>CAVXUK010000001.1:0-19963 GCA_963764895.1 uncultured Pseudomonadota bacterium
GACAACCCATGCGTTGATTTAGATAACGGTTATCAGAAAGAGAGAGCTGGCCGGTGTCGGGCGCATGGGTCCATGGGGTCGTTTTCCGATAACGGTTACAATAATAGGGGAGATGGCAAAGAACCCAGGGCCGCCGCCGAAGCCGCCTCCCCTTCCCGCCACGCACCGGCGCGGCCGGCCGCCGAAGCCGGGCGGGCGGACACCCCAGGTCGAGGTGCAGCGGGCTTACCGCGCTCGCCTCGCGGCGGCAGGCAAGGCCGTCAGGGTGGCAGATACCCTGCTTGCCGGCACAACGCTGGCCTCGATCCCGCGACGCAGCTTGTCTGCGACCGGGAGATGTTCGAGGACATGCGGGAGAAATTGCATAACGCGTTATTGAAACTTGGACGCCGGGAGCAGGACGTTGCGCGGCTCGAAGCGCGCAACGCCTATCTCGAAGGCGAATTGAAGCTTCAGGAGCGGCACCACACCAACACCTTGAAGGAAGTCATCGTGCTCAGGCAGCAGCTTGCCAAACGGCGATAGAGGACGCTGGCATCCAAAGAGGCGCGGAGCGTTTCCTCCATTCAGACCAACCCAAGCTCCTGATCCATCGCGGCCATGCGGTCGAGAATTACTTTGCGGGTTTGGTATTGTTCATCACGGTAAGCCAGGACATCGATGAGGCGCGCGCGCCTGTGTGTCCCGACCCGACGCGACGGAATTTTTCCTTCATCCAGCATCTTGATGGCGTAGGGCGCAGAGACGTTGAGCAGCTCGGCCGCTTCCGTCGTCGTCAGCTCGGCATCGTCATCCATGGGTCGGCCTGGTCTCGATCCGGTCGGCCATCACGTAAGGATCAATCTCGACGTGCAACGTGTCCACCATCACCGTGGGCACACGGCGGCGGTCAACTGTCCGTATTTCCAGCAGGCCGAAAGCTTCCAGTTTGCTAAGTGTCCGCAACAGGTTTGGCTCGGCCCGGTTCGTGAGGCGCGCCAATTCGGCGACCGACTGCGGCTTGGCGTCGCGGATCGTACGCAACAAGCTGCGGTTGTCCGGCGTAAGCAGGCGCAGCAAGGCTTCGGCTGACTCCACACTCGGCAGAGCCGCATCGGGCGGAGCGGGGATCTCGCCGCGCGCAACGGCGCGCATCTCGGCGATCAGGTCCTTCATGGGCTGTATCTTCATCGCGATCTCCTTTCCGTTACGTTACTCGTCCCGATCACTGTGTTGCCGATCCCAAGTTCGGTGAGCACCCGATCAACCTCCGTCTCAAAATCTGCCAGCAACTGGTCGGCAGTCGTGAACTGGTAGGGTCTCCCCTCGTCGTCCCGCGTACGGTGCCAATGATCGTGCTCCGTGCTCGGCTTTCGAAAGCGAGAACCTTGCGGAGGCACGCCGTGAGCATTGTCAAAGCCGACCAGCCGATTGCCGTCTGGATCGTGCAGCGTGAACGAATAGCGCAATCCATGCGGCCGTTCCGGCGATGTCTCTGTCCGCCTGACCTCGAATTTTAGCCAGTAACCCTGTAGCAGGTGATGAATGCGGCCATCGAACCCCAGCAGGAAGTCGAGTGTGTGTTCGTCCGAAATAGCTGTCTCCGTTCAGCATCTCATGTGATGATACCATAACCATTGGATTTGTCCAGTGTCTCGTGGGTAGTGCCACGGTGCTCGGCCGCGTCAAAAAAAGGCGGGTGCTCGCCATGCTCGCGCGCCTGGGACCGCCGGAGGCCCCCTTCCCTTTTCCGTGCGGCTCGCTGCGCGTGGCTCCGCTCCCGCCGCGTGAAGAACGCGGCGCTTTTGACCCGCCCTGCGCTCCGCAGTCGCTTCGAAAGTGTCGGGACGAAGGGCGTCCCGTCGCCGCGACCGCGCCTCCGGCGGGTCGAACAAAGGGCGTCAGTTGTGAACTCAGTCAGGTGTGCAGGTATGCATGTATGCAGTCATGCACACCGTCAGTCCGTCACAATTGACCTCTTGACGAATTATTCAAAAGTGCAGAACGTCCTATGTGAAGGTGTGCACACTTGCAGGAGTGCAGGTATGAAGGCGGATATGAAGACCGTGGCGTTGATCGCGCAAAAGGGGGGTGTCGGTAAGACCACCCTCGGGGTCAATCTGGCCGTGGCCGCCGAAGCGGCCGGGCTATTGACTATCCTTTTTGACCTCGACCACCAGGAAAGCGCCGTCACCTGGTCGGAGCGGCGAGGGGCCGAAAAGCCGCATGTCGAGTTTCTGACCGAGCGCCGCTTGCCGGATGGTCTGGCCGCCGCGGCGAAGGAGGACTTTGCCCTCGCGTTGATCGACACACCGCCGGCGGCAGGGCCGCAGGCGCTTACAGCCGCCCAAGCAGCCGACCTGGTGCTCATCCCGTGCCGGCCGAGCCTAGTGGATCTCGATGCGATCCGCCGCACGGCGCAACTGGTGAAATCCGCCGGCGTGCCGGCTTTCGTGGTGTTCAACGCCGCACCGCCAGGCGCGACAACATTGATCGAGGACGCCAGGGCGATCGTCGAGGCGGCAGGGCTTAGCGCCGCGCCGGTTGTCGTGCGCGAGCGCAGCGCCTTTCGTGGTGCCTGGCCGCAGGGCAAGGCCGCGGCCGAGATCGAGCCGCGCGGCAAGGCTGCCGCCGAGATTGCCGGGCTGATGGCATGGATTTGTGCAGAATTGAAGGGGTGCACACCTGCAAGTGTGACCGAGCGAAAGAAGGTTGCCAATGGCTAGACGTTCCATCCTATCCGCCGTCCGCGAGGCGCAGCCTCCCACGCCGGAGCCGGCATCGGAGCGGGAACCGGAGGCCCGCGCCGTGGCGCGCACGGTGAAGCCGAGCCGTGTGGCGAAGCTTCATGTCGGCGGCTATTTCGACCCCGAACATGCCACCGTGATGGCGTTCCAAAAGTTGAAGATCGACCTCCGGCGCTCGCAGCAGGATATGCTGCTAGAGGCGATGGAGGACTTTGTAGCCAAGCACCAGGCCGCCGGCGCCTTCCGCAGTTGAGCCAGCACCCCGCCGGGCGGGGAGAAACGGCCATGCGTGCCGCCGTCAGCCGATCTCCTGAAACAGTTCATCAAAGCCTTCAACCGCCTGGACTATCACCGCGAGCGGCACGACGTGCTGGCGGATTTCCTCGACCTGGCCGTCTGCGCCATCCGCAAGAACACGTCGCCGCGCCAGCTCAACCTCTTCGACTGAAGCACCGCACACTCGGCGATGCAGCCCGAATTTTCTGGCGCCGGAATCTGCGACTCAGATAGGTTCAGCGTGGGTCTGTCCTGAAGATCCGAGGGGCACCCCGCTTCCTTTGCTGACGATTTCCTTGGTCAAATATCCCGGAGAGCGCGAGAGGCTGGTCTCTCGCCAGGCGCGAAGCGACTGACGGCGAGGCGGATCGAACAGGAGCCGAAGCAGGGCAGGGAGAGCTATCACGGTGATAGATGCAAGCCATAACCTGCTGCACGACTGCACCGCTCACCGCGGATGGGATCGCATCGTTATCCCCCGGTGCGGGGCGGTGGCGGGGCGACTGGTTTCTCGATCCAGAGCGGGACACCACAGGCGCGCCGGCCGTGCTGGACGGAGACCGCGTTGCCGCTGCACTGGGCGAGAGCATTTTCCGGGTCGTTCCAGGTCATGAGATCGAGCCAGTCCCGGGCGGCCTTGGGCCCATCGTTGAAGGCGGCCTGCAGACCGGTCTCGGTTTCCCGGATGGCGGCCTGGGCGCTGCTGTTGCCCCACCAGTAGCCGCCGGCGAAGGCGCCAAGGATGCCACCGACTAGGACGGCGGCGGCGATCAGCGCGGTGTTGCGATCGAACACGTGGACGCGGCGGGTCAGGGCGGCGTCAGCACTGCGGGCGATGTGGTGGGCAACATCGCGGACGGTCTCGGCCTTGGCGGCTTCGAGACTGGTGTAGAACCGGTCGGTCTCGGCGTTCGCGGATTGCCGCGCCAGGCTGAGCGCGTTGGCGAGCGCGGCAGCATGTTCGGTGGTGATCCGGGCGTTGCGATCGGTCAGGACGCCGAGGCGCTCGAGGGTCAGCATGATGGCATCGAGCAGGGGGGTCAGCGGCCCGTCTTCGTCGATGCCGGCCTGGCGGGCGGCGACCCGCATTCGCGCGACGAGCTCGGCCATGTCCGGCTGGCCGGAGGCCGACGCGCCATCCGGCGCCGGCAAGGCGGGGAGGGGTCCTGCCGCGGCCGGTGTGTCGGACCGCGCCGACCGGTGCATCAGCCCTCCGGGCACGGGGTCACGCCATCCGGTCATGGCAGCCAGTTCGCCATCGGCGCGAAATTCGCCTCCATGTCGCGCAACCAGTTGTGGATGAGCTGGCGGTTCCACGGGCCGATCGGCGACTGGCTGGGCTTGACTTGGTTTTCCTCGGCGGCGGTGAAGGTGAGGCGGCGGGCGTCGACTTCGTGCGCCGCTGCCAGACGTGGCATCCAGACCACCTTGGCGCCGCGGTTGAGCGCCTTGAGAAAGGCCGGGTGCTCCAGAATGGTGGACTGGAAGGCGGTCTTCTCCGAGCGGTTGCGGGGCACGAGCGCCTCGTTGAGCACAAGGATGGTGGCCGCGGGAGCGAAGATGCCGTCCTGCTCGACATCGTGCAGGTAGGCCAGGTCATCGCGGTCGGGGCCGAGCAGATGCACGGCGACGGGGCGGATGGCGTGGCTTTCGAGGAACGCTGTCAGGCCGATCTCGCGGGCGAGCTGCTTGAGGATGAGATCGCCGCCGCCGAGGTCGATGATGGCGTTGAAGCGGTCGGCGATCTGGCGTTCGACGAAGGCGGCGAACCAGTCGCGCATATCGGCTTCGTCGGCGCTGGGCGGGGTGACGACGCTGTCGAAGAAGGCGGAGAGGGTGGCGTTGGTCCGGTCGGCATCGGCGATGACGACCTCGCGGCCCCGGGCGAGGGCGCGGCCGACGGCCCACCGGACCCACCAGGTCTTGCCGCGGGTGCCGCGGCCGAGCGGGACCACGCATAAGGGCTGCGCGGGCGCCGTCTGCGGTCCGGCGTCGCCGGCGGTGAGGGTCGCGGTCTCCGCCTCGCCGCCGATGGGCAGCTCGCTACTGTTCGCGTCTCGCTTGGCCATGAAATGGGTCTCCTTGATGTGGCGAGGCCAGTTCACCCGATGCCGATGCGAACGGCGTGGGCGTTGTGGAGAAGATTTGCGCGCGCAATGTCGGCGGGCCGGTGCCTCACATGACCTTGGGCAGGGGGACCTTGCGGGCGCCCATCGAGGCGTCGAGGCGGCGGAGCTGCGCAGCCGCGCCCTCGGCTTGCGGAGCATCCGCCTGGCCCGGTGCTGACGACCCGGGCGGCAGGCCGGCTGCCACGGACATCTGCGTACCAACAGCATCGGTCGGACTGGCGGCTAGGGATGTCTCGCCGGCTGCCTGACGCGCCGGGCGGATGTCGAGGGTCATAGTCGGGCGGGGCATCGAGCCGACAGGGCGCACGTCGACGGGTGCCGGCAGCACCACGGCATGCACGGCGGGAGCGATCTCATCAGGCGCAAGGACGGGGGCTTCCGTGCCGGGGTGCTCGCGCGCCAGGGCGACATCGCGGCGGACGCGGTACCAGGTCTGCCGGGCGCTGGCGGCGGCGGGCGGCTTTCCCCCCGCGTCGGTCAGGCCAACCGCGGCCAGCTCCGCGGCGAGCGGTCCCCAGGCGGGCGGGGTTTCGGCGAAGGCGGCGGCCAGCGTGTCGTGGTGACGGCGCATCCAGCGATAGAGGGGGGAGCGGCCGGGCCCGCCATGGGTACGCAGAGCCGCCAGCACCTTGGTCAGGCGACGGTCCTGGCGTGGCGGACGGCTCATGGCGGCAGCGTGTCCCGTGTGACGCACGTGTCGCCCGAGGGGCAACGGCGGGAGTCTAGCGGGCACGGGAAGCGGCGTTCAACGTCGCAGGAGGCGTGTCACGAAGGTGTTAAGTGGTCTTCTACAGACCAAGGCACCTTTGGTGCGCCTTCACGCCGAAGGCCCGTGTATAGTGCGCCAGGACATCGGGGAAGACGCAACGGCGATGGCGAACGATGCGGCGGCGGCAGACACGGCGACCGCCCTGGCGGCGCTGCGGACGGAAGTGGCCGGGCTGCGGCAGGGCCTGGCACTGATGCTGGAGACCCAGGCGACGCACACCGAGATGCTGCGGACCTTGATGGAGGCCGCGGCGGCACCGGGCGAGTCGGAGACAGCACTGTCCGACACCCTGGCGAAGATCGCCGCGATTCTCACGCGGCAGGCCAGCGGGCTGGATGCACTCCAGGCGGTGCTGCTGCGGCTGCCGGAGGATGTCGGGCAGACGGTGGCGCAGGGCGTGCGGCAGGCGCTGTCCAATGCCTGACCATCAATGCTGACCTACCGGACCGGCGCCGCCGGCGCGCCCTCGGCGGCGCGCGCCATGGCGGATCATCTGCTGGAGCAGACCCTGCCGCAGGCGCAGGCGGAACTGGCCGAGTACTATCAGCGCGGCCTCGCCCCGGCCGAAGCCGGCCATGCGGTGACGGTAGCGGAGCCGCGGCGCGACATGGACCCGCGCGTGGCGGCGCTGCTGGGGCTCGATCCGAACCGGGCGCCTGACGCGGACGCCATCGCGCAGCTGCTGGCGGGCAACCGGGCCGACGGCACGCCGATTCCGGGCAAGCAGGTGCAGCGGGCGAGCGAGAGCCTGGCCGACCTGCTGGGGCTGGACCCTGCCACCCTGCCCAGCGGGGCACAGATCGCCTGCGTCCTGGACGGAAAGCGGGCGGACGGGTCGGCGTTGCCGGAAGACCGGGCGGCGGTGATCCGGGCGCGTTTCCTCGCCCTGTACGGGTTCCACGCGAAGCGCGAACCGAACGAGACCGAGCGCGATCACCTGCTGGCGGGGCGGCGGGCGGACGGCTCGGCGCCCGGCCGCGCGGCGCTGCTGGAGGGGCTGGCGGCGACACGGTCGCGGATCGGCTATGTCGATCTCTGCTGGTCGGCGGACAAATCGGTGTCGCTGGCCTGGGCATTCGCGCCGACCGAGGCGGAACGCAACATTATCGCACAGGCGCACCGCGATGCGGTCGATGCGGCGATGCGCCACGTGGAAAGCGAGCTCGGCCGGGCGCGCAAGGGCAAGGCAGGCCGAGACGGGTTCGAACCCGGGCGGATCGGCTGGATCCGCTTCGACCACTATGCCAGCCGCCCGACGGTGGAGGTGCCGCGGCGCGATGCGGCCACCGGCGAGGCCTATACCGAGCTGGTGACGTTGAAGGTCGCCGGCGACCCGCAGCTGCACACGCATGTCGCGGTGCCCAACGCGGTGCTGACCGAGAGCGGCCGGGTGGGCGGGCTGGACCTGCAGCGCCTGGAAGGGCGGGTGCATGAATGGGGTGCGCTGTATCAGGCGCATCTCGCCACCAACCTGCGCCGGCACGGCATCGAGGTGGCGCTCGACGGGGCGACCGGGGCGGCACGGATCACCGCGATTTCCGAGCGTGTGCGGGCGGCGTTCTCGAAACGCACGATGAACGGCACCGACGCGGCGCGGGCCTATGCCGCGGGGCTCGGGCTCGACTGGGACAAGCTCGACGCCGATCGGCGGATTGGCCTCGCCAAGCGCGGGGTGCAGGGCGATCCGCGGCAGGCCAAGCAGGACGATCTCAGCGACTGGGCGGCGTGGCGGCGCGAGGCGGCGGCGCTCGGCTGGCAACATCGCAGCGTGCTGCGGCCGGAGCCGATTCCGCTGCCGGCGCGGGACGCGCGGCTGGAGCAGGCATACCAGGCAGCGCTCGGGCTGCTGGACCGGGACCTGCAGCGCCGGGCGGTGACGGATGCGTCCGTGGCGCGGGTGGCGGCGGCACGCGGGCTGATCGCGTCGGGGGTGGAGAGCGCGGCCGAGATCGACGACGTGGTGCGCGCCTTCGCCAAGCGCGGCGTGCGCCAGGACGGGCAGGCGGTGGGGCTGATCTGGGGTCTGACCGCGGATGCCCAGGGCCGTGAGCGGGTGAAGCTGACCACCACGCTGCATGTCGAGCGGGAGACCGAATTCGTCGCCCTGGCGCAGGCAGCCGCGGCGGACAAGAGCAGCGCGCTCAATCGCGAGACGATCGCCGCGGCGGTGGCGCGGTCGGGGCGGGATTTTTCCGAGACGTGCGCACGGACGGACGCAGCGGGAGCTGATCGACCGGCTGGGGCAGGGCGGGCGGCTGGCGGTGGCGATCGGCGTTGCCGGGTCCGGCAAGTCCACGGTGCTGGCGCCGCTGGTCGATGCCTGGCAGCACGACGGCCGGCGGGTCTATGGCGCGGCGCTCGCCTGGCGGCAGTCGGACGACCTGGCCGGGGCCGGCATCGCGGAGGCCGACCGGGCGGCGTTCTCGGTGTTCCTTGACCGTGTGGCCAAGGGCCAGGTCCGCCTGGATCGCAAGCAGCGTCGTGGTGGTGGACGAGCTCGGACTGCTGGGCACGCGGCAGTTGTTGGAGCTGCTGCGGGTGCAGGCGGCGACCGGCTGCCAGGTGGTGGCGGTGGGCGACCCGAAGCAGTGCCAGGCGATCGAGGCCGGGCCGGTGATCGATCTGCTGCGCCGGGCGCTCGGCGCCGATGCGGTGCCGGAACTGCTCACCACGGTGCGTCAGCAGAGCGCGCGCGAGCGGGAAACCAGCCTGATGTTCCGCGAGGGGCGGGCGGTGGAGGCGCTGGCGCTCAAGCGCGCCGACGGCACCGCGCAGCTGGTGCCCGGCGGCTATCGGGAGGCGGTGGAGCATGTTGCGCGATCTGTGGGCGGCGCGGCGGGCGGCGAACGCGCATGATCCGAACTACACGCTGACCGTCAGCGCGCCGAGCAATGCCGACGCGCGCGCGATCGGCGCGGCGATCCGCGAGCGCCGCCGCGACGCCGGCGAGCTGGGGCCGGACCAGGTGGTCCTCGATGCCTGCGATCAGAACGGCGTCGCGTATTCCTTGCCGCTCGCGGCAGGCGACCGGGTGCGGCTGTTCGCGCGCACCAACGCCGCCTATGCCGACCGCAGCCGCGGCATCATCGGCAACAACGGTTCGGTGCTCACGGTGCGCGCCATCAGCGCCGACGGCGTCATGTTGCAGAACGCCCAGGGTCGCGAGGGTCTGGTGAAGTGGGACACGCTGCGCGACCAGATGAGCGGGCGCATCCGGCTCAGCTATGGCGACGTGCTGACGATCGATGCCACGCAGGGGCTGACCAGCACCGAGCACATCCAGGCGATGCCGGCCGGCACGCAGGCGGTGACCGCCCACAAGGCGTACACCGCGGCGAGCCGGCATCGGCAGGCGAGCTACCTGGTCACCTCAGACGGTGCGGAGCGGCGGGAGGTCGCGGCGCATCGGCCGCTCGGGGATCCGCGGCCGATCCGGGAAGCGGATGTATGGGCCAACATGGCGCGCAACCTCGCCCGCCAGCCGGAGATGCCGGCGGCACTGGATTTCCTGGAGCGGGCGCATCGGGTGCAGCGCGGCGCGGCGCGCGCGATGCAGGCGGGGTTGCAACCGGCCGAGCAGCGCGAAGCGGAGGGGCAGGCGAAGACCACGCTGTCGCATACCTGGCAGCGGCGGCGCGTGGTCGAGCGCGTGGCAGAGATGACCGACCGGCTGGGGAGCCTGGCGCGCGAGCACGGTGCGCTGCTGGAGGCGCTGGGTCGGTTCGCTCCGGCGGTTCGCGATGTTGCCACACGCGCGCTGACGGTCATGCAGCCGGTGTTGCAACAGGTCGCCGAACAGCTGCGCGAGAGACAGCGGCACGCGGTCGAGCAGCAGCACGAGCAGGAACGTACGGCCCGGCCATCACACGGGCCCAGTCTCGGGAGGTAGCCCTCAACAGTCATGGCACCTGCCGACACGCACCGGAACTGTGGGGCTCGACTGCAGTCAAGCGCGACAGTTCGCCGCCGGATCAAGAGGGGATTTCGTACCTTCTGCGACGCCGGCAAGCCGGCACGTCCGCAATACAACCGTTATCCGGACCGCCGGACTTTTCATACTGAAGCTTATGCGGCAATTTTTGTCGCGTCGAGCAGCGCCAAGAACACAACATCTAGAAAACCGGGGACAACCAAAAATGGCGCTCAAGCCATGCCGAGAATGCGGCGCAGAGGTCTCCGCCCATTCGGGTTTTGCCCCCTCACGCGCTGTTTCCGATAACCGTTATAGAAAAAGGAAGCAGCCCAATGCCCGGAGCATGGGTTGCAGGCTCATATTTTGATAACGGTTATGCTAACTCGCGCCCTCGGACGACAATGGCAGCCGACAGAATTGAGATTGCCCGATCATCCATAATTCAAGCAGACTGTATGAAAACTCGCCGCCGCATCAGTACGCCGCAACATTGATTCGCGTGCGGCCGGCGGCCAGCAACAATGATTCCCCACATGGCTCTGAGACGCATCGATATTGCGCCAGTCAAAGTCGCAACCGAGTTTTCACACAGTCTGCAAGACTTTCGTACACTCCGCCCGCCTCAATCAGATTAAGGAATTACGCTTTCCACAGGATATGACCGAAACCGATCACGAGTCCCGTCGGCCCGGAGTGCGTCTGCCTCAGAGCCGGGGAGAACTCGTGCCGATGGTAGGACCGCTTTGGGTCGTAATGCACATCTCTCCATTAATGAAGAGCGTTTTAGCTTGGCGTCGCGGCGCACGTTGTCGCCTGTTGAGCCGTGAACGGCAGTCGCGACGGTAAGCTAAAACGCTCTTCAACATGCAAAGCTTTACATATCGGTTCCGCTGCTACCGGACCCCCCGGCACCCGGCCGAGCGGGAGTTAAGACAGGCTGACGCCCGTGGCCGGCCGCGAGCCGCGTTGGAACCACGTCGGTCGGCGGTCAGACATAACCTTTCCCTCAAATCATGTCGGCGCTAAGTGCCAATCCACGAAAGCGATCGGATTCCGATGGACCATGAGCCACGCCGACCGCCAGATCGACGCCCACTTTCAGTTTGGCAAACGCCTGCACGGCGCTGGCCGCCTCGCTGAGGCGGGCCAAGTCTATGAGCAAGTGCTGTCTGTAGCACCGCTGCATCCCGAGGCGCTGGACATGATGGGCGCCCTGCTTCTGCAAATGGGCCAGCCGGCCCAAGCGCTGCCGTGGATTGAGCGGGCGATTGGAATCAAGGGAACAATAGCCACGTTCCACGTCCACCATGCGCACGCGCTACTGGCTCTGGGCCGCGCGGCCGAGGCGGTCACGGCGTGCTGGGCGGCGCTCCGGCTCAAGCGCGGCGACGCCGAAGCGCACCAGGCGCTTGGCCACGCGCTGACCGATACCGGTGATTTCGAGGGCGCGCTCAAGGCCTACCAGGACGCTGCCCGGTTGCAACCGCGATCTGCCCGACCTTTTGAACAACCTGGGTACCGCGCAGAACCATACGAGCAGGCTGGATGAAGCCGGTGCGCACCCTGACCCGCGCCTGGGCCCGGCAGCCGAAGGATGCCGGCATCCTAATCAACCTCGGCAATGCCCTCATGGACATTGGCCGTTTCGAGGAAGCGGAGGCGCGGCTGGCGGAGGCGCAGCGGCTGACGCCGGGCGATCCGCGGGTGCTTTACAATCAGGCGCTGCTGTCGTTGGTTCAGGGGCGGTTCACGGTGGCGTGGCCGGGACGGGACGAACGGTTCCGAGCCGGCGCGACCCGGCCTCGTGGGCTGATGCAGCCGTGTGGCGAGGTGAGGCGCTGCAAGGGCAAACCTTGCTGGTCCACGTCGAGCAAGGACTCGGGGACACCATCCAGTTCTGCCGGTATCCGTTCCCGACCGACGGCACGGTGTACTGGAGGTGCAGACCAGGGCTCGCACGGCTTATCGCCAGCCGGAAGGACGCGCCCAGGATCGGCGGACCTGGGGGAGGCGCTGCCGCCTTCGACCTGATTTGCCCGCTGATGAGCCTGCCGATGATCCATGGGACGACCGAAGCGACAATACCGGCGACAGTGCCCTATCTGTGGGCGCCGGCGGTGGAGGCGGAGGCCTGGCGTGCCCGGATCGCGCAATTGCCGGGACGCAAGGTCGGCCTGGTTTGGTCCGGCAACCCCGTTTACCGGTCGAAATCGCCGGCGCTCGATTCCGCCGGACCTTCTGGCGACGCTGGGCAAGGTCGCGGGGGCATCGTTCGTCTCCCTGCAAAAGGGAATTCCGCAGGATGCACTCCCCGCCATGCCGATGACCGACTGGACCGAGTCACTGAACGATGTCGCCGCTACGGCCGCGCTGATCATGGGATTGGATCTGGTCATCAGCGTGGACACCATGGTCGCCCATCTCGCCGGTGCCCTGGGCCGGCCAGTGTGGCTGCTGAACCGGTTCGACACCGACTGGCGCTGGATGCGGGACCGCGACGACAGTCCGTGGTACCCGACCATGCGGATCATTCGTCAGCCAGCCCCAGGCGCCTGGAAACCCGTCATCACGAAAGTAGCGGGTGAACTGGCGAAGTGGCTCGCGGGACGCGATGGCTGACATCAACGGCCCCCGTTCGGCGTCTGCGCGACTTTCTCGTGCGAAGTAGAGTTCGCGCCCGGTAAGGGGCTCAGCGCCTCTGCAGCATCAATTGCCGCGACAACATGGCCATGCGGGAGAGAGCGGCGGATTTCAAATCCGCCCACGCCGACCGGCACCAGCCCGTCGCCGCACAGCACGGCGCGCAGCACCACTACTGAGCGCGGCCCACAGGCCGCCCGGGCCGCGACCTGGATTGCGTCGGCTTGGTATCGCCCAGGGCCATCTTGATCAGGCGGCGGACCGCTTCGCCACGGCTACGGATCCGGCGCGCGAAAGAGCCAGTCGTCGATCGCCGTCACTTCGGACGGGGCCATCATGATGGTCACTCGCTCGGTTTTTAGCTCCTCGGCCATGGGAAGGGCATAAACGCGCCCAAGCTTTGCAAGGGAAGCGTGTTGGTAAACAGTCTTATGTTTATCAACTTGACACAGTAGCGCCTGTGGCTACCCTAGTCGTAGCAGTCGGGCGGGGCCTCTGCGCGCCATCGCCCGGCCAACCAAGCGCACGGAGCCGACCATGCAGCGCGGCCGTCCCGCCCTTTGTCACAACGCTGGAGTCAGCGCTGATGAGGCTGGGCGACGCGGTCGCGCGGTGCACGCGCCACCAAAATGACTGACCGGCCGCCGGGGGCGTGACCGTTTTTCCCCGGCACCCGGCTGAACGGGAGTTAAGATGCGCAAGTACTTGTTGGCCGGGGCGGCCATGTTTGGGGCAACCATGGCGGTGCAAGGTTCAGCATACGCGCAGGCGCCCGCGCCAGCAGCGCCGGTCTTGGCGGCGCCGCCAATGGGGACGCTGATCACCCCGAATTTCGGCAAATCCGCGAACGACAACAACAACTATCAGGCCGTCGCGATCCCCGGGGCGGTGGTCAATCCGACGCCGGGCAGCATGGTGATCCGGCTGAACGGCAAGATCTGGTCCGAGTTCGGCGGTCGAGGGGTCCACCGGCGACCAGGTTGGCAGAACAACGGGAACAAACTGGCGCCTACAGCATGGACACTTACTTCCGGTTGTATCCGGGCGTCAGCGGCATGGCGACCAACGGTCTGCGCTGGGGTGCCCAGGCCGAAATCCGTGAGAACTTCCAGGGCCAGGGCTTCGTGGCCAGCCCCAGCTCCGCCACCACGTCGATCATCGCCACCAACGCGCAGAACAGCAGCGGCACCACCGGCAACTCCGGCCTGACCTGCGCGCAGACACTGTATGTCCGGCGCGCGTTCGTCTGGGTGGCCCAGGATCAGGTCGGCATCTTCCGGTTCGGCCAGGGCGACGGTGTCGCCGGCATCTTCGACAACGGCATCACCACGTTCCAGGACGTCGGCCAGGGCGGCTGGAACGGTGACGCCCCGGCTCGGCCAACGGCAACTCGGCAGCCCACCTTCCCGTGGTTCTCGCAGCAGGGCGCCGAATACGGCTCCAACAAGATCGTCTACCTGTCGCCGCAGTTCTTCGGCGTCGACCTCGGCGTTCGCCTTCGCGCCGAACAACGGCAACGGCGGTGGCGCTTATAACTGCTCCAACGCCGCCACCGTCGGGTGTCCGTCGCTGTCGTCGTCAAACCAGGTCAGCACCAGCGGCATACCGACTGACAACTTCCGGGAACGGAACCAGGTCGAGGCCGGCGTGCGGTACCAGGGTGTGGTTGGGCCGGTGTCGATCTACGCGCTTCGGCGACTATATCGGCGCCAGCCACGTGAACTACACCGGACCGGCGGTGACGCCGGCGATCCTTGGCATTCCGGGCAGCAAGTACAACGGGCAAGTGACCGACGTCAGTGCCGGCTTCGTCGGCGCCGCTGTCACGATCGCCGGCTTCCAGTTCGGCGGCGCGTGGCAGGGCGGCCATTACAACGGCATCATGGCCACCGCCCCGAACGGCGCCCCGCCTGCCGAAGCCTACCTGGTGGGTGCCATTACACCAATGGTCCGTTCACGGTCGGTGCCTCCTGGTACGGCTTCGATCACGCAGGGCGCGGTGCAGTTGACCGGGATCTCGCAGCGGCACGAGAACGCCTTCGCCGCTGGTGCCAACTACCAGATCACGCCGGGGCTACAGGTCTACGCCGACTACGTCTATGGCACGAACCACCAGGGCGACTTCAACTTCGTGACCGGCAGCGCCGGCTCCACGGCGCACAACAACGCCTATTCCCAGGCCGCCGTGATCGGTCTGCTCGTCGGCTGGTAAGACTTCGCTGCAAGCCACCCAACAACGGCGGGGGAGCAATCTCCCGCCGTTTTCGTTCTAGTTAATCGTCCGAAACGAAACCGGCAACAGAGGAGGGTTATATGCACGCCGAGAACGCGACTGCCGCATCCGCTGTGAACAGCATGATCTCTCTCGATGATGCAGACCAGAACCTTATCGCGCTATGGTTGGCACAGCGTCCGCTGACCACGCTCCGCTCCTATCGATTGGCAGTCAGGTACCTGCAGAGCGCCGCGCCCGGTATCGAACTTCGGGATGTTCAGCTACCGCACCTGCAGGCTTTCGCGCAGAGCCTGCGCGGCATGAAGCCGTCGAGCCAAGCGACCTCGATCAGCGTCATCCAGTCGCTGTTCAGCTTCGCTTACAAGATCGGCTACCTGCCTGCGAACCCTGCGGTTCTGCTGAAGCGCCCAGCGCATCCGAACAATGTTTTGGAGCGGATTGTCGATGAGACTGATATCCGGCGTCTCGTGGCGTTGACGACCAATCCGCGCAATTCGGTCCTGCTGCTCCTCGCTTACGTTTCGGGTCTGCGGCTTGCAGAGCTGTCGGCGCTGAAGTGGAGATGCTTCGGGCAACGTGAGAGCGGCACCGTACTGAGTGTGGTCGGCAAGGGAACCAAGCTGCGGCACATTTTTCTTCCCGAGTACATGTGGACGGCGTTGGCGGCGATCCGCAACGGTGCCTCTGATAAGGACCCGGTTTTCCTGAGTCGGAATCAAACGCCGCTTGCGAAGCAAACGATGCACAATATTGTCAAACGAGCCGCGCGGCGAGCGGGACTGCCGCCAACATTTTCGATGCACTGGTGTCGGCATGCGCATGCTTCACACGCCATCGACCGCGGTGCGCCGATCCACCTGGTCCAGCAAACTCTCGGCCACACATCGCTCGCCGCGACGGCCCGCTATGTCCACTGCAAGCCCGGCACCTCCAGCGCCGAATTTATTCGTCCATATTGAACCTGCCAGGACGGTCGAGGCACGTAGAGGGCGGCGCCGTCGGGTTGCCGTCTATATATGATAATGTCCTTTATCATATGTAGGAACCGGGGTAGAATCCCCGTCCACCCCACGTCGGAGTCTCGCCCAAGCACCAGGAGGAACAGGATGTGCCCATTGACGCCCGAACAGTTGGCGGAGGTTGAGAGGGGGTGGGCTGCCAACCGAGCCTTCCAGGCCGAGCTAAGCAGGAAGAGGCGAATGGAAACGGGTGAACTCGAAATCGAGTTGGTGCCCGGCACCGACGATCCGCAGGAGGATGATCCCACTTTCCAAAACGAGTTGAACGTCTTTAGCGGCCGGTTACGCGCGGGAAGCGTCGTCTACTCGCAAAGCGCCGTAGCGTTTGATGCGATCGACGGTCAAGGATATCCCCTCGCCGAGTTTGCGATCCGGACTTTAGGGCCGCCCGCGATCGGCATTGTCACAGCAGCGGTGACTGGATGGCTTGCAGGTCGGGCCGGACGAAAAGCACGGCTGAAATTTGGTGACATTGAAGCGGAAGCTCGAACGCCGGAGGAAGTCGAGCGGCTACTCAGGAGCGCGGCTGCCTTTCGAGATAGCAAAGCGCAGCTCGAGCAAGTAAGGAATGACCGAGCAGCTCCCCGCCACCACCCCGATCCGGAGTCCCGACATGCCAAAAGCAGAGCACATCGCGCAGGCTCATGAGTTCGAAAAGCGCTTCCTAGAGAAAATGCCGAGGACGGACGATCTCACGTTGCTTGTGCTCAAAGGCCATCTTCTGATCGAGGAGCTGGTCAACTCTACGATCGATGCGCTGTTGCCAAACCCTGCGGCGTTGAGTGCGGCCCAGCTTGATTGTTATCAGCGTATCCGGCTGCTGATGGCGATGGTTCCAGATATAGGGTTTCATGATGTCTTCGAGGCTTTCGAGAAGCTGAACACGATTCGCAACAAGTTCGGCCACATATTAGAGCCACCGCAGATCGAAGATCGAATTAGGGCCTTCACTGACATGGTCGAAATGTCATATGCAGACGAATTTCAAAGCCAACGTGGCACAGCTCCCAGAACGGCTCGCGCGCGCTATCTGCTTCCTCTGCGGTCAGTCCTGCAAGTGGCGGGAACTGCTTTACGTCGGCGCCTCGGTCCACGTCCCTCAACGCCGACTATCATGAGGACGCGACAGCGGCCGCTGACACCCACACCCAGGCCGCGAAATGAACCAGCTCGCGCTGATCGCCGCCTCCACCGCCCGGTCTGCCGGCGCTGATCGCCGCCGCCGGCGAGCGCGCCGCGCGCCGCTTCCTGGAATTCTTCGCGGCGAACATCCGCAACCCGCACACGCGGCGGGCCTACGGCCGCGCCGTGGCGGAGTTTCTGGCGTGGTGCGACGATCACGGGCGTGCGGTCGATCGCGGCCGTGCAGCCGCTTCACGTCGCGGCCTGGATCGAGATGCAGACGCGGAGCACGCGGCCCCGACCGTCAAGGCGCGGCTGGCCGCGATGCGCCATCTGTTCGACTGGCTGGTGACCGGCCAGGTGGTGCCGGTGAACCCGGCCGGCTCGGTGCGCGGCCCCTCGCACACGGTGACGGCCGGCAAGACGCCGGTGCTGTCGCCGGAGGAGGCGCGCGCGCTGATCGACAGCATCGAGGTGACGACGATCGTCGGCCTGCGCGACCGGGCGCTGATCGGGCTGATGGTGTTCAGCTTCGCGCGCATCGGTGCCGCGCTCGGCATGAAGGTGGAGGACGTGTTCACGCAGAACCGCCGGCTATGGGTGCGGCTGCGCGAGAAAGGCGGCAAGGCGCACGCCATGCCGTGCCACCACAACCTTGAGACCTACCTCACCGCCTACATCGAGGGCGCGGGCCTCGCCGCAGATCCCAAGGGGCCGTTGTTCCGCACGATCGGCCGCGGCAAGGGCCGGCCGCTGACGCGCACGCCCCTGCCCCAGGCGAACGCCTATCAGATGATCCGCCGGCGCGCCGGACGCGGCCGGCATCGCGACCAAGCTCGGCAATCACAGCTTCCGCGCGACCGGGATCACGGCGTATCTGAAGAACGGCGGCACGCTGGAGAAGGCGGCGCAGATGGCGAACCATGCCAGCACGCGCACGACGCAGCTCTACGATCGCCGGCGCGAGGAACTCAGCCTCGATGAGGTGGAGAGGATCAGGGTGTGATGGATCGCAGCTACAGGGCGGAGCCGCGCACGAGTTCGAGCCTTGCGGTATGAGCTTTAGCACGATGTCGTTTAGCGATTTTGCCGGGTTGGTGCTAGGACTTGCCGCGCTGGGCTTTGCGAGTTGGCTGTTTTAACCGGATCATAGAGACGTTTTGGAAACGCAAGCACGCAGCCGAGCGAAAGCCAGAAACGCACGACGAGAAAGCTGATCCGAGTGCGCGCCTGGTCGGTGAAGTTCTTCCAGCTCTTGGGCAATTATGGAACAATCGCCATTGACTATCTTTCCTACGACGAAACTCCCGATGCCGAAAGACGAGATGAAGATTGCGCTGCAACTGGCGTGGGGCATGACCACGGACAAGCGTTTACGGGGATTTGTGGAGGCCGGTTATATGCACCTTGCCAATTTTCGTGATGACGTGGACAGCCCGATAGACCCGCAGCCACCTGCCGGATTGTTCAAAACTGCACGCTAAGCCGCCCGGGCCGGGAACGTGGCCCGAACATCTCGTACGGGCCGAACCGAGCGGCGGGATGGGCAAGCCCAGACGTAGTCGCCGGTCAGCCCGATGTGCTCCCATCCGAGGGGGCGACGTGGGCGAGCAGGTCGTCGGGCACGTCGATCCCTGCGCGCGGAACTGCTGGACGGCCCGGTCGAGATAGACGGTGTTCCAATGGACAATGGCGGCGGTGAGCAGGCTGAGACCCGATGCGCGGAAGCTTTGGTTCTCGAAGGTGCGGTCGCGGATTTCCCCCTGCCGGTGGAAGAAGATGGCCCGGCGCAGCGCGTTGCTGGCCTCGCCCTTGTTGAGGCCGGCGTGGCTGCGTTCGCGCAGGGCCGGGTCGGACAGCCATTGCAGCGTGAACAGGGTGCGCTCGATCCGGCCGAGAGCCGCAGCGCGCGCGACAGCGCGTTGCCCGAACCCGCCGCGGACAGCTTGCGCAGGATCACCGACGGGATGGTCGCGCCAGCCTCGATCGACTGCTTGAGGCGCGACAGTTCGGACCACTGCGCGACGATCGCCTTGACGTCGATCGTATCGCCGATCATCGGCTCGAGCAGCGGATACGTGCCGGGCTTTTCGATCGTGTACAGCTTGCGATCCTTGAGACCCTTGATCCGCGGCGCGAACCGGTAGCCGAGCAGGTGGCACAGCCCGAACACATGATCGGTCGCGCCGGCGGTGTCGGTGTAGTGCTCGGCGATCGCGCAAGTCGGTCTGTGCCGTGGTGGAGAAGGCCGTCCAGGACGTAGGGCGCCTCGTCGGTGTCGCGGAGATGACGCGGCGTGGTAGATGGCCCGTATCGTTCGGAGACGTGGGTGTAGAAACCGCGCCGGGGTCGATCCCGTAGTGCGCGTTACGACCGCGCCAGCGATGCCGCCGCGGTCGCCGGACCGAAAATACTGCCCGTCGGAAGGAGGAAGTGGTACCGTCGTCGCAGAGTGCCGCTATCGGCAGGGCGTGGTGGGCGTCGACGATGTCGGCACCCACGGCGGGTAGTTGTCGTCGCGGATGTGCCACTCGTCCGCCGTCAGACCAGGTGGTGGTGGTCACGCCGTGGCGAGGCGTCGGCCATGCGCGCCAGACCCAGGTTGGTGCCGTCGGCCAGGACGGCCGCCAGGAGCGCCGGCCTGTCGGTGGCCGGGTTGCCTGTGCGCAGATGGGTGAAGCGGTCGGCGAACCCCGTCCAGGCATCGACGTCGGCCAGGACCTCGGTGATGCGCACGCGCGGCAACAGGCTTTCGAGGCGGGCTGCAAGCAGGCGCGCCGCCTCCGGCGCCGCCGGTTTGGTGCGCGCGATGTAGAGTTTTCCTGCCTCGATCTCCACGCCATCCAGCGCGCCGTGCGCGGCACAGGCGGCGACGAACTGCAGACGCTCATGCAGCAGCGTCCCGCGCGCCGCGACATGGCGGTTGGGGTCGGTCTCACCATCGATCCCGCTCGCGTCCGCGGTGTCGTCCATGGGCAGGAGGTAGTCCTCGAACGCGCGGTAGTCGCGGCTGCCGGCCACCCAGATGTTGCTGCCCCTCAGACGCTCCCGCAGCGTGGCCAGCACCGCCGTTTCGTAAAGACGCCGGTCCGCCGCGCCGTTCGCGAAGATCAGCTTGCGCCACTGCGGCGGC
>CAVXUK010000002.1:0-11060 GCA_963764895.1 uncultured Pseudomonadota bacterium
CGAAAATGCCGCCATCCTCTAGCACGGAACTGCTTGGTCGGTCCCGTATACCAGGCCGGAGCAGGCGAAAGCCTCCGTTCGACGGCCATGAAAAATAGGCCCGACCGCCTGCCACCCGCCGGTCGCCGCCTTGGCATGCTCCTATCGGAGTAGTTTCTCCATTCATGGCGCAAGATGACTTTGGAACAGTTCAGCGCCGCGCTCGGCCGGGCGCACCACCGCGTCGGCTGCGAGACCGGCCATGATCTCGAGGGATCGGCGCGCGGTCCTCCGGTTCCGTCTGCCCCGGCCTGCTCATCGACGGCGCCGGCAAGGATCGGCGAGGCGCGCGAGGGGGCAGGTTGTAGCCGGTCAGGTATACGACGGAAAGGCAGGATTCGCCGCGTCCAGTTCGACGGAGCAAGAGCTCGAAGGACTCCTGGGCCACCGCCGGCACCGAACACCGGGCCGCGGCCTTGGCTGAGCGCCGTGTGTGCCCTGCCCAGCGGCGTTGCGTCGCCGGGGAGCCGGGCCAGGCGATCACTTGGGGCTGGCTAGAGAGGGTTGCCAGCATGGTATATTCCTGTGCATGCCCTGTCTAGGTAGGGATCCTGGGCCAGGATTGCTGGCTGGAGGATAAGCGTGATCTCACTTGGGCAGTAGCCAGCTGGGACCTGAGTGGGTTGCCCGCCTGACTCCATTGCTTGGCTGGTGGCTGGTGTTGCCGGGTCAGCATCGGGACTCACAGGTCTGGTCTCTGTAGACGCCCTTGTCAAAGCTGCTGTTGATGTGGTCATTGTGATGGGAAGCTGGGGATTGTGCCCATGATCGGCGCTGTGAGACCGGCCACCCCCGGCCACCCCCAAGCTGCACCCAGCTCTGTCAGTATTGTGGCCTGAACCAAACCTTACACCACATCTGGGAGCCAACGGCCCAAGTTCACATTTGGTGTCATTCAATTTGATTGCTCTTGGCCATGCTGATGAAATCCCATCAGCGGCCACTCATGATTCTAGGGTTTGGGCACCCACCGCGCCAAATCCGCCGGCATGGTCTTATTGCAGGAATGGCTTGATATCGCTGCCGGCCAGAATCAGTTTCGATCGGCGGAAGGCTGGCGAGATCGAAGGCGGGCGGCGCCGCTTCCTCGTCGGCGACGGCCCCTTCCACGTTCTTCGCCGGTGCGCGGCCGTCGCGCTCCACGCTTCAGCCGCGACCAGCGTGCGATGAAGGTCTCGGGTTTGTCGCTCATTCCCGGCCACCGGCTTCGTCGCCGCGGGCGAGCGACAGCCGGTGCGGCCGCGTCGCGCCTGTAGTTTTTCTGTTCGACATGGGCGTTTCGGACGACTCGTATCCCAGACTTTCTGGATCGAGGAGCGGCATCGGCACGGTCTCGACCATGCCGTTGCCGGCACCCGTCAGCGCCTCGCCTTCCGCCGGGTCGGCCGAGCACGTCGCCAGCACGGCGAAGGGCGGTTCGCCGCCGGGCCGGCCGACGATGACCACAGCGCGCGCCGGGACAAGATTGCTGCGGGACTGGCGGTCTTGTTCGGTGGAAATCCCAGATCCACGGCATCGCCGGCGTAGAAGGTGGTCACATCCCCCGCTGAGTCCATCGGCGTCCAGGGGGCAGCCGACGGCACGCCGGTCAGCACCGAGACCGGCCGCCGAGGAAGTCCAGCTCATGGCTTCGCTCGCGTGGTCTTCATCATGGATGCCGTACTTGGAATGCTCATCATGCGGTCGATATCAAAGGCACCGCCTCCAAACGCCGGATCGGCAGGCCGGTCATGAGGTTCTGCGGCTTCAACCTCGCAGTCCTCGTCCTGCCATGCCCATCAAGTAGACCGGCGGCCCCCTACAGCCTCGACCATATCGGCAGCGTCAGGAGAGATCCAGCCGATACAACCCGACGAGCCGCGCCCGCGTGGCGTCGTCGACCGCCTCGCCAGCGCCCACAGCGCGTCACCCATGCGGGTCGCGTCGGCATCCAGGCCGACATACCATGTCAGCGTCACGTCACGCAGTTCTCCACGACTTCGTTCGATCGCGACCTCCATCGCAAGCAGGCGCGACACCCATCGCGTGATAACCTCGCCGATCTCGACCTCAGGGCCTCGGCCGGGCCGCCGGCGACGCCGATGGAGCAGGATTGGAAGTAGATCGCTGCGCCCGCAGTAGGTATCGGCGTTCGCCTTGTCAATGGTGGTCAATCGCCTGGCCTTCTTGCAGCCCCGAGCATCGCGATGTCGAGCGGCGACAGCGGCTTCGCGCCAGACCCGGCGATCGTTTCCGCATCGGCGGCGACCAGCGAGCCCTCGTGCAGCGTCAGCGTCTGGGGGCGGAGACAGCTCCGCCGCGCGCAGCATGAAGGCGTCGTCGCAGCCGTCCAGCACGTTGCGCAGGATCACCTGGACCAACTGGTTGAGGAAGATCGAAGGGAATGTGCGGGCGTGCCGGACGATATCGAGATACGCCGCCTCCAGCGTGGGATGGTATGAGTTGATCCCGCTCATGATTAACAATCGCCATAGTCCTCCGGCGCGGGCTTCCTTCTTCCGCTTGCGATCGACGTATTCGCGACGGCGCGGCCGCCTGCCTGGACCGCGATCAGCGCGCTGCATGCACGCTCGGCGGCGCATGCCTCAGGCGGCGGGTCAGTCCCGGCCGCGCAGCAGGAGGCCTTCAGGAGTTCGTCGGTGATGGCAAGCCGCCGCCTGCATCGCGATCCAGCAGATGATGGCCGCAGGAGAGCCAGAAAATCCGTCACCTTGCGTTCCGCCAGCATCGTCAGGTCGATCTGCTCCGCCTTGTCGTCCTCCGTGGCCTCGAGGAAGGCCAAGGGGCGGATCGACTGGGGACGCAACACGTGGGCAAAAGAGGGTGCCAGACACCTCGCGCGTCACCCGTGCTCCAGCACGGTGGCGAGACGGCGACCAGCATGCCCTGGCCGATGGTCACAGAGCGAGGCGGGCAAGCCTCAGCTCCTTCCTCCGCGGGACGGGCGGTGGCTGCGCCGGGGACGCCAAGCGCGCGAGAAGCCGCGGCCAGCATGTCGACGGCCGCGCGCGGTCGGCCTCGCGCGTCTTCAATGCGTCCCGGACGAGTGTGGACCATCCGAGTGAGCCAATGCCCCAGTCGGCGACTCGACGGCCTCGCCCACCAGCGTCGCCGGGTCCTGACGGTAGACGATGCGCGCCGAGCCACCGCCCATTCGCCGGGGCTTGCGCCGCCCGCTCGAACACGAAGGCGTCGGAGGGATCGGCCCTGATGGGTCCTTCAGCAGCTTCATCCGCGCGGCCCTCCGTCTGCCGCCGCCAGGGCCGCCGCGAGCGCGTGACGCTCAGGCTGCTCGCCCGCGCGCTGGATCAACAGATCGCCGGTAGCGTGTCGATCGTGGGCACCTGCCGATCTCAATGCGCTGAGCTGCGGCAGATAGCGTTTGACGACTTCCTTGATCGATTGGGCTGCCAGGTTGAAGGGCGGTCAGACGGCGCGTGCAGGCCTCCACCCATTGGCCAGCGTCCACATCGTCGAAGCCTTCGTCCTCGAGCGTGGTCACGCCGGCGGCCGCTCGCCCACGGCCACCCGGCGCAGGATGCCACCGAACACGAGCCATTCGGGTGGTTCATCTTCGCGGGCGTCCGCCGGCCAGGCGAGGCGTACGGTGCCGACCAGGCGGCCATTGACATGGATGGCGTCGGGCCAGGTGAAGCCGATCGGGCGATGGGGCGGTGCATAGGCGGACAAGGCGTCACTGAGCGCCAGCAGCCCGGCATAGAGGATCCTGCGCGCGCTCCAGAGCGGTTCCTCCGGTTCCAGCACCAGGGCGAACTCCGCCCAATCGAAGCGGCCGACATGAACCAGCGTGCCTGCGCCCGCCGTTGCGGCAATGGTCTTGGCGTGAGCAAAAGCGTCCCCCATTTCCCGCAAGGTGACGAGATGGAAGGGCGGCGGTAGATCGAGCCCCTGCACCGGCGCAGATCCTCCGAGCCTCGCGACTTCTCTCATGGACGACTATACGCTCGGGCGGACGCGGATAAAGAGTCCGGCGCGGTCCTGCACGATGGCAAGGAACTCTTGAGCCAATGCGCGAGTCCCAGGGACCATCCTGATCTGCTCCTGCGAAGACACGATCCCGCTCGATGCCGGAGCGGTCGGCCGCGCCTGCCGCGGCGCCCGGGTCGCGACGGCGCACCAGCTTTGCCGGGCTGAGTTGGCGCAATTCCGCACGCTGGCAGGCGAACCCGGGCCGCTGACGGTGGGTTGCTTGCAGGAGGCGGCCCTGTTCGCAGACACAGCGGCCGAAATCGAGCGGACGACGCCGATTACCTACGCCAATATTCGCGAGACCGCTGGCTGGTGCGCGGACGCCGCCGAGACCGGGCCGAAGATGGCCGCGCTTCTGGCGGCTGCGGCCGAACCCATGCCGGATGTACCGTTCGTTCCGCTCAGGAGCGAGGGCGTCGTGCTCATCTATGGCCGCGACGAGCAGGCGATCGAGGCTGGAGCGCTGCTTAAGGCGCATCTCAACGTCACGGTGCTGATCAAGCCTTCGGCCGCTGTCATGCCGCCGCGGGTGAACGATTTTCCGCTGGCGCAGGGGGTGATCCGCTCGGCTAAGGGCCATCTGGGCACGTTCGAGGTTGCCGTCGATGACTTCGCCCAGCCGGCGCCGTCTTCGCGCGGGGTGCTGTCGTTCGGGCCTTCGCGTCGTGGGGCGGTGTCGCATTGCGACATCATTCTGGACCTTTCGGGCGGCACGGCGCTGTTCCCCGCGGGCGAGTTGCGCGACGGTTATCTCCGCGCGGATCCGGGCCATCCTGCCGCGGTGCTGACCGCCGTGTTGAAAGCGCGTGACCTCGTCGGCACCTTCGACAAACCACACTACATCACCTTCACCGAGCATCTCTGCGCGCATTCGCGGTCGCAGATCACGGGGTGCACGCGCTGCCTCGATCTCTGCCCGGCGGGTGCGATTGCGCCCGCTGGCGACCATGTGGCGATCGACGGCGCTATCTGCGCAGGGTGTGGCCAGTGCGCTGCGGCCTGTCCCACCGGGGCAGCCGCCTATGCGCTGCCGCCGGCGGACGCGCTGATGCGCAAACTGCGGACCCTGCTGCTCGCCTATCACAAGGCGGGCGGCGAAGGTGCGATCGTGCTGATACATGACGAGCCGCATGGCGGGCCGTTGATCGATGCTCTGGCCCGGTTCGGTGATGGGTTGCCCGCACCGGTACTGCCGTTTGCGGTCAACGAGACAACGCAGGTGGGCCTTGAGGTTCTTGCAGCGGCCTTCGCCTACGGTGCTTCGGCCGTGCGGTTTCTTTTGCGGGCCCGGCCGCGCCACGACGTCACCGGGTTGACCAGGACGATCGCACTCGCGGAGCCCATTCTCGCCGGCCTCGGCTTTGGCGCCGGCCGGGTCGGGACGATCGAGACGGACGATCCGGACACGCTGGGTTCGACGCTGCGGGCCATCCCGGTGATGGCATCCGCACCACGTCCCGCGAGCTTCCTGCCGATGAGCGGCGACAAGCGGAGCGTTCTGCGGTTCGCACTGCGCGAACTCCACCGTGCGGCGCCGGAGCCGATCGATCTGGTGGCGCTGCCGCAGCAGGCGCCGTTCGGGGCGGTGGAGATCGACGTCGCCGGGTGCACGCTGTGCCTGTCCTGCGTGTCGGCGTGCCCGACGGGGGCTTTGTCGGACAATACCGAACGGCCGATGCTGCGCTTCACCGAGGATGCCTGCGTGCAATGCGGGTTGTGCGAGGCAACCTGCCCGGAGAAAGTCATCACGCTCAAGCCGCAGCTCGCCTTCCGCACCGCCACGGCAGCCCCGCGCGTCCTTAAGGAGGAGGAGCCGTTCTGCTGCATCCGCTGCTGCAAGCCATTCGGCGTGAAGAGCACGATCGAGCGCGTGGTGGCGAAGCTTGCCGGCATGCATTGGATGTATCGGGATTCCCCGGAGCGCCTTGACCTGATCAAGATGTGCGACGACTGCCGGGTCGCGGTTGTCTCGGAGGAGAACTTCGATCCCTACGGGCTGCCTCGCGCCACGATGCGCACCACGGATGATTATCTGCGCGAGCGAAAAGTGCGGAAGAAGGGAGGGTGAAAGCCCGCCCTATTCCGCCGGCGCCGGCCCGGAGCGTTCTTTCGCAAGCTGATCCGCGAGCCAAAGATCGTGATGTTCCTTGGCCCAGTTGAGGTCGACCTTTCCACTGCCCATCGCCTCGAACGCGCCCTCGATCCCGAGCGTGCCGATGTAGATGTGGGCGATGATCACGGCGACGAACAGGACGGCGACTACCGCGTGCACCACCTGCGCGATCTGCATCCCGGCAATGTCGGTCACGTAGAATGGAAACAGCAGCAGGTATCCTGAAACGCTCACCGCCGCGCCCGCGCCCATGGCGAACCAGAACACCATCTTTTCGCCGGCGTTGAAGCGCCCCGCAGACACATGCTTCGACTTGATGAAGCCGCCGCCCCGCATCACCCACTCGATGTCCACCTTCCGCGGAATATTGTCTTTGATCCAAAGGGCAATGATCAGGACCAGACCGACCACGAACGCGAAGCTGACAAAGTTGTGCACGTATTTGGCCGCTTCCGCGAGGCCGCTGAACGCCTCCGGCCCGATCACCGGCCGCAGCACGATCTTCCCGAAGGTGATGTTCAACCCGGTGAGACCGAGCAGAACGAAGGACACCGCCGTCAACCAGTGGGAAAACCGCTCGAAGCCGCTGAAGCGGGGCACCGTCCGCCCGGCGGGCCCGGCCGAAATCCGCATCCGCCCTATGACCAGGTAGCCGAGCCCCAAAATCGCGATCATGCCGAGGATCACGACCGCGCCGAACCAGTGCAGGATGACCTCGTGGAAATAATCCCACTGGCGGCCGGCGGGCTGTATGAGCACGCTGGCCCGCGTGTCGGGAATGTCGATGCGCCCTGTGATGCGCGGGACCTGCTGCAGCAGCGTCTGCTCCTTCACCGCGTTCGCATCCGGCGCGAATGCGCCGTCCGGGGCGCGCTGCTGCTGCGCGGCCGCCGGCATTGCGACAGCCACCATCGCCAAGTGCCGACGATGCCGACAGCCCGGCGCATCCGCGCGAGCAGGGACACGCGCGCTCACGCCGTGATCCCTTCGTGATAGGCCGTCGTCCAGCCCCAGGCGCCGGAGCCGTAGCCGCGCTGCAGCACGCGCTCCTTGTAGATCTGGGCGATGATCTCGCCATCGCCGGCCAGCAGCGACTTGGTCGAGCACATCTCCGCGCAGAGCGGCAACTTGCCTTCGCCGAGGCGGTTGGCGCCGTATTTTCGGTATTCCTCGATGCTGCCGGAGCTTCCGGGCCGCCACCGCCGGCGCAGTAGGTGCATTTGTCCATCTTGCCGCGCGAGCCGAAATTACCGATCTGCGGATATTGCGGCGCGCCGAACGGACAGGCGTAGAAGCAGTAGCCGCAGCCGATGCACAGATCCTTCGAATGCAGCACGACGCCGTCGTCGGTCGGGAAGATGCACTTGACCGGGCAGACCGCGGCGCAGGGCGCGTCGGTGCAGTGCATGCACGCCATCGAGACCGACCGCTCGCCCGGCTTGCCGTCATTGATGGTGACGACGCGCCGGCGGTTGATGCCCCACGGCACCTCGTTCTCGTTCTTGCAGGCGGTGACGCAGGCATTGCAATCGATGCAGCGGTCGGCGTCGCAGAGAAATTTCATCCGGGCCATGGACGCCTCCTTACGCCGCTCTGATCTGGCAGAGGGTGGCTTTGGGTTCCTGCATGCCCGTCGCCGGATCGTAGCCGTAGGTGGTGAGCGTGTTCACGCTCTCGCCGAGCACGATCGGATCGGTGCCCTTCGGGTATTTGGCGCGCTGGTCGACGCCCTCGAACCACCCGGCGAAGTGGAACGGCATCCACGCCACGCCCTTGCCGACACGCTCTGTCACCAGGGCCTTCACCCGCGTCTTCGATCGCTTTCGGCGCCGGTGACCCATACCCAGCCGTTATTGGCGATGCCGCGCTCCGTCGCATCCACCGGGTTGATCTCGACGTACCATGTCCTGTTTCAGTTCGGCCAACCACTTGTTCGAGCGCGTCTCCTCGCCGCCGCCCTCGTATTCGACGAGGCGGCCGGAGCTCAGGATCAGCGGGAAGTCCTTGCACGATGTCCTTATCGACGGCCGCCTTCTGCACCGTGAAGCCGATATTCGGTACGCGGAACTGCTCGGCGTCCGGCAGGGTCGGATATTTCGCGACGAGATCGGGACGCGGCGTGTAGATCGGCTCGCGGTGCGACCGGCACCGGATCCGGCAGGTTCCAGGCGATCGCAGCGCGCCTTGCCGTTGCCATAGGCGCGCAACCATGCTCGATCGCGACGCGCTGGATGCCGCCGGACAGGTCGGTCGACCAGGACACGGCGTCGGGATTGGCGGCAGTTACCTTGGGATGATCGCCATTTCCTCCGGCGTGAGATCCTTGTCCCAGCCGAGCTTCTTGAGCACGCCGAGGGTGAACTCGGGATAGCCGTCCTTGATCTCCGAGCCGACGGAGTAGGACCCGTCGGCCAGGAGATTGTCGTGCCTCCTTCTCGACCTCCTGGCCGTTCTCCGTCACCTTGCGTTTGACCACGCGCTCGACGCCGAAACGCGCGCGGAACGTGCCGCCGCCATCCTTCACGGGCAGATTGGTGTTGTAGAGGATCGGCGAGCCGGGATGCTTGAATTGCGGGCGTGCCCCAGCACGGCCACGGCAGGCCGTAATAGTCGCCGCCGACCTCGGGATCGTCCTTCGGCGCCCGCAGCGTGACCAGGTCGAATTTGGCCTGGTTCCGCATGTGCGCCTTGAGCCGCTCCGGCGACTGGCCGCAATAGCCGGTCGACCAGCCGCCGCGATTGATCTCACGCAGGATGTCTTCGGCCGACACCGCGCCGTTGTCGACCTTGATGTTCTTGAACATCCGGTCGGCGAAGCCGAGCTTGCGTGGCCAGCATGTACATGACATCGTAGTCGTTCTTCGACTCGAAGACGGGCGGACGATCTGCTCGCCCCATTGCAGCGAGCGGTTCGAGGCGGTGCGCGACCCGTTCATCTCGAAGCTGGTGCAGGCCGGCAGCAGATAGGTGCCGTTCTTGCGGTCCGAGAGCACCGACCACGTGGTCGGATAGGGATCGCACACGACCAGGAGATCGAGCTTCTCGATCCCGCGCACCGCCTGCGGCATCCGGGTGATGGTGTTGCGCGCCGTGCCCCATGACGAACATGGCCTTCAAGGTGTCCGGCTGGCCGACCTGGTCCTTCGGCAGCAGCGTGGCATCGAACCAGCGCGTGCTCGGAATTCCCGGTGTCTCCATGAGCGTCTTGCTGGCGAAGCGCGAGAGCATCCAGTCGTAGTCGACTTCCCAGACCCGGCACCAATGCCGCCAGGCATCCTCGGCCAGACCGTAATAGAGCGGCAGACGTCGTGACATCGAGGCCGAGATCGGTGGCGCCCTGGACATTGGTGTGGCCGCGGAAAATGTTGGCGCCACTGCCGAAATGTGCCGACGTTGCCCGTGGCCAGCAGCAGGATGCAGCTCGCGCGGACATTCGCGGTGCCGACCGTGAACTGGGTCTGGCCCATCGCCCAGATCAACGTCGCCGGCCGTTCCTTCGCAAACAACTCGGCGACGTGCTTGACCTGTGCTTCCGGCAAGCCCGGTGACGCGCTCGACCTCGTCAGGCGTCCACTTCGCCACCTCCGCGCGGATGTCGTCGAGGCCGTAGACACGCTGGCGGATGAACTCCTTGTCCTCCCAGCCGTTCTGGAAAATGTGCCACAGCATCCCATAGATCGTCGGAATGTGGGTGCCGGGGCGCACCCGCACATATTCGGTCGCGTGCGCGGCGGTGCGCGTCATCCGCGGATCGATGACGATCATGTTGGCGCGATTGAGCTCCTTGCCCTCCAGAATGTGCTGCAGCGACACCGGATGCGCCTCGGCGGGATTGCCGCCCATGACCATGATGGTCTTGGCAGTTGCGAATATCGTTGTAGCTGTTGGTCATCGCGCCGTAGCCCCAGGTGTTGGCCACGCCGGCGACGGTGGTGGAGTGACAGATGCGCGCCTGATGGTCGGAATTGTTGGTGCCCCAGAAGGCGGCGAGCTTGCGGATTCAGGTAGGCCGCTTCATTGGTGAACTTGGCCGAGCCGAGCCAGTAGACCAATTCTGGCCCAGACTTTTCGCGAATCTCCATCAATTTGTCGCCGATCTCGTCGATGGCCTGGTCCCAGGCGATTCGCTTGCCACTGACCGTCGACCAGCTTCATCGGGTAGCGTAACCGGCGCTCGCCAGCACATCGTCGCGAACCGCTGCACCCTTGCAGCAGTGCGAACCGCGGTTGATCGGGCTGTCGTAATCCGGCCGCCGCCGCAGCGGATCGGACCGGTGCAGCGGCGATGACTCCCACAGTCGTGACCGCCCGAAGTACATCGCGTCGATGCATCGTTGCCTCGCGCGGTCTGTTCATCGGAAACCTCTTATGATTTATCATCCGATAATCATGAGGCACCGCAATGCACAAAATATTGTGCGATGCCAATTCAGTAAGACGTGACCCTAGCAAACAAACCGCACCGCTCCAATTGGAATCGAGGCCGCCCCAGCTAGGCAGTATTCAGTGCGATACAACGCGTCCTTCTGTGCGCTTGGCAACTTGTCAATCGCGGCGCGCTTCAGGGCAATCTAACCTGTTCTACGTCTGAATTCACCATGGCCCAGACGGGCACGGATGTCCGCCTGCTCGGTTTCGCGACGCGCATCACCTTCGCCATGGCGCTGTCCTGAATCGAGCGGCATGTGCAGGTCCTCGGGCCGGTAGCGATCCCTGTCGCCAGCGCCACCTACCGCATCCTGGCCGTGCCCGTGCGCAGCCGCGTGTATCAGCCGGATGTGAATCGCACCGCGCGCGAAGGCTACGCGGTGCAAGCCTCCGACACGGACGCTGCAGACCCGTACACGCCGCTGCTGTTCCGCCTGACGGATGCAACACGGCCAGGCGGCTCGGCGACGCGGACACTATTGCGGCGGGA
>CAVXUK010000003.1:0-5822 GCA_963764895.1 uncultured Pseudomonadota bacterium
TGCGATTGTTGTGAGTGCCTCGCGAGTAGGACGAACCTCACCTCGGCAGGTTCGTCGTCCCCATCAGGAACTGATCGATCGCCCGCGCGCAGAGCCGGCCTTCGCGGATCGCCCAGACCACCAGCGACTGGCCGCGGCGCATGTCGCCGGCGGAGAACACGTTTGGCAGCGAGGTCTGGTAGTCGGTCAGTGTTGGCGCGGACATTGCCGCGCTGGTCGAGGTCGACGCCGAGGGTCTTCAGCAGGCCCTCATGCACCGGGATGCACGAAGCCCATCGCCAGCAGCACCAGTTCGGCATCGAGATCGAACTCGCTGCCGGCGATCGGCTTGAACTTGTCGTCGACCTGCACGCAATGCAGTTTTGCGACCTTGCCGTCGCCGCCGGAGAATTTCTGCGTCAGCACCGCGAATTCGCGCTTGCGCGCCTTCGGCCTGGCTCGACGAGGTCCGCATCTTCAGCGGCCAGTTCGGCCAGGTCAGGCCCTTGTTCTCGTGCTCGGGCGGCGCCGGCATGATCTCGAGCTGCGTCACCGAATAGCGCGCCCTGCCGGAACGAGGTGCCGATGCAGTCCGAGCCGGTGTCGCCGCCGCCGATCACGACCACATGCTTGCCGCCGGCGAGGATGTCGGCGGCGGTGTCGAGCGGCTCGCTGGAGACGCGGCGGTTCTGCTGCGGCAGGAAATCCATCGCGAAGTGAATGCCGGCGAGGTCGCGGCCGGGGATCAGGCAGGTCGCGCGGCGCTTCCGCGCCGCCGGTCAGCGCCAGCGCGTCATACTGCTTGAGCATCTCGCGCGGATCGATCGCGCCCTGGCCGCTGCCGCCGACATGGGTGCCGTAGTGGAAGGTGACGCCTTCGCCTTCCATCTGCGTCACGCGGCGGTCGATGACGTGCTTTTCCATCTTGAAGTCGGGAATGCCGTAACGCAGCAGGCCGCCGGCCTTGGCGTATTTCTCGAACACATGCACGTCGTGGCCGGCGCGCGCGAGCTGCTGCGCGCAGGCCAGGCCCGGCGGGCCCGGAGCCGATCACGGCGACCTTCTTGCCGGTCTTGTGCGCGGCGATCTCCGGCTTGAGCCAGCCATTGTCCCAGGCGCGGTCGACGATCGCGCATTCGATGGTCTTGATGGTGACCGGGTTGTCGTCGATGTTGAGCGTGCAGGAGGCCTCGCACGGCGCCGGGCAGATGCGGCCGGTGAATTCCGGGAAATTATTGGTCGAGTGCAGGTTGCGCGAGGCTTCTTCCCAGTTGCCCTGGTAGACCAGATCGTTGAAGTCCGGGATCTGGTTGTTGACCGGGCAGCCCGGCGTGCCCGGCGCCACCGCGCCGGTGCCGTGGCAATAGGGAATGCCGCAATTCATGCAGCGCGCGGCCTGGTCGCGGGTTTCCTTCTCGCTCAGGGGAACGACGAATTCGCTGATAGTTCTTGACGCGCTCGGCGACCGGCGCGTACTTGCGATCGTGACGTTCGATTTCGAGAAAACCTGTGATCTTGCCCATTAAACCTGACGCCCCTGCAAACGCTCTACTAGTTCGCCGCCTCATCCTGAGGAGCGGCGTCATTCGCCGCGTCTCGAAGGATGAGCAGATCACATTCTGCCGTCATCGTTCGAGACGGCGCAATGCGCGCGCTCCTCACGCATGACGATCTGTTATGTCTACGCCCCGATCGCGATTTTCGGTTCGGCGTCGGCGTTGGCCTTCAATTCCTTCAGCGCGCGGCGGTACTCCACCGGCATCACCTTGCGGAATTTCGGCAGCCAGTTCTTCCAGTTCGCCAGAATGTCGGCGGCGCGCTTCGATCCCGTCAGCTTGGCATGGCGCGTGATCAGGATGTGCAGCCGCTCGACATCGGAATCGAGCAGGTTCTTGAACACGTCGACCCGGCCATGGGCTTCGAGATCGCCGGTGTGGTGATAGGTGTTCTCGTTGATCATCTCTTCCGAGAGCACCGGCTCGAGCTCGACCATCGCCATGTTGCAGAGCTTGTCGAAGTCGCCGGCCTCGTCCAGCACATAGGCGACGCCGCCCGACATGCCGGCCGCGAAGTTGCGCCCGGTCTTGCCGAGCACCACGACGATGCCGCCGGTCATGTATTCGCAGCAATGATCGCCGGCGCCTTCGACGACCGCGACCGCGCCGGAGTTGCGCACCGCGAAGCGCTCGCCGGCGATGCCGCGGAAATAGCATTCGCCCTCGATCGCGCCGTACATCACGGTGTTGCCGACGATGATCGACTCTTCCGGCACGATGCCGGAATTGCGCGGCGGCTTGACGATGATGCGGCCGCCGGACAGGCCCTTGCCGACATAGTCGTTGCCTTCGCCTTCGAGATCGAAGGTGACGCCGCGCGCCAGCCAGGCGCCGAACGCCTGGCCCGCGGTGCCCTTGAGGCTGACCTGGATGGTGTCGTGCGGCAGGCCGGCATGGCCGTAGATCTTCGCCACCTTGCCGGACAGCATCGCGCCGGCGCTGCGGTCGGTGTTGTTGATCTCGACCTCGAACTTGACCGGCGCGCCGCGGTCGAGCGCGGCTTGCGACGTTCTCGATCAGCCTGCGGTCGAGCACGGCTTCCAGATGATGGTTCTGGTTCTCGCGAGTGATAGATCTTCTGGCCCGGCAGTTCCTTCTGGCGCACGAACAGCTTCGAGAAGTCGAGCCCCTTGGCCTTCCAGTGCGCCACCAGCGTCGACTGGTCGAGCATCTGGGTCTGGCCGACCATCTCGTTGAAGGTGCGGTAGCCGAGCGCGGCCATGATCTCGCGCACTTCCTCGGCGACGAAGAAGAAGTAGTTGATGACGTGCTCGGGCTGGCCGGTGAAGCGCTTGCGCAGCACCGGGTCCTGGGTCGCGACGCCGACCGGGCAGGTGTTGAGATGGCACTTGCGCATCATGATGCAGCCGGCCGCGATCAAGGGCGCGGTGGCGAAGCCGAACTCGTCGGCGCCGAGCAGCGCGCCGATCACGACGTCGCGTCCGGTGCGGAAGCCGCCGTCGACCTGCACCACGATGCGGCTGCGCAGCCGCTCGCGCACCAGCGTCTGGTGGGTTTCGGCGAGGCCGATTTCCCAGGGGCTGCCGGCGTGCTTGATCGAGGTCAGCGGCGAGGCGCCGGTGCCGCCCTCGAAGCCCGCGATGGTGACATGGTCGGCGCGCGCCTTGGCGACGCCGGCGGCGACCGTGCCGACGCCGATTTCGGAGACCAGCTTGACCGAGACCTGGCCGTCCGGATTGACGTTCTTCAGGTCGTAGATGAGCTGCGCCAGATCCTCGATCGAATAGATGTCGTGATGCGGCGGCGGCGAGATCAGGCCGACGCCGGGCGTCGAATGCCGCACCGTGGCGATCGTCGGCGTCGACCTTGTGGCCGGGCAATTGGCCGCCTTCGCCGGGCTTGGCGCCCTGCGCCATCTTGATCTGCATCATGTCGGCGTTGACGAGATATTCCGTGGTGACGCCGAAGCGGCCCGAGGCGACCTGCTTGATCGCCGAGCGCATCGAATCGCCGTTCGGCATCGGCTTGAAGCGATCGGATTCCTCGCCGCCTTCGCCGGTGTTGGACTTGCCGCCGATCCGGTTCATCGCGATCGCGAGCGTGGTGTGCGCCTCGCGCGAGATCGAGCCGAACGACATCGCGCCGGTGGCGAAGCGCTTGACGATATCCTTGGCCGGCTCGACCTCGTCGAGCGGCACCGGCTTGCGCTTCTCGTCCTCGGCGGTCTTGATCTTGAACAGGCCGCGCAGCGTCAGCAGCCGCTCGGACTGCTCGTTGAGGATCTTGGCGAACGCCTGGTAGCGCTCCAGCGAGTTGCCGCGCACGGCATGCTGCAGCGTCGAGACGGATTCCGCGGTCCAGGCATGGTCCTCGCCGCGGGTGCGGTAGGCATATTCGCCGCCGACATCGAGCGCGGTCTTGTAGACCGGCGCATCGCCGAACGCGTCGGCATGGCGGCGCGCGGTTTCCTCGGCGATTTCGGCGAGGCCGACGCCCTCGATGCGGGTGTGGGTGCCGACGAAATACTTCGACGACGAAATCCGCCTTCAGCCCGACCGCGTCGAAGATCTGCGCGCCGCAATAGGACTGGTAGGTCGAGATGCCCATCTTCGACATCACCTTGAGCAGGCCCTTGCCGATCGACTTGATGTAGCGCTTGACGATTTCGTAGTCGTCGAGCGCGCCGGGCAGCGCGGTCCTTCATCGCGATGATGGTCTCGAACGCGAGATAGGGATTGATCGCTTCGGCGCCGTAGCCGGCGAGGCAGGCGAAGTGATGCACCTCGCGCGGCTCGCCGGATTCGACCACGAGGCCGACCGAGGTGCGCAAGCCCGTGCGGATCAGATGATGATGCACGGCGGCGCAGGCGAGCAGCGAGGGAATCGGAATCCGGTCCGAGCCGGCCATGCGGTCGGACAGGATGATGATGTTGACGCCCTCGCGCACCGCGGCTTCGGCGCGCGCGCACAGTTCGTCGAGCACCTGCTCGAGCCCGGCCGCGCCGAAGCCGGCGTGGAAGGTGGTGTCGAGCGTGCGCGACTTGAAATGGCTGTCGGCGATGTCGGAGATCGAGCGGATCTTCTCCAGATCGCGCGTCGGTCAGGATCGGCTGGCGCACTTCGAGCCGCTTGGTGGAGGCCAGGCCCTTGCAGGTCGAACAGGTTCGGCCGCGGCCCGATGATCGAGACCAGGCTCATCACCAGTTCCTCGCGGATCGGATCGATCGGCGGGTTGGTGACCTGCGCGAAGTTCTGCTTGAAATAGGTGAAGAGCGGCTTCGGCCGGTCCGACAGCGCCGAGATCGGCGTGTCGTTGCCCATCGAGCCCGCGGCTTCCTCGCCGGTGGCCGCCATCGGCGTCATCAGGATGTTGATGTCTTCCTGCGAATAGCCGAACGCCTGCTGGCGATCGAGCAGCGGCAGGTTGGAGCGCATGCCCTTGGTCGGCGCGTCCGGCAGTTCTTCGAGCACGATCTGGGTGCGGTCGAGCCACTCGCGATAGGGATGGCTCTTGGCGAGCGTCGCCTTGATCTCGTCGTCGGGAATGAGGCGGCCCTGCTCGAGGTCGACCAGCAGCATCTTGCCGGGCTGCAGCCGCCACTTGGTGACGATCTGCGTCTTCCGGAATCTTCAGCACGCCCATTTCGGACGCCATCACGATGCGGTCGTCGTCGGTGACGAGATAGCGCGCCGGGCGCAGGCCGTTGCGGTCGAGCGTGGCGCCGATCTGGCGGCCGTCGGTGAAGGCGATCGCGGCGGGGCCGTCCCACGGCTCCATCATCGCGGCGTGATATTCGTAGAAGGCGCGGCGCTGCTCATCCATCAGCGGATTGCCGGCCCAGGCTTCCGGAATCATCATCATCACCGCGTGCGGCAGCGAGTAGCCGCCCTGCACCAGGAATTCGAGCGCGTTGTCGAAGCAGGCGGTGTCGCGACTGGCCTTCGTAGGAGATCGGCCACAGCCGGCTGATGTCCTTGCCGTAGAGGTCCGAGCTGATCGAGGCCTGCCGCGCCGCCATCCAGTTGACGTTGCCGCGCAGCGTGTTGATCTCGCCGTTATGCGCGATCATCCGGTAGGGATGCGCCAGCGACCAGGTCGGGAAGGTGTTGGTCGAGAAGCGCTGATGCACCAGCGCCAGCGCGCTCTCGAAATCCGGCTCGTGCAGATCGGGATAGTAGCTGCCGAGCTGGTCGGCGAGGAACATGCCCTTGTAGATCACGGTGCGGCACGACATCGAGACCGGGTAATAGCCGGCCAGGCCGCGGTCGCGGCGCTGATAGATCGCCTGCGAGATCGACTTGCGCAGGATGTAGAGCCGGCGTTCG
>CAVXUK010000004.1:0-1855000 GCA_963764895.1 uncultured Pseudomonadota bacterium
GACATCGACCGTCGGGATCGCCTGCGCCTGCGTCCATTTGGTCAATTCGGCCTCGTTGCGTTGGCGCGTCCGCACGCCGGAGACGCCGACTACGGCGACGATGCCCGCCAGCAGCAACGCCACGAGACGCGCTGGCTTCCGCGGGGGCCTTGTTTCGCAGTCGGCGGCGGTGTCTCGCGGCATCTGGGTACCTGTCTCTTCAAGCATGGGAATGGCTCTGCTGCGCGCTGAGTGGTGTAGCGTTTGCGGTCTGGCGGGCGCTGCCGTGCACGATCGAGAACACGACTGGCACGAAGAAGAGCGTGGCGACGGTGGCGAACAGCAGGCCACCGATAACGGCGCGACCGAGCGGCGCGTTCTGCTCGGCGCTGAGCGCCATCGGCGCCATGCCGATGATCATGGCCAGCGCCGTCATCAGCACCGGGCGGAAGCGGGTGGCGCCCGCCTGCTTGGCCGCCTCCAGCGCATCTGCGCCGCCGGCCAGCACCTCGCGCGCGAAGCTGATCACCAGGATGCTGTTGGCCGTGGCGACCCCCATGCACATGATGGCGCCGGTCAGCGCCGGCACCGACAGCGTGGTGCCGGTGATGAACAGCATCCAGACGATGCCGGCCAGCGCCCCCGGCAGCGCGGTGACGATCACGAACGGGTCGAGCCAGGACTGGAAGTTGACGACGATCAGCAGATAGATCAGCACGACCGCCATCGCGAGGCCCTCGATGAGCTGCGCGTAGGCGCTGGTCATTGTCGTGACCTGCCCGCGCAGCACGACGATGCTGCCGCGCGGCACCTCGGAGGCGGTGTCGCGCAGGAGTTGCCGGATGTCGCCGGCGACGGCGCCGAGATCACGGACGTAGGTGGCGGCGTAAATATCGATCACCGGCTGCACGTTGTAGTGCGACACCACGGCGTTGCTCGGTCCGCGGCTGATCTTGGCCAGCGCACCGAACAATTGGGTCTGGCCGTTGGCGGTGATCGGGATGTTGTTCAGCTCGCCCATCGTGTCGATACGGTATTGCGGCATCTGCACGACGATGGGGTAGGACACGCCGTTCTCCGGGTTCAGCCAGAAGGTCGGCGCGGTCTGGATGCTGCCGGCGAGCGTATCGAGCAGGTGCTGGCGGCGTCGCGTTCGGTCAGCCCGACCTCGCCGGCGAACGTGCGGTCCACGTCGACATTCAGGGTCGGCGCGTTGAAGGCCTGTTGGATACGCGGGTCGGCAATGCCCGGCACTTCGCTGATGCGCTTCAGCAGCTTCTTCGCGTAGGTGCGGTTGTCCCGCTCGTCGTTGCCGATCACCTGCACGTCGATCGGCGCGGGCGCGCCGAAATTCAGGATCTGGGTGACGATGTCGGCCGGCAGGAACGCGAAGCTCGTGCCCGGGAACTGCCGCGGCAGAGCTTCGCGCAGACGATCGAGGTAGCCATCGGTCGGCGCGTGATCCGGCTTCAGTGAAATCAGGATATCGGCGTCCTGGCCCCGATGGTGCCGGAATTGCCATAGGCCATGTTGATGCCGCTGATCGGCAGGCCGATGTTGTCGACGATGTTGTCGAGGTCGTGGGGTGGGATGACCTGGCGGACCGCCGCCTCCACCTTGGCACACAGCCGCGACGTCTCCTCGATGCGGGTGCCGATCTGGGCACGCATGTGCAGCTTGATTTGCCCGCCATCGACCGTCGGGAAGAAGTTGCGGCCCAGATAAGGCACCAGCACGAAGGACACCGCCACCACGGCAACGAAGCCGATCACGAAACGCCAGCGCAGGCCGAGCGCCAAGTCCAGCAGCTCGCCATAGGCGCTGCGCACCTGTTCGAATCGATGTTCGAAGCCACGCTGAAATCGCAACAGCGGATTGCGGGTCGGTGGTTCGGCGTGCGGGGCATGTGGTTCGTGGCCCGCATGCGCCTGCTTGCGCAGCAGATAATTCGCCAGCGTCGGCACCAGCGTGCGCGACAGGACGTACGAGCCGATCATGGCGAACACCACCGCCTCGGCCAGCGGCACGGAACAGGTAGCCGGCGACGCCGCCGAGGACGAACATCGGCACGAACACGATGCAGATGCACAGCAGTCGAGACGAAGGCCGGGACGGCGATCTGGCGGGCGCCGTCGAGGATCGCCGGTTCGATCTCCTTGCCCTGTTCCAGATGGTAGTTGATGTTCTCGATGGTCACCGTCGCGTCGTCCACCAGGATGCCGACCGCCAGCGCCAGGCCGCCCAGCGTCATGACGTTGATGGTCTGGCCGAGCGCGGCCAGCGCGGTGATCGAGGTGAGAATCGCCAGCGGGATCGAGATCGTGATGATCAGGGTAGAGCGCCAGCTGCCCAGGAACAGCAGGATCATCAGCCCGGTCAGTGCCGCGGCGATCGCGCCTTCGCGAATCACGCCGGTGACCGCGTCGTTCACGAACAGCGATTGGTCGCCGACAACGTGCAGGTGCAGACTGTCGGGCAGCGATGCCTCGATATGCGGCAGCAGCGCCTTGACGCCATTGATGACATCGAGTGTGGAGGCTGAACCTGCCTTCAGGATGGTCATCAGCACCGCATGGCTGCCATCGACATGCACCACGTTGGTCTGCGGCGGGAAGCCGTCATGCACGAAGGCGACATCGCGGATGTAGACCAGCGTGCCGTTGACCCGCTTGATTGGCAGATCGTTGAGTTCGGCGATCCGCCGCGGAGCGTCGTTGAGCGAGACGATGTATTCGAACTTGCCGATCTTCTCGGTGCCGACCGGCGTGATGATGTTCTGCGACGCCAGCGCGTTGACGACATCCTGTGCGGAGAGGCCGTAGGACTGCAACTTCTGCTGGTCGATATCGACCTGCACCTGGCGGACCTTGCCGCCATACGGCGACGGAATCGCCGCCCCTGCGACCGTCGCGAGTTGCGGTCGGATGAAGTTCTGCCCGTAATCGAACAGCTCCGACTGCGACAGCTTCGTGCTGGACAAGGCCAATTGCAGGATCGGCACGCTGGAAGCATTGAAGGTCAGCACATAGGGCGGTGTCACGCCCGGCGGCAGCAGCTTCAGCACGGTCTGCGACGCCGCCGTGACCTGCGCCAGCGCCGCGTTGATGTCGACCCCTTTCTGGAAGAAAATCTTTACCACGCCGTAGCCGGGCAGCGACTGCGATTCGATGTGCTCGATGTCGTTGACCTGCGACGACAGCGTGCGCTCATAGTAGTAGACAATGCGGCCTGACATGTCGTCCGGCGGCAGGCCGTTGTAGGTCCAAACCGCGCTGATCACCGGAATGCCGATGTTGGGAAAAATGTCGGTCGGCGTGCGGAACCAGGAAAGCGTGCCGAACAGCGCAATCAGAATTGCCAGCACGATGAACGTGTAGGGCCGGCTCAGCGCGATGCGGACAATGGCGATCATCGTGGGTCGAAGCCTTGAGTTGGCCGAATGCGGTCGGACCGGGCAGACAGCGATCGCTAGCGTGTCGCGTCGGCAAGCCGGCCGTGCGCTGGGTCCGGTGCGGTGGGCGGCCTGCCCGACGCGCATGTCAGTATGACGACACAGCCCGGATGGCCGTCCTCAATCGCAAGCGTGTAGCCATGCAGCTTCACGATCGCGGCCACGAGACTGAGGCCGAGGCCGATCCCTGGTGCATAGCGGCTACGCTCGAAGCGAAAGAAACGTTTGAAGACATCACTGCGTGCGCTCGTCGGGATGCCCGGACCGGTGTCCGAGACGCGAAGTTGTGGACCGGTGGAACTGTCGTACACATCCAGCCCGACCTGGCCACCTTCCGGCGTGAACTTGATGGCATTATCGACAAGGTTGGCGATCGCCTCGAACATCAGATCATGATCGGCGACAACCTCGACGCACAGTCGCAGATCCTGGCGCAGTGAAATCTGCTTCTGCTCGGCCGCCGGTTCATAGAAATCCGCAACTTCGCGTGCGATCTCGTCCAGGCGGACCGGCGCGAACGCGTCCCGTCGCCGGCCGCCTTCGATCTCGGCGATCCGCAGCAGCGAGGTGGTGATCGCAATCGATTGGTCCAGCCAGCCGAGCATCTTGTCGATCAGCCGATCCATGTCCTCCTGGCTCTGCGCCTCGCGTCGCGTGCGCTCCAACTGCGTCCGTATCCGCGCGAGCGGGGTGCGCAGATCATGGGCGATGTTGTTGCCGACGTTATGCAGTTCGTCGAACAACCGCTCCAGCTCGTCCAGCATATGGTTCACGCTCTCGGCAAGACGATCGATGTCGTCGTTCCGCCCGTGCACGGGCAGTCGTTCACCAAGGCGGCCCTCGCGCAGCCGATCGAGGATGCGCTGCCAGATGCGGATGCGTGCCGATGTCTGATGCCCGACCCAGGCGCCGGCACCGAGCGCCAACAGCACGGCCGGAATGACACCCAATGCCAAGGCACGAGCCACCAACTGCCGCAGGTTGGACAGCTCCTCGATGTCGCGTCCGATGACCAGCGTTCTGCCATCGGACAGCCGCCGCGCGGCCGCGATGACGCGCTGTGTATGCGGAGCCGCCATATCGACGACCTGCATGTCCACCCAGTGCGTCCGGCCATCCGGCGACAATCCGTCGGGAACGTGCTCGACATTGCCGGCGATCATCCGGCCATCGGCATCGAACACTGCCGCGAAGGTTACCCGGTGCAAGTCTGCGGCGACGTGGCTCTGGACAATCCAAAGCAGGTCGTGCGGCGGTGCGTCGCCAATCAGCTGGACCTGCTTGACGAGGAACCGGTCGATCCGTGCCGTCTCAAACAGCGTCGTCTGCCAGTAGATGAATGCGAACAACACGACGAAACAGCAGGTAAACGCCGAGGCGAACAGGGCAGTAGCACGAAATGCCGTGGAGCGCAGGATCGGACGGATGCTAGGAATCCGCACGGAAGATGAATCCCTGCCCGCGCACGGCCGGAATGAGCGTTGGCTCGCGCTCATCATCGATTTTGCGGCGCAGCTTGCCGACATGGACGTCGACCAGGTTGGTCTCGGGCACGAAGCGATAGTTCCAGACGCTTTCCAGCAGCATCGCGCGGGTGACCAGCTGGCCGGGGCGGCGCATCAGATATTCCAGCAGCTTGAATTCGCGCGGCAACAGTTCGATCACCCGGTCGCCGCGGCGTGCGACGCGCTCGATCAGATCAAGCGAGAGCGGGCCGACCCTGAGCACCGTGGCGCGGCTGTGCTGCGGGCGGCGCAGCAGCGCGTCGACGCGGGCGCCCAGTTCGGCAAAGGCAAACGGCTTGGTCAGATAGTCGTCGCCGCCCGCGGTCAGGCCGCGCACGCGGTCGTCAACATCGGCAAGCGCGCTGATGATCAGTACCGGGGTCGCTACGTCGGTTTCACGAAGCTGCCCGATCAGCGACAGGCCATCGACTTCCGGCAGCATGCGGTCGACCACCAGCAAGTCGAATGCGCCGGTGCTGGCGTAGCGGGCGCCGGCCTCGCCAGTGACGGCAAGCTGCACGTCATAGCCGCGATCGATCAGCTCGGCGCGTATGTCCTCTGCCAGTTGCGGGTCGTCCTCGACAAGAAGCACCCGTCGGCCAGCGGCAATGGCCCTGCTCTCGGCATGCTTCAGAACCGCCATATCGTCAGCATCCACTATCTGTTCGCGTTGGACGGGCATGATCGTCGCACCAGTTGTCGCGTAGTCCGTAACGCATGTCAGCAAAACTTCGTGAGAGTGGGGACGCCGGATGCCAAGACACGCACCACCCGGCACACAAAACCGGGGGGGTGAGTCCTTCCCCAGACGGTCTCAGGTACAGGGAGAACGCTCACCGGGACCGCTCCGTTTGTCTCACCGACACAACCTTATCAATACGCATCGGCTAAACCAATGCCGTACCGCAGTAAATTAAAATGTGATTTATCCTATATCCCTTGAAAATTGCACAATACCCGAGATACATTGAAGCAATTATGGAGTAAATCCAATGTTGTTCTGTAAATATTTCCTATAACCATGACTTTGGTCGGGTGTCTATTCGAGCAGGATTGACTTCGTTCTCGCATGGTTCCTTGTGCCGGACACCATTTAGCGGACTGCTGCGAGAGCGTAGATCTTAAGGCCAGCGCATCGGAACAGCAGCCGGCAGTCCACGAGGTTGCGGCCGCAGCAGCGCCCGACCGGCAGGCGCTGCTGCGGCACGAAGATTTCAATCGGCGCGGCCGCTAGAGCGCTGCGGCCACCATTCCGATACGTCAGTCCAGATCAAGGGTTGGTGTTGTCCGGTCCCCATACGCCGGTAACCGGGTTCTGCTGCGGGAACGGGGGCTGGTTGTAGTTGAGGGCGGCGCAGGCGGCGACGGTTGAAGCCAGCGCCACGACAAGGATCAAGCGGACCATGATATGTCCTCCATTTTGTGTCGAGTGGTGATCAGGTATCTCATGCATACCTCGCTGATATAGAGCCGCTTTTTTAGAAATATTAGTTATAAAAAATTCGTTATATATACTACCATTTAAGTATAACATGCAGACCATGGGGAATTTTTTAGTCTAGGTAACGCGGGGGTTTAATTTCTGACTGAAGAATTCGCCTCACTATCCTATATGGAAGGCATGGTGCGCTTTCCTATTAAATAGCGATTTAGACCCAGGCGAGTCAGCAGGCTGGCCGACGGGCGCCCTTGAAGCGGCATCGAGCCGGACCGATGACCGAACGAACGTCGGTGAATGGCTTCAGCGCCAACCGTTGCGAAAAGCCGCCGGATCGCAGCGACGCGCCGCGGCCAGCCGCAGATCACCGCCGTTCCGTGGCTCCCGGCAGCCGGGGGCGACCACACTGCAAATCGCGCCACTCCCCCTGGTCGAAGCCTCATCCGGCCGTATTCCAAGCCCGCCAACATTAAAATAATTTTTACTATCGGGTGTCCCGAGCGATGCCCTATGGGACCGAACGCAAGAGAAACGAGACGACGACAAATATGAAAGATTTATGACGGTGCTTTTTTGGAAAAATATGGCGAAATAAGCACAGTAAAACTGCAACATGGCGCAAGAAGATTATATTAAGATACGACTATGATATGGATTTTTTCGAAAGTTTTTGTATATCTTAGCAAACTGTAACTAAATTATGGTATGTATCTATATAGATTGCTCTTTTCGTCGGCGTTTCAACTCTTCGCACAAGACATGATTCGATCTGATTTCTACCTTGGCGTGCGTAACGGGCAGTACGACAGCCACTTGACGACGGGAACCATAGGTCGATGAGAAATATACTTAAGGCAGGCGGATCAGTTCTGATCCTGGCGGCGTTCGCGGGCGCGTTGTCGGCCTCGCCGGCCGCCGCGCAGGACGCCGCCACGCTTCAGCAGCAGATCCAGCAGCTGCAAAACCAGTTCCAGCAGCAGATCCAGCAGTTGCGCGATCAGCTGAAGAAGGTCCAGGCCGATGCGGCGCGGGACCGACAGAAGGCCCAGCAGGCCCAGCAGGCCCAGGGTGCCGCGCAGAGCCAGGCCGCCGCGACGGCAGCAGCACAGGCGCAGGCCGCAGCAGTGGCGCAGGCACAGGCCGCCGCCGCCGCCGCGCAGGCCTCCGCGCAGGCCGCAGCATTGAAGGTCGCCGCCCTACCGCCGCCGAGCCCGCCGCTGCCGCCAGGGCAGTTCCGCGTCGGCGGGGTCACGGTGACGCTGGGCGGGTTCGCCGCCGTCGAAGGCGTCTACCGCTCGCGCAACGAGGCCGCGAGCATCGACACCAATTTCAACGGCAACATCCCGCTTCCCAATTCGCCGAACTACCACATCCCGGAATTCCGTGAGACCGCACAGCAGAGCCGGTTCTCACTGCTGGCCCAGGCGCAGCCGGACGCTGCCACCACGCTGACCAGCTACATGGAGACTGACTTCCTCAGCGCCGGCACCTCGTCGAACTCCAACCAGAGCAACAGCTACACGTTGCGGCTGCGTCAGTTCTTCGGCGCGTGGGACAACACCGACCTGGGCCTGCACATCGAAGGCGGCCAGGGCTGGAGCCTTGCGACGATGAACAGGATCGGCATGCTGCCGCGGCAGGAGAACGTGCCGCTGACGATTGACGCACAGTACGTCGTCGGCTTCGACTGGGCGCGTCAGGCCGAATTCCGCGTCGTCAAGGACTTCGACGACCACAAGCTGTGGGCCGGCCTGTCGTTGGAAGAACCGCAGACGATCTTCGGCGGTTCCGCCGGTCCGAACTGCTTGACCGGTGCCAACACGTCGACCGGGATCGGCGGCGGGACTCTCGAGTACCTCGCAATGCGGCGGCCCGAACGTCAACACCATCCAGGCGTATAGCGACAATATCGCGCCGGACATCATCGCCAAGTTCGCCGCCGACCCGGGCTTCGGCCACTACGAGGTGTATGGCCTGCTGCGCTTCCTGGGCGGACGCGTGTCCGAGGATTCGAGCGGGCGCAACTACGAAACCACCGGCCAGGGCGTCGGCGCCGGCATGATCCTGCCGCTGGTGCCGAAGATGCTCGACTTCCAGGTCAGCGGGCTGTACGGCCAGGGCGTCGGCCGCTACGGCTCGGCGCAGATTGCCGATGTCACCTTCTCGCCGACCGGCAAGATCGAGCCGCTGACCGAGTACTCGGTCATGGGCGGCTTCGTTGCCCACCCCGTGCCCTCGGTCGACGTTTATGCCTATGGTGGTGCCGAAGGCGCCGCGCGCAAATACTACTCCGTCGGTTCGGTCAACGTCGGCTATGGCAACCCGAACATCAACCTCGCCGGCTGCGAGGTCGAACTGGGGTCGTGCAGCGCCAACACCTCCGAGGTCGTCGAAGGCACGATCGGCGCATGGTGGCGCTTCATCAAGAGCACCTACGGCACCATGCAGCTCGGCGCCGAGTATGAGTATGTCGACCGCAACACCTTCCAGGGCGTCGGCGCGACCAAGGGCAGCGTCCTGTCGCCGTCCACCAACGAAAACGCGTTCCTCGTCAGCTTCCGCTACTACCCCTTCCAGTAAGCCCGCCACGACGCTGCGTACGGCAGCCCACGGGGAAACCCGTGGGCTGTTTCGCGTTCACCGCTATCCTGCGATAGCACGCCGCTCGGCGTTGCTGCGCTGGAACAGGTCGTACAGCGCGATCACCCGCCGGCCCTCGCGCGCGGTCAGCACCTCCTGCGGCTCGCGTCCGGCGAGCACGTCGAGGAAATGGCGTGTCGACTGGGCGAAACTGCCGCCCCAGTCGGTGTCGAGGTTGTGGAAGGCGCGTACCTCGCCGTCGCGGTAGAGCGTCAGCACCGGCTCGTCGAGCATCCGGTCGGAGCAGCGGGTGACCTGGATGATGCCTTCTTCGCCCTGGATCTCGAACCGCTCGGCGTCGGCGTAGTAGTCGGTGCGCAGCGTCATCTTCAGCGCCAGCGAGACGTCCCACATGCCGTGCACCGGCGGGTCGGCATGGCGCCAGGTCAGCGTCGCCGGCGCGTCGTAGACGCCGGCCGCGGTTTCGGTGCGCTCGATGCAGGCAAAACCGTCGCGCACGTCGCCGAACAGCCACAGCGCCACCGCCATCATGTGGTGGCCGTGGTCGAACACCATCGGGCCGCCGCGCCCCTCGGCGGCGAGCGCGTGGCGCCAGTGGCTCGCCGCCTCCGGCACGTGCCAGGCCTGCGCGCGGTCGGCCATCACCACCTTCATGCGGAAATGCAGCGGTTTGCCGATCGCGCCCTCGCGCAGCAATTCGCGGGCCCGCACCAGCGGCGGGTAGAAGACAAAATTCTCGAACACTTTCAGGCGTTTGCCGCTGGCGTCGGCCGCGGCGATCATGCGGTCGCATTCGGCCAGCGTCATCGCCATCGGCTTCTGCACGCTGACATGCGCGCCGGCCGCCAGCGCCGCCGCCGTCATCGCCTCGTGCAGCGGGTGCGGCGTCAGAATCTCGACCAGGTCGAGTTCGGAGCGCAGCAAGTCCTCGAAGTCGGCGGTCGCGCGGGCGCCGGGATGTTCGGCCGCGCGGCGGGCGAGCAGCGCGGGGTCGGTCTCGCATAGCGCGGCGATTTCCGCCTCGGGATGGTCGAGATAGCCGCGCACGTTGAGATCGAATACGCGGCCGAGGCCGACGAAGCCGACGCGCAGCTTGCGCGCCATGCTGGTTCCCTCCCCGATGGTTGAGGAAGTCTGGCGCCATCGGCGACCGGGGCGTCAAGTGGCGCGGCCGGCTGCGGACCCGGCTTTACGCGGCACGAAGGATGGCGCGACACTGCCGGTCATGACGACCGCACGCTCCGCCCGTCTCGACCGCCTGATGGAAATCCTGCCGCGCGCCTATCCCGGCCCCGGCGGCGCGGTCGCCGTGCTGCGCGACGGCGAGGTGCTGGTCCGCCACGCCTGGGGCTGGGCCAATGCCGAGCGGCGCATCGCCTTCACGCCGCAGCACGCTGTTCCGCATGTGCTCGATCACCAAGCAGTTCACCTGCGGCCTCGTGCTGGACGCCTTCCCGCGATCCGTCGGTGCTGGACGCCGACGTGCGCGCCCGCCTGCCGAACCTGGAACAGCCGCGCGCCCGGCGCGCTGCACCTGTGCCACAACCAGTCCGGCCTGCGCGACTACTGGGCCGTGGCGATGCTGCATGGCGCGCCGGCCGAGGCGCCGTTCGGCGACAGCGAAGCCGCCCGCGTGATCGCCGCCACCCGCACGCTGCAGTTCGCGCCGGGCACCCGCTATTCCTACTGCAACCAGAATTTCCGCATGCTGTCGGACATCCTGCAGCGAGCGCACCGGGCGCAGCTTCGCCGAGCTGCTGCGCACCCGCATCTTCGAGCCGCGTCGGCATGGACAGCGCACTGCTCGCCGCCGACACCCGCGCCATGCCGGACGGCACCGAGGGCTACGAGGGCAACCAGGCCGGCGGCTTTCGCGCCGCCGAGAACCGCATCCTCTGGACCGGCGACGCCGGCCTCGCCGCCAGCCTCGACGACATGATCGCCTGGGAGCGCCACATCGACGCCACGCGCGACGACGCGGACGCGCTCTACAGCCGCCTCTCCGCGCCGGTGACCTTCGCCGACGGCACGCCGGCCACCTACGGCTTCGGCCTGAACCGGGCGACCGAACTCGGCCGGCGGTCACCGGCCATGGCGGCGCCGCTGCGCGGCTGGCGCAGCCACCGCCTGTACGTGCCGGCCGAGCGTGTCTCGGTCGTGGTGATGTTCAACCACCTGTCGGACGCGCACGAGGCGGCCGTCGACCTGCTCGCCGCCGTGCTGGGCGAGGACCGACCGCGAGCCCGCCGCGGGCGTCCCGGCACCGGCTTGGCTCGGCGCCTATATCGAGCCGGAGACCGGGCTTTCGGTGCGCATCGAACCAGCCGCCGGACGCGCAGGTGCGGCTGCGCTACGGTCATGCGCCGGAACGGCTCGACCTGCAGGCCGACGGCACGGCGCGCACCGGCAACGGCAGCGTGCGGCTGCGGCCCGGCGACGGCGGGCTGTGGATGGACCGCCCAATCGAGAACCAAAGCTCCCGCCTGCGTCCCTGCAACGGCACCCCGACCGTCGACATCGCCGGCCGCTACCGCTGCGAGGAGCTCGACGCCGAACTGACCATCGCCGACGCCGGCGGTGTGCTCGTACGGCGCCTTCTCGGGTTTCCTCGGCCAGGGACGCATGGAGATGCTCGATCCGATCGGGCCGGATGTCTGGGCGCTGCCCTGCCCGCGCGCGCTGGACCACACACCGCCCGGCGACTGGACGCTGGCCTTCCGGCGCGACGGGGCGGGCCGGGTCGTCGGCGTCGAGGTCGGCTGCTGGCTGGCCCGCCGCCTGGACTACGCGCGCATCGGCTGACGCGGCGTCATGCGCCGGCCAGGTGGCACGCGACCGGCCACGCCCCGCCGCGCGGACTCATGTCAGGCCGCTCCCGGGCGCAGCGCGCGACGGCAATCGGGCAGCGCGGGTGAAACGCTCACCCTGATGGCGGATTCGTGAAGCTTTGGCGGCGTCCGGCTAAGGCTGCCAGCCGGGCGGCACAACGGCGGACCCCTCGCAGCCCTGCTGCTGAATCTGGCCGCGCGCCGAGCCCCGCGCTTCGTGGACATCGAAGGCGAGGCGCAGCAGATGCCCGTCGCGCGAGGTCCAGGCGGTGGCCGTGGAGACCGGCCGCGCGCTCAGCGACGGGTGACGCAGCGGCGTTCGCCACAGCATGCCGCCGGGAGTGGGGGTGGCCGTGATCGGCAGATCGACCAGCCGGTCGGCCCTGAAACCGGTCAGGAACACTGGCACGTCCAGCCCGCCGCGCGGCAGCCACCGAACCCAGTAGAATGCCATCGCCAGCGGCGAGCGCAGCCCCGGCGACAGCTTGGCGTCCTTGAGGTCGAGATCGGGCCGGCGTTCCGGCACGGCAGCCGCATAGTCCTGCAACCACGGCCGGCCGAACGTCGCCGGGTCCCAGTGCTGGACGAAGCCCGGATGGCGGCGGCGGAAATCCGCCAGCCTCTTGGACTGCACGCGTTGCCCCACCATGCCCTCCGGGCCGCGTTGGAAATCATCCCATAGCTGGCGGACGATGCCGCCGCCGGAAAACGAGCGATTGTTCACCCCCACGCTCTCCAGCACGCCGGCCCGCCAGATGCTGATCTCCTCGTACAGATAGTGGATGTGCAGCCACAGCAGCGTCCTCGCGTCGAAATCGAGCGTGACGTCGACCCGCGTGACGCCCTCGTCGGCCGTCACGGCGGCCATCACCGCGACGCGGCCGTCATAGTCGGTGGTGCCGGTGTAGCGGCAGATTTCGGCGCCGGCGGCGCTGGCAATGCCGATCCGTGCCGCGACGATGCCGGCCAGCACCACGAGAACCGCGTACCTGGCGAAGCGGCCGCTCGTGCGGCGTGGGACTGACGTGGCCGGCTTGGATCGACTGGCGGGCATGGCGTGGCCCATAACATGTGCCGCCGGGCCGGCGTAGCTCAGATGGAGGATGACGGGACATGCAGCCTTCCGACCAGACAGCCCGCCAGATGTATGCCGCATTGAAGGCGGCCGGCACGAGGGCCCGCACTTTGCGCCGCTCTACGACATGCAAGTAAAATATGCCGCCGTGATGGATGTGACGGCGGTCGCCGCTGCATTGGCACAGACAACAAGAGAGGATTACCGATGACCACCAACGAGGTTGCCGTCGTTCCGCGCATCGCCGTGCTCGATGACTATCAGGATGTGGCGCGGCAGTATGCCGACTGGTCGGCGGTCGACGGTCGTGCCGATGTAAGCGTGTTTCATGATACGCTTGCGGACCTCGATCCCCTGGTGGCACGGCTGGCCCCGTTCGAGATCATCGCCACGATGCGCGAGCGCACGCCGTTCCCGCGCGCGCTTGTCGAGCGCCTGCCACGGCTGCGGCTGCTGACCACCACCGGCATGCAGAACCGCAGCTTCGACCTGCCGGCCCTGCGGCAGCACGGTGTGTGGGTAAGCGGCACGCCCTCAAGCTACGACACCACCTCCGAACTGACATGGTGCCTGATCCTGGCGCTGGCCCGTCGTATCTTGCAGGAAGATCGGAGCATGCGTACCGGCGGCTGGCAGACCACGGTCGGCCAGGGGCTGCGCCAGAAGGTTCTGGGGCTGGTCGGCCTCGGCAGGATCGGCGCCACGGTTGCGGCCGTCGCCCGGCAATTCGGCATGACCGTGATCGCCTGGAGCCCCAACCTGACGCCGGATCGCTGCGCCGAGGCCGGCGTGACGCATGTCGATCGCGCGGGGCTGTTCGCCAGCGCCGATTTCATCTCGATCCACATGGTGCTGTCGGATCGGACCCGGGGCCTGGTCGGCGCCGAGGACATCGCGCGGATGAAGCCGAGCGCCTATCTCGTCAACACCTCGCGCGGGCCGGTGGTGGACGAGGCGGCCCTGGTCGCAGCGCTGGAGCAGCACCGCATCGCCGGCGCCGGGCTGGACACGTTCGACCAGGAGCCGCTGCCGCCCGGTCATCGACTGCGGCAGTTGGACAATGCCTTGCTGACACCGCATCTCGGCTACGTCGCCGACGATACCTACAAGGTGTTCTATCGCTCCACGGTCGAAAATATCGTGGCATTCCTGGATGGCGCGCCGATCCGTCCGCTGCACGAGGCCTCCTGACGCGCCGAGCCGTGACGGAGGCACGATCGCCTCGGCCTGACCAATCCCTTGGCAGCCGCCACCGCGCGGGCCTATGGAACCGCATCGTCCGCCTGGAGCCCGCCTGCCATGACCGTTGGCCGTTTCCCCGCCACCCGCATGCGCCGCAACCGCCATGACGCCTGGACGCGCCGGCTGGTCGCTGAAACCAAGCTGACCGTCGACGACCTGATCTGGCCCATCTTCATCATCGAGGGCCACGCCATGACCACGGACGTGGCCTCCATGCCCGGCGTGCAGCGCGTCACCATCGACCGGCTGGCGGAGCATGTCGCGCCGGCCGTCCGCCTCGGCGTGCCCGCCATCGCGCTGTTCCCGGCAACGCCCACCGACATCAAGGACGCGGAAGGCACCGAATCCTGCAATCCGGACAACCTGATGTGCCGTGCCGCCCGCCTGCTCAAGCAGGAATTCCCGCATGTCGGGCTGGTGGGGGACGTGGCGCTCGACCCGTACACCGACCACGGCCATGACGGCGTGATCCGTGACGGCTACGTGGCCAACGACGACAGCGTCGCCGTTCTGGTCCGCCAGGCGGTCAACCAGGCCCTCGCCGGCATCGACGTGATCGCGCCATCGGACATGATGGACGGCCGCGTCGCCGCCATCCGTGCGGCGCTCGACGAACAGGGCCTGATCCATACCCGCATCATGAGCTATGCGGCCAAATACGCCTCGGCGTTCTACAACCCGTTCCGCGACGCGCTGGGCAGCGGCGGTGCGCTGAAGGGCGACAAGAAGACCTATCAGATGGACCCCGCCAACTCCGACGAGGCGTTGCGCGAGGTGGAGATCGACCTCGCCGAAGGGGCCGACATGGTCATGGTCAAGCCCGGCCTGCCGTATCTGGACATCGTGCGCCGCGTGCATGACCGCTTCGGCGTGCCGACCTTCGCCTATCAGGTGTCCGGCGAGTATGCGATGATCATGGCCGCGGTGCAGAACGGCTGGCTGGACCACCATCGCGCGCTGATGGAAAGCCTGATCGCCTTCAAGCGCGCGGGCGCGGCCGGCGTGCTGACTTATTTCGCGCCCGACGCCGCCAAGCTGCTGCGCGACGGCTGAGCCAGCCGAGGAACGGCGCCGGCACGCAGCCCGCGGCGGCCGGCTGCGTGCCGCCTGCGCGTCACTTGCTCACATCGGCATGTTGCAATGCCGGCGTGGCGTTGGTACGCCCCGTCGTGATGAAGGAGTCCGCTTCGGTGACCGAGCCCGTGCCGATCGAGCTGCCGGAGGAACCGACGCAGGCGCGCCGCTTCGGCAAGACCCGCACCGCGCAATCCACCGCGCTGCTGGAGGATTATGCCGAGTTGATCGCCGACCTGCTCGCCACCGGCGGTGAGGCACGGCCGACCGACATCGCGCGCCGCCTCGGCGTCTCGCATGCCACCGCGATCAAGGCGATTTCGCGGCTGAAGCGCGAGGGGCTGGCGACCGCCCGCCCCTATCGCGGCGTATTCCTGACGGAAGCCGGCGAGACGTCTGGCACAGCGGGTGCGGCTGCGGCACCGGCTTGTCGTCGACCTGCTGGTGGCCGTGGGCGTGCCGGAGGAGGCAGCGGAGCAGGACGCCGAGGGCATCGAGCACCATGTCTCCGACATCACGCTGGCGGCGTTTTCGCGGTTCCTGACCGGACGGGTCTGAGGCGCTAGCCGCGCCCATACACGCCCCGCTCCAGCGCCCACAGGCACTCCAGCGCCGCCGGGTCGGCGAACGGCAACAGCTGCATCATGACCACCCCCGATACCTGGGCGATAGGATCGATCCAGAAATAGGTATTCGCCAGACCACCCCAGGCGAGGCTGCCGGCGCTGCGGCCATGCGCGTCGCGCTCGGTGTTGATGAGGAAGCCGAGGCCCCAGTGCTGCACCATATCGGGGTAGAAATTGGCATCGTTGGTCAGCGTCGGGATGGCCGTGCGCAGCGTGGTCACGTGCAGGTCGCCGATCTGGTTGCGCGCCATCTCCGCAATGGAGGGCGGCGAGAGCACGCGAGTGCCTTCCAGCGTGCCCTGGTTCAGCACCATGCGGGCGAAGCGGATGTAGTCCGGCACCGTTCCATACAGCCCGCCGCCGCCTGAACGGAATTCCGGCTCCTGCACCACCTCGAACGGAAGGACCGAAAACCCGCCCTCCGCCGCCCGTGCATGCACCGATGCAAGTCGCGCGCGCTGCGACGCGCCGAGGCGGAACACCGTGTCCGTCATGCCGAGCGGGCCGGTGATGTGGTCGCGGACATAATCATCGAGAAGCTGCCCGCTCGCCGCCTCCACCGCCTGGCCGACGAAATCGGTGCTTATGCTATATACCCATCTCTCTCCCGGATCGAATAGCAACGGTGCGCCGAGCGCCGCCTTCTGCCCGCCGCCGACCCGCGGCAGGCCGGCGTGGTGCTGGTAGCGGACAAGGTCTTCGCTCCACATGTCATAACCGAAGCCGGCGGTGTGGGTCAGCAGGTGGCGCAGCGTGATCGGCCGGCGCGGCGGGCGCAGCTTCGGCGTGCCGTCATCGCCGAACCCGTCCAACACCTGGGTGGCCGCCAGCACCGGCAGCAACGGGGCAAGCGGGGCGTCCAGCTCCAGCCTGCCCTGCTCTACCAACTGCATCGCGGCGACCGATGTGACCGGCTTGGTCATCGAGGCGATCCAGCCCACGGTATCCAGCGTCATCGCGGCCCCGGTGGTCACGTCGCGTACACCGTGGGCGGCCTGGTAGATCGGCCCATCCGCGTCGGCGGCCATCGCCACCACGCCGGGCACCCCGCCCGCCACCGCGGTTTGCAACGCGCGATCGAGTTCCATCCACGCTGTCATGACGCCCCCTGCGATTCGCGACGCGTCACGCTAGCTGAGCGAATCGCCCTCCGCCAAATCGTCCCGCTCATCACTGACGAATGTTGACATCCGTCAGTCCACAGAGCTAGGGTCTCCGCCAGCCCAGGAGGCCGCCCATGCCCCGCGTTTCCCGATCCGCCCTGATGCTTACGGTGCCGCTCCTCCTCGGCGGCTGCTTCGAGCGGACGCAGCCCAGCGTCGAGAACGTCGCACGGCCGGTGCAGGCGGTGCGCGTGGCGCTGGCGTCGGACGCCGAGAGCCGCGCCTTCGCCGGCACCATCCGCCCGCGCCACGAAGCCGACATGTCGTTCCGCGCCGCCGGCCGCATCGCGTCACGGGAGGTTGATGTCGGCGCCATCATACATGCCGGTCAGGTGCTCGCCCGGCTCGACCCGGTCGATTTGAGCCTGTCGGTGCGTAGCGCCGAGGCCGATCTGGCATCGGCCGAGGCCTTGTCGGTGCAGGCACAGGCCGATGCCACGCGCAACGCGGCGCTGCGGGCACAAGGCTGGGTCTCGGCCGCAACCGAAGAGCTGAAGCAGGCATCCGCCCGCTCGGCCAGCGAGAAGGTCACCTCCGCCCGCGCCGCGCTGGCACTGGCGCGCAACCGGCTGGACTACGCGGAACTGCGCGCCAGCGCCGATGGCGTGGTGATGGCCGCGCTGGCCGATCCGGGCACCGTGGTCAGCGAGGGCCAGCCGGTGCTGCGCGTCGCCGAGGCCGGGCCGCCGGAAGCGGAAATCGCGCTTCCGGAACAAGTGCTGCCGGACGCGGCGCGCCCCGGTGCCACCGTGACGCTTTGGGCACGGCCGGACCTGCCCTTGCACGCCAGCCTGCGGGAGCTCGCGCCGAGCGCCGGCGGCAAGCTGCGCACCTACGTCGCCCGCTACGCCATCGCCGACGCACCGCCGTGGCTGGCGCTGGGCATGAGCGCCACGCTGCATCTGCCCGCCGCGCAAGCCGAGTTCGGTCGCCACGCTGCCCGCCGCAGCCCTGATCGATCGCGGCCAGGGGCCGACCGTGTGGACCGTCGATGATGGTGGCGCGCTCGCGGCCCGCCCGGTCCAGGTGCGCCGGCTGCAGCAGGATCGCGTCGTCGTCGCCGGCCTGCATGAGGGCGACCTCGTGGTGACGCTCGGCGCCCAGAAGCTCGACCCGGCCGCGCGGGTGCGCGTGGCCGACATCCGCCCCGCAACGGAGTAACCGCAATGATCGCGATGATCTTCAAGTGGTTCCTGAACTGCGACCGGTTCATGCGCGCACCGTTGGCGCCGTTTCCGCAATGGACTGTCTGAAGGGGCGGCCGCCATGCAACGCTTCAACCTGTCCGCCTGGGCCGTCGCGCATCGCAGCCTGGTCGGCTTCCTGATTGCGCTGATCTTTGCCTTTGGCGGCCTCTCCTACGTCCAGCTTGGCCGCAACGAAGACCCGAGCTTCACGATCAAGCTGCTGGTGGTCACCGCCTTCTGGCCCGGTGCCACCGCCCAGCAGACGCAGGATCTGCTGGCCGAGCCGGTCGAGCGCAAGTTGCAGGACCTCGCGCATCTCGATCATCTCACGACGTTCGTGCGGCCCGGCTTCGTGGCGACGCAGGTGGCATTCCGAGACGACACGCCGCCTTCCGCCGTGCCCGACCTGTTCTACCAGACGCGCAAGAAGCTCGACGACCTCAAGCCCGACCTGCCCGACGGCATCCAGGGCCCGTATGCCGACGACGAATACACTGACGTCTACGGCGCGGTGTTCGCGCTGACCGGTGCCGACAACGCCGAACTGACCCGGCAGGCAGAGCTGATCCGCGACCGCCTGCTGCGCGTGCCGGGGACCGAGAAGGTCACTATCTCCGGCGAAATCCCGCGCAACCTGTTCGTCGAATTCAGCCACGCCAGGCTGGCGGCGCTTGGCGTCACGGTGCCGGACATCTCCCGCGCGATCGCGGCCCGCAACGACATCACCGATGCCGGGCTGGTCGACACCGACACCACGCGGGTGCCGCTGCGCGTCGATGCCGCGCTCGACGGGCCGGACGCCCTGGCGCGGGTGCCGGTGCCGGCCGGCGGGTCGAGCGTGAAGCTTGGCGACATCGCCGAAATCGTGCGCGGCTATCAGGACCCGCCGCAATTCTCGGTACGCCACGATGGCCAGCCGGCCGTGGTGATCGCGGTCTCGACGCAGAAGGGCGTGAATGGCCTGACGTTCGGCAAAACCCTGCGCGCGGCCACCGCCGACATCCGCGCCGAGCTGCCCGCCGGCATCGTGTTGCAGCAGGTCGCCGACCAGTCGCAGGCGATCGCCGAATCGGTCGACGAGTTCGTGCTGAAATTCGGCGTGGCGCTCGGCGTGGTGCTGCTGGTCTCGTTCCTCTCGCTCGGCCTGCGCGTGGGCATCGTCGTGGCGCTGGCCGTGCCGCTGACGTTGGCACTGGTGTTCATCGTGATGAACCAGATGGGCATCGAGTTGCAGCGCATCTCGCTCGGCGCGCTGATCCTCTCGCTCGGCCTGCTGGTGGACGACGCCATCATCGCCATCGAGACGATGGTGGTGAAGCTGGAGGAAGGCATGGACCGGGTCCACGCGGCGACGTTCGCGTGGACCTCGACGGCGTTCCCGATGCTGACCGGCACGTTGGTGACGGCCGCAGGCTTCCTGCCGGTCGGCCTCGCGCGGTCGACCTCGGGCGAATATGCCGGCGGCATCTTCTGGGTGGTCGGGTTGGCGCTGTTGCTGAGCTGGGTGGTGGCGGTGGTGTTCACGCCCTATCTCGGCGTGCTGCTGCTACCCAACCCCAAGCCGCATAAGCGGGTGGTGGGCCATGAGCACGGCGTCTACGACAGCCCGCTATACCGGCGGCTGCGCGGGCTGGTGAACTGGAGCGTGAACCATCGGCGGACGGTCGTGCTGGCCACGGTGGCGCTGTTCCTCGCCTCCGGTGCCGGCATGGGCTTCGTGCGCCAGCAATTCTTCCCGAATTCGGCGCGGCCGGAACTGATCGTGGACGTGACACTGCGCCAGGGCGCCAGCCATCAGGCGACCGAGGCGGCCGTCAAGCAGATCGAGGCCGAACTCGGCCAGGACAGGGAAGTGCGCTGGTACACCAGCTACGTCGGCGGCGGGCCGCCGCGCTTCTTCCTGGCGTTCAATCCGGCGCTGCCCAACGACGCCATCGCCACCATCGTGCTGACCACGAACGATGCGGAGGCGCGCGAGCGGGTACGGGCACGGCTCATGGACTTTGCCGCATCCGGCGCCGTGCCAGAGGCGCGGATGCGGGTGTCGCGGCTGGAGCTTGGCCCGCCTGTGGGCTTCCCGGTGCAGTTCCGCGTGGTCGGCGCGGACATCGCCCGCGTGCGGCAGGTGGCCGACAAGGTGCTGGCCACGCTGCGCGAGGTGCCCGGAACGCGGGACGCGCAACTGGCCTGGAGCGAGCGCGCGCCGTCCGTGCGGCTGGAGCTGGACCAGGCGCGCGTGGCGCAGCTTGGGCTGTCGCCGTCCGATATTTCGCAGACGCTGGCCACGCTGGTGGCCGGAACCAAGGCCACGGAAATCCGTGACCGCACCAAGCGTATCCCGGTGATGCTGCGCGCGGTGCCGGCCGAGCGGCTGGATCTGGCGCGGCTGCCCGATCTGGTGCTGCCGACCGCCGCCGGCCCGGTGGCGCTGGCGCAGGTGGCGCGGCTGGTGCCGCAGAGCGAGGAGCCGATCCTGTGGCGGCGCGACCGCCAGAGCTACCTGACGGTCGAGGCCGACGTGCAGGACGGATTGCAGGCGCCGGACATCACCGCCGCCGCCCTGCCCGCCATCCGCGCGCTGCCGCTGCCGGACGGCGTGAGCGTCGAGGTCGGCGGCGCCGCCGAAGAGTCGGCGAAGGCCAATACCGCGCTGTTCGCCGTGTTCCCGCTGATGGGGGCGGCGATGCTGCTGTTGCTGATGATCCAGCTGCAAAGCCTGCCGCGCACGCTGCTGGTGCTTGCAACGATGCCGCTGGGCATCATCGGTGCGGTCGCGGCGCTGCTGATCGCCGATGCGCCGTTCGGCTTCGTGGCCCTGCTGGGCGTGATCGCGCTCGGCGGAATGATCATGCGCAACACGATCATCCTGGTCGATCAGGTGCGGCAGGATCAGGAGGCCGGGCGCGGCCTGCGCGCGGCGATCGTCGAAAGCACCGTGCGGCGCGCGCGCCCGGTGGTGCTGACGGCGCTGGCGGCGGCGCTGGCGTTCATTCCGCTGGCCACAAACGTGTTCTGGGGGCCGATGGCGCTGGCCATGATCGGCGGGCTGGCAGTGGCGACGGTGCTGACGCTGATGTTCCTGCCGGCGCTGTACGCCTGGGTGTTCCGGGTGCGCGAGGATCGCGTGCATGTGGCGGAGGCGCCGGACGGGCGCGTGGTGGCACTGGGGCGGTAAGGATCATCCGCGGACGACGCAGATTGCACAGATAAGGCGAAGTCTTTATCTGCGTTGTCTGCGTCAATGATTTGCGCGCGGCCGAACTGCCCATCGAGCTCAACCAGCTCGCCGCTGCCGCCGAAGCCGTGCCATCGCATCCCGCCGTGTGACGTCCCGTGCCGCCACCGAAGCGTACCTGGGACGCATCGAGGCGCTGGACGGCACGCTGGCCAGATACGTTGCGGTCGATCGTGAAGGTGCATTGCGTGCCGCTGGCGCACGGCTACCAGACGCGCACGGACTGGCACTCGCGGATGCCGACGGCGGCCTGATTACTCCGCGCCACCCAGATACGCCTCGATCACGCGCGCATCCGTCGTCACCTCGGCGGGCGTGCCGGAGGTGAGCAAGCGCCCATTCGCCATCACATGCACGACGGCGCAGAGCCGTGCCACCAGATCCATGTTGTGCTCGACGATCAGGAACGTCAGGCCGCGCCGGTTCAGTTCGGCGATGCGCTCGATGATCAGCTCCAGCAGCGACGGGTTCACGCCCGCCGCCGGCTCGTCCAGCAGCACCAGTTTCGGCTCGGCCATCAGGACGCGCGCGAGTTCGAGCAATTTGCGCTGCCCGCCGGACAGCGAACCGGCCGGCGCCTCGGCCAGCCGTTCCAGTGCCAGGAACGCGATGATCTCTCGCGCGCGCGCCACCAGCTTGCGCTCCTGCCGCGCCACCGTGCCGCCGGCGAACCAGTTGGCGAACGGGCTTTCGCCGCGCTGCCCGCCGGCCGCGACCAGCACGTTCTCCAGCACCGTCATGGCCGGAAACGGGCGCGGGATCTGAAACGTCCGGCCGAGCCCGCGCGCGAGCCTGCGGTGTGCCGGCTCATGCTCGATGGCGTGGCCCTCCAGCAGGATGCGGCCTTCGCTCGGCCGCAGGCTGCCGGCGATCATGTTGAACATCGTCGTCTTGCCGGCGCCGTTCGGGCCGATCAGCCCGGTGATGGCGCCGCGCGCCACGCCGAACGACACGTCCTCCGCCGCCCGCGCGCCGCCGAAACGGCGGCTGACGCCGATCACCTCCAGCATGCGGGGAAACGTCCGGTAAGCGATTGCATATGCGACGACAGTATGCACCATCCCTTCCCGCCACAAGTCGCGACGGCCGGTCGCGCCGCGCAGCCATCGGAACGCCATGCCAGCGATCACCTTCGCCGAACCATCTTCCGGCCTTGCCACCACCGCAGAGCTGCTCGGTGACAAGGCGCCCGACAACGCGGCCTTCCTGTGGGAACTGCTGGAAACCCCCTGCGCCGTGCCGTCGCTGCATGCCATCTGGACCGGCCCGGAAATCTCCTGCCCGGTCCCCGACGCGGCGCTGAGCCCCACCCAGCGCGAGACGGTGCTGCCGCTGGAGAACGCCACGCTGCACCCGCAGCCCGGCGATGTGGTGCTGGTGCGTCTGCCGGCCCGGATGTGGGGCGGGATGCCGACGCCGCTGGTCGATATCGGCCTGTTCTACGGCCCCGGCGCGCGGCTGCTGCTGCCGGTCGGCTGGCTTGCCGGCAGCGTGGTGGCGCGCGTCGCACCATCCGACCTGCCGGAATTCGCCGCCGCCTGCGGCCGCATCCGCCGCAACGGCGCCTGCACCATTACCTTCTCGCGCGCCGCATGACCGACGATTGGTTCGAGCTGTTCGACCTGAGCGTGGAGGTCGTCGCACCGCCCGGCGCCCGCCTGCTGTGCGGCGCCACCCCCGGCGACCGGTTCGAGCTGCGCGGCGAGATGCTGTTCCTGCCGCCCGGCCAGGGCATTTCGATCTATTCGCTGGCCGCCGTGCTGCCACTGCTGGCCGCCAAGCAGCGGCCGACGCATCCCAACGACTGGATGACCACGGACACCGACATCGCCTGCCCCGACCCGAACTGCCCGAGCCGGCTGCGCATCACCCGCTCCGGCCTGCGCCGCTTCCGCCATGGCGAGGTGACGGTGGTGCCGCTGCCGGGGCGCGCGCCATGATGCAAACCACGGAGCTGCGTCCCGGCTACATGATCTCCCGCCTGATCAAAGGCGGCTGGCAGCTCAGCGGCGGTCATGGCGCGATCGACCCCAATGTCGCGCTGGACGACATGACGGCGTATGTGCAAGCCGGCTTCATGGCCTTCGACTGTGCGGACATCTACACCGGCGTCGAGGCGCTGATCGGGACATGGCGGGCGCAAGCGCCTGCCGAGTTGCGTGCGCGCGTCAAGGTCCATACGAAATTCGTCCCAGATCTGGCGGCGCTGCCGACGCTCACGCGCGCGGAGGTGCGCCGCCTGGTCCATCGTTCATTGGAACGTCTGGGGCAGGAGCGGCTCGATCTCGTGCAGTTCCATTGGTGGGACTACGCGGCCGGCGACTACGTGCAGACCGCGCGCTGGCTGGCCGAACTGCAAGCCGAGGGCAGCATCGATCTGATTGGCGGCACAAATTTCGACACGGCGCACACGGCGGCACTGTTCGCCGCCGGGGTGCGCGTCGCGACGATGCAGGTGCAGTATTCGCTGCTGGACAATCGCCCTGCCGGCGCAATGGCGGCACTGTGTGCCGCGCACGGCATGCGGCTGCTGTGCTACGGCACCGTCGCGGGCGGCTTCTTTTCCGAACGCTGGCACGGCGCGGCCGAACCGGCCGAATTCGAGAACCGTTCGCTGGCCAAATACAAACTCATCATCGACGATTGCGGCGGCTGGGACTGGTTTCAGGCATTGCTCGGAACGCTCGCACGCGTCGGCGCGCGTCATGGCCACGGCATCGGCGCGGTGGCAACCCGCGCCGTATTGGACCTGCCGCATGTTGCCGCCGCCATCGTCGGTGTGCGCAGCCGCGCGCATCTGGACGCGCATCGCAGGCTGCTCACGCTGGCGCTGACCGATGCCGACCGGGCCGACATCAGCGCGGTGCTGGCGCAGCGGCATGCGCTGGACGGCGACGTTTACACGCTGGAACGCGACCGCGCCGGACGGCACGGGCGCATCATGAAATACGATCTCAGCCAACCCAAACCACAGGAATAGACATGCGCAGGCAACTGGCTTTGGGCACGGCCGTCGCTCTGGCGATGGCCGCGCACGTCGCGATGGCGGCGGACTGCAAGATCGGCGTGGTGCTGTCGCTCACCGGCCCGGCCGGCGCCTATGGCCAGGCCGGCGCCAAATCGGTCGAAATGGCATTCCGCGACCTCAACGAAGTCCGGCGGGCCGATGCCCTGCAAGCTCGTCACCGACACACGCGACGCGGCCAGCCAGGGCAGCGTGGCCGTCGATGCGGCGAAGCAGCTGGTCGAGATCGGCCATGTGCCGGCCATCATCGGCGGCATCATCTCGTCCGTCTCGATTCCGATCCTGACATCGGTGACGGCGCCGGCGAAGGTGGTGCAGGTTTCGCCGGCCTCGTCGTCGCCGACGCTGACGGCGCTCGGGCGGGAGGGCAAGACCAACGGGATCTTCTTCCGCACCATCACCTCGGACGCGCTGCAGGGCGTCGCGGCGGCGAAATACGCCATCGACCTGGGCTTCAAGAAGCTCGCCATCATCCAGGTGAACAATGATTTCGGCGTCAACATGGCGCGCGAGTTCAGCAAGTCCTACACGGCACTTGGCGGCACCATCACCAGCACCACGCCGTACAACGAGAAACAGGCCGCCTACGATGCGGAAGTCACCGCCGCGATGCAGGGCGAGCCGCAGGCGCTGTATCTGATCAGCTACCCGGTCGATGGCGCCACCATCGCGCGCGCCTGGATCTCCAAGGGCGGGCCGCGCAAGTTCCTGCTCAACGACGGCATGAACAGCGGCGACTTCATCACCGCCGTCGGTGCCAAATACCTGAACGATGCCTACGGCACGTCGTCGGGCACCGAGGACACGGAGTCGACCAAGTATTTCAACGCCAACTACCAGGCGTTTTCCAAGCTCGATCCGGGCTCGCCGGCCGCCGTGCAGGCGTATGACGCGGGCGCGCTGGTGGGCCTCGCGATCGCGCAGGCGGGGGCGGCAACCAGCGCCGGCATTCGCGATGGCATCTACAAGGTCACCGATCCGGCCGGCACGCCGATCTATGCCGGGCCGGAGGGGTTCAAGAAGGGGCTGGAACTGCTCAAGGAAGGCAAGCCGATCCGCTATCTCGGCGTGATCGGGCCGATCAGCTTCGACCAGTATGGCGACATCACCGGCCCGTTCCGCGAATGGCAGATCGTCGACGGCAAGGTGGTCACCAAGAGCGAAATGACGACGGCCGACGTGGACAAGGTTCGCGCCGCGATCAGCAAGTAGCGTGGAGGAACCGGCGCCGTTCTGGGCCACCACGGCCCCGCCGGCCCCTGCGACGCAACAGCTTGACGGCGCCGGCCAGTGCGATGTCGCGGTGGTCGGCGCCGGCATTCTCGGCCTGTCCACGGCGCTCGCGCTGACGGAACGCGGCGTGTCCGTGGTGGTGCTGGAAGCCGGTGAGATCGGCGCGGGCGCGTCGGGGCGCAACGGCGGGCTGGTCGTGCCCAGCCTGCCGCGCATCGGGCCGGCGCAGGTGCAGGCGCGGCTGGGGGCGGAGCGCGCGGCGCGGCTGCTGGCGATGGCGGCGGACGGGGCCGCGGAGGTGTTCGCAACCATTCGCCGCCTCGGTATCGACTGCGAGGCCGTGCAATCCGGCTGGCTCAACCCGGCCCACGCCGCGCGCCTTGTGCCGGCCGTCGCCGCGCGCGTGGCGGCGTGGCAGGCGGTGGGCGCGCGCTGCGTGCAACTCGACACGGCGGAGACGCGGCGGCGCATGGGCAGCGACCAGTTCCATGGCGCGCTGTTCGACCCAACCGGCGGACACCTCAATCCGCTGGGATACACGCGCGGGCTGGCCAGCGCCGTGCAGCGCGCGGGCGGCGTGATCTGCACGGGATCGCCCGTTACCGGCTTGCGGCCGCGGGCAAGCGGCGGCTGGGAGCTGGCGACGCCGCGCGGCGTGCTGACGGCGGGGCGCATCATGCAATGCACGAACGCCCAGCGCCCCGGCCTGCCCGGTGCGGAGGGCGGCGCGGTGCGGCGCAGCCAGGTGCCGCTGGTCGTCTACCAGCTTGCCACGCAAGTGCTGCCGGACGCCGCGCGCGCGGTGCTGTCCGGCAACGAGGCGTTTTCCGATACACGGAACAATCTGCTGGCGTGCCGCTGGACTGTGGGTGGCCGGCTCGTGACGGGCGGCATGGCCGCCCTGCAGACCGGCGCGCTGCATCGCCTGCCCGCGAAACTTGCGCGGCGGCTCGAAGCGGTGTTTCCGGCGCTCGGGCCGATCCGGTTCGACTATGTCTGGCGCGGCGCGGCGGCATTGACCGGCGATTTCCTGCCACGCTTGTACCAACCAGCCCCCGACTGGCTCTCGGCTGTCGCGTGCAACGGGCGCGGGATCGTGCTGAACACGATGCTGGGCCGGGCGCTGGCGGCATATCTGGCGAACGGCGACGAAGCGGCACTGCCGCTGCCGATCACGCCGCCCGCGCCGATCCGCCTCTGGCGCCTCGCCCGGTTCGTGCCGCAACTGCTGTTGCCGGTCGGCGACTGGCAGGATCGCCGGGCCTGACACGGCCGCGACGCGTCGCGACCTGTTGAGTAAACCGCATCTGCCGGCTGCGTTGCTGTGGCGATGACCGGTGGAGGTAGGGATGAAAGTCGGCGTGATCGGAGCTGGCGGCGTCGGTTCCGCGTGCCTCATGGCTCTCGTGCTGCGTGCCAGCGCGCGGGAGATCGTCGTCGTGGACCGCAACCCCAAGCGCAGCAAGGCTGTCGCGACGGACATCCGCTATGGCGTGCCGCTCGGCGCGCGCATCGATGTGGCCGAGGGGGAATATGCCGATCTGGCTGGCGCCGGCCTGGTGATGATCACCGCCGGCGTCAACGAGAAGGCCGGCGGCGCCACCGATCGTAGCGACCCGGAGGGGCGGCTCAAGCTGCTCGACAAGAATGCCGATGTGTACCGCGCCATCGTCCCGCAGATCGTCAAAGCGGCCCCCGAGGCGGTCCTGCTGGCGGTGACCGATCCGCCGGACCCGCTCGCCGATCTGGCGCGCGAACTCGCCGGCCACGACGCCGTGCTGAGTACCGGCACCTGGCTCGACAGCCTCCGCTTCCGCACGCACATCGCGCGCAAACTCGATGTCAGCCCGGAGACGGTCGAGGCGCAGATCCTGGGCGAGCATGGCACCTCCGAGGTGTTCGTCTGGTCGAGCGCCCGCGTTGCCGGCGTTCCGCTCGTCGAACTGCAGCGCCGGCGCGGACAGGACGCGGCGGTATTCCGCAAGAGTGTCGAGCAGGAAGTGCGCTACGCCAACATCGCGATCATCGAAGGCAATGACGCAAGCCAGTACGGCATCGGCATCGTCTGCGCCCGCATCGCCGAAGCGGTGCTGCGCGATGAGGGTCTGGCGGTTCCGATCGGCGCCTTCAGCAAGCACCACGGGCTGACACTGTCGCTGCCCGGCGTGATCGGCCGGCACGGCTTGCGCGAATTCTATCCCCCGTCGCTATCGGAGGAGGAGCAGGAATTGCTCGGCCGCAGCGTCGCGGCGCTAAGGAAAGCGGGTGAACGATTGTCGCGTAGATAGTGGAAGCGAACTCACTCACAGGTAATACGCGAACAAGTGATGGGCCTGGAATTACGCCGATTCGGTTCCATTATCTCCGGTCGCGCAGTGACGGTTGCCGGTTAGCGGTAACGTCTCGGCGCGCGACGAAGGATGGAAGGTGGAGTTTTATGCCCAAGTTACGGGTTACGTCTGCGGCACTGCTGAGCGTCTGTCTTGCCGTAGCGGCCTGTGCGCAGTGGCCGACGCCGGGCGGGTCGCAGCAGGCGGGTACCGGGCCGCGCGAGCTGCTGGCGCAGGCCCGGCGGGCTGTCCAGGAGCATCAGCAGGAAGCGGCCTATGCCGCGGTGGATCAGGCGCAAACGGTGTGGAACCAGCGCAATGCCGCCTGGGCATCCAACGCGTTCTTCTCGGCGGAACCGGCGGAAGCACGCCAGATGGCGTTCGCCAAACAGGCCATCCAGTTACAACAGTGGGACTTTGCCGACTACTATATCAAGACGGCCATGCGGGGGCCGCTCATGGTGACGCCGTAGCTACTGGATGAGGTGGATCTGCGCCTGGCTCAGTTCCCAGGTGTGCGGCGGCAGCGGAATGAAATGGACGCGGTCCAGGTACGGCGTCCTCGTCCTCGGACGGCACGATGGACCACAGCAGGAAGCGCCGCAGTGCCGCCGCCACGTCCGGGTTCGCCTGCTTCGTCGACACCACGGCGTATTCGTAGTTGACCAGCGGATAGGACTGCTCGCCCGGCGCGAACACCAGGCTCAGCCGCTCGTCGGCCGGCGTGCGCGACGCCGAGCGAGGCGGCGCCGGCCGTATGCGTGTCCTTGGTCGGCAGCACGAACTTGCCGTCTTCGTTCTTCAGCGCGCGTGCCGAGCTTGTCGGCGGCCGGTATCCGCCATGTAGCTGACGCCGACATAGCCGATCGAATACGGCGTGGACTGGAGCGCCTGGACCATGCCGTCGTTGCCGGTCGCGGCCGACGCGCGCCCGGCACGCCGGGCCACGCGATCGTGGTGCCGTAGCCATGGTCGTTCTCCCAGGACGGGGTCGAGAACGACAGGAACTGGGTGAACACGAACGTATCGCCCGAGCCGTCGGCGCGGCGCACCGGGATGATCGCCTGATGCGGCAACGTCACGCCCGGGATTGAGCGCGGCGATCTGCCGGCGCATCCCAGTTGCGGATCGCGCCGGTGTAGATGCCGGCGAGCGTCGGCCCGTCGAGCTCGCAGATGCGTCGTGTTGAGCCCGGGCAGGTTGTAGTTGATCGTCTGCGCCGCGATCGCCAGCGGCGATGTTGATGATTGCGGGTTGTTGCCGCATCTGCGCGTCCGACATGTAGGCGTCGGACGCGCCGATCTGCACCTGGCCGGACAGCGCCTGCTGGATGCCCGGCCTCCGAGCCGGTGCCGCCGATGGTGATGTGCACGCCCGGATGCGTCTTGGCGTAGTCGTGCACCCAGATGTCGAACAGCGGCTAGCAGCAGGGTCGAGCCGGTTTCGGTCAGCGTGAGGTCCGCGCCGCAACCGGGCCCGGTGCCAGCGAAGCCGGTGCCAGGGCGGCCAGCGCCAGCGCCGCCGGCACTAGCGCGCGCCGCGTCGGCAGTGCGGACGATGCGATCAGTGCATGATGGCCTGTCATCCTGTTGCAGGGCGCGCAAGTTCGAGGCGGGCACGGCTCAGCGCCCGATCTCTTCCAGGTTGACGCCGTTGGTCTCGATGCGGAACACCCAGGTGACCACGCGCGCCGAGCAGCGACGTGCCGACCAGGATGTAGAGCAGCGCGGCTGGTGCCGATGCCGGCCAGCAGGATCGGGAACAGGAAGGCCGTGGCGACCGCGCCGATCTTGCCGACCGCCGCCGCGAAGCCCGCGCCGGTGCCGCGGATTGCGGTCGGGAACACTTCGCCGGCCAGCAGGTAGGTCTGCGCGTTCGGGCCGAGGTTGGTCATGAAGTTGAACAGCATGAAGCCGGCGAAGATCACCGCGGTCTGGGTGGCGCCGGCGAAGCCGTCGGCCAACGAGGCGATCAGCAGGCCGGCGGCGCAGCCGATGAAGCCGATCACCTGCAGCCAGATGCGGCCCGACCCGGTCCGCCAGGATCACCGCGAAGATGATGCCGACGATCAGCAGCGTGGTGATCATCGCCGCGCCCTTGGCGGCCAGGATGTCGTTCAGGATCAGGTCGCTGACGCTGCGGACGTGATCCGGCTTGTTGCCGAGCGCGGCCGCCAGGATGGTCGGCGTGAAGATGCCGATGCCGTAGGTGCCGAGATCCTGCAGGAACCACGGCACCGAGGCGAAGATCGTGGCGCGCCGGTTGCGCGCGTTGAACAGCGCCGCAGAAGCCTGCCGCCGCCGTGGCCTGTCGGCGGCGACGGCGGCGTCGCGCGCCAGCGTGATGCTGCCGGGATACTGCGGCTTGCGCAGCAGCAGGCGCTGCGCCGCTGCCTCCGCCCGTTCGATCGCGCCGCGGATATGCAGCCAGTCGGCGCTTTCGGTGATGAAGAAGCGGCCGATGGTGACGATCAGCGCCGGGATGATCGCGGTGCGCGTACATCCAGCGCCAGGCATCGAGGCGTCGGGATCGGCGAGCAGCACGAAATAGCCGACGCCGGTGCCGCCGAGCGCGCCCACCGCCTGGAAGGCGAACGCGGCCAGCACCAGCTTGCCGCGGCTGGTGCTGGGGATGCTTTCGGAGATGATCATGTGCGCGGTCGGGTAGTCGCAGCCGAGCGCCACGCCGAGGCCGAACAGGCAGATCGACCAGCGAGATGAAGTTGGTGCACATGACCAGCAGCACCAGGAACGCGCAGAAGATGATCATCTCGACGATGAACATCCGCTTGCGGCCGAAGTGGTCGGACATGCCGCCGAGGCCGATGGCGCCGACCAGGATGCCCAACAGGCTGGCGGCGCTGATCAGGCCGTTCTGGGCCGCGCCGATGCCGAATTCGCGCGAGATCAGCGGCAGCGCGACGCCGGTCATGAAGACGACGAAGCCCTCGAAGAACTTGCCGGCGGCCGCGAGCGACCAGATGCGCCATTGCATGCCGGTCATCGGCACCGACGGCAGGATGCGTGCCGTCGGGCCACATCGGGCGCTCGTCGATGTAGTGCTGGACCGACTGGTGTGAGGGTCGCGGCCGGGGCTGGCTGAGTGGATCCGGTTTGGCGAGATCGTCCATGTGAACTGTTTCCCCGTCGTCGCAGGCAGCCGTCGACACGGCCGCAATTGGCGCCGCGGTTGATCCCGCTGCCCACGGAAAGGAGCATCGCCACCGCCACGTAATGATGCACGTGAAAGTTTGATGGTAGCAGAGCCGGGATGCCGCAGATCGTCAGTCCACCAGACCCACGGCGAACAACGCGTCCAGAAACGCCGGCGCGAACGACCCCGGCCGGTGCGCCTGCCGCGCCGCATGCGTGCCGGCCGCGCCATACACGGCCGAGGCCGACACCGCCGCGCGCAGCCGGTCAGGCAGCACCGCCGCGAACGCCGCCATCGTGGCGCCGAGCGCACAGCCTACGCCCGTTACCTTCGTCATCAGCACGTGGCCGCCGGACACCGCCAGCGTCTGCGCGCCGTCCGTCACGTAGTCCAGCACGCCGCTCACCGCCACGACCGCGCCGGTGCGCCGGGCCAGTTCCTGCGCCGCCGCGATCGCCTGATCGGAGCCCGCCGTCGAGTTCCGGCCCCTTGCCGCCAGACGCAGCACCGGCCAGCGCCATGATCTCGGAGGCGTTGCCGCGAATGATCGCGGGCCGCCACTGCAGCAGCTCCGCCGCCACGCGGTCGCGCAACGGCAGGCCGCCGACCGCCACCGGGTCCAGCACCCATGGCCGGCCGGCCGCATCCGCGCCGCGCGCCGCTGCCCGCATCGCCTCGGCGGTCGCTTCGGTGACGGTGCCAAGATTGACCAGAAGCGCCCCCGCAATGGCGGCGAACGGGGCGGCTTCCTCAGGCGCGATCACCATCGCCGGCACCGCGCCGATCGCCAGCAGCACGTTCGCGGTCAGGTTGGCCGCAACGATGTTGGTGATACAATGCACCAGCGGCGCACCCGCCCGCATCGCCGCCAGATCGGCCGCCACCGTCGCATCCGGCCACCCAATGTCGCGCGTCATTGCTGCCTCCCCTGCCCCATGTCGCGCCACAGCCTGACGAGCGTCACGGCGCCGCCAGCAGGCGAAGTTGCGCCGTCAGCTCTCCGGCCGGGTCGCGCAAGGCATCGAGAATGGTGAAATGGTCGGCGCCCGCCACCGGCAGCAGCGGCCCCGGGCAGTGGGCGGCGGCGCGCCGGGCGTGCAGGTCGCGGCTGTCGGCAACCAGCGGCGGCAGTTCGGCGGTGCCATAGGCGATGGCGAGCGGCTTGGACACCGGCGGCAGCCGCAGTGGCGACAGAGTGGCGATTTCCGTGTCGCTCAGCGACAGGAACTCGTTGAGGTAGGTGTCGCGCAGCGGCCCCAGTTCGAACACGCCGGAAATCGCCATGCCGGCACTGACACGCGGATGGCCCAGCGCCATTGCCGCCAGATGCCCGCCGGCCGACCAGCCGGACACGATCACCTTGCCGGCAATGCCGTGTGCCGGACCGCTTGCGGCCAGCCAGTCCAGCGCAAGCGCGATCTCGCCCACGATGTCGGTCACCGATACGGCGGGGGCGAGCGTATAGCCGACCAGTGCCGCCGACCATCCGTGCGCACGCACGCCATCGGCGAGGGCGGCAAAATCCTCGCGGCGGTTGCGATACCAGTAGCCGCCATGGATGAACACGAGGCAGGGCGCATCGGGCCGCGCTGCCGGGAACAGGTCCCATTTCTGCCGCTCGCCGGCGCCGTATGGCACGTCGAGCACCCCGCCCGCCGCCCGTACCGTCTCCGAGGCGGCATTGCGCGCCGCCACCAGCGCCGCGCTATCGGCCACGGCGGCCGAGTTGTTGTAGGCGGCGTCACGTTCGGCGCGGCTCAGGCGTCCCCAATCCATCGGTCGTCTCCCTGCGGATGGCCATGGCCGATCATGAGCACGATGGCGACGCCATGGCCATCCGGGCGGCGGCGCCGTGATGGCCAACAGCCGAACGAACGGCTATCAGGTCGACGCATGACCACCTGGGCCCGACGCGAGCACCGGCTGGTCCGAGGGCTTGAAGCCGGGCAGGCCGGAATTGGCTGTGATCGGGGCGACGCCCTCCAGATCGGCCATCGTGAACACGGCCGCTCCGGCCGGCGCACGGATGGCGCGGATGCGGGCATGGGCGAGCGGGCTGCGGACGAAGGCGAGGTCGCGCATCCCGGCGAGCCGGATATCGGCGATGAACTCGCCGCGTCCGCGCAGGTAACGATCATCCTCCTTGCGCCGGACGCTGTGCCCGATGCCGCTACCGGCGGTTACCTGCTCCTGCATCGTGTTTCAGACCTTGCAACCGGCCCGCGCGTTGTCAGCATAGTGAGTCGAGAGGTTTCGGCGGAGGGCAACCCATGGACCGGCATTTCGACCTGCTGTTGCGCGGCGGCCGGGTGATCGACCCGGCGAGCGGCCATGACGGCATCGCCGACGTCGCCATCACCGGCAGCCGCATCGCCGCCATCGGCGCCGGTTTGCCCATCGAGGCAGCCGCGGAGGTGGTCGATGTGTCCGGAAAGTTCGTGCTGCCCGGCATGATCGATACGCACGCGCATGTCTACCAGTACGTTACCGGCCGCTTCGAGCTGCGCGACAACAGCGGCGAGCGCGTGGAGGCCAGCGAAATGATCGTGCCGCGCTTCGCGCTGCGTGCCGGCAAGCGGTTCGACGTGGACAGCCCGCTGGTGCCCGCCCCGGCGCGGCTCGCGGCCTGACATGACCGACAGCCCGACTCTCGACCTGCAACTCGACCGCGCCGCGGAACTGTGCGCGCGGGACGGGGCGCGGCTGACCGAGATCCGGCGGCAGGTGCTCGCGTTGGTGCTCGGCTCGCGCGAGCCGCTCGGCGCCTATGCGCTACTGGATCGACTGAAGGCGCAGAAGGCCAACGCCACGCCGGCCACCGTGTATCGCGCGCTCGATTTCCTGCAGGAGCAGGGCCTGATCCACAAGGTCGAGCGGCTGAATGCGTTCATCGGCTGCACCGACGCCGGCGACCCGCATCACCATGCGGTGCAATTCCTGATCTGCCGCACCTGCGGCGCCGTCGCCGAGATGGAGGATTCCGGCATTGCGGCCTCCGTGGAACGGGCGGCGAAGCTGACGGGGTTCCACCCGGCGCACGCGACCGTCGAGGTCGAAGGTACCTGCGCCGCCTGCACCACCGCGCATTGATGCCGCGTGGACGGCCTAAAGTTGATATGTTATATCGTTCCGGCCAATCATAAAGGGACGGGACCGATGAAACGGATAATCCTTGCGGCGGCGTTGGTCGCCCTGGCGGCTTTGCCCGCGCGCGCGGCTGGGCTGTCGGTGGTCGCCGCGGAGAATTTCTATGGCGACATCGCCCAGCAGATCGCCGGCCCCGACGTGGCCGTCGCCAGCATCCTCAGCAACCCCGACGAAGACCCGCATCTGTTTGAGGCAAGTCCCTCGGTGGCCCGCGCGCTGTCCGGTGCCAGTATCGTCATCTACAACGGCGCCGATTACGACCCGTGGATGGAGAAATTGCTGGCGGCCGCGAAATCGTCCGACAGGCAGGTGATCGTCGTGGCCGACCTCGTCCACAAGAAGGCCGGCGACAACCCGCATCTGTGGTACGACACCGCCACGATTGCCGCCGCCGCCCACGCACTGGCCGCCGCCCTCGGCACGGCCGACCCGGCCCATGCGGCCGACTACACGCGCCGCGCCGGCGTGGTGCTGGCGACGCTGCAGCCGATTGATGCGAAGATCGCCTCACTGCGCGCCGCCTATCACGGCACGCCGGTGACAGCGACCGAACCGGTGTTCGGCTACATGGCGGCGGCAGTCGGCCTGGACATGCACAATGAAAAGTTCCAGATCGCGGTCATGAACGATACCGAACCCAGTGCGTCGGACACCGCGGCGTTTGAAAGCGATTTGCGGCAGCATCGGGTAAAAGTGATGCTGTATAACAGTCAGGCGACGGACAACTCCGCCAAACGCCTGCTGGGTATCGCCAAGACATCCGGTATCCCGGTGGTGGGCGTCACGGAGACGGAGCCGCTCGGCAAGAACTATCAGACGTGGATGACAACCGAGCTCGACGCGCTGGGTGCAGCGCTGGCCAAACCGGGATCGTGAGCGCCGTCTCTCTATCGGGGGTCCGCCTTGTCCTCGGCGGGCGGACCGTCTTCGACGCAGTGGATCTGAACATCGCGGAGGGCACGTTCGTCGGCGTGCTCGGCCCCAATGGTGCCGGCAAGACAACGCTGTTCCGCGCCATCCTCGGGCTGGTGGCGATCAGCGCCGGACGCATCAGCGTGCTGGGGCGCGCAGTCACGCGCGGCAATCCGGCGGTGGGCTACATGCCGCAGAACCGCGCAGCCACCGGCAGCCGGCTCAGCGGCTGGGATTTCGTTGCGTCCGCCGTCGATGGGCAACGCTGGGGATTGCCGATCCTCGGCGCGGACGCCAAGCGCGAGGTCTCGCGCGTGCTGGCGCTGGTCGGCGCCACGGATCTGGCCCGCCGGCCGCTCGCGGACCTGTCGGGCGGGGAGCGGCAGCGGTTGCTGCTGGCCCAGGCGCTGCTTGGCCGTCCCCGGCTGCTGCTGCTTGACGAGCCGCTCATCAGCCTCGACCCGCACCACCAGCGCGGCGTGGTGGAATTGGTGCGCGGGCTGCAACGCGAACTCGGGCTGACCGTGCTGTTCAGCGCCCACGAACTCAATCCACTGCTCGGCGCGCTGGATGTCGTGCTGTATCTCGGTGGCGGGCATGCCGCCCTCGGCATCGTGGAGGACGTCATCACCGGCCCGGTGCTGTCGCGGCTGTACGGCTCGCCGATCGAGGTGGTGCGGCTGGGCGGGCGCATCTTCGTCATGTCCGGCGACCACGAGGTCGAGCGCGACGATCACCGGCATCATCACCATGCTTGACTACGACTTCATGCGCACCGCTTTCGCGGCGGCTGCCATCGTGGCGCTGGTGTCGGGCGCGGTCGGCTATTTCCTGGTGCTGCGCGGACAGACGTTTGCCGGTCACGCGCTGTCGCATGTCGGCTTCACCGGGGCGACCGGGGCGGTGCTGATCGGCGCCTCGCCGCTCTGGGGGCTGGTGGCGATGACGCTGCTGGGCGGCGCGTTCATGGGGTTCCTCGGCGAGCGGCTGGCCGCGCGGGACGTGGCCATCGGCGTGGTCTTGTCGGCTTCGCTGGGGTTCGGGCTGCTGTTCCTGCATTTCTTCACGGCCTACGCCACCCAGGCCACAGCGTTGCTGTTCGGCAACGTGCTGGGCGTGGATTCCGCGACATTGGGAACGCTGCTGTGGCTGGGGATCGTCAGCCTCACCGGGCTCGCGGCGATCGCCCGCCCGCTGCTGTTCGCCAGCCTGCAACCGGAGCTGGCCGAGGCGAAAGGGGTCCCGCTTCGCCTGGTCTCGGTGCTGTTCCTGGCCGTGGTGGCGCTGGCCGTTGCCGAGTGCGCGCAGATCGTCGGCGTCCTGCTGGTGTTCACGCTGATGGTGGGGCCAGCGGCGACCGCGCAAAAACTGACGACCCGGCTTGCGCCGGGCGTAGCACTGGCGATGTGTTTCGCTCTGGTGCAGGCCTGGGCCGGCATCGCGCTGGCATGGTGGACGGACTGGCCAACGAGTTTCTGGATCACCGCGCTCAGCGGCCTGGCGTATGTGACGGCCGCCCTGTCCGCCCAGGCCCGCGAAAGCCGTGTCCACGGGCATTGACAAGTCAAGGATCACGTGTCTGCTTGGCAGACACCGCCGTCGGGAAAGCTGACACCGCAGACTGTAATGTTCGGCAAAATAACTTGCCGTTTCAGTTCTTTACGTCCGGCCTGCCGCTTGCTGCTCTATGAGCGGAAGGGGCTGCAATCGTCACGCAGTCCAAGCCAGGGCAGGAGTTCGACTGATGAAACCGACATTGATCCTTACCTTTGCCGCCGCCATCGCGCTGGGCGGGATCGGCACCTACGCCGCCACGCGCCCGGCCGACGCGCAGGACGCGGCGGTCGCACCGATGACCGATGGCGGCCCCGACCAGGGCCATCACCACTGGGGCATCGACGGCCGTGACGGCGGCGAGCGCCACGGCCCCTGGAGCGGCCCGGGCGGCTGGCATCGCCACCGGATGATGGTACAGCGCAGTTTCGGCCTGTTCTTCCCCGTCGCCGACAAGAACCTGTCCACCGCCGACGTACAGACCATCGCGCAGGCCATGCTGCTTCGCCATGGCAACCACGCCTGGAAGGTCACCGACGTGGTGCAGAACCAGGACAATACCGTCAGCTTCGCGTTCGCGACCGCCGACGGCGGCGTCGTGGCCCGCTTCGCCATCAACACCCAGACCGGGCAACGCAAGCGCATCGGCTGACGCTACGCCATGCGGCCGCGACGGCACCGCGTTTGGCTCTGCTGCGCCCTCGCCGGCACGATTGCGCTAGCCGCCACGGCGGCGGCGGCGCAATCGGCCGGGGGGGACGCGCCGGATGATCTCAACGGCGCTGGGCCCAGCGGCACTGGGCCCAACGGCACTGGGCAGGGCCAGCATCAGCACCGGCGCGGCCAGCCGGGAGACCAGCACACTGCGGCACTGCCGCAGATCAACGCGGGGCCGGATCCGTGGCCGCGGCTCGATCCGGGCGCGGTGGTCTGCGCCAGCGAGGCGGCGCTCGGCCTGCACATCGCGGCGCAGATCGCGCGGCTGGACCGTAAACCCGCCAACGAACCTGCGGACTGCGCGGTGGTGCAGGCACGCATCCCGATTGCGATCGTCTCCCGCGAGGCGCCGGGACGCACCGAAATCCGCCTGCCCGATCCGCCGGGGGCTACTGGCTGGACCGACGCATTCCTGCCGGAGAAAAGCGGCTCGCCATGATGCTGCAAGACACGGACGCCATGGACCACGCGGTCCTGGCGTCGCCCATCCCGTCGCGTCTGGCCAACAGGCGGATCGCGATTCTGGTCGCCGGCATGCATCGCAGCGGCACGTCCCTGCTGGCCAATCTGCTGACCCGCCTGGGCGCTGAATTGCCGCGCAAACGGCTCGGGCCGGGGCGCGGCAACCCGCTCGGCCACTGGGAACCGAGCAAGTTGGTGGCACTGAACGACCGTATCCTGACAGCCTTCGGCCGCGATGCCGCGGACCCGCGACCGATGCCGGCCGACTGGCTGGCCACCGCACAGGCCGAAACGTTCGTGGCCGACATCACGCGGCGGATCACGGTCGAATACGGCGATGCCCCGCTGCTGCTCGTCAAGGACCCGCGTCTGTGCCGCTTGCTGCCGCTGTATGCGATGGCGCTGGACCGGCTGGATATCGAGGCGCGCGTGATCCTGTGCCTGCGCCACCCGATCGAGGTGGCCTGCTCGTTGGCAGCCCGTGACGGCGCGGACCCGGTGGCGGCCGAATTGTTATGGGCGCGCCTCGTGATCGAGGCGGAGGCGCACAGCCGGTCGCACCCGCGCGCCTGGACCAGCTTCGACGCGCTGCTGGGCGACAGCGCGAGCGTGGTCGGCGCGCTGGGGCGCGGGCTGGGTTTTGCGTGGCGCGGCGTGCCGGCCGATGTCGCCGCGATCGCGCGCGCGGAGCATCGACATTGGGCGGGCCCGGAGCGTACCGCAAGCCGCCCTGCCGCGCCGTTCCTGCTGCGCATCTGGCAGGCGGCACGGCTCGGCCTGGCCGGCCAGGAGGCGGACGCACGGGCGCTGTTCGACGAAAGTCGCGCACTGCTGCAGGACTTCGACCGTTACAACACGGCCAACGACCAACGGCTGGATGCAGTGTATGCGTCGACCTCCTGGCGGGTGACGGCGCCGCTGCGGTGGATCAAGCGGATGGTGGCGACGCTCTGAGGAGGTTCTTCGCCACTTCCGAATCGGTGGCGAAACTCCGGACGGGCGATCGGCGCTGCGCGGGTGCCGTTGCGACTCGCCGCCATCGGCGTCGTCGGCCCCGATGAGCCCGCTGCGGTGGCGGCTGTCATCGAACAAACCGAAACAGTTGCTCGATTTCATTCGATTTTGTGGTGGCTGTACGTGCACTGAAGGACAGGCGCGCCGCCGTGGCCAGCCATGAGAACACCACGGGAACGATCCGCTTCCCCCTGATTTTTTGCGTTGACATCGCAACGGGTTGACTTATATATCTAACAGGACGTGAGCCCGATATCAGAACGATCTACGGAATGCGGCCACCACCTGTTCGATGCGGCTGAGCCCCCGCAAACGGCTTAGACCTCGAAAATGTGTTGACCGCTGTCGACTTCTCAGTAATTTTGAGAAGCGACCTTTGCGGACGAGCGCTAATCAGCAATCCGGTTTGTTCGCGATACCGGGTTTTGTGGGTTGTGCTGACGCTGCGCGTGCCATCGTGGCTGCGCTTACTGTTGTGTGGATGAACGAGGAACTTGGCTGCGATGCAAGAAACATACATCGAGTTCACGTTCGAGGCTGCGCATCAGACCCCGCCATTCTCCGGATTGCATGGTCATTCCTTCAAGGCCCAGGTGTTCCTGCGCGGAACGCCGGATCCGGTGTATGGATGGTCGCATAACCTGTTCGACGTTGAGCCGGTGATCGACTCCTTAAGAAAACGGGTCGACCAGAAATACCTCAACGAAGTCGATGGCCTGTCTGTCCCGACGCTGGAAAATCTGACCAAGTGGATCTGGCATCAGCTGGACGGGGCGATACCAGGGGTGGACCGAGTCATCGTCAGCCGGCGCGCGCAGGGCGGCGATGAAGGCTGCGTCTACTCTGCCAGGAACCTCGCCTAGGCGCCTTCCGACACCGCCGCAGCCGGTCCGTCGGGCGTCGCGGCGGACGGCGCCGAGTTATATTTTGACCCCGGTTACAACGGAGTGTCCGCCGCCGTGAGCAAACTGCGACATCTCGAGGCGGGTGGACGGATTTGTCGGGCGACATCTGGGCGCCTGCAGATCCAGAAAGAACTGGTCGAGCAAATCTGCGAATTCATCATGAAGCCTCGCGGCGCAGCTGGCGTCGTCGTGCGCATGTGCCGCATCCAAGGCGACATGCATGCGGGCCGGCGAGCTGGGGCGCATGGATAAAGGGGCGTCCCTGCGCGCGCCGTTGCTCGGCCTGGGGCTGGCGGGTGTCGCCTATTGGCTGCTGGCGGGGCAGGACGCGACGGTCAAGTTCCTCACTGCCAGCCTGCCGGTTTGGCAGATCCTGTTTTTTCGCAGCCTCGTCGTCACCGCAGCACTCGTGCTGTCCGGCCGCGGGGTGCTGCTGCGGCGCGTCGTCGGGACGCCCAACAAGCTGGCGTTGGTCGTCCGCGGTGTGGTCGCCCTTGCCGCGTGGCTTTGCTACTTCACCGCCGCACGTACTCTGCCACTGGCGCAGCTGGTGACGCTGTACTTCGCGGCGCCGGTATTTGTCACCCTGCTGGCCAGGCCGCTGCTGGGCGAGCAGGTACCGCCGTCGCGCTGGGTGGCCGTGGCGCTCGGCTTCGCCGGAACCGTGGCGGCCTCCAGCCCCGGCCACATCAGCCTCACACTGGCGACCGTCCTGGTGCTTGCCGGCGCCCTGTTGTGGGCCTGCAGCGTGATCCTGACACGCAAGATCGCCTCACGCGAGGCCTCGGCATTGCAGATGCTGTATAGCAACTGCGTGTTCCTGGTGCTGACCGGGACGCTTTCGGTCATGAGTTGGCACACCCTTTCCGGCACGCAGCTGCTGCTGGTGCTGCTGGTAGGACTGCTGGGCGGGCTGGGACAGTTCGCGCTCTTCGAATCCGCACGCCGTGCGCCGGCCTCCCTGACCGCGCCGGTGGAGTACACGGCCCTGGTGTGGGCATTCGTGCTCGGCTACGCGATCTGGGGTGACGTGCCGCACTGGAGCGTGTTCGTCGGCGCCGGCTTGATAAGCCTCGGAGGGCTGGGCCTGCTGCTGGGCGAACGCCGGCGCCTGCTCGACTTCGCGTCGCGCGAGTTCGCCGTGGCCCGTGGCGGCGATTGCATGGATGTCTTGCCTCCGCCAGCAGTCTCGCGCTAACGCACCCGTCTGGAAGCAGAACTTCCGAAAGAATGCGAACAGCAACGGCTAAGCGATGTTAAGAAGGAAGATTGGCATGAAGCAGATACCGACGAGACGATGGCTGCTGGCGGCCGGCCTTGTTGCAGCATCGTCTGCCGCTGCACGACGCCCGTTGGCCGCTGGGCTGGGCGAGCCGACGACAAAGCCGATCCTGACGATCACGGGCAACATCGACGTCCGTAACAAGGGCGACAGCGCGGTGTTCGATCGCCCAATGTTGGAAGCGCTGGGCATCACCTCGTTCACCACGTCGACGCCGTGGTACGACCGGCCGGTCAATTTCGAAGGCGTCCGCATGACGGATCTGCTGCGTACGGTGGGCGCCCACGGCGACAACGTAATGGCCATCGCGCTGAACGATTATTCCACCACAATTCCCATCAGCGACTTTGCGCAGTACGGCGTCATCATGGCGCTGAAGCGTGACGGCGCGTATATGCCGGTACGTGACAAGGGGCCGCTGTTCATCGTCTATCCGTACGACACGTTGGCGGAACTGAAGCAGCAGAAGTTCTACGCCCGGTCGGCGTGGCAGGTGGCGCAACTCATCATTAAATGACCCCTCAGGCCAAGGCGCCGGACGTGCCATCCCGGACCATAGGACTCGCGTCGTCGCGAACGCTCAAGATCGGTACTGACTGCGACCGCCGCCTTCCTTCTGGTCGCCGTTGTCTATGCGTCTGTGCTCATCGTCGAGCGTCAGCACGCGCTCGCCGACGTGTCGCGCTACAACCTGACCTGGGTGGTCAGCCAAGCCTCACTTGAGGTATCGCGGTTCGAATCCACCGTTGGCGGCTATGCTGTTCACGCCCCCGGGGTAGACGGCGATGCCGTGCAGCTGCGCTACGACATCGTGGTCAACCGCGTCGGCCTGTTACGCACCGGAGATGTCGGCGACTTCATCCGTCGCAGCGCGGACCTGCGCGCTATCCTCACCCAATTCGAGGACGCCGTGGCCGCCGCCGGGCCTTCGGTGCAAGCGATCGACCGGCCCGGCGCGCCTCAGCGCATTTTCGAATTATTCTCGCACGTCGATGCCCGGCTGGCGGCATTGGCCGCGGCGGCCTACTCGGAAGGCAGCAACCTCGCCGCCGCCGACCTGAAGGGGCTCAGCCGGCTGCACTGGATATTCTCGGGCATCCTGATCGCCGTACTGTTGTGCAGCGCGGCACTGATTGCGCTGCTGGTGCGGCATAATCGCCTGCTGCAGGCGGCGCATGGCGAAGTCCAGGTCCTGGTGGGCGACCTGAGGCGCAGTGGCGCCGAACTGGCGGAGGCCAATGCCCAGATTGGCAGCACAATGGACAACCTGCGCATTGCCAAGGACAACGCAGAGGCGGCGGATCGCGCCAAATCGGACTTCCTCGCCGTGATGAGCCACGAGCTGCGCACGCCCCTGAACGGGGTGATCGGGATGACCGGATTGTTGCTGGACTGCGCGCTGGACGAACAGCCGCGCTACTATACCGAAACGCTGCGCGATGCCGGTGAGCACCTGATGCAGGTGATCAACGATGTGCTGGATTTCACCAAGCTGGAAACCAACCATCTGGAATTCGAGCGGATTCCGTTCGACATCGCCGGCGAGGTGCAAAGCGTACTGGAGATCCTGGCGCCTCGCGCCCACGCCAAGGGCATCGAGCTTGGCGCCTACGTTGCCCCGGAAGTGCCGCGCGTGCTGATGGGCGATCCCGGCCGGCTGCGCCAGGTGCTCGTCAACCTTATCGGCAACGGCATCAAGTTCACCGAAAGCGGCAACGTCTCGGTGGAGATGGAGCGCATCCCGACACGGGGCGCGCAAGTGCAGCTGAGGATCGAGGTTCGCGATACCGGCCCAGGCATCGCGGCGGCGAACCTGCCGCTGCTGTTCCGCGAGTTCACTCAGCTTGACAGCTCGATCTCGCGCCGCTTCGGCGGCTCCGGTTTGGGGCTTGCCATCTCCAAACGCCTGGTGACCGGCATGCAAGGCACGATCGGCGTGGAGAGCACACCGGGCAAGGGCAGCGTGTTCCGCTTTACGGTCGTTCTGGATGAGGGCGACACGCTGGCCGCGCCGGTGGAGCGCCGGGCCGCCAGCCTGAACGGCATGCGGGTGCTGGTCGTGGACGACAACAGCGTCAATCTCAGCATCCTGCTGCGGCAGATCCGCAACCAGGGCGGCATCGTCACGGGCGCGTCGGACGGGGACGAGGCGCTACGGCTGCTGCACGCGGCGGTGACCGACGGTACGTGCTTCGACGCGGCGATCATCGACCGCGCGATGCCGGTTTGCGACGGCGTGGAACTGGGGCGCCGGATACGGGCGGAGCCGTTGCTGGCGAACACGCGCCTCGTGCTGGCCACGTCGTGGTCGCTGGACGTGGTGGCACGGCGCACCTCGCTCGATATTTTCGACGCGCTGCTGACCAAGCCGATGTCCGTCGAATTCGCTCGTCCGGGCGCTGGATGTTTCGGCACCGCGCGACCGTCAAACCGTCACCGCCGAACTGGCGTCGCCCTTGCCGCAAGCAGCGGACCCGGCGCCGACGCAGACGGAGCCCGTCGCCAAATCGCCCGTCCGGGTGCTGGTGGCCGAGGACAACCAGACCAACCAGCTGCTGGTCCGCGTCATTCTCGAAAAGCTCGGCTACCGCGTCGATCTGGTCGGCAACGGGCTGGAGGCGGTCGAGGCAGTCATGCACCGCCCGTATGATCTCGTGCTGATGGACGTGATGATGCCGGAGATGAACGGCATCGAAGCAACGCGGCGTATCCGCGGCCTGCCGAGTGCGGTTGGCCGGATCCCCATCGTCGGGCTGACCGCCCACGCGGCGCCGGAGACCCACAAGGAACTGCGTGACGCCGGCATGGACGGCGTGCTGACCAAACCGATCACCGGCAAGGCACTGGCAGCCGCGCTTACCGACGTGATGGCGGCAGCGGTGGTCGGCGGCACGTAGGATGCTGCGCCGGCGATGCGTCGGCACTTCCGGCGACGGTCGCGCATGGGGGCGCCGGGCTGCGCCAGGGCCGATGGCACAATGGCATTGACGGCTCCGGCAGGCGGGGCATAGCTATCCATCGCCTGCCACATCACACAACACCAACCGTGGCAGCGGGAGAGAAGCGTTGCAGACGGATGGCGCGATGCCTGCCGCGCGGGTAGGCGTGCGAACTCCGGCCGGCACACCGCATCCCTCTCCTGTCATGACCGAAAGCGTCTGGCCGCGGGCCGACGGGCAAGAGGGAGCAGATCATGGATCTCGGGCTGCACGGCAAGGTCGCCGTTGTCACGGGCGCAAGCATCGGCATTGGCCTCGCGGTCGCGGAAGGACTGGCGGCGGAGGGGGTCAACCTCGTCATGGCGGCGCGCCAGGAGCCGCGGCTGGCGGAAGCGGCATCGACCCTTATGGCCCGCCACAAGGTCCGCGCCGTTGCCGTACCCTGCGACGTGGCGACCGCGGATGGTTGTGCGGCCCTGGTCGCCGCGGCCGAGCAGGCGTTCGGCGGCGCCGACATCCTCGTCAACAACGCCGGCAGCGGCAGCAACGAGACAATCCTCGCCGCCCCCGACGAGAAGTGGCAGGCGTACTGGGAGCTGCACGTCATGGCCGCGGTCCGGCTCGCGCGTGGGCTGGCACCTTTGATGAAGCGTCGCGGCGGCGGCGTCATTCTGCACAACGCCTCGATCTGCGCCAGTCAGCCGCTATGGTACGAGCCGATCTACAATGTCACCAAGGCCGCGCTGGTGATGTTCTCGAAGACACTGGCGAACGAGTTGATCAAGGACCGGATCCGCGTCAACGCCGTCAATCCGGGGCTCGTGCTGACGCCTGACTGGATCAAGACGGCGCGGCAACTGACCGAGAACAGCGGCGGCGACTGGGAAGCCTATCTCGCGGGGGTCGCGCGCGAGCATGCGCCGATCGACCGGTTCGCGACCCCACAGGAGGTTGCCGATTTCTTCGTCTTTCTGTGCTCGGAGCGTGCCGCCTACTCGGTGGGTTCGACCTACTTCGTCGATGGCGGCATGCTGAAGACGATCTGACGACGACCCGCCCCGATACGCAGACGATCGGCCGCATCGTTCACGATGCGGCCGATGCCTTCAGCTCGCCCAGTGCCAGGTTTCGAGGTTCCACGTGTTCAGGCGCACGTTGATATTGGGCTCGTAACCGAGCAGCTTCGCCTTGGTGCCCTCGATCTCGGCGTATTGCTGCTGCGGCAGGAACGGCAGATCGTCGCGCAGCACCGCTTGCAGCTTCTGATAGATCGGGATGCGCTTGCTCTGGTCGAGCGTGGTGGCACCCTGTTGCAGCAACTGGTCCACCTCCGGGTTCGAGTACTGCATCGTGTTCTGCCCGGAACCGGTCTTCGCCGCGATCGAGCTGCTGCTCAGATAGTCGGACGCATCGGGGTCAGGCCCTACCATGAAGTCGAGCCCCACGATCGCTGTCTGAAAATGCGACTTGATCCAGTAATCACCCCACATGACGGCCGGCGGCAGATTGTGGATCGTCATCTCGACCCCGATCTCCTGGAAATTCTGCTGCAATAAGCTGCTGCACCTGTTCGCGCAGGTGGTTGCCGGCCGTTGTCGAGTTGCTGAAGCTCAGGCGCACCCCGCCCTTTTCGCGCACCCCGCCGGGGCCCGGCTTCCACCCGGCCTCGTCCAGCATCTGCTTCGCCTTCTCGGGGTTGTACTCGTGCTTCGGCAGGTTCGGGTTGTAGGCCCAGGACTGCTTCGGCAGATAGGATTCCGATTGCGTCGGCAGGCCGTAATAGAGCTGCTGGATGATGCTGTCCTTGTCATACGCCGCGTAGAGCGCCTGCCGCACCACACGTTCCTGGAACTGCGGCAGCCCGAGATTGAAGTAGAAACATTCGATGAAGGAAAGCGGTGCGTTGACGACCGTTCGATCGGGGATCTTTATCGCCTCCTGGTAGTGATCGGCGGAGATGCCCTGCAGGCCGATATAGTCGATATCGCCCGTGCGGAACTGTGTGAACAGCACGGTGAGGTCGGGGATGTATTTGTAGACCGCTGTCGCCAGCATCGGGCCATCGCCGAAATAGTCGGTGTTGGCAATCAGCGTGATATGGTCGCCCGGTACGCGCTGCTGCCACTTGAACGGCCCCGTCCCGACCGGATTCGCGGCGAACTGGCCGCCCGTCACCGGCTCGCCCTGCAACTTGTGCTGCGGCACGATGTAGGTCCAGGCGAGAATAGAGCTGTACGGGGCGAACGGCTTCTTCATGGTCCAGGTCACCCGGTCGGCCGCCGGCGTCTGGATGTTCTCGACAAGTTCGTGCCCGGTGCGGCTATAGGCCGGAAAATCGGGGGCCATGATGCTCTCGATGGTGAACTTCACGTCCTCGGAGGTGAATGGCGTGCCGTCATGCCATTTGACGCCAGGGCGCAACTTGATCGACCAGGTCAGTCCGTCCGCCGAGATGCCGCCATTTGAGGTCGTCGGGATCTCGGCGGCCAGCCGCGGCAGCAGATTGCCCTTCGGATCGACGGTCCAGAGCGGGCTGAACAGCGCCTGATAGACGCCATCATCCACTTCGATATGCGGCCGCCGCGGATCGAATACGGTCGGTTCCTGCGAAAGACCGATCACCACCTGGCCCGAGGACGTTCGGCTTGGTCTGCGCCAGGCCGGCACGCGCGCCGATCAGCGATCCCGCGCCGATCGCCGCGGTGGTGACGAGCAGGCGCCGTCGGGACAGCGTGAAGTCGGGGGCGTGCGGTTGCATGATGGTTCCTTTGGGCTTGGATGAGGTCAGAGGCCGGATTCGAGCACGATGGGCGAGCCGTCGGTAAACCGGCTGTACCGGAAGGGCGCCGCGTCCACCATTGTCCGCCGCCCCGTCGCGATCTCGGCAGCGAGCCGCCCGGCCGCAGGCCCGATGCCGAAGCCGTGCCCGGAAAAGCCGGTCGCCACGACAAGGCCGGGGACGGTGTCCATCTCGCTGATCACCGGCACGACATCGGGGGTTACGTCGATCATGCCCGCCCAGTGCTGCGTGACCTTCATGTCGCGGAAGACGGGAAAGACCGACTGGATCGCCGAGACCGCCGCGTCGTTGATCGGGCGTACCGGCTCCGGGTCGAGGGTACGATCACGCTCGAACGGGCTCGGCCGGTCGAGCGCCCAGCGTTTCGGCGTGAGCGCCTCCCTGACGAAACGCCCATCCAGTCGCAACCGCAGCCCGCGTCGCTCTGCCCGCGCGGCGGGCAGGAACTCGCGGAAAAAGGCGAATGTGTCCGGCACGATCGGCACGATGTTGCTGCGCCCGTTGGCGATCGTGTAGCCGCCGTCCGTGCGCTTGCGATAGGCGAAGCTGCCGAGCCATGCGGATGTCTCCGGTCCGCCCTCGATTGGCGCAGTGCGCAGCACGGAGGCACGAACTTTCAGCTGCGGCAGCCTCAGGCCGAGGCTGCCGCAGAACAGACGCGACCAGGCGCCGCCGGCAAGGATCGCACTCTCGCAGACAACGCGCCCGCGCTCGGTCACCACGGCGGCCACACGGCCAGCCTGCAGATCCAGCCCGCGCACGGCACAGTTCTCGATGATCACGGCCCCCGCCGCGCCGCGCCGCGGCGGCCAGCGCCGGAACCGCCTTCTGTGGCTCCGCGCGACCATCCGTCGCGGTATACAGCGCGCCCTTGAAGCGCTTCGTGGCACCCGGCAGGTGCGCCGCGAGTTCATCGCCCTCGATCATGCGCGACCCCATCTGGTACGGCCGCGCCATGTCCAGCCAGCGCTCGTACCGCTCGCGGTCATCGTCCTTTTCGGCGACGTAGAGCACGCCGCATTCACGGAAACCGGTCTCGATCCCCTCGCGCGCCAGCTCCTGCCACATGCGCAGGCTCTCGATGATGAGCGGAATTTCGCGCTTGTCGCGCCCGGTCTTGCGCACCCACCCCCAGTTCCGGCTCGACTGCTCGCCCGCGAGCCGCCCCTTCTCGCACAGCAGGACGGAGACGCCCTGCCGTGCGAGGTAGAGTGCCGCGCTCACGCCGATGATGCCGCCGCCGATGACGACCACGTCCGCGCGTGGCGGCAGCGTCTCGTCAGTCGCGACCTGGTCGATCTCTGGTCCCATCGGGCGGCTCCTTCGGTGTCAGCCCGGCACGGGCACGGTATCGGCCGCCATCGGCGGCAACGGCGACGCAAGAACCAGTTCCGGGCGGCGACATGCGGCCCAGTGGCCTGATGCAACCTCCACCAGCGGCGGAAGGGCAGCGGCGCATTCGGGTTCGGCATAGCGGCAGCGCGTACGAAACGGGCAGCCGGAGGGCGGCGACACCGGGCTCGGTACGTCGCCCTGCAGCAGGATGCGCTCCTGCTTCGGCCGATATCCGGCACGGCGGAAAACAGCGCTTCGGTATACGGGTGCCGCGGACGGCCAAACAGCGCCGTCGTCTCCGCCAGTTCGACGATCCGGCCGAGATACATCACCGCTATCCGGTCAGAGATCATGCCGACGACGGCGAGATCGTGCGCGATGAACAGGATGGCGAGGCCGAGCTGCGCGCGCAGGTCGAGCAGCAGGTTCACCACCTGCGCCTGCACCGAGACGTCGAGCGCGGAGACCGGCTCGTCCGCGACCAGCAACTCCGGACGGCAGATCAGCGCGCGCGCGATGCCGATGCGCTGGCGCTGCCCGCCGGAGAATTCGTGCGGGTAGCGATCCGGCAGCATCCGCGAACAGCCCCACCGTTTGCAGCGTATCCTCGATCCGCGCGCGGCGCCGTCGGCGCGCCCCAGTCGACGGCTCATGCACTTGCAGCGGAATGGCGAGGATCTGCTCCACGGTCATGCGCGGATTGAGCGAGGCGATACGGGTCCTGGAAGACCAGCTGCATGTGCGCGGCGCATCGGCCGCAGCGCCCGCCGGGACAGATGCGTGATGTCCTGCGCCACGGAAGCGGATCTTGCCGGCGCTCGGCCGGGGTCAGCCGCAGCACGGTACGCCCGAGCGTCGTCTTGCCGGAGCCGGATTCGCCCACCAGCACCGAGCACCTCGCCGCGCGCGCAGGTCGAACGACACGCCATCCATCGCGCGCAACGTGCGGCCGACCCGAAATCGGGTAGTGCTTCGCCAGATCGCGGACGTTCGAGCAGCACCTCGCTCATGCCGCGATCTCCCGCCAGCGGGCGCACCGCACCTCGTGGTCCTCCGTCGCACGCTCCAGCGCCGGCCGTGCGGCCATCGCAGGGGTCTGGCCGCGACGTGCGCGCAGCGCGGATGGAAGGTGCAGCCCACGGGCCGGGCGCGCGGGTCCGGCACGTTGCCCGGAATCGCCGGCGAGGCGGCCGCCGCGGCTACGAACATGCGTCGAGCCGCGGCACGGAACCGATCAGCCCGGCAGTGTACGGCATCAGCGGGCGGCGCAACAAGTCGCCCACCGGCGCATTCTCGACGACCTGCCCGGCGTACATCACCAGCACGCGGTCCGCGACGTTCGGCCACCACGCCGAGATTATGCGTGATGAAGATCACCGACATGCCGGTCTCATGTTGCAGCGTTCGTATCAGCTCCAGGATCTGCGCCTGGATCGTGACGTCGAGCGCGGTGGTCGGCTCGTCGGCGATCAGCACGCGCGGACGGCACGCCAGCGCCATGGCGATCATCACCCGCTGTCGCATGCCGCCCGACAGCTGGTGCGGATAGGCGCGGGCACGCAGGGCGGGCTCCGGGATGCCGACATGATCAAGCAGCGAGATGGCGCGATCGTCGGCCGCGCGCGGAGACAGACGCTCATGCGCGAGCAGACCCTCGGCGATCTGCGCGCCGACCCGGTGCACCGGGTTGAGCGAGGTCATCGGCTCCTGAAAGATCATGCCGATATCGCGGCCGCGTACAGAGGCCATGCGCGCCTCGGGCAGCGACAGCAGGTCGAGCACCTCGCCGTCCGCGCGGGTCAGCCGCGCTTGCCCGCGCACGATGCAACCCGGCGGACCGGAGAGCAGGCGCATCAGCGCCAGCGCGGTGACGCTCTTGCCGGAGCTGGATTCGCCGACGATGGCCAGCGTCTCGCGCGCAGCAAGCCGGAAGGAGACGCCTTCCACCGCATCGACGTCACCCCCCTCGCCCCGGAAGCGGACAGCCAGATCTTCCACGGTCAGCACGTCGCTCATCGATGCACGTCCAGCCTCGGGTCGAGCGCGTCGCGCAGCCCGTCGCCCAGAAAGTTGAAGCCGGTGACGGCGAGCGTGATGACCGCGCCGGGAAAGATCGCAAGCCAGGGTGCCGAGGTAAGATATTCCTGAGCGTTGTTCAGCATGTTGCCCCAGCTCGGCGTCGGCGGCTGAATGCCGTAGCCGAGATAGCTGACGTAGCTCTCGAGCAGGATGGCGCGCGCCACGTTCAGTGTCGCGGCGACCACGATCGGCGCCATGATGTTGGGCAGCAGTTCGCGCAGCATCAGATGCGCGTCGGAGACGCCGATCGCCTCGGCCGCGACGGCAAAGTCGCGCTCGCGCAGCGAGCGGACCTGCCCCTCGACGACGCGCGCCACCTCCATCCAGGCGGTCAGAGCCACGATCAGCGTGATGGTCAGCACGCCGGGGCTGACCAGGGCGGCGAGCGTGAGCAGCAGGAAGATGGATCGGGAAGCACAGCACCGCATCGACGAGGCGCATCAGCACCGTGCTGGTCCAGCCGCCATAGAAGCCGGCGACGAGGCCGACGAGGACGCCGACCACCGTGCTGATACCCATCGCCGCGAAGCCGACCGTGAGCGAAATGCGCCCTGCCAGCAGCAGCCGCACGAGCAGGTCCCGCCCGAGCTGGTCGCTGCCCAGCCAGTGCGGCCCGGCGAACGGCGCCTGGAAGCGGTGCCGCAGATCGATGGCGAGCGGCGCCGTAGGGCCAGCACCAGCGGCCCGATCGAGCAGGCCAGCACGAGAAAGACCAGGGCAGCGAGCCCGAACATGGCCAGCCTGTGGCGCATGAAACGCCGCAGCGCCGGTCGGCGTGCCCGGGCGCCAGTGGACGCCGGCACAGCAATCGCCGTGGCACTCATGCAATGCGTATCCGCGGATCGGCGACGACATAGAGAATGTCGGCCAGCAAGTTGCCGAGCGAGCACGAGCAGCGCCGAGAACATCAGCAGCCCCATCACGACCGGGTAGTCGCGATAGCCGATGCGAGTTGAGAAAGAGTCGCCCCATGCCCGGCCATGTGAACACTGTCTCGGTGACCAGCGCGCCGCCGAGCAGCGTCGGGAGCTGCAGGCCGGCAATGGTGATCATCGGCAGCAGCGCGTTACGCAGGGCGTGGTGCACCAGCACGGCGCGGCGGTGCAGCCCTTTGGCCCGGGCGGTGCGGATGTAGTCCTGGCTGATCACGTCCAGCATGGATGCGCGCATATAGCGGCTCCAGGTCGCGATGGTCACCAGAGTCAGGACGAGGCAGGGCATTACAAGATGCCTGGTGTAGTCGAGCAGCGAGCCGTCGCCGGAGGTGTACATGTCGCCCGAGGGCAGCCAGCCGAGCCAGACCGAGAAAAGGTAGATCATGACCAGTCCGAACCAGAAGGTCGGGATTGAGAGTGCCACCATCGCGCCGATCGTCGCGAGATAGTCGGCGAGCGAGTAGCGGCGGATCGCGCCCAGCACGCCGACCCAGGTGCCGAACAGCACGGCAAGCAGCGTGGAGCTGACCATCAGCTCCAGCGTCGCCCACAGATGCGAGACGATGATGGACAGCACCGGCTGCTGGTCGCGATACGATCGGCCCCAGTCACCGCGCAGCAGGTGCCCCGCCCACTCGACGTACTGAATCGGCAGCGGCCGGTCGAGCCCCATCTGGTGCGAGATTCGTGCAAGCGTTTCGGCCGACATCCCCGGCGTGAGCGCAAACTGCGACAGCGGGCCGCCCGGCGTGAGATGCAGCAGGGCAAAGCCGATCATGGAGACGAGCAGGAGCAGCACAAGGCTCTGCCCGAGACGGCGGAGCAAATAGCGGATCATTCAACCTCAGCCATGCAGTGTCACGGGCTCAGCCGTCGCTTGTTGCGCCGCGAAGCGTCCGAGTGCGAACGGCTCGATCGGCAGGTTCGGTGTCTGGTCGCGCGCGAGCGCTGCGAGGATGCGGCCCGTCACGGGGCCGAGGCAGAAGCCGTGGCCGGAAAAGCCCATGGCGAGCACGAGGCCGCGCGGCGCGGACGTTGCCTCTATGACCGGCAGCGCGTCCGGCGTCTGGTCGACCAGGCCCACCCATGCATCGTCGAGCGGCGCCTCCAGCGCGGCGGGCACAAGCGCGCCGAACAGCCCGGCGACCCGAGCCACCTCCCGTACCGGGGGCAGCAGGCGCGGTCCCGGGCGGGACCCGTTCGCCACCGCCGCATCCGGCCAGTCGAGGCCGTCCGCCCAGCCGCCGCCGCTGCCGGTAAAGCGGAAACGGCCATCGACCTCCTGCCGTCCGGCACAGGAGGCGTCGGCGACGCCGATCACCTGCGCCAGCACCGGCGCGACCGGCGCAGGTACGGAGCACGGTCACGGCGCGCGGCGCCATCGGCACCGAAAGGCCGAGTGGTTCGAGCAACTGGTTGCCGAACAGACCGGCCGCCAGCACCACACGGCCGCACGCGATCCGGCCGCGTTCGGTCACGACGCCGGTCACCCGCTCGCCGGACACCTCGATCGCGACCGCCGCCTCGCCGAAGCGCGTCGTGGCGCCCGCCCGCGTCGCGGCGTTCACAAAGGCCCATACGGTCGCAATCGGGTCGGCATGCCCGTCGCTCGGGCAGAAGGATGCGCCGAGCACGTCGGGTGAAACAGCCGAGGTGACTTCGCGCAATGCTGCCTGATCGAGCATCGTGAGCATCAGCCCGGCAGAAGACTGCGCCTCCACCATCTGACTGAGGCTCGCCAGATGCGCCTCGGTGCGCGCGAGCCGGAGATTTCCCTGCTGCCGATAGTGGGTCGGTGCCTCGAGCTTCTCCGCCAACACCTCCCAGTCCGCGACGGCCGCCCGAGCCAGCGGCAGCTCCGCCGCGGCACGGCCGGATTGCCGCACGCCCGCAAGCGTGCGGCCGGAGGCCATCGCCGCCGGGCCATACCGATCGAGAAGCACGACGTCGACGCCCGCGCTCGCAAGCTCGTACGCCGTGGCGGCTCCGCTGATGCCCGCACCGATCACCACGACATCCGTCATTCCCGCCGGGCTCCGTTCTGCTCCACAGGGCTCTTAAGGCAAGAGCCGGGCCAGAGCGCAAGAGGCGAACCACCAATCAGCAGCGTGTCGGCGTGTTTTGCCGCATCCGGGACCTCGGCAGCGGCCATCAGCGGACGATATCGAGGCGCGAAGCAGCCGCTCCGTCACGCGACCAACCGCGTGTCGGCGATCGCCCAGGAGACCACCGCCGCGTCACCAGGCGAGAGCGGCGTGTCACCGGGGCGGTACGGCTGCTTGACCGTCAGCGATGCGCCCATTGTGCTTTGCAGCACATAACGAACCATCTCGCCCATGAACACCGTCTCCCGCACCGAGGCATCGACAGTATTGCGGCCGGGCACGGCGGTGCCGGACGGCGCCACCGCCATCCATTCGGGCCGCACCATGCACAGCGCGGCGGGTACATGCGGCTGCATCGGTGCGTCCAGCGGTCCGTTCTCCGTCAGCAGACGCAGGCCGCCCGGGGACGGCGCAACGTCGCGGACTACAAAAAAATTCGCCTCGCCGACAAACGCGGCGACGAAGCGGTTGGTCGGCGCGCCATAAAGCTGTTCAGGCGGCGCGATCTGTTCGAGCCTGCCCTCGTTCATCACCGCGACACGATCCGACATCACCAGCGCTTCCCGCTGGTCGTGCGTGACGTATACGAAGGTGATCCCGAGCCGCGCATGCAGGCGCTTTATTTCAAGCTGCAAATTCTCGCGCAATTGTTTGTCGAGCGCACTGAGCGGCTCGTCCATCAGCAGGACGCGCGGGTTGAACACGATCGCCCGCGCGATCGCCACCCTTTGCTGCTGACCGCCCGAAAGCTGCTGCGGGTAACGCCCCTCGTATCCGTTCAGCTGGACAAGATCCAGCATGCGCGCCACCTGCTCCTGCCGCTCCGCGCGGCTGACCCCGCGCTGCTTCAGCGCGAAGCCGATATTCTCCGCGACCGTCAGATGCGGGAACAGCGCGTAGCTCTGGAACACCACCCCGATGTTGCGGCGGTACGGCGGCAAGGCCGCGACCGGCCGGGCATCGATGAAGATCTCGCCTGCGGTCGGCCGCTCGAAGCCCGCGATCAGCATCAGGGCGGTGGTCTTGCCGGAACCGGACGGGCCGAGGAAGGTGATGAACTCGCCCGCAGCGATTTCGAGGTCGAGGTTGGCAACGGCGCGGTGCGGCCCGTAGCTCTTGGCGATGCCGTCAAGGCGCAAGCTCGCGCCGGGGCGCGCCGCCGCGGCCCGAGCCGGAATATCTGCGGTCGCAGTAGCGTCCATCGCCGCTCCCAATCTGCGTCGAGCGTATGGAATGATCGCGGCCCTGTCGAGTGGTGTGCCGCAACACGGCGAGTTGCTTGACGAGGCCGATGGCCTCTCTCACACTGCCGCAACGCGCGGGCAAGCTGATGCCGCGCGCCTGACGGAGGCTGCTCTGCCTGTGCGTCCGCTCCGACATGGTCCGTACATGCTACTCGCGGCGCCGCTCATTGTATTCCTGTGCGCGTTCTACGCCTATCCCGTCGTGACCATGCTGCTGGCAAGCCTGCATCCACCGGCCTGGTCGTTCGCCGAGTTCCGCGTGCTGGCCACGAGCCATGTGTTCTGGCGCGTCATGCAGGTGACCGGCGAGATCGGCCTGATCGTGACGTTCGCGTGCCTGGTGCTGGCGTGGCCGCTTGCCTATGGGATGGCGCGCCTGCCCACGGCACGGGCGAACCTGCTGATGGTATTGGTGCTGGTGCCGTTCTGGACCAGCATCCTGGTGCGCACCTACGCCTGGATGGCGCTGCTCGGACGGCGGGGTATCATCAATAATCTGCTGCTGTGGCTCGGCGTGATCCCGCGACCGCTGACGTTGCTGAACACACGGTTTTCGGTGTGCCTGGCGATGGTGCATGTACTGCTGCCGTTCATGGTACTGCCGATCTATGCAACGCTGCGCGGGCTCGACTGGCGATTGGCGCGGGCGTCGGACAGCCTTGGGGCGACGCCGTGGGGCACGCTGCGCCAGATCGTGCTGCCACTGTCACTGCCCGGGACCGCGGCCGGCGTGATTTTCGTATTCGTGCTTTCGATCGGCTTTTATATCACGCCCGTGCTGGTCGGCGGGCCATCGGACGTGATGATCTCGATCCTGATCAACGACGAGGTCGGCGTGCTGAGTTGGCCGTCCGCCTCCGCGATGGCGGCCGTGCTGTTGGCCGTGGTGCTGCTCATCCTTGTGGTCTTCGCACGGGTCGTCGGCGTCGAGCGGATCGCGCGGGGGTCGGCCTGATGCGCCGCGTGGCGTTGATGGCAATGATGGCCGCGGTCCTGCTGTACCTGATATTTCCGATCCTCATTGTGGTGCCGCTGTCGTTCTCCTCGGCGAAGTACCTGTCGTTTCCGCCGCCGGGCATCAGCACCCAATGGTATGCGGCATTCTTCGGCAGCGACGCCTGGCTGTCGGCCGCCTGGACCAGCGTCTGGGTCGCGGCAGGCGTGACCGCGCTTTCGGTGCTGCTTGGCACGCCGGCGGCAATCGGGTTGCATCGTGGCCGCTTCCCGGGGCGCGGCATCATCCGTGCGCTGATCCTGTCGCCGCTGATCGTGCCCGGCATCATTGTCGCGATCGGGGTGTATTTCGTCTATGCGCGATACGGCCTGGTGGGGCACCCTGTCGCGCTCGTCCTCGCGCACACCTGCATCGCCGTACCGTTCGTCGTGATCAACGTGGGCGCGGCACTGCACGGCGTCGATCGCCGGCTTGAACAGGCGGCACAGAGCCTCGGCGCGTGGCCGCTCGCGACATTCCGTCAGGTGACGCTGCCGCTGATCCGGCCGGGCATCTTCGCCGGCGCGGTCTTTGCCTTCATCACCTCGTTCGACGAGCTGCTGATCTCGCTGTTCCTGTCCGGCAGCACGGCGGTGACACTGCCGCGCCGGATGTTCGACCAGATCCGCTTCGACATCGACCCGACCATCGCCGCCGTTTCTGCCATGTTGATCTTCACGACGACCGGCCTGATGCTCAGTGCCGAGCTTACCCGCCGCCGTTCGGAGCGCCGGCGAACGCGCTCAGTGCCATCCCTCGCAAGCTGATCGGAAGGAACGCCCCATGACCGAAACCCTGAGTGAACGGTTGCGCAGACTGTCGGCAGCCGCACCGCATGTCGCCGATTTTGGCCGGCGCCAGTTGATCCGGGATGCCGCGCGCTACGGCATGGCCGCCGCGGCAATGGCCGTGCTGACGCGGAACCTCGCCATGCCCGCGTTCGCCGCCGACGAAATGCCGGCCATCAAGTCGATTCCCGACAAGCTCAAGGGCAGCGGCACCGTGCGCGTCTGCTCCTATGGCGGCGCGTTGCAGGACGCACAGCGCAAGGCGTATTTCAAGCCGTTCGAGGAGCTTTCGGGCATCAAGGTGATCGAGAGCGAAGGCCCGGACACCGCCAAAGTGAAGGCGATGGTGGATACCGGCAACGTCGAATATGACGTGGGTGAGTTCGACCGGTCTTCCGTCATCAACCTGGAAAAGAAGGGCGAATACTGGGAGCCGATCGACTACTCGCTGTTCGATACAAAGAACATCGACCCCGCGTTTTGCTACAAGCTGTCGGTCGACATGCTGCCCTACGCGCAGATCTATGCCTACCGCACTGACGCGTTCGGCGGCAAGATACCCCAGAACAATGTGGATCTGTTCGATGCCAAGGGGTTCCCCGGTCCGCGGTCGTTGCAGAGCGGCTCGGGCGGGTTGGCGCCGGACCTGGAGGTGGCGCTGATGGCGGCAGGGGTGCCGAGCAATAAGGTGTACCCGATCGATATCGACAAGGCCTTCGCCAGCCTCAAGACGATCAAGCCGGACGTGGTGAAGTGGTGGACGGCGGGCGCGATGCCGGCGCAGCTTCTGTCCGACAACGAGGTGGTGATGGCGACCGCCTGGAACGGCCGGATCTTTGCCATCCAGAAAGCCGGCGCGCCGGTAAAGCCCGTGTGGCGCGACCAGTTGCTGCGCACCGACGCCTGGGCGATCCCGAAAGGTGCCGCGAACCGCGAGAACGCCCAGAAATTATCCGCCTTCATCACGATGGCGGAACCGCAGGCGCGGCTTTCCTCATTGATCCCGTATGGCTTCGTCAACGACGGCGCGGCGGAGCTACTGCCGGCGGACCGACTTTCGATCCTGCCGACGGCGCCCGCGATCAAGAAGCAAATGCTGATCTACGACACGGGGTGGTGGGCCGAGAACACCGACGCGGTGCTCGCCAAGTGGAACAGCTTCCTGCTCGATTGATGCGATCGCCGCTGCCACCCAGCCTCTATGCCGAGACCGCAGGTCCCGGCATAGAGGCACCACCTCTGCACGGCGAGGCGCGCGCAAGCGTCGCCGTGGTCGGTGGTGGCTTCACCGGCTTGTCAACCGCGCTGCATCTCGCCGAGCGCGGTGCCGATGTGGTGGTCATCGAGAGCAACGAGCCCGGCTGGGGTGCCTCCGGCCGCAACGGCGGGCAGGTCAATCCCGGCCTGAAGCACGACCCCAACGCGATCGCGCGCGATTTCGGCCCCGATCGTGCCAGCCGCATGGTCGCGTTGTCCGGCGGTGCACCCGATACGGTGTTCCATCTGATCGAACGCCATCAGATTGTCTGCGAAGCCCGGCAGGGCGGCACGCTGCGCGCCGCGCGTTCGGCGAATGCGGCGCGCGCCGTCGCCGCCGCAGCGGACCAGTACGCAAAGCACGGCGCCCCTGTCGCCTTGCTCGATCGCGCCGGCGTGGCGGCAGCGACCGGCACTGATTTGTACGAATGCGCGCTGCTGGACCGGCGCGGCGGCAGCGTGAACCCGCTCGGCTACGCCCGAGGTCTGGCGCGCGCCGCACGCAATGCCGGGGCACGCATCCACGGTGGAACACCGGCGCTCGGCCTTTCACGCAGCGCCGGCGGTTGGCGCGTCGCCACGCCGCATGGAGCGGTGCAGGCAGACCAGGTCGTCCTCGCCACCAACGGCTACACCGACACACTCTGGCCCGGCCTCGCCCGCAGTATTGTCCCTGTTCGCAGCATGATCGCCGCGACCGAGCCGCTCGCGCCGTCCGTCGCCGCTGCCGTGCTGCCGGGCCGTTCGGTGTTGTGGGAGCAGGCCGGCGTGACGGTGTACTACCGCGTCACCGAGGACAACCGGCTGCTGATGGGCGGTCGCAGCCCGTTGCGCGAATTGCGCGGCGAGCAGGATGGGCGTGTATTGGTGCGGCTGGCGGAGGCACGCTGGCCCGCACTCGCCGGCGTGCGCTGGACCCATCTGTGGAACGGCACGTTGGCGATGAGCACCGACCACTACCCGCATTTGCACGAACTGGCGCCCGGCGTGTTCGCCTGTCTCGCCTACAACGGCAGGGGCGTTGCCATGGCGACCGTGATGGGTCTCGAGATTGCCGCACGCCTGACCGGCGCGGCCGAAGCGGATCTGGCGATGCCGCTGGTCCCGCTCCGGCCGATCCGGTTCCATCGTTTCTGGCGCGCCGGCGTTGCGATGCGCGTCGCGCGCGGGCGGATCGCCGACCGCCTCGGCTTTTAAATTCACGACAAAGGACACGACGCGATGTTTCATCTCGGCTGGTTCCTGCAAGGATCGAGCGTGCAGGCATGGGGCGAGAGCTGGACCGGCAGCATCGCGCGCGACTGGATGCAGCCGGAATTGTTCATCGAGATGGCCCGCTCGCTGGAGCGCGCCTGCTTCGATTACCTGTTGCTCGAAGACAGCTCCTATATCGGCGAGAGCTACGGCAATTCGCGCGACATCTACCTGCGCCACGGCATCGCGGTGCCGCGGCAGGACCCCTCGGTGGTGGCGTCGCTGATGACGGCGGCAACATCGCGGCTCGGCATCGTGCCGACCTTCGCGACGTTCGCCTACCCGCCGTACCTGCTGGCCCGCCTGATCGCGTCGCTGGACCAGGTTTCAGCCGGGCGCATCGGCTGGAACATGGTGACCGGAAGCTCGGAGTTCGCGGCGCGCAATTTCGGACTGGACGGGCTGCCGGAGCACGATCTGCGCTACGACATGGCCGACGAATACATGGATCTCGTGAACCAGCTGTGGGATTCGTGGGAGCCGGGCGCGTTCGTCGGCGACACGGAAAGCGGCGTGCTGGTGGACGCCACCAAGGTGCATGCCGTGAATTTCGAAGGGCGCTGGTATCGGTCGCGCGGTCCGCTCAACTCCGGGCCGTGCCCGCAAGGGCGGCCGGTGATCGCGCAAGCTGGCGGTTCGCCGCGTGGGCGGGAATTCGCGTCGCGCCACGCGGACACGATCGTCGCCGGCCTCAAGGACGTCGCGGCGATGCGCGCCTACCGCGACGACGTGCGCAAACGCCGCGCGGGGCACGGGCTGAACCCGGACACCTGCAAGGTGCTGTTCCTGGTTGCCCCGATCGTCGCTGATTCGGAGGAAGAGGCGGCGCTGCGCCTCGCCCGCCGCACGGCGCGGCAAGCCGAGACCATCACCCAGCGGCTCGCTTTTCTCGGCAAGATCACGAACATCGATTTCTCGCCATTCGATCTCGACTCGCCGCTGCCCGAGGGACTCGCCACCAACGGCCACCAGCAATCGCTCGACGAATTCCGCCGCAAGGCCGCGGGGCGCACGTTGCGCGAAGCAATGGCGGCCTATGACAGCGGCGGGGTTTCCGAGACACTCGTCGGAACGCCGGACACCGTGGCCGCCCGCATGGAGGAGATGATGCAGGAAGTCGGCGGCGACGGTTTCCTGCTCACGCTGCCGGACGTGAGCCGGCGCGCGATCGCCGAGATCGCCGATGGCCTCGTGCCGGCACTGCAACGGCGCGGACTGGTGCGCAAGGCCTACGCCCACCCGCAGTTCCGCGACAATCTGCTGGAATTCTAGCGCCGGCGACGCCACGGCATGAACTCGCTACGGGTCAGCACCGTGCGCAGGAAATGCCGCGTCCGCGTCTCCTTCGGGTCGTTCATGATCTCGGCCGGCGTGCCGACCTCGACGACGCGACCGTGATCCATGAACACTCCAAACGCCGAGCTGAGTCCATGATCGCGCTTTACCGCTCGGCCGCGCTGGTGACGGCCAGGTGGCCGAGCAGTGATGGCGCAATTCAGCGCCGATGCCACCAAAGGCTGGCTGCCGTGGCAGGCGTTGCGTCGTAAGCTCGATCGCGAGCAGCCGGACTACAGAAGCTAACCGATATGACCGCCACCACAAACATGACCGGCGGCGAGGCCGTCGTCGCGGCTCTGCGCGCCCATGGCGTGACAACCTTGTTCGGTCTGCCCGGCTTGCAACTGGACGGGCTGTTCAACGCGCTGCATGGCGCGCAGGACTGGCTGCGCGTGGTCAACGCGCGGCATGAGCAGGGCGTCGCCTATATGGCGCTCGGCTATGCGGCGGCGACCGGGCGGCCCGGCGTGTTCGCAGTCGTGCCGGGCCCCGGCTTCCTCAACGCGACGGCGGCGCTGGCGACGGCGTACACGCTGCACGCACCCGTGCTGGCGCTGGTCGGCCAGATCGCATCGGGCGCAATCGGCGGCGGGTTCGGCGAACTGCACGAGTTGCCCGACCAGACCGGGATTCTGTCGCGACTGACGCGTTGGAACGGGCTGGCGATGCGGCAGGCGGAAATCGGGCCGCTCGCCGCCGAGGCGTTCGCGTGGCTCGGCGCCGGGCGCGGGCCGGCCGGGATCGAATTGCCACGCGACGTGCTCGCGCGGCCCGGTGATGCGGCCGCGCCGCAGCTTGCGCCGTCCCCGCCGTCGCCATCGCTCGGCAGCGTTGCCATCGGCGCGGCGGCGGCGTTGCTGGCCGGCGCGCGGGCGCCCATGATCATCGTCGGCGGCGGCGCCATCCGCGCCGGCGCGGAACTACGCCGCCTGTCGCGCCGGCTGCAAGCGCCAGTGGTCAGCCATCTGCTCGGGCGCGGCATCCTCGACTCGCGCGACCCCTACGCGCTCGGCCGCACCGAAGCCGTGGCACTTTGGCCGGAAACGGATGTCGTACTCGCCGTTGGCACGCGGCTGCACGAACCACGTGCGCTGTGGCGGCTGCGGCCGGGGCAGCGCGTCATCCGCATCGACATCGACCCGGCGCAGTTTGGCCGCGGCCGGTCCCCGGACGTGGCGATTATTGCCGAGGCTGCCGAAGCCCTGGCCGCGCTCGAAGCCGAACTCGGGCACGCTTCCCCTGCCCGGCCGCCGCGCGAAGCCGCACTCCGCGACCTCAAAGCGGCAACCGAAGCGAAATTCCAACGGACGCTGGCGCCACAGATGGCGTTCCTGCACAACCTGCGCGAAGCGCTGCCGGAGGAGAGCGTTGTCGTCGCCGACTACACGCAGGTCGGCTACGTCGCCGCGTCCGTCTGGCCGGTCGCCGCGCCGCGGCGGCTGATCTCGCCGGGCTATCAGGGCACACTCGGCTTCGGCTTCGCCACCGGTCTCGGCGCCAAACTTGGCTGTCCGACGCAGCCCGTCGTGGCGTTGAGCGGCGATGGCGGGTTCCTGTTCACCGCAAACGAACTCGCGACCGCAGCGCAGCACCGGATTCCGCTGATCTCCGTCGTGTTCAACGATGGGGCTTACGGCAACGTCCGGCGGATGCAGGAGCAGCAGTACGGCGGCCGGGTCATCGCCTCCGACCTGCGCAACCCCGATTTTCTGGAATTCGCCGCCGCGTTCGACGTCGCCGCACGGCGGGCGGACGGGCCGGAGGCGCTCGGTCGCGCCGTGCGCTGGGCGATGGATCAGGACGGCCCGACGCTGATCGAAGTGCCGGTCGGCACGATGCCGGACCCGTGGGCGCTGCTGGAACCCAGGCCCGCGGAGTCCTGAACCGACCGCCGGCGGCTACTGGTACCCGCTACCGGTGATCGTAGGTGTCGCCCTTGGTGACGAACGGAACGATCTGGCAACAGTGCCGATCGCGGCATTGCACGAGGCCGGGATCGCGGTCACGATCGGCTTATTGTGCGCAGGACGGAGGTTCGATGTCGCTGCCAGTCGCCGCCCCCTGGTTCAGGGTCGAAACCGTGGACGACGGCATCGTCATGCTGACCGAGCCGCACGTCGCGCGGCTGTGGCGCGCCAACATGTTCCTCATCCGCGGCCACGCGCACGACCTGCTGGTGGACACCGGGATGGGTATCGCCTCGCTGGATGCCGCGGTCGCGCGGCTGACCGACCGGCCGATCGTCGTTTTCACCACGCATAGCCATCTCGACCACATCGGTGGCCACCCTGCGTTCTCCGGCTGCGAAATCATCGCCCATCCAGCGGAACAGGCGCAGTTGGAACATCCTGACGGACCGACAGGGCTGAGCTACGCAAGCCTGTCGGAGCCGAGGCGCGCCGCATATCGCGCTGCCGGCTTCGATACCGAAGGGCTGATGGTGGATGCCGTGCCACACGCCGGGTACGACATTGCCGCGCATCGGTTCCACGGCGTGCGTGCGACCCGGCTGGTGGACGAAGGCGACCTGATCGATCTCGGCACGCGACGGTTCGAGGTGCTGCACGTGCCCGGCCACTCACCCGGCAGCATCGCGTTGTGGGAGGCCGCGAGCGGCACGCTGATAGCGGGCGACGCAGTCTACGACGGCATCCTGATCGACAGCACCGAGGACGCGCACATCCCGACCTACCTGCGCACCATGGCGCGGCTGCGGGAGCTGCCGGTCAGGGTGGTCCACGCCGGCCACAGGGGCGCTTTCGGCCGCGAGCGCCTGCACCAGATCATCGACGCCTATGTGGCCAGCCGAAACGATCTGCGGACCCCGCAGCCAACCGGGCCCGCAGCGTCGTTCTGACCTTTATCGCGCCGGGGCGACCGCTAGTCCCCCAGTGCCAGGCGCAGCCCGTCGTCTATGAAGCCGCGGTCCTCGGGGTTCCACAGCGTCATGTGGCCCCAGATCGAAGGGATCGTGCGGCACACGGCGCCCGGAATGCGGCTCGCCTCATACTCGTTGTCGGCCGGCGGGAAATAAGCGTCATACTGGCCGGGCATGATGACGGTGCGGGCCTTGATGGCACCAAGCGCCTTGTCGAAATTCCTGTCATAGACCGGGTTGTCGGAAATATCGCCATCGTACCAGGTCTGCAGCAGCGTCAGCAGGTCGTTGGCGTCATAATGCACCATCGCACCTTCCCAGAAATTCGCGACGAACTCCTCGCAGGTCGCAGCGCCGAACTGGCGATAGCCTTCGGTGCGATAGAATGGCTCGGAGAACCCCCAGCCGGCATAGATGGCGGCGAACGCCTTGAGCCCGGCGATCGGCGGGCGCGTATAGAACCCCTCGGCATAGGCGGGATCGAGCATCAGCGCCCGGCGCAGCGACAGCAGGAACACCTTGTTGAAGCTGGCGGTGCGCGCCGAGCAGCACAGCGGCGCGATGGCGGAAACGAAATCGGGATACTGCGCGCCCCACTGGAACGCCTGGCAGCCGCCCATCGACCAGCCGGCCACCAGCCTGATGTGCTCGACGCCGAGCTGTTCGGTCAGCAGCATGTGTTGCAGCCGCACGTTGTCATGCAGCGTCACGCGCGGAAAGCGCGCCGCCTCGTACGGCGCCGGCGTATTGCTGGGCGAGGAGGAGACGCCGCCGGACAGCAGGTTGGTCAGCACGATGAAATATCTATCCGGGTCGAGCGGCCGGCCCGATCCCACCATGCAGAATTCCGACTCGCGATGCGTGCCGGAGTACCACGACGGGATCAGCACCACGTTGTCACCGGCGGGCGACAATGTGCCGAGCGTCTTGTACGCCAGCCGCGCCACCGGCAGCGCGCCACCTTTCTGCAGCGCGAAGCCTGACGCCTCGAACACCTCAAAATCACTCATGCCTGGACTGCCTCTCGAATGCTAGCCGCGGCCCGTGCCGCGCGTCTCGAACATGGCCTTGCCGATCGTGCCGTGAACCCCCCGGTTGCCATCGACCACCTGCGTGATGCCGAAATCAACAGCCACCGACATCAGCGAAATCGCCTCATCCTCGCTCAATCGGTGCACCGTCATCGGGAACCCTAAGTTTGCTGTGTTCTTCGCCAAGCGCGGATTGTGCGCGGCGATGGCCTCGTCAGGGCGATGGGAAGGGATGCACGCGTTGCCAGTGTTCGGCGATCTCCTTGCCGGTGGCCACCCAGACCTTGTCGTGGCGGCGGACATGTTCGAGGAAGCGGACCAGCCCGGTGACGCGCCCGGGCCGGCCGATCAGCCGGTCATGCAGCGCCAGTGACATCAGCTTCGGCCGCGTCTCGCCTTCGGCGTACAGCGTGTCGAACGCATCGCTCATGTAGCGGGCGAAGTCGTCGCCGGTGGAAAAGCCCCGATTCTGGTCGAACCGGTTGTCGTTGGTCTCGAACGAATACGGGATCACCAGATGCGGCTTGCCGGACACCACGCGCCAGTACGGCAGTTCGTCGTTCAGGCTGTCGCGGTCGTACAGCAGGCGCCCAGTCTCGACCAGCAGGCGGCGCGTGTTCGCGCTCGCGCGTCCGGTCATCCAGCCGACCGGGGCGACACCGCAGACCCGCTCGATGGTCTCGAACGCCAGCCTGATATGCTCGCGCTCCTCCGCCTCCGGCATGGCGTGGTAATCGAGCCAGCGGTAGTGGTGGCTCACGATCTCATGGCCGGCCGCAACGTAGGCGCGCGTCAGCAGCGGGTTGCGCTCGGCGGCCCTGGCGACCGCGAGCAGGCAGACTTTCACGTCGAAGCGCCGGAACACGTCCAGCAGCCGCCAGCCGCCGACGCGCGAGCCGTATTCGAACACACTCTCCACGAACGGGCTGCGCAGGCCGGGATAGGACGGCATGCCGATGTCGTTCAGCATGCCCTCCGAGCCGGCATCGCCGTCCATCAGCGAATGCTCGCCGCCGCCCTCGAAATTCACGTTGATGTTCAGCGCGATGCGGGCGCCGCCCGGCCATTGCGCATGCGGCGGGTCGGCCGCATAGCCGACATAGTCGCGGTCATCCACCATAGCGTCAGACAACGCCGGCCCCCGCAGCGATGCAGGCCTGACTCGGCCGTACGACCGCATCTGCCACGGGCCGGGTGGTGGCGCCCATCCGGGCGGGGGTCAGCAGGACGAGGGCGGCGGACATGGTGCCTCCTGGCGGCCGTTTCGTGCGCCTTCTCAGGCAAGCCAATTATCAGCAAGGAAAGTGCCAACGCAAACGGTGCAGGCAGCGCTGATTCGGCTTTGCCTCTTCCCCTGGTCGCACACGCCTTGAGCAATCGATCCCAACAATGGTGCTTTGATACGCACCATCGGGCGGCGCGGCGCGGCCGAACCGCTGGTCGCACGAAGAAGGCGGCAGAGGGCCCGGGCGCGCCGTTCACTGGCACCGTGCTTGCACCTGTCCGCACTTAAGGGCTTGCGCCGAATACCGGGGCGGCGTGGTCTCGCGGTGGGCAATAGGTCGGCGCTGCCGTGCGTTCGCGAAGGCGGGACATGGGTGGAACGCACCCGGGACGACGGCAGCGTTGTGCCAGGGCATAGGACTGATGTCGTCATGAGCGATCTACACTACCTCGAACTCACCGAGCTGTCCGCACGGATCAGGTCGAAAGAGGTCTCTCCGGTCGCGGCGACGCGGGCGCAGCTCGACCGGATCGCGGCGCTGGACGGCAGTCTGGGCAGCTACGCGCTGGTGATGGCCGATGCGGCGATGGCGCAGGCCGAGGCCGCGGCGGCCGAGATTGCGGCCGGGCATTATCGTGGTCCGCTGCACGGCGTGCCGGTGGCGGTGAAGGACCTGTGCTGGACGAAGGGCGTGCCAACCGCCGGCGGCATGGCGATCCACAAGGATTTCCGCCCCGACGACGACGCGACCGTGGTGCGGCGTCTGACTGACGCCGGGGCCGTCATCCTGGGCAAGCTGCAACTGACTGAAGGCGCCTATGCCGATCACCACCCGTCGATCCGGCCGCCGCGCAACCCATGGAATGCCGATTACTGGTCCGGCGCATCGTCGAGCGGCTCGGGGGCCGCGACGGCGGCGGGGCTCTGCTACGGCTCGCTGGGGTCGGACACGGGCGGGTCGATCCGGTTCCCCTCGGCGGCCCAGGGGCTGACCGGCCTGAAGCCGAGCTGGGGGCGGGTGAGCCGCTACGGCGTCTGGGAATTGGCCGCGAGTTTGGACCATATCGGCCCGATGACGCGCAGCGCGGCCGATGCCGGTGCGATGCTCGCCGCCATCGCCGGCAGCGACCCGAACGATCCGACAGCGCGGCAGGACCCGGTGCCGGATTATCTGGCCGGTGTCGGCCAGGGTGTCGCCGGCCTGCGCATCGGCGTGGATAACGGCTGGAACAGCGACGGCGTCGACCCGGCGGCGCAGGCCGTCGTGACGGCGGCGATCGAGGGGTTCCGCGATCTCGGCGCCGTCATCACCGAGATAACCTTCCCCGATGTCAGCCAGATCGTCGCCGACTGGTTCCCCAACTGCGCCGTCGAGACGGCGGTGGCGCATGAAGCGACCTATCCGGCGCGCAAGGCCGAATATGGCCCGGCGCTGGCGGGCCTGATCGACTCCGGCCGCGCGCTGTCCGGCCTTGACTACCAGAAGATCCTGCTGCGCCGGATGGCGTTCCGCGGCCGCGTGGCGGCGCTGTTCGGGACGATCGATCTGTTGCTGGTCCCGGCCTACCCGTTCGCGCCGCTGACGCTGGCGAAGATGCGGACATTGGGCGAGCAGCCGGAGCTGCTGTCGGGCCTGCTGCGCTACACCTGCCCGTTCGACATGACGGGCAACCCGACGATCACGCTGCCCGGCGGGTTCAGCGCGGACGGGCTGCCGATCGCCTTCCAGCTTGTTGCTCCCGATCTTGGCGAGGCGGCGTTGGTTCGTGCCGGTGCTGCCTTCCAGGGCGCCACCTCCTGGCACCGCCGGCACCCGGCGCTCTGACAGGCAATCACGGGCAACGACACCACGACGACGCAACGCCTTCAGCAGCGGCTGGCCCCCAACGGCCTGCGCGGCCGCCGCCCGTCGCTGGAGCTGCCGCGCGCCGCCTGACCCCATCCCTTGTCACGAGAGGCCCCCCCTCATGCACGCCATCGACATCCCCGCCGACGCGCTTGCCCGTGTCGCGCGTTTCCGCACACAACGGCACATATTCGCCGGCTTCGACCCGAGCCGCACGGCGCATATCGTCGTGGATCTGCAGAACGGCTTCATGGAGCCCGGCGCCCCGGTGGAAGTGCCCACAGCGCGCGAGATCGTCGGCAACGTGAACCAGATCAGCAACGCCCTGCGCGCGGCCGGCGGCACCGTCGTCTATCTGCGCTTCAAGACCGACGCGGCGGCATTGTCGAGCTGGTCGTCGTTCTATGATCACATGTTCAACGGCGTCCGCCGCGATGAAATGGCCGCCGCCTTCGGTGCGGACTTCCACCATTTCGCGTTATGGCCGGAACTGGACGTGCGGCCGGGCGACTGGGTGGTCGACAAATCCCGCTTCAGCGCCTTCGTCCCCGGCACCTGCGACCTGCACGAACGGTTGCAGGCGGCAGGGATCGAAACGCTGATCATCAGCGGCACGCTGACCAATTGCTGCTGCAAGTCCACCGCGCGCGACGCCATGCAGCGCGATTACCAGGTGATCTTCGTCGCCGACGCGAACGCGGCGCTGACCGATGCCGAGCACAATGCCACGCTGGGCAACATGGTGGCACTGTTTGCCGACGTGATGGACACCAGGGAGGTGCTGGCCGCCTGCCCCGCCCCGGCGCATGCTAAGGCCGCCTGACCAACTCGGTTCGCGGGCAAGGAGGTAACTGATGAATGCAACGACGCCGCTGCGGCAGGACATCGACGCGAGGCTGGCCGCCGCCGGGATCGTCGTCCCGGAAGACCTGAAGACCGGCATATACTCCGAGGCCCGCGACCTGCTGCGGATGGCCTCACTGCTGCGCGTGCCCCGCACCGCTGCCGCCGAACCATTCAGCACGGTCTGGCCGGTGATCGCGCCGTGAACGCCATCGACAAGACGCCGCTGCACGATTTGTCCATCGCCGAGGCCGGTCGCGCGCTGCGCGGCGGCGATGTGACCTCGATGGCGCTGACCGAGCATGCCCTGGCACGGGTGGCGGCGCTGGACGACGCGCTCGATGCGTTCATCCTGGTCACCCGAGAGCGCGCGCTGGCCGACGCAGCCCGCGCCGACGCGGATCTGGCGCGCGGCATCGATCACGGACCGATGCACGGCATCCCCTATGGCCTGAAGGACATCTACGACACGGCCGGCATCCGCTCGACCTGTCATTCGCAGCTGCGCGTGGACAACGTGCCCGATGCCGACAGCGAGGTGGCCGCGCGGCTGGCGGCCGGCGGCGGCGTGCTGGTGGGCAAGCTGGCCACCCATGAGTTCGCCATCGGCGGCCCGAGCTTCGACCTGCCGTTCCCGCCAGCGCGCAACCCGTGGAACACGGAACATATGCCGGGCGGCTCGTCCTCCGGCTCCGCTGCGGCGGTTGCCGCCGGAATGCTGCGCATGGCGATGGGCTCCGACACCGGCGGATCGATTCGCGGACCAGCCTGCTATTGCAGCACCGTCGGGCTGAAGCCGACATATGGTCGCGTGTCGCGGCGCGGCGTGTTCCCGTTGTCGTATAGCCTGGACCATTGCGGCCCGCTGACCCGCACGGTCGAGGATACCGCGCTGACCATGCAGGTGATCGCCGGCCATGACCCGCGCGACCCGATGAGCGCGCGTATGCCGGTGCCGGATTTCAGCGCCGGCCTGGGCGGGGATCTGCGCGGCCTGCGACTGGCGTATCCGCGCCGCTTCTTCGCAGACAACCCGGTGGCATCGGGCGAACTACTGGCCGCGATCGACACCGCCGCCGAGATGATGGCCAAGCTTGGCGCCGAGGTGGAGCAGATCGACCTGCCGAGCTACAGCCTGTTCGAAGCCTGCGGCCGCGTCATCATGATGGCGGAAGCCTATGCCATTCACGAGCAGGACCTGAAGACCCGCCCGTTCGCCTATGGCCGCTACGCCTATCAGCGCATCGCCGCCGGCGCGGTACTGTCGGCGGCCGATCTGATGCAGGCGTTCCGACTGCGGATGGAATTGTCCGCGGTGCTGAACCAGCAGGTGCTGGCCAAATACGATGGCCTGATCACCGCGAGCGGCATCACCCCCGCGCCGCGCTTCGACACGTTTGACCGCGATGTCGTGCGATCAACGTCCATGTTAACGATTCCGTTCAACGTCACCGGCAACCCGGCGCTCGCCGTGCCGATCGGCTTCGCCGCCAATGGGCTGCCGTTCGGTATGCAGATCGTCGGGCGGCTGTTCGACGAGCCCACGGTGCTGCGCATCGGCGCCGCTTATGAAGCGAAGGCCGGTTGGCACGCATCCGCCCCGGCCCTCGCCGGCCCCGGCGCGCGATGAGGTGAGTTGCGCAAACCGGTAGCCTGGATTTCGCGACGCTGCACCGCGCCTACCGCGCCGGCACCGCCACGCCGCCGTTCGTCGTCGATGCGGTCTATGACCGGATTGCGGCGGCGCGGCGGCTGGGGGCCAGGTCGTCACCCGACAGGCTGACCGGGCTGCCGCAGGCCAATCTGCCGCTCGCCGACCACGATGGCGTGCCGGTCGGCCTGTCGCTGACCGGCCGGCGCGGGTCGGACCCGGTTCTGCTGGCGTTGGCGCGGGCTCTGGCGTAGGAAACGCGCGCGGTCGGCGGGATCGTGTCACGTTCTATCGGCGGTCCCCGACATGCTGCAGATCGACAGTCTTGTGTTCAACGCCTGGGGGCGCCGGTTCTTCGACCGCGCCACCGTCACGCTGCCGGTCGGCGCCAAGGTCGGGCTGGTCGGCCGCAACGGCGTCGGCAAATCGACCCTGTTCAAGCTGATCCTGGGCGACCTCTCCCCCGACAGCGGTGAGATCGGCATCCCCAAGGCGGCCCGCATCGCCTCGGTGGATCAGGAGCATCCGGCCACCCCGGTCAGCCTGCTCGACACGATCCTGGCCGCCGACACCGAGCGCCAATCGCTGTACGCCGAGCTGGACACGGCCGAGCCGGAGCGCATGGCCGACATCTACGCCCGCCTGATGGAAATCGACGCCGACCGCGCCCCGGCGCGCGCCGGCGAAATCCTGGCCGGCCTCGGCTTCTCGGTCCCCGACCTCGCCCGGCCGATGGCGGAGTTCTCCGGCGGCTGGCGCATGCGCGTGGCCCTCGCCTCCGCCCTGTTCGCGCAGCCCGATATGCTGCTGCTGGACGAGCCGACCAACTACCTCGATCTGGAAGGCGCGCTGTGGCTGGAGGCGCGGCTGAAGAAATACCCGCACAGCGCGCTGATCATCAGCCACGACCGCGAATTGCTGAACAATTCGGTCGACGCGATCCTGCACGTCACCGAAGGCCGGCTGGAATTCTATACCGGCGGCTATGACAGCTTCGAAAAGCAGCGCGCCGAGAAACTGCGGCTGCAATCCGCCTCCCGCGCCAAGCAGGATGCCGAGCGGGCGCATCTGCAAAGCTTCGTCGACCGCTTCCGCGCCAAGGCCAGCAAGGCAGCGCAGGCGCAATCGCGCATGAAGCGGCTCGCCAAGCTGGAACCGATCGCCGCCACCATCGAGGAGCGGGTGGCCCCGTTCACGCTGCCCTCGCCCGCCCGCCCACTGGCGCCGCCGCTGATGCGGCTGGAGGGCGTGGATGTCGGCTATGGCGGCGAGCCGATGCTGCGCGGTCTCGACCTGCGGTTCGACATCGACGACCGCATCGGCCTGCTCGGCGTCAACGGTGCCGGCAAATCGACGTTCGCCAAGATGGCGGCCGGCGCGCTGCCGATCGAGACGGGCCACATGCAGCGTGAGCGCCGTATCCAGGTCGGCTGGTTCCACCAGCACCAGATCGAGGCGCTGAACCCGGCCGACACGCCACTGGAGATCATCCGCCGCGAGCGGCTCGACCTGGGCGAGAGCGGCCATCGCTCGACGCTGGCGCGCTTCGGCATCGGGCTTCGACAAGCAGGAAACGACGGTGGCGGCCCTCTCGGGCGGCGAGCGGGCGCGGCTGCTGCTGAACATGGTGGCGATGACGGCGCCGCATCTGCTGATCCTGGACGAACCGACGAACCATCTGGACATCGACAGCCGCCGCGCCTTGCTCGACGCGCTGAACGACTACGAGGGCGCGGTGATCCTGATCACCCACGACCGCTCGCTGATGGAGCTGGTGGCCGACCGGCTATGGCTGGCGGCGGATGGCACCGTGGCGCCGTTCGATGGCGACATGGACGACTACGCCCGCTTCGTGCTGGACCGTGCCAGTGCCAGCGGGGCCGCGCCCACGCAACTGGCCGGCCAGCGCCGCGCGAAGAAGTCCCGCCCGCCGGAAAAGGATGTCGGGCCGCGCCGACGTTCGGCGTAAACCGGCAGCCTTGGCCGCAGCGCGTCCGGTCAGCTATTCGAATCCGTTGTCGGACTCCGCGGTCCCGACCTCGACGACGCCTTCGATGTCGCTAAGTCCGGCGATCAGGTGCGAAATGGGCCGCTTGCCTTTCACTTGCAGCCAGAGAACGACATCGGCTTTTTGACGTGGCGGCTCCGCCTCGATGCCTTCGTCGTCGGCACGGTCCCGGGCTTGCTCCAACGCGGCACTGAGTTTGCCCTCTCGCTCGACTTCCACGTGATCGATGGCAAACCGCAGGCTCGTGCACGCGACCAGGATCGCCCGCAGCAGCCCGCGGTCGTCCTGGTACGCGACCCTGATTTGCGTGGCCGTGCGCCGCTCCTTGGGCAGCAGGCGCACCAGCAGCGGGAAGACAAACATGATGATGAAGTGGCCGACCGTCGTCGCCACGGCCAGCACGGGCAGCCCGGCGCCGCATGCCATGCCGAGCGCGGCTGTCAGCCAGACCGAGGCGGCAGTGGTCAGTCCACGGACGACGTCGCGGCGCATGAAGATGACACCGCCGCCGATGAAGCCGATCCCGGAGACGATCTGCGCGGCCACCCGCGACGGGTCGACCACGACGCGCCCGTTGGACAGGACGTCCATGAACCCGTATTTCGAGATCAGCATGAACAGCGCGGCCGAAACCCCCACCAGCGTGTAGGTCTTCAGCCCGGCGTTTTTCTGCCGTATCTCCCGCTCCAGCCCGACCAGCGCGGACAAGACGAAAGCCAAAATCAGCTCCTCGAGCTGGAGCCATCCTTGCCCGGTCAGGTCAAAAAACCCCCACATCCGATCCCACTACTCCCACGACAAACGCCCAGGTTGTGACGCTGGCGCCCCGGCGGCCTGAACGAGCTAACGCCGAACCGTGCCTGCGGCAACCGAGGCCGCAAGGCGCAGTCCCCGTGCATCACGAATGAAGCAGCTTCGCCGTCCGCCCGCCCTCACCTGGCGTTCCAGCAGGACGCCATCATGATGGAACTCGGGCATGAAGATGAACGCGGCGGCGGTTGCCGCGATCATGATCAGCGCTATCCCGGCACTCACCGCCCGCGCGCAGGCGCCCCCCGCAACAACGCTGGCGCCGGTGGACTACACGTTCATCGGCCTGACCTATCTTGGAAACCGCTTCCAGATCGACACGGGGCGCCTCGGCGAAACACACGCGTCGAGTGCCGCCGTGCGCGACTACGCCCACCTGATGAACACGAGCCACGTCGATGTGGAGAACCAGCTGGTCGCGCTGCTGCACCGCATGGGTGTCGTGCAGCCGCCTGCGAGCCTTCTGGCAGGCGCGTACCAGAGCCTCGTCAGAATGTTGGGATCGGAGCAGGGCGCCGCGTTCGATCGGGACTATGTGGCGAGTCAGGTGGACTACCAGGAAGCGAATGATGCGCTGTATCGATGGGAACTGCGGAGCGGGTCGAACGCCGAATTGAAGCAGTTCGCACAGCAGGTGCTTCCCAAGATCGACGACCACCTGCAGAGAGCCCGCGCCCTGTCGGCAACGGAGAAATGACAGATTGCGGCTTGCGCCGGCGGCCTCAAGCCGCCCGGCGCGGCTGCATGGCATAAGCGGCGCAGGCCTCGCCGAATGCGCGAAAAATCGCCTGGCTGGCCGGGTCCGTCGCGTGGTGCCATTCCGGATGGAACTGCACGCCAAACGCCCAGCCGGGCGCGCTGGCCACCCGGACGCCTTCGATAGTGCCGTCCTCGGCCACCGCCTCCACCACCAGCCCGTCGGCCGGCCGGTCGATCGCCTGGCCGTGCAGCGAGTTCACCATGATGTCGCTGGCCCCGACCATGCGGGCGAGTTCGCCGGTCAGCAGCACCCGATGCTTGAGCCGGAACTTGTGGTCGATCGTGCCGGGGTCGGAGCGATGGTCCGCGCGCCCCGGCAGCAGATGCACCTGCTGATGCAGCGTGCCGCCGAGGGCCACGTTCAGCTCCTGGATGCCACGGCAGATCGCCAGTACCGGCATGCCGCGTGCGATCGCGGTCCGCGCCAGCGGCAGCGTGGTGGAGTTGCGGTGCGGATCATGGTCGTCCGGCGTGGCCGACTCGCAGACGCCGTAGATCGTCGGATGCACGTTGCTGGGGCTGCCGGAAAGCAGCAGGCCGTCGATGCGGTCCAGCACCGCCAGCAATCCCTCGCCCACCGGCGGCAGCAGGATCGGCACGGCGCCGGCGGCGGCCATCAGGGCTGCGCCGTAGCGGGCCGGGGTAGCGTGCTGCACCAGTTCACCGATCTGCTTCGTGCAGGCCGGAATGCCGACGATCATCGTCATCGCTTGCTCCGTGTCATCTTGCTGAAACAGTATCATTGCGCGTTGGCCGGCACAGATCCGCGATCACCGCACCCAACGCGCCGAACAGAAGCAGGAAGGCCATCGGCCGCGCGGTGCCGTCGCTGGCTGCGCCTACCAGCACGCCGCTGATCGCGCCGAAGCCGTACTGCATGGTGCCCATCAGGGCCGACGCGCTGCCCGCATGCCCCGCGTGGCGCGACAGCGCGCCGACAGTGGCGTTCGGCAATGTGATGCCCATGCAACTCGTGCAGGTCAGCAGCGGCAGCGCCAGCAGATACCACGGTCCGATATTGGCGACCGCCAGCCCGGCCAGAACGATCGTGGCGACCAGGAAAACCCGCACGGCCGAGCGCAGAACAAGGCTCGACCCGTAGCGGCGCAGCAGCCGCGGATTGGCCTGCGAAGCGCCGATCAGGCCGAACGCACAGGCGCCGAACAACGCGCCGAACGCCGTCGGCGTCAGATGGAACCGGTTGATGAACACGTCCGGCGAGCCGCCGACATAGCCGAACAGCCCGAACATCGCGAAGCCGCCGATGCTGGCGTGGCTCAGGAAGCTCCGTTCCCTGGAGATGTGCACGTAGCGGCCGAACTGCGCGCCGATGCTGTTGCGGACGCGGTTCTGCGGCGGCAGCGTGTCCGGCAGGACCAGCCACACCACCACGCAGCACAGCCCGCCGTACACCGCCGCCAGCCAGAAGATCGCGTGCCAGTTGGCCACCTTCAGCACCAGCCCGCCCAGCGACGGGGCCAGGATCGGCGCGGCACCCATCACCAGCATCAGCCGGCTCATCAGCCGCGCCGCCGCATGCCCGTCGGCGAGGTCGCGCACGACGGCGCGCGGCACCACCATGCTCGCCGAGCCACCGAGCGCCGCCAGCAGCCGCATCAGCGACAATGTCAGCAGGTCCGGCGCCAGCGCGCAGCCGACCGAGGCCAGCGTGTACAGCGCCGTGCCGCCGATCAGCGGCCAGCGCCGGCCGAACCGGTCCGACAGCGGTCCCTGTGTGATCTGCCCGATCGCGAGGCCAACGAACCATGTCGCCAGCGTGATCTGCGCGCTGCCGGCAACACCGCCGAACGTCGCCTCGATAGCGGGAAACGCCGGCAGATACATATCGGTCGAGACAGGCCCGACGGCGGTAAGAATGCCGAGCAGGATCGGCAGCCAGGACGGGAACGGCATTCCCCAAGTTTTCGCCCGTTCCCGGAGCCTTTGCTACGCTTAATCGCGAATGGCCGGGCCGCGCCTCACGGCTTCATGCCCGGCATATTGGCCATGCCACCGGCGCCGCCGCCGGGCGTCCCGGCCACCGGGCCGGGTGCCCCGATCGCCAGGACCTTGACCGTCACCGTCACCGGCGCCGCGTGGGCGAAGCTCAGCGTCAGCGGGAACGTGCCGCCGACGCGCAGCGGTTGCTTGAGTTCGGTCAGCATGATGTGCATGCCGCCCGGCTTCAGCGCCACCGGTGCATTCGGCGCCAGCTTCACGCCGTCGAGCATGCGCATCTTGCTGACGCCGTTTTCCTCGAAGCTCTCATGCACCATCGCCATGCCGGCGACCGGCGTGCTGACGCCGGTCAGCGTGTCGGGCGCGCCGTGGTCGGTGACCGTCAGGTACACCGCCCCCGACCTCACGGCCCCCGGCGTGGCGCGCGCCCAGGGCTGGTCGACCTGGATGCCCGGCGTCTGCGCGAAGGCCGGGGTCGCGGCGAGCAAGGTGACGGCGAGCAGCAGGCGTCGCATGAGATATCTCCTAAGGTTGAGGTTTCCGCCGCCGCCATCCCAGGATGCGGCGGGCGAAGCGCGCCAGGGCCGGCGCGGTCGTCGGGCGGCGCAGGCGGCGGTCGTAGCCGGCGAAGCGGCGGGCGTCCTCGGACAGGCACAGCCCCATCAGCTCGGCTACATCGACATCCGTGTTGCTGACCGCCTTGCTGCCCTTGAGCGTGAAATTACTGTCCTGCTCAACCGTGCCGCCGGCATCGTCCATGCTGCGCGCGACGCCCATGCGCTCCCAGCCGAGGAACACCCAGACAGCCGCCACCCGCAACTCGAACCACGGCCGCCACCACAAAGGCATCGTGGCGCGATGGGCCGCCAGCCAGTTGGCGAACAACAGGATGTGCCGGCATTCCTCCTGCATCACCGGCTCGAACGTCTCGATCAGCTCGGGCGGGAAGAAGCGGGAGCGGCGGGCAAGTTCGAACAGGCCGAAGGCGAAGAAACTGTCGACGCACTCGCTGAAGCCGGTGACGAGGTACGCCCATTCGGTGTCACGCGGCTCGATATACGGCGGCTCCTTCGCAAGCCGGATGCCGTAGGCGGCCACGAGGTTGGACAGCACCTTCTTGTGTCGCCCCTCCTCCCACCCGTTCAGCTCGACGGCGGCGCCCCACTGCTTGTCGGTGGCGGCACGGGCGTAGGACAGCATGCGCAGGCGGGCCTTGCCCTCGGTCTGCACCGCGATGTCCCAGATCGGCAGCGTGATCAGCCGCTCGCGCGCCTCGTCGTCCAGCTTCGGCCAGTCGATGATCGAGGGCTTGTACGGGTTGAAGGTCTCGCGGAACATGCGGCAGACCGCGTCACGGTGCGCGGCGGTGCCGGGGCGCAGTTCCCCCGGCTCCTCGGCCGTCCAGTGGCGGGCGGCGTGATCGGCGGCGGCGATGCGGTCGGCGGCGCCGGAAGCGGAGGGTTCCAGCGTCAGCCCGCCAGGGGGCGGCAACAAGTCGGTGTCGGTTATCATCCCGGGGCGTCCTTGTTTCATCCGTGATGATGCATGTGTTCGGGCACCGCGCCCGCGGCAAGCGGCGACGCGGCGATACGCCGCAACGTGTTCGCCAGCTCGGCGCTGTCGATGTGTGCCGGCACCACGTCCCGCAGCCAGCCGTTCTGGTCGATCAGCACCTCGCTGCCGTCCAGCGCCGCCGGCGCCAGCCCGGTGGCGATGGCATAGGCTTCCCGCACGGCGGGGTCGCTGACGACGCAGACGCCGGCCGGCGCGGGGGTATCGTCACGGGCGACCAGCACGATGCTGACGCCGACGCCCGGCGGTTCCACCACGCGGCTCGGCGCGGCACCGTCGCCCTGGAAAACCACGCGCACCAGCCGACCGCGCAGATCCGGCAGGCCGACGCTGCGCCCGTCGTCGCAGTCGGCGGCGAAATCCGGCGCACGGTCTGGCCGCTCCCCGGCATCGGCCGCCGTCCGCGCGGCACCGGCGTTGTGCGCGCGCAGGTAGTCGATCAGGTGCCAGCGCGCATCGTCATCGAGCGTGGCCGCGAAGCCGGGCATGGCGGGGCCGCCGAATGGCGCCTCGATGCCATGGCTGAGCCACCAGAACAGTTCCCCGTCCGGATGCTCCCACAGATAGGCCGCCGTGAGGTCGCCGGGCGGCACCGGCAGCGCGCGCGACTCCGGGCCGTCGCCGCGCCCGTCCGCCCCGTGGCAGCTTGCGCAGTGCTGCGCGTACAGGCCCGCGCCATCGACGATCGCGGTCGCTGCGAAGCCGGTGGGTGACGTGGCGAAGCTGGTCGGCACGGCGGGCACGAACAACGGCGCCAGCCGCGGCGCCATGATCACCGCGACGACGACCGGCAGCGCCAACGCCAGCCAGCGCCACCGGCCGCGCAGCCCGATCAGCAGCCCCACCGCCACCGCCACTGCCGCCACCAGCGCCAGCCCGCCGAAGATGACGCTGCGCAACAGGCCCGCATCGTCGCGCAGCGGCGCCATGCTGATCTGGAACGTGAACGGCCATACCGGCTGGGCGTGCATGCCCGGCTGCAAGGAGCCGAGCAGCGAGGCAGCCGTCACCGCCGCCAACCCCAGCCAGGTCTCGATGGCGATGTTACGCAGCAGCGCCGTGCGCGCCGGTGCCGGGTCCGGCCGGGCGAGCGCCGGCGTCAGCCGGGCGCGGTTGAGCGCCGCGAACACCAGCAGCACGACCAGCAGGACAGCTTTCAGAATGGCGACCCAGCCATAGGCGGTGCCCAGGATGCCGGGCAGCCCGCCCAGCAGCTCCCAGCCCTGGACGAGCGCGCCAGCCACCAGCAACGCCACGAAAATACCGGCACGGTTGGAGAACCGCCGCGCGGCGGCGGCGGCATGGGCGGGTGAGACGCTGCCGATCAGCAGCCGCAGCGGCAGCAGCCCGCCCAGCCACGCCGCCACGCCGAGCACATGCGCCAACGCGGCGACCGTCAGCGGCGCCAGCCCCTCCGTCATGGCCCAGGCATGCAGATGCCCGACCGCAAGTGCCACGGCGGCCATCGCGAGCAGTGCCGCGACCCACCGCCCCCAGGCGCGGCCCGCCAGCGGCAGCACCGCCGCCGTCAGCGTCAGCAGCGCCAGCTGCGCGACCGCGATGTGGCCGAACGCGGTTTGGCCCAACACCACCGGCAGCGCCGCCAGCATCGCAGCGATGCCGGCGGCCGAGCCCATCACGGCGGTCTGCACCGCCACCCAGCCGACCCAGCCCACCCCCGCCACCGCGAGGCTTGCCAGCGTCAGGCGTTGCAGCGGCAACCGGATACGCATCGCCGCATCGCCTTCCAGGGCGACGAACGTGAGCGCCCCGGCGGCCGACAGCAGCCCGGCGAGCCACACCGCCCGCACCAGCACGAGCACCAGATGCAGCGTGTCGATCCCGAACGGGGGCAGCGCGCCGTTGAACATGTTACGGCGCCACAGTGAAGCGATACGTGCCTTCGGTCTTGTGGGTGTCCACCAACGTCGCGTGCCATTCCACCGCGTAGGTGCCAGGCGACAGGGTCTTCAGCCCGACCACAAGCTGTCGGCCGTTATTCGGTGCCGTGTGCGGGCTGCCGGCGACGAAGTCGACGCCGGCCGCGTTGCGCACTGCGACGGTACAGAACGCCGGTTCCACCGCCTCGGAAAACCGCAACCACATTTCGGCCGGCGCGGCAGTCACGGTACTGCCCACCGGTGGGAACGCCTTCTGCAGCAATGCATGTGCGTCGGCGCTGGTGGCACCCAACAGCAACGCGACGACGGCCACGGGGACTAAACGAAACATGGCATATCCTTTCTCAGCGTGCGGGTCATGGCAGCAGCGGCTTGCCGAGGCTGTTGGGGAAGAGGTCGTCGAAGAAATAGTGGACCTGCACGATTCCCCCGATGTTTTTCCCAGCCGCCTTGTTGCCGGGAATCAACGCCTCGAGGCCGACTTGGAAGGTGTCGCCCAGCCAGATGGCACCGGCGGCGTAGGTCAGCGTCTCCGGACCGTTCGGGTCCTTGCTCGCGGGTGAGTAGTAGCCGAATTCAACCAGCGGGATCAGCCGGCCGATCAAGTCGGGCAGCCCGAAATCCTTCACCTGTGATTCCAGGTACGGGATGCTGTACTGAATGGAGAGGCCACCGGTCCAGGAGTTCGGGGCGCCATTGTTATCGTCCGCCGAGTTCAGCTTGTGGTCGGCAATCGCGTAGCTGAGTTCGCCGGTGATGGCGAGCGGGCGGAAATAGCCGATCGGCAGGTCACCCGCCCCCTTGCCGAAATACACCGTCGGCGAGGTCGAACCGGTGGCGTTGCCGCCGATCTGCTGCGTGGCGTAGCCGCCGTTCAACTCCTCCTGAACGCCCAGCGAGAGGATGAATTCATGGTCCGGCTGCACCCAGGCCTGCCATTTGCCGGTGATGACGACATTCTCGAACCCGGAGCGGTCCTTGGTGCCCTTGGCGTGCAGCCAGTCATAGCCGTTGTTGAGGATCAGCGCCGTGTTCGGCGTGATGGTCTTGTCGTACTGGTACTGGAGCTGCGTGCGGCTGGAGCCGGGCTCCGGCTGATAGATGACCTGCGGCAGCGTCGCCTCGTCGGCGACGCCGGGGTCGTCGAAGGTGAGGGTGACAGGGAACACGCGCACGCCGGAGATGGCGTGGGCGGCGGCGGGCGCGGTATGCAAGCCGAGCACGATGGCGGATGCCAGCGCGGCGGCGCGGATATGTCTGTACACAGGAATGATCCCAATGATCGGAAGGCGGCAGATGCCGGCGCGCGGGCGCCGGCGGCGGCAGGCCGTTCAGATCAGGGCGGGCGGACCCCGGGCGAAGGTGGCAAGCGCGAAGCGCGCGGGCGGCGCGCGGGCGGGCGGCAGCACCACGATGCGCGCGACCGAAACAGCCAGCCGCGCCCAGGCGAACACCGGCGGGCCGAGCAGAACACCGGCATGGGCGATCGCCTGACAGAGCGGGCAGAGCGCGCAGTCCGGCGCGTGGTGATGCGCCGGTGTGCCGCCCTGGCCGGCGGCGCCGGCATCGTCATGGCAGATCGACGCCGCCAGCAGCCGGTCGAACCCCTCGGCGCGGGCGGCGCCCACCGGCAGCACCACGCTCGCCGCCGCCAGCTGAACGGCGAGCGCGACGACGACGAGCAACAGCCCCGGCAGGCGGGCCACGTCCCGAAGCGACATTGCGCGTGCGACGGTCATCACCGTCGAGCGTGTAGCGTGGAATCGCGTCTGCGCAACCGATCGCGGGCCGGTAGCGATAAGCCGACATACACGACAACTTCAGTCCAGCGTTGCCGCCATACCGCGTGGCTGGGTCCGGTGTCGCAGAATGTAAGGCCGGTAGACGGCAAGCGCGGCGAGCGCAAAGGCAGCCATTGTTCCTGTCATGGCCAAAGCGCCGAAATGCGGAAAGAGCAGCGCGATCAGCGTGCTTGCGAGAGCTCCTGCGAGCATTTGAACCGAGGTAAGGAGCCCGCCCGCAACGCCCGCCAGCTCCGGCATGGGAGGGCGAAGACGATGCCCGTCGAAGGCAGCTTCATCCTCGTCCGGCTTCAGCGGCCGGCACCTGCCCCGCCGTCTCGTGCCATCACGCGCCGTCGCCCGCGCTTCGCTGGCCGACGCCGTCGAGCAGTACGTGGACCGCGAACCGGATCGTCGTTGCAACGTCGCGCGGCCGCGGGCCGCCGTCGATCGCCATCATGGACCGGTTCAGCAGGTCGAAGGCGACCATGTCGTGGAACAGCATGGCGGTTCGGGCGGGGTCGGCATCCGACCGCACCATGCCGAGCGCCTTCTGCTCCACGAGAAAGTCCTCCAGAATGGCACGTGTCGCGGCAGGACCATTCCGATACCAGCTCAGCCCGACCTGGGGATGCCGCACTGCCTCCGCGATCACCAGGCGTTGGAATGCCAGATGACGCTCCTGCAGCAGAACGGCAAGCAACGTCGTCGCAAACTTCTTGAGTCCGCGCTCAAGGGAGAGGCCGCTGAGCCTCAACCGCCTGAGTGGCAGGGCGAGGTCGTTGACCGTCTCCTCCATGGCAGCAAGGAACAACCCGTCCTTGCCGCCGTAGAAGGTATAGACGTTGGTCTTCGAGCCGCCGACGTCACGCACGATGTCGTCAACGGTGACGCCGTCGTAACCCCGTTCCAGGAATAGCTCGGACGCACGGGCACGAAGCAGCTCATCGCGTTCCTCGCCCCGCCGCGTCCGCCGCGACTGTTCGTGCCGCTCCTCGGTGGCAACGCCGCCCATGCCGCGTGTCACGCAGCCTGTCGCGACCGCAATCGGATCTCCGTCAACAGGTCGTCGATCGCCTCCAGGCAGAACTTGATGGTGCTCTCGTCGACGAGCTTTCCATCCACGATTTTCTGCATCGTGCCGGCGATGACGACCTGCGGCCGAACCACGACGCGCGCCAGTGCCGCGGAAAGCGTCTCCAGCATCTGCGCATGCGCGCGCGCACCGCCGACATAGGCCGGCGACGATGCCATGAGCAAAGCCGGCTTGTTCCTGAGCGGCGACAAGAAGGTCGGCCGCGAGGCCCAGTCGAGCGCGTTCTTCAGCACGCCGGACATGCCGTGATTGTATTCCGGCGAGCAGAGGATGATGCCGTCGCTTTGGGCAATGGCCTCCTTGAATGTCCGCACCGCCTGCGGTGGCCGTTCGCCATCCAGGTCGTCGTTGTAGGGAGGGATGTCGCCGAGCGGGAACAGAGTGAGCGACACCGTGCGATCCAACTTTTCGGCCAAGGTGCGCAGGATTGCCGTGTTGGTTGATTCCCTCCGTATGCTGCCGGAGAGGCCGAGCAGGCGGAAATCGGTCGTCGACGCAAGCATGAAACTCTCCGAGCGATAATCTCCGCCATGAGATACTGTACTGTATGGTATTTTCAAGGGACCCTGAAATGCTGACGGTCGCCGCTGACGGCGATGGCAGTCAGCCCGGCCGCGAGACCATCCATTCGATCGCGGTGGCGCTCAACGCCAATATGGCGGCACGGGCAAAGCCGCGCGCTGATCTGGATCAGGCGCGTCGGCGGTCAGTCGATGCCCATCTGGCGGCGGCCGAGCGGCGTGAGCAGCGCCGCGCCAGCGCGGCCGGCGAAGTCGGTTTCCAAATGGTCGGCCGGAAAATCCGGCGGGCTGCTGCCGCTGATAAAACTTGGCAGCTGGCGGGCCAGGAACGCCCGGTTGCGCGGGCAGTCCGGGGCGGCCGGGATATACATCACGTTGCTCTCGGTCGTACCGCCATGCACGGCCTCGACCGCATGGATCAAATCGGGATGCCACCACACCGTGTCGCCCGGCGCCACGCGCGGGATCGGCACCAGTGCCTGCAGCAGCGTCGCATGCCATTGCGGCGTGAGCCACAGCGCCGAGGCGGCTTCGGCGCCGCACAGCGAGGCAGCCGGCACGTCGGCCGCGAACGGACGCAGCAGCACCCATTCGATGGCGCGGGCGATCGGCAACACCTGGAGCGTGCCGTCGCCCGGCCCTTGCGCGGTCAGCGCCGTCCAGCCCTGCCAGGCGCGGAACACGCCACACGCGTTGGCCTCGGCGGCATCCGGTGGTGCCGTGCGGCCCTCTGCGTCGAACGGGTCGAAGCCGCCGCCCGCGAACACGGCGCGGTAAGGATGCGCGCCCTGGCCGAGCCAGCGCCCCACCGTGCCGCCGTCGATATGCGGGCCGAGCGCGAGCGTGCTATCGCCCGGCGCGCGGCGGCGGACCCGGTCGGCGTAGGTGCAGTCCGCCGACGGGTCGAACGTATCGCCGGCCCGCCACAGCCCATTCAGCCAGGCACGCACGCCGGCCAGTGCGGCCGATTGGCGGGCCTGCACCTGCGGGGCGGACCAGTAGACCGAATACATCTGGGGTCGGCCGCCCCGCCAGCGCTTGGCGTAGCGGTCCGCGCCGATCCGCGCGCGGGTGCGGCCGTCGGCGTCGTTGCGGGCCAGGTAGTCGGCGATTTCACCGTCCCACGCGGTCGCCTGGGATGCCGGGAATACGCCGCGCACCACCACGCAGCCGGCGCTGCGGACCCGCGCCAGAAGCGCCGGCGGCACCGTGCCGGCGGCGATGTCGGCCCACGCCACCTCCGGCACCGCGCCACTGCCCGCCGCCGCGACGGCCGACAGTTCCTCGCGCAGAGCCTCGTCGAGCGCGTCGAAGCGCGCCGCGCCGTCCGTCTGGCGCTGCTTCAGGGCGGCGATCTGCTCGCCGATCTGCGTGTCAGCCATGTTGCCCGCCGATACGGTCATTGATCCGGCCCGCATCCTGTCCCATCAATCCGCCTTACGTCCCACCGCTCAAGGCTAGGCCTCGCATGCGCTATGTCTCAACCCGCGGGCAAGCGCCCGTGCGCGATTTCTCCGGCGTGCTGCTGGCCGGGCTGGCCGAGGATGGGGGCCTGTACGTGCCCGAAGCCTGGCCTGAATTCGGCGCCAGCGACTGGCGGGCCATGCGCGGCCTGCCCTACCCCGAGCTGGCCGCCCGCGTCATCCAGCCCTTCGTCGGCGCCGCCGTGCCGTACACCACGTTGCAGGCGCTGTGCGCGCAAGCCTACGCCGGTTTCGGCCATCCCGCGACAGTGCCCCTCGTCCAGCTCGACACCGGGCTTTGGGCGCTGGAGCTGTTCCACGGCCCGACGCTCGCCTTCAAGGACATGGCGATGCAGCTGCTCGGCCGCCTGTTCGACCACGTGCTGGCCGAGCGCGACGAGCGCGTGACCATCGTCGGCGCCACCTCCGGCGACACCGGGTCGGCGGCCATCGCCGCCCTGGCCGATCGCGACCGGGTGGACGTGGTGATCCTTCACCCGGCCGGACGCACCAGCGAGGTGCAGCGGCGGCAGATGACGACCGTGCTGGCGCCCAACATCACCAACATCGCCGTGGACGGCACCTTCGACGATTGCCAGGATCTCGTGAAGGCGATGTTCGCGGACGCGCCGTTCCGCCGCGACCTGAACCTCTCGGCCGTCAACTCCATCAACTGGGCTCGCGTGGCCGCCCAGGTGCCGTACTACGTGGCCGCCGCCCTGGCCCTCGGCGCGCCGCAGCGGGAAGTGGCGTTCAGCGTGCCGACCGGCAATTTCGGCAACGTGCTGGCCGGCTGGGTGGCGCGGCGCATGGGGCTGCCGGTGGCGCGCCTCGTCGTCGGGTCCAACCGCAACGACATCCTGGCCCGCTTCCTCGACGCCAATGACATGTCCATGCGCGGTGTTGAACCAAGCCTGTCGCCAAGCATGGACATCCAGGTCAGTTCCAACTTCGAGCGCCTGCTGTTCGAGCTGATGGACCGCGATCCGGCAGCCACCGCCGATGTGATGGCCCGCTTCCGCGCCACCGGGCGCATGGACGTGCCGCACCCGGCCTGGGAGCGCGCACGCGCGTATTTCCATGGCTTCCGCCTCGACGATGCCGGCACGCTGACGGAGATCCGCCGGCTGCACGCCGCCTGCGGCTACCTCGCCGACCCGCATTCGGCGATCGGGATCGCCGGCGGCCGCGCCGATCCCTGTGGCCATGGCGTGCCGATGGTCGCGCTGGCCACCGCGCACCCGGCGAAATTCCCCGACGCAATGGAACGTGCGACGGGCGAACGCCCCCCTCTGCCCGCGCGGCTCGCCGACCTATATGACAGAACGGAGCGTTATACCCACGCGCCCAACGACCTTGCCACCATTGAGGCGCGCGTCCGCGCCGCCGTCCTGAGGAATACCAAATGAGCGACCCATCGGGCGCAATCCGCGTCTCTACCCTGCCGTCCGGCCTGACCGTCGTCACCGAGCAGATGGACCGGGTGGAGACCGTCTCGTTTGGCGCCTATGTCGCCACCGGTACCCGCAACGAGACCGCCGAGGAGAACGGCGTCTCGCACTTCCTCGAACACATGGCGTTCAAGGGCACCGAGCGGCGCAGTGCGGCCGAAATCGCCGAGGAAATCGAGGCGGTTGGCGGCCATATCAATGCCTACACCGCACGCGAGCAGACCGCGTATTACGTGAAGGTGCTGAAGGACGACACCGCGCTGGCCGCCGACATCATCGGCGACATCCTGACCCACTCGGCGTTCGACCGCGACGAGCTGGAGCGCGAGCGCGGCGTGATCCTGCAGGAGATCGGGCAAGCCAACGACACGCCCGACGACATCATCTTCGACCATTTCCAGGAGACGGCGTACCCGGGCCAGCCGATGGGCCGCCCGGTGCTGGGCACCGAGGACATCATCCGCGCGCTGCCGCGCGAGGCGCTGATCGGCTACATGAAGCGGCACTACACCATTGGCAACACTGTGGTCGCCGCCGCCGGCAACCTCGATCACGAGCATGTGCTGGACCTCGTCCAGCGCCACTTCGCCGACCTGCCGGCGGCCGCCGTGCCCGGCCCGCAGCCCGGCCGCTATGCCGGCGGCGAATTCCGCGAGGCGCGCGACCTCGACCAGGTGCATATCGTGCTCGGCTTCCCCTCGGTCGCCTACGCCGACCCGGATTTCTACCCGACCATGCTGCTCTCCACGCTGCTCGGCGGCGGCATGTCGTCGCGGCTGTTCCAGGAGGTGCGGGAGAAGCGCGGACTTGTGTATAGCGTATACTCATTCACCGCGCCGGCCATGGATGGCGGGCTGTTCGGCATCTATGCCGGCACCGGCGAGAGCGAGGCGGCGGAGCTGATGCCGGTGACGCTGGAGGAGCTGCGCAAGGTCCAGCACACGGTGAACGAGGCCGAGCTCAGCCGGGCGCGGGCGCAGGTGAAGGCCGGACTGCTGATGTCGCTGGAGAGCACCGGCAGCCGCTGCGAGCAGCTCGCCCGCCAGATGCAGGTGTTCGGCCGCATCGTGCCGACCGCCGAGACGGTGGCCAAGATCAACGCCGTGACGATCCCGGACGTCCAGGCCGCCGCCGGGCGCCTGTTCCGCGCCGCACCGACGCTGGCGGCACTCGGACCGGCGGGACGCGTTCCCCCGGTATCGGTGATCATCGACCAGCTGGCGGCATGAGGCGTCGGGCGAGGACATAGGTATGAGCCATATCGATCTGCTGTCGAACCTCCTCGACCGCGCCCGCGCGGCCGGGGCGGATGCCGCCGATGCGATCCTGGTCGGCGGCACGTCGCTGGGCGTGCAGCGCCGGCTCGGCCGTATCGAGCATCTGGAACGCTCGGAGAGCCGCGACCTCGGCCTGCGGGTGTTCGTCGGCCGCAGTTCGGCCATCGTCTCCTCCACCGCCGTCGATCCGGCCGGCTTCACGGCACTTGCCGAGCGTGCGGTCGCGATGGCACGCGTGGTGCCGGAAGATCCGTATTCCTGGCTGGCCGAAGAGGCGCATGCCGAGGACGCCGGGCCGCTCGATCTGTGCGACGCGGCCGAGCCGAGCGCCGAGGAGCTGGTCGCGCGCGCCTCGGTGGCCGAGGATGCGGCGCGGGCGGTGCCGGGCGTGACCAACAGCGAGGGCGCCGACGCCTCGTTCGGCCGTGCCGAAATCGTGCTGGTCAGCTCCGCCGGCTTCGCCGCGACCTATGCGCGCACCAGCCATTCGGTGTCCGCCAGCGTGGTGGCCGGCAGCGGTACGGGCATGCAGCGCGACTACGATTACAGCTCGACAGTCCATCTGGCGGACCTGGAGGATGCCGCCGCGATCGGCCATGCCGCCGGCGAAAAAGCCGTCTCCCGCCTCAATCCGACGCGGCCGAAGACGGCGAAATTGCCGGTGGTGTACGATCCGCGCGTGTCGTCCTCATTGCTCGGCCACCTGTCGGGCGCCATCAACGGCGCCGCGGTGGCACGCGGCACCACGTTCCTGAAGGACAAGCTCGGCACCCGCATCCTGCCGGAAGGCGTGGACGTGGTCGACGACCCGCGCCGCCGGCGCGGCCTGCGCTCCCGCCCGTTCGACGGCGAGGGCGTGCCGACGGCCCAGCGGATGCTGGTCGAGGACGGCGTGCTGATGACCTGGCTGCTGGACACGCGCAGCGCCCGGCAATTGGGTTTGCGAACCACCGGCAGCGCCAGCCGCGGCACTGGCGGGCCGCCCTCGCCCTCGGCCACGAACCTGTACATGCGGCCGGGCGCTATGACGCCGGCCGAGCTGATGGCCGATATCCGCGAGGGGCTGTACGTCACCGAGCTGATCGGCATGGGAGTCAACGGCATCACCGGCGACTACAGCCGCGGCGCCGCCGGCTTCATGATCCGCAACGGCGCCATCGCCGAGCCGGTCGCCGAGCTCACGGTTGCCGGAAATCTGCTGGAGATGTTCGCTCATCTGATCCCGGCCAACGACCTGCGCTTCCGTCGCGGCACCGATGCGCCGACCATCCGCGTCGAAGGGCTGACCATCGCGGGCGCATGACGCGCCCCCTGCGAACCGGGCGCGCACGTCCCATATAAGGTTGCAATCGCAACCACTGTGAGCCCGCTATGCGCCGCCGCCGCTTCATCGCCGCCATCCTCGTCGCCGTAGCCCTGACCCTGGCGCCCGGGCTCGCCATGGCGCGCGCGGGCGACGGCCTGTCCTTCGGCAGCCGGGGCACGCAGACCTACATGGCGCCGCCGGGCACCAGCACCTCGCCGTATGGCGCAGCGCCGCTCCAGCGCAGCCTGACGCCGCAGGGGACACCATCCTACGGCGCGCCCGGCTTCGCCGCGCCAGGCTATGGCTATCGCGGTGGCTCGCCGTTCATGTCGGGGCTGCTGGGCGGGCTGGTCGGCGCCGGCATCGGCGGGATGCTGTTCGGCCACGGCATGTTCGGCGGCATCCACGGCGGCTTCGGGTTCCTTGGGTTCCTGCTGCAGATCTTCCTGCTGGTGATGCTGGTCCGCTGGCTGCTGCGCCGCGTGCTCGGCCAGCCGGTGGCGGCGGGCGGCGGGACGTTCGCGCGCATGGACATGGGGCGCGCCCAGCCCCGCGCGCCGCTCTCCGGCACGCCCGCCGGACACGCCATCCAGATCACGTCGGCCGACTACACGGCGTTCGAGCAGCTGTTGAAGGCGGTGCAGGCGGCGTGGTCGGCGCATGACCTGAACACGATGCGCGCCATCGCGACGCCCGAAATGGTCAGCTATTTCGCCGAGCAGCTCGGCGAGCAGACCAGCCGCGGCGTGCGCAACAGCGTCGGCGACGTCCGGCTGCAAAAGGGCGACCTGGCCGAGGCATGGTCCGAAGGCAACCGCGAATACGCCACCGTCGCGATGCAATTCTCGATGGTGGACGTGACGCGCGACATGGTCGGGCGCGTGGTGGACGGCAGCCTCGTCGAGCATGTCACGGCCACCGAGATCTGGACGTTCCTGCGCGCGCCGGGCGGGCGGTGGATCCTGTCGGCCATCCAGCAGGCCCGCTAGCGCTAGCCGCTCACGACCACGTGGATCGGCGTCGGCGCGTCGCGCACCGTCAGCGGCGCGCTGCCGGCCGGGTCGCCATCGGTCTGCGCCGGCACCGATTCCGATGTGATGACGATCTCGGACGCACGCAGAAGGCGCAGGCCAGGCATGCGCGGAATCAGGTTCAGCGGCAGCGCCGCGCCATACAGCATCGCTGAAAATGGGCCGGAGCGGTCGAACAGCGCCACCGTGAAGCCGCGCGCGGTCGGCGAGGCGCCCGGGGCCAGCAGGTAGGTGCCGCCGTAGAAATGCCCTTTGCTGACGATGATGCTGCCGGCATCGGTCGCCACCCCGTCCACCATGATCCCGATGCGCCCGAAACGGTAACGCGCCAGTTCGCGCATCGACTGCGCGACATAGGCTGAGCGGCCGAGCGCACGTTTCAGCAGCAGCGGCAGCTTCTGCACCACCTGCGCGTCGAACCCGGCCCCCAGCATCTGCACGAACACGCGCGAGCCGTTCGGCCCCTGTGGCGATGCCGGGCCAGACCGTCGCGGGTGCGGCCAAACGCCAGCGCGGCGGCGACCGCGCGCGGATCGAACGGCAGCTCCAGCTCGTGCGCCAGCACGTTGGCGGTGCCCAGCGGCACCACGCCGAGCATGCAGGTGGACCCGTTCAAGCCGTTGGCCACCTCGGCGATGGTGCCGTCGCCGCCGGCGGCGACCACCAGCCGCGCGCCGCTGGCCGCCGCCTGCCGCGCCAGCTCCGTCGCATGGCCGGCGTGTCGGGTCTCCGCCAGCTCCAGGCGCACGCCGTTGGCGGCCATGACGTCGAGCACGCGCCAGAGCCGTTGCGCCCGGCGCCGTCCGGCGGTCGGGTTGTACACGATCAGCATACGCGCCGCCGCCGGCTGCGTCGCAGGAGCGGTCCGGGCATGGCGACTCGTCATCCCTATGTCAGCTACAAACGTTCACCCTCGCCAAGTTTGATGTCAAAGTGATGACATTACCGCGTCACTTTGGTTATCTTCTTGAAACGGCATAGTATTGTTCAAGGTCATCCAATCTTCACATGCGCGACTCGATGCCTGAAGTATCTGCTGGCCCGGCCTGCTGCGATACCAGCGTAGCGGGAACCCACGGCACGTGCCCTGGGGAAACTCCTCGATCACGGCGGGCCGCATGAACGCCACTGCCCCCAGCCAACACAGCGCATTGCGATACCGCACTGTGTTCATATCTGACGTGCACTTGGGCACCCGCGGCTGCCGCAGCGATTTCCTCAGCGATTTCCTGGGCCGCATGAGCTGCGAGAAGCTGTATCTGGTCGGCGACATCATCGATGGCTGGCGCCTGCGCAAATCCTGGTACTGGGACGAGGGCTGCGACGAGGTGCTGCGCCTGATCCTGCGCCACGCGCGGTCGGGCACCGAGGTGACCTACATCCCCGGCAACCACGACGAGATGTTCCGCGCCTGGCTGCCGATGGGCCTGGAGATCGCCGGCGTGAAGCTGCGCAAGGAAGCGGTGCATGTCACCGCCGACAACCGCCACCTGCTGGTCATGCACGGCGATGAGTTCGACAGCGTGGTGCGCTATGCCAAGTTCCTCGCCCTGCTCGGCGACTGGGCGTACAACGCGGCACTCGCCTGCAACACGGTGTTCAACGCGCTGCGCCGCCGCCTGGGCTACCCGTACTGGTCGCTGTCGGCGTGGCTGAAGCGGCAGGTGAAGGAAGCCGTGAAGGCCATCGACCGGTTCGAATCAGCCCTGGCCGGCGAAGCCCGTCGCCGTGGCCTGGACGGCGTGGTGTGCGGCCACATCCACCATGCCGAAATGCACGAGATCGGCGGCGTGCTGTACATCAACGACGGCGATTGGGTGGAAAGCTGCACCGCGCTGGTCGAGCATGACGACGGCACGCTGGAACTGGTGGATTGGGCGGCGATGAACCGGCTGTCGTTCTTCACGCCGCGCAACGCCAGCGTAGCAGCCGCTGCCTGACGCGATGACCCTGTTGGATTCCGACGCGCCCGTCGCGCCGGCCGGTTTCATGCACGGTGTCCTCTCCGGCATCGCACCGTCGGTCATCACGCCGCCCGCGCGCATTTTGATCGTCACCGACGCCTGGAAGCCGCAAGTGAACGGCGTGGTCCGCACGCTGTCCACCGTGGCCGAGGAGCTGCGCGGAATGGGGCACACCGTCGAGGTGATCGGCCCTGACCGCTTCCGAACGCTGCCGCTGCCGACCTACCCGGACATCAGGCTTGCGGTGCTGCCGGCGCACAAGCTGGGCCGGCTGATCGAGGCGTTTGCGCCCAACACCATGCACATCGCCACCGAAGGCCCGCTCGGTAACGCCGCGCGCGCCTGGGCGGTGCGACGAGGTGCCGCGTTCACCACCTCATTCCACACGAAATTCCCGGAATACGTGCAGGCGCGCATCGGCCTGCCGCCCGATCTGGCGTATCGCTGGCTGCGGCGCTTCCACGGCGCGGCGAGCGGCGTCATGGTGGCGACGCACAGCCTGCGCATGGAACTGGCCGCGCGCGGCTTCGCCAACATCCGCCCCTGGACGCGCGGCGTGGACCTGTCGCTGTTCAAGCCGGCGCCGCACGAACCACCCATCGAGGATTGGGGCAGCCTGCCGCGCCCGCTGTTCCTCAACGTCGGCCGGGTGGCGGTGGAGAAGAATATCCGGGCGTTTCTCGATCTGGACCTGCCCGGCTCGAAGATCATCGTCGGCGACGGGCCGCAACGGGCAAAGTTGCAGCGTGAGTACCCGAACGTGCATTTCACCGGCGCGCGCTACGGCGAGGAACTGGCGCGCTGCTACGCGGCCGCCGACGTGTTCGTCTTCCCGAGCCTGACCGACACGTTCGGCCTGGTGATTCTCGAAGCGCTGGCCGCCGGCACGCCGGTGGCGGCCTTCCCGGTGACCGGCCCGTTGGACGTGCTGGCCGGCACCGGCGCCACGGTGGGCGCGGTGGACAGCGACCTGCAGGCTGCCGCCCTGCGCGCGCTGAACGCGGACCGCGACGCCTGCCGTGCGCATGCCGAACGCTTTTCCTGGCAGGCCTGTGCCAGGATTTTCCTGTCGCATCTGGTGCCGCTGCACGCCCAGTAACGCGCATTCGCGGCCCATACGACGAGCGGGCAGGACACGGCGCACGCCGCCCACGTGGAATGCCACCCGAGGTTTCCCCAGCGGCGCATATGTCGGTCGGATCGACTCGATCATGATCTCCGAAAGTGATAATTTTGGGCAAGGTTCCTACAACGAACGGAGGCGCACGTGAGCGGAGCGGTCAGCAAGCAACAGGTCGAGAAACGGTCGAAAGCTGCGATCTGGTTTAATAATCTCTTTCGCACCAAATTGGAAATCGAAAGCGACAAGCTGCTGGAAATGATGCAGCACAGTAACGAGAACCAGATCAAGAGCTCTGCGCAATACTACTATCAGCGCGGCAAGCTTGAGGAAGGTGTTGCCGCGAAGCTCAAGGCGCCGCCGACCTACATCAAGCTGACCAGCCTCACGGTCGCCTACTGGTGCGACGTGCCGAAGGGATTGTGGGAGAAATTTTCCGAGGACTCCGTCTTCTCGTCCCAGTTGCACGATCACGTCAACCAGCTCACGGAACGGCTGGTCGGCGAGTGGGCAAAACGGCAGATCCATTGGGAGCGGCTGGCGGCGGAGGCGGACAAGAACGGCGACAAGGAAGGTGTCGAGAACGCCAAGGCGGAGTTTGCGAAAGACTGCGAGACGCTGCGCAAGGAGTGCGAGACGGTCGCGGTCGAGGATATCGCGGAGTTCTTCACGGCGAAGGCGGCGACCTTCGGCGACTACAAGCGCTACAAGTTCAAGGCCGGCGCCAAGCTGACCTTCACGTTCGTCGGCATCATCATCAGCGTTGCGGCGCTGTCCTCGGCCGCGAGCCCGGCCGCGCCGGCCACCCTTGTACCGGCGCTCATCGGCATCGTCGCCGCCGTCGCGAGCGCGGGCAAGCAGATCAAGGACCTCGCAGCATCGGCGGAGGAAGTCGAGGCCGAGCTCAAGAAGGGCGTAGCGGGCATCAAGGCAACCTATCTGGACGAGAACAAGAAGGCCAAGAAGAAGACGTTCGCCGCAAAGGATTTCACCTCCGGCTTCGCGGGCGGACTCACCGGCGGCTGGAGCGAGGTCGTGTTTCCATCCATCAACAGCCTGATGAGTGTGACCGATACCCACAAGAGCAAGCTCGACGGCCTCGACGTGGTGCTGAACAACATGGGCACCAACCTGAACGCTCTCGTTACGTCGTTGGATGCGGCCGACAAGGTGCTGGCGGACAACAAAGCCGCGCTCGATGCGGCGCGCAAGAATCCTGGCAAGGATTTCAATAAGATCGAGGAGGGTGTCGTGAAGAGCAAGACGGCATTCCTGACGGTCAAGCAGGATTTCTATAAGATGTTCGACAAAGAAATTCCTGCGATGATCAAGCGTATCGAGGACGGGCGGAAAAGCAACGAGGAATTCAAAACGGCGCTTGAGGCCATTAACGATGCGGTCGGTTCAAAGAACTGGGGGGTCGCCGGCAACGCGTTTGCGACGATTGCGCTCGTCGCGATCGGATTTTCCAGCGGCGGCCCGGCCAATCTCGCCGAGAAAGTAACCATCGGCATGGGTCCGGCATGGACGGTGCTCGATCAGCTGCGTGAATACTCGCCGGAGGTCATGAAAGAGGCATTGGGCAAGAAGGACGCGTAGCCGCCGAACGGCGGCCCGCACGGCAACGGCGTTGCCGTGCGGGCCGCTGCGCGCCTCAGTGCAGGCTGGCCTGCAACGCCTTGACGGTCGCGGCGAGCGTCGGCCCGATCGTGAGCTTCATCCCGAACGGGGTGTCGCCGGCCAGCTTCTGCACGAGTTCATTGGACTGCACGAAGCTTGAGTAGTCGTTCAGGACGTTCCTTGGCATCCTTCAGCAGCGCGGCGTGCTTAACCGGGTCCTGCTCCGACAGCAGATCGTCCAGCGCGTCGAGCAGCCGTGTGTCCAGCGTCGAGGTGATCTCGTCCAACTGGTCGAGAGCATCCATCACCTGCGCTTCCTCGGGATCGTCTTCGAACTCGGCAAGCGTACGCTTCTTGAGTTCGGCGATCTCGGAGGCGACGCGCTTGCGCGCGGTGTCCCAGATCAGGCGGGATTTCTGCATCGTGACGAAGCTGACGGGGCCGGACGACGGCGCGTCCGTGGGGGGGGCGGCGGACGGGGCTGGCGGGGCGGTGGGTGCGGTGGGGGCGGTGGGTGCGGTGGGGGCGGTGGGTGCGGTGGGTGCGGTGGCGGTGGGTGCGGTGGCGGCGGACGGGGTTGGCGCGGTGGCAGCAGGCGGCGTCACTTGCCCGACGCCGGCACCGGCGGCGTCCAACGCGTCGCGCAGGCTCTCGCGCAACTGCGCAATGAAATCGGCGGCATAGCGCAGGTTATTGGTTTTGATGTTGACGTTGGCGTCCGTCGCGAGCTTGCCGAGGCTGGCCTTGAGCGAAGGGTCGGCGGCTGTGGCCTCCGGAATACGGCGGATCAGGGCCGCGAGTTCCTTGCCGAGCGCCTCCGCGTCGGGGCCGCTGACCGGTTGTGGCGGCGGTGGCGGCGGGGGCGGCGGGGCGGCGGATACGGCAGCGGCCGGCGGGGTGACCTGCCCGACGCCGGCACCGGCGGCGTCCAGCGCGTCTCGCAGGCCGTCGCGCAACTGGGCAATGGAATTGGCGGCATAACTCAGGTTGTTGGTTTTGATGTTGACGTTGGCGTCCGCCGCGAGCTTGCCGAGGCTGGTCTTGAGCGACGCGTCGGCGGCCGTGGCCTCCGGAATACGGCGGATCAGGGCTGCGAGTTCCTTGCCGAGCGCCTCCGCGTCGGGGCCGGCGGCAGCTGGTACCGGTGGCGGCGGCGCGGCCGGCACCTCGGTTTCGCCGTCTTCTTCCTCGGCCGATTCCACGACGGTGCCGTCATCCAGTTTGATGATGGCCTTGCTGAAGCCTGTCCCCTTCAGCGTCTTCTTCAGCCTCGCCGCGAGACCGCTGGCGGCTTTGTTGACCGTGAAGACAACGAGCTTCGCATCGGTATCCGGGTCGACCGAGGCGGTGCCATGGCAGGGGTTCTTCAGCGCGCCGCCGGCCTCCTTCTCAAGATCCTTGAGCAGGGCGGCGGACCCTTTGCTCTTGTGCAGGAGCAGCAGCGCCTGTTGATCCTTGCCAAGTCCGATGGCACAATTCACCGGCTCCTTCTTCGACACAGAGAGCAGCTTCTTGATCTCGGCCTTTGTCATTCCGATGTCACTGTCGACAGCCATTTCGCCCTCCGCGGACTGTTCCGTAGCTGAAATTTGCCCTGCCGGCGCATGAACGTCAAATCGTGTCGTGTACGTTGTCGGCGCCTGGCGCCGCCCCCCCGCATTGTACCGCCGCCGTTCCGGTCACATGCTTCCGCCTGTCGCATTATCTCGCGACGTACCGTCACCTGCGCCTGCGCATCGGCGCCGGGCGCCTCAGCCTCGGCATCAGCGACGGCGCCCCTGTCACCGAGTTCAGGTCAATTTAATCAGCGCGGACCCGCACCCTGTGGCGCAGATCCATTAACCAATATTCTAAGTTCTACGCATCGCAATATTCGTAAATTTCTCAACGGAATTCTCTCGTCACGGCCGGCGCACCGTCGTCGCGATCCGCGCCGAACGGGGATCGGGGCGGCTCCGGTCACATGGCTGCAAGCCCCGGGGCTCATAGCCCGCCGAAGGCGATGCTGCGGCTCCACATTGCCGTTGTTCTGGCCGCATGCTACCGCCCGCCGCCATGCCGGCTTGCGTTCATCACCGACGATGCTGAAGCGTTTGTTGCGGCATCGTGCGATCCACGCGCTGCTGACCGCCATCCTCGCCCGCTACCTGGCGTTCGCGCTGCGCACGACGCGCTGGACGCTGCACGGCGCCGAGCACGTGGCCCCACAGATGGCCGGCGCACCGGCCATCGCGGCGTTCTGGCATGAACGGCTGCCGCTGATGCTGGCATTGTGGCGCCGCGTGCAGGCCGGCGGCAGGGCGGCCGAAACCAGCGTACTGGTCAGCCGGCACAGCGATGGCCGGTTCATCGGTGAGCTGATGCGGGGGTTCGGAGTCCGGGTGGTCTATGGCTCGACGGCGCGCAACGGCCAGAGTTGCGGCGGGGCAACGGTGGCGCGGCAGATGCTGGAACGGCTGCAAGCCGGCGGCAGCGTGGTGATCACGCCGGACGGCCCGCGCGGGCCGCGCCGGCAGGCGGCGCCCGGCGTGGCGCAGCTTGCCGCGATGTCCGGCGTCGCGGTGTTGCCATGCGCCGCGCAGACCTCGGCGCGCTACGTGCTGCGCAGCTGGGACCGCATGGTGCTGCCGCTGCCGTTCGGCCGGGGTGTCATCGTCTGCCTGCCGCCGGTCGTGGTGGCGCGCGACGGGGCGGACGCGGCGCTGGCCGACATCGCGGCGGCGATGAGCCAAGCGGCCGATCTGGCCGACCGGCTGTGCCCGCGATGATCTCGGCGCTGTATGCCGTGGCGACCAGTGCCGCCGCGCCGCTGTTGCGGCTGATGCTGAGGCGGCGCGTGGCGCGCGGCAAGGAAATCGCGGCCCGGCTGCCGGAGCGCGAGGGGATCGAGGCAGCGCCGCGCCCGGACGGCCGGCTGCTGTGGCTGCATGCGGCCAGCGTGGGTGAGACGGTGTCGGTGCTGCCGCTGCTGGCCGCGCTGGCGGACGCGGCGCCGGACCTCGCGGTGCTGATGACGACCGGCACCGTGACCTCGGCGGAGCTGCTGGCTCGCCGGCTGCCGGAGCTGGGGCTGGCGGGGCGCGTGACTGCACCGCTTCGTGCCACTGGATGTGCCGGCCTGGGTCGCGCGCTTCATGGACCACTGGCGGCCCGATGTCGTGGTGCTGGTCGAAAGCGAGATCTGGCCCAGCCTGTTCGCCGCCTGCCGCAACCGGCGGACACCGCTGGCCCTGGTGAACGCCCGCCTGTCGCCGCGCAGTTTCGCGCGCTGGCGGCGCCTGCCCGGTTTCGCCCGCACGCTGTTCAGCACGCTTGCGCTCGTGCAGGCGCAGTCGGCGGCGGACGCGGAACGGCTGCATGCGCTCGGCGCGCCCGGCGGCGTGGTCCCCGGCAACCTCAAATTCGCCGCACCGCCGCTGCCCGTGCTGGGGCCGACGCTGCATGCGCTGCGTGAGGCGATCGCCGGCCGCCCGGTCTGGCTCGCCGCCAGCACGCATCCGGGCGAGGACGCCATGGTGATGTCGGCGCATACGTCGCTGGCGGAACGGCATGCCGGCCTGCTGACCATCATCGTGCCGCGCCATCCGCAGCGCGGCGCCGAGATTGCCGCGATTGCGGGTGACGTGCCGGTGACCCGGCGCGCGTGCGGTCAGGGGCCGCCGGCGCCGGGCGGCGTATGGGTGGCGGACACGCTGGGCGAGCTGGGCCTGTTCTATGCCGCCGCCGGCATCGCCTTCGTCGGCGGCAGCCTGGTGGCGCATGGCGGGCAGAACCCGCTGGAGCCGGCACGGCTCGGCTGCGCGGTGGCGGTCGGTCCGCACACGGTCAACTTCGCCGAGCCGGTGGCGGCGCTGGCAGAGGCGCGGGCGCTGGATATCGTGGCGGACGCGGCGGCGCTGGCGCGGTGGGTGGACATGATGCTGTCCGATGACGCACGGCGCCGCGCCGCCGGCGAAGCAGGCCGGGTGGCCGCCTGCCGGGACGCGGATTTGCCGGCCAGGGTCGCCGGCATGCTGGCCGGGCTGCTGCCGCGAGCACCGGCCTGATGCGCGCACCGGCGTTCTGGCAGCATGACGGTGTGGCGGCGGCGCTGCTGGCCCCGCTGGGCGCCGTCTACGCGGCGGCTACGGCGCGGCGCGTGGCGCGGCCGGGATGGCAGGCGCCGGTGCCGGTGCTGTGCTGCGGCAACGCGACGGCCGGCGGGGCCGGCAAGACCACACTGGCGCTGGACATCGGCGCGCGGCTGCGGCGGGTGGTGTCTCGGTCGCGTTCCTCACGCGCGGCTATGGCGGGCGGGCGGCGGCGGTGCGGCGTGTCGATCCGGCGCGCCACGACGCGGCCGACGTGGGCGACGAGGCGCTGCTGCTGGCATCGCCTCGCGCCGACCTATGTCGCGGCCGACCGCGAAGCCGGCGCACGGGCGGCCGCGGCCGACGGCGCGCAGGCGCTGGTCATGGATGACGGGCTGCAAAACCCGACGCTCGCGAAAACCCTGTCGCTGCTGGTCGTCGATGGCGCCGCCGGGTTCGGCAACGGCCGCGTGATCCCGGCAGGCCCGCTGCGCGAGCCGGTCGCCGCCGCCGCCGCGCGCTGCCAGGCGGCGGTGCTGATCGGCGCGGATCGCTCCGGTGCCGCGCGCCACCTGCCGCCGGGGCTGAAGGTGCTGCGCGCGACGTTGCAGCCGGCGCCCGGCATTTCCGAGTTTGCCGGCCGCCCGGCCTTGGCCTTCGCCGGCATCGGGTTCCCGGAGAAATTCTTCGCCATGCTGGAAGCGGCCGGCGTGGTGCTCGCCGGCCGCGAAGCCTTTCCGGATCACCATCGCTACACGAAGGCGGAGCTGGAACGGCTGCTGGCGGCCGCGGCACGGCGCGGTGCGGTGGCGATCACGACGCCGAAGGACGCGGCGCGGCTGTCGACTGCCGATCGCGCCCGCGTCGGCGTGGTCGGCGTGCGCCTGGTCTGGGACGATGAAGCCGCCATTGCGGCGCTGCTGGCGGAGTTGCGATGACGTTCCCTCGCCTTTCGGCTCGAGTTGGCCGCCGTGCGGACGGCACTGGCGCTCGTGCGGATGCTACCGGCCATCACGGCCTCCAACCTGGGCGGGGCGGTGGGGCGGGCCATCGGGTGGCTGCTGCCGGTTTCGCGCGTGGCCGACGCCAATCTCCGGCTGGCGCTGCCGGAACTGGATGCTGCCGCCCGTCGGCGCATCGTGCGGGGGGTGTGGGACAATCTGGGCCGCACGGCCGCCGAACTGCCACATCTGGCCGGGCTTGGCCGCACCGAAGCCGGCCCGGGCTGGGAGATCACGGGCGAGGACACCATGCGCCGCCTCGCCGCCGCCGGCGGACCCGTGGTGTTCTTCTCCGGCCATCTTGCCAACTGGGAAATGCTGGCCGTGGTGCCGAGCGCGTTCGGCATCCGGCTGTCGATCTTCTACCGCGCCGCGCGCAACCCGCTGGTGGATGCCATCATCGTGGCCTTGCGCCACCGCGCCACCGGGGCCGCGACGGGGGCCAAGGTGCCGATGTTCTGCAAGGGCGCGATCGGCGCGCGCGCGGCGATGGCGCATCTGAAGGCCGGCGGCTACCTTGGCATGCTGATCGACCAGAAGATGAACGATGGCATCGCGGCACCGCTGTTCGGCCATCAAGCGATGACCGCGCCCGCCGCCGCCGCCTTCGCGCTGCGCTATCGCTGTCCGCTGGTGCCGGCCTATGTCGAGCGGCTCGGCCCTGCCCGTTTCCGTCTGGTTGCCGAGCCGCCGCTGCCGCTGCCCGACAGCGGCGACCGCCATGCCGACATCGCGGCGCTGACCGCGGCGATGAACGCCTGCCTGGAACGCTGGGTACGGCGACGGCCGGAGGGCTGGCTCTGGCTGCACCGTCGCTGGCCCAAGGAGTTGTATTCATGACGCGCCCCGTTGCCCTGTTCGACCTCGACGGCACGCTGGTGGAATTGGCCCCCGGCATCATCGCCAATGTGCGCCACGCCATGAGCGTGATCGGCCGCCCGCTCGATCCGGCCGAGAACCTGACCTGGGTGGTCGGCCCGCCGCTGCGCGACATCTTTGCCCGCCTGCTCGCCCCGTTCGGCGGCGAAGGAGTGGCCGAAGCATTCGCCAGCTACCGCGCCACCTACGACACGGTCGGCATGTTCGAGTTGTCGGTCTATCCGGGCATCGTGGCAGCGCTCGATGAATTTGCCGGTGCCGGGTGGCAGTTGTTCGTCGCGACATCGAAACCCGCTGCCGTCGCGCGGCGCATGCTGACGCATTTTGGCCTCGCCGACCGTTTCGCCGCCATTTACGGCTCGGTGGCGGATGGCACGCTGGCCCATAAGCCGGACCTGCTCCGCTATGTCATCGACACGCAGGGGCTGACCCTCGGCCACACGGTGATGATCGGCGACCGCGGGTTCGACATCAGCGGCGCCCACGCCAACGACCTGCGCGCGGTGGGCGTGCTGTGGGGCTATGGCGGGCTGGAGGAACTGGAGCAGGCGGGCGCCGATGCCCTGGCGGAACAGCCGGGCACGTTGCTCGGCCACTGCACCGGCCTGCTGCACGGCGCGTAGCGGCCGCACGGGGTGCCATGGGGCCTCGCCCCACGGCACCCGGTGATCAGGGCCGCGCTACCGCTTCCACCAGCCCCGCTTGCGTTCGGCGGGTGGCGTGTCCGAGTCGCCGATGACGACAGGCTGGATCGCCGGGCCGACGACCACTTCCGGCGCGGGCTGCGCGGCGGGCTCTTCCGCAACCGGTGCCTCCGGGGCTGGCGCCTCCAGAACCGGCACCTCGTGGATCGGCACCTCGTGGGTCGACACCTCTGGGGTCGGCGCCTCTGGAGTCGGCGCCTCGGCGACCGGCTCGGGAACCGGGTCGACGGGTTCCGGGTCGGTCACCAGCGTCTCCACCACCAGCCGCTCCGCAATCACGTCGGCCGGCTCGCTGGCGGCCGGCTCGCTGGCGGCCGGCTCGCTGGCGGCCGGCTCGATGCCAGCCGGCTCGCTCAAGACAGGTTCATCGAAGTCCGGCGCCTGGGCCAACGGCACGGTCTGCGGCATCGGCATTGGCGCGGCTGCCTCGTGCTGGTCGAGCAGATCGAAAATATCCAGCGGGCCATTGCCGAACGGGTTGGCGGGCGTCGGGCCGGCATAGACCGGGGCCGGCGGTTGAGGCACCTCCGCCTCGTCGGCCACCGACTCGCCCGGACGGCGGCGACGGCCGCCCCGGCGGCCGCGGCGTCGGCCCGCCTTCGGCAATCCGTTCTCGTCCAGTTCGGTCGGGTCCAGGCTCGGCTGTTCGGCGGCGGCCGGATCGGTGGGCGGCAGCATCTCGGCCTGGGCGGCTTCCGCCGGAGGCGCGGCCTCGGCCTCAACCTCCGATTCGACGAAAGCGTCGGGCACCGCCTCATCCGGGTCCGTGTCGTCCTCCTCGAACGGGCCGCCCTCGCCTTCCGCTTCATCACCGACAGCGCCGGCCGCGAGCGGCACATCGCTGCCCGGTTCGCGGCGGACGTTGCGGCGCCGCCGCCGGCGGCGGCGCTTGCGCTCGGTCTCCTCCGAAGCCGCCCGCGGCTCACCACGCGGCGTGGCCGGAGCCGGCGCGGCGGCTGCGGCTGGCGCCTCGGTCTCCGGCAGGAACACGCCGTCCGCCTCTTCCTCCACGACATCGTCGACCGGCGGTGGCGGCGGCGGTGGTGCGGCAATCGATATGGCCGGCTGCGGTCGCTCGGACTCGGGCACCTGCGGCTTCAGCCGGTCGATGCGGATCGCCGGCGGCACCAGCGTGTCGTCGGTCTCGAAATGCACGCGCATGGCGTAGCGCGCCTCGATCTCGGCCAGCCGGTCGCGCTTGTGGTTGAGCAGGTACATCGCCGACGCTGCCCGCCACATGCACCATGATCGCGAGGCGCGGACTTTCGCGCCCTCTTCCTCGATGGCGCGCAGCACGTGGATGGCGCTGCTTTCGGTCGACTGCGCACATGGCCCAGTGCCGCCGCAATGCGGGCAGATCGACGAAGCTGGTCTCGGCGAGCGACGGGCGCAGCCGCTGGCGGCTCATTTCCAGCAGGCCGAAATGGCTGATATGGCCGACCTGGATGCGCGCGCGATCGATCTTCAGCGCTTCCTTGAGGCGCCGCTCGACCATCGCGTTGTGCTTGCGCGCCTCCATGTCGATGAAGTCGATGACGATCAGGCCGGCCAGATCGCGCAGGCGCAGCTGGCGGGCGACCTCGTCGGCGGCTTCCAGGTTGGTGCGCAGCGCCGTCTCCTCGATGCCGCGCTCGCGCGTCGCTGCGGCCGGAGTTCACGTCGATGGCGACCAGCGCCTCGGTCTGGTTGATCACCAGATAGCCGCCGGATCGAGCTGCACGGTCGGCGACAGCATCCGTCGAGCTGCGCTTCCACCTGGTACTTGGCGAACAGCGGCTGGCTGGCGGGGCGCTGCCGTCGCCGCGCCACAGCTGCACCTTCTTGGCGTGGCTCGGCATCAGCATGCGCATGAAGTCGTGCGCCGCCTTCCAGCCCTCCTCGCCGTCGACCAGCACCTCGTCGACGTCGCGCGAATAGACGTCGCGGATGGCGCGCTTGATCAGCGAGGCTTCCTCGTAGATCAGCGCCGGGGCCACCGAACGCAGCGTGATGCTCGCGGATGTCGTCCCACAGCCGCATCAGGTATTCGCAGTCGCGCTTGATCTCGGGCTTCGGCCGGTTGGCGCCGGCGGTGCGCACGATCAGGCCCATGCCGTGCGGGAATGTCCAGCTCCGCCGTGATCTCCTTCAGCCGGCGGCGGTCGGCGGCGGAGGTGATCTTGCGCGAGATGCCGCCGCCGCGCGGCGAATTGGGCATCAGCACGCAGAAGCGGCCGGCCAGCGAGATATAGGTGGTCAGCGCCGCGCCCTTGGTGCCGCGTTCCTCCTTGACCACCTGCACCAGCAGGATCTGGCGGCGCTTGATGACTTCCTGGATGCGGTAGTTGCGCAGGAAGCGCGAGGTGCGGCGGCTGCGGGCTTCCTCGGCCGCGTCGGCGGTTTCGGTCTCGCCGCCGATGGTCTCCGGCGGCAGCAGATCGGGCGGCGGGATGTCCATCTCCGCCGTGTCGCCGTACTCGTCGGCGCTGCCGAAGCGCTCCTCGCGCTGCATCGTCATGGCCTGTGCCGGCCGAGGCTTTTCCGGGTCGTCCTGTTCCGTCTCGCCGTGTGCCGGCAGGGGCGGCTCGGAGTCAGGCGGCTCGGCGGCACTCGTACCTCGGGGGGCGGCGCCTGCAATTCAACAACGGGCGGTTCAGCGGCGGGCAATTCGGCGACGGGCGGCTCGCTGGCTGCATTGGGGGTTGGCGGCTCGACGGCGGGCGGTTCCGCCGGGGTCGCGGCGTACGGTTCCAGCGTGGCGTCGCCTTGCGGGTCAGCGACGAAGTCGACATGCACCGGCGCTTCGTCGCCGAACTCCTCGTCGTCCGGTTCGCCGGGCTGCTCGTCGGCTTCGGCCCGGGCCGATTTTTGCGGCGGTTCCTGGCGCGGCCGGGCATCGGGCAGCGAGTTCGGCCGCGGCCGCCGCATCCTCGGCTTCGGCTTCCTCGCGCGCCTCCTCGGCCTGCAGCGCCAGCAGGCGCTGCCGGTCGGCGACCGGGATCTGGTAGTAGTCGGGGTGGATCTCGCCGAACGCCAGGAAGCCGTGGCGGCCGCCGCCGTATTCCACGAAGGCCGCCTGGAGGCTGGGCTCTACGCGGACGACTTTCGCGAGGTAGATGTTGCCTTTGAGTTGCTTCTTCGTCGATGTCTCGACGTCGAAATCCTCGAGCCGGTTACCGTCCAGCACCACCACGCGGGTCTCTTCCGCGTGTGTGGCATCGATCAGCATGCGCTTGGTCATTCAGTCTCGAACTCCGGTGCGCCGCCCGGCTGCGGCGCGTCGGCGCGGCAGGGGCGGCGAGATGGCACAGGGGATCGAGGGCTGATCCGGCCGCAGTTGCAGAACGACCGGCACGGCACCGTGGCCCGATGCCGCACCGCCGTCGCAAAGCCGCGTCGGAACCAGGTAATGCACAACAGGCGTGGTGAGGCGTCGGTCATCGGACCCTGTGTCTGCGGGCGGACGCGCCTTCCACGGGAAGGCGCCGCCCTCGTCTTCAATTCAGCCGCCGCCCGAAGCGGCGGACGGGTCGCGACGGCGTGCCGTCCGGGCCATGACCCGAAAAAGACGGCGGTGCCGCGCGCGCGGTAGCGGCGCGTCCTTGGCGACCCGCCGCACCCACCGTACTGCGACGGCCAGATTCGGCGGCGGATCACGCCGATCCGGCAGCGGAACGACTGCCAAACAGCCATCCCGGCGCGCAGCCGGACATTTCCGTAACATGACGCAAAGCCGTACGCCCCGCAAGCACAACCGTGGCCGAGACGCCACGGATGCGACCATGATTTAGCCACAGATCAGACCCGAACGTGCTATTCACGATATGCTGGATTAACCGGCGCCGCTATGTCCCTTATGACTGGTCACAGATCGACCGATCCAGGAGCGAACGGACCCGTGCTCACCCGCCGCCTGCTGCTCGGCCATGGCGCCGTCGCCAGCTTCCTGCTGGCCGGCCAGCGCGCTCGCCGACCGTCGCGCGGCTACAAGCGGCATCCGCGGCAAGGCGCCGCTGGTCATGCTCGACCCCGGGCATGGCGGCAAGGACCCCGGCGCGATCGGCGTCTCCGGCACCTACGAAAAGCACGTGGCGCTCGCCCGCGCCCAGGAGCTGCGCGGCAGCTGCTTGAGGCGGACGGGCGCTACCGCGTGGAGCTGACGCGCAGCGCGCGACGTGTTCATCCCGCTGGAGGAGCGGGTGGCGATCGCGCAGCAGCGCGGGGCGGCGCTGTTCGTCTCCATGCACGCCGATGCGCTGACCGACCATTCGGTGCGCGGCGCCAGCGTCTACACGCTGGCCGAACACCGCCTCGGACGCGCAGACGGCGGCGCTGGCGCGGCGGGAGAACGCGGCCGACCGTTTCGCCGGCCCAGAGTTCCACGGCGCCTCGCCGGAGGTCGCGCGCATCCTCGCGAGCCTGGTGCGGCAGGAGACGCGGATCGGCTCGGCGCGGCATGGCGCACGGCGTGGTCGGCGCGCTGGGCGCAGGACGTGCACGTTGCTGCAGAACCCGGCCCGCCATGCCGGTTTCGTGGTGCTGAAGGCGGCCGACATCCCGAGCGTGCTGGTGGAAATGGGCTTCATGTCGAACCCGCAGGACGAGGCGGCGTTGCGACCGGCGCGGCATCGCGCCCTGGTGGCGACGGCGATGCGGCGGGCGATCGACGCCTGGTTCGCGCAGGCTGGCGCGCCACGGCCGGACGGCACGCGAACTGCCGGCTGAGCCTGCGCGCGGCGGCGTCGCCGGCCGCTCAGCAACCCTGGCGTGCCCGGCGCTGCTTACGCCGGGGCCTGCAAAATGGTGTAACCACGCCGGCATGACCGAGCCGTTCACCGCTGGCGAACCGCTGTCGCCTAACGCGCGCCATGGCCGCCCCGCGCCAGCGGCGCCGCGCACGGGCGAACCGGCGCGCGGACCCGACCGGCGCAAGCCGCGCCGCAGCCTGCGGCTGGCTGCGGCGCATCGTCGGCGCGCTGCTCGGCGCTCGTCCGTGCTGGCGGGCCGGCCGGCGGCGCTGCCGGCTACATCGCCTACGAGCAGTTCAGCCGCCGACCTGCCGGACGTCGACGGGCTGCGCAACTACCAGCCGCCGGTGATGAGCCGCGTCTATGCCGGCAATTCGCAGCTGCTCGCCGAACTGGCGACCGAGCGGCGCATCTTCGTGCCCTACGCCGCCATCCCGGACATCGTGAAGCAGGCCTTCGTCTCGGCCGAGGACCAGAACTTCTTCACCCATCCCGGCGTCGACCCGCTGGCGATCCTGCGCGCCGGCGTCACCGACGCATGCGCAATACGGGCCAGGGCCGCCGGCCGATCGGCGCCTCGACCATCACCCAGCAGGTCGCCAAGAACATGCTGCTGGGCAACGAGGTGTCGCTGAGCCGCAAGGTCAAGGAGATGCATCCTGGCGCTGCGCATCGAGCAGGCGCTGAGCAAGGAACGCATCCTCGAACTGTATCTGAACGAGATCTATCTCGGCATGTCGTCCTATGGCGTGGCGGCGGCGTCGCAGGCGTATTTCGACAAGCCGCTCGACCAGCTGACGCTGGCCGAGGCGGCGTTCCTGGCGGCGCTGCCGAAGGCGCCGAACAACTACAACCCGTACCGCTTCCCCGAGGCCGCCCGCGCGCGGCGCGACTGGGTGCTGGACCGCATGGCCGACGACCATGTGATCACGACCGCCGCAGGCGGCAGCGGCCAAGGCGACGCCGGTCACGCCGGCCCCGTTCCATCGACCAGGATACGGTGGCGGGTGGCGACTACTTCGCCGAGGACGTGCGGCGACAGCTGATCGACAAATTCGGCGCCGACCAGACCACGCAGGGCGGGCTGGTGGTGCGGACCACCCTCGACCCGGCCTTGCAGGCCGCGGCCGACAAGGCGCTGCATGACGGCCTGCTGCACTACGACCAGAAGCGCGGCGGCTGGCGCGGCCCGGTGACACGCCTGTCCTCCGGCCCGGCGCTGCGCGTCACCTGGGCCAATGCCCTCGCCGCCACGCCCCGGCCGCCCGGCATGCTGCCGTCCTGGCGCCTCGCCGTGGTGCTGGAGGAAACCGACACCGAGGCGAAGCTCGGCGTGCTGGACCATCCGCCCGGCGGCGTCGCCGCCGTGCCCCGCGTGCTGCCGCTGCTGCTGGCCGACACCACCTGGGCGCGCCCGGTCAAGGACGGCGCGGTCGGCGCCACGCCGCGCAAGCTCGGCGATGTGCTGCAACCCGGCGACGTGGTGATGACCGAGCAGGTGCCGGCGCAGGCCGCCCAGGGCAAATCCACCGCGCGGGTCGAGCGGCTGCTGCTGCGGCAGATCCCGCAGGTCCAGGGCGCGCTGGTCTCGCATCGACCCGGCGACCGGGCGCGTGCTGGCGCTGTCCGGCGGCTGGTCGTTCGAGATGAGCCAGTTCGACCGCGCGACCCAGGCCAAGCGCCAGCCCGGCTCCAGCTTCAAGCCGTTCGTCTATCTGACGGCGCTGGAGCAGAACGATCTCGCCGTCGCAGCGATTCCTGGACGCGCCGTTCGTGCTCGACCAGGGCGCCGCCGGCAAATGGCGGCCGAGCAATTACGAGCAGCGATTTCAACGGCTCGGTGCCGCTGCATGTGGCGCTGGAGAAGTCGCTGAATCTGGTGACGGTGCGGGTCGCCGATCGGATCGGCATGGACGCGGTCGCGAAGACCGCGATCGCGTTCCACATGGTCGACAACATGCCGCATGTGCTGCCGGCGGCACTCGGCGCCGTCGATACCACGGTGCTGCGTGAGGCCGGCGCCTACGCCGTCGATCGCGGCCGGCGGGCGCGAGGTGATCGCCGACGCTGATCGACAGCGTGCAGGACCGCGACGGCCACGTGATCTGGACGCGCCTCCGGGCTGTCCTGCCAGGGCTGCGACGACCCGTCCCAGCCGCCCCTGCTGGTCGATTCGCGCAAGCAGATCGCCGATCCGCCGAGCGTCTTCCAGCTCAACATGATGATGCAGGGCGTCGTCCAGCGCGGCACCGGCGTGCCGGCGGGCGCCGGGCTGAACCGCCAGATCGCCGGCAAGACCGGCACCAGCCAGGATTTCCAGGACGCCTGGTTCGCCGGTTTCACGCCGGATCTGGTGACCGTCGGTGTGGGTCGGCTTCGACACGCCGGCCACGCTCGGCAACAACGAGACCGGCGCGGCCGTCGCGGCCCCGGTCTGGCACGACTTCATGGCCGCGGCGCTGAAGGACCGGCCGAAGCTGACCTTCACGGCGCCGCCCGACATGACCATCGCCTCCTACGACAGCGGCTTCGGCACCGTGACCGACGCCTTCAAGCCGGGCCAGGTGCCCGGCGGCTCGGCGCCGCTCGGCGATCTGCCGGTGCCGGGCGAAGCCGACAGCGGCGCTGCGGGACCGGCCGCGCCGGGCAGCACCGCCGCCGCCGCGCCGGCCGCCGCCGGAGTCGACAACGGGCTGGGCGGGCTGTATTGAGCGCGCCTTTCCGAGCGGGAATGCCCTGACCATGTCCGCCGAAGCCGACGCCCTTAACGAGCAGATCAGGCAGTCCGTCGCGCTGCTGAGGAGGCATCTTTGACTGGGATGTCGCACTCGCCCGACTCGACGAACTGAACGCCCGCGCCGAAGATCCCGACCTCTGGAACGACGCCGACGGCCGCACAGGCGATGATGCGCGAGCGCAACCGGCTTGCCAGCCAGATCGAGGGCGTGCGCGCGCTGGAGCGCGAGGTCGCCGACACGGTCGAACTGATCGAGCTGGCCGAGGCCGAGGGCGATGCGGCGATGGTCGCCGACGGCCTCGCGACGCTGCAGCGCGCTGGCCGACGAGGCGAAGCGGCGCGAAATCGAGAGCCTGCTCTCCGGCGAGGCCGACGGCAACGACGCCTATCTGGAAATCAACGCCGGCGCCGGCGGCACCGAGGCGCAGGACTGGGCCGCAGATGCTGCTGCGCATGTACACGCGCTGGGCCGAGCAGCACGGCTACAAGGTCGCAGTTGCTGGAGGAAAGCGAGGGCGAACAGGCCGGCATCAAATCCGCGACCCTGCAGATCACCGGCCCCAACGCCTATGGCTGGCTGAAGACCGAGGCCGGCGTGCATCGGCTGGTGCGCATCAGCCCGTTCGATTCGGCGGCGCGCCGGCAGACCAGCTTCGCCAGCGTCTGGGTCTATCCGGTGGTCGACGACACGCATCGAGATCGAGATCAACCCGGCCGACCTGAAGGTCGACACCTACCGCGCCTCCGGCGCCGGCGGCCAGCACGTCAACAAGACCGAAAGCGCCATCCGCATCACCCACGTGCCGACCGGCATCATCGTCGCCTGCCAGACCGACCGCAGCCAGCACCGCAACCGCGCCACCGCGATGGAGATGCTGAAGGCGCGCGCATGTACGAGGCGGAGCTGCAGAAGCGCGAGGCCGCCTCGCCGCCACCGAGGCCGCCAAGACCGATATCGGCTGGGGCCACCAGATCCGCAACTACGTGCTGGCGCCGTATCAGCTGGTGAAGGATCTGCGCACCAACGTCGAGAACCGGCAATCCGGCCGCGGTGCTGGACGGCGCGCTCGACGCGTTCATGGCCGCCGCGCTGGCGGCACGGGTCGGCGCCACGCGCAGCGAGGCGAGCGCCCAAGCGCAATAGACGTCCAACGGTATATCGCCAGCCAACCGGACTTCTCCTGCTACGAGGAAGAGTCCGGCCGGCCGGTGGCGATCAGCCGTGGGCGTGCACCCAGCCGCAGGCCTCGCGGTCGCCATGGTCGCAGTGCCAGCTCTCGTGGCGGTAGTGGGCCCAGTACGCCTGGCGATCAGCTTCGTGCATATGCACCCAGGAATCGCGGTGCGCCCATGCCGGTGGTGGCGCCGCCATGTAGCCGTGCGGCGGCTCGGGCGGGAAGCCCTGCGCCAGCGCGGCGCCGCCACACAGAGCCAGGAAGCCGGTCGCCATCAACGTCTTGCGGATCATGCAGGTGAACCTCCTTGGGGAACCGGCCGGCAGAACGCCGGACGGGAGCGCAAGGTTGCGGTGACGGGTTCCGTCGCGCCCGGGCAACCGCGGATGGGCGATCTCGTTCTCGTCCCATGGAAGCGCCCGCCGGACCAGCGTGGTTCGAGACAGACATCCCTGCCCGACTGGACCGATTGCCATGGAGCCGCTTCCACTGGCTCGTGGTCTGCGCGCTTGGCGTTACCTGGATTCTCGACGGGCTGGAGGTCACGCTGGTCGGCTCGCTGTCCGGGGCGATCAGCGACAAGGACAGCCTCGGGCTCAGCAGCAGCCAGATCGGCGCGACAGCGAGCGCCTACCTGATCGGGGCGGTCGGCGGTTCGCTGTTCTTCGGCTGGCTGACCGACCGGCTCGGGCGCAAGAAGCTGTTCACCATCACGGTGCTGATCTACCTGCTGGCAACGATCTGCTCGGGATTTGCCTGGAATTTCTGGTCGTTCGCACTGTTCCGGCTGGTGACCGGTGCCGGCATCGGCGGTGAATACGCCGCGGTGAATGCGACGATCCAGGAACTGATCCCGGCGCGACGGCGCGGCTTCACCGATCTGGTCATCAACGGCACCTTCTGGGTGGGCGCGGCGCTCGGCGCCGTGGGCGCGCTGGTGGCGCTGGACCCGGCCGTGGTGCCGCCGTCGCTCGGCTGGCGCGTGGCGTTCGTCGGCGGCGGCACGATCGGCTTCATCGCGCTGGTGCTGCGCCGCTGGATACCGGAAAGCCCGCGCTGGCTGATGACGCACGGCGCGCCGGACGCGGCGGAGGCGGCGGTGGCGGGCATCGAGCGGCGTGTGGCGATGCAGGTCGGCCCGCTGCCGGCGGTGCCGCCGATGCGCCTGCGCCTGCGCACCGACGTGCACAGCTGGTTCGGCGCCGGCGTGCACGCGCTGCTGGTCCGGTATCGCCGGCGCACGATTGTCGGCGTGGCGCTGATGGCGGCACAGGCATTTTGTTACAATGCGGTATTCTTCACCTATGCGCTGATCCTGACGAAATTCTACCAGGTGCCCTCGGCCCGGGTCGGCTGGTACATCCTGCCGTTCGCGGCCGGGAACTTTGCCGGCCCGCTGCTGCTCGGCCGCCTGTTCGACAGCATCGGCCGCAAAGTCATGATCACCGCCACCTATGTCGCCTCGGGCGTGCTGCTGGTGGCGACGGGCTGGCTGTTCGCGCTGGGCTGGCTGGACGCCACGCAGCAGACGGCGGCCTGGACGGCAATCTTCTTCGTCGCCTCGGCGGCGGCAAGTTCCGCCTACCTGACCGTGGGTGAAAGCTTCCCGCTGGAGGTGCGCGCGGTGGCGATCGCGATCTTCTATGCGTTCGGCACGGGTCTGGGCGGCGTTGCCGGTCCGTTCGTGTTCGGTGCGCTGATCCAGAGCGGCTCGCGCACGCAGATTTTCCACGGCTACATCCTCGGCGGCGGGCTGATGGTGGCGGCCGGTCTGATAGAGGCCCTGCTCGGTGTCGCCAGCGAGCGGCGGCCCCTGGAGGACATAGCGCCGCCGCTGTCCTCCCTGCCCAGCAGCGAGAGCAAGGCACATGGGCGAATGGCGAGTGTCGGTTGAGATGCAACCGCCGCCGATCCGCCAGCGTTGAGATCAATGTCATTGGCAATAAGAAGGAGGACGATATGGACAAAGATCGGGTTGAAGGCGCCGGCAAACAAGTCAAGGGCACCGTCAAGGAAGGCATCGGCAAGGTAACCGGTGACACCAAGACGCAGGCCGAGGGCAAGGCCGAGAAGGTCGAAGGAAAGGTGCAGAGCAGCGTCGGCGGCGCCAAGGATGCGGCGCGCGACGCGCTCGACAAGGCCTGACCTGTCTCGCCTTACGATCCCAAGGGCGTCGCGGGAGACCGCGGCGCCCTTGGCGTGTCCGCTTCCCGGCCCGGGCCCGCGAGAACATCGACGCCGAGTGCCAGCAGCAGTGCCACGCATCCGATAGCGAATAGTGGCCAATACTGCCCCGTCAGGCCGAACAGATACGAGAACGCATAGGCGGCGGCAGCCTGGCCGACCGCCCAGGCGATGGTCGCGAGCCGCCATCCGGCCCGTGCCGCGGCCGAACCGGCGGCGGCCAGCAGATGGACGCGGCCCAGCATGAGCACCACGATGCCGGGCGTGAACATGCCGGCAATCGCCGCCGATGCCAGCAGGGCCGGCGTGGCGTTGCTGACAAGCGGCACCGCGACGGTCGCTGCCTGCACCACCAGGGCCAGCCGGAACGCCGCGACGAAGCCGATCCGGTCGGCCATCGCGCCGGTCGCGACCGCGCCGGCCACCGCGCCGAGGCCGAAAGCCACCCAGCACAGGGCGCCGGCGGCAAGCCCCCGGTCCAGCCCGCGCGCCACGTAATCGACGATGAACACCATATGCGGCACGAGGCCGACGGCGTTCAGCCCGTAGGCAACCACGACGGCCCACAGCGCGCGGCCGCCGGCATGCGCGACCCCGCCCGGAGCGACCGGCGCGGTGCTTGCGCCCCGGCGGCCAGCCGGCCCAGGCGGCGATGGTCAGCAGGCCGGCAATCCCGCCCAGCGCCAGCCACGTCGTCGTCAGCCCCCATTCCAGCAGCGGCGGGACCAGCAGGCCGGAAGCCGCAATGCCAAGCCCGATCCCGGTGAAGATCACCCCGCTCGCAAGGCCGCGCCGGGCCACCGGGACCACACGCAGGATGCCGGGGGCCGCCAGCACCATCAGCACGCCGCCGGCGACACCGGCCGCGAAGCGCCAGACCGAAAACCACGGGAACGACATCCCCGCGACGAGGCCGGGCGCGCTGCAGGCAATGAACGCCACGCTCGCGAGCACCATCATCGCCCGCATGAGCGGCGCGATCGGTAGCCCCGCCAGCCGGCTCGCCGCCAGCGCGCCCGCGAGGTAGCCGGCGAAATTGGTCGCCCCGAGATAGCCGGCCTGCGACGGCGTGAACCAGTGGTGGCCGATCAGTGCCGGGATCAGCGGCGTATAGGCGAACCGCGCCAGACCGATGCCGACGAGGCTCGCGCACAATCCGGCGAAGACCGCCGGCCACACCGGTTCGTCTGCGATCCGCGCGGTGGACTGGCTCACGGGCTCGCTCCCGCGCCGCGCCGCGTCAAGTGATGATGGACCGGCGGCGCAGATCCTCGACCACGCGGTCGGCCAGTTCCTCGGCGGCCGCCTCGGCGGTGATCAGTTGCAGGTCGGGCGCGAGCGGCGGCTCATAGGGTGCATCGACACCGGTGAAATTGTGGATCAGCCCCTGGTCGGCCCGCTTGTACAGCCCCTTCGGGTCGCGTCGGCGGCATTCCTCGACCGGCGTGTCGACGAACACCTCCAGGAATTCGCCCGGCTCGAACCGCTCGCGCGCCGCGTCGCGATCCGAGCGGTAGGGCGAGATGAACGACAGGATCACGATCAGCCCGGCATCCAGCATCAGCCGCGCGGCCTCGGCGACGCGGCGGATATTTTCCACGCGGTCGGCCTCGCTGAACCCCAGGTCGCGGTTCAGCCCGTGGCGGACATTGTCGCCGTCCAGGATGTAGGTGTGGCGGCCCATGGCGTGCAGCTTGCGGTCGACCAGACCGGCGATGGTGGACTTGCCCGAGCCGGACAGGCCGGTGAACCAGATCGCCGCCGGGCGCTGCCCCTTCAGGGCCGAGCGCGCCGCCTTGTCCACCGCCATCTCGTGCCAGACGATGTTGGTGGCGCCCGGCGCGACGGTATCGACCACGCCGACACCGACGGTGTGGTTGGTCAGCCGGTCGATGATGATGAAGCCGCCGAGCCCCGGATTGTCGGCGAACCGCTCCACCGCGATCGGCGCGATCAGCGCGATGCCCACCGAGGCGACATCGTTCACCTCCAGCTGCTCGGTGGCGGCGCTGGCGAAGCTGTTGACGTCGATGCGGTGGTGGATGCGCGCGATGCTGCCCGACACGGCGCGCGTGCCCAGCTTGAAGATGTAGCTGCGGCCGGGGAACAGCGCCTGCTCGCTGAGCCAGACGATGCGGGCGTCGAACTTGTCGGTCACCGGCACCGGCGCGCCGGCCACCGTCAGCACGTCGCCGCGCGAGATGTCGATCTGGTCGGCGAGCGTCAGCGTCACCGCGCTGCCGGCGGCGGCACGGTCGAGCTCGCCGTCCATCGTGACGATGCGTGTCACGGTCGAGGCGCGCCCGGAGGCCGCGACCGTGACCCGGTCGCCGCGCCGCACGGTGCCGGAGGCAATCGTGCCGGCATAGCCGCGGAAATCCAGGTCCGGCCGGTTGACCCACTGCACCGGCATGCGGAACGGCCGCACCGCCAGCTCGGCCTCGACATCGACGGTCTCCAGGAACTCCAGCAGGCTTGGACCGGTATACCAAGGCGTGTTGGTGCTGGCGGCGGTGACGTTGTCGCCGTAGCGGGCGGACATCGGGATGGCCGTGAGTGTCCTGAACCCCAGGCCGTCGACCGCGCTCGCGTAATCGGCGCGGATTTCGTTGAAGCGCGCCTCGCTGAAGCCGACGAGGTCGATCTTGTTGATCGCGAGCACCACGTGGCGGATGCCCATCATCGCCGCGATGAAGGAATGCCGCCGCGTCTGCGTCAGCACGCCCTGGCGCGCGTCCACCAGCACCACGGCCAAATCAGCGTTGGACGCGCCGGTGGCCATGTTGCGCGTGTACTGTTCGTGGCCCGGCGTGTCGGCGACGATGAAGCGGCGCTTGTCGGTGGTAAAGAAGCGATAGGCGACGTCGATCGTGATGCCCTGCTCGCGCTCGGCTTCCAGCCCATCGACGAGCAGCGCGAAATCGATCTGATCGCCGGCGGTGCCATGCTTGAGGCTGTCGCGTTCCAGTGCCGCGAGCTGGTCGTCGAAGATCAGCTTGGTGTCGTAGAGCAGCCGGCCGATCAGCGTGGACTTGCCGTCGTCGACACTGCCGCAGGTCAGGAAGCGCAGCAGCCCGATACGTTCCTGGCCGGCCAGGAAGTCTTCCAGCGGATCAGCGGCCGCTGTCCTGCCGGGCGGCGTAGCGGCGGGGACGGACATCAGAAATACCCCTCCCGCTTCTTCTTCTCCATCGAGTCCTTCTCGTCGCGATCGATCAGCCGGCCGCCGCGCTCGGAGGTACGGGCAGTGAACATTTCGGCGACAATCTCCGGCAGCGTGGTCGCGTCGGATTCGTACGGCGGCGGTCAGCGGGTAGCAGCCCAGCGAGCGGAACCGCACGCTGCGCGGCACCGGCATCTCGCCGGACGCGAGCGGCATGCGCGCATCGTCCGGCACGATCAGCACGCCGTCACGCACCACCGTGGGCCGCTCGGCCGCGAAATACAGCGGCACGATCGGCAGATCCTCGATCATGATGTAGTGCCAGATGTCCAGCTCGGTCCAGTTGGACAGCGGAAACACCCGCATCAACTCGCCCGTGTGCATGCGGCCGTTGTACAGGTGCCAGAATTCCGGCCGCTGGTTCTTCGGGTCCCATTCCTGATTGACGGTCCGGAACGAAAACACGCGCTCCTTGGCGCGGGATTTCTCCTCGTCGCGGCGGGCGCCGCCGAACGCTGCGTCGAAGCCATGCAGCTTCATCGCCGCCTTCAGCGCCTCGGTCTTCATGGTGTGGGTATAGAACGCGGCGCCATGATCGAACGGATTAATGTTCTGGCGCCGACCTTCCTCGTTGCTGTGCACGATCAGGGTCAGGCCGAGCCGCTGAACGGTGGCGTCGCGGAACGCGATCATGTCGCGAAACTTCCAGCCGGTGTCGACGTGCATCAGCGGGAAAGGCGGCTTGGCGGGATGGAACGCCTTCATCGCCAGGTGCAGCATGACCGTCGAATCCTTGCCGATCGAGTAGAGGAACACCGGCGCCCGGCATTCCGCCACCACTTCGCGAATGATGTGGATGCTCTCGTTTTCGAGGCGCTTGAGGTGGGAGAGGCGGTCGGACAAAGCAGCGTTCCTCATCTGGTCGTGCCGGCATCGGTCGCGTAACGGCGGCCAGACGTGTGCGGCCGCTCCACCGCTGCCGTCATCAACTGTCTTACTTAGGGCGCCGGTGACGGCATTGGCAACGCACGCGACACCGGGCGCAGACGCCCGCGTTGCCACCTTGCCAGCGATATCACCTTGAAATATGACGATTTCGCAAGCGCGAAGGCTTAATCACGCGGGGTTGCGGGAACCGATGCCATGCTGACAGAGCAGCGTTGCGGCATGGGCATCGGGCATGCTCCCGCGAACGGTTCGTCGCGGGTGCCATGACTCCGGCGCGACGTGGTATCTCGCAGCGGCCCGGCTGGCGATGGCCGGAAGACAAGGAGCGGCAGGCGACGTGAGGCAGGCAGTTCCAGGTGCGAAAACCCTCCGGTTCGGCACGCGATGATCGATCGCGGTTCGGCAAGCGGTGGTCTGACAAGCGACAGCCCGACCATGGAAAGCGAGGCGGCGCTCCCCAATGTCGACATGGTCGCACGGCCAGACGATTTCGATGAGGCAATGTATCTGCGGTTGAACCAGGACGTGGCAGCGGCCGTGGACAACGGCGTCTATGCCTCCGGTCTCGAACATTATCAGATGTATGGCGCGAAGGAGCGGCGGCAATACCGTCCCCCGTCGAACGAGCCGCAGCCGGTGGTCGTGGCGCGGGATCGGCCGCGCGGCAGCGGACGACTGGATGTGGAGATGCCGGCCTACGGCATCGAGGCTCTGCGCGTCTCACCGTCCGGCGGCGTCTTCATCGTCGGCTGGATCGACGACAAGGCCGACGCGCTCACTGAATTGCGGCTGGAGGGCGAAGGCTGGTCGCTCGACGTGGCGGCGATGGTCCGGGTGCGCCGCCGCGATGTCGAGGCGGCGCTTGCGACCGGTCAGCGGTATCTGTTCGGCTTCTGGTCGTTCGTCGATATCGGCCGCCCGCTACCGCATCGTCCGGCGTGCCGGGTGCGGCTGCGCACGCAGGGTGGGGCCGGCGTGACGCTGGAGATGCCGGTGACGCGCACGGAGGATTGCGCGCTGCGTGACGCGATCCTCGGCCATCTCGCGGACGGGGATTTCTTCGGCAACGTGCATGGCTGCGCCGTCGTCAGCCTGGACGGGGGCGTGGGCGAGCAGATCGTCGCCTACAACCGCCGCCTCATCACGCAGCTGGTTGCCAACCCGCATGTCGAACGGTTCGGCCCGGCGCGTGCGGCGGCCGAAGGCGTCGCTGGTGGTATGCCTGTACGGGCGGCCGGAATATCTGTCGCTGCAGAACGCGCTGTTCGCTAACGGCCCCGGCATCGACGACTACGAACTGATCTACGTCTGCAACAGCCCCGAATTCGCCGACCGGCTGCTGGACGATGCCCGCATCGCCAGCCGTGTGCATGGGTTGCGCCAGACGGTGGTGCTGTTGCCCGGCAATGCCGGTTTCGGCACCGCCACCAATCTCGGCATCGCCTATGCCGGCAGCGACCGCGTGGTGGCCATCAATCCGGACGTATTCCCCCGCCAGCAGGACTGGGCACGCCGCCACTCGGCGGTTGTCGCAGATCTGCCGGCATCGCGCACCGCGCTGTTCGGCGTGCCGCTGTATTACGAGGACGGCTCGCTGATGCATGGCGGAATGTATTTCGAAATGGACTCGGTGCTGCTGCCCGGCGCGGACCGGTTCAGCAGCCGCGCCATCGTCCGTGTCGAGCATTACGGCAAGGGCGCACCGCCGGAGACCGGCCGTTTCACGCGTGCGCGCCGCGTGCCGGCGGTGACCGGCGCGTTCCTGTCCTGCCGCCGCGATTGGTTCGAGCAGCTCGGCGGCTTCAGCAACGACTACGTGTTCGGCCACTACGAGGACGCCGATCTATGCCTGCGCAGCCTGTCGCGGGGCACGCCGCCGTGGCTGCACGACATCCGCATGTTGCATCTGGAGGGCAAGGGATCGGTCCGCCTGCGCGTCCATGATGGGAGTCTTCTGGTCAATCGCTGGCTGTTCTCACATCGCTGGGCCGCCGAGGTCCGCAACGGGCTGCTGGGGCCCGAGCCGACCGCGCCGATCCTCCATGAGCCCCTCGCCGAGCCAGGCCTGGCCGCCCCCGAGCCCGAAATACTTGCCGACGCTGGCACCAGGCGCCGGCCGCGGGCGGTCAGGCGGGCCGAATGAAGGTTCTGGTCGTCAGCGTGTTCCACCCGGAGTTGATCCGGGGCGGCGCGCAGCAGATCGCCTACGAGCTCTTTCTGGGGCTGCGCGAGATCCCGGGAGTCCACCCGGTGCTGCTCGCCTCGACCGATTCGAGCCTGCCCGCGCTGTACAAGACCGGCGCGCGGATCACCGGGTTCGATGGCCGCCCTGACGAGTATCTGTTTTTGAGCCGCGGCTTCGACCATTGGTGGCACAAGCTGTCCGACCCGCTGCTGGTCGAGGCGTTCGCCGACTTTCTGGAGCTGGTGGCCCCCGACGTGGTGCATTTCCACCACTTCATGACGTTCGGCGTGGACCTGCTGAGCCTGACCCGCCGCGTGCTGCCGCGCGCGCGCATCGTTTTCACGTTCCACGAGTTTCTGGCGATCTGCACCGCCGAGGGCCACATGGTCCGGCGCACCGACGGCGCGCTGTGCGCCCATGCCTCGCCGGTGCGCTGCCACCAGTGCTTCCCCGACATTCCGCCCGAGGATTTCTTCCTGCGCGAAAGATGGATGAAGGCGCATCTGGCGGCGGTGGACGTGTTCACCACGCCCAGCCGCTTCATGCGCGACCATTTCCTCACCTGGGGGCTGCCGGCCGACCGGCTGCTGCACGTGCCGAACGGGCAGATCCGTCGCGCCCATGTCGGCGCGCCCACCCCGCCGCCCGCCAGCCGCAACCGCTTCGGCTTCTTCGGCCAGCTCGTCGATGCCAAGGGCGTGTGGCTGCTGCTGGAGGCGGTGGACCTGCTGCGGGCCGACGGCTTTTCCGACTTCGTCGTGGAGGTCAACGGCGACAATATCCGCTACGCGTCGGAACGCCGGCGCGGCGAAATCGAGGCCTTCATGCGGGCCGAACAGGCGCGCCCCCATGCCGCGCGCAACGTGGTGTTCAATGGCGCATACGATCAGGACCGGATCGGCCAGCGCATGTCGCGGGTCGACTGGTGCGTGGTGCCGTCGGTCTGGTGGGAGAGCTTCGGCCTGGTGATCTCGGAGGCATGGATGTTCGGCCGCCCGGTGATCGGCACCGATGTCGGCGGTCCCGGCGAGCGCATCACGCATGAGCGCGACGGACTGTTGTTCCCCTTCGCCGATGCGCACGCGCTGGCCGCCACGATGCGCCGTGCCGCGACCGAGGACGGGCTATGGGACCGGCTGGCCGCCGGCATCACCATGCCGCAGGGACGCGAGGAGATGGTGCGACGCTTTCATGCGATCTACGCAGCGGCGTCGCCCTAGCGTAGCATCCGCCTGCCGCCTATAGCCGTGGCGTGCGCGACCGTGCCCAGGACGGAAATCGCCACGGACAGCGCCGGAGGAGACATGAGCATGGATACGGTCATTCATCACGTCATCGGCGGCGCCCGCACCGCCGGTAGCGCCAGCCGCTTTGCGGATGTGTTCGATCCGGCGACGGGCCAGGTGGCGCGCCAGGTGGTGCTCGGCTCGCGCGCGGATGTCGATGCCGCGGTCGCGGCTGCCACGGCGGCGCTGCCCGGTTGGGCCGGCCTGACCCCGCTGGCTCGCGCACGCGTGATGTTCAAGTTCCGCGACCTGCTGGAGCAGCACGCCCGCGAGCTGTCGGCCATCATCACGGCCGAGCACGGCAAGGTGCTGTCGGACGCCGGTGGCGAGGTCACGCGCGGCATGGAGGTGGTGGAATTCGCCACCGGCATCCCGGATCTGCTGAAGGGCGACTTCACCGATCAGGTCGGGCGCGGCGTCGACAGTTTCTCGCTGCGCCAGCCGCTGGGCGTGGTGCGCCGGGATCACGCCGTTCAACTTCCCGGCCATGGTGCCGCTGTGGATGGCGCCGATGGCGCTCGCCTGCGGCAACACCTTCATCCTCAAGCCGTCCGAGCGCGACCCGTCCGCCTCGCTGCTCCTGGCCGATCTGCTACGCGAGGCCGGCCTGCCGGACGGGCGTCTTCAACGTGGTGCAGGGCGACAAGGAAGCGGTCGACGCGATCCTGGAGCATCCCGGCATCGCCGCGGTCAGCTTCGTCGGCTCGACGCCGATCGCCGAGTACATCTACCGGACCGGCACCGCGCACGGAAAGCGCGTGCAGGCGCTGGGCGGCGCCAAGAACCACATGGTCGTGATGCCCGACGCCGATCTCGATCAGGCGACCGACGCGCTGATGGGCGCCGGCTATGGCTCGGCCGGCGAGCGCTGCATGGCGATCTCGGTGGCGGTCGCGGTCGGCGGCGTCGGCGACGCGCTGGTGGAGCGGCTGGCGCCGCAGCGTGCGCGGGCTGAAGATCGGCGCCGGGCACCGACCCGGAGGCCGAGATGGGGCCGCTGGTGACGCGCACGCATCTGGACAAGGTGCGCGGCTATGTCGATGCCGGCGTGGCCGAGGGCGCGAAGCTGGTGGTGGACGGCCGCGACCTCAAGCTGCAGGGCTACGAGGACGGGTTCTACATCGGCGGCTGCCTGTTCGATGACGTGACGCCGGACATGAAGATCTACAAGGAAGAGATCTTCGGCCCGGTGCTGTCGGTGGTGCGCGTGCGACAAGTTCGACGACGCGCTGAAGCTGGTCAACGATCACGAATACGGCAACGGCACCGCCGTGTTCACCCGCGATGGCGACACCGCGCGGGCGTTCATGCACGGCGTGCAGGTGGGCATGGTCGGCATCAACGTGCCGATCCCGGTGCCGGTGGCCTACCACAGCTTCGGCGGCTGGAAGCGCAGCCTGTTCGGCGACCACAACATGTACGGGCACGAGGGCGTGCGGTTCTACACCAAGGTCAAGACCGTCACGAGCCGCTGGCCGACCGGCATCCGCGCCGGTGCCCAGTTCGTCATGCCGACGACGGGCTGAGCCGCACCTGTTGAGCCGCGCCGGCACCGAATTTTTCGACCTCCTGGTCGCCGGTTCGGTGCTGGCGCTGGCCGTACTGGTCAGCGCCGCCTTGCTGCGCGTGGTGGTTCCGGCGGCCGCCAATGCGGCGCATCGCGACCGCTATCTCGACGGGCTGCGCGGGGTCGCGGCGGTCGGCGTGATGGCCTCGCATTTCGGCGGCAACATGGCCTACGCGCTGGCCCCGGCGCAGCAGACGGCACTGTTCCACAATTGCGGCACGGCCGGCGTCCAGGTGTTCTTCGCGCTGACCGGCTACTTGTTCACCCGCAAGGCGGTGGCGGCGCGCGGACATCTGGCATTGCCGGGATTCTTCGCGAACCGCGTGCGGCGGATCGTGCCGATGTACTCGGCGGCCGTGGTGCTCAGCATTGCGCTGGTCTGCCTCATCACGTGGCGGGAGCCGGTTGCATGGGGGCGGCTCGCGCGTCAGACGGTCGCGCTGTACGCGTACGGCTTCGTGCTGGACGGGTCGCCGCAGATCAAAAGCGTCCCGTACGTGGACGTGATCGGCACGATTTGGACGCTGCCGTTCGAATGGGGTTTCTATTTCACCGTGCCGTTCCTGGCGGTGCTGGCGACCTCGTGGCGGATGCTGGCCGCGGCCGGCGTGGTCGCAGGAGTGTATTTCGCCGTGCTGATGACGGACGGGCGCGGCGACGTGTTCTCGGTGTTCTTCCTGCCCGGCGTGCTGATGGGCCTGCTGCCGGCCGCACCGATCGCGCGCGGCCGGACGACGCTGGCGGCGATCGCAGGGCTGCTGGCGCTCGCCGCCATCCTGGGCGGCGAGCAGGATTTCACGCCGGCGCGGCTGCTGCTCATGGGTCTGGTGTTCGCCGGTGTGGTGCTGGCCCGGCCGGCGTTGCTGTCATATCGACCTGTGGCGTTTCTTGGCGATATCAGTTATAGTGTATACTTGTTGCATTTTCCGGTGCTGTTTGTGATCAAGGCCATGCTGACGTTGGGCGGGCCGGGGCCGCTGCACGTTGCGGCGATCCTGCTGGCCGGGTCCGGCGCCGTCATCGTGTTGTCGGCCGTCACCTACCGCTACATCGAACAGCCCTTCCTGCCCGCGCGCGGAACGGCGGCGTTCGCCATCGCGGCGGTCTGAGCCGCCATGGCAAAACCCGTCGCCCGCTACGTCTGCCAGTCCTGCGGCGCCGTCACCGCCAAATGGGCCGGCCGCTGCGAGACCTGCGGCGAATGGAACACCATCGTCGAGGACACCGCCGAGACCAGCCCGGGGCTTGCCAAGACCGGAAAAGCCGCGGCGGTACGAAAACTCGGCTTCGTCGGGCTGGCCGGCGAGGCCGCGCCGCCGGCGCGCGTACCCACCGCCATCGAGGAACTGGACCGCGTGCTCGGTGGCGGACTTGTGGCCGGCTCGGCCGTGCTGCTGGCCGGCGACCCGGGCATCGGCAAGTCCACGCTGCTGCTCCAGGCCGCCGCCGCCCTCGCCCGCGCGGGGCGCCGGGTGCTGTATGTCTCGGGCGAGGAATCGGTCGAACAGGTGCGGCTGCGCGGCCGCCGCCTCGGCGTTGCCGACGCCGCCCTGCCGGCGGACCTCGGCCTCGCCGCCTCGATCAACCTGCGCGACATCGTCGCCTCGCTGGAAGCCGAGGCGGATCCGGTGATGGTGGTGGTCGACTCGATCCAGACGATGTGGCTGGACAGCCTGGAATCGGCACCCGGCACCGTCACCCAGGTGCGCGCCTGCGCGTTCGAGCTGATCCGATTGGCCAAGGCGCGCGGCTTCGTGCTCGTGCTCGTCGGTCATGTCACCAAGGAGGGCGCGATCGCCGGCCCCCGCGTGCTGGAACACATGGTCGATGCCGTATTGTATTTCGAAGGCGATCGCGGCCACCAGTTCCGCATCCTGCGCGGCGTGAAGAACCGGTTCGGCGCCACCGACGAGATCGGCGTGTTCGAGATGACCGATCGCGGCCTGGCCGAAGTCGCCAATCCGTCCGCGCTGTTCCTGGCCGAACGGCGCGGCAACGTCGCCGGCAGCGCCGTGTTCGCCGGGCTGGAGGGCTCGCGGCCGGTGCTGGTGGAGGTGCAGGCCCTGCTCTCCCCCAATCCGGCCGGCGCGCCCCGCCGCTCGGTGGTGGGCTGGGACGGCGGGCGGCTGGCCATGCTGCTGGCCGTGCTGGACGCGCGCTGCGGCTTGCGACTCGGCGCCAGTGACGTCTACCTCAACATCGCCGGCGGCCTGCGCATCGGCGAGCCGGCGGCGGACCTCGCGGTGGCGGCCGCCCTCGCCTCGGCGGCGGCGGACCGGCCGACCGATCCGGGCCGGGTGTATTTCGGCGAGGTCGGGCTGTCCGGTGAAATCCGCCAGGTCGCGCAGGCCGAGGCGCGGCTCAAGGAAGCGGCAAAACTCGGCTTCGAGGCCGCCTGCCTGCCCCGCCGGGTGGCACGCGGCAACCGCCCGGTCGCCGCCCCCGACGGGATCGCGCTGGATGAGATCGGCCACCTGTCCGATCTGGTGGCGCGGTTCGCCGCCCCCCACCCCGCCACGCCGGGCGCGCGGCGGTGATGTGCCGATCAAGCTGGCGCCGGGCGGCGGGCGCGACCTATACCGGCATTCCACCACTGGGCAGGGTTGCGTGAACTGGGTCGACGCCGTCATCATCTTGCTGCTGGTCTGCTCCGCGCTGCTCGCCTTGCTGCGGGGCTTCGTGCGGGAGGTCCTGGGCATCGCAGCCTGGATCGGCGCCGGCTTCTTCGCGGCCTGGGCATTCCCGTTCGTCAAGGACCGCTTCCACGAGTGGATCAAGACGCCGGATATGGCCGATGCGGCCGCGTTCGGCGGCGCTGTACATTGCCGCGCTGATCCTGCTCTCGGTGGTCGCCAGCATCATCGGCAGGCTTGTGCGATCGGCAGGTCTGGGCGGCGTGGACAGCACGCTCGGCGTGGTTTTCGGGCTGCTGAGGGGTGCGGCGCTCGTTGTCGCAGCCTATATCGTGGTGGGCTGGGCGGTGCCGGACGTGGACCACTGGCCGGCACCGATGCGGGAGGCTCGCCTGCTGCCCGTTCGCCTATGAGGGAGCGGTCTGGTCTGTCGGCTTTCTGCCGGTGGAATACCGGCCGGGCGTCCGCAAGCCGCCAGTGGATCATGCCCTCAGGTCCGAGGAACTGATGCACCCACTCCCGCAAGGTCGGGCGACGACCCCGCCCTGACGGGACAGGAGACGACATGACCCTCGCCACCAATGCCGATCTCGATGACGACAAGCCGCATGAGGAATGCGGCGTGTTCGGGGTGTGGAACGCCGCCGACGCCGCGGCGGTGACCGCGCTCGGCCTGCACGCGCTGCAGCATCGCGGGCAGGAGGCGACCGGCATCGTCAGCTATGACGGCGACCGGTTCCACTCGCATCGCGGCCTCGGCCTGGTCGGCGACAATTTCTCCGACGCGCGCGTGATCGCCTCGCTGCCGCGGCAACCGCGCCGTCGGTCACAACCGCTACGCCACCACCGGGGACACGGTGCTGCGCAACGTGCAGCCGCTGTACGCCGATTTCGAGTTCGGCGGCCTCGCGGTGGCGCATAACGGCAACCTGACCAACGCCACCGCCCTGCGCCGCGCGCTGGTGCGCCGCGGCTGCCTGTTCCAGTCCACCACCGACAGCGAGGTGTTCATCCACCTGATCGCGATCAGCCTGTATTCGACGGTGGTGGACCGGCTGATCGACGCGCTGAAGCAGGTGATCGGCGCCTATTCGCTGATCGCGCTGACCAGCGAGGCGCTGATCGGCGCGCGCGACCCGCTGGGCGTGCGGCCGCTGATCCTGGGCCGGCTCGGCGAGGGCACCGGCGGCTGGGTGCTGGCCAGCGAGACCTGCGCGCTGGACATCGTCGGCGCCAGTTTCGTCCGCGACATCGAACCCGGGCGAGATCGTCGTCATCGACGACAACGGCGTGCACAGCGTCCGCCCGTTCGGCCGTGCCAAGCCGCGCTTCTGCGTGTTCGAATACATCTACTTCGCCCGTCCCGACTCGGTGGTCGAGGGCATGCCGGTGTACGAGGCGCGCAAGCGCATCGGCGCCGAACTGGCGCGCGAGAGCCATGTGCCGGCCGACGTGATCGTGCCGGTGCCGGATTCCGGCGTGCCGGCGGCGATGGGCTACGCGCCGAAAGCGGCGTGCCGTTCGAACTTGGCATCATCCGCAACCACTATGTCGGCCGCACCTTCATCGAGCCGACCGATCTCATCCGCCATCTCGGCGTGAAGCTGAAACACTCGGCGAACAGGGCGATGCTGGAGGGACGGCGCGTGGTGCTGGTGGACGACAGCATCGTGCGCGGCACCACCAGCCGGAAGATCGTCGAGATGGTGCGCCAGGCCGGGGCGGCCGAGGTGCATATGCGGATCTCGTCGCCGCCGACCACGCATTCCTGCTTCTACGGCATCGACACGCCGGAACGCAGCAAGCTGCTGGCCGCGCGACCACAGCGTCGAGGAGATGGCCGAACTGATCGGCGCCGACAGCCTGGCGTTCATTTCCATCGACGGGCTGTATCGGGCGCTGCGCCAGGGCGACCGCAATTCCGCCGCGCCGCAATACTGCGATGCCTGCTTCACCGGCGACTATCCGATTCCGCTGCCGGATACGTTGCACAACGACAACCGGCAACTCTCGCTGCTGACCGAGTCGCGGTGACGCCTCTGCCCGCGTATCGACCGCGCCGCCCTGCCCTGTCGCGCACGCTGGCCGAGGTGGCGGCGCTGCCGACCCGGGCACGGCCCGACCCGGACGTGGCAACCCTGCTGGCCCGCGCGCCGCGCGGCGACGGCCCGGTGCTGGTCATGCCCGCCAGCCTGTGCGGGGACTGGCAGACCGAAACGATCCGGCGGTTCCTGAGCGAGCTCGGCTACCGTGCCTTCGGCTGGAACCTCGGCATGAATCTGGGGCCGACGCCGCGCGTGGTGGCGGAACTGCCCGAGCTGCTTGCGTCCCTGGCGGCGGAGCATGGTCCGGTCAGTGTCGTGGGGTTCAGCATGGGCGGGCTGTTCGCCCGCTGGTTGGGCGTGCGCGCGCCGGCGCTGGTGCGCAGCGTGGTCACCGTGTGCAGCCCATTCCGCGCACCCACCGAAAGCGTTTTCCTGCCGCTCGACCCGCTGGTCGAGGCCTGGTGGGGCTCCGAACTGCGGTCGCTGGCCGAGGAGATGGCGCGCCCGCTCGCGGTGCCGGCCACCTTCATCTACAGCCGCGACGACGGCATCGTCGCCTGGGAAAGCTGCTGCGACACCGATCGGCCGGCGGACAATATCGAGACGCAAGGCCCGCACGTCTCCGTCGCGCAGAATCTGGACGTGTTCCGGATCATTGCCGAGCGGCTGGCGAAAGCCGGCTGAGACGCCATGCCCTGGCGGCCGTGAGCCGCCAGGGTTCTGCCGGTGTCAGCGCAGCGTTGCCTGCCGGGCTCCCGGCATCGCCTGCACCAGCACCAGGGCCTGCTGCAGCTGGAAATCCGTGGCCGGCTTGGCCGGATCGTAGGTGGGCCAGTTCGGCGGCGGCAGCTTCGGGATCTCCCGCGCGACGGCGGGCAGATTGGCCGTGGGCGGCGGGGCCGGCGCCTTCTCGCCGTCCGGATTCGACAGCACGTGCAGCAGGTCAGCCTCGTGCGCCGGCGCAAAATTCGCCTCCGGCGACCGCGTCTGCTCGACCTCCACGTCCGGCGAGATGCCGATACCCTGGATCGAACGGCCGGACGGCGTGAAGTAGCGTGCCGTCGTCAGCCGGATCGCGCCATTGCCTTGCAGCGGAATCACGGTCTGCACGGAGCCTTTGCCAAAGGACTGCGTGCCCAGCACCAACGCCCGCTGGTCGTCCTGCAGTGCGCCTGCGACGATTTCGGCGGCGGATGCCGTGCCGTCGTTGGTCAGCACCACCATCGGCAGGTTGCCGGCCACTTCTCCGCTCGGCTCGGCGTTCCAGGAATGGTTGTCCTCCGGGTGCCGCCCGCGCGTTGAGACGATGCCGCCACGGCGCAGGAAGTCGTTCGAGACGGCAATCGCCTGATCCAGCAGGCCGCCCGGATCGTTGCGCAGGTCCAGCACCAGTCCGCGCAGCCGCCCGCCGGACTCGCTGCGAAGCTTCCGCAGCGCCGTGCGGACGCCGGGATCGGCCTGCTCGGTAAACTCGCTGACCCGGATCACGCCGATATCGCCGATCAGCCGGCTCGTCACCGCGTGGACATGAATGATCTGCCGGATCAGGCTGAACGTCAGCGGCTGGGGCACGCCCTGCCGCTTGACGGTCAGGCGCAGGCCGGTGTTTGGCGGTCCGCGCATCGCGGCGACGGCGTTCTCCAGCGTCAGCCCTTCGACGCTCTTGCCGTTGACCTCGGTCACCAGGTCACCCGCCTTCAGGCCGGCATTGGCAGCGGGCGTGCCATCGATCGGGCTGACCACTTCGAGCAGCCCGTCAAGATCGGTCACTTCCAGCCCGACGCCGCCGAACTGGCCCGCCGTCTCGGTCTGCATGTCCTGCCATTGCGCCTCGGTCAGATAGGAGCTGTGGGGATCGAGACCGGTCAGCATTCCATTCAGCGCGTTGTCGACCAGCGTGCGGACCGGGACGGGCTCGACATAGTCGGCCCTGACGCGGTCAAGCACGTCGTCGAACAGAAGTCAGCAGGGTGTCCTCCTGCTCCGGGTTCACGCCCTGCGCCGCAGCCGCCGGGACACCGAGCGCGCGCGCGAGCGCATGGCCCCGCGACGCGGTCATCGCGCCTGCCGCGAAGCCCACGGTCACGAACAAAGCGATACCGGTCCGCGTCATCTTCATCGAATACCTCGTCGTGCCGCAGTGACTGGAGAAGCCGTGGAAACGAACCACCTGCCAACGCCGGTCTTCTGCCGGAAGATAGAGAACACCAGCAGCACGACGGATGTCCCGCGACTTACATTGCCGCCATGCACCAAGTCGCAACCGCGTGGCCTCTCATTGGCCATGGAAATGATCGTCCGCCCTCGCCTGCTCCTCCATATACATATAAGGCCCCAGCGCCCGGCCGGTAGTTCTTCACATCGGTAAACTGGCGGATTCCGTCATGCCGACAGTTCGCCGCAGGTCTCGCGGCGGCGCAACGCCATCCGGATCACCACGGCACGGGCGCCGGCGGCGGCCCCGCCGACGCCACCTCCGGCCGTGAAGCGTTCGACAAGAGTTGAGCGATAGACCAACGATCCGATCGCGCGTTCACTGATCGGTCATGCCCGTCCGGCGGGCGGCCGCGATATTTGCAGGATGCCGCTACGTCGGAGTTGATGTCGATCAACGATACTCCGGCTTGACCGCGCTACACGGCAGCAGCGCTGACTTTCAGCATCGTCGCCAAGCGGAATTCACCGCGGCGGAGACGCAGGACCGTGCGGCGCCAGCCAGCGGGAACGCCGCCCGCGATCAGACGACCGAACGCATCGCTGACATCGGAGGCCACCTTGAGCAACACCGCGATCCCCACCCCCACACCGTTCAGCCCCGACGAATTGCGCCGCGCGGATGCGTGGTGGCGAGCGGCCAACTATCTGAACGTTGGCCAGATCTACCTGTCGGCAAACCCGCTGCTGCGGGAAAAGCTCACGGTCGAGCACATCAAACCACGGCTGCTCGGCCATTGGGGAACATCGCCGGGCCTCAACCTGATCTACGTGCACATGAACCGGATGATCCGGAAGTTCGACCTGGACGCGATCTACATGGCAGGCCCCGGCCATGGCGGCCCGGCCCTGCTCGCCAATGTCTGGCTCGAGGGCAGCTACACCGAGCATTATCCGCACGTCACGCAGGACGAAGCCGGCATGCTCCGCCTGTTCCGCCAGTTCTCGACACCGGGCGGCGTTCCCAGCCATGTCAGCGTGCCGACGCCCGGTTCCATCCATGAGGGCGGAGAACTCGGCTACGTGCTGCTGCACGCTTACGGGGCGGTGATGGACAACCCGGACCTGCTGGTGGCAGCCGTCGTCGGGGACGGCGAGTCCGAGACCGGCCCGCTTGCCGGAAGCTGGAAGAGCATCGATTTCATCAATCCGGCGCGTGACGGCGCGGTGCTGCCGATCCTGCATCTGAACGGCTACAAGATCTCCGGTCCGACCGTCTGGGCGCGGCATGGCGACGAAGATCTGGCGAAGTTCTTCGCGGGCCAAGGCTACGAGGCGCATTTCGTCGAAGGCGACGACCCGGCCAGCGTGCACCGCGATTTCGCAGCCGTGCTGGAGACCGTCATCCTGAAAATCCATGCGATCCAGCAAGCCGCGCGCACCGGCGGCACGACGGCGCGGCCGGTTTGGCCGGTGATCGTGCTGCGCACGCCCAAGGGTTGGACTGGGCCGAAGATCGTCGACGGCATGCCGATCGAAGGCACGTTCCGCGCGCATCAGGTTCCGGTCTCCGAGGTCAGGACCAACCCCGAACACCTGCAAATCCTCGAGGACTGGCTGCGCAGCTACCGCCCCGAAGAATTGTTCGACGCGCAGGGACGTTTCCGCGCCGAGTTCGCCGAACTCGCACCGGACGGCGCGCGCCGCATGGGCTCCAACCCGCATGCCAACGGCGGCAACCTTGCCGTGCCGCTGCAACTGCCGGATTTCACCGCCTATCAGGTCCGCCTCGATCACCGCGCACGGGAACGGACCGGCTCGACCGCCATTCTGGGCCCATATCTGCGCGATCTGTACCAGCTCAACCCGCATAATTTCCGCCTGTTCTGCCCGGACGAGACGAACTCAAATCGTCTGGGTGCCGTCTTCGAGGCGTCGGACCGCTGCCTGGTCAGCGAGATCCTCCCGGGTGACGACCACGTCTCGCACGACGGCCGTGTCATGGAAGTGCTCAGCGAGCATTGCTGCCACGGTTGGCTCGAAGGCTACACGCTGACCGGCCGGCACGGCCTGTTCGCGACCTATGAAGCCTTCGCGATGATTGTCGACTCGATGGCGATGCAGCATGCCAAATGGCTCGAGCACGCCAAGCGCGTGCCGTGGCGCGCAGACGTGCCGTCGTTGAACTACCTGCTGACCTCGACCTGCTGGCGCAACGACCACAACGGCTTCAGCCATCAGGGGCCGGGCTTCATCGACACGATCATTCATCGCAAACCGACCGTCGCGCGCGTCTATCTGCCGCCCGACGCGAACTGCCTGCTGTCCGTCGCCGACCACTGCTTCAGGAGCGTCAATTACCTGAACCTGATCGTCATCGACAAGCAGCCGCAGTTGCAGTGGCTGACAATGGACGAGGCAAAACAGCACTGCGCCCACGGCGCCGGCGTTTGGGACATGTACAGCAACCAGCCGGAGAATCCGGACATCGTGCTGGCCTGCGCAGGCGATATCCCGACGCAGGAGACGATCGCCGCCGCGTGGCTGTTGCGCCGTTACGCGCCGCAGTTGAAGGTGCGCGTGGTGAACGTCGTCGATCTCATGCGGCTCTGCCCGGCCGACCGGCATCCGCATGGCATGAGCGATGCGGCGTTCGTCGACATCTTCACGGTCTCAAGCCCCGTGGTGTTCGCATTCCATGGCTATCCCGGCGTGGTTCACGACCTGCTGCACGGCCGGTCGGCGCATGACCGCTTCCATGTTCGCGGCTACATCGAAGAAGGTACGACCACCACGCCGTTCGACATGGTGGTGCTGAACAAGATGAGCCGCGTGCATCTATGCCTCGACGTGATCCGCTACGTGCCCAGCCTGCTTCGCGAGAGCCGGGATCTCATCGATCGCTGCACCGCGCTGCTGGCGAAGCACGAGCGCTACATCCGCGAGCATTTCGACGATCTGCCGGAAATCAGCGGGTGGGTCTGGTCGTAGCCGCCTTGATACGCCGTCCGGCAGGCTTTCGCGCATCGGCACTGAAACAGGTCGGACTCACCCACTTGGTTCCCTCTCCGCCCGCGCTTGCGGGAGGAGGGGGAACATCACTCCCCCGGCTTCTTGTAAGCCTCCAGCCCCGGCCGATAACTTTTCTCGTCGATGAACTGGCGGATGCCCTCCTGCCGCCCATCCGTCTTGTCGAGGAAGTTCAGCGATTCCTGCCGCACCACCAGATAATCCTGCGATGCCTCCACGGTCATCTCCGACACGCGGCGGATGGAATCCTTCGCGGCCTTCAGCGTCCTCGGGTTCTTCCCGATCAGCGTGTCCGCCACCGCCCTCACCCGCGCGCGCAACTGGTCCAGCGGCACCGCCTCGTTGACCACCCGCAGCTCGGCCGCGCGCCTGCCGTCGAACGTCTCGCCGGTCAGCGTGTAATACATCGCGTCACGCTGGCTCATCAGTTCCACCAGCACCTTCGTGACGTTGCCGCCGGGAATGATGCCCCAGTTGACCTCGGAGACGCCGAACCGCGCCGTCTCGGCCGCGAACGCGAGGTCGCAGGCGAACAGCGGCGCGAACGCACCGCCGAAGCACCAGCCATTCACCATCGCGATGGTCGGCTTCTCGAACCAGCGCAGGCGGTGCCACCAGCCATAGGCGTCGCGTTGCGCGCGCCGCACCGCCATCGGCCCCTTCGCCTCGGTCTCGCGGAAATACTCCTTCAAATCCATGCCGGCGGAAAACGATTCGCCAGCGCCGGTCAGCACCAGAACGCGGCAGTCGGCGTCGTCCTCCAGCTCGGTCAGCACGTCGTGCATGCGCGTGTTCAGCGCCGGATTCATCGCGTTGCGCTTGTCGGGCCGGTTGAGCGTGACCCAGGCCACGCCGCGATCCCTTTCGATGGTCACGATATCGGCGGCGGAAGCATCATGCATCGTCTATGCCTTCGGGCTGGAGGGCTGGGCCACGCGTGCGCAGCAGGTGCTTCTGGATCTTGCCGGACGCCGTGCGCGGAATCGCGTCCACGAAGCGGATCGACGCCGGGTGCTTGTAGCGCGCCAGATGGTCGCGGCAGAACGCCAGCACGTCGGCCTCGGCAAGCTCGGCGCCGTCGCGCGGCACGATGAACGCGGCACCGGACTCGCCCCAGACATCGTGTGCAATGCCGATAACGGCCGCGTCGGCGATCGCCGGATGGCCGCGCAGCACGTTCTCCACCTCGGCCGGATACACGTTCTCGCCGCCGCTGATGTACATGTCCTTGAGCCGGTCGACGAGCCAGTAATACCCGCCGGCATCGCGCCGCGCGGCGTCGCCGGTGCGAAACCAGCCGTCCTGGAACACCGCCTCGGTGGCCGCCCGATTGTTCCAGTAGCCGGGCGTGACCCCCGGGCCGCGCAGCCAGATTTCGCCCACCTCGTCGGGCGCCGCCTCGCTGCCGTCCAGGCGGGCGATGCGAACCTCCATCAGCGGGCCGGGCAGGCCGACGGCGCCCGGGCGGGCGGCCAGCGCCGCGTCGTCCATCGGCATGTGCATCACGGTGCCGGTCTCGGTCATGCCGAAGCCGTTGACGATGCGGATGCCCAGCGCCAGGAACGACGTGATCAGGGAGGGCGCGATCGGCGCGCCGCCGACGAAGATCCCGCGCAGCCGCGACAGGTCGGTGGCGGCGAAATCCGCGTGGTCGCGCAGCGCCACCGCGATCTGCGGCACGGCGAAGTAATGCGTCACCCCCAACGCCGGGTCGGACAGCGCGCGCAGCGTCTGGCCGGGCACAAACCGGTCGGAGATCACCAGCGTCGCCCCCATCGTCAGCGCCGTCCGCAGCGTGGCGAACAGCCCGACGGTGTGGAACATCGGCGCGTCCGACAGGATGGCGCAATCCGCCGCCAGCCCGCCCACGAAGGCGAAGTTCAGCGCGCTGAAGAAGGCGTTCGCGCGGGTGATAATGGCCCCTTTGGGGCGGCCGGTGGTGCCGGACGTGTACAGCAGCGTGCAAGGCGCGCCGGCTGGCACATCCACCGGCGCCCGCGCGTGTCCGGCCGGCGCGAACACGGACGCGTCCGCGCGGTCCTGCACCGCCCTGCCCTCGCCCGCCGCCAGCCGCGCCACGCCGGCGAATTCCGTGTCATGGAGCAGCAGGCGCGGCGTGCAGTCGGCCAGCAGCGCCGACAGCTCCGCCGCCGTCAGCCGCCAGTTGAGCGGCACGAACACCGCGCCCGCGCGGTGGCAGGCCATGTTGAGCACCACCAGGTCGATGCTGTTGCGGCCGATATAAGCGACGCGCTCGCCCACGGCGCCGCCTGCCATGGCGGCGAGGTTCGCGGCACAGGCTTTCGATGCGGTCGTCCAGCGCCCGATAGCTCAGCCGCGCACCGGTCGCCAGTTCCACGCAGGCGATGTGGTCGGGCCGCGTCCCCGCGCGGTACGCGATCGGTTCGCGGCTCAGGAAGCCCGCGTCGGCACCATTCATTGTCGCTCCCGGCAGTCAGCCGGGGCGTAGTCTAGGCGCTACGGCCGCCGTGGCAATCCGACTGCTACCCAACCAGCTTGCGGATGTCGGCCAGCGCGGCCGGGCTGGCCCAGTCCGCCGCCCCCTCCAGCCGCGCACGCTCGCGGCCCTGGCGGTCGATGATGATCGTGGTCGGCACGCCGCGCGCGCTCAGCGCCTCTCCGGCCATCCCCTTCGGGTCCACCAGCACCGGCAGACCGGTGATGCCGTGGCTGGCGAAGAATTTCGCCACCACCGGCGCGCCCCCGCGATCCATCGACAGCGGCAGCACCACGATCCCGGCCGCCGCCGCCTGACGGGCCAGCTCCGCCAGCGCCGGCAGCTCGGCGACGCAGGGCACGCACCAGGTCGCCCACAGGTTCAGCACCACGCCCTTCCCGGCATAGTCGGCGAGCGTCTGCGCCGTGCCGGCCGCGTCGGTGATGGCGATGGGCGGCATCGGGCGCGGCGGGTCGGTCGCGACCAGCGCGGACATGCCTTGCAGGTCGACGCGCTCGGGCTCCGGGGCGGCGATCGGCGTGTAGATCACCGGCGCGGGTTTGCGCAGCAGCGCCGCCGCCGCTACCGGTACCGGCCGCAACCAGCGCGGTGCCGGCCACGATGGCGCGGCGTGTCGTCACAACCATGATGGATCGCTCCCGTTGAACGAGACTCTGCGCAATGTCCCTGCAAACCAGCAATGGGGCGGCCGCTTCGCCGGCGGCCCGGCCGCGATCATGCAGGAGATCAACGCCTCGATCGGCTTCGACCGCAAGCTGTGGCGGCAGGACATCGCCGGCTCGCGCGCGCATGCGGCCATGCTGGCCCGATGCGGCATCATCAGTGCGGCGGACGAGGGCGACATCGATCGGGGTCTAGCCACGATCGCCGCCGAGATCGAGTCCGGCCGCTTTCCGTTCACGGAGGCGCTGGAAGACATCCACATGAATATCGAGGCGCGGCTGACCGAACGCATCGGCGAGGCCGGCAAACGCCTGCACACCGCGCGCAGCCGCAACGACCAGGTGGCCACCGATTTCCGCCTCTGGGTGCGCGACGCCATCGACGGGCTGGATGGGCAGATCGCCGACGTGATGCGCGCGCTGGCCGGCCGCGCCGCCGAGCACGCGGCGGACCCGCTGCCCGGCTTCACGCATCTGCAAACCGCGCAGCCGGTCACGTTCGGGCACCATTTGCTCGCCTATGTCGAGATGCTGACCCGCGATCGCGGCCGGCTGGCGATTGCCGCAAGCGGCTGAACGAGTGCCCGCTCGGTGCGGCGGCGCTGGCCGGCACCTCGTTCCCGATCGACCGCACGATGACGGCCGAGGCGCTTGGCTTCGACCGGCCGACGGCCAATTCGCTGGATGCCGTGTCGGACCGCGACTTCGCGCTGGAATTTCTGTCCGCCGCCGCGATCTCGGCGATGCACCTGTCGCGGTTGGCCGAGGAGATCGTCATCTGGTGCAGCGCGCCGTTCCGCTTCATCCGCCTGTCGGACGCGTTCACCACCGGCAGCTCGATCATGCCGCAGAAGCGCAACCCGGACGCGGCCGAGCTGATGCGCGCCAAGACCGGGCGCATCACCGGCGCGCTGGTGGCCTGCTGACGGTGATGAAGGGCCTGCCGCTGGCCTATGCCAAGGACATGCAGGAGGACAAGGAACCGGTGTTCGACGCCGCCGAGGCCTGGGCGCTTGCGCTGGCCGCCACCGCCGGCATGGTGCGCGACCTGACGCCCGACACCGCGCGGATGCGCAGCTCGCCGGCTCCGGCTTCGCCACCGCGACCGACCTCGCCGACTGGCTGGTGCGGGTGCTGAAACTGCCGTTCCGCAACGCGCACCACGTCACCGGGCGGCTGGTGGCACGCGCCGAGGCGCGCGGCGTCGACCTCGCCGGACTGAGGCTCGCCGAGATGCAGGCGGAGGAGCCGCGCATCACCGAGGCGGTGTTTTCGGTCCTGACGGTGGCGGCGTCGGTCGCCTCGCGCACCAGCTATGGCGGCACGGCGCCGGCGAATGTTATGGCCCAGGCAGAACGATGGCTGAAGGCGCTGGCATGACCGTACATCGCATCATCATCCGGCAGCGAATGATCTGGCTGGTGGCGCTGGCGCTGGCGATGTCCGTCACGCTGGCCGCGTGCGGCAAGAAAGGGTCGCCGGCGCCCGACGGTCCGGCGGACAAGATCACCTACCCGCGCGCCTATCCGGCCTATTGACGGGCGCTGCCTGCCGCTGCGAACCTGCCGGTGTCCAAAAAGAATAATCGGGAGGCTTTCCATGCTTCGCAGAACCCTGTTGCTCGCGACCGCCGGCGTTGCCGCGGTGGCGACACTGCCGCGCGCCTTCGCCCAGAAGCCGTTGATTGTCCTCACGTCGCTGCCGAGCCTGTCGTTCCCGTTCTTCGTGCACATGCAGAACGAACTCAAGGCCGAAGCCACCAAGCTCGGCGACATCACGCTGGTCAATACCGACGGCCAGAACAGCGCCACCAAGCAGACCGGCGATGTGGAGGCAGGCATCACGAAGGGCGTGAATGCCATCGTCATCAGCCCGCTGGATGTGAACGCCCTCGCGCCGGCCGTGCAGGAAGCGGTTTCGGCGAACGTGCCGGTGGTGACGATCGACCGCCGCATCAACGGCGTGAAAGGCATCCTGGCGCATGTCGGCGCCGACAACGTGAAGGGCGGCGAGGCGCAAGGCGAGGCGATCGTGGCCGCCTTCCCCGACGGCGCGCGGGTGTTCCACCTGCAGGGCCAGCCCGGTGCGGGGCCGGCCATCGACCGCAACAAGGGCCTGCATTCGGTGCTCGACAAGCACAAGGACAAGTTCAAGATCGTGTTCGAGCAGACGGCCAATTTCGCCCGCGACCAGGCGCTGTCCGTCACCGAATCCGGCCTCGCCGGGCTGGCGCAACCGCCCGATGTCATCGTCTGCGCCAATGACGACATGGCGCTCGGCGCGCTGGAGGCCGCGAAGGCACGCAACCTGACCGGCATCAAGATCTATGGCTTCGACGCGCTGCCCGAGGCGCTGGCACGCATCAAGGACGGCAGCCTGGCCGGCACCGTGGAGCAGTTCCCCGGGCAGCAGAGCCGCATCGCCATGGACATCGCGGTCGCCTTCGCCCGCGACGGCAAGCAGCCGGAACAGAAGCTCGTTCTGCTGACGCCGATCGTCGTCACCAAGGAAAACCTCGACAAGGCCGAGCGCCTCTCCGAAATGCCGTGACGATTTCGGCCGTCGCGTCCCCTCCGGTCACCGGAGGGGACGAACTGTTGCGCCTCGACCGCATCGGCAAGCAGTTCCCCGGCGTCCGCGCGCTCGACGACGTGTCGCTCGACCTGCGCACGGGTGAGGTGCTCGGGCTGCTCGGCGAAAACGGGGCCGGCAAGTCGACGCTGCTCAAGATCGTCTCGGGCGCGCAGCAGCCGGACAGCGGTACGATCCTGTGGCAGGGCCAGAAAGTGCGGCTCGGCTCGCCGCACCAGGCGCAGATGCGCGGCATCGTGACGATCTACCAGGAGTTCACGCTGGTTCCCGACCTGTCGGTCGCGGAAAACGTGTTCATCGGCCGCGAGCCGGTGCGCGGCGGCATGATCGACTGGCCGCGCCTGCGCCGCGACACGCGCGAGATCATGCGCCGGATCGGACTCGACATCGAACCGATGACCACCGTGCGCGAGCTGTCGGTGGCCGAGCAGCAGATGGTGGAGATCGCCCGTGCGCTGTCGATGCAGAGCCGGCTGATCATCATGGACGAGCCGACCTCGGCGCTGTCGGAGACCGAGGTGGAGCGGCTGCTGCGCATCATGGACGGGCTGCGCCGCGACGGGCTCGGCGTCATCTTCGTCACGCACCGGCTGTCCGAGGCGATGCGGATCTGCGACCGCGTCACCGTGCTGCGCGACGGAAGGCTGGTCGGCACCAGCGCCGTCGCCGGTCTGGAGATCGACGAGCTGATACGGATGATGGTCGGCCGCACCGGCGAACAGCTCTATCGGCGGCCCGCGAAGCGCCACATGCCCGGCGACGTCCGGCTGCGCGTGCGCGGCCTGCGCACCGAACGCCGGGGCGCGCGCGGCACGTTGCTGCACGGCATCGACCTGGACGTGCGGGCCGGCGAAATCCTGGGCATTGCCGGCCTCGTCGGCGCCGGCCGCACCGAATTTTCCCGCGCCGTGTTCGGCGCCGACCCGCGGGCCGCCGGCACGATCGAGCTTGACGGCCGGGTGCTCGCCATCCGCAGTCCGCGCGACGCGATCCGCGCCGGCATCGGGCTCGTGCCGGAAGACCGCAAGCTGCAGGCGCTGTTCCTGGCGCAGGCGGTGCGGGCCAACTTCTCGATCGCCGCCCTGTCGCAGTTCCTCGTCTTCCGCACCTTCCTCAACGAGCGCACCGAGGCAGCGGCGCTGGACCGCTATCGCCGCGCGCTGAAGATCCGCATGAGCAGTGGCGAGCAGACCATCGTGAACCTGTCCGGCGGCAACCAGCAGAAAGTGATTCTCGCGCGCTGGCTCGCGCTCAAGCCGAACGTGCTGATCGTGGACGAACCGACCCGCGGCGTCGATATCGCGGCGAAGGCCGAAGTGCACGAGCTGCTCGATGACCTCGCCCGCAACGGCATCGCCGTGATCGCCATCTCCTCCGAGCTGCCGGAGGTGATGGCGATCAGCGACCGCATCGTCACGATGCGCGAAGGCCGCGTGACCGGAGAGCTGGCGGCCGCCGAGGCGACGCAGGAAAGCCTGATGGCGCTGATGACACTGGAGCAGGGAGCAGCCTGATGGTGCCGGCGACAGCCGCCGCGGAGCCGCAATCCGCACGCCGCCTTGACCCGGCGACGCTGCTCGGGCGGGTCGCCCCGCTCGTGTTCCTTCTCGTGCTGATGCTGGTCTTTTCGATCCTTCAGCCGCGCTTCCTGTCGGAACTGAACCTGTTCAACGTCATGCGGCAGATCTCCATCACGGGGTTGATCGCGCTCGGCATGACGTTCGTCATTCTGACCGGCGGCATCGACCTGTCGGTCGGGTCGGTCGTGGCGCTGGCGGGCCTCGTGGCCGGGGCGCTGAACAAGGGGTCCACGGCCAACAGCCTCTCGCTCGATGACACCGTGGTTGCCGGCTATCCGGTGCTGGTGTCGGCAGGGGCCGCCGCCCTGGTCGGCCTTGCGGCCGGGCTGATCCAGGGGCTCGCGATCACGACGCTGGATGTGCCGCCCTTCGTGGTGACGCTTGGCGGATTGTCGGCCTTTCGCGGGGCGGCGCTGCTGTATTCCGGCGGCGGTCCCATCAGCAGCTTCGACGATGCGTATCGATTCTGGGGCCAGGGCAAGCTTGGGCCGGTGCCGGTGCCAGTCCTGGTGTTCCTCGTCGCCGCCCTGCTGTGCCACATCGTGCTGCGCCACACGCGATACGGGCGGCATGTCTATGCGGTAGGCGGCAATGCCGAAGCCGCGCGGCTCTCCGGGCTCAACGTGAAGGCGCTGACGCTCGGCGTCTATGTGATCGTGGGCCTGTTCGCCGGCGTGGCCGGTTTCGTGCTCTCGTCACGTCTGAACTCGGCGGAGGCCGTGGCCGGCCAGGGCTACGAACTGACCGTGATCGCCAGCGTCGTGATCGGCGGCACCAGCCTGTTCGGTGGGATCGGCGGCGTCGCCGGCACCGTGGTCGGGGCGATCCTGATCGGCGTGCTGATCAACGGCCTCGTGCTGATGAACGTCTCGCCGTACGTCCAGCAGATCATCATCGGTGTCATCATCGTGCTGGCGGTGGCGTTCGACCGCTTCGTCAAGAGCCGCCGGCGTCGGTAGACGCCGGCGGCCGGCACCGATCAGTCGCCATCCTCCGACGTGTCGTGTCCGAGATGTTCCTCGAGGTTTTCGCGGGCGGTCTCGGCTTCCGTGTCCTCCGGTTCAGGCTCCTGGACGGCGACGCCCGGCGGTACGGCGTCACCAGGGTCGACCTCATGACGTTCCGCCGGCCGACGCCGCTTCGGCGGCGACGCTGCCGGCCGGGCGGCCTTCTGCCCGGCCAGTTCTTCGTCGAGCCGCGCAACCTGGTCTTCGAGTTCGGCGACCCGCGCGAGCGCTGTCTTGGCCGCCTTGGTGACCTCCCGGCTCTTGGCACGGAGCGTCGCGTTGGCACGCTCCAGCTTGTCCACCTGGACGCGCAACTCGTCCTTGCTGAGTTTTGGCGCAGGTGCCGGCGCAGGCGCCTTCGCGGCCGCCGGCACCTTCTTCTTTGGCGCGGTCTTCGCAACTGCCGCGGCCGGGCGGCCCGGCTTGCGCCCGCGGGCGACCGGTTTTGTGGTTTTCGATTTATTGGCGATGCGCGCCATTGTTCCCGACTCCTTTGATCCAGTATGCGAAGTTCTCTCGCCGCCTGGCTTTACGGCGAGTCCTTCATTGCAGGCGCACCCCCCGGGGCGCTGTCCTGACATGCGTCATCAATCATCGTATGGCAAAGTAAATACGTCATGGTCCGCGACAGAACAGCCGAGACCGGTCACCTGGACCGCACCGCCATCGCCGCCATCGCGCAACGAATTGCGCCGTATGTGCGCCACACGCCGCTGGTTGCCGCCGAGGGCCGCGACTTTGGCGCCGCGTTCGCAGGGGTGCGATTCAAGCTGGAATTCCTGCAGCACGCCGGGTCGTTCAAGGCGCGCGGCGCGTTCGCCAACCTGTTGACACGCGACATCCCGGCGGCGGGCGTGGTTGCCGCGTCCGGCGGCAATCACGGCGCGGCGGTGGCGTTCGCCGCCATGCGGCTCGGCGTTCCGGCGGCGATCTTCGTACCCGGCATCAGCGCGCCGGCCAAGCTCGCGCGCATCCGTGGCTATGGCGCGGCGCTGCATCTGGTCGGCGACCGCTACGCCGATGCACTTGCCGCCAGCGAGGCCCACGCGACGGCAACCGGCGCGCTGAGGGTGCATGCCTATGACGCGCCGGAAACGCTGCTGGGCCAGGGCACGCTCGGGCTGGAACTGGAACAGGACGCACCGGACCTCGACACGCTGCTGGTCGCGGTCGGCGGCGGTGGCCTGATCGGCGGGATCGCCGCCTGGTATGGCGGACGGGTCCGCGTGATCGCGGTGGAACCGGAGGCCGCGCCGACGCTGCACATGGCGCTCGCCGCCGGGCGGCCGGTGGAGGCGCCGGCCGGCGGGATCGCCGCCGACAGCCTGGCACCGCGGCAGGTCGGCGCGCTGATGTTTCCGATCGCACAGGCGCATGTCGCGGACTCGCTGCTGGTGACGGACGCGGCGATCCGGGACGCGCAGGCGGCGTTGTGGGACGTGCTGCGCGTGGTCGTGGAGCCCGGCGGTGCCGCCGCCTTCGCGGCACTCCTGTCCGGGCGCTACGTGCCGGCGGCGGGGGAACGGGTCGCCGTGCTGCTGTGCGGGGCTAACACCGGTGCATTCGCGTGACGGTGATCCGCCCAAGGGTTGGCGGCTGCAGGGCTGGCAAAGTAAGCATGATGCCTTGATCCTCGGCGAGGAAGGTCAGCCATGCCCGCGATCGAGGAAGTCTGCACGATCACCGCCAACGGCGTGACGACCGTGCCCAAGGCCATACGCCTGGCACTCGGCGTCGGCGATGGCGGCCGTATTGCCTTCCGGGTCGCGGGCGGCGCCGTCAGCGTCCATGCTGTCCCCGAAATGGAGGCGGAGCCGGCACTCGCGCCGTTCCTGGGCCTGCTTGAGCGCGATATCGTGGAGCGGCAGGAAGCGCTCACCTCGCTCATGCCGGCGCTGGCGACACGGATGACGGCGGCGACCGCGGGCGTGGAAGCTGATCCTGATGCCCCGATCGAGGGCGATCTGGCGGTGTAGGCGGTGCTGCAACGCCAAGGCTGGGGATTGCTCTGCCATCCCGTCCTGCTCGATCAGCTCGACAGGTTGCTTGTCGCGTCCGAACGCGCCTGGCAGTCCGACCCGGCCGGTTGGGGGTGGCAGGTCAACGTGAACGTCAAGCTGCTGGCCACCCTGCGCGATCTGATGCTCGACCGGGTGCCGCGCGACCCCCTCGCCCCGGAATTCCGCCAGGAGAACGCGCCCGGCCCGGCACACCGCTACTGGAGTCGCGCCCAGTTCGGCGCCAACCGCTTCCGCCTGTTCTTCCGTGCCGATCCGGCCGCGCGGATCGTGGTCTATGCCTGGTTGAACGACCGCGATGCGATGCCGGAGGCCGGTGCCGCAGGCGACCCATATGCGGTGTTCACCCGCATGCTGGCCTCCGGCAAGCCGCCCGCCGACTGGCCAACACTGCTCGCCACCGCCCGCGACCTGGCTGGACTGGGGCGTTTCGCGACGATCGCGCCCAAGCGCTGATCCGCCCGCGCCACGCCGGACGTGCCATCAAAAGATCCGGTCAGCCCAGCAGCGCCTGCGCGCAGGCGTCGAGAATGGCGCGCGCGTCGATCTCGTATTCCGCGATAGAGGTCGGGAATGTCGCCGGACTGGCCGAACCGGTCCGGCCCCAGCGCCATCACCCGCTGCCCGCGCACCCCGCCCAGCCAGGCATGCGCCGCCGGGTGACCGTCCAGCACGCTGACGAGCGCGGCGTCGCGGCGCCAGCGGCGCCAGAAGGCGCTCGATATGGCTGGCGCCGCGCGATGCCCTGGCGGCGCGCGCGCTGCGCCGCGCGCCAGCCGGCATAGAGCCGGTCGGGCTGGTGACGGCGAGCAGGCCGGCCTCCGGCACCTCCTCGCGCAGCATCGCGAAGGCGGTTTCCGCCTCGCGGCGCCACCGCGCCCTGATAGGCGATGGCGATTTTGGCCCCCGGCGCCGGCGGCACCACCCAATGCGCGCCGGCGATCACCCGCTTCGCTTCAGCGCGCGCTCCGGCTGGTGCAAACTCTGCGTCGAGAGCCGCAGCCACACCGCTGAGCCCTCCGGCTCCTGCATATGCGCGAAGGCGTGGCGGAGCAGGATCGCCAGCTCGTCGCAATAGGCCGGCTCGAAGGCGGCGAGCCGGTCCTGCACGATGCCGAGCAGCGGCGTGTTGGTCGCCTGGTGCTGCCCGCCTTCCGGCGCCAGGGAAATGCCGGACGGTGTGGAGACCAGCAGGAAGCGCGCATCCTGGTAGCAGGCATAGGATCAGCGCATCGTGGCCGCGATTGACGAACGGATCGTAGACCGTGCCGATCGGCAGGATCCGCGCGCCGTGCAGGCGTGGCTCAGCCCGGCGGCGGCGAGGAGGAGAAACAGATTTTGCTCGGCGATGCCGAGTTCGATATGCTGGCCCTCCGGCGTCACTGCCCCAGCGCTGCGCGCTGGCGAGCTTGCCGTCGCGGAACACGTCGTCGCGGGTGTGCCGGTCGAACACGCCGCGCCGGTTGATCCAGGGGCCGAGATTGGTGGAGACCGCGACATCCGGGCTGGTGGTGAGGATATGCCGGGAGAGTTCCGCGCTGTCGCCCTGGGCGCGGCCGATTTCCGCCAGGATCTCGCCGAACCCGGCCTGCGTGCTCATTTCCGCCGGCCGACGATTTTCGGCTGCGGCAGCGCCGCGGCACGGCGACCGGCGGGGCGCTCAGCCGGCGGCCCTGCCGGGTCAGCGGTTCCGCAAACGGCACGCTCTGGATGAAACGCCCGACGGCTCGTCGGCATCGCGGCCAGCCCCTCGAACCGCTCCCATTCATGGCCCGGCCGAATGTTCATGCGCTGCGGAAAAGCCTGCCATCTGTTCGACCGTCATCATCCCGGCATGGTTGTCCTTATGCCCGGCGAACGGCAGGCCCATGCCCTTGATGGTGTAGGCGAGGAACACGGTCGGCTGGTGCCTGCTGCGTCGGCGGCGCGGAAGGTCTCGGTGAGGGTGGCGAGGTCGTGCCCGGCGAGGTTGGTCATCAGCGCCGCCAGCTCGTCATCGCTCAAGCGGATCGATGATGGCCCGCACGCGTCCGCGACTTGCCCATATCGGCCAGGATCGCCTGCCGCCACGCCGCGCCGCCCTGGAAGGTCAGCGCGGAGTAGATCGAGTTCGGGCACTCATCGACCCAGCCGCGCAGCGCGTCGCCGCCGGCGCGGGCGAAGGCCGCTTCCAGCCGCTGGCCGTATTTCAGTCGACACGACCTTCCAGCCCATGTCGCGGAACAGCCCCTCGAAGCGGCCGAACAGCCGGTCCGGCATCACGCTGATCCAGGCTCTGGCGGTTGTAGTCGACCACCCACCAGACATCGCGCACGTCGTGCTTCCAGCCTTCGAGCAGCGCCTCGTAGATGTTGCCCTCGTCCAGCTCGGCATCGCCGGCGATGGCGACATGGCGCGGCCGGATGTCGGCGGGTCGACCAGGCCGTGCACCCGCACATAATCCTGCATCAGGGCGGAAAAACTGGTGAGCGCCACGCCGAGCCCGACCGAGCCGGTGGAAAAATCGATTTCCGGCCCGTCCTTGACGCGGCGACGGATAGGCCTGCGCGCCGCCGAACTGCCGCAGCCCGGCCATCTGTTCCACGCGTCTGCCGGCCGAACAGGTAGTTCACCGCATGCAGCACCGGCCCGGCATGCGGCTTCACCGCCACCCGGTCGAACGGGCGCAGGCTGTCGAAATACAAGCGCGGTCATGATGCAGGTGACCGAGGCGCAGGAGGCCTGGTGGCCGCCGACCTTCAGCCCGTCGCGGTTGGGGCGGAGATGGTTGGCGTTATGGATCATCCAGGCGGAGAGCCAGAGCAGTTTGCGCTCGACCTCCGCCAGCAGCGCCATGCGCCGGTCGGCGGTCGGGGCCGAACGGATCTGTGCCGTGGGGGCGTTCATGGGCTTCTCCTTGCGTCCATAGCTTAGAGGAGCGGACGGGGCCGGTCACGCCATCACTTCACGCGCGCCACCCGCAACGCATTGGTCGTCCCGCCCACGCCGAACGGGATGCCGGCGATCACCACGATGTCCTGGCCGTGGCTGGCGAACCCCTCCTGCACCGCGATGCGCGTCGCCCTGGCGACTGTCTCGGTCATCGAGTGGGTCTGCGGCGTGATCACCGGATGCACGCCCCACGCCGCGGTCAGCCGTCGCGCCGTCGCGTCGCTGGCCGTCAGGCCCAGGATCGGCGCCTCCGGCCGCTCGCGTGCGGCGCGCAACGCGGTGCTGCCGGAGTCGGTGAACGCGCAGATCGTTACCGCGCCGATCGTATGTGCCACCTGTCGCGCCGCCGCCGCGATCGCGTCCGCCGTCGAACGTTCCGGCGCCGGGCGGGAGGCCTCGATGATCGCGCGCCAGCCGGAATCCTGTTCCACGCGCGCGACGATGCGGTCCATGATGTTGACCGCCTCGTAGGGAAACTGCCCGGCTGCCGTCTCGGCCGACAGCATGACCGCGTCGGCGCCGTCGAACACGGCCGTGGCCACGTCCGACGCCTCGGCACGGGTCGGCGACGGCGAGGTGATCATGCTCTCCAGCATCTGTGTCGCCACCACCACCGGCTTGCCGAGCTGGCGGGCCGCGCGGACGATGCGCTTCTGGGCCAGCGGCACTTCCTCGGGCGGCAGCTCCACGCCGAGGTCGCCGCGCGCCACCATCACCGCATCCGACAACGCCAGGATCGCGTCGAGATTTTCCAGCGCCTGCGGCTTCTCCAGCTTGGTCATGATCCAGGCGCGGCCGGCGGCGATCTCCTTCGCTTCGGCCACGTCCTCGGGCCGCTGCACGAAGGACAGGCCGATGTAATCCACGCCGTGTTCAAGCGCGAAGGCCAGATCCTCGCGGTCCTTCGCGGTCAATGCCGGGATCGGCAGCACCACGTCCGGCACGTTGACGCCCTTGCGGTCGGACAGCGCGCCGCCGACCGCGACCTCGGTTTCCAGATGGTCTTCCCGCACGCGCGTGACGCGCAGGCGCAGCTTGCCGTCGTCCAGCAGCAGCGTGGTGCCGATGGTGGCGGCGGCGATGATCTCCGGGTGCGGCAGGTTCACGCGCCGCGCGTCGCCGGGCGTGGGGTTCAGATCGAGCGTGAAGCTGTGACCGGTCTGCAGCTGCACGCGGCCGCCGCCGAACCGGCCGACACGCAGTTTCGGCCCCTGCACGTCAGCCAGGATCCCGATCGGGCGGCCGAACTGCTGCTCCAGATCGCGGATGATGGCAATGCGGGCGGCGTGGTCGTCATGCGAGCCGTGGCTGAAGTTCAGCCGGAACACATCGGCCCCGGCCTGGAACAGCCGGCTCAGAACCTCCACCGAGGAGCTGGCCGGGCCAAGCGTCGCAATAATCTTCGTGCGCCGCCGGCGGCGCAGGTGGTGGCGAGCGGTCATGAGCGGTCCTTGCAGGTCCGTCCGGTCAGGCGACCAGGATGGCGCGGAAGTCGTTGACATTGGTAAGCGTGGGGCCGGTCCGGATCAGGTCGCCCAGCGTATCGAATAAACTGAAACTGTCATGGCCGGCGAGCAGCGCCGCCGGGTCGAGGCCGCGCGCGCGGGCGCGGGCCAGCGTGTCGGGGGTCATCAGGGCGCCGGCCGCATCCTCGCTGCCGTCGATCCCGTCGGTGTCGCCGGCCACGGCCCAGATGCCCGGCGTGCCGGCGAGGGCGACGGCGAGGCCGAGCAGGAACTCGCTGTTGCGCCCGCCGCGCCCGGCGGGGCCGGCGCCGATGCTGACCGTGGTCTCGCCGCCCGACAGCAGCACCGCGGGCGCCGGCCGCGGGTGGCCGTGCAGCCGCGTGCTGCGCGCGATGCCGGCCAGCACGACGCCGAGTTCGCGGCTCTCGCCTTCCAGCGCGTCGCCGAGGATCAGCGGTGCCGCGCCCGCCGCGCGGGCCGCGTCCGCCGCCGCCTCCAGCGCCATCAGCGGCGTGGCGATCAGGCGGAAATCGGCGCGCAGGCTGCCGGGCTTTGGCGTCTCGTCGGCCGCTGCTGCCAGCCTTGCGGCAACGCGCGGCGACGGGGTGATGCCGTAGCGGGCCAGGATGGCGCGCGCCTCGGCGAAGCTGGTGGGGTCCGGCATGGTGGGGCCGCTGCCGATCACGGCGGGGCTGTCGCCGGGCACATCGCTGATGGCGAGCGTGACGACGAGGGCGGGTGCGGCCGCCGCCGCCAGCCGGCCGCCCTTGATCGCGGAGAGATGTTTGCGGACGCAGTTCATCTCCGAAATGGTGGCGCCGGAGGCCAGCAGCGCGCGGTTGACGTCCTGCTTGTCGGCCAGCGTCAGCCCCTCGGCCGGCAGCGGCAGCAGCGCGGAGGCGCCGCCGGACATCAGCGCCACCACGAGATCGTCGGGGCCGAGCCCGCGCACGGCGGCCAGGATTCTCCGGGCTGCCGCCTCGCCGTTCGCGTCCGGCACCGGATGGGAGGATTCCAGCACGGTGACCCGGCGCGTCGGCACCGCATGGCCGTAGCGCGTGACCACGACGCCGTCGAGCGGCACGTCCGGCCAGGCGGCTTCCAGGGCCGCCGCCATGACGGCGGCCGACTTGCCTGCGCCGACCACGACGCAGCGGCCCGAGGGTTTCTCCGGAAGGTGGCGGGCCAGAACTTGGCGGGGGTCGGCGGCGGCGACGGCCGAGTTCGAACAAGTGGCGCAGCAGCGTCCGCGCCTGTGCGTCATCCCAGCCCATGCCGGTTTTCGCCCCCTTCTGTGCGCGATGGAGTATGGCGAAGCTCGGCGTGGGGCGCCATGTCGGGTGGCACAGCACAGGAGCGCGAACATGCCGCACGTCGAGATGGACACGCAGACCCGAACCGAACTGGAGGCCGCCGCATTCCGCCGGCTGGTGGAGCATTTGCGCGAGCGTAGCGACGTGCAGAACATCGACCTGATGAACCTGGCCGGGTTCTGCCGCAACTGCCTGAGCCGCTGGTATCGCGAAGCGGCCGAGCAGAAGGGCATCGCGCTGCCGGACCCGGAGGCGCGGGAGATTGTCTACGGCATGCCGTACAAGGAATGGCAGGCGCTGCATCAAAAGCCGGCCAATGCCGACCAGACGGCGGCGCTGAGCAAGTCGCATCCCGGTCATTGAGGTGACGCTGGACGAATTCCTGATCTGGGAGGAACGCCAGGAAGACAGGTGGGAATTCGACGGCTCGCGGCCGATCGCCAGGGACAGCGGGACCATCGCCCATGCCACGGTCCAGGGGAATCTCACGGCGGCTATCGTCGGTCGGTTGCGCGGCACACCGTGCCGCTGCTTCGGCGGCGGCTTGAAGATCGAAGTCGCTGGCAGCATCCGCTATCCGGACGGCTTCGTGGTCTGCTCGCCGCAACCCGTACGCGGCACCGTCGTGCGCGACCCTGTGGTGATCTTCGAGGTGCTGAGCCCCAGCACCTCGGGCACCGACCGGTTCATCAAGAACGAAGAGTATGCCGCCACGCCGGAGGATGACCGCCGCGATTGACCTTGCCGGACGCCGCCGCTAAGCCCGCCCGCCCACGGTCCATACGGAGGTTGCCATGGCCCTCGACTCCACAGCCAAGGACGCGACGGAAGAAAATGCCCAATGGGGCAATATCGCCGCCGACCGCCTGCGCAGCCTCGTTGAACGCATCGAGCGGCTGGAGGAGGAGCGCAAGGCCCTGTCCTCCGACATCAAGGACATCTACGGCGAGGCGAAAAGCGCCGGGTTCGACGTGAAGGTCCTGCGCGCGCTGATTTCGTTGCGCAAGAAGGAGCCGGCCGAGATCGAGGAGCAGGAAACGCTGCTCGACGTTTATCGCCGCGCGCTCGGCATGGTCTGAGCAACGCCGCGCGCCGCCCCATCTGCCCGGCATGGTCCTTCGCCGGGTCGCTGTCGCCGCCATCGCCCTGCTGACCGCCGCCGGCCTGGCGGCGCTGCTCGCGGGCGCGCTTGCGCCGGGCGGCTGGACGCTGGCGAAGACACTGATTTTCGGCTGTTTCGTGGGCGTGTTGCCGTGGCTCGGACTGGGCGCCGGCAACGCGCTCACAGGATTCTGCGTCCTGGTGCTGACCCGCCACCCGGCCCGCTTCGTGCTGCCGGCGGCAGCCGAGCCGGAGAGCGGGCCGGTACTGCTGCCGACCGCCCTGGCGGTGACGATCCGCAACGAACGCATGGACACGGTGCTGCCGCCGCTGCGCCGGTTGCTGGACGGGCTGGACCGCGCTGCCCCCGCCGCCCTATTCGCGTTGTTCATCCTGTCCGACACGCAGGATGCGGCCCTCGCCGCCGCCGAAGAACAGGCGGTGGCCGCATTCCGCGCCGCCGACCGCGACCCCACCCGCATCCGCTACCGCCGCCGCGCGGACACTGCCGGGTTCAAGGCCGGCAACGTGATGGATTTCCTCGACCGCCACGCGACAGGCTTTGCGGCGGCCATGATGCTGGACGCGGATTCGGAAATGTCGGCCGCTTCGGTGCTGCGGCTGATCCGGCTGCTCCAGGCGCGGCCGGATATCGGCATCGTGCAGCATCTGACCGCCGGGCTGCCGGCCGACGCGGCGTTCCCGCGCCTGTTCCAGTTCGGCATGCGTGCCGGGATGCGCGTGTGGGCGACCGGGCAGGCGTGGTGGCAGGGCGATAGCGGCCCGTATTGGGGCCACAACGCCATCATCCGCATCGCCGCGTTCCGTGCGCACGCAAGGCTGGACCCGCTGGCCGACGGAGCCACCATCCTGTCGCACGATCAGGTCGAGGCGGCGCAGTTGTGCGCGGCCGGCTTCGGCGTGTGGATGTGGGCCGACGATGAGGGCAGCTACGAGCACAATCCGCCTGCCATGCCGGAATTCCTGCGCCGCGACGCGCGCTGGCTGGCCGGCAACATGCAGTATCGTCATCTGCTGCGCCGCCCCGGCCTGCGCCCGATGGGCCGGCTGCAACTGATCCAGGCGATGCTGCTGTTCAGCGGCGCGCCGCTCTACGTCGCGATGCTGGCGCTCACGTCGGTCTCGGTCGCCACCGGCGGCGGGGCGGCTGTGCCGCCGGCACGGGTCGCGGCCCTGGCGGCAGCGTGGCCGCTGACGCTGTACGCGCCGAAGCTGCTCGGCTACGTCCAGGTGCTGGTGTCCCCCGCCCAGCGCGCACGCTATGGCGGCGCGGTGCGGTTCGCGCTCGGGGCGGTCTGCGAGATCGTCTTCACGCTGCTGCTCGATGCGCCGGCGCAGGTCAGCAAGACGCTGGCATTGAGCCGCCTCGCACTCGGCCGGCGCGCCGACTGGCCGGCGCAGAACCGCGCCGCGCGCGGCGTGTCGTGGCGCGAGGCGGCGGCGATGTTCTGGCCGCACACGCTGTTCGGCCTGTTGGTGTTTCTCGGTCTTGCCGCCGGGTCCTGGGGCGCCTTTGCGTGGGCGCTGCCGTTCGCCGGCGGACTGCTGGCGGCAATCCCGTTCTGCGTGCTGACCGCAGATCCGCGCCTCGGCGATCTGTTGCGTCGATACGATATCGCGGCGATCCCGGAAGAAATTTCTCCACCGACGCCGCCCCTGGTGCCTCAGCCGGCCAGCGCGCCCTCGTAGGCCGGTATGAACCATTCCGCCGGCTCCTGGGCGGCAAGCGTGTACCATTCCGCGACCAGTTCATGCGCGCGCACCGCGTCGCAATAGGCGCGCGACGTGGCGGACAGGTCCGGCGCGTAGGTCAGGAAGCGCGCCACCACCGGGGCATACATCGCATCGGCATTGGTGAAAGCGCGGCCGAACAGGAATGGGCCGCCGGCACCGTATGTTTCGCGTGTTTCCTGCCATAGCCGCTCGATGCGCGCGATGTCGGCCAGACAGGCCGGCGTGCGGCCGGCGCCGGCCGCATCGCGGAACAGGTTCATCGGCATTGCCTGCCGCAAGCCGCGAAACCCCGCATGCATCTCGGCCGAGATCACGCGCGCATGGCTCCGTGCGGCGGCGTCTTCCGGCCATAGGCCGGGCGCCAGTTCGGCGCAGTATTCGCAGATGGCGAGCGACTCCCAGACGCGATTGCCGCGATGCTCCAGAAACGGCACCGTGGCGCCCGATGTCGCCGCCTTCACGGCCGCCGTCTCGCCGCCCGCCAGCTGGATCACCGTCTCGGTCACGTCCAGCCCTGCCAGCCGCACGGCCAGCCAACCACGCAGGCTCCAGGACGAATACCGGCGGGTGCCGATCAGAAGCGTACCTTCGGCCATTGGCCCCTACTCCACCGTCACCGACTTCGCCAGATTGCGCGGCTGGTCCACATCGGTGCCCTTCAGCACGGCCACGTGATACGCCAGCAACTGCACCGGGATCGCGTACAGGATCGGCGCCACGAACGGATCGACCGCCGGCAGCATCACCGTCTCCGCCGCGATGCCCCTTCAGCTTCGCCGCGCCCTCGGCGTCGCTGAACACGACCAGCTGGCCGCCGCGCGCCGCCGCCTCCTGCAAATTGGACGCGGTCTTCTCGAACAGCGGGCCGGACGGCGCGATCGCGATCACCGGCACGCTGCGGTCGATCAGCGCGATCGGGCCGTGCTTCATCTCGCCGGCGGCATAGCCCTCGGCGTGGATGTAGCTGATCTCCTTCAGCTTCAGCGCGCCTTCCAGCGCGATCGGGAAGCAGGAGCCGCGGCCGAGATACAGCACGTCGCGCGCCTCGGCGACGCGGGCGGCGAGCGCGCTGGATGTGCTCGTCGTGCTCCAGCACCTCGGCGGCGCGGCCCGGCACCTCCAGCAGCGCGGCCGTCGCCGCCGCTTCCTGCGGCGGCGCTCAGCGTGCCGCGCGCCCGCCCGGCGGCCAGCGCGAAACAGGCCAGCACCGCGAGCTGCGCGGTGAACGCCTTGGTGCTGGCAACCCCGATCTCCGGCCCCGCCACCGTGTCCAGCACCGCGTCGCTCTCGCGCGCCATGCTGCTCTCCGGCACGTTCAGCACCGACAGCGTCGGTCACGCCCTGCTCGCGCATGTAGCGCAGCGCCGCCAGCGTGTCGGCGGTCTCGCCCGACTGGCTGACCAGCAGGCCCAGCGAGCCGGCTTCCATCGGCGGCGCGCGGTAGCGGAATTCGCTCGCCACGTCGGCGTCGGTCGGGATGCGCGCCAGCGTCTCCAGCCACCAGCGCGCCGACCAGCCCGGCATAGAACGCCGAGCCGCAGGCGCTGACCGTGACGCGCCGAATGGCGCCGAGATCGAACGGCAGATCCGGCAGCACCACCGCGCGGGTGCCGGGATTGACCATCCGGCGCAGCGTGTCGCCCAGCACCGCCGGGTGCTCGTGCAGCTCCTTTTCCATGAAATGGCGGAAATTGCCCTTGCCGACCGCCGCCCCGGTCAGCGCGGTGCGGCGGACTGGGCCGCTCCACCTCGCTGCCCTGCGGCGTCGAAGAAGCGGGCGCCGCTGCGCGTCACCACCGCCCAGTCGCCGTCCTCCAGATAGGCGATGCGCTGGGTCAGCGGCGCCAGCGCCAGCGCGTCGGAGCCGACGAACATCTCGTCCTCGCCGAACCCGACCGCCAGCGGCGCGCCGTGCCGGGCGCCGATCACCAGCTCGGGGTGACCGGCGAACACCATCGCCAGCGCATAGGCGCCGTCCAGCCGCGCGAACGCCGCGCCGGCCGCCTGCCTCCGGCGTCATGCCCTGCTGCAGATGCAGGTCGACCAGCTGCACCACCGTCTCGGTGTCGGTCTCGGTGGAGAACACCTGACCGGCGCGCTCCAGCTCGGCGCGCAGTTCGGCGTGGTTCTCGATGATGCCGTTATGCACCACGGCGACGCGGGCGGTGGCGTGCGGATGCGCGTTGCTCTCGGTCGGCGCGCCGTGCGTCGCCCAGCGCGTATGGCCGATGCCGGTGCGTGCCGGGCAGCGGCGCGCCGTCCAGCACCTCGGCGAGGTTGGCCGAGCTTGCCGGAGGCGCGGCGGCGCTCGATCTCGTCGTTCGACCACGGTGGCGATGCCGGCGCTGTCGTAGCCGCGGTATTCCAGCCGCCGCAGCGTCTCCATGATGATCGGCGCGGCCGCACGCGCCGCCGATCACGCCCACGATGCCGCACATCAGGCTTTCCCTTTGCCGCTTGCCGCGCCGCGCGGAACGCCGCCGCCCGGCCGGCTGCGCCTCCTGCCGCGCGCGGCCGAACGCCATCGCGTCCGGCGCCACGTCGTCGGTGATGACGCTGCCGGCGGCGATGAACGCGCCGTCGCCGATCGTCACCGGCGCCACCAGCACCGCGTCCGACCCGACGAACACGCCGCGCCCGATCGTCGTGCGATGCTTGGCGAAGCCGTCGTAGTTGCAGGTGATGGTGCCGGCGCCGACATTGGTTTTCGCGCCGATCTCGGCGTCGCCGAGATAGCTCAGGTGGTTCGCCTTCGCGCCGTCGCCGAGCACGGTCGTTCTTCAGTTCGACGAAATTGCCGACATGCGCGCCGGCGCCCACATCCGCGCCCGGCCGCAGCCGCGCGAACGGCCCGACGATCGCGCCGGCGCCGATGTGGCAGCCCACCAGATGGCAGAACGGCAGGATTTCGGCGCCGCTCTCCACCGTGCACGCCCGGCCCGAACACCACGTTCGGCCCGATCGTCACGTCCGGCGCGAAGCTGCGTGTCGGCGCACAGAAAGACCGTGTCGGGCGCGGTCATGCGTGACGCCCGCCTCCATGCGCCGCCGCGCGCAGCCGGCGCTGCACCGCGGCCTCGGCCGCCGCCAGTTCGGCGCGGGAGTTGATGCCGCGCAGCTCCGCGAACGGCGCCTCGACGGCCGCGACACGCTCGCCCTCGGCGCGCGCCAGCGCCACCACGTCGGTCAGGTAGTATTCGCCGCTTGGCGTTGTCGCTTCCGACCGCGCGCAGCCAGCGCGCGCATGCGCGGCGCCGGCCGCGCACAGCACGCCGGCGTTGCACAGGCCGTCCGCTCGTTCCGCCGCGGTGACGCATCGGCCCATTCGACGATGCGCTCGACGAAACCGCCCTGCGCCGATCACGCGGCCGTAGCGGCCCGGGTCGTCCGGGCGCATGCGCCAGCAGCGCCAGCGCCGACATCGCCCGCCCGCCGCCGCGCCAGCAGACGGGCGCAGCGTGTCGCGGCGTGATCAGCGGATTGTCGGCATACAGCACCGCGACCTCGCCGTCGCCGAACCGTTCGGCGGCCTGCAGTGCGGCGTGCGCGGTGCCGAGCCGCTCTGCTGCACCACCACCGGATGCGGCGCGACGACCGCGGCGACCGGCGGCATGTCCGGCCCGACCACCACCACGATACGGTCGAACACCGCGGCGCACGCTGTCCATCAGGTGGCGCAGCATCGGCCGCCCGGCGATCGGGTGCAGCGCCTTCGGCAGCGCCGACTTCATGCGGGTGCCGAGGCCGGCGGCGAGGATGATGGCGGTGGCGGACATGTCGATAACCCCGGTAGCGGCGGCCGGCCCGCCGTGTCAAAGCCTTCGGTCATCACGCTTCATATCGCCCGGCAACATAAGCTGGAATACGACTGGAAATTTGCCGATGCCGCGCTGCCTCGTGCTGGACCTCGACGGAACGCTGGTCGAACTCCGCACCCGACCTCACCGCCGCGCTGAACCGGCTGATGGACGCGCGCGGCCAGCCGCCGTTCACGCTGGCGGAGGTCGACCGCGATGGTCGGCGACGGCGTGCAGGTGCTGCTCGACCGCGCCTTCGCGGCCCGCGTCCTGGCCCAGGACGCGCAGGCGCGACCCGATTTCATGGCCGACCATACGGCGCCAACGTCGCCGACGCGACCCGCCCCTATCCCGGCGTGATGCCGGCGCTGGCAGCATCTGACCGAGGCCGGCTGGCGCATGGCGGTCTGCACCAACAAGCCGGTGGCGCTGGCCCGCGCCGTGCTGGCCGCGACCGGCCTTGCGCCGCTTCTTCGCCGCCATCGGCGGCGGCGACAGTTTTCCGGTCCGCAAGCCCGACCCGGCACATCTGCTGGCCACGCTGGCAGCGGCCGGGGCGGACGCCGGCCACGCGGTGATGGCCGGCGACCACCGCAACGACATCATCGCCGCCACCGGCGCCGGCATGCCGTGCATCTTCGCCGCCTGGGGCTACGGGCCGCCGGCGATGGCCGAGGGCGCGACGGCGGTCGCGCACTCCTTCAGCGATCTGGCGGTGCTGGCGGAGCGGCTGCTGCCGCCTCAGACAAATCCGGTCGCCACGGCCAACCCGTAGAGCGCGCCGGCGCCGCCCAGCACCCCGGCCGCGATCGCCAGCGCGCGCATCCGCGTCACCACCGACACCGACGCCAGTACGATGGCGATCTGCAAGGCGCCGACCACCGTCTCGTAGCGGTGGTAATGCTCGAACACCTCGTCGCGGAGGCGTTCCTTCTCGAGCGCCTGCGCGCGCAGCTGCTTGCGGCCCAAGGTCTTTTCGTCGTCCTCCAGGCGCGCCACCGTCTCGCGCTCGGCGTCGGCACGCTTGCGGATCGCGGGGTCGGCGGCGTTGGGCAGGCTGTCGAGCAACTCAGCCTGATCGCGATGGATATCGGCGCGGATGGTCTTGGCCTGGTAGAACGCCCAGGCATCGCTGGCGGCGATGTGGTGCGTCAAATATTCGTTCTGCGCGCCCTTTTCCGCCATCTCGGCCAGCGCCAACGCGGCGGCCAGCACCGAGATCAGGATGGCGATACGGCGCGCGCCGGTGTCGCTGTGCTCGACGTGTCCTTGCGCTGCATGATGCGCGTGCTCCAGGCCGCGCTGCGCCTGCTCGATATCGTCGCTCATGGCGTGGCCGTCCTCGCGGATGTGGTGTGGGCCGGAGGATCGCCGGCGCGTGAGGCTTACGAACAGTTCCGCCAGCCGGTCAAGATCCGTCGCCGACCGGCGGTACGGGCAGCGGAGCGCGGTCAGTCCTGCGCTGTTCATGGCGTGCCATCCCACTATCCTGCGACGCGTCGTGATCACGCCCGCAGTTCCCACCGTGCCGATTGTCGCGATGAACGCGCCGTCCGACCGGATCCGCTTCGTGCGCGACAGCGCGAGCGGCGTCGAGGCGATTCATGCCCGCTTCGCCGGGCACGCCTACGACCTGCACCGCCATGACGACTGGCTGGTCGGCGTCACCGAACGCGGGGTCCAGGATTTCTTCTGCCGCGGCGTCCGCCAGCGCAGCACGCCCGGGCGGGTCATCCTCATCGAGCCGGAAGAGGCACATGACGGCCAGGCCGGCACCCCGGACGGCTTTGCCTACAGCATGCTCTATCTGCCGCGATCCTGGATGCGCGCCGGCCTTGCCGATACGCCAGGTGGCGATCCGGCCTTCCCCGCCATCCTGTCCGAGGACGCGACGCTCGGCGGTGCCATCCGCCGGGCTTGCACGGTCCTCGCCCACCCGGCCGAACGCCTGACCCGTGACGCAGCCCTGGATGCGGTGCTGCGGCTGTTGCGCCCGCATCTCGGCCGCCCCGACCGGCAGACGGCGGCACGGCATGACCGGCGCGTGGCCCAGCGCGCGCGGGACCTGCTGCACGATGAGCTGGCGGAGGATATCGGCGCCGACGCCCTCGCCCGGGAAGCCGGCGCCATGGACCGGTTCCAGCTCGCTCGCGCCTTCCGGTCGGCCTACGGCACGTCGCCCCACGCCTACCTCGTGCAAACCCGCCTGCTGCACGCCCGGCGCCTGTTGGCCGGCGGAGAGCGGCCGGCGGCTGCGGCGGCCAGCTGCGGCTTCGCCGATCAGAGCCATCTCGGCCGCTGGTTCCGCCGCGCCTACGGCATGACGCCCGCCGCCTATCGCGCAGGCTGCACGGGCGTTCCAGACGATCGGGCGGAAACCGGCTGAAATGCGCGCTCCACGAAGGGCGCGAGGTGGCCGGCATGATGTTCGAGACGAAGGTGGCAATCCTGGTCCTGGAGGACCTCGCGGCCTGGCAGAAGCTGAACGTGACGGCGTTCCTCGCCACCGGCATCGCGCATGCGGCGCCGGAAGCAATGGGCGAGCCTTACGAAGACGCCGCGGGACGCCGGCACGCCCGGCTGCTCGGCCAGCCCATTCTGATCTTCGCGGCGAATCCCGAAGCGTTGCTGCGCGCCTACCGCATAGGGATCGAGCGGACGCTGACCCGTGCCGTCTATGTGAGGGCGATGTTTTCCACCGGGCACGATGCCGCGAACCGCGCCGTTTTCCAGATGGAACCGGCCGATGCGCCCGATCTGGTCGGCCTTGCGCTGCATGGTCCGAAGCGGGACGTGGACAAGGCGACGAAAGGAGCCGCGCTACACCCCTAGGATCGCCCCCTCCGATCCGCGCGGCTGGTATCGCCGCGCCGCTCGTGGCATGGACCACGGCCCGCGAGAGGAGATTTGATGCTACTGCTCATCCCAGGCCCGGTCGCGACCCGGCCTGAGGTCCGCGCCGCGATGGCCCAGGACATCGCGCCGTGGGACCCCGGATTCCGCCCGCTCTACGGCTTCGTTCGCGAGCGCATCGCCGCATTGTCAGGAAGCGTCGCCGGCACCCACGCCGTGCTGCCGCTGCAAGGCTGCGGGCATTTCGCGATCGAGGCCGCCATCCGCAGCCTCGTTCCGACCGACGGCAAGCTGCTGATCCCGCTGACCGGCTCCTACGCCGACCGCATGGCCCGGCTGGCGCGGGAGTGCGGCCGGACGGTCATGGCGATGCCGACGTTGCAGCTATGCCCCGTGGCGCCGGCCGACGTGGCGCGCGTGCTGGCGGACGATCCGTCGATCAGCCATGTCGGGACCGTCTATTCGGAGACGAGTTCGGGCGTCGTGCATGACGCCGCCGCGATCGGGCGGGTTGTCCGCGCGGCGGGCCGGCGCGTGATCCTTGACGCTGTGTCCGCGTTCGGCGCCCTGCCGCTGGACCTTGCCGCCCAGCCGGAGGTCGATGCGACGATCTTCACGGCGAACAAATGCCTGGAAGGAATGCCCGGCCTCGCCGTCGTCATCGCACGGGTCGCGGCGCTGGAGGCGAACGCCGGCCTCGCCGAGGTCGTGGTCGTTCGACCTGAACGACATCTACCAGCTGGGGACGCGCGACGGCTGGGGCAGCTTTCGCTTCACGCCGCCGGCGCAGGTGGCCGCGGCCCTGCGTGCGGCGTTGCGGCTGCACGAAGCCGAGGGCGGCGCGCCCGCCCGCCTCGCCCGATACCGCGAGAACAGCGCGACGCTCTACACGGGAATGGAAAAGATCGGGTTGCGGCCATATCTCGCGCCGGACGTGCAGGGACCGATCGTGCTGAATGTCCACGCGCCGGACGATCCAGGCTGGTCGCTGGCGGGGTTCGTCGCGGCGCTCAAGCAACGCGGCTTCCTGATCAGCAATTTCTACAACACCGACCGGCCCAGCTTCCGCGTCGGCTGCATCGGCGCAGTCACGCCGGCCGACATGCGTCGCTTCGTCGCCGCGGTGGACTCCGCGCTGCGCGAACTCGGGATTTCCCGGCGTGCGCCCGAGCATGGCAGCATCGCCGCCGGCTGACCGCCCGCGCAACCCGGAGAGAGGAATGTCCAGTGACCTTGAGATCGCGCGGTCGGTAACGCTGCGGCCGATCGCCGACATCGCGTCCCGCGCCGGCATCCCGGGCAGCGCCCTGCTGCCCTACGGCCGCCACAAGGCCAAGATCGACGATGCCTTCATCGCCTCGGTGCAGGCGCGGTCGCAGGGCCGTCTCGTGCTGGTGACCGGGATCAACCCGACTCCGGCCGGCGAAGGCAAGACCACGACCACGATCGGCCTCGGCGACGCACTGAACGCCGCCGGCCGGCGCACGATGATCTGCCTGCGTGAGCCGAGCCTCGGCCCCTGCTTCGGGACCAAGGGCGGCGCCACCGGCGGCGGCCGGGCGCAGGTGGCGCCGATGGAGGAGATCAACCTGCATTTCACTGGCGATTTCCACGCCATCACGACCGCCAACAACCTGCTCGCGGCGCTGATCGACAATCATATCTATTGGAAGAACGAACTGGCCATCGACCCGCGCCGGGTGACATGGCGGCGCGCGATCGACCTGAACGACCGCGTGCTGCGGCAGATCGTCAGCGGGCTCGGCGGCCGCGCCAATGGCGGCCCGCGCGAGGACGGGTTCGACATCACGGTCGCTTCCGAGGTGATGGCGGTGCTCTGCCTCGCGCGCGACCTGGAGGATCTGCAGGCGCGGCTGGGCCGCATCGTGGTGGCGACGCGCAAGGACGGCACGCTGGTGACGGCGGCCGACCTGAAGGCGGTGGGCGCGATGACGGCGCTGCTGCGCGACGCGCTGATGCCCAATCTGGTGCAGACGCTGACCGGCTCGCCGGCGCTGGTGCATGGCGGCCCGTTCGCCAATATCGCCCATGGCTGCAACTCGGTCATCGCCACGCAGCTCGGGTTGCGGCTGGCCGATATCGTGGTCACCGAGGCCGGCTTCGGCGCGGATCTGGGCGGCGAGAAATTCTTCGACATCAAATGCCGCTCGGCCGGTCTTTCTCCGTCGTGCGCCGTGGTCGTTGCCTCCGTGCGCGCGCTGAAGCTGCATGGCGGGCTGACGCTGGCGGATCTCGGCCGCGAGGACGTGCCGGCCGTCATCCGGGGTGCCGCCAACCTCGTGCGGCATGTCGAGAACCTCGGCAAATTCGGCATCCCGGCGGTGGTGGCGCTCAACCGGTTCACCGGCGACACGGCGGACGAGATCGCTGCTGTCGGCGCCGCCCTGGCGCCGCACGGCGCGCGCGTGCATCACCTGCACGCATTGGGCGGATGGGCCGGCGGGCGCGGCCGAGCTGGCTGCCTGCGTGCTGGATAGGATCGCCGACGGCCGCGCCGCATTCCGGCCCCTGTATCCCGATGACCTGCCATTGGCCGACAAGATCCGCATCATTGCGCGCGAAATCTACCGCGCGGCCGATGTGCAGTTCGCGCCCGGCATCGAGAAGGCATTGCGCGGCTTCGAGCGTGCCGGCTTCGCCTCGGCGCCGGTCTGCATCGCCAAGACGCCGTACAGCTTCAGCGCCGACCCGCACCTCGTCGGTGCGCCCGAGGGCTTCGTGCTGCCGGTGCGCGAGGTGCGGCTGTCGGCCGGTGCCGGCTTCGTGGTGGCGCTTGCAGGCGACGTTTGGACCTTGCCCGGCCTGCCGCACCACCCCGCGGCCGAGACGATCGGCGTTGGGCCGGACGGGTTGATCCAGGGGTTGTCCTGATGGGAGGCAGTCCCGGTATTTATTGACCGTCTCTGCCATTTCAGAATTCGTGAATCCAGCGGAACACGAGGTGAAAGCCCTGGTTGGTGTCGCGCTCGATCACCGGCAGGTAGGCATTGACGAAGAAGGTGTCGTGTGGTGCGGGCTGATACATCGCGCCTGGGCCGAGCGAGAAATTGGTGGTCCTGGACTCCGGGCTCGTCTGCCCGTTCACGGTATCGTTCTGGATCTGCTGAAAGTAGTAGCCATTCAACCCGAAATTGAGGGTCGGCAGCACCTTGTAGGACGCGGCGAAGTTCGCCCAGACGGCATCACCCGCGCGGAACGGTGCCGCCCCGCCCGCGGGATCGCTGTTCTCGAAATTGTGGAGATAGTGCAGCCGGGTCGTAAACTCGGTGTTCGGCGTTGGCAAGAAGGTCATCGCCCAGAAGGGATTGAGCGACCAGAAGCCCGCGCTTGGGTTGATGTCATCCGCTATGTTGTATTGGCCGGTCGGCGAGATCACGTCGAACTCGAAGCGCTGGGCGAATACCGGACGTCCGTCCCTCATCACGGGTGGCATCTGCAGGAATGGCCCCCAGGTGAGATCGCCGAGTACGAGACCGCGATCGGCGGTAAGCTTCGCGGGGCTGGTCGGCGCGAAGGCCGCGTTGAGATCGACGATCGGCAGCAATGCATCCAGGCCGAGCGCGCCGCCCAGCAGGTGATAGGGCGACACGTATATCAACTGATTCAGCGAGATCACGACATTGATGTCGGTGCCCTGAAACATCGGCACCTTGTGGCCGCTCTCGTCGTTGATCGCGCCATAGTGCTCGATCTGAAAATACTGCTGATAGACGAAACCCGGGTCAGTCCTGCCGAACCCGTCCATAAAGCTGGTGCCACCGATATTGATTCCCGCCGGCTCGTCCGACGACGCACGCGCCACAAGCGGCGTCGTCAGAACAAGCGAAACGGCCAGCACGCCGAGGCCCAGTCTCCCGGTCATCTCGGATTTCTCCTGGAACGTGACCACGATGGCGGCCTTCGCACGGCAGCCGGCCTAGCAAGGCCCCCTTGTGTCAATCGGGAAGCTGCCGGGCCGAGGCCTGGGCCGGCGGCTGTAAGAAATGGTGTCTCACCGTGTCGATCGCCTGTTCCCCGAGCACCATGCCCAACAAGCCGACCAGCGCGATCAATGGCGGCGCGGGGGAGCGGACCTGCAGGAGAGCGTACGCCACCCCGACGGCCAAGCCCATAAGAAGGGAGACGAGATAACCGGTCATCGCCGCCTCCCTCTATTCCTGCGGCCGCAGCACGATACGGCCGGCGGCGCCGGCAGCGACCTTGCGGTAAGCGGCCTGCGCGTCACCCAACCCCAATGTCTCGCCGATCGGCGCGGCGTGATAGTCGCCGGCAACGAACCCCGGCGTCAGCGCATCCAGCACCTCGGCCGCCGCCGTCAGATCGCGCTTCAGCGTATCCACGCCGAAGAGGCGGCTTTCGTTGTGGTAAAAATCGGCAATGTCGAAGCTCACTTCGCGCTGGCCCGTCGCGGCAATTTCGATCAGCCGGCCACCGAGGGCGAGGCAGTTGACGGCACTGCGGAACATGACGCCGCCGACGAGATCGAACACGACATCGGCGCCCCTGCCGTCGGTGGCCTTACGAATCTCGGCCGGCAGGTCCTCGGCTCCGATGATCTGCGTCTCCGCGATGGCATTGATCGGCGCGTCCGGGCGCGGCACGTGCCGGTCAGCACCGATCACGCGGGCGCCGAGGCGCCGGGCGATCTGTGCGGCGGCGCCGCCGACACCGCCGCCGGCACCGATCAGCAGCATGGTCTCGCCTGTTTTCAGCCCGGCCGCCTCGATGCCGCACCAGGCGGCCAGGTAGTTGACGCCGATCGATGCTGCCTGGTCGAAACTGAGGCTGTTGGGCTTACGGCGCAGGCTCGCGACCGGGACGGCGATCAGCTCGGAATGGGTGCCATCGCGCGTGAAGCCGGTGTCGCCGCCCGTTCCCCACACCGCAGCACCGATCCATTCGGCCGGACCTGCTTCAACCACGCCGGCGTAGTCCCGGCCGGGGATGCGCGGTAACGTCGTCTGCTTCATGGCGCCAGCGACGTTCTTCACGTCACTCGGATTGATCGACGCCGCCATCACCCGCACCAGGGCCGTCGTCTCGTCGGCAGCCGGAGTGGCCACTTCCGCCAGTTCGAGAACGGAGGGGTCGCCGAAGGTCCCGGAACCGTATCGCGCGCATGTTCTGCTCCTGTTGGTGGCTGTTTGCTTGCGCAGAGGAATGGGCACCCGCACCGGGGCCGGCAAGCAGCCGCTGAGGATGCTATGCCTCAGATAATCGGAAGCATGGGGGGTGTCTTGCCTGATGGTGTCGGCGACATCGAGCTTTTCTGCGCCGTCGTGGAGGCGGGCGGTATCTCTGCCGCCGCCCTGGCGTCAGGCTCTTCGCCTCCCGCCGTCAGCCGCCGTCTTTCGGCGCTCGAAGCGCGCCTTGGTGTCCGCCTGGCCGAGCGCAGCGCGCGACGCTTTCGCCTGACCGACGAAGGCGCGCTCTACTATCAACATTGCCGGAGCATCCTCGCTCATCTGCGCGACGCGGACGCGGAGGTCTCGGCGCGGGGCGCGGCCGCCCGAGGGCTTCTGAAGGTTGGGGCGCCGATCGAACTCGGCCGACGCCGGGTTGCCCCGCTGCTGGCGGACTTCGCCGCGCGGCATCCGGGGCTGGAGGTGCATCTGTTGCTCTCCGACGCCGGCCTGGAGGTTGGACAGGACGGGATCGACGTTGCTCTTAGGATCGACCGCCCCGACGATCCGGCCGTCATCGCGCGCAAGATCGCATCGACGCGCCGCGTTCTCTGCGGGGCCCCTTCCTATCTGGCGGCGCGCGGCATGCCCGAACGACCGGCCGATCTGGCGGGCCACGAATGCCTGCGCCTTGCCCGCCGGTACCGGCTGCACGATCGCTGGCGGTTCCGCTCGGACAGCGGTGTGGAGGAGATCAAGGTTGGCGGCCATCTGTCCAGCAGCAGCGGCGACGTGCTGCACGGCTGGGCGCTTGAAGGCCTGGGCCTGTCGTCGGAGGCGCTATGGGACGTGGCCGAGGACCTGCAAGCCGGGCGCCTCGTCGAGTGCCTGGCTGATTACTGGTGCGACGAGATCGAACTCTTCTCCACCTTCCAGCCAGGCCATCCCATACCGCCGCGCGTTCGGCTCTTCATAGATTTCGTGGCGGCTTCTCGTCTGGGCCGAGGTCACTGACACGACAGACAGCGGCGACGCCCTCTCGTCACCGATGATACCGGCCAGCACATTCCTCGGGCACCCCGAAGAGCGTCACGCCCTCCCCGGCCCCACCCGCACCGCCACGCCCTCCGCCGACATGCGTGCGGTCGGCGCGCGGTAGATCAGCAGCGTCGCGACAAGCCCGCACAGTCCGGCGAAGGCCACCCAGAACGCCGGCGCCGCATTGTTTCCGGTGGCCGTGATCAGCCAGGTCGAGACCAGCGGCGTGAAGCCGCCGAACAGTGCCGTGGCCAGCGCATAGGCCAGCGAGAACCCGGCCGTGCGCACCTCGATCGGCACCACCTCGGTCAGCGCCACCACCATCGCGCCGTTGTAACTGCCATACAGGAACGACAGCCACAGGAGCACCATCAGCATGTTGCCGAAGCTCGGCGCGGCGACCAGCCATGCCAGCGCCGGATAGGCCGTCAGCAAGGTCAGCGCCGAGAATACCAGCAGCAGCGGCTTGCGCCCGATCCGGTCCGACAGCGCCCCCATCACCGGCAGCCAGACGAAGTTCGACAACCCGACGCAGAACGTCACGATCAGGCTGTCTGTCGTCGTCAGCTTCAGCACGTTCCGGCCGAACGTCGGCGTGTAGACGGTGATCGCGTAGAACGAGACCGTCGTCGTCACCACCAGCATCATTCCCAATATCACGATCAGCCAGTTGCGCCGAAGCGAGGCAAAGATTTCGGATGTCGTGGGCCGGTGCTTGCGGGCCTGGAACTCTACCGTCTCCTCCAGCGAACGGCGGATGTAGAACAGGAATGGCACGATCATGCAGCCGATGACGAAGGGAATACGCCAACCCCAGACACCGACCTGCGTCACGTTCAGCTCGACGCTGATCAGGTAGCCGAGGACCGCGGCGACCATGATCGCCACCTGCTGGCTCGCCGATTGCCAGGCGACGTAGAACCCCTTGTTCCCGGGGGTTGCCATCTCCGACAGATAGACCGAGACACCACCCAGTTCCACGCCCGCCGAGAAACCCTGCAGCAGCCGTCCGACCAGCACCAGGAAGGGCGCGGCCAATCCGATCGTCTCATAGCCCGGCACGAAGGCGATCAGCATGGTGCCGCTCGCCATGATCGCCAGCGTGAGGATCAGGCCTTTCCGCCGGCCGATCTGGTCGACATAGGCGCCCAGAATGACCGCGCCGAGCGGACGCATCAGGAATCCGGCGCCGAAGGTGGTGAACGTCAGCATCAGCCCGGCGGATTCGTTGCCGGTCGGGAAGAAGGCTCGCGAGATATACGTCGCGTAGAAACCGAACAGGAAGAAGTCGAACATTTCGAGGAAATTGCCGCTCGTCACGCGCAGCACGGTGGCGATTCCGGATCTTCTGGCGGACATGGAGCGATCTCCCCTTGGACGGCCGCCCTGTTCCGGGCGGCTCGCAGTCGGCAGCGTTGGCCAATCAGCCTATCCAGCGAGCCGGCGCGCTATGCTGCCTGCAACGGCTGAACGACCACGTATTCGAGGTTGCCCACCGACGACGCCGCTTCCATGGCCTCCGGCAGCGCGATGAGCGGATAGACGCGCGGGCGGATCGGGCTGATGTCGAGCAGGCCGCTGCGCAACAGATCGAGCAGCCGCCGATAGGCACCGGCCGGATACATGAACTGGCCGATGATCTCCCAACTGTTCAGCATCAGCGCCGTGTAGGGCACCGGCAGGTCGGTCGTCATGCTCCCCATCAGCACCAGCCGGCCGCCGCGACGCAGGCCGTGGAGTGCCGCAAGCGTCGCGTTGGGGTCACGCGCCTGCCCCACCATGTCGAACGCCATGTGCGCGCCGCCGCCGGCGGCAGTCCGGAGCGCGGCCGCGTCCGCCGGCACATCGCCGGTCAGCGCCACCGTCGAAACGCGTGGGCCACCAGCGCGTGCCACCGCTGCCAACGCCTCCGCCCGGCGACCGGCGGCAATCACGCGGGCCGCGCCCATCGCGACACCAAGCAGCACGGCGGCCGTGCCGTAGGCCCCCGTCGCCCCGTTCACGACCAGCGTCTCGCCTGCCGCGAGCCGGCCCCGCAGCAGGCCGCCATATGGCACGATGCAGCGGCTGATCGCGGCAAGCTGGGCGGCGCCGACATGCTCCAGCCCGTCAGCGGGCGTCACGGCCTCGACCGGCATCAGCGCGTATTCGGCAAGGGTTCCGTCCGGCCAGTCCGCCAGAACGGGTTCGGCGCCCGCACCCGCCGTGAGGCCGATGAGGATCTGTGCCGGGTCCTCGACATTCTCCCGTGCGACGAAATGCGATGAGAGCACCACCCGCTGGCCCGGCTTCAGGTGCCAGACATCCCGGCCGACCGCTGCAATCGCGCCGACCCCGTTGGTGCCGGGCGTGAATGGTCCGGGCGGCGGGTTGTAGATGGGCAGCCTGCCTTCGACGTACGGCTTCAGGTAGGACATCAACGACGATGCCTCGATCCGCACCAGCACGCTGCCGGGGCGCGGCTCCGGCGTCGGCACGTCCATCAGGCTCAGTTCGCCGCCAAGCCGCTGCAACCGCCAAGCCTTCATATCTCTTTCTCCCGAACGAGCGCCGAGCCTAATCCGCCAGCCAGCGCAGCGTTCGCGCCACGGATGTTGCCACCGCCTGCTTGCCATCCGCCATGATCGTCCGGTCCCACCACGCGCCATAGACCCGCTCATAGGCGAACGGCTCGACCGCATCGGCGATCCGGCGCACGCTGACCGGCCCGAGCGGGATCCAATTCGGGTAGCTGCGCATGAAGCCCGTTGTCTTGCGGTCGGCCGCGACCTGGATGATGTCGCCCGGCAGCAGCGCGCCGCGCCCCTCCGCACCCGCTGGCCAATGCAGCATGGTCGCCCCGTCGAAATGCCCCGGCGCGTTGATCAGCGTGAGGTCGCCGAGCAGCGTATGGCGGGCGCCGGACCAGAAGCGCAGCATCGGGTCCGGCCGCATCACCCATTGCCGATCCGCTTCGTGCAGCCAGACCGGCGCATCGAACGCATGCGCCCATTCGACCATGCAGCTGTAGAAATGCGGGTGCGAGATCGCAATCGCGGCGATGCCGCCGAGTGCCGCGACCAGATCCACGGTCGCGTCGTCCAGCAGCGTGATGCAGTCCCACAACACGTTGCCCTGCGGCGTCTGCACCAGCAGCGCGCGCTGGGCGATGGCGAAGCCCGGCATGGTGCCGATGCCGTACAGCCCCGCCTCATGGCGCCGCCAGGCGTTGAAATAAGGGCCGCGCATCTGCTCCAGCGTCGTCCACGCCTGCCCGCCCGGCGGCAGGAACTGCCGTTCGTCGAGGCAGATCGGGCAGTCGGCCGGCGCGCTGGCGGAGGGCGGAAACTGCGTGCCGCAGGTGACGCAGATGAAGGCGGGCATATGGTGGTGTCCTCTACTGGCCGCGCAGGTCGAGCGCGATCTCATGGAACAGCCGGGCCGGCAGGCTGCCGCCGGTGACGTTGTGCATCGGGTGGTCGTCGTCGTTGCCCATCCAGACGCCCATTACGGTGCCACCCGTGCAACCCACAAACCAGGCATCGCGATAATCCTGCGTGGTGCCGGTCTTGCCCAGCACGAAATGGCCCGGCATGCCGGCGGCGCGGCCGCTGCCCCGCGCGACCACCGCCCCCATCATCCGCGCCATCATCGCGGCGAAGTCTGCCTGCATCACGCGCACCGGCGCCGCGCGCAACGGCGCCCTGGCATGCCCCGGCGTCGCCAGGCTCTCCAGCCCGGTGGGGGTCACACGCAGCCCGCCGTTGCAGAACGCGGCATAGGCGCCGGTCAGTTCCAGCAGCCCGACCTCCGCCGTCCCCAGCGCCAGCGTCACGTTGTCGGGCAGCGTGTCGGCGATGCCGAGCCGGTGCGCCACCTCCGCCACCACGCGCGGGCCGCCAACCTGTTGCGTCAGCCGCACGGAGACGGTGTTCAGGCTCTCCGCCAGCGCGCTCTCCAGCGTCACCTCGCCGCGAAAGCGGCCGTCGATGTTACTGGGGCTCCAGTTCCCGAGCCGGATCGGCGCGTCCAGCACCAGATCGTCCGGCCGCAACCCGTGCTCCAGCGCCGCCAGCCAGACGAACGGCTTGAACGCGGAGCCGGGCTGGCGGCGGGCCAGCACGGCACGGTTGTAGCTGCTGCCGCGATGGTCACGGCCGCCGACCAGCGCGCGCACCGCCCCCGTCGCGGCGTCGAGCACCACGACCGCACCCTGGCTCACATCCTCATTCGCCCCGACGCCGGACAGCATGACGTCCAGCTTCGCTTCCGCCGCGGTTTGCAACCGCGCGTCGAGCGTGGTGCGGACCACCGCGTCCTGGTCCGGCGGCAGCAGCGACTCGCTGGCGCTGGCCGCCCAGTCGGCGAACCAGCCGGCGGCTTCGGGACGCGCCGGAAATACGATCTGGCCGGCGGCCTCGGCCGCCTGCGCCGGCGTGATGGCGCCGGTCTCCACCATGGTCTGCAACACCTCGCGCGCCCGCGCGGCCGCCGCCAGCGGGTCCGCGCGCGGCGAGAAGCGTGACGGCGCGCGCGGCAGGCCGGCGATGACGGCCGACTGCCACAGGGTCAGCCGGCGCGCGGAGACGCCGAAATACAGCCGCGCCGCCGCATCCACGCCCCAGGTGCCGGACCCGAGATAGACGCGGTTGAGCCAGATCTCGAGAATCTCGGCCTTGGTGAAATGCCGCTCCAGCCACAGCGTCAGGATCACTTCCTGCACCTTGCGGCGGAACGTGCGGGCGTTGCTCAGGAACAGGTTCTTCGCGACCTGCTGCGTGATGGTCGAGCCGCCCTGCACCACATGCCCGGCGCGCAGATCCACCAGCGCGGCCCGTGCGATGCCGGTCAGGTCCAGCCCCCCGTGCGTCCAGAACCGGCGGTCCTCCACCGACACGGCGGCATCGATCAGCGAGCGGGGCAGGTCGGACAGGTGCAGCGTCTCGCCGACCACGTCGCCGTAGGAGGCGAACACATGGCCGTTGCGGTCCTCCAGCGTCAGGCTGGGGCGGCGCACCGCCTCCAGGGCCGCTTCGGGTCGCGGCAGGTCCCAGGCGAACCACAGCAGCACGGCGCCGAGGGCCAGCACGCTCCAGACAGACACCACCACGGCCCACCCGAGCCACCGCCAGCGGCGCCGGCGTGGTGCCAGCACCTCGGGTGCCAGCACGTCGGGCGCCAGCAGCTCGGGCGGCGGGTGAGGCGGCACCGGCGCGGTCACCGCGCGCCGCGTATCGGGAATGAACGGCGGGGCCCTGTACATCGCCCTCAGTCCTTACGCTGCCGCGGCCAGCGCCGCCACGCCCGCTTGCGGCGCCGAACCGGTGCGAGGCAAGATCGCCTACCACGCAGGGGGTGCGCATGACGGGCCTGTTTCTCGACGCCGGCGACCAGATGGCCGAAATCTTCCGCAAGGTGGTGCGACCGGGCGACAAGCCGGTGGTCGTCAACCCCGCGCATGACGTGGCCCCGTCCGAACTGCCCGGCCTGCTGGCCGGCCATTCGTTCCTGCTGGACGACCATACCAACCTGCCAACCGACGCGATGCGCCTGTGCCCGGATCTGCGGCACGTCATTTTCCTCGGCACTGGCGCGCGCAGCTACATGCACGTCGAGGAACTGGCCGAACTTGGTATCGCCGTGCACATCATCCGCGGCTACGGCGACACGGCGGTCGCTGAACATGCCATCGCGCTGATGTGGGCGGCCGCGCGCGGCATCTCCGAGATGGACCGCGCGATCCGTGTCGGCGGCTGGCCGCGCACCGAGGGCATGCAGATCACCGGCAAGACGATCGGCCTGCTTGGATATGGCGGCATCGCGGCCGAGGTCGCGCGGATCGCCGGCGGCGGCGGCATGCGGGTGCTGGCCTGGAACCGCACGCCGAAGACCGCCCCCGGCGTGACCTTCGTCGATCTCGACACGCTGCTGGCCGAGAGCGACGTGCTCAGCCTGCATCTGCTGCTGACCGACGAGACGCGCGGCTTCCTGTCGGCCGAGCGGCTGGCGCGGCTGAAACCGGGCGTGATCCTGGTCAACACCGCGCGCGGCGCGCTGGTCGATGACGCCGCACTGGTCCAGGCGCTGCAATCGGGCCACATCCGGCACGCGGCGCTCGACGTGTTCACGACCGAGCCGCTGCCAGGCGGCCACCCGCTCGCGCGGCTGGAGAATGTCACGCTGACCGCGCACAGCGCGTTCCGCACGCCGGAGGCGAGCGAGAACCTCGTGCGCATCGGTCTGGACATCGCCAACCGGGTGGCGGATTGATGAATCCCTGCCTCGCAGCCCGCCTGGCGGAATGGTAGACGCAGCGGACTTAAAATCCGCAGCCATCTAGGCGTGCCGGTTCAAGTCCGGCGGCGGGCATTGCCGCGCGGGGTCGCGTGATCACGAGGAGGCAACATGGACGACATTGCCTATTGGTCGATTGGCGACGTGAGCGAACGGCTGCGGCGGCGGCAGGTCTCGCCGGTCGAAATCGTGCAGGCCATGCTCGACCGGATCGTGGCCAGGAACCCGACCAGCCATGCCTACATCACCGTGATGGGGTCGCAGGCCCTGGCACGCGCCCGGATCGCCGAGGAGGAAATCACCCGCGGCCAATGGCGCGGGCCGCTGCACGGCGTGCCGGTGGCGGTCAAGGATTTATGCTTCACCAAGGACGCCCCGACCTCGGCCGGCATGCGCATCTACCGCGACTGGACACCCGACCACGACGCCACCGTCGTGTCGCGCCTGTACCGCGACGGCGCCATCATCCTGGGCAAGCTGACGCTGACCGAAGGCGCCTATACCAACAACAACCCGGTGTTTCCGACGCCGGTGAACCCGTGGAACAGCGACCACTGGGCGGGCACATCGTCGAACGGCTCCGGCGTGGCGACCGCGACGGGGCTGTGTTTCGGCTCGCTCGGGACCGACACCGGCGGTTCGATCCGCTTCCCGTCGGCTTGCAACAATGTCACCGGCATCAAGCCGACCTGGGGCCGCGTCAGCCGCTACGGCGTGTTCACGCTGTCCGACTCGCTTGATCATGTCGGCCCGATGGCGCGCAGCGTCGAGGATGCGGCCGCGATCCTCGGCAGCATCGCCGGCCCTGATGAGAACGATCCGACCGCGCGGCCCGAATTGGTCCCCGACTATCTGGCCGCGACACGCCACGGCCTGCGCGGGCTGCGGATCGGCATCGACGACGCCTATATCGGCACCAACACCCATCCCGAGGTGGTGGCCGCCGTCACCGCGGCGGCCGGTGTGCTGCAAGGCCTCGGCGCGCGGCTGCGGCCGGTGGCGTTCCCCTCGCCCTATGACGCGATGCGCGGCTGGTTCCCGATCTGCGCCGCCGAGACGGCCCGCGTCCACGCCGCCACCTACCCCTCCCGCGCCACCGAGTATCATGCGGGCCTTGCCGGGCTGATCGAGCATGGCCGCATCGTGAGCGGCGAAGCCGTGGCCCGCGCGTGGGTCGACCGGCTGGCGTTCGCGGGCCGGCTTGCCACGGCCTTCGAGGATGTCGAGCTGCTGCTGATCCCGACGATGACGGCGCCCGCGCCGACGCTGGCCGAGCTGGAGTCGTATGGCACGGACGACGACGTGCTGCTGCAAATGATCCGCTACACCGCACCGTTCGACATGACCGGCCATCCGGCCATCGTGCTGCCCTGCGGCCTGTCCTCGGGCGGCTTGCCGCTGTCGCTGCAACTGGTCGGCAAGCATCTCACCGAGGATATGCTGTGCGCCGCCGGGCATGCGTTCCAGCAGGCGACCGCCTGGCACCTGCAACGGCCGCCCGGGGGCTGACCGGCCTCAGACCGGGCGGGTCGCCATCGGATAGTGGCGGAGGGTGCGGCCCTACCGCACAGCCCGTTTGGCGGAATGGTTGACGCATCGGACTTAAAATCTGCGGCCAACTAGGCGTGCCGGTTCGAGACCGGCGGCGGACATACCCTTGGCAACTACGCGAGAAACGAAGATACTTGCCACTACGCGGAAGGCGGATTTTGAGTTCGTAGGCCGCTACCGGCTGCCATCTCGGACGCCACTCTGTCCACGCTTCCGCCATGAGAGCATTGCCTTCCGTCCTTTTCCATCTATGGTCTTAATTCGGAATAAATGCCTTATTAGATGCGGGTGGAAGAGCGATGAAGGAGCAAACGGCTACCGACCGGTCCGATAAGCAGACGGGTTTGCGCAAAAATACAGTCAGTCTAATTGGCGACGGGTCAGAACCAAAAGCTTCCAATCGTTTCCCTAAGGCTATTACCGCGCTGGTCAGGGATATCCAGTCCTTACAAGCAGCCCTGGAGGTCGGTATAGAATCGATCGAAAGTAAATTAGACGAGACGCGAAAAAATTTACGAAATTTATGAAAACAAACGCAACATTGACGAACCCTTCAGATGACAAGGTCGAAATAACTATCGAACAAAGGCATATATCAACGTTTAATCGGCTTTTGAGAGAACTTTCAGTACAATCTGGCGCAGTAAATATTATTAGAACGAGTCACTTTACGTCATTGATTTCCAGATGGGACGTTTTTTTTTGTTAGGCTTTTACGTGCAATTTTTGAAGTAAGGCCGGAAATTATCGATGCTTCAGGGCGCTCACTTACTCTGAGTGATCTAAAAAATATCGGGTCAATTGAAGATGCACGCACACACATTATTGAGTTAGAAATTGACGCGCTTATGTGCGAAAGTCACTTCGCTCAGATATCCTATCTGCAGAAAAAAAACATTATCACGATCCCCGACAACGATATCATATTGAAGACTTTTATTGAAATGACAGAAAGAAGAAATTTGTTTGTACATACAGATGGGCTAGTGTCTCGCCAATATATAGATAACTGTAAGATACACAAAATTCCTGAAAATATGCAAGAAAAGTTTGGAGAAAAGCTTGATATATCGGATAATTATTTCAAACTATGCGCGGACTCCTTGTTGGAGTTAGGGATGAGACTGGGACATTCGATCTGGCGCAAGCTGATCGCAGACGAACTTATTTCTCAAAATCGCCATTATTCAGAAGCATGTTATTCTCTGATACAAGAAGGCGCTTACAATGTCGCGGTAAACCTCGCGGAATTCTCGCTCAGTCCACCGATGAAATTCGACAATGAGCCAAGCCGTCGGCAGATGATAGTCAACTTGGCTCAGGCCTACAAGTGGCTTGGCAACTCCGAAAAATGCCACGCAACCCTATCTCGAGAAGACTGGTCGGGTTCGCGCGACCCATTTCTTTTGGCGATAGCCGTCCTTCAAGACGATTTCCCTAAGGCTGCGAAAATTATGCGGCACATCGGGAAAGTCGGCGAGGTCCAAAAACACGAATATTTAGATTGGCCTTTGTTCAAAGAATTCCGAAAGTCGTCAGATTTCAGGAAATCTTTTGCGGATATATACGGAGGCGACGAGGAGATAGTGGACGTGACAAACTCTGCGATGTCTACTGAGTTAGCTAGCAACGAAATATCGGCACCCGTTCCATTCAGCGATTGTAGCGATATCGAAACGCCATCTCGTTCCTCACGATCCGGTCGTCCGAGTAAGGAAAGTAGGCATTGATACTCTCTATCTCGAAGCAGAATTTTCAATCTGTTGCTTGCTTGACGTGCTGGTTCGAGTCTGGGCGCGTATTCGCGGCCTCTCACACGCTGCGCGTCGCCATCGGATAGTGGCGGACGGTGCCGGTGAACGGCGGCAATTTGTGGAAGTCGGCGCGCATCTCGTGGCGCACCGGCGACTGCAACGCCGCCGTCAGCGCCGCCGGGCTGTCGAACACCACCTTGTTGCGTTGCAGGTAGCTCACGCGCGGCCACGGCAGGAAGCCGCACCAGTCGATGCGGGTACAGATCTCGATGGCACGGATGCCGGGGAACCGCGCCATGATCGGCGGGTGGTGATCGAGGTAATGCGACAGCCACAGGTTCTCGTCCTCGGCCACGCCGTCGTAGGAGACCAGGTAGGTGCAGCCGGGCGCGTCGGGCGGCGCCGGCTGCGGCACCGGGAATGGCCGCGCCAGCATCGCCTGCTGCGTCACCTCCGCGCCCGTGAGACCCGGCAGCAGGTCGGGTGCTGCGAGCGCCTGAAGCTCGCCGTTCCGGGCCAGGGCCGCCTCCAGCGCCGCGATGCTGTCGAAATACAACTCGGCCGCCAGCGGCGGGCACGGGCCGTCGTTCAGGTACGGGTCGTCGGCCGCTTCCGGCGTGAACACCAGCGCCCGGGCCAGACCCGGCGCGTGCCGCAACACCGCGATGAAGCGGGAGATCTCGTCAACGGTGGCCCGCCTCGCGGGATCGTCGTGGCGAAAAGTCAGGAAGAAGGCGAACACGGCATACCTCCGCTGATGGCGCATCTACCCGGCCGGCGAATTCCGTAATCTTGCCAGCGCCGCACGCGCCGCTGCAACGGCGGGCGCGCGACCACGGCCATCTGCCGCTGTTCAGGGCCGGCGACACTGCATGGAACGTGCGGAGTCGCGAAGGTATCAGCCCGGTGCCGAAACTGCATAGCGGCCACGTGTGCCCTGGCTGAGAGTTACCGCCGCGACAGGCGCCGCCGGATTTCGATCCTGGCGCAGCGGCCGCCAACGGCGTGACAACGCCTCCGGCGCAGTCAGCGTACCGGCGCACTGCGCCGGCCGGAGGCCTGGCCGATGAGTGAGAAGCAGACCGCTACCAACGTTGCCAACGAACTCGCGCGGCAACGCAACCGCGACGCCGCGGAACGGACGCTGATGGCGTGGATACGGACCGCGCTGTCATTGATCGGTTTCGGGTTCGGCATCGGCAAACTCGCCGACTACATGAATGCGGCTGGCCTTCGCTCGTCACCGGATCCCACCCACAGTACCCTGATCTTTGGGGCGAGCTTCATTGTCGTGGGCATATTGGGTTTGCTCGCCGCCATCGTTCAGCACGTCCGCATCCTGAAACGGCTCTCCAGTCCGGATTTTGCCTATAATGCCATGCGGCCGATCGCAATGACGGTTGCAGCCATGCTCATTCTGATCGGGGTGTTTGGCTTGATCGCAACCTTTTGGTGATTTAACTCGCCAGTCCAGGACTTCATCCACTCCCCCGTCTACCTCAGGGGTATGACGTGAAAATGTAATCTCTTTCCTCTACACGCGTATGGCACGCGTAACATGCCTGTTTTCCGAATGAGCTGTCGCTCCCGTAAGGCGTAAACGTGCCAGACGCCGCATCATAAAGAAACTGCGCTATCCCCATCCACTCGTCTCCGGAACGCCTGATCCGCCGTGATGCGGCCTGAGCGCCGCAGGGCCGCGACCAAGGCGGCAAGCGTCGGTGGCACCTGCCTCCGGGACGGGTAATAGAGGAAGTAGCCGGGAAAAGAAGCCGTCCAGTCTACAAGCAGCCGGACGAGGCGGCCCGCCATGATGTGCCGCTCTGCCTGCCCCTCAAGAACATAGGCGATGCCCAGCCCGTCGAGCGCGGCCTCCAGCATGAGTTCGGGCTCGTTGAAGACGAGCGGCCCGGTAACCTTGATGTCAAGCGCGCGTCCGTCCTTCTCGAACTCCCAGTCAAGGACCTGGCCCGAGGCCATCATGCGGTAGTTCACGCAAGCGTGCTGCATCAGGTCCTGCGGCGTCTGCGGCGCCGGATGCGCGGCGAGGTAAGATGGCGACGCGACGACGGCCATGCGCAAATCCGGGCCAACGGCGACGGCAATCATGTCCTTTTCCAGTTTCTCCCCGAGCCGGATGCCTGCATCAAGCCGTTCGGCAATGATGTCGCGAAGCTGATAGTCGATCAGGACTTCAACCTGGGCCTTTGGATGGCTCGTGAAGAACCCGGGCAATACGGGGCGGATGACTGTCTCGAAGGCATGGCGCGTGGCCGTGAGGCGCACGGTGCCCGCGACAAGGTCGCGTTCGCGGCCCAGCTCGTCGAGCGCGCCGCCGATCGCCGCGAGTGCGGGTTCCAGCGTCTCCAGTAGCCGCTCTCCCGCGGCCGTGACGGACACGCTGCGGCTGTTTCGCTGGAGGAGCCGGATGCCAAGGCGCGCTTCGAGCTGCTTGATCGTGTGGCTCAGCGCGGATGTGGACAGCCGCAGCCCGGCTGCGGCACGGGTGAAGCTTTTTGCGCGGGCGACGGCGGCGAAGGCAGCGAGATCGTCGATGCTGCCCTGGCTCATCATCCCATTCCGCTCAACGACCCATCACAGTCATAGCGCCTGATCGCATGGCCGGCCACGCCTTATCTGCCGGTTGAAGCGGGATCCCCCCGCCTCAAATGACCTGGAGAAAGCCCATGCCCGGACTGAAAAACAAAGTCGTCCTCATCACCGGAGCGTCGAGCGGGATTGGTGAAGCAACCGCTCGCCAGTTGGCGGCGCACGGCGCACGGGTCGTGTTGGGTGCTCGCCGCACAGACCGCCTCCAGGCGATTGCGGAGGATATCAGGAAGGCCGGGGGCGCCGTCAGCGTCCGTGCCCTCGATGTCGCCGATCGCGAGGACACGGCAGCGTTCGCCGCCTTCGCCGAGGCGGAATTCGGGCAGATCGACGTGCTCGTCAACAACGCCGGCGTGATGCCGCTCTCGCCGCTCTCGAGTCTCAAGATCGATGAGTGGAACTGGATGATCAACGTCAACATTCGGGGCGTCCTGCACGGCATCGCCGCGGTGCTCCCGCACATGGAAGCCCGGGGCCATGGCCACATCGTCAACGTCTCGTCAATTGGCGGCTTCGTCGTCCAGCCGACGGGCGCCGTCTATGCCGCAACGAAGTTCGCCGTGCGGGCGATCTCCGAGGGGCTGCGGAAGGAAAGCGACAAGATCCGCTGCACCTGCGTGTATCCTGGCGTAGTCGAATCGGAACTCGCAAACACGATCAGCGACCCGACCGCACGGGAGCGGATGAAGTCCTATCGCAAGATGGCGATGCAGCCCGATGCCATTGGACGCGCCATCCAGTTCGCGATCGAACAGCCGGACGATGTCGATGTGAACGAGATCGTGGTGCGTCCGCTCGCAACTCAGGTTTGACCGGACGATCGTCACGCTTTCCGTTCCAACGGCGGCGCAGCCTTGACCGTCCGGGGTGCTCATCTAGTCTCCGCGCGCATTCTGGAAGTGGGCGACGCGGACATGGCATTGGCGATGAGCTGGAACGAATGGGCCGACCACGACGCGGTGGCGCTGGCCGCCCGCGTGCGTAAGGGAGAGGTGACGCCCGCCGAGCTGGCGGCCCAGGCCGCCGCCGGCGTCGCCCGGACCAATCCGGCCCTGAGCGCCGTCGTCGAAGTGTTCGAGGATGTCGTGGCCGACCCGCTGAAGGACGGCATGAACCCCAAGGGCGCCTTCGCCGGCGTTCCCTACCTGATGAAGGATATCGGCCCGACCCTGAAGGGGCGCCTGCAGGAGATGGGTTCGTTGCTCATGCGCGGCAACCGGGCCAGCGCGGACAGCCACCTGGCCGGGCGGATCCGTCAGGCCGGGCTGAACATCGTCGGGCGGACCACCACGCCGGAATTCGGCGTCTGCAGCTCCGCCGAGAACCCGGCGGTCTATGTCACGCGCAACCCCTGGGACCTGAACTACACGACCTGCGGCTCGTCGGCCGGCACCGGGGCGACGGTGGCGGCCGGTGTCCTGCCCATCTCGCACGCCACCGACGGCGGCGGGTCCATCCGCATCCCCGCCGGGGTGAATGGCAATATCGGGCTCAAGGTGTCGCGCGGCGTGTTCTCCATCGCGCCGTACGCGTCGGACCTGACCGGGCTGGTCTCGATCCAGGGCTGCCACACCCGTACCGTGCGCGACACGGCGGCCTTCGTCGACAGTTGCCGCGGCGGCGCGCCGGGCGAGTTCATGCCCTACTGGATGCCGGCCGAGCCTTACTCGGACCTCATTCAACGCGATCCGAACCGGCTGCGTATCGCGCTGTCGCATGAATGGGGCGACTACCGCGCCACGCCGCATTTCGTGACGGAGCTGGAGCGGGTCGGCCGCTTCCTCGAAGGACTGGGCCACCACGTGGACTGGGCGCTGCCCGCACTGGATTTCCGTGCGGCCTTTGCCGCCCAGACGACCTGCTACATCAGCAATTTCGCGCAGACCATCGCCAACCTGCTCATCCAGCTCGGGCTCGAACGGCCGCCCGCCGATCTGGTCGAACCGGTGAACATCAAGATCTGGGAAGCCGGCCTGCACACCTCCTATACGGAGCGGGCGCGGATGCAGGCGGTGTTCAACACCACGTCCCGCGGCTTCGGGGCCTTCTTCGAGGATTGGGACATCATCCTGACCCCGATCACCGCCCTCCCCACCCCGAAAATCGGCACGACGGAATATTTGACGATCAGCGACAATCCCTCGGTGCTCGACTGGTTCGCCAATCTGTGGCGCAACTTCGCCTACACGCCGCTCGCCAATCTCTGCGGCATCCCGGCCATCTCCCTGCCGCTCGGCGCGCAGGAGAACGGGTTGCCGCTGGGCATCCAGGCTCAGGCACGCCAGGCCAATGACGGGCTGCTGCTGCAGCTTGCAGCCCAGATCGAGCGGGCGATCGACGGCCGATGGAACGCCGGACGCCGACCGGGCGTGCACGTCACCGGCGGCTGATGCGCGACGGAATGTGTTCGGCGGAGGCGTCCACTGTTGACGTCGATCAATAACCGTCGACGTCGACCACAGCCTGGGCAAACGCCTGCGGGGCTTCCTGAGGCAGATTGTGACCGATGCCGCCCCTGATGATCCGGTGTGCGTATTTGCCGGAGAACTTGTTGCGATAGGCGTCGCCGTCCGCGTGTGGCGCACCATTGGCATCACCTTCGAGGGTGATCGTGGGCACGGTGATGACCGGGCCTTCGGCAAGCCGCTTTTCCAGAGTCGTCGTATTTCGGCTCGCCGTCAGCCAGGCCGAGCCGCCAGCGGTAATTGTGGATCACGATGGCGACGTAGTCCGGGTTGTCAAACGACGCCGCGGTGCGATCGAATGTGGCATCATCGAAGTCCCACTTCGGCGAAGCGATCTGCCAAATGAGCTTCGCGAAATCGTGCCGGTATTTGTCGTAGCCGCGCACGCCGCGTTCGGTGGCAAAATAATATTGGTACCACCACTGCGTACTCGGCCTTTGGCGGCAACGGCATCTTGTTGGCCTCGGGGCTGCCGATCAGATAACCGCTGACGGAGACGAGGGCCTTGCAGCGCTCCGGCCAGAGTGCCGCGACGATGTCGGCTGTCCGCGCGCCCCAGTCATAACCGGCGATGATCGCCTTCTGGATCTTGAGAGCATCCATCAAAGCGATGGCATCGACAGCGACCGCTCCCTGCTGGCCATTGCGGAACGTTCCATTTGAAAGGAAGCGCGTCGTGCCACAGCCACGCACATACGGGACGATCACCCGATAGCCCGCCGATGCCAGCAAGGGCGCGACATCGACATAGCTGTGAATGTCGTAGGGCCAGCCGTGCAGAAGAATGACCGCGGGACCATCGGCGGGTCCGGCTTCAGCGTATCCGACATTCAGGACGCCGGCATTGATCTGCTTCAGCGAGGCGAACGACGTGTTCGTCCCCGGCTTGATCGCCGGAAGAGGTGTGCGTTTCGTCTCGCCGGACTGTGCTTCCGCGGTCCTGACTATCCCGATCTGGGTCGCAGCAAGAACCATTGCCGCAGCACCAAGAAAGCGCCGGCGCGCATGATTTATGTCTTCGGACATTTGTCTTTCCCTATTTCGTCCATAGGTTGCCGGCACTGCCCACATATCTGGCGATTTCGCCAGACTACAGCGCAGTATAACTCTCACCCGAATCCTGCGACACAGATTTTGTCCATCCGAAATCTTCCAGAAGTCCCTGAGGGGAGCGGACGCCACCGCCGGCCGTCCAACCCTTCACGTCATTCCATCGTGATTCCGAAATGGCCTCTCGGCATGGTGCCGGGCATGGTTGCGGTGGAAATCGACGCAGCCCATTGCGACGACGCCTCGCACGGATTATAAGTCCGGTCGTCCGGACGAATAACGACCAAGATTAGCTGCATAGGGGGCTTCGCATGGATCAACGGCCTGTCGAGGCGGGGCGCCCGCTCTCATACGACACCTGGCACGCCGACCCCGCCCTGGAACCGGCGATGGAAGTGTCGCATCGGCCGCTGTGGCGACATTTCATCGACGCCATCCCGGAGGCCGATCTCTCGACGAAAGAGATCCTCGATTTCGGCTGCAACAGGGGCGGCTTCTTGCGGCTGCTGCATGCGCTCAAGCCATACCGGCGGGCGGTCGGCGTGGACATTGCGGAAAGTTCGATCGCGGCCGCACAGAAGTCTCGCCGGAACAGTGCCGGTCGACTACGTCGTCGCCACGGACCTGACGCCATGGGCCGCCCGTTTCGACCTCGCATTCAGCTACGAAGTCGTCTACCTCCTGCCGGACATCGCGGCGCACGCCAAGGCGATCTTCCAAACCCTGCGCAGTGGCGGCATCTACTACGCTGTCACCGGCTGCCACACCGCTTCGCCGCTTTGGGCATCCTGGCGCGGCATCATCGGCGGCAGCACCAACGCCCCGGTGCAAGATCGATCGCCGGACGATTACGCGCACGCCTTCGCGCAAGCCGGGTTCGACGTCTCGGTGCGCCGCTTCGGCTATGACGGGTTCGTGCCGGCCGCCAAGGATCGCCGCTACTACCCGACATTGATGGACGCCATGGACTACCCGGCCGAGCACAAGCTTCTGTTCCGAATGGCGAAAACGTCCTGAGACCGCGATGACTCTGACGCGGAAGGCGGGCAGCACCCTTTGGCATCAGGTCGAGCAGGCCATCACGCAAGATATTCTTGTCGGCACGCTCGCGATCGGCTCCCGGCTGCCGACGGAACCTGATCTGATGGCGCGCTTCGGGGTGAGTCGCTTCACGGTGCGCCAAGCCATAGCCAGCCTCGAACAACGGGGCCTTGTGCGCGCGGAACAAGGGCGGGGAACATTTGTGGAAGCCCCTGTGCTGACCTACCCGATCTCCCGCCGGACCCGGTTTTCGCGCAATCTGATCGAGGAAGGCTTCGACCCTGGCGGAGAGCTGCTGTCTCAGGACATCATTCCGGCTGGCCCCGATATTGGCGAAAAGCTCCGCATCCCCGCATGGCAGTCGGTCGTGCATCGTCGTGGCATTGGCAAGGCCAACGACATTCCGATCGAGCTCGCGGATGTTTTCCTGCCGTTGAACCGCTTCCCCGACTTTCCCCGAAGGAAGGCCGAGCATGCGACTTACTCCGCCACTTTCGCCAGCTATGGCATTAAAGATTACATCCGTGCATCGACGTTGATCGAAGCGCGGATGCCCAGTGATCACGAGGCACTGTTGCTGCGACAGTCGACATCCTCGCCGGTGTTCGTTGTCACCCGCCTTGACGCCGACCTCGACGGCGCACCGCTGCTGTTCGGCCGCGCGGTCTGGTCATCGGAGCGGGTGAGCTTTGATCTGACCGAAAGAACCTCACCGCATACGCGGGGCCAGACGGACAGACCGAACGTATAGGCACGCTTGAATGGACACGCCCGTTACGGCGGCGCCGCGCCCTCCGGCAGCCGCAACCCGGCCTCCACCATCAGCGGCAGCACGCGCGCAATGAAGAACGGCAGTTCGTCGCGGAAGTTGACGAAGGTCAGCGTCGTGCCGGCGAAGCCGATGCGGTGCATCTCGACCATCTCGGCCACCACCTGTTCGGGCGTGCCGACCAGCGGATAGGTGCCCGTCCCGCCGGCGAATCGCTTGCGATACAGGTCGAACACGCTCGGGTCGTAGGAATGCGCCATTTCCTTCTTCATGCGCATGTGGTTGTCCACCGCCGCATGATCGGCGAGTTCCACCGCGTAGCGGTGGTAGTATGCCTCCGCTTCGTCGCGCGTCTCCCGCACCACCACGTGCGAGGTCGCGAACACGCCGAGGGCACGCCCATGCACCGCCGCCCGCGCCGCGATGTCGGCGATGTCGCGCGCGCCGCTGTCGCGGTCCTGATAGGTGGTCAGCAGAAAGTCGCTGGTGCGCGCAGCGAAGTCGCGCCCGGGCGGGGAGAACGCGGCGGACATCGTCTCCGGCAGCACGCGCCCCACCAGCCCCGGTGCGCCCACCACGCCCTTGCACTGGTAGTACTTGCCGGAAAAATCGAACGGCTCGCCACCCGCCAGCAGGCGCGCAAGGATGGTGTGCCATTCCAGCCCCTGCGCGTACCGGTCATCGCCGGAGGTCACGCCGAACATATCGAATTCCGGCTGGTTCCAGCCGCAGACGATGTTCACGCCGGCGCGGCCATGGCTGATATGGTCGATGGTCGCGATCGCCTTGGCCGCGAACACGGGATGCACGAGCGGTACATGCACGGTCGAGAAAATGCCGATCCGCTGCGTCAGCGCCGCCAGTCCGGCGCCGTGCGTCAGCGTCTCGAAGGACTTGCCGCGTGCATCCGTCTCCCCGCCGTAGCCCTTCCAGCGCGCGATCGGCAGGATGAACTCCAGCCCGGCGCGATCGGCCATCTGGGCGGCGGCGGCGATATCGTCCCAGTCCGCGCGCCAGCGTTCCGGCACCGTGGTCAGCGCCAGACCGCCATCGGCGTTCTCGGCAAACACGCCGAGCTTGAACGGGTTGGGGCCATGCAACGGGCTTCGGCTTGCGGCCATGACGACACCCTTTCTGTCGTTCGGCCACGCCTGACGTACGCGGCCCGCCATGTCAAACCGGCGGATGCTGTATCCTGGGCACCATGAAGCTTGTGCTCGTGCGGCACCCTGCGCCCGACGTGCCGCCCGGCCAGTGCTACGGCCGCCTGGACGTGCCGTTGCGGGCGGACGCTGTCGCCGCGCTGCCGGATCTGGCGGCACGGATTGCGGCGCACCGGCCGGCACGCGTCTGGACCAGCCCGGCCACGCGCTGCCGCAGGCTGGCCGAGGCGGTGGCCACCCGCGTCCCGTTGCGCCTCGAACCGAATCTGCGCGAGCTGGATTTCGGCGCCTGGGAAGGCCAGCCGTGGGGCAGCGTGCCGCGCGCCGACCTGGACTGCTGGGCCGCAGACCCGGTGGCCTTCGCCCCGCCCGGCGGCGAGGCCGGCCACGAATTTCTGGCGCGCGTCGGCCACGTATATCGCGCCCTCCGCGATGCCGGCGAGGACGCCGTGGTGGTCTCTCATGGCGGTCCGCTGAAGCTGCTGTCTGCCATGTGCCGTGGCGAGCCGCCCGACCTGCTCGCGCTGGCGCCTGCCTTCGGCAGCATCACGGTGTTCGATGTCTGATGCCTCAGCCGCTGGCGATCAGCCCCAGTACGGCGCATTCCGTCGCCACCGCCGTGGCTCCCAGCACGTCGCCGGTGTAGCCGCCGATCTGCCGCCGCGCGAGTTCCGTCATCGCAAGCGCCGCCAGCAGCGCCGCGATGATGGCGCCGGGGCGCAGCAGCGCCACCGCGCACCCAAGCGCCAGCCCGAGCCACGCCCGCGCCCTCGTACCGGCCGCGTAGCCCCGCCCCCAGCCCGTCCACCCGCGCCGGTGCCAGCAGGACGATGGGAACGATCATGGCCGCGCGCCCGAGCGCCCCGGCCACCACCAGCGCCACCGCCGCGCGCCCGGGCGGCGCGATGGCGACGATGGCCGCGCCCCGGAACGCCAGCGCCAGCAGCAGCGCCAGTGCGCCGAAACTGCCGATGCGGCTGTCGCGCATGATCTCCAGTTTGCGCGCCCGCGTGGCGCCGCCGCCGAACCCGTCCGCCGTGTCGGCCAGCCCGTCCTCGTGCAGCCCGCCGGTCGCCAGCAGCAGGCCGCCAACGCGCAGACGGCGCCGAGTGACGGCGGCAGCCGATCCAGGCAGCCGCCAGAAACACCGCACCGCCGATCGCCCCCACCACCAGGCCCGACGACCGGATAGGCCCAGACGGCATCCGCCAGCGCGTCGCCTGCCCGGCCTTTCGCGAGCCAGCCCACCGGCAGCCGCGTCAGCAACATGAACGCGCCGGCGAGATCGGCCAGCATGGGTCAGTCCCGGTCGGCCACGCCCGCCTGCGCGAACGTCGCCATGCCGGCGTGGCACGCCAGCGCTGCCCGCAGCGAGCAGCACGGCCAGCGCGGCGCCGGACGCCTCGCCGAGCCGCATGCCCAGATCGAGCAGCGGCGCCAGCCCCAAGCTCGGCCAGCAACGCCCGATGCCCAGCCTCGGCCGAGACATGCGCCAGCCTGCACATGATCCAGCCCGCCCGGCCGCCAGGCGCGCCAGCGGGGCGGCGGCGGCGGTGCAGACGAAGCCGTCGAGCAGCACCGGCACGCCCAGATGCCGCGCCGCCAGCACGGCACCGAGAATGGCCGCCAGTTCCCGCCCGCCCAGCGTCATGGCGGCCAGCAGCGGGTCGCCGGCAGGCCGCCGTGGCGCGCCAGCGGCGGCGTCGATCACCGCCTGCTTGCGCGCCAGCCCGGCATCGTCGACGCCCGTGCCGCGCCCCGCCCAGCGCGCGCCACCGCCGCCGAACAACGCCGCCGCCAGCGCCGCCGCCGCCGTGGTGTTGCCGATGCCCATTTCGCCCAGCGCACAGCAGATCGGTCTCCGGCGCGACGGCCGCATACCCGGCCGACACGGCAGCCAGGAATCGCTGCGTCGTCCATCGCCGGGGCCAGCGTGATGTCGCCGGTCGGCGTGTCGAGATCGAGCGGGACCACCCGCAGCGCCGCGCCGGCCGTGCGTGCCAACTGGTTGATGGCCGCGCCGCCAGCGGCAAAATTGGCCACCATCTGGACCGTCACGGCCGACGGATACGGCGAGACGCCCTGCGCCACCACGCCGTGATTGCCGGCGAACACCAGGATGTCCACCCGCTCCAGTCGCGGCATCGCGCGGCGCTGCCATGCGCCAGCCATGCGGCCAGCGTCCTCCAGCCGTCCCAGGCTGCCCGGCGGCTTGGTCAGTTCGGCCTGCCGGGCACGCACCGCAGCGGCGGCTGCGGCGTCGCCGGCCGGCAGGTCGCGGCAGGCGGCACGCAGTTGCATCGAGGCTGGCGAAGACGCGTCATGGCGATAATCCGTGGCTGATGCGATGGCGTGGAAGAACGAGCCGCTGACCAGTCGCCGCGCCGGCCGCCGGCCGGGCCGAGCGGCGCGCCCAGCGCGTCCGACAGCAGCGCCAGCGGCGCGTCGCAACCGGGATCGGTCGATGCTGGCGTAGTGGAACTCATGGCCGCGCACCGCGCGCCGTCCGCGGCCGAGCGGTGCATCGCCGAGCAGCGTCGCCTCGCGGTAGCCGAGATGCAGCTGCCGTCGGCGAAACTGGTGGCGTGGCCGAGCAGGCCGAGCATGCGCGTGCGGCACGCCGTCCGCATCCTCCAGCCCGGTGCCCAGCACCATGTAGCCGCCGCACTCGCCATGCACCGGCCGCGTCGCTGCGAAACGGGCCAGTCCGGCGCGGAATCGCTCGCGCCGCGGCCAGCGTCGCGCCGTGCAGTTCGGGATAGCCGCCGGGCAGCCAGCAGCAATCGCAATCATCCGGCGGCGGCCTCGTCGGCGAGCGGCGAAAATGGCACGATCTGCCGCCCGGCCGCGCGCCAGCCGTCCAGCACATGCGCGTAGACGAAGCTGAACGCGGCATCGCGCGCCAGCGCGATGCGCTGCCCGGGCGGCGGCAGCAATGCTGCGCCCGCAGCGCCGTCGGCATGAACGCTGTCGGCGCAGGCCAGGATGGCGTCGCAGGTCGAAGATGCCGCTCGGCAAGATCGGCGAGCCGGTCGAGATGCCGGCGCAGGTCCGGCATGCTCCCGCGCCTGCACCAGGCCGAGATGGCGTTCCGGCAGCGCGATCGGTCGCGTCGCGCGGCACGCTGCCGAGCATCTTCAGCGCCGACCTGCGCCATCGCCTGGCGCACCTGCCGTCGCGATGCCGCTCGCTGCCGACGCGGTTCAGCACCACGCCCGGCGATGCGCACGCCCGGACCGATGCCCGACGAACCCGCGCGCCACCGCCGCGGCGGTCTGCGACTGGCCGGACACGTCGAGCACCAGCAGCACCGGCAGCCCGAACCGCGCGGCGAGATCGGCCGCCGCCCCGGTCGCGCCCCCGGCCCGGCCCAACGCCGTCGAACAGCCCCATGGCCGATTCGATCAGCAGCAGATCGGCGCCGCTGCGTCAGTCCGGCGCAACAGCGTGCCGAGCTGCGCCGGCGCCATCGCCCAGCTGTCGAGGTTGAGGCTCGGCGCGCCGGTCGCCGCGGCGTGAAAGGCCGGGTCGATGTAATCCGGCCCGGATTTCGCCGCCCGCACGGCGCAGCCCGCGCCGCCGCAGCGCCGCCAGCAAGGCCAGCGTCAGCGTGGTCTTGCCGCTGCCCGAGCGCGGCGCGCCGATGATGAGCCCGCGTGCTCATGCGGCTGCCTCCGGCGCGACAGGCGCCGGTATCAGCTGGGCCATGGACGACACCGAAGCTGCGCCGCGGCTGGACCACCGGCGCCTGCGCGACGGCCGCCGCCAAGGCCGCCTATGCCGCGCTGCTCACCGGCGAGTTCCCCGACCCGGTCGAGATCACTCTGCCGCGCGGCGGCCGCGTCGCCTTCGCGCTGGCCGAATGGGCGCTCGGCGCGGAGGCGCGCCACCGCCGGCGTGGTCAAGGATGCCGGCGACGACCCGGATGTGACCCATGGCGCGCTGGTCCGCGCGCAGCGTCAGCCGCGGCCGCCGGGCGACGGCATCATCTTCCGCGCCGGCCCCGGCGTCGGCACCGTGACCCGCCCCGGCCTGCCGCTGCCGCCCGGCGAGCCGGCGATCAACCCGGTGCCGCGCGCAGATGATCCGCGCCGCACTCGCCGAACTCTCGGGCCAGCGCCGGATGTCGTGGTCGAAATCTCCATCCCCGGCGGCGAGACGCTCGCGCAGCGGACGCTGAACGGCGCGGCTCGGCATCGTCGGCGGGCTGTCGATCCTCGGCACCACCGGCATCGTCGTGCCGTATTCCTGCTCCGCCTGGATCGACAGCATCCATCGCGGCATCGACGTCGCGCGCGCCACCGGCCTGCGCGCATCTCGCCGGCGCCACCGGCAGCACCTCCGAGACGGCGGTGCGCGCGCTGCACGGCTGCCCGAGATCGCGCTGATCGACATGGGCGATTTCGTCGGCGGCATGCTGAAATATCTGCGCACCCATCCGGTGCCGCGCGTCACCGTCGCCGGCGGCGTCGCGAAAATGACCAAGCTGGCGCAAGGGCGGCTCGATCTGCATTCCAAGCGCGGCGAGGTCGATTTTTCTGCCATTGCCGACCTCGCCGCGCCGCCACGGGGCCAGCGCCGAGAGTCGCGGCGCGCATCGCGGCACGCCAATACCACCGCGCAGGCTTTCGCGCGTCGCAGGCATCGCCGCTCGGCGATGCGGTCGCCGCGCGCGCCTGGGCATGCCGCCGCGGCGGTGCTGCGACGGGCGCCGAAACGGAGCTGGAGATCGTGCTGTTCGACCGCACCGGCGCGCTGGTCGGCCGCGCGCAGTTCGCGCCGGTTCATGCGCGGAACCGCCGGCGGTAATCCGGGTCGTAGAGCGCGCTGTCGCGAAATCCTTCGGCTGCCAGCGCGCGGCCCGACGAGCAACAGCGCCGTCCGCTCGATCGGCGCGCGCGCCACCATCGCGCCACGATGGTCGCCGAGCGTGCCGCGCAACGATGTGCTCGATCCGGCCAGCTCGCGCGCACCACGATCGCCACCGGACAATCCGCGCCGTAGAGCGGCGTCAGCTCGGCCACGATGCGGTCGAGCGCATGGATCGCCAGGTGGATCGCCAGCGTCGCCCCGGTGGCGCCGAAGGCGGCCAGCGTCTCGCCGCGGCGGCATCGCGGAGGCGCGGCCGGAGAGGCGTGTCAGCACGACGCTCTGCGCCACTTCCGGCACGCGTCAGTTCCCGCCCCAGCGCCGCCGCGGCGGCGGCGAAGGCCGGCACGCCGGGGGTCAGCGTGTAGGGAATGCCGTGGCGCTCCAGCCGGCGGATCTGTTCGGCGACGGCGCTGTAAGATCGACAGATCGCCGGAATGCAGCCGCGCGACGTCCTGCCCCGGCCGCATGGGCCGCGCAGGAATTCCGCCTCGATCTCGTCGAGGCTCAGCGGCGCGGTATCGACGATGCGTGCGCCCGGCGGGCAATGCGCCAGCATCTCCGGCGGCACGATGGAGCCGGCGTAGAGGCAGACCGGGCAGCGTGCCAGCAGGTCGCGGCCGCGCAGCGTGATCAGGTCGGCGGCGCCCGGGCCGGCGCCGATGAAATGGACGGTCATGGCGGTCTCCGGCCAGCGCGCAGGTGGCCGTGCGCGCGGCGATGCGCGGCCAGCAGCAGGCTTCCCCGTGGCCCCGGCCGCCGCCAAGCGCACGGCCTCCGCCACCGAGGCGACACCCGATCGCCTGCAGCGCGCGCACCGATGGCGTCAGGCAACGCGCCTGCGCCGCCGGCCAGCGCGTCGCGGTCGAAACCAGGATCAATGGCAGGCGCCAGCAGTTGCGCCGCCTCGCGCAGACCCGGCTCCTCGGCCTTTGAAGCCGGCGCCGCCAGCGCCGTCGCCGTGCGGCCGGCCTGCGCTGCAGGCGCGGCGCAGCAGGGCCACGATGTCCTCCGCCGACAGTGCCGCGCCGGCAGCCGATGCCGGCGATCACGCGGCTCATGGCTTTACCGCCGCCCATTGCGTCACCGTCATCGCCGGGCGGAAACCCGTGCAGGCTGCCGACCCGGTCCAGCCGCTCCACCGAGAGCCGGGTCAGCGTGCCGCCGCGTGCCTGCTGCGCCGCGAACAGCAGCGCCTCGGTTTCGATCGTCACCGCATTCGCCACCATGCGTCCGCCCGGCCGCAGCGCGTCCCAGGCCGTGTCGAGCACGCCGGCATCCTGCGCGCCGCCGCCCACGAACACCGCATCCGGCGCCGGCAGACCGGCCAGCGCGCCGGGCGCTCGCCGGTCACGACCCGCAGCGCCGGCACGCCCAGCGCCAGCGCATTGCGCGCGAGCGCGCGGCGCGGTCCGCCCGCGCCTCGATCGCCGATGGCGCGGTTCGCCGGGATGGCACAGCATCCATTCGATCGCCACCGAGCCGGAGCCGCAGCCGATATCCCACAGCAATTCGCCCGCGCGCGGCGCCAGCGCGGCCAGCGTCACGGCGCGGATCTCGCGCTTGGTGATCTGGCCGTCATGCTCGAACAGATCGTCCGGCAGGCCGGTGCCGAGCGGAATGACGCGCGCCGCCGGCGCCGGCGACCACCTCGATCGCCATCAGATTGAGCGGGTCGCATGCCGGTCGGCACGGCGTCCGGCCGTCACGGTCGCGCGATCCGCTCGTCGCGGCCCGCCCAGCGCCTCCAGCACATGCAGCACCGAGCGCGCCGAACCCGCGCTCGCGCAGCAGTTCTGCCAGCGCCGCCGGCGTCGTGGCATCCGCCGACAAGCGCCAGGATGCGGGCGCCCGGCTGCAGCAGCGGGCAGGATCGTCTGCCAGCGGCCGGCCGCAGAACGAAATGGTCGCGACATCCTGCGCCGCCCAGCCGAGCCGCGCGCAGGCCAGCGAGAACGCCGACGGCGCCGGGCAGGCAGAGTGTCTCGGCCAGCGGCACCAGCGGCGCGCAGCGTGCTGCCGACGCCGAAGCAATACGGATCGCCGGAGGCCAGCACCACCACCGGCTGGCCGCGCCGCGCCAGGATGGCGGGGAACGCATCGCGCAGCGGGCGACGGCCACGCCATCGCGTCGCCCCGGATCAGCGGTGCCGCCAGCGCCAGATGCCGCGCGCCGCCGACCACCAGCACCGCCCGCTCGACCAGCCGCACGCGCGGCAGCGGACAAGCCCCTCGACACCGTCCTCGCCGATGCCGAGGATGGCGAGCCACGGCTGCGGCGTCATGGCAATCACACCGGCACTGCACCATGCGTCTGCTGATTCTCGGCGGCACCACCGAGGCCATCCGCGCTCGGCCGCGCGCTTGGCCGGCGATCGCGCGGTTCGCGCGGTGATCTCGCTCGCCGGCCGCACGCAGCACGCCCGGCTGCCGCAGCCGATGCCGAGCCGCATCGGCGGGTTCGGCGGCGTCGCAGGGCTTGCGCGCTATCTCGCGGACCAGCGCATCGACGCGCTGGTCGACGCGACGCATCCGTTCGCCGCGCAGCATCTCCGCCAACGCCGAAGCCGCGGCGCGCGGCGACCGGCACGCCGCTGCTCGTGATCGCGCCGCCCGGCCTGGCAGCCGGTCGCCGGCGATCGCTGGACCGAGGTCGCCGACCATGGAGGCCGCCGCCGCGGCGCTCGGGCGCCGCGCCGCGCCGCGTGCTGCTGACCATCGGCCGGAAGGATCTGGCGCCATTCGCGCGGCGCCCATGGCACCATTACGTGCTGCGCCGCGTCGATCCGCCGCCGCCCGAATCTGTGCCGCCGCACGCCGACAGTCATCACCGCGCGCGGCCCGTTCGCGCGAGGCCGACGAACGGCATCTGCTGCTGGACGAGCGCATCGAGACGCTGGTCGTGACGAAGAATTCCGGCGGCACGGCGACGGCCGCCAAACTCGCCGCCGCCCGCGCGCTCGGGCGTGCCGGTGGTCATGGTCGCGCGCCCACCGGCGCCGCGACGGGCCGAGACCGTCGCAGCCGTCGGCCGAGGCGCTGGCATGGCTGCAGCTCGTCACGCCGCCTCGCCGCGCGCGGCGTATAGAGCCAACGGGCGCGCGCCCGGCCGCGCGATGCTGCCGCGTCGCCGCCGAGCCGATCAGCACCAGCGTGCGCATGTCCGCCCGCGCCGGATCCGCCGCCGCCGAGCGGCAAAATGTCGATGCGCTCCTCCGGCCGGCTGACGGCGGTGGCGAACACCACCGGCGTGGCGGCCGGCAGGATCGGCCGCAGCAGGTCGAACGCGGCGCCAAGCTGCCACGGGCGCGCGCGCGACAGCGGGTTGTAGAGCGCGATGACGAAGCCGGCCGCGGCCGCCGCGCGTCAGCCGCTGCGTCACCACCGGCCCACGGCTTCAGGTTGTCCGACAGCGAGATGGCGCAGAAATCATGCCCGAGCGGCGCGCCGATCCGCGCGGCCGCGGCGAACATCGCGGAGATGCCGGGCATCACCTCGACGTCCAGCGCGCGCCACGCCGGGTCGCCGTGCTCGATCGCCTCGAACACCGCGCTCGCCATGGCGAACACGCCGGCATCGCCCGACGAGACCACGGCGACCGCGCCGCCCCGCGCCGCCAGCGCCAGCGCCAGGCGGGCGCGCTCCAGTTCCTCGCGGTTGTCGGAGGCGTGGCGGGTCTGGCCCGGCCCGCGCCGGCACGCGCGTCGAGATAGGGGCCGTAGCCGACCAGATCGGTGGCCTGCGCCAGCGCGGCGGCAGCCTGCGGCGTCTGCATCGCGGCATCGCCCGGGCCGAGCCCGACGATCGCACAGCCGCCCGCTCATCGCGCCCGCTGCCGGCCCGGCACCAGCACCATGCGAGAAATACGGCGCCGGCTCTCCCGCCATCTCCGCCAGCGGCAGGATGCGTTCGCCCGCCATCGTGCCGCGCTCGACATAGATCGCGCGCTCGGCCAGCCCGGCCCGGCGCAGCGCGCGACAGGATCTTCGGCAGATTGCGGCCGACCTTCATGATCACCGCCGCGTCGCAGCCGGCCAGGCGTTCGGCCAGCGCGGTCCTCGTCCAGCGTGCCGGGCAGCACCGCTCAGCACGTCGTCGCCATGCGCCATCGGCGCGCCGGCCCGGGTCCAGCAGCCGCTCATGCCGGTGACGCCGGGAACCACCTCGGTCGCGTAGGTCGCGCCCAGCCGGTCGAACAGATACATGGCGGAGCCGTAGAAGAACGGATCGCCCTCGCACAGCAGCGCCACATCGCGCCCGGCGTCCAGCCGGTCGGCGAGCCGCTCGGCGCGCGTCATCGTAGAACGCGGCCATGCCGGCGACGTAGCGCGGATCGTCGACGGCGATTTCGGTGGTGAACGGGTATTCGAAGCGCAGTTCCTCGGCGCCGGCGGCATGCTGCCCGTCGACGATGCTGCGCGCATGGCCGACGCGGCCGCGCTTGGCGAAGAAGGCGACCACCGGCGCGCCGGCGATAATCCGCGCGGCCTTCAGCGTCATCAGCTCCGGGTCGCCCGGCCCGAGGCCGACGACAAACAGCGTGCCGGCCATCATTCCGCCTCGCTCGCCAGCGCGTTGACGGCCGCGACCGCCATGGCGCTGCCGCCCGGCGGCCGTGCACGATCAGGAACGGCACCCGCCCGTCGGCCGCCAGCGCCGCCTTCGATTCCGCGGCGCCGACGAAGCCGACCGGCATGCCGATGATCGCGGCCGGCGGCGGCGCGCCGGCATCGAGCAGTTCCAGCAGGCGGAACAACGCCGTCGGCGCGTTGCCGATCGCGACCAGCGCGCCGGCCAGCCGCTCGCCCCACAGATCGAGCGCCGCCGCCGAGCGCGTGGTGCCGAGTCGCGCCGCCAGCGCCGGCACCTCCGGGCGCGTCGAGCGTGCAGATCGACCTCGTTGCCGGCGGGCAGGCGCGCGCGGGTGATGCCGTGCGCGACCATCTTGCGAATCGCACAGGATCGGCCGCCCGGCCAGCAGCGCCGCCCGCGCCGCCGCGACGAAACCGGCGCCGAAACGCAGGTCGCGGGCAATCTCGACCATGCCGCAGGCATGGATCACGCGCACCGCGACCCGCGCCTCGTCCGGCGAGAAAGCCGGACAGGTCGGCTTCGCGACGAATCGTGGCGAAGGATTCGCGCGTAGATCGCGGCACCGTCGCGAATGTAATTATATTGGCGTCATCGGCTTGTATTTCTGCGGCGATCTGCGGCGATCGTCAGTACGCCGCGCACGGCCGGGTCGCCCGGCGCGGCCATCGCGGATCGACGTCGATACCGCCCACCCTCGCCCGACCAGCGTGACGGCGCGCGGCGCCGGGATGGGCGCAGCCCTTGGCGCAGCCGGAGACGTGGACGGTGGCCGGCGGATCCAGGCGCGGCGATCACTGCGGCGATCGGCGCGGGCATCGACCGTGGCGCTGGCGCAGGCCGGGCGGCCCGGACAGGCGACAATCGAACGCCGGGGGTCCGTCGGGATCGACGATCAAGCCCAGCGCCGCTGCGCCGCTGCGGCGCGCCGGCTCCGACGTCCGCCGGGCAACAGCGACCGACCGCCAGGGCGTGATCCGCAGCGTGCCGTCGCCATACTGCTCCGCCAGATCGCCAGCGCCGACAGCACGCGCGGCATCGAGTGCGCCGAACGGCAGGCCGACGCCAAACGCGCGCCGTCCAGGCGGCCAACCGCGTCGGGCGGCGCGGGTGGGAGGCATGGTTTCGGCGGCATGCAGCCCAGCCGCCGCGAACACGGCGGCGGCGCCGATGGCGCCCACCCACGCCACGCATCCGGCGCGCTGGCGCCGCGTGGTCGATGAACGCCAAGGCCAAGCCGCAGCCACCGCATCGCGACGTCAGCGCGCTGCGCACGACAGCGGCGAGGTCGGACCGCGGCACAGCACATTCACCGGCAGCATCACCGTCGGACGCCGGGACCGACACGGATGTCCGAGTCGGCAACAGCCGCCACGCATCGACCGCGACAGCCGAATTTGGCCGGCAGCGCGCGAGCAGCGCGTCCGTCCTGTGCCAGCCATCGTCTCGAGCTCCGATGCGCAATCACCGAGTCATCGTCGCCAGCCATCGGCGGCGCGAGCACGATGCGGCGCCGCTCCGCTTCCGGGTCGGCGATCGGCCAGCCCGGCCGCGACCATCGCCGCGGCGAACGGGGCGACGCCGGCCGCGCGACAGGCCGCGCACCTGGAGATTGGCGCGGTTGGTCAGCTCGATCATGCCGTTGCCGTACCGCGCCGCCGCATCGCGCCAGCGCCCGCAGCTGCGCGGCGCGTCAGCGCTGCCGCGCGCGGCTTGACCCGGACCAGCAGACCGTCGCCCGTCGGCATCGGCTCGAACAGGCTGGGGCACCAGCCGCGCTGGCGTCGATCGCGCTCATGGTCCAGCAGCCGCGACGACGCTGTTGCGCGCGGTGCGCCAGAGGTCGCGGCGCAGCGCGTCGCGGAAACGCGCTCGCGCATCGCCGCGTGCGCCGCCGGATTGGCGCGCGGCAGGAACGCATCGACCGTCCGGGTCGCCCAGCGTGGCGTCGAACAGCAGGTCGAACTGCGCATCGAACCGGTCCGGCACCGTGGCGGCGAAGGCATACAGTCCGTCCAGCGCCGCGGCGATCTCGGCGGCGCCGCGATAGCCGTGCCGCATCATGCCGGCGATCCAGGCCGGATTGGCCGCCCGGCCGCGCACGACGCGCGCGATCTCCTCGCGCGACAGTGCGGACGCGCGGCGCGTCCGGGCGGGAGGTGTCGACATGGTACAGCGCCGGCGCCGCCGCCCAGGCGCGCGGCCGCCGCGGCGAAACCGCCCTCGAAGGCGGCGAAATCGGCGCCGTCGAGCAGATCGATCTCGGCATGGTCCTGCTGATGGACGAAGCCATCCGCCGCCGCCACGCGCGCCGCGAAGTTTTGCGCATCGCGCACCCCGTCCAGCTCGCTGGCCGTAGGCGTAGGCGGAGGCGGCGAGATAGGCGGCGCCGAGTCCGCCTGCGCCGGCGCCTGCGCATCGAGCAGACCGAGACGCCGGCGCCGTAAGCGCCCGGCGGCGGCGCCAAAGATCCGCGTCGTGGCGGCCGCAGTGCCGCGCCTGCAGGCCACGCGCGGCGCGGCCAGCGGTTCCAGTCCGGCGGCCTCGTCGCGCGCGGCGACGGCGCGCACCGCCGCGTCGAACAGCAGCGATCTGCGTCTCGAACGCATCGCGGAACAGGCCGGAGATGCGCAGCGTCACGTCCACGCGCGGCCGGTCCAGCACCGCCAGCGGCAGGATCTCGATGCCGCTCACGCGCGCCGAGCCCTCGTCCCAGACCGGGCGCAGCGCCCATCAGGATGAACGCGAGCGCCAGATCTTCGCCGCCGGTGCGCATGCGTGGCGCTGCCCCACAGATCGATCACCAGGCGTGCGCGGCCAGTCGCCGTGGTCCTGCAGATGGCGGCGCAGCAATTCGGCCGCGGCGCGCTCGGCCAGCACCATCGGCGGAGCGGGTCGGCACGGCGCGCGGGTCGAGGCTGTAGAGGTTGCGCCCGGTCGGCAGCACGTCCGCCCGGCCGCGGCTCGGCGCGCCGGCCGGGCCGGGGGCGACGAACCGGCCGTCCAGCGCGGCGAGCAGCGCCGCGCGCTCGGCCTGGCGCCGAGGCATCGAGCGCCGCCGCCAGCCGTGCGGGATCGGCGCCGGGACGCCGCGCGGATCGCAGCGAGCAGCGCGTCGCGCCGCTCCGGCGCCGGGGCGCGGCCGAACACGTGCAGCCCGTCGCGGATCTGCAGCTCCTTCACGTCGCACAGATAGGCGTCGAGCCGGGCCAGCGCCTCGTCCGCCGGCATGTCCGCGCGCGCAGCCGCTTTCCGCCAGCAGCCCGGCGGCCGCCGCTCGGTCCAGAATCTCGTCGCGCAGCATGTCGGTGCGGCGGCGATCCAGCCCGTCGGCCGCCGCGTATTCGTCGATCAGCCGTTCCAGCTCCAGCCGCCGCGCCATGCGCGCCGGCGGCTTTCAGCGGCGGCGTCAGATGGCCGAGCATCACGGCGCCGAGGCGCCGCCGCGCGACCGCCGCCTCGCCGGGATTGTTGACGATGAACGGGTAGATCACCGGCAGGCCGCCGCAGCAGCACCGCCGGAAAGCAGCTTTCGTGGACAGGCGCGACCGCCTTGCCGGGCAGCCATTCCAGCGTGCCATGCGCGCCGAGATGCACCAGCGCGTGGATGCGCTCGCGCGCGCAGCCACAGGTAGAAGGCGACGATAGGCATGGCGCGGCGGCAGGTCCGGATCGTGGTAGCCGGCCTTGCGGTCCCGCCGCGCGCCACGGTCGGGCTGCACGGCGACGATGAGGTTGCCGCACGACCGCATGGGCAGCGCGAAGGCCGCCGTCGGCACGGCGGGATCGTCTGCCGGCTCGCCCCAGGCGGCGAGGATTCGTTCCCGCACGGCCGGCGGCAGCGTCGGCGAACAGGGCGCGGTAGTCCGCCAGGTCGAGGAACGGCGCGGGCGGGCGCTGCGGCGAGCGCGCGGCAGGTCCGGCCGGTCGGCGACATCGTAGCCAGCGTCGCGCAACAGCGCCGCGATTGCCGCGACGCTGGCGAAACTGTCGAGGCCCGACGGCGTGGCCGATCTGGCCGCCGCCGGCAGCGCCCGGATAGTCCGACAGCACGACGGCGATGCGCCGCGCGGCGCGTGGCGTTGCGGCCAGCCGTGCCCAGCCAGCGGCACGGTCGGCGGCCAGCGCGATGCCGTCCGCGTCCGGGCGATGCACGATGCGGGCGAATTCCAGGCCGGCGATCGGCGTCCGCCTCGGCTCTTGAAGGAGATCGCGGTGGTCGAGCAGCCGGCCGTCGCAGTTCGGGCAGCACGACCTGCATGGCCAGATCGGTCTGCGACAGGCCACGCGTCGAGGCCTGCCACGCCTCGCGCGCGGCGCCGGCCAGGATCAGTTGCAGCACCGGCGCATCGGCCGCGTCGAGCGGCGAGCCGGCATCGTCCGGCGGGCGGAGAAGCCGGTGGCGTTCAGCACGACCGACGGCCGCCACGCGCGCAGCTGCTCGGCCACGAAGGCCGCGGCGTCGCGGTCCTTCAGGCTGTCGACATAGAGCGCGCGCACGCCGATGCCGCGCGCGCGCAAGTGCCGCCGCCAAGCGCTTCGATCGGCGCGATGTCGCCGGCGAGCAGATGCGAACGGTAGAAGACGATGACCGCGAGCGCGTCGCCCTCGCCCGCCGGCGGAGCCGGACAGCGCATGCACAGCCGAAGCGGGGCATCGGCTCCGGCGGCGGCCGGGTCGCGCCGTGCCAGCCCACCAAGCGGCGCCGCGAGGCGCAGCGCCTGCGCGAGATTGGCCGGGCCGCCGTGGCGCAGATAGGCGTCCAGCCGCGCCAGGCTGTCAGCGCGGCACCGTGGACAGTTCGCCGCAGCCGCGGATCGTCGCGCTCGTCGCCGGGCAGCAGCGCCAGCGCGATGCCCCGCGCGCGGCAAAGCTGCGACAAACTCCTCCGCGCCGTAACGCCAGTAATCGAGGCCGCCGAGCAGGCGCACGACCACGCAGCGCGCTTGCGCAACGACCTGTTCGGCGTAGAGATCGACCGACATCGGATGGCGCAGCCGGGCCAGACTGGCCAGCCGCAGGCCGGGCCGCTCCTGCCCCATCGCCGCCAGGCCGCCGCCGCCGCGCCGAGATCGCTGTCGGAGAAGGACAGGAACACCAGATCGGCCGGCGCTCTGGCCGAGATCGACGGCCGCCTGCTCGCTCGTCCAGCGTTCGCGTCTCGCGGACCAGGAGGTGCAACGGCGTCAGACCCCGGCGATGACGGCTGCGATGGCGGCGCGATCCAGGCCGGTCCGGCCGATCACCACGAGGTGGCCCGCGCGCGCGGCATCCTCGGCGCCAGGGGCGGTCGAAGTGCTGGCGGAAGCGGCCGCCGACGCCCTGCACGGCCAGCCGCATCGGCTTGCCGCGCACCGCCGCGAAACCCTTCATGCGCAGGATGTCATGCGCCGCGCTGGCCGCGCTGCAGCCGCGCCGAGCAGCGGCTCGGCCGCGTCGATCTCCGGCAACGGCGACCACGAAACTCTCGAAATCGTCGTGCTCGTGCGCGCCGTCCACGGCATCGTGATGCGACGGTCGGGCGGCCAGATCGTCCTCGGCGGCGGCGGCCAGGCCGAGCAGCACCGCCGGGTCGAGCCGGCCTTCACGCGTCGGCACCAGTTTCACCGCCCGCGGCACCGTGCCGCCGATCTCGCCGCGCAACCGCGCCAGATCGTGGCGTCGTCCAGCAGATCGGTCTTGTTCAGCACCACGAGATCGGCGGACTGCAACTGATCTTCGTAGACTTCGGCCAGCGGGTTGTCGTGGTCGACCGACGGGTCGTCGGCGCGCTGGCGCGCGACCGCCTCCGGATCGTCGGCGAAGCGCCCGGCCGCCACGGCCGGGCCGTCCACCACCGCGATCACGCCATCCACCGTCACGCGCGAGCGGATCGCCGGCCAGCCGAACGCCTTCAGCAGCGGCTTGGGCAGCGCCAGACCCGAGGTCTCGATCAGGATGTGTTCGGGCGGGTTCGGCGCGGTCCAGCAGCGCCTCCATCGTCGGCACGAAATCGTCGGCGACCGTGCAGCACAGGCAGCCATTGGCGAGTTCGACGATGTCCTCGTCGGTGCAGCCGGCGATGCCGCAACTGCGCAGCGTCTCGCCGTCGATGCCGAGCGCGCCGAATTCGTTGACGATCACGGCGATGCGCCGGCCGCCGGCATGTTCCAGCACATGGCGCACGAGCGTGGTCTTGCCGGCGCCGAGGAAGCCGGTGATGATGGTGGCGGGGATCCGTGTCATGCGGCTTGCTCCAGCGGCGGGGACACGGCCGACCACGAGGCGCTGCAGCGAGGCCGGGCGGCGCGACGGCATCACGGTGCCGGTGGCCGAGGCGGCGTAGGCGCGCGGCGTAGACCAGCAGATCGGCGGCCAGCGTCGGGCGACAGGTAGCCCAGCAGATAGGTCCATTTGCCGGGCATCGTGATCGCCGCACTGCAGCCGCGCTCGCAGTTGGCGAGGCAGGTGACAGGTTGCAGCAACGCCGGCGCCGGGCCGGGTGCGTCACCCAGCAGCCGTTGCAGTTCGGCGTGCAGCTGTGCGCCTTGCGGCGCCTCGCCGTCGGCCAGGGGTTGCCCGGCGCGGCAGGTGGTGCAGACGATCAGACGCGGACGACGACTCGGTCACCGGGCACCCCATGCACGGCGTCTTGGCGACGCCACAACGAACAGCGATGGGATGCAAGCCGCCCCGAACCAGGACGGTTCGGGTCGACACCGAAGACGACCGCCACCGGGGCATCCCGCCCGGTTCGCGGCTGGTCATGCGATGGCAGGTCTCCTGGCTCGCGGATCGAACGCTGCCCGTCGGCCTTCCCGGTGCGACCCCAGTGGCCTCGCGACGGGCTGCTTTCCGCTTACAGTTGCGGGAGCAGCTACGGCGTTGGGGCAGGCCCCGCACCGCATTCCCTTTTCACCTTCCACATGGAAGGACCATCGCGCCTTCGTCTATGAGCCGAGGCTGATGCACTGTCAAAGGAGTATGCGTGGCCGCGACTGACCCTGGTTCTCGGCGGCGCGCGGTCCGGCAAGAGCCGGCATGCCGAGGGGCTGGTCGACGGCGCTGCCCGGCCCGTGGGTGTATGTCGCCACCGCCGAGGCGTGGGACGAGGAGATGCGCGCGCGGATCGCGGCGCACCGGGCACGGCGCGCGGCCGGATGGATCACGGTGGAGGCACCGCTCGATCTGGTGGGCGCGCTGGCCGCTGGCCGCGGAGCGGCCGGTGCTGGTGGATTGCCTGACGCTGTGGCTGACCAATCTGATGCTGGGCGAGCACGACATCGCGGCGGCGACGGACGGCGCTGGAGCGCGGCGCTGACGGCGCGCGCGGCGCCGACGGTGCTGGTGGCCAATGAGGTCGGGCTGGGCATCGTGCCGGACAACGCGCTGGCGCGGCGCTTTCGCGACGCGGCGGGACGGCTCAACCAGCGATCTGGCGGCGCGGGCCGATACGGTGCTGTTCATGGTCGCGGGGCTGCCGATGAGGGTGAAATGAGCGACGATGACCGAGCGGACGCCGAGCGATCGGCGCGCGAAGATGGCCAAGCGCAAGGCGGTGCAGGATGCCGAGGTCGCGGGCAAGACCATCGAGAAGGGGCTGCTGATCGTCCACACCGGGCCGGGCAAGGGCAAGTCGACGGCGGCGTTCGGGCTGCTGCTGCGCATGCTCGGGCACGGCCGGCGGGCGGCGGTGGTGCAGTTCGTCAAGGGCGCGTGGTCGACCGGCGAGCGCGACGCGTGCTGGAGCGGCTTCGGCGATCTGGTGCACGTGGCACAGCATGGGCGAAGGCTTCACCTGGGAGACGCAGGACCGCGCCCGCGACATCGCCGCCTGCCGAACGTGCCTGGGCGCAGGCGCTGGCGCTGATGGCGCAGCCCGATCTGGCGCTGCTGGTGCTCGACGAGCTGAACATCGCGCTGCGCTACGAGTATCTGCCGCTCGATGCGGTGGTGGCGGCGCTGCGCGGCGCGGCCGGCGGATCTGCACGTCGTCGTCACCGGGCGCAACGCGCAAGCCGGCGCTGATCGAGGCGGCGGACCTGGTGACCGAGATGGTGGCCGTGAAGCACCATTTCGCGGCCGGCGTGAAGGCGCAGCAGGGCATCGAGTTCTGACGACCGCCCGCGCGCTGATGTTCCAGGGCACCGGGTCCAGCGTCGGCAAGTCGGTGCTGGTGGCGGGGCTGGCGCGGGCGCTGGTGCGGCGGGGGCTTTCGGTGCGGCCGTTCAAGCCGCAGAACATGTCCAACAACGCCGCCGTCACCGAGGATGGCGGCGAGATCGGGCGGGCGCAGGCGTTGCAGGCGCTGGCGTGCGGCGTGCCGCCCAGCGTGCATATGAACCCGGTGCTGCTGAAGCCGCAGAGCGAGACCGGGGCGCAGATCGTCGTGCAGGGCCGCGTGGTCGGCAGCGCGCGGGCGCGCGCGTACCAGGACGATGAAACCGGGACTGCTGCCGCACGTGCTCGACAGTTTTGCCCGTTTGCGCGGCGACGGCGGATATCGTGCTGGTGGAGGGCGCCGGCAGCGCCTCCGAAATCAATTTGCGCCGCAACGACATCGCGAACATGGGGTTTGCCCGCGCGGCCGGCGTGCCGGTGGTGCTGATCGGCGATATCGACCGCGGCGGCGTGATCGCGAGCCTGGTCGGCACGCAGGCGGTGCTCGACGCCGACGACGCGGCCATGATCGTGGCGTTCATCGTCAACCGGATGCGCGGCGACAAGACGCTGTTCGCGGACGGGATGCGGCTGATCGCGGAGCGCACCGGCTGGGCGGCGCTCGGATTGGTGCCGCATCTGCGACACGGTGGGCGCGCTGCCGGCCGAGGATGCGGCCGATCTGGCGGCATTTGCGCGGGCGCGCCGGCCGGGCGCGCGGCTGCGGATCGCAGTGCCGCTGCTGCCGTGGATCGCCAATTTCGACGATCTCGATCCGCTGCGGGCCGAGCCGGATGTCGATGTGGACTGCGTGCCGCCCGGCACGCCGCTGCCGCGCGATTGCGATCTGCGTGATCCTGCCCGGATCGAAGGCAACGATCGCGGACCTTGCCGGCCTGCGCGCACAGGGGTGGGACATCGACATCGCGCGCCCATGTGCGCGCCGGCGGGCGGGTGCTGGGGTTGTGCGGCGGCTATCAGATGCTCGGGCGCAGCATCGCCGATCCCGCGGGCATCGAAGGGCCGGCCGGGACAGTCGCCGGGCTCGGCCTGCTCGATGTTGAAACGGTGCTGACCGGCGCCAAGCGGCTGGCGCGGGCGCGCGGCATGGTGGTGGCGACGGGCATGGCGTTCGACGGCTACGAGATGCACATGGGCCGCACCACCGGGCCGGCCACGGCGCGGCCCGTGGTGCGGCTGGACGACGGGCGCGACGACGGGGCCGCGTCGGCGGATGGGCGGGTCAGCGGCACCTATGTGCATGGCCTGTTCGCGGCCGACACCGGGCGGGCGGCGTGGCTGGCGTCGCTTGGGGCGACGCCCTCGGGGCAGTCCTATGGCGCGGGCGTGCAGGCGGCGCTCGATGCGCTGGCGGCGCATCTGGAGGCGCATGTGGATGTGGACGCGCTGCTCCGGCTGGCACGATGAGGTGGGCTACGAGCGAGCGATGAGGGCCAGCGCCAGGACGGCGACCAGCTCAATGGCGCAGGCGAGCCGGTAGAGCGACAGCGCGCGACGCAGATCGGCTTGCGTGGCCGCCGCCCTGCCCTCGCCCATCCAGGCATCCTCGACCGCGCGTGGTGCCGTAGACGCGCGGGCCGGCGAGCTTCAGGCCGAGCGCGCCGGCCATCGCGGCCTCGGGCCAGCCGGCATTGGGCGAGCGGTGCTTTCCGGCGTCGCGCCACACGGCGCGTACCGCCGCCCCGGCCCGCGCGCCAGGGAGCACCAGGGCCGCCAGCACCAGCCAGAGAGCCGCGAGGCGGGAGGCGGGCAGGTTCACCACGTCGTCGAGCCGTGCGGCGGCCCAGCCGAAGGCTTCGTGGCGCGGCGTGTGATGGCCGATCATGCTGTCGGCCGTGTTGACCGCCTTGTAGGCGGCGATGCCGGGCAGACCGAGCAGGCCGCACCAGAAGGCCGGCGCAACCACGCCATCGGAGAAGTTCTCGGCGAGGCTTTCGATGGCGGCGCGCACCACGCCGGCCTCGTCCAGCGTCTGCGGGTTGCGGCCGACGATGCGCGAGACGGCGATGCGGCCGGCATCCAGCCCGCCCGCTTGCAGCGCGTCCGCCACGTCGCGGACATGCGTGTACAGACTTCGTTGCGCGAGCAGCGTGCTGGCCAGCAGCATGAGCAGCGGCAGGCCGATGGGCGAGGCCAACGCGAGCTGCAGCAGCCACGCCGGCACCGCCGATGCGGCCAGCAGCGCCGCCAGCGCCAGCACGCCGGCCGCCCGCCGTTGCCAGGGCGGGTCGCGGTCGCGGTTCAGCCGGCGGTCGAGCCACGCCAGCGCTGCGCCGGCCCACACCACCGGATGGCGGACGGCGCGATAGACGGCCGCCGGATAGCCGATGGCCGCCTCGATCAGCAGCGCGCCGGCCAGCAGCGTGAGGGAGGTCGCAACGAACAGTTTCGGGGCCTTGGCGGTGGGAGCGGTGGGGTAGCACAGCAGGTGCGGTACGTGGTTTGCTTTATCGGACAACCGGCATTCGGGGGGCGGCTGGGCATGCAACGGCGGGATCTGTTCAAGGCGGCAATGGCCACCACGGCGTCGCTGGCATTGCCGCGCATCGCACGCGCGCAGGAAGCCAAAAAGCTGCGCTTCGTTCCGCAGGCCAACCTATCGAGCCTCGATCCGGTCTGGGGCACGCAATACGTGGTGCGCAACGCCTCGCTGCTGATCTGGGATACGCTGTTCGGCATCGATGCCTCGCTGCAACCGCGGCCGCAGATGGTCGAGAGTTTCGACACCTCCGCCGACAGCCTGACCTGGACGTTCAAGCTGCGCGACGGGCTGAAATTCCATGACAACACGCCGGTGCTGTCGCGCGACGTGGTCGCCAGCCTGACGCGCTGGATGGCGCGCGACCAGATGGCGCAGATGATCCGCGCGCAGCTGGGCTCGCTGGATGCGATCGATGACCGGACGTTCCGCCTGCGGCTGACCAAGCCGTATCCGAAACTGCTGTTCGCGCTCGGCAAGGCCAATCCGCCGCTGGCCTGCATCATGCCGGAACGCATCGCCAAGACCGATCCGTTCAAGCAGATCAGCGAGTTCATCGGCTCCGGCCCGATGCGGTTCAAGCGCGACGAGTGGGTGCCCGGATCGAGTGCGGCGTTCGAGCGGTTTGCCGGCTACGTGCCGCGTTCGGAACCCGCGCAATGGATGTCCGGCGGCAAGCGGATGCTGTTCGATCGGATCGAATGGGTGATCATGCCCGACCCGGCGACGGCCAGTGCGGCGCTGCAAAACGGCGAGATCGACTGGTGGGAGAACCCGATCCCGGACGTGGTGCCGCTGCTGCGCGGGACGGACGGCGTGGCGGTGGATATCGCCGATCCGCTCGGCAATATCGGCAGCTTCCGGATGAACCACCTGCACAAGCCGTTCAGCGACGTGCGCGCACGACAGGCCGTGCAACTGGCGCTGAGCCAGGAGGATTACATGCGCGCGGTCGTCGGCGACGACACCGCGCTGTGGAAGACGTGCCCGAGTTTCTTCACGCCGGGCACGCCGTTGTACACCGAAGCGGGCGGCGAGCCGCTGAAGGGCGAGCGGCACTATGACGCGGCGAAGAAACTGCTCGCCGAGGCCGGCTACAACGGTGAAAAGATCGTGCTGCTGGTGGCGACCGATATTGCCATCACCAAGGCGGAAGGCGACATGACGGCCGATACGTTGAAGCGGATCGGCATGAACGTGGATTATCAGGCGCTCGACTGGGGCACGGTCGGCGCGCGGCGCGCCAGCAAGGCGCCGCCGGACAAAGGCGGCTGGAACATCTTCCATACGTGGCACGCGGGCGCGGACTGCATCAGCCCGGCGCCGTACACCGCCCTGGCGACGACCGGCGAGAAAGCGTGGTTCGGCTGGCCGGACAACCCGAAGATCACCGCGCTGATCGCAGACTGGTACGCGGCCGCCGACCCGGCCGCCGAGAAACAGGCGATCGAGGCGGTCAACCGCGCGTCGATGGAGTTCGTCACCTACATCCCGACCGGATTCTTCCTGACCTACCAGGCGTGGCGCAAAAGCCTGAGCGGCGTGGTCAAGGCGCCCTTCCCGGTGTTCTGGGGCGTGCAAAAGGCCTGATGCTCGCATACGTCATCCGTCGCGTGCTGGCGACGATCCCGGTGATGGTGATCGTCGCCCTGTTCGTGTTCAGCCTGCTGTATATCGCACCCGGCGACCCGGCCGCGCTGATCGCGGGCGATCAGGCGAGCCCGGAGGATATCGCGCGCATCCATGCCACCCTGGGGCTGGACCGGCCGTTCCTGGTGCGGTTCGGCGAGTGGGGCTGGCAGGTGCTGAACCTCAATCTCGGGCAATCGATCTTCACCAACCTGCCGGTCACCCACATGATCGCGCAGCGCATCGAGCCGACACTGTCGCTGATGGTGCTGACGATGCTCCTGTCGCTGATCGTGGCGATTCCGATGGGCGTGCTGGCGGCGTGGCGGCCGGGGACGTGGCTCGATCGCGCCGTCATGGCGCTCGGCGTGCTCGGGTTCTCTGTGCCGGTGTTCGTGGTGGGCTATGTGCTGGCCTACGTGTTCGCGCTGCGGCTGGCGTGGCTGCCGGTGCAGGGATTCGTGCCGATCTCGCAGGGATTCTGGCCGTTCCTGCGCTGCCTGATCCTGCCGTCGTTCGCGCTCGGCGGCGTGTATATCGCGCTGCTCGCACGCACCACGCGGGCCGCGATGCTGGAGGTGCTGAGCCAGGATTATGTCCGCACGGCGCGGGCGAAGGGATTGGGCCAGCCGGCGATCCTGTTCCTGCACGCGCTGAAGAACGCCGCCGTGCCGATCGTGACGGTTGCCGGCATCGGTGTCGCGCTGCTGATCGGCGGCGCGGTGGTGACGGAAAGCGTGTTCGCCATTCCGGGACTGGGACGGCTGACCGTGGATGCGATCCTGCGGCGCGACTATCCGGTGATCCAGGGCGTCGTGCTGCTGTTCAGCTTCGTCTATGTGCTGGTCAATCTGGTCGTCGACCTGCTGTACACCGTGTTCGACCCGAGGATACGGTATTGAGTATCGCCGCGGCTCAGGCGGCGCGGCCGCGCGGGCGGGCCATGACGCTGGCGCGGCGACATCCGGCAATCGCGGCAGGTGGTGCGCTCGTGCTGCTGATGGTGCTGATCGCGATCCTGGCGCCGTATCTTGGCACCGTGGACCCGACCGCCCTGGCACCGGCACGGCGCACACGGCCGCCCTCGGCGGAATACTGGTTCGGCACCGACATGCTTGGGCGCGATGTCTACTCCCGCGTGATCTACGGCACGCGCGTGTCGCTGATCGTCGGGTTCTGCGTCGCCTTCGCGTCTTCGGTCGTCGGATTGTTCATCGGCGTGGTCTCGGGCTTCGTGCGGTGGCTTGATCCGGTCGTGATGCGGGTGATGGACGGGCTGATGTCCATCCCCGGCATTCTGCTGGCCATCGCCCTGATGGCGCTCACCCGCGGCTCGGTGCCGAACGTGATCATCGCGATCACCATCCCGCAGATCCCGCAGGTGTCGCGGCTGGTGCGCGGCATGGTGCTGTCGTTGCGTGAGCAGCCCTATGTGGAGGCGGCGATCGCATCCGGCTCCCGCACGCCGCGCATCATGTGCAAGCACATCCTGCCGGGCACGCTGGCACCGATCACGGTGCAGGCGACGTATATCTGTGCGGCGGCAATGATCACCGAGGCGATCCTGTCGTTCATCGGCGCCGGCACGCCGCCGATCATTCCGTCCTGGGGCAACATCATGGCGGAGGGCCGGGCGTTGTGGCAGGTCAAGCCGTATATCGTGTTCTTTCCCGCCGCGTTCCTGTCCGTCACGGTGCTGGCGGTGAACCTGCTGGGCGACGGGCTGCGCGACGCGCTCGACCCGCGCATGGCCAAGCGGTTGTAGCCGATGGCATTGCTCGAACGTCGAAAACCTGCACGTCCGGTTCGCGACGCTCGACGGTCCGGCACGCGCTGTCGATGGGGTATCGTTCTCCATCGCGGCGGGCGAGACGCTGGCGATCGTGGGGGAAAGCGGCTGCGGCAAATCCGTCACCGCCATGTCCATCCTGCGGCTGATCGCAACGCCGCCCGGCCGGATCGCCGGCAACATCCGCTTCCAGGGGCGCGATCTGCTGGCGCTGCCGGAGGCGGAGATGCGCAAGCTGCGCGGCAACGACATCAGCATGGTGTTTCAGGAGCCGATGACCAGCCTCAATCCGGTGCTGACGATCGGCCGACAGATCGGCGAGACACTGAGGCTGCATCAGGGGCTTTCGGCGTCGGCCGCCGAAAGGCGCGCGATCGAAATGCTGGAACTGGTCGGCATTCCCGCCCCCGGGCGCCGTGTGCGCGAATATCCGCATCAGCTTTCCGGCGGCATGCGCCAGCGCGTGATGATCGCGATCGCGCTGGCCTGCAACCCGCAACTGCTGATCGCCGATGAGCCGACGACGGCGCTCGACGTGACCATCCAGGCGCAGGTTCTGGACCTGATGCGCGACCTGAAGACGCGGCTGGGCTCGGCGATCATGCTGATCACGCATGATCTCGGCGTGGTGGCGGAGATGGCCGAGCGGGTGGTGGTGATGTACGCCGGCCGCAAGGTGGAGGAAGCGCCGGTGGCGGAGCTGTTCGCCTGCCCCCGGCACCCGTACACGCGCGGCCTGCTGGGCGCGGTGCCACGGCTCGGCGGCTCGGTCGGGCGCGAGCCACTGGCGGAAATTCCCGGGCTGGTGCCCGGCGCACGCGAGCAACTCGTGGGCTGTGCGTTCGCCGGGCGCTGCGCGCTGGCGACGCCGGTCTGTCATCAGGTCGCGCCGACCGTAGAAGCCAAGGCGCCGGGGCATTTTGCCGCCTGCCATCACGCCGAACGCCGGATGGCCGCATGAGCGCGCCGCTGCTTGAAGTGCGCGGGCTGACAAAACATTTCCCGGTGCGCGGCGGGCTGTTCGGCGGCGCGACCGGACAGGTGCATGCCGTGGACGGCGTGAGTTTTTCGCTCGCGCGCGGCGAGACGCTGTCCGTGGTGGGCGAAAGCGGCTGCGGCAAGTCGACGCTCGGGCGCACCATCCTGCGGCTGACCGAGCCGACCGGCGGGGAAATCCTGCTGGACGGGAAACGCATCGACACGCTGCCGCCCGCCCGCATGCGCGAGGTGCGCCGGCGGATGCAGGTGGTGTTCCAGGACCCGTTCAGCAGCCTCGATCCGCGCATGACGGTGGGCGCGATCATCGCCGAGCCGCTGCGCAATTTCGGCCTGGCCGGCAGCAAGGGCGAGCTGGCCGACCGGGTCGCCACGCTGCTCGACACGGTGCGGCTGCCGCGCGATGCGGCGAGGCGCCATGCGCACGAGTTCTCCGGCGGCCAGCGCCAGCGCATCTGCATCGCCCGCGCGCTGGCGCCCGGCGCCGACCTGATCGTCTGCGATGAGGCGGTGTCGGCGCTGGATGTGTCGGTGAAGGCGCAGATCATCAACCTGCTCGCGAACCTGCAGGACGAGCTGGGGCTGACCTTGCTGTTCATCAGTCACGATCTGGCGATCGTCGAGCACCTGACGCATCGCGTGGCCGTGATGTATCTCGGCAAGCTGGTGGAGATCGCGGATCGCGCGTCGCTGTTCACGGCACCGTCCCATCCCTATACGCGGGCGCTGCTGTCGGCGGTGCCGGTGCCGGACCCGACCGTGCGGCGGCGGCGCATCGTGCTGACGGGCGATGTGCCGAGCCCGATCCACCCGCCGCGCGGCTGCCGCTTCCATACGCGCTGCCCGTATGTGTTCGACCGCTGCCGCCATGAAGCGCCGGTGTTGCGGGCACGCGGCAATGCCGGTCAGATGGCGGCGTGCCACCTGGACACGCTGCCTGACCTGTAACGGGAGACCGGTCTTGATCGCACCTTTTCGCCCTGCCCTTCTGGCAGCCCTGCTGGCGGCGACGCTGGCCGCACCGGCACGCGCGCAGCCGGCGCATGACACGCTGACCATCGGCATCGCGCAGTTCCCCTCCAGCCTGCAGCCCGACATCGATGCGGAGGTGGTGCGCGCCTACATCGATGGGGTTCGTGGTGCGCCAGATCACCGCGTTCGACGCCAGCTGGAAGAATACCTGCCTGCTCTGCACCGAGTTGCCGACGCTCGACAACGGGCTGGCACGCATCGAGGACCATCCCGACGGCAAGCAAAGGCATGGCGGTCACGATCAAGCTCAAGCCCGGCCTGAGCTGGGGCGACGGCGTGCCGGTGACGGCGAACGACATCGTGTTCACCTGGAAGCTCGGGCGCGACCCGGCCAGCGGCTTCTCCAACCCCAACCCGTGGAGCCGCGCCACCAGCGTCGACGTGGTCGACGAGCAGACCGTGGTGCTGCATCTCGACCGCGTGCGCGCCGACTACAACCAGTGGGACCAGATCCTGCCCGAGCATCTCGAAGGCCTTGTGGTGGCGAAGGCGACCAGGCCCGGCGACTACATCAACACCACCACCTACAATCGGGCGCCGCTCAATCCCGGCCTGTACGACGGGCCGTACATGATCACCGGCTACGACAGCGGCGCGCAGATCGTGCTGGAGCCGAACCCGCACTGGACCGGCACCAGGCCCGGCTTCAGGCATATCGTGCTGCGGCACATCGAAAACACGGCCGCGCTGCAGGCCAACCTGCTGAGCGGCGACGTGGACATGGTGGCCGGCGAAGGCATCGGGCTGACCATCGATCAGGCGCTGGCCTTGCAGAAGGCGCATCCGGACCAGTTCCACTACGAACTCAAGCCCAGCCTGACCTACGAGCACATCGACCTGAAGCAAGAGAATCCGCTGCTGGCGGATGTGCGCGTGCGCCGCGCGCTGCTGATGGCGATGGACCGGCAGACCATGGTGGACCGGCTGTTCGCGGGCCACCAGCCGGTCGCCGCCACCTGGGTCAATCCGCTGAGCCCGAACTATGATCCCAGCATTCCGGTGGTGAAGTTCGATCTCGCCCGGGGCCAAGGCGCTGCTGGCAGGAGGCGGGATGGACGCCGGGGCCGGACGGCATCTGCCGCAACGACGCCGGCGATCGGCTGAGCTTCGAGTTCGGCACCACGGCGGGCAATCGGCTGCGCGAATTGCAGGAGCAGGTGCTGCAAAGCAACTTGAAGAACGCCTGCGTCGAGGTGACGATCAAGAACGAGCCGGCCCGCACGCTGTTCGGCGAGACGCTGAAGAAGCGGGTGTACACCGGCATGGTGATGTACGCCTGGAGCAGCAACGTGACCGAGACGCCGCTGCGCACGCTCGGCAGCAGCCAGATCCCGACAGCGGCCAACAACTAGGGCGGTGCCAATTATCCGCGGCTTCAGCGACAAGCGCATGGATGCCGACATCGCCGCCGCCGAAAGCGAACTGGACCCGGCCAAGCAGAAAGCTGATCTGGGCCGACATGCAGCGCATCTACGCCGAACAGTTGCCCGCGCTGCCGCTGTTCTTCCGCGCCGAGCCGCATGTGACGCCGCTCTGGCTGCGCGGCTACGCGCCGACCGGCCACGGCGACCCCAGCAGCACCTGGGCCGAAAACTGGCATCCGGGCTGATCCGGGCGCGCTACTGGCCCTGCTGTTGCTGCTGCTGATGGGGCGCCCGGCCTCGGCGGCGCCGCACCCGGATCTGATGATCGGCGTCGCCTCCTTCCCCTCCACGTTGCATCCCGTCGATCGATCCGGATGTGATCAAGTTCTACATCCTGGGGTTCGCCGACCATCCGGTGACCGCGTTCGACGCGAACGGGCATCTGGTCTGCCTGCTCTGCACCGAAATCCCGACCATCGCGAACGGCGACGCGGTGCTGGAACGATCTGCCGGACGGCAGCCAGGGCATGGCGGTCACGTTCCACTTCCGGCCGGGTCTGCAATGGGGCGACGGCGCCCCGTTGGGCGCGGCCGATCTCGCGTTCACGGCCCGCGTCGGCCGCGACCCGAACAGCGGCTTCACCAACACCCACACCTGGCGAGCGTCGTCAGCCGCGTCGACGTGGTCGACCCGCAGACCGCGGTGATGCATCTGACGCGAGCCGTACTACCAGTTCGACTCAGCTCGAGCGAATTGCTGCCGGCGCATCTGGAAGCCGCCGGTGTTCGAGCACGGCGCACGGGCCGGGCGACTACATGCAGCAGAGCCTCTACAACCGCGCGCCGACCGACGCCCGGACTGTACAACGGCCCGTATCTGATCACCGGCTACGAGACGGGGACGCAGGTCGTGCTGGAGCGCAATCCGTACTGGGACGGCGCCAGCGCCGTCATTTCGAGCGCATCGTCATCAAGACCATCGGCAACACCGCGGCCTTGCAGACCAACCTGCTCAGCGGCGACGTCGACATGATCCCCGGCGAGGGCATCGGGCTGACGCTCGATCAGGTGCTGACACTGCAGACGCCAATGGCCCGATCGGTTCACCTACGCCTACAAGCCGAACCTCAGCTACACGCATATCGACCTGCAACTCGACAACCCGATCCTGGCCGATGTGCGCGTGCGCCGCGCGCTGCTGATGGGCATCGACCGGCAGAGCATGGTCAACAAGCTGATGGGCGGCCGCGTGCCGGTGGCCAACAGTTTCGTCAGTCCGCTGCAGCCCGAGGTACACGACGCCGACGTGCCGACCTACCCCTACGACCCGGCCCGCGCCCGCGCATTGCTGGCCGAAGCCGGCTGGAAGCGCGGGCGAGGACGGCATGCGGCGCAACGCCGCCGGCCAACGGCTGTCGCTTGAGTTCAGCACCAGCACCGGCGTCCGCGCCCGCGAATTGCTGCAGCAGGTGATGCAGAGCGAATGGCGCGAAATCGGCGTCGAGACCGTGATCCGCAACGAACCGCGCGCGCACGCTGTTCGGCGAGACGCTGAAGCATCGAGCGTTCGAGGGGCTGGTGATGTTCGCCTGGAGCAGCAGCATCGAGAGCTCGCCACGGCAGGTCCTCAGCAGCGGCCAGATCCCGACGGCGGCCAACAACTGGGGCGGCAGCAACTACACCGACTTCCGCAGACGCCGACGATGGACGCGGACATCGATGCGATGGAGAAGGAGCTCGATCCGGCGAAGCGGCGTCCGCTGTGGGCCGAGATGCAGCGCATCTACGCCGAGCAGCTGCCGGTGCTGCCGCTGTTCTTCGGGTCGGAGGCGCATGTCTGGCCGCTGTGGCTGAAAGGCGTGGTGCCGACCGGCCACAATCAGGTCACCACGCTGCGGGCCGAGACCTGGCACGCCGAATGACGCAGGTTCTGGCGCGTGCGCGGTCTGACGCGTCGGATTTCCCGGCAGCGCGACGGTGCGCGTCAGGTGGTCGCCGGCATCGATTTCGACCGTCACTGCCGGGCGCACGCTGGGCGTGGTCGGCGAAAGCGGCTGCGGCAAGACCATGATCGGCGCTGGCGGTGATGGGGCTGGTGCCGCCGGCCCGGCCGGGTCGGCGGCTCGGTGCGTGCTGGAGGGGCAGGAGATGCTGGGGCAGCCGCAGCCGTATGGCGCAGCGTGCGCGGCGCCCGCGTCGCGATGGTGTTCCAGGAGCCGATGACCGCGCTGAACCCGGTGATGCCGGTCGGCCGGCAGATCGCCGAGGTCATGGTGCTGCACCAGGATCTGTGCGTGGCGCGAGGCCGGCGCACGCGCGGTCGGATGCTGGCGGCGGTCGGCATCCCCTCGCCGCGCAGCGCGCGGCCGTCGTATCCGCACCAGTTCTCCGGCGGCATGCGGCAGCGGGTGATGATCGCGATGGCGCTGGCCTGCCGCCCGGCGCTGCTGATCGCCGACGAGCCGACCACGGCGCTGGACGTGACGATCCAGGCGCAGATCCTGGATCTGATGCAGGCGCTGCAGGACGAGATCGGCATGGCGATGCAGTTCATCAGCCACAACCTCGCGGTGATCAGCGAGATCGCGCACGAGATCATCGTGATGTATGCCGGGCGCGTGGTCGAGCGGGCGCCGGCCGAGGACTTGTTCGCGCACGCCGCTGCATCCCTATACGCTCGGGCTGATCGCGACGCTGCCCGATCCGGCGCAGCGCGTCCGCGGTGCTGCCGGTGATCCCGGGCGGCGTGCCGACCTCGACAGTGACGTCGGCCGGCTGCCGCTTCGCCGACCGCTGCGCGCGCGGCGATGCCGGCTGCCGCGCGGCCGAGCCGCCGCTGGAGGAGGTCGCGCCGGGGCACTGGGTGGCCTGCTTCAAGGCGCGCAGCGATGACGCCGGAGCCCGCTGGTCGCGCTCGACGGCATCTGCGGGTGCAGTTCCCCGCCGGCCGCGCGGACGTGCTGCGCGCGGTCGAGGATGTCAGCCTGCACGATCGACGAGGGCGAGACGCTCGCGCTGGTCGGCGAGAGCGGCAGCGGCAAGAGCACGCTCGGCAACGTCGTCGCGGGCTTGCAGCGCCCGACCGCCGGCACGATGCGGTTTCGCGGGCAGGCGACTGGACCAGGCCACGCGCGCGGTCGGCGCAGCAGGCGATCCAGATCGTATTCCAGGACCCGTTCGGGGCGCTCGATCCGCGCATGCCGGTCTCCGCGCATCATCGCCGAGCCGTTGCGCATCCAGCGCATCGGCAATCGGCGCCGAACGCGCGGGCGCGGGCGGCCGATGCTGGTCGAACAGGTGGGCCTGCCGCGCGACGCGCTGAACCGCTATCCGCACGAATTCTCCGGCGGCCAGCGCCAGCGCATCGCCATCGCCCGCGCGCTCGCGCCGGAGCCGGCGCTGATCGTCGCCGACGAGCCGCTGTCGGCGCTCGACGTCTCGATCCAGAGCCAGATTCTCAATCTGCTGCGGACGCTGCAGCAGGAGCGCGCGGCTGGCTTATCTGTTCATCAGCCACGATCTGGCGGTGGTGAATCATCTGGCCGACCGGGTGGCCGTGCTGTATCTCGGCCGACTCGTGGAGGTGGCGCCGCGTGCGGAGCTGTTCGCCACGCCCGTCGCACCCCTACACGACGGCGCTGCTGGACGCGGTGCCGCGCATCGGCCGGCGGCGGCGACCGGCGCCGGTCGCCATCCACGGCGAGATGCCCAGCCCGCTCGCACCCGCCGCCCGGCTGCGTGTTCCATCACGCGCTGCCCGAAGGCGCAGGCGATCTGCCGCGTAGAGGCGCCGCGTGCTGGAACCCGCCCCCGGCCGCGCCGGCGCAGCTCGCCGCCTGCCACTTCAAGGCATGAGGCAGTCATGGCGCGCTTCATCCTCGCGCCGCTGTGGCGCAGACGGTGGTCGTGCTGCTGGTCATGAGCTTCGTCATCTACAGCCTGATCGGGCTGATGCCGGGCGATCCGATCGACGTGATGATCGTCCTCCAACCCCGGCGCCACGCCCGAGGTCGGTCGCGCATCTGCGCGCCATCTACGGCCTCGATCAGCCGATCCTGCTGCGCTACGGGCATTGGCTGGTGGCGGCGCTGCACGGCGATTTCGGCTTTTCGCGCACGCATGCGCAGCCGGTCATGCAGGTGCTGCTGCCGGCGCTGTGGCAGACCTGCAAGCTGATGCTGACCAGCTTCGTCGTCAGCATCGGCGCTCGCGTTGGTGCTCGGCGATTGCCGCCGCGCTGAAGCCGGGCGGCATCGCGGACAGCGTCGGTCAGCCTGTTCGCCTTCGCCGGCATTTCGGTGCCGGTGTTCTGGCTGGCGCTGGTGCTGATTCTGGTGGTCGCGGTGCGACTGGCACGCGCTGCCGGCCAGCGGCATCAGCACCGTGGGCGACGGCAGCGTGATGGACCAGGTCCGCCATCTGATCCTGCCGGTGACCACGCTGGCGCTGGCCAGCACGGGCCAGTTCACCCGCTTCGTGCGCGCCGTCCATGATCGAGACGCTGCGCATGGACCATGTCCGCACGGCGCGCGCCAAGGGCGCCGGTGAGGGCCGCGTGGTGCTGATCCACGCGCTGCGCAACGCCATGATCCCGGTGGTGACGGTGATCGCGCTGAGTTTCGGCTGCCTGTTCAGCGGGGCGCTGATCACCGAGACGATGTTCGCCCAGCCCGGCATGGGCAAGACTGATCTACGACGCCATCCTGGGCAACGACTTCAACCTCGCGCTGACCGGCCTGCTGTTCGCGACGCTGGTCACGCTGCTGAGCAACCTGCCGCCGACCTCGCCTATGGCTGGCTCGACCCGCGGATCACCCGGTGAGCGCCGCGCTCGCCCCCGCGCCGCTCGACCGCGCCGTCTCGCCATGGCGGCTGCGCTGGCGGCGGTTCCGGCGGCACCGTGCCGGCATGGGCAGCCTGTGCGTGCTGGCGCTGCTGGCCGCGTTCGTCGCTCGCGGCGTGGCCGACGGCGCATTACCTCGGCGTCGATCCGTACGCAGACGGATCTGTTCTCGCAGTACGCGCCGCCCTCCGCCGCAGCACCCGCTGGGCACCGACGATGCCGGGCGGGACGAGCTGGTGCGGCTGATGCTGGGCGGGCCAGATTTCGCTGCTGGTCGGCGTGCTGTCCACGATCGCGGGCAGCTCATCGGGCTGACCGATCGGGGTCATCGCCGGCTATTTCGGCGGCCGGATCGACAGTGCGCTGATGCGCTTCACCGACGGCGTGATCGCGCTGCCGCTGCTGCCGCTGCTGATCGTGCTGGGGGCGCTCGACCTGACGAAGCTGGGCTTCTCGGCGGAGTTCGCGCATTCCGGCGCCGCGGGGTTCTGGCGCGTGGTGGTCATCATCGCGCTGGTGGACTGGACGGCCATCGCGCGGCTGACGCGGGCCGCGACGCTGGCGCTGAAGGAGCGCGACTATGTGCGCTCGGCGCGCGCCAGCGGCGGCAGCGCGACCTACGTCATCACGTCGCACATCCTGCCCAATGTCGCCACGCCGCTGATCGTGGCGGTGACGTTGACGGTCGGGCGGGTCATCCTGTTCGAGAGCGTGCTGAGCTTTCTCGGTTTCGGCATCATGGCGCCGACGCCGAGCTGGGGCAACATGCTGAACAACGCCCAGGAACTGATGACGACGGCGCCCGCGCTCGCGATCTATCCGGGGCTGCTGATCTTCATCACCGTCATCGCGGTGAACTTTCTGGGCGACGGGCTGCAGCATGCGTTCGATCCACGCAGCGAGACCCGGTAGAACCGCGCGAAGCGCCGACTCGGCCAATGCCGTCGCGCCTGAAAATCATTCCGAACCGATATCTATGCGGCGACCTCGAATGCGGGTACACTGCCGCCATGTGGCGCCTTCTGTTCGCGTTTCTGCTGGTCTCGTGCTCACAGGAAGGCACCGGCCCTTGCCGACTACAGCTGGTCGCCGACCTGCCGGTGACGCTGGACCACAACCGCGTCGACGTGACCGGACAGGTCAAGGGCACCGACACGCCCTTCATCATCGACACCGGAGCGGAGCGTACGCTGCTGACGAACAGCACTGCGACGTTCATGCTCCTGGCGCGCAGCCAATTGTCGTCGACGCGGCTGGTCGGGGTCGGCGGCGCGATCACCAACGCGGATGTGTACGCCGATGTGCAACTCGGCAAGGCGGAGTTTGGGCAGCGGCTGGCGGTGGCCGACATTCCGGGGACCGGCGGCCTGATCGGCGGCGACATGCTGAGCGCCTACGATGTCGAGTTCGACCTGCCCGATCACCGGATCCGGCTATGGCGCGCGGCCGGCTGCAGCGCGGCGGACCTGCCGTGGCACGGGCCGCGCGCGACGATCCCCATCCAGGTGACCGGCGGCGAACGGCTGCGCGTGCCGGTGACGATCAACGGCAAGCCGGTGGATGCACTGTTGGACAGCGGCGCGGCCATCAGCCTGCTGCAGGCGGATACGGCCCAAGGGCTTGGCGTGACGCAGGCGGCGCTGGCGGCCGACCCGTCGGTGCTGGTTCATGGCGTGGACGGCGGCACGATCCGCCTGCGGGTGCATCATTTCGACGCGCTCGCCGTCGGTGACACGAAGGTCGACGCGCTCAAGATCGGCATCGACAACAACGCGCTCCAGGGCACGCAGATGCTGCTCGGGGTGGACTATCTGCTCGGCCGCAAGGTTTGGGTGTCCTACCGGACCGGAAAAATGTTCGTTCAGTGACCCGCCCGGCCTCAAGGCACGGAAATTTCGCGTGGAACCGGTTATTGCACGGGGCGGGGCGCACCTCACATGACTGTGGCGCCCGATCGTCCGGCCCGCGAAGGAGACAGCCATGACCCGGCAACTGCACCTGGGCGCGTTCATGCGCCCCGTCGGCATCCACACTGCATGGTGGCGCTACCCCGGCACGCCGCCGGAGGCGAATTTCAGCTGGCCGCTGATCAAGCGGTTCGCCCAGACGCTGGAGCGCGGCTGCTTCGACGCTTTCTTCATGGCCGATCATCTGGCGCTGCTCAACATGCCGATGTCGGCGCTGAAGCGCAGCGCCACCGTCACTTCGTTCGACCCGCTGACGCTGCTGCCGGCGCTCGCGGTGGTGACGGAGCGGCTGGGGCTGATCGCCACCGCCTCGACCACCTATAACGACCCGTACCACATCGCGCGCAAGTTCGCCTCGCTCGACCATATCAGCGGCGGGCGGGCCGGCTGGAACCTGGTGACCACGGCCAACCCGGATGCGGCGCTGAATTTCGGGCTGGACGAGGCCGTCGAGCACGGCGAGCGCTACCGGCGCGGGCGCGAATTCTTCGATGTCGTCACCGGGCTGTGGGATAGCTGGGCGGACGATGCGTTCCTGCTCGACAAGGACAGCGGCGTGTTCTTCGACCCGGAGCGGCTGCACGTACTGGGGCACAAGGGCGAGCATTTCTCGGTGCGCGGGCCGCTGAACGTGGCGCGGCCGGTGCAGGGCTGGCCGGTGATCGTGCAGGCCGGCGCGTCGGAGGCCGGGCGGCAGATCGCCGCCGAAACGGCCGAGGTGATCTTCGGCAGCTCCCGCACCATCGCCGACGGGCAGGCATTCTACACCGACGTGAAGGGGCGCATGCGGGCGCTGGGCCGCAATCCGGACCATCTGAAGATCCTGCCCGGTGTGCTGGTGGTCGTCGGCGCCACAACGGAGGAGGCGCAGCGCAAGAAGGCGCTGCTGGACAGTCTGGTGCACCCGGACAGCGGGCTGCCCAACCTGTCGATGCGGCTGGGCGTGGATGCCTCGGCGTTCGACCTGGACGGGCCGTTGCCGGAGATCCCCGACACCAACCAGAGCAAGAGCGGCCGCCAGAGCATGATCGAACTGGCGCGGCGCGAGGGGCTGACCGTGCGGCGACTGGCGCAGATAGCCGGCGGCTATGCCGGCTTGCAGATGGTCGGCACGGCCGGCGAGATCGCCGACCAGATGCAGGCTTGGCTGGAAGCGGATGCCTGCGACGGCTTCAACATCATGTTCCACACCGTGCCGGAAGGGCTGGACGATTTCGTGGACGGCGTGGTGCCCGAGTTGCAGCGGCGCGGGCTGTTCCGCCGCAGCTACGAGGGCGTGACGTTGCGCGAGAATCTGGGCCTGCCGCGCCCGGCCAACCGCTTCTTCCCGCCCCACGACGCCGGCTGACCAGCCGGTTCGCACGGCCGCCCACCGCGTGAGCGAAACCCCGTGTGGTAAATTCAGGTCGTTACACGGTATGGTGAAGCCACTGCTTTTCGCCTAGCGGCAATCCTCGCCAGGATTGTTGACGCGGGCGCGAAATGCGTTGGGCGACGCGAACATGGATGAACTTTAGACAGGGTCGGCGGCGCGGCGCGCCTACGTTGCGGTCGCGCCTGCTGCTGCCGGTCGCTGCGGTGGCGCTGCCGCTGACAATTCTCGCGGCCGCGGTCATTTACAATTCCTATCGCGGCGACCGGGAGCGCGCGGAGGAGCGGCTCCGGCAGGAGGTGCTTGCGCTGGCGATGGTGGTGGACCGGGAGTTCGGCCGCGTGCAGGCGGTACTGCAGACACTGGCCGGATCGGCAGCACTGGCGAACGGCGATCTGACGGGGTTCGAGCACGAGATGCGCGCGGCGTCGGCATCGCTGCACGGCGCCTCGGTCGGCTTGTTCGACAGCGACACAAGGCAGCTGATCAATACGGCCATGCCGCTGGGGCAGCCGCGCACCGACACACGCCGGCTGGATATTGCGCGCGTCGTGATCGAGACCGGCCGTGCGACCGTCTCGGACGTGCACCGCGGGATGAACAGCGGCGAAATGACCGTTGCCGTCATGGTTCCGGTGTTCGCCGCCGGCCCACCGGGCGCCGCGCCGCAATCCGGGACGCCGCCGGGACGCGTGGCATATCTGCTGACCGCCGGCGTGCGGTCCAAAGCCCTCGGCGTATTGCTGCGCGAACAGCACCTGCCGCCCGGCTGGGTGGGTGGCATTCTGGACCGGGATTTCTTCGTCGCGGCACGGACCTCCGATGCGGACCGCTTCGTTGGAACCCGCGCGATCCCTGCCTTGCATGCGGCCTTGGTGACCGGCGATTCCGGGGTGGTGCGGGCACGGCGCATCGACGGCGTGGCCTCCACCACCGTGTTTGCACGCGCGCCGGCCAGTGGCTTTTTCGTGGCGCTGGCCGCGCCCGACGACGTGTTCGAAACCCCCTTGCGCCTGGCGTTGTGGCGCCTGGTGGCCATCGGCGCCGCGGTGGCCAGCGGTGGCCTCGCGCTGGCGCTGCTGATCGCGCGCCGCCTCGCCACCAGCATCGAAAGCCTCGCTGCGACCGGCGACGCGGCGACGCGCCCCGGCGCGCGGCTGCGCGAAGTGGAACTGGTGGCCGAGCGGCTCGCCAGGACCGCCGCCCAGCGCGATGACGCGGAGGCTGCCCTGCGCGCGCTGGCCGACTCACTGGAGGCCGAGGTTGCCGAACGCACCGAGGCGCTGGCGGAAAGCGAGGCCCGGCTGCGCGGCATTTTCGACGCACAGCTCCAGCTGGTGGCACTCATCACCACCGATGGCCGCCGCGTGGAAATCAACCGCGCGGCAAGCAAGCTGCACGGCGTGGATCCCCGCGAGATTCTCGGCGAGCCGGTCTGGGACGCGTGGTGGTGGCGGGACAATCCCGAAGTCAGTGGCGAAAATCCGCGACGCAGTTGCGCGCGCTGCGGCCGGCGAGTCGGTACGGGTCGAGCTCATCGCGACCGGCGTTAACGGCCGGTCGAGCGTGTTCGACGCCTCGTTCCGGCCGATACGCGACGCGGCCATCGGCTCCGTTCGCCTCCTGATCTGCGAGTCACACGACATCACCGAACTACGCGAGATGGAGGCACGGCTGCTGCAATCCAGCCGGTTGCAGGCGCTGGGGCAGCTTGCCGGCGGCGTGGCGCATGACTTCAACAACGTGCTTCAGGCCATCTCCGGCGGCATGACGCTGATCGTGCACCGCGCCGAGGATCCGGACGCGGTGCGCCGCGTGTCGGCGATGGTGACCGAGGCGATCGGGCGCGGCGCGGCAGTGACCCGGCGCCTGCTCGGCTTCGCGCGACGCGACGACCTGCGTGCGACGGCGGTGGACGTGGTGCAACTGCTCGCTGATCTGCGCGAGGTACTCGGCTACACGATCGGGGCCGGGTTCACGGTTTGCGTGGACGCGCCGCCCGGACTGCCCCCGCTGCTGGCCGACCGCTCGCAACTGGAGTCGGTGCTGGTCAATCTCGCGACCAACGCACGCGACGCCATGGCGGGGGGCGGCGTGCTGGCGTTCCGGGCCGCGCCCGAGGAGGTGGGTGAAGGCGATGCGTGGCCGCCAGGCGTCGGCCTCGCGCCCGGCCGCTACATCCGGCTGTCCGTCATCGACACCGGAAGCGGGATGGACGCGTCCACGCTGGCGCGCGCGATGGAGCCTTTCTTCACCACCAAGCCGACCGGCAAGGGCACCGGGCTTGGCCTCGCGATGGCGCGCGGCTTCGCCGAGCAGTCGGGTGGCGGTCTGGCGATCGAGAGCACGCCAGGACAGGGCACGACGGTCACGCTGTGGCTGCCGCAAGCAGCCGGCGGTGTCACGGCGCCGGCCCCGGGCGCGGCGCCGGCCCCGCCTGACAGACGCCGGCTGCTGCTGGTCGAGGACACGACGCTGGTCCGAGAACTGGTCGCCACGGCGCTGGAGACGCATGGCTATCTGGTGACCCAGGCCACCGACGCGGCGGCGGCCTTGGCGACGCTGCAAGCCGCTGCATTCGAGAGCGGCGTCGACGGCCCGCCGGTGGACCTGCTGATCACCGACCTGTCGATGCCGGGTATGAGCGGGACCGATCTGATCCGTCAGGCGCGCCGCCATTGGCCCGGATTGCCGGCGATCCTGCTGACCGGTTATGCCGGCGAGGCGGCGGATCTGATGATCGGCGACCAGCTGGGCGGCAACAGCTTCGTTCTGCTGCGCAAGCCGGTCTCCGCGATGCAGATCGCCGACACGGTCGCCGCCCTGCTCGCAAGCCGGAGGCCCGCGGTCGCCCTGTAGGCGGCGGCAACCCATCGGCCCGCCATAAACTCTTCACCCGTGGCAGCTGGAATACTACGGCGAATTGATCAGATCACGATCAACGTCAATCCGGCGGATCGCGATCCGGCCTATGCCCGGCGTGCCAATCTGGCAGTGTCCGTGAAGGTGGTGTGATGACAAACGCAATCCTTGCGATCAACGCCGGTTCCTCCAGCTTGAAGTTCGCGCTGTTCGAGCTGACCGAGCCGGATCCGCTCTGTGTTTTGCGCGGCGAAATCGAAGGCATCGGCACCGCGCCGCATTTCGTTGCCCGCGGCGCGGCCGGTGCGGTGCTGGCGGAGAGACGCTGGCCGGCCGGCGCGGCGCGTGACCATGAGCCGCTGCTCGGCGATCTGCTGGGGTGGGTGGAGTCGCATCTGGGGGCCGATGCGTTGATCGCCGTCGGTCACCGGGTGGTGCATGGCGGGCGGGACTTCATCGGGCCCGTGCGGCTGGACGGGACGGTCCTGGCCGCGCTGGAGGAGCTTACGCCGCTGGCGCCGCTGCACCAGCCGCACAGCCTGTCGCCTGTACACACCATCGCGGCGCTGCGCCCCGGCCTGCCGCAGATCGCCTGTTTCGACACGGCATTCCACCACACGATGCCGGCCATCGCGACACGGTTCGCGCTGCCGCGCAGCTACGAGGAACAGGGCGTCCGCCGCTACGGCTTCCACGGCCTGTCCTACGAATACATCGCCCGCCGCCTGACATCGGTCGCGCCCGCGTTGGCGGCCGGGCGCGTGATCGCCGCGCATCTGGGCAACGGCGCCAGCCTGTGCGCGCTCCAGGCTGGGCGCAGCGTCGACACCACGATGAGTTTCACCGCGCTCGACGGGCTCGTGATGGGCACGCGCTGCGGCACGCTCGATGCGGGCGTGGTGCTGTACATGTTGCAGCAGCAGGGATTGTCGGCGCACGACATCGAAACGGTGCTGTACAAGCAATCCGGCCTGCTGGGCGTCTCCGGTCTGTCGAGCGACATGCGCACGCTGCTGGCCAGTGACGAGCCGCATGCGCGCGAGGCGGTCGAGCTGTTCGTGTTCCGCATCGCGCGAGAGGTCGCAGCACTGACCGGGTCGCTGGGCGGACTGGACGGGCTGGTGTTCACCGCCGGCATCGGCGAGCATTCGCCGGAGGTGCAACGTGCGGTCTGCGAGCGGCTGCGCTGGCTCGGCGTCGTGCCGGCCGACAAGGCGGACGGCAGTTGCGTCAGTGCGCCCGAAAGTTCGGTGCAGGTGCTCGTGATTCCGACCGACGAGGAAGCCATGATCGCGCTGCACACGCGCAAGACGCTGGAGCCCCGCCAGCCGGCCTAGTGCGATCGGATGGACCGGCCGGGAACGCGGCAATCCGCGCTGCGTAGACAGCGCGCACGGGCGGATTGGCAGGCGCACCATGGCGGCGAGCGGCGGGCATTATGACGTGATCGTCATCGGCAGCGGGCCGGGCGGTGCCAGCCTCGGGCACCGGCTGGCCGGCACGGGTAAGCGCATCCTGATGCTGGAACGCGGCGACTACCTGCCGCGCTCGCGCGCCAACTGGGATGCGAAGACCGTGTTCGTCGATGGCGCCTATCAGGCAACGGAGACATGGCACGCCAGCGACGGCAGCAGCTTCCAACCCGGCCTGCATTATTTCGTCGGCGGCAACTCCAAGGTCTACGGCGCCGCGCTGTTCCGCCTGCGCGAGCGCGATTTCGCCGAGCTTCGGCACAAGGACGGCATTTCGCCGGCCTGGCCGCTGACCTACGACGCGTTCGAGCCGTACTACGCGCAAGCCGAGGCGCTGTACCATGTACATGGCCAACGCGGCGAAGACCCGAACGAACCATGGTCCAGCGGCCCCTATGCCTATCCGCCGGTACAGCACGAGCCGCAGATCCAGCAGCTCAGTGACATTCTGGCCAATGAAGGACTGCATCCGTTCCATCTGCCACTCGGTATCAAGCTGGACCAGAACGCGGACGGCAGCGTCATCACCTACAGCCCGTGCATCCGCTGCGATGCCTTCGACGGTTTCCCCTGTCCGATCAACGCCAAGGCCGACGCGCAGGTGATCTGCGTCGATCCGGCGCGGGACGCACACAAGAACTTCGAGCTGCGGACCAACGCCTGTGTCACGCGGCTGGAGACGGATGCCGGCGGGCGCAGCGTGCGGCGCGTGCATGTGCTGCGCGATCAGCAACCGGAAGACTATTCCGCCGATCTCGTGGTCGTCGCCTGCGGCGCGTTGAACTCGGCGCTTCTGCTGCTACGGTCGACCAGCGACGCGCATCCGAAGGGGCTGGCCAATGGCTCCGATCAGGTCGGGCGCAACTACATGCGCCACAACATGTCGGTCGTCATGGCACTGCTGAAGGAACCGAATCGTACCGTGTTTCAGAAGACGCTCGCCGTCAGCGACTTCTATTTCGGCGCCGACGACTGGGAATATCCGCTCGGGCTGATCCAGATGTGCGCAAAATCGCATGGCGAACAGATCCGTGCCGAGGCGGCGCTGCAATCCCTGAAATCAGTCGTGCCGGAGATGGCGTTCGACAAGATGGCGGAGCATTCGATCGACTTCTGGCTGCAAAGCGAAGACCTGCCGCATCCGGAAAACCGCGTCTTCTACGACGGCGATCGCGTGGTGCTGGACGTGACGGAAGGTAACCTGGAAGCCGCCCACCGCCTGCGCGCCAAGTTGCGGGCGCTGACCGAGAAGCTGGGCGCGTTTCCGCCGCTGATCGACCGGCGGCTGTACCTCGGCAAGAACATCCCGATCGGCGGCACGGCGCACCAGGCCGGCACCTGCCGGTTCGGCACCGATCCGGCCAGCTCGGTGCTGGACCTCGACTGCAAGGCGCATGAGCTGGACAATCTGTACGTGACCGACGCCAGCTTCTTTCCTTCGATCGGCGCGGTGAACCCGACGCTGACCATCATCGCCAATGCGCTGCGGGTCGCCGACCATATCAAGGCGCGGCTGGGCGCGTGATCGCGCGGATCAGCCGCGTTGTGACCGACTGCGCGAAGGCCGAGGCGTTCTACCGCGCGGCGCTCGGGTTCCGCACCGTCGCGCGGCAACGCGCGGCGGTCGTGATGCGGCTCGTCGCGCAGACGATCGCACTGGAGCGCCCTGCCCTGCTTGGCCGACGCGATTTATACGAACCGGCGCGGCGCGCAACGACCTCAGCCGCCGGTGGCGAAACCCGGATACAGCGTCATCCCGCCATCGACGAACAGCGTGGCGCCGGTGACGTAGTCGGCGGCCTCCGAGGCCAGCCAGACAGCCGCCTGCGCGATGTCATCCGGCTCGCCGATGCGCTTGTAAGGCACCAGCGTCATCAGGTCCGCATAGGCCTGCGGCGTGTCCCACGCCGATTTGTTGATCGGCGTACGGATGGCGCCGGGGCCGATCGCATTCACGCGGATGAACTGCGGCGCCAGCTCCTGCGCGATACTCTTCATCATCAACATGATCCCACCCTTCGAGGCGGCATAATTCACGTGTCCGGCCCACGGGATCTGCTGGTGGACCGAACTCATGCAGATGATCTTGCCGGCTGCCTGGGAGACGGAAGGGACGACGCCGCGCCGCTTGAACTCCCGCACGGCGGCGCGGCAGCAGAGGAACTGGCCGGTCAGGTTCACGCCGATCACTGTGTTCCACTGCTCCAGCGTCATCTGGTCGAACGGCGCATCGCGTTGCAGACCGGCGTTGCTGACGACGATGTGAAGCGTGCCGAATTCGGCGATGGCGGCAGCGAACATGCGCTCCACCTCGTCCTCGCGGCTCACGTCCGCCTTCAGCGCGATGGCGCGGCGGCCCATGGCCTTGATCTCCTGCACCACCGCCTCGGCCGTCTCGGGGTGGCTGGAGTAGTTCACCGCCACGTCCGCGCCGGCGCGCGCGAGCCCCAGGGCGACCGCCCTGCCGATGCCGGAACTGGCCCCGGTGACGAGCGCGGGCTGGCCGGTCAGCACCGGATAGTATGGGGCACGCGGCAAGCGGTCGGACGGCACCGGGGCGGCCGGATCTTTGACATCGGGACCAGTCATTGGATGGAGCTCCTTGGCGGCCGCCACGCTCAACGGCCTGGGCCGGTTTGCGTTCCGCGCGCCGCTCCCGTGTCGCCCGGCGGCCCCGGATATGGCAGACTCCCTGTCTCGGGTGCATCGAGGAGAACGACGTGACCACAGCCGCTTCCACCCAGGTTCCAGCTACGTTGATCCCGGGCGACGGCATCGGCCCGGAGGTGACCGAAGCCGTCGTCGCTGTGCTGGACGCGCTCGGCCGGCCCTTCGCGTGGGATCTCCGGCAGGGCGGGCTGGCTGCCATCGAGGCGTGCGGCGACCCGTTGCCGAAGGACACGCTGGACAGCATCCGCCGCACGCACCTGGCGCTGAAAGGGCCGCTGACCACGCCGGTCGGCGGCGGCTTCCGCTCGGTCAACGTGCGGCTGCGCGAGGAATTCCACCTCTACGCCAACCTCCGCCCGGCTCGCACCATGGTGCCCGGCGGCCGCTACGAGAACATCGACCTCGTCATCGTGCGCGAGAATCTGGAGGGGCTGTATGTCGCGTTCGAACACTACATCCCGGTGGGCGACGACCCGCACGCGGTGGCGATCTCGTCGGGCGTGAACACGCGCGAGGGCTCACGCAGGATCGCCGAGTTCGCGTTCGACTACGCGGTGCGCAATGGCCGCAAGAAAGTGACGATCGTCCACAAGGCGAACGTGCTGAAGGCGCTGACCGGCGTGTTCCTGGAGGAAGCGCGCGAGGTTGCGAAGAAGTATGCCGGCCGCGTGGCGGCCGACGACCGCATCGTCGATGCCTGCGCCATGCAGCTCGTGCTGAACCCATGGCAGTTCGACGTGATCGTCACCACCAACCTGTTCGGCGACATCCTGTCGGACCTCGCGGCCGGGCTGGTGGGCGGGCTGGGCATGGCCCCCGGCGCCAATATCGGCAAGGATGCCGCGATCTTCGAGGCCGTGCATGGCTCGGCGCCGGACATCGCCGGCAAGAATATGGCCAACCCCACCTCGCTGCTGATGGCGGCCGGGCTGATGCTGGAACACGCCGGATTCAAGGACAAGCGGCTGCTTCTGGAGCAGGCGATCGATCAGGTGCTCAACATCGACCACGTGCGCACCGGCGACCTTGGCGGCAGCGCCACGACGAAGGAGTTTACCCAGGCCGTGGTCCGCCGATTGGGGGCATAGACGGCCTGACCGAGTTCCCCAGCCTCCGCCGCCTCATACCAATCTGCAGGCTTGTCCCGAACGTCGGGATCGCGCCTTACCGCCTCTGATCGCCCGGCACGCCATACGACGGCGCCGAAGACGGATCGAGCGCGCGCGTCACGTAGGCATCCATCTGCGGCGCCCATAGCGCCCACAGCTCCGCCAACCGGCCAATCGGATCGGCTTCGTCCCAATCGACGCGCAGATCGGCGACCGGCCACGCCACGTTGCGCACCACCAGCAGCCCCGCCGAATGCACCGGCCCCGCCTCCCCGCCGGCAGCGACACCGGCCTGCATGGCGCGCACCAGCCGCTCGCCCAATGGAAGGTCGGCAGCCGCAAGGAACGCCGCCACCATCCGCACCGGCACCTCGGGCGACGCCAGCAGGTTGCCGGCCGCCGCCACGCCCGGCCCCTCCACCGTGCGATGCATGCCCAGCGTGCGCGCGCCCGAGAAGCACGCCGTCCCGCCGCCGGTATCGACCAGCGCCAACTGGCGGAATTCGATGTGGTCCGCGTTTGCCCGCAGCCGAGCCAGCGCGTCGGCCGCGGACAGGCCGCTCGCCATCAGGTCCAGCCCCTTCGGCCCCAGCGTCGGGTCGGTGATGTTCTGGCTGGCCACCACGCCGGCGCCGGCCCGCGCATGGGCGCACCGGGCCGCGACACAAGGCGAGGACGATGACACGGCAATGCCGAATTCGCCGCTACGCACACATCGCGCCGAAATCGAGAAGGTCATGGCTCAGTCCGGGATCACGGCGGTGACTTCGATCTCCACCAGCCATTCCGGCCGTGCCAGCGCGACCACGACGAGGCCGGTGGAGCAGTAGTGCACGCCCTTCAGCCGGCGCCCCATTTCCTGGTACACCGCCTCGCGATGGCGGATATCCGTCAGGTACACCACGCAGCGGCAGATATGCGACAGGTCGCTGCCGGCTTCGGCCAGCAGCGTGCGGATGTTCTCGATCGCCTTGCCCGCCTGCGCCGCCGGGTCGCCGACATGCAGGCTCTCGCGGGTTTCCAGATCCTGGGAGACCTGCCCGCGCAGGAACACCAGCGCCCCGCGCGCCACGACGCCCTGCGACAGATCGTTGTCGAGCTTCTGTTCGGGATAGGTCGCCTTGGTGTTGAACGGGCGCAGCCGTGTGTGTGCCATGTCGATGATCCCTATTCGGCGGCCAGCTTGGTGTCGCGGGTGAACCATTGGCGGACGGCACGGTCGCCCGCCGGCCGCTTCGTGGGCTTCATCACGCGCGGCGACAACCCGGCCGATTTGCGGACGAAGTCCAGCGGCCCGTCCCAGTCGAAGGCACGATACACGGCCGCCAGATGCGCAAATGGCGGCGACTGCGCGAACAACTGGAAGGTCAGCCGGTGCCCGGCGTAATCCGAATTCAGCAGGTCGCGCGCCAGCGCCAGCAGTTTCCGCCGGTCCTCGGCCACCCAGTCCTCATTGACGGTGTAGTATTTCCGCAGCCACGGCCCGGTCTCGGCGTCGTCGAAGCTGGCCTTGTCGGGCGTCACGCAGATCTGGCCACCGCAAAGCTCGCGCGCGATGTGCATCATGTGGTGCAGTTGCGAGCACGCCAGTACGCGGCCGGAATACAGCAGTGACTGGTTGGGCATCAGCAATCCGCTCGGGCTGGTCTCCGCCAGCGTGATCGCAGCCGTCAGATGCGCGTTGATGCCTTCGCGATACACCGCGAGTTCCGAAAGCTTCTCCTGCACGGCCTGCTGCTTGTCGAGCCCGGTCTGCCGCGCGTTGAACAGCGCGGCGCCGATCATCATGTCGGCCAGCTTCAGGTTGCGCTGCACGAAGGCGAAGGCGGAATAGCGGTGCAGCGTGGCGCGGATGAACTGTGCCGCCTTGGTGTGCCGATAGAACAGCACGTTCTCCCACGGGATCAGCACGTCGTCGAATATCACCAGCGTGTCCACCTCATCGAAGCGGTTGGACAACGGGTAGTCCGCTTCGGGCGCGCGGCCGGCGAAGCCGGTGCGGCAGATGAATTTCAGCCCCGGCGAGCCGAGGTCGCAGATGAACCCCACCGCATAGTCGGAATAGGCGGAGTCACCCCAGTTGGCGATCGTCGGCTTGGTAAACGCCTGATTGGCGTAGGCCGCCGCCGTCTCGAACTTGGCGCCGCGCACGACGATGCCGGCATCGGTTTCGCGCACGACATGCAGCAGCATGTCCGGGTCCTGCTGCTGCGGCGGCTTGGAGCGATCGCCCTTCGGGTCGGTGTTGGCGGAGACGTGGAACGGGTCGCCGTGCAGCACGCGCCGGATATGCGCCTCGATATTGCGGCCGAACCGCGGATCGACCTCGTTGAGCACGTCGCGGCCGTCGAACAGCGACCAGATCTCGCCCACCGTCTCGTCGCCGACGCGGGTCACGATGCCGCCGATCTCCTCCAGCACCGTGTCGGTGGCACGCCGCTTGGCCCACCAGTCCTCCTGCGTGTACGGCAGCTTGTTGCCGATGGCGTGAGTCTCGCCGGCGTCCTCGTAGGTCATCACCGCCTGCGTCGCCGGGTCGTGCGCCATGTCGTAGATGCGCGCACGGATATCGACGAGCGGCTTGAACATCGGATGGGTGGTCACGTCCGCCACGCGCTCGCCGTTGACGAAGACCGCGCGGCCGTCGCGGAGGGAATCGCGGTACTGGGCGCCTGTGCGGATCATCGGTGCTGCCTTGGTTGCCCGGCCGCCCGGGCGGCGATCGGCAATTCTTCTCCGGCGGCTGGCCGAGCGCAACCGGATGATGGCTACCGGGGCTGAATCAGGTCCCAGCGGTTGCCATAGAGATCGGCGAACACCGCGACGGTGCCGTAAGTCTCCTCGCGCGGGGTCTCGACGAACGCCACGCCGCGTTCGGTGTAGCGCCGGTGGTCGCGCCAGAAATCGTCGGTACGCAGGAACAGGAACACCCGCCCGCCGGTCTGGTCGCCGATCCGCGCGATTTGCTCCGGCGTCACCGCCTTGGCCAGCAGCAGGCCGGCACCATCGCCACCGGGCGGGCGCACGAGCAGCCAGCGTTTGCCCCCGCCCATGTCCGTGTCCTCGATCAGGTCGAAGCCCAGCGTGCCGGTATAGTAGTCGCGCGCCTCGTCATAGTCGCGGACCAGCAGCGCAAGTGCCGCGAGGTATTGCATCAGTCGAGCACCGCCGGATGCCCATGATCGTCGCCGCCGGCAACCTTCTTGGGCGCATTCGGCCGCCGCATGATGAACAGCAGCACCAGCGTGGGAAGTGTCACCAGCATCATGAGCTTATAGTCGTTATTGTAGCCGATGATCAGCGCCTGCTGGTTGACCATGGCGTCAAGCACCTGGACGCCCGCCGACGTGGCCGGGTCGAGCAGGCGCGAGACCGAACCGCCCGCCTGCAAGGCGCGGTTGAACGGCGTGAGATACGAACCGAGTTCGCTATGAAGTATTTGCACATTATGTGCCAGCAGCGCCGAAGTGACCGACACGCCGATGGCACTGCCGACATTGCGCAACAGGCTCAGCAGTGAGGTGCCATCGGTGCGATATTGGACAGGGAGTGTCGCGAACGCCACCACCTGCAACGGAATGAACACGAAGCCCAGCGCCGCCCCCTGCACCACCAGGGTCGCGATCAGCACATGCGCGCTGACATCCGGCGTCCAGCCGGTCGCGGCATACAGCGACCACACCATCAGCACGACGCCGATCCCCATCAGCAGGCGCGGATCGACGCGGGACGACAGTTTTCCGGAAATCATCATGGCCGCCATCGTGCCGATCCCGCGCGGCGCCATCACCAGGCCGGCGGTGGCCACCGGATAGCCGCCCAGCGTCTGCAGCCACGGCGCCAGCAGCGCCGATGTCGCCAGCAGCACGATCCCGACCGCAAACATCATCACCAGCGACGCGGAGAAATTGATGTCCTTGAAGATGCGCGGCGAAATGAACGGCTTGTCGGCGGTCAGCAGATGAACGAGGAACAGATAGATCCCCAGGCCGGCCAGCACCGCCTCGGTGATGATCTCGCCGGAGCCGAACCAGTCCTTGTCCTGGCCGCGGTCGAGCATCATCTGCAACGCGCCGATGCCCGAGCGCCAGCACGGCGAACCCGGTCCAGTCGAACGCAAGCCTGGTTGCGCGCGGCACGCGGCATGAACATCGCCAGGCCGGCAATGGCAAGGATGCCGAACGGCAGGTTGACGTAGAACACCCAGCGCCAGTTGTAGACGTCGGTCAGGTAGCCGCCGAGCGTCGGGCCCAGGATCGGGCCGACCATGACGCCCACGCCCCAGATCGCCATCGCCGAGCCGCGCTGCTCGGGCGGGTAGATGTCGAGCATCACCGCCTGCGACAGCGGCACCAGCGCCGCGCCGAACACGCCCTGCAGCAGCCGGAAGAGCACCATCTGCGGCAGCGACTGCGCGACGCCGCACAGCATGGAGGCGACGGTGAAGCCGACAAGGCAGAGACGAACAGGTTCTTGCGACCGAACCGCGCCGCCAGCCAGCCGACGGGCGCGGTCATGATCGCGGCGGCGACGATGTAGGAGGTCAGCACCCAGGTGATCTGGTCGGACGTCGCCGACAGGCTGCCCTGCATGTACGGCAGCGCCACGTTGGCGATGGTGGTGTCCAGCGCCTGCATCAGCGTCGGCCAGCATCGCGCAGACGGTGATCAGCGCGCGGTGCGGCACCACCTGGAAGGTCGGCGCCGTCGGCGCTGCGACGCCGGCGGGCGCGACCGCACCGCTCACGGCAGCAGGTCGGCTGAAGTGCCGCACGTGGCCGGTGTCGATGTCGGCTTCCACGCTCATGCCGGCGCGCAGCTCGGCGGTCGCCCGGCTGGCGATCGACGCGGATGCGCACCGGCAGCCGCTGCACCACCTTGACCCAGTTGCCCGAGGAGTTCTGCGCCGGCAGCACCGAGAACTCCGAAGCCGCTGGCCGGCGCGATGCTCTCGACCGTGCCGTGCCAGACGTGGCCGGGATAGGTGTCCACGGTGATCGTCGACCGGATCGCCCGGCTTGACGTGGGTCAGTTCGGTTTCCTTGGGGTTCGCGTCCACCCAGACATGCTCGTCGGAGATCAGGCCGAACGCGGCAGCTGCCGGTGGTCGAGGTACATGCCGGGCTGCGTGGCATCGACATTGGTGACGATGCCGCTGAACGGCGCGCGCACGACGGTGTGCTCAAGCTGACGCTGATCCTCCTCCACCTGCGCGCGGGCCTGCAGGTATTGCGGCGTCGTTGTCACGTCCACGTCCGGGTCACCGCCGAGACGGGCGAGCTGCACTTGCGCCTGCTCCTTGAGGCTCTCGAGCGCGGCCTTGTCGCCGGCGAGCTTGAAGCGGGCGTCGTCGTATTCCGCGCGCGTGACGCCGCCGCCCCGCACGAGGTTGGCGTAACGTTCGTAATTCGCCTGATCGGAATCGATCTGCGTCTGCTCGTACCGCGACATCGCGCAGCATGCGCTGATAGTCGTGCTTCATCGATTCCATGACGAGCGCGGTCTGCGCCAGATTGGCCTTCGCACCTTCCAGCGCGATGCGGATCTGCCGGTCGCGCAGCGTGAACAGCTGCTGGCCCTTCGCGACATGCTGGCCTTCCGTGCACCTCGACGCTGCCGACAAGACCGGAAACGTCATCGGTCACGGCGAGCTTTGCGGCGCGCACATAGGCGTCGTCGATCGAGACATAGCGGCCGCCCTGCAACCACCAGTAACCAACGCCGACGATGACGGCAGCGACGCCACCCAGCATCAGGATCGGACGCAGCAAGCGCGCCCGGGACCGGGTGGGCGCGGTGCCAATGGTAATCGAACCTGGCGCCGTCGTAGTCGCCGAGGACATCAGACGGACTCCTTGACAGTCGTGGGCAGTGCGGCGGAGTTCTTCATTTCGGCGTCCCCGACGGTGACATCTTTATAAGGGCCCTTGTGTTTGCATTCGGACAGCAGCGTGGCCTTCATGCGCTGCAATCCGGCAATCATTGTGTTTTCGACTGCCTCGTCGATATCGACGATCAGCATGCGGTGCATGTCGGTGCGTTCATCCTTCAGTTCCGCCAGCACGGGGGCGGCGGACGGCAGCAGATGCAGGCGCCAGATGCGGCGGTCGCGCGGGTCGGGCCGCCGCTCGACCATCTCGCGCGCCTCCAGCCGGTCGATCAGGCGGGCGACCGTGATCGGTTCGACCTCCAGGATCTCGGCGAGTTCCTTCTGCGACAGCCCAGGCTGTCGTTCGAGCCAGAACAGAATGATCCATTGCGCACGCGTCATGCCGTGCGCGCTCGCCCGGCGGTCCGCTTCATAGCGGAGCAGCCGGGCGACATCGTGAAGAAGGAACAGGAGGTCAGGGTGTTGGGGCACAGCGGATATCATAAGCAGCGTTATGGTATGCGCCACCACCATTATATATGCGTGACACGCGGGGCTGCCACCCGCATGACAAGTGTAACCCTTCCGGAGTTGCTTACCGCTTGAAAAGCTTGCCCGGCGGCGGCTCGGCGCGCGAGTAGTCGATTCGCGTGTAGGCGCCACCCTGATAGCGTTCGACGACCGGGTCGCCGCTCACCTTGCCTTGCACCTGGTTGGCATAATGGTCGGCGCTGTCCTGCGGCAGCCAGCCCAGGCTGTCGCGGGCGTCGCCACGCCAGAACGTGCGGCTGTTGGCCGAGGCGCCCCAGACCACGCAGCTGCCAGTGTGCTTGGCCAACGTGGCGCGCTCGCACAGCCGGCACAGATCGGCATAGGACAGCCACGTGGACAGCATCCGCTCCTCGACCGGCTCCGGGAAGCAGGAGCCGATGCGGACGTTCACGTTCTCCACGCCGTGCTTGTACCAGTACATGCGGCCCATCTGCTCGCCGTATGCCTTGGACAGCCCGTAATACCCGTCCGGCAGGAACTGGCAGTCGTCATCCAGCGGCTCGCTGCGCTCGTGGAAGCCGATGGAATGGTTGGAGCTGGCGAACAAAACCCGCGCTTTCTCGCGCCGTGCCGCCTCGTAGATGTGGTACAGGCCGCGGATATTGGGGCCGATCACCTCCTCGAACGGCCGCTCGACCGAGCAGCCGCCGAAATGCAGGATCATGCCGCAGCCTTCCGCCAGCCGCAGGATCGCTACCCCATCATTGAGATCGGCGCGGGTGAATGTGCAGCCGGCCGGGACCTCACCGGGGAATGGCACGATATCGGTCAGCCGCAGCGACCAGCCAAGCTGCGACAGATACGCGGTCAATTGCCGCCCGAGCGCACCGGACGCGCCGGTCAACAACACGGGCTTGGCGGGACGATCGGCCATGAAATTCTCCAGCGTCAGGTGTCGGCGAACAGAGCAACCGGTGCGCCGGCGACCGGCGCGCGCATCCGGAACAACCCACCCATTGTCGGGTGCGCGTCCAGCAAAGCCTGCGGGCGGCCTTCGCGCAAGGTGGTCACGTAGATCCACTCGCCGACGAAGCACGGCATGCTCGGGGCCGGCACCGGCATCGGCACCCGCGCCACCAGCGCGCCCGCCGGGGAAAGCCGGTTGAGGCAGCCGGCCGACGTGCCGGCGGACCAGTAGCAGCCTTCGGCATCGGTGGCCCCGCCATCGGGCCGCCCCTCGGCGTCGGTCAGCGTGGCGAGCCGGCGGCGGTTGGCAATGGCGCCCGTCGTGGCGTCGAAATCCCAGGCGTCAAGCTGGCCGCGCCGGCTGTCTGTATGATACATAACTGTTCCGTCGGGCGACCATGCCAAACCGTTGCATGTCATATACCCATCGGCCTTGCGCTCTGCCCGACCGTCCGGCGCGATACGCCACAGCGCCGCCTCGGACGTCCTGGCGGGGCTTTCATCACGGCCGCCGACCCAGAAGCTGCCATCCGGCCCGACCTTGCCGTCGTTCAGCCGCACCGTCGCCGGCTGGTCGATCGGCCCGGCGAGCGGGGTCACCGCGCCGCTGGCAGGGTCGAACAGCACGACGCGATTGCGCAGCGCCACGACGAGGCGGCCGGAGCGGCAGACGCCGAAGCTGGCCACCACGTCCGGCAGCCGCCAGGACTGCTTGCCGCCATCGGCCACCGTGTAGGCGTGGATCACGCCGGCCGGAATGTCGCAGAACAGCACCCGGCCGCGCGCGGCGTCCCAGGTGCAGCTCTCACCGGTCTCGCATCTGGCGTCCCAGACCAGTTCGACGTGCAGGTCGAGGTCACGCATCGTCGTCCTCCCCCGGCAGCTTGATGCCGGTCAGCGCCTGCCAGACCCGGATGACGAAGGCGTCGTCCCGCCCGCCGTGGCCGCTGGCGGCGGCGGACAGGAACAGCTGGTGCGCGGCCGAAGCCATCGGCAGCGGGAAGGTCAGCGCGCGGGCCTGGTCCAGCACGATGCCAAGATCCTTGACGAAGATATTGACGGCCGACAGCGGCGTATCGTCGCCGGCCAGGATGTGCGGCACCCGGTTCTGGAACATCCAGGAATTGCCGGCCGAGGTGGTAATGACATCGAACAGCGTCTGCGGATCGGCGCCGGCGCGGATGCCGAGCGCCATCGCCTCGGCCGCCGTCGCGATATGCACGCCGGCCAGCAGCTGGTTGACCATCTTGACCGTGCTGCCGATGCCGGCCGTGTCGCCGAGATGCCAGACGCGCTGTGCGATGGCGTCCAGTACCGGCTGCACCTTCGCGAACACCTCGGCCGGCCCCGAGGCCATGACCGTCATGGTGCCGGCCCGCGCGGCCCCGGCCCCGCCGGACACCGGCGCGTCGAGCAGCAACACCCCGTGCTCGGCCAGCCGCTTCTCCAAGGCACGAGCGAATTCCGGCGCGACCGTGGTGCAGCACAGCACCGCGCTGCCGGCCGCCAGCCGGTCGGCACATCCTTCCGGGCCGAACAGCACATCGGTCGTCTGCGCGGCGTTGACGACGAAGACGATCACGGCATCCAGCCCTTCGGGCAGCTCGGCGGCCTTGGCGACCGCGTGCCCGCCGGCCTTGACCAGCTCGTCGCGCGCCGTCTCGCGCGGCTCGCAGCCGGTCACCTCGTGGCCCTTGCGCACGAGGTTCAGGGCCGCGCCCATCCCCATCGAACCCAGGCCGATCACACCGATCTTCATCTCGCTCACCCCTTCCTCAGACCCGACGCCATTCCGTTGCCCCTGGCCGACTGACAAGGGGCGACGTGGCGGCCGTTCGCGTCAAGATGTTGGCGCGTGGCCGCCGAGCCGCTCGGCTTCCTGCAGATGGTCCTGGATCGTCGGCACGTAGCGGGCAGCGAAGGCTTTGACGTCCGGGTCGGTGCCCTGCTGCGCCTCGGTCTGGAACAGGTTCAGCGCCTGCTGGTGGCCGGCCACCTGGTCGCTCAGATAGGTGCGGTCGAACACGCGCCCATGCAGCGTCTGCAGCCGCTGGATTTCCGCCACCTGGTCGTCGGCCGGGGCGGTCGGCGGCGTGACCTGCTTCTGGCGTGCCAGCGCCGTGAGCTGGTCGTTGATCTCGGTGTGGTCGTGAACCATCATCTCGGCGAACTGGTGGACGGCCGGGCGTGGCGACTGGTGCGCGGCGAGCTGGCCTGCCTGCACCTCGGCCAGCCCGGCGCGCGCGGCCTGGTCGATGAACGTGCTGTCGCTGGCCGACAGCGTGGGGGTGGTCTGTGCCTGGGCGTTGGCGGCGGCGGAGTCGGCCGTCTGTTGCGTGTGCGTGCAGGAGGCCAGCGGCAGCAGGACGAGCACGGCGCCGCGCACGAGCCATGTCAGTGGCAGCCGGTGACGGCGGATGACATCGTGTGCCATGGGAATCTCCGTCTGGAGTTGCATTGGACCGTGCCGAATCGTGCACGATTGCGGGCGCAACGCCGCCGGACGGGGAAATGTTCAAACGCGGCAGCACGTGCCGCTCAGCGGCCGTAGCGGAACCGTTCGACCGCCGCGACGAGCGCACGGCGCACGCCCGGTTCCAGCGCCGAGTGGCCGGCATCCGGCACCACCGTCAGCCGCGCCTGCGGCCATGCGGCGGCGAGCTCGAAGGCGGTACGCGCCGGGCAGATCATGTCGTAGCGGCCCTGCACGATCTCGGCCGGGATATGGCCGATCCGCGGCATGCCGCCCGAGCAGCCCGCTCGGGCGGCAGGAACAGGTTGTTGGCGAAATAATGCGCCTCGATCCGCGCGAGGCCGAGGGCGGTGCGGTCCTGCGCGAAGCTGCTGACCGTCTCGGGGCTGGGCAGCAGCGTGCTGCACGAGCCTTCGTAGACCGACCAGGCCCGCGCCGCCGGCATGTGCACGGCCGGGTCGGGATCGGTCAGCCGGCGCAGGTAGGCGCCGAGCAGATCGTCGCGCTCCTCCTCCGGCAGGAAGCCGGCGAAGGCGGCGTGCGCGTCCGGGAACACCGCGTGCGAGGCCGTGCAGGAACCAGTCCACCTCCTCGCGCGCGGCCGAGGAACACGCCGCGCAACACGCAGCCGGTCACGCGCTGCGGATGCGCCTGGGCATAGGCCAGCGCCAGCGTCGACCCCCAGGAGCCGCCGAACAGCAGCCACCGCTCGATCGCCGAGATGGCGGCGCAGCGTCTCGATGTCGTCGACGAGGTCGGGCGTGGTGTTGGCCTCCAGCCCGCCGAGCGGACGCGAGCGGCCGGCGCCGCGCTGGTCGAAGATGACGATCGCGCCAGTGGGCCGGGTCGAAGAAGCGGCGATGCACGGCCCCGGCACCCGCGCCCGGCCCGCCATGCAGGAACAGCACCGGCGCGCCGCGCGGATTGCCCACCTGCTCCCAATACATCACGTGCCCGCCGGTGAGCGGCAGGTAACCGGTCTCGAAGGGGCCGATCTCAGGGAACAGGTCGCCGCGGGGCATGCGCGTTTCTATACCGAAGCGCGTGCGTGGCGGAACAGGCCGTGAGCGGTTAGGATTGATCGATGGAACGTATTTGGCTCGGGCTCGGCGCGCTGGCCGGGCTGCTGGCGGTGGCGATGGCGGCCGTCGTCGCCCATGCGCTGCCCGACCCCGCGGCGCGCGAGGTGGCGGCGAGCGGCGTGCAGATGCAGGGGTGGCACGCGCTGGCGCTGGTGGGCGTGGGCCTGTGGGCGCCGCGCGGCGGCGTGCTCGCGCATCTGGCCGGGGCGGCGTTCGTGCTCGGGCTGCTGGCGTTCTGCGGCGCGCTCTACACGCTGGCATTCGCCGGGATGCACATGGGCCGGCTGGCGCCCACCGGCGGAACCCTTCTGATGATCGGCTGGGCGCTGCTCGGGATCTCGGCGATCCGGCCGCGCCGATGATCGCGGCGGCCTACCTCGCGCCGCCGGAGCTGGAGGCGACGCTGGCGGAGGAACTGCGCCGCGCCGGGTCACTCGGTCACTGCATGGCACGGTGCGCTGGCGCTGTCGCCCGACCCGCCGGTGGCGTCGGCCTGGGCGCTGGATGTCTGGACCGCGCCGCGCGAGATCCCGGCGCCCTCGGTGAAGGCGGCGGCCGATGCGCTGCGGGACATGCAGCGCAACTGGGCACTCCTATGGCGTGGCGCATCACCGCCGCATGGCGCTGATCGCCGAGCGGCTGCCGCCCGTGAAGGCCCGGCCGCTGGTGTTCCCCGAGCCCGCCCCCACCGCGCATCTCGGCGCCTGGACGCTGCTGTCGCCCGAGCTGATGCTGGCCAGCCCGACCAAGACCAGCCCGTTCGTCAACGGCGCATGCCAGTTCATCGAGGACCGCGTGGGGCCGCCGAGCCGGGCCTACCTGAAGTTCTGGGAAGCCTGCACCCGCATCGGCGCCTGGCCGCTGCCGGGCGAGACCTGTCTCGATCTGGGCGCCTCGCCCGGCGGCTGGACCTGGGCGGCGGCGACGCTGGGCGCGCGCGTGACCGCCATCGACAAGGCGCCGCTCGACCCGCGCGTGGCGGCGCTGCCGGGCGTGACCTGGCGGGCCGGCAGCGCCTTCGCCGAGCCGGCCGAGCCGGTGGACTGGCTGCTGAGCGACGTGATCGCCTACCCCGACCGGCTGCTGGCGCTGGTGCAGCGCTGGATCGCGGCGGGTGCCGCGCGGCGGATCGTCTGCACGATAAAGTTCCAGGGTGACACCGACCACGCCGCCGCCGCCGCGTTCGCGGCCATTCCCGGCGGGCGGCTGATGCACCTGTTCCACAATAAGCACGAACTGACGTTCACCTGGCAGCGCGACGCTTGCCAACCGGGCGCCGGCGTGCTGTTCGCTGACTGAAGCGTTCAGGACTCAACAAGGGCGATCAGCCATGAGCGTGTCCCGCTACGATGTCGCCGCCTTCGGTGAATTGCTGATCGATCTGGTCCCGGTGCGTGACACCGCCGGCCAGCCCGCCTTCGCGCCCAAGCCCGGCGGCGCACCCGGCAATGTGGCGGTCGGCGTCGCCCGGCTCGGCGGGCGGGCCGCGATGCTCAGCAAGGTTGGCGAGGAAGCGTTCGGCCTCCTGCTGGTGGACACGCTTGCCGGCTACGGTGTCGCGACCGAGGGCGTGGTGATGAGCCGCACCGGCAACACCTCATTGGCCATCGTCACCGTCGATGCGGACGGCGACCGCGACTTCATGTTCTACCGCACCGGCTGCGCCGACACGATCTACGCGCCGGATGAGGTCGCGGTGGACATCGTGCAGGAGGCCCGCGTGCTGCACATCGGCAGCCTGGTGCTGGCCGAGCCGATCGCTGCCAGCGCGCAACGTTACGCCGTGCGCCTGGCGCGGGAGGCCGGCGTGGTCGTGTCGGTCGACGTGAACCTGCGTCCGTCGCTGTGGCCCGACCCGGAGGACATGCGGCGCGGCGCGCTGGAGACGGTGGCCGCCGCCGACATCCTGAAAATCAGCGAGGAGGAGCTGGCGTTCCTGACCGGCACGGCAGACGTGGCTGGCGGCATCGCGGCGCTGTGGCACGACCGGCTGCGCGCGATGGCCGTCACCAAGGGCAGCGCCGGCGCGGAGATCGTGACGCCGGCGCACCGGGCCTCGGTGCCTGGCTTCACGGTGAGGGTGGTGGACACGGTGGGCTGCGGCGATGCGTTCATGGCCAGCCTGCTGACTGACCTGACGGATACCGATTTCGACCTCGGCTCGGAGGCAGCGCTGGCACGGCTGGCGCGGCGCGCCTGTGCCGCCGGCGCCATCGCGGCGACCGGCGCTGGCGCGATGCCGAGCCTGCCGACGGCGGCGGCACGGGATGCGTTTCTGGCCGGCCATCCGGCTTGAACCGGTCGCCGTGTCCGATGATTGCAGGTAGGGCGAAGGGAAACTTCGGCCAACGGCGGTCGATCGTCGCAAATCTGCCCCATATACAACGTCTGGAATGTCATGTTTGGGCAAGGCAGGCTCGCTGCGGCCTGGCGTGCGCGCGGCCACGAGGAGAAAAGTAGTGAGCTTGTCTGGCATTTTTTCTGGCATTTTTGCCCAATTTGTCGCGCTGGTCGGCAGCGTAACGGTGGTGTTGCGGCGGCTGCAGGGTGGCCCGCGCGAGCCGGCCATCGGCACCGCCCCGGCGATCCCGGCGGCAAAGCCGCAGGGCGACATCCCGACGCTCAAGATGCCGACGGCCAAGGGGTGGGCCCGAGGGCAGACGCCGATCGCGGCGCCCGGCCTCAAGGTCAATGCGTTTGCGGCCGGCCTCAAGCATCCCCGCTGGATCAACGTGCTGCCCAGCGGTGACGTGCTCGTCGCCGAGGCGCTGAACACCGCCGGAGCCGTCGAGACGATCTTCGACTACGCCATGCTCAGCACGATGCGGCGCGCCGCCGCCGTCGGGGTCAGCCCGAACCGCATCACGCTGCTGCGCGACGCCGATGGCGACGGCGTGGCCGAAATCCGCGAGGCGTTCATGGAGGGGCTGAACCAGCCGTTCGGCATGTCGCTGCTGGGCGATACCTTCTACGTCGGCAACACCGACGGCGTGGTCGCCTTCCCTTACGCGGCGGGCGCGCGCCGCATCACCGCGCCGGGGCGGAAGCTGACCGAGTTCAAGTCCGGCGGGCATTGGACACGCAGCCTGCTGCCGAGCCCTGACGGGCAGAAGCTGTATGTCGGGGTCGGCTCGCTCAGCAACATCGCCGACAAGGGCATGGAGGTCGAGGAAGGCCGGGCGGCCGTCTACGAGCTCGATCTGGCCAGCGGCAGCAGCCGCATCTTCGCCTCCGGCCTGCGCAACCCCGTGGGCCTTGCGTGGGAACCCCGGACCGGGGAGCTGTGGACGGTGGTGAACGAGCGCGACGGCCTGGGCGACGAGACGCCGCCCGACTACCTGACCACGGTGCGCGACGGCGGCTTCTACGGCTGGCCCTATTGCTACTGGGGGCAGACGGTGGACGACCGGGTGCCGCAGGACGCGGCCAAGGTCGCGACGGCGCATCACACCGGACTACGCGCTGGGCGGGCACACCGCGTCACTGGGCCTCTGCTGGCTGCCGGCCGGCACGTTGCCCGGCTTTCCGGAGGGCATGGCGATCGGCCAGCACGGCTCCTGGAACCGCAGCAAGTTGAGCGGCTACAAGGTGATCCTCGTGCCGTTCGAGAACGGCCGCCCATCCGGCGCGCCGCCACGCGACATCCTGACGGGGTTCCTGGCCCCGAACGAGCGGGTGTCCTATGGCCGACCGGTCGGGGTGACGATTGGCCCCGATGGCTCCGTGCTGGTGGCGGACGATGTGGGGGATGTTATCTGGCGGGTGACGGGTTCCGGCGTGTGACCGGCGAGTGGGAGGGCTAGAGCGGAAGTGCGAAGATACCATAAAGTGAGTGTGGGGCCGTTTTGTTAGCTTATCGCGTTGACTCTTTCTTTCGATTCATTCGAATGAGACGCGCGCTTCAACTGTTCGCCCAGGTCAGTCAGATCCTCTGCGAGGGCCTACTGGCTAGCAGTGAAAAATGTTAAGTTTGGTAGAAAATCGGACGTAGGAGACTCGCGCCGCCGACATCTGATTAGCGCCCATGGGGAAGCCACGCCCTGCATCGCTCGCGGCTGCGTCATTCGCAATGTCGGGCCGCTGGTGGGCTGCTTGCAGCCGACCAGCTACGTTTGCAGCCGGTGAGGACGACTATCGCAGCCCATCGAACAAGCGGCCGACTTCAATTTCTTCCATTCGCTCTGACATCGGCGCGCCCCGCTCTCCTTCCCAACGCTGTGCTGGTCGGTCGTCGTCTTCATCGGGAGCTGTTAGCTCCGACACTCGTTCTTCGATCTCTCTCTGATACTCCGAGGTGTCGTGACCGCACATGGCGCCGATCATCTCTAGTGCGTTGGCCATATTCTCTAGGTCGCTGATATCGGAGCAGTCTCCGAGTTCTTCGCTGTATCTGCTTTCGAAATAATGTTCGAAGCTCTTATTAAGCTTCGTCTGATCCGCTTTGTTCCAAGTGGGCACCTGGCCGTCTGCGTATCTAACAACTGCTGCTATATCGCTGCTTCCAGCATCGTTGCCTAACTCGTCCAGGATTGCTCCCTTTAGCCTCGTGTGGAGGTTGGAACTCCGAAGCGGAGGCCAATTCGAACTGTCGATAATTCGCAACACTGCCACCGCTTCCGTAAAATCGGCCCACTGGTCATGCCAAAATTCGATTACAGACTCAGTGTAGGCGGACGCCAGCTCTAGAGCCTTCGCGGACCCGGCGCGGGAGGCAATAGAAACTAGTGTTTTCAGTTTGATTTCTGGACTTACGTCCTGCGTGCGCTTGCCTTGAACAACCGGCGCTAGTTGGACAACCGCGACGTAAGACATGGGTAGCAGCCGCTCAGCTACGATAAGTAATTCACTTGAAAATCGAAGAAAGCGCTCCTGGGGCCAATTTCCTTTCTCCGAGACAACCAGAGACCAGAGATTGACGATCTGTTCGAATGAGGACGCCGCCGATAATACGTCATCCACATGCTCTGTGTCAGCGACAAGTGTAGCATCTAGGAAGTCCTTGACGGAAGGGTTTACAAAAGACGCCTTCTGATACCAGCCGGCGGGACCGCTGACTTGGATGTGACTGGGTTCGGCTCGGTGTGACGTGATTCGCAGTCTCCGATTGAGGGAGGCGACGATGACGGTTGAGCTCACACGGTTGGAACTATCGGCGGCTGAGGTGCGCGGCGCTGCGGCACGGTCGCGCGATGCGAAAGCGTCTCGCCGGATGCTGGCGCTTGCGCTGGTGCTGGAGGGCCGGTCGCGCGACGAGGCGGCCAGGAGCTGTGGGATGGATCGGCAGACGTTGCGTGACTGGGTGCACCGCTACAACACGGCTGGGCTGGCCGGCCTGTCCGATCGACCGCGCCGTAATGGTCCGCGGCCGCGGCTTTCGGCCGAGCAGCAGGGACAGGTCGCGAAATGGGTTGAGGACGGCCCCGACTTGGCGCGAGACGGCGTGGTGCGCTGGCGCTGCGTCGATCTGCAGGCGCGGATCCTGCGGGAGTTTTCCGTCTGCCTGCACGAGCGCACGGTGGGCAGGCTGCTGCGGCAGTTGTCATTCCGGCGCATGTCGGTGCGCCCGCAGCACCCGCAAAGCCAGCCCGAGGTGCAGGCGCTTTTCAGCGCGAGTTTGCCAGCCTCATGACCGCCGCTGTGCCGGCCGAGGCGGCCGGCAAGCCGGTGGAGGTGTGGTTCAGCGATGAAGCACGTGTGGGTCAGCAAGGGACGCTGACGCGGGTGTGGGCCCGGCGGGGATCGCGTCCGCGCGCTCCCCGCGACCGACGCTATACCTGGGCCTGGCTGTTCGGGGCGGTGTGCCCGGCGCGGCAAACCGGCGCGGCGGTGATCATGCCGGAGGTGAACGTCGACGCCATGAACGAGCACCTTGCCGAAATCAGCCGCTCGGTGTCGGTGGGCGCCATCGCCTTGCTGGTGCTGGACGGCGCTGGCTGGCACAGTTCGCCACGGCTGACCGTGCCGGACAACATCGTGCTGCTGCCGTTGCCACCATACGCTCCCGAACTAAACCCGATGGAAAACATCTGGGAGTTCTTGCGCGCGAACTTCCTCAGCCACCGCGTCTGGAACAACTATCCAGAAATCCTCCATGCCTGCCGCGATGCCTGGAACACCCTGATGCAAATGCCGGAACGGATCGCCTCCATCGCCACGCGATCCTGGGCACAAATACCGGTCAGCGGATAGGCCGATTGGTATGAGGCGTTTCCCAACGGCCGGAAGGCATATTGAACACGATAAATCCCCCTTCAAGGTCCTGCAGCGAGCGTCTCCAGTCCTCTGCCGCTGTCCGCCAATGATGCTTAGCGGCCCGCTCCTGATGGAGAATGCGCCAGGTTTCCTCCAACCGATCCAAAGGGGCGCTTCCCCCTAACGAGTAAAGTGCCAGCAGAACGCTACGGGCAGCTTCAGATATCTGCTGCTCGAAAGCGATGCGCCACAGTTGCGCGGGGTTTTCCAAAATCCGTTCGACCTCAGACTGGTAGCTGGCAATCGGATGCATTCTGATGTTGGTGAACTTCGAGAGCCACTCCACAAGACGAGGATTAAAGTTTCGATGCTTCAGCACTGTCATATAAAATCTGTCTCTCAAGAGTTCAGCCTTGTAGCCATCCGGCAAATCACTGAAGTAAATATGATTGTAGAGAATCCTAGCTCGATCTAGCAAACCGTATGAAGCAAGATCAAGAACGCAACGATGAGCGGACAAAGACCCTTTCCCTCGATAGAAATGCTCGGATATCTGGAACGCATGCTGGAGAATATGCTCCCGCGTCGTTAAAATCATCCTAGCATATTTGGAATGGATTATCATTTCCATAAAATCGAGAATCGCGAAATCCTCCTTTTTTCCAACGAAATCGAAGCGGTTTCCAAGGAAGGTCTCGCCAAGGAAATCATCGAAATAGAAGACTTGCTTTGCCTCCTTATTAAAGAGACGGCGCCCTTCGGTGATGTCGGATTTTATCACCACTGGCTCATACGACGACTCCAAATGGGCAAATAGCAGCATGTCGGCCAAGGTTGTCTTACCAATACCAGGAACACCAGAAATGATGACGAATCTATTTTTGTCCAGTATATTCATCGCAGCAGTGTAATTTGCATTTTGGACGTAGCGTGGGATGGCTCTTCGCACCCGCTCTACGTCGAAGTCAGTCTGCACGCGCTCCGCATTATGGAGGACGCGCTTTAACACCTCCACACTGCTTAACCATAGCTTGAAGTGTTTGATCTCGATGTCGGGATGCAATCCGAGAAGGTTGTTCAACTCTCCCGCGCCGACAATGTCGTGGGTTGTCAGGACGTGGGGATATAGAGCGCTCTTGATATTCGCCTTGTCGGTAGGGCTGAGCGGTAGAGAGGTAACCAAGATATAGCGGCTCGGAGCCAGCTTCGTGACTTTCGGTGCCTCTTTACTTCTGAGTTCAGAGGTCAACTTTGAAACCGTCGACCCCGCGAAATGCTTGCATTGAATGATTATATTCTGACCGGGGACGGCGGAATATCGTAGATCGATTCCCAGGTCGCGGCCGTTCTTGAAGGACTCGAAGCGAATTCCCCAGTGCTTTTGCAGCAGGTCGCACGTGAGGTCTTCGAAATCGGCCGGTGAAAGTTGCTTGAATTCGTACACGGCTCTCAATCTCGGGTTACTGGAAAAACCAAACTGAACGAACGCCTAGAAAATGGTCATTATGTGCGACTTTGTCTAGGCGGATCGGTGATGTTAGGCGAGAGCCACGCTCGAAACAAATTTCGATGCCCAAGCCGCGACTGCACGTTCGGTCCCATCCGCCAATCCAAACTTCGTGTCAGTAGTCGGAGGACTCCAGCCTGATCGGCGGCGGCACAACACGTGGCCGAGGTAGGATGGGCTGCTTGCGCCCAACTTAAACTAATGGCCGCAACTATAACATGGTACTCCAAAGCCGCCATTCCGCTCTCGGCCAATCTCCGCCCGTCGAGCCGCCGTTGCAAAAGACCGCTCGGGTCCCTAAGCGGTCACCGGATAGCATAGGCCGACCGCGCGAGGGGGACGACCACCAAGTCCTAAAATTGCTTTCTAGCAACAAATAGCTCGCCGCTTACTCGTCGCGGCCCCAACAGCGCAACATAGTATCCGGAGTTGCCCGCAACCGCCTCTGTCCAATCCGGAATAGAACCGATCACCGACGCCGTCGCCGCAAGCCGTCCCGGAGTCGGCCGCTCCGGTTCAACCAAGGTCAGCCCAAGCGTCTCCCAGAAAAAAATCGCCCCGTCGCCGCCGAGACGCGGCTTGATCCGGCGGGTCAGGTGCCCGGCACGCACCATCTGCTCCAGATCGACATAGATCCGCAGCAGCGGGATGATCAGGCGATGACGGCGGACGACATAGTGCTGGACGAGCCTGCCGCACGCATATGGCTCCAGCACCGTCACGGCAGCGTAGAGCAGTCGGCGACGACCGCCAGCGTCCAGCATCTGCACCTCGAAGCCACTCAGCCACAGCAGATCGTTCGCGTTTAGCGCCAATCAAGGACCGGGATGTCGTAGCAGGCGCCGTGGATCATGACGTTTGCGCCAAACCCCTCCCCCAGCCTTGGGCCACGATGCAGACCAAGGTTGGGGATGGGTGGTGGCACGAGTCGGAACTTTCGTCCCTGGTATCAGACGGCGGCGGCAAAGCGCCCCTCGCCTCCCGTGTCTTCACGCCGCGTTACCCGACAGGCCCCGTCACGCCAACGCGTAACGCGGCACAGTGATCGGCTCCAGCGGGGCGACGATCTCGGCACGCCGCGATTCGAACCAGGGCGGCAGCAGCAGCAACTCGCCGAGATGCTCCTTCGGCTCGTCCACCGCGAAGCCGATATCCGATGTCGCGAGCTCGACCAGGATGCCGCCGGGCGAGCGCACGTAGATCGAATGGAAGTAGTTGCGGTCCTTGATCTCGGAGACGTTGGTGTAGCCGAGGCCCTCCAGATGCTGCTTGATCGCCGTCTGCTCGGTCTCGGTCGGCACCGCGAGGGCGACGTGATGCACCAGGCCCTGCGCGAAAACCCAAGACCCCTGCTTCATGTCCGGCTCATGCAGCAGTTCGATGATGCGGCCCGCGCCGCCGCCGTTGATGGCGTAGCGGGAATAGGCGCCGTCCGTGCCCACCTTCACGAAGCCCAGGCCGTCGATCAGGAACCGCTCCTGCTCCTCCGTCTCCCGCACCGACATCGCCACGCTGTGGAAGCCGCGGGCGGCCACGTCGCTGCCGATCTCGGACGTGGTCCAGCCTTCGCGCGCGTCCTGCGCGTCCTCGATCATTTCGCATTGCAGGCCGGCGGGGTGGTTGAACAGCAGCGCCTTCTGGCCGAACCGCTCGGAGGCGACGCCTTCCGATACGCCGAGGCGGCGGAACCGCTCCTGCCAGAACGCCAGCGCGCCGCGCGGCACCGTGAAGCCGGTCGCCCTCACCTGCCCGGAGCCGCGGCGGCCGGTGTAGCCCACCTTGCGGAACGGAAACGTCGTCATCACGCTGCCGATCTCGGCGTTCCGGTTGGCGTAATACAGGTGGTAGATCGGGTTGGTGCCGTCGAACAGCACCGTCTGCTTGATCATCCGCAGGCCGACCGCCCCGGTGAAGAACGCGATGTCCTCCTGCGCGCCGGAGGCGCCGCTGGTGACATGGTGAAGGCCGGTGATGCCGAAATCCATGATGTTGTCCTCCCTGCTTGGGTGCATCCTGCGCCGAAAGCCGGCGGCGACGAAAGCCTGCCGGCGCGGCCGGGGATCTTGCATGCCGATCGAAAACCGCGTGGCGCTGTCGTTCGACAACGGGCCGGAGCCGGGTGTCACCGACGCGGTGCTGGACGTGCTCGCCGGGCATGGCGTGACGGCGACGTTCTTCGTGATCGGCCGCAAGCTGGCGGCGCCCGGTGGCCACAGGCTTGCGGCGCGCGCCCGGGCGGAGGGGCACCGCGTCGGCAACCACACCTACACGCATTCGGTGCCGCTCGGGCTGGCCGGCCCCGATGCGGCGGCGCGCGAGATCACGACCACGCAGGACCTGCTGGGTGAGCTGGCGCCCGAGCGCCTGTTCCGGCCGTATGGCGACCAGGGCCGGCTCGGGCCGCATCTGCTGAGCCGGGAGGCGCGCGACCTGCTGGTCGCCGGGCGCTACACCTGCGTGCTGTGGAATGCGCTGCCGCGCGACTGGGTCGATCCGGACGGCTGGGTGGACCGCGCCATGGCGCAGATCGCCGAGCGCGCGCACAGCCTGGTGGTGCTGCACGACCTGCCGACCGGGGCAATGCGCCACCTGCCCGCCTTCCTCGACCGGCTGCTCAGCGGGGGCGCGCGGATCGTCCAGGACATCCCGGCCGACTGCCTCGCGATCGTCGGCGGCGTGCCGACGGACTACTGCGACGGCTGCGTGACCGGCCAGGCGAGGATCATGGCCGGCACGTGATCCGGCGCGAACCATGGAGCAGCCGGACATGGCCGAATGGGTCGCCGCCGCCCGCAACGAGGCGGAGGAGCTGTCCGAGCTGGAAGTCGAGCTTTAGGGCCGGTTCCGGCGTCGGTCGTTTTGCTGGTGGCGGTCGCGGCGGCCCGCCGCGGCGCGTCAGGCTTGCGCTGGGCCGACCGATCGGTATTTTGCGCGCTGCCGCGGAGGGATGGCCGAGCGGCTTAAGGCGCACGCTTGGAAAGCGTGTGTACGCTAATCACGTACCGTGGGTTCGAATCCCACTCCCTCCGCCAATGGCCGCGCAATACCGCCGCTGGTGGCGGCGCCAGCGCGACAGCGCTGCAACTCGGCCTCAGGGCAGCGGGTTACCGTCCATGTCGTCGCTGCCCAGGCCACTTGTGTGAGCACAACCCTCGTCCAACCGAATGTGCAATGTGACGCGAGCGCCTTGTCGGCACCTTGATAGCTGTCAATTTCCGCGCATTTCCATCCTGTCGAGCGAGGGCTCACCGTGCGCGGAAGCAGCTTCCGGTATGCGTTCAACGGGCGGTCGTCACCGGAACCACACGTCCGATGGCCCGGATTGGCGGCGGCCCAAGAGCGGCTGACCGCGACGCGCGAAAGCGCCGGTCCCGCCCGCATGGGGCGCGTCGGAGGGCCTCAGGTCGCGTCCTTGGCCTCCTTCAGTAACGCGCCGAGAAGGAGCTTGGCGTCTTTCAGGAGCGTCTCGAATTCGCCGGCGCACTCACCAGCAAAGTCTGCTGCACCCGTGGCCGTCTTGAGGCATTCCGCCAGTTCCGTCAGCTTTTTGGCCAAGGCCTCGTCGGCCTCAGTTTTCCCCTGCTGTTTGTAGGACTTGCGGACAGCGTTCAGGGCGCCGAACAATTCCGCATATTTCGCATCCGCCTTTCGCGATTTCGTAACCAGCTCCCCCTGCGCTGCGATCATATCGCGTATCTTTTCTCCTGTTTTCAAATCCGCCAAATCTTCCTTCGAGATCGTCCCCGCCTTTATCTGTCCACGAAGTTCCGTAATCTTGTTCACGATCTGAAGCACACTCTTTTTGTGCTTCTTCCATTTGTCTGCGGGCTCGACGAGATAAGCCTCGATGTCGCCAATCTGAGCGATGATGACATTGGCATTCTTGTGGATGATGGCTTTTCTTGAGCTGCTCCTTCGCAATGACTTCCTCGACCAGCTCTTTCATCTCTGCCGGAAGCTTCTTGAGAAGCTGGATTTTGCTGTTGTCGGCAATGATGTCATCCGCTACGGCCTTGGCTGCAAGTATCTTCAGAGTCTGTCCGTTCATGACGCGAGGCTCCCGCTGCAACGCACACGGCAGCTTAACGACCATCACGCGACAAGGAAGTATTCGGGACTATGCATTGTCTTTCGTACAAGATTTTATCTTTCACTGTTCCGTATCCTTAGCGAGATAAGGGCCGTCGTTCCGCCACGGCAGGCTCATCACCTCGGACGGTCATCGGCATCCTGCCCATTCCATTGCGATGACCATATGATAACAAATTCAGCATCGGACCAAAAATCCCGGAGAGCACGAGAGGATGGAATGTTCCGATTCATCAGCGAATCGCGAGCAAAGCGCAGCACCTCGATGTTGTCGCCGGCCAGTTCGGCAGTCCGGTGCGTATGGTCGAGTGCTGCGCACCGCCGGCAGCCGGTCGCCTCGGTCAGGTCGGCGCCGGTGTAGACAATCGGTCAAGAGTGTGACGCGCGTCAAAACCAGAAGGCCACTTCCCCGCCATAACGCAGCTCGGATCGCTGCTGCCGTGCGGAAGGTATACAAGGCATGTTGGATTGTACGGGCCGGGCTGCCGTCAATGGACGCATGGCGTTCACCGGCAGCGACCGGAACCCTGGCGATGGCCAGGCACAAGGTCTGCGCATCCTGCTTGTCGATGATGACCCCACGATGCGGCGCATGATGGTGAACTACCTTGAAGGATACAATATGACCGTCGCTGCTGCGTCCCAGCGGCAGGAAGCGGCGTACCGGTTCGTGGCGGACGAGCCGGGGTTGGTGATTCTCGACCTCCAGCTTGGCCAGGACGACGGGCTCGACCTGCTGCGTGAGATCCGGACGCGATCCGATGTGCCCGTGATCATCATCACCGGCCACCGGCTCGAGGAAACGGACAGGGTGATCGGACTGGAGCTCGGTGCTGACGACTACCTCATCAAGCCATTCAATCCGCGAGAACTCCTGGCGCGCATCCGTGCGGTGATGCGTCGGCAGGAACTTGGGCGCGCCGCGTCGCAGCGGAACGCGGAGCGGGGACGCTGCCGGTTCGGCCGCTGGTTACTTGATCGTGGCAGCCGGCGCCTGACCGCCGCCGATGGTGCTCCGGTCGAGCTGACGAAGGGAGAATACGCGTTGCTGGTCGCTTTCCTCGATGCGCCGCAGCGGCCACTCACGCGCGAGCACCTGCTTGAGGCGACGCGCGTGCATGAGGATGTCTTCGATCGCAGCATAGACGTACAGGTCTTGCGGCTGCGGCGAAAGCTCGAAGTGGACGCGAGCATGCCGCGCGTCATCCGCACCGAGCGCGGTGTCGGCTATCTCTTGGCGCTTCCTGTTGAGGTGCTTTGAACATCTCGCGGCCGGAGTTGGGCGCAGGTGCCCCCGGTGTGTGTTGGGGGCACGCAGACTGTCATCAGATCGGCTGCGCATCTGGGCGACTTCAGGGGGGCGGGTCGGGTGACGGCGGTGTGCGGTGCTGTCACGCAATCTCCGAAGGGGCTTGATTTGCGGTGCATAGCATTGGGTGACCGTTGCAAGACGCGCTGCGTGGGCACCAGGTTGCGGGTCACTGCGCCACGTTATCAGGCGTTTATGGAGCAAATCAGTAGCAGGGCCAAAAGCCCGGGCACGCGGGTGCAGCGTTGGCGCGGCGATGCAACGGTGCCCGCACAATTCCGCCATTCGTCGTTGTCCGGGTACGGATCGATCCATGTCCGTTCCAGGTCCGCCCGGACTTTTGCCCCTATTACGCACATCATCGCCGGCGGCGGACGGGGTCAGATGTGAGGAGGACATCCACCTTGGCAGATCGAACGACTGTCAGATCCAGTCGCTACTTCTACACGTAAACCGGGCAGCGGACCCGCCGGCGCGACACCGGTCTTGACGCCCTCGCCGACTGCTCCAGCGAACTCGGCTACCTCTAGACCCCGCCCGCAGCCCGCCCTACCCCGCTTTGTCGCGCTCACTCGATGCGCGACCGCTGCATGAGATCCCCACCACGCCACAGATAGAGCGCCAGCAGCGGCTCGCTCGCGGTGCGCATCGCGTGCGGCACTCCGCTGGCGTGGTGGATCACCTCCCCCGGTGCCCGCTCGCGCCACCCCTCGGCACCCCGCTGCCAAGCGGCGCGGCCCGACAGCGGCAGATAGACTTCCTCCGCGTCATGGCTGTGCGATGGATACACCACGTCTGGTCCCAGCATCAGCAGGCCCACGGCGAGCTGCTCGCTCGGCACCAGCCCACGCCGCCCGATCAGCTCGGTCCACCCATACCGCTCCAGGAAGGCCGGACCGAAATCCGCCGCGGTGTAGGTTTGTCCCCACGCCAAGCGCGGCGACACCTCGCGCAACAGCCCCAGCACCGCCCGCGCGCTGGCCGCACCACGACGGCAGGCCGGATCAAGCCAGCCCAGCACCGGCAACGCGCGCGGCGGCAACGCCCGCATCGGCTGCGGTGCCGGCCAGCACGCCAGGAAGCCGTCCACGAGCGGATCGCCCACCGCCTCCAGCAGCCGTGCCACCGCACCGACCAGCTCGCACCCGCCGTCCCGCGCCGTACCTGTCATCCCCGCCCCCGCACCAACTCCGACGGCGTTCTCCACGCCCGACGCCGACGGCCACCATCCAGCGCTCACGGTTGAAGTGCAAACCCTTTGGAATGTCCGTCTCGCGGCTAGATCACGTCGCCGCGGCGGGGGATGGGCTGCGACGGCGGTAGCGGAGTTGCACGGCCTGTTGCCGGCGGGGCTGACGCGCTCGGGGCGGGCACCGGCGATGGCCGCGCGGGGGCTAGTTGACGTTGGTCAAGGCGCGGCATTGACGATGGATGCATAAATGATGAAGGCGCGCTTCACCCCCTAGAGAGACCGCACCGTACTCCCGGCACCTTAAATGGAGAATGCCCTGTCTGAACTCGTCGTCATCGGCTCTGACGACCCGCATGAGGCGGATCGCGTGCTGAGCGAGCTTCAGCGCCTCCAGAAGGAATATCTCGTCGACCTGATGCGCGCCGGTGCCCCGCTCGGCCCCATACAGTAGGCCGTGTGGGGACGGCTGCCGCTCGTCGTGCGTGGCCAGCTTGACGGCACGCCGTCATCGTCCCATGACGCGCAGCCCTTTCACGCGGATTGATATTATCGAATTGGTTTCTGGCCGGGTGGCTGCACCTCCGGGTCCGTTTGGCCCCGACCTCGCCGTGCTCGGTCACGAGGTAGCGAAGGTGCCCAACAGAGCGAGCATAACGGCTAGACGCAACAACGACTGACTAACAGAACTCATCGAAAAGCTCGATGCATCTCATCATAGCAATTGGGGCGTGCGGAGGACTACTGTTTCAAAGTCCGATTGAAGATCGTTGCCCCCTTTTATCATCGAGCGGTCGTCCGTCAACATCTGCGGCAATGCACCCACCCCTGGCGAGCGGACGAGACGTATATCGAGGTCAAGGAGACTTGGACCTGTCTGTATCGAACTATGGACAGCCCCGGCGAGACAGTCGATTTCCTGCTCTCGCGACGGAGGGACAATCAGCTCCTGGGGTTTCGACTTGCCGGCATTGAACAGCGCGATATGGTTCATCCCGTGCGAAGGCAGCCGGCACACCTCGGCTACCGCCACGAGGGAACGACCATGACCATCACCATCCGCGCGGTCGATCCGACCGCCAGACCGGACTTCTTCGGCGAAGTATCGGGCGTTGATCTGCGCATACCGCTCACGCCCGAAGATGCCGTGGCGATCGAGGCGGGAATGGATCGCTTCGCCGTGCTGCGGTTCCGCGACCAACCGATTGACGACGACCAGCAGCTCGCGTTCACACGTCGCTTGGGGCCATTGGAGCTGGCGACCGGCGACATCATCCAGGGTGCCGACCGGCGGCTGCCGATGGAGATCAACGACATCTCCAACCTCGATAAGAGCAGCCAGGTGCTTGCGCGAGACAACCGCAAGCGGTTGTTCAGCCTGGGCAACATGCTCTGGCACTCGGACAGCTCGTTCAAGCCGACGCCGGCCCGGTATTCGTTGCTGTCAGCGCGATGCATCCCGGCAAGCGGCGGGAACACCGAGTTCGCCGACATGCGCGCAGCCTGGGACGCACTGGACGACGAGACGCGGGCACTCGTGCGTGACCTCGTCTGCGAACATAGCCAGCTCTATTCGCGCGGGGCTCTGGGGTTCACCGATTTCACCGACGAGGAGCGGGCGCGGTGGAAGCCGGTGCCGCAGCGGCTGGTACGCCGCCACCCGGTGACCGGACGGCTGTCACTGTTCCTGGCCTCGCATGCCGGGGCGATCCGCGGCTGGCCGGTGCCGGAGGCGCGGCTGCTGTTGCGCGATCTGACGGAGCACGCGACGCAGCCGCGCCTCGTCGCGGTGCACGAATGGCGGGTGCATGATCTGCTGATGTGGGACAACCGGGTGACGATGCACCGGGCGCGTCGCTACCCGGCCGAACAGGTGCGGGACCTGCATCGGACGACGATCGCGGATACGGCACCGACCTTGGAGCAGGTCGCCTGATCCGGTCGACGATGCGACCAACCCCGCCTGGCCTCGACAGCTAGCCGCTGACGCCGGCTCGCGCGTGCGCTATATGGTGTCCCGGCTGTTCCCGTAGCTCAGCCGGATAGAGCACAGGATTCCTAATCCTGGGGCCGTGGGTTCGAATCCCGCCGGGAACACCAATGGCTTAGCGGCTTTTCCGGTAGCCGGGGCAAGGCTCCCAGATGGGCGTTGTGTCTGGACAGGACGGCCGCGGCAGCGGGGGGATCTGGAACGTGCGGGACAACGGGACCGCCGGAGACACCGAGTCGGGCGGCAGCGTAGTCCCAACATGCAAGCCGGGCTTCCCGCCGTTGCCCGCAAGGATGGCGGTCTGCTTACCCCTAATCGCCTTCACCTGACGGACCTGTCCGCCTGGCCGAAATATGATATAGCAAAAGCGGCGCGCGGCGGATTTGTGTCGAGCCCTTCGACGATTGGCGCTGTCGATGACGGACGGTCGGGCCTGCGAGGTATCCCCGCGGTCCGCGAGTTGCCCGGCACGATGTCGGGCATACAATCTTGCCAAGACAAGGCGAAACTGAAATGGTGACCATTATCGTTCGGCTGCTGCCGTTCTTGTGGGGCGCGGCAGGATGGGCACGATGTGCAGAGTGCGCTGTCGACCAGGATGTATCGTAGGCTGCACCGCGCGGCGTGCAGGATAGGTGCTGCACAAGAGCGGCATGGGCCCCGGAGGTGAAATTGATGCGAGAGACCGGATCGGGCCCCGGCGAGATATTCAAAATGGATTTAAGATGGACCGTCTCATGGAAGTAAGCGTTTACGAAGAGCAAGGCGATCTGAATGTCATCACGCGCAACAGTTTGTCCGTCAGGATCTATGCGCGCCTGCGCCATGCCCTGATAACCGGCGTTTACGAGCCGGGCGATCGCCTCAATATTCGTGGTCTGGCTGCAGCCTATAATACGTCTCCCACGCCGGTGCGGGAAGCGGTGATGCAGCTCGTGCGCGAGGGTGCGCTTGACTTACGGCTCGGACACCAGCCACGGGTGCCGTGCCTGACGATCCCGCAATATATCGACATCCGAGAGACGCGGGCACCGCTTGAACGTATGGCTGCCGAACTTGCCGCAGCCAACATCACCAAGGACATTTTGGAGAAGCTGGCGAACTGGCACCGGAAATTCGTCGAATCGGAGCGCGACGAAAAATGGAAGGAGGCTCTTGCTGCCAACCAGGAGTTCCATTTCACGATATACCGGTCATCCCGCAATGAGACCCTGGTGCGCGTCGTCGAAAATCTATGGCTTCTCGCAGGCCCCTTCGTCAATAACCAGTATCCACATGTCCGTCGGGCCCACCTGCCGGTTCACCCCCATCTGTTGATTATTGATGCACTGCGCAGGAAGTCGCCCAGCGAAGCTGGTGACCTGATCATCCAGGATTTGCGGGAAAGCTCGTATCTGATCCTTGAAAGCCTGAAGGCGCAAGGCAAGGACGGGTCGCGTTCGTCGCGCGGGGGGCGGCCCACCAAGGCGGGATGACCGGACATCATGCCGCATGGTCAGTTATCGCGGCGCCAGTCCGAGGGGCAAGTCACTAGCTCCTTGCAATATGCCTCGCCCTGGTTTGTGCTACGATCTATCGAACAGCAAACCCTCACTGCCTGGCGACGTTGCCAGGACCGGTGAGCACAGGAGGCGACCATGGCAACCACTTCAGCATCGACTGGCCGCTTGGCCGGCAAGACCGCCGTCATCACCGGCGCCGCCAACGGAATTGGGAGAGCCACGGCGGAGCGCTTCGCTGCCGAGGGCGCGTCGCTGCTGCTGAACGATCGCGAAGCCGGCGCCTTGGAAAGTCTGATTGCGGAACTGACGAACAAAGGCGCAAAGGCCCGCGGCGTTCCCGGCGACGTGTCGCAGGAGGCGGATGTCCGTCTCATGATGAACACTGCTGTCCAAGCTTACGGAAGCATTGACATCCTGGTCGCCAATGCCGGCGTCATTCCCGAAGCCGATCTCGCCAGTGCCACTGTCGAATTATGGGACCGCACCATGGCGACAAATGGCCGCGGCATGTTCCTGTGCTGCAAGTACGCGGCCGAGGTGATGGTGGCGCGCGGCAAGGGCGCGATCGTATGCTTGTCTTCCATCTCCGCCTTCGCGGGGCAACCGGGGCAGGCGGTGTATGGACCGGCGAAGTTCGTCGCATCCGGCTTGACCAAGCACCTGGCAATCGACCTCGCCAAAAAGGGCGTGCGCGTTAACGCAGTCGCGCCAGGGACGATCAACACCCCGGCCGTCGCGAAAATGTCCAAGGAAGGCATCGAAAAAGTGGTGAATCTACATCCGCTCGGCCGCATGGGCCGCCCGGAGGAGGTCGCCAGCGCGATCCTGTTCCTGGCCTCCGACGAGGCATCGTTCATCACGGGCGCGGTGCTGCCTGTCGATGGCGGATACCTCGCGCAGTAGGATCAACCGCGGCTGTCCAGCGGTTGGCGGCCAGCGCGAGTCGGCGTAGGAGGCGCGGCCCCTTTCATGGCCAGGGATGCCGCCCTCCACGCCCCGAAAGTCGATGTTCAAGCGGCCGCTTCAGCCTACCTGGTCGTGAACCTGGACCCACTGGCGACTCTCATGCGATCGGACACACGCATCGACGATGTTCTGGATGCGGTAACCGAAGCGGAAATCGGGAGCAGCCTTCCGCCCCTCGCCGATCGCCGAGATGATTTCGCGGGCTTCTATTGCTTTGTAGTCGTTATAACCCAACCCCAGGCCGGAAACCGGATGTAGGGCAGCGAACCGCGGATCACTCGGGCCCATCGCGATGCGCTTGAAACCACGCTCATCGGCCGGGCCATCCTCGCGGTAGACGAACAGATCGTTGATGTCTCGGTAGTCGTATCGCAGTGTTCCTCGGGAACCGACAATGTCGTAGCCGATCTCGAAGCGTACTCCCGTCTTGATCCGCGAGAGTTCGATATGGCCGGATCCGCCACCCGCCAGCTTGAATAGGACAGCGGCGGTGTCGTCGGTGGTGTTTGCCACGCGCCGGCCTTCGTCGCCACGCGCGCCGAGTTTGAAGCCGCCGAGCGCGACGGAGGCTGGATGATCCTTGACCACAATTTCCAGCGTGCTGAAGACTTCTTCGATCTGGCACTCAAGCAGATAGTAGAGGTAGCTGAGGCAATGCGCGCCGAGATCGCCGATCACGCCGGACCCGGCACGTGAACGGTCATTGCGCCAGGAATGCGGCAAGTTGGGATCGGCCATGAAGTCGCCGCTGAAGAACAGGCGGACGTAGCGGACATCCCCGATCTCACCGCGGCGCACGATGTTCCGCGCCATGCCATGCACCGGGTTCTGGATGTAATTGAAGCCGAGCAGCGTGGTGACACCCTTGCGTTCGGCCGCCTCTGTCATTTGCAGCGCAAGATCCGCCGAGTTCGCAAGCGGCTTCTCGCAATAGACATGCTTGCCGGCCGCGATGGCCGCCATCGCGATGTCGAAATGCATGTCGTTCGGCGTGCAGATATCGATGAGATCGATGCTGGGATCCTCGATGACCTGCCGCCAGTCGGCGGCGAAACGCTTGTAGCCGTAGTCCCTCGCCGCCCGCTCCGCCAGCGCCGCGTCGACGTTCGGCGATGACGTCCAATACCGGCCGCGCAGGCTCCGGGCCGAACGCTGTCTCCGCCATCCGGTACGACATGGAGTGTACCTTGCCCATCCAGCCGGCGCCGATCAGGCCGATTTTCACATCCTTCATCACCTCACCTCCTGGCCATGCCCGGCCTCGACCATATCGGCGGCCTTCCACGTGCGTGCCTTCGTGGGCAGCGGCGGGTAGCCGTCTATCCTCGGCTGTGCGCCTTCGATATCGAGCAGGAACCTCTGGGCCTGGCTGCTGCGACGATACAGATCCGTCGTCAGGTGCTCGCGTTCGTTGAGCTGCTGCGGCAGGTCGCGCCGCCCGATGGCCAGATGCAGCACACGACGCGACTTGCCGCTTTCGTTGCGCGTTCCGCCGTGCCAGATGTGCCCATTGATCACGGCAACCGATCCGGCCTTGCCGGTCAGCCTGACTTCCTGCGGATGCGGCGCCAGCGGATCCTGCGGAATGATCGCGCGATCCTGCGGTGTCACCTCAATCTGCTTGACTTCTGCCATGTTGACGTCGGGAACGTTGATCGGCACCCATTTATGCGAGCCAGGCACGACGCGCGTCGGCCCGTTGTCCGGCGACATGTCGTCGAGCATGACCATCGAGTTGACCACGCGCCAATCGGCCGGCGTGACGCGCGGCACGTCGCTATGCAGCAACTGCTGGCCTTCGCCAAGCGCGGGGCTGCGCGCGTTCAGTGAGTAGACACTGATCTCACCGAGCAGATAATGCGCGGCAGCCAGAGTGGGCTGACATGCCAGGCAACGGTCAAAGGCCGCCGACTTATTGAACAGGTTCGACAGGCGTAGCGCCCCCGGCTCGATATGCACCTCATGCCCGCCGAATTCGCCTTCGAGCCGCTGCAGCCGGTCCAGTTCACTCCGCATCTCGGCAACCTCGTCCGGCGTAAACACGTCCGGCACGAGAAAGTACCCGTCCTCGTCCAGCTTGCGCCGCTGTTCCGCTGTCAGCTCCAGGTCGCGCAGCCCGATTGCCCGCAGGGCTTCAGCCGTGTTCATCGCTTTGCTCCATTGCTACACGTCACGCCCGGCCCGCGCGGCGCCGGACCACATAGGCGTCGAACGCCAGCGCCAGCAGCAGGACCATCCCCTTCACCATGAGCTGGATGAACGACGACACGTTCAGCATGCTCATGCCGTTATCGATCGTCGCCAGCAGCACCGCGCCGGTCATCGCACCCGGCACCGTCCCGACGCCGCCACGCAACGACGTGCCGCCGATCACAGCGGCCGCGATGGCGTCGAGCTCCAGATACGTGCCGGTGCTCGGCGTCGCTGCACTCAGGCGCGCGGTGATCAGCACGCCGCCCACGCCGTACAGCAGCCCCATCAACAGGAACCCGCCCAGCAGATGCCGCTTGAGGCCGATGCCGGCGAGCACCGACGCTTGCCGGTTCGAACCGATCAGGTAGGCATTACGGCCGAACTTGGTGCGCATCATCAGCACCCACATCAGGATGCCGCAGCCGCTGACCCACACCAGTGATGTGGGAATGCCAAGGAACCCGCCGAATGCCCAGGCAAGAAACCCTACCGCCATGATAAGCCCCAGCAGCCTCGCCGCCAGCCGTGTCGGTACGGCGACGCCGCGTTCGCGTGCCGCCCGATATCGCTGCACGATGGTCCAAACTCCGGCGACGAACAGCAGCGCCAGGATGACGTATGACACGTCCGGCCGGATGAAGCGTTCGCTCAGTTGGATGAAGTCGCGTTGCATCGGCGCGATCGTCGCTGCGTCCGTCAACGTCAGACCGAGCCCGCGGAACGCCAGCAGGCCGCCAAGCGTGACGATGAAGGACGGCACCGAGATACCGACCACCCACAATCCCTGCCATGCACCCAGGACGACGCCCGTCAACAGGGTCAGCAACACGGTCGGCAGCGTGGCAAAGCCGTATGTCACCTGCAGGGTCGCGGCGATGACGCTGCACAGGAACACGCCGCTGCCGATGGAAAGATCGATCTCACCCATTACCATCAGGACAGAGACGCCACCGGACAGCACAGCCACCAACGACGCTTGACGCAACAGCAGGGACATGTTGCGGGGTGTGAAGAACACCCCGTGCGCCGCGATGTTGAACGCGATTGCGAGCAGTACGAAGACGACCAGCATGGACAGCGCCTGGCCGCCGACCAGGCTGCCAATGCCGGCTGTCAGGCGTCGGCTGGGCGCCACAACGGGGCGGGCCGCATCCGCGGCGGCCGGAGTGGCTGTCATCAGGTCATGCTCCTTTCGCCGGTCGCCGCCGCCATGATGGCGTGCCGCTGTGCGTTGCGTCCGAACTCACCGGTCAAGCGACCTTTGTACATCACCAGGATCCTATCGCATTCATCCAGAACCTCATTGATGTCGCTGGAGATCATGAGAATGGCGCAGCCGTCGTCGGCCAGCATTCGGGTCAGGCGGTAGAGTTCGAATCGCGCGCCGACATCGACGCCGAGGGTGGGTTCGTCGAGGATCAGTACTTTCGGCTTGGTCGCGATCCAGCGTGCCAGAAGCACTTTCTGCTGGTTGCCGCCGCTCAACGCCTCGATGGCGATGTCGTCCCGCTTTGGCCGCACATCGAGGTCACGGATGAAGCGTTGGCTTCGCTCGTGTTCCCGTTGCTCGTCGATGAACACTCTGCCGCTGACATCGTTCAGGCTGGCCGCGCTCATGTTGGCCTTGACGCTGTGGCCCTCGATGATGCCGGTCTGTTTGCGATCCTCGGTGAGCATCGCCATGCCGGCGGCAATTGCCTCGCGCGGCGACGCGGGCAGGTGCTGGCGTTCGCCGATCCGAACCTGTCCCTCCACGCGCCCAGGCCAGGCGCCGAACAGAGCGCGGGCCACTTCCGTGCGTCCGGCGCCGATCAGCCCGAACAGGCCAAGGATTTCGCCGCGATGCAGCGTGAAGTCGATCTCCGCAGCTCGCAATCGACGCGACCCGCTTGCTTCGTGTACGGTCAACCCCGCAACCGACAGCATCGGCTCCGTCGCGCGCTTGGCGGGCCGTTCCTCGCCAGCCTCGGGGTCGCGGCCTATCATGGCACGGACCATCTCGGCCCGTCGTCCCTGCACGCTGTCCAGATGATCGACAACACGCCCGTTGCGCATCACCACAACCCGGTCGGCGATCTGCTCGATCTCATCCAGGCGATGCGTGATGTAGAGGCAGCTTACGCCTTCGTTGTGGACCCGCCGTACGTGCGTGAACAGCCGCGTGGTTTCCTCATCGGTCAACGCTGCGGTCGGCTCGTCCAGGATGATGATCCTGGCGGATTTGGAGAGCGCCGCCGCGATCGTGACCAGCCGCTGCTCGGATGGCGCCAGCGTTGCCATCGGTGCATCGGGGGACACATGAATATCGAAGAACCGCAGCCGCTCGCTGGCCTGCGCGTAGAGCGCCACGTCGTCCACGAAGCCGTGCCGACCGGGCAGGATGCCCATGAACATGTTCTCGGCAATGCTGAGATTGGGCGCGACGTGGAGTTCCTGCGGCACCAGGACAATGCCCGCGGCCTCGGCATCCTTCACGGTGCGGAAGCTGCGCTTCCGCCCATGCACAAGCAATTCGCCGTCGAACGCAGATGCGGGGAAGACGCCGGCAATGATCTTCATCAATGTCGACTTGCCGGCACCGTTCTCTCCCACGATGCCGACCGTCTCCCCGGCCCTGACCGCCAAATCAACGTCACGGAGCGCATGCGTACCGCCGAAGGATTTGCTGACGCCGCGTACCTCCAGCACATGTGCCGAAGGTTGCGCGACCCCATTCGCCGCCGTCATACGGAGGTCTCCTGGTGCGACCCTTGTCTGCTCCGTCCAGCCATTACTTGCAGGCCGTCTGATCCGGCCCGTACACCTGATCGGCGGTTACCCAGCCCTGTGGCGCGTCGTGCTTCACGAACGCACAGAGATTATCCTTGTTGATCTCCGATACCGTGACGAGGTGCGTGGGTACGGGGCCGGCGCCGGCATCGAACATGACGGTCGCGATGTCCGGGTTCTTGTGCGCCGCCAGCGCCACCGCCGCCTTGACCGCCGAACTGCCTTCCTCGGTCAGGTCGGTCCATACCGTCATGGTCTGAACGCCCTTGGCGATCAATTGCAGGTTGGCTGGCTCGGCGTCCAGGCCCGACAGGAACACCTTGCCGCCAAGGCCGCGAACTCATGATCGCCTGGGCGACACCCCGGCCATGCCGTCGTTGGAGACGACGAAGGCGTTCACATGGTCGTTCTGCGCACTGAGCACATTCTCCGCATCCGAGAGGGCAGCGCGCGGATCCCAGTTGGTCGTGAACTGGTTGTAGACGATCTTCAGATTTTTATCCGGCAGCAGATACTTGTCGTACCCCTTGCTGATGATCTGGGCCACGTCATTCGCCGGATCGCCCTTGATGAGCGCATAGACGCCGCTCGGGAACATCCGCTTCGCCAACTCGGACTGCAATTCCCCGACCTTCGGGTTATCGCGGCAGATGAAATAATCCACTTTGGCCGTACCGACGCCGATGTCGTAGGCAATGACAGGCACATTCTGCGAGTGCGCGCTATCGACGATGGCGCCGACGGCCTTGGAGTCCACCGGCACGATAATCAGCGCGTCAGGCCCCTGGCTCAGCAGGTTCTCCACCTGCGACGCCTGCGTGGTCGGACTGTCGTTGGCAAACTGAAAGATCAGCTTTGCACCGAGCTTCGCGGCCTCGTTGCGCATTGCCGTGGCGTCGAACTCCCAGCGCCGCTGCACCTAAGTCTTCATCGCGACGGCAATCGTATATTCCTTGGCCGCCGCCCCATGGGGCATCATGCAGCCTGCCACCAGCGCGGCGCACAAGGCGCCGGCCCCGACCATCGCCGTCCGACCATGCTTTTTTGTCATTTCCGTTTCTCCCTCGATTGTATTGTCTTCGGTCCTAGTCGCTACGTGCTCCCGGTCGCACTCAGATCGAGATAAAATTGTTCGAACTCGACCGATATGATTAGACATCAACGCAGCCCCGCCATCCGCGTCCTGCGCGCGGATCGTTGAGACGATTTCGACATGCTGAGTATGCGAGATCCGTCCACGCTCCTTATCGTGGAAGAATGCCTGCCGCCTGGTGCGCGACAGCAAGTAGAACGGATTGACCACCCGCACGAATATCATGTTCTGCGTCGCGCGGAAGATCGCCATGTGGAACTGGTAGTCCATGTCGGCGATCGGTCGTTCCGCCGCAATCTCGGCCTCGGTTGCCACCAGCACACGACCCAGCGCATCGAGATCGGCCGGACTGCGCCGCTCGCAGGCGAGGCGGATCGCCTGTACCTCCAGGATGCGACGGACCTCCATGAACTCGTGGATGTCCTTGTCGTCCAGCGGAATGCCCAGGTCGTGCAGTCAGTACCAGAGCTTCCAGGCTGGTCGCCCCCTGCTCCTTGCCGAGAAAGATGCCGGAACTTGCGCGCCGGTCAATCACCCGCATGGCCTGCAGCTTGGTCAGTGCCTCGCGCACCGCGCTGCGGCTGACCGAAAAGCGCTCTGCAAGATCCCGCTCCGAGGGCAGCCGCTCGCCCGCCAGGTAGCCACGGCGCTTGATGAAGGCGATGGTCTCGCTGACGACGCGATCGATCGCGTCGTCACGAACGGCGTCCTGCCCCGTATTGCCGTCCATCGCCTTCATCCGCCGCTCCCACGCGACCGGGCCCTGTCTACGACGCCTTTTTCAGTGCGACCGCCTTGCTGACGGTCGGCATCACTTCGGTCGCCAGCAGCCGCATGCTTTCGCTTTGCGAGGCATAGTTGTGCCCTTCCCAATCCGGGCAGGCGAGCACCAGCGAGCCGAACGGCCCGACCCGCTCACGGAAGGCGATCAGCTTGTCCGCGACGGTCTTCGGGCTGCCGTAGATCACGATGTTTTCGAGGACGAGATCGGTCGTCACATCGGCATCCGCCATTTTCGGATCGGGTCGCATCGCGATCGTGTAATTGCCGATCGTCAGCGCCTGCCACAGATAGCTGAAGTAGTAGTTCAGCGATCCCTTCGGATCGAACACGATGGCGCGGGCTTCCTCGTCGGTGCGGGCAACGACGATGTTGCGCGCCACGCGCCACTCATGCCCTGTTGCCGGCCGCTTCGCGGCCTCGCAGCCTTCGCAGTACTTCTTCCAGTGGCTGGCGACGCTGTATTCCGGAATGAAGTTGGCGGAGATCGGAATCCAGCCGCGCTTTGCTGCCGCCGTCATCGTCCCCGAGAAGGGGCTCATGATGGACATCGCGATCGGCGGGTGCGGCTTCTGAAATGGCTTGGTCATCATGCCAACGCCGAGCTGCGGCACGATGTTGTCGCGGACACGCACACTCCAGAACTTGCCCTGGATATCGTAGGGCGGGTCCTGCGCCCAGATCTTCTGGACGATCTCCACGCTCTCGAATGTCCGTGCTTCACGCTCCTTGCCATCGGCGGTGCCGAACAGCTCGAAGTCGCTTGCCAGGGCGCCGGAGCCGATACCGAAGATCAGCCGACCTTTGCTCATGTGATCGAACATCGCCACCTCGCCGGCGACGATCGCCGGGTGGTGGTTCGGCATGTTGATCACGCCCGTCGCGAACTTGATGTTCTTGGTCTGCGGCAGCACGCTCGCCAGGAACATCAGCGGCGACGTGATCGGCTCGGTGGAGGCGGTGAAGTGTTCCCCCACCCAGGCTTCGGAGAAGCCGAGCTGGTCCGCCTGGATAATTTTCTGCGCGTCCTCGTGCAAGGTGTCCGCGAAAGGCCGATGCGGCGGGTGCAGCGGCATCATGAACAAGCCCAGATCCATTTCGTTTCTCCCTTTCTCGTCGCGTTTCCGAAGGACGATGTCGCAGGCCGCGTTCAGCGGATGATGTCGACGAACGCGGGTCCGTCGATGAACGGATGCGCAGCGACGAAGCCTTCATCGACCTCGACACCGATCCCTGCTGTCTCGTTGGGCCGCACAGTCCCGTCCGGCGCAATCACGTAGGGCGCACCACCCAACTCATCCCGGAATACGTTACCGCCCGAGAACGTCTGCCTCGAAATACCCCGCATTCTCCAGCGAGGCGAGGACATGAATCGTCGCCGCCATGTTGAGCCCGGTGAGAGACGTGTGCGGACACACCGGCAGCTTCCACGCCGAACCCAGCGCCGCAATCCTCATTGCTTCAGTGATTCCGCCGCATTTCGACAGGTCGGGCTGCAGGATGCTGACCGCCCCGTCTTCGATGAGCCGGTGAAATTCGAACCGGGTATAGTGGTTCTCTCCCGCTGCCAGCGGAATGCGCCCGAGCGTGCGCGCCATCGCATAACTACGGTAGTCGTGCGGCGGAAACGGCTCCTCGAGCCAGGAGACACGCAGCTCCTCGAACGCCGGCATCACGGCGCGCACATCCTCGACCGAATACTCGGTATTGGCGTCGACCAAAATCGTGAGCGACTCACCGAATGCCACACGAACCGCCCTGACCCGCGCGATATCGCTTGCCGGCAATTCACCTACCCGCAGCTTGACGGCCGCAAAGCCTTGCGCGACCAGCGGCCGGACTTCGTCGACCAGTGCCTCCGGCGCCTGCCAGCCGAGCGATACCCCGCCGGCATACGCGGGCACGGACCGGGATGCGCCGCCCAGCAAGCGATATAACGGCCAACCCGCGGCTTTGGCACGTATGTCCCACAGCGCCATGTCGATGCCGCTCATCGCCATCGCGGTTGCGGCACCAAGCCCGTGGCTTTTGAGCTGCATCCTGTAGATCGTAGTCCAGAGGCCGACGACATCATCGGCAGACCGGCCGACGCACACATCCTGCAGCACGGTGTTGACGATATGAGCGACGATGTTGGCAGCGCGCGCATGGTGCGCCTCACCATAGCCAACGATACCGTCGCTGCTGACAACCTTCACGAGCACGGTATCGCGCTTGACGACCCGGCCGATGCCCAGCCGCGCACCACCGGCGACGCGGACGGACATGGGTGTCGCCGACACGCTCCTGATTGTCTGCCCGCCGCTGACAGGCGCGGCGGTGGGCCGCAAGCCGGCTTGAACGTTCATGGCTCCCGCAACTCTTCTGGCTCCGAGTGGACCTCGAAGATTTTTGGCAACCGGCCTGACCGAACCGGTCAGACCAAAATAGCCGGCCAGACCGGTGCGGTCAAGCGGAGCCGAAGCGCGTTGCGTGGATCGTCAGCGCGGGAGCACACCGAATTCGCCTGACGCGATCGAGTCGCCCCTAAAGCGGTTCCAGCACGTGTAATTCCAGCGGGCTCGCGAGCTTGCCGTCCAGCGCGCTGGCGAGCGTCTTGAAATGCGGCGTCTGCATGTGGCGGTCGAGCGATGCCTTGCTTTTCCAGTGCTCGACGAACACGAACGTTCCGGCGCGCTGGCTGTCGCGATGCAGGATATAAGCGATGTTGTCCGGCTCGGCCCTGGTCGGCTCGACGCAGGCCAGGGCGGCGGCGCGAACCGCGTTTTCCTGACCCGGCTTCGAATGCAGGAAGGCGACCACACCTATGTCTTCAGCCATCGTCAAACTCCCCTGATGATGGGACAGAACACGGCAAAGGCGTTGCGGTTCACCCGCCCACAGGGGCCGGCGCACCGCGCCTGTAAGGCCTGCAAATCAGGCCGATCGCATCATCCACGTCGCAGATCCGAGGCGTGGATGATGCGCAGCGTTTTCGCTTTGCGGGCCGGCCGGGCCCGCGCAACCGAAGTGGCCAGCAGCGCAGTCGCGGCCGTGCGGAATACGGTCAGACCGGCGGCGGATTGCGTTCGAACGAGCGCTGGTGCCAGTACGGGTAGATGGGCGTGCGCGCGCTCGCCGCGTCCAGCTTCGCGATCTGGTCGGTCGTCAGGGTCCAGCCGACGGCACCGAGGTTCTGCCGCAATTGCTCCTCGTTGCGCGCACCAATGATGACATTGGCAACCGTCGGGCGTTGCAGCAGCCAGTTGAGCGCGATCTGCGGCACGGTCTTGCCGGTCTCGGCCGCGACCGCATCAAGCGCATCGACAACCTGGAACAGGTATTCGTCATCGACCGGCGGCCCGCGATCGGCCGTCATCGGCAGGCGGCTGACCTCCGGCGGCGGCGCGCCGCGACGCAGCTTGCCGGTCAGGCGTCCCCAGCCAAGCGGGCTCCAGACCACGGCGCTCACACCCTGGTCGAGCCCCAGCGGCATCAGTTCCCATTCGTAGTCGCGGCCGATCAGCGAGTAATACGCCTGATGCGCCACCATGCGCGGCCAGCCATGTTTGTCGGCCTCGGCAAGCACCTGCATCAGATGCCAGCCCGAATAGTTCGAGCAGCCGATGTACCGCACCTTGCCGGCGCGGACGAGCGTGTCCAGTGCGCTCAGCAATTCGTCGGGCGGCGTCAGCGGGTCGAAACCATGCATCTGCCAGAGGTCGATATAGTCCGTGCCCAGGCGTCGCAGGCTCGCCTCGCAGGCGGCGATCAGGTGATAGCGCGACGAGCCAACGTCGTTCTCGCCCGGCCCCATGCGAAACGTGGCCTTCGTGGAAACGATGATCTTGTCGCGGCGTCCGGCGATCGCGCGCCCGAGCACTTCTTCGGCCCGGCCGGCGGAATAGACATCGGCGGTGTCGAACATGTTCAGACCCGCCTCCAGGCAGATGTCCACCAGTCGGGACGCCTCAGCCACATCCGTGCTGCCCCAGGCGCGAAAGAACTCGTTCCCGCCGCCGAACGTGGCGGTCCCGAGGCTGAGCGCCGGAACCTTGAAGCCTGACCGGCCAAGACGCCTGAATTCCATTCCTCATATCCTTCCCTGGGGCCACGGCAACGCCATTCGTCGCCATATCCCGCACAATCTGTTAGGTCGAAGCCGTCGACTTCAAGGGTCGGGGGAACTGTGAACGACGCCGCCGGATCTCCCAGCCGAACCTTCTGTCGATCCCCCTCCGAGTCACCATCTCTTTGCATGCCACGTCGACAGTCGCGGGCTTCGCAGCTTGCTCGGACCTCCGAGACATCACCATCCCGTGACCGCGGCCGATTGACCCAGATCATCGCGCGTTCGCTTCAATCGGCGCATGCTTATCGGCGGCTTATTCTGGTGCGGGGCGCCGGCAGTGCTACGCTAGGGCAAAGAGCGAGAGGAGATGTCACATGAACAAGGTTGCACTTGTCACCGGTGGAACGCGCGGCATCGGGGCGGAGATCAGCAGGCAGTTGAAGGCCGCCGGACGCGCCGTGGTCGCCAGCTACGCCGGCAACGATGAGGCGGCCCAGGGTTTCGCCACCGAAACCGGCATCATGGTGATGAAATTCGACGTGTCCGACTTCGCTGCGTGCGAGGTCGCCGTGGCGCAGATCACCAGCGAGATCGGGCCAATCGCCATCCTGGTCAACAACGCCGGCATCACCCGCGATGGCACGATCGCGCGCATGTCGCGCAGCATGTGGGATAACGTAATCGATACCAATCTCGGCAGCTGCTTCAATCTGTGCAAGCTGACCTTCGACGCCATGAAAGCCGCGAATTTCGGCCGCGTGGTCAATATCGGCTCGATCAACGGCCAGGCTGGCCAGTACGGGCAGGTCAACTATGCCGCCGCCAAGTCCGGCATCCACGGCTTCACCAAGGCGCTGGCGCAGGAAGGGGCGCGGTTCGGCATCACTGTCAACGCTATCGCGCCGGGCTACGTGGACACCGACATGGTGCGCGCGGTGCCGCCGGACGTGCTGCAGAAGATCGTCGCGCGCATCCCGGTCGGCCGGCTCGGCCACGCCGAGGACATCGCGCGCGGCGTGGTGTTCCTGACCGCCGACGAGGCCGATTTCGTCACCGGCTCGACACTGTCGATCAACGGCGGGCAGCATATGTATTGAGGCGGCGACGTGCGCCCCGCGACGCTTGCCGGGTGCGGGGCGATCGCGCTGTGGGCATTCCTGGGGCTGCTGTCGCGAGCGGCGGGGGCCGTTCCGCCGCTGCAATTGACGGCGATGAGCTTCGCGGTGGCCAGCATGCTGGGCCTGGGCGTGCTGGCCGCACGGGGCCGTCTGGGTGAGTTGCGGCAGCCGGCGCTGGCCTGGGCGCATGGCGTGGGCGGGCTGTTCGGCTTTCATGCGCTGTATTTCACGGCACTGGCCTGGGCACCGGCAGCCGAAGCCAACCTTATCAATTACACGTGGCCATTGCTGATCGTCCTGCTGTCGGCACCGCTGCTCGGTCTGCGGCTGACATGGCGGCATCTGGCCGGCACGGCGATGGGCGCTGGCGGGTGCGCGCTGCTGCTGGCGGGCGGCGCGCGGCTCACCTCCGCCGCCCTGCCCGGCTACGTGGCCGCGGCGTGCGGCGCGCTCACCTGGGCCGGCTACTCCGTATTGTCGCGCCGCTTTGCCTTCGTGCCGACCGGCGCCGTCGCCGGCTTCTGTGCCGCGAGTGCCGTGCTGGCCGGACTGAGCCACGCGATGATCGAGCCGACCGTGCGGCCGGATGCGCTCGGCTGGGCCGCAATCGTGGTGCTGGGCGCAGGGCCGGTGGGCGGCGCGTTTTTCCTGTGGGATGTCGGCATGAAGCGCGGCGACCCGCGCCTGCTCGGCACGCTGGCCTATGCGACGCCTGTCGCGTCCACGCTGCTGCTATGTGCCGGCGGGTTCGCACCGTTCAGCGCCAGTACCCTGGTCAGCGCCGGGCTGGTGGCGGGCGGCGGCTTCCTGGCGGCGCGGGGTTAGCGCCGATCAGCCGGGCTGCGTTTGCGTCATGCAGGGGTTCTGGGAAAACTCGGCGTACCATGCCGCCAGTTCCGGGTGGGCCCGGCGCCAGGGTTCATGCTCGAAACGGAAATCGAGGTAGCCGAGTGCGCAACCGATCGTGATCGTGCCGATATCGATCGTTTGATGCGGCAGCTCGGCCTCCAGCACGGCCAGCGACCGGTCGATGGCGGCCTTTTGCCGGTCCATGTTGGCGCTGCGGGCGGCATCCTCCGGCCGCTGGCTCTCGGCCCGCCGCAGCACGGCGGCATCCATGATGCCGTCGCCGAGCGCCTGAAGGATCAGCGCCCGCCAGCGCGGCCCGCCATGGCTGGGAAACAGCGGCAGCGTGCCCTCGCGGGTATCAAGGTATTCGCAAATCACCGGGCTGTCGAAGATTGCAACGCCGTCGGATGTCAGCAGCGCCGGGACTTTTGACAACGGGTTGACCGCCAGCAGTTCCGGCAGTGACTGTTGGGCGTTGGTGGGAATGCGTTCGATATGCTCGACCAGCTCGCGGGCGATCGCGCAGGCGACCACCTTGCGGGCGAACGGACTGGCCGCAGAGTAGAACAACTTCATCGCCACACTCCTCAGAACCTGTCCTTGCGGGACCGCAAATCGGCCAGGGTCGCTACATCCGGCGCGCGCAGGAATGGGTTGGCGGCCAGTTCGTCGGACAGGCGGCTGGGAACAGTGGGTTTGCCCGCCGCGCGCAGCGCCCGCACCTTGGCGGCATAGGCCTGGAGCGCCGCATTGTTCGGGTCGGCGTGCAGCGCGAAGCGGGCGTTGCTCTCGGTATATTCATGGCCGCAGCAGACCAGCGTGTCCGGCGGCAGGACCGCGAACTTGGCCAGGCTCGCGAACATGTCGGCAGCCGTCCCCTCCAGCAGCCGGCCGCAGCCGAGGCTGAACAGCGTGTCAGCGCACAACAGCACGTGTCCGTCGGCGAAAAAATACGCGATGTGCCCAAGCGTGTGGCCGGGCGTGTCGATCACACGCGCCGCGCTCGCGCCCAGCGAGACGACGTCGCCCTCGGCAACAGCGCGGTCCAGTCGCGGCAGGCGGCTCGCGTCGGCGGCAGCGCCGACGACACTGGCGCCGTAGCGGGCGCGGATCTCGTCGGTGCCGGCGACGTGATCGGCGTGATGGTGAGTTAGCAGAATAAGATCAAGTCGGCCTCCAGCCGCGTCGATGGCGGCAGCCACCGGCGCAGGCTCGGCCGGGTCGACGATCGCGACCGCGCCGGATGCCGCATCGCGCAGCAGCCACGCGTAATTGTCCGACAGAATCGGGACGGCCTGAACTTCGATCATGCGTCCGCATTTAGCACCGCGGCGGGACTTCGCATACCGCCGGGCGGTGACATTCTGCCAAAGCGTCGTGCGGCGCGCGGCGGCGGAAGGGTCAGGGGGACGGGGACGTGTGGTGCGGGTGCGTGCTATAGGGACGTATGGCGACGGATGCACATGCGGCTTCGGAATTCTACGCCACGCGGCGCGGCGCGGTAGCGGCGCGGCTGCTGCGCGAACGGCTGGCGGCACTGTGGCCGTCGCTGGCAGGCCAGAACGTGCTCGCGCTCGGCTACGCCGCGCCCGTATCTGCGGCTGTGGCGCGAGGAGGCGGCGCGCTGCATCGTGCTCACACCCGCGCAGGTGGGGGCGGCGCGCTGGCCGGCTGGGGCGCCAAACCTGTCCTGCACCGCCGAGGAGGACGCGCTGCCGTTTCCGGATCTGTGCTTCGACCGGATCCTGCTGGTGCACGGTCTGGAGGCAGCGGAGAATGCACGGCGGCTGCTGCGCGAAGTCTGGCGCGTGCTGAAGGACGACTGGCTGCCTGCTGGTGGTGGCCCCCAACCGGCGCGGCATGTGGGCGCACGTGGAGAGCACGCCGTTCGGCCAGGGCCAGCCGTATTCGCCAAGACAGATCGGCCGCTTGTTGGCGGCCTCGATGTTCCGGGTGGAGCGGCGCGATACCGCGCTGTACCTGCCGCCGACCCGGCTGCGCGTGGTGCTCGCGCAGCGCCCAGGTCTGGGAGCGCGGCGGCAGGCTGCTGGTGCCGCGGCTCGGCCGGGGTGACGATCACCGAGGCGGTCAAGGACGTCTACGCGGCGGTGCCGGTACGCGCGGTGATGCGCCGGCGCATGGTGTTGGTGGACGCAGCCTGACACGCAAGCGGATGCGCGGCGGATGGCCGGCTCACCCGAAGGTCAGGCCAGTCAGCTTCTCCGACAGCGCCCAGAGCCGGCTGCCGATGGCCGGATCGGCGGCAAGCGGAGAAACCCATGATGGGCCCGGCGGGCCGCGAGTCTCCATCGGTCCGGTCGGGCCGTAATAGCCGCCGCCTTTCGCCTGCGGCGCCGTGGCCGCGTACAGCGACGGCAACGCGCCGGCGTCGGCCGATTGCGCCACAAGCGCGAACATTGTCGCGATCAGCCGCTCCTTGAGCCCAGGGGCGCCGCCGCCCATGCCGTTGCCGATGATGTCGGTTCGCGCCCAGCCCGGGTGCGCCGCGACGCTGAACAAATTCCAGCGATGTTCCACCACCCGCCGCTGCAATTCGATGGCGAACACCAGCATCGCCAGTTTGGTGCTGCCATAGGCCCGCATCGGGCGGTACGACTTCTCGGACTGGAAATTGTCCAGATCCAGCGTGGCACGCCGGTGCGCGAGGCTGGCGACGCTGACCACACGGCCACCGCCGGCGGCTTTGCCGAGCGCGTCCTTCAGCTGGCAGGTCAGCGCGAAATGGCCGAGGTAGTTCACCCCGATCTGGCGTTCGAACCCATCCTCGGTCAGCCGCCGCGCGGGCAGGCCCATGATTCCGGCGTTGTTGACCAGGATGTCGATCACGCCGCCATGCGCGGCACCGACGGCGGCGGCGAACCGCTCGACCGAGGCGAGGCTGGCCAGATCGAGCAGTTCGAAACGGAGCTTGGCGGACGGGAAGCCCTGCTGGATGCGCGCCACGGCCCGCGCGCCCTTGGCCGGGTCGCGCCCGGCCAGGATCGTGGTCGCGCCCCGACGGGCAAGGCCGAGCGCCGTCGCATAGCCTAGCCCGCCGGCCGCCCCGGTGACGATCGCGACCTTGCCGTCCTGTCGGGGCGCATCGTCCAGGCTCCAGCCATGTCTGACTGCCGTACCGGTCATCGCGGTCCCCTTGTCGACGGCAGAACACCTCGCACGGCGCAGCACCGGCGGCAACGGCGCGGCTCCCCCGACAGAAAACGAACGCGCCGCTATTCCGGCAGCACCGCCGTCGCCTCGATCTCCACCAGCGCCGCCGGTTCGACCAGCGCGGCCACGCCGACCACCGACATCGTCGGAAAACGCCCGCCCCATGCAGCCTCGCGCCAGACCGCGCCCAGCGACGGCGGCGGCGGCGCGATAGGCGGCGATGTCGGTCACGTACCAGGTCATCCGCGCAATCTGCGCCGGCCCCGCGCCGGCCTCGGCCAGCACGGCCAGCACGTTGCGCAGCGCCTGACGCGACTGGCGCAACGAGACCCTCGGCGAACCGCCCGTCGGCGTCCCAGCCGATCTGTCCGGCGACGAACACGATCCTGCCGCTGCCCACCATGCCGTTGGCGTAGCCCTTCGGGCGCGGCCAGCCTTGGGGCTGCAAGTCCGCAACGGTTCGGTCATGCAACGTCTCCGGGATGGATGCAGCGCGGACCGATTCCTTCAGCCGCGCCAGCAGGCGCAGCAGCGTGCGCACCTCGCCCGGCCGACATTCCGACCAGACGTCGGCAACCCAAGCCGGCGTGCTCGGCCGCCATGTCGGCGAACGCGGCGCGCCCCGCCTCGGTCAGCCGCACGAACGCAATGCGGCGGTCGGTCGGGTGCGCGACGCGCGCCACATGGCCGCTCTCGACCAGCCGTTCGACCAGGCCGGTGATGTTGCCGTTGGAGACCATCATGCCGGCTGCGACAGCTCGCCCAGCGTCAGCCCCTCCGGCACCCGTTCGAGCTGCGCCATCAGGTCGAAACGCGGCAGCGTCACGTCGAAACGCGTCGCGCAGCCGGCGGCGCACCTCACCCTCGATCAGCGTGGTGCAGGTCAAGCAGCCGCAGCCACAGGCGCAACTCGTCCTTATGGTCGCCGGGGCGCTCGGTGAGCCGCGGTTCGGCACGGGGATTGCGTCGGCGTCCAGTCGAACGGCCTCACATCACCTCTCCACCGGCGACCGCGATCGCCTGCCCGGTCATCGCGTCCGAACCGGGGCCGCACAGGAACAGCACCGCTGCCGCCACTTCCTCGGGTTGCACCAGCCGCTGCTGCGGGTTGCTGCGCGCCAGCGTGGCCCGCGCCTGTGCCTCGTCACGGCCGGTCTTGCGCGTGATGGTGGCGATGCTCGCGCTCAGCAGATCGGTCTCGGTATAGCCGGGGCAGACCGCGTTGACGGTCACGCCGCTGGTTGCCACCTCCCGCGCCAGCGCCCGCGTCAGCCCGACCACGCCGTGCTTGGCCGCGACATAGGCAGCCGACATAGGGATAGCCGGTCAGCCCGGCCGTCGAGGCGATGGTCACCACCCGCCCCCAGCCGCGCGCCACCATGCCGGGCAGCACGGCGTGGGTCGCCTCGTAGACGGCGGTGAGGTTGACAGCAAGCATGCGGTCCCACAGCGCGCGGTCGGTACGGGCGAATGGCGCGCTCTCGGCCGCACCGGCATTGTTGACCAGGATGCCCAACGGCCCACGCGCGGCCTCCGCCCGCTGCAAACGCCGCCGCCGACCGCAGCCGCATCGGTCACGTCCGCCTGCTCCCAGCCGGCCGCGCCGCCGGACGCGACCAGCGATTCCAGCGAAGCCTGTGTGCGGCCGATCACAGTCACCACAGCGCCCGGCGCCCGTGAGCGCGCGCGCCACCGCCGCCCCGATTCCGCGGCCGCCGCCGGTGACCAGCGCGTGCCGCCCCGCCAGCTCCATCGCCGGTCCCCCATCGCCGCTTGCCACATCCCACCATTGCGCAGCGAGATATTTCAAGTCTAAACTATCTGGGCGGCGATCAAGGAGGGTTCGTATGCGGATTTCGATCCTCGGCGGCGGTCCGGCCGGGCTCTATTTCGCCATCCTGATGAAGCAGCACTTGGCCGCGCGCTCGATATCGCCGTCCACGAACGCAATCGTGCCGACGACACGTTCGGCTTCGGCGTGGTGTTCTCCGACCAGACGCTGGAAACGTTCGAGCGCTACGATCCCGACAGTTACCGCGCCATCACGCGGCGCCTTCGCCTATTGGGACGACATCGAGATCCGCTTCAAGGGCACCGTGCATCGCATCGGCGGCAACGGATTCTGCGGCTGCGCGCGGCGCACGCTGTTGCTGCTGCTGCACGAACGCTGCCGCGCGCTCGGCGTGAAGCTGCATTTCAGCAGCGAGCAACACGATCTGTCGGCGTTCGCCGGCTGCCGACCTGGTCGTCGCCGCCGACGGCATCAATTCCACGGTGCGCGAAGCGCATCGCGCGCATTTCCGGCCGAGCGTGGATCTGCGCCCCAACCGCTTCGCCTGGATGGGGTCCACCAAGCCGCTCGATGCCTTCACCTTCTCGTTCCGCGAGACCGCGCACGGCATCTTCATCGCGCACGCCTACCAGTATGAACCCGGACACTCGACCTGGGTGCTCGAAACCGACCCCGACACGTTCGCGCGCGCCGGGCTGGAGGCCATGACCGAGGCGCAGTCAAAGCGCTTCCTGGAGCGCGTGTTCGCCGAGGACCTCGACGGACATAAGCTGATCACCAACCGCTCGGCATGGCGGCGCTTCCCGATGATCCGCAACGCCCGCTGCGTGATGGACAATGTGGTGCTGCTCGGCGATGCCAAATCGACGGCGCATTTCTCGATCGGCGCCGGCACCAAGCTCGCGATGGAAGACGCCATCGCGCTGTTCGAAAGTTTCCGCGCGCAATCGAGCATCGGCGCGGCGCTGGCGCATTTCGAGGCGGCGCGGCGCGAGGAAGTGGAGCGCACGCAGCACGCGGCGGACGTCTCCCTGGTGTGGTTCGAGCATATTTCGCGCTTCGCCCGCATGGACCCGGTGCAGTTCGCGTTCGGGCTGATGACGCGGTCGAAATCCATCACTTATGACAATCTGCGCCTGCGCGCGCCGGCGTTCGTGGACGCGACCGACCGGATGTTCGCGGCCAAGACGTGCGCGAACGGGTTCGCCGTGGATGTCGAAGATCCGGTGCCGCCGATGTTCCAGCCGCTCGCGCTGCGCGGCATGGTGGTGCCGAATCGCGTCGTGGTCAGCCCGATGTGCATGTATTCGGCCACCGACGGGCTGCCCGGACGATTTTCATCTGGTCCATTACGGCAGCCGGGCGATCGGCGGCGCCGGGCTGATGGTGACGGAAATGGTCTGCGTTTCCGCCGAGGGGCGCATCACGCCGGGCTGCGCCGGCCTCTACAACGACGCGCAGGAAGCCGCCTGGACGCGCATCGCCGCATTCGCGCACGCCCAGGGCGGCGGCAAGTTCTGCCTGCAACTCGGCCATTCCGGCCGCAAGGGGGCCACCAGGCTGATGTGGGACGGCATCGACCGGCCGCTGGAGCGTGGCGGCTGGGCGATCATGGCGCCATCGCCCCTGCCCTATTACCCGGACAGCCAGATCCCCCACGAAATGACACGCACCGACATGGATCGCGTGCGCGAGGAATTTCGTCGCCGCCACGCGGCGCGGGCTGCGCTGCGGGTTCGACATGGTCGAACTGCATTGCGCCCACGGCTACCTGCTGGGCAGTTTCATCTCACCGCTGACCAATCACCGCCGCGACGACTACGGCGGCAGCCTGGAGAACCGGCTGCGCTTCCCGCTGGAAGTCTTCGCCGCCATGCGGGATGTCTGGCCATCCAACAAACCGATGTCGGTGCGCCTGTCGGCGACCGACTGGCAGGACGGCGGCATCGCCGGCGCCGACGCGGTGGAAATTTCGCGGGCGTTCGCTCGCGCCGGCTGCGACCTGATCGACGTATCCTCCGGCCAGACCACGCCGGAGGCGGCGCCCGTCTATGGGCGCATGTTCCAGACGCCGTTTGCCGACCAGATCCGCAACGACGCCAGTGTCGCGACGATGTGCGTGGGCAGCATCACCACGCCCGATCAGGTGAACACGATTCTGGCCGCCGGCCGCGCCGATCTGGTGGCGCTGGGACGCCCGCACCTGACGGACCCGTATTTCACGCTCCGGGCGGCCGCCCAGTACGGCGTGCCGATGCCGGGACCGGTGCAATATCAGCCCGGCCGCGACCAGTTGCAGCGCACGGCAGCGGCGGCGGCGGCGGAGATGGCCGAACTCCGCCGCAAGGCGCGACCGAAAGCGCATGCACCCCTTGCCTTGAAGGCGGCCGAATAAGGCCGCCCTGCCGCCAGCGCTCAGGAGATCAGGTGGGTTTCCACGATCGTGGTGGTGTCGATCGCCTCCGGCTCATACATCCAGCGTGTCAGCGCGCCGGCGACCACCGCGCCGATGATCGGCGCCAGCCAGAACAGCCAGAGCTGGCCGACATATTCGCCGCCCGCGAACAGCGCCGGTCCGGTGCTGCGCGCCGGGTTGACCGACGTATTGGTCACCGGGATCGAGATCAGGTGGATCAGCGTCAGCGCCAGCCCGATCGGGATGCCGGCGAAGCCACTCGCCGCGCCACGTGAGGTCGTTCCGATGATGATGAACAGGAAGAAGAACGTCATCAAAACTTCAATGACGAAGCACGACACGAGACCGTATTTGCCGGGGCTGAGATCGCCGTAGCCGTTGGCCGCAAACCCGGCGGGCATCCAGCCCGGCTTGCCGGATGCGACCAGCCACAGCAGCGCCGCCGCGAGCACGGCGCCGACCACCTGCGCCACGATGTACGGCACCACATGGCGGCTGGCACAGCGCCCGGCCGTCCACAGCCCCAGTGTGACGGCGGGATTGAAATGACCGCCCGACACATGCCCGACCGCGTATGCCATTGTCAGCACGGTTAGCCCGAAGGCAAACGCCACGCCGAGGAAACCGATCCCCAGCGTCGGAAACGCTGCCGCCAGCACCGCCGCGCCGCAGCCGCCCAGCACGAGCCAAAATGTACCAAAGAATTCCGCGACGATACGTCGCGGCATTTCACCTTGCATGACCGTTTCCCCTCGAAACAGGTGGCACAACACAACGGGAGCCCGTTCAAGGGTCCCTGGCCGGAACGCTCATTTTGCGCAGAAGTTGGCCTTCGGCAATCGAATGGTTGCACAGTTCTACGAGGCCTACGAGCATGACCCGCTGCCGATCATCGCCATTTCCGGCAACCACGACGGCGAGCCGGTGGACGAGAAAGCGACCTCGCTGGAGGGCTTCCATCGCAACTTCTCTTCGTCATCGGCAATGGCGGCAGCCGCGCACGCCGACGCCAGCGCGGCGGCGCGCGTGCAAGGTCGGCACAAGGGGGGTTGAGGTCGCCCAATCCGCGACAGCCAAGCTTTGATCGGCTAACACGACCGGCATGAGTGATGACGCCACGCTGACGACGATCGAAGTGCCCGAGGGCCGCCTGGCCTGCCGTATATGGCAGCCCGCGCAGCCACGCGGCACGCTGTTGCTGCTGCACGGTTTCGGTGGCGACAGCCTGACGTTTGGTGCGCTCGGCCCCATGCTGGCCACGCGCGGCTGGCACGTGGTCGCGCCTGACATGCCGGCGCACGGCGCGTCGGAGATCGAGGCGGACACGCCGGACGGCGTGCTGCGGCCGCTGGCGGGGCTGCTGGCGCAGTTGCCGGGAAAGCTGGCGCTGGCCGGTCATTCGTTGGGCGGCGCCATGGCGACCCGGCTGGCCGCCGGCACGGACCGCGCCGTCAGCCTGACGCTGCTGGCGCCGGGCGGGCTCGGCCGGGAGGTGGATGCCGAACTGATCCGTTCGATTGCGCACATCGAGACCGGCGAACAGTTGCGCGCCCTGCTGGCCCGGGTGGCGTTCACACCGCCGCCGGTGCCGATGAACATGCTCGACGAACTGGCCAAGCTGCTCGGCCCGCGCGGGCGGCTGAAGCGGCTGGCCGAGGCGCTGGTCGGCACCGGCCGGCAAAGTCTCGAAATCGTGGCCGATCTGGCCCGGTTGACCATCCCGGCGCGCGTGCTGTTCGGGCTGGATGACAGCGTGATCCCGTGGACGCAGGTGCGTGCCGTGCCACCCCGCGTGGCGATCCATCTGCTGCCGCGCGCCGGCCATTCGGTGCATTGGGACCAGCCGGAACTGGTCGCCGATCTGATCGCCTGAAGCGTTCAGCCGGCCTGGGCACCGCCAACGGACGCGGGAGGCACCACGCGCAGCACCTGACCGGCGGGGACGACCGGGTCAGCGCCGAAGCGTTCGATCATCCAGCTGCGAAACTGCGCGATGGCCGGATCGGCGAGGTCTTCCGGGTGGATGGTCAGGTAGTAGCCGTAACCGGCTTCCAGCGTCATCTCCAGCGGCGTCGCCAGGCGCCCGGCCTCGACTTCGGCCGCAAACATGCGCCGGTCGAGCAATGCAATGCCCTCGCCGGACAGCGCGTATTGCGCCGCAAGCGCTGCCGTGTCGAACACCAGCCCGCGCTCCACCTCCACCGCCAGCCCGACCTGCCTTACCAGCATGTGCCACATCTTATGGCGCGGCTCGTTCTCCAGCTTGCCGTGCAGCAATTCGGCCTCCGCCAGAAACGCGGCCGGCGACTTGCCCTGCGCGCGCGCCGCCACATCCGGGTGGCACATCGGCGTCAGCCGTTCCATCCACAGCAGGTTGGAGACGCGGTCGCTGACCTGCGGCTTGGCGTAGATCACGGCCGCATCCGTGTCGCGTGACGGCGGGCCGACGTTGTACGGGCTGTCGATTTCCAGGATCACGTCCGGGCAGACGCGGCGGAATTCGCGCAGGATCGGCACGGCGAGCACATGGGCGAAGGTCGGCGGCAGCTGCACCCGCAGCATGCGCGTCTTGCCGCCGCCTTCGTTGACGATGTCGTTCAGCGATTGCTCGATCCGGTCGAAGGATTTGCGCACGACCGGCAGCAGCGCGGCGCCGGCGGCGGTCAGCGCGAAGGCCCCCGGCCGACGCTCGAACAGCGGCGTGCCGAGCAACCCTTCCAGCGCGATCACATGCCGGCTGACCGCGCTTTGCGAGACGCTGAGCGCGTTGGCGGCGGCCGTGAAGCTCAGGTGGCGGCCGACCTGCTCGAAGGCACGCAGGGCGTTGAGGGGCAGCCAGCGGCGATCGATCATCGCCTTGGCCTGCGTGCGGCGGCGGGAAGCAGCCCGCAGCATCCGATCATCAACGGAGTTCTCCCTGGTCCTGCCCGACCGTTACCAGATCGGTGGCGGGAAAGTCGTTGCCCTTGAACAGCAGTGGCAAGCTGCGGCTCTTGGCGAGCGCATAGGACGCGCAGTCGCCGAGATTAAGTGCGGCTGGGTGCCGGCCTTTGCCGTACCGTAGAAATGCTTCTCTCGCCTCATACGCCAGTTCCGCATCCTGCGGCACTACCTGCATCGCTGCTCGGGCGATCAGCGCATCAAGGTCCACCCAGGCCGCAACGTCGCCGGTGCGGCCAGCGAGCACCATGCCGGTCTCAAGCAGGCTGACCGACGACAGCAGGCAGCCTTCAGCCATCGCGATAGTCCGAAGAAAGCTGTCCGCCTCCGGCTCACGGCGCAGAATGGCGATCAGCGCCGAACTGTCGACGACAATCACACTGGCAGGCCGTTCTCGTCATACAGGTCAGCGTCCGTCAGCAGCGTACGCTCCTGCAGCCGTGCGGCGCTGCGCAGGCTGATGGCGCGCAGATCCTCGTAGATGTCGCTTGTACCCGGCTTGGCACCTCGCCGCCGGCGAACGCCATCCGGGATGAACTCCGCTCCTGCCTGCTCCAGGGCTTGGCGGACGCCCTCGATAGTGCTGGGCAAGACCCGCGCAGAGCCATCCGCCCCCTCCAGCCGGCGGATGGTCACGACGGAGACGTGGGCACGATCGGCGAGTTCGGCCTGCTCGAGGCGCAGGAGCGCACGAGCAGCCCGGATCTGTTCAGGCGAGACGTTCATGAACGAAAGCTATCTAATGGAGCGCTATCGATCAAGCGACGTTCCGAAGATGGCATCCGCTATGACAGCGTCCCAAACAGCCAGGACAATTGCCTGAAGTTCACCCGATCCGGGTCGCCGCCAGCCGACCCTCATCCAAGGCATACCCCATCCCGGGCGCATCGCTGAGCCGAAACCACCCGTCCGCGTCCACCTTGCAGGGCTCGGCCATCATGTAGTCGCGCCGGTCCAGGTCCCATTCCGGGGGGTCGTAGGGGAATTCCAGGTACGGCGCGTCGCACAGCCCGGCCGTCAGATGCACGTTGGCCACCAGACCGATGCCGTTGCCCCAGGTGTGCGGCGTGAACGCAACATTGTGCTCCTGCGCCATCAGCGCCACCCGGCGCAGCCCGGTGATGCCGCCGACCACCGCCGCGTCCGGTTGCAGCACGTCCAGGCAGCCCTCGCGGATCAGGTCGCGGAACTCGTACAGTTCGCGCGTCATCTCGCCGCCGGCGATGCGCACGTCCGCCATGTCGCGCAGCCGGCGCATGCCCTCGCGGTCGCCGCGATGCAGCGGCTCCTCCATCCAGTACACGCCCAGCCGCTCCAGCTCGCGCGCCACTCGCACGGCATCCTTCAGCGTCCAGGGCGCATAGGTGTCCTGCGGCAGCCGCCAGCCCTGGTTGCAGTCCACCATCAGCTCCAGCTTGTCACCGACCCGCGCCCGCACCGCCTCCAGCGCCCGGATGTCGTCGCGCCAGTCGCCGCGCTGGAAGCGGATCTTCAGCGCCGGGAACCCCTCGGCCAGGTACCGCTCGGCCGCCGCCGCCATCTCGCCGGGGTCGCGCAGCGTGCCGGACGACGCATAGGCCCGCACCTTGCTCGACAGCCCGCCGAGCAGCTTCCAGCACGGCTGGCCGGTCGCCTTGCCGGCTAGGTCCCACAGCGCGAGGTCGAGCGGCCAGCAGCGGCCGTAATGGAAGTTGATGTGGTTGAGCGTGCGGTAATGCCGCTCGATCGCCAGCGGGTCCTGGCCGACGAACAGATGCTCATGGCCGGCGAAGCCCAGCATCAGGTCGCCGGAGCCGATGCCGGTCACCCCCTCATCGGTGAACACGCGCACGATGGTCGCGTCCCAATGGTGGCGCGGCTTGGAATCCCAGCTCGCCCGGAACGGAAATGCGAATTGCAGGCGGTGGTGGGTGATTTCGATCGCGGTGATCTGCATGTGGGTCACACCTGGCTGAGCACGGAACGGGCCAATGCCAACAAGTCGGCATCCGACGAGACGCGCCTGTTGGAGCGGCGCATGGCGGCATTCTCCGGGTTCGCCATCTGCGCCGCCAGCCGTTCCGGCGTGATGTCGTCATACCCGTCCCCGGCCAGCGACACCTTGACACCGACGCCGCGCAGCAGGCCTTCGTAGGCGGCGGTCAGCCCTGCGGCGTCGCGCGCGCCCATCAGCGCGGCGACGGCGGCGAAGCGGCCGTCCGGGTCCTCCTCGGCATTCCACGGCAGTGCGGCCAGCATCGCCACCCCGACCGCGCGGCCATGATGCAGCGGGCGCAGCGAGGCCAGGGCGTGGCCGATGTTATGGGCGATCGCGGTGCCACAATTGTCGATGGCGATGCCGGCGAGGGCGGCCGCGAATTGCAGGCCGGCGCGGGCGGTGAGGTCACGGGGATTGTCCATCGCCGCCGGCAGATGGCGCACCACCAGCCGGATCGCCGCGTGGCAGTAGAGGTCGTTGGCCGCATGGGCGTTCGCGTTCGTGCAGGCTTCCACCGCGTGCACCAGCGCGTCGATGCCGGTCGCCGCCGTCAGATGCGGCGGCAGGCCGACCGTGAGCGTCGGGTCGAGCAACACCGTGTCCGCCTTCAGCTCGTCACCCCACAGCCAGACCTTTGCCCCGTCCGCGTTGGTGACGATGGAGGTGCGCGTGGTCTCCGAGCCGGTGCCGGACGTGGTCGGGACGCAGATGATCGCGAGCGGCTTGGTCGGGAACGGGTTGGCACACAGCGCATAGTGCAGCGAGGGTGCGCTGGCGGCCGCCACCGCCGCCGCGGCCTTGCCGGCATCCATCGCCGAACCGCCGCCGAGTGCCACGGCGACGGCAGCACCACCCTGCCGCGCCAGCGCGGCCGCCGCATCCACCTGGGCCGCGAGCGGGTCGCTCTTGATATCGGTGAAGGTCAGCACCGCCAGCCCGGCCTCGCGCAGCGACGCCTCCGCACGCTCGATGATGCCGAACGGCGCGAGCCCCGGGTCGGCCACCAGCAGCACGGGCGCGCCGCCACCCAGCCGCGCGGCCAGCGCGCCGAGCTGGTCGAGTGCCCCCTCCGCCTGGGTGATCGCCGGCACGCGGTCGAGCATGAAGCCGCTCATGTCTGGTCCATTCGTCGCTTGGGTTGAGCGGGCGGACCCTACGGCGGGATACGTCGGCGCAAACATCGTAAATGTCGATTCCCGCATGACAAAAAAGGATGCGCGCGACCGGGCCGGGCCTGCGCATATTGCCACATGCCGTTCCGCCTGGGCCCAATCGCGCCGGTGCTGCTTGGCCTGATCTGCGCCCAGAGCGCGCTCGGGGCCATGACGCCGCTGATTCCGATCCTGCTGCTGCGGGTGGGCGCGTCCTCGCCGGCCATCGGCGCGGTCGCCTCAGCCTATTATATCGGCTTCCTGGGCGGTGCACTGACCGCCGACCGGATCGTCACGCGAGTCGGGCATATCCGCGCCTTCGCCGTATTCGCGGCCATCGCGGCCGACGCGGCGCTGCTGCTGGTGTTCTCCGCCGCCGCCTGGGAAGTGGCACTGCTGCGGATGCTGATCGGCTACGCCAGTTCCGGAATGTTCCTGGTGGTGGAAAGCTGGCTGAACGACCGTTCAGACGCCAGCAACCGGGGCCGCGCGTTCGGCGCCTATCTGGTCGCGAGTTGGGGCGCCAGCGCCGTCGGTCCGTTGGCGCTGAATGTGCTGACTGCCTCGCCGATCCTGTTCGTGCTGGTCGGGATCGCATTCGCAACCGCCGTGCTGCCCATGGCGCTGACGCAACAGGCCAACCCGGCGGTGCGGCCGCAGGCCCATTTCGCACTGGCGCGCCTGTATCGGATTTCGCCGGTCGGCGTGGCCTGCTGCCTTGGCGCCGGCCTCATCAACGGGGCCTATTATTCGCTGGTGCCGGTGTTTCTGGAACGGCGGGAATACGGCTCCGAATCCGTGGCCGCGTTCATTTCGGTGGCCATGATCGCCGGGCTGCTGGTGCAATATCCGGTCGGGTTGCTGTCAGACCGCTTCGGCCGGCGGCCGGTGATGGTCGGCAGCGTCGTGGCAGCACTTGCCGTCACCATGGTCATCGGTCTTGCCGGGCGCGTGCCCTTTGTCGCCATCGCGGCACTCGGCTTCCTGTTCTCCGGCGTGACGGCGCCGCTATACGGGCTCGGCGCCGGCCATACCAACGACCGGACGGAACGTGGCGACTACGTGGCGGTCAGCGGCGGTCTGCTGTTCGTCTGGTCGCTCGGCTCCGCAATCGGCCCCAGCCTCGCGGGCCTGCTCATGGGCCGGGTCGGACCGGGCGGTCTGTTCGCCTATGTGGCGTTGGTACTGCTGATGCTGGGGGCGTTCACCGCGGCCCGCATGCTGCTGCGCGGCGAGGTGCCGCGTGAGCGACGCAGCCGCTTCATTCCGGCCATGTCCAGCCCGCCGCGCCATGCCGAACTCGTCTCCGGCTTCGTCTCGGCGTTGCGCCATCCCGGCGCCACCGAGGCCCTGATGCGGGCGCTGCGACGCACCACGAAAACGCTTACCAGGGACTGACATGCGCTACTCGTCGTTTTCACTGCTGCGCCAGGGCTTGACGGGCCACCAGGGATGGCCCCAGGCATGGCGCTCGGCCACGCTCAAGCCGCATTACGACGCCGTAGTGATCGGCGGCGGCGGGCACGGGCTGGCCGCGGCCTACTACCTCGCCAAGCTGCACGGCATCCGCCGCATCGCGGTGCTGGAACGCGGCTGGCTCGGCGGCGGCAACACCGGGCGCAACACCACCGTCGTGCGTTCCAACTACTTCTTCCCGGAAAGTGCCGCGCTGTACGACTTCGCGCTGCGCCAGTACGAGCAGCTCAGCGAGGAGCTGAACTACAACATCATGCTGAGCCAGCGCGGCGTGCTCATGATCGGCCATTCCGATCACGACATGGAACTGATGGTGCGCGGCGTGAACGCGATGTTGCTGAACGGCATCGACGTGGAGCTGCTGGACGCGGCCCAGGTGCGCGCCGAACTGCCGCTGGCGAATTTCTCGGACGGCGCGCGCTTCCCGATTTATGGCGGCTTCGTCCAGCGGCGCGGCGGCATCGCGCGGCACGACGCGGTGGCCTGGGGCTACGCCCGCGCCGCCGACGCGCTGGGCGTGGACATCGTGCAGAACTGCGAGGTGACGGATATCCATGTCGCGGGCGGCAAGGTCGTCGGGCTGGAGACGTCGCAGGGGCCGGTCAGCGCCGGCACGTTCGGCTTGTCGGCATCCGGGCACAACGGCGTGCTGGCGGCCAAGGCCGGGTTCCGGCTGCCCATCACCAGCTACGCGTTGCAGGCCATGGTCAGCGAGCCACTGAAACCGGTGCTGCATACGGTGGCGATGTCGGCCGCGACCGGCACGTATGTCAGCCAGTCCGACAAGGGCGAACTGGTGTTCGGCGCAGGGGCTGGACCTGTATCCGTCCTATGCGCAGCGCGGCAATCTGCCGGTGACGCAAACCGTCGTCGCAGCGATGCTGGAGATCTTCCCGGCGTTTCGCGGCCTGAAGATGCTGCGACAATGGGCCGGCATCGTCGATGTGCCGTGGGACTACAGCCCGATCCTCGGCCCGTCGCCGGTCGGCGACCTTTCGCTCAACTGCGGCTGGGGCACCGGCGGCTTCAAGGCAACGCCGGCCGGCGGGTATTTCCTGGCCCATGCCATGGCGACCGGCAGGCATCACGCGATCTCCGCCCCGTTCGACATCTCGCGCTTCACCACCGGCCGGCTGGTCGACGAAGCCGCCGGCGCCGGCATCGCGCATTGACGGAGTTTCCTGGTGCTGCTGATTCCCTGCCCCAATTGCGGGCCGCGCGACGAGCCGGAATTCTCCTTCGCCGCCGAACCCGTCACCCGTCCCGTCCCGGCATCCGATGTCAGTGATGCCGCCTGGGCCGACTACCTGTATTTCCGTGGCAACCAGAAAGGCCCGCACGCCGAGGTCTGGTGCCATTCCGGCGGCTGCGGCCAATGGTTCCTGATGGAGCGCGACACCGTGACGCACGCGGTGATTGCCACGCGCAAGCCCGGAGCCGCGCCATGACGGCGCGCCGTCTGGCCGAAGGCGGCGCGCATCGACCGCGCGACCACGCTGCCCTTTACCTGGCAGAACGCGCGGCTGAGCGGATTCGCCGGCGATACGCTCGCCTCCGCCCTGCTGGCGAACGGCGTGCGGGTGGTGGGCCGCAGCTTCAAGTATCATCGCCCACGCGGCATCTACGGCGCCTGGGTCGAGGAGCCGAACGCGATCCTCGATCTGGTGTCCAACGGTCTGCACGACCCGAACGCCCGCGCCACCACCGAGGCGTTGCAGGCCGGCATGGCAGCACGCGGCGTCAACGCGCGGCCCGACGTGGATCGCGATGTCTATGGCGCGATCGACCTGCTGCATCGCTTCCTGCCGGCCGGCTTCTACTACAAGGCATTCTTCCCGAACTGGCACCGCTACGAGCCGCGCATCCGCGCCATGGCCGGGCTGGGCCGCACGCGCGGGCTGCCCGACACACGGCGGTTCGAGGCGCGCAACGCGCGCTGTGACGTGCTGGTGGTCGGTGCGGGGCCAGCCGGGCTGGCGGCGGCGCGTGCGGCGGCCTCGGCCGGGCTTGACGTGATCCTCGCCGACGACCGCGCGGCCCCAGGCGGTTCGCTGCTGTGGAATGGCGAGACCATCGACGGCCAGCCGGCCGCCGACTGGGCCGCCGCAACATCCGCGTCGCTGGCGGCGCAGGGCGTGCGGCTGCTGCCGCGCACCACGGTGTTCGGTGCCTATGACCACAACGCCTTCGGCCTGCTGGAACGCCGCGCGACGGCGGCCGATGGCTGGGCCAGCGAACGGTTGTGGCATGTGCGCGCCAGACAGGTCGTGCTGGCATCCGGCGCGTTCGAGCGCCCGCTGGTATTTCCCGACAACGACCGCCCCGGCGTGATGTCCGCCGCCGCCGTTCTGCAGTACCTGCGGCAGTACGCAGTGCTGGTGGGCGATTCCATCGTCGTCGCCACCAACAACGACTCCGCCTACGAAGCCGCCATGGCGCTGCACCGCGCCGGCGCGGCCGTGACATTGGCCGATGTGCGGCCGGAACCGCCGATCGCACGCATGGCGCAAGACGCCGGAGTCCGCGTGCTGGCGCGGCAGCGCGGTGCTCGGCACGATCGGGCGTGACGGCGTGCGAATGGTCGATATCGGCCCGGCCGACGCGACCTCGCGCGCGCGACGCGACGCTGCGCCTGAATGCGTCGATCGTCGCGGTATCCGGCGGCTGGTCGCCGGCCGTGCATCTGCACAGCCAGGCCGGCGGCAAGCTGCGCTGGGACGCGGCGCTTGCCGCCTTCGTGCCGATGGCCGCGCGCCCGGCCCAGCATCTGGCCGGCGCCATCACCGGAACGTCCAGCCTCGCGGGCTGCCTTGCCGCCGGCCACGCCGCCGGCAGCGCGGCGGCGGCCGCACTTGGCGGCAGCGTCGCGCTCGCGGCCCCGCGAAGCACCCGAAGCGACAGCCGTAACGCCCATCCGCGCCTACTGGCGCGTGCCGATCAGCTCCGCGCGCCAGTGGCTCGATTTGCAGAACGACGTCACGGTCAAGGATGTGGCGCTGGCGGCGCGGGAAAATTACAGCTCGGTCGAGCATCTGAAGCGCTACACCACGCTCGGAATGGCCACCGACCAGGGCAAGACCAGCAACGTGAACGGCCTCGCGCTGCTGGCCGAATTCACCGGCCGCGACATCCCGCAGGTCGGCACGACAACGTTCCGCCCGCCCTACACGCCCACCACGCTCGGCGCGTTCGCCGGACTGCGCCACGGCACGCTGTACGCGCCCTGGCGACGCCTGCCCGCGCATGCCGAACATGTCGCGCTGGGCGCGGACATCCGCGAATACGGCGGCTGGTGGCGACCCGCCTGCTATCCGCGCCCGGCGAGACTCCGGCACAGGCGATCCGGCGCGAGGCCACCGCCGCACGGCAAAGTGTCGGCCTGCTCGACGGCTCGAGCCTCGGCAAGATCGTCGTCGACGGGCCGGACGCGGCCTCGTTCCTGAACCTGATCTACTACAACGAACTCGCCAACCTGAAGCCGGGCCGCCTGCGCTACGTGCTGCTGCTGCGCGAGGCCGGCATCGTCTATGATGACGGCGTGGTCGCACGCCTCGCCCCGGACCGCTATCTGCTCTCGCCATCCTCCAGCCACACAGCCGGCGTGCTGGCGATGCTGGAGGCATGGCGGCAGACCGAATATCCGGCGATGCGCGTCGCGTTCCACGACGTAACGGGCGCCTGGGCCACGTTCGCGGTCAGCGGACCACGCTCGCGCGACGTATTGGCGCCGCTGACCGATATCGACCTGTCGCCGGACGCCCTGCCGCACATGGCCTTCGCGACCGGCACGATCCTCGGCGTCGCCGGCCGCATCGCACGCGTCAGCTTTACCGGTGAGCGCAGCTACGAAGTCTCGGTCCCAGCCGGCTACGGTGCGGCGCTGTGGCGGCGCCTGTGCGCGGCGGGCGCGGCGTTCGACATCACGCCGTACGGGATCGAATCGCTGTCCGTCCTGCGCGCCGAAAAAGGCTACATCCTGATCGGCACCGATACCGACGGCATGACCCTGCCCGACGATCTCGGCGTCTCCGGCCCGTTGCGCGCCAAAGAAGTGGATTTCGTCGGCAAGCGTTCGCTGCTGACGCCGGATGCGCTGCGCAAGGATCGCCGCCAGTTCGTCGGCCTGCTGCCGCTCGATCCCGGCTTCGTGCCGCATGTCGGCGCCCACGCCATCGAACGCGCGGGCGGCACGCCGCGCAGCATCGGCTGGGTCACCAGCGCCTGCTACAGCCCGGCGCTCGGCCGTTCGATCGCGCTCGGCATGGTCGAACGCGGCCGCGCCCGTGCGGAGGCCGGCGATGAGGTCGAATTGTTCCATCTCGGCCAGACCACACGCGCACGCGTCGCCTCGCCCGTGTTCTACGATCCGGCCGGGGAGCAGACTGCATGGCTGAACTGGCCCGCCTGCCCGTCCGCGCCCAGCTTGGCGCCGCCGACCCGGCCGCGACCGCGCCCGGCGTCACCGTCCGGCTGCTCGATCCGGCGGCGCAGTTCTACGTGACGCGCGGCGCCGAGCTTTCGCCAAACACCGCGCTGGGCAACGACCCGTACCTGCTCTGGCTCGCGCCCGATCGGGCGTTGCTGGTGTCGGACTCCGCAACGCCGACACCGACGGCTATGGCTTCGTCTCGGACGTGACCGACGGGCTTGCGCTGTTCGAAATCGCCGGCCCACGTGCGCCCGACATCGTCGCCATCGGCTGCACGCTCGCCGGGCCGGAGCGTGCTGGCGCCCGGACGCTGCGCCCAGACCCTGTTCGGCGGCGTGCACGTGGTGCTGTATGCCACGGGCGCGACCAGAGCTTCCGCCTGCATGTGGAGCGCCGCTTGCCGCCTTCCTGCTCGAATGGTTCAGCCAAGCCGCGTCCGCCCTCATCGAGGACCGCGCAACGAGGGAGATGCAGTCGATGAAGATCGCATGTTCGGGTCGCGGTGATCGGCGGCGGCGTGGTCGGGTTGCAGCGTGCTGTACCACCTCACCAAGCTCGGCTGGAAGGACGTGGTGCTGCTGGAACGCGACGAGCTCACCTGCGGCTCCACCTGGCACGCGGCCGGCGGCATGCATACGCTCAACGGCGATCCCAACGTCGCCAAGCTGCAGAAATACACGATCGAGTTGTACAAGGAGATCGAAGCGATCTCCGGCCAGTCCTGCAGCCTGCACGTGCCCGGCGGCCTACGTGCTCGCCGGCACGCCGGAGCGGATGGACTGGCTGCACATGGCCGTGGCGCGCGGCACGCTATCTCGGCCTCGACGCGCGAAATGGTCAGCATCGACGAGGCGGCGCGGCGCGTGCCGATGCATCGACGAAATCGCACTTCCTCGGCGCGATGTGCGATCCGTTCGAGGGCCATCTCGATCCCGTCCGGCACCACCAACGCCTATGCGCGCTCGGCCACCATCGCGGGCGCGGAGATCTACCGCAAGACCAAGGTGGAGGAACTGACGCAGCGCGAGGATGGCGGCTGGGATGTCGTGACCACCAACGGCACGATCGACGCCGAGCACGTCGTGAACTGCGGTGGGCTGTGGGCACGTGAAGTCGGCCGCATGGTCGGCCTGGAACTGCCGATCCTTGCCATGCAGCACCAGTACCTGCTGACCGAGGACGTGCCGCAGCCTGCTGGCCGCCGAGGAATACTCCGCACGTGCTGGACTTCGAAGGCGAGATCTATCTGCGTCAGGAACGGCGTGGCTTCCTGCTCGGCACCTACGAACACAACGGCGTGCCGTGGTCGCCGCAAGCAGACGCCTGGGATTTCTCGGCCGAACTGCTGCCGCCGGATCTGGACCGCATCGCGGAGAATCTGGAAGTCGGCTTCACGCATTTCCCGGCACTGGCCGATGCCGGCATCAAGCGCATCGTCAACGGCCCGTTCACCTTCGCGCCGGACGGCAATCCGCTGGTCGGGCCGGTGCGCGGCCTGCGCAATTTCTGGGTCGCCTGCGGCGTGATGGCCGGTTTCAGCCAGGGCGGCGGCGTCGGCCTCGCGCTGGCCAGCTGGATGATGCATGGCGATCCCGGCTTCGACGTATTCGGCATGGATGTCGCCCGTTTCGGCGACTAGGCGACGCTCGCCTACACCAACGCCAAGGTGCGGGAGAATTACGGCCGCCGCTTCCGCGTGACGTTCCCCAACGAGGAACTGCCGGCGGCCCGCCCACTGCGCACGACGCCGATCTACGACCGGCTGAAGGCGAACGGCGCGGTGTTCGGCGTTCGTTCGGCCTCGAATACCCGCTCTGGTTCGCGCCTGCCGGCACCGAAGCCCGCGAGGACGTCACGTTCCGCCGCTCCAACGCGCACGGCCCGGTGGCCGACGAATGCCGCGCGGTGCGCACCGCCGTGGGCCTGCTGAACACGAGCGGCTACGCCAAATACGAATTCTCGGGCACAGGCGCTGAAGACTTCCTCAACCGCATGCTGACCAACCGCATGCCGGCAGGTCGGGCGCATCGTGCTGACGCCGATGCTGAACGATCAACGGGCAAGCTGATCGGCGACTTCACGGTCGCGCCGCCTTGGCCGGACACGTTCCATGTGTTCGGCAGCGGCCCGGCCGAGCAGTATCACATGCGCTGGTGGGAAGTCGCATCGCCCCGGAATCGGGCGTTGACGATCCGCTCGTTGCGCACGTCGTTGGTCGGGCTGTCGGTCGCCGGGCCGAAGTCACGCGCGCTGCTGGCAAAGCTCAGCGGCGAGGATCTGTCCTCGGCCGCATTCCCGTTCATGAGCTATCGCCGCATGGACATCGGCATGGTGCCGGCCTTCGTCGGCCGCATCAGCTTTACCGGTGATCTCGGCTACGAACTCTGGATCTCGCCCGATTATCAGATGGCGCTGTACGACCTGCTGCTCGACCGAGGGCGCCGCGTTCGGCATCAAGCATGTCGGCCTGCGCGCGTTGAACTCGATGCGCCTGGAAAAGAGTTTTGGCACCTGGGCGCGCGAATACCGACCGATTTACGGGCCGTTCGAGGCCGGGCTCGGCCGCTTCGTCAACTTCAAGAAGGGCGATTTCATCGGCCGTGAGGCCGCGCTGGCGCGAGAAGGAACAGGGCGGCAAGCTGAAGCTGGTGACGTTGCTGGTCGAAGAGTTCGGTGCGGACGTCAGTCGGCGACGAACCGGTGAGCTACGACGGCAAGACCGTCGGCTGGGTCACCTCAGGCGGCTACGCGCACTGGACCGGCAAGTCCGTCGCGCTGGCCTATGTGCCGGCGGAACTGGCACGAAGTAACGACGCGTTCGGCATCGAGATGCTGGGCGCGCGACGCCGCGCCACGATCGCGGCCGAAGCATCGTTCGACCCCGGCAGGGTTCGCGCATGCGCGGCTGACGGCCGCTCACATTGCGGTGGTCACACGGTTTCGCGTGCGCCGCGAGGCCACCGCGCCGTTATGATCGTCCCGTCCGTCGGATCGGCCGGCGGCGTAATGTGAACGATCGTCAATGGTTCGAGACCCTCGCTGGGCCGCCCTCGCCCTGATCGCGTTCCTGTGCGGCGTCGCGCCCGTCCATGCGCAGGTGCCGGCCGAGCGGCTGCACCGTCTGGCGCACGGCGTGAACTTCACGAACTGGTTCCGCTATCCCGCGCGCCAGGACGACGCGTATTTCCGTGACGACATCGACGATGTGGCGCTCACGGAATTGCGCAACGCCGGCTTCGGGTTCGTGCGCCTCGCCGTGCAGCCGGAACTGATGCTCAACGGCCAGGGCCAGCCCGATGCCCATCGACTGGCGCTGCTGGTGGAGGCGATCCGCCGTATCGAGCGTCACGGACTCGCGGTCATGGTCGGGTGGCATCCGCAGACCTGGGATCTGGAGAACTCCCCGCTCGAACGGAGCCAGCTTCAGGACCTGTGGGGCGCACTGGCGCAACGCCTGCGCCCGCTACCCACCGGCATGGTTTTCCCCGAGGTGCTGAACGAGCCGGTGTTCCAGGGCCGGGAGCCTGAATGGCAGGCGCTGCAAGACAGCGTGCTGGCCCGCATACGGTCTGCGCTGCCGAATGCGACGGTGGTGCTCACCGGCAACCACTGGGGCGCCATCGACGGGCTGGTCGGATTGCATCCGGTCGCCGACAAGAATGTCGTCTACTCGTTCCACACCTATGATCCGCCGGTTCTCACCACGCTGGGCAGCTTCGATACATCGCTGCAATCTGCGGCGCTGCGCCGCCTGCCGTTTCCGGTCACCGGCCCGCATGCCTGCGATGCCGCCGTGGCCGCCACCACCGACAAGCGCACCGCCGACGTGATCCGGTATTACTGCACCGAAAACTGGACCGTGGCGAAGTTGCAAGGAATGGTCGGACAGGCCGCCGAATGGGGTCGGCGCAACCAGGTTCCGCTCGTCGCCGGCGAGTTCGGCGCCAGCGACCGCCTGCCGCCCGCCACGCGGTTCACCTGGATCTCCACCATGCGCCGCGCGTTCGAGGCGAACGGAATCGGCTGGGCCATCTGGGGCTACGACGACAGCATGGGATTCGACATTCATTCGCCCGCGCCGCTCGACCCGGCGCTGCTAAAGGCATTGGGGATGTCCGACCATGGCTAAGCCACCGCGCGTGACGCTGCTGGACCTCGACTTCACCGATGTCACACCGGCCGAAGCCGTGGCGCTGATCGCTGCGCGCGAGGCAAACGCACCGTTCCGCTATGTCGTCACACCGAACTCGGACCATCTGGTCCGTCTCGCGCGCCAGCCGGCGTTGTTGCCGGTGTATCGTGACGCGGCAATGTGCCTGATGGACAGCCGTGTCGTCGCCCGCGCCGCCGGGTTGCTGGGCCTCCCCGCGCCGCGTGTGACCACCGGTAGCGACCTCACCGAGCGTCTGCTTACCGGCCATGTCATGCCGGGCGAACGTGTCACCATCATCGGTCTGCGGGAAGCTCATCTGCCGGCGCTGGTCGCTCGCTGCGGCATCGCGCCGCCGGCGCATTTCGATCCGCCGATGGGCTTCGCGCGCGACCCCGTGCAGATGCAGCGCGTGGTGGACTTCGTGCTGGAACACCCTGCACGCTTGGTGTTTCTCGCTGTCGGCTCGCCGCAACAGGAGCTTCTGGCTGCTGCCGTCGCTGCCACCGGCCGCGCCGTCGGCACCGGCCTGTGCATCGGCGCAAGCCTGGATTTTCTGGCCGGCAAGCAGCAGCGCGCGCCGGCCTGGGTACAGCGCGCCGGGCTGGAATGGCTGCACCGGCTGGCCGGCGATCCGCAGCGGCTGGCGCGGCGCTATCTGCGCGACAACCCGCCGGTGTTCGCGCTGCTGCTGCGCGAACGCTTCGCGCGCGCTAGGCCCGCCCCGGCAACACTGCGAGAACCTCGCGGCGCAATCTGGTAAAACTCGATCCGCGGTGCGCGCGGTCGTTGCGGGCGAGGTATTGGCGGGCCTGCTGCGTCAGGCGGTGGCGCGGTGTGGTCGCGGCAAGCTGCATCGCCGCCGGCAGCGCCTTCAGGGTCTGCACGGCAACGCCATTGCGCACGCCGCGCGCCAGATAGCCGGCATAGCGCGGCATCAGCCCCAGCCAGCTTTCACCTGATTTGCGGCCGATGTACAGCCGGTTGCGCACGAAATAGAACCAGCGCGTGCCGGACCATGCGAACCGCTTCTCGGGGCTTACCTTGTGCCGCACGACGATGTCGCCGCGATAACGGACATGCCAGCCGCGATCGATCGCACGCAGCGCGAAATCGAACTCCTCCCAACAGAAGAACAGCGCATCGTCGTAGCCGCCGGCGTCATGCCACGCGCGGCGCTTGATGGCGTGCCCCGCGCCTACGAACGTCGCCGAGTCAAAGCTTTCGCCGGCTCGCGGCAACAGGCTGGACGGATACCCCCAGGAGGAAAGGTCGTCGCTGCCATCGGCATGAACGACGATGCGGAAGCCGATCGCCGCCAGCAGCCGGTCCTCGTCGATCGCCGCCACGGCACGTGCCAGCGTCGCGCTGTCGGCGAATTCGGCATCGTTGTCGAGCGCCACGATGACGCGCCCGTGCCCCAGCGCGCTGCCACGGTTGCGCCCACCGGCTACGCCAAAGTTGCGCTCCAGCTGCACCAGCGTGGCATTATTCCGATCGGCCATACTGCCGGCCAGCCGCGCCAGATTTTCCGGTGTTGAACCTTGATCGATCACAAAGATGTGGTGCGACACACCGGTCTGCGCGAGCGCGGAGGCAATCGCCTGCTCGGTCTCCGCCACCCGATCCATCGACAGGATCACCACGTCGGCATCGTAATCATCCGCCTTCGGCCCCGCCGCTCCGGCAATGTGCTTCATCGTCCCACGCCCCCGACGCGTGTTGCCTGCAAACGCAATATATCACCCTACGGTTGCCGACTGGCATGCGACTGCATCACGTTCGGGTCAGCCCCACCGCAGGCGCGCGCAAGCTGTTACAATGTGACGCATGCGGATCACAGTCATCACGCCCGCCTTCAACGTGGGACCGTTCATCGCGGCGACGCTCACGTCGGTTTGTGCGCAGACGCACACCGACTGGCGGTTGATTGCGGTCGACGACGGTTCCACCGACGATACCGCCGCCGTGATTGATGGCTTCGCCGATCCTCGCATCCTGCTGATCCGCCAACCCAACGCCGGCGTTTCCGCGGCACGCAACCGTGGCATCGCCGAGATGGACGGGGATGCGGTCATGTTCCTGGACGGCGACGACTGGCTCGCGCCGGATGCGCTGGCCCGTCTGGCTGCCACGCTGCAACAGCACGATGCCGTCGCGGCCTATGGTGCCTACTGCTTCGTCCCCCAGGATGGCAGCAGGGTGGTCGATATCAAGGCGGGGCCGTTCCCGTGCGGCGACATCCTGCGCCGGCTGGTGGTGCGCAACCTGTTCGCCAATGGCGGCCATATGCTGATCCGCCGTGCGGCGATCGCGCGCGCGGGGATGTTCCGCCGCGACATCGTCTATGGGGAGGACTGGGAGTACTGGTGCCGGCTAGCCGTATGCGGCCGCTTCGCGGTCGTGCCCGGCGCCGCGCCGCTTCTGTTCGTGCGCCAGCGCGGCGGCGGCGCCTATCTGAAGATGGCCAGCAACCCGCAGGCCTTCGCGCCCTGCATGACGGCGATCTTTAGCAATCCCGTCGTGATCGCGCAGCTCGGTGACGCCCAGGCCGCCCGGCTCCGCCCGCGCACCGAGGCGGAGAACCGCTGGATCGTCGGGCGCGAACTGCTCCGCCACGGCAAGCGCGCCGACGGGCTGGCGTGGCTGCGGCGCTCCTTCGCCGACCGCCCCAGCGCGCGGCGCGCCGTGCTGCTGGCCACCGCCCACGCGCTCAGCGTTCTACCGCGCCCGCTGCACGGCCCGTTCCGTGCCTATGGCCGCTTCACGGCCTGATCAGGCGATCCCCTGGGGCAGCTTGCGTTCCACCAGTTCGGCGAATAGCGCCGCGCCATATGGCAGGGCCGCATCGTTGAAGTCGTACCCCGGGTTGTGCACGCCGCAGCTGCCTTCCTTGTCGCCGTTGCCGATGTTGATATAGGCCCCCGGCACCGCTTCCATCATGAAGCTGAAATCCTCCGAGCCCATCACGGCCGGCCCGTCGCGGTCGACCAGCGACCCGCCCACCACCGCATCGGCGGCTTCGGCGAACGCCTCGGTCTGCTGCGGGTCGTTGACCAGCGGCGCGAACAGCAGGCGCCAATCCACCTCGGCACTGGCGCCCAGCCCGGCGGCGACGCCGCCGGCCACCCGGCGCAGGCATTCCTCCAGCAGCGCAAGCGTCTCGGCGCGGTAGGCCCGTGCCGTGCCGCGGATCAGCGCCGTCTGCGGTATCACGTTGTAGGCATCGCCGCCGGTGACCGACGTGGCGCTGAGCACAGCGGTGTCGGCGGGCGGCACATTGCGCGCCACGACCGATTGCAGCGCGGTCACCACATGGCAGGCCGCCAGCACCGGGTCGATCCCGGTCTCCGGCCGGGCCCCGTGCGCGCCGCGCCCGGTAATGGTGATGTCGAAAAACCCGCCGCCGGCCATCATCGGCCCGGGTCGGATGGCGAACTGGCCGATCGGCAGGCCCGGCCGGTTATGCATGCCGAACACCGCGTCGCACGGAAAGCGGCTGAACAGACCGTCGCGCAGCATGGCCTGCGCGCCGCCCAGCCCTTCCTCGGCCGGCTGGAAGATGAACGTGACCGCGCCGTTGAAGCGGCCCTCCGCCGCCAGGTAGCGCGCCGCCCCCAGCAGCATCGTCGTGTGCCCGTCATGGCCGCAGGCATGCATCACGCCCGGCGTGCGGCTGGCATAGGCCGCCCCGGTCGCCTCGTGGATCGGCAGCGCATCCATGTCGGCACGCAACCCGATCGTCGCCTGCCCGTTGCCCCGCCGCAGCACGCCGACCACGCCGGTGCCGCCGACGCCGCGATGCACCTCGATGCCCCACTCCTCCAGCGCGCGCGCCACCAGTTCGGATGTCCGATGCTCGGTGAAACCAAGTTCCGGATGCGCATGGATATCGCGGCGGACCGCGGTGAGGGCATCGTGATAGGTGCGGATCGTGTCGAGGGCGGCCATTGCGCAGTCTCCGGAAGAATACGCCCGAGTATGATCGCCATCCGGCTCCTGGCAAGCAGCCGGTTGGCAGGCGACCTGTTGACAAGCGGCCTGTTGGCAAGCGAGCTGTTGACAAGCGACCGGGGCGCGGTTCTTAATCCAGAGTGATTGAACAATAAAAACGGCCGCAACTGGCCTGACGAGGAAACGTCCGCGCATGCCCAGTCCGCGTGTCGGTCAGGGGGCCTCATCGGTCCATATCCGGCATTACAATGAACGGCTGATCCTGCAACGCCTGCGCCGGCTGGGCGAGGCGTCGCGTGCCGATCTGGCGCGCGCGGCGGGGCTGACCAACACGGCGGTGGGCGAGATCATCAAGCAGCTGGAGCGTGGCGGGCTGGTGCGCACGCTGGGCAAGAAGCACCAGGGCCAGCGCGGCCAGCCGGCGACCATGCTGGGGCTGGACGCCCGCGGCGCGTTCGCCATCGGCGTGCGGCTGGACCGCACCCGGATCGAGACCGCGCTGATCGATCTCGGCGGCAACGTGCTGGCCCACAACACCCACGATCAGGCGCTGCCGCCGCCCGACCAGACATTGCAGCTCGTGCGCGAGGACATCGAGCGGATGGTGGCCTTGGTGCCGGCCGGACGGCGCCGGCGCATCGCCGGGGTTGGCCTCGGCCGCCCCTACAATCTCGGCAGCTGGCTCACCGAACTCGACCTGTCGGCCGAAGCCTTCGCGCCCTGGGACGAGGCCGCGTTCGGCGCGGCGCTGGAGCGCGACTGCGGCCTGCCGGTGGTCGAAGAGAATGACGGCACGGCGGCGGCCATCGCCGAACTGTTCCACGGTCACGGCCGCACGCAGGACGATTTCCTGTATGTCTTCATCGGCCCTGCCATCGGTGGCGGGCTGGTGCTTGGCGGTCAGGCAGTGCGCGGCCGCCACGGCAATGCCGCCGATATCGGCATGATCCCGGTCGCCGCCTCGACGCTCTCCTCGGCCGTCAAACGCGGCGGACGCGACATCCTGCTCGGCCGCGCCTCGCTCAACGCGCTGCTGCGCCACCTGCGCCATCGCGGCGTGACGGTCGCCGGGCTCGACGGGCTGGAAAGCGTGCAGGTCACGTCGGCCGCCGAGGAATGGCTCGAAGACTGCGTCGACGCGCTGATCGAACCGTTGCTGACAGCGGGCGCCTTGCTCGACGTCCCCACCATCGTGATCGACAGCGATCTGCCGCGCGCCTGGGTGGACCGGCTGATCGCGCGGCTCGCGCCGCGCCTCGCGGCTTCAGTTGCCGAGGCGCGCACGCCGCCCGCGCTGCTGCGTGGCAGCTTCGGCGCCATGGCCGGCGCCATCGGTGCCGCGACCTTGCCGCTACTGCTCAATTTCGGTCCCGGCGCCGGCAGCCTGCAAGCCCGCGGCCCTTCCGGCGGACAGGGCCAGGGGTCGAGCAGCGGCGCCCCGTACGCGCTGGTCGCCTGAGCGGGCCCGTCCGCGGTTGCGGTCGGCACGCATGCCGCGACAAGCGGTCCGGCCGACGCCGGACGCTATTTTATTGACTTCGTTTCGATTTATTCTGTGTAATATAATTATTTTCTTCAATGTCGTTGACATGTCGATGCGCTTTACGCTTTTATCCTGACGGCGACTTAGCGCCAGACGAATATCGCGCCGGCCGCCCGGCATGGCCACCCGTCGCGGCGCCTGCCCACGTGCCTGCCAAACTGCGTCCCTGGGAGAGAGAAAAATGTCGAAGACCATCCGGCTGCTGTCCACAACCGCGCTTGCGCTTACCGCTTGTGCCTTCATCGGCGCGCATGTCGCCTCGGCCGAGGAAGTCACGGTCGGGCTGATCACCAAGACCAACAACAATCCGTTCTTCGTGAAGATGAAGCAGGGCGCCGAGGCGGAAGCCCAGAAGCTCGGCCTGCGGCTGCTGACCTTCGCGGGCAAGGTGGACGGCGACAACCAGTCCCAGGTGGACGCCATCGAGAACCTGATCTCGGCCGGCGCCAAGGGCATCCTGATCACCCCGAACAACTCCTCGGCGATCGTCCCGTCGATCGAGAAGGCGCGCAAGGCCGGGCTGATCGTGATCGCGCTCGACACGCCGCTGAACCCGGCCGACGCCGCCGACGCGACCTTCGCCACCGACAATTTCAAGGCAGGCGAACTGATCGGGCAATGGGCGAAGGGAACGCTGGGCCCCAAGGCGGCCGACGCCAAGATCGCGATGCTTGATCTGAGCAAGGACAACATCACGGTGGACGTGCTGCGCGACACCGGTTTCCTCACCGGCTTCGGCATCGACGTGCCGAACAAGGGGGTCGATGGCAGCGAGAAGGACGCCCGCATCGTCGGCCACGACGTGACCGGCGGCGCCGAGGAAGGCGGCCAGAGTGCGATGGAGAACCTGCTGCAGCGCGACCCCGGCATCAACCTCGTCTACACCATCAACGAACCGGCCGCGGCCGGCGCCTACCAGGCGCTCAAGGCCGCCGGCAAGACCAAGAGCGTGATGATCGTCTCGATCGACGGCGGCTGCCCGGGCGTGAAGAACGTCAAGGCCGGCAGGATCGGCGCCACCTCGATGCAGTTCCCGCTGCTGATGGCCTCCAAGGGCATCGAGGCGATCGCGGCCTTCGCCAAGACCGGCGCCAAGCCGACCAACCTCGACACCGGCGAGCAGCTCATCACCGACCATCCGGTGCCGGGCGTCCCCTCGATCACGAGCGCCGAGGGCCTCAAGAAGTGCTGGGGTTGATCCGTACCGCCATCTGACTCCACCATCGATATCCGGGAAGCGGCTTCTGGCCGCTTCCCAAGCGTCCCAAAGCGAAGCCGGCGTCAGTCCGGGACATCAGGGAGGGGACATGAGCAACACCGTGCCCGATGCTGCCTCGGCCGCCGCGGAGTTCGAGCGCGCGGCGGCGGCGGCGGACCAGGCTGTCGCGTCGTTCGACACCGCGGGCCACAACCCGATCCAGCGGTTGCAGCACTTCCTGCACAATTTCCCCACCACCGTGCCGCTGCTGGTGCTGGTGCTCAGCGTGCTGGTATTCGGCTGGTACGGCGCGCCGCACTTCCTGACCGTCTCGACGCTGTCCACCGTGCTGGAGCAGGTCACCATCATCGCGCTGGTCGGTGTGGCGCAGACCCTGGTGATCCTGACCGCCGGCATCGATCTCTCGGTGGGCGCCATCCTGGTGCTGTCCACCGTCGTGATGGGCGAATGGACCGTGGCACACGGCCAGCCCGCGATCGTGGGGCTGGCAGGCGGGCTTGCGGTCGGCCTGATCTGCGGCGCGATCAACGGCGCACTGGTCACCTATGTGCGGCTGCCGCCGTTCATCGTGACGCTCGGCACCTGGAACATCTTCTACGCCATCAACCTCTGGTATTCCGACAGCGCCACGATCCGCTCGCAGGACATCGAGGACGCTGCCCCGGCGCTGCAATGGTTCGGCACCGCCTTCTCGTTCGCGGGCGCGCGCTTCATGTACGGCTCGATCTTCATGGTGCTGCTGTTCGTGGCGTTCTGGTACGTGCTGAACTGGACGGCGTGGGGCCGCCATGTGCACGCGCTGGGCGACGACCCGGAAGCCGCCACGCTGGCCGGCATCCGCACCAAGCCGACGCTGCTCTCGGTCTACGTCACCGCGGGGGCGATCTGCTCGGTGGCCGGCTGGGTGTTCATCGGCCGCATCGGCTCGATCAGCCCGCAGGCCGGCCAGACCACCAACCTCGACAGCATCACCGCCGTCGTGATCGGCGGCACCAGCCTGTTCGGCGGCCGCGGCTCCATCGTCGGCACGCTGCTGGGTGCGCTGATCGTCGGCGTCTTCCGCAGCGGCCTGTCGATCTCGGGCGTCGAGGTGCTGTGGCAGGATCTCGCCGTCGGCGTGCTGAGCATCGCCGCCGTCACCACCGACCAGTGGATCAGGAGGGTCTCGGCATGAGCGCCGCCGTGTCCGCCGTACTCTCCCGCCCGCACCCCGAACCGGTACTGTCCGCGCGTGGCCTGGTCAAACGCTACGGCCGCGTCACCGCGCTGAACCATTGCGACTTCGATCTCTATCCCGGCGAGATCCTCGGCGTGATCGGCGACAACGGCGCCGGCAAGACCTCGTTGATCAAGACGCTGAACGGCGCCGTCATTCCGGACGAGGGCGAGATCCGGCTTGACGGCAAGGTGGTCCATTTCCGCTCGCCGCAGGATGCCCGCCTATGCGGGATCGAGACGGTGTTCCAGTCGCTCGCGCTCTCCCCGGCGTTGAGCATCACCGACAATCTGTTTCTCGGCCGCGAGATCCGCTCGCCCGGCATCCTGGGGCGCGTGTTCCGCAAGCTCGACCGCGCGGCGATGGAACGGCAGGCACGCGCCAAGCTCAGCGAGCTCGGACTGATGACGATCCAGAACATCAGCCAGACGATCGAGACCATGTCGGGCGGCCAGCGCCAGGGCGTGGCCGTGGCCCGGGCGGCGGCGTTCGGCAGCCGGGTGGTCATCATGGACGAGCCGACGGCGGCCCTTGGCGTGAAAGAATCGCGGCGCGTGCTGGAGTTGATCAAAGACGTGAAGCGTCGCGGCTTGCCGATCGTGCTGATCAGCCACAACATGCCGCAGGTCTTCGAGGTGTGCGACCGTGTCCACATCCACCGCCTCGGCCGTCGGCTGGCCGTGATCGACCCGAAGCTGCATTCGATGTCGGATGCCGTGGCGATGATGACCGGCGCGATGGCACCGCCCGCGGTGGCGGAGACGGTCTGATCGCCGGCGCAGCGCGGCTGATGGACTTCGGGTCGGCGACGCGCGACAACATGGGCGATTACAAAGGCTGGACCTCGGGCCGCAACTGAGCGCCGCCACGCCGAACGCCTATAGGGGGGAAGGGCGCCGGTCGCTGGGGCGGCGCCGTACCTTTGTCAGGGAATGAGCACCATGGTTGCCCGCGTCATCGCCGTCGATCCGTTCGATCTGGTCGTCTTCGGAGCCACCGGAGACCTCGCCGCCCGCAAGCTGATCCCCGCCCTGTTCCACCGCGACGAGGCCGGCCAGATCCCGCCGAGTGCCCGCATCCTCGGCGCCTCGCGCCGCCGCATGTCCGACTCCGCCTATCGCGAGCTGGCGCGCGGCTGGCTGGAGAGTTTCGTCAAGCCTGAACAGCGGCCGGAAGGCACGGTGGACCGCTTCCTCGCCCGCATCGGCTATGTCTCGGTACAGGCCGATGGCGACGAGGGCTGGGGGGATCTGGCCCAGGCGCTGGCCGACCAGCCCGATCGCATCCGGGTGTTCTATCTCGCCACCGGCCCCGACCTGTTCGGCCCGATCTGCGCCGAACTCGGCCGCCACAAGCTCGCCACGCCGAAATCGCGCGTCGTGATGGAGAAGCCGATCGGCAAAAACCTGGAGTCGGCCACCGCGGTCAACGACGCGATCGGCGCGGTGTTCCCCGAGGAGCGCGTCTACCGCATCGACCATTATCTCGGCAAGGAGACGGTGCAGAACCTGATGGCGCTGCGCTTCGCCAATGCGCTGTTCGAGCCGCTGTGGAACGCCGCGCATATCGACCATGTGCAGATCACGGTCGCCGAGACGCTGGGCGTCGAGGGCCGCGCCGGCTACTACGACACCGCCGGCGCGCTGCGCGACATGGTGCAGAACCACATGCTGCAGCTGCTGTGCCTGGTGGCGATGGAGCCGCCGACCTCGCTGGCCGCCGATGCGGTGCGCGACGAGAAGCTGAAGGTGCTGAAGTCGCTGAAGCCGATCGACGCCGCGACGCGGTCGCAGCGAGAACACCGTGCGCGGCCAGTATCGTGCCGGCGCATCGGCCGGCGGGCCGGTGCCGGGCTACCTGGAGGAGCTCGGCAAGCCGTCCAGCCGCACCGAGACCTTCGTCGCGCTGAAGGCGGAAATCGACAACTGGCGCTGGGCCGGCGTGCCGTTCTACCTGCGCACCGGCAAGCGCCTGGCCGAGCCGCGTGTCGGAAATCGTCGTCGCGTTCCGGCCGATCCCGCATTCGGTGTTCGACCGCGGCGCCGGCCCGATCGACGCCGAACCGGCTGGTGATCCGCCTGCAGCCGGACGAAGGCGTGAAGCTGTGGCTGATGATCAAGGATCCCGGCCCGGCGGCATGCGCCTGCAGCACGTGCCGCTCGACATGAGCTTCGCCAGCCGCGTTCAACGTGCGCAACCCGGATGCCTATGAGCGGCTGCTGCTGGACGTGGTGCGCGGCAACCAGACGCTGTTCATGCGCCGCGACGAGGTGGAGGCCGCATGGACCTGGATCGACCCGATCCTGGAGGCCTGGGCGGCCAGTCACCGAACCGCCGAAGCCGTACACCGCCGGCACCTGGGGGCCGAGCGCCGCGATCGCGCTGATCGAGCGCGACGGCCGCACCTGGTACGAGGACGATACCGACTGAGGCGAGTTAGCGCCGCCAACCTGTTACCGCTCCGCGTGCAGGGCGGGAGCATCGCGCCTCTTTCATTGTTCGAGAGGCGGGATGTTTCCGCCCTACGACTGTCGCCCTGGCCCCTGGCCATCGCTGGAGTGACGTTCCGCGTAAGGCCGCATCGGGGCAGCCCCGCCCAGCGTACTGTTGACCGGGTCGGCCTCGTCCCCTCCTATGCGTGCTTCGCACGGGGCCAGGAGAGACACGATGGGTGTATTCCGCCAGCAGATCGAGACGTTGGAGGATTCGCCGATCCTGGAGGTCTGGCGTGCCGGCCGCCATCTGCCGAACCTGGTCCCGCTCTGGGCCGGCGAGGCGGATCTGCCCACGCCCCAGTTCATCCGCGACGCCGCCACCGCCGCGCTGAACGCCGGCCACACCTTCTATTCGGACAACCGCGGCATCCCGCCGCTGCGCCAGGCGCTGATCGGCTACCTCCGCCGCCTGTACGGCGTGGAAATCCCGGACAACCGGATCGCCGTCACCGTCTCCGGCATGAACGCGGTCATGCTGGTGGCGCAGGCCACCGTGCAGCCGGGCGACAACATCATCGCCATCACGCCGTCCTGGCCCAACATCATGCGCGCCATGCAGATGAACGGGGCGGCGGTGCGCGAGGTCATGCTGACGCAGGGCAATGACGGCTGGCGGCTCGATCTCGACACCGTCTTCGCCGCCTGCGACGAGCGGACCAAGGTGATCTACCTCGCCTCCCCCGGCAATCCGACCGGCTGGCAGATCGAACGGCCGGAGGCCGAGCGGCTGCTGGAATTCTGCCGCGCGCGCGGCGTCGCCATCCTGTCCGACGAGGTCTACCACCGCATCGTCTACGACCGCCCGGTGGCATTCTCGTTCCTGCAGATCGCGCGGCCGGAGGACCCGGTCTTCGTGGTCAACAGCTTCTCCAAGGCATGGGCGATGACCGGCTGGCGCATGGGCTGGGTGACGTATCCGGCGGGCGGCCTCGATGCGTTCGAGAAGATCATCCAGTTCAACACGTCCGGCGGCATCGAATTCCTGCAACACGGCGCCATCGCGGCGCTGGACCAGGGCGAGGAATTCGTTTCGTTCTTCGTCAATCGCTGCCGCACGGCGCATGCGATCGCCAACGAGCGGCTGGGCGCGATCCCTCGGGTGCGCAACATTCCCAACAGCGGCGCTTTTTACGCGATGTTCGAAGTCGAGGGCGTCACCGATACGCTGCAATTCTGCCTGCGCGCGGTGCAGGACGTCCGGCTCGGCATGGCGCCCGGCTCCTCGTTCGGCCGCGGCGCCGAGAGGCTGATCCGCATCTGCTACGCGAAGAGCGAGGAAAACCTGACCGAAGCCATGGACCGGCTGGAACGCTTCGTCGCCGGATACGTGGAGCGGTCATCCTAGGATACCGCAAGGCGGCCAGACATCGACGGCATCACGCTGTCGCCCCAACGAACTATGTGGCCGGCTTTGCTGCAGCCACATAGTTCGGCCACGGCCGAAGCATGACCCTGGAGTAATCGGATAGATTGCCTCCGTTCTCCAGGAGAAATACGATGGCCATTGGACCCGATCTACGTCCCACGCTTCAGCACGACAATGAACATATAGCCATTAATCCGACTGTTCTCTACGTCGGTACGCCTGTTGCGCTCATCACAAGCCTCAATCCGGATGGGACAACCAATATCTCTCCCATGTCGTCAGCCTGGGCACTTTTCGATCGGGTTGTCTTAGGCATGTGTTCAACGGGCCGGGGGCGGGAGAATGTCGTTCGATCACGAGAACTGGTGATCAACTTCCCTGCCCCCGCCATTTGGCCGAATGTCGAAGCAATCGCACGCGCCACGGGGCGCAATCCGGTTCCGCCCCACAAGGCAAGGATTGGCTACGAATTCGAGGCAGCAAAGTTCGAGGCATCGGGCTTCACCCCGCAGGAATCCGACATGGTGAGGCCGCTGCGGATCGCCGAATGCCCGATCCAATTCGAAGCGGGCGTGGTCGCTGTTCACGACCCGGGCGCCGACTGGCCAGAAGACCGGCCCGAGGCTTTTCAAATTGTCGAGGTACGGGTCATGCGTGTACATGCCCACCGGAACATCGTCATTCCCGGCACGAACCACATCGACACGGCGAAGTGGAGCCCGCTGCTCTACGTGTTTCGCCATTACTTCGGCACCGGGCCGGACCTTGGACGGACGTTCAAATCCGAGACCTGAGAAGTGTTTGGATGGATCCGCCGGAGCCATCATATGACTGGCCGAAAGGCACCCTCGTCAGGAGGCTCGTGGCCCCATGCTCAGTACCTCCGCCTTCGCAGAGATAGCCGCCCTGGTTGGTGACCCCGCCCGGGCCAACATGCTCGCAGCGCTGATGGACGGACGCGCACTCACGGCGACGGAGCTGGCGCAGTCTGCCGGCATCACACCGCAGACTGCGAGCGGCCATCTCCTCCGATTGACGGAGGCGGGGTTGCTGACAATGGAGCGTCAGGGGCGGCACCGCTACCACCGCCTCGCCTCGCCGGCCGTTGCGCACATGCTGGAGGGCATCATGTCGGTGGCGGCCGGTTTCGCCGATGGCGGCGGCGGACGCCGGAAGGCACCCACCGTGGTCGGCCCGCGTGACAAGGCTCTACGCCGTGCTCGCACCTGCTATGACCATCTAGCCGGGCAGATCGCCGTCGCGATGACCGATCGAATGGTGGAGCGCGGACAGATCGACCTCTCGCCGGATGGTGGCGCTCTTACCGAGGTCGGAGCCGCCTTCCTGCGTGGCATCGGCGTGGACCTCGACGCGGCAACGGCGCACGCGAACCGTCGAGGCGGTGGACGGGTGTTTTGCCGCCCCTGCCTGGACTGGAGCGAGCGGCGATCGCACATCGCTGGCGCTGTTGGCGCGGCGCTGTGCCAAACCTGCTTTGCGCAAGGGTGGTTGCACCGGATCGACGGCACGCGCGCCGTGAGTATTACCGTCGCCGGGCAGATGGCATTGCGCAAGGCGTTCGACATGCGTATCGAGGCCTAGCCTCCAGACCAGCTCCTACCTGCCACCGCGCTGCAAGAATTCGATGTGCCAGCGCATCTCCTCGATGGCGAGCGGGAAGCTGCCGGGGTCGCGGCCCGGCAGCACGGCCTCCGGCGCCGCGTTGCACAGCAACGCCTGCAACGCCCCGGCGACGCGCATCGTGAAGCCGGCCTTCCAGACCAGGCTGACCACACCCTTGGCGCTGCGCAGCGTCGCCGCGCGCTCGGCCGCCGCCAGCGGCACCTCGGCCGAGAGCGCCAGCATGGCCGTGCAAAGCGCGCTGTCGCCGCCCTGCGCGGCGGCCAGCAAGGCCGCCTCGGTCAGGCTGCCGTCCTCCAGCATGGCATAGGCCCGCGCCTGAGCATCGGCCGGGCTCGGCGGCTGGGCCACGCGCTGGGCGAGCCGGCGCTGCAAATCCCAGGTGAGGTCCTCGCCGAGATCCCCGCGACTGGCGAGGATCGACAACAACTGAGTCGTCACGATCTCCGAAAGTGCGCGTGCCGCGCGCGCGGACAGCGCCGGGCGGCGCACCAGCGGCTCGTGCCAGTCGGCGTGGCGCGGCGCGCGATCGATCAAGGCATCCAGCGTCGCCTCGCGGATCGCCGCCGAGCGGTTGCCGAGCAGCGCCGCGATCGCCTGGGTATCCGCCGTGGCGGCGATCTGGTCGGCCACCGATTCCGACAATCCGGCCCGCTGCGCCATCGCGGTGGCGATGCCGGGTGCGTGGGCGTCGGCCAGCAGCGCCAGCAGATCCTCCTGCGCCAGCAGCGGCGACAGCCGCACGACCGGCTCGCTGACCGGCAGGGAACTGTCATGCGCCAGCCGCAGGATCAGCGCGCGCGGCGCGTGCGGCATGTCCTTGACCACGTCGGCGATGGCCGCGCGCACGCGCACCGCCTCATCCTCGATCAGGGCCGCGAGCATCGTGAAGACATGGCTTTGCAGCGTATCGCGTGCGATCGACGGGACGCTCGGCAGCAAGGTGGCCAGCTTGCGCGCCAGCAGCGTGCGCACCCGCGCATCCGTGTCGCCGGCGAGCAACTGGTCCACCTGGACCGGTGCGGCCCGGTTCATCGCCACCGCCGCCCGCACCGTGACCGACGGGTCTTCGGCCAGCGCCCGCAGCATGTCTGCCGTGGTGTCGGCAGCGGCCCCCAGCCGCACCCGCGCGGCCTCCTCCAGCTTGTGCAGCACCGCGGCCCGGGTCCGCACCCGCGCCGCCTCGCTGGCGGCGGCAGGCGGCGACGCGGTCATCGCGCCGTCTCCGGCCGCGCGACGTGCCAATGCCCGCGCCCGGTGCGCTTGACCGAATACATGGCCTCGTCGGCGCGCTGCATCAGCGATTCCGCGTCCTCGCCACGTCCGGGCCAGCGTGCGGCGATGCCGATCGACATGGTGATCTTCGCGACGCCCTCCGGCGACAGATGCGAGAGCGCCGCCGGGCCGCGGACACGCAGCTCCTCGGCCCGTTCGGCCGCCCCGAGTTCTTCCGCCCCATCGAGCCAGAGCGCGAACTCGTCGCCGCCCAGCCGCGCCACCAGATCGGTCGGCCGCACCGAGGCGAGCAGCAATGTCCCGGTGATCCGCAGCGCCTCGTCGCCGGCCTCGTGGCCGCGTGCGTCGTTCAGCGCCTTGAAGTTGTCGAGGTCGATATACATCAGCGCGCCCGGGATGCCGTCCACCTCCAGCCGGTCGAACCGGCGGGTCAGTTCGTCCATGAAGGCGCGGCGGTTGAGCAGGCCCGTCAGCGGGTCGGTGCGGGCCTGGCGCGTCATCTCGCGCTGGATCGCGTCGTGTTCCAGCACGACGCGGATGATCGCCGTGGTGGCGGAAGCGAGCATACGCTCGTCGCCGTCCCAAGGCCGGCTGCCCGGCTGGCGCCACAGCGCGAGCGCCGCCTCTTCGCCGAAGCGCGTCTGGGTGGGACAGACCAGCACCAGCCTGCCGTCGAACGCCACGCCGTCCACCGGATCGTCGCCGCCCCGCTCCAGCAGCGCCATCGCGGTCGGCAGCGTGGAGTTGGCCGGGCGGCCATGGGCATGCAGCAGGATCGGCTCGCAGCCGGTGCCCAGCACGTCCAGCACCGCCAACCCCTCGCTGCTGGTCGCCTGGCCGAGCGATTCCAGCACCGCCTGCATCATGCGTGGCGCCAGCACCTCCTTGCGCATGCGCCACAGGATATGGTCGATCACTTCGCCCCGGCGCAGCGTGGCGGCGGCGGCCGCTTCGTGCGCGTCCTGTTCGGTCACGTCCTGGCCGACGCCGCGCGCGCCGACGATGCGGCCATGGTCGTCGAGCAGCGGGGTTGCGGCAAACGAGACGCAGATGGTGGCGCCATCGGGCCGCCGCAGCCAGGCGCGGCGGCGGCGCACCGGTGCTGTCGGGCGGAACGGGTTGAAGCCGGCGTCGCCGGCCGCGTCGGCCAGCAGCAGGTCGGCGGTCTGGCCCAGCAGCGTGCCGGCCGACCAGCCCAGCACCGGGTCCGGCGCCACGAACACCAACCGGCCCAGGGCATCGGTCTCGAAGGCGATGTCGGCCGCAAGCGTCACCAGATCGCGCCAGCGTTGCCGGCTGTCCAGCAGCGCGTCGCGTAACGCCGCACCCGGCCGCGGCTCCAGCGTGGCGGGGTTGCAACTGTCAGTGCGGCGATCGGCGGGCGGGCGGTTGGCATCGGTCATGGTCGAATCCCCGGGTCCGCCGATGATTCGACCGGATTGCTATGAATTTCGGGTTATCACCCGTCGCCGCCGCGTGCGCCGCGTCCTGCCCCCGGCCGGCTGATTGACTCTGCACCGACCGCTGCGCATGGTCCGCCGGCGAGAGCGGGGCGAAGGCGGATGGACCAGACGTTGCGGCAGGCGATCGAAGAAGCGTGGAACAACCGTGAGACGCTGAGCGCCACCACCACCGGGGCGCCGCGGGAAGCGGTGGAACAGGCACTGGCTTTGCTCGATTCCGGGCAGGCCCGCGTGGCCGAACCGGGTGCATCCGGCTGGACGGTCAATGAATGGCTGAAGAAGGCGGTCCTGCTGTCGTTCCGGCTGAACGACAGCATGCCGATGCCCGGGCCGGGCGGCGCGCCGGTGTTCGACAAGGTGGCCATGAAGTTCGCCGATTGGGGCGTGCAGCAATTCCAGGCGGCCGGCTTGCGCGCCGTCCCCGGTGCGGTGGTGCGCGCCAGCGCCTATATCGCGCCCGGCGTGGTGCTGATGCCCAGCTTCGTCAACGTCGGCGCCTATGTCGACCGCGGCACCATGATCGACACCTGGGCCACGGTCGGCAGCTGCGCGCAGATCGGCCGCAACTGCCATCTGTCCGGCGGCGTCGGCATCGGCGGCGTGCTGGAGCCGTTGCAGGCCAATCCGACCATCATCGAGGACGATTGCTTCATCGGCGCCCGCTCCGAGGTGGTCGAGGGCGTCATCGTCGAGCGCGGCAGCGTGCTGTCGATGGGCGTGTTCCTCAGCGCCTCCACCCGCATCATCGACCGCGCCACCGGCGAAATCTTCGTCGGCCGCGTGCCGGCCTATTCCGTCGTGGTGCCCGGCTCGCTGCCCGGCAAACCGCTGCCGGACGGCTCGCCCGGCCCGAGCCTCGCCTGCGCCGTCATCGTCAAGCGCGTGGACGAACGGACGCGCGCGAAGACCTCCATCAACGAATTGCTGCGCGATTGAATTCATCCACGCCGCTTACCGACCCGTTGCCGCTGGCCCAGGCGCTGCTGCGCTGCGCCAGCGTGACACCCGCCGACGCGGGGGCGCAGACCGTGCTGGCGGCGGCGCTGGAGCGGCTCGGCTTCAGCGTGACCCGATTGCGCTTCGGTCATATCGAAAATCTGTTCGCGCGGCTCGGAACAGGTACACCGCATATCTGTTTCGCAGGCCATACGGATGTGGTGCCGGCCGGCACCAGCGCCTGGCAGGCCGATCCGTTCGGCGGCGAGGTGCGTGACGGCATCCTGTACGGGCGCGGCGCCTGCGACATGAAGGGCGCCGTGGCTGCCTTCGTCGCGGCCTGCGCGCAGCATCTCGCGCAACGCCCTCCCGCCGGCTCGATCAGCCTGCTGATCACCGGCGACGAGGAGGGCCCCGCGGTGGACGGCACGGTCCGGGTGCTGGAATGGATGGCGGCGAACGGCCAGATCCCGGATTTCTGCCTGGTCGGCGAGCCGACCAACCCGACGCGGCTCGGCGAGATGATAAAGATCGGCCGGCGTGGCAGCCTGACGGCGCGGATCACCGTGCATGGCATCCAGGGCCACGTGGCGTACCCGCAGCGCTGCGACAATCCGGTGCATCGGCTGGTCCGCGCGCTGGACGCGATGACCGCCGCCCCGCTCGATGCCGGCAGCCGGTGGTTCGAGCCGTCGACGCTCCAGGTGACCACCATCGACGTGGGCAATCGGGCCAGCAACGTGGTGCCGGCCACTGCCCATGCGGTGCTGAACATCCGCTTCAACGACCGTCATGACTCGGCGGCGCTGGAGGCGTGGCTGCGCGCCACGCGTCGCCCGCCATGCCGAACGATTCGAGATGACGGTCAGCGTCAGCGGCGAGAGCTTCCTCACCACACCCGGCCCGGCAGTGGAGACCCTGCGCAGCGCCATCGCCGCCACCACCGGCATGGAACCGAAACTGGACACCGGCGGCGGCACCTCGGACGCGCGCTTCATCGCCCGGTATTGCCCGGTGGCCGAGTTCGGGCTGGTCGGTGCCACGATCCACCAGACGGACGAGCACGTGCCGGTGGACGAACTGCGACAGCTCGCCACCGCCTACCGGTCCGTGCTGGCGGCGTTCGGCGCGTGAGCACGCAGGCCGCCATCGGGGTCGCCCGGCTGGCGCGATTCCGCGCCGACGGGCTGCAGGCATTCGACGCCTCGCCGGCCGGGCTGCTGAATGCGCTGGCGCCCTGGCTGGCCTTCGCGCTGGTCGGATTCGTGCTGATGCTGACGGCGGTGCCCGCCAGACAGGCCACGACCGATCTGCTGGCCACCGTCGTCGGCCTGCTGACGCCCGCGGTGGTGTCGCATGCGCTGGCGCGCTTATGGGGCCGGCAGGCGGCGTGGCTGCGCTATGCGGTGGCGTTCATCTGGTGCCAGTGGGTGATGGTGGTCGCGTGGCTCGCATCAGTGATGGGCACCGGCCTGATGATGGCCGTCGGCCTGCCGGAGTACATCGCCGAGGACGTTGGCGGGCTGGCGATGCTGGTTTATGCCGTGGCGCTTCAGAGCTTCGTGATCCGCCGGGCGCTGGATCTGTCGGGCTGGCGGACCGCCGCTATGGTGGTCGCCATCAACGTGAGCGCCGTCGTCCTGGTCCTGCTGCCGACGCTGCTGAACAACGTGATGGAGGTGAGCAGATGAGCACGCTCGCCGGGCTGGGCGAAGGGCTGCAGGCCGCGTGGCTGCTGGCGCGCGGCCGGCCGGAAGGCATGCTGGTGCTGGCCGCGCGCGACGAGCCGGCGCTGGCCACTGCCGCGCGCAGCTTCTGGGCGGCCGCGCTGTGCCTGCCGGCCTTCATCTGCCTGCAACTGATCGATCTTGCCGTCGGGGCGCGCGTGCCGCCGCATTTCGCGCACGGGCTGGGCTTGCAATTGCTCGGCTACATCATCGACTGGGCCGGGTTCGCGCTGGTGACGCGCTGGGTCGTCGGCAGCATGGGCCGCGGCGACGCCTGGCCGCGCTTCATCGCGGCGTGGAACTGGTGCAACGTCGTCCAGTACATGCTGCTGGTGGCCGCCGCCCTGCCGCCGCTGCTCGGCATGCCCGACATCGTGGGCGAGACGGCGTGGCTGGTCGCCATCGGCTGGGCGCTGTGGCTGGAATGGTATGCGGCCAAGCTGGCGCTGGCGGTGGGGGGCCTGCAGGCCGCGGGGCTCGTGCTGCTCGACCAGGCGCTGGCGTTCGGGCTGCTGGCGCTGATCGATTCACTGGCCGGCGGCCTCGTCTAGCATGCGTGCCGGTCGCGCCATCCAGGTGGTCGGCTGCCACGCCGAGGGCGAGACCGGCGACGTGATCGTAGGCGGCGTGCTGCCGCCGCCCGGTGAGACCATGTTCGCGCGCATGCAGGCCATGGCGCGCGACCATGACGGCGTGCGCCGGCTGCTGCTGAGCGAGCCGCGCGGCTCGATCTGTCGCCACCTCAACCTGCTGACCCCGCCCACCCGGCCGGACTGCCAGGCTGGCCTGATCATCATGGAGCCGACCGAATACGTGCCGATGTCCGGCTCCAACCTGATCTGCACGGTCACCGTGCTGCTGGAGACCGGCATGCTGGCGATGACCGAGCCGGAGACGGTGGTGACGGTGGACACGCCGGCCGGCCCGGTGCGGGCGGTGGCCACCTGTCGCGACGGGCGGTGCGAACGCGTGACGTTCACCAATGTGCCCAGTTTCGTCGATCGGCTGGACGCGATGCTGGAGGTGGACGGGTTCGGTACCGTCGCCGCCGACATCGCCTATGGCGGCATGTTCTACGCCATCGTGGACGCGACCCGACTGGGCTTTGCCGTCACGGCCGACGAGGCGCGCGAGCTGGCCGTGCTGGGCGAGCGGGTGCGGCTGGCGGCACGGGCGCAACTGGATGTGGTGCATCCGGAAAATCCGGGTATCACGGGTGTTTCGATCGTGCAGCTCAACCGGCCGTTCGCGGGCGTGGGCGCGGTGACGCGCAACACCTGCATCGTCGCCCCCGGCCGTTCCGACCGCAGCCCCACCGGCACCGGCACCAGCGCGCGCATGGCGGTGCTGCATGCGCGCGGGCAGATGCGCGTGGGCGAGGCGATGACGCATGAAAGCCTGATCGGCAGCCGCTTCGAGGGCCGCATCGCGGCGGCCACGACGATCGCCGGCCGCCCGGCCATCGTGCCGGAGATCAGCGGCCGCGCCTGGATCACCGGCATGTTCACCTATCTGGTGGACCCGTCCGACCCCTGGCCGGAAGGGTTCCAGGTCGCGGACATGATGGGCGTGACGGGCGGGATGGCGCAGTAGTCCGCGATGACAGCTTCGCGTCGGCGACGAAGCCACCCGTCGCTTTCGGCTCCGGCGCGATGGAACTGGCGCTGAAGCATCGCGGGGATGCTTTTCGCGTGGTCCAGGCCACAAGTGCGTCAAGTGAGATTGACGGCGACGCATCATGCGCAAAAGTTACGAATTTAGCGGTCCAGAAAGAATATTAACGTCACAAAATATACCATTAACATAGATTAAATATGCTCCACGACGTCTCGCGGAGCGCATATATTTACATATATTGTCGAAATCATGCAGCATCGTTGCCATTGATGTGTGCAGCGAAGGAGAGTCTCTGTGAGCATTGCGTTATCTTCACCAGGTGATGAATCCCTGGCGCGAGCGTTCTCCAAAGTACCGATCATCACCGCATATTTTTGGATAGTCAAAATTCTCACGACGGCCATGGGCGAGGCGGCGTCCGACTTCGCGACCCATATCAATCGAATGGATGCCCTTATGATCGGCGCCAGCGGTTTCGCCGTGGCGCTTGTCATTCAGTTTTGGGCGCGCCGCTATAGCGCTTGGAGCTACTGGTTCCTGGTCGCCATGGTCAGCGTATTTGGAACAATGGCAGCCGATGGAATTCATAAGATGGGCGTGCCGGTCTATCTATCAACGTTCATCTTCGGTTTGCTGTTGGCCGGCGTTTTTGCTGTCTGGTATAGGGTGGAGGGCAGCTTGTCGGTCCATCAGGTATTGACCTCAAGGAAGGAGGGCTTTTACTGGCTCACGGTCTTCGTAAGTTTCGCTTTCGGCACTGCGGCGGGTGATTGGACCGCCGACACCCTGGATCTCGGCAATCTGCTGTCGGGCATCCTTTTTGCAATACTCTTCCTGTTGCCCGCCATAGGCTATTGGAAGTTCGGCCTGAACGAGATTTTCGCCTTCTGGTTCGCGTATATCATGACGCGTCCGTTGGGCGCCTCTTTTGCCGATTGGTTTGCCAAGCCAGCAAGCCGTGGGGGTCTTGGCGTCGGTACGGCGGAAGTCAGCGTAATCTTGACAGTCGCTATCGTTCTCTTCGTGGCCTATTTGGCTGTGACCCGCAAAGACGCGGAGCCGGACACGCTTCCCCTCCCGCAGGACTGACCTCGAGAAGGCAAATCAAATGAACGGCCGGGGATTCACTTTGAATTGCCCGGTCGTTGCCCGATTGTGGTCTGGGTCCGACTGCCCCACACGCGACGAAGGGATCTTCTTGCGCAGCGTTACCGGCGATTCTTTCGGCGCTCGAACGCGGTGAGACGTTAATCGAAGTGATCTGACCGGAGTTTGCCGCCGCCCCTACCGCTCCCCCAGCAGCCCCTCCTTTACCCGGTCGTTGGGGAACGCGTGGCCGATGAAGGTGCCGAGAATCACCCGCGTGAACGTCGGGTCCGTCACCGTGCCAAGCACCCGCCCGTCCACCGAAATCTGCACGCCGGCCGGCGTGAACAGGAACGTGCTGCTGTCGCCTCGCTTGAACGGCGGCACGGCGTTGAGGAATTGTGCCACCTCCGATTCCGGCAGATGGCACGGGTCCACGCAGTTGTCCTTGAAACCTCTGATCCAGGAGTCGCGCACCCGCTCGGCGCTCGCGTCGTGCACGAACTTGACTTCGAGCAGCTTGACCTGATCGGAGTTCATGATCGCCGGCCCGTCGCTGCTGGGCTGTTGCAGGTACAGCGCGGCAACATAAACGTGAATGCCGAAGATCGAAAAAGTGCGCAGCGCCATCCCGTTCAGCCGCACCGTGACCCCGGCCGCCTGCCGCGCATTTGGCATCACCACCCCGTCCAGCTCCGCCGCCCGCGCCGCAGACGCCTGGGCGGCAGCCAGCACGGCGACGGTCATGCCCCCGGCATGGCACCATCGGCGCAGGCGAGCTGGCAGCGAGGGCACGAATTGGGGAAAGCGCGATCGATCGGTCACGCCGCCAACCTAGGGTACTGGCGTGACGGCGCAAGCCGGACGGTCAGCCCTTGGCCCGTGCGAGCGACAACGTATCGGTGAGGACGCGCCGCGGCATCGCCGCCGCCGGGCCGCTCAGGCATATAGCGGCTTGTTATAATGGATGAACCCGCTGCGTCGGGCGACGGCGTTGTAGAGGCGCTGCGCGGTCGTGTTGGTCTCATGCGTCAGCCAGTACAGCCGGGCGCAGCCCTGCGCCCGCGCCGCGTCGGCCGTGTGTTCGATCAACCGCCGCCCGACGCCCTGGCCGCGCACGTCCGGCGCCACGAACAGATCGTTCAGGTAGCAGGAGTCGGCGATGCTCCAGGTCGAGCGGTGCATGAGCCAGTGCGCGAGGCCGACCGGCCGGCCGGCGACCAGCGCCAGCGCGCCATGCACCGGCTCGGCCGGGTCGAGCAGCCGCGCCCAGGTCACGCGAGAAGCGTCCTCGGGGATATCGGCGTTGTAGAACACCTGGTAGCCGCGCCACAGCGCCAGCCACGCCTCGTGGTCATCCGGCATCGGTGCGCGCAGGATCGGGGCGGTGTCCATGGTCAATCCTTGTGCATGAAAGGGTCGCCGGCGAAAGGGTCGGGGGCATAGCGCACGCCGGTCAGGCACAGCCCGTCCGGCGGTGCGGTCGGGCCGGCGGCGCCGCGGTCACGCGCGGCCAGCGCCGCCGCCACGTCCGGCACGGCCCAGCGCCCCTCGCCCACCAGCTTCAGCGTGCCGACCATGTTGCGCACCTGATGGTGCAGGAAGCTGCGCGCCTCGGCAACGATCTCGACGCTATCGCCGGCGCGGGTCACGTCCAGCCGGTCCAGCGTGCGCAGCGGGCTCTTCGCCTGGCACGCGGCGGCACGGAACGAGGTGAAATCATGCCGGCCGAGCAGGCTTTGCGCCGCCGCGTGCATGGCCGGCGCATCGAGCGGGCGATCGACATGCCACACGAGGCCCGCCAGCAGCGCCGGGCGCGCGCGGCGGTTCAGGATGCGGTAGCGATAGGCGCGGCCGATCGCCGAAAACCGCGGGTTCCAGCCCTCCGGCACGAGGGCGGCGCGCAGCACCACGACCGGATGCGGCTTGAGGTGGAAGTTCAGCGCGTCGCGCAGCTTGTCGGGGCGCCAGTCTCCGGGCAGCTCCAGCATCGCCACCTGACCCTCGGCATGCACGCCGGCGTCGGTGCGGCCGGCGACCGTCGCCGGCACGCGGGCGCCGCCGGCCAGGCGCGCCGCCGCCGCCTCCAGCACATCCTGGATCGCGAGGTTGCCGCCCGCCTGACTCTGCCAGCCGACGTAACCGCCGCCGTGATATTCGATCAGGAGCGCCGCCCGCGTGGTCACCCGGGATCGAGACCCCAGAAACGCGCCATCGCATCGGCCGCCTGCACCGGGGCGTGCAGCACGTACGGATCGGCCGGATCGGTCGCCGTGGTCGGCACGCCATGGCCGAGCCCGGCCAGCGTCCACTGCTCGACAGCGTCGCCCCAGCTGCGGTGGCGGACGCCGGGGGCTGGTGCCTCCTCACTGTCCGGCGCCTGGGCCAGCCCGAGCAGGCCGGTCCATTGCGCCACCAGCACGTCGGCGTTGGCCGGATCCACGGTGCGGTCGGCCTCGCCCTGCCAGACCGACAGTTTAGGCCAGCCGTGCTTGCCGGCGCCGCCCTCCGCGCGCGCCACCTGCACCGCCCGCGGCTCATTGCTGGCTCGCGACATGCGCGCCAGGGCCGAGGACACGTCGGTCGCCGCCCCCACCGGCAGCCCGGCGACCACGCCGCCGCCGGCGAACACGTCCGGATACGCGGCGAGCAACGTGGCCGCCATCGCGCCGCCGGCGGACAGGCCGGCGATGAACACGCGTTCCGGGTCGGCCGCGAACCGCAGCACGGCCTCGGCCACCATCTGGCGCACCGAGAGCGCCTCGCCGCCGTCGGGCCCGGTGTCCTCCGGGCGAAACCAGTTGAAGCAGCGGCCGGGATTGTTGGCCGCCTGCTGCTCGGGCAGCACCAATGCTGCGCCCAGCCGATCCGCCAGTGCGACGAAGCCGGACGCGGCGGCGAACCCGACGGCATCATGGCCGCAGCCATGCAACAGCACCAGCAGCGGCGCACCGGGAAGGGGCGCCTGCGCCGGCACATGCACCAGCATGCGCAGCTCGCCTGGGTTGGAGCCGAATTCCGCCACCGTGGCGACACTGCCCGCCGTCTCGGCGGCGAACGCCGTGGGCTGCGGCCTTACCAGCGCGGCGGCATCGCGCAACAGCGTGGCCGCCGATCGCCGGTCTGGCAGCGACCGGCGCGAAAACTGGCCGAAACGACGTGAAAACCCAACATACATCAGACTTGCCTTTCCGCCGGCCCTTCCCTTGCGGGCCGGCCGGCTACAGATGGGGGCACCTTAGGCAAGCCCCGCTTGGGGGGCCATCCCAGCCGATCACGTCTGGGTGCCGCAATCGCGTGACGGGCGACGTACGGGCTGGGAGACGGCAGGATGACGGTCACACAGTCCCGACCACGGATGCCCCGCCCCGCCGCCTCCCCTCCCCCTGTCCTGCGTGTCGACGCGCTTCGCGCCGCCGTCCTGCTGTTGCTCGCGCTGACCCTGGCCGCCTGCGCGCGCACCGCGCAGAACCCGCTGCCCGCCGGCTGCACGCTGGCCAAGCAGGCGGATGTGCCGCTGCGCGTGGAGCGCAACTTCATGCTCGCGACCGTCAGCCTGAACGGCCAGGACGCGACGATGGTGGTGGATACCGGCGCCGAGGCGACCACGCTGACGCCGGAGACCGTGAAGCGGCTCGGCCTGCCGTTGGACGGCCATGGCAGCGTCCTGCGCGGCGTCTCCGGCAGCGTCCACTCGGCCAACGCCCGGCTGCGCCTGCTCGCGATCAGCGGCATGATCCTCGACTCCGACCAGAGCGTCAGCGTGGGCGAGATGCCGCCGTTTCCCGACATCGAGCCACCGGTCGCCGGCCTGCTCGGCGCCGACGTGCTGGCGCGCTACGAGGTGGAGCTGGACATGCCCAACCGCCGCATGGCGCTGTTCACCGCGCACGGCTGCACCGGCTTCACGCCGTGGCCGGAGGCCATCACGGTGCCGTTGCACCGCACCACCACGGGCCTCGCCTTCGTGGGCACGGTGGTGGACGGGCACAGCGTGCGCGCCCTGGTCGATACCGGCGCGCGCACCACGCTGCTGACGCGCAAGACCGCGCTGGCGCTCGGCGTGAATGCGGCCGCGCTGGCCGCCGACCACACGCATAACGGCATCGGGATCGGCAACGCCAGCATCGTGTTCCACCAGCACCGCTTCGCCGAAATCGGCCTGCCCGGCGACGTGGAGCACGACATGCCGGCCAACATCACCGAGCTGAGCCTGCCGGGCATCGACATGCTGCTGGGCGCGGACTATTTCGATACGCGGCACATCTGGATTTCCTACGCGAGCGGCCGGCTGTTCCTGCAATAACCCCCCCTTCTGGCAGCAAAGCTCTGGCGCCGCCTTGCGTGGTGGCCGGCGCTTCCGGTATCGCCTCATCCAACCCGACGGAGAAGCGCCATGAACTGGGATGTGTTCATCACCTGTGCCGTCACCGGCGCGGGCGATTCCACCGGGCGGTCGGACAAGGTGCCGGTGACACCCGAGCAGATTGCCGCCGCGGCGATCGAGGCGGCGCGGGCCGGCGCGGCGGTGGCGCACATCCATGTCCGCGATCCGGCCACCGGCAAGGGCGCGCGCAGCCCGCATCTGTATGCCGAGGTGATGCAGCGCGTGCGCGAGTCGGGCGTGGACGTGGTGCTGAACCTGACGGCCGGCATGGGCGGGGATCTGGTGTTCGGCTCGGTCGAGCAGCCGCTGCCGCCGCATCCGGGCGGCACCGACATGGCGGGCGCCACCGAACGACTCGCGCATGTGGCGCAACTTCTGCCGGAGATCTGCACGCTGGACTGCGGCTCGATGAATTTCGCGGCCGGCGGCGACTACGTGATGGTCAACACGCCCGACACGCTGCGCGCGATGGCCCGCCAGGTGCAGGCGCTGGGCGTGAAGCCGGAGCTTGAGGTGTTCGACACCGGGCATCTGGTGATGGTGAAGGACCTGCTCCGCGAGGGGCTGCTCGACGACCCGGTGCTGATCCAGCTCTGCATGGGCATTCCGTACGGCGCGCCGGACGATCCGCTGACGCTGATGGCGCTGGTGCACGCGCTGCCGCCGGGCGCGGTGTATTCCGCGTTCTCGATCGGCCGCATGCAGTTGCCCTATGCGGCCATGGCGGCGCTGGCCGGCGGCAACGTGCGCGTGGGGCTGGAGGACAATCTGTTCCTCTCGCGCGGCGTGCTGGCCAGCAACGGCGCGCTGGTGGAGCGGGCGGCGACGATCCTGACCGCGATGGGCGCGCGCATCCTCGGGCCGGAGGACGTACGCAGGAAGCTCAAGCTCGTGAAGCGCGGATGAGCGGCATGGACGGCGTGAAGACGGTCGGCCTGCTCGGCGGCGGCGTGATCGGCGGCGCCTGGGCCGCGCGCGCGGTGCTGAACGGCATGGACGCGGTGATCTGCGACACCGACCCGCAAGCCGAGCGCAAGGTCGCCGAGGTGATGGACAACGCGCGGCGCGCCTGGTCGATGATGACCATCGCGCCGCTGCCGGCGCCCGGCTCCTGGCGCATCGTGCGCACGCTGGAGGAAGCCGCCGAAGGTGCGGACTTCATCCAGGAAAGCCTTCCCGAACGCGAGGACCTGAAAATCCGTCTGCTTGCGCAGGCCGAGAAGGTCATGCGGCCCGATGTCATCATCGGCTCCTCGACCTCCGGGCTGCGGCCGACGCGGCTGCAATCGGGGCTCGCGCATCCCGAGCGGTTCGTCGTCGGGCATCCGTTCAATCCGGTGTACCTGATGCCGCTGGTGGAGATCTGCGGCGGCGAGCAGACCAGCCAGCAGACCAAGGAGCCGCGCGGCGGCCTTCTACGCGCGGCTCGGCATGCACCCGCTGCACGTGCGCAAGGAGATCGACGGCTTCATCGCCGACCGGCTCATGGAGGCGCTGTGGCGCGAGGCGTTGTGGCTGGTGAAGGACGACATCGCCACCGCCGCCGAGATCGACGACGCGATGCGCTTCGGCCCTGGCCTGCGCTGGGCGTTCATGGGCACGATGCTGATCTACCGGATCGCGGGCGGCGAGCCCGGCATGCGGCATTTCATGGCTCAGTTCGGCCCATCGCTGAAATGGCCGTGGACCAAACTGATGGACGTGCCGGAACTGGACGATGCGCTGCTGGACAAGCTGGTCGCGCAATCGGACGCGCAGGCGGCCGGCGTGGGCATTCGGGAACTGGAGCGGCTGCGCGATTCCTGTCTGGTCTCGATCTTCCAGGCGCTGCAAGCCAACGATTACGCCGCCGGGCGCACTCTTGCGCAGTACGAGGCGTCGCTGTGGCGCGCGCAGGCAAAGGCGGCGGTGCGACCAGCGTGGGAAGCAGAGCCGTTGCGGCTGTACGAGGGGCGCGTCGAACGCGGGGTGGCTCGACTACAACGGCCACATGAACGAGAGCCGCTACCTCAGGTGTTCGCACGGCATCAGACGCATTGCTGGCGCTGATCGGCGCGGACATCGATTACGTGGCGGCGCGGCCACAGCTTCTATACGGCCGAGACGCACATCATCCATGTGCGGGAGCTGCACGCCGACGCGCCGTTCTACGTCACCACGCAGATCCTGGCCGCCGACGACAAGCGGCTGCATGTGTGGCAGACACTGTATCGGGCGGAGGACGATACCGTGGCGGCGACCGGCGAGCATATGTACCTGCATGTCGACGCCAAGGCCGGCCGGGTCTGCGCCGATGCTGCCGGAGATACGGGCAAAGCTCGATCCGATCCTGGCCGCGCATGCCGGCCTGCGCCGACCGGACAATGCCGGCCGCTCCATCGGCATCCGGCCCAAGGCGTGACGACATGAATTTCGGGCTGACGGAGGAACAGGAACTCGTCGTCCGCACGGTGCGGGAGTTCGTCGAGCGCGAACTGTATCCGCTGAAACGCGAGGTCGAACGCACCGGCGAAGTGCCGCGCGAGATCGCCCGCGAAATCCAGCGCAAGGTGCTGGATCTCGGCTTCTACGCGCCAAACATCCCGGCCGAGTTCGGCGGCGGCGGACTGGACTACGTGACGTTCGCACTGCTGGAGCGCGAGCTCGGCCGCACCTCCATGGCGCTCAACCATCTGGTGGGGATCGCCCGTCGAACATCCTGTGCGCCTGCAATGCCGAGCAGCGCGAGCGCTATCTGTTGCCCTGCGTGCGCGGCGAACGCATCGACGCGCTGGCGATGACCGAGCCGGACGCCGGCTCCGACGTGCGCGGCATGAAGTGCTTCGCGCGGCGCGACGGCGACGACTGGGTTGTGAACGGGACCAAGCATTTCATCAGCCACGCCGACGTGGCGGATTTCGTCGATCGTGTTCATCGCGACCGGCGAGGAGAGCACGCGGCCGCAAGACGGAAATCACCTGCTTTCTGGTTGATCGCGGCACGCCCGGCTTCGAGATCCGGCCCGGCTACAACTCCGTCAGCCATCGCGGCTACCACAACTGCATCCTCACCTTCGACGATTGCCGCCTGCCGTCTGTCGCAGATTCTCGGCGAAGAAGGCAGGGCTTCGAGGTCGCCAACACGTGGCTGTACGCGCACGCGCCTGACCGTCGCCACGATGTGCGTCGGCCGGGCGCGGCGCGTGTTCGATATCGCGCTGAGCTATGCCGCACAGCGCAAGCAGTTCGGCGCAGCAGATCGGCAGATTCCAGGGCGTCAGCTTCAAGCTCGCCGACATGATGACCGAGATCGACGCCGCCGACCTGCTGACGCTGTCGGCGCGCATGGCGGCTCGACCAGGGACTGCCGGCCAACCGCGGAGATCGCGCAGGCGAAAGCTCTTCGCCACCGAGATGCTGGCGCGCGTCACCGACGAGGCGATCCAGATCCATGGCGGCATGGGGCTGATGGACGATCTTGCCGCTCGAACGTTTGTGGCGCGATGCGCGGGTCGAGCGCATCTGGGACGGCACCAGCGAAATCCAGCGCCACATCATTTCGCGCGAGCTGCTGCGGCCGCTCGGGTCGTGAGCCATGCGTGACCTGTCCCGCCTGCTGCGCCGCGCAGCATCGCCGTGATCGGCGGCAAGCCGGCGGCCGAAGTGGTGCGCCAGAGCAACCGCATCGGCTACGCCGGCGACGATCTGGCCGGTGCATCCGACAGCCGGGAGCGATCGAGGGCCTGCCGGCGTTCTTCGCACGTTGCGGACTTGCCGGGCGCGCCGGACGCCGTGTTCCTCGCCGTCAACCGCCACGCCACGATCGATTGTGTGCGCGAACTCGCCGCGACGCGGCGCCGGGCGGCGCGGTGTTGCTACGCCGCCGGCTTCGCCGAGGCAGGCGGCGAAGGCGAAGCGCTGCAGAGCGCGCTACGCGCGGCCGCGGGCGACATGCCGGTGCTCGGGCCGAACTGCTATGGCCTCATCAACTACGTCGACGGCGCCTTGCTGTGGCCCGATCAGCATGGCGGCGAGCGGGTCGAGCGCGGCGTCGCGCATCGTCACGCAGTCGGGCAACATCGGCTGCAACATGACGATGCAGCGCCGCGGACTTGCCGATCGCCTATCTCGTGCACGATGGGCAACCAGGCCAGTCGTGGGCCTTTCGGCCGCTGTGTCGAAACGCTCGCGTACGACGAGCGCGTGACGGCGATCGGCCTGCACATCGAGGGCATCGACGACCCGGACGCATTTCGCGCGCGCCGTCGCGGCGGCGCGCGCGCAGAGGCAAGCCGGTGGTCGCGTTGAAGACCGGCGGCTCCGCGGCCGGCGCCGCGCTGACGGTCTCGCACACCGCGTCGCTCGCCGGCGCCGATGGCGTCGTGAGTGCGTTCCTGCGCGGCTCGGCGTCGCCCGCGGTCGACTCCATCCCGGTGCTGCTGGAGACGCTGAAGCTGCTGCATGTACGCGGGCCGTTGCCCGGCGGCGACATCGCCTCGATGAGCTGTTCCGGCGGCGAGGCGGCGCTGATCGCCGATCGCGCCGAAGGCCGCCGCGTCCGCTTCCGCCCGCTCGATGCCGCGCAGACAGCCAAGCCGTCGCGGCAACGCTGCCGGCATTGGTGACGATCTCCAACCCGCTCGACTACCACACCTTCTCATGGGCCGACCGAGACGCACTGACCGGCACGTTCACGTCCGTGCTGCGCTGCGGCTTCGATCTGACGGCGCTGATCCTCGACTATCCGCGCGGCGATCGATGCGATGCGGCGGACTGGGTCGTCGCGTCGGATGCGTTGGTTGACGCGCACCGCGCGACCGGCCGCCCGGCCGCCGTCATCGCGACGTTGCCCGAATGCCTGCCGGAAGATCGTGCGCTGGCCCTGCTGCAAGCCGGCGTCGTCCCGCTGCACGGCATGGAGGAAGCGCTCGCGGCAATCGAGGCAGCGGCGGAACTGGGAGCCGCGCCGCCGCGCACCCCACCGCTGACCGTACCCGCGCCATCGGGCGCGGCGATGATACTCGATGAAGCAAGCGCCAAACGGGCGCTCGCGGCATACGGCGTGACGGTGCCGGACGGGCGCCTCGTCGCCACGGCGGACGATGCCGTCGCAGCGGCGGATGCCTTGGGGTATCCGGTCGTGCTGAAGGCGGTCAGCGATACGCTCGCGCACAAGACCGAACGCGGCGCCGTGCGGCTCAACCTGCGCGATGCCGCACAGGTGCGCGAGGCCGCGAACGATCTGCTGGCGTTCGGCGCCACGTTGCTGGTTGAAAGCATGGTGACCGACGCGGTCGCCGAAGTGATCGTCGGCATCAACCGTGATCCGGCGATCGGCCCGTATCTGATGCTCGGCTCCGGCGGCGTGCTGGTGGAACTCCTCGACGATTCCGCCATTCTGATGCTGCCGACGACCGACACCGACATCCGCACAGCGATCGTCTCGCTCAAGGTCGGAAGGCTGCTCGGCGGCTATCGCGGCAGGCCGGCGGGCGATGTCGCGGCACTCGTGCGCATCGTGCTGGCCGTGCAGGACTACGCCATCGCCAATCTGGACCGTCTGCTGGAACTCGACGTCAATCCCGTCATGGTTCGGCCGACCGGCGCCGTCGCCGTGGATGCGCTGATCCGCCTCGCGACAGGAGGTCCCATGACCGACGCGCCATTCCTCGTCACCCGCACCGACGGCGTGCTGAACGTCACTCTGTCGCGCGGCAAGGCCAACGCCATCGACGCCGCCACCAGCCGCGCGCTCGGCGACGTGTTTGCGCGTTTTCGCGACGACCCGGAGATGCGCGTCGCCGTCGTCGCCAGCAACAACCCGCGCTTCTTCTCGGCCGGCTGGGATCTGACGGCCGCCGCCGCCGGCGAACCGCCGGACGCGGATTATGGCGTCGGCGGCTTTGGCGGATTGCAGGCGTTGCCGAACCTCAACAAGCCCGTCATCGCCGCCGTGAACGGCATGTGCGTCGGCGGCGGGTTCGAGATCGCATTGTCCGCCGATCTCATCATCGCCGCCGAGGATGCGCGTTTCTCGCTGCCTGAGATCAAGGCCGGCACGCTCGCCGATGCGGCGACGCTGAAACTGCCGCGCCGGATTCCGTTCCATGTCGCGATGGACCTCTTGTTCACCGGCCGCTGGATGCCGGCCGCAGAAGCCAGGCATTTCGGCCTCGTGTCCGAAGTCGTCCCCGCCGAATCGCTCCACGCCCGCGCGCGCGAACGTTGCAAACCTGCTGGCCGCCGGCCCGCCTTTGGTGTTCGCTGCCATCAAGGAAGTGCTGCGGGAGACGGACGGCGTACCGTTCCAGGACGTGCTCGCCCGCATCAACGCGCGCGGCTTCCCGACAGTCGCAAAGCTGTATGCCAGCGAGGACCAGTTGGAAGGCCCGCGCGCCTTCGCCGAAAAGCGCGCCCCGGTGTGGAAAGGGCGATAGAGTGCAAGCCGCCGTCATGAAGGAATTGGCATGAAAGCCGCTGTCTGTCGCGCGTTCGGTGCGCCGCTGGTGATCGAGGAGGTCGATCTGGCCGAACCTCGCGCCGGCGAAATCCGTGTCAAACTCGCTGCCTGCGCCATCTGCCACAGCGACATCATCTACGCCGATGGCGGCTGGGGCGGCACGCTGCCGGCCGTCTATGGCCATGAGGCCGCCGGCATCGTCGAGGAAGTCGGCGCCGGCGTCAGCCATGTAGCGCCCGGCGACCATGTGGTGGTCACGCTGATCCGCTTCTGCGGCCATTGCCAGGCCTGCTCCGCCGGGTCGCAGGTGTTGTGCGAGGCGGTGTTCCCGCTCGACGAGCGCAGCCCGCTGGCGGCGGACGGCGAGCCCCTCGTGCACGGCATGCGCACCGGCGCGTTCGCGGAATATGTCGTCGTGGAAGCCTCGCAGGCGGTGACGATCCCGAAGGACGTGCCGCTCGACGTCGCCTCGCTGATCGCCTGCGGTGTGCTGACCGGCGTGGGCGCGGTCACCAACACGGCCGGCACACGCGCGGGCGAATGCGCTGTCGTCATCGGCACCGGCGGCGTCGGGCTGAACGCGGTGCAGGGCGCGGCCTTGGTCGGGGCCTCGCCGATCATCGCACTCGATCTGTCGGCCTCCAAGCGCGAGGCCGCGCTGCGCTTCGGCGCCACCCACGCGCTGGACCCGGCGGCGGGCGACGTGGCGGCGGAAATCCGCGCCATCAATGCCGGGCGGCTGGCGGATTGGGTGTTCGTCACGGTCGGCGCCAAGCGTGCCATCGAGCAGGCGACCGGCCTCATGAAGCGTGGCGGCGGCATGGTGATCGTCGGCATGCCGGCCTCCGGCGTCACCACGTCGTTCGATCCCGCATGGCTGGCCGCGGACGGGCAGAAGATCCTCGGCTCCAAGATGGGCAGCGCGCGCGTCCGCATCGACGTGCCGCGCCTTGTCGACCTGTATCGCCAGGGCCGGCTGAAGCTTGACGAACTGGTCACCGGCCGCTATCCGCTCGATCAGATCAATGAGGCCATCGCCTCGGTCAAACGCGGCGACGCGCTGCGCAACGTGATTGTGTTCCCGTCATGAAAATCCGCGAGCTGAAGACCTTCGTCGTCGGCAACCCGCCGCCGATCTGGGGTGGGCGCTATTTCATCTTCGTCAAGCTGACCACGGACACCGGCATCGAAGGCATCGGCGAAGTCTATGCCGCCAGCTTCGGTCCGCACGCCATGGTGCGGCTGGTCGAGGATGTGTTCGAACATCATGTGCTCGGCTGCGACCCGTTCGGTATCGAGACGCTGTGGCGCAACGTGTATGGGCGCGGCTACTCGCAGCGACCCGACATCACGCTCATGGGCGTGCTGTCCGGCATCGAAATGGCGCTGTGGGACATCGTCGGCAAGGCACTGGACAAGCCGGTGCATGCGCTGCTCGGCGGCAAGGTTCATGAGCGGCTGCGCAGCTATACGTATCTCTATCCCAGCGAAGCCGAAGGCGACGCCTACGCGAAAGCGGCCGTCTACGACGACCCGGACACCGCCGCCGAACGCGCGGCCGAATATGTCGCGATGGGCTTTACCGCCCTCAAGTTCGACCCGGCGGGTCCGTATTCGACATTCGATCCGCGCCAGCCCAGCCTGGAACGCCTGGAAATCTCCGAGCGCATGTGCCGGCGCATCCGCGAAGCTGTCGGCACCAAGGCTGATCTGCTGTTCGGCACGCACGGCCAGTTCACCACCTCCGGCGCGATCCGTCTGGCCCGGCGGCTGGAACCGTTCGATCCGCTCTGGTTCGAGGAACCGGTGCCGCCCGAGAAGCCCGAGGAAATGGCCATCGTCGCGCGCCAGACCACGATCCCCATCGCGGCGGGCGAGCGGCTGACCACCAAGTACGAATTCGCCCGGCTGCTGGAACTGCGCGCCGCCTCGATCGTGCAAATGGCGCTCGGTCGCGTCGGCGGCATTCTCGAAGCCAAGAAGATCGCCGGCATGGCGGAGGCGTTCTATGCCCAGGTCGCACCGCATCTGTATTGCGGCCCGATCGAGGGCGCGGCGAACGTGCAGCTCTCGGCCTGCATTCCGAACTTCCTGATCCTGGAAAGCATCGGCACCTGGAGCGGCTTTCATGCCGACATCCTGAAGAAACCGATGCAGTGGCAGGACGGCTACGTCATCGTGCCCGACGCACCCGGCCTCGGCGTGGAGCTGAACGAGGACGTGGCTTTGGCACATCCCTATACCGGCACCGACCTGCACCTCGTGCCGCGCTTCGGTACCGTTGCCATCAACGAATAGGCGCCCGACAGAATGCGCTACGCATATATCGGCCTGGGCAACCTCGGCGCGAACCTCGCCGCGTGCCTGCTGCGCGGCGGCTTCCCGGTGGTCGTGCATGACCGGGACAGGGCCGCCGCCGACCGGTTGCTGCCGCTCGGCGCGGTGTGGGCAGACACGCCGCGCGAGGCGGCCGCACAGGCCGATGCGGTGCTCACCTGCCTGCCCTCGCCGTCCGTCACCGAGACCGTGCTGACCGGCCCGGACGGCGTCCTGGCCGGGCTGCGCGAGGGCGGCGCGTGGATCGAAATGAGCACGGTGGATCGCGACACCATCCTGCGGCTCGCGGAGGTCGCCGCCGCCAAGGGTGTGCGCACGCTGGAATCCCCCGTCACCGGCGGCGTACATCTCTCCGCCACCGGCTCCGTCACGGTGCTGGCCGGCGGTGACGCCGACCTGTTCGAAGCGCATCGCCCGGCGCTGGAGAAGATGGGGCGGACGATCCTGCACATGGGGCCGCTCGGCAGTGCGGCGGTGATGAAGGTCATCACCAACATGCTGGCCTTCATCCATCTGGTCGCGGCCGGCGAGGCGCTGATGCTGGCCAAGCGCGGCGGGCTGGATCTCACGCAGGCGTTCCATGCCATCAAGGCCAGTTCGGGCAACAGCTTTGTCCACGAGACCGAAAGCCAGCTGATCCTGAACGGCAGCTACGACATCGCCTTCACGATGGACCTTGCCTGCAAGGACCTGGGCTTCGCGATGGGGTTCGGCCGCGACTACGGCGTGCCACTGGACCTCGCGGCCCAGACCGCGCAGACTTTCATTCGCGCCCGCTCCGCATTCGGTGGCGGGGCGCAGTCCACGATGGTGGTCAAGCTGCTGGAGGACGCGCTGGGCACCGATCTGCGGGCGCCCGGCTTTCCGGCGCGGCTGGAATAAACCCGCCCGCTACACCGATAATTAACCGCGCGTCCTGCTCAATCGGCCATGGCGAAAACGTCATGGACGCGTGGAGGGTGAGCGAGCCCGCTTTCAGCGAGGCTCTGATACCAATCGGCCTATCCGCTGACCGGTATTTGTGCCCAGGATCGCGTGGCGATGGAGGCGATCCGTTCCGGCATTTGCATCAGGGTGTTCCAGGCATCGCGGCAGGCATGGAGGATTTCTGGATAGTTGTTCCAGACGCGGTGGCTGAGGAAGTTCGCGCGCAAGAACTCCCAGATGTTTTCCATCGGGTTTAGTTCGGGAGCGTATGGTGGCAACGGCAGCAGCACGATGTTGTCCGGCACGGTCAGCCGTGGCGAACTGTGCCAGCCAGCGCCGTCCAGCACCAGCAAGGCGATGGCGCCCACCGACACCGAGCGGCTGATTTCGGCAAGGTGCTCGTTCATGGCGTCGACGTTCACCTCCGGCATGATCACCGCCGCGCCGGTTTGCCGCGCCGGGCACACCGCCCCGAACAGCCAGGCCCAGGTATAGCGTCGGTCGCGGGGAGCGCGCGGACGCGATCCCCGCCGGGCCCACACCCGCGTCAGCGTCCCTTGCTGACCCACACGTGCTTCATCGCTGAACCACACCTCCACCGGCTTGCCGGCCGCCTCGGCCGGCACAGCGGCGGTCATGAGGCTGGCAAACTCGCGCTGAAAAGCGCCTGCACCTCGGGCTGGCTTTGCGGGTGCTGCGGGCGCACCGACATGCGCCGGAATGACAACTGCCGCAGCAGCCTGCCCACCGTGCGCTCGTGCAGGCAGACGGAAAACTCCCGCAGGATCCGCGCCTGCAGATCGACGCAGCGCCAGCGCACCACGCCGTCTCGCGCCAAGTCGGGGCCGTCCTCAACCCATTTCGCGACCTGTCCCTGCTGCTCGGCCGAAAGCCGCGGCCGCGGACCATTACGGCGCGGTCGATCGGACAGGCCGGCCAGCCCAGCCGTGTTGTAGCGGTGCACCCAGTCACGCAACGTCTGCCGATCCATCCCGCAGCTCCTGGCCGCCTCGTCGCGCGACCGGCCCTCCAGCACCAGCGCAAGCGCCAGCATCCGGCGAGACGCTTTCGCATCGCGCGACCGTGCCGCAGCGCCGCGCACCTCAGCCGCCGATAGTTCCAACCGTGTGAGCTCAACCGTCATCGTCGCCTCCCTCAATCGGAGACTGCCAATCACGTCACACCGAGCCGAACCCAGTCACATCCGAGTTCAGCGGTCCCGCCGGCTGGTATGACATGCCACGAAGCCGGGCGGCTCGATGAAGCGCAGGCGCTCTATCGGGGCATCCTTGCGCGCGAGTCCGACCACGCGGAAAGCCTGCATCTGCTCGGCCTCATCACCGCGCAGAACGGCGACCCGGAGGAAGGGGCGGCGCTGATCCGGCACGCCATGGCGCTGACGCCCGGGCGCGGGCCGCACCACAACAACCTCGCACTCGCCTACCATCTGCTCGGCCGCGACGAGGACGCGGTGCGCGAATACCGTACCGCCGCCGCATTGCTGCCGGGCTCGGCGGAGATTCAGAACAATCTGGCCACCATCCTGCGTGATCTCGGCCGGCGCGACGAAGCGCTGGCGCATTACCGGCGCGCCGCCGAACGCGCGCCGGAATCGGCGGACATCTGGTACAATCTTGCCAACGCGCTCGCCGATGCCAGCGCCGCGGCGGAAGAGGTGGAATCGTGCTTCCGCCACGCCGTAAAGCTCCGGCCGGATTTCGCAAAAGCGTACGGCAATTACGGGCGCTGGCTGCTCACGCGCGGGCACTGGGCGCTGGCCAGCACATTGCTGACCCAGGCCACGCGGCTGGCACCGGCGCACGCGCCGGCCTGGAGCAATCTCGGCATCGCGTTGCAGGAACTCGGCCGCACGGCCGCAGCGGAGGCCTGCTACCGCCGCGCCGCGCGGCTCGACCGGGGGCTGGCCGACGCGCAGTACAATCTCGGCTGCCTGTTGCACGGCCAGGGGCGCACCGACGATGCGGTCGCCTGCCAGCTTGCGGCGCTGGCTGCCGACCCGGGCCACGGCCGCGCCCGGCTGGCCTTCGCCATGGCACAGTTGCCGATCCTGTATCACACGCAGATCGAGGTGGATGCGCGGCGGCGGCGCTATGGCGCCGCCCTCCAGGCGCTCGCCGCCGCGGAGCCGGCACCCGAACAGGCGCGGGCGCTGGCGGACGCCATCGGCAGCACGCAACCGACCTTCCTGCCCTACCAGGGCGAGGACGACCGCACGCTACAATCCCTGTATGGCACGTTCGCCTGCCGCGTGCTGGCCGCCACCGCACCGGCCCTGCCGCCCCCGCCCCGCCCGGCGCCCGGGGCGCGCATCCGTCTGGGCATCGTCAGCGGCTTCTTCTGCGACCACACGATCTTCAAGCTGTTCCTGGAAGGCTGGCTGACCCAGCTCGACCGCGACCGCTTTCGAGGTGATCGGCTTCCACACCGGCCTGACCGAGGATACCCAGACGGCACAGGCGGCGTCTTGGTGCGACCGGTTCGTCCGCGGCCTGACCTCGGCCACCGCGTGGCGGTTGGCGATCGCCGACGCCGCGCCGCATGTGGTGCTCTACCCCGAAATCGGCCTTGACCCGATGTCCGGCCGGCTGGCGGCGCAGCGCCTGGCGCCGGTGCAGTGCGTGGCCTGGGGCCACCCGCAGACCACCGGCATGCCGACGATGGACCATTTCCTGTCCAGCGAGCTGATGGAGCCGCAGGACGCCGCCGCGAACTACACCGAGCAACTGGCCTGCCTGCCCAATCTCGGGCTTTACTACGTGCCCGACGACCGCCCCGCCTTGCCGCTTAGACTCGGGCGGAGCTTGGGCTGATGCCGGACGCACCGGTGTTCTGGTGCGGACAGGCGCTATACAAATATCTGCCCTGTTACGATGCCGTATTCCCGCGCATCGCGGCGGCGCTGGGCGACTGCCAGTTCGTGTTCATCGGCTTTGCGAAAAGCGACGACGTGACGGCTGCATTCCGCGCCCGTCTCGGCCGCGCCTTCGCCTCATACGGGCTGGACGCCGCGCGGCATTGCGTGGTGCTGCCGCCGATGCCGCAGGACCGCTTCGTGGCCGCCGTGGGTCTGGCCGACGTGGTGCTCGACACGCCCGGCTGGTCGGGCGGCAAATCCACGCTGGATTGCCTGGCGCAAGACCCGGCGATCGTCACCCTGCCCGGCCGCTTCATGCGCGGCCGCCACACGGCCGCCATCCTACGCCGGATCGGGTGCGACGCGACCATCGCGTCGTCGCTCGATGACTACGTGGATATCGCGGTGCACCTCGGGCGAGACGCCGACTGGCGGGGTGAGGTGCGGCGGTCGGTGGCAAAGGGCAAGCACCGTGCGTTCCGTGACACGACGAGCATCCGGGCGCTCGAAGCCTTCCTCGGCGAAGCGGTGGCGCGCCGGGGGGGGTCACACGAGTCGCGGGGAGGCGCACATCATCCTCGCCGCCGGCCACGACGGGGGCGGCGCGGGCGCGTGTTTGTTGACTCCAATATCGTGGAATCTATGATGCATATATGAACACCCTCCTGGCCGACATCGACAGCCGCATCGGCGCCCGCATTCATGAATTGCGCACGGCGCGCAACCTGACGCTGGACGGCCTCGCCCGGCGCGCCGATGTCAGCCGGGCGATGCTGTCGCGCATCGAGCGCGGCGAATCGAGCCCCACCGCACAGCTGCTCGGCAAGGTCTGCGGCGGCCTTGGCGTTACGCTCTCGGTGCTGTTCGCCGGTGCCGAAGCACCGGCCAGCCCGCTCGCACGCCGCAACGACCAGCCGACATGGCGCGACCCCGCGACACAGTACCTGCGCCGCCACGTCTCGCCGCCCGGCACCGGCTCACCCGTCGATATCGTCGAGATCGAGTTCCCGCCCGGCGCCAGCGTGGCCTTCGACAGCCAGCGCCTCGCCGGCACCGACCAGCATATCTGGGTGCTCGACGGCACGCTGGAGCTGACGCTCGGCGAGGAGGTCTTCCGGCTGGAGCGCGGCGACTGCCTGATGATGCGGTTCGACCGCCCGATCCAGTTCCACAACCCGACGCGCCTGCCGATCCGCTACGCCGTCGTCATCAGCCACGGAGCCGCGAGGCCATGACAGCAGAGCCTGCCCGCGCCGCGATCCGCGCGCTCGCGCCGCAGATCGGGCACAATGGCGGCCCGCCGCTGGAACCGGACGACCCGGACGCGCCCTGGCGCTCGTGGTGCTGGCGGCGCGCGAAGAAGCAGGCTTGGTCGGCGCCGCGGGAAGTGGTGCTGCGCCGGCTGGAACGGGCGCAGCAATTGGGCATGACGTATCGCGAGTACACGTTGGAAATTCTGGAGCGTGGGCGGTATCTGTAACGTCGCGAGCCGACGAGACTACGGGCGTATCCGGTCTAGCAGGCTGCAGAAAAAGCGCCGGCGCCTTCAAACGACGAAAGATCGATGCGTCGTGACATCACCCGACGACCGAATGATTCTCTTCATGGCGCAGAAATTGCGTCGATGTTCTCGCACCGAGATCAGTTTATGGCGGACAATAAAGTGTCCAGAATCCGGAGATATTGACAAAATTCGCCGCGCATCGTAACGTACCTGCATAACTGTATCAGTTCCGTTGGAGGGTAATGCTATGGCGCTCGGCAATCTTGTTGAAGAGTCTGAGGCATCTCCAGAAGTGCGCGCCATCTATGACGACATCAAGGCGACGCGCAGCACTGATTACATAAACAATTTCTGGAAGGTCCTTGCGAACGACCCGAAGACGCTTCGTCGAACCTGGAACGACCTCAAGGAAATCATGGCCCCCGGCACGCTCGACGCGCTGACCAAGGAACTGATTTATCTGGCGGTTTCCATTACCAATGGCTGCGAATACTGCACGGTCTCGCACACGGCAGCTGCCCGCAAGGCCGGCATGACGAAGGAAATGCGAGAGGAACTGATCGCCGTGATCGGCATGGCCAACAACACCAATCGCCTGGCCAACGCCTATCGCGTGGAGAGCGATCCCCGGTTCATCGAGGCTGCGTCGACGCTTTGACGGCTTCGCGCAGCCGCACGTCATCAGCGCGCTGAAGATGCCGATCCACGCCAAACTGCTGCTGTCACGCCACGAGTCCGTCCAAGCCGAGAAAAGCGGCAAGCGCCCGGCTCACGTCCAGCATATTCGCTTCGTCAAGGCGGCCGAAAACCTTGCCGATCTTCTCGCGAGGGACAGAAACCGCTTTGTCGATCATGACCTGTGATACAGCCCGCAAGCCGTTCTCCGGCGTGGGCTGCACGGTCAGCCGGATGAGGTGCTCCGGGCTGATATCGCTGGTCAATCGCAGCACCGTCACCGAAGGCAGCGCGGCGAAGGGGGTTCGCCTGCACCACGAGGGCCGGGCGAGGTTTGCCATAGTCGCCGCTGACCGCAAGCGTCACCAAATCGCCGCGCTTCACGCTTTCCACACGTCCGCGAAGTCATCGCGGTCGAATTCGGCCTCGATCTCGCGCATGACAGCAGCTTCGGCGCTTTTGGGATCGCGCGCACGGGCGGCCACGGCAAGCGACTGTCGCCGAGCTTCGAGTTCAAACAGGCGGCGCTCACGCCGCGCGACATAGGCCCGCATGAAGTCGCGAATAACCTGGGCGGCGGGCTTGTCCTCAGCTTCCGTGGCGGCCGTGAAGGCGGCCTTCAAGGCAGGGTCGATGCGGAGATTGAAGCTCGTCTCCTTGGGGTGCTGGCTTGCGCGTGGCATGGGGACTCTCCCGTGTAGGCGGCGCGCGACGATAATGCAGTTACAACTCCCGTTTTCAATGTCCCTTGCTTGGTTTTGCGCCCCAACCTTCGCGCCGACGGGGTTCTGAGCGATCTGCGGCGGCTGCGCACAGCACCGAGCAGCTTCCGTCTCCGACAATCACCGCCGCGTCGGAACCCGCCTTCCCATGGCACCCAAAAGCGGCCTATATTGTTGTATCATACAACCATATGGAGGCGCGCAAGATGACCTCGGCAGCACTCGATCCCCAGGTTGGACCGCTCCGGGACGCCTCCCGGCGGCTCGTGCGGGAGTTCGGCTTCATGCAGGACACCCTGGCCGGCACCGACCTGCCGGCGTCGGCCGTCCATGCCCTTATTGAAATCGGGGCGCGCGGGTCGGTCAGGGCGGCCGATCTGTGCGACATCCTGGTGCTGGAAAAATCCAGCGTCAGCCGGATGCTGCGCCGGCTCGTCGCGTCCGGCGACGTGGCGGAAGGTGCCAGCGAACAGGACGGCCGCGCCAAGCTGCTGTCGCTCACCGAAAAGGGCCGCAGGACGCTGGCGGAGATCGACGGCTTCGCGCAGCGGCAAGTCACCAGCGCGCTGGAGCGGCTGGATCCGGACGCGCGCCATACCGTGCGAACCGGATTGTCGTCGTACGCGGACGCGCTCACGGCCGTCAGGACCGGCACGTCACCCGCCAGCACGCGACAAATCGATATCGTGGCCGGCTACCGGCCCGGCGCGATCGGCCGCTGTGCGGAGATGCACGGACGCATCTACGCGCGGATCGCAGGCTTCGGCCGCCCGTTCGAGGCGAAGGTCGCCGCCGGTCTGGCCGAGTTCGCCGGCCGCCTGGACAATCCCCGCAACGCGCTGTGGCTCGCCGTTCAGGCGGGAACGATCGTCGGCACCGTCGCCATCGACGGGGAAGATCTGGGGCCCGGTATCGCACACCTGCGCTGGTTCATCGTCGATGACGGGCTGCGCGGTGGCGGGGTCGGCCGCCGGCTGCTGGCCGAGGCCGTTCGCTTCTGCGACCGGCAAGGCTTCGCCGAAACCCAGCTCTGGACCTTCCGCGGCCTGGATGCGGCCCGCCACCTCTACGAACAGGTGGGCTTCTCATTGGCCGAGGAATGGCTCGGGCGGCAATGGGGCGAAGAGGTGATGGAGCAGCGCTTCACCCGCAAGGCGAGCGCATGACAACGGCGGTCGCGCCCGGCCGTGCTATTCGGCCGGCGCGACCACGACCGCCGGCCGGCGGCCCAGCAACACCGAAATCACGGCCAGCAGCACCGCCAGCGCCGCGAACGAGGCCGCCAGCCAGGGCAGCGAGTCGATAGGCCGCCCCCAGCGTGATCGCCGCCCCGCCGGTCCAGGCCCCCACCGCGTTGCCGAGGTTGAACGCGCTCTGGTTCAGCGTGGAGGCAAGGTTCGGCGCCTCGAACGCCTGGTCCACCACGCGGGTCTGCAAGGCCGCCCCAGGCGCGAAGTTCACCGCGCCCCACAGCGTCATCGCGATCACCGCCGGCACCGCCGCATGGACGGCGAAGGCCAGGCCGGCGCCGGCCAGCACCAGCACGCTGAAGATGCCGATCAGCGCCGGCATCTGCCGCCAGTCCGCCAGCCGCCCGCCGGCCAGGTTGCCCAGCGTGATGCCGCCGCCGAACAGCAGCAGCACCATGCTGACCAGATGCGGCGACAGCCCGGTCACGTTCTCCAGCAGCGGCGTGATGTAGGTGAACACGCTGAACAGGCTGGCCGAGCTCAGCACGCTCATGCTCATCGCCAGCACCACCTGCGGCCGGCGCAGCACGGCGAATTCGCCCAAAATACGAGTGCCGGCCACCTTCGGCTGGCGCGGCAGCAGCACGGCCAGCGCCACGGCCGCCGCCACGCCGACCGGCACGATGGCCCAGAACGCCGCGCGCCAACCCAACGCCTGCCCCAGCATGGTGCCGAACGGCACGCCGATGATGTTGGCCAGCGTCAGCCCGGTGAACATGAATGCGATGGCACGCGAACGCAGCCGACGCTCCACCAGCCCGGCCGCCACCACCGAGCCGATGCCGAAGAACGCACCGTGGCACAGCGCTGTCAGGATGCGCGCCAGCAGCAGCAGCGTGTAGCTGGGGGCGACGGCGCACAGCGTGTTGCCGAGGATGAATACGCCGATCAGCGCGAGCAGGGCCGATTTGCGCGGCAGCCGGGCCGTGGCGATCGCGACCAGCGGCGCGCCGAACGTCACGCCCAGCGCGTAGCCGGTCACCAGCATGCCGGCGGTGGGAATGCTGACGCCCAGATCATGCGACAGATCCGGCAGCAACCCCATGATGATGAATTCCGTGGTGCCGATGCCGAACGAGGCAATGGCGAGCGCGAGCAGCGGCAACGGCATGACACGGAGGTCCGGAACGTGTTGGATGATACGTTCCACGATCCAGCCGCTTCGCCTCAAGGGCGAATGCCGCAAAGCAGCATGTGCCTTCCGGCATGCCGTAAATCCGCCACGGAGGCGGTGTCTGGTCCAGCCTGCGGGGGGTCAGCCGATCGCCCGCGCGACCAGGAATCCGGACCCGCCACCCAGGCCCGGCCCGGGATGCGTCGACGCGCCGATGTGGAACAGCTTCGGCACATGGGTGCGGTGGTTGCGCGATGACTTGAACGGCCGCCACAGGAAGAACTGGTCCAGTCCGCAGAACCCGCCATACGGGTCGCCACCGACCAGATTGACGTTCATCGCCGCCAGATCGGCCGGCGAATAGGCGCGGCGGCGCAGCACCGTCGCCTGGAACCCCTCGATGTGGTCGGAAAGGATCGCCTCCACGCGATCGGCATAGGCTTCGCGCACGGCGTCGGTCCAGGCGCCGTCCGCGGGCGTGGCGATGCTGCCGCCGGCGTCGCCCTTCAGCCGGCGCGGCGCCTCGGGCAGTTGCAGCCACAGGATCGCGCGGCCCTCCGGGCAGCGCGACGGGTCGAGCGCGGTGGGCTGGCCGACGCAGATCGTCGGCACGGCCGGCAGCAGGCCGCGTTCGCATTCGTTGACGGCGCGCGAAACGCCGTCCAACCCCGGGGTCAGGTGCAGCAATGCGACGCCGCCGAGGTCGGGCGCCCGCCAGCGCGGCGGCTGCGACAGGGCGTAGTGGATCTGCATGTTGCCCTTGCCGTAGCGGAAGTCCCGTACTCCGCGCGCCACCGGCTCTGGCAGCGCGGCCCCGTCCAGCAGGCGGCCATAAAGCTGATGCGGCGTCACCGAGCAGATGACGCCCTTGCGGGCCGCGATCTCGCTGCCATCGGCCAGCCGCACGCCGCGCGCAGCACCGGTGATGTCATGCAGCAGGATGCGCTCCACATCCGCACTCGTGCGGATGGTGCCGCCTTGGCCGGTGATGAGCGTCTCGAACGCCGTCAGCAGGTTCCGCGCGCCGCCCTTGACGATCGGCGCGCCGGCCGCCTCGATGGCGAAGGCGACCACCTTGGCCATCTGCGCCGAATAGGCAGCTTCCGGCCCCAGCCCGCAATGCAGCACCCAGGGCGCGAACAACGCCTGGAATGCGTCGGACCGGAAGCCCTCCAGCCACGCGCGCGCGGTGCCGAGCGCCTCGCCGAAGAATTCGGTGAGTCCGCCCATGCCGCGCCGCCACGCCTCCCTGCCGAGCAGTTTCGCGGTCGCCCGCGACCACAGCGACCCGCCCAGCAGCCCGAAGATGACCGGCAGATCCGCACCCATCCGGCCGATGTCGCGCGCGAACGCCGCCCCGTCGCCTTCGGCAAGGGCATCGAACGTGGCGACATTGGCGGCACGGTCCATACGGAACACCACGCTCCGCCCGTCCGGCAGCAGCACGCCGGTGGGCGTGGCACTGTGGACGAATTCCAGCCCGCGCCTGGTGAGATCCGCCCCCAGCGCGGCGAACGCCGGCGAGGTGATGAACAGCACGAACGTCGTTGCCATCACGTCATGGCGGAAGCCGGGTTCGGTTATTTCCTCGGTGCGGATGCAGCCGCCGATGCACGGCTCGCGCTCCAGCACCAGTACCCGGTGCCCCTTGCGCCCGAGCAACGCCGCCGCCACCAGCGCATTGATGCCGCTGCCGACGATGATGTGATCCGCAGTGTCCATGCGGCCTGGTTACCGCGACCGAATTGGATTGTCGTCCGGCATGAATTCCGCGCGAATGGCCGCCGAATGCTCGCCGATGTCGGGCACCGGCCCCAGCGCCGCGGGTCCGTCACTCGTGAGCACGGGCGGCGCCGGCAGGGCGATCGGCCCGCCCGGCGTGGCCACCGGCAGTCGGCGCAGCGCCGGATGCCGGGCAAGGTCGGAGACCTCATTGACGAAGCCGTAGGCCGTGCCGGCCGCACGCAGCCGCGCCACGGCCTCGGCCCGGCTCAGCAGCACGAACACGCCGGCGATATGTGCGTCCACCGCAGCCCGGTTGGCGACGCGGGCGACGTTGCTCCCGAACCCGGCGTGGGACGGCAGGTCCGGTTCGTTCAGCACCTGCGCGCAGAACGCCGCCCATTCGCGCTCGTTCTGGATCGACACCAGGACCAGCGCCCCGTCGCCGGTTGGGAACGCGCCATACGGACAGATCGAGGGATGCGCGAGGCCGGCGCGTGGCGGCGCCTTGCCGGTGCCTTCGTAATATAGCAGCGGCACGGCCATCCAATCCGCCATGCCGGCGAACAGGCTGGTGGACAGCCCCTTGCCGCGCCCGGTGCGGCCGCGTTCGATCAGTGCCTCCAGCACCGCCGCGTGCGCCGCCATGCCGCAGGCGATGTCGCACACCGACACGCCCACCCGCCCCGGCCCCGCCGGATGCCCGGTGATCGCCGCCAGCCCCGATTCCGCCTGCACCAGCAGGTCGTATGCCTTCATCGTCGCGTAGTCGCCGGACTCGCCGTAGCCGGAGATGTCGACCGTGATCAGGCGCGGGTGCCGCGCCCGCAGCGCTGCCGCGCCGAACCCGGCCCGCTCCGCCGCCCCGGGTGCCAGGTTCTGGATGAACACGTCGGCCCGCGCCAGGATGGCATGCAGCAGCGCCGCGTCCGCTTCGGCCTTGATATCGGCCACCAGGCTCTGCTTGCCCCGGTTCAGCCAGACGAAATAGCTGGACAGCCCCCCGGCCGCACGGTCGTAGAGCCGGGCGAAATCACCCTCCGCCCGCTCGACCTTGATGACCCGCGCGCCGGCATCGGCCAGCCGGGAGGAGCAGTACGGCGCCGCCACCGCCTGCTCCAGCGTCAGCACCAGCAGTCCGTCGAGCGCCCCCATCGCTAGTAGGAGCGCGGCAGGCCGAGCACGTGCTCGGCGAGGTAGGACAGGATCAGGTTCGTGCTGATCGGCGCCACCTGATACAGCCGGGTTTCGCGGAATTTGCGCTCCACGTCGTACTCCTCGGCGAAGCCAAAGCCGCCATGCGTCTGCACGGCCGCCTCCGCCGCCGCCCAGGAGGCTTCGGCGGCCAGCAGCTTGGCCATGTTCGCCTCCGGCCCGCAGGGCAATCCGGCCTCGAACTTCGCGCAGCCGTCGCGCACCATCAGTTCGGCGGCGCGCATCTGCGCGTAGGCGCGCGCGATCGGGAACTGTATGCCCTGGTTCTGGCCGATGGGGCGGCCGAACACGTGACGTTCGTTGGCGTAGGCCACGGATTTCGCGGTGAACCATTTGGCGTCGCCAACGCACTCGGCGGCGATCAGCAGCCGCTCGGCGTTCATGCCGTCCAGGATCACGCGGAATCCGCCATCCAGCTTGCCGACCAGATTGGTCGCCGGGATACGCAGATCGTCGAAGAAAACCTGGCAACTGTTATGGTTCATCATAGTTCGGATCGGAACGATCGTCAGCCCGTGCCCGAGCGCCGCGCGCATGTCGACGATGAATACCGATAGCCCGTCGGTTCGCTTGGCCGCCTGCTCGCGCGGCGTGGTGCGCGCCAGCAGCAGCATCAGGTCCGAGTGCTCGGCGCGGCTGGTCCAGATCTTCTGACCGTTGACCACATAGTCGTCGCCGTCGCGGCGGGCGAAGGTGCGCAGTGCCGTGGTGTCAGTGCCGCTGCCCGGCTCGGTCACGCCGAACGCCTGCAGCCGCAGCGCGCCGCTGGCGATGCCGGGCAGGTAGGCGTGCTTCTGCGCCTCCGAGCCGTGCCGCAGGATCGCGCCCATGATGTACATCTGCGCGTGGCAGGCGCCGCCGTTGCAACCCTCGGCCTGGATCGTCTCCAGGATCGCCGCTGCCGCCGACAGGCCGAGACCGGAGCCGCCATATTCCTCCGGGATCAGCACCGAGAGGTAGCCGGCCTCGGTCAGCGCCTGGACGAACCCGGTCGGGTACGCGCGCGCGGCATCCAGCTTGCGCCAGTATTCGCCCGGGAAGCGGGCGCAGAGTTTGGCCACCTCGGCGCGGATCGCGGCGGTCGGGTCGGTGGTCGAGGGCTGGTCCATCACGATGTTCTACCCTGCATCTGCGGACACGATATGACGCCTGGGCAAAGCGCCCGATAGGTCCATGTGGTGGGCGTATAACGACAACAGGGAGCGAGCCATGCAACGCCGTCTTTTCATCGCCAGCCTTCTCGCCGGCAGCCTCCTCGCCAGCCTGGGCGCGACGCTGGCCGTCGCGCAGACGCCGCCCAGCCATATTCGCGGCAGCATCGCCGGACTGGACGGCGCCACGCTGAGCGTGGTCACGCGCGAAGGCCCGACCGTCAACGTCGCGCTGTCGCAGAATGCGAACATCGCCGCGATGAAGAAGCTTGAGCTGTCCGACATCGCCCCCGGCAGATTCATCGGCACGGCGGCCAAGCCGGGGCCGGACGGGCAGCTCCAGGCGCTGGAAGTGCTGGTGTTTCCCGAGGCCGGGCGCGGCACCGGCGAGGGCCATTACGACTGGGATCTGGCCCCCGGCACCTCGATGACCAACGCCAACGTGGATGCGGCCGTGCAAGGCAATTCCGGCCGCGAGCTGACGCTGTCCTACAGGGGCGGCAGCGTGAAGGTGACGGTACCGCCCGACGTGCCCGTCGTCACGCCGGTCCCGGCCGCACGCGCCGACCTCAAGGCGGGTGCGCCGGTGTTCGTGGTGGCACGGCACAACCCGGACGGCACGCTGACCGCCCTGTTCGTTGCCGTCGGCAAGGACGGCGTGGCGCCGCCGATGTAGCCGCCAGGGTTGTTCCCCTCTCCTCCTTGAAGCAGGGGCGAGAGGGAACGAAGGAGCCTTGCGAGGAGCAACCGGCGTGGCAGCGGTGACGAAAGCTGGACATCCTGCCGCCCGCGCGGGACCATGCCGGCGAACCGGTTTCGCCATGTCCTACCAACACACGCTCCACGGCACCCGCCACGTCTTCGCCGACCTGCGCACGCTGCTGGCCCGCGCCACGCCGGCGCGCTCGGGCGACGCGCTGGCCGGGATCGCGGCTTCGTCGGCCTCGGAGCGGGTCGCCGCGCAATGCGCGCTGGCGGACCTGCCGCTCGCCACGTTCCTGAGCGAAGCCGTCATCGCCTACGAAGCCGACGACGTGACGCGGCTGATCGTCGACACGCATGACCGCGCGGCATTCGCGCCCATCGCGCATCTGACGGTCGGCGGGTTCCGCGATTTTCTGCTGGCGACCGACAGCGACACGCTTGCCGCCCTGCGCCCAGGGCTGACGCCGGAAATGGCAGCGGCCGTCAGCAAGATCATGCGGCTTCAGGATCTGATCGCGGTGGCGGGAAAGTGCCGCGTGGTCACGGCGTTCCGCAATACGATCGGGTTGCCGGGACGGCTTTCGGTGCGGCTGCAACCCAACCATCCGATCGACGATCCGCGCGGCGTGGCTGCCTCCACGCTCGACGGGCTGCTGCTCGGCGCCGGCGACGCGGTGATCGGCGTCAATCCGGCGACCGATTCCGTCGCCGGCACCAGCGCGCTGCTGCACATGCTGGACGAGGTGCGCGACCGCTACGCCATTCCCACGCAGACCTGCGTGCTCGCCCACGTCACCACCACGCTGCGCTGTCTGGAACGCGGCGCGCCGGTCGATCTCGTGTTCCAGTCCATCGGCGGCACCGAGGCCACCAACGAGAGTTTTGGCGTCACGCTGGCGTTGCTCGCGGAAGCCCGCGACGCGGCGCTGTCGCTCAGGCGCGGCACGGTCGGCGACAACGTGATGTATTTCGAGACCGGGCAGGGCAGCGCGCTGTCCGCCGATGCGCATCACGGGGTCGATCAGCAGACCATCGAGGCCCGTGCCTACGCCGTCGCGCGCGCCTACGCGCCGCTGCTGGTCAATACCGTCGTCGGCTTCATCGGTCCCGAGTATCTGTACGACGGCAAGCAGATCATGCGCGCCGGGCTGGAGGACCATTTCTGCGGCAAGCTGCTCGGCCTGCCGATGGGTGTGGACGTCTGCTACACCAACCATGCCGAGGCCGATCAGGACGACATGGACGCGCTGCTCACGCTGCTCGGCGCCGCCGGGGTGACCTACGTCATGGGCGTGCCCGGCGCCGACGACGTGATGCTGTCATATCAGAGCACCTCGTTCCATGACGCGCTGTATCTGCGCGCCGCCCTCGGCCTGCGCCCGGCCCCGGAGTTCGAGGCGTGGCTGGCGCGCATGAACCCGGACGGCGCCGGTGAGCGCATCCCCGCACGGCTGGCACCGCTGCTGGCCGGGTTGGCGTGACAGACACCCCGCCGACCCTGTGGCGCGACCTGCGCCGCTTCACGCCGGCCCGCGTGGCGCTCGGCCGCGCCGGCAATGCGCAGCCGACGGCAGCGCATCTGGCATTCCAGGCCGACCACGCCGCCGCCCGTGACGCGGTGCATGCGGCGCTCGACGTGGCGGCCTTGCAGGCCGATCTGGCCGCTGCCGGCCTTGCCGCCCGCGTGGTGCGCAGCGCCTGTCCGGATCGGCGGACTTACCTGCTTCGTCCCGACCTCGGCCGAAGGCTCGGCGACGCCGACCGCACCGTCCTGGCCGCCGCCCCGGTGACCGGCAGGCTCGCGTTCGTGGTCTGCGACGGACTCTCCGCCGTCGCCGTGCAGCGCCATGCCGTCCCGCTGCTGGCCGCGATCGTGCCCGCACTGGAACCGGACGGCGCCATCGTGATTGCCACCCAGGGCCGCGTGGCGCTTGGCGACGATATCGGCGCTGCGTTGGGTGCATCGGCCGTCATCGTGCTGATCGGCGAGCGGCCCGGCCTGTCCACGCCCGACAGCCTCGGCGCCTACCTCACCTGGCAGCCGCGCCCGGGCCGCAGCGATGCCGAGCGCAACTGCCTGTCAAACATCCGCCCCGCCGGCATGGCGGTCCCGGAGGCCGCGCGCAAGCTGATCTGGCTGGTCGGCGAAATGTGGCGCCTGGGCCTCAGCGGCGTCGCGCTGAAGGACGAGGCGCCGCAGATCGCTCAGGACAGTTCGACCTCGGTGCTCATCACGTAGCCGACTGCGTCGCCGGACTGCACTTCCACCCATTGCATGAAATCGTGCCACACCACGCGGCGGACGATCAGGCGCGACCCGCTGGGCAGTGTCGTCAGCGCCGGCGAGGCGCTGTCGGGGTCGCGCCGCAGCACGGCGTCCGTGTCGCGCACCACGGCGGTGTGATAGGTCGGCGTGCCCGCCGCCTGTTCGGGCGACGATGGCCAGAGATGCAGGGTCGGGCCGTACAACGCCAGCCAGCCCGCGCCGCCCAGCACCACGAGCACCAGCAGCACCGCCAAGGCACTGCGCAGCCGCCGGCCGCGTCGTCCGTCCAGTGCGGCGCGCAGCCGACCGGCCTCCAGGCGCAGCGCGTCGCGTTCGCGCGTCACCGACCGGGCCGCCGACTCCGCCCGCCGCAGCGTCTCCCGCACGCTGTCGAGGTCGCCGCGCAGCCGGGCGATCTGCGCCGCCTGATCGGAATGCTGCCCGCCGGCGGATTCGGCGCCGGCCAGGAAAATCGCCTTCAACTGCCCGCCCGATAGCCCGAGCCGGCGCGCCAGCGCGCCCACCGCCCGCCCGGCATTGTCCGACTCGCCATCGGGCGAGACCAGCATGGCCAGCCGGTTGGCGAGCCGCTCGATCTCCTCGTCGGTCATGCGGGCCACGGCGTCCTCCTCCATCACGGCGTCGCCAGTTCGATCAGGAATGGCCCCGATCGCGCGCAGGAGCGGGCAAACAGATCGTTGAATTCAGCCATCGTCTCTGCCCGCGCAGCCTCCACACCGAAGCCGCTGGCCAGTTGCACCCAGTCCAGCGCCGGGTTGCCAAGGTCCAGCATGTCCAGCGCCGTGCGGCCCGGATTGGCGCCGACATTGGCCAGTTCCGCGAGCAGGATCGCGTATTTGCGGTTGGCGAAGATCACCGTCGTCACGTCAAGCCGCTCGCGCGCCTGCGTCCACAGCGCCTGCATTGTATAGGCCGCCGAGCCGTCCGCCTCCAGGCTCACCACGCGCCGGCCGGGGGCCGCGATGGCGGCACCGGTGGCCATCGGCAGGCCGCTGCCGATGGCCCCGCCGGTCAGTTGCAGCCAGTCATGCGGGGCGGCCGAATGGGTGTCCGGGAACAGCGCGCGGCCGAAGGTGATGGCTTCGTCCACGACGATCGCCTGCTCGGGCAGCAGGGCGGCCAGCGAGCGGGCGAAGGCGTCCGGCGTGACCGCGCCGGTGGCGGGCGCCGGTGCCTCGCGCGGCGGCGGCGGCACGGCGGGCGCGTCCAGCGCATCGGCCAGGGCCGCCAGCGCGACGGCGCCATCCTGTTCCGGGCGCGCCAGAACATGCACCACGGCGTCCGGCGGGATCAGCCGGCCGGGCTTGCCGGGATAGGCGAAGAACGCAACCGGCGCCGTCGAACCCACCAGCACCACATGGCGCAGGCCCGCCAGCGTACGCAGCGCCTGATCCACCGGATACGGCACCCGCTCGATCGCATGCCGGCCGCGCCCGCGTTCGATGCGCCGGTTGGAGCCCTGGGCCAGCAGCCGGGCCCCCGTGGCTGCCGCGATGCGGTGTGCATCGGCCAGCGCCGCCGCCTGCAACGCGCCGCCCGCCAGCAGCAGCAGGGTCGGCTCACCACGCCGCAGCAGGCGCGCGACGGCCTCCACCGTGTGCGGGGCGACCAGCGGCGTCGCAGGCACCGGCAGTGCGGCGGCCACCTCGCCGCCCTCATCCCAACAGGTGTCCGACGGCAGGATCAATGTCGCGATCTGTCCCGGCGATGTCCGCGCCGCCTGCACCGCCGCCGCGCCGTCGCGCCCGACCTCGGCGGCGCTGCCGGCCGTGCGCACCCAGCCCGAGACGGCGCGCGCGAGGCCTTCGGTGTCGGCGGTCAGAGGTGCGTCGAGCACGCGGTGATAGGTCGCCTGGTCGCCGACGCAGTTGACCATCGGCGTGTTGGCGCGGCGCGCGTTGTGCAGGTTGGCCAGGCCGTTCGCCAGCCCCGGCCCGCAATGCAGCAGCGTGGCCGCCGGCTTGCCTGCCATGCGCGCGTAGCCGTCCGCCGCGCCGGTCACGACGCCCTCGAACAGCCCGAGCACGCAGCGCATGCCGGGCACCCGGTCGAGCGCCGCCACGAAATGCATCTCGCTCGTGCCGGGATTGGCAAAGCAGGTATCCACACCGCCGGCCAGCAGCGTGTGGACAAGGCTTTCAGCGCCATTCATGGACAACCCGACTCCGTCTTGTTACCCCGGGGCGTGAGTTATGCCCACCGGAGCCGTGATGACCACCATCCTCTACTCGGAAACCATGTATCGTGACGACAGCGTGGAGCGGGAGGTGTTCGGGCCCGATACCCGCATCCTCATGCGCGGGCCGAAGACCCTGGCAGCCCTGAGCGATGCCGACTGCGCCGACGTGGACGGGCTGATGCTGTTCCGGCTGTGGGCGTCCGAGGCCGACCTTGCCCGCTTCCCGCGCCTGCGCGTGATCGTCCGCATGGGCGTCGGGTATGACCGCATCGACCGCGCCACCGCGGCCGCGCGCGGCATCATGGTGTGCAACGTGCCCGATTACGGCACCATGGAAGTCGCCGACCACGCCGTGACACTGGCGCTGGCATTGCGGCGCGGGCTGCTGCTGCACCACGAATTGCAGCGCGCCACGCCGCCGGCCGGTTGGACCTACGCGGAATCGCCGCTGATCCGCCGGCTGTCCGTTCAAACGTTCGGCATCATCGGCATGGGCCGCATCGGCATGGCGGCGGCGCTGCGGGCCAAGGCGTTCGGCTTCCGCGTGGTGTTCTTCGACCCGTACCGCCCAACCGGCACCGAACTGGCGCTCGGCATCGAGCGCGAGCGCACGCTGGACGGGCTGTTGCGCCGCGCGGACGTGCTCTCCCTGCATGCGCCGCTGTCGCCGGAGACGCGCGGCATGATCGGCGCGCGGGAGCTGGCGCTGCTGCCGCAGGGGGCGGTGCTGGTGAACACCGCACGCGGCCCGATGGTGGACATCGACGCGGTCGGCGAGGCGCTGCGAAGCAACCACCTGGCCGGCGCCGGGTTGGACGTGATCCCGGTCGAGCCGCCGATCGAGGCGCCCGCGCTGCTGCGCGCCTACCGCGACCGGGAAAAGTGGCTGGAGGGGCGGCTGATCATCACCCCGCATTCGGCGTTCTATTCGCCGCAGGCGTGGGACGACATCCGCCGGAAATCCGCCGAGACGATGGCGGCTGCGCTGACCAACCAGCCGCAGAATGTCATTACGCCGGATATGTTTTAAGTCGAAACCGTGCGAGGTTCGCACTGATAAGGACCTGACATGGCAATCGGACTGCCGAACAACGGGAACCCCGACAAACGCGAGCGAACAAAGACCTACGAGTCTCGCGATCTTTTCGAGACGGCAAATTTGTTCCCCGACGATACCGGCCTGCCCGTCACCGTCTGGGTCAGCCCGCGCGGCAACGCGCGCCACGCCGCCCGGATCAAGGTGTGTCGCGTTGCCGGTAGCCACATGGTTCCCTCCAACACGGCCGTCATGGCCATCGCGCCGGCGCCGCGCCTGATCGAAGGCACCCTGTCGCCACGCTACCTGGAGCCGGTAGCGCGCTGGGCGGCGATCAATTCCGCCACCCTGCTGCGGGTACTGGAACGGGGAGATCGGCACCGGCGGGCTGCTGCGCGAACTGCATCGGTTCGACGCACCGCATAGCCTGGAATGAGCGACTCTGATTCGATCCGCCTCCACGTCTTTACCGATCGGAACAAAAATCCCGGATAGCGGCCTGATCATCGATTATCTCAAGCAACGTTTCGGCAATCCGCTCGACGCCAGCCTTGCGCCCGAGCAACGGGCGACCGGCCGCCCCCCTCCTCCCAGGCCAGCCCCCGCCACAAGTCTGACTATTGCACGGCGAAGGTTGACACCTGCGCCGCCCGGCGCACACCCTGGACACCTTGAGATCGGATAGGTCGGGAGGAAAGGGATACAATTATGGCGGATACCCATTCCGGTGGTGGTCGTAATCGCCTGCGCAGCCGCCGCTGGTTCGACAATCCTGAATCCGGGCATGCATCGCCTCTATATCGAGCGCTACCTGAATTACGGCCTGACGCGTGAGGAGCTGCAATCGGGCAAGCCGATCATCGGCATCGCGCAGACCGGCTCGGATCTTTCGCCCTGCAACCGGCATCATCTGGAACTCGCGCATCGCGTGCGCGACGGCATTCGCGAAGCCGGGCGGGATCCCGATGGAATTCCCGCTGCATCCGATCCAGGAAACCGGCAAGCGTCCGACCGCGGCGCTCGACCGCAACCTCGCTTATCTGGGCCTGGTGGAAGTGCTGCACGGCTATCCGATCGACGGCGTGGTGCTGACCACCGGCTGCGACAAGACCACGCCGGCCTGCCTGATGGGTGCGGCGACCGTGAACATTCCCGCCATCGTGCTCTCCGGCGGGCCGATGCTGGATGGCTGGTTCAACGGCAAGCTGGCCGGGTCCGGCACGGTGGTCTGGGAAGGCCGAAAACTGTTTGCCGAAGGCAAGATCAATTACGAGCGAGTACATGGACATGGTGGTGTCCTCCGCGCCGTCGGTCGGGCATTGCAACACCATGGGCACGGCGAGCTCGATGAATTCGCTGGCCGAGGCGCTGGGCATGAGCCTGCCGGGCTGTGCCATGATCCCCGGCGCCGTATCGCGAGCGCGGGCAGATGGCCTACACGACCGGCAAGCGCATCGTCGCGATGGTGGCGGAAAATCTGCGCCCTTCCGACATCATGACGCGCAAGGCGTTCCAGAACGCGGTGGTGGCGGCGGCGGCGCTCGGCGCCTCGTCCAACTGCCCGATCCATATGGTGGCGATCGCCCGGCATATGGGGGTCGATCACACGCTGGAGGATTGGCAGGAGTTCGGCGCCCACACGCCGCTGCTGGTGGATGTGCAGCCGGCCGGGCGGTTCCTGGCCGAAAGCTTCTTCCGTGCCGGCGGGGTGCCGGCGGTGCTGCGCGAACTGCTCGCCGCGGGGCGCTGCATGGCGACGTGATGACCGTGACCGGGCAAGACGCTGGCGGAAAATCTGGAAACGTGCCGGAGCCGGGGATGGCGACGTGATCCGCCGCTATGCCGAGCCGCTGAAGGAGAATGCCGGCTACGTCGTGCTCTCCGGCAATCTGTTCGACAGCGCGGTGATGAAGACGAGCGGTGATCGACGAGGCGTTCCGCGAACGCTTTTTGTCCGATCCCGCTCATCCCAACGTGTTTGAGGGCAAGGTCGTGGTGTTCGAGGGGCCGGAGGATTACCACGCGCGGATCGAGGACCCGGACCTGGGCGTCGACGAACAGTCGATGCTGGTCATCCGCAATTGCGGGCCGGTCGGCTATCCCGGCAGCGCCGAGGTGGTGAACATGCAGCCGCCGGCGGCCTGCTGAAGAAGGGCGTGGCCGCACTGCCGACCATGGGCGACGGGCGGCAATCCGGCACGTCCGGCAGCGCCGTCGATCTTGAACGTCTCTCCGGAGGCGGCGGTGGGCGGCGGATTGGCGTTGTTGCGCACCGGCGACAAAATCCGCGTCGATCTCAACTCGCAACAAGGTGGACGTGATGATTTCCGATGAGGAGCTGGCCGCGCGCCGCGCCGCCTGGGCGCCGCCGGAGCTGAAAAACATGACGCCTTGGGAGGAAATCTACCGCTCGCAGGTCGGCCAGATGGGCACGGGCGCCTGCCTTGAGCCGGCGACGCTGTATCTCAACATCCTGGAGACCCGCGGCGAGAGCCGGAACAACCACTGACACGGGGCGCGACACGCGGAGTTGGTGGCGAGCGGCGGCTTCGCTATCGTGGTGCCGGCGAGGCGATGGAGGTGCCGATGCCGGACGACGCGCGCAGCGTGTCCGCTCCCGACGGGCTTTACGAGGCGGATGAGCATGCCTGGATCGCGGCGCAGGTTGCTGCGCTGCAGGACGGGCACCTTCACCGTCTCGACCGCTCGCACCTGATCGAATACCTGACCGACATGACGATCAGGGACCGGCGGGAGTTCGCCTCGCATCTGACCGTGCTGCTGCATTATCTCCTCAAGGTTCACCAGCAGCCCGGCAAGCTGAGCCGCAGCTGGGTGAACACCATCATCGAGCAGCAGCGCGAAATCCGCGCCGTCATCGTGGGCATCCCCAGCCTGGGCCAGCAGGCGGAGGCCATTGCAGCTTCAGCGTATCCGGACGCCGTCCGTGCCGCATCGCGGGACACCGATATCCCCGCAGCGCAGTTTCCGGCGACGCTGCCATGGACCGTTGCCGAGGTGCTGGCCTACGATCCGCCGCAGCCTGCGGCACGGGGCAAGCAAAGGCACTGAATGCGGCCCCGACGCGGTGGCTCGTCAGCCCGGTAGGCACTTCCTCCTTGCCAGCGGCGATGCTAGGCACGCAGCAACAGCGTAAAGGGCGGCGACGATGGCAGGCAGGCTGGCGGGCAAGACGGCGTTCTGTACGGCAGCAGCGCAGGGCATCGGTCGCGCGACGGCGCTCGCCTTCGCCGCCGAGGGCGCCAGCGTCATCGCCACCGACCTCAACGGCGACAAGGTGGCCGAAATCGCCGGGCCGTCGATCCGCACCTTCGCGCTGAACGTGCTCGATGCCGATGCCGTCGTGGCGGCGGCAGCCAGTGCGGGCGGCGTCGACATCCTGTTCAACTGCGCCGGCGTCGTCCACCAGGGCAACGTGCTGGAGGCGACCGAGGCGGAATGGACGTTCGCGTTCGACCTGAACGCGCGCTCACATTTCCGCACCATCCGCGCCTTCCTGCCCGGCATGCTGGCGCGCGGCGGCGGCTCGATCGTCAACATCGCGTCGGTGGCGAGCACCGTCAAAGGCATCCCCAACCGGGCCGTGTACGGCGCCAGCAAGGCGGCCGTGATCGGGCTGACCAAGTCGGTGGCGGCGGATTTCGTCAAGCAGGGCATCCGCTGCAACTGCATCTGCCCCGGCACCGTGCAGTCGCCCAGCCTGGACGACCGCATCGCCGCCAACGCCGCTGCCGCCGGCTCCATCGAGGCAGCACGCGCGGCCTTCATCGCGCGGCAGGCCATGGGCCGGCTCGGCACGCCGGAAGAAATGGCGGCGCTGGCCGTGTATCTGGCCAGCGACGAAAGCCAGTTCGTGACCGGCCAGGCCCTGGTCATCGACGGCGGGATCTCGCTTTGACCACGCGGAGCTGGGTTCAGTCCGGCTCAAGCTTCGAGCGGGATATCGGTTATGCCCGCGCCGTCGTGGACGGAGACTGGGCGTTCGTCTCCGGCACCACCGGCTTCGACTACACCACGATGACAATCAGCGACGACGTGGTGACTCAGGCGGAACAATGCCTCACAAACATTGGCGCGGCGCTGGCCGAGGCCGGGTTCGGCTTCGCGGATGTGGTGCGGGTGCGCTACATCCTGCCCGATGCCGCCGACTTCCCGCCATGCTGGCCGGTGCTGCGCCGGTACTTCGCCGAAGCGCGGCCGGCGGCAACCATGATCGCGGCCGGGCTGGCCGATCCGCGCATGCGCATCGAGATCGAGGTGACCGCGCGCCGCCGCGCGGTCCAGGGACAGGAGAGACCGACATGAAGCTGCTGCGCTATGGCGATTCCGGCGCCGAAAAGCCGGGCATGCTGGACCCGCAGGGCCATCTGCGCGACCTGTCCGACATCATCGACGAGATCGACGGCCACGCGCTCTCGCCCGATAAGCTCGCCGAGCTGGCCGCCGTCAACCCGGCGACGCTGCCGATCGTGCATGGCACGCACCGCCTCGGCCCCTGCGTGGCCCGGCCGCTGAACTTCATCTGCATCGGCCTGAACTACGCCGACCACGCCGCCGAGAGCGGCTTGGCCGTGCCGACCGAGCCGGTCGTGTTCATCAAGTCGCTGAGCGCCTATTGCGGCCCCAACGACGACGTGGTGATCCCGCGCGGCTCGAAGAAGACCGACTGGGAGGTCGAGCTGGGCGTGGTGATCGGCACCAAGGCCCGCTACGTGCCCGAGCACGACGCCCTGGCGCATGTCGCCGGCTACTGCGTCATCAACGACGTGAGCGAGCGGGAATACCAGCTCGAGCGCGGCGGCACCTGGGACAAGGGTAAGGGCTGCGACACGTTCGGCCCCACCGGCCCCTGGCTCGTCACGCGCGACGAGGTGCCGGACCCGCAGAATCTCAACATGTGGCTGGACGTGGACGGCGAGCGCATGCAGTACGGCAGCACCAAGACGATGGTGTTCGGCGTCAGCAAACTGGTTTCCTACCTCAGCCACTTCATCACGCTGCATCCGGGCGACATCATCAGCACCGGCACGCCGCCCGGCGTCGGCACGGGCAAGAAGCCGAAGCCGATCTTCCTCAAGCCCGGCCAGACCATCCGCCTCGGCATCGAGGGTCTCGGCGAACAGCAGCAACGCACCGTCGCCGCCTGAGCGGCAGCATGTCCGCGCCCCGCCCGATCCGGCTGGTCGTCACCGACGTGGATGGCACGCTCGTCAGACACGACAAGTCGCTGGCGCCCAGCACGATCGAAGCCGCGCATAAATTGCGGCAGGCGGGCGTGCGGCTGGCGCTGGTCAGCAGCCGTCCGCCGCGCGGGCTGGACGCGCTGCTCGGCCCGCTCGGCATCGATACGCCGCGCGCCGGGTTCAACGGCGGCGAGATCCTGGGCAGCGACGGCAGCCTGGTCGAACAGCACACGGTCCCGGAAGCCGCCTGCCGCACGGCGGTGGCGCTCCTGGAGCGCGAGGGCGCGGATATCTGGGTGTTCGCCGGCGGGGAATGGCTGCTGACCAACCCGTCGGCCCACTACGTGCCGCGCGAAAAGCTCGCCACTGGCATGGATTATCGGCTGGTGGACGATTTCACGCCGTACTTGTCGGCGGTCCACAAGGTGATGGGATCGTCACCGGATTTCGATCTGCTGGCGCGGCTGGAGCGCGAGCTCGCCGGCATGATCGGGGCGCAGGCGGCGGTGGCGCTCTCCCAGCCCTACTACCTCGACGTGACGCACCCACAAGCGAACAAGGGCCACACGGCCAGGGCGCTCGCCGGGCTGCTCGGCGTGGCCATCGAGGAGACGGCCTGCCTGGGCGATATGGCCAACGACGTGCCGATGCTGGAGATCGCCGGGCTTTCGATCGCCATGGGCAACGCGCCGGACGCGGTGCGCGCCCGCGCGCATCACGTCACCGCGGACAACGACCACGACGGCTGGGCGCTGGCGATCGACCAGTACGTGCTGCCGCGCGCCGCCCGTGACGGTTGAGGCCGCGGGCGCACGCGCGAAAAGACGATCAGTCCTACGCGGCCTTCCCCTTCGCCCGTTCGATGGCGGCCTGGATCAGCCCGCGCGCCTCGGCGGCATCGCCCCAGCCGAGCACCTTCACCCATTTGCCGGGTTCCAGATCCTTGTAGTGCTCGAAGAAATGCTTGATCTGCGCCGGCAGGATGTCCGGCAGATCGGCAATCTCCCACACATTCAGGTAGTATTTGGTCAGCTTGGGCGACGGCACGGCGATGATCTTCTCGTCGACGCCGCCGTCATCCTCCATCTTCAGCACGCCGACCGGGCGGACATTGATGACGGCGCCGGGCATGATCGGGCGGGTGTTGACCACCAGCACATCGATCGGGTCGCCGTCGAGCGACAGCGTGTGCGGCACGAAGCCGTAATTGCCAGGGTAGCGCATCGGCGTGTGCAGGAAGCGGTCGACGAACAGCACGCCGGCCTCCTTGTCCATCTCGTACTTGATCGGCTCGCCGCCGACCGAGACCTCGATGACGACATTGATGTCGTCCGGGGGGTTCTTGCCGGTGGGGATGGCGTCGATGTGCATGCGGTGTCTCCTGTGCGCAGGGCACGCCGTCATATGCGCGCCCGGGCGTGGCGGCAATCCGCGAACGGATGACTTTCCTCTGGCTGATCGGGGTGGGCACGGCCTTGCGGCTGGCGGTGGCGGCGTCGCTGGGCCTGGGCATCGACGAGAGCTACATGGTGGCGGCCGGGCGGGTGCTGCGGCTCGGCTATTTCGACCACCCGCCGCTGTCCTGGTGGCTGTCCGCCGGCATCGCGCGGCTGGCCGGCAGCGAGGCGGACTGGGTGGTGCGGCTGCCGTTCGTGGCGCTGTTCGCCGCCTCGACGTGGCTGATCTACCGGCTGACGGCGGAGTTGTTCGACCGGCGCGCAGCACTGTTCGCGGCCGTGGCGTTGAACCTGTCGCCGGTGTTCGGGCTGACGACGGGCACCTGGGTGCTGCCGGACGGGCCGATGGATTGCGCGCTGCTGGCCGCCGCCCTGTGCCTGGTGCGGGCGCTGCCGGACGGGCGGGCGGCCTGGGCCTGGTGGCTCGCGACGGGGTTTGCGGCCGGGTGCGCGTTGCTGTCGAAATACTCGGCCGGGCTGATCCTGGCAGGTGCGCTGGTGTACCTGCTGACACAGCCTGCGCATCGGCGATGGCTACGGCGGCCGCACCCGTACGTGGCGGTGCTGGTGGCAGCCGTCGTGCTGTCGCCGCAACTGGTGTGGAACGCCGAGCATCACTGGGTGTCGTTCGCCTTCCAGGGCGGGCGCGGCGCGGTGGGAAAGCTGCGCCCGTTCGGGCCGCTGACGGTGCTGGGCGGTGAGGCGCTGTTCGTGCTGCCGTGGCTCTGGCTGCCGCTGATGTGGGGGTTCTGGCGCGGGTTGCGCGCCGGGCCGCACGCGTGGCGAGGCTGGCTGCTGTGTTGCCTCGGCGCGCCGCCGGTGGTGCTGTTCGTGGTCATCGGGCTGTGGGCCCGGGTGCTGTATCACTGGGCCGCCCCGGGCTATCTGCTGCTGTTTCCGCTGCTCGGCGTCGAATTGGCGCGATTGGACGCGGGCCGGCCGCGCCTGGTGCGCGGTGTGCTGGCCGGCACCGCGGCGGCCCTGGTGCTGACGCTGGGTGTACTGACGACCGAACTGCGCTGGAACTGGCTGCCGCTGCCGCCGACGCTGTTCGCGCCCGGCGCGGACCCGGAGCAGCAGGCGATCGACTGGACCGCGTTGCCCGGCGCCCTGGCGCAGCGCGGCCTGCTGCATCGGCCGGGCACGGTGGTCGGCGCGCCGGGCTGGCAGGATGCCGGCAAGGTGGCCTATGCGCTCGGGCCGGACGTGACGGTGCTGTGCCTGCATCCCGATATGCGGGAATTCGGCTTCGGACCCAGCCCGGCAGCGTATGACGGCGCGGACGTGGTGATCGTCTCGGCCAAGCCGGTGACGCCGGCGTCGCTGGCGGCGGACGGGTTTTATTTTTCCGCGATCGAGACGCTGGCGCCCGTGTCGCTGGGCCATCCGGCGCGTCCGGGCCAGCGTGTGCTGGTTTATCTTGGGCACGGGCTGCGTATGCGGCCGATCTCGTGATAGAAAGCACGTTCACGACGTTTGCCGCCTGCTGAAAGATCACGACAACCCGTGCATCGAAAGGAATAGCGCAGCAATGTCCGACATGATCCTTTGGGGCTTCGACGGCTCCACTTACGTGCGCACCGTCAAGATGGTGCTCGCCGAGAAGGGTTTTACGCAGTTCAAGCAGGTGCCACTCAACGTGCTGCAGGGCGACCCGAAGACGCCGGAACATCTGGAGCGCCATCCCTTCGGCAAGGTCCCGGTCCTCGACCATGACGGGGCGCGCATTCTCGAAACCAGTGCGATCGCGCGCTACCTCAATGATGTCCTGCCCGGCAAGTCCCTGATCCCGACGACGCCGAAGGATCGTGCGCGGATGGACATGATGGTCGGCGTCATCGATTCGTACGGCTACGGCGCGTTGACCGGCGGCGTCGCCGCCTATCATCTCTTCCCCGATTTCGTCGGCGGCAAGAACGATGCGATGCGCGAACGGGGTATCGAGAACGGTCGGAAAGTCATCGATCTTGCGATGAAGACAAAGGGCTCGTCTCCATTCATTGCGGGGGATCTGAGTCTTGCCGACCTCTATCTTGCGCCGATCACCTTCTATGTTTCCCTGACACCGGACAAGGACGCTGTCTTTTCTGGCAATGGGTTCGAGGATTGGTGGACAAAGATCCAGGCGTTGCCAAGCTACCGGCAGACAATGCCGAAATCTCGGATAGAGCGCAGGAAATTCCCGTCTGGCAGATCGTTACTCGTAGGGCGGATGTCATCCGCCTCTCCGGAGAGGCGGATGACATCCGCCCTACGAGCTGCCGTCACCGCCGCAGAATACCCTCCCCGGCCGGGCGCCGATGCTCCCAGCCGACGCGTTCCAGTTCCGGCGTCTCGTGGTCGCAGTCCGGATATCCCAGGCAGAAATAGCCGATGAAACGCCACGACGCCGGCACGTCCAGCGCCGCCGCGACGACCACCGGATCGAGGATCGACACCCAGCCCAACCCCAGCCCCGCCGCCCGCGCCGCCAGCCATAGCGTGTGAACCGCCATCACGGCCGAATACAGCGTCGTCTCCGGCATGGTGCCGCGCCCCAGGCCGTGGCCCTGGCGCGGATCGGGCTCGGCGAACACCGCCAGGTGGCAGGGCGCCTCGTCGAGCCCCGCCAGCTTCAGCCGCGCGTAAAGTTCCGCGCGGCTGGCGTCCTGGCCGGCGAGGGCCAGGGCGTTGCATGCGGAAAAGCTGGCCCGCACGGCGGCGCGTCGGGCGGGGTCATCGACGATGACGAAGCGGCTCGGCTGGCTCAGGCCCACGGACGGGGCCAGGAAAGCGATCTCCAGCAACTCGGCCAGCAGCGCCTCCGGCACTCCGTCCGGCCGGAAATGGCGGACGTTGCGGCGCCATTTGAACAGATCCGTCAGGCGCGCCCGAAACACGTCGTCGAACACCGGCGCGGTCATGCGGTCCCTTGTCCCTCCAACGCCACGCGGCGCCGCGTTCGCGGTCACCTCATTCCGACCCTTCTCCACGCTCAACGCGGAGAAGGGCTCCTGGCGATGGCAGGCGGCATCACATCGTGGCGCCGAGCACCCAGGGCGCGAATTCGGCGGCGCCGAAATCGAACGACTCGCTCTTGGTCCGCTCGCCGGAGGCCACGCGCAGGATGAGGTCGAAAATCCGCTGGCCGACTTGCTGCACCGTCTCGTCGCCGTCGAGGATCGTGCCGCAGTTCACGTCCATGTCGTCTTCCATGCGCGTGAACATCGGTGTGTTGGTCGCCAGCTTGATCGACGGCGCCGGCTTGCAGCCGAACACGCTGCCGCGCCCGGTGGTGAAGCACACCGAAGTTCGCGCCGCCCGCCACCTGCCCGGTCGCGGCCACCGGGTCGTAGCCCGGGCGTGTCCATGAAGTTGAAGCCCCTTCTTGGTCACCTGCTCGGCGTAGTGCAGCACGTCCACCAGGTTGGTGCTGCCGCACTTCGCCATCGCGCCCAGCGACTTTTCCAGAATCGTGGTCAGGCCGCCGGCCTTGTTGCCCGGCGAGGGGTTGGCGTTCATCTCCGCCCCCTCGCGCGGCGCGTACGCCTCCCACCAGCGCATCAGGCCGACCAGCTTCTCGCCGACCTCCGCGGCTGACCGCGCGGCGCGTCAGCAGGTGTTCGGCGCCGTAGGTCTCCGGCGTCTCGGACAGGATGACCGAGCCGCCGTTGCGCACGATCAGATCGCTCGCCGCCCCCAGCGCCGGGTTGGCCGAGACGCCGGAATAGCCGTCCGAGCCGCCGCATTGCAGTGCCACGGTCAGCTCGCTGACCGGCACCGTCTCGCGATGCACCTTGTTGGCGTCCTGCAACGCCTCACGCACGAAATCGATGCCGGCCGCGACGGTCTTGCGGCTGCCGCCCATGTCCTGGATGTCCATCGTGCGCAGCCGCCCGGCCAGCCGCTGCTCCTCCATCAGCCCGCCGATCTGGTTCACCTCGCAGCCGAGGCCCATGACGATGACGGCGGAGAAGTTCACATGCCGCGCGAAGCCGCCCAGCGTGCGGCGCAGCAGCGCGAGCGGCTCGCCGCCGGTCATGCCGCAGCCGGTCTTGTGGGTCAGCGCCACGACGCCGTCGACGTTGGCGAAGTCGGCGAGCGGGTCCGCGCCGGTGAACGGGTTGCGCTTGAACGCATCGGCCACCACGCTGGCGACGTGCGCGGAGCAGTTCACGCTGGTGAGGATGCCGATATAGTTGCGCGTCGCCACCCGCCCATCCGGGCGGCGGATGCCCTGGAACGTCGCCGGCGGGTCGATATAGGCGGTCGGCTTGGCGTCGACCCCGTAGGCGTAGTCCTTGGCGAAATCGCCCATGCCGCAGTTATGCACGTGGACATGCTCGCCCGGCGCGATCGGCGCGGTGGCGAAGCCGATGATCTGGCCGTAGCGGCGGATGGCATCGCCGACCGCGAGCGGCTGGACCGCCACCTTGTGGCCGGCGGGGATGCGGCCGATGGCGGCCACACCCTCCGCGACCGTGGTGCCAGGCAGCAGCGTCGCGCGAGCGATCACCACACCATCGTCAGGATGCAGTCGGATCACGGGCGGCGGGGACATGGCGGATACTCCGATGGGCGGGACAGGCTCAGGCGAGGCCGTTGCTTTCGCGACGGACCTGCGCCACGGCATTCTTGGCGGCCATCGCCATCAGCCGAGACGTCGTTGGCGATCGTGACGAGGCGGAACCCCATGCCGATGGCGCGCGCGGCATAGCCGGCGGTGCCGTTGTGGATGCCGGCATACAGGCCGCGCCGCTGGGTCTCGGCGATCACGCGCTCGAAGATCGCCAGCATTTCCGGCTCCTCGCGGTCGAGCCTGGGCACCAGGCCGTGCGAGAAGCCGAGATCGGACGGGCCGATATAGACGCCGGCAACGCCCGGCACGTCGAGGATCTCCTCCAGGTTGGACACCGCCTCGCGCGTTTCGATCATCGGGAAACACAGCGTCTCATCATTGGCGATATTCTGGTAGTTGCTGGCCTCGCCGTACATGGTCATCCGGATCGGCCCGTTGCTGCGCGTGCCGCGCGGCGGGTATTTGGCGTAGGAGACGAACGCCTCCGCCTGGGCGCGGGTGTTGATCATCGGGCAGATCACGCCGTAGGCGCCGGCATCCAGCACCTTGCCGACGATCCCCGGCTCGTTCCACGGCACGCGGACCATCGGCGTGACCGGGTGCGCCTGCATGGCCTGGAAGCAGGCCACCATCGAGAGGTAGTCCTGCACGCCGTGCTGCAGGTCGACGGTCACACTGTCGAAACCGCACTGCGCGATGACCTCGGCCGAGAAACCATTCGGAATGGCCAGCCATGCGTTCACGGCGGCTTTGCCGGAGGCCAGGATCTGCTTGAGTTTGTTCGCCATGGGTAGAGCGTTTCCCGTTGTCGCTACCGGAATAGGCTAGGCGCCGGGCCGGACGGGGTCAATTATTGCTGCGGCGCTGGGAGAGATGCAGGTGACACAACCCATCCAGATGGTGATCGAGGCGGCCCGACCGTGGCTGGGCGAGCGGCTGACCACGAACGACAGTCTGCGCGAGCAGCACAGCCACGGCGAGGACAGTTTTCCGCGGCCGCTGCCTGACGCAGTGGCGTTCGTACAAACCACCGAGGAGGTGTCGCGCCTGTTGGCACTGTGCCACGCGCATGGCGTGCCGGTGATCCCGTTCGGCGCCGGCACCTCGTTGGAGGGGCATGTGACGCCGGTACGTGGCGGCATCACGGTCGATCTGTCGGGCATGACGGCTGTGCTGGCAGTGAACGCGGCCGACATGGATTGCCGTATCGAAGCGGGGGTGACGCGCCAGGCACTCAACCGCTTCCTGCGCGACCAGGGGCTGTTCTTCCCGGTCGACCCCGGGAGCGAATGCACCATCGGCGGCATGTGCGCCACGCGCGCCAGCGGCACCAACGCGGTGCGCTACGGCACCATCCGCGACAACGTGCTCGGGCTGACAGCCGTGCTGGCCGATGGGCGTGTGATCCAGACCGGCGGGCGGGTGCGCAAATCCGCCACCGGCTACGATCTGACGCGGCTGCTGATCGGCTCGGAGGGCACGCTGGGCATCATCACTGAAATCCAGCTTCGGCTGCACGGCATCCCGGAAGCCGCCAGTGCCGCGACCTGCCAGTTCGACGACCTGACCGGCGCGGTCGAAACGGTGATCGCAGTCATGCAGGCCGGCATCCCGGTGGCACGCATCGAGCTGCTCGACGACGTGCAGATGGACGCCTGCGCCCGCTACTCCGGGCTGGAGGGACTGGCACCGGCGCCGACGCTGTTCTTCGAGTTCCACGGCACGCCCGCCAGCGTAGACGAGCAGGCGCAACAGGCCGAGACGATTGCGGCCGCTCTCGGCGCGCGCGGCTTCCGCTGGACGGCCGATGCGGGCGAACGGGCGAAACTCTGGCAGGCGCGCCACGACGCCTATTGGGCCTGCATGGCGCTCAAGCCTGGCCACACGCCGATGACGACAGACGCGATCGTACCGATCTCGCGGCTGGCCGAGGCCGTGCTGGGCGTCAAGCAGGACATTCTGCAATCGGGGCTCACGGCGCCGATGGTGGGCCATGTCGGTGACGGCAACTTCCATACCGTGATCCTGGTGCCGCCGGAGCCGGACGGACTGGCGCGGGCCTGGGCGCTCGACCGCAAGATCGTCGGCCGCGCGCTGGCGCTCGGCGGCTCGTGCAGCGGCGAGCACGGCGTGGGTATCGGCAAGCGCGAATTCCTGGAAACCGAACACGGCGCGGAGGCGCTAGCGGTGATGCGGTCGATCAAGTCCACGCTGGACCCGCGCGGCATCCTCAATCCCGGCAAGCTGTTCCTGAACTGAGGTCCGGGACGCCGGTTTCGGTTTCCCGGCCGGCACGAACCCACTACGCAGGCACGCCAAGAGGAGGCTCGCGTGCTGACACCACTGCCCTTGCGGCTGCGATCGGTCGCCTATGCGCTGCGCGGCGGCTTCCTGGTCCGGCCGCTGGTGATCGCGGTCGCGCTCGGCGCTGTGCGGCGCCGTGCTGTCCTCGGTCGAGGAGGCCACCCCGCTCACCGCGGCCTGGGTGCCCACGACGCTGTTCCCCTCGCATCAGGACGCGCAGGTGGCGCAGGCGATCCTGAGCGTCATCGCCACCTCGATCATGACCGTCGTGTCGATCGTGTTCGCCATCCTGCTGATGACGCTGACGCTGGCCTCGATGCAGTTCTCGCCGCGCATCCTGATCAGCTTCGTGCGCGACCGCGGCACGCAATGGACGCTCGGGATCTTCCTCGGCACGTTCTGCTACTGCATCGCCGCCCTGCCCGCCGCGCGGTCGCTGCCGCATCCGTTCGCGCCGGTGCTGACGGTGCTGGGCGCGATGCTGCTGGCGCTGGTGTGCGTCGGCTGGCTGCTGTTCTTCATCCATCACATCTCGCAGTCCATCAGCGTCAACCACATCGTCGACCGCATCGCGCGGGAGACCGAACTGGTGATCGACGACCTGATGCCGCATCCGCGCGCGAGCCATTACCCGCATGCGCCTGCCGCCGCTTCGGTGCCGGACGAGCCGGAGTTCCCGATCCTGAACGAGGTGTCCGGCTACATCCGCTTCATCGACACGCGGCGGCTGGTGGAATTCGCCCGGATGCACCATCTGCGCGTGCGCGTGACGCGTCAGGTCGGCCATTTCGTGCCGGCGGGCGTGCCGTTGCTGATGGTCTCGCGGCGCAGCCGGCTGGACCGGCGACCACGCCGTGGAACTGACCGGCGCGTTCGACATCGGGCCGATGCGCACGCTGCAGCAGGACGTCGAGTTCGGCGTCATCCAGATCGTCGATATCGCGCTGCGCGCCATCTCGCCGGCGGTCAACGACCCGAGCACGGCGATCAGCTGCATCGACCAGCTCACCCGCATCCTGATCCGCTGGGTGGGCCGCTTCCCGCCGGAATCGCTGCTGTTCAACCCGCCGCATGTGCTGCGCGTGGTGCTGCCGTGGATCGACCTGGACGGGTTGCTGAACACCGCCATCGAGCAGATCCGCGCCTACGCCACCGACCGATGCGGCGGTCAGTCTGCGGCTGCTGCGGCTGCTGCAGGACGTGGCCGTGACCGTCGACAACGACTCGCTGCGGCAGCGCATCGTGGCGAACGCGGCGCACGCGTCCTGGAAGGCTGCCGGGGCGCGGCTGCCGGCCGACGACCTTGCGCGCATCGAGCAGCGTCTGGCGGCACTGGAACGCCTGGGCGGCGCCGCGGACGGTCTGCTATTCGAGGATCGCCGGCACGACGGAAGCCGCCAGCAGCAGGCCCATTCCGGTGTTGAAGGCGCGTAGCCGTGCCGGCGACGTCATGAAACGGCCGCTGCCGGCGCCGAGCAGCGCCCAGGCCCCGACGCAGGGCAGGCTGATGACCGCGAACAGGGCTGCCAGCACAAGCACCTGCCTGGTCAGATCGTCGCCGGGAACGGTATAGGTCGCGGTGGTCGCCAGGGCCATGACCCAGGCCTTGGGATTGACCCACTGGACGACCCACGCGGCCCAGAAGCCGATCGGCGGCCTCGGCGTGCTCGGCCCCGCGACCGCGGGGCCTCCGGCTCGCGCGATGCGCCATGCCAACACCAGCAACCAGGCTGCCCCGACCCAGCGCAGCACCGTGTGAACCGTCGGATGGCTGGCGAGCGGACCGGCGAGGCCGGTACCGACCACGGCCACCATGAAGCCGAAGCCCAGGGCCACGCCGAGGATCAGCGGCACCGTCGCACGCAGGCCGTGCGCGGCGGCTGTCGCCAGCACCATGATGTTGTTCGGCCCCGGCGTGCCGGAGGCGACGAACGCGAAGGCCACGAAGGGAAGCAGCGTGGCAGTCATCGGCGATCTCCAGAATGACCGCGCCGGCCGGGCATAAAAAAAGCCCCGGCCGATGCGACGGGGCTGCGAGGATAGGGCGGTGCCGATGTCAGCGCCCGTACATCCTCCACCCGCGAAGCCAGCGGGGAATTCGTACGACGGCGATCCAGCGAACGATCGGCATGGCGAATTAGCGCCTGGACGCTGACCCGTGTAAAGCCCTGTCGCGCCAGCCGCCGGCCCCCTCCACACCATACGCCCGGGTGACTTGCACATGAAAATCGTATCACATCGCCGAATTGTGCATCGTCCTGCCGTCCCCATCTGGGCGGGAGACCGCCGTTCCCCAGAGGTTCTATTCATGCGCCATCGCCGCCTCACTGTGCTTGCCCTGGCCGCCTGCGCGTTGTTCGCGGTCGCCCGCCCGGCTGCCGCCCAGTTCGGCGGCGGGCCGCCGGCGGTGGGCGTGGTCAAGGTGGAAAAACAACCGATCACCGAAGCCGATGAATTCGTCGGCCGCGTGCAGTCCATCGACCGGGTGGATCTCGTCGCCCGCGTCACCGCCTTCATCGAGGAACGCCGCTTCACCGAAGGCGCGGAGGTGCAGAAGGGCGACATCCTCTACATGCTGGAGCGCGGGCCGTTCGAGGCCGATCTCGCCGCCAAGCAGGCCACCGTGGCGCAGATCCAGGCGCTGCTGCGCAACGCCACCATCGTGCTGAACCGGGCACAAAGCCTGCTTGGCACGCCAGCCGGCCAGCGCTCGACGGTGGACGACGCCATTGCCCAGGTGGCCAGCCAGCAGGCGCAATTATTGTCCGCCCAGGCGCAGGTGCGCGCCTCGCAGATCAACCTCGACTATACCGAGATCAAGGCGCCGATCTCCGGCAAGATCAGCCGCACCGCGATCACGGTCGGCAACGTGGTCAGCCCGACCTCCGGCACGCTGGCGAGCATCTACAGCCAGGATCCGATCTATGTGCTGTTCCCGGTGTCGGTGCGCGCCGTGCTCGACCTGCGCGCCCGCTACGCCAGCAAAGGCGGCAATGCCGCGATTGCAGTGAAGCTGAAACTGTCCGACGGCAGCACGTATGCGCAGACTGGTCAGATCGACTACACCGACCCGTCTGTCTCGACCAGCACCGACACGCTGACGCTGCGCGCGCGCGTCGCCAACCCGCTGCGGGCCGGCGCCAAGCCCGGCGAATCGGGCAACCGTGAACTGGTGGACGGCGAATTTGTTACCGTGACGGTACAGGGCATCGAGGCGGTGATGGCCCTGACGGTGCCGCGCACGGCTGTGCTGGCCGACCAGCAGGGCAATTTCGTCTATGTTGTGGGGGCCGACAACAAGGCCGAACGCCGGTCGATCACGCTGGGCCAGTCCACCGCCATGCTGGCGGTGGTGTTGAGCGGGCTTGCGGAGGGCGAGACCATCGTCTCCGACGGGTTGCAGCGGGTGCGCCCCGGGGCGCCGGTGAACCCCGCGCCGGCCAAGCCACCGGCGGCCGCGACGGCTGCCGCTGCGACGAAGGGCTGAGCGGATGATCTCTGGCGTCTTCATCAACCGGCCGCGACTGGCCATCGTTCTGGCGATCATCGTCACGATCGCCGGCCTGATCTCGCTCACCCGCATCCCGGTCGCGCAATTCCCGGACATCGTGCCGCCGCAGGTCACGGTGACGACGACCTACCCCGGGGCCTCGGCCGCGGTGGTTGAGGCGACGGTCGCGCAGCCGCTGGAGGCGCAGGTCAACGGCGTCGACCAGATGCTGTACATGAAGTCCAACAGCGCCAACGACGGCAGCTACACGCTGACTGTCAGCTTCGCGCTGGGCACCAACCCCGACATCGACGTGGTCAACGTCAACAACCGCGTGCAGGCCGCGCTGCCGAAAATGCCGGCGGAGGTGCAGCGGCAGGGCGTGGTGGTGCAGAAGCGCAGCTCCGCCATCCTGGAGTTCCTGCAGTTCTACGCCGTGGATAACAAGCTCAGCCCGCTGTACATCAGCAACTACGTCACCATCAACGTGCTGGACAGGCTCTCGCGCGTGCCGGGCGTGGGCCAGGCGTTCGTGTTCGGCGCGCTCGACTACTCGATGCGCATCTGGTTCGACACCGACCGCCTCGTGTCGCTGAACCTGATGCCGTCCGACATCATTGCCGCCATTCAGCGGCAGAACGTGCAGGGCGCGGTCGGGCGCGTCGGCGCACGGCCGACCAACGAGGCCACGCAGTTCCAGATCAACCTGCAGACCAAGGGGCGGCTGTCCACGCCCAAGGAGTTCAGCAACATCATCGTGCGCGCCAACCCCGACGGCAGCGTGCTGCGGCTCGGCGACGTTGCGCGGGTGGAACTGGGGGCGGCAACGCAGGACACACTGAGCCGCGTCAACGGTGACCCGGCGGTGACGATCGGCATCTACCTGTCGCCGGGCGCCAACGCGGTGGCGACGTCCGCGCGCGTGTCGGCGGCGCTGGACGATCTCGGCCAGCGGTTCCCCGACGGGCTGAAGAAGGTCATCTTCTACGACAGCTCGAGTTTCGTCAGCGATACCATCCACGAAGTCCAGAAAACCGTCATCGAGGCATTCGTGCTCGTCGTGGTGGTGGTGTTCATCTTCCTGGGCAACATCCGTGCGACCATCATTCCCACAGTCGCGGTGCCCGTCAGTCTGATCGGCACGTTCGCGGTACTGCTCGTACTCGGTTACTCGGCCAATACAGTCTCGTTGCTGGCGCTCGTATTGGCGGTCGGCGTGGTCGTGGACGACGCCATCGTGGTGGTCGAGAACGTCGAGCGCGTCATGGAGGAGGAGCCGGAGCTGTCGCCCAAGCAGGCGACCGACAAGGCGATGCGCCAGATCACCGGCCCGGTGATCGCCATTTCGCTCGTGCTGCTGTCGGTGTTCGTGCCGATCGGCTTCATTCCGGGCATTTCCGGCCAGTTGTTCCGCCAGTTCGCGGTGACGATCAGCGTCGCGATGGTGATTTCGGCGATCGTGGCGCTGACGCTGTCACCGGCGCTGTGCGGCGTGTTCCTGCGGCATTCGCCGCGCCGCGGCATCATGGGCTTCATCGGGCGCCGCATCGACAGCGTGCGCGACGGCTATGCCGCCATCGTGCGGCGGCTGGTGCGACTGGCCGTGCTGGGGATCGTGCTGATCCTGGCGTGCGGCGGCGGCGTGTATTACCTCGCCTCCCACACGCCCACGGGCTTCCTGCCGCAGGAGGACCAGGGCGCGTTCTTCGTGGCGATCCAGCTGCCGGACGGCGCCTCCGTGGCGCGCTCGCGCGAGGTCACCAAGCGCGTCGAGGACATCCTGCACGGCATGCCGCAGATCTCCAACGTGCTGTCGATCGTCGGCTTCTCGCTGCTCGACGGCGGCGCGCAGAGCAATGCCAGTTTCGTCGTCGCGCGGCTGAAGCCGTTCGCCGACCGGCTGGCCACGACCGACAAGGCGGAAGCGGTGATCGGGCACGTGTTCGGCGCCGTGCAGCAGATCCGCTCGGCAACGATCTTCCCGTTCAACCTGCCGCCGATCATCGGCCTGTCGACCAGCGGCGGCTTCGAATACCAGTTGCAGAACCTGGAGGGCCGCGAGCCGGCCGAGATGGCCAGCGTGATGTACGGCCTGCTGGGGGCGGCCAACTCCGACCATCGGCTGGCCCGCGTGTTCTCCACCTTCAGCGCCAGCACGCCGAGCATCTTCCTCGACATCGACCGCGACAAGGCGCAGTCGCTCGGCGTCAACATCAACGACGTGTTCACCGCGCTGCAGGCCACGCTGGGCGGCTATCTACGTCAACGACTTCAACCTGTTCGGCCGCACCTGGCAGGTCAACATCCAGGGCGAGGATACCGACCGCAACGACATCCCGGCGATCTGGAAGATCTTCATCCGCAACAACACGCGGCACGATGGTGCCGCTGCGCTCGATCGCCGAGATGCGCATCATCACCGGCCCGCAGACCATCAGCCGCTACAACAACTACCGCTCCATCACCATCAACGGCGGCCCGGGGCCCGGCGTGTCCTCCGGCGACGCGCTGGCGGCGATGGCGCAGGTCTCCGCCCACACGCTGCCGCCGGGCTACGACTTCGAATGGACCGGCACCGCCTACCAGGAGATCCAGGCCAGCGGACAGACCGGCGTCATCCTGGCGCTGGCGGTGCTGTTCGCCTACCTGTTCCTGGTGGCGCTCTACGAGAGCTGGATCATCCCGGTGCCGGTGCTGCTGTCGGTCGCGGTCGGCGGGCTCGGCGCGTTCATCGGCCTGTTCGTGTTCGGGCTGCCGCTCGACCTGTATGCGCAGATCGGCCTGGTGGTGCTGATCGCGCTGGCGGCCAAGAACGGCATTCTGATCGTCGAATTCGCCAAGGAGCAGCGCGAGGACGGCCTGCCGCATCCGCGAGGCGGCGGTGATGGGCGCGCGCATGCGGTTCCGCGCGGTGATGATGACCTCGATCGCCTTCATCCTCGGGCTGCTGCCGCTGGTCACGGCGCAACGGTGCCGCGATGCTGAGCCGGCGCGGCGTCGGCACCCGGTGTTCGCCGGCATGATCGCGGCGACCTGCATCGGCATCTTCCTGATCCCGATGCTGTATGTCTGTTTCGAGTCGGCTGCGGGAATGGAGTGCCGGGCTCGGCCGTCGGCCGATGAAAGTGGCTCCTGGCAGGCTGACCGGGAGCAAGACCGACAACGTGCAGGAACATGCCGGCGAGTGACTGGCGCCATCCCCCTTGGCCTTTGCGCCATACGCCGTAGATTGGGCTGCGGCGAAGTACGGCCGCCAGAAGTCGCCAATTCGGAGAAACATAGCCCATGACGAAATTCGGCGTCGCCCAGTCCGTCCGCCGGGTCGAGGACCCGCGCCTGCTCAAGGGCAACGGCTCCTACACCGACGACATCACGCTGCCGGGCACCGTGTATGGCGTGGTGCTGCGCAGCCCGCACGCCGCCGCCGTGATTACCTCGCTCGACACAACGGCCGCCGCCGCCCTGCCTGGCGTGCTGGCGGTCTACACCGGCGCCGACCTGAACGCCGACGGCATCGGCGGCCTGCCCTGCGCCGCGCTGCTGAAGAACCGCGACGGCTCGCCGCAGGTGGCCCCGCCGCATCCGGTGCTGGCCGACGGCACGGTGCGCCATGTCGGCGACCCGGTGGCGTTCATCGTCGCCGAGAGCGTCACCGCCGCGCGCGACGCCGCCGAGGCGATCCTGGTCGATTACGACGTGCTGCCCTCGAGCACCGACCTCGCCACCACGATCGAGCCGGGCGTGCCCCAGGTGTGGGACGAGGCGCCGAACAACGTCGTGTTCGACTGGGAGATCGGCCAGAAGGACAAGACCGACGAACTGTTCGCCGCCGCCGCGCACGTGACCAAGCTGACGGTGGTGAACAACCGCATCGTCGTCAACTCGATGGAGGCGCGCGCGGCGTTCGCGGAGTACGACGCCGCGACCGAGCGCTGGACGCTGCGCACCAACACGCAGGGCGGCTGGCTGCTGAAGGACCTGCTGGCCTCGGCCGTGTTCAAGGTGCCGGAGGAACGCTTCCGCATCATCACGCCGGACGTCGGCGGCGGCTTCGGCATGAAGATCTTCCTGTACGCCGAGCATGTGCTGACCTGCTACGCCGCCCGCAAGCTCGGCCGCCCGGTGAAATGGACGTCCGAACGCAGCGAGGCGTTCCTGTCCGACACGCAGGGCCGCGACAACATCACGCTGGGCGAGCTGGCGCTGGACGCCGACCACAAGTTCCTGGCGCTGCGCACCCGCAATGTCGCCAACATGGGCGCCTATCTGTCCACGTTCGCCCCGTATATCCCGACCTACGCCGGCACCGGCGTGCTGGCCGGCGTCTACGGGTTCCAGGCGATCTATGCCAACGTGATCGGCGTGTTCACCAACACCGTGCCGGTTGACGCCTATCGCGGCGCCGGCCGGCCGGAGAGCAACTATCTCGTCGAGCGGCTGGTGAATGCGGCGGCGGTCGAACTCGGCGTGGACCGCGTCGAGCTGCGCCGCAAGAACATGGTGCCGCCGGAGGCGATGCCGCACAAGACGCCCGTCGGCAAGCTGTACGACAGCGGCGATTTCCGCATCGTGCTGGATGCGGCGCTGAAGACGGTGGACTGGCACGGGTTCGAGGCACGGCGCGCGGCTGCGTCCAAACAGGGCAAGCGGCGCGGCATCGGCTTGGCCTACTATCTGGAGGCGACCGGCGGCGCACCGACCGAACGTGCCGAAATTCGCTTCGCCGATGACGGCTTCGTCGACGTCTATGTCGGCACGCAATCGACGGGCCAGGGACATGAGACGGCATATGTCCAGCTCACCGTGGACCGGCTCGGCGTGCCCGGCGAGAAGGTGCGGGTGAAGCAGGGCGACACCGACACGATCCCGACCGGCGGCGGCACCGGTGGCGCCCGCAGCCTGTATTCGGAAGGCCAGGCGATCCTGCTCACGGCGTCGAGCGTGATCGAGAAGGGCAAGAAGGCCGCCTCCGAGGCGCTCGAAGCGGCCCCGGCCGACATCGTGTTCGAGGACGGCCGCTTCTCCATCGTCGGCACCGATCGCGGCATGGACATCATGACGCTGGCCGCCACCCAGCGCGCCCGCGCCGTGAAGGGCGAGGACGTGACCACGCTGGACGCGGCCGAGGTGGCCAATATCGACGTCGCACACCTTCCCCAACGGCTGCCACATCGCCGAGGTGGAGATCGATCCGGACACCGGCGTGATCGAGATCGTGCGCTACAGCGTGACCGACGACGTGGGCAAGGCGGTCAATCCGCTGATCGTGCGCGGCCAGGTGCATGGCGGCGTGGCGCAGGGGTTCGGCCAGGCGGTGCTGGAACGCACGGCGTTCGACCCGGATTCCGGCCAGCTGCTGTCCGGCAGCTTCATGGACTACGCGCTGCCGCGGGCCGACGACCTGCCGGACATCGAGGTGGAACTGGTCGAAGTGCCGTGCGCGTCGAACCCGCTCGGCGTGAAGGGCGCGGGCGAGGCCGGCGCGGTGGGCAGCCCGCCGGCGGTGATCAACGCCATCATCGACGCGCTGCGGCCATACGGGGTGACGCATATCGACATGCCGGCCACGCCGGAGAAGGTCTGGCAGGCAATCACGCTGGCGAAGGCGGCCTGATACGACCTGCAATTAATACGACGTTGCCGCCGCGCTGGGTGTGCGGCGGCAACTTGGCTTGGTTGTTCGCGTTGGACAGGTTCGTTTCGTCCAACAGGAGAGCATCCTATGGCCACCTCGGACCGCATTGCCGACCGCGTCAGCGACACGGCCGGTGATGCCCGCGACCAGATCCGGCAGTTGCGCGATCAGGTGGACAGCCTGATGCGTGACCGCGTAACACCGATCATCTCCGACGCCGCCGGCCGCGCGCAGGATGCCGTCCATCGCGCGAGGGATATGGCGGAAGGCCAGACTGAGGCCCTGTCCGGCCGGGTTCGGGAAATGCCGATCACGTCGGTGCTGATCGCGGCTGCCGCCGGGTATCTGGTCGGCCGGTTCACGCGCTAGGTGATGCGCGCATACAAACTGGCCCGGCTGGCGGCAAAGGCCGAGATTCTGCGATGGCGCAGTCTCGGCCGCCGCCAAGTGGTGCGCGCGATCATGGGCGTGGTCGCGGCCGTGTTCCTGATCGGCATGCTGGTGGGTGTGCATGTCGCCGCCGCTCTGGCGCTGGTGCAGTACGTGCCGGCGTGGGAGGCCGCGTTGATCGTGGCGGCGGTGGATCTGGTCGTCGCGATCATCTTCGGCCTGTTGGCGATGCGCGATACGCCGAGTGTCGTGGAGCGGGAGGCGCTGCAAGTCCGCGTCGCGGCGCAGCAACAGTTGCTGGAGACCGCGGCGCTGACCACGCTGATCGGGCCGTTGCTGCGGCTGGTCGGCACGCGCAAGGTCTATGGGCTGGCGCTGGCGGCACTGACTGCGCGCTATCTTGGCGGCAATCGCTAGCTGCCGGTGCGGTGGCAGCCCCCCTCGGCCGCAGGACCGGGGGGATTTCTCGCGTTCGTTATGCGGCTGCCCAGCTCTCCAGCGACAAGCCGGGGATATCATGGAAATCCTTGGCGTCGTCGGTGACGAGAACGGCGCCGATGCGTAGGGCATGGGCCGCGATCATGCGATCATAGTCCCGCCCCTTTGCCCAACCGGATTGGCCGATGATACGGCCATAGATCTCGGCCGCCATCGCATCGAACGGCAGCGCTGCAATTCGGCGAGGCTCAGCGCCGAGAGCAGTATACCGCCATCATGCTCAGCGAGCCTGTCGAGCACGGCATCCGTGCCGTCGTGCGGATTGTCGTGTTGCCTGGGCCGCGCTATCGCACGTGTCGCCCCTGCCACCGAAAGGCCCAGCATGTCCGAGGCAAGCGTGATCGCGACCATCGAGGGCCGTATCGGCCGGTTGCTGCTGAACCGGCCGAAGGCGCTGAATGCGCTCGATCTCGGCATGATCCGTGCCATCGCCGAGGCGCTCGCGCTCTGGCGGGACGACGGGGCGGTGCAGGCGGTGGTGATCGACAGTGCCTCGGACCGGGCTTTCTGCGCCGGCGGCGACATCCGCGCCATGCGCGCCCTTGCCCTTGCCGGCGAGGCAGCGGCGGTCGAGCAGTTCTTCGCGGAAGAATACGCGCTGAACGCCGCCATTGCGGACTATCCGAAACCGTATATCGCGCTCATCGACGGCATCTGCATGGGCGGCGGCATCGGCGTGTCGGTGCATGGACGGATCAGGGTGACGACCGAGGCCGGGTTGTTCGCCATGCCGGAAACCGCCATCGGCATGTTCCCCGACATCGGCGCCACGTTCTTCCTGCCGCGCCTGCCGGGGCAGCTTGGTGCGTTTCTCGGCCTGACCGGAACGCGGGCGGTCGGCGCGGACGCGGTCCATGCCGGGTTGGCCACGCATTTCGTGCCGCGCGACGCGCTGCCCGCCCTGCGCGCGGCCCTGCCCGACGACGGCGTGGCGGCGGTGGCGGCGCATGCCCAGCCGCTGCCGCCATTCTCGCTGGCGCCACATCGTGCCGCCATCGACCGCTGTTTCGCCGGCGAGAACATGCTGGATATTGTCGCGCGACTGGAGGCGGAGGGCACGGACTGGGCGCGCGAGGTGATCGCCACACTCGTAAAACTGTCACCCTCGGCGCTGTGCTGGTCGCTGGCGGCCATCCGGCGGGGCGCCGGATTGTCGTTGCACGAAGCGCTTGCGGCGGAATTGCGTTTGACCCGTCATGTCACGCGCCACCCCGATTTCGCCGAGGGCGTGCGGGCCATGGTGGTGGACAAGGACCGCCAGCCACTCTGGACGCCGCCCTCTCTGAAACAGGTCGATCCGGCGGCGATCGCCGCCATGCTGGAGTAGCCGCGATGTATGTACCCACCCAGTTCCGCGAGGACGATGTCCCCACCGTGCAGGCGACAATCCGTGCCGCGGGCCTGGCCACGCTGGTCACCATGGGGCCGGACGGGCTGATCGCGACACCGCTGCCGCTGCCTGTTGGACACCGAACCGGCGCCCTACGGCACGCTGCACGGCCACATCGCGCGCGCCAACAAGCAGTGGCAGCGCAGCGACGCGGCCGTCGAGGGGCTGGCCATGTTCATGGGGCCGGACGCCTACATCACGCCCTCCTGGTACACCACCAAGCGCGAGACCGGCAAAGTCGTGCCGACCTGGAACTACGTGGCCGTGCACGCCTACGGCACCGTCGAATTCTACACCGACCCCGAGCGGCTTCTGGCCCTGGTCACGCGGCTGACCCGGCGCCATGAGGGCGCGCGCGCGGCCCCCTGGGCGGTGAGCGACGCGCCGGCCGACTTCATCCAGTCGCAGCTCAAGGGCATCGTCGGCTGCGAGCTGCGGATCACGCGGCTGGAAGGCAAGTGGAAGATGAGCCAGAACCGCAATGCCGCCGACCGCGCCGGCGTGGTCGCGGGGCTGCATGAGGACGGCGACGATAAGGTCTCGGCACTCGTGGCGAACGCGGGGCGATCAGCGGTCTGAGGCCACGCCGGCATCGGTGTTAGCTAATTGCGGCCGAAATACCGAATGCCCGGCATCGGCGGGCCGCCGCCGACCTTTCGATCGTCGGTTGACCTCGGATGGCCACCAAGCGACCGCGCCGCACTTGACGTCGCCAATGCTCGGTACGAGTGTCGTGTGACGAGTGATCCTGGCGGGAATGTCTTGAATGAGGTTTTGTCGTAGCCGCCGTGCCGTTTTGGCCGGCATGGCGTGTTTTCTTGCGCCCGTCCGTTCCCGCGCTGCCGCCCCCTCCACGTCGGACGCGGTCGACAGCGCGCTTGCGCAGATTGCGGCAATCGAACAGCGGTTGGGTGGTCGCCTGGGTGTCGCCGTGCTCGACAGTGGCAGCGGCATGTCCGTAACACACCGTCCGGACGAGCGCTTCCCCATGTGCAGGACCTTCAAGCTCCTGGCGGTTGCGGCTGTCCTGAAACGGGTGGACCAGGGACGCGAACAACTTGAACGAAAAATCCCGTATGGGCCTCGCGACCTGCAAGAATACGCCCCGATCATGAAGGCCCATGTCGGCGATGGCAGCATGAGCCTTGCCGACATATGTGCCGCGGCAATCGACTGGAGCGACAACACCGCAGCGAACCTGTTGCTTCAGGCGATCGGCGGACCTGCGGGAATGACGCGTTATGCCCGCTCTCTGGGCGACCCGGTGACTCGCCTTGACCGTACCGAGCCCACGCTCAACACATCCGACCCGGGTGACGACAGGGACACAACCAGCCCTCGATCAATGCTGCGCAACTTGCAGGCGATCCTGCTGGGTAACGAGCTTTCCCCGGAATCCCGTCAACAGCTCGAAACATGGCTGATCGAGGACAAGGTTAGCGCGGCAAGGCTTCGTGCAGGGCTGCCGCCTTCGTGGCGCGTCGGCGACAAGACCGGTAGCGGCGCCAATGGAACCGCAAACATTCTTGCGATTCTGTGGCCCCCGGGCCGGCCTCCTATCCTCGCCGCCGTCTACTATACCGGCTCACCTGAATCGGCAGATATCCGCAATGCGGCACACGCAGAGATTGGCCGCATCATAGCCCGGACTTTTTAGCGGATAAAATCTGACGCCTGGTAGGTAGTGGGCCAGTTTGAATGTCCAGGGCGCGACCCCAAGCGCTCCACCACTCTCGGGCGAACTCCGTGGGACGCAGCCCATTGTTGGCGCAGGACATCATACATTGCTGGCCGTGCGAGCGCCGCGTCGCCTAAGGGTTATCGTAGATCAGCGTTGACCTGTTGGACCGGCGGAAGAAGAGGACGTTGCAGATGGTCGGCCGAATCGCTGCATCTCTGCCATGCAGTGAATACGAAGGGGCTGATAGGTACTCGGAATTCGATGAATTCCATCTGAGATTCATATTGCCAGGTCAGGTATTTAGGGCGCTTTTGCTCGCTGCTGTTGTTGCACATTTGGAGAACCCACGTGCTGAAAACTCTTGGAGCTGCGCTGTTGCTGGCCTCCGGGTTGGCGATCACCGCTCGCCCGGCACACGCGCTGCAGATCGTCGTGACGCAAGTGGACAAGAACACCGACGGGTCGATGACCTATCACTTCGCCGTCAAGCTGGATCAGGGCGAGACCTTGACGCCGGGAGAGTCGAAAGCGACCGCCGATTTCGTGACCGTCTACAATTTCTACGGCCTGGTTGACGGGTCGGCGAAATCGCCGGCGGGCTGGCAGTTTTCGTCCGAGGAGTCCGGCCGAACCCCGACGTTGAATGGATATCCCATGGTATTGCCGGTGGACGTCCCGAATACGCCCAACCTGACCTGGACGGTGACGAAGCCGGTCGCTGCGGGGGCGCAGATCGACGGTTTCATCGCGACCACCCGCGTGGGCGCGATGGTACAGGGTGAATACACGGCGCAGGTCACGCGCCAGTTGCCTGCTGTCCAAGGCGCCGCTGCCGGAACGCCGGATGTCGCGGCCAAGGCGTCCAAACAGGCGGTCATCGGCGCGCTCCCGACGCCGAGTTTCCTTGCTGACGTGAAGTAACAAGTCTGGCGCAGAAGCCGGGCGTCGCCTCGAAGGGACGCCCGGCGTCAGGGCAATCATCGGGCTAGAGCAGGCAGGAATGGCAAAGAAAAAGATCGGGCATTCTTCATCTGCCCGCGCTGGAACGAGGTAGCGGATGCCGCCCGGATCGGGGCCCCGGGCGTGACGACACCGATCCGCGTCAACGAGAAAACCCTCGCCGCGATCAAGGGGGGGCGGCCCGTCGCTCGATCAACGCTCCGCAAGGCATTGCTGGCCGCGCGCCAGGCGTCTGGGTCGATGTTCGATGTCGATACCTACATCGTGGACCAGCGCACCACTCACCCGCGGTGAACTGAGCGGGGTCGTTCAGTGCCGCCGCCCGCCGGTGAGAACCGTCGCGGCATCAACGCCGCATCGGGCCAAAAGGATGTCCTGCGTGTGGCAACCCGATTTCGCGGGCCTAACGGTGCAACGAAGCCTATTGCGTCGGCAATAGCGTCGGCTGGGCTTCCTTCATCACCGGCGGCGGGTTCCACTTCCCGGTCAGGGCATCGCTCTTCGGCGCATAGAGCCGCATCGTGAGGTTGAACGGCCCCTTCGGCGCCGGCAGCCAGTTCGCCTCCTTGTCGGCGCCAGGGCTGGCGTTCTGGAAGTAGAGGTCGAGGGAGCCGTCCGGGTCGTACTTGAACGGCATCCAGCTGCTGACCGCGAACCGGTTGAGGCTGTTCGCCACCTGGAAGCCGTCATTGTCATACAGCGTGATCGACCAGAAGGCGTTCACCGGCGGCGTGGCGCCCTTGTCGAAATGCAGGACATAGGCGTTCGCACCGTCCAGCGGCTTGCCCGTCTCGTCCGCGAGGTTGAGCGGATAGATCGCGTCCTCCGGCAGGTTCGCGCCGAGGCCAAACTGGGTGACGATCGCGCGCTTCAGGTAGTAGTTGCCGTAGACGCCCATCGTGTCGGTGTTCATCGACCAGCCGTTGGCGACGCGGGCCAGGCTGGGGACTTTCCACGCCATCAGCTTCAAGGCGTCCTGCGGGCGCGGTCTCCAGCCCGGCCTTGATCGCCGGATCGACCTTGTCGATGTCGAAGCTCTTGCCGCGCTCGATCCCGATCCGCTTCATCTGGGCGAGGATCGGTTGATCGGTGACGTGCGGCGGCTGCAGCTTGAGGATTTCGGCGGCGTAGGCGAAGAACTTGCCGGCCGGCATCGTATCGACCGCGATCTTCGGCGGCGTCTTCATGTCGACGCCGGGATCGACGGTGCCGACCACCGGCTCGGCGGCCTTGCCCCAGCGCGACAGCGGCGTGATCTTGAAGCCGGCCTGGATCTCGTGCACGGCGTCGTAGTCGGCGGCCCGTCGGTCTTGGTGCGGCCGATGATCCAGACATACGGCGTGGGCGCGTCGATGCGAACCACGCCCGCCGGCAGCGAGCCGCTCCAGCCCGGCGGCACCACGGCATAGTCGCCGGCCTGGGTTCCAGTGGTGCGCCAGCCCGGGGAGGCGAACACGTCGGTCCACATGTCGAGCATCGGCAGCAGGTAGTAGCGCCCATGCGTATCCGGGACCGAGACGATCATCGGCTCCTTGGTCAGGTCGAGCCAGGCGCTGGAGTACAGCGTGTCGAAGTTCGGCCGGACCACGACCTTCATGTCCGCCGGCGGGAATGCGGCAAGGCTGACAAACGTGTTCATCGGGCCGTGCATACCCTCGGCCTTGGCGACGTTGGTCAACTGCTTGCGCGTGAGGTCCATTGTGACAAGAGGATAGAAATACACGTAAGCCGCCACGCCGATCGCGTGTGCATCCTGTTCGCTGATCGGGTCGGCCGCGACGGACCCCATGGCACCATCATCCTCAGCACGTGACGGCTGACTTAAGTGGACCGAACCGGCCAACGACTATGCAAATCCGGCTACGATCCTCACCAGCAGTGTCCGCTTCGGTCGCGAGCAGCTACGGCTCGGCGGGGACCAAGCGTCAGATTTTATCCACCGGGACAACGTTCGATGCCGGCTGGGGCGCGAACGGTCTGATCGGCCCCTTCAAGGGCACGCCCGGCACCGGGCTCCGGTGATTTTCAGGCGGCAAGCCGCCGCCGGCGCACGTCGCGAAACCGCACCATCATGCCGCGCTCCTCGTCCCACAGCGCATAGGTGGAGGAGCGGAACGCCAGCCCGAGCGTCAGCGGCGGCGCCGCAGTGACGATGGCGGCCAGCGCGCGATGGCAGGATTCGAGCCGGTAGTTCGGCACGCGCGGCATCAGATGGTGGATGTGGTGGAAGCCGATATTGCTGGTGAACCAGTTCAGGATTCGCGGCAGCTTGAGGTAGGAACTGCCATGCAGCGCAGCCCCTTTCACGCTCCAATCCGCCTGCCGTGCCCATTCGGCATGTTCGAAGCGATGCTGCACCGAGAAGATCCAGGCTCCGATGATGGCGGCGAGCACCATGGCCGGAAGCTGAACCAGAAGCACTGGCCCCACACCGAGCAGCAGCACCAGCGCACCGAACACGCCCACCAGGGCAAGATCGGTCAGCAGCACGCTCAGCCATTCGCGCTGCCACGCCATCGGCGTATCGAACGGGTAGCGATACAGCAGGATGAACACCACCGGCGGCAGCAGCAGTTGCGCGATCACGGGGTGCCGCACGGCGCGATAGCGCCAGCGCCGGGCCGGCGATAGCGCCGCGTACTCGGCGACCGTCAGGCAGTTGGAATAGATGTCCGCGCCCACGTCGCGGCGGTCCAGATTGTTCCAGTTGGCGTGATGGTGGGCATGGTGACGCCGCCAGTTGGCATACGGCGTCATCGTGAACACACCGCACACCCGGCCGAGCCACTCATTGGCCGCACGGTTGCGGAAGAACGCGCCGTGGCCGCAATCGTGCTGGATGATGAAGATCCGCACGATAAATCCGGCCGCCGGCACGCTCAGCGCCAGCGTCAGCCAGACAGATACATGATACAGCAGATACATCGCTGCGACCACGGCGAGGAAGGGCAGGAACGTAGTAGCGACCTGCACGATGCTGCGCCACAGCACCGGCGCCTGATGCGCCGCCAGTATCGCCCGCATCGCGGGCGGCTCACCAGTCGTCTCGGCCGGTGCGAAGTGCCCGGTCGTTGATGTTGTGCTGCTCATGGCCGCCCTTGATAGAGGGAACACAGAGACACGGCTCCGGTGCCCGGGGCCGATTTTGCCGGAGACGTCGTTTAGGACCGCCTACCGGCATGACGACGGCGATCGGTATTTGGGCGCAAAGAGACAAGCTTGCAAGCTGAGTCGCATGACCGTTCCGCGCGGCTGGATGAATTCGACTCAGGCGGCAGGAGGGTCGCGGTCTGGCGCCACGGGCAGCCAGACCGAGAACGTGCTGCCCTGCCCCACGTCACTCTCGATCACCAGCTGGCCGCGATGGCGGTTGACGATGTGCTTGACGATGGCCAGCCCCAGCCCGGTGCCGCCGGCCGAGCGCGAACGGCCCTTGTCCACCCGGTAGAACCGCTCGGTCAGGCGCGGGACATGCGCTTTGGGGATACCCGGCCCCTGGTCGGCCACCGACAGCACCACGCCGGGCCGGCTCGGCCAACGGCCGGGGGTGGCCGGGCGCAGGCTGAGCCGCACCACGCCGCCCTCCGGCCCGTATTTCACCGCGTTGTCCACGAGGTTCTGCAGCACCTGTTCGAGCTGGTCCTCGTCGGCGGTGACCTTCGGCAGCCCCCCGGTCAGTTCCAGATCCAGCTGCGCGCGGCGGGCCGCCAGGCGCGGCTCGAAGGAGGCGGCGATGCGGCGGGCCACGTCGGCGAGGTCCACGCGGTCGCTGGGCGACTGGTGCTCCGTCAATTCGATGCGCGACAGGCTCAGCAGATCGTCGATCAGGCGGTTCATCCGCTCGGCCTGCTCGGCCATGATGCCGAGGAATCGTTGCTGCGCCGGCGGATCGTCAGCCGCCGGGCCACGCAGCGTCTCGATGAAGCCGATCAGGCTGGCCAGCGGCGTGCGCAGCTCGTGGCTCACATTGGCGACGAAATCCGCCCGCATCCGCTCCACGGCGCGTTCGCGGGACCGGTCCGACAGCATCACGATGGCCCGCCCGCCATCGGCCAGTGGCGGGTCGATGACCAGCACGGTGGCCTGCACCTCACGCGGCACGGGCACCGGGATGCTCAGTTCGGCCGTGCGCGGCTGGGTGGCGTCGGCCAACGCCCGGTCGATGGCCACGCGCAGGTCGGGATGGCGCAGCACCGCCGAGATGTCGCCGCCGAACGCCGCCCGCGCCGCTGCGTTGGCGCGTCGCACCGCGCGATCCGGGCCGAGCACCAGCAGCGGGTCCGGCAGGCGGTCGATGATCGTCTCGGTGGCCCGCAGCAAATGGCCGACCTGGGCCGCGCGGGCAGCCAGCGTGCGGGCGAGGCGCTCGATGCCCCGGCTCGCCTCCTCGACCGGCGGCAGCCAGGGTGCGCCGGCAGCGTGGGCGAGCGACATGCTGCGCTCCGCCGCCGCCTGCCGCAGCGTCTCGGCCAGCCGCTCCATGTCCCAGACGAACACCAGGGCCACCAGCACGGCCGACAGCATCACCAGCACGGCGGCCACGAGCGCCGGGCCGGCGGCGGCGGCACCGGTCAACGCAAGCACCAGCAGCGCAAGCACCGGCACGCCGCCGACCGCGGCGGCCGCCCCGAGCAGCAGGCCCGCGCGCACGGCGCCGTCAGATGCCGGGGGCGGTCAGGCTGGTCGGCGCCGCCTCCACGACCGTGGTGCCGCCGTGCTGGATCTCAAACACCGCGAGGCCGCGCCGCACGGTGCCGTCCGGCTGCAAGGCCACCACCCCGTCGACGCCGGCGAAGCCCTGCGGACGGCACAGCGAGGCCATCGAGTAGCCGCCGCCCTGCGCCAGCACACGGCCGATGGCGGCCGCGTCGAAGGCGAAATCCGCAAGGCCGGGCGCGGGCGAGCCGTATTTCGCGGTGTAGTCCTGATCGAAGCCGGCGCGGACCGCCGGGTCGGGCGCCGCGTACCATGCGCCGCTCAAGCCGGCGCCGCCGCGCCCGGCAGGCGAGGACCACAGGGCGGGGCCGAGCAGCCGCACGTCCGGCGGGGCGATGTCGTAGTACCTGCAGGAAGCTTGCCGCCCAGGCCAGTTTCTCGCCGGTATCGGCCAGCAGCAGCGCGTCGAACGGCGCCGGCGGGATCGGCTGCTTGGAGAGTTCGGCGACCTCCTTGCGGCCCTCGGCATCGTGCTTCGACCGCGCCTCCTTGATCTTTGCGTCGATCGGGCCGCGACGGTTGGCGTAATCGGACACCTCGCGCAGCGTGCGGGCGATACCCTGGTCGGTGCCGTCATGGACATGGATGTCCGGCGGCGGCGCGCCGGCGGCGGCGAGTGCCCGGGTCAGCGCCGTGCCCATCGCAGAACCGAAATCGGTCGGCGGCAGCACGGCGGCGATGCGGGTCTTGCCTTGGGCCATGACCGACCCGACCAGCCGCCGCACCTGCTGCGCCGGCGTGATGCCGAGCGTCCAGACGCCCGGCCGCGCCTGCGCGGGGTCGTTGGTGAACGCCAGCACCGCGATTCCGGCGGCCTGCGCCGGCGCCGCGACGGCGGCGGTTTCGGTGGCCGTAAGCGGCCCGATGATCAGCCCGGCACCGGCCGCGATCGCCGCCTTGGCCGCTGCCGCCGCGCCCGGCCCGGTGCCGCCGGTGTCGCGTACGTCCAGATGCGGGCTGCCGGGGGCGGACAGCGCCAGTTGCGCGGCCTGCACCAAGGCCTGCCCGCGTTCCGCGTTCGGCCCGGTCAGCGGCGCCAGCAGCGCCACGGACCCGCCGGTCGGGCTGCCGCCGGGTGCGAGCGACGCACCAGGAACAAGCGACGCCGGCCCATTCTGGCCCGGGCCGTACCCGGAGGGCACCACCTCACAGCCGGTGAGTGCTAGGATGCCGGTGAGGAGCAGGAATGCCCGACGAAACATGCCGCGAACCTCCAGATGAGTTGGCCGATGACGTGGCCGGGACGGACTCGCCCCGGCCCGGCGCCGTAGCCGATGGTCTTGTGCTGGTTCCGACGCCGCTCGGCAACCTGACGGATATGACAACGCGCGCCATTGCGACACTGCGCGCGGCCGATCTTGTGCTGTGCGAGGACACGCGGGTCACCGCCCGCCTGTTCGCGGCCCACGGTATCGCAGACGCAAACTGTCGCCGCTGCACGAACACAACGAGGATGCGCGGATCGCCTCCGTGCTGCGATCTGTTGCGCCAGGGGCGGCGCGTGGCACTGGTCTCGGATGCCGGCACGCCGCTGGTCTCCGACCCCGGCTACCGGCTGGTGCGGGCGGCCATCGCCGCCGGGCTGACGGTGTCCGCCCTGCCCGGGCCGAATGCGGCGGTGCTCGGCGCTGGTGCTGTCCGGCCTGCCGCCGCATCCGTTCCTGTTCGCAGGCTTCCCGCCGCCCCGCTCGGCCGCGCGACGCGCCGCCTTCGCGACGCTGCGCGCGGCCGAGCGCGCCGGCCTGTCGGCCACGCTGATCTGGTACGAGGCGCCGCACCGTCTCGCCGAAACGCTGGCCGATCTCGCCGAGATCTTCGGCGACCGCCCGGCCGCCGTGGCGCGCGAGTTGACCAAGCGGTTCGAGGAGGTCCGCCGTGCCCCCCTCCCCGCGCTGGCCGCGCATTACGCCGCCCATGCCGCGCGCGGCGAAATCACGCTCGTGGTCGGCCCGGCTGGCGCCGAGCAGACGGAGGCGGTCGATCTGGACGCACAATTGCGTGCGGCGCTGGCGGGGCTTTCGTTGAAGGAGGCGGTGGCGCAAGTAACCGCGGCCACCGGCCTGCCGCGCAAGCAGGTGTATGCCCGCGCGCTGGCGCTGCAAGGCGAGGCTTGAGATTGGCGTCCGCGACGACGCGGCGGCATACTCCGGTCCAACGCCGCGCCGGAGGATCGCCATGCAGGACGCCCACGATGATGCCACCCCGACGGCGATCCGGCGCGAGGACTACCGCCCGCCCGCCTTCCTGGTCGATACGGTGGCCTTGCATTTCGACCTTTATCCCTCGGCGACGCTGGTGCGGTCCCGCCTCAGACTGCGCCGCAACCCGGCCCATGGTGATGCCGCGGCACCGCTGCGGCTGAACGGCGAATCGCTGACGCTGGTGTCGCTGCGCCTGGACGGCACTGCGGTACCGGAGGGCGACTACGTGATCGAACCCGACGGCGCGCTGGTGATCGCCGCCGTCCCCGACAACTTCCTGCTGGAAGTGGAGACGCGCATCGCGCCGGACGCGAACACCGAGTTCAGCGGCCTGTATCTCTCCGGCGGCAACTTCTTCACGCAATGCGAGGCGGAGGGGTTCCGCCGCATCACCTGCTTCCCCGACCGGCCGGACGTGATGACGCGCTTCACCGTCACGCTCGCCGCCGACCGAACGCGCTGCCCGGTGCTGCTTTCCAACGGCAACCCGGAGGCACACGGCGATGCCGGCGACGGGCGGCACTGGGCGCGCTGGGTCGATCCGCACCCCAAGCCGAGCTACCTGTTCGCGCTCGTCGCGGGCGACCTCGTGGCGGTGCGCGACCATTTCGTCACGCGCTCCGGCCGGAAAGTGGATCTCGCGATCTGGGTGCGGCGCGGCGACGAGGATCGCTGCGGCCACGCCATGCTGGCGCTCAAGACCGTCGATGAAATGGGACGAGGACGTGTTCGGGCTGGAATACGACCTCGACGTGTTCAACATCGCCGCCGTGTCCGACTTCAACATGGGCGCGATGGAGAACAAGGGGCTCAACGTCTTCAACACGAAATACGTGCTGGCCACGCCCGGATACCGCGACCGACGTCGACTACCAGGGAATCGAGACCGTCGTCGCGCACGAGTACTTCCACAACTGGACCGGCAACCGCGTCACCTGCCGCGACTGGTTCCAGCTGTCGTTGAAGGAAGGGTTGACGGTATTTCGCGACCAGGAATTCACCGCCGACCAGGGCAGCCGTGCGGTCAAGCGGCTCGCCGACGTGCGGCGGCTGCGCGCGGCGCAGTTCCCCGAGGATGACGGCCCGCTCGCCCATCCCGTGCGGCCGGACAGTTATATCGCCATCGACAATTTCTACACCGCGACGGTCTACCAGAAAGGGGCCGAGGTGGTGCGGATGATGCGCACGCTGATCGGCCGCGACGGGTTCCGTCGCGGGCATGGACCGATATATCGCCCGCCACGACAATCAGGCCGTCACGATCGAGGATTTCGTCCGCGCGCTGCAGGACGGCTCCGGCATCGACCTCTCGGCCGTTCGTCGATTGGTATGCGCAGGCCGGCACGCCCGATCTTTCGGTATCGGATGACTATGATCGCGACGACCCGCCGCTACACGCTGACGCTGCGGCAGTCGCACGCGGCCGACGCCGGGGCAGGAGCACAAGCGTCCGGTGCCGATCCCGGTCGCGATGGGGCTGCTCGGCCCCAACGGCGGCGAGCTCCGCACGCGGCTGGCCGGCGAGAGCGAGGCGCGCGACGGCACCCGCGTGCTGCTGCTGCGCGAGGCCGAGCAGAGTTTCGTCTTCGAGGACGTGCCGGCCGCGCCGGTGCCGTCGCTGCTGCGCGGCTACTCGGCGCCGGTGAAACTCGCGGGCGTGTCGCGCGAGCGTCTGCGCTTCCTGGCCGCGCACGACACCGATCCGTTCGTGCGCTGGGACTGCGCTGCAATCCTACGCGACCGGCGCTGATGCTCGAGCGTCGTGGCGCGTGGCGGCGACGGCCGCGCTCGATGCCGGGCTGGCCGAGGCGCTGGCGGCGACGCTCGCGCAAGCCGACGCCGGACCCGGCATTCGCGGCCGAGGCGCTGGCGCTGCCGTGCGGAGGCCTATGTCGCCGACCAGATGACGGTCGCCGACCCGGACGCGATCCACGCGGCGCGGCAGGCGCTGCGCGCGGCAGATCGGCACGCGCTGGACGATGCCTTGCGCGCGACCTACGAGCGCTGCACCGATGACGGCCCGTACCGCGTCGGACGGGGCGGCGATCGGGCGGCGTGCGCTGCGCAATGCGTGCCTCGGCTATCTCGCGGCCGCCGGGCGGCGGGCGGCAGCACTGGCGCGCGCGCAGTTCGACGCGCAGGCCAACATGACCGACGTGCTGGCGGCGCTCGACGTGCTGGCGGCCACCGACACGGCGGACCGCGAGGCGGCGCTGGCGGCGTTCCACGCGCGCTGGCGCGGCGACGACCTCGTGCTCGACAAGTGGTTCAGCGATCCAGGCGATGTCGCCGCGGCCGCAGACGCGTGGCCGACGGTGCGGGCGCTGTACCGCCATCCGGATTTCGACCTGCGCAACCCGAACCGCGTGCGCTCACTGGTCGGCGCGTTCTCCGCCGGCAACCAGGTGCGGTTCCACGATCCCTCGGGCGACGGGCTACCGCTTCCTCGCCGACGTGGTGATCGCGCTCGACCCAAGCAACGGCCAGACCGCGGCGCGGCTGATCAATCCGCTCGGCGCGTGGCGGCGGCAGAACACGCGCGCGGCAGGCGTTGATGCGCGGCGAGCTGCAGCGTATCCTGGCGACGCCGAAGCTGAGCCGCGGTACCTTCGAGAAGGCGTCCAAAGGCGCTGGCGTAACTGGAGGGAAACGACGATGGCGGTGAGCGGCCTTGGCCCATACGACGATCAGCAACATTTTCGCCCGCGTCCTGCGCGGCGAGATCCCGAGCCGGCGCGTGTTCGAGGACGAGTTTGCCGTCGCATTCCACGACATCGCGCCGCAGGCGCCGGTGCATGTGCTGGTGATCCCGAAGGGACGCTACGTGTCCTTCGGCGGATTTCACCGCCAGCGCGAGTGCGGAGGAAATCGCCGGTTTTTTCCGCGCCGTCGGCACGGTGGCGCGACAACTGGGACTGGAGGCGAAGGGCTACCGCATCCTGGCCAACATGGGCGAGCAGGCCGGCCAGGAGGTGCCGCATTTCCACGTGCATCTGTTCGGCGGCCGGCCGCTCGGGCGCATGCTGGAGCGGACGTGATACCAGGATGACCACCGGCATATTCATCGGGTTGGTGTCAACGAGCCGCGCGAGCTCAGTCCGACCACCGTGCTCTTCAATTCGCTCGCGTCGACATTGGAGGAGGATGTGATCGGCGTGGTGCTGTCCGGAACGGGCAACGATGGCGCGCTCGGCATGGCGATCCACGAACTCACAACGAACGCCGTCAAGTACGGCGCGTTGCCAGTCCCGGACGGCAACATCAAGGTGACGTAGTGTGCGGAACACGGTTCCGATGGCGACCAACTTGTCCTCGACTGGATCGAGATCGGCGCCCGCTCCGGTCGTTGTCCCGACGCGCCGTAGTTTCGGTATGACGCTGATCGAGTGCGGACGGAAGCAGGACATGTCAGCAGAAGTCGCCATCGAATTCGCCGTCGAGGGCGTCAGGGCTGACGCATGAGGCCTGGCGAATCTCTCAGGGGTCTGCGCGTTCTTGTTGCCGAGGACGAGATGCTGATTTCGCTCCTCATCGAGGACGTACTTTCCGACGAGCACTGCGTTGTGGTGGGCCCCTTCGATCGGGTCGCAAGCGCCCTTGAGGCCGCCAGGACCGAGCCCCTCGATCTGGCCGTTCTGGATGTGAATCTGGCTGGCGTGAAGGTCTATCCGGTCGCCGAGACGCTCGCGGAGCGCGGTATTCCATTCCTGCTGTTGTCCGGCTATGGGCAAAACGCCATCCCAAGCCAGCACCCGGAATGGCGCGCATGCAGCAAGCCATTCAGACACAACGATTTCCTGGTCATGCTTGAGCAGCTCGTGCAGTCGCCGGGCCGTCCGAAGTAAGACCGCGTCGGATCAGGCCCACAGGCAACTGGCCCGGTGCGGGTGTCAGGAAAAGCGACTGATCTACTGCGTGTTCGCCAAAGGCTCCCGCCAAGCGGGAGCCGGCGATTGCAGGCGGCGCAGATCGTCGAGCGGGATGTGGCAGTGGATCACGTGGCCGCCGCCCGCAGCGCGGATCGGCGGCGGCGCGGTGTCGCAGATGGCGCCGAGCTTGCGTGGGCAGCGGGTCGCGAAACGGCAGCCGGGCGGCACGTCGAGCGGGCTCGGGATTTCGCCGGTCAGGCGGATGCGGTTGGTCTGCACCGACGGGTCGGGCACCGGCACGGCGGACAGCAGCGCTTCGGTATACGGGTGCCACGGTGGCGCGAACAGCGCGGGGACCGGCCCCGCCTCCATCACCTGCCCCAGATACATGACCACGACGTCGTCGGCGAGGTAGCGCACCAGCGCGAGGTCGTGGCTGATGAACACCAGCGTGGTCCGCTGCTCGGCCTGGATCGCCAGCAGCAGGTTGATCACGGCGGCCTGCACCGAGACATCGAGCGCCGACACCGGCTCGTCGGCCACCAGCAGCTTCGGGTTGCCGGCGAAGGCGCGGGCGATCGCGATACGCTGCTTCTGGCCGCCGGAGAGCTGGCGCGGCAGCGCGTGGCGCAACGACGGCGGCAGGCGCACCAGTCTCGAAAAGCTGGTTCACGCGCGCCTCGATGGCGTGCGCGGCCACGGGCGATGCCGAATTTGCGCAGACTGCGCGCGAGCGGATAGCCGACCGGGTGTGACGGGTTCAGCGTGCCGTCCGGGTTCTGGAACACCATCTGCACCGCTGCGACTTCCCGTGCCGTGCGGCGGCGGAGCGGACGGCGTGCCACCTCGGCGCCAAGCAGGCGCAGGCTGCCGCCGGTTGCCACGTCAAGCCCCGCCAGCAGCCGGGCGAATGTCGACTTGCCGGACCCGGATTCGCCCACGATCGCCAGCACACGGCCGGATGCCGCGCGCAGCGTCAGGTCGTCATTGGCGAGCAGCCGGCGGCGGCCGACCGCGAAGGCGCGGGTCAGCCCCTCGGCCTGCATTGCCGGCTCCGTCACCGGGACGATGTCGGGCACGTCTTCGGCGCCGGACAAGGCCGGCGACGCGAGCGGCGGCAAGTTCTGCCACCGGGCGCAGCGGACCAGATGGCCTGGCGCGGCGGGCGCGAGCGGGATCGACGCCCGCGTCGCAGAGGCCAGTCTCGGCATGGGCGCAGCGCGGCAGGAAGCCGCAGCTTTCCGGCGCCCGGCCGGCCGATGGCACGACCCCGGAAATCGGCACCAGCGGCGCCGTGCGCTTGTCCGCCCCCGGGCGCGGCAGCGCCGCGAGCAGGCCGCGCGTGTAGGGATGGCGCGGCGCGGCAAACAGGTCGGCGGCCGGCGCACTTCTCGACCAGCTTGCCCGCATACATCACGCCGATCCGCTCGCAGACCTGCGCGATCACGCCGAGATTGTGCGAGATGTAGAACAGCGTCGTGCGGTATTTGACGCGCAGGTCGCCGAGCAGGTCGAGCACCGCCGCCTCCACCGTCACGTCCAGGCCGGTGGTCGGCTCGTCGAGCAGCAGCAGGGCGGGATCGGCGAGCAGCGCCATGGCGATCACCACGCGCTGCTTCTGGCCGCCGGACAGCTGGTGCGGATAGCGGCGCATCACGCTGTCGGCGTCCGGCAGATGCACGTCGGCCAGCACGCGTGCGGCCCGCATCGCGCGCCTCGCGGCGGCAACCTGCCGCCGTGGGCGATCGGCACTTCGATGAGCTGGCGGCCGATCGTCATCGACGGATTGAGCGCGGTCGCCGGCTCCTGGTAGACGATGGCGATGCGCGAGCCACGGATGCGCCGCAGATCCTCGGCACCCTGCGCGAGGTCGCGGCCTTCGAACAGGATCTGTCCGCCGCGTGATCCGGCCGTTGCGGCCCATGTAGCCCATGATCGCCAGGATCAGCGTCGACTTGCCGCAGCCGCGATTCACCGACGAGGCCAAAACTCTCGCCGGCCTCGATGTCGAGCGAGAATTCCGGCATCGCGGCGACGGTGCCGCGCGCGGTGCGGTATTCGACGCGCAGGTCGCGGATGGACGAGCAGCGCTCATTCAATCTGCCTGCGACAGTTCGGTCATCCCGTCGGCAAGCAGGTTGAAGCCGAGGATCAGACTGACCAGCGCGATCGTCGGGTACAGCGCCATGTGCGGGAACACCGTGATCATCGACGTCGCCTGCTTGACCATGCCGCCCCAGTCCGGGTTGGGCGGCGGCAGGCCGAGGCCGAGGAACCCGAGCGTGCCGATGGTGATCATGGTGTAGCCGAGGCGCAGGCAGAAATCGGTGATCAGCGGCCCGCGACAGTTCGGCAGCAGTTCGACGATCATGACGAAAACGTCACTCTCGCGCCGCAGGTAGGCGGCGGCGACGAAGTCCTGATGGATCAGCGACAGCACCAGGCCGCGCACGATGCGCGAGATGCCGGGGGCGGAGGCCAGCACCACGGCGACGACGATGTTCAGCGCCGACGGGCCGATATTGGCGATCAGAATCGACGTAGAGCACGATGACCGGGAACGACAGGATCACGTCCGACGCGCGGCTGATCGCGATATCCACCCAGCCGCGATAGTAGCCCGCCAGCAGCCCCATCGCGCAGCCCACCATATAGGCCGCGACGACCGCGATCGGTGCCACCGCGAGCACGGTACGTGCGCCCCAGACGATGCGCGAGAGCAGGTCGCGCGCCAGCGGATCGACGCCGAGCCAATGCTTGGCGCTGCTGCCGGAATGGCCCATCGCAAGATAGTCCTGCGCGTTCGGGGCCGGGAGCGGCAGCACCGGTGCCAGCAGCGCGACGGCGACCCAGAACAGCACGATCGCCAGCCCCACCATCGCGACCGGCGAACTGGGCAGCCGACGCAACAGGCCCGGCGTCGGCCGGCCGGCCGTCTCGCGAACATCGATGGCGGCCATGGGCATCAGCGCCGCGCCTGCGGGTCGAGCAGGCGGTAGCCGACATCGCTGAGCAATTGCGTCAGCGGTGGCGATGAACAGCGCCACCAGCGTCGATGCCTCGATCAGGCTTACGTCACCGAACAGCGACGCCTCCAGCAACATGCGCCCGAAGCCGGGAAAGGCGAACACCAGCTCCGTCACCACCACGCCGCCGATCAGCCAGTTGATCTGCAGCAGCAGCACGGTGAACGGCGCGATCATGGCGTTGCGCAACGCGTGGCCCAGCATCACCTGCCGGCGCGGCAACCCCTTGAGCACGGCGGTACGCGACATAGGGCTTCGTCATCACCTCCGCCATCGAACTGCGCACGATGCGCGCGACGTAGCCGGCATCGTAGAGTCGCGAGGACCGCGACGGGCAGCACGAGTTGCGAGGCGATCGACCAGCCGGCGTGCGGATCAAGCGGACTGGTGCCCGGCAGCAGCCGGAGCCAGACCACGAACACCGCGACCAGCAGCACGCCGAGCGCGAACTCCGGGATCGATGTCATGACGATCGAGACGGTGGACAGCGCGCGGTCGAGCAGGCTGCCGGCACGCATGCCGGCGGCGACGCCGAGCACCAGCGACAGCGGCACGATTGCCGCGAAGGCCAGCCCGGCGAGCAGCGCGGTGTTGCCCAGCCGCTCCCAGATCACGTCGTTGACCGGCGCCTTGTAGAGCGTCGAATAGCCGAGATTGCCGAAATACCGGGCGCCGCGCGGGTCCTTGAAATCGAGGCCGAGTGCCGGGTCCTGCAGCGGATCCGCCTCGATGCCGGTCAGCACGCCGAGCCAGCGGACATAGCGCACCGGCAGCGGATCGTTCAGGTGCAGCTTCTGGTACAGCAGATCGACCTGTTCCTGGAGTGCGAAGGCACCGAGCGTCTTGCGGGCGACGTTGCCCGGCGAGAACTCGGTGACCAGGAACACCAGGAACGAGGCGACCAGCAGCGTCGCCAACATCTCCAGCGCGCGGCGCAGGATGTAGCGCGTCATCCCGACACCACGCCGGTCATTTGTCGATCCGGACCGATTAGGCCGTCTCCAGGGCCAGCGGGCCACCGAAGAAGTAGTTGGACGGATGGATGCTCGCGCCGATGACCGCCTTGTCGTAGTAGGTGAAGTTGTTGCGCCAGAGCGGCTGCGCGATCGGGCCGTCCTCGTGCATGATTTCCTCGATCTGGCCCATCAGGTCGCGCCGCTTGGCGAGGTCGAGCGTGCCTTCCGCCTCCGACAGCAGCGAGTCCAGCTTGGGGTTCGAGTAGCTGCTCTCGTTCCAGGGCACGCCGGTCCGGTAGGCCAGCCCGATTACCATCATCGCCAGCGGCCGATGATACCAGACGGTCGAGCCGAACGGCACCTTCGTCCCACACGTCCCAGTATTCCGCACCGGGCATCACGTTGAGCTTCACGTTGATGCCGACCGCCTTCCATTGCTCGACGGCGGCCTGCGCCTGCGCGACACCCCAGGGCAGGTCGTTCGGCACGTACAGCGTGGTCTCAAGACCGTTCGGGTAACCGGCTTCGGCCAGCAGCTTCTTCGCCTCGTCCGGGTGGAAACCCATCGGCGTGATCGGCTTCGTGTCCGGCTGCACGGGTGAGCATTGCGTGTTGTCACCCGGAATGCCGATGCCGCGCAGCGCCACGTCAACGATCGGCTGCGCGTTCAGCGCGAGCTTGATCGCCTTGCGCACGCGCGCGTCGTCGAACGGCTTCTCGGTCTGCTTCATGCGCAGCACGATCGTCTCGGCGCTTTTGACCTGATACATCTTCAGGTGCGGCATCGCGTTCAGCGCATCGTACTGCACCGGATCGGCGAAGATCAGGCCGTGCAGCTGCTGGACGCCAACGCCGCGATCGCCGCCGCCGGATCGTCGCCGGTATCGACGAACTCGATGGTATCGAGATGCGCGGCTTCACCCCAATACTGCTTGACGCGACGCACGACGGCCAGCTTGCCGGTCTCGGCGCTGACCAGCTCGAACGGTCCGGTTCCCTGGGCGCCGGGCTGGAAGATGCCCTTCTCCTCCGGATACAGCATGGCCGCCGGATAGTGGAACAGGTGCTCGGGCACCGAGACCTGCGGCACCTTGCAGTTGAGGCGCACGGTGTGGTCGTCCACGCGCTCGATGGCATTCGCGTCCCAAAGCTCGGTCGTGGTCTTGCCGTCGGCCCCTTTGGTCTCGTTCATCAGGTAGCCCTTGACGAGACCGACGAACGACGAGCCGACGGACGCATCGGTCAGCTGCTTGAGGTTCCACACCACGTCGTCGGCGGTGAAGTCACGACCGTTGCGCCATTTGACGCCCTTGCGGATGTTCAGAGTCCAGGTCTTGAGGTCCGGGCTGACCGCCCACGACTTCGAGCGAGGTAAGGGTGAGTGATGTTCTGCGCGTCGGTGAACGTCAGATACTCCACCACCTGGCGCGAGACGTTGCTGTCGTAGCCGCCCCAGGAATAGGTGTGCGGGGTCTTCAGGTCCTTGACCCGCGTGCCGACCCGCAACGTGCCGCCCGTGGGGATGTCGGCGGCCTGGGCGGATGCGATCGGCTGCAATCCGGCCATCCGGAATGCGGCCGGAGCGGCCAGCCCGAGCAGCGTCGCGAAGCGCACGAACGCGCGCCGATCCAGCTTCCCGTCGGCCAGTTGCGTCTGCAGCTTGCGCAGATGCGGCATCTCGCGGTCTTCAGACATCGCCAGCCCCCCTTATGTTGATGTTCGCTCGGCGGTCACATTCGAGGGGTTTGCTTGCGGCCCGTCAAGCACCGCAGCGCGTTTTTTCCGGTTGACGCCGCGCCCCTGGCGCGGAACCGTGCGGCAATGACACCCCTCCCCGCGCCATGCCGCATCGACGGCCTACAGTTCTGCCATTGGTCGCGCGAGATCTTTCTGGAAATGCGCGAAGCCGGGCTTTCGGCTGTGCACGCGACGGCGGCCTACCACGAAGGCTTTCGTGCCACCGTGGACCGGCTGGTCGAATGGAACTGGCGCTTCCGCGACCATGCCGATCTGATTCTGCCGTGGCGCGACGCCGACGACATCGACGCGGCGCGCGCCAGTGGCCGGATCGCGATTGCGCTCGGCGTGCAGAACCCGCTACCGATCGAGGATGATCTCGGGCTGGTCGAGGTGCTGCACCGACCTGGGGGTCCGGGTCCTGCAACTGACCTACAACAACCAGTCCCTGCTCGGGTGCGGCTGGACGGAGGCGGAGGACAGCGGGCTGACACGGATGGGGCGCGAGGTTATCCGCGAAATGAACCGCGCCGGCATGCTGATCGACCTGTCGCATGCCGGCGAACGCACGACGCTGGACGCGATTGCGGCCTCGGCGCGGCCGGTGGCGGTCACCCACGCCACGCCGGCGTATTGGCGCCCTGGCGGCCGGCAGGTGTCCGACCGGGTGCTGCGGGCGCTGGGGGAGAGCGGCGGCATGCTGGGGCTGTCGCTGTATCCGCTGCATCTGGCCGACGGGTCGCGCACGACGCTGGCGGCGTTCTGCGAGATGGCGGCGAAGGTCGCTGAGATGATCGGCGTCGACAAGCTCGGGATCGGCTCGGACCTGTGTAAAGGCCAATCGGATACGGCGGTCCAGTGGATGCGGGAAGGCAAATGGATGCGGCCCGACCCAGCCCAGCCGCGGCCGACGTTCCCGCCGCAGCCGGCGTGGTTCCGTGACAGCCGTGATTTTGCAAACCTCGCGGCAGGACTGAGGGCAGCCGGGTTCGCGGAGGCTGAGGTCGACATGATCCTGGGCGGCAACTGGCTGCGCTTCCTGAAGGCGGCCTTTCGGCCCGCCGAGGCGGTATAACGCCATGACGGAGGTCTTGTCGGTTGCCGACATCGAGGCGCTGGCCCAGGCCGCGCTGGTGGCGCATGGCGCGCGGCACGACAGCGCCGCTTCGCTGGCCCGTGCGATCGCGGCAGCCGAACGTGACGGGCTCGCCTCACACGGGCTGGCCTACCTGCCGACCTATTGCGACCATCTCGACTGCGGCAAGGTGATCGGTGCGGCGGAGCCGGTGCTTGAGCGGACCGCGCCCTCCGTGATCGTGGTCGATGCCGGCGCGGGGTTTGCCCATCCGGCGATCGATGTCGGACTGGCCGCCCTGCCGGCGTTGGCGCGCACGCAGGGCATCGCCACGCTGGCGGTGCGCAATTCCTACAATTGCGGCGTGCTCGGCTACCACACCGAACGCATCGCCGCTGCCGGGCTGGTCGGGCTCGGGTTCACCAACGCGCCCGCGTCGATCGCGCCATGGGGCGCGGTGAAGCCGGTGCTCGGAACCAACCCGTGGTCGCTGGCAGTGCCGCGACCGGGCGCCCCGCCCCTGGTGGTCGACCAGAGCGCCAGCGTCGTGGCGAAAAGCGAAGTCATGAAGCGCAGCCCGGCGCAACGAGGCACTGCCGGCCGGCTGGGCGCTGGACGCGGACGGGCAGCCGACGACAGACCCCCAAGCGGCGCTGAAGGGCACGATGATGCCGTCCGGCGGCGCCAAGGGCGTCGGGATGGCGCTGCTGGTCGAGGTCATGGCGGCATGCCTGACCGGCGCCACGCCGGGCGTGCAGGCCAGCCCGTTCTCCGGCACCGCGGGCGGGCCGCCGCGCACCGGGCAGTGCTTCATCGCCATCGCGCCTGATGCGCCCTCGGGCGGCGCGTTCGCCGACCGGATGGCGGTGGTGCTCACGGCCTTCATGAGCGAGCCCGGCAGCGCGCCTGCCCGGCGCCCGCCGGCTCGCGGCCCGTGCGCGTGCCGAACGCGAGGGTGTGGCGGTTGACTCGGCGCTGCTGGAGCGCATCCGCGCGCTGCTGGCCCGATGAGCGCAGCCGATGCGGACCTGACGCTGCGGCCGCCATCCGTCGTGATGCGGCTGGCCCGGATGGGCGCGATGTTCCCGACGCGGCTGAGCTTCCTGCGCGCGATGCTGCGCCGAGCGCAGCGCGAGGGCTGGCGCGTCGCGAGGCGCGAATGGTCGATGGACGATGGCGGGTTCGGCCATGCCGTTTACACGATCGCGATGCCGCAGCGGACCTACAGCCTCGTCGCGTTCTCGATCGACATTCCGGCGGACCGGCGCACCGACCGTGTGATCGCGCAGGAATGGGACAGCAGCTTCGTGCTCTACGACGGCATCCCGGACGCGGCCGAAGTGGCGCGCCTGCGGGACAACGTGCCACGTCAGGAGGCAGGACGCTATAGCGAGCGTGACCTGATCCTGTCGCGTGCCAACAAGAGCGTGCGGCTGTTCGACAGCGTGGCGCAGGCGCTGGCGGCGGGCCGGCAGCCCGACCCGGTGCTCGTGGAGGATGTCGGCTACCTGATGCGTACGACAGCCGTCTACGGCAACGGCAAGTTCGGCATTGCCGACCGCGAGCGCATTGCCGGCCGACCTGAATTCGCCGGGCCGTTCCAGGCCGAGATGCTGTCGGTGTGGCTGATCCGCGCATTTACCGTCGACCTGGTCGAGCACTGTGCCCGCCGCCTCGCGCCGGCCACAGCGGTTGCGCTGGCGCCCGACCTGCGGCGGCGGTTCGGCGTCGGCAATGCGACCGGGCTCGGCATGGCACCGTTCCTGGTGCGCCACCCGTTGCTGCTGCATCGCTGGATGGCGGCGCGGGAGACGGCGCTGGCGCGCGTGCGGGCGTTGCCATCCGCGACCGCTGAATCCTGGCTGGCGTTCGGGCGGCATCTACACGCGGCCCGCGCTGCGGTCGCGCACTGGCATACGCTGGACTCGTTGCAGGCGGCGCGCATCGTCGACCTGCAAACCGACCTGGCAGCGCTTGCCGAGCGCCACGGCGCGTTGTGCGCGGATAGCAACCGGCCGTGGGACGCGCTGTATCGCTGGGCCGAGGCGGCGCTGGGGCTGGAAGGCCAGGAATATACCGTGTCGCTGCTGCTCGAACCGCACGGCGCGCTGGTCGACGACCTTTGCGATGGCATGAGCGCTGACGAGGGCGCGACCGTGGCGATCGACGGGCGGATGAGCTGCGGCGAACTGGCCGCGCTGATCGACCGCGACGACGAGTGGGCGCTGCGGATCGACCACGCGGCCCCGGCGGCGCAAGCACGGTTCTGGTACACCTCAGCCGAGAAGCTGGAGCCTCGGCTTGGCGAGCGGTTCGCCGAACCTGGCGCGGAGCTGGAGCAGCCGCTGACCTTCGCCCGCGATGTGGCGGCGCTGCGACGGACGCTGACGGACATGCCCGGCAACGACGGCCTCGCGCTGTTTCTGCTGCGCCGGCCGGAGTGGCGGCATGTCGTGCGGCGCGTGCAGATCGCCGCGCGCTACGAGTATGCCGAGATCCGCGACAACCTGCTCGGCGCCGATATGCGGCCGATCGATCTGCTGCGCTGCAAGCTCTCCTGCTTCGGCGCCGCGCGGTTCGATCCGCGATCCGACCGCTGGCTGCGCATCACGCTGTTCCAGGGCGCGCCGCTCCCCGACGAATTGCACGACGGCGTGACGGAGGACGGGCTTGGCCTTGCCGCCTGACACGCTGGACGTATCGCTGAACGAGGTCGAAGGGCTGGCGCTGAAGGCGGCGCGCGGCAGCGGACTACCGTGGGGAGTGGCCGAGGACGTGGGCCGCGCCGCGGCCTGGATGGCGCGGCATGCGGGCACGTGGGCCGACCTCGCTGCTGGACCTGCTTGAAACGCCGCCGTCGCCGGACACAGAACCCCCTGCTGCTGGCGGGCTTTCTTGCCGATAGCGTGGCGGGCCGGGAACCACGGACGGCGGATCGGGTGGTGGCGCCGGCCTGGGTACTGCCGGGACTGCTATCTGCGCGCGGCGAGAATCGCACGATCCGGCTTGGCGAAGTGGAAATCAGATGCGGCGCCGATGGCTCGGCGAGCGCCACCTGCGCCACAGCCGCACTTGCGGACCTGCCGGCCGGGCGAGTGGAGTTGTGGTTTGCCGAGATGGCGCCCCCGCCCCTGCCACGCCACCTTCAGGCACGGTTCAGCCGCAGCGTGGTTGCCGTCAAGGACTGGCGCCGGCTCGATGTTCTCGCGCAGCGGACCTACGTTCCGGCGTCCGACGTTTCGCGGCTGACGGGTGCCGGCGCGACACGGTTGGACGATGAGTGACATGACGGAGACGGTACATGGCTGAGGGTTCTTCGCCGGTCATCCGCATGCGCGGCGCCGGCTACTACAGCGAGCACACCGCCGGCGCGAAACAGGTCATCGACGAGGCGGTGCCGCTCGCATTGGAAACGGTTCGCGCCATCACGCGCGACCCGTCCTCCGCACCGTTCGGCATTGCCGATTATGGCGCCGCCGATGGCGGAACCTCGATCGGGCTGCACCATGCAGTGATTGCGGAGCTGCGCGACCGGATGCCGCAGCGGCAGATCACGCTGACTTACACCGACCTGCCGCACAATGATTTCTCGACGCTGTTCCGGCTGTTGCATGGAATGCTGCCCGGCAAGAGCGAGCTGGCGCTGCACGGCGTGCCCGGGCTGTTCACGTTCGCCAGCGGCACGAGTTTCCATCGTCAGGTCGTGCCCGACGGCACGTTGTCGTTCGGCTTTTCGGCCACCGCGATGCACTGGCTGAGCCGGCTGCCGACGACGATTGGGGACCATGTTCATGCCGTCGGCGCCGAGGGCGACGAGCTGGACGCGTTCCGCAAACAAGCCGCCGCGGACTGGGAGCAGATCCTGCTCCAGCGCGCGCGGGAGCTGGCGCCGGGCGGGCGACTGCTGTTGTTGAATTTCTGCCAGGACGAAGCGGGCCGCTACCTCGGCTGGACCGGCGGGCAGAACATGCATGCGCTGTTCTCGGCCCATTGGCGCGCGCTGCGCGATGCAGGCGTGATCTCCGACGATGAGGTCCGGCGCGCGACGTTTGCGCAGTTCTATCGGACCAAGGCGGAATTCAGCGCACCGTTCGACGACCCCGGGTCCGCCGTCCGCCGCGCCGGCCTGCGGCTTGAGCGCTGTTTCACGCGGATCACGCCATGCCCTTACGCGGCACGCTTCGCGTCGGGCATGGACGCGACGGGGTTCGCACAAGCCTATGTTCCGACGCTGCGGTCGTGGAGCGAAAGCATGTTTTTCGGCGCGCTCGACCCGTCACGCCCAGTGGAGGAGCGCCACGCGATCATCGACCAATTCTATGGCGCGTACGAGGCCGATGTTGCCGCCGCACCCGAAGGACACGGCATGGACTATGTTCACTGCTTCCTGGTGATCGCCAAGGACGGCTGAGGCGCGATAGCACCTCGGCCGTCGGGATCAGCCTGGGAACAGCGTCTCGCCGCCATCGACCCGCAAGACCTGTCCGTTGGTGAAACGGCTCTGGTTGCCGGCAAGGAAAGCCACCGCGTCGGCGATCTCCTCGGGCTCCGCGTAGCGGTTGAGCGAGCGGCGGGAAGAATCCATCTTCACCGGATCGACGGTGCGCGTCGCCTGGAAGCGCGCCGTCTTGGTCGCGCCTGACGCTTCTTCAGTTCCGGCCGTCTGCCGAGTTGGCCGGTGCGGCAAAGGCAGGAAGGCGCTGGATCGTCTGGATCACCTGCTCGGCGGTGATCAGCCGCGTGCATTCGAACTGCCGCGGCGTGCCGGCATGGCGCGGGCACCACAGGAAGTCCTTGTGGTCGAAACGGTGCCGCACATCGTTCCAGCAACTGTTGCAGGCGTGCCAGTTGATCACCCGGTACGGCGTGGCGAACTCGTTGGTCGGATGGGTGAAGCCGCTGATCATCACCACCGGGCAGCCCGCCGCCCAGGCCAGCCAGGACAGCCCGCTGCTCAGCCCGACAGAACGCCGCCGCATGGCGCAGCCAGCGCGCCCGCTCGGCCAGCGGCCGGTCGCCGGTCTCGTCCTCCGCGCCGTGCGGGATGTGGTTCCACACCAGGCCCGTGCCGTGCACCGGCTTCTGGTCGATGCAGATCACCCGGTAGCCGCGTGTCCTTGAGGAACGCGCACCACCTCGCCGCCAGCCATCCGGGTTGTTCCAGATCTTGCTCTGCGTCGAGCTCTGCACCGCGATGCAGACATACGGCTCGGCGATCGGCCGGCTCTCGTCCGGCAGCACCAGCCGCGGCGCTTCCTCCGCCGGATCGACGCCGAGGATGTAGCCGGCGGTGCGGTGCAGCCCGACATGGCGGAAATCGGTCGGCTGGTGGATGCAATCCGCATCGTCGAAGAACAGGCCGAGGCAGTAGGTGGCGTAGACCGTCTCCGCCAGCTTCTGCTCGACCAGCTCCTCATGCGTGACGAAGCGGATCTCCGGATAGGCGTCGCGCAGCAGCGGAATGATGCAGGCCGCGACATCGCGCAGGTCAGCCGGCAGCCGTGCACCTCGGCGAAGCGGGCGGCATAGGGAAACCAGGCCAGGATGTCGCCCAGCGTGCCGATCGGGAACTGGATCAGCACGTCGCGGCCGCGCGCGTCGTAGTCGTGGGACAGCACCGGACGGTCGCCGCGCCGGCCGCGTCCAGGTCCCAGACCTCGATGCCGAAGCGGACGAAGAAGCGCTTGGCGGAGCTGACGAAGGCGCCCTGGTTCTCGGTCTGGAACAGGATGTTGCCGGTGTCGAGGTCGCGCAGCCGGACGCGCCATTTGCCCTCGGTCGCGGCCGGGCAGCACGACGCGGCGCGCCCTGGTTGAAGTCGAAGCGGATGCCCAGCGGCCCCTCCTGCGTCGGCATGGCGGCCGGCGGCGGATAGGGCGGCTTGGCCGCCTCCGCACCGGCCGAAGCCGTGGACGCCACGATTTTGGCTGCTGACGTGCCGGCGTCAGCCTCCGGCGACTGGTCATTATGCTCCACGGCTCACGATGGCTCCATCGTCAGCGCATCCCGGGGCCAGGACGCCGCTTTGGGATGGTTTCTCTCAGGCCGCTTGCCGATCGCCAAGCGGAATCATGGCCCGCGCCCTGCCGCCAGCAGACGGCAGGCGACCGTCTCCTTTTCAGCCTGACGGCTCAGGTGCGCCCGTGGGGAAAAGACCAGCCCCCGTCTATCCAGATCCGCAATCTGGCTATCCGCCGCATTATGCGCGCGACGGAATCCCGACGATCACCGGTTACGCGAACGGACAGAAGGCGCCCACGCCCAAAGGTCTCAGCTTCAAACCAGGCGAGCTTGTCGGTTCGGTTTCCGGTCGGGACGATTGCGGCCGGACGCATTGGCCTCGCGGTGCTGCGTCGGATGAAGCCATTCGATGTAAAGCTGCATTACACCGACCCGCACCGGCTCAGCCCGGACATCGAAAAGGAACTCGGCCTTACCTTCCATCCAGATGCTACGTCGCCGGACACTCGAGATACTCCAGAGCCTTTATGCGGGCACTCCTATTCGCGAGGAGTACCTCATGGTCGATGGCGGAATGCTCGCGGGTGCCGGAGCCCGATCGTACAAGCTGACCTAAGCGAAACCGCTTTCGGCAATAGCGAATGACTTGAGGCCGTCTCGGGCAAAGAGGTCCGAGGCGGTCTCAATCCGTTGACCGAAGCGTTACTGGCGTCCGCTGCGGAGGCTGGCAAACGAACCATCTGCCGTGTCGTTGAAGCAGGCCGGCACGCATTCACCAACCATTGAGCAAGTTCAAGTCGCGCGACGTGAGCCGGGAGCACGAGCACGGCAATGCACAATCGGGAAGATCCTGACATGACAGCTTCAACGATATCTCGTCGCCACTATCTCTCCCTATCGGCAATAGGCTGCGGATGTGTGATGGACGCCCCGCGCGCAACACTGGCTGCTCAGGTCAGCGACCTTCCGGGGAACTACACGCGGCCCGGCGCACCGATCGCGAAGGGCCTGGCGCCCGGCATCCAGGCCAAGCTGCTTGACGGTGGTCCGGGCGGCTCTCGCAGCTATGCCCTGATCTTCAGCAAGGGTGATGAAGTCATGTCCGGCCTGACCGATTGGGCGCAGCAGGAGAAGATCGTCGGTGGACATCTGACGGCCATCGGTGCGTTCAGTTCGGCGCTGTTCGGATGGTTTGACGAAAGCCACCGTGCCTATCGCCATATTCCGATCGACCGGCAGGCGGAATGCATTTCCCTTATCGGCAATGTCGGCTTGGTCGACAGCAAGCCCGCTCTGCACGTGCACGGCGCCGTCGCGTTGTCCGACGGTGCCGTGCACGGTGGCCACCTGCTCCATGCGACGGTCTGGCCGACCCTGGAGGTGTTCGTCTCCACGACAGAAAGCACGCTCGACAAAGAGCACGATCCCGAGACGGATCTGTGGTTCTTCGACCTTCGGCGCTAACGCAAACGATCGTGAAGCCGCCAGCATGATGTGCTTCCGGGACGTCTGGTACCGCTAGGCACTTGCGGCCTCTCGCAGATGCGCCACCGGCCCCCGACCATCAATCGCCGTCTTGAGTGCCAGAACAATGTGATCCGTGGTGAAGCCAGCCCGGATGAATGAGAGCCCTGCCTCAGCTGCATCGCGCCAGGATGGGGCGTGCGAATGCAGCAAGACGATCCGTTCGGCCAGCTCCGCAGGAGTGGCACCGACAAAACAGCCAAGCGTTGCCGGCAAGTCGATTCCTTCCGCCGCGATCGGGCTCATGACGCAGGGGATACCGGCCGCGAAGCTGGCCAATACTTTGCCCTTCACGCCCGCGCCATAGCGAAGCGGCGCCACGGACAGTCTGACACGATCAAGAATGGTGGACAGATCCGGCACGTGCCCGACCGGCCGAACTCCGGGCCGTGCGAGATTCATGACCGCGTCGGGCATCTGGCTTCCCACCAGAAGGCATTCGATGCCGGGATCATGCCGCCAAACCAGCGGCATGACCTCCTCGACCAGATAATGTGCCGCGTCGACGTTCGGCGTATGCGCGAAATTGCCGATGAACCCGACGCCGCACCGCTTGGTCCAATCCGTCTCGGCCTGCCGCACCGGGATCGCCCAGGGCACCACATGCACGCTGGCATCCGGCACCGCCTGCCGCAGCCACGCGGCTTCCACGGGCGAGTGCGTGACCACCGCGTCCGCCGACAATGCCGCGGTATATTCGGCGAGCCGCAACCGCGCGCTCTGCGCCCGCAGCTCGGGCCGCCCCTCAATGTCCGCCTGGCGCGCGAGGCGCACATGGTGCAGGTCGGCCACTGAATACAGGATGCGCGCACGCGGGAAATACTGCCGCGCCAGCGCCATGTATTTCGATGCGTTCGAGATGCGATGCAGATAGATCACATCGAAGCAGCCGGCCTGCCGCCGGAGCACTTCCTCCACGGACGCATAGAACGGTGCCCGGCAGACCGCGATGTTCTCGCCTTCCAGAGCCGCCGCCTCGTTCCCCTCCGAGGCCATCTGCTGTGCGGCGATGAAGCTGATTTCATAGCCGAGCCGTTGCAGGGCATGCATATGCGACAGGATCGCCTGGCTGCCGGCATCACGCTCCGCCACCGGCCAGTCGTCATCCACCACCAGGGCTCGCAGGTGCGGATCGGCCGACCGATCGCCCCAATCGCGGAAACGCTGGTGCGCGCGCCGCACTTCCCTCTTGCCCTCGGTCTCGGCGCTCAGCTGCAGCAGCCTGTCGGCCTGGGCTGCGAGGAAGTCGAGCACGTGGGCCTGCTCGCGCGTCTTGCCGCCAGCGGTCGCCAGCGCCGCGATGGCCGTATCGACAGCGCGCTCCAGAGCCGGATCAAAGCTGGAAACAGGCTCGATCACGATCGGGGAGTTCGCGATCTCGCAGCCATCCGCCTCGCCCAGCACCTGGACCACGTGGCGCGACAGCGGCGAAAGCCCGCCGGGGATCACCAGGCTGAAGGCATGCCGCCCGTCGCCGATGCCGGCATCCGCGAGACCAGCGCGATACCGGTTCGCCACTATTCTGGCGATCGGCTTGCCGTTGACGAGAACCTGAAGGCGCATTTTTTCACCGGGCTTGCGGCTATCCCACGCCCAGCCATCGATGCGCGCCCGCGTCACCTCGTCCAGACAGCTCTGCCAGGGCGCGAGCTGACCAGACGGAGTCACGACGTGGCCGGTGTGCTCTGCCTCCAGCGTGACGGGCGCGCCGGCCAGGGTCTGGCCGTCTTCCACGCGCTGCACCTCGATCAGATGCGGTATCTCCGGCGACAGGCCGCCCGCCACGGCATACGTGAAGCCGTGCCGTCCACAGCCGATGCCCGCGTCTTCCAGATCACGCCGATACTCGTCCGCCAGGACCTCGGCGATCACCCGCTTGTTGTCGAGGATACGCAACCGCACCGGGCTGCTTGGCGCCGCTTCGTCCTGCGCCCAGCCGCTGATCCTATCGTGCCGGGCGCAGTCCAGGTGGCCCAGCAGACGACCGTGCGCGGCGCTGCTCGTGCTCGCCGGCGTCCGCGTCCGCGCCAGAATGCGCTGACATACGGCCTCCAGTTCCTCGCCATCCTCGATGCGGGGCGCACAATAGCGCGCCGGCACCCGCCCTGCCTCCGGGTACAGTGCCCGATATTCGTGGACGTTGTGGAACATACCGCGGCTGTCGTCGTCGATGAAGGTTTCCGACGGCGCACCCTCGGCCAGGATGATGTCGTGAGTCTCCAGTTCGATGTGGAAGTACTCGACCTCCTCCACCGCGTCGGCCTGGACGATCGAGGCACCATTCACCAGCGCCTGCGCCGGGATCAGCTTGCCGTCGAGGAACATGGCGTGCAGCGGCGAGACCCACAGGTCGCGCTTCGGCGTGAAGTCGTCCAACGCGCCGCGCCGGATTACCACCGGCAGCACCTCGCGGTTGCCGGCAGCGAAGCGGCCGGCATAGCTGCGCCGGCCGATCCAGCGGATCGGGCGGGCGTCGCCCGAGCGCGTGACCAGCTGATCGCCGATCCGCAGCGCCTCGACCGGTACCTCGCCCTGGTCCGTCAGGATCAGCGTGCCGCGGCAGTAGCAGGGAGTGCCGGTCGTCAGTTCCACGCCCGTGCCCGAGTCCGGCCCCAGATTGAAGAAGCCACTTCCGTAGGACGTGCCGGCAAAGATGAATGACGCACTGTTGCCGCCGCTGGTGATCGTCTCGACCGTGTTGCCGCCGCTCGTCGACGAGGAAAGGGTCGCGCCCGTACCGATCACGGTCTCGTCGATCACGTCGCCCGAACCGAAGCCGGAGATGACGGCGAGGCCGCCATACCCCGCGCTGGTCACGGCCGTCACTTCGATCGTGCCCGCGCCGTCGAAAGTCAGCGACCCGGACAGCACCGCCTTGGGCGACTGCAGATCCACCACGCCGCCATTGATGACGAAGTTTTCCGCTGTTGCGTTGCCGCTGATATTGAGGCTGCCGCCGGCGTCCACAGTGACGGCGCTGGCGATGGCGCCTTTCAGATTCAGATCAAGTGCGCCACCACTATAGACCGTCTCGCTGGTGACCACCGCCGTTGCGGCACTCAGAATTTGCGTGCCGTAGATCTGGTCCTGGGAGGCAGATCCCAGGACAAGCTCCATCCCGCCATTCGAGATGATCGAACCGGAGTCCACGCCGCCGGACTGGACAACGATCGAACCACCGGACTGGACAGTGTCGCCCACCACTGTGCCGCCCGACGCGACGGTTATGATACTCCCGCTCGTGACGGTGGTGCCGCTCTGGGTCGTGCCGCCGCTCACGGTTGACGTCACCGGGGGCACATAAGTCCCGGAGACGATTTCGACGCCGCCATGACCATCGCTGATCAGCGTCAGCGCCGCGCTGCTCACGCCGGCAAAGATGAACGATGCACTCACACCGCCGCTGGTGATCGTCTCGACCGTGTTGCCGCTGACGGTCGTCGGCGTCATGGTCGCGCCCGAGCCGATCAAGGTCTCGTCGATCACGTCGCCCGAACTGAAGCCGGAGATGACGGCGAGGCCGCCGTACCCCGAACTGGTCACGGCCGTTACTTCGATCGTGCCAGCACCATCGAACGTCAGCGATCCGGACAGCACCGCCTTGGCGGACTCCAGATCCACCACGCCGCCACTGATGACGACGCTTTCCGCCACAGCGTGGCCGTTGATGTTGAGGCTGCCGCCGCTGTCCACGGTGACGCTGCTGGCGACCGCACCAGCGAGATTCAGATCAAGTGCGCCACCACCATAGACCGTCTCGCTGGTGACCACCGCCGTTGCGGCACTCAGCATTTGCGTGCCGTAGATCTGGTCCTGGGAGGCCGACCCCAGGACAAGCTCCGATCCGCCATTCGAGATGATCGAGCCGGAGTCGACACCGCCGGACGACACCACGATCGACCCGCCGGACAGGACGGTGTCGGTCACCACCTTGCCGCCCAACGCGACGGTTATCTCACTCCCGCTCGTGACGGTGGTGCCGCTCTGCGTCGTGCCGCTGCTCACGGTCGATGATGTCGGCGGGGGCACAGCGATGATTTCGACGCCGCCGTGACCGTCGCTCGTCAACATCAGCGTCGCGCTGACCGCGCCGGCAAAGATGAATGATGCACTGGTGGTCCCGCTGGTGATCGTCTCGACGGTGTTGCCGCTGACAGTCGACGACGTGAGCGTCGCGCCTGCGCTGATAACGGTTTCGTCGATCACATCGCCGACGCCGAAACCGGAAATGACCGCCAAGTCGCCGTACCCGGCGCTGGTCGTGTCGGTGACTTCGATCGTGCCGGCACCATCGAACGTCAGCGATCCGGACAGCACCGCCTTGGGCGACTGCAGATCCACCACGCCGCCGCTGATGATAACGCCTTCCGCCGTGGCGTTGCCGCTGATATTGAGGCTGCCGCCGCTTTCCACGGTCACGGCACTGGCGACCGCACCCTTCAGATACAGGTCGAGCGCACCACCGTTGAAGACGGTTTCGTTGCTGACGACCGCCGTCCCGTTACTGACGAGCTGGGTGCCGTAAATCTGGTCGCCGCTGGCCGACCCCGATATCGTTTCGTTGCCACCGGCCAGGATGGTCGAGCCGCTGTCGGTGCCGTCGATGATGGCCGCGCCGGAGATCAGGTCATTGAAAACCGCGCCGATAATCGTCGCCGTGCCGCCGCTTTCGATGGTGGACCCGGAGTCGACGCCGCCCGCCGCCACCACTTCGGAGCCACCCGACAGGATCGTGGCACTCAGGGCCGTGCCACCCGACAGGACATCCAGCGTCGCCCCGCCGGACACGGTGAAACCGCTCTGCGTGGCGCCGCTGGTGACGCTCGTCACGCCCACCGTGTTCGAGACGAAGGTGAGTTCTTCACCGCCGAGCCCGTCACTGGTCAGCGTCAGTTCGGCCGCGATCGACCCGGCAAAGGTAAACGCCTCGCTCACACCGCCACTGATAATCGTCGCGTCCGTGTTGCCGCCGGCGACTGAAGTGGACAGCGTCGCACCGGAGCCGATGAGCGCCTCGTCGATCACATCGCCGACACCAAAGCCGGAGATCACGCCTTGAACGTTGGTCACACCCTCAAGGTCGATCGTCCCCCCGCCGGCGAACGTCACCGAACTCAACACTGCCGCGGCGGCTTGCAGCGCGACCACGCCGCCGCTGATGATGATGTTTTGCGCCGTACCGCCAGTGCCGATCGCAATCGAACCGCCGCTGACGACGATGCCTTGCGCCATTGCGCCGGTGCCGACCTCAAGCGTCCCGCCGCTGTCGACGGTCAAGCCACTGGCGACAGCGCCCGCAATGGCGAGGTCGACGGTGCCGCCGTTGTAGATGGTTTCACCGCTGACGGTCGCCGTGCCTGCGCTGACGATCTGGCTGCCTTCGACTTGATCGCCCGTCGCGGAGCCAAGCACCGTCTCGGTCGCGCCCTGTCCGATTGTGGTGCCGGAGTCGATGCCGCCGCCTGACACGACCGCGGAGCCGCCGGAGAGGATCGTGAAGCCGACGGCCGTGCCGCCGGACAGCACCTCCAGCGTGCTTCCACTCGTTATGGTTCCGGCGCTTTGCGAAGAACCGCCGGAAATCATTGTCGTTGTCAGAGTAACGTCGGCTGCCTGCGGTGCGAAGGAGATGCCGCGGATGTTGGTGTCCGCCGCCGCGGTCACGATGGGGGTGAAGCTCTCATCAGTTGGCAGCGTCGTCGCGGACAGCGTATCGGTGATCTCGTAGAGATAGGTCTGATCGAGGTCGGCGATGGTCTCGTTGGTGGCGAACAACTCGACCTGGCCGTTGGACTCTACGGTGCCGGTCAGTCCGATCAGGCCGCTGGTGCCGTCCGTGTCGGTATCCGGAACGAGGTTCAGCCCTGCCGACAGCGTGTAGTCAAGCGTCCAGGTGCCGTTGCTCAACGTCCATTTCTGCAGCCCGCCGTCGCCAAGCCCGCCTTCCTTGGGGTCGCCGCCATCAGCGACATAGAGCGTGGTCGCGTTGGCAAAGAAATAGTTTTCCGGGCTCAGGTTGACGGTCTGACCGACCGCGTTGATGCCGTTCGTCTGCTCCCCCGCGGTCAGCGTGACCGTCGGACCGATGCCGACGAGATCGGTTGCGGTGGTTGTTCCTGTCGGCAGCGTCGTGCCGTAGCTGCCGATCGACCCGCCGCCCGCTTGCTTGCTGTCGCGCGAGACATAAAGCTCGCCGTTGACAATCTCGGCTGTCCGCGTGTCGGACGTGTCGTCGATCGATGTCGCACTGCTGGCCCCGTCTTCGGCCACGAACACGCCCTGCGTCGTGTCGCCGTCCACGCCCTGGCCCGAGATGTAGAACGACGTGCCGTTGACGGTGGCGACACTCCGCGGATTGTTCGTATTGAAAACGTTGTACAGCGCCGTGCTGGTGTCGATGGTCGTGTTGTAGCTGATATCGGCGATGACCCGCGGAACCGCCGTGTAGGCGCCGCCCGTCTCGCTCGTCGACTGCGCCAGCGCGGCGGTGCCGTAGACGGCAGCACCGCCCGCATTGAAGGTAGCGGCGTTGACACCGTAACCCGCGATGACCAGCGACTCGCCATTCGCCGCGAGTGCGAGCGACCCTTCCGACGAGGAACCGTATTCGCCGGAAATTGCATATTCCGTCGTGCCGTCAACAGCGGTCGGCTCTTGTGGCAGCACCAGTTCGCCGACGATCTCCCCTTCGGGGGTGATCTCCTCCAACGTGATCGGCGATGCCTGATTATCGCCGTACGTGCCGCTGTCGTTACCGTCGCCCGAAACACTGATCACCAGATCGCCGGGCGTAAATTCCGTCAGGGTCGGATAGGTTTCGGACATTGGCAATCCATCTTCTTGCACGGGTCGTCACGGCTCGTACAGAAAACGATCCGTATTGCCAAATGACAGAACTATTGCAGAACGATTGCAGTGCCGGTGTCGCTTGGCGTGATGAGCTTTTGCGGATGGAAAAGCGCCGCATCCGGGCAAGCCCATCACGTATCGGCGTCAGTCCTCCAGGATTGCCACGGCCCGCGTCCAGCCGGCCGACGCCGCACGCAATTTGACTGGAAAGCAACTGACGGTGAACCCGCTCGCCGGCAGGCTCTCCAGGTTATGCAGCTTTTCCAGGTGGCAGTAGCCGATATGCCGACCCGCCTTGTGGCCTTCCCAGATCAGGCTCGCATCATGCGTTTCGGCGTAGCGGCGCGCGGTATGGACGAACGGCGCATCCCAGCTCCAGGCATCGGTGCCGGTCAGCCGGATGCCGCGCTCCAGCAGATACATCGTCGCTTCGTAGCCCATGCCGCAGCCGCTCGGCACGTAATCCGGCTGGCCGTAGGTACTGCCGGCACGCGTGTTGACCAGCACGATCTCCAGCGGTGCGAGTGTATGGCCGATGCGCGCCAGCTCCGTCGCCACGTCCGCCGCGGTCGCCACATAGCCGTCCGGGAAATGCCGGAAATCCAGCTTTACCGCCGGCTGAAAACACCATTCCAGCGGCACTTCGTCGATCGTCCAGCTCCGCTCGCCACGGTTCATCGTCGAATGGAAATGATACGGCGCATCCAGATGCGTACCGTTGTGCGTCGAGAGCTGCACGGTCTCCACCGCCCAGCCCTCGCCGTCCGGCAGATCTTCCGGCCGCAGCCCGGGAAAATATTGCGCGATCATTCCGGCGCTCTCGCTGTGCCTGACGTAGACGATGCGCGGTCCCGGGCCGAGGTCGACCGGCAGGTCGTTCTCCAGCGCCACGGAAATGTCGATCAGTCGGCGGGGCATGGTCATTCCTCTTTCTACAGGGCTGAGCCTTGCGGCATGGCAATGCGATTGCGCAACACGCCGATGGCGTCTATCTCCAGTTCGATCACATCGCCGTCGTGCAGGAAGCGGCCCTGTTCCAGCCCGCAGCAATTGCCGACGGTGCCGGACCCGATCACCTCGCCCGCGTGCAGCGTCTCGCTCTGCGAAATATGGGCGATGATCTTCGGAAAGCTGAACAGCATCCCCTGCGTCGTGCTGCTCGCCCAGACCTCGCCATTCACCCGCACTTGAACGGCCAGCGCCTCAGGGTCGGGAATTTCGTCGCGCGTGACGATCCACGGGCCGAGGTACGTTGCCGCCATCGAAGCTCTTGCCCTTGGCGGGTCCGAGCCGTCCGGCCATTTCGAGCATCTGCGCGTCGCGGGCGGAAAAGTCGTTGTAGATGGTATAGCCGAAGATATGCGCGCCCGCCTCCGCGGCCGGAATGTCGTGACCGGTACGACCGATGACGGCCGCCAGTTCCAGCTCGAAATCAGCGACGCGGCTGTAGCGGGGCCACTGTACGACGCTATCCGGACCGGCGACGCTCATGCGATTGGTAAGGTAGTAGATCGGCCGCTCGCGATAGACCGGGTCGATGTCGGCCGCCGGCACAACCGCGGCGGCGCCCGCGGCATCGCCAGCCAATAGGGCCGCCATCCGCCGCGCGCCGGCGCCGCTTTGGCGGATATGCGTCGCGAACGACATGCCGTCGCGCATTTGTCGCGGCTGCGGCAACGGGGCGAGCAACGTCACGTTCGCCAGATCGCGCCACGGCCCGTCCGCCGCAGCGCTCACCAGCGCGCGCACGCGGTCGAGCCCGGCCTCACCGGCATCGATCAGGGCGAGCATGTCGGCGAACCCGGCCGTTTCTGTCAGATCGAGGATGCGGTGTTCCGCCGCCTCCACCGCGCCGACCCGCACGCCACCCGCCGCATCACGAAAACTGGCCAGCTTCATCGTCGCCCCCGTTGTTTGTATAAATTTCACTCTGATGTATATATGGCCCTCGTCAACGCCGCCGGTCAACACGCGGCCACCAGGGGAGCGGGTGGGATGTCCATGCCGAAGATCATCGCGGGTGCAGTGGCGGCCCTGCTGTTGGCCACCGCCGCGCGGGCGGAGGAAGCGATCACGCTGAGTTGCACCGCTACCACCGACTGCGCCTCGGCCTTTGCCGCGGCCGATCATGGGTTTTTCGCGGCGCATGGCCTGGCCGTGACGATCACGCCGATCGCTCTCAATTCGAACATCCCGGCCGCGCTGACCTCCGAGTCGATCCAGATCGGCGGGCCGACGCCCTCCGTGCTGCTTCAGGCCGTCGATGGCGGGCTCGACCTCGTGGTGCTCGCAACCGCCTCGGTCACCAACCGCAGCACCGCCGATGGCGCGGCCGGTGTTGAAGAGCATCCTGGTCGCCTGGTCGGACCCGGCAATCTCCAAGGCGCAACTCGACTGGTGGGTGGCGTGATGCGTGGGCAGAACATGTTGCGGGGGGACATTGACACCGCGCACCTCATCGCGCCGTGACGACCGGCGCACGGCACGGCCAGCGGGGCTGCCCCGCATGACCCAATCCTCGGAAACCCTGGCCGAGCAGGCGGTGGACCTCATGCAGCGCGACATCCTGGCCGGCGCGCTCGCGCCGGGCGCACGGCTCGCCGTTCACGACCTCGCCGCGCGCTACGGCATCGGCGTGACGCCGTTGCGTGAGGCGCTGGCACGGCTGGTCGGGCTCGGGCTGGTTGCCGCGCCGACGCAGCGCGGCTTCCGGGTCGCGGACGTAAGCCGCGCCGACCTCGTCGACATCACGCTGACCCGCCAGACGGTGGAGGCGGCGGCGCTGCGGCTGTCGATGCAGGCCGCCGAACCCGAGTGGGAGGCCGGCATCCTCGCCGCGCTGCATCTGTTGCGCCGCCAGATCACATCCGGCCCCGATGCGACGGCGGCGGCGTTCGGGGACGCCCACAAACGGTTCCACGTCGCCCTCGTTGCCGGCTGCGGCTCCCTGCGGCTGCTGCGGTCCCAGTCGGCCTTGTATGACGAGGCGCACCGCTACCGGCGACTGATGATGACGCAGGTGGCCGACTGGGCGGCGTTCCTGCGCACGCATGAGGCGCTGGCGGACATCGTGCTGAGCCGTGACCACGATGCCGCGCAAGCGCAATTGATGGCGCACATCGCGTCCACGCTCGCCTTCGTCTACCCGGACGCGGAGGCCACACAGTGACCGCGCCGATCGTGCTGCGAGGCGTCGGGCTGTTCGGTGCGCTCGGCTGCGCGAGCGCGCTGCTGATCGGGGCGGTGGAGCGCCTCGCGCTGCGCTGGCGGTCCTGAGACGGGCGTTCCCTCTGCCGTTGCGCCGGCGTAAGCTGGCGGCTGACAGACGGAGCGATGGCTGATGGATGGTTTCGGCGCCAATGACGCAAGCGTGGTAACCCTGCGGCGTGACCTGCACACGCATCCCGAACTCGGGTTCCTGGAGTACCGCACTGCCGCCCTTGCCGCTGACCGGCTGCAACGCCTCGGCTACGCGGTAAAGGCCGGGCCGGAGGTGATGGATGCCGGGTCCATGGCCGGCGCCCCGACACCTTCCGCCATCGCCGGCGCCCAACGCGACGCACTCGCCAACGGTGCGCCGGCCGACTGGATCGCCCGCATGCCCGGCGGCCAGACCGGCGTGGTCGCGCAGCTGCGGCGCGGTGATGGGCCGACACTGGCCTTCCGGTTCGACATGGACGCACTGCCAGTCGCCGAGACGCAGACGGAGGCTCACCGCCCAAATCAGAACGGCTACCGCTCCCGCCGCGACGGGCTGATGCACGCCTGCGGGCATGACGGGCATACCGCCATCGGGCTGGCGCTGGCCGAACGGCTGGCGAACCCGACCTCCGGCTGGCGCGGGACGCTGAAGCTGATCTTCCAGCCCGCTGAGGAAGGCGGGCGCGGCGCCAAGCCGATGGTGCAGGCCGGCGTGCTGGACGACGTGGACTATTTTTTCGCGGGACACCTGGGCTGCAAGCTGCCGAGCGGCCAGCTCGCCGCCGCCGCGACCGGGTTCCTGTTCTCGCGCAAGATCGACGTGACCTTCCACGGGCAGGCCGCCCATGCCGCCATGGGGCCGCAGGAGGGGCGCAACGCGCTGCTGGCCGCCGCCGCGGCCACGCTCGGGCTGCACGGGATTTCCCGCCACGCCGACCAGGTCACGCATGTCAATGTCGGCCGGCTGGTTGCCGGCAGCGGACGCAACATCATCGCCGACCGTGCTGAGATGCTGATCGAAGTGCGCGGCCAGACGCAGGAGAGCCTCGACTACATGACCGAGCGGGCGACGCAGGTGTTGCAGGGCGCGGCGGCGATGCAGGGCGTGACGGTCGTCACGGAATTGATGGGCGAGACGGTCGGCGCCGTCGCCAGCGACGCCGCAGCGGCGATCGTCGCCGAGGCAGGGGCCGCCGTGGAAGGGATACGCCAGGTCGTGCCGGAATGGTCGATCGGCGGCGGCGACGATGCCACGTTCATGATGCGCCGGGTGCAGGAGCGCGGCGGGCAATCGGCTTATTTCATCCTCGGCAGCGACATCCCGGCCGTGCATCACGCCACCGATTTCGACATCGACGAGGCCTCGCTGGACCAGGGCGTGCGGCTGTTCGAACGCATCGCCGCGCGCGTGCTGGGGGCAGCGTGATGCGGCTGACGCGGCGCGGCTTCGCGCTGGCCGGCGCCGCCGCAGCGCTGGGCCTGCCCCGCGGGGCGCGGGCGGAGTCGAGCCCGGCGGTGCTGGGCATCGATGCCGATCCGCCGACGCTCAATCCGGCAATGTCGACCGACTACGCCACCGGCGATGTCGGCGCGAAGATGTACGAGGGGCTGGTGTGGCTGGACCGCAACTACGATCCGCAGCCGTCGCTGGCGACCGCGTGGACCGTGGCGCCGGACGCGAAATCCTTCCGTTTCACGTTGCGCCAGGGTGTTACGTGGCATGACGGCAAGCCGTTCTCGGCCGACGACGTGGTGTTCACCTTCACCCAGATCCTGGCGAAATACCATCCGCGCACATCGGGCGTGCTGAAGAACATCGGTGCCAGGATCGAGGCGCCGGACGCCAGGACCGTCGTGTTCACGCTGGACAAGGGCTACGCGCCGTTCCTGGTGCAGTTGTCGGTGTTCGACGCACCGATCCTGCCGAAGCACCTGTTCGAAGGCACCGACATTCCGGCCAACCCCGCCAATCAGGCGCCGGTCGGCACGGGGCCGTTCCGTTTCGCCGGCTGGTCGCGCGGGGCCACGATCACGACCGAGCGCAACCCGTCCTGGTGGGGCGGTGCTGCGGGACTGGACGGGATCATTTTCCAGATCGTGCCGCAGCCGGCCAACCGCAGCGCCGGGCTGGAAACCGGCGAGATCGACGCGGTGGTGGATTTCTATCTGCCGAAGCCCGACGAACCGCGGCTGATGAAAGATGCCTCGTTGCAATTTCGTAAGGGCATCAACGTCCCGGCCGTGTATTTCCTGGCGTTCAACACTCAACGCCCGGTGTTCGCGAACAAAGTCGTGCGGCAGGCGCTGGCCTGTGCGATCGATCGCGACCGGCTCGTGGCACAGGTGATGAACGGACTCGCGCGACCCGGCTACGGCGCGTTCGGCGACGGGTTCAAATGGCTGCTCGATGAGGCCGACGACTACGCGCACAAATATCGGCTCGATCCCGTGCACGCGAAAACGCTGCTGCAACAGGCCGGTTACGACGGCAAGCCGGTCAGCCTGATCTACGACGCCGCACGGCCGCAACTGCGTGCGTCGGCGCAGATCATCCGCGACAATCTGCGCCAGATCGGCATGGACGTGGATCTGCAGCCGCTTGAACGCGCGGTGGCGATCGAGCGCGTGTTCACCAAGCATGACTTCGACATGACGCTGCAATCGTATTTCTCGGCCGGCGATCCGGCGATCGGCTATCAGCGGATGTACCTCACGCAGACCGGCAACAAGGCGCTGACCAACTGCACCGGCTATTCCAATCCGGAAGTGGACCGGCTGCTGAACGAGGCGGCCGTGGCGCCGGAGCGGGAGCATCGCGCCGCGTTGTATCGCCGGTCGCAGGCGATCCTGAACGATGACATGCCCAGTCTGGTGCTGTTCGACGAGGAAACCGTGGATTTCGCCTCGCGCAAGCTCACCGGTCTGTGGCCGGCGATCGACGCGCGCGACCAGTGGGGCGGCGTACGGCTGACTGCCGGCTGACATGCGGGCCACATCGCTGACGTTGTTCGTGCTGCGCCGGTTGCTGCACGCGGTTCCGCTGTTGTTTGCCGTGGTGGTGCTGAACTACGCACTGATCGCCAGTACGCCGGGCGACCCGGTGACGATCCTGGTCGGCGACTTCCCGGCACCGCCGGCCTATCGCGAACAGGTGCGCCACGAGTACGGGCTGGACCGGCCGGTCTATGTCCAGGTGCAGCGCTACATCGGGCGGGTGCTGCACGGCGACCTCGGCTACTCCTTCGCCAATCGCCAGCCGGTGCTGTCGCTGATCCTGGGGCGGCTGGGCGCGACGTTGGAACTGACCGGCACGGCGCTGGGGTTCGCAAGCGTCCTCGGGGTGACGCTCGGCGTGCTGTCGGCGCGCGCGCCGGATGGCGTGCTGGATCGCGCGGTGCGCAGCCTCGCCACGTTCGGCTATGCGCTGCCGGAGTTCTGGGTTGGTCAGATTCTTATTTTCGTCTTCGCGATCCGGCTGGGCTTGCTGCCGTCGCAAGGGGACGCACGCCATTCGCGGCGGCGGCGGGCTTCGGCGACGTGGCGCGCCATCTGGTACTGCCGGCGTTGGCGCTGTCGCTGCGCTACCTGGCGCTGATCGCGCGCATCACGCGCACCAGCATGATCGGCGTGCTGGGCGCCGAATTCATCCTGGCGGCGCGGGCGCGTGGCGCCTCGGAACGCGTGGTGCTGATCGGCCATGCGCTGCGCAACGCGGCGGCGCCGGTCATCACCGTGATCGGGTTCAATCGCGGGTTTCGTCCTCGCCGGCTCGGCGCTGATCGAGACGGTGTTCGGCTGGCCCGGAATCGGCCGGTTGCTGTTCGACTCGATCTCCAGCCGTGACTACCCGACCATGATGGCGATCCTGCTGCTGGTCTCGGCGACCGTCGTGCTGTCCAATCTGGTCACCGACATCGTGCATCGTTTGCTCGACCCGAGGGTCGGCTGAATGCGTGGCGGCGTCTCGGCCTGGGTTGCGGCCGCGTGGCTGGCGTTGGTGGTGCTGGCGGCGGTGGCGGCGCCGCTGGTCGGCTGGGCACGAAATCCCGTATGCGGGCGGCGAGGATGCGCTGCTGCCGCCGCTGTCGCCCGGGCATCTGCTGGGCACCGACGATCTCGGCCGCGACATGTGGGCGGAGACCGTGTTCGGCACGCGGGTGTCGCTGATCGTCGGCGTGTCGCGACGGCGCTGATCGGCACCGTGATCGGCGTCGCGCTGGGCGCGTTCGCCGGCTGGCGCGGCGGCGATCGCCGATGCCGTGCTGATGCGGTTGACCGAATTCTTCCAGACGCTGCCGCGCTTCGTGCTGGCGCTGATCGTGATCGCGCTGTTCGGTCCCGGGCTCGCCAAGGTGATCGTGGTGCATCGCCGTGCTGGCATGGCCGCAGACCGCGCGCGTGGTGCGTGCCTCGGTCGGGATCGTTGCGCACGGCGCCGTTCGTCGACGCGGCGCGCGTCGGCGGGATGCCGGCCGGGCGCTGGTGGTGCGGGAAATCCTGCCGAATGTCGCCGCCCCGGTCATCGTGCTGGCGGCGCTCGACGTGGCGACCGCGATCCTGCTGGAAGCCGGCCTGGGCTTCTTCGGCCTGGGCGACCCCAATCTCGTGTCCTGGGGCGCGATGCTCAACGAGGCGCAGCAATATCTGCGCAGCGCGTGGTGGATGGCGGTGTTTCCCGGCGTCGCGATCGCGCCACGGTGCTGGCGTTCAACCGTCTCGGCGATGCGCTCGAACACCGCCGCCGACCCGCGCCGGCATGACGCCGGTGCTGGAGTTTTCCGGGCTTTGCGTCGCGTTGCGCGGTGGCCCTCGCCTGGTCGAGGACGTGTCGTTGCACGTCGCCGCCGGCGAGATCGTGGGGTTGGTAGGCGAGTCCGGCTCCGGCAAGTCGATGACCGCCTACGCCGCGCTCGGGCTGTTTCCAACGCCGCGCGCACGCATCGCCGCCGGCGAAGTGCTGTTGGAGGGGCGCGACCTGGCTCGGCTGTCGCCCCGCGACTGGCGGGCGGTGCGAGGCGCGCGCATCGGCATGGTCTTCCAGGACCCGACTGGCTTCCTCGATCCGCTGCTGCCGGCCGGGCGGCAGGTGGCGGAGGCGCTGGCGGCGCATGGCGAACGGCGCGGCCTCGCGGAAAAGGTGCACGCGCTGCTGGAGCAGGTGGAGCTGCCGGCCAGCATGGCGCGCGCGCTATCCGCATGAGCTGTCCGGCGGGCAGAGGCAGCGCGTGCTGATCGCCGCGGCGCTGGCGATGCGCCCGGCGCTGCTGATCGCCGACGAACCCACCACCGCGCTCGATGTCTCCGTGCAGGCCGGCATCCTGGACCTGCTGTAGCGGCTGCGCGCGGAGATGGGATTGTCGGTGCTGCTGATCACGCACGATCTCGGCGTGATCGCGCAGACCTGCACACGGGTGTACGTGATGTATGCCGGCCAGATCGTTGAATCCGGCGACACCGAAACGCTGTTCCGCGCGCCCCGCCATCCCTACACACAAGGGCTGCTGGCGAGCCTGCTCGACCCGCGCGAGCGCCGGAACGAGCTGTTTTCGATTCCCGGCACGGTTCCGGCGGCCACCGCGATGCCGGCGGGCTGCCGCTTCCATCCGCGCTGCAAGCTGGCACTGCCCGATCCGTGCGTCACCGCAGCCGCCTCCCCTCCGCCCCAATGGGACGGGTGCGGATCGTTGCTGGCGCTCCGACGAGCCGGCCGCCGCCGATGCCTGGGGCGTGCATGGCGGCTGAACCCCTGATCGCGGCGGACAATCTCTGCCGGAGCTTCCCGATGCGCAGCGGCCTGTTCGGGCGGCGGCAATGGCTGCGCGCGGTCGATGGCGTCTCCCTGTCGATCGCGCCGGGAGAGACTGTTGCCGTGGTCGGCGAGAGCGGCAGCGGCAAGACCACGCTGGGGCGCATGCTGCTCGGCCTGCTGCCGCCGAGCAGCGGCACCATTCGCTTTCGCGGCGAAAGCCTCGATGGACTTTGCGGCGCGGCGCGGCGCCGGTTCCGCCGGGAGGTGCAGGTGGTGTTTCAGGACACTGGCGCTTCGCTGAACCCGCGGCACAGCATCGGCCACAGCGTCGCGGTGCCGCTGCGCTGGAACCTTGGCCTGCCGGCGGCCGAGGCCGAGGCACGGGCCGGCACGTTGCTCGATCAGGTCGGGCTGCCGGCGGCGGAATTTTTCCGTCGCATGCCGCACGCGCTCTCCGGCGGGCAGCGGCAGCGGGTGGGGATTGCACGGGCGCTGGCGTCCGATCCAAGTCTGGTGGTGGCCGACGAGCCGGTATCGGCGCTCGATGTATCCGTGCGCGCCCAGGTGTTGCGGCTGATGCGCCAATTACAGGCCGAGCATGGCTTGGCCTATCTGTTCATCACCCATGATCTCGGCGTGGTGCGTGCAATGGCCGACCGCGTGGCGGTGATGTATCGTGGCCGCGTGGTAGAGACCGGCCCGGCCGACGCCGTGCTCGGCGCACCCCAACACGATTACACGCGCGCCCTGCTGGCAGCGACGCCGATGGCAGGCGCCCTCAGCCCGCCGCCGGACTGATCATTCGCGCCAGCATCGGCCGCGCGACTTCGACCTCGTCCTGGTTGATGCCGTGGAAGCTGCCCGGATACACGCGGGTCACAACGTCGGCGCCCAGACTGCGCATGGCCGCCTCCGTCTCCCGCACCCGCGTGATCGGGATGTGCGCGTCGCGGTCGCTGCATCCGAGCAGGACCGGCATGCCGTCCAGCGGATGGCCGGGCGCGGGCGTGGCAACCGTGTCGCCGATCAGGCCGCCGCTGAGGCCGATGACGGCGCCGAGACGCTGCCGGCGCCGCACGGCGAATTCCGTCGCGAGGCAGGCGCCCTGCGAGAATCCGACCAACGCGATCCGCTCGGCCGGAACGCCGCCAGCGACCAGCCGCTCCACAAGGTCGGCAAGGACCGACAAGGCCGAACTCAGGAAAGGCTCGTTCCTGGCAACCGGCTCGATGAAGCGGTACGGATACCACGTATTGCCGGACGCTTCCGGCACCAGGCAGACGGCTCCCGGCGGCGCCAGCACGTCTCCGAGGCCAAGCATGTCGCCGCTGCCGCCGCCGCGGCCATGCACCAGGATGACGGCGGCCGTCGCTTCCGCCACCGCCGCACCTGTCGTCGCGATCGGCCGGCCGGCATGCGGGCCATGGCCTCCGGTCTGCGCGAAAATCGTCAAAGCGGCTTCAGGCCGCGCTCGATCTCGGCGCGGCGGCCTTCCAGGAACGGCGGCAGGGACAGTCGCTCGCCCAGCGAGTCGGCCGGCTCATCGGTGGCAAAGCCGGGGCCGTCGGTGGCGATCTCGTACAAGATGCCGTTCGGCTCGCGCGCGTAGAGGCTGCGGAAATAGAACCGGTCCACCGGGCCGCTGGACGGGATGCGCAGGCTGTTCAGGCGGTCAATCCAGGTCCTGGTATTCGTCGTCACGCGCGCGGAACGCCACGTGATGCACGCTGCCCGCCCCCTGCTGCGCCGGGCGCAGCGATGGCTCGACGCGGATATGCAGTTCCGCCGACGGACCGCCCTCATCCATCTCGTAGACATGGACGCGCACGCCGGGCGCGTCGGGGGCCGGGAAGTCGCGGGCGGGACGCATCGCCAGGACGTTGGTGACGAACTGCTCGGAGCGCGACAGCTCCGGCACGCTGAGCGTGATCGGGCCGAGGCCGCGGATCTGAAACGCTTCCGGCACCGGGCTGCGGTCCCAGGGGTTCGCCGGGCCGGCGCCGCCGTCGTCCAGCAGCGTCAGGCGCTGCCCCTCCGGGTCCTCGAACGCAAGTTGCAGCCGGCCATCGACCTCGCTGATCGGGCCGTGCGCAACGCCGGATTCGTCCAGGCGCGCGGCCCAGTAGTCGAGCGCCGCGTTGCCGGACACGCGCAGCGCAGTCCGCACGATCGCGTTCGTGCCGCGCCGCTCCCGCGCCACCGGCCAGTCGAAGAACGTGATATCCGTGCCGGGGCTGGCGGCGCCATCGGCGTAGAACAGATGGTAGGCGCTCACGTCGTCCTGGTTGACGGTCTTCTTGACCAGCCGCATGCCCAGCACCTGCGTGTAGAAGCGTCGATTGCCAGGGGCGTCGGCGGAGACGGCGGTCAGGTGGTGGATGCCGTGGAGCTGCATGGTGTGCCTCCTATGCCGCGTCTGCCCGCCACACGACGGGAAACGCCTCGCTATCCATCGGTGCGCCGTGCGGCGGCGCGTTCACAGGTGGGGATATAAATCCCTCGTGCAACACGAACCGCGCATCGTCGCCCGTCCAGCGGGAGGCCATGGCCGCCGGCGCGTGGGCTGCACGTTGCCGGGCGCGCCGTCCACGGTCCAGTATGGCTGATCTGCCGCCTCCGCCGCCGCCCCCCGTTGCGCTGCTACTGAGCCAGAAAGCCGCCATCCACCGGCAGCGTGTGCCCGGTCACCATGGCTGAGGCGGGCGAGAGCAGGAACAGCACGGCGCCGACAATTTCCTCCGGCTCGGCGACGCGGCCGAGCGGTGTCACCGCCGCCATGCGCGCCACAAGCTCCGGTTGATCCAGGAGCGGGCGGATAAAGTCAGTACGCACCCAGGTCGGCGCGATGGCGTTCACGCGGATACCGTGCGGCGCCCATTCCACCGCCAGCGCGCGGGTCAGGTTCACCACCGCACCCTTGGTCGTCTGATAGGAGATGTTCGGATACAGGCCGCCGCCCGACATCCCCATGATCGAGGACATGTTGACGATGGCGCCAGCCCCGGCCGGCAGCATGTGGCGCGCGGCCGTGCGGGCGCACAGGAAGACGCCGGTCATGTTGACGCCCACCACGCGGTCCCAGTCCTCCCGCGCCAGATCGACGGCCGGGCGGCGGATCGCGATGCCGGCGTTGTTGACCAGACTGTCGATCCGCCCCTCTTCCTGCGCGACGGCGTCGAACGCGGCGACGATTTGCGCCTCCTCGGCCACGTCTGCCGCGTGGGCGCGCGCGGCCAGCCCCTCCGCCGCGATGTCGGCCACCGTGGCGGCAGCACGTGCGGCGTCACTGTCCAGCACATGCACGCGGGCGCCCGAACGGGCCGCGCCCAACGCGATGGCGCGGCCGATGCCGGCGCCGCCGCCGGTGACGACGCACACCGTCCCGTCCAGCCGGAACGCCGTGCGCGGGTCGAAGCCTGTCGCGGTCATGCTGCCCCTCCCCCGCCGGGCTTGCGCAGCATCAGCGTCGTCCAGACGACCCTCGCGCGAGCGCGGCCTCCAGCACCAGCCCGGCCGGCGATGCGCCGAGAGCACCCAGTTCACCTGCGTCGTCAGCAGCCCGGCCAGGATGGCCACGCCGCCCGGCGCCAGATGCTGCGCGAGCTGCGTGCGCCATGGCGCAGAGCGGCCGCGCCAGGATGTTGGCGAACACCAGGTCATACGGCGCGCCGCCGCTCGATGCGCCGGTCCGCCCAGCCATCGGCGCGGATGGCGTGCACCAGATGCGCGACCCCGTTCAATTTGGCGTTGGCATTCGCGACCCGCGCCGCCACGGCGTCGATGTCGCTCGCCAGCACGCGGCGGTGCAGCAGCTTGGCGGCGGCGATGGCCAGAATGCCCGAGCCGGTGCCGAGATCGAGGATGCTGCAGCGGCCGGTGCGCCTTGGCGATGCGCTCCAGCGCGCTCAGACAGCCGCGCGTGGAATTATGCTCGCCGGTGCCGAAGGCGAGCCCGGCATCGAGCGTGAGGGTGATCCGCCCGGGCGTGGTCGGCGCCGGAAATATGCGTGCCGCGCACCACGAAGCGGCCGCCGATCTTCTGCTCCGGAAACGCCGCCTTGGTGCGGCCAGCCAGCCGCCCGCCGGCACCAGGGAGCGGGCGATCTCCGGCGCCTGGCCGGTCAGCATTTCCGCGAGCACCAGAAGCGCCGAGCCAGCTCCGCCTCATAGGCGCCGCGCTCCTTCACGCCCTGGATGTTCCAGATGTCGCGTTCCTCGTCCTGATGGAAGAACGAGACCGCGCGGCAGACCTGAGCCGAGCGCCGCCTCGAAATGGTCGAGCGCGTCGCCCGGCACCGTGACGGAAATGTCAGTCCAGTCTCGTCGAGACATCATGGCGCTCCACGAACCGGTCGAGCACGCGCTTCTCGCCGGAAGTTTCAAAATCGATGTCCAGCCGGTCGTCATCGGCCGCGATCACGCGGCCATAGCCGAATTTCTGGTGGAACACGCGTGCGCCGACCGGGATTTTGTCCGTCCGCGCCGGGCGGGCCGGCTGCTCCCAGCCTCGATCCGCTTCGCGGGCGCGCCGCGCCTGCAGCGGGAAACTGGCCGGGGCCGCCATGCGCGCCGTGCTGATTCATCGCCGCCGAGCCGGTCCGCGTGACGACATGCATCCGGCAGTTCCTCGATGAAGCGGCTGGGGATGCTGTCCTGCCAGTTGGCATAAATGCGGCGGTTGGCGGCATGGCTGATGATCGCCGGCTTGCGCGCCCGGGTGATGCCCGACATAGGCCAGCCGCCGCTCCTCCTCGAGGCTCTTATTCCCGCCTCTCGTCCAGCGCGCGCTGGTTGGGGAACACGCCTTCCTCCCAGCCGGGCAGGAACACGGTGTCGAATTCCAGCCCTTTCGCGCCGTGCAGCGTCATCATCGAGAGCTTCGCGGTCGTCGTCGCGCTCTCCTCGTTCTCCATCACCAGCGAGACATGGTCGAGGAAGCCCTGCAGCGCTTCGAAATCCGCCAGCGCGCGGACGAGTTCCTTGAGGTTTTCGAGCCGCCCCGGCGCCTCGGGCGACTTGTCGGCCTTCCACATGTCGATGTAGCCGGATTCGTCGAGCAGCGTTTCGAGCGTGACCACATGCCCGTCGCGCCCCAGCATCTCGCGCCAGCGGTCGAAATTGTGCAGCAGTTCGCGCAGCGCTTCGCGCACCTTGCCGCGCAAGCCGCCTTCCGCGACCAGCACGTCCGGTGCCGCGATAGAGCGAGACGCTGCGTCGCGCGCGCGCCCGCTCATGCATGGTGCGCAGGGCGCTCATCGCCGACGCCGCGCTTGGGCGTGTTGACGATGCGCTCGAACGCCAGATCGTCCGCCGGCTGCGCCAGCACGCGCAGATAGGCGATGGCGTCGCGGATTTCCGCGCGCTCATAGAAGCGCAGGCCGCCGATGATGCGGTACGGAATGCCGAGCGTGATCATCCGCTCCTCGAACGCCCGCGTCTGGAAGCCGGCGCGGACCAGGATCGCCATCTCCGCCAGGCGATGCGCCGAGCGCCGCGTAGGTTTCCACGCGCCGCCGACCATCCGGGCCTCTTCCTCGGAATCCCAGAGCGCCACGACCTCGACATTGTCGCCGCTCGGCATCATTGCGGCCGGGATGCAGGGTCTTGCCCAGCCGCCCCTCGTTATGCGCGATCAGATGCGCGGCGGCGGCGAGGATCGGCGCGGTCGAGCGGTAATTCGCCTCCAGCCGCACGATCTTTCGCGCCGGGAAAATCCTGTTCGAATTTCAGGATGTTCTCGATCTCGGCGCCGCGCCAGGAATAGATGCTCTGGTCGTCGTCGCCGACGCAGCAGATGTTCTTGTGCGCCTGCGCCAGCAGCCGCAGCCAGTAATACTGCACCAGGTTGGTGTCCTGGTATTCGTCCACCAGGATGTAGCGGAACATCCTGTGATAGGTGCGCGAGCACCTCGGCGTCGGTCTTCAGCAGGATGGACGTCAGAGGAGCAGCAGATCGCCGAAATCCACGGCGTTCAGCGCCTTCAGGCGTTCCTGATACGCCGCGTACAGCGCTTCGGCGCGGCCATTGGCGAAATCGCTGGTCTCGGCCGCGGGGATCTGCGCGGGCATGAAGCCCTTGTCTTTCCAGCGCTGGATCTGCGCCATCAGCGCATTGCGGCGGCCAGCGTTTGGCATCGATCCGGGCCGCCTCCATCACCTGCTTCAGCAGGCGCAGCTGGTCGTCGGAATCGAGGATCGAGAAATTGCTCTGCAGCCCGACCCGGTCGGCGAAGCGGCGCAGCATGCGCGCGCAGAGCGCGTGGAAGGTGCCGAGCCACAGCCCTTCCGCCGGCTGGCCGAGAATGTGCCCGACGCGCTCGCGCATCTCCCGCGCCGCCTTGTTGGTGAAGGTGACGGTGAGGATCTGGTTGGGAAACGCCTTGCCGGCTCAGCAGGATATGCGCGAAGCGCGTGGTCAGCACGCGGGTCTTGCCGGTGCCGGCGCCGGCCAGGACCAGCACCGGCCCCTCGGTCGCTTCCACCGCCTCACGCTGCGCCTGGTTCAGGCTGTCGAGATAGCCGCTCATGATGTTGCGCCGGGCTTACGCCGCCGCGCCTGCCGGTCGCCGGCTTCACGCCGAGGATGCGGGCGATGGCATAGACCAGGTCCGGCCGGTTCAGCGTGTAGAAATGGAATTCGTCGATGCCGTTGGCCTGCAGGATCCGCACCTGCTCGGCGGCGGTGGCGGCGGCGACCATGCGGCGGGTTTCCGCGTCGTCGTCGAGCCCCTCGAACAGCTGCCGCCATCCATTGCGGCACCACGGTGCCGCAAGCGGCGCAGAATTTCGCGGCCTGGGTGAAATTGGTGACCGGCATGATCCCCGGCACGATCGGCGCCGTGATGCCGGCGGCCGAGGCACGGTCGAGGAAGCGCAGAAAATTGTCTGTTGTCGAAGAACACCTGGCTGATCGCCCGGGTCGCCCCGGCATCGAGCTTGCGCTTCAGGTTGTCGAGATCCTGTTCCGGGCTCGAGCGCCTGCGGGATGCGTTTCCGGATAGGCGGCGACGGTGATCTCGAAATCCGCGACGCGCTTCAGCCCGGCGACGAGATCGGACGGCATAAGCGTAGCCGCCCGGATGCGGGGCATAGGTCTGGCCGGCCGGCGGGTCGCCGCGCAGCGCGACGATATGTTTCACGCCCGCCTCCCAATAGCGGCGGGCCACCGCGTCCACCTCGTCCCGCGTGGCGCCGACGCAGGTCAGATGCGCGGCGGGCGTGAGGTCGGTCTCCTGCACCAGGCGCAGCACGGTGGCATGGGTGCGCTCCTGCGTGCTGCCGCCGGCGCCGTAGGTGACGGAGACGAAACGCGGTTTCAGCGTCGCCAGCCGTTCGACACAGGCCCAGAGCTGCGCCTCCAGCGCCGGGGTTTTCGGCGGGAAGAATTCGAAGGAGACGCCGGGCGCCGACGCGCCGCTTCGGGCGCCGGCAGCGGCGCGATGCGCGCGCGGCAGCCACCAGCGTGCCAGAGTGTCGCGGGTGGGGAATGGGTCATGATCAGCTCCGTAAGGGGCTTTGGTGGCAGCACTGGCAGCTTTTCGCAAGGGGGAGGGATGCCTGGGCGGGTAGGCTTGCAGTGGCCCGCGGAATTGCACGCCAAACGCCAACATGAACAGACCGGTTGACCGGCTGGATTCATGAACACCAAATATGATCGTGGCACGCCCTCGCTCGTGAGCGCGCGACACAGGAGGCTTACAAAGGTGCGGTTGCAGACATGAACGATGCAGTTGGGGGCGCGAGCGCGCGCTTTGGTGCCGCCTGGCGGCCCCGGCGGTCCTCGTCACGGCGGCGTCTCCGGTTGCGCGCACGCGCCGCCGGCCAACGATCCGCGGCCTATGAGCCGCGTATCAGGCAGACAACGACCCGCTCGAGCCGACCAACCGCTTCTTCTACGCGGTGAATGACCGCATCGACCGCTACGCGTTCACGCCCGCTCGCGCAGGGCTACACCTACGTCGGTGCCCAGGGCATCCGCAACCATGTCGGGAATTTCACTCGGCAATATCGGCGAGCCCGTGCGCTGGTCAATTTCATGCTTGAAGGCAAGTCGCGCGACGCCGGCAACTCGCTGGTGCGCTTCGTGGTCAATTCCACGATCGGCATCGGCGGCATCTTCGATCCGTCGCCGAGCGCTGGGCTATCAGTCGCAGGACACCGATTTCGGCATGACGCTGCGCCGTGGGGCGTGCCGCCGGGCCCGTATCTGTACCTGCCGGTGTTCGGCCCGTCCGACCCGCGCGATGTGTGGAACATTCCGTCGATGTGCGCTCTGACCCGCTCACGTGGGTTGGCCGGAGGCGCACGCGTCACCGATTTCAACTGGGCCCAAACGGCGGACTGCAGCTGGATCAACACGAGCGGCGGATGCTCCAGCCGACTCGACAAGATCAAGGCCACCGCGCTCGATCCTTATGCGACCTTCCGCAGCCTGTACCGGCAGCACCGCGACCGTCGTCGACGCTGCAGGCAGATCAACCAGCGCCACGTGCTGACGCCGCCCGACTGGGTTCCACCGCGCCGCCGACGCCACTGATCAACCCACGCCAAGCAACGGACGCTGACATGCTGACCGCCGCTTCATTCTGAGCGCCATCGCCGCCGCGCCGCTGCTCGCCGCTGATGGCGGGCGCCGCGCATCGCGCCGCAGAGTCCGCCGAGCACGCCACCGCCTTCATCCAGCAGTCCGGCCAGACGCTGCTCGGGCGTCGTCAACAGCTCGGCCGACCAAGCGCAGAAAGCCGACAGCTGCAGCAGCTCGTCGACCGGATCGTCGACGTCGATCGCGGTCGGCGATTCTGCCTCGGCCGTTACCTGACGCGATGCCACGCCGCAGCAGCAGCGCAGTACCTGCAGCTGTTCCACCAGCTGCTGTTCAACAACATCACCAGCAAGATCGGCGACTATCAGGGCGTTAGCTTCACGGTGGCCGGCCGCTGCCGCGCAGGGCGATGACATCGGCGGTGGACACCACGGTCACCAGCCCCGGCACAGCGCCGGCGGATGTGGAATGGGTGGTCGAGACCGGATCAGCGGCAGCCCGAAAATCGTCGACGTGATCGCCGAGGGCACCAGCCTGCGGCTGACCCAGCGCAGCGACTACGCGTCGTATCTGGCGCTAACAACAACAACGTGCAGGCGCTGCTGGACGCGATGCAGCGGCAAGCTCACCACCTCCGGCTAGGCTGGAAGGAACGGTTCAATGCAGGGGGAACCCGCGTCAGTGTCCGGTTGTCCTGTTCGTCCGCGGTCGCTGGCAGTGATGCCTGCTGCGCTCGGTGCGCATCGCCAACGAGTGGCAGCGTGCCGTGGTGCTGCGGCTCGGCCGGTTCAGCCGGCTCGGCGGCCCGGCCTGTATCTGGTGCTGCCCGTTCGTCGACCAGGTCACCGATGGTGATCGACACGCGCATCCAGACCACCAGCATCACCGCCGAGCAGGCGCTGACGCGCGACACGGTGGCGGTGGGCGTGGACGCGATCGTGTTCTGGCGGGTGACCGATGCGCAGGCGGCGGCCATCAACATCGCCAACTACCGCGAGGCGATCGAGCGGGTGGCGCAGACCACGCTGCGCGAGATGATCGGCTCGACCGACCTGTCACGCCTGCTGTCGGACCGCCAGACCGCCGACGAGAAGCTGCGTGCTGTCGATCACCGACGAAGACCTGGAGCTGGGGCGTGCCGCGACCAGCGTCGAAATCCGCGACGTCGCGATCCCGCGCGAATTGCAGGACGCGATGAGCCGGCAGGCGCAGGCGGAGCGCGAGAAGGAGGCGCGCGTGACGCTGGCCTCGGCCGAGCAGGAGATCGCGCGGCAGGTGCTGGAGGCCGCGAAGCTCTACGACGACAATCCGACGGCGCTGCGGCTGCGGCAGATGAATCTGCTCTACGAGATGAACAAGGAGCGCGGCACCACCGGTGCTGATCCCGACCGAGATGGCGTCCAGCCTCGGCGCGGTGGTCGCGCTGACGAAGGCGACCGGCCCCGTCTGATCGCCGCCTCAGCGGACGCTTTCGTACACCAGCATGTCCTCGCCGCGGCGCAGGAAAGCCTCGCACTCGCGCATGCCGATCGCACCCAGCACCATGCGGCTGGCGAAATTGTCCTGCGCGCGCGACGGCGACGATGCGCGTGCAGGCCGGCACGTTCGTGGCCGAAGCGCAGCGCCGCCGCCGCCGCCTCGCTGGCGTAGCCGCGCGCCCTGCGCCTGCCGGCTCGAAGGCGAAGCGCAGCGCCATGCCGCGCCCATCCGGCCGTTCCAGGATGCCGACAAAGCCGAGGAATGTCGCCGGACCGCGCATCGCGCACCGTCCACATGCCGACGCCGTGGCGGCCCCAGAACGCGATGTCCTCGGCCAGTTCCTCGGCCGTCTGCCGCGCGATCGCGCACGCCGCCCAGCATCACCGCGAACACGCGCGGATCGGCCTTCAGCGCCGCAAGATCAGCCAGGTCGCCGCCCCAGACCGGGCGCAGCAGCAGCCGCCCGGTGCTGATGCACCAGGTGGGGTTCATGCCTGCCGCGTCGCAAGGGGTGGCGCGGAGGCGGCTGGCGCCGCCCCGTGGCGTTCAGCGCGTCAGCGGGCGGTACTTGATGCGGTGCGGCTCGGTGGCGTCGGCGCCGAGCCGGCGTCGCTTGTCCTCCTCGTAGGCCTGGAAGTTGCCCTCGAACCATTCGACATGGCTGTCGCCCTCGAAGGCCAGGATATGCGTCGCCAGCCGGTCGAGGAACCAGCGGTCGTGGCTGATGATCACGGCGCAGCCGGCGAAATCGACCAGCGCCTCCTCCAGCGCGCGCAGCGTATCGACGTCGAGATCGTTGGTCGGCTCGTCGAGCAGGATGACGTTGCTTTCGGTCTTCAGCATCTTCGCCAGGTGCACGCGGTTGCGCTCGCCGCCCGAGAGGATGCCGACCTTCTTCTGCTGGTCGGAGCCCTTGAAGTTGAACGCGCCGACATAGGCGCGCGACGGCACCGCGCGCTTGCCGAGATAGATCACGTCGGTGCCGCCGCTGATCTCCTCCCAGACGGTTTTCGTGGCATCGAGGCTGTCGCGGCTCTGGTCGACATAGCCGAGCTTCACGGTCTCGCCGACGCGCAACGCGCCGGCATCGGGCTGTCTCCTGGCCGGTGATCATGCGGAACAGCGTGGTCTTGCCGGCGCCGTTCGGGCCGATCACGCCGACGATGCCGCCCGGCGGCAGCTTGAAGTTCAGGTCGTCGATCAGCAGCCGGTTGCCGTACGCCTTGCGCAGCTCTTCGGCCTCGATCACGGTGCCGCCCAGGCGCGGGCCGGGCGGAATGACGATTTCGGCCACGCCGGCCACCTGCTCCTGGCTCTTTTGCAGCATTTCCTCGTATTTCTGGATGCGCGCCTTGCTCTTGGTCTGGCGCGCGCGTGGGGTGGAGGCGATCCATTCCTGCTCGGCGGCCAGCGCGCGCATGCGGGCGGTTTCCTCCTTTTCCTCCTGCGCCAGCCGCTTGCGCTTCTGGTCCAGCCAGGACGAGTAGTTGCCCTCGAACGGATAGCCGCGGCCGCGCTCGATCTCCAGGATCCAGTTGGTGACGTTGTCCAGGAAGTAGCGGTCGTGGGTGACCACCAGCACGGTGCCCGCGTAGTCGCGCAGCGTCTTTTCCAGCCACGCCACGCTCTCGGCGTCCAGATGGTTGGTCGGCTCGTCGAGCAGCAGCAGATCGGGCTTTTCCAGCAGCAGCCGGCACAGCGCCACGCGCCGCCGCTCACCGCCCGAGAGTTTGGTCACCGGGCTGTCCGGCGGCGGGCAGCGCAGCGCGTCGAGCGCGATCTCGATGCGGCGTTCCAGCTCCCAGCCGTCCTCGGCGTCGATCTTCTCCTGCAGATCGGCCTGCTCGGCGAGCAGGGCGTTCATCTCCTCGTCGTCCATCGGCTCGGCAAAGCGGTTCGAGATGTCGTTGAACCGCTCCAGCGCCGCCTTCAGCGGGCCGAACGCCATCTGCACGTTCTCGGAGACGGTCTTGGTCTCATCGAGTTGCGGCTCCTGCGACAGGTAGCCGACGCGCACGCCCTCGGCCGCCCAGGCCTCGCCGCCGTATTCCGTCTCGATGCCGGCCATGATCTTCAGCAGCGTCGATTTGCCGGCGCCGTTGACGCCGAGCACGCCGATCTTCACGCCGGGCAGGAAGGACAGCGTGATGCCCTTGAACACCTCGCGACCGCCCGGAAAGGCTTTGGTCAGATCTTTCATCACATAGACATACTGGTAGCTCGGCATGGGAACCCCGGGGGAAAAGGAAGTGGCGGACGCTGCCTGCCATCATGAAGCGTTCTACGGTGCGACGCAGGGGCGCGCAAATACCGTCACGATACGCGGCGAACGTCGAAATGGTATGGGCTGGTGCTGGTCGTCAATGGGTCGAGCGCAAGTCGGTGCTCGAGCGGCGGAAACGCGCGGCTGCGGCAGTCCTGCCGGTCGCACAGGCGGCAGGACAGGCCGATGCCGACGACGGCCGCCTCCAGGTCCAGGCCGTCGGCGTAGACGATTTCCGCAGCATGCTCAACCCGCGCGCCCATCGCGATCACATGCACCGGCGGCGGTTCCCCCCAGCGGGTCGACGGGCCGGCGACGCTGCGCGCGAAGCATAGGAAGGTAGCACCGTCCGGCAGTCGCGCGACCTGCACGCGCAGCACGCCCGGGGTGGCAAACGCCGTATGCACCACCCAGCGAGGGCACGAGCCGCCGTAGCGGGCGAACGGGAAGCCGGCCCCCGAGAACCGCTTGGAGACGTTGCCGGCGGGATCGACGCCGACGAAGAAGAACGGCACGCCCAGCAGCCCTGGCCGCTGCAGGCTGGACAGCCGCTGACACGCCTGCTCGAAACTCACGCCGAAGCGCGAGGCAAGCGCGTCCACGTCGTGCCGCAGGTCGCGGGCAGCGGCGTGAAACGCCGCATAGGGCATCAGCAGCGCCGCCGCCGTGTAGTTCAGCAGGCCGATACGGATCAACGACGCCGCTTCGGGCGACGACGGCGGGCTGCCCTCCAGCAATGCCTCGACCGCTTCGCGCGCCTCCATCAGCGCCAGCTGGAACGCCATATGAAAGCCGCGGCTCTCGCGCGGCAGCATCTCCGACAGTTGGAGCACGCGGCCCGCCGGGTCGTAGCGCCGCAGCGCGCCTTCCAGCGGGCCGACCGAGACGTTGATCCCGTGGCGGCGGCGCAGCCGTTCGGCGATGGCATGGTTCATCTCGGCCGGCGCCGCGCCGATCTCCGCCAGCAACGCCTCGGCGGTCTGTTCCAAGGTGGCGAAATGGTTGGCGCGGTCGTTGAAGAAGTCGCGCGCCTCCTCGGTGGGCAGCAGGATGCGCCGGCCGGACGGCAGCGCGATGCCGCCGGAATCTTCGCGCGCGACGCGCCACGCGCGATACAGCGTGAGGATGGCGCGCGCCGCTGTCGGGCTCGCCGCCGCGAGGGCCTCGATCTCCGCCTCCGGCACCGCCTCCAGCGCCAGCAGCGGATCGGCGAAGGTCTCGCGCAGCTGCACCTCAAGCTGCCGCTCGGCGCTGCCGGACAGGGTCGTCAGGTCGACCCGCAGCGTCTCGCCGATGCGGATCAGCAGGGACGCCGTGACGCCGCGCTGATCGTGCTCGATCAGGTTCAGGTAGCTCGCCGAAATGCCCAACCGCACCGCCAGCGCCTGTTGGGTCATCCGCCGCTCCTGCCGGATGCGGCGCACGGTGCGGCCAATCATGGGCCTCGACATCTTCACGGCCTTTACAGATTTTCGGGTCTGTTGGTGAATTTTATGACCCAATTGCCTATAGCCGAGCATTTTCCCGATAAACTTCGCGCCCGCAATGTGAATTATTGACGGCGAGACCAACGCACGGAGAGCTTCGATGATCCGCTTGCCCAGTCCGACCCGCGCGCCCGACGGCATGCCCGCCCGCGCCCCGCTGCCCGACAGTGGCCGCTTCGCCGGCATTCGCCGCGACTACGCCGCCGGGGAGGTCGCGCGGCTGGCGGGCAGCTTCCGGGTTCGCCACACGCTGGCGGAGATGGGGGCGCGGCGGCTGTGGGATCTGCTGCGCACCGAACCGTTCGTCAACACGCTGGGCGCGTTGACCGGCAATCAGGCTGTGCAGCAGGTAAAAGCCGGGCTGAAGGCGATCTACCTGTCCGGCTGGCAGGTCGCCGCCGACGCCAACTCGGCGGGGCAGATGTATCCGGACCAGTCGCTGTACCCGGTGGATTCGGTGCCGACCGTGGTCAAGCGCATCAACAACGCGCTGCGCCGCTGCGACCAGATCGCCGCCATGGAAGGCGACACCTCCACCTACTGGATGGCACCGATCGTCGCCGACGCCGAGGCTGGCTTCGGCGGCGCGTTGAACGCCTATGAGTTGATGCGCGCGATGATCGAGGCGGGGGCCGCGGGCGTGCACTTCGAGGACCAGTTGGCCAGCGAGAAGAAATGCGGCCATCTCGGCGGCAAGGTGCTGGTGCCGATCAGCCAGCACATCCGCACGCTGAACGCCGCCCGCCTCGCCGCCGACGTGGAGGGCGTGCCGACCGTCCTGCTGTGCCGCACCGACGCGCACAGCGCCCAGTTGCTGACCGCCGATGTCGACGAGCGCGACCGGCCGTTCATTGGCGGCAACCGCACGGCGGAGGGCTTTTTCCGCATCCTCCCGGGCAAAGGCGTGGCGTATGCCATCGCCCGCGGCCTTGCTTATGCGCCGTATGCCGACCTGCTGTGGTGGGAGACCAGCGAGCCGAATCTGGCGGAGGCCGAGCAGTTCGCCAACGCCATCGCCAAGCATTTCCCGGGCAAGATGCTGGCCTACAATTGTTCGCCGAGCTTCAACTGGCGCAAGAAGCTGCCGCAGGAGAAGATCGGCGAGTTCCAGCGTGCCATTGGCTCGATGGGCTACAAGTTCCAGTTCGTGACCCTGGCCGGGTTCCACAGCTTGAACCACTCGATGTTCCAGCTCGCACGCGGCTACCGCGATCGCGGCATGGCGGCCTATTCGGAACTGCAGGAGGCGGAGTTCGCCGCCGAAGCGGACGGCTACACCGCGACCCGCCATCAGCGCGAGGTGGGTGTCAGCTACTTCGATGCCGTCGCGATGGCCGCCTCCGGCGGTCGCTCCTCGACGACGGCGTTCGCCGGCAGCACGGAACAGGAGCAGTTCCACGACGCGCCGGAAACCGTGCCGCTCGCCGTGGCGAATCACGGCCATGGCTACCATTACGATGACGGCCTGGTGCACGGCCACAAGTGGGCGACCAGCGCGTCCAACTTCCGGTAAGCCGAGGACTCAACGCGGATCGCCGGCAAACCGCCGATCCGTCCGGCAACGACCGGGGGAGGAGCCGCGCCGGGATCGCCATGCGAGCGATCCCGGCGCGGTCGTCATTGCGAGACGGCGGCCCACAGCGCCGGGAGCATAGCGGTTTGCGAGCTGAAGCAGGGCGCATGACGAAAAGGCAGTGCAGCCAGAATGCGTCTTGGCGCGGCGGCGAGGCGCCATTCAGATAATAGTTGCCGATGTCGACTTATTTATAGCGCACCGTATCGTGCAGCTAATCATGGATCGGCCCCAACGTTGCCAGGATGGTCTGGCGCAGATGCACCAGATCGGCATCGTCGCGCCGCCGCGGCTGCGGCTTGTCCACGACAAACTCCGCAATGATACGCGCCGGCCGATCGCTGAGCACGATCACGCGGTCGGCGAGCAACAGCGCCTCCTCGACATCGTGCGTCACCAGGACTGCGGTGAAGCCGACCTTCTGCCACAGCGACAGCAACTCGTTCTGCATCGCCAGCCGCGTCAGGCTGTCCAGCTTGCCGAGCGGTTCGTCCAGCAGCAGCAGATGCGGGTCGTTGACAAGCGCCCGCGCCAGCGCCGCGCGCTGCGCCATGCCGCCCGACAACTGGTGCGGATAGGCTGAGGCGAATGCCTCCAGACGCACCAGAGCCAACGCGTCGTCCACGCGCTGGCGCTGCGCCGGCAGCAATCCCCTCGCCTCCAGGCCCAGTGCGACGTTCTTGCGCACCGTACGCCAGGGGAACAGCGTCGGGTCCTGGAATACCAGGATGCGCGACGGATCGGGGCCGCCGATCGGCACGCCATCTTCCAGCAACTGGCCACTGGCCGGCGGCTCCAGCCCGGCGATCAGCCGCAGTAGCGTCGACTTGCCGCAGCCCGACGGACCGAGCAGTGCGACGAACTCGCCGGCCGCGACATGCAGGTCGATCGCGTCCAGCACCGGAAGCTGGCGCCCGCCCAAATCGAAATGATGCGACACGCTGCGCACGTCCAGCGCGACGCTGCGGCGTTGCGGCAGGGTCTGCAGCTTCAAGGCAGCGGACATCAGGTGATTCCTCATTGTCGCGACAGCGTCCGGTCGCGGCCCACGTACAGCAGCTTGACGATGCCCGGGCACGGCCAGGCGACAATCACGCGCCGTCAGCCTCGGCAAAGCGATGGTCCGCAGCCGGGTGCGGAGCGCGCAGCCGTGCATGGCCCGCGGCGAACAGCTTTTCGCGCAGCGTCCCCTCGGCGTAGGCGGTGCGGTAACGGCCACGCCGCTGCAATTCCGGCACCAGCAGGTCCACCACGGCCAGCATGGTTTCAGGCCGTACCGCAAAGGTGAGGTTGAAACCGTCCACGCCGGTCTCGTCCACCCACCCCTCCAGCGCGTCGGCAACCGTCGCGGGCGAGCCGGCGATAACCGGGCTGATGCCGCCGATGGCGACATGCTCGGCGACTTCGCCAACCGTCCACACCCGCGTCGGATCGGCGCGCGTGACGTTGTCCATCGCCGTGCGCCCGGCCTGGCTTTCGACATGGCGCACCACCGTCGCCGGGTCGAGGCCGGAGAAATCCACGCCCGTCCAGCCGGACATCAGCGTCAGCGCGCCCTCGGCGCTGGCATAGGCGCGGTATTCGGCCAGCAGGTTCGCGGCGGCGGTGTCGGTCTCGGCGACGATCACCGTCATCATCGCGAAGATCCGGACATCGTCGCCGCGCCGCCCGGCCGCTTCCACTGCCTGCCGCACGGCGGCGACGCGCGGCGCCAGCACCGCCTTGGAAGGACCGGAGATGAAAACGCACTCGGCATGGCGCCCCGCGAAGCCGCGCCCGGCCGGCGAGGTGCCGGCCTGGTACAGCACCGGCGTGCGCTGCGGCGACGGCTCGGACAAATGGATGGCATTCAGGCGGTGATACGGGCTCTCATGGCTGATGGCGCGCACCCGGTCCGGGCGGGTAAACACGCCGGCAGCGGCATCGCGCACCACCGCGTCATCCGCCCAGCTGCCTTCCCACAGCTTGTAGACGACCTGCATGTAGTCTTCGGCCACCTCGTAGCGGTCGTCGTGGTCGGTCTGGCGCGACTGGCCCATGGCCCGTGCGGCGCTGTCCAGATAGCCCGTGACGATGTTCCAGCCGATCCGCCCCTGCGTGAGATGGTCCAGCGTCGAGAAACGTCGCGCGAGGCTATAGGGCGGTTCGTAGGACAGGTTGACGGTAACGCCGAAGCCCAGATGGCGGGTCGCATGGGCCATGGCCGGGACCAGCAACAGAGGATCATTGACCGGTACCTGCGCCGCCTGTCGCAATGCCGCCGCGGGGCCGCCGCCGAACACGTCGTAGACGCCCAGCACGTCGGCCAGGAAGACGCCGTCGAACAGCCCGCGCTCCAGCGTCTGCGCAAGCTCCACCCACAGATCCAGCCGTCTGTAGTCGGCGGAACGGTCGCGCGGGTGGCGCCACAGCCCCGGCGACTGGTGCGTCACGCAGTTCATGTCGAACGCGTTGAAGCGGATCAGCCGGCCCATGCGCGCGCCCTCAGATGGTGCCGTGGCGGGGCGGCAGCGTGCCGTTCAGCCAGTAATCGCCGACGGCCCGCAGCTTCCAGCGCGCCGGGTCGTGCACGGTGTGGGTCCGGGCATTGCGCCAATGGCGATCCAGATCGTGCGCGGCGAGCGTGGCGCTGCTGCCGCCAAGTTCGATCAGCTTCGTCGCTGCCAGCAATGAAACTTCGGTGGCCATGATCTTCGCCTCGGCGACCGCGATGGACGTCGCCGCCACTTCGGCTTGCGTCGGCTCCGTCGCCGCGGCATCCACGAAGCGGGCGGCACGGTGCAGCAGCGCGTCGCCGGCGGCAACCCGAATGCGCACGTCCCCGATCGCGGCGACCGTGTACGGGTCGTCTGCCGCATGGTCCACGCCGCTATCAGCCCACGGGCGGGCGCGGGTGCGGACGAAGGTGATGGTATCGCTCAGCGCTGCGCGGGCTGCACCCTGGTCGATCGCGGCGTGCATCAACTGCGCGAACGGCCCCATCCGCGTCGGCCGGTCGAACGCGCGGTGCAGCCGGACCACGTCCTCCTCCGCCACCGCGACATTCTCCAGCAGCGTCGAGCCGGAGCCGGTGGTCCGCTGGCCGAAGCCCGTCCAGTCATCCACCAGCGTGACGCCAGGGGCGTCCGCCGGGATGAACGCGATCACCCGCTGGTCCTGCTCGTCCAACGCGACCACGGCGAGCCAATGCGCAAACAGCGCGCCGGTGGAATAGTATTTGCGCCCGTTCAGCCGCCAGCCGCCGCCGTCGCGGCGCAGTGTGGTGCGGATCTGGCGCGCGTTCGGGGTGCCGAGTTCGGCCAGTGCGTTAGCGATCCGATCGCCGTTCAGGACGCGCCCGAACCAGCGATGTTGCTGCCCCGGCGTGCCTTCCAGCCGCAACGCCTCCAGCATGTAATAATGGCTCTGCGGAATCTGGCCGATGGCCGTGTCCGCCGCCGAGATGATGGCGAACACTTCGGCAAGTGTCGTCGCCGACACCCCCGCGCCCCCTTGAGCCGTAGGCACTGTCAATGCCATCAGACCCGACTGCGACAGCATGTTCATCTCGGCATAGGGCAGGCGGCGGCCCCGATCCCGCGCGGCAGCACCCTCTGCGAGCGAGGCAGCAACCGCATGGGCGGCGGTCAGTGCCTCGGCATCGGACGGAATACGCTGGGTGCTGGGCCGGGAAGCGGCCAAGGCGGGATCGGCTGCCCCACCGGTGGGAGGCAGTGTCGCAAGGGTCATGGCAAGCACCTCTCGGCCCCACCAGCGAAGGGGGCTGAAACACAGCGTGAATGCGTGTTTATGTACATTTTGTCAATCTGGAATGTGGACTCTGAAATCTACGCCCCTTAAAGGGGTTTGACGGTCCGTCGGAGCAAGCCGCCGGAGCTGGACGGAAAGACCCGATGACGCGACGGATCCGGTTCAATGCGTTCGACATGAACTGCGTCGGCCACCAGTCTCCCGGCTTGTGGATGGGCGCATCCGCGCCACCGCTCCCGGCACTACAAGGATCTGGCGTATTGGACCGATGCCGCCCGGATCCTGGAACGCGGCGTGTGCGACGGGATTTTTGTCGCAGATGTGATCCGATATCATGACGTCTACCAGGGTCGCGCCTGGCACGCGATCCATCAGGCCGCGCAAATCCCCGTCAACGAATTGCCGACAGAGGACACACCCATGTCAGCCGCACCGGATCTGAACGGCGCGCCGCGCGTGAACTCGCCCGAGCCGTTCGCGCCGCTACCGTTCCCGGCCACGCCCGCGCATGTCATCGCCTCGGATGCCGAGGCGATTGCCGTCGCCGAAAGGCTTGCCGCCACCTTCGCCACCGGCGCCGCACGACGCGACCGCGAGGGGCTGCTACCGGTGGCTGAAGTCGAAGCGTTCTCGCAAAGCGGGCTATGGGGCATCCGCGTGCCCAAGCGTTACGGCGGCGCCCAGGTGTCGTATGTGACGGTCACCGAGGTGTTCAAGATCATCGCCGCCGCCGACCCGTCCCTGGGCCAGATCCCGCAGAACCACGTGGCTGTCGTCGAGCACGTGGCGCTGGACGGAACCGAGGCGCAGAAGCGGGACGTCTTCGAGGCCGTATTGCGCGGCGTACGTTTCGGCAATGCGACGTCGGAGAGCGGCGACAAGCATGTCGCCACGCTGCAGACATGTTTCGTCGAGGATGGTGACGATGTGGTCGTCACCGGCACCAAGTTCTATTCCACCGGCGCGCTGGTAGCGCACATCGTGCCGATCGCGGCCGTCGATTCGGCAGGGAAAGTGTCCATCGCGTTCGCCGACCGCGACGCGCCCGGGCTGGACGTAGTGAATGACTGGTCCAGTTTCGGCCAGCGCACCACTGCTTCGGGCACTGTGAAGTTGAACGGCGTGCGCGTGCCGAAACGCCGCGTCCTGCCGGCGCATCGGGCGTTCGAGCGGCCGACCGCCGCGGGCCCGATCTCGCAAATCATTCACGCGGCCATCGATGCCGGCATCGCCAAAGGCACGATTGCCGACACCATCGCTTTCATCAGGACCAAGACGCGCCCGTGGCTGGACAGCAGGCAGGAGAGGGCGGCCGAGGATCACTTCACGATCGCTGCCATCGGCGATCTTGAAGTCAAGCTGCATGCCGCGGAAGCGGTGCTCGAGCGCGCGGCGGCCCTGACCGACGTGGCAATCGCGGAACCCAACGAAGACACGGTGGCCGAAGCTGCCATCGCGGTCGCCGAGTCCAAAGTGCTGACAACGGAAGTCGCCATCCTCGCCGCCAACAAGCTGTTCGAGCTTGGGGGCACCCGTTCAACGCTGGCGGCGCACAACCTGGATCGCCACTGGCGCAACGCCCGCACCCATACGCTGCATGATCCGGTGCGCTGGAAGTTTTTCCATGTCGGGAACTACCACCTGAATGGCGTGAAGCCACCGCGACATCTCTGGCTGTAACGGCCTTCATTCTTAGAAGCCGTCAAGCCCCGGTGGGGCGGTAGGTTGTGCCGAACGAGCACCGTCAAGCCTTCAGGTGATACAGCTCCAGCTTGCGATACAAGGTGCTGCGCGAGATGCCGAGATGGCGGGCGGCCTCCGCCAGGTTGCCCTGGCTGCCCGCCACTGCCCGTTCGATGGCCTGCCGCTCCGCCGCCGCCAGGCTGTCGGTCTCCGCCGCCGCTGCCAGGTCCTGCACCTCCGGTTGTTCGCGCAGCTCTACCGGCAGGTCCCCCAGGCCGAGCTCCGGGCCGGTGGCCGTGAGCATGGCCGTCTCGATCGCATTGCGCAGTTCGCGTACGTTGCCCGGCCAGGCATAGGCGCGCAACGCAGCCAGCGCGGACGGCGTGAAGCGGCTGTTCGGCAGGCCATGGCGGCCGGCAAGCAAGCGCAGGAAACTGTTGACCAGCAGGTCGACATCGCCGGTCCGCACACGCAACGGCGGCACGGTCAGCGTGGTCACCGCGATCCGGTAATACAGGTCGCGGCGGAACCGCCCGGCCTCGACCTCATCACGCAGGTTGCGATTGGTGATGGCGATCAGCCGGACATCGACCCGCCGTGGCGCGGCATCGCCGAGCCGGTAGATCACGCCTTCCTCCAGCGCGCGCAGCAACACCGGCTGCAGTTCCCGCGGTAGTTCGCCGATCTCGTCGAGGCACAGCGTCCCCTGGTGCGCCAGTTCGAACCGCCCTGCCCGTCCTTCGCTGGTCGCACCGGTGAAGGCGCCGCGGATATGGCCGAACAGCTCGCCGCCCAACAGCTCGTGTGAGACGGCGCCGCAGTTGAAGGCAATGAACGGTCCCTCACCGCCGTGCAGCGCGCGGGCCAGCAGTTCCTTGCCGGTGCCGGTCTCGCCTTCGATCAGCACCGCCACGCGGCGGGCTGCGAGTTTGCGCGCGCGCGCGATCAGCGCCGCCATGACCGGGCTGTCGCCAATGATGTGATGAAAGCCGCTGCGCTGAGGATCGCTCTCCGAGCCGCCGCGGGACGCGGCCAGGCGTGGCCGGGACGGGATCACCAGCACGGCGCCGATCGTCTCGCCACGGTCCGCGACCGGGTTGAACCACTCGGGCCGCCAGCCCTCCGGCAGGAGCTGCGCCCAGTCCTCGACCGGCAGGCCCTGCGACAACCCCGGCAGACGCTCGCCGACCTCCACCGGCGGGCGCACGCCGCCGCCGACATGCACCAGCCGTCCGTCCCGGTCCAGCGCCACCAGCCCCGCCGCATCGGCCGAGGACATGCGCTGCAGGCAGGCTTCCAGCAGCCGCAGACGCGTCTGCGCGGCCCGTTCGCCAAGCACGGTCTCGATCTGCCGCGCCGTGGTGACGGCAAGTGCCAGATGGCTGCGTTGGTAGGTGGCGGGTGGGCCGGAAATGTCGATCACACCCAGCAGTTCGTCGCTGCCGGGGGCAAAGATCGGCGCCGCCGCACAGGTCCAGCGCTTGATGCCCTCGCAGAAATGCTCGGCCGCATGCACTTGCGCCGGGCGGCGCGTGGCGATGGCGGTGCCGATGCCGTTGGTGCCGATCAGGCTCTCCGCCCAGGCGCCGCCTTGCATCAGGTGGATGTCCTGCCCCTGTTCCAGCGTCAGACCGTCCCCGGTCACCTCCAGCACCACGCCATCCGGGTCGGTCAGCAGCATGATCAGGCGCGAGCCGACGAACAGTTCGGCGGCCTCGCTCAGGATGCCGGCGGCGGCGGACAGCAGCGTGCGGTGGCGCTCGCGCAGGGCGGCCACATCGTCGTCGCGGGCGACCAGGGGAGCGGCCCGGCTGCCCGGATTGACGCCAAAGGCGAGGCTGCGCCGCCAGGACGACACGACGAAATGCCCGATCGGCCGGCCGGCCGGCGCCCGCCCGGTGAGGTAGCGTTCCCAGGCCAGCATCGTGTCCAACGCGTCGCCGCGTTCGGCGAGCTCTGCCACCCGCTCCGCCGGCGCCGGGCGCGGGCGGGCAAGCTCACGCAGCCGTCTCGGGTCGTGACGCAGCATCGCGGTTCCTCCGCTCGGCACTTCTCCTGGTACGCCATCCCGATGCGAGGGCATGCTATCGCACCGCGTCCTCCCGGTCGCGATCAATCGTGAACCGGCGCGGCCGGGTCAGGCGCGGCCCAGCCGCTCTGCCCCGCCGCCCAGCGCCGGACCGGCCGTGGGATCGACATAATCCGGTTTCCTGGCAATCAGCGTGTCCGTGGTCAGCACCAGCGCGGCGACCGAGACCGCGTTGCGCACGGCGCTGATGGTGACCTTCACCGGGTCGGCGATGCCGGCGGCCAGCAGATTGGTGAAGCGGCCGCTGGCCGCGTCCAACCCGACCCCGCTCGGCGCCGCGCGCACCCGCGCAACAACGGCGGCCGCATCCAGGCCGCAATTGCCGGCGATGCAGGCCAGTGGCTGCTCCAGCGCTCCTTGCAGCAGGGCAGCCCCTTCGCGCGCGCTACCAGTGAGGGCGGCGAGCGTCTCGCCCAGCGTCGGCGCGATCTGCACCAGCGCGGTGCCGCCGCCGGGCACGATGCCCTCCTGGGCCGCCGCGCGGGCGGCGTTGATGGCGTCCTCGATCATCTGGGCGCGGCGCTTCTGCTCGACCGGCGTGGCGCCGCCGGCCAGGATCGTAACGGAGCCACCGGACAGCTTCGCCAGCCGCTCCGCCAGCTTGTCGCGCTCGATATTCGGCGGTGCCAGTTCGAGCTGGCGCGCGACTTGCGCCCGCCGCGCCGCGATGGCTGCATTATCGCCGGCGCCGCCGCTGATCGTCGTCAGATTGGCACCGATACGTACCTGCCGCGCGGTGCCGAGGTCACGGCGCTCCACCGCCTCGATCCGGCCGCCAAGATCGCGCGCAATCGCGCGGCCGCCGGTCAGGATCGCCAGATCCTCCAGCATCGACTTGCGCCAATGGCCGTATTCCGGGGGATGGATGGCGGCGACCGGAGGCGCGCCCACCTCGCGGTTGGCCAGCAGGCTGACCACGCAGGCGGGCGCCACTTCCTCGGCGATGATCAGCAACGGCCGCGCGCTGCCCGCCACCAGCGCCTGGATGGCGGCCACCTGCTCCGGCGTCTGCAATTTCTGGTCGGTCATCAGGATGAACGGGTCATCCAGCACCGCCTGCATGCGCTCGACGTCAGTGACCATGTGGTGCGAGAGGTAGCCGCGGTCGAAGCTCATCCCATCGGAGATTTCCAGCATTGTCTCGATGGTGGTACCGAACTCGACGCTGACCAGCCCGTCTGGGCCGACACGTTCCAGCGCCTCGGCGACCAGCGCGCCGATGATGGGGTCGTTGGCGGCGATCACCGCCACGCCGCGCAGCGCCGCCGCGTCAGCCAGCGGCACCGCGCTGTCGCGCAGGGCGGCGATGGCGGCCAGCGCCGCGGCCTCCACCCCCTGGACCAGCTCGACCGGGTTAGCGCCTCCGGCGAGGCAGGCCAGACCACGCTGCACCAGCGCATCGGCCAGCACGGTGGCGGTGGTGGTGCCGTCGCCGGCGACGGCATTGGTCTGCATCGAGACCTCACGCGCCACCTGAGCACCCATGTTCTCGAACGGATCTTCCAGCTCCACCTCGGCGGCGATGTTGACGCCGTCGCGCGAGACGATGGGCGTGCCGGTCGGCCGGTCGATGACCGCGTTCATCCCGCGCGGCCCGAGCGTGCCGCGCACCGCGCGGGCCAGTTTGGCGACGCCACGGCCAAGCGCCTGGCGGGCCGCGTCGTCGTGCAGCATGATCTTCGGCATGTCTTCCTCCGGCTGCTAGGCGACCGCCGGGCGAGCCGGCATGCGGGCGAAGTCCAGCAATGTCGGCTCGCCGCAGCCCGCGTCACTCCCCGCCTCGGGAAAGCGGGCGGCGAGCAGCCCGCGGCACAGCGCGCCGTTGAACTCGGCATTGATGCCGACCCGGCGCAGCGCGGTCAGATAGGCCGGCAGCGCCACTGCATCCAACGGCGCGCCGGCGGCCGTGACGAAGGCCAGCTCGCCCGGCCCTGCCAGTTCTCGCCGCTCCAGGTAGCGTGCCCGCAGCCCTGCGCCCTCGGCATCGAGTGCCAGCGCCCGCAGCGCCGGCAGGCTCAGCGTCGCCGGCGCGATCCCGGCGGCGAGCAGATGCCGCAACAACGCCTCCTGCCGGCGTTGGAACGCCTTGACGGCAAAGGTCCGGCGCAGCGTTTCCAGGTCGCCCTCGGCCGCGTCGCCGAAGCTGTCGGCGAACGATCTTGCGTCGGCAAGGCCGCGATTGATCGTCTCGGCATACATGTGCTCGCCGAGCGTCACGCGGACAGAAGTGGCCCACGGCAACGTCGCGACAGCGCGGCGCATGTCATCGGCCATCAGGAAAGCAAAATTCGCCGCGCACCAATAGGTCGGCAGGCGGAAGCCGATCGCGACCGCCCCCACCGGATCGACCGTCACAGAGGTGATGAAGCCGAGGTCGGTGACCGGCTCATCGAGTTCCGGGTCGGTGACCTGGCCGAGGCGCGCGTGCACCTCGGCCAGACGTGCGGCATGCCGCACGCCGCTCATTCAGCGGCCTGCTGACTGGCGGCCCCCAGGCGCTGGCGCTGGGCGGCGATGTCGATGCCATAGAGCCGGGCCGCGTTGAGGCCGAGAATCTTCTTCTTGGCCTCTAGCGTCAGATTGACGCCACGGTCTCTGCACGATCTGCTCGGGCAGTTCGTAGGCCATGAATTTCTCGACCAGCCATTTCGGCGTCCAGATTCCGTAGTCGCTGCCATACAGAAGCTTGTCTTCCCCGAGCCAGAACAGCAGCTCGGAAATGACGTTGGCGAAGTAGTCGGGCCGCGAATGAATGAACGGCAGGGCGACGGCGAGGCCGCCATAGACATTCTTCTCCTGGACCGCGATCCAGCAGAAATCGTCGAGGCGCGGCAGGCCGCAATGTTCCACGATGAAGTTGAGGTTGGGGAAGTCCGTGGCGCAATGGTCGATGTCGGCGACATCGAAGGCATCGCGGTCGAGCGGGGTGATGGTCGGGCCCTTGTGGACATGGATGTTGCGGATGCCCAGCTTCTCGCAGCGCTCCAGGTACTTATAAGCGTCGGGATCGGAGAGCTTGTAGCCGCGGCTGGAACCACGCCATTCGGCGGTATAGAGTTTGACGCCTTTGATCTTGTACTTTTCCGACAGCGCGTCGAGCGCCTCCAGCCCGCCTTCGCCGTCGCGCGGGTCGAAGGCACCGTTCAGGATGAAGCGGTCCGGGTGGGCGTCCTTCACCTCCGCGTTCTGCTCCGTGGTGTTGAAGCCGTTCTTGTAGAAGTCGGTGAGGTAGGTTGGCTGCAGGATGGCCATGTCGTCCGGACCTTCGACGAACAGGTCCTGGTACATCTGCCGCGCACCGTATTTGTCGAACTTCTCCTTCGGCCACACCCACTCCTTCGGGCTGAGCGCCGTGTGGTAGTCGTAGAAGCATCCGATGAACTGCGCGCCGTGGATGTTCTTCTGGTTGGCCGGGCTGCCGTCCCAGTTGTGGGTGTGTCCGTCGATGACGAAGATCTCTTCGCCGTCCTTGGTCTTGAACATTTCTTTCCCCTGATATCCTGTCCGTCCGTGCGGCCTTTCGCGTCAGTCGTAGGCGATGAATTTCATCGCCTCGTCCAGGTTGCCGAACAGCACCACGGTATCACTGTCGACCATCACCATGCGGCCGTAATGTGTCGACGTGGCGATCTCGAACAGGTAGGGCGTCATGTCGCGTCCCAGCGCCTCGCTGATCTCGCTCATCTTGAAGGTCACCTTGTCTTCGCCGTCGATACGGATCATCGCCGGCAAGTAAGTGACGTGGATGCCCGGCTTGTGCGCCATCACCTCGGCAATGGCGCGCGCCTCGACGCTGTCGTTCATTGTCACCCCGCATTCGTGCGAGATGGTGTCTTCGAACTTCATGTCTTTCATCGACTTGAATATGTTGTCCGTGTGTGCCAGACTCATCGTCGTTCTCCTTTCTGAATTGGCCGGGTCAGGCACTCGCGATGGCACGGACATCAAGGCCGATCTCCGCGCCGATCGCGCGCAGCCGGTTCGTCGCCAGCTCCATCGCATCGCTGAACTGGGCGACCTTGACGCGCGGCTGCGACCAGATCGGCTGCAGGTGCTTCGCCGCCGTCATCGCCAGCTTGCCGTGCCGGGCGAGCCAGTCGCTGAACAGCTTGCGGTTGGCATCCCCGTGCTGGTGGTCCAGCACGAGCATATGGAACAGCTCGACGGTGTTGGCGAGGTTCCGCTCGTAATCACCCTCGGCGGCAGAGACCACGGCCGGAGTGATGAAGTCGTTCTGCGCGGCGGCTAGCTGCATGACGAAGCCGCTGCGAAACAGTTCGGCGACCAGCGGTTCGAACGCGACGTTGGTGGCGAAATACGTCTCCAGGAAATCGGTGGTCCCCATGATGGTCTCGACCGCCTCGCGCGTACCCTGCCAGATCGGATCCTCCATCCAGTGTTGCTTGCCGGCATCGAGATCGATGCCCTGAATGTCGAGTCCAAGCTCCCCGAGATAGAGCGTCAGATCCTGGGCGAAGCGCAGCTTGTAAGACGAATTGGTCAGGATGACGTTGTTGATCATCTGGGTATAGCCATAGCGCTGTGCCTGCATCAACGCTGTCCCCATGCCGAATTCGGCATGCTTATAGGCGCCGAGATGGTCCTGCAGCACCTTCACCCATGCCTTGTCGAACCGCTTCGGCGCGCCGGAACGCCGGCCATTCTCGATGACGTTGGCAATCATGCCAACGATGGTGGATTGGCGCTGGTAATGGGTGCGCTCCCATTCCTGGTCGATGGCGCGGAACTTGTGCCAGTCGGAGGACTTCGCCGCCGTCCAGCTCTCGGCATAGGTCGGCGTACCGTCGGCGAACGAGATAATCCAGTCCTGCAGCAGGTAGCGCTTGGGATCGGGCTGAACGTCGACAGTGACGTCCTCGTAGTGCGTTGCCTTGCGTCCCTTGGGCTCGAAGTAGTTGAACTTCCGGCTGTCCCAGCCGACAAACTGCGCCGACCCTGCGGCACCTGATTGCAACGGCACGCTTGCCTGGACGCCACTCATGTTGCTTCCTCCATTTGTCGTTGTACGAATGGGCTCGGACGACCGGACCGGCTAGTGGACGGCCGCCGTGAACTTGTCGAAGTAGATGTGCTCGGGCTCCACGCCAGCCATCTGCAGCACCGGGATGACAGCATCGATCATCGGCGGAGGGCCGCAGGAATAGGCGTCGATCTCGCCCTCCAGTGCCTCGGCGCGCAGCGTCCGCGCGAGCACCTCGTGGACAAAGCCGCTCTCGCCTTCCCAGGCGTCCTCCGCGGGCGCATGCGAGAGCGCCGGGATAAAGCGGAAATCGGCAAGCTTCGCTCCCAGCATTGCAAACTCCCCGAGTTGGAACAGGTCGGCGCGGGTGCGCGCGCCGTAAAAGAAGCGCACCGGGCGCTGCTCGCCGCTTTCCGCATGGTCGCGTAGCATCGACAGCAACGGCGACATACCGGAGCCGCCGCCGATCAACAGCATCGGCCCCGGCCGCCCCTCGCGCCGAAAGCAGGTGCCGTATGGACCCTTGGCCACCAGTTGTTGCCCGAGCTTGAGGCCGCCGTCGAGTTGGGCCGAGAAGGCGCCAGCGGGATATTTCTTGATGACGAACTCAAGCCGCGTCGGGCTGCTTGGCGGTGTCGCCATGGAGAAGGAACGAGTGATCCCGGCTTCGGGGATGGTCAGATCGACATACTGACCAGCCCAGAAGCGCAGCGGCGCGTCCAGTTCGATTTCCAGCAGCCTGATATCGTGTGTCAGCGCCTCGACGCGCGTCAACGTCGCATCGAACGCCCGCACGGCGATCGAGCGGCGCAGCATGTCCTCGTCGTAGTTCAGCAGTTCAATGGTAAGGTCGCTGAACGCGAGCGTGCGGCAGAGCAGGATGTGGTCGGTGTCGCGTTCATAGTCCGGCAGCGCGAAGGTGGAGTACTTCAACAAATCGATGTCGCCGTCGATCAGGCGGGATTTGCAACTGCTGCACTGGCCTTCCTTGCAGCCGTGCATGACCGAGATGCCCTGGCGGAACGCGGCGTCCAGCACGGTTTCGCCTTCGTGCACCTGCATTTCAATCCCGACCGGCTCGAAGCGGACGTTGTAGCTGCTGGGCTCGGCCATTGGGTTGGGCACTCCCGCTTTGAGAAACCCGGGGGCGGCGGCTGCCGCCCCCGGATGTCCGCTTGCCTCAGTTGACCGGGTTGATCGTGAAGCCGCGCCGATACTCCGCCGCCACCGCCTCGCGCTTCTCAGGAGGCACCTCCCGGAAGAGCCGCAGCGGGCTTTGCATCGTGTGGCCACGAACGTCGTCCAGCGTCCACATCTTCGCATCATCGAAGATCAGGTGCGGCTGCGGCACCAGCGTGTTGCCGTCGGCCCGGACGAAGCCGAGATCCTTGACGGTATCGGCAAGATCCCAGCCGTGATAGCAATCCTCCCACTCGCGCCGTCCGCTGAAGCGACCCATCGCCGGCGTCGGCCGCCCTTCGTATTCGGCGCCAAATGCCACCTTGTGAGTCCAGCGGCAGATCTCGGAGCAGTAGGTGTAGACCTTCCCGTCCACCTCGTCGTAGCAAAAATCCTCACGGATCAGGCAGGGCACCATGCAGCTCCAGCAGCGGTGCGGATAGACGTAGCCGGTGTCCTGGTTGAACAGGATGTTGGTCTCCCCCTTCTTGGAGAGCTTGTCGTACCACTTCCAATAGTTGCCGAACTCCGCGTACCAGCCCGGGTATTTGTGTTCGAACCACTCGAAGTCCTTCTCGTTCTGCGCCTCGATCCGCCAGAAGTTCACCGGCCAGCCGACAGCGAAGAACTGCGCCGTCTTGTGAACGTAGTTATGCTTGACGATGCGGTCCCAGGCAGCGCCGACATCGTCGTGATGGATCTTGATGCCGTATTTTTCCAGCGGCAGCATGTAGCTGCGATAGTAGTCCTCGTAGATCCAGCGGTGCCACAGCTCCGCGTAGGACTCCTTCTTCTTGTCGCGATCGGTGGTGCCATATTCGACAAAGGTGCCTATGGCGGCATCGACGATGGCATGGTTTTGCCAGAACGCATATTTCAGGTCGCGTTCGAGCAGCAGGTGGTTGTCGGGGTTGTTGATCAGCGACATCAGCAGCGAATGCCCGTTGCCGATGTGGCGGCTCTCGTCGGACTGCACCGAGAGGAACACCGTCGGCAGCGCATAGTCGCCGTTGCGCGCGGCCTCGGAGGGCATGGCGACGAACAGGGTGTTGGTGAACGCGGTCTCAGCCACCACCTGCAGGTAGACATTCGCTGACGTGATGGCATCGCCGGTGACGAAGCCTTCCGCAAACTGGCGGCCGATGGTGCTGGCATAGCATCTGCCGAAGGCGGCCTCGGTGATATCGAACCCGGCGGGATCGATATAATTTTCCATGTACCATTTCTTGAGGTTCATCTGAATGGTCGAGTGCCGGAATTCATCGACCATCTGCATGGCGAACCCGGTGCGCAGTTCCTCGCCGGGCGCGAGGCGGGCGATCATCGCCATCGAGCGGGCAGCGGAGATCTCCGGGAACGGGATGATCGCGAGGAATAGCTTCATCCACTCGACCCAGCGCGGCTGCACGTTGCGGAACATGTCGCCACGCAGGGCTGCGTCGAGCGCGCCGTAGACCCGGTTGTCCTTCTCTTCCTGCATCGGGAAATACGAACGCAGAACCTGCTTCATCGGATCGCGCGGCGATTTCTTAATCTTGTAGTCGGTCGGAAAGGTCATCGCCTCTTGCACATACGTCGGCGTCCAGCCGAGGTCGGCGACGCGGCGCGTGGCCTCGCCAATACTGATCCCGCGCTGGGCGGTGATCTTGTTGAGCGTCAAACCATCGGGCATTGAGTTCCTCCGGAATTTGTCAGTGTTCTTGCCGAGTTTCGACGGCCACCGAGGGCAGTCCCGTATGCGAGACACTTACCCGGATTGGCCTACAGATTACTTTTGCAAGTATCGTGCCAGGAAGAAGAAAGACATTTGACTGCGGAAGCCGGCCGAATTTGTGTTGTATTTCGCAAGTGCAGCATGGCGTCGTGTCCTATTCTGGCACATCTGTGTCGGTCCCATGTCGCGGACTGGGACGGAACTCATTGTGTCTTGTCTGGCGGTGTACGGCGCACCAGCGTCTTGCCTTCGGCGATGAAGCGCGCCGCCAGAATCAGCGTGCCCATCGCGAAATCCCGGCCGTGAGCGGCGATCATCTCCTCGGCCAGCGTGCCGACCCGGATGAAGAACTCGTCCTTGGACAGGTCTTCTGCGTCGCTCATGCTGTCGTCTCCGCCCGGAACAATGCGGCGGGCAGCATGAGCACGGCGATCTCGCCGGTGTCGGTTCCGATCGCCAGCCTCTGACCGTCACCCGACCATGCCAGCGCCGTAATCGCACCGCCGCCGGCGGCCCGCAGGAACAGCACTTCGTGGCCTACGGGCTGGCACAGCAGCGCCGTGCCATTGACGTAGCCGGCCGCCAGCAAGGGGTGTCGCGGGTGGCCGGCGACGGCGCTGACCCGGTGCCGGCCGGTCAGCCCGCAGCCCTCCGCTTCGCCGGGCGACGGACGCAGGCGCCAGCAGATCGGCCGCGCGCCTCCTGCCGCGACCAGCACACGGCCGCCGTCCAGGAAGGCAATTGCGCCGGGCGGGCCCGGGCAGCCCGCCAGCGCGATGGCCGCAGCCTCGGCGGCCGGCCAGAACAGCAGCCCGGCTTGCGCGGTCCAGGCGGCGACACTGCCGTCCGGGCCGCAGGCAAGCGCCTCGGGCGCCGCGTCGCCCGTAAGCAGCCGCACGGGGCCGGCCGAACCGGCGAGCATGAGACCGCCGGCATGGCCAATCGCGAGCAACGCCCCTCCGGGGGCGCCGGCAAGCGAGGACACCGGGCCGACGATCTCCGTGTCGACCGGCAGTGCCGGCCGCGGGCGGCCATCCGCTGTCGTCCAGGCCAGCGTGCCATCGTGACCACCGGTGACGAACCCGCCGCCGGGGCTGGCGGCGATACAGCGGCAGCCGCCCTGCTGCACGGCCAGCCGGGTCACTGGCTGCGGCGGCTCGCGCGCCGGCTGCAACGCGATGCCGCCGCCGGGCCGCTGGGCGATCTGCGGGCCACCCTCCCAATGTGCTGGAGCCAGCGCCAGCGTGCCGTCGGCCAGCGCGAAGCCGGCCACTGCCCCGCCCTGGTCCCAGGCGGCGGCAGCGACCGGCGCGGCCAATGCCCAACGCGCGCCCAGCAGATCCAGTAGCGGTCGCTGCTGCATGGTCATCGGCCCTAGGGGATCAGCACGGCGCGGCCCTTGATCTGGCCGCGATGCAGCGCCATCAGCGCCGCATTGGCCTCGCGCAGCGGGAATTCACGCGTGGCCAGCGTGACCAGGCCACGATCGGCCAGCGCCATCAGCTCGACCAGTTCGGGATAGGTGCCGACCAGGTTGCCGACGATGCTTTTCTCCGACGTGATCATGTCGAGCGTCGGCAGCTCGATCTTCCCGCCGTAGCCGACGACATAGTAGGTGCCGGCACTGCGCGTCATCGCCAGGCCCTCGGCGACGGCGCTGCCTTCGCCGACGAAGTCGATCACCGCCTCGGCGCCATGGCCGCCGGTCAGTGCCATCACCTGCTCCACCTGCGTGCCGTCCGCGCGCACGCTGTGATGCGCGCCGCAGTCGCGGGCCAACGCCAGCGCGGTCTCGGCGCGGTCGACCACGATGATCTCGGCGGCGCACAGCGCGCGCAGCACCTGAATGCCGATATGGCCCAATCCGCCGGCGCCGATCACCACCGCATACTCGCCCGGCAGCAGATGGCGGGACGCCTTCTTGGCCGCGCGATAGGCCGTCAGCCCGGCATCGGTGTATGGCGCCACATCCTTCGGCGCGAGCGAGTCCGGCAGCTTGATGAGCGAGCGTTCGCCGGTCAGCAGGTATTCCGCATAGCCACCATTGGCATTGATGCCGGGGAAGCGGCTTTCGGTGGCGTGCATGTCGTCGCCGCGGCGGCAGGCCAGGCAGTGCCCGCTGGTCACCAGCGGATGGCAGATGACCGCATCGCCGATCTTGACGCTCTCGACACCGCGCCCAATCGCCTCGACCCAGCCGGCGTTCTCGTGCCCCATGATGTAAGGCAGCGTGAGGTCGACCTTGCTCCGCCAGATCCCCTCGATGACATGCAGATCGGTCCGGCACACGCCGGCGCCGCCGACGCGCACGATAACGTCGCTCGGCCGCTCGATCTTGGGGTCGGGCACGTCCTCGTAGGAGACGAAATCCGGCCCGGTCAGGGACGTATCATAGGCGTGCAGCACAGCTGCCTTCATCGTCCGTCCTCCCGTCTATAGGTGCGCTCTGACGGCGCAGCGGGCTGTATTGCAGCCGGCGTGCCATGTCGTGGCTCGCGGATTTCTGCGCAGCGGCGGCTGCGCAGTGTTCCGCTTCGGAACAGTGCTGTGCCGCGTCAGTGTTCCGCTTCGCAACACTGCGTCAGCGCCAGCCGGACCGCATTGGGTACGCCGGGCAGCGCGCCTATGTTGTTTGGCTCAAGCCGCGCTGACGGCGAGGGAGAAACGCATGCTGCTGTCGGCAGACGATCGTCTGAGCCGCGCCCGCATCGTGCTTGAACGGCGCGGCATCGCCGCGCCCGATCTTCTGCCGCCCGCGATCGCGGAAAGCTGGACACGCTGCCTCGCCGCCGGGCTCGACCCGGCGCACCCGCCTGCGCCGTTGATGGTCGACGCAGAGACGCTGACGGCAGCGCGGCAACGCAACGACCCGGTGCGCCGCCTGGCGCTGGCCGAGATGGAAACCCTGTATCAACAGATAGCCGGCACCAACTTCATGGTCGCCTTCGCGGCCGCGGACGGCATGCTGCTCGACACGATCGCCGACCCGAGCTTCAGCGATACCGCGCATGCGGCCAGCATCCGCCCCGGCATGCTATGGGCCGAAGCGCGCTGTGGCACCAACGCGCTTGGCACTGTGGCGGCCAGCAGGCAGGCTGTCAGCGTCCACGGCGGGGAGCATTTCTTCGCCAGCTTCGGCGCGCTCACCTGCAATGCGGCGCCGGTGTTCGATGTCGACGGCACGCTATGCGGCGTGCTGGATGCCTCGTCCGATTGCCGCTCCCGCCAGCGCCACACCGGCGCCCTCGTCGCAATGGCTGCGGCGCAGATCGAGAACGGACTGCTGCGGGAGAGGTATCACGGCGACATGCTGCTCGCCTTTCATAGCCGCGCCGAGTTTCTGCGTACGCTCAATGCCGGTTTGCTGGCCCTGGCCCCGGACGGGACGGTGCTGGCGGTGAACGCGCAGGCGCGTTTTCTGCTGCAGGGATTGCCGGCGACGAGGGGACAGCCGTTTGCGGAGCTGTTCCGCACCCAGTTCAGCACGCTGTTGAATGGCAGGTACCTGAGCGGGTGCGGCTGGAGGACCGGGTGGGCAGCATCTACGCCGCCCAACTTGAAATGCCGACCCGCGTACGGAGCGTGCCTGTCGCGGCGATGACCCCCATCCGCGCCCCGGCGCGTTTCGTCGCCGATGACGCGACGGTCGCCGCGGCACTGCGACAGGTGGAGGCCGCCGCCGCCCGCCGCCTGCCGATCCTGATCCGCGGCGAAACCGGCACCGGCAAGGAGCAGCTGGCACGCCATGTCCACACCGCCGGCCGGCGCGGCGGCGCTTTCGTGCCGGTGAACTGTGCCGCCCTGCCCGAAAGCCTGGCCGAAGCGGAACTGCTCGGCCACGCCGAGGGAGCTTTCACCGGCGCACGGCGCGGCGGCGCCAAGGGGCTCGTGGTGGAGGCCGATGGCGGCACGCTGTTCCTGGACGAAATCGGCGACATGAAGCCTGGCTTGCAGGCGGTGCTGCTGCGTCTGCTGGACGACTGGACGGTGCGCCCGATCGGCGGCGGACGGTCGCGCACGGTCGACGTGCAACTGGTCGCCGCCAGCAACGTCGACCTGCCAGCGGCTACGGCTGCTGGCCGCTTCCGTGCCGACCTGCTCTGGCGGCTGAACACCGTGGACGTGGTGCTTCCGCCGCTGCGCGACCGCAGCGACTTCACCGCCATCGTCCTGCATCTGCTCGCCGGTACCGCGCCGCAGTGGCGCATCGCCACGCCCGCCCTCGACATGCTGCGGCGGCGTGCCTGGCCGGGCAATATCCGCGAGTTGCACAGCATGCTGATCCGCCTGACGTTGCTTGCCCCGGAAGGGGTGATCGATACCGCGACACTGGCCGACGTGATGACGGCCCCGTCGGCGCCGGAAGGGCTGCGCGCGCTTCACCGCGAGCGGATCGAGGCAGTGTATCGCGAGACTGCCGGCAACATCAGCGCCACCGCGCGGCAGCTCGGAGTGTCACGCAACACGGTCTATCGCGCGTTGACGATGCGACCGTCGACAGCCGGCACTCCGGCCTCCGACGGGTTGCGTCGTGGCCGTCTTCCACGACATATTTTCACATGAACTTCCGTTCGCTCTACGCTCAGGGGTTTGCCCGGGTGGCCGCCTGCACCACCGAGACGGCGCTGGCGGACCCCGCCCGCAATGCCGAATCCGTGCTGGCGATGGCACGTGACTGCGACCGGCGCGGCGTGGCGGTGGCGGTCTTCCCGGAACTGACATTGTCCGGCTATTCGATCGAGGATCTGCTGCTCCAGGACACGGTTCTGGACGCGGTGGAACAGGCCGTCGAGACGGTGCTGGAGCAATCCGCCGCCCTCGCCCCCATGCTGGTCGTCGGCGCGCCGCTCCGCCATGCCGGCCGGCTCTACAACACGGCGCTCGTGATCCATCGCGGGCGGCTTCTCGGCGTCGTTCCGAAATCCTATCTGCCGACGTACCGGGAGTTTTACGAGGGGCGCCAGATCGCGGCCGGCGATATCCTCCGTGGCGAGATTACGCTTGGCGGGCCAAGCCGTCCCGTTCGGCAACAACCTGCTTTTCGCCGCCGAGAACATGCGCGGGCCTCGTGCTGCATGTGGAGATCTGCGAGGATTTCTGGGTCCCGGTGCCGCCGAGCGCGCTCGGCCGCGCTGGCCGGGGCGACCGTGCTCGCGAACCTCTCGGGCAGCCCGATCACCATCGGCCGTGCCGAGAGCCGGCGGTCTGTTGGCGCAATCGGCCTCCACGCGCTGCCTCGCGGCCTATCTCTACGCCGCGGCGGGCGCCGGGGAGAGCACGACGGAAGTCGCCTGGGATGGCCAGGTGATGATCTACGAAAACGGCGTCTGCCTGGCCGAGGCGGAACGTTTCCCGGAAGCGGGGCAATCGATCGTCGCCGATATCGACCTCGATCTGCTCCGCCAGGAACGGATGCGGATGGGGACATTCGACGACAATCGCCGCACCCATGGCGCGGCGACGGATGAGTTCCGCACCATCGCGTTCCGGCTGGCCCCGCCGACGGCAATCTCGGCCTGCGAACGCCGCGTCGAGCGTTTTCCCTTCGTGCCCTCCGACCCGGCGCGGCTCGAGCAGGATTGCTATGAAGCCTACAACATTCAGGTTTCCGGTCTGGTGCAAAGGCTCCGTGCGACCGGTCTCAAGCACGTGGTTCTGGGCATTTCCGGCGGCCTTGATTCGACCCATGCCCTGATCGTCGCGGCCCGCGCCATGGACCGGCTGGGCCTGCCCGCGGCAGCAATATTCTCACCTACACCATGCCCGGCTTCGCCACCGGCGAAGACACCAAGGCCAATGCCTGGCGCCTGATGACCAGCCTTGGCACCAGCGCGCAGCGAACTCGACATCCGCCCCGCCGCGCGGCAGATGCTGGCCGATCTCGGTCATCCTTTCGGCCAGGGCGAGCCGGTCTACGACATCACGTTCGAGAACGTGCAGGCGGGGTTGCGGACCGACTATCTGTTCCGCCTCGCCAACCAGAACAATGCCTTCGTCATCGGCACCGGCGATCTCTCCGAACTCGCGCTCGGCTGGTGCACCTACGGCGTCGGCGACCAGATGTCGCATTACGCCGTCAATGCCGGTGTCCCGAAGACGCTGATCCAGCACTTGATCCGCTGGGTGGCGCGCTCCGGCCAGTTCGGCGATGCGGTCGGCGACACGCTCGAAGCGATTTTGGACACGGAAATTTCGCCGGAACTCGTCCCGGTCGAGGCAGGCGCCACGCCGCAGAGCACGGAAGCCAAAATCGGCCCTTACGCGCTGCAGGATTTCAATTTGTATTACACGCTGCGCTACGGTTTCCGGCCCTCGAAAATCGCCTTCCTGGCGCTGCATGCCTGGGCGGACGCGCAGATCGGCGCCTGGCCGGCGCATTTTCCCGAAGCGCGGCGGACGCAATACAGCCTTGGCGAGATCCGAAAATGGCTGGAACTTGTTCCTGCAGCGGTTCTTCGCCTTCAGCCAGTTCAAGCGCTCCGCCATGCCGAACGGCCCCAAAGTGGTCTGCGGGCGGCTCGCTCTCCCCGCGCGGCGACTGGCGCGCGCCTTCCGACGGCAACGCCGCGGCCTGGCTCGATGAGTTGGCGCGCAACGTGCCGAAGGCGTGAAGCCGGGACATGCAGCGCTGGAGCTAGATGACGGCCGCGAACCTCGGCGCCGACATGATCCAACTGGTCCCTGAACTCATCCGCTTCGTACCGCCTGCCGACGTGCTCGCCAAGCGAGCCTACTCGCCCTGGTCCGACGCCACGTTGCACGCGCGCCTGCAGGCGCGGCACCGATACAATCGTTGTGACCGGGGGCGAAACCGATGTCTGCGTGGTCACGACGGACGCTATTTGCAGCTCATCGGATACGGCGCACGACGCTTCGCTGAGAACCGGAACAGGGCGGACGACTACTCCCGCGCCAGCACCCGGTCGTTGATGAAGCTGGACAGGCCGCTGGCGCGGAACGTCGCGCGCAGCGCGTGCTTCGTCGTAGTCCGTCGCGCACCCAGTCCAGGAACGGCATTCTGCCCTCCGCCACCGTCGGCGTAGTGCATGAAGAACGCGTCCAGAATGCCGGTGCGCGAGCGGCTGAAATGGCCGAAGCGCCAGGACAGCTGGCGCAGCGCATCGCGCTGCCGTGCCGCCCTCGAACAGTATGCCGAGGCCGGCGGCGAGGCCGGCGCGGTCGGCGCCCGACTTGCAGTGCATCAGCGCCGGCGTCCGCCATCGCGGTATAGATGCCGTGAAAGCGCAGGATGCGGTCGCGGTGCGGCGCGCCGCGGCTTTCGAACGCCATGTCGATATGGTCCAGACCGAGCCGCCCGGCCGCCTCGCGCGACAGCGCATCCGAGCCGCAGCGCCGGTGGCCGCGCAGGTTGACGAGCGTGCGCAGCCCGTAGCCGGCGCGTCAGCGCTGCCAGGCGGGCAGGCGTCGGATGGTTGCAGCGGTAGAGCTTGCCGGGGACGACGCGGACAAAATTGTCCCAGACGGTGCGGAACACCGCATGGTCGACGAACAGGCTGTCGATCCAGGCGGCGCGGCGGCCGGCGGGGGTCGCGACGTCGCCTGCGAACATGGCGGCGCCGAAGACCGCTAGCCCACCTTCCGTTCCAGCATCAGCTGCTTGATCTCGCCGATCGCCTTGGCCGGGTTCAGGCCCTTCGGGCAGGTCTGGGTGCAGTTCATGATGGTGTGGCAGCGATACAGCTTGAACGGATCTTCCAGCGCATCCAGCCGCTCGCCGGTGCTTCGTCGCGGCTGTCGGCGATCCAGCGATAGGCCTGCAGCAGCACCGCCGGGCCCGAGATAGCGGTCGCCGTTCCACCAGTAGCTCGGGCAGGAGGTGGTGCAGCAGAAGCACAGGATGCACTCCCACAGCCCGTCGAGCTTCGCGCGCTCTTCCTTGCTTTGCAGCCGCTCGCCATCCGGCGGCGGCGGCGTGTCGGCTCTGCAGCCACGGCTCGATCGCTGCGCAACTGCGCGTAGGCCTGCGTCAGATCGGGCACCAGATCCTTCACCACCGGCATATGCGGCAGCGGGTTGATGCGCACCGCGCCCTTCACCTCCTCGATCGGCTTGAGGCAGGCCAGCGTGTTGGTGCCGTCGATGTTCATCGCGCAGGAGCCGCAGATGCCCTCGCGGCAGGAGCGGCGGAAGGTCAGCGTCGGATCGATCTCGTTCTTGATCTTGATGAGCGCGTCCAGAACCATCGGGCCGCAGGCGTCGAGATCGATCTCGTAGGTGTCGGTACGCGGATTCTTCCCGTCATCGGGGTTCCAGCGATAGATCTTGAATTCCGCACGCGCTTGGCGCCGGCCGGCGCCTTGAAGGTCTTGCCCGCGCCGCACCTTGCTATTCTCCGGGAGCGTGAATTCGGCCATGTCCCTATCCGTCGCCGGAACCTGCGACGCTGCGCTCAATACGACGCGCTTCTTCGGCGGGAACACGGAGACCTCGTTGGTCAGCGTCTGCATCTTCACCGGGCGGTAGTCCGAGCTGCACGTCGCCGTCGTCGTCGCACCAGGCCAGCGTGTGCTTCATCCAGTTCGGCATCGTCGCGATCCGGGATAGTCGTCATGCGCCTGCGCGCCGCGGCTTTCCTTGCGGGCCTCGGCGCCGACCATCGTGGTCATCGCGTTGCCCATCAGGTTGTGCAGTTCCAGCGCCTCGACGAGGTCGCGTTCCAGATCAGGCTGCGATCGGACACCGACATGTCGGCCAGGCCCGGCCACACGCCGCTGCATCTTGTCGACGCCTTCGGTCAGGCTCTCGCAGTTGCGGAACACCGCGGCATGGCTCTGCATCGTGCGCTGCATCTGGTCAGCCGCAGCTCGGCGACCTTGCGTGCCGCCCTTGGCGTGGCGGGCGCGGTCGAGCCGGCCAGCGACGCCTCGCCGGCCTTCGCCGGCAGCGGCGCCTGGCTGGCGCCGGGCTTGACGATCTCCGCGGCGCGATGCGCGGCGGCGCGGCCGAACACCACCAGGTCGAGCAGCGAGTTGGTGCCGAGCCGGTTGGCGCCGTGCACGGAGACGCAGGCCGCCTCGCCGACCGCCATCAGGCCGGGCACCACCGCGTCCGGATCGTCGGCGGTCGGGCGCAGCACTTCGGTGTGATAGTTCGTGGGAATGCCGCCCATGTTGTAGTGCACGGTCGGCAGCACCGGGATCGGCTCCTTGGTCACATCGACGCCGGCGAACACCCGCGCGGTCTCGGAAATGCCGGGCAGGCGCTCATGCAGGAGTTCGGCGCCGAGATGCTCCAGATGCAGCAGGATGTGGTCCTTGTTCGGACCGCAGCCGCGGCCTTCGTTGATCTCGATCGTCATCGAGCGCGACACCACGTCGCGGCTGGCCAGGTCCTTCGCGGTCGGCGCGTAGCGTTCCATGAAGCGCTCGCCCTCGGCGTTGGTCAGATAGCCGCCCTCGCCGCGCGCGCCTTCGGTGATCAGGCAGCCCGCCGGGAAGATGCCGGTCGGGTGGAACTGCACGAATTCCATGTCCTGCACCGGCAGGCCGGCGCGCAGCACCATGCCGCCGCCGTCGCCGGTGCAGGTGTGCGCCGAGGTGCAGGAGAGATAGGCGCGGCCATAGCCGCCGGTCGCCAGCACCACCGTCTGCGCGCGGAAGCGGTGGATGGTGCCGTCTTCCAGGCACCAGGCCATCACGCCGCGGCAGGCGCCCTCCTCGTCCATGATCAGGTCGAGGGCGAAATATTCGACGAAGAACTCGACCTCGTGCTTCAGGCTCTGCTGATACAGCGTGTGCAGGATGGCGTGGCCGGTGCGGTCGGCGGCGGCGCAGGCGCGCATGCGCCGGCTCCTTGCCGTAGTCCTTCATGTGGCCGCCGAACGGGCGCTGATAGATCCGGCCATCCTCGGTGCGGCTGAACGGCACGCCGAAATGTTCCAGCTCGTAGACCGCCGGAATCGCCTCGCGGCACATGTATTCGATGGCGTCCTGGTCGCCCAGCCAGTCCGACCCCTTCACGGTGTCGTACATGTGCCAGCGCCAGTCGTCCTCGCCCATGTTGCCGAGCGCGGCGCCGATGCCGCCCTGCGCCGCGACGGTGTGGCTGCGGGTCGGGAACACCTTGGTGATGCAGGCGGTCTTCAGCCCGGCCGCGCCCATGCCGAGCGTCGCGCGCAGGCCGGAGCCGCCGGCGCCGACCACCACCACGTCGTAGGTGTGGTCGATGATCTTGTAGGCGCCGAGGGAGGGCTTCGTGATCGCGTTCATGATCGGTCCGTCCAGGATCGGGGGCCTCGGCCACCCGCGAATTCAACCCGAGAAGGCGAGCTTCAGCACCGCGACCAGCGCGATCAGGCCCAGCAGCGCAGCACACGCCCTTCATCGAACAGCAGCAGTCGCCATCCGTGCACCTTCGCTGTGGACGTAGTCGTCCACCACCACCTGCAAGCCCGAGTTGCATGTGGTGGAATGTGGCGATCACCAGCGCCACCAGCAGTGCGGCATTGATCGGGTTGCCCGCCCAGTGGACCATGCTCGCGCGCGGCAGGCCGGTCAGGCGGAGAGCCGAGACGACGAACCACAGCGTCAGCGGCACCAGCGCGACCGCGGTCAGCCGCTGCGCCCACCAATGAGCGGTGCCGCTGCGCGCCGGCCCGAGCCCGCGCACCCGGCCCAGCTGGCTGCGCATCACCTGCACGGTGGCGCCCTGGGCGCCTTTCAGTGCGGAGGCTTTGGCGGTCTCGCTCATCTGGGCGTCCTCTGCTTGCTCACGCGACGATGGCGACGAGAATCCAGGTCAGCACGGTCAGCACCGCGGTCGCGATCACCACGGCCCAGCCGCTGCTGTGAACCATGGGCAAGGTCGAAGCCGAGCCCGGCATCCCAGGCCAGATGCCGCAGGCCGTCACAGAAATGATACCACAGCGCCACCGATCCAGCCGAACAGCAGCAGGATCCCGATCGCCGAGCGCAGGAAGCCCGACACCGTGGCGTAGGCGTCCTCGCCGCGCGCGGCGGCCACCAGCCACCACACCAGCAGCAGCGTACCGACCGACAGCGCGACGCCGGTGGCGCGGTGCAGAATGGACAGCGTCGAGGTGATCTGCGGGCGATACACCTGAAGATGCGGCGACAATGGCCGATGCGACAACTTGCCGTCGCTGGTACGGCCAACCATCAGCGCGTCGCGAATATCGGTCATGCCGCGGACCTCCTGCGAGATCAGGCAGCGTCGCTGACGTTTGCTTAGTCGCGACCGCGCGCACGGTCAACGCGGCGCGGCCGGCGACATGCACGGCTCAGGCGGCCTTGCGGGCCAGCAGTCCCTGAGCCACCAACGTCTCGGCGATCTGCACCGCGTTCAGCGCCGCGCCCTTGCGCAGATTGTCGGAGACGACACCAGAACGCCAGGCCGTGCTCGACGGTCGGGTCCTTGCGGATGCGGCTGACGAAGGTCGCGTCCTCGCCCTGGCTTTCCAGCGGCGTGATGTAACCGCCATCCTCACGCGTATCGACCACCGTCACCCCCGGCGCATCGCGCAACACGGCCCGCGCCTCGGACGCGGTGACCGGCAGCTCGAACTCCACATGCACGGCCTCGGCGTGGCCGATGAACACCGGCACGCGCACGCAGGTGGCGATAACCTTGATGTCGGGGTCGAGGATCTTGCGGGTCTCGACCGTCATCTTCCATTCCTCCTTGGTCGAACCGTCGTCCATGAAGACGTCGATATGCGGGAATGCAGTTGAAGGCGATCTGCTTGGTGAACATGCTCCGGCTGGATCGGGTCGTTGACGAAGCCGGCCTTGGTCTGGACGAACAGCTCGTCCATGCCTTCCTTGCCGGCGCCAGACACCGACTGATAGGTGGCGACCACGACCCGCTTGATCCGGAAACGGTCGTGCAGCGGCTTCAGCGCCACGACCATCTGGATCGTCGAGCAATTCGGGTTGGCGACGATGCCGCGCCGGATGCGGGAAAGCGCCTCCGGGTTCACCTCGGGCACCACCAGCGGCACGTCCGGGTCCATGCGGAACTGGCTGGTGTTGTCGATGACGAGGCAGCCGGCAGCGGCGGCGCGCGGCGCATGCACGGCGGAGATCGCGGCACCCGGGCTGAACAGGCCGATATCCCAGCCCGTGAAATCGAACCTTTCCAGGTTCTGCACCGTCAGCACGGTCTTCTCGCCGAACGAGACCTGCGAGCCGGCGGAGCGGCCCGAGGCGACGGCGGCGACGTCTTTGATCGGGAAATTCCGCTCGGCCAGGGTTTTGAGCATTTCGCGCCCGACCGCCCCGGTGGCGCCGACGACCGCGACCCTGTAGCCCATGGAACATCTCCGATTTCGCCAGCCCCGATGGCCGGCCGGATATTTCGCCTAGCGTTCCGCGCGACGCGGCGCAAGCGTGGTTCACGCTTGGCAGGGCTGAATCCCCGGCACGCGCGGCAGCGGGGCGAAACGGGAACATCGGCCGGCACGGCGCGTTTCGGCGTGATGAGCACGAACCCCAAAACCCCCGATCCCGACCAACCCGGCAACGCGGTCAAAGACCCGGCCGACTGGACCACCGGCGACGAAACCATGACTGGCGCCCAGGCCTCCTACCTCAAGACGCTCAGCGAGGAGGCGGGCGAAGCGTTCGATCCCTCGCTGTCAAAGGCCGAGGCGTCCCGTCGCATCGACGCCTTGCAGGCCGTCACCGGACGCGGGCGGACTCACTAGCCGTCAGTCGGAGCGGCGGCAGACCTGTTCCAGCACCGCGAGGTGTGGCCGCGCGGTCTCTGCCGTGGCGGCCTCCAGCGCGCGATAACTGCTGACGACGGCCTGTCCCGCCTCGGTCAGCCGCGCCCCCCCGCCGCCGGGGCCGCCGGCGGCGGTGGTAACGACCGACGTGCCGAGGTGGCGGTTCAGGTCCTCGACCAGTTCCCAGGCGCGGCGGTACGACATGCGCAGCGCCCGACCAGCCGCCGAGATCGAGCCGCTGCGGCCGATCTCCTCCAGCAGCGCCACCTTGCCCGGCCCGATACGGGCGCCGGAGGCAAGGTCGACGCGAAGGATCAGGCGATGGCCAGCGGCCGGGGTGTCGCGGGATTTGGAAGGTGTCATCGTCATGGTGGCGGCACGCTCCCATGCCGGCGGCGGTACCCGCAACGGCAAACGGCCCGCCGCTGTCGCGACGGGCCGCCCGGCCGATGGAGCGAAGGCTTATTGGAACGGCGTGTAGCGGAACCCGGTGTAGACGAGGTTCTCCGGCGCGGTTTTGGAGCCGCCCGTGGTGTCGAAGGTGGTGCGCTCAACGAAGCCATACTGCGCGCCGGCCTGCACCGTGCCGTAGGAGCCTTGCAGGAAGCGCCACCAGAAGCCGGCCGTCAGCTCGGCGAGCTGGCGGTTGTTGGCGTTGCAGGTCAACGCGGGCGAGAACGCGCCCGAGTCCTCGGTATCGCAGCCCGCGTTGCTGCCGATGCCGGGCCCGTAGCCGACAAGCGTCTTGCCGTTGAGGGACTCGTTCTTTTCGACCTGATCGATGCCGGCATAACCATAGACATCGAATGCCGGTGTCGGATGCCCGACCAGTCCGACAGTGCCCATCACTTCGCGCAGCGGCGTCAGCTCGCCGTTGGCCTTGTAGGTCACGTCCGGAAGGCCGCCGGCGCCGTAGCGGCCAATGCCGTCGCCGTACATCACGTTGCCGGTGAATTCGAGGCGCCCGGGAAGGAGCGGCACGTACGCCGAAGCACCGATACCGCCACCCGTTGACGTGAAGGTGTCATCCTTCCCGACATTCGCGGCGGTCGTGTACTCGGTGCGGTCGCTGAACCAGCGCGCCACGCCGAATACCTCGTAATGGCCGAGGAAGGTATCCGCCGCGGCCTTCGCGATGATGTCGGGCGCGACGCTATAGGTGTAGGCCTGCGTCGGGTTGAGGCCGCCGGCGCCGAGCAGTGGCAACGTCGTCACCACGCTCTCGCCGGACAGCGACGGTGCGGTGCCGCCGATCACGGTCTGCGGGTCGTCGGCCGCCACTGCGAGCCAGTATTTGCCGCCGAAATCCTTCGTCAGCCGGATTTCCGGCACGCGCGCGAACACGTAGCCCGGCAGGTACTGGGTGTCGATGGTCAGCGGCGCGACTTCGGCACGCGGAATGAGGCCGGACTTGAACGACGTGGCGAGCGTCCAGATTTGGCCCGCGTCGAGATGCAGCCCGTCGGCCAGGTCGTCGACCTGCGCGTAGGCCTGGCGCAGCCGCGGCGTATAGCTGTCGGTCTGCGTCGAGTTGGCGGTGCCGGAATCGTTCTGGAAATCGGCTTCGACGTAGCCCGACACAAGGATTTTGTCGGTCGCATTGCCCTGGGCGAGCATCGACATGCGGGTCTGCTGCGCGGTCAGGCGCAACTCGCTCATATGGCCGTCGGCGGTGTTCGGGAACGGGATGCCCGTATAGCTGGTGGCGGTGCCGCGGCTCTCGTTGGCGCTGCGGTAGATGCCGTCGAGTTCCGCGAACCCGCCGAGCGTGACGGTGACGCCGCCGAGGCTGAACGACCCGTTCGGCTTCTTTGGGTTGTAGAACGGCGTGCCGCTTGCGTCCCTGTCGTTCGGCGGGATGGTCACGATGGCCGAGGCCGGCGAGGCGGCCGGTGGCACCGCCAGCGTGAAGGCAGCGGCCTTCTTCTGGGCGTCGGCGGCGGCGGCGCGGGCCTGCGCGGCCTCGCCCTGCGCCTGCTTCAGCGCGGCGTCGCGGGCCGTGGCGTCGGCTTGCAGCTTGCGCAGTTCCGACTGCAATTGCTGGATCTGCTTCTGGATCGCCTGGATCGAGGTCGCATCCTGCGCGGCTGCCGGGGTGGCCGCGCCGAGCCCGCCGAGCACCGTCGCGACGGCGGCGGCAGAGACGCCGTACTTAAAATATTTTTTCATGGAGGCCGGTCTTCCTGTCGTTCATGCTCCGGCACTACTCGGATTGGTCACCGTGCCGTTACCGGCGCGGGGTAACAGGGCGTCGTGACCGTATGATTACAATTCCGTGAACGTCCGGTTACGCACAGATGCGTAGCCGGGCGCGATGGCTTTTGCGTCACACTATGTTCCCATCACGCCACGGATGAGGACCGCGATCGCAGCAGCCTGCTAGTTCGTCAGGTTGGGATGGCGCGGGCGCCCTGGACTCAGCCGCAGGCTAGCCGCGCGTCAGCGCCGGCCGCGGCGCCGTGCACGGGGGAACGGCACGATTTGCGCAGTATGCGGTTCCGGAAGCGGCACCGGCATCACCGGCACGCGTGAGCGTGGCGGCGGAATGTTGCGGGTCCATGCGGCGTAGGCCTCGATGGCCCGCGCGCGCGCAGCCACGGCCTGCGCACGGCGCTTGGGGCGCAGCTTCCACCACCGCCGCACGTCACGGGCGAAATACAGCCCGTACGCGGTCGCCCAGAGGGCCAACGTAATCGCGGCAAGAATGGAGTTGAGCATCCGGCCCGCGTCCCCTCGCCGACGGGCGGTCAGCGGCCGGTGAGGATACGCTCGACCAGTTGCCGCACCGTCGGGATGAAGCCATTGGAATAGAATGGATCCGACGCGAAGCGGTAGGCGTTATGCCCGCCGAACATCAGGTTATGCTCCATCACGTCGTCGCTGTCGGCAGTGCGCCGATCGTCTGCAAGCGTCTTCTGGATGCAGAAGCTGCGCGGATCGGCCTTCTTGCCGTTGTCGAAGTCCGGGTCCTGCTGGCTCCAGTTGGAGAACCGGCATTGGCTGAGGCAGCCCATGCAGTCGACCTGGTCGTCCAGGATTTCGCGCTCGGCCTCCGGCGTCACGAACATCAGCGTGATTGTCCGGGGTGCGCAGCGCCTCGGTGAAGCCCTGCTCCTCCCATTCTGCGCACGCGCGCCATATCCGCGTCGGTCAGATAGACCGAGCGCTTGCGCGCGCCGACGCCATACTCGACGATATGCTCGCCCACTGGCTCGGTGTGTAGGCCACCTGCCGCTCGTTGCGGCCGCGCAGTTCCTGGATGAAGTCGTTGTTCACCGCCGAGGAATAGAACCCGGTCGGGCAGAAGCGGTTGAGGAACACGTCGCCCTTCTTCAGCGTCAGCAGCCGTTGCTTCCAGCTCGGCCGATCGGGCTTTCCTGCGTCAGCAGCGGGCGCGTGCCGAACTGGAAGGCGACCGGGCCGAGATCCGGATTGTCGATCCAGTCCTCCCATTCCTCCAGCCACCAGACGCCGCCGGCCATGATGATCGGCGTATCGCCCAGGCCGAATTCGCGCATCATCTTGCGCAGCGCGAGCACGCGCGGAAACGGGTCTTCCGGCTCGCTCGGGTCCTCGCCGTTGGAGAGGCCGTTATGGCCGCCGGCCAGCCAGGGGTCTTCATAGACCACGCCGCCCAGCAGATGCGGCCGCCTTGTAATAGGCGCGCTTCCACAGCGCCGAGAAGGCGCGGGCGGAGGAGACGATCGGGTAGTAGTGCACGTTGAACTTGGCGGCGATCTCCGCCAGGCGATACGGCATGCCGGCGCCGCAGGTGAGGCCGTGCACCAGCCCGCGCGCGCCTTCCAGAATGCCGGTGATCACGCGCTCGGCGCCGCCCATTTCCCAGAGGATGTTGGCATGGATGCGGCCCTTGCCGCCGGAGATCTCGTACGCCCGGTGGGCCTGGGCGATGCCACCGTCGATCGCGTAGGCGCATCAGCTCCTCGTGGCGGTCGCGCCGGGTCTTGCCGTGGTAGACCTGCGGGATCGGCTTGCCGTCGGCGTCGATAGCTGTCGGCGTTGACGGCAGAGAACGTGCCGGCACCGCCGCTGGCCGCCCAGTGGCCGGAGGTGACGCCGTTGGAAACCGCGACGCCCTTGCCGCCTTCGACCAGCGGCAAAAGTTCCACCCCGCCCATGCGAATCGCATTGATCGCCTTCATCGCCTCATCTCCCGCGCGCCGACGCACGCGCACGTGCCAACCGGCCGCGCCCACCAGACCTACGGACACCCGATCCGGCCGATGTCCCCGTAATGATATCGTAATACAAGCCGCGCCCATTCGCACGAGATTGTGTACGGGCGCGGCCAACACTCATGCTTCGTCAGGCTTCATTCCGCGGCCGCGCTGCGGTCGCCCCGGCCGCCCTTGGGGCCGATCTTGTCACCGATATCCTCACCGGTTGCCTGATCGACGACCCGCATCGACAGCTTGACCTTGCCGCGCTCGTCGAAACCCAACACCTTCACCTTCACCGCGTCGCCGACATTGACGACATCCGTCGTCTTGGCCACCCGGCCCTGCGCCAGCTCGCTGATATGGACCAGCCCGTCGCGCGAGCCCAGGAAGTTGACGAACGCGCCGAAATCGGCCGTCTTCACCACCTTGCCGTTGTAGATCACGCCGATCTCGGGCTCGGCCACGATGCCGCGGATCCAGTCGATCGCCGCCTGCGCCCGGTCGGCTTCGGTAGAAGCGATCTTGATCGTGCCGTCATCCTCGATGTCGATCTTGCAGCCGGTCTGCTCGACGATCTCGCGGATCACCTTGCCGCCGGTGCCGATGACCTCGCGGATCTTCTCCTTGGGCACGTTGATGATGGTGATGCGCGGCGCCGTCGCGGCCACGTCGCTGCGCGCCCCGGTCAGCGCCTTCGCCATCTCGCCCAGGATATGCAGCCGCCCCTCGCGCGCCTGATCGAGCGCCACGCGCATGATCTCCGGCGTGATGGAGGTGATCTTGATGTCCATCTGCAAGGAGGTCACGCCCGCCTCGGTGCCGGCGACCTTGAAATCCATGTCGCCGAGGTGGTCCTCGTCGCCAAGGATGTCCGACAGCACCGCGTAGCCACGCTCCTCCTTGATCAGCCCCATCGCGATGCCGGCCACCGGGCGGGCCAGCGGCACGCCGGCGTCCATCAGCGCCAGCGAGCTGCCGCATACCGTCGCCATGGAGGAGCTGCCGTTGCTCTCGGTGATCTCGCTGACCACGCGCAGCGTGTACGGGAACTTGTCCTTGGGCGGCAGCACCGGGTGCACGGCCCGCCACGCCAGCTTGCCATGGCCGATCTCGCGCCGGCCCGGGCTGCCCATGCGACCAGCTTCACCAACCGAGTACGGGGGGAAGTTGTAGTGCAGCATGAAGTGCTCGCGGTATTCGCCTTCGAGCGCGTCGATGACCTGCTCGTCCTGGCCGGTGCCCAGCGTGGCCACGCAGAACGCCTGCGTCTCGCCGCGCGTGAACAGCGCGCTGCCATGCGCGCGCGGCAGGATGCCGACCTCGGCGACGATTGGGCGCACCGTGCGCGTGTCGCGGCCGTCGATGCGCAAGCCGGTGTCCAGGATGGCGTTGCGGACGATATCCGCCTCCAGATCCTTGAACAGCCCCTTGGCCTTCTCAGGGTCCAGACCTTCCTCCGCCAATGCCACCGCGGCGGTCTTCTTGGCGGCCGCGACGTGCTCGTAGCGCGCCTGCTTCTGCTTGTGGGTGTACGCCTCGGCCAGCGGGACACGTGCGAGCGCGTCGACACGGGCCGCCAGCGCCTTCTGCTCCTCGGACGGCTCCGGCAACGCCCACGGCTCCTTCGCCGCGTGCTCGGCCAGTTCGATGATCGCCTGGATCACCGGCTGGAAATGCGTGTGGCCGAAGCTGACGGCGCCGAGCATCACGTCCTCGGACAACTCGCTCGCCTCGCTCTCGACCATCAGCACGCCCTCGGACGTACCGGCGACCACCAGATCGAGCTTCGATTTCTCGATCTGGTCCGCGGTCGGGTTCAGCACGTACTGCCCGTCGATATAGGCCACGCGGGCGGCGCCGACCGGGCCGAAGAACGGGATGCCGGACAGCGTGAGCGCGGCCGAGCAGCCGACCAGGGCCACGATGTCCGGATCGTTCTCCAGATCATGGCTCAGAACGGTCGCGACGATCTGCACCTCGTTGCGGAACCCCTCGGGGAACAGCGGGCGGATCGGCCGGTCGATCAGGCGGGAGACCAGCGTTTCGTTCTCGCTGGGGCGGCCTTCGCGCTTGAAGAAGCCGCCGGGGATCTTGCCGGCCGCGAACGCCTTTTCCTGGTAATTCACGGTCAGCGGGAAGAAATCCTGCCCCGGCTTGGTTGTATGCACGCCCACGGCGGTGCAGAGCACGATGGTGTCGCCGTAGCGCGCCATCACGGCACCATCGGCCTGGCGGGCAATCTTGCCGGTCTCCAGGACGAGCTTGCGGCCGCCCCAGTCGAGTTCCTTGCGAAAATAATTGAACATCACGTCATCCTTGTCGGGTGCGCGATGCGGACGGGCAACTTGGGGCGATCCGCTCTCCATCGTGGGGAACGGCGACTCGGGCTGCATGGGAGGCGGTCTGTACTTTGGGCACAGCCGCGGACCATGTGGCCTGAGGCGCCGTCACGACCCCCAACCAAGTGGGTGTCGGATCATCCGTCTGTCGTTCCGCCGCGCGCGGCGCACGGGATACGAAATCCCGGTCGGCGTTACCCCGTGCCACCATGGCGCGGGGTGAAGCGCCGGCCAACGTCACATGGTGACGCCGGCCGGCCAGAACCACGGGCTGCGCCCGTCTGTAGCGCAGGTCTCAGCGGCGCAGGTTGAGGCGGCCGATCAGCGTCTCATAGCGGCGCTGGTCCTTGGCCTTGAGGTAGTCGAGCAACCGCCGGCGGCGCCCCACCAGCACCAGCAGCCCGCGACGGCTATGGAAATCCTTCGCGTGCGTCTTGAGGTGTTCGGTGAGGCCGACGATCCGCTCGGACAGCAGGGCGACCTGCACTTCCGGGCTGCCGGTATCGGCGGCGGCATTGGCATATTCGGCGACGAGCGCGGTCTTGCGCTCTGCGGTCAGCGACATCGCGGTACTCCTGAAAAGGGTTGCGGCAACCGCGTGCCCGGCTAGAGTAGCCGTTCGGGTTTCAGCCAGCCGTCATGCAGCCGGCACAGCCCGATCACGCGTCCCCCCGCCATGGCGCGGGCCAGCCCCCCATCGGGGTTGGCCGCCTGTGGAATGCGGCCCATGAGCGTGACCAGGCTGATGGCCTGACCATGCCCAAGACCGAAGGCCTCCGCCTCCGTCAAGGCCAGCGCCGGGATGTCGGCCAGCGCGGTCGCAACGGGGAGCAGGAGGTCCGGGGAAGTTGGCGGGGTATCCTCCGCGCGGACCAGTTTGTCCAGCGGAATCGCTTGCGCCTCGGTGAAGGGACCGACCCGCAACCGGCGCAAGGCTGCGACATGCCCCAGCGTGCCGCAAGCCAGCGCGAGGTCGCGTGCCAGGCTGCGCATATAGACGCCCTTGCCCGACTGGACTTCGAAGACAGCATGGTCCGCGTCCGGCCGTTCGATCAGTTCGAACCGGTCGACGCGAGCGGGCCGCGCCTCCAGCACCGGCGGGGCGCCGGACCGCGCGAGGTCGTAGGCGCGTTCGCCGGCCACCTTGATGGCGGAGAACGCCGGCGGCACCTGCATGATGTCACCGCACAGCGCCGGCAAGGCGGCGCGGAGCTGGTCGTCGGTCGGGCGCGCTTCGGAGCTGCCGGTGACCTTGCCGTCCGCGTCGTCCGAATCCCGCGCTTCGCCCAGGCGCAGCGTGAAGCGGTAGATTTTGGTGCCGTCCATCACGTACGGCACGGTTTTGGTGGCCGCACCGAACGCGACGGGCAGCAATCCGGTGGCGAGCGGGTCGAGCGTGCCGCCGTGGCCGGCTTTCTGCGCGTCGAACCAGCGGCGGACGCGGTTGACCACATCGGTGCTGGTCAGCCCCGCCGGCTTGTCGACCACCAGCCAGCCGTCGAGCGGCAAGCCGCGGAGTTTACGTTGACGCATGGGAGTCCTTGACTTCCGGCGGCGCGACACGGTGCTGCGGCCGGGGCGCGGGAAAAAGCAGACCGCACCGTAGAACGCAAGGGCCGCGAACGGGAGGCAGCCGGTCAGCCCTGGACAGCAGACGACATCCTCGTCTGGAACGACGCCATTGGGGGCCACCGACCACGCAAATCTGCAGGCGAAGCAGATCAGGGTCAGGGCCTTGCAACCAGCCGATAAATTCAGCCTCGACCGCCGCCAGGCGTTCGGCCTCCGCTCGCGATCGCCGTCACTCCAAATCGCGTCGCACCTCCGGCGAATGCAGCACATCGTTGATGTGCATCGCATAATCAAGACTGGTGTCGGCCTGGAACGATACCTCCGGCGCCACCCGCAGCCGCAGCGCCTTGGCCAGCACGCCGCGCAGGAACGGTGCCGCCCGCCGCAACGCCGGCAGCTTCTGGCCGATGTCCGACCGGCCGAGCCGGGTCACGAACGCCGTCGCGTGCTTCAGGTCCGGGCTGACCCGAACCTCGGTCACCGTGATCGCCACGTCGGCCAGATCCGGGTCGCGCAACTCGCCCCGCAGGAAGACGCCGGCCAGCACGTGGCGGATTTCCTCCGCCACGCGCAACTGCCGCTGCGACGCCGGCTTGGCCTGGTGCACCGGCCGGTTGTCGCGTCCAGACCCTCTCGGGGAAGCCCCTGGCCTGGCAGACCCGTGGCTCACCCCGGCACCATCTCCGTGTCGTAGCACTCGACCACGTCGCCTTCCTGCAAGTCGTTGAAGTTGGCAAAGGACAGGCCGCATTCGTAGCCGCGCGCGACCTCCTTCACGTCGTCCTTGAACCGCTTGAGCTGCGTCAGTTCGCCGGTGTGGATCACCACGCCCTGCCGCAGCAGCCGCACGCCGGCGCCGCGCTTGACCAGCCCTTCGGTGACCATGCAGCCGGCCACCTTGCCGACCTTGGTGATCTCGAACACCTTTCTGATCTCGGCGTAGCCCAGGAAGCGTTCGCGGGCTTTCGGCGCGACCTTGCCACGCACCAGTTTCTCAACGTCGTCCGCCACGTCGTAGATGATCGAGTAGTAGCGGATATCCACGCCCTCGCGCTGCGCCAGCTCGCGGGCCTGGCTTGTGGCGCGGACGTTGAAGGCGATGATCACGGCGTTGGACGCCTTGGCGAGCTGCACGTCGCTCTCGGTGATCTGCCCGACCGAGGACAGCAGCACGCGGACCTTGACCTCCTCGTGCGCCAGCTTCAGCACGGTGGCCTGGATCGCCTCCGAGCTGCCCTGCACGTCCGCCTTGATCAGAACGGCGACCTCTTTCTGCTCGCCGGCCTGGATGCGGGCCAGCATCTGGTCGAGCGTGCCGCGCGCGGCCGTCACGGCGCCCGCATATTTGTCGCGTGCCTTGCGCTGGCGGAACTCGCTGATCTCGCGGGCGCGGCTCTCATTCTCGACCACGACGAACGGCTCGCCCGCGGTCGGCACGCCGGCGAGACCAAGAATCTCCACCGGCGAGGACGGGCCGGCATCCTTCAACTGGCGGCCCTTGTCGTCGAGCATGGCGCGTACGCGGCCCCACTCGGCGCCGGCCACCACGATGTCGCCCTGGTGCAAGCGTGCCCTTCTGCACCAGCACGGTCGCCACCGGGCCGCGCCCGCGATCCAGCCGGCTCTCGATCACCGAGCCTTCCGCCTGACGCTCGGGGTTGGCGCGCAGATCCAGAATTTCGGCCTGCAGCGAGGATGGCGTCCTGCAACTCGTCGAGCCCGATGCGCTTGGTCGCCGACACCTCCACGTCCTGCGTCTCGCCGCCCATCTCCTCGACCACGATGTCGTAGCTGCAGCAGTTCCTGGCGCACGCGGTTCGGGTTGGCGTCCGGCTTGTCCATCTTGTTGATGGCCACGATGATCGGCGCGTTGGCCGCCTTGGCGTGCTGGATCGCCTCGATGGTCTGCGGCATCACGCCGTCATCGGCGGCCACCACCAGCACCACGATATCGGTCACGCTGGCGCCGCGCGAGCGCATGGCGGTGAACGCCTCGTGGCCCGGCGTATCGATGAAGGTGATCAGTTCGCCGCCGGCCAGCTTCACCTGATAGGCGCCGATATGCTGGGTGATGCCGCCGGCCTCGCCCGCCGCCACGTCGGTGGCGCGCAGCGCGTCGAGCAGGCTGGTCTTGCCGTGGTCGACATGGCCCATCACGGTCACCACCGGCGGCCGCGGCAGCAGTTCGGCATCGGTGTCGGTGGCGCCTTCCAGCCCCAGCTCCACGTCGTCCTCGGAGACGCGCTTCACGCGGTGGCCGAATTCCTGCACCACCAGCTCGGCGGTGTCGGCGTCGAGGCTCTGCGTGATGGTCGCCATCACGCCCATCCTCATCAGCGTCTTGATCACATCCGGCGCGCGAGCCGCCATGCGGTTGGCGAGTTCCTGCACCGTGATGGTGTCCGGCAGCACGACTTCTCGCACGACTTTCACCTGATCGGCAGCGCAGCAGCTCCAGTTCCGCCTGACGGCGCTCGCGCTCGCGCTGGCGGCGCACCGAGGCGAGGCTGCGAACGCGATCGTCCTCGCCTTCGATGGCGGCCTGCACGTCGATCTTGCCGGCACGGCGGCGGTCGTCGACGCCCTTCTTCGGCGCCGCAACCTGCGGCTTGCGCGGGGCGACACCGCCGGGCGCGGCACCGGGGCGACGGACCGGACGGGCCTCGTCCTCCTCCTCGCCGACACGCGGCGTCTTCAGCCGCAGCGTCTCGCTGGCCGGAGTGCCGGCGCGGCGCCAGGCGCCGGGCGGGCTGCGGGGCGCTGCACACGACGGTCCTCGGCTGGCCGCGCGGCCGGCGCGGCGGCAGCGACCACCGGGGCAGCGGCCGCGGCACCGGCGACCGCCTCCTGCGCGGCGGCGCGCGCCGCCTCTTCGGCGGCACGACGGCGCTCTTCCTCTTCGGCCTCACGGGCACGCGCCTGTTCCTCGACGGCGCGGCGCGCCTCTTCCTCGGCGGCCTTGCGCGCTTCTTCCTCGCGGCGGCGTGCCTCCTCGGCGGCGGAGAGGATCGAAATCTTCTCCTGCTCGCGGCGCTCGGCCTCGCGCTTGGCGTTCTCGCGCTGCTGCTCGGCCAGCACACGCTGGCGGGCGGCGAGTTCCGTGGCAGTCAGCGCGCGGCCGGCGCCGGCCGGCGGACGCGCCGCTCGGCCGCCGGCGCCGGGCGCGCGGCCGCCGAGGGCGCGCCTGCGGCCGCGCTGGGCGGCGGCGTGTTGGGCCGCGCGGCGGCGCGGCCGGCGGGCGTGCGCGTCTTGCGCACCTCGACCTGCACCACCTTGGAACGGCCGTGGCTGAAACTCTGTCGCACGGATCCGGCATCCACGGTCCGGCCCAGCTCCATGCGGCCCGCCGGGCGCAGCGAAAGCCGGCCCTTGGCCGCGTCCTGATCGTTGCCTTCGCTCATCTACCCGCCTGCATCTTCAGTTCATTCCGCCCGGCTGGGCCGAGCGGTCGTCCATCATGACTCGGCTACGCCGCCGGTCCGCGTCCTCCGCCGGCCGCCTATGTCGTCATCCCTCGGCCCGGCTCCATCGCGGGGTCCGGCGCCGCGCGCCAACGACGCCATCAGGCCGCCAGCCGCTCCGACTCGGTGCGAATTCTGTCGGCCAGCCGCCCGCCGCGACGGCGACATGCACCGCCTGGTCACGGCCGAAGATGGCGCCCAGCGCCGCCGCATCCAGCGGCGCCACCACCGGCCCCGTCCAGTGCGCCCAGAAACCGCGCCCGCTCCTCCGCGCTGCCGTCGGCCGCCTGCACCACCAGACCGGCGGAGCCCTTGTCCAGCCACTCCCGCGCCTTGCTGTAACCCGCCACGGCTTGCCCGGCGCGTCGGGCAAGCCCCAGGTGTTCGCCGATCCGCCGCACGAGCGCCGCCTGCAAACCGGAAAGGAGATCGGGGGGCACCGTCACCGGACCACGAGCCGCCTTGGCGAATGCGCCCCGGGTGCGTGCGGTTTCTATCACATCCCCCCGCGCACTCAACCAGATTCCCCGCCCGGGCAGCCGTGCAGCCAGATCGGGAACCACCTGTCGCTCGGGCCCGACCACGAAGCGGATCATCCGCTCCTTGGCCAACCGCTCGCGCGTCACCACACAGCGGCGCAGCGGGCCGGTTTCGGGCTCGTCCGTCGTCTGCGGCTTCGAGTCCGGCGCCGTGTCAGTCGTGGCCGGCCTCCTCATCCTCGATCGCCTCGTCTTCAGCCAGGCCCTCTTCGGCGGCGGCGTCGTGTTCCGCGCCCTCAGCCGGCGCCTCATCGCCGAACCAATGCGCGCGCGCCGCCATGATGATCTCGTTGGCGGTCTCCTCGTCCATCGCCCGCCTCGCCCAGCGATCTCCACCAGCTCGTCGGAGGCGAGATCGGCCAGATCGTCGAGCGACTTCACGCCCTTCTCGCCGAGCGCCACCAGCATGGCCGGCGTCAGCGTCTCGATCGCGGCGACCTCGTCGGTGACGCCCAGCGCGATGCGCTTCTCGTTCAGCTCGCTGTCGCGCTTGGCCAGGAACTGCTTCGGCGCGGCGCATCAGCTCCTCGGCCACGGTCTCGTCGAAGCCCTCGATCGAGGCCAGTTCGTCGGGCGGCGTGTAGGCCAGTTCCTCGATCGTGTTGAAGCCTTCGGTCACCAGCAGGCCGGCGATCACGTCGTCCACGTCGAGCGCCTCGACGAACAGGCCGGTGCGTGCGGCGGAATTCCTCCTGGCGGCGCTCGCTTTCCTCGGCCTCGGTCAGGATGTCGATGTCCCAGCGCGTCAGCTGCGCTGGCCAGGCGCACATTCTGGCCGCGCCGGCCGATGGCGAGCGAGAGCTGGTCGTCAGGCACCACCACTTCGACGCGCCCGGCCTCCTCGTCCATCACCACCTTGGAGACTTCGGCCGGCGCCAGCGCGTTCACCACGAAGGTCGCGGCGTTGCGCGCGACCAGGGAATGATGTCGATCTTCTCGCCCTGCAGCTCCTGCACCACGGCCTGCACGCGCGAGCCGCGCATGCCGACGCAGGCGCCGACCGGGTCGATCGAGGCGTCGCGCGAAATCACCGCCATCTTGGCGCGGCTGCCGGGGTCGCGCGCCACCGCCTTGATCTCGATGATGCCGTCGTAGATTTCCGGCACTTCCTGCGCGAACAGCTTCGCCAGGAAGCCCGGATGCGTGCGCGACAGGAAGATCTGCGGCCCGCGCGGCTCCTCGCGCACGTCGTAGATGTAGGCGCGCACGCGGTCGCCGTTGCGGAAACTCTCGCGCGGGATCAGTTCGTCGCGGCGCAGCAGCGCCTCGGCGCGGCCGAGATCGACCATCAGGTTGCCGTATTCGGTGCGCTTGACCACGCCGTTGATGATCTCGCCGACGCGGTCCTTGAACTCGTCGAACTGCTTGCTTGCGCTCGTATTCGCGCACGCGCTGCACGATCACCTGCTTGGCGGTCTGCGCCGCGATGCGGCCGAAATCGATCGGCGGCAGCGGGTCGACCAGGTACTCGCCGAGCTTGATCTCCGGCTTGAACTTGCGCGGCGATGTGGACGGGGATCTGCGTCTCCTCGTTCTCCACCGTCTCGACGACCTCGGTCCAGCGCGACAGCCGGACGTCGCCGGTCTTGCGGTCGATGGTGGCGCGGATGTCCTTCTCGTGGCCGTACTTGGCGCGGCCGGCCTTCTGGATGGCCTGCTCCATCGCGTCCAGCACTTCCTCGCGGTCGATCGATTTTTCGCGCGCGACGGCGTCGGCAACCAGCAGCAGTTCGGGGCGGGCAATGGCGGTATCCATGGGCGGGCCTCTCAATTGGTCCGGTTAGGGGTTGGCGGTGGCGGCGATCAGCGCGTCGGTCAGCACGAGCTTGGCGCGCCGGATGTCGGCCCAAGGGCAGCGCCACCTCCGCGCCGTCGTCCAGGCGCAGTCGCGCGTGCGTTCGTCGGCGCCGAGCACGATGCCGGAAAACCGCTTGCGTCCATCGATCGGCACCGACAAGCTCGACTTTCGCCGCGATGGCCGGCGTAGCGGTTCCAGTCCTTCGGCCGCGTCAGCGGCCGGTCGATGCCGGCCGAGCTGACCTCCAGCTCCCACTGGCCAGGAATCGGGTCTTCGACGTCGAGCACGGCGCCGACCGCGTGGCTGATCGCCTCGCAGTCATCGACGGTGATCTGCGCGCCATCGGCGCGGTCGGCCATGATCTGCACGGTCGGCCGCTCGCGCCCGAGCATGGCGACGCGCACCAGCTCATAGCCCATGCCGGCTAGCGTCGGCGCGACGATGTCGGCGATGCGGGCTTCCAGGCCGGTGTGATAGGGTTGGTCAGGGTCCAAACGAAAAAAGGCGGCCGGTTAAGGCCACCCTCCGAAACGGTGCGGAAGATAATTTGTGAACAGAAGTTAGGCGTGCGAGGCGCCGGTTGCAAGAGGCGTGGCCGTCGATGTCACGCGGCATCGGCGAGATCAAGCACGCGCACCTCGCCCGCACCAATCACCTGCATCCGGGGCGGCAGAGTGCGGCACCCGCTCGATCTCGGCGGCGGCAAGCAGCCGTGCCGCCGCGACATCTTACGCCCGTTGGGCGATCCAGTAGAGCGGTGCCCGCCCCGCCGCCACCGCCTTCGCCTCGTAGCGCGTCGGCGGCCAGCCCTCCGGCCGCACCGTCGCGGGCGCCGGCGACGCGAAACAGCGTCTGGTCTGGCCAGCACCTCAGCGACCCAGGCCTGATAGGTCGGATCGTCCGATGGCGATCCGCCATTCCGCGCCGGGCCGCAGCACCCGCGCGATCTCCGGCAGCAGGGCCGGATGCACGAAGCGTCGCTTGGCGTGCCGGCTCTTCGGCCACGGGTCGGGGAACAGCAGGAACAGCCGGTCCAGGCAGGCATCCGGCAACGCGCGGAGCAGCGTCGCGCGCATCGTCGTCCCACAGCGCGCAGATTGCCGGGCACGGGCGCCGTCGCCTCGCCGCCCTCCGGCACCAGCCGCGACAGCAGCGAGCAGATGCCGTTCTCGAACACTTCGCAGGCGATCAGCGCCGGCCTCGGGATGGGCGGCAGCCTGCGCCAGCGCGTGCTCGCCGCCGCCGAAGCCCACTTCCAGCCACAGATCGGTGACCGGACCGACAAACGCAGCGCGCGGCGTCGCCGGCCATCGCGGCATCGAAGCGCAGGCGCGGCAGCGTCTCGTCGAGCAGCCGTTGCTGCCGCGGGCCGCAGCTTATGGCCGCGCTGGCGGCCATACAGCCGGTCGGGCGGCGGCTTCAGCGCCCGACCGGCAGCATTCGTCAGCGGCCGAACGCCGCCTTCAGCGCCGGCACCAGATCGGTCCGCTCCCACGTGAACGTGCCCTTCTCCTCGTCCGGCTCGCGGCCGAAATGGCCATAGGCGGAGGTCACGGCGTAGATCGGGCGGTTCAGGTGCAGATGCTCGCGGATGCCGCGCGGCGTCAGGTTCACCAGTTCGCGCAGCGTCTTCTCCAGCTTCGCCTCGTCCACGTCATACGGGTTGCCGTGCAGCTCGACATAGACCGACAGCGGGTGCGAGACGCCGATCGCGTAGCTGATCTGCAGCGTGCAGCGGTCGGCCAGCCCGGCCGCGACCACGTTCTTGGCCAGATAGCGGCAGACATAGGCGGCGCTGCGGTCCACCTTGGTCGGGTCCTTGCCGCTGAACGCGCCGCCGCCATGCGGCGAGGCGCCGCCATAGGTGTCGACGATGATCTTGCGCCCGGTCAGCCCGCAATCGCCGTCCGGGCCGCCGATGACGAAGTTGCCGGTCGGGTTGACGTAGATTTCGTCGGCCGGCGGCATCCAGCCCTCCGGCAGGCTGGTCTGGATAATCGGTATCACCATGTCGCGGATGCGATCCTGGCTGCACGCCTTCCTCATGCTGCGTGGACAGCACGATGCTGGTCGCCGCCGACCGGATTACCGTCGACATAGCGAAGCGTCACCTGGCTCTTCGCGTCCGGCAGCAGCCCGGCCACCGACAGATCCTTGTTGCGCCGCAGCTCGCTGATCCGGCGCAGGATCAGATGCGCGTAATAGAGCGGCGCCGGCATCAGCGTCGGCGTCTCGCGGCAGGCGTAGCCGAACATGATGCCCTGGTCGCCCGCGCCCTCGTCCTTGTTGCCGGCGGAGTCGACGCCCTGCGCGATGTCGGACGACTGCGCGTGCAGGTGGCATTCCACCTTGGCGTGCTTCCAGGAGAACCCGTTCTGGTCGTAGCCGATGTCATGCACGGCCATGCGCGCCTGATGCGCCAGCAGTTCCGGCGTGATGGTATCCGGCCCGCGCGTCTCGCCGGCCAGCACGATGCGGTTGGTCGTCACCAGCGTCTCGCAGGCGACGCGCGCATACGGGTCGGCGGCCAGGAACGTGTCGAGCACCGTGTCGCTGATCCGGTCGGCGACCTTGTCGGGTGGCCTTCCGAGACCGATTCGGAAGTGAACAGGAATTCGCCCTTGTCGCGCATGCAATGTCTCCGTGCGTGCGGAGGGGTGGGGAATGATCGGGTCGGGTGTGTGACGGAAACACCCGATGGGGGTCAAGCCTTTCACGAGCCCGACAAGTGCATCGGCATCCGGTGCGGGTCTAATCAACGCATGCCGAGCACGTCCATCATGGAGTAGAGCCCGGCCGGCTTGGCAGCCGCCCATATCGCCGCACGGACCGCGCCGGTGGCGAACGCGCGGCGGTCGAAGGCGCGGTGGGTAATGGCGATTTGTTCGGTGGCGGCCGCGAACAGCAGCGTGTGCTCGCCCACCACCTGACCGCCGCGCAACGCGGCGAAGCCGATGGCGCCGGTCTTGCGGGCGCCGGTGTGACCGTCCCGCCCGCTCTCGCTTGACGTCCTCGAGCATCACGCCGCGCCCGCGCGCCACCGCACGGCCGAGCGCCGATGCGCCGTGCCGGACGGGGCATCGACCTTCTGGCGGTGATGCATCTCGACGATTTCGGCGTCGTAGGTCTCGGGCGGCAGCGCGGCCGCCATCCGTTCGGCCAGCGCGAGAACCAGATTTACGCCCGGCGAGAAATTCGGCGCCTGCACCACCGCGATGCGCCGTCGCCGCCGCCGCCACCGCCGCATCAGCCTCGGGCGAAAGGCCCGTGGTGCCGAGCACCCACGCCTGTCCCGGACTCTGCCAACACGGCGGCATGCCGTTCCGACGGTGCTGGCATGGGTGAAGTCCACCACGACATCGCTGGCCGCCGCGAGGGCCGCGATATCCCCGAACATCGTCACCCCCGGTACCGTCACGCCGGCCCGATCGACGCCGCCGACCAGCACGGCCCCGGCCTGGCAGGACTTCCTCCGCCACCACCCGGCCCATCCGCCCGGCGATGCCGGCGATTCCTATTCCCTTGCGCATGCGTCAACTGTGCGTCGCCGCCGCACTGGCGTCCAGGGCCAGCCGGCCAAGGGTCAGGGCATAATCGTCCAGTATGGGTCGGCGTGGTAATAGTCGTGCACGCGCTGGCCCCAGACGTGATCCTCCCAGTCGGCCGGTGCGTCGTCGGCATAGGCAGGAGCGCCTTCCAGCATGCGGCGATCCAGGTTCACCACGTAGCCGCCGAGCGACGTGTCGTAATGGAGCGTGGACCAGGGCAGCGGATAATGCCGGTGGCCGATGCCGAGGAAGCCGCCAAAACTCAGTACCGCATAAGCGATCCGGCCGGACACCCGATCGATCATGACGTCCTCGACTGTGCCGAGCTTCTCGCCTTCCGCGTTGTACACGGCGCTGCCGGCGACCAAGGAGCCAGCGATCAGGCGATGCGACGTATTCGTGATATCGAGGGCCGCCATGGCTATCTCTCCCGGCAAATGGGCGCCGTGGCGACGCGGCTGGTTGAGAGCCGCGTCGCCGGCACCCGGTCCGCGGCGTAGGTGGGGGGACAACGCCGCGAATAAATTTTTAACGTTGCCTCAGCAGGGGAGTTGCGCGGCCCATCACGGAAAACGGGACCGCATCAACCGGCCGGCAGGCGTCCAGATCTACGTGCGCCCCTGAAAAAACTCCTTCGCCTTGGCGAAGAACCCCTCGTGCTCTGGGCTGCCCTTGCCGCCAGCCTCGGCCTCGAACTCCTCCAGCAGTTCGCGCTGCTTGCGGCGTCAGGTTCTGCGGCGTCTCCACCTGCACCTGGATCACCATGTCGCCGCGCTGGGCGCTGCGCAGCACCGAGAAGCCCTTGCCGCGCAGGCGGAACTGCTCGCCGGTCTGGGTCCCGGGCGGGATCTTCATGCGGGCGCGCGTGCCGTCGATGACCGGCACCTCGACATCCGCCCCAAGCGCCGCCTGCGTCATGCGCAGCGGCACCCGGCAGAACACCGTCGCCCCGTCGCGCTGGAAAATCGCGTGCGGCCGGATGGCGACGTGCACATACAGGTCGCCGGCCGGCGCGCCCAGCGCCGCCGGCCTCGCCCTCGCCGGCCAGCCGGATGCGCGTGCCGTCCTCGACGCCCGCCGGGACCTGCACCTGCAGCGAGCGCTCGCGCTGCACCGTGCCGGCGCCCGCGCAGATGCGGCAGGGGTTGCGGATCACGCGCCCCTGGCCGCCGCAGGTCGGGCACGTGCGTTCGACGATGAAGAAGCCCTGCTGCGCACGGACCTTGCCCGCCCCCGGCAGGTCGGGCAGGCATCGCTGCCGGATCGTTCGCCCTTCTCCGAGCCGGTGCCGTTGCACGCCTCGCAGGTCACCCGCGTCGGCACCCGCAACGTCGCCTTGGCGCCGGCAAAAGCCTCGGTGAGGTCGATTTCGACCGCGGCACGAATATCCGCGCCGCCGCGCGCGCCGCGCGCCGCCGCCGCCGCGCCGGCCGCCGATGAAATCGCCGAACATCTGCTCGAAAATATCGCCGATGCCGCCGCCGGCGAAGTCGAACCCGCCGGCGCCACCGCCGCCGCCCTGCTCGAAGGCCGCATGGCCGAAGCGGTCATAGGCAGCGCGCTTCTGGTCGTCCTTCAGCACGTCATAGGCTTCGTTCACTTCCTTGAACTTCGCCTCGGCCTGCTTGTCTCCCGGATTGCGGTCCGGGTGGTACTGCATCGCCAGTTTGCGATACGCCTTCTTCAGGTCTTCGTCGCTTGCCTCACGGCCAACTCCCAGCGTGACGTAATAGTCCTGTTTCGCCATCTCACTTCAGCCCTCAACGCGGCGCTGGTACGAGGATGCGCCCGCCTTCATTGAAGCGCGGGCGCGTCCGGTCCTGGTCTGTCCGCCGGCTGATCAGGCGGATTTCTTCTTGTCGTCGACTTCCTCGAATTCGGCGTCGACCACCTTCTCGTCGCCCGGCGCCTGCCGCACCCGCGGCAGGGCCTTCCACCCGGGCCACCGGCATCTGGGCCTTGTACATCGCCTCGCCGATCTTCATCGCCGACTGGCTCAGCCGCTCGGTGGCCTGCTTCAGCGCATCGACGTCGGTGCCTTCCATCGCCGAACGCGCCGCCGCCACCGCCGCCTCGGCCTCGCCCTTGTCCTGGGCGGCGACCTTGCCCTCGTTCTCCTTCAGCGTCTTCTCGACCTGATGGATCAGCGCGTCGGCCTGGTTCTTCGCGTCCACGAACTCGCGCCGCTTCTTGTCGGCTGCGGCGTTGGCCTCGGCCTCCTTCACCATCCGCTGGATGTCGGCGTCCGACAGGCCGCCGCTGGCCTGGATGCGGATCTGCTGTTCCTTGCCGGTCGCCTTGTCCTTGGCCTGGACCGACACGATGCCGTTGGCGTCGATGTCGAACGTCACCTCGATCTGCGGCACGCCGCGCGGCGCGGGCGGGATGCCCATCAGGTCGAACTGGCCGAGCAACTTGTTGTCGGCCGCCATTTCGCGCTCGCCCTGGTACACCTTGATGGTCACCGCCGTCTGGCCGTCGTCGGCGGTCGAGAAGGTCTGGCTCTTCTTGGTCGGGATCGTGGTGTTGCGGTCGATCAGCCGGGTGAACACGCCGCCCAGCGTCTCGATGCCGAGCGACAGCGGCGTCACGTCCAGCAGCAGCACGTCCTTCACGTCGCCCTTCAGCACCGCGCCCTGGATGGCGGCGCCGATCGCCACCACCTCGTCGGGGTTGACGTTGCGGGCCGGCTCCTTGCCGAAGAAGCTCTTCACCGTCTCGATGACCTTCGGCATGCGGGTCATGCCGCCGACCAGGATCACCTCGTCGATCTCGCTGGCCTTGACGCCGGCATCCTTCAGCGCCGCGCGGCACGGGTCCAGCGTGCGCTGATCAGATCGTCGACCAGGCTTTCCAGCTTCGCGCGGGTCAGCTTCATCACCAGGTGCTTCGGCCCGGAGGCGTCGGCGGTGATGAACGGCAGGTTGATCTCGGTCTCCTTGGAGGAGGACAGCTCGATCTTGGCCTTCTCGGCGGCTTCCTTCAGCCGCTGCAGCGCCAGCTTGTCGCGGCGCAGGTCGATGCCCTGCTCGCGCTTGAACTCGTCGGCCAGGTAATCGATCACGCGCGCGTCGAAGTCCTCGCCGCCCAGGAACGTGTCGCCGTTGGTGGACTTCACCTCGAACACGCCGTCGCCGATTTCCAGCACGGAAATGTCGAACGTGCCGCCGCCGAGGTCGTACACCGCGATGGTGCCGGTCTTCTTCTTGTCCATGCCGTAGGCCAGCGCGGCCGCCGTCGGCTCGTTGATGATGCGCAGCACCTCCAGCCCGGCGATGCGGCCGGCGTCCTTGGTGGCCTGCCGCTGCGCGTCGTTGAAGTAGGCCGGCACGGTGATCACCGCCTGGGTGACCGTCTCGCCGAGATAGGCCTCGGCGGTCTCCTTCATCTTGCTGAGGATGAAGGCGCTGATCTGGCTCGGCGAGTATTTCTCGCTGCGCGCCTCGACCCAGGCGTCGCCGTTGTCGCCGCGGACGATCTTGTACGGCACCAGCGCCATGTCCTTCGCAACGATCGGGTCGTCGAAGCGGCGGCCGATCAGGCGCTTGACGGCATAGACCGTGTTGGTCGGGTTGGTCACCGCCTGCCGCTTGGCCGACTGGCCGACCAGGCGCTCACCGCTATCGCTGAACGCGACGATCGAGGGGGTGGTGCGCGCGCCCTCGCTGTTCTCGATCACGCGGACATCCTTGCCCTCCATGATCGCGACGCAGGAATTGGTGGTGCCGAGGTCGATGCCGATGACCTTACTCATTGAACGATGCTCCTATGCAGCGGACCCGGGCGGCCCGGCAGCACCGCCGTCGTCCCCGAGGTCAAAACCTTGCCCGGATGTATTCAGCACCGCACGCCCGGGCAAGAGCAGCGTGCGCGGTAATTGTGTATGTCAGTGCTTAAGCGGTCGTATCGATCCGCGTCCCGCCGCCACTCCCTGGGGGTGGCCGGACGTGCCAGCAGACGCCGAGGCGGGGGCCTTGGCGACCACCACCATGGCCGGGCGCAGCAGGCGGCCGTTCAGCGTCCAGCCGTTGGTCCAGGCCTGCAGCACGGTGCCCGGCGGGTGGTCTCGGACTCTCCTGCTCGGCCATCGCCTGGTGCAGATTGGCGTCGAACAGCGCGCCGGTCGGGTCTTCGCGGCGGATGCCGTTGCGCTCCAGCAGGCCGATGAAGCTGCGTTCCACGCCCGCGAACCCGTCGCGCAGCTGGTCACGATCTCCGGCTCGTCCGGTGCGGCGGGCGGCAGGCTGTCCAGGCCGCGCTTGAGGTTCTCCGCCGCCTCGACCACGTCGCGGGCGAATTTCTGCACCGCGTACTGCCGCGTCTCGTCCACCTCGCGCTTGGCGCGGGCGCGGACATTGGCGATCTCCGCCTCGGAGCGCAGCCAGCGATCCTTGAAGTCGTCGCGTTCGGCCTCCAGCTGCGGCGATCCGGGCGCTGGCAGCGGCCATAAGGTCTTCAGGCGTTTCCAAGCCGGTCTCCTGTGGCGGATGGGCCGGGCTATCCGGCGGCACGCTGCCCGCGGCGGCGGCCGCCTCCACATTATCGTGGGTGCTGCTGTCGTGAGTGCTCATGGCCCCTCAGTTAGTTGCACGCGCCGCCGGAGACAAGCTTAACTGACAAGCTTGCAGCTATCGCGCACCCTCGGTGGCGATGGCCATGACCGCGGCGCCGATTGCCGCCGAGCCGAACGCGATCATGAAGCCGAACGCCAGCAGCCCGCCAACGCGTCGCTGGTCGCCTGGTTTGCGGTGCCGCTCGTTACGCGGCGACTACACCGCTTTCGTCCGCCTCCAAAGTGAAGGCGGCGGCCATCAGCGCCTTGGTGTAGTCTGCCCGCGGATGGGCCAGCACGTCTGCGGCCGCCCCCTGCTCCACCACCACGCCCTGGCGCAGCACCACAATGCGGTGAGCCAGCGCACGAACCACCTTCAGGTCGTGGCTGATGAACAGATAGCCGAGCTGGTGGTCCTGCTGCAGCCGCCGCAGCAGCTCGACGATCTGCGCCTGCACGGACATGTCGAGCGCGCTGGTCGGCTCGTCCAGCACCACGAAACGCGGCTTGAGCACCATGGCGCGCGCGATGGCGATGCGCTGGCGCTGGCCGCCGCTGAACTCGTGCGGGTAGCGATCGGCGGCCCCGGCGGGCAGCCCGACCTCCTCCAGCGACTCGGCGACCAGCCGTCGCGCGCTCGGCCTGCGACAGATGGCGGCTCATGCACCGCAAGCCCTTCGCCCACGATCTCGGCCACCGTCAGGCGCGGCGACAGGCTGCCATACGGGTCCTGGAACACGATCTGCATCCGCGCGCGCAGCTTGCGCGCAGCTGCGCTTGTCCAGCGCCGCGGACATCCTTGCCCTCGAAGCGGATACCGCCGGTGGCCGGGTGCGAGGCCCAGCATGGCGAAGCCCATCGTGGACTTGCCGGAGCCGCTTTCGCCGACCAGCCCCACCGTCTCGCCCTCGTGCACCGTGATCGACGACGTCATCGACCGCCTTCACGTGCGCGACCGCGCGCCGCAGCACGCCCGGCTGATCGGGAAATGCACGCGCACCGCATCCGCCTGCATCAACACCGGCGACCCGTCGGCGCACCGGCGGCGGCGCGCCGCGCGGCTCGGCGGCGAGCAGCTGCGCAGGTGTAGGGATGGATGGGCAGGCTGAACACCTGGTCCACCCGGCCTGTCTCGACGATCCGCCCGTCCTTCATCACGCACACGCGGTCGGCGTAGCGGCGCACGATGGCGAGGTCGTGGCTGATCAGCAGCAGCGCCAGGCCGCGCGCCGCCTTCTGCGCTGCCAGCAGCTTCAGGATCTGCGCCTGGATCGTCACGTCCAGCGCCGTGGTCGGCTCGTCGGCAATCAGCAGCGGCGGGTCGTTGGCCAGCGCCATCGCGATCATCACCCGCTGGCGCTGGCCGCCGGAGAGCTGGTGCGGCAAGCGCGTCCAGCCGGTGCTCGGCGTCGGCGAAAGCCGGCCTGCGTCGAGCAGCTCGACCACCCGCGCCGCGCAGCGCGGCCCCGCGGCCAGCAGGCGGTGCAGCGTCACCGCCTCGGCAATCTGCCGGCCGATCTCGGTCAGCGGGTTGAGGCTGGTCATCGGCTCCTGAAACACCATCCCGGCGACGCCGCCGCGCAACCGCCGCAGCTCGGCTTCCGGCAGGCCCAGCACCGATCTGGCCGGCCAGCGAGCACACGCGCCGGTCGCCACGCCGCCATGCGGCAGCAATTGCAGCATCGACAGCGCGGTCATCGACTTGCCCGAGCCGCTCTCGCCGACCAGCGCCAGCGTCTCGCCGCGATCGAGCGTGAACGACACGTCTCCACCACGGCGGCGCGCCGAACCGAACGTCACCGTCAGGTTGTCGACTTCGAGCAGGCTCATGATGCAGTGCGCCTGCGGGTCGAACGCGTCGCGCACCGCCTCGCCGATGAAGATCAGCAGCGTCAGCACGCCGCCCAGCACCACGAAGGCGGTGATGCCCAGCCACGGCGCCTGCAGGTTGTTCTTGCCCTGCGACACCAGTTCGCCCAGCGAAGGCGAGCCCGGCGGCAGGCCGAAGCCCAGGAAATCCAGGCTCGCCAGGATCGTCACCGAGCCGGACAGCGTGAACGGCAGGAAGGTCAGCGTCGCCACCATCGCGTTGGGCAGGATGTGCCGCCACATCACCGCCACATCCGACACGCCGAGCGCCTTGGCCGCGCGCACGTAGTCGAGGTTGCGTCCGCGCAGGAACTCGGCGCGCACCAGCCCGGTCAGTCCCATCCAGGAGAACAGCAGCAGGAATACCGAGCAGAATCCAGAAGCCGGGCGCGATGATGCTGGACAGGATGATCAGCAGATAGAGCTGCGGCATCCCGGACCAGATTTCGATGAACCGCTGGAACAACAGGTCGGTCAGGCCGCCATAGAACCCCTGCACCGCGCCGGCGACGATACCGATCGCCGAGGACAGGATGGTCAGCGTGAAGCCGAACAGCACCGAGATGCGAAACCCGTAGATCACCCGCGCCAGCACGTCGCGCGCCTGGTCGTCGGTGCCGAGCAGGTTGCGTCCAGCTCGGCGGTGCCGGCGCCGGCACCGGCAGGTTCTTGACGATCGTGTCATAGCTGAACGGAATCGGCGGCCACAGCATCCAGCCCTTGGCGCGCGATCGCTGTGCCGCAGATCGGGGTCGGTGAAGTCGGCTTCGATCGGCATGAGGTCGGCGCCGAACGCGTCCTCGCTGTAGTCCTGCAGCACCGGGAAATACCAGTGGCCTTCGTAATGGATCACCAGCGGACGGTCGTTGGCGATGAACTCGGCGAACAGCGTGATGAAGAACAGCGCCAGGAAAATCCACAGCGACCAGAAGCCGCGCCGATGTGCGCGGAAAATCGCCAGCCGCCGCCGGGTGAGCGGCGAGAGCATGACGCGCGGCCGGTCATCCTCCGCTGCCAGCTTCTGCATCAGCGCCGCGCCTCGAAATCGATGCGCGGATCGACGATCGTGTACATGCATGTCGCCGACGATCTGCATCACCAGACCGAGCAGCGTGAAGATGTACAGCGTGCCGAACATCACCGGGTAGTCGCGCTGGATCGCCGATTCGAATCCGAGCAGTCCCAGGCCGTCGAGCGAAAAGATGATCTCGACCAGCAGCGCCGAGGTGAACAGGATGCCGATGAAGGCCGCCGGGAAGCCGGCGATGATCAGCAGCATCGCGTTGCGGAACACGTGACGGTACAGCACGCGCTGCTCGCTCGCGCCCTTCGCGCGCGCCGTCACCACATACTGCTTGCGGATTTCCTCCATGAAGCTGTTCTTGGTCAGGATCGTCAGCGTGGCGAAGCCGCCCACCACCAACGCCGTCGTCGGCAGCACCATGTGCCACAGGTAGTCCATCGCCCGCGCCGGGAAGCTCCAGCTCGCGGCCCCCTCGCTGGCCAGCCCGCGCAGCGGGAACCACTCCACGTAGCTGCCGCCGGCGAACACGACGACCAGCAGCACTGCGAACAGAAATCCCGGCACCGCGTAGCCCACCAGCACGGCCAGACTGCTCAGCAGATCGAAGCGACTGCCGTCCCGCACCGCCTTGGCGACGCCGAGTGGAATCGAAATAAGATAGACCAGCAGCGTGGACCACAGCCCGAGCGAAATGCTGACCGGCATCTTCTGGAGGATCAGCGTCAGCACAGGCTTGTCGCGAAAGAAGCTGCGGCCGAAATCGAACGTCAGATAGCCTTTCAACATCAGCCAGAAACGTTCCAGCGGCGGCTTGTCGAAGCCGAACATCTTGCGGATGTCGTCGACCAGATGCGGATCGAGCCCGCGCCGGCCGCGATAGGTCGAATTGGCCGCAGATGTCGCCACCTCCGCGCCGCCGGCGCCGGAGATGCGGCCCGTGGTGTCGCCGCCCTTGCCCTTCAGCTCGGCGATCATCTGCTCCACCGGCCCTCCCGGCGCGAGCTGCACCACGGCGAAGTTGATCGCAATGATACCGAACAGCGTCGGGATCACCAGCAGCAGCCGGCGAACAAGATAGGCGCCCATCAGAGGCCGGCGCGCCGTGCGGCATCCGTGGCGGCCGCCCGCGCCGGGTCCACCCACCAGGCGTCGAACGCGACGCCGGCGCGGACCGGCACGTCGAGGAAGCCGAACCGATCCCACCACGCCGTGCGCACCGACGCGATATGGAAATGCGGCACCAGGTACCAGCCCCACAGCAGCACCCGGTCGAGCGCCCGGGCGGCGGCCAGCAACTGCGGTCGGTCGCTGGCTGCCACCACCTTGGCGATCAGCGCGTCCACCACCGGGGAGCAGATGCCGGCGAGATTATCGCTGCCGATCTCCTTGGCGCTGGCGCAGCTCCAGTTGTCGAACTGCTCGTTGCCGGGACTGTCGGTGCCCGGCACGGTGGCCATCGTCATGTCGAAGTCGAACTCGTCGGTCAGGTGCTGGTATTGCGACGGGTCGACCGTGCGCACGCGCGCGACGATGCCGAGCCGCTCGACCCATTGCACGTAGGGCAGCACCACGCGCTCGAAGCTCGGCTCGTCCAGCAGGATCTCGAACGACATCTGGTTGCCGTCCGCGTCCACCAGCTTGCGGTCCTTCACCCGCCAGCCGGCCGCGGTCAGCAGGCTCAGGGCGTGCTTCTCCCCCTCGCGGTTGTTGCCGGAGCCATCGGTGACCGGCAGCTTGAATTCCTGGTGAACACCTCCGGCGGCACTTGTCGCGGAACGGCTCCAGCAACGCCAGTTCGGCGCCGGTCGGCAGGCCGGAGGAGGCGAAGTCGGTGCCGCGAAGTAGCTGGTGGTGCGCATGTACAGGCCGAAGAATAGGGTGCTTGTTCTCCCACTCGAAATCGAACACGTAGGTCATCGCCTCGCGCACGCGCCGGTCGGCAAACACCTTGCGGCGCGTGTTCATCACGAATCCCTGCATCCCGCTGGGCATGCGCGAGGGAAACGCGCGCTTCTTGACAAAGCCTTTCTGGAACGCGGGAAAATCGTATTCGGTCGCCCACACCTTGGAGATGTTCTCCTCGCCGGAAATCCACCTGCCCCGACCTTGAACGCCTGCAATGCCACCGTCGAATCACGGAAATACTCGGTGCGCATGATCGAAATTATGCAAGCCCTTGCCGGTCGGCAGATCGCGCGCCCACTAATCGGGCACCCGCTCCAGCGTCAGCGTGCGGCCGAACTCGAAGTGGCCGACCTTGTAGGGGCCGGACCCGAGCGGCGGGTCGGTCAGCGGCGCGGTGAAGTCGCGGCCCTGCCACCAGTGCTTCGGCAGCACCGCGAGCTGCCCCAGGATCGCGGGCAGTTCGCGGTTGGAGGCGGACTTGAAGTGGAACACCACGCGCAGCGGGCTTTCCACCGAAACGTGATCCACGTCGGCGTAATACTGCTTGTAGGTCGGCCGCCCCTTCTCGCGCAGCGTATTGAAGGTCCAGGCAACGTCTTCGGCCGTCACCGGCATGCCATCGTGGAACCGCGCTTCGGGGTGCAGCTCGAAGGCCACGTAGGTGTGGTCGGCGCCCACCTCGATGATTTTTGCCAGATGGCCATATTCGGTGCTGGGTTCGTCGGCCGAACTGCTGGTCAGGGTGTCCCAGACCGCGCCCACGCCGCCCGAGACGCCGCGCACGATGAATGGGTTGAAGCTGTCGAAGCTGCCGATGGCGTACACCACCACCTCGCCGCCCTTGGGCGCGTCGGGGTTGGCGTAGGGCATATGCGCAAAGTCGGCGGGCAGCGCCGGGTCACCCACCAGCGCCAGCCCGTAGGTACGCAGCGGCCCGCCCGTCGGCGACGCGGCAGGCTTGCTCTCCTGCGCCCATGCCTGCCCGATCAGGGCCTGACCAAACGAGGCTCGAGTGGCCAGGCCCGCGGCCACGGCCAGCAGCATTCCTCTGCGTTGCACGTCACACACCCTTTCCATCGCGCCGCTCGTTAGCGGTCTTCCGGGAGTTAACAAAGGATCGTGAATTCTGGAAGTTTATTCCCTTTAACCTACCTGCTGGCATAATCGTGACACTTTCTAGCTCCTCGCTTCTCGCCGATTGTATAAAAGTGTTAACTTCGCGGGATCGGCAGATAAAGATAAAGCGCTGTACTTGCGGGGGATCATGCGCCGAGCAGCCGCACGGCCTGCGCGAGCAACGCAGGATCGCCCACGGCCAGCGCCCGTCCATCGCCGTCCGACCGCATCTTCTCGCCGCGCCAGTCGGTCAGCGTCCCGCCGGCGCCCTCGATCACCGGCTGCAACGCCGCCCAGTCCCAGATCTTCAGGTCCGCCTCGGCGATCACGTCGATATGGCCGAGCGCCAGCAGCCCGTAGGCGTAACAGTCGCCGCCAAACGAGGTACGGCCCACCGCTCCGGTCAGCCGCAGCCACCCCGCCGCATCCTCGCCGAACATCTCCGGGCTCGTGCAGGACAGTTCGGCCTGCGCCAGCGTCGGACAGCGGCGGCAGCCGACGGTGCCGCCGAAACTGCCGCGAAACAATGTCCTGCGCCCGGCCGCGCCCAGCCAGCGCTCGCCGGTCACCGGCTGGTCGATCAACCCCACGACGGGCTGGTCGCCGTCCAGCAGCGCCACCAGCGTGCCGAACACCGGGCGGCCGGTGATGAAGGCGCGTGTGCCGTCGATCGGGTCCAGCACCCAGCGCCAACGGGCACCGGGGCGCTCCAGCCCGTACTCCTCGCCGAGAATGCCGTGCTCGGGGAAATGTCGCGCCAGCACCGCGCGGGCGGCCTGCTCCGCCCTTCGGTCCGCTTCCGTGACCGGGCTCGCGTCGCCCTTCAGGTCGGCCCGCAGCCCGCTGCGGAAGAACGGCCGCACCACGGCGCCCGCCGCGTCAGCCGCCGCCTGTGCCGCTGCCAGGAATGCGTCGACGTCAGTATCGTCATAGGTCGCGACGGTCACTCCGGTGTCCTTCGGCTGATCTGATTGGACGAGAATGCGGCCAGGCACATTGCGCGGAGATGGCCGCCTACCTATGGTACCGCGCAGCTTAGGGACGTGAAACGCCCGTTACAACCCGCCGTCCACCGCCAACTGATCCCATCGCAAGCGCCGCCGGAGCCAAGCGTGACCCCGATCATCGTCATCCCGGCCCGGATGGCATCCGCCCGACTGCCCGGCAAGCCGCTCGCGGAGATCGCCGGCCGCCCGATGATCATCCACGTCCTCGCCCGCGCGCTGGAGGCCGATATCGGCCCGGTCGCCGTCGCCTGCGGCGATCCCGAAATCTTTGACGCCGTGCGCGCGGCCGGCGGCACTGCCGTGCTGACCGACCCGGCGCTGCCCTCCGGCTCGGACCGGGTCCATGCCGCCCTGGCCACGCTCGACCCGGACGGCAAGCACGACGTGGTGGTGAACCTCCAAGGCGACCTGCCCAGCATCCCGCTCGGGCACCTGCACGCCGTGCTCAGGCCGCTGGACGACCCCGGCGTGGACATCGGCACGCTGGTCACACTGGTCCAAAGTGCGGAGGAAGCCGCCGCCGCATCGGTGGTGAAAGCCGCCTGCGCTTTCGTGGCGGATGCCGCGGTGGCCCCGGCGCTGTATTTCTCGCGCGGTCCGATCCCCTGGGGCGACGGCCCGCGCTGGCACCATATCGGCGTCTACGCCTGGCGCCGCGCCGCCCTCGCCCGCTTCGTCGCGCTGCCGCCCTCGCCGCTGGAACGCCGCGAGAGCCTGGAGCAGCTGCGCGCCCTGGAAGCCGGCATGCGCATCGGCTGTGCCCGCGTCGGCCACGCGCCGTTCGGCGTCGACACGCCAGCCGACCTCGCCCGCGCCCGCGCCCTCCTTGGAACCAACGCATGACCCAGACGATCGCCTTCCAGGGGCGCCCCGGCGCCTACTCGGACCTCGCCTGCCGCACCGCCTGCCCGAACTGGCGCACGCTGCCCTGTCCCACGTTCGAAGCGACCATTGACGCCGTGCGCGACGGTGCGGCCGATCAGGCCATGCTGCCCTGCGAGAACAGCCTCGCCGGCCGCGTGCCGGACATCCACGCGCTGCTGCCGGAATCCGGCCTGTTCATCGTCGGCGAGCATTTCCAGCGCGTCGAGCACTGCCTGCTCGCCCCCAAGGGCGCCACGCTCGCCACCATCCGCCGCGCCCATTCGCACGCGGTGGCCCTCGGCCAGGTCCGGAAGATCCTCAAGGAGTTGTCGCTCCAGGCCGTCATCGAGGCCGATACCGCCGGCGCCGCCGAACAGGTCGCCGCCTGGAATAATGTCGAGGACTGCGCGATCGCGTCGTCGCTGGCGGCCGAACTGTTCGGGCTGTCGATCCTGCGCCTGAACGTCGAGGACGCCGCCCACAACACCACGCGGTTCTATATCGCCGCGCGGGCCGAGCAGCCCCATGCGGCGAGCGAGCCGGGCCTGATGACCACGTTCGTGTTCCGTGTCCGCAATGTGCCGGCGGCGCTGTACAAGGCGCTGGGCGGGTTCGCCACCAACGGCGTGAACATGACCAAGCTGGAAAGCTACATGTTGCACGGCCATTTCTCGGCCACCCAGTTCCTGTGCGACGTGGAGGGCCACCCGGACCAGCCCGCGCTCAGCCGTGCGCTGGACGAATTGAGGTTCTTCTCGCGCGAGTGCCGCGTGCTCGGCGTCTACCCCGCCGCCCCGTTCCGCCTGGACCAGCCCGGCAGCGCCGACTAATCGGGGTGCTGACCGCAGCACTGCTGACCGTCTTCGCCATTGGGCTCTGGGCGACGGGCTGGTTGCCCGAGTACCTGACGGCGCTGAGCTTCTTCGCGCTGGCCATGATCGTGGGCGTGGCGCCGCCGGCCGTGATCTTCGCCGGCTTCGCCTCCAGCGCGTTCTGGCTGATCCTGAGCGGCTACGTGCTCGGCATCGCCATCCGCAAGACCGGGCTGGCCGACCGCGCCGCACGCGCGCTGACCGCGCGGCTCTCCGGCTCCTACCCGCGTCTGGTCATCGGCGTGGTGCTGATGACCTACGGGCTGGCCTTCGTGATGCCGTCCAACATGGGGCGCATCGCGGTGCTGATGCCGATCGTGCTCGCGGTCGCCGACCGCGTGGGCCTGCCGGAAGGCAACCGCGGCCGCATCGGCCTCGCGCTGGCCGTGGGCTTCGGCACGTTCATGCTGTCCGCTTCGATCCTGCCCGCCAACGTGCCCAACCTGGTCATGGCCGGCAGCATTGAGGGCGAAGACCATATCCGCCTGACCTACCTGCCCTATCTCATCCTGCACGCGCCGGTGCTCGGTGTGCTGAAGGGCGTGGCGCTGATCGGCTGCATCTGTCTGTTGTTCCGCGCCACACCGACGCCGGCGCCCGAAGCGGCACCGTCCGGCCCGCTTTCGGCGGCTGAGAAGCGGCTGACGGTGCTGTTGGCGGCCACATTGCTGCTGTGGCTGACCGATTCCGTCCACGGCATCTCGCCCGCCTGGATCGGTCTGGCCGCCGCCTGCCTCTGCCTGCTGCCGGGGGGCTTCGTCAGCCAGGAGGAATTCGCAACCGGCGTCAATTTCCGCACCACGATCTACGTGGCCGGCATCCTCGGCATGGCCGCGATGGTGACGCGCACCGGGCTGGCCGACCAACTCGGCCATGCGCTGCTGGCGGTCGCTCCGCTCGACCCCGCGGCACGGTTCCGCGATTTCTGCACGCTGATCGGCATCGCCTCGGCGCTGAATTTCATCGTCACGTCCAATGGCGTGCCGGCACTATACACGCCGCTGGCGAAGACGCTGGCCGCCGCCTCGGGCCTGAAACTCATGACGGTGCTCATGATCCAGGTTCTGGGCTATTCCACCACGATCCTGCCCTATCAGGCCTCGCCCATCGTGGTGGCGGTCCAGATGGGCCGGGTGCCCGGCGCAGCCGCGATGCGGCTGAGCCTGCTGCTCGCCGCGGTCACCTTCGCAGTGCTGGTGCCGCTCGATTACCTCTGGTTCGCGCTGCTCGGCGATCTCTAGCCTACATCATTCCGCCAACGTAATTGTGGCTGGCCCCGCGCAGCATGCCCGGGGGCCGGCGCAGCAGCGCCCGTGCACGGGCCAGCAATTCGTCCGCGGAGAACGGCTTGACCATGCAACCATCCGCACCGGAGTCCAGCACGGCGATACGCCGCTCCAGGTCCGCCACGGCCGTGCCGACGAGTACCGGCATCGCGAGGCCGTCCGCCCGCATCTGTCGCACCAGCGTCTCGCCATCGCCGTCCGGCAACTGCAGTTCGAGCAGGACGAGGTCGTACTCCGCGCGGGCCAGCGCGCGCCGTGCGGCCGCCAGGGTGCCGACCGAATCGGCCATGTAGCGCGCGCCGGCCAGCAGACGGGCCAGCGAGGAGCGGTGCTTCGCGTTGCCATCGACGATCAGAACCCGCATCACACCCTCGCATCTCGTATGTGGGATTATTTCCCACACCCATCATCCTCCCCACCGGAGGCAGCCGTCAAGCGTTGTTTGCGATTCCGCGATAATTTTCGTGGGAGACTTTCCCACATCATCACATTAGCATCGTCCGATGATGGAGACAGCCCAAAGCGCCGCACCCGCCGCCTTGCTGAAATCCATCGGCCGGATGCTGCGCCCGCTCGTGCGCCTGACGATCCGCAACGGGATCACCTTCCCAGTGTTGGCGGATCTGTTGCGCGACCTGTTCGTCGATGTCGCGCTGCGCGACGTGCTGACCGACGAGAGCGCCCGCACAGACAGCCGCGTGAGCCTGCTGACCGGGATTCACCGCAAGGAGATCCGCCGGCAACGCGTCGCCGCGCAGACCGCCGAGCCGGTGCCGGAGGCCGTGACGCTCAGCGGCCAGATCATCGGGCGCTGGCTCGGCGCGCCGCCCTGGGTCGACGCGGCAGGCGCGCCGCTGCCGCTGCCGCGCGCCGCGCCGGCGGGTGAGCCCTCGTTCGATGCGCTGGTGATTTCGGTGACCAAGGATCTGCGCCCGCGCGCAGTGCTCGACGAATGGCTACGCCAGGAAACCGTGCGGCTGGACGACTTTGACCGCGTGGTGCTGAATGTCGCCGGATTCATCCCGCGTCCCGGCCACGACGAACAGTTGTTTTACTTCGGCCGCAATCTGCACGACCATATTGCGGCAGCGTCGGCCAATGTCGGCGCGATGGGGAAAGCGCCGTTCATGGACCGCAGTGTGCACTACGATGCCCTGCCCCCGACGGCCGCCGCGAGCCTGGAGGCGGCAGGGCGAGAGGCTGCCATGGCAATGCTGACCGATATCAATCGCCGCGCGCTGCAAGTCGCCCCGGACATCGGTCTCTCGACGGCGCTGCCCACGCGCCGCGTCAACCTCGGCGTCTACCTCTATGTCGAAGACGAGCCGCCGTCCGGACCCGCCGCATGATGCCCGCCCGCGCCTGGCGCGCGCGCATGCTGGTGCTCGGAGTCCTGTTGCTATGGGCGCTGGCCGCGCTGCCCGGCGTGGCGGCGCGGCCGTTGCCCTTCGCGGGCGTGCAGATGGCCAATGCGCAAATGGTCGAGCCGGATGCCGCCGATCCGGCCTGCGCCGCCACCGCCGACAGCGCCATCCTGTCGGCCGATCGCGGCATCGGCGGCACCGGCATCAGCCAGCAGGATGCCATTGTCGCCGAACGGGGTATCGGCGGCACCGGTGTGCCCGGCAGCGTGCTGCGCGGCATCCCGGCCGGCGGGCGCCCGCCGCGCGGCAGCGCCCTGCTTGGCACCATCACCGGCCTGCCCGATCTGTGCATCGACGGCACGGGGGTCGCGGTCGATCGTTCGCTGCGTCTCACCGTCGACGGCGTCCCAAGTCCGGAGGCGGATTTGCGTATCGGCGGCATCGCGGCCGTCGTGGCCCACGGCGGTGCCGGCGACCTGCACGCCGTCAGCATCAGCCTGCGCCATGAGGTTTCCGGCCCGATCACTGCGTTGCCGCCGGCCGGCAACACGCTCGTGGTCGTCGGCCAACAGGTCGTGCTCGGCGCGCGCACACGCGCGCCGGCCGGCCTGCGCGTCGGCGATTGGGTGGCGGTGAGCGGTCTGCGCGATCTCGGCGGCGTCATCCACGCCAGCCAACTCGACCGCCGCGATCCGGGCGATATCATCGTCTACGGTCAGCCGGTGCGCGCCGCTGGGGGCTGGACGCTCGGCGGTCTTGCCCTGCATCTGTCGGCCAGGGCAACGCCGACCGGCGCGCGGGTCCGTCTGGTCGGGCAGGACGACCATGGCGCGCTGCGCGTGACCGCAATCACCAACGACCCGCCGCTGCCTGCCAGTGACACGCACCGGTTCGCGGTGACCGGTTTCGCGCGCCTGGACGGGCAGACCCTGCGCCTCGGCAACGGCTTGCAGGCGCCCACCGGCCCGAATTTCGGACCGCCGCCGCCGCAGGACACGCCGATCGTGGTGCAGTTCGCCACCGACGAACACGGTGCGCTGACGGCGTTGTCCTGTCGTCCGGCCGCAGCGCCGTAGCGGCGCGGCCGGCGGGGCGCCAGACCAGGAGGGGGTATCAGGCCAGCGCTTCGCGCCCCATCGCCAGGAATTTCTCGCGCCGCTGGGCGCGCAGCACGGCGGCGTCCAGCGCCAGCAGCGGTTGCAGGGCCGCCGCCACGGCATCGCCCACCGCCGCGATCGCCGCCTCCGGGTCGCGATGCGCGCCGCCCAGCGGTTCGCGTCACGACCGTGTCGATCAGCGCCAGCCGCTTCAGGTCCTCGGCGGTCAGCTTCAGCGCGTCGGCGGCCATCGGCGCCTGCGCCGCATCCTTCCACAGGATCGCGGCACAGCCTTCCGGCGAGATCACCGAGTAGATCGCGTGCTCCAGCATCAGCACCGCGTCGCCGGCCGCCAGCGCGATGGCGCCGCCCGAGCCGCCCTCGCCGATGATGGTCGCGATCACCGGCACCGGCGCCTCCAGGCATGCCTCGATCGAGCGGGCGATCGCCTCCGCCTGGCCGCGCGCCTCGGCGTCGATGCCCGGAAACGCGCCGGACGTGTCCACGAAGGTCAGCACCGGCAGGCCGAAGCGTCCGGCCAGTTCGATCAGCCGGCGCGCCTTGCGGTAGCCCTCGGGCCGCGCCATGCCGAAATTATGCTTCACCCGGCTTTCGGTATCGCTGCCCCGCTCGGTGCCGATCACCATCACCGAGCGGCCGCGAAACCGCCCCAGCCCGCCCATCACGGCCGCATCGTCGGCGAACGCGCGGTCGCCGGCCAGCGGCGTGAAGTCGCGTGACCAGCTCGCGCAGGTAGTCGCCGGCTTTCGGCCGCTCCGGGTGGCGCGCCACCTGCGTCTTCTGCCATGGCGTGAGCTTGGCGTAGGTGGCGCGAAGCTGCCGGTCGGCCTTCTCCGTCAGCTTGCCGACCTCCTCGGCGATATTGAGGCCGTCCACCGTCGGCATCCTCCGCAGTTCGTCGATCTTGCCTTCGAGCTCGGCAAGTGGCTTTTCGAATTCGAGAAAATGGCGCATGGGCGGCGCTGTAGCACCCGCGGCGATGGCGGTCAGCCCCCAGCGGCCCGCTCGCCGGCCGCCTCTCTGCCGCGCGCCAGCGGATGGTGCTGTTCGACCAGCCGTTGCAGCCGCTCCGCCAGCACGTGCGTGTAGATTTGCGTGGTGGCGATGTCGGCGTGCCCCAGCAGCAACTGCAGGCTGCGCAGGTCAGCCCCGCGCGCCAGCATGTGGCTGGCGAACGAATGCCGCAGCACGTGCGGCGAGACGCGTGCCGGCGCGATCCCGGCATCCAGCGCCGCCTGCTTGAGCGCCTGGGCGAAGCCCTGGCGGGTCATGGCCTGCCTCGGGTTGCGGCCGGGGAACAGCCAGCGCCCTTTATGGTCCTGCAACGGCCGCGCCGCGTCCCGCGCCGCGTCCGACAGCGGCACCACACGCTCGCGGCCACCCTTGCCGCGCACGAGCAGCAGCATTGCGTCGCCGGCCAGCGCCGTGCGCGGCAGCGCCAGCAGTTCGGAAACGCGCAGGCCGGTGGCATACAGGATTTCCAGCGCCGCCCGCAGCATCGGCCCCTGCGGCGCCGGGCGGGCACAGGCGGCCGCCAGCAGCGCGTCCACCTCCGCCTCGCTCAGATATTTCGGCAGTGTGCGCGGCAGGCGGGGCGAGTCGAGCAGCCCGGTCGGGTCGTCCGCCCGCACCTCCTCGCGCACCAGAAACCGGTGGAACTGCCGCAGCGCGGACAAGCGCCGCGCCGCCGTCCGTGCCGACAGCCCGGCATTGGACAGGCCAGCGAGATAGGCCCGCAACGTCGTCGCATCCTGCCGCGCCAGCGTCTGGCCACGCCCGGCGGCAAACCCGGCGGCGTCCTCCAGATCGGCACGATAGGCGGCCACGGTGTTGCGCGCGGCGCCCCGCTCGGCCACCAGCATCTCCAGGAACGCCTCGACATGCCGGTCCATGGCCGCGCGGCCTAGGGCGGATGCTGGAAGCGATCGTTGGGCAGAACCTTCTGGATCTGCTGCGGATGCGGCTCGGGCGGGAAGGCGCCAAGCATGACCAGACCGATGGCGGCAGCCACCAGCCCGAGGAGAATAACCAGCAGAAACAGGCGGCGCATGCGACCCCTTAGGAGACCCCTCGTTAGCCGGGCGTAGTCTGGCGGAATGGCGAAAAGGTGGCAGCGCCTTGGCGACGCGGGCGCCTGTGCTAGCCTCCGGCGACATGACACGCAACACCGCCCTGCTTGACCGCCCGGTGCTGCCGGCAGCGCTCGCCGGCCGCAGTATCGTGCTCGTCGGCCTGATGGGCGCCGGCAAGACCTCGATCGGCCGCCGCCTCGCCGTCCGTTTCGGCTTGCCGTTCCGCGACGCCGACAGCGAAATCGAACTGGCCGCCGGCTGCTCGATTCCCGAAATCTTCGCCCGTTTCGGCGAGCGCGCGTTCCGCGACGGGGAGCGGCGCGTGATCGCCCGGCTGCTTGCCGGCGCGCCGATGGTGCTCGCCACCGGCGGCGGCGCCTACATGGACGAAAGTACGAGGGTTGCGATCCGGCGCTCCGCCGTCTCGGTCTGGCTGCGCTGCCGGCTGCCGACGCTGCTCCGCCGCGTGGCCGGGCGCGGCCACCGCCCGATGCTGGACGGCGGCGACCCGGCTGAGATACTTCAACGCCTGATGATGATACGCCATCCCTATCTACGCCGAGGCCGATGTGATCGTTGATTGCGGCGATGAAAGCCAGGACGCCACCACGGCTTATGTGGCGAATGCGCTGCTGGGCTGGCAGCCGCCGCGCCGGCTGACGGTGCCGCTCGGGCCGGCCGGCTACGACGTCGTCGTCGGCGACAACCTGCTGGCGCGCGCCGGCGCGCTGCTGGCCCCGGTGCTACCGCAGAAGCGCGCTGTGGTGGTCACCGACTCGGTGGTGGCGCCGCTGCATCTGGCCACGCTGCTCGATGGCCTCGCGGCCACCGGGTTCAGCACGCAGCAGATCACCGTACCGGCCGGTGAGACAGCCAAACGCCTCGACGTCTTCGCCGACGTGACGGACCAGTTGCTGGAGGCCGGAGTCGAGCGGCGAACAGCCGTCATCGCGCTGGGCGGCGGCGTGGTCGGCGACCTTGCGGGCTTCGCGGCGGCGACGACGCTGCGCGGGCTTCCGTTCGTCCAGGTGCCGACGACGCTGCTGGCACAGGTGGACAGCTCCGTGGGCGGCAAGACCGGCATCAACACGAGGTACGGCAAGAATCTGCTGGGCGCGTTCCACCAGCCCCGCATGGTGCTGGCCGATACCGCCACGCTCGCGACGCTGCCGGTGCGGGAATTGCGCGCCGGCTATGCCGAGATCGCCAAGGCCGGGCTGATCGGCGACGCCGCGTTCTTTGCGTGGTGCGAGGCCAACGGCGCCGCCGTGACCGGCGGCGACCGGGACGCGCAGGCCGAGGCAGTGCTGCGCGCCTGCGCCTTCAAGGCGCAGGTGGTCGGCGAGGACGAGCGCGAGGAAAAGCCCTCAGACGGCCGCGCGCTGCTCAACCTGGGCCATACGTTCGGCCATGCGCTCGAGGCCGAACTCGGCTTCGGCACCATCCTGCATGGCGAGGCGGTGGCGACCGGCATCGGCCTGGCGTTCCGGTTATCGGCCAAGCTCGGCCTGTGCCCGCCGGCGGACGCCGAGCGCGTGATCGCGCATTTTTCCGAACTCGGCCTGCCCGCGGAACTGGCAATGCTGAACCGGCGACTGTCGGCGGCGCGGCTGGTCGGCCATATGCGGCGCGACAAGAAGATGCGCGACGGGCGGCTGACGTTCGTGCTCACGCACGGCATCGGCCAGGCCTTCACCCACAACGAGGTGCCGCCGGAGGCGGTGGTGGAGCTGCTGCGGGCGGAGGGGTGCACGGAATAGCGCCGCCGTCGCACCGCGTTTTCCGTGGACCACGATAGGGTAGGCCCCTATACTGGCGCGGTGCATACGGTCCGCGACAAGCAGAAACTGATCGCCAGGGTCCGACGCCTGCGGGGGCTGGTCGAGGCGATCGAGCGGGCGCTGGAGACAGAGGCGGGCTGCGAACAGGTGCTGCATCTGATCGCGGGCGTGCGCGGCGCCACCGCCGGGCTGATGGCCGAAGTGGTCGAAGACCATGTCCGCACGCATCTGGTCGATGTCGAAACCCATCCTGACGCACTGAACGCGGATGCCGTCGAGCAATTGCTGGACGTGGTGCGGACCTATCTGAAGTAGGAGCGGTTCAATGGCCGACCTGACGACGGACCTGACGCACAGCCACGTCTTCCTCGCCGAAGGCCATGAGCGTGCCGAGCGCCGGACCTGGGCCGTGATCGCGCTGTGCGGCGTGATGATGGCGCTTGAGATCGGTGGCGGCATCGTCTTCGGCTCGATCGCGCTGGTGGCCGACGGGCTGCACATGTCCACCCATGCCGGCGCACTGCTGCTCGCCGCCCTGGCCTACAGCTATGCCCGCAGGCATGCCCGCGATCCGCGCTTCACGTTCGGCACCGGCAAGCTCGGTGACCTCGCCGGCTTCACCAGCGCGATCGTGCTGGCGATGATCGCGCTGCTGATCGGCTATGAGGCCGTATCGCGGCTGTTCGCGCCGGTGCCGATCCGCTTCACGCAAGCCATCCCCATCGCGGTCCTCGGGCTGGCGGTGAACGTCGCGTCGGTGTGGCTGCTGAGCGGCGGCAAACATCAGCACCATGCGCACGGCCATCACCACGACCATGAGCACGGCCATGGGCGCGACCACGATCACGCCGCCGACCGCGACAACAACCTGCGGGCGGCGATCATCCACGTCCTGGCCGACGCTGCCGTTTCCGCGCTCGTCATCATCGGCCTGTTGCTGGCCCGCGCGTTCGGCTGGCCGTGGATGGACCCGCTCGTCGGGATCATCGGCGCGGTCGTGATCGCGAGCTGGGCGTATGGGCTGGTGCGCGACACCGGGGCGGTCCTGCTCGACATGAACCCCGATCGCGCCGTCACCGAGGATGTGCGCCGGGCGATCGAGACGGGCGGCGGCCGGCTCGCGGACCTGCATGTCTGGCGGCTCGGGCCGGGCCATCTCGGCGCCATCGTCTCCGTCGTCTCACCGCCGGATCGCGACCAGAGCTTCTATCGTGCCCGCCTGTCGCAGTTGCCCGGGCTGTCGCACCTGACCATCGAGGTGCGGACGGCGGCGTAACCGCCGCCGAAACCGTCATTGCGTCAGCGACGGCGTCGCCTCCAGCGCCTCGGCGCGCGCCAGCGCCACCACCGCGCGGGTGTCGTTGATCGCGGCATAGACCAGCGATTCCAGGCCCTTGTAGTCGCTGGCCGCGAACACGGCGCGGTCGATGACCAGCCGGCGGGTGACGGCGATGTCGCGCCCGGTGCGCTCATAGGTCGCCGTGTAGCTGCCCGCCACGTCATGGAACGCCACATCCGCCGGCAAGTGCGTCACCACCAGTCCGGCCGGCACCGTGACCACGGTGTCCCAGCGAAAATCCCGCGCGGCGGTCACCAGCGGGTGCCGGCGCGGCCCGTCATTGGCGAGCAGCGCGCGCAGCCGCAACGGCGGGTCCAGGTCCAGGCCGACCGGCACCGTGATATATGCCTCGTCCTCGTTGAAAGTGACGCCGTGCGGGCTGTGCCACGTGCCGGTCAGCGTGAACGGCCGCGTCAGGTCGCGCGGATCGGTGCCGGTGGTGAAGCGGCCGAACCCGCCCTCCGGTGTCGTGGCCAGCAGCCGCTCGGCGAGCTCGCGCGGCGAGTCGGCGTTGGCGACTGCGGCGCGCGCCGCACTCTCCAGGTTGGCCGAGGGCGCGATCTCGCGCGGTCCCGTCCACGCCGCCGTCATCGGTGATCGTGACGTGGCTGGTGTAGCGATATTGGTTGTCCTCCGGCCGTGCCGGCGGCGTGTGCGTCACGGCGCCATCCTCGGTCGCCAGCACCACCGTCTTGCCGGCCAGCATTCGGTCCAGGCTGCCGAAGCGGGCGTAGGGGTTGGTGGGATTGGCGAAGCGGTCGTAGTCCGGCAGGTAGACGATCGCGTGGTCGAATTGCGGCACCCAGAGCGGCAGGTCGCGCGTCTGGGCGCCATCGTCGACCAGCCCGGCCTCGGCGCGGATGTGCAGGGCTGCCAGCATCGCCTGCATCAGCACGACGTGGTCCTTGCAATCGCCGTAGCCGTTGCGCACCACCTCGGCGGCCGGGTGCGGCACCCAGCCGTCATCGGGGTCGAGGAACACGGCCACGTAACGGATATTGGCCGCCACCCAGTCATAGACCGCCTCAGCCGCGTCCAGACCGGTGCGGTTGCCGGCCACGCGGGCGGCGAGTGTGGCAATCTCCGGCGTCACCGCCGCCATCGTCGCGCGACTGGCGCCAATAGATCGCGCCCAGCGCCTTCATGTCCGGCAGGCTGGTGGCCAGGAACATCGGCGCGAAATCGCTCTCGTCCACCATGTTCGGCTCCGGCTGCTCGGCTGTGGTCGGGCCGAATTGGGCCGTGATGGTACGCAGCCCGCCCTCGCGGACATCGGTGACGGGGATGCCGCCGCGTTCGCGCCAGTGCAGGCCCAGGCTGGCCGGGGCCGTGATGCGCACCGTGGCCCGCGTCACCGGCGCTTCCATCGGCATCATTTCGGTGACGTTGAAGCCCACCAGCCCGGGGATCTTCTGCGTCAGCCGCCAGACGACATGCGTCCGGCTGCCGTCTCGCACGCGCGGATACAGGATGGTGGTCGTCATCGCGCCAGAGAAGCCGGGCGCGTTCTGGGCTGCTTCGCTGGGGCGCGTGAAGCGGGCATCGGGGCCGACCGGCAGCCGCGTGCCGTCCGGCTGCTCCACCCATGCCTCGATCACGTCGAGCGACTGGGATTTCGGGTAGAAGGTGTAGCTGTCCCGCTCGTGCTGGTGCACGCCGCGCGCGTCGAACACCTTGGCGTCGACGGTGACGGTCTCCGTCCACGTCAGGTCCGGTTGCACGTCGAAAGTGCGTATCAACCGGTCGATGCGCGCATGCACCACGGGCTTAGCGGCAGCGGCACCGCCGAGCCAGGACACCAGGACGAGCAGGCCGACACAGCACCTGACGATCATCCAGCAACTCCACCCCTGTCACAGACAAGGGCGACATCCCTAAGGCACTCGCGACGCGGATGCCAGGACAAGTTTGCCGTAAACATAACGGGTTGCCGGACGATCCGGCGCGATCGGTCACGATCGCGCCAGCGTAGCAAGTCGCGCGCCGTTCAGGCGGAGGCGGTCTTCTTGACCTGCGCCTTGAGGATGCGGCGCTTCAGCGCGAGCGCCTCGGCGGGCAGCTTGCTGTTGCGGGTGCCGAGCAGGAAGGCGTCGATGCCCCCATTGCGTTCCACGGTGCGGATCGCGCGGGTGGACATGCGCAGGCTGACCGCGAAGCCGAACGTGTCGGACAGCAGCGACTGCTCCTGCAGGTTCGGCAGGAAGCGGCGACGGGTCTTGTTGTTGGCGTGGCTGACGTTGTTGCCGGTCAGCACGCCCTTGCCCGTGATCTGGCAGCGGCGAGACATCGCGAAATCCTCAAACGGTCGGGGCGCGCGACAACGGCCGCACGCGGGCATCGGAAGCGGGGGCTTATGGCCAATGCCCCCGGCCACGTCAAGCGACCGGCGTGCTATCATGCCCATGTATTGCGCAGGAGAATGCGTATGACCCCTCAGGTCCTGGTCGTGGGCGCCGGCCCGGTCGGGCTGACAATGGCCGCCGAACTCGCGCGCTACGGGGTTGCCGTCCGCATCGTGGACACGGCAGCCCAGCGTACCGACAAGTCAAAGGCCCTGGTGCTCTGGAGCCGTACGCTGGAACTGCTCGACCGCGCGGGCTGCGGCGACACGTTCGTTACGGCCGGGCACAGGGTGACTGCCGCAAGCATCATCGCCGGCGACAAGCGCATCGGTCATATCGGGTTCGCGGACGTCGCCAGCCCCCACCCATACGCACTGATGCTGCCGCAATCGGAGACCGAACGGCTGCTCGAGGCCCATCTGGGCAGCCTCGGCATCGATGTCGAGCGCGAGGTCGAGGCCACCGGATTCACTGACACGGGCACTGGCATCTTCACGACGCTGCGACACCGGGATGGACGTGAGGAAACCCTCGAAACCGGATGGCTGATCGGGTGTGATGGCGGGCACAGCATGGTCCGCCACACGCTCGGCCTGCCGTTCCAGGGTGACACGCTCACGATCGACTGGGTGCTGGCGGATATCCACCTGACGGGGCTGCGCCTGCCCAACTCGGAACTCGCATTTTACTGGCACGAGGACGGCGTGCTGGCGGTCTTCCCGATCTCGGCGGGCCGGTACCGCGTCGTCGCCGATGCCGGCCACTCCGAAGGCGACCATCCGGCGGACCCGACGCTGCCGCAGATCCAGGCCATCGTCGATCGGCGCGGCCCCGGCGGGGTGACGCTGTCCGACCCGATCTGGCTGTCGGCCTTCCGGATCAACGAGCGCAAGGTGGAACACTACCGGTCCGGCCGGGCGTTCCTGGCCGGCGACGCCGCCCACGTGCACAGCCCGGCCGGCGGCCAGGGCATGAACACCGGCATGCAGGACGCCTGCAATCTGGCGTGGAAGCTGGCGCTGGTCTGCCGGGGAACCGCAGCGGACAAGCTGCTCGACAGCTACAGCCCGGAGCGGAGCGCCGTCGGCACCCAGGTACTGGCGGCCGCCGGCCGCCTGACCGCGCTGACCGTGCTCCGGAATCACACGGCACAGATGGTTCGCAATCTGGTTGCGGGCGTGCTGTTCGGCCTCGGGCCGGTGCGGCAGGCCATGGCGGACACGTTGACGGAGGTGTCCGTCGGCTACCCGCACAGTCCGCTGAACGGTGCTGCGGTGCGCGGAATCGGCGGCCCCGCGCCAGGCGAGCGCGCACCGCCGGTCGCCGGACAGGCCCCGGTCGGGGCCGGCAATGCGCCGCGTTTCGCGCTGTTCGCAGCGCCCGACGACGCGACCGGCCGCCTGCTGCGGGAGCATCCCGATCTGCTGGAGCCGGCGGTCCGGCCGCCATTCGCCAGCGGCGGTGCCTGGCTGGTGCGGCCGGACGGCTACGTCGCGTCCGTTGCCGGGGCCGGGGACATCCACGGCATCGCCGAGTACCTCCGCGCGCTGGCCTGAACGCCGCGCCGCTTCAACCGGCCGCCAGCGGTGCGCGGCTGGCGCGCACACGGTCCACGCGGCGCCCGTCCATCGCCGTGACCTCGAACATCCAGCCGGCGAACACGATCTTGTCGCCCAGGCGCGGCACCCGGCGCAGCAGCGCCAGCAACAGCCCGGCCAACGTGTGATAGCTGCCCTCGGCGGGCAGATCCGGCAGCTCCAGGCGGGATTTCAGCTCGTCCACCGGCGTCATTCCGTCCAGCAGCAGCACGCCGGGCATCGACATCTCCTCGCCCTCCCCTTCGCTCACGTCGCCGATGATCGCCTCCAGCACGTCGGCTGCGGTCACCACGCCTTCGAAACTGCCATACTCGTCGAGCACCAGGGCCAACCCGAGCGGGTCGGATTTCAGCTGCTCCAGCGCATCGAGCGCGGTAACCGTATCGGGCATGACGATCGGTTGCCGAAGTGCCGCAGCCGATCGACAACTCCTTGCCGTCGAGGATGCGGTCCAGGATGTCCTTGGCCTGCACCACGCCCACCACGTTGTCCACCGACCCCTCGCACACCACGAAGCGCGAATGCGGGGCCGATTTCAGCGTCGCCGCGATCTCCTTGGCAGGGTCGGTGCGGTCGATCCAGGCGAGCTCGGTGCGCGGCGTCATGATGGCGCGCACCGGCTTGTCGGCCAGCCGCAGCACCCGCTCGATCATGTCACGCTCGCCGCTCTCCAGCACGCCGGTCAGCTCACCCTCGGCCAGCAGCGCCTTCAGCTCCTCCTCGGTCACCGTCTGCGGCGCAGAGCGGCGGGCGCCGAGCAGCGGACATCACCAGCGCCGAGGACTGGCCGAGCACCCAGACGATCGGCGTGACCACGCGCGCCGCGACCATCAGCGGCCGGGCGACCATGGCGGCCACGCGCTCCGGCTCGCGCAGCGCGAGCTGCTTGGGCACCAGTTCGCCCAGCACGAGCGTGAGATAGGTGATCAGCACCACCACGATAGCCAGCGACAGGCTCGCAGCGGCACCGCCGACATAGGGTATCCGCGCCAGCACCGGCGTCAGTCTCGACGCAAAATGCGCGCCGCCGAACACGCCAGCCAGGATGCCGACCAGCGTGATGCCCACCTGCACCGTCGGCAGGAACCGCTGCGGGTCTTCGGCCAGCAGCCGTGCCCGCGCCGCCCCCTTCACACCTTTGCGCTCCAGCACCGCCAGCCGCGCCCGGTTGACCGAGACCAGCGCCAGCTCGCTGAGCGAAAACAGGCCATTGACCACGATCAACAACAGAATGACAAAGATCTCGAACGCAAGTTCCATGCGCGGCGGCCACAGGTTTTCCGCAGCATACCAAGCCGCTTCAAGACGTGCGCGCGCGTTTGCGCCTGGACCGCCCACCCCGCCCCGGGAGTCGCCCCATGCAACGCCGTCTGCCAGCAGCCGCCATCGCCCTTGGCCTCGCCGGGCTGATCCCGTTCATCGGGCTCGGTATCGCCGCCTTGTCCACGCCACAATTCCGTCGAGTCGCGGCACTACCTGCTCGGGCTGGTCGGCTATGGCGCGGTGGTCCTGGCGTTCCTCGGTGGCATCCACTGGGGCTTCGTGCTGCATCCCGACGCATTGCCGGAGAACCTGCCGCCCGACGCATGGCGGGACGCGACGCGGCTCGGCCTCAGCGTGCTGCCGTCGCTGATCGGCTTCGCGGCGTTGCTGATCCCGGTGTTCGGCGTGCCCGAGATCGGGCTGGGGGTGCTGATCTTCGGCTACATCGCGACCGTGGTGACCGAAGCGCGCGGCCGCTCGCGGCTCCCGACCGGGTATATGGCCATGCGCTGGGGCACGAGCGTCGTCGTCGTCGCCATCCTGGTCACCGTGCTGGTGCTACGGCTGATCGGGGCCACAATCGTTTTTTAACATTCCTCTCGATTTCCAATCCGATGTGTGATTAGTTCCGTATTGTCTCATAATCCGGGAGCGCGCCATGTCGGATCGGCCTTCCGCCACCATCCTCGAATTCCGTCGCCCGGCCCCGGCGCTGGTCCCTGTTGCCCTCGCGCCGGCCGACAACACGCTCACCGAAGACCCGCAACAGCGGCTCACCCGCGCATTCGCGGCGCTGGACAAGGCGTTGGCCGAGCAGCGTGAGGCGGTGAGCGACTGGCGCGCGGCGCTGCGGCAGTTGCACGGCTCGATGAACGGGCTGGCCGACTCGCTCGGCGGCTACAACGCCCGGCTCGGCAAGCTGGCCGAGGAGGTAGGCGCGGTGAACCAGCAGGCACGCGCGCTGGAAGCCTGGGCCGACGGCGTGCTGGCGGAGCATCCGCCCCAAGCGACGTAGCCGGGGGCATTTTCACGACGGCCCCAGCATGGCATGGTCGGCGCCATGACCGATCACGCCCTGTTGGACCGTCTCCGCGCCGCCCGCGTGGTTCCTGTGGTGCGCACGCACAGCGCCGCCCATGCCGCCACCGGCGTCGGCTGGCTGCGCGACGCGGGCATCCGCATCTTCGAAATCACGATGACGATCCCGGACGCGCCGGCGCTGATCCGTGAGCTGGCCGGGGACCCCGATCTGCTGATCGGCGCCGGCACCGTGCGCGACGCGGCAACGGCCGAAGCCTGTCTCGCCGCCGGTGCGAAATTCATCGTCGCCCCATGGGTGGACGCATCGCTGGTCGCGCCATGCCGCGCGCATGGTGCCGCCCTCATGCTGGGCGCCATCACGCCCACCGAGGTGCGCGCGGCGCTGGCCGCCGGCAGCGACGTGGTAAAAATCTTCCCGGCGTCTTCGGCCGGCGGGCCGGGGCACATCAAGGCGCTGGTCAGCGTGTTTCCGGGTGTCGCGTTCTGCCCGACCGGCGGCGTCGATCCGGGCAATGTCGGCGCCTACCTCGCGGCCGGAGCCGCCTTCGTCGGCATGGGCGGCAATCTCGTGGACGAGAAGCGCATCGCCGCCGGCGACCGCGACTCCATCACGGCGGCGGCGAAACAGATCCTCCGATGACCGCGCCACTGCTGGTCTGCATGGGCGAACCGATGCTGGAATTCAACCAGCAGCCGGACACCGGGGACGGACGACGCCTGTATCTAGAAGGGTTTGGCGGTGATACCGCCAACGCAGCCGTGGCGGCGGCGCGCCAGGGCATTGCGGCCGGCTACCTGACCGCGCTCGGCGAAGATACCGCGGGTGCGCGGTTCCTCGACCTGTGGCAGCGCGAGGGCGTCACGACATCGGGCGTGCGGCGGTCCGCCGAGCGGCCGACTGCGGTGTATTTCGTCAGCCACGGCGCGGCCGGGCACGAGTTCCTGTACTATCGCCGCGACTCGGCAGCCAGCGCGTTCGGGCCGGCGGATGTCGACGAGGCGATGGTACGCGGCGCGCGCATCCTGCACGCCTCGGGCATCAGCCAGGGTATTTCGGCCAGCGCGGCAGATGCGGTGTTCCACGCGATGGATGTGGCGCGGTCGGCGGGCGTCAGGGTGTCCTACGACACCAATTTCCGCCCCCGCCTGTGGCCTGCCGCGCGGGCGTCCGCCGTGATCCATGCCGCCATCGCCCAGGCGGACATCGCGCTGCCGGGCCTGGACGACGCGGCGGCGCTGACCGGGCTGACCGACCCGGATGCGATCGCCGATTTCTACCTGCGTCTCGGCCCGCCCGTGGTGGCGCTGAAGCTGGGCGCCGCGGGCGTGCTGCTGGCAACTCCGGAACGCCGGCTGCGCCTTCTCGCCCATCCGTGCCGCGCGGTGGACGCCACCGGCGCGGGCGACACGTTCGCCGGTGCGTTCCTGGCCCGGCTGATCCTCGGCGACGCGCCGGAGGCCGCTGCGCGTTACGCCAGCGTGGCGGCGGCGCTGAAATGCGAGGGGTACGGCGCCGTGACGCCCATTCCGCGCGCAGCCCGCGTGCTGGCCGCGCTGGCGCACATCTCCGCTTAACCGACGCGCGCGACACTGCCGCGCCGCCATCCCGGCGGAGGCGGGCATCGCATGAGCTTGCGTGGGACCGGCGCCGTGCGCGAGGTGGTCGTGGTCGGTGACGTGCTGCGCCCCGACGCGCGCGGCAACCCCGGCGGCACCGACCGGCCGACACTGTGGCTGTTCAACGCTCTGAAGCGCTCGATCGGACTTGCGGCCGGCCTGGGCGTGGCCGCGCTGTCGCCGACGTTGTGCCCGCCGCTGGCCCGTTGGCTGCGCGCCCAGCGGCCGGCGGACGAGGCCGATACCTGGTGGGCGGCCCGCCACGCGCATCTGTCGCCCGAGCAGACGCCGAACGTGCTGGTGGATGCGTTGCTTGGCCGGTTCTGCGTGACCTACGAGGCGCCGCCCTACCTGATCATGCTGCTCGACGCGCTGGGGGTGCCGTGGCTGGACATCCGTCTGCATCCGGTGCGCTTCCTTGACGACCTGATCTTCGCCGTCCGCGCCGCGAGCGCTGATACCCAGGCGGTGCTGATGGCCCAGGCGCTGCCGGAAAGTCTTGTCCACGTCACGGCCGGGCTGCGCGAGGCGATGGGGCAGTTCATTTCCAACGCGACGGTGCCGGACGACACGCTGCTGGTGGTCGGCCAGCGGCCGCTCGACGCCACGCAGATCGTCGACGGCGCATTCTTCGACGCCGCATCGCATCGACCGGAGATCGAACGGATCTGCGCCGCGCACCGTGCCGTGCTGCTCAAGCCGCACCCGACCGGCGAGGCGCACAGCCTGTTGCTGGCCGCCGCCACTGCGCGGGCGAACGTGCTGGGCGCGACCGCCGACAACATCTATCGCATGCTGGCGCTGCCGCAGGTGACGTCCGTGCTGACGGTGAATTCCTCCACGGGGATCGAGGCCCGATATTTCGGCAAGCGCGTGCATATGCTGGCCTCGCCGCCGGTGCGGCCTGCGTGGCGCGGGGACGAGGCGGATGCGCGGGTGCATGCCTCGCTGGACGATTTTGTACTCGTTCCGGACTTCTGGCGCCTCGCCCTGGCACCGCATGCACGGGTGAGCGCGAAGGACGGCATACGGCTGCCGGCCAAGCCCAACCGGCTGCGGATCGCGTTGGATAGTTTCTGGAACTTCAATCAGGTGGACACGGATCGGATACCGCGCGGGTGAGCCATTCTGCTGATAGGCGGCTTGCTGTTCGTCGGTGTCGTAGATCCGGAACCTGTCGAGCTTCCTTACGAACGCGAATGCAACTCGGCCTCCATGCGCTCGCGCAGGATGCGGTTGATCGTGGTCTGATAGCCCGGTCCCTGGCGCCGCAGCCAATCGAGCACATCCATGTCCACCCGGAGGCTGATCGCCTCCTTGCGCGCCTTCCAGAGCGCGCCACGGCGCACGTTCTGCCAGTTCTCGGCAGGGGCTTCAGGGATGTCCCGGGTGTCTGGCTCGCGGCCTTCCAAGGCACGTAGCTGCGCCATCTGGTCATCGGTCAGTTTGCGATCACTCGCCATCTTCATAGCGCTTCCTTTCGCGCACTGTCGCCGCCCGTAAGCCAATGACCCTCACGAGATCGGGCTCATCCGGCACAGGGTAGCAATGGACGACGAGCAGCAGCCGGACGCCTCCCGCAACCGCGCCGATGCAGTGCCACCGTTCTTCGCCGCTTTCGTGCCGGTCAAAAACGATAGCGTGCAGGGGATCGGCGAATACGATTTCGGCAAACGAGAAATCGAGACCGTGCCTGGCCTTGTTCCTCGCTTCCCTGGAAGCGTCCCACGTAAATTGGACAGGCTGCCGCCCGTCACGTATATACAACACTGAATATACGTGACGGGCGGCCCCTTATCAACGGCTTTGCCTACACGGAAATGGGCTGGCGCGCGGCCGCCATCGGCGTCCGCTCAATCGGTCACGGCCGCATATGTCAGCACCCGCAGCTCCCGCCGGATCGGCCAGGCCGAGGACGGCAGCAGCTGCGCCAGCAGCACCACGGCCATATCCTCCACCGGGTCGATCCAGAACGCCGTGCTGGCCGCTCCGCCCCAGGCGAATTCGCCCGGCGTGCCCAATACCTGCGCCTTCGCCGGGTCGAGCATGACCGAGAACCCCAACCCGAAGCCGATGCCGGCATAGCTCGACTCGCTGAAGCGCGGCTGTCCCATGTCGGCCAGATCGCCGGGCAGATGGTTGGATGTCATCAGCTCCACCGTCTTGCGGCCCAGCAGCCTCGTGCCGTCCAGCTCGCCTTTGTTGAGCATGAAGCGGCAGAACCGCATGTAGTCGCCTGCCGTGCCGACCAGCCCGCCACCGCCCGACGGCAGCTTGGTGGGCAACAGGTAACGGCTGGACCGCGGGTCATCGGCCAGTTGCGCGGTGCCGTCCGGGCCGCGCGCGTAGCAGGCGGCGAACCGCGCCTGCTTCTCGGGGGGCACCGTGAACGAGGTATCCGTCATGCCCAGCGGTGCCAGAACCCGCTCGTGCAGGAACGTCGCGAAACTCTGGCCGGAGATGACGGCGACCAGATGGCCGAGCACGTCGGTCGCGATGCTGTAATTCCATTCCGTGCCCGGCTGCGCCAGTAACGGAACTTGCGCGGCCTTCTCGACCACCTCGCCGAGCGACAGGTCGGAGGTCTGGAAATCGACGCCGGTCTCGCGGTACTTCGCGTCGACCGCGGTCGCGTCCATGAAGCCGTAGGACAGGCCGGAGGTGTGCGTCAGCAGATCTCGGAACGTGATGTCGCGTTCGGCCGGCACCGTCTGCATGCTGGCGCGGCTGCCGCCCGTGAACACCCGCATGTTGCGGAAGCTCGGCAGGAAATTGCTGATCGGGTCATCGAGCTGAAATCGCCCTTCCTCATACAGCATCATGATCGCAGTGCTGGTGAGCGGCTTGGTCATCGAATAGATGCGCACGATGGTGTCCTCGCGCATCGCCACGTCGCGCGCGAGATCGGCATGCCCGTCGGCCTGGAAATAGGCGATCCGGCCGTGCCGCTGCACCATGACCGACAATCCGGCGAATTTGCGCGCCGCGATCAGGCCTTGCATCCAGGGGCCGATCCGCTCCAGGCGGGCGGAAGACAGCCCGACATCCTCGGGGCGCACGGTGTCCAGTGGCATGGCAGGCTCCTGCTGGGGGGGTATGGCTTCCTCCCACAAGGCGGCATGCGGCGCAACCTGTGCGGCGCCCGGCAGGCTCCTACGCCTTCCCTATGCAGGACGCCGGCACCCGGCATCGATTTCCTAGGCGAAAGCGAACACGTTGCGCCGCATTGGCTGACCAACCGGCGGGGGCTGGAATGTTGCAGCGCCTTGACGGCGATGCGCGCGGGCAACTACGCGCATTCGCAGTGCAGATCAGCGTTCTGGCGGCCATTGCGCTGCCGGTGCTGCTGATCGATGGCCACGCGCCACGCCTGTACCTGCTGCAACTGCGCACGCTGTTCGGCCTGTCCGGCTTCATCGCCCTGGTGCTGGGCGCGTTGTCACGCCAGACGGTACCGCCAGACCGGTTCTGCGTGTGGGACCACTGTCTCGCCTTCCTGCTGCTGAAATCCGCCTGCGGCGCGGCGCTGTGGGCGCTTGCGTAGCGAAGGCCGCTCAGCCGCGTGCCTGGGCAGAGCCCTGGCGCCGCGCCATGAACAGCTTCGCGGTCTCCACCGCCACGGCGGCGTCGCGGCAATAGGCGTCCGCACCGATCGAATTGGCAAACGCCTCGTTCAGCGGCGCGCCGCCGACCAGCACCACGTAGTCGTTGCGGATGCCTTTGTCCTTCAGCGCGTCGATCACGACCTTCATGTACGGCATCGTTGTGGTCAGCAGCGCCGACATGCCCAGGATGTCGGGCTGATGCTGCTCGATCGCGGCGAGATACTTCTCCACGCCGGTATTGATGCCGAGGTCGACGACCTCGAAACCGGCACCTTCCATCATCATGCAGACAAGGTTCTTGCCGATGTCGTGGATGTCGCCCTTGACGGTACCGATCACCATCTTGCCGACCTTGGGCGCGCCGGTCTCGACCAGTTTCGGGCGCAGGATGGCCATGCCCGCCTTCATCGCATTGGCCGACAGCAGTACCTCGGGCACGAACAGGATGCCGTCGCGGAAGTCGATGCCGACGATCCGCATCCCCTCCACCAGCGCCTGGGTCAGGATGTCGTAAGGCGTCCAGCCCCGCCCGAGCAGGATGTGCACGCCCTGCTCGATCTCCTCCTTCAGGCCGTCGTACAGATCGTCGTGCATCTGGCTGACGAGATCCTCGTCGCTCAGCGTGGTCAGGTCGAGGTCTTCGGGCATCCCGTTCTCCTGGCGATTCGGCCGTCATAGCGGATTGCCAACGCGGCCTCCAGCGAGGCGGCGGCGGATTGGTGTTGCCCGTAGTCAGGGCCGGGCTGTAACAGAACGACGAAGGAGACGATCGCATGCGACCCGCTCCATCCCCCCGCCGCCGTTGGACCCTGATTGGCGCTGTCGTGGCGTTCGCCTGCCTGGGCGCGCCAGCCTGGGCGGAGCCTGCGCTGTGGGTCGCCCGCAGCCCGACGGCGACCGTCTACCTGTTCGGCACGCTGCATGTGGTGCGGCCGGACACGCGGTGGCGCAGCGCGAAGCTCGACACCGCCTTCGCGCAATCCGGCGAGGTCTGGCTGGAAATCGCAAACCCAGACGACCAACAGGTCGGCTCCGATCTGGTGCAGCGGTTCGGCCTGGACCCGGCGCATCCGCTGTCCACCAAGCTCACCCCGGCGCAGCTCGCCAAGCTCGACGATGCCGCCAAGCGTAGCGGCGTGGAGGCGGGCGAGGCCGGGCTGGAGCCGATGCGGCCCTGGCTGGCGGCTGTGGCCGTGTCGGCGGCGCCGATCCGCACGGCCGGGTACGACATGGACAGCGGCGTCGACCTGAAGCTGAAGGCCGCCGCCGTCGACTCCGGCAAGCCGGTGCGCGGCTTCGAGACCTACGAGCAACAGATCCGCCTCTTCGCCGACCTGTCGCCCGAGAACGAACTCGCCCTCCTGACCTCGGCGACCGAGGAGGCGGAGGACGGCCCCGCCAGGCTCGACGGCATGGTCGCCGCCTGGATGACCGGCGATGTCGACAAGCTCGGGGAGATCATCCTCGGCCATGACGTGCAGGACGCGCCCGATCTCTACCGGGTGCTGTTCAGCGACCGCAACGCGGCGTTCGCGGACGCGATCGCCGAGCGGCTGAAAGGGTCCGGCGTGAGCTTCGTGGCACTCGGTGCCGGCCACCTGGCCGGCCCGGACAGCGTGCAGAAGCAGCTCGCCGCGCGCGGGATCGCGGTGGTGCGGGAATAGCCGCCACCGTCAGCACTCCGGGAACGCCACCGCCAGCCCGCCCTGCGAGGTCTCCTTGTACTTCGCATGCATGTCCGCCCCGGTCTGGCGCATCGTGGCGATCACCTGATCGAGCGAGACGTAGTGCGAGCCGTCGCCGCGCATGGCCAGCGAAGCCGCGTTGATCGCCTTGATCGCGCCGAACGCGTTGCGCTCGATGCACGGGATCTGCACCAGCCCGCCCACCGGGTCGCAGGTCATGCCAAGGTGATGCTCCATACCTATTTCGGCAGCGTTCTCGATCTGCGCGTTGCTGGCGCCGAGGGCGGCCGCCAGCCCGGCGGCGGCCATTGAACAGGCGGAGCCCACCTCACCCTGGCAGCCGACCTCGGCGCCGGAGATCGAGGCGTTCATTTTCAGCAACGCGCCGATGGCGGTCGCGGTCAGCAGGAACGTGCGCATGCCGCTGGCGGACGCGCCGGGGCAGAAATCGCGAAAATAGCGCAGCACGGCGGGAACCACGCCCGCCGCGCCGTTGGTGGGTGCCGTGACGACGCGGCTGCCGGCCGCGTTCTCCTCGTTCACGGCGATGGCGAACAGGCTGACATGGTCCATCATTTCGTGCGGGTTGCGCACGTTGCGGAACCGGTCGGCCTCCAGATGCTCGCGCAGCGCGCTGGCCCGGCGCTTGACCTTCAGCCGGCCCGGCAGCACGCCGTCGGTGTGCATGCCACGATCGATACACGTCATCATCGTATCGATAACGCGCGCAATATGCCGCTCCACCTCGGCCGGCCCATGCAGCGCGCATTCGTTGGCGAACACGATTTCGGCGATCGTCAGCCCGGTGCGGCTGCCGATCTTGAGCAGTTGCGCGGCGGAGGCGAACGGATGCGGCACGTCCGGCCCCTCCAGCGAGGTCTCGCCGACCGCTGCCTCCCGCACCACGAACCCGCCGCCGACCGAGCACCAGCGTTCCGTGACCAGCCTAGCGCCGGCCGCGTCGGTTGCCGTGAAGGCCAGCGTGTTGGGGTGCGCGGGCGTGGGCGAGAGCCGGTCGAACACGATGTCCGTCGCCGGATCGAACGCGATCGCGGTCTGGTCGCCGAGTCGCAGCGATTTTTCCGTCGATGCATCAGCCAGCAGTCGGGCGGCGCGGTCGGGATCGACGGTGTCGGGCATTTCGCCGGCCAGCCCGAGCGTGACCGCCGTGGCTGTGCCGTGGCCCTCGCCGGTCCAGGCCAATGAGCCGAACAGGTCCACGCGTACCCGGGCCACGTCGCCCAGTGTGCCGGACGCCCGCAGCCCGGCCACGAACGCGGCGGCGGCCTTCATCGGGCCGACCGTGTGCGAGGATGACGGGCCGATGCCGATCTTGAACAGCTCGAACACGCTGATGATGGCCGGTCTCCCCCCGCGTATCGACGGAGAGCCTACGCGAAAAACTCGCGCGCGGCTTCATCCAGAAAACGCCAGACATAGGGCAAAAAGCTGCGCCAGGCTTCGATATGGAAACTGTGCGCGCCGGTGCGCCACACCACGATCTCGGACTTGCCGAGAATGGTGCGCGTACACATGCCGATCGGGAAGGCGTCCGGATCGAAATCGAGCGGGCAGCCGGCGTTCAGCACCGTGGTTGCCTGCGCGCCCACCAGCATAAGGCCCGACTGACGGTGGCCGACATCGACCAGCGAATGCGGCGCCGCGCCCATCGCGCCCTCCAGCGCCACGCCCCAGGCCGGGCCATCGGCGTCCGCCGCCAGCAGCAGCCATTCGTCCGGCCCGAGCCACAGCGCCGCGCGCGCGCCGATGGTGGCCGAGCGGCAGGCCACCACGGGCAGGCGCATGCCGAGCGCCGGCACGGCCGCCTCCATCGCCGCCGGACGGGCGCGCAGGATGAAACGGGCCATTGGCGGCAGCGGTGTGAGGCTCACCGCCGCCCCGGTGCGCGGGGCGATGCCGTCGAGCGGCCTCACCTGGTCAAGCATCGAGGCGGGTTCCTTCCGGGTCGTAGAACACGGGTGCCGTGATCCGCACCTTGACCGAGCCGCCGGGCATCGGCACGAACAGGTCCTGCCCGATCCGCGCCCGCCCGCCGGCCAGCATTGCCAGCGCGATCGAATGGCCGAGGCTCGCGCTGAAATAGGATGAGGTGACGTGCCCCAGCAGCGTCATCGGCACCGCCTGCGCCGGGTCGTCCACGAGCTGCGCGCCTTCCTCCAGCACCGTGTGCGGGTCTTCGGTCAGCAGCCCGACCAGTTGCTTGCGGCCGGCCGCTGCCATGCGCGGCGCGCGCCAGGGACCGCTTGCCGACGAAATCCGGCTTGGCTTCGCCGATCGCCCAGGCGAGGCCGACATCGTCGGGCGTCGCCGTGCCGTCGGTCTCCTGCCCGACGATGATGTAGCCCTTTTCGGCGCGCAGCACATGCATCGCCTCGGTGCCGTAGGGCGTGATGCCGTGCGGCTCGCCGACTGCCAGATCGCCTCCCACACCGCGCGGCCGTAATCGGCCGGCACGTTGACCTCGAATCCGAGTTCGCCGGTGAAGCAGACGCGGAACAGCCGCGTCGGCACGCCGCAGATCGTGCCGCGCGCCACCGCCATGTGCGGGAACGCCGCCGCGAGATGTCGATGCCCTCGACCAGCGGCGCCAGCACGTCGCGCGCGCGCGGCCCCTGCACGGCGATCACCGCCCATTGCTCGGTGACCGAGGTCAGCCAGACATCCAGGTCCGGCCATTCGGTCTGCAGATAATCCTCCATCATCGCCAGCACGCGCGCCGCGCCGCCGGTGGTGGTGGTGACATGGAAGCGATCGGCGGCGAGGCGGCCGACCACGCCGTCATCGAGGACGAACCCGTCCTCGCGCAGCAGGATGCCGTAGCGGCAGCGGCCGACGCCGAGCTTGCGTCCAGGCGTTGACATACATGCGGTTCGAGGAAGTCCGCGGCATCCGGCCCGACGACCTCGATCTTGCCGAGCGTCGAGCCATCGAACATGCCGACCGCGGTGCGCACGGCGACGGCATTCGCGCGCGACCGCGTCGTGCATGTCCTCGCCGGGTCGCGGGAAATAATGCGCGCGCTTCCACTGGCCGACATCCTCGAACACCGCGCCGTGCGCCACCGCCCAGTCGTGGATCGGCGTCCGCCGCACCGGATCGAACAGCTCGCCGCGCGACAGCGCCGGCGAAGGTGCCGAACGTCACCGGCGTGTAGGGCGTACGGAACGTGGTCAGGCCGACCTGCGGGATCGGCGTCGCCAGCGCGCCGGCGGCGATGCCGAGCGCGTTCATGTTGACGGTCTTGCCCTGGTCGGTCGCCATGCCGGTCGTGGTGTAGCGCTTGATGTGCTCGATCGAGCGGAAACCCTCGCGCACCGCCAGCGTCAGGTCCTTCGCGGTCACGTCGTTCTGGAAATCGACGAACGCCTTGTCGGCCGCGCCCGGCACCAGCCCGAGCCAGCCGCCGTCGCCCATCGCCCGCACCCAGCCACCGCGATGCGCGGCGCGCGGCGGCGCCGATGCCCGCCGCCTGCGCCGCCGCCTCGCCGGCCGCGGCCCCATCGGCGAGCGCGGCGGCAAGGCCGAACACGCCGCGGCAGGCGCCGGCCGAACGTTCCCGCTCGCACCGACAGGTTCGGCACGATAGGCCTGGCGACTCCGCGTCGAAGCGCAGCTTGCCGCGCGACTGGCAGAACAGATGCACGCTCGGCGTCCAGCCGCCGCGACATCAGCAGCGCGTCGCACGTCACCGGCTCGGCGGCGCCGCCGCGCTACCGGTGCCAACGAGGCCCACGCCACACGCCGGCCGCCGCCAGTGCCGACAACCGAGGTGCGCGGACCGCACCGCGATGCCGGCGGCCCGCGCCGCTTCGGCGATATTCGCCCGAGCGGCGCCGGGCGGATATCGACGATCGCGGCGACGTTGACGCCGGCCGCGTGCAGATCGAGCGCCGCGCGATAGGCCGCGTCATGCGCGGTGGCGACCACGACGCGGCGGCCCGGCAGCACGCCGTAGCGATTGAGATAGGTGCGCGCCGCATCGGCCAGCATGACGCCCGGCCGGTCGTTGTCCGGAAACACCAGCGGCCGCTCCAGCGCGCCGGTCGCGATCACCACCTCCCGCGCGCGCACCTGCCACAGCCGCTCGCGCGGCAGGTGCGGTGCCGGCTGCGCCAGGTGGTCGGTGACGCGCTCGCTGAGCCCCACCATGTTGTGCGCGAAATAGCCGAACGCGGTGGTACGCGGCAGCAGGGTCACCCGACGATTTGCGCCGAGCGCCGCCAAGATCGCGCGCCAGCCAGGTCTGTGCCGGCGTGCCATCGACCGTGGCGACGTTTTCGCCAAGCAGCGAGCCACCGAATTCCGCCTGTTCGTCGCACAGGATGACGCGCGCGCCGGCATCGGCGGCCACCAGCGCCGCGGCGAGGCCGGCCGGGCCGGCGCCGATGACCAGCACGTCGCAATGCGCATAGCGGTTGCAGGTAGCGATCCGGGTCCGGCAGCGTCGGCGCGCGGCCGAGCCCGGCGGCGGCGCGGATCACCGGCTCGTAGAGCTTCTTCCAGGCCCAGGCCGGCCACTTGAACGTCTTGTAGTAGAAGCCGGCCGGCAGCAGCGGCGAGAGCAGTCGTTGACCGCGCCGATATCGAAGCCGCAGCGACGGGAAGCGGTTCTGGCTCTCGGCCTGCAACCCTGGCATACAGCTCGACCTGGGTGGCGCGCAGGTTCGGCGTGTAGCGCGCGGCATCGCGAACGACGCGTGACCAGCGCGATTCGGTTCGTCCGACCCGGCGGAGAGCGATGCCGCGCGGGCGGTGATATTTGAACGACGCGTCCGACCAGATGCACGCCGTTCGCCAGCAGCGCCGAGGCGAGCGTGTCGCCCGGCAGGCCGTGGTAGGTACGGCCGTCGAAGCTGAAGCGCAACGGCTGCGCGCGATCGATGCGGCCGCCGGATGCGGTGCGGAAATTCATGCCGCCTCCTTCGGCGCCGCCGGCTGCGTCTGGCCGGGGCGCGTTCACCGACCTTGTAGGTGGCAACGAAGAAGTCGCTGACGGTGTCGCGCATCGCATTGAAGAACCGGCCGCAGCCATGCACGTGGCGCCACCGCTCGGCGATGCGTGCCCTTCGGATTGGTGCGCATGTACAGAAACGCCGCCCATTGCTCGTCGGTCAGCGCCATCGGGTCGGCCGGGCGCGCGATATGCGCCTCACCGCCGTAGCGAACTCGATCTCCGGCCGCTGGCCGCACTAGGGGCAGGCGATCAGCAGCATGGCACAGTCCTTGGCTTCTGTTCCCTCACCGCCCCCGGGAGCGGTGAGGGAGAAGTGAAGACGGCGGTGGCAGGAAGCGCGTGCATCAGTGCGCCACCGCCGCGGCGGCCGCTTCGTCGATCAGTCGCGCCGTCGCGGAAACGCTCCAGCGTGAACGGCGCGTTGATCGGATGCGGCTCGTCCTGCGCGATCGTCTGGGCGAACACATGCGCCGATCCCGGCGTCGCCTTGAACCCGCCGGTGCCCCAGCCGCAATTGACATACAAGCCCGGGCACCGGCGTTCTGCCGATGATCGGCGAGCGATCCGGCGTCACGTCGACGATGCCGCCCCAGTTGCGCAGCATGCGCATGCGGCGGAACATCGGGAACAGCTCGCAGATCGCGTCCAGCGTGTGCGTCGGCGATGTGCAGCCCGCCGCGCTGGCTGTAGGACACGATACGCATCGGTGCCGGCGCCGATCACCAGCTCGCCCTTGTCGGACTGGCTGATATAGGCGTGGACCGTGTTGGACATCACGACGCACGGGAACACCGGCTTCACCGGCTCGGAGACCAGCGCCTGCAGCGGAAAGCTTTCCAGCGGCAGCCGCAGCCCGGCCATCGCCATCACCACGCTGGTATGCCCGGCGGCGACCACGCCGATCTTCGCGCGCGCGGATGAAGCCCCGCGTCGTTTCCACACCCGTCACCGCGCCGCGCGCGTCGCGGCGGATGCCGGTGACCTCGCAGTTCTGGATGATGTCGACGCCCAGCGCATCGGCGCGCGCGCGCATAGCCCCAGGCCACCGCGTCGTGCCGCGCCATGCCGCCGCGCCGCTGCAACGCCGCGCCCAGCACCGGATAGCGCAACTGCGGGGAGATGTTCAGCGGCGGGCAGAACTCCTTGCGCCTGCTCGGCCGTCAGCCATTCGTTGTCGACGCCGTTGGCGCGATTGGCATGCACGTGGCGCTTGAACACCTGCACGTCGTGGACGGTGTGCGCCAGCATCATCACGCCGCGCGGGCTGAACATGACGTTGTAGTTCAGCTCCTGCGACAGCGCCTTCCCACAGCTTCACCGCGTGGTCGTAGAGCGCCGCGCTTTCGTCGAACAGGTAGTTGGAGCGGATGATGGTGGTGTTGCGCCCGGTATTGCCGCCGCCGATCCAGCCGCGCTCCAGCACGGCGATGTTGCGCATGCCGTGTTCTTTGGCGAGGTAGTAGGCGGTGCCCAGCCCATGCCCGCCGCCGCCGACGATCACGACGTCGTAGGCCGGCTTCGGCTCGGGCGCGCGCCACTGCGGCTGCCAGGCGGCATGGCCGCCCAAAGCGCGGCGCAGCAGCGACAGGGCGGAGTAATTCTGCATGGCGTGATCCGGCGTGGACACGGGGTTATGCACCAAAAGTGCCGGCGGATGCGAGGATGCAGGCGTCCGGCGGGTTGAACGGGGACGACGGCGGTGTCGGGTGGAAACAAGCCACAGTATCGGCAGATTATCCGGCACCGCCGCTGAGGCCGGCTAAGCATGAGGTTGGTTAAATGTGCTATTAATGGAGCGGCTTACGGAAAAGCCCCCTCCCCTAGTGTTGAGATTCAAACAGATGGTACAGCAGATCAGGGCTTCGCCCGTCGCCGCGGCGACATACCTCGTGAATCATCCGATTGGGTCTGAACACTAGCGCCCGCTGAGACGGCCTCACCGGGCCGTGTTGCGACCCGGCCGTAACGACCGGCATCTGACTGGTGGTTGCTGCGTTGCGACGCCGTCACCTGGCGGTGGAGGCAACCATGATGCGAGACGGCTCCCGACCGGCCCGGCAGGTTGGCCGCGTGTCCGGCTATGTGCTGGCTGTGGTTTTGTTGGCCGGCTTCGCCGCGTGCGAAACGACGCAGGAGCGGGTGACGCAACGCGAGGATCATCTTGCCGCGGCCGGCTTCATGATCCGCACGGCCGACACCCCGCAGCGCCAGGCGATGCTGGACCGCCTGCCGCCGCATAAATTCGTCCAGCAGGCTCACGGCCAGTCCGTCAGCTTCGTGTATGCCGACCCGCTGGTGTGCGATTGCCTCTATATCGGGTCGCAGCAGGCGTACGACAAATATCGGCAGTATCTGCAACAAAGACAGATCGCCGATGAGCAGGAGGCGACAGCGCAGATGTATTCCGATCCGGACTGGGACTGGAACGGCTGGGGCGCGCCGTAGGTCCCACCGCCCAGCACATCATACCCATGGGGGCCTGATTACGGCCCGGTCTATTGCGCGGGCATGGGCTGGTAGCCGGCGCCGGCGCTGAAAACGTGACCGACTTGTCCGCGGAGCCATTTTCATTTCGAATGTCTGTCACAACTCGTAATGAAATGCCTTTCTTCGAGCGCCGCAACCAATTTTACCGCTGCGCCGTCTCCCAATCCGCCGCCACATAGGCTGGCGCGTTGGATGCCGCCAGCATCGGCCGGCCCAGCACATGGTCGGCCCCCTTCTCGCCAATCATGATGGTCGGCGCATTCAGATTTCCGTTCGTCACGGTCGGCATGATCGACGAATCGATCACCCGCAATCCCTGCACGCCGATGACGGAACATGTCGGATCGACCACGGCCAGGGGGTCGTCAGCCAAGCCCATGCGGCACGTGCAGGACGGGTGATATGCACTCTCCACCTTCGCACGCACGAATTCGTCTATCTGCTCGTCGATCTGCACCGAATCGCCCGGCTGCAACTCGCGCCCCCGGTAGCGGTCGAACGCCGGTTGCGCGAAAATCTCGCGGGTCAGCCGCACGCAGGCGCGCATCTCCGTCCAGTCATCCTCGTGGCTCATGTAGTTGAACTGGATGCGCGGCTTGGCCGCCGGGTCCGCCGAGGCCAGTCGCACCGAGCCGCGACTTTTCGAGCGCATCGGGCCGACATGCGCCTGGAATCCGTGCCCCTCGGCCAGCGTGGACCCGTCATACGCCACCGCCAGCGGCAGGAAATGATACTGGATGTCGGGATAGCGGATGCCGGCGCGGCTGCGAATGAATCCGCAGCTCTCGAAATGATTTGTGGCCCCCAGCCCGTCATGGCGCAGCAGCCAGCGTGCCCCGATCATGGCTTTCGACACCGGGTTCATCACCGAATACAGCGTGATCGGTTCGCGGCTCTCGACCTGGAAATAGAATTCCAGATGGTCCTGCAGGTTCTCGCCCACGCCTGCCCGGTGCTGGACCACCGGAATGCCGAGCGCCCGCAATTCGGCCTCCGGCCCGAGCCCCGACAATTTTAACAGCTGCGGGCTGTTGATCGGGCCACCGGACAGGATCACCTCGCCGGCCCGCGCCACAAACTCCGCATCTCCGCGACGGTAGCGCACGCCCACCGCCCGCGTGCCCTCGAACACGATGCCGGTCGCCCGGGCATGCGTCACGACGGACAGATTCGGTCGCGCCAGCGCCGGCTTCAGGTAGGCGTTGGCGGTGCTCCAGCGACGGCCGTTATGGACGCTCATGCCCATGCGGCCGAAGCCTTCCTGCTGGTAGCCGTTGTAGTCGGCCGTCGCCGGATAGCCGGCCTGGCGCGCCGCCTCCAGCCACGCCGCATGCAGCGGGTTTGCCAGCGAGCCGTACCGGTTATGCAGCGGCCCGTCATCGGCGCGATACGCTGCGTCGCCCTCGCCATGCGCGTCGGCGCGGCGGAAATACGGCAGCACGTGGCGATATCCCCAGCCTTCGGCGCCCAGTTCCTCCCAGTGGTCGAAATCGAGCGGGTTGCCGCGCACCCACACCATGCCGTTGATCGACGACGAGCCGCCCAGCACTTTCCCGCGTGGCGTGTGCAGCCGCCGGCCGCTCAGGTGCGGCTCCGGCTCGGTCTCGTACTGCCAGTTGTATTTGGCCATGTTCATCGGGATCGACAGCGCGCTGGGCATCTGGATCAGCACGGATCTGTCGGAGCCGCCGAACTCCAGCAGCAGCACGCTGCGGCGGCCATCCTCGGTCAGCCGGTTGGCCAGCACGCAGCCGGCCGAGCCGGCGCCGACAACGATATAATCGTAAACCGGATCGGACATGGTCGCCGGAGGCAGCACGAGGCACTCGCTCGCGTCAAGCCTATGGCTTGGCCGCCACGGCCAGCGCGGCCGGCTTGCCGTCGAAGGTGGTCACGCCGTCCAGCCACGTCTTCACCGCGTCCGGATTGGCCTTCAGCCATGCCGATGCCGCCCGCGTGGCGTCCATGCGATGGTTCATGATGCTGTCCATCATCGCATCCACACCGGCCAGATCGAATTTTACCTGGCTCAGCAGCCGGCCGACATTCGGGCACTCATCCACGTAGCCGGCACGGACAGCGGTGTAGACCGTCGCCTCGCCCTGGTGCGGGCCGAATACCGCATCCCCGCCGGTCAGGTAGACGATGCGGTACGCCGTGTTCATCGGGTGCGGCTCCCAGCCCAGGAACACGATCGGCTTGCGGACCCGGTAGTCCCGCGCGAGCTCCGCCAGCATGGCCTGCTCGCTGCCCTCGACGAGATGGAATTTGACCAGCCCGAAATCGGCGTTCTTGATCATGTCGAGAACGCGCTGGTTGCCTTCGTTGCCCGGCTCGATGCCGTAGATCTTCCAGTCGAGATCGGTGCCGAATTTCTGGATGTCGGCGAAATCGTGCAGGCCGAGATCGTAGGTGTACTGCGGCACGGCGAGCGTGTATTTCGCGCCCGTCAGATTGGCGCCCAGCACCTCCACCGACTTGTCGTCGATATAGGGTTTGGCCTCGGCGGCCATGGTCGGCTGCCAGTCGCCCAGGAATGCGTCCGCCTGCCTGTTGTGCAGCGCCCGGAACGTGGCCGCCACCGGCAGCATCGTGGTGCGCGCGGTGTAGCCGAGGTCGCGCAGCACCAGCGCGGTCAGCGCCGTGGTGGCCGTCACGTCCGTCCAGCCGATATCGGCAAGCCGCACCAGCTTGCAGCGGGCCGGGTCGGCGGCATGGGCGTCGGCCGCCCAGAGTCCCAGCAGCAACGCGGCGGCGGCGGCAAGACGACGGTGACGCATCCCAATCGCTCCTCTCATTCCATCCCTGCTTCCCGGCCGATGGGCGCGCCGGGGATAACCTTGCCGCCGCCGTTGCGTCGCCGGTATAGCGGCCGGCGGAATCCTGAAACTCCGAACGGCAGGCGGCGATGAGCTCCAGCACCTATCCCTACAGTGCCGTCTGCTACATTACCGACACGATCGACGGGGTGAATTACCAGGCCTCCGGCGTATTGATCGCGCCGGACGAGGTGTTGACGGCGGCGCATGTCGTCTACAGCAGCGACGGCGGCACCGCCACCGACATCCAGGTGACGCCCGGTTACGACGGCACCGCCACCGGCGCCGCCAATGTCGCGCCGTACGGCACGGCCACCGGACTGTCGTTCCATTACAACCTGATTCAGGATCCGGACGACACCATCAGCAACCAGCAGTCGCAATACGATTACGCCGTCATCCACCTGTCCACGTCCTTCGCCAGCGCCGGCGTCATGGCGCTGGACCCCAACCAGCCCGGCGGGGCGGCCACCGTAAGCGGCTACCCGGCCAACGCGAACGGCGTCCAGGTCGACAAAGCCGAGGCCTTCGCGCTGGTGCAGGAGCAGGAGCAGGACTATCCCCTCGCCCTCTATAGCGGGCTGACGATCGGCGCCGGGTCGAGCGGCGGTCCGGTCTGGATCACCAGCAACGGCACCCCCGAGATCATCGGCCTGGTCTCCTCCGGCAACTACGGGACCGATGCCGGGTATTTCACGCAGATCACCACCACCGCCTACGACACGATCGAGTCCTGGGTGGCCGAGGACAATCCCTGCTTCCTCCAGGGCACACGCATCGCCACCACGCGCGGCGATGTGCCGGTGGAGGCGCTGACCACCGACGACATCGTGCTGACGCGCTTCGGCGGCCCCACACGGGTCGTCTGGCTCGGTCACCGGCACGTCGTCTGCCGCCGCCACCCGCGGCCGCACGATGTCTGGCCGGTGCGCGTGCGCGCCCATGCGTTCGGCCACGGCCGCCCGCAGCGCGACCTGCTGCTGTCGCCCGACCATGCGGTGTTCACCGGCGGCATGCTGATCCCGGTCCGCTACCTGCTCAACGGCGCCACCATCGTGCAGCAGCCGCGCGACACCGCGACCTACTGGCATGTCGAGCTGCCGCGCCACGATGTCCTGTTCGCCGAAGGGCTGGCCGCCGAGAGCTATCTCGACACCGGCAATCGCAGCGCGTTCCAGAACGGCGGTGGAGCAACCGCGCTGCACCCGGATTTCGCCCGCCGCATCTGGCGCGAGGCCGGGTGCGCAAGGCTGGTGACGGATGGCAGCCACGTGGCCCGCGCCAGGCGCCGCCTGCTCACGCGGGCGCGGACGCTGGGCCATGCGGTGACCGACGACCCCGGCCTGCGCGTGGTCGCCGATGGCCGCGTGCTCGCGCTGGTCAGGGAAGGGCCGCTTTGCGGGGTGCTGGTGCCAGCGGACACGGCACGCCTGCGGCTCATTTCGCGCACCTGGGTGGCAGCCCATATGCGCCCTGGCGAGACCGACACGCGGCGGTTGGGCGTCGCCATCGCGAAGATCTGGCTGAACGGAGCGCCCGCGGATCTCGCCAGCCCCGCGTTGTCGGACGGCTGGCAGGCGCCGGAGGCGGAATGGCGCTGGACCGATGGCGACGCAGCACTCCCCGTGGCGAACATCAGGGTCATCCACTTTCAGCTCGCCATGGCCGGCGAATACTGGCTGGCGTCGGCGGCAGAGGCGCACGCCGCCTGACCTCGCCTGCGTCGCCGGTGTCTGCTAACCAGCGGACATCATGACCACACACGTTCGTCCCGGCCGCGCCGGCCTCTATGCGCTGGTCGCAGAACTCGGCATCGCGATGCCGGAAGTCAGCCATCCGGCGGTGTTCACGGCCGAGGAAGCCGCCAGCCATCCGCACGGGCTGCCGGGGCTGGACACCAAGAACCTGTTCCTCAAGGACGCGAAAGGGAAGCTGTTCCTCGTCACCGTGCGCGTCGATCGCCGCGTGGACATGAAGGCACTGCCGGCGCTGCTCGGCAGCAAGCGGCTGTCGTTCGCCAGCGCCGAGACACTGTTCGCAGCCCTGGGCGTCACGCCCGGCTCGGTCACGCCGCTGGCCATGATCAACGACGCGGCGCGTCAGGTGAATTTCGCGCTGGACCGGGCGCTGGTGGAGGCGACGCACGTCGCCTGTCATCCGCTGGTCAACACGGCCACCGTGTCGTTCACCACGCCTGACCTGCTGCGGCTGCTGGCGGCCATGGGCGTGACGCCGGCAGTCATCGACCTGGACGCGTAATCAGACCAGCGCGAAGCGGTCCACGTCGACCAGGCCCATGTCGGTGATCTTCAGATGCGGGATCACCGGCAGCGCCAGGAAGGCCAGTTGCAGGAACGGCTCGTCCAGCGTGCAGCCCATGCCGCGCACCACGTCGCGCAGGCCGGCCAGCTCGCGCGCGACCGTCTCGAAGGGTTGCAGGCTCATCAGCCCGGCCACCGGCAGCGCCAGTTCGCCCAGCACGGTGCCGCCGCGCACGGCCACGAAGCCGCCACCCAGCGCGATCAGCCGGTTTGCCGCCACCGCCATGTCGGCATCGTTGTCGCCGACGACGCAGAGGTTGTGGCTGTCATGGCCCACCGAGGACGCCAGCGCGCCATCGCTGATGCCGAAGCCGCGCACGAAACCCCGCCCCACGTTGCCGTTGCGGCCGTGCCGCTCCAGCACGCACACCTTCAGCAGGTCTCGCGCCGGGTCCGCGTGCCGCACCCCGTCGCGAGATGGCAGCGCGGCATGTTCGTGGGCCGTGATGATCTTGCCCGGAATGATGCCGATCACCGGCGTTGCGGACCCGTCCCCCGGCACCACGAACGCCGCCGCTGGGACCGGTTGCAGGTGCACCGAATTATGCGCCGGCGGCCGGCGGCAGCTTGCGGGCGACGAAGCTCTCCGCCGTCACCACCTCACCCTTGCGCAGCACCAGCGATACCGAACACGCGGCCAGATCGTCGAGCAGCACGAGGTCGGCGAGGTATCCGGGCGCGACCAACCCCCGATCGCGCAGCCCGAAGCCGCGCGCGGCGGACCAGCTTGCCGCCCGATATACCGAGGCCACCGGCGCGCCCAACGCAATGGCGCGGCGGATCAGAAAATCCATGTGTCCCTGCTCGGCGATGTCGAGCGGGTTGCGGTCGTCGGTGCACAGGCCCAGGAACGGCGAGGCGAACCCGTCGATCAGCGGCGCCAATGCCGCGAGATCCTTCGAGACGGTACCCTCGCGGATCAGCACCTGCATCCCCTTGGTCAGCTTCTCGCGCCCTTCGGCGTAGCTCGTGGTCTCGTGGCAGTTGCGGATGCCGCAGGACAGGTAGGCGTTCAGCCGCTTTCCGCCGAGCAGCGGCGAATGCCCGTCGATATGCCAGCCCTGGAACGCCGCGAGTTTGTCCAGGCAGTCCGGGTCCTTGGCCAGCACGCCCGGCACGTTCATGAACTCGGCCAGACCGATCACCTTCGGGTGGTCGCGCAACCCGACCAGATCGGCCGCCGACAGCACGGCCCCGGACGTTTCCAGCCCGGTTGACGGCACGCAGGACGATAGCTGCACGCGCAGGTCCATGACGGTGGCGAGTGCGCTGTCGAGGAAGTAGCGCACACCGTCGACGCCCAGCACATTGGCGATCTCGTGCGGGTCGCAGATGGCGGTGGTGGTGCCGCGCGGCAGCACGCAGCGGTCGAACTCGCCGGGCGTGACCAGCGTGCTCTCGCAATGCTACATGGCTGTCGATGAAACCCGGCACGACGAAGCGGCCGCCCGCGTCGATCTCGCGTGCGCCCGCGTAGCGCTCATGCGTGCCGACGATCGTGTCGCCGCAGATCGCGACATCGCTGTCGGCCACCTCGCCGGTGACCAGATCGAGGATGCGGGCGTTCTTAATGACAAGATCGGCGGGGCCGTTGCCAAGCGCCTGATCGATCCGTCGCTCCAGTGTTCGTCTCCGGTCCATCGCTCCCCCCTCCGCTTGTCCGCGAAGCATACGCCGGTGCGGCCGATCAGTGTGGCGCGAGTGCCCAGGACAGCGCGCGGTCCACCACGGCGTCGGTATGGCGTGCCGCGAGCAGCGCGAGACCTGCATTCGCGGCCTCGGCGTTGGCGGCCTGATTGCCGTGCAGATGCAGCAGCGCGGCGGCCATGGCCGGGACGTTGGCGGCCTGGAATACCGCCGGCAGCTCCAGCCCCTCGGCGGCGATCGGCGAACTCACGCAGGGCACGCCGCCGGCCAGACTGTCCAGCACCTCGCCCTTCACGCCAGATCCGAAGCGCAACGGCGCGGCACTGACGCGCACCTGCCGCCATAGATCCAGCGTATCGGTCAGCGTGTCGACCAGCCGCACCCGCGGATCGTCGGCCGCGCGCTGCCGCAGCCAGGGCGGCGGGAGGCGGCCGGCCAGCACGCAGGGGATCGGCGCCGATCGCCAGACGAGCGGAAAAATCTCGTCCAGCAGCAGACGCACCGCGTCCTGATTGGCGCGTGGCCGTAGCTGCCGATGAACCCGATGCCAATCCGTTGCACGAACGGCACGCCATTCGGGCGCGGCGGGACGCTCCAGGGCACCCAGTGCGCCCGTGGGCGCGGCACCAGCCGCTCCAGCATCGCCGCCTCGACAGGCGAATGCGTCACCACCGCATCGGCTGCCCGCACCGCCGCGCGTTCGGCTGCATAAAGTCCCGGCGGCGCCGTGCCACCCAGCACCAGCGCCTGCCGGTATGCCCGCAAATACGGCAGATCGGCGACCGACCACACCACATGCACGCCGGGATTGGCGGCGCGGATCGCCGGTTCCAGCAGCGCCATCGGCAATAGCCGATGCAGGTACGCCACCCGCACCTGCCCGGCCGTGCCGGCGATGGCGGACTCGGCCCGCGCCAGCGGCGTGAACGCCACTGAAAAACCGAGCCTACGCAGCGACGCCATGTGCGACAGCAGCGCCACCGACCCGGCATCGCGCCCGGCGTCCGGCACCGCCGCATCCACCACCAGCGCCAGCGGCGCGCCCTGGTCCACAAGCCACGTGCCGCGCGGCAGGCCGGCGGCGCGCGAGACCAGTCGCGGTGAACCGGGCAGATCCTCGCCGTCCGCCGTGCAGACTCGGATTTCGCTCGGCTGCCCCGGCGGCAACGGTGTGTCGAACCACACCTCGAACGCGCAGGCGCCGTCGCCCTCGGCGGACAGGTCCGGGCGGTCGTCCTCGGCGCGGACCGATGCCACGGCATGGCCGGATACCGACACCATCAGCGTCACCGGCGCGGCCCCGCGCCGCGCCCAGCCGGCGACGCCGAGATGGTCCGCGCGCTCCAGCGCGCCACGCAACGGCTCGGCCATGGCGCCGCCCTTCCCCCGCAACGAAGCCGGCAGGATTACCGTGCGCCCACGGCCCTGGCCACCGCCGCCCGACAGTGGTGAGATGCTACCAATAGCTCAGGGAGTTGCCGGTGGAGCCGAACGAGTTCGATGCCAGCTATACGGAGGCATTCGGCTGGCACGAAGGCGGCGGCATCGGCAAGCTGGACTGACCGCGCCCAACAGGGCGCGCAACAGGGAGGGGCCAAACCATGGATTTCGATTACTCACCAAAAGTCCAGGAACTGAAGGCCCGCGTCGAGGCCTTCATGGCGGAGCATATCTACCCCAACGAGGCCGCGATCCTGGCCCAGATCGCCGAGGGGGACCGCTGGCAGCCGCCGGCGCTGATGGAAACGCTGAAGCAGCACGCCCGCGACGCCGGGCTATGGAACCTCTTTCTGCCCGAGAGCGAGCACGGCGCCGGGCTGACCAACCTGGAATACGCGCCGCTCTGCGAGGTCATGGGCCGCTCGCCGTTCGCCCCGGAAGTATTCAATTGCTCGGCGCCCGACACCGGCAACATGGAAGTGCTGGTCCGCTACGGCACCGCGGACCACAAGCGCCGCTGGCTCGCGCCGCTGCTGGCCGGCGAGATCCGCTCCGCCTTCGCGATGACGGAGCCCGAGGTCGCGTCCTCCGACGCCACCAACATCGAGACGCGCATCCGCCCGCGACGGCGACGAGTTACGTCGTCAACGGCCGCAAATGGTGGACGTCGGGCGCGCTCGATCCGCGCTGCCGGATCATGATCGTGATGGGCAAATCCGACCCCGACCATCCGGACCGCTACCGCCAGCAATCGATGATCCTGGTGCCGCTGCCGTCACCCGGCGTGACCGTCAAGCGCATGCTGCCGGTGTTCGGTTACGACGATGCGCCGCACGGCCACGCCGAGGTGATGTTCGACAACGTGCGCGTGCCCGCCGACAACATCCTGCTCGGCGAAGGGCGCGGCTTCGAGATCGCGCAGGGCCGGCTGGGGCCGGGCCGCATCCATCACTGCATGCGCCTGATCGGTCTGGCCGAGCGCGCGCTGGAGCGCATGTGCCGCCGCGCCCAGTCGCGCGTGGCGTTCGGCCGCGCCGTCGCCGACCAGACCGTGACGCAGGAGCGCATCGCCGAATCGCGCATCCTGATCGAGCAGGCGCGGCTGCTGACGCTGAAGGCCGCCGATATGATGGACAAGCGCGGCAACAAGGCGGCGCGCGCCGAAATCGCCATGATCAAGGTCGCGGCGCCGAACATGGCCTGCCGCGTGATCGACTGGGCCATCCAGGCCTTCGGCGGCGCCGGCATCACCGAGGATTACGGCCTCGCCTACGCCTACGCCACCGCGCGGCTGCTGCGCCTCGCCGACGGGCCGGACGAGGTGCATCGCAACCAGATCGCGCGGTCGGAGCTGCACCGCTACCAGGGTCCGGAGAGTCTGACCGGCGGCTCGGCCACCGTATTGCCGGCCGATCCGTCCCCCGAATTCCGGCGCACGCCGGTCTGGATCGCGTGATGCAGACGCTGCTGTGCCTGCAATCGCTGTGGGCGATGGAGCGGCGCCATACCGACGGCTTCGAGCGCAGCCTGGAAGAGAATGTCGGCATGATCATCGCGGCCGGCTTCGACGGCGTCAGCACCGATTGGCGCGACCGCGCCACCGCGCGGCGCGTCACCGCGCTGCTGACGCCGCACGGTCTGGTCGCGGAAGGCCAGTGCTTCCCGCAGACCATCGACGACCTGAAGCCCGTGCTTGAGATCGCCAGCGAGTGCCGGGTGCATCATCTCGACATCCAGCCCGACATCAGGCCGCGCCGGTTGCAGGAGTGCGTGAAGCTGCTGGAAGGCTGGCAGCGTCTGGCCGAGCAGGTGGATTTCCCGGTGTATATCGAGACGCACCGCGACCGCATGACGACGGACCTGTATTTCGTGCTCGACCTGCTGGACGCCCTGCCGGACCTGAAGCTGCTCGGCGATCTGTCGCATTTCCTGGTGGGGCGCGAATTCGCCTGGCCGGTGTCCGACGAGAACCACGGCTATATCCACCGCGTGCTCGACAATTGCTGGGCGCTGCACGGGCGGGTAGCGAGCCGCGAGCAGGTGCAGATCGAAATCAGCTTTCCGCACCACAAGATGTGGCTCGATCTGTTCCTCGGCTGGTGGCGGTACGGCATGGAAAGCTGGCGCCGCCGCGCGCGGTCCGACGACTCTCTGTCGTTCGTCTGCGAACTGGGGCCGAAGCCCTACGCCATCACCGGCGCGGACGGCAACGATCTGGCGGACCGCTGGCAGGACTCGCTGCAGATGCGCGATCTCGTGCGCAGCCTGTGGGCCAGCCTGCCGCGCGAAACCGCGTAGCTGCACACCCGTGACAAATTCCCATCCTGCCACCGAAATCAGCGCGCTGGGCATCGGCAAGATGTTCGGCCCATTTCGCGCGCTGTCGGGCATCACGCTGGACATCCAGCGCGGCGAGTTCCTGACGCTGCTCGGCCCGTCCGGCTCGGGCAAGACGACGTTGCTCATGATCCTCGCCGGCTTCCAGGCGCCCACCGAAGGCAGGCTGATGTCCGGCGGCACCGACATCACGGCGCAGCCGGCCGAGCAACGCAGCTACGGCATGGTGTTCCAGGGCTACGCGCTGTTCCCGCACATGAGCGTTGCCGCCAACATCGCCTTCCCGCTGCGCGTGCGCCGCCGCCCCGAAGCGGAGATCAAGCGCCGCGTGGCCGAAATGATCGAACGCGTCGGGCTGCGCGGCCATGAGAAGAAGCCGCCGGCAAAGCTTTCCGGCGGCCAGCAGCAGCGCGTGGCGCTCGCCCGCGCGCTGGTGTTCGAGCCGGCGGTGCTGCTGCTCGACGAGCCCTTCTCCGCGCTCGACAAAAGCCTGCGCGAGCAGATGCAGATGGAGGTGAAGCGGCTGCACGAGGACACCGGCACCACCTTCGTCTTCGTCACCCACGACCAGACCGAGGCGCTCGCCCTGTCTTCGCGCATCGCCATCTTCGACCACGGCAGGCTGTTGCAGGTGGGAACGTCGCGGACGGTGTACGAACAGCCGGCGAACCGTTTCGTGGCCGAGTTCCTCGGCGACATCAATCTGATCGCGCTGTCCGACATCGCGGCCGCCGGCGACGGGCTGGGCGGGCGCTGCGATGGCCACGCGGTGCGGCTGCGCGGCGCGTCCCCCGGCGCCACGCGCACAGCGACCCTCGCGATCCGCCCCGAACACATGACGCTCATGCCGCGCGACGGCCACAACGCCATCGCCGCCAACGTGGAGCGGCGCATCTATCTCGGTGCCACCACACGGCTGCATCTGCGCACGCCGGGCGGCAACGAAATAACGCTGTCGGTACCGACACACGATCTGCCCGATGGCGTGGAACACGGCGGCAGCGTCCGCGTCGGCTGGCCGGAGGATCGCGGGTTCCTCCTGTCCGATGGCGCATAAATTGCTAACATCAAAAACATAACGGAGGGACAGACAATGCAAAGCGCGTTTCAACGGGACTGCCTGGACATCCTCGCCGAGAAGGCCGCGCGCGGGCAGATCAGCCGCCGCCGCTTTGCCCAGCTTGCCGGCATGCTGCTGGCTGGCGCGACCGGCCTGCGCGCCACCGGGGCCGCCGCCGCCGTCAACGAGCTGGTACTCGTCAACTGGGGCGGCGACGCGCTGAAGGCCTACGACGCCGCGTTCGGCAAGCCGTTCTTCAAGGACACCGGCATCACCGTGAAGGAAGACGGCTCCGGTCCCACCGAGGGCGCCATCACCGCACAGTTCAAGAGCGGCAAGCCAAGCTGGGATCTCGTGGACGCCGACCCGTTCTCGGCGATTACGCTTGGCAAGCAGGGGATGATCGAGCCAATCGACTACAGCGTGGTCGAGAAGGCCAAGATGCGGCCGGGCTTCGGTTGGGATTACGCCGCCTCGACCTATTTCTTCTCCTACGTCATCGCCTACGACTCGAAGAAATACGGTTCGATGGTGCCGACCGGCATGGCGGATTTCTTCGACGTGAAGAAATTCCCCGGCAAACGCTCGATGTACAAATGGGGTTCGGGCATGTGGGAGGCCGCGTTGCTGGCCGACGGCATCACGCCGGACAAGCTGTACCCGCTCGACACAAAGCGCGCACTCGACAAGATCAAGGCGTTCAAGGAACATGTCGTGTCGTTCTGGGGCGGCGGCGCGGCCAGTCAGTCGGGTACTGATGAACGGCGATGCCTCGATGGCGCTCGTCTGGTCCACCCGCGCGGCACTGATCGAGCAGGACACCAACGGGCAGATCAAATTCGTCTGGGACCAGGGGCTGCTGTCGCCGGGCGCGCTGGCGGTCATCAAGGGAAATCCGGGCGGCGCCGCGAACGCCATGAAGTTCATCGCCAGCACGCAAGACCCGAAGCGCCAGCTCGTGATGTTCGACATGTTGCTCCAGGGCCCGGCCAACCCGGCCACCGACGCGCTGATCCCGGTGGATAAGCAGCGCCTGAACTGCGTCTCCCCAACCAACATGGCCAAGCAGATCGCGCTGGATATGCCGTGGTATGCGCAGAACTACAGCACGGCCCTCGACGAATATATCAAGGTGATCTCGGCCTGAGATCCGCGTTCGCTGTCCCCTCTCCGCCCCCGAGGGCGGAGAGGGGGAAGTGATCCGCGTATAGGCGATGCGTGCTCCACAAATCCCCCGCGCCCTGCTGCTGACCGCGCCGCTGCTGGGCTTTCTCGGCCTCGCCTATGTCGTGCCGCTGCTCGGCGTCGCGCGCTGGAGCGTCGTGCTGCCCACGCCGGGCTTCGGCCATTACGAAGCCCTGTTGACGGACCCGCTCGTGCGGTCGGTGTTCCTGCGCACGTTCCGCATCTGCGCCGTCGTCACGGCCGCCTCGGTGATCGCGGCCTACGCGATCTGCTACGTCTGGGTCAGGGGCACGCCGACACAACGGCTGTTGGCGGAATTCTGCATTCTGATCCCGTTCTGGATCTCGTTGCTGACCCGCGCGTTCGGCTGGGTGGCACTGCTGTCCAATCGCGGCCTCATCAACACGTGGCTCCAGGCCACCGGCCTGATCGACGATCCGCTGCCGCTCGGCCAGAACGAATTCGCCGTCATTCTCGGCATGACGCATTTCCTGATTCCGTTCGCGGTGTTCCCGATCGCCTCGGCGATGCGCGCCGTGGATGAACGCGTGCTGCTGGCCGCGCGCGGCCTGGGTGCCGGCCGGGCGCGCGTGTTCTGGTCGGTGTTCGTGCCGATGACACGCTCCGGCCTGATCGGCGCCGCCATGATCGTGTTCGTCTTCGCGCTCGGCTTCTTCGTGACCCCGGCGATCCTCGGCGGCGGGCGCAGCGTGATGATCGCGGAGCTGGTCTATATCCGCATCTTCCAAAGCCCGGATTGGGGGCTGGGGGCCGCGATCAGCGTGGTGCTGGTGCTGATCGTGGGCGTACTGCTGGCGGTGCTGTTCCGGCTGGTGCGGCCGGCCGATCTGGCCGGATCGCGATGAGCCATCGGCCCGGCCCTGTCGTGCTGGCCGCTGCCATGCTGGTCGGCGCATTCCTGCTGATGCCGCTGCTGGCCGTGGTGCCGATTTCCTTCACGCCGATGCGCTTCCTGTCGATGCCCGGCGATCACTGGTCGCTGCGGCACTACCGCGACCTGCTGGACAACCCGGATTGGGGCGACGCGATCCTGCTCAGCCTGCGCGTCGGCTTGCTGAGCAGCGCGCTGGCGACGATCCTGGCGCTGCTGTTCGCGCTCGGCATCTGGATGTTCCGCCCGCGTTTCGCAGCCTGGCTGGTCGGCTTCGTACTGCTGCCGATGGTCGCACCGCCCGTCGTTTCAGCGATTACGCTCTACTTTCTGCTCACGACGCTATCCGGCCCGGTCGGCTACGACACGCCGGGCGGCGTGGTGCTGGCGCATACCGTGATGAGCGTCCCGTTCGCGGTCGTGCTGCTGCTGGTCGGGCTCAGTGAGGTCGATCCGCGCATCGACCTTGCCGCACGCGGCCTTGGCGCCTCGGTCTGGACACGCGCGGTTCGCGTGATCCTGCCGAATATCCGTTTCGCGATCGCCTCGGCGGCGCTGCTCAGCTTCATGCTGTCGTGGGAGGAAATCGGCGTGACGCTGTTCATCACCAGCGTCAACGCCATCACGCTGCCGCGCCTGATGTGGATGGGGCTGCGCGATAACATCGACCCGGCGGTGGCCTCGCTGTCGGTGGTGCTGATCGTCATCACGGTCACCGCCTTGCTGTTGCGCACGCTGCTGCGGCGGCGGTCAACCTGAGACGCGCCCCCAAATCGCCCGCGCGTGCTCGCGCAACGCCAGCGCCTCCTCCCAGCGATCCGACAGCTCGCGCCCATCCGCGCCGGTGATGGCGTAGTCGGGCGGGCCGAGTTCGCACAGGAACACGGCGTCCTGCCCCGGCGCCCGCGCCGCATGCTCCCGCAGGCCGAATTCCCACCAGTCGAGGAACAGCCGCAGCCATTTCGCGTTCTGCGGGAAATCCAGGGCCACCTGGATCTGCCCCCGCGCGGCCACCCGCCCCTGGAAGGAGCCGGCGCGGCGCAACACCGTCTCGATATGCGCCTGCAGCGCCGGCGTCGGCGGGCACGGCATTTCGCGGTCGACCACGTAATGCGACAGGTCGGCCGACAGCACCATTTCGGGTACTTCGTCGAGCAGCAGCAGCGTGTTGAACAGGTCGTTGGTGATGCAATTGCGGTGTGTCTCGAACTGCACCGGCATCCGTTCCTCGTCGGCCACGCGCAGCCAGGCACGGATCACCTCGGCCATCTCGGCGACCCGCAGCGGCATCACCTGACCGACGATCACCACGAAGGGTGCTGCGACCTCATGCGCCAGACGCAGCGCCGGGCGCAGATCCTCGATGGTTTTCGGGAATGCCGTCACCAGCCCGGCCAGCCCGGTGCGGTGAAACTCCGGCAGCGTTGCGCGCGCCTGCTCCAGCGTCAGCGCCCCGAGGTCGATCGCCATGCCGTCATAGCCGGCGTCGGCCACGCGGTCGAAGCTTTCGGGCACCGGGGCGCCGGTCATCGCCCACAGCGCCTGGAACACCTTAAGTGTCATCCGATGCGGCGCCCGCCGATCCAGGCGCGGTCGTCCGGGTAGTCGGCTTCGGTGCGGTTGGGCCAGAAGGCGCGCAGCACAGCGGCCTGGAACGCCAGATAGCTCATCGTCGGCGGCGCGGTGCCATTGGCGGTGAACAGGGCGGCGTGCAGCGCCGGCAGGCGATGGAACGGCACGCCGGGGAAGGCATGGTGCGCCGTGTGGTACTGCATGTTCCAGCACACCCAGCGCAGCACGGCGTTGGTGCGCGTGCTGCGCGTGTTCTCCAGGATGTTGGATTCGTGTGGCAGGCCGAGATGCTCGATGGTGTTCTGCATCTGATGCACCACCTTCATCAGCACCATCGGCGCCAGCCAGAAGATCACCGCATCCCAGCTCCCGGCGGCGATCGAAACCGCCGCGATCGCCGCGTACCCCGCCACGTGCCATCGCGCCTCGCGCACCAGATCGGCGCGGCGGGCGGCCGCGATGTATGGTTCGGTGACGACGCCGCAGGCGAAGCGGACGATGCGGCGCCAGCGCGTGTACCAGTAGCTTGGCCCCAGCAGCCACATGACATAGGACCAGAACGTGTACCGGTCCCGCGCCAGCTCGCCGTCGCGGTCCCAGTCCTGGGTATGGCGATGATGCGCGGTGTGCTGCAACTGGTCGAAATCGCGCGGATAGAACACGATGAAGCCGAACAGGCGGCCGAACCACTCGTTGAGCGCCCGCGTGCGGAACACCGTCCAGTGGCTCAGCTCGTGCTGGCCGGCGTAGAGGAAATTGATGAGCGCCCCATGCAGCATGAACACCGGAATCGCCCAGAACGTGCCCCAGGTCAGCGCCAGCGCTGCGCCGGTTGCCAGGATGGCGCCGAGGTGGCTCGCCACCTGCAGCGCGCCCGCCCGGTCGGATGGCGCGCATAGCGCCCGCAATGTAGCGGGCTCGATCAGATCCCGTCGGGTGAAGACTTCCTGCACATCAACCCTCCATCGCTAGCGCCGCACCATGACCGCCCAGGCCGCCCTGCTGCCAGATGGCATCCTGCACCTGAATCATGGCCCAATCGACTGCCTGTGTCGCGCGTGGGGCGATGAGTCTGAGGTCCGCGCCGCCTACGCCCAGGCTGCCGCCGCATTTCCGCGCGTTCTGCCCGATCTGTGCCGGGAACTGCCGCGCCTGCGCGCCCCGCTGCCCTCTCTGCCGCCGGACGGCGAGGTGGCGCGCGCGATGCACGCGCGCCTGCACCCCTTTCGAGGGCGGCTTCATCACGCCCATGGCCGCTGTCGCCGGCGCGGTCGCCGACCATGTGCTGGCGGCGCTCCGCGACGGCCGGCAACTGGACCGGGCTTACGTGAACAACGGCGGCGATATCGCCGTTTACCTGGCCACCGGCCAGTCACTGCGCTGTGGCTTGGTCGCCGACCTCGCTGCCCCGGCGCTGGACGGCACGTTCCTGCTGGCGTCGGACAACCCCTCACGCGGCCTCGCCACCTCCGGCCGCGCCTGCAAGGGCCAGGGCGGGCGCAGCTTCTCGTTCGGCATCGCCGACGCCGTGACGGTGCTCGCCGCAACCGCGGCCCAGGCGGACGCCGCCGCGAGCATCGTCGCCAACGCGGTCGACCTGCCCGGCCACCCCGCCGTCATCCGCCGCTCCGCCAATGCAATCGACCCGGACAGCGACCTGGGCGCGCGCGCGATCTGCTGGGACGTAGGACCGCTGTCGCCGCAGGAGATCGGCGCCGCGCTGGACGCCGGCGCGCTTGTGGCGGATGCTTTGCTGGGGACGGGACTGATCGCACGGCGCGGTGCTGGCGCTGCGCGGCCGCATGAAGGTATGCGGCATCACATTTCCGGTTTTGGAACAAACATGATCCGCAAGCTGTTGACCATCATCGAGGAAACCCATCGCGAATCGGACCAGGAGCTCAAGCCGCCGACGCGCAAGGCCGCCGCCGTCGCAGTCATCGAGAACCCCTGTTCCGGCCGCCATGTCGAAGACCTCGGCGAGCTGATCGCTATCGGCGAGATGCTGGGCGGATTGCTTGGCGAACGCGCCGTGCGGGCGCTCGGCATCCAGCCCGGCCAGGCGCACAGCTACGGCAAGGCCGCCATCGTCGGCGAGGACGGCGAACTGGAACACGCGGCCGCCATCCTGCACCCGAAACTCGGCGCGCCGCTGCGCGCGGCGGTGGAGAAGGGTGCCGCCCTGGTGCCCAGCGCCAAGAAGCGCGGCGGCATGGGGGCGGCCATCGACGTGCCGCTCGGCCACAAGGACGCCGCCTTCGTGCGCAGCCATTTCGACGCCATGGAAGTGCGCGTGCCGGACGCACCGCGCCGCAACGAGATCGTGGTGGCCGTCGTCGTGACCGATTCCGGCCGCCCGCTGCCCCGCATCGGCGGGCTGGCGGCCCACGAGATCGTCGGCACCGACGGACTGCGCTGAGCTTCGGCCGCATGGATCTGCTGCTCGTCCGCGTCGTCCGGGCCCGTCCCCGGCTGTTCGCGGCCATGCTGGTCGGGTTGGCGCTGGCCGTACTGTTGCCAGGAAGTTTCGCGCCGCTGACACGCTCGCTGGTGGTGTGGGATTCCGGCTGCCTCGCCTTCCTGCTGTTGTCGGCGCTCATGTTCAGCAGCGAGCGCCACAGCGACATCGCCGCCGACGCGGCCGCACAGGAGGAGGGCGAATGGACCATCTTCTGGCTGACCGTCGGCGCCGTCGTCGCCAGCTTCGCCGCCATTCTTGGTGAGTTCGCGCAGACCAAGGACGTGCCGCCGGCTGTGCGGGACTTTCATATCTCGCTGGTGGCAGTCACCTTGCTCGTCTCCTGGCTGATGACGCACACGGCGTTCGCGCTCCGCTACGCGCATGAGTTCTACGAATGTGGCACCGACGGCCGCGTCTCCGGCGGGCTGAGCTTTCCCGAGGAGCCGGCGCCGGACTACTGGGACTTCTTCTACTTCTCGCTCGTGCTGGGGATGACGTTCCAGGTCTCGGACGTGCAGATCACCAGCCGCAAGCTGCGCCGGCTGGCCGCTGCCCACGGGCTGCTGGGGTTCCTGTTCAACACCGTGATCCTGGCGCTCTCGGTCAACATCGGCGCCAGCCTGCTGTAGGGCTCAGAACGCGCGGAATTCAAGCGTCACACCAAGCGTTTGCGCCGCCGGGACCAACAGGCGCGTGCTCTCCTCGACAACGCCCGTGATCCGGCCCGCGCGCAACGCCGCCGCCGGGCGTGCCAGATCGATCGTGCGCAGCACCAGCGCCACCATGGCATCCGCGCCGCCGTCCGCCGCCGGGGCCGCCGGCCCGAAGCGCCGCGCCACCTCGGCGTGGCTTACCACGTCGATGCTGGTCAGCCCGGCGCCAAGCCGCAGCCCGCCCGTGATCGCCGCCACCGCGTCGGCGCCGAACAGCGCGCGCAACACGGCGCCCATCCCCTCGGGCTGCGCCGCCGCGATCACCACGCCGGCCACGCCGAGCACGCCATTGGCGTGGCGGCGCCATTCGTCCCGCCAGACCAGATCGCGGGTCAGGTGGTGGCAGAAGAACAGCCGCCCGGCGGCCACGGCCTCCCGCGCCACCCGCACGGTGCGGAATGCCGCGTCACGCACACCATCGGGCAGGTCGACTGGCCGCGAGAAAGCCAGTGGCGGCAGCACCGGCGCTCCGGACCGCGCAAGACTGGCATGTAAATTGTCCGAGTTCTCCGTGCCGAATGCCACCCCGTTCAATCCGGACGGCCACTCCAGCACGTCGGTGCGCGCGCCGCCGCCGGGCGGCACACCGAGCAACTCCATGTAATCGGTGCCAAATATCGCAAGGTGATTGCTGGACCCCAGCGTGTGGTGTCCGCGCGGAGTCAAGGTAAAGCCAAGACGTCCATAAAGATCGGCCGCTTCGTCCAGCCGATCCCTCACGTTGACCACGACATGGTCGAGCGTCGGGACCGGTCGCGGGACTACACGATGCGTTGATGCCAGTGACATCCCAATTCCCATTTCTGCAAGTTCATTTGTAAACCCGGAGGGGCGCCCCTATCTCCTGGGTGCAGGCAGGTGAGAACCTCCTGTTCGCCTCGATGAGGCGTTCCCTTACCAGAAAAACTCAGCGGCGGCCTGCGTACGGGCCGCCGCTTTCTTCATTCCAGCGGCGCGGACCACGACAGGGCGTCGCGGCCCCGGGCATAGTGCATGTTGGTCTTGGAAGGGTCGCGGTTGACCAGCGTACGTGCATACAGCGGGTGGCGCATGCTGCGTACTTCGTGCTCCACCTCGACCAGGACCGTGTCGTCCGCGGGTCGATGACCGCCTGGAAGCGGTACTGGTGCTGGTCGCTCTCCTCGGTGACGAGCCCGCGCTCCAGCAGCTTGCGATGCGGCCCGGAGAAGTCCGCCAGCGAAATCTGGATGTGGTTGCCGTCGTACGCGGCTGCGGCGTCGGTCTCACGGTACATCAGCACCGTGTCGCCGGCGCCGACGCGCGCGTGCGCCCGCGGGCGTCGCGTCGCCACCGGCAACCGCGCCCAGCACGTGCGGTAGAACCGCACGATCCCGTCCGGGCTGCCGCCGGCGCGTCGAGCTCGACATAGGCGATGCCCAGCGCGATCGGCCCGAATTGCTGGGCGGGCGCGTGCAGGCGGATGCGATTGCCCCACGGACAGGTCACCGCGATCGTGCTCGTCGCTGGTCGGCGAACGGCGAAGCGCGTGTGGCGCAAGCCTCGGCCGCACTCGCGCCAGCCGCCCGCGCACCGCCGCGAGGTCCGGCACCACGATGCCGATCACGCCGCGCATCACCTGCGCCGGGCCGGTCGGCAGATGGAACTGGCTGCGTGCCGACATTGATCCACATGTTGTCGGTGCCGGTCATCAGATACGGGTCGCGCGTCAGCCCGAGGCCGGTGACATAGAACAACGTGGCGATCTGCTGGTCCGGCACGCGCGACGTTGACGTGGCCGAATTCGACGATGTTGCCGACATCCTCGCGGTGCGGTCGTATAGCGGGCGTGGCCGGTGATGATGGTCCATTGTCCTCTCCGTTGGTCTCAGCGAATCGGTCCAGGACGGCGCGCGCTTTCTCCAGGAACGCGTCGATCCCCTCCGCGGCGTCGCGCGCCATCATGTTGCGCGTCATCACCTCAGCGGCGTAGCGATAGGCGGCGTCGAGGTCCATTTCGGCCTGGTGGTAGAACGCCTCCTTGCCGATGGCCAGGGTCAGGGCACTTTTGCCGGCGATCTGGCGCGGCGAGCGCCGCGACTTCCGCCGTCCAGGTCACCCGGCGGCACGACGCGGTTGACCAGCCCATCTCGCGCGCCCGCGCGGCGTCGATCAGCTCGCCGGTGAGCAGCATTTCCATCGCCGCCTTGCGGCCGACTTGCGCGACAGCGCCACCATCGGGGTCGAGCAGAACAGGCCGATATTGACGCCGGGTGTCGCGAAGCGCGCGTCCGTGGCGGCGACGGCGAGGTCGCAGCTTGCCACCAGTTGGCAGCCGGCGGCGGTGGCGATGCCGTGGACGCGACGCGATCACCGGCTTGGGCAGCCGCACGATGCGCGTCATCAGCGCCGAGCATTGCGCGAACAGGGCTTCGGCGAAGCCAGGCCCGGGTTGGCGCGCATCTCGCGCAGATCGTGCCCGGCGCAGAACGCGGGGCCGGCGCCGCCGATCACCACCACGCGCACGCGGGATCGTCCGCGATCACCGCCAGCGCCTCGTCCAGCGCTGCATCAGCGCGACCGAGAGCGCATTGCGCGCGGCCGGACGGTTGAGCGTGAGCCAGGCGACACGCCCGCTTCGTCGCGGCGCAGCAATAACGGGTGCTCGGTCGGGGTTTGCACGTTCATGGCGGCCTCCGGCGCCATGCTCCACCTTTCAGGGCACGGTTCCAAGCCCGTGATGCCCACGATATGGACCGGCGATTTGCGGTCGTGTGACAGGATCAATCCTCGTCCCTGCGCCGGCAACGGACGCCATTCCCCCGGTCCGTTCCCGCTATCCCTTGTGCGCGCGCGATGGCCACCGCTAGGTTGATCGCCCCCTACGGGACGAACCGTCATGCAATCTAACCTGTTCGGCCGCATGCCTGACGGCACGCGCGGTCCATGCCTTCACGTTGCGCGGCGCCTCCGGGCTGACCGCGACCATCATCCAGTACGGCGGCCGCCTCGCCGCCCTGCGCGTGCCCACCGCGACCGGCGAGCGCAACGTCACGCTCGGCTTCGACCAGCTCGACCCGTATCTAAGCGACGGCGCGCATCTGGGCGCGCTGACCGGCCGCTACGCCAACCGCATTGCCCGCGGCACGTTCATGCTCGACGGGCAGACGTATCAACTGCCACGCAACAACGGTAACGCCACGCTGCACGGCGGCCCGGACGGCTTCGGCACCGGGTGTGGCAGGCCGAGCCGGATGGCGAGGATCTGCTGCTGACACTGCACAGCCCCGATGGCGACCAAGGGTTCCCCGGCGCACTGGACGTGCAGGTGCGCTTCCGGCTGTACGGTAACGCCTTGGTGATCGAGTACACCGCGCACACCGACGCGCCGACCGTGCTGAATCTGACCAACCACGCCTATTTCAACCTCGCCGGCGCCGGCACGGTCATGGACCACGTGCTGCAGCAGTCGCGGCCGACCGCTTCCTCGCGGCTGACGTGGACCTGCTTCCGACCGGGGATCTACGCCCGGTGGCGGGCACGCCATTCGATTTCCGCGACCCGACGCCGATCGGCGCGCGGATCGACGCCGACGATACACAACTCCGTGTCGCCGGCGGCTACGACCATTGCCTTGTGCTGGCCGATGCCCCGCGCGCCACGCCGCAACCGGCGGCCAGCGTCAGCGCCGGCGGCATCCGCATGGAGCTGCTGACGACCGAACCCGGCGTACAACTCTACTCCGGCAATTTCCTCGCGGCGCGCCGTTCGCGTGGCGCACGGGGCTATGCCTGGAAACCCAGCATTTCCCCGACAGCCCGAACCGGCCGGCGTTTCCCACCACCATTCTACGGCCGGGCGCGAGCTTTACGTCGTGCTCGCTGTTCCGTTTCACAATGCCGTGATCCCGATGGCAGCGTCGCCCCATAAAGCACGACGCAAACCTGCGTAGATATTGCAAATAACAGGCACTTCGATACTGGCGTAGAAGTTCTATCGGCTTGGTACGGCTAGGGCGAAGAGATTCCGCGGCTCCGGTCGATTTTGTCGCGTCCGGCCGGCCGCGCGCCTCAACCGCTGGTGACGAAGCGCTGGGATCGACCGCGGAACTTCTGGACACGACGAAAGGCAGAAGCTTGATGGATGATATGTCTCCTCCCGAACTCGCGGTTTGATGCTGCGGGAGGTTATTGTCGCGTTCGTCCGCCGGGACGGACCTGCCCTGTCGGCACATCAGCTCGCGGTCTACCTCACCTGTTACTTGCGCAACGGCAACCACACCGTCCGCGGGCTGGCCGCTGACCTGAATGTGTCCAAGTCGGTGATTACCCGCTCGCTGGATAAACTCGGCGACATGGACCTCACGCGCCGCGCGCCGGACCCGTCCGACCGCCGCAGCATCCTGGTGGAACGCACGCCGCCCGGTAGCGAACTCCTTGATGAGCTGCGCGGGATCGTCGCGCGCGCCAGCGTCGGGCCTGCGGCGGTAGTTAATAAGAGCAGTTGATATAGTTGCTGAAACGCGCTATAGCTCCCGCGATTGGTGGCGCTCGGGTCTTCGGGGGCGCCAGAAAAACGCCCAACAAAGAGCGCCCAAGGGAGGCTACCAACGTGAAGAAAATCCTTCTCGCCACGCTAATCGCGTCCGTTGTCGGTCTCGGCCTGCCGGCGGCCCGCGCCGCCGAGCCGACGATCCCCGTCATCGTCAAAGACACCACGTCGTTCTACTGGCAGATCGTGCTCGCCGGCGCCCGCAAGGCCGGCAAGGATCTCGGCGTGAACGTGCCGGAACTCGGCGCCCAGTCCGAGTCCGACATCAACGGCCAGATCACGATCCTGGAAAACGCCGTGGCCGAACACCCGGCCGCCATCGTGATCGCGCCGACGCAGTACCAGGCGCTCGGCAAGCCGATCGACCGAGGCCGCCAAGAACGTCAAGATCATCGGCATCGACAGCGCGGCCGACAGCGAAGGCGTTCACCTCGTTCCTGACCACCGACAACGAGCAGGGCGGCCGCATCGCCGCCGACGGTCTCGCCGCCGCGATCGCCGGCAAGTACGGCAAGGCCGAGGGTCAGGTCGCCGTCATCAACAGCCTTCCGGGCGTGGGCTCACTCGACGCCCGCGTGAAGGGCTTCAAGGAGGAACTGGCCGCCAAATACCCGGACCTGAAGCTGATCGCCGACCGGGTCGCCGACGGCCAGGCCACCACCGGCCTGAACATCGCGACCGACCTGATCACGGCCAACCCCGATCTGCGCGGCGTCTTCGCCGACAACCTGATCATGGCGCAGGGCGTCGGCCAGGCCGTGTCCGAAAACAAGCTGGGCGGCAAGATGCTGCTGGTCGGCTTCGACAGCGACGACAAGACGGTCGACTTCCTCAAGAACGGCGTGATCTCGGCGCTGGTCGTGCAGGACCCGTTCCGCATGGGCTATGATGGCGTCAAGACCGCGCTCGCCGCCTCGAAGGGCGAGAAGGTCGCGGCGTTCGTCGACACCGGCGCCAACCTGATCACCCAGGCGGACATGAACAGCCCGCGGTCGCAGGAACTGCTTTCGCCCAAGGTGAAGTAAGCGCGCCGCACCTACGCGCCGCGCCGAAAGATGTCCTGTCACGTCGGTTTCGCCCGCTGTCGCTAAAGTAGGCACGTCGCCCACTCTCCACCCGCGCTGGCGGGAGAGAGGGCTGAAATGGGGTGGGTCGCGCAGCCACTCGGAGCGCCGCGCAACCCTCCGCTGACCCTCTCCTCCCCGAGGCAGGGAGGAGAGGAAGCCGAACGGGTGATTTGTTGCCGGCCGGGGTCACGAGTCAGAGCGGATATCAAGATGCCCATCGCCGATGCCGCCGTCGCGCCCGGCCCCAAGGCCCCGCCCCCGGGGGGCGCGATCCTTGAACTGAGGAAGCTGGACAAGCGCTTCACCGGCACGCATGCGCTCAAGGCGGTCAACCTCGCGTTCATGCCCGGTGAGATCCACGCCATCGTGGGCGAGAACGGTGCCGGCAAATCCACGCTGATCAAGCTGCTGACCGGCGTGCATATGCGCAGCGCCGGCGACATCCTCTGGCAAGGCGAGCCGGTGCGATGATCGCCACACCGCACGACGCGCATCGCGCTCGGCATCAACGCGGTGCATCAGGAAGTGGTGCTGTGCCCGCACCTGACGGTCGCCGCCAACCTGTTCCTCGGCGACGAGAGCGTGCAGGGCGGGCTGCTGCAGCATCGCGCCATGGTGCGCGATGCGCAGAAGATCCTCGACGACACTCGGCTTCAGCCTGCCGGCCGGCGCGCTGCTGTCGTCGCTCACGATCGGCCAGCAGCAACTGGTCGCGACCGCCCGCGCCGCGCACGCGCGGCACCAGATTCCTGATCTTCGACGAGCCGACCGCGTACCTGACGCGGCAGGAGACCGCGCAACTATTCGCGCTGATCCGCCGGCTCAAGGCGCGACGGCGTCACCATCGTCTATATCAGCCACCGGCTGGAGGAAGTGTTCGAGCTCGCGGACCGCGTCTCGATCCTGCGCGACGGCGAGCTGGTCTCGACGCACGCGGATCGGCGAGACCGACGAGGCAGGGCCTGATCCGCGGCATGATCAACCGCTCGATCGAGCAGATCTACTACAAGGAGACGGTGCCGCTCGGCGCCGGTGCTGCTGGAGATCGCAGGGCCTGACCGGACGCGGCTTCACCGACGTGTCGCTGACGGTGCGGCAGCGGCGAAATCGTCGGCCTGTACGGGCTGATCGGCGCCGGGCGCAGCGAGTTCGTGCAGCGCTGTTCGGCCGGGATCGCGCCACCGCCGGCGAGATGCTCTGGCAAGGCAAGCCGGTGCGCATCCGCACCGAGAAGCAGGCGATCCGGACCTGGGCATCGCGCTGGTGCCGGAAAGCCGGCGCGACCAGGGCCTCTGCCTCAACCTGCGGCGTCGGGCTCAACCTCAACCTGCCGATCTACGACCGGCTGACGCACGGACGTGCTGCTCGTCCGGCCGCGCCGAGACGCAGCACGCCGACCGGCAGATCGGCGATCTGCGCATCAAGACGCGCGTCGCGCGCCACGCGCTCGGTCGCTTCGCTCTCCGGCGGCAACCAGCAGAAGATCGTGGTCGGCAAATGGCTCAACCACGGCGCCGAGCTGTTCATCTTCGACGAGCCGACGGTCGGCGTCGATGTCGGCACCAAGGTCGAGATCTACCGGCTCATGGCGTACGCTGCTGAAGCAGCGGCGCCGGCATCATCCTGATCTCCTCCTACCTGCCGGAGGTCTACGAGCTGGCCGACACGCTGCATGTGTTCCGCGCCGGGAGGCTGGTGGCGACCCACGGCCACAAGCAGGCCAGCCACGAGGACGTGCTGACGCGGGCGATCGGCGTATGACGCCGCGCCATCTTCCCCCTGGAGCAACATATAGATGAGCAGCACGCAGGCCGCGCCGGCCCCGGCCGCCCGCAAGGCGCTTCTCGATCCCGTTCGGCCTGACGCTGGTGGTATTGCTGGTGGGGCTGTGCGTCGTGCTGACGTTCACCACCAACAGCTTCCTCACCGAGCGCAACATCCCCAACCTCGCGCGCCAAGGCGCGATGATCGCGATCCTCGCGCTGGGCGAGACATTCGTGATCATTACCGCCGGCATTGATCTGTCGGTCGGCGCCGTCGTCGGGTTCTGCAGCGTTATCGTCTCGATGCTGCTCGGCGCCGGTGTGCCGATCTGGGTCTCGGTGCTCATCACGCTGGCGATCGGGGTTGCGATCGGCAGTTTTCACGCCTTCGGCATCGTCAAGATGGGACTGCCGCCGTTCATCATGACGCTGGCGACGCTGACCTCGCTGCGCGGCATCGGGCTGGTGATGACCAACGGCTGCCACGATCTCGATCACCAACGATGCCTTCACCAATTTTTCCGTCGGCAACCTGTTCGGGGTGATCCCGAATCTGTTCGTGATGGTGATCGTGGTAGCGATTCCGGCGTGGCTGTTCCTCAATCACAGCCGCTGGGGGCGTTATCTGTTCGCCATCGGCTCCAACGCCGAGGCGGCGCGGCTGTCGGGCGTGAGCGTGGTACGGACGACCGTATCTCGCCTACATCCTGTCGTCGGTCTGTGCCGCGTTCGTGGGCCTGCTGCTCGCCTCGCGCATTGGGATCGGCAATGCGACCCAGGCGGAGGGATGGGAATTGCAGGCCATCGCCGCGTCGGTGATCGGCGGCACCAGCCTGTTCGGCGCGGTGGGATCGTGGCACGGGCCGCTGCTGGGCGCGTTCATCCTGGCCACCATCAACAACGGCGCCAACCTGCTGAACGTCAACTCGTTCTGGCAGCGGGTGATCACCGGCGGACTGATCATTGTGATCGTGTATTTCGACCAGTTGCGGCGGCGTAGGCAGTAGTCCCGGAGTAAAAGTCTATCCGCTATACGACAATAGCCGTAGGGTAGATGTAATCCGCCTCTTTCAAGTGGCGAATTACATCCACCCTACGAATTCATTGCCCTATCCGCGCTGCGCCAACCTTGCGAGCAGGAAGTCACGGAACACCGCCACGCGCTTGGAGTTGCGCAGCTCCTCGGGATAGACGAAATACACGTCCACTTTCGGCGCCTTCACCTCGGGCAGCAGACGCACCATGCCGTGCGACTCCTCCTCGGCGGCCATGTAGTCCGGCAGGGCCGCGATGCCGAGGCCGGAGCGCACCGCCATCACCATCGCCTGCAGGCTGTTCACCTCCAGCAGCGCGCGCCGCGGGCTGCCGGGGCGGCGGCCGACTTCGGCCAGCCAGTTGATGTCGGACACCGGCGGACGGTAATCGCCGAACAGGATCAGACGGTGATTGTCGAGATCCTCGCCCTTCTGCGGCGTGCCGTGCTTGCGCAGATACTCCGGCGAGGCACAGACGTGCCACTCCATCGACAGCAGATGCCGCTGCACGAGGTCCGGCTGCTTGGGCGGATGCATGCGGATCGCGACGTCGGCCTCGCGCATCGCCAGGTCGAGATCCGAATCGTCCAGCAGCAGCGTCATCGTGACGTCCGGATAGCTGCTCCAGGAACTGCCTGCAGGCGCGGTGCCAGCCAGGAGACACCGAAACCGACCGTCGTCGTCACCTTCAGCCGTCCGGCCGGCTTCTCCTTGCTCTCGGTCAGCAGCGCCTCGGTCATCGCCAGCTTGGCGAACACCTCGCGCACCGTGCGGTTCAGGCTCTCGCCCTGCTCGGTCAGGATCAGGCCGCGCGCATGGCGGTGGAACAGCGGCACCTGGCAGCGCCTCCTCCAGCGCCGAGATCTGCCGCGACACGGCCGACTGGCTGAGGTTGAGCGTATCGCCCGCATGCGTGAAGCTGCCCGCTTCGGCGACCGCGTGGAAGACGCGCAGCTTGTCCCAGTCCATCGTTTGGCCATTCCTTCCGTCGTCGGGTGGGACGTTCAGTCCGCTGCGAGCTCCGACTCGCCGCCCAACCCCGCCAGCCACTTTTCGGCCTCCAGCGCCGCCATGCAACCAGTTCCGGCGGCCGTCACCGCCTGACGCAAGATCTTGTCCTGCACATCGCCCGCCGCGAACACGCCGGGCACCGAGGTACGTCGTGGTTCCGGGCGGCGTGACGATGTAGCCCTCGCTCGTCCATCGCCACCTGGCCGCGAAACGGTGCGGTGGTCGGCGAATGGCCGATGGCGATGAACACGCCGTCCACCGCCAGCCGGCTCTCCGCCCCGGTGCGGGTGTTGCGCAGCCGCACGCCGTTCACGCGCCGCCGGCTGGCCAGCGGAGGAATTTCCTCCACCGCGCTGTCCCAGACCACCTGGATCTTCGGGTTGGCGAACAGGCGGTCCTGCAGGATCTTCTCGGCCCGCAGCGCAGTCGCGGCGATGGATCAGCGTCACGATGCTCGGCGTGGTGGGTCAGGTACAGCGCCTCCTCGACCGCGGTGTTGCCGCCGCCGATCACCGCCACGCGCTTGCCGCGGAAGAAGAACCCGTCGCAGGTGGCGCAGGCGGAGACGCCGACCCCCTGGCAGCGTCTGCTCGCTGGGCAGGCCGAGCCAGCGCGCCTGCGCGCCGGTGGCGATGACCACCGAGTCGGCGACGTAGGTATCGCCCGAATCGCCCAGGCAGCGGAACGGCGCGCGCGCGAAATCGACGCCGTGATGATGTCGTAGATGATGCGCGTGCCGACATGCTCGGCCTGCTGCGCCATCTGCTCCATCAGCCAGGGCCCCTGGATGGTCTCGGCGAAGCCCGGATAATTCTCCACGTCGGTGGTGATCGTCAGCTGGCCGCCCGGCTGCAGCCCGGCGACCAGAATCGGCGCCAGAGCCGCGCGCGCGGCGTAGATGGCGGCGGTGTAGCCGGCCGGGCCGGCGCCGATGATCAGCAGGCGCGTGCGATGGGTCGTGGTCGTGGGCATGGCGTCGTCCGGCGATCTGTGCTGATCAACCATATCGGCGTCGCCGGGCGCGCAGGAACAAGCGAACGATGCCCGACCGCTCTTGCCCAGGCCGATCGCGTGCAATAATATTTCGCGCGACAGTCACCGGAGCCGCCCGCTCGCATGAAGCACGCCGCCGACCGACACGGCCGACGCTCGACGCGATCGACCGCCGCATCCTGGCCGAACTGCAGGCCGACGGACGGATGACCAATGTGGAGCTGGCCCGCCGCGCCGGCATCTCCGCCCCGCCCTGCCTGCGCCGCGTGCGCCGGCTGGAGGAGGCCGGCATCATCCGCGGCTACCACGCCGACACCGACCCGCCAGAAGCTCGGCTGGGAGATCACCTTCTTCGCCATCGTCGGGCTGGAGAGCCAGAAGGAGGCGGTGCTGTCCGGGTTCGAGGCGATGGTCGGCGACCTGGCCGGAGGTGCGCGAATGCCACATGATCCGCGGTGGCGGCGATTTCCTGCTCAAGCTGGTGGCGCGCGACACCGCGCATGAGAACCAGCTCACGCAGCAAGCTGACCGGGGCGCCGATGTCGGCCGGGTGCAGACCCTGCAGACGATCCGCACCAGCCGCGCTCTGGCCGGCGTGCCGCTCTGAGGCTCTTTCTCGCGGCGCTTGCCGCGCTGACGGTGGTGCGGCTCGCGGTCGCGGCCGCCGCGCCGCTGGCGCCGGACGAGGCGTATTACTGGGTTTGGTCGCGCGCGCTGGCGCCCGGCTATCTCGACCATCCGCCGATGGTCGCACTGTGGGTCGCGGCCGGCACGGCGCTGGCCGGCGACGGGCGCGCTCGGCGTGCGGCTGCTGGCGCCGCTTGCGGCGGCGCTCGGCAGCCTGCTGCTGGTGCAGGCCGGCGAGGATCTGCTGCCGGGACGGCGCGCGGGCATCGTTGCCGGCGACGCTGCTGAACGCAACGTTGCTGTTCGGCGTCGGTGCGGTGACGATGACGCCGGACACGCCGCTGCTGCTGTTCTGGATCCTCACGCTCTGGGCGCTGGCACGGCTGCACGCGACCGGCCGGCCGGGCTGGTGGCTGGCGGCGGGCGCGGCCGCCGGGCTGGCGCTGGACAGCAAATACACGGCTGCCCTGCTCGCCCCGTCCATCCTGCTGTGGCTGGCGCTGCTGCCCGGCCGTGGCGCGGCGGTGGCAGCCCTGGGCCGGCGGCCTGGTCGCCGCCATGCTGTTCGCGCCCGTGGTGTGCGTGGAACGCCGCGCATGGCTGGATCAGCTTCGCGCAAGCAGGGCGGGCGCGCCGGTGACTGGCATCCGTATCGGGCATTACCAATTCATCGCCGAACTATTCGCCGGCCAGCTCGGGCTCGCGACGCCGCTGATCGGCGTGCTGTTCGGCGCGCGGCATCGTGCTCGCGGTGCGCCGTGGCGTGGCGCGGGCGACCGGGCCTGGGCGCTGCTGGCGGCGCTGACGGTGGTTGCCGGCCGCGGTGTTCGTGCAGCATGCGCTCGGCGACCGGGTGCAGGCCAACTGGCCGGCGGTCGTCTACCCCGCCGCCGCCATCGCCGCCGCCGGCCTGGCCGGGCGGTGCGGGCCGCTGGCGCCGCCCCGCCGTGGCGCTCGGGGCCGTGCTTACGGCGCTGGTCTACGTCCAAGGCAGTGCTTGCGCCGCTGCCGCTGCCGGCGACGCTCGACCCGACGCTGCGCCTGCTCGGCGGCTGGCCGGAATTTGCCGCGGCACTGGCCGACGAGGCCCAGGCGCACGGCGATAGATTGTCGCAGTCGCAACTTATGGCGACGCCGCGGAAACTCGCCCTGCTGATCCCGTCCGGCCTTGCCGTGCTCGGCGTCGAGCCGCGCTGGGCCTGCTTCGACCTGCCGGACGCGACGCGCCTGATCGCCGGCCAGCACCGGCCTGCTGCTGGTGCGCGCCAAGCACGGCGCCGCCCGACCCTGCCGAATGGGCGCAACATCGTCCCGCTCGCGGAGATCGACCGCGTGCGGCGGGGTGGTGGCCGCGCACTACCACGCTCTATCGTGTCATCGGCCGCGACGGGCCGGAGCCGGCCGTCGTGCTGCCGCGCCCGCGCTGAAGGAGACGCAGGATGGACCTGCCGACCCATGACGGACGTGCTCGCCGCCGCGCGCCCGCATCGCGCCGCACGTCGTGCGCACGCCGATGCTGCGCAACGCGCTGCTCGACGAACTGACCGGCGGCACCATCCTGCTCAAGCCGGAGCCGTTGCAGCGCACTGGCAGCTTCAAGTTCCGCGGCGCCACCAACGCCGTGTCTGCAACTGTCCGAGTCGCAGCGGCGGCGCCGGCGTGGTGACGCACTCGTCGGGCAACCACGGCCAGGCCGTCGCCTGCGCCGCCGCCGGGCGCCGGACGCGCCAGGCCACCGTGTTCATGCCGGCCGGACGCCCCGCCGCATCAAGCAGGACGGCACCGCGCGCTGGGGCGCCGACGATCCGCCATTACGACCGCGTGCACGACGACCGCGAGGCGCTGACGCCGCGCGCTTCGCCGAGGCTACCGGCGCCGTTCTGGTGCCGCCGTTCGACCATCCGCACGTCATCGCCGGCCAGGGCACGCTGGCGCTGGAACTCGCCGAGGACGCGCGGGCGGCTGGGCTGGCGATGGATGCGCTGCTGGTCTGCACCGGCGGCGGCGGGCTGATCGCCGGCTGCGCGCTGGCGCTGGCAGGGCGCGTCGCCGGCGACACGCGACTGTACTGCGTCGAGCCGGAGGGCTGGGACGACACCGGCCGCTCGCTGGCGCGCCGGCGAGCGGCTGCACAACGCGCCGGGCGGCTCGGTGCTGTGCGACGCGCTGCTGGCGAAGACGCCGGGCGAAGCTGACCTTCGCGGTCAACCGCACGCCTGCTCGCGGGCGGTTCGCGGTCAGCGACGCGGAGGTGCTGGCCGCGATCGCGTTCGCGTTCCTGCCATCTCAAGCTGGTGGTCGAGCCGGGCGGCGCGGTGTGTCTGGCGGCGCTGCTGGCGGGGAAGTTCGATGCGCGCGGGCAGGTGGTCGGCGCGGTGCTCAGCGGCGGCAACGTCGATCCGGCGGTGTTCGCGCGCGCACTGGCCGCCTGAGCCGCCACAGCCATCCCGAAGCGACGTTTTCACCTTTGACGAAGGCGCCTTTGACGCGGGGTTAAGCAAGCCGGCGCATCCTGCCGCCGCGCGTCACCGGACCGGAAAAAGTCCCGACCCCCGAAGCGCGCGGATCGAGAGTCGGGTGGTTCATGGCAGGCAGGGACAAGAACGGCCGCGGTCGTCCGGTCATCATCAAGAAGGAGGAAGTGGTCGAGGGCGGCCATCACGGCGGCGCCTGGAAAGTGGCCTACGCCGACTTCGTCACCGCCATGATGGCGTTCTTCCTGCTGATGTGGCTGCTCAACGCCACGACCGAGGCGCAGCGCAGGGCCTGGCCGACTATTTCACGCCGATGAACGCGATCAGCCGCAGCACTCCGGCAGCGGCCAGCCGTTCGGCGGCCACACGCCGTACGACCAGGGCGCAACTCGCCTCCGACCGCGGCGCGCGGCAGTGCATCGCCGGCCGCGCGCCGCCGCCGCCGCCCGACGACCAGGACGAGCGGCACCGCCGGTGCCGCAGACGCCGCCCGCGGCCGGCCGACCGAGAGCCAGGGCCGCGCCGGCGAGCTGGCGACCGGCGCGGGCGACGCCATGCACCGCGATCGAGCAGACGGCGACAGCGCGCCGGCGGCGGCTCGCGGCCAGGCCGGCGCAGACCGCCACCAAGGCCGAGCTCCTGGCGAACGCCGGCGCCGGCACCGCAGCCGACACCGGCACGGCACAGCATCACGCCGCGCCGCTGCGCGCCGCGGCGCAGCAGCGAGCGCGCCGCATTCGCAGCAGGCCGCGAAGCAGATCCGCGACGCCGTGCGCGACGATCCCGCGCTGGCCGACCTCGCGCGCCAGCTTGCGATCGACATCACGCCGGAGGGGCTGCGCATCCAGCTGCTCGACGAGGAGCAGCGGGCGATGTTCGCCACCGGCTCGGCGACGCTGAACGACCGCGCGCGAGCTGCTGCTGCACGAAGGTCGCGCCGGTGCTGGCCAGCTGCCCGAGCCGATCGCCATCGCCGGCCATACCGATGCCGCGCCCTACAAGGGCACCGGCCGCAGCAACTGGGAACTGTCCGCCGACCGGGCCAACGCGACGCGCCGGCTGCTGACCGATGCCGGGTTGCCGGACACGCGGTTCCGCGAGGTCGTCCGGCCACGCCGACCGCGACCCGCTGCTGCCGGCCGATCCGTTGGCCGCCGCCAATCGGCGCATCGCCATCCTGGTCGTGCGCCGACCGCGCACGCCCGCATAAGGCCGCCGCGCCATGCTGACCGATCGGCGGCCTGGTCTTCCTGCTCGCCTGCGTCTTCGGCAGCTACCTTGCGTCCGGCGGCAGCATGGCGCCGCTGATCGAGGCGTTGCCGTTCGAGCTGCTGACCATCGGCGGCGCGGCCATCGGCACGCTTCGTGATGGCCAACAGCATGCACGACGTGAAGCACACGCTCGGCCGGCTTCGGAAAGATCCTGAAAGGCGCGGCAGTTCAAGAAGGCCGACTACGTCGATCTGCTGAGCCTGCTGTTCTTCCTCGTGCGGCTGGCCAGCACCAAGGGCGCCGATGGCGCTGGAGCCGCATATCGAAAAGCCCGAGGAAAGCGCTGGCGTTCCAGAAATTCCCGAAAATCCTCAACAACCACCACGCCGCCAACCTGATCTGCGACTATCTGCGCATGGTCGGCATGAACGCCGACGATCCGAACCAGATCGAGGACGTGATGGCGCGGGAACTGAAGAAGACGCTGAACGAGGAACTGCACGCCGCCCACGCGCTTGCAGACCATGGCCGACGCGCTGCCGGCGCTGGGCATCGTCGCCGCCGTGCTCGGCGTGATCAAGACCATGTCGCATATCGACGAGCCGCCGGCGGTGCTGGGGGCCATGATCGGCAGTGCGCTGGTCGGCACGTTCCTGGGCGTGCTGCTGGCCTACGGCATGGTCGGGCCGTGCTCGCGTGCGCCTGCGTGGCGTGGTCGAGGAGGAAGCGAAATACATCGAGGTGATCCGCGCCGTGCTGGTGGCGCATCTGCACGGCAACGCGCCGCAGGTCAGCGTGGAGACCGGCCGCAAGATGGCGCCGAACGAGCACATGCCGAGCTTCGCCGGACCTGGAAAGCACGCTGCAGATCGTTGCAGATCGGCTGATCACCGGCGGCGGGGGCCGGTTGTCGCTATCCCTGGAATAAGGCATGAGCCTATCGTGCGGGCAGCCGACGGATCAGGGTCCGTCCGGCTTGCCCCTTTGCGAGGGATTGCGGCTTCAACATGAGCGACGAGGACGGCAAGGCAGAGCAGGTCGAGTCGCTGATGGCCACGCCTGATCTGGCCCGCGCGTTGGAAAGTGAACAGTTTCGGCGCTTTCTCGATCAGGTTCCGGTCGCGATCGCCATGTCGGACATGCAAAGCAACGAGCTGATCGCCTATGCCAACCCGGAGTTCGAGAAACTGTCCGGACAGGCGGCGGCCGACATCATCGACCAGCCATGGAGCGTGATCTGTGGCGACGCGTTCGACGGGCCGGCGCGCGCTCTCGGCACCGCCATCGCCGAATCGAGCGATTTCATCGGCACCTTCAAACTGGAACGCGCCGGCAGCGAACCGGCGATCGTCGATGCCTATTCGAACGTCATCGAGAACGAGGACGGCACGCCCTCATACCGGCTCGCGGCGCTGGTCGATGTCGGCGCGCACCGGCAACCGCGTCACGACGAGCTTGAGCAGAAAATCCGCCAGAAGGATGCCCTGCTGTACGAGATCCAGCATCGCGTCAAAAACAACCTGCAAATGATCACCGCGCTGATGCGGATCGAGGCGCGCAACACGCAGGGCCGCCTGGACACCGCCCCGTTCGAACGGCTGGCCGGACGTATCGAGGCGATGCAGATCCTCTACGCCTTGCTCGCCGACCACGGGCATGGCGAGGAGGTGGATCTCGGTGTCTATCTGAGCCGGCTTGCCGCGGCGGTGATGGCGTTGCACGCGGTCGAGGGCATCCGGCTCGACCTCAAGGTCGATGCCTATCCGGTGTCGGTGAACGTGGCGATGCCGACCGGGCTGGTGGTCAACGAGTTGCTGACCAACGCCTTCAAACACGCCTTCGTCGGCCGCGACGGCGGCACGATCACGCTGCACAGCCTGTCCGAAAACGGCGGCTGCCAGATTGTCATCGCCGATGACGGCATCGGCTTTCCCGAAGGCGTCGTCTGGCCGAAGCGCGGCAAGCTGGGCGCCGCCATCGTCCAGTCGTTGCGCGAGAACGCCAGGGCCCGGGTGGAATTCGCGTCCAGCCCGGGGAAGGGTACGAGCGCGACGATTACGTTCGCACGTCAGGCTGCAGCGCCACAGGCGGCAGGCTGAGCAGGTAGTCGCGGTAGCGTTGCCGCAGCGCCAGCTTGCTGAGCTTGCCGGTGGCGGTGTGCGGCAATTCGTCCACCACAAGCACGGCGTCCGGTAGCCACCATTTCGGCACCTTGTCGCGATACAGCGCGAGCACGGACTCGGCTTCCAGCGTGCGGCCGGACTTGGCCACCACCAGCAGCAACGGACGCTCGTCCCATTTCGGATGCGCCGCCCCGATCACGGCCGCCTCGGCCACGTCCGGGTGCGCCACGGCGATGTTCTCCAGCGCGATCGAACTGATCCATTCGCCGCCGGATTTGATGACGTCCTTGGAACGGTCGGTGATCTCCATCGATCCGCCGGCGTCGATGGTGGCCACGTCGCCAGTGGTGAACCAGCCTTCCACGTCCAGCGCGCTGCCGGGCACCTCGCCGAAATAGGCGCTGCACACCCAGGGGCCACGGATTTGCAGGTTGCCGGACGTCTTGCCGTCCCACGGCAGTTCGATGCCGGCATCATCGGTGATCCGGATATCCAGGCCGTACAGCGCATGGCCCTGCCGGGCGCGCCGCGTCAATGAGGCGGCCTCGGTCTCGCCCGCAGCCGGGGCTCCACCGGGAGTGTTGTAGGTGCCGAGCGGGCTGCACTCGCTCATGCCCCAGGCGTGCTCCACGACCACCCCGTACTCGCGGTCGAACGCATCGATCAGCGCCGGCGGGCAGGTGGAGCCCCCGATGGTCAGCCGGCGCACCGTCTCCAGCCGCTCGCCGCTGGTGCGCAGGTGATGCAGCAGGCGCAAGCCATACGGTCGGCACGCCGGCCGACATGGTGACGCGCTCGGCGTTCATCAGGGACGCGAGGCTGGCGCCGTCCAGATGCCGGCCGGGCATGACCAGGGTGGCCCCGGCGAGGATGACGGTGTACGGCAGGCCCCAGGCGTTGACGTGGAACATCGGCACGACCGGCATCACCCGGTCGTGCGGGCGCGGGCCGAACACACTGGCGGAACTGCTGGCATAGGCGTGCAGCAGCGTGGAGCGGTGGCTGTACAGCACCCCCTTGGGCCGCCCGGTGGTGCCGGAGGTGTAGCAGAGCGAAGCGGCCGTGCGCTCATCGAACACCGGCCAATCGTAGTTCTCGTCGGCGCCGGCCATGAGGTCTTCATATGCCAGCAGCGCCACGCCGGGCGGCAGGCTGAGCTCCGGCAGGTCGGCGCGCTCGCACAGCAGCACCACGGCGCGAAGGCTGGCCGGCAGATGCGGGGCGAGCGCGTTCAGCAGCGGCGCGAAGCTGATATCGGCAAACAGCGCCACGTCGCCGGCATTGCCGATAATGTAGGCGACGTCGTCCACCGAGAGGCGCGGGTTGACCGTGTGGCAGATCGCACCGCTGCCGGAGACGGCATAGTAGAGTTCGACATGGCGGTGGCCGTTCCAGGCCAGCGTGGCCACGCGGTCGCCGGTTCGTACATCCAGATTTTGCAGCGCCCGCGCCAGCCGGCGGGCGCGGCGTTCCAGATCGGCGTAGCCCATGCGGTGGATGGCGCCGTCGGTGCCGCGCGAGACGATCTCATTGGCGGCATGGTGGCGCGCCGCATGACGGATGATCCCTGAGATCATCAGCGGATGGTCCTGCATCAACCCGAACATGTTTCCCCCGGTCTCGGCTTATGGTGCCTGCGCGAGCTTAGAACGGACGTTCGTTCCGACGAAGAACCTTGGCAATCCCCGGTTCCCCTCATAGGTTACATGTAACCAAGTGCCAAGAGTACCATGGTCTCCGAGATCACATCCCAAGCCGTCCCGCACCAAGGTCCGCGAACATCGCGAGCGTCTACGCGCGCAGGGACTCCGCCCCATCCAGATCTGGGTGCCGGACATGCGTGATCCCGCCTTCCTCGCGCAAGCGCATCGCCAATCCCTGGCGGTCGCCGCCAGTCCCCATGCACATGACGATCAGGCGTTCATCGACTCGATATCGGACTGGGGCGATGAATGAGGCGAGGCGATATCTGGACAGTCGCGGGCGGCAAGAATTACGCGGGCAAGCCGCGCGCTGTCGTCATCGTTCAGGACGCCAGCTTCGATGCGACGGATTCGATAACCATTTGTTCCCTCACGACCGATCAGACGGAAGCGCCGCTGTTCCGCCTGCCCGTTGCACCAAGCGAGCGCAACGGGCTGCGCGCGCCCTGCCGCGCAATGGTCGACAAGATCACAACAGTCCCAAGAACCAAGCTCAACACCCACATCGGCCGCCTGGATGACGCGGACGTATCGCGGATCAACCAGGCGGTGATGGTATTCCTGGGCCTGGCCGTGTCGCCGAGAGCCAAGGGAGCGGCGTGAGCTACGCCTCCGGCGTCGGCGCCTCCTGCGGCAGGAGCCCGCTCTGCTTCAGCTCGGCCCATAGCGCGTCCGGGATCGGCTGCACCATGGCCGCCGCGTTCTGCGTCACCTCCGCCGGCGTGCGCGGTCCGGGGATCACCGCCGCCACGGCCGGATGCGCGGCGCAGAACTGCAAGGCCGCCGCCTTCAGGTCCACGCCATACTTGCCGCAGACGGCCCCGATGGCGCGCGCCTTGGCAACAATTTCGGCAGGCGCCGTCGTGTAATTGAACGTCGTGCCGCCGGCCAGCAGCCCGGAATTGAACGGCCCGCCGACAACCACGTGCACGCCGCGCGCCTCGCAGGCCGGCAGCAGCCCCCGCAGCGCCGTGTGGTCCAGCAGCGTGTAACGGCCCGCGACGAGAAACAGGTCCGGGTCCGCCCGTTCCAGCGCCAGCAGGCAGGGCTCGACCACGTTCACGCCCAGGCCCCAGGCGCGGATCGTGCCTTCCTCGCGCAACTTGGTCAGCGCCTTGGCTGCGCCCGCCATCGCGATGTCGAACTGCTCGCGCCAGGACGGGCCCAGCCAGTCCTCGCCGCAGTCGTGGATATAGACGATGTCGATGCGCGGCACGCCGAGACGTTGCAGGCTGTCTTCGATCGAGCGCATCGTGCCGTCATAGCCGTAATCCAGCCGGCGGCGAAACGACAGCCCGCCCGCGAAATCGTCGGCGATCTCCGGCACCCGGTCCACCGGCTCCAGCAGCCGACCCACCTTCGTGGAAAGCGTGTATTCGTCGCGCGGATGCTCGCGCAGGACGGCGCCGATGCGGTGTTCCGACAGCCCGGCGCCGTAATGCGGCGCGGTGTCGAAATGGCGGATATCGGCATCCCACGCAGCCTGGATGCAGCCGAGAGCCACCTCCTCCGGGATGCGGGTGAACAGGTTGCCGAGCGGCGCGCCGCCCATGCCGAGCGGACCATGCGGAATGAAACGGGGGGCCATCATCTTTTCTCCGGCGGCGGAATAACACCCTTTGTTAGGATGATATTGCCATAGAACCGACGTTCGCCAGTGCGCACGATCGCGTACGTGGCCTCGGCGGCGGCATAGAATGCATGACGCTCCAGCGAGATGGACGGCTTGCCGCCACCGGCCGTCAGCACGGCGTTCATCTCGGCGACCAGCGGCGGCACCGTCTCCGGCTCGCCGACCACCTGCATCACGCGCGCCGGGTCGGGCACGAACGTGTCCAGCGGCAGCAGCGACAATACGGCCTTCAGCGCCTCGCACCACGTTCGCGCCGGGCAGGTCGAGCGTGCGGCGGCCGCGCGTTGCGGGATAGTTGGCGTCCACCAACGCGATGCTGTCGCCGTGGCCCATCGAGGCGAGGGCGTGCAGCAGGTCGGGCGTCAATAGGGCATGGATACCGATCAGCATGGGTTTCCTCGAGTGATTTGTCGGGACCCTAGCGCCTTCGCGGGCACGCGAACACCCTTTGCGATGGGCCCGCGCAATGCGAGGCTGCCGCTTCATTCATCGCCCGGACGCGCCGATGCACGCCTCGTTGCTGATCGCTTCCGCACTTGCGGGGGCCGCCTACACGCTCACGCCGGGGCCGGGGTTCCTGGCATTGCTCGGCATCGGCGCGGCCCAGGGGCGGCGGGCCGGCGCCGGGTTCATTCTCGGCCATTTCGCGGGCGATGTCGTCTGGTCGGCGCTGGCGCTGCTGGCCATCGTCGGCGCGCGCGCGGTCGGCCCGCTGGTGTTCGACGTGCTGGGGCTGGGCTGCGGCGCCTATCTGGCGTGGCTCGGCACCCGGGCGGCGACCGCGCGGCGGCGTCCGGACGGGGCGCCGGTGGCCGTGGTCGCGCGGCCGCTGCTGCGCGGGATGGCGTTCGGGCTGACCAACCCGAAGGGCTACCCGGTCGCCGTCGCCACCTTCACGGCCTTGCTCGCCGGCCACGCGGCGGAGCTCGACTGGCGCGCACTGCCGCCGCTGCTGGGCGCGGCCTGCATCGGCTTCCTCTCGGCCGACATGATCCTGATCTGGATCGCCGGTTCGGGCGGCGTGCGGCGGGTCTACCGGCGCCACGAAATCTGGATCGTCCGCGCCTCCGGCGTGCTGTTCCTCGGCTTCGCGGCGGCGGCCATCTACGGCGCGCTGCCTGGCATTCGCCGCGCGCTGGCGCGGTCTTGATCGTCACAGGGGTGTGAGCATCCACGCTGGATGCGCATGGCAGGCACGAATAGCGATCGGTGTCCGATTGTAGTAGGGCCAAAGCAGGTGTCGTGGCCCTGCGCCACGCGAACCGCGCGCAGGACAGCATGGACGCCCCAGTCAGCTCAGATGTATTGACGGCCCCGGCCGATGGCCTGCCACATTTCACTCACGCACAGATCCTGCGGGTCATTACCGGTATTCTGCTGTGCATCCTGCTGGCCGCGATCGACCAGACTGTCGTGGTTCCGGCGGTGCCCGCCATCGCCGCCGATCTGCATGGGTTCGGCCATCTGGCGTGGATCGTTTCGGCCTATCTGCTGACATCGACCGCCGCCACGCCGATCTACGGCAAGCTGTCGGATATCTATGGCCGCCGCGCGCTGCTGCTGCCCGCGATCGTGCTGTTCGTTATCGCCTCCGTGCTGTGCGCCTTGTCGCAGAGCCTGTGGCAGCTGATCGGTTTCCGCGCGTTGCAGGGCATCGGCGGCGCCGGGCTGATGGCCATGTCGCAGGCCGCCATCGCCGACGTGGTCGCCCCGCGTGAGCGGGGCCGGTACCAGGCCTACATGGCCGGCACCTGGGGCGTGGCCAGCATCGCCGGTCCGCTGCTCGGCGGCTGGATGACGGACGATCTCTCCTGGCGCTGGATCTTCTGGATCAATGTACCGATCGGCGCCGCCGCCTTCATGCTCAGCAGCCGGGCGCTGAAGCTGCTGAAGGTCAAGCACGTGCCCTCGCCGCGCATCGACTACGCCGGCGCCGCGCTGCTGACCGCTGCGGTGACGAGCTGCCTGCTGGTGATGAGCTGGGGCGGCAGCGAATACGCCTGGGGCTCGCCGGAGGTGCTGGGCCTCAGTGTCGTCTCGCTGGCGCTGCTTGGCATGCTGATGTGGCGGGAGCAGCGGGCGCCGGACCCGGTGCTCCCGCCGCGCCTGTTCCGCAACGCGGTGTTCGTGCGCGGCGTGATCGTGGCCGGCTGTGCCGCGGCGGCGATGTTCGGCGGTACGTTCCTGCTTCCGCTGTTCTTCCAGCTCACGCGCGGCGCCGACGCTGCGACCTCCGGCACGCTGATCGTGCCGTTCCTGGCCTCCAACGTGGTCGGCGCCTTCACCTCGGGCCAACTCGCGCGACGGCTCGGCAAGGCCAAGCTGATCGTGCTGGGTGGGCTGGCGATGGCGGTCGCCGGCTTCGCGCTGCTGGCCACGCTGGGCGGCCACACGACGCATTTTGCTTCGGCGGTGTACATGCTGGTGGTCGGCTTCGGCATCGGCATCGTCATGCCCGGCAGCCTCGTGATCGCGCAGAACGCAGCCGAGCGGCGGGACGTGGGCGTGGCCACCGGCACGCTGCTGTTCCTGCGCTCGATGGGGGCCGCGTTCGGCAGCACGCTGGTCGGCACGTTGCTGGCCAGCCGCTTCCGCACCGGTTTGCTGGCGCACGGCGTGACCACGCCGGTCGACCTGGGATCGTTGCGCGGCCACGACGGTGGCGCGGCGCTGGACCCTGCGGTGCGGACGGCGGCCGAGGCGGCGCTGGTCAGCGGCTTCCACCTGACCTTCCTGGCCTGCGCCGGCCTGTCGCTGGTCGGGCTGCTGGCCTGCCTGCAAATGCGCGACCTGCCGCTGCAGTCCAGCGACGCTGCCGCGCGGCCTGCGGTGCGGCGGGCCTGACGGATCAGCCGGTCGTGTCGTCCGGCTGGAAGCTCAGCGCCGCATCGTTGATGCAGTAGCGCAGGCCGGTCGGCTTCGGGCCGTCCGGGAATACGTGCCCGAGATGGCCGGCGCAGACGAAGGTCCCGGGGCGCTTCTCGGCGTTCAGCTTGCTGGTCCCGGCGCGCTCGGTGCCGTGTTCGCGCAGCACCAGGTACTGTTCCGGCGTCAGCCGCTGCCGCCATGCCGCGTCGTCGAGCGGTACCGCTGTCGTCTCGTCGCTGGCCATCGTCGCCTCCTCGCCACGTGCCACGCAGGTGTGCCCGGCGCCCCGCGGCTGCAATCCCCGCGCCCGGTATCGTGGCCGCAGGCTATAAGCCGCCGATGTCAGAGCTTGAACCCTCCACAAAGGCCACCGGCGCGCTGGTGATCGGCGGCGGCCCGGCCGGGCTGATGGCTGCCGAGACCATCGCTAATGCCGGCGTGCCCGTCACCATTGCCGACCGCATGCCTTCGCTCGGACGTAAATTGCTGATGGCCGGGCGCGGCGGGCTGAACCTGACGCACAGCGAACCGCTTGCCGCCCTGCTCGGCCGCTATGGCGCCGCCCGCCCGCATCTGGCGCCGGCCATCGCAGCCTTGCCGCCCGACGCGCTGATCGCCTGGTGCCACGGCCTCGGCCAGCCCACATTCGTCGGCTCCAGCGGTCGGGTATTTCCCAAAGCCATGAAAGCCTCACCGCTGCTGCGCGCCTGGCTGCGCCGGCTCGGCACCCTGGGGGTGACGGTGCATACGCGCTGGCGCTGGACCGGCTGGGACGCGGCGGGCGCCCAGCTGTTCGAAACCCCGGACGGACCGGCCGCACTGGCCGCCGATGCGACCGTGCTGGCGCTCGGTGGCGCCTCCTGGCCGCGCCTTGGATCTGACGGGGCGTGGGCATCGGCGCTGGGTCGCGTGGGCGTCGCGCCATGGCAGCCCGCCAATTGCGGCTTCGACGTGCCCTGGTCCGACATCTTCCGGCGTCGCTTCGAAGGCACGCCGCTGAAACGCATCGCGTTGACCCATGGCACCGACACCGTGCGCGGCGAGGCGATCATCACCGCGGAGGGCATCGAAGGCGGCGCCGTCTACGCCCTGTCGGCAAAGCTGCGTGATGCTCTGTCCGCTAACGAGACAGTAATGTTGCATATCGACCTCCGCCCCGACATCGAGAAGCCGGCTCTGGTGGCGCGGCTGGGCGCGCCGCGCGGCGGTGCCTCGCTGTCCACGTTCCTGCGCAAGGCTGCCGGGCTGCCGCCAGTGGGCATCGGGCTGGTGCAGGAGGCGCTGCACGCCGGCGCCAGACCGGTCGACCTCGCGGGGCTGGTCAAGGCGGTGCCGATCCGGCTGACCGCGCCGCGCCCGCTCGCGCGCGCGATTTCCTCGGCCGGCGGGATCGTGCTGCATGAAGTCGACGAGCGGTTCATGCTGCGCCGCCATCCCGGCGTGTTCGCCGCCGGCGAGATGCTGGACTGGGAGGCGCCGACCGGCGGCTACCTGCTGCAGGGTGCGTTGAGCACGGGGGCGGCGGCCGGCGCCGGCGTGCTGGGCTGGCTGCGGGAGACAGGCGCATGGCCGAGCTGAGCGTTGTCGCCGGTCAGATCGTCGCGTTGCGGCTGTTCGATGTTGCCGACGCGATCGACCTGAAGCACGCCGAGGCGCTATGGGCCGGGCTGGCCGCCGGGCGCACGGCCCGTGCGCGCTTCTCCGGCACGCCGCCCAAGGCCGTGAATTTCGGCGTGCCGCCACTCGGCATCGTGCTCGACCCGGTGACCCTGCAGGTGAATGGAGCCACGCAGGAACTGGGCGTGACCGCGCGGCTGTACGAATTCGGCGCGCTGAGCATCGCGCTGCGTCTGCCGGTCGCGGGCAGGAGCTGGGGCGATTTCGTCGGTCTGGCCAACGCGCTGGACCGCGCCGTCGGCAGCGCGCCCGCGCCCTGGGACGGTCTGCTGTCGCAACTGCGCCGCGTGCTCGGCCCAGCCCTGCTGCGTCCGCCGGCGGCGACGCTGGAGGAAGACTACCTGATCGGCGGCGTGCAGGAATTCGACGCGCGGCCGACCGCGGCAGAGTTGATGGCGCAGGTCGATCTGGTACCGCTGCTGTCCGGCGAACAGCGCCGCCTGTCCGACGGGGCGCGGGCCGATCTGCTGCGCGCACGATTTTCCTATTACGATGACGATCTCGTCGTGCTGACCTGGGACCGCGCCTTCATTTACGAACCGCGCGGCGATTCCGATGTCGCGGATGTGCTGGAGGTCGCCAACGCCCAGTTGCTGGAGATGCGTTACTACGACGAGCTGCTCGATGACGAGCTGCCGCGCATGTATGGTCTGGTGGAGACCACGCGGCGCGGCCTGAACGTTTTTGCGTCGCGCCGCTATGCCGGCCTCGCCCGCCGCCTCTACACGCTGGTCGCCGAGGTCACCGAGCTGACCGAGCGCGTGGACAACGCCCTCCAGGTGACCGAGGACGTGTACCTGGCGCGCATTTACGCCGCCGCCGTGGATCTGTTCCGGGTTCGCACGGTCAGCGCGGCCGTGGACCGCAAGCTGTCGATCATCCGCGACACCTACGCCGCGCTGTACGACGAAGCCTCCTCCAGCCGAGCCGAGGTGCTGGAAATCGCCATCGTGGTGCTGATCGTTGTCGAGCTGGTGCTGGCGCTCGTTCGGCGATGATTACCTGGAATGATGCGATTATTTCAAGGCCTTCGGCCATGCCGAAAGCGGGCAGCGGCATTGCGCCAAACGGGGTCTAGACAGGGGATCATTAACAAAGCCAACTTGCCCTGCGCACAAGTCTCAGGAATGCTTTTTCGATCTCAACTTTCATGCGTGCCTGTCCGGCATGCACCGAATGGGTGGAACGATTATATGCTGCTTGCGTCCAATCGGGATGGCGTCTGACGCCACGGGACGAGAACAAAGAAGGGTCGCATGCTCTACCACCTTTACGAGATGCAGCGGGCTAGCCTCGCGCCGATGCGAATGTTCGCGCATGGCGCCCTTACGCTGCTGGACACGCCGTTCAACCCGATCCGCCCCACGCCGATGGGCAGGCTGACCGCCGCCGCGTTGGACAGTTTCGAGCATTCGACCCGCAGCTTCGGCAAGCCCGCGTTCGGCCATACGCAGACGGTGGTGAATGGCGAGACCGTGGCGGTGACCGAGACGGTGGCAGCGTCCCGCCTGTGGTGCGATCTGCTGCATTTCCGCCGCGCGCGGCCTTACGGTGCGCCGGTCCAGCCGAAGGTGCTGATGGTGGCACCGATGTCCGGCCACTACGCCACGCTGCTGCGCGGCACCGTGGAGGCATTCCTGCCCGATCATGAAGTCTATGTCACCGACTGGCGCGATGCCCGCAAGGTGCCGCTGATGGCGCCGGATTTCAGCCTCGACGATTATGTCGATTACGTGATGGACTTTCTGCACCTGCTGGGGCCGCAGACGCATGTGATCGCGGTCTGCCAGCCAGCCGTGCCGGTGCTCGCGGCCGTGGCGCTGCTGAATGAATACGAGCCGGAGGCAGCGCCGCGTTCGATGACGCTGATCGGCGGGCCGATCGACACGCGCGAGGCGCCGACGGCAGTGAACGAGTTCGCCAAGCGGCACAGCATGGACTGGTTTCGCAACAACGTGATCCATCGCGTGCCGTTCGGCCAACCCGGCTTCCTGCGCCGCGTCTATCCGGGCTTCCTGCAACTGGCCGGGTTCATGGCGATGAACCTGGAGCGCCATATGGAAGCCCACTGGCAGATGTTCCTGCATCTGGTGGACGGCGACGGCGAAACACTCGCCGCCAAGCGGGCCTTCTATGAAGAATACCGCTCGGTGATGGATCTGTGCGCCGAGTATTATCTGGAGACGATCCAGGCGGTGTTTCACGAACACCTGCTGCCGCGCGGATTGCTGACCTGGCGCGGCCATCGGGTTGACCCGTCGGCGATCATCCGCACCGCGCTGTTCACGATCGAGGGCGAGCGCGACGACATCTCCGGCATTGGCCAGACGCGGGCCTCGCACAAGCTCATGCCGAACCTGCCGGAGCACATGAAGCAGCATCTGGAGCAGTCCGGTGTCGGCCATTACGGCCTGTTCAACGGCCGCCGCTTCCGCACCGAGATCTCACCGCGCATCAAGGATTTCATTGCCGCGAACGGGTAAGTGCGGCAGAGCGCCGATTCCGGGAAACCAAGAGGTTAATTCCCTCTCCTCCCCGCTTTAGGGGGAGAGGGAATAGCCATGGCTATCGTGACGCCACTGGCGAACGCTCATTCGGCCACGCGCAGCATTATCTTGCCGATATGCGCGCTGCTCTCCATCAGCGCGTGCGCCGTCGCCACCTCGGCCAGCGGGAACACCGCGTGGATCACCGGCGCCGCAGCGCCCTGGTCCAGCACCGGCCACACGAGGTCGCGCAGTTCCTGCGGCGATCGCGCCCTTCTGCGCCGTGGTGCGCGGCCGCATGGTCGAGCCGGTGATCGTCAGCCGCCGCGTCATCACCGGCAGCAGATCGAAGTTCTCCACCTTCGATCCTTGCAGGAAGGCGATCTGCACCAGCCGGCCCTCCGATCGCCAGGCAGCGCAGGTTGCGCGGGAAATACGGCGCGCCGACCATGTCCAGCACCATGTCGACGCCGCGCCCGCTCGGTCAGCCGCTGATCTCCTCGAGAAAATCCTGCCGTCCGGTAGTTGATCGCCGCCAGCGCGCCGAGCTGCCGGCAGGCCGCCGCCTTCGCGTCGGAGCCGACGGTCGACATACACCGTTCGAGCCGAACGCGTCGGCCAACTGGATCGCGGTGACGCCGATGCCCGAGCTGCCGCCATGCACCAGCAGGCTCTCACCGCGCGCCGAGCCGGCCCAGCATGAACACGTTGGCCCAGACGGTGAAATAATTCTCCGGCAGCGCGCGCCGCGCGCATCGCGTCGTAGCCGTGCGGCCAGGGCAGGCATTGCGTCGCCGGGGCGGCGCAATATTCGGCATAGCCGCCGCCATTGACCAGCGCGCAGACACGGTCGCCGACACGCCACGTCGCCACCTCGGCGCCGACGGCCACGATCTCGCCCGCCACTTCCAGGCCCAGGATCGGGCTGGCGCCCGGCGGCGGCGGATAGAGCGCCCTGGCGCTGCGCGATGTCCGGCCGGTTGACGCCGGCCGCCAGCACGCGGATCAGCACCTCGTATGGCTTCGGCTGCGGCACTGGCCCGGCGACCGGCCGCATCACCTCCGGCCCGCCGGCACCGTCGGTGGCGATATAGGTCATAGTCTTGGGGAGGGTCATGTCCGGTGTCCCGCTGCGGCGGCGGCAGCCTCTGCCCGCGGCGGCGCCGTCGTCAAGGCGTCACTACAATGCGGGTTGCGCGGCAGGCGTCCACGGCGGATGCTTGTTGTGCTATCGGACGGATCGGAGGGACCGCGTGCCGACCACCCGCCGCGCGCTGCTCGCCGCCGGCCTCGCCACCGCCGCGCGACCGGCCACCGGCGCCGGGCCGCTGGCGTTTGGCGCGCTGTTCCCGTTCTCCGGCGGGCTCTCGCTGCTCGGCGACGAGAGTTTTCGCGGCCTGGACCTGGCCACCGACGAGCGCAACGCCGCCGGCGGGCTGCTCGGGCAGCCGGTGAAGCTGGTACGCGGCGACGCCACCGATCAGACCGCAGGCCGAGGCGGAAGCCAAGCGGCTCATCGAGCAGGCGAAGGTGGCGCTCGTGATCGGCACGTATGCCTCCGCCGTGTCGTTCGCCGCCTCGGCCGCGACGGAACTGGCCGGGGTGCCGTATTTCGAGCTGGATGCGCTGGCCGACCCGATCACCGGGCGCGGCTTCAAGCTGCTGTTCCGCAGCGGCCCGCTGGCGAGCGCCTGCGGCGTGCTGTCGGTCGACGCGGTGGCCGACCTGCTGGCGCCGGCGCTGGCAGACCGCCGCCGCACGCCCTGCAAACTCGCGCATGCTGCATCGAGGACGGGCTGTCCGGCAGCGCGCTCGCGGACGGCGCAGATGCGGCGCAGCGTGGAGCGCGGGTTCGCGCCGCCGAGCGAGATCTCCTACTCGGCCACCACGATGGATTTCGCGCCGCTGGTGCAGCGGCTGCGCGGCGCCGCGATCGACGTGGTGCTGCATACCGGCCATGTGAACGACGTGCTGCTGCTGCACCGCGCCATGAAGCAGGCCGGCTGGCGCCCGCGCATGGTGGTCGGCACCGGCGGCGGCTATTCGCTCAACGACACCGCGCAGGCGCTGGGGGCGGATATCGAGGGCGTGATGAATGTCGATGTCACGCCGTATCGCATCTCCGATCGTCGTCGCCCCGGGGGCCGGCGGGGTGGCGGCGGCGTATCAGCGCAAGTATCGGCGCGCCGCCGCGCTCAGGCCACAGCCTGACCTGCTTCACGGGCGCGCGGATGTTTTTCGACGTGGTGCAGCGGGCCGGCACGCTGGACCGCGACAAGCTGCGCGCCGCCGTGCTGGCGACCGATTTGCCGCCGGGTTCGACGGTGGGCGGATGGGGCGTGAAGTTCGACGAGCAAAGGCCAGAACGTGCGGGCGGTGCCCTACCTGTCGCAGTGGCAGAAAGGCGTGCTGGTGACCGTCGCCCCCCATGCGGCGTCGGTGGCGGCCCTGGTGCCGGCGTTGGGAAGCTGAGCGAATCAGCCCAACGGGCTACATGCGGCGGCGGTGACGCGCGCCAGCACGATCATGCGCCGCGCCGCCACGCCGGCGCCCGCCACGTCGCCCGCAAGGCGCTCCAGCAGCGGGTTGGACAGCACCGCCCGCGCCACCGCGTCGGCGGCCAGATCGGTCGCCACCACGCCGGCGGCCGTGAACGCCATGCGGCGCAGCAGCGCCAGCGTGCCGAACAGGCCCGGCCGCAGCCCGTGCAACTCGGCCACCTGCCGCACCAGCCGCACGCCGCGCCAGCCGACCAGCAGGCCGTCGAGCGCCGGCGACGGCACCGCAGCGGCGGCCGCGAACACCTGCAGGGCGGCCGTCCGGCCCAGCGCGTCGGCGCGCGCGCGCAACGCGGCGACCGGGCCGGCGCGCAGCAGTGCCAGCATGGCCGCCGGATCGTCGGTCGCCGCCACCGCGTCACGCAGCGAGGCGCCTTCCGGCAGCGTGGCCAGCCAGCGCCGAGCGCGGCGCGTGCTCGCGCCTGCGCCGGATCGGCCAGCGCGGCCCGCAGGTGATCGACGTGGCGCAGGCCGAACAGCCCGCGCAGTTCGCCCCAGCCGGACGCCGCCAGCAGCCCGAACCCGGCTACCGCCACGGCCAGCGTCAGCCCAGCCGAGTGCGGCCGCGCGATCGAACTGGGCGGCGACGAAATTGCGGACCTCAAGCGCCGCCAACCCGACCACGAGCAGAGCAGCGCCCGACGCTGCCAGCCCGAACCGTGCCGATGCCCGCGCGCGGCGGCGGCGACCACCGGCAGGGACTCCGGCTCCAGCCGGGCGATGGTGCCGTCCTTCGAGTTCGAAGCGCGGGCGGATGCGGGTCTCGCTCACAGCACATCCTCCAGCAGGAATGCGAGCAGCGACGTCCAGCCCGATATGGGGCACGCCGGCGCGGCCGCCCAGCGGTCAGCCGCAGCGGCTCGAAATCCGGCAGCGCGAGGAACGGATGCGCCCAGAACGCCGCATCGGGCACGCGGTCCGGCACTTCGCCGGGGTAGGAGCGCGCCGGCCTTCGCCTCGCCCGCCACCCGGCCGCGCACGGCCGACACCGGGCGGCCCTCCAGCGTCCAGACCACATCCTCGGTGCAGCGGACCGACGGCGACCGCGAAGCCCGCGGGCGGCGATGCCCGGCGCGGGCGGTCAGTGTGCGCACCAGCGCCGCGAGGTTGCCGCGCTGGCGGTCGGCGACGTGGTCGGCCTTGCTGGCGGCGAAGGCGACACGGCCGATGCCGCCAAGCAGCGCCGGCGCGAGCGCGGCGAGCCAGGATCGGCAGCAGCGGCACCTGCCGGCGAAAGCGCAACGCCTGCGGCGACCGCGCCGAGCGACGCCGCCGCGTCGGCAAACGGCATCCGGCCCGGCATGCAGCGCGGTCAGCAGGTCGGCCAGCACCACCAGCCGGTCGATGCGGCCGAACGACGGCGCCAGCAGGTCCTGACGGACCTGCGCACGATAGCGGTCGTAGCGGTCGCGCAGCAGGCCGGCGAGGCGGCCGCCGCCGGGCAGCGGGAAGAAGCCCGATCCAGGGCGGCGCCGGCCCCGGCGCGGGCATCAGGAACCGGCCGGGCTGCAGCAGCGACAAGCCCGGCCGTCGCGCAGCCGGCGTCAGCGCCGCGCCGGTAGAGCTCGTGCCCGGCGTCGGCCAGCGCCTCGTCGGCCGGAGCGTTGGCCGGCAGGCCGCGCGTGAAGGCCAGGAAGTCGCGCGCCTCGGCCCGCCCGCTCCAGCCGCGCGCAGCACGGCCTCGGACCACGCGGAAAAATCCTGGCCGAGCAGCGGCAGGTCGAGCAGCCATTCGCCGGGGTAGTCGAGGAACTCCAGCCGGATGCGGCGCGGCGGCAGGGCGGCGGCATAACCGGGCCAGCCGATCTCCAGATCGAGCGCCAGCAGCGAGACCGCGCCGGTGCGCGCCGGCCAGCGCGGCGGGTCGGCGGCCAGGGCGGCGAGATGGGACGCGAGATCGAAGCGCGGCAAGGCTGTCGGCCCCGGCGGGCGCGACCGAAACGCGGAAGCGCGCGACCGGCGAGCCGCGTGGTCAGCGCCGGCAAGCGTCGCAGATCCCGGCGCCGGCAGCCAGCAGATTGGCGGCAAGCAGAGGTCAGCAACGCCGTCTTGCCGGCCCGCGCCAGCCCGGTGACGCCGATACGAACGGTGCGGCGCACGGGCACCAGCCCACGCGCCGCCTCCATCAGATCCATTCAGCTGAACCGAGGCGGCGTGCCGGCTCAGTGAGCCTCGACCAGCTCGATCTTGTAGCCGTCCGGGTCCTCGACGAACGCGATCACGGTGGTGCCGTGCTTCACCGGCCCCGGCTCGCGGGTGATCTTGGCGCCCGCCGCGCGCAGCCGCTCGCAGGTGGCGTAGACGTCCGGCACGCCGATGGCGATGTGGCCGTAGCGCAGTGCCGATATCGTACTTGTCGACGCCGTAGTTGTAGGTGAATTCCAGGACCGTGTCGGTGTCTTCGCTCGCCGTAACCGACGAAGGCGTTGGTGAACTTGCCGGCCGGAGCGTCCCAGCGGCGCAGATCTCCTTCATGCCGAACATGTCTGCGTAGAACTTGATGCTGCGGTCGAGGTCGCCGACGCGCAGCATGGTGTGCAGGTAGCGTGATGTACTTGCTCATAACTATCCTCCATCGAACGATATCGAATCAGGGTCTATCCCGACCAGGAACAGGCCCGCCGTGTCCGCCTCTCGCACCAGTGCGGCGCGGTCGGTCAGGATGGTGCCGCCGGCTTCGAAGGCAATGCCGCGCAGACCGGCAGCGGCGGCGGCCTGCACGGTACGCGGGCCGATGGTCGGCAGGTCGGCGCGGCGATCCTGCCCCGGCTTGACCAGCTTCACCAGCACGCCGCCGGGGCCGGGCCGCGCCAGCGCGCACGACGCGGCCGAGCATGGCATCGGTGCCCTCGATCGCCTCGACGCACAGCACGATGCCCTGCTGCACCACGCAGCCCTGGCCGACATCGACGGCGCCAAGCGCGCGCGCGACGGCAGCGCCGCGACGGATATCGGCCATCGCCTGCGCGTCCGGCGCGACTCGGCACCGAGCTGGCCGCGCGGCCCGACCGCCTCGGTCAGGATTTCGTGCGCGCCGACGACGTGGAACCCTTCCTCGGCCAGCACGCGGACGACGGCGGCCAGGAGCCCGTCATCGCCGGCGAAGGCGGCGCGGCCGATGCGGGCGAGGATGCGCGTGCCCTCGACGTCCGGGCGCAGGTCGAAGATCGATGGGCGCTTGACCGGGCCGACCAGCACCAGATCGCGGCAGCCATGCGCGCGCAGCAGCGCAAGGGTCCGGCCAGCGGCCCCGAGGCGAACGAATTCGTGCGGGAACGGCGCCAGCACGGCCGGCTCGGCAAACCCTTCAAAGCCGACAAGGAACACCGCACGGCCAGCAGCCTGCGCCGCGGCCGCGACACGGCCCGGCAGCGGGCCACCGCCGGCCAGGATGCCGAGTGCTGGCAGACGCGTCACAGTTGTGCGCCCAACGTAAACACGACAATAATTCGTGTTGGACGCTGCGCGGCCGATCCGGCATATCCAACCAGCGCTGGCTCACGAAGCATTGAACGGATGCGTCGACCAGCGGTGCGCCAGGGGGTTTGCCGCATGGACGATGACATCAGCCTCCTGGATTTCGCCGACGGCGATGCGACGGCGCACGGCATCCTGCAATGCCTGCGGATGCTCACTGACGAGGCATCGACGCTACGTCTCGGGCGTACGCTGGCGGCGTTGCGCGCAGCCATGAAAATCTGCGCCGAGGAAAGCGGCTGCAACGAAGACACCGACCTGATCGACGACGTCGGACCGCGCGCGCTGGGCCTGCTGCTGCACTGAGCGCGCCGCCGCGACCATTCGGCGCGGCCCCCCGACCTAGCAGTCATTCTCCCTATCCGTCATTGTCGTCAGCCGCCCGCGTCGCCGTACGGATCAGGCCACGCTTGCTCGGTGTCGCGATGAACGCCAGCATTTCCGCCACCAGCGGCTCGGCGCCGAACTCCGCCCGCTCCGCGCTCGACTCGGTCGGCGAACACGCCCTCGCCGCGAAACAGCAGCCGGAACGCCGCGCGCAACGTGTGAAGCTGCCCGCGGTCCACGCCGCGCCGCTTGAGCCCGACCACGTTCAGCCCGGCCAGCCGCGCGCGGTTGCCGATGACGATGCCGAACGGGATCACGTCCGCCTCCACGCCCGATACGCCGCCGACCATGGCGCCGCGGCCGATGCGGACGAACTGGTGCAGCGCCGCGGCGCCGCCGATCACGGCGTTGTCGCCGATGCTGACATGGCCGCCCATGACCACGTTGTTGGCGATGATCACGCCGTCGACCGATATCGCAATCGTGCGCCACATGCGACCACCGCCATCAGCAGGCAATCGCGCGCCGACCCGGGTCAGGCCCGTGCCGGTGACGGTGCCGCGATGGATCGTGACATGCTCGCGCACCTGGGTGCGCGGCCCGACCTCGCAGCGCGTCAGCTCGCCCTTGTATTTCAGGTCCTGCGGCGCGAGGCCGACGCTGCAGAACGGAAACAGCCGCGTGCCGGCGCCGATGCGCGTCCAGCCGTCCACCGTGACATGGCTGACCAGTTCGGCCTCGTCCTCGATGATGACATCGGGACCGACACTGCACCACGGACCGATGCGCACCCCCGAACCGATCTGGGCGCCCGGCGCCACGACCGCCGTCGGATGGATCACGCTCACGCTGCTCTCCCGGCCGGCCTAAAGTTTCTGCTTGTTCCGGTCGGTGACCATGGCGGTCTAGGTCGCCTCCGCCACCACGCGCGCCCTCGACCTGCACGGCTGCCGCTGAACTTCCAGACCGTGCCGCGATGGCGGGCGATCTGGACATGGACGTGCAGCTGGTCGCCGGGGCCGACCGGGCGGCGGAATTTGGCGTCCTCGATGGACATGAAGATACACGCCCGAACGGCCCGGCGCCGGGGCCGCCCAAAGTCTCGATCACCAGCACGGCCGCGGTCTGCGCCATCGATTCGATGACGAGCACGCCGGGCACCAGCGGCACATGCGGGAAAATGGCCCTGGAAATAGCCCTCGCCGATGGTGACGTTCTTGATGCCGACGGCGGATTGGCCGGGCACCACGTCGATCAGCGGTCGATCATCAGGAACGGGTAACGGTGCGGCAGGGATTCCATGACCCGCATGATGTCGACGGTATAGCCCTTCGAGGCGGCAGCGTTGGCCACGGCACCCGCTTCCTGATCCTGTTTTGCCGGATGATCCATTGTTGCTCAGTCCGTACCCGTCTGTCCCGTCGATCCGCCGCCCGTCTTGGCGTTATCGGTCTTAGCGTCATCCGTCTTAGCGCCGCCCGGCTTGGGGCGCGCGGACAGCCGACGCAGCGTCGCCACCTGGCGAAAGAATTCACGCACTGGCATGGCGGGACTGCCGACCACCTCGGTGTCCGCCGGCACGTCCGCCATGATGCCCGATTGGGCGCCGAGGCGCGCACGCCTGCCGATGTGCAGATGCCCGATCAGGCCGGACTGCCCACCGACCATCACGAAATCCTCCAGCACCGTCGATCCGGAGATGCCCGCCTGGGCGACGATGACGCAACACCGACCGAGGCGCACGTTGTGCCCGATCTGCACCAAGTTGTCGAGCCGCGAGCCGGCGCCAATGACAGTGTCCTGAACCGAGCCGCGATCGATCGTGCTGTTAGCACCGATCTCGACGTCGTCCTCCAGCAGCACGCGGCCGAGTTGCGGCACGGTGACGAAGCCGCTGGGCGTGACGGCGAACCCGAAGCCTTCCTGGCCGACGCGGGCCCCCGGATACAGGCACACGCGCGCCCCCAGGATCGCGTGGCTGACGCTGACATGCGTGCCGATACGGCAATCCGCCCCGATCACCACGCCGTCGCCGATCACCGCCCCCGGCCCGATCCGGCAGCCCGGCCCGATCTCAACCCCCGCGCCCACCAGCGCGAAGGCGCCGATCTCGGTCGACGGGTCGATCCGCGCCGATGGATCGACCACGGCTGTCGGGTGAATGCCAGGGCGCGGCGGCGGCACGGGATGGAACAGCGCCGTCACCCGTGCCCAGCCGACATACGGCTCCGGCGATCGCCAGGGCCACCGCACTGGCCGGTACCCGCGCCAGCATTTGCGGGTGGACGATCACGGCGCCGGCGCCTGGTCTGCTCCAGTGCCGGCGCATAGCGCCGGTTGTCGAGAAAACTGATCTGGTCCGGCCCGGCGGTTGCAGCGGGGCCACGCCGTGCAGCGTCAGCGGCGACTCGGCCCGGTGGCGCCGCAGGCGGCGGCCACTGTGGCGAGCGGGAATGCGACCCGAGCGTGCGAAGAAGCGCGCATCACCCGCGACGGGCGAGATCGCCACGGCGGATGCCTACTTCGACGGGGACTGCAGGCGTGGCGGGCGGGGCTGAGGCCGGCGTCGCGGCGGCGGGCGGCAGATGCCTGGGACGGCTGACCCTTGACCACCGGAGCCTCGGCCATGGGCGACATTCCGTCCGGCGGGATCACCACGCCGGCCAGCATCTTGTTGAGCTGTGTCGGTCACCTGATCGGTGATGTCGAACTGGTTGACGTTCAGCGCCACCTGCGAGCGGTGCAGCACCAGGTTCATGCCACGCGCCTCCGCCACCTGCGGATCACCGAGATCAGCGTGCGCTCGATCTGCGCCAGCGCGTATTGCGCGGCCTCCTGGATGATGCGGTTGCGCTCGCGGAACTGGCGCTGCGCGTTGGTGATGCGTTCCTGCAGCTCGCGCTCACGCGTGCGCGAGCTGTTCGGGCGACAGCTTGGCACGATCATTGGCCAGCGCCTGCTGCATGTCGCGCCAGGTCGCCTGCTCCTTCTGCGCGTCGTCGTTGAGCTTGGCGCGACGCTCGCCGATGACCTTCTCCACCTGCTGCGCGGCGACGGAGGCGCGCATGACCTCGGGCACGCCGATCACGCCGATCACCGCGGCCGGCGGCGCCTCACCCTTGGGCAGCGGCGGCAGATCGACCGGCGGCGGCAGCGGCGCGTTCAGCGGCGGCGGCTCCTGCTCCTGCGCGTCGCCGCCGATGCCGCCGACACCGATCTGCGCCGGCGGCGGCGCCACCTGCGTGCCCGGCGCGGGCCGCTGGGCCGGGCGCGGCACGGGATGCGCCGGGGCCGGGGCCGGCTTGGCCTGGCCGGGAATGAAGTAGTCCTGACTCTGTGCCGCCGCCGGCAGCGGCAGATGGGCCAGCACCGCGGCGACGGCCGCGAAGATAATGGAACGACGCATGGAACTAGAACCTTGTGCCAAAGCCGAAGCGGAAGACCTGCGTCTGATCGTATGTCTTCTTGATGACCGGATCGGCGACATCGATGTTGATGAGACCGAACGGCGTTTTCCAGGATACGCCAACGCCGGCACCCATCCGGGGCGCGGGCGTGTCAACCAACCCGGCGCCGGCGATCTTGAAGGTCTCCGACAACGCGCCGATGTCGACGAAGGTGCGGCCAGTCAGCCCCAGATCGGGCGAGATCGGCAGCGGGAACCGCAATTCGGTGGACTGCGTCCAGATGAACCGGCCGCCGAGGCTGTCGCCCTCGCCGGTCGCGTGCGGGCCCGCACCACCGGTCTCGAAGCCGCGCAGATTGTCGCCGCCGAGGAAGAAGTTGTCGATGATCTTCTCCTGCTGGCCGAGCGTGAACAGGTAGCCGCCACCGGCCGACAGCGCGATGCCCCAGTCCGGGTCGCCCATGAGCGACTCGAGCGGGATGTAATAGACGCCGTCGAGCTTGGTGCGGATGAATCCGCGTGTCGCCGCCGAGCCCGGCGAAGTCGCTGCCGCCGCGCAGCACGAAGCCGCTGTGCGGATCGACCGCGCTGTCGCGATAATCGAGCGTCAGCGTCTGGCCAAGCTGCGACAGGTCGGACGTGCCGGCCAAGTTCTTGATGTAGAGGCTGGCCGTCGTGGCGACGTTGTAGACGTTCCGATCGACCAGCGAGTAGGACCAGGACTGGCGCAGGTGCTCGTTGAAATCGTAGCCGGCGCGCAACGTCAAGCCGGTTCGCCGCTCGCTGTATTCCGAGATCATCTGATTGTTGTTGTCGGTATGGAAGATGTCGAAACCGGTGACGATGTTGCGATCGAGGAAATACGGATCGGTCACCGACAGATCGATCGAGCTTTCCCTCTGCGCGAGGATCCCGTTGATGCCGGCGTCGATGCCAGAGCCGATCATGTTCTTCTCGTGCAGGCCGAGATTGAGCAACGCGCCGACGTCGGTGGAGTAGCCGCCGCCGATGTTCAGTTCGCCGGTCGCCTTCTCGTCGATGTTGGTCGTGACCACCGATTTGTCCGGCGTCGAGCCGGGCGCGGAGTTCACTGTCACGGTGTTGAAGTAGCCGAGATCCTGCAGGCGCTGGCGGGAGCGGCGGATCAACGCGGCGTTGAACGCATCGCCTTCGGCCACGCGGAATTCGCGGCGGATCACCTTGTCCTCGGTGCGGGTGTTGCCGACGATGTCGATGCGTTCGACATAGACGCGCGGCCCCTCGCCCACGTCGAACACCAGATCGATGGTGTGCTTGGCCTGGTCGCGCGCGACGCGCGGCTTGACCTCGACGAACGCGAAGCCCGCGGTTCTGCACGGCGTCGGTCATCGCCTGCACGTTGCGCTCGACGGCGTCGCCGTCATACCAGTCGCCGGGGGCGATATCGAGCAGCGGCTGCAGCGTGGCGCTGTCCAGCTTGCGCAGCGTCGAATTCACCGTCGACCTTGCCGACGCGGTAGCGTTCACCCTCGTTGATCGTGTAGGTCAGGAAGAATGCGGAGCGGTCGGGCGCCAGTTCGGCGACCGCGTTGGTGACCTGGAAATCGGCGTAGCCGTTCTTGCAGATAGAACCGGCGCAGCAGTTCCTTGTCGAAATTCACCCGCTCCGGGTCGTAGGTGTCGCTCGACGACAGGAAGCGCCACCACGCCTCCTCGCGGAGTTGATCACCTCCTTCAGCCGCTCTTCGCTGAAGGCGTGGTTGCCGACGAAGGCGATGCGGCTGACCAGCGTTATCGTTGCCCTCGCTGATCTCGAAGACCACGTCGACGCGGTTCTGCGTCGAGCTTGATGATCTTCGGCTCCACCGCGCGCCGCGAAGCGGCCGCGGCGGGCGTACAGATCGAGGATGTGCTGACGGTCCGACTGCGCCAGCGCCGGCGTGAAGACCGCGCGCGGACGCAGCTGCAGCTCGCCGCTGCAGCGTGTCGTCGTTGAGCTTGTGGTTGCCCTCGAAGGCGATGCGATTGACGATCGGGTTCTCGACCACATGCACCACCAGCGTGCTCGCCGTCGCGCCGCAGGCTGACGTCGGAGAACAGGCCGGTCGCGTAGAGCGTCTTCAGGCTGCGGTCCAGCCGGTCGGATCGAACGGGTCGCCGGGCTGCAGCAGCATGTAGGACAGGATGGTGCCGTCCTCGATGCGCTGATTGCCCTCGACGCGGATCGCCGGCGATCGTGCCGCCCGGTCGGTGCGGCGGCCGCGGCACGCTCGTGCACGCGGCGCACCGGTGCGCGACGGCGCCGTTCCCTGCGCAGCGGCGATGCCCGGAAGGCTGACGGCGACGGCAACGGTCCACGCGAGCTGCGCAGCGTGCGAGCGAAACAAAAGCGATACCCCCAGCGGCAGCGCCGACCTGACCCGGACGGCGGCATTCGCGATTCGGCCCGACCGGGCCGGCGCGGACAATAGCCGTGAAGACGGCGGCGCGCTACGGGGTCGCGGCGCGCCGACGTGCGATCAACCGATCAGGCCGGTCACCCAGCGCACGAGCCCCAGATGCGACAGGTCGTTCCAGGTCGCGAACACGAACAAGCCCGACCAGCAGGGCGAATCCGGCGCGGAAGCCGTACTCCACCGCGCGCTGCGGCAGCGGCCGCCCCCGCAGCGCCTCGAGCAGGAAGAACAGCAGATGCCCACCATCGAGGACCGGGATCGGGAACAGGTTGATGAGGCCGAGATTGACCGACAGCACGGCGATGAAGTCGATCAGGCTGGGCGAGGCCGAGCTGCGCCACCTGGCCGGAGAGCTGGGCGATGCGCAGCGGGCCGCCGAGTTCGTCGGTGCCGCGGCTGCCGGAGATCATCTGCCACAGGCCGCCGACGGTCTGCGCCAGCACGTCCCAGGTGTGCGAGACGCCCGGCAACGACGGCCGCCCCCGGCGCCAGCCGGTGCAGTTCGGTCGCATGCGGCGGTGACGCCGAGGATGCCGATCTCGTGGCCGCCGACTTCGCGTGCGTCGGTGGTCAGCGCCAGCGTCTGCTCGGCCGCCGTGGCGGCTGATCCGCAGCGACATCTGCGTGTGCCGGATGCGCCGACGACGATGCGCTGGATGTCCTCGAATCGGCCATCGGCCTGGCCGTCGATGGCCTCGATGCGGTCGCCGGTCTGCAAGCCCGCGCGGGCGGCTGCGGAGGCCGGCAGCACATCGCCGACCTCGGGCAGGATCACCGGCTGGCCGGCGGTGGCGAACAGCAGCGACGAACAGCACGGCGGCCAGGATGAAATTGGCGATCGGGCCGGCGGCGACGATGATCGGCGCGGGCGCCGACCCGCTTCTCATGGAACGTGCGGCCGGGCTGCCACAGGCGCGCACATCGGCCGGCGCGTCCTCCGGCCGTTCCTGGCCGTGCAGCTTCACGTAGCCGCCGAGCGGTATCCAGGAGAGCTTCCAGTCGGTGCCGTGCCGGTCCTGTCCAGGTGGCGAACGGCGCGGCCGAAGCCGATCGAGAACGCCTCGACATGCACGCCGCACCAGCGCGCGGCGAGGTAATGGCCAAGCTCGTGGAAGAACACGAGGACGCCCAGGACGATCACGAAGGGAACCGCGGAACTCAGCGGCCACGGCAGCGCGTTGAACACGACGGTCATTCTCCAGTCATCGGGTCAGCCGGCGGGTGTGCCGGGCAGCAGCGGGGGTGCCAGGCCCGGCACCGGCCCATGGCAAGCATTGGGCGGAGGCGGCGCCGCGTTGCCCCAATACATGGTCAAGGACGACCGGAATGTCGAGAAAACTGCTGTTCATTGCCACAATGTCACGCCGCGGCCGAGGCACAGCGCCAGCAACGCGGCGGCCGGGGCGGCCGTGAGAATCCCGTCCAGCCGGTCCAGCAATCCGCCATGGCCGGGAATCAGGCGGCCCGAGTCCTTGACGCCGAAATGCCGCTTGATCCCGCTTTCCAGCAGATCGCCGGCCTGCGAGACGACGCCCAGCACAGCGGCCACCATCAGCACGCGCGGCAATGAGACGGGTGCGGCGCCCAGCAGATCGCCAGCCAGCCAGCCGCACGCCATCGCCGCCAGCAGCCCGCCGACCGCGCCGGACCACGTCTTGCCGGGCGAGATCGCCGGCGCCAGCCGCGCGCCGCCGACCAGCCGGCCGACCAGATAGGCGCCGATGTCGCTGGCCCAGACGATCAGCACGACGAACAATACGTTCGCACGGCCGTCCATCGCGTCGTCGCGCAGCCAGATCAGCGCCACCGCGCCGAGGCCGGCATAGACCACGCCGCAGGCGGCCGCCGCGCGACGTGCGAGCAGCCAGACCAGCACGGTCCCGACACCCAGCAGAACGACAGCGAGGTCAGCCCGATGCAGCGACGCCAGCAGCACAGCCAGCAGCATGGCACACAGCGCACCGAGCCCAACCGGCGTCCCCGGAGACTGGCCGCTGAGCAGCAGCCACTCCGCCCCCAGCCCCGCCGTGGCGAGCAGCACCAGTACGGTCCAGGGCGTGGCGCCGACCCAGAGGCATGCCAGCGCCAGCGGCGCCAGCACGGCGGCCGAGAGAATGCGCAGCCGCAGATCCCCCCAGCGCAACACGCGCCTGGCGGAATTTTCAACCGAAGCCGGGGCGTTAGCCGGGCCGCGCACCGAACCGGCGCTCGCGGCGGGCGAATTCTGCCAGAGCCTCGGCAAAATGGGCCTGGCCGAAATCCGGCCACAGCACATCAAGGAACACCAGCTCGGCATACGCGGCCTGCCACAGCAGGAAGTTGGACAGCCGCTGCTCGCCGCTGGTACGCAGGACGAGGTCCGGATCGGGGATATCGGCGGTGTCGAGGAAGTCGCTGAAACGCTCCTCGGTCAGTGCCTCCGGGTCCAGCGTGCCGGCCAGCGCCGCGTCGGCCACGCGGCGGGCGGCGGCGACGATCTCGGCGCGTGCGCCGTATGACAGCGCCACGATCAATGTCAGGCGGGAATTGCCGGCAGTTTTCTGTTCGGCATTGCGCAGGTCCGCCTGGATGTCGGCATCGAAGCGGGTGCGGTCGCCGATGAAGCGCATCTGCACGCCCTCGGCATGCAGTTCGGCGACCTCATTGCGGACGTAGTGGCGCAGCAGGCCGGTCAGGTCGAGCACCTCGCCGGCAGGACGGCGCCAGTTCTCGCTGCTGAACGCATACAGCGTCAGCCAGCGGACGCCGTGGCGGATCGCCGCCTCGATGGTGCGGCGGACGGCCTGCGCGCCGGCGCGATGGCCGGCGAGCCGGGGCAGGCCGCGGGCAGCCGCCCAGCGGCCGTTGCCGTCCATGATGATCGCGACATGCGCCGGCTCCGCCGCCCCGTCGCCGGGAGCGGTCGCCGCCTGGGCGCGCAACAGCCCTTGTCCGAGCGGCGCCATATGGGTCAGACCTGCCTGATCTCTTTGTCCTTGTCGGCCAACGACTCATCGACGCGCTTGACATACGAATCGGTCAGCTTCTGCACGTCCTCGGACCAGCGGCCGCTGTCGTCCTGGCTGATTGTGCCCTTCTTTTCCAACGCCTTGATCTGTTCCATGCCGTCACGGCGCACGCCGCGAATCGCGACCTTGGCGCCTTCGGCATAGCGGTGCGCCGCCTTGGACAGTTCGGCGCGGCGCTCACCGGTCAATTGCGGGATCGGCACGCGCACCAGCTGGCCGTCGGCCGCCGGGTTCAGCCCAAGGCCGGCGTCGCGGACGGCGGTGACGACGGCGTTGACCAGGCTGCGATCCCAGACCTGCACGGTGATCATCCGCGCCTCCGGCACGGCGATGGTGCCGACCTGGGTGAGCGGCACTTCGCTGCCATAGGCCTCCACCCGCACCGGCTCCAGCAGGGCCGGGCTGGCGCGGCCGGAGCGCAGGCCGCTGAACTCGCGCCGCAGCGTCTCGAGCGCGCCATCCATGCGGCGGGTCAGGTCTTGCTTCAGGCTGTTCAGATCGGCTGCCATAGGCCACTCCCAGACTATCTGCGCGCGCCGGGCAATACCCCAGGCCCTCGCGCGTGTAACTAATTATGACGCGTGTGCGGCGCCCGGCCCAGTGGCATCGATCGGCGGCGTCAATCGGCTTCGACAATCGTAGTGAAGCGGCCCTCGCCACGCATCACCTGGGCGAAGGCGCCGGCTGCGTGGATGTTGAAGACGATGATCGGCAGCCCGTTCTCGCGCGCCAGACTGATCGCCGAGGCATCCATCACCGCGAGGTCGCGCGACAGCACCTCCAGATAGGTCAGCCGGTCGAACCGGTCGGCATCCGGCACCTTGCGCGGGTCGGCCGAGTAGACGCCGTCCACCTGCGTGCCCTTGAGCAGCATGTCGCAGTTCATCTCGGCGGCGCGCAGGGCGGCGGCGGTGTCGGTGGTGAAGAACGGGTTGCCGGTGCCGGCCGCGAAGATCACCACCCGCCCCTTCTCCATGTGCCGTTCGGCGCGGCGGCGGATATAGGGTTCGCACACGCTGGCCATCGGGATCGCCGACTGCACGCGCGTCGGCACGCCGCGTTTCTCCAGCGCGTTCTGCATGGCCAGCGCGTTCATGACGGTGGCGAGCATGCCCATGTAGTCGGCCTGCGCCCGGTCCATGCCGCCCGCCGCCGCGCGGACACCCCGGAAAATGTTGCCGCCGCCGATCACGACGCAGACCTGCACGCCCATCGCGACCACGTCGCGGATATCGAGCGCGATGCGGGCGACGGTGTCGTTGTCCAGCCCGAATTCGCGACGGCCCATCAGGGCCTCACCGGACAGCTTCAGCAGCACGCGTTTGGCGGTTTGCGGGGCGGCATCAGGGAGCTGGCTCATTGCGTCCGGAAATTGTTTGCGCGCCATTCTACATGAAACAGGGCGGGCGTATCCTAGAAGATGCCACCCGCCCCAAGCAAATTAACGCATGTTGACCTGGCGTCCGCAGGCAAACGCCCTCAGACGGTCACGCCCGCCGCGGCAGCCACTTCGGCCGCGAAATCGCCAGCCGTCTTCTCGATGCCCTCGCCGAGCTGGAAGCGCGCAAAGCCGGTCAGCGTGCCGCCCGACTTCTTGACCACCGCCTTCACCCGGCTCTCGCCGTCATGCACCCAGACCTGCTCCAGCAGCACGACTTCTTCGTAGTACTTGCGGATGCGGCCCTCGACCATCTTGTCGATGATCGCCTCGGCCTTGCCGGAGGCGCGCGCCTGCTCGCTGAGCACGGCCCGCTCGCGCTCCAGCGCCGCCGGGTCGACCGCGTCGATGTCCAGCACTTCCGGGCGAGCGGCGGCGACGTGCATGCCGACCTGCCGGCCGAGCGTCTCCAGCGCCGACGAGCTCGGTCTCGCCGGTCAGACGCGACCAGCACGCCGATCTTGCCGAGGCCCGGCTTGACGGCGGCGTGAACGTAGGTGGCGACCACGCCGTGCCGGCACCGTCAGCACCACGGCACGGCGAATGTTCATGTTCTCGCCGATGGTGGCGACGAGATGGGTGAGTTCCTCGGCCACCGTGCGGCCGGTGTCCGGGAACGGGCGCGGCGCGGATCGCCTCCAGGTCGTCGCCGACCTGTAGCGCGATCCGGGCCACCGTCTCGACGAACGCCTGGAACGTCTCGTTGCGGGCGACGAAGTCGGTCTCGGCGTTGACTTCGACCATGGCGGCGCGCTGCGGCGCGGAGGCGACGCCGATCAGGCCCTCGGCGGCGACGCGGCCGGACTTCTTGGCGGCGGCGGACAGGCCCTTCTTGCGCAGCCAGTCGATCGCCGCCTCCATGTCGCCGGCGGCTTCGGTCAGCGCCTTCTTGCAGTCCATCATGCCGGCGCCGGTGCGCTCGCGCAGGTCTTTCACCAGGGCGGCCGTGATCTCGGCCATGTCGGCTCTCCTTCGTCCGGTTAGAATCCGGTTGGCATCGCGCGTCAGGCGGTGGCGGTTTCGGCCGCGGCCGGCTCAGGCAGCGCCTCGACCGGTAGCTCCTCGGCTTCGCCGAGATCGCGCCCGCTGGCCATCATTTCGGCGCTGATGCCGTCCAGCACCGCGGCGGCGACCAGGTCGCAGTACAGCGTGATGGCGCGGATCGCGTCGTCGTTGCCGGGGATCGGGAACGTGACGCCCTGCGGGTCGGAGTTGCTGTCCAGCACCGCGACGACAGGAATGCCGAGCTTGGTGGCTTCCTCGACCGCCAGCTTTTCCTTGTTCGTGTCGATGATGAACAGGATGTCCGGCAGGCCGCCCATTTCCTTGATGCCGCCCAGCGCGCGCTCCAGCTTCTCGCGGTCGCGCGTGATGTCCAGCACCTCTTTCTTGGTCAGGCCCTGCACGTCGCCGGCCAGCATCTCGTCGATCTGGCGCAGGCGCTTGATGCTGCCGGTGATGGTCTTCCAGTTGGTCAGCATGCCGCCGAGCCAGCGGTGGTTGACGTAGTACTGGCCGCAGCGCTTGGCGGCGTCGGCCACGTATTCGGCGGCCGCACGCTTGGTGCCGACGAACAGCACGCGCCCGCCGGCCGCCGTCACGTCGCGGATGGCGCGCAGCGCGCGGTCCAGCATCGGCACCGTCTGCTGCAGGTCGATGATGTGGACCTGGTTGCGCACGCCGAACAGGTACGGCGCCATGCGCGGGTTCCAGCGGCGGGTGTGGTGGCCAAAATGCACGCCGGCCTCAAGCAGCTGACGCAGCGTAAAATCGGGCATCGCCATCGGCGTGTCCTCTCCATTCCGTCCGGTTGTGCCTCCGCGGGGCCAACGCCTCACGGCACCGGACCCTGACCCCGCGAGAGGTCGGGGAGGCGCCCCGCGTGTGAATTATCGGCAGCCCATGCCGCCGACGGGCGGGATATGGCGGAGAAGCGGGTGAAACGCAAGCCTTGGCAGGATGTCCGGTTGCAATTGGCGTTGACCGTTCCGCTTTGAATGGACATCCATGCCCGGCGATTATCGACCGCTGGTAGCAGCGACCACGGCCCGATTGTGCGTCGGTCGCTAGCGATTGGGGACAATTCGATGGCTGTGGCGCCCCCCTCCGGCGGCCGGGAATACCGCGGACACGTGGACTTCTTCGGTTTCCACGACGGCGCGCGGGCGCTGGTGTTCGGCGGCTGGGCGTCCCACGCGCTGGCCGACGCGCTGCGCCCGGGTGAACTGGCCATCGCGTTTTCCGGCGGCGGCGCGACCGGCCAAGCCATGGTGTCCTTCTATCCCCGCGAGGCACTGGGCGCGCTGGGGATCGGCATGCTTGTCGTGATGCCGGCCGGCCGGCGCCCTGCCGGTGCATTTCTCTCGATCACCGTGGCGGCCGATGGCAGCGACCATGTGCTGCTGCCAACGCCGAACACGCAGGAGCATGGCACCGCCGATCTGCCACGCTGGCTGGCGCCGATGCTGGCCAAAGCGGCGCCGCCGCTGCCCCCGCCGGTGGCGCTGGCGCTGAGCGTCGCCAGCCCGGCAATCCCCGGCGCCATCGAGATCGTCGGCCACGCGGCCGAGGCCCGAAGCTGGCTGGCGTGCGGCTGGGTCGCCGGCGATGCGCCGACCGAGCCGGCCCCGCCGGTGTGGCGCTTCCCCGCTGGCGAGCACAGCGGCGGCGTCATCGGCTGGTATCCCCGCCCGGAATTCGCTGGACACGGCGTCGGATTCGTCGCGCTCCTCCCCGATGCGGCGAGCGACATCGGTGCGCTGCTGGCGCTCGACCTGGGCGTCGGGGCTGTCCTGCGCCCGGGCGCCGACACCCGCATCCTGCATGACGCGGCGCTGCAGGCCGCGATGCGGGGGCCGGCAGGACAGGCATGGCCGGCGCAATCCCAGGCCCGGCTCCTCGCGCGACTGGCATGGCGGGCGTTCGCCGGCGCCGACACGCTGGGCGACCTCGCCGACCGCGTGCTGCTGGAAATCGACCAGACCATCCATTGCCCGCCGCACGGGCTGGTGCTGATGGGCTGGATGCTGGCGGCACAAGGCGCGGTACGGGAGATCCGCCTGCGCGGGGCCACCCGGACATCGGTCCTCGACCTGAGCCGCGCGGTGCGCTTCCCGCGCCCGGCCGTGATCGACGCAGTCGGCCGGCAATACGGGTTCGACGACGTCCGCTGCGGCTTTGCGGTTTTCGTGCCCGACGGATGGACGCCCCCCGGGCCGGTCTGGCTGGAAGTGGAGACCGCGCGCGGCGGGCTTGGCCACAAGACCGTGCCGATGCCGAAACTGCATGGCATGGCGGCCATCCGGACGCTGCTGGCCGACAGCGACATGCAGTTCGCCGATGTGGCGCCGGCGTTCGAGCACGTGTTCGGCCCGGCCATCGCGGCGCTGAACGAATCCCGCCTGCGCGAGCGTCCCAGCATCGACGTGGTCCAGTACGGGGACGCCCCGGCGGACCCGGCCTACACCGTGGTCGTCCCGCTGTTCGGACGCCTGGAGTTCATGGAAGTGCAGGCGGCGCTGTTCGCCCGCGACCCGGAGGTGCGCGCCAGCGAGATCATCTACGTCCTCGATGACCCGCCGAAACGGCGCGACGCGGAGAACCTCGCGGCCAGCATTCATGCCCGCTTCGCGCTGCCGCTGACGCTGATCGTGCTGGGCCGCAACCTCGGCTTCGCGCCGGCCTGCAACATCGGTCTCGCGGCGGCGCATGGGCGGCGTGTCTGTTTCCTTAACTCCGACGCGTTTCCGCTCGATGACGGCTGGCTCGGGCGGCTGGCGGCGCGGCTGGCGGCGGACCCGGCCCTGGGCATGGTCGGCCCGCTGTTGCTGCACGACGACGGCACGGTGCAGCACCAGGGCATGGGCTTCCGGCGCCAGCCGCGCTACGGCAACTGGTATTTCGGCCGTCACGACCGGCTCGGGCAGCTTCCGCCGGAGAGCGGCGGGCTGCGGGCGGTCCCGTCGATCACCGGCGCCTGCGTGGTGATGGACACGCAGGTCGCACGCCGGCTCGGCGGCTTCGACGAAGCCTATGTGATCGGCGATTTCGAGGACAGCGATCTGTGTCTGCGCGCACGCGCGGCAGGTTTCGGCTGCGCGGTCGATCTGGATGTCCGGCTGTGCCATCTCGGTCGCCGCTCGCAGGTGTCGACCGAAGAACGGTGGCGCATGAACCTCACTCTTTACAACGCATGGCTGCACCATGGCCGCTGGGAGCCGACCATCGCGCGCCTGCGGACCGGGCCGGAGGTGACGGAGCCGTCGATCGCCGCCGCGGCGGCCGCCGAGCCGCCACCGGGTGTGGCGTCGCACCGGCTGGCGCGGAGGCAGCGATGAGTCGGACCGATCTGCGTGTCCTGGTGGCCTGCCAGGGACATGCACGGCTGGACGCGGACGACGGCGCGCGGGCGGCCATGGCGCTGTTCGAGGAGCTGAACGCAAGACCCGATTGCGTCGCGTGGCTGCTCGGGTGCCAGTCCGGGCGACTGGAGCTGAAATCGCCACTGGCCCAGCCGTTCGGCGGCCGCGAATACCTCTACACGCCGCGGGCGACGGATGGCTTCATGTTCGCCAACCGTGACGAGATGTTCCCCGGCGAACTGGCGGCGCTGGTCGCAGCGCTGGGGCCGGACGTGGTGCATTTCCATGGCTTTTCCGGTTTGGGCATCGAAGCCATCGACATTGTCCGCCGCGCCGCGCCGCGCGCACGTATCGTTCTGACGTTGCACGATTACGGCGCGATCTGCGCAAACGCGGGCCAGATGGTGACGCGCCCCGGGCGCCAGCTCTGCCATGAAGCCAGCCCGCCAGCGTGCGCGCGCTGCTTCCCGGAGCGCGGGCAGGCCGACTTCTATCTGCGCAATGTGTATCTGCGGCGGTTCCTCGATCAGGTCGACCAGTTCGTCGTCCCCACCTCGTTCCTGCGCGAGCGCCACATCGCCTGGGGGCTGCCGGCGGCGCGCATCGCCGTCATCGCCGCATTCGATGATGCCGGCGCCCCCGACCGGACGGCGTCACCGCGCGCGGCCGACGGAATGTTGCGCATCGGCTACTTCGGCGAGATGTCACCCGGCGGAGGGCTGGGCGTGTTGCTGGCGGCCGCGCGGCTGCTGGAAAGCAAGAGCGACATCGCCTTCGAGATCCATGGCGACCCGCGTGCCGCGCCGCCGGAGGTTCATGACGAGGTGGCCGAGTTGCTGGCGGGCGCCACCGGCAATGTTCGGGTGTTCGGCGCCCCTGCGGCGGGGCAACTGGACCGACTGGTGCGCGGCGTGGATGCCGTGGCGGTGCCGTCGATCCGCTGGGAGGGCGCGCCCGCGGCGATCGCAGATGCGCTACGCAACCGCCGGCCGGTGATCTGTTCGGACATCGGCGGCATGGCCGAACTGGTACGCGACTGCATCGACGGCTTCCACGTCCCGCCTGGCGACGCGGTGACGCTGGCACGGGTGGTGGAACGGCTCGCGGCGCTGCCGCAGCGGCTGCACGACCTGACGGCCGGGTTGCGCCAGCCGGTGTTGCCGGCCGACATTGCGGAACAGTACGTGGCGGTGTACCGGCATGTCGGTGGCACGGCTCACTGAGCTTCTGCCAATGCGGCACCGTTGCCGGGATGGCGCTGCAACTACTCCATCAGAGCGGCTTGATGTGGCCTGAACGGTGCCACGAACCGCTTGTGCGCAAGGCTGAGATCCTGATCCGCAATGGCCGGTGGGAGGCGGCAGTGCCGCCGGAGGGCGCGCCGGCCCACGGATTTGCAACCACCCGTGACGACCGCCGCGTCAGTGCGGGTTGGAACGGGCGATCGCGTCGTAGGCAACGTTGACAAGCGACGTGTAGGCCTGCGGGTTGCTCTCTGGCAGGTTCATCTGGATGTTGTTTGTCCACTCGGCGATTTCGAGAAAATCGAGGCCCATATGTCCTTCGATCGCCTCATGGATATGGTCGCGATTGCTCCCGATCCATTGTGTCGGCGTCATATGTGGAACATCGGCATTGATGATGAGACCAGTTCCGACACCCAACGGCCGAAATACCGCGACCGAGCGGCGCACGGTGTCCTGCCAGGTATTCGACGGACGGAGATCGGTCCAATGCAGGTCCAGTTCAACATCATCGACACTGCGTCCCGATGCTGCACGGAAGGCGCGGAGCCAAGCCGTCATGTCTGCAAGCCACTTATCGTTGGAGTTGCGGGCCGGACCTTCGGCGTCGACAATCTTGATGTTCGGATACTCGGCTAGGATACCACGCAACGTCGCGGCCGTGTACCGGGCTGCTTCGTCGATCGAGAAATGGCAGTCCTTTGCCACATAGACCGGGAAAAACATCGGACTGTCCATTACGATATAATCGAGCCGTCCGCCCGCCTTGTGCCAAAGTTGCACGATCCTTACCGATTCCCGGTTGGCGTCGGAATCCTTCGACATCCCTTCAACCTGAGTACACTGTCCGCTAGGGCCCGTTCGCATTTGGTGACTGATCAGGGGAGAGACTTGATCCAGTCGAGGGTAGCGGCGATGGCGATGCCGGCTGCGTAGGAAAGAGCGGTCTTGTCGTAGCGAGCGGCGATGGCTCGTCGCTCTTTGAGGCGCGACCAGCAGCGTTCGATCAAATTGCGATGGCGACAGATGTAAGCGGGGCATGGCTGCGGCTGCTTGGCCGCCTTGCGCGACGGCACCACCGGGATCGCGCCCATTGCCCGCACCGCCGAACGGAACTCCCGCGCGTCACATGCCATGTCGGCCAATGCCCAGTCCGGCGCCTCGGGCAGGCGCTGCAACAGCGTCAGCGAGGGAGCCAATTCGTGCGCCTGCCCCGGCGTCAGCAGGAAATCGACCAGCCGCCCTGCGGCATCGCACACGCCGACGATCTTGGTGCCAAGCCCACCTCTCGACCGCCCCAGCGCCTCCGCCTGAGACCCGGCGGTGCGAGTGAATTGCAGACCCAGCGGATGGATTTGCTCGACCGCGCCCCGGCCGCCTTGTGATGTGCGCGCGCGATCGTGCCGTCGATGCAGGCAAACGCCAGTTGCGGCTCTCCCTGCGCCACCACATGCGCCATGATCGCATCCCACACGCCACGCACCGCCCAACGCCGAAAGCGCAGATAGGCATGGGGCCAGGCGCCCAATTCCGCCGGGATGGAACGCCACTTGGCGCCGTTGTCCAGTCGCCAAATGATCGCCGCGATCGTCCGCCGATCCGCAACCCGCGGGCGCGCCCCTCGGATCTTCACCGCCGCGATCGCCGCTTCAAACTTCGCCCACTGGGTATCGGTCAGGACTTGCATCACCTCTCCTCCGCAAACCCCACCCCAAGCAGCTCCTCCGTCGCCGCAGCAAGTCCCCAAATGCAAACAGGCCCTAGCCGGTTCAGGAACGCTTCGCTCGATTCTGTCCCGTAAGGGCCGTCGTTCAGAAATGGCCGACGCGGATTGTTAGGATGCGGCTGACCGGCGAACGGCCACAGGAATCCGCAATTAACCACCGGCACCCCAATCCTCTTAGCCTCGGTTGAAATCCCCGCAATGTCCGCCTTCGGCCGAAAATCTTGTACCTGTTCGACTATTACGTCGGCGGCTTCAATTAGATTGTGATCTGACTGCAAAATGTCTTCATATGAACGAATATATATAACTGACTGGTCGCGACTCCTTTTCGAAAAGCGCGAATAGAGATCTTGAAGCGCCTGCACTTGGCAGTTGCCGATCATCACAACACGCATGCGACCACTCGACATTACGGGTAAAGGCATCATTGACGGCGGAACTCCAGGACCGTCGCAAGAAGCCTAGCACATACTTCGTGTGACCGGTAAGCCCACCCGCCCCGTGGCCTACCGGATCAGCACTTTATCGCCGCATAGGAATGATTTGCAAATATCGAAGCGCTCACTGTGCACAAGTCGGCGGCCAAGCGATCCCAGCTATAACATCGCCAAAACGGCGGCGACTTACAAATCCGCCGGCAACCGCCCTTCCTCATAGCCATGCCGAACGAAATGGTCCCGCGCCGAGGTCACGACACCCGCCTGCACGCTGGTCTCGATGTCCGGATATTGCTTGATGTAAAATTCTTCATCCACTTCCAGATCGAACGGCAACCGCCCCTCGAAATAACCGTGCTCAATGAAGTGCTGCTGGGCGCTGCGGTAGGCGCCCGCCTCGATCGCCTCGGCCACGTCCGGGTAGGTGGTGCGATACCAGGTCTCGTCGATCGGCACCGCGCGCAGGAACTTCTTCACGAAATCCAGGAACTCATCATAGTTCATGTCGACCTTCAACTGCCCCTTCACGGAGAGCAGCTTGATCGAATTCTTCAGTACCGAAAATGGTAGCAGATATTTCACCGGTTATCTCCTGGTAGACCATGCAACGAAGCGGATTCCGATACCATCTGCGTATCTCACCCTTCGGAACCATTCATAATCGAAACACGGTGTATCGATCAATGCCTTTGCCGATTAAAGTGAACGTGTCATTGCTTATGTGCACCATTACTGCGCTTTACTAATCACGGCCGGCGAAAGCCGCTTTCGCCGACGCATTCGTTCTCTCCGCCGCCGTGGCCGCCGGACGGCGGGACAGACCGAGCAATTGCTGACAGGCACGATGCACGTCGCCCACACGAATGCCGATCAGGCACCCAAGCGCGCGCGGACAATCGGCCGCCTTCGCGATGTAACACGGGCTGCACGTCATCGCCCGCCGCAGGCCGATCGCAGCCGGCCCCATCGGCCCCCATTCCACCGCATCGACGGAGCCGGAATGGATGCCCACCGTCGGCACCCCCAGCGACGCCGCAAGATGCTTGGGGCCGCTGTCGTTGCCGACATACAGGTCGCACGCCAGCATCAGCAGCGGCAGATGCTTCAGCCCGAGCCGGCCGACCATCGAAAACACGCCGCTCCGGCACACGGACCGCCGCCATCATGGCCTGGAGCAGCGGTGCCTCGTCCGGCCCGCCGATCACCACCACGTTCGCGTCGTCTCGCGCGATCAGCAGATCCGATCAGCCCGGCGAACGCCTCGGACGGCCAGCGCTTGTTCTCCGCCCCGGCGCCGGTGTGCAGGCACACCAGCCGGCGCGCGAACAACTCCGGGCCGAGTGCCGCGACCTCCGGCAGGGCCGCCAGCGCATCGCGCGCCTCCCGCGCCGCGCGACCAGCGTGCCGATCACCCGGCGGTCGGATTCGCACTGGCACCGCCACCGCATCGACGAACTGCACGCAGCGCATCGGAGATGTGCGTCGCGCTTGTGGGTGCGCGCGATGTCGCCCTCCCACTCGACGGCGATGTCGAGCCAGGTCGTCTTGTTCTGCTGGTCGAACCCGGCGAGCCAGCGCGCGCCGGTATGCTGCAGGATGCGCCGCGTGTCCGGCTGGCGGCGCAGGTCGATCGCCAGATCGAAACGATACGGCGCCAGTTCCTCGGCCAGCCGCTGCAGCTCCTTCTTGCTCATCGCGCGGCGGCCGCGCTCGGAACGGGCATGGAAGAAGTCGAAGCGGATCATGCGGTCGATCGCCGGCTCCAGCGCGGCCAGCGCCAGCGACGCGCCGGCCGCCAGCACCGTCAGCTCGGCGTTCGGGAAACCGCTCCTTGAGGCGGCGAAAGGCCGGGAAGGCGGAGATGAAGTCGCCGATATGGTCGACCTTGACGGCCAGGATGCGGCGCACCTCGCTCACGCGCCGATCACCGGATGGCCGACATGCAGCGCGCGCATCGGCTCCTGTTCCGGGCACGTAGTCGTCGAACGTCCGGCGCCAGGTTCGGGTTGAAATACGGGTCGCCGGCAGGAACAGGTCGCGCCAGACGCTGTCGAAGCGGGCGGCGTCGAAGATGTCCTTGATGCTCGCCGCGGCTGACCATCTCGTGGTGGGTCAGCGTGACATGCGGCGTGTAGATCACGGTGCGCCCGGCAGCGCCGCAGCGCGCAGGCAGAAATCGAGGTCGTTGTTGATGACGGAGTGTTCTTCGTCGAACCCGCCGATGCGCATCGAACGCCGTCGCGCCGCGTCAGCAGGCACGCGCCGGTGACGGAGATGACGTTGCGCAGCGTCAGCGCGAGGCCGAACGGCCCCGGCTTCGTCGCGCGGCGAGAAGCGGAAGGCGTGACGGCCGACACTGCCCGACAGGAACATGCCCGGCGTGCTGGACCTTGCCGTCCGGGTAGAGCAGTTGCGGCCCGACCGCGCCGACATCCGGGCCGCTGCGCGTGTTCCAGCAGCCCTTCGAGCCAGTCGCCGTCCATCACCTCGATGTCGTCGTTGAGGAACAGCAGGAATTCGCCCCGTGCGGCGGCGGCGCCAAGGTTGTTGAAGCGCGACCAGTTGAATTTTTCCCGGATCTCGACGACCTGCTCGGCGTTCTCGCGCAGCCACGCCTTCCAGAAAGCATGGTCGGGGTCGTCGTCGACGCGGGATGTTGTCGAGACAGATGATCTCGAAGTTGCGGTAGCTCGATTTCTCGCGGATCGAGTCGATCGCGATCTTGATCAGGCCGCGCGACGCGACCGTCGGGATGATGATGGACACCATCGCCCTGGGTGACGAGGTTGCGGCGCACCCGGTAGGTGCCCGCCAGGCAGCCGGGTTCGACGCGCGCCCGCAGGCCCCGGCGCCGGAGCGCGCGTTGCAAAGCACCACCGCTCAGCGGCCGGCTTGTCCAGGCTGCGGCTGCCACGCTCGCACAGCACCTTGGGAATATGCGCGATTCGCCCGCGCCTGTCGGTCAGCCGCAGCACCAGATCGTATTCGCCGTGCCGTGCCAGGTCGCCAAGCTGCACGCCGGTCCGCTCCAGCAACTCGGCCGTCGCGGCCCACGGGCCGGCCGATATAGTTGGTCGCCAGCAGCAGGTCCGGCGACCAGTCGGGCTTGAAGAATGCGCGCATCGTCCCGTCCGACGGATCGATGCGACGTTCGTCGGCATACAGAAAGTCCGGCCGGTCGCGCAGCGCGGCTTCGACGCGAGAATTCGAGCAGCGCGTCCTCGCCCAGCAGGTCGCCCGGGGCCAGCAGCAGCAACATGGCCGGCCGGCCCTGACGCTGCATCAACGAGGTAATCGGCGCATCGGCCGCGGCGACAACCGGGCGGAGACGGTCGCTGAGGTCGGCAAGGTCCGGCAACAGCCCGGCCAGCACCGCTTCACCCTCAGCCTCGCTGGCCACCGGCACGACCATCCGCCAGTCCGGATAGGCCTGATGCCGCAAGCTTTCCAGAGTGGCGCGGATGCGTTTGAGGTTGGCCAACGGCATCCGGTCGAGCGGCAGCAGCAGCGTCCAGTCCGGGTGATAGTCGGCAGCCGTGAGAATGCCACGTTGCAGCGTGACTTCGGCATGTGTGATCTTGCGGCGCAACGACCACGGCCCGGGCCCGTCCAGGCTCGGCTCGGCATCGACGGCGAAGACGATTTCTTCCTGGTGCCCGCTGGCGTCGCGGATCTCTACCCGCACGTCGTGACGGCCGCGCTTCATCACCTGCGGCGGCACCAGCATCGCGAAGCCGGAGCGCAGCGCCTCCTTGCGGCCGAAGCTCAGGTGCAGATCCTCGCGCCGGATGCCACGATATGCCTGGCCCTGCGAGCGGCCGTCGACGAACACCTCGATGGCGGAGACGCCGGTACGCGAGAACGCCCAGCCGCCAAGCGACAGGAAGCCGCGCACCGTCTCGACCGCCTTGCCGTCCTTCACTGCCGGAGTGTCGAGGTAGAAGCGGATACCGTCGTCGCTGCCCTCGCCGATGGCGCCCGCGCCATCCGCCGAGTCTGCCACCGGGTGCGCCAGCACCGGCTGCAGGATGACGCGGCTCTCTCCCTCCCGGCCGTGCACCGTCAGGCGGATCACCCGCTCGCCCACTGCAGCGGGCCGACGACGCGACCGTTGAAGCGGAAACCGGACGGTCGGGCGCTGGCGATATGCGGGAAATGGTTGCCGACGTCCGGCGCGCTCCTCGGACGGCTCGACCTGCCCGATCGTCTCGTCGTCGATCTCGACGTCGATGGTCTGTACACCGCTGGGGCAGACCGCCCAGCCCTTGACGTACAGCGATCCGTCCTCGCCCAGCGAAATCGTGTCGCAATGGAAGCTGACCGTCCCGACCGTCGCGCCTCGGCGGCGGATCACCGGCGCCACCACAACCGGCGCGAGCAGTTCGCGACGGATACCGCCAGCCGCCTCGGCACTGACCTGGACGAATTTCTGTCCCAGGTCTTCGTCGGGGATTTCAACCTGAAGCAGGAAACCGGCGTTGGCGGAGTTCGGATAGTCCGGGTGGGCCTGCCCAACATCCTCGCGCGGCAGATCCAGCGCAGCCATCCCCAAAAGCCGATCGTCGAACAAAACCCTCACCCGCTCCACGGGCGAAAGGCTGACGGCCCAGCCGCGAACCCGCAGGACACCGAGTTCGTTGACCCGCGCCTCTTCGATCGTTGCCACCATGGGCGCCAAGGTCGTCTGGGCACCCGGCCCGGCCGCCCCGCGCCGTGGCTCGGCACCGGTCGCCGTCGAGACTCGCCGTCAGCGTATCGCCAGCGGCGTCGGTAACCACCGCCGTGACCAGTCCGGTCCCTTTCGGGTCGGCCGCCAGGGCGGCGTGAAACGCCGGCCCCACGTGAACGCTCAGCGCGAACCCGGAAGCCTGCGCGTTCGGGTATCCCGGATAGGCGCCCGCCACATCGTCGCGCGACAACGCCGTATCGGCGAAGCCAAGCGATCGGTCGGCGAGAAACACCTCCACCGTCTGCGTGCCCGACAGGCTGACCGCCCAACCGCGAACATGCAGCGTGCCGCCTTGGTCCAGGCGTGCCTCCTCCAGCGCCATCCGGATCGGGTCACTGTCGGGGGCCAACCAGCGCGATCCGTCGGAAGCCGCGTGGGTCGCCGCCAAAATCGCCCGCTGCCCCGCCGCGCCGATCACTTCGATCGGGACCGGATGAACATGCGTACCCGCCTCGGTCCGCACGATCAGTCGCAGTTCGCAGGGACCGAAAGCGTGCGGCGGCAGCCGGCCGAGAAACGTGAAACCGGCACGTGCGCTGCCTGGGTGATCGCTGTGCCGCTCGGCCACGTCGGTCCGCGCCAGACCAGTCACGGCGCCGCACAGCCGGGCACCCTCGAACTCGACAGTCATATCGAGCACGCGCGATGGGGCGAGCACCCAGCCGAAGCCGATCAGCAATTCATTGGCCCGCAGCATTGCTCCGGCGAGCGGCTGTTCGACTTCAACAATCAACGGCAGCCCGCGACTGGCCTGCTCCGCATCCGTTCCGAACGTCGCATCGGCTTCAGCCGTGAGGGACATTTCGTTCATCATCTATCAGCCGGAGGCACAGCAACTGTGACGGCCCTTCCAGCCGCGGCCGGAAGGGCCGTCACACGCCGCGTTGCGCCGCACGCCAGCCATCAAGCCTTGATCTTGGTCGACAATACCCGTGCCAGGTCGCCGACATTGTGCAGAGCGTCGAGTTCCTTGGTATGGAATTTAACGCCATACCGTTCCTCTAGCGCGACAATGATTTCGATCTGCTTGAACGAGTCCCATCCAGGCACGTCCTTGGCGGTCAACTCCGGCCGAAGTTCCACGCTCCGCATGAAGACGTCGTTGAAGATTTCCGACAGGGTCTCGTAAATCGCGGCATCGGTCATCGCGTTAGCCTTCCTTCACGTCGATAAATGTCTCCGCCGGAACGAAACTGGTCAGGTCCAGTGTCGCCCGGCTGGCACCGTCCGCCGCGACCTCGACAACGGTGAAACCAAGCTTCGCGTAATGGTCCTTGACCATGCCGTTCTTCTTGGTCGGCACGTATTCACCGATCAACCGCTTCGCGCCGAGCAGCTTCGCCTGTTCGGCGATCAGGTTCACGCTGGTCGGTTCAACCTGCCGGCCAAGCACGCGGCAGCTCATGAGCCAAGTGTCGATCAACAGATCCTCGTCGTTCTGCATGCGGCCAATGAGCACCGAGATGATGCCGTTATCGCCGAAACGGTCGATCAACCGCAACTGCAGACCGAACGCCCGCGGGTCGTTCATGATCGCCAGCACATCCTGGTCGGTGTAGCGGCGGGTGGTGAGGTTGAACTGATTGGTCTTGTTGATCAGCTGGGCAGTCCGTTGCAGCCCGATCTGATCGAAGCGCCGCCAGACCAGCTGCATCTCCAGGCTGCGGAGATAGGTCGGCAGGTCGGTCGCCGATGCCTTGAGCGCCTCCCGCTGGCGGTTACCCTGGTACTGCGCGCCGCGCGCACGGTCGTCATCCGTGACCCAAAGTCCCTCAAAATACCCCGCATCCGCAAGGGTCGAGGGAAATGCCGTCGGGTCGTCCGACACCTCGGGCACCGCGACCATCGGCAGTTCCTGGCGGACCAGCGTGCGCTCGAACGGATTGTCGTCGATAAACACCATCGCATCGAGACCGATGTTCAGATCCTGCGCGATCGCCCGGATGTTGGCGGCCTTGTCGCTCCAGTTCGCGACGAAGCTGGCGATGTCGCTCTTGCGCAGCACCATCTCCGGGTGGCGCTCGAACGGCTCGATGGCATTCGCCTCGTCGTTCTTCGAACAGACCGCGAGGATCACGCCGCGCCGCGACAGTTCCCGTGCATAATCCTGGAACGCCGCGAACGCCTCGCCGAGCGCGCTACCCTGGCCGAGGACCAGACCATCGAGCCCGTCGTCGCCAACCACGCCGCCCCACACCGTGTTATCGAGATCCAGCACGAGGCACTTGTACGAACGTCCCTGTTTGGCAGCGATCAACCGCGCGACTAGCTCGCCATACATCGGGGTGGCGGCCGGCGAGACCTCCTGCTTTGCACGGTGCCACATGCCCGGATCATGCCACGCCTTGATCCCGTCGATCGCCACGCGGGTATCCAGGCTCAGCAGGTCGACGCCTTCGGCATCGGCGATCGGCCGCAGGGCGGCGGACAACCGTTCCAGGAACGCCTGCCGCGATCCCGGGAGCCGATGCTCGTTAAGGCCGAGAATCGCCGGATGCACCGGCAAAGGCAGCTGATGGACGATGTGGCAGCCGAACGCGGACTTCAGCAACTGCCAGCAGTTCTGAATGCGTGCCGTGGTCTCCTGCAAGAGCGCATCGGCATCCGCATCGGCCATCGCGGCACTCAGGCCGCCGACGAGATGATGGCCGTCGAGCGACAGCAGCACGGTCGTCGGCGCGAAATCGTGGAGCGCCGAGGTGGTGTCGGCGATTTCCTGCCAATATTGGCCGTAGTCGTTCTCGTAGGTCGTGATATGGATGCCGCGCCGCAGACCCGCGACTCGGATGCCGGCATGAAGATGCGCGAGCGTTGCAGCCCCGAGGATGGCCAGCCGCACCGGCTTCGTTGCAAGGCCGGCCGGGGTTGCCTCCCCGAGCGTGCGGCGCACGGTTTCATCGAGGGCGTTGGTGCGAATGAAATCCAGCCGTGTGTTGGCCAAGGCGAGCGACGAGTCCCAAACGCGGTCGGTATCCAACGCAAGAGCCCGAACGCGGTTACGCCAGTCTTCCGGCTCCGGCAGCCAGTACAGGTTCGTCACGTGAGTTTGACTCCCTATCGGTGCAGGCACGCGAACTTGAAGCACTCCCTGCGTTGCAATGCAACATCGGAAACTCAGCGGGGATGAACGCTGCCTGCACACCCGAAGACACGTGTCACCTGTTCGCCGCATCGCCGGTCGAATGCCGGCGTGATCCGATTTCTCTTTGGATTCGTTTGACGACGCCTGTGACTGATGCCAGAGCAGAGGCGGCGCAAGACGTTCATGGTACTGGACAGATCGGGCGGCAGATCGTATTGTTTACGATACCGCAGTGGAAATTTCATTGCGAATACGGGTATAACATTTATAGAAAAATCACCCGGGGGCGGCTTATAGTCTTAAGTGGATCGCCAGTCGTAACAGGTGCTCTTGCAGGAATGTCAGCAATGAAGGCGGCATTGGGAGTGGGAAGGAAACTGTGCTAATCAGCGCCGGGATGCCAGATGTGAGCGACGATGTCGTGGTCGACTTTGGGCTGACCGGCAACGGCGCATCGTATTGCGTATCCGGCTGGTCGGACGCCGAGCCACAGGAGACATGGACCCTCGGAAACGAGAGCCGTCTGCTTATGCCCGCACCTCGCCACCCCGGGACGTATGTTTTGACACTGAAGGTGCGGCCCCTGGTGTCCGAACGCAAGCTGCGGGCGCAACGGCTGAACGTGATCGTCAACGATGTGCCCGTGGCCTCGTTCACGATCCCACGCCGGGCGATCCGTACCTGCCTGGTGCCATGGAACGTGATCGTCGGCCGGACCGTGCTGGATGTCCGGTTCCAGTTGCCCGATGCCGCGCGGCCAGCTGATCTCGGACTGAACGACGATCGGCGCCAGATCGGAATCGCGTTTGCATCGATCGGCCTCTACGGGGACCGATACGAAGCACAGCAGACCGACGGATTCCTCACCAGCAACGAGCCGGTGCCGGTCGACATGGCATCCGTGGCGGTCGCCGATCAGATCCCGCTGAACGAGCTGATGCTCAAGTTCGAGAAGTCTCTGGGCAGAATTGTGAATTCGGTCTGGTGCAGCGTCAATGCCAAGCCGAGCCGCTCGGGCTGCTGCGCTTTGCCAGCACACCGTTGCCGTCGTTGCTGGAAGCATTGGAGACGCGGTTCGCGGGATTGGGCGAGCCAGGAACCATCAGCGTCAAGGTGTCGGCGAATGGCCGTGAGTATATGGTACGCGATAGCCGATACGGGTTCGGCTACCACGCCTGGGTGAATGCCGGCGCAATGTCACCCGAGGATGTCACGCGCCGCGAACTGCGGCGCGTCCCGTTCCTGGTGCGCAAGCTGCTGGAGGATCTGGAGGCCGGCGACAAAACCTTCGTATTCAAGGGCATGGGCACCATGCCGGAGGAGGAAGTGTTTCCGCTGGCCATGGCGCTGCGCCGCTTCGGCCCCAACACGCTGCTGTTCGTGACACTGGCCGACGCGGAGCACCGCGGCGGCACCGTGGACGTGCGCGGACCTGGATTCCAGGTCGGCTACCTCGACCGCTTCGCACCTGGCGACAATGCCCATGATTTCATGCTGAGCCAGTGGGTCAAGATCTGCCGCGAAACCTACCGCCTGCGGCTGGCCGTCGGCTCGCGAGCCTCTAGCGGCTCGCGCTGATCGCCGGCGCCGGACCGCCCAGCACGCGGGCGACCTCGGCCGCCGAAAGGAACAGATGATACGGCGTGCTGCCGGGCAGGTTGACCTGCAGCGGCGCGCCTTCACGAGTCATCGTTTCGGTCCAGCCGCCAGCCTCCGGCCGCAGAAAATCGGCAAACAGATGGGAAATAAGTCGCCCCGGCTGATCGGCCGCGACCGCGGCGCCTGCCTCGATCCGCGCGACCTGCGCCTTGATCGCCTCGGTGACCGGCCAGATCCGCCGCGTTGTCAGCAAGGGGGCACCGGCGCGATCGATCTGGTCGTGAATGCCGCCGTACTCGGTATCGGTCCCGTGCCGCTCGGCCATGGCGAACAGGCGATCGGCGGCATCCGCCGCTACGGACGATCCGCTCTGCAAGCGGTACCGATGCAGCAGCCACACCCATTCATAGTGATGGCCGGGTTCGACGATGTTGCCGCGCGCCGGCTCCGGCGACCATTCGGCAGTAAAATATTCGCCCAGCGTGCCGGTCGGCGCGTCGTGGAACCGCTCCAGGAACAGCCGCACGAGCGCCCCGGCCTCGGCCAGCCAGCGCGCCTCGCCGGTCGCCTCGTGCAGCGCCAGCAGGCCTTCCAGCAAGTGCATATGCGGGTTTTGCCGGCGCACCGACATGTCCGGCGCCCAGTCCTCGCTGCTGCGGTCCCAGAACCCGCCGCCCGGCACCGCCATGCTGGCATGCAGTTCGTCCAGCGTCGCCTCGGCCAATAAGATGGCATCCGGGGCTGCAAAGGCGCGGTGCAGGTAGGCCAGCGTGAACAGCACGAAGGCATGGGTATACAGGTCTTTCGACCGATCCGTCGGCTCACCCTCGGCCGAGGCGCGGAAGTACCAGCCGCCATGCGTCCGGTCGCGATACGTCCGGCGGATGAAATCGTATCCGCGTTCGGCTGCCACCTGCCCGCTGCGCTCGCCGAGCAGCGCGGCATGGCTGAGCACATAGAGCTGGCGACACTGCACCATGAGCCGCTTGGTGCCCAGCGGCACCGGCGCACGCGACGGGTCGAGCTGCTCGTGGAATCCGCCATGTTCGCGGTCGGCGAAATGGTCGCGGCATAGCGGCAGCAACGTGCCCAGGGCAAAGGCGGGGAAATCCGGCGCGGCTTGTGTCATGGCCGCAGGCATACAGGACTGCACCGACCGGTTTCCAGTGCCGCGTGTCCTGACATGACGATATCATCGTGCCGCCATCATCTCGTCGGTTTTGGACGCCGGCGAGATCGACCACGATCAGCCACCTCACTTAACGCTGGCACGCTGGCAGCACACGGATATGCTCGGCCCCGACCGCGGCAACAAATGCCCTGGCCGGGAAGGACGATGCACCATGAGCAACCTGTGCACGGCGATCGAGCAGGACGTGGCACGTGGCCTGTATGACGGCGCGGTCGCCATCGTCGCCGTCGGCGGCAAGATCGTGTTCGATCAGGCAATCGGCTTTGCCGACCGGGTGGCCCAGCGGCCGATGCGCCCGGACAGCGTGTTCCCGATCTTCTCGATCTCCAAATCCATCAGCGCGGTCGCCATGCTGCAGCGCGTCGAGCGTGGCGCCATCCGGCTGAACACGCCGGTCTGCGAGGTCATCCCGGCGTTCGGCGCCAAGGGCAAGCAGCGGGTCACGGTCGGGCAACTGCTGTGCCACAGCGGCGGCCTGCCGGCGAGTTTCCCCTCCGTGCCGCCGGAGCAGGTCGGCGACCTCGATGCGGTGGTCGCGGCGATCTGCGACGTGGGGCTGGAGGCGGTGCCCGGCGAGGAGGTCAGCTACTCGCCGATCATGGCGCATGCGGTGCTGGCGCAGTGCGTGCGGGTGGTCGACGGCGGCCAGCGGCGGTTCCGCGACATCGTGCAGGCCGATATCCTGACGCCGCTGGGCATGACCGAAACATCGCTCGGCATGACCCCTGCGCTGGCATCGCGCGCGGTGACGCCACGGGTCAGCGACCCGAGCCCCGGCATGTTCGACGCCGCCGGCCTGGTGTGGCTCGCATCGCTGATCCTCGACCCGGCGCGGGACGTGGAGATCCCGGCCGGCGGCTTCGTCGCCACCGCCGCCAACGTCCATCGCTTCGCCGACGCGTTGCGCCAGGGCGGCAGCCTGGACGGGCAGCGCATCCTGTCGCGGCCGATGCTGGAGTTCGCCACCAGCAACCACACCGGGACGATGCCCAACGATCTGTGGAACTATGCCCGCGAACTGAAGGGCTGGCCGCTGTTCCCGGCCAATCTGGGCCTCGGGTTCTTCCTGCGTGGCGAGGGCATGGTGCCGACCTACTGCGGCCATCTGGCCAGCCCGCGCACCTACGGCGCGATGGGCGCGGGCACGACCAATTACTGGGTCGACCCGGCACGCGACATGACGATGGTCTGCCTGACCACGGGCTTCGTGGAGGAAGCCAACAGCGCGATCCGGTTCCAGCGCCTGTCGGACATCGCCATCGCCGAATTCGCCCCGGGCTAAACGATGCCGTCCCCCGATCGGCCCCGCGCCAGGCGTCTCGGCGTCGCGTGACGCGCACCGGCGGCGCCGTGGTGCTCGTGCATGGCTGGTGCGGGCATGCCGGCTTCTGGCGGCATCAGGTATCCGAACTGGCCCCTGGCCGTCAGGTGGTCGCCGTCGATTTCACCCGCGACGCCGCCGCGCAATCGATCGCGGACTTCGCCGACGTGGTCGCCGCCACGGCCACTCGGCTGGACCAACCGGCGCTGGCCCTGGTGGGCCACTCGATGGGCGGGCCGGTGGCGCTGGAGGCCGCGATCCGCCTCGGCGCACGCTGCCGGTTCGTGCTCGGCGTCGACACGTTCACCGACGCCGCGTTCTACCAGCGCCGCCCCGCCGCCGAGATCGACCTGCGCATCCGCCTGTTCGACGATGATTTCGCTGCCACCATGCGCCGCATGGTGGCCCGCATCCTGCCGGCCGACGCCGACCCGGAGGTTGTCCGCTGGACCGAGGACGAACTGGCCGCCGCCCCGGTGCCCGCCGCGCTGACCGCGCTGCGCAGCCTGCTGGACTGGGACATCGGCAGCATCTGGCCGTCTGTCCCCTGCCCGGTCGAGACGATCAACTCCGCCTGGCTCGACAACGCCTCCCGCCGCGTCGAGGGACTGGCCGGCCTGGTTGTGCATCCGATGGATGGGGTCGGGCATTTCCCGATGCTCGAAGCACCGGAACGATTCAACGCGCTGGCGCGGGCGATCCTGGAGCGGCATCTCGGCCCCGCCGCCGCGTAGACTTTTAGTTTCTTTATCGTAACATTTTGGGCGTGCCAAGGACGGGCGCCCTCAGGCCGGTTTGGGCAGGTGCCCAGCGGCGGCGGACCCGAGGCGAGCGCGTGCGGGACGGCGGGGGGTAGCAGACCCGCGTGACGCGGCCGAGCGTGCCGCAGTCGGCGCGGCGGGTGCGGGTGACGCCGGACGTGGAAGGGCTGGTCGCGGCGGGCGGGGCGGTGGGGCCACGCCCAGCGCCCGGCACAGCGGGCGCAGGATGGTCGCGAGCTGCGGCGCGGCGGCGAGCAGGGCCGCCATCTCCGGATCGTTCAGCACTTGCTGCAGGTGTCCGGCGTAGACTGCGGCTTGAGGGATCGCCTGGATCAGCCACGCGGCGTGCCGCGGCACCATGAGCGGCGGTAAGATTGCGGGCGCGCGGGGTTTGCTGAGGGTCCAGCCGGCGCGAAGCGGCGGGACGCAGCCGGCGCGGGCCTGCGCCGAGAGCCGCGCGACGCGCCCGGCGATACGGTTCAAGCGCGCCGAGATCAGTGTGATCCAAGCCCCGGCATTGCGATCTCTTGCGATATGGGCCGCGACAACCCGGCACAGACCCGCGATCAGGAGCGCGAACCGAGCGGACATGGCTGGCGAGGTGGCTTCCACGAACAAATCATGAACAAAAATGCGTGGCGATGTCAAGCACGATGTGCGGTGGGGTGCCGGCGGGCGTCACGGCGGCCGTTGGCTTGAGCAGGCGGCGGCTTGCGTCGGCGGATGGCACTGCGGTGATTCGCCTTACGGCTTATTGCCGGAACGGTTCGGCACCGACATGCGCGGCCACGACCTCGACGGGCCGCTGTCGGACCTGGGCGAATCCGACAGCTATCATGGGTTTGCCCGCGTCATGCTGAGCAAGGCGTGGCGCGAGGCGATGACGTTGCGCGACCTGTACAACCTTGTTGCCGCCGCGCGCGGCCATTGGGTGCTGTGCGGCTCGGCCGAGCACATCGCCGACACGTTCGAGGAATGGTTTGTCGGCGGCGCCGCCGACGGGTTCAATGTGATGCCGCCATATTTTCCGGGCGGGCTGACGGATTTTGTCGAACTGGTCGTGCCGATCTTGCAGGCGCGCGGGTTGTTTCGGCGGGAGTATGCGGGGACGACGTTGCGGGGGCATTTGGGGCTGGTGCGGGCGGCGCGGGGGCGTTAGTGCGAACCAGCAACATAACTTGCTGATTGGCGCCCATCTCGGTCGCTGTCGCGGCCTGGCCAACTCCCTGAATGCGGACAAAGCGCTCTGGGAACCAACCGGCTGAGTTGGGTGGTTTGCTGCCAGTCCGCTTTCGGACTGGGGTGCGCTGAACCGGACCGAACCGGTCGCTCGCCTAAAGGTAGAGCCCGACCAGGCCAGCGCGCGCAACGCGAGTAGCTGGCGCCCGGCCTCGGTCACCGTTCGAGCCCGACCAGCATGCCTTCGATCGCGTCAGAAAGAACCGACGCCGGGTCATCGCCCGCGTCACGTTTGCGCAACATCTCGCACATCTGCTTTAGGTCGATGGACAGGATCAGCTTACCTGCCTCGCGGAACGCGCCGTGGATTACCCGTTCAGCATTCCTGCTAGCACCCTTACGAGAAACAATGATAGCCGTCGAGCGCATAGCTTGCGGGAACAAATACTTCTCGGTTATCTATACCTCCGCCTGGGTAATTTGATCTTTATAATTTTTGAACTCAAAGATGATGTAGCGAGCACGGTGATCGCTGATCGAATGAGTTCCAAAAATCATTCTGCGACGCCACTCTGGCGATCAGATCGTAGCGATGTAATTGCTCATACGACTTTCGTTGTGGGGTCCAATTTATCAGATCTGTCTCAAACAAATATTTTAGTGCATTGGTGCAGACAGCCTCGAAATCGGCTGCGGGCTTCCCTTTTCCAGGCTTGATCGCCTTCAGCTGTTTGCACAGGTCCGCTCCTTGGGGATCACTCCGCCTCGGAGGGATGCGTTTCTGCTCAGGTGGAGGCGGAGGATGGTTTAGGAAGCCGATCGTCTCGGGGCGTGTCGGTTCAGGTAGAGCTTCGCTACGGTGGATAAAGCCTTCCTGGCTGAGACGTTCCCATCGGTCCGCAAGATCGGCGTGGTTCTCGATCAAGAAGGAAACCGTGTCGTAATCCCACACTGTCAGCTGATCATTTTCATCCCGGAGCCCTGCTGGCACGCGAGCATTCGTGACGAGGATGCCTCGAGCAACGTTGGCACGCGACATCACGCCGGCAATTTGGTCAAATGTTCTCCGCAGGATGTCGGGGGCAACTTTGAGCGACTGATAGAGCTTGATGTTGACGATCGCCACTGCGCCTTCAGGATGGCGCACTTTCAGATCATAACCTTGATCTCGCATCGCGCGTGTCGGTTCTTGGAGAATTGCTATTTGGAAACGCTCGAAAAGGTCCGCGACAAACGTTTCGAACTCCTGGTAGGTCGTCAGTTTGGCCAATTATATCCTCCGTTTCGTCCACGTCTGCTCATTCCAGCTCACCCTTGCAAGACGCGACCTGCACGATCGCTTCGATGGGAAACCGTAGCGAGGTTAAGGTCGCTTCCTACTCGTTATAGATGTCGCTCGGGTTACGCACGCTCCAGCGAGGCTTTGGCTGTCCATGCGGTTCGAGAGTGACCGCCCCGGGTTCCGGCGTCCGAACGCTTGATGACGGAGGTGGGTCGGGTACGGCCCACCTGTGGGCCGCAGCCCTCCTATACCTCCATGTGCTCGGCTAAGGGTGCACCCCGGCCTTATCGATAAAGTCTGTTATAACCTGTGAAGTCGGAGCAATTCGTTAGGCTTCGCCCTATACCGTTCGCACGAATTCTACCCGCTAATCGTCCACATCTCTAAAGAGATCATCCAATGAGTCGGTCTTCGCTGCCGATTGCTGGGTTGGAGCGACGACAGAGGTCGGAGAGGGTTCGTAATCCTCCTCATTGACGCGATCGCGGACGTGATAAGCCGATTCATTAGGGATTATCGGGGGCGTTTATGGCCTCTGCGAATGCCTTGATCGAAGAGCGGAACTGATCAAAGTGATCGTCGGGATCATAATCCTTATCCCAGCTGCTGCGAACCCAGTCGACGTGGGTTCCCAAGTACTTTCAGGACATTCAGATTAACTTCGTTCAAAATGGTCCGCCGTTCTTCGTCCGATAGGACGGCGGATATTCCCTCGTGCTCCAGGAAGCTGCCGTCCGCGTCGTGCACGGCCGCCGACCGGACGGTCTCGACAAATCTAACGCGTCGCTCTTCGGAGATCAGGTTCTGTTCGTATAGCGTGGTAAAGAAATCGACGTCGATGTCGTCGCTCAGCGGGATGCTGAAGACCTCTAAACGCTTCCACATGTCTGGACGGAGCGCCATCAGCCGCTTGGAAAAATTCTCGTTCGATCGATACGAAATGAAGCTGACCAGCGCATGGCCTGGCAATTGCCAATTCTGTCCAATAGGATGTCATGCAAGGTATTCGGAACAGTGACCGCAGCGCCTCTGCGTGTAATTCCCGCGCACACGACCTCCTGGGCAAGAGTATCGGGCTTGCCACCACGAAGGTAAATCTCGATGAGTTCCGGGCTCTTAGCAACGTAAGAAGCAAATGCGTCCGCCACCGTCGGATGTCGATATGTCCAGTAAGGGCCCTCTTCATCCTCGATCAAATTTAGGAGGCTACCGTTCAACACCTCAAGCTGGGCACGAACAGTGGAGGGCGCGACGCCAAAGGCCTGAGCGGGCCTTTCGGTCATTTCTGCGGGAACTGGTGACCTCACCAGGCCGCCATCGAGAAATATCAGTGCAATCGCTGCGCGCGGCATTCCGGCGCCAAGTTCTCGATTGTCTCTTCAGAAAATCTTTCGGTCGGGCAAAAAACTCTGCAACGCTCGCCGCCTGAATCTGCAGCCGCTCGGTGAACAGCGCCGTCCCAAGCCGGCGCGCCGACTCCGGTAGAAGTTCGTCGCGCTTGGCGATCAAAGGCAGCAACCGGAGGTCTTTTCAATGCAGTCCGCACACGTGCAGGTTGGTCTCCCAGCTTGACATGATCTGTACAAATCCGCGCCTTCTCCTCGACCGTCAGCTCATGGACATTTATCACCACTTGGCTTTTGGTCAGGACGGGAAGCGCCTGCAGAGTCCCTCAGTTCCCTTTTGGCTTCTCGCCAGATGTAGTCTCTAGAGGTAACTAAAAATCTTGTCCCGCGCCGTATTGCACCTTGCATGAGCGGAAACACTTGGTTCCAGGCCTCGGTTCGTTCTCTCTGATATTGTGTGCTTCCCCAGGCGTCGTCGATCCAGAAGAATTGGCCGCCATCAGGATCAATATGCCGTTCCAGATGTTGAGGTGACGTCGACTTGATTGTCGAGGAATTCCAAGTATCGCCTGCCCCAAGGGCAAGGCTGGCCCCAATCGTCGACTTTCCTGCCGCCGGGGAACCAAGAAGCAACACGAGACTATATTTGCTGATTGCCCGAACGCTTTTTCGGTGGGCCTCGGTCACGACCAGCTTTTGAAGGTTGTCGCCCATCTCGCTTAGAATTAGCTGGGCTTGTCTGTAGGCTCGTTCGTCAAGCAATCCAGATAGTTCAAGCAAGCCATACAATCGGGGAACCATCATCCTCAGCCGCGGTGACCGATGAACGCGCTCCGTAACCCAATCTTTATGAAAGACACGGCAATTCCCGACGCCTACGGCCTGAAAGGCGGCCTTGATATTCAGTTCGCTCTGTCCCGTCACGCGGTAGTTTGTGATGATGACGTAATCGGAAGCGAGGTTCTTCGCAGCCAGGCTTTGTACTTTTAGAAGTTCTCCCGACAGATCGGCAACGGACAGGGTCGCATTCTCCTGAGAGGTGAATTTGCATTGAATAGTGGACTCGCCAAAGCCGGCGCCGTCCCACGACCCGCGAAATGCCCCGTCTCGGCCCGCATCATTCGTTGGGATGAATGTCTGGACTGGGCGCTGTGTCTGTTCCTCCACGATTGCGACGCAAAGGTCTTGGAATGCTTTCCACCCAAGCCGATGCAGCGGAAACTCGACCAAAGCCATAAGTCGCCGTGCCTCAATAGGTCGCGAAACGATCGGGGGTCGCCGCCAAGGCGGCGAGGGCGGAGTACATGGCAGGCGGAACGGGGAGGGACGGCGCATAGGTCATGGCGGGACCGTATCAGAATCAGAAAACATCGTAAACTCGATTATCGCTTGCTAATCGCCAGGCCGGTCTCCGGCGGCATTTATGTCCGGTATTACGAAGGCCCTGGCAATCTGTGAACGGCTGGATGGGGTCGAGAGCCGCTGCCAAGCTTGCGAGTAGGAACGTCCGCTTATCCTCTCCGGCTCCTCCGGAGCCGCTTGACCGCTGTCGGCCAACTCCGGCCAATACCTGCCGGTTGAACCGCCGCTGCAAAGCACCGCATTGGGTCGAACCGGGCGGCAGCCGCCCGGTGAAAGTGCTTTTGCTGCAACGGTTGCAAACCGCCCCGCGACCGGACCACATTGGCCCGCCCGTCATAGCAGGGCACGAAAGGAAAATTGGAGATCGAACGGGATGGGTCAAATCGAGAGTCCGTCGCATGGCATTATTCACCTCGCACCTTAATTACGGGTCAATTCGAGATTGACCGTACGCAGGTTGAACGGCGGAATGACCTTTGTCCCCTAATCGTTGGAGTTCCGACATATTTTCCCTTCTTCTGGGCACCTCCTGTCTGAGGCTCTGTTCGAGCCTTGTGCCAGCTACGTCTTAGATTTGTTCTTCTTCTTGCCCGATCGCTCGCGCTCCGCCACCTCGGTGCGCTGACCCTTCGTGCTTGCGGCCGGAATGGCAGGCTTGAGCCGATACGGACGCACAAGAACCTCCGCCGGCAGCCTGAGGAATGCGGCCAAATCGCGGATCTGCGCGACGGTCAGCGCCCGCCGCGCGTTCAATACGTCGGAGACACGGGAACTGCTGCCCAGGATCGCAACGAGATCGGCGCGCGTGCGCCCCTGCTGCTCCATGGCGAAGGCAATCATCTCGGGCGGGGACAGCGGCTCGATGGGCCAGTGTTCCTCCTCATACTCCTCGCTGATCCGGGCCAGGAGCCGCAGCCGGAACCCGTCCGCCGAGGCTGCGGCGGGCTCCCGATCCATCAGCGCGGCAATCTCAGCGAGCACCGCGTCGTGCTCCGCCTCGTTCGTGACGACGGGGATGGACCGCAGGGCAGATCGTGCCGTCAGAACGGCCTGGTTTTCAGCCATGCTTCGCACTCCCTGTGGTCGAGGACCTCGTGGATGAAGACCACGCCGTTGGCGTAGTCGATTTGGGCAACGACCCGCAGCTTGTTGCCGCCGACATCGAAAATCGCCCGACCCTTCGGGCGAAAGTCGGTCTGCGGGAAGCTCTGCTTGACGTCGATCGTGCTGGCCCACCGGGCGGCTGCGCAAGCCGTGTACCAACCTCGGAGCGGCTTCGGGGCCTTCTCATTCCCTTTCCGGGACCAGTACCTCTGCAAGATCTTGAGTGAGACAACCTGCACCAGCCATGCTCACTCCCAATATGGGAATTCGCTTACTCCCAAATTGGGAGCGCGGCAAGGCAGATCGCTCGTCGTGCGCGGGGGAGTCGGCGTCGTCTCGTCCGCCGCAACGCGATTGCAAACCTCCCCATGACCGGACGGACATTGGCCCGCCCGTCATGGCAGGGCACGATGCCGGAGAGCCCGAGCGGCATGGAAGCGGTGGCAATGCCCCGCACCATGTGGCGTCAAGGCCGCGAGGGGGACGAAGAACCGGATGAGTGAGAGTAATGGCCTGCCGGCGCCGCAGCGGCGCTGGGTGATGGGGTGTGCCGTGCTCGGCGTCGTGCTGGCCGGGCTGGACAGCGCGATCGCCAATATCGCGCTGCCGACCATCGCACGCGAACTGGCGGCAACCGACGCCGCCACCGTCTGGGTGGTCAACAGCTACCAGCTCGCGGTCACCGTCTGCCTGCTGCCGGCGGCGTCGCTGGGCGAGTCGCTCGGGCTCAAGCGGGTCTACGGCTTCGGCCTCGTGCTGTTCACGGTGGCCTCGCTCGGCTGCGCGCTATCGCCCTCATTGGGCGTGCTGGTGGCGGCCCGGCTCGTGCAGGGGGTCGGCGGCGCCTGCATGGCGGCGCTCGGGGGCGCGCTGGTGCGGGCGATCTATCCGCGGGCGAAGCTGGGCCAGGGCTTCGCGCTGATCGCGCTGGCGGTGGCGATATCAGCCGCGCTCGGTCCCACGCTCGCCGCACTGATCCTGTCGGTCGCGAGCTGGCCCTGGCTGTTCCTTGTCAACGTGCCGGTCGGCCTGGTCGCCGTGCCGCTGTTCCTGAGGGTGGCGCCGCCGGGCCAACGCCGGAAAAGGCCGCTGGATATGGTCGGGGCGTTGCTGAACGCCGCCGCACTCGGGCTGGTGGTGACGGGGGTGGACGGGCTGGGCGGGTCGGGGCGCGGCGTCGCCATTGGCGAGCTGGCGGCCGGGCTGGGCTGCGGCGCGTTGCTGGTCTGGCAGCAATCACACCGGACGGTGCCGCTGCTGCCGCTCGACCTGCTGCGCATCCCGCTGTTCGCGCTGTCGGTCGGCACGTCGATCTGCTCCTACGCGGCGCAGATCCTGGCCTATGTCTCGCTGCCGTTCCTGTTCCAGATCGTGATGCACCGGTCCGCGGTCGCCACCGGGTTGCTGGTCACGCCCTGGCCGCTGCTGGTCGCCGTGGCGGCGCCGATCGCCGGGCGGCTGTCGGCGCGCTATCCGGCCTCCGTGCTGGGCAGCGCCGGGCTGGCCGTGCTCGCGACCGGCCTGCTGCTGCTCACGGCGATGCCCGCGATGCCGGCGGATTGGGACGTGGTCTGGCGCATGGGCGTGTGCGGCATCGGGTTCGGCTTCTACCAGACACCCAACAACATCACGCTGATGACGGCCGGGCCGCCCGACCGGAGCGGGGCGGCCAGCGGCATGGTGGCCGTGGCGCGGACGGTCGGGTGGTCGCTCGGCTCCGCCCTCGTGGCGCTGATTTTCGGGCTGCGGGGCGGCGGCGGCGCGGTGACCTGCCTGTATGCCGGCGCGGGGTTCGCAGCGGTCGGCGCGGTCGTCAGCGTCTCGCGGGCACGGGCCCGGCGCGCAGCAATCGGCTAGGTGGGCGTGGTGTCACCCCGGCGGCGGGCCGGGGTGACACCACGTGCTTACGCGGCCGGGGCTTCGTTGCGCAGGTACGGCTCGACGGTGCCGTTCAGCTTCATGGTCAGCGGGTTGCCGCGGCGGTCCACCGCCTTGCCGACCGCCAGCCGCACCCAGCCCTCGCTGACGCAATACTCCTCGACATTGTGCTTCTCGACGCCGTTGAAGCGAATGCCAACTCCCTTGGCCAGCAGCGCCGCATCGTGATGCGGGCTTTTCGGGTTGGTGGACAGGCGATCGGGCAGTGTTTCAGTCATCGAACGAGCCTCAAATTCTTTCAGGCCGTGCGGTCGACGCCGACGCCCAGCGCCGCCTGCGCGGCCGCGAGCCGCGCGACCGGCACGCGGTACGGGCTGCAGGAGACGTAGTCCAGCCCGACCTCCTCGCAGAACGCGATCGAGGCCGGGTCGCCGCCATGCTCGCCGCAGATGCCGAGCTTCAGCTCCGGCTTGGTCGGCGCGCCCTTTCTCGGCCGCGATGCGCACCAGCGCGCCGACGCCTTCGACGTCGAGCGACACGAACGGGTCCTTCGGCAGGATGCCCTGCTCGACATAGTGCGGCAGGAACTTGCCGGCGTCGTCGCGCGACAGGCCGAACACGGTCTGCGTCAGGTCGTTGGTGCCGAAGCTGAAGAAATCGGCGACCTCGGCGATCTTATCGGCCGTGAGGGCGGCGCGCGGCAGCTCGATCATGGTGCCGACGCTGTATTCGATCGTCGTGCCGGCTTCGGCGAACACCTCGGCCGCCACCTTCTCCACCTGCGCGCGCGTGATCTCCAGCTCGCGCTTGCATGCCGACCAGCGGGATCATGATTTCCGGCACCGGCGCCTTGCCGCCGTCCTTGGCGACCTGCGATCGCGCGCCTCGAAGATCGCGCGCGCCTGCATTTCGTAGATTTCCGGGATAGGTGACGCCGAGGCGGCAGCCGCGATGGCCGAGCATCGGGTTGGCCTCGGCCAGTTCCGCGGCGCGGCGGCGCATCGTCGCGGCATGTCCGTGCCCGAGCGCCTGCGCCACCTCCGCCAGCTCCGCCTCGCCATGCGGCAGGAATTCGTGCAGCGGCGGGTCGAGCAGGCGGATGGTCACCGGCAGCCCCTCCATGATGCGGAACAGCTCGACAAAATCCTCGCGCTGGAACGGCAGCAGCTTCGCCAGCGCCGCGCGGCGGCCGCGCTTCGTCATTCGCCATGATCATCTGCCGCACGGCGCCGATGCGCTCCGGGTCGAAGAACATATGCTCGGTGCGGCACAGGCCGATGCCCTCGGCGCCGAATTTGCGCGCGGTCTCGGCGTCCAGCGGCGTCTCCGCATTGGTGCGCACCTTCAGGCGCCGCGCCGCGTCGGCCCAGCCCATCAGCGTGGCGAACTCGCCGGACAGTTGCGGCTCGATCATCGCCACGCGCCCGACGAACACCTCGCCGGTCGCGCCGTCGATGGTGATGATCTCGCCGGCGCGCACGGTCTTGCCGCCGGCCGACAGCGTCTGCGCGCCGTAATCGACCGACGATGCCGCCGGCGCCGGCGACGCAGGGCCGGCCCATGCCGCGCGCCACCACGGCGGCGTGGCTGGTCATGCCGCCGCGCGTGGTCAGGATGCCGCGCGCCGCGTGCATGCCGTGAATGTCCTCCGGGCTGGTCTCGATCCGCACCAGGATGACCGCCTCGCCCTTGGCGGCGCGGCTTTCGGCCTCGTCGGCGGAGAACACCACGCGCGCCGCAGGCCGCCCCCGGGCTCGCCGGCAGGCCCTTGGCAGAGCAGCGTGCGCGCCGCCTTCGGGTCGAGCGTCGGATGCAGCAGCTGGTCGAGCGCGGCCGGATTGACGCGCATGATCGCCTCGTCGCGGTCGATCAGCCCCTCATCGCGCCATCTCCACCGCGATGCGCAGGCTGGCCGCGGCGGTGCGCTTGCCGTTGCGGGTCTGCAGCATGTAGAGCTTGTTCTGCTGCACGGTGAACTCGATGTCCTGCATGTCGCGGTAGTGGTGCTCAAGCGTGTCGCGCACCTGCCAGCAGCTCGGCATAGGCCTGCGGGCAGCGCCTCCTCCATGCTGACCTCGCCCGGCTTGGCACGCGGCCTTGGAGAGCGGCTGCGGCGTGCGGATGCCGGCCACCACGTCCTCGCCCTGCGCGTTGACCAGGATACTCGCCGTAGAAAATCGTTCTCGCCGGTGGAGGGGTCGCGGGTGAAGCAGACGCCGGTGGCGCAGTCGTCGCCCATGTTGCCGAACACCATCGCCTGCACGTTCACCGCCGTGCCCCAGCTCGGCGGGAATGTCGTGCAGCCGGCGATAGGTGTTGGCGCGCGGGTTCATCCAGCTGCCGAACACGGCGCCGATCGCGCCCCAGAGCTGGTCCTCCGGGTCCTGCGGGAACGGCTTGCCGGTCTCGTTCCGCGACCATCTCCTTGTAGCCGTCGACCACGCGCTGCCAGTCCTGCGGCGGTCAGCGCGGTGTCCTCGATCACGCCGGCATCGAGCTTGGCGTGCTCGATGATTTCCTCGAACCGGTGATGATCGACGCCGAGCACGACGCTAGCCGTACATCTGGATGAAGCGGCGATAGCTGTCCCAGGCGAAGCGCGCATCGCCGGAGGCCGTCGCCGAGCCCCTGCACGGTGGCGTCGTTGAGGCCGAGATTGAGCACCGTGTCCATCATGCCGGGCATGGAGACGCGCGCGCCGGAGCGCACCGAGACCAGCAGCGGCTTGTGCTTGTCGCCGAAGCTTGCAGGCCGACGGCGGCTTCGATGCGCGCCAGCGCCGCGTCGCACCTGGTCGCGCAGGTCGGCCGGGATAGTTGCTTGCTCGTTGTCGTAGTAGGCGGTGCAGACTTCGGTGGTGATGGTGAAGCCCGGCGGCACCGGCAGGCCGATGCTGGCCATCTCGGCCAGGTTGGCGCCCTTGCCGCCGAGCAGGTTGCGCATGTCCGGCGCGGCCCTCGTTCACGCCGGCGCCGAAATTGTAAACCCACTTGGTCATGGAAACCGCACTCCTGCTGCTCAGCCTTCGATTTTGGAGAAGTCGGCAACCTGATGCATCGTCTCCCGCACCCGCGCGAGCAGTCGCAGGCGATTGCGGCGAATTTCGGGGCGCGGATCGTTGACGGTGACACGGTCGAAGAACGCGTCGACCGGCGCGCGCAGCGCGGCGAGGGCCGCCATGGCGCCGGCGAAATCTTCCGCGCGGACCAGACTGGCGCGACAGTCCGCCGCCAGCTTGTCGCAGCGCTGGCAAGCGCGGTCGCTTCCTCGGCCTGCTCCAGCAGCGCCGACGTCGACCGGACCGTCATGCGGCCCATCCTTGCCGTTCTTCGATGCGCAGGATGTTGGCGGCGCGGCGATAGGCGGTGAGCAGATTGGCGCCGTCCTCGCGTGCCGAGCAAGTCGGCGCACCGCGTCGACGCGCGCGCAGCAGCCGTGCCAGATCGTCGTCGTGCCGACGGCCAGCACCGCGGCGAGCACGTCGTGCCGCGCGCCCTCGCGCGCGCAGTTGCACGCGCAGCCGTTCGGCGATGAAGGCCAGCAGGTCATCGACGGGCAGCGTCGCTGGCAGCCGTGTCGCCAGCGGATCGAACAGTTCCCGAGCTGGCAGGCGCAGCCCGTTCTCCAGAATGATGCGGATGACGCCGAGCGCCGCGCGGCGCAGCGCGTAACGGATCGCCCGAGCCGGTCGGCTTCTCGCCGATGGCGAAGAATTCGACCAGCGTGTCGATCTTGTCGGCGAGCGCGACGGCGATGGCGACCGGATGCCGCCGGCACGGCATCGGCCGGCCCTTTCGGCTGCGTAATGGTCGCGGATCGCCTCGGCGACGGCGGCGTCCTCGCCGTCATGCAGCGCGTAATAGCCGCCCATGACGCCCTGCAGTTCCGGGAAATTCGCCGACCATGCCGGTGACGAGATCGGCCTTGGCCAGCAGCGCCGCGCGCTCGCGCCAGTCGCCGCGATCGGCGCCGACGCAGCGGCGCGATCGTCGCCGGCCAGCCGCATCAGCCGGCGCACCCGCGTCGCCCTGCGTGCCGAGCTTGGCGTGGAAGGTGATCGTCTCCAGCGCCGGCACGCGGCTGTCCAGCGTGCGCTTGCGGTCGAGATCCCAGAAATGCCGCGCATCGGACGAAGCGCGCGCGCAGCACGCGCTCGTTGCCGGCGACGATCGCCGCGCCGCCATCCTCCGCCGCGATATTGGCCACGAAGGCGAAATACGGCGCCGGCCGCCCGGCCGCGTCGCGCAGCGCGAAATAGCTCTGGTTGACGCGCATCGAGACCTGCAGCACCTCCGGCGGCAGATCCATGAAGGCGGTCGTCGATGCGGCCGAGCAGCGGCACCGGCCATTCCACCAGCCCGGCCACCTCGTCGAGCAGCCCGGCATCCTCGCACCACGCGTGAGATCCGCGCGCCGCCGCCAGCGCCGCGCATGCCGTCGGCGATCAGCGTCGCGCCGTTCGGCCGCGTCGGCGATCACGTAATGCGCCCGCAGCTTCTCCACCCAATCGGCCGCCGAGCGCGACCGCGAAGGCGCCGGGCGCCAGGAAGCGGTGGCCCTCGGTGAGGTCGCCGCGATGCCAGCCCGTGCCCGTCATCGTCGCCGTCGCGCAGATCGAACGGCACCACCGCGCCGTCGAGCAGGCAGACGATGCGGCGCAGCGGGCGCACCCAGGTGAAACGCGCTGGTGCCGCCCCAGCGCATGGATTTCGGCCAGGGGAAGCGCCGCAGCAGCGCCGGGCATCGCGGCGCGCGATCAGCGTCGCCGCGGCGATGCCGGCGACGGTCTTGTCCAGCACCCAGAACTCGCCTTCCTGGCGCAGCTGCTCGCGCGTCGCGCCGTGCTTGCGCAGGAAGCCGGCCAGCGCCTGCTCCGGCGCGCTGAGCGCGCGGCCCGCGCTCGACTGCTGCGGCTGTCCGGCACCTCGGCCGCGACGGTCGCGGCCAGCGCGATCCGGCGCGGGCCGTAGAAGTCCGCGCGCGTCGGCGGGCGCGCAGCGGCGCCAGCGCCTCGGCGACCAGGCGGGCCAGATCCTCCGCCGCCGCGCGCCTGCATGCGCGCCGGAATTTCCTCGCTGAACAGTTCGAGCAGCAGCTCCGGCATGTCAGTCCTGCATCCGCCCGCCAGCCACGCCTCGCAGCAGCCCTTCGCCAGCGTCCCGCACCCGGCCGATATAGGCCGCGCGCTCGGTCACGCTGATCACGCCGCGCGCGTCCAGCAGGTTGAACAGGTGGCTCGCCTTGATGCACTGGTCGTAGGCCGGCAGCGCCAGCCGCCCTGCCAGCAGCGCCGCGCATTCGCGCTCGGCATCGGCGAAATGCCGCGTCAGCATCTCGGTGTCGGCGTAGCTCGAAATTATAGCGCGCTGTATTCCCGCTCGGCGCGCAGGAAAACATCGCCGTAGCTCACGCCGGCGCCGTTGAAATCGAGGTCGTAGACGTTCTCGACGCCCTGCACATACATCGCCAGCCGCTCCAGCCCGTAGGTCATCTCGAAGCTCGGCAGCGCAGTGGCGATGCCGCCGACCTGCTGGAAATAGGTGAACTGCGCCGACCTCCATGCCGTCGCACCACACCTCCCAGCCCAGGCCCCAGGCGCCCAGCGTCGGGCTTTCCCAGTCGTCCTCGACGAAGCGGAAATCGTGCAGCAGCGGGTCGAGGCCGATCGCGCGATAGCTCTCCAGCAGCAGCTCCTGCGCGTCCGCCGGGCTCGGCTTCATGATCACCTGGTACTGATAGTAATGCTGCAGCCGGTTCGGGTTCTCGCCGTAGCGCCCATCGGTCGGCCGGCGGCTCGGCTGCACATAGGCGGCGCGCCACGGCCGGGTGCCCAGCGCGCGCAGCGTGGTCGCCGGATGGAAGGTGCCGGCGCCCATCTCCATGTCGTAAGGCTGCAGGATCACGCAGCCCTGCGCGCGACCAGAAGGCGTGCAGGCGCAGGATCAGGTCCTGAAAGCTCGGGCCGCGCGCGCCGACGGCCGCCGTGGCGCCGGGCGGTGAGAGTGTCGCGTCCATTGGTGTGTCCGTACCGTCCCGCATGACGCGCCGCACCATACGGGCCGGCCCCCGGCGTAACAAGCTTGCCGCTTGAACCACCCGACACTGCTTGCCACATGCCAGTCATCCGCGCGAGCGGGCCGGTCATTGCAACAGGACCAAAGAGACCTTCCATGACCAATGAAGAACGCGACCTGATTACCCGCTTCATCGAGCGGGTCGCGGGGGCACAGGCCCCAGCGGCGGGCCAGGGGGCCGCGGCACCGCTGCCGCCGGTGGACCGCGATGCGGACGCACTGATCGCGGAGCTCTTCAACCGCTATCCGGAGGCGCGCTACCGCATCACCCAGCTCGCCTTTGTCTCCGAGCACGCGCTGGTCGAGGCCCAGAACCGCATCGCCCGCCTGCAATGGGAGCTGCAGCAGGCCCGCCAGGTGTTGGCCGCGCAGCAGCAACCGCAGCAGCAGGGCGGCTCGCCCTGGGGCGCGGCCGCGGGGGCAGCGGCCGGAGCGGCGGCGGCACAGCCGCAGCAATCGCGCGGCTTCTTCTCCAACCTGTTCGGCAGCGGCTCCAGCCAGTCGGCCCCGCCCCAGGGTCACCGCAGCAATATGCGCCGCAGCAGTATTCCGGCCCGCCGCCGCAGCCGCAGTACCCGCCCGGCTACAACCAGGGCGCGTTCCAGCAGCAGGGCATCGGGCTTCCTCGGCTCGGCATTGCGCACGGCGGCTGGCGTGGCCGGCGGCGTGGTCGCGGCTGACGCGCTGATGAGCCTGTTCTCCGGCAACCGTGGCGGCGAGGGCTTCGGTGGCGGGTTTGGCCAAGCTGGCTTCGGCGGCCGTCCCGAGACTGTCCCGGTCAGCGACAACAGCCCGTGGGGCGCTCCGGCTGGCGGCGCGGACCCGTACGATGCCGGCGGAGCGTCCAAGGACGACGGGGGCAACGATGGCGGTGCGCCGCAGGTCGATCAGTCCGCCTGGACGCCGGCGCCCGATCAGAGCGCCGACAATGGCTGGCAGAACGCCCCCCCGACCAGTCCGACCAAGGCGGCGGCTGGGACCAGGCGAGCGACGATTCCTCGTCGGACTCCGGCGGCGGCAGCGACTGGCAGGACACCTGATCGCCAGTTGATCGCAGCCTGACGCTCCCGGTACTCTCGCGCGTCGCCAGCGAGGGTAACCGGATGCGTGGGGCCGCTCATGCTCATGTTGTGTCGGCCGAGGGTTTCGCTGGCTTTGCGCCGGAAGCCCTTGGTTTCTTTCGTGATCTCGCGGCCCACCAGGACCGCGTGTGGTTCCAGGCGAACCGCGACACCTACGACCGCGAGGTGCTGGCGCCGCTGCATGCGCTGATCGCAGCCCTTGTCGCAGAACTGACCCGGCGGGACATTCCGCTCACGGCCGATCCGCGCAAGGCGGTGTTCCGCATCCATCGCGACGTGCGGTTCAGCCGCGACAAGGCGCCGTACAAAACCCATGCCGGTGCGGTGCTGTCGCGTGACGGGAGCAAATCCGGCTTCGGTATCCTTTATATCCATATCGACCCAGAACGCAGTTTCACGGCCGCCGGCTTCTACCAGCCGCAACCGGCCGAGCTGGAAGCATTGCGGCACGCCATGCTCGATGCGCCGGACATTGTGCGGTCTGCATTGTCGGCCGCCTTCGCCGCCGGGTGCGAGCTGATGAGCGAGGATGCGCTGGTCCGCCTGCCGCGCGGCTTCGAGCATGGCGCCGATTCCCCAGTCGCCGATCTGTTGAAGCTGCGCCATCTGGTCGTGCAGCGCACGATCCCGGCGAGGGACCTGGCCAAGGCCACGCTGGTCAATACGCTCGCCGACATGGCGGAAACCGCGCTGCCGCTGCTGCGCTTCGGTTGGGACGCGCTGTAGCCAGCCGCCCGTTGGGGGCGCTCGGCTGACGGTGTTCGTGTACGGCTGTTACGCTAAACGCGACGGTGCCCTTGGAAGGGGTGAAAAGCGAACATGGTTCCAAGCCATGTCTGCCCTGCAACTGTGAGCGGCGAGTTGGCCGCCAGACTGCCACTGGGGGCAACCTGGGAAGATGGTGGCCGGCGCAGACCCGCGAGCCAGGAGACCTGCTATCATTGGCGTCGATGCGGCCGCATCGGGCGGGGGTGCTCCGGTAGGTTCTCCCAGGGCAATGAGGGTGCCGGCGCCGGCCCTTCCGGATGGCAAAGTCCGGCCAGGCTTCGCGGTTGCGTCGCCGGGGCCGGGTGGTTTCCCTACGGACCGGCGGCGACGACCGGCGCGAAGAGCTACGCTGTCGCCGGGAGCGCCATCCACGCCGGCAGACGCGGCCGAAGCGTGGCGGCGCCACAGACCAGCGTGCCATCGAGCGCATCGACTCGGAGCGTAGCCAACCCCCTGTCGCCGCGTGACGAGCGCATGGCACCGACCTCGGCGCCGTCGCGTAGCACCGGCGTGCCCGGCGCGGGCGCGTCGCCCGCGATCTCGACCGGCACGAGCCGGCGCTTGATCAGGCCGCGATACTTGGTCCGCGCGGTCAGTTCCTGACCCATGTAGCAGCCCTTGGTCCAGGACACGCCGCGCAGCTCGTCGAATCCGCCCTCCAGCAGCACCGATCTTCTCCGCCTCCAGGTCGCGCGAACCGTCCGGCAGGCCGAGCGCCAGCCGGTGCGCGTCCCAGTCCGCAGCGTCGGCGGTGGTCGCCAGGACACGATCGGCCACGATGCGCCAGCCGGCCTCGGCAGCCGCGGGTCGGCGGCGACGATGGCACCCGGCGGCACGTCCGGCGCGCCGTCCCAGGCGGCATGCACATGCAGCGGTCGCGGACAGATCCTCGATCGCCACGCGGGCGCGCAGCCGGTAGCGGGCAAGCCGCTGCGCCAGCATCGGCGCCTGCGCCGCGCTCGCAGTCCAGCAGCAGCCGGTCGCCGTCGGCGAAAATGAAAAAATCGGCCAGCCACTTGCCCTGTGGCGTCAGCAACGCGGCCCAGACCGCGCTGACCCGGCACGGCCAGCGCCACGTCGTTGGAGACCAGCCCCTGCAGGAAGCCGACGCGATCCTCGCCGGAGACCGCCAGCACCCCGCGGTCGGACAGAACAGCCAGATCGGTCATGGCGTGACAGGTGGGCGTCACGGCCCGCTACCGCAAGACAGCGCGCCGACCGGGTGCTATCACCCGGCGCATGTCCTGCCCCCGCCCCGCGATCCTCCCCGCCTGATGTGCGGCATCGCCGGCCTCATCGCCGCCCCCGACGCCCCCGCCGCCGGATGCGGCGATGCTCGCCGCGCTGGAGCGCGGCGCTCGCCCATCGCGGGCCGGACGGCTCCGGCCATACCGTGGTCGGCCGGGTGGCGCTGGTGCATACGCGGCTGGCGATCATCGACCTCGCCACCGGCGACCAGCCGCTGTTCGCCGGCTCGGCGGCGCTGGTCGGCAACGGCGAGATCTACAACTACCGCGAGCTGCGCGCCGACATGCCGGACGTGGCGTTCGCCACCAACAGCGACAACGAGGTGCCGCTGCATCTGTGGCTGCGCGACGGCCCCGCCTTCGCCGGCCCGCTGCGCGGCATGTATGCGATCGCCATCCACGACCGCGCCGGCGCGCACCGTCACCCTCTCGCGCGACCCGTTCGGCATCAAGCCGCTGTATGTCGCGCAGACGCCCGGCTGGCCTCGCCTTCGCCTCCGAGCCGCAGGCGCTGCTGGCGGCCGGCATCGTGCCGCGCGCGGTGCGCCCGGCCGCACGCGACGAGTTGCTGCAGATCCAGTTCACCACCGGCGCGGAGACCATCTTCCCCGGCATCCGCCGCGTGCTGCCGGGCGAGACGCTGACCTGCGCCGAGGGCAGGGTGCTGGAACGCCATCATGTCGCCTGCCCTGCCCGAAGGCGGCCCGGAGGAGATCGACGAGGAAGCGGCGCTGACGCGGCTCGACCAGGCGCTGACCGAGAGCGTCGACCTGCACCAGCGCAGCGACGTGCCGTACGGCATGTTCCTGTCGGGCGGCATCGACAGCACGGCCATCCTGACGCTGATGGCGCGGCTGAACAATTCGCCGGTGCTGGCCTACACCGCCGGGTTCGACGCGCCGGGCGCGGCCGATGAGCGGGCGCAGGCGGCCGTGGTCGCTGCGTCGCTCGGCGCCCGCCACGAGACGATCGAGGTGACCGAGGCGATGGTGTGGCGGCATCTGCCGGAGATCGTCGCCTGCATGGACGATCCGGCCGCCGATTACGCCATCATTCCGACCTGGTTCCTGGCCCGCCGCGCACGGCAGGACGTGAAGGTGGTGCTGTCCGGCGAGGGCGGCGACGAGATGTTCGCCGGCTACGGCCGCTACCGCAGCGCCATGCGGCCGTGGTGGCGCGGCGGGCGGGTGATGCGGGCGCGCGGCACGTTCGACCGGCTGGACGTGCTGCGGGCCCGCCCGCCCGGCTGGCGCGACGGCATCGCGGCGGCGGAGGCGCAGGCCGCCGGCCATGGGCTGACGCGGCTGGCGGTGGCGCAGGCGACCGACATGGCGGACTGGCTGCCGCATGACCTGCTGCTCAAGCTCGATCGCTGCCTGATGGCGCACGCGGTCGAGGGCCGCACGCCGTTCCTCGACCGCGCCGTGGCGGACGCCGCGTTCCGGCTGCCGGACGGGCTGAAGGTGCGGAACGGCATGGGCAAATGGCTGCTGCGGCAATGGCTGGAGCGCAACTGCAAGGCGGCCCAGCCTTTCGCCACGAAGCAGGGCTTCACGGTGCCGATCGGCGCCTGGATCGCCGGCATCGGCGACCGGCTGGGGCCGCTGGTGGCACGCCAGCCCGGCGTGGCGGAGATCGCCGAGCCCGGCACCGTCGATCGCACTGTTTCGTCACGCCGATAGCCGGCGCAAGGAATTTGCCGCCTGGCATTTGCTGTTCTACGCGCTGTGGCACCGCGCCCATATCCAGGGCCTGCCACCGGACGGCGACGTGTTTGCCTGCCTGTCCGCCGCGTGACGTGAGGAGTGTCATGACTGAGCATTTCGACCTGCTGATCCGCGGCGGCGCCTGCGTGCTGCCGTGGGGGACCGAGGATAGCGATGTCGGCATCCGCCATGGCCGCATCGCGGCACTCGGCGTGGCGTGCGATGCGACCGCCGACACCGTGGTGGACGCGCGCGGGCTGCATGTGCTGCCCGGTCTGATCGACCCGCACGTGCATCTGCGCGATCCCGGCGACGCGGCCGTCGAGAGCATTCCCACCGGCACCCGTGCCGCCGTACTGGGCGGGATCACCGCGGTGTTCGACATGCCCAACACCGCACCGCCCACCACCGACACCGCCCGCCTCGCCTGGAAGCAGGAGTATGTGGAGCGGGTCGCATGGTGCGACATGGGCCTGTATGTCGGCGGCACGAAGACCAACATCGCCGACCTCGCCGGACTGGAAACCGGCCGCGGCGTGTGCGCCATCAAGGTGTTCGCCGGCAGCTCCACCGGCGACCTGCTGGTGGAGGACGACGCCAGCCTGGAGCGTGTGATGCGCGCCGGGCGCCGCCGCATCGCCTACCACAGCGAGGATGAATACCGGCTGCAAGCGCGGCGCGGCCTGTTCAAGAGCGGCGATCCCTATGCCAGCCACATGGTCTGGCGCGACGAGGAGTGCGCGTTCCTGGGCACGCGGCGCATCCTCGCCCTTGCCCGCGCGACCGGCAGGCCGGCGCATATCCTGCACGTCTCGACGGCGGAAGAGCTCGCCTACGCGGCCGATTTCCGCGACATCTGCACCGTCGAGGTGCTGGTGAACCATCTGACTCAGGTGGCGCCGGATGTCTATGAACGGCTGGCCGGGTTCGGTGTGATGAACCCGCCGATTCGCGGCCAGCGTCACATGGACGCCGCATGGGCAGCGGTGCGCGACGGGCGCGTGGACAGCATCGGGTCGGACCACGCGCCACATCCGCGCGCGGCCAAGCTGAAGCCCTGGCCGGACTGTCCGGCCGGCCTGACCGGCGTGCAGACGCTGGTTCCGGTCATGCTCGACCATGTCAACGCCGGCCGCCTGTCGCTCGGGCGGATGGTGGACCTGATGAGCGCGGGGCCGGCCCGGGTGTATGGCGCGGTCGGCAAAGGCCGACTCGCGGTGGGCTATGACGGCGACGTGACGCTGGTCGACCTCAAGCGACGCCGGACCATCGAGGACTCGTGGATCGCGACGCCGTGCGGCTGGACGCCGTTCGCCGGCATGACGGTGACCGGATGGCCGATGGCGACAATCGTTCGTGGCATGATCGTCATGCGTGACGATGAAGTTCTGGACACCCCGCGCGGTCGGCTCGTACAGTTCGCTTGAACATGGTTCTCCTGCGCCGCGCGGCTACGATTCGTTTGCGCTGCATTGTCATCCGGGCGAACGCTGCTTGCCTGTAACTTTTCAATCATGTGATACGGCATGGCGCGCGAGCGCCGGCCGCACAGCCATGCCGGGCCGCCGTAAAGATTTATTCAGCCATGACCCGCGCAAACTTTCGCCCGACGCGCGTTGACGTAATGGGCCGGAGCGCCCAAATGAACCTGACGCGGCTGGCGTCCGCGTGAATTTTGTCTTTCCTGGCCCCCACGGCACCGCTTGTCACAGGGTTGGTCTTGGCATAGCCAACTTGATCGAGTATCCCTGGCGGAGCGTGGTACCCGATTACTTTCGGCTTCGCCCGGGCTGCGTCAGCTTTGGGCGCTCGCAACAGGGCAGGATGTCTTGGCGCTGCAGTGCCCCGCATCATCAGAGAAATAACGGAACGCAACTTTGACTGACAGACAGCAATCGAACTCCGGTCAACTCGGGCTGGAAAACAACTCCGCGGGCCAGGATCTCGGCTCCCTGCAAGCTGCCGAACTCAAGATGCGGGAGGCGCTTGGGCTGTTCAGCCGAGGCGACCGGCCGGCATCGCGGCAGCAGCCGGACCAGCCTCGCCCGGCCACCGACCGTCCCGCCGGTGACCGCCCCCCCTCCAACGGCCATTCGAACGGCCATTCCAATGGTCACTCGAACGGTCATCGCCATCGATTCGTGCAAGATGGCGAGGTACCGGTGGTGCTCGCCAAGCACGCGGGCCTGGGCGGGGCGCCCAGCGTGCCGCGCGGCGGGGTCAACACCCCTTCCTCGCCCACCAATCGGCTGGCCGCGCTGTCGGCCGATCTGGGCATGGAGCGCGCCGCCCGCGAGCGCGCCGAGCGGAACCTGAACCAGGCGCTCGCAATGGTGCGGGACCTGCAGACCAAGCTGGCACACGCCGAACTCGCGAAGAACGAGGCACTCGCCGCGACCCGCACCGAGCACGAGGCGATTGCCAGTTTGCGCGTTGCGCACCGCGAAAGGGCCGAACAAGCGGTCGCGGATCTCGCCGCCGAACGCGCCGCCCGGACGGCTGCCGAAGCCTCGCTGCAAACCGCACTCGCGGCGGTCGACGCGGCGGAGCGGCGGCAGCGGGAACAGGCCGCCGAGCTGCCGCCCAAGCGCGCCGCCAAGACCGCAGCGCCGCGTGACCCGGTCGCAAAGAAGCCGAAAGCCCCGCGCGCCGTGCGCGAGCCGAAGCCGGTGCGCTGGTGGATCCGCAGCGAGGGCAGCGCGAAGCGTTAGCCGCCGCCAAGCCGTCAGATCCGGCAGGTTGGCGCCATTGGTCCAGCGCGCGCCGTCCGAGCACAGGAATAGAATTGCCGGCGCGATATCCGAGGCTGTGCCGGCGCGGCCGACGCGCGCAATATCACTGTCCACCCGTGCGTCGCCCAGCACGCTGCGGAACTGCACCAGAAGCGGCGTCTCGACCGGGCCGGGACTGACCGCGTTGACGCGGATGCCGCGATCCTTGAACAGCTTCTGGTGGGCGACGCGGGCGGCGCACACAGATCCACCTCGATCACGTCCGCGCCGAGCTCGCCGCCTTATCGGTTGAGGATGCTCGACGCCAGGCGCACGCGGTAGCCGACGAACAGCAGCCGCAGTCCGTAGCGATTGGCCAGCCAACCCCACACACCGCGCGGCAGGAACAGCGAGAACAGCAGCGCCGTGGCGCCGAGGCCGACCAGGTACCAGACGCCGGAGGCGCCGAAGATCGCCTCGATGACGAAGAAGAGCGACGGCGCCCAGGATCGGCCCCTCGAACGTGCCGAGGCCGCCGACCAGCACCATGAAGATCATGTAGGCGGTCCATTGCACGCTGAAATAGGTGCGCGGCTGGAACGTGATCGACGTCGCGAGCCACAGCGCGCCCGCCAGCGCGGCGCCGAAGGCCGCCAGCACGAAGATCAGCGCGCTTGGTCGCCAGCACCCGCACGCCGACCGAGCCGGCCGCTTCCTCGTCGTCGCGGATCGCCTGGATCGAGGCCCCGACCCGGCTGCGCAGCAGCACGAACAACACCGCCAGCAGCACCGCCATGCCCGCCAGCGCCGACCAGTAGGTCAGCGCAGCCGGGCTCCGCCGGATAGGCGTCGAGCGCGATCAGCGACGTCCCGGTCTCGCCCTGCACCAGCCGGTCGAGATTGACCAGCAGATGCGCCAGTTCGGCCACCACCCACATGCCGATCGCGAACTCGCCGCCGCGCAGCCGCAGCATGAATACGGAGATCGGCAGCGACACGCCGCCACCACCACGGCGGCCAGCAGCAGCGCCGGATAGACCGGCACGCCGGCATCGGACAGCCGGACCGCGACGTAGGCGCCAAGACCGAAGAACGCCTGCTGCCCGACCGAGACCAGGCCGCCATAGCCGGCCAGCGCGTTCCACATCGCGCCGAGGATGACGTAGATGAACAGCGTCGTCAGCTTGTCGACGGCGTTGGCGTCCAGCACCAGCGGGCCGAACGCCAGCAGCACGACCAGCAGCGCCGCCAGCACCACGGCGGCGACGGACGGGCGCGTCCAGCGTTCGATGCGACCGGCGCGCTCATGCCGCGCCGCATGCCCGGCGAAGCCGCAAGCCGCCGCGATACAGACGCGGCCAGCAGCACGATCAGGAAGACGGCGTGGCCGGCGATCAGAAAGCCCTGCGGCGTGATCTGCGCGCCGATGCTCTGCGCCAGCCCCGAGCACGATGCCGCCAAGCAGCGTTCCCCAGAGCGAGCCGACGCCGCCGATCACGACCGCCTCGAACGCAAAGATCAGTTGCGGCGCCGCCGGAATAGGGATCGAACGTTGCGCGCATCGCGAGGAACGCGCCGGCGACGCCGACCGTCGACCATCGCGATCGCGGCCGCGATCGCGTAGACGCGCGCGGCATCGATGCCGATCAAGCCCGACAGTATCGGGATCTTCCGCCGTCGCGCGGATGGCGCGGCCGAGCGGCGTGCGCGACAGAAACAGTTGCAGCCCGCCGAGCAGCACCACCGCGATCGCGAAGGTCAGCACCGCGAGCTGGCCGATGGCGATGTCGTCGGTGATCGCCCAGCTGTCGTACGACAGCTCGCCGATATACGGCGCCAGCGAGCGCGTGTCGGCGCCGAACGCCTCGAACAGCAAATTGTCGAGCACGATCGCCAGCCCGAACGTGCTGAGCAGCGGCACCAGCATGCCCGCCGCGCAGGCTGCGGTCGAGCACCGCGCGATGCAGCAGCCAGCCGAGCAGCGCCATGCACCGGCAGCACGATCAGCAGGCCGAGGAACGGCGAGATGTCGGCACTGGTCGGCCAGCACGAACAGCGCGAAGGCGGCCAGGACCGCGAGGCTGCCGTGCGCGAGGTTGATGATGCGCATCACGCCGAACATGAACGACAGGCCGCAGGCGATCAGCGCGTAGTAGCCGCCGAGCAGCACGCCCTGCAGCAGCTGGTTGACCCAGACATCATGCGGCGGTGCCCTGCCCGCGCGCCCGGCCAGGCCGAAATAGGCGTCGGTGATCCGCTCGCGGGCGAGTTCGCCGGCACCGCCCTCGAGCACGATGCGGCCCTCCAGCATGCAGATCGACGCGATCGGCGACCTTGAGCGCGCGCGCGAGATCCTGTTCGACAAGGACGATCGTGGTGCCCGATTTCAGCAGCGTGGCAGCGAGGCATAGACGCGATCGACGGCCACCGGCGACAGCCCGAGCGAGACCTCGTCGAGCAGCAGCAGTCGCGGGTTGGTCATCAGCGCGCGGCCGATCGCGGTCGCCTGCTGCTCGCCGCCCGAGAGATCACCGGCGCGGCGTTGCGACGCTTTTCGCAGCATCGGGAAGGCCGTCGATCACGCGCATCCAGCGTCCACGGCGCCGGCGCGGCCGGCGGCGCGCGGCCAGCAACAGGTTCTCCTCGACCGTCATGCCGGCGAACAGCCGCCGCCCCTCAGGCACCAGCGCGATGCCGGCGGCACGCGCTTGTGCGCGGGCAACTGCGGTGACGTCGGCGCCGTCGAACAGGATGCGGCCGCCCGACGCGGCCGATGCGCGCCCGCGAACGCCCGCAGCAGCGTCGTCTTGCCCGCGCCGTTGGCGCCGACCAGCGCGAGCGTTTCGCCGGGCTCGACGGCGAAGCTGACGCCGCGCACCGCCTGCAGCAGACCGTGGCGCACGTCGAGGGACTCGACCGCCAGGATGCTCATGCGACGCCGCCGCCGAGATAGGCGTCGATCACCGACGGTCCGCCATCACGACGGCGGGGTCGCCGTCGGCGATGATGCGGCCGGCGTCCATGCAGACCAGCCGCTCGACGACCTGCAGCAGCACGTGCACGATGTGCTCGATCCAGACGATGGCGATGCCGCGTCGGCGCAGATTCCTGGATGGTGTCGACCAGTTCGCTCGCCTCGCCGTCGGTCAGGCCGCCGCCGATCTCATCGAGCAGCAGCACGCGCGGCCCGGTCGCCAGCGCGCGGGCCAGCTCCAGCCGCTTGCGGTCGAGCAGGCCGAGCGTTTCGGCGCGCCGGTTGGCGAGCGGCAGCATGCCGCACAGCCGCAGCGACTTCGATGCACGCGATCGCATGCCTCGCCCTGCGCCGGACGCCGGTCTGGCTGGCGGCGACCAACAGATTCTCGAACACCGTCATGCCGCCGAACGGGCGCGGGATCTGGTGCGTGCGCACGATGCCGAGGCGGCAGCGCTCCGGCGCTGGCAGGCCGCGTCACGTCCTCGCCGCGGAACACGCACGCGCGCCGGCACTCGGCGGCATGCGCGCCGGAGAGCACGCTGAGCAGCGTGGTCTTGCCCGCGCCGTTCGGCCCGACGATGCCGACCGCCTCGTCGGCGCGCATCGCGAAAGTCGACGCCGTCGAGCACCACGAGCGCATTGAACCGCTTGTCGAATTCCCGCGCCTCAAGAATGGCGCTTCGAGCGGGCGCCGCCAGGATCGGTTCGGACAGCACCGGCGCGGGTCAGGCCGAATACGGGCTCAGCTTCGCCTGGACCGGCACGTTCGGGTCGGTGACGTGTCTCGGTGATCACGCAGTCGAGCTTGAACTTGCTGCCCGGCTTGGCCTTCACCCATTGCGCGCCGATGATCGGCGTCGCGGACCACGTTGGGCACCGGCCCCTGGTGAAGTCGACTTTGCCGACCATCGTCGGTGACGTTCAGCGTGCTCATCGCCTTCGCCACCGCCGCCTTGTCCTTCGGGTCGCCGCTCGCCTTCAGCGCCGCGAACCCGACATCGAGCAGCGCCATGGCTGGCGCCGAGCTGCTGCGTCCATTGCTTGCCCGGACGCTGGTCTCGTAGCCGTCCGCCAGGGCGCGTGCCGGACACGCCGGTCAGCGACGACTTGTAGGGGAAGTCCGTGTGCCAGTAGACGGCCGTCGCCAGGTTGTAGCCGAGGGCGCCGAGCGCCTCGACCTGGCCGGGAACAGGCCGGTCTTGGCGATCTGGGCGATCTTCACCATGCTCGTGAAGCCCTGCTGCGCGGCCTGCCGCCAGAACGTGGCGAAATCCGGCGGGATCGGGAACGTGTTGAAGATCTCGCACTTTTCTGTCTTGAACTCGGCGATCTGCGCGGAATAATCGGTCGTGCCGTCCTCGTACGCGCCGGGATCGACGATGGTGAAGCCGGCCTTGGCCAGCAGCGGCGCGAGATGCGTCGCGGATGGCGTTGCCGTCGGCATCGTTCGGATACAGCACGCCGACCTTCTTGTTGGTCGGAATGCTGCGCCCATTGCGACATGTAGCGTGCGGTAGAATTCTTCCACGCCGAAGCCGAAATGGTAGGTCCATTTGAACGGCGAGGGCGCGCCGGGCTTGGCGCCGCGCCCGAAATACCATGCCTCCCACGGCATGACGGTCGACACGCACGGCACGCCGGCCGCTTCGCAGGCGTCGGCGACCGGGTTGATCGTCTCCGGCGTCGAGACCGCCAGCATCAGATCGACCTGGTCGTTGTTGATCAGCGACTTGGCGAGCTGACTGGCGCGCGACGGGTCGGATTGCGTGTCGCGGTCGAGGATCACGACCTCGTAGGTCTTGCCGTCGAGGACAGTCCCTTGGCGAAGCGCCTTGCGCGCGAGGTCCAGCACGTAGCCGTCGGTCTCGCCGAAGCCGGCCAGCGCGCCGGTGCGCGGGCTGACGAAGCCGATCTTCAGCACGTTCTCCGCGCCGGCGGCAAAGCCGCGCCGCGTGGTGCCGGCCAGCGCCAGCCCGCCTGCCGCCGCAATCACGCCCCGCCGCGAAAGCCCGCCGGGCGCGCGGCCATTGCCTGAAATCGTCGTCATCCCCGCCTCCTCATTGTTATCTTGTTATTTGGCAGTGTCGTGGCGCAAGCCTGTCAGATCGGATAGTGTCCCGGCACACTGGCGACGGTGATCCAGCGCAGTTCGGTGAACTCATCGATCGCCGCCTTGCCGCCGAAGCGACCGTAGCCGGACGCCTTGACGCCGCCGAACGGCATTTGCGCCTCGTCGTGCACGGTCGGGCTGTTGATGTGGCAGATGCCGGACTCGATCCGCCGCGCCACCTGCAAGCGCGCGCGTGACATCGCGCGCCGAACACCGCCGCCGCCAGGCCGTAGTCGGTGTCGTTGGCGACGCGGATCGCTTCCTCGACGCCGTTGACGCGGATGATGCCGGCCACCGGCCCGAAGATTTCCTCGCGCGTAGATGCGCATCTCCGGCGTCACGTGGTCGAGCACGGTCGCGTCCATCAGCGTGCCGCGGGCGTGGCCGCCGGCCAGCATGCGCGCCCCTTGACACGGCGTCCTTGATCAGCCGGTCGATGCGCTCGACCGCGTCGAGCCGACCAGCGAACCGAGCGGCGTCGTCGCGCCTGCGGATCGCCGGCCACCAGCGTCGCGGCCTTGCGCGGCGAATTTTTCGGCGAACGCGTCGGCGACCGATTCGTCGACCACGATCCGCTCGGTCGACATGCAGATCTGGCCCTGGTTCATGAAGGCGCCGAACGCGGCGGCCTTCACCGCCTCGTCGAGGTCGGCGTCGTCCAGCACCATCAGCGGCGCCTTGCCGCCGAGTTCGAGCAGCACCGGCTTCAGGTGGCGCGCCGCCAGCTCGGCGATCACGCGGCCCGACCCGGGTCGAGCCGGTGAAGTTGACGCGCCGCACCGCCGGATGGGCGATCAGCGCCTCGACCACCGCCGGCGGCGTCGGCGGGCGCGTTGCTGATGACGTTGACGACGCCGGCCGCCAAGCCGCGCGTCGCGCAGCACCTGCGCCGATCAGGCCGTGCGTGGCCGGGCAGATTTCCGAGCCCTTCAGCACCACCGTGTTGCCGCAGGCGAGCGGCATGGCGATGGCGCGCACGCCCAGGATGACCGGCGCGTTCCACGGCGCGATGCCGAGCACGACGCCGGCCGGCTGGCGCACGCGCCATGGCGATCAGGCCGGGCTTGTCGGAGGGGATGATCTCGCCGCCGATCTGCGTCGTCATCGCCGCCGCTTCGTGCAGCATGCTGGCGGCAAGATAAACGTTGAAGCGCGCCCAGCCGGCGGTCGAGCCGGTCTTCGACGGCCATCGCGGCCACGAAGTCGCGGCGCGCGCGTCCATCAGGTCGGCCGCGCGCATCAGCAGCGCGCGGCGGCGCGCCTGGGCCGAGCGCCGACCAGGCGGGGAAGGCCGCGGCCGCCGCCGCGACGGCGGCCTGCGCGTCGGCCACCGTGGCTGCGGCGGCGCGGCTGGCGACTTCGCCGGTCATGGGGTTGTTTCGCTCGAACGTGGCGCCATCGGATGACGCGCGGGCCGCGTCGCCGAACAACAGCGGGATGTCAAGCATGCGTTCCTCCGTCGGTTTCCGGCTCTGCGGCCGGCCTTGCGACCGCAATAATGCCCGGCGCGGGCGGCAGCGGAATGCACTATCCTCGGCAAAGATTGTATTTTTGTGGGAGTGTCGGGTGGTTGAGCGCGCGGGCGGAACGAACGGGACGCACCCATCGCTGCTCGTCGCGTCGTACATGCCGCCGACCATCGCGCATCGGACCTGGACCACGGCCAGCACGGATCGGCAGGCGCGGTGCCATCTGTTCCTGCTGGTGGGTGGGGCCGCCGTGTGGACGCGGCCTGACCTGACGACGCTGGAGATCGCGGCGCCCAGTCTGCTGTGGCTGCCGCACCCGGCGGCCGGCAGCTTTCAGGTGGACGCCGGCGGTAGTTTGTATGCGGTCGCGGTGCTGGCGGAGTTCGTGCAGCGGGCGGTGAGCGATATCGGGCTGGCCGCGCCGCTGCGGCGGCTGCTTGACGAGACGGTGCTGGCGGGGCCGGAGCGGGTTGCCGGGCGGCTGGCGGAACTGGCGACCTCGTTCGCGGCCCTTGTGGCCGAGTCGCGCGACCTGCAGGCCGGCGCGACGGCGATGATGGGGCTGCATCTCGGCGTCACGCTGCTGCATCTGTGGCGCTGCGCCGACATCCCCGCGACCGGCGGCCTGCACGGCACCGGTGCCTCCACCATGCAGCGCTACCGCCAGCTGATCGACCTGCATTACCGCGAAGGATGGCGGGTCGGCGATTTCGCCCGCCGCCTCGGCGTCACCCGCGCGCATCTGCACGATGCCTGCCTGCGCGCCACCAACCGGACGCCGCTGGCGCTGCTGCATGAGCGGCTGGTGCAGGAGGCGCGGTCGCGGCTGTTGCAGACGGACCTGTCGGCGGAGCAGATCGGCTACAGCCTCGGCTTCCGCGACGCCGGGTATTTCAATCGCTTCTTCAAGCGGCAGACGGGCGCCGCGCCGGGCACGTTCCGCCGCGAGACCAGGGCACCGCCGGCCGTACCCGAGCCGTCATTCGCGGCGTGGCCCTGACAGCTACCAGCGCAGCAGCGATTTCTGCCACGCGAGTGCGTGGTCGCGGACCCGGAACAGCAGCGTGATCAGGCCGGAACACATCAGTGCCATCACCAGCAACGCCGCATACATGTTGCCGTAGGCCGCCCAGCCCTGCGCCCAGGTCAGGTACCAGCCGAGGCCGGATTTCACGCCCATCATCTCGGCCACCACGAGCATCGCGAAGCTGGCGCCCATGCCCATGAACAGGCCGACGAACACCGAGGGCAACGCCGCCGGGATCGCCACCCGCAACACCAGGAAGCGGGTGCCGGCGCCCAGCGTGCGGGCCACGTCGTAGTAGGCAGAGCTGACATTGGCGACGCCCGACCATGTCAGCACCGTCACCGGGAAGCCGGTGGCCAGCGCGATCAGGCACACGCTGGCGTCCCAGCTCGACGGCAGCGCGAAGAACGCCAGCGGCAGCCACGCCACCGGCGGCAGCGGGCCGACCAGCCGCAGCACCGGATGCGCCCAGTAGCTGACCGCGCGCGACCAGCCCATGGCCACACCCAGCACGAAGCCGCTGGACGCGCCGATGGCATAGCCGGTGCCGAGCAGCGCCAGCGAATGCACCAGGCTGTCGCCGAGCCGCTTCCAGTCGTCGGTGTAGACTTCCAGCACCTCCTGGGGTGCCGCGAAGAACGGGCGCGGCAGCAGGTTGAACTTGGCCGTCAGCAGCTCCCAGGCGATCAGGACCAGCGGCAGGAACAGCAGCCATTGGCCGAGTGACCGAAATCCCCGCGACCGGCGCTGCACACCGGCAAGGGCGGCAAGGCCGATGGCCGCACCGACGCCGGCGGCCAGCACCGCCAGCAAACCGGTGCGCGCGTAGTCATCGGCGTCCTCGGGGAAATACGTCACCGCCGCCAGCACCAGCCACGCGAGGCTCGCGGCACCGCCCACCCACCAGCGCCGTCGCGCGGGCGCCGCCGAGGCGACGGATGCCAGGGCGGTTTCGGCCGCCGCGGTGCCGGTCAGCGCGTTCATGCGCTTGCCAGCACGTCCACGGTGACGCGGCGGGCGAAATGATCCGGGTTGGTGCCGGGCTTCAGTACCTGCACCGTCTTGAGATCCTGCGCGTAGAAGGCGATTTCCCTGGCCAGATCGCCGCCCGAGGGATGATGGTCGTGCGTGTGGCTGCGCAGCATGGCCGCAAGCTGTGCCGGCTTGGCCTTCGAATACGGCGCATAGATTTCGGCCGCTCCGTCGGGATTGGCGAACACCCAATCCTGCGCCTCCAGCAGTGATTGCGTCAGCGCCGCCGCCGTCACGCGGTCCTCGCGGATCAGGGCGCCGCGCACGCCCAGCACGCAGCAGGACATGTGCGCGTAGTCGCCTTGCAGGTTGTTGGCGATCTCCTTCAGGCCCTCGCGGTCGCGCACCATCCAGCCGAGCGGATCGCCGAGCGCGAACGCCTGGATCTCGCCTTTCTGCAACGCGACGCTGAGCAGATCGGCCGGGAATGCGCGCCAGGTGATGTCCGCCTGCGGGTCCATGCCCAGCTTGGCCGCCACGATCGAGAAGAAGTTCTTGTCCGGGGCGGCCATGTCGGTCACGCCGACCGTGTGGCCCTTGAGGTCGGCCACGCCGTTGATGCCGGAGGCTGCGTTGGTGAACAACCGCATGCAGCCGCCGTGAATGCCGGTGGTCAGGCGCACGTCGAACCCCTGCTCCAGCGGCTTGAGCCAGCGCAGCGCCATGCCGACGCCGGCATCGGCCTTCCCGGTAGCAATCGCCTCCAGCAACTGGTCGGTGGAGCCGCCGAAATTGATCGTCTCCACGTCCAGGTTGTGGCGCTTGAAGATGCCGGTCTGGATCGCGACCGGCACGCCGACCGTGCAGATGGCGGTCGCATTCCAGGTGAGCTTCAGCGATTTGACGGTCGCGGGCAGGATCGGCGCCGTGAGCGCGGTGTGGCAGATCGGGCTGGGCAGCAGCGGCGCGACGGGCCGGCTGGTGGCGAGCACGCGCGGCGCGATCAAGGCTGCAGGCGCGGCCGCAGCGAGGGCGGCGCCGGCGCGCAGCAGGGCGCGACGGCCAGTCGTCCGGTCGGTCATCGGTGGTCCCCTGGTGATGCGGTCAGTCGGCCGCCGCGCGAGCGGCGAGCCGCTCGGCGACCAGGCGCCTGGTCGCCGGCAGCAATTCCCGGCCGTACTCGATGGCGTCTTCCAGCGGGTCGAAACCACGGATCAGGAACGTGGTAACGCCGAGGTCGTAGTAGTCGAGGAACGCCTCGGCCACCTGCTCGGGCGTGCCGACCAGGGCCGTGGTGTTGCCGCGCGCGCCGGCGGCGGCGGCGATAGCCGTGTACAGGCGCTTGTCCACCCGGTCGCCGAGGGCGGCCGCGTCAAGCAGCCGCTGCGAGCCGACATTGCGCGGCGCGCCCTTGTTCGGCCCCAGCCATGCCTGCCCACCGACCCGCTTGACTTCGGCCAGGATGCGCTCGGCGCGCGCCCAGGCTTCCTCCTCGGTGGCGGCCAGGATTGGACGGAACGACAGTGAGAAGCGCACCGAGCGGCCATTCTGCGCCGCAGCCGCGCGGACCCGGCCGGTGATTTCGCGCACCTGCGCGTAGGTCTCGCCCCACAGCGCATACACGTCGGCATGCCGGCCGGCGACCGCAATCGCCGCGTCCGAGGCGCCGCCGAAATAGATCGGGATGCGCGGCTGCTGCACCGTGCGGACCACCGGCGAGGCGTCCTCGACGTGATAATAGGTGCCGTTGTGCGAGACCGGCCCGTCGGCGGTCCAGATCGCCTTCAGCAGCGAGACGTATTCATCGGTGCGGGCGTAGCGCTCGTCCTTTTCCAGCCAGTCGCCGTCGCGACGCTGGTCGGTGTCGTCGCCGCCGGAGATCACATGGATCGCGGCGCGGCCGCCGCTGAGCTGGTCGAGCGTCGCGAAGGCGCGGGCCGCCACGCTGGGTGACTGGAAGCCGGGCCGGTGCGCCACCAGGAAGCCGACGCGCTTGGTATGCGCCGCGACATGGGCGGCAAGCTGCAACCCGTCCGGGCCGGTGGAATGCCAGCCGACCAGCACGCGGTCGAAGCCCGCCTCATCATGCGCCTGGGCGAAGGCGATCATGTAGCCGAGGTCGATGGCCGGGCCGGTCGGCGGATGGATTTCCGACTGCTGGCGCGGCTGGATCATGCCGATGAATTCAACGCTCATGTGCGGTCTCCAGCAAAGGGGGTCGCAAAGGGGGCCAGTGCCGCCTGTCCGGCGGCCAGAAGAACCATGTCGTCCTGCGGCGTGTGGATGCGGCCGCACAGCACATCTCGCAGGTGGCGTTCCAGCGGGTTGGCGCGCGACAGGCCAGGATTGCCGATCAGTTGCACCGCACGCTCCACGGCCGCGATGGCGCCGCCGACGACGCTACGCTTGATGAGGCCGTATTCGACGCTGTCGGGCGCGTCCGGGCGGCCGGCGTCGAACGCTTCGGCGGCGCTGCGCAACAGCCGGGCGCCGGTGCGCAGATCGCTGGCGATCAGCCCGACTTCGGTCTGGATGCGCGGCACGGTCGCGAGCGACGCGCCGAGGCTGCTGGGTGCGCGGCGGTGCAGGTAGCCGGCCAGCCAGTCCTGCGCCGCGACCGCGATGCCGTGATAGAGGGATGCGATCAGCACCGTATTCCACGCCACCTGGGTCGTGTCCGGCTTGCCCCACGCGGCCGGGTCGCGGATGTCCACCGCGTGATCGAACGGCACCGCCACGTCGGCCAGCACGACGTCGTGGCTCTCGGTGGCGCGCATGCCGAGCTGGTCCCAGGTGCGGATTACCGTGATGCCCGGCGCATCCGCAGGCACGAGCCAGGCACCGACGCGCGGGTGTTCCTCATCGGTGCGGCCCCAGACCAGCAGCCAGCGCAATACCGGGATGCCGGTGCTGAAGATCTTGTGGCCGCTGATCGACCAGCCGCTGGCGGTGCGCCGGGCCGTGGTTGCCGGAAGGCCGCCGCGCGCCGGGGTGCCGAGCGCCGGCTCGACACGCAACGCGTTGATCAACGCGCCGTCCTGCACCGCTTCCCGCGCCACGAGCGCGTAGATTTTGGCCGGCCAGTTGTGGTTGCGCGCCAGCAGCGCGTGATGGGAGTACTGCATGGCGAGCACCAGCGCGGTGGCCGGCTCCCCCTGCGCGATCTGGCCCACCACCTCAGCGGCCCGCGCCAGCCCTGCCCCGGCGCCGCCGAATTCACGTGGCACCGTGAGCCCGAGCAGCCCGGCTGCGTGCAGACGCGGGATCGTCTCACGGGGGAAGGTGCCGGTGCGGTCGTGCTCGGCGGCGAGATTCGCGAACTCCCTCGACAGGGACTCGGCCGATTGGTCGCGAACATCAAGCAGCGGCATATCCATCAGGCACGGCCTCACCGGCAATCTCAAAAACACATTAAGTGTTTGTGGATTTTTCTACAACCCCCGTTTCGCCGCTAATTTGCTGAGCCACCTTGCACAATGCCGCGTGGTTTTGCGCCGCTGGCGGCCACGCGTCGTGACGGTGCGATATGGCCGCCTGGCAGGATGCGTACCGGCACGAAACAGAATCGTCTCAGCAAGCCCAAATATCCAGGACCAACGTGAATATTCGATAATGATTACTATTTGTCACAGCTTCGTGCTGACAGCTTGAGAACGATAGGGTCTAATGCTACGTTTGTACAGGCAATGACCGGACGACTCGGCGACATTCTGTTGAGCTTCAGCTGGGCCGGCGGGTCAGATGCCATACAGGAGATGTTCATGACTAGGTCACCAACGCTGCGTATCGCGTCCGTCTTGGCGCTGACTGCGGCGTTTGCCGTTCCGACGGTAACACCAGCGTTTGCCATCGACCGATGGGTCCATCACGGCGGCTGGGGCCATGGCCGCGACTGGGGCCACGGCGGTCCCCGGGGCGGCATCGGCATCGGCGGCGCCTTGCTGGGTCTGGGCGTCGGTGCCGCGATCGGCGCCGGCATCGCAGGCGCTTATGCGCCGCCGCCGCCGGTGTATTACGCGCCGCCGCCAGCCTACTACGCGCCGCCGCCGCCGGTCTATTATGGCTATTGAGCGACCGCACGCCCGCCGACACGCCGCCCTTCCATAATAGCACGAGGTTCTATCCCATGCGATCGATCACGACGCCCCGCCTGACCGCGGCGCTGCTGGCCGTGGCCCTGTCCATCCCTGTCGCGGCTTGGGCGCAGACCACCACGCCCACGACGAATGGCGCGACCACCCTGCGGGTGCGCGAGAATGTCGAGCAGCGCATCGCCGACATGCACGCGACCCTGCACATCACATCGGCGCAGGAGGCGCAATGGGACCAGTTCGCGCAGGTGATGCTCGACAACGCCCAGTCGATGCGGGCCGAGCTCACGAAGAACGCCGCCAATCCGGCGACGCAGACGGCCGACCAGGCGATGCAGAACTACGCCGAGATCGCGCAAGTGCATGCCCAGAACGTGCAGAAGCTCGCGACCGCATTCAACACGCTGTATGCGTCATTGCAACCTGACCAGAAGCAGGCGGCCGACCAGATGTTCCGCGCAAGGGCGTCGGAACGCGATCAGAAGAAACAGGGTGGCTAAACGGGCGCCAGGGCTGTTCCTGTCGAAGCCGTTCCATTAACAACCGCCTGGGCCTTGCGTCCCCCCTCTCCGCCGCAGGCGTGGAGGGAGGCGCAAGGCTTGGCAATTCCGGCGGCAACCGGGCGCGATCAGGTCGTGGACGAAACCATCGCACAGGGCACCGCAAGTGAACTTGAGGCCGATCTCTCTGCTGCTGCTGACCATTCCTCTCGGCGGCTGTCTTGCCGGCCAGAAACAGCAGGTGGCCCGGTGCTCGATGGAAGGGCAGCGCGTTTTTACTCAAGGCGACCATCCCGGCGTCAATGACGGCGGCGAGTACATCACCTTGTGCATGAAAACAGCGGGGTACGAGTTCAGTGACCAGGACCCGGACTGCCAGGGCGGCATCCTGGCCGCCGAGAACCCCTCCTGTTACGTGCCGGCGGACGTCGTCTCCCGTTACGTGCTGGAGGCGGAGCTTGCCATTAAGCGCCTGGATTAGGCGCCGTTCCGCGTCGATGACCTTGTCGGGGTCCGTCGTGCCGGCCTTCTCGACCGCCTTCACCCACATGTTGAAGCCGATGTCGTGCGCCCCCATCGGGTCGTTGGTGGTACGGTACGGCGTGTCGTTGATCATGATGTCGTCCTGCGCCACGCCCTTGGACTCGAGGCCGGCGGCGTGGACTATGTCACCAAGCGCCTTGAGCAGATCTACATCACGCTCGGCGTGGAGAACCGCTCCTCCGCCGCAACGATCACGGTGCGTGTTGCGCGGGCGGAATAACGGTCGCGGTGGTTCGGCAGATCAGGTGACACGAACGCGAATGGCTGCGCGGTTGCAGCCATCCGTCGATGGGCTACGATAGCGCAGAATTAGAATGGCGTTCTGACTGACAGAACGAAACTGCGCATGGTTCATCCCGACGGTCTTGCCGCCCCCCGACGCTACTGGGCGTACGCCACGGTGGCGCTGGCGGTGACGCTGGCGGTAATGGACGGGGCGGTCGCCAACGTTGCGCTGCCGACGATCGCGAGCCAGTTCGGCACGACGCCCGCGCTGTCGATCTGGATCGTCAACGCCTACCAGCTCGCGGTGATCGCCTCATTGCTGCCGCTCGCCTCGCTGGGCGAGATCTATGGCTATCGCCGCATCTATATCGGCGGGCTGGTGGTGTTCACGCTGGCCTCGCTGGCCTGCGCGCTGTCACCCTCGCTGGCGGCGCTGACCGTGGCGCGCGTGGCGCAGGGGTTCGGCGCGGCGGGCATCATGAGCGTGAATCTCGCACTGGTGCGCTACATCTTTCCGCGCGCCCGGCTGGCCCGCGCGATCGGCATGAATGCCATGGTCGCGGCCATGGCGGCCACCATCGGGCCGACTTTCGCCAGCGTTGTGCTGGGTGTCGCGAGCTGGCCCTGGCTGTTCAGCGTCAATGTGCCGCTTGGCCTGATCGCGCTCGGCATCGGCAGCTTCAGCCTGCCCGAGAGCGACCGCTCGGGGCACCGGTTCGACGCGCTGAGCGCGGTGCTGACGGCGATCACGTTCGTCATCGTCATCACCGGCATCGACAGCGTGGCGCACAACGCCGGGTGGCCGGTGATCGCGGGCCAGGTGCTGGTCTGCTGGCGTCACCGGATTCCTGGCGGCACGGCGGCAGCTTGGCGTGGCCGCGCCGCTGCTGCCGATCGACCTTCTGCGCATCCCGATCTTCGCGCTGTCGGTCGGCACCTCGGTATGCTCGTTCGCCGCCCAGATGATAGCGTTCGTGGCGCTGCCGTTCCATATGCAACTCGTGCTCGGCATTTCGCCGGTCATGATCGGGTTCCTCATCATGCCGTGGCCGCTGGCTGTCGGACTGTTCGCGCCGATCTCTGGCCGCCTGGTGGAGCGGTATCCGGCCGGGCTGCTCGGTGGTGCGGGGCTGGCGCTGCTGGCGGTCGGACTGTTGCTCGTGGCGAGCCTGCCGGTGCATCCCGCGATCGGCGATGTCGCGTGGCGCATGGCGCTGTGCGGGGCGGGCTTCGGCCTGTTCCAGACACCCAACAACCGCACGCTGATCGGCTCCGCGCCGCGGGCGCGCAGCGGTGGCGCCAGCGGCATGCTCGGTACCGCGCGGCTGATGGGCCAGGCGATCGGCGCGGCCCTGGTCGCGGTGCTGCTGTCGCATTTCGCGCGCAACGGCACGGAGCTTTCGCTGTTCGGGGCCGCCGGCTTCGCCGCCGTCGCGGCCGTGGTCAGCATGCTGCGGGTCGCCACCCGCGTCCGGCCAGTGGTGGCATGAGCGAACCGGAGGAACAGGGCGTCGCCGCGGTCGATCGTGCGCTGGCGATCCTGGCTGCGTTCTCGCCGCGCGATCCGGCGTTGTCGCTGGCGGACCTCGCGGCGCGCACCGGGCTGTACAAGAGCACCATCCTGCGGCTGGCCCAGTCGCTGCAACGAGCCGGCTATCTGCAACGGCTCGAAAACGGGCCGTACCGGATCGGCCCGGGCGGGCTGCGGCTGGCGATGATCTACCAACAGACGCATGTCGCCGGCGACCTGCTGCTGCCGGAGATGCGCGCACTCGCCGAGCGCATCGACGAAAGCGTGGCGTTCTATGTGCTGGAGGGCGACCGGCGGGTCTGCCTGTATCGCGTCAACGCGGATCGGCCGGTGGCGCACCAGGTCCGCGTCGGCAATTCCATGCCGCTGCCGGAGGCCGCGGCGGGCCGCGTGCTGGCGGCGTTCGCGGGCTGGGAGGGAGAACCGTACGACACCATCCGGCGCCTGGGCACCTGGACCTCCTCCGGTGAGCGCGACCCGGAGTTCGCCAGCCTCGCGGCGGCCGTGTTCGGGCCGAACCGGCATCTGGTCGGCGCGCTGACCATCGGCGGCCCGCGCAGCCGCATCGAGACCATCGCAAACGACGCCTGTGCCCTGTTGAGGGACGCGGCCAATGCGTGCACGCGACGCCTCGGCGGCGTACCGGCCGGGGACGACGTGCTCGCGGAGTGATCGCTCGGGACGCCAACGTGCTGCCGCGCTAGAGCGGGATGATGTCTGATAGGCGCCATCATCCCGCTCTAGCTCTTTGTTTTACCGCGTGATTCAGACTATCGTGTGATTCCACCTCAAGTCATCACGCTCTAGGGCAAACCGGTCGCCAGCATGTCCCGTGCCGAGGCGTGCTGATCGTCGGTCAACCGTCCGCCGACTTCGGTAGCCCCCGTCATGGCGGCCTGCCGGAGGCGTTCATCGGGTGAGGACAGGGCGCGGAGGTAGTAGACATAGGACCGGACCGGATCGCTCGGCACGCCCACGCCGAACTGGTAGGCGTAGCCCACGTCGTATTGGGCCAGATAGTCGCCCTTGCCGGCCCGATCGGACAATGTTGGCAACAATGTCGCAACGGCATCCGATGCGGCGGCATCGGCGGTGTCGCGCGCCAATGCGGTCTTCTGGAACTGGACCATCGCCTCGGTTGTCATGTCCGGCGCCGCAACAGCGCCGGCCGGTGCCGACGCCGAGGAGGCGGACGCGACGACAGGCGCGAGGGTGATGGCCGTCCGTGGTACGCCACCAGACTCGGCGCCGGGTGCGGGTGTGACAGCGGGCTGCGCGGGCTCCTCAACGGCGGCCTCCTCTGGCGGCGGGCTTGCGCCCAGCGCGATGAGGCTCGTGCGGGCGGCTGTCACGCCGTCCTTCGCCGCCAACCGGAAGAAATCGATCGCGGCACTGCGGCCACGCGGCACGCCGTCACCGTCGCGATAGATGATCCCCAGATCGTAGGCTGCGCGGCCGTGGCCACGCTCTGCGGCCATGCTGAACCATTTGATGGCCTCCGGCCGATTGACCGGTGTGCCGCGCCCGTTGTCGAACATGGCACCGACGTTGAACATCGCACTGACATTGCCTGCGTTGGCCGCACGGCGGTACCAGCTCAACGCCTTGGTGTAATCCTGCGGCACGCCGTGCCCGATGTCGTAGAGCATGCCGACAGCGGACATGGCCGAAGCGTCCCCTGCCTGGGCGGATCTCAACCATGCCCGGTAAGCGGTGGTGTAGTCGCCGCGCGCGAAGGCCGCGTCACCGTCCAGGCTATCGGCAGCAGCCGAAACGGAGGAGATACATACGAATGCCATGCACAGGAAAGTGAAACGCATCATTGGCGCACTCTGCGGCCTGCGCAGACTATCACCTTCGATATAGTAGACGCCAGTGAGAGATCGAGGGTAGCGTTCGATTCTGGCGTGACGTATTTTGCATAGCGAAACGGGGCACTCCATGAAGCTATCCGGCGCGAAGGAATCTCTCTTTATTGTCTTGTTGGTCGTCGCATGCAGCAACGTCCCGGCGCCACGGCCCCCTGCCGCCAGCATCCCGCCCCCGGCGCCCGCCGCAACGGCCGCGGCACCCGCCGCAACGGCCGCGGCGCCAAGGCCATCCGACGAATCATTGACGATCGATTTTACCGAGGCATCGGCCCGCTTGTCCTCGACCGCGGTCGCGCAGATGGATCACGCCGCCCGGCTGTACCGCGACGCGAGCCCGGAGGTGATGATTATTTCCGGCCACAGCGACATGACCGGCGGGGAGTACCTCAACCTGCTCCTGTCGGCGCGGCGGGCCGAAGCCGTGAAGCAGGGGCTGGTCGCGCGCGGCATTCCCGCCAACCGCCTGCAGGTCGTCGCCGTGGGTGAGGCACAACTGGTGCCAGGCGTTACCCCGAGCCCCTCGGTCGTCGTCACCTGGCGCTGAGGTGCCGGGACACGCAGGGCGGACTCAGCACAGGAGGCAGTTGTTGGAAACGCCGCGCTGGATACGTTCCCGCAGCAGGTGCTAGAGTTGTCGAATCGTATCGGGTCGATGTACTGTGCCTCTCATTCGCGCGTCTGTCGATAAGTCGAAATTCAATCAAGCCGCCGTGCTACCCTACCAACTGCGCCTGGCGGATTTTGAAATCGCCATGCAGGATGTGTATGATTTCTTTTTCGATGTGAACACGCTGCTGCTTGAACGTGGCCTGTACCGCCTCGATGACATGCTGCGTCCGGCCGCCATGTCGGGCATGGTGTCCGACATGCTGACCGCCTCGATGGCGAAACATGCCCGCGCCCTGGTCGAGAACAACCATTTCAACGGCCACCCCGACCTGATCGTGCAGGGCCGCTACGCGAATAATTCGGTCAAGGCCGGCACAGACGGCGTGGAAATCAAAAGCACGCGCAAGAAAGGCGGGGCGGTGGATACGCATGGCGCGCGCGAGCAGTACATGTGCGTCTTCGTCTATGAGACCGACCACGAAACCGAACCCGCCATCAACCGCGCGCCGATGCACTTCACCGAAGTGTACCTGGCGCATGTCGTGCCCGATGATTTTCGCCGCAACGCGCGCGGCGAGCTGGGGACACGCACGGCGACGCTCGACCGGCAAGGCATCCAGAAGCTACGCGGTAACTGGATCTATCTTCTGGCTGACAGTTAGGGCGCTGAGTTTCGGCACCGCACTTCGCGCCATCCGGAAGTACTCGGCGTCCTTCTCCAGACCGATGCTGGTATAGCCGACCGCGTTCGCGGCGGCGATCGTCGAGCCCGAGCCTGCGAACGGGTCGAGAATCGTTCCCTCCCCGAGCGGCAGCGCGGCGCGCACGATCTCCCGCAGAAAAGCCTGCGGCTTGAGCGACGGGTGCGGCGCAATCTGCTTTTCCGGCTTCGAGGTCGGGCTGGATCTGATGACGTCGCCGAACGGCCGGTCGTCGGACGGACGGCGAAAGCCGCCGGTCTTCCATTTGCGCAGATTGTCCTGCACGCGGCCGTCGAGCGGGTGGCGAAGCACCAGCCACGGCTCGAACATCGAGCGGGGCATGACGCTTACGTCGGTAAATTCCTTGTGGGCGTTTTTCGGCCGGTCGCCGCCGCGCATGGTCATGACCAGGCGCATGATGGTGCCGCGCATCTCCAAACCAGCGGCACTCATTGCGGTGCTGACGACGTGCGTGAGCAACGGATTGCCTGCGACGATGATGTTCGCCCCCGGCACGGTGGCACGCAGCGCGAGCTGGCCGAATTCGAAGAAGAAATCGTGCATCACCTGGAGGTCGCCCGCATCCAGCACCGTGAAGCGCGGCAGCGGCGCGCGCTGATGGCCGTCGAACGAGGGCGGGATACGCCACACACCGCCGCGCCCTCGGCGCAGCTTGGTTTTCTCGGACTCGCTGTATTCGAGCAACCCATACGGCGGGTCTGTGATGATCGCCTGCACGGAATGCGGTTCGTTCCGCCGCAGCCAGTCGAAGCAGTCCGTGTGTATCAGCGTGGCGCGACCGATCGCGTACGACGCTTCGGGCTTGACCTTCGGGGCCGTCCCGTCGGCCGGTTTCAGCCGGTAGTGACCGCGCCCTGTGCGTTCAAAAACATCCGGTGTATTCAGGTTGAGATAGGAGCGAATCGACGAAGCCGGAACATCGCCAAGGCGGGCCGCGACGGCTTGCTTGATTTCGGCGATCGACGCGCTGTCTGCCGCCGAGAGATAGCTGACGATCGAATCCCGAATGATACCTGGGGCGGCGCGGTGACTCATTATCGTCCTCTACGACTCGAAAGGATATAGATCCGACGTTCTGGACGTCAATCGACGTGGCTGGCCGGCACGCTGCCGAGGCGTTCGGTTCGTAATGACCGAAACCGTCGCCGCGCGGCCACACCGGTAGGTCGAGCTTGACCCTGCGCCCGTCGTGCGGCCCTTTGCGCCGATGACCGGAGTCCTCTTCTTCTTGTTCGGTGGCGCCGGCTGGCTCCTCGGGGTCGTCGGCTTCTTCCGCGCCGGGCGCGCGCTTGCCGAACTCCGCGAACTGCGCCGCGCGTTCGCGCAGCTGGCCGCCACGCAGCCGAGTCCCGGCGAGCCCGTCGCGCCGCCGGCGCCGGCCACGCCCGACGTGGCGCCGGATACCGCCCAGCCGGCGCAGGACGCTGCGGACAACATCGCCGCGGAACCGGCCGACGCCAGCGCGGGCGATGTCGAGGCGTTGCTCACCACGCGCTGGGGCGTCTGGCTCGGCGCGGCGGCATTGCTGCTCGCGGGCGTCTTCCTGGTGCGCTACGCCGTCGAACAGGGATTTCTCGGCCCCGCCGCCCGCTGCGTCCTCACGGCGCTGCTCGGTCTCGGGCTGCTGCTGGCCGCCGAATTCCTGCACCGCCATGAAGGACCGCCCATCGCCGGCCGATTCGGCCGCGATCAGGCGCCCGCCGGGCTTGGCGCCGGGGGCGTCGCCATGCTGTTCGGCGCCGCCTATGCGGCCGGCCCGTTCTACGGGCTGCTGTCCACGCTGCCGGGTTTCATGGCCATGGCAGCCTGCTCGTTCGTGGGGCTGGCCGCATCATTGCGCTACGGCCAGCTCACGGCCGCGGTCGGGATCGTTGGCGGTTTTGCCACGCCCGCTCTGGTCGCTACGGCGACGCCGTCCCTGCCCGGCTTGTTCGGCTATCTGCTCGTCGTCTCGGCGGCGGCCCTGCTGGTCGTCCGCCGCACGGCCTGGACCTGGCTGGGCTGGGCCACCACGATCGCCGGTGCCGCCTGGATCTGCGTCGCGGCCATCCCGGACGCGCCCGACCGCTGGGCCGCCGCCGCATTCATGCCGGCCGCCGCCGCGCTCAACCTGTTGCTGCTGCCGGCCGCCGCACTCGACCACCCGGTCGGACGCCGGCTGGCCTGGGTGCCTTTCGCGTGCCTCGGCGCCGCCGGCCTGTGGCTGGAGGCTATGGACCCCGGTGACGCCCCGCGCCTGGTGCTGGTCCTGCTATCGCCGATTGCGGTCTGGAAGGGCGCTGCCGAATCACGACTCGATCGCCTGCCCTGGCTCGCGGCACTGGTCGGGTTGCTGGCGCTGCTGCTGTGGGCGCTGCCGGGCGCCTGGGCGCCGCAGGTCGCCCGCCCGCTGATCCTGGCCGGCGCCGTGTTTGCAGGCTTTCACGCCGCTGCGGGCCTGTGGCTGGAACGCCGCGCGCCGAACCCGCTGCACTGGGCGGGCCTGGTCGCCGCTGTCCCGGTCCTGACGCTGTCCGTCGCCTACGCGCAGATCGTGCGGTTCCAGACCGACATGGCATGGGCCGCCGCAGCGCTGGCGCTGACCGCGGGCCTCACGGCCACCGCCGCGGCCGCCACGCGGGAGGGCGCGCCGCGGCGTGCCGGTCTGCACGCCGCCGGCGCCGTCGCGGCCCTCGCGCTCGGCTGCGCCATGCTGCTGCACGAGTACTGGCTGACGCTCGCGGTCGCGATGTTCCTGCCGCCGCTGGCGTTGATCGAAGCCCGCGCCGATTTGCCGCCGCTGCGCCCGGTGGCGCTGGCCGTGGCGGCGCTGGTGCTCGTCCGCCTGGTGTTCAACTGGTACGTGCTGGACTACGATTTCGGCGCGACGCCGCTGGTGAACGGACTGCTCGCGGCCTACGCCGCCCCCCTCGCCGCCTTCGCGCTCGCGGCTGGACTGTTCCGCCGCCGCGCCGACGATCTGCTTGTCGCGGTGCTGGAGGCCGGGGCAGTGGCGTTCGCCGCCTGCTTCGTGGCGCTGGAGATCCGCAGCTGGTTCGGCGACGGACGGCTCACCGGGCCGTTCAGCTTCGGCGAAATCGCGTTGGATCTGCTGACGCTCGCGGTGCAGGCAACCGCTTATCTGTATCTGGCGCAACATCTGGCGCAACATGGGGGCCGCCCGGTCCTGCACTGGGCCGCGCGTATCCTGGGGGCTGCCGCCCTTGTCGGCGGCGCGGTACTGCTCGTCGCGAACCCGGCCGTGACCGGCGCGCCCGCCGGGGGCGCCGCCCTGTTCGCCGCCTATCTCGCGCCGGCGTTGCTTGCTTTCCTTGCGCGCCACCGACTGCACGGCGCGGAGATCCGCGGGAGCCTCGGCGGTTACGCCGTGGTCGCGGGCTTCGTGTGGATCTCGTTGCAGATCCGCCAGGTTTTTCATCCGGGCGCGCTGAGCCTGGGGCGGTCGCCGATCGCCGCTGCCGAGCTCTGGGCCTGGAGCGGCGCCTGGCTCGGCTACGGTGTGGCCCTCATGGTCCACGGCATCGGCGCGAAGGAGAGGTTCATCCGCCTGGCCGCGCTGACAATCATCGGGCTGGTGTGCGGCAAGGTCTTCCTGGTGGATATGGCGGGGCTGACCGGGCTGTGGCGGGTGCTGTCGTTCCTCGGCCTCGGGCTGGCATTGATCGGACTCGGCGACGCGTACCGCCGCTTCGTGCTGCCGGCCCGCCGGATCGGCTCGTGACAACGCTCACGGCTGTTCGGCCGACCGCCAGCGCCAGCGTCTACCCCCGAGATCTGACGCGCGGTTGTGTATGCTACCGCGCGAGCAACTCTGCCGCCGTGGCCGCCCATTCTTCGTCGGGCGAGATCGTTGCCGGCGCTCGTCCGGCGCGCCGATACCAATAGCCGGCATTGGCGAGGTCGCCTTCCAGCCGGTGCAGATGCGCATGGACCAGGTCGCAGCCTGGTTCACCTTCATCCTGCTGCACACAGCCATGCGCGCGGTTCCATTCGCCCTTGCCGGCCCACCAGATGCCTTGCAGAGCGAGGTCAAGCCCGTCCGGCGGAGCGTCATCGGCCAGGCTGCGGCGGAATTCTTCCAGGATCATGGTACACCCATAGCTATGGCGCGTGCGCGAAGCCACCATAGCATTCCTGCCGATCGCCACCGAGCGGTATCACACCGCTCCCGCCCGGCATCGGCCTCGGTTCACGGGATCGGTGTCAGCTCGGCTTTCGCGATGATCTTCCGGCCCTCTTGCCGACGACGGTCGTGAGCAGGCCGTTGACGAGACTTACCACGCCGCCGGTCAGCAGGTCTATTTCGCCCGCCGACAGCACGAAGGTCATCGCGGCCGCCATCAGTCGCATGTCCCAGGAAGCAGCCAGGGTTATTTGATGATTCCGATCTTGCGGCGGTCGATCGTCACGCAGACAGCGGCCACGAGCACCACGCCCTTGACGATGTTCTGCAGGTACGGGTCGACCCCGATCATGTTCATGCCGTTGCTCAGGATCACGATGATCAGCGAGCCGAGCACAGTCCGTTCGATGCTGCCCATCCCGCCCGTCAGCGGCGTGCCGCCGACCACGACCGCCGCGATCGCGTCGAGCTCCAACCCCTCGCCGGTCTGGGCTGTTGCGGCCATGGACCATGCGCCGTGCAGCACGCCAGCCATGCCGGCCAGCAGGCCCAGCAGCATGAACATGCCGATCTTGACCCGTTCGACCTTGATGCCGGTCAGCACCGCAACCCGTTCGCCACCGCCGACGGCGCGCACTTCCCGCCCGAACACAGTGAAGTTCAGGATCAGCGCACACAGCACGACCAGGACGGCCGCGATCAGCACCGAATTCGGAATGCCCAGGCTGCGCCCGGCGAACACATCAACGAAGCTCTCGTCATCCAGCGAGATGGTCGAACCGCTGGTGTACAGCAGGATGATGCCGCGATAGATCACCATCGTGCCCAGCGTGACGATGAATGACGGAACCTTGCCTTTGGCGAAGACCACGCCGTTGATGGCACCGGCCAGCAGCCCGACGAGGCAGGCCGGCAGCGCCGCGGCCACACCCATCGTCGGGGCGAAGCTTGCGGCAGTGACGGTGGAAAGCCCGACGACGGACCCGACAGAAAGGTCGATCGAGCCGGCGATGATCACCAGCGTCATGCCGAGCGCCGCCACCAGCAGCGTGACGGTCTGCTGCAGGATGGTGATGAGATTCTGCAGCTCCAGGAAGCGCGGATTCAGCGCCGTGAACACGATCCAGAGCACGGCGAGCAGCGCAATCGGGAACAGGCGTTTCACGCTTGCAGCGCCAGGCCGAACCGAACGCGTCCCGGCTGCCGTCGCCGCGGGCCGGAGCGTCTGCGTCGGGGTCATGCCTTCCATGTCGAACCTGTCATCCTGGATACTCCTCGGCGCCGTTTGTTTTTGCGCGCCGTCGTTAATCAGACCATTTGCCGCACGACCTGCTCCTCGGAGCAGCCCTCGCCGCCTTCGAACAGCCGCGTTATCTGCCCTCGGCGCATCACGACCAGCCGGTCGCTCATGCCAAGCAGTTCCGGAAGGTCCTCACTGAGCAGCAGGACCGAGGTTCCCGCACCGACCAGTTCGCGGATGATCCGGTAGATCTCCTCACGCGCACCAACGTCCACACCGCGCGTCGGGTTGTTGAGCAGCAGCACCTGCGGTTGCGGCAACAGGCATTTGCCCAGCACGACCTTCTGCATGTTGCCGCCGCTGAGCGAACGGCACGACAATACGGGGTTGCCCGGGCGAACACCAAGGGAGGCGACCCCGTCCCGCGCCAGCGCGGCTGCCTTGCCACGTTGGAAGAACGGCCCCCAGCGGGGAATATCGGCCATGATCATATTGTCCTGGACCGTGAAGTCGAGGATCAAGCCTTCCGATCCCCGATCACCGGGCAGATAGGCGACCCCGGCGGCCCACGCGTCTGCCGGCAGGCGTGGCGCATAGGCACGGCCCGCAAGCCTGATCGTCGCGTCGGGCTTCGGCATATCGCCGCTGAGGGCGCCGAGCAGTTCCTCCCCACCAGCGCCCTTCAGTCCAGCGATGCCGAGGATTTCGCCCTTCTGCAATGCGAGGGACACATCGGCGTTGCCACCCGCAAGGCGCAAGCGGGAAACCTCCAGCACCGGCGGCGTGGTCGCGACCGGGCGCTTGGCGGGATAGATGCTCTCGGACGCGGTCCGTCCGACCATCAGGGCATGGATGCGGTTCACCGGCATTTCGTCCGCCGGATAGGTTCCGACCAGCTTGCCATCCTTCAGGATGACGAGCGTATCGGCCACGTCGGTCACCTCGTCGAGGTGATGCGAGACGAAGGCGATGGTCAGGCCCTGCGCGCGCAACCGCCGCATGACGGACAACACCACCTGGACCTCTTTCAGTCCGAGGAACGCGGTGGACTGATCGAGGAACAGAATTCGACGGGCGGCTGGAGAGCGCACGGCAGATCTCCAGGCACTTCCATTGCCCAAGATCGAGCGCGTGCAGATCCTGCCGGACCGAGATCTCAGCACCGATCTCATCCAGCACCCGCTGCGCGTCAGCCGCCAGGCGCCGCCGATCAACCCAGCCGATCCCGTTGGCGAAATCACGGAGCCGGTCGATGTAGATGTTCTCGGCGATGCCGAGCGACGGATTGATCGTCAGCTCCTGGAATACCAGCGCGACCCCGCGCTGCTCGGCGTCACGCAGGTCACGCGGACGGAACGGGGCGCCGTCCAGCAGCAACTGGCCAGAGTCATGGCGCTCCGAGCCGGCGAGGATTTTCAGCAGAGTTGACTTGCCCGCACCATTCTCTCCGGCGAGAGCGTGGATGCGGCCCGGCTGGAGAACGACGGAAACATCGTCGAGAGCAACGGTGCTGCCGTAGCGCTTCGAGATTCCACGTGCTTCAAGCTGCATGAAGGCGTCCCTGGTACGTTGCGGCCCGGCACGAAGCCGGGCCGCTGGCCATTCAGCCGCCCGTCTGCTGACGGAACTGCGCCGCATCGGGCACATCGAAGTCACCCGGCTTGGCGTTCGGGTTGTACGTCACGGAGTGCTGCTTGAAGTCGAACGCCGGAACGCCGTTCGGGTAGTCCTTCTCGAACTGCGCGACATGCTCGCGGGTCAGCGGCAACAGTTGCAGCTTCACCACGGCTTTGTCGGCCGGCAGCTTGTGCCCTTCGATCGCGTCGTACAGCATGATCAACGCGTAGCCACCTTGCAGCCAATGGCCACCGATGTCGAAGACCAGCTCGCCATCCTGCAGCGGCTTCAGGTTCTCCCGCTCCAGATCCATGCCGACGACCATGACGTCCTTGCCGGGCTGCTTGCCGTGGCTCTTGAGTGCGGCCAGGATGCCGTTGGCCATACCGCCGTTGGCGCTCCAGACGCCGCGGATATCCGGGTGGCCTTCATACAGGCTTTCAAACGCGGCCTGCGCGGTGTCACGGACGAAATTGCCGTTCACCTCGCCGTCGATGACGATTTCAGGGTGCTCGCCCATCGCCCGTGTCAGTCCCTTCCGTCGGTCGATAGCCACCGAGGTACCGGGCGTGCCGTCGACGACGCCGATATGCTTCTTGCCGTCGCTGCCTGCCGGAGTCGCCGCGAACAGATGCAACGCCATCTGGTAGCCGGCATCCTCGTCGCTTGGGCCGACAAAGCCGATGTAGTTCGGAAAGCGCGAAGTCTGCGGCTGGAAGTCCGGATAGGTGTCCGTCAACACGACGGGGATGTTGGCTTCCTTGGCCAGCGTCAGCCCGCGGGCCGCCGTGGACCAGTATGGCGTGAAGATGATGCCGTCGACATGCCGGGACACAAGGTCCTGGATCGAACGGATCATCTTGTCCGGATTGTTGTCCGCATTGAGGACAACCACGTCGGCGCCCAGGGCGTCAGCGCCTTTCTTCATGAAGCTGAGATAATTGTTCCAGAACTCCAGCGACAGCGTGGTGACGACGACCCCGATGGTCGGCCGCTTCGGCGGCGCCGCGTTCGCCCACGGAGCGGCCACGGTGAACGCGAGAGCGGTCGCAAGGCCAAGCATGGTCCGGCGTGTATTCATGTTCGTTTCCCCAGAGTTTAATCAGGTCTGCCGGCCCTCGCGGCCGGCAGTTGGTCCCGCACCTGCTGCTACGCGCAGTTTCTCCTAGAACAGGCTTTTGGTCGACGTGAGCGGGCAGAAGCGGGTGATCTTCAGGAACGGCAACAGCGTCGACAGCGCTTCCGGCGTGCCGATCCGCTCAAGCGCCTCGACCGCGTAGCCCGCCACATAGCGGTTGCCGTCGGTCAATGCGTCGCGCAGGGCGGCAACGGCATCCGCGGCGCCCGGCCCCACGCGGGCAACGGCCAGGGCAGCGTTGAACCGGACCTCGTCGTCGCGATCCTCCAACGCGCCGATCAACGCCTGCACCGCCTCCTTCGTGGGGCGTTTGAGACCGAGCGCTTCGACCGCGTTGATCCGCACATACGCGTCCGGATCCCGCACGGCCCGGCTCAGCGCAGCCACCACATCGAGTGCGTCGGACCCGCTCTCGCCGAGCGCGAACACTGCGTATTTGCGGACACGCGGCCCCGCCTGCTCGAGGCATTCGAGCAGCGCAGGCACCGCGTCCCGTCCGATGGCCGCCAGCGCATGTGCCGCATTGCGGGCAACCATCTCGACTTCGCTGTGCTGGCCCTCGTCGATGAACACACGCGCGTCATCGACACTTTCGCCGTCATTGCCGCGCATGGCGCGCGCGAGATGCGGGATCGCTTCCTTGCCGATGGCAGCGAGCGCGTACGCGGCATTGAGGCCGACCGGCTCGGACGCGTCGTCCAGCCGGGCGATCAGCGCCTGGATCGCCTCTCGTGCGCCCGTGCCGAACTCGGCGATCCGGCGCGCCGCGGTGCCGCGTTCGGACACGCTGCTGCTCTCCAGCGCCGCCACCAGCGGCTGCAGCTGGCCGTTGAGCGGGTGACCGACACGTTCCGGCTCGCGACCAGACAGCCAGTTCCACTGCTCGCGCCACATCGGCTCGATGTCATAGGCCGGCGCATCGGCCGGGCGGCGCCAGGGCGTGCCGCCCAGGTGGAAGTCGCCGGATTGCGGCGGCGCCATGCGCGTGAACTCGAACTTCACCATGTACCGCTTGAGGTTGGTGAAGTTCTGCATCTTGCGGTGCCAGATATCGTAGTGGATCAGCATGCAGGTGCCGGCCGGCCCTTCGGCGGCGCGGCCGAGCTGATCGAGATCGCCCAGGCGCTGCGCGATGCACTGGCTGCCGGGCACAACGCCGGTCGGGCCGATGTCCTCGAAGATCTTCTGCGGATAGTACATGATCATCACCCACCACGGCCGATGATTATGTACCTTGCGCTTGTAGCCCCAATAACTGTCGTGGTGCCACACCTGCGCATTGCTGCCGGGCGGGTTGTCGTGCAGCACCCGATGCGGATGCATCATGTAGCCGGGGCCAAGAATGCTGGTCAGCGCGCCGCGCACGACCCTGTCATCGAAGACCCGGTTCAGTTCCGGCACGGCCGGCAGCAGGTTGTTTCCCGGATTTGCGTCGTTGTCCTCGCCGATCAACTGGTTGAAGCGCTCGAACATCGCCTCGTGGAAGTCGGCGGGCAACTCGGTATTGAGCACGAGGTAGCCGTTCGCCAGGAAGCTCGCGACCTGCTCGGCCGACAGCAGCCTGGCAGGTTCATTGCTGAACAGGTTTGGCCGCTTCTCGGCAGTGCTGACGCCTTCGGAATGGTCGAACTGCCGCTGGTATTTCCACTCGGGCACTGACACCGACTGCATATTTCCTCTCCTTGGATCCCCCGAACGTGTACGTTTCCGGCCACAGCAGGCTATACTTGTCGGCCTGTGACGAGTGATCGAGCCCGAAGGCCATGTGATCAATCCGACAGTTCGATAACCTTCCGTTGCGGTCCGGTACACCCCGGATTCGTGTAACGTTTTCCGGCTTACCGTTTAGCTAAACGATAAGCTCATTGACGGGATAGCGCGCCCATGCCGAAGGATCAAGATGAAAGCCGGTCACGGGGACCAGCCACGCGTCAGATCGCAGAAAGGTGACGAACACCTCATGCCGACAGTCAGGGATGTGGCCAAACGTGCCGGCGTCTCCACCGCCACCGTTTCCGCGACGCTCAACGGCACCGCGTTCGTAAGCCCCGTACTGCGGGAACGGGTGCTCGCAGCGGTGCGTGAACTGGGCTACGCGCCGGACGCGATCGCGCGCAGTCTCAAGCAGGGACGGACCCACCTCATCGGGCTCGTCGTCGCGGACATCACCAATCCGTACTTCACGGAGCTCACGCAGGTGATCGAGTCAGCCGCGCAGACGGAGGGCTACTCGGTGCTGCTATGCGACACCGCCCAGGATTTCGCGAAGGAGCGGGAATACATCCAGTTGATGCGGACGTACAGGGTCGAGGGGCTGATCCTGGCAGCGACCGGCCGTCCGGAAGAATATAACGCCTCGGATATGTTCGGGATGCGGATGCCGGTGGTGCTGGTTGATCGGGCACTGCCGTCACTGCCGTTCGACTGCGTCACGCTCGACAACGAGCTCGCGGCGACGCTGGCGACCAGACATATCCTTGAGTTCGGGCACCGCAGGATCGGGATGATCGGTGGGCCGGATCACCTCTCGGCAGCGCACGAGCGGAAGGACGGCTATCGCGCTGCACTGCAACATTACGGTGCCGCCTATGACGAGCAGCTCGTGCGGGACGGGCGGTTCCGGGAGGAGGACGCCTATGTGGTGTGCCAGGAAATGCTGTCACACCGGAATCGTCCGACGGCGCTGTTCGTCGCGAACAACCACATGCTGATCGGCGTCATGCGCGCGATTGCGGAATTGGGTCTGCGCTGTCCACAGGACGTGTCGGTTGTCTCGATCGACGATTTCCGATGGGCCAACGCGTTCACGCCACGCCTGACCACCGTGAGCCAGCCGGTTGCGGACATCGGCCAGGCGGCGTTGCGTCTGTTGCTGAACCGGTTGGCCGGCAAGGCCCCGCCAAGCCCGGTGCATGAGGTCACGCAGCCGGCCCTGGTCGTTCGGGACTCTTGCACCGCCGTGGCAGCGAGGGCGCCTGCAAGGGCTCCCGTCGCTTAACCCAATCCGTCTATTCGGCCGGCGCGTGGCCGATATGGTCGGGCACTTGTTCGAGCGCCTCGTTGTGGCGCAGCGACAGCACCGCGATCATCGCCACCACGGCCAACCCTGCAATCAGGAACAACCCGCCGGAAAAGCTGCCGGTCGCATCCCTGATCCAGCCCATCGCGTACGGGCCGACGAAACCGGACAGATTGCCGAGCGAGTTGATAACGGCAATTCCCGCCGCCGCCGACGCGCCGCTGAGGAACGCCGCCGGCAGCGTCCAGAACACCGGCAGCGATGAAAACACGCCGAACCCGGCAATGCTGAACGCCACCATCTTCCACACCGGATCATTCAGCACCCCTGCCAAGCCGATGCAGACCGCCGCAACGGCCAGCGGAATGGCGACATGCCATTTGCGCTCCAGCGTGCGGTCGGAACGGCGGCCCCATAGGACCATGGTCACCGTGCCGACCGCGTAGGGAATCGCCGTGATCAGGCCGACCTCGAAATTGGTCAGCCCGCCAAAGCCCTTGATGATCTGCGGCAGCCAGAAGCCGATGCCGTAATTGGTCGCCACCGCACCGAAATACACCAGCGCCAGGGCCAGCACGCGCCAGTCGCGCAACGCCTGCGGCACCGACAGAATCTCGGCGCGTTCGCGCTGCTGCTCCTCGCGCCGCAACCGGTCGACCAGCCATTGCCGCTCATCGGCTTGCAGCCAACGCGCGTCCGCCGGACGGTCGGTGAGGTAGAAGAACACCGCCACGGCCATCAGCAGCGCCGGCACCGCCTCGACAATGAACATCCACTGCCAGCCCCTCAGCCCGGCCACGCCGTCCAGCCCCAGCAGCAACCCGGAGACCGGCGCGCCGATCACCGAAGAGGCCGGGATCGCGGCCATGAACCAGCCGACCACCCGGCCGCGATAGATCGCCGGAAACCAGAGGGTCAGGAAGAAGATGATCCCGGGAAAGAACCCGGCCTCGGCGACGCCGAGCAGCACGCGCAGCGCATAGAACCCGTATTCGCCGCTGATGAACGCCGTGGCCCCGGAGATCAGGCCCCAGGTGAACATGATCCGGGCAATCCATTTGCGCGCGCCGAAGCGGTGCAGCAGCAGGTTGGACGGCACCTCGAAGAAGAAATACGCGATGAAGAAGATGCCGGATGCAAGGCCGAACGCCGAGGCCGACAATCCGAGATCGTTGCGCATCTCCAGCCCGGCGAACCCGACATTCACCCGGTCGACATAGGCCACGAAGTAGCAGAGCACCAGGAACGGCAACAGCCGGACCGAAACCTTGCGCATTGTGCGCTCTTCGAGCGTCGCCATCGTCATTCCCCCCGCGGCCCGTTTTCAGTGCCGTCAACGCGTGTCTTGAGACAGCAGCGTTCCTGGCGCGGAGAGTTTTGGCAAGCCCTCTTTGGCAGCCCTCTTGGACGGCCGGCGGAATTCGGTTGTATCAGGCGGGTCGCAGATCCGCCGCCGGCACAGGCTCGGCCTGCACGGTCTGTTCGCGTGCCGGTCGCGGAACTGTCGCGGTTACACGGCGGGGTGCCGGCTGCACTGGTCGGGCAGCCTCGCGCCAGACCGCGTCATCGATACCGCGCCAAAGCTCCAGATGGTCGCGCACCGGCATCGGCATCTCACCCATGGCCGCCTCCTCGAACCCAGCGAGAATGGTCCGCGAAAGTTGTCCGAGCGTTAATTACGCTCTTCGGCGTAGGGGTTCTCGGTACCACGAAATTGGAGGCGGATCGGCGTGCCGGGCAGATCGAACGCCTCGCGCAGGCCGTTGGACAGATAGCGCTGGTAATCCTCCGGCGTCTGCTCGGCGCGGGTGCCGAAGACGATGAAGGTCGGCGGGCGGGCCTTGGCCTGTGTCATGTAGCGCAGCTTCAGCCGGCGGCCCTCGACCAGCGGCGGTTGATGGCGCTCCAGCGCGTCGCCGAACCAGCGGTTGAGTTCGGATGTGCCGATGCGCCGGTTCCAGACCTCGTGCGCCTGCCGCACGGCCGGCAACAGCCGCTCGACGCCCTGCCCGGTCAGCCCGGACAGCGTCACGACGGGCAACCCCTTCATTTGCGCGAGGCTGGTCTGCAGCCGGTCGTCGATGGCGCGGCGCGCGGCGGAGCGGTCGGCCACCGCATCCCATTTGGTCAGCGCCAGCACGCAGGCGCGTCCCTCGCGCTCGATCAGCCGGGCGATCTGCAGATCCTGGTCGTGCATCCCTTCGGCGGCATCGACGGCGAGCACCACCACCTCGGCCATCTTGAGCGCCTCGATGGCCGCGCCGACCGAGAGTTTCTCCAGGTGCTGCTCGACGCGGGCGCGCTTGCGCAGGCCGGCGGTGTCGATCAGCTCCATCGGCGTGCCGTCCGCGTCGTGCAGCCTTACCGCGACGGCGTCGCGCGTCAGCCCGGGCTCCGGGCCGGTGATCATCCGTTCCTCGCCCAGCAGCCGGTTGAGCAGCGTGGACTTGCCGGCGTTGGGCCGCCCGACGATGGCCAGCCGCAACGGGCGGTCCTCGTCCGGGCCATCGGCGACCGGCTCGGGAAGCCGCACGGCCACCGATGCCATCAGGTCGGACAGTCCCTCGCCATGCTCGGCCGACACCGCAACCGGGTCGCCAAGACCCAGCGCATAGGCTTCCAGCGCCGTATTGGCGCCCTGGCGGCCCTCGGCCTTGTTGGCCACCAGCAGCACCGGCCGGTTCTGCCGGCGCAGCCAGGCCGCGAAATGCTCGTCGGCGGCCGTGATGCCGGCGCGCACATCGATGACGAACAGGATCAGGTCCGCTTGTGCCACGGCGGCTTCCGAGGAAGCGCGCATGCGGCCGGGCAGCGTCTCGGGGGCGGCTTCCTCGAGACCGGCAGTGTCCATCAGCCGCACGGTGCGGCCGCGCAGGGTCGCCTCCGCTTCACGCCGGTCGCGTGTTACGCCCGGCGTGTCGGCCACCAGCGCGACGCGGCGGCCGGCCAGCTTGTTGAACAGCGTCGACTTCCCAACGTTCGGGCGGCCGACGATGACCACTGTGGGAAGCATGGCGCAGGCTACCGAAGCGCCAGCAGCGCGCCGTCGTCGGTGACCACAAACACCGTGCCGCCGGCGACCACGGGCGCCACCGCTGCCGGGCCGGCCAGCGCCTGCGTGGCCATGATCTTGCCGTTGAGCGGGTTGACCGATGCCAACTGCTTGTTGCTGCTCGCCAGCACCAGCCGGCCGCCGGCCAGCACCGGGCCGACCCAGTGGATCGGGTCTTCCTGCTTGGCCTCATTCTCCCAGCGCGGCATCTGCGTGGCCCAGGCGATGGTCCCGTCCTGCCGGTTGATCGCCACTGCCTCCAGGTCGCTGGTCACCACGAACAACCAGTCCCCCGCCGCCCAGGGCGACTCGCCCGAGCCGATGTCGCGCTCCCACAGCCGCCGGCCGGAGCGCAGGTCGATCGATACCATCAGGCCGCCGAGGCCGATGGCATAGACCCGCCCCTCGATGATCACCGGCATGCCGCGAATCGCCGACAGGTCGATCAGCGAGGTCCGGCCGCGCAGCGAGGCGAGGCTGTCCGTCCAGGTGACCGCACCGCTGGCGGCACGCAGGCAAACCAGCTCGCCCGATCCGAACCCGGCCACCACCAGCCCGTCGGCATAGGCCGGCGCGGGCAGGCCGAGCACCGTGGTTTCGGCGAGTGTGCCGCCTGGTAGCGACCACACGCGGCTGCCATCGGCAGCGGACAGCGCAAGCAACTGGTCGTCGATCGTGGGAAGTGAACAGCTTGCCTTCGGCGATGGTCGGGCCGGCGGGCCGGCAGTGGGAATGCGACTTGCGCCAGTGCTGCTTGCCGGTCGCGGCATCGATCGCCAGCACGTCGGCCAGGCCGGTGGCGGCGTAGAGGTGCTCGCCGTCCAGCGCGATGCCGCCGCCGACATTGGTGCTCGGTCGTGCGTCGCTCCGCCTGGGTGGCGAAGCGCCAGACCGCGTGCACCGCTGCGTTCGCGTCGTGCGCGCTGACGACAGCGCTGCTGTCCATCGCGAAGACGCGGCCGTCGCTGACGACCGGGCGCGCGGTGACTTTCTTCGCGGTAGCCGCCGCCGTCGCCGATCGGTGCCGTCCAGACTTGCTCCAGCGTGTCGCGCGCGGCCGGATTGCCCATCTCGTGCGACGCGACGCCCCCGGCTTGAAGCCAGTCGGCATTCGCCACCGCCGGCGGCAGCGTGACGGGGCGGCCCGCGGGGTTGTCGATCGTCAGGCCGCGCGCGTGCCGCCGAACATGCCGATCCGCGTGCCGGGCAGCGGCGTCTTCTTGTCGCCGAACCAATCGTCGAACGGGCTGCAGCCGGTGGCGGCGAGCGGCAACAGCATCGCAGCGCGGCGCGTCAGCCGTAGGTCTGGACATGCTCATGCCATTGCTCAGCCGCCCAGCCGTGCCAGCATGCCCTCGGCGCGCTGACGCACACCCTCGGCGCCGTCCGGATCGTCGCGCCAGCGCTCCGAGCGTATCTCCGCGCCGCGCCGGTCTTGCCCTGCCGCAGGTCCAGCATCGCCAGCGCTTCCGCGGCGAGCGGGTGGAACGGGCTGTCCGGCGGGGCGAGCGGGACCGAGCCGCGCCGCCACCGACGACGGATCGCCGGTGTCGATCTGGTGGATCGCCCATTCCAGGCTCGCGAGATCGCGCAGCAACGGGTCGGCGCCGCCGTCGCCGGCCACCTGGTCCCACAGCGCGCTCGCGCCCGGCGAGGTCGCCCGCCTGCGCCTTCAGCCCGGCCTCGCGCAGTCGCGCCAGGCTCCGGTAGCCGGGGGCGCTTGCGCGGCGACCGCGGCGAACTGCGCGACGGCGGCCTGCGCGGCCCGGACCTTTCTGCGTGTCGGCGGTCTGCGCTGCCGGCAAGGTAGCTGGTCGGCGATCGCCGCGGTCCGCTGGCCTGCTGCCACTCCCACGCCCGCCAGCCGCCGACGCGCGACCACCACCAGCACCGCCGCGCCGACCACGCGCCGCCGTAGCGCTTCAGCAGCGCCTGCGCGCGGTCGGCGCGGAGGTCTTCGTCGACCTCGTCGAAAATATCGAGCCACGGACGTCCTCAATGAATGGCGCGCGCGTGCCACGCCGGGGACGGGGGCTACGCCGCGCGGACCATAGCGGCGCGGCACCCCCGGAGCAAATCGAGGGGCGCAAACCGGCGCATTCCAGCGTTGCGCGCGTGAACGAAGACGCCAATTGGTCGGGCCGACGGGTTTGGCCATAGTGCGTGCATTCGCACCGGAGACGATTTATGCAGAAACAGGTGACGATGCCGACACCAATGGTCGGGCATCTGCCGGCCGGCGCCGCCGAGGCCGCCACCTTCAGCATCCTGCTGGCACTTTCGGTGTCGCACATGCTCAACGACACGATGCAGTCGCTGCTGCCGGCGCTGTATCCGATGCTGAAGACCGACCTCGGGCTGAGCTACGGCGAGGTCGGACTGATCACGCTGGCGTTCCAGCTCACCGCCTCGCTGCTGCAACCGGTGGTGGGGATCGTCACCGACAAGCGGCCGATGCCGTATTCGCTGGCCATGGGCATGGGCTTTACGCTGGTCGGGCTGCTGCTGCTGTCGCGTCGCTTCCAGCCTGCCGATGGTGATCGGTGGCGGCGGCGACCATCGGCCTCGGGTCGTCGGTGTTCCATCCCGAAGCCTCGCGCATGGCGCGCTATGCCTCGGGCGGGCAGCATGGTCTGGCGCAATCGCTTGTTCCAGGTCGGCGGCAATGCCGGCTCGGCGCTCGGGCCGCTGCTGGCCGCGTTCATCGTGATGCCGTCCGGGCAGCGCAGCGTGGCGTGGTTCTCGCTGGTGGCGCTGCTGGCCATGGTGATCCTGGGCAGCGTCGGCCGCTGGTACGTGCGTGGGCTGGCCACGCGTGCGGCCAAGGCAAGGCGGGCCGCTGCGGGCGGGCACGGCCTGTCGCCGGCGCGGGTGCGGGCCTCGATCGGCATCCTGATCGCACTGATGTTCTCCAAGTTCTTCTATCTCGCGAGCATCAGCAGCTACTTCACGTTCTATCTGATGCACCGCTTCGGCATCTCGGTGGAGTCGGCGCAGCTGGATCTGTTCGTGTTCCTGGCGGCGACCGCCGTCGGCACGTTCTTCGGCGGACCGTTCGGCGACCGGATCGGCCGCAAATACGTCATCTGGGTATCGATCCTGGGCGTGCTGCCGTTCACGCTGGTGCTGCCCTATGTCGGACTGACCTGGACCGTGGTGCTGGCGGTGCCGATCGGCCTGGTGCTGTCCTCAGCATTTTCGGCCATCGTGGTTTATGCGCAGGAATTGGTGCCGGGGAAGATCGGCACGATCTCCGGCCTGTTCTTCGGCTTCGCCTTCGGCATGGGCGGGCTGGGCGCGGCATTCCTGGGCCAACTCGCCGACTGGACCAGCATCGAGACGGTCTACCGCATCTGCGCCTTCCTGCCGACGATCGGCCTGCTGACGGCGTTCCTGCCGAACATGGAAAAGCAGCGGGCGGCCTGAGCCGCCCGCCATCAAGCACGGAGAAGCGCGGGCGGCCCCGGCCGCCCGCTGACCGTTTCAGCCCGCGAACGGACCGGTTGCGGTCGGCGCCCATACCACCGGCTCGAACGCGTAGCCCGCGCCGACGCGCCGGACGTGGCCGAAAGTGGGGAAATCCAGGTGCATGCCGGCGACCATCAGCCGGTCGGTGGCGGCCATGTCCAGCACCCGCGCGCGCGTGGCACGCGCCTGTTCGACATCGATATCGAACGCCAGGCCGGCTTCCGGGCGAGCGAACTGGATGCCGGGCAGATGCACCACGTCGGCCCAGATCAGCAGCGTGTCGGCCCCTGAGGCGATCTGCCAGCCGGTATGGCCCGGCGTATGGCCGGGCAGCGCCCGTGCGGTGACGCCGGGCAATACCTCCTCGCCATCGGCGATCGTCCGCATCCGCTCGCGGTACGGCGCGAGGCCTTGCTGGGCATGGGTGAAGCTGCCCTGCGCTGCTTCCGGCGCGCGCGCCTGCACCTCGGGGTTCAGCCAGAAATCTGTTTCGGCAGCGGCGATGATCAGGTCCGCGTTGGCGAACGCCGCGCCGCCGGCGCTGTCCAGCAAGCCGTTGACGTGGTCGACATGCGCGTGCGTCACCAGCACCGTATCGATCGCGTCATGCGCCACGCCAAGCGCGGCCAGCCGTTCCTTGGCGTGACCGAGCACGACGCCATAGGCGCCGCCGGCACCGGCATCGATCAGCACCTTCCTGCCGGCGAATTCGAGCAGGAAGCAAGTGACCGTAATGCGCGGCGGCACGACGCGGAAGCTGTCGCGCAACAGGGCGATGCCGTCCTCGGCCGGGATGCCGACCACCCAGCTGATGTCCGCGTCGAACTGGCCGTCGTTGAGCGCGGTGACGACGGCGTCACCGACCTTGATCTGATGCACTCCCGGATTGGCATACGGCATGACTGGTTCCTTTTTTGCCCGTTGCGATGGCGAGGGATTAGGTGTGGCGCGGTCGCGCCACGGCAAGCCGGCGGCCCGACCAGACGCGCCGGTCTTCGACGCCGCCGCGTCGGGGGGCGACCTCATGGCGGCGCCGTCCAGGGCGGGGCCGCGCGCGCAGCAACGTAGGCGGCCACGGCGGTCAGTGCGAGCAGAGCCAGCCCCAGGACCAGCACGGCCACGACCCCGGTATGCAGGAGCAGCAGCGCGCCCATCCCCGCCCCAAGCAGCATCGCCACGACGGCCGCCGCCCGCCGCTCAAGCTCCGCCGGGCCGCAACCGCCGCCGCCGATCGGCGAGCCGGCGGCGAGCCCGCTCAGTGTCGTGGTCAGCACCGTCGTCGACAGGCCGGAGACGCCCATGCGGACGGCGGTGGCGTTCTGCGCCCCCATGGCGACGGCCAGCAGCACGATGAACGCAAAACTGCGTTGCCAATCGTGGTCGCTCAGACCCAGCGCCAGCACCAGCGTGACCGCCACCAGCACGAACTCGGCGGCGGCGGTCGCAGCCAGCAGCAGGCCTCGATTGGCACCGAAGCCGTCGCGAAGCCAGCCGCTGGCCACCGCACCGGCCAGGAACGCCGCGATCGCGGCCATCGACGCCGGCAGCGAGAAGCGCGCCGAGTCGCCCAGGGACAGCCCGAGGACGATGATGTTGCCGGTCATGTTGCCGACGAAGACACGGCCTGGGCCCATGAAGCTGGTGGCGTCCACAAGGCCGGCGAGGAAGGTGAGGACCAGGATCAGGACCGGCAGCGGTCCGTGGCGGGCATCGTGCAGGACGGAACCCCACTGTCCCCTGGTCCAACCTCGCATCACCGTCTCCTCGTCATCTGCCACAGCGCTTAACGTCGCCACGCTGGGCACTATGGGGCCGTCGGCGCCTTATTTCGCGTGCCACATCCATGCGTGATCCGGCGAGCAATGCCGGCTAGAAGATCGCCGCAGTTCCGAAGGGTCACCGCATGCGTTCCGCCAATGCTTCCGCCACGCTCGCCTCGATGACAGGGTTCGGCCGCAGCGCCGGCGGCAGTGACGGCTTCGCCTGGGCGTGGGAGCTACGCAGTGTCAACGGTCGCGGACTCGAGCTGCGCCTGCGCCTGCCCGCCGGCTGCGACATGCTGGAAGCCGGTCTGCGCGACGTGGCGTGGAAAGCAGCTCAAGCGCGGCAATGTCACGGCCAACCTGACCGTCAAGCGGGAGGACGCGCCGAAGCTGGCCCCCGACCCGGCGGCGTTGGAGCAGGTCCTGGTGCTGGCGCTCGAACTGGCCATGCGCATCCCTGGCGCCCCGCCGCCACGCGCCGAGGCGCTGCTGGCTTTGCCAGGCGTGCTGCGGCCCGCCAGCACCACCGAGGACGAACCCGGTGCCGCTGCGCAGCTCGAAGCCGTCCGCGCCGGCTTTGCCGAGGCGCTGGACGCGCTGGTCGTCGCTCGCCAAGGCGAGGGCGCGCGGCTCGCTGCGACGCTGACCGGCCTGCTGGACGAGATCGCCGTTCTGCGCGACCAGGCGACGGCGGAGGCCGCCGACCAGCCGGCGGCACATCGCGCGCGCATGCTGGAAAGCCTGCGCGACTGCTGCGCGAAGCGCCATCGCTGCCTGAGGAGCGAATCGCGCAGGAAGTCGCTCTGCTCGCCGCCCGCTCGGACGTGCGCGAGGAACTGGATCGGCTGGCCAGCCATATCGAGGCCGCCCGCGCTGCTGCTGACGGAGGCAGCGCCGATCGGGCGGCGCTTCGACTTTCTGGTGCAGGAGTTCAACCGCGAGGCCAACACGCTGTGCAGCAAGTCGGCCAGCATGCCGCTGACCGCCACCGGCCTGAAGCTGAAGGCGGCGATCGAGCAGCTGCGCGAGCAGGTGCAGAACATCGAGTGACGGCGTATCGCACGCCGCGGCCTGTGCCTGGTGCTCGCCGCGCCCTCGGGCGCCGGCAAGAGCTCGATCACGCGCGCGCTGCTGGCGGCGGAGCCAGACCTGTCGCTGTCGGTCAGCGTGACCACCCGCGCGCCCCGCGCCCCGGCGAGCAGGACGGCGTGCATTACCATTTCCGCGACCAGGCCACGTTCGACGCGATGGTCGCGCGCGGCGAGCTGCTGGAGCACGCCGAGGTGCTTCGGGCACAGCTACGGCACGCCGCGCGCCCCGGTGGAGGCGGCGCTCGGCGCCGGCCGCGACGTGGTGTTCGACATCGACTGGCAGGGCCATCGACAGTTGCGCGCGGCGCTGCCGGGCGATGTGGTCGGCGTGTTCATCTTGCCGCCGTCGCTCGCGGCGCTGGAGGCACGATTGCGCGCGCGCGGCAGCGACGACGAGGCGGAGATCGCACGCCGCATGGGCCGCGCCGCGACGAGATCAGCCACGGGGCGGAGTTCGACCATGTCGTGGTGAACCGCGATTTCGACAGCGCCGTCGCCGCCACCCGTGCGGTGCTGCTGGCGGCACGGCTGGCCACGCACCGGCAGATCGGCCTGCCGGCATTCCTGCTGGATCTGCGGGGCGCCGTGTGACAGCGGCCAGCACCGCCGAGGCCCGGCGCGCCTATGCGCGGCTGCTGACCGGCGCGCTGCCGGACCCCAGGCTGTTCGCCGCCTACGCCGCCGTGCCGCGCGAAGCGTTTCCTGGGGCCGCCGCCCTGGACCATCCTCGGCCAGGGTATGGCCCGGAGCACGGTCAGCGACCCGGCACAGCTCTATGACGGCGACCTGCTGGTGGAGCTGGATGCCGACAAGGCCCTGAACAATGGCAGCCCGGCGCTGCATGCGATGATGCTGTGCCGGCTGGGCGTGCAGCCGGGCGACCATGTGCTGCATGTCGGCATCGGCGGCGGCTACTACACGGCGTTGCTGGCCGAACTGACCGGCCCGGGCGGGAAGGTCGTTGCGGTGGAATACGATGCGCGGCTGGCGGGCATGGCGCGCGAGAACCTCAAGCCGTGGCCATGGGTGCGTGTGGTGCATGGCGACGGGGCCGGGTTCCCGACCGAGCCGACGCAGCGGATCTACGTGAACTTCGCGCTCGCCGATCCGGCGGACGCGTGGCTTGACCACCTCACGGTCGGCGGCCGCCTGGTGTTTCCGGCCGGCGTGCCGGACCCGCGATCGCGACCGCGCCGCTCGGCTCAGGCGGCGGTGCTGGTGGTGACGCGCACTGCGTCAGGCTATGCCGCGCATTTCCGGGGCAAGGTGGGGTTCATTTTCGCCGAGGGATCGACAGCGGGCGATCCGGCGACACGGGCGGCGCTGGGGACGGCGTTCAGCCGTGGCGGCCTGGACCGCGTGACCAACCTGCGGCGTGGGCCGGCGCCGCCCGAAATCGCGTGGTTCAGTTCACGGCGCTGGAGCCTGTGCATCGACCCGTAAGCGGAACCGCCCGGCGCCGGGCGGCGTTGCCGGCAAATGCCCGCCCGCCCTGCCACAGGTACGAGCCACCCGCGCGCCACTCCCGGCCGCGGCATCGACACGTATCGGGCGCGCCGCGATTTCACCGTGACGGCGGAGCCGCCGCCGGCGAAGGCGCCAAGCGGGGGAACGAGCCGATCTTCGTGGTCCAGAAACACGCTGCCCGCCGGCTGCACTGGGATTTCCGGCTGGAGCACGGCGGCGTGCTGTGGAGCTGGGCGGTGCCGAAAGGCCCCTCGCTGGACCCAGGCGACAAGCGGCTGGCCGTGCATGTCGAAGACCATCCGCTCGACTACGCCGATTTCCAGGGTCGCATCCCGGCTGGCCAGTACGGCGCCGGCACGGTGGAGACCTGGGATCGCGGCACCTGGCAGCCAATTGGCGACGCCGAGGCCGGGCTGCGCAACGGCGAGCTGAAATTCCACCTGAACGGCGGCCGGCTGAACGGCGGCTTCGTGCTGGTGCGGCTGAAGCCCCGGCCCAAGGAGCGCGGCGAGAACTGGCTGCTCATCAAGGAACACGACGACAAGGAACAGGCCGGCGCGGACGCGACCGTCCTGGAACAGACACTGCTGAGACGGCGGCGCCCAGCCGCCGGCACGCAAGGCAGCTGCCGCCCCGGCGGCGGGTGCCGTCCGCGGCACGCCGCCAACCACGCAGGCCCCGCAACTGGCGAGCCTGGTCGAATCGCCACCGGAGGGTTGAGGACTGGCTCAGCGAGGTGAAATTCGACGGCTATCGGCTGCTCGCGTTCGCTGGACGGCGGCTCGGTGCGCCTGGTCACCCGTAACGGCCAGGACTGGACCGGCGCGCCTGCCCGCCATCGCGCGGGCCGTTCGCCGGCGACGCCGCAAACGGCGGTGCTGGATGGAGAACTGGTGGCGCTGCGCGAGAACGGCATTTCCAATTTCGCCGATCTGCAGGCCGCCTTGTCGACAGGCCGCGATCGGGCGCTTTTCTTCTACGCGTTCGATCTGCTGCACCTGGAGGGCTGGGACCTGCGCCCTGCCGGCTGGATGACCGCAAGGCGCGCTGCGCGGCCTGTCGGACTGGGGCGACGTGCTGCGCTACAGCGATGACGTCGCGACGATGCCGGGCGCGATGCAGCGGCAAACGCGCCTGCGCACTCGGCTTGGAGGGCATCATCTGCAAACGCGCGGACGCGCCCTATCGGGCCGGGCGCGGACGCAGTCCTGGATCAAGCTGAAATGCCAGGACCGCGAGGAATTCGTCGTGCGTCGGCTGGACCCGGCCGGACGGCAGCCGTACGCGGACTCGGCTCGCTGCATCTCGGGTTCTACGACGCATCATGGCACGCTGCACTACGTGGGCGGCGTCGGCACCGGCTTCTCGGAGCGGGAACTTGCCTCGCTTGCGCCACCGGCTCGCCACGCTGCGCGCCGACCCGCCGGCCGGTCTGCTGTACGCCGGCGAGCCGCCGGACCACGGCATCACCTGGGTACGGCCGGAGACTCGTCGTCGAGGTCAGCACCATGGCTGGAGCGGCGCCGGACGGCTGCGCCACGCGGTCTTCCTCGGCCTACGCGAGGACAAGTCGGCAGGCGAGGTCGTGCGCGACGTGCCCGATGCGGAGGCGCCACGCCGCACGCTCGCGCCGCCGGCGGCGAAAACCGGATCTGCATGCTCCAGCCGTGCGACGAGAGGAAAGGAAGGCCGCCATGTCTGTCGCCAAGCCGCACGCGACTACCGTGCATGCACGCGCGCCCGGCCACGCCAGCGAGGTGGCGGGCATCGCAGTCACCCACCCCGACCGCGAACTCTGGCCGGATATCAGCAAGCGCGACCTTGCCGAATACTGGCTCGCTGTCGCCGACCGCGCGCTGCCCGGCATCGCGCACCGGCCGCTGGCGCTCGTGCGCTGCCCGGACGGAATTGCCGGCGAACATTTCTTCCAGAAGCATGCAGGCAAAGGCTTCCCGCCGCAGATTCGTGGCGGCGAGGCCGACGGCGCGCCATACCTGGCCATCGACGACACGTCGCGGCCTGGTTGCCGCCGCCCAGTTCGGCGCCGATCGAACTGCACACCTGGGGGGCCACCGAAGCCGATCCCCTGCACCCCGATCGCCTGGTGTTCGACCTCGATCCCGGCGAGGGCGTGGCGTTCGCCGAGGTGGTCGCGGCCGCCAAGCGAGGTCCGCGAGCGGCTGAAGCGGCATCGGGCTCGAGCGGGTTCTGCCGCACCTCCGGCGGCAAGGGGCTGCATGTCGTGGCGCCGCTGGTGCCCTCGCGCCGACTGGGACGTGGCGCGCGAGCTGGTGCCACGCCTTCGCACGGCGGATGGAGGCGGACGCGCCGGACCGTTACGTCGCCTCGGTGCCGAAAGAGCGGCGGCGCGGGCATATTCTGGTCGATTGGCTGCGCAACGGGTTGGGCGCCACGGCCGTCGCCTCGTTCTCGCCGCGCGCCCGCCCTGGGCGCCGGCGTGGCGACACCACTCGCGTGGCGCGAGGTGACGGACAAGCTCGATCCGGGGGCATTCACCTTGCGAACGGTGCCGGCACGATTGGCGCGGCTGCGGGGTGACCCCTGGGACGGCTTCGCGCAGGCGGCCCGCGCGCTGCCGGACGCGGAGAAAAGCTGATGGCCGAGCATGCGATCTGGCATGGGCATCTGCGTCTGGCGCTGGTGTCCTGCCCCGTGGCGCTGGTGACCGCGCATCGCGAGTCCGCCAGCCTGCACTTCCACTTCATCAATCCCGACACCGGCCACCGCGTGCGGATGGTGACGCAGGACGCCGAGACCGGCGACGAACTCTCGCGCCGCGATCTGGAACGCGGCTACGAGTTCAAGAAGGACCACTACCTCATTCTGACCGACGAGGATTTCGAGAGCGCGCGGATCGACAGTTCCTCGGTGCTGAACGTGGACAAATTCGTTCGTGCCGATGCGATCGACCCGATTTATTACGATACCAGCTACTATCTGGTGCCGGACGGCGACTCGGCCGTGGATGTCTATGTGGTGCTGCGCGAGGCCATCGCGCGCAGCAAGCGCGTGGCGCTCTCGCGGCTCGTGATCGCGCGGCGGGAGCGGGCGGTCGCCATCATGCCGCTGGGGCGCGGGCTGGTCGTGCATACGCTGCGCGACGCCAGCGAGCTGCTCGACCCGGACGATGTCTTTGCCGACATTCCGGACCTGCGGCCGGATGCCGAGATGGTCGAGCTTGCCACCCAGCTGGTCGACCGTAAGAGCGGGGCGTTCAACCCTGCCGACATGCAGGACCGCTACGCGGCGCGGCTGCGCGAGCTGATCGACGCGAAGCTGCGTGGCGAAGGCCTGAGCGCGGAGCCGGAACCGGAGGATGACCGCGGCAACGTCGTCGATCTGATGGCGGCACTCAAGAACAGCCTGGCAGGTGACGCAAAACCGGCCCGTGCGAAGCCGCAGCCCGCGAAGCCCAGGCAGGCCGCACCGAAAAAACCCACAAAACCCGCCCGCAAGCGGGCCTGATTGCGGGCCGGCGGCCGGTCCCTACAGCTTCTCGACCTGCCCGTATTCCAGTTCCACCGGCGTCGAGCGGCCGAAGATCGACACGCTCACCTTCACCCGGCCGCGTTCCTCGTCGACCTCCTCGACAATGCCGTTGAAGCTGGTGAACGGGCCGTCGGCCACGCGCACCTGCTCGCCGACCTCGAACAGGATGGCCGGACGCGGCCGTTCGACACCTTCCTGCGCCTGCCTCATGATCCGGTCCGCCTCGGCGTCCGTGATCGGCGACGGACGCAGCTTGGTGCCGAGGAAGCCGGTGACCTTGGGCGTGTCTTTCACCAGATGCCAGGCGTCGTCGGTCAGCTCCATCTTCACCAGCACATAGCCTGGGAAGAATTTCCGTTCCGCGTTCACCTTCTGGCCGCGCCGCAGCTCCACCACCTCTTCGGAGGGGACCAGCACCTCGTCGAACTGGTCGGCGAGACCCTTCTGCGCCGCCTGTTCCTTGATCTGCTGGGCGATCTTCTTCTCGAAGCCCGAGTAGACGTGGACCACGTACCATCGCTTGGCCATGACGTTCCCCTCAGCTCCCGGCGCCGAACAGCGTTCGCACGCCGATGCCGATGATCTGATCGGCCACGAAGAAGAAGACGGTGGCCAGAGCCGCCATGGCAAAGACCAGACCGGTCGTCACCAGCGTCTCCTTGCGGGAGGGCCAGGTGACCTTGGCCACCTCGCTGCGCACCTCGCGGATGAATTTCGCCGGTTCGAACGCCACGCCGGTCATGCTCCTCTAAAGCCTTTCGCACTGACAGATGGGCCGCGCCGGGATGTCACCCCGGAGCGGGGATCGGATGGCAGGGGTGGAGGGTCTCGAACCCCCAACCTCCGGTTTTGGAGACCGGCGCTCTAGCCAATTGAGCTACACCCCTACCGGTACCGGATTGCTTCACCAGGACCGGACCCGAGGGCGCGTAGAAAGGATGCGGCGGGCGGAAAGTCAAGGGATGACGCGCGCGTCATGTACCGGCCGCGCCCCGCCCGCTATCGTTTTGCGCCGTGGGCGGGTAGAATGCCGCCGGTTCGGCAACGTAAGGCGCTCGCCAGTCCGTGTCGCAACGATGAGCGTGACTGGACGTTGTGGAGCGCGTAATGCAACCGTTCGTTGGTACCTGGGCCGCCGCGCCCCGAATCCTGACAGCCGAAGCCGTTCCGCTGGATGGGCGGCTGCGCGAGTGCCCCGATTGCGGCCTGATCCAGCGGCTGCCGGCGCTGCCACGCGGCGCGGTCGCGCGCTGCTCGCGGTGCTCGGCCGTGCTGCGGCGCCGACGCGTGGACCCAGTCGGCCGCTCGTTGGCGCTGGCCATCACCGGGTTGGTGCTGTTCGCGTTGGCGCTCGGCCTGCCGTTCATGAATGTCGCCATCGAGGGTCGCGACCGCACCACCTCGCTGCTGACCGGGCCCATGGAACTCGGGCAGCAAGGCGTGTGGGAACTCGCCCTCGCGGTCCTGGTCACGACTGTGCTTGCGCCGCTGGCCCGGCTGGTCGCGCTGGCCTATGTGCTGCTCGGCTTGCGGCTGTCCGATCCACCCCGATATCTTCATGCCGTGTTTCGATGGGTGGAATGGCTCGCCCCATGGTCGATGGTCGAGGTGTTCCTGCTTGGCGTGTTCGTCGCCTATACGAGACTGGTGGCCATCGCGCATGTCGAGGTCGGCGGCGCGGTGTTCGCGCTCGGCGCGCTGATGGTGGCGACGGTGGCAGCGGAAAGCGTGCTGGACCATGAAGCCGTGTGGGAAGGGCTGGAACGCCGCGGCCTCACCGCCGCGCGGATCACCCATCATCCGGTGGCACATGGCAGCGGGCGACTGACCGGTTGCGACAGTTGCGGGCTGGTCAGCCATTCGACCTCCGTCTGCCCGCGCTGCGGCGCGAAAATCACGGCCCCGCAAGGTCGACAGTCTGAGACGCACCTGGGCGCTGCTGGCCGCTGCGGCCGCGCTGTACGTGCCGGCCAACGTTCTGCCGGTGATGACCATCGTGCACCTGGGGCGCGGCGACTCGACCACGATCCTCAGCGGCGTGCTGGAACTCGGGGCTGCCGGCATGTGGCCATTGGCCGCGCTGGTGTTCTTCGCCAGCATCACCGTGCCACTGCTGAAGCTGGTCGGGCTCGCCGTGCTGCTGGTCAGCACGCGCCGCCACGCCCGCACCGGACTGCGGGAGCGGACCGTGCTGTTCCGGATCGTCGATTCGGTCGGCCGCTGGTCGATGATCGACGTGTTCATGATCTCGATCCTGACCGCGCTGGTGCGCATGGGCCCCCTCGCCTCGGTCTATCCGGGCGTGGGCGCCGTGGCGTTCTGTAGCGTGGTGATCCTGACCATCCTCGCCGCCCACGCCTTCGACCCGCGCCTGATGTGGGACGCCGCCGGATACAACAGACAATGATCGACACGCGGGCATGACCGACATACCGGATCCGGCCGCCGCCCCCGGGCCGCCAGGTGGCGCGCCCAAGGACGTCCCGGAGGCGCGGGTGCAGACCCGCCGGCCGTTCCATTTCATCTGGGCGATCCCGATCGTGGCCGTCCTGGTTGCCGGCTTCCTGGTGTGGCAGGCCATTGCCGAGCGGGGGCCGAACATCGAGATCAACTTCCTGACCGCCGATGGGCTGGCCGCCGGACAGACCAAGATTCGCCACAAGGCGGTGGATCTGGGCACCGTCCACAGCATCACCCTGGCCCCCGACATGTCGCATGTGGAGGTCCACGCCGACATGCGCAGCGAGGCTGCGCGGTACCTGACGTCCACCGCACGTTTCTGGGTCGTCCGACCGCGGCTGGCCGGCGGCAACATCTCCGGCCTCGAAACCCTGATCTCCGGCGCGTATATCGAAATGGACCCCGGCTCCACGCGCGGCACGCCGCAGACCGATTTTACTGGGCTGGAGGAGCCGCCGGCCGTCCGCTCCGACGAACCGGGAGAGTCGTTCACGCTCCTGACCGACCACATCGGCCAGCTCGCGAGCGGCTCGCCGGTATTCTACCACGGCATCGTGGTGGGTGAGGTGCTGGGCTACGACGTACATCCGAGCGAGGAGCCGCCGACAACCATTCCCTTGCACGTCTTCATCCGGCGGCCCTATGACAGCTATGTGCATCAGGGCACGCATTTCTGGAACGCATCCGGCGTTTCCGTCGACCTCGGCGCACAGGGCGTACAGATCCGGCTGGAGAGCCTGCAGGCCGCGCTGTCGGGCGGTGTCGCGTTCGACACGCCCGCGCCGGCGCGGGCAGAGCTGCCGAGCCCGCCTAACGCCACCTTCACGCTGTACCACGACGAAGCCGTCGCCGCCGCCGCCGGCTACCGCCGGCGCCTCAAGTTCCTGATCTATGTCCGGGGCTCGGTGCGTGGCCTCTCGGTCGGCGCCCCGGTGGAACTGTTCGGCATCCAGATCGGCAACGTTACCAACATCAACCTGCAATTCAATCCGGACGGCACGAACCCCCGAGTCGCGATCGCGCTGGAGGTGCAGCCCGAGCGCATGGTGCAACCCGATCAGCGCGGTGAACTCGACACGATGGAACTCGCCCGGCGGCTGGTGCAGCGCGGCCTGCGGGCGCAGCTCCGCTCGGCCAACTACCTGACCGGGCAGCTGCTGGTGGCCTTCGACTTTTTCACGGACGTGCCGCCCGCGACCCCTACCCAGGCCGGCGATACGATCGTGCTGCCGACCGTGCCCGGTGGCCTGGACAGCATCACCACCAACATCAGCGAGATCCTGCGCAAGGTCGATGCGCTGCCGCTGGAGGATATCGGCCGCAACCTCAATGAGTCGCTGGCCGGCGTGCGCGGCGTGACCAGCAACCCGGACCTGAAACAAAGCCTCCACGAACTGACCGAGACACTGCAGGGCGTGCAGGCACTGGTGACCAAGGCCGATGCCAGCGTCGAACCGGCTTTGAAGCGGCTACCGGAGATCATGCAGGGCTTGCAGACGGCGGTGGACCGCGCCGGCAGGCTGGTCGGCTCGACCGATGCCGGCTACGGCGAGAACTCGCAGTTCCGTCGCGACGTGTCGCGGCTGCTCGACCAGCTCAGCGACACTGCCCGGTCGGTGCGCCTGCTCGCCGACTACCTCGATCAGCACCCGGAGGCGCTGATTCGCGGGCGCACCGACCGGGCAGGAAGCCCATGATGCGCCGCTTTGCCGTGCTCGCACTGGCGGCGCTGCTCGCCGCCTGCGCCTCGCCCAATCCGAACCTCTATACGCTGGCCCCGCAGCCCGGGCCGGTGCGGCATAGCGCCGTGCGCAGCGTGGAACTGCGCCGCATTGCGCTGGCCGCCTACCTCGACCGGCCGGAGATCGTCCACACCAACGCGCAGTACCGGCTGCTGCTGGCCGCCAACGACCGCTGGGGCGAGCCGCTGGGCAGCATGCTGGAGCGCGTGTTCACCGAGGACCTGGTGGAGCGGCTGCCGGGCACCGCCGTGTTCGCCGAGAGCGGGGCGATTTCGACCAACCCCGACCGCATCGTGGAGATCGACGTGCAGCGGTTCGATGCCGACGCCAACGGCACCATCGTGCTGCTGGCCCAGGTGGCGGTGCGCCGCGGTGACGAGCGCAGATCCCCCAATGTGCGCACGCTGCGGCTGACGGCGACCCCGGCCTCGCCGGCGCTGAGCGACTATGTGGCGGCCATGAGCCGGGCGCTGGCGATGCTCGCCGACAACGTGGCGGCAATGGTGGACGACGGGGACGCCGGGTCATGACACCCTGCCCCAGCGAACTGCTCGCCTTCGCCCACCGCCTCGGAGACATCGCGGCCGATCTGCTGCGTGGGTTCGCGCGCGGCCCGATCTCGGTGGACACCAAGGGCGACGGCTCGCCGGTGACCCAGGTGGACCGGGCTGTCGAGACGGCGTTGCGCGAGGCGATCCGTGCGGCGCATCCGTCGCATGGCGTGATCGGCGAGGAGTTCGGCGCCGAACGATCCGACGCCGAATTTGTATGGATCATCGATCCGCTGGACGGCACCAAGGAGTTCATCCAGGGCCTGCCGCTGTTCGGCACGCTGATCGCGCTGGCGTGTCGTGGTGAGATCGTGCTCGGCCTGTCCGAGCAGCCGTTGACGCGCGACCGCTGGCTGGGGGCGGACGGGCACGGCACCACCTGGAACGGCAACCCGGTCCGGGTGCGGCCCTGCGCGTCGCTGGCGCAGGCGGTGGTGAGCACGATGGGCTACGATTTATTCTGCGCCCACCGGGCCGGCGTGCTGGCGCCGTTGCGGCGGGCCTGCCGGACGACCGTGAACGGCGACACGTTCTTCGTGTTCGGCCTGCTCGCGGCCGGGCGGATCGACGCGGTGGTGTCGGACGGGTTCTTCCTGCACGACTACGCGGCCGAGGACGCCATCGTGCGCAATGCCGGCGGCAGCATGACCGATTGGGCCGGGCGGCGCCTGACGCTGACTTCCGACCACAGCGTCCTGGCCCTGGGCGACACGAGGCTGCTGCCGGAGATTCTTGCCCGGCTCGGTTGAGTGCTGCCGGACCGGATCACCGGGCACCTGCCACGCGGGCGCCCGGCGTTCGTGGCGTCAGTCATCCGTGTCGACCGACAGCGCAATGTCCTTCTGTGACTCAAGGGCGGCCAGCCGATCGGCCAGCGTCGCACGGATCCGGGCGTAGGCGTTGCCGCCGAGGGTGAGCCGCCTCGGCGCTGGGGTGCGGCCGACGGAGTTGATCATCGCGTGCGCCATCTTGACGGCATCGCCGCGCACCGGAAATGCACCGGCCGCGAGGGAACGACGCAATTCGCCGGCCGGCGTGTTCTGGTACACGGCCATCGGCGGCGGACTGACGAGGCTGGCGCCAAATTCCGTCCTGGTGGCGCCCGGTTCGACGATCGTGAACTCGATGTTGAACGGCGCGACTTCCTGGGCGACCGCCTCGACGAAGCCTTCGATCGCCCATTTGCTCGTATGGTACAGGCTGAAATTCGGGTAGGCCGTCTGGCCGCCCTCCGACGACAGTTGCAGGACGCGGCCGCCGCCTTGCGCCCGCAGATGCGGCAGGGCGGCGCGGATGACCTGGATCGAGCCGATGACGTTGGTGTCGATCTGGTGCCGGATCTGCTCGTCGCTCACCTCTTCCGCGGCGCCGAACAGGCCATAGCCCGCGTTGTTCACGACGACATCAATGCGACCCATCGCGTCGAAGGCACGATCGACCACCTGGCGCACGGCCGGCGTATCGGTCACGTCCAACGAAGCGACCCATAGGCGATCACCATGGCGCGCCTTGAGGTCATCGAGGGCACCCGCCTTGCGCAGCGTCGCCGCCACGCGGTCGCCGCGTGCCAGCAGGATTTCGGTCAGCACCCGCCCGAAGCCGGACGAGGCACCCGTGATGAACCAGGTATTGGCCATTGGGAAAACCTTGCAGGAGGACCGCGGGATTGCGGCCTTGCCTGGAGGCAGAGCTAAGCCTCCCAATTCCTGCAACTATCCGGACAATCTTGCATGACCTGGTGAAAATTACCCATGAATGGCCAACCGGCTCTCAGCGATCTGACCGCCTTTGCCGCCATCGTCGCGCATCGCAGCTTCCGCAAGGCCGCGGACGAACTGGGGCTGTCGCCCTCCACGCTCAGCCACATGATGCGGACGCTGGAGGCGGGCATGGGCGTGCGCCTGCTGCACCGGACGACCCGCAGCGTGTCGGCGACCGAAGCCGGCGAGCGCCTCGTCACGCGTTTGCGGCCTGTACTGCGGGATCTCGATCTGGCGCTGGAGGAGGTCGAGGTCTTCCGCAGTCGTCCGAGCGGAACGCTGCGGATCAACACCAGCGAAATCGCGGCACGGCTGCTGCTGAAAACGGTCGTCCCGACCTTCCTGGTGCGTCACCCGGAGATGTCGCTCGACCTCGTGACCGAAGGCAGGCTGGTCGATATCGTAGCGGAAGGTTTCGATGCGGGGGTCAGGCTGGGCGAGTCGGTGCCTCAGGACATGATCGCGGTGCGCTTTGGCGGCGAGGCCCGCTTCGTGACCGTCGCCTCCCCGGCCTATCTCGCCGGCCGTGACCTGCCGCGAACGCCCGATGACCTGAAAGACCACGCCTGCATTCGTGTGCGTGTGCCGAGCGGCAAGCTGTTCCGCTGGGAGTTTGCGAGGCACGGCCAGGAACTGACCATCGACGTTCCCGGCACGCTGACCCTCGACCATACTGGACTGATGACCGAGGCCGCGGCGGACGGGTTGGGCATCGCCTATGTGTCGGACCGTTCAGCCCGCCCCTATATCGAGCGCGGACAGCTTGTCACCGTGCTGGACGATTGGTGCCCCTGGATTCCCGGCCTGTTTCTCTATTACCCCGGCCACCGCCATGTGCCGCCCGGACTGAGGGCTTTCATCGATGTGCTGAAGGAAGTCCGTTAACCGCGTCCGGAATTGACGAACCTCAGGCGGCGACCTCACGGATCTTGCGCGCCATCGCGGCGATGCCATTGCCGCGATTGGTGGACAGCGCCTCGATCAGTCCCAGTTTCTTGAGGAACACCGGATCGGTGGCCGCGATCTCGGCCGGCATACGGCCGGAATAGACCCGCAGCAGCAGCGCAACCAGCCCGGAGACGATGGCGGCATCCGACGCGCCAGCCAGGAACATTTTTCCGTCGCGGTCTGTGGCTTCCATCCAGACGCGGCTCTGGCAGCCGGGCACGCGATGCGCGTCGTCTTCCCATTCCTGCGGGAACGGCGGCAGCTTGCGGCCGAGTTCGATGATGTACTGGTAGCGGTCCATCCAGTCGTCGAACACATCCAGTTCCTCGCCGATAGCGGCGATTGCGTCGGCGGCGGTGGCTTCCTCGGGGGTCACGAAGGGATCTGGCATCGGCGGCATGTGCGCGGTGGCGCGAAGGGCGTCAAGGGCGCGCGGCTACCCGGTAGTGTCTCAGATTGAAATCCCGTTCTCGACCCATAGCGGGCTCGCACCGGCCTCGGCAACGCACGCTTCACGACGCGACGCGGTGCCGAGGCCAACCCGTGGCTACAGAATGAAGCGGCTTAGATCGCCCTTCTGCGCGAGCGGCGACACCTTCTCGTGGACATAGGCGGCGTCGACCACAATTTCCCGCCCCTTGCGATCGCTGGCGGAGAAGCTGATCTCCTCCAGCAGCCGTTCCAGCACCGTCGCCAGCCGCCGTGCGCCGATGTTCTCCACCCGGTCGTTGATGTCGGCCGCCAGATCGGCGAGCGCATCGACCGCGCCGTCATCGAATGTCAGCGCCACGCCCTCGGTGCCCAGCAGCGCGGTATACTGCTTCAGCAGCGAGTGTTCGGGCTCGGTCAGGATGCGGCGCAGATCGTCGCGCGACAGCGGCGACAATTCCACGCGGATCGGCAGGCGGCCCTGCAGTTCCGGCAGCAGGTCGGCGGGCTTGGCCAGATGGAAGGCGCCCGAGGCGATGAACAGGATATGATCGGTCTTCACCGGGCCGTACTTGGTGTTGACTATCGTGCCCTCGATCAGCGGCAGCAGGTCACGCTGCACGCCCTCGCGTGACACGTCGCCGCCACGGAAGCCGCCCTCGCTGCGGGCGCAGATCTTGTCGATCTCGTCGAGGAAGACGATGCCGTTGTCCTGCGGCGTGCTGCACCGCGTCCTTGGTCAGACGGTCGTTGTCCAAGCAGCTTGTCGGCCTCCTCGCGCTCCAGCACGCGGCGCGCGGCTTCCACCGTCATCTTCTTCGGCGTCGCTTGGCGGCCCATCATGCCCTTCATCATCTCGCCAAGATTGATCATCTGGCCCGGCGGCATGCCCGGCAGATCGATCTGGCCGATCGGGTTGTTCGGCACGTCGGCGACGTTGACCTCGATCTCCTTCTGCTCCAGCTCGCCGCTGCGCAGCATGCGGCGGAACTTGGAGCGCGTGTCGGCGGCGGCGGCGTCACCCACCAGGGCGGTCACCAGCCGTTCCTCGGCATTCACCTCGGCCTTTGCCTGCACGTCCTTGCGGCTGGTCTCGCGCAGCATGTTGATGCTGACATCGACGAGATCGCGCACGATGCTTTCCACGTCGCGGCCGACATAGCCCACTTCGGTGAACTTCGTGGCTTCCACTTTCAGGAATGGCGCCTGGGCCAGTTTCGCCAGACGCCGCGCGATCTCGGTCTTGCCGCAGCCGGTCGGCCCGATCATCAGGATGTTTTTCGGCACCACTTCTTCGCGCAGATCCTCCGGCAGTTGCTGCCGGCGCCAGCGGTTGCGCAGCGCGATCGCCACGGCACGCTTGGCGTCGTTCTGGCCGACGATGAAGCGGTCAAGCTCGGAGACGATCTCGCGTGGCGAGAAGGTTGGGACTTCCATCAGAATTCCTTACGAGATCGTTTCCACGATCACGTTATGATTGGTGTAGACGCAGATGTCGGCGGCGATCTTCATTGCCCGGCGCGCCACATGCTCGGCCGTCATATCGGGCACATCGATCAGCGCGCGCGCCGCCGCCAGCGCGTAATTGCCGCCCGAGCCGATGGCGATCACGCCGTCCTCCGGCTCCAGCACGTCGCCGTTACCGGTGAGCGTGAACGAGCGGTCGCGGTCGGCCACCGCCATCATGGCTTCCAGCCGTCGCAGGTAGCGGTCGGTGCGCCAATCCTTGGCCAGCTCGACGCAGGCACGTTCGAGCTGGTTGGGGAACCGCTCCAGCTTGGCCTCCAGGCGTTCAAGAAGAGTGAAGGCATCGGCGGTCGCGCCCGCGAAGCCTGCCACCACGGACCCGCCGGCGCCGATACGACGGACCTTGCGGGCGTTGCCCTTCACGACGGTCTGCCCGAGCGTCACCTGCCCATCGCCGGCCATCGCCACGGAACCGCCGAGGCGAACGCACAGGATGGTCGTGCCGTGCCAGCCGACCGGGTCGTAGGGGGTTGCGAGTGAGTTCTGCATGGTTGCGTCACATGGCAAGAGCAAGCTGTCCCGGCAAGACGTACGCCGCCCCGCCGATCATCCGGGGCACCGTTCCCCCAAGTCCGTGACGAAATGAGCCATAGGCAATCGCTGCCGGACAACCTACCCTTTGCCCTACTCCCGCCAGTGCGCTAGGTCCACGGCCATGCCCCGCTCCGTAAGCCTGACCCGCACGACCTCCGAGACCGATATCCGCCTGACGCTGGACCTTGACGGCAGCGGCCGGGCCGAGATCGCCACCGGCATCGGCTTCCTCGACCATATGTTGACCTCGCTCGCCCGCCATTCGCTGATCGACCTGACCGTGGCGGCCAAGGGCGACCTGCACGTGGACGACCATCACACCACCGAGGATGTCGGGATCGTGCTCGGCCAGGCCATCGCGCGCGCGGTGGGCGACAAGCGCGGCATCACCCGCTTCGGCCACGCCATCGTGCCGATGGACGAGGCGCTTGCGGAGGCCGCCATTGACGTGTCCGGCCGGCCCTTCCTGGCGTGGTTGGTGGCGTTCCGCCAGCCCAAGATCGGCACGATGGACACCGAGCTGTTCGAGGAGTTCTTCCGCGCGCTGGCGTTCAACGCACTGATCAATCTGCACATCACGGTGCGCGCCGGCAGCAACGCGCACCATGTCGCGGAAGCCTGCTTCAAGGCCACCGCACGCGCGTTGCGCGTGGCGCTGGAACCTGACGCGCGGGCACGCGACGCCATCCCGTCCACAAAGGGAGCGCTGTGAGGATCTACACCGCCCACACCTGCCCGCACCGCCCGCCGGTGCTGGTGCGCGAGGGGTTCAGCTGGGGGGCGCTGGTGTTCGGCCCGATCTGGCTGCTCGGGCATCGCGCCTGGATCGCCGGCATTCTGGCCGTCTGCGCCAGCATCGCAATCGCGGTGGTGAGCCACGGCGTCGTTGCCGTGGTGCTGATGCTCGCGCTCGCCTGGCTGCTCGGGCTGTTCGGCAACGATCTGCGCCGCTGGTCGCTCGGGCGGCACGGTTTTGTTCTCGTGCACGTGGTGGCGGCGGGAGACGTCGATACCGCGCTCGCGCGGCTGCTGGACCGGCGCCCCGACCTGATCGCGGATGCGCTCCGATGAAGGTCGTCGTGATCGACTACGGCAGCGGCAACCTCGCCTCCGCCTCGCGGGCCTTGGCGCTGGCGGCCGAGCGCGCCGGAATCGCAGCCGACGTGGCCGTCACGGCAGACCCGGAAGCGGTGGCGCGGGCCGACCGCATCGTGCTGCCCGGCCAGGGCGCCTTCGCCGACTGCGCGCGCGGCCTTGCCTGCGTGGCTGGCATGCAGGATGCCATCACCCGCGCCACCGACGCGGGCACCCCGTTCCTGGGCATCTGTGTCGGCATGCAACTGATGGCGCAGCGCGGACTGGAGCACAGCGTCACGCCCGGCTTCGGCTGGATCGGCGGCGAGATCGCAGCGATGGCGCCCGGCATGCTGCGCCTGCCGCAGATGGGCTGGAACGAGCTGCACTTCACGCCGGGCGCGCACCCGCTGCTGAACGGGCTGCTGCCCGGCGACCACGGCTATTTCGTCCACAGCTACGCGCTGCGCGGCGGGGTACCCGAACAGGCGATCGCCACCACCGACTACGGCGGCCCGGTGGTCGCCATGGTGGCTGCCGGCAACCGCGCCGGCACGCAGTTCCACGTCGAGAAGAGCCAGGAGGTCGGCCTGCGCATTCTCGCCAATTTCTTGCGCTGGACGCCCTGAGATGCCGATGATCCCGAGCGATATCGAACTCGCGGCCGATACCGGTGGCTCCGGTGGCCACAGCCTCGGCGTGGACCGGGTCACCGAATTCACCGACGAGGACCTGAACGCGCTCTGCGAGGCGACCAACGCCGCCATCATCGACGGCGGCGGGTTCGGCTGGGTCAGTCCGCAGGCGCGGCTGTCGCTGGAATCCTACTTCAAGGGCACGCTGCTGGTGCCGGAGCGCGAACTGTTCGCCAGCCGGCTGGACGGCACCATCGTCGGCTCGGCCCAGCTCGTGCGTCCGCCGCGCAACAACGAGGCGCAGGCGTTCGCCGCAACGTTGCAGCATTCGTTCATCGCACCGTATGCCCGCGGCCATGGTCTGGCGCGCATGATGACATTGCGGGTGGAAGACGCGGCACGGTCGCTTGGCTACCACCTGCTGAACCTGGACGTTCGCGAGACACAGGAGGCGGCGATCGCGCTGTACGAATCGCTTGGCTACATCCGTTGGGGTGTGCATCCGGCCTACGCCCGCGCCGGCGGCCGTACGCTGCGCGGCATTCATTATTATAAGGTGCTGCAACCCGGCGGGCGCATCTGATGGGCGCCGGCCTGACGCTGTATCCGGCGATCGACCTCAAGGACGGCGCCTGTGTGCGGTTGCGCCGCGGCGAGATGGACGACGCGACCGTTTACTCGGACAATCCGGGCACTCAGGCGCGCACCTGGCAGGATGCCGGCTGCCGCTGGCTGCACGTGGTGGACCTGAACGGCGCCTTCGCCGGCCATTCGGTGAATGCCGAGGCGGTCGCCGATATTCTGGCAAGCGTGACCATTCCGGTGCAGCTCGGCGGAGGCATCCGCGACCGCGAGGGAATCGAGCGGTGGCTCAGGGCCGGCATCCGCCGCGTGATTCTGGGCAGTGCCGCGGCCAAGAACCCGGCGCTTGTGCGCGAAGCCTGCCGCGCCCATCCCGGACGCATCGCCGTCGGCATCGACGCGCGCGACGGCTATGTGGCCACCGAGGGCTGGGCGGAGAATTCCTCGCTACGCGCACTGGATCTGGCGTTGCGCTTCGAGGATGCCGGCGCTGCGGCGATCATTTACACCGATATCGGCCGTGACGGCATGTTGAGCGGATTGAACATCGAACAGACGCTCGATCTGGCGTTTCAGGTCTCGACGCCGGTGATTGCCTCGGGCGGGGTCGGGGATCTGGACGATCTGCTGGCGCTGAAACGTGCCGCGGGCAGCGAACGGGTGGGCCTCATCGATGGGGTGATCGTCGGGCGGGCCCTTTACGACGGCAGGATCCATCCGGGCGACGCACTCGCGCTGCTGGCCGCCTGAACCGGACAGATCAGCCACTGATCCGCATCAGCCAGCCATACGGCGTCTACAGTGTGGCAATTAAACTTGCGCGAGTGTTAAGAACTTCTCCATGGAGGAGACGAAAGGATGAATCGTGCTCAAACTCCGGGTTATTCCATGTCTCGACGTGAAGGATGGGCGCGTCGTGAAGGGCGTCAACTTCGTCTCGCTGCGCGATGCTGGTGATCCGGTGGAGCAGGCAGCGGTGTACGATGCCGCCGGCGCCGACGAACTGACATTCCTGGATATCACCGCCAGCCACGAAGCACGCGATACGATTCTCGACGTGGTATCGCGCACGGCCGCGCGTGTGTTCTTGCCGCTGACGGTGGGCGGCGGCATCCGCTCGGTCGCCGACATGCGCCGGTTGCTGCTGGCGGGTGCGGACAAGTGCAGCATCAACTCGGCCGCTGTGGCGCGACCGGAACTGGTGGCCGAGGCGGCTGAGAAGTTCGGCAGCCAGTGCATCGTGGTCGCGGTGGACGCCAAGCAGGTGGCGCCGGGCATATGGCATGTCTTCACCCATGGCGGTCGGCGCGACACTGGGATTGATGCGGTGGCTTGGTGCCGTGACGTGGCAGCTCGCGGCGCGGGAGAGATCTTGTTGACCAGCATGGACCGTGACGGCACCGGTTTGGGGTTCGATCTCGATCTGCTGCGTGCGGTGTGCGGTGCGGTGCGCGTGCCGGTGGTGGCGTCCGGCGGGGTTGGCTCGCTGGACCATTTTGTCGCAGGCGCGCGCGCCGGTGCCACCGGCCTGCTGGCCGCCAGCGTCTTCCATTTCGGCACGTTCACCGTGGCACAGGTCAAGGCGGCTCTCGCCGCAGCCGGCCTGCCGGTGCGCCTGCCGCGCGCGTCCCTGGCCGCCTGATCGCCGTCCGATGCCCAAGAAGGACGTTCCCCGCAAGAAGAATGCGGCCGGAAAGAAGTTTGCTTCGTCGAAGCCGCGCAACGAAAAGCCCGCGCTGGTAGGCCCTCTGGTCGCGAATGGCGTATCCGCCGTGGTGCTGGACAGGCTGTGGGGCGTTGTCACCTCGCGCCGCGCGGCCAGCCCGGAGACCAGCCATTCCGCCCGCCTGCTGTCCCGCGGCACCGCCAAGATCGCGCAGAAATTCGGCGAGGAAGCGGTCGAGTGCCTGATCGAAGCAGTCGCCGGCAATCAGCCTGCCCTGATCGCCGAAAGCGCCGACGTGCTGTATCATCTCGTCGTCATGTGGGTGAACGCTGGTGTGCGGCCGGAGGAGGTGTGGGCCGAACTGGAGCGCCGCGAGGGCATCAGCGGGATCGCCGAAAAGGCCGCGCGGGCGCAGACGCTGGCCATTCGTACCGGCGTTCGGACCCGCAAGATCCCTTGAGTCAGGCCAAGTGAGACTCAGGCGGGCGCCGTTGCCGGCTCGGCGAGCGGGTAGCGGCGCAGGATGACAAGCATCAGCAGCATCGCCGGCAGCGAGGCGAGCATCGCCACCGTATAGAACAGCGGCCAGCCCAGCGCCTGCGCGATGAACCCCGACAGCCCGCCCACCGTGCGCAAGGCCAGCGGCGCGACGGCGGTCAGCAGCGCGAACTGGGTCGCCGTGTGCGCGACCGAACACAGCCCGGAGAGATAGGTCAGGAAGGCGGCATCGGCGACGCCTTCGGCGAAGGCCTCGACGACCACGGTCGCGTACAGCACGCCATGATTGCCCGCCGACCCGGCGAGCAGCACGTACATCGCCATGGCCGCCATCTGGCAGAAGCCGGTCAGGATCAGCGCCCGCTGCAACCCGATCCGCGCCACCAGCCAGGCACCGCAGCCATACCCGGCGATCGTGGCGGCCAGCGAGTACGGCCCGACCGCGGCGGCGACCGCCGCCCGGTTGAAACCGAGATCGTGGTAGAACGGCGCCAGCATCACGCCGGCGAGGGCCTCGCCAAGCTTGAACAGCGCGACATAGCCCAGGATCGCCCAGGCGCCCGGCCGCAGCAGGAAGTCGCGCAGCGGGTCCAACACCGCCGCCGTGAACCGCCCGCCGGCCGCTTTCGCCCCGCCGGCCATCGCCCGCGCCGCGGCCGCAAGCGGCGGCTCAGGCGCGATCAGCGTCACCAGCGTGCCCAGGCCCAGCAGCACACCCACCGGCAGCAATGCGCCATGCCAGCCGACCAGATCGGCCATCCGGATCACCCCTGCGCCCGAGACCAGCATCGCCAGGCGGTAGCCCCAGACGTAGGCGGCGTTGGCGGCCCCTTGCAGCCGCATCGCGAACGTCTCGATGCGCCAGGCGTCGATGACGATGTCCTGCGTCGCCGAGAAGAACGCGATCAGCGCCGCCGCCGTGTACGTCACGAGTGCCGCCGCAGCCGGGTCCGACAGCGCCATGCCGATGCATGACAGTGCCAGTAGCGGCTGCACCGCCAGCAGCCAGCCGCGTCGCCGCCCGAACCGCGCCAGACCGAGCGGTGGCCGCACATGGTCGAGCACCGGCGCCCAGAGGAATTTCAGCGTGTACGACAGGCCGATATAGGCCGTCAGCCCGGTGGCCGCGAGGGAGACATGCCCCTCGGTCAGCCATTGCCGCAACGTGAAGCCGGACAGTGCCAGCGGCAGGCCGGAGAGGAAGCCGAACGCGAACATCAGCCACAACCGCCGGTCCGACAGGATCAGCCGCGTCAGGCCGGGCGGGACGTTGCTGTGGTCCGCGACCGCTTCAGACATGCACACGACTCCCCGGCCCAGGCGACGGACCCCGATTAGAGTCCGCCGCGGGCCGGGCTGGCAACCATCAGGTCCAGTGGATGAGGCCGGTGTTGAAGCTGGAGACGCCGGCCAGCAGGACGCCATGCGTGCTGTCGCCGAAGCTGAGCAGCGTGCCGGCGCCGCTGGTCGATTTCGACCAGCGTGGATTTCAGCGACGAGTTGAAGCTCAACGTGTCGCCTTTGGCCGCCGAGAAGTTCGCGATCGTCTCCAGCCCGTCGCCGCCCTGGAAGAGGTAGCTGTCCGCCCCGGTGCCGCCCGTCGCGGTGGCATTGCCAGTGCCAAACGTGAAGCTCGCCGTGCCCGAACCGATGAACGTCATCGTGTCGCTGCCGCTGCCGGCCGTGAAGCTGGCCGTCGTTGCGGTGATCGTGGCGATGTCGGTGCCGGCGCCCAGTGTGAGGGCGGCAGTTTTGGCGCCTTGAATGGTCGCGCTGGCCGCGCTGCTGCCGCTCAGCGTCGCCGACGCGGTGGCAAAGCCCGACAGCACGAATGCGCCGCCGTTCGGATCGGTCAGCGCGATGCTGGCGACGCTGCCGCTGGTCGGCGCGGTGACGGTATCCACGCCACTGACGAGCGTCTGGGTCACGCCTTGGGTGGTCTGCGTGCCGCTGGTGATGATCGGCAGCGCGCTGCCGGATCCGGTGGAGCTCACGATCGTGGCGGAGGCCGGCGCGGTGACGCCGACCGAGAGATCCTGGACCGAATAATTGCCGGTCACCGAGTTGACGGCGATGATCGAAATGCCAACCGAGCTGCCAGTCCCGGCCGGCACAGCTTCGTCGAGCAGCAGCTTGTCGCCGTCGATCGAGAAGATATGGCCGGGGTCCGTGCCGAGCGAGTACGACACTGCATTGCTGTCGGTGGCCGACAGGGTGCCCACGACCGTCCAGGCGCTGCTGGTGGTAGACAGGTCGTCACCAGTCAGCGCGACATTGGTTGGCGTCCCCGTTGCGGCCGGCGGTGTTGCGGCAGGTGGCGCGCCCGTTGCGGCCGGCGGCACGGACGAGGTCGTGGCCGTCGGGTTGGTGATGGTGACCGGCGTGGACCAGCCTTCCACCGATGGCGTGCTCGTGTTGTTGACCGCGAGAACGTAGTCGCCGGTGTTCTCGAGATGCGCCGTAAAGGTGCCGACGCCGGCGGAATTCAGCGTTACCGCCGTCCAGTTCTCCTCGGCCACGTTGGCCGACGTGAACACCGCCTCGTAGACCGTCGACAGGCCAGTGCCGGTAACGGTCTCCGTCACGTTGACCCCGCCGCCCGAACTGCCTTCCTGCACCGTCCCGGGTGACGACAGGCTGATGCTGGCCGGGCTGGTGACGGTGGACGGGTTGGTGATCGCGACCGGCGAGGACCAGCCTGTCACGGTTGCCGAACTGGTGCTGTTGACCGCGACAACATAGTCGCCGGAGTTCTCGAAATGCGCCGTGAAGGTGCCGACGCCCGCGGAATTCAGCGTCACCGCCGTCCAGTTCTCCTCGGCCACGTTGGCCGACGTGAACACCGCCTCATAGACCGTCGACAGGCCAGTGCCGGTCACGGTCTCCGTCACGTTGACCCCGGCACCCGCGGTGGCTTCCTGCACCGTCCCGGGCGACGAAACAGCGATCGTGCTTGCCGCCGTGGGCGCCGGGTCGGTGATGGTGACCGGCGAGGAGTAGCCTTCCACCGTCGCCGCCGTCTGGCTGTTGACGGCCACGATGTAATCGCCGGAGTTCTCGAAATGCGCCGTGAAGGTGCCGACGCCGGCGGAATTCAGCGTCACCGCCGTCCAGTTCTCCTCGGCCACGTTGGCCGACGTGAACACCGCCTCATAGACCGTCGACAGGCCAGTGCCGGTGATGGTTTCCGTCACGTTGACCCCGGCACCCGCGGTGGCTTCCTGCGCCGTCCCAGGTGAAGAAACGGTGATCGTGCTCGCAGCGGTGCTGGTGGAGGTCGAGGTCGAGGTCGAGGTCGACGTTGAGGTCGGGGGCGACGTTGAGGCCGAGGTGCCGCCGGGCGTGTAGGCAGAATAGCTCATGCTGTACAAGTTCAGCGACACGCTGGAGCTGACCGGCGCACTGCCAGCAGCAGTGACCTCGGCGCCGAACGATTCGTTCGTGCCGCCGTCGGCCGCGTCCTTCGGAACCTCCGAGCCGGTGGTCTGAAAAATCTCCTGACCGTTGAGGTAGTAGGTCAGCGAACCCGGCTCCCAGTCGAGCTGGAAGGTGTTCGGCTGCGTCAGGTTGACGCTGATCGTATGGATGTCCTGCGCGTTCGAGTCACCGGCGCCTTCCCAGTGGATCGTGTAATAGGCGGTCTGGCGGGTGGGATCGCTCCAGTCCTCGACCATGTCGAGCTCCGGGCCTGGCCAGATATTGTCCGACGGCCAGAGGCAGATGCAGATGCCGACGCCCTCGTTCGCGGGCGCCGAGGCGACCACCGAGTAGAGGCCGTAGCCCTGGGCGGCCGTGGTCGCGTTATCCGCCTGCATGAAGCCAACCGGCGACCAGCCCTCGCTCGCGTAGGACGTGAGCGTCAGCCCGTTGCTACCGAATGAAAAATCGTCCGCATTGCCCCAGGCGACCGGAAACAGCGAATAGTTCAGTGACGTTTGGCCAACGAAATTGTCGCTCCAAACCGTGGTATAATTGGCGGGGTTCAGAGTGGTTGAGGTGCTCATAAGGGGCTCCAGTCGCGGGACAGTGCGACACGATTTCGTGATATCGCTGTTGGACGCGGAGTAAGCCCCCCTCGGAGGCGAATGGGAACCCCAATTACGCTCACGGATCAGTGAATTAATGAATTGGTAATCGAATCTGAAGTCGCTATTATTTCACGATATACCCACCTAATGGTAGATATTGTTCGCCGTAATATGTCTATTTTGGATTATAACGCCAGCGTGGACGTGATGTGCCGGCTGCACGCAGCCGTTGACCGCCCGGCCGCGTAGTGGTCTCACAGCATCAACACAGGAGGGCGGCAACTCATGTCCACCACACGGCCAGAAACGGCGAACATCGACCAGCTCAGCATCAACACCATCCGCACGCTGGCGATGGATGCCGTACAGAAGGCGAAATCAGGTCATCCGGGCACGCCTATGGGGCTGGCGCCGGTCGCCTACACGCTTTGGCAGTCGCTCCTGCGTTACGACCCGAAAGACCCCAACTGGCCCGGACGCGACCGTTTCGTGCTGTCGGCGGGTCACGCGTCGATGCTGCTCTACGCGCTGCTGCATCTCGCCGGCGTGACAGCGGTCAACGAGCATGAGAAGCCGGGAACACCGGCCATCTCACTCGACGACATCAAGCAGTTCCGCCAACTCTCCAGCAAGACGCCGGGACATCCGGAATACCGGCTGACCTCCGGTGTCGAGACCACCACCGGCCCGCTCGGCCAGGGCTGCGGCAATTCCGTGGGCATGGCGATGGCACAGCGCTGGCTCGCGCAGCGCTACAACCGCCCCGGCTTCCCGGTCTTCGATTACCGCGTCTACGTGCTTGCCGGCGATGGCGACATGATGGAGGGCGTGTCCAACGAGGCCGCATCGCTTGCCGGCCACCTGAAACTGTCCAACCTGCTCTGGATCTACGACAGCAATCGCATCACCATCGAGGGCAGCACCGACCTCGCCTTCAGCGATGATGTCGCCGCCCGCCTTCGCGCTCTTGGTTGGCACACGCTCGATGTGCCGGACGCCAACGACACCAACGCCGTCAAGCACGCATTGACACAGGCGCAGAGCGTCACCGACCGGCCGACGCTGATCGTCGTCCACAGCCATATCGGCTTCGGCGCCCCGCACAAGCAGGACACGCGCGAGGCGCACGGCGAACCGCTCGGCGAGGAGGAGATCCGTGCCGCCAAGAGGGCTTATGGCTGGCCCGAGGACTTGCAGTTCCTGGTTCCCGACGGCGTCTACCGGCATTTTGCCGAGGGCATCGGCGCGCGTGGCGCGGCACTGCGCGCCGAATGGCAGGAAATGCTGGCGCGCTATCGGATGGAATTCCCCGATCTGGCGCGTGAGCTTGACCTGATGAACCTGCACGAACTGCCGCCCGGCTGGGATGCGGACATCCCGAGCTTCCCTGCCGACGCGAAGGGGATCGCCTCGCGCGATTCGTCGCGAAAAGGTGCTGAACGCCATTGCGCGCCGCGTGCCCTGGTTGCTGGGCGGTGCCGCCGACCTGGCGCCCTCGACCAAATCCAACCTGACGTTCGAGGGCGCCGGCAGCTTCTCTGCCAACAATTACGGCGGCCGCAACTTGCATTTCGGTATTCGCGAGCACACGATGGGGTCGATCAGCAACGGCCTGGCGCTGGCGGCGCTACGCCCGTACGGCTCCGGCTTCCTGATCTTCAGCGACTACATGAAGCCGCCGATCCGACTATCCGCAATCATGGAATTGCCGGTGATCTACATCTTCACCCACGATTCCATCGGCGTGGGAGAGGACGGGCCAACTCACCAGCCGATTGAACAGCTTGCGTCGCTGCGTGCCATTCCCGGCATGGTCGTGCTGCGCCCCGGCGACGCCAACGAAGTTGCCGAGGCTTGGCGCGTGGCGATGGCGCTCAAGGAACAGCCCTGCTGCCTGGCGCTCAGCCGCCAGCCTTTGCCGACGCTGGACCGTGATCGCTACGCGCCGGCGTCCGGCCTATCGCGCGGCGCCTATGTGCTGGCCGACACGCCGGGCGGCGCGCCGCAGGTCATCCTGATGGCCACCGGCAGCGAAGTCTCTCTCGTTGTCGGCGCGCATGAGGCGCTCGCGAAGGAGGGTATCCGCTCGCGCGTCGTCTCCATGCCGAGCTGGGACTTGTTCGAACAGCAACCGCAGGCCTATCGCGACAGCGTGCTGCCGCCGGACATCACCGCGCGCGTGGCCGTCGAGCAGGCAGCCGTGATGGGCTGGGACCGCTATGCCGGCCCGCGCGGCACGATCATCGGGATGCACACGTTCGGCGCCTCCGCACCGCTCAGCGCGTTGCTGACCAAATTCGGCTTCACGCCGGAGAAGGTGCTCGATGCCGCTCGCGCACAGGTGCAGCATGGCGGATGATGCCACCGAAACGTTGCACGTTCTCGATGGTACGCTGACAGGCGATCCGGCGACGCTGGCGCGGGCGGCCCCCGCGCCAGCGTCGATGCTGGTGATCTTCGGCGCCGGCGGCGACCTGACCAAACGCCTGCTCATGCCGGCGATCTACAATCTTTCCGCCGCCGGCCTGCTGCACAAGGACATGCAAATCATCGGCGTCGACCGCGTGCCGGGCGACGACGATACGTTTCGCCGCCACCAGAGCGAGACCATCGCCGCGTTCTTCGACGATCGCGGTGTCGATACCGTCGAGCTGGATGCCTCGGCCTGGAGTTTCGTGCGCGACCGGCTGAGCTATCTGCCGGGCGATCTCGACGATCCGCGTACCTACGCGGCGTTGCGCTGGCGGCTCGACGAATACGGCCGCCGGCACGGCCAGGCCAATTGCGTGTTCTACCTCGCGGTCGCGGACCGCTTCTTCGGCCCCATCATCGAGCATCTGGCCAAGGAAGAACTGCTGACGGAAACTGACACCGCGTCCCGCCGCGTGGTGATCGAAAAGCCGTTCGGCCACGATCTGCGCTCGGCACGGGAACTGGATGCGTGCATCCTCAAGGTGCTGAACGAAAGCCAGATCTTCCGTATCGACCATTTCCTCGGCAAGGAAACGGTTCAAAATATCATGGCGCTGCGCTTCTCCAACGGCATCTTCGAGCCGTTGTGGCAACGCGACCATATTGACCATGTGCAGATCTCGGCCATGGAAATCGTGGGCGTGGAACAGCGTGCGCGCTTCTACGAGGCCACCGGCGCGCTGCGCGACATGGTGCCCAACCACATGATGCAGTTGCTGGCGATGACGGCGATGGAAGCGCCGAACTCGTTCGACGCCGACGCTGTTCGCGCCGAAAAGGCGAAGGTGATCCAGGCCATCCATCCGCTGACCGAGGCCGCGGCCCTGGAGTGCGTGGTGCGGGGCCAGTATCGCGCGGGCACGATACGCGGTCGGCCGGTACGCGGCTATCGCGAGGAGCCGGGTGTCGCGCCCGATTCCACGACGGAAACCTACGTTGCGATGAAGCTCAGCATCGATAACTGGCGCTGGGCCGGCGTGCCGTTCTATCTGCGCACCGGCAAGCGGCTGACCACGCGCAAGACCGAGATCGCGATCCATTTCAAGCAGGCGCCGTTCGCGATGTTCCGCGACACGCCGGTGGAACGTCTGACGCCCAACGTCATGACGCTGCACATCCAACCCAGCGAAGGCGTGTCGCTGCAATTCAGCGCCAAGGTGCCCGGGCCGGTCGTGCATCTCGGCCCCGTCACGATGGATTTCCGCTATGCCGACTACTTCAAGGCGTCCAACGCCACCGGCTACGAGACGTTGCTGTACGATGTGCTGATCGGGGACTCCACGCTGTTCCAGCGCGCCGACAATGTTGAGGCCGGCTGGGCTGTGGTGCAGCCCGTGCTGGATGCCTGGGCGGCGGGCCTCGGCGAAGTGCATCCCTACCCCGCCGGCAGCGCGGGGCCGGTCCAGGCGGAACGGCTGCTCGCACGGGAGGGACGGCATTGGACAAAGTTCAAGTGAGGCCCTGTGTGCTGGTCGTCATGGGCGTCTCCGGCAGCGGCAAGACGGCCGTGGCAACCGCGCTGACCAAGCCGCTCGGCTGGCCGTTCCAGGAAGGCGACGCGCTCCACCCGCCGGAAAACGTGGCGAAAATGAAGGCCGGCACGCCGCTGACGGACGCGGATCGCTGGCCGTGGCTGGACAGGGTTGCCGCCTGGATCGACGCGCAGCTGGCAGCCGACGGCACCGGCGTCATCACGTGCTCGGCGTTGAAGCGCGCGTATCGCGACCGCATCATCGGCAATCGCCGCGGCGTGCGACTGGTCTACCTGTATGGCGACCCGAAACTGCTGGCCGCGCGCATCGGCGCACGGCGCGGCCACTTCATGCCGGCCAGCCTGCTCGAGAGCCAGTTGGCCACGCTGGAGCCCCCCACGGCCGACGAACACCCGATCGTGCGCGATGTGTCGGCCACGCCCGAGGCCCTGGCCGACAGCATCATCGAGGAACTGGCGCGATGACTGAGGGCCTGGACCACGGGCGCATGCGGCTGGTGACAACGGACATCACCACCCTCACGGTCGACGCCATCGTCAACGCAGCGAATTCCTCGCTGCTCGGCGGCGGCGGCGTGGATGGCGCCATCCATCGCGCCGCCGGCCCCGGTCTGGTGGCGGAATGCCGCACGCTCGGCGGCTGCCCGACCGGCGAGGCCCGCATCACGGCGGGCTACAATCTTCCCGCTCGTTACGTGATCCATACCGTCGGTCCGGTCTGGCGCGGCGGCGACCAGCACGAGCCGGAGCGGCTGGCGTCCTGCTACATCGATAGCCTCGCGCTAGCGCAGCGCCACGGCGTCCGCACCATCGCCTTCCCGGCCATCAGTTGCGGCATCTACGGCTACCCGCCCGGGCCGGCGGCCGCGATCGCGGTGCGCGAAACAGCCGCCGTTCTGGCGCGTGAGTCGACACTGGAGCGCGTGATCTTCGTGGCGTTCGGCCATGCCATCCACGCCGCCTATATCGCGGCCTTCCTGGGTCAGGCGCCGCTTGAGGCGTGACTCACGCCGCCACTTATCGTCCGGACCCCGCCTGTGAGCAAACCGCCGCCCGCCACCCGCACCCAATTCCGCGCCTGGTTCCCGATCATCACCCGCTGGGCGGACAACGATGTCTATGGGCACGTCAACAATGTCCTCTACTATAGTTGGTTCGACTCCGCAGTGAACCGCTTCCTGATCGAACGCGGCACGCTGGATATCGCTTCAAGCCCGTTCATCGGCCTGGTAGTGGAAACCGGCTGCCGCTTCCACAGCTCGATCAGCTATCCCGATTCCGTCACCATCGGCCTGTGCATCAGCCATATCGGCACCAGTTCGGTGCGCTATGAAGCGGCGGCGTTTCGCGAGGCGAGCACGGTTGCGTCGGCTGAGGGATTTCTGGTCCACGTCTATGTCGATCGCCGCACCATGCGGCCGGCACCGATACCGGCCGACGCCCGCGCCGCCATGCATGCAATTCATGGAGAACAGCCACCGCACACCGAGCTGTGACCCACGCCTCTCGGTTGCGCGCCGCTGCGAGACCACCGGTGCGACTCCTTGTAAACCGGCCTGACATATCTACCAGTACGGGACTGTTCCCGGGCAGACCGTGCCGCGCACATAGGTCGCCAAGCGGTCAACTTGAACCGACAGCGTCGCAATGCGTCTTCCTTCCGCGACCATGACAGAGGAGGGACGAAAATGCGGGCTTCGGCAGTCGGTGCTACAGCGGCGGCGGTGGGTGTACTCACCGCGTTGCTGCTGGCTGGCGCGGCCCGTGCCGAGGACCCGGCGGCGGCGCTCGCCCAGCCGGGTGCGGCGGAGCAGGCCAAGCGGCTCGATGCACTCCCACCGGTGCCGCCGCCGAACACGGTGAAGGTCGATCCCTCCGGCCGCAAGGAGGCCGGCAAGGCGTCGATCTACTCGCGGTCCTTCGACGGCAAGACCATGGCCGACGGCAAGCACTACGACCCGCACACCGATGTGGCCGCCAGCAAATCGCTGCCGCTGGGCACCACCGCAAAGGTGACCAACCTGGAGACCGGTAAGTCCGTCGAGGTGAAGGTAGAGGATCGCGGCCCCTTCATCCGTGGGCGCGTGGTGGATCTGACGCCGAAGGCGGCGGCGGGCCTCGGCCTGACCGAAAAGACCGAAGTCGCCCCGGTCGTGGTCGCGCCGATCACCGTGCCGCAGCCGGACGGCAGCATCAAGGCCGGCGCAGGCGCGGCCGAAACCTCACCGGACGATCACCGGCTGGCGGAAACCGGCGAATGACGGGCTACAGGGCAATCTCCCGCACGTAGTCGCCGAGCGCGATGGCGGCGGTCAGGCCGGGCGATTCGATGCCGAACAGGTTCACCAGCCCCGGTACGCCATGCGCATTGGAGCCCTGGACCAGAAAATCCTGCTTGGCAACGCTGGGCGGCACGATCTTCGGCCGGATGCCGGCATAGCCAGCCTGCAACGCGCCGTCCGCCAGGCCCGGCCAGTAGCGCCGCACGGCCGCGTAGAACACGTCGGCCCGCGCCGGATCGACCGTGTAGTCCAGCGTCGGCACCCACTCCACATCGGGGCCGAATCGCGCCTGCCCGGCGAGGTCGATGGTCAGATGCACGCCCAGCCCGCCCGCCACCGGCACCGGGTAGATCAGCCGCGTGAACGGCGCCCGCCCGGTCAGCGTGAAATAGTTGCCTTTGGCGTAGTACGCCTCCGGCACCAGGTCGGGCGGCATGCCGACAATCTTCCGCGCCAGCGCCGGCGCGTGCAGGCCGGCGGCGTTGACGACCAGGGCAGCGCGCAATGTCACCGCTTCCGGTCCGCCGACATGCAGGTCGACGCCGTCATCGGCGACCTGCCCGCCCTCGACCGGGCTGTGGAAGACGAACAGCGCGCCGGCTGCCTCGGCCTCGCCTTGCAGCGCCAGCATGTAGCCGTGGCTGTCGACGATGCCGGTGGAGGGCGAAAACAGCGCGGCGGTGCAGGTCAGGTTCGGCTCCATCGCCCGCGCCTCGGCCGCCGTCAGCCGCCGCAGATCGTCCACGCCGTTGGCCGCCGCGCGGGCGCGGATGGAGTCGAGCTGCGCGTCCTCCTCGGCGCTGGTCGCCACGATCAGCTTGCCGCAGGCCCGGTGCGCCACGCCATGCGCGCGGCAGAAATCGTAAAGCTGCCATTTGCCTCGCACACACAGCCGCGCCATCAGGCTGTTGCCGGGGTAGTAGATGCCGGCATGGATCACTTCGCTGTTGCGGCTGGAGGTCTCGGTGCCGATCGCTTCCGCCGCCTCCAGCACCAGCACCTCGCGCCCAGCCTGGGCCAGCGCGCGCGCTACTGCGATGCCGACCACGCCGGCGCCGATCACCACGCAATCGACCGATTCCATGCCGTCCCCATGCGGTATCCCGGCGGCGCGGCTGGCAGGCCCGCCGCCGCCTCCCGCACCCCGGAAACGCTCAGCCGATACCGCGGCGCCGACGTGGGCGCAACGCCAGCGCCAATGCCGCCAGTCCGAGCCCGATCGCCCAGCGATGCCGCTCGCCCAACATCTGCACGCTGGTCGCGATCGCCTCGCGCCCGAACGGGCCGTGCACGGCGGAAACCTGTCTGGCCGCATCGAACAGCGCCGGATCGCGCCGCAGCGCCACCTCCGCCGACGCGGTGCGCTGCGTGCGGTAGCCGGCCCATCCGACGACACGATCCATCACGCCCGGCAGCAGCTTGTTGAGCATCGCGATCTGGCCGGTGGTACCCGTGACCATCACCTCGCGTCGCCGATCGCTCACGGCCAGCCAGATCGCCTCGGCCACCAGCTCCGGCTGGTAGACCGGGGGCAACGGCCGGGGCGCACCGCGCAACCGCGACCCGGCATGGCTGAAGAACGGCGTATTGGTCGATGGCGGATGCACCATGGCGACATGCACGCGGGCGCGGTCATGGATCAGCTCGGCGCGCACCGCCTCGGTGAAGCCACGCACGCCGAACTTCGCCGCCGAATAGGCCGATTGCAGCGGTATGCCCCGGAACCCCGCTAGCGAAGCGATATTCACGATCGTCCCCTGCCGGCGTGGCAGCATCCGCCGCAACGCGCTGCACGTGCCATGCATGGTGCCGAGCAGCGTCACGTCCAGCACGCGGCGGAATTCCTCCTCGGACACGTCCAGCACACCGCCGTAGACGCTGACGCCCGCATTGTTGATCCAGACCGTGATCGGTCCGAGTTCCTGTTCCAGCTTGGCGGCGGCATCCTCCAGTGCCTGCGGATCGGCGACATCGGCGATCGCGTAGGCGGCGGTGCCTGGGCCGGTACGGATGCGTCCCACCGCCGCCGCCAGCCCTTCTGCGCCGCGTGCGATCAGCCCGACGCGCCAGCCTCGCTCCGCGAACAGACGCGCCGTACACAAGCCGATGCCGGAGGAACCGCCGGTGATGACCACGACGCGGGACGAGGTTTCACGGCCGGGCGAATGGCGGGGCTGGGACGAGGCGGACATCCGGCGCTCCTGCGGACTCGTCCAGCGCCAACGCCCACCAGCGACGCCGGTTGCCGCATCGCGCCACCCGGTAAAAATCGCAGTAGCGCAGGCGTTCCGAGAACTGTCATGTTGACATCGTAAGGTGTATGCTCGAACGGAACCACAGGCGTACTCAGATGCCACCCGTACCGCCCGCCCGACCGGCGCCTGCCCAGGCAGCCAGCCGAACCGACGCGCTAGCCCAGGCGCTTGCCGCCACGATTCTCGACGGCTCACGCCCGGTTGGCGCGGAGTTGCCGAGCGAGACCGAGATCGCCGCGACGCACAAGGTCGGCGTTGCCGCAGCCCGTGCGGCGGTGCGGCAACTGGAAGCCCTCGGCCTGGTGTCGCGCAGCCGGGGCGGCGCGGCCCGCGTGGTGTCCAGTGAGATCCGCGCGACCTACACCGTGGCGTCGGCCGGCACGCAGATTGAGAGCAGCTATATCGGCGGCACGCGGGTGGTGGTGGACCGCCAGCGGCAAGTCGCCGCCGACGCGGAGCTGGCGGTTCTGCTGGGCGTGGCCGAAGGCACGTTATGGCTGCACCTGACCGGGCTGCGCGGGCCGCCGGACGCGACCTTCGGGCCGCTGTCCTGGATCGATATCTGGCTGGCCAGTGATGCCGGGAATGTGCCCGACGACACAAGCTTCGTACTTGAGGAGATCGAAAAACTGGTCGGCGTCAGCATTGCCGCCGTGCAGGAGGATATCTCGGCCGGCATGCTGACGCCCGCGCAGGCGCGGCTGCTACGCGCGCGCGGCGGCACCGCCGCGTTGCATGTGCTGCGCCGCTACCTGCGGTCGGGCGGCACGGTCGTCGCAGCGATTCGCGACGTGCATCCCGCCGAACGGATCACCGTCTGCGTTCGCGGGCCGAAACGACCATAGGCAGTCGATCCGCCGGGCCGACCACCCGCACCTTGTTGCACCGCCGCCCGTGACGCCTGCACGGAACCGCCGCCGCGTATAGCCCGTTCCCTGGACGGGAGGGTCAGATCATGTGCCTACGCCTCGTCGTCCTTGGAATGTTGCCGCCGCTCGCACTCTGCGCAGGCACCCTCGTCGCACCCCTGACTGCGGCCAGCGCCGCTGACATCAACGCGCCGCCGACAGGCCAGCAACCCAGCGTGCGGCCACCGACCAACTCGGGTCCGGCGGCGGGCGGCACGGCGGTCATCCATCCGCCCGGCAATGTCGACCCCGGCATCAGCAAGCCGCTCCCCAACGCGGCACCGGAAGCCGGCAGGATGCCCGTCATTCCACCGCCGGACACGCCGGGCGGCAATCCGGCGGTGGTGCCGAAATAGCCTGCTACTTGCGTCCCGGCTTCGCAGGCGTCCCACGCGTCGGGCCGCTACGCGTCCGGCGCGTGGCGGCGGACTGCTCGACAACCTCCGCCGCCTTTCGGGCAGCCGATGTAGCCACCGGCCGCGTCGGGCGCGCCTCCGGCTTCGCCGGCGCGGGTTCGTGCGGAACCGTGGCCTCGGCCGCTTCCGGCTCCAGCGGATGCACTTCGGGAACCGCGATCCCGGCGCTCGGAGCCTCCTGCTCACTGGGCGGTGCGGGATGTTCCGCGGGAGGATCGAACGGCATGCCGGTATCGACCGCCTCCGGGGGCGGCTCCTCGACGCCGCGTTCCCCAGGCGGGTGGTCCACTGCGCCGTCCGGGCCGTCGCCGAGGGGCGGGATTTCGGCTTCGATCTCCTGACGTGCCCGATACCAGAATTCATCGTTGTGCACGTGGGGGCGCCCCGCCGCCTCCCAGAGCTGATAGGCGCGCTCGCGAACGCGCTGCTCGGTGTCCGACATGCCGGTCCTCTGTGTTGCTCTCGTTCCTGCTTCGCTCAGGCATGGGTCAGACGCAGCATGTCCCCACCGGGTTCCGCCGCCACCACGCGGGCCGGTCGGGCTTGGCAATTTCCCGTATAATGAGACTATTTACATTTATAAGACGATTTGAATTACAACTCAGGATTGAATAGTGTCAAGCCGAGACTCGCAATTGGGCGAAGCGGAGATGGGCCGCTCGATCACCTGCGGGGCAGCAACGGCTGCTGGTCTTCGGCGCCGAGCCGGAGTGGCTTGCGGGTGCCACGATGGCCTGCAGCAAGGTGGACTCGGCCAGCCTCGCGGTGTCGGCCACGTTTGGCGGCGGCGGCACCAGGAGCCTCGCCGACGGCGCGGCCGTGACCCTGGACGCGTTGGCCGCCGATGCGCCCAATGCGTCGGCTGCCTGAAGCCGTTCAGAACCCCCAGGCCACGCGCCGGTCGTTGCTTCGCGTCAGGTTGCGGTAGCGCGCCAGCGCCAGCAGCGGAAAGAACAGCCGGTAGCCGTGGTAGCGCAGGTAGAAGACGCGCGGAAAACCGACCGCCGTGTACGGCGCCTCGTCCCATTCGCCATCATCTTTCTGCCGGCGACGCCAGCCACGCGATGCCGCGCGCGACCGCCGGATGCTCCGCCTCGTCCCGCCGCCATCAGGCCGAGCAGCGCCCACGCCGTCTGGCTGGGGGTGCTGGTGGTGTGGCGGCCGTGCGGCGCGTCGGCATAGCTCTCGTTGTCCTCGCCCCAGCCGCCGTCCGGGCGCTGCGTCTCCAGCAGAAACGCCGACCGCACGGCTGCACCGCCGGATCCTCCGGCGGAACCCCGGCCGCGTTCAGCGCGCACAGCACGGACCAGGTGCCATAGATGTAGTTGGTGCCCCAGCGGCCGAACCAGCTGCCGTCCGGCTCCTGCTCGCGCCGCAGCCAGGCCAGCGCGCGCGCCAGCACGGGGGCATCGGCCGGCATGCCGATCTGCGCCAGGAACGAGACGCAGCGTGCCGTCACGTCCGCGGTCGGCGGGTCGAGCAGCGCGCCATGATCGGCGAACGGGATGTGGTTCAGATACATCTTGTCGTTGTCGGCATCGAACGCGCCCCAGCCGCCGTCGCGCGACTGCATCGCCGACGATCCAGTCGCGCGCCCGCGCGATCGCCTCGGCATGCTCCGGTCCGCCCTGGCGGTGCAGCAGCATGCCGACCACGGCGGTGTCGTCGACATCCGGATAATGCGGGTTGTCGTACTGGAACGCCCAGCCGCCGGGCGCCGCGTCCGGGCGTGACGCCGCCCAGTCGCCGACCACGTCGAACACCTGCTTGCCGCGCAGCCAGTCGCCGCCTGCTCGACGGATGCACCGGCGGCGCTGTCCGCCTCCGCGATGGCGTGCCCGGCCAGGGCTGTATCCCAGACCGGCGACAGGCAGGGCTGGCAATAGGCGCGGTCCTCCTCGACCACCAGCAGCTTGCGCACGGACGCCCAGGCGATGGCGGCGTGCGGGTGGTCGGACGGGTAGCCCAGCGCGTCGAACATCATCACGGTGTTGGCCATCGCCGGATAGATGGCGCCCAGCCCGTCCTCGCCGTTCAGCCGCTCGGTGACGAAGGCCACCGCCCAGTCGATCGCCCGGCGCCGCAACCGGCGTGGAAACGCCGGTTCGGCCGCCCGCAGCACGCTGTCGAGCCGCTTGAAGAAAACGCCCCCAGCCGGAGCGGAACGGGCCGCGAATCCAGTCTCGCACCTGCTCCGGCGGCGTGGCGAACAGCTCCGCGACATGCACGCCGCGCGGATTGCGCGCCTGTGGCCGCAGCGCCATCAGCACCGTCAGCGGCACGACGACAGTGCGCGACCAGTACGACACCTTGTCGAGATGAAATGGGAACCAGCGCGGCAGCAGCACGAGCTCGACCGGCATCACCGGCACGGCGCGCCATGGCACCTCGCCGAACAGCGCCAGTTGCGCACGGGTGAACACGTTGCTGCGCTCCGCCCCGCCGGCCGCCAGGACCGCTTCGCGCGCACGCCGCATGTGCGGCGCGTTCACGTCGTCGCCGATCAGCTTCAGCGCGAAATAGGCTTTCACGGTCGCCGAGATGTTGAACGCGCCGTCATGGAACAGCGGCCAGCCGCCATGGGTGCCCTGGGTCGCGCGCAGGTAGTTGCCGATACGCCGTTGCAGCTCCGGCTCGATGCGATCGACGTAATGCTCCAGCAGCACATATTCGGCTGGAATGGTGGCATCCGCCTCCAGTTCGAACACCCAATGCCCGTCGCCGCGCTGACGCTTCAGCAGGGCCGCCTGGGCGCGGCCCACGGCGGCATCGAGCGCAATGACGCTCGGCGAATCATCAACGAGCCCGTCGTCTGGCATGAAAGCGTCCGGTTAATGGCCGAGCAGCACTCCGGCGGCGGTGCGGCCGGAACGAATTGCACCTTCAATGGTGGCGGGCAACCCCGTCGCAGTCCAGTCGCCGGCCAGCACGAGGTTGTGAAATGCGGTACGAGAACCCGGTCGGCGTGTCTCTTGTACGACGGTTGCGGCGAATGTGGCACGCCGCTCCTTCACCACGCGCACAGACGGCATTGGTTCCGGCAAGCCGAGCGCCGTCCGCACATCCGGCCAGACCAGGGCGACGATCTCGTCGGCGGATCGATCGACAAGACGATTCGCGGCACTGATGGTGATCGAGACGATGCCGTCACGGACAAAAATCCATTCGGCGGTGCCGCCGAGCACGCCCACGAAGCCAGCCGGCCCGGGCTGCGCGTCGACTGCGAAATGGATGTTCAGGATGGCCCCGAAATCGTCGGGCGCAACCAGACCCGGGCAGCAGATCGGCTGCGACCCACGGCGGCATCGCCAGCACGACGGACTCGCCCGCTGCCACCGGCACCGTGCCGTCCGGCGTTTCCAGCGCCGCAACGCTGTCGGCCGTGAACCGCAACGAAGCGACGCGCCGCCCGGTCAGCAGCCGCCCGCCCCGCGCCGCCAGGAACGCGAGCGCCGGGTCGACAAAGCTTTCCGACAGGCCGATGCGGGCGTAGCGCGGCAGGCAGGCCATACCGCCGCGCATCAGTGTCTCGCGCACCACGGCGTCCATCAGCGTTGCCAGGCCGGTCTGCGGCGGCGTGTTCAGCGCCGCGATGGCGAGCGGTTCCAGCAGCCGCCGGTACAGCGCCCCGCCATCGTCGAGGATTTTTGCCACGCTGTCCCCGCGTTTGGCGCGGCGCAGCGCCAGCAACGTGAGGTAATCCTGCGCGCGCGTGCCGGGCACGCGGCGGTCCTTGCGAAAGATCCACCAGGGAATGCGGCCCCTGCTCGGCCGCACCGCCCAGCGTTCGCCGCTCGCCACGTCCACGAACGGGAACAGCGGCTCGGGCGGCCCGGCGAGCGGGTCGGCGGCGCCGATCTGTGCCAGGTAGGCGGCGACGGTGCGGTTGCCGGAGAGCACCAGATGGTTGCCGTTGTCGATACGCCGCCCCAGCGCGCGATCGAAATACGACCGGCACCGCCCGCCGGCCGCCGGCCCCGCTTCATACAGCGTCACGGGCCGCCCGGCAGCCGCCAGCGAGACGGCAGCAGACAGGCCGGCGAGGCCGGCACCGATGATGTGGACTGCAGACGCAGATCGGCCGTGAACGCTCACGCCAACCCGTAGCGCGCTGCAATCAGCAGCTTCTGCCATTTCGGCACTTTCGCCGGCCGGGCGAGATCGTGCCAGCCGCGCCGCTCCAGCCGGGTCAGCAACGCGGCGTAGGTCGCTCCCATCAGCCGCGCCGGACGCATCGCGCGGCGGTCGCATTGCGCCATCGCGGTCGCGGCGGCAGCGAACTGCCCGTGCGCCACGCTCGGCCACGCGTTCGCACACCGTGGGCAATGCCGGATGCACAAGGGCGGACCGCCGGCGCCAGCGGCACGCCGGCCTCGTCCAGACACTCGCGCGGCAGATACAGGCGCCCGCGCTCGGCATCCTCGCCCACGTCGCGCAGAATGTTGGTCAGCTGCAACGCGCGGCCGAGCGCACGCGCCACGTCGTCGGCCGCCGGCGAGGCGTCGCCGAACACGCGCACCGACAGCCGGCCGACGGCGCCGGCGACACGGTCGCAATAGAGGTCCAGCGTCGCGAGATCGGGGGCGACGATGGTCGTCTCGGCGTCCATCTGCATGCCGTCGATCACGGCCAGAAAATCCTCCTGCCGCAGCGGATAGGTGGCCACCGCGCGGGCCAGCACGCGGGTGACCGCGCCATCGGCCTCGCCGCGATAGAACCGCGGCGATGCGCGCGCGCCAGTCATCCAGCTCCGGCAGCTTGCGGGAAAAGCGCCCGGCTCGTCGGCGATGTCATCCACCACGCGGCAGAAGGCGTAGATGGCATACATCGCGTCCCGCCGCTCCGGCGGCAGCACGCGCATGCCGCGATAGAAACGGTGCCGGCGGCCCGCACCAGGGCAACCACTTCGGCGAGGTCGGCCGGATCGGCGCGCAGCGGCAGTGCCTTCACGGCAGGAACCGCAATGCCGCGACCAGACTGGACACCGCATCGGCCTTGCTCAGCTTCACCCGCGTGGCCAGCGGATCGCCGCCGGCGCAGTCGCGGACGCGAGCCGGCGCGCCAGGCCGACGATCACCGCCGTCTCCAGCCGCAGCCGCCGTCGCGCGTCCGGCGCGGCAGCATCGGCGCGTCGCGGTTCAGCGCGTCGCAGCGGTCGAGCAACGCATCGAACACGCGCCGCAAACCCGGCGTGGCGGCGGCGCCGCGCACATCGTCAACCGCCACGCCATGCGCCGTCAGCAGATCCAGCGGCAGGTAGCAGCGGTCGAGGTCGCTCAGGTCCTTGGCGCAATCCTGCAGATGGTTCAGCACCTGCAGCGAGGTGCACAGCGCGTCCGACGGCCTGCCCAGGTCGCCGCGGCTCTCGCCATGCAGGTCGAGCACGTGGCGCCCGACCGGCATGGCGGAATAGCGGCAATAATCCATCAGTTCGTCCCAGTCCGCATAGCGGTTCTTCGTCGCGTCCCGGCGGAACGCCACCAGCAGTTCGCGCGAATGCGCTCCGTCACGCCGGTCTCGGCCAGGACTGCGCGCAGTGCGGTCGCACTCGGCGCTGCCGGCGGCGCGGCGGCCGATCAGCACCTCCTCCATCACGTCCAGCCGCGCGATCTTCTCGTCGGCGGCGAGCACAGGACTGTCGGCGATGTCGTCGGCGTTGCGGGCAAAGGCATAGAAGGCATGCACGTGCGGGCGCAGGCGCGCGCGGATCAGCGCAGAGCCGACCGGGAAATTCTCGTCGCCGCGATCCTTGCCGGACCAGGCTTCGACATCGGCACGTCGTCGGCACGCGCGGCAGCTCATGCGGTCACGGCCGCTCCGATAGTCACGGCTCTTCCACTCGACGCCGCGTGCCGCGATGATGGTCCAGCGCCGAGCCGAGCGTGGCCGCCATGTAGAACAGCGCGATCAGCGGCAGCGCGAGCGCGCGCACGGGCGACTGGCGGAAGCGGCGCAGGGTCGGCAGGAAGCGATCACCGCCATCACGACCCAGGCGAGCAGCCCGCAGCCACGCGCCAGCCATGGCCGAACAGCGTCGCCAGCGGCGGCACCAGCGAACACCAGCGCCAGGCCGAGTGATCGTGCCAGCCAGCACCAGCGGCGAGTAGCGCAACTGCACATAGGCGGTGCGCGTCACCATGCGCCAGATGTCGGCGACAGCCGGATACGGCCGGATCGAGCGCGCCAGCGCGCAATGGCCGAGCCAGATCGGGCCGCCCGTCTTCACCTCGGCGCCAGCGCCACGTCGTCGATCAGCGCGCCCGGATGCGCTCGATGCCGCCGATGCGCTCCAGCGCCGCGCGCCGCATCAGCACCGTGCCGCCCGCCGCCGCCGCCGTCGCGGCTGGCGGATCGTTCACCCGGGCGAACGGATAGAGCATCTGGAAGAAATAGACGAAGGCCGGCATCAGCGCCCGCTCGGCCAGGCTGGTGCAGTTCAGCGTCACCATCTCGGAGACCATGTCGGCACCGTTGCGCTCGGCCGCGCCACCAGCGTCGCGAGATGCGCCGGATCATGGACGATGTCGGCGTCGGTCAGCAGCAGCCACGGCGCGTCGGCTGGCCGCCACCCCCTGCGACACCGCCCACAGCTTGCCGGCCCAGCCCGGCGGCCGCGGCGCGCCCGTGAGGATCGTCAGCCGCGCGTCGCCCAGCCCGCGCGCCAGCGCGCCGGTGCCGTCGGTGCTGCCATCGTCGACCAGCATCACCCGGAACGCACCCGGCATAATCCTGCGCCAGCAGCGAGCGCGAGCACCGCGCCGATCAACGTCCGCCTCGTCGCGCGCCGGCATCACGATGTCCACCGCCGGCGCTCGCGCGGCAGCGCCGGCGGCAGCACCGGTCCGGACTTCCAGAACCGGCCATGCAGCAGCAACAGATAGAGCCAGACCAGCAGCGCGAGGGCGGCCAGCCGATCATGCCGGTACCCTCCGGCGCGGAACCAGGCGACCGCATCGGCCACCGCCTCGCGCGCCGGGCGCGGCGCATAACCCAGCTCCGCTTGCGCCTTTGCCGACGAGAAGAACATCTTTTTGCGGGCCATGCGCAGATGTCGCGCGTCATCAGCGGCGTCGATGCCGGTGACTGGCGACGCCGCCTCGCACCCAGGCCAGCGGCCTCAGCGGCGCGATCGGCAGCCGCAGCGCCGGCGGCCGGCGCCCGGCCGCCTCGGCGACCAGCGCCAGCAGCTCGCGCAGCATCAGATTCTCGCAGCCGAGGATATAGCGCTCGCCGGCCCGCCCGCGCTCCAGCGCCAGCAGATGCCCCGCGGCCACATCGTCCACATGCACCACGTTCAGGCCGGTATCGACATAGGCCGGCATGCGCCCGGCGGCGGCATCCGGGATCATCTGCCCGGTCGGGCGTCGGCTTGATGTCGCGCGGGCCGACCGGGGCGGCCGGGTTGACGATGACGATGTTCAGCCCCGCTCGCGCACCAGCGCCAGCACCGCCTGCTCGGCCTGGTATTTCGACTTCTTGTAGGTGCCGACATGGTGTCCTCGCTGATCGGCGTGGTCTCGTCGGCCGGGGAGCCATCCGCGGTCAGCCCCAGGGCCGCGACCGAACTGGTGCAGAACACCATCCGCTCCACCCCGGCCGCCAGGCTGCTCGCAGCAGCGCCTCCGTGCCGCCGACGTTGACGCGCAGCATCGCCGCCGGATCGGGCACCCAGAGGCGGTAATCGGCGGCGACATGGAACAGATAGCGGCAGCCGGCGACGGCACGTGCCAGCGACGCCGCATCGGTCAGGTCGCCCTCGACCAACGTCAGCGTCCAGCCCCGCCAGATTGCGCGCGGTCGCTGCGCGGCCGCACCAGCGCGCGCACCGCATGCCCCCGCGCGAGCAGCACGCGCGCGACGGCCGAACCGACGAAGCCGGTTCCGCCGGTGAGCAGGGTGGGAGTGCTGGTCATCGTGCCGGCTCTATAACCTACCCGCCGCCGACGCCAAAATCCGTCGCATTCAGCAGACCCAAAGGTGCCGGAGACCGCAGGCGTATGGGTCGTACCCACATCACCCGAAAGGCCGACCACAATCGTGATGCGCCATAATAGTTCGATGGCGAAGGGTTGCGCTATGGCTGCGCGCGGCCGCCTTCATCGAGCCAGACATGCCGCCCGACGCGCAGCCGTGCCAGCCGTTGCGCGTACGCGGGCGCGGCCGCCTCCCATGTCTCGGAGGTGCGGGCGGCGGCCGGTGGGCGGCCATCGAGCAGCGCCTCACCCAGAATCCGGCCGTCCATCGCCTCGCCGCCCGGCACGCCGAGCAGCGCCAGCGCAGTTGGCGCGATGTCGATGATGCCGGCCGGCCAGTCCGACAGGCCGGGACGGATGCGGTTGCCGGCGAACAGCAGCAGCGTGTGCAACTCGGCGCGCGACAGCCCGCCATGGATGCCCGCCCCGCGCTCCAGCGCGCCATCGTACAGCACCGTCCCGGGCAACCCGGCGGCGGCCGAGGCGCGCGGGTCGGAGCGCAGCGTGAACAGCACCGGCGCCGCGCGGCGATGATCCGACAACAAGGCGGCACGCGGCAACACGCCCTCGGGCAGATCGATCAGGTCCGGCGCGAACACGTTGCCGACCCAATCCTGCCTGATCAGCCAGCGCGCCACCGACGCGATGCGCTCGGCGGACATATCCGGCACCAGCACCGCGCCGCTGGTCCCCGGCAACACGCGGCAATCGGCAAACTCCGGCCGCCGCGCCAAGGCCGCACGGACATCGACATGGCCGGAAATGGTCGCATGCCCGTGGTCCGAGGCCACCGCGATCTGCAAGCTTTCCCGCGCCGGCCCGGCTTCCCAATCCGCCAGGATGCGGCCGAACGCTGCATCCGCGCGGCGCAGCGCGGCCCAGAGCGCGGGCGAGCCGAGGCCGCCGTAATGCGCCGTGGTATCCGGCTCGCACAGCCACAGGATGGTGGCATCAGGCGGCTCCGGCAGCAGCCGGGTGCGGAACACCTCGGCGATCCACTCGGCGCGCTCGACGGCGGGCAGCGGCGGCGGTGGCAGCTCCGCCAGCATCTCCCGCCCGCGCGCCGAACTGGCGACGGCGCCGTGCGCCGACAGCACCAGCTGGCCGTGCTCATCGGCGCGCGGATTGAGCAGATAGGTATGGCCGGTGGTGCCGCTGCTGAGCACCGCGCAGTCCCGCCCGGCGGCGGCCAGGTGGTCGGCCAGCGTCGGCATCTCGAGCACCGGCTTGCCGGTCGCCTGCTCCAGCGCGCGCAACACCGCGATGTCGCCGGTATCGACACTGCCCAGCGGATCGGTGGGGTGCGGCATCCGGTTGGCCACCATACCGTGGCGCCGCGGATGGCAGCCGGTCGCAATGGAGGAGGTGCAGACCCGCGTCTCGGACGGGAACACCGAACGGGCGCTGGCGAAGCGCATGCCCATGGCGGCAAAGCGCGCCAGGTTCGGCGTGGTGTCCGGACGTACCATGTCGGGCCGTAGCCCATCGAACACCACGAGCAGGAACGCGGTCATGCGCAAGCCTCCGAACCCGGCGGCTTATGGCAGTGCCGGCACCGGCTTACAATCAGCGTGGGTTCGGGTCCGCCAGCGCAGCGGGGTTACCGTGCGAGGCGGCGATCCGCGCCATCAAGAAGGCACCACGTCGGGATGCTGAAACCGCTCATGCCATGAGCGCCGAGGCGAACACCCCGCCGGTGCTGCCATCGGTGATGCCGAGGTCGGTGACATGCGGGCCCGGATTGCAGGCGAGGCTGGCGCCGAATACCGCCTTCAATACCAGGTACGGCGGCGACCATTCCGTCAGTGGTTCGGCGGCCGCGCGCAGGGCACGGAATTTGGCCGCTACCGTTTCGGTCGGCTCGTCCGAGATCAGGCCGCACACCGGCAGTTCGACCACGGCGCGCACCGTGCCGCCGACCGCGACGGCAACGCCGCCCTGCGCCGTGATGACCGCGTTGGCGGCGAGCGCCATGTCCGCCGGGTCGTGGCCGAAGACCGCGAGGTTGTGACTGTCGTGCAGCACACTGGTGGCGAGCGCACCGCGCCAGCGGCCCCAGCCGCGCAACACGCCCAGCACCGGGCGGGCGGGCGCGTGGCCGTGGCGGTGGATGACGGCCATGAGCGTCGCATCCGCCGGCAGCACGGCGGCGCCGTCACGCACGTCGATCTCCATCTCGCCCCACGCGGTGAAACGCGGCTGGTCAACGGTGCGAACTCGTGCCCGTGTGGTCCCGCCCGGCACGGTCAGGACGAAATCGTCCGGCGTGAGCGGCGGGACGTGCATGGTGTTGGCCGGCAGTGCCGCCGGTGCCGCCGGGATCGACACGCGCAGCGCGCCATCCACCGCCACAAGCACGCCGGAGGCGAAGACATCGCGCACGCTGAGCGCCGCGAGATCGTCGATGACCAGGATATCGGCACGGCGGCCGGGTGCCAGCAGCCCGAGGTCGCGCCGGCCGATCCGCATCGCGGCGTTCAGCGTCGCCGCCCGCAGCGCCTGCATGGGCGGCAGCCCATGGCCGACCAACCGGCGCAGCAGCGCCAGCATGCCGCCCTCGGCCACCAGATCATCGGGGAACACGTCGTCGGTGCACAGCGTGAGGCCCTGCGGCACCATCGGCAGAGACAGCAGCGCCTGCACGGCGCCTTGCAGCACATAGGGGTGCGAGCCGCGCAACTCGACTGTGAAGCCGGCGCGGAGCTTTTCCAGCAGATCCTCGCCCGAGGTGATCTCGTGGTCGGACTGGATGCCGGCGGCCGCGAAGGCCTGCAGGTCGGCGCCGGACAGGCCACGCGCGTGGCCGCAGACCAGTTTTCCGCTGGCCAGTCCGGCGTCGACGATGCCGGACATCAGCGGGCTGGTCTCCAGCACGCCACGCATGTCCATCACCTCGGCCACGCCCGCCACTTCCGGCCAGGACAGCATCTGCCGCATCTCGGGCCCGGCGAAACTGGCGCCGGCGCGTTCCAGGCCAGGGGCCGACGGCACGCAGGACGGGGCGAGCAACAGAATGCGCAACGGCAGGCCGCGCGCGGCCTCGATCGCCCAGCGCACGCCGTCGAGCCCGAGCACGTTGCCGAGCTCGTGCGGGTCCCAGCAGAGCGTGGTGGTGCCCTGCGGCAGCACCGTCTCCGCATAGCGGCGCGGGGTGACCATCGAGCTTTCGATGTGCAGATGCGTGTCGATCAGGCCCGGGGCAAGCCAGCATCCAGTGGCGTCGTGTGTGGCCAGCGCGTCGTGGCGTTGACCGGGCGGATGCACGCTGGCGATCAGCGGACCGACCAGCCCGATATCGGCCGGGCGGCGTTCGCCGGTCATCACGTCGATGACAGTGCCGCCGGTGATCAGCAGATCGAACGGAGCCTGGCCCCGCGCGGCGCGGACGGCGTGGGCGCGCAGGGTTGGCGCGTCGAGGTCAGCGGATACGTGAGGCATCGGCATGGCGACTGGTCCTTGGCTGGTGGGCAGCAGCAAAGCACGGACCGATAACTATGGCACCCGTCGGCGGTGGCCGATCGCCAGGTTCTGGTCGAAGAACGAGCTTGAGGCCGCAGACATGAGTGAATACCGGGACGTCCCAGCCGTGCCGGGTGTAAGCGGGAACGATTCTGCCGCGAAACCTGGCGGTCACGCGTCCGGCAGCAAATGCAGGCTGAGCCGACCAGGGCGCGCGTCCACGGCCACCCCGTCGCCCTGATCGCGCCACGCGAGCGGGGCGCCGTCGAGGCGGGCGGCGACGATCCGTGCGGAGTCGACGCCCGGCAACACCAGCACCCCGTCCGCAACGCCATCGGGAACCGACAGCGACACCAGACCGGGCGAGAGATGAAGCTGCGTCACGCGGGCCAAATTCGTCCGCAACAATGCCTTGCCGCCGCGCGACAATGTCAGCCAGCCGGCGTCGCGCGTGACCGTCACCCGCCCGACCGGGCTTTCGGCCGGGCCGAGCACGGCGTCGTCGCCGTTGGTCAGCTCCCAGCCGTTCCAGGGTGAGACGTCGCTGATCTGGGCCACGCCCATCAGCGGCAGCAGCGCGCCCCAGGTATAGAACCCCTCGGTGTCAGGCTGGTCGAGCGGCTCGCCGGTGGTCGCGTTGTAGTTTTCCGGGCACAGCCGGCGCTCGTGCCAGACGCGCGCGAACAGCGCGAAACTATCGCGGGCCAGCTGATCGGCGCGGGGCTGCATGCCCGCCCGGCGCAACCCCTGCCAGACCCAGAAATTCATTGGCGGCCAGATGCGGCCACGCCAGTAGGTGTTGTCGGCGAAGGCGGGGTCGTCACGCGTCGTTCCGGGGATGACGAACGGGCCGCCGAACGTGGCCGGATCGTCCAGATGCGCCACCAGCTGCTCCGCCTGCGCCGGCGTGGGCGCACCGCTGACCAGCGGGTAGAAGCTGGTCGGCCCGACACTGCGCACGAACGCACCCGATCGCAGCCGGTTGGCGAACAGGCCGCGCCGCTCGTCCCACAACTGCGTCCGGATGTTCTGCCGCGTGCGCTCCGCAAGTGCTGCGAACGTAGCCGCGTCATCGTCGCGGCCAAGCGTGGCGGCGATGACGGCCAGCATTTCTGCATCGAGCGCCAGCAGGCTGTTGAGCCCGACATCAATCGTGGTCAGCGTGCGCGTGACCGGATCGTACTCCGCCTCATCGTGGTGTGGCGCGTTGTCCATGCTGGATTCGTTGCGCGCACCGAAGGACGTGCCCTTGTAGAGCCCGTCGCCGACATCGGACGTACCGAAGGAGGCGAGTCCTCGTTCCTCCGGGTCGCGGTTCGCCCACCACCAGCGATGGTTGCGCGCCAGCGTGTCATAGGACAGATCGAGCACGGCACGATCGCCGGTGCGCAGATGCTGCAGCCACACCAGGAAGCTGCCGACCGGCAGTTGCGTGCGGTCGACCCAGGCGTCCTTGGCGGTCAGCAGGCAGGCAAGGTTGCCCTGCGGCGTCGCGTTGGCCAGTGCCACGGCGATATTTTCGCGCGCCAGTTCCTTGTCGAACAACCCGGCCAGCAGCGCCGCATATTGCTGGTCGGTCAGCCACACGCCGAAGCCGCCGAACTTGGCGAGGTTCCAGTTGCGGCTGATCGAGGTGTACGAGCGGCGGTTCACGTCGTCCCACACCGTGTTCCAGCCGACCACGTCGCGCACCGCGTCGAGCGCACCGGCGAAGGCACCAGTTTGCAGCTGGATGTCCGGCGCGGCCGGCTCCTTCAGTGCAGCCCGTGCCCGCGACACCGCGAGGTTGGCGCTGTCCGCCACTGCGAGTGCGAACCGGCCGCTGCGCGTCATCTCCAGGTTGAAGCGCAGCGCCAGCACCGGGGCCGAGTCGGCACGCGCGGAGGTATCGAAATATCCGGCCGCCTCGTACTGTGCGGCCACCTCGGCGAGCGTCGCATGGCCGGTCACCTGGACCACGGGTTCGGCGGTCGCCAGCGCCACGACACGGCTGCCCACCGCGATCGTGGCCGTCCCGCTCATTGGATCGAAGCGGGCGATCTGTCCGCCCTCCGCATGCAGGCACAGATTGATCCAGAACCGCAGGCCCCATTCGCCCAGCGTCGTCGCGTTCCAGGCGCCGACCACAGTGAACGGGTCGGGCTTGGCGTAGGACCAGCGCAGCACCGTGCCGGCATGGCTCAGGTCGAGCGAGATCGCTCCGCCGTCGATGTCATGGCGGCCGAAGCGCGTTGCCGGGCCGGAGGGATACAGCGTCGCCTTGCCGGTGCTGCCGGCAAAGCCCACCGGCGCCAGCGACACGCCGAGCGGCAGGAAAACCATCTCCGCCGGCAGGCTCGACCAGGTGTTCCAGGCCCGCGCGGCGGGGATTGTGGTGTCACGCATGGCGGGCCTCAGTCGGTTACTGGAATGGTATGGACGGACGACCAGCCGAGCGTCACCGGCGTGCCGGGTGCCACCGGCGTGCCGTCGCGGTTCTGCGCAAACACCCGCAGAGGCGTGCCGTCGGCGCCGTCGAGCAGGTAGGTCGTGGCGGCACCGGCATAGACCACCTGGCGCACCGTGGCGGCGAGCAGGTTGTCATAGCCGTCGCCACGCACGCCCTCGGGCAGCAGGGTCATTTTTTCCGGCCGCACCGCAACGGTTTGCGTAGTGACCGCGCAACTCGCGCGCACCGTCCGCCCCGCCACCTCCAGCCCGCCCGCGACCGGCCGGCCGGTCAGGAAATTGGCGTCGCCGAGGAACGCGGCGGCGAAACGGCTCGTCGGGCGCTCGTAGACCGCGATGGGCGTGCCTTCCTGGACGATCCGTCCGCGGTCCAGGATGGCGACGTGATCCGAAAGGGTCAGCGCCTCTTCCTGGTCGTGGGTGACGAAGATCGTGGTCAGCCCGCTGTCACGCTGGATGCGACGAAGCTCGACCTGCATCTCCTGCCGCAAGCGGCGATCCAGCGCCGACAGCGGTTCGTCGAGCAGCAGCACCGCCGGGTTGATGACGATCGCGCGCGCCAGCGCGACACGCTGCTGCTGTCCGCCGGAGAGCTGCTTAGGCAGCCGGTCCGCGAGCGCATCAAGCTTGACCATGGCCAGCACATCGCCAACCCGGCGCTTCAACTCCGCACCGCGCACACCGCGCCGATGCAGGCCGAACGCCACGTTTTCGGTCACCGTCATGTGCGGGAACAGCGCATAGGACTGGAACACAAGGCCGATGTTGCGGGCGTGCACGGGCACGGTCGTCACGTCGCGCGAGCCGATATGCACGCGGCCGGTATCGGGTGTGACGAACCCGGCGACGATGCGCAGCAGCGTGGTCTTGCCCGAACCGGATGGGCCGAGCAGGCTCGTGAAGCCGCCTTCACGGAAGGTCGCGTGGATATTATCCAGCACGCGCGCGGCGCCGTAGCTTTTGCCGACGGCTGCAATGTCAACGCCGCTCAAGCGCGCCTCCGGCCTTGGTGAGCCAAGCGAAGCCCAGGATGACGATCATCGACACGCCAAGCAGGATCGTGGAAATTGCGTTGATCTCCGGCGTGAAGCCCTTGCGGATGGCGGCGTAGATCTGCACCGGCAGCGTGGCCACGCCCGGTGTGGCGAGGAAGTACGAAATCACGAACTGATCGAGCGACACGGCGAACGCGAACAGCGCGGCGGCCACGATGCTCGGCAGCAGCATCGGGAATGTCACCGCGAAAAACGCGTGCAGCGGCGTCGAGCCGAGGCTCCTCGCCGCCTCCTCCAGATCGCGGCGCACCCCGGTCAGCCCGGCGTTGACGACGAGCACGACATACGGAATGGCCAACGCCACGTGCCCGATCAGCATGGCATGCAGCCCGCGGCCGATCCCGGTCCAGAAAAAGAACAGCAGCATGGCGGTACCGGTGATGAGCCAGGGAATCGCGATCGGCGGCAGCAGCAACAGCCGCAGCGTCGCGCGCCCGCGAAACCGCGCACGATGCAACGCCACTGCCGCCCCCGTGCCGAGCAGTGTCCCGAGGATCGCTGTCGCCACCGCGAGCAGCACCGAGTTGCGTCCCGCCGCGAGCAGCACGTCGTCGGTTGACAGAGCGACGAACCATTCGGTCGAGAATTGAAACGGCATCGCATAGAGCGGCGACGCATTGAACGCCATCAGCGCCATGATGACGATCGGCAGATACAGGAACACCAATACCAGCAGGATGAAGCCACGCGACAGAGCTGTCATCACGACGCCTCCGCGCGGGCGGCGGCGCGGCGCAGCACGCCGGAGAACGTGGCAAAGATCGCGAGCACGACAGCCAGCATCGTGAACGACAGCGCAGCACCGCGCGGCCAGTTGAACGCGGCAGTGAACTGGTCCTCGATCACGGTGCCCATCGTCACGCCCACCCGCCCGCCGAGGATGCGCGGTTCCATGAAGCTGCCGAGCACCGGAACGAAGATCAGGATGCCGCCTGACACCAGCCCTGGTACCACCAGCGGCAGGATCACCCGCGCGAAGATCACCGGCGAGCGGGCGCCGAGGCTGCGTGCCGCCTCGATCAGGCTGTCATCGATCGCCAGCAGCGAGATGAAGCAGGTCAGGATCATGTACGGCAGATAACCATGCACCAGCCCGATCACGATCGCCGTCTGCGAGAACAGGATGCCGACTGACGGTGCCGAGGGGATGAACACGTGCAGCGCCATGTCGAGAAAGCCACCCTCGCGCAGCACCATCGTCCAGGAGAAGACGCGCACGAGTCCGTTGGTCCAGAACGGCAGGATGATCAGCAGGAACAGCGTGGAGCGCAGCCGCCCCGTCGCACCTCGCTTCAATGCCATCGCGGCCGGAAGACCGATCAGCGCGCACAGCGCGGTGGTGATGAAGCCGAGCTTGAGCGAGGTCCAGGCGACGGCGAACAGATAGGGCTGGCGCACGAACACCATGTAGTTCGCCAGCGTGAGCTCCGGATGCGCGCGACCGAACGGCGCCTTCGACAGGAAGCTGAACAGCAGCATGGCGCACAGTGGCAGGAACACCGCCAGCGTCAGCCACGCATAAGTCGGCAACAGCAACACCGCCGTTGCCACCCAGCCGGGCAGCACGCGCGTGGCGGGTTGGGACGACAGCGACGTCGCCCCAGCCGGTGCGGTCGTAGTCAAATCCGGCCCCGATCAGCGCGCCTTCATTGTGCGTAGAACGCCTTGGTCTCTTCCCAGAGATCATTCATCTTCTGCCGAACGTCGTCCGGCAGCGGTGCCTGGAACTGCATCTGCTCCAGGTATTCCAGCTTGTAGATCATGCGGTTCAGATCATCGGCCGGCAGCTTGTCCATCGCGGTGGCATAGGCGGACGCCGGGGCGCCGGCCTTTTCAACCCATTCCACGTAAAAGCCCGGGTCGATCATGTAGTTGATGAACTGGTACGCCGCGTCCTTCTTGGTGCTGCTCGCCGGCACCGTCAGCGAGTTCCAGCCAACCGATCGCACCTTCCTTCGGCACGATATATTTGAGCGGCAGCTTGTAGCGCCGCATCGACCGGACAGCGCCGCCCGACCAATACGGCGCGACGTCGAACTCGTTGGCCGTGAACGCCTTGTTCCATTGATCCTCGCTGGACCAAAGTAGTTTCACGTTGGGCTTCATCGCCCGCAGCGTCGTCCGGATCACCTCGAAGTCCTTGGGGGCGTTCATGTCCTGGCCGGTCAGCAGCGCGCCGATGCCGATCATCGCGGTGGCGTCGTCGCACAGTGCCACACGCCCTTTGTTGGCCGGATCGGACAAGGCCGCCCAGCTATCCGGCGCCGCACCTTTGCCGACGCGGGCCGCGAGCGCCGTCATCCCCCATACCCACGACACGCCGTAGGTCTTGCCGTCCACGATCAGGCTCGGGCTCTCGCGCAGCTTCGGCGCCAGACCGGCTGCGTTCGGGATCTTCGCGAAGTCGATCGGCGTCAGCAGGTTCTCCGCCTGCACCTGCGACACGCGGGCGCTGTTGGCCAGCACCACGTCGTAGGCACCGGGATTGGTGCGCACCTTGGTGATCATCTCCGGCTCTGAGCTGAAGTAGTCGTGCACGACCTCGATGCCGGTCTTGTCCTTGAACGCAGCGACGGCCCATTTTTCATCGGTGCCGTAGCCCTGCCAGTTCAGCACCGTGATCCGTTCGGCGGCACGCGCCGGCGTTGCCACGATCGGGAGAAATTGCGCTGCCGCCCCGAGGCCCAGCAGGCCGACGAAGCGTCTACGGTCGATCCGATGCGTCATTTCCAGCCCCCGGTTTGTTCGTATACAAACGAATTCTGAGGCGCCGCCACGACCAAGTCAACGACCTTTGGGGACCGAATTGGCGGCGGCGAAACAGGCCCGCGTGGCTTCCTCGCCGGGAGGCGTAGACGACGTCGTTCGGCTTATGCGACGCCTGCCGCACTGACGGTGATCCACCACCGTGCCGCGCCGAACTTCCCGAGGAGTGCGGCGATGTCGCGTCACCGCCTGTCACGTCGTACAGTCGTGCTGGGCTCGGCATTCGGGGCAAGCGGCGCGGCGCACGCCGCCGAGGCGCCCGTGGCGCTCATCATCGCACAGGGCGGCCTGGGCGACCAGTCGTACAACGCCCTCGCCTACCCTGGCTTCGGCTTGATGGTCGATCTGGAATACTCGCACTGTCAGGCGATCGGCGAGGTCGCCCGCGACTACCCGAAGCAGGACTTCTTCATCCTCAATCAGGTGGTCCCGGGCAGCAACGTCGCCTCGGTGCTGTTCCAGGAGCAGGAGGGGTCGTACCTCGCCGGCGTGCTGGCCGCCTTGGTGACGACCGACACCTCGATCAGCGGTATCAACGCGGCACCGATCATCGGCGTAATCGGCGGCACCAAGTCGGCCGGCATCGACAAGTTCATTGTCGGCTACATCCAGGGCGCCCGCGACACCAATCCGGCCGTGCAGGCGAAGGTCGCCTACTCCAACCGCTTCGGCGACCCGGCGATCGGCTTGCAGATGCCAGGGCGATGTTCGAGCAGGGCGCCGACATCATCCATCAGGTCGCCGGGGGTACCGGCATCGGCGTCATCCAGCCAGCCAAGGAGACCGGGCATTTCGCGATCGGCGTCGACGCCAACACCGCCGGCAAGGCTGCCGCCGACGCGCAGAACGACCGCAATTACGAGGAGCCTTGGCGGCGTCTCAAGGCCCGGTAGGGCGGGTGCAACCCGCCCTACGACGCCGCCTCCAGCGCCTCGGAGGCTTCCAGCCAGTCCAGTTCGGCCGTCTCGGTCTCACGCGCGATGGCGGCGATGCGGGTCTGGGCGGCGGTGATCTCGGCGACTTTGCCGGCGGCATAGAGTTTCGGGTCGGCCAGCTTCGCCTCCAGCGCCGCGCGCTCGGCGGCGAGCTTGGCGAGGCGCGCCTCGGCATCCTTGGCCCGCTTGCGCAGCGGTGCGGTCGCCACGCGGGCGTCGGCGCGTTCGCGGCGTTCGTCGCGGCGCGATGGGCGCGGCGTCCGGCTTGGCCGCCGGGCGCGCGCGCTCGACCAGCAAGTGCGCGGTAGTCGTCGAGATCGCCGTCGAAGGGCTGCACCGTGCCGTCGGCGACCAGCCACAGCCGGTCGGCGACCAGTTCGACCAGATGCGGGTCGTGCGTGATCAGCAGCACCGCGCCCTCGAAATCGGCGAGCGCGCGGACCAGCGCCTCGCGCGCGTCGATGTCCAGATGGTTGGTCGGCTCGTCGAGGATCAGCAGATGCGGCGCGTCGCGCGTGGCCAGCGCCAGCAGCAGCCGCGCCTTCTCGCCGCCCGACAGGTTTTCGACCGGCGTCTCGGCGCGGTCGGCATCGAGCCCGAAGCGGGCGAGCTGCGCGCGCACCTGCGGCGGCGTGGCGCGCGGCAACGCGCGGGCCATGTGGTCGATCGGCGTTTCGGCGGCCGACAGCTCGTCTTCCTGGTGCTGCGCGAAGTAGCCGACGCGCAGTTTCGGGCCGCGCCGTACCTCGCCCTGCATCGGCTCGAGCCGGCCGGCGAGCAGCTTCGCCAGCGTCGACTTGCCGTTGCCGTTGGCGCCGAGCAGCGCGATGCGGTCGTCCATGTCGACGCGCAGCACAAGGCCGCGCAGGATCGCCCGGCCGTCATAACCGACGCGACACGCGGTCCAGCGCCAGGATCGGCGGCGCGAGCTGCGCCGGCTCCGGGAAAGCTGAAGCGGGTCGGCGTGTCCTCGACCACCGTCTCGATCTGCGGCAGCCGCGCGAGCGCCTTCAGCCGCGCCTGCGCCTGCCGCGCCTTGGTCGCCTTGGCGCGGAAGCGGTCGACGAAGGTCTGCATGTGCGCGCGCTGCTCGGCGACCTTTTCGGCCGCGCGCGCCTGCTGCATGGCGCGTTCGGTGCGGATGCGCACGAACTCGTCGTAGCCGCCCGGCGTCAGGCCGATCTTGCCGCGATCCAGATGCGCAATCGCCTGCACGCAGCGGTCCAGCAGGCCGCGATCGTGCGACACCACCAGCGCCGCGCCGGGGAACCGCGCCAGCCAGGATTCCAGCCACAGCGTGGCTTCGAGGTCGAGATGGTTGGTCGGCTCGTCGAGCAGCAGCAGGTCGGGCTTGACGAACAGCGCCGAGGCCAGCGCCACGCGCATCCGCCAGCCGCCCGAGAACGATTCCACCGGGCCGCGCCTGCGCCGCCGCGTCGAAGCCGAGGCCGGCGAGGATCGTCGCCGCCCGGGCGGGCGCCGCGTCGGCGCCGATGGCGATCAGCCGGTCGTGGATCTCGGCGAGCCGGTGCGCCTCGGCAGTCTCGGCTTCGGCCAGCAACGCCAGCCGCTCGGTGTCGGCCGCCAGCACCGTGTCCAGCAGCGAGGCGTCTCCGGACGGGGCTTCCTGCTTCACGCGCCCCAGGCGGGCACGTGCGGCCAGCCGGATATCGCCGCCATCGATGGCGATGTCGCCGGCGATGGCGTTCAGCAGCGTGGACTTGCCGGCGCCGTTGCGGCCGACCAGCCCGATGCGCCGACCGGGATCGACCGTGAGGTCGGCATCGTCGAGCAGCGCGCGGCCGGCGATGCGGATCGTGATGCTGGTGAGGATGAGCAGGCTCATGGCGCGCGGTTTACCCGGCCCGGCCGGGCCGGGGGAAGGGGTTGCCGCCCGAAACCGCGTGCTCTAAAGCGCCCGCCAATCACGAAAGGAAACCCGTCATGGCCGAGCGCACATTTTCCATCATCAAGCCCGACGCCACACGGCGCAACCTGACGGGCAAGATCAACGCCAACTTCGAGGACGCCGGCCTGCGCATCGTCGCGCAGAAGCGCCTGCAGCTGACCACGGCGCAGGCCGAGGCGTTCTACGGCGTGCACAAGGAGCGCGGCTTCTTCCGCGATCTGGTGACGTTCATGACCTCCGGCCCGGTCGTCGTGCAGGTGCTGGAGGGCGAGAACGCCGTGGCCAAGAACCGCGAGATCATGGGCGCCACCAACCCGGCCAACGCCGCCCCCGGCACCATCCGCAAGGAATTCGCCGAGAGCATCGAGGCCAATTCGGTGCATGGCTCGGACAGCGCCGAGAACGCGGTGGCCGAGATCGCGTTTTTCTTCGCCGGGATCGAAATCGTCGGCTAAGGCCCCGCTTCGGCACCCTCCAACCCTCAGAGTGGAGGGTGCCGTCAATCCCGCAGCAGACCGTGAGAGCGGTCTCAGCGGCAGCGGAACCCCGGAACCCTATTACTCGCCCTCACAAGCCAGCCCGGATCGCTGGTAAACCTGCGCAAGCCACGCCGGCGTCGGGTCGGTCGAACGACGAGGACTGCCACGTCGCTGCCCCCACGATCTGACGACGTTGCCAGCGGCCAATTCGGTGCCGTGAAAGCTTTCTTCGATAATGGTGGCAAGCGCAGGCGTTGCCGACCCGCGCATCGCGCGCTCGCCGAATATGGCGATCTCGCAGTCGGGCAGCGGCGGAAGCCCCCGTCCGACATCGCGCATCGGTTGCCGCCCGCCGCGTAGCGAGGATCGGCCCAGCACCGCCAATCCCAGTCCGGCCTGCACCGCGGCCTCCACGCCCGCCAGACTGGTGCATGTGCAGACGACCTTGCTCGCCCGTCCGACCGTCTGCAGCGCGGCGATAGCCAATTGCCGATAGCTGCACTGCGACGGAAATGTCACGAGCGGCACCGGTCCCGTCGCCGGGAGTTCGTAGTCTCCGGCCGCGACCCAGTGCAGCGGCGCGGCACAGATTGCACGGCCGTCCCATTCGTCTCCTTCGCGATTGGCGATGACGAGATCCAGCGCGCCGCGCCGCAACCCCTTCAACAGATCCGCCGCCAGACCGATCTGGACGTCCAGCGTCACCCGCGGATAGGCGCGGCGGAAACGGGTGAGCACACGTGGCAGATGGTCCGGCGCGACCAACTCGGCGAGGCCGAGCCGCACGGGCTCGCTGGTCTCTGTTTCCAGAAGACGGTCGAGCACCTCGTCGCTTTCCTGCACCAGCCTGCGTGCGTAGCCGAGCAGCATTTCTCCGGTCGGCGTCAATACGATCCGATGCGCATTCCGGATAAAGACCGCCTTGCCAAGAATGCTTTCCAGTTTGCGGATCTTGAGGCTGACCGCCGACTGCGTGCGGCCCACGCTGCCGCAGGCCGCGGTGAACCCACCGCTATCAACCACCGCAAGAAACGCCCGTAAATGGTCAAGCTCCAGATAGGGACGTCCCATGACCTCGCTCCGGCCGATCCGTGCTGAAACAGATAAGGATTCGAATTCCGAAAGCGAGGATGACCCCGCCTCGCCGATACGTAGCGAGCGTCGTACGACCGAGAGATTACGCCGGACGGGCGGGATGCGAACTCAAGAGATCGATAGCGGCGCCCAACCCGCTTTGCGCTCTGCCGGCCGAACCGCGGTCACGTTGCCGGAACGTTCGCGGGGCTAGAATCCGAACATGTGGTCGAGCGAGAAGCCGCCGCGCGCGTCCATGAGCCCATGATAGCCGAACAGCCGGCAGGTCGTGTCGCGGATCATCACGTAGCCGCCGACCCCGGCGGCCAGGATGTCGGCGGCGGTGAAATGCGCGTCGGGAAACACCAGGGCCGAGCCGGAACAGGCGATTGCCAGTGGCACCTGCGCGATCTCGCGCCCGGCCGCGTCGTGCAGCAGCAGCGTGGTCGATGATGTCGGATGCCATGCGGCGGAGGCCGGGTAGATCAGCAGCGAGAAGCTGCGGCGCCCGAAGTCGCCCAGCTTCAGGAACAGCCGCGTGGTCAATCCTGGCGGCGGGCCGGAATAGGATTGCGGCTCGTCACGGTATGTCATCAGCGTGTTGAAGATATGCGCACCAAAACTGCTCTCGGCGACGTGCGAGCTTGTGCGGTCCTCGGCGCGGACCAGCGCGTGCAGCCAGCCGTCGGCCTCCCCGCCATCGCGGAAATCGTAGACCGCGTCGACATGGCCACCCTCGGCCAGCGCCCCGGCCGGCAACACATCGTCGAGGTCGACGGCGACCGCGTGGTCGCGCGGCAGGCAGCCCAGGAAATGTTCGGCGACCTTGATGCCGTCGGAGGCGAAAATGTCCAGGCGCAGCGGCAGCGTGGTCTGCCGTTCGGCCATCGGCGTCGGCTGGATCAGCGTCCGGAACCGCGTGCGCGGCAGCACCGGCAGCGGCAGCAGATAGCCGCGCCCAAGCGGCGCCGGCAGCGTCGGGATCGTGGGGTCGGACCGCAGGTCGGCGCGCTCGACGTTCGGATGGGCGACGCGGGTGCGGCCCTCGCGCACGACTTCATAGCGTGGCCGCACCACATGTCGGCCGCACCGCAGCTCGATCTGCGCCGGCCAGCGCAGATCCGGCAGCAGCGTAGACACATCCAGCGCCTCGGTGGCGTACGGGGCGATCGCGTGCGGCAGGATCGCGGGACGCTCCGCGCCCATGCGGTCGAGCGCGATGGCGCCCGCGGGGATAGGCACCGCATGACTGTTCTGTACCCACAATATAACCCGCTCGCCCTCTTCCGGCGCCGGAATGCCGGCGTAGCGGTCGGACGGCCAGGCGTTGGCGTCGTGCGTGCAGGACAGGCTGCAATCGTTGCCAGATCCATATGTGTCTAGCGCATACTTAACCACGTCGTGACCTGAGGCGCCGATGACATGGACGAACAACTGGCCGGTAAACTCGGGCAGGCCGAAGCGGGTGCGCACCTCGGCGCTGTCGATGACAATGCCGGCGCCGTCCTCCGCCACCTCCTGCTCCCAGGTCGCGAGCGGCACGCCAGCCGCATCGAACAGGCGCAGCCACAGGCGGATGCGGCCGGCGCCGTAGCGGGACCAGTAATTGGCAGTGACCAGACGGGTCGACAGCCCATCGGCCTCGCGGAAAAAGGCGTAGTTGGTGGCGAAGTTCAGCCGGTCGAGATAGCGGCGCGGGTTGCTGAGCAGTGTCTCGGGCAGCCGCACATCGTCCAGCGTGGCGACCTGCGCGCCCGGCGGCAGCACCGGGCGCAGCCGTTCGACGATGCGGGCCGCGTCGAAGGCGGCGACCAGCACGCTGCGTGCAGCCGCTTTCCGCAGTTCGGTCAGCGGTTGACCGGCATGGCCGGCGCGCACGCGGCCGATGGCCGCCACGTCCTGCACGTAAAGCCCGGCGATCGGCGGCGCGTCCGGGTGCAGGGCCAGCAGGGCGGCCGCCACGTCCTCAGGATCGACGATCGCCACCGGGGCGGCGAGACGCGCGTACAGGCGCGCGACCGCCTCGGCGGCGAGCGGGTGTGCCAGGGCCTTGTACAGCACGTTGCCGCCGGCACGGGCGTCGAAGGTGGTGATGTCGAGCATCGTGGCCCCTCAAAATCCAAAGAAGCGACACATCTGCGCCGCGACCACCGGCGTGTCGTCGAGCGGTTCCACCGGCCATGTCTCCAGCCGGCCATGGAACGGCCGCACCCGTCCGTCCGCGGCCAGACCGCGCAGGAACAGGCCGATCCGCCGTGAGCGGCCGGGCAGCGCCGCCAGCAGCACCGGCGCACGGGTCGCAACCGCCTCGGAGACCATGGAGACGCTCTCGCTGGTCACCACGATCGCGTCCGCCAGGGCCAGCATGCCGAGATACGGGTTGTCGCCGGAGCCATTCCAGACCATCGCGCCGAGCGGCGCCAGCGTGTCGGCCAGCACGCGGCGCACCGCTGGGCCGGTGCGCCGCGAGGGCGTCACCATCAGGCCGACGCGATCGGCGTGCATCATGCCGGCCAGTTGCGCGGCGAGCGCCTGGCCCACCGGCAGGTCCAGCCGGAAACGGCCATTGCTGCCGCCTACCAGCACGGCCACCAGCGGGCGCGGCAGATGGGCGAGACGTGGCGCCCAGAGCGCGGCGGCCTCCGCCAGACGCGCGGGGCGCACGCGATGCAACGCGGTGCGGGCGACGAGAACATTGGGGCCGGTCAGCTCGTCGTGGCGGGAGGCGACGATCAGGTCGAATTTGCGCGGGTCCATGCGCGGGTGCTGCACAATGATCCCCCGCGCGCGATGCCGCAGGGCCGCCAGCACCGCCGCCGCCTTCCCGCCGCAGCCCACCAGCAGTTCCGGCAGCGGCGGTGCCAGTGCCCCAGGGACGACGGCGGCGAGCGGGGCCGGCCAGAAGTCCGGGCGAGACGAACCGCCACAGGCCACGGGGAGCCAGCGTCCGCACTTCGGCGACAAGCCCGGCCGCCTCGGTCAGCCCGAGAGCCTGCGATTGCAGGCCGGCATAGGCCTCGGCGACGACCCAGGTGGAAGACGGCATCATGCAGGCCTTTTCGGCACCGCGCGGCACGGCGTCAATGTGCGCACGAGCGTTCGCCTCGTCCTCGCGCGTGGCGACTTGACTTTGCTGCGCCGCAGCACTAGTTGGCTGCTGCGCGCCCCGATGCGGTTTTGTGCGCTGCCATCCTGCGATCATCCGGACATCGCCTCGCTTGCGTGTCCATACGTGGGCGGAGCGGTCTCCCGGTAGCTACTTTCCCTCGAACGTCTGCGCCGGTTTGCGGTCCTGCCGACCGCGATCGACCCGTGCCCCGCCCCTGGCGGCCGGTACCGCGGTCGTACGCGAAAGACTATCATGACATCCTTCAACGACCTCTCCCTCTCTGCCCCGCTGCTCAAGGCGGTCGCCGGACTTTCCTACGCCGAACCCACCCCGATCCAGGCGCAGGCCATTCCGCCCGGTCTGCTCGGCCGCGATGTGCTGGGCATCGCCCAGACCGGAACCGGCAAGACGGCCGCCTTCGCACTGCCCATCCTGCAACGGCTCAGCACGGCGCCGCGCGCCACCGGCGGCGCCCCGCGCGCGCTGATCCTCGCCCCCACCCGTGAACTGGCCAGCCAGATCGCCGAGACGTTCCGTGCGCTCGGCCGCCATGTCGGCATCCGTGTGGCACTGGTATTCGGCGGTGTGCCGAAGGCTCGCCAGGCCCGCGCCATCGCCGGCGGCATCGACGTGGTGGTCGCCACCCCGGGCCGCCTGATCGACCATATGCAGGACCGCAGCGTCCGCCTCGACCAGGTCGAGGTGCTGGTGCTGGACGAAGCGGACCACATGCTGGACCTCGGCTTCATCCTGCCGATCCGCCGTATCGTGAAGGATGTGCCGACCAAGCGCCAGACCATGTTCTTCTCGGCCACCATGCCGAAGGAGATCGCGGCGCTCGCCGACGCCATGCTGCGCGACCCGGTGAAGGTGGCCGTCGCCCCCGAGGCGACGACCGCCGACAAGGTGGACCAACATGTGATTTTTGTTGAACAGAGCCACAAGCGCAGCGTGCTGTCCGGCCTGCTGCGCCAGCACGCCGGCCGCACGCTGGTGTTCACGCGCACCAAGCATGGGGCGGACCGCGTCGTGAAGCACCTCGCCGAGGACGGCATCGATGCCGCCGCCATCCATGGCAACAAGAGCCAGCCGCAGCGCGAGAAGGCGCTCGCCGCCTTCCGCAGCGGGACGACTCGGGTGCTGGTCGCGACCGACATCGCGGCGCGCGGCATCGATGTGGCCGGCGTTGCGCTGGTGGTGAATTTCGAGCTGCCGAACGTGCCGGAAAGCTATGTGCATCGCATCGGCCGCACCGCGAGGGCCGGCGCCACCGGCATTGCCGTCAGCTTCTGCGACGGTGCGGAGCGGCCTTTCCTGCGCGATATCGAGAAGCTGATCCGCGCCCGCGTGCCGGTCATGGCGGCACCGGGCACAATGGCCCGCGCCGCCTGAAACGAGCCAAGGCGGCGCGGCCCCGCCGCGCCGCCACCCCCTGCCCCGGTTGCCGGCTTCGCTCGCACGTATACAGTGCGCCCATGTCAACCACTCGTCCCGGTGCCAAGGAGTTCGCCAGCCTGTATGTGCCGCCTCCGGCTTCGAGCGGGTGCGGCGGATGACCAGCGCGGTCGACGATGCGCCGGCCGCCCAGGCGGGCTTGCCGTTTTTCGACGTTGCGCTGACCGCGCCCGATCTGTCGCCCTGGCGGGAGGGCAACACCGGCATCGCCGGCTTCACCACCCGCGATGCCGACATGCCCGGGCCGCATGCGGCCCTGATCGCCCTGGTGCACGGCAACGAACTGGCTGGCGCCATCGTGCTGGACCGGCTGTTGCGCGCCGGCCTGCGCCCGCTGCGGGGACGGCTGACCTTCGGGTTCGCCAACCTCGCCGCCTTCGACCGGTTCGATCCCGCGCAACCCACCGCCTCGCGCTTCCTGGAGGAAGACCTCAATCGGCTGTGGGATCGGCCGGTGCTGGAGGGGCCGCGCCATTCGCTGGAGCTGGACCGCGCGCGCGCGATGCGCCCGCTGATCGACACCGTGGACGTTCTGCTCGACCTGCATTCGATGCTATGGACCTCCGAGCCGCTGCTGCTGAGCGGCGGCACGCCGAAGGGCCGCGATCTGGCGCTGGCGACCGGCCAGCCTGAACTCGTGGTGGCCGATCCGGGCCATGTCAGTGGCCGCCGGCTGATCGACTACGGCCGGTTCGCAGACCTGTCCGCACCGCAGGCTGCCGTACTGGTGGAGGCCGGGCAGCACTGGCTGCCCCCCACAGTGACAATGACGCTGGCCAGCGTGGCGGGCCTGCTGCGGCATCTGCGCATGGCCGACGCTCATCCGGCGCTGCCGCCGCCGCCATCGCACACCGGCCGCCGCTTCGCCGAGGTCACGACCGTCGTGACGGCCAACACCGCCGGTTTCGCCTTTGTGCAGCCGTTTCGCGGTGGCGACGTGATCGCCGCGCGCAACACGCTGATCGCCGTCGACGGCGAGGAAGAAGTCCGCACACCGCACGATGACTGCCTGTTGATCATGCCGAGCCTGCGCCCGAGCCGCGGCCACACGGCGGTGCGGTTGGCCCGGATGGTGGGCGCGTAGCCGCGACACCCAGGGCTAACAGGTTTCGTCGGCGGCGGGACGTTGCGAGGTACTTGACCAGCCGGATCTGCGTGCATTGCCCGCAGCCAGGAGGCCACGATCGGCCACCGTCGATCCGGCTGCTTGCGATGGTTATTGCGCCGGGCTGGGCATTTACCCTGCCGCCCGTCCAGCTACTCCGGCGCGATGTGATCGGCGACGAACGCGCCGCGGTCGCCCATCGGGCGTGGGCCGCCTTCGGTCGTGTCCTCCGCCGTCTGCAATTCCAGCTCCGCGTTCAGCTCGGCGCCCAGCAGCACCACGTAAGCCGAGACCCAGAACCACATCATCACGCCGGCCACGGCACCCAGCGGCCCATAGGTGGCGTCGTAGCTCGCGAGATGGCCGACATAAAGCGAGAACAGCGTGGATGCGGCGAGCCACAGCACCGTGGCGATCAGCGAGCCCGGCGTGACCCAGTGCCACCGTGCCGCGCGCCGGCTGGGGCCGTAGCGATACAGCAGCGACAGCGCCAGCAGCAGGAAGATCACCAGGACTACGAACGACCCGAGCCGCAGCAGTTCACGCGCATAGGCCGACAGGCCGAGGAAGTCGATGACCGCCGGCAGGCCGACCAGAACCGCTATGCCGATGATCACGCCGAAAATGGCGCACAGCGTCAGCAGGATGCCGATCAGCTGGAAGCGCAGGAAACTCCGCTGCTCCTGTTCCTCATAAGCAAGATTGAGCGCCGACAGCAGCGCCTTGGTGCCGGTGGACGCGCTCCAGAGCGCGAACGCGGTGCTGATGACCAATGACAGACCAAGCGTGGCGCCGCCCGAGGACACCAGACTGCGGACCCGCTGGTCGATCAGCGTAAACGCGGCCGGCGGCAGCAACAGGCGCAGTTGATCGAGCTGCGGCTCGACGGTCTGCGGGTCGAACACCAGGCCGTACAGCGAGATCAGCATGCTGATGGCCGGGAACAGCGCCAGCGTCGCCCAGAACGCGCAGCCGGCGGCCACCAGACCGATCCGGTCGGAGCTGATCTCCCGCCAGGTGCGGCCGATGACCTGCTTCCAGCCGCGCCACGGGATATGCACGGGCCGCCGCGCGGCGCGTCCCAAAGCCGCCGCGTGGGCCGCCACGGCATGGGACGTGCTGCCAGCCTGCCGCCTTGGGTTCAGGCGAGTCGGGGGTCGGGCGGGGATGTCAGGGGACCCTGTCATGCAGTTGCCCTGGTCGAGGCTAGCATGTTGGAAACGCGATGGGACAGGGCGGGGTTGCGTGCGGTGCGCGGCCACGCGGCTGCCACGAAAATACCGCTTGCATGGGGGGGTGGGGGTCTTATGTGCCATTCCCACGCAGCAACGCACGTGCCTCTGGCCCCTGGGGTTACGCAACGACGTCAAGCGTTCTGGCAATCCGGGTGTCGCAGGGTTTCCCTCGACATCATTCGCTTGGTCGCTGGTTCGTTCGACCGTTTCGCAATCTTCGCCCGTCGCCGTCATAGGCGGGCGCTTCATCAGGGGGAGGCCACGTGCGATGATCTCGAAGATCGCCCGTTTCCTTGCTGAGCAGCAGCCGGCCACGCCGTGCCTGGTGCTCGATGTCGACCGCGTCGCGGATAATTTCCGCGCGCTGCGTCATGCGCTGCCGCTCGCGCAGATCTACTACGCGGTCAAGGCCAACCCGGCCGCCCCGGTGCTGGAGCGTCTGGCCGTCCTGGGCAGCAGCTTCGACGCCGCCGGCGCCGAGGAGATCGACGCCTGCCTCGCGGCCGGCGCCGCACCCGCGCGATCAGCTTCGGCAATACCATCAAGAAGGTGTCCGCGATCCGCCGCGCCCATGCGGCCGGCGTGTCGCTGTTCGCCTTCGATTCTGCCGAGGAACTGGACAAGCTCGCCCGCCATGCGCCGGGCAGCCGCGTCTATTGCCGCATCATGGTCGAGAACGCCGGCGCCGACTGGCCGCTGTCGCGCAAGTTCGGCACCACGATCGAGAGCGCGCGCGACCTCATGGCTGCGGGCGGCCGACCTTGGCCTGGACCCGTACGGGCTGTCGTTCCATGTCGGCAGCCAGCAGACCGACACCGCCAGCTACGAGGCGGCGATCGGCCGCGTGGCCATGCTGTTCACCGATCTGCGCGAGGCCGGCGTGAACCTGCGCATGGTCAACCTGGGCGGCGGCTTTCCGGTGCGCTACCGCGATGAGGTGCCAGCCATCGACGCCTTCGGCAACGCCATCATGGGCGCGATGACGCGGCATTTCGGCAATGCGCTGCCGGAGATGATGATCGAGCCGGGACGCTTCATCGTCGGCGACGCGGGCGTCGTAAGCGCCGAGGTGGTGCTGGTCAGCCGCCGCGCGAAGGGCGATCCGGTGCGCTGGGTGTATCTGGACATCGGCCGCTTCGGCGGACTGGCGGAGACCGAAGGCGAGGCGATCAAATACCGCATCACCACACCCGCACGACGGCAGCGAGGCGGGGCCGGTGGCGATTGCCGGGCCGACTTGCGACGGCGCGGACATCCTGTATGAGCGCAGCAACTACCGGCTGCCGATGGCGCTCACCAGCGGCGACCGCGTGGAGCTGCAAGCGGCCGGCGCCTATGTGACGACGTACGCCAGCCAGAGGTTCAACGGCTTCGCGCCGCTGGCCGAGCACTACATCTGACCTGAATCGCAAGCGGCGCTTCCTCGTTTTGCAGCGGCCGCCGCCGCGCTATGCTGCGGACGCTGCAATGAGGGAGACGCGAGAATGACGGCGAGCATTTCGGTGACGGCCAGCGACGGCAGCGGCGCGTTCGATGCGCTGGTGGTCTCGCCACGGCACGCGCCAGCCGGCGCCGTCGTCGTGATCCAGGAGATGTTCGGCCTCAACGACGCCATGCGCGCCACCTGCCACCACGTCGCCGAGCTCGGCTTCATCGCCGTGTGCCCCGATCTGTTCTGGCGGCAGGAACGCGGGGTCAGCCTTTCGGACAAATCCAAGGAAGATTGGGCCCGCGCGTTCGCACTCATGAACGGCCTGGATCAGACCAAGGCGATCGACGACCTGAAGGCGACCGTGGCCGCCGCGCGGATATTGCCCGGAGCCAACGGACGCGTCGCCACGATGGGCTATTGCCTCGGCGGACGCATGGCGCTCCTGATGGCCGAACATTCTGACGCCGACGCGAACATCTCATATTACGGTGTCGGACTGGATGGGCTGCTGGGCGAGCTGGACCGGGTGGGCAATCCGCTGGTCGTGCATATTGCGGATCAGGACGAGTTTGTCGCCGCCGATGCGCGGGCGCGCGTGGTGGCCGCCACGATGGGGCGTCCGCACATCGCCACGTATGTCTATCCCAACGCCAACCATGCGTTCGCGCGCGTCGGCGGCGTGCATTGGGACGCCCGCTCGGCCACCATTGCCAACGGCCGCAGCACCGAGGCGCTCGTCGCCGCGCTGGGCTGACCGTACATGACCGGTACCGAAACATCCAAGGGTCTGGCCGGCTCGCCGGGCGCACTGGCCGGCATCAAGGTAATCGACCTGACGCGCGTGTTGGGCGGCCCGTCCTGCACCATGATCCTGTCGGATCACGGCGCCGACGTAATCAAGATCGAGCCGCCGCAGGGCGACGAGGTGCGCGACTGGGGACCGCCGTTCCAGGATGGCGATGCCAGCTACTTCATCGGCGTCAATCGCAACAAGCGGGCGCTGGCGCTGGATGTCGGCAAGCCGGCGGGACGCGAGGTGCTGCTGCGTCTGCTCGACGGCGCGGACGTCCTGGTGGAAAACTTCAAGCCCGGCGGTATGGAGAAGTGGGGCCTCGGCTACGCCGATCTGGCGCCGCGGTTTCCCGGCCTCGTGCATTGCCGCATTTCCGGCTTCGGCGCCGAGGGACCGCTCGGGGGTCTGCCCGGGTACGATGCCATCGTTCAGGCCATGACCGGTCTGATGAGCATCAACGGCTCGCCAGCCACTGGCCCGCTGCGCATCGGCTGCCCGGTGGTGGACCTTGCGACCGGGCTGTATTCGGTCATCGCCATCCTGATGGCATTACAGGAGCGTACACGCTCCGGGCGCGGCCAGTTCCTCGACATGACGCTGCATGATTGCGGCATGGCGCTGCTGCACCCGCAGGCCGCCAACTACCTGCTCAACGGCAAGCGGCCCCTGCCGGTGGGCAACCCGCATCCGAACATCTCGCCGTACGAGACCTTCGCCACGCGCACGGGCGAGATCTTCATCGCGATCGGCAACGACGCGCAGTTCCGCAAGCTGCTGGAGGTGCTGGGGCGCGGCGACCTGGCGGGCGACCCGCGCTTTGCCACCAACGGCGACCGGCTGGCGCATCGCGCGGCGCTGACGGCCGAACTGGCCGCCGCGTTCGCGGATCAGGACGGGCACGCGCTGGCCGACCGGCTGCTGCGGATGGGGCTGCCAGCCGGCCCGGTAATGGCGGTGGACGAGGCGCTGGCCGCCGATCACACGCAGGCGCGCAGCATGCTGACGGAGTTGGATGGGTACCGGGGCCTGGGCACCCCCATAAAGTTCTCGCGCACGCCCGGCGGGACACGCCGCAAGTCACCCAAATTCGCCGAACATTCCGCGCAGATACTGGGCGAGCACGGCTATTCCGCCGCCGACATCGAAGCACTGCGGCGTGACGGCGTAGTGCCCACGGCACGCCGCAAGTAACGGCCGCAACCGTCACGGGTTGGCTCGCGTTGGGAGTGCATGTACGGAGAAATCGCCATGCGCGCATTTCCTTTGCTCGCTCTGCTGATACTCCCTGCGACCGCGTTGGCGCAGAGCGATCAGCCGAATTCGCCACGCGACAACACACCACGGACGGCCGCCGACTTCGCGCCCGCGCCGGTGCCGTCCGTCTCGCCGCCCGATGCTATCGGCGGCTCGCCGGCAACGCCGCCGGAGCAGATTTTGCCGTCCGATACCGCAAACGGCCACGACAGGACGCCGGGCGGCGATGGGTCGCTTGTGCCCAACACGTCAAAGTAGGCAGGCGGCAAGGGATCCTTGCGGTTCGCCTCCGGCAACCGCCTACGACTGCGCGTCAGGCGACACGACGATGCAGCCGCCGTGGTGCGACAGCTTCTCGCATGCCTGCACGGCCGCCTCACGCGACAGCCCGGTCAGGCGGGCGCGATACAGCATCCCGTGCGGTTCGTGCACTGGACCGACCAACGGTCTCGCGCTGGCCAGCATCTCGCTCGCATGGACCTTGGCTGCCGCCGTCGCGGCACGGGCTTGATCTGCATTGGCGAAGGCGCCGACCTGGATCGCCCAGCCACCGGTCAGCGGCCCGGAGGTGCGAAGCGGCAGCGTGTCGGCCATCGCGCGCGGGATCAGATGGAAGCCGTGGCTTGGCGGTTTCGGGGTACCAAACGACGCGTTCCGCTCGGGCGGCATCGGCGGCGCCGGCAGGTAGGCCACCTGGATCGTGCCGTGCGTCACGCCAGGACGGTTGGACCGATTCTCGGCCAGCGCCACGGACGCCTGCGACGGCCGGCGCGGGTAGCGCGGCCCGGCGGGAATATCGATCGGCAACTGCATCATCGCATACTGGGTCGACTGCGACTGCCGCTGCGGGTACACGCCGACGATGTTCGGCCCGATCCGCGCGACGTAGTGCCGCGTCTCGTCCGGCAGTGGCCGGTGGCGGGTAAGGTAGTCGTCCAGCCGCGCCGGGCCGGCGTTGTAGGCAGCGAGGAAGCCGGGCGAGCCATACGCGTCGTACAGCTCGCGCATATAGGCGGTACCGGCCATGATGTTGTCGTGCGGATCGAACGGATCGTCGCCCAGCGCATAGCGCTGGCGCAACTCGTCGTAGGTCTCCGGCATCACCTGCATCAGCCCCATGGCGCCGGCGTTGGAGGTGATGAGCTGCCCTTCCTCATACAGACTGCCCGCCGGATTCCTGGTGCATGACCTCTCGTATCCAGCGCTCGGGCACGTCATATTTGCCGGACGCCTCGACGATGAACGGTCCCCACGGGTCGTCGGGTGTTCCGGGCGGCGTATAGTCACGCTTGGCATGGGCGGCGTACTGTGCAGCTTCCTGCGGCGCGCTGACCTGTACGCGGTGGCTGGCGCATCCGGCCAGTAACGCCAGCAGCGTCAGCGCGGGCACCAGCCGCACCAAGGGCTGCACCCAAGACATCGACCGGTCGGCGATTGGCTGGCTGGTCATGCGGGTGCGGCCTTTATCGTTGTACGGCCGTACTCCGGCCGCTGGGCGAAGACGAGTTACCGTCCGTCGCTCATCGTGTCTGTCAGCGTTCGCCCTTAAGCCCTTAACTTAAATGCCCTGCCTGACGCAAGCGCCACGCACCGGCATCGGCGGCCGCAACGACCTGAACCGCTGTGTTGAACTCTGCCAATACCGCATGCGGAATGGTAGAGTGCCGGAGTTTTTGATGTTGGCGGGGAGAGTGCAGGGTGTCCGTTCCAGGTTGGTGCCGTAATGGTGGCAACATTGGCGGCAATGCTGGCCACAGCCGGGTGCTCGCGGCACACGGCCGTGCCGGCCGCCGCTGCCGCGCCGCCGCGGCCGGACACGCATTACGGCATCATCGCCGCCATGCGGCCGGCGAACATCGTCGGGAGAGATGCGCGCGGCACGATCCTACGGCTGATCGGCGCCGCCGCCGCGCCGGACGGGGATGCCATGGAATTCATCGTGCGCGTCGACGATGGCGACACGATTTCGGTAGTGCAGGCCGATACGCAGAGGCTGCGGCCCGGCGAACGAGTGGAGGTGACGGCCAGTGCGCCCACGCGGCTCGTCCGCCCGCTGGCCCGGTCCGTGGCCACCACCGCAACTGGCGGCTAGCCACACCCCTCCCCTTCATGGCCCACACCCTCATGGCCCCACACCTTCATGGCATCGCCGTGACGCGCCGGTTGCGACCGGCGGGGTAATCCTGTATCGGCGGGTCACGATGAGCGTCACGTTCCAAACTGAGGCCGGCAAGGCCGTTGCGCCGGACCTGTCGCCCGAGCGGTCGTTCTCCGCGCGGCAGCATCTGGCGTGGCGCGACGTACGTGAATCGCTCACGCTGTGGCGCCTGTGCTGGACACTGGCATGGCTCGACATCAAGCTGCGCTATCGCGGATCGCTGCTGGGGCCGTTCTGGCTGACGATCTCGACGGCCGTGATGGTCGGCGCGATGGGTGTGCTGTACGCCACCCTGTTCAAGATGAACCTGCACGAATATCTGCCGTTCCTCGCCCTGTCCCTGGTGCTGTGGAACTTCCTCGGCACGCTGATCGCTGAGGCATGCACGGGCTACACGCAGGTCGAGACGTTGATCCGGTCCGTGCGGATGCCCTACTGGCTGTACGGCGTACGCGTCGTGCTGCGCAATGTACTCGTGCTGGCGCATAACATCGTCGTCATCGTCGGCGTGTTCGCATTCCTCTCGGCGTGGCCAGGGGCCGACGCGGTGTCGGCCGTGCCTGGCTTCGCGCTGTGGCTGGTGGACGCGGCAGCGCTGTCGGTGCTGCTGGGTGCGCTATGCGCCCGCTTCCGCGACATCCCGCCGATCGTCGGCAGCATCGTGCAGATCATGTTCTTCGTCACGCCGGTGATCTGGAAGCCGGAACTGGTGGGGCCGACCGGACGGATGTTGTTGCCGTTCAATCCATTCTTCGCACTGCTGCAGATCGTGCGCGGACCACTGCTTGGCGAAACCCCGCCGACCTCGGTCTACATCTCGGCGATCATCTATTCGCTGGCGTTGTGGGCTGTCACCTGGCTGCTGTTCGTGCGCGTGCGCAGCCGCATCGCGTTCTGGGTCTAGCAAATCGTGTCCGCCGAGATCGACGTGCGTGGCGTCAGCCTGGATTTTCCGTTGTACCATGGCAACGCGCGCAGCCTGAAGCGCACGGTGTTCTCGTCGATGTCCGGCCGCATGCAGAACGACCAGCGGCATCGCGTGGTCGTGCGGGCGCTGCGCGACATCAACCTGACACTGCGCAGCGGCGACCGGCTCGGGCTGATCGGCACCAACGGCGCCGGCAAGACCACGTTGCTGCGCATCCTTGCCGGCATTTACGAACCGCCATCGGGCAAGTGCAGCGTGCGCGGCAGCCTGAACGCGCTGCTCGACCCGAATCTCGGCATGAACGGCGAGTTGACGGGGCGCGAGAACATTATGCTGCGCGGCCTGTACAACGGCCTCAGCCGCGCCGCGATCCTGCGGCTCGAGGAGGACGTGCGCGACTTCGCCGAGCTGGGCGATTTCATCGACCTGCCGGTGCGCATCTACAGCTCCGGGATGGTGGTGCGGCTGGGTTTCGGGCTCGCCACCGCCATCCGCCCGCAGGTGCTGCTGATGGACGAGTGGTTCCTGGCCGGAGACGCGGCGTTCATGAACAAGGCGCGGCGGCGGCTGGAGGATCTGGTGCGCGGCGCCGAGATCCTGGTGCTGTCGTCGCATGCGCCCGAAGTCGTGCTGGACTGGTGTACCCGGGTGATCTGGATGGACCAGGGCCGCATCCGCGAGGATGGACCGGCGGCTGAGGTGCTGGACCGATACACCGCCGCCACCGTGTCCGCCGCAATGCCCCAAGCTGCGGCGCAGGCGGCGGCCTAAGTCACGAGCAGCCGCGCGAGCGAGTCGAACTCGGCGACGCTCAGCGTTTCCGCCCGGCGCTCCGGCGCGATGCCGGCGCGCGTCAGCAGCGCCTCGCCGCCCAGCGCCGCGCAGCGCCCCGCGCAGCATCTTGCGCCGCTGGCCGAACGCGGCGGCGGTCAGGCGTTCCATCGCCGCGAACAGCGCCGGCGTCCGGCTGCGCCGGGCGCGGCGTCAGCACCACCACCGCCGACCATACTTTCGGCGGCGGCACGAAGGCGGCCGGCGGAATGCGCAGGCGGAATTCGCCGACGCAGATCCATTGCGCCAGCACCGACAGCCGGCCGTACGCCGCGCGTGCCCGGCGCGGCACAGATGCGCTCGGCCACTTCCTGCTGGAACATCAGCGTCAGCCGCTCCCACGCGGCCGCCTGGCGCAGCCAGCCGACCAGCAGCGGCGAGGCGATGTTGTACGGCAGGTTGGCGACGATCTGCCGCGGCGGCGGCACCAGCGACGGCGAGGTCGAGCGCCAGCGCGTCGCCCGCCACCACGCGCAGCCGCGGGGCGGAGCGCCGCCAGCTCCTGCATCGCCGCGACGGCGCGCGGATCGACCTCGACCGCGGTGACGTCGGCGGCGTCGCTCGCCAGCAAGCGCGCGGGTCAGCCCGCCCGGCCCCGGCCCGACCTCGATCACGTGCCGCCCGGACAGGTCGCCGGCCTGCCGGGCGATGCGCGCGGTCAGGTTGGCGTCGAGCAGGAAATGCTGGCCGAGCGCGCGGCGCGCATCCAGCCCGTGCCGCGCGATGACCTCGCGCAGCGGCGGCAGCGCCGGCTTCGGCCGACGCCGCATCCGGCGGGTCAGGAACGCTGGTCGAGGATCGCGCGGCGCTGCAGGTCGCGCATCAACTGCCGCGACACCAGCTCGACCCGCTCGTTCGAGGATGCGGCTCGATTATCTCCTGCGCGCCGGGCAGGCCGAGATTCTTCTCGCTCGCGCGCGAACAGACCATCAGCACGAGGATGCCGTCCGCGGCCACCAGCGGCTGGCTGACATGGCCTGTCCGGAATGCTTGTCGAGCACCTGCGCGCATGGTCGGCGCCAGCCGCTCGAGCCGGATCTCGCCGGGATCGGAGGGACGGACGTTGCCGCCGGCCTTGTTCGCCGCCTCGACCGCGTCGCAGTCCTTCGCGGTGGCCGAGAGCTGCCGCGCCTGGTCCAGCACCTGCTTCTGCTGGTCGGTCGGGATTGCTCGGATCGAGCGTGCTGGTGAACCGGTAGAACGCCTGCCGTACATGAGCAGCGTCGCCGGGTCATGTGCCGATCTCGCGCTTGCCGTGCAGCGAGACGATGGCGAAGCCGCCTGGCACGCGCAGCGGGTTGCTGACGGCGCCCGACCGGCATCTCGTTCAGCACGCGCAGCTCCTCGGGGTCGAGCTGGTTCGGCTGCACCCAGCCGAGGTCGCCGCCTTGCAGCGCGGTCTGGCTCTGGCTGAACTGTGCGGCCACCACCGGGAACGGCGCGCCGGCGCGCAACTGCTGGATCACCGTGTCGGCGAAGCGCTGCGCCTCGGCAGCGCTTGCCGGCGTCTCGGCAGGAATGAAGATCTCGCCCACGCCGGAATTCGGTCTGGCCGATCTGCTGCTTGAGCAGCCGCTCCTGGTCGGCCACGTCGGCGTCGGTGACCTGCGCCCGTGCGCCGAGCACCTGGCGCAGCACGCGTGTCCAGCCGATCTGCACGCGGATCTGGTCGATCAGCGTGCGGTACTCGACATTGTCGCTGGACAGGCGCTGGCGCAGCGCGCCGGCCGGCATGCCGTTGCGCGCTCTACATCGGCGATCGCTTTGGCGATGTCCTGGTCGGACACGACGATGCGACGCCGCTCCACTTCCTGCAGCCGCAGCCGCTCGTCGATCAGCTGGCGGGTGATCTGCGGCGTCAGATGGTCCAGCACCTCGGGCGTCCATCGGCAGGCCGGTGGACAGCGCGAACAGCCGGCGGCGGTTGTTGATATCATCACGGCTGATGATATCGCCATTGACGATGGCAACGATCTGTGCCGCCCGCGCTTGGGCCGCCGGAGCAGCGGGGGGCACCGTTGCCGCCAGCGCGGGCCCCGCCGGCCACCAGCAGGCCAGCGGCGGTCAGGGCCGAAAGAACGAAATGGCGGGTCATGGCACGCGAAAACTCCTGCATCGCCGGGGCGCTGGCACCAACGCCTTGGCCGAGGCCCTCAAAGCCCGTTGAACCCGAACGTGCCGACGGTCTTGAGGGTGATTTGGAACAAGATCGTGGAGTCGCCGCTGTCCCCGTCGACTGACGTATAGCGCCGATCGTACTCGACGCTGAAGATGGCACACTCGTTTTCGTATGACGCGCCGGCCGAGGCCGTACGACCATCTGGTTGGTTGTGCAGGTCGCGCCGCGCCGAAACATGGAATTTCCACGAACCATAGTTGCCCGAGGCACCGAGCGTCACCTCGCTGCGCGGCGCATCGCCGACAGTGCCCTCGGTGGCGCTGGTCAAGACATTCCGCCGTCGGAACGAAATCGTAATAGATGTACGGATTGTAGTTCTCGAACAGAGTAGCCGGCCGTGAGCCGTAGCCATGACGGGCCGCCGGAGGCCAGCGCGTCGATGTAGCGCAGCGTCGAAGTTGTCATGGTCGAACCGCTCGTGCGTGCTGATATCGAACCAGGAATTCGGAATGTAGGTCAGGTGACTGACCACGTCGGTCACCGTCTCGTTCAGGCCGGAGCCGATCGGGAAGGCGGGGTCCGGGTGGGTCGCGGTAGCCCTGGCCGATCAGCCCGTCGATCTGCTGGCCGTTGGGGAAAAACCAGGCGGCGTGCAGCCCACATTGGCACGCGGCCCGCCCTCCAGCCGGTCGATGCCGGGGAAGCGGTTCAGGCTGAACAGGTTGTCGTCGGTGAACTCGAAGTCCAGGCTGTCCTCGTTGGGGATCAGCGTGTTCACAAGAGCGTGGTGCCGTTCGCGCGAACGCGCCAAGCTGTAGGAGCTGCCGTTCGGGGCCGCGATCAGCTGCGACGATCGGTTCGACGACTTGCGTGCCCCAGCTGCCGGCATCGCGCTGCAGCGGCCAGTTGCAGCTCCAGCGCCACCGTCGGCATGCGCCTGCGCGCTGGCGGCACTGTCCGCTGCCCCCCAGGTCGGGCTTTCGTTCGAGCTGGTGGGCGTCGTAGGCGGCACTGTCGACGTGCAGCACCAGCTTCCATAGATCGCCGAGCGCGCCGGTGACCGGACGCTCCCAGTTCAGCTGCAGATCCGCGCGCTGCGGTGTTGGTGCCCTCGTCACGCAGCACGTTGAAGGCGCCGGCATCGACCGAGAAACGCCCGCCCAGCGCGTCCGGCTCGCCCACGAAGCTGTATTCGTAGCGCGGCAGCACGAAGGGCAGCTTGGCGTCGTCGATGCTGCTGGACAGCCCCTGATAGGACTGCGCGTCCGAGCCGCGCATACGATCCCTGGCCGAAGCCCTCCAGGTAGACGTTGCTGGTCAGCACGTGTTCGTTGGTGCGTGATGCGAAAGTCGGTGAGATAGGTCGCCGAACTGGCCCGCTCCAGGTCGAAGCCCCAGCGCCATTCGTCGTCGAGCGCGAACTGGCCCTTGGCGAACACGTCGCCTTGGCGGGCGCCGAGCGCATATGCTGCCGAGGCGTCGATGGTGACGGTCCCGTTGTCGAAGCGATGACGATACTGGCCAGCCGAGCTGCGGGCTGCTGTTGGTCGACACTTCCGGCGTCAACGTCGCGTCGCTGCTCGTCGTCGATCACCCAGTAATACGGAATCGGCGACATACGCGCCGAGATACTTGGCATTACCGAACGAGGGCACCAGGAAGCCGGTCGCCCGCTTGGCCGAGGGGTCAGGCATCGTAAGAAACGGGAAATACGCCACCGGGAGGCCATACATGTCGACCACGGCATCGCTGTATTCGATGCGCTTGTTCGGGATGTCCTGCACCGCCGAGCGGGCGCGGATGTCCCACAGCAGCGGCCAGTCGGGATGGGCCTTGCAGGCGTCGCAGGTGGAGTAGACCGCCCGGCTGAGCTCGTTGATGTCCGCGTCGGTACGGCGGACGCCGTTGGCGGCCAGATGGCCGTTGGCGGGAAGCTGGGCGCGCATGTCGCGCAGAATGCCGTTCCTCATGCCTTTGGACAGCTCGGCATACTCGGCGAACATCACCTGCCCCGTCCGGCTCCATCAACACGACGTGGCCGATGGCGGAGGCCACGTCGGTGTTGCGGTCGTAGACCACCTTGTCGGCGCGTATGTCGCGATCATCCTGCCAGATCTCGACATGGCCGGTGAGCGTGACGATGCCGGTGTCGCGATTATATTCGGCATTGTCGGCCTGGTAGAACACCGGCTGGTCCCGGGAGACCCCCGTATCCTTGGCGTTGCCGAGGCCGCCAAACTGCGCATGTGCCGCTGTCGCAAAGCCGACGCCACCCAGGGCGGTGGCGAGCAGCGGCATCACGCGTAGGAACGGCCGCATAGGGCACTCCATCTCAACCGTCTTCCAGGTGCAGCAGCAATGCCACGGACAGCATCAGGCCGGAGGCCGCCGGCGCCCAGGCGGCCAGCGCCGGTGGCAGCGCGCCAGACTGTCCGAATTCCTCGGCCAGCTTGGAGACCACGAACAGCGAGAACCCCGCGGCCACGCCGCTGCCGATCATCTGCGCCACGCCGCCGCGCCGCTGCGGGCGCATCGAGAAGGCGGCGGCCAGCAGGCACATCGTGCCCGCCAGCAGCGGCAGCGCCAGCAGCGCCTGGAAATGCAGCCGGTGGCGGATCGAGGAAAACCCCGAGCGGTCCAGCAGCGCGATGAAGCCCGGCAGCGCCCAGACCGAGAACGTGTCCGGCTCAGCGAAGCTTTCCTGCACGCGGTTGACGGTCAGGTCGGTGGGCAGGCTGAGCGTCGCCGGCGCCGAGGGCAGGTGGTCCGGAGTCACGGTGCGTGCGCCCACCAGCGTCCAGGCGCCGGTGCCCAGCGTAGCCGATGCCGCCTCGATCCGGTCGAGCAGGCGGTCGTTGCCGTCCAGGCGGAAGATGCTCACGTCGTGGGCGTTCAGCTGCTGCCCATTCGCGGCCACGGTCTGCGCGTGCAGAATCGCGACACCTTCAGGATCGAGCCCATGGTCGGACTGGCGCAGCCAGAGCTGGCCGCCGTTGAGCGTGAGCGGGCCGCCGCTGCTACGCAGGTAGTTATCCTCCAGCACCTCGGCGCGGGCGCGCATGACAGCCGACACCGGGCGTCACCGCCGCCGTTGCGAACGTGCCGAGCGCAATGGCGCACAGCACCGGGGCGGCGAGGAACTGCCAGGCGGAGATGCCCGCGGCGCGCGCCACGACCAGCTCGGACGAACGGGTGAGGCGCCAGAACGCCAGGATGCCGCCCAGCAGCACCGCGAACGGCATGATCTCCATGGCCACCCAGGGCAGGCGCAGGGCCGCGATTTCGCTGACGATGCCGAACGTCGGCGTCCGGCCGCGTCGCCGAGCGGCGCAGCAGTTCGATGAAATCGAACAGCGACACCAGGCCGGACAGTGCGGCCAGCATGGCCAGCACGGCGGCCATGAAGACGCGGGAGATATACAGTGACAACGTCGCGGCGATGCCCATGACAGTCAGGTCGCTCCGATCCGCACCAGCAGGCACGCGTGGCACCAGTCGCAGCTGCGGCCCGATCAGCAGCCACGAACAGATCAGGCCCGGTGCCAGCGCCTGCAGCCAGATCAGTGGCAACAGGTGCGGGTCGCGGGTCGCGAGGTTGCTGACGGCCAGCCCCAGCGCCAGCAGCGCCGACCACGGTCAGCACCGCGACGAGCGGGCGCAGCAGATCGCCGTGGCGGCGGAACGTGCCGCGTCAGCACCGCGACCAGGGCCACCATCGCGAAGCTGAACGCGGTGAACGGCGCCGACAGCCGGCGGTTGCGCCTCCACCAGCAACTTGCGGCAGGTCGCGGTCGGCGACTACACCGGGCGCGGGATGCAGCAATTCGTCGGTCGACATCTCGGTCGGATCGCGCAGCCGCGTCTCCTCGGTTTTGGATTGCGCGAGATCGAGCGTGTTCTGCGCAAAGGTCAGCACGTTCAGCCGGCCGGTCTGGTGATCGATCTCCTCGCGGCTGCCGTTGAACAGCAGCACGCGCGGCACGCCGCCGATTTCCACGAGTCGGCCGCGCTCGGCCAGGATCGTGGCGTGGGCGTTCTTCTGCCGCGCGTCGTCCACCACGATGCCGTGCAGCGTGCCATCGGGGTCGCGCTTGCGCACATAGACCGTCAGATCGTCGGAGACCGGCGTGAACACGCCTTCCTGCAGCAGGAAGGCGGCGATGCGGTTGCGGATCTCGAACTGGAATTCACGGAATGCCGCGAAGCTGGCCGGCACGATCCAGAGGTTGAGCACGAAGCAGGTCACGATCACGCATCACGATCAGCGCCGAAGGCGGGCCGGGCGAGCGACAGACGGCGACAGCCCGGCGGCCCGCATCACCGTCAGCTCGCGGTCGCCGGCCAGCCGCTGATAGACGAACTGCACCACGACGAACGTCGTGATCGGCAGGATCATGGCGATGAAATTCGGAATCAGCAGGCCGGTCAGCTCGAAGAACGTCCGAAACGACAGGCCGCGGTTGACCACCATCTCGACGAAGCGCAGCGACTGCGTGAGCCAGATCAGCGCCACCAGCCCGCCGGAGACGGCCAGCAGGGCGACCAGCAGCTGCCGCAGCACATAGCGGTCGATGCGCGTCGGCGACGTGGCGGTCAGGGTCGGCAGCGGCATGATGTGGGAGGGACTTCCGGTTCAGTTGGCGACGCGGCCGCACTCTAGCCGCCCGGCAACGCCGGAAGCAAAGCGAGGCTTTGCCGTTACACGGGAAGCACCTTGCCGGGGTTCATCAGGCCGTGCGGGTCGAGCGCCTGCTTGATACGGCGCATGGTGTCGAGTTCAGCCCCGCCGCGCCACAGCGGCATCATGTAGGGCTTGAGCTTGCCGACACCATGCTCGGCTGAGAAGCTGCCATCCAGGTCGCGCACCACGGCGCCCACCGCATCCATGATCTCGTGGTCGCGGGCAAGGAAGGCGGCCGCGTCCATCTCCGCCGGCTGTTCCAGGTTGAAATGGATATTGCCGTCGCCGAGATGGCCGAACGGCACCACGCGGATACCGGGCATCAGCGCCTCGCAGGCCGCCGTGGCGCGGCGGATCAGCTGCGGCACGCGTGAGACCGGGACGGAGACGTCGTTCTTGACGCTGGCGCCCTCTCGTTTCTGGGCTTCGGCATGTTCCTCGCGCAGCTTCCAGATCGCGGCAGCCTGCGCACCGCTCTCGGCAATCACCGCGTCGGTCACGTCGCCCGCCTCCAGCGCCGCCTCCAGCACTCCTTCCAGCAACGCGCGCAGGCCGGCGCCCTCGCGCGGCGTGCCCAGTTCGAGCAGTGCATAATGCGGCGCGGCGGCCGACAACGGCAGCACCGCGCCGGGGATATGGCGCAGCACGAAGCCCATGCCGGCGCCTGACATGTACTCGAACGCCTGCACGCTGGCCGGGTCGGCGCGCTGCAGCCGCGTGAGCAGCGCCAGCGCCGCCTCCGGCGAGGCGACGGCACACAGCGCGACTTCGGTCTCCCGCACGCGCGGCGCCAGTTTCAGCACGGCGGCCGTGATGATCCCGAGCGTGCCCTCGCTGCCGACGAACAACTGGCGCAGGCAGTAGCCGGTATTGTCCTTTCGCAGCCGGCGCAGCCCGTTGAAGACCTGTCCGTCGGGCAGCACCACCTCCAACCCCAGCACCAGGTCGCGGGCATTGCCATAGCGCACCGTGTTGTTACCGCCGGCGTTGGTGGCCAGCACGCCGCCGATCTGCGCCGTCCCCTCTGCCGCAATCGACAGCGGCAGCAGGCAACCTGCCTCGGCCGCGGCGTCCTGCGCCGCCTTCAGCGTGAGACCGGCCTCGACTGTCATGGTCAGATCCACCGGGTCGAGGTCGCGCACGCGGGTCATGCGCGACAGCGAGATGACGATCTGGCTGCCATCCTCGGCCGGCACCGCACCCCCGACCATAGATGTATTGCCGCCCTGCGGCACTACCGCCACGCTCGCCGCCGCACAGCGGCGCACCACCTCGGCCAGTTCCGCCGTGCTGACCGGGCGCACCACGGCCGGCGTGCGGCCGTGGTACAGGCGGCGCCAATCCTCGGCAAAGGGCGCGGTATCGGCCGGGTCCGTGAGCATGCCGGCGGCGCCGACCACGTCATGCAGGGCGGCGAGCAACGGCGGGAACGTGTCGGGCATCGTGACCTCCGTGCGCAAGCTAGCGGCGTGATGGGCCGCGTCAATGCCACCGCGCGCGCCGCCGCGCGTTGGCGACCGAGACGGAAAGGAGCGAACCATGCGCTACGAAGTGCGCGTCGACGGTGCCTCGATCGGGGTGTTCGAGACGTCGGAGGAGGCGCTGGAGCGGGTGCGGCGGGCGCTGGAGGAAAATCCCGGCCACGAGCCGGAGATCATCGACCAGGAAACCGGCCGCGCCTTCGCACCAGCGGCGACGGTGGACGGACGCGAGGATCTGGCCAGCAGGATGCGATGACAGTCGCCTTACGCCGCGCGCGGCGCCGCCGCCCGTTGCAGCCGGTCGTTGATGGCCAGCCCGAGGCCCGTTTGCCGCACCGGCATGGCCGCGATGCGGGCCAGCCCAAGTCGCGTGCCCTCGGCATCCAGCGCACGGAGCCCGGCGAACAGGTTCGCGGCAGCCTCCCGCATATCGCCGGCGGCGCTGAGCTGAAAGACGGCGCCCGCGCCCGCCAGCGGCGGGCCGAACGCCAGCAATGCCTCGTTCGCTGCGACGCTGGTGGCGTTCAGCCGTACCGGTAGCGACGGCGCGTAATGTGACACCAGCAATCCGGGCGAGCGAAGCGTGCGCGCGGCTTCGGCGGCGGCCGGCGTCATGCCGACGTCGACCGGGCCGATCACCGCCTCGATTGCCTCGCGCGTCACGCCGCCCGGGCGCAGCAGGACGGCGCGCGGACCGGTCAGATCGAGCACGCTGGATTCCACGCCGACCGCGCAGGGCCCGCTGTCCAGCACCGCCGCGATGCGGCCGGCGAGCCCGTCCAGCACATGCGAGGCCGTGGTCGGGCTGACCTGGCCGGAGCGGTTGGCGGACGGCGCGGCCACGGGCCGGCCGACCGCGCGCAGCAGGTCGAGCGCCACGACATGCGACGGAACGCGGACTGCGAGCGTATCCAGCCCGGCACCCGCGAGCAGCGCCACCGGACAGGTCACCCTGCGCGGCAGCACCAGCGTGAGCGGACCCGGCCAGAACGCGACCGTCAGCGCGCGGGCCGCCGGCGTGTCCACTACCTGCGCGAACACCGCGTCGGCGTCCGGGTAATGGCAGATCAGCGGATTGAAATGCGGGCGGCCCTTCGCCTCGAACACCTTTGCCACGGCATGGCTGTTGGTGGCATCGGCGCCCAGGCCGTAGACCGTTTCGGTACCGAACGCCACCAGCTCGCCGGCCAGCAGCAAAGCCGCCGCCCGGGCAACGGACGCGGCGTCCGCGCCGAGCCGGTCGGTCACCGCAGACCGGTACAGACGAAATGCGGGTTTTCCCAGCCAGGCTTGCCATACCGAAGCGGCTCACCGGTCTCGAGCACCCGCACCGCGCCGCCGGCCGCTTCCACCACCGCCTGCGGCGCGCCGGTGTCCCATTCCATGGTGCGGCCGAAGCGTGGGTAGATATCGGCCAGGCCCTCCGCGATGCGGCAGAATTTCAGCGCCGAGCCGACATTCAGGACCGAAGCCACCCGTCGCCCGGCCAGATACGCCGCCATCCGCTCGTCATGGGCGTGGGCGCGCGAGGCGATCACGTCCAGCCCGGCATCCGGCACGCGGCGGGCGGCGATGCGGCGCTCGCCGGCTGCGGTGCGCTTCCACGCGCCCTGGCCGACGATACCGCCGAACATTTCCCCCTGCGCCGGTGCCCCGACCACGCCCAGCACGGCACGCCCATCGCGCACCAGCCCGATATTCACCGCGAAATCGTCGCGCTCGGCAGCGAATTCCTTGGTGCCGTCCAGCGGGTCCACGAGCCAGAACGTCGCGGCGACTTCGGGCACATGGCCGGCGGCGATTTCTTCCTCCGCCACCACCGGGATGTCGGGCGTTGCACGGCGCAGACCGGCAACGATCACCGCCTCGGCGGCGTGATCGGCCTCCGTGACCGGCGAGGCATCCGCCTTGCGGAGCGTATCGAACCCCCGCGCGCGTACCGCCAGGATCGTGGCCCCCGCCTGCCGGGCAAGATCGGCGGCAAGGCTCAACAAAGCTGCGTCGTCCATCCGTTCCTCGAACTGTCAGGCCGGCTTGCATAGCGCATTGGCTGGCAAGCCCGCCACTCGCTGCTACTATGGTGGTTTGCGATCCTTATCCGGAGCCGAACGACATGCTCGACGTTACCGTCGCCAAATCAGCCCTGCCGCGTTCGGGCGCCCTGGTGCTACCCGTAGTGGAGGACGGTGGCGAGCAGGCAGCCGGCTGGATGGGACTGAACGAGACAACCGGCGGCGCCATAAGCCGTGCGCTGGCCGCCGCCGAGTTCAAGGGCAAGAAGGGCCAGACGGCCACCATCCTGGCACCGGGTGCCGGGCTGTCGCGCGTGGTTGCCGTGGGCCTGGGCAAGCCGGCCGAATTGACTGCGCTGATCGCCGAAGAAGCCGGCGGCCACGCCATCGCCACGTTGGCGCGCGAGAGCGAGGTGGCGTTCGCCGCCGGCGCGCTGCCCGCCGAACTGGCGGCGCATCTGGCGCTCGGCGCCGTGCTGCGCAGCTATCGGTTCGACCGCTACCGCACCACCGAAAAGGCCGAGGAAAAGCCCCGTCTCGCCAGCCTGCATGTGCTGGCCGACGATCCGGAAGCGACGCTTGAAGCCTGGGAGCCGTTGCAGCCGGTCGCCGAGGGGGTCTTTATCGCCCGCGACCTGGTCAGCGAACCGCCCAACATCCTCACCCCTGCCGAAATGGCCGAACGCTGCGAGGATCTGGAGAAGCTCGGCTTGAAGGTTGAGGTACTGGGCCCGAAGGATCTCGCGAAACTCGGCTTTGGCGCATTATTGGGCGTAGCGCAGGGCAGCGTGCAGGAGCCGCGCGTGGTGGTGATGCAGTGGCACGGCGCCTCGGGCTCGGGCAAGGGCCACAAGAAGGCGAAGGGCAAACCGCTCGCCTTCATCGGCAAGGGTGTGACGTTCGACAGTGGCGGAATCAGCATCAAGCCGGCCGCCGGTATGGAGGACATGAAATGGGACATGGCCGGCGCCGGCGCAGTGGTCGGCCTCATGGCGGCGCTCGCCGGGCGCAAGGCGAAGGTCGATGCCGTCGGCCTGGTGGGCTTGGTCGAGAACATGCCGTCCGGCAGCGCGCAGCGGCCGGGCGACGTGGTCAAGACGTATTCCGGGCAGACCGTCGAGATCATCAACACCGACGCGGAAGGCCGCATGGTGCTGGCCGACGTGCTCTGGTACTGTCAGGAGCGGTTCGATCCGCGCTTCATGATCGATCTGGCGACACTGACCGGCGCCATGATTATCAGCCTCGGCCACGAGATGGGCGGCTTCTTCAGCAACGACGACACGCTGGCGCAGCAGCTTCATGCGGCCGGCGAGGCGTCGGGCGAGAAGCTGTGGCGGCTGCCGCTCGGCGACGCCTACGACCGACAGATCAAGAGCGACATCGCCGACATGAAGCATGTCGGCGGCCGGCCGGGCGGGGCGATCACGGCCGCGCAGTTCCTACAACGCTTCGTAAACGGCAAGCCCTGGGCGCATCTGGACATCGCCGGCATGGCGTGGGCGACCAAGGACGCCCCCGTGACCCCGAAGGGGGCAACGGCCTACGGCGTGCGACTGCTCGACCGCCTCGTGGCGGCACAATTCGAGGAGTAGCGGTGAGCCACGGAACAGCCGGGGGCCGATGACCGAGATCGGCTTCTACCACCTGACCCGCACCGGCCCGGATCAAGCGCTGCCGCAACTGCTCGGCCGCACACTGGCGGCCGGGCAGCGAGCGATGGTTATGTGCGGCACCGAGGAGCGGGTGACGGCGCTGGACACGGCCCTGTGGCTATGCCCGGACCCGGACTGGCTGCCGCACGGCACCCGCGCCAGCGGCCATGCCGACCTGCAACCGATCTGGCTGACCACCGACGACGACGACGCCAACGCCGCCCGCTTCCTTTTCCTGCTCGACGGCTGCACGACCGACCGGCTGGCCGCGTTCGACCGTGTGTTCGACCTGTTCGACGGCAGCGATCCCGCGGCGGTGGCGGCCGCCCGCGTCCGCTGGACCACAGCGAAGGCCGGCGGCCACACGCTCAGCTACTGGCAACAGACGCCGCGCGGCTGGGAGCGCAAGGCTTAGCGGTGGACCCAGCGCGCCTGCTCATCAAGTTCGAAATTAAGCTGAGCCCGCGACACGCCAAGATCTTGCAGCATGTGCTCGTCCATGTCGCGCAGGCTGCGCCGCGTCTCGGCGAGGAGGCGCGCATTGCGCCAGCGCACCCAGAGCATGTGCGCCGCATGGCCCAGGCCAGAGCCGGCGCGCATGAATGGCAGGGTCAATCCGATGCTGGTCATGTCCGGATTCCTTCTCCGCAGACGTTGTAGACCGGAGATGTGGTGCGAGCGGCCGGATCAGAGAAACGAATTGCCTTCATCTTCCCCATCAGATATCTTGATATCCATGGCTCAGCACGCCAACCTCGACCCGGATCTGCTGCGCGCCTTCTCCTACATTGCGGAGGAAGGCAGCTTCACGCGCGCGGCCGAGCGCGTCGGGCGCACGCAATCGGCGGTATCCATGCAGGTGCAGCGACTGGAGGCCGTGCTGGGTCAGCGTGTACTGCTGCGCGGCAAGGGCGGAGCTGTCTCGCTGACGCCGCATGGCCAGTACCTGCTGGAACGCGCCCGCAACCTGCTGGCACTGAATGACGAGATCTGGTCGACATTCCGTGCGCCGTCCGTGCAGGGCACCGTGCGGCTCGGATCGCCGGACGACTACGCCATGCGTTATCTCCCGGGCGTGCTGAAGCGCTTCGCCGACACCCATCCCTCGGTGGAGGTGGAGGTCACCTGCTTCAATTCCTCGAACCTGGTCGCCCGGCTGAAGGCAGGCGAACTGGACTTGACGCTATGCTCGGAAGGCCAGGAGCCGTCGCACTGGCCGGTGGATCAGTTATGGCGTGGGCCGCTGCGCTGGATCACGTCCGAGCGGCATGCGCCGCATCGGCTGGAGCCGGTACCGCTCGCCATCGCCGCCGAGGATTGTTCATGGCGGATGGCGGCATTACGCGCGCTGGAGCGCGCCGGACGGCACTACCGGGTTGCCTACACCTCTGAGACCCAGGCGGGCACGCTGTCGCCGGTGCTGGCGGGGCTGGCCGTCACGGTCTCGCCGGTCACGCTGCTGCCGGTCGGGCTGCGCGCACTGCAGCCCGGAGATTCGCTGCCGGATCTGCCGGATGCCGGCATCCTGCTGCTGCGAAGCCGAGAGCCTGCCACGCCGGCCACCGACGCGCTGGCCGCTCATATCCTGGAGACTTTTCGGGCCGAGCTGAAACGGCCATAACGCGAGCATCGTCTTGGACGGAGCGTCGCTGCCATGCCGATCGTCTCGCGCTACGCAACCCTGCCGGCGATGCTGTTGCTGGCAGTCTTGGCCCTGCCCGGCCATGCCGCCGCCGCCGACCCCGATGCGTTGTGGAAGATCGTCCATGGCCAGTGCGTGCCGGACCAGACCGAGCACGGCATCCCGGCGCCTTGCGCCGGTGTGGCGCTGGCGCAGGGCGAGGCGAAGGGCTGGGCGGTGTTGAAGGATCGCGATGGCGCCACGCAATTCCTGCTGATCCCGACGGCCCGCATCACCGGCATTGAGGACCCCGCCATCCTGGCACCGGATGCCACCAACTACTGGCGGGCCGCCTGGGCGGCGCGGACGGACATGTTGGCCAGGGTCGGCCGCACGCTTCCGCGTGACGACATCTCGCTCGCGATCAACTCGCCGTCCGGCCGCTCGCAAAACCAGTTGCATATCCACGTCGACTGCATCCGCGCCGATGTGCGCGACACGCTGCACGCACATCTGGCCGAGATCGGGCTGGAATGGGCGCCGCTGGGGGCCACGCTGGCCGGTCATCCGTATCTCGCGCGCCGCATCGTCGGCAGCGATTTGGACGCCGCCAACCCGTTCTGGCTGCTGGCCGCCGAGCCGGATGTTGGGGCGGCGGAGATCGGCCGCCACACGCTGGTGGTGGTCGGCGCCACGTTCCCGGACGGGCGGGACGGATTTGTGGCGTTGGACGACCAAGTCGACGCCGCCAGCGGCGACCGTGCCAGTGGCGAGGAACTACAGGATCACGACTGCACCGTGGCCCATCAGGCGCCGTGAGCGTCAGCCGGGTTTGCGCAGCGTGTTCACCAGATCCTCGATACCGCCGATGAAGATCTGCACACCGATCGCCAGCAGCAGAAACGCGATCATGCGTGACATCGAATTGCGCGCTGAGGCGCCCAACCAGCCGGCCACGCGGTCGGCCGAGCGGTAGGCGACCCAGACCAGCGTGGCCACAGCGGCCGCGCCGCCGCTGACGCCGAGGAAGAACGAGACCAGGCCGAGGCCGCTCGCCGGCCGCTCCGCGCCCAGCGTGATTGCCACCGAAATCGTGCCCGGGCCGGCGGTGAACGGCATGGTCAGCGGGAAAAATGCCATTTCCATCGCCGCCTGACCGGTCGGGCCAGCCTCTTCCTGCTTGCGCGCGTGGTGCAATTCCGGCGCGTTCAGCAGATCCCAGGCGCGCAGCCCCACCACGGCGCCACCGGCCATGCGCAGGGCGGCGAGCGAAACACCAAAGAAATTCAGCACATAGGCGCCGCCCCACAGCGCGCCGAGTATCGTGAGCAGCGAATACAGCCCGATGCGCCCTGCCAGTCGCGCCCGATCGGCAGGACTTCAGATTTGCCGTGACCTCATTGAAAATGAACGCCGCGCCGATCGGATTGACGATCGAGAACAGCGCGGGGAACGCGAGCAGGAAGGCGGCGGAGGCGGTCACACCCCCGCCTCATCCGATCCCGATATTTCGCATATCGATATAATTATGTCACGTACGCCCGCCGCGCCGCCCTGCCATCGCACCCAGGCGCAACCGCAGCGCATTCAGCTTGATGAAACCCTGGGCATCCACCTGATCGTAGGCGCCCTGGTCGTCCTCGAACGTCACGTGCTTCATCGAGTACAGGCTGTTCGGGCTGTCGCGGCCGATCACCGACACGTTGCCCTTGTACAGCTTCAGCCGCACCGTGCCGGTGACGGAATGCTGGCTCTCGTCGATCAGCGCCTGCAACATGCGGCGCTCCGGACTGAACCAGAAGCCGTTGTAGATCAGCTCCGCATAGCGCGGCATCAGGCTGTCCTTGAGGTGCGCCGCCTCGCGGTCCAGCGTGATGCTCTCGATGCCGCGATGCGCGGCGAGCAGGATGGTGCCGCCCGGCGTCTCGTAGACGCCGCGCGACTTCATGCCGACGAAGCGGTTCTCCACCAGATCGAGCCGGCCGATGCCGTTGGCCTTGCCCAGCGCGTTGAGCCGGGTCAGCAGCGTGGCCGGCGACAGCGCCTCGCCGTCGATGGCCGACCGCGTCGCCGTGCGCGAAGTCGACCGAAATCACGGTGGCGCCGGTCCGGCGCGTCCTCCGGGCGGATGGTGCGCTGATAGACGATCTCGTCCGCCTCGACCGCCGGGTCTTCGAGAATCTTTCCCTCCGACGACGAGTGCAGCAGGTTGGCGTCGACCGAGAACGGCGCCTCGCCGCGCTTGTCGCGGGCGATCGGGATCTGGTTGGCCTCGGCGAATTCCAGCAGTCTGCGTGCGGCTGGTCAGCTCCCATTCGCGCCACGGCGCGATGATCTTGATGTCGGGCTTCAGCGCATAATAGCTCAGCTCGAAGCGTACCTGGTCGTTGCCCTTGCCGGTGGCGCCATGGGCGACCGCGTCGGCGCCGACCTGTTCGGCGATCTCGATCTGCCGCTGCGCGATCAGCGGCCGCGCGATCGAGGTGCCGAGCAGATACTGGCCCTCATACAGCGCGTTGGCGCGGAACATCGGGAATACGAAATCGCGCGACGAACGTCTCGCGCAGGTCGTCGACGAAGATTTCCTTGACGCCGAACATTTCGGCCTTGCGCCGCGCCGGTTCCAGCTCCTCGCCCTGGCCGAGATCGGCGGTGAAGGTGACCACCTCGCAGCCGTAGGTGGTCTGCAACCAGCGCAGGATCACGCTGGTGTCGAGCCCGCCGGAATAGGCGAGCACGACCTTCTTCACGTCCTTCACACGCATTCGCCGTCCTCCGCCGCAAAACGTCGCGAGGTAGCGCCGCGACGCCGTATCGCGCAAGCCACCGCCTCAGTCCGGCGCGCGGCACGTCCGGGCGCCGAACTCAGAAGTCGGTACAGCGGCCCTTATATTCCCAGTCGCCGTAGCGCGTCGGTTCCGGCCCAGGCGGGCCGCCGATCTCCTTCGGCAAGGGCGGCGGAGGAGGCGATGGCGGCGATTCGGCCGCGCCAGGTTCGGCGGTATCGGGCTTGGTCTGGTTCATAGCGGTTACTTGGTGGCACACGCGCCACGCCGCAACGAAGAGTTCTGGCGGGCAGCATGCAACCCTTGCGCATCCGCCGAAAACGCGGGACAGGCGTCGGCACCGACGGCGACGCAATATGATACTGGGTCGTCGGGCCCCGAGGTGACGCATGCGTTTCGCCCTGGCTCTCGTGTTCGCCTTCGCGCTGGCGCCCGAGCTTGCGGCGCAGGGCGAACCAGCGCCGGGACAACCGAACGCCGAACGCAACGTCACCGTCGTCAACCACGGCGTTCGCGCGATCAACGAGCTGTATGTCTCGCCCACCAGCGTCGACCATTGGGGCGATGACCGGCTGGGTGACGAGACATTGGCGCCCGGTCACGCAACGCATCTGCACCTCGGCCGCGTGCGGGACTGCGCGTTCGACGTCCAGGCGGTCTACGAGGACGCGAGCCGCGAGGAGATGCACGCGGTCGATCTCTGTCGGCTGCGGCAGATCGGCTTCGATGGATCGGGGGCCACGATGCCGCCGCCGGCCGTTGCTGCCACGCATGACGTGACGATCGCGAACCGCTCGGCCCGGCCCATACAGCAGGTGCTGCTGTCGTCCAGCGCGGCCGGCGACTGGGGTGACGATCGGCTGGCCAACCGCAGCATTTCGGTGGGCGACAGTGCCACGCTGCATTACCACGGCGACTGCGTGGCCGATCTGCGGGTGGTGTTCGACAACCGCAGCGCCGAGGAACGCCGCGACATCGACCTGTGTACCGCCCGCCGCATCGCGATCCGGCCCGGCTGGACCACCGCCGACATCATCCCCACAGAAGCGGAACCGGGCGCCGAAGCGGTGACGCTGACCGTCAGCAACCGTACCGGTCATGCCGCGACCGGCCTGTACCTGTTCCCGGAGGGCAGTGCCGACCATGGGCCGGAGCTCCTCGGCGGCGGCGGGCTGTCGGATGGCGGGCAGGTTGCGATCGCACTTCAGCGCCCTGCCGGCACCTGCGCGTACGCGGCCCACATTGTCTTCGGCGGCAAACGGCCGGACGAGGAGGTCGGCGGGCTCGACCTGTGCCGGCAGCCGCAGGTGGTCTTGCAGGGTCGCCAGTAGAGTCGGAATAGGCCGGGAATCAGCTTTTCCGCCTCCCACGACCGCAGAAAATCCGCCTGTCGGTCGAGCCAGGCGGCGGACAGGTTCTCGCTGCCCCATTGCATGATCTGACCGGCATACTCCCCCATCAGCCAGATATGCCGGATGGCGACGAACAGCGTCACGGCAGCAAAATCGGCGCGTGTGATCGGACGGGCCGACCGATAGCCGGCGATGAAAGCATGCCACATGTCATACCTGCGCCGCCCAAACGACACCTGCGCCCACAGATGCACGGCAAGGTCGTAGGACAGGTAGCCGAATCCGCCATCGTCGAAGTCAAAGAATCTGGCTTCGCCTGCCGCCGGCCCCTCGGTGGCGATGCGGGCATTGAGCCCGTGGCAGTCGCCGTGGCAGCGCGTCCGGCTCAACTCGTCCATTGCCGTCACGGAAGCTGCCAGCCGCGACGCCAATCCGGTCAGCAAGTCCCGTGTGCCGGCGGTGAGGCTGCGCAACGCGGAGACGGCGGCGAGCTGACGGTGCAGCAGATGATCCAGATCCAGCCGGTAGTGACCGTCCTCGCGGTCGGGAAAGCTCTCGGCGGCTGTGTGGAGGCGGGCGAGCGTGACGCCCTGCGCTTTGGCGTCTTCTGGCGCATCAATGGCCGGGTTGCGGCCCTCGGCATGATGGAACAGCACCGCCGGGCGCGGTCCCTGCGGCAGCTCGGCGCCGGTGAACAATTCGCCGTCTCGCGTGGGCAACGCCGCCGCGACCGGCACGCCGGCGGCATCGAGCCAGGCCAGGAACCGCGTCTCGGCCGCGATATCGGCCACGCCGCGAGCAGGCCGGCCTGACAGCCGCAGCACGTAGCGGCGACCATCGCCGGCACGCACAGCGAACACATCGTTGAAGCCGCGGTTGAGTAGGCCGCAGTCGAGCGGCAGTGGCAGGTCGTAGTGGCCCGCGATCAGTTCCGCGACGGCGTCGGCGGTGGGCGTGGCGTAGCTGACGCGCAGCGTCCCGGCCATTGCACGGTTACGGATCGGCGTCCGGCGGGCGGCGGCATCGGACGGCGGTGCCGGCACCATCAAACCTTGGGATCAAACATCTCAGGTCCTCGAAACCGAAGCGTGTCCTGGCGGCGTCTCGTGCTTGATCGCGGATAGCCGGATGTTGCCCCCATGGCGACTCTTGGCCAAGCTGGACTACGCCCTCTCTGGCCAGTTCCAGACTGGCCAACAGCGTGCTGGCAACCGCGACCCTTACCTTCACGGGTCGTGCGGCGACTTGCCGGCCAACGTAGGCGCAAACCCGGTCAGGGCGCCACCCTCCGGACGTTTGGCGAGTAGCCCCTGAGCCACGCCAGCGCAACGGACACCGCCCAGAAATCTCTCGCGGCGGGCCGAAAGATCGGAACGTCGGCGGGCGGTTGCCCGCCCCCGCCTCGCAGCACGACGAGGCGTGCTTCCATAAGGGCCACTTAGCTTTCCGTGCGCGGGTTGCGCCCTGGCCGTGGGCGCCGGAAGACCTCGCGTCCGACCTGTGGCAGCGCGTCCAGCCAGCGGGCCGCTTCCCGGATAAAGCCCAAAGTGTCGAGGCGCCAAAGCTCGGCGTCCGCGTCCCGTCGCGCGCCGGACGCGTCCTTGGCGTTGGCGAGGAACACCAGCCGGGCGCGGAGATTCACGAGCCGGGATGCCAGGATCACCCAATCGATGCGACGGTCGATCGGCACGCTCCTGCCCGGACGCCGCAGGGCCGCCACAAGCTGATCGGCCAGCGAGAGGACGGAGATGCGATCAAGATTGATCCGCCGCCGTTCCGCGAGGTCGAGCAACAGGTCCATCGGGCCGTCGAACCCATCCAGGCGCTGGTGATGGGCCGTCACGAGGCGCAGACCGCTGCGGCCGACCTGTTCCGAGCGCTCGGCGAGATAGGCATCGAAGATTGCCGGCGGCGCCGGCAGACACGGCGCATCGCGCGCCGCGCACCACGCGACAAACGCAGCCCAATCATCCTTGTAGATCTTTTGAGTCGTTTTAGAGACGGAGTCCCCCGCGTAGGCGACCGCCTTGACCAGCGACTCTGCCATCGGCCCCGCCGCCAGATGCGCGAACTCCGGCGGCAGCGCCGCAGTCGGGATGCGAATCAGACGCGCGGTGGCAGCGTCGATCGCGCCATTTTTCGGCGGAACGTTGGGCGGAATGGTGGGCCAGGTCGGTGCCCGACTGCGTCACCGCGCCAGGGCTGGCATGGACGTAGCCCGAGGCTGCGCACCGCCGGTCTTCCTCACGTGCGTGTTCGCCCGGCCCAAGCCATTATGCTGGACTGGTATCGCCACGCGTTCCCCTGGCTGCCACGTCCGACATCCGCGCCGGTGAAGTTTGCCAGACAGTGCGTGATTGTGGCAAACGGCGCTGACTGGCAATGGCCCCACCACATCTCGGTCGCGGTCGGGCGCGATCGGTCAGCGACCTGCTGGCCCGCCGCCGAGTGGCCCGAGGCGGCATCACGCGCTTGCGACCCGCCGGGCCGCACCACAACTCTCGATCCGGGTGGCGGTCAGAAAGACCTGTCGGAAACGCCCTGGATCTGGGATATGCTCCAAGGCAGGCTGGTGAAGTTTCAGGCTGGGCTACATCGAAGAAACGCTGCGACCCTATGAAGTTAGGGAAGGAAATCTAGATATGCGGATAACCGTGGTCCAGATGAACGCGGGCAGCGACAAGATGGACAATATCGCCCAGGCAAGCAGGTTGATTGACGCCGCCACCGAAGCTGACCAGCCAACGATCGTCGCTCTGCCCGAAATGTGGACATGCCTGGGCGGCGACAGGGAGACCAAGTTTCGGCAGGCCGAGGAGCTTCCGCCGGAAGGCTCCAATGCGGAAGGCGGAAATGCCTACGAATTCCTCCGCGGCGTCGCGCGCGACAAGCACATATATATCCACGGCGGTTCGCTGGCCGAACGGAATGGAGACCGGCTTTACAATACGACCGTGGTATTCAATCCATCGGGGCAAGAGATTGCCCGGTACAGAAAAATACATCTTTTCGATATCGTGACACCGGATGGCGTCGGCTATCGAGAGAGTGCGACCTATGGCGGCGGCACGGCGCTCGTCACTTATACGGCCGATAACATGCGAGTGGGATGCGCCATTTGCTACGATCTCCGTTTTCCAGAGCTGTTTTTGGCGCTCCGCCGGGCGGGAGCGGAGGTGATTTTTCTGCCGTCCGCCTTTACGCTCCAGACTGGCAAGGACCACTGGGAAGTGCTGAATTCGTGCGCGCGCGATCGAAACGCAGTGCTGGTTCGCGGCCCCGGCGACGTGGGGGCGGCATAGCAAATCATCGTCAGCGGCTGCGAGATTCACCTATGGCCATTCGCTCATCTGCGACCCTTGGGGGCATGTTGTCACAAAGGCATCGGACGGCATCGGCTGGACGACGGCAAGGATCGACGCGAGCCTGACGGCGAAGGTGCGCGACGAGATACCCGTCCTGGCCCATCGGAAGTTGGTCTGACTTTGGGGCCAGCCCCGGAAGCGATGTGCGAGTTGCTGCCCGATAGCAAGGCGGGACTCAACGTGGCGTTCTTTGCGTCACCGACCACCTTTGCGGAAGACGCAAGGGCACAACTCGTCAGCAAATATGGAGACTGCCCGCTCGAGAACGCGAATATCATCGTCTGTCTCGGCGGGGACGGCTTCATGCTTGAGACACTGCACCGCAATCTGGGCCAAAACCTGCCCGTCTATGGGATGAATTGCGGCTCGGTCGGCTTTCTGATGAATGAATTCAGCAGCGACGATCTGCAGCAGCGCCTTTGCCGGGCACAGGCGGCGGTGCTTCATCCGCTGCGGATGCATGCCGTAACGGCAACCGGACGGGTTGAAGAGGCTTTGGCGCTGAACGAAGTCTCTCTATTGAGACAGCTGCGGCAAGCCGCAAAGATTCGGATCATCGTCGATGGCCGCATTCGTCTTCCGGAACTGATATGTGACGGCGTATTGCTTTCTACCCCTGCGGGCTCGACAGCCTATAATCTTTCCGCCCACGGTCCGATCGTGCCGCTTTCCGCTAATTTGTTGCCCTTGACGCCCATCAGCGCGTTCAGGCCGCGACGGTGGCGAGGAGCTCTGCTGCCCAGTTCAGCGGAAGTGGTATTCGAAGTGCTGGAGGCGGACAAACGACCCGTGGCCGCCGTCGCCGATTTTACGGAGGTTCGCGACGTCGTATCGGTCGCGGTCAGTGAAGACCGCGGGATCGATGTTCGTGTGCTGTTCGATCCGGACCAGGGACTTTCCGAGCGCATTATCGCAGAGCAATTCACGGCCTGAACCGGCCGCGCAGGTCGTCCCCAGACGGGGCTCGCCGATCCTCGGTGACCCGCCGTTTCGGTATGCCCGGATCGGCGCCTAACCTGCTCCCGTGACGGCCGAATTGGCTGCTCGATTGGGGCCTCCCGGTATACAGGAGTGCCAGGGGAAACGGAGATGTTCACAGTGTCATTACGCTCGACCGCCCTTCCGCGTGACGCCTCACGCGTGGCACGATGCTGTTTGGCCGGAACAGGACTGGCAGGCGCGTTCTCGTTGATGATGGCCGCCGGGGCCATTGCGGCGCCGCCAAACGTGGTGGTCCAGACTCCTGACGGCGTGCTCGCCGGACTCTGGCAACCGGGATACGAACTCTTCGAGGGCATCCAATACGCTCAGCCGCCGGTCGGGGCGCTTCGCTGGCAGCCGCCGCAGCCCGTGCAGCCATGGACAGGCGTGCGTGATGCCGCCCATCCCGGCAATGAATGCGTCCAGCAGGCAATTTTCTGGCGGCCTGTCTCACCCGCCAGCTGGCATGAGGACTGCCTGTACCTCAACGTCTATGCGCCTGCCCGGGCTGAGCAGAAACTTCCCGTGCTGGTCTGGTTCCATGGCGGCGGATGGGTCAACGGGGCGGGCACGGACGTGCAGCCGACGTGGCTCACTGAACAAGGCGATGTCGTCGTCACGGTGAACTACCGGCTCGGCGCGCTTGGCTATCTCGCGCTACCAGCGCTCGATGGCAAATCTGCCGACAAACAGTCCAGCGGCCAGTACGGCGATCTCGACAAGACGGAAGCGCTGCGCTGGGTCCGGCGCAACATCGGCGCCTTCGGCGGCGATCCGGATCGGGTGACGATCGCCGGCCAATCGGCGGGCGCCGGCTCCGTATGCTGGCTCCTGGCGTCCCCGGCTGCCAAGGGCTTGTTCCAACGCGCCGTGGTTCAGAGCATCGGCGACTGCAACAACATCACGCATGAGGAGGCGGAGGCGCGGGGCCGCAGCTTCGCCCAGGCCATCGGCTGCAACGACGCGGCCACGATGGCCACCTGCCTCCGCGACAAAACACCGGCGGCCGTCATCGATGCGCAGGCGACCACATCGATCGCCTGGCGCCCAGTGCAAGGCGGCGCGGCGCAACCGGTATTGGCGCCAGCGGCGTTCGCGTCCGGCGCCTTCAACCGTGTGCCGGTGATCATCGGCAATACACGACATGAGACGCGCGCCTTCGTTTACGAAGCCAACGACCTCCTCCGGCAGCCTCTGTCGGCCGCCCGTTATGAAACCGCCGTTCGAAAACAGTACGGCGACAAGGCCGACCGCGTGCTTGCGGCTTACCCGGTCACAGCCGAGCCTGCCCCCGGCGCCGCGCTGGCCGCCGTGCAGACGGATGCCGGCTTCGCCTGCAACGCGGCGCCTGTCATTGACGGATTGTCGAAGTGGGTCCCGACGTATGCCTACGAATTTCGCGACGAAACTTCGCCGCCTCGGCCGTACATGACGGTGCCTTCATCGTTCAAGATAGGCGCCGGCCACTCGTCCGATGTTCCTTATGTCTGGCAAAGCCAGATCGCCATACCGCTGACAGAGACGCAGATGGCGTTGTCGAGGATTATGCTCGGATTCTGGTCAGCGTTTGCGGCGGCAGGCGATCCGAACGGCACGGGTCTTCCCAATTGGCCGCGCTACGACGCGCGAACAGGCCAGCGTATCGGCTTACTGGAAGGTGGAAGGACCGAGGGCATTCATGGCGACGAGTACAGCCGCGAGCACCACTGCGCGCTATGGGACCAGTTTCGATGATGGCGGCGTCGCCCTTTAGCGGTTTGGTCGGTGGCCTGGAGGCATTCGAACGATTCCTCCCGGCCACCTTGTGACAATCGGTGATTCCAGCCAAAGCTCTGAGCAGCGGAACCGGCCAGCCCCTATTTTACAACTGGAATCTTGCTGCGGTCGATCGTGATGGAAACGGCCAGCACCAGCGCCGCACCGAAAACAATCTGCTGCGCGAAAATGTTGACGTTCAGGAAGGTCATCCCGATCCGGACGATCGCCACGATCAGCGCCCCCACAATGGTGCGCCCGAGGCTACCGACGCCGCCCGTGATCGCCGTGCCGCCAACCACGACGGCGGCAATCGCCGGCAACAACAATTGGTCGGCCAAACTGGGCGATCCGCTGGATAACCGGGCCGCCAGCAGCAGACCGGCCAATGCGGCCAGTGCACCGGAAATGCCGAAGGCGATGATCTTGTTGCGCTCAACCGCTATGCCCGACGCCCAGGCGGCAGGCTCGCCGGCGCCGATGGCGACGCTATAGCGGCCGAACGCAGTATAGCGCTGCACCGCCATCCCGCCGACCGCCACAAATGCGGCCACCAGCGCCACGTTGGGAATTCCACCCACGGCCCCGGTGATCCACTGCGATTGCAGGCGTCCGGCGTCCAGGATCGTCACCGTGCGGCCGTGCGACGCCAGCAGCGCCAGACCACTGACCACGCCGCCGCTGGCAAGGGTGGTGACGAAGGAGGGAATACGGAAGCGGACATGCACCACGCCGCTGATAAGCCCGGCGACGAGGCCCGTGCCGACAACCAGCGGAAAGGCGGCAACGCCGAGGTTCGGCAGCCACTCCGCCACCAGAACGCTGGCGAACGAGGCAACCGCCTGTACAGAAAGGTCGATGCCGCCAATCATGACGACAAACGTCAGGCCGGCCGCCAGGATGAACAGCACGGCTGCGTCGGACAGCACAACCCCGATCGTCTCCACCCCGACAAAACCCGGCGCCACACCGGCAATGCCGGCGACCAGTGTCGCCAGAAGCAGTACCGGCGCAAAACCTTGCAGCCGACCGGACTGCACGATGCTGCGTGCAAGCGATGCCATGTGCCGTTCCCCTGCGACCTTCAGACCATGAGCCGAACCAAGTCGACTTGCCGCGGCTTGTCGCCGGGCGGGGCGGCAAACCTGCCGGTGACCATGCCGTCGCGCATCACCAGGATGGTATGGCTCAGGCCGATCGTTTCCTCCAGCGTGTCGGATGTCAGCACCACCGCAACTCCGTCCGCCGACAAGGTGCGGATCAGATCGTAGACTTCCTCCTTGGCGCCAACATCCAGGCCACGTGTCGGGTGGTCCAGCACCAGGATGCGCGACTTCGCCGTCAGCCAGCGGGCCAGCACCGTCTTCTGTTGATTGCCGCCGCTTAGATTGCGGCACGGCGTGGTGACGCTCGGCGTGCGGATCGACAACCGCCGCGCCCAGTCCTCCGCAAGACCGTGTTCCTGCGCATGATCGATCAGCCCCAGGCGCATCACCACGCCCAGGCGGGCAAGCGTGATGTTGACGGCCACCGACAGGAACATCACCAGACCTTCGACCCGGCGCTCCCGCGGGATGTAGCCGATGCCCAGCGACACCGCCTGGGCCGGCGAGCGCGGTACCACCTTCCGCGTGTCGATCTCCATCGTCCCCGAGGTGGGTGGCAGGAAGCCGAACAGGGTTCGGGTCAGTTCCTCTCGGCCGGAGCCGATCACGCCGGCAATGCCGAGCACCTCACCCGCGTGCAAGTCCAGATCGACCTCACGGTAGGCGCCAGCCACGGACAATCCACGGGTCTTCAGCACCACCCGGTCGGACGCTGATTGCTGACGCCCTTCGCGATAATATTCCGCGCGCAGGCCGCGCCCCACCATCATCTCGTGCAGCTCCGAGGCAGTCACCGAATCCGCTCGCCGCTCGGCAACGACCGCACCGTCCTTCATGACGTAGACACGGTCGCTCACATGCAGGACTTCGTCGAGACGGTGGGAGATGAACACCATGCTTGCACGCGACCGCAGCGCACGCATGCGGGAGAACAAGAATCTCGATATCGCGGCTTTCCAGTACCGAGGTCGGCTCGTCCAGAAGAATGGTCAGCGGACGATCAGTGCGTTCTTCCAGAGCCAGCGCCTTGGCCAGCTCGACCATCTGGCGCGCGCCGAAACCGAGTTCGGCAGTCCGCGTGGAAGGGTCGATATCGAGCCCCACCTTGACCAGTTGCTGCCGTGCCGCAGCGTCGCGACGGCGCGCGGCAATGAGGCCGAAGCGCGCGAAATCGGCTTCCTGGCCGAGATAGATATTTTCCGCCACGGTCATGTTCAGCAGCAGCGACTGCTCCTGGAACACCATGGCGACACCGTGAGCGTTGGCCTCGCGTGGATTGCGGAAGGTGACTGCACGGCCAAAGCTCTCGATCTGGCCGGCGTCGGGACGATATACCCCGGCCAGTACGCGCATCAGCGTCGATTTGCCGGCCCCATTCTCGCCGATCAGCCCGACCACCTCGTTCGGCCGCACCTCGATCGACACCCCTCGCAGGGCTGGAACACCCGCAAACGCCTTCTCGATCCGGCTCATCTGCAGCATGCGGCGCTACTTCACAATGCGCAGCCGAACGCGACGCGTCGAGAGCGCGACGGCCGCGATGATCATCAGGCCCTGTACCGTCTGGTGGATGTACGGCGATACGCCGAGCAGCACCATACCGTTGGCAAGCACGGTTACGATTAGCACGCCGACCAGCGTGTTTCAGTACACCGCCCTCCCCGCCGGTCAACGCGGTGCCGCCGACTACCACGGCTGTCACCGTCATGAACAGCCGCCCGTCAGCGATCACCGCGTTGGACTGGCCGAGCTGCGCCGCCGCCAGGACCGAGGCGATGCCATAGAAGCAGCCGGCCAGCGCGAAAGCGACGACCCGTACACGCTTTACCGCAATCCCTGACAGTTCGGCGATATCTTCGCCGCCGCCGATTGCGAACACATGTCGCCCGAACGGGGTCATGCGCTCAATGATCAGCGCCAGCGCGAAGCATGCCGCAGCGACCCAGACCGCGAGTGGCATGCCGAGCAGCCGGTGCAACGCCAGATCACGGATTGAGCTGTCCATGACGCGGACTGCAGAGCCTCCAAGTGCGGTGTTGGCGATACCGAGACCCACGAACCAAATGCCGAGAGTAGTCATGAACGAGGGGATGCGGAGTCCGACATGTATGACGCCGCTCAGCGTTCCCAACGCGCTGCCAGCGACGACGGCCAGCAGCGGTGCCCACCAGCCGAGCGCATTGGCGTTGGCGTCGTTGGCGGCAAGCAGCGCCACAATCATCGTGCCGAGCGACATGATGCCTTCGACCGAAAGGTCGATGCTGCCCATCACGATGATGAAGGTGGCGCCCATCGCAAGAATCAGCGGGATGGCCGCCGCGTTCGCGACCCGTACGAGATTGCGCAGTTCGATAAAGTTCGGATTGGCGAGCGTCAGGGCGACGCACAGGCCCACCAGAACCAGAGCCGGCGCCAGGACGCCGGCGCGGCGCCGCAGCCAAGCCTTAAGAGCTCCCCGATGTCCAGCCGCGGCGGCATCAAGAACCAAATTGCTTGCTTGCGTGTCGGGCACGTAATGCCGCGCTGCCACCGGACGTGAGGCTAGCTGTAGACAATCGGGCCGACCACGCGTCCCCACAGATCCTTCCAGTCGATATCGGGATGCGTGTCGACATTGGTCTTGATGTATTCGGCGACGTTGTCCTTGGTAATCTCGATCACGCGGGCATAGAACTCGCGGTGCAGCTTCGGCTCCTTGGGAACATCGATCACGCCGCGCTTGGCGGCCAGCCCAATTGCCAGGCCGATGCCGCCTTGCCAGAACGGGTCGGATGTGATGGTTGTCACGAACTCGCCGTCCCGCACGCCATCCACCGCAGCCTTGATGCCGTCCACGCCGACGATCGGCACCTTGCCGGCCAGCCCCTCGGCGCGCAGCGCTTCCAGCGCGCCGGAGCCCATGTCGTCGTTGGCGGCCCAGATGCCCTTGATCTGATCGCCGAACCGCGTCAGCCAGCTGCTGGTGATATCAAACGCATTCTGCGACTTCCAATCGGCGGTCTGGAAGTCCAGCAGCTTCATGTTCGGGTTGGCCGCCAGCGCCTGATCCAGCCCCTTGCGGCGTTCGATCGCGGCCGTCGTCGAGATCATGCCGCCGAGCGCGACGATGCCGCCTTTATCGCCCACTGCCGCGAACAACTTTTCGGCGATCTCGCGGCCGCTATGCACGCCGTTGAACTCGATATGCGAAACGTAATACGGGTTGAAATCCCAAGGATGCAGATCGGTCGGCTTGTTCCAATGGGTGACCAGATACACGCCTGCCTTGGCGCAGGCTTCCGCCACGGGGCGGGCATCGGGTGTATCGTTGGGATCGCAGTTGAGCACCATGTTGCCACCGGTCTTGGCAATCATGGCGCCGATATCCGAGATGGCCTTCTGGCTGTTGCCTTCGGAGACGAGGGTAACGTTCTGCAATCCGGCGGACTTGGCGAAGGCGTCCGCGCCCTGCTTCCAGACTGCGTGATAAGGGTTTGACAGCGACCGGATCGAGGTAACAAGCGTCGGAGCGTCCGCAGCGCGGGCGCCGCGTGACGAAAGCGCCGCAGCCATGGCAGAGAATGCCGCCGTCATCTGCAATACCTGGCGGCGCCGCAGTGTCGATGCGTTCGGCCTTCCATTCATCGTCAGCATATACATCTTCCTCCCATGACGGCGCTGTTTTCGCGCCTGGTGTTGCTTCGGCGAATCCGCTGGCTAGCGCCGAGCCGACCCCACGCTCGTCCGGTCATATGACGATTTTCGCCGCGGAGAAATATCAGTTTCGCGCGAGCGCGACAAGGGCGCAATTCGACCTTTCGGCAAATGAAAGACCCACGGGAGCCCGGCCGGCAATCGCTGTCATACCGGCGCTCAAATCGGCATCTCACAAGATTCCATCAAAGCACGAAGTTCTCTCTCCTCCTCAGGCGTCAAGTCGAGAAGGGGGACGCGGACCCGACCACAATCGATCCCCGCAATGCGTGCGCCTGCTTTGACGATCGAGACGGCGTAGCCGGCGCGCCGATTGCGGATGGAGAGATACGGCAGAAAAAACTGCTTCAAGAGACCGTCGATCTCGGATTTGCGGCCGGCGCGCAGGGCTGCAAAAAAGCGCTGTACCGTCTTGGGTGCAAAATTGTAGATCGCCGAGGAGTAAGTCGCCACGCCAACGGCAGCCGCCGCACTGGCATTGACCTCCGCCGTCGGCATACCACCGATGAACACAAGGCGGTCTGCCATGCGGTGACGCAGCGTGGTGAGAAGTTCGATATCGCCGATTCCATCCTTCAATCCGATAAGATTCGTGCATTCATCGGCGACCCGCGCCAGGGTTTCGGCGGTCAGAATCGCATTGTCCCGGTTGTAGGCGATCACCCAGATGCCGACCGAATCGCAGATTGCCGTCAGGTGCCGGCGCAATCCTTCCTGCTCGGATCGGACGAGATAAGGCGGCAGAATGAGCAACCCGTCGGCGCCGGCAGCCTCAGCTGCCTTGGCGAACTCAATTGCCATCTGTGTACCGTAGCCGACGCCTGCGAGCAGCGGGACGTGGTCGGGAACCTCATCCGACGCGGCACGCACGATCCGTTTGTACTCCTCCAGGAGAAGCGAGAAGAATTCGCCCGCCCCGCCCGCTGCGAAAAGTCCGCCCGCGCCTGAGGCTCCCTGAAGCGAGACATGAGCGCGGTAACCGTCCTCGTTGAACGCTCCCGAATCGTCGAAGAACGCGACAGGAAAAGACAACAGTCCCCGACCAAGGGACCGGCTGAGTTCGATCTGGCGACAGCGTCAAAGCGAACGCTCCTTGTCTTGGAGGGTCATCCTGTTGCGATTTGCGGAGAGGCTCGCCCGCCGCTTGCGTCGATCACCCCAGGAATGCGGCTATCGTTGAGCGGACGTGGCATCGGCCGCGGCGTGGGCGACTGCCGTCCGGCCGAGCCCGGATTTAACGATTCGAATCAGCTCTTCCTCACTTGTATCGGCAGTGGCCGCGTCGAGCACGATTTCGCCCGAGTGCAGGAAATTGATGCGGTCGCACACTTCGAAAACTTGATTGTAGTTGTGAACGATAAGAACGATCGAGATGTTGCGCCGCTGCCGCAGGCTTTGGATCAAGCCCAATACATGCGTGCTCTCCCGAACGCCCAGGGCGGCCAGCGGCTCATCGAGTACCAGGATGGTTGGAGATGCGTAGATGGACCGGGCAACCGCCACGCATTGCCGCTGACCGCCCGACAACAGATCGACAGTGCTAGTCACGCTGGGAATGGAAATTCCCAGGGTTGTCAGATATGTTTGCGCCAGATCGCGCATCTTCTTGTTGTCTAGCAAACTCAGTCCAAGGAAGCGCTTGTGGTATTCGCGACCCAGAAACATGTTATGGTAGACGCTAAGATCGCCGATAAGCGCGAGATCCTGGTAGACGGTTTCGATGCCGTGGGCGCGCGCCTCGCGCGGTGAGCCGAAGTGCACCTCGGCGCCATTCAAAAGGATTTTTCCGGCATCGGGCTGATGAAATCCGGACAGGATCTTTATCAGCGTGGATTTGCCGGCGCCGTTGTCACCGACCAATGCCAGCACCTCACCCTGACGCAGCTTGATGCTCACATCGACAAGCGCCGTGACCGCACCAAAGCTCTTGCTGATGTGAGCCATTTCAAGGATGACCGGTGACTCCGGGCCGAATGCCGGACGATTTTGCACGCTCATATCCGTCTCCGGGTGCGCAACCGGTCAACCTGAACGCTCAATATCATCGCGGCGACGATCGCGGCGCCAAGATAGATGTCCGACACTGTGGCCTGTGCGCCGATCATCACCAAGCCGTTGTTGAGCGAAGCAACCACGAATGCACCGATCAACGATCCGACAACGGTGCCAGAACCGCCCAGCAGCGAGGTACCTCCGATCACAGCTGCGGCGATCGCCTGGAGAGTGAGGAACGGGCTGCCAGCGAGCGGGTCGGCGGAGGTAAACTGAGCAGTGTTGATGATGCCGGCGAACGCCGCGCAACCACCTGCAATCATGAAGTTACAGACCTTGATTCGGCCGATCCTCACTCCGACCTCCCTCGCTCCGACGATGTTGCTTCCGGTGGCGATGGTATGAAGGCCGAACGTCGTTCTGCCCAGCACCAGCGCCATCACCGCAACCACGAGGGCCGTCCACAGGAACGGCGTGAACGCTGTCAAGCCGTGCCAGGACCAAAGCGAGTCTGATGGGCTATACAAGCTCTCGCCGAAGATGACGTTGAAGGGTTCCTGTGTCGGCGCGACGATTGGTTGGCTGTTATATATCGAGACGACAATGCCCTGGAGAAAGAACAGAGTGCCGACCGTCGTGATGAGCGAAGGTACCCTGAATCGTACTGTGACCATGCCATTGACGAAACCGACCAGAATGCCAAGCAAGACTCCGGCGACTGCCCCGATGGCCAGGGGCACACCCCATGCTATGGACATGAGAACCATGATGTAAGGCGCCAGTGAGAAAGTGCTGCTCAACGAAAGATCAATTTCGCCGGTAATCATCAGCATCACTTCGGCGACGGCAATCAGGCCGAGGCGACCGGTGTCGCGGAGGACAACGCTTTGAAACTGGGAGGTCAAAAAACCTCCGTCGCTGCCGACCTGGAAGTAGATGACGAGAACGACCGCGACGACAGCGATGCTAGCTTCCCGATAGCGGGAGAGGATAAAAGGCAACCTGCCCAGCAGCGAGGTTGGAACTGCCACGCCGACCTTGCGCGTGCTTGCGTGGCTTGTTTCGCTGGTCGTTATCATGCGTGCTTTCTTAATTGCCGATTCAGCAAGAATCTCAGCTGGTCCGCGCGTTGCGTGCCTGCTGCACGGAGACCAACTTCCGTCACCTGCCTCCGGTTGGCGATGCTGTGGCATCACCGCCAACCGAAGCGCAGATGTCCACCGATGCATCGCGTGGGCTTGAAGAGGCCAACGACATCAGCAACGTACGCCTGCTCAGGCAGCCCTAGGTCGGCTCGATGTCGGCGCTACCCTCGAACCGGGTCTTGCCGACATAGGCGTCAACGTTGTCCTTCGTGACGTATGCCTGACTGGTATCGCTATTGGCTGGTCCCACGAGGCCGCCCGACAGCTTGTAGAGATACATCTGCTGAACGGGCAGAAAGCCTTGCAGATAAGCTTGCTGGTCGGTCGTGAAGGTCATGTCGCCGGATTTGATGAACCCGAGGGTTTGCGGGAACAGGTCGAAGCCAGCGACGGCCACGCCCTTTTTCGCCAGACCGTATTTGGCGGACACGAAGCCGCAGGCGTAGGTATCCGAACCCCCTGTGCCGAACAAGCCGGCGAGATTTGGGTGGCTAAGGTGATAACTCTCGACCCGGGATATTTCGGTCGCAGGATCGGGGCCCGTGTTTACCACATCGTAGGTGATCTGTTTTCCGTGATCCTTGATAGCCTGAATATAGCCGTCGAGGCGAGGCTGGGTGTTCAGCGAACCGGGGACGCCGATCGAAAGCATGACATGTCCGCCTGCCGGCACCAGTTGCAGCCATTTCATGGCCACATTGTATCCAGCCTGATACAAAGGTTGCCCCACATAGGACAGGCGCTTATTCGGACTGCCAACGGGCACGTCGGCATTGAACGCGATGACCGGAATGCCTGCGGCGGAAGCCGTGGCCGTCGCGGCATCGAACGCCTTCGGGTCCACAAGGCAGACGGCGATGCCATCTGCCTTTTCGGCAATGGCCGTCTGCATGGCATTGACCATCTCGGACACCACATTCTTTTGTGAGCCCGTCCATTGATAACTGCATCCAAAGGCGGCGCAGGCGTCCCTGATGCCGTATATTGTCGGCGTGAAAAACTGATCCAGCGTGACATGGCACACGAAGAAGAACTTGTAGTTCTTCCTCGGCAAGCCGCCGGTGGGCACGTTATCCGCGCGAGCCGATGTGGCAAGCGTCCCGGCCAGACCAGCAACTCCCACGCACAGCGTCGCGGCAGTCATGACGGCCCGTCGGCGACTCATCGCCCCGCGGCCCAGCGCGTCGAACTCCGGCTGTCCTTCCATTTGCATCCTCTCGGTCTTCTTGGTGGGATATGAACCCGTCAACCGCGCCTGACATATCAAGAGCAGCAGCGGCCATGTCCTCCAGTCAGATTGTAATATGACAAATTTTGTGTCAACGGCTATCCACGTTTCGTAAGGCACCACCAGGCGCAACGTGGCGCTTCCCGCCGCAGCCCTCCAGTTTTCGGCCGATGCCGCGTCTCCGTAGCGAGCGAGAAATGTCCCGGGTCTTCGTGCCGTCCCTTCGACACCCGGACGTCGGCTTTCCTCGCATGCCGCTATCCGGGCGCTGCCGTCGGGGCAGCATCGCGCGAACGCTCCCCGAGATAGGCCTCGCGCATGAGTCGGGAGGTGCGCAGTTCGGCGATGCTGCCCGCGCCGACGATCCGCCCCGTTTGCATGATGTAGCCGCGATCAGCGACCGCCAGCGCCAGCGCCGCGTTCTGCTCGACCAGCAGGATGGTCGTGCCGAATTTCTTCTGCACCGCGCCGATGATGGCGCGCACCTCCTTGACCATGATCGGCGCGAGGCCGAGGGAGGGTTCGTCGAGCAGCAGAATGCGCGGGCGGGCCATCAAGCCGCGCGCGATGGCAAGCATTTGCTGCTGGCCGCCGCTAAGCTCGGCGCCACGGGCCTCCCGCTTCTGGGCAAGGATCGGGAAGAACGCCTCCATCTCGGCGATGTCGCGTTCCACGCCGCGCTGGTCGTAGCGAGCGTAGCCGCCGAGGCGTAGATTGTCGCGCACGGTGACGGCGGGAAAGATCCGGCGGCCCTCGGGCACCAGAACAAGCCCGGCACGCGCCATGCGATCGGCGGGGTGGCCGGTGACGTCCGCACCGGCAAGGCGTACGACACCGGCTTTCGGCCGCTTCAGGCCGGCGATAACGCGCAGCAACGTAGACTTGCCGGCCCCGTTCGGGCCAATGATAGTGACGACCTCACGCTCATTCACCGTCAGCGATACGCCACGATTGACCGTGATGGCGCCGTAGGCGGTGGAGAGATCCTCGATTTCGAGCAGGCTCACGGCTCCGCCCCCAAGTAGATCTCGATCACGGCAGGGTCTTGCAGCACCTCCGCCGTGCGGCCGTCGGCAATCTTGGTGCCGAAATGCAACACGATCAGCCGCTCGCACAGCTTGCTCATCAACCGCACGTCGTGATCGACGATGCAGACCCCGATCCCCATCTCGTGCACCTGACGCAGCAGACGGCCAAGTTCGGAGCTTTCGTTCTCGTTGAGGCCGGCGGCGGGTTCGTCGAGCAGCAGTAGGGCCGGGTCTCCGCCGAGCGCGATGGCGACGCCCAGGCGGCGCAAATTGCCGAACGACAGCGTGTTGGCCTGGGCGTCAGCCAACGCCGCCAACCCGACGAAGTTCAGGATTGCATCGGCCGAGGGCCAGCGCGGTAGCGGGCGATCGTGGCCGGCGGTGCCGTGCTCGATAGCGGTCTGAACATTTTCGCGCACGGATGCCGAGGGGAACGCCATCGCCTGTTGAAAAGCGCGGCCAATGCCGAGGCGAGCAATGACGTGCGGCGGGCGGCCAGTGATGTCGCGGCCGGCCCAGCGCACGTGCCCCGCGGTCGGTTTGTGTAGGCCGCAAATGACGTTGAACAGCGTGGATTTACCGGAACCGTTCGGACCGATGACGCCGACGATATCGTCGCCGGAAATCGTAACGTCCACGCCGGCCAGCGCGACGACGCCGCCGAAGCGCTTCTGCAGGCCGGTCACTTCGAGCGCCGCGGTGCTCATCGCCCCGACCCGCCAATCGCGTCCGGCACCGGTGCGACTGTCGGCCGCCGCAAAGTCGTCAGCCAGCGCAGCGCGCGCGCCCCGGCGCCAATGACCCCGCCCGGCAGCAGCATGATGACCAGAATCAGTGCCATGCCGTAGGCAATGCGTGAATCCACCGGATCGAGGTTCAACACCTCCGGCAGCAGGGCTACGATCAATGCGCCGGCCAGTGGCCCATAGAGCGTGCGCGCACCGCCCAGCATCGCCATTAGGGCGAATGAGATGCTGACGCCGCCGCCATAGAGGTCCGGCGAGATATGGCGCAGATTATATGCCTGCAAATCGCCAGCGACGCCGGCGAACAGGCCGCTCAGCATGAAGGCAATCAGCTTGTGCCGGTTGCTGTCGATGCCGATGGCACGGGCCAGCATTTCGTTGTCACGAATGGCGCGCAGCGTGCGGCCGTAGCGCGAGCGGCTGACCAGGTACGCCACCAGCATGCTGAACAGCAACAGGATCGCGACGAGAAGATAGGTGTTGGCGAGCTTTTCCATGTTGAGGCCGAACAGCGTGCCGATCGGCGGTACGTCGAGGCCCGTGGCTGCGCCCGTGAAGCTGCCGCCGTTGGTCAGCGCGATACGCAGCAGTTCGCACGAGACATATGTAACGATTGCGAAGTGGTGGCCGCTGATGCGCACGGCCGGCAGGCCGAACACGCCGGCGACGAGAGCGGACACCAGCGCCGAAAGCGGCATCGCTTCCCACATGTTCATGCCGAAATCGCGCGACAGGATGGCGGCGGTGTAAGCGCCAAAGCCCATCAGCCCGGCATAACCGAGCGAAAGGATGCCGGCCTGGCCGAACGGGATCGCGAGGCCGTATAGCACGATACCAGCAATGCCCGTGCTAACCGCGAACGACAGCAACCGGTAGCCGGGGTGCAGCCACGGCAAGGCGAGGATCAGTGCCGCCACGACGAGTGCCGTGATGGCGCCGGGCGCATATCGCGCCACTGTCGCCTGCCGCACGTTACTCAATGGCCGGCCCCAGCGTGCCACCGAACAGGCCGCGGGGCCGAATGACGAGAATGAGAATCATGAGTGCAAAACTGTAAGCGGTTGTCCATTCCGGCGTGCCATAGGCGCTGCTGAGGCCATTGACCAAGCCGAGCAACAGCCCGGTCGCGACCGCGCCCGGCACGTTCCCAAGGCCTGCGATCAGCGACACCGCGAAGCCGAGCATGATGACTTCGCCGCCGACGAACGGCGTGATGGGGAATAGCGCGATCAGCAACGCGCCGCCCAGGCCCGCTATCATGCTGCCATAAACGAACACGGCGGTGATGTAGCGGCGGATCGGGATACCCATCAGCGCGGCCGTCTCGCGGTCGGCGAGGCTGGCGCGCAGGGCCAAGCCGTAGCGGCTGCGTGAGATGGCAAAGAACGTAATAGCGACGATGACCGCCGTCACCACCACCACCACCGCACGCATGATGATGATGCGAACGCCGCCAATTACCCACACACCCGGCAGTGGTTCGGGGATGCTTTTCTGGTACGAGTTGAATGCGCGAATGACGATGTGCTGCAGTACGATTTGCAGGCCAAGCGAGGCCATGAAGCCGTTGTTCGGTCGCGAAAGGGTGAACTGGAACAGCCCACGCTCCAGCGTGAAGCCGATGGCCCCGACCAGCACGACAGCGATCAACAATGCGGGGACGTAACCGATGCCGTAGCCGGTGAGGAACCACACCACCATGCCGCCCAGCATCAGGAACTCGCCATGCGCGAAGTTGATGATGCCGGTGAGCCCGAAGATCAACGTGACGCCGATGCCGATCAGAATGATGACACTGGCGACGGACAGGCTGTTCACGAGTTCCTGAACAAAGAGTTCCATCGCCTGCCATGCGCCGGAAAGTGGTTTCAAAATAGCCGTGGGGCGCCACGGTATGCGCCCACGCGGCCCGGCGTCGACTAGCCGCCCGGATCGCCCGGTGGTGGCGCCTCCGGCGGCTGCTCGACCGCGCATTTGAACTGGTCGGACGTGTTCGGCTTCACAATGCACACTTCGGTGGCGAAGGTCACCTGATGCTGCTTGTTGAAGTACAGCGGCACGTCAGAGACGACGCCCTGATATTTCATCTTCTCGATCTGCGCGGCGATCGCGTCCGGGTCGTCGACGGTGCCGGCGGCTTCCATCGCTTTGACGAACCAGTGGACGTAATCATAGTACAGCAACGACACCGACGACTGTACGCCCTTGGCGGCACCCGCCGCGAAGTAGCGGTCGAAATAATCCTTTGCCTCCTGGGTCGGCGGCGCGCCCCAGCACATCGGCACGCAGCTCAGCGTGATCGGGGTACTCGATTTCAGTGCGCGCTCGCGCCACACACCGGGGTCGGTGCCGAACAGGAAGTAGCCAGATGACACGTCAAGCTGCACCGCCTGCGGGTAGGCGATCAGCGTCGAATCGCCATTATACCAGAAATGCACGATGTCCGGCTTGGTGCCCTTGGCACGGGTCAACAGCGGTGTGAAGTCCTTGGTGTCGGGCGGGTACTTGATCAGATCGACCTTCTGGCCCTCGGCTTTCAGCGCCAGTACGTAGTGTGACGACAGATACTGCCCGGTCGCGTCGTCGCCGACGAACACGGTGGAGTTTTCGGGCTTGTGCCCCAGCATCGCCGCCATCAGCGTGAGAACGCCCCTCGCGGTGCTGCCGCTGCGCTGGAATTCCTGCGGTTCGGTTTGGAACGTGTAGTGCAGCGGGCCACCAGGCTTGGTGGAGTCCGGCGTGAGGCAGCAACCGAGCGAGCTGTTGCCGGTAAACTGCAGTACCTTTGCGGGACCAGTAATCTTCGTCATTGCGACCGAGAAGTCGTGTGATTCGGTGCCCCAGATTGCCTTTACCCCGACGTCGTTGACCAGCTCGCGGGCCGCGGCGATGGCGGTGTTGACGTCGGTGCGGTCGTCGCGGTAGTACGGCTCCAGCTTGTAGGTCTTGCCGGCGACCTTGAAGCCACCGGCATCATTGATTTCCTTGACCGCCAGCTTCACGGCGGCGGGAATGGTATTGCCGGCGGAGACGAAACTTCCGGACTCGGCGGCGACAACGCCGATCTTCACCGTATCGTCCGCCTGTGCACTACCGGCCGCCAACACAGCGGCGGCGGCGACGGCGCTCAGTACAAGTTGTTTCATGAACTTCCCCCGTCGTCGGTTTCTCCCGACGACTTAGTTGTCCGATGACCGTATGAGAGGGCTATCCGGCAAGTCAATAGCCCGGTGTGCTCACCATCGCTGGTGCACCGAAGGCCTGACCCGCGCGTCATAGATGGCGCGGATTTTCGCCATCACCTCAGGTGACAGCGGCGGCAGGGCGGCGGCGGTCACGTTGGCGCGCGCCTGCACGGCGTTTTTCGCCCCCGGAATCACGATCGACACCGCCTCGTGCATCAGGATCCAGCGCAGGGCGAGTTGCGCCATCGTGGCGCCACCCGGCACCAACGGGCGAAGTTCCTCGACCGCGGCCAGGCCGGTGTCGTATGGCACCCCGGCGAATGTCTCGCCCACGTCGAACGCCTCGCCGTGGCGGTTGAATTGACGGTGATCGGACGCGTCAAATCTGGTCTGCGGGGTGAGCTTGCCACTGAGCAGACCGCTGGCCAGCGGCACGCGCGCAATCACGGCAACCTGCCTACGCTGTGCCAGGCCGAAGAACTGATCGGCGGCACGCTGGCGAAACATGTTGAAGACGATCTGCACGCTGACAACACCGGGGTACTCCAGCGCCTTGATGCCTTCCTCGACCTTTTCTACGCTGACGCCGTAGTATTGCAGTTTGCCCTCGCGCTGTAGCCGGTCCATTGCATCAAAAATCTCTGGCCGGTAGTAAGTTTCGGTCGGAGGGCAATGTAATTGCACGAGGTCGAGCGTATCGACTTCCAGGTTTCTTAGACAGTCATGCACGAACGGCGCCAGCGCCTCATAGGTATAAAGCGCCGCTTGTTGCGACGGCAGGCGGCGGCCGATCTTAGTGACCACGACCGGCCGCGGCGCACCAGCCTTGGCGTGGTCGCGCAGCACACGCGCAATGATCCGCTCGGAAGTGTGATCGCGATACACGTCGGCGGTGTCGAGGAACGTGACGCCTTCATCGAGAGACGTGTGAAGTGCGGCGATCGCGTCGGAGTCCTCAACCGGCCCCCAAGCGGAACCAATCGCCTAACTGCCGAAGCCGATCTCCGCCACCTGCCAGCCGGTGCGACCAAAACGCCTGGATCGCATGACATGCGTCCCCTTGAGCTATCTTTCCGCGATGTGCGCACGCGGCCGACCAGGGTCAAGCTTCAGATAAGATCATATGACGACTGGCCGTCAGCGGCGGCCCGATTTGGTCAGTCGGCCTGTTGTACGAGCTGGCTGTATCGGTCGCGCGCCCGCTCGAGATGCTGGCGGGCGGCGCGGCGCGCCGCTTCGGTGTCGGCGTCGCGGATTGCGGCATGAATCAGCCGATGCTCGGACTGGATCTGTGTGAGGTAAGCACGGCGTGCGTCAACGTCCTCGATGCCGAACCGCACCGTCTGGCGCGGGATGATGACCGTTCCCAGGAAGCGCATGAACCGCTCAAAATACGCATTGCCGGTGGCGGCCGCGATGGCAAAGTGGAAGGCGAAGTCCTCCTCGACTGCCACCTCGCCGGCTCGAACCGCGTCGTCGATGACATCAAGGCAGCGGCCAATCTCGTTCAATGCGCGCGCATTGCGGTTCTCCGCCGCAATCCCGGCTGCCTCCACCTCCACGGCGAGCCGGAGCTGCATCACGTCGAGGACCTCGGCGACTGACCCCAATTCGTCCGAAACAATGCGGAACGGCCGGGCGGCGGCATCCTCGGCGACGAACGCGCCGGCACCCTGGCGCGTGACAACCAGACCCTCGGCCCGTAACGAAGCGATCGCCTCGCGCACGACCGTCCGGCTAACCCGGTATTGTGCGACCATTTCCTGCTCGGTGGGCAGGCGCTCACCAGGACGAAATTTATTCGCCCGGATGTCACTGCTCAGCAAGTCGATCAGATGCGCGGTCCGGCTCCGGGCTGCGGGTAGCAGCGACGGCAATGATGCACGTGGTGTGGCCAATGGCGGTGGCTCTGGTCCATGGTTGAACAATGCGCGCTGCGGCGGCCGCAGGCATGTCATGAGGTAATATGATGAATACCGTTTGGGGGCGCGTGTCAATCCACCAACGGCGCTGAGCCCCGCGGCACCCACCAAACGGAAGGATGCGACCGGTGGCCGTCCCCTACGAGGGCTGGAGGGTTGCTAGACTAGCGCGCCTAAGGGCCCAGAAGGAGGAAGATCGTCCAGAACCTCTGGGCGGCGTCATTTGGGCCTCGATCAGCCGACACATGGATCGGTATGTCGGCAACCTCGTCGAGGACGTTCGCGTCCCGAACGACTGTGGAACGCCATCGGCCGCTGGCTCGGACGCTTCAGCCCAATCAAATATGAAGCAATCTTGCCAACTCGGCTGCAAACCACGAAGTCGAAGCCGCTCTTAAGCAGAAAATCATATGCCCTGCGCCTGGATCGCCATGCGCCGCTGCATCCTCCGCTGCAACTGGTCCAGCACGACGGCAGCGATGATCACCAGCCCCTTGATCACCATCTGCCAGAACGAACTGACGCCGAGCATGACGAGACCATCGGCAAGGATGCCGATGACAAAGGCGCCGACGACAGTGCCCCAGATGGTGCCGCGTCCGCCCACCAGCAACGTCCCGCCCAGCACGGTGGCGGCGATGGCGTTCAGTTCGAATGTCTCGCCGCTGGCGGGATGTGAGGCCACCAGTTCCGAGGCGACGATAAGCCCGGCGAAGGCCGCGCAAGCCCCCGAAATCATGTAGACGATCAGCTTGACCTGATCGACCGGCACGCCCGACAGCAGCGCCGCACGCTCATTGCCGCCGACCGCATAAACCCGCCGGCCGAACGGCGTGCGGGCAGCGAGATAGGCGGCCGCCAAGCCCACGACGAGCAGTACGATCACCGCGACCGGAACGCCCAGCACGGTGCCGGCGCCCAGGACCGGGAAGCCGGTATTGTGGAACTGCGGTCGGCCGACCAGGTTCGGGAACGTTTCGCCGTTGGACACCAGCAGGGCGGCGCCGCGCGCGATATACAGCGTGCCGAGCGTGGCAATGAACGGCGCCACGCTAAGCCATGTCACCAGCAGCCCGTTGATCGCGCCGACCAGCACGCCAACGGCGAGCACTATCGCAATCACCACCGGTATGCTTGGAAACAGCGTCACGTGCAGGACATGCAGCGGCACGCCACGGTCGATCAGGAAACCGCCGATCATTCCGGCCAAACCCACGATGGAGCCGACCGACAGGTCGATGCCGCCGGTCAGCACCACGAAGGTCATGCCGATCGCCAGCAGCGCATTGATCGAGACATGCTTGGCGAGAAGCACCAAAGTGCCGAGGTCGAGGAAGTTCGGCGCGGTAGCGCTAAAGAACCCCAATACGACGAACAGTGCGATCAGCGTGCGCAGGCTGAGCAGGAGCAGCAGCGGCGAGGTACGACGCGGCTGTGCGGGAGCGGCGATAGCCATGTCGGTTCTCCCGCTCACCGCGCCAGCCCGGCGGCCGCGGCAGCGCCCTGATTGGCGGCGGCAACCAGACGTTCCTCGGTCGCCTGGTTGCGCGGGAAGTCACCGGTCACGCGTCCGCCGGCCATCACCACGATGCGGTCCGCCACGGCCATCACTTCCTTGAGGTCGGAGGTGGCGAACATCACCGCCAACCCATCACTCGCCAGGTTGCGCATCGTTCGGAACACCTCCGCCTTGGCGCCGACATCGATGCCGCGTCCGGGTTCGTCCAGCAGCAGCAACTTCGGCCGCGTCAGCAGCGCCTTGCCGATTACCACCTTCTGCTGGTTGCCACCGCTGAGTGCCGTGACGTCCACGTCCGGCGACGACACCTTGATCAGCAGGTCGCGGATCGCTCGCATCACCGCGTCGCGCTCGCGCGACGCGTCGATGGCCAAGCCGCGCAGGAATCGCCACAGGCTGGCCAAAGTGAGGTTGTTGCTGACCGACAGGCATTGCACCAGACCCTCGCGCTGCCGGTCCTCCGGCACCAGGGCAACGCCGCGCCGGATGCGGGCGGCGATGGGCAAGCCCGACAGCTCCGTTCCGTCCAGCACCACCGAGCCCTGGGCGTCGGGCTGTGCACCGATCAGGACCTCGAACAATTCGGACCGGCCGGCGCCCAGCAGGCCATACAAGCCCACTACCTCGCCGGCCGCGACCTGCAGCGACACGCGATCGACGTAAAAGCCTCCATGCGGATTACGCAAGCTGGCCGAATGAATTTCCAGTAACGGGTTGGTGGACGTGTGCGGCGCGGTATCGACAATGGGCGCTGCCATGGGCCCGACCATCTGTGCGATCAACCAGGGGACGTCTACGTCGCGCATCTCGGCGGCCGCCTGTAGGCGGCCGTCACGCAGTACGGCAACGGTATCACCGATGCGTACCAGCTCCTCCAGCCGGTGCGAGATATAGATGATCGCGACACCCGCCGCCTTCAACTCGCCGATCACGCGAAACAGGATCTCCACCTCAGTCGCCGATAGCGCTGACGTTGGCTCGTCCATGATGAGGATGCGCACGTCGCGCGCCAAGGCCTTGGCGATTTCGACGATCTGCTGCTGTGCGATGCGCAAGTCACCGACCAGCGTGTTCGGCGCGATGGCGTGCTCCAGACGGCGCATCAGCGCCTGTGCCCTCTCGGCATGCAGGCCGCTGTCGATGTCGATGCCGAAGCGCACAGCGGGATGGCCGAGGAAGATGTTCTCCGCAACGCTGAGATTGGGGCAGAGGTTCATTTCCTGGAAAATGATGCCGATACCCTGTGCGACGGCGTCGTTGACCGACGTAAAGAATACCTCACGTCCGTCGAGGAACAGTCGGCCGGAGCTCGGCCGTTCCGCACCGGCAGAGAATCTTCATCAGCGTGGACTTGCCCGCGCCGTTCTCGCCTAGCAGCACGTTGACCGCTCCGCGGCGCACGGCGAAATCCACGGCGTGCAGCGCCGTGGTGCCAGGATAGACTTTGCTCACCTGCTCGGCGCGCATGATCACATCGGCCGCCGCAGGCATTGGCTGCACGCTCATGGCGCCGCGGCGGCCATCGGGTGGAGTTGCAGCAGTGTTACTTGCGGCGGCTGGGTCGCCGTCATGGCGCCCGCGAAGGCGACCCGGGTTCCCGGCGTCAGCTTGGCGAGATCGAGGCCCGTACGCGCCGCCGCCGCTGCGCGATCATTCAGCTCATGCGAAACCTGGGCGAACTGGATCTGGTTGACCACCTGATCGAATGACACGAACGGCAGGCCGTCGCGCAGGGCGGTGCCGAAGATCACGGGCCCTAGCTGCAACACAACGTCATGACCATCTGCGTCGACGGTCAGCGTGGCGTGCCGCAACTGCGTCTCGACGGTCTTGATCTGGCCTTCGCCGCGCACAATGAAATTCCACGGCCCATCGCCCGCGAGCAGGCGGTGGCCATACTGCTTGCCGGCCGCGTCCGGGTCTTTCGCAAGTGCATCCAACACGGTGGCGATTGGCACCGCCTTGTCCTGCACCAGCGGAAGCACGCGCGAAGACCAGAGCGAATCGACGTACTGCCTGGCTTCGAACGTTGGATTGCCGTTCAGGTCCGTCTTGGCGACGTCGCTGTCAGGCACGATGGTCACGCCGAGCGCCAGCAGCACGACGCAGACCACGGCGACCGTCACGACCGGCAGCACGGACCGGAGCCGCCATCGCGGGCTGCTCCGGTCTGTCGTCACGGTGGCGTCGAGCAGAGAACTTGCCGCCATCGAATGCTCCGATACTTACTTCGACATCGCGAAGTTATTCAGCTTGCTGGCGTTGTCCTTGGTGATCAGCACGCAGTCGACGAGTTGCTTCTCCGGCTTGCCGGTGCTGCCGGTGCGCAAGAACTGGTCGGCCTCGTCGACCGCCATCGTGGCGATCTGCGTGATCGGTTGCAGCACCGTCGCATCCATCTTGCCGGACAGCACGGCATCGCGCGCGTCGTTACTGCCATCGAGCCCCACCACCAGCACCTTGGTCTTACCGGCGGCCTGCAAGGCTGCGGACGCGCCGAGCGCCATCGTATCGTTGCCGGCGATCACACCTTCCAGGTCCGGGTGTGCCTGCAGGATGGATTCCATCTTGGCGTAGGCTTCGGTCTGAATCCAGTTCGCACTCTGCCGATCGAGCAGCTTCAGATCGGGATACTGGTCGAGCACGTCGTGGTAGCCTTTTGAGCGCACGCCGGCGTTCACATCAGCCTCGCGTCCGACCAGTTCGACGAAACGGCCTTTCTCGCCGAGCGCGCGCACGAACTCCTGCGCACCGAGCGTCGCACCCTGGTAATTGTTCGAGACAATCTGTGCTGCCGCGACGCCGGATTTGTTGATTTCGCGGTCCACCAGGAACGCCGGGATGCCCGCCTTCTTCGCCTTCTCGACAGCCGCGATGCTGGCGTCCGATCCCGCGTTGTCGAGGATGAGCGCCACCGCCTTGCGGGAGATGACGTTGTCGATCTCCTGATCCTGTTTGGTGGCATCATCGTCGTTGGATAGCACCAGCGTGGTGTAGCCCAGTTTCTTCGCTTCCATGTCCGCCGCATTCGCAACCTGCACGAAGAACGGGTTGTTGAGCGAGGCGGTAATGATGGCGATCAGCTTGCCGTTGCCCTGGGCTTGTGCGGGCGCGATCACGGCGGCTGCGGCGAGCGCGATCGTCGCGGCTCCGGCGAGAATGGACAGCTTCACGGTTGGGTTCCTCCGGTTATTTGTGGGGTAAGCCGATGCCGGTACTTCCGGTCAGCATCTCATCACACCAGTTTCAAGTCATGCGCGAACTCGTACCCGCTGTCAACCACGGCCAGTATCGGCAAACCGCGACGGACGTGCCTTCACGACACAGGTGGCGGCGCGGAATGGCGGCCGTGCTTGGCCCGACCGAAAAAGTCCGCCGCACCGATCTGGCCGCCCTTCAGCGCGATTTCGATAGCCAGTTGCCCCCGTCTGTGCGCGAGACAGAGCGGCCCGCCCGGCGCCAACGGCACGATGGCTTCGAGCGCATGGATGCCGAGCCGCCCGGCCACTTCGCCGGACGTGTCGCCGCCGGCCACGACCATCCGGGTCAGCCGAGTACAGTTCCAGCACCTTGGCCGAGATCTCCCCCAACGTCGCGGCAACGGCCCGCTGCAAATCTTCGGGCGAGCAGCCGCTGCGCGTTGCGGCCGCGCGCAAGGCGGAGATTGCCGGGTCCTGCGGACCTTGGGCAGAAAGCACGATAGCGTCGCGACCACGTTCCAAGGCTTCACAGGCGATGGAACATGCGCGGGCAATCTCGCCGCCTGACCGTTCGGGATCGATTGCCGCCAGCACGTCCAGGCTAACCGAGACGAAGCCGTTCGCCACGGCCCAGCCGATCTGCCCGGCCGTCACCGGCGAGCAACTGCCGGAAACGACGAGCAGCCGATCAACAGGGCCACACTCAAGTTGCGGCGGGGCAGGAGGAAGCAGGCCATGCGCGCGCCAATGCGCCGCCAGTGCGTATTCCAGGCCCGACGATGCCACCGCGAAAACACCATCGCCGCGCGCTTGCCAGATCAGCCGTCCGGCTTCGGCGAGCGTGTCGGCGTCGATCACGTCGAATAGCACCGCGCGAATGCCGGCCGTGCGTGTGGCTTCCAGCGCCGCCGGTCCACCGATATTTTTTAACGCGACCAGGTCGATCAGCCCCACTGGCTCGGCGGTTTGCCGCGAAAGGTGCAAACGCAAATCGGATTCACCCATTGGCGTGACGGGATGGCGCGACATGGTGGGGTGGCGATCCAGCCGATAGCCGACGCCGTCCACGGCCGCGAACAGGTTGCCGAATGCCTGATAGCGGCGCAGCGCCGGCGCCCCCACAACCATGGCGCACCAGTCGCGCCGCGTCTGCGCAAGCCCGATTTCCAGCGCGCAACCGATGGATCCCACAGACGGGCTGGAGTCGAATGTCGAGCAGATCTTGTAGTGCAGTACCTGGCGCGCCCAGCGCGTCCAGGGCCCGCAACGCCGGGGCGAGATGTTCGCGCATCCACGCCGGCGACCGGCTGCGCGCAGTGCCGGCGACGCCGATGCCGCGACAATGCGCAAAGCGGGCGAGGTCGGCCGTGTCCGGCACGTCGAGGAACAGCACCGTCGGCAATCCGGCGAAGGTCAGCACCTCCATCACATCGGTCGAGCCGGTGAAGTCGTCGCCGTAGTAAGCAATCAGCCTGCCGTCAGGGAGCGCGGTCATTTGCCGTATTGGGCCAGTGCCTCGCGCAGCTCGCGATGCGTGCGCGCATGGATGTCGGCCGGTACGCCCGCCACCGCGGCGTCCCACGCCTGATGCAGGCTGGCCACACCCGCCGCAAACCCGCCGGGATGGGCCATAATGCCGCCGCCGGCAGCGTAGATCAGGTCGACCGAGCCAAGCCGCCGCCACGTCTCCTCGGCCTGCAGCGCCGACTGGCCGGACGAGAACACCGGCATCGCGTTGCAGGGAGCGTCCGCGAACAGCGGCGTGAGCACCGCCCGCGCCGACTCGATGACGCTGTCGTCGCTCTCGGAAAACTTGTTGCGCAGTCCGTTGACGTGCAAATGGTCAGCGCCCGCCAGCCGCCACAGCTTCTGCCACGCCGCATATGACCAGCCGAGCAACGGGTGGCGCGAGAACATGCCCCAGCCGTTGCGGTGGCCGTGGATGCACAGGTCAGCGTGCCGCCGCAGCGCCAGCAGACCCGACAGACCGACGCTGTTCAGGCTCGCCATCACGCAGGTGCCGCCCTCGTCACGCACCAGATCGTGGCGCGCGCGCATTTCGTCCACCTCGCCGGTCAGGTTGAACGCCACCATCACCTTGCGCCCGGTGCGTTCGGCATGGTCCCGCACCACCCGCATCACTGCACGCACGCGCGCGTCGAACGGACAGTGGGTGCCGTCAGCTTGCAACTCGTCGTCCTTGATAAAGTCGATGCCGCCGTCGCACAGCACACCGACCAGCGTGGCGGTATCCTCGGGCGACAGGCCGACGCTCGGCTTGATGATCGTGCCGATCAGCGGCCGGTCCCGCACACTGGTCAGCGCACGCGTGCCGTCGATGCCGAATTGCGGCCCTGGGTTGGCGGTGGCGAATGCGGCGGGCAGTTGCACGTCGAGCACCCGCAAGCCGCTCACCTCGCGTAGCTCGAACAAGTTGCCGGAGATGGTGGCGGCGAGATTGGGCAGCGACGGGCCGAGATTACCCAGCGGCCAGGACAGTTCGATCTCGCCCCGCCGCCATCGCCCGCTGCCGTCGTTGCCGGCGCCGGTCAGCGCCGGACTGACGGCGTCCGCCAACGCGGTGATACGCTCGACCCTCGCCCCGGCGCGTTCGCGCAGTTCGGCGGTCTCGCCGGGCACCGCGACGAATGTGCCGCTCGATTGTTCGCCCGCGATCACGGCCGCCGCACGCTCCAGCTCATAGCCGGTTTCCAGCAAATAAGTGGCGCGTAAACGCTCGTCCAAGACAACACCCTCCGGCACCGGCATGTTATGCGCTCATTATACCAGATGGCAATGCCGGCCGGATAGACGCGTTGCGGCAGCCCGATGGGAAGGAGCACACATTATACCTCTTGACATGACGCGGCACGGCACGATCATCACACCGTGTTGCCCGAACCAAACCGATTGCCGTGATGCCGCCCCGACCGACACGTGCATCTGCGGGTGTTGAGGCCGCGCAAGGCCCGGTGACTCGCCGTAAGCTGTCTCACGAGGTATTCGACCGCCTGGTCCGCACCGTCCAGTCGGGAGAGCTGGCGCCCGACGATCAGCTCCCGTCAGAGCGGGAGCTGATGGCGCGGTACGGCGTTGGGCGTCCGGCGATCCGCGAAGCGATGCACTCGCTGCAGCAGATGGGTCTGATCCGCATCTCCCACGGTGAGCGGGCCCGGGTGACGCTGCCCACGGCCGACGCGATCGTCGATCAAGTGTCCGGCGCGATGGTGCAGCTGCTCAGCCGACATCCGGGCGGTCTCGATGAACTGAAGGATGCGCGGCTGCTGTTTGAGGGCGGACTGGCACAGGTTGCGGCACGTCGCGCAACGCCGGACGGCGTTGCGCGACTGCAGGTGGCATTGGACGCCTGCAGGCAAGCGCGCGGCGATCACGCGCGGTTCGTCGCCGCCGACATGGCGTTTCACCGCGAGATCGCCGCGATGTCCGGCAATATGCTGATTCGTGCACTCAGCCAAGGGATGCTCGACTGGCTCACCAAGTTTCGCGGCGACCTGGTGATGGCGCGTGGCGCCGAGCAACTGACACTTGCGGAGCACGAACGCATCACCAACGCGATCGCTGCCGGTGATCCCGTCGCTGCCGCAGCGGCAATGACTGATCATTTGACACGCGCCAATCAGCTGTATTCGGTGCTGATGGCATCGGCCAGCAAACCAAAGCGCAAGTCACGCCCAAAGCCAGTCTCGGCCGAACCGTCGGCTGGTTGACTCAGCATACCAGTTGACCCTAGTGTCCGCCCCCTAGCCGGCCGATCGTGCCGGAGCGGAGTGGGACCATGACCAGCATCGCACTGTTCGGCGCCGGCGGAAAAATGGGCTACCGTTTGGCCAGCAACCTCAAAGGCGCACCGTTCGAGGTGCGTCATGTCGAAATCAGCGAGGCTGGGCGCAATCGCCTGTCGCATGATCTTGGCATCGCGGCGGTGGAACCGGCGTCGGCGCTCGACGGCGCGGACGTGGTGATCCTCGCGGTTCCGGATACGTTGATCGGCAAGGTCTCCGCCGGAATATCTAGCCAGCTCCGCGCGGGGACGATGATGATCGCCCTCGATGCCGCCGCGCCGTTCGCCGGCCATTTGCCGGAACGTCCGGACCTAACCTACTTCGTGACTCACCCCTGCCATCCGCCGATCTTCAACGACGAAACCGACCTTGCCGCCAAGGCCGACCATTTCGGCGGCGCGAAGGCCAAGCAGCACATCGTCAACGCGCTGATGCAGGGACCGGAGGAAGCCTATGCGCTCGGCGAGTCCATCGCCCGCGTCATCTGGGCGCCGGTCATGCGGTCGCATCGCGTCACCGTGGAACAGATGGCGCTGCTGGAGCCGGGGCTGTCGGAGACGGTTTGCGCGTCGCTGCTCGACGTGATGCGGGAAGCGATGGACGAAGTGGTCGCACGCGGTGTTCCCCGCGAGGCGGCGCGCGACTTCCTGCTCGGGCACCTCAACATTCTCGGCGCGGTGACGTTTGGCGAAATCAACGGCGTCTTTTCGGACGCCTGCAACAAGGCCATCACCTTCGGCAAGCCAGTCCTGATGCAGCCTGACTGGAAGCGGGTGTTCGAGCCAGTCGAGATTTCCGCCAGCATTCAGCGCATCACGTGAATGCGCTTCTGCACCCTGTGGCGTGGATCGGCATGGAATAGAGGCTCAGACTCAATGTTGGTGCAGTTTGCCCGGACTATGAGCGGCGTCTCGAAGGAGAATCGCTGTCGTGAGCCGTGGACTCTCGTTGGCACCGTGTGGGCTTGTCATAGAGCGCGTGGAATCCGAAACGGACAAGCTGCTCCTCGTAGCTCGACCGATAACGAAGACGGCAGCTTGTCCGACCTGTGGCGGCATCTCGGCGCGTATCCATAGCCATTCCCGGCGAGCTTTGGCGGATCTGCCATCGCAGGGGCGGCTCGTCCGCATCAGGCTGTGGACGTGCCGGTTCCGCTGCGCCGTGGCCGAGTGCCAGCAGAAGATTTTCACCGAGCACATTGAAGGTATCTATGCGGTGAAGACCGCAGCGATGTCGGTACATGTGACGCGCGCGGCATGCAGCGCCGCCTTCAGCGCATCGACATCGTCCGGCAGGGCTTCGGTGGCAGCAACCATGCACCGGATGGAATCACAAAATCCCGCGTCTGACCCCCGAAAATCGTCGTGTTTGAGACTATCCAGCGGCAGTCGGGCAGAAGCTGGGCCGCGGGTTGCGCCAATCGATCCCGTCGAGCATGTAGGTCAGCTGCGCCGCCGATATGGCCACCACGCCGTCGGCCGGTGACGGCCAGAGAAAGCGCCCTTTCTCCAGCCGCTTGGCATACAGCGATATGCCGACCCCGTCATGCCAAAGGATTTTTAGCAGATCGCCGCTGCCGCCCCTGAAAACATAAAGATCGCCGGCGTGGGGGTCCCGGCCAAGCGCTTCCTGCACCTGCAGCGCCAATCCATGCATCCCGCGCCGCATGTCGGTCCGCCCAACCGCGAGCCAGACACGGACACTGGTGGGGAATGCGATCATCGCCGTTCCAGCGCGTCTAGCACCAACCGCAGTGCCGCCGCCTTGACGCCACGGCCGATACGGACCCGATAGCCACGCGGAAGTTCGATTTCGATCGCGTCTGTCGCCATGGCGGGCGGTGCCGCCATCTGCTGATCAGGCGTCACCACGACCGGCACCAGTTGAGGGCCAGGCAGATCCCAATAGAGTTTACGCCAAGCAAAGACCATATTGGCGTTCACGTCGTAGGTCCGCGCCACGATCGACACCGACGAGGCCGGCGCAAACGACGCCGCCACAATCTCCCGCTTCAGCGCCTCCGGCCACGACCTGTTCCGGCGCGTCGTCCTCGGGATTGTGTCCAGTTCCGACTTTGTGGACACTTCTCCCCGCACCGACGACCTGAAAAGCCGAACCTCCCTCACATCAAAGAGCGCCGCCAGGCGGCCGTCACCGCAGGGATACGGAGGATCACTTGCGACGCCGCGTCCTCCATTGCACAGCCCATCATCCGTCAACTGCGACTGATCGCGGTCGAGACGCCGCGCCCGCCACACTTGACGGCAAACATCAGAATCAGATCACTTCCGCGTCGGGGGAAGCAAAAATGCAAACCACCTAGAGTTTTGCGCTGGTTACCGTTCTCCGCTCGATTTCGAGTCGGACGTTTGGCGACGTGTTATAAGTTGGGATACCCAGTTCAGGAACACGCAGAAGTAGATCGCGCTTCAACTGCTCGCGTCGAGCCCACAAGGAGTTATACCATTCCGAACGTCGAGAAACCTGATATGCGAGCATACGGTTCTGTGCAACGTAGCTGCGCGCTGCCTCACCGATACCCGGTCCGACGGCGGGGTCCACGACAAGCCTGTATAGCCGACGCTCGAGTTCGTCTTGATTTCGAAACAACACTCCAGTCCTTCCATCGTCAATAATGTCTCCATAGACGACGTCGCTGGCAAGCGACACGACCCGACGAGCTGCTGACTCAATAAACTTCAGGTCTGACTTGCACCGATTGAAAGGTGTATCCAATAACGGCATAAACGAAATGTCACAGGAACCGAGGATGGCCAAATAAGTTTCGTAATCACAGAGTGGCACGAACGTTTTGTGAGGAGTACGAAGGGCGTCGAAAAGCCCTCTGTCGTTGACAATTTGAAAATGGAGCCGTCCTCCAACGCGGGAGGCAACCGAATTTAGAGCGGCAATATAGGGGGGCCACTCGTTTTCCCGATTAAGACCAGCAAAAAAAATGGTCCTACGCTCGGTAGACCCGAAGTTTTTTACGTCCGCCAGGCGCGTAATTGCGTTAGGAAACACCATAACTTCCGAGTTGTGTTGGCGCAAAACTTCGGCAAGAGGCTCTGTCGATGTTTGAACTGCGTGTACGCCACGAAAATTGTATACATCAGGACGCTGCAAGACAGGTATATAGTCTGGATGATCGTCGAATTCGCACAGAACTAGCCAGCCTTCCTGGAGCAGCGCCCAAATCCGTGCGAGCCCGGGTTCCCCCGCCAGAAGGGGGCGATGGAAGATAAATATTCCTGGATCGCCTGAAAAATTCGGCCGCGGATCTACATTGCCGATAATAGATGTTTTGAAACTCGGGTCAGTAGCCAGCGCATGCATAGGCTCGAGAACGCGTACGTGGCTTACACCTCCGACCGGATTGAGCATCGTAGAAACCAGGGGTAGCGGGCGAACTGGCCGCTTCCGCATCGCTCGCCATACATGCTGGATCGGCGCAGCGCGTCGAAGATAATCATCACGATCAACTCCAAGCCGTTCCAAGGAAGGGGTTATGGCGTCCACAAATGCTTCACTTGCCGCGGAATCGAACGTGCGAGGGATTACATCGACCGGTATTAAGCCGGCGCGTTGAAGTGCGCGGCGCGTGGTATCCGCCGTAAACCAGCGCAGATGGGTTCCATCAAACAAACCCTGTTCCTCATAATCCCATGTCCCACGCAATAGCCGCTCAACAAATGCCCAGTTCTCAGCGTTCGGTATACAAAATAAAACCGTTCCATCTTCCGCCAGCCACGAAGATTGTTGCTTCAGAACGGACCATGGGTCGCGGAGATGTTCAAGAACGTCACCATACACGATACAATCTACTGTACCTTTCCCAATTTCTTTATCAAGGGAAGACAAATCTCCATCGAGGTCTACCATAAATACCTTGTCCAGGCGCGCTGCAGCCACGCGGGCCGCTGCTTTGTCGTGCTCTATACCCATCACGCACGCCATTGGGTTGCGTCGCTTGTATTCTGCACCGAGTGCGCCGCTGCCACATCCCACATCTAGCACGACATGTGCGTGGAGTGGGATGCGATCCAAAAGATCAGGGTTCAATAGGTCAGGGTAATGCATGATGTACCTACTCTCACATTCAGCCAGAATTGTCATAGGATTTGCGTTACGAATCCGCCGCAACTACATTACAGTAAGGGGCGACCCACGCCGTAATAGCTGAAACCCGCTTGACGCATCGCCAAAGGCTCGAACACGTTGCGTAGGTCTACAATGGTTGAACCGCGCATAACACTACGCAGTCGCGCCGGCGATACAGCTCGAAATTCATTCCATTCAGTTACAACTACGAGAGTGTCTGCGCCCGTTGCGGCTTCTATTGCGGTTTCACAATAATAAACGCTGCCAGGCAGAACCGGTTTAGCCTGCTCCATGCCTTCCGGATCAAAGGCGTGGATTAATGCTCCATCCTCCACGAGCCTCCAGACGATGGGGATCGACGGCGCTTCCCGCATATCATCGGTTTCGGGTTTGAAGGTTAGCCCCAGAATAGCGATTATTTTGCCCCTTACGGTTCCGCCACACGCCGCTACAATACGCGCCGCCATGCCAGCTTTCCGCGATTCGTTTACATTCACCACCGTTTCAATGAGGCGGCTCGGTACGCCTGCATCCTGGGCAATACGTACCAACGCCAGCGTGTCCTTCGGGAAGCAAGAGCCGCCAAAGCCTGGCCCCGGGTGTAGAAACTTGCGTCCAATCCGCCCGTCTAATCCAATTCCCCGCGCGACATCGTGCACGTCAGCTCCCACTTTTTCGCATAAATCGGCAATTTCGTTGATGAACGTCACTTTCATTGCTAAAAAAGCATTCGCGGCATATTTTGTGAGTTCCGCTGTCTCAAGCCCGGTAAATACAATTGGGGCCTCTATCAAATAAAGAGGTCGATAAAGTCGCCGTAGAATCTCTCTCGCGCGTTCTGATTCGGCACCAATAATAACGCGATCAGGACGCTTGAAATCGCCAATTGCGCTGCCCTCACGCAGAAATTCAGGATTTGATGCGACATCGAACTCAGCGTCGGGTCGCAATTGACGCATGATTTGCGCGATGCGTCGTCCAGTTCCAACGGGAACAGTCGATTTCGTTACTATGACCGCGTAATGGGTAAGCGCGGCAGCAACCTGCTCGACAGCGGCATAAACGTATGACAGGTCGGCATGGCCGTCGCCGCGCCGTGTAGGCGTCCCAACCGCGATGAATATCGCGTCGGCGCCAGTCACAGCCTCTTCAAGATTGTCGCCAAACACCAACCGGCCTGCGGCAACGTTCTCGTTGACCAGCGATTCCAAACCTGGCTCGAAAATCGGCATGCGTCCCGCCCTAAGCGACGCAAGCTTCAACGGGTCGGTCTCGACGAGCGCGACGTTGACGCCGAATTCGGCAAAGCAGGCTCCAGACACAAGGCCGACATAGCCGCCGCCGATCATGGCTATCCGCATGCTGGCATTCTCCTTCTAGTCCGGCGGCGACCCATGGCCGACGATCTCGCACGTCTTGGTGGCTCGCCGTTATCGCCGCCGTCAAGTCCCTCGTTTTCGGTTCTCACGGAGACCCCGCAGACGGATATTCAGCGCCACTTCATCCAGCGCAGCCTGTGACCGACGTTCGCCGGCCGCAGCGGCCTCCGCCGAACGATTTTCGAGTATGTCCTTGACTGCTGCCTCTGCCGTTCTGGCCACCGTCAAAGCTGCGCGCGCCCGAGAGGTCGCGTGCTGGGCTTCTGTCAGAGCATCACGGAGCCGAGCCTGCTCGGCCAGACCGCGAGGAAGCCACGCGGCAAAGGCTTCGACGAGCGAATCCTCGGCCGTTGCGACGCTGGCGGCGTCCGTTTCTCGACGAATTACATCCGTCGCCGCGACAATGGCTAAGTGGAGTTTGTCGCTATTGGCGATGGCATCGGATAAGACACGTTTTGCCTCTTCTATCGAGAGCCTCCGCACGCGCAGGGCCGTCTCCAGCGGATCACCTCGTTTCATATGATCACTCTATGCCGAGGGCGTGACGCAATCGGTCAAAGCTTTCGTCTAGACCGCAACGCTCATGCCGCCGCTGTTCGATCGCTGCCTCGATCCGCGGCGCCGCAGCGATCGCTTCGTCGGCATCGATGTCGGTGCCTGGCCGATAGGCCCCCAACCGCACAAGATCGCCAACCTCCGCCCGTATCGCAAGAACACGCCTTGCCTTCCGAATGATCCGATTCTCTATGTCGCTGTTGCACGCAGGAACCGCCCTCGACAAGGACCGTAGCACGTCGACCGCGGGATAGCGGCCGCGTTCGGCAATAGCCCGGTCGAGCACGACATGCCCGTCGAGGATGCCCCGAACCGCGTCAGCCACGGGCTCATTGTGGTCGTCTCCTTCAACCAAAACGGTGAAGAACGCAGTAATTTGGCCGACTACGCCTATTTCGTCCAATCCTGGCCCCGCTCGTTCCAGCAATCTAGGAATCTCCGCGAATACACTCGGAGGATAACCTCGTGTCGCGGGAGGTTCACCGGCGGCTAATCCAATTTCTCTTAGAGCGAGGCAAAATCTGGTGACGCTGTCCATAAGGAAGAGCACGTTCTTGCCGCCGTCGCGAAAATGTTCGGCAACCGCCATGGCCGAATAAGCGGCCTGCCGCCGCATGACCGCAGGGGCGTCGGAAGTCGCCACGACAACAATGGACCGTTTAAGACCTATTTCTCCCAAGTCATCCTCGAGAAACTCTCTAACTTCTCTTCCTCTCTCGCCGACCAATGCGAGCACCGCAACGTCGCAGTCCGTGTATCGAGCGAGCATTGAGAGCAATGTAGACTTTCCGATCCCAGATCCGGCGAACAGTCCTATCCTCTGACCGGTCCTACAAGTGGTAAATGCATTCAGTGCGCATATGCCGAGGTCAATCCTAGCCCCCAGGCGGCCCCGCTTCGTCGGTGACGGAGGCATCGCGCGCAAGCCCCGAGGCCTAGCGCCGGGGAGTAATCCGCCGAGACCATCAAGAGGATTACATAGCGGATCGATAACCCTGCCCACCCAAGAATCGGAGACGGCGATGTTTGCAGCCCTGCTTTCCGTTCTCGCCTTAACGGCGGCGCCCTGTCCCAGCCCGTCGTGCACCGTAAACATCATTGTATGCGCGATTCCGCCCCGAAAGCCCACGACCTCGGCCAAACAGGTCCGACCATCACGCGAATACACTGTGATGCGATCGCCAATCGATAAATGCGACGCCAGTCCGGAAACGTCCACCGTAGCCCCATCGACAGCAACGAGATGGCCCGCCAGGTGCGCAACGCTCAGGTGACTGATTGCATTCGCCGCCATTGTATGTCGTGACGCTGCTGTCCCGATATGAGGCAACAATCTGAAACCCCCAATGTCATAAAAATTGTACTTTGCGCTTTAAAGAGCCCCTTAAAGGTGAAAAAATCGTGGCTTTTTCGCCAGCAGGGTGGTAGAGACAACCCAGAGTTGCTATGGGGCGATAAAGTGCGCGTCTTACTGGTGGAGGATGACATCGCGGCCTCCCGCGGGATCGCCCTCATGCTGAAATCCGGCGGGGCCGTCGTGGACACGGCGGACACCGGCGAAGAAGCTCTGGAACTGGTAAGACACTACGACTACGATATAATGATACTTGATCTGATGCTACCGGACATGGAAGGATACGATGTCGTCCGCCGAATGCGTTCAGGTAGGATTGAACTTCCGGTCCTAATCCTTTCCGGCCTGTCTCGGCCTCAGGCGAAAGTGAAGGGGCTCGGTGTCGGCGCCGATGATTTCATTACCAAACCCTTCGATAAGGCCGAACTCCTTGCCAGAATGCAAGCCGTTGTGCGACGAAGCAAAGGATTCAGCCAGCCAACCCTACGCGTAGGACCACTTCAACTAAACCTCGACAGCCGGGAGGTTACTGTCAATAATAATATAATTCATCTAACGGGGAAAGAATATGCGATCCTGGAGCTTTTGGTGTTAAGAAAAGGCATGGTGTTAACGAAAGAAGCCTTTCTCAACCACCTTTATGGGGGAATGGATGAACCGGAGATGAAAATCATTGATGTCTTCATTTGCAAGCTTCGCAAGAAGCTCGCTCAAGCAGGTGTCGATTCTTTAATTGGTACTGTCTGGGGACGGGGCTACATGATGCGCGAACAGACATCTGAACGTGTCCTTACGGAATCGATGTCGTCAATATCGGACTCGACGCTAACGGCCGCATGAACGCCTTGAGACCGTTCAATGCCGGATCCGGTAGAAAGCCTAAGCTCGACTTTGATCATCGTTGAGGCGGCGTTTTCCAGGCTGCTGAAGGTGGTGCTGGACATTTTGCAGAAATCCAGTGAGGGCGCGATTGTATGCGAAATGCCGGTCACCCACCGTTTACGATGCACGATGGCGATCGCATCGTTGGCAACGTGTCCTCTTACGCTTCTTGGCTGACAGACTGACGGACAGTATCGCAGGGCCTGTGCCCCTGGTTCTGATAACCCAGATGTGGCCGCTCGTGGTTGTAGTGGCGCAGCCGGGCATCGAGGTCGGACTATAGGCTTTCGACGTTGTGGTAGAAGTCTCGCGCATCGAACTGCGAAAGAACTCACCCAGCAGGTGCCGTTGAAGCACTCGATGAAGCCATTCGCCTTGGGCGAGCGGACGCACGTGCTGCGAGGCTCGATCTCGTTGAGCGCCAGATAGAACTCGTATGGATGGCTGTCGGTGCCACATGACTCCCGACCGTTGTCTGTCAGTACAGCGCCGATCGGCAGATCGAGCCCACGGTAGAACGGCAGCACGTCGTTGTGCAGCATGGCCCCCGCCGCCTCCGACCGCAGGGAGACGTGCAGGAACCCGAAGGCGTAGCTGCCGAGCGTGTCCACCACCGCATGCAGGTAAACCTTCCCGATGCCTTCAGGTTGCCGACGAAGAAGGTGTCCGGGCATAGCAGCTCGCCTGGTCGGTTGCTCTCGACGTCAACGTTCGCGGAAGCACTGGTTCTGCTTCTTGAGGATGTCGATCTGCTCCCGGATGAGCTTGATCGCCTGCCCGGCGTTGCGCCGCTCAAGCGCCGGCCAGCGTTGCTCGCGGGTCCCCTGCTCATGGTCGTTGACGATCTTCTGCATGGCGATTGCCAAAACCCGCGTGCCCTCCAGCATCAGCAGCGCCTCGAGGCAGTTGCAGCCATAGGCCGGGTGTTCCATCGCCAGCACGGACAGGTGCTGCTTCGCCACTTTCGTCGTGGCGTCCATGCTCCTCTCCCTCCTTCGCCTTCATAGCGAGGAAAGAAGTTTTAGAAGACAAACGGCACAGATCAGCGCCGACCGAACAGCCTCTCAATTTCCGCGCGCGACAGCTTCAAAAAAGTCGGCCGGCCGTGGCTGCATGTTGCTGCCCGGGGCGTCACCTCCATCCGGCGCAGCAGCGAGTCCATTTCCGGCTGCATCAGGCGGCGGCCGGCGCGTATGCTGCCGTGGCAGGCCATGCGGGCAATCACCGCATCCAGCCGCGCGTCCAATGCCGCGCTGGCGTCGAACTCGGAAAATTCCTCAGCCAGATCGCGCAGCAGCGGCGCCGGCTCCGGTGCTCCCAGCGCAGCCGGCAATGCCCGCACCAGCACGGCGCCGGGGCCGAACGGCTCCAGCTCCAGGCCCAGTCGCGACAGCTCCTCGGCACGCGCCAGTACGCAGGCCGCCTGTGCCGGCGGCAGATCGACGACGGCCGGCAGCAGCAGCGGCTGGCGGCGCACCTCGCCGGCAAGCGCCTGTTCGCGGAGTGCTTCGTGCGTCAGCCGCTCGTGTGCCGCGTGCTGGTCCACCAGCACCAGCCCGCCATCGGCGGCGACCGCGATGATGTAGGTATCGAGCACCTGCGCCACAGCTGCGCCCAGCGGAAATTCGCCCGCATCCTGGCGCGGGGCGGCAGCGGCGAACGGGCCGTGGTAGCGGTCCGGCGGCGGCAGCACGCGGGCACCCGGCGGGGCCGTCAGCGGCAGCGCGGCATCGGCGAAGCCGGCGGCTGGCGGCGCGGGATGCACGAGACGCAAGCCTAGCCGGGGCGGCGGCGCGAAGCGCGGCGGCGGCGCGTGACCGGCGCCACCGGACAGCGCCCGGCCCAACGCGCCGATAACCAGTGATCGCACACCGTCAGGGTCGCGGAAGCGAACCTCGGCCTTGGCCGGATGCACGTTCACGTCGAGTTCTTCGGCTGGCAGATCGAGGAACAGCGCCACCACCGCATGCCGCCCGGCCGGTGTCACATCCCGGTAGGCGACGCGGACGGCGGTGCGCAGGATCGGGTCAGCCACCGGGCGGCCGTTGACCACCAGCGTCTGCGCGGCGGCGGTGGCGCGCGTGACCTGCGGCGAACAGGCAAAGCCCGATAGAAGCAGCACGGCCTCTCCGCTCGCCCGCTCGCCGGCCACTTCCAGCAGTGCCACCGCCGCCTCGGCGCCGAGTAGCGTCGCCACCCGCGCCGCGCGGTCCTGCGCTGGCAGGTCGAACGCCGTGCGCCCGTCGCACTCGAAGCGGAACGCAACGCCTGGCGCGGCCAGCGCCAGGCGGCGGATGGCGGCCTCGGTCGCATCGGCCTCGCTGCGTGGCGATTTAAGGAATTTGCGACGTGCCGGCGTGGCGAAGAACAGGTCGCGCACCACCACGCGCGAGCCCACGCCACCGGCAGCCGGTGCCACCTCCCCGACCTCGCCACCTTCCACCGTGATGCCGTACGCCGCATCGGCGCCGGGCGAGCGCGAAACGATGTTCAGGCGCGCCGCGGCGCCGATCGACGGCAATGCCTCGCCGCGAAACCCGAGCGTCGCGATATGCACCAATTGGGCGCCCGATTCCGCGTCCGGGTCCAGCTTGGAGGTGGCGTGACGCTGCACGGCCATCGCCAACTCGTCGGCGGTCATGCCGTGCCCGTCGTCGGCGACCTCGATGCGGTCGATGCCGCCGCCGGCGATGGCGACCGTGATACGCCGCGCGCCCGCGTCCAGAGCGTTTTCGACCAGTTCACGCGCCGCCGCGGCCGGGCGCTCGATCACCTCACCAGCCGCGATGCGGTTGACGACGCGCTCCGGTAGCAGGCGGATGCGGCTGGTCACTCGCCGCGCAACTCCCGGAAGCGGCCGATCAGCGCCTCGGTGGAGGAATCGTGTGCGCCCGGATGAGCGCCGTCGGCGAGTTCCGGCAGGATACCGCCGGCCAGCACCTTGCCCAGTTCGACGCCCCACTGGTCGAAAGTGTCGATGCGCCAGAGCCAGCCCTGCACGGCAACCTTGTGCTCATACAGCGCGATCAGCCGGCCCAGCGATACGCCCGTCCAGCCGGCGGAACATGATGCGTGTTGGTCGGGCGGTCGCCGGTAAACACCCGGGCCGGCGCGACCGTGGCGATCTCGGCGTCGGCCGGCACCTTTCGCCCGCATGTCCGCCTCGACCTCCTCCAGCGTCTTGCCGCGCAGCAGCGCCTCGGCCTGGGCGAGCGCGTTGGCGACCAGGATGCGGTGCGCCTCCGGCCGGTCGTGATCCGGCACGGCAGCGAAGATGAAATCGACCGGCACCGCCTGCGTGCCCTGATGCACGAGCTGCATGAAGCTGTGCTGCGCATCGGTGCCCGGCTCGCCGAACACCACCGGGCAGGTCAGGCGCGGCACCGGCTGGCCGTCCAGCGTGATGGACTTGCCGTTGCTCTCCATCTCCAGTTGCTGCAGATAGGCCGGGAAGCGCCGCAGCCGCTCGTCGTAGGCCAGCACGCAGTGGGTGCGCAGATCGAGCCGTCGATGTTCCAGATGCCGACCAGCGCCAGCAGCACCGGCAGGTTCTCCGCGAACGGGGCCTCGCGGAAATGCGCGTCCATCGCCCGCGCCGCCGTCGAGGAACGCCTGGAATGCGTCCCAGCCGGCGGCGAGCGCCACGGACAGGCCGATCGACGACCACACCGAATAGCGCCCGCCGACCCAGTCGCGGAAGCCGAACACGCGGTCCTGGCCGGATGCCGAACTCGCCGACCGCCTTGAGGTTGGTCGAGAGTGCGGCGAAATGCGCCCCGACCGCCGCCTCGCCGAGGGCGCCGGCCAGCCAGTCGCGCGCGGCGCGCGCGTTGGTCATGGTCTCCAGCGTGGTGAAGGTCTTGGACGCCACCAGCACCAGCGTGCGCGCCGGGTTGAGCTCGCGGGCGAGCTCGGCAAAGGCGTGGCCGTCCACGTTGGACAGGAAGCGCGCGCGCATGCGCGGCCCGGCCGCCAGCGTCAGCGCGTCGACCACCATGCGCGGGCCGAGATCGGAGCCGCCGATGCCGATGTTAAGGACGGTGTCGAAGCTCTCGCCGGTGGCGCCGCGCAGTTCGCCGCCATGCACGCGGCGGACGAAATCGCGCATCTTGTCGCGCTCTGCGCCGGCAAGACGGGAGGCTTCGTCGACGCCGCCGGGCAGCGCTGCGCGCATGCCGGCGTCGGCCGGCGGTGCGCAACGCCATGTGCATGGCTGCGCGCCCCTCGGTCGGGTTCACCACGTCGCCGGCGAACAGGCGCGCGCGGAAGCCCGTCCAGGTCGGCGGTGTGCGCGAGGTCGAGCAAGGCTACCAGCGTCTCGGCGTCGATCGACGATTTCGAGAAATCGAGCGTCAGATCCTCGAAACTGGCGGAGAACCGGCGCGCGCGCTCCGGGTCGGCCGCGAACAGGGCGCGGATGTGCCGCGAGGTGGGGCGGGCGGCGAGGTCCGCGATGCGCGTCCAGGCCGCTTGAAGGCGCGATTCGGTCTGCATTGCGGCATCCTAGCTCAGCCACACGCCAACGCGCAGCCGTTCCGCTATCCGGCGGCCAATTCCCGGTGACCGGCGATTGCGATCATGGTTCCAGCGTCGCCGCCAGCCAACGCTAGAACAGCGTATCGATGAAGTTCTTGGGCTTGCTCTGAATGACCGGCGTGTCGCCAGTGTCCGGCTGCTGACCGAGGGCCGCGTTCTCGCGCAACCGCTGGGCTTCCTTGTCGGCGTCCACCACCACGCCAGGGAGCGGCGGGTCCTTCCAGAACATCAGCTTGTCGGTCAGCATCTGGTTGTCGCTGGAGCGGGCGGCCTCCTGATCCACCTTGGCACGGATATCGGCCGGCGGGCGCGGGCCAGCGGCCTGGAGCAGCGCGTCGAGACCCGGGCTGTCGCCAGCGGCCGGCGCCGCCGTTCCCAGCGCTGCCTGCGGGACCAGCGTGGCTTCGGCGCGCTGGGTCGTCGTCTGCTCCTGCGGGCGTTCGGCCCCGGGTTGCGGCGGCCGCAGCGTGAAGTCCGGCGGCATCGACAGCGGCGCGCGGGTGGTGACCGGAACTCGTCGGGCGCGGTCGCGGATCAGGCCGAAGGTCCGCGACAAGCCATCGGAGTCGCTGCAACCCGCCAGGAGCAGCAGCACGCAGAACACGGACGCTGAGCGCAACATAGGGTGGGTCATCACGGCAGTCTATTAGCGCCGCTCGCCGGCGCCGGCAAGATTGTGATCGGACGGCTTGTGCAACCCGTCCAGCACCAGCGCCGCCACGCCGCAGACGATGGCCGCGTCGGCGACGTTGAACACATACCAAGACCAGCCCCAGGCATGGGCGTGGATGAAATCGACGACCGCGCCGAAGCGCAGCCGGTCGATCACGTTGCCGATCGCGCCGCCGGCGATGGCGCCGAGCGCGATGGCGACCAGCGCAGCGGCTCCGCGCGCCGCAGCCAGACGCCGAGCGCCACCACCACCGCCAGCGCGCCGATCGCCAGGGCCGGCGTGCTCCATGGCCCGGCGAGTTCAGCAGCCCGAAGGTGACGCCGCGGTTCCACACCATGGTCAGGTTCAGCACCGGCAGCACCGCGACCGTGCCCAGCGTCCGGCAGGTCGCAGCACCGTCGCAGCACCCACCATTTGCTGGCCTGATCGGCGGCCAGCACCAGCGACCGCCGGCGGCGACGCCGAGTCGCGGTAATGCGCGTTGCGGGTCACTCTGCCGCTGCCCGGCACACCAGCCCGAACTCGACCGCATCCGCGCAGCGCAGGCACAGCGCGGGGTGCGCCGCGACCGCGCCCGACTTCCGGCAGCACGCGCCAGCAGCGCGCGCATTTCTCGCCGCCGGCGCGCGCGAACACCACGGCGACGTCCGTCGCGATCCGGATGGCGGAACGCGTCCTCCGGCGGCGGCGCGGTAGTCAGCGACAGGTCGGAGACGATCGCCAGTTCCGCCCATTCCTCGGCCGACAGCAGGTCGCGCCTCGACGCTCGGCAGGTGCAGCACCAGCGCGGCCTGCAGCGAGGCGCCGATCACGCCCTCGGCCCGCGCGCGTTCGAGGCAGGCCGTGACGACGCGGCGGATGTCGCGGATCTGCGCCCACCGCCGCGCCAGCGCCTCGTCCCGCCAGCGCGCCGGCAATGTCCGGGAAATCCTGCAGATGCACGCAGGCGTCCTCGCCGAAGCGCGCCGTCCACGCCTCCTCGGCGGTGAACACCAGCACCGGCGCGAGCCAGGTGGTCGAGGCAGCGGTGCAGATGGTCCAGCACCGTGCGCGCGGCGCGGCGGCGGACGCTGTCCGGCCGGTCGCAATAGAGCGCGTCCTTGCGGATATCGAAATAGAAGGCCGAGAGATCGGTGGCGCAGAAAGCGTGGATGGCCGGATAGACGCCGGTCCAGTCATGGGTTTCCACCGCGCGGCGCAGCCTGCGCGTCGAGCTCCGCCGAGCCGGTGCAGCACCCAGCGTTCCAGCTCCGGCATCTCCGCTTCCGGCAGGATCTCCGTCGGCGCGAAGCCGTCCAGGCTGCCGAGCAGCCAGCGCAGCGTGTTGCGCAGGCGGCGGTACAGTTCCGCCTGCTGCTTGAGGATTTCCGGGCCGATGCGCAGGTCCTCGGTGGTGTCCGACGATCATCACCCAGAGGCGCAGGATGTCGGCGCCGTACTGCTTCTCGACCTCCTGCGGCGCGACGACGTTGCCGAGCGACTTCGACATCTTGCGGCCCTGCTCGTCGAGCACGAAGCCGTGCGTCAGCACCGCCTTGAACGGCGCCCGGCCGCGCGTGCCGACGGCTTCCAGCAGCGAGGAATGGAACCAGCCGCGATGCTGGTCCGAGCCTTCGAGATAGAGATCGGCCGGCCAGGGCAGGCCGCGCGCCTCCAGCACGAAGGCGTGGGTCGAGCCGCTTTCGAACCAGACATCGACGATGTCGCATCACCTGCTCGTAGTCGTCCGGGTTCGCGGTCGTGGCCGAGGAAGCGCTCCGGCGGCGAGGCATACCAGGCATCCGCGCCCTCCTCGCGGAACGCGTCGACGACGCGCGCCACCACCGCGGGGTCGCGCAGCGGCTCGCCGGTGGCGCGGTGGACGAAGATCGCGATCGGCACGCCCCAGGCGCGCTGGCGGCTGATGCACCAGTCGGGCCGGGCCGCCACCATGCTGCCGATGCGGTTGCGGCCCGGCATCCGGCACGAAATGGGTCTCGGCGATCGCCGGCAGCGCGCTGGCGCGGATGTGCTCCGGCCCGTCCATGCGGATGAACCATTGCGGCGTGGCGCGGTAGATCAGCGGCGCCTTGGAGCGCCAGGAATGCGGGTAGGAATGCACGAGCTTGCCGCGCGCGAGCAGCGCCGCCGGCCGCGTCCAGCGCGGCGCAGACCGGCGTCGGCCGCCTTGTAGACATGCAGGCCGGCGAACAGCGGCACCCAGGCGTTGAAGGTGCCGTCCGGCCCGACCGTGTCGGGCACTTCGAGGCCGTGCGCGCGGCCGAGGACGAAATCGTCCTCGCCGTGGCCGGGCGCGATGTGGACGAAGCCGGTGCCGGCCTCGGTGGTGACGAAATCGCCGGGCAGCAGCGGCACGTCGAAGTCATAGCCGCTGGCCGCGCAGCGGATGGGCGCAGATCATGCCCGCCAGCTCCGCGCCCTTGCACGACGCGCAGGACGTGATGCGTGGCGATCCCGGTCGCCTGCGCAGACCTGCGGCAGCAGCGCGAGCGCCACGAGCAGCATCTCGCCGGGCCGCGCGCGGCTGCCCTTCGGCGACGCTGTCGACGCGAACGACGGCGTAGTCGATCTCCGGCCCGTAGGCGATGGCGCGGTTGCCGGGCATGGTCCAGGGCGTCGTGGTCCAGATCACGACCGACGCGCCGGCCAGATCGCCGCGTCGCGCCGCAGGATCACCGGGAAGCGCACACAGATCGTGGTGGACGTATGGTCGTGGTATTCGACCTCGGCCTCGGCCAGCGCGGTCTTCTCCACCGGGCTCCACATCACCGGGCGCAGGCCGCGATACAGCGCGCCGTTCAGCAGGAACTTGCCGATCTCGCCGGCGATCGCCGCCTCGGAGGCGAAATCCATCGTGGCGTAGCGGTTCGCCAGTCGCCGAGCACGCCGAGGCGCTGGAATTCCTCCGCCTGCACGCCCATCCAGTGCTGCGCGTAGGCGCGGCATTCGGCGCGGAATTGCAGGATCGGCACCTCGTCCTTGTCGCGGCCGGATTTGCGGTACTCCTCCTCGATCTTCCATTCGATCGGCAGGCCGTGGCAGTCCCAGCCGGGGATGTAGTTGGCGTCGTAGCCGGCCATCTGGTGGGCGCGGTTGATCACGTCCTTCAGGATCTTGTTCAGCGCGGGGCCGATATGGAGGTTGCCGTTGGCGTAGGGCGGGCCGTCATGCAGGATGAATGGCTTGCCGCCCGTGCGACGTTCGCGCGCAGCCTGCTCCCACAGCTCGATCTTCTCCCAGCGCGCCAGCAGCTCCGGCTCCCGCTTCGGCAGGTCGCCGCGCATCGGGAACGAGGTGGTCGGCAGGAAGACGGTGTCGCGGTAGTCGCGTGAATCGCTCATGGACTCTCGGCGGCAACGGCCGATCCGTGGGCGCACGCCGGCGCGCCGAAGAGCGCGGGACTATGGGGAGGCGGGCGCGCGGAGGTCAAGCGTTGCGCTGTTCGCGCCGGGAGCGGGAGGATTGCGACGCCGACCCGCATGTGCTCCGCATCGCCTTGCTGCAGAACGAGTCACACGGAGTTGGCGATCATCGGACCGCAGGCCGCTGCGGTGGTCGGCCTGCCGCCCATCCATCGCGATCCGTTCGACCGCTTGCTGATCGCTCAGTCGATGATTGAAGGCATCGCCCTGCTCACGGCCGATCCGGTGTTGGCCCGTTACCCGGGATCGGGCGGCGGTTTGACCGGAACGCCGGTCAGCCGCCAGCATCGTCCGCGCCTCGGCCGCATCGGCGGCGATCTGCGCGCGCAGTTCGTCGAGCCCGGCGAACTTCCGCTCGCTGCGCAGGAACGCGTGCAGCGCGACCGTCAGCTCGGCGCCGTACAGGTCGCCGGCGAAGTCGAACAGATGCACCTCCAGCCGGCTCTCGGGCCCGGCTGTCACGGTCGGGCGCCGGCCGATATTGGCGACGCCCGGACCGCGTGCGGCCGTCCGGCAGCCGCACCGTCACGGCATAGACGCCGCGCGCCGGCTCCAGGTGCCGGCCGAGCGGGATGTTGGCGGTCGGGAAGCCGATGGTGCGGCCGCGCTTGTCGCCGTGCGTGCACCATGCCGCGCGATGCGCCCAGGGTCGGCCAAGCAGCCGCCGTCGCGCGCTCCGGGTAGCCGTCCTGCAACGCGCGGCGGATGCGCGTGGAGGAGATCGGCCCGCCCGCGTCGCGCGAGCACGCGTCACGGTGCGTCAGGCCGATGCCGAGCGCCTCCGCCCGCGTCGGCCAGGAAGCGCGGCATCGCCGCCACGGCGATGGCCGAAGGCGAAATCCGGGCCGCAGGTCAGATGCCGCGCGCCGATCCCGGCATGCAGCACCTCGGCGACGAAGTGCCTCGGCGCGTGATCAGGCTGAAGGCGGCGTCGAACGGCAGCTCGTAGAGCAGCCGCACGCCGAGTGCCGCCAGGGCCGCCGGCCCGCTCGCGCGACAGCGTCAGCCGGAACGGCGGGTCGTCCGGGCGGAACAGCTCGCGCGGATGCGGCTCGAAGGTCAGCACCGCGAGCGGCGCGTCCGGCCGCGCGGCGTGGGCGGCGCGCAGCACATGCGCATGGCCGAGATGCACGCCGTCGAAATTGCCGAGCGCCACCGTCGCCGCCGCGCGCGGCGTCGCGGCAGGTCCGCGCCAGTCGTGAAAGATCGCCAACCCCTTCGGCATACATCCATCCCCGTCCCGTCACCGGGCTGTTGTCCACAAGCCGGCCGGCCGCGTCCAGCCTCTTGCGCGAGTCGGACCTCTTGCGCCGAGCGGTGGCGCAGTCGACAACGTCGCGACCGAGGAGGACAGCATGGCCGACCCGATCGCCGAAGCCGCATCGCTGCTACGCGCCGCCCGCGCCGCGCCGGGCCAAAGGCTCGCGGGCCTGCCCGATGCGCTCAAGCCGACTGACCGCGCCGCAGTTACGCCATCCAGGCCGGTCGCCGAAGGGGTCGCCATCGGCGGCTGGAAGGTGGGACCGCCGGCCCCGACCATCTTCATCTGCGCGCCGATGCCGGCCGCGGGATCAAGCCCAGCCCGGCGACCTTCGGCCCCGGCCGGTTCCGCGGCGTCGAGGCGGAGGTCGCGTTCCGCATCGGCCACGACCTGCCGCCGCGCGAAGCGCCGTACAGTCGCCAGGAGGTGATCGCCGCGCTGGCGACCGCGCATCCGGTGATCGAGATCCTGGAGTTTGCCTTCATCGATCCCGACGTCGTCGATTTCGACAGCAACCTGGCCGATTCGATGCTGCATGGCGGGTTCGTCTACGGCCCCGGCCGCGCCGACTGGCACGACCTCGATTTCCCCAACATCACCGTCACCCAGAGCATCAACGACGCGACGCTGACCCGCACCGGCAACCCGGCCGGCGACATGATCCGACTGGTGGAGTGGCTCGCCAACGACGGCAGCGTCTGGGCCGGCGGGCTGAAATCGGGACAGATCGTCACCTGCGGGTCGTGGACCGGCAAGACGCCGGCGCCGGCGGGCGCCACGCTCCGCGTCGTTTCCCCGGGCTCGGCGACGCCGAGGCAAAGTTTGCCGGCTGAGGGCGCGATGGACTGTCCGGCCACGTCGCGCTGGTCACCGGCGCCAGCCGCGGTATCGGGGCGGCGGCGGCGTCGAACTGGCGCGACGCGGCGCCCATGTCGTGCTGACCGCGCGCACCGAGGGCGGTCTCGCGAGACCGACGACGCGATCCGCGCGCGTGGGCGGCCACGCCACGCTGCTGCCGCTCGACCTGCTGGAGGGCGACGCAGGTCGACCGATCGGGCCGAGCCTGTTCGAGCGGTTCCGACGCCTCGATATACTGGTCGGCAATGCCGGCGCGCTCGGCGCTGCTGACGCCGGTGCCTCATATCCTGCCGCGCGACTGGGCCGAGGTGGTCGGAGTCAATCATGAGCGCGGCGTGGCGGCTGATCCGTAGTTGCGCACCGCTGTTGCTCGCCGCCGAAGCCGGACGCGCGGTGTTCGTGACCAGCCGCATCGTGCGCAAACCCGCCGCCTACTGGGGCGCGTATGGCGCCACCAAGGCCGGGCTGGAACACCTGATGCTGGCCTGGGCGGAGGAGACGCGCACCACGCGCCTGCGCGTCAACCTGTTCGATCCCGGCGTGGTCGCCACCCGCCTGCGCGCCGCTGCCATGCCCGGCGAAGATCCGTCCGCGCTCGCCACACCGGCCCAGGTCGCCCCTGCCCTGGCGGATCTTTGCGACCCCGGCGAGACCCGGCACGGCGCGGTCCTGGGCCCCGACGCCGTAGCCTGAAGCGCCGGTTCTACTGCTCTCAGGGTCGCGTAAGCAGCCGCCGACAGTCGCAAGGGGGGAGCGACAGCATCAATCGGGCGCAAGTCCCTTGCGCACGGCCTCGTTCACCAGCGCCGGATTGCCCTTGCCGGCCATCGCCTTCATCACCTGGCCGACGAAGAAGCCGAACAGCTTGTCCTTGCCACCTTGTATTCGGCCACCTTGTCCGGGTTGGCCGCGAGCACCTGCGCCACGGCGGCGTCGATCGCGCCGGTATCGGTCACCTGGCGCAGCCCCTGCTTCGACGATGGCGGCCGGCATCGTCGCCGGTCTCGACCATTTCCTCGAACACGTCCTTGGCGATGCGGCCGTTGATCGTCTTGTCGGAGATCAGGTCGAGCAGCTCGCCGAGCGCGGCGGCGGAGACCGGCGAGGTCTCGATGGTCCTCCCGGTGCGGTTCAGCGCCGCGAAGAAATCGCCGGTCATCCAGTTGGCGGCCAGCTTGGCGTCGCGGCCCTTGGCCACGGTCTCGTAGAAATCGGCGGTGGTCTGTTCGGCGATCAGCACGCCGGCATCGTAGAAGGGATGCCGTATTCTCGCAGAAGCGCGCGCGCTTGTCGTCCGGCAGTTCGGGCAGGCCGCGCCCAGTTCCGCCACCCAGGCTTCGTCCAGCACCAGCGGCAGCAGGTCGGGGTCGGGGAAGTAGCGGTAGTCATGCGCGTCTTCCTTGGAGCGCATCGAGCGGGTCTCGCCGCGCGCCGGGTCGTACAGGCGGGTTTCCTGCTCGACCGCGCCGCCGGCTTCCCACACCGCGATCTGCCGCTGCGCCTCGGCCTCCACCGCCTGCATGACGAAGCGGACCGAGTTGACGTTCTTGATCTCGCAGCGCGTGCGGAACGCCTCGCCCGGCTTGCGCACGGAGACGTTCACGTCGGCGCGCATGGAACCTTCCTCCATGTTGCCGTCGCAGGTGCCGAGATAGCGCACGATCTGCGCATTTTGCGCAGATAGGCGCCGGCTTCCTCCGGGGAGCGGATATCCGGCTCGCAGACGATCTCCATCAGCGCGACGCCGGCGCGGTTCAGGTCGATGAGATTTGCGTCGGGTGCTGGTCATGCAGCGACTTGCCGGCATCCTGCTCCAGATGCAGCCGGGTGATGCCGATCTGCTTCGTGCGTGCCGTCGGCCAGTTCGATCTCGATCACGCCGGTGCCGACGATCGGATGCTCGAACTGGCTGATCTGGTAGCCGTTCGGCAGGTCGGCGTAGAAATAGTTCTTGCGGTCGAAGCGGCAGACCAGGTTGATCTGCGCCCGCAGGCCGAGCCCGGTGCGCACCGCCTGCGCCACGCATTCGCGGTTGATCACCGGCAGCATGCCGGGGAAGGCGGCATCGACGAAGCTGACCTGGGCGTTCGGCGCGCGCCATAGGTGGTGGAAGCGCCGGAGAACAGCTTGGCCTCCGCAGATCACCTGGGCGTGGACTTCCAGGCCGACGACGATTTCCCAGCGCCGGTGGCCTTGATGCGTAGGTCATGTGGCTGTCCCGCCGGGAAGACTTACGCAGATGCTCACGGACCGGAATCGGGCGACGAGCTGCGTACCCGGCCTCGGCTTGCCGAGGATCGCCATGCTGGAGCATGACCGCATCTGCGCCTCAAGCGCCGCACGGATGCGGGCAGCGCCGAAAAGCCGGCGGCGCGTTCCAGCGCCGCGGCGACCGCGAACACCGTCTCCTCGTCGAACTGCTGGCCGATCACCTGCAGGCCCAGCGGCAGGCCCTGCGCGTCCAGGCCGGCCGGCACGCACATGCCGGCACGCCGGCCAGGGAGGCCGGCACGGTGAACACGTCGTTCAGATACATCGTGACCGGGTCGTCCATCTTCTCGCCCAGGCCGAACGCGGCGGACGGCGCCGTCGGCGTCAGCATCGCATCGACCTCGCGGAACACGTCGGTGAAATCGCGCAGGATCAGCGCGCGGACTTTCTGCGCCCGCAGGTAATAGGCGTCGTAATAGCCGGCCGACAGCACGTAGGTGCCGATCATGATGCGGCGCTTCACCTCGGCGCCGAAACCGGCGGCGCGGGTGCGCTCGTACAGGTCGATCAGATCCTCGCCGTCGACGCGCAGCGCCGAAGCGCACGCCGTCATAGCGGGCGAGGTTGGAGGACGCTTCGGCCGGCGCCACGATGTAATAGGTGGCAGGCCATATTTCGTGTGCGGCAGCGAAACGTCGACGATCTCCGCGCCCGGCCTCGCGCAGCCAGGCGAGGCCCTGCTCCCAGAGCGCCTCGATCTCCGCGGCATGCCGTCGATGCGGTATTCGCGCGGCACGCCGATGCGCAGGCCCTTCACGCCGCGCCGCGCAGGCGGCGGCGAAATCGGGCACCGGCAGGTCCGCGCTGGTGCAATCCTTCGGGTCGAACCCGGCCATCGAGCCGAGCAGGATCGCCGCAATCCTCCACCGTGCGCGCGAGCGGTCCGGCCTGGTCGAGCGACGAGGCGAAGGCGACGATGCCCCAGCGGGAGCAGCGCCCATAGGTCGGCTTGATGCCGACGAGGCCGCAGAAGGCCGCAGGCTGGCGGATCGAGCCGCCGGTGTCGGTCGCCGTCGCGCCCGAGCGCCAGCCGCGCCGCGACCGCCGCGGCCGAGCCGCCGGAGGAGCCGCCGGGCACCAGCGGCCGGTTGTCGCCGCGCCGCTTCCACGGGTTTTCCACCGGGCCGAAGGCCGAGGTCATGTTCGACGAGCCCATGGCGAATTCGTCCATGTTCGACCTTGCCGAGAAACACCGCGCCGTCGCGCAGCAGATTTGCGGTGACGGTGCTCTCATAGGGCGGCACGAACGGCTCCAGGATGCGGCTGCCGGCCGTGGTGCGCACGCCCGCGGTGCAGAACAGATCCTTGATCGCCAGCGGAATGCCGGTGAGCGGCCCGCGCCTCGCCACGCGCCAGCGCCGCATCGGCCGCCTCGGCCTGGCGCAGCGCCGCGTCCGGCGTGACGGTGATGAAGGCGTTCAGTCGCGGGTTCAGCGCCGCGATCGCGTCGAGATGCGCCTCCGTCAGCTCCACGGGCGGAAATCTTTCGCGCGCGCAAGCGCCGCGCGCGCCTGCGGCGATCGTAAAATCGAACATCATTCGACGACTTTCGGCACGGCGAAGAAGTCGCCGGCGCGGTCAGGCGCGTTGGCGAGGATCGCCTCCGGCGATGTCGCCGTCGGTCACCACGTCCTCGCGCAGCGCAGCGCCATCTGCGCGCCGCCGGTGAGCGGCTGCGACGCCGTCCACATTCACCTCGTTCAGCTGCTCGATCCAGCCGAGGATGCCGTTCAGTTCGGTCTGCAGCCGCGCGACTTCGGCCGTCGTCGACGCGGATGCGGGCGAGTTTGGCAATGCGGCGGACGGTCGCGGGATCGAGCGACATGCAATGTCCCTTGGTGCGGAGTGGAAGGGCGCGGACCATAACGGCGCCCATGCCGATCTTCAACCTGACCGACCTGCGCGGCCGGACCTCGCGCCGCGGCGACCGCCTGCTCGGCCTCGACCCCGGCAGCCGCACGATCGGCGTGGCGCTGTCGGACGTGACGCTGATGCTCGCCAGCCCCTACGGCAGCCTGCGGCGCGGCAAGCTGGCGGCCAACGCGCCGCAGATCGCCGGAATCGCCGGCAAGGAGGGGTGGGCGGGCTGGTGGTCGGCCTGCCGCTGTCGCTGGACGGCACAGCCGGGCCGGCGGCGCAGGCGGCGCGCGACTGGACGCATGCGCTGTCGGGCCGCGACCGGCCTGCCGGCGGCGCTGTGGGACGAGCGGCTGTCGTACGGCTGCGGTCAATCGCTTCCTGATCGGCGAGGCCGACCTCACCCGCACGCGGCGCGCCGAGGTGGTGGACCGGATGGCGGCGGCCTACATGCTGCAAGCGGCCCTCGACGCTAGCCGTGGTTGACCATCGCGCACACGCCCCCGCACGATGCACCACCGCAGGAAAGGAGCTTTCTGGTGGCTCAACGCATCATCGACCTGTCGCTGCTGATCGAAGACAACATGCCGGCCCACAAGCTGTTCCAGCGGCCTGTCATCACCACCCATCTGAGCCATGACACTTCGGCGGCACTCGGGCTTGGTGTGCCCGGCGACGCGATGACATTCCAGACCAATTTCCTGGCCACGCTGGACCATGTCGGTACGCATGTGGACGCGTTCCGCCACACCAATCCGGCTGGAGCGGCGATCGCCGACATGCCGCTCGATCTGTTCGTCGGCAAGGCCGTGTGCTTCGACCTGCGCCATGTCGGCGACCTGGAGGACATCACAGAGGCCGACATGGCGGCGGCGGAAACCGCCTCCGGCGTCACGGTGGACGGGCATATCGTGCTGCTTTGCACCGGCTTCCACGCGCGCCACTACCCGACGCTGGACAGCGTGTGGAAGAACCCCGGCCTGACGGTGGAGGGGACGCGCTGGCTGCATGCGCGTGGCTCGTTGATCCACGGCGTGGAAGGCCCCTCGACCGACAAGCCGAGCGACAACATCTTCGCCCAGCACCGGCTGTGCCGCGATCTCGGCATGACGCATTTCGAGTGGCTCGTAAATCTGGAGCAGCTTGTGGGCAAGGGCGAATTCCAATTCTTCGGCGCGCCGCTCAAGATCAAGGGCGGATCGGGCTCGCCGGTGCGCGCCTTCGCAATCCTGCCTGCGTGAGCGAACGCCCCTGACGCCACGAGGCATCGCGCCCATATTGCCGGCCGCGAAAGCGATGGCGCGTTCGACATCGGCATCCAGTCCGGCTGCATTGCGGTCGTGCAAAAGGATCTTGCGGCCGAGGGCGAGACCATCGATGTCGCCGGCCGGCTCGTCGCGCCCGGCTTCATCGAGACGCATATCCATCTCGACAAATCGCGCATCATGGACCGCTGCCGCTCCGATCGCGGCGACCTCGCCGAAGCGATCGAGGAGGTGGCCGCCGCCAAGAAGGATTTCACCACCGAGGACGTTGCCCGGGCGCCGGGGCACGCGCAAATGTTCGCCTGGCCTGTAACAGAAATACGCAGTTTTTGCATGGCATTATCCGCTTCGATCGGTAACCTCGCGCGATGCGGGGCGTCTCCGGGCGGTGCGCCGACTTGGCGGGCTGCTGACAGCTTGAGTAAAAGGAATGTGCCATTTGTTTTTTTCTTCGCCGGACATGACCTCGGCGCTTTGGCGCATCTATTGCGACATCGTTTAACCCATGGGCGCAGCGTCCGAAGTTACCGAGAAGACCAAACCATCGATCGCCGGTTCCGGGCAGATCGGCGGCGCACATGCATGGGTTCCGGTAGCCGCGCGCGGTCGACAGATCGTGCGCAATCATCCGGTGTTACGCCAAGTCGGCCTGTGGATGCTGGAGCGTTCGCCCGGTTTGGTCTCGTTCGTCCTGCAGCAACTGCAGGGGCGGCCCTATCGCGACTGGGTCGACAAGTTCGACACGCTCGGCCAGACCGATCGTAACGCGATCGCGGCCCGCATCGCAACGCTGCCGCAGCGCCTGATCTCGGTGGTGATGCCGGTCTACAACCCGCAGGAACGCTGGCTGTCGGCGGCAATCGAGTTGGTTCGTGGGCAACTGTATCCGCACTGGGAACTGTGCATTGCCGACGACGCCTCGACCGAGCCGCATGTCGCGCGCGTGCTGGCGCAGGCCGCCCGCGACCCGCGCGTGAAGATCGTCCGGCGGGCCGAAAACGGCCATATCAGCGCCGCGACCAACAGCGCGCTGCCGCTGGCCAGCGGCGATTTCGTCGCATTGATGGATCACGACGACCTGCTGCCCGACCACGCGCTGTACATGGTCGCCGAGGAGATCCACGCCCATCCGGATGCGGATCTGATCTACACCGACGAGGATCAGGTGGACGGGCGAGGCCGCCGCTGCCAGCCGCATTTCAAGACCGACTGGGATGCGGATCTCGTGCTGGGCCAGAACATGGTCAGCCACCTCGCCGTCTACCGCCGCACGCTGTTGAACCAGCTGGACGGGCTGCGCGGCGGACTCGACGGAAGCCAGGATCACGATCTGGTGCTGCGAGCCAGTGAGGCGACGACACCAGCGCGCATCCGCCATATCCCGGCGATTCTGTATCATTGGCGGCAGACCGGTCAGGGCAGCTTCTCCGAAACCGCGCCGGAACGCTGCGCCGCCGCGTCACGGCGCGCCATCGTCGGCCATCTCGGGCGCAGCGTCACCGCCAGCACGGCCGTGGAACCCAATCCGACGCTGCCGCTCTGGACCCGCGTGGTGCGCCACCTGCCGGACCCGGCACCATTGGTGACCGTCATCGTCCAAGCCAGCGACCGCCCGGATCTGTTGGCAAGCGTCATCACCAGGGTGCTCGACGCCACCGCATATCCGGCACTCGAATTGCTGGTGGTGGACGCAGGCGGCGCGCCGGCAACGCAGGAGCAGTTGGCGCGTCTCGGCCAAAACCCGCGCGTGCAGGTGTTGCGCAACGAAAACGCCGAGAGTTCCGCTGCCCTGATCAACCGCGCGGCCGCGCAGGCGCGCGGCGAAGTCCTGGTGTTGCTCGACCGCGATATCGAGGTGACCTCGCCGGACTGGCTCGACGAGTTGGTCGTGCAGGCACTTCGGCCGGACGTGGGGGCCGTCGGCGCCAAGCTGCTGGACCAAGCCGGGCGCGTGCGCCATGGCGGGCTGGTGCTGGGCGTCGGGCCGGATGGCATCGCTGCCAGCTATGAGCCGTCGGCTACGCGCGAGGCGCCAGGCTATGCCGGCCGTCTGCAACTGCTGCGCGAAGTCTCCGCCGTCAGTTCGGCCTGCCTCGCTGTGCGTCGTACGGTATTTCGGCAGGTCGGCGGGCTGGATGCGGAAAACTTGGCGCGCCACTACCACGACGTGGATTTCTGCCTGCGCCTGCGCGCACACGGCTACCGGGTGCTGTGGACCCCGTACGCCGAACTGACCCACGCCGAACCGGACGCGCCCGGCGGCGAGGATGCGGCGACGATGCGCGCCCGCTGGGGCGCCACGCTGGCGGCGGACCCGTTCTACAATCCGAACTTGTCGCTAAGGGATGGGCACTACCAGCTCGCGGCGCCGCGTTACCACTACCCCTGGCGTAACGCGTAGGTCAGACGGCAGCGAGCGCTGTCCGCACAGCCGCCAACGCCGCATCGGCGTTGGCCGCGTCCGGCCCGCCGGCCTGCGCCAGATCCGGCCGGCCGCCGCCGCCCTTGCCGCCAACCGCCCCGGCTGCCGCGCGCACCAGATCGACCGCGTTGAACCGCCCCGCGAGGTCCGGCGCCGACGCCGACCACGATGCTGGCCTTGCCCTCGGCGGTGGAGACCAGTGCCACCACGCCGCCACCGATCTGCTGGCCGATCGCCTCGGCCAGCCCCTTCAGGTCGCGCGCCGGCACGTCGCCGAGGTTGCGCGCGGCGAAGCGGATGCCGCCGACCTCTTCGATTTCGGCCGCACCGCCGCCGGTGGCGAGCTTCTTCTGCAACTCGGCCACCTGCCGCTCCAGCCGCCGCCGATCCTCGACCAGCGCGGCCACACGCTCCGGCACTTCGGCCGGGCTGGCGCGCAGCGCGCCGCGGCCTCGGCCAGCCGCCGGTCGGCTTCCGCGACCGCCGCCAGGGCCGCGGCGCCGGCCACCGCCTCGATGCGGCGCACGCCCGGCGCAGACCGCGCCCTCGCCGGTGATGCGGAACAGGCCGATATCGCCGGTGCGGCGCACATGCGTGCCGCCGCACAGCTCGATCGAGTAGGCCGGGCGGTTGCCGGCGCCCGTCGCCCATCGACGACGACGCGCACCTCGTCGCCGTATTTCTCGCCGAACAGCGCCATCGCGCCCTCGGCGACCGCCTCGTCCGGCGTCATCAGCCGGGTCGTGACCTCGCTGTTCTCGCGGATGCGGGCGTTCACCTCGCGCTCGACCCAGGCCAGTTCGTCGCGGCTGATCGGCGTCGGCTGGCAGATATCGAAGCGCAGCCGGTCCGGCGCGTTCAGGCTGCCCTTCTGCGTCACATGCTCGCCGAGCTGCCGCCGCAGCGCCTCGTGCAGCAGATGCGTCGCCGAATGGTGCGCGCGGATGGCGGTGCGGCGCTCATGGTCCACCTCGGCCAGCACCGCGCCGCCGACCAGCGCCGCGCCGGCCTCGACCTGCCGAGATGGACGAACAGATCGCCGAGCTTCTTCTGCGTATCGGTGATGCTGATGCGGCATCCGCGGTGCCGATATCGTGCCGGTATCGCCGACCTGGCCGCCGCTCTCGGCGTAGAACGGGCGTCTGGTTGAGGATGACGGCGACTCGCGTGCCCGGCCGGCGCGCTCTCGACCGGCGCGCCGTCGACCACCAGCGCGAGTGATTTCCGCCTCCGCGGTCTCGGTGGCATAGCCGAGGAATTCGGTGGCGCCGAGCTTCTCCTTCAGCTCGAACCAGACGCGCTCGGTCGCCGCCTCGCCGGAGCCGGCCCAGGCGGCGCGGGCGCGCCTGCGCTGCTCGGCCATCGCGGCGTCGAAGCCCGTCGACGTCCACCGCGCGCCCCTGTTCGCGCAGCGCGTCCTGCGTCAGGTCGAGCGGGAAGCCGTAGGTGTCGTAGAGCCTGAAGGCGACGTCGCCGGGCAGCGGGGCGGCCTCCGGCAGGCGCTGCGGCTTCGTCGGCCAGCAAGCGCAGGCCGCGGTCCAGCATCGCCTGGAAGCGGGTCTCCTCCAGCGTCAGCGTCCCGTCGATCAGCGTCTCGGCGCGCGCCAGTTCCGGATAGGCCTCGCCCATCTGGCGCACCAGCGCCGGCACCAGCCGGTACATCAGCGGCTCGCGCGCGCCCATCAGGTGCGCGTGGCGCATGGCGCGGCGCATGATCCGGCGCAGCACGTAGCCGCGGCCCTCGTTGGACGGCAGCACGCCGTCGGCGATCAGGAAGGAGGTGCTGCGCAGATGGTCGGCGACGACGCGGTGGCTGGTGCGGAACGGGCCGTCCGGGTCCTGGCCGGTGGCCTCGGCGCTGGCCAGGATCAGCGCGCGCAGCGTGTCGGTGTCGTAATTGTCGTGCTTGCCCTGCAGGATCGCGGCGAAGCGCTCCAGCCCCATGCCGGTATCGATCGAGGGGCGCGGCAGCGGCGCGCGCGTGCCGGGCGGGCCTTCCTCGTATTGCATGAAGACGAGGTTCCAGATTTCGATGAAGCGGTCGCCGTCCTCGTCCGGGCTGCCGGGCGGGCCGCCGGGGATGGACGGGCCGTGGTCGTAGAAGATCTCGGAGCAGGGGCCGCAGGGGCCGGTATCGCCCATGCGCCAGAAATTGTCCGCGGTCGGGATGCGGATGATTCGCTCGTCCGGCAGGCCGGCGATCTTGCGCCAGAGCGCGGCGGCATCATCGTCCTCGGAATAGACGGTGACCAGCAGCTTGTCGCGCGGCAGGCCGAAATCGTTGGTCAGCAGGGTCCAGGCGTGGTAGATCGCCTGTTCCTTGAAATAGTCGCCGAAGGAGAAATTCCCCAGCATCTCGAAGAACGTGTGGTGGCGGGCGGTGTAGCCGACATTGTCGAGGTCGTTGTGCTTGCCGCCGGCGCGCACGCATTTCTGCGCCGTGGTGGCGCGCGAATAGGGCCGCTTCTCCTGGCCGGTGAAGACGTTCTTGAACTGCACCATGCCGCTGTTGGTGAACAGCAGCGTCGGGTCGTTGCGCGGCACCAGCGGGCTGCTGGGCACGACCTGTGGCCGTTGCGGGCGAAATAATCGAGGAAGGTGGCGCGGATGTCGTTGCTGCTGGCCATGGTGCGGCGGAGGTTCCCGAGAATGCGGCCCCGAGGCTTAGCGCAGCCCCCGTCCCCTGTCATCTGCGGCCCGGAATTCCGTTTCGTTCCCGTCGACCTCGCCCGGCGGCAGCGGTAAACAATGTCTGAAAAATGGACCCGGAGGCGTCACCGATGAGCACCGTCACATGGGTCGGCGGCACAAGCGGCGACTGGGCGGATGCGGCGGACTGGAGCGGCGGCGCCGTACCCCAGACCGGCGACGACGTGATCGTCGGCGATGGCATCACGGTAACCGTGGACACGGCGGGGGTGGCCGCCGACGACATCACGCTGGGCACCGGCAGCACACTCTATCTCACGACCACGCTCGATCTCGGCGGCACGCTGTCGGGCGGCGTGCTGAACATGGTCGAGGCAGGCGATCTGGTCGGCGGCACGCTCGACGCGCCTTTGGTGGACGTGCCGTATGTCGGCCATGTCGGCACGCTGGACGGCGTGGATGTGGTCGAGACCCGGCCCATCGGCGGCATCACCATCACACCCGCAACGAGCGTGGCGAGCGCCGCGCAACCGCTGCTGGTCTCCGGCGGGCTGTCCCTGGCCGGCGGCACCTACGACGGCAGCTTCGTGGCCGATCTGACGGTCGGCGGCGACCTTTATGGTCCGCCGTTCATGGTTGCAGATGCCAACGTAACGTTGGGCCCGCAGTCCAGCATCACGCTGGTCGACGCGGGCGTCGAATACGACCTGTTCGATCAGTCCCCCGTGAGTTCGACGACCACAATCACCAACCAGGGAACGATCGTCCTCGGCGGCGGCCCGGTCAGCGAGTCCCCGCCCGGCGAGATCGCGACCGAAATCTCTACGACAGCTTTTGTGAATACTGGAACGATCACGATCACCCCCGGCACGAACGACGGCACGGTCCCGATCAGTCTCTATGTCAGCTCGACCGTGTTCGACAATTCGGGTGTGATCAGCGATGACGGCGGCACCATCAATCTCATTGGCGCGACGTTCGATAACACGGGCACGATCGGGCTGCCGGCGATCTCCCCTCCCGCGTCTTCGACGACATCCGTGTTTGTCAGCGCTGACATCAGCGATTTCACCAACACCGGCACGATTATTGGCAGCATCACGTTCGATGATACTGTATCTCCGGCGGCCCTGACCGGCCTCCAAGGCGCGGTGACGATCCAAGGCGAGCTTGATCTCGACGGCGGCACATTGCCCGCAACCGCCGCTGGCTCCAGCCTCACGATCACCGGCGTGCTCAATCTCGACGGCGGCACGCTGGACGCGGGCGCGTTCGGGTCCAGCCTGACTATCACCGGCACGGTCGAGAACGGCACGCTGACGGCCAATACCGGCACGCTGTCGCTCGACGGCGCCACGCTGCTCAACACGACCGTCGTGCAGAGCAGCAACGTCACGGCCAGCGGCATCATCATCGCCGGTTCCGTGACGCCCGCGAACCTGACCGGCCTGCGAGGTCCGGTGACGATCGAGGGCACGCTCAATCTCGATGGCGGCACACTGGATGCGGGCGCGTTCGGGTCGAGCCTCACCATCGCCGGCGAAGTGGAAGACGGGACGCTGACCGCCAACGCCGGCACGCTGGTGCTCGACGGCTCGGTGCTGCTCGACACCAACGTCACGCCCGGCAGCAACGTCGTCGCGAATGGCCCAATCACGGTGATCGACCCGCCGCCCAGTGTCGGCCTGACACTGGACGGCGTCACGGACAACATTGAAATCGCCGGCGGAACGACGATAGTCACGCTGGCCGTGACCAGCAGCGGCACCGCCCCGATCCTGGCCGCCAGCGGTGCCGTGACGCTGAGCGGCGGCGGGACGATCTCACAAGGCAGCGGCACGGTCAGTGTGGTTGGCGCCGGGCCGACCAGCGCCATCGATGACGCCACGATCAGCATGGCGGCGGGCGCGCTGTACCTGCAAACGCCGCTGACCGGGGACTATCAGATCTCGCTCGGCACCGACGCCACGGCGGAACTGGGCACGGTCAGCGGCGATGGCACGATCACGCTGGCCGACGACGCCAGCGTCACGATCGACACGCTCGCCGCATCCGGCTCGCTCACGATCGCCTTCACCGGCAGTTCGGATGTCGTCGTGCTTCCGGGCGTCGGCACAGGTCTCACGCTGCAAGGGATGCAAGCCGGCGACTTCATCGACCTCTCCGGGCTGTCGTTCGCCGGCACTGGCGAGCCGTCCGCCGAATTGGTTGGCGGCACACTCGACATTGCCACCGCGAGTGGAGCGACTGCGGGCATCCCATTCGCCGGCGCATCGTCGGATACAGGGTTCATCGTCCTCAGCGACGGCGGAGATGGCACGATGGTGGGACTGCCGCCGCTGCCGCCGCTCACCGCCGCGACGGACTTTTACGATACCGCCGGCACGAGCAACCCGACCGTGGCGCTCGATGGCACCACGCTCTCGGAGGGGAGCATCGATGTCGAAGGCGCCTACACAGTCGCTCTGCTGGCGGGCGCGGTGTGGCAGATCGGGACGATTTATGTCGGCCAAGCGTATAACGCTGCCGCCCCACCCTATCAGTATACCCAAGGCGCGGGCGGTATTGCCATTGTCGGCGACGGACCGAATAGTGGAACCCTGAATGTTACCGGCGACATCAGTCTCGGTGACAATAGCGGATTTTACTACGATAACGACGCCGGCTCCGGTGTGTTGTCTGCCTCCGGTGGCATCAGCATCGTGGCTGCCAGCATGTCCTTGCAGTATGGGAGTGTCAGCGTCGACGCGATCAGTTCGGTCGTGCTCGGGCAGGCGGCGGCGACACTCGGCGCGCTGACCGTAGCGGCCGGCGCCTCGCTCGAACGTCACCAATTCGGGAGTCGGCGGCAACCTTATCGACGACGGCAATATAAGTCTCGACGAAGAACAGGCATATCCGGACGACCAACTCGGCTCCTTTGATGTCAGTGGCAACTTGACGCTTGCCAGTACATTATATGTTGATGTTTATCTCAATGTCGGTGGAACGCTGGCAATATCGGATGGCGGCTATCTTTGGTTCAACGGTGACGTCGCGCAAGCAGATGTAGCTTTTGGCCCCGCCGTTATACACGCCGACGCCATTACGATCAGTGCCCAGGGCACGTTGGCCGCCGAGACTGGCACGATCGAGGCCAACGTGACCGATAGCGGCGTGCTCGCCATCGGCACGTCGCTCGCCATTACCGGCAGCCTGACCCTCCAAAGCAGCGTCACGCTCGGGCAAGCCGAAACGCTCAACGTCGGCGGCAGCCTGTCGCTGGGCAGCGGCGGCGCGCTGGACGTGGCGGGGGGCACCCTGGTCGCCGGCACGCTGGCCGGCAGCGGCACGATCCTGCTCGGCTATCCCGCGACCGCCAGCGGACCCTTCGCCGTCAGCACGACCACCATCGACGCCATCGCCGGCAGCCCCACGGTCGAATTCGGCGCCGGACAGGCGACGCTGACGGTGCTGGGCACGGGCACGCTTGGCTTGGTGGTCGAGAATTTTCAGCAGGGGATCGACGCGATCGATTTCGTCAGTGTCTCCTCGACGCCCACAAACGAGTCCATCGGTGATTCCGTCACGATGAGCGACGGAACGCTGGATGTCGTGGGCGCCAGCGGTGAGACGGCCACGCTCGTCGCCAGCATCAATGGCGGGACAGCAAGCGGCTCCGTCTATTTCGGCGCGTCGCCGGACGGCACTGGCGGCACGCTGGTCACGGCATCTTCGTATGACCTCGCCTGCTACGTCGCCGGCACGCGCATTCTGGCTGAGCACGGCGAGGTCGCCATCGAGATGCTGCGACCCGGCGATACGGTTCGCACGCTGTCCGGCCGGCTGGCGCCGGTGCGCTGGATCGGCTGGACCCGCATCGACCTGACCCGCCATGCGGATCCGGAGCGCGCCGCCCCGATCCGCATCCAGGCCGGCGCCATCGCCCCCGGCCTGCCGCGCCGCGACCTGCTGGTCTCGCGCGACCATGCGCTGCTGCTGGACGGCGCCCTGGTTCCGGTGTGGCGGCTGGCCAACGGCGCCAGCATCGCGCGCCAGGACGGGCTGGCCTCGGTGCTGTATATCCATGTCGAACTGGACCGCCACGACATCCTGCTGGCCGAGGGCGTGGCGGCCGAAAGCTATCTGGACACCGGCAACCGCGGCCAGTTCGCCAACGATACCGGACCGCGCACACTGCATCCGGATTTTGCCACCGCGCCCGACGAGGCAGCTCTGCGCATCTGGGCCGAGCATGGCGCAGCACCCTTGCTGCTCGACGTCGATGCCGTGGCCGGGCGGCACGCCAACCTGGTGACGCGTGCCGAGGGGCTCGGCTGGACGCGCACCGATGATCCGTGGCTAACAATCGTGACCAACGGCGCCATCCTGCCGGCGCGGCGCGTGGACGGCCTGACATGGCGCGCGCGGCTGCCGGCCGGGACGACGGCGCTTCGGCTACGCTCGGCGAGCTTCATCCCGGCCGAACAGGAGGCCGACAGCGGCGATGGCCGCCGGCTCGGCATCGCGGTAGCGGCCTTGCTGGTCGGCGGCCGGCCATTGCCTCCGACCGTGATGGGCGAGGGCTTCCACCCGGCCGAGGCAAATTGGCGCTGGACCGACGGCGACGCGGTGGTCAGCGTGCCACCGCGCAAGCGCGCGGCGACGCTGGAGGTGCGCCTCGCGTTTGCGCGCCGTTACTGGCGGCCAGCGCACGGCGGCGAGGCGGTCGCGCTGTCGGCGCGGAGGACCGCGTCGGCCTGAGCCAGGCGTTAGGCGCCCGGCGGAGGCACCGCGGCGGTGCGCTCGACGATCAGCCCGTAATGCTCGACACGCCGGTGCAGCGCGAAATTGAACATCGCGGTCTTGTTGATCCGGCATAGATCGAGGTCGAGCGAGGCGGTGATCACCTCGTCGCCGCGCGGTCGCCGCCTGCGCGATGATCTCGCCGGACGGCGAGGCGATGATCGAGCCGGCCAGCATGTCGCAGCCTTCCTCGATGCCGCCCTTGGCGACGCCGACCACGTAACAGGAATTCTGGTAGGCGCCGGCCTGCATCGACAGCTTGTTGTGGAAATCGGTCAGGTGGGAATAGCCGCTGGTCCAGGCCGGATGCGATCGGCGTGTTGTAGCCGAGCAGCACCACCTCGACATCCTGCAGGCCCATGACACGGTACGTTTCCGGCCAGCGGCGGTCGTTGCAGATGCACATGCCCATGTTGGCACCGAATTCGCGCCAGACCGGAAAGCCGAGGTCGCCCGGCTCGAAATACTTCTTCTCCAGATGCTGGAATGGCGCGGCCGGGATGTGGTCGCGGTGGCCGGGCAGATGCACCTTGCGGTAGCGGCCGATGATGCGGCCCTCGGCGTTGACCAGAATGGAGGTGTTGAAGCGGCGCATGCGGTCGCCCTGCCGTACCAGTTCCGCGTAGCCGAGATAGAAGCCGATGCCCAGATTGGCTGCCTCGTCGAACAGCGGGCGTGTCTCGGGGCCGGGCATTTCCTGCTCGAACCAGCTGTCGACCTCGGCCTGATCCTCCATCCAGTAGCGTGGGAAGAACGTGGTCAGCACCAGTTCCGGGAACACGACCACGCGGGCGCCGCGGGCATGCGCTTGGCGCATCAGGTCGATCAGGCGGCGCACCACCTGGGTGCGGGTTTCATCGCGCGCGACGGGACCGGTCTGCGCGCCGGCGACGATCAGAGTGCGGGACATGAATTCCTCCGGCAGAGCTGCCGCGCGGAGGATGCACGCGACGGGCCAGACGGGAAGCCCTAGCGCTTGCGGAGCCGTCTGACGTTGGCCGTGGCGCGCACATGCCACGGCGCCAGCATTGCCGCCATCGAGACGGCGCCGCCGCTGGTGGCGAATTTGGTTGCGCTGGCCAGCGCCGCCGCCTGCTTCTCGCGCACCATGCGGCGATACTCGGCAGCGGAACAGGTATTGGTCAGCGCCATCAGGCTGCGTCGCCCGATCACCTCCCAGGAGGCCATGGCCAGCTGGGTCAACATAATCGGGTTAGCGCCACGGCGACGGGGGCGACGGGTCATTCGGTAGAAATGGGGTGCCTGCCCGCTGCTGTCCAGTTGACGTTCGCGATGCGCGCGGGCAAGGCTGACTGGCCGCGTGTTTTGGGCGTAGAGTGAAGCCAATGCCCACCGATCTGCCGAACCTGCTCACGCTGTCGCGCATCGCGGCCATCCCGCTGCTGGTGCTGCTGGTTGCGCTCCATCGTCCGGCCACCGATCTGGCCGCCTGTGTCGTGTTCGCGATCGCCGGCATCACCGACTATCTGGACGGGCGTATTGCGCGTGACCGCCGCCAAACGTCCGATTTCGGGCGTATGCTGGACCCAATTGCCGACAAGCTGCTGGTCGGCGCCAGCCTGATGATGCTGGTCGGCATGAGCCGCGTGAGTTTTTGGGGGCTGTTCCCGGCCGTCGTCATCATGTTGCGGGAAATCCTGGTCAGCGGCCTGCGCGAATATCTCGCGGGCGTCCGCGTGGGTCTGCCGGTCACGCGGTTGGCCAAGTGGAAGACCGGCGTGCAAATGGCTGCCATCGGCACCCTGATTGCGGGCGACACCACCGCCGCACTGATCGGCCTGCCCCGGCTGCCCGCCTCGGCGATCGGCGAGGCATTGCTTTGGGTGGCCGCGCTACTCACGCTGCTCACCGGCTGGGATTACTTGGTGGCAGGTCTGCGGCATGCCGGCGCCAGCATGCCGGGCGGGGCGGCGGCGGCAAAGCCGCCCAGGTGACGGTTCCGGAGTGAAGGTTCTGGGTCTGGCCGGATGGTCGGGCAGCGGCAAGACCACGTTGTTGACCGCCATGTTGCCGTTGCTGAGCGCGCGCGGGCTGCGCGTTTCCACCATCAAGCACGCGCATCATGGATTCGACATGGATCGGCCCAGCAAGGACAGCTACCGCCACCGCACGGCCGGCGCATACGAGGTGTTGGTGGCCAGCGCGACGCGCTGGGCGCTGCTGCACGAGCTGGATGGGCCGGAGCCGGGGTTGGAGACGCTGCTTGCGCGGTTGGCACCGGTGGATCTGGTGCTGGTCGAAGGGTTTAGGACCAGTGCCTGCCCGAAGCTGGAAGTGCATCGCCCCGCACTGGGCAAGCCGCCGATGTGGCCGGATCGCGCGGACATCCTGGCGGTGGCGAGCGATTCGACCCTGCCGGGCTGCGAGCGCACCGTGCTCCCACTGAACGACCCCGCGCGCGTGGCAGAATGGGCCACATCGCTGCTGGATCTGCCCTGAAGGTCGGCCGACTGCAACCACCGCTTGAGCGTGGCGCACCTTGCGGGCACATTCCGCGCGCTCACGCTCACGTTCTACTGGGACTAGGCTATAAGCTGCCGACCACCCGGAGCGGCAACCCGCCCCGGCCCGCAAACAAGGAATGTTCAATGCGGCGCATCGCCCTGCTCGGCTTCATCGTTCTGCTGCCGGGCTGCCAGTATACCGGCAACCTTGCCGGCAACCCGTTGGACGGGTTCGGCGGGTTCATCGGCGACACCCACACGTGGCGTTTCGACCCGACCGCTCCGACGGAGACCTCGCAAACCGAGCGGCTGGTGCGCGGCGAGGACGTGCAGATCAAGCCGCTGCTGCCGGAGGGCGGAGACGTCTGGCCGGGGCCGCCGGCACCGATCCCGACAATGGAGGATCTGCAAAACCCCAACAATCAACAGCAGCTGCCACCGCCGAACGTGCCGAGCGGCCCGATCCAGCCGGTGTTCCCGGAGAACGCACCGGCGAGCCCTGGGACCACGAAATTCCCGTGACCGGCGGCACAACGGTACGGTTGCTATATTTTGCGTGGCTGCGCGAGCGCGTCGGCACTGCCGAGGAAACGGTCGGCCTGCCGCCGGACGTGGCCACCGTCGCCGATGTGACCGCATGGCAGGCCACACGTGGCCCGGGCTTCGCCGCCGCCTTCACCGCCACCAGCGCCGTGCGCTGTGCGGTCAACCAGGAATTCGCCGGCCCGGAATCGCCGGTAGCGGCCGGCGACGAGATCGCGTTCTTCCCGCCGGTAACGGGCGGCTAAAATGGGCGTGCGCGTGCAAGCAGAAGCCTTCAACGTCGGCGCGGAGATCGCGGCGTTGTGCGCCGGGCGCACCGACATCGGCGGCGTCGGCTGTTTCGTCGGCACCGTGCGCGATGGCGCCGGTGGGCGGGCGATCACGGCGATGACGCTGGAGCACTATCCGGGCATGACCGAACGCGCGATGGCCGAGATTGCCGCGGGCGCGGAACTGCGGTGGTCGTTGCTTGGCTGTACGCTGATCCATCGCGTCGGGCGGCTGCTGCCGGGCGAGGCGATCGTGCTTGTGCTGGCGGCGGCGGCGCACCGGCAAGCGGCGCTGGACGCCACCGCTTACCTGATCGACTGGCTCAAGACGGCCGCACCATTCTGGAAGAAAGAAACATTTGTCGATGGCGCGGAAGCATGGGTGGAAGCGCGCGCCGAGGACGACGAGGCCGCGGCGCGCTGGTCCAGCCGCTAGATCGGCGCGCGCTGTTCTACCTCCGCGGGGTTCAAACGAACCAGACCTTCGTAGTCACGCAGCAGCGTCTCGGTGACGCGGCCCGGCGTGAACTACATGCGGGCCGATCTGGCGCACCGGCGTCACCTCGGCGGCGGTGCCGGCCAGGAACACCTCGCTCGCGCTCGGCATTTCGTCGGGCATGATCGACGCGCTCGCACCACCTTCATCTGATGACGGCGGGCGAGCGACATGACGGTGCGCCGGGTGATGCCGTCGAGGAAGCAGTCCGGCGTCGGGCGTGTGAAGTTCGCCGTCGATGACGAAGAACACGTTTGCGCCGGTGCCTTCGGCGACATGGCCGCGCCAGTCCAGCATCAGCGCGTCGTCGAAGCCGGCCGCCTCGGCCGCGTGCTTGGCGAGCGTGCCGATCATGTAGAGGCCGGCGGCCTTGGAGGCGGTGGGCGCGGTCTCCGGGTGTGGGCGCTTCCAGGTGGCGATGATCCAGCCGCACACCCTTCATCCGGTTGTCGCCAAACAGGTTCGGCCACGCCCAGGTGGCGATCGCCAGGTGGATGCGCGTCTGCTGTGCAGAGACCGAAAGCTGCTCGGCACCGCGCCAGGCGATCGGGCGGACATAGGCGTCGGTCAGCCCGTTGGCCGCTACGACGGCCTTGCAGGCGGCGTCGATCTCATCGGCCGTATAAGGGATCTCGAAACCCAGGATGCGGCCGGAGGCGATCAGGCGTTCAGTGTGGGCGCGCAGCTTGAAAATGTTGCCGCTATACGCCCTTTCGCCCTCGAACACGCCGGAGGCATAGTGCAGCCCATGGGAGAGAACAGTGCAGCTTGGCGTCTCGCCAGGGCACCATGACGCCGTCATACCAGATCTGGCCGTCACGGTCGTCGAAAGGAACAAGCGCCATGGGAGCGTTTCCTGTAAGATTGTTGCGCGAAGCCGACTGACGCTATAATGGGTGTTCCATTCAGTCAATGAAGCTGCCGTAGTTTGGGGGAATGCCAGATATGCCCGACCTGAAGGGCGGATTAAAAGCGGTCGAGCAGCGGGTGGCGGAGGGCAAGACGCAGCCGGCGGCGGGCACCAATCTGCTATTCCTGCGCGAGGAGGAGATCCGCGCGGCGCAGGATTTGCTGTTCTTCGCCTACCGCGACTTCACCAACGCGGCCGACGTGATCCTGGCCGAACTGGGACTGGGCCGCGCGCATCACCGTGCACTGCATTTTATCGGCCGCAATCCGGGCCTGCCGGTCAGCGACCTGATCGGCATCCTGCGCATTACCAAGCAGAGCCTGGCGCGGGTTCTCACGGAGTTGATGGCGCAGGGCTACGTGGCGCAGACGCAGGGCCGTGCGGACCGCCGCCAGCGGCTACTGACGCTGACGCCGGAGGGTCAGGCGCTCGAGCGGCGGCTGTTCGAGCGGCAGCGCGAGCGGCTGGCGGCGGCCTATCGCGAGGCCGGCGGCGGCGCAGTGGAAGGGTTTCGCCGCGTGATGCGCGGCATCATGGACGAGGACGCACGGGCCTACATGGACCGCGCGGATTCGGGCGGGCGCGAGCCGCGCGTGCGGCCAGTATAGCCGATGGCCGAGGATGCGCTGATCCTGGTAGTGGACGACGACGCGCGCCTGCGCCAATTGCTGTCGCAATATCTGGCGGGCCAGGGGTTTCGCGTGAGCACCGCGGAGACGGCGAGCGAGGCGCGCGACCGGCTGCGCTACCTGCAACCGGATCTGCTGGTGCTGGACGTGATGATGCCGGGCGAAACCGGTCTGTCACTGACCGAATCGCTGCGGGCCGAGGCCAGCGATATCCCAGTGCTGCTGCTGACGGCGCGCGGCGCGCCGGAGGACCGGATCGCCGGCTTTGAGGCGGGTGCGGACGATTACCTCCCGAAGCCGTTCGAGCCGCGCGAGCTGGTGCTGCGCATCCGCGCCATGCTGCGCCGCATCCCACCGCCGCTGAGCGGCCCGCCGGCCGGGCCGGTGCAGTTGGGGGTGCTGGTGTTCGACCCGGAGCGCGGCGAGCTGCGGGGGGAACTGCGGCCATACGCGGGCCCGGTGCGGCTGACCGGCGGCGAGGCGGCACTGCTGGCGGCGCTGGCGCGGCGCCCGAATGAGGTGCTGACCCGCGAGGACATTGCGGCCACGCTGGGCAGCGACGAGGCCGGCGAACGCGCCATCGACGTGCAGGTGACACGGTTGCGTCGCAAGATCGAGGCGGACCCGCGCGAACCGCGCTTCCTGCATACGGTACGCGGGCGGGGATATGTGCTGAAGCCCGGGGCTTAACAGCGTCGCTGCGTTGCCAGCACGAACTGCCGATTCAAAAGCTGACCTTGCATCAACGAGCCGTGCGTCACCTTGCGCCAAGGTAAACGTTCTGTAAGTTTCGTTATGTCCATTTGAGCATAGCGGGTGCGGCCCGAGCCGCCACGCCCGATGCAGGAGTTCGCGAATGTCACGACTGGCAGTTCTCATTGTTGCACTTACTTTTCCTGCCGCCATCGCGCCAGGCGTGGCGCGTGCCGGCGACACCGGCACCACCCCGCTGCCGGCCGAACTCGCCCAGCAAGCCACACCGGTCACACCGGGGACCGCACCGGCCCCGCCGGTGGCCACCACCGACGCGGCCGACCCCGGCAGCGACCTTGAAACGAATATCGCGAACTACTTTGAAAACTGGTTCGTCCGCTCCGACGCCGCCAAGGCGAGCCAGCCGCACTGGATGACGCCGCTGGTCACCGTCACGCCGCGGCTGGAGCAGGAAGTCCGCTATGATCAGGTACTGGGAAAAGCGCGGCAACGGCTCGACGTTGGACATCTATGACAGCGGCAAGGGCTTGGAGTTGATCCCCACTTACACGAACGAGCTGCTGATCAATTTGCCGGCCTATCAGGTCAAGGGAAACACCAAGTCCCCTGCCAGCGGCTGGCTCGATGACCAGTTCCTGGTCGTCAAGCAACGCCTGCTGAGCGCCAACGAACAAGACGGCAACTACATCCTCACTGCCTTCCTCGGTGTCACGGCGGCGTCCGGCAACGCGGCGTTCACCAACCATACGTGGGTCGTCACGCCGACCATCGCCGGGGGCAAGGGTTGGGGCGATTTTGATATTCAGGCGACCCTGGGCGTGGCGATCCCGACTGATGGCCAATCCACATTGGGCACCTCGATCGCGACGAACGTCACGTTTCAGTATCATTTCCTGCAGTACTTCTGGCCGGAATTCGAGGTCAACGACACGCAGTGGTTGAATGGCAACGAAAGGGGCGGCAAGAATCAGGTTCTGTTGACCCCGGGCATCATCTTTGGGCGGTTCGCGCTCACCGACCGCCTCCGGGCGATCTTCGGCGGGGGATACCAGTTCGCCGTGTCTCCGAAGTACGCAGATACGTCGGAGCAGACGCCAGCCTATAACCATGCCTGGATACTCACGGGTCGCATCGCGTTCTGAGGCGGGCATCCCACCGGACGACGACTGGCGGACAAGGGTTGGGTCCGAGGCGGCGCGTTGCCCCCTCGGACATCCGACTATTCCGCGCTCAAGATGTTACTGCAAGCCGCGGCATCCCGGCGCTCGTCGTCATCAAGCAGCGCTTGCCAAGCGGGAGACAACAATTATCAGAGATCAGTTAACTATGCGAAATTTCATGAACCAGAATCTGTCATTCAATGCGGTATCAATATAACAGATTTCGTTTTTTGGCTGTCGCCGTGCCAGGCTGCTCGCCTATAACGCGTTCGAATTGCGCCGGCAGCGCAACCGTAACGCTCGCGGCTGACACGCAAGGGGATTGTCGGGCCGAAACAGGCAGCGCCGACGCCTCGGCAGTGCGCCCTTGTCCCTTGATCGGGCGGCAGCCAACGCATGCACGGATGTCATGCATGCGTTGATGCGTCATCCGCATCGCCCTATGCTGACGTATGGAGCAGCCGGAATGCGAGCCATCGGTGACATCGTCCGGACCAGAGACGTGGCGCGAGAGGCTGAGGCCACTCCGTTGATTGCCGCGGCATTGAGAGATTTGCTGAACGCTGGCCTGCCCACGTTGCTTGCCGGCTCTTTTGCGCGCAAGTCATTCCGAAAACATTCGCATATCGATGTGCTGATTGACGCTCCGCCGGATCGGCGAAGGGAGGCACCACGGCCACGGCGTAAGCCCTGACCAATGGTCCGCCTCCCGCTGCCGCCGCAAAGCCGCGTGGTGAAGAAAGTGCTGCCGCGCACGCTGCTAGGGCGCAGCCTGCTCATCATGCTGGTGCCGCTCGTGCTGGTGCTGGCCGTGGCGCTGCAGATCTTCTATGGCAGCCATCTCAACATCGTGTCCCGCCGCTTCGCCTCCGCCGTCGCCGGCGAGATCGCGGTGACCATCGATGCGCTCAGCCGCTTCCCCGACCGGCGCGACCAGGTCTGGGTGCTACGCGAGGCGTTCGACCAGTTCGACCTGACGCTGCGCTTTATACCGGATGCTCGGCTTACAGATGCCCGGCTTACGGATGCCTCGGCCCAGTCCGTGCTCGGCCCGATGGACGACGATCTGGCCGGCGCGCTGCGCGAGCGGGTGCGCCGCCCGTTCCGCACCGATTGGAGCGTCGATCCGCAATTCGTGCTGATCGACGTGCAAATGCCCGACGGCGTGCTGGAGATCCAGGCGCCGCGCAAACGGCTGTATACCGGCACCATCTACCTGTTCGTCGCCTGGGTGCTCGGCACCGCCTTGCTGCTGTTCGGCATCGCGGCGCTGTTCATGCGCAACCAGGTGCGCGCCATCCGCCGCCTCGCCGCAGCCGCCGAGGCGTTCGGGATGGGGCGCGATACCGGGCCGATCCGACCCGAGGGGGCGGCCGAGGTGCGGCAGGCCGCAACCGCCTTCAACCGTATGCAGGAACGCATCCGCCGTTTCTTGCAGCAGCGCACCGAAATGTTGGCCGGTGTGTCGCACGATCTGCGCACGCCGCTCACCCGGCTGCGGCTGGCGTTGGCGATGATGCCGCCCGGGGACGCGCTTGGCCAGGATGCAATCGGCCAGGAGGTGGCTGGCATGACGGCCGACATCGACGAGATGGACCGGCTGATCGCCAGCTACCTCGCCTTCGCACGCGGCGAGGGCGCCGAACAGGCCACCCCCACCGACCTCACCGCGATGCTGGAGGACGTGGCCGCCGGCGCCCGGCGCGCCGGCGCACGGGTGAGCGTGGCAGGCCCTGCCAACCTGATGCTGCCGCTGCGCCCGGATGCGGTGCGCCGGGCCCTGACCAATCTGGTAGACAATGCCCGCCGGCACGCCAAACGTGTGTCGCTCAGCGTCACCCGGCGCAGCGAGCGCAGCGTCGACGTGCTGGTGGACGATGACGGGCCGGGCATCCCCGCCGCGCAGCGCGAGGTTCTGTTCCGTCCGTTTGCCACCGGCACGGCCGGCGGCACAGGCCTCGGTCTAACCATCGCGCGCGACATCGTGCGCGCGCACGGCGGCGAGATCACATTGGAGCAAAGCCCGCTCGGCGGGCTGCGGGCGCGGGTGCATCTGCCCGTGTAGGCCCCAGCGCAAGGGCCACCGGCAGCCAGACGATGTACCACATCGGGCTTGGCCCTTTGGTGATCTGGCTCAGATCCGTCAGGCCGGACAGCACTAGATGCGCCAGCAACGCCAGCAGCGTCCAGCGCGCCGCCGGCTCCGGCCGCAGCCACGCGGCGCGCACCGCGAGCGCCAGCAACGCCAGCAGCAACACCAGTCCGACCGCTCCGCTATAGAACAACATCGACAGGAACAGATCGTGCGGGAAATTGTCCACCGCGCGATCGAGCCGCGCGCCGGGCCCGTGGCCGAACAGCGGACGCTGCGCGATCTCCCGCAGCGCCAGGTGCCAGATATCCAGCCGGCTCGACCAGCCGCGCTGCATGATCCGCGCGGCCAGTGCCGCCCCTAGCGCGGGCGCACCAACTGCCACAATGGCAAGGCAGGCGGCCCCGAGCGCCGCCGCCGCCGCCAGCAGGCGCGGGCGCAGGCCCAGCAGCAGCACTGCGAGCGAGCCGGCAATCGCGATCAGCGGGCCACGGCTGCCGGTGAGCACGATGAACGCCAGACCCGCGACGATCACCGCCCCTGCCAGACGACGGGACCGCCCCTCCAGCATCCGGCCAGCCGCGAGCAGCACGCACACGCCGATGACTGAGGCACCCAGGATCGGATGCCTGGTTTCCGCCCAGCCGTTCATCCTGCCGTCGGACAGGCCGATGAAGGCCAGACGGATGGCAGCAACGGAAAGATTGAGCAGGGCGGCCGCGATCAGCAGCGTGACCACCCGCGCCCGCTCCCGCCCGTCCGGCCCGAAAGAGGCGCGGGTCGCGACGAAGAACATCGCCGTGCAGACACCGTTCCAGAGCCACAGCATATGGCCGAACCCGCGCCCGCCGGGCGGAGACGTCCCAAGCGGTGGTCAGCGTGAACCAGACGATCAGCGCCAGCCCGACGCCGGTGCCGAGATCGGTCGGCCACGCCGCGCGCCGTGCCAGCCGCACGCCCCACGCCGGCAGCACGCCGACATAGAACAGCAGCGCCCAGAGCGGGTTGGGCGTGACGACGAAACCGGCGCCGATCGCCACCAGCAGCGCCGGACCCGGTGGCGGCAACGCCAGCCGCCGCGTCCAGGTCGGGGGCGTCACGCCACCACTTGCCATGGCGCACGATCCGGGTCGGCATCGTCGAGCAGTACCCGCAGTATCCAATCCGCAACCGCCCCTTCGTTGAATAACGCGACGTAACGGGCCCGGCCGGCGGCGGCCATCGCGCGGCGGCGGGCCGGATCGGCCACCAAGCGGCCAATCAGCGCCACCAGTTCGTCAAAGCTGGAGAAGAACGCCATTTCGTCGTCGGAGAAGATATCGCCGTAGCCGGTTGCCTGCTCCATGAGCACCACGAGCCCGTTGCCGGCCATCTGCGCCAGCCGGTCGGAACTGTACCAGCGATAATCCGGCCGGCGGCTCACGTTCAGGCCAAGGGCGGTCGAACTCGAGGCCCGTCTGATATGCCGCACCGGCCAGATGCGGCTGGCCGAGCAGGCCACCCAGCAGCGGTTGCAAGCCGGGCAGGCGTGGCAGCAGCGCGCGAAAGAAATCCTCCATGTCCCATTCGCGCCCGCAGATCAGCCGCAACGGGCGCGACGGGTGGCCGCAGGCATAGAACAGATCGAACGGAAGCTCGTCCGCAAGGTCGCAGCGGCCGCGCTCGATGGACAGGTCGACCGGATTGGGCAGGAACGCCACGCGGTGGCCGCCATCGCGCAGCGCCTCCATGGCCGGGCCGGCGGTAGAGACGAAGGTGGCATCCACCACCGGTTGTTTGGCCGTGATCCGCCGCACATTGTCCGGCTCGAACAGTGGATCGACGTTCCATTGCGCCACGCGCAGGCCGGGAATCGCTTCACGCACCTCTGCGATGGTCGCCGCGTCGATCACGTCGGCATGGCCCAGCAGCAACACATCCGGGCGGTGGTGGCGGCAGAATGCCAGCAACGCCGCGTTGGCCGGGCGACGCCCGAGCTTGCGGTGGCCGAGCAGCCCATACGCGCGGGCCACGTCGCGGTCGGAGAAATTCAGCACCAGATGGGAGTTGCGAATCAGGCCGTTGGAAAGCTTGACAGCCACCCCGTGCTGGAAGCCGGCCTTCAGCCCGAACGGGAAATTCCCGACATGGACGATCGTCAGGGGCGCGCGCGCGCTGGCTGGAAACACGCAGCCGCTCTTACACGCGCCCCCGCGTCACGACAATGACCCCAAGCCCGGGTGTGCACGCCAAGCCGTGCGCACCGGTGAGTCAGCCCTGCTGCGTGCCCTGGGCCACCAGCGCCTTCACCTCGTCCATCGCTTCCACGAAGCGGCGGTTGAGCAGGCCGAGCGCCTCGCCGTTGGCGTGCTGGATCAGATCACTCAGCTCCTTAGTGTTGGCCACCGCGCGCTCATAGGCGCGCTTCAGCAGGTCGGCCTGCCGGGCCGCCTTGGCGCCGGGCGCCTCGGCCGCGGACAGGGCGCGCAGCGACTCCGACAACTCGGTCATGGTCTGCTGCATGATCTCCATATGCCGCTTGGCCACGGCTTGTGCGCCTTCGAGCGCGATGCGGTTGGCAGCCGACAGCGCTTCGAAATTGCGACGGTGGGCAGTCAGCAGGGCTTCGGAGTCCGGCAGCGCCGGCATCTTCATTTCCGAAAACAGGCGGGTGAACTCCTCGGCGGCGCTCTTGGCCTGGTTCATCGCGCCGGTGAAGGCATTGGTATTCAGGGGGGTCGATGTGTCATCGGGCATGGTCGGCTCCTGTCAAGCGGTTTCGACCCCGGCGCGGGCGGTCAGAGACGCCAGGGCGGATAGCCACAACGCCGCGCGATGCGTCGCGTCGCCTGCCGGATGAACAAGCTGTAGGCCGATGCACGCCAGCACTCAATGGCAGGGCGATGAGTCTCCGATGACAGGTTGACGCCGCTTCTATTCGGGCAGCGGTTCGGCGTCCGGCACGGTAGTCGCCGGCGGCGGCTCCGGGGGCGGCTCCGGGGGCGCGCTGCGGCGACCGGTCAGCCAGCCGTCGATCTGCTCGGCACGCGACAGCGCTTTGTCGAGGGCCGACATGGTCGCCGACAGATCCTCGCTGGTATCCATACGCCACGCCCGCACGGTGGCCAGCCAGACCGCCAGCAACCCCTTGACGCGCAGCCGGCCGCGCAGGCCGGTCGATTCGATGCCTGCGCCGTCGAGCATCCAGCGCATGCTGCGAAGGTTGGCGGCACCGAGCAAGGCAGCCAAGCACGGGTTCGTCGGCAACGCGCGGAACAGCGCCCGCACGCCCTCGCGATGGGCCTGCAGAACGTCCATGCGCCGCATGATGAGATCGAACAGCCGGTCACGCTGCGAGCCCTGGTCGGTGGCCTGCGCCAGCGCCGTCTGGTCGGCGATGCTGCCGAAGCGCAACAGGATCACCCCGCGCACGGGGAAGCGGGCGCGGGCGCGGTCCAGCTTCAGATCTGCCCGGCGCGCCGCTTCGGCGACGGTCACGCCGGACCAGCCGCGCTCCCCGGCCAGCCGGAAGGCGGCAGCCACAAGCGCACGGTCGAATTCGTGGTCATGCATGACAAACGCTCCCCCAGAACGACCAATGCGCTTCAGCTAGGCGTACGATCAGAGCTTGTCAGCCCGCAAGTTCGCGAGACCGTGCGGTCGCCGCCGCAATCGCGCGTGAAACGAGCGCCGGCCATGCCTCGTCGGCCATCAGCACGGCCAGTGCCCGCTCCGTAGTGCCCTTTGGGCTGGTCACGGCGCGGCGCAGCACGGCTGCGTCCTCATGGCTTGCGGCCAGCAACGCACCCGAGCCGGCGACTGTCTGGCGCGCCAGCAGTCGCGCGAGGTCCGGCGGGATGCCTTGCTCCACGGCCGCGCGTTCCAACAGTTCGGCCAGCAGGAAGACGTAGGCCGGCCCGCCGCCGGACACCGCCGTCACCGCGTCGATCAGCGATTCGTCGTCCACCCAGGCAACGGTGCCGATGGCAGCCAGCAGGGTGCTGCACAGCTCACGCTGGTCGGCCCTGACCTCCGGCCCGGCGTATGCGACGCTGATGCCCTGGCGGATGGCGGCCGGCGTATTGGGCATGGCGCGCACGATAGCCGCCCGCTCACCCAAGACGCGGCGCAGCGAGCCGGCGGTGCGGCCCGCCATGATCGACAGGAACACCGACGAACCGGCATAGCGCGCGAACAGCGGCAGCGCCGCCTCGGCGTTCTGCGGCTTGACGGCGAGCACCACAGCGGCCGGCTCAAACCCTGCCGGCACATCGGCCGCCCCCGCCACCACCGATACCTCGGGCCCAGGGGCGGTCGGTTGCGCGGGATCGACGGCGACGGCGTGGCGCAATCCCTGCTCCCGCCAGCCGGCGAGCATCGCCCCCCCCATCTTGCCGAAGCCGACCAGCAGGATGGGGGGAATGAAGGCTGTCATCGTTCCCTACTTCTCGCGACCGGCCGCCTCATGCCTCGCCGGCACATTCCAGCATAGCCGCCTGCATCGCGTCGGCCGGCGTCTTGCCGCCCCAGAGCACGAACTGGAATGCGGGAAAGAAACGTTCGCATTCGGTGATGGCGATATCGACCATGTCCTCCAGGCTCTCGGCCGAAGCGCCCGGCGCGCCGCGCAGCAGCACGGCGTGGCGGAACACCGGCATGCCGTCGCCGCTGTCCATGCCGAAATGTCCGATCCACAGCCGCTCGTTGGCCAGCGCCAGCAGCTCGTACAGCGCCGCGCGCCGCTTCTCCGGCACCTTCAGGTCGAACGCGCAGGTGAAGTGCATGGCGCTGATCTCATGCGACCAACTGAAGTAGAGCCCGTAATCGCACCATTTGCCCGGCGCTTCGGCCGCCATCTCGGCGTCGCTGCGGCGATCGAACGCCCAGTCGTTCGCCGCCACGATCTGCTCCATCATGTCGAGCGGATTGGGGGAACGTTCGGAAATGGAGGTTTGAACGGCTGACATACGGGGTCTCCCGATGGAAGGAAGGCCGGAAAGGACGCAGCCCCGCCAGGGCGGGCGCCGCGCGTCAGCGGGGCTGTCATTGCGACCCAGTCGGACTGACCATTGTCACACCCCACGATCATTAGCCTACCGGCCGAAGTTTCCGCGCCGCAAGATATCGCGATGCGGAACACGCATTCTTAACACGCCACATGAAGCTGTCACGCGCCAGACGTGTGACGTCGGGCTCCCGGGTGCGTCAGGCGATCATGCCGGGGCCACCTCCGCCTGCAGGACGGGGGGATTCGAGCGCCTGCACCCGCGTCTCCAGCGCCGCCAGCCGCGCCAGCACCTCGGTCAGCCGCGACTCGGCCTGCTCCTGCCCCGCGCGGGCATTGGCGGCGAGCTGCGCCACCGCGTCCATTTCCTCGCGCCGTACCAGGTCGAGCGCGCGGATCGCCTCGTCCAGCCGGGCGCGTACCATTGCCTCGGCCTCTTCGCGCAGCCCGGTCAGGGCGGAGAACGCGCCCCCGGCCACACCGGCCAGGTCATCAAAAAATCGCGGTCGCTCAGCCATAACGTTCCCTCCTGCGGCGGCCACGGGCCCAGCACTCCGGGCTTCCACCGCCGCGCGTCCCCACGTATACGTCCCACCATGATCCTGGTCACGGGCGGCGCCGGCTTCATCGGCTCGAATCCTACACGCGGCATTGCATCGGCGCGGCCACGAAACCGTGGTCGTGGACCGGCTCCGCAGTGCTGGCAAATGGCGCAATCTGCGCAGCCACCCGCCAGCCCGCCTGCTCCCGCCGGAAAACCTGGAGGATTTCCTCGCCACCCATCCGCCGTTGGAAGCGATGTTCCACCTCGGCGCGATCAGCGACACCACGGCGACCGACGGCGATCTGGTGTGGTCCACCAATGTCGAGCTGTCGCTGCGGCTCTGGCATTGGTGCGCCGCGCACGCAGTGCGCTTCGTCTACGCCTCCTCCGCCGCCACCTACGGCGACGGCAGCGGCCGGCTTCGACGACGGGCTGGACGCTCTGGCGCGGCTGCGCCCGCTGAACCTGTATGGCTGGAGCAAGCACGCCTTCGACCTCGAACTGGCACGCATCCTGGCCCAGGGCGGCCACCGGCCGCCGCAATGGGCCGGCTTAAAATTTTTCAACGTCTACGGCCCGAACGAATACCACAAGGGGTCGATGATCTCGGTGGTGAAGGTCAAGCACGACGAGGTTGCCGCCGGCCGCCCGCCACGCCTGTTCCGCTCCGACCGGCCAGACGTGCCGGACGGCGCAGCAGAAGCGGGATTTCATCTGGGTCGACGATGTGGTGGACGTGCTGCTGTGGCTGCTGGAAACGCCGTCGGCCAACGGGCTGTTCAACCTCGGCACCGGCGTGGCGCGCAGCTATCACGATCTGGCTCATGCCGTGTGCGACGCGGCCGGCGCCGAACGGGTGATCGAGTTCATCGACATGCCGCCGGCACTGCGCGGCCAGTACCAATCCTTCACCGAGGCACCGATGGACCGGCTGCGCGCGGCCGGCTACGGCGGCCAGTTCACGCCGCTGGAGGAAGGCATCCGTCGCTACGTGCAGGACTACCTGCGCAAGCCGGACCCGTATCGCTGACCCACGCGCCCTGTAGTTCCGGCTGGGACCGCTGATGCTCCCCGTCCTGATGTTCCCGCAATTCGACCCGGTGCTGGTGCGGTTCGGGCCGCTGGCCATCCGCTGGTACGCGCTGGCCTATATTGGCGGGCTGTTGCTCGGCCGGTGGCTGGTGCGCAAGTCGTGCAACGCACGCCCGTCGTGGCCACCGCTGACCAGGTGAGCGATTTCCTCACCTGGGCGACGCTCGGCGTCGTGCTGGGCGGGCGGCTCGGCTACGTGCTGTTCTACCAGCCGGCGCGCTTCCTCAGCCACCCGCTGGAAATCCTCGAGGTCTGGGACGGCGGCATGTCGTTCCATGGCGGCATGCTGGGCGTGGCCATCGCCATCATCTGGTTCTGCCGCCGCAACCACATCCCCGTGCTCGGCTTCGCCGACCGCATCGCGGTGGCGGCGCCGATCGGGCTGTTCCTCGGCCGCATCGCCAATTTCATCAATGGCGAGCTGTGGGGCCGCCCGGCGCCGGCACTGGCTGCCCTGGGCGATGATCTTCCCCAGCGAGGCGCCGGCGACATGCCGCGCCATCCGAGCCAGCTGTATCAGGCGCTGCTGGAAGGCGTGGTGCTGTTCGTTGTCATGCTGCTGCTGGCGCGCTCGGAACGGCTGCGCGCGCGCTTCGGCTCGCTGACCGGCGCGTTCCTGTGCGGCTACGCCATCGCGCGCTTCATCGGCGAATTCTTCCGCGAGCCCGACCCGTTCCTGGGCTTCCTGCGCTGGCGCCACGATGGGGCAGTTGCTGTCGCTGCCGATGCTGGTCGCCGGGATCGGTCTCATCGCTGGTCGCGGCGGGCGCCCGCGCCGGCCCACTGACCGAGCCTCCGGTTACGTGTGGCAGAGCAAGATGAGACGGACCTGAGGGTGGAGCGACTAGACGCCTTCATGGCGCGGGCCAATGCGGCCTATTACGCGAGCCACGATCCGTTCGCCGATTTCACGACCGCGCCCGAGATCAGCCAGGTGTTCGGCGAACTGCTCGGGGCCTGGGCGGCCGTGACGTGGCAGGCGATGGGCGCCCCGACGCCAGTGATCCTGGCCGAGGCCGGGCCGGGACGCGGCACGCTGATGGCCGACGCGCTGCGCGCGATCGGCCAGACGTGCCGGCATTCGGCGCGGCGTTGCGACTGCATCTGGTGGAAACTTCGCCGCGGTTGCGCGCCGCGCAGGCCGAACGACTGCCGGGTGCCACCTGGCACGAGCGGATCGAGCAGCTTGCCGCCCGGCCCGCTGCTGCTGCTCGGCAACGAGTTTCTGGATGCGCTGCCGGTCCGCCAGTTCGTCCGGCGCGGCGCCGGCTGGACGGAACGGTCACGTCGAGGATGGTGCGTTCGTGGAGGTCGGCCGACGGCTGATATGGGCGAGCGACGCCGGACGGCGACCGTTCTCGAACAGGGCGAGGCGGCCGTGCCGTTGTTGCGACGCTCGCGGCCCGCGTTGCGGCGCAAGGCGGCGCGGCGCTGTTCCTCGATTACGGGCCGGAGCGGAGCGCGACCCGGCGACAGCCTCCAGGCAGCTGCGCGGCGGCAAGCCGGCCGATCCGCTCGCCGACCCCGGGCGGCGCCGACCTGACCGCGCATGTCGATTTCGCCGCCTTCGCCGACGCCGCGCGGCACGAAGGCGCTGCCGTGCATGGGCCGGTGCCGCAGGGAATATTTCTGGCGCGCCTCGGACTGTTCCAGCGCAGCGGGATGTTGGCGCGGCGCAATCCGGCGCGGGCGTCGGCACTGATCGCGGCCGCGCAGCGGCTGGCCGAGCCGGACCAGATGGGCCGGCTGTTCAAGGCGATCGCGGTTTGCCACCCTGCGCCTGCCCACCCCTGCCGGATTCACCGCATGACGCCGCAGCCGATTACCGCCGCGCTGCCTGCATGCCCGCCACGGCTTCTTCACCCGCGCCGGCGGCGTCTCCGACGGGCCGTACGCCAGCCTCAATTGCAGCCTGTCCGGTCAGGATCGGCGCGATGCGGTGCTGGAGAACCGCGCCCGCGCCGCCGCGCGCCATCGGCGCCGCGCCGGGCACACTGGTCGGGCTGACCCAGGTGCATGGGATCGCGGTGACCCGCGTGGCCGCTCCCTGGGCGCCGGGCGCCGGACCGCCGGCCGATGCGATGGTGACTGACCGACCCGGCGTCGCGCTCGGCATCGTCACCGCCGATTGCGCGCCGGTGCTGTTCGCCGACGCCGATGCCGGCGTGATCGGCGCCGCCCATGCCGGCTGGCGCGGCGCGGTGGCAGGCGTGCTGGAGGCCACGCTCGCGGCCATGCCGCAGCTCGGCGCGCGGCCGGAGCGGATCGCCGCCGCGATCGGCCCGTGCATCGGGCAATCGAGCTACGAGGTGGCCGCCGACCTTCGCGACGCGGTGCTGGCGCGCGACGCCGACCATGCGCGCTTCTTCACCGATGGGCGGCCGGGGCACTGGCAGTTCGACCTGGCCGGCTACTGCGCCGCGCGACTGGCAGCCGCCGGGGTCGGCACGGTCGGGCGCTTGGCGGCCGATACCGCGGCCGAACCTGACCGATTCTTCAGCCACCGCCGCCGCACGCTGGCTGGCGGCGGGCCGATCGGCCATCAGATCAGTGTGATCGCGCTGTAGATGCCCCCATCTCGCATTTCCGCTGTTTCGTGGTCTTCGCGCCGGTGGCCAGGTGTGTGCTGTTCTGAGCGCCTCGGCTCGTGGGGCGGCGTGGCTCGCCCGCTGTTGTTCGGACTCATCGCGCTGCTAGCCGGCTGCGGCGATCTGCCGCGCCCGTTCGCGGGCCACCCCGGCGCGACGGCAATTCGGCTGTCACAGCCCCCACCCGCGCGCCTCGCGGTGCCGGTACCGACCGACGCGCTGCTGACCGACGCCGCCAGCAGCACGTATGCCGCCGCAGTGGCCGCCGCGCTTCAGGACCAGGAAGTGCCGGCCGTCGAAGGTGTCGCCCACAAAGGCGATTGGCGGCTCCGGGTGACGGCGGAGCTGCGCGGCAACAAAGTGGTGCCGCAGTTCACCGTGGAAAACCCGGATGGCAAGCCGCAAGGCAGCACCGAAGGCGCGCCGGTGGATGCTGGCCAATGGGCTGACGCCGTCAAGCCGGTGCTGGACGGCTCGGCCAGCACCGCCGGCCCCGCCGTCGCGGCCTTGCTGACCCGCATCGAGGCACAACGCCAACAGAACGATCCGAACAGCCTGCTCAACCGCCCGGCCCGCATCGCGGTGCTGGACGTGACCGGCGCGCCGGGTGACGGCAATACGTCGCTGACCCGACAAATGAAGCTGCATCTGCCGCGGATCGGCGAGGTCCTCGCGCAGACCAGGACAGACGCCGACTTCACGGTGCGCGCGGAGGTAAAGCTCGCTGTCGCCGAGAAGGGCCAGCAGCGCATCGAAATCCAGTGGATCGTCGCCAACGCGCGTGGTGACGAACTCGGTCGCGTCGTGCAGCTCAACGACATCGCGGCCGGTTCGCTCGACGGTCTGTGGGGCGACGTGGCCGCCGTGGTGGCGCAGGAGGCGGCCGGCGGCGTGCGCGACGTGGTGCTCAACCAGACCGGCAAGCGCGCAACCGCTCCAGCCTCTGCCGCCGTTATCCCCCCATCGAAGTGACGAAATGGCGCTTCGTGGACAGTTGCGCGGGCGATTGGTAGAACTCGCCGCGACCCCGCCGTGTCCGCCTGCGGCCTGCGAAACGACCATCCTGGATCGGACCCGATGAAGATCGTTGCCTGCAACAGCAACCGGCCACTGGCCGAGGCGGTGGCCGGATCGCTCAACCTGCCGCTGACCCGCGCCTCCGTGCGCCGCTTCGCCGACATGGAGATCTTCGTCGAGATCCACGAGAACATCCGCGGCGAGGACGTGTTCGTCATCCAGTCCACGTCCTACCCGGCCAACGACAACCTGATGGAATTGCTGATCACGCTGGATGCGCTGCGCCGCGCCTCGGCGCGCCGGGTGACGGCGGTGATGCCGTATTTCGGCTACGCGCGGCAGGATCGCAAAAGCGGCCCGCGCACGCCGATCAGCGCCAAGCTGGTCGCCAACCTGATCACCGAGGCCGGCGCCAACCGCGTGCTGACGATGGATCTGCACGCCGGGCAGATCCAGGGCTTCTTCGACATTCCGGTGGACAACCTGTTCGCGGCGCCGCTGTTCGCCCGCGACATCCAGGAGCGCTACAAAGGCCGCGACGTGATGATCGTCTCGCCCGACGTCGGCGGCGTGGTGCGGGCGCGGGCGCATCGCGACGCGGCTCAACTGCGACCTCGCCATCATCGACAAGCGGCGCGAGCGTGCCGGCGTGTCCGAGGTGATGAACGTGATCGGCGATGTCGCCGGCCGCGACTGCATCCTGGTCGACGATATCGTCGATTCCGGCGGCACGCTGTGCAACGCGGCGGTGGCGCTGATCGGGCAACGGCGCGCGCTCGGTCAGCGTCTATGTCACGCATGGCGTGCTCTCGGGCGGGGCGGTGGCGCGCATCGCCGCCTCGCCGATCGAGATGATGACCATCACCGACAGCATCTTGGCCACCGAGCCGGTGCGGGTGGCCAGCAACATCCGCCAAGCCACCATCGCGCCGCTTCTGGCCGAGGCGATGCGCCGGATCAGCGACGAGAGTTCGGTAAGTTCACTGTTCGACTGATTAAGGAAATCCATGATGAAGCTGCTGTACTCACCGGGCGCCTGCTCGCTCGGCATCCATGTGCTGCTGGAGGAGATCGGCAAGCCATATGAGACGGAGGCCGCCGACCTGCGCCAGCCGCGCGACGATCGCCCGCTGACGGCGGTGAACCCGAAGAGCAAGGTGCCGACGCTGGTGCGCGACGATGGCTCGGTGCTGACGGAGTACCCGGCCATCGCCTATTGGCTGGCACGGTCAAACCCAGGGGCAAACCTGTTTCCCGAGGAGCTGGAGGCCCAGACACGCACGCTGGAAGTGCTCGATTTCTGCGTGGCCACGCTTCATATGCAGGGTTTCGGGCGGTTCTTCGCCGCCCGCCGCGCCGCCACGCCGGCCGAGGCTGAGGCGTTGAAGGCGATCGGCGGCGACATCGTTGGCCGCGGGCTGGAACGGGTCTCTGGGACGCTCGGCAAGCATGACTGGCTGACCGGCGCCTACTCTATCGCCGACTCGGCGCTGTTTTACGTCAACAACTGGGCCAAGGCGTTCAGCGTGACGCTGCCGGACAACGTGGCTGCGCATTTCGCGCGCATGAAAGCCCGCCCGGCAGTGGCCGCCGCGCTGAGGGCGGAGGGGCTGACCTGAGCGCCGTGACACTCACGCCGACCGCGTTCTGGTTCCTGCGGCATGGCGAGACGGACTGGAACGCGCAAGGGCTGTCGCAAGGCAACGTCGACATTCCACTGAACGCGAACGGCGTGGCACAGGCGCATGCGGCGGCGGCGCGGCTGGTGGGTCGCGGAGTTACCACCATCGTCACCTCACCGCTGTCGCGCGCCCACGACACAGCCGACATCGTGGCGGCGGCGCTGGGGCTGTCGGTGCTGGTCGACGCGGGGTTGCGCGAGGTCGCGTTCGGCGTCCAGGAAGGCCAGCCGATGGTCGAGTGGTTCGACGACTGGATTTTTGGTCGCGTCACGCCCGAAGGGGCCGAGACCTTCGCGGCGCTACGCGCGCGCGCCGTCGCCGCCATTAATCGCGCGCTGCGGCACCCGGCGCCGGTCCTGGTGGTCGCGCATGGCGCGCTGTTCCGTGCGCTGCGCGCCGAGATGGGTCTGCCACCCCGTGAGCGGCTGCCGAATGCCACGCCGACATACTGCATACCAGGGGTGCCGGCCTGGACGCTGACGACGGTATAGCGGGAAACACCTGACCGCAGAGTCTCGCTGGGCGGCCCGGCGGCCTGGGCCGCTGATCGCCGGGCCGCCGCTCGATTGTCAGGGCGCATGGAATCACCCCGCCGGTCAGGCACATCACTGACATGGCGGTGTTCCAACTCGTGCTGGGTCTGCTGCTGGGGGGCGTCGGGCTCGCGCCGCAGGCTCTGGCGGGTTGACGCTCGCCTTCGTGCCCGACGTGCCGGCGGCCGCGATGGCCGTGCTGCGGCAGGTGAAACTGCCCCACCGGATCATGGTGATCCTCGAAGGCGAGAGCCTTCGGAACGACGCTTCGGCGCAGCTGATCTACCGCGTGGCGATAAGTGCGGCAGCGGGCGGCGCCGAGCGCTCGCTGGACGCTCACCGCATTCTAGGCCAGCATCCGCGGCCAATTTTCAGGACCGAACGATGCCGGCCGTTACCGATCTCCGCCGCCAACAACGCCATGTCGTGGCGGCCAGCTATCTCGGCTGGACGCTCGATGCGTTCGACTTCTTCATCATGGTGTTCGTGCTGACGGACATCGCCAAAGAGTTCGCCACCGACCGCACCGCCGTCACCGTCGCGATCACGCTCACACTGGCCATGCGGGCGCTCGGCGCCTTCATCTTCGGCCGCCTCGCCGACCGGTTCGGCCGCCGGCCGACGCTGATGGCGAGCGTGCTGATGTACTCGCTGCTTGAGTTCGCTACCGGCTTCGCGCCATCGCTGACCGTGTTCATCCTGCTGCGGGCGCTGTACGGCATCGCGATGGGCGGCGAGTGGGGCGTCGGCGCCTCGCTGACCATGGAATCGGTGCCTGCGCATTGGCGCGGCCGCGTGTCCGGGCTACTGCAAGCCGGATATCCCTCCGGCTACCTGCTTGCCACCATCCTGTACTGGGTGGCCTACCCTTATGTCGGCTGGCGCGGGATGTTCATGATCGGCGCGCTGCCGGCGCTGCTGGTGCTGTATATCCGCAAGACCGTGCCGGAAAGCCCGGACTGGGTCGCGCGGTCGACCGGGCCGCGCGCCTCGATCCTGCAAGTGCTGCGACGCAACGTGGGGCTGACGATCTACGCCGTGATCCTGATGACGGCGTTCAATTTCTTCAGCCACGGCACGCAGGACCTGTACCCGACCTATCTGAGCGCGCAACTGCATCTGCCGCGCCCGACCGTCTCGACGATCGTGATTGCCTACAATATCGGCGCCATCCTGGGCGGCCTCGGCTTCGGGACCTTGTCCCAGTATATCGGGCGGCGCTGGGCGATCGGTGTCGCGGCCCTGCTGGCGCTGCCGGTCGTTCCACTTTGGGCGTTCGCCAGCAGCCCGTTCTGGATCGGCGTCGGCGCGTTCTTCATCCAGGTGTTCGTGCAAGGCGCGTGGGGCGTGGTGCCGGCACATCTGAACGAGCTGTCGCCGCCGGACATTCGCGCCACCTTCCCAGGCTTCACCTATCAGCTCGGCAATCTGCTGGCCGCCGGCAACGCCACCATCCAGAGCGCCATCGCCACCAGCCTGGGCGATGATCTGCGCTGGCCGCTGGCCGCGGTCGCCGGCATCGTCGCCGTGGTGATTGCGGTACTGGTGGCGGTGGGGCGCGAGGGTCGCCATGTGCAGATGGGCAGTCTGGCGCAGGGCGAAACGGCGGACTGACCCGCCGCCCTTCCCCTGCTCGCCCCGCTCTGCTACACGGCCCGCCGCGCCGGCACCCCTGGAGGCCGGCGCTGTTTTCAGGAGCGAACCATGGCCACTTATACGACCATCGAGGCCGAGGCGCGCGCGCGTGCAGGTAAGGGGGCAGCACGGGCGACTCGGCGGGCCGGCAAGGTACCGGCCGTCATCTACGGGGCGCGGCAATCGCCCGACCTGATCGCGCTCGACCCGCGCCTCGTGCTGCGGGAGATCCACCATTCGGGCTGGCGCTCCCGCCTGTACGAAGTAAAGGTGGGCGACGCCAGCACCCGCGCGCTGATCCGCGACGTGCAGTTCCATCCGGTCACCGACCAGCCGGAGCACGTCGATTTCCAGCGCCTCGCGCCGGGCGAGAAGATCCGCGTCGCGGTGACGGTGGTGTTCCATAACGAGGCGACCTCGCCGGGCCTCAAGCGCGGCGGCGTGCTGAACGTGGTGCGCCACTCGGTCGAGTGCCTGGTGGACCCGGACCACGTGCCGCCGCATTTCGACGCCGACCTCGGCGGGCTGGACATCAACGACAACGTGCGCTGGTCCGACCTGACCGGCACCGACGGCGTGCGGCCGACCATCGCCGACCGCGATTTCGTCGTCGCCACGGTGGCCGCTCCGACCAAGGGCGCCGAGCCGGTGGCCGACCCGAACGCGCCTGCCGCCGCCGCGGCAGCACCGGCCAAGGGGGCAGCGCCGGCCAAGGCCGCCGCCGCACCCGCGAAGGGCGCCGCCCCGGCGAAGGCCCCCGCCAAGGCGCCCACGAAGAAGTAACCCGGTTTCCCGCGCCATGCTGATCTGGGTCGGCCTCGGCAACCCCGAGCCGGGGATGGCCGGCAGCGCCACAATATCGGCTTCATGGCGCTGGACATGATCGCGATCCGCCACGGGTTCTCCCCGTGGCGGCAGCGTTTCAAGGGCCTGGTCGCCGAGGGCGTGGTGGACGGCGAAAAGGTGCTGGGCCTGAAGCCGATGACCTATATGAACGACTCTGGCGAGAGCGTGCAGGCGGCGGCTTCCTTCTACAAACTGCCGGCCGAGGCGATCACGGCGTTCCACGACGAGCTGGATCTGGCACCGGGTAAGGTCCGGGTGAAGCGCGGCGGCGGGGCGGCCGGACATAACGGGCTGCGCAGCATGGACCGCCATCTGGGCACGCCGGAGTACTGGCGTGTGCGGCTGGGGATTGGCCATCCGGGCAGCAAGGAGCGTGTGCTCGGCCATGTGCTCGGCGACTTCGCCAAGGCCGACCGCGACTGGCTGGTGGCGCTGCTGGACGCGGTCGCGGACTCGGCGCCGGCACTGGCGGCCGGCAAGCCGGAGGATTTCATGACCAGAGTGGCGCTGCTCACCAAGGAACCGACCTAGCATGGGCTTCAATTGCGGCATCGTCGGCCTGCCCAATGTCGGCAAGAGCACGCTGTTCAACGCGCTGACGGCGACGGTCGCGGCGCAGGCGGCCAACTATCCGTTCTGCACCATCGAGCCGAATGTCGGCCGCGTGGCGGTGCCGGACCCGCGGCTGGCGGCGCTGGCGAAGATCGGCAAGTCGGCCAAGATCGTGCCGACCAGCCTGGAATTCGTCGACATCGCCGGTCTGGTGCGCGGCGCCAGCAAGGGCGAGGGCCTGGGCAACCAGTTCCTCGCCAATATCCGCGAGGTGGACGCCATCGTCCATGTTCTTCGCTGCTTCGAAGATCCCGACGTGACGCATGTCGAGGGTAGCGTCGACCCGATCCGCGACGCCGAGACGGTCGAGACCGAGCTGATGCTGGCCGACCTCGAGAACGTGGAAAAGCGGCTGGTGAACTTGCAGAAGCGCGCGCGCGGTGGCGACAAGGAGAGTGCGGCGACGGTCGCGATCCTTGAGCCGATTGTCGCGGCGCTGAGCGCAGGCCGCCCGGCGCGCACCGCGATCCGGCCCGAGGACGCGGAGGCCGCCAAGCGGCTGCAACTGATGACCGCAAAGCCGGTGCTGTATGTCTGCAACGTGGAAGAAGCGTCGGCCGCCACCGGCAACGCATTTTCCGCCCGGGTGGCCGAGCGCGCAGCCGCCGAGGGCGCTGCGCATGTGGTCGTCTCGGCCGCGATCGAGGCCGAGGTGAGCCAGTTGCCAGAGGAAGACCGCGCCGAGTTCCTCGAAGGCCTGGGGCTGCACGACAGCGGGTTGGACCGGGTGATCCGTGCTGGCTACGGGCTGTTGGGACTTGTCACGTACTTCACGGTGGGGCCGAAGGAGACGCGGGCCTGGACGATCGTGAAAGGCACCAAGGCGCCGCAGGCCGCCGCCGTGATCCACAACGATTTCGAGCGCGGCTTCATCGCCTGCGAGACCATCGCGTATGACGATTACATCGCGCTGAAGGGTGAGGCCGGCGCGAAGGAAGCCGGCAAGATGCGGGTCGAGGGCAAGGACTATGTCGTGCGGGACGGCGATGTGCTGCTGTTCCGGTTCAACGTCTGATCGGGGACCTTTCGTATCGAACGGATGCTGCGACACGATTCTGGAACGGGCACCTCCGCGTGACGCCGAACACCTGGCAAACGAGGTGGGGATTTACGCTTCTCTCTTTTTTCATATTTATTAGTGGTTTCGTTTATCTCTAGACATTGAGGGCCGGATATCAGTGCATCGCAGGATGCACCACGTGCCAGCGACTTGGTATGGTCACCAGTAGCGCTCCTCGATACGATTAAGAATTCGCCTGGCTGGGGTCCGATCCCGCTCCGCAGCACCTACGCGAAGGCGACGCCCGCAACTGCGAGAAATGGCCAGAGTACAGGGTTGAGATTACTGGGTCTCCAAGCGATGACATGCTCGATCGTTGGCGCGTCTTCGAGATCACGGAAGGCCACATCGGCAATGCCGAGCTTGCGCATCGATTCCGGCACCAGCGCGATGCCAAGATTTTCGGCCACGAGGCTGACGATTGTCTGCTGAAGCTGCGTCTCGAGCCTGACCGTCGGGACGAACCCGCCTGAACGGCAATACTCGGTGATCGCCTCGCGCAGCAGCGGCGCCACTTCTGTCGGTGCCGCGATAAAGGGCTCACCACTGAGGTGCCGGGCGCACACCAGGTCGCGGCCGGAAAGATGGTGAGTGTGGTGGACTGCCAGGCACAGTTTCTCATGATGGATCGCACGTGTTTCAAGTCCACGTATGGATCCAGGATAGAACATGATGCCGGCATCGAACCGCCCGGCAAGCACATCATCGGCAAGAGAGCTTGGGATGACTTCCCGCAGCCTCACGTGAACCTTGGGATAGGCGGCCATGTAGCGCTGCGCGAGGCTCGGGAGAACGGTATAGGCCGCATGCATCATGAAGCCGATCGAGAGCTCTCCCAGTTCGCCGCGATCGGCCAGTCGAGCGTTGTGGCAGGCTTGATCGAACGAGGCCAGCACAGCTCTCGAGTCCTCGAGGAAGCGCTGTCCGGCACGGGTAAGTGTCGCGTGGCGCGAGTGCCGTTCGAGGAGACGGACGCCGAGTTCCTTCTCAAGAGCAGTAATCTGCCGGCTGAGTGGTGGCTGGGTAAGATGAAGGCGTTCGGCCGCACGGCCAAAATGCAGCGTCTCCGCCAATACCACGAAATAGCGCATTTGCCGGATGTCGACCATGATACCGAATGGGTATGGATGGACCCCTAAAACCGTATTGGATTATATCGGGGCTGCCCGATAGGGATAGCCGGACCATCCGCGTGATCGGCTGTCGCAATGTTTTCGACCCTCATCGTCGTCCTGCCCATCTTCGCGCTCATCTTCGCGGGATGGTTTGCCCGCCGCATCGGCGTTCTCGGCCCCCAGGCGACGACAGAGCTCAATCGGTTCGTGGTCTACCTGGCGCTGCCGGCGCTGCTCTTCGACATCATCGCCCATGCGCGATGGGCCGATGTCTGGCAACCGGGCTTCATTGCCGCCTTCGGTCTGAGTGCGTTACTGATCTTTTCCATAACGGTTGCCTTTCGTCTCCGTCGTCCACGACATCTTGCCGATGCCGCGATCGACGGCCTGAACGCAGGCTATGCGAACACCGGGTTCGTCGGTTTTCCGCTGGCGCTGGTGGCGCTCGGCCGCCAGGCGCTGGCGCCGACACTGACCGCGACGATCATCACGGTCTGCCTCCTCTTCGCAGTCGGCATCGTCCTGATCGAGATCGGGCTGCAGACCGAAAAGCGCCGGACGCACCTCGCCATGAAAGTGGGGCGCTCGTTGCTCCGCAATCCGCTGCTGGTTGCGCCTGTCCTGGGCGCACTGGTCCCGCTCGCCGGGCTGGGCGTCCCGGCTCCTGTCGAGAGCTTCCTGAAACTGCTGGGCGGGGCCGCCTCGCCTTGCGCGCTCGTGGCGCTCGGCCTTTTCATAGCGACGAAGCGGGACACGGCTGAGCGGGATCTCGGGTCAACGGCCCTTCTCGTTGGGCTCAAGCTTATCTTGCAACCGGTCGTCGCCTGGGTTCTCGCAAGCGCCGTCTTCGGCCTGTCACCGCTGCTGACCCACACGGCGGTCCTGCTCGCCGCTTTGCCGACCGGGACAGGTCCGTTCATGCTGGCCGAGTTTTATCGCCGCGAGGCAGATGTCACCTCCAATGTCGTTCTCGTTTCCACCGTCGTGTCGATCCTGACAATCACCGGGTATCTCACCGTGGCAGGTTGACACAAGGGACTGCCATGATGGGAACCAAATCGGCGGACGCGCGACCGCCATTCGCGCCGTCGCCCCTCACCCGGTCCGTTTGACGAAATCGACGAATGCACGCAGCGGGTGCGGCTCGGGTAGTACAGAAACGGCCCCGAGAAGCTTGCCCACCATGCCGGCGGCACCGGCTCCAGCGCGCCGCTAGCCAGGGCGGAGGCCAGATCCTCCTCGAATGAGGCGATGATGCCGAGCCCGTCCAGCGCCGCACGCAGCCCGATATCGATCATGCTCGAGACCAGCGGGCCGTCGGGTGCGATGCGGATTGTCTGGCCGTCGCGTTCGTATTCCCATGGCAGCATGAGACCGCTGGCGAAGCGGTGGCGGATGCAGGCGTGGCGCAGCAGATCGTTCGGGTGGTCCGGGCGGCCGTGCTGGCGCAGATACGAGGGCGCTGCGACGGTGGCGTAACGCTGGGTGCGCGGGCGACGACGGTGAAAGGCGTCCAGGTCGGCGAGATCGGGCATGTTCATTGCGCGGATTTCCGTACAGGCCGTGCGACGATGCCCGGATAATCGCACGACCCAGGGAACCCTATATGGCGGGCAGCGACAACGAACGTGATGGAGATAGTTATGCGTTATACCAAACTCGGTGCGACCGGCCCGCGCGTCTCGGCGATCGGCCTTGGCTGCATGGGAATGTCGGGCATGTACGGCCCGTCCGACCGCACCGAGAGCATCGCCACCATCCATGCGGCCCTGGAAGTCGGCGTGAACCTGATCGATACCGGCGATTTTTATGGTATGGGACATAACGAACTGCTGATCGGCAAGGCGCTGAAGGGCGGCGCGCGCGACAAGGCGGTGATCAGCGTAAAGTTCGGCGCGATGCGCGACCCGGCCGGCGGCTGGACGAACTACGATGCGCGGCCGGACGCGGTGAAGAATTTTCTGACGTACTCGCTGCAACGGCTTGGCGTGGAGTACATCGACATCTACCGCCCGGCGCGATTGGACCCGAACGTGCCGATCGAGGACACGGTGGGCGCTATCGCCGACATGGTGAAGGCCGGATATGTCCGCGCCATCGGGCTTTCGGAAGTCGGGCCGGAGACGATCCGCCGCGCGGCTGCCGTGCATCCGATCTCGGACCTGCAGATTGAGTATTCGCTGCTGTCACGTGGCATCGAGGACCGAATTTTGGCGACCTGCCGCGAACTCGGGATCGGGATCACGGCCTATGGCGTCTTGTCGCGCGGCCTGATCAGCGGCAGCAAGCCGGCATCCGGCGATTTCCGCGCCTTCAGCCCGCGCTTTCGGCCCGGCAACGCCGAGAAGAATTATGGGCTCGTCGCAGGGCTGCGCACGATTGCCGAGTTGCGCGGCGTGACCGTGCCGCAGGTCGCCATCGCCTGGGTGTTGGCGCAAGGCAGCGACATCGTGCCGGTGCTGGGCAGCCGCAAGCGGACGCAGCTGGCCGAGGCGTTGGGCGCGCTCGACGTGCGGCTATCGCCGGCGGACCTCGCGGCGATCGAGCAGGCCGTGCCGAAAGGGGCCGCGGCCGGCGAACGCTACCCGGCGCCGGCGATGGCCCATCTGGATAGCGAACGGTCACATCAGGGCTAAGCCCGCGGCGCCTCGATGCTGGCCAGCACGAACGCCAGGAATGCGCGCACCTTGGCCGGGACCAGGTGCCGTGAGGGGTAGTAGGCGTAGAGCGGAAACGTCTCCTCCGCCCAATCGGGCAGCACCTGCACCAGATCGCCAGCCGCCAGCATGCTGCCCAGCGAGAGCGCGAACGTCTGCGCGATTCCGTGCCCAGCCGAGCAGGCGGCGAGCTTGGCGGCCAGGTCGTTGACCACCAGACGCCCGCGCACCTTCACCGTCTGCATCTCGGCGCCTCGCCGGAACTCCCAGGTGAACGGCCGGCCGGTCACCGGATCGCGGAACAGCAGGCACTCATGCGCCTCCAGCTCGCGCGGATGCCGCGGGGTGCCGTGGCGGGCCAGATAGGCGGGAGCGGCGACCGTTACCACGCGGGTCTCCAGCAGCTTGCGCGCCACCAGGGCCGAGGGCTCCGGCTCGCCGAAGCGCACGGCGGCGTCGAACCCCTCGGCGACCAGCTCGCCCAGCGTGTCGCGCGTCATCAGCTCCAGCGTCAGCAGCGGATGCGCCGCCAGAAAGCCGGACAAGCGCGGCGCCAGCACGAGGCGGGCGAACCACGGATCTACGTTCACCCGCAGCCGGCCGCGCACCGCATTGGCAGTCCCGCCGAGTTCCGTGGCGGCTTCCTCCAGCCCGCTCAATAGGGGCGCCACCTGGGCGTGAAAGCGGCGGCCTTCGTCGGTCAGCGTGACGGCGCGTGGCGTGCGGTCGAACAGCCGGGCGCCGACGCGCTGCTCCAGCCGCGCCACCGCGCGGCTGACGCCCGACGCGGTCAGCCCGACGGCCGCGCCGGCGCCCGCGAAACTGCCGCTTTCCACCACGGCGGCCATCACCCCGATGCCGCCGAGCAACCTGCCGTCGAATGCCATGATGAGTCTCCGTCATCATTGAATGGACAAAGCTGCGCTGGCGGCAAGCGTCGTTCCGCGCGACAAGCCGCGCGTCAGCAGGGACAGGAGCGTGATATGACACTGAACGGCAAGCGGATCGTGGTGCTGGGCGGCAGTTCCGGCATTGGTCTCGCGACGGCCCAGGGCGCGGCACGGGAAGGTGCCGCAGTGGTCATCAGCTCGCGCCAGCAGGCACGGCTGGAGGCCGCGCTGGCTACGCTGCCGGCGGGCGCGGAGGGCCATGCGCTCGACCTTACCAATGAAGCCGCGGTGCAGGATCTGTTCGCACGCCTCGGCAGCTTCGACCATCTGGTGTTCACGGCCGGCGAGACGCTGCAATTCGGCACGATCGTCGATACCGATCTGGCGACGGCGCAGGCGTTCTTCGGCACGCGCTACTGGGGCGCATTCATGGCGGCCAAATACGGCAGCCCCGGCATCCGCGCCGGTGGCTCGATCGTATTCACCTCCGGCACCGCCGGCCATCGCACGCCAGGGCCGGGCTGGGCACTCGGGTCGAGCATCTGCGCCGCCATGGAAGGGCTGACACGGGCGCTCGCGGTGGAGCTGGCACCGATCCGCGTCAACATCGTCTGCCCCGGCGTGGTCAAGACACCAATATGGGCCGGCATGTCGGAGACGGATCGCGCCGCGCTATACGCGCAGGCCGCATCCCGCCTGCCGGTGGGGCACGTGGGCGAGCCGGACGAGGTGGCGGAGGCGTATCTGTATTTGATGCGCCAAACCTATGGCACCGGGCAGACGCTGGTGGTGGATGGCGGCGGTTTGATGGTGTGACCGTCGGATTTTCCTTTAGACGGCCGGAACGTGTATGCTCCGGCCATCCCAGGACGGAGAGAGACACTATGGTGCGCTATTGGCCGATCGCCGCTGCCCTGCTGACGCTGGCCGCCGCCCCGTTGCCGGACCCGGACGCACCGGGCAAGCAGCCGGCGTCGACGGATGCCAGCAACATCGGGCCCGCCAACACCCGCACGCTCTGGGCGCCGTCGCTGCCAGTGCCGATGATCAGTGAGGACGCGCCGCCCGCCGCCTTCCTGAAGGCCGCCGAACAGGCGCTCGCCGCCAACCGCACCGGCGAGGCGCAGGAGGCCATGGAACGCGCGGAGAGCCGCGCGTTGGACCGTTCGGTGCGCCCGTCCCAGGCCAGCCAGCCGAGCCAGCAAAGCCTGGTGACACAAATCGCGCAGGCGCGGCAGGCGCTCGAAGCCGGCGATAAGATGACGGCGCTGCGGCTCGTCCAGGCAGCGGCGGCGAACCCGGACGCAGGCAGGGCTGAATAGGCCGCCGCGTCAGCGGCCAGGCTCGTCGTCGAACAGGATGCGCATGGCCGCACCCTCCAAGCCCTCGTAGTGCCCGGCGAACAGCGACTACAGGAAGGCGATCAGGCCGAAGCCGCCCAGCACCACGCTGATGCCGATCAGCGACAAGATCGAGGTCATCGGAATCAGGCTGGCGGGCCATGCTGCAGGGCGCGCGTCGCATGGGCGGCTCTCGGTACTCACGGCCCCGTGATGCTGGCAAACGCCTTGCTCCTCGGCCTGCTGGCATGGCAGCGTCTCGGGGCATCGACGTAGCGGCTGCGCGGGCCGTATCGCCCGCGAGGTTATTTCCTAGTTGACAACTAGGGTTTCCGCTGCCGCAGTGTCGCGACCGTCCAATGCCGGATGAGCGGGGAGACCATCGATCATGCTCGTGCCTGTCGACCCTGCCGGGCCCGGTTCGGCGCCGTCCATACCGCAGGTGGCCGTGATCGGCGCCGGATTCAGCGGTACGATGGTGGCCATCCATCTGGCCTCGCTGCTGCCGCCCGATCAGACGGTGATGCTGTGCGAGCGCGGCGCGTTCGCGCAAGGCGCCGCCTACGCCACACCCAATTCCCACCACCTGCTGAACGTCCGCGCCGCGAACATGAGCGCGTTCCCCGATCAGCCGGACCATTTCCAGCGCTGGCTGGGCACCGCCAACCGCACCTGCGACGACGAGGTGCAGGCCACCGACGCCGGCGTCTTCGCCTCGCGCGGCTTGTACGGCTGCTACCTGCGCAGCCTGCTGGATGAGGCCCACCGCGTGGAGTTGGTCCCCGACGAGGTGATCGACCTGGAGCCGGACGGTGCCCAGTACCGGCTGATCTTCGCGAGCGGTGCAACCCGGCAGGTGGGCGCCGTGGTTCTGGCCGTCGGCAACGTTGCGGCGGCACAGGACGGCAACAAGGTCTACCGGGCAAATCCGTGGGACATCGGCGGCACGGCAGGCCTGCGGCCTGACCTGCCGGTGCTGATCATGGGCACGGGCCTGACCATGGCGGATCTGGTGCTGGACATCCACAGCCACGGCTTCCCCGGCCCGGTCATCGCCATTTCGCGTCGCGGCCTGCTGCCGCAGCGCCACGACGTAAGCGTCCGCTGGACCACGCCCTCATTTGGCGACCTGACCGGGCGGCGGCTGCTGAGCGTCGTGCGGCAGGTGCAGCAGGAGGTGCGGCAGGCGCAGGACAGCGGCATCGACTGGCGCGCCGTGGTGGACAGCCTGCGGCCGATCACGGCCGCGCTGTGGCAGAGCCTGTCGTGGGAGGACCGTGCCCGCTTCCTGCGCCACCTGCGGCCGTTCTGGGACGTGCATCGGCACCGCATCGCGGCCCCCGTCGCGCTCCGGCTCGATGCGTTGCGCGGCCAGGGCTTCCTGGTCGTACGGCGCGGCCGGATCACCAACATGGAATCCGTCGGGGACGAGGCGCACGTCAGCTTCCGCCTGCGCAGCTCGGCACAGGAGCACCGCGTGACGGTGCAGCGTGTGTTCAACGCCACCGGCGTGGCCGGGCTGAAGCGGGCCGACTCGCCGCTGATCCAGGCGCTGCTGCGACGCGGGATGGTCCGCCTTGACCCGCTGGATCTGGGGCTGGACGTGACCAGCACGTTGCAGGCGGTCGCCGCTGACGGTACGCGGGCGGCAAATCTGTGGGCACTCGGCCCGCTGGTGCGCGGCGTGTTCTGGGAGTGCGTCGCGGTGCCGGACATCCGCATGCAGGCCGAGCGCGTGGCCCGTATGGTCGCTGCCTCGGCGGTCAACGCGCCACCCGGCTGACCGCGACTACGACTGCGGCACCGCCTCCGGCGCAGCGCAGTCTCCGCTGGGCGGATTCTGGCCGGTGCGCATCCTGGCCAAGGCGCGCTTCATCTGCACCAACCGGTCAGTCTGAGCGGATGACATCCGCAAGGCGACTCCGGTCGACAGCACGTCCACCATCACCAGGGCGGCGATGCGCGAGATCGTCGGGGTGAAGACGTTGGTATTGTCGAGTGTCTCAACGATCAATGCGAGATCGGCAGCCTCCGCCAGCGGTCCGGCGCGGCCGGTCAGCGCAATCACGATCACGCCCCGCGTGCGCGCCACCTGGACGACCTGCAGCAGCGTCTGTGTCTCACCCCGATTCGAAATGGCGACCAGCACGTCGCCGGGCTCCATCGTCGTGGCAAGCATGTATTGCTGGTGGTGATCCGTGCTGGCACCGCAGGGACAGCCGAAAAGCGGAAACTTCTGCTGCGCGTCCAAGGCCACAATGCCGGAGGCGCCGAAGCCCATGAACTCGATGCGTGTCGCCGCGGCCAACAGATCGATCGCATGGGCAACCTGTGTGGGATCGAGCCGTCGGCGGGCGTGGTCGAGACTGGTCAGGGTGTATTCGAAGATCTTGTCGGTGATGCGCTGTGGCGAATCCTGCGGCGCGATCACCGAATGCGTCGGCGATACGCCGAAGGCACTGCTGCGGGCCAGCTCCAGCTTGAGCGGCTGGAAGCCGGGACAGCCGATCGCCTCGCAGAAACGGATCACGGTCGGTTCACTGACGGAAGCGGCAAGCGCCATCTCCGCCAATGTCATGCGCACGACGCTCTCGGGATCGCTCAGAACGACCTGCGCCACCTTGCGCTCCGACCGCCGCAGCACGTCCATCCGCGCCCGGATCGTCTCCAGCAGGTTTCCGGGGCGCGTCACCGGCGGCGGCTCGACAAGCCCGTTCATGCAGCACTGCCCGGCCGCAGAGCTGCCGCAAGGCGCGAGAGTTGGCCAATCACCGGGCCGCGCCCGTCGATGGCAATGCCGAACACCTCCGCGATCACCTGCGACCAGCCATGGATGAAGTAGGTCCAGCCATCCTCGATCTGCAATACCCGCGCGGCTTGCTGGCTGCGCGCCTGCCGCAGGAAATCGAGCGCGCCTCGATAGTTCAGGTCCCAGATGATCGCATGTTCCGGAAAGCGGGATGCATCGCCGATCGGTGAGCCCGGTCTGTCCTTGCCAAGGCCGGTGGCGTTGACCACCACCGACCTCGGCGGCAGGGCCTGCAAGCAGGCGTCGTTGGCAGCAACACCGGCAATGCGGATCGCCTCGACCGGCACGCCGTGGGCCAGACCCTCATGCACCCGCCGGAGCGCGTGCAACCGCGGTCCGTCCAGATCGGTCACCGTGACCCGCGCCGGCCGGTCGGCGCCGCGCTCCGGACGGGTCAGATGCCATGTCATCGCAATCGCCGAGCCGCCCGCCCCCATGACGAACAGTTCGGCCCCGCTGGTGGCGAAATGCCCAGGCGGCAGAAAGCCGTCCAGCGCGAGCCCGGCCGTGATCGGGTCTTTGGCGCTCGCCGCCAGCCCCCCACCGGCGGGCTTCGCGAGGCAGCTTACTTCGCCCATCAACTCGGCGAGCGGATCGATGCGATCAAACTGGTCGCGGCAGGCGGCGAACAGGTCGAGCTTGTGGGTGGTCACGAGGGCGCCGCGCGACAGCGGATCGGTCTTCAGAAAGCGCACCGCCTCGCGATACGCCGCCGGGTCGGCGTGCAGCGGGAAATCGATGCCCGAGATGACGGCGTCGGCGAGCCCCAGATGGGCGGCCCAGGCCGGAAACACCTGCATGATAGAGCTGCCGGCGGTGCTTACGCCGATGAAATGCAGCGTCGGCCGCGTGGCCGGAACCAGTCGGGTCATCTGCGGGCCAGAATGCTTTCCGCCAGCACCGCCGGTCGCGGACGGTAGGCGATATTGTCGATCGCCGCCCAGCCACCCGCACCGTCATCGACGATGCGGCTGCGCATGCCGCCGGCACTTTCAATGATTGCGTAATCCTGGCCGGAATCGGCTGGGTAGGCGAACGTCATCACCAAAGGTTCGGTGCCGGTATTGACTGAGCGGTGAATCCAGTATGGCGGCACGTAGCACAGCGTTCGTGGCCCGATCTCGACGGTGCGGATGTCGCCGGACGGCGATTCCAACAGCATTACGCCGTGGCCGCTCTCACCGTAGTACATCTCCGGCCGGTTCGGGTTGGCGTGTATGTGCCCACGGGTGAGGAAGAACTCTCGCCCGACCTTGCCCGGGACCATGCGGGTCACGCCGATGATCATGTCGCCCGGATCGGAGGACGGTTTGTAGTCGGTCACTTCGTAGACCACCCGGTCGCCCATGCTGGCGAGCAATTCCTCGTAGGCGTCGCCGTCCTCATACAGTCCCGAGAGATCGCGCAAGGTCTTGGTGTAGCGGTTGGTCGCGCCGCGCAGCGTCCCGCTGGCGACATCGACGGTGCAAAATCCGGGCTCACGTAGCGTCATCGGGGTTCCTGCTGGGACATCGCGGTTCGTCACTGTTTGTAGTCAGGCTACATACCGGGCAGTCGTATCGCAAGGTCGTCGTAAGATTATACCGAAAGTAGGGCTTTCTCGGCAATGTTGCACTGCACCATTTTCACGAATGTTATTTGACTTCAAATTTGCAGGACATCCTATCTTGACGCAGCAGGTTCTGTGTATCTAGGCTCCAAATGCCGGGGCACGAAACCTGTCCTGGAGTGACAGATCAGGGGGAATCGCACATGAAGATGAGTCTCGGGGCGTGCGCTGCGGCGGTCATGATAGCCGGCGCAATCGCGGCCGCGCCCGGAAGCGCCCGGGCGGCGGACTGCAAGGTCGGCATTGCCATGTACACGCTCGGTGCGCCGTATTTCGCGGCACAGGTTGCGGCGGCGGCGGATCAGGCGAAGAAGGCCGGCTGCACGGTGAAGACGGCCGACGGCCAGAACGACATGGGCAAGGAAATTGCCGATGTCGAGGACATGGTTGCGAGCGGCGTGAACCTGCTCATCCTCAATCCGCGCGACCCCGAAGGCCTGGTGCCGGCGGCCAACGCCGCAACCGCCAAGGGCGTCAAGGTCGTGGTGATGGATTCCAGCCTCGATCCGAAGGCGAACGTCGTCACGCAAGTCCGTTCGTCCAACGACCAGAACGGCTATCTCGTCGGCCAGTGGCTGGCCAAGCAGACCGCCGGCAAGCAGCTCAAGATCATTCTGCTGTCCGGCGACAAGGGCAACGAGGTCGGCCGCGACCGGCGCCTCGGCGTGTTCAAGGGTCTTGTGGAAGGCCAACTCGTCGGCGAGGGCAAGGCAGGCTTTCAGGTGGTTGGCCAGGGCTGGGGCGGCTGGTCTGAGGAGGGCGGGCTGCAGGCAATGGAAGACCTGCTGCAGGCGCATGGCGATGCCAATGTCGTGCTTGGCGAAAACGACTCGATGGTGCTCGGCGCAATGCGTGCGCTCAAGGCGGCCGGCAAGACGGATGTGCTCGTGCTCGCCGCCGCTGACGGCCAGAAGGAGGCGCTGGCCCAGATCAAGGCCGGCACCTACGGCGCAACGGGCCTGAACGATCCCGCCTTGGTTGCCCGCACCGCCGTCGATATCGGCCTGAAGGCGCTGAACGGCACGTTGCCATCCGATTTCCCCAAGCTGAACCTGACCACGCCAGCCGTGATCACCAAAGAGAACGTAGACAAGTACTACCGCGCCGACGCGGTCTTCTAAGTCGACCAGTCTACGGGCGAGCATGACGACGGGCGGCGGCGGGCGCATTGCCCGCCGCTCCCTGACATGGAGCCGCAGCGTCTATGACCGAACTTGCCAGACTCAGGGCCATCACCAAATCGTTCGGCGGCGTGCATGCGCTCAAAGGCGTCGAGTTCGCGATCGAGTTCAGGCGAGGTCCATGCGCTGCTCGGCGAAAACGGCGCCGGCAAATCCACGCTGATGCGTATCCTCGGCGGCGAGATGCGGCCGACCAGCGGTGAGGTGCGGATCGGCGGCGAGCGCGTCGAGTTCCACGCTCCAAAGGATGCCGCGGCCTGCGGCATCGCGGTGATCCATCAGGAACTGGCGCTGGCCCCCGACCTGACGGTAGCGGAAAATATCTTCCTCGGTGAGTTGCCGTCGGTGATCTCCTGGGGCGGCCTGAAGCGCCGGGCCCGGGCGCTCATTCAGCGGCTCGGATTTGACATCGATCCCGGCCGCCTCGTCGGCAGCCTTGCGGTAGCGCACCAGCAGGTGGTGGAGATCGCCAAGGCGCTCTCTCACGACGTCGAAATCATCGTGTTCGATGAGCCGACCGCCGTGCTGTCCACGCAGGACGCCGACAGGTTGCACCACATCATCGCCGATCTCCGCAGCCACGGCGTCGGCGTCATCTATATTTCCCACCGGCTTGACGAAGTGTTCCGCATTTCCGACCGCATCACGGTGATGAAAGACGGGCAGATCGTTGGCACGTTGACGGCGGCCGAGGCCAGCATGGACACGGTCATCCGCATGATGGTGGGCCGCCCACTGGCGGCAATGTTTCCCGAGCACGGCAGACGCACAATCGGCGCCGAGAAGCTCGCGGTGCGCAACCTCCATGCTGGTCGCCTGGTGCGCGATGTCAGCTTCTCCGTGCGTGCCGGCGAGATTGTCGGCCTTGGCGGACTGGTGGGCTCCGGGCGTACCGAAGTGGCCCGCCTGATCTTCGGCGCGGACCGCATCCAGAGCGGCACGGTGCTGCTTGACGGCAAGCCTTTGCGGCTCCGCTCGCCGCGCGATGCAGTTGCCGCAGGCATCGGGCTGTTGCCGGAGGACCGCAAGCAACAAGGCGTCATCCTCGACAAACCGATCAGGGTGAATGCCACGATGGCGCGGCTCGCACCGGTGGTGAACGCGTTCGGCTTCCTGCAACGCGGCAAAGAGCGCCGGATCGTCACCGAGCTTGGCGACGCGCTGCGGTTGAAGGCGTCCAGCATCGACGCACCCGTGTCGAGCCTGTCGGGCGGTAACCAGCAGAAGGTGGCGCTCGCCAAATGGTTCCATGCCGGCGGCGACGTGGTCCTGCTCGACGAGCCGACGCGTGGCGTGGATGTCGGCGCCAAGACCGAGATCTACGCCCTGGTCAACCGGCTTGCCGAACAAGGTAAGGCGGTCCTGGTCATTTCATCCGAACACCAGGAGTTGTTCGGCTTGTGCGACCGCATCCTGGTGATGGGCGGCGGCGTGCTGCGCGGCGAGTTGCACCCCGCCGACTACAGCGAAGAAAATCTGTTGTCGCTAGCGATGATCGGTCAGATCGGCGCGCGCAATATCGACGAGGTGGCGTGATGGTGGACGGCGGAATTGAAGCCAAGAACCCAGCAAACTACGCTGGCGCAGCGAATGTCCGCAGCGCCGCCGCACAGAGCGGTGAACAAGGCGGCTTTCGGATCGCGGAAGTGGTACAGCGCTTCGGCACGCTCGGCATCTTTCTGACGCTGGTGATCGTCGCTTCGGTCTGGTCCAGCAATTTCCTGACCGAGGGCAACGTCCTGAACGTGCTGAGGCAGGTCGCCTCAGGCGCCGGAATCATGGCGGTTGGCATGTTGTTCGTGATCCTGACGCGCGGGATCGACCTATCGGTCGGCTCGGTCTCCGCGCTCGGCAGCGTGCTGTCCGCCTACTTCGTGGCGATGATGGGCTATAGCGTTGCGACCAGCATCGTCCTGGTGCTGCTGTCGGGTGCGGCGTGTGGCTTGGTTACCGGGTTTTTCGTCGCCTATCTGCGCCTGCCGTCGTTCGTCATGTCGCTGGCGATGATGGCGATCGCACGCGGGCTGTCGCTGATCATCTCCGCCGGGCGGCCGATTTCGCTGGGCGACGCGGGGATGTCGTTGCAGAATTTTGGATCGGGCTTCCTGTTCGGCATACCGCAGCCGGTGATCCTGATGTTCGCCGTGTTTATCGTCGGCGGTGTCGTGCTAAACTTCACGCGTTTTGGCCGCATCGTCACGGCCATCGGCTCGAACGAGGAAACCGTGCGGCTCTCGGGCATCGCGGTGTCGCGCTATGTGATTGCGGTTTACGTGATCTCGGGGATGCTGGCGGCCGTCGCCGGCATCATCTCATCCAGCCGCACGGGCGTCGGCTCGGCGCAGGTCGGCGTTGGCGCGGAACTCAATGTCATCGCTGCGGTGGTGATCGGCGGCGCCAGCCTGATGGGTGGGCGCGGCGGCGTCATCAACACGCTGCTCGGCGCGCTGGTGATGGGCATCATCGCGAACATCATGAATTTGGCCGGCGTGCCCGGCTACGACCAGCAGGTCTACATGGGGCTGATCATCGTGATCGCGATGCTGCTGCAATACAGCACCGGCTCACTGAAGCGCTGACCGGCAGACAAGCGCCGGCATGGCCCGTGACCTGACCCTGTCCATCGACGTTGGCACCGGCAGCGTACGTGCGGCGCTGGTCGATGCGCAGGGCAGGATCCTGCACATCGCCAGCCGCGAGCAGGACCAGATCGTGCCGGCGTTCGGTTGGGCGGAGCAGCGACCCGACGACTGGTGGGCCGGGGTGGTCGAGACCGTGCGCGCCGTGCTTGCGGCGGTGGACCGTGCGCGCGACCGCATCGCGGCGATCTGTGCGTGCGGCCAGATGCACGCGACGGTGCTGGTCAATGCTGCCGGCTGGCCGACCCGCGCCACCGCGCCGCTCTGGAACGACAAGCGTACCGCCGATCTCGTCGCGGCGTTCGAACGCGACAACGCACCAGCAAGCTATCTGGCCGAAAGCGGCAATCCACCCACTCCGGCGTGGCCGGGATTTAAGCTGGCATGGCTGCGCGACCACGATCCCATCGCTTACCATGCGGCATCGGCCGTGCTGATGCCGAAAGACTACATCAACCTCCGGCTGACCGGCGAAATCGCCATGGATACGGGCGACGCCTCGTGCAGCTTCCTGATGCATCCGGGCCGCCATGCCTGGTCGGCGCCAATGATCGAGCGCCTGGGCCTGGACGCCGCGTTGCTGCCGCCGATCCGTGCGCCGCTCGATATTCTCGGCGCGGTCACCGCCGACGCGGCTGCCAGTACCGGACTTGCCGAGGGCACGCCGGTACTGGTGGGCGCGGCCGACTATCCGGCGGCGCTGCTCGGGTCCGGCGTCTGCCGGCCGGGACTGGCCTCTGATGTGACAGGCACCTCGTGCATCCTGACACTGATCGCCGACTCTCCACTGCTGGACCCCGAGGTCTGCAACGTCGCGACTCCCGAAGGACATTGGGGCGCGTTCGTGCTGCTGGAAACTGGCGGCGATGCCATGCGCTGGGCGCGGCGAGCCTTCCACGAAGGTACGCTCGGCTACGACGAGATCGCCGGCCGCGCAGCACAGGCGCCCGCAGGAGCCGACGGGCTGCTGTTCATGCCGTATCTGACCGGCGAGCGGCTCGGCGCGCATCGCAATGCGCGGGCACAGTTCTTCGGCATCGGCGCGGCGCATGGGCTCGCGCATCTGCACCGTGCGGTGATGGAGGGTGTCGCGTTCGCTGCGGCGCGACATTTACGGATCATGGAACACGCAACCGGGCAGCACGTGGACCGTGTGGTTGCGTCGGGCGGCGGCGCCAAATCCGTGCTGTGGCTGAAAATCAAGGCCAGCCAATATGGAATTCCGATCCTTGTGCCGCGCGAGCCCGAATGCAGCGTGGTCGGTTGCGCCATCCTGGCCGCCACCGCATCCGGCCGCTTCAACTGTATTGACGAGGCCGTTGCAGCTTACGTGCGCCACGACGCCGAGGTATTGCCCGATCCGGCCTGGGCGGAAACTTACAGACGAATGCAGCCGATTTTCGATCGCCTCTATGTCACGGCGCAAAGCTTTTATGACGATCTCGATCGTCTGACGCCTTGAAGCGGGTTCCGATTGACCGCGGCACAAGCGCCTCGTATTCTGCACATATGAGAGTGAACTTCACGAATTTGAATTCGGACGACCGGATCTAGCGGTTTCGGGAAACAGGGGGCGACATGCCGAAAGCCGAACAGACTCAAGGACGCTACGCATCCGGTCGTTCGTATGGCGGCCCTGCCAAGTACATCCAGCGAGCCGGCGAGATCACCCGCATCGCCGACCATTTGCGCCCGCTCGGCCGGAGGGCGTTTCTGCTGGTCGATGGCTTCGTGTTCGATACAATAGGCGACAGCATTGCCCGCTCGGTCGCGGAAGGCGATGTCGTGGCCAGCTTCGAGCGGTTTGGCGGTGAGTGTTGCAGCGAGGAGACCGCGCGCGTCACTGCTCTGGTGCAAGCGGCCGGTGCCGAGATCGTGGTTGGTATCGGCGGCGGCAAGACCGCGGACACCGCGAAGCTCACCGCCATCGCATCCGGCGGGCGCATCGTCATCGTGCCGACCATCGCCTCCACGGACGCACCGTGCAGCGCCATTGCGGTGCGCTATACGGTCGACGGCATCTACCAGGAATCCATGTTCCTGCCGCGCAACCCTGACGCAGTGGTGGTGGACAGTGCGCTGATCGCCGCAGCCCCGGTCCGTTTCCTGGTCGCCGGTATCGGTGATGCGTTGTCCACCTGGTATGAAGCCCGCTCCAACTTCGACTCGCACTCCGCCAATCTGATTGCCCCGTCCCTTGCGCCGACCGCTGCCGGCATGGCAATCGCGCGCGCTTGCCACGATGTGCTGATGCGCGACGCGCTGGCGGCGAAACTCGCCGTCGAACGCGGTGCACTGACTCCGGCGGTGGAGAACATCATCGAGGCCAACACGCTGCTCAGCGGCCTTGGATTCGAGAATTGCGGCGTGTCGGCGGCGCACGGCATCCACAACGGACTGACCGTGCTGGACGCGACGCACGGCTTCTATCACGGCGAGAAGGTCGCCTTTGGCGTGCTGTGTCTGTTGATGCTGGAAGGCCGCCCGCTCGACGAAATCGACAGCACCGCACGATTCTGCCGCACGCTGGGACTGCCGACCACGCTCGCCGATCTCGGGCTTGGCCGCGCGAGCCACGCCGACATCACCCGCGTCGCGGAGGCGGCACTGCTGCCAGGGTCCGCCACCTACAAGGTCGCGGTGCCGCTGTCGGTTCCGATCGTGCGCGATGCGATTCTTGCGCTCGACGCCTTCACGACCCGCGCCGCTCGCCCGGCGTGACTCAGTCTTTTCATCCACCACGAGAGACAAGACACATGCGCGCAGCCGTCATGTATTCCCCCGGTGACATCCGACTGGAGGACGTGCCCGTGCCGGTCGCGGGCGAGGGCGAGGTGCTGCTGCGCGTGTCCGCTGTCGGCGTCTGCGGCTCCGACATTCCGCGCATGCTGACCAAGGGCGCGCACCGGATGCCGATCGTCTGCGGTCATGAATTCTCCGGCCACATCGCCAAACTCGGCGCGGGAGTTGACGGTTTTAGTGAGGGCGAACTGGTTGGCGTGGCGCCGCTGATCCCGTGCCGCGTCTGCGCCCAATGCGCCACCGGCAATTTCTCACGGTGCCTGGACTATGATTATTTCGGCAGCCGTCGCGACGGCGCCTATACCGAATTCGTGGCCGTGCCGGTCGGCAACCTGCTGAAAGCGCCGGCTGGCACCGATCCCCGCGCAGTCGCGATGACCGATCCGGCGTCGATCGCGCTGCACGCCATCTGGAAGGCGCCGCCGCTGCTGGGTGAGCGTGGCGGTGTGATCGGCTGCGGCCCGATCGGATTGTTCGCCATCCAGTGGCTGCGGCTGATGGGATGCGCCGAAGTCGTCGCCGTCGACGTGTCAGAACAGAAGCTGGAACAGGCGCGCGAGGCCGGCGCCACGCACACGTTCCTTGTCAACGATACGCCGCCGGCCGGCCTGCTGTGCGACCGCATCGTCGAGGCGGCCGGGCACCCCTCCTCGATCAATCTTGCCGTGCGGCTGGCGGCACCCGGCGGGCACGTTACCTTCATCGGTATCCCGGTTGGGCAGGTTGAACTCGACAACAAGACGTTCCAGCACATGCTGCGGCAAGAGGTTTCGCTGCACGGCGCCTGGAACTCGTTCGGCGCGCCGTTCCCTGGCAAGCAGTGGACGGTGGCGCTGGAGAACCTCGCCACAGGCCGTCTACGCTGGGAGTTCATGATCACGCACGAGCTCGACCTGGAGGCGCTGCCGGGCATGTTCGAGTCATTCAAGCGGAAGAACGACTTCTTCTCCAAGGTGATGTTCCGGCCGTAGGATCGCGGGACAGGGATAGAAAGGTCGCGGCGTGGCACGGCTTCTTGGCCTCGATTTCGGTACGGGCGGGATACGGGTCGGCGTGTTCGACCTGGATCGCCGGTCCATGCTCGGCGAGCGCGAAGTCACTTATTCCACCCGTCACCCGCGGCCGGGCTGGGCCGAGCAATCACCTCTGGACTGGTGGGTGGCACTTGGCGAGGCAACGCGCGGCCTGATGCGCGACCTCGGCACGCCGCACATCGACGGCGTATGCACTGCCACGACCGCCTCCACCGTCGTCGCCTGCCGACTGGACGGCACGCCGCTACATCCGGGCTTGCTATGGATGGATTGCCGCGCGGCGCACGAGGCAGATCGCACCGCGCAGTCGAAACATCCCGTGCTGGCCTACGCCGGGGGCAGCGATGCGGCGGAATGGCTGGTGCCCAAGGCGATGTGGCTCGCCGCCAACCGGCCGGACGTTTACGCCGAAGCCGAGGTGATCTGCGAGTGCCTCGACTGGGTCAATTTCAGGCTCGCCGGGCGCTGGGTCGGGTCGCGCATGAACGCGGCCTGCAAATGGAACTATGATTCCGCGTCCGGCTGTTTTCACGAGGACCTGTATCGGGAACTCGGCGTGCCCGATCTGGCGCGCAAGCTGCCGGCCGAAATCCTCGCTGTCGGCGCGACGATCGCTCAGATCAGCGCGGCCGCGCAAGCGCATCTCGGCCTGCCCAACCGGCCCATGCTGGCGCAGGGCGGCATCGATGCGCATATCGGCATGCTCGGCGCGGGCACGCTGGCGCCCGGCGACCTGCTGATGATCGGTGGCACTTCCGCGGTGCATCTGTTCCACCTGCCATCGGAGCAGCCGGTACCCGGCTTCTGGGGCCCGTATCCGCACGCGCTGGTCGATGGGCACTGGCTGGTTGAGGCCGGGCAGGTATCCGCGGGATCGGTGCTGACCTGGCTGTCACGCGACATGTTCGGGCTCGATGAGGCCGGATCGATGCAGCTCGCGCGCGAGGCTGGCGCGTTCGCGGTCGGTGGCACCGGCTTGCTGACACTGGACTATTTCATGGGCAACCGCACGCCGTATCGAGACCCGCTGCTGCGTGGCGCCGTGGTGGGCCTCTCGCTTGGTCATTCCCGCGCCGCGGTCTACCGCTCGGCGATCGAGGGCATCGCGCTGGGGTCCGCCAACGTGCTGCGCCGCATGCGCGAGCTTGGCGTGCCCTGCAACCGCGTCGTCTCCTCCGGCGGCTATGCGCGCAATCCGCTGTGGCTGAAAGCGACCGTAGATGCGATTGGCGTGCCGGTGCAGCTGCCGGCCGAGGCCAATCTGACCATCATTGGGGCCGCCGCCGCCGCGGCGACCGGCGCGGAACTGGTAGCCGATCTGTTCGCTGCGGCTGAAGCGGTGACACAGCCCGCCGCGACCATCGACCCCGATCCGGTAGCCCACGCGCGCTACGCCGAATTGTTGCAGGAATACCTTGAGCTGACCGACCTGCTCGCGCCGATTTCCCGCCGGCTTGCCCGACACCAGCTGCGTGGGGGCGCCGATGTCGGCCTCTGAGTTCGACCGTGACATCCAGGTCCGCGGACTGTCGCCCGAACAGCGCGAACTGCTGATGATCCAGGTCGCCAAGCGCTACTACGAACTCGACATGACGATGGGCGATCTGGCGAAGGAGCTCGGGCTGACGCGCTGGCAGGCGAGCCGCTTGCTGAGCGAGGCGCGGGAGACCGGGATCGTGCGGATCGAGATCATTCCCCGCACGCCGCGCCGCCCCGACTTGGAAAGCCGGTTGCAATCCACATTCGGCCTGAAGGAAGCGATCGTCGTCCCCGCCAGCGACGAGGACGACTCCCTGTTGCTCGACAGTGTCGCCCGCGCCGCCGGTCGGCTGCTGGCGGGGCTCGGCAAGATGCCGCTGATCGGCGTGTCCTGGGGGCGCACGATGAGCGCCGTGGCGCACCATTTGCCGCCGTTCTGGAACGAAGGCGCCGAGGTGGTGCTGCTGAATGGCGCCATGAACATCCGTAACGCCGCGACGCGCACAAACAATGTCGCCGAACGCTTCGCCATGTCGGCCCGCGGCAACGCAACACTGCTGCCCGTCCCGGCGATCCTGGGTCATGCCGCGACGCGGATCGCGCTGGAACAGGACCCGACCATCGCTGGCGTGCTGGAACTTGGCCGCCGCGCCCCGGTGATCTGCTTTGGGCTGGGCGCCATTGGTCCCAACTCGGTGCTGGTGCAATCCGGCTTCGTGTCCGAGGCAGAAGCGGCGACACTGACCGCGAAAGGTGCGGTCGGCGACATTCTGAGCCGCTACGTTGACGCGGAAGGCGGGATCGTGGACGCGGACCTTAATGCCCGTACGATAGGCCTAGATCTGCGCTTCTGCCGCGATCGCGCCTATTCGATCGGTGTCGGCTGCGGCACGGCGAAACACGCCATCACGCGCGCTGCCGTGCGGGCCAAATACCTCAACGTCCTGGTCACCGACGAACAGACCGCCCTCTTTCTGTTGGATGATGCCCGCCATGGATAGCACCGCCCTGAGTTGGACCGAATCCGTCCTGCCACCGGAGCTGGACGCCAAACTGCCACGCAATCGCGGCACACAGCTGCACGTGGATTGGTTCGAGGGCGTGCAGGTCAATCTCAGCGCCACCGAGCGCCGTGCGGGCAGCTACGGCGCCCGCCGCTCGGTGAAGAAGGAACATCAGGCCGCATGGCTGGTGAAGGCGGTGCAGTGCATCGACCTGACCACGCTCGCTGGCGACGACACGCCCGGCCGCGTCCATCGCCTCGCCTGGAAGGCGCGCCGCCCCCTGCGTCACGACATCGTGGCCGCCCTGGGGCTTGCCGACGCACCGCCGACGGTGGGCGCCGTGTGCGTCTATCCGACGATGGTGGGCCCCGCGGTGCGCGCTCTCGCCGGCTCCGGCATTCCGGTCGCCTCGGTCGCCACCGGCTTCCCGGCCGGCCTGACACCGCTGCCGCAGCGGCTGGCGGAAATCCGCTACGCCGTGGACCAAGGTGCTGCGGAAATCGACATCGTCATCAACCGCGCGCAGGTGCTGACGCAGGACTGGACGGCGCTGTACGACGAGATCAGCGCCATGCGCGAGGCCTGCGGCGACGCGCATCTGAAGACCATCCTGGCCACCGGCGACCTGAAGACGCTGCGCAACGTCTATCGTGCCAGCATGGTTGCCATGATGGCGGGCGCCGATTTTATCAAGACCTCCACCGGCAAGGAGGATGTCAATGCGACGTTGCCGGTGAGCCTGGTGATGGCGCGCGCGCTGCGCGATTACGGCGAGCGTACCGGTTTTGCCATCGGCTTCAAGCCGGCCGGTGGGCTGCGCACGGCCAAGGACGCGCTGACCTGGCTGACGCTGATGAAGGAGGAGCTCGGCCGCCGTTGGCTGGAACCCGACCTGTTCCGCATCGGCGCCAGTTCGCTGCTCGGCGACATCGAGCGCCAGCTCGAACACTTCGTTACCGGTCGCTACGCCGCCGCCACTCACCACGCTCTCGCCTAAGGATCAGCCCGTGTCCACTGTGAAAGACATCCTGCGCACCATGGAGTACGGCCGCTCGCCCGAATCCGAAAGCCTCGTCACCGCATGGCTCGACGGGCACAAGGCAGGCTTCCGGCACTATATCGGCGGTGACTTCGTCCCATCCGTCGGCGGAGAAACCTTCGCCGTGATGAACCCGGCGCGTGATACGCTGCTGGGGCGCGTGGCGGACGGCAAAGCGGCCGATATCGACGCAGCGGTGACAGCCGCGCGCGCCGCGCTCCCGGGCTGGTCGGCCATGCCCGGGCACGAGCGGGCGCGGTACCTGTATGCGATCGCGCGGCACATCCAGAAGCGTGAGCGCTTTCTGTCGGTGCTGGAATCGCTCGACAACGGCAAGCCGATCCGTGAAAGCCGCGATATCGACATCCCGCTGGTGGCGCGGCACTTCTACCATCACGCCGGCTGGGCCGAACTGATCGAGACCGAGTTCCCCGGCCATGGCCCGGTGGGCGTGTGCGGCCAGATCATTCCGTGGAATTTCCCGCTGCTGATGCTGGCCTGGAAAATCGCGCCCGCACTGGCGGCGGGCAACACCCTGGTGCTGAAGCCGGCGGAATTTACCCCGCTCACGGCGCTGGCGTTCGCCGAAATCTGCCACGAGATCGGGCTGCCCGCAGGCGTGGTCAATATTGTCTGTGGCGACGGCGACACTGGCGCAACCCTGGTCGCACACCCGGACGTGGACAAGATCGCCTTCACCGGCTCCACTGAAGTCGGCCGGCTGATCCGCAAGGCCACGGCGGGCAGCGGCAAGAAGCTATCTCTGGAGCTCGGCGGCAAGTCGCCGTTCATCGTGTTCGAGGATGCCGATCTGGACGGCACCGTCGAAGGCGTGGTCGACGCCATCTGGTTCAACCAGGGGCAGGTGTGCTGCGCCGGATCGCGCCTGCTGGTCCAGGAGGGTATCGCCGAACGTTTCCTTGCCAAGCTGCGGCGACGCATGGAGACACTGCGGATCGGTGATCCGCTCGACAAATCTATCGACATCGGCGCCATCGTCGCCCCGGTGCAGCTAAGACGCATCGAGGACCTCGTGCGCCAGGGACAGAATGAAGGCGGCACGCTGTGGCAATCCTCATGCCCGCTGCCGCAAACTGGCAGCTTCTATCCGCCCTCTGTTTTCGTCGATGTCGAACCAGCCTCGACCGTTGCGGAAGTGGAGATTTTCGGCCCGGTGGCCGTGGTGATGACGTTCCGCACACCAGGCGAAGCGGTGCAGCTTGCCAATCACACTCGCTACGGCCTCGCGGCCTCGGTGTGGTCGGAGAACATCAACCTCGCACTGGACACCGCAGCGGCAATGAAAGCCGGCGTGGTGTGGGTGAACTCCACCAATCTGTTCGACGCCGCCGCAGGTTTCGGTGGCTACCGCGAAAGCGGCTTTGGCCGTGAGGGCGGGCGTGAGGGGCTATCCGAATATCTGGTTGCTGATTGGGAAAGATCGCTGCCCGCGCTTCCGGCGCAGCGCGGCGCGCCGCTGAGCGCGGCGCCAGCCGCACCCGCCACGCAGCAGGGAATCGACCGCACCGCCAAGCTGTACGTCGGTGGCAAGCAGGCACGGCCGGATTCCGGCTACAGCTATGCCGTGACGGACGCCGCCGGCGCCACGCTCGGACTGGCCGGACTGGGCAACCGCAAGGACATCCGCAACGCCGTGGAGGCCGCCGCCGCCGCGCGCGGCTGGGGCGCCGCCACCGCGCACAACCGCGCCCAGGTGCTGTACTATATCGCCGAAAATCTTGCCGCCCGCGCCGACGCGTTTGAAGCGCGCCTGCGCGGTTTTGGTCACGACGCAGCTACGGCGCATGTCGAAGTCGCCGCGTCGGTGCGCCGCATTTTCTACTACGCCGCCTACGCCGACAAATACGATGGCCGTGTGCATTCCACCCGCTCGCGCCATGTCACGCTGGCGATGGTCGAGCCGTTCGGCGTGATGGGTATCCTGTGTCCAGACGAAGCGCCGCTGCTGGCCTTCGTCTCGCTGGTGGTGCCGGCCATTGCCATGGGCAACAGTGTCGTCGTCGTGCCCGCGCCCGCGCATCCGCTCGCCGCGACCGATCTTTATCAGGTGCTGGACACCTCGGACGTCCCGGGCGGCGTCGTCAATATCGTCACTGGCGCGCGCGACGAACTCGCCAGGACGCTGGCCGAACACGATGCCGTGGCCGCGCTGTGGTATCATGGTTCGCTTGCCGGAGGTGCCGCGGCGGAAGCGAGCTCGGCCGGGAATCTCAAGTTCTGCTGGACAAACAACGGCAAGGCGCGCGATTGGCAGTCACCCGTTCAGGCACAGGGGCCGGAGTTCCTGCGGCGTGCGACGCAGATCAAGAATATATGGGTGCCCTACGGGGATTAGGGATATGGATTTCTGACGGCCATCGGCGTCCCCTCGCCCATCTCCTGGCGACCCGTACCAACGCAACGTCGCTGCACGATTGAGGCATGCTGCATATTTTGGCGGCAGCCTCCGCCGAGCGTATACGCACCCTGGGCATTGGGTCATTCTCGTCGCGAAAGCTCTGCCGGATCGTGATCCAAAATCTGTTTTTTCGCTGGACGTTTCCGCCACCGGTGGCACAGTGACATCGTGTCACTAGGGCGTGGCGAAGGTGGGCTGGCGTAGGAAGAAAAGCTCACGAATTGGGGGAAATTTAGGACGTGGAACGCGCGCTTCAGGATTATTTGATGTCCCGCCGCCGCCTGCTCCAGGGCATGGGGGCACTTTCCGCCGGTGTCGCACTCGGTCGCCCCGCCATCGCGGCGCCAGCGACTCCGATCACCTTCATTGGCTGGCAGTACCAGCCGCAGATCGCTGAAGACAACGTCAATCTGTTCAAGAAGCTCTACGACGAGAATGTCACGTATGAGCTCGTTCCCGGCGACTACCATCCGGTGGTCGAGACGAAATTGCTGGGCGGCCAGCATATCGACATGATGTATTCCGAGGAAGATCACATCGCTCGCTGGCACGCCGCCGGTTGGGTCCGCGACCTTGAAGGGCTGCCGGGCGTAGACGCCATGAAGGCGAACATGTTCCCGGTAAGCGTGCAGTCCATGTCGCTTCCGGACGGTAAGCTTGCCGGCCTGCCGTATTATGCTGGCCACAACGCCTTCATCTACAACGAAGAGCATCTGAGCAAAGCCGGGGTCGGTGTGCCGACCGACTGGGACAGCCTGCTCGATGCCTGCCGTAAGCTGAAAAAAGACGGCATTTCCGATGCCCCGTACAACAGTGCCTGGGGCCAGAAATGGCCGGAGCTCTCCTGGAGCCTGTTCTCGCTGTGGTATGCTGAGGGTGCGCCGGTATTCGACAGCAACTCCGACCTCGTGGTCGATGCCGCGTTCCGCCATGTCCTGGAGGGTCATCGGGCGCTGTACAAGGAAGGGCTCGTTGCCGCTGATATCATGACGCTGCCCGATGAGGGTGTGCCGGCCTACTGCACCGGCCGCCACACGTTCATGGTGCTGCACGACTACGACCAGAAAGTAACGAACGATCCGAAAGCCTCGAAGGCCGCCGGCAAGGTACGCAACGCTCTAATGCCGGGCAAGACCCATTCCACCTTCGCGTGGACTGCTGTCTACCTGATGGGGGCGCAGCCGCTGGATCAGGACCGGGTCTGGAACCTGCTGCAGTTCTTTGGCGGCAAGGCGAAAGACGGGCAGTACCATGTCATCAAGCGCTGGGCGCTCGAATTCGGCCTCGGCTCCGCCTACAAGGAGGTGATGGCCGATCCCGATGTCGCGGCGAGCTTCTCCAAGTGGCGCGATCTGGCTATCAGCAACAAGCAGCTCGACATCGCGACGTCGCGGAAGATCGCCAAAGCGACGTGGTTCCCGGAGTGGGATCTGTTCATGATGCAGCACGTTCAGGAATACATTCGCGGCAGCGGTTCGCTCGATCAGCTATGTGACACGCTCGTCGGCAAGGCCACCGAACTCAAGAAGTCCTACCAATAGGGCCACGGCGCGAAATAGGGAGCGCCACCGATGTCGGGCGCTACAGTTGCACCCGCGGGGCCCGCTCCCCTGCGGGGACGCCGCACGGAGCGGGTACCCGGTTTCGCCTATCTCGCTGTCGCTCCGGCGCTGCTGATCGTGTTGCTGGTGGTTGGCGTGCCACTCGGCTTTAGTTTGTTCTTGAGCCTGAATCGCATCAACCCCATCACGCACCACTGGATATTTGTCGGCGCCGGCAATTATCTGGCGCTGCGCAACAACGCCGATATGTGGATGGCGCTGGCCCGGACGGCCTACTTCGCTGCCTTTTCCGTAATCGGCACTACCCTGCTTGGCGGCGTGTTTGCGCTCGTGCTGAACGTCCGATTTCCAGGCCGTGGCTTCCTGCGCAGTGTCGTGCTGCTGCCGTGGGCAATGGCGCCGGTTTCGGTCGGCGTGCTGTGGTCGTTCCTGTTTGCCGGCGACTTCGGTGCGTTGAACGGGCTGCTGAACGATCTCGGCCTGTCGGCATTGGCAACCCCATGGCTGGGCGACGGATTTCGCGCGCTCAATCTTGTGGCGCTGGTGAATGTCTGGAATCAGGCGCCACTGACTGCCCTGATGCTGCTGGCCGGGCTGCAGTCGATGCCCGGTTCGCTGCACAAGGCGGCCATGCTGGACGGCGCGGGGGCAATTCGGCGGTTCTTTAGCATCACGCTGCCATGGTTGAAGCCAAGCCTGCTATTCATCGCCATCATCGCCACCATCAACGCGCTGATGGCATTCGACATCCTGTGGATCATGACGCGCGGCGGGCCGGGTAGCGCGACCACTGTACTGGCGTGGCTCGGGTATCTGCTGTCGTTCCAGTTCTTCAAGTTCGGCGAGGGCGCGGCCGTGCTATACGTGCTGACCGTGTTGAGCTTCGTGCTGGCAATATTTTACTTCGTGGTTCTGGGCCCACGGCGCGCGTCGCGGGCGCAGAGCGCCGGACTGGCGGCGCTGCCGGGCGGTCGGCGCCAGCATGCGATGGCAGTGCTGCCGCCGTTCCGAACGCGCAGGCGGTTGCTGCCCCGCCAGTTGGCGGCTGCGCTGGCCGGCGGCGGCTTTTGGGCATCGGTTGTGCTGGTGTTCCTGTGGTCGGCTCTGCCGGTCGCCGCCTTGTTGCTGATGAGCCTGACACCGGCGGCCGACCTGATCCGCACGCCCGCCAGCATCGTGCCAAGCACGCTGACGCTGAGCAATTTCGTCTCCGTCCTAATGCCCGGCCATGTCGGCGGCCAGTCCACCAGCGTGCAGGCAGAGCGCGTGCCGCTTTCGGTGCTCAACAGTCTCGTGGTCGGCGTGGTGGTGGCGGCAATCAGTGTCGTGCTCGGCACGCTGGCCGGCTACGCCTTCGCCCGCCACGACAAGGCCCCGCTGTTCAAGACAACGCTGTGGGGCCTGCTGCTGACGCGCATGACGCCTGGACTGACGCTCGTGCTGCCGTTCTTCATCGGCTTTCGTACTGTCGGCCTGATCGACACGCGCACGGCGCTAATCGTCTCTTACTGTTCGTTCCTGCTGCCGCTGAGCGCCTGGATGATGCGCTCGTATTTTGAGGGCGTGCCGCGCAGCCTGGACCGCGCGGCGCTGATCGACGGCTGTTCACGGCCGAAGATGCTATGGAAGATTCTGCTGCCGGTGGCCCGCCCGGGCATCGTCGCCACAGCGATCTTCTGTTTCCTGGCAAGCTGGAATGAGTTCCTGTTCGCACTCATCCTGACCTCCACGCCGCGGGCGCAGACCATCCCGGTGATTCTTGCCGGCTTCCTGAGCCAGGCCCAGTTCTATACATACGGTCCGATGTTTGCAGCCACCGTCATCTCCATCGCGCCGCCCGTCGCCGTCGCGTTCCTGTTCCAACGCTATCTGGTGCAGGGCGCATTATCTGGCGCGGTCAAGGGCTGAGCGGAGCTGAAAGCCATGGCATCCATTTCGATCAGGAACGTGTCGAAGAGCTACGCCAGCTTCCCGGTGCTGCAAGGTCTGGACCTTGATGTCGCGGACGGCGAGTTCGTATCGTTCCTTGGCCCGTCCGGGTGCGGCAAGAGCACGCTGCTGTTCTGCATCGCCGGCCTGGAGGAGATCACCGCCGGAAGCATCCACCTGGGCCAGCAGGACTTGGGGCGCATCGCACCGCGTGACCGCAACATCGCGCTCGTCTTCCAGGACTATGCGCTCTACCCGCACATGAGCGTGCGCGAGAATATCGCGTTTCCGTTGCATCAGCAACATATCCCGCCGGAGACGATCCGCAAGCAGGTCGCGTGGGCGGCGGAACTCCTTGGCCTGGAGGCATTGCTCGATCGCGCACCCGCCGAGTTGTCTGGCGGCCAGCGGCAACGCGTGGCGGTCGGTCGCGCCATCGTACGCAATCCGGCGGCTCTGCTGATGGATGAGCCGCTGTCGAACCTTGACGCGAGCCTGCGCGTGCGCATGCGCACCGAAATCAAACGGCTACAGAAGGAACTCGGCCTGACCGTCATCTTCGTGACGCACGATCAGGAGGAGGCAATGGTCATGTCCGACCGTATCGCGGTGATGAACGCCGGCATCCTCCAGCAATTCGCGGAGCCGATGACGGTATACCGGGAGCCCGCGAACCAGTTCGTCGCCAGCTTCATTGGCAGTCCGCAGATGAATTTTCTGCCCGGCTCGCTCGCGGGCGGCGGACTCGGCGGCGACAGTGTGCTCGGTGTGCGCCCGCACGATCTGCTGCCGGCCCACTCTCCCGGACCGGACACCCTGAAGATCGAGGGCTCCTTGGTGATGGTCGAGCCGGCGGGGCCGGTGACCTTCCTTGACGTCGCCTTGTCCGACGGCAGCCTGGTGAAGGCAACCTGTCCCGACCCGCGCACTTACCGGCCGGGCGAGACTCTCACCTTGGCGGTGCCGCGGGATAATGTATCAGTCTTCCACGCAGTGAGCGGCGTGCGCATCGGTGCGCTCGCATCGTCGGTTCTCGTTGGCACGAACACAAGCGAGTCGGTGACAAATGGCGTTTGATTTGGTTCTCCGTGGCGGCCGTGTCCTCGATCCGTCACAAGGCCTCGATCGCGTGACGGATGTGGCGTTCGCCGATGGGCGCGTTGCCGCCGTGGGCGACAACCTCGGCTTCGGCGCCACGAACGTCGAGGATGTCAGCGGCCAGATCGTCACGCCCGGATTGATCGATCTGCATACGCATGTCTATTGGGGCGGCACCTCACTGGGAATCGATGCGGACGATTTCGGGCGGCGGAGCGGTGTCACCACCTGCGTCGATACCGGGTCCGCCGGGCCCGGCAACTTCGCCGGATTTCGCCGCCACGTAATCGAACGCAGCGACGTCCGCATTCTCGCTTATCTGCACATTTCGTTCGCCGGAATCTATGCCTTCTCGAACCGCATCATGGTGGGCGAGAGCCACGACATGCGGCTCATGGCCGCACGCGACACGGTCGAAGTGATCGAGGCAAACCGGGACATGATCGTGGGCGTGAAGGTCCGGCTCGGCCGTCATGCCTCGGGTGACAGCGGGATCGCGCCGCTCGACGTGGCGATGCAGGCGGCGGAACAGACGGGGCTGCCGCTCATGGTCCATATCGACGAGCCGCCACCGACCTATGAAGCCGTCGTGGACCGGTTGCGGCCGGGCGATATATTGACGCATTGCTTCCGCCCGTTTCCGAACGCGCCGGTGCGGCCGGACGGCCGCGTGCGGCCGGCCGTGCTGCGGGCGCGTGAACGCGGGGTGCTGTTCGATATCGGCCACGGGAAAGGCTCGTTCGCCTACGCCACCGCGCGCCCGATGCTGGCCGCAGGGTTTTTGCCGGACACCATATCGTCTGATGTCCACCAGCTTTGCATCAACGGCCCTGCCTACGACCAGGTGACCACGATGTCGAAATTCCTGTGTCTGGGAATGAGCCTGGCCGACGTGATCGCAGCTTCCACGGTCAATGCCGCCAGGGCGCTGGGCAGGCCGGAGCTCGGCAGCCTTACGCCCGGCAGCGTCGGTGACGCCTCATTGCTGCGCGTGAGCGAGGGACGCTTCGAGTACGAGGACGTGGTGGACGAGGTCATGATCGGTGAGCGCCGCATCGTCGCCGAGGGTGCAGTCATCGCCGGGCGAGTCTGGCACCGTGCGACCGGCAGGGGTGAGCGATGACAGACACCACGAACGCCGTCGATGCGGCGGGCCTGCTGGCCGCGCTGGTCGATACGCTGATCCCCGGTGCCGCCGGTTGGCCCGCCGCCGCCACGGTCGGCGTGCAATCCATGCTGGCCTCGCGGCTCGTGCAGGTGCGCGGTGACGACGCGCTCGACACGCTGCTCGCCGCGCTGCGGCCGCACGCCCCGGCGCTGCTTTCGGCGGACGAAGACGCACGTGTTGCGGCGGTGGCAGCCTGGGAGGCCGGCGACGCCGAACTGTTCGGCTGGGTCCGTGATGCCGTGTACATGGCCTATTACGAGAGCCCCGTCGTGGTCCTGGCGATCAACGCGCATGGGCACGCCTACAAGCTGCGGCCGCATGTCACCGGCTACAAGCTGCCGCGCTTCGATGCCGCGCGCGACAGGCCGCAACATGGGCGCGGCACATGGACGCCGACCGATTCCGTCAAGCGAGTGGCGGCAGAAACGCTCGATCTGGCCGACGAGCGCACGCTGAGCTGGGGACGCAAGCAATGAAACCGACGCAGACTGCCGACGTCCTGATCATCGGTTCGGGCGCGACCGGGTCGCTGGCCGCCCTGGTGCTGGCGCGGGCGGGGCTGGACGTGGTGTGCCTGGAGCAGGGCGGCTGGGTCGAAGCAGGCGACCACCCCCACTACAGCTCCGACTGGAGCTGGCAGCGCAAGACACGCTGGAGCGCCGACGTGAACAAGCGGCACCATCCGGACGACTTCCCGGTGAAGACGAATTCTTCCCAGGTGCTGATGTGGAATGGCGTCGGCGGCTCGACCAACGTTTATGGCGCGATCTGGCCACGCTACCGCCCCTCCGATTTCCGCAAGGGCGAAGAGCACGGGTTACAGCCGAACTGGCCGATCAGCTACGAGGATCTGGCGCCATTCTACGCGCAGGCCGACCGCCTCATCGGCACGAGCGGGCTGCCCGGCGACCCCGCGATGCCTCCGCGCGAGGCGCCGCCCACAGGCCCGCTCCCGGTCAGCGAAGCGGCGCGTACGCTGGCGGGGGCCTTCGATACGCTCGGCTGGCACTGGTGGCCGGCCGAAGCGGCGGTCATTTCGGAAGATTACGATGGCCGGCCAGGCTGCAACGGCTGCGGCATCTGTTCCGGCTGCCCGCGTGGCTCGATGAGCAAGTATTCGCTTTCGATCTGGCCAAAGGCACTGGCCGCCGGCGTGCGTCTGCGGACCCATGCGCGTGTGCTGCGCATCGAAAAGGGACGCGACGGGCGCGCAACGGGCGCCGTCTACATCGATCGCACCACCGGGCAGACGGAGTTCCAACCCGCGCGCGTGGTCATAGTCGCCGCCAACGGCGTCGGCACCCCGCGCCTGCTGCTGGCCAGCGACAATCTGGCGAACAGTTCCGATCAGGTCGGCCGCAACCTGCTGCACCATACGTTGGTGTCATCGGAAATGTGGCTCGACCGCCGCATCGAAGGCCATATGGGCTACGTCGCCTCGCTCATCAGCCGCGAATTCGCCGAGACCGATATCTCGCGGGGCTTCGTCAATGGCTTCAATTTCAACTGCCTGACCAGCACCTCGGCCGCCGGAGAGGTCGCGGCGGGCTGGGTCGCCGAGGCACGGGCGCCCTGGGGCCGCGGCCACCATGACTGGTTCGAGCGGCATTTCGGCCATGGCATTGGCATCCATGCCATCGGCGACGACCTGCCGAACCCGGACAACCGCGTAACCCTGGACCCGGACGAGCGCGACTCGGACGGCGTGCCGGTAGCACGGCTGTTCTATCGGCCAGGCGAGAACGATCGCCGCATGATGGCCTTCATGCTGGACCGGCTCGTCGATATCGCCAAGGCGGCTGGCGCCTTCGAGTACCGGCTACAGGATTACCTGGATGCCAACGGCGTGTACCGGACCCCGGCCTGGCACATGATCGGCACGTGCCGCATGGGCGCGGCCCCCGAGACATCGGTGGTCAACAAGTGGCACCAGACCTGGGACGTGCCCAACCTCTTCCTCATGGACGGCAGCGTGCTGGCGACTGGCGGCGTGGTGAATCCGACGGCGACCATTTCGGCCCTGGCGCTGCGCGCTGCGGAGCATATCCGCGACCATTTTCAGGAGCTTTCCACCGCGACGCGGCCGATGGCGGCCTGACGGGCAAGCAGCGCCTGGCTCGAAGCAGAGCACTCGGCGCCCAGCGTCGCGGCGGCCCGATCCGGGAGGAACCTATGCGGCCGTTCCGGGTTTTGTGATCCGGCCATGTGCGCGGGCCGCATCGGGGCGGATAGCGCCCTTCGTTATGCGGCATCATAATGATGGTATCGTCACAGCTGGCCGACGACATGCGTTTCGCATGCTGCCACCCGCCCCGCCCGTTCCCGCAACTCCGGAGACAACACGGTATGGACATCGCATCTCGCATCCGCCGCGCCGGCTTGGCGGTGCTGCTGCTTGCGCCCCTCTCGCTGACGCCGGCGCGGCCGGTGCGCGCGGCCGAAGACGTGGCGATCGGGGTGATTTACCCGCTGACCGGCAATTCCGCGCAGGTCGGCATCGATGCGCGCGCCGCGCTGATGACGGAAGCCGAGATCATCAACGGGCAGCACAATGTGGCCATGCAACTCGGTGCCGGCGGCGGGCTGCCGCACCTTGGCGGCGCGCATATCCGCCTGGTGTTCGCCGACAGCCAGAACAGCCCGCAAACGGCCCGCGCCGAAGCCGAACGGCTGATCACGCAGGAGCACGTTGCGGCCATCGTCGGCAGCTACACCAGCGCGACCGCGGCCACCATCAGTCAGGTCACCGAACGTTACCAAATCCCCTACATATCGGCCGACAATTCCTCGCCGACGCTGACACAGCGCGGCCTGCACTGGTTCTTCCGCACCTCGCCAACCGACGTGATGTTCACCGGGGCGATGTTCGACTTCTTCAAGGCGATCGGCCAGCAGACCGGGCGGCAGGTCCATAGCGTCGCTCTGATCCACGAGGACTCGATCTTCGGCAGCGACAGCGCCACAGTGCAGCGGCAGGACGCGGAGGCGGCCGGAATCAAAGTAACGGCAGACATCCGCTACCGCGCCAACTCGCCCTCGCTGTCCACCGAGGTGGAGCGGCTGCACGCGGCCGACGCCGACGTCGTGATGCCGTCCTCCTACACGAGCGACGCCATCCTGCTGATGCGCGAGATGCACGAGACCGGCTACACGCCAAAGGCGCTGCTCGCCCAGGATGCCGGCTTCGTGCAGCAGAGCTTCCTCGATGCCGTCGGGCCGCTGGCCGAGGGAGTCATGAGCCGGTCCGCCTTCGCATTGGATGCCACCAAGTCGCGGCCGGCCATCGTGCCGGTCAACGCGATGTTCCACGCGCAAACGGGTAAGGACCTCAACGACCTGACATCGCGTGAGATCACGGCACTCCAGGTGCTGGCGGATGCGATCGACCGCGCCGGGTCGACCGAGCCGGAGGCCATCCGCATGGCCCTGGTCGCGACACATATTCCCGGCGATCAGACGATCATGCCGTGGCGCGGCGTGGCATTCGATACAACCGGGCAGAACACCGAGGCCGATCCGGTAATCCAGCAAATCCAGGGCGGCGGTTGGCGGACGGTGTTCCCGTTCGACGTTGCCGCGGCACCGGCAATCTGGAACGTCGGCAAGTGACACCAGCATCGTGACATCCGCGCTGCTGTTGCAGGTGGTCGTGCTCGGTCTGTTGACCGGGCTGGTCTATGCGCTTGTCGCCGCGGGTCTGTCGTTGATCTTCGGCCTGATGGACGTGGTGAACTTTGCCCACGGCCAGTTCCTCATGCTGGCGATGTACGCGGCTTTCGCCATCCATGCGGCGACCGGCGCCGGGCTGGTGCTGCAACTGCCGCTTGTCGTGCTGCTGCTGTTCGTGTTCGGCATGGCGGTCTATCGTGGGCTCATCGGCCGTGCGCTCGGCGTCGTGGCCAATCGCGGCATGGTGCAGATCTTCGTCACCTTCGGGCTCGGCATCTTCCTGACCGGCGCGGCGCAATTCATATTCGGTGGCGATTTTCGCAGCATCGACGACAGCTTCCTCGGCAACCGCAGTCTGGTGCTGCATGGGCTGCATTTGCCGTTGGCCCAGGTCGTGGCGGCCGTTGTCTGCCTGCTCGCCTTCGCGGCGCTGCTGCTGATTTCACGCACCGAATTCGGCCGGGCGCTGGAAGCGACGCGGGAGGATCGAGATGCGGTGGCGCTGATCGGCATTAACCGCGACCACATCTTCGCCCTCGGCTGGGGGCTCGGGTGCGCCGCAGTCGGCGTCGCTGGCGTGATGCTGGCGCAGTTCTACTACGTCTCACCCAATGTCGGCGTGGACTTCGCGCTGACAGCCTATGTCACCGTCGCGCTCGGCGGGTTCGGCAGCTTGCTCGGGGCATTGGTCGCCGGGCTGCTGATCGGCGAGGTGGAAGCGCTGACCGCGCTGGTGCTGGAGCCGTCGCTGAAGCAGGTGGGCATGTTCGCGATCTACCTCGCGGTGCTGATGTTCCGCCCGCGCGGCCTGTTCGGCCGGCTGTGACGGTGGTGGCGCATGTGACTGACAACGCCATCCTGCGCCGCCGCCGGCAGCAGCTTGCCGTGGGCGCGATCGTGCTGGCGGCGCTGGCCGTGCTGCCGCTGCCGATCCGCGACGTCTATACGCAGAACCTGATTATCCTGACGCTGCTCTATGCAGGTCTGGCGCAGGCATGGAACATCCTGGGCGGCTATTGCGGACAGATCTCGCTGGGCCATTCGCTGTATTTCGGCATCGGCGGATATGTCTCGACATTGTTGTTCGTGCGCCTGGGCGTGCCACCGACCATCGGCATGTTCGTGGGTGGCGCGATCGCCGGGTCCGCCGCGCTGCTGGTCGGCTGGCCATGCTTCCGCCTGTCCGGCCATTACTACGCGATCGCCACGCTGGTGGTCGCCCAGATCGTCTACCTGCTGGTGCTGAACTGGGATTTCGTCGGCGCCGCCACCGGCGTCTATGTGCCGTTCACCCAGGAAAGCTGGATCGACCTGCAGTTCCGCACCAGCAAGCTGCCGTTCCACTATCTGGTCCTGTTGTTCGCGGCCGCCTCGTGGCTGGCGTCCTGGCTGATCGAGGGGTCCCGCTGGGGCTATGCGTGGCGGGCGATGCGCGACGATCCCGTGGCGGCGCGCAGCCTCGGCGTGCGCCTGTTGCCGAGCAAGATGGCGGCGGCGGCCATCAGTGGCGGCCTGACTGGCATCGGTGGCGCGATCTTCGCGCAATATGTCGGCTATATCGACCCCGACAGCGTGATGTCGCTGCAGCTTTCGATCCTGATCGCCCTGCCGGCTGTGATCGGCGGCGTCGGCACGCTGTGGGGGCCGGTGCTCGGCGCCGCCGTACAAGTGCCGATTAGCGAGTTGTCGCGCAGCTACCTTGGGGGCGCCGGCCGCGGCAGCGACCTGATGATCTACGGCGCGCTGATCGTCGCTGTGGCGCTGCTGCGGCCGGAGGGCATCGTCCATCTGCTGCGCGCCGGCCGCAGGGCGCCACGCCGCACGGGGCCAACCGATGCCACCGCTGCTTGAGGTCGATCGCGTCAGCCGCGCGTTCGGCGGCGTCGCCGCCAACGTCGACGTTCTCGTTCGGCGTGCAGGCGGGCGAGATCGTCGGCCTGATCGGCCCCAACGGCGCCGGCAAAACCACTCTGTTCAACATGATCGCCGGCGAAATCGCGCCTGATCGCGGGGAGGTCCGCTTCGACGGCAAGCAGGTCTCCGGCCGCGGGCCACTCGCCGCCGCCCGCGCCGGGATCGCGCGCACGTTCCAGATCGTGCGCAGCTTCGATTCGATGACCGTGCTGGAGAACGTCATGGTCGGCGCCTTCGCCCATGCCGGGCGCACGCGGGCGGCGATGACGGAGGCCGCCGCGGTGCTGGAGGCGACCGGCCTCGCCGCCCGCGCGGATGCGCCGGCCGGAACGCTGACGCCACCCGAAAAGCGCCGGCTGGAAGTGGCGCGCGCGCTGGCCACCCGCCCGCGCCTGCTGCTGCTCGACGAAATGCTGACCGGCCTGACCCCCGCCGAGGCTCAGGCGGGCGTGGCCCTGATCCGCAGCGTGCGCGACCAGGGCATCACGGTCGTCATGGTGGAGCACGTCATGGAGGTGCTGCTGCCGCTGATCGACCGCGCCGTGGTGCTCGATCTCGGGCGGCTGCTGGCGATCGGCACGCCCACCGAGGTGGTGCGCAACCCGGCAGTCATCCGCGCCTACCTGGGTGAGCGTTATGCTGCGGCTTGAGGGCGTGTCGGCCGGCTATCGCGGGTTGCGGGCCTTGCAATCCGTCAGCCTGGAGATCCCGCGCGGCGCGATCGTCGCTGTGGTCGGCGCCAACGGTGCGGGCAAGAGCACGCTGCTGAAGGCGATCGCCGGTCTGGTGCCGGTCGACGGCAGCATCACCTTCGACGGCACGCGGCTCGACCGGCTGCCCGCGTGGCGGGTGGCGCGGCTGGGCGTGGCGCTGGTGCCGGAAGGCCGGCGGCCATTTCCCCGTCTTGCAGTTAGCGACAATCTGCGGCTCGGCGCCTATGCGCGACGCGGTGAGACCAACCGGTTCGCCCCGCTCGACCTCGTGTTCGACCTGTTCCCCCGCCTGCGCGAGCGTCTCACGCAGCGCGCCGAGACGCTGTCCGGCGGCGAGCAGCAGATGCTGGCGATCGGGCGCGCGCTGATGACCCAGCCACGCCTGTTGATGCTGGACGAGCCGAGCCAGGGGCTGATGCCGCGACTGGTGGACGACATCCTCGCCGCCGTCACCCGCATCCGGGCGCTCGGCGTCACTGTCTTGCTGGTGGAGCAGCGGTTGGCGGAGGCCCTGAGCATCGCCGATCACGCGCATGTGCTGCAGACAGGGCGCGTGGTGTTGTCCGGCCCAGCGCAACAGATCGCCGCCGACGAGTCGGTGCGGCGGGCATATCTGGGGATATAGACGGTTGCTCGCTTGACGCGCTCGCGCAGGCGCGCAGAAACTCGCTGCCATGCAGTAGAAAGGCCTCCCGCATGAACATCCTGACAACTCCCGCATCACTCGTCGGCGCGTCAGAGGCGGAATGGCAGCTGCGATGCGACCTCGCGGCCTTGTACCGGCTCGTCGCCCATCACCGGATGACCGACTGGATCTACACGCATATCAGCGTGCGTATCCCCGGACCGGAGAACCACTTCCTGATCAACCAGTACGGCGTGCTGTTCGATGAAATGCGCGCGTCCGATCTGGTCAAAATCGACCTCGACGGCAACATCGTGCAGGACGAGGCTGGCAGCCGGCGGGTGAATGCGGCCGGGTTCTGCATCCACTCGGCGATCCATATGGCACGCCACGACCTATCGTGTGTCGTCCATACGCACACCGCGGCCGGCATCGCCGTGTCGGCGCAGAAGCAGGGGCTGCTGCCGATCAGCCAGCACGCGCTCAAGTTCTACGGGCATCTTGCCTACCATGGCTACGAGGGGATCGCCCTCGACCTGGACGAGCGAGACCGGCTGGTACGCGATCTCGGGCCGCACAAGGCCATGATTCTGCGCAACCATGGGCTGCTGGTGGGCGGGCGCACCATCCCCGAGGCGTGGCACAACATCTACTACCTGGAACGGGCCTGTCAGGCTCAGGTGCAGGCGCTGGCCGGCGGCAGCGAACTGGTCCTGCCGCCCGAGGAAGTGCGCCAGCACACCGCCGCCCAGTTCAACCGTGCGGACGCCCTGGAGCACTACGAAATGGCATGGCAGTCGGCGCTGCGCATGATCGCGGGTTCGACACCGGACTGGCGGGCCTGACGGCGCGCGACCATCGGCCGCATCGTTCGCGATGCGGCCGATACGTTTTCAGGGATTAACGACGGCGGTCGTCCAGACATCCTTGAGTTCGGCCTCAAGCAGCGCACCGATGCCGAGCAGACGATGGTCCTCGTGCCAGCGTCCGGCGAGCTGCAAGCCGATTGGCAGACCGGTGCGTGTCCGCCCGCACGGCATCGCCAGGGCCGGATGGCCCGTGAGGTTGAACGGGAACGTGTAGGGATACAGGCCGCCGCGGATCGGACCGCTCGGCTCGCCGCCCACCAGCACCGGTCCGTCCGGCAACCGCTCGTCCAGCGGCGGCGGGGGGGCCGACAGGACCGGCGAGACGATCACATCGTACTGCGCGAAAAGCTGTTGCATTGTCCGGAACATGGCCGTGCGCGCCACACCTGCGTTCTGCAACGCCACCGCGCTGTGCTGCAGCCCCTTTTCGACCGTTTCGATCAAGTGAGGATCGAGGCGGTCGCGAAACCGGGCAAGGTGCGGCGCCACGCGCGAGGCGACGCCGGATTCCAGGATAACCAGGAAATGCGGCTCCAGCCCGACGAAGTCCGGTTCGATCAGTTCGACGGTGGCGCCAGCCCCATGCATGCGCCGGACTGCCACCGACGTGGCAACTTCGACTTCCGCGTCGAGCAGGCGGTTGCCACAGCGCGGCATCCAGGCGACACGCAGGCCGGCGAGGCTCGCGGGCGATGTGCTCGGCGGCGGTACGGCCTGACCGTACGGGTCCATGCGATGCGGCCCCACGATCGCGCCGAACAGCAGCGCGGTATCTGCCATCGTGCGGGCCATCGGGCCGGTGAACGAATTTGCCGCGAACAGGTCAGGCACTTGCAGGTGCGGCACCGTGCCTAGCGTCGCCTTGAACCCGACGACGCCACAGCAGGCGGCCGGGATGCGGATCGACCCACCGCCATCCGTGCCGAGCGCGATCGGCCCCATGCCGGTGGCGACGGCGACCGCCGCCCCTCCGCTGGACGCGCCGCAGGTGACCGAGCGGTCGATCGGATTGAGCGTGAGACCAAAGATCGGGGCTTCGGTCAGTTGTTTATGGCCGAACTCGGGCGTGGTGGTCTTGCCGATCAGAATTGCCCCGGCCTGCTTCGCCCGGGCAACTGATACCGCGTCCTCGGCGGGGACATAGTCCGCAAAGATCGCCGAGCCCATTGTGGTGCGCACCCCGGCGGTTGCCGTCAGGTCCTTCACCGAGAACGGGATGCCGTGCAGCGGCTTCAGGCCGTCGCCCGCCATCACCGCCGCCTCGGCCTGCCTGGCCGCTGCCAGCGCAGCCTCGCCGGTCACCGTGATGAACGCGTTCAGCTCGCGGCCAGCTTCGATACGGTCCAGCGCCGCCCGCACCACCTCCACCGGCGAGAGGGTACGGGCGCGGATGGCAGCTGCCATCTCCACCGCGGTCAGATCGGCGATCTCGCTCATGCGCGCGTTCCTTCCAGGCTGCGACGGCTCACAGCATCCACCTGCCGCCATCGATGAGGATCGTCTGCCCGGTGATGAAGCGCGCCTCCGGGCTGGCAAGATAGGCGATCAGGCCGGCCACGTCCTGGGGCGCAGCGATGAAGCCTGCCGGCGTGCCGGCGCGGATGCGGTCGAGCACCTCCGGCGACAGCGTGTCGTGGGCACGCGTGCGCACCGCGCCGGGCGCCACCGCGTTAACGGTGACGCCGTGTGGCGCCAACTCTCGTGCCAGGGCGCGGGTAAAGCCGACCAACCCCATCTTCGCGGTGGCGTAGTCGACCAGCCCGGCGTCGCCCACGAAAGCAGCGTCACTGGACATGGTCAGGATGCGCCCTGCGTTCCGCGCCTGCATGCCAGGGGCGACGATCCGCGTGAGGCGCATGGCCGACAGCAGGGATACTTCCAGCACGAAGCGCCACACCGCCTCCCCGGACTCCGCGAAACGGCTGCCTCGTTCCCGCGCGCTCTGACCGACATTATTGACGAGAACCGTCGGCTCACCGAGCGCCGCCTGGGTCTGCGCGGCAAACTGTTCCAGCGTGGCCTGGTCGGTACAGTCCCCTTGCATTGCTAAGCAGCGCTCGGATGGCAGGTCGGCGAAACGCCCGACGATCAGAGGGTCACGATCGATGACGGCAATGGCCGCACCTTCCGTGGCCAATCGGCGGGCACACGCCTCGCCGATACCGTTGGCCGCGCCAGTGACCATCGCCACCTGCCCGGCGAACCGTCCGGACCATGCTGGCGCGCTCAATGGAAAGTCCGCCCGCCGTCGACGGCCATCGCGATGCCGGTGACGTAGCTGGCATCGGCGCTGGTCAGGAACAGGATGGCGCGCGCGATCTCTTCCGGGTCGGCAATCCGTTGCAGGGCATAGCGAGCCTTCACTTCGGCAATGGCAGTGTCGATGTCCGGGACGTCGGTGAACCCGGAACGGAACAAGCCCGTCTCGACCGCGCCTGGACAAAGCGCATTGACCCTGATTCCGCGCGGCGCCAGTTCGGCCGCGAGCGCTTTGGCGAGCATGTTCAGGCCGGCCTTGGAGGCGCAATACGCGGTCCGATCCGGTAGAGGCCGAAGCCCGGCACCGGACGACACAAGCACGATGCTGCCGCCATCGGGCGCAAAATGGCGTAGCGCAGCACGACAGACCCGCATGGCGCCGGTCAGGTTCACGTCCAGCACCGCCTCCCACGCCGAATCCTGCGTTTCGGCGAGCGGTGCCTGCAAGTCGATACCGGCACTGTAGACCACGCCATCCAAACCTCCGAGGGTGGTGGCCGCGGCTGCGACCGCGGCTTCGATCGCGGATGTCTGGCGCACGTCGGCAGGAAACGACGGCGGCGCGGGCATTAAGCCCGCCGGCCAATCGGTACGGTCGATCACCGCCACCTGTGCCGCCGCCTGCTGGCACAGACGCACCGTCGCCTGGCCAATGCCACCGACGCCGCCCACCACCAGAATGCGGCGTCCCTGCAACACCGCCATCACGCGGCCACCAGACGGGGACGGATGTCGTCAGTAATTTCGTCGCAGCGGCCGATCCAGACATTGCTGTGCGACAGGGCATGTTCGATCAGCTTGTCCAGAACCCACAGGCGCGAGGGTTGGCCGATGAGTTGCGGGTGGAATCCGATCATCATCATCCGATCTTCGGCATAGAGCATGTCGAACTCGGTCTTCCACGACTCCAGCACCGACGACGGCGGATGCATGGTCCGCCCCGGCAGCACGATCGAGTACCTGGAAGAACGGCGCGTCATCCAGCACCCAGCGGAATGGCAGCTCGACGATGTTCGTGCGCTTGCCGCCGATTTCGAGCAGGTAGGGGCTGTCGTCGTCGAAGAAATTGGACGAGTAGTCGAACTTGTATTCCTGCAGCAGGTCGAGGCTGATCGGGCTCAGCTCGGCAGCCGGCGAACGCCAGCCACGCGGCGCCTTGCCGGTAGCGCGCTTGATCGCCTCAATCCCCTTCTCCATCTCCTCGCGTTCTTCCTCCCGCGACAGCGTCAGGATCCAGCGATGGGTATGGCTGTGATGGGCAATCTCGTGACCATCCTTCAGGATCGCCTCGATCACCTGCGGGCGCTGCTCGATGATGACGCCGGGCACAAAAAATGTGACCTGCAAGCCGTAGCGCCGCAGCAGTGCCAGAATGCGCGGCACGCCGACCTTCCAACCATAGGCGCCCTGCGACATCAGGATTGGCCGTTCCGCGTAGCTCGGATCGCGCGCCGTCCACATCGTCTCCGCGTCCAGATCGAAGGTCAGGAACAGCGGGAATCCCCGGCTGGTCAATGTCATATCAGAACTCCTTGTCAGAACAGGCGACGTGCGCCGGCGAACCGCTCGAGGATGACGAGCAGGATCGCGGTGGCGACGATCAGCAACGTGGAAACGGCCGCGACCGATGGGTCCACGCCCTGGTCGATCGCGGTGAATATCGTGACGGGCAGCGTCGCTTGTCCTGGCGGCAGCAGGAACACCGTGACCGGCACTTCGTCGAACGAGGTGATGAGGGCAAAAACGATTCCAGCGCCGAGTGAGGTCCGGATAACCGGCAACACGACGAGGGCAAAGGCCAGCGCCCTGCTGGCCCCGAGAACGCGCGCCGCTTCCTCCAGCGCAGGGTCCAGGCCGGACAATCCGGCCAGGGCGGTGCGAACGATGTACGGCGTGACGATGACGGTGTGCGCGAGCATCAACGTGATGAAACTGCCCCGCAGCCCGAGCAGGCTGACATATTGTAGCAGGGCGACACCGATCACCACGGCGGGGAAGATCAGCGGCGACATCAGCAGGTTAGTGATACCCGTGCTGAAAGGCAGCCATTTATGATGAAGCCCGTAACATGCCGGCACCGCGAGAAGCACGGCCAGCAGCGTGGACGCGCCCGCCAGTTCCAGACTGAGGCCGATCGCCGCGAGGTAGCCCGGATTGTTGAACACCTCGCCGAACCACTGCAGCGTGAGACCTTCCGGCGGAATGCTCAGATAGGCGGTGCTGCTGAATGAAGCGAGGATCACCACGACGACCGGCAACAGCAGGAACGCGAAGATCAGCCCAGCGACGATGCGCAGGCCGAACGGGATCGGGCCGTCCGTCATCGCGCGGCCGTCCAGCGCCGCGTCAGCCATCCGGCCACAGCGACGGTCGCGATTGCAAAGAACGTCAGCGCGAAAGCGAGTGCGGCACCGGACGGCCAGTCGAGGCTGCTTAGAAACTCATCGTAAATGGCCGTGGCCATCACCTTGTACGCCGGGCCGCCGAGCAAGCGCGGCGTGACCAGCGCGCTGATCGTCAGCACGAATACGAGCACGCTGCCGGCGAACATGCCGGGTGCTGTCAGTGGCAGCGTGACGAGCAGGAAGGTCTTCCACGGTCCGGTGCCGAGCGTGGCGGAGGCGGCCTCGACGTCCCGCGGCAATGCTTGCAGCGACGCCGTCAGCACCATGACCATGAAGGGCAGATAGATATGCGTCAGTCCGATGATCAGCCCGGTCAGGTTGAACATCATGCGGACCGGCATATCGGTGATGCCGAGCGCCATGAGGGCGTTGTTGATCAGGCCGCGGTTCGACAGCAATGAGATCCATCCGAAGGACCGCACCACCAAATTCAGCGTGAGTGGAAACACGACCAGCAGCGTCAACCAGCTGCGCGCGGCCCCGCTGGAGCGGGCCAGGACCAGCGCGAGCGGATAGCCCAGCAACAGGCAGATCGCCGTGACCGACAACCCCATGACGAAGGTGCGGCCCAGTACTTCATGGAAGTACGGGTCGGTGACGATTTGCGTGTAGTTGTGCAGCGTCCATCCTGGCCTGATACCCACCCCTGGTTCATAGACCCGAAAACTGGTCGGCAGCATCAGCAGAACCGGAGCGATGAACGCAACGAGCAGCACCAAGCCGAGCGGCGTGATCAGCAGGAAACCCGCCCGCCTCTCGTTCCGCATCGTCAAGCCGACCGCTCCGCCACGAACACGGCGGCCGGGTCCACCGATGCGTACACGCGCGTGCCGGCCGGCAGGGCCACATCACCCTTCCCGCTTGGGAATTCGGTGACAAGTTCCGTTCCCGTATCCAGCCGGATGACGAGCTGCACCTGCGCCCCGGAAAACGACCGGAGCGTGATGACTGCGGGCAGCCCGGTCGCGGCCTGGGCGTCGGGCGTCAGCCGTATGGCATCATGGCGGATGATGATATCGACATCAGCCCCCTGCGTCGCCCGCATGTCCGCGCTATACAGTATCGTGCCGTCGGGCAGGCGCAATACAAGTCCACCGGCGTCTGCCGCTTCCACGCGTCCGGCCAGACGATTCGAACGCCCGATGAAGCCGGCGACGAATCCGTTTGCCGGCGCGTGATAGATAGCCTCCGGCGTGCCGATCTGCTGCACCACACCATGGCTGAGCACGCAGACACGATCGGACAACGATAGCGCTTCCGACTGGTCGTGAGTGACGAAAACGCTGGTGATGCCGAGGTCTCGTTGCAAACGCTTGATCTCGATCTGCATCTCGTCGCGCAGCTGCGCATCGAGATTGGACAACGGCTCGTCCAGCAACAGAATGCGTGGCCGCGGCGCGACGGCACGAGCCAGCGCCACCCGCTGTTGCTGGCCACCGGAAAGTTGCCTCGGGAGACGGTCGGCGAGATGGCCCAGGCGCACGAGCGCGAGTGCATCCCGCACGCGTTGCTGCAGTTCCGCGCCCCGCATACCTTGGCGGCGCAGACCGAAACCGACATTGTCGGCAACCGTCAGGTGCGGAAACAGGGCGTAGGATTGAAACACCAGCCCCAATCCGCGCCGGTGCGCGGGCAAGCCGGTGATGTTCGTCCCGCCCACCAGTACATCGCCGGAGCTGGGCGGAATGAGACCCGCCAGCATCCGGAGCAATGTGCTTTTACCGCAGCCCGACGGACCCAATAGGGACACGAACTCACCGGACGCTACATCGAGGTCGACGCCAGCCACGACAGCCTGGCCGGCGTAGCGTTTGGTCAGCTTGCGGACAACGAGGTTGGCCACCGACGCCTTCCCCTCCCGGCCGCCCGATCAGTGCGCCACCTCGCGCTGCCATCGGCGAATCCGAGTCCGGAAGATGCGACGCGACCGCCTGCGGGTCCGGGAACCACAGCCGCTTGTAATCGTCGCCGGTCGCAACGATCCTCGCCACCTTCTCGGTCAGTTTCACCGTTTGGTTGACTGGCGCCGCATACTGCCGTTCGGTGAAGCAGGTCTGGCTGTCGCGCGAAAGCACCGTATCGATGTATTTCAGCGCCAGCGCCGTGTTCGCGGTGCCTTTCGGAATCACCAGGTACAGGCTTGATGCCAACTGCGCCTTCCTTCGGGTACGCTACCGCGAGCGAAAACCCCTTGCTGATCGCCGAGCCGGCACGGTCAGGATACCAAGGCGCCAGCACGATGTCGCCGCGCTGGAACAGGGCGAGAAGCTGATCCGCCTGCGTATAAAGTGTCACGGCGTCCGGCACGATCGCCTTCATCGCCGCAAGGCCCGGGCCGATGTCGTCGAGAGTACCGCCCTTCAGCCGGTTGATCGCGAGCAATGTCTGGACACCGGACGTCCCGGTGATGTCGCCCAGCGCCATGCGACCTTTGTATTTCGGGTCGAACAAATCGTTCCAGGAGGTCGGCGGCGTCTTGACCATCTTGGGGTCGTACACAAGCGCGGTCGCCGACACCTCGAATGTCACATAGTTGTTGTCGGGTCCAAATGCATTTTTGTCGACTTCGGGATAACTGACGAGCTTGCTGACGTCCAGCGGCTCGACCAAGCCTTCGTTCTTGAGCTGCGTCGCCAGTGAATTGTCCATGTAGGCGACATCATAGGTCGGATGACCGCCCATCGCGCGAATGGCAGCGGCGATCTGCACCGAGTTTCCCTGCTGGACGGCCACCGTCGCGCCGGTCGCTTTCTCGAACGGCTGGATGACGCACGTCTTCGTGTCAGTCAGGAACGACCCGCCGAACGTCGCGACGGTGAGCTGCTGCGCCTGAGCCTGGCCAGCGCAAGCCAGACCGATGGCGACGGCAAGCGTGGCAAGACGCAATGACATGGCGCTGCACCCCAAATGGACAGGGCGACGCTAGCGCTAAACCATATACCTTTCAAGAAAGATATTTTGCCTCACAACGAGCCAATCGCGTGCCGGATGTCCTAATATGAGGCAGCAGCGAAGGATGGCCGAATGTCACGGCGAACGCAAAGCGATGGACCGGAGGCTTCGAAGCGGGATGTGGCGGCGTCCACGCGCTTCGACCTCGTCGGCCGCGGCATGGCGCAGTGGCGCCGGGAGCGGCCGGACATCGACTGTTCCGGCAAAGCTGTCGTTGGCCGCATCCTCATGCTGCAGGACATCATCATCAAGGCGGTCAACGCGTCCCTGGCGCCGTACGACCTGCGTTACCCCGCCTATGCGGTGCTGGCCACGCTGCGTGCTGCCGGAGCGCCGCACCGGCTGTCACCGTCGCAACTGCAGGCGACCATGCTTTTCACCTCGGGCGGGATCTCCAATCTGCTGCGTCGTATCGAGGCACAGGGCTACATCCGCCGCTCCAGCGATTCCGCCGATGGCCGCGGCGTTCGCGTCGAGCTGACCCGCAAGGGGCTCGACATCGCGAACCGTGCGATGGTCGACCATGCGGCCGCAGAGCGCCAGCTTTGTGCGATGTTCGATGCCAGCGAACAGGATACTCTTGCCGCACTCCTGAGCCGGATGATCGTGCTGAACGCAACGGCGCCCGGCACGGATCCGGTGTTGAACGGCGCGACGGGAACGGATTAGCAGGAGCGCAGTCGTTGTCGGTGACGACGCGCCACCCAGCACTAATCCGCTTCACTTACGAAGTCGTGGTCGTCATCTGCGCTCCCGCGTTGCAGGCTGAAATCCAGGAAACCACCCAGTGGCTGCAATGTCGGGCAACGCCGATCCGCGTCTCACGAAGGCCATCGCGACAGAATGTTCAGCTGGCGTCCTTGCACTTTCCGCACGAAACGGCGGCTTGCGCGGCTCACGTCGCCCAAGGTGATGGATATTGCGGGGGGGGGAAGGCCAGGGTGAGGCACCGCGCCCGGGCCCTTGTCGCCTGCCATCTTACCGGCCGCCTATGATGACGAAACGGTCTGGAACTAGAGATGTCGACACGCTGGTTTGTGATCGCTATGCCGTTCGTTGCTGGCATAATAAATTACATTGATCGCGCTGCATTCTCGATCATTGCGCCGATTTTTCGGATATTCTGTTTTCTGCTTCGTAGGCGGCTATTTCTCCGAACGGGTCGGACCCAAGCGTGTCTTTATCATTGCCGCGACAGTCTGGTCCGTGTTTTGCGCCATGACCGGCCTTGCCTTCGATTTCGTTTCCTTGCTTCTCGCGCGCGCCGCACGCTTATGGCCCTGGCAGTGTTCTGCCTCTATCTGACCGCCCCAGCCTATTGGACCATCATCCAGGATGTCGTGCCGTCTCCAAAAGTCGGCGGCGTCACTGGATTCGTCCATTTCCCGGCGAACACGTCCGGAATCGCGGGGCCCAGCATTACCGGCTACATCGTGCAGTATGACCATGGGTTCAGCGGGGCCTTCCTCCTCGCGGCAGCGATCGGCGTCGGCGCCGCCACCTGATGACGCAACAGCATGTAGATGGAGGACATCCATGACCAATCGTTGGAAGCATCGTCCCGAGGGCTCGAACTGGGGCGATTTTGGTCCGGACGATCAACGAGGTCGCCTGAACCTGCTCACGCCGGAACGTGTGGTGCGAGCGGTTGCTGAAGTCAAAACCGGTCACACCTTCTGCCTCAGCCTGCCGCTGGAGCTGCCCGGCGGCAGCCTTCTCAATCAGAACCGCCACCCACCGGTTCGCCACGTGACGCGGCGGAAAGCGGACCATCCCAACGTCAACTATCCGTTTTCGCTCGAGCATCCCAATTTTGTCGACGTCGTGTGCGACGATGCCGTCACGATCTACACGCAGTATTCAACGCAATGGGATGCGTTGGCGCATGTTGGCCAAAGCTTTGACGCGGATGGCGACGGCGCGCCTGAGCCCGTCTACTATAATGGGTTTCGTGGCGGCGTGGACGTAGTCGGGCCGGATGCGGCCGATGGTGCCGCCGCACGCAAGCTCGGCATCGAGAACATGGCAGAAACCTGTGTCCAGGGGCGCGGAGTCCTTGTCGACCTGCACGCCAGGTTTGGAACCGAACGCAAACTCGTCGGCTACGACGACCTCATGACCGTGCTGGAGAGCGACGACGTCACCATTGAAGAAGGTGACATGCTTTGCCTGCACACGGGCTACGCCGAGGCCATCCTGAAGATGCACGGGGCCCCGGACCCAGCCGTCCTGCACAATGGCTATTCGGTCCTAAACGGGCGCGATGACGGGCTGCTGAGCTGGCTTGACGACAGCGGAATCGCTGTCCTCATCGCGGACAACTACGCGGTGGAGCAAGTGCAGGGGCCGGTTTCCGGCTGCGCGCATTGTGCCGCCTTGCCGCTGCATCAGGCGTGCCTTTTCCGGCTGGGAATTCACCTCGGTGAACTCTGGCACCTGACGCCGCTCGCCAACTGGCTGAAGACGAACAACCGATCCCGGTTCCTGCTCACGGCCCCGCCGTTGCGCCTGACCGGCTCGTTCGGATCGCCAGTCTCGCCGGTCGCAACCGTATAGGCGCGCGCCAGTCAAGGGCGCGGGCGGTGCCGCGACCGCGGCACCTGCCGATGGGCAGAACGCCGCGGGATCAGCTGTCAGGCGGCACGGAAAATCCGAAAGCCCTCGACTTCCTTGATCATCTCGAACCTGGCCCAACGGTCAAAATCGTGCAGGATCACGAGCCGATCAAGATCGCCCGCAATCTCCTTGTTGATCCTGTCGAGCGATTTCAGCTGGTCCCAAATGCTGCCGATGCCCGACCCAAGCGGAATGTACACGCCGTCGTTGTTCGTGCCAGTCAGGTTGCGCGAGCCATATACGCAGTCACCGGCAACGACCACCCGCCCCTTGGCGGTTTCCAGCACAACGAATTGCTGTCCGATCGTGTGGCCTTCGCCGGTGCGCCCATGCACACCCGGCAACACGTTGTCGGTATCGCCATCGAGCAGGATCAGCCGATGGTCACGCGCCGCGTCCAGCGCGCTATAGATGTCGTCGGGGTCGAGCACCATCGTCAGGAAGCCGAACTGGCGCGGCAGCGCCATAAGCTCGATCCAGCTCAGGAACTCGCGCTTCTGGATATGCAACTTGGCTTTGGGAAACTGCTCGATCGAGCCCATGTGGTCGAAATGGGCGTGCGACAACACGATATCGTTGATCTCGTCGGCGGCGATGCCCATTTCCGAGATCATACGGACGGGAGAGATCCAGCGGGGAATGCCAAACTTCCGGGCAACCTCGACGCCATTGCCCTCCCGCATGAAGCCGCAATCCACCAGTATGTTGCGGCCATGTCCGCGCGCCAGGACGAAGGCAAACGGCAGGTCAATCGTCCCTTCGCCATAAGCCCCTTGCAGCAGGGTGGCGACCGGCTGATCCTTGCTTTGGGCGAATTCGATGACGAAAACTTCCCATAAATTCTGCGCATTTTCGACGGCGTTCGTTGCCATGTCGACTTCTCCCTCTTCGTTCTGGTTGCCGCGCAGTTGCGCCACAAACCGCCTCCCTCCAAGGCCGGAAACTCTACGGTGCCGTATGGGGGAAGCCAAGCGTGGCCATGCAGACACCCCCGACGCACCGACCGGCACTCACAGTCGGGTCGCGCCAGTCACCCCCGGTCCTGGTCTCGCCGCCCGGTCGCGTTCAGCTTTCCGCCATCGAGCGCCCGAGGCTCGAAAGCCCGACGGCGACGATCAGAATGGCGCCCTGCAGCACGTATTGCGAATATGTCGGTGCACCAAAGATGTTGAGGCCATTGAAGCCAAAGGCGATGATCAGTCCGCCGATCAATGTGCCAAGCACATGGAATTCGCCATCCCGGAGAGTGGCAGAGCCGAGGAAGACCGCGGCAAACGCGGTGAGCAGGTAGCTGTCGGCCGCGCTGGCGGTGCCGCTGCCGAGACGCGAGGCGAGCAGGATGCCGGTCAGTGCCGCGCACGTTCCCGAAACGACGAAGCCGAGGATCTTGACGCGGTCCACTTCGATGCCGGCCAGGCGCGCCGCCGCCGGATTGCCGCCGACCGCCTGGATCTCCTGGCCGAGTGCCGTGCGTTCCACCAGAAGCCACAGCCCGCTCACCACCAGCACCATCACGATGATGTTGTTGGGAATGCCATACAGCCAGCGGCCAAGCGAGAGTTGCAGGAACGCCTCCGGCACGCCGGCCACGATCGGCACGCCGGCGGAATAGGCGAACGCGAGGCCGGTCAGGATGGTGCCCACCCCCAACGTCGCGATCACCGAGTTCACCTTGATCTTGGTGACGATCAGCCCGTTGATCAGCCCGATCAACGCGCCGGCCGCCAGCACGATTACGATAGCGACCGGGATCGGCAGTTCGTCGCTCACGATCAGTCCGGTGACGAGAATGCCATGCAGGCTCGCGGCGAACCCGATCGACAGGTCAAGCTCGCCAACAACCACCGCCAAGGTCAGGCCGGCCGCGATAACGGTCGCCAGCGACGCCTGATTGAGCACATTGGTGAAATTGTTCACCGTGGGAAAGGCGCGCGGCGACAAGATCGAGAACACGACGGTCATGGCCAGCAGGCCGAGAATGGTCGCATAGCGGGCAAAGAAGCTCAGCGACAGCTTGGCGCCCGGCGAAAGCCGGCGATGGGCGGTAACGGCTGCGGTCATTGCATCGGTCCTTCAGCCGCTTGCATATCGGCGTAGCTGGCCTCGATAATGGCGTTGCGGCTGACGGCGTCGCCGCTCAGTTCGCGCACCACGCGGCCTTCGGCCATCACCAGCACGCGGTCGCACAGATCGGGCAATTCGTCCGGCTCGGACGAAATGACCAGCACGGCCATGCCCTGTGCGGCGAGTTCACGGGTCAGCCGATGGATTTCGCCGCGTGCGCCGATGTCCACGCCGCGCGTCGGCTCATCGAGGATCAGCACCTTCGGCGCCCGCAACAGCCAGCGGCCAATCACGACCTTTTGCTGGTTGCCGCCGCTAAGGCGGCCGACCGGCGTTTCGGTGTTCTGAGTCTTGATCGCCAGGTCGCGCACGACGCCAAGCGAGAGGGCTTCGCGCCGTCCATAATCGATCAGCGGGCCGCGCACGATGCGGGCGAGGTTGGACAGTTGCAGGTTGAAGGCGATGCTCTTCGTCAGTACCAACCCTTCGGTGCGTCGTTCCTCCGGCACCAGCCCAAGCCCGGCCCGCACCGCCGCCGCAGGGTTACGCGGCGCGAACGGCGTGCCGGAGAGCGTCATGGCGCCGCGGTCCAGGCTGTCGGCGCCGTAGATCAGCCTGGCCAGTTCGGTCCGCCCGGCACCGACGAGGCCGCCGATGCCCAGAACTTCGCCGCGGCGGAGCGCGAAGCTCACGCCCTTGACGCGCGGCAGCCGGGTGAGCTGCTCGACCTGCAGCACAACGTCGTCCGAGCGTGAGACCACCTTGGAGCGCGCCAGTCGTTCGACGCTGCCGCCGACAATGGCCTCCACCAGCGCCGCGCGCGTCAGTTGGTCGCGTTCGATGTTCGCCACTGACCGGCCGTCGCGAAATGCGGTGACGCGGTTGCATAGCCGCAGGATCTCATCAAGCCGGTGCGAGACATACAGCACGGCCACGCCCGATTTCGACAGGTCGGTGACGATAGCGAACAGTTTCTCGCTCTCGCTGGCGGACAGCGAGGCCGTCGGCTCGTCCATCACGATCAGCCGCGCCTTGCGGATCAGGGCACGGCAGATGTTGATGAGCCATTTTTCCGCCGTCGAAAGACCCTTCACGTTGGCAAACAGCGGCGCGGTGATGCCCACCCGCCTCGCGACCGGCGCCACCTCTCGCGCAATCGCCGGCCAGTCGATCATGCCGAAACGGGACTGCTTCGGCAGACCCAACATGATGTTCTGGATCACCGTCATGCCCGGCACAAAGGCGAGCTCCTGGTGAATGAAGCTCAACCCGAGTTCGGCGGCGCGATGCGGCGTCGGAACGACGATGGCTTGGCCGTCCAGCAAGATCTGGCCCCGATCCGGCTGCGTCAGGCCGGCCAGGATGCGAATCAATGTGGATTTGCCGGCGCCGTTGGCACCGACCAGGCCGTGCACCTCGCCTGCCCGCAGCGAGAGCGACACGCCGCGTAGCGCGTGCGCGCCGCCGTAGGATTTGGCAATGTCGTCAGCAACGAGGAACGGGGACGCCACTGGCGCCCCCAACCCCGTGTCCGCCACACGCGCCGTGTCGAGTGCGGTCATGAGCGGATCAGTCAGCCTATTTGCCGGTGGCGTCCGGGTGTTCCTTCACGAACTGCGCCACATTGTCCTGGGTCACCAGGACCGCGGGGACCTCGACAGGCTTCGGTGTCCAGCCAGCGCCGGCTGCCTTGATCTCCTTCAGCAGCTTCACCATCCGGTAGCCTTCGGTGTAGCTGTCTTCCCAGGCGGTCGCGGCCATATGGCCTCTGCTGATATTCTCGATCGCCTGGGCGTTGCCGTTGACGCCATAGACCTTCACGTCCTCGCGCGCCTGCTGCCGCAGCGAACCGATGGCGCCGATCGCCGGATCGTCCCAGCAGCCCCAGATCGCCAGCTTCTCGTCGCCGGCCGGATGTGAGGCCAGCCAAGCGTTGGCGTATTGTGCACCGTCCTCGAAATATCCTGGTATCCGCACCTCGTCCTTGGTGACCTTGATGCCGGGGTGCTTCGCCAACACCGCGTCGAGCAGCGTTTCGCGGTTGCGGCAGACTTCGCCGGTCCGATACGTCAAGGCCAGCACACTGCCCTTTTCCCCGAGATCGGCCACCATCTTGTCGATGACAGGCTGCGCGATCGGCGCGCCCGAGCCGTTGGTGGCCGCGACCGATGCGCCGAGGCCACCGCCCCATGTCACCACGGGAATGTTGCCGCTCTTCGCAGCCGCGAGGCCCGCTCCAATCGACGAGTACGGAAACACCATGTCGATAATGGCGCCAGCGCCGAGGCCGGCAAAATTCTGGATCGCGGCGTTGGCCTGATCGGCGTTGCCGGCCGCGTCGATGACCGAAACACGCCAGCCCTCTTCCTTGGCGGCGGCGGTTGCGCCCTTGATGTAACGAACGTTGTTGGCTTCGGTGGCCGCGATCGAGACGATACCGAGCAACGGCTGATCGGCCGCCCGGGCGATCCCGCCCATGAGTGCCAGCCCTGCGGCGAGCACGCCGATTTTCCAGGTATTCATGCTTTCCTCTCCCCCCTCTGCCGCTGCCCTTCAGGGCAAGCGTTGCTCCGGCGAACACGACCTAACCGTTTCGCTACACTCGCCCATGCGGCAGCGGATAGCAAGAGTAAATCTATTGTGGACAGCGCAGTTCCGGTCGCACAGAATTGCCTAAACGGTTAGCTCGGTGTTCGGTGACAACCATAAGAGACGTTGCAAAGGCAGCCGGCGTGTCGACGGCAACCGTGTCCGCGGTGGTCAACGAGACCGCCTATGTCAGTCCGCAGCTGCGCGCCCGCGTGCTCGCGGCCGTGAGCGAGCTCAACTATACCCCTTCGCTTGCCGCCCAGAACCTCAAGCGCGGGCGCAGCCAGCTGATCGCACTGGTGGTCTCCGACCTCGCCAATCCGTTCTTCGCCCGCATCGTCTGTGCGGCCGAGGCAGCGGTGGCGGCATGGGGATATTCGCTGGTCGTGTTCAACAGCGACGAAAAACCGGATAACGAACGTCGCATCCTGGCACGCATCCGCATGCTGTCATGTGACGGTATCGTGCTGGTGCCGGTCGGCGCCACGTGGCCGCGAGAGCCGCGCGAGGGGGACGGCAACGCCATTCCGATGGTGCTGTTCGGCCGTATCGTGGATGACGAGCGATCGGACACGGTGACCATCGACAATATTGCGGCGGCAAAGCAGGTTACCAACTATCTGCTTGATCTGGGTCACCGGCGGATCGGCTCCATCACGGGCCCGCTGCATCTCACCACCGGCCGCGGCCGGCTCGACGGCATGCTGCAGGCGATGGAGGCACGAGGGGTCGCCCCACTGCCCGGGCATGTCCGCTCCGGCGAATTCCGCGAGGATGTTGCCTACTCGGTCGCACGCGAAATTCTCGACCGGCCCGACCGGCCGACCGCCTTGTATGTCGCCAACGGCGTGATGGCGCTGGGCGTGATGCGCGCACTGGCCGATCTCGGCCTGAAATGTCCGGACGACATCTCGATCGCGTCGACCGACACCATCCCCGGCATTGGCGGCTTGCGGCCGCGGCTGACCCGTACCGAGCATCCGGTCACCGACATGACCAACGAGGCGTTGCGGTTGCTGATCGACCGTATCACCCGCGGCAATGACACGCCGCCGCGACACGTCGTCTTTCCGCCGGCACTGGTGCTGGGCGAAAGCTGTGGCCCGATCAAACCGGATCAGGCGTCAGTCGATGCCGAGGACAGGGTGCCGGGGCAGAGATAGTCCTTGGTCCTTCCCGGCCTCCACCGACCGGACGCCCTGTTGACCCCGGACGGCTAATCCGCTGCGTCGACGACATCGGCCGGCGCCGGTGGCCGGTGCTTCAGCTTCTCCATCATCTGCGTGACATGCTTGCCGAACACGTAATCGGCGGGCCGCTGGTTCTCCAGCGGGATCTCCGCCGCCATCTCACCTTCGGTACGCGGTCCACGCCACGCCGCCATGGCGATCTTCCAGGGCTTGCGCACCGCATCGACCACGGCCGTCGCCTCGTAGCCGCTATGCACCATGCAGTCGGCGCATTTCTCGTAGTTGCCGGTGCCGTATTTGTCCCAGTCGGTGGTGTCCATCAGCTCGGCGAACGTCTTCGCGTAGCCTTCGCCGAGCAGTAGCAGGGACGCTGCCAGCCGAACACGTTGCGCGTCGGCTTGCCCCAGGGCGTGCAGGTGATAGCGTTCATTGCCGGCAAGGAAGTCCAGGAACAGCGCCGACTGGTTGAACTTCCATTTGCGGCCTTGCGGCGCGTCTTGCCATAGCGGAAGATGTCGCGGAACAGTTCCTTGGACTTCTTCCGGTTCAGGAAAGTGCTCTGGTCCGGCGCCCGCTCATAGGCGTAGCCCGGGGAGATCATTACGCCGTCGATGCCGATGCGCGTTCACGTCATCGAGGAACGACGCCACGCGGTCGGGCTTCGCGCCGTCGAATAGCGTGGTGTTGATGCAGACGCGAAAGCCGCGCGCCTTGGCCGCCTTGATCGCGGCACCGCACGCTCATGCACGCCCGTCTGGCTGACCGAGTGGTCGTGCATCTCCTTGTCGCCATCGAGGTGCACGTCCCAGGCGAAGTTTTTGTGCGGCTTGTACTGATCGAGCTTTTTCTCCAACAGTAATGCGTTGGTGCAAAGGTAGATGAACTTGCCCCGTGCCAGGATGCTTCTCGACGATCTCCGGCATGTCCCTGTGCAGCAGCGGCTCGCCGCCGGCGATCGCCACCACCGGGGCGCCGCATTCGTCCACCGCCTCCAGGCATTGTGCGACCGACAGGCGCTGGTTGAGGATCTCCGACGGATAGTCGATCTTGCCGCAACCGTTGCAGGCAAGATTGCAGCGGAACAACGGCTCAAGCATCAGCACCAGCGGATAGCGCTTGCGCCCCGACAAATGTTGCCTAACCACATAGGCACCGACGCGGAGGGCCTGGTTCAGCGGAACGGGCATGCGAGGAGATCCTTGCGATGGCAGCGCTTGCGTAAGTCGCGGAACGGAAGCTCAAGCATCCGCCAATTCGGCGGGGAAGCGGAAACGCACGTCCTCAGCCACGCCGTCGAGGCTGACCACTTCGATTTCGGCGAAGCGTCGCAATCCGTCGATGACGCCCTGCACCAACGTTTCGGGCGCAGAGGCACCGGCGGTCAGCCCGATCGTGTCCACGCCCTCGAACCACTCGGCGCGCAATGCCTCGGCGTCGTCGATCAGGTAGCTCGGCCGGCCCAATTCGGCGACCGATTTCGCGCAACCGGTTGGAATTCGAGCTGTTACGGCTGCCGACCACCAGGATCATGTCCACGGCAACCGCCAGATCGCGCACCGCCTGCTGGCGGTTTTGCGTCGCATAGCAGATGTCGCGGACATCCGGACCAACGATGCCCGGGAAGCGCGCCGTCAGTGCCGCGATGATGTGCCTGGTGTCGTCCACCGACAGCGTGGTCTGCGTCACATAGGCCAGCCGGTCCGGCGTGCCGGGTTGCAGCCGCGCTACGTCTTCGACCGTCTGCACCAGATGCACGCGGCCGGGGATCTGCCCGATGGTACCCTCCACCTCGGCATGGCCGGCATGGCCGACCAGCACGATCTCGCGGTCCTGCGCCGCGTAGCGCCTGCCCTCGGCATGCACCTTGGCGACCAGCGGGCAGGTCGCGTCGATCACCGGCAGCGACCGCTCACGGGCGAGTTCCTCGACCCGCTTGGCAACGCCGTGGGCGCTGAACACCGTGATGGCGCCCGGCGGGATCTCGCTGAGCTCGTCGACGAACACCGCGCCACGGCGACGTAAATCCTCGACAACGTGCCGGTTATGCACGATTTCGTGGCGCACGTAGATCGGCGAGGTCCGTATTTTTTGAGCGCCCGTTCAACAATCTCGATCGCGCGCTCGACGCCCGCGCAGAAGCCGCGTGGCTGAGCCAGCACCACCCGCACCATTCACTCTCCTTTTGCTGCCTACCCGCAAGAGCCGGCAGCGGCACCGCCCAGCCGCCGTCACAGGTCGCGACGACCTGCTCTGTTATGGCGTTTCCTAATGGCCGAACAATGCCCGCCGCGATGGTAGGCCTGCCAAGACGATAACTATGCCGGAGCGTATGGCAGGTTTCCCACACTCAAGGTAGGACTCACGGACGCCACGCCACTCTTGTCACGCAGCCGTGAGGAAATTCAGGATTGCGTTGCGTGTCCGATAGAGTCAGGTCGTTGCGAGCATGCCGGCGGTGTCGCCAGCACGAGGGGTTGGGAGAATGTCGGCAATGACCTCGGAAGCGGACACAACGACGGGTAAGGAGACACTGGCGGTCGCCCTGGCGCGCGATGCCCGTGACGTCGAAGCCGCGATCGACGATCTGCTACCGATACCCGAAGGCAGCGAGGCACGACTGTCCGAGGCGATGCGGTACGCCACGCTGGGCGGCGGCAAGCGCATGCGTGCCTTTCTCGCCATGCAGACCGCCGCACTGTTCTGCGTCGACCGCCGCTGTGCGGCCCGCGTCGGTGCGGCCATCGAAATGCTGCATGCCTATTCGCTGGTCCATGACGACCTGCCGGCCATGGACAATGACGATCTGCGGCGCGGCAAGCCGACCACACATATCGCTTTCGATGAGGCAACCGCCATCCTGACCGGTGACGCCTTGCAGGCCCGCGCCTTCGAGGTGCTGGCCGAGCCGGACACGCATTCCAACCCAGAGGCGCGCTGCGAACTGGTGCTATCGCTGGCCCACGCGGTCGGGCCGGTAGGCATGGCCGGCGGCCAGATGATCGACATGCTGACGGAGGGCCAGACGCTGACGGCCGAGCAGATCATCCGCTTGCAGGCGCTCAAGACCGGCCGGCTGATCCAGTTCAGCGCCGAGGCCGGCGCCATTCTCGGCCGCGCGGCGCCGATGCAGCGGCACATGCTGGCGGCCTATGGGCGCGACCTCGGCGCGGCATTTCAGATCGCGGATGATTTGCTGGACGCGATCGGCACCGCGGAGGAAACCGGCAAGACCACCGGCAAGGATGCCGCCGCCGGCAAGGCTACACTGGTCGCCATCCTGGGGCCGGAGCGCGCGCGCGCCCAGGCAGAAATACTCGCCCGGCAAGCCGCCGGTCATCTTGATAGCTTCGGTGAGCGCGCCGAACTTTTGCGGCAGTTGGCCGCTTACGTGGTCGCTCGGCGGCAATAGGCGGTCGGAAGGAACATTCGCTGTGTCATGCCCCACGCCCCATCTTCGCCCGTCAACGGCAAGGCCGGAGCGGGACATGCCATTGTCGCCTTGCGCTGCCGTGGCTCGGGGGCGCCGTCTTGGGCGCCGGACGGCACTGGCGGCCGCGCTGGCGGTGCCACTGCTGCTGCGGGCGCGCGATGGCAGCACCCAGCAGTTGCCGGCACCAGCCGTGCCGATCCAGGCACTGGACGACGCCCTGCTGCAGATCATGCATGCGGGACACCCGGTGCCGTTCGCTGAACGCGTCCGGACCCTGACGCCAGCCGTCGAAAACGCGTTCGATCTGCGGCAGATCCTGCAAACCTCGGTGGGACTGCGCTGGCCGAGCTTTTCGCCGGCACAGCAGCAACAGTTGCTCGACGTATTCACGCGCTACACGGTGGCCAGCTATGTCGCCAACTTCGATAGCTACAATGGAGAGCGGTTCGAAATACTGCCGGCATTGAGGCAAATCGGCGCGGATCAGGTCGTGCAGACACGAATCATTCCCAGCTCCGGCGACTCGACCCGGATCGACTACGTCATGCACGCGACACCATCCGGTTGGAAAGCGGTAGACGTGCTGCTCGACGGGTCGATCAGCCGCGTCGCGGTGCAGCGGTCGGATTTTCGCTCATTGCTTGCCGGCGGCGATCCGTCCCGCCTGATCGCCTCGTTGCGTACCAAAACGGCCAATCTCGAGCGAGGCGGTTCGCAATGAAAAATTGGCTGTCGCTCGAGCCGAGTTCCAGTTCGCTGGTGCTCGGTTTGGCGAGCACCGCAGCCGTGATCGCGGTGGTGGGCGTTATAATGGCGCTGGCTGGCTGGGTGGAAGTCGGCCGGTTTCGCCGCAAGCGGGAAGTTCTGCCGGCCGAATTACCGGCCATGACAGTCCTCAAGCCGCTATATGGCGACGAGCCGCTGCTGGAAGCCGCCTTGGCCAGCGTCTGCGCCCAGGACTACCCGCTGTTCCAGGTCGTGTTCGGCGTGCAGGACCCGACCGACCCGGCACTGGCCGTGGTGGCAGGCCTGCGTGCGCGCTTCCCCGATTGCGACATCGCGGTGGTGGTGGACGACAGCGCCGAGGGCCCCAACCGCAAGGTTGCCAACCTGATGAACATGCTGCCGGCGGCGCGCTATGACGTGCTGGTGATCGCCGACAGCGACATGCACGCGGCTCCCGATTATTTGCGCCGCATCGCCACGGCCCTGGCCGTGCCCGGCACCGGCCTGGTCACCACGCTGTACAGCGGCCTGCCCGGAGACAGCGGGATTGCGGCCGAGCTGGGTGCCACCGGTATCAGCCATTTGTTCTTGCCGGGCGCGATCATCGCGCGTCGCCTCGGCCGGCAGGACTGCCTCGGTGCCACCATGGCGCTGCGGCGGGAGACACTGGAGGCCGTGGGCGGATTCGCGGCCCTGGTCAACCATCTCGCGGACGACCAGGTACTCGGCCGGCTGGTCCGCAACACCGGGATGAGCATCGGCCTCGCCGCGACCGTCCCGGCGACGACGGTGCCGGAGACGACGATCGGCGCGCTGTTCCGCCATGAACTGCGCTGGGGGCGGACGATCCTGGCGCTGTCGCCGCTCGGGTTCGTGCTGTCGGCCATCCAGTACCCGGTCGCCTGGGCGCTGCTATCGCTGGTGCTGTCGGGGTTCGAGGAGGTCTCGGCTGGCGCTGGTGCTGGCCGTATGGGTCGGGCGGGCCTTGCTCGCGCGCGGCATTGATGTATCGCTCGGCCTGAGGGCGCCTGCGCCGGTCTGGTTGCTGCCGTTGCGCGACCTTATTTCTATGGCGGTGTTTCTGACCAGTTTCGTCGGGCGGCGCGTGGAGTGGCGGGGGCGGACCATGCGGACCGTTGACGCGCGGGCCGCCGGCCGGGCTAGCTACAAGTTGCCAGGGGCGACGGCGACGTAAGGGATCGATAGTTATGATGAATACGCTTTTCCTGCACCCGCCCTCGTTCGACGGCTTTGATGGGGGCGCCGGCTCGCGCTACCAGGCGAAACGGGAGATCCGCAGCTTCTGGTACCCCACCTGGCTGGCGCAGCCCGCCGCGCTGGTGCCCGGCAGCAAGCTGATCGACGCGCCGCCGAGCCGCACGAGCCTTGAGACGGTGCTGGCCGAGGCACGCGGGCGCGACCTGTGCGTCATCCACACCTCCACGCCGTCTTTCGCCTCCGACGTGAAAGTCGCGCAGGCGTTGAAGGACGCGAATCCGCGCCTGAAGATCGGCTTCGTCGGCGCCAAGGTGGCCGTGCAGCCGGAGGAGAGCCTTCTCAAGGGCGCGCCGATCGACTTCGTGGCACGCAACGAATTCGACTTCACCGTGAAAGAGGTGGCGGAGGGCCGCGACTGGTCGGCGATCGACGGCATCAGCTATCGCGCACCGGATGGCGGCATCGTCCACAACAAGGACCGCGCCATCCTCGAAGACATGGATCAGCTGCCGTTCGTCACCGAGGTGTACAAGCGCGACCTGCGTATCGAAGACTATTTCATTGGCTACCTGATGCACCCGTATGTCTCGCTGTATACGGGGCGTGGTTGCAAGAGCCACTGCACCTTCTGCCTGTGGCCGCAGACGGTCGGCGGGCATCGCTACCGGGTGCGCTCGCCCGAGCACGTCGCGGCCGAGATCAAGCAAGCCAAGGCGTATTTTCCCGCAGGTGCGCGAATTCTTCTTCGACGACGACACGTTCACCGACAACCTGCCGCGCGCCGAGGCGATCGCGAAGGAACTCGGCAAGCTCGGCGTCACCTGGAGCTGCAACGCCAAGGCCAATGTCCCCCGCGCCACGCTGAAGGTGCTGCGCGACAACGGGCTGCGGCTGCTGCTGGTGGGCTACGAGAGCGGCAACCAGCAGATTCTGCACAATATCAAGAAAGGCATGCGGATCGAGGTCGCCAAGCAGTTCACCAAGGACTGCCACGAGCTCGGCATCAAGATCCACGGCACCTTCATCCTCGGCCTGCCCGGCGAGACCAAGGAGACGATCGAAGAGACCATCCGCTTCGCCACCGAGATCAACCCGCACACCTTGCAGGTTTCGCTGGCCGCGCCCTATCCGGGCACTTATCTGCACAAGCAGGCGACCGAGAACGGCTGGCTGGATGCCGCGCATGCCGAGCTGGTGGATGAGCACGGCATCCAGATGGCGCCGCTGCATTACCCGCATCTGTCGCACACGGAGATTTTCGACAGCGTCGAGACGTTCTATCGCCGTTTCTACTTCCGCGCGCCGAAGATCGCCTCGATCGTGGGCGAAATGGTCCGCAGCCCGCAGATGATGAAGCGGCGACTGCGGGAGGGCGTGGAGTTCTTCCACTTCCTGCGCGAACGCAACGCGGCGTGACGAACGTAGGGCGGAATACTTCCGCCCTACGCCGTGACTAAAGGGCACGGTCACCACACCACAGGGTGCGCCTGCCCGGTCTGTACATTCACAAAACCCTCGGGCGCCTGCGCGCACGGCGCCACCAGCACCCAGCGCCACGGCGCACACGTCAGCGTGGCAAAGATCAGCCGCTCGGGGAAACCCGGGAACCAGCGCGGGTGGAACGTCGGTTCGAACATCCAGTCGATCCGTTTCGCCGCCGCGTAGAGCGCCTGCATCTCGGCGTCCAGCGCCTCGGCCGGGCGGCAGCTCATCAGGCCGCCGACCTCGTAACGTACGCTCGCGACCAGTTCGCCGTGATGCACCAGCGCCCAGCCGCCCTGCTGCGACCGCAGCGTGTTGACCGCACGCGCCATCGCCGAGTCCGACGACCCTGCCACCCAGATGTTGTGCTTGTCGTGCGCGACCGAGCAGGCCACCGCCGTGTCCGCGTCGCGCGGCCCGCAGCCAAGCCAGAACATCTTGCCGATTTTTCCCTCACCGGAAAATCGGTCGACGATGGCGAACTTGGTCACGTTGCGGTCCGGGTCGCGCGCCACCATGCCGTCGCGGACGGGCAGCTCCATCGTGATGAAGTCGTCGGCAAAATGGAACGGCCGCAGCAGCGCCGCCTGCATCGTGGTGCGGCCCGGCACGGCCGAAATCGCAAAATCCTCCGGCTGGACGTTGCGCGCGATGTTCACGGTCTCGGTAGCCCAGCGCGGCCAGGCGATGCGCGGCACGCGGCCGGTATAACGCGTGCCCTCCGACACCGGCGCCCCATCCGCCCAGACCGAATGAATGGCGAGCGACGCCACGTCCTCCAGCAGCACGATGTCGGCGAAGCGGCCGGGGGCCAGGCTGCCGACCCAAGGCGTCAGCCGCATATGCCGCGCCGGGTTCAACGTGACGCACTGGATGGCAATCTCGGGCGCGAGGCCCTGCTGGATCGCCAGCCGCGCGTTGTAATCGCTCGCCCCCAGCCGCAGCGTGTCGGAGGCGCTGCGGTCGTCGGTGGTGAACGCCATCTGCGACCAGTCGGCCAGCCCACGCGCCAGCAGCCACGGGATCACCTCGGCCATCGTGTAGGGCCGTAGTTCGACGAACAGACCTCGCGCCAGTTTGTCCCACACCTCCTGCGGCGTCATGACCTCGTGGTCGGAGGCCAGCCCGGCCGCCGCGAAGGCGTTGATCGCCGCGGCGTCGCGCAACCCGGCGGCATGCCCCTCGATCACGCCGCGCCGCTCGAACGTTGCCCGGATCATGCCCCAGAGTCGTTCGTAAGCCGGGTTGTCCGGGTTCCAGACCGACGGCCAGTCCATCACCTCGTCCAGCCCCGCGACCATCAGGCTCTGACCGAGGAAGCCGCGCTGCTCGTCGTAGCCGAACCAGCCGCCGCCCCATTCATAGGCCGTGGGCGGCACGGCCGAGCCGGGCAGCGGGAAGATCTTCAGCGGCGAGCCGTGGCGACGCGCCTCGAACCAGAATTCCAGGTTGTGCGGGCCATCGACATTGGAGAATTCGTGGCTCGCTTCGCAGGTCCAGGTGTTGCCGCGTGGCAGCACCAGCGCTGCCTCCCATTCCGGCGTCAGATGCGAGCTTTCGATGTGCTTGTGGACCTCGCCGAAGCCGGGCACGGCGGACAGGCGCGGCTCGTGCCGCCGCTCGCGCACCTCGCCCGCATAGGTGCCGGCCGGCCCGGTCCAGGCGATGCGGCGCCCGGCGGTAACGATCTCCCAGTCCTCGTTCCAGCTGCGCGTATGCACGTCGAGCAGCCGGCCGACGCGTAGCGCCATATCAGCCGGGCGGCGGCCGAGCGCCGTGAGCACCAGGTTCTGGCGAATTCGGATTTCCTGCGCAGCATCGATCAGCAGATCGTCGTCCTGGGACGGAGCGTCCATCGCGAACCTCGGAGATAGGAAGTGGCGATGGTGGCCCGCGCCCAATCCCATGTCCATGTCGGAGGCTCGATCCCCGGCGCTCCTACGCTCCGCGCCCGGCCGCGCGGCGCAGGCGCGGCTTGGGCTGCGGGGTCGTGCTGTCGAGCAGCGCGTGCAGCGCCGCCACCGTCTCGGGCGACAGCCGGCCGATGGTCTGCGCGATGCGGTTCGCCAGCGCCGTCTGCTCCGGTGTCAGCCCGGCCGTGTCCACCACCACACGCGGATGCGATAGCTTTGCCAGCCGGGACAAATCCTCGGCCTCGTCCCAGATCAGGTCGAACACGTCGCAGACCTGATGCACCAGTCCGGAGCTGGGCGCACCGCGCTTGCCATGCTCCAACGCCGACAAGTAGGCGGCCGACACCTGAAGCCGTGCCGCCAGTGTCTTCAGCGTGATGCCGCGCGCGGCGCGCAGCGCGCGCAGCCGGGCACCGAACGGCGTCACTTCGGTCGTCGCAGCAGCAGCCGCACGGCGCCCGGATTGGCCGCGTGCGGATGGCTCGCCGCCAGCACCAGCGGCCGCAGCGCCGGCAGGTTCAGCCACAGCGGCAATTCCCGCCGCAGCACGCCGCCCGTCTCGCCGGAGCCGCGGCCGGTGATGATCTCGACGCAGCGCACATGGTCGGCATGCGCCGCATGCAGAAAGGCGTGCAGCGCGTGGAACGCGCGCTGCGCGGTGCGACCATGCAGGTCGAGCGTGCGCATGGGTGGCAGTTTCGCCCGACCGGAAGCGGTTCCACGTACCGTTGTCCAGCCCGCCCGGCTGCAAGCCTACCGCCACCGGACCCGGCGACGCTGACGCCGGTGGCGTCACAGCGGGTCGTGCGATGGCTGGTTGCAGGATCGGCGCCGGCAACGCCTCGGGCGGCGGGTCGGGACGGTCGCGGCCGGGCAATATCGCGATCAGTCGCGGCGAACGCCGCCCAGTCGCTCCTGTCCTGGTCGGTGAGACCTTCGATGCGCGGTCTACGCGCCGGGCGCGTCGTCGGTTGCCGCGGGGTCATCGTCCACCAGCACCACATGCAGCCGCCGCGGCCCGTGCGCGCCGAGTTCCAGCACCGATTCGATATCCGCCGAGCGCGACGGCCCGGTCACCAGCATGACATTGCGCGGCAGGATGCCGCCGGCCGGCACCGCCAGCTCGGCGCGCACCAGATCCCACGCCTCCTCGTAGGCGCCGACGATGCGGCTCGCCCGCAGCACGACGATTTCGGTCTCGCACAGCAGGTTCAGCGTGGTCGGCCGCTGCGGGCCGCCCGGCAGCATCAGCGTGCCGGTCTCGGCGATGCCGGCAAAGCCGTGCTGCAGGCTGACCGGGTCGTCGGCCTCGGCCCGACCCTCCCGCAGCGCAGCAACGGCCGGTCCGCCCACGGCAGCGCCCGCAGTTCCGGGTGCGGCGCCATGACGAAGGTCCGGCGGCCAGGTTCTGCGCGGCCAGGTAGTCGGCGACCGCGCCCGGCACGTCGCCGGCTTCCGGCACGCGGGTGACGGTGCCGAATTCCGTTCGACGTTGCGCGATGAACAAGGCGACCTGTTGCGCCGGACGCGGCAGCCGGCTGCGCGCCGGGATCAGGTGGCGCGGATGCGCCGCCAGCCGCGCCCGCAGCGCCATCGCCTGGTCGTCCGGCAGCGGCCCGCGCCGCAGCCCGCGGCGGATCGCGCCGAGAATCGCCTCGCGGCTCATGCGCTGCCCGGCCCGCTGCGCGCGCGCGTAGCGGGCGAAGAACGTGTCGCCCTCGGGCGCCGGCAGATCCCGCCCCTCGGTCCAGCCGCCGGCCAGCGGCAGCGAGCGGAATTTGCCGCGACGTCGGCCGAGCCGGCCGAGCGCCAGCGCCGCCGCGCGCGTCGCCAGCCGATACAGCGCCGGGCGGCGCGCGAACCAGGCCCAGAGCGACAGCCCGCGCCGCATCGCCGCGGGCGTCAGATGCCGCTCGAACTCGCGTTCGCGCCAATGCCGCATCAGTTCGGGCAGCGGGATCTTCATCGGGCAGACGCTCTCGCATTTGCCGCAGAACGTGCTGGCATTGGGCAGGTTGCCCGGCCTCGTCCACGCCGATCAGCATCGGCGTCAGCACCGCGCCCATCGGCCCCGGATAGACCCAGCCGTAGGCATGCCCGCCGACCGTGCCGTAGACCGGGCAATGGTTCATGCAGGCGGCGCAGCGGATGCAGCGCAGCATGTCCTGGAACTCGGTGCCCACCATGGCGGAGCGGCCGTTGTCGAGCAGCACGACATGGTATTCCTCCGGCCCGTCCGGATCCGCCGCACGGCGCGGGCCGGTCGAGAACGTGGTGTAGACCGACATGTCCTGCCCGGTCGCCGAGCGCGCCAGCACCCGCAGCAGGCTGAAGCGTGTCCTCGATCGTCGGCACCACTTTCTCGATGCTGGTGACCACGATATGCACGCGCGGCAGGGTCTGCGTCAGGTCGCCGTTGCCCTCGTTGGTGACGATGACGGAGGAGCCGGTCTCGGCGATCAGGAAATTCGCCCCGGTGATGCCCATGTCGGCGGCCAGGAATTTTTCCCGCAGATTGCCCGCGCCTCGGTCAGGATGTCCCGCGCGCTCGTGGAACACGCGGTCGGCCGGCAGGTCGGTGTGGCTCTTGCGGAAGGTCTCTTCCCAGTCCTCGCGGTTGAGGTGGAAGGCGGGCGCGATGATGTGGCTCGGCGGCTCGTGGCGCAGCTGCAGGATGTATTCGCCGAGGTCGGTCTCCACCGGCGTCACGCCGTTGGCTTCCAGATACTCGTTGAGGCCCGATCTCCTCGGTCGACCATCGACTTGCCCTTGGTCGACGGTCTTGCGCCGGCCTGCTGGCGATCGCCAGCACGGCGTCGCGGGCGTCTTCGGCGGTGCGCGCACCAATGCACGTTGCCGCCGGCCTTCTCCACGTTGGCGGCAAAGGTTTCCAGGTAGAAGTCCAGGTTCGCGATCGCGTGGTTCTTGATGTTCTTGCCGGTCTCGCGCAGCGCCTCGAATTCCGGCAGCCGGCCACCGCGGCGGCGCGCTTTGCGGGAATTGCGGCCGCGCCCGGGTCAGCGCCCTCTGCAGCCCGGCATCGGCCATCGCGTTGCGGCGTTTTCCTTGAAGGCGGGGCTGGTGGCGAGCATTCGGCGGTCTCCGGGTCGGCCGATCACTGTAACCGCTACCGGCCGCTGCGCCAGGGGCGACACGAAGATTGCTGACTTGCAATCGTAATGTTGTATACATATCTACCGCCGGACGCGGCGGGAACGTGTATGCGGGCGTCATTCAACCGCTGATGTGCCGATGCCGGGTCACCGGCATCGGCACGGAACGAAGAGCTTCGGGGCTATGAGCGCGCGCCCCGAGAGCCGCTTCAGAGCAACGCGCGGAACAGAGCGTAGAGCGTGCCGGACAGGATCATCGCGGCTGGCAGCGTCAGCACCCAGGCCAGCGCGATGCTGCGCAGCGTGCTCCATTGCAGGCCCGAGCCGTTGGCCGCCATCGTGCCGGCCACGCCCGAGGACAGCACGTGGGTTGTCGAGACCGGCAGGCCGAACACGTCGGCGGCGCCGATCGTGGCGGCGGCCACCAGTTCCGCCGCCGCGCCCTGCGCCGTAGGTCAGATGCGTCTTGCCGATCTTCTCGCCCACCGTCACCACGATGCGCTTCCAGCCGACCATCGTGCCCAGGCCGAGCGCGATCGCCACCGCCACCTTGACCCAGGTCGGGATGAACTTGGTGCCACGGTCCAGCGCCTTCTGGAAGCTGCCGCAGCGTCGCCTGTTCGTCGGCGCTGAAGCCGGCGGCAGTCAGCGCGCCGACTTCTTCGCCAGCCGCACCGCCTCGCTGGCGAGGTACATGTCGTTGCGCACGTTCTGCACCACCGCCGCCGGCACTTTGCGGATGGTGCCGTTGTTCTGCACCTGCGCGCGCGATGTCCGAGGCCAGGGCCGCGATGCCGGCGTAGACCGCGGGGTCGGCGAAGTTCGTGGTGCGGATCGCGTCGGTCACGCGCGCCTTGCCGGCGGCCGCGTCCACCGTGACGCCGCCGGCATGGGCGGCGAGCACGTCGTGCGCACGCTGCATCGTGGTCACGAAGGCTGGCGTCTCGCCGTCCGGCATCGCGCGGTTCAGCGCGTAGGCGGTCGGCAGCGCGCCGATGAGGATCAGCATGATGAGGCCCATGCCCTTCTGGCCGTCATTGGAGCCGTGGAAGAACGACACCAGGCTGCAGGTCAGGATCAGCAGGCCGCGAATCCAGGTTGGCGGCGCCTTGGAGGTGTCGGGCGGCGCATACAGTTCGCTTCTTGCGCACGAACACCTTCATCAGCACCAGCAGCACGCCCGACAGCACGAAGCCGAAGATCGGGCTGACCAGCAGCGTCACGAACACGCTGCGCGCCTGGCCCCAATCGACGCCCGAGGTGCCGGTGCCGGCGGGGGCCAGCAACTGATTGGCCAGGCCGACGCCGATGATCGAGCCGACCAGCGTGTGCGAGGAACTGGCCGGAATGCCGAGTGCCCAGGTGCCGAGGTTCCAGACGATGGCCGCGATCAGCAGCGCGAAGATCATCGCGAAGCCGGCGTTGCTGCCGACCTGGAGAATGAGCTCCACCGGCAGCAGGCTGACGATGCCGAACGCGACCGCGCCGGTGGAGGTCAGCACGCCCAGCAGGTTCAGCATGCCCGACCAGATCACGGCCACATTGGCCGGCAGGCTGTGGGTGTAGATGACGGTGGCGACCGCGTTGGCGGTGTCGTGGAAGCCGTTGACGAACTCGAAGCCCAGCGCGATCAGCAGCGCCACGCGCGAGCAGGACGAAGGCGGGAATGGCCAGCGTCTGCGCCCCGAACTCATCCATGTCGGAAACGAGACCATACAGCGTGAACAGCACCCCGCCCGCGAGCAGGCCGAGGAACACGATCACGCTGGCGATGTGCGGCTTGGCGTTCATGTCCGGGCGGGTGCCCGCCGCGGCGTCCCCCGGCATCGCGTTGGTCATCGTGATGTCAGACATACGGTCCCCTCGGCTGCGCGATCATTAGCTGCCGGAACGTAAGGGAATGGGCGAGGGCTGGTTGTGAACGAACAATGAAAGTTCTGGCCACCACCCTCGCCGCGCACGCTTGCCTCGACGCGGGGCGGCGTGCTTGCTGGCAAAATGCAGCGTCATCGGGCTGACCGGTGGAATCGGCATGGGCAAGTCCACGGCCGCCGCCGCCTTTCGGCGTGCCCGGCTGCCGGTGTTCGACGCCGACGCGGTGGTGCATCGGCTGCAAGGCACCGGGCGGTGCGGCGCTGCGGCGCCATCGCCGCCGCATTTCCCGGCACGGTGCGCAAAGAGGGCGGCACGGCAGGTGCTGGACCGGTCGCCCTGCGCGCGGCCGTGATCGGTAACGAGGCGGCGCTGCGCCGGCTGGAGGCGATCCTGCACCCGCATGGTGCGCGCGGCCGAGGCCGCGTTCCTCGCGCGCGCCCGCCGCGCCGGCGCGCGCGCGGCGGTGCTGGACATTCCGCTGCTGCTGGAAACCGGCGGCGAGTCGCGCGTCGATCTGGTCGTGGTGGTCAGCGCGCCACGCGCGCGTGCAGGTGCAACGGGTGCGCCGGCGGCGTGGCATGAACGCGGGCGCAGAGTGGCGGCCGTTATCGCCCGCCAGATGCCGGATGCCGAGAAGCGCCGTCGCGCCGACGTCGTGGTGCGCACCGGCCTGTCACGCTTCCACGCGCTGCGCACGCTGCGCCGCCTGATCCTGGAGCTCCGGCGATGACCCGTTCCGTGCTGTTCGACACCGAGACGACCGGGCTGGACCCGGCCGCCGGCCACCGCGTGATCGAGGTCGCGGCGCTGGAGCTGATCAACGACCTGCCGACCGGGCGGCACTTCCACGCGCTGATCCATCCCGATCGCGACATCCCCGAGGACGCTGTGCGCATCCACGGCATCACGCTCGACGCAGCTGGCGGGCAAGCCGCGCTTCGCCGAGCCATCGATGGCGGAGCTGCTGGCGTTCTTCGGCGACGACACGCTGGTGGCGCACAACGCGCCGTTCGATTTCGGCTTCCTCAACGCCGAGCTGGCGCGGCTCGGCTCGCCCCGCGCTGGACCGCGCACGCATGGTCGATACGCTGGCGCTGGCCAAGGCGCGGTTTCCCGGCGTGCCGAACAGCCTGGACGCGCTGTGCCGCCGCTTCGCCATCGACCTGTCGGAGCGCACCACGCCACAACGCGCTGCTCGATTGCCGGCTGCTGGCCGAGGTCTATGTCGAGCTGACCGGCGGCCGGCAGCGCGGCCTGTCGCTGGCCGAGCGCACGCAGGCAGCGTGCCGGCCGCGGTTGCCTATGCCGCCGCCGGTCCGCGCACCGCCGCGCCTGTCGCAGCCGAGCGCGGCGGAACTGGCCGCGCACGCCGCGTTCGTCGCGCGGCTGAAAGACCCGCTCTGGGCCAAAGCGTAGCGAACCTCAGGCGACCGCGGCGCCGACGCTGGCGCCGGCCTGCGCCGCCGCCTGGGCGCGCCGGCTCTGCCACAGCGCGACGAAATCGATCGGCTGCAGCAGCACCGGCGGAAAACCGCCGTCGCGCGTCACGTCGGCAAGGATCTTGCGGGCGAACGGGAACAGCAGCCGCGGGCATTCCACCAGCAGCATCGGCTCGACCGCGTTGTCCGGCACGTTGGTGAGCGTGAAGATGCCGGCATAGGCCAGCTCGGCGAGGAACACGCGGGCACCGGCCTCGGTGCTGCCGTTGCCGGTGCTGCGCCTCGTGCGCCTCGGCACGGATCGCCAGCGTGACCTCGAAGGTACGTTCTGGCCGTCCTGGAGGCGGCGCACCTGTACGTCGAGGTTGATGTCCACGCGCGGCGCGCTGCGCAGCGTGGTGTAGATCAGCGGCGCGCCCGGCACCTCGAACGACAGGTCCTTGACGTACTGGATGTTCACCACCAGCGGCGGCGTCGGCTGGCCCTGCCCGGTGGCCGGGGTGCCCTGCGGCAGGTCTGTTGTCTGTGACATTGGGTTCTCCGTGCGGTCGGCGTGGCGGCGGGTAGCACACGCACCCGTGTTGCGAAAGCCGGCGCCCTAGTGGTGCCAGACGATCTCCGGCGGCGGCCGGTGCGGTCGGGTCGCAGCGCAGCCATTCGCCGTTGATGGTACTGGTGCCGGTGACACGATAGGATGAAGCCCCAATGGCTGACCACCAGCGTGTCGGACCAGTCGGACAGCGCCGCCATCTCAGCGCGGAACAGCGCGGCACGGTCGATGACGGCGTGTTCGGGCTCCTGCCACGGCCGGCCACCACACCTCCTCGATGTGCGGAGAAATCGTGCTGCGGCCAAGCGCGGGCCAGCTCGGTGGCCGGTGTGCCGATGTCGCAGGAAAAGGCGAAACGCTCGCGCACGATCGGGTTGACGTAGCACCGGCGCCCCGGTGCGCCGCGCGATCGGTGCGGCGGTCTGCAGCGCGCGGGTATAGGGCGAGACGATGATGCGGCGGATGCCCTCGCCGGTCAGCGCGTCGGCGGCGCGTTCGGCCTGCTCGTGACCGAACGGCGTCAACGGCGCGTCGATGATGCCGGGATCGCGGCGCGTCGTGGTGAAGGCGAGGTTGAATTCGCTTTGGCCGTGGCGGAGCAGGATCATGCACGCGCATTAGCGGTCACGATGGAGCGGCGCAACCGGGCCGGCGGCGACCGGCGCCGCCCGGCGTGTTGTTGTGCCGGGCGCCCGGTGTGCTTATGTCTCGGCCGGGCTGTAGGGATGCGGCCTGATGGAGGACGAGTTTATGGGCGCGAGCGGCGGTTTTCCGATCGACCTGGTGCTGTTCGGCATGATCGCCGCGTTCCTGGTGTTGCGGCTGCGCAGCATTCTCGGCCGGCGCCAGGGGTTCGAGCGGCCAGTGGAGCGCGTGGCCGATCGCCCCGGCGTGGCGCGCCCCGGGCTGCGGGCGGTGGCCGATGGACCGGTGATCGACGCGGTGGCCGAGCCGGTGACACCGGCCCGGCCGTTACCGGACCCGGCCAGCCCAGTCGGGCAGGTGCTGTCGCGCATGCAGGGCGTCGACCGCAACTTCCAGGTCGGGCGCTTCCTGACCGGGGCGGAAGCGGCATTTCGCCTGATCGTCACCGCGTTCGCCGCCGGCGATCGCTCGGCTTTGCGCCCGCTGCTGTCGGACGACACCTACGCGGCCTTCGAGTCCGCGATCACCGCGCACAAGGCAGCCGGCGAGACCCAACGCACCGAGGTACGCGGCATTCAGGCGGCGACCATCGCGCAGGCCGAGCTGCGCGGCAGCATCGCCAGCATCACGGTCCGCTTCGTGACCGATCAAGTGAATCTGACCACCGGCCGCGACGGGGCGGTGGTGACGGGCACCGACGCGGTGACCGAGATCATCGATATCTGGACGTTTGAGCGCGACCTCACCGCGACCGATCCGACTTGGCGGCTGGCGGCCGCGCATAGCGCCTGATGCGGTTTCATATCGGGCGGGCGCTGGGCGCGCTCGCCGTGCTGGGGCTTGCCGGTTGCGTGGCGCCGGGGGCGAGGGTGGCGGGGCCGGCCAATCAGACCGACCATGGGTTGTCGCTGACGCCGGTGGCGTTTGCAGCGTTGCCGGGATGGCAGCTCGATCATCCGTCCGAGGCGATGCCGGGATTTCTCGCCGATTGCGCGGCGCTGAGCACGTTGCCGCCGGAGCAGAGGCTGGGCGGCCAGGGGCAGGCGGCCGCGTGGGGCGGGACCGTGGCGCAGTGGCGCACGGCCTGCGATGCCGCGCGTGCCGTGCCGTCGGCCGACGATACCGCCGCGCGGGCATTTTTCGAGGCATGGTTCCAGCCCTATGCGGTGTCGGACTCCGGCACCAAGGCGGAGCCGGTGCGGACGAAGGGATTGTTCACGGGCTACTTCGACCCGGAAGTCGCCGGCAGCCGCTCGCCGGGCGGGAAGTATCGTGCCGTCCTGCTGGCCCGCCCCGACGACCTGGTGCAGGTGGATCTCGGTGACTTCAACGACGAACTGAAGGGCAAGGTCGTCGTCGGCCGCGTGCAGGACACCAAGCTGATGCCGTATTACGACCGCGCCCAGATCGAGGCCGGAGTGCTCGGGCACCGGCGGCTGGAGCTGATCTGGCTGACCAACCCGATCGACGTGTATTTCCTGCAGGTGCAGGGCTCCGGGCGGGTGGATCTGCCGGATGGCAAGGTGGTCCGTGTGACCTATGCCGGGCAGAATGGCCGCCGTTCCGTGCTGATCGGCAAGGTGCTGGCCGATCGCGGCGATATTCCGCTCGATCAGGTGTCGATGGAGACCATCCGGACGTGGCTGGAGACGCATCCGGACCAGGCCGAGCAGATTCTGGACGAGAACCCGTCGTATGTGTTTTTCCGGGAGGACGACGATTTGCGGCCCGATCAGGGGCCGCCGGGTGTGCTGGGTGTGCCGCTGACCCCGGGGCGGTCGCTGGCGGTGGACCGTTCGTTCATCCCGCTGGGCGCGCCGGTGTTCGTCGCGACAACGGACGCGGTGAGCGGACAGCCGATACAGCGGCTGATGCTGGCGCAGGATGTCGGCGGCGCGATCCGTGGACCGGTGCGGGGGGACATCTTCTTCGGCTGGGGGCGTGATGCCGAGGACCGGGCCGGACGGATGCGCCAGCAGGGGACGGATTACGTGCTGCTGCCGAGGCCGCCCGCGCCGTCAATGGCGTCAGCCACCCCGTAGCGTTCGGCCGGTTTGGCCCCTACAGTCGCCGAATGCCGAATGATCGTGCGCGGCCCCGCGTGGGCCTGTTCGTGACCTGTCTGGTGGACATCTACCGCCCGACGGTGGGGTTTGCCGCCATCCGCCTGCTGGAACGCGCCGGGTGCCAGGTGGAGGTGCCGCGGGCGCAGACCTGCTGCGGCCAGCCCGCCTATAACAGCGGCGACCGCGCGACCACGCGCGAACTGGCGCGCGGGATTCTGGATGCGTTTTCCGGATTCGATTACGTCGTGGTACCATCGGGCAGCTGCGGCGGCATGCTGCATGACCACCTGCCGCATCTTTTCGACGACGACCCCAACACGAAGGCCCGCGCCGCGGCGCTTGGCGCGAAAACCTACGAGCTGGTCAGCTTCCTGACCGATATCATGGGCATGGACGCCGTCGAGGCCGCGTACGCCGGCACGGCGACGTACCACGACAGTTGTTCCGGCTTGCGCGAGCTTGGCGTGAAAGCTCAGCCACGCCGCCTGCTGGCGACCGTGGACGGGTTGAAACTGGCCGAAATGGCAGAACCGGAGGTGTGCTGCGGCTTCGGCGGCACGTTCTGCGTGAAATATCCGGCGATTTCGACCCGCATGGTCTCCGACAAGACGCGCGACATCGCCGCGACCGGCGCGGACACGCTGCTGGCCGGTGATATGGGCTGCCTGCTGAACATGGCGGGACGGCTGAAGCGCGAGGGCAGTGCCGTAAAGGTGCGGCATGTGGCCGAGGTGCTGGCCGGCATGACGGACCAGGTTCCGCCGATTGGCGAGGGACGCGGGTGACGTGCGGAAGCCGCCGTCACCCCACCATCCGCAGCCAGATCTGCTTCGCGTCCCCCGGCGCGTAGAAATCCGGCACCGCGGCTTCTAGCGAGAACCCGGCGGCAGCGTAGAAGGCCCGAGTAGGTTCATAGAGCGGCTTGCCCGCCGTCTCGGCATAGAGCCGCCGCCCGCCCGACGCCCGCATATCGGCCAGCACGGCATCCACCAGTGTCCGGCCGATCCCAGTGCCCTGCGCACGCGGATGCACGACGATCCAGTACAGATCCCACGCCTCCTGCGTGCCTGCGATCGGCCCGTAACAAGCGTAGCCGGCCAGTGCGCCGGCCAGCTCCGCGAGCAGAAAACGGTAATCGCTGGCCGCGCCGCGCACGCGTCGGTCGGCTGCCAGTTCCTCAGCGATGGCGATTTCCTCGGGCGTGAAGAAGCCTGTTGCCTGGCAGAGCGCGCGGATGTCGTCGTCCTGGCGCAGTTCCGCTCGCACCAACACCGGAGCCGACCTGCCGATCCGCGCCACCGGCCGCGATTCCGGGGCAGCAAGCGCGGCGGCGGCGATACGGGCGACCAGCGTCGTGTGGTCGAGGCCGGCCTGAGCGGCGGCAGCGGCGAAGCCGGCGTCCTCGCTCAGACAGGGGTTGGCGTTCACGTCGATCACGAAGGCGACATCGTGGCGGTCCAGCCGCAGGTCGATGCGCGCGTAGCCGGACAGGCCCAGCGCGTGCCAGCAACGCTCGGCAATGCCCTGAAGGCGACGGGCCAGCCCGGGCGACACGTCGAAACACCGCACGCTGCGGTGATACGACGGATGCGAGGTGTCCCATTTGCCGGCGTAATCCAGAATGCGCGGCATTTCCGGCGGCCAGTCGCGAAACACCAGCTCGGCCACCGGCAGCACGGTGACCCCGCCGGTTCCATCGGCCAGCAGCGAAAGATTGAACTCGCGGCCATCCACGTAGGCTTCGGCGTACCAGCCCCGGGGCAGGTCCGGCAACGTGGCCACCACCGAGTGCGGGCCAAGCCCCGCCGAGGCGTGACACGTGGCGTGCTTGACGATGAACGGACCGGTCCAGCCATCCTCCGGTCCAGGCGGTACCGCGATGCCGGCCGACCGCAGGGTGCGGCGCGTGCTGGTCTTGTCGGCGGTCAGCGCCAGCGCGGCCAAGCCGGCGCCGGTATAGCGCAAACCCAGCTGCTCCAGCAGAGCGGGGGCAGCAACCGCCATCACGTCCGCGCCGCCGAGGCTTTCCACCAGATTGAACACCACGTCTGGCCCCGCCGTCCGCAGCGCGGTGGCGGCGACGCCGAGGTCCAGGCCCATGGCACAATCGGCGACCTCCCAGCCGGCGGCGCGCAGGCCGCGCGCGACGGAGGACGCGGCCGCCAGCACGTCCTGTTCGTCTGGCGGGGCGCCCGGCGGCACCGACTGGTGCAGGATGGTGCAGCGCTTCACCAGGACAGACCGGCGCGGGCGAAGGCAGATGCCATGATCCGTTCGATGAGCCAGGCATGATCGTGGCCGGCGAGACGCGCCAGGATCACCAGATCGGAATCCACCGGGTGCAGCCCGGGCAGCGGGTTCACCTCCAGGAACATCGGCCGCCCGTGTGCGTCGCAGCGGAGGTCCACGCGGCCACCGTCGCGACAGCCCAGCGCGCGCCAGGCGCCGAGCGCAATGCGGGCGGCATCCCGCGCCTCGGCGTCATCGGCCAGACGGTAGCGTACGTCGGCGTAGTCCTTCTTGGTGGCAAAGCCGTAGGTGGCGGAACTGTCGATTTCCATGACACCGATCGCTGCCGCCGCCTCGCCGGTGCCAAGAATGCCGACAGTGAACTCACGGCCGGGCAAGAAACGTTCCACGAGGACCGGCTGGCCGAACCGTGCCAGCAGACCGGCTACGGCCCGCGCCAATTCCTCGGCGTCACGACAAAAGCTGTCGGCGCCGATGCCCTTGCCGGTGCCCTCTGCCACCGGCTTGGCGAACACCGGAAACGCGAAGCTGACGGCAGCGTCGGCGCGCTCCAACACCGCGAAATCGGCCGTCGGGAGGCCGGCGTCGCGCACCACACGCTTGGTATGGCCCTTGTGCAATGCCAAGCCCAGCACGAGCGAATCGCTAAATGTGCAGGGGATGCCGAATGCCTCCAGCAACGCCGGCACAAGCGCTTCGCGCCCCGGGCCGTGCAACCCTTCGCAGATGTTGAACACGATGTCCCAGCGTGCGCCCGCGTGCAGCCGCCCGATCAGCGCGCGGGCGCGGCCGATCCGTTCCACGGTGTGCCCACGCCGCGCCAGACACGCGGCGATGGCGTCGATCGTGGTCGGACTGTCGAACTCGGCGCGCTGCTCCGCGTCGAGCTCTTCGTCGTTCCAATCCGTCACCAAATCGTAGCAGAAGCCGATCCGCATCGCAGGACTCAGGGCTGCGGGTCGCTATAGCGATAGAGTTTGCCCTCGAAGTTTCGCAGCAGCAGGTCGTCGCCGTCACGCCCCACGACAGCGTCCGGCACCAGCGCGATCTTGCCGCCGCCGCCGGGCGCGTCGATGACGAAATGCGGCACCGCGTAGCCGGTGGTGTGACCGCGCAGACCTTGCACGATGTCCAGCCCGGTCTGCACCGGTGTGCGGAAATGCGCCGATCCGGTGATCGGATCGCACTGATACAGATAATACGGCTTCACGCGCAGCTTCAGCAGGCCGTGCATCATCGTGCGCATCGTTTCAAGATTGTCGTTGATGCCGCGCAGCAACACCGTCTGGCTGCCAAGCGGAATGCCGGCATCGGCGAGCCGCGCGGTGCTTTCGGCGACTTCCGGTGTCAGTTCGTCGGGGTGCGTGACATGCAGACTCATCCACAGCGGATGATAGCGGCGCAGCATGCGGGTGAGGTCGCGGGTAATGCGCTGCGGCAGCACCAGCGGAACTTTCGTGCCGATGCGCAGAAACTCCAGGTGCGGAATGGCGCGCAGACGGCTCAGCAGCCATTCAAGCTTGTCGGTGGCAATCGTCAGCGGGTCGCCGCCGGAGAGCAGCACGTCACGGATGCTGGGCGTCGCTGCGATATAGTCGATGGCACGCTGCCACTGGTTGAGGCTGAACGTGTATTCGCCGCCGCCGCCAACCATGCGGCTGCGCGTGCAGTAGCGGCAATACGTGCTGCAAAACCCGGTGGTGAGGAACAGCACCCGATCCGGATAACGATGCACCAGCCCGGGCACCACTGCGTCGTGATCCTCGCCCAGCGGGTCGTCCGATTCACCGAGGCCGCGCAGATATTCACCGCCAACCGGAATGTGCGTCCGACGCAACGGCTGTGCTGGATCGGTCTCGCTGAGCAGGCTTGCATAATACGGCGTGATGCCGACCGGCAGCGGGCCGGTGTGGCGGGCGACCGCGTCGCGTTCGTCTTCGCTGAGGCGGATGACACGGGCGAGGCCGGCCATGTCGCGGATGCGGTTGCGGAGCTGCCAGCGCCAATCATTCCAGTCGGTGGCGGTGGCGGTTGGGAAGAAACGGCGGCGGAACTGGCGGGAGCGTTCGGATTGCGGGAACGGCGCGATGCGCTCACGCTCCTTGACGGTCGGCGGAAACAGCGGGCGGACGAGGTCCGTCAGCGTGGATGGAGGTTCGGCTTCGGCGGTTTCGCGCTCATGGTCCATGGCGGTTCCCTCGGTCTTTCGCAGCAGAGGCCGCGGGGTTTCGCCCGCCACGGCGCGGCCGATTCGGCACGCGGGCGCAGTTAACCGAGATCGTGCGCCGACTGCTACGGTTTCTTGCGCGACGACCGACGAATTACGTCGGATTAATCGTGGGGGCAGGTTTGTGACTTTGTTATGGCAAACATAAATGGGCCTCTTGAAGTAACGGTGCAAATAAAGAACTGCCGGAAGTCATCACGAGGCCGGTCCGCCGCGTGCCGGTCAGAACGCGGCATGAGGTGCGGCAAATCGGCGCATGAGGCTTTCTGATACGGGCGCGGGCGCAATTCTCGGCGGGTGCGCGGCGGACGGTGGCAACTCGCATTGGGCGCCCGGGCGATGGCCACAACTGCCGCTCTTGCCCCACGCCGGCGCTTCGGCCACACCGCCGCCATGCTGCACCTCACCAAGCTCGCCGTCGGCATTCGCGACATCGACCACCTCGGTCAGGTACAGGCTGAACGCCAGCGGGACCGCCCGCCGCTGCGCCACTTCACCCGTAATTTCCCGCGCCGCGCCGCCGAGGTGCTGGATGGCGGGTCGTTGTACTGGGTGATCGCGGGCACCATGCTGGTGCGCCAGCGCATCCTGGACATCACCGAAGACCACTGGGACGACGGCACCAAGTGCGCGGCCCTCGTGCTGGACCCGCTGCTGGTGCCGCTGGTCGGCCGCATCACCAAGCCGTTTCAGGGCTGGCGCTATCTGGCGGCGGCGGACGCTCCCGGCGACCTGTTGGCCGTCGGCATGGCGCGTGGCGAGCAAGACCTGCCGCCCGGGCTGCGGCGGGACCTGCGCGCGCTCGGTCTGCTCTGAGGCGATTAGATTTCCGCGAAGCAATGACTGTTGCAAATTTGCAGAGATGTCTTCATAGTTTATTCAGCTCACTACGGCCCGTTCCGGTGTCGTCGGTTGAGCCTCGCCCCCGAACGACCAGGAGTTTGCCATGATCCTTTCCCGCCGATCCCTGCTTGCCTCGCTCGGTCTTGCGCTGCCTGCATCCGTCGCTGCCACGGGCGCGCGGGCCGATGCCGTCTACCGCCCGGTGCATCACCACACCAAGCGGCATGGCCACGTCGCCAGCTCCCACAAGTTGCACCCGCACAAAACCCACCGCACCGCATCGGCCGTGCGGACGCGCCCCCAGGCCTGAGCAGCACCCAACAGGCGTCGCCGCGTGAGCCGGCATCGGCACGGTCTCACGCACTGATGCACGCCGCCCGGCAACTGCCCAGTTAACCGCGCGTTGCCCCCGCCATCGCCGGTTTTTCCGGCGGTCACGCGGGGGGATTGTGGCGGCGATCTTTCAGCCAAGTGCGAACGTCTTCGCCAAGCTGGCAATCATTGCGCTAGCCGCCGTGCTGTGCGGCGGCGCCGGCTGGTGGTGGACTTGGCCACGCACCGATTACGTCCGCCGTGTCGGCTTCACCATTCAGCAGCCGGTACCGTTCAGCCACCAGCACCATGTCGCGGGTCTCGGCATCGATTGCCGGTTCTGCCATACGACCGTCGAGGTCTCGGCGACCGCCGGAATGCCGCCGACCTATACCTGCATGACCTGCCATTCGCAGATCTGGACCAACGCGGCACTGTTGGCGCCGGTGCGCCAGAGCCTCGCGGACAACCGGCCGATCGTCTGGAACCGCGTCAATAACCTGCCCGACTACGTCTACTTCAACCATGCCATCCATATCGCCAAGGGCGTCGGCTGCGAGAGTTGCCACGGCCATGTCGACCGCATGCCGCTGACCTACAAGGTGGCGAGCCTGACCATGCAATTCTGCCTGAATTGCCACCGCGACCCCGGCCCGAACCTGCGGCCGCAGTCGGAGATCTTCGACACCGAATGGCGGCGCGGCAAGGACACGCCGTCGCCGCAAGCATTGCTGGCGCAATACCACGTACCAAGCCGCAACCTGACGGATTGCTCGATATGCCACCGTTAGCACGCCAGTGGCGCAGCATCGCCGAGCTGGAACAGGACCCGGCGTTCGTGGCCCGCGTGACGGCCGAGTTCCCTCACCTCTCGGGCGCGATGGCCGAGCCGATCGGACGGCGGCGTGTGCTGAAGCTGATGGCGGCGAGCCTGGCGCTGGGCGGCCTGACCGGCTGCGACCCGGCAGGCGCCGACAAGCAGATCGTGCCCGCCGTGATCCAGCCGCCGCAGATCGTCCCCGGTCTGCCGGACCATTACGCCACGGCCAGCACGGCGCTGGGCACGGCCGTGGGCGTGGTGGTGACGCACCGGATGGGACGGCCGATCAAGGTCGAGGGCAACCCCCACCACCCGGCCAGCCTGGGCGCCACCGACGTGTTCGCGCAGGCGGCATTGCTGGATTTCTACGACCCCGACCGGGCCGGCGCCATCACCGTGGGCGGCGTTCCCAGCGACAGCGCGGCGTTGCGCGCGGCGCTGGTGGAACGCAGGGCGCGCTTCGCCGCCACGCAGGGTGCCGGGCTGCGCATTCTGACCAACGGGATCACCTCGCCGTCGCTCGGCATGCGGATCGACGCGCTGCTGAAGCAATATCCGCGGGCGGCGTGGCACCAGTGGGACGGGGTTCCGCGTGACGAACCGCGCGCGGCCGCCGTGCTGGCATACGGACGGCCGGTGGAGGTGGTGCCGCGTCTTGCCGAGGCCGACGTGATCCTGGCCCTGGACAGCGACCTGCTGTCCTCGGCGCCAGGCCATCTGGCCCATGCCCGCGCCTTCGCCGACCGGCGCAACCCGGCGCGGACCGGCCGCATGAGCCGGCTGTATGCGATCGAGCCAACGCCGACGCTGACCGGCGCGCGGGCCGACCACCGCATGATCGCGCATCCCCGCCAGTTGCACGAGGTGGTGCGTGCGCTGGCCGCGAGCGTGTTGGGCGGGCGGCAGGCCGCGCCGGCGCCGTTCGCGGCCATCATCGACGACCTGAAGGCGGCGCACGGGCGCGCGCTGGTTCATGCCGGACCGGACATGACACGCGAATCCATCGCGCTGGTGCACGCCGTGAATGAGGTGCTGGGCGGGCGCGACAGAACATTCGATGTGCTGGAGCCGGCCGAGCACGCGCCGGTCGATCAGGGCGAGTCGCTACGCGCGCTGGTGAAGGACATGCACGACGCGCGTGTCGAGACGCTGGTGGTGATCGGCACCAATCCGGTGTTCACGGCGCCGCGCTCGGTGGGCTTCACCGAGGCGATGCGGCGCGTGGCTTTCGTGCTTGCCCTCGCACCATCGGCCGATGAGACGATGCAGGCTGCCACCTGGGCGGTGCCGCAGACGCATGACTGGGAAAGCTGGAACGACGCACGGGCGTTCGATGGCACGGCGACCATCATGCAGCCTCAGGCGCTACCGTTGCACGGCGGCTGGAGCGCGCATGCGCTGCTGTCGCTGCTGTCCACGCCGACCAACATCAATTCGCGCGACGCAGTACGGCAGACCTGGAAGGATCTCGACGACGCCGCGTGGCACGACGCGCTCGCGGCGGGCGTGGTCCCGCGCACCGCGAGCGCGCGGGCAAATGTGCTGCTGCGCGATCTGTCGAAGCTGAAATCCGCCCGAGCCGGACGCGGGCCTGACATTGCTGATGCGGCCGGACCCGAATTTGTGGGACGGGCGGCACGCCAATAATCCCTGGCTGCAAGAACTGCCGCGCCCGCTGACCAAACTGACCTGGGACAATCCGTTGCTGATCTCACCGGAGATGGCGCGGCGCCAGGGGTTGGTGAACGGCGCGGAGGTAAGCGTCACGCAAGGCAGCGCTGAGGTCAGGCTGCCCGTGTACATGGTGCCGGGACAAGCGCCGGACGTGGTGGTGGCGCTGATGGGCTATGGCCGTACAGGTCGTCGGGTCCGTCGGCGCCGGCACAGGGTTCGACGTGTTCCCGCTGCGCGATATGGCCGGCCCGCTCATTGTCCAGCGTACCGGCCGGCAGCTCCGCCTCGCGGCGACCGATCATCACAATGTGCTGGATGTTGGGCCGGAGGGCATCGTCCGGCATCTGGCGCTGGCGGAATTCCAGCACGGCGTGGCACGCGACACGGAAGCACAACCGACCCTCTATCGTCCGCCGGCGCGCGCCGAGGCGACCGGCGCGCAGCAATGGGGCATGAGTGTCGACCTCAATGCCTGTATCGGCTGCAACGCCTGCGTGATCGCGTGCCAGGCGGAGAACAACATCCCGGTGGTCGGCAAGGACGAGGTCATCAACGAACGCGAGATGCACTGGCTGCGCATCGACCGCTACTATCGAGGGCGATGCGGCCGACCCGGACATGTACCTGCAGCCGATGCTGTGCATGCATTGCGAGGAAGCGCCGTGCGAGGTGGTGTGCCCGGTAATGGCGACGCTGCACGACTCCGAAGGGCTGAACCTGATGGTCTACAACCGCTGTGTCGGCACGCGGTTCTGCTCCAACAACTGTCCCTATAAGGTGCGTCGCTTCAACTACGGCGCCTTCGCGCGTGAGGAGGTGCGGCCAGCGATTTCGCGCAACCCCGACGTGACGGTGCGGGCGCGCGGCGTGATGGAGAAGTGCTCCTTCTGCGTACAGCGGATCGCCGAGGCGCGCGTGACGGCAGATATCGAGAACCGGCCGATCCGCGACCACGAAGTCACCACCGCGTGCCAGGCCGCCTGCCCGACCCGCGCCTTCACCTTCGGCGATGTCGCCGACGCCGCAAGCGACGTTTCGCAGCGCAAACGCAGCCCGCTGGATTATTCATTGCTGGCCGAGGCGAGCACCCATCCGCGCGTTACCTACGAAGCCGTGGTGCGCAACCCGAACCCCGCGCTGAAGGCCGGCACATGAGCGGCACATCGTTGCATACCGCGGTGGCACGCAGTGAAACCGCCGCGTCGATGACCGATACCATCTCGGGCATCGCGCTGCGAGAGCGTGCGCGGCTCTGGTGGTGGGCATTGTTCGTGCCGTCGTTGATGTTGCTGGGGCTTGGCATGGTCTCGACCGGCTGGGAGTTCGCGCGCGGCGTCAGAGTGTGGGGCAATGACTGGCCGGTGATGTGGGGATTCGCGATCATCAACTATGTCTGGTGGATCGGGATCGCGAGCGGCGGCACGTTCATCTCGGCGCTGTTCTTCCTGCTGCGCGTCGAGTGGCGCACGTCGCTGAACCGCGTCGCCGAGATCGATGACGTTGTTTGCCGCGGCCTGTGCCGCCATCTACCCGATTCTGCATCTTGGGCGGCCATGGTTCTTCTACTGGCTGTTTCCGTATCCGAACACGATGGAATTGTGGCCGCAATTCCGCAGCCCGCTGTTCTGGGATTTCGTCGCCATCTTCGCCTATGTGACGTGCTCAATTCTGTTCTGGTATCTCGGGCTGATCCCCGATGTCGCGACACTGCGCGACCGCACGGCCCGACGTGGCGCGCAGATCTTCTATGGCATCCTGGCGCTCGGCTTCCGCGGTGCGGGGCGCAGTGGCGACATTACCGCGCGGTGTATGGGGTTCTCGCGGCTTTGATGGCGCCGCTCGTGGTCTCGGTCCACAGCATCGTCGGCCTCGACTTCGCCGGGGCGCAGACCACCGGCTGGCATTCAACCCAGTTCCCGCCCTTCTTCGTGTTTGGCGCGGTGCTGTCCGGCTTCGCCACGGTGCTGTTTCTGGTCATCCCGCTGCGGTACTTCTTAGCACTCGACCGCTTCATTACCGATCGCCATATCGATGTGCTGAGCCGCCTGATGCTCACCAGCTCGCTCTGCGTCGGCTACGCGTACACGATGGACGCGTTCTCGGTGTTCTATGGCGGCGAACTGGCCGAGCATCGCTGGTTCATCGACCGGATCACCGGCGACTATGCCTCGATCTACTGGGCGACGCTGATTTTGAACGTCGGACTGCCGCAATTGCTGTGGTGGCAGACATTGCGGTTGAACAAGATCCTGGTGATGGCGGTCTCGCTCAGCGTCATCGTCGGCATGTGGCTGGAGCGGTTCGACATCGTGATCGACAGCCTGCACCACGACCGGCTGCCGTCGGCGTGGGGCGGCTATACCCCGACGTTCTGGGATTGGTCGCTGTTCGCCGGCACGGTGGGATTGTTCTTCACCGGCTTCCTGCTGTTCGTGCGTCTGCTGCCGGTAATCTCGATGTTCGAGATGCGCGAACTGTTGCGCAGGCGCACATGAGCAGCGGATTGCTCGCGGAGTTTGCTGATGCGGACGCCCTGCAACAGGCCGCCCGGCGGCTTGGACGCGAGCGGCTGGGACACGTCGAGACGCACACGCCGCTGCCGCCGGAGCAGGACGGTTACAGCATCCTGCCGCTGGTCATCCTGCTCGCCGGGATCGCCGGGTTCCTGGCGGCGTTCGGGCTGCAATGGTACGCGACGTCGCTCAGCTATCCGGTCGATATCGGTGGACGGCCGCATTTTTCCTGGCCTGCCTACATACCGCTGGCTTACGAGTTCGGCGTGCTGTCAGCGGTTGCTGGCGGATTCTTGCGATTCCTGATCGCGAACCGCTTGCCGGCATTGTACGACCCGATCGACGAGATCGATGGCTTCCGCCGCGCCAGCCGCGACGGATTTTTCCTCGCCGTGCGCACCGCCGACGGCACCGCGATCGGCCGCGCCCGCACTGTGTTGAACGAACTGTCCCCGATCCTGCTGGAGGAACTGCCGGGATGAGGTGGATGCTGCTCGCCGCCGCGCTGAGCCTTCTCGCCGGCTGCGACGACATGACGAGCCAGCCGAAGCGGGACGACTATTCCTCGGCCGGAGTCGGCCCTGGCCCCGTGCCAAGCGGCACCGCGCAATTTGATGAGACTCCGCAGCCGCCGCCGCCGGTCACGCTGGCGCTGCTGGAGCGCGGGCAGCAACGGTTCCGCATCGACTGCACGCCGTGCCATTCGGAACTTGGCGACGGAAACGGCATTGTCGCACAGCGTGGCTTTCCGCCACCGCCATCTTACCACATCGACCGGCTGCGCACCGCGCCGGTGGAGCACTTCTACGACGTGATGACACACGGTTACGGCGTGATGTACAGCTTTGCTGCGCGCCTGTCGCCGCATGACCGATGGGCCGTCGCCGCGTATATCCGGGCCTTGCAGCGCAGCCAGGACGCGACCGTGGCTGACCTGACCGACGCGCAGCGGGAGGCGCTGCGATGATCGGCTCGCCGCTGCTGCCGCTTGCCATCGGCGGGGTTGGACTGCTCGGCTCGGTGTTCGGCTGGTTGCTGGAACCGGCCCGGTTTGGCCACGCATGGCTTGCGGCGCTGACCGCGTGGCTGGAGTGGCCGCTCGGGTCGCTGGCGCTGCTGCTGATCCATGCGCTCACCGGCGGGCGTTGGGGCGAGACGATCCGGCCGGCATTGCTGGCCGGCGTGGCGACGCTGCCGCTGCTACTTCCCGCATTGCTGCCGCTGGCCGCCAATTTCGATGCACTGTACCCCTGGGCGCGACCGGACGCAGTGATCCCCAACGCATTCTATCTGAACGTTCCGTTCTTCGCCGGGCGCGGCGTGGTCTATCTGATCGTCTGGTTCGGCCTTGCCGCCGTGGTCTTCCGCGCCCTGCACCGCGGCCGGGCGCTGGCCCGGTTTGCCGCGCCGGGCCTGCTGCTGCTGGCATTCACCGCCACGTTCGCAGCCATCGACATGACGCTCTCGCTGTCGCCGGCGTTCAATTCCTCGATCTGGGGCATGATCGCCGCGGCCGGTGCCGGCCTGATGGCATTGTCGATCGCGACCCTGGTGAGTGCGGCGACGGCCGATGCCACGGCGCTCGCGGATCTGCGGCGTCTGCTGCTCGGCCTTGTCGTGCTGTGGGCCTATCTCGACTTCATGCAATTCCTGATCGTCTGGGAATCCGACCTGGCACGGGAATCAGCCTGGTACGTGCAGCGGTCGACGCAGGGCTGGGGCTTCGTGGCCGCATTGGTTGCACTCGGCCATTTCCTGCTGCCGGCAGCCCTGCTGATCGTCCCCGCCGTGCAGCGGTCGCGCCGCGGCATCATGCTGGTCGCCGTGTGGCTCGTGCTGATGGAGATCCTGCACGCGTGGTGGCTGGTGTTGCCGGCGACGAGCGGCGGCATATCGTGGATCGACGTGTGCGCTGTGCTGACCTTCGGCGGGTTCGGCGCCGCACTGGCGCGCCGCGCGCCGCAACGGGCGGTGGCGCATGTCTGAGGAAGCGCTCGCCCCGCCACGGCACGAAGCGCGCGATGTCGGCGTGCGCTTCGCCGTTCAGGCGGTCGGTCTGCTGCTTGTCGTGCTGCTGGCCATGGTCGGATTTGTGACGTGGCTCTATCCCGCCACCGTCGACGCGCGCTTCGTGCCCGCGACGCTGCCAAAGAGCGCCACGCCGGCACTGCAACCGAGCCCACGCGCCGATATGGCAACATTCTACCGCGACGAGATGCAGCGCCTGAACACGGCAGGCTGGATCGACAAATCCGCGGGCCGCGTGCACATCCCGATTGCGGACGCGATGCGCAAGGTTGCCGCCGAGGGCATTCCCGGCTGGCCAGGAGGGCGGCAATGATCGCGCTGCTGGCGCTGTTCCTGCTGATCGCGACACCGGCCTGCGCGGCGCCGGACGTGGCCGGGCTCGGCTTTTATCCGCATCCCGGCGCAACACTGCCGCTGGATGCTCCATTCACCGATGAGCACGGTCGTGCGGTGCATCTGCGCGATCTGCTGAACGGCCGTCCCGCGATCCTCGCGCTCGGCTACTATCACTGCCCGAACCTGTGCGGCGTGGTACGGGACGACCTGTTCTCCGCGCTTGCCGCATCGGGGCTGCGTGCGGGAACGGATTATTCCGTGGTGGCGCTCAGCATCGACCCCACAGAGACGGCAAAGGACGCCGCCATCGCCAAGGCCGGTGACCTTGCCCGCTACCCCACGGCTGGCGCCGCACAGGGCTGGCACTTCCTGACCGGCCAAAGCGACGCCGTCCAGCAGGCGGTCGGCTACACGTCGCGCTGGGACGACCAGCTCAAGCAGTTCATGCATCCGGTCGGCGTCGTCGTCGCGACGCCGGGTGGCCTGGTTTCGTCGTATCTGCTAGGCGTCGGCTACACGCCGCAGGACCTCCATGCGGCCGGTACTCGCCGCTAGCGTCGCGCATGTGGTGCAGCCGCTCTCGCCAGTGCTGCTGCTCTGCTTCCACTACGATCCGACGACGGGCCGCTACTCGCTTGCCATCCTCCGCGTGCTGAAGCTCGCCGGCGTGCTGACGGTGCTGGTAATCGGCGCCACGATCGCGCTGTTGCAATCGCGGCCGCGAACATGAGCCCGTCCCTTCTGCCAGAGGCCACGACGAGCGCGCCGGAAACCGACGCGCTGTTTCTGGCGCTGCTGGCGATCAGCATCGCCGTTCTGGCGCTCGTGTTCGGACTGATCTGGATCTATGTCATCCGCTATCGTGCAGGCAGTTCGCTTGATCGCGGGCATCTGTCGCGGAAGTCCTGGATGTTCGAGATCGGCTGGACCACCGCGACGCTGCTGGTGTTCTTCGGTCTGTTCATCTGGGGTGCGGACGCCTATGTCCGCCTGAATTGCGCGCCGGCGAACGCCATGAAGATATGGGTCGTCGGCAAGCAATGGATGTGGAAAGTGGAGCACCCGGGCGGGCAGCGAGAGATCAATGCGCTGCACGTCCCGACAGGACGACCAATTCAGTTGCTGATGACGTTCGAGGACGTCATCCACGACTTCGCGGTGCCCGCTTTCCGCATCAAGCACGACGTGCTGCCCGGCCGCTACGAGTCGCTGTGGTTCACTGCCGACCGGCCCGGCACATACCATCTGTTCTGCACGCAGTTCTGCGGTACGGACCATTCGCTGATGACGGGCGAAATCGACGTGCTCGCGCCGGCCGATTACGGGAAATGGCTGTCCGCGGCACCAGCGAGCCAGACCCTGACGGCGGCAGGACAGGTGTTGTTCACGCACTACGGCTGCGCCGGCTGCCATCTCGGCACCAGCAGCGTACGCGCACCGCGGCTTGAGGGCGTCTACGGCAGCCCGGTGCCGCTGTCGGATGGCAGCGTCGTGATTGCCGACGACAAGGTACATCCGCGACTTCATCCTGCTCCCGGCCTCGCAGGTGGTCGCCGGATTCGCGCCGGTCATGCCCTCGTTTGCCGGCCAGATCGACGAGGAAGATCTCATCAAGATCATCGCCTACATCAAGTCGCTCGCTGCCGCCGGCCGGGAGGACACACAGGGATGAGCGTCACCTTCGAGGAACCGATGCTGCGCGCGCCGGTGCATCCTGAGCGGAACTACCTGACCGAGGACGGCAGCCTGCGGTCGTGGCTGCTCACCACCGACCACAAGCGCATCGCACTGCTGTATCTCGGCACGGTCACGCTGTTCTTCTTCATCGGCGGCGCGGCGGCGGCGTTGATGCGGCTGCAGCTCATCACACCCGGCGGCTTCATCGTCGCGCCCGAGACGTATAATCGCATGTTCACCATGCATGGCGTCATCATGGTGTGGTTCTTCCTGGTGCCGGCGCTGCCGGTCACTCTCGGGAATTTCGTCGTCCCTCTCATGCTCGGCGCGCGCGATCTGGCGTTTCCGCGAATCAATCTGCTGAGCTGGTATCTTTTCGTCGCCGGCGGGCTGGTGGCGCTCTATGCGCTATTCGTTGGCGGCCTCGATACCGGCTGGACGTTCTATACGCCGCTCTCGACCGATTACGTTCAAGGCTCGTTGGTGGCGGTAGCGGCCGGGATCTTCCTGGCCGGATTTTCCTCCATCGCCACCGGTCTCAATTTCATCGTCACCATCCACCGTCTGCGGCCGCCGGGAATGACGTTGTATCGCATGCCGCTGTTCCTGTGGTCGCTCTATGCCACCAGCGTGATCTATGTCCTCGCCACGCCGGTGCTGGCGATCACGCTGATCCTGCTCGCGTTCGAGCATGTTTTCCATGTCGGCGTCTTCGACCCGTCACTCGGTGGCGACCCGCTGCTGTTCCAGCACCTGTTCTGGTTCTATTCGCATCCGGCGGTCTACATCATGATCCTGCCGGGCATGGGCGTGGTCAGCGAGATCGTCTCGACGTTCTCGCAAAAGGGAATATTCGGTTACAAGTTCATCGCGTGGTCCAGCATCTCGATCGCGGTGATCGGCTTTTTCGTGTGGGGTCACCACATGTTCGTGGCCGGCACGTCGGTGTACTCCAGCATCGTGTTCTCGCTGCTGAGCTACCTCGTCGCGGTGCCATCGGCGATCAAAGTGTTCAACTGGATCGGCACGCTGCACAAAGGCTTCATCCGATTCGACGCGCCGATGCTTTATGCCCTCGGCTTCATCGGATTGTTCACCATTGGCGGGCTGAGCGGACTGTTCACCGCGGCACTCGCGGTGGACGTGCATGTCACGCAGACCTATTTCGTGGTCGCGCATTTCCACTACATCATGGTGGGCGGCATGGTCTCGGCGTATTTCGGGGCCTTGCACTACTGGTGGCCGAAGATCACCGGGCGCATGTATCCCGAAATATACGGCCGCATCGCCGCCGTGCTGATCTTCCTCGGCTTCAACATCACCTTCTTTCCGCAATTCATCCTCGGCTATCTCGGCATGCCGCGTCGCTATGCGACGTATGCCCCGGAATTCCAGGTGCTGAACGTGCTGTCCTCGGCCGGTGCGTCGATCCTCGCGATCGCCTATGCCATGCCGCTGTTCTACCTGACCTGGTCGCTGGTGTATGGGCGCCGGGCGCCGGCCAATCCGTGGCATGCCGCGGGACTGGAATGGCAGGCCGCCTCGCCACCAATCAAGGACAACTTCCTGGTCACGCCGATCATCAGCGGACCGCCATACGACTATCCGGAACCGGAACTCGTGGGCCGCCATGTCTGAGGCACACCGCTCGGTGCAATACGAAACCGTCGCGCATCAGGCGGATACCGCGATGGTCGGGATGTGGCTGTTCCTGGGCACCGAGGTGTTGTTCTTTGGCGGCCTGTTCCTGGCCTTCGCCTTCTGCCGAATGCAGCATCCGCACGGCTTCGTGCTGGCCGGGCGACACACGGAGTTGGCCATCGGCACCGTGAACACCGTCCTGCTGGTCACCAGCAGCGCCACCTACGCCGGCGGGCTGCAGATGATCGAACGCGGCAGCCGGCGCGGCCTGCTGGGCGCGCTGGGCATCACGGCGGCGCTCGCCGCCGCATTCCTCGCGCTGAAGGGGTTCGAATGGAGCGACGACATCAGCAAAAATTTGTTCCCCGGCCCAGGATTTCGGCCTCACCGGTCCGGATGCGGGGGGCGCCCAGCTGTTCTTCTCCATCTACTTCGTGGCCACCGGCCTGCACGGCGTGCATATGCTGGTCGGGCTTGGCTTGCTGGCATGGCTTGCGCTTCGCGCCCGCACCGGAACGTTCGATCACGGATGGGTGACGCCCGTGGAGGTCGTCGGCCTGTACTGGTCGTTCGTGGACATGGTGTGGCTGATCCTGTTCCCGCTGATCTACCTGGTGGGGCGGGCGGCATGAACCGGAGCTTGCGCGGCCTCGCCATCGCCTGGCTGCTGCTTATGCTGTTGCTGAGCGAGGAGCTTGGCACCACGGTGCTGCTGCCGGGGCGGCTGGCCCCAGGTGTGGCGCTGGGTACCGGCATGGTCATGGTCGTGGTGGTGGGGTTCGCATTCATGCGCCTGCATTCCAGCGCGGGCCTGGCGCAGGCGTTCGTGGTGGCGGTGCTGTTCTGGCTGCTCGTGCTACTGGCGCTTGGCACCATGGACCCGATGACGCGGACCGACTATCCCGTGCCGGTCACCCGTTACCCCTGACCCTCTCGGTTCATTGCTCATATGTCACTGCCCCGCCTGATCGCTGCCCTCGTGGGCTACAGCCGCCGTCACGCGCTCCTCGTCCTGCTGGCCGGCCTGCTGGTGGCGGTCCTTGCCGCGTGGCTGGGGGCCACGCGCATCGGCGTGTCCACCGATACCGACACGCTGTTCTCCGCCTCGCTGCCATGGCGCCAGCGCCAAATCGCCTGGAGCCGCGAGTTCCCGCAGTTCAACGACCTGCTCGTGGCGGTGATCGATGCGAAAGAACCGGAAGAGGCGGACGCCACCGCCGCCGCACTGGCCCAGACGTTATCGGCCGATCACACGCATTTTACCGAGGTGACGCGCCCCGATGCCTCGCCCTACTTTGATCGCAATGGGTTCCTGTTCCTCGACCCCAAGACGCTGGAGGATCTGCTCGACCGAACCATCGACGCGCAGCCCTTTCTGGGCCAGCTGGCTGCCGACCCTAGCGCGCGCGGCCTGTTCGCGGCGCTGAGCTTGCTGGCCCTGGGTGCGGAGAAAGGCCAGGGCAACCTCGCACCGTTCGAGCCCGAGTTGCGCGCGTTCCACACCTCGCTGGCCGCCGCTGCCGCGGGGCACCCCACACCGCTGTCGTGGCAGAATCTGCTGGCCGGCGAGGCCGCCGCGCGAGGTGGCAAATACCGCTTCGTGCTGGCCCAGGTGCGGCCGGACTACACAGCGCTGCAGCCGGGGGCCGTGGCGACGCAGGTGATGCGCGGGGCCATCAGCAAGCTGGAGTTCGTCCGCGACGGCTCGGCACGGGTCCGCATCACCGGTTCGGTCGCGCTGGCCGACGAGGAGTTCGCCACCGTCGCGCAAGGCGCCGTCGCCGGCACCATCGGCAGCGTGTTCCTCATCGCGCTGTGGCTGAGGCTGGCCGTGCGCTCCTGGCGGCTGATCGTGCCGATTCTACTCACGCTGATGCTCGGGTTGAGCGTCACGCTGGGGTTTGCGGCGGTGGCGGTCGGCACGCTCAATCTGGTCTCGGTGGCGTTCGCCATCCTGTTCGTCGGCATCGCGGTGGATTTCGCGATCCAGTTCAGCGTGCGGTTTCGTGAGGCGTTGCTGACCGAGGGCGAAACAGGAGCGGCGCTGGACAGCACGGCGTTCCATGTCGGGCCCGAGGTGATGGTGGCCGCCGCCGCCACCGCCTGCGGCTTTCTGGCCTTCGTGCCGACGTCCTTCGCCGGCGTGGCCGAACTGGGGCTGATCGCTGGCGTCGGGATGGTGATCGCGTTCCTGTGCACCATCCTGTTCCTGCCGGCGGCATTGGCCGCATTGCGGCCACGCCCCGAGAAACTCCCGATCGGACTGCCGTACGCGGATGCCATCGAGGAGCGTCTGGTGCGTGCGCGGGTTCCGGTGCTGGCGGGGGCGGGGTTGCTGGCGTTGGCCGGACTCGTGCTGATTCCCCGAATCGGCTTCGACAGCGACCCGCTGCACACCAAGAACCCCAACACCGAGGCCATGCGTACGCTGGCCGACCTGATGGCCTCGCCGCTGACCGATCCGTATAGCGTGGACATGCTGGAACCCTCGCTAGCGCAAGCGGACGCGCTGGCGGCGCGGCTACGCACGCTGCCGCTGGTGGGCCAGGTGCTGACGTTGTCCAGCTTCGTGCCGGGAGACCAGCAGACGAAGCTGGCGCTGATCGCCGATGCCTCCAACATCCTAGCCGACACGCTCGCCTCGCGTGGGCCGGCCGCGCCGGTGACGCCGGAGGATCTGCGCATGGCGGCCCGCAGCACGCTGAGCCAGATCGACCGGGCACTGCCGAAGCTGCCGCCGGACGACCCGTTGCGCGCCATCGCCGAAGACCTCCGCAGCTTGGCGGCGGCGCCCGATGCGACGCTGATGGCAGCAAACACGGCGTTGACACGCTTCCTGTCGATGCAGCTCGATCGGCTGCGCGCGGCACTCGACGCGCATCCGGTGACGGCCGCCGATGTGCCGCCGGGCATCGCGCGCAACTGGCGTCTGCCGGACGGGCGGGCCCGCATCCAGGTGATCGGTACGCCAGCGACGCGTGACAGCGCCGGTCTGCATGCGCTCGTCGATCAGGTACGCAGCGTGGCGCCCGATGCCGGCGGCACCGCCGTCACCATCGTGGAGACCGCAGCGACCATCATCAGCGCATTCCGGCAGGCGGCGCTGTATGCGCTGGTCGCCATCGCCGTGATCCTGGCGCTGGCGCTGCGCCGAGTGCTGGATGTGGCGCTGGTGATGGCGCCGCTGCTGCTCTCGGCGCTGCTGACGGTGGTGGTCACCGTGCTGATCGGGCAGACGCTGAACTTCGCCAATATCATCGCACTGCCGGTGCTGCTGGGGGTCGGCGTGTCGTTCAATGTGTATTTCGTGATGAATTGGCGGGCCGGCGCCAACCGCTTTCTGAACACCGCCACGGCACGAGCGATTGTGTTCTCGGCATTCACGACCGGCACGGCATTCGGCTCGCTGGCCCTCTCGGGCCATCCGGGCACGGCAAGCATGGGCAAACTGCTGCTGATCAGTCTTGGCTGTACGCTGGTGGCGACGTTGGTGTTCGTGCCGACGCTGCTGAGGACGCTGCGGCCGCCTGCATAGCGGCGCGCACGCGCGGGCTGACCAGCGCCGCCAGTTCCGCTTCGTGCTGGTAGGTCGGCATCAACCGGTCCAACGCCGCGTCGCGGCCGCAGGCCGGGTGAAAATACAGCTCGTTCAGACCGGGCGGCAGGTGCGGCAAGAGTGCGAGCACCCGTTCCTCGGTCATGTGGCCGGTCCAGGCAAGGCCGAACACCGCGTCGTTGGTCGTGATGCCGGCCGCCCATGCCTGCCGCCGGAGCACCCCACACCACCCGCGCATGACCCTGGCACCGAATGTCGGTGCGGTTCCACACCGGGCCAGGATTTCGGGCGGCTCCGCCGGCACGCGAATGCGCCGCAGGCCGTGAGCACGCCCGACGCGCAACAGCATCCGCCCGACCGTGGGATGCAGGTGCATATGCTTGTGCGCGTCGGCATGGCTCAACTTCAGGCCGGTGGCAGCGAAGGCGACGAATTGGGCTTCGATCTCGGATGCAAGTTGCCGGCGCACCTGCGGCAGGAAGAAATAGCGCAGCCCAAGGCGGACCTGGTCGGAGGGGAACCAGCCGCGCGCGTCCACAAGGCCCGGGATCTGATCCGGCGGCAGCACCGCCGGCCCCTCGACCACCACCAGATGCAGGCCCACCCGCAGATCCCGCATGCGACGTGCCCTTCGCACCGCGTCGCCGGCCGCTTCGCCCGCTACCATCAGGCTCGCATGGGTCAGAACCCCGTCACGGTGCGCCCGCTCGATGCCCTCGTTGACCGCTTCGCTGAGACCGAAATCATCGGCAGTAAGGATGAGCCTGCTCAGGGGATTCGTTCCTGCAACACCGAAGGGGCCCGGAGGCCCGAGACTCCGAGACTTAAGGTATTGTGGAACATGACGTATGTGAGCCAACCTTCTGTCGCTTGACGCGAACAGGCGCAAGCGACGTGGCGCCCGGCTTGCGTAACGTGCCACATAATTCCGTTCCCACCATGGAGACGTACATGCAAGACGTGCGGCCAACCACCGCCGCCCCGCCGACCGGCTGGCTCGACCGCCGCTTCCGCCTCGCGGAGCGCGGGACGTTGCCGGGGCAAGAGGCGATCGCCGGCCTGACGACGTTTGCCGCGATGGCGTACATCATTGCGGTCAACCCTGCAATCATGTCGCAAGCGGGTATGGACCGCGGCGAACTGGTCATTGCCACCGCGCTTGCCGCCATTTTCGGCAGCGTCATGATGGGCCTGACCGCCAATCTGCCGCTCGCGGTGGCACCGGCGATGGGCTCCAACGTCATCTTCACCTTTGTGCTGGTCAAGCAGATGGGCGTGCCCTGGCAGGGGGCGCTCGCGATGGTGGCCATCACCGGCGCGGTGTTCCTGGCACTCAGCCTGTCTCGCCTGCGCGAGCGCGTCGCCCGCGACGTGCCGGAGGTGCTGAAGATCGGCATCCAGGCGGCGGTGGGCACGCTGATCGTGTTCATCGGGTTGCGCGGCGCGGGCTTCGTTGTGGCCAGCCCGAGCACGTACATCGCCATGGGATCCCTGAAGAACCCGCCGGTCATCCTCACGCTGGTCGGGCTTCTGGTGACGCCGGTGCTGGTTGTGCGGCGGGTGCCCGGCGCACTGATCCTGTCCATCGCCGCGATTACCGTGATCGGGCTGTTCGTGCCGGCCGCCGGCGGGCGCATGGTGACGACACCCCCCAGCGTGCTCGTCGCGTGGCCGAAGTGGCCGACCGATACGGCCCTGGCACTGGATTTCGGCTACGTCGCCAAGCATTTCCTGCTGGTGCTGCCGCTGCTGTTCTATTTCATTTGTGCCGAATTCTTCAGCACGCTCGGCACACTGATCGGCGTCACCGGGGCGGCCAATCTGCGCCGGCCCGATGGATCGATCCCCAACGCGACGGCCGCCTTTGCCACCGACGCGACCGCCAGCATCGTCGGCCCGCTGCTCGGCACATCGGTGGTGACGGCGTATATCGAATCCGTCACCGGCGTGCAGGCCGGCGGGCGCACCGGGCTGACCTCGCTAACCGTGGCGATACTATTCGCGCTTTCACTGTTCTTGTGGCCGATCTTCGTCATCATTCCGCCGCAAGCGACCGCGCCGGCGCTGGTGCTGGTCGGCATCCTGATGATGCAGGGCCTCACGCGGATCGATCTGTCGGTGCTCGAGAGCGCGGTGCCGATCGTGCTGACATTGCTGGTCACGGTGCTGACCAACAACCTGATCAACGGCATGGCGCTGGGCACGCTGAGTTTCATCCTGCTGAACCTGGCACTTGGGCGGGTCCGCGAGATTACCGGCGTGGTCTGGGGCCTCGGCGTGGTGTTCCTGGCATACTTTGCGGTGACGTTGACGCTGATGTGAGTATTCGGCGGAGACGCCTTCCTGGCGGTGATCCGGTTGGGACGCAAACCAGACCACGATGCCAGTAGGGCGCAGGTTGTTTGGTCAACTACATTTTGACCAGCCGCAATGAACGCAGCTGAGACAACCGGCCTCCCGGACGAGGCCCGGTTGGCTGCACTTCGGACATAGCGGTCCGAGTTGTGCAGTCGGCGTCGTTTTGCCGAGCTCGCCGACGGCTTTTCCAGCCGGCTTTTCGGCCTGCGCCAGAAAGCCGGTGTCGATCATGTGCTGCTTGATGATGTCGCCGATTGCGGCGACGAGCGACGGCACATAGCGACCGTTGTTCCATTGCCCGCCGCGCGGATCGAAGACCTGCTTGAGTTCTTCCGCGACGAAGGCAACCTCACCACCGCGGCGGAACACGGCGCTGATCATGCGCGTCAGCGCAACGACCCAGGCATAGTGCTCGAGGTTCTTCGAGTTGACGAAGATCTCGAATGGTCGCACGACACCGTCCTGTTCGATGTCGTTGATCGTCACGTACAATGCGTGCTCGCTATCCGGCCAACGCAGCTTGTAGGTCGCCCCCGTCAGCTTCTCGGTCCGCACCATCAAATCGCTCGTGGGCTGGGCAATCGGCGCCGATGCCTCAACGGGCCTCACTTCCAGGACCGAGCCGGTAATCGTATTCGGCCGATAGGTCGTGCATCCCTTGCACCCGCTCCGATAGGCGTCGAGGTACACCTCCTGGAACGCCTCGAAGCTGATGTCCTCGGGGACGTTCACCGTCTTGGAGATCGCGCTGTCCACGTAGCGCTGCACGCTCGCCTGCATCCGCACGTGTTCTGCGGGCGCCAGATCCTGCGCCGTGACGAAATAGGCGGGGAGTGGAGCCGCTTCACCATGGATCACCCGGAAGCGCCTTAGCGCGTAGTCCGAAACCACTTCCTCGACTTTCGACCCGTCCGGCTGCAGGACCTTGCGCGTGTAGGCGAGAGCGAACACCGGTTCGATGCCACTGGACACGTTGTCGGCGACCAGCGAGATAGTGCCGGTCGGCGCAACAGACGTGAGCAGCGCATTGCGGATGCCGTGCTCGGCGATAAGCGTCCGCACATCTTCATCGAGTTCGCGGACAGTCTCGCCGGCGAGGTAGGCGTCCCGATCGAACAGTGGAAACGCGCCCTTCTCCCGGGCCAGATGCGCTGACGTGAGGTAAGCCGCCCGGCTTATCTGTCTGGCCCAGTCCCCTGCCCTCGCCGCGGCCTCAAGGGAGCCGTAGCGCAGGCCGACCATCATCAGCGCGTCGGCCAGACCGGTCATCCCCAGCCCGATCCGGCGCTTGGCGAGCGCCTCCTGGCGCTGCGCTTCGAGGGGAAAGCCGGAGGCGTCGATGGTGTTATCCATCATGCGGATGGCGACGGCCACCAGCCCGGTCAGCTCCGCTTCGTCAAGATGGGCCTCCTGAGTGAACGGGTCACGCACCAGGCGTGCCAGATTGACCGATCCGAGCAGACAGGCGCCGTAAGGCGGCAGCGGTTGCTCGCCGCAGGGGTTTGTGGAGTGGATTTCCTCGCAATAGGCGAGATTGTTGCGGGCGTTGATACGGTCGATGAAGATCACGCCTGGCTCGGCATAGTCGTAGGTTGCACGCGTGATGCTGTCGAACAGCGCTTTGGCACGCAGAACCTTATACGTACGCCCCGCGAACACGAGCGGCCAGTCGGCGTCGGCCTGGACTGCGGCCATGAACGGGTCGGTTGCAAGAACCGAGAGGTTAAAGTTCCGCAGCCGTCCGGCTTGGCGCTTTGCCGCGATGAAATCCTCGATATCGGGATGATCGCAGCGCATCGTCGCCATCATCGCGCCCCGCCGTGCGCCGGCCGACATGATGGTGCGGCACATGGCATCCCACACGTCCATGAAGGACAGCGGGCCCGAGGCGTCGGCCCCGACACCCTTCACATGCGCACCTTTCGGCCGCAACGAGGAGAAATCGTAGCCGATTCCGCCGCCTTGCTGCATCGTCAGCGCGGCCTCGCGCAGATGAGCGAAGATACTGCCCAAGTCGTCGGCGATGTCGCCCATGACGAAGCAGTTGAACATCGTCACGCGGCGGTCGGTGCCGGCACCGGACAGGATGCGGCCAGCGGGCAGGAACCGGAAGTCCTGTAGCGCTTCGTAGAAGGGCTGCTCCCAACGCGCCGGCTCGGCTTCGGCACCGGCGAGAGCCTGGGCGACGCGACGCCACGTGTCCTCGATCGTCAGGTCGACCGGCGTTCCGTTGACCGTCTTGAGGCGGTATTTGGCATCCCAGATCTGCCGGGAAATCGGCGCGACGCGTGTGATCGCGGACTCGGCAAGCGCTTCTACGTTCATATCCATCGCATCATCCTCGATCTCGAGTTCTCACGGCTCCTCAGGCAGCATTCTAGTCACAGTCGCCACCCGGTGCGCGACCGAGGTTGGAGCAGGTCAAGGTTCGGCTGCCGCAGGCGGTGGCACACCGGTCGCGCGCGTCCAGGACTGCTGCGGGACATCAAACCGTTGATCCCGGCGCCGTTATGGCGATGCACTCAGTAACGCAGCATCTACCGATCCGTGCCGGTTTCTTACGCCGCTACCGTTCGCGAATCGCCGCTCAACGGCCGAAAGCAAGGACGGGATGGTCATGCCGGCGACCTGCACCGTGTCCAAATGCCCTTCCCACATCCGCCGTCTGCGCGCACCTGGTGCGCAGACGGGCGATCACGGCGCCCCCCCGATCCAGTCCGGCAGGTCGCCTTGGTCTGGAAGGCCGGCCTCGGCGGTGCAGCCGACCACAGCCGTCGCCTAGCTGATCGGACAGGATCCCCCATATCGTCGGTGGGCGATGCGCTCGGAGGCGAGGAAGGCAATGACGCAGACTGACGTTGCGGAACGCGAATTGCGGCAGGATCTTGCGGCGGTGTTTCGCGTCGCTTCCCGGCTCGACTGGGTCGAGCAGATTGGCAATCACCTTAGCGTGATGCTGCCGGATGAGCCGGGCCGGTTCCTCATCAATCCGCGTGGCCTGTTGTTCCGCGAGGTGACCGCCAGCTCGCTGATCCTGTGTGCCCTTGACGGGACCAAGCTGGCCGGGCACGGGGAACTGCGCCAGGTCGCTTACGCGATCCACGCGCGAATCCACCTGCGCAACCCGCAAGCGGTATGCGTGCTGCATCTCCATCCCCGCTGGCTGACAGCGCTGTCACTTCTCGAAGATGGCGAACTCGCCCTCACCCACCATAACAACCTGCTGCTCAACGATCGGATCGCCTATGATCGCGAGGGCTATGCGCCAGCGATTGAGGAGTCCGAGGGCGATCGGATCGCGCGCTGCCTCGGCAACCGGACGGTGCTTTTGATGGCGCATCATGGCGTGACCGTCGTCGGGCCAACAATCGCTGAGGCGTTCGACGAAATGGCGATTGCCGAACGCACCGCGATGTATCAACTCACAGCGGCGGCGAGCGGCGGCCGATTGAAACAACTGCCCAGTTCGCAGCGTCGCGGGTACCACGGTCCCTGGGGGGAGAAGATGGACGCCCGGCTCCACTTGGACGCGTGGCGGCGTGTTCTGGACAGGGAAGAGCCGGACTACGCATCCTGACTCCAACAGACTGAGCTGTTTGACGCTGCATAGTCGCAAGTAGAGCGTCAGCATGCTGACCTATCCGGGCCGAGACATGGAACTCACGCACTGCAGAGACCGGGTTCCAGGTGACGTGAGCGCCCAGGCGGACGCCGATGCGAGGTGGCGGTGGTGCCGCACTCAGACCGCCAGACGCTCAGCGAACCTCGTTGACGTAGACATGACCCGCAGTTGTCACGGCATGGTGTCCGAGCAGCACCGGGCGCCCCGCTTGGTCGTAGGAGACCGAGGCGATACGCAGCACGGCCGCTGGGCGTGGAAGAAATAACGCGCGTCGTTCGGACGTCGTGGCGAGGTCAGCCGTCAGGCTCTCTCGGACGGCAGTGATACGCAGCCCGTATTCTTGCAGCAGGTGGAAATAGAGCAGTGAGGGCACGTCCTTCGGCCGCGTCGGAAAGCCGGGAAGGCGCGGGGCTGATAGAACCAGCGCTTCCTTCATCACCGGATGACCGCCAACCCGCCGGATCCGATCGACACGGATCACGGGCGCATCAGGCTCCACAGAAAGGTTGGCGGCTTCCTCCGCGGACGCTCCGGTACGGGTCAGTGCGGTCACCTCGGTCTCGGAGTGGACCATCCTGCCGTCGGCGGCATGCAGCCGAAAGTACTGAAAGAAGAAGCGCAGCGAGTGCTGCGGCGCCCGCCCGGTCACCACCGTCCCAGTGCGTGGACGGCGGCTAAGCAGACCCTCGGCCGCAAGATCGGCCAGCGCATGGCGAATCGTGCCCACGGCGACACTGTACTGAGCGGCGAGCACGGTCTCGCTGGGCAGCACGGTACCTTCGGCGAGTACGCCCATCAGGATGGATTCCGAAATCTGCCGCTTCACGTGCTCGTAGAGCGGCAACGGGCGGTCGGCGCGATTGACATCCGGCAGGGTGAGCGGCTTATTCATATATAAGATATAGCAATCGGACGTCGTATTGGAAACCGGCCACCCCGCATCATCCATTCCGGCCGCCGTCGGCGCAGCGTTCGACGCCATCGACGCGGACGAAGCGGCGATCGTGGCCGACATGGAACGGATGCTGTCCTGCGACACCTCGTTCCCGCCAGGTGGTGGATACGATGCTTTCGCCGACATCATGGAACAACCGCTCCGCACGCTCGGGTTCGCGTGCGAACGCGTCGTCGTGCCGGAAGCGCTCTGGCGCGCGCCCGGCGCCGCGGGCGCGCGCACCAATCTCGTTGCACGCCGGCCTGCGGGACGGCCGGTGTGCTCGCTGTATTTCCATGTCGATACCGTGCCCCCCGGCGATGGCTGGACCCACGCGCCGCTCGCCTGCACGCGCAAGGGACGCAGGCTGTTCGGGCGCGGTGCGGCCGACATGAAGGGCACCATGGCCGCCGTCCTGGCCGCCCTGCGCGCCGCCGCCGCAAGCGGGCTTTCCCTGGCTTACGATCCTGTGCTGCTGCTTTGCACGGACGAAGAAGGCGGCCTGTATCCGGGCATCCGCTACTTGGCCGAGCAGGGTCTGATCGAGGGGCACCTGCTGTCGTTCAACGGCAACGCCGTGCCGCGTATCTGGGCCGGCTGTTTTGGCAGCATGGATCTCCGTGTCAGCATCCTCGGCCGCAGCGCCCACTCCGGTGAGGCCGGAGGCGTCGGCGTCAACGCGATCGAGGCAGCGTTGCCCGTGCTCAACGCGCTGGTCGCGCTGAAATCCCGCGTGCAAGCCCGCACCTCGACATTGCCGCCGCCACCGGACCTGGGCGGCCAGCTGACGGCACGCCTCAACGTCACCGCAGCGCATGGCGGCGACAAGGGCTCGGCTCTGCCCGGCCGCTTCGACATCCTGATCAACCGCCGCTACCTGCCGGAGGAAGACGCGATCGCTGTTCGCGCCGAGCTGGAAGCAACGATCGCGGCGGCAATTGCCGACGGAGACGCGCTCGGGTACGAGACTGCTCTGCTCGGCCATCTCGCCCCGGTCGCCGATCCCATCGGCCCGCACTGGCCGCGATGGCAGGATGCGCTCTCCGCCGGCTTCGGCTATCCCCCCGACACGTTCCGTCGCTGGGGCGCCTCATCCTCCTCCGATATGGGCTGGGTGCAGCGGGCTGGCATTCACGAAATCTTGCTCGGCGGCCTTGGCCGGCCCGACCGGCGCATCCATGCCGCCGACGAATTCACCACGCTCGACGACATCGCCGCCCTCGCACGCAGCGTGCTCGCCTATCTCTCGGCCGATTTCGCCGCTCACTCCATCCCAGAGACGGATTCATGAACCATCTGCCGCTTTCACGCCGCGACTTGCTGGCCATCGCCGCTGCCGCGGCCGCGCCGGGCATCGCGTACGCACAGACTGCCCCGACGCGCGGCGGCGTGCTGCGCGTGTCGGTGGACCAGGCCGTCGGCGTGCTGAACCCGTTGCTCACGCGGGTGAACCCGGAATACCTGGTTTCGGGGCTGCTCTACAGCGGTCTGACACGCCTCGCCGTCGACATGACCGCAGCCCCGGACCTCGCATCCTCCTGGTCGCCCAATGCCGAGCTGACACAATGGACGTTCACGCTGCGCCCCGGGCTGCGGTTCCATGACGGTTCGCCTTGCACCGCGAAGGACGTGGTTGCGACCTTCGCGGCCATTATGGACCCCAAGACGGCCTCGCCGGCGCGTACGAATATCGGGCCGGTGGATCATGTCGAAGCCGTCGACGACGACACCGTCCGCTTCGTGCTGAAGACGCCGTACGCCGACCTGCCGGTCGCCCTCGCCTACACCAACGCCAAGATCATCCCCGCGGCAGTCGCATCCGGCGAATTGACGCAGCTCGCCCGCAAGGCGGTCGGGACCGGGCCGTTCAGGCTGGTTTCCTATGAGCCGGACCGGCAGATCGTGGTGGCGCGGAACGAGGCCTATTACGACGCGCCGCGCCCGTATCTCGACCGCGTCGAGGTGCTGGTCTACCCCGACCCTACGGCAGAGGCGTCGGCGATGATATCGGGGGATATCGATCTGATGTCCAACGCCTCGGCCACCGAATTTGCGCGCTTGTCATCAGCGGCGGGTGTGGTCCCGCTGCGCGTCGCCTCGGGGCAGTTCCTCAACGTCAACATGGGCTGCGACCAGAAGCCGTTCAGCGATGTGCGCGTGCGCCAGGCGCTGGCGCTGACCGTCGACCGCGACGCGATGGTCGGTTTCGTCGCCCAGGGCTACGGCACGCCAGGCAACGACACGCCGATGAACGCCGCCTATCATTTCTATCAGGCAGCTGCCGGCGCAGATGCCCGACATCGCCCGCGCGAAACAGCTGCTGGCCGAGAGCGGTTACCCGAACGGGCTCGACCTGACGCTGATCGCGTCGGACACGCCGGGCACGCGCACCCAGCTTGCCGTCGCGATTCGGGAAATGGCGAAGCCCGCTGGCTTCCGCATCGCCGTGCAGACCATGCCGCACGCGACGTATCTCGATCAGGTCTGGAAGAAAGGCTCCTTCTACGTCGGCTTCTACAACATGCAGGCGACGGCGGATGCGATCTTCTCGCTGCTGTACACGTCCACCGCCGCATGGAACGAGACGCGCTGGAACAATACGTCGTTCGACACGCTGGTCGCCGAAGGACGCGCGACGACCGACGAGGCGAAACGGCGTGCCGCGTACGGCCAGGCACAGGCGCTCGATGCACGCACAGGTGCCTTCGGTCATCCCGGTCTTCTTCGACCTGCTCGCCGCCCGTCGCACCTACGTGCAGGGCTACACGCTGCATCCGCGCGGCGCAGTGTTCCGCCTCGATCAGGTCTCGCTGGGCCCAGGGGCGCCGAAGCGCGGCTGATGTCGCCCTCCTGGCTCGTCCGGCGGCTGCGCGCTCGTCGTCTACACGCTGCTCGTGGTGTCGATGCTGGTGTTCGGCATCACGCAGGTGCTGCCGGCGGATGCAGCCGTGACGCTGCTGGGCGAGAACGCCACGCCGGCGGCGCTGGCGGCGGTGCGCGCGCAGCTCGGGCTCAACGATCCGTTCTGGCTGCAGTACTGGCACTGGCTGTCCGCACTGCTCCACGGGGATTTCGGGACGTCGATGCGCACTGGCCAGCCGGTCGGGCCGATGATGCTGCTCGCGCTGTCACGCTCGCTGCTGCTCGCGGCGCTGTCGCTGGCGCTGATGCTCGTCGTCGCCGTGCCGCTCGGGCTGCTCGCCGCGCTGCGCCGTGGCGGCATCGTCGACCTCATGGCCGGGGTCGTTTCCTATCTCGGCGTCTCGCTGCCGGAGTTCGTCACCGGGACGCTGCTGCTGATGCTGCTGGCGGATCGCCTACAATGGCTGCCCGCGACCGGCTACGTGCCGCTGACCGATGACCCCGTCGACGGCCTGCGCCACCTCGTGCTGCCGGTGCTCACCGTCTCCGCGGTCCTGGTCGCACATGTCTCGCGCATGGTGCGGTCCGAGACGATCGACGTGCTGCACAGCGACTATATCCGTGCCGCGCGGCTCAAGGGGCTGCCACCGCGCCGGTGCTGCTCGCGCCATGCGCTGCGCAACGCGCTGTTGCCGGTGGTCACGATCGTCGCACTGGATGTCGGCTACCTGCTCGGCGGCATCATCGTGGTGGAGGAGATCTTCGCCGTTCCCGGCATCGGCCGTGCGCTGATCGTCGCGATCCAGACGCGAGACCTGCCCGCTATCCAGGCCGGCGCGCTGATGATGGCGGCGACCTATGCGGTGGTGAATTTTCTGGCCGACGTCGCCTAGCGGCCTGCTCGACCGGCGTATCCGCTATGACTGATACGCTCCGACGGCTACTGCGCACGCCGCAGGGCGTGGTCGGTACTGCGATCCTGCTGTTGCTGGCGCGTGCTGTGCGTCGCCGGGCCGTCGCTCGCGCCGCTACGATCCCGGAGCAGATCGACTTCCTCGGCCGCTTCGCAGCACCGTCCGCGCGGCACTGGCTGGGCGGCGACCAGTTCGGCCGCGACGTGCTCAGCCGCCTGCTGGTCGGTGCACGGACCACGGTGCCGACTGGCGCTGGCGGCCACTCTGCTCGGCACGCTGTCCGGCGCGGTCGCTCGGCACGCTCTCGGCGTATCTCGGCGGACGCTGGGACGAGGCGATCATGCGCACGATCGACGCGGTGATGGCGGTGCCCGGCCTGCTCCTGGCGCTACTGGTCGTCAGCACGCTCGGCAAGGGCAGCCTGAACGCGGCGATCGCCATCGCCGTCGCCTTCGCGCCCGGCATGGCGCGGATCACCCGCAGCGTCGCCCTGGCCGTACGGCGGCAGGATTATGTGGCGGCCGCCATCGCGCGCGGCGAGAGCGGCGCCTGGATCGTGTTCGCGCGAAATGCTGCCGAACGTCGCGGCACCGGTGGTGATCGAAACGACCATCCGCGTCGCCTTCGCGGTGATGCTGTTCGCCACGCTGAGCTTCCTCGGTCTCGGCGCGCAGCCGCCGGCGTCGGATTGGGGGCTGATGATCGCCGAGGCGCGCCGTTTCCTGCATCAGGCGCCATGGATGATCGATCGCGCCGGGCGCCGCGATCGCTGCTGACCGCAATCGGCTTCAACCTGCTGGGCGACGGGTTGCGCGACGCGCTGAACCCGCGGGACGAGCGATGACGCCGATCCTCGACGTTGCCGGCTACACGCTGGAATACCGCACGCGCGCCGGGCGCGTTGCGCGTGCTCGACGACGTATCGCTGCGCATCGCGCCGGGCGAGGTGCTGGGGCTGGTCGGCGAATCCGGCTCCGGCAAGACCACGCTGCGCCTGGGCGATCATGCGCGCATCTGCCGCGCAATGCGCGCGAGCTCGGCGGCACGATCACGCTGGACGGGGCAGGATCTGCGCGCGCTCGATCCCGCGCGCCAGTCGCCACGATTCGCGGGCGGCGCATCGGCATGGTGTTCCAGGACCCAGCCGACCTCGCTCAATCCGACACTGACGCTCGGGCGCCAGGTGACGGAGGTGCTGCAGGCGCCATCGCGGCATGCGCAGGCCGCCGCGGCGCGGGAGCCGCGATCGAGGCGTTGCGCACATGTCGAGCTGCACGAACCCGAGGCGCTGATGGCGCGCTATCCGCACGAGGTGTCGGGCGGCGAGAAGCAGCGCGTGGTGATCGCCACCGCCTTCGCCTGCCGGCCCGGACGCTGATCATCTTCGACGAGCCGACCACGGCGCTCGACGTCATCACCGGCGCGCGCATCCTCGACCTGTTCGCGCCGGCTGCGCGCCGAGACGGGCGTGGCGGCGCTCTACATCTCGCACGATCTCGCACTGGTCTCGCGCGTCGCCGACCGTGTCGCGGTGATCCGATCGCGGCCGTATCGTCGAGCAGGCACGCCGGCCGCCGACGTCTTCCGCGCAGCCCGGCGCCGAGATATACGCGCCGGCTTGTCGCCGCCGTGCCGCGCCCGGAACGGCGGCTGGTCGACGGACGCGCCGTCGGCGCAGAGCGCTGCTGGCGGCTGGACGGGATCAGCGTGACCTACGCCCGCCCACGGCTGTTCGGCCGGCCGGCCGAAGCTAACCGCGAGCGATGTCAGCCTTGACATCCGCGCGGCGAGATCCTCGGCGTGGTCGGCGAATCCGGCTCGGGCAAATCGACGCTCGCCCGCGCGCTGACCGGCCTGGTCGCCGTTCGACGGCGAGATCGGCCCACCGGGCCGCCGCATCACGTGCGCCGCAGCGGATGGATCCGGCCTACCGCCGCGCCGTGCAGATCGTGTTCCAGCATCCCGACGGCTCGCTCAATCCGCGGCACCGGGTCGGCGACATCTGCTGGCCCGGCCGCTGCGCTTGTTCGGCGGCAGCGCCGGCCGAGATCCCGCGCCTGCTGGAGCAGGTGCGCCTGCCCGCCGATTCACGCGCATGCGCTATCCGCACCAGCTCTCGGGCGGCGAGAAGCAGCGCGTCGCCATCGCCCGCGCCTTCGCCGCGCGGCCCGCGCTGGTCATCTGCGACGAGATCACCGCGCTCGCTCGACGTGTCGCGTGCAGGCCTCGGTGATCGAGCTGCTGCTGGAGCTGCGCGCGCGCGCACGGCACCGCCTATCTGTTCATCACCCACGACCTGAACCTGGTGCGCCAGATCGCGCATCGCCTGGCGGTGATGCGCCGCGGCGAGCTGGTCGATCTGCTGCCGTCGCGACGCTGTCGCCGGCGCCGGGCGTCGCACCCCTACACGCGCGAGCTGATCGCCGCCTCCCCACTCCTGTCGGATGGAAAGAGACGAACATGACACCCGACGAGATCTGCTCGCCCGCATCGACGAGAAGGCCTGCCTCGACTTCCTCGCCGCATGGTGCAGCACAAGAGCTACAGCCAGACGCAGGGCGAGCGAGACCTCGCGGCCTTCATGGCCGAGCGAGATGCGCGCGCTGGGGCTGGAGGCGGAGCTGACACCGGTGCCGGGGGATCGCGTCAACGCGGTCGGCCGGCTGCGCGGCGCCGGTGGCGGCAAGAGCCTGCTGTTCAACGGCCATGTCGACACCAACCCGGTTACCGAGGGCTGGACGGTCGATCCCTGGGCCGGAAAGGTGGACGACGCGATTTCATCTACGGCATCGGCGTGTCGAACATGAAAGCGGGCGATGCCGCCTATTTCTGCGCCTGCGGACGCTGATCGAATGCCGGCGTGAAGCTGAAGGGCGACGTCATCCTGACCTACGTCGTCGGCGAGCTGCAGGGCGGCGTCGGCACCACTGGCGCTGATGGATCAGGGGCTGCGCGCCGACTACTTCATCAATTCCGAGCCGACCGACCTGCAGGCGCTGACGATGCACGCCGCCGCTTTCACCTTCATCATCGAGCTGATCGGCAAGACGCGGCATCTGTCGAAGCGCGAGGAAGCGGTCGACGCGATCGTCGCCGCCTGCGACCTGATCCCGCGGCTCAACGCCATGACCTTCTCGGTGCGCCGACTCGCCTGAGCACGCCAGCATCAACCGCGTGCATGTCGGCGTCGTGCACGGCGCGCTCGGACACGGAGCTGCACGAATGGCGGCCCGCCGCAGGTGGCCGACTATGTGCGCATTCAGGGCTCCGGCCGCTACGCGCTCGGGCAGACCGAGGACGGGTGCCCTGGCCGACATGCGCGCGCGAACTCGACGCGCTGGAGGCCGCGCTTTCCCGGTCTGCGAGGCGCGACTGACGCCCGAGAGCGTGGACGGGCCGCGCCACCATGCCGCCATTCGAGGTGGCCAGGCGACAGCCGCATCGTCGCAGGCGATCAACGCGCGCCTATCGTCGCCGTCCGCGGCGACCGAGCAGCCGACCGGCGCGATCACGCCGCCAGGCTTTTACGGCACCGACGCCGGCCATCTGCTGGAGAGCGGCGGAATGGAGGGCGTGGTCTGCGGGCCCGGCGGGCGATACAACACGATGCCGGACGAACGCGTGGACATCGCGGACTATCTCGACATGGTCCGGATCTACCTGCTGACCATCCTGGAGATCTGCGAGGCGTCGTAGTGCAAGCCAAACATATTCTGGCGCGCTCCAGTGCGACGACAAGGCGTGGTCGTGCAGCTTGGCCTGCACGTGGACCGTGCCGGCATGGCTGCCTTTGCGTTCGTCCGCAAGGGCATCGACCTGCGGGGATCATGGTGCCACTCGACCCTGATGTGGCCTCCGCGCGGCAAGGCTGCTTGCCAGCGGCCAACTGGCGGCAGAAAGATAATGACCGACACAACCGCGCTGGACGATATCGTGACGCAAGGATTCAAAGCGCTCATCGCCCCCGGGAGCACGCAGCTCAAGGTCCTGGTCGATGTCGGTTGAATTACGTGGCAAGCCGGTCTTGTATCCGCCTCCGGCTGCCTGATGACAAGCAATGGCGCTGCTGCGTTGGCCGGACGCTCGTGGCGACGCCGTGATACGACATTCCCGGAAGGAGACAGCGGTGCCAAACGACGACAACATGACAATCGACCTGTTCATCGGCGGCGCGTGGCAGCCAGCCCGCTCCGGTGAGCGGATTGCGCTGATCAACCCGGCGACCGAGGAGACTGTGGGCATGGCGGCGCAAGCGTCGCATGCCGACACCGAGGCAGCCATCGCCGCCGCCGCCGAGGGCTTCAAGGTCTGGTCCAGAACGGCCCCCTGGGAGCGGGCCAGGGTTCTGCGCAGGGCAGCGCTCATTCTGGCTGAGCGCGCCGACGCGGTGGCGCGGCGGGTGGTCCTCGAATGCGGTAAGCCCATCGGGCAGTCGCGGGCCGAGGTGACCAGTTGCGTCGACTATTTCGACTGGTTCGCCGGCGAGGCGCAGCGCCTATACGGCGAGGTGCTGCCGGGTCGCACCGCCGAACAGAAGTTCATGGCGACGTATGAGCCGGTCGGCGTCGTCGCCGCCTTCACGGCCTGGAACTTTCCGATCTCGTTGCAAGCCCGCAAGATTGCGCCGGCACTCGCTGCCGGGTGCGCGGTGGTATGTCGCCCCGCGGAGGAAGGCACCGGCGCCGTTGCTCTCATGCTGCAATGCCTGATCGACGCCGGCCTGCCGCCCGGCGTCGTCAACATGGTGACCGGGCGTCCGCAAGAAATTTCCGAAACCGTCATGGACAGCGAGATCGTCCGCAAGGTCTCGTTCACTGGCAGCATCCCGGTCGGCAAGTGGTTCATCCGCCGCTCGGCGGACACGGTCAAGCGCCTCTCGATGGAACTGGGCGGGCATGCCCCGGTCATCGTCTGGGACGACGTCAACGTCGACCGCGTCGCCAAGCTCGCCGCAACCGGCAAGTTCCGCAACAACGGCCAGGTCTGCGTGTCGCCGACCCGCTTCTTTGTGCATGAGAAGCTGAAGACCAGCTTCACCAAGGCGTTCGTCGACACCACGCGGGCGATGAAGCTGGGCAACGGGCTGGATCCGTCGGTCGACATCGGGCCACTGATCAACAAGCGTCGGCTTGAGGCGATCAAGGGAATGGTGGAGGACACGCGGGCGGGCGGAGCGACGCTCGCCCTGGGCGGCCGGCAGCCGGCCGAATTGAACCGGGGCTATTTCTTCGAGCCGACAGTGTTCACCGACACGCCGGACGACGCCCGCGGCATGATCGAGGAGCCGTTCGGCCCAATCGCGCTGCTCACCGGCTTCGACAGCTTTGACGACGTGATCGCGCGCGCCAACAGCCTGCCGCAGGGGCTCGCCGGCTACGTCTTCACTGAATCGTTGAAACGGGCGCACCAGACCGCGGACGCGTTGAAGACTGGCATCGTCTGCGTCAACACCCTCCAGGCGGCAACCACGGAGATGCCTTTCGGCGGCGTGAAACACTCGGGTTACGGCCGCGAAGGCGGCTCACAATCCATTCATGACTATCTCGACACCAAGTTCACCAACATCGTGATGTGATTTGTCCAGCGCGGCATGAGCGTGGCGGCGGGAGACGCTTACGCCGGCGGGCGGACAATTTGACGGTGCCCGGTGGCGGTCATGTCGGCATTGAAGAATTCACTGGCCGGGGAGGCGAATCGGACGAAAGCCCGGCTTGCCGCCCCGACCAGAAGGCCGCCAGCAGCGAGCCGGACAGATTGTGCCAGACGGAGAACAGCGCGCCGGGAAGCGCCGCCATGGGCGAGAAATAGAGTTTCCCGAGGGTCGCGGCGAGGCCGGAGTTCTGCATCCCCACCTCCAGTGCCAGCGTGCGGCACACGGTCTCGTTAAAGCCGAGCAGGCGCCCGCCCCAATAGCCGCCAAGCAATCCGATGCCGTTATGGAGGATGACGCCGACCATGACGACCGGCCCGACCGAGGCGATGCTGTCATGCGTTCCGGCCACGACGGCTCCGATGATGGCGAGAATCGACACGATCGAAAGCAACGGCAGCACGGGCTCGACAACCCGCACGACCCGATGCAGCAGGTGGTGCACCACGAGCCCCAGGAGGATCGGCACGGCGACAATCTGCACGATGCTGAGCAGCAGCCCACCGACATCGACCGCGATGCCCGCCGAGACATAAAGTCTCGTCAGGAGGGGTGTTGCGACGACACCGACGACCGTGGACAGGGCGCTGATCGTCACCGACAGCGCGACATCACCGCCGGCAATATAGACGATGACGGTCGAGGCGGTCCCGCTCGCGACGCTACCGACCAGGATCATACCGGCCGCGACCTGCGGTGGCATCTGCAGTGCCTTGGCAATGCCCCAGGCGGCCAGCGGCATGATCAGGTAGTGCAGAAAAAGCCCCGCAACGACCGGTGCCGGCCTGACCAGAACCCGCCGGAAATCGTCAAGCCGCAGCGTGACGCCCATGGCGAACATGATGAGGGCGAGGAGCCAGGACACCCAGGGCGAGACCGGGTGAAACGTTGCCGGAGACCAGTAGGCCATAAGAGCGACAAGCAGGGCCCAGAGCGGGAAGAGGCGTGTGACGAAAGACACTGACGGACCAACCTTCAGTTGGAATTCACCGGCGCGCACGCCGGTTTCAGGAATACCGGTCCGCTCCTTATCCCAGCATGGTCCTGCTGTCTGCCCCTTGGTTCTCCCGTAGATCGATCCGTGAGGCGCCACGACTTCGCCGTCGGATGCTCGTCTTCGACGAGAGGGCAAGCCCGACGTCACCAACGCCCACATGGTGCAGAAGGCCGACGCGGCTGCCCTTACGCCATCGGATAACCGCCCGCACCGGCTCGGCAAGCGTGCCCGGTCCGTGCAACACGGTCACTCGTCAGGCGGAACCACGGACGATCAGTTTTGGCGCAAACAGCTTGGAGGCGTAGGCCGCTGAGCGGTCCGCGATCAGGGCTTCAACAAGCTCACCGGCGTGACGGCTAACCTGGTGGACGGGATATTCGACAGTGGTCAAGGGCGTCGCCAGCACGCGGGAAAGCTCTGTATCATTGAAGCCTACAATCGCAATGTCCTGAGGGCATGACAGCCCCCGTTCCCGCATCGCCTCGACGAAACCGAGGGCAAGCGCGTCGTTGTGTGCAAATACCGCGGTTGGCCGCGCGGGCTCCGCGAGAATGGCATCAGCCAAACGCTTGCCTTCAGACGAGGTGGCCGACCGCGCCTCGACATCGAGCAGCGTCTCGGCAAGGCTGGCTTCCTTGCAGCCACGCGAAAACCCGTCGGAACGATTTCTGAACGTCGTCGCCATCTGTGGTCCCCGGATCTGGCATACGGCCCTGTGCCCGCGCCCGGCGAGATAGGACGCGACCATAGCGCCGGCCGCTTCTTCGTCGCAGGTCGCGGACGGGAACCGGCTGGACGCCAAGCTGCGTACTGCCAGAATGACCGGGACCTCGCGCGCTGCATCGGTAAGCGCGTCAGCGTCGAGCTCGGTTGAAGCGAGGGAGATGATCGCGTCGACTCGACGTGCCAAGAAGCTGTGCAGAAGCCGAGCTGTTTCACCGGGCTGATCCCGGGTCTCGGCGATTAGTGGCGTGACGCCTCCAACTGGACCCGCGTCCCGGTTCAGGAACACGACAATCTCCCGGACAACTCGTACGAGCACCTCGTTGAGAAGGTCGGAGACGATGATCCCGACCGTCTGCGAGCGCCCCCGTCGCAGCGCGGCAGCCGTCAGGTCGTGCCGATATCCGGCGAGGGCCGCCTCGGCCTGTATGCGTTCGCGTGTCGCGGCGGCGACCAGGTGGGCCTTGTCATGGCTCAACGCCCTGGAGATGGTGGCCCGGTCAACGCCAATCCGCTTGGCGAGTTCCTGCATGTTCAGGCGCGGCATAGGTCGTGATTCTCCAGCCTAGCTCCCCAACTCACCAGGATAGAACATTGCGGATACAACCTATCAACCCCCTATACGAACCGCTCCGCTTCTAAAAAGCATTACGGTTTCGACCAACAAAAATACTGCCTTGCAATCGATTGACATCCTCGAGCAGGGCGATTACGCTCACATGGAATGGGAAGGAACACAATGAAAATGAAGTGGAAGGCCCTTCTGGTGGCCTCTCTACTGACTGCCGGTTCAGTATGGTCAGTGGGTGGACGGGCCGACGATGCTAAACTGGGCGGGTATGGTCAGGAAATTGTTGTCCTGATGCCCAGCCGTAGCAATGCATATTTGGCGCAGTGGATCCATGGCGCCGAGAAGAGTGCTGCCGAGGACAATTTTAAACTGACGGTGGTCGAGAACAACTTTGACCAGACCGAGCAGGAGGCGCAAGCCCAGCAGCGCATCTCCTCCCCGAAGCAGCCAGCTGCGTATATCTGGTGGCCAGCCGATAACCAAGCGGAATTGGCAACTCTCCGCGGGCTGAGCCGAGGTGCGCCGATCACTGCGCGTACGAGGTTCTCCGGGCTGACGGAGACGGCCTCATGCTCGAAATCCACGGGCTGTCCAAGACGTACGGCGCCGCTAACGCCCTCTCAGGCGTAAGCTTCTCGGCTGCCCGCGGGAAGGCGACAGCGTTGCTGGGAGAGAACGGTGCCGGGGCGGCAATCTGGAGCGAGCACGCGGTTCCGGCGTCAATACCACAACGGCATATGCCGTGGCCTTCGCGGGGTCGGCAGTCCCGGCAGGCGCCGCAGGGATCCTGGCCGCGCTGCGATCCGGATCCGCATCCGGTACCGGCATGGACAGTTTCCTTCTCGCCGGAGTCACGGCAGCGGTGAACGGCGGTGTTCCGCTGGAAGGTGGCAGGGGAACAATCATCAATGTTCTGCTCGGCGGCTGCATCATTCGTATTGTCGCCGCAGCCGTGTCGCTGACCGGCGTTCCTGGGTCGGTGGAGATGGTCGCTGTCGGCAGCATTCTGGTCGCGATGTTGCTGCTCGACTACGTCCTTGCCATCCGGTCGGGGCGCACGCCACTACCGCGACGCAGGCTGCTCACAAGGGTGGAAAATGCACGCTAACAAGGGAGATAGCACATGAGTGGACGTACGAAAGGCGGTGCTGTGGTAACCGGCGCCGCGCGCGGTATCGGGCGGCAAATTGCCACGTCGCTCATCGCTGACGGCTTCGGGGTCGTCGTTGCCGACCTCGACGAGACGGTGGGCGCCGCGACAGTAGCGGAACTCGGCGGCGGCGCGGTATTCGCCAGGGTGAACGTGACCGAACGTGCCACCATCAAGGAGGCCATCGACCTGTGTCGCCGGTTGTTCGGCAGTTTGGCGGTCATGGTGAACAACGCCGGCTTCAACAAGCCGGAGCCTTTCCTTGAAGCGACCGAAGCGACTTGGCGCGCCATCCTGGATGTGAACGCGCTGGGTGTGCTGATCGGCATCCAGGAAGCCGCCAAGGCAATGATTGCCGACGGCACGAGGGGCAAGATCATCAATACAGCCTCAATCGCGGGCCGCTCCGGCTTCCCCGATTTCGCGCCCTACTCCGCCAGCAAAGCCGCCGTCATTAGCCTGACGCAGGCAGGCGCCCGAGCCCTTGCCCCGAAGGGAATTACCGTCAACGCCTTCGCGCCCGGTGTGGTCGCGACACCGTTGTGGGAACGGCTGGATGCCGATCTGATGGCGATGGGCGCCAGTTCGGCCCCGGGCGAAGCGATGAACTCGCTTGCCTCGGCAATTCTGCTTGGCCGGGTTGCCGATCCGAAGGACGTGGTCGGAACTGTGCGCTTCCTGTGGTCGGAGCAGTCCGACTACATGACCGGACAGACTCTGCTCATCGATGGTGGGATGGTCCTGCAATGAGCGGCGCGCACAAGGTCGGAATCGTCACCGGCGCCGCGGGCGGCGTGGGCCGTGCGACGGCTGAGCGATTCGCCCGGGACGGCTGGTCCCTGGTGCTCATCGACGTGGTGGATGCGGTGACCGCGGTGGCGGCGGAACTGGACGGACCCCAGCATCGGGTGATTGGCGTGGTCGCCGACGTAACCCGGGAACAGGAACTCGGGAAGGTAGATGCGGCCCTCGCCGCGATCGGCGGCCAGCTCAAGTTTCTCGGCCTTGTGGCGGGGATATTGCAGAAGGTCGGGCCGATCGAAACCCTTGAAATGGACGAGTGGGACCGCGTTATGTCGGTCAATGTCCGCGCCAATGTGTTGCTGCTGAAGCATTTCATTCCGGCACTTCGGGCTGCCCACGGTGCGTCGGTGGTCACTGTCTCGAGCTGGTACGGCCGTAGCGGACACGGTCTGTTCAGCGCCTACTGCGCATCGAAGACGGCACTGATCTCGCTGACCCACAGCGCGGCAGCCGAACTCGCCGCCGATGGTGTTCGCGTCAATTCTGTAGCGCCCGGCAACGTCGCCACGCGGATGCATTTCACGGCGTTGCAGGAGGAAGCCGACAAACGCGGCACCAGCTTCGACGAACTGAAAGCCATCGAGTGGGGCAAAATCCCTCTGGGCCGTGCCGCCGAACCGGCCGAGATCGCAGCGGCGATTGCCTTCCTCGCGTCCCCCGATGGTGCATATCTCACCGGGGCCACGATCGACGTCAACGGCGGGTGTCTGTTCTCATGAGGACCACCTTAGGGGAAGCCGCGTGACGAACACGTTGGACCGCATTGTCGCGTCGGCCCCCGAGGGCGCACCCGCTATCGCGCGCCTGGAGACGATGTATCGCGATCTCTGGCGCATCCGCCGCTTCGAAGAGCGGACGATGGAGCTGTTCGCCAGGGGGGCGGTGAAAGGCACGGCGCATTCCTGCGTCGGGCAGGAAGCCATCGCGGTCGGCGCCTGTGCCGCCCTGCGGGAGACGGACATGATCGTCTCCCACCATCGCGGTCATGGCCACTGCATCGCGAAAGGTGCCGATACGACGAAGATGATGGCCGAGTTGCTTGGCCGCACGACAGGGTACGGACACGGGCTGGGCGGCTCAATGCATATCGCGGCTCTGGACCGCGGCGTACTCGGCGCGAACGGCATCGTCGGCGCGGGCCTCGGCATTGGCGTCGGGGCGGCGCTCTCGGCGCAGGTCCGTGGCACGGATCAGGTTTGCGTGGCGTTCTTCGGCGACGGCGCCGCCAACGAGGGGTTGTTCCACGAGGCCCTGAATCTTGCGGCGGTCTGGAAGCTGCCGGTAATCTTTCTCTGTGAGAACAACCGCTACGGCCTCTCGCTTCACGTCACGCAGGCTTCCGGCGTCGCGGAGGTGTCCAGACGCGCCGCTGCGTACGGCATCCCGGGCGAGATCATCAACGGCAACGATGTCCTTGCCGTCGAGGTGAGCGTTGCCGCCGCCGTACACAGGGCCCGTGCGGGTGACGGGCCGAGCCTGATCGAGGCCCTGACCTACCGCTGGGGCGACCATTCGATGCGCACCAACCTGCCCCGCTACCGCCCGGAGCAGGAAGAGCTTGCCGCGCGCGAGGACGGCGATGCGATCCGACTGCTTGGGGACGTGCTGGCCGGACGTTAGGTCGGCGAAACCCGACTGGCCGCACTGCAGGAACAAGCGGACCACGAGATCGTCGTGGCCATCAAGGCGGCCGAGGCGGCATCCGAACCGTCGCTGGACATTCTCGGCCCCGCCGTGATCGCGCCCGGCCACGAAACGGAGCTACCCCCGCCAGCAAGCGATCGTCAGCTTCATTACGTCGAGGCGATCCGTGAGGCACTCGACCAGGAAATGCAGCGTGACAAAAGCGTCGTGCTGTTCGGCGAGGACGTTGGACGGATCGGCGGGCTGTTCGGGTGTTCCGTCGGGCTGCAGGAAAAGCACGGAAGCAAACGCGTCCGAGACACGCCGATCTCGGAGAACGTGTTGATCAACGCGGCCGTTGGCGCGGCCCTGACCGGGTTGCGGCCCGTCGTCGAGGTCCAGTTCTTCGATTTCATTACCCACATGATGGACGGAATCGTTAACCAGGCGGCAAAGCTCCGGTTCATGCTCGGGGGCGAAGCGTCCATCCCATTGGTGGTACGCGGCCCGCAGGGCGGCGGCATCCGCCTCGGCGCGCAGCACTCGCAGTCGCTGGAGGCATGGTTTGCGCACGTACCAGGCCTCATCGTGCTTGCGCCGAGCACGCCGTATGACGCCAAGGGCCTGCTCGCCGCGGCAATCCGGGACGATAATCCGGTGGTCTTCATCGAACACAAGATGCTCTATATGCGCGGCCGGGGCGGCGTGCCTGAACAGCCCTATGCCATTCCGATCGGCCGGGCAGACGTGAAGCGAGAGGGCCGCCATGTCACCGTCGTCGCCACGATGGCGATGGTGGACGCGGCACTCGCCGCAGCGCGCGACCTCGCGGGCGAAGGCATCGATGTCGAAGTCATCGATCCCCGCACCATCCGGCCGCTCGACACCGCGACCATTCTCGCGTCGGTGCGCAAGACAAACCGCTGCGTCGTCGCCCATGAGGCATGGAAGACGCACGGGTTCGGTGCCGAGATTTCCGCGTTCATCATGGAGGAGGCGTTCGACCATCTCGACGCGCCTGTCCTGCGCGTCGGAATGCCTGACGTGCCCATGCCATACAACGCTGAACTTGAGCGGCAAGTTATGCCCGCCGCCGCCGATATCGTTCAAGCCGTGCGTCGCGTCTGTTACGCAAGCCCGGCCTGACGTGGACCTTTCTCATCGCACGAAGCAAGGAGCCTATCATGGTTGAAAGAATTGAGGTCGAATTTCAGTCTGAAGGGACAACCTGCCGCGGGTGGTTCTATCGCGCCGATGGCGGTGGTCGCCGCGCCACCGTAATTCTGGCGGGCGGCTGGTGCTACGTGCGCGAAATCGTAATGCCTGTTTATGCACGGGCCTTCGCCGAGGTCGGCATCAACGCCATGATCTTCGACTACCGCAACCTCGGGGCCAGCGACGGGGACAACCGCCAGCATCTCGACCCTTGGGCGCAGATCCGCGATTACCAGAACGGCATTTCTTTCCTTGAACGGCACGAGGCAGTGGACCCGGACCGGATCGGCGTTTGGGGGATCTCCTATTCCGGCGGCCATGCCCTCGTGCTGGCGGCGACCGACCCGCGTGTGCGCTCCATTGTGAGCCAAATCCCGGTAATCGACGGGTTCGAGAACATGCGCCGCGCACACGGCACAATGGAGTTCCGGCGGCTCTGGCAACTTGTTCTTGACGATCGCAGGCTGCGCTACGAAGAGCCGGGCAAGCGGCTCTATCTGCCGCATGCAACGGAGAATTCCGAGGCGGAGGTATCTTCTTGGCCCTTCCCTGAGACCGTACGCACCTTTATGGCCATTCAGGCGTCGGAAGCGCCGCTTTACCAGAACCGCAGCTCGGTCGAATCGGTCGACCTCCTGATGAACTACGACGTCGGTCCGTTCGTGAAGCGCATCTACAACACACCGACGCTGATGATCGTGGCCGAAGGCGACGATCTCACGCTATGGGATCTGGAGATCGGCGCGTTCAACGCCATTCCCTCCGCCCGCAAACGCCTGGAAGTGTTGCCGCACACCTCGCACATGACGCTTTACTCTGACCGTTCGAAGGTTGAGATGGCAGCGAGACTGGCAACTAACTGGCTGAAAGAGACACTATAGACTGGAGGCACTGTAGAAGTTTCTATCTGATCTGACGGACGATCGATCTGGCGTGGTGAGTACCCGCCGGATCGAGACTGTTGGGTTCCTCCATTATGCGAACTTGGCTGGGTTCTGCTTTTCGCGCGCGACGGCAGCGCTGTCGAGGAGGTCTGCATCGGAGTCCTGCCGAACCAACAGCGGCCCTGACGTGTGCGCTGCTCGTTGTAGATGGTCATCCACGCGCCCAGGTCGTCCTGCAAGGCATCCGGGGTGCGGCTCGGCAATGGCCACCGCCACCGCCACCGCCTTCTCCGTAGTCCTGCGGGGGCTCGAGGAAGAGCCGAACTTGAGGCGCGAGGCGGGTCAAGGCGTATCCAGTGTCCGATCGCGATAACCGACCCGGCAGGTGGTGCGATCGCCAGATCGCTCATGACGGCCGGCGCCGATCAGGCCGTCCACGTCCATCTCCATCCTCTCGAGGTGAGGGTGAAGCCTCGCAACTCCACCATAGCCGGGCGATCCGACGGGCGCCTACACCATCTCGGTCGGCAAATTTCCACCACGCCCACGGGGCCAGCAGATAACTGGGTTGCAAGCCCAGAGGCAGTGGGTACCAGGCTATCCTTTAAGATAGCTTTATCGAATTTCGGAACTGTGCCAAGGTTTCACGATATAATGGTACTGTGCGTTTTGGAAAATATAATGCACAAAAATCAACTTTCCTTAATTTCCGCTGTCCTTGCCGGTGTCGCACTTCTTTATGGGCCGCTTGCTGCACCAGCCGCCGGTCAATCGGCGATGCAAGCTCCAGCGGAGTATCTTACGGCGCAGGCGGCTGCGGCGTCTGCGTGGCCGCATACCTTCTCTAAGGACGGCGCGAGCATCACCGTCTACCAGCCGCAGGCAGTGTCCTGGCCCGATAGGCAGACGCTGACCGCGCGCGCCGCCGTCGCTATCACGCCGCCAGGGCAGAACAAGCCGATCCTCGGCACCATCGAGATTTCGCTCGCGACCACCACGGACGAGGCGAAGGGGGTTGTGAACCTCTCCGATCCCAAGCTGCTGGGAACACATTTTCCGGCGCTCGGCACGCAGCAGGCCGCGGCGCTCGAGACCAAGATCAGTGCCGCCCTGCCGGACATGCAGACGCATCAGGTGCCCCTGGCGGCGGTGCTGCTGAGTCTGAAGCAGTCGCCTGTCAGCCCGATAGCAGTCAACAATGACCCGCCTGAGATCTTCTACGCGAACCGACCGGCCAGTCTTCTGGTGTTCGATGGCGAACCAGTACTCGCACCGATCGGCAAGACCGGGATCTCATTTGCCGTGAATACAAACTGGGACGTGTTCGTCGAGCAAGGCACGTGGTACTTGCTGAACAACGGATTGTGGCTGTCGGCCTCTGCGGCGACTGGGCCATACGCGCCGGTCTCGCACCTCCCCGCCGCCTTCGCCGCGCTACCGAACGACGCCAACTTCGCCGAAGCCCGCAAGCACGTCCCGGCGCAAGCGGCGAAATCGGCGAACCTGGTGCCAACCATCTTCGTCAGCACCAAGCCGGCAGAGATCATCGTAACCGCCGGCCCACCACAATTCGTGCCGGTAGCTGGCACTGGCCTGCAGCGGGTCGCCAACACCCCGAGCGCGTTATTCTTCGACCCGGCACAGGGTCGCTTCTACGTGCTGTTCTCGGGGCGCTGGTTCGCTGCCGCAGGACTGCAAGGACCCTGGGAGTTTGCCACCGACAAGCTGCCACCCGATTTCGCGCTTATCCCCCCCAACGACCAGGGAGCCGCCGTACTCGCCGCGGTGCCGGGTACGGTCGCGGCTCAGGAGGCCGTGCTGAAGGCGCAGATCCCGACCACGGCGACACTCAAACGTGGAGCTGCGAAGCTGACGGTCGCCTATTCCAGCCCGCCCCGGTTCGAGCCGATACCCGGCACGCCGATCCTGCACGCCGTGAACACCAATTCCGTCGTGCTGCAAATCGGCGACAAGTATTATGCGTGCGAAAGCGGCGCTTGGTTCGTGGCGCCGTCGCCGACTGGGCCGTGGCTGCTCGCCGACAGTATCCCGCCGGTGATCAAGACCATCCCGCCCAGCAGCCCCCTTTATAACATCACCTATGTCCAGGTCTATGCGGCTACACCAACCACGGTGACCTACGGCTATACCGCCGGCTACACGATGGGATTTGTTAGCGCTGGCGTGCTGGTTTATGGCACTGGCTACTATTATCCACCGGTAATTCTTCCCGGACCTGTACCGATCTATTATCCTTATCCGTATACATACGCGGCCGGGGTCTACTACAACCCAACCAGCAGCGCCTGGACGCGCGGCGGTACTGTCTACGGCCCCTACGGAACGGCGTCGGGTGGGCGCTATTACAACCCAACCACCGGTGCGTGGGCCCAGGGCGGCGCGGTCTACGGTCCCTATGGTGGTGCCGGCGCCTTCTCGGCGTATAACCCGAGCACCGGCAGCTATGCCCATGGCAGCGCCGCCTGGGGCGGCGGCAGCGGCGCCGCGAACGCCAGCTTCTACAATGCGCATACCGGTGTGTCCGGATCGACCAACCAGAATTGGAACTCGTACAGCCGTTGGGGTTCCAGCACATTCAGCGGGCCGAATCAGACCGTGCAGACCCAAAGTCGCAGCAACGCGCAAGGCGCAGCCGGCCAGTTCAGTTCCTCCAGCGGGGCCGAGGGCGCAGGCTACCACAACCGCGCCACCGGAAGCAGCGGCGGCGCGGTGAAAGGCGCCAACGGCGACGTCTATGCCGGCCGTGACGGCAACGTCTACCAGCATACCGACAGCGGCTGGTCGAAATGGAACAATGGCGGCTGGAACCCGGTACAACCGCCGTCCAACGGCGGTGCGCGGCAACAGGGAACAGCCGGAAACGCTGGGAGCAGCAGAGTTAGCGGCACCCAGAGCGGCAGCCGACGCAGCACGGTCGACAGCGGCAGCTACCAGCAACTCGAACAGGATCGGCTTGGCCGGCAAGCCGGCCAGGGCCGGTTCCGGCGCGGAGGCGCCGGCACCCGATTTCGCAGCTAGGTGCCACCGCCCAACAAACCAAGGGGGGAGCCCAACATGAAGACGCTTGCCTGGAGGGCGTTTGGCACGGCGATACTGCTCGCCTCCGTTTGCCCGGCCGGCGCGCAGCAGCCGACGCAGGCGCAAACCAATGCGATCCGACAGGCCTGCCGCGCAGACTACCAGGCTCATTGCGCCAGCGTGCCTACCGGCGGATCCGCTGCCCTGCAATGCCTGCAACAGAACGCGGCGGCCCTGTCCGGCGCCTGCCAGCAGGCACTCGGTGCCATCAGCGGCGGCGGTGGATCGAAAGCCGGCACCGCGAATGCGGCGCCCAGCGCAGCTTCGCCTTCCCCTCCCGCGATGTCGCGACGCCAGGAGACGGCAATGCTGCGTACCGATTGCGGTCCCGACTATCGGCATTACTGCTCGGATGTTCAGCCCGGCGGCGGCCGTGTCATTGCCTGCCTGCAGGCTCACGGGCCCCAACTGTCACGCCAATGCAGTTCTGCGCTGCTGGCGGCGCGGCAAGGTCAGTGATACTAAGCCTGGGCATCGGGCGGCCCGTGATGCTGCTCGTTGCTGCCTTCGTGCTGCTCTTTGCCGGCTGCCGCAAGCAGAATGCGTACGTCCCGCCGCCGCCGCCGCAAGTAGGCGTGGCGAATCCGATTGTCCGCTCGGTAACGCCCTACCTGGAGGCGACCGGCACCACCGCAGCCTACAACGAGGTCGATCTCGTTGCCCGCGTCGAAGGCTTTTTGCAAAGCATCGACTACCAGGACGGCGCAGCGGTGAAAGCCGGCAAGCAGTTGTTTCTGATCGAGCCAGCGCCGTACCAGGCCAAGCTGCAGCAAGCGCAGGCATCGCTCGACGCAGCGCAGGCGCAGTACGTGCAGGCGGAGGCCGAGTTCAACCGCCAATCCTCGCTCGGCCGCAGCGATTTTGCGTCTCGATCGACGGTAGACCAGGCGCGCGCAACCCGTGACGCCAACCAGGCGAACGCCGCCAATCAGCAGGCAGGCGTCACGCTGGCCACAATCAATCTTGGATATACCAGAGTGGTCTCGCCCTTTGACGGTGTGGTCACGCAGCACCTTGTCTCGGTCGGCGATCTCGTGGGCCTCAATAGCCCGACCAAGCTTGCGACCATTGTCCAGCTCGATCCGATCTATGTCACGTTCACCGTCAACGAGCAGGACGTGCAGCGCATCCGTGCCGATCTCGCACGTGCCGGACTTACCGTGGCGGATCTTGGCAAGATCACGGTCGAGGTAGGCCTGATGACCGAGCAAGGCTATCCACATCACGGCGTGCTGGACTATGCGGCTCCGGAGGTGGATACGGCGACCGGCACGCTCACCGTCCGCGCCGTGCTTGAGAACAAGCAGCGCAGGCTGCTGCCCGGATACTTCGTCCGCGTTCGCGTGCCGCAGACACACATAGCCACGCCGGCACTTCTCGTGCCGGACAAAGCGCTCGGCAGCGCCCAGTCAGGGCGATACGTCCTGATAGTCAACAAAGCTGACGTTGTCGAACAGCGCATGGTGCAGACCGGGCAGCTCGAGGATGCGCTGCGCGTGATCGAGTCCGGATTGCGGCCGGACGATCGTGTCGTCGTCAGCGGGATCGCCCGTGCGATACCCGGAGAGAAAGTTGCGCCCCAGGCGGCGCCGATGCCGAACTCCGCTGACGCGACACCCCTGATTTAGCGATGATCTCACGGTTTTTCATCGACCGGCCCGTCCTTGCGAACGTACTGGCGATGTTGTTCGTATTGATTGGCGGCGTCGCGCTCTGGTCGCTGCCGGTCGCGCAATATCCCAACGTCACGCCGCCAACCGTGCAGGTCACCACGCGCTACCCCGGGGCAAGCGCCGAGACCTTGATAAACACCGTGGCGCTGCCGATTGAACAGTCGGTGAACGGCGTGGACAAAATGCTGTACATGCAATCCACCAGCGCATCCGACGGCTCCTATACGCTGACAGTGACATTTGATATCGGCACGGATCTCAACTTCGCGCAGGTGCTGGTACAGAACCGCGTCTCGAGCGCGCTGGCGCAGCTGCCGCAGGCGGTCCAGGCGCAGGGCGTGCAGGTCCAGCAGAAATCCACCGCGATTCTGCAGATCGTCACGCTGACCTCACCGGATGGCAGCCATGACGGTCTATACCTTAGCAATTACGCGACCCTCAACCTGCTCGACGAACTGGGGCGCATCCCCGGCGTGGGCAATGTCACTGTCTTTGGCGTCGGCCAATACGCCATGCGCATCTGGCTCGATCCTCAGTTTCTGTTTGCACGCGGGCTGACGCCGCAGGATGTCATTCAGGCAGTCCAGCAGCAGAGCCAGCAGGTCGCAGGCGGCCAGGTCGGCGCGCCCCCGGCGCCTTCCGGGCAAGCTTTCCAATACACGGTGAATGTCGCCGGGCGGCTTGCCGATCCGGCACAGTTCGGCGCCATCGTGGTGAAATCGCAGAGCGGCAGCCTCACGCGGCTCGCCGACGTTGCACGCTTGGAACTGGGCGCGCAGACCTATTCGCAGGCATTCCGTCTGAACGGCATCCCCGCAGCCGGATTGTCGATTTTCCTGACGCCGAATGCTAACGCCCTGCAGGTCGCGACACTGGTGCGGGCAAAGATGCGGACATTATCCAGCAACTTTCCGAGCGGAGTGACCTACGCAATCCCGTTCGACACGACACGCTTCGTCAATGCTTCGATCAACGAGGTTTACCGGACGCTGATCGAGGCGGCGGTGCTCGTGCTGGTGGTGATTTTGATGTTCCTGCAGGACTGGCGGGCGACGCTGGTCCCGGCGACCACCGTGCCGGTGACCATCGTCGGCGCGTTCGCGATGATGGCGGCACTCGGCTTCAGCGTCAATCTCTCGACGCTGTTCGCAATCATCCTCGCGATCGGCATCGTGGTCGATGATGCAATCATTGTGGTGGAGGGCGCCGCGCATCACATCGAACGTGGCCTGTCGCCGCACGACGCTGCCGGGCGGACAATGGACGAGTTGTTCGGCCCGATCATCGGCATCACGCTCGTCCTGATGGCGGTATTTGTGCCGGCGGCGTTCCTGCCAGGGCTGACCGGGCAGATGTATGCCCAGTTCGCGCTGGTAATCGCTGCAACCGCACTGATCAGCGCGGTTAATGCGGCGACGTTGAAGCCAACGCAATGCGCGCTGTGGTTGCGCAGGCCAGTGCCGCCTGCCCAGCGCAATCTGCTGTTTCGCGGCTTCAACCGTGCCTATGCACCGCTGGAACGCGGCTATGGTGGCCTGATCGCACGCATGACCAGGCATGCGCTGCTCATGGCCGCGATTGCGCTGGGCCTGGTGGCGCTGTCCGTCTGGGGTATCGCCCGGCTGCCGACTGCCTTCATCCCGACCGAGGACCAGGGCTATCTTGTCGTCGCGCTGCAACTGCCGGACGGCGCTTCGCTTGAGCGTACGCAGACCGCACTGCAACAGGTCAGTCAAATCGCCCGCTCAATCCCTGGCGTCGACCAAGTCGTGGAAATCGCGGGGATATCACCGCTCGACGGCAATGCCTCGTTGTCCAGCGCCGGTGTGGCCTATGTCATCCTGCGAGACTGGAGTGAACGCGGCCGGGCCAAAGGCGAGGGCCTGCGGGCGATTTACGGACAGCTGCAAGGCAGGCTCGACACGCTGCCCGACGGCAGCGCTTTGGTGGTGGTGCCGCCACCCATCCAGGGGATCGGCAATTCCAACGGCTTCACCATGGAAGTGGAGTTGCGGGACGGCAATTTCGACTGGCAGAATCTGCAACGCATCGTGCATACTATCGTCGCCGATGCGGGAAGCCAGAGCGCGCTGCAGCACGTCGTGTCCACGTTCCGTGCGGACGTGCCGCAAATCGAGGTCGTCGTCGATCGCACCAAGGCTGAAACGATGCGCGTCTCGGTCGGTGACGTGTTCGATTCCCTCACGGCGTATATCGGATCGAGCTACGTGAACCAGTTCAATACGTTCGGCCGTACGTTCCAGGTTTATGTGCAAGCGGACGCGCGCTTTCGGCTACACCCGAGTGATCTCAACGCGCTCTACGTACGGAGCGCCGAGGGCCAGCTGGTGCCGCTGGGCGCGCTGGTAACCATTCGCCCGTCGCTCGGACCGGCGCTGGCAACCCTCTACAATCTATATCCGGCGGCGACCATCATCGGACTGCCGGCGCAGGGTTTCAGTTCCGGCCAGGCCATTGCGCTGATGGAGGAAATTGCCGGCAAGGTCCTTCCGCCAGGTACCGGCTATGACTGGACGGCGATGTCGTACCAGGAGAAGATCGTCAGCGGCCAGATCTATCTCATTTTCGCGTTGGGACTGCTGCTCGTTTATCTTTGCCTCGCGGGGCAGTACGAAAGCTGGATCGCCCCGCTCGCGGTGCTGCTCGCGGTGCCGCTGGCATTGGCCGGCCCGGCGCTGGTCCTCGGCGTGCTCGGACTGGCCAACAATCTCTATACGCAAATCGGCATCGTGCTGCTGATTGCGCTCGCGGCGAAGAACGCGATCCTGATTGTCGAAGTTGCGCGTGCGCAACGCGAGAGCGGCGCACCGGTTTCAGCGGCGGCGGTCGCAGCGGCGCGAGCGCGCTTCCGACCGATCCTGATGACGTTGTTTGCCTTCATTCTCGGTGTCGCTCCATTGGTCACCGCGAGCGGCGCAGGTGCGGCGGCGCGCATCTCGCTCGGACTGGCCGTACTCAGCGGCATGACGGCATCCACCTGCCTGACGGTTTTGTTCGTGCCATCACTCTTCGTCGTGCTGCAGCGCATAGAGGAGCGGCTCAGGGCAGGTCGCCACATCCAGCATGCAAAAGAGATCAGCCCCTCGGAGAGCAAGTCATGAACCGCCTCATTATCCTGCTCGGCCTTGCCGTCACCGGCTGCTCGACCGGACACGTCATGACCACGCAAAGCGCGGTCAGCGGCACCCTGCCCCCGCCTGCGCATGTCGTCGTGACCGACTTCGCAATCAGGCCGGAGCAAGTGAAGCTGGACAGCGGTGTCAGTGCGCAGTTGATCCGCTCACAAGGCGCCCAACCAGAGTCGGCGCAACAGGAGGAGGCGGCGCAAGCAACGCAGGCGGCTTTGGCCGAGACGCTGGCGGCCCGGCTCGCCTCGTACGGGCTTCCGGTCGAGCGGCTGCCGTCGACGACGGCACCCCCTGCCGGCACGCTTCTGGTCCAGGGGCAAATCGTCTCGGTCGATGAGGGAAATCGCACTCGCCGCACACTGATCGGCCTGGGCGCCGGAAAGAGCAGCGTCGCCGCCGACGCGCAGCTCTATTATGTGGCCGATCCCGCGCGACCACAATTCCTGCAGGCGTTCACCGGCTCAGCCGACAGCGGGCGAATGCCAGGCGCCGCGGAGACGATGGGCGCCGGCGCCGCTGCCGACCGCATCACCACATCTGCCGCCGCAAGTGGTGCGACGCATGCTGGCGCGGAGGTACGACGCACCGGCGACGAGGCCAACGCTGACAAATTGGCCGACGCCCTCGCCCGCCAGATCGCCACATATGCAGTCAGCCAAGCATGGATTCCGGCCTCAGCAATACATTAGCGACCTGGGAACCTGTTGAACCATCAAGGGAACGCTTTCGTGCCGTTGCGCCGTCCGTCCCATGTCTTGCATTCGCTGTGCCTGTTTCAGGGCGGTAACCGGCTGAGAGTTCGACCGACCCGGTCCTTCTGATATCGTGGTCGGCATGGCCTCCTCCGCCGATCTGGTCGCGATACTCCTGGTCCTCGCGGCATGTGTCGCGACGATCAATCATCGCTTCATCGGCCTGCCGCGAGCGATCGCGTTGCTGCTTGGTTCGCTCGGCGTCTCGGCACTCATCGCCGTGATTGATCCGTTCGTCGCTCCCGACCTTTCCGGCTGGGTGCGTGGAATGCTCGGCGCCGCAGCGCTACCGCAGGTTCTGCTCGATATCGCGCTGGGGTTGCTCCTGTTCGCAGCAAGCCTGCATGTCGATCTGACGGAACTACGTCGGCAGAAATGGACCGTTCTCGCCCTGGCGACAGCCAGCGTGATGATCGCTACAGCGGTCTTCGGCGCCGGTATATGGATGCTCTTCCGCCTCGCCGGATCACCCATCCCACTCGGCTGGTGCATGGTGCTGGGCGCAGTGCTGGCACCGACGGACGCTGTCGTGGTCGACGCGCTGTTGCGCAGCGCTCCTCTGCCATCCGCGTTGAAGGCTGCCATTTCCGGTGAAAGCCTGTTCAATGACGGCGCGGGTGTCGTGCTGTTTCAGATCACGCTTCGGCTGGCGCAGGGCGAGCACGGGCTTATCGGCCACGGCCAGGTCGCGATTGCACTGGCGATACAGGGCGTCGGCGGCGGCGTGACCGGCTGCATGACCGGCATTCTTGCCGCCCGCGTCATGCGATGGGTCAATGAGCCAGGCCTCCGGCTCATGATTTCGCTCGCGCTCGTGACCGGCACTTATCGGTTTGCCGACCTGATCAGCGTGTCGGGCCCGACGGCTGTGGTCGCCTGCGGGCTGGTCGGTACGCATGCAGGCGCCGCGTGACGCGGAAGGCCGCTCGATGATCGACGAAGTAACCGCGTTTTGGCATGTTGTCGACGAGTTGCTGAATGCCATGCTTTTCGTGCTGATCGGGTTCGAGCTGTTCGCCATTGATTTCGTCCGGGGATTCTTGCTGCCCGTCGTCAGCGCCCTGCCACTGGCGCTCGTGTCGCGCCTCATTGGGGTTATGCTGCCGGTGCTGGCCCTGCTGGGCTACGGGCCGCAACAGCAGCGCGGCATGGCGGTGCTTACCTGGGCGGGGCTACGCGGCGGTGTCTCGATCGCGCTCGCACTTACGCTGCCTCCGGGCCCTTATCGCGGTCGGCTGCTCCTCGTGTGCTATGCAGTCGTTGTGTTTTCCATGCTGGCGCAGGGCTTGACCATGCCCCTGGTGATCCGGCGGCTGTATGGTGGCCAACACGACGGGGTCACGCCCAGGCCGACATGATCGCGAATCGATCTGCGGACTGGCCATGATCTGCCGGCTGGCATAGCATAGCGCAAACGACCCGCTCGGCGCGGGATGACATGATCGATGCGCGTAGCACAGGCACGGCGACGTGAACTGTTCACGCGAATGACAACGGGGAGGCGTCGCATGAGCGGTCAATCACATTCCGCAGGAGCGAACATCGGTGTGTTCGGGCTTGCCGTGATGGGTGCGAACCTGGCGCGCAACGCCGCCCGAAAGGGTTTTGGCGTTGCGGTATTCAACCGCAACAGCGAGCGCACCGACAAGCTGATCGCCGAGCATGGTCACGAAGGCCGCTTCGTTCCCGCGAAGAGCGTCGCGGATTTCGTGGCTTCTCTGGCCGTACCCCGCACCGTCATCATCATGGTCAAGGCCGGGAAGCCGGTGGACGATGTGATCGAGGAACTGCTGCGCCTGGTGGCGCCCGGCGACATCATTATCGATGGCGGCAATTCCTTGTTCACGGATACGGCCACGCGCTTCCGGGCCTGCCAGCAGAAAGGTGTACAGTTCATCGGCATGGGCATTTCCGGCGGCGAGGAAGGCGCGCTGGAAGGTCCCAGCATGATGCCCGGGGGCGAACGTGCCGCCTACGACCATATCGCTCCCATGGTCACCAAAATGGCCGCTCAGGTCGATGGCGTTCCCTGCTGCACCTATATCGGTCCGGAGGGCGCCGGCCACTATGTAAAAATGGTGCATAACGGTATCGAATATGCCGATATGCAACTCATCGCCGAAGCCTACGACTTGCTCAAGACGCTGTACGGCCTGGATGCCTCCGCCATCGGGGATATCTTTGCCGGCTGGAAGCAGGGACACCTCGATTCCTACCTCATCGAGATCACCGCTATCGTCCTGCGCAAGCGCGACAGCACCGGCCGCTCGCTGGTCGACAACATCCTCGACGAAGCCGAGCAGAAGGGCACCGGCCGCTGGACCGCCCAATCGGCGCTTGAACTGGGCGTTCCGCTCACGGCCATTACCGAGGCGGTCTATGCCCGTGCACTGTCGGGCCGGCGGACCCAGCGGCAATTGGCCGAACAGCGCCTACCGCATCCGCCGGTGACCCCGCGAAAACCCGGCAAGGCGGAGATCGATGCGATCCAGAATGCCCTGTATGCCTCCAAGATCGTCGCCTACGCTCAAGGGTTCGAGCAGATGACGGTGGCGTCCGCGCAATATGGCTGGGATCTCAAGCTGGGCGAGATAGCCACGATCTGGCGCGGCGGATGCATCATACGCGCCGTTTTCCTCGATCGTATCCGCGAGGCCTACGACGCCGATCCCAAGCTTGGCAATCTCCTGCTGGGTGACTACTTCCGTGACGCGGTACTTCAGGCGGAGGCCGCCTGGCGCCAGGTGACCACACTGGCGGTACAGAACGGGGTCGCGGTGCCCGCCTTCTCATCCGCCCTCGCCTATTATGACGGTCTGCGCCGCTCACGTGGTCCGGCCAATCTACTCCAGGGTCTGCGCGACTATTTCGGCGCCCACACCTACCGCCGCCTCGATGCCCAGGGCAGCTTTCACACGCGCTGGGGCCAGGACGGCACGGAAGTCAAGATCTAGATACCAATTCGGCTGACCGCCGCCAGCAGCCCGATGCACCGGAACGGAACTGAATCGCTGCGATGCCAAGCGGCGCCGTCGCAGGCTTAGAACAGTTCGCGCGCCGCGTGGTCCGCGGCAATGTCTGACGGCCGGGACGTCTTCGCCTTCGGGGACTTCGTCCCCAGCGGCGTCATGGATCTGCGGATCGGCGCCGCGGATACGCAGCAACCGCGCCTCGTCGTTCCGGGCGGGTGGGCGAAGGAGTTAAACGCCAAATCCGGGTCCTGCACGCCGGTTACAGCGGACGGCCTGTTGGCGTGTACGAAATCCGGAAACTTGATGGCGTCGCCGATGAAAAAGACCGGCTCGTTGATGCCCACCAGATCCCAGTTGCCCCGATCGGAGTAGAACCTGACGCCAAATCCGCGAAGATCGTGCGCAACCTCCGGCGAGCCGCGATAGCCCATCACGGTGGAGAACCGTACGAATACAGGGGTCCGCTTGCCCGGCTATGCGAACAGCGACGCCTTGGTGTATTTGGAAACGTCAGTCGAGGCTTCGAAATAACCCTGCGCGCCTGTGCCGCACACATGCACCACGCGCTCAGGGATGCGCTCGCGGTCAAAGCGTGCGAGTTTCTGGATCAGGTTGAAGTCCTCCAGCGGGACTGGGCCTTTCGAACCGGCGGTCTTGGAATTCTGGTTGTCACCGATCGGCGCGCACGAATCCTCGGTCATCGGCGCGGGTGCAGCGAGAGCCGTCGTGGTCAGGAGCATTCCTGCGGCCCACAGGGCGGAAAACCGCATTGCAATCATCCCATTCGTGTTCGGCAGCCGGCAGGCAAATGTGGTGCTACGGCAAATTCGCGGATGAGTAATTCTGATAGTCGCTATCGGGTCGATCGATCATTGCGGTGGCCTGTGGGCAACGTCGCTTCGATCCAGGAATCTTGCGCCTCCCTCTCCCACCGCCCGAGACCGCTGCATCGAGGCAGAAATACGCAACCCAGATCTGCGCAGGCACACAGTGCGATCAGCAGATACCGGCGGGCGCCGGGCCGTCAAGCGGCGACGTGGCGCCTGCGCAGGGCGAGGCCCAAATACAGCCAGCTCAATCCCTGGACCAGTAATTCGATGGCAATGAGCGTGCCCAGCACCCAAAGCCCCGACCACGGCAGGCTGGCATAAAGCAGGATGCCGACCGCCACGCTGACGATGCCGCTGAACAGCAGCAGTCCCCAGCTCGCCATCTCACGGTGGCGCAACGCCAGCACGATGCGCACGATGCCACCCACGACCAGCGCGGCGGAAATGACCAGCGTCAGCACCAGCGCGCCCTGCAACGGCTCGCTCATGATCAACAGGCCGACAAAAACGTAGAGCACGCCAGACAGCAGCCCCAGCACGACGTCCCGCCAGCCCTTCGCCATGAAGGCATGGACGATCTGGAACCCGCCGCCGACCAGCAGCATCGCGCCGATGAAGAGCGTCCCTGCGACGGTCACGGCAACGACATCGAGCCAGGCGATCACGCCAAGCACGATCATGACAATACCGAGTGCAACGAACCATCCCCATCGATGGGTGACATTTGCCATCGGGCCGCCGAGGCTCGAGCTCGTCCCTGCCATCGCAGTTCCCTCGTCTGATGAGATTTGTGAAGCCTTCAGAGGATGCACGGATACGGCGGCAGAGAGGGGAAAGGAGTTTGGAAAAAATCACGAAGCTCGGCCGAAGCGGGCGCTGCCTTCCCTGCGCAGCGGCTAACCCGCCGTCCCCTGTCCCGCCTGCTATCCAACCACACACGCCCTGGCGTCTGCAACAAAACCCGTCTGCAGAACCTTGACATCAAGTCGCCAACATGCACGTGAAGTGCGCAGGCCATACAACGGCGAGTTGCCGCAGCGACATCGCGGTTGTACCAACCGCAAGGTGCGCTGACCATCTTTGCATACAACGGGAAGGTGTCACATGCCACGTCATGAGGAGCAGGCAACGCTCGCCTATGGTGCCGACGAGCTTTTCGCGGTTGTGGCGGACGTGAAGGACTATCCCTCGTTCGTCCCATGGTGCGGCGGCGCGCACATCCACCGCGAGGACCAGCGAGAGATCCTCGCCGACCTCGTCATCGGGTTCGGACCATTCAGGGAAAGCTTTACGAGCCAGGTCGCGCTGGACCGACCGCGGCAGGTGCTGGTGCGCGCCATCGAAGGGCCTCTGGAGCACCTGACAAACAGCTGGACGTTCACGCAGGTTGGGGACGAGACTCACGTTGACTTCATCATCGACTTTCAATTCAAGAGTCATCTGCTTGATCACGTTGTCAATGGGATGTTCCAGGAGGCCGCGACCCGCATGATGGGTGCGTTCGCATCTCGCGTGCACGTGCTCCATATGATGCGGCAGCATGCGACGCAGCATCCGTCGCCCTGATACGACCTGATCGATTTAAGGGACATCACCCCCAGGCGCAGCTGGCCCGCCTCGACGGGCCAAGCCGTCGACCGACACGGGCCCATCGCCCGGCCCGCGGCCAGCTTCGGTCTACCGGGGGACGCGCCGGCGACCGGAGGCTTCAAGAAAGTGCGGCGACCGCAAAAGACGATGGCCGCAAAGTGGGCGCCGCCAATTGGCAGAAGCCAGGGACTGGACGCCTATTGGCGGACTTCCTATGTGGGAGTGAGTTAGACGGAGAAGCAACCATGCCGGCAATTGTGGGCGCCCTGGAGGCCCAGCCGATGGTCCCGCCCGGGAGCGGCGTCACGGCACAGGAAGCCCAGGCAATGTTGCGTGCTGTCCTCACCCTGTTCGATCGCTGGGGCCTGACGGCGGTCGAGGCCAGGCGTCTGCTGGGCGAACCTTCTGAGCGGACCTACCAGCGCTGGCGCCGGGGAGAGGTCGCAGCCATCCCCCATGACACGGTTTTCCGGCTGGGCGCGCTCCTCGGAATTCACAAGGCACTCCGCTACATGTTCCCGTCGCTCGAGCGCGGCTATGCCTGGGTCCGCAAGGCGAACGCCGCGTTCGGCGGGCGCAGTGCCCTGGAGAAGATGCTGCAGGGGGCGCCGACCGACCTCGTCGATGTTCGTGCCTTCCTCGACGCTGAGCGCGGCGGCTGGTGACGTCGCCCCTCCGGCCGATCCGGTGGGGGACGTTCCCACCGTATCATCCGCACGATCTACCCGCCCGTAGACATCTTCGAGGACATCGCTGACCCGGCCGACTGGGAGCTCCTGGTGTCCGCCGAGGCGAAGACCAATCCGCGCATCCGGGATGCGGTGGGCAACCTGGCCCTTGTACCGGTCGCACGGCGCGTCAGCGGCCCTGGCGCGACGTTCGTCATGGGCGCCTTCACCCACGCCTCCCGCGACCGACCCGGCCGCTTCTCGGACGGCAGCTACGGCGTCTGGTACTGCGCTGACCGGTTCGAGGTCGCCTTGGCCGAAACCGCCCACCATTTCGAGCGCTTCATGCGGGCGACCGCGGAGCCACCGGGCGAGGCGGACTATCGGGAGTTGACCTGCGCCGTGCATGGCCAGGTTGCTGACGGCTCGGACCCCGCCGTCCTCGCGCCGGAGGACTGGTGCCCGGGTCAGGCGCTTGGCCGGGCAGTACGCGACGGCGGCGGGGATGGGGTGCTTTACCCGAGCGTCCGATACCCGGCAGGGATGGCACTGGCGCTATTCTGGCCGGACTGCGTCGAATTGCCGGCGGTCCAGGCTCGACAGTTCAGGTACGGCTGGAACGGAACCCGCATGCACCGCTACCTCGTGCACGGGACGCGCGCGTGGCTCGCCTACCCGCCTCGATAAAACGCGGCATCCGTGAACGGGCTCGCCCGGCCGCCCCGGAGCTTCCGGACGCAGACACACCGCAATCCGTTGATCTGATGGCGCACCCGGAAGGACTCGAACCTCCAACCCCCAGATTCGTAGTCTGGTGCTCTATCCAATTGAGCTACGGGTGCAGCGTAGAGGGCGGCGGTTTAGACGAAGCACCGCCGCGTGGCAAGCCGTTCGTCAGCCGCTCAGCTTCTCCAGTTCGCGCACCACCGCTTCGCCCATCACATGGGTGCTCGACCTTGGCACAGCCCGGCGCCATCACGTCGGCCGTGCGCAGGCCCGACGCCAGCACGTTGGTGCAGGCACGCTCGATCAAGCGCCGCATCTTCCTCCATTTCGAAGGAGTAGCGCAGCAGCATCGCGAAGCTCAGCATCTGCGCCAGCGGATTGGCGATGCCCTTGCCGGCGATGTCGGGCGCACTGCCATGGATCGGCTCGTACAGCGCGTGGCGCCGCCCGGCGGCGTCCGGCGCGCCCAGCGTCGCCGAGGGCAGCATGCCCAGGCTGCCGGTCAGCATGGAGGCCAGATCGGACAGCAGATCGCCGAACAGATTCGTTGTCACGATCACGTCGAACTGGCGCGGGTTGCGCACCAGCTGCATGGCACAGTTGTCGGCATACATGTGGCTCAGCTCGACATCGGCGTAGTCGCGCGCGTGCAGCGCCGTGACGGTCTGGCGCCACAGCAGGCCGCTCTCCATCACGTTGGCCTTCTCGACGCTGCACACGCGGTTCTGCCGCTTGCGCGCCAGCTCGAACGCCACGCGCGCCACACGCTCGATCTCGTGCGTGCGTGTAGACCTCGGTGTTGACGCCGCGCTTGCTGCCGTCGGGCAGCGTCTCGACACCGCGCGGCTCGCCGAAATAGATGCCGCCGGTGCTCTCGCGCACGATCATCAGGTCGAGCCCGCGCACGACCTCCGGCTTCAGCGTGCTGGCCGCGACCAGCGGCTCGAGCACCGTGGCCGGGCGCAGATTGGCGAACAGGCCGAGTTCGCGGCGCAGCGTCAGGATGGCCAGTTCGGGCCGCGTTGTCGAAGCCGAGCTTGTCCCATTTCGGGCCGCCGACGGCACCGAACAGCACCGCATCGGCGCTGCGCGCGCGGTCCACCGTTGCGGGCGTGATCGGCGCGCCGCGCGCGTCGATCGAGGCGCCGCCGACCAGATCCTCCTCAAGGTCGAAGCTGACGAGACGCCGGCGGTCCATCCAGTCGATGACGCGGCGGACCTCGCCCATCACTTCCGGGCCGATGCCGTCGCCCGGCAGGACCAGCAGTTTCTTGTTCGCGGCCATGTGGTTCAGCTCCGGAGCACGAAGACACGCAAATCGCCGAACTCGCGCCGTCAGACAGCCGTAATCGCCGGCATCCACGGTGCCTCGCGCACGTCGGCGCTTCTCGTAGGCGTCGATCGCTGGCGCGTGCTGCAGGGTCTGGCCGATGTCGTCCAGACCTTCCAGCAGCGAGATGCTTACGGAACGGGTCGACCTCGAACGGAATTTCCTCACCGTTCGGCCGCACCACCACCTGCCGGGCCAGATCGACCGTGATGCGCGCGTTGCCGCCCAGCCGCGCATCCTCGATCAGCTGGTCGCAGATCGCGCGCGGCAGGCGGATCGGCAGGATGCCGTTCTTGAAGCAGTTGTTGTGAAAGATGTCGGCGAAGTCCGGCGCGATCACGCAGCGGATGCCGAAATCCAGCAGCGCCCAGGGTGCATGTTCGCGCGACGAGCCGCAGCCGAAATTCTCGTGCGCGATCAGGATTTCCGCGTGCCGATAGGCCGGCCGATTGAGCACGAAATCCGGCCGCTCGTTGCCCTGCGCGTCGTAGCGCAGCGTGTCGAACAGATGCACGCCGAGGCCGGTCCGCTTGATTGTCTTCAGGAAGCGCGCCGGGATGATCTTGTCGGTGTCGACATTGGCCAGCGGCAGCGGGGCGGCGACACCGGTCAGCGTGGTGAACTTGTCCATGTCAGGCAAGCTCCCGCACATCGGCCAGATGCCCGGTCACGGCGGCGGCGGCCGCCATGGCCGGGGACAGCAGATGCGTCCGCCCGCCCGGCCCCTGCCGGCCCTCGAAATTGCGGTTCGACGTGCTGGCGCAGCGTTGCCCCGGCGTCAGCTTGTCCGGGTTCATGCCGAGGCACATCGAACATCCGGCCTCCCGCCACTCGAAGCCGGCGTCCAGCAGGATGCGGTCCAGCCCCTCGGCCTCCGCCTGAAGCTTGACGATGCCGGAGCCGGGTACCACGAGCGCCCGCACGCCCTTGGCCACCCGGCGACCCTGTGCCACGCGGGCGGCGGCGCGGATGTCCTCGATGCGGCCGTTCGTGCAGCTGCCGATGAACACGACGTCGATCGGAACCTCGGACAATTTCTGGCCGGGGGTCAGCGCCATGTAGTCCAGCATGCGCTGCATCTGCGCGCGCTTGGCCTCGTCGGGCTCGTCGACCGGGTCCGGCACCGCGCCGGTGATCGGCAGCACGGCCTCCGGGTTGGTGCCCCAGGTGACCATCGGTGCGATGTCCTCGGCACGCAGATCCACGGTCGTGTCATACGCCGCGCCTGCGTCGGACGGCAGCGTGCGCCACCAGGCGATCGCCTGCTCCAGCGCCTCGCCCTTGGGGGCGAAGGGCTTGCCGCGTACATAGTCGAACGTGGTTTCGTCGGGCGCGATCAGGCCGGCACGCGCGCCCCCCTCGATCGCCATGTTGCAGACCGTCATGCGCCCGGCCATGTCGAGCGCGCGGATCGTATCGCCGGCATATTCGATGACATGCCCGGTGCCGCCGGCCGTGCCGATCTTGCCGACGATCGCCAGCACGATATCCTTGGCCGTGCAGCCGAGCGGCAATTTGCCGCTCACCCGCACCAGCATGTTCTTGGCCGGCTTCTGCAGTAGCGTCTGGGTCGCCAGCACATGCTCGACCTCGGAGGAACCGATGCCGAACGCCAGCGCGCCCATCGCACCATGCGTCGAGGTGTGGCTGTCGCCGCACACGATCGTCATGCCGGGCAGGCTGATGCCCTGCTCCGGGCCGATAATGTGCACGATGCCCTGGCGCGGGTCGTTGACCGGGAAATAAGGCACGCCGAACTCGGCCACGTTGCGTTCCAGCGTCTCCACCTGCAACCGGCTCTCCGGCTCAGTGATGCCGGCGCTGCGGTCGGAGGTGGGGATGTTGTGGTCGACAACGCCGATGGTGCCGTCCGGCCGGCGCACGCGGCGCCCGGCCAGCCGCAATCCCTCGAACGCCTGCGGGCTGGTCACCTCATGGATCAGGTGCCGGTCGATGTAGAGCACGCAGGTGCCGTCCGGCAGCCGTTCGACGACGTGGCTATCCCAGACCTTGTCGAACAACGTGCGCGGTGCCGTTCCGGCCATCCCTGATCCCTCTCTCGTTGTGGCGCCTTTCTATTCGGCGGCCGCCGTTTCCACTGTGTCGCGCGCGCGTTCGGCGATACGGGCCGACTTGCCGCGACGTCCACGCAGATAATACAGCTTGGCGCGGCGCACATCGCCCCGCCGCATCACCGCGATCTCGGCGATGGTCGGCGCGTACAGCGGGAACACGCGCTCCACGCCCTCACCGTAGCTGATCTTGCGCACCGTGAAGTTGCTGTTCAGGCCGCGATTGGAGCGGGCGATGCAGACGCCTTCGAACGCCTGGGTGCGGGTGCGCTCACCCTCGACCACCTTGACCGACACGCGAAGCGTGTCGCCGGGGGCGAACACCGGCACCGGGCGTGCCGCCGTCAGCTTGGCGATCTGTTCGGCCTCATAGGCCTGGATGATGTTCATCGGTAGTCCTCTCTCATAACCGGTCTAGGGGGCAGGCCGGGGCGGCGCAACCGTCCGGCCCTGCAAGTCTGAGCCGCGCATTCGCAGCAGGTCGGGCCGGCGTTCCGCAGTCACGCGCTCGGCCTCGCGCCGGCGCCACGCGGCGACTTCGGCGTGATGGCCGGACAGCAGCACCTCGGGCACGCGCCGTCCCTGCCAGTCGGCGGGGCGGGTGTAGTGCGGATACTCCAGCAGATCGCCGGAGAAGCTTTCCTCGTCGGCGCTGGCCGCAGCCCCCATCACGCCGGGCAGCAGCCGCACGCAGGCATCCAGCAACACGAGCGCCGCCGGCTCGCCGCCGGACAGAACGTAGTCGCCGATGCTGATCTCCTCCAGCGCGCGGGCGTCGATGACGCGCTGGTCGATGCCCTCGTAGCGGCCGCACAGCAGCACCACGCCGGGGCCGGCGGCCAGGCGGCGCACCGTGGCCTGGGTCAGCGTCCGGCCGCGCGGCGTCAGCACCAGTGCCGGCCGCTCGTCGGCAACCGAGGCGAGCGCCGCGTCCAGCACGTCCGGCCGCATCACCATGCCGGCACCGCCGCCGAACGGCGTGTCGTCCACTGTCCGGTGGCGGTCGCCAGCGTGGGCGCGGATATCCGACGCGTCCAGGCTCCACAGCCCACGCGCAAGCGCCCGGCCGGCCAGCGACACCCCCAGCGGCCCCGGAAACATCTCCGGGAACAAGGTCAGCACGGTGGCGCGCCAGGGCATCATGCGGCGGCCTCGGCTTTCGCCTCGCCGACGATTTCGACCGGCGGCACCACCGTCAGCCGCCCGCCAGCCACATCCACCTCCGGCACGGCAGCGCGCGTGAACGGGATTAGCGACGGACCGATTTCCAGGAACACGCCGGCGCCATGGTCATGCACGGCCACCACCACGCCCAGTTCCCGGCCCTCCGGCGTGGCTGCGGCAAGCCCGACCAGATCGGCCATATAGAACTCGTCCTCGTCCGGCGGTGGCAGCCGGTCGCGTTCGACGTACAGGCGCAGATTGACCAACCGCTCGGCCGCGTCCCGGCTGGCGATTTTTTGGCGTTTGCCGTCCACGATCTCAAGTAGCTCGGCGATGCCCTCGCCATGCCAGCGCAGCGCGAAGCGCCGGCCGCGATCGTCCAGCAGCGGTCCGTAGCCGGGCAGGTCGGCAGGGTCGGCGGCATAGCTGAGCAAGCGCACGAGGCCCCGCACGCCATGCGGCCGTCCGACGACACCCATCAGGATGCGCTGCCCCGGCATGTTCCGCTCAGGCGGCCGCGTTGGCCTTGGCGCGTTCCTGCGCCTTCTTCTTCGGCGCGGCCTGGATCGGCTGCTCCTTGTAGGTCGGCATCGGCGCCAGCCCGGCGCGGCCGAGGAAGCGCGCCACCCGATCGGTCGCCAACGCGCCCTGCTTGATCCAATGCAGGATGCGCTCGCCCTGAAGTCGCACGCGGTCCTCATGCTCGGCCGGCAACATCGGGTTGTAGCTGCCCAGCTTCTCGATGAAGCGGCCATCGCGCGGCGAGCGGCTGTCCGCCACCACGATGTGATAGTACGGACGCTTCTTCGCGCCGGCGCGGGCAAGGCGGATCTTCAAACCCATAGTTCGTTCTCTTTTCGTGATATGTATGTGTCGTACGTGTGCCGTCAGAACGGCCGCCGGCCACCGCCGCCGCCACCCTGCATACCTTTGGGCAGCAACGCGCCGAGGCCTTGGCGCATCAGGCCCTTCTGCCCGAGCTTGTTCATCCGCTTCATCATCGTCGACATGTCGTCGAACTGCTTCAGCAGCCGGTTCACGTCCTGCACCGTGGTGCCCGAGCCGGCGGCGATGCGCTTCTTGCGGCTCGCCTTGATGATGTCGGGGGTTTTCCGTTCTTTCCTGGTCATCGAGCTGATGATCGCCGCCTGGCGACCCAGCAACGTCTTGTCGATATTGCTCGCCCCGGCCGCCTCCAGCTGCTGCTGGATCTTGCCCGCGCCCGGCAGCATCCCGAGGATCGAGGACATGCTGCCCATCTTGGTGATCTGCCGGAGCTGCGCCGCGTAGTCCTCCAGGTCGAACGACCCCTTGGCCATCTTGCGGGCGAGCTTTTCGGCCTCTTCCTGGTCGAGCGTTTCCGCCGCCTTTTCGACCAGCCCGACGACGTCGCCCATGCCCAGGATGCGGCCGGCGACGCGCTCGGGGTGGAAATCCTCCAGCGCGTCCAGCTTCTCGCCCGAGCCGGTCAGCTTGATCGGCGCGCCGGTAATCGCGCGCATCGACAGCGCCGCACCACCGCGCGCGTCGCCGTCCATGCGCGTCATCACGATGCCGGTCACGCCGACCGCGTCGTTGAACGCCTTGGCCGTGTTGACCGCGTCCTGGCCGGTCATGGCATCGACCACCAGCAGCGTCTCGGCCGGGTTGGTCGCCTCGCGGATCTGGCGGACCTCGTCCATCAGCTCCTGGTTGATCGAAAGCCGACCGGCGGTGTCGAGGATGACAACATCGAACACTTCGCGCCGCGCCCGTCTCGATCGCGCGGCGGGCAATCTCCAGCGGCGTCTGGCCGGGGATGATCGGCAGGCTGGCGACGCCCGCACGCTCGGCAAGCTGCTGCAATTGCAACTGCGCGGCGGGGCGCTGCACGTCCAGGCTCGCCAGCAGCACCTTCTTGCGTAGCCGCTGCGACAGCCGCAGGCCGAGTTTGCCTGACGTGGTCGTCTTGCCCGAGCCCTGGAGGCCGACCATCAGGATCGGGATTGGTGCGACGGCATTCAGGTTGATCGGCACGGCGCCGGCGCCGCCCAGCGCCTCGATCATCACGTCGTTGACGATCTTGACCACCTGCTGGCCGGGCGAGACGCTGTCCAGCACTTCGGTGCCGACGGCGCGGTCCTTCACCTTATTGATGAAGTCCTTGACCACCGGCAGCGCCACGTCGGCGTCCAGCAGCGCGAGGCGAACCTCGCGCAGCGCCTCGGTCACGTCGGCCTCGCTCAGCGCGCCGCGGCGGCGCAGCCGGTCGAAGACGCCCGAGAGCTTGTTGGACAGTGTGTCGAACACCGGCAAAATCCCGTGCAAGCAGTGACGCGCCGGTGCGCGAACACTCGCGGACCGGCGGGGCGGCACGTTTAGGCCCGGCCGGCGGCCAGAGTCAAGGAAGTGCGCGTGGTTCTGGTTGGCCGACGCGGCGCGCGTGCCATATCATGCCTCGGCGCAGCCACCGGGAGACGCAGCGATTGGATGCAGGCTGGACGGTGACGGCCGATGGGTGAGATCGCCAAGCTCAACCGGGGCGGCGAGGAGGCCGGGTCGCCTGATACGCTTTGGGCGGTGGTGGCGTCGGTGGGAAAGACTCACCGGGTGGCTGATGTCTACGCAAACCGGATGGCGGCGCTGGCCGACCGGACATGGCGGGAGCAGCAGGTGCGCGCTTACGAGGCGTTCCTGCGTAGCGCCCGCCAGCCGGTGCCGCATTACAGCGTGGCGCCGATCCGGCGCGCCGACCTGCCGCGAAAATGGAAGCCGCTACCGGCGTTGGGATTTTTGCGGGGGCAGTTCGTATGAGCGGGAGCGCCGCCCAAGCACCCGGGCAAATCGGCCGGATTACCGAGGCAAGGATCGGCTGGCTTGGGGCAGCACCGTCACTCCGCCGCGCGCTTGGCCGTATGCTGACCGCCGCAGCGGCCTAGGCCAGTTGCGAACCTGGTCTGGTCTGAACGCCCCGCCAACGAGCCTGGAACCGAAATATTCTCGTCCAGTTCGTCCCAGTGCAATCCCTCGCCCCCACCGCTCATCTCCCAGTGATCGCGCTGTTCGCCGCACCGGGTCTAACCAGGACTTCGCCAAGCCGCCCGCGCGCCGGGCATGGACATGGACCGGCTCGCGTGGGTCGCCTTGATTGCTGAAGAAAAAAAGCGTGACGCCAGCTGCGCGCAGGACAACCGGCATCGCATGATTCCCAACCTCACCTCGGCGTCAGCACCATCACCATCTGCCGGTTCTCCATGCGCGGCATCTGTTCGACCTTGGTCTGCGTGTCCATGTCGGTGCGGATGCGTTCGAGAACCTTGATGCCAATGTCCTGGTGCGCCATTTCGCGCCCACGGAACCGAAGCGTCACCTTTACCTTGTCGCCTTCCTCGATGAACGACTTCATGGCGCGCAATTTCACCTGATAGTCGTTCTCGTCGATATTGGGTCGGACTTTGATCTCTTTCAGCTCGATAACTTTTTGCTTCTTCTTCGCTTCGTTCTTCTTCTTTTGCTGCTCGTACTTGAACTTCCCAAAATCGAGGATCTTCACCACGGGTGGCTCGGCGTTCGGGCTGATCTCCAGCAGGTCGAGGCCCACCGAAAATGCACGTTGCAACGCCTCGCGGGCGCTCATTACGCCCTGCATCTCGCCGTCCTGGTCGATCAGCCGCACTTGCGCGGCCCTGATGTCCTCGTTCACGCGCGGCCCGTCGCGAGACGGCGTGGCGGGCATTGGTCCTCTGGCTATGGTGGTCTCCTATCACTGTTTCAGGGCAGCCCGCCCGGCAGCGCCGGACAGGACAACACAACTTCACTCATCCGCCGCCGCCGGATCAAGCGTTAAGCCATCGGAAGTGGCACTTGTCTCAAATCGGGCGGCGTGGCCTCGGCTGCAAGGCGGGCAACCGCGTCATCGAGCGCCAAAACTTCCTGCACCTCGCCACCCAGCCGACGCAGCGCCACCGTGCGCCCCTCGGCCTCCTTGCGGCCGACCACGAGGATGGCGGGGATGTGCTGGAGGGAATGCTCGCGGATCTTGGCGTTGATCTTCTCACGGCCGGTATCGACCACCACCGACAGGCCGGCAGCGCGCAGCTTGGCCGCGACTTCCTCGGCATAAGGGTCGGCGTCCGACACGATGGTCGCCACGGCCGCCTGCACCGGCGCCAGCCAGAGCGGGAAGCGGCCGGCATATTGCTCGATCAGGATGCCGAGGAACCGTTCGAAGCTGCCCAGAATCGCGCGGTGCAGCATCACCGGCCGAAGGCGGCTGCCGTCGGCGGCGGTGTATTCGGCGTCCAGACGGTCGGGAAGGACATAATCCACTTGCAGCGTGCCGCACTGCCAGTCCCGCCCGATCGCGTCGCGCAGCACGAATTCCAGTTTCGGGCCGTAGAACGCGCCTTCGCCTGGGTTGAGCGCGTAGTCCACGCCGGCCAGCACGCAGGCTTCCTTCAGGGCATTCTCGGCCTTGTCCCACACTTCGTCGGTGCCGGCGCGGAGCGCGGGGCGATCGCTGAACTTCACCTTGAACTCGGAGAAGCCGAAGTCGCGATACACCTCGGCCAGCAGGGCCACGAAGCGCGCCGTCTCGGGCGCCACCTGGTCTTCGGCGCAGAAGATATGGGCGTCATCCTGGGTGAACGCGCGCACCCGCATGATGCCATGCAGTGCGCCGGATGGCTCGTAGCGGTGGCAGGCGCCGAACTCGGCCATGCGCAGCGGCAATTCGCGATAGCTGCGCACGCCCTGGCGGAAGATCTGGACATGGCAGGGACAGTTCATCGGCTTCAGGGCGAGCGTCTTGTCCTCGTCCTCGACGGTCGCGATGAACATATGCTCGCGGAATTTCTCCCAGTGGCCGGACGCCTCCCACAGCGAGCGGTCCACCAGCTGCGGTGTCTTCACCTCTTGGTAGCCGGCGGCGTCGAGGCGGCGGCGCATGTAGCTTTCCGCCGCCCGGTACAGGCGCCAGCCCTTCGGGTGCCAGAACACGCTGCCGGGCGCTTCCTCCTGCAGATGGAACAGGCCCATATCCTTGCCGATGCGGCGGTGGTCGCGCTTTTCCGCCTGATCCAGCATGGTCAGGTAGGCGTCCAGTTCCTTCTGGTCGCGCCAGGCGGTGCCATAGATGCGCGACAGCATCGGGTTGCGGTGGTCGCCGCGCCAGTATGCGCCGGCCACCTTGGTCAGCTTGAACGCGGTGCCGACATCGCCCGTGCCGCGCATATGCGGGCCGCGGCACAGATCGATCCAGTCGCCTTGCGTGTAGAGCGTGATCGTCTCGCTCTCAGGCAGGTCGCGGATCAGCTCGGCCTTGAAGCGTTCGCCGCGCCCTTCGAAGAACGCGATGGCCGCGTCGCGCTGCCATACCTGCCGCTCGAACAGCGCGTTGCGGGCGACGATCTCCCGCATCTTCGCCTCGATGGCCGGAAAATCCTCCAGGCTGAACGGCTGGTTGCGGGCAAAATCATAATAGAAGCCGTTCTCGATCGACGGGCCGATGGTGACCTGCGTGCCGGGAAACAGGTCCTGGACGGCCTCGGCGAGCACATGGGCCGCGTCGTGGCGAATCATGTCCAGCGCCTCGGGGTCGCGGCGGGTGACGAATACGATGGCGGCGTCGTCGGCGATTTCGCGCGACAGGTCGACGAGGGTGCCATCCAGTTTCATGGCCAGCGCGGCGCGGGCGAGACCGGGGCCGATCGATGCCGCCACGGTCGTGCCCGTCACCGGCCCGTCGAAACGGCGCACGGAACCGTCGGGCAGCGTGATGGCGGGCATGGTGGTCCTCTTATGGCACAAACGGGCGCCTTCTATGGCGCTAGGGCAGCGCGCCCGCAACCCTTGCCACGGACAGGTCGGACAGGTCAGGGCTGCGCAGCACCGCCGGCCACGCGCCGCCCGGCCCGCGCGGGGCGGTCAGGGCCGGGTCGCTGTCGGCGGAAAACAGCACGACACACGCGCAGCCGACGGCGGCGGCGAGGTGCATCGGCCCGGTGTCGTTGCCGACCGCCAGTGCGGCCGCGCGGGCCAGGCTCGCGATGTCGGACAAGTTGGTGCGGCCGGTCAGGTCGAGCGCGGCGGGACAGACCGCGAGGACCGTCGCGGCGAGCGGGGTTTCCGCGCTGGTGCCGAGCACGACCGGCGTGAGGCCGCGGGCGTGCAGCATGGCGGCGAGTTCGGCAAACCGGGCGGCGGGCCAGCGCTTACGAGGGCGATGCGGCGCCGCACCGGGCACCAGCAGCGCGAAGGGCGGCGGCGGGGGGGCGATCGTTCCGGCCAACCAGCTCAGATCGGGCGGCGGGAAGCCGGTGATGCCGGCCATCGCCAGTTGCTCGCGCTGGCGTTCCAGCGTGTGCAGGGAGTCGCGCGCGGGGTTGGCGTGCGGCAGCGCGCAGCCGGCCGCGATGCCGGACCACGCGGGCCGGCCGGCGAGCCGGAAATAGCGGGACGAGCGCGTGGAGGTTTGCAGGTCATAGACACGGTCGAAGCCGCGCAGGCGGCGCGCGAGGGACAGCACGCCCGGCAGGTTCCACCACGCGGGCCGCGCGTCGACCACCACGCGATCGAACCAGGGCGCCGCACGCGCGAGGGCGGCGAATGGGGACGTGGTGAGCAGCGTGATCTCGGCACCCGGATGATGCGCCCGGATCGCCGCGAACGGCGCGAAGGAGAGCACGAAATCGCCGAGCGCACCGAGGCGGATCACCAGGATGCGGGTTGGGTGGGCGGCGATCAGATGCGACCTGCCGCCGACCGGATGGGTCCAGACATCTTGCAATCCTGCTCAACCCGGTTGCCGCTGCGATCGCGCCCACATATCCGCCCGCGGCGGAATCGGTGCAATACCAGCGAAAATTTTGCTACGCCTCGTCGGGCCGGACCTTCGTCTATCATGCCGTCTACCACGCCACGCGCGGCGAGGGCGCCTATGCGCCGAGCAGGTCCAATGTGCGCGCCACCACGGCAGCCTCGTCATAATGTGCCAGCGCCCTCGCCCGCCCGGCCGCGCCCAGGCGCGCCCGCAGCGCCGCGTCACCGGACAAGCGGCTCAGCGCCTCGGCGAGCGGAGCGACCCGCATAGGCGGCACCAGCAGCCCGGTCTCGCCTGCCACCACCTGCTCGCGCGGCCCGCGGATGTCGGTGGCCACCACCGGAAGTCCGGCCAGCATGGCCTCGATGACCGACATCGGCAGCCCCTCGAAATGGCTCGGCAAAACGAAAATGTCGGCGGCCGCGAGGAGCGCCGGTACATCGTCGCGATAGCCCAGCCGCCGCAGCCGCGCGCCCAGGCCACTCGCGGCGAAATACGGTTCCAGCTCCTCGCCGTGGTCGCTCGCCAGCCGTTCGCCCACCACCCACAATTCCGCGCCAACGTCGCGCATCGCGGCGAGCAGCTCGGGATACCCCTTGTGGCGGACCAGTCGCGACACCGCGATGACGACGACCGTGTCCGCCGCCACACCCAGCTCGGCGCGAATGCGCGCCCGCGCCGCCGAATCCGGCCGGAAGTGCGCCGGGTCGCGGCCATTGCCGACGGCGATCGCGCGCCGGCTGACGCGCAGCCGGCGCGCATCGGCCGCTTCCTCGCTAGAGACCGTGAGGTAAATATCGGTCATCCGCCCGCCGAGCCACTCCATCGCCAGCGCCGTGGCCCGACGCGACAAATTGCCGGGTTGGTTGAACAGGAAGCCATGACATGTATAGGCCACGCATGGCACGCCGGCCGCGCGTGCGGCGGCGCGCGCCAGGAAGCCGCTGATCGGCATGTGGGCATGCACCATATCCGGCCGCTCGGCGCGGAACAGCGCCAACAGCGCGCGGAACGCCCGCAGCTGCGCCAGCGGCGACAGGCTGCGCGCGAGCGGCACCGGGACAATGCGGAACCCTTCGGCGCGTGCCACGTCCAGCAGTGGGCCGTCGGCCGACACGCCGACCACCTCGTGCCCGCGGGCGCGCAGGCCACGCATGAGCGGCAGCAGGAAGTGCCGCAGCGAGAAATCCACGTTGGCGAGTTCGATGACCTTCACGCGCAGCCTGCTCCCCGAGCCACGCCGCGTCGCTCGCCAGCGCCTATGATAGCTCCTGCCGGCACAGCCGAAAGGGCCAGTTACGGGCACATCAGGCCGCCCGGCCGCCTCCTGCACCACGCCCCGGGACGCGACCGGGGGAGGCGGAGATTGGACCGCGGGCGGTGCGCCCTGCGGCGGTGCATCCGGGTTGCCAAAAGAGGCCGCCCGCGCCACGCTGGCAGCGGTCGCAATTCCTCCCGCAGCGGTGCAGGCGAGTATATTGCGACGAAATAATGGCTCCGTTGCCTTATGTCTCCATCCAGAACTTCCGCCATCTATCCGTTACGTTGAGGGAAGTCGCAGATGGAAGCGACCGACTTCCGTCTACCGAGATAAAGGTGCGACGGGACCCGTACCGATCATTCGGACGTGGCATAACCATATGACCGTCGCGCACCGGCCGTTGTCGCTGTGCGTCGCCGTCATTCCGCCGGCTGCGCCGCGTGCGGCCCGGCATGGCCACGGACGCGGCCGAGCCATCGCGCCATGCGTTCCATGTAGAGATAGATCACCGGCGTGGTGAACAGCGTCAGCACCTGGGACACCACGAGACCGCCCACCATGGCGTAGCCGAGCGGCCTGCGCAGTTCCGATCCGGTGCCCGAGCCCAGCATGAGCGGCAGCCCGCCCAGCAATGCGCACATGGTCGTCATCATGATCGGCCGGAAGCGCATCCGGCAGGCTTCGTGAATGGATTCCTCTGGAGACAATCCGCGTTGTCGCTCGGCATGCAGAGCGAAGTCCACCAGCATGATGCCGTTCTTCTTGACGATGCCGATCAGCAGGATGATGCCGATGATCCCCATCATGTCCAGGCCGAATCCGAACACGTACAGAACCAGTAGCGCACCTAGACCGGCGGAAGGCAGGGTGGAGATGATCGTCAGCGGGTGGATGGCGTTCTCGTACAGCATTCCGAGGATGATGTAGACGGCGATGAGCGCTGCCAGGATCAGGATTGGCGTACTGGAGAGTGAGGCCTGGAACGCCTGTGCGGTTCCCTGGAAGCGCGCCTGGATGGTCGGCGGCACGTGCAAGGATGCCATTGCATTATTGATCGCCGTCACGGCCGGACCGAGAGGCGCGTTGCCCTTCAGATTGAAGCTGAGAGTGACCGATGGGAACTGCCCCAGGTGATTGACCGACAAGGGTGCCACTGCAGACTGCGGCGTAACGAGCTGAGCCAACGGCACCATGCCGGCGGTCTGCGATCTGACATAGATCCGTTGCAGCGCATTGGGCCCGAGCTGGAATCCCGGCGGCACCTCCATGATGACATAGTACTGATTCAGGCTTGTGAAGAGCTGCGCGATCGGCCGCTGTCCGAAGGCGTCGTACAGCACTGAGTCGATCTGGGCCGCGGTAATGCCCAGGCGCGCGGCCGTGTCTCTGTTGATCGCCAAGGTGAGCTGCGGTGCCGTGGATTGCTGATCGCTCGCCAGGTCGGTGACCTGCGGCAGTTTTGAGAGCGCATTCTGGATGATCGGCGCCCACCGGTTCAGCTCGCTCAGATCGATGTCCGTCAGCGTGTATTGGTACTGCGTCGCCGTCAGCATGCCGCCGATAACGATATCCTGCACCGGCTGCATGAACAGCCGAACGCCGATGACCCCGCGCATGGCTTTATTCAGTCGCGCCATGACCTGGCCGATGGGCGCGCGCTCGGGCTGCGGCTTCAGGGCAACGAAGACGCGCCCCTGGTTCTCGGTCGATGTGGCACCTCCGGCGCCGATATAGGCGCCGACTGACGCGACCGCCGGATCCTTCAGGATCGTGCCGATCACCTGCTTCTGCACCGCGGCCATGCCGTCCGGCGAGATGTCCTGTGCCGCTTCGGTTACCCCGAGCAGGAGACCCGTGTCCTCTTCGGGAAAGAAGCCTTTCGGGATGGCGATGAACAGCCACGCCGTCGCTGCCACGGTGACGAGCATCACCATCAGGGTGACGAAGCGATGCCGCAGCGCCACGACCAACGCCCGGTCGTACACCGCAAGCAACGCTTCGAAGCCCCACTCCAGGGCGCGGTAGAAGTCGGCCCCGCGTCTCGGCGCGCTCCTGCCGCAGCAGCCGCGCCCCCAGCATAGGCGTCAATGTCAACGACACCAGCGCAGAGACGGCGATCGCGGCCGTCACGGTCACCGCAAATTCCTCAAACATGCGGCCGATCATGCCGCTCATCAGCAGCAGCGGGATGAATACTGCGACGAGCGAAATGGAAATCGAGAAAATCGTAAAGCCGATCTCGCCGGCCCCATCCAACGCGGCTTGCAGCGGCTTCTTGCCCATCTCGATATGACGGGCGATGTTCTCAACCATGACGATCGCGTCATCGACCACGAAGCCCACCGCGATCGACAGGCCCATCAGCGACAGGTTGTCGAGGCTGTAGCCGCATACATACATCACGACAAACGTGCCGATGATCGACACCGGCACGGCGATGCCGGGAATCACCGTCGGCCAGACACTTCGCAGGAACAGGAAGATCACGCAGACGACCAGCCCGACCGTGAGCATCAGGGTAAACTGCACATCGGCAACCGAAGCGCGAACGGTCGTCGTGCGGTCGGAGACCACCGAGATCTTGATCGCGGGAGGAATGGATTTTTCGAGTTGCGGCAATTCCGCCTTGATTGCGTCCACCGTCTTGATCACGTTGGCGCCGGGCAGCCGCAGGATCGCGACGATGGGGGCCGGCTGAAGATTGAACCAGCCTTTCAGCGTCTCATCCTGCGGCCCGATGACGGCCTTGCCGAGATCCGACACCCGGATCGGCCCGCCGTTGCGATAGGCGACGATCTGATGGTCCCACCCCGCCGGCGTGAGGATCTGATCGTTGGTCTGCAGCGCGTAAGCGCGGGTCTTACCGTAGAGGCTACCCTTCGGCTGATCGACGCTCACGTTGGTCAGCGCCTTCCGCACGTCCTCCAGATCCAGGCCATTGGCCGCCAGCCGCGCCGGGTCAAACTGAATGCGGATTGCCGGGTTCAGCGCGCCGCCGACCTGGACGAGCCCGACACCCGGAAGCTGCGAAAGCTTCTGCGCCAGGATGCTCTCGGCGTAGTCGTCCACGTCGGTAATCGGAAGAGTGTCGGAAGTGACCGCGAGTGTCAGTATTGGCGCGTCGGCCGGATTGGTCAGGTTATAGGTGGGGGGCGACGGCATGTCCTTCGGCAGCTGGCCTGACGCCGCGTTGATCGCTGCCTCCACGAACTGCGCAGCGGCGTTGATGTCGTCGTTCAGGGCAAATTGCAGCACGATCTGCGTATAGCCCAGCGAGCTGGAGGACGACATCTGCGTCAGATAAGGGATCTCGCCGAACTGCCGTTCGAGTGGCGTGGCCACCGAGGACGCCATCGTTTCCGGGTCCGCCCCAGGCAGTTTCGCCGAGACCGCGATGGTCGGGAAGCTGACGCTCGGCAGCGCGGCAACCGGCAGCAGTTCATATGCCACGCCGCCGAGCAGAAGGATCGCAACTGTCAGCAGTAATGTTGCGACCGGCCGTCGAATGAACGGGGCGGAGATGCTCATCACAGCATTCCCGCGCTGGCCTCGGTGGTGTTCTGCACGCGTGGATCTCCCGATTGTACTTCGACGACCTTGATGCCGTCGCTGAGGAGATATTGGCCGGCGGTTACGACCGTGTCCCCGGCCTGCAGCCCACTGTCGATCAGGGCGCGGCCATCAAGCGTCTCCGCCGCCGTCACAGGGCGCTGCTGGACCGTGCCGTCCGGCCGGACGACATAGACGAACATGGCGGCATTCTGCCCCTGCTGAAGGGCGATCAGCGGCACGCTGATGGCGTCGTGCTGGACCCTGACGATCAGCCGGACATTGACGAATTCCCCAGGCCAGAGCGCACGGTTCGCGTTCGGGAAGGTTGCCTTGAGCTGCGCTGTTCCCGAGCTCTGGCTGATGGTATTGTTCACCAATAGGAGGGTGCCTTCGCCGAGCTTGGTGCGGTCGTCTTGGCCGTACGCAATTGTCGTCAGCGTCCCTTTGGCCATCGCCTCCTGCACGGCCGGGACGTCGTTCTGCGGCAATGTGAACACGACGGAGATCGGCTGGATCTGCGTAATGGTCACGATCGGTGTGGCGGTACTCGGTTGGACGATATTGCCGATGTCGACACGGCGGATGCCCGTGACACCGTCGATCGGCGATGTGATCGTGGTGTAGCCGAGCTGTGTCTGCGCATTGAAAATGGCGGCCTTGTCGCCGGCGACGGCTGCGTTTTCCTGGCTTACCGCTGCCTGCTGGTCGGTCACCTGCTGTTCTGACGCAAACCCGGGCCGCAGCAGCGGAAGATAGCGGCTAAGGTTCGCCTGCGCATTGACGAGGTGCGCCTGGTCGCGCGCGAGATTCGCTTCGGCCTGCTGCAGCGCCGCCTGGAAGGGACGCGGATCGAGCTGAGCGATCAGACTGCCTGGATGCACGGTCTGACCTTCGACGAAGCCGATCTGCTCAATGGTTCCGGTGACCTGGGTGTGCATGTCGACAATGTTGTAGGCCACCACCGTGCCGATGCCGGACATGACAATCGGGAAGTCGGAAACCGTGACCTTCGTGGCAACCACAGGAACCGGTGGCGGGAGTACTGGCGTCGGCGCCGGCGATTGCGCGGCGTTGATGCGCCATGCGGCCAGTCCGGCGAGGCAGATCGCGACGGTCACACCGATCATTGCAATGGGCTTCGACACGTGTGCTGTCTCCTGAATTGGGGTCATGCGGCAGCCTCCCGCCCCCGCCAGGCTGCGAGATCACGCAAGCGGTGTTGGGATCGCTGCTTCCGTGCGCGCCGGCCGACACGACGGGCCAAGCGCCACGGCAACCAGCTCGGCCAGATAGGCACCGCCCCTGCGCACGAGCGCCGGCGACGGACTGGGGCTGCCTTCCTGTCGTCCGAGCACGCTGCCTTGCGCGTCCAGCCCTGCTGCGCGGAACCAGCGCAGCAGCTCAGCCAGCGCAGCGGCCTGCACCAGCGGGTCGGCCACATCCCACACCAGCCGCAGTCTGGTCCCACGTTGGACCGGAACATCCGCCAGCGGCTTGAGGGGGAGTAGCGGGCTGCCGCAGATCAGTACGCCGGCCCATGTGGGTGCGTTCCGCGCGAAGGCAATCTGCAAGGCCGCGGCCTCTGCGCCGCACACGCCGGCCAGCACCAGACGCTCGGCAGCTAGTCCGGCCCGATCGAGCAGATGTGCCAGCAGCGCCGATACCGCGTCGGCCCCCATGCAACTGGGAACCTGCAACGTCGAGACTTCCGCCAACGGGATGGGCTGGCTCCAGGCCCTCACCAGCCGGCGTGCGGCCGTCGCGGCGCCCGGCGGGTGCAACAGCAGGGCCTTTACGGTTGGTGCGCCTCGCGGGGTGGCAAAGGCATGAATATGTCCCACATGTGCCTCGTGTGCTGATGGCAGTAACCAAGGTGAGCGGTGCACGGCCCGGCATCCAATGCGGTGACCTCACGATGACATGCCGGCGGGTCATGGGCTGTGGCGCGCCGCCAGAGCTTGAGTCAGCATCGGGCGGCCTGGAGACTCCGCATGAACTGGCGCACGCTCGACCTCAATCTGCTCGTCGTATTCGACGCCGTTGCGCAGGAGCGCAGTGCGACGCGCGCGGCGGCACGGCTCAACATGACTCAGCCGGCGATCAGCCACGCGCTGACCCGGCTGCGCGGCACGCTCCGCGACGAGCTGTTCGTGCGCACCCCGGACGGCATGGAGCCCACGCCCTATGCCAAACGGCTGACCGGCCCGGTTCGCGCCGCCCTGGAGAGCTTGCGTACCGCCCTCGATGGCGCTGCCCAGTTCGAGCCGGCCACGGCCGAGCGCGGTTTCTCGGTCGCCGTGGACAACCGCGCGGCCCTGGTCGTTGCCGCTCCGCTTGCGGCCGCGGCCGCAGCCGAGGCGCCGGGCATAAAGCTGGACCTGCGCCCGAGCGGTACGCTCGATTTGGCAGAGCGCCTTGACCGCGGCGAGCTGGATCTTGCCATCGGCGCTCTCGCCGCGCCCGGTGAGCGCTTTTCAGACCGGCGGTTGTTCGAGGATGGCTTTGCCGCCCTGGTACGCCATGGTCACGCGGCGGCGGTGGATGGAACCCTCAGCCACGACGCGCTCGCCGCCTATCCGCACCTCGCCCTGTCCTCCACCGGCGAGGAAACCGCCTTCGTGGACGTGGAACTCGCCCGCCACGGGCTGGCGCGTCGTACCGCCCTCCGTGCGCCGCTGCTCGCGGCGGCGGCCACGCTGGCGCAGTCGGACATGATCGCCATCGTCGGCGAGAGCACTGCCCGCACGTTCGCGCGGGCGGCTCCCCTGGAGGTGCTCCGGTTGCCGTTCGCGTCGCCGCGCCTGCTGACCGCGATGCTGTGGCATCGCAGGCTTGATGACGTACCCGCGCATCGCTGGCTGCGCGGCGTGGTGCTTCGCGTCGCGCGCACGCTGTGAAAGCAGGCCTGTCCGCCGAGGACACGCGAGAAGTGTCCGGCCCGCCTCAGGCGCGCTGCATGGTTGCCTTGATCTGATCGGGCGTGAACGGCACCGGGCGCACCAATCCGCCGGGTGCAGGCGCCGCACTGGCCAAGGCCGCAGCCAAAGCGCGGGCCGCGCAACCTCAGCCCGTCGCGCAGAGCATAGACCAGGGCATGTCAGGATCATGAACGTCGAGCCGATGATCCTGACCATTCACGTTCAGTGAAACAGATGCCATGACATGCCTGTTACCTGTTCCGGCCCACGCCCGAAGGGCGTGACCGGGTGACGCGGTCATGTCGAGGCCAGTTGCTGCGGATCGACCGGCAGGGCGCGGATGCGCCGCCCCGTCGCCGCGTAGATGGCGTTGCAGATCGCCGCCGAAATCGGTGGTACCCCCGGCTCACCGACGCCGCCCGGCGGTGCGCTGCTCGGCACGATATGGACATGGGTCTCCGGTGTGGCGTCGATGCGCGGCACAAGGTAGTCGCCGAAATTCGTCTCCTGCACCTGGCCCTTCTTGAACGACAGCGAGCTGTACAGCGTGTTGCCAAGGCCCATGATGGCGGCGCCCTCGAACTGCGCCGTCACCCGGTCCGGGTTCAGCACCAGGCCGCAATCCACGGCGAGATCGATCCGCTGCACGGTGACATTGCCGTCGTTGCCGACAGCCACGCGGGCGACGGCGGCGACATAGGTCAGGAAGCTGCGGTGAACCGCGATGCCGAGTGCCGTGCGCGGCGGCAGCTTGGCGCCCCAGCCGGCGCGCTGAGCCACGAGTTGCACCACCGCGCGGTGGCGCGCGGTGTCGACCGGATAGTCAGCCAAAGATGCACCATAATTGCCGTACTTCACCCCCATCGCCGGCAGGTCGATCCGGCGCGGCTCGCCGAGCAGGTCAAGGATGAACTCGACCGGGTCCTTGCCCGCAGCGACCGCCATTTCGTCGACGAACGAGCCGGCGGCGAAGCCATGCGGGATGTTGTAGACCGAGCGGTACCAGCCGATGCGCACATGTGCCGCGGCCGGCCCGTTCTCGCACCGCACATTGGCGATGTCGTACGGCATGTCGACCACGCCCTGGTCAAGTTCGCCTTCGGCGCCATAGGTGACGTTGGGCTGGAACGTGCTCCGGATCGAGGGGAACACGGTGCGATGCAGCCACGCAACTGCCTTGCCGCCAGCGTCGAGCCCGGCCTCCATGTGCTGCGCACAGATGGCATGGAAATAGTCGTGGCGGATATCGTCCTCCCGCGTCCAGGTCACCTTGACCGGAGCGCCGACGGCACGGGCGAGGAAAGCCGCCTCCCCGACATAGTCGGGCTTCGACTTGCGGCCGAAGCCGCCGCCGAGCAGCGTGACGTTGATCGTGACCCGGGATGGGTCGAGCCCGAGCACCTGCGCCACCGTCTGCTGCGCCTGTTGGGGGTTCTGCGTGGCGGTCCACGCCTCGCACCGGTCACCCGAGACCTGGGCGACCGCCACCTCCGGCTCCATCATCGCGTGCGCGAGGTGCGGCACGAAGTAATCGGCCGAGATACGCGTGGCGGCGCCCGCAAGCGCCGTTTCGACATTGCCGTTGTCGCGCAATGCCCGGCCCGGGCGGCTCGCCGTCGCGGTCAGTTCCGCGCGATAGGCATCGCTGTCGAAACCGCCATTCGGTCCGTCGTCCCACACGATCTGAAGCTGTGCGCGCCCCTGCTGCGCGGCCCAGGTGCTGGTGGCAATGACCGCGATCCCGCCAAGCGGTGCAAAGCCGGAAGGCACCGGGGTGGTGGGGATCTCCACCACGCGCTCGACGCCGCGCACGGCAAGCGCCGCCTTCGCGTCGTAGCTCTTGAGCGTGGCGCCGTAGACCGGCGGCCGCTCGATCGACGCGTAGCGCATCCCCGGCAGCACCACGTCGATGCCGTACACGGCCTGGCCATGCACGATCGCGTCGAGATCGACGACCGGCATCGGCTTGCCGATAAAGCGCCATTCGCTCGCGGGCTTCAGCGTCAGGCCGTCCACGGCGGGGATCGGCACGCGTGCCGCAGCCTCGACCAACTCGCCATAGCCCAGCCGCTGTCCCGGCGTCGCGCCGAGCACGAAGCCCGCTTCGGTGCGGCACGCCTCCGGCGCGCACTGCCAGCGTTGGGCTGCGGCGGCGATCAGCATGTGCCGGGCGCTGGCACCGGCACGCCGCAGCGGCAACAGGAACTGCCGCACGCTGCGCGACCCGTCGGTGTTCTGGTCGCCATAGCGCGCGTCGCCTGGCGCCTGGATGACGCGGACCTGCGCCCAGTCGGCGTCAAGTTCGTCGGCCAGGGCCTGCGCCAGCGAGGTCTTGATGCCGGTTCCCATCTCGGAGCGCGGAACCGTGATGCTCACACGACCCGTGGCGTCCACGGCAACGAACAGGTTGGGCGACAAGGTCGCGTCCGGCGCTGCCTCGGCACGCCCGATGGGATGATAACCTGCGATATGCACACCGAGGACGAGGCCGGACAGCACGGTGCCGCGGATCACCGACCGGCGGCTGAGGGTGATGTCGCCCCTCACAGCGAGGCCTCCCCGGCCGCTGCCCGGATCGCCGCCTTGATGCGCTGATAGGTGCCGCAGCGACAGATATTGCCCATCATCGCATCGTCGATCTGCTGGCTGGTGGGCCTGGGCGTCTGTGCCAGCAGCGCCGCCGCCTGCATCATCTGCCCCGGCTGGCAGTAGCCGCATTGCGGCACGTTGAGCTGCTTCCAGGCGATTTGCACCGGATGATCGTGCTGGCCACCGCTCAGCCCCTCGATCGTCACGATCTGCTTGCCCTGGGCGTCGGCGATGGTGGTGATGCAGGCGCGCGTCGCCTGGCTGTCCATATGCACCGTGCAGGCACCGCAGGCGCCGATTCCGCAGCCAAACTTGGTGCCGTGCAGGCCGATCAGGTCCCGCAGCGCCCAGAGCAGGGGCATGTCAGGGTCAGCGTCGAGCTTGTGGACATGGCCATTCACGTGAAGTTCTGGCACGCCAGTCATCTCCTGAGTTGCGTTACTTCAGCGTCGCAAGGTAAGCGATGATGTCCCGCCGGGTCGTTGCATTGCCGACGCTGAGGAACATCTTCGTGCCATGCACGACGGTTTGCGGGTTGCTGAGAAAGCGATCGAGCGACGCGCTGTCCCAGGTGATGTGCGCCGCCTTCATCGCGGCCGAATAGCGATAGCCGCTGCCCGTGCCGGCTTGCCGTCCCACCACGCCGGCAAGCGACGGACCGACGCCGTTCTTGCCGGCAACTGGCGAGTGGCATGCCTGGCAGGCGCTGAAATCGGCGTGGCCTGCGGCCGGGTTACCGCCGGCCGGCTGGCCGTGCGCGACGCCCGCAGCCACCAGCAGGACGGGGATTGTCGCGAGCGATAGACGCTTCATCGGATCATCCTCGGTAGGCGCATGACGCAGCGGCAGCCCGGACCGCCGGTGCAAACCACGCAGACGGCGGCGGTCCGGGACATCGGCCTAGGCCGGCGTCCACAGCGTGTTGAATGGGCCGTGGGCCCCGACGACCGGATCGGAGGGCGGGAACGGCAGATGCGCCATGCGCTTATTCGCCCGGGCCGTCGGAGCCTCGCGACAGATGTCCCAATCCTGACCCGGCGGATAGGCGCCGACGACCAGGAAGTCGGCGCTTGCGTCGATTCGGCAGTGGCCGGTGCCGGTCGGCAGGACGGCAATATCCCCGGCACGGACCGTGACCTCCCGCCCGCCCGGGCCGCCGAGCATCAGCCGCGCCTCGCCGCCGGCGAAGCCGAGCACTTCATGGGCCGTGGAATGATAGTGGTGGAAGTCGTAGACGCCGTTGCGCCACTGCGGCGGCCATCCGTTGCGCAGGAAGACGGCCTCGAAGATCGACGCCGGATCGGGGCCGGAGGGATCGATGCCGGCGCGGTAGAGGAGCACCGGCAGGTGGGCGTTGTTCGGCACCCAGCCGTTGCGTTCCAACACGAACGCCTCCGGCGGGATATCGGGGCGTATCGCCGGGTGCGGCGCGCCCCCCGATCCATCCTGCTGTGCCGAGGCGGGACCGGCCCCGGCCAAACCAAGCGCGGCGACGACCGCGCCGAAACTCCGACGGTCAAGCATGCGATCTGGCCTCCATTTCCAGCAATCGAGACGTCGTCTCCGGACAGGTGGGTCAGACCGGGCGGGAGGGGCCGGTACCGGCGCCGCTCTGCTCGATGGCAGCCGCGATGTCCGCCATGTCCTGCCGCGTCAGCGACAGCGTCGCCGCGTCCAGCCAGCCATCGACCTGCTGCGGGTTGCGCGCCCCGACGATCGCACCGGTGACCCCTGGCCAGGCGAGCGTCCAGGCGGCCGCGACCGCGGCGACCGTCGTGCGGTGCCGGTCCGCCACTGGACGCATGGCGTCCGCTACCGCGAGATTCCGCTTCAGTCCCTCGCCGGTAAACTCGGGGTTGCGCGACCGCCAGTCATTTGCGGGAAGGGAGGCCGCGCGCTGCTGGTCGAACGCTCCGGTCAGCAGCCCGGCCTGCATCGGGCTGTAGACGATCACGCCCGTGCCGTGCTCCGCACACCATCCGAGTTCAGCGGCGGCGGCCATCCGCTTGATGGCCGAGAAGGGCGGCTGCAGCGTGTCCACGTGGCCGAGCGCCTCGGCCGTGCGGAGCTGCGCGACATTGTGATTGGAGAGGCCGACGGCCGCGACCTTCCCCTCCTGCTTCAGGTCCAGCAATGTCTGCCAGTAGTCTTCAAGCGGGGTGCCGTCTTCGGCCGGCCAGTGCATCTGGTACAGGTCGATTCGCTCGACCCGGAGACGGCGTAGCGAGCCTTCCAGCTCCCGGCGGAGGCTGGCGGCCACCCCGACCCGTTTCGGCACCGCGCCAGGATTCGCAGGGTCGCCGATGAGGCCGCATTTCGTGAAGACATAGGGTCGCTCGTCGCGGGGGATTGGCGCCAGCGCCGCCGCTACCACTTCCTCGGAATGACCCAGCCCGTAGATGGCAGCCGTGTCGATCCAGTTGATGCCGCGAGCCACCGCATGACGGATCGCGGCAATCGAACTCCTGGTCGTCCTGGCTGCCCCATCCGAAGGCCCAATCGCCCCCCACAGCCCAGGACCCGAAACCGACGCGCGTGATCCGCATGTCGGTACGGCCGAGCCGCGTCGTCGGCAGGAGATCCCTGAGGGTTGTCGTCGTGCTCATCGATCTGCCTCTCTCGATTAATCAGGGAGATGGCATTGGGTCGTTCAGCCGTCTAACGGATTCTTATGATAACATTCAGCAGTGGTGGTGATAAACGAAAAGGGCCATGGATCTCCGACAGCTAGAACATTTTGTCGCCGTCGCCGATGAGCAGCACTTCACGCGCGCCGCACTGCGCCTGCATATCGTGCAGTCTGGGCTTTCGGCTTCGATCCGGGCGCTGGAAGGAGAGCTCGGCGCGGCGCTGTTCATCCGCACGACACGACACGTTGATCTGACGCCAACGGGCCGCGCCTTTCTGATCGAGGCGCGTCGCGTGCTGAATGCGGCGGCCGAGGCACGCCAGGTCGTCGAACAAATGCAGGGCCTGCAACGAGGGACTTTGTCGATCGGGATCATTCAGGGGTTGGCCCCGCTCATCGACATTCCGGCGTTGCTCGGGCGTTTTCGCGCCGCCTGCCCCAATGTCGAGATTCGCCTGATCTCTGGCGGATCTCTGCCATTGATAGAGGGTGTCCGAACCGGCGAGCTCGACTTGGCCTTCACGCAATTCGTGGGCGTTATCCCACCGGGCATCAGGGCCTGGATGCTGGCCTGCGAGCCGCTCGCGGTTGTGTGCGCGCCGGAACACCGGCTTGCCGGCCGGCATGACGTCAGACTGGATGATCTCGTGGGGGAGACGTTTGTCGACCTGCATCCGGATTGGGGCACGCGGCAGCTCATCGACCAGAGTTTCGCCGAATGCCGTCTGACTCGCAGCATCGGCTTCGAAGTCAGTGACCCAGGGACCCAGCTGGACCTCGTAGCTCACGGTCTCGGAATTGCTCTCGTGCCGAAGGCCGTTATTGCCGGCCGGCTGACCGAGCAGGCACCGCGGCGCTTGAGCGTGGCAGAACTGGCCGAGCCGGAAATCTGCTGGGAGCTTGCCGTCGTGTTCGCCCAGAACGAAGAGCGGCAACCCTTCGGCGCAGTGACCAAGACGGTTCTGGGCTTTATTCAAGAATCCGGAAAATTGCTGGATGATACGGACACGGTAGCGGATGACTTGGCAAAGGCAAGCTAGCTGTCTGGTCGCCGAGGCGCTGATGATGATGATGATGATGATGATGATCTGGCGCCCAATTCCGTCAGCGTGATCTCACCCGGCACGACCTGCACCCTGCTTATCGCCGCAGCGAATCAGATCGAGCCGAGGAAATTTACATTTGGGTCCCAACGCCAGACCGCCAGTGCAATGATACAAAATATGTAGCATTCCCCTATTCATCGCGCTGCCCAACAGCATGGTTTTGATACGATCTCGGCAAGAAAAAATTCCGCAAAACGCGTACAGACCTGCTGCGCAACGGCCCGATGCCAGCTCTCATCATCTCGCCGCCGGACGTGTTTGATCGCGTCGCGGGGCCGGATGAATGAGGATCGGAAGCAAAAGAAAGCAATATCTGCCTGCGGACAACAATGAGCGCCGATCGTTCTGGTGCTCGAGCCGAAGCCAGCAGCCGAATGCCCATTCCATCGAAAGCCCGCGCAGGCGCCCGATCGGCCGAGGGGTCGCGGATTTGCACACGCAACAGCTTGGGGATCTTTTTAGATTTCTTTATCGAAATCGTCATCGCGGGAGATATTTCGCCCAGATGCAGCGTTACTGGATCAAGCGGCGCGGCGACCCGGCCCAGCTTCCAGGCCACCGGCGTGTCGCCCCGCGCAACGTCTTAAGGCAGGCAGCCAAGCCAGAGCGGTCGTCGCGCCGGCCAAAGGTGAGATCCTCGTTCAGATGCGCAGCCGCTACGCCTGCGGCGAGCAGCGCGTCGCGCTGCGGATCGCAGCACCTGCAATCCGGCGGCCTTGGAGACCCACTTAGCCGATCGGCATTGAACCCTTGCCCTCCTGAACTGGCGGATCTGCGGCACGCACCGGTCTTTACGGCAGTATTTCGAGATCGAAGAGTGTCGGAGTCGGGAATTGCCGTTGCGATTCGCCTTCGCCTGTCCACCCGCAGTGCCGGTCGAAGATAGTTGCGCCATACTCCTTTCGGTGCAATATACAGTTGCGATTGAGTTCCGGTACAGGCATGACGTTGCGATGTTTGAGACGCTGAATCGCGTTCCGGGCCGTCGCGACCAGGGCCACCTTGGCCGACGTGCCGCCGTGGAATTCTCGGTTGCTGTGGCAATGCTTGCGGCCTTGCCAGTGCGCGGGGGGCATGCTGCTGGCATCACGACGCCCGAAATGGTCGCGCAGGACAACAGCGAGTGGGCGCAGTTCAAGCAGCGGTTCGTTCGCGATGACGGCCGGGTCATCGACACCGGCAGCGGCGGCATCTCGCACACCGAGGGTCAAGGGCTGGGGCTCTTGTTCGCCGTGGCCTTCGGCGATGCCGATACATTCGACAGGATTCTGGGCTGGACGAGCAGCACCCTGCAGCGCAACGACAACGCGCTGCATGCCTGGCGCTTCGACCCGGCCGCGCGCCACCCGGTGTCGGACCGCAACAACGCGACCGACGGGGACATCTTCATTGCGACTGCGCTCTGGCAGGCAAGCCAGGCATGGGGACGCCTCGACCACGCGCGGAGCGCTTCTGCGATCGCCACGGATATCCTTCGGCTGCTGGTTCGCCGGCAGAATGGACGCACCGTATTGCTGCCCGGCCTGAACGGGTTCGAATCGGCCGACGGACTGCTGCTGAATCCGTCCTATTATGTATTTCCGATGTTGCGAACGCTGGCGACCGCAGCGCCGTCGCCGGTCTGGGACGACGTATTGCACGACGGGCTCGCGCTCATCTCGGATGGCCGATTCGGTCGCTGGATGCTGCCGCCCGACTGGCTGCGCCTGTCGCGCCGTGACGGTTCGTTGTCAGCCGCCACCGGCAAGCCACCGCGTTTTTCGTACGACGCGATCCGCATACCGCTATATCTGGCGTGGGCTGGTCTATCCGTGCCGGGACTTGACGACTCGCTGCATTCCTATTGGGCAAGCGCGGCGCCGCGACCGCCGCCTGCCTGGGTCGATTTGCGGACTGGCGCGGTGGCGCCGTACTCCGCCCCGTCCGGCTTCGTCGCCATCGCGGAACTTTTCTTTGCCAAACCGGGGACATCGTTGCCGGTAAAATTTCCGGCGATTTCTGAGGCCGCCGATTATTATTCGGCCGCGCTCACGCTGCTCGCGCGACTTGCCTGGCAGGAGCCGCGCGCATGACACGATGCAACCCGGATGAGGCGCTCGATGGCTGACCAGATGCCCCGCGATGACGTTGCCAGGGCATTGCGGAGTTTCGGCGACGGACCGATCCCCTACCAGACCTTCGCGCGCACCGCGTCGATTTCGGCGACCTCGCAGCCACGCGCCCCGCAGCCGCGCGTGGCATCGCCCCCGGCCAAGCCGTCGAACGCCGCATCGTCGCGCTTTCCGTTGCTTGGCTCGGCCTTGCCGGAAGCGGCGGCTGTCGAGATCAGTGACAGCCTGTCCTGGCAGCCGCGAGATCAACCGGACCATCCGGAACCGGTCGCAGCACCTGCTGAGCCGCCGCCTCAAGCCGCTGTCGCCCGTCCGGTCGCAGTTCCTCCGGCCGCAGTCCCCCCGGTCACCGCCGTGCCGGCGCCGCAACCGCCGATGTTTCCGGCTGCATGGGCCGTGCGCGAGCCTCCGCCGTCCGCCACGCACGACCGCGCAACGACCAACGACGTGCGATCGCTGTCGTATATGTTTCGCCTGCTCGGCGCGGAGCCATCTCTGGCACCTGCAAGGGCCGGCGATGCGGAGGGCGGCCTGGGTCGGCTGCTGGGCTCGCTGTGATCGACGACCGGTTTTTCAGCAGCTTGGTCGCCGAAATTGGATTCCTGTAATCACCGGATGAACGGAGAGGCGGATGCCAGTGCTGTGTTTCGCTTCCCCTAAGGGCGGGGTTGGCAAGACGACGCTCGCCGCCGCCGTGGCCCATGCGCTCGCCATTGCGGGGCACCGGGTGATCGCGGTCGATTTCGACGACCAGAATGCCCTGGGGCTGCATTTCGGCATGGCACTCGACGATGCGGACGGGTTCGTCACCGGGCTGTCAAAGGCCCGCGATATGCGGAGCGCCTGGCGATCGGCGCTGCGCACCGGACCGGGCAACCTGCAGTACCTGCCCCATGGCCGCGTCGGGCTGCGCGAGACGCTTGCATTCGCACGGGCCGTGAGCGATGCGCCGCGCCTGATCACCGGGCCGCTCGCCGACATGCTCGATGACGGCGAGCGCGTCGTGGTGATCGATCTGCCGCCGGGCGCCTCGCCGGTGCTGTCCGCCGTGCTGCCGATTGCCACGATGCTGATCTGCGTGCTGGCTGCCGACACCTCATCAATGGCGCTGATGCCGGCGATCGAGAATGGCAGCGTGTTCGGCGACATCGAGTGCCAGACCAGCATCGTGCTCAACCTGCTCGACATGCGCTCGCGGGTCGGGCGCGCCTCCTGGGAAGCGGCGGCCAAGCATCTCGGTAACCGGCTGCTCGGCACCGTCTATCGCGACGAGAGCGTGCGCGAGGCCAGCGCCATGCAGCTTCTCGTCGGCGACCATGCGCCCGACAGCAAGGCGAGTGCCGATATCGCGGCACTGGCACGCGAGATCGGTCGCAGGCTGGCGCCCGCCCCGCGCGGCGCGCATCGGCTGAGCGAGGTGGCCTGATGGCGCTGCGGGGCCCGGAGCGGCTCGGGGGCGTGCGGTCGCTGCCCGCCTTGCTGGGCCTGGTTGTCGGTGGCTGCCTGCTGTTGTCGGTGGTGACGGTGCCGCTGACCGCGCGCGAGCAATCGGTGGTAGCGGTCGCGGGCGTGGTGATCTTCCTGATCGCCAATCGTTTCCCGCAGCATGGCATGACATTGTTCCTGAGCGTGCTCTCGCTCGCCATCTCCACGCGCTACGTGTTCTGGCGCATCACCGAGACGCTGAGCTTCGATACGCCGCTCGGTGCCGCCTTCGGCATCGGACTGGCATTCGCCGAACTGTATGCGGTGATCGTGCTCGTGCTGGGCTACATCCAGACCGCGCAGCCGTTGGAGCGCTCGCCGCTGCCGCTGCCGCCGGACCCGCAAACCTGGCCCACGGTTGACGTATATATCCCGACCTACAACGAATCGCTGTCGATCGTCCGTGCCACGGCGCTTGCCTGCATGTCGATCGACTGGCCGCCCGACAAGCTGCGCGTCTACATCCTCGATGACGGCAGGCGCGAGGAGTTTCGCGCCTTCGCCGAGATGGCAGGATGCGGCTATCTGACGCGCAACAACAACCGGCACGCCAAGGCCGGCAACCTGAACGCCGCCATGACGGTGACCGATGGCGAGTTCATCGCCATCTTCGACTGCGACCACATCCCGACCTGCGCCTTCCTGCAGATGACGATGGGATGGATGGTGGCGCAGCCAGACCTGGCGCTGATCCAGACACCACATCATTTCTATTCGCCCGACCCGTTCCAGCGGAATCTCGCGGCCGGCACACGGGTTCCGGCCGAGGGCAACCTGTTCTACGGCCTGCTGCAGCCCGGCAACGATTATTGGGACGCCACGTTCTTCTGCGGTTCCTGCGCCGTGCTGCGGCGGTCCGCCCTGGCCGAAGTCGGCGGCGTGGCGACGCAGACGGTGACCGAGGACGCCCACACGATGCTGAAGCTGCATCGGCGCGGCTGGAGCTCGGCGTTCCTGCGCCTGCCGCTGGCGACCGGGCTCGCGACCGAGCGGCTCATGGGGCATATCGGCCAGCGCGTACGGTGGGCGCGCGGGATGCTCCAGATCCTGCGCATCGACTGCCCACTGCTCGGTCCCGGGCTGAGCCTGCCGCAGCGGCTCTGCTACCTGCAGGCGATGCTGCACTTCCTGTTCGCGTTGCCACGCATCGTGTTCCTGACCTCCCCGCTGGCCTATCTGCTGTTGTTCCAGAACATCTTCGCGGCCTCGCCGCTGGCCATCGTGGCGTACGGCATGCCGCACGTGTTCCACGCGGTGGCCACCAACTCGCGCATTCAGCGCAACTGGCGGCATTCGTTCTGGAGCGAAATCTACGAGACCGTGCTCGCGCTGTATCTCGTGCGTGTGACGCTCGCGACGCTATGGGACCCACACAAGGGCAAGTTCAATGTCACGGCCAAGGGCGGCCTGCTCGAACACGGTTATTTCGACCTGCGCGCCGTATATCCGAACATCATCATGGCCGGGCTGCTCGTGCTGGGGCTGATGCGTGGCGCCTACGGGCTGATGTTCACCGCGACCGACGCGCTGACCTTCCAGGCGCTGCTGCTGAACAGCATCTGGGCCACGATCAGCCTGCTGATCGTGCTGGCGGCGCTGGCCGTGGGGCGCGAGGCGCGGCAGACCCGCAGCCACGCGCGCGTGCAGGCGGCGCTGCCGGTGGTGGCCTACCTGCCGGATGGGCGGCTGGTTACCGGCATCACGCAGGATCTCTCGGAAGGCGGCGGCAGTATCGCGATCCGTCGTCCGGCCGATGTCTCGGCCGACCTCGCGCGTGGGGCCGACATCACGCTGGAATTCACGGTCGGTGAACGCACCGTGCTGCTGCCCGCCCGGGCGTTACGCTGGGACCAGGACATGATGCAGGCGCAGTTCGAGCCGGCGACGATCGAGGACGAGGCTGCCATCATCCATGTCGTGTTCGGCCGCGCCGATGCCTGGGTCGGGTGGGCCGACTATCCGTTCGACCAGCCGTTGGCGAGCCTGTGGCGCGTGTTGGTGAGCATTGGCGGGCTGTTCCGAAAGCGTGACACGTCACCGCCGCCGCTGCGGTCTGCGCCCATGCCTGTCACGACCCGTCTCGCGCGGAGCTAGGCCGCCATGCGCATCAGGTGGCATGCCGCGGCCTGCATCAGCGCGGCCCTGGCTGGCGTCGTCCTGCCGTTGCATCTGGCGGCTGGTGCGCAGGCGCCTGTCGTCACGACGGTGCGGCCGGTCCCGCAACGCGTGGAGGGCCTGCCCGACAGCATGGTCGGCCAGCCACCCCGGGCAGCCAATGCCGCCGGAAGCAGTACCCCGGGAAGCAATACAGGGGTCGCCGCCGGCAGCCCGGTTGCCGATACCGTGCCGGCCGTGGACACGCGGCGTGTCGTGCTGTCGCTGCGCACGCTGGGCGCCCAGGGGCCGCTCACCTTGCGCGGCACAAGCGAACTGGGCGGCGTGCAATTCGGCATCCGCAGCGACGAGGTGGTCACGGCGGCCGAACTCACGCTCAGCGGCGCCACCTCGCCGGCGCTGATCCCCGAGTTCAGCAAGATCACCGTGACGTTGAACGAGCAATATGTCGGCACCATTCCAGCCAGATCCGACCAGCCGGCCTTCGGCAACCTGGTGCTGCCGGTCAATCCGATCTTCTTCCAGGACAACAACCGGCTGAATTTTCATTTCACCGGCCGCTACACGGCCGATTGCAACGATCCGCTGAGCGGCCTGCTCTGGTCGACCATTTCCGATACCTCGACGCTGGTGCTCACGCTGCAACGCCTGCCGCCGGAGCGCACCCTGGCGCGCCTGCCGCAACCGTTCTTCGATGCCCATGAAAAGACTCCGCTGACGCTGCCGTTCGTGCTGGGTGACAACCCGGCACCGGAGGCGCTGCGCGCGGCAGGTATCGTGGCCTCGTGGTTCGGTCGCCTGGCGGATTATCGCGGCGCCAGTTTCCCGGTGATGGACGCGCCGCCCCCTGACGGGAACGCGGTTGCCGTGGTCGTCGGCACGCCGCCGGTGGAACTGGGCATGCCGCCGATCAGCGGGCCAACGCTCGCGATCGTGGCCAATCCGCGCGATGCGTTGTCATCGCTGCTCGTGGTGGCCGGGCGCACCCCAGCCGAGGCCGCCACCGCCGCGACGGCCCTCGCCGCCGGCGGTGAGAGCTTAGGCACCGCGGCGCTGGGCGGTTCGTCGGCGGTGGTGCAGGCGCCGGAGTTGGCGGCGCGCGTGCCGTACGATGCGCCGAACTGGATTCCCACCAACCGGCCGGTGCGGCTCGGCGAACTGGTGACGCCGACGGACCTGCAGAGCAGCGGCTATGTCGGCACGGTGCGGGTGCCGTTCCGCACGGCGCCGGACCTCTATACTTGGTTCGACCGCACGTTTCCGCTCGACGTCGGTTTTCGCGCGCCCCCCGGGCCGGTGATCGATCTCGGCCCGTCGCGGCTCGATGTCGGCATCAACGGTTCCTACCTGCGCAGTTTCTCGCTGGCCGATCCGACGCTGCAAACCGGGCTGCTGGCCCGCTTCACCGCATTGCTCGGCATGCGCGCCGGCGGCCGGGTGCACATACCGCCCTACGACGTGTTCGGCCGCAACGATCTGCAGTTCTTCTTCGATGCGCGGCCGCTGCACCGCGGCGACTGCGTCGCCACACCCGGCGATCTGCAGATGGCCGTGGACCCCGATTCCACGATCGACCTCAGCCGTGCCTACCATTTCGCGGCCATGCCGAACCTGGCGTTCTTCGTGAATGCGGGCTTTCCGTTCACCCGGATGGCCGATCTGTCCGAGACGGCGGTCGTGCTGCCCGATCGTCCGACCTCGCTCGAACTGGGCGCCTTCCTCGACCTCATGGGCCAGATGGGCGCGCTGACCGGCTATCCGGTGTTCGGCGTGACGGTGGAACACGCCAACCAGGCTGCAGCGCTGGGTGATCGCGACGTTCTGCTGATGGGCACGCTCGACCGGCTGGGCGCCGCCGCGGCGCTGCTGGAGGCGTCCGGCCTGAAAATCGAGGGGCGTGACCGGCTGTCGCTGGCCCTGCCGGGCGCGCTGGACCAACTCAGGGACTTCATGGGGTATGGCGCGCCGGATGACCGCGACCGGCTCGCGCAACGGCTGACCACCACATTGTCGCCGGAGGCGGCCTTGCTGGTGGGGACCGAGAGCCCGTTGCAGTCCGGCCGCTCGGTCGTAGCCTTTCTGGGCGCCACGCCGAAGGGGCTGGCCGATATCATGCCCGCGCTTCGCGACAGCGCCCGCGCGCCCCTGGTGCAAGGCAGCCTGACCTTGTTCTCCGGCGGCAAGATCACCGCGTATCGCGTGGGGTCCACCTATACGGTCGGCCATCTGGCCTTCTGGGTGTGGCCGAACTGGTGGCTGCGCGACCAGGCGCTTGGCATCATGGGCGTGATGGTGCTCGGCTGCGTGGTGCTGGCCTGGGTGCTGGTGCGCGTGCTGGCCAGGCACCAGGCGGCTCGCCTCGGCCGGCGGCGGCGCACGCCATGAGGGGCCTGCTCCTGGTCGCCCTGCTGCTGCCCGCAGCATCGGCGGCAGCCCTCGCGCAGGACGCGGCGCCCGCAGCCGCGCTACCCCCACCTGCGACGCCCCTATCTGTTACGCCGTCATCTGCTACAGCCGGGCCGACGCCCAGCGCCGCGATCAAGCCCGGAGCGTCCGCCGGTCTCACCGTGCTGCTCGGCCGTGCCCGCCTGGCCGGCGACCAGGGCCGGATCGCGGAGGCGCGCGAGGCGCTGAGCCGGGCGCTGCGGATCGCGCCCGATGATGCCGACGCGCTGGTGTTGCAGGCACAGATCGAAGCCGCGATCGGCAGTCCGCAGGCCGCCGCCACTGCCATGGCGCGGCTGCGCGCGGTCCATCCCGATGATCCGCGCATCCCCCGCGTGGCGCAGGCCCTTGTGGTCGGCCAGATCGACCCGGCTGCGCTGGCCGAGGCCCGCCGGCTCGGTCAGGCCAATCGTGGACGAGAGGCCCTGGCGGCCTACCAGCATCTGTTCAACGGCCAGCCGCCACCGGACAGCCTGGCGGCCGAGTATTTCGAGACGCTGGCCGGCACCGAGGGGGGCTGGCCGGCGGCCCGGGACGGGCTCCAGCAAGCTGCTGCGCGCAACCCCGGGGATACCCGGATTCAGCTGGCTTACGCGCGGATCCTGACGTACCGCGACGCGACCCGCCTCGACGGCATCGACCGGCTTGCGGTGCTCGTGGCCAAGGGCGGACCGGACGCGTCGTCGGCCGAAGCGGCGTGGCGGCAGGCCGCGATCTGGCTGCCGGCCACTCCGGCCAGCGCGCCTGCGTTGCAAGCATTTCTGGCCGGCCACCCCAATGATGCCGGCGTGCGTCAGCGCCTGGAAATGGCCCTGAACCCACCGAAGGCTCCTCCCGATGTCGCGGGCCAGGACCGCATGGACGGCTTCGCGGCACTCAATGCCGGCAGGCTCGATGAGGCGGAGCGGCTGTTCCAGGATGCCCTCCAGCGCAATGACCGCGACGCGGACGCAACGGGCGGCCTCGGCATCGTGCGATTGCGCCAGGGCAAAACCGCGGAGGCCAGAACCTACCTGCAGCGGGCGATCACATTGGACCCGGCGGATCGCGACCGCTGGCAGGCAGCACTGGCGGGCGCCACCAGCGCCGACGATGCGGCCGCCGCGCAGGCGCTGCTGCGGCGCGGCGATACCGTCGCCGGTGAGGCGGCGCTGCGGCGCCTTGGCGGCAGCCGGCCCGACCTGTACGTGATGCTGGCGCAGGCGCAGGCGCGCCAGGGCAACACCGAAGCCGCCGAGAGCACCTACCGCGCAGTCCTGGCGCGCGACCCCGCCAACGTGACGGCGCTGATCGCGCTGTCCGGCCTGCTCACCCAGCAGGGCAAGACCGCCGAGGCCGAAGACCTGCTGGCCCGCGCCGCCGCGAACGGCGGCCCGCGGGAGGCCGGGGCCGCCCGCGCACAGCTGCTACGCCAGCAGGCGGCGGCGACGACCGATCCGCAGGTACAGATCGGGTTGTATCAGGCGGCGGCGGCGGCCGACCCAAGCCCCTGGATCCGGCTCGACCTTGCCAGGGCGCAGGTCAAGGCGCGCCAGGTGGAGGCGGCGCGGGCCACCATGGCCGAGCTGACGGACGGACCGCATGCGACGATCGAGGCGCTGCAGGCCGGCATCATCTTCGCCAATGAGATCCACGACCTCCCGATGGCGACGGCGCTGATCGCCCGGCTGCCGGCGCGCGGCCTGACGCCCGATCTGCTGGCCCTGCGCGCCAGGGCCGCCCTGCAAGCCGATATCCAGGACGCGCTGGCTCTGGCCGATCCCGCCGCCACGCGCCAGCGCCTGTTGGCGCTGGCCGCTGCGCCCGACCCGGATGGCAGCCGGGGCGCGGAGGTTGCGCGGGCCTTCGCGGGCCTGGGTGACAAGGAAGGTGCCCGGCAGGCGATCAGCACGGCCATGGCGGTGAACCGTGCGCCCTCACCCGCGGCGCGCCTTGCCTATGCCGGCGCCCTGCTAGGGGCGGGCGATGCCGAACAGGCTGCGCGCCTCGTCGCCGGCCTCGATGCGGCGGGCGGACTGACGCCGGAACAGCGTATATCGCTCGACGGGCTGCGCGCCGGGCTTGCCGTGACGCTCTCCGACCAGCTGAACGCCAGCGGCCACACGGCCGCGGCCTATGATCGTCTGGCGCCCGTGCTCGCCCAGCAGCCGGACAACCCCGACCTCAACCTCGCGCTGGGCCGGTTGTATCAGACGGCCTCGCGCCCCCAAGCCGCCCTCAACGTCGATCTCGCGGCGCTGCGCCGCGATCCGACGAACGCCGAGGCGCGGCGGGCGGCCGTGGGCGTCGCGATCCGGGAGGGCCAGATGGCCCGGGCGGCCCAGCTCGCCGCGGAGGGTCTGGAACTGACGCCCAACGAGCCGGCCGCCTGGGAGGCGGCGGCCGATGTTGCACAGGCCCGCGGACGCACGCGGGAGGTGCTGCGCGATCTGCAGCAGGCACGCAACCTGCGGCGCCAACAGATCCTGCCTGCATCGGCGGGGGCGCCGGTCCAGGTCGCCTCGCTCGGCGCCGGACTGGCGCCCGCGTCCGAGAACCCGTTCCGCGACGGTCCCGGCGCTGCTACCGCCGCTTCCGCCAATGCGTCCGGCATCGGCGTCGAGGGTGGGTTTGCCAATCCGGGCGCGGGCCCCGCCCTCGGCGGTTTCGCCCAGCCAGACCAGACGCTCGAAAGCCTCGATCAGCGGATCGCCGCATTGCAGGAGCAGGCGGCCCCGGACGCCCAGGCGAACGTCTATCTGCGCAACCGGTCCGGCAGCAGCGGACTGGACCAACTCAACGAGGAGGCGGTGCCGATCGAGGCCACGTTCTCACCGGGTGGCGTCGGGTATATGACGCTCGAAGCGCGTCCCACTTTCCTATCGGCCGGTACCCTGGCTGGCGGGCTAACCGAGCAGCAGCGCTTCGGCACCAGCGTCTTCGGCGGCCCGGCCGCGTCGCCGCAGAATGACCAGGGCGTCGGGCTCGACGCGAAATACGTCATCCAATGGCTCAGCGCGGATGTGGGGACGACCCCGATCGGCTTCCCGGCCAGCAATGTGATCGGCGGGATCGAGCTGTCGCCGGAACTCGGCGATGGCTGGCGCCTGCGCGTGCTGGGCGAGCGGCGGGCGGTGACGGACAGCCTGCTCTCCTATGGCGGCACCCGCGATGCGGAGAGCGGCGAGCTGTTCGGCGCCGTCACACGCACGCGCGGCCACGCGCAGATCGAGTACGGCCAGGGCGCCGGCAACATCTATTTCGGCGGCGGCTATGACACGCTGACCGGACAGAATGTGGTGAGCAACTCGGAAGTGGAGTTCGGCGCTGGCGGGTCGTACCCGGTCTACAAGACAGCGACCGAGGAGGTGCGCGTCGGACTGGATCTCGTCTACTTCGGATACGACAAGAACCTGCGTTATTTCACGCTGGGCCAGGGCGGGTATTTCAGCCCGCAATCCTACGTCGCAGCGCTGATCCCGGTTACCTACCGCGAGCAGGACGGCAAACTGACATGGTCCGTGGGCGGCGCGGCCGGCTATCAAAGCTACCAGGAAGACGCCTCGAACGTCTTTCCGGGCAGTGCCGCGTTGCAGAGCCAGCTCGTGTCGCTGGCATCGACGAACGCGCTGGTCGCGACATCGTATCCGGCTGACAGCCAGTCCGGCCTTGTCGGCAGCGCACATGCGGATGCCGAGTACACGATCTCTACCAATCTTCGCCTGGGTGGCCAGATCGCCTTTCAACACTCCGGAAACTGGAGCGAGACTGTTGGCTCGGTGTTCGCCCGTTATGTATTCCTGCCCTGACAACACCGGTTGGACGTAAAGTGACCGATCCCGCCATTCCCGACGACCCTGCGCCGACAATGCCGCCCTTGCAGTGGCGCGGCTTCCTGCGCGCGCTGGCGGCCGAAATCGACGGCTCGGCCGGCCGCGCCGCACGTGAGGCGATGCTGCACAGCGTGGGCGTGCGCATGGCGCAGATGCTGCCGCTGCCCGGTGTGGAATCAATCGACGCGCTGCAGATCGAGATGAACGAGGCGTTGGCGGCGATCGGCTGGGGCTCGGTCGTGCTCGAATTGTCCGAACCCAGCCGCTACCTGACATTGACGCATACCGGGCTGCCGCGCATCGGTGCGGCCGGCGAGCCGCCAGGAACCTGGCTTGCTGCCTGCTTGGTGGGGCTGTACGAGACTTGGATTACTTGCCAGCCGGGCGGCAGCGCCGGCCTCAAGGCGCGCCTGCAATCGGCATCGTCGAGCGGTACGATCGTGCTCCAATACGGCCGGTTCTAGAAACGCCTTACCGCGCCAAGTCAGGTGACGTGGAACGCTCCGGAAAGCATTCGCGGCGTGCGAACCGACGCCGCCCTCAGGCTGCTGTGGTTGCGGGGCGTCCGCCCATATGGATTTGCCCCATGATCGCCTCCGACATCGAAGGGTAATCCCGGCTGTTGGCAAGACTGCCGACGACGCGGAACCCGTGCATCACCAGAATGCGGTCCGCCAGCCCAATCAGCTCCGGCATGTCCGACGAAATCACCAGCACTGCTGCTCCCTGCCGTGCGAGATCGCGGATCAGGCCGTGCAGATAGGCCTTGGTCTTGACATCGATACCCACGGTCGGCTCATCGATGATCAGGATGCTGGCATCTGCAACGAGCCATTTCGCGAGGCTGACCTTCTGCTGGTTGCCGCCCGACAGGTTTGCCACCGGTGCGTCCAGCGAGGCCATGCGCACTTCGAGTTGCCGCAACACCGGCAGCACGGCACGCGAGATGCGGCGATCGCGCAGCCAGCCGACCCTGCTGGCGAGCCGGCGCCACAACGTGATGCCCGCATTCGCCAGCACGCCATGCAACAGGATCACGCCCTCTCGCTTGCGATCCTCGCTGACATATCCGATCCCGAAGCGGTGCAATGCCTCGCGCACCGAACGGATGTGCACGGGTTGCCCGCGCACCCGCACTTCGCCTGCGGTCACGCTGTCAAGTCCGATCACCGCACGGGCGAGTTCACTGCGTCCCGCGCCCACCAGACCGTACAGGCCCAGGACTTCACCGGCCTGCAAGGTGAAACTGACGTCGCTATGCCCGGCCGTCGTCGCGACTCCGCGCAGTTCCAGCGCGGTATCGCCGGCCGTGGGCCCGCTGTCCTGGTCAGCGATCTGCTCAGCGCGTCCGATCATCAGCCGCACCAGATCGCCCCGGGTCATGCCGTCGAGCGCCAATCCCTCGCAGGCATTGCGGCCATCCCGCAGCACCGTCACGGTATCGCACAGCGCCTGCACCTCCTCCAGCTTGTGGCTGACGAAGGCAATTGCGACACCCTGATCGCGGAGCTGACGCAGAATGGTCAGCAGCGAATCGGTCTCGTGCGGAGTCAGCGACGCGGTCGGCTCGTCCAACAGCAGCACGCGGGACTGCAACGACAGCGCGCGGGCAATCTCCACCATTTGCATGGTGGCGACACTGAGGCCCGACACCGGCGCACGCGGGTCGATATCCAGACCCACCCGTTGCAGCCAGCGTGCGGCTTCAGCGTAGAGGGCGGCGCGGTCGATCGGGCGCAAGGTGCCGAGCGCGATGCGCTCCAGCAGAATGTTTTCGCCCACCGAGAAGCGGGGAATCAGGTTGCGCTCCTGATGCACCACGCCGATTCCTGCGGCAATCGCATCCGTCGGGTGCAGGAAGCGAACCGGGCGGCCAGCCACCAGCATCGTGCCCGCATCGGGCGGATGTACGCCGGTAATGATCTTGATGAGCGTGGATTTTCCGGCGCCATTCTCGCCCAGCAGCGCATGAATGCGGCCCGCCTCCAGACGCACGGAAACGTCCTGCAGGGCGCGCACACCGGGAAACGACTTGCCGATCCCGGAGAGCTCAAGTGCTGGTTCCATGTCAGGCGGCCTGCTCGCTGCGCATCCTGGTCAGCCCAACTGCGGCGAGGATCAGCAGTCCCAAGAATAGCTGGACGAAATAGGGGTCGACGCGAAACAGCACCAGCGCCTGACCGATCAGCGCCACCACGGCCACGCCACAGACTGTGCCGGCGACGCTGACATGGCCACCGCTCAGCATGGTGCCGCCGATCACCGGAGCGGCGAAGGACGGGATGAGCCAGTCATCACCGATCGTCGGCTGGCCGAGTTGCAAGCGCGCGACGGCCATCATGCCGGCGGCACCGGCCAGCACGCCCGAGAGGACGTGCGTCACGATCATCACGCGCGTCACCCGGATACCTGACAGCTCCGCGGCGTGCGTGTTGCCGCCGACGGCGAGGATCTGTCGCCCGATGGGCAGACGCGCCAGCATCCAGGCAACCGCGGCTGCGGCCAACAGGGCTGGCAGCAGGAGGACAGGGATAGGCCCGAAGGCGGCGTTGCCGGCATCCTTCACGCTGGCGGGAATGTTATAGAACGGCTGCGCCTGCGTGATGCCGAGATTGATCCCCTTGAAGGACGCCATTGTCGCCAACGTGACGATGAATGCGGACAGTCCCGCTCTTGCCGTGAGGGTGCCATTGATGGCCCCGCACAGACCGCCGAGGACCAGCCCCGCAGGCACCGCCACCAAAGGCGGCACGTGCCAGACCTGCATGGCGCCCGCGAAGCCGATCGCGACCAGACCGCCGATCGCGCCGACCGACAGGTTCATCTGGCCCAGCGCGATCACGATCATCTGGGACAGCGCGATCAGCGTCGATAGCGCCAGCGTCTGCAGCAGCACAAAGATATTGAAGGCCGAAAGGAAGTCTGGCCGCAACGCCCCCAGCACCGCCATGCCAACCAGCGCCAGCACCGCGAGCCCAAACCAGTCCGTGCGCAAAAGCTTTTGCATCAGCGCAGCCCCAGGATGATCCGCTGCCGCGCCTTGTCGATCAGCACCGCCCCCAGCAGCAGCACGCCAAGGAAGAACTGCACCCAGAATTCTCCAACATGCAGCAACAGAAGACCGCTGTTGAGCACAGTGACCAGCAGGCCACCCAGTACGGCACCGGCGACCGAGACGCGACCGCCCGACAGCAGCGCGCCCCCGAGCACCGGCCCCAGGAACGCGGGCAGCAGCCAGTCCTGCCCCAGATTACCGGCCATGGCCGGAATCGCCGCCCCATTGCGCATCGTCAGCAACACGCCGGCCACCGCCGCCAACAGCCCCGCAAGCCCATGGCACAACACGATTGCACGCGAAACGTCGATCCCCGACAGCAGTGCCGCGCGTGCGTTGGCCCCCGCCGCCAGCATCTCCCGCCCCAGCGGTGAAAAGCGATACAGGAGTTGCAGCAGGACACCTGCGGCGAACGCGACCAGGAGCATGGGTGAGACCACGCGCCACAAATGGATCCGTGCGAAGGCCGTGAAATCGTCCGGCAAATTGTTGAAGGGCTGGGCGTGCGTCAGCACGATCATGGCGCCGAAGAAGATGCTCATCGTGCCCAGCGTCACAACGAAGCTGTGCATCCGCGTGCGCACGATCAGGATGCCGTTGAGCAGACCTAGCGCGGTCCCTATGGCCAACCCGCTGACAATCCCCAGCGGGGCCGGCCATGCCAGAATCTGCATCGTCCAGCCCGCCGCCATGCCTGCCGAAACGCCGATCGCGCCCACCGACAAGTCAAGGCCGCCGGTAACGATGACAGTCATCATGGCCAGCCCCACGATGACGTTCACCGCCCCGGTACGGGCCAGCGCGAACAGGCTGAACGGTGACGTGAACCCCGGTGTCAGCCAGGCGAACCCGGCGCAGAACACCAGCAACAAGACAACGAGCCCGAATTCCACGGACAGCAGGCTTGTGCCGCGTGACGTGGTCGGCGGGGCCGCCGGCATATCGGGGGCGACGCCCGGCGGGGCGTCGCGTGCGGTGGAGGACGACAACAGGCCGGTCAGGGGCAAGTGAGGTATTTCTGCTGGAAATCGGCCAGCAGCGTTTTGGTGACCGATCGCATTGTGTCGAGATAGTGGTCCACGTCAGCCGGTCCTGCGAGGGCGGTACCGCTGTCGATAAAATGGTTCGTCTGCGCAGTGGTCGCCCAGGGCGCGTTGGCCGCGACCTTGCACCCGGCCGCCAGGCGGCTCATCACGTAACTGCCGATATAGGCTTGTCCATAAGGATTCTGCAGCATCGTGCCGTCGACGTAACCGTCCTTGATCGCGGCCAGGACGACCGGGTCATGGTCGATGCCGATCATATGAATCCGCTTGGTGCCGATCTTGCGCAGCGCCTCGGACGCCACCACGGCCGGAATCCATGCCGTTGTGACGATACCATCGATCTGGCTTCCTTGCGTGGCGAGGAAGCTGTTGATTTTGTCCTGCGCGGGCTCAGGCGCGTCGATGTCGGCGATGGTCTGCACCAGCGTCACGGCGCCGTTCGTCTCGGCCACGGCCTTTGCCACGTTATCCATGCGCAGCTTGGTGTTGGGATCGACCAGGAAGCCGGTGAAGTGGGCGATGCGACCGTGACCGCCCATCGCCTTGATCAAGGCCTTCGTGCCAAGATAAGCGGAATGGCCGGTATCCGTGCCCATGCAGAACAGCACTTTCGACGGGTCCTGGAGGCAGCCGGCCAAGGCGATCGACGGAATGCCGTTATCGGCGAGTTCGGCCACGATCGGCCTTGTGCCCACCGGGTCCCCGGGAAAGATCAGAAAGGCGTTGTAGCCCTGCGAGGCAAGGCTGCTGATCAGATCGTTTTGCTGGGCCAGGTTCCAGGCCGGGGGAACCTTGTAGTCCGCGGCGCCGAGGTGAAAGTCCCGCACCGCATCCGCGCCGGCTTGCGCCCAGGCTGCGAAATAAGGATGTGGGCCGCCGGGAACCAACGCCACCTTGGTGGTTGCGGGATCAGCATAGGCAGCGGTTGTCAGCAAGGCAGCCAAGCCAAACCCGAGCAACATCCGTTTCATGGATACGAGCCTCCCGTCTGGTCGCGCGCGTTTTCCTGCGCGCTTCGATGGCGAAGCATCGCGCAGCCTCAGACCGATTGCAAGTGGATGGAAAATTTTCCATTGTCTGGTCCATGGCGCGATCATCCCGATCCACCTTGGCCGAGCAGGCTTACGAGGAACTTCGCGAACAGATCGTGCGGGGCGATCTGCCGGCTGGGCATCGCCTGCTGCCCGAGAAACTGGGGCAGGCGCTTTCGATCAGCCCCACCCCGGTCAAGGAGGCGCTGGCCATGTTGCAGCGCGACGGCCTGATCGAGGTCGCGGCAAGACGCGGCTCCGCCGTGCGTCGCTTCACGGCGCGCGATATCAGCGAACTCTATGACGTTCCGGGCGATGGTCGAGGCATATGCCCTCACGGCCGGAACCGCGGCGGCCCGGCTGGACGCAGCGTTCCTCGGCCGGCTGGAACGCTGTTCCGCGCAATTTGTCGAGCATAGCGGGCGGCGCAGCCGCGCGGAACTGCGCCACGCCCTGCGCCACGACCATGAGTTTCACACGCTGCTGGTCGAACTCGCGGCCAATACGCTGCTGGCGGACTGGCATCAACGCTTACTGCGGCAAACCCAATTGGCGCGGGCTTACTCGTTGCGCGCCTTTGACGCCGGGCAGTTGGCAAAAGCGCAGCAGGAACATTTGACCATCCTGGCCGCCCTGCAGGCGCGCCAGATACCGGAAGCGCTGCAAGCGCTGGCCGCACACTTCACGACCAGCCGGGCCAACATTCTGGCTGACCACGCATAGCAGGGGGTAAAGATGTCACGCATCGAACGGGTGGAAATTCTGATGCTCGACCTGCCGCCGAAAGTGCGGCGCGTCGATGCGATCCAATCCTTCGTATCGCAGGAGACGCCGATCCTGCGGCTCATCACCGATGATGGGGCCGAAGGCGTCGGCTATACCTACACCATCGGAACTGGCGGCCGCAGCGTGGTGGCTTTGCTGCAGCACCACTTGGTGCCACGCCTCATTGGCCGTGACCCGGCGATGGTCGAACAGATCTGGCGCGACCTGTTCTTCGCGACGCACGCCACAGCGGTCGGCGCGATCACGTCCCTGGCACTGGCCTGTGTCGACACGGCTCTGTGGGATCTGCGTTGCCGCCAGGCCGGCCGCCCCCTGCATGTCGAGGCCGGGGGAGCCCAGACATCCGTGCCGCTGTACACCACCGAAGGCGGCTGGCTGCACCTCGAGACCGCGGCGCTGGTGGATGACGCAATACGCGCCAAGGCGTTGGGCTTCGGCGGCTGCAAGCTGAAGGTGGGTCGCCGGCCGCAACAGGATGTCGCGCGCCTCGCTGCCGTTCGCGCGGCGGTCGGCGGGGATTTCGAAATCATGGTCGATGCGAACCAGGCGTTTCAGGTGGACGAGGCGATCCGTCGCGCGCGCCTGTACGAGCCGTTCGACCTCGGCTGGTTCGAGGAGCCGCTGCCGGCCGAGGACGTGGACGGCCATGTCCGGCTGGCGGGCCAGACAACGCTGCCGGTGGCGGTGGGGGAGTCGCTCTATAGCCTCAGCCATTTCCGCGACTATCTGCAGCGCGGTGCGTGCAGCGTGGTGCAGGTGGACGTGGCCCGCATCGGCGGCATCACACCCTGGCTCAAGACCGCGCATCTTGCCGAGGCCTTCAACATCGCCGTCTGTCCGCATTTCCTGATGGAGCTGCATGTTGCGCTGGCCTGCGCCGTGCCAAACGGCCGCTGGGTCGAATACATCCCTCAGCTCGATGCGGTCACCGAAACGGGGATGACAATGCGCGACGGCCGCGCCGTGCCATCGGAAATACCGGGGCTCGGCATTGCCTGGAACTGGGAGGCCGTGCAACGCCTGCGCGTGGATGGGGCAACGCTGGTGGTGAACTGACCATGCAGCGCATGGCGGCCGTCATCAGGTTGCGGCCCGAAAAGGCAGCCGAATACGAAGTGCTGCACCAGGCCGTCTGGCCGGACGTGCTGGCAACGATTGCGGCGTGCGGGTTGCGAAACTACAGCATCTTCCTGCGCCGACCGGAGATGCTGCTGTTCGCGACGTGGGAGTATCACGGCGAGGATTTCGCGGCGGATATGGCACGCATGCGGGCCGACCCGGCGACGCAGCGCTGGTGGGCGCTGACGGACCCTTGCCAGGACGGCCTGTCGAGCCGCGACGCCGGTGAATGGTGGGCACCGATGGTGGAGGTGTTCCACACCGACTGACCCGCCGGACATTCAAGCCGCGCATCACGCCGGCATCTAATTCCCAAAGCGTCACGGTCGGTGAATGGCGGCCGCAGGCAGCAGCCGACCACGCCCACGGGCACGGCATTGCAATTTATCAGCTTCGCTGCACTGTTACTGCGATCCCTTCGCCGGGCGGACGCGCAGACAAGAGACCGGGCATGCCGATCGACCCCAAGCGACTGATGACGCTCGCTATTCCCGCCCGGGACGTTAGCTATGCCGAGCGCGACAGCATACTCTACGCCTTGGCGGTTGGCTTTGGCGCGAACGGCATGCACTCGGACCAACCCTTCGTGTGGGAGGCAGGGCTGAAAGCGGTGCCAAGCATGGCGACCGTGCTGGATAACGGCCACGCCGTAATGCGCCCGACGCCGGAGGACGTCGCATGACCGGCACGCATACCATGTCGGAGGCAAGCACATGACGTCTGTCGTCAGCCTGGACGAACTGGCCGCGCTGATTCCCGATGGCGCGATGCTGGTGGTGCCGCCCGACTACAGTGGCGTCGCCGTCGCCGCGACCCGCGCGCTGGTCGCGCGCGGCGTGCGCGACCTGCACCTTGTCGCCAGCCCGTCCTCGGGCATCCAGGCGGACATGCTGATCGCCGCCGGCTGCGTGCGCACCATGGAGGCCGCCGCCGTCACGTTGGGCGAATTCGGCCAGGCCCCCGCGTTCAATGCGGCAGTGAGGACCGGCCGGATTCGCATGCTGGACTCCACCTGCCCGGCCATCCATGCGGCGCTGGGCGCAGCCGAAAAGGGGCTGCCGTTCATGCCGCTGCGCGGGTTGATCGGCAGCGACGTGCTGCACCATCGCAGCGATTGGAAGGTGACGCAGAACCCGTTCTCCGACCGCTCCGACCCGATCGTGCTGCTGCCGGCGCTACGGCCGGACATCGCCCTGTTCCACACCGCCGCTGCCGACTGCGAGGGCAATGTCTGGGTCGGCCGGCGCCAGGAACTGGCAGTGATGGCGCATGCCGCGCGGTCGACGCTGGTGACCGTCGAGCGAGTGCTCGATACTTGCTTCTTCGACGATGAGGCGCACGCCGCCGGGGTGCTGCCTGCGCTGTATGTTTCGGCGATCGCCGTCGCGGAGCGCGGTGCCTGGCCGCTCGCGCTGGATGAGACCTACGACGTCGATGGCGACGCGATGGCGCGTTACGCGAACGGCACGCTGTTCGCGGACATGGCGTGATGGACGCGACCTTGCTGATCAGCCTGATCGCCGACCTGATCGGCGACGCAGGCCACGTCGCGACAGGCTCGCTGTCGCCGATCCCGACGGCGGCCGCGTTGCTGGCGCGGCGGCGCAGCGGCGGCCGCATGCGCGTCAGCGTGCTCGGCTCGCGCCGCACCAGCCGGTTCACGGCCGGGGCAAAGGAGCTGTTCGACTGTGCGGCGCAGGGCCGCATCGATGTGTTCTTCCTGTCGGGCGCGCAGATCGACGGCGAAGCCAACATCAACCTGCTCGGCATCGGCGACTACGAACGGCCGAGGCTGCGTTTCGCCGGCTCCTTCGGCGCGCCGTATCTCTACATGATGGTTCCGCGCGTCATCCTGTTCCGGCCGGAGCATGATCGTCGCGCGTTGGTGCCGCGGGTGGACTTCATCAGTGCGCCGGGCTGGAGCCCGCCGGATGTGTATCGTCCCGGTGGCCCAGCGGCCCTCGTGACTGGCCGGTGCCTGTTCGACTGGCGGCCCACCGAGCGCCACTTCGCACTGCGCAGCGTGCACGCCGGAGAGACCGCCGACAGCATCCGTGCCGTCACCGGCTTCGATTACGCCGAACCTGAAGACGTGCAGGTTTCGCCGGCGCCGGATGCCGCGTTGCGGGCGGAGATCCGTGATCTCGTGCAGACCGAGGTGGCCGAGATCTACCCACGCTTTGCCAGCGAGTTCTGACGGCGGCGCAATTCGATCACGACATAGAGCAAAGCAATGAGCGACAGCGAGTATTGGGCGCCCAAGCGCGTACTCGACACCGCCAGTGACGATGCAGACCCGCAACGCGGGATCCTCGGCGAAGCGGAAGAAAGCGGCGTCCAGCCCGTCACACATGCCGCTGTCGATAGCATTGGCCGGTGGGCGATACATCGTCTGGATCATGGCTCCTTCACCCCGTAGCCGCCGCCCGGTGTTGCCGCACGCACCAGATCGCCCGGCCGTAACGCGAGGTTCTGCTTGTCACGCAATGTCACGGTGGTTCCCGAAAATGGTTCACCGGACCGGCTCGTCGACGCGCTTGCGCCGTTCAGGTCCTGAAGGGGCGGCGGTGCGCACCGCCGGGCGGATATAACGCCGTTGCGAGACGTGCCCTTGGAATAGCAGCGAATCCGGGGGTCTGGCCGGTCCTGCTCTTCAGTATCGATTTCGATCCGGCCGTGGTTCGGTTCGCCATCACGTTTCAGGCAGACCCGCGCGCCCGAAATGCTGTCCCTTCAAAGAGCCGCTGCTGGCAAATCCCGTTGCGCAGGCGCAGTATAAGATCGAACTCGAAACGCCTCTCCCGGAAATCTCGGCTTCCTGGCGATCCTGACCCGAATCGATCGGTCCCCACGTCCGGTCTGTCCCGGCCTCCGCCCTGCGATTTCTATCCTATAGCGTCCATCCGCGATCACCATGACAACCTTTGCGTGCGTTGGTCGGTATCAGTATCTTGACCAATGATCTCAAAGGCCAGCCGGAGGAGCATACCGTGGAGCTAAGCCAGAACGGTGTCCCAACCAACCTTCCCGCCGGCCTGCCCAATGGCGGCCTCGTCGAGGCCGATGTCACGAAGGACGACCTGCCCGGCGGCGCGGTCAACGCGCACCAGCTGTTGCAGGCGCTTCAGGCGATGCGGGTCGGCGACTTCTCCGTCCGCCTGCCCAGTGACCAGACCGGGCTGGCCGGCAAGATCGCCGACACGTTCAACGATATCGTTGCCGCAAACGAACGTATGGCGCGGCAGCTCGAGCACGTGGGGCAGGTCGTCGGGCGCGAAGGCCGGACGCGGCAGCGGGTCAATTTCGCCCTGTCGAGCGGCGCCTGGGGCGACATGGAAACCTCCGTGAACGTGCTGATCGAGGATCTGCTGTGGCCGATCACTGAAGTCACCCGCACCATCAGCGCCGTCGCCAAGGGTGACCTGTTGCAGACGGTGCCGCTGGAGGTGGATGGGCGCAAGCTGGAAGGCGAGTTCCTGCGCGCCGCCACCATCGTCAATGCGATGATCAAGCAGCTCAGCGTCTTCACCTCCGAGGTGACCCGCGTCGCGCGCGAGGTCGGCACCGACGGGAAGCTGGGTGGTCAGGCGCAGGTGCGCGAGGTGACCGGGGTCTGGAAGGACCTGACGGAAAGCGTCAACTCGATGGCCAGCAACCTGACCGCGCAGGTGCGCAACATTGCCGAAGTGACCATCGCGGTGGCGAACGGCGACCTGTCGAAAAAGATCACCGTCGACGTGCGTGGCGAGATCCTGCAGCTCAAGGAAGCCATCAACACGATGGTGGATCAGCTCCGCTCCTTCGCCTCCGAGGTGACGCGGGTCGCCCGAGAGGTCGGCACCGAGGGCAAGCTCGGCGGGCAGGCGCTGGTGCCGGGTGTCGCCGGGACGTGGAAGGACCTGACCGACAGCGTCAATGCGATGTGCGGCAACCTGACCGACCAGGTGCGCAACATCGCGCAGGTGACGACGGCGGTGGCGCGCGGCGACCTGTCGCGCAAGATCACCGTCGACGTTCGCGGCGAAATCCTGGAGCTGAAGGACACCATGAACACGATGGTAGACCAGCTCAACTCGTTCGCCTCGGAAGTCACCCGCGTCGCGCGCGAGGTGGGGACCGAAGGCCGGCTTGGCGGGCAGGCGCAGGTGCCTGGCGTCGCCGGCACCTGGAAGGACCTGACCGACAACGTCAACTCGATGGCCAGCAACCTGACCGGCCAGGTCCGCAATATCGCCGAGGTCGCGACGGCGATTGCGCGCGGCGACCTGTCCAAGAAGATCACCGTTAACGTCTCTGGTGAAATCCTGCAGCTAAAAGAAACCATCAACACGATGGTCGACCAGCTCAACGCCTTCGCCTCGGAAGTCACCCGTGTTGCGCGTGAGGTCGGAACCGATGGACGGCTCGGCGGGCAGGCCAACGTGCTCGGCGTTGCCGGCACCTGGAAGGACCTGACGGAATCCGTCAACTCGATGGCCAGCAACCTGACGGCGCAGGTGCGCAACATCGCCGAAGTGTCGACGGCGATCGCCAACGGCGACCTGTCCAAGAAGATCACCGTCAACGTCAGCGGCGAAATCCGGCAGCTCAAGGAAACCATCAACACGATGGTCGACCAGCTCAACCGATTCGCCGGCGAAGTGACACGCGTCGCGCGTGAGGTGGGCACTGAGGGCCGGCTGGGCGGGCAGGCGCAGGTGTCGGGCGTGGCCGGAACCTGGAAGGACCTGACCGACAGCGTCAACTCGATGGCGAGCAACCTGACCGGGCAGGTGCGCAACATCGCCGAGGTGGCGACCGCCGTGGCGCAGGGCGATCTGTCGAAGAAGATCACCGTCAACGTCTCGGGCGAAATCCTGGAGCTGAAGGAGACCATCAACACGATGGTCGACCAGCTCAACGCCTTCGCGGGCGAAGTGACCCGCGTGGCGCGCGAAGTTGGCACCGAGGGCCGGCTCGGCGGGCAGGCGCAGGTGTCGGGCGTGGCCGGCACCTGGAAGGATCTGACCGACAGCGTCAATTCGATGGCCGGCAATCTGACCGCCCAGGTGCGCAATATCGCCGAGGTGGCGACCGCGATCGCCGGCGGCGACCTGTCGCGCAAGATCACCGTCGACGTGCGCGGCGAGATCCTTCAGTTGAAGGAAACGCTGAACACGATGGTCGACCAGCTCAACCGCTTCGCCGGCGAGGTGACGCGGGTGGCGCGCGAGGTCGGCACCGAGGGCAAGCTCGGCGGGCAGGCGCAGGTGCCGGGTGTCGCCGGCACCTGGAAGGACCTGACCGACAACGTCAACTCGATGGCCGGCAACCTGACCGCGCAGGTGCGCAACATCGCCGAGGTGACCACGGCGGTGGCGCGCGGCGATCTGTCGCGCAAGATCACGGTGGACGTGAAGGGCGAGATCCTGCAGCTCAAGGAGACCATCAACACGATGGTCGATCAGCTCAACGCCTTCGCCTCCGAGGTGACGCGCGTCGCGCGCGAAGTCGGCACCGAGGGCAAGCTCGGCGGCCAGGCCGTGGTGCCCGGGCGTCGGCGGCACCTGGAAGGACCTGACCGACAACGTCAACTTCATGGCCTCCAACCTCACCGGGCAGGTGCGCAACATCGCCGAGGTGGCGACCGCGATCGCCAACGGCGACCTGTCGAAGAAGATCACCGTCGACGTGCGCGGCGAGATCCTGCTGCTCAAGGAAACGCTGAACACGATGGTGGAGCAGCTTCGCTCGTTCGCCGCCGAGGTGACGCGCGTGGCGCGCGAAGTCGGCACCGAAGGGCGGCTCGGCGGACAGGCGGTGGTGCCCGGCGTCGGCGGCACCTGGAAGGATCTGACCGACAACGTCAACCTGCTGGCCGCCAACCTGACCACGCAGGTGCGCAACATCGCCGAGGTGACCACGGCGGTCGCGCGCGGCGACCTGTCGCGCAAGATCACCGTCGATGTGAAAGGCGAGATCCTGGAGCTGAAGAACACCATCAACACGATGGTCGACCAGCTCAACGCCTTCGCCTCCGAAGTCACGCGCGTGGCGCGCGAAGTCGGCACCGAGGGCAAGCTCGGCGGCCAGGCGCAGGTGCCCGGTGTGGCCGGCACCTGGAAGGACCTGACCGACACCGTCAACGTCATGGCCGCCAACCTGACCGAGCAGGTGCGCGGCATCGTCAAGGTCGTCACCGCCGTCGCCAACGGCGACCTCAAGCAGAACCTGACCATGACCTCGAAGGGCGAGGTGGCGGCGCTCGCCGAGACGATCAACAACATGACCAACACGCTGGCGACCTTCGCCGATCAGGTGACCACGGTCGCCCGCGAGGTCGGCGTGGAGGGGCGGCTCGGCGGACAGGCCAACGTGCCCGGCGCCGCGGGCACCTGGAAGGACCTGACCGGCAACGTGAACCTGCTGGCCGCCAACCTGACGACGCAGGTGCGCGCCATCGCTGAGGTGGCCACCGCCGTCACCAAGGGCGACCTGACGCGCTCGATCCAGGTGGAGGCCCGCGGCGAGGTGGCGGAGCTCAAAGACAACCTCAACACGATGATCGACAACCTGCGGCTCACCACCGACCGCAATACCGAGCAGGACTGGCTGAAGACCAACCTCGCCCGCTTCACCAACATGCTGCAGGGCCAGCGCGACCTCGCGACCGTGGGGCGGATGCTGCTGTCGGAGCTGGCGCCGCTGGTGAACGCGCAGAACGGCGTGATCTATCTCGTCAACGCCGGCGATACGACCGACGGCACGCCCAGCCTGACGTTGCTCGGCGCCTACGCGGACGGCGGCACCGAGGGACACGCGGAGCGGCTTGCCTTCGGCGAGGGCCTGATCGGCCAGTGCGCGGCGGACGGTCGGCGCATCCTGATCCCCGAAGTGCCGGCCAATGTCGTGCCGATCCGCTCCGGCCTGTTCCGGGCGACGCCGCGCAGCGTCTTCGTGCTGCCGGTGCTGTTCGAAGGCCAGGTCAAGGCGGTGATCGAACTGGCCTCGGTCGGCAGCTTCACCGATCTGCAGAAGGCGTTCCTCGAACAGCTCACCGGCGGCATCGGCATCGTGCTGAACAGCATCGAGGCGACGATGCAGACCGAGGGCCTGCTGAAGCAGTCGCAGCAGCTCGCCATCGAGTTGCAGATGCAGCAGCGCGAATTGCAGCAGACCAACGAGCAGCTCGAGCAGAAGGCGCAGCAGCTCGCCGAACGCAACGTCGAGGTCGAGCGCAAGAACCAGGAGATCGAGCAGGCGCGCCGCGCGCTGGAGGAGAAGGCGACCGAGCTGGCGCTGACCTCGAAATACAAGTCCGAGTTCCTGGCCAACATGTCGCACGAGCTGCGCACGCCGTTGAACTCGATCCTGATCCTCGGCCAGCAGCTCACCGACAACCCGGACGGCAACCTGACGGCGCGGCAGGTGGAGTTCGCCCGCACCATCCACGGCGCCGGCACCGACCTGCTCAATCTGATCAGCGACATTCTCGATCTTTCCAAGATCGAATCCGGCACCGTGTCGGTCGATGTCGAGGAACTCGTGCTCGTGCATCTGCAGGAGACGGTCACGCGGCCGTTCCGCCACGAGGCGGAGAACCGCGGCCTGCAGTTCGACGTGGCGATCGATCCGCAGCTTCGCAGCATCTCCACCGACTCGAAGCGGCTGCAGCAGGTGCTGAAGAACCTGCTGTCCAACGCCTTCAAGTTCACCGAGCAGGGTGGCGTCAGGCTGACCGTCTCGATCGCCAAAGCAAGGCTGGACGCAGAGCCATCCGGTGCTGCGCCAAGCGCGCGACCGTCGTCGCATTCGAGGTCACCGACACCGGCATCGGCATTCCCGCCCGAGAAGCAGCGCATCATCTTCGAGGCGTTCCAGCAGGCCGATGCCAGCACCAGCCGCAAATACGGCGGCACCGGCCTCGGCCTCGCGATCTCGCGCGAACTCGCGCAACTGCTCGGCGGCGAGATCCAGCTGCGCAGCACGCCCGGCGTCGGCAGCACGTTCACGCTCTATCTGCCGGCGACCTATGTCGGGCCGAGTTCGCTGATCCAGCATCGCCGTCCGGCGGCCTGAGGCGCACGGCCGAGGCCATGCCGGTACCGATCCGCATGCGCAGTTCCGAAGCACCCGGTGGAGCACGTGGCGGACGATCGCGCTATCGATCGCGCCGAGCGACACCGTGCTGCTGATCGTCGAGGACGATCCGCACTATGCCCGCATCATGGTCGATCTCGCGCGCGATCACGGGCTCAAGGTGCTGGTGGCGGCGCGCGGCGCCGAGGCGCTGGCGCTGGCGCGGCAGTACCAGCCCACGGCGATCTCGCTCGACGTGTTCCTGCCGGACATGCTGGGCTGGACCGTGCTCAGCCAGCTCAAGCAGGACGCGACGACGCGGCACATCCCGGTGCAGATCGTGACGCTGGACGAGGACCGCCAGCACGGGCTGGCGCGCGGCGCGTTCTCGTTCATCAGCAAGCCGACCACCACGGAAGGCTTGAAGGAGGCGCTCGCCCGCATCACCGACTTCGCCCGGCCGCACCGCAAGCGGCTGCTGCTGGTCGAGGACAACGCCGGCGAGCAGCTGGGCATCAGCCGAACTGCTGCAGGACAACAACGTCGACATCGTCGTCGCCGGAACCGGCGCGGAGGCGATCGCCGAACTCCAGCGCGCGCCGACCGACTGCGTGGTGCTCGACCTGCGGCTGCCCGACATGTCCGGCTTCAAGGTGCTGGAACGCCTGCGCGCCGACCCGACCCTGTGCGACGTACCGGTGGTCGTGTTCACCGGCCGCGAGCTGTCGTCGGAAGAGGACGCGCAGCTGCACACCATGGCCCGCAGCGTCGTGGTCAAGGGGGTCGAATCGCCGGAGCGGCTGCTCGACGAGACCGCCTTGTTCCTGCATCGCGTCGTCGCCGACATGCCGGCCGACAAGCGGCGCATGCTGGAGCGGCTGCACAATTCCGACGAAAACCTGGTCGGCCGCAAGGTGCTGCTGGTCGACGACGACGCACGCAACATCTTCGCCCTTTCCAGCGTGCTGGAACGACGCGGGATGGAGGTGCTGACGGCCACCACGGGACGCGAGGCGATCTCCTTGCTCGAGGCGACCTCCGGCGTCGCGATCGTGCTGATGGACATCATGATGCCGGAGATGGACGGCTACGAGACCATGGAGCGTGATCCGTGCCAACCCGGATTTCCGCCGCCTGCCGATCATCGCGCTGACCGCAAAGGCGATGAAGGGCGACCGCGAGAAGTGCCTGGAGGCGGGCGCCTCCGACTATCTGGCCAAGCCGGTCAACACCGAGCAACTCCTGTCCGCGCTGCGCATCTGGCTGCACCGCTGAAAGTGGGAACGTTTGCCGTGACCGAGCATGACAAGGTCAATATCCTGCTGGTCGATGACCAGCCGGCAAAGCTGCTCAGCTACGAGGTCATCCTGAGCGAACTGGGCGAGAACCTGATCAAGGCCGGCTCGGCCCGCGAAGCGCTGGAACAGCTGCTGCGGCGGGAGATCGCCGTGGTCCTGACCGACGTTTCCGATGCCGGAACTGGACGGCTTCGAGCTGGCGGCAATGATCCGGGACCATCCGCGCTTCCAGCGGACCGCGATCATCTTCGTCTCGGCGATTCACATGACCGATCCGGACCGGCTGCGCGGCTATGCCGCGGGAGCGGTCGACTATCTGCCGGTGCCGATCGTGCCGGACCTGATGCGCGCCAAGGTCAAGGTGTTCGCCGATCTGCACCGCAAGACGCGGCAACTGGAACGTCTGAACGCCGAACTGGAACGACGCGTCGCCGAACGGACGGCGGAGCTTGAACAGGCGAACGCGGCGCTCGAGCAGCGCGTGGAGGAACGTACCCGAGAGCGCGAGGTGGCCGTCGCGCAGGTGCATGAGATGCAGAAGCTGGAGAGTCTCGGCCAGCTCACCGGCGGCGTCGCGCACGACTTCAACAACCTGCTCGGCGCGATCATGGGCAACCTGGAGCTGCTTGGAAAGCGGCTGCCCGACGACCCGCGGCAGAGCCGCCTGCTGTCGGGCGCGATGGCTGCGGCTGAACGCGGCGCGACGCTGACCCGCCGGTTGCTGGCATTCGCACGCCGGCAGGAACTGAACCCGGAAGCAGTGGACGTGACGACCCTGGTGGACGGGATGCTCGAGATGCTGAGCCGCTCGCTCGGTCCGGCGGTGCAGATCCGTACCGAGTTTCAAGCCGGCCTGGGGCCGGTGCGGGTGGATCCCAACCAGCTCGAACTTGCCCTCCTCAATCTCGTGCTCAATGCGCGTGACGCCATGCCGCTTGGCGGCAGCGTCGTGATCGGAGCGCGCGGCGGAACGCCCGGGGACGTGCGCGGGCTCGGTCTCCCCGACGGCCCCTATGTCTGCATTGCCGTGTCGGACACGGGCAGCGGCATGGATGCGCAAACGCTGAAGCGTGCGACGGAGCCGTTTTTCACGACCAAGGGTACCGGCAAGGGTACCGGCCTGGGGCTTTCGATGGTACATGGGCTGGTGGCGCAATCCGGCGGAACCATGCGGCTGAGCAGTACGCCCGGTGCCGGCGCCACCATTGAATTATGGCTGCCCCTGGCCGAACGCGCGAACGCCATCGTCGCGACGCCGACCACCAGCCGGCTGGTCAACATCCCGCCTTGCCGGGTGTTGCTCGTGGACGACGATCCGCTTGTTCTCGCCGGCACGGCAGCGATGTTGGAAGATCTTGGCCATTTCGTCGTCGAGGTCGCGTCCGCCACGCAGGCGCTGGATGTGCTGGCTCAGACCGGTCGCTTCGACGTGGTCGTCACCGATCATGCCATGCCGGGAATGACCGGCATGGCGCTCGCGACCTGGTTGCGACAGCATTGGCCGGAACTGCCGGTGATCCTGACCACGGGCTATGCGGACCTGTCCGGTGGCATTGACCCAGCACTCCCGCGCCTGAACAAGCCGTTCCGGCGTGACGATCTCGGCACCGCGCTCGCCACTGTCCTCCACCGCCCGGACCCGGCTGCCGGCATTGTTGTCTCACTCAACGCAACGCGTTGCGCCTGACATCATTCAGCCAGACTGCACGGCCAACAGCGCCGGCGTATCAGGTCGCCGTCCCTGTTCCCACCATCGCCAGCCGTCCATCCGAAATCCGCGCCCGACCGCTGCGAAAATCGTCGCATCCCGGCACCACCAGGACCGGCGGCGCCCACCAGCCCATTTCGTGCGCGACCAGACACGCCACCACAAGGATCGCATCCGGCCGCCCCAGCACGATGCCGGCCGGCGCCCGTCCGCCGCGGATCAACTCCAGCAGCACCGCCGAGGACGACGACGACCCTACCGGCTCCGGCACGACCAGAATCCGCCCCGTCACCACCTGACCAAGCTGCGGATGGCGGAAATTGGTGATGGCCCCGGTCTCCCACGACACGCCACCCCAGAAGCTCAGCGGTGCCGCGAGCACCAGCAGCTCGCCCTCGGCCGTGCCGGGGAACAGCACCGTCATTGCCAGCCCGCCTCGTCGCGCACCAGCCGCCCGGCGACGGCACTCTCGACGCAATCGGCGAGGCTGCCGAACTGCACCGCGTAGCCGGTGTTGCCGGGGGCATAGAATGCGAACTTTCCGGAGTTGGTCATCAGCACCCCTCCCCCTGACGACAGGATCGGTGTGGCGACCACACACGTATCCAAGATCGGCACCACGCCCGCCTCGGTCAGCGGCCGCAGCCGTCCCTCGCGCTCCAGCCGCGTCGCGACATGGCGGCCCGTGTTCAGATACAGCGGCACGCGCAGCCGCCGACCGGCCAGCAGCGACTCCAATGCGCCGACCTCGGCGTAGGACGCATGCGGGCTGCCGATCGCAACCGCGTCCACCGTATCGCCGCTGGCGGTGGACAGCAGCGCGCGGGCCTCGCGCACCATGGCAGGCGTCAGCGCCAAGCGCTCGACAGGCTCCGGCGCCAAGACCGCAGCCGCATGCGGTGCTTCCGGCGTCACCCCCGCGACATGGAACAACGCCACCGCGCCGGTCGAGGCCGCGGCGGCGCCCAGCGCCTTGAGCCGGTCCTCGCTGGCGTGCTCCGCCAATCCCTCGATCACGGCCACGCGCTCGCCCACGGCGCGGCCGAGCCACGCGCCGAGCACCGGCCAGAACGCCTCCTTGCGTTTCAGTCCGTCGGACAGCGCGGACGTGTCCACTGCCACCCGGGCAAGCCGGTTCTCGGCCAGATGCAGCCCGTAACGCGGGGCGCGGCCGGCGATGGCGCAGGCGATGTCCAGGAAGTCGCCATAGCGGTTGGTGCGCGCGCCGAGCACCGAATTGCAGAACACCACGGCATTGGACTCGCCCCAGGCCACGTCGCTGCCGGTCGCGGGGCGATGCCCGGCCTGATACGGCGCGCAGGTCCAGGTGCTACGGCACCCCATCGCCTCGTAAGCGCGCATGAGCCGCAGCGCCATGTCCCGCCGCGCGCCGTCCAGGCGCACATTGCCGGGACGCATCAAGTCCAGCGCGCCGACGTTCAGTGTCGCCGGCACTTTGACGCGCGCGCCCTTGGCGACCAGGAATTCGGCGAATTCGGTGCCCGAATCGCCGTGATACAGGCAGCCGTCGATATGCGCCGAGGTCACGGGGACCAGCCGGTCGGCGCCCAGCAGGCGCCCGGACTCGGTGACGAGCCGCAACGCCAGCGCCGCGCCCTCGCCGTCCCGCCCGCCGGCGATCGCGGTTTCCTCGGCAGTCAGGCTCACCATGCGCCGCTCTCCGTCAGCCACCGGCGCAGCTCAGACACATCCACCCGCATGTCGCGGCCCGCGTGCGGCACTGTCTGTTCGCGCGGCAGCGTCGGGTCGTTGAACTCGGGCGCGTCCGAGAGTGCGTCCCGCCCGACCATCGAGGCATAGTTCAGCCGCAGCACGTCGTTCAGCATGGCATAGGCCCAGGTGCCGTAATGCGGATGGAATACCTCCAGCACATGCGTCCCGGGCGCGCAGAACAGCGTGTTGGCCAGGGCCGCACCGTGCGGCGCGATGACATGCGTGGCGTCGCGGAACGCCGCGATCTGCTCGAGGAACGACAACATGCCGGGCACCACCACCTCAAAGCCCAGCGGCTTCAGGATGTCGGCGATTTCCGCTTCGTTGGCGATGCGCCGCCACGGCGAGTTGGCACGCGAGACCAGCAGCCGCCGGCGCGGCTGGCGCGGCACCAGATCGAACAGCGCGCGTGTCGCTCCCACGGCCCAGTCCGACGCCCAGTGGGCCGGGTGGCGCATGTCGTGGCAATTGGAACTGACCCAGAGCCGGTCCACCTGCACCCGCGCGCAGCGACTGACCGACAGGTACGAGCCGAGGCCCATCCGCTCGACGGCGAGACGCTGGTATTCGGTATGCCGTTCGGGGCCGATCACCGTCACGCTCCGCGGATCGACGCCGGCCCGACGGTACAGCTCGATGCGTGTCACCTGATCGAGCAGGAAATGGCACAGATTGGGGCCGAAGAACTCGTCGCTGATCAGCACGGCGGCGTCGAGATGCAGTTCCTCCACCGGCGGCGCCGCGCGTTCGGCCAGCCGGCGGCGCAGCAATGCCGGAAAATCGCGCACCGAAAGATCCAGATGCGGCACCTCGTCCGCCCCGAACACTGCCACGCCGCCGCCATCGATCAGCACCGTCGCGCCCGACACCATGGCAACCGAGATCGGCGGGCGAGGCATCGGGGTAAGCAATTCGCGCAGGCTGTTCGGCAGCGCGCCACCATAGACGGGCCAGGGGTGCGGGAGGCGGGTGTCGCTCTCGACCACCACCTGGTCGCGGCGGCCGGCCGGCGCCGGGGAAAGCAGCAGCGTCCCGGCGGCTTCCAGCAACTCGGCCCGCTCGGTCGGTGGCAACAGCACCGGGTCAGCGCAGAAGCCTTCACGGCGTAAGCACAACTCGGCAGCGTCGCGCGGTCGTCCGGCGTCGCGAAAATGGCGCAGCAGGCGACGATACGGCACGTCGGAGACGGCGTTCTGCGGCTCGATCTGGATGGCCAGCGTCGCCAGCAGCACGCTGGCGTCGGTGCGCCCGAGCGTGTCGTAGACGCGGCTCATCCGGTAATAGACCCAGTATTCCATGAGCGGTGGCACGCGATGCCAGACGCTCTCGAACAGTAGCGTCGTCTGTACCCAGTCGCTGTCCGCCTCCAGCACATCGAGGGCCAGCAGCAGCGTCTGGCCGGGATGATTCAGCTCGGCGATCGCCTCCGCCTTGGCGGCCACCCGATCGAACAGCGCGTCGTTCGGCACGACCGGGTCGGCAGGGAAGCGCTCCGGGAATAGGCTTGCCGCCCGTCGCGCCAGCGCCAGCGCGTCGGCCGCGCGGCCGGTTTGGCGCAGGCGGTCCAGCACGGCCCGATATGGTCCGGGCGCGCGTGCGCCCGCAGGTTGCGATTGGATGGCCAGGCCGGCGAGCAGGAATGCCATGTCCACTCGGTCGATGCTGGCATAGAGGCGGCTTGCGACCGCCGGCAACGTTGCGTCCGGGAATGCGGGAAGGCGGTAGAAGACGCTTTCGAACAGCGCCGTGCCCAGTTCGGCCGACGCGGCGTCGCCGGCCGCGTCCAGCGCCTCCAACTGTCGCAGCAGTGCCGCGGCCGGCCGGCGATCGGCGACGGTGGCAGCGACCATGGTCACCAGGCGGCCGCCCTGATCGACCGCGGCGGTCATGGCGAACTGCCGCTCACGCCGGCAGGCTGACCTGGCGGACCCACTCGGGCAGGCTGTAATGGTTGGAAATGCGCGCGATGCGGCCGTCGCGTAGCGTGAAGAACGCCCCCGCCGGCAGCACATAGCCCTGCCCGGAGGCCCGCGGTGTGCCCTCCGGCACTGTCGGGTCGGTGGCGATATAGCTGCCATGCACGGTGAATTCGGCGGCGGCGCGCGTGCCGTCCGGTTCGGTCATCACCACGAGGTCGGTGATGCGCTCGCGGTAGCAGCGGTTCATGTGCTCCATGAATGTTGCGAACGCCGCGCGGCCGACCTGCCGCCCGCCCTGGCTGATGTCGTGCGCCACATCGTCGGTGAGCAGTGCCACGAAGCCGGCCATGTCGCCGGCATTGAAGGCATCGTAATAGGCGCGCACGAGGCGTTCGGCGTCGGTCATGCGGCGGCCGTGAGGCGCTTGAGGAAGGCGGAAACCCGATGGCGCCGCATTTCCGACCGGGCGGCGGCATCGCGAGCCATGTAATTGAGCTGCACCACGTAGCGCTGCCCGACATGGCGCTTGTGCCCGTGCCACGCGGTCGGCCCGTTCGGGAACACCAATAATGTGCCGTCGACTGGCGGGACCTCGACCGCGTAGTCCTCGATGTCGGTGGCCGAGCGCAGCAGGCGCAGGCAGCCCTCCTGGTTCGCCCACGCCGCCGTTTGCGGGTTCAGATACAGCAGCACCGTGACGCGCTTGGCGGTGCTGTCGGTATGGATCTGCCCATCCCGCTCCCGCGACTGGCCGCGCAGCGTCAGCATGGTGGGGGCGGCGGTCAAATCGAGGCCGAATTTCTCGGCGATCGCCTGCCGCAGCCGGGGGCCTTCCAAGGCCTCGGCCAAAGCCTTGGCCGGCGGCCCAAGCCGCAGACTCGCGAACGGAAACGAGCCGCCCTGCCCCATCGCCGGCAATGCCCGGACCACCGCCGCGAGCGAGTCCGGCGGCACGAAATGCGGGATGACGACATGCGGAAACGGCTCGGCGGCGGATGGCGTGTCGCGTAGCGCGTCATAGTCCAGGCGGATCATCGCAAGCCCTCGAACAACCAGCCTTCAACATAGGGCTTTGCCCGGGCACTGACCACAGCGCATGACCGCAGCGCGTTGAAGGCGGCCGCCATTCCGGGTATGGCGCAATGCAGCATGGACGCTCCTCCTTCCCCGCCCGGGCTCGCCGACGGCCCGCTCCCCGCTTATCGCGCGCTGGTCGCCGGTGGGCACCTTGTCGCCGATCCCTCGCAACGCCTGGCCGCCGAGCGGCTGCAGGATCTGTGGGTGAAGCTGCATGACTACGACCCACCGCCCAGGCAAGCCGCCACCGGCCTGTTCTCTCGCCTGCTGCGCCGCCGCCCGGCAGAAGGGGCGGACGAGGTGCGGCCAAACGGGCTGTATCTGGTGGGCGAGGTCGGGCGCGGCAAATCCATGCTGATGGACCTGTTCTTCGCCGCCGCCCAGGTGGCGCGCAAGCGACGCATCCATTTCCATCGCTTCATGCAAAATGCGCATGCCCGCATCCATGACTGGAAGCGCGCAAACCCGGACGGCGACGATCCGATCCCGCCGCTGGCCGACGCGATCGCGGCCGACGCGGCGCTGCTGTGCTTCGACGAGTTCCAGGTCAACGACATCGCCGACGCGATGATACTCGGCCGGCTGTTTCAGGCGCTGTTCGCGCGGGGCGTGGTGGTCGTCGCGACCTCCAACACGCTGCCCGACGACCTGTTCGCCGATAAGCCCGGACGCGATGCGTTCCTGCCGTTCATCGCATTGATAAAGCAGTATCTCGATGTGCTGGTGCTGGAGGACGGTCGTGATTTCCGGCGCGCCCGGCTACGCGGGATGCCGACCTGGCTGGTGCCCGCCGACCGCCGCGCGGAGGCGGCGCTCGACGCCGCCTTCGCGCAGCTGACCGGCAATGCCGTGGCGCGGGAGGAACGGTTGATCGTGACCGGCCGCGTGCTGCGCGTGCCGCTGGCGGCCGACGGGGTGGCGCGTTTCGACTTCGCCGCGCTGTGCGGCACGCCGCTCGGCGCCGGCGATTATCTCGCGATCGCCACGCATTTCCATGCCCTGGTGCTGGATGCGGTGCCCCGCCTGTCGCCCGACAACTACGACGAGGCACGGCGATTCATCACGCTGATCGACGCGTTGTACGACCACCGCGTAAAGCTGGTCGCCTCTGCCGATGCCGTGCCGGACCAGCTTTACCAGCGCGGCGACGGCGCGCGCGCGTTCGAACGCACGGCCTCGCGGCTGGAGGAGATGCAGAGCCAGGAGTATTTGGCGCTGCCACATCTGACCTGATGGAATATTGAGCGGGCCGATCAGCGTCCGTCAGGGGCGGGCCGTTACTTTTCGTTAACAACAACTTCGCGGCGACCGACGCGGTGCCTGCCGTTCCGACAGATCGGAGGTGATGCGTGCCAAGCGGCGCCGGACGCCTCGTGCCCGCACGCCCGCGTCGTCATGCCCCTGGTTGTCGCCCCATTTTATGCTGCACCCGCGTCTTGCCGCCCCCCGGACATTGGGCTAGCAACGTCGCGCCTTCCGGGCAGCCGGGTGCCCGGCAGACCCCCGCTTCCGCCTGACTCCTGGGTTGGAACGGCGTCTCCCCGCCCGTGAAGGATTGCTCCCGCATGGCACGCAACAAGATCGCCCTGGTCGGCGCCGGCAACATCGGCGGCACGCTCGCCCATCTCATCGGCCTGAAGGAACTCGGCGACGTCGTCCTGTTCGACGTGTTCGGCGGCGTCGCGGCCGGCAAGGCGCTCGACATCATGCAGTCCGGCCCGGTGGACGGGTTCGACAGCCAGATGACCGGCGGCTCCGACTACGCCGCCATCGCCGGCGCCGATGTGGTGATCGTAACCGCCGGCTTCCCGCGCATGCCGGGCATGAGCCGCGACGACCTGCTGGCCAAGAACGCCGGCGTGATTGCGTCGGTGGCGGAGGGCATCAAGACCCATGCGCCAAACGCATTCGTGATCGTCATCACCAACCCGCTCGACGTGATGGTGTGGGTGATGCAGCAGAAGTCCGGCCTGCCGCCGGAGCGCGTGGTCGGCATGGCCGGCGTGCTCGACAGCAGCCGCTTCCGTCTGTTCCTCGCCCATGAGTTCAACGTGTCGGTCGAGGACGTGACGGCCTTCGTGCTCGGCGGCCACGGCGACACCATGGTGCCGCTGACGCGCTACTCCACCGTCGCCGGCATCCCGGTGCCCGACCTGGTCAAGATGGGCTGGACGACGCAGGAAAAGATCGACGCGATCGTCACGCGCACCGCCAACGGCGGCGGCGAGATCGTCAAGCTGCTGGAACGCGGCAGCGCCTTCTACGCCCCGGCGGCGAGCGCGATCGCCATGGCCGAGGCCTACCTGAAGGACAAGAAGCGCGTGCTGCCCGGCCGCCGTGCTGCTGCAGCGGCGAATACGGCGTGCGCGATCTGTATGTCGGCGTGCCGGTGGTGATCGGCGCGGGCGGCGTGGAACGTATTGTCGAGATCCAGTTCACCGAAAGCGAGAAGGCCGCGTTCGACAAATCTTGCGCCGCGGTGCGCGACCTGATCGAAGCCTTCAAGAAACTGGGCGTCTGACGCAATGAACATCCACGAATACCAAGGCTAAGGAGCTGCTGCACGGCTATGGCGTCGCGGTGCTGGACGGCCACGTCGCCTGGACGCCGGAGGAAGCCGCTGCCGCGGCGGCCAAAGCTGCCCGGCCCGGTCTATGTGGTGAAGTCGCAGATCCATGCCGGCGGCCGCGGCGCCGGCCGCTTCGCCGACGACCCGAACGGCAAGGGCGGCGTGCGCCTCGCCCACTCGCCCGACGAGGTGCGCGCCGCCGCCGAGGCGATGCTCGGCCACACGCTGATCACCAAGCAGACCGGCCCGGCCGGGCGCGGCCGTGCATCGCGTCTATGTCGAGGCCGGCTGCGACATCGCGCGCGAGCTGTATCTGTCGCTGCTGATCGACCGCGCGACCTCGCGCGTCGCCATCATGGCCTCCACCGAAGGCGGCATGGAGATCGAGGAGGTCGCCGCGCACCACCCGGAGAAAATCCTGCGCGTCGCCGTCGATCCGGCGTCCGGCATTTCGCCCTTCCACGCGCCGCAGGCTGGCCTTCGGCCTCGGCCTCGACGGCAAGCAGATCGCCGCCTTCACCAAGTTCGTCACCGCGATGTACAAGGCGTTCATCGCGCTCGACTGCGCGATCGTCGAGATCAACCCGCTGGTCGTGACCGGCGCCGGCGAGGTCGTCGCGCTCGACGCCAAGGTGAGCTTCGACGACAACGCGCTGTTCCGCCATCCGGAGCTCGAGAAGCTGCGCGACGAGGCCGAGGAAGACCCGAAGGAGCTGGAAGCCGCCAAGCACAGCCTGAACTACGTGGCGCTGGACGGCACCATCGGCTGCATGGTGAACGGCGCCGGCCTGGCCATGGCGACCATGGACATCATCAAGCTGTATGGCGGCGGCGCCGGCCAACTTCCTCGATGTCGGCGGCGGCGCCACCAAGGAGCGGGTCACCGCGGCCTTCAAGATCATCCTGTCGGACCCGAATGTCGAAGGCATCCTGGTCAACATCTTCGGCGGCATCATGCGCTGCGACGTGATCGCCGAGGGCGTGATCGCCGCCGCGCGCGAGGTCTCGCTCTCGCGTGCCGCTGGTGGTGCGGCTGGAGGGCACCAACGTGCGAGCTCGGCAAGGAGATCCTGGCGCAAGTCCGGCCTGCCGATCATCGCCGCCGACAATCTCGCCGATGCCGCCGAAAAGATCGTCAACGCCGTGAAGGAGAGCCGCGTGAATGGCCATCCTCGTCGACGCCAACACGCGCGTCATCACCCAGGGCTTCACCGGCGCGCAGGGCACCTTCCATTCCGAACAGGCGATCGCCTACGGCACCAAGGTCGTCGGCGGCGTCACCCCGGGCAAGGGCGGCCCGACGCATCTCGACCTGCCGGTGTTCGACACGGTGGCCGAGGCGGTCGCCAAGACCGGCGCCACCGCCACCGCCATCTACGTGCCGCCGCCGTTCGCCGCCGACGCGATCCTGGAGGCGATCGACGCCGGCATGCCGCTGATCGTCTGCATCACCGAGGGCATCCCGGTGCTGGACATGGTGCGGGTGAAGCGCGCGCTGTCCGGCTCGAAGTCGCGGCTGATCGGGCCGAACTGCCCCGGCGTGATCACGCCGGACGCCTGCAAGATCGGCATCATGCCGGGCCATATCCACCGGCGTGGCAGGTCGGCATCGTCTCGCGCTCCGGCACGCTGACCTATGAGGCGGTGGCGCAGACCACGGCGGCCGGCCTCGGCCAGAGCACCTGCGTCGGCATCGGCGGCGACCCGGTGAAGGGCACCGACTTCATCGAGGTGCTGGAGATGTTCCTGGCCGACCCCGAGACCCAGGCGATCATCATGATCGGCGAGATCGGCGGCCAGAGCGAGATCGACGCCGCCGAGTTCCTCGCCGCGCAACAAGGTGAAGAAGCCGATCGTCGGCTTCATCGCCGGCGTCACCGCGCCGCCGGGCCGCCGCATGGGCCATGCCGGCGCGGTGATCACCGGCGGCACGCGACACCGCGGCGGCCAAGATGGAGGCGATGCAGGCCGCCGGCATTCTCGTCGCCGAAAGCCCGGCGGCGCTGGGCAGCACGATGGTGAAGGCGCTGCGCGGCTAGGCTAGTCCGGCCCGATGCGCGCCTCGCAACGGCGTACGCATGTCCGTGGCAACCGCAGGCGCAAACGTGGCCGCGCCGATCGCGAGCCACGGCCTATGTTATCGCGCGCATCGGTAGATGTAACGGCATCTCGCGGACCGCCAACCGCCGTTCACGGGCCAGATGCTAAGAGGACAGTCGCCATGGCCGGCGTCGACATCCTCGCAACCGCCTTCAACGGCGCGCAATGCCGCGTTCATCGCCGATCTTTACGCCACGCTGGGTCACCGACCCGACCTCGGTCGATCCGAGTTTCGCGCAACCTGTTCGCGAGCCTTGAACGACGAGAGCCACGTCGGTCCTGACCGATGCCTCCGGCGCCTCCTGGGCGCCGCGCCCGTTTGCGGTCGGCGAGCCCGAGGCCGCCCGTCGCGAAGGCCGCCAAGCCGAACGGCGCCGCGCCGGCCGCCAGCGCCGAGCAGCTGCGCGCCGCCACCAAGGACACCCTCCGCGCGCTGATGCTGATCCGCGCCTACCGCGTGCGCGGCCATCTGCGAGGCGCAAGCTCGACCCGCTCGGCCTGCAGGTGCCGCAGCCGCATCCGGAGCTCGACCCGCGACCTACGGCTTCACCGACGCCGACATGGACCGGCCGATCTTCATCGACGGCGTGCTCGGCCTGCGAGACCGCGACGATCCGCGAGATCCTGCGACGTGCTGCGCGAGACCTATTGCGGCCCGATCGGCGTCGAGTTCATGCACATCCAGGACCCCGACGCAAAAGGCCTGGATCCAGCGCCGCATCGAAGGCGCGCCCTGGCTGCACGCACTTCGACGCCGCCGGCAAGAAGACGATCCTGCAGCCAGCTGACCGAGGCGGAGGGCTTCGAGACCTTCTGCCAGCGCCGCTATGTCGGCACCAAGCGCTTCGGCCTGGAAGGCGGCGAGAGTCACCATCCCGGCGCTGCACGCCATCATCGAGACCGCCGCCGTCGCCGGCGTGCAAGGAGATCGCCATCGGCATGCCGCATCGCGGCCGGCTCAACACGCTGGTCAACATCGTCAAGAAGCCGCTTGACCGCGCTGTTCAGCGAGTTCGGCGGCGCCAGCTCCAAGCCCGACGACGTGCAGGGCTCCGGCGACGTGAAATACCATCTCGGCACCTCGACCGACGTCGAGATCGACGGCAAGCAGGTGCATCTGTCGCTGCAGCCCAACCCGTCGCATCTCGAGGCGGTGGACCCGGTGGTGGTCGGCAAGGTGCGCGCCCGCCAGGACATGACGGGCGACACCAAGACGCGCCGCTCGGTCATGGGCATCATCATGCACGGCGACGCGGCCTTCGCCGGCCAGGGCCTGGTCTATGAGACCCTGGCGATGAGCCAGCTGATCGGCTACCGCACCGGCGGCACGGTGCATGTGGTCGTCAACAACCAGATCGGCTTCACCACCGTGCCGGCGCATGCCTATTCCGGCCTGTACTGCACCGACGTCGCCAAATCCGATCCAGTCGCCGATCCTGCACGTGAACGGCGACAATCCGGAGGCGGTGGTGTGGTGCGCCGAACTGGCCACCGAGTTCCGCGCACGGAATTCGGCAGCGGACGTTGTGCTCGACATCGTCTGCTACCGCCGCCACGGCCACAACGAGACCGACGAGCCGGCCTTCACCCAGCCGCTGATGTATCGTCGCATCCGCGCGCATGAAGACCACGCGCGCGCTGTATGCCGAGAAGCTGGCGCGCGAGGGCGTTCTGGCGGCCGGCGAGGCAAAGGCGATATGGGACGGCTTCAACCAGACGCTGGAAGACGCCTACAAGGCGGCGCAGTCCTACAAGCCGAACAAGGCCGACTGGCTGGAAGGCCATTGGTCCGGCCTGAACCAGCCCGGCGACGACGACGAATGGATCGAGGACGACACCGCCGTCCCGCCGGACACGCTGCGCAAGATCGGCGCCGCGCTGTCGCGGGTGCCGGAGGATTTCGACCTCAACTCCGAAGATCGCTCGCCAGCTCGAAGCCAAGAAGGCCGATGATCGACACCGGCGAGGGCATCGACTGGGCGACCGGCGAGGCGCTGGCGTTCGGCACGCCTGCTGCTGGACGGCCACCGCGTGCGGCTCTCGGGCGAGGACTGCCAGCGCGGCACGTTCAGCCAGCGCCATGCGGTGCTGATCGACCAGACCAACCAGAACGAATACGTGCCGCTGAACAACATCGCGCCCGACCAGTCGAAGATCGAAATCTTCAACTCGCTGCTGTCGGAAGCCGGCGTGCTCGGCTTCGAATACGGCTACACGCTCGCCGACCCGCGCACGCTGGTGCTGTGGGAAGCGCAGTTCGGCGATTTCGCCAACGGCGCGCAGGTCGATCATCGACCAGTTCCTGGCCAGCGGCGAGACCAAGTGGCTGCGCATGTCGGGCCTGACGCTGCTGCTGCCGCACGGCCATGAAGGCCAGGGGCCGGAGCACTCCTCGGCGCGGCTGGAGCGCTACCTGCAGCTCTGCGCCGAGCGCAACATGACGGTGTGCAACCTGACCACCCCGGCCAACTATTTCCACGCGCTGCGCCGGCAGTTGAAGCGCAACTTCCGCAAGCCGCTGGTGCGTGATGACGCCGAAATCCCTGCTGCGGCACAAGCTGGCGGTCTCGACGCTGGCCGAGATGGCCAACGGCAGCCATTTCCGCACCGTGATCCCGGAGATCGACACGCTCGCGCCGCCCGACGAGGTCAAGCGCGTCGTGCTGTGCAGCGGCAAGGTCTATTACGACCTGCTGGCCGAGCGGCGCGAGGCGCCGCCAACGACGTCGCCATCGTGCGCGCTGGAGCAGCTCTATCCGTTCCCGGTCCAAGTCGCTGCCGCCGGTGCTGGCGCCGTACCGCAAGGCGGAGGTCGTGTGGTGCCAGGAGGAGCCGGAGAACATGGGCGCCTGGACCTTCGTCGACCGGCGGCATCGAGAACGGCTGCTCAGCGGCCTGGACGTCGCCGCCAAGCGCCCCGTCTATGTCGGGCGCACCGCCGCCGCGAGCCCGGCGACCGGGCTCGCCAAGACCCATGCCGCGGAACAGGCGGCGCTGGTCCGCTCGGCGCTGACGCTCGATTGACCTCCAGAACAGCCCGACCGAAAACCGACCAGCAGATCAGGAACCGGACCCGACCTCATGGCGACCGAGATCAAGGTGCCCACGCTGGGCGAGAGCGTCACCACCGCGACCGTCGCGCGCTGGCTGAAGCAGGCGGGCGACAGCGTCGCCGCCGACGAGCCGCTGGTCGAGCTGGAGACCGACAAGGTCACCGTCGAGGTGAACGCGCCGGCCGCCGGCGTGCTGGCCGCGATCCAGGCGCCGGAAGGCGCCGAGGTCGAAGTCGGCGCCGTGCTGGCGCAGGTGATCGACGGCGGCGCGGCCGCGGCCAAAGCCTGCGCTCCGCGCCGGTTGCCCCGGCGCCGGCCAAACCGGCGCCCGCGCGGCCGGCGGCCAATCCGCCGGCCGGCGTCAATCCGCCGCCGCCGCCGTCCGGCCCGGTCGCCCGCCCCGCGGCACCGGCGGAACAGCGCCGCTGCCGGCCGCGGCCAAGCTGATGACCGAGCAGCGCATCTCCGCCGAGCAGATCGGCGACGGCACCGGCAAGGATGGGCGCATCACCAAGGGCGACGTGCTGGCGTTCCTGAACCGCCCCGCGCCCGTCACCGCCCCGCCACCCGCGCCGAAAGCCGCGCGCACCGCCGAGGCCGGCGAGGAGCGCGTGAAGATGACGCGCCTGCGCCGCACCATCGCCGCGCGCCTGAAGGAGGCGCAGAACACCGCCGCCATGCTGACCACCTTCAACGAGGTGGACATGACGCGCCATGATGGCGCTGCGCGCCGAATATCGCGATGCGTTCGAGAAGAAGCACAACGGCGTGCGGCTCGGCTTCATGGGCTTCTTCGTGCGCGCCTGCGTGTGCCGCGCTGAAGGCGTTCCCGGCGGTGAACGCCGAGATCGACGGCGACGAAATCGTCTACAAGAACTTCGTCCATATGGGCATCGCGGTCGGCGGCGCGAACGGCCTGGTGGTGCCGGTGATGCGCGACGCCGATCAGAATGAGCTTCGCCGAGATCGAGAAAGCCATCGCCGATTTCGGCAAGCGCGCCCGTGACGGCACGCTGAAGCTGGACGAGCTGACCGGCGGCACGTTCAGCATCACCAATGGCGGCGTCTACGGCACCCTGATGTCCACGCCGATCCTCAACCCGCCGCAATCGGGCATCCTGGGGATGCACAAGATCCAGGAACGGCCGATGGCGATCGGCGGCAAGGTCGAGATCCGGCCGATGATGTATCTGGCCTTGTCGTACGACCACCGCATCGTCGACGGCAAGGAGGCGGTGTCCTTCCTGGTGCGCGTGAAGGAAAGCATGGAAGATCCGCGCCGGCTGCTGCTGGACCTTTGAGGGCACGCCATGAGCGACAGTTTCGACCTGATCATCATCGGTTCCGGCCCGGGCGGCTATGTCTGCGCGATCCGCGCGGCACAGCTCGGCCTGAAGGTGGGCTGTGTCGAAAGCCGCGCCACGCTCGGCGGCACCTGCCTGAATATCGGCTGCATTCCCTCCAAGGCGCTGCTGCAATCGAGCGAGAGTGTTCGCCGAAACCACGCACGGGCTGAAGGACCACGGCATCGTCGTCGAGCGACGTGAAGCTCGACCTCGACCGCATGCAGGCGCGCAAGGGCGAGGTGGTCACCGCCAACGTCAAGGGCGTCGAATTCCTGTTCAACAAGAACAAGATCACCTGGCTGAAGGGCACCGGCCGCATCACCGCCCCCGGCAAGGTCGTTGTCGGCGACACCGAGTACACCACCAAGAACATCGTCATCGCGACCGGCAGCGAAAGCATCCCGCTGCCCGGCGTGACCGTCGACGAGGACCGCATCGTCACCTCCACCGGCGCGCTGGAACTGGAGGCGGTTCCGGGCCATCTCGTCGTCATCGGCGGCGGCTATATCGGCCTGGAACTCGGCAGCGTGTGGCGGCGGCTCGGCGCCAAGGTCACGGTGGTGGAATTCCTCGACCGCATCGTCCCCGGCATGGACGGCGAGGTCGCCAAAGCCTTCCAGCGCGTGCTGACGAAACAGGGCATCGCGTTCAAGCTGGCCACCAAGGTGACGGGCGCCGTTGCCGACAAGACGGGCGTGTCGCTCACGCTGGAGCCGGCCGCCGGCGGCACGGCGACGGAACGTTCGTGCCGACATCGTGCTGCTCGCGATCGGCCGCCGCCCCTACACGGCGGGGCTTGGCCTTGCCGATGTCGGCGTCGCGACCGATGAACGCGGGCGGGTCAAGATCGACGCGCATTATGCCACCAACGTCCCCGGCATCTATGCCATCGGCGACGTGATCGCCGGCCCGATGCTGGCGCACAAGGCCGAGGACGAGGGCGTCGCCCTGGCGGAAATCCTCGCCGGCCAGGCGGGGCACGTGAATTACGGCGTGATTCCCGGCGTGGTCTACACATGGCCGGAAGTGGCCTCGGTCGGCGAGACCGAGGAAGGGCTGAAGCAGGCCGGTATCGCCTACAATGTCGGCAAATTCCCGTTCACGGCCAATGGCCGCGCGCGCGCCATCGGCATGACCGAGGGGTTCGTCAAAATCCTCGCCGACAAGACGACCGACAGGATTCTCGGCGCGCATATCATCGGCGCCGATGCCGGCACGCTGATCGCCGAAATCGCCGTCGCGATGGAGTTCGGCGCCTCCGCCGAGGATGTGGCGCGCATCTGCCACGCGCACCCGACACTGAACGAAGCCGTGAAGGAGGCCGCACTGGCCGTGGAAGGGCGCGCACTGCACATCTGACGCGCCCACGACAACGGAGGAAACCATGTCGCAAACCGTCGCCGCGCCGCTCGCCACGCGGACGCGGCCGCCGTTTCGTGCCGATCATGTCGGCAGCCTGCTGCGGCCCATGGAACTCCGCCAAGCACGTGCCGCCCGCGCCGCCGGCTCGCTCGACGCCGCCGCGCTGCGCGCGGTCGAGGATCGCTGCATCGCCGGCGCCATCGCCCGCCAGGAGGCGATCGGCCTGCGCGCCGCGACCGACGGCGAATACCGTCGCAGCTATTGGCACTTCGACTTCCTCGCCGGTCTGGACGGCGTGGAGATGTACGTGCCGGAGCAGAAGGTGCAGTTCCACGGCGCCACGTTGCAGCATGCGCTGCGCGTGACCGGCCCGATCGCATGGCGTCAGCCGGTGTTCATCGACGATTTCCGCTACACCGCGTCGCAGGTTCGTACGGCCCTGCCGAAGCAGACCATCCCCTCGCCCAGCGTGCTGCATTTCCGCGGCGGCCGGCGCGCCATCGACGCGCATGTCTATCCGGAGATGGCCGGCTTCTTCGCCGATCTCGGCAGAGCCTATCATAGCGCCGTACAGGCATTCGCCGCTGCCGGCTGCCGTTATCTGCAACTCGATGAAGTCAACATCGCCTATCTCTGCGACCCGGAGCAGATCGAGGGCCTGAAGGCACGCGGCGAGCATGTCGAAGGCCTGCTCGACATATATGCCGACCTGCATCAACACCGCCATCCGCGGGCGGCCGAGCGACATGATGGTGAGCATCCATCTGTGTCGCGGCAATTTCCGCTCCACCTGGATTGCGTCCGGCGGCTACGAGCCGGTGGCCGAAACGCTGTTCAATCGCATCGACGCCGACGCCTACTTCATGGAATACGACAGCGATCGCGCCGGCGGGTTCGAGCCGCTGCGCTTCGTGCCGCGCGGCAACAAAGTTGTCGTGCTCGGCTTGATGACCAGCAAGACCGGCGAACTGGAAAGCAAGGACTCGCTGAAGCGCCGCATCGACGCCGCCGCCAGATATCTGTCGCTGGAGCAACTGGCGCTGAGCCCGCAATGCGGCTTTGCCAGCACCGAGGAAGGCAACCTGCTCACCGAGGACCAGCAATGGGCCAAGCTTGCGCTCTGCGTCGAGGTCGCGCGCGAGGTGTGGGGCAGCGTTTAGCCCACCGTCCGTCCCGACGTGGTGGGCTTCACCCGCCCTACACGACAAGAGCGGCAAGCAACGAATCCAGCCGTTTGCGGCCCTCCATCGTCGCACGCAGCACCCCCGCGCCGCGTTCCAGGTAGCCGGCGTCAAGGGCCTGGGCCAGAGTGTCCGCGTCGGTCGCGTCGTCCAGCGTCACGCCGGTGCGGGCTGCGAAGCGGGTCTCGTCGATGCCTTCGGTCAGTCGCAGCCCCATCAGCAACATTTCGCGGGCGCGTTCGTCGGCCGTTACCGGCGTCTCGTCGGTTGTGCCGTGCCCGTTGCGTTCGACGCGATCGGCCCAGGGCTCCGGCGCGCGGTGGCGCCGCGTGGCCAGCAGCGTATCGCCGACGCTGATCCGGCCGTGTGCGCCCGGCCCGATACCGGCGTAATCGCCATAGCGCCAATACGCCAGATTATGCCGGCTCTCCGATCCCGGGCGCGCGTAGTTGGATACCTCGTACGGCAGCAGCCCGAATTTCTCGGCCTCCTCGGCCGTGGCGTCGTACAGCGAAGCGCCCGTTTCGTCGTCCGGCAGCACGATGTCGCCGCGCCGATGCAGCGCTTCGAACGCCGTGCCCGGTTCGATCGTGAGCTGGTACAGCGAGAGGTGATCGTTGGCCAGCGCCAGCGCCTGACGCAATTCCGAGCGCCACGCCGCCTCGCTCTGGCCGGGACGGGCGTAGATCAGGTCGAACGACACGCGGGGAAAGATGGCGCGCGCCAGTTCCAGCGCCGCCACCGCCTGCGTCGCGGAATGCTGCCGCCCCAGCAGGCGCAGCGCCTCGCCGTCCAGGCTTTGCACGCCAAGCGACACCCTGTTGACCCCGGCGTCGCGGAACGCCGCCAGTCGCCCGGCCTCCACGCTGGTCGGGTTGGCCTCAAGCGTGATTTCGATATCCGGCAGCGGGGCAAACAGGTTTTTGCTGGCGTCGATCAGTGCGGCGACGGTTTCGGGCGCCATCAGGCTGGGCGTACCGCCCCCGAAGAAGATCGACGCCAATGGTCGTCGCCCGAGTCGTGCCGCCTCCCAAGCCAGCTCGGTTCGCAGGGCCGCGGCGAAGCGCGTCTGGTCGATGCGCTCGCGCACGTGGCTGTTGAAATCGCAATACGGGCACTTGGCGAGGCAGAACGGCCAGTGAATGTACAGTGCGAGCGGTTGCATCGCTGTCTCTTACAGCGCTCCGGTTGCCGCCGCGACCGGCATTACGTCGACAGCGCCTCGCGCCATTCGGCCGGCGCGCTGCTGTGCTTTGTGTCATTCAAGGCCGGATGATAAGAAGCCGGCGCCGCGATTGGAAGGCGAGCACGCTGAGCGTGTCGGGTCGCACGGGCGTCACAGCCCTGGCCGGGCGTCGCCCCACGGCCTGAGGTGCGCGAGATGGATGTTTTGGAGTACATTGCCTACCACCACGGCTACGGCGGCGGCTGGGGCAACTGGATCGCGCATATGGCGGTCTCGGCGCTGATCCATTCGCTGATCTACGGCTTCGTGTTCCGGCTCATGCACCACCTGACCTTCGGCGAGGCGGCGGTCCTGGTGGTGGTGGTTCTGGTGCTGCTGTTTGGCTGGGGGCAGTCGCGCGACCGGCGCGGCTGGTAGCGGTCCGCTCATCAGCGTGGTCCGGCGTGGGACGATCGGCTGGCATTGCTGACCGGGTCAGTGCGCGCTGTGTCCGTGTCCGCCTGCACCCGCTCCAGCGGAGCCAGACCCGCCGGCCGAGCCGCCAGCCCCCGTCGCGCCCGCGCCGCCTGTTGCGGTGGCGTGCCCGGTTGTCGTACCGCCGGCAGTGCCGGGCCCGGTTGCACCGCTGCCCCCCGAACCGCTGGCAGTCCCGGTTCCACCGCTCGCTGCGCCGCCGCCGGAGCCCGTCGCGCCTGCGCCGCCCGTTGCCGTGGCGTGCCCGGTCGTCGTACCGCCGGCAGTGCCGGGCCCGGCGGCGCCGCTGGCCCCCGTGCCGCTCGCCGTCCCGGCACTCGTTCCGCCAGTCCCGCTGGTCCCAGGACCACCGGTAGACCCGCTGGCCGCGCCGCTACCAGACCCCGTCGCGCCCGCGCCGCCCGTTGCCGTGGCGTGCCCGGTTGTCGTGCCGCCGGCAGTGCCGGGACCGGTGGCGCCGCTGGCCCCCGTGCCGCTCGCCGTCCCGGCACTCGTTCCGCCAGTCCCGCTGGTCCCCGTACCACCGGTAGACCCGCTGGCCGCGCCGCTGCCAGACCCCGTTGCGCCAGTACCGCCGCCGGTTGCGGTTGCGTGCCCACTGGTCGCGCCACTGCCAGCCGCGCCGGTTCCGCCGGCCGCCCCGGCGCTCGTTCCGGCAGTCCCGCTGGTCCCCGCACCACCGGAGGACCCGCTGGCCGCCCCCGCGCTGCCGCTGGCCGCGCCGCTGCTGGACCCGGACCCCGCTGCTCCAGTACCGCCGCCGGTCGCGGTGGCGTGCCCACTGGTCGCGCCACTGCCAGCCGCGCCGGTTCCGCCGGCCGCCGCGCCGCTCGTTCCGGCAGTCCCGCTGGTCCCCGCACCACCGGTGGACCCGCTGGCCGCGCCGCTGCCGGACCCGGACCCCGCTGCTCCAGGTACTGCCGCCGGTTGCGGTGGCGTGCCCGGTTGTCGTGCCGCCGCCGGTCGCGCGGTTCGCGGCCGCCCCGGCACTCGTTCCGGCAGTCCCGCTGGTCCCCGTACCGCCGGTAGACCCGCTGGCCGCGCCGTTGCCGGACCCTGCTGCCCCATTGTCGCCGCCCGCAGCAGTTCCGCGTCCGCTTGACCCAGCGCTGCCCGAGGCGCCGCTGGCAGTGCTTGCGTTGCCGGCCGCTCCGGAGCCCGGTCCGGTCGCGCCACCGGCGCCCGAGCCATTGGCGGACCCGCCGGCCGCCCCCGTGCTGCTGCTGGCTGCGCCGCCGCCGGCTCCTGCTGTCGCACCGGCGCCGCCGCCTGTGGCGGTTGCGTGTCCTTCGGTCGAGCTGCTGCCGGTTGAGCTGCTGCTCGAACTGCCATTGCCGGTAGCTGCACCACTGGCCGCCCCGGCGCCTGTGCCGGTCGCGCCGCTGGTTCCCGGTCCGTTGGCGGTTCCCTGCCCGCTAGCCGCACCGGCGCCTGTGCCTGTGCCGGCTGCACCGCCGACGCCCGGGCCGCCCGCAGGCCCGCTTGCCGCGCCGCTGCCAGAACCGCCCGTGCTATTGCCACCGGGTGCCGACCCGGCGGCACCGGTCGCCCCCGACCCATTGGAGGTCCCGCTACCGCCACTCGTCGTCGCTCCGGTCGAGCCGGTCCCTGCCCCATTGGCTGCGCCAGCCGTCCCCAAACCGCCGCTGCCGTTCGGGCTGGCGGCGCCAGAGCCGCCCGCTGCTCCCAGACCGACGGACGGGGTGCCGGTCTGCGCCGACCTCCCCGTGGACCGGGGTGTCCCGCTGCTCGTCAGCGGCGCGTAGGTCCAGGCGAAACCGGCTGGCGGTACCGCTGTTGTCGGGCGGCTAGCGCCGGATATCGCGGCCGACGTTCCGCCCGTACCATGCGCACCCGCCTGATTGCCTGCCGGTGCGGCGGATGGCGACGGCGGCTGTGACATCGGCGCTGCATCGGAAACCGCATCTGCGGGGCCGCGGGTTCGGTCCGTGGCCGTGGGTTCGGCGTGCAATGCGGGAACGGCGGGCACCGGCTCGACCGACTGTCCCGCCGCCTGCAATCGTCCGGCGCGGAGTTCGGCCAGCCGCTGGGCGGTCTCACGTATCGTCTGCTGAAGCAAAGCCAGCAGGTCCTTTTGCTGCGCCAGCGGTCCGGCACTCGAAGGGTCCGCCGTCTCAGCCGACGCCCGCGGTGCGGCAACGGGAGGCGGCAAATCCGGCCCCAAAATCAACAGCCCAAGCGCGAGCGTCGCGGTGCCGGCAAGCACGACCACCACGCCATAGATCGCCGCCCGCAACACGCGATGGGCAGGGCGGACGCCGACGCGGCGCGACGGCAGCCCTACATCCCCCGCGGTTGATTGTCGCGGCGTACTGAGCAGACAGAGCCGGTCTTCCGCGCGAACGAACATTATGCGTTACCTTGTCGGTGACGCGACAATTTCGGAAAGTCGAGCGGCGATCAGATAGGGGGCAGTATCGAGGCCAACGCATTATGATCGACCATCGAACAGCGTTTAAACAATGCTATTTCATCACAAGGCGCTGATACAATTTCCGGTTGATTGGTCATGACAGTCGTTTTCCTGGAGCGGCGCCTTTACGCCAATCCAGGCGGCCGCGTCCGAACCGCGGGTCAGCCTCTGGGATGCGTCCGCCGCCAAACCTCCATCAGCCGCACCGTGTCCACATTCGTGTAGCGTTGCGTGGTGGACAGGCTGGCGTGCCCCAGCAATTCCTGAATCGAGCGTAAATCCGCCCCCTCCGCCAGCAGATGCGTCGCGAACGAATGCCGCAGCGCGTGCGGCGTGGCATGCTCGGGCAGCCCGTTCAGCCGGCGAAATTCCCGCATCGTACGCTGCGCCACCGCGGGGTCCAGGCGTTTGCCGCGCGCGCCCAGGAACAGCGGGGCGTCGGCCACCGGGCGCGGATGCAACAGCAGCCATGCCGCGACCGCCCCCCGCACCACCGGCAGCACCGGCACGATCCGTTGTTTGGCCCCCTTGCCCGTCACCCGCAGCGGCGTCCGCATATCCACCCGGGGAGCGTCGGCCACGTTGAGGGCCAGCGCCTCGGCGATCCGCAGGCCGCACCCGTACAGCAGCGTGAACAGCGCCACGTCGCGCGCCTGCAGCACCGCCGCATCGGACATTTCTCCAATATCCTCGGCCACCATCCTGGCCTGCCGGGGTGCCAGCGCGCGCGGCAGCGGGCGGCGGGCGCGGGGTGCCGACAGCAATCGGACCTGCGCGTTCGCGACTCCCCGGTGCTGCGCGAGCCAGCGAAAAAAACTGCGCACAGCCGAAAGATGCCGCGCGCGCGTCGCATTGCCGCGCCCGTCCGCTGCCCCCTGCGCCAGCCAGCCGCGCAGATCGGCTGCCCGCAGGTCCGCGAGCGCGGCCAGATCCGGCTCGCAGCCCAGATGCCGTGTCAGGAACCCCAGGAAGCCGGCGATGTCGGCCGAATAGGCTTCCAGCGTCAGCGGCGCGGCGCGGCGTTCATGTTCCAGCCATGCCAGAAAATCCTGCCGCGCCGCCTCGGCCAGCATCGGCCGCCCCGTCTTAGCGGCCCAACGCCGCCGCCACCGCGCGGCCCAGGAACGTCAGCGCGCCGGCGCCCTGCGACGGGTCCAGCGTGCGCCGGTCGCGCGCCGCGATCGCCAGCAGCGCCGGCGTGCCGTCGCCGGGGATGCGCACCAGCACGTCGTGGCGGGCCAGTTCGGCAGCCTCGCCGTGCAGCATGCGTACCTCGCCGCCGTCGTCACGGAACACCACCGCACGGGTGCCGAGCAGACGCGACACCATGCCCGGCGGCAGCGGCCGGGCGCCGGCGATCTGCTGCTCGGGCGGCGCCGTTTCGGCGCACAACGCCGCGGCATCCACGGCCAGCAACGCCGGCAGTTCGGCGCTGATGCACTCGGCGGCACTCGCCGCGCCGATCAGCGCCAGCACGGCCTCCTGCACCCGCGCGGCGAGACCGGCCGCGGCGCGCCCCGCCGCGAGGACACCGTCGGCCCTTTCGGCCATGGCCGCGGCGTGGGCGCGCTCGGCGCGCAGCATGGCTGCCATGTGGTCGGCAAGCGTCTCACCATGCACCCGCTCCGGCGGTGCGAGCCAGCGGTACAGGTCCGGGTGGTCGGCCAGGAAGCGTGGCCGGGCGCGCAGCCATGCGGCGACTTCCAGCGGGTCGAACACAGCGGTCGCACGCGGGGCCTGCGCCACCGGGCGGCGCCTCAATGCGCCGCGTCCTCCAACTCGACGATCTGCTGCCCGGTCTTCTTCCAGTCGGCCAGGAAGGCGGCAAGGCCCTTGTCGGTCAGCGGATGCAGATACAGGCTGCGCAGCACGGCCGGCGGCAGCGTCGCGACATGCGCGCCGAGTTTGGCGGCATCGATGATGTGCAGCGGGCTGCGCACGCTGGCCACCAGCACCTCGGTCTTGAGCGACGGGTAGTTGCGGTAGATCTGCACGATGTCCGCGATCAGATCCATGCCGACATGGCCGATATCGTCGAGTCGGCCGACGAACGGGCTGATGAACGTCGCCCCCGCCTTGGCGGCCAGCAGCGCCTGGGCTGCCGAGAAGCACAGTGTCACGTTCACCATGGCACCGTCGGAGGACAACGCCTTGCACGCGCGCAGCCCGTCCGGCGTCAGCGGCACCTTTATGGTGACGTTCTTGGCGATGCGGCGGAGCACCTTGGCCTCGCGCATGATCGGGTCGTATTCGGTGGCGGCGACTTCGGCGCTGACCGGGCCCGGCACCACGTCGCAGATCTCGGCGATCACCTCAAGGATCTTGCGCCCGGACTTGGCGATCAACGAGGGGTTGGTCGTCACCCCATCCAGCAGCCCGGATTCGGCCAGCGAGCGGATTTCCTTGGTGTCGGCCGTATCTACAAAGAACTTCATCAGTGCCTCCCGAAGCCGGAGGGGCCTGTGCGACAGGCCCCGGGTACGGCAGAGCATATAGGATGGCAGGGTTCGACAGAAGGCGGGGAAAACAGGACGGGCTGGCGCTGGCACCGACGCGGCGGCGCCGGAGCCGCCGTGCCGGGTCCCGGTGCTGCTCCCGTACCCGTTCGCGGGCCCGTTCGACTATCGCGTGCCGCCCTCGCTGGCGCCCCAACCCGGCGATCTGGTGCTCGTGCCGCTCAACCGACGGGAGACGGTGGGCGTGGTCTGGGACGGCCCGGCCGATCCCGGCGTGCCGGATGGCAAACTCAAGCCGCTCTCCGCGCTGCTGGACGCGCCGCCCATGCGCGCCGACCTGCGCCGGCTGATCGACTGGATCGCCGCCTACACGCTCGCCGCCCCCGGCGAGGTGCTGGCGATGGCGCTGCGCATCAACGCGCTGCGGCCGGACGCGCCGCCGGTCGGCTGGCGGCTGGCCGATCCGCCACCCCCCGAGGTGCGGCTGACCGAGGCCCGCCAACGCGTGCTGGCCGCCCTCGCCGATGGCGCGGCGCATGGCGGCGCCGACCTTGCGCGGCTGGCCGGCGTGTCTGCGGCCGTCTTGCGCGGCATGGCCGATGCCGGGCTGCTGCTGCCGGCGACGCTGCCGGTCACCCCCGCCTTCGCCCGCCCGGACCCCGACCATCCCGGCCCAACGCTGTCCGCCCAGCAGGCCGATGTTGCGGCGCTGCTGCGCGAAGCGGTGGCGGCCGAGGCGTTCTCGGTCACGCTGCTCGACGGCGTCACCGGCTCCGGCAAGACGGAGGTGTATCTGGAGGCGGTGGCCGAATGTCTGCGCCATGAACGCCAGGCGCTCGTGCTGCTGCCGGAGATCGCGCTGTCATCGCAATGGCTGGAACGCTTCGCGCAGCGGTTCGGCGTCACCCCTGCGGTCTGGCACTCGGATCTGCCCTCGCGCACCCGCCGGCTGACCTGGCGGGCGGTCGCATCCGGTGAAGCCTCCGTGGTGGTCGGTGCCCGCTCGGCGCTGTTCCTGCCGTTCCCGGCGCTCGGGCTGGTCGTGGTGGACGAGGAGCACGAGACGGCATTCAAGCAGGAGGAGGGCGTGGTCTACCATGCCCGCGACATGGCGGTGGTGCGGGCGCGGCTGTGCGAGGCGCCGGCGATGCTGGTCTCGGCCACGCCGAGCCTGGAGACGATGGCGAATGTGGAGGCCGGCCGCTACCGCCGGCTGCATCTGCCCTCCCGCCACGGCGGCGCCGCGCTGCCGACGGTAGCACTGCTCGATCTGCGCGAGACGCCGCCGGAACGCGGACATTTCCTGGCCCCGCCGCTGGTCGAGGCGATGCGGCCACGTTCGCGCGCGGCGAGCAGGCGATGCTGTTCCTCAACCGCCGCGGCTACGCGCCGCTCACGCTGTGCCGGCATTGCGGCCACCGCATGCAATGCCCGAACTGCACCGCGTGGCTGGTCGAGCACCGCACCCGCAAACTGCTGCAATGCCACCATTGCGGCCACGCCGAGCCGATCCCGCCGCGCTGCCCGCACTGCGATGCCGAGCACAGCCTCGCTGCCGTCGGCCCCGGCGTCGAGCGGATCACCGAAGAGGCGGCAAAGACCTTTCCCGACGCGCGCCGCCTGGTCATGGCAAGCGACACCCTGCCCGGCCCGCACGCCGCCGCCGAGGCCGCACGGGCCATATCGGCGCGCGAGGTGGACCTGATCATCGGCACCCAGATCGTCGCCAAGGGCTGGCATTTCCCACATCTGACTCTGGTGGGCGTGGTGGATGCCGATCTCGGCTTGGCCGGCGGCGACCTGCGCGCGGCCGAGCGCACGGTGCAACTGCTGCATCAGGTCGCCGGACGGGCCGGACGAGCCGAGGCACCCGGGATAGTTATGCTTCAGACCTATTCGCCCGAGCATCCGGTGATGCAGGCATTGCGCGGTGGCGATCTGGCGCGATTCATGGCCGACGAGGCCGCGCAGCGCCGCCCCGGCAACTGGCCGCCGTATGGCCGGCTCGCGGCCGTGATCGTCAGCGCCGAGACGGCGGACGCCGCCGACACCACCGCGCGCGATCTGGCGCGGGTGGCGCCGCATGGCGAGGGCGTGGTGGTGCTCGGCCCGGCGCCAGCGCCGCTGGCCATCCTGCGCGGCCGCCACCGCCGCCGGCTGCTGCTGAACACACGGCGCGACATCGCCGTGCAGCCGCTGCTGCGCGCTTGGCTGCGCCAGGTGCCGGCGAAAGGAGCGACCAGGATCGATGTGGACGTGGACCCGATGAGCTTCCTCTAGGTCTATGCGAATCCGCGACGGTGATGGCACATATCTATCGGGGCGCGGGCGTCCATTCGATGGCGGCTGTGGCCGTTTTGCTGCAGTGTCACGTGTTGCGTGGCCATTTACCCCATGCTACGGACCGCCGCGCCAGTTTAACGGCTGGTAACATCTCGGCCGTGCCCGCACGGCCTAAACAATTTTGGAATCCTCATCGTGGCGTCTGGCGGCACGACAGTTTCTTCGGGCGGCGGATTGGCGGATCGCTACGCGACCGCCCTTTATTCGCTCGCCGATGACCAGCACGCGCTCGACGCCGTGGTGGCCGAGATGGACCAGCTTGGCCGGCTCGATCGACGCCAGCGCCGAGCTGCGCCGGCTGCTCGACAGCCCGCTGATCGACGTCAACACCGCGCAGAAGGCCGTGCGCGCCGTGCTGGCCAGCGAGGGGTTCGGCAAGATCGTGCAGGATTTCGTGGGCGTCGTCATCGCCAACCGTCGCCAGCGCGCGCTGCGCAACATCGTCCGCGCCTTCGCCGCCCTGGTGGCGGAAAAGCGCGGCGTGGTCGTCGCCGTCGTACAGTCCGCCCACCCGCTGACCGACGTGCAGGAGCAGCAGCTGCGCGCCCGCCTGATCGAGGCCGGGTTCGGCAACGTCGACATCCACAAATCACGTCGACCCGTCCCTGCTCGGCGGGCTGGTCGTGCGCATCGGCGCCCGGCTTTCGACACCAGCCTCAAATCCCGCCTGCAGCGCCTGCAATACGCCATGAAGGGAGCCGCCTGAGATGGAGATCCGTCCCGCCGAGATCTCGGAAATTCTGAAGAAGCAGATCGCTTATTTCGACACCGAGGCCAACGTCGCCGAGACCGGCCAGGTGCTCACCGTCGGCGACGGCATCGCCCGCGTGTTCGGCCTGCAGAACGTGATGGCCGGCGAGCTGGTGGAGTTCCCCGGCGCCGGCCTCAAGGGCATGGCGCTGAACCTGGAGACCGACAATGTCGGCGTCGTGATTTTCGGCGACGACCGCGGCATCCGCGAGGGCGACACCGTCAGCCGCACCGGCCGCATCGTCGACGTGCCGGTCGGCAAGGGCCTGCTCGGCCGCGTGGTCGACGCGCTCGGCAAGCCGATCGACGGCAAGGGCCCGATCGACCGGCGAGCGCCGCCTGGTCGAGGTCAAGGCGCCCGGCATCATCCCGCGCAAGTCGGTGCATGAGCCGATGCAGACCGGCATCAAGGCGATCGACGCGCTGATCCCGATCGGCCGCGGCCAGCGCGAGCTGATCATCGGCGACCGCCAGACCGGCAAGACCGCCGTGATCATCGACACCATCATCAACCAGAAGGCGATCAACGCCAGCGGCGATGAAGGCAAGAAGCTGTACTGCATCTATGTCGCGGTCGGCCAGAAGCGCTCGACCGTGGCGCAGCTGGTGCGCACGCTCGAAGAGAACGGCGCGATGGAATACTCCATCGTCGTCGCCGCCACCGCCTCCGACCCGGCGCCGATGCAGTTCCTGGCGCCCTATACCGGCTGCACCATGGGCGAGTATTTCCGCGACAACGGCATGCACGCGCGTGATCTTCTATGACGACCTGTCCAAGCAGGCCGTCGCCTACCGCCAGATGTCGCTGCTGCTGCGCCGCCCGCCGGGACGCGAGGCCTATCCGGGCGACGTGTTCTACCTGCACTCGCGCCTGCTGGAGCGCGCGGCGAAGATGTCCGACGAGCATCGGCGCCGGCAGCCTGACCGCGCTGCCGGTCATCGAGACCCAGGCCGGCGACGTGTCCGCCTACATCCCGACCAACGTGATCTCGATCACCGACGGCCAGATCTTCCTGGAGACCGAACTGTTCTTCAAGGGCATCCGCCCGGCCGTGAACGTCGGGCTGTCGGTGTCGCGCGTCGGCTCGGCGGCGCAGATCAAGGCGATGAAGCAGGTCGCCGGCACGCATCAAGCTGGAGCTGGCGCAGTACCGCGAAATGGCGGCGTTCGCGCAGTTCGCCTCCGACCTCGACGCCGTCGACGCAGAAACTGCTGGCGCGCGGCGCGCGGCTGACCGAGCTGCTGAAGCAGCCGCAGTACCAGCCGCTGCCGGTCGAGGAGCAGGTGATCGCGATGTTCGCCGGCATGCGCGGCTATCTCGACGGCATCGCCGGTCGGCCAGGTCGGCGCGTTCGAGCCGCAGCTGCTGAGCGAGATCCAGGCGCGCGAGCCGGGCATCCTGGAGGCGATCCGCAACGACCGCGAGATCAAGCCGGAGACCGAGAAGAAGCTGATCGCCTTCCTCGACGGGTTCACCAAGGCGTTCGCCTGAGCCGCTGACGTCACGGCAAGCGCATCTTCAGCCGGACGGTGACGCGCCGCATGCCCAGCCTGAAAGCCCTCCGCGACCGCATCAACAGCGTCAAATCGACGCAGAAGATCACCAGCGCCATGAAGATGGTCGCCGCCTCCAAGCTGCGCCGCGCGCAGACGCAGGCGGAGGCGTCGCGGCCCTATGCGCGAGCGCATGGAGCGGATGCTGGCGTCGCTGGCCGCCAACGCCGGCCGGCAGCCCGAACGCGCCGAAGCTGCTGGTCGGCACCGGCACGCGACCAGGTGCATCTGCTGGTGCCGGTCACCGCCGATCGCGGCCTCGCCGGCGCGTTCAACTCCAACGTCGGCCGGCTGACGCGCACGCATGGCGCGGCGGCTGGAAGCCGAGGGCAAGACGGTGAAAATCCTCGCCGTCGGCCGCAAGGGGCGCGACTTCCTGCGCCGCGACCTGCGCGACCAGCATGATCGGCGACGTCAGCTTCGCCGGCACGCAAGAGCATCGAGTTCACCGACGCCCAGGACGATCGCGCAGCGCATCTGGCGATGCTGCGACGCCGGCGAGTTCGACGTCTGCACGCTGGTCTACAACCGCTTCGACTCGGTGATGTCGCAGGTGCCGACCGAGATGCCGCTGATCCCGGCGCCGATGCCCGAGCGCGCGCAGGACCAGGACGACGCGACCGGCGCGGGCGATCTACGAGTTCGAGCCGGACGAGGAGACGCATCCTCGCGCGGCTGCTGCCGCGGAACCTCGCGGTGCAGATCTATCGCGCGCTGCTGGAGAACACCGCCGGCTTCTACGCCGCGCAGATGACGGCGATGGACAACGCCACGCGCAACGCCGGCGACATGATCAAGCGGCTGTCGCTGAACTACAACCGCGCGCGGCAGGCGAACATCACCAGCGAACTGATCGAGATCATCTCCGGCGCCGAGGCGCTCTGACGGTCGCGACGACGAGCACAGGGATCTGGCAATGGCCAGCAACAATGTCGGGCGCGTGACGCAGGTTCTCGGCGCCGTCGTCGACGTGCAGTTCGAGGGCGACCTGCCGTTCATCCAGAACGCGCTGACCACGCAGCATCGGCGAGCGCGACGCTGGTGCTGGAAGTGGCGCAGGAACTCGGCGAGCGCACCGTGCGCTGCATCGCCATGGACAGCACCGACGGCCTGGTGCGCGGCCAGGAAGTGACCGACACCGGCGCGCCGATCACCGTGCCGGTCGGGCCCGGCGACGCTGGGCCGCATCATCAACGTGATCGGCGAGCCGATCGACGAGCGCGGCCCGGTCCAGACCGAGAAGCGCTACCCGATCCATCGCGACGCGCCCGCGCTTCGAGGAACAGGCCGCCTCGGCGGAAATCCTCGTCACCGGCATCAAGGTGGTCGATCTGCTGGCGCCCTATCTGCGCGGCGGCAAGGTCGGCCTGTTCGGCGGCGCCGGCGTCGGGCAAGACCGTGCTGATCCAGGAGCTGATCAACAACATCGCCAAGGCGCATGGCGGCGTGTCGGTGTTCGCCGGCGTCGGCGAGCGCACCCGCGAGGGCAACGACCTCTATCACGAAATGATCGATGCCGGCGTCATCAAGCTCGGCGAGAACACCACCGAGGGCTCCAAGGTGGCGCTGGTCTACGGCCAGATGAACGAGCCGCCGGGTGCGCGCGCGCGCGTGGCGCTGTCCGGCCTGACGATGGCCGAGTATTTCCGCGACGAGGAAGGCCAGGACGTGCTGTTCTTCGTCGACAACATCTTCCGCTTCACCCAGGCCGGCGCCGAGGTGTCCGCGCTGCTCGGCCGCATCCCCTCGGCGGTGGGCTATCAGCCGACGCTGGCCACCGACATGGGCGCGCTGCAGGAACGCATCACCTCCACCAAGAAGGGCTCGATCACCTCGGTGCAGGCGATCTACGTGCCGGCCGACGACCTGACCGACCCGGCGCCGGCGACCTCGTTCGCGCATCTGGACGCGACCACGGTGCTGTCGCGCGCGATCGCCGAGCTGGGCATCTACCCGGCGGTCGACCCGCTGGACTCCACCTCGCGCTCGCTCGACCCGCGCATCGTCGGCGAGGAGCACTACAAGGTGGCGCGCGAGGTGCAGCGCATCCTGCAGACCTACAAGTCGCTGCAGGACATCATCGCCATTCTCGGCATGGACGAGCTGTCGGAAGAGGACAAGCTGATCGTCGCGCGGGCGCGCAAGATCCAGCGCTTCCTGTCGCAGCCGTTCCATGTGGCCGAAGTCTTCACCGGCTTCCCCGGCGTGTTCGTGCCGGTCGCCGACACGATCCGCAGCTTCAAGGCGATCGTCGCCGGCGAATACGACCATCTGCCGGAAGCGGCGTTCTACATGGTCGGCACCATCGAGGAAGCCGTGAAGAAGGCCGAAGCATGAAGCGGCCGCCTGATCCGACGCTGACGGGAGCGCAGGCCGATGCCGGTCGATCTGGAAATCGTCTCGCCGGAGAAGCTGCTGCTGTCGCGGCCGGTCGATATGGTGGTGATCCCGGCCACCGAGGGCGACCTCGGCGTGCTGCCCGGCACATGCGCCGATGATCGTGCTGCTGCGCGGCGGCACCGATCCGGCTGTACGAGGGCGGACAGGTCACGGACCGGCTGTTCGTCTCCGGCGGCTTTGCCGAGATCACGCCGACGCGGGTGACGGTGCTGGCCGACGAAGCGATGCCGGTGGCCAGCGCTGTCCCGCGCCGAGGGCGAGCAGGCGGCTGAGGGCCGCGCAGGCGGAGTACGACGCGGCCGACAAGACGGACATCGCGGCGCTCGATGCCGCCGATGGACCAGCATGCAGTCGGCACGGGCGATGATCGAGGCGGCGCAAGCGCCTAGGATGACCCGGCGGCCACGTGGCCGCTGTCGCGGCACTGCAACTTTTCATCCACAGGCGCGCTGGTTTGATCGTCACGCCGAGACAGGGCGGCGATGCGATGTCTTGACGTGATGGCGGCCCGTTCTCATTCTTTGTGCGTATTGCTGTGTAATTGATTAACCTGACGACCGATTGGCGCGCCGCGCCTGCCGGCGCGCTTGTCGGACCACACCGAACGAGAAGGCGCGGGGCTGATCGACGATGAAGCACTGGCGGATCGACGAGGTTGACTGGGACCGGTTCGATCGCACGAAGATCGATCCGGACATCGTTCCGCTGGTCAAGGCCGCGGCGATGGTCGAGCGCAACGGCACCGATTACGCGGCCTATCTCAACGGCGTGTTTGCCGACGACCCGGATTTCCGCCAGGCCGCCGACAACTGGGCGGTCGAGGAAGTGCAGCACGGCGACGCACTCGGCCAATGGGCGATGCTGGCCGATCCGGCGTGGGACTATGCGACCGCGTTCGCGCGCTACCGCGAGGGCTTCCGCATCGACACTAGCGGCGGACGCCTCGATCCGTGGCTCGCGCACCGGCGAGCTGATCGCCCGATGCATGGTCGAGACCGGCACCTCCAGCTATCTACACCGCGCGTCGCCGACGCGACGGAGGAGCCGGTGCTGAAGCAGATCTGCCGCCAGATCGCGGCCGACGAGTTCCGCCATTTCAAGCTGTTCTACGACCATATGCGGCGCTATCTGGCGCGCGAGAATCTGTCGTTCCTGTCACCGCCTGCGCATCGCGGCGGGCCGGATCACCGAGACCGAGGACGACGAACTGGCGTTCGCGTTCCATTGCGGCAACGAGCCGACGACGCAGGCCTACGCCCACGAGCGCTGCCTCGCCGCCTATATGTCGCGGGCGATCGGCTATCTATCGGTTCCGCCATGTCGAGCGCGGCATGGGCATGATCTTCAAGGCGGTCGGGCTGCCGCCGCGCGGCCGTCTGTCGGACCTGTCGGCGCGGCTGGCATGGCAGTTCCTGCAACGCCGCCAGCGCCGTTTTGCCGAGAAGGCAACGCCGCTGCCACGATTTGCCGATGCGGCGTAGGCGGCGCCTGACCCGTTATTGATGGCGCCCGCCGGGGCGGATGCGCTACCTCCGGCATCCCGCCAGCGTGTGTGTGTGTTTGCGGGATGGCGAAGGGGGACGTGATGAGCGGACGCTACCTTGTCACCGGCGGCGCCGGATTTGTCGGCAGCCATACCGTGGCTGCCTTGCTCGACCGTGGCGATGACGTGGTGGTGCTGGACAATCTGAGCACGGGCCATGCCGGTGCCGTGCTGCCGGGCGCACGGCTGGTGACCGGTGACCTCGCGGATGGCGCATTCGTCGACTCGGTGGTCGCCGACGGAAAATGGGACGCGGTGCTGCATTTCGCGGCACTGTCGCTGGTCGGCGACAGCATGCGTGAGCCGTTCCGCTATCTGTCGGTCAACGCCGGCACCGGAATCGGGCTGATCGAAGCCTGCGTGCGGCATGGCGTGCGGCGCTTCGTGCTGTCCTCCACGGCGGCCCTGTTCGGCTCCAGCCGCTCGACACCGATCGATGACGACACGCCGTTCGACCCTGACTCCCCGTACGGCGAAAGCAAGGCGATGCTGGAGCGGGCGCTGATGTGGGCCGATCGCGTGCATGGCCTGCGCAGTGCCTGCCTGCGGTACTTCAACGCCGCCGGGTCGGACGCGGCCGGGCGACTCGGCGAGGATCACGCGCCGGAGACCCATCTGATCCCGCTCGTGATCGACGCAGCGCTGGGGCGGCGGCGCGAGATCGCGGTGTTCGGCCAGGACTACCCGACACCGGATGGCACCTGCGTGCGGGACTACGTGCATGTGGCCGACCTCGCCGATGCGCATCTGCGGGTGCTGCCGCTGCTCGATACGGCGAGCGTGCGCTTCAATCTCGGCAATGGGCACGGGCATTCGGTGCTGGAGGTGATACGGTCGGTCGAGCGCGTCTCCGGCCGCAGCGTGCCGATGCGCATCGCCGACCGGCGGCCGGGTGACCCGGCCGTACTGGTGGCCGCGTCCGGGCGGATTACACGCGAAACCGGCTGGGCGCCGCGTTTCGCCAAGCTGGACGACATCGTGCGCACGGCGCTGGCGTGGCGGGAGGCGCATCCGCAAGGCTACGCCGACCGGGCGGCGACGGCGGCGGCCTGACCCACGCGGCGGTTGGCAGGGGCCCAACCGCTGCATAGAATTGCCCATGGATTCTTCAACCCCGATGGGCACGCACGGCCTCACGCCGGCCGATCAGGAGCGCTTGCCCGCCCTGATTGCCGACGTGCTGGCCGCCGAGCCACCGGTTCAGGGGTTGCTGGATCTGCTCGCCGACATGGACCGCGCGCAGAACCCCGCATTGGCGGTGGCGGTGTTCGAGAGCGTGATGTGGCGCATCGACGTGCATCACTACTGGGTCTGGTTTCGCGTCTCCAAGTTCTACGTGGCTCTCGGCCCGGCGCGTGACGATGCAGCCTTCTTCGCCGCCTCCATGGCCGCGCAGATGCAGCCCGACTGGCTCGCCACGACCCAGCCGTTCCGCGACCTGTTCGTGATACTGAATCGGCGCGACCGCGTGCGCGACGCAGTGGACCTGTTCCTGTACCAAATGGAACGGCACCCGGCGAAACCGGCGGCCGAGCCGCATGAAATCATGCCGCTGCTCGAACGGATGTCGGTGTCGCTGGCCGGCGCGAATGGCGCCGCGCCGCAACCCGGCAGCCGGCAGGATCATCGCGTGATGGAGGCTGACAGCCACCCGGCCTGGACCTGCCCGGTGTTTGGCGGTGCCACGCCCTATGCGTTGCGGCCGCTGGCGGAGGGGCTGCCCCGTTCGGCGGTCGACGTGGCGGAATTGCCTGGTGCCGAACTGATGATCTGCGCAGACGCCACCGTGGTGCACGACCGTGACGGGCGGATGCACGAGGACCTGTCGGTCAGCGATTTTCCCGATCTGGTGCGCCGCAGGGTCGAGCGCCTCGAACGGGCCGGGCAGGAGATCGAGCGAGTCGAGGTGGACGAGGCTGTCGTCATCGTCGACCACTACCCGCATGAGAATCTGTGCCATTTCCTGCTCGATCAGGCGACCCGCCTCGCGCTTTACCAGAAGGCCGGGGTCGATACCGGGCGCGTGCTCGTGGTCGGGCCGGAGCCACGTACCGACTTCCAACGGCGCATCCTTGCACGCGCCGGCGTGACGCGCTGCCTGGGGACCGATCGGGTCGCGCGGCTGCGGGTCGGCCGGTTATGGGTCAGCACCAACTGCCGCGGCCGGGAGCACGCCGCGCATCGCGGAGCGCCCTGGGCTGTCGCATTCGCCCGCGCGACGCTGGGGGGGCAGGGCACGCGCGGCTGGCGGCGGCTGTATGTCTCCCGAGCCGATGCCGCCACCCGGCATGTGGTCAACGAAGCCGAGATCGTTGCGTTACTGCAGCCGCACGGCTTCGAGGTGATTGTGCCGGGCCGCATGCCGTATGACGCACAGGTGGCGGCGTTCCGCCAGGCCAGCCATGTCATCGCGACGCATGGCGCGGCGCTGGCCCACATGGTGCTGTGCCCGCCGGGCGCGCATGTCCTGGAGATGTTCAATCCGCTGTATGGCACGGCGGCCTATGCCATGCAGGTCGCCGCGTGCGGCGTGCGGTACGCCGCCCTGGTGGCGCGCGATGGCGTTTCCGACGCGCCGGAATGGAACGACCCCGACCTGACCGATGTGTGGCAAAGCCAGCACGGTCCGCGCAACCTTCGCGTGGACGTGGGCGCGCTTCAGGCGTATCTGGCAACGGTTCTGTAGGAGCTGTCTGGTGCCAGGATTCCCGGTGTGACGACAGGCGGCGGCGCGATCCCGGCGGCGCTCGGCAAGGTCGAGGCGACGACCGCGCTGGTCGAGCGGGTCGGGCTGCAGGGGGCCGATGTCGCGGGCCAAAAGGTAGCCGAAACGCTGGCCGCCGTCGCCACGGCGCTCGGGCGGCAGCGCAACCCGCATATCGAGCTGCGCCCGGCCCACGATATTGCCGGCATCTCCCAGCAACTATATTTCAATAAATGCGTGCGGCTGTTGCCATCGCCGAACCATCGCGGCATGCGCCCCGACTGCTTCACGGACCAGAGCCCGGTGGCGCACACCCCGGATTTTCGCGTCCTGAACCTGCCGGGCGGCTACCTCTGCCACTTCCCGGATGCGCCGCTCGTGCTGCCGGCGCAGGGCGATACCGTCGTCAGCGACTACAGCAGCCGGTTCGCGGGGCTGGTGCATTTCCAGGACGCCGACCTGAAGCACATCCTGGCCGACGCGCACCACGTCAACGGCACCGTCGTGATCATGTCCGACGACGTCCGGCCGCTCAATTACTGCCACTGGATCGTGGACTGGCTGCCCCGGCTCGCGTTCCTCGGCGAACGGGCGCGGCGCGACGATACGTATGTGATCGTGCCGCCGCTCGACAGCGCGTACCAGTGGGAGACGCTGCGCCTGTGCGGTTTCCCGCCGGCGCGGGTGATCCAACTGGGGACGTACCAGGCGGTCAAGGCGCGGCACTTGCTGGTGCCGAGCGACCTGAACGATGTTCCGCACCCGGGCCACAAGGCCGCACCCTGGCTGCTGCATTTCCTGCGCGACACACTGGGCTACGGCGCGTTTCTGGAGGGACTGAACGGGCCGCAGCGGCGGGGCAAGCTGTACGTCTCGCGCGGCGACGCGGCGGGGCGGCGGATCGTCAACGAGGACGCGCTGAAGGCCGTGCTCGCCCCTGCCGGCTACCGGACCATCGAGCTGTCGAAGCTGCCGATGTCCCAGCAGATCGCGGAGTTCGCCAACGCGTCCCACGTCGTCTCGGCGCATGGCGCGGGCCTCGCCAACATCGTGTTCGCGCGCGCCGGATCGACGCTGATCGAGATGTTCCCGGCCACGTACGGCACGCCCGCGTATTATGTGCTGGCGGCCGGAGGCGGGGTGACCTACGCGTCCTATGTCGCGGCCGAGGTAATTGCCGGCGGCCGCACGCAGGTCGACAGCATCGTGCTGGATGTCGACGATTTCCTGGCCCGCTGCGGCGCGCTGATCTGAAGCCGCGCGTTACCGCGCGGCCGCGACCGCGCTTTTCGGGAAGCGCCTGTGCAGCCACAGCCAGCCCTGCGGCCATTCCCTGATCCAGCGCTCCAGCCGGTCGTTCAGCATCTGCGTCATTTGCAGGATGTCCGCCTGCCGGTCGCCGCTGTCCGGCAGCGGTAACGGGTCGTCCACCACGATGCGGAATCGTGCCGGCCCGATGCGCTGCACGTGGCCCGGAATCACCGGGCAGCGGAATTTCAACGCCAGGGCCGCGGCGGCCGGCGCCGTCATCGCCGGCAACCCGAACAGCCGCGCCTCGATGCCGTCGTTCATCTTCTGATCGATCAGCATGCCAAGGAAGCCGCCGCGCCGCAGATGCGCCAGGGCCTCGCGCGCCCCCGCGGTCCCCTTGATGAACATCGGCACCGGCTGGCCGATCGCGCGTTGCCGCAGCGCCCGGATGGTCTCGTCCACGTCCCGGTTGACGAGTTGCCGGTAGACGCTGGAGAACGGTATGCCATAGGCCGCGACGGCCGGCGGCAGCATTTCCCAGTTACCGATATGGCCGGAGACGAAGATCGCCGGACCGCCTCGCCGCGCCTGCTCGATGAGGACATGGTCGTTGACCACCTCCCACCCCGGCCCGGTTGCACTGTTCTTTGGCACATCGGCCAGATGCGGGAACTCGCCCGCCGTCCGGCCGAGGTTTTCCCACATGTCGCGCAGCACGCTCCGCCGCGCCGTCGCGTCGAGATACGGCAAGGCGGCCCGCAGATTGGCCTCGGCGACGCGCGTCACCGGCAGCAACGGGCCAACCCAGCGAAACAACGTCCCCATCAGGTTGGACGCCCGCTCTGGCCTCAACCGGACCAGCAATGACAGCAGCGTGTTCACGGCCACGCGTTCGATGGACTCGGTCCGGGTGTTCGCGGCCGACCGTGATTGCGCCGCGCCGCTGCCGGCCCGCAAGGTCGGCGATGCCGACCGCGCATATGCTTGATCCATCCTCTGCCTGCTCGGTGGCGCCCTGGCGCCGCGACGGAGTAACCTGGGCCTTTGAGATGCTTATGCCACATGGCATGTGCCATTCACTACAGTGTGAGCATAATCGGGAACGGCCCCGGCCCCAACGCCGGCAATATGCCTTTTCCAAATGCTCTTTTACAATAATCCGAAACGTATAAATTCCGGCGGTTATCTGAGGGGACGTCTCCGGCCTCCGATAGCTCAAACATGTCAAATATCCTACCAGAATTGCACGACCTTACAACAAGTATAATTTCTGTATTTCAGACGCGGCCGAGAGGTGGTCTTATAATCATTTACTATTGGAGATGGTTTTGGCGGCCATCGCATTCATGCCGATGACGAGACCTGCCCCGATCATGGTCGCGAGCAGCCGATCAACGAGCACGCCCATCTCCACCGGCCTGCCGGCATCGACCAGCAGAATGATCAGCGGCGTCGTACTGGCCGTGTAGGCCAGATAGTTTCGGGGTCGCAGCCATGCACCGCAGCCAAAGGCCACGGCGATCAGCGAGGCCAGGGCCCATCCGGCAAGCAGATGACCGACCAGCAGACCCGCTGCGGCGACGCCCAGCATGGCCCCGATCGCGCGCTGCGACGTTCCTGACGGGCAGCGTTTCCAGTTGGCGCTGCGACAGGATCGCGACCGTCAGCGCGATCCAGTGGAAATGATGGCCCGGCCACCACCAGCGCAGAACACCGGCGATCACGAGGCATGAGCCAAGCCTCAGCGCGAACTGCCACCCGGCGAACTGCCGCAGGGATCGCCCCCAGCGTCGGAATCGCTGTCCTGCCGTCGCCACCACGCCGATCTCCGGTGCGGGTGCGGCGATCCATCCGACTGCGCGCGCAAGACCGCCGAACAGCAGCGCCAGAACGGAGGTCCAGAGCGCGCCCGCGGCCATCAGCGCAAGCAGCCCCGCCCGATCGCTCGCAGCGTCGGCGACGCTGACGGTCATCATCAGAAAGACGATGAAGCGCCCGGTCCCAACCGCGACGCCACGGCTGTAGCCGCCCGCGACGGCAGCGGCGCTGGCCAGCACGACCGTGGCGGCATCCGTCCACGCCGCATGCCCTGCGACGAGCACGGCGGCAAGCACCGCCGCGCCGGCCGCCGTGAGAACCGACGCGAGGTTACGCAGTTGCTCGCCGAGGCTGCGGCCGGTGCGGGCATTGCCGGCCAGCAGGCTGCCGAACGATGCCGCCAACCCGAGGGGCAATTGTCCCGCCGATGCGGCCACCAGAACCGGGCCTGCCATCCCGAGCGCCACCGCGAGTATCGCGGCCCAATCCGCGTCACCCGCGGCCGACCATCCGAACGTTCCCGCCAGATGTCCTCTCGTACTCACCGTCGCCCCCTCACCAGCCCGAGACATGCCGCACTCCGGCGTGCATCTTGCCGCTTTCCATCGTACTGGAGACCTCCGCCCATGCCGTTGCCCTCCCGTTACTGGCAGGACCTACCCTGGCCGGCCTTCCGCGACCTGCCGGCCGACACCGTGGCGGTGCTGCCGGTCGCGGCTATCGAGCAGCATGGGCCGCACCTGCCCGTGTCGGTGGATACCACCATCAACCAGGGCATTCTGGCACGGGCGCTGGAACTGCTGCCCGCAGAGGCGCCCGTTCTGGTGCTGCCGACGCAGGCGGTCGGATTGTCGGTGGAACATATCCGCTTTCCCGGCACCCTCACCGGCTCGGTCGAGACGCTGCTCGGGCTGTGGACCGAGATCGGCGAGAGCGTGGCGCGTGCCGGCGTCAAGCGGCTGGTCATCGTCAACAGCCATGGCGGGCAGCCGCAGATCGTCGAGATGGTCTGCCGCCGCCTGCGCGTTCGCGCGCGCATGTTTGCGGTGGCGTGCATGTGGAGCCGCCTCGGCATCCCGCCGGGCCTGGAAGACCCGCAGGGCATCCATGGCGGCCTGGTCGAGACCTCCGTCATGCTGCACCTGACGCCGGAATGCGTGGATATGCGGCTCGCCCGCAACTTCCGCAGCGCCTGGCTCGATCGCGGCAAGGCCTTCTCGACGCTGGTGCCGGAAGGCGCGGTGGGCTTCGGCTGGGAGACGCAGGATCTTCACCCGGCCGGCGCGCTCGGCGACGCCAGCCGCGCCACGGCGGCCGACGGCGCCCGCGTCGTGGAGCACGCCGCCGCGCGCATGGCGGCGCTGTTCCAGGAGGTGCAGCGCTTCGACCTGGAGACATGGCTGCGCGACACGCCGGAGGACCTGCCCAACGCCTGACCGCCGCGACTGCCCAAGACCTGTGCGCGGCCGCCTATGTTCTGGGCGTTGCCCGTGCGTGGACAGCGCCGCCGCACGGTACGCGCCTTGCTGGGCTACGATGCCGACGGCAAGTTGGCGCGCAGCATCGGGCCGCACAGGATGGACGGGTTGACTCCAGCACTGCACACCACGTCGGTGGCCGCTACACGCGGCCAGCCGCTGATCCGTATCGCCGGCGTCGGCAAGCGCTATACTAACGGCACCCATGCCCTCCAGGACATCGACCTGACGGTGGCCGAGGGCGAGTTCCTCAGCCTGCTCGGCCCCTCGGGCTGCGGCAAATCGACTCTGCTACGACTCATCGCGGGCCTCGGCGAGCCCAGCGAGGGCAGCATCGACTGGCCGCGCGCCACCCACGACGCGGCGGGCCGCCCACAGCGCAGCATCGGCTTCGTGTTCCAGGAGCCGACGCTGATGCCGTGGGCGACGGTGTTCGACAACGTCTATCTGCCGTTGCGCCTCGCCGGCCGCCGCAGGCGTGACGTGGCCGACGACGTAGCGGCCGCTATCGAAGGCGTCGGCCTCGCCGCCTTCGCCAAGGCCTATCCGCGCCAGTTGTCGGGCGGCATGCGCATGCGCGTGTCGATCGCACGCGCGCTGGTGACGCGGCCAAAAGTGCTGCTGATGGACGAGCCGTTCGCGGCGCTGGACGAGATTACCCGCATGAGGCTCAACGACGACCTGCTGGAATTGTGGCGCGGGCGCGGCTGGACCGTGCTGTTCGTCACGCACAGCGTCTACGAATCGGTCTACCTGTCGACTCGCATCGCGGTGATGGGCGCGCGGCCGGGGCATCTGCGCGAGATGATCGACATCACCGAGCCCTATCCGCGCGGCGAGGCGTTCCGCACCTCGTTGCGCTACAACGAGTTCCTGCCGCACCACCTCGGCGGCGCTGCACGACGCCATGGCCAATGTCTCGGGTATCCACTGATGAATGATGATGACGCCCCGCTGCCGCTCAGTGTCCGCGTGATCGTGCCGTTGGTGCTGGGGGCGGTCGTGCTTGGCGTGTGGCAGTTCGCGGTCTGGTACTACGATGTGCCGAAGTTCGTGCTGCCACCGCCGACCGCGATCTGGCATTCGCTGACGGTCGATTACGCTTCGCTGCTGGCCTCGCTGTGGATCACGCTGCGCATCACGATCATGGCGTTCGTGATCGCGCTGGTCCTGGGCGTGGCGCTGGCCGTGTTGTCGGCGCAGTCGCGCATGGTCGAGATTTCCATCTTTCCCTATGCGGTGATCCTGCAGGTGACGCCGGTGGTGGCCATCGCGCCGCTGATCCTGATCTGGGTCGGGATCGAAAATCTTGACCGCGCGCTGCTGATCCTGGCGACCATCGTCGCGTTCTTCCCGATCCTGTCGAACACCACGCTGGGGCTGAAGAGCGTGGACCATAACCTGCGCGACCTGTTCCAGTTGTGCGGGGCCACGCGCTGGCAGCGGCTGCGCCTGCTGCAGATGCCGACCGCATTGCCGTATCTGCTGAGTGGCATGAAGATCTCCGGCGGCTTGGCGCTGATCGGCGCCGTGGTGGCGGAGTTCGTTGCCGGCTCGGGCACAGGCTCGGGTCTCGCGTGGCGCATTGTCGAATCGGCCAACCGGCTCAATATCCCGCGCATGTTTGCAGCCCTCATCATGCTGTCGGCGCTGGGCATCGTGATTTTCCTGTTGCTGGCGGCGTTGCAGGATCTGCTGCTGCGCCGCTGGCACGAAAGCGCCGTCCGGCGGGAGCGATAAGATGAACATCCCCGATGCCCCGCATCTGGTACTGCGCAACGCCAGCGTGCCGCGCGCGCTGCTGCGCCTGCCGGCTGCTCCCGACGGCGACACCGTGGCGCTCGACATCGTCGTGGAGCAGGGCCGCATCGCCCGGCTGGCGCCGGCCGGCACCGTGGCCGGCGAAGCGGTGGACCTCGACCGGGGCATGGTCTGGCCGTGCTTCGTCGATCTGCACACGCATCTGGACAAGGGCCATATCTGGCCGCGCGCGCCAAACCCGGACGGCACGCGCGCCGGCGCGCTGGCGGCGGTCGCGGCCGATCGCGAGACGAACTGGAACGCCGAGGACGTGCGTGCACGCATGGATTTCGCGCTGCGCTGCGCCTACGCCCAGGGCACGCGCGGCGATCCGCACGCATCTCGATTCGATCGGCCAGCAGCCGTGGATCTCCTGGCCGGTATTTCGCGAAATGCGCGAGGCATGGCGCGGCCGGATCGAGCTGCAAGCTGTCGCACTCTTCCATCCCGATGCGGCGGCCGACGACGAATGGCTGGCCGCGCCTCGCAGACACTGGTCGCGGAATCGGGCGGCGTGATGGGCGGCGTGCCGTATATGCGCGCCGACGTGCAGGATTACCTCGGCGCGCGTGTTCGGCCATGCCGAAGCGCGCGGCCTGGATCTCGATTTCCATGTCGACGAGACCGACGACCCGGGCGCGGCGACGCTGCGCCTTATCGCGCAGACCGCGATTTCGCGACGGTTCCCTGGCCGTATCGTGGTCGGCCATTGTTGCAGCATCGCGGTGCAGGCGCCCGACGAGGTCGACCGCACGCTCGATCTTGTCGCCGAGGCCGGGATCGCCGTGGTCAGCCTGCCGATGTGCAACATGTATCTGCAGGACCGCACGCCCGGCCGCACGCCACGCTGGCGCGGCGTGACGCTGCTGCACGAGATGCGCGCGCGCGGCATCAAGGTGACGCGTCGCCAGCGACAATTGCCGCGACTCCGTTCTACGCCTACGGCGATCACGATCTGGTGGAAGTCTATCGCGAGGCCACGCGCATCGCACATCTCGACCATCCGGTCGGCGACTGGCCCAGGCGGTCACCACCACGCCGGCCGCGGTCGCCGGATTCGGCGACATGGTGCGTCGCCGAGGGCGCGCCGGCCGATCTGGTGCTGTTCCGTGCACGCACTTTCAACGAATTCCTGACGCGCCCGCAGGCCGACCGCGTCGTGCTGCGCGCCGGCCGGCCGATCGACCGCACGCTGCCGGATTATCGCGAACTGGATTACCTGATGGGAACGCCATGAACTCACGCCGTCACCGACTGGGCGGCATTCGCGCAAAGCCTCGACGGCATCCCGGTCGAGACCGACGCGGCGCTGGTCAAGCAGAAGTCGCGCGACTTCTATTGGTACAGCCCGGTCCTGAAGCGCAGCTGCGCGACGACGACCGGCGATCTGGTGGTCGATGCCGCGCGACGAGGCGGAGGTCATCGCGACGCTGCGCCGTGCGTCGCCGCCCGCGTGCCCGTCACGCCACGCGGCGGCGGCACCGGCAATTACGGGCAGGCCATGCCGTTGCATGGCGGCGTCGTGCTGGACCTGCTCCAGACTCAACGGTTTCGGCGACGTGACAGGCGGCGTGCTGCGGGTCGGCGCCGGCGCCAAGCTCGGTGAGATCGAATCACGCTGCCGGCCGCAAGGCTGGGAGTTGCGCATGTTCCCCTCGACGCGCCGCACCGCCACGATCGGCGGCTTCGTGGCGGGCGGCTCGGGCGGCGTCGGCTCGATCAATTTCGGCCAGCTACGCGAGCCGGCACATTGCTGGGCGCGCGCGTGGTCACGATGGAGGCCGAGCCGCGCGTGCTGGAGTTGCGCGGAGCCGAGGTGAACCGCGTGCATCATGCCTACGGCACCAACGGCATCATCACCGAACTCGATATCGCGATGGCCCCGGCGCAACCGTGGCTCGACTACGTCGTCACGCTTCGCGGAATTTTCCGCCGCTGGCCCGCTTCACCGAGGGGTGGCGCGGCGCGGACGGCATCGCCAAGCGGCTCTGCACCGCCGTCGATGGCGCCGCCGCCGCCTATTTCCGCCAGTTGCAGGATGCGCTGGCACCGGGCGAATTCGGTCGGCCTGTTCCTGATCGCCGCCCAGAGCGCCGAACCGTTCGAGGAAATGCTGCGCGACCGCGGCGGCCGTGTCGCGCGCCGGCTGACCGAGGCGGAGCTGGAGGCGAGCCACGCAATGCCGGCCTTCGAGTTCACCTGGAACCACACGACATTGCAGGCGCTCAAGGTCGACAAATCGATCACCTACCTGCAATCGCGCTTCCCCGACCCCGACTATCTTGGCATCGTCGCCGAGGTGATGGCGGAATACGGCGATGAGCTGCCGATGCACCTGGAATTCATCCGCGTGGGCGGCGAGGTCGCCTGCGCCGCGCTGCCGCTGGTGCGCTTCACCACCGAGGCGCGGCTGCGTGCCATCATCGCGGCGCTGGAAGCACGCGGCGTGACCATCTTCGATCCGCACACCTATGTTCTCGAAGATGGCGGCATGAAGCAGACGGACCCGGCGCAGCTCGCCTTCAAGCGGCAGGCGGACCCGCAGGGGCTGCTCAATCCCGGCAAGATGCGGGGCTGGGACACGGTGGCCCCCGCCGCATGACCCTTCCGGTGCGCGCGCCGCAGACCGTCTCGATGCACACGCGCGACGGCGTGCGGCTGGACGCGGACGTTTATGTGCCGGACGCGCCCGGCCCGTTCCCGGTACTGCTGATGCGCCAGCCCTATGGCCGCCGCATCGCCTCGACCGTGTGCTACGCCCACCCGGACTGGTACGCCGCGCGCGGCTACATCGTGGCGATCCAGGATGTGCGCGGGCGCGGTACCTCCGAGGGCGTGTTCCGCACCTTCGAGGCCGACGCCGAGGACGGCGCCGATGCCATCGCCTGGGCCGCGAGCCTTCCCGGCGCGTCGGGTGCCGTGGGCATGTACGGCTTCTCCTACCAGGGCACCAACCAGTTCCTCGCCGCCGCCGAGGCCCCGCCTGGATTGCGCGCGCTGGCGCCGGCCATGATCGGCTGGGATGTACGGACGGACTGGGCCTACGAGGGCGGCGCGTTCGCGCTGCAGGCAGGCCTTGGCTGGGCGAGCCAGATCGCCGCCGAATCCGCCCGGCTGGCCGGCGACTCGCTGGCCTACACGGCCTTGCGCCAATCGGCGGCCGGGCTGGCCGGGGCCGTGCCGGCGCGGCCGGACGTCATCGAACGCTATCGCGACCTGACGCATTACCACGACTGGATCGACACGCCGGAGGACGGGCCGTACTGGCGCCGCATTTCGCCGGCCGCGCATCTCGACCGGATCGTGGCCGGTGGCGTGCCGGCGCTGCTGGTCGGTGGCTGGTTCGATTCGCACCTGCCCGGAACGCTGGCGGCCTACCGCACGCTTGCCGGCCACCTGAAGGTGCGCATCGTGATCGGCCCATGGGCGCATTTCCCGTGGGGGCGGCGCGTCGGCGCGCTGGATCTCGGCCCAGACGCGATCGGCGACATCGATGCGCTCCAGGTGCGCTGGTTCGACCGCTGGCTGAAACACAAAGACGATCCCGACACCGAACCCCCGGTGCGGCTGTTCGACATGGGCGCCTTGCGCTGGCGCGATTTCGATAGCTGGCCCGCCGACGGCCGCACGTTGTACCTCGGCGGCTCCGGCCGCGCGGCACTCGACGAACGCGACGGCGTGCTGCTGCCGGCGCCGTCGGACGCGCCGGGCCATGAATGCCTCGTGCACGATCCCTGGCGCCCGGTGCCCAGCCTGCCGGCCGCCGTCGACCGCGCGCTGACCGACATCCGCCCGGACGTGCTCACCTTCACCTCGATCCCGGCCAATGACCCCGTTCTGCTTGCCGGGGACGTGCGCGCGCGTCTGGACATTCTTGCCGATGCCCCGGATTTCGATGTCGCCTGCACGCTGTCGCGCGTGCGCGGCAATCAGGTGATCGCGGTGGCGGAAGGCTACCGGCGCGTGTCCTCACCCGGCCCGGTGGAGGTCGCCATGCGCGCCACCTGCCTGACGCTGCAACCCGGCGATGCGCTGCGCCTGTCGGTGGCCGGTGCGGCCTTTCCCGCGTTCCCCGTCAATCCCGGCACCGGCGCCGACCCGACGCGGGCGCGCGGCATCGATGCGCGTGTCATCACGCTGCGGCTGCGCCACGGCTCCTCCATCAGCATCGGGACCTGAGCCATGCGCGTGCTGGTGATCTTCGCCCATCCGGTCGAGACCAGTTACGCCGCCGCCCTGCACCGGACGGTGCAGGAGTCGCTCGCCGGCCGCCACGAGGTGCGCGGCCGCGGTCTGTACCGCGTGAAGATCGGCGTCGGCGATCTGCCGAAGGCGCACATCACCCGGTATTTCCGTTGGTTCTGCGCCAAGGAGGCGAAGGTCCGCTATCTGGCGCATTACCACATGAACGTCTCGACGCCGAAGAGCCGCACCGCGTATCAGGCGCGTGTCGCCCGCGAACTGGCCGCGCTGTAACGATGCGCGTGCATGTCATCTACGCGCACCCGCTTCCCGACAGCTTCAATGCCGCGCTCCATACTTGCGTGGTGTCGACGCTGCGCGCGGGCGGGCATGAGGTGGACGATCTCGACCTCTACGCCGAGAATTTTCAGCCCGCGCTGACCGCCGCCGAGCGCGCCGCCTACCACAGCGTCGGCGACAACCTTGCCGGTATCGAAAGCTACGTGGAACGTCTGCGCGCCACAGAAGCGCTCGTGATCTGCGCCCCGACATGGTGGTACGGGATGCCCGCGATCCTGAAGGGATATTTCGATCGTATCTGGGTGCCGGGCGTGGCGTTCGATCTGGCGCCGCATGGCGGCGCGATCCGCCCTGGCCTGACCAACATCCGCAAATGCACCGTCGTCACCACCACCGGTTCGCCCGGGTGGTTCATGCGCCTGTATATGCGCGACCCGGGCAAGCATGTTCTCACGCGCGGCCTGCAACGGCTGTTCGCGCCCGATGTGCGGATGCGCTATCTCTGCCGTTATGGCATCGACACGTCGACGGCCCGCAGCCGAGCGGCGTTCCTGGCGCGCGTGCGACGCGAATTCAGGAGATGGTCGTAGGGCGGATGCAATCCGCCACTTGCAAGCGGCGGACTGCATCTGCACCGCCGGTTACTTCTTCGGCAGGAATTGCAGCGTGTACGCCTTCTTGTAGTCCAGATCCGCCGGATAGGCCTTCTGCGATGCCATGACGTTCGAAGAATTCCTTCCAGCGCGCGTCGGTCATCGCGCCAATGCCCATCGTCTTCGCGTCTCCGCCATCGACGGTGCCGTACTGCTTCATCTTGGCGATGCCATATGCGATCAGGTCGTCGGTTTCGTCGGGGTTGTCCTTCTTGATCATCTCGTTGGCGGCCTTGTTGTCGCCATACAGATAATCATGCCAGCCCTGGATGGTGGCGTTGACGAACGCCTGCACCACCTGCGGCTTGGTGTCGATCAGCTTCTGCGGCACCATGACCATCGTGGCATAGCTCGGGTAGCCGTAATCGGCCAGCAGGAAGACTTTCGGCGTAACACCTTCCTTCTGGACCATATACGGCTCGGCTGACAGGTAACCCTGCTGGATCGCATTCTTGTCCACCAGCCACGGCGCCATGTTGAACGTGTATTTGCGGATCTGGCTGTCCTCGAAACCGAACTTCGCGTGCAGCCATACCCAGAACGAGGTGATCGAGCCGTCCGCGATCATGATCGGCTTGCCCTTCATGTCGGCAAGCGAGTTGATGTCGTCGCGCGGGTGCGTCATCAGCACCTGCGGGTCCTTCTGGAATACCGCCATCACCGCGCGTACCGGTGCGCCGGCCTGCACCAGGTTGAGCGGGAAGAAGCTGTTGGAGCCTATCGCCATGTCCACCGCGCCGGCGGCAATCAGCTGCTGGTTGTCGATGCCCGGCCCGCCTTCATGGATCACCACATCGAGCCCGGCCTTCTTGTACAGGCCGGTGACCAGCGCCTGATAGAAACCGCCATGTTCGGCCTCGGCCTTCCAGTCGGTGGCGAACACGATCTTCTCGTCGGCGACGGCCGGCCCGATCGTCAGCACCGCCATCGCCGCCCCCAACAGCGCCCCCACCGCGAACCGCCAACCGGCAGATAAACCGCGCATCGCTGCGTCCCCTTCGTCCCTCTATGCCCGCCCGCGCCCGGCGATCACGGCCCGGTCCTCGTCGGTCAGCTCTACCGGCGTGCCGTTACGGATCAGCTCGGCAAATCCCTCGTTCGGCGTCATCATCGTCAGGCAGTAGAGCTTCCCGCTGCCGGTGTTCTCCACCACGTGCTCGACACCCGGCCGCAGCACGACGGCGTCGCCCGGCGCGATATCGAACTGCGCGCCGTCGGCGAACGCCTTGCCCTCACCGGCCAGCACGAAGAACGATTCGTAGGCAATCGCATGCGTATTGGGCGGCGTGCGTCCGCCCGGCATGAAGATCTCGACGACCAGCGTAAAGCTCACGCCATCGGCGATCGGGTCGAACAGGCAGGCAAAATAGTTGCTGTCGGCCGGTGAAATGCGAAAACCCTGCAACGCAGCCGGGCGGCGCGCAATGGCCGGGACATGCATCATGGCGCCAGAGCCTCGATCAGGTCGATGGAGCGGAAATGGAAGCCGAAGATCTGCCGCACGTTCAGCAGTGTGGCGTCACGGCAGAAATCCGGATTGGTGGTGGCCGAGCAATCCTCGATCAGCAGCGTGTCGTAGCCGAGGAAATTGGCGTCCGCCAGCGTGTGCAGCACGCACTGGTCCAGGTTCACGCCGGCGAACAGCAGCGTGGTGGCGGCGAGGTTGCGCAGGATGGCGTCGAGCGGCGTGTCCCAGAACCCGCTCATGCGGTGCTTGTCCACGCGGATGTCGCCGGTGTCCGGCGTCAGTTCGTCGACAACCTGGGCGGACCAGCTGCCGGCCTGCAGCACGCGCGCGCCGCTGCGGGGCAACGGGTCGCCCAGCCCGGTGCCGGCGCCGGTCGGATCGTAGACATGGCGCAACGCCGGCGAGAGGTTCATGCGGTCCGGCCGCGTGCCCCAGTTCACCCAGATGACCGGCACGCCATGCCCGCGCAGGACCGGCAACACGCGGGTCAGGGGTTCGATCGGCGCCCGCGCCGGCGCCACGTCGACGCCGATGCCGGCAAGCCAGCCTTCGGGGTGGCAGAAATCGTTCTGCATATCGACCACGATCACGGCGGTCCGCGCGAGATCGACGGTCACGCGCTTCGGCATCGCCGCGAACGCCACCGGGCGCGGCGCTGGTGGCTCGCGCGTCAGGTCGGCCGTATCGGCCCCGACCTGCCACGCATTGCCGATGGATGGACCCAGCCGTGCCATGGCGCCAACCTAGCAAGGCGGGTGCCATGGCGCGACCGCGATCAGAAGCCGAGGCGGCGCGCCTCGAAATCCCGTACGCCCGTCGTCTCCGGCACGGTGGCGAGGCCGACATCCCGGCGCAGGCGTGCCGACAGCATCCGCTCGTCGCCCACCGGCCGCACCAGCCAGCCCTGGGCCGAGGCGACCAGATCGCTCCAGCGCGAGCTGCGCGGCATCCACGCGACCAGCTCAAGGCGGTCGGACATCCGGGACGCTGCGATACGGTTCGACATGAGTAAGCTCCGCTTGGTCATTGCCGCCGCGACATAGCGGCATCGACCGTGATATGTGCTTGAGATTGCCGGATCACAAACGACTTATTCTGATCTCATCTGTAAGTACAGGTTGAAGATATGCCGATACAACGCATACCCGGCCTGTCCGCTTTGCGGGTCTTCGAAGCCGCCGCCCGCCATCTGAGTTTTACGCGCGCGGCCGACGAGCTTGCGGTGACGCCGGCCGCCGTCAGCAACCAGATCCGTGCGCTCGAAGAACAGATGGGCGTGCAATTGTTCCACCGCACGAGCCGCACGGTGCGGCTGACCGGCCCGGGCCAGATCCTGCAAACCGGCGTGACCGAGGCATTCGCGATCCTTGGCCGCACGATCGAGCATATCGGCAGTATCGGGGCCACCACGCTCGGCGTCAGCATGTCGGCCTCGTTCGCGGCGAAATGGCTGGTGCCGCGGCTCGACGCGTTCCGCCAGCTGCACCCCGGCATCGATCTGCGCATCGAGGCCTCCGACGAGTTCATCGACTTCGCGACCAGCGGCACGCAGGTCGCCGTGCGCTTCGGCGACGGCCATTATCCCGGCATGCGGTCGGACCGGCTGTTCGAGGAATTCGTCTTCCCGGTGTGCAGTCCCCGCTTGCTGGAAGGCCCGCACCCGCTGCGCACACCCAACGATCTGCGGCATCACACGCTGATCCATCTGGAATGGCAGGCGCGCGGTGAGACGTGGCCGGATTGGCGCATGTGGCTGCTCGCCGCCGGCGCGAAGGAGGTCGACCCGACGCACGGCATCAGGCTGAGCCTGTTCTCGCTGATCAGCCAGGCGGCGATCGACGGCCAGGGCGTGGCGCTGGGCAACACCAGCCTGGTCGGCGACGATCTGGCGGCCGGGCGGCTGGTGAAGCCGTTCGACTTGTCGCTGAAGGCGCCGGCGGATTTCGCCTATTACGTGGTCTCGCCGCTGGCGGTGGCCGAGCGCCCGCTGGTCACCGCTTTCCGCACCTGGGTGCTGCGGGAGAGCCACGACAACACGCAATCCGGCTAACGCGCACCCTTGCCGACCAGCACGAAGTCGATGGTCAGATCGAGGTCGGCCATCGGCTCCGGCGTGGAAACCGGGAACGGCGGCAGCATGGCGTTGCGGAACACGGCCTGCGCGCCGGCGTCCAGCCATGTCGAGCCGGAGGTGCTTTCCAGCCCCACTTCCTGCACCCGGCCGTAACGATCGACGCGGACATGGATCTGCACGGTACCGTCCTCACCGAGGCGGGCCGCTTCCTGCGGGTAGTAGGAATGTTGCAGCCACCATTCATGCAGCATCTCGATCCAGTCCTTGCCGACATGCGCGCCGCGCACATGGATCATGCCCTCGGCGGCGGCGGTGTCGCGCGGCGGTTCGCCGTTGGAATCGCGGGCTTGGCGGCCGATCGCCAGTTGCAGGGCGCCGGTGCCGCGTGAGGTGGGCCGGGCGGGCGGGCTGTACGACGGCGGCGGGGCCGAGCGTGATGTCCATCGGTGCCGGAAACGCGGACCCGGTACGCCGCGGCGCAGCCTGGGGCAGCGGCGGCGGCGGTGCGGGCATATTGAATTGCGGCAGCCTGAGCGCCGGCAGCTGGTTCAACGACAGGCGAACGGCCGGTTCCGGGTGGGTCGCCGGCGGCGTGGGTGCCGGCATGGCGGCGAACGGGACCAGCGGTACGGATGGCTTGGACAGGGGCGGCGCGGACGAGGGCGACGCGGACGGGGGCGACACGGAGGGGGAAGGCGCAAGCTTTGGCACGGCCGGAGGCGCCGGCACGGGCAGCGGCGGCTGAAGGAACGCGAGCGGCGGCACCGGCGGCGCACTGGGCTGCGGGATCTCGGCACTTGCGACCGGCGGCGGCGTGGGCACCGGCGGCACGGCGATGGTCGGCAATGGTGCGGGCGGTGCCGGTGCGGGCGGCGGGGGTGGCGGCGGCGCGGGTCGTGCAACCGGCGGCGCAGGGGCCGGCGGCGGCGCCTCGGCTGTTGCGACGGGTGCGGGTGGCGGGGGCGGAGCGGCAGCGGCCGGAGCGGGCGGCGGTGGCACCGGGGGTGTGGGCAATGCGGCGGGCGCAGGCGGCGGTGTTGCCGGTGCGGCCGGCATTGGCGGGGCAGCCGGCGGGGCCGAGGGCGGCACGGGTGCGGGTGCGGGTGGCGCAACAGGCGTGGCAGGCGCGGCCGGGGAAGGAATTTCGGTTGGCCTGGTCTCGGTCGGTTTGCCTTCCGGCGCGCCCATGACCATTTCGAACGATGGCGGCGATACGGCCGCGGGTTCGGGCCGATTTGGCACGGCCTTCAGCAGCACCAGCACCGCCACGGCGTGCAGCAACAGCGACAGCAGCAGCAGCGGCCCAAGATTGCGCCGCGCCCAACGCCCCCCGGCCGCCAGCCGCGACCGCGCCACCGGCGGCGCGGACGCGACCGCGAGCCGGGGCGCTTCGGTCAGTCCGTCCGGCATCGTCGCCACCGGCGCGCGGTCAGCCCCCAGTGACGCGGCGCTGGTAGACGCTCAGATGCGCGTAGGCCGCCGCCAGCAACGGTGCCGCCACGCCGAGCCTTCTGGCGCGCGCCAGCAGGTCGCCAATGATCTGCTCCACCTCCACCGGAAACCCCTGGTTCAGATCGCGGTACATCGAGGAGGCGAGGTTCGAACCGGCTTGCGTCAGCATCGCCTCGGCCCGCGCCAGCGGAGCGTTGCCCGGCTGGTAGCCGGAGGCGGCGGCGATCGATGCGGCCTCGGCCAGCAATTGCCGCGCGAGGTCCGCCCCGCCCGGTGCCGCCACGATCTCGCCGACCGTGCCGCGCAGCAGGCAGGTAATGCCGCCGAGCGCAGCCAGCGTCACCCATTTCTCCCACATCTCCTGCACGATGTGCGTCGAGGCCCGCGCCGTGAAACCGGCCCCCTGCATCGTCGCGTCCAGCGCCGCAACGCGCGCCGAGGCGCTGCCGTCCCACTCGCCATACGTCAATTCCTGCAAGCCGGTGAGTTGCACCACGCGCCCCTGCTGGTCCTGCATGGCCGCGACCAGACACACGCCGCCCAGCACCGGGCCATCGCCAAACCGTGATTTGAGCAGATCGATATGGCGCATACCATTCAAGGTTGGAACAATCACGGTCCCCGCGCCGACCGCCGACGCGACGTCCTCCAGGGCCGCCTCCAATCCGAAGGCTTTCACGGTGAGTAGTACCACGTCATACGCCGCGGCGATCTCGCCGGCAGTAACCAATTGTGGCCTCAGCGTCAGATCGCCATGCGGGCTCATCACAACCAGCCCCTCGGCGCGCAACTGGGCGGCACGCTTGGGGCGCACCAGGAACGTCACATCGCGCCCCGCCTGAGCGAGCCGCGCGCCGAAATATCCGCCCGTACCACCGGCGCCGACGACCAGAATCCGCATTGCTGTCTCCATCACCTTAGGGCGTCATTGTCCGGCAGCCGATTTGTCGCCGGCTTCCCGATCGCTATAGTAGGGCACCGATGAAACCACCGCACACCCCTCGCGCCGGATCGTCCCATCACGGCAAAGGCGATACCCGGCCGCCACACCCCGGCGGCCCCGTCCGCCCGCCCCGTGCCGACCGGCCGCGAGCGCCGGACCAGCAGCGCGGGGACACGCGCAACGGCACGCCAAGCCGCCCGGCAGGCGATGCGCCGCGCCTGGGCTTGCCCGTCAAGCCGCGCCCGCCGGCCGCCGAGCCTTCGCGCGCGCCGACGCGCCGCGCCGAGGCTGATTCGCCGCGCGGAACCGTGTGGCTATACGGCACCCACGCGGTCGCCGCCGCACTGGCCAACCCGAACCGCCGCCCGCGCCGGCTGATGCTCACGTCGGAGGCCGAGGCGGCGCTGACCGCCCGCGTGCCGCAACCCTGGCCAATCAGCCCCGAACGCACCGAGCGCGGACGGCTGGACCAGTTGCTCGGCCGCGACATCGTGCATCAGGGCGTGGCCCTGCTTGCCGACCTGCTGGCACCGCCCGCCCTCGCGCGCGTGCTGGAGCGGCCTGGGCCGGTCATCGTGCTCGATCAGGTGACCGATCCGCGCAATGTCGGCGCCATCCTGCGCTGCGCGGCTGCGTTCGGCTCCGCCGCAGTGATCACGCAGGACCGCAACGCGCCGGAGGAGAATGGCGCCCTGGCCAAGGCCGCGTCCGGCGCGCTGGAGACGATGCCGCTGCTGCGCGCCGTCAATATCGCCCGCACGCTGGTGGCGCTGAAGGCCGCAGGCTGCTGGGTGGTGGGGCTGGATTCCGGCGGCGCCAACCTCACCGGCCCGTCGCTGGCGCAGCGCCGCGTCGCCCTCGTGCTCGGTAACGAGGGCGAGGGCCTGCGCCGCCTGACCCGTGATACCTGCGACGAGATCGCAGGCATCGCCATGCCCGGCGGCGGCAACGGGCTGGACAGCCTGAACGTCGCTGCCGCCGCCGCCGTGGCACTCTACGAACTGGGCCGCTCCGCATGACCGTATTCGACCCCGCCCCGGCCGCCGCCGCGCTGATCGCTGCCCGTGGTGCCCGCCAGCCGGCCGGCCCGCTGCCTGCCGCCATCGTGCCGCGCACGGAAGCCGAAGGTGCCGCCGTGCAGTTCGCCATTGCCCAGCGGACCGGAGTACTGCCGGTCGGCGGCTTCAAGATCGGCGCCACCGGGCGGCGCATGCAGGAATATCTGGATCTGGACCACCCCTGCGCCGGCTTCATGGCGAGCAGCGATCTGCATGCCTCGGGCGTGTCGCTGCCGTTCGCCGGATTTCGCAACGTGGCGCTGGAATGCGAACTCGCCGTCCGACTCGGCCGCGACCTCGGCCCCTGCACGCCGGCTGAAGCGCGCGACGCCGTGGCGGACCTGTTCGCCGCCATCGAGATCGTCGAGAACCGCTACGGTGCGCCCCCGATCGGCGACCTGAAGGCGGTCGGCACACCGACGCTGATCGCCGATCAGGTCTATCACGCCGCCGCCGTGCTGGGCGCGCCGGCGGCGGACTGGCGCGCGCTTGATCTGATTGGCATCGAGGGACGTGCTCTGCTGAATGGCAGCGTGCGCAATGCCGGGCGCGGCGCCGAACTGCTCGGCGATCCGCTGCGCGGGCTGGTCTGGCTGGCCGGCAGCGACGTGGCCGCCGCGTTCGGCGGGCTGCGCGCCGGGCATGTCGTGCTGCTGGGCAGCGTCACGCCGCCGGTCTGGCCGGATGGGCCGTGCGACGTGTGCATGGATTTCGACGGGCTGGCGGAAGTGCGGCTGCGATTGACGTAGGCGAGCCATCCGGCCGGGACCGCCCCGACCGGATGGCTCCGCAACTCAGCCGTTCTGCTGGACGTTCTGCCTTGTTCATGTCCACCGCCACGAACAGCGCGTGCCCGTCGCGGTAGATCCGCAGCGCCACGGCATGGGCGTTGTGGACAGCCTCGTGGATCGCGTGCACCGCCTGCGTCGGCGTGCTCACGCTCTCGGTGCCGACGCCTTCGATGACATCGCCCTGCTGCAGGCCGGCAGCCTCAGCCGCCGAACCCGGGCGGACCTGCGCCACTACCACGCCATGCACCTGCGACGGCAGGCCAAGCTGCTGACGCGCATCCGGCGACAGGGGGGCCAGCGCCAGACCCACGTTCTCCTTCTGCGACTGGGCCGCGCTGTTATCCGCCGTCTCGTTGTCGCCCGGCAGCGTCGTCACGGACGCCATCAGCGTCTTGGTCTCACCGTTGCGGATGATGTCCAGCTTGGCCGGTTCGCCAGGCTGCACCCCCGCGATGTCGACCGCGAGATCACGCGGGTTGGTCACCGTCTTGCCGTCCACGCCGGTGATCACGTCACCAGGCTCCAGCCCCGCCTTGGAGGCCGGCGAATCCGGCTCGACATTGGCCACCAGCGCACCGTCCTTGTCGGGGACGTTGCTCGCCGGCAGCTTCAGGGCTGCGACCATCGACGGGCTGACCGACTGCGCCTCGACACCCAGGAAGCCGCGCGTGACGTGGCCGTTCTTCTCGATATCCGCCACCACCGTCTTGACGGTGTTGGACGGGATCGCGAAGCCGATGCCGACGCTGCCGCCGGTCGGCGACAGGATCGCGGTATTCACGCCCACCACGCGGCCGTCCTGCGTGAACAGCGGGCCACCCGAGTTGCCGCGGTTGATCGGGGCGTCGACCTGCAGGAAGCTGTCATACGGGCCCGAGCCGATGTCGCGGCCACGCGCCGAGACGATGCCTGCGGTGACCGTGCCGCCAAGGCCGAACGGGTTGCCCATCGCCACCACCCACTCGCCGACCTTCACGTTGTCGGAGTTGCCGAGCTGGATATACGGCAGCTTGTGCCCGGCATCGACGCGCAGCACGGCGAGGTCGGAGCGCGGGTCGCGGCCGATGATCTTGGCCGGCAACTGCGTGCCGTCGTCGAGCGTGACGCTGACCGACTTGGCGCCCTTCACGACGTGGTTGTTGGTCACGATGGTGCCGTTGGCGTCAATGATGAAGCCCGACCCACGCGCTTCCACCGGCCCGGTCGGCTGCTGCTGCTGCGGCATGGCGAACGGCAGGCCAAACGGCATCTGGCCCTGCCCCTGGCCCTCGCTCGGCCCTTCGTCCTCGGTCTCGGCCGCCGCCGCCGCCTGTGGGGACAGCATGCTGGTGATGGAAACCACGGCCGGCTTCACCTGGCTGACCAACGAGGTGAAGTCAGGCAGCACTTGCGGGGCGGAGGGCTGGATTGGCGCGGGCTGCGGTGCGTCGGCTGCGAAGCCGACATGTGCGGCTCCGAAACCAACCAGTGCCGAGGTTCCAAGCGCCAAAGCAAGTAAAGCTCCACGCGCCCGATGCGGGCTCCGAACTGGAATCGACATATGTGTTCTCCATGTAACCACAATGGCGAACGGCTCATGCGTCCGTCCGTGGAGACACAATGCGCCAATGAAGCAAACGTTGCTCTGTCGCACGGGTGAATCTCCTGTCACCTCATCGTGCGTCTGCTAGACAGAAACATCGCGTGATCACCGGCTGCTTAGCCGGGCGGCTCAATACCCTCGTGGCCTTCGGCCTCCCGCTTCAGTCGGCGGAAGCTGCGGACGCTGAACGGCAGCATGCCGATATAGATCAGCCCCGCCGCCGCCAGCGCCGCCCAGGGATCGGCGACCAGCAAGGGCGGCGAACAACCCGATGCCGAGCAGTAGCGGCAGCACGTATTCCGCCGGCATCTTGAAGTTCTTGAAGCTCCAGACCGGCAGGGTGGAGACCAGCAGGAGCGCGGTGCCGATCAGCACGCGCCGCGCACAGCAGCGGGAAATGCGCTGCCGCCAGCAGCCAGGACCAGCCGAGCGAGTGCGCCTCCAGCCCGACGAACAGCGGAAACAGCGCCAGCCCGGCGCCGGCCGGCGCGGGCACGCCGGTGAAGAAATTGTAGGCGTAGGCCGGGTGCGGGCGCGCTATCGAGCGCGGCGTTGAAGCGTGCCAGCCGCAGCGCCATGCAGACCGCGAACATCAGGCAGCGGCATGAAGCCGAACGCCGCCCAGCGCTTGCAGCGACCACAGGTACAGCACGAACGCCGGCGCCACGCCGAAGCACAGGAAGTCGGCCAGGCTGTCGAACTCGGCGCCGAAGCGCGAGGTCGCCTTCAGCAGCCGCGCCAGCCGCCCGTCCAGCCCGTCGATCACGGCGGCGACGACGATGGCCGACGGCGGCGGCGCCGAAGTGGCCGTCCAGCGCGAAGCGGATCGCGGTCAGCCCGGCGCACAGGCCGAGCAGCGTCATCAGGTTGGGCACCACCCGGTTGAACGACAGCCCCTTGAAGCGCGGCCGCGGGCGCGGGCGCAGCCGGTGGCGCAGCCGCCGGATCGGCTGCGGACGGCCCGATGGAAACGAAGGCCCGCTCATGCCGTCAGGTCGGCGATGACCGTCTCGCCGCCGATCATGCGTCTGTCCCTCCGCCACCAGCGGCCGGACGCCTTCCGGCAGGTACAGATCGGTGCGGCTGCCGAAGCGGATGATGCCGAAGCGATCGCCGGCATGCACCGCGTCGCCCTCGCGCACGTCGCAGACGATGCGCCGCGCGATCAGGCCGGCGATCTGCACCACCGCGATCTCCCGCCCGTCCGGCAGGCGGATGGCCAGTGCGTTGCGCTCGTTGTCGCTCGCTCGCCTTGTCCAGGCTGGCGTTGAGGAAACGCCCGTGTCGGTAGGCGATGCGGCGTCACCGGTGCCGTCGGCCGGCACGCGGTTGACGTGCACGTCCAGCACCGAGAGGAAGATGCCGACGCGCCAGCGCGGCGCCGCGCCCAGCCCGAGTTCCGCCGGCGGCGGGACTGGCGCCACCGACACCACGCGGCCGTCCGCCGGCGCGAGCAGCAGGAACGGCGGGCCGGGCGGGACGCGCTCCGGGTCGCGGAAGAAGTACAGGCAGAACAGCGGTAAACAGCAGCCCGATCCAGGCGAGCCAGCCCGACAGCACCACCCCCACCACGAACACCAGTACGCCGGCGATCAGGAAGGGGCGACCCGCCGGATGCGGCGGCGCGAGCACGAGGCGGAACGTCGCGGCGAGGGACATCTGTTGGCCTGAGGGGAACGGCGCGGTTTATGGATGCTTCACCCTCGTGGAGCAAGACTTGGCGGGCCACACTGACGGACCCTCACCCATGCCTTTCGATGCGCCATTCCGGCTCGGGCCTTTCGTCGTGGACCACGGGGGCCGGATGGAGCCGAGCGATCTCGGGGCTTCCCGACCTTCCACCTGGTCCGGCGTGGCTGCGCGGTGCATGCGCGACTCGACGCCGACGCATTACCCGCTTCCTGCCTGATCTGGCGCCCTATCTGGACTGGCTGGACGAGGCCGAACTGGACGCCGGGCCGCCCGTCGCGGCGGCGCCGTGGAGCGGCGGCACCAGCAGGACCTCGCCGGGATAGATCCGGTTCTCGTTGCGGATCTGCTCGCGGTTGGCATCGTAGATCAGCGTGTAGCGGATGCCATGGCCATAGGCGTGCCGCGCGATACGCCAGACAATTCTGCCCCGGCTGCACCACCACGTGGCCTTGCGGCACCTGCTCCGGCGCCAGCAGCGCGCGCTCGAACGGCAGTTCGATGCGTGCGAGCACCTGCCCGTTGATCCCGACCTCGTCCAACCGCAGACGATGATCGCCGACGGATACCGGGGCGGTGGGGATGTCTTCCCAGTTGCCCTGCGGGTCGATGACCGCTTTGCCGATGCTGCCGTCGTCGACATAGAGCTGGATCACCGAGCCGGGCACGCCACGGCCGGCGAAGCGGATCGCGCCGGCATCGTCGTAGTCCACCGTGTCGAGCCCGACGCTCGATCTACCCCGCGCTGACGGGGGAGCAGGGGCCTGGAGCACGCGGGGCTTGGCGTCGGACGGCAGCAGAACCGCCAATGCGGGCGCCGCAGGCACGGCAGCGGCAGCCGGCGCGGCGGCCTTCGGCGCGGGCACGACCACCACCACCGGCGCATCGCCCTGCGCCGATGTTCCGTCAAGCGTCTTCGCCGATAGCGTGAGTTCCTGGCCGCCGGCCGGCAGCGGCGCGGCCGGCAGAGCGACCCACTGGCCGCTCGCATCCGCCTGCGCGTGCGCGATCTCGGTACCGTTGTCGAGCAGCGCCACCTCGGCATTCGGTGCGGCCCGCCCAGCCACCACGGCGCTGCCCTGGGGACCGACCCGCACGATGTCGAAGGTCGGTCTGGCCGGCTCGGCCGGGGTCGGCGGCGGGCCGCGCGGCGGCGTGGCATCGGAAGTCGGTGTGACCTCGGCGACCGGTGTCGGGTGAGACGGCGGCTCGACGCCGGCGGCATCTGTCGCGGCGACCGGCGCCGAGGGAGATGCCGATGCCGCGGCCGTATCTGCCCCGGCGGCGGGCGCCGCCGGCGGCGCCGATGGCGCCGTGGCGTTTGCCGCAGCGTCGGCGTGTGCCGCGGCCGGCGCCTGCGGCCGGAAGGCGATCTGGAGACGCACGGACTCGTAGTTTTCGACCAGCCACCAGCCGCCGCCCGCCGCCATCACCGCCACCACGATCGCGGCGACCGCCCGGACCGCGCCCCCGTTTCCGCCGTTCGTGTGCTTGGGCACTAAATGGTCATTTGACATGGTTGACAACCTATGATCGCCGGCCGGGTGCTTGCAATCGCTGGAGCAGCGATACGCAATAATCGTGTGCTGTCCCGCGTGCCGCGTTGGCCCTGGCATCCGTCCGGGCGGGTCGCTAGAGGGGGGGCGCCCACCAGACAGGAGCGACCAGATGGCGTTGCGCAACCGCCAGCCCGTGCTGTTTTTGCCGATGCGGGTGTGGGATCTTCCCACACGGCTGTTCCATTGGCTGATCGTGCTGCTGCTGCCGGCCAGCTATGTCAGCCGCAAGCTGCATATGATGCCGCTGCATCTGATCCTGGGCTACACGTGGCTGGCATTGCTGCTGTTCCGCTTGGCCTGGGGGTTCGTGGGCAGCGACACGGCACGGTTCGGCCGGTTTCTGGCGAGCCCCCTGGCCGGCCTGCGCCACCTGCGGCGCTGGCGGGTGCGCGAGCCGGACACGCAGATCGGCCACAACGCCGCCGGCGGCTGGATGGTGCTGCTGCTGTTGCTGCTGCTTGCCGTGCAAGTCGGCAGCGGGCTGGGCGCGGAAGACCGGCATGGCGCCAAGGGACCGCTCGCGGCACTGGTCGGGCCGGACTGGAGCGCGCGGCTGGCGTTTGTCCACGCGACGAATGTCAACATCATTCTGGCGGCGGTGGCGCTGCACATCCTGGCGGTGGCCAGCTATGCCGTGTTCAAGCGGCAGAACCTCGTGCGGCCCATGGTGACCGGCAAGAAACGCCTGCCCGGCGCCACGCGCGCGCCGCGCATGGCCAGCCCGGTGCTGGCGCTGGCGCTGCTGGTCGTGGCCGCCGTGGTCGCCTGGGCGGTGGCCACGCAACTCTAACGCCTGTCGCGCGAAAAACGCTTGCCCCGGCGCGCGGCAGCGGACAGACGACTGACGCGTTGGCGAATGAAGGCTTCTGGCTCAAGGAATTGCGTCCCATGATACTCCGTTCCGTCGCCGTCTTCTGCGGCTCCCGCATGGGCAGGTCGCCCGTTTACCGCGCGGCGGCCGTGGCGCTTGGCGAGGGGCTTGGCCGGGCCGGCATCACGCTGGTCTATGGCGGCGGCCGGGTCGGGCTGATGGGCGCGATGGCCGACGGCGTGCTGGCCGCCGGCGGCAGCGTGGTGGGCGTCATCCCGGAATTCCTGGAACAGAGCGAAGTGGCGCATGCCGGCGTCAGCGAGCTGATCGTCACCGACAGCATGCACACCCGCAAACGGCGCATGTTCGAGCTGTCGGACGCGTTCGTCTCGTTCTGCGGCGGTCTGGGCACGTTCGACGAGACCTTCGAGATCCTGACCTGGCGGCAGTTGCGGCTGCACGACAAGCCGATCCTGATCTGCGACGTCGACGGCTCGGCGGCACCGTTGCTCGGCCTGATCGAAGGCTGCATCGCCGACGGCTTCGCGCCCCCGGACGCGCGGGACCTGTACGAGGTCGTCACCGGCGTGCCCGCCCTGCTTGCCCGCCTTGCGCAGGTCGGCCCGGCGCCCGGCGGCGTACCTGGGCTGCTGTAGGCCGCTTGCCTCTCCGGCGGGGCGGGGCTATACGCGCCGCCTTGGCCGGAGTGTAGCTCAGCCTGGTAGAGCACTGTGTTCGGGACGCAGGGGCCGGAGGTTCGAATCCTCTCACTCCGACCATTCCCGCCCGCTGCCGTTGCGCCTCACGCGCGTGGCCTTGCCGGGGCGTTGGCCGCCGTTATACACGGGGCTCCTGTCAGGAGCCGTCGGCGCATGGATCTCAAGGACCACATTCGCGGCATACCGGATTTTCCGAAACCGGGAATCCTGTTCTACGACATCTCCACGCTGCTGCGCGATGCGGATGCCTGGCAGGTCGCCATGGGGCGGTTGGCGAAGCTGGCGCGCTCCTACCAGCCGGACTTGCTCGCCGGTGTCGAGTCGCGCGGTTTCCTGCTCGCGGCGCCGCTGGCGCTCAAGCTCGGCTGCGGCTTCGTGATGCTGCGCAAGCGCGGCAAGCTGCCCGGCGCCACGGTGGCGCTGGATTACGCGCTGGAATACGGCAGCGACCGCATCGAGATCCAGGCCGACGCGGTGACGCCCGGCCAGCGCGTGATCGTGGTGGACGATCTGCTGGCGACCGGCGGCACGATGGCCGCCGGCATCTCGCTGCTGCGGCAGGTCGGAGCCACGGTGCCCGCCGCCATTTCGCTGATCGAACTGACCTTCCTTGGCGGCCGCGCGCGGCTGGACGTGCCGTTCGAGTCGCTGATCGCCTACAATTCCTGACCAGCCGTACACCCCCGCCCGATCGGCGAACACCACCGTATGGCCGCGCAGCCCAACATCCTGATCCTGATGGCCGACCAGCTGGGGGCCCCGGCCCTGCCTGCGTATGGCAACCGCGTGGCCAAGACGCCGCATCTCGATGCGCTGGCCGAACGCGGCGTGGTGTTCGAGAGCGCCTATTGCAACACGCCGCTCTGCGCGCCATCACGTGGCGTGCTGACGTATGGGCGGCTGCCGTCGGCCACCGGCGTCTATGACAACGCGGCAGAATTCCCCTCGCAGATGCCGAGCTTCGCGCACTACCTGCGGCGCGCCGGCTACCGCACCATCCTGACCGGCAAAATGCATTTCTGCGGACCCGACCAGTTGCACGGGTTCGAGGAGCGGCTGACCACCGACATCTACCCGGCCGACTACGCCTGGACGCCGGACTGGACGCGATTCGCCGAGCGGCCGGACTGGTACCACACCATGGACTCGGTCACCCAGGCCGGTGCCTGCGCGCGCACCAACCAGATCGACTACGACGAGGAGGTGGTGTTCACGGCCCAGCAACGTCTGTTCGACATCGCGCGCGGCAGCGATCGGCGGCCGTTCTGCATGACGGTGTCGTTCACCCATCCGCACGACCCGTTCGCGATCACCGAGGATTACTTGAGCCGCTACGCGCCCGACGCGATCGACATGCCCCGCGTCGCCAAAGCCGCCACCGACCCGCATGCGCGGCGCCTGCGCCATGTCATCGGCCTGGACCGGCAAGCGGTCACGCCGGCGCAGGTCCGCGCCGCCCGCCACGCCTATTTCGGCGAAATCTCCTACGTCGACGACAATATCGGCCGCGTGCTCGCGGCGCTCGCGGCGGCGCGGCTGGCCGACGACACCATCGTGATCGTCATTGCCGACCACGGCGAAATGCTGGGCGAGCGCGGGCTGTGGTTCAAGATGAACTTCCACGAACCGGCCAGCCGCGTGCCGCTGATCGTCCACGCGCCGTCGCAGTTCGCCGCCGGGCGCGTGGCCGCCTCGGTCTCGCTGGTCGATCTGCTGCCGACGCTGGCCGAGATCGCCGGCGACGGGCGCGCGCCGGACTATGCCACCCCGATCGACGGCCGCAGCCTGCTCGCGCATCTGTCGCGCACCGGCGGGCATGACGAGGTGATCGGCGAATATCTGGCCGAGGGCGTCGTGGCACCGATGGTGATGATCCGCCGTGGCGCCGAAAAATTTATCCACACGCCGGGCGACCCGGACCTGCTGTACGACGTCGCGTCCGACCCCGATGAGCAAACCAATCTGGCCGAAACCCCTGCGGCGGCCGCCCAAGTAGCCGCCTACCGGGCCGAGGTGGCGCGGCGCTGGGATATCGGCGCCTTGCAGGCCGAGGTGCTGGAAAGCCAGCGCCGCCGGCTGTTCGTGGTGGCTGCCCTGCGCCAGGGCCGCCAGACCGCCTGGGACTGGCTGCCGCCGCGCGATGCCAGCCAGATGTATGTGCGCAACACGATGCCGCTTGAGGAACTGGAAGCCAGGGCGCGCTTCCCGCGCGTGCCCTCGCCGTAACCCCTATTTGCGCGCCGGCACTGCCTCGGCCCGCAGCGACCGGCGCGGGCCGCAGCAACCGCAGCCCGCCGCGTGACTCGGCCGTCCGGCGGTGGCGGCCTGCGACGCCCCCACCGGCCCGCCGAGCGCCGGCGCCGTCACCAGATTGCGCGGTGCCAATTCGCCGCAAGCGGGGCAGGGCTGCGGCGCCGCGAAGGCCGCCATCGGCGCCATGCCGGTGAACGGGCCGCAGTCGCCGCACACATACTCGTAGATCGGCATTCGGCGCCCTCCCGCTTTTTATCTCAGCGCGCCCGCCCCCAGGTGTACGTGGAAGCGATCGCATAGTTCCATACTGCGCCGATCAGCGCGCCCGCCAGACCCGCCAGCCACCAGCTTCTACCCTGCCCGAACACCTGTGCCGCGATGCCCACATTGGCCACCGCGCCGATGCTGCACCCGATGCAGAACGTCACCAGCCCGCGCACCAGCCGCCACCGCTTCAGCCGGCGGTCGCGATAGGTCAGCTGGTTGTTGAGCAGGAAATTGCACACCATGGCCGCCAGCGTGGCCACCGTCTCGGCCACCGCAAAGCGCGCGCCGGCTTGCAGCGACGCCCGCAGCGCCACCAGGTTGACCAGCACGCCCACCCCGCCGATCAACGCGAACAGCACGAAGCGCACCGGGATGATGTGGCCGATCAGCTTGTCGGCGATCAGCATCAGGTATTCCCACGCCACCATCGAATCGAGCTTGCTCTCGCCGAACTGGCGCGCGCGGAAGCGGAACGGAAATTCCCGGAAGCGCAGCGCGCGTGGCGCGGAGGCAAACAGATCCAGCAGGATCTTGAAGCCCTGGCCGGAGACGTTGCGCACCGCCTCGTTGAAGGCGGAGCGGCGCAGCATGAAGAAGCCACTCATCGGATCGGCGATGTCGGCCTTGACGATCAGCCGGCTCAGCTTGGTCGCGAACCCGCTCATGCGGACGCGTCCGCTGTTCCACTCGCCCACGCTGCCGCCGGAGACGTAGCGGCTGGCCACCGCGACATCGATGCCCTCGTCGCGCACCGCCGCGAACATGCGCGGCAGCAACGTCTCGTCGTGCTGCAGATCGGCGTCCATCACCGCGATGATGGGCGTGGACGTCGCCAGGATGCCTTCGACGCAGGCGCTGGACAGGCCGCGCCGGCCGATGCGCTGAATGCAGCGCACGCGCGGATCGGTCTGCGCGATGGCACGCACGACATCGGCGGTACCGTCGCGCGAATCGTCGTCGACGAACACCACTTCCCATTCGATGCCGGCCAGCGCTTCGTGCAGCCGCGCGACCAGCACCGGAATGTTGGCGCTTTCGTTCAGCGTCGGCACCACCACGGCCAGCGCACGGCCGGACCAGGCGGCGGGGACCGGGGCCTGCTGGGCTTGCGCCACGTCCACATGGGTGATCGTCACCCGGGCTCTCTCCTCATTCGGGAAGGAGTGCTGCCAGGTACGGCAACATGAAGGCAAGAAATCGCCGTCAACCGCCGGTGTCCCCTACGAAACGGCGCAGGTCTTCCAGCAGGTCCGCGTTGGCGATCACGCGTGGCACCTTGTTCTGCCCGCCGAGCTTGCCTCGCCCGCGCATCCAGGCGGCGAAACCACCCTGCGGCACCAGCACCACGCGCGGCGGGCGCATGCCGTAGCCGCCTTGCCGGTGCGCCGCGTAATCCGCGTTCAGCCGTGCCAGTGCCGCATCCAGTGCCTGCGCGAACGCCTCGGCCGACCCGGCGGTGACGCCGGCGACCTCGACGATGAACAGATGCCCGCCGCGCGGGTCCGCCGCGTCCGGTGCCACGACGGCGGCGGCATAGTCGGTGACGGTGCCGCCCAGCGCCCGCGCCGCCTCCGCCATGCCGGCATCGAGTTCCTGGCCGATCAGATGCTCGCCGGCGACCGACAGCGACCACGTGGTTCGCCCGGTGACCTTCAGCCGCGGCGGCATGCGCTCGATCAGCGTCACCGTGTCGCCGACCACGTAGGCCCACAGGCCGGCATTGCTGGAGACCACCAGCGCGTACTCCACCCCCAATTCGGCATCGCCGATCCAGCGCCGGTCGGGGTTGGCACTGTCCAGGTCGGTCGGGCGGACGAATTCGTAGAACAGGCCGTTATCGAGGATCAGCCGCAAGCCCTCGTCGTCGCCGCGGTCGGCGACCGCGAAAAACCCCTCGCTGGCCGGATACACTTCGCGGGTTTCGGCGCGGCTGCCCTCCAGCCAGCTCGCAAACTGGGTGCGGTAGGGGGCGAAGCCGATGCCGCCATGCACCACCAGTTCCAGCTTCGGATATAGCGTGGCTGCCCGCTCGCCCTGGCGCAGCCGGGCCAGATGCTCCAGGAACAGCAGCATCCAGCTCGGCGTGCCGGAAAAGCTGCTGACATCGGCGTGCAGCGACAGCGGCGCGAGCGTGGCGACCTTGCGCTCCCAGTCCCCTAACAGCGCCAGCGTCTCGGGCGGAAACGTGCGCGGCCGCGCCCACCAGGGGATGTCGGCCGCCGCGATGCCGCTGAGGTCGCCGGCGGTGATGCCGGGTGCGAGCCTTTCCAGCGCCGTGCTGCCGCCAAGAATGAAATTGCGCCCGGCCAGCACGCGGCTGTGCGGGCGGCGCGCCAGGTGGAACACCAGCACTTCCAGCGCGGCGCGCCGGTTGGCACGCAGCATCGCGCGGCTGACCGGGATGCGCTTGGTGGCCGCCCCCGTCGTGCCGGAGGTATTGGCGAATGTCGGGATGCGTCCCGGCCACGTCACGTCGTCCAGACAGGGGAACGGCGCGGACCAGTAGTCGCGCCAGAAATCCTCCCAGCGGCGCAGCGCCACGCAGCGCTGAAAGTCCGTGACGTCGCGGATGGCGGCGAAATCATGGTCGCGGCCGAAGCGCGTGGCGCGTGCCCGTCTCACCAGCGTCAGCAATTGCCGCCGTTGCGTCGCCGCCGGGTCCTGCGCCGCCAGCCGTGACAGCCGCCGGGCTGCGTAGGCGCGCAGCAGCGGCGTTGCGTCCAGCATCAGCCGGGCCGCAGGACCGTGTGATGCGGCCACGCCCGCGCCGGCTCCGGCCGCAGCGGGATGTCGATATAGCGCCCCGCCTGCCACAGCGCCGCCTGATCGAGAAAGGTCGAGCTGCCCAGCCACCCGTCCTGGCCGCCGAGCAGAACCAGCTTGTTCGCATCCGGCTCCGCCATGTCCGCCAGGAAGCGCGCCGAGGCGCCATAGGTCACCCCGTGGCGGCCGCGGGCCGGCCCGTGACCGGTCTTGTCCAGCGTGTCGTTGCCGCCCGGCGAGGCGGTGTCGGTGTAGCGGAACCGCCGGCCGAGCAGCGGCACTGCCGCCAACTGATGGTGCAGCCGCATGCGGTGAATGCCGCCCCAGTTCCGCCGGCGCCGCAACACGCGCTCCGTCGCGCGCAAGGCACGGTCGAGCGCCGGTTGCAGCTGCGCCTCCGGCGTGGCCAGAATCGCCTCGGCCAGCAAGGCCCGCGCGGTCCACACCGCCGAGACGCGCGGGATCAGGCCTTGGCGGTCGAGGCCATGCGCGAGTTCGGCCAGCAGCACCTCATAGGCCAGCGCACCGCGCGAATCGGCTTCATAGCCGCCGCGCCAGTCGGCGAGCGCCTGCACGCAGGCAAGTCGGCCGCCCCGTTCGCCGATGCGTGCCAGCAGCCTGTCGCGGACCGCCAGCATCCCGGGCACGGTCACGTCGCGTTGCAGCGCGGCCATCGCCTCCAGCCCGAGCCTGTCATCGCCGGACAGCAACGCGTTGATGCGCTGCACCCGATCCTGCGGCGAGAAGAAGAATCCGGCCGGCACGTCGCCCGACTCCGGCGGGTCGTTGGCGGACGCGACGACACCGCTCTCGGGGTCCGGCCAGTACGGCAATTCGTCGGTGCCGACCGGATTTGCCCAGGCCGCCGCGGCCTCGGGCGCCAGCACCAGATCGGCCGGCGGAACCAGGCTGCGGCGCGGCAGCCGCGCGGCCAGCAGCTTGCCGACGCGCCCGTCGCGGGTCGCGAAAATCATGTTCTGGCCGGGGATGGCGAAACTGCCCAGCGCGGCGCGGAACGAGTCCGGCCCGTCGGCGCGCATCACGCCCAGCATCGCAGCCATCTCATCGCTGGGGTCGTGGCCTGTCCAGCGCAGCGCCAAAGGCGCTTTACCGCGGAAGATCATGCCGTCGCTGACCACGGGACCCAGCGGCGACTCACGCAGCACGATCGTCCGTTCCCCGGCGCCGCGCACGCGGATCGTTTCGCGCCGTTCGGTCAGCTCCAGCGCGGAGGCGTCGAACAGGTCGCTGCTGGCAGCGTGCAGGCTGGTTCCGGCCCAGGCGAGAAACGGGTTGCGGCCGATGGCGACGATCGGAAATCCCGCCGGCATCAGCCCCGCCACATTGTAGCCCGGCGAGCGGAACGCACAGGCCAGCCAGATATTCGGCACGTTGACCGACAGATGCGGATCGGCCGCCAGCAGCGCCGCGCCGCTGCGGCTGCGCCAGCCGGCGAGGGCCGCCGCATTGCTGCCCGTGCGGGCGAACGCCGCCAGCGTCTCTTCCGCCCCCGGCTCGGGCGGCGGCGCGGCACCGCCGAGCAGCAGCGGCCACAGCGCACGCCACGCCTCGGCAGACATCGTGGCCCGCGCACGCAGCAGGCGCGCCCAGACGATCCAGTTCACGTCCGCCCCGGCCAGCCGCGTGGCGGTGAACAGGTCGGACAGCGTCCATGCCTCCCGCCCGATCCCGAGCAATGCGAATTCGGGCGGCGGCGGCGCGTGGGCGATCACGTGATTGACGCCGCGCAGGAATCCCTCCGCCCAGCGCCGCGTGTCGTCCGACAGGCCGGCAATGATGGCCGGCACGGCACGACCGAAATCAAACAGGCGCAAGGCCCGGTCCAGGTCCACGGCCAGCGGCCCCGCCACCTCGGCCACGCGGCCTTGCGACAGGCGCCGCAACGTCTCCATCTGCATCAGCCGCAGATGCGCGTGGACCATGCCGAGCGCCACAGCGAGATCGTCGTCGCGTGCCGCCTCGATATACGGGATCTGGTGGTCGTCCCAATGGATGGTGGCCTCGGCCTCGGTCGGCGCATGCGGCGGCAGGGCGGCCAGCCGTTCGGCGAGCGTGACAGGCGTCGGACGCGGCTGAAACAAGGCACGCGCCAGCAGGCGCAACGCGACTGTGGCACCCCACACGCGGTCACGGAGCATGCGGCAGCAGCGCCTTCAACCCGTACGCGATGACCCCGACCGTCAATACGCCCGCCACATACAATGCCGCGAACCAGAGCAGCCGCCGTCCCATCAGTGATAGCCCACCCCGTGCTGCACCTTGCCGCGGAACACCCAGTAGGCGTAGCCCGGTATAGGCCAGGATGATCGGCATCAGCACCACCGCGCCGACCAGCAGGAACGCCTGGCTCGGCGGCGGCGCCGCGGCCTGCCAGATCGTGATGTCGGGCGGCACGATGTAGCGGGTACAGGCTGATGCCGAGCCCGGCGAAGCACAGCACGAACCAGCCGAGCGCGCACAGGAACGGCGTCGACCTGCTGCTCGGCGACGAGGCCGCGCCAGAACCCGAGGCCAGCAGCGCCACCAGCATCGGCACCGGGCTGGTCAGCAGCGATGCCCGGCCAGCCGAACCAGCGCTCGCGCGAACGCCGGGTTGAGCAGCGGCGTCCACAGGCTGACGACCACGATCAGCGCCAGCGTCGCCGCGCCCAGCCGGCCGCGCATGGCGCCGGCAGCGGCGCTGCAACGCGCCCTCGGTGCGCCAGACCAGCCAGGTCGCGCCGAGCAGCGCGTAGCCGATCACCACGGCGAGGCCGCACAGCAGCGTGAATGGCGTCAGCCAGTCCCACCAGCCGCCGGCATAGGCGCGGTTGACCACGTGGATGCCCTGCAGCAGCCCGCCGAGCGTCAGCCCCTGGCACAACGCCGCCACCGTCGAGCCGCCGAAGAACGCGAAGTCCCAGGCGGCGCGGCCGGCGCGCGAGTGCGCGCGGAAGCGGAACTCGAACGCCACGCCGCGAAAGATCAGCGCCAGCAGCATGGCGATGATGGTCGGATACAGCGCCGGCATGATGACCGCGTAGGCCAGCGGGAACACCGCGAACAGGCCGCCGCCGCCCAGCACCAGCCAGGTCTCGTTGCCGTCCCAGATCGGCGCGATGGAGTTCACCATCACGTCGCGGTCCGTGCGCCTCGTGCTCGACCGCGAACAGGATGCCGATGCCGAGGTCGAACCCGTCGAGCACCACATAGGCCAGCACCGCGAAGGCGATCAGCCCGGCCCAGATCAGCGGCAGATCGAGCCATGGCAGCGTCATCATGGCGCGTCACTCCGCCGCGGCCGCGATGGCCGCGCATCGCGGCGGGCGGGCCCGGGCGTGATGCCGGCGCTGCGGATCGGCACGCTGCGGGCGCGGCCCGCGCTCGCCGGGCTACCGGCGGCCGCGCGCATCAGCGCGAGCAGATAAGACGAAGCCGGCGCCATAGACGATGAGATACACGATCGCGAACGCGGCGAGCGAGGTCGCGACGCCCGGCAGGCCGATCGGCGAGACGCTGTCGCGCGGTGCGCAGCATGGCCATAGACGGTGTACGGCTGGCGCCCGACCTCGGTGACCACCCAGCCGGCACAGCAGGGCGATGAACCCGGCCGGCGCCATCGCCACCGACGATGCCGTTGCAGCCACTCGCGCGTGGTACAGCCGCCCGCCGCGGCGCAGCACCAGGCTGGCCAGGCCGACGCCCGCCATCAGGAAGCCGAGGCCGACCATGATGCGGAACGCGAAGAACACCACCGGCGAATAGGGCCGATCGTGCCGGCGGGAACGCCTTCAGGCCCTTCACCTCGCCGTTCCAGTCATGCGTCAGGATCAGGCTGCCGAGATGCGGGATGCGCGATTTCGTAGTCGGTGCGCTCGCCGCTGCATGTCGGGCCAGCCGAACAGGATCAGCGGCGCGGCCGTGCGCGGTCTCCCAGTCGCCTTCCAGCGCGGCGATCTTGGCCGGCTGGTAGTGCAGCGTGTTCAGCCCGTGCAGGTCGCCCATGACGATCTGCGCCGGCGCCACGAAGGTGGCCATCCACATCGCCATCGAGAACATGGTGCGCGCCGCCGACGTTGCCGCGGTCGCGCAGCAGATGCCAGGCGCCGACCGCGCCGACGAAGAACGCGACGCTGAGGTAGGCCGCCAGCACCATATGCGGCAGCCGTACGAAGAACGACGGATTGAAGATGATCGCCGACCAGTCGGCCGGCACGAAATGGCCGTCCGCGCGTCGATGCGTGTAGCCGCGCGGCGTCTGCATCCAGGAATTGGCCGACAGAATCCAGAACGCGCTGATCAGCGTGCCGAACGCGACGATGCAGGTCGCGGCGAAGTGCAGGCCGGCCCGACGCTTGCGCAGGCCGAACAGCATGATGCCGAGGAAGCCGGCTTCCAGGAAGAACGCCGTCAGCACCTCGTAGCCCATCAGCGGGCCGATCACCGGCCCGGCCTTGTCGGCGAACTGCGCTCCAGTTGGTGCCGAACTCGTAGGACATGACGAGGCCGGAGACGACGCCCATGCGCGAACACCAGCGCGAAGGCCTTCACCCAGTACTGGAACAGGTCCTGGATAGACCTGCCGCCCGGTGCGCAGCCACAGCCCTTCCAGCACCGCGAGGTAGCTGGCCAGCCCGATCGAGAAGGCGGGCAGCACGATATGGAAGCCGATGGTGAAGGCGAATTGTAAGCGTGCCAGAAACACGGCGTCAGGAGTTGGCATATGACCTCCGGAGGCGACGTGGCCGAGCGGCTAGCTGGCAGTCAGCGCCGGTAACCCGCGGCGCCGATGCCCCGAGTATATATGCTCAATAACCGACTACCGCGTTGACGGTGGCGTGAAGCGCCGGCCGGGGGGCGCGGGTGTCTACGCCGCCCGCCGCTGCACGACGCCGGTGATCTCCTGCCGCGGGGTCACGCTGTTGCACGCCGACGACCTGGCGCAGATTGCCCTCGACCAGATGCACCATCTCGGCCGGCATCGCGTGCATGGCGATCTCGACACGCATCTCCTCGCCGTCGCGCGCGCCTCGAACAGGTCGGGGCTCAGGTCGCGCTTGGCGAACGGTTGCAGCAGCCGCGGCAGCAGGCCGGGCCGCGGCATCGGCCGTCAGGCTGAATCGGACGGAGGCGTGCAGACCCACCAGGGTCCAAGGTTCATACGACCATCGGGAAAACTCTCCGGACGAAGACAGGCAGGCGCGCGACAGGCCCGGCTGCGTCAGGCAGCCGGGCTGGTAATTCGCGCGCTGCGGATCCGGAGCGTCATGGCGTCACCATAGCCGATCACGGGCGCGTCTGGCCAGAGTCAGTTTTCGGCACGCGCAGCCAGCGGGATCATGCCGAGCGCCAGCGTCGGTCGTGCAGCGTCAGCGGCACCTCGACGCCGGCGCACCGCCGTCGCGCCGGCGGCTGCGCCAGCAGCCCCAGCACCGCGTGCGCCGCCTGCGCCGCATGCGCGTGACATCACGGTGCCCGGCCGCCAGCGCCGTCAGCGCCTCCTCGTAGCCGACCAGCCGCAGCGGCGCCGTCGCCGCTCGGCTGCATCGCCGCGTCCAGCGAGAAGCCGGCCGTGCCGGTGACGCCGAGCGGACCCCAGCCCACCGCCAGCTGCCGCAGCATCGCAGCTTGCCGCCGCCTGTCCCGCCACGCCGCAGCCATCGCGTCGCCGGGTCGCCGAGTCGGCGGGAGCGGGCCCGTCAGCGCGCCGTCGATGGTCGCCGAGGCGATGTGCGGCCCCGAGAGCGGCCTGCGGCGCGGGTGGCGGCGGCAGCGCGATCGCCTCGGCACTGAGCCGCAGCGCCACGGCGGCGCGCCGGCCGCCGCCGCCGGCTGCCATGTCGCCTGCCCTTGCAGCAGCCCGATCGTCAGCCCGTCCGCCGGCGCGGCGAACCGGATGCCGGCCGCGTCGAGCGCGCGCCGCTTGCGGCGGCGCGTTGGCCGTCAGCGGCAGCGTGACGCACGAACCGCGTCGGCAATGAACGGCAGCTGGCGGCCGCCGCCGGCGCGCGCACCGACTGCTGGCCGCCGAACAGCACGCTCGAGCACCTCGGGGTGCAGCAGGTCGAGCCGCAGCGTCACGCTGGCGCTGTGCCAGCCAGCGCCGCCGGGGATTTGCGGCGCGCCGCCGGTTAGCGGTGAGGTCGCGGCAGTGTCAGTCGAGCCGCCAACGGCCAGCCGCCGCGCTCCACCGCGCCGGCTGCACGGTCCAGCCCTGCGCCGCCTCCCGTGCGGCCCAGGCGCGAATCCGCCGTCGCAGCCGGCCTCCGCCCAGCGCCACAGCGCGAAACTGACGACCACGGCCAGACGCCAGCGCCGCGAGCAGCCCGATTACCAGCCGGCGCATCATGCACCTGTAACAAAATGCTGATTCATCCGGCGCTTATAGGCCGCCCGGCCGGCGGCGGAAATCCCCGCGACGCGGGACAATCCCCAGCGTCGCGCGAAACGCTGCATACCGCAACAAACCGCAAAAACGCGCAGATTATCCAGCAATGTATTGCAAAACCTAACTCGCACTCGGTGACAAGCGCAGCGCCGGTCTCACCCACAGAGTTATCCACAGGGCTGGCGAGGTCCGCCCGACCGCGCGCGAAGGCTGCTTCCAGCTGCGCCATCAATTCCGCCCGCGGGCAGCCCCGGTCGATCGGCGGCTGAATCGCGAGCCTGATCACGCCCGGCCGCTTGCGGAACTCGCGCCGCCCCCAGCACGGCCGGAATCGGTCGACCACCGGAATTACCGGCAGCCGCGTCCGTGCCGCCAGCGCTGCGACGCCCGGATGCAGCGTGGCCGTGGCGCCGGGCGCGACCCGCGTGCCCTCGGGGAAGATGATGATCTGCCGTCCGCGCGGCCGCCGCAGGCTCGCCGCCGCGCAGCAGGTCGCGGATCGCCGCGGCGCCGGCATGCGCGGTCGACCGCGATCATGCCGGTCGGCGCGCAGCATCGGCCCGAACAGCGGGATGCGCGTCAGTTCCCGCTTCAGCACGAAGGCGAAATGGGCGCCAGCACTTCCCATACCAGCGTGTCGAACGCCGATTGGTGCATCGAGGCGATCAGCGCCGGCCGCTCGACGGCAGGTGCTGCCAGGCCGCTCACCTGCCAGGTGATGCCGCAGAGCACGCGCAGCCCATCGAGCACGAGCCGCGCCCAGAGCCGCGCATAGGCCATCGCCCGGTTCGGCGCCGACCGCGCGCAGCGGCCACGCCGCCGATCACGAACACCAGCGTCAGGCCAAAGAACCAAAGGTCGAAGAGCGCCGAGCGCAGCCAGATCATCCGCCGCGGTCCCCCGGGGTATCCAGCCCGGCCCGCCCGTCCGCGCGCCGCCAGGGTGCAGGTCGAGCGCGGTCAGGCCGATTTCGGCAGCCAGGAATTTCGCTGTACTCGCCAACCAGCATCGGCAGCACCGCTGCCTGCGCGCCGCCGCGCAAGGCTGGCGGCAGCACCGGCGCCGGATACAGCACCACGTCCGGCATCGCGCGCCCGAGTTCGGTCGAGCGCGCGCGGCATATGGTAGCCGGCGGTGACCACGATCAGCGAGCGGATGGCGTTGCTGCGCGCCCAGTCCGCGGTTTCGGCCGCGTTGCCGCGCGTGCGAGGCGGCCTCGCGGCCCAGCGTCACGCGGCGCCGAGCATGCGGGTCGACGCGCGCGCAGATGCGCCAGATCGGCGAAATCCGGCCGCACCGCCGACGCCGGAGACCAGCAGCATCCGCGCGCGTCCGTCGGCCAGCAGGTGCAGCGCCGCCTCCACCCGTCCGGCGCCGCCGGTCAGCACCACGATGCCGTCGGCGGCGGCGGCGACTCGGTCTGCATCAGCGCCGAGCGCAGGAACCAGCAAAGCCGGCCGCCCACAGCAGCCCCAGCACCGCCGCGCCGGACAGCCCGGCCAGCAGCAGGCGCCCCCGCAGCCGTCGCCGGTGCGTCACCATCGCCGTATCATGGCAGTTGCCGCAGCCAGCGGCGCACCGTGCCTTGCGCGGTCAGGAACCCGATCAGCGAGGCCGCGATCGGCAGTGCCAGCAGACCCAGCCACACCTCCGGCGGCAGGTGCGCAACGTCGCCGAGGCTGCCGCAAGGTCCGCCATGTCGGTCGCCGCGTCGGCCGCCATGTCGGGTGTGGGTGAGGCGCGGAGACGAACGGAGCGGCCAGCGTGGCGAGCGCCAGCAGCACCGGCACCGCCGCCACGGCGCCGAGCACTGCGCCGATCGCCGTCAGCTTGGTCGCGCCGCGCGGCGAAGCGGCCGGCGATGTAGCCGTCGGTGGCACCGAGGCCATGCACGATGTCGATCGAATCGCGCCGCGCCGACAGCCCGGCGCGCGTGGCGACCACCATGATCACCGATGCCGCCACCACCGCGACCACCGCAAGCGCGAGCCATGCGCAGGCCTGCAGGCTGCGCGCCAGCACGCAAGGCGCTGCACCCATTCGCCGTGGCTCTCCACCAGCGTCCCGGGCACCGCCGCCGCCAGCCGCGACTGCAGGGCCGCAATATCCGCCCGCCGCCGGCCAGATGCACCTGCGACACCGCCGGTAGCGGCAGCGACGAGCGACGTGCCGTGTCGCCGAGCCAGGGCCGCAGCAGTGGGTCAGCTCGGCCTCGCGTCAGCGCATGCACGGACGGCGATCGCCGGAGACCGCGCGCAGCACCGCCAGCACGGGTCGAGCCGGGTCTGCTCCGGCCCGTCGCCTTCGCGCGGCAGGGGCGTGGCGGGCGACGGCACCTGCACCGTCAGCGCCGAGGCCGCACCCTCTGCCAGTGCCGCACCAGCGCCGCGGCCCCGGCCGAGCCGGCCAGCGCGAGCGCGGCCAGAAACGTCATCGCCGCCACCAGCAGCGGCAGCATGCGGTCGCCCAGCGCACGCTCAGGCCCAGATCGTCGCCGCTGGTCAAGGCCCTGTCGCCGCCGTTTGCGTCCCTAGCCATCGCCCACCAGCCGCCCCTGTTCCAGCCGCAATGCCCGGCCGGGATGGCGCGCGACCAGCGCCTCGTTGTGCGTGGCCACCACGACCGTCGCGCCGAGCCGGTTCATCTCCTTCAGCAGCAGCATCAGCCGCTCGGCCTGCACGTCGTCGAGGTTGCCGGTCGGTTCGTCGGCCAGCAGCAGATTGGGCCGGGCGACCACGGCCCGCGCGATCGCGACGCGCTGCTGCTCGCCGCCCGACAGTTCCGCCGGCCGCGCGTCGCATCTGGTCGCGCCAGCCCGACCCAGCGCAGCATCTCCGTCGACATCGGTGCGCGCCTGCCCTTCCGGCAGGCCGGCGAGGCGCAGCGGCAGCGCCACGTTGTCGAACGCCGAAAGGTGCGGCATCAGCCGGAAATCCTGGAACACCATGCCGATGCGCCGCCGCAGCGCCGGCAGGTCGCGCCGCCGCGCGCCGGCCGACATCCTTGCCCAGCACGAACAGCCGCCCGCCCGTCGGCCGCACGGCCAGATGCAGAGCCGCAGCAAGCTCGACTTGCCGGCGCCCGACGCGCCGAGCAGCCAGCGGAAACCGCCCTCCGGGATGGCGAAACTGAGGTCGTGCAACGCCTCCGTCCCCGTCCGCCCGGCCCGGTCGGTACTGCAGACCCACCGCGTCGAGACGAATCATTGGCGTGCCACGCTCCACGCGCTGTTGTGCCATCGCTAAGCAATCGGCGGAATAGCATGCCGCCACATCCCGTCGATCGCATCTGTTGCAAGCAGGCGATCGCGCGTTCAGGATCTCGTATCGTAACAAAGTCCGCATATGCAAATCGTCTGTCCGTCCTGCGACGCCGCATACGAGGTGCCAGAGAGCATTCTGGCCCCTGGCAAACGCGCGGTGCGGTGCGTTCGCTGCGGCACGGAATGGACGCCGGGCCGGGAACCCCAAACGGCTCCGAGCAACGCGGAGCCGCCGGCACCGTCGCCGATGCAGCCGCTGCTGGACGAACCGCCCCCCGTCGAGCTGCGGCGTCTGGCCCCGCCCCGCCCGGACGGCGCCAAGCCAGCCAAGAAGCTCGCCAGCTACCGTGGCCGCGACGAACGCCGTCTGACCGCCATCGATCCGGATGAACGCCCGCCGCCACGCGAAGATGATCCGACGCGCGGGCGGCGCGTGGCACTGGTCGGCTGGGTATTCAGCCTGCTGCTGCTGGTGGCACTCGGGTTCGGCGCGGTGGCCTGGCGCGGCGCGGTCATGGCGTCCTGGCCACCCAGTGAGCGCCTCTACGCCGCACTCGGCCTGCGCTAGACGGACCCTCGCCGAATGATCGGGCGGTCACAGCGCGCCGGCTTCGCGGGCGACCGTCTGGTGCGCCGCCAGCGCCGCGATCTCGACGATCTGGGTCACCGAGGCGTCCATCGGCACCAGTTGCGCCGGCGTGGGTCAGGCCGATGATCAGCGGCCCGATGGTGCCGCCGCTCACCCAGCCGCGGCGCCAGCCGCGAGGTGATGTGCGCCGAGTGCAGCCCCGGCATCACCAGCACATTGGCCGGGCCGGTCAGCCGGCAGAACGGATATAGCGCGCGGAACGCCGGGTCCAGCGCCACGTCCGGGCTCATCTCGCCGTCGTATTCGAAATCGACGCCGCGCGCATCCAGCTCTGCCACCGCATCGCGCATGGTGTTGCCGGTGGCGTGCATCGGGTTGCCGAAGGTGGAATGCGACAGCAGCGCCACGCGCGGCTCGTGCCCGAGCCGCCGCGCCGCCGCCGCGGCGCCGACAGCGATGTCGGCAAGCTGCTGCCGGGTCGGGGCGGAAATGCATCAGCGTGTCGGCGATGAAGATCGTCGTGCCGCGCGCGCCGACCATCAGCGTGAGGCCGAAGGCGATGCCGCCGGGCAGCGGGTCGATGGCCAGCCCGATATCGTCCAGGCATACCGCCGCCGAGCGGGTCAGCCCGGTCACCATGGCGTCGGCATCGCCGGTGGCGACCATGCAGGCGGCGAACACGTTGCGGTCCTGGTTGACCATGCGCTGGCAGTCGCGGAACATGAAGCCGCGGCGCTGCAACCGGCCGAACAGGAAATCGGCGTATTCGCGGTTGTGGTGCGACAGCCGCGCGTTGTGGATCTCCATGCCCTTCGTCATGGCCGCAGTCCGAGGCTGGCCATCGTCGCGCGCACGCGGTCCTCGCGCCCGATCAGCATCGGCGTGCCGTAGCCGGCATTGCGGAACGCGACCGCCGCGCGCACGATCTTTTCCTCCTCGCCCTCGGCGAACACCACGTGCTTGGGTTCGGCGCGCACGCTCTCCATGATCGCGTCGAGCGCGTTGGCGGTCGGGTCGAGCCGGCCGGACAGTTCGCGGGCGTATTTGCGCAGATCGACCATCGGCCGGCGCGCGACGCCGCTGTCCATCGCCGCCTTCGCGACCGCCGGCGGCAGGCGGGAGATCAGGCGCGGGTCGAAGGCGTTGGGGATGATGTAGTCGGGGCCGAATTGCAGCTCGCGGCCGGCGCCGGCCGTGCTGACCTCGTCCGGCACGTCCTCGCGCGCCAGCTGCGCCAGCGCCTCGGCGGCGGCGATTTTCATCGCTTCGTTGATCGTGCGCGCGCGCACGTCCAGCGCACCGCGGAAGATGTACGGGAAACCCGAGGACGTTGTTGACCTGATTCGGATAGTCGCTGCGGCCGGTGGCGATGATCGCATGCGGGCTGACGGCGCGGGCTTCCTCGGGCGTGATCTCCGGGTCCGGGTTGGCCATGGCGAAGATGATCGGCTTGTCGGCCATCCGCGCACCATGTCCTGCGTCAGCGCGCCCTTGACCGACAGGCCGAAGAACGCATCCGCACCCTCCATCGCCTCGGTCAGCGTGCGCGCGCGCGTCGCGACGGCGTGCGCGCTCTTCCACTGGTTCATGCCCTCGGTGCGGCCCTGGTAGACCACGCCCTTGGTGTCGCAGAGCACGACGTTGTCGTGCGCATGCCCATCGCCTTCAGCAGCTCGACGCAGGCGATGGCGGCGGCGCCGGCGCCGTTGACCACGAGCCTGGTGTCGCTTCAGGTCGCGGCCGGTCAGGTGGCAGCGCGTTGATCAGCCCGGCGGCGGCGACGATGGCGGTGCCGTGCTGGTCGTCGTGGAACACCGGAATGTCCATCAGCTCGCGCAGCCGGTCGCTCGATGATGAAGCACTCGGGCGCCTTGATGTCTTCCAGGTTGATGCCGCCGAAGCTCGGGGCCGAGGTAGCGGACGCAGTTGACGAACTGCGTCCACGTCCTCGGTGCTGATGCACAGGTCGATGCCGTCGACGTCGGCGAACCGCTTGAACAGCGCGACCTTGCCCTCCATCACCGGCTTGCTGGCCAAGCGCGCCGAGATTGCCGAGGCCGAGCACCGCGGTGCCGTTCGATACCACGGCGACCATGTTGCCCTTGGTGGTGTAGTCGTAGGCGAGATCGGCGTCGCGGTGGATGTGCAGGCACGGTTCGGCGACCCCGGGCGAATAGGCCAGCGACAGATCCCGCGCGCGTGGTCAGCGGCTTGGTGATGCGGATTTCCAGCTTGCCCGGCCGGCCGGACGCGTGCAGTGCGAGCGCCTCCTCGGCCGAGACGCGCGCGGTGCGCGGATTCGTGGCTGCCCTCGGCCATGACGTTCTCCCTCTCTGTCGTGATCGTTCGACCTGCCCGCATCGTGCGGCAGGACACGGCCGGGGACAAGCGCCACGCATCGCATTCCGGGCCCGCCCAGGTTAAACGTGACCGTATGACAGAGCCTCGCGCCACCCCCGACGCGCAGGGCGCCACCCCCGCGATGGCGCAATGGTTCGCCGCCAAGGAGGCACACCCGGACGCGCTGCGTGTTCTTCCGCATGGGCGATTTCTACGAGCTGTTCTTCAGCGATGCCGAAGCGGCGGCGGCGGCGCTCGACATCGCGCTGACCCAGCGCGGCGAGCATGGCGGCGTGCCGATCCGGATGTGCGGCGTGCCGGTGCATGCGGCAGACGCTTATCTGCTGCGCCTGATCCGCCGAGGCTTTCGCGTCGCGGTCGCCGAGCAGATGGAAGACCCGCGGCCCGGACCGGCAAGGCGCCGATCCGCCGCGCCGTGGTGCGGCTGGTCACGCCCGGCACGCTGACCGAAGACGCGCTGCTGGAGGCCGGCCGGCCCGAACCTGCTGCTCGCCCTGGCGGCCGACGGCGCGCGATCGGCGCCGCCTGGATCGATGTCTCCACCGGGTCGTTCGAGACCGAACTGGTCGCCGCCGCCGACCTGCCCGGCCTGCTCGGGCGGCTCGACCCGGCCGAGATCCTGGCGCCACGCGGCGATCCCGCTCGGCGACTGGGCAGCGGCGGCGCGCGCCGGAGCCGGCAACCGCGCCGCCCGCGCAGGCGCGGCGGCGCGTGGGCGAGGCGTTCGGCGCGGCCAGCCTGGACGCGTTCGGCACGTTCTCGGACGCCGAGGCGGCGGCGGCAGGGCTGGCGCTCGACTACGTGCGCGCAACGCAGGCGGGGAAGCTGCCGCATCTGCTCGCGCCCGGCGCCGCACGGCGATCGCCGGGCGCATGGAGATGGACGCTGCGACGCGCGCCAGCCTGGAAATCATCCGGGCCCGCGACGGCGGCGGCACGCACACGCTGCTCGCGGCCGTGCAGCGCACCACCACGGCGGCCGGCGCGCGCCTGCTGGCCGAGTGGCTGGCGGCCCCGCTGACCGATCCGGCCGCCATCGCCGCGCGGCAGGATGGCTGGTCGTTCCTGCTCGCCAGCCCGCAGGCGGCCACCGCGATCCGCGCGGCGTTGCGCGGCGCGCCGGACATGGCGCGCGCGCTGGCCCGGCTGTCGCTCGGCGCGCGGCGGCCCGCGCGACCTCGCAGCGCTGCGCGACGGGCTGGCGCGCCGCGCGCGTGTGCGCGCGCGGCATTGGCCGGGCCGTTGCCGGGCTTCCTCGCCGATGCGCGCGACGCGCTGGACCCGGCGCCGGACCTTGCGCGCCGTCCTGGCTGCGGCGCTGGCCGAACCGGCGCCGCTGCGGCTCGACGACGGTGCCATCGCTGCCGGGTTCGACGCCGAACTGGACGCCGAACGCGCGCTGCGCGACGACAGCCGGCGCGTGATCGCCACGCTGCAACTGGACTACGCGCAGCGATACGGCGTCGCGAGCCTGAAAATCCGCCACCACGCGCAACTCGGCTACGTCGTCGAGGCGCCGGCGGCGGCGGTCGAGAAGCTGCGGGCGTTCCCCGAACTGACACTGCGCCAGGGCATGGCCAACGGCGCCCGCTTCACCTCGCGCGAACTGTCCGAGCTTGACCGGCGCATCGCCGAGGCCGCCGAGCGGGCGGCCGCGCGCGAGCGGCTGGTGTTTGGCGAACTATGTGCCCGCGCGCTGCATCATGCCGACGCGCTGGCGCGCTGCGCGGCGGCGCTGGCGTCGCTCGACGTGGCGCAATCGGCGGCGCGGCTGGCCGAGAACGGCCAGTGGTGCCGGCCCACCGTCAGCGATGACAACGAGTTCCGCATCGAGGCCGGACGGCATCCGGTGGTGGAAGCGGCGCTGTCCGGCGTCGCCGCCTTCGTGCCCAACGATTGCGCCTTGCCGCCGGAGCGGCGCGTGCTGCTGCTGACCGGGCCGAACATGGCCGGCAAATCCACCTTCCTGCGGCAGAACGCGCTGATGGCGATCCTGGCCCAGGCCGGGCTGCCGGTGCCGGCCGCGAGTGCGCGGATCGGCGTGGTGGACCGGCTGTTCTCCCGCGTCGGCGCGGCCGACGACCTGGCGCGCGGGCGCAGCACCTTCATGGTCGAGATGACCGAGACGGCCGCCATCCTGCATCAGGCCGGCCCACGCAGCCTGGTGATCGTCGACGAGATCGGCCGCGGCACCGCGACGCTGGACGGGCTGGCGATCGCCTGGGCGGTGCTGGAGGCGCTGCACAACGCGGTGCGCTGCCGTGTCATCTTTGCCACGCATTTCCACGAACTGGCGCAACTGACGGCCGAACTGCCGCGGCTGGCGCCGCACACCATGCGGGTCAGGGAATGGAAGCAGGACGTGGTGTTCCTGCATGAGGTCGCCGCCGGCGCCGGCGGGCGCAGCTGGGGCGTGCATGTGGCACGGCTGGCCGGCGTGCCGGCGACCGTCGTCAAGCGCGCGACTGCATTGCTCGCAGCGCTGGAAAAGCGCGCCGGCCGGCTGACCGACGCCGCCGCCCTGCCGCTGTTCGCCGCCGCCGCGCCGGAACCTGATGTTGCCTCGGAAGCGGCGACGGACCCGCTGCGGGAGGCGCTGGCGGCGATCGACCTCGACGAGCTGACGCCGCGCGCGGCGCTGGAGGAGCTGTACCGCCTCAAGTCGTTGGGCGCTGTTGCAGCGCACACGACATCGCTAACATCCTAGCGATGTCCTCCCCCTCACCCGTTTCCGTCCGTGCCGCGGGACGCTGCCATCGCTGCTGCGGCAGTCGCTCGTCGCGCTGGAACACGGCCCGGTGCCGCGCGATGCGGCGCTCGTCGGTGTTCCGCCGGCATCTCGTCCGCATCCAGATCGCATGTCCGCGACAGCTTCGACGCAGGGCAACCTGACCGGGCTGAAGGCGGCGCGGCTGCTCGCCGGCCATATCGACGGCGTGCTGGTCGGCGCTGCTCGACTACGCACTGTCCGTCGCAGGACGGCATCGACGCGCCGGAGGTCGGCCGGTTCGTCGGTGGCGGCCACCGGCGGCTACGGCCGCGCCGTGCTGGCGCCGTTCAGCGACATCGACCTGCTGTTCCTGACCCAGGACGAACCCAGCCCCGCCGCGCTGCGCGCGGTCGAGTTCATGCTGTATTTCCTGTGGGATCTCGGGCTCAAGGTCGGCCACGCGACGCGCTCGGTCGCCGATTGCCTGGCCGAAGCCAAGGGCGACGCGACGGTGCGCACCTCGCTGCTCGATGCGCGGCGGATCGCCGGCGACGCCGCGCTGTTCGCCGATTTCGCAGTCCGTTCCGCGCCGCCTGCCAGGCGGCCGGGGCCTGCCGGCTACATCGCCGCCAAGCAGGCCGAGCGCGCCGCCCGCCATCGCCGCTACGGCGACAGCCCGTTCGTGGTCGAGCCGAACATCAAGGAAGGCCGCGGCGGGCTGCGCGACCTGCAGACGCTGTACTGGATGGCGCGCTACGTGTTCGGCATCAGCGACATCCACGAACTCGCCGCATGCCGAGGGCCCGGGCCGCCGGCATCATCACGCCCGACGAGGCGCGGCTGGCGCAGCGCTCGTGGGACTTCCTGTGGACGCTGCGCTTCCATCTGCACTACGTCACCGGCCGCGCCGAGGAACGCCTGACCTTCGACCTGCAGCCCGTGGTCGGCGCCCGCATGGGCTACACCCGCCACGGCCGCCAGGACGGGGTGGAGCGGTTCATGCGCCACTACTTCCTGACCGCGCGCGAGGTCAGCCGGCTGACCCATGTGATGGAGCCGGCGCTGATGCGCGCGGCGCTCGGCCCGCCCGCCGTTGCCGCCGAGACGGACGCGGCGCTGCTCGCAGGCCGGCTTCGTGCTGGCCGACGGCAAGCTGCTCTGCGCCGACCGCAGCGAGATCCGCGACGAAGCCGATCGATGATGCTGCGCATGCTGCAGATCGCGCGCGACCGCGGCCTCGAACTGCATCCGCTCGGCATGCGCGCGCTGATCCGCAACGAGCGCCGCGCGGTGGCGCTGCGCGGCGACCCGGCGGCAGCGGCGCTGTTCCTGAACCTGCTGTGCGGCAACGATGCCGACCGGCAGAAGGCCGACGGCGCGCGCTGGCTCACGGTGATGAACGAGAGCGGCTTCCTCGGCCGCTATCTGCCGGACTGGGCGCGCATCGTCGGCCAGATGCAGTTCGACACCTACCACGTGTTCACGGTGGACGAGCACACGATCGAGGCGGTGCGCGTGCTGAACATGCTGGAACGCGGCGAGCTGGCGCAGATCGCGCCCGTCGCGACCGACCTGATCGGACCAGTTGCAGTCGCGCCGCGCGCTCTACGTCGGCCATGCTGCTGCACGACATCGCCAAGGGCCGCGGCGGCGACCATTCCGAGCTCGGTGCCGAACTGGCGCTGGAAGTCGGCCCCGGCGCTCGGGCTGACCGCCGAGGAGACCGAAACCGTCTCCTGGCTCGTGCTGCACCACCTGCTGCTCAGCCAGACCGCGTTCAAGCGCGACATCGACGACCCGAAGACCATCCTCGATCTCGCCGACACGATCCAGTCGCCCGAGCGGCTGCGGCTGTTGCTGGTGCTGACGGTGGCCGACATGCGCGCGGTATCGCCGAAGGTGTGGAACGGCTGGAAGGCGACGCTGCTGCGCGAACTGTATCGCGCGCGTCGCCGAGGTGCTGGAGGGCGGGCTTGCCACCACCGAGCGCGACGTGCGCGTGCAGCGCGCCAAGGCGTCGATCGCCGATCTGCTGGACGACTGGCCCCGCGAAGACATCGACCAGTTCCTGGCACTCGGCTACCCCGGCTACTGGCTCTCGTTCGATCCCGAGACGCATGTCCGCCACGCGCGGCTGATCCGCGACGCCGAGAGCCGGCACGCGCCGCTGACCGTGGAAACCCAGCCGCTTCCCGCGCGCGCGGTGACGGAGGTGACGGTCTATGCAGCCGATCATGCCGGGCTGTTCAGCCGTATCGCGGGCGCGCTGGCGGTGGCCGGCGCCTCGATCGTGGATGCGCGCATCCACACGCTGACCAACGGCATGGCGCTGGATACGTTCTGGATTCAGGACGCCGCCGGCGGCGCCTTCGACCAGCCGCACCGGCTGGCGCGACTGTACGTGCTGATCGAGCAGGCGCTATCGGGGCGCATCCGGCTCTCGACCGAGATCCGCAAGGTCGGTCGGGCGCTGCTTGGCCGGCGCATGCGCGCGATCCATGTGCCGCCGCGCGTGGTGATCGACAATCGTGCCTCCAACACCTACACGGTGCTGGAGGTGAACGGCCGTGACCGGCCGGGCCTGTTGCACGACGTGACGGCGGCGATCAGCGACCAGGGGCTGCAGATCGCCTCCGCCCACGTCACCACCTACGGCGTGCGGGCGGTTGACGTGTTCTACGTCAAGGACGTGTTCGGGCTGAAGGTCGAGAACGACCGCAAGCTGGCGCTGCTGCGCGAGGCGTTACTGGCGGCGCTGGCCAGCCCGGACGAGGTCGCTCCGGCTCCCACGCCCGCCCCGGCCAAGCGCCGGCGGGCGGCGAGTGCCGCGTGAGGCGCGCGCAACGCAATTGTTCGGCTCACCTTGATCGCTCCGCCGCAGGAAGCAGTTGCCTTCGCGAGTGGTCGAAGCTCGTGCGTCGTGACGCTGTGGATGCACATGCCCGCAAGCGCCGCGAGCTTCGATTGCACGCATGCGACAGCACCCCGGGAGCAGGTTATTTGCTCCGACCAGACCTTGTCCGACGCACGGAACTGGATTTTCAGCCAGCAAGGCATCGAGATCGACTTCGGGCCTTACGTCCTGGGCGCCGGCCGCCTGTTCCATCCCAGCGTCATTGTTCCCTGGTCCGCGCTGCGCGACCTGATAGTGGCTGACCCGCCGGTGCCATAGGCCAAAATCATGCGTCCCGCGGCCGGCGAAAACCCTCGTATTGTTCGGCCGGCCCAACCTTGCGGTGGGCCCCGCGGCCACAGCGCATCCGCCGCTGATACCTACGCGGCTCGCGGGTGGCCGGCGACCATCCATGGCACCACCGCCAAAAGAACGTGGCGCCGAAAAAACCCCTCCCGTACGGCGAGAGAGGTTCTTGCCGGTTCGTCTCAGGCGGTGGCTTCGGTGCGGGCCTCGACCGGGCGGGCGCTGTCGGTCAGCATTTCGATGCGGCCGGTGATCTGGCCGCCATCTTCAACCTGCAGCCGGCGGCAGCGGGCGGTGCCCAGCACGCGGCCGCTGGCACGCACCACCAGGCTGCCACGGGCCGTCAGCGTGCCGTCGATCGTGCCGGCGACCTCCGCGTCCTCCACCTCCACCTCGCCCTTGAACACACCGCCGGGGGAGATGGAAAGTTCGGTCGCGTGGATCATGCTCGCTTCGACCGTGCCCTCCACCACCAGCCGCTCGGCGTCCTGGACGGTGCCTTGCACGCTGATGCCGCGGCCGACCACCAGGGTGCGGCGCTCGGCCGGTTCGCGGGCGGCAGGGCGGCCGGACGGCAGCACGGCCGCGGGACGCGCCGGCAAGGCGCCGGGCAGCGGCGTCGGTGGCGGCGGTGCGGCGGGTGTCGACGGGAACGGAGCACGGCCCATGGCTGGAGCCTCCTTCGGTTGGGCGGGGCGGAAGGGCGGCACGCCAAGACTGGAATCGGTCATCCTGGCGGGCATCCCGCTATAGTCCGTTCGCGGAGCACCAGACTGGTCGCCGGCCAACGGCGTGTCCGTCTGGCCCGCCAGTTTGTCAGGGTCGGCAGTCGGCATGTCGTCGGGCTTGCGGCGCTTGAACACGCGCCCTCCGTTTCAGGTTGTTGAGCTAACCGTAGCTGGCGTAACACGCATCACCATGCGCGAACAACCCGGGCCCGACGGTTGTCTGGTTGCCGCAACAGTCCCAGGCCGGTTCGTTTCACTTATTCTTTTCGTAAAGCAGATGAACCATGGCGGCGATGCCGAGCACCGGGACGAACAGGTTCAGCACCGGCACCACGCTGCCCACCGCCACCAGACCGCCCTGCACCAGCACGGCCGGGCGTCGCGCGCGATACAATGAGGCCGCGTCGCGCCGGTCCATGCGCCGCATCGCCACCGCCACGAACAGGCCGCGCCCGACCGACCACGCCGTGATCAGCCAGCCCAGCGGGGCCGCCACCGGCGCCAGCGGCGTCAGCATCAGCGCCAGCGTCAGCACTTGCCAGGCAAGCACGCGCAGCCCGAGCGCGATACCGTCCCACGTCTGGTCGATCAGCGGCGCCGGCCGGGTGGGCGGCAGGAACGGGTAGCAGCGCCGCTCCACCGCCGCCGCGACGCGATCCACGAACAGGAACGCGACCAGCGTCGCCACCGGCAGGAACAGGTACAGCGCCAGAAGCGCCGCCCCGACGCCACCCAGCACGCCGCCGAGCCACGCCAGCCAGCCATGTCCGGTCAACGCCGCCTCGCCGCCCCAGACCAGCAGCGCGGCCAGTCCCACCAGCCCCAGCAACGCCACCACCACGCTGCGCCAGACCACGCCGAGGAACACCGGGTCGTCCAATTGGGCGAGCGCGCGCAGCGACGGGTCGAACAGGAGCATGCGATCATCCTGGTTGGCGGCGAACACCGGTTGCCGGCGCCCTGCGCGCAGTGTTAGGCCGGCAGCTTCGCCGCCCGGAGTTCCGTCATGCCATCCGCTGCGCCAGCCCGCTTCGACATTCTGGGGATCGGCAACGCCATCGTCGATGTGCTGGCCCCGGTTCCGGAGCAGTTCATTACCCGCCATGCCATGCGCAAGGGCGGCATGACGCTGATCGACGCGGCGGACGCCGAGCGCATCTATACCGCGATGCCTCCCGCCCAGGAAACCAGCGGCGGCTCGGCGGCCAACACCTGTACCGTGGCCAGCGGCCTCGGCGCCCGCGTGGCCTATCTCGGGCGCGTGGCTGACGACCAGCTCGGCGCGGTATTCCGCCACGACATCACCGCCGCCGGCGTGTATTTCCCGACCGCCCCGCTGGTCGGCGGCGCGCCGACCGCGCGCAGCATGATCCTGGTCACGCCCGACGGGCAGCGCACCATGAACACCTTCCTCGGCGCCTGCGTGGCGTTCGGGGTCGAGCAGGTGGATGAAGCCACGGTCGCCGACTCGGCCGTCGTGTATCTGGAGGGCTACCTGTTCGACGAGCCGGCGGCGCAGGCCGCGTTCCGCCGTGCCGCGGCCGTCGCGCACGCGGCCGGGCGGCAGGTGGCGCTGTCGCTGTCGGACGCGTTCTGCGTCGATCGCCACCGCGCCGCGTTCCGCGAACTGGTGCACACGCATATCGACATCCTGTTCGCCAACGAGGCGGAGATCTGCAGCCTGTACGGGTGCGACGACTTCGCCGATGCAGCCGCGCTGGCACGCGGCGAAGTCGGCCTGGCCGCGCTGACGCGCAGCGAGCAGGGCAGCCTTGTGCTGCGCGGCGACGAGGCGGCAACGATCGCCGCCGCGCCGACGGTGCTGCTGGACAGCACCGGCGCCGGCGACGCCTACGCCGCCGGCTTCCTTGCAGCCTACACGGCCGGGCGCGGGCTTGCGACCTGCGGCAAGCTCGGCAGCATCGCGGCGGCGGAGGTCATCAGCCATTACGGCGCGCGGCTGCAAAGCGACCTGCGCGGAGCGCTCGCCACGCTGCCGTAGCCGACAATCACGCGCTTGTGGATACGGCCGCAAAACCCTGCCGGCTCCGTGCCGTTTTGGAGGCAGGCGCGCCCAACGGATGGCGCGCGCGGTTCGCAAGTCGCGAGAAGGAGACCTTCCATGCGTAAGACGCTTCTGGCGTCGGCGGCCGTGTTCGGGCTCGCCCTGGGCGCGCCGGCGTTCGCTCAGACCACGCCAGCGCCTGCAACGCCGCCAATGGGCAACATGCCGGCGGCCCCTGCCACGCCTTCGGCCACCGATAACACCACCACCGACCAGTCGCAGCCGCCTATGAAGATGCCCATGCGGCCCGCACAGGCAAGCAATATCGGCCCGGCCGACACGCATTCCACGATCGCCCCGGCGCTGCCGGTGCCGGCGGTCGGCCCGAACGCCACCCCGCAGCAATATCTGCAGCAGGCACAGCAGGCACTGCATCGCCGCCGCTCCGGCGAGGCGCAGGAGGCGTTGGAACGTGCCGAAACCCGGATGCTTGACCGCTCGACCGAGCCGAGCGCCGCTAACCAGCCGGACATGGCGCCGGCGATCCAGCAGGTGACCAAGGCGCTCGACGCGCTTGGCCGTCGTGACTGGCATCAGGCCGACCAGATCATCGCCGACCTGCTGAACAACCCGAACATGGCCGCCAACGGCAACGACGAGATGGGCGGCGGCATGAATGGCGGCATGGCCCCCGCCCAGAACCGCGGGATGAACGGCAGCATGCCCATGGGCGGGTCGGGCGGCATCGGCAGCGGCCCGACCGCGCCGCCGCCTCCCGGCACCCCGCCGGGCGCGCCGGGCGGTACCGCGCCAATGCAGCCGTAACCCGCGCCAGCCGCTGCCGCCGGGCAGGGTCGCGGCGGCAGCGGCCGCTTTTCACTCGCATCCGGGGCGCCGAGCCATTATGTGTGCGCCGCAACACAAGTCACGGCGCCGGGCGATCCCGGCGCCGTTTCTCGCGCGCGCAGCCTTGCTCGCGCGTGACATTCCGACTTCGGTCCCAGGCGCCCCATGGACATCCGCAATATCGCCATCATCGCCCACGTCGACCACGGCAAGACCACGCTCGTCGACCAGCTGCTCAAGCAGTCCGGCGCCTACCGCGAGCACCAGCAGGTGGTCGAGCGGGCGCTGGACCGCAACGACCTGGAACGCGAACGCGGCATCACGATCCTCGCCAAAGTGCGCGAGCGTGGTCTGGCGCGACACGCGCATCAACATCGTCGACACGCCCGGCCACGCCGATTTCGGCGGTGAGGTCGAGCGCATCCTGAACATGGTGGACGGCGCGCTGGTGCTGGTGGATGCCGCCGAGGGCGTGCTGCCGCAGACCAAGTTCGTGGTCGGCAAGGCGCTGGCGCGCGGCCTGAAGCCGATCGTGGTGGTCAACAAGATCGACCGTCCGGACGGCCGGCCGGACGAAGTGCATGAGGAAATCTTCGACCTGTTCGCCGCACTCGGCGCCACCGACGAGCAGCTCGACTTCCCGATGCTGTACGCCTCCGGCCGGCAGGGCTGGGCCGGACCTGGAACTGCACGGCGCGCGCAAGAACCTCAACCCGTTGTTCGACCTGGTGCTGCGCCACGTCAAGGCGCCGGCCCTCGACAATGAGGCGCCATTCGCCATGGTCGCCTCGATCCTGGAATACGACAACTTCCTCGGCCGCGTGCTGACCGGGCGCATCGAGCAGGGCCGCGCGCGGCTCAACATGCCGGTGAAGGTGCTGCGCCAGGACGGCACGGTGGTGGAGACCGGGCGGCTGACCAAGCTGCTGTGCTTCCGCGGCCTGGACCGCGTGACGATCGAGGAAGCCGAAGCCGGCGAGATCATCGCCGTCGCCGGCCTGTCGGAGGCGACCGATCCCGGACACGATCGGCGCGCCGGAACTGGCCGCGCCGCTGTTCGCCATCCCGGTCGACCCGCCGACGCTGGCGATGACGTTCCGCGTCAACGACGGCCCGCTGGGCGGGCGCGAGGGCAAGAAGGTCACCTCGCGCCAGATCCGCGACCGGCTGCTGCGCGAGACCGAAGGCAACGTCGCGATCAAGGTCACCGAGAGCAACGAGAGCGAGGCGTTCGAGGTCGCCGGGCGCGGCGAGTTGCAGCTCGGCGTGCTGATCGAGACCATGCGCCGCGAAGGCTTCGAGCTCACCATCGGCCGCCCGCGCGTGCTGACGCGCGCTGAACCCGGAGACCGGCGAGCGCGAGGAGCCGATGGAGGAAGTGCTGATCGACGTGGACGAGCCCTATGCCGGCGTCGTCGTCGAGAAGATGCAGCCGCCGCAAGGGCGAGATGCAGGACATGCGCCCGTCCGGCGGCGGCAAGGTGCGGCTGACCTTCATCATGCCGAGCCGCGGCCTGATCGGCTACCACGGCGAATTCCTCACCGACACGCGCGGCACCGGCGTGATGAACCGCCTGTTCGCCGGCTACGGCCCCTGGAAAGGCCCGATCGAAGGCCGTCGCAACGGCAGCCTGATCTCCACCGAGAGCGGCGAGGCCGATGCAGTACTCGCTGTTCTATCTGCAGGAGCGCGGCACGCTGTTCGTCAATCCGGGCGACAAGGTCTATGTCGGCATGATCCTCGGCGAGCATAGCCGCGAGAACGACCTGGACGTGAACCCGATCAAGGAAAAGAAGCTGACCAACATCCGCGCCGCCGGCAAGGACGAGGCGATGCTGCTGATCCCGCCGCGTCGCATGAGCCTGGAACAGGCCATCGCCTATGTCGAGGACGATGAGCTGGTCGAGGTCACGCCCTCGGCGGTCCGGCTGCGCAAGCGCTATCTCGACCCGAACGAGCGCAAGCGCTTCGAGAAGCGCCGGGCGGACACGGAGGCGGCGGCGTAGCCACCGCTGCCGCCGTGGCGGGCTGACACGGCGCCGGCGCGTCCGTCACGGCTGGCTCGTGCGGTCCGCCCGCGTGGCGTCGTGGGTTTGCGGTGCGTGCGTCAGCGAGTTGACCCGCCCGACCGGTTCGCCGCGCTTGAGCGGCTTGCGCAGCACCGCGGCATCATGCGCCGCCGCGTCGAAGCCGCCCATGTCGGCGGAGCCGGTGATGATGAAGGCGGTCAGACCGGCTGGCGTTGTTCCAGCGCCGCGCTGACACCACGCGCTCGACCACCGTAGGTTGATGAAGCCGGGCTGGAACGACCAACGATCGGTCAAGTATCGAACATTTCAATATCAGATTGTAGCTGTATCGAAAGCTACCAGAACCAGCCACGGGCCGGCATGTCGATACGCCCCAATGACGCGGCCCACATTTCGCGTTACGATTTGCACTTTCCCCCCACGGGAGCACCGTCATGGAGCAAGCGGATCGGGCCGACGCCGCGCCGGTAGGGCCGGAGGCCGAGGATGCCTATGTCACCGGCTCGAACGCGCCGGTCATCACCCAGCGCAGCCTGGAGCAGGCGATCGGCGCGCAGGTGCGGGCGCACCGCATGCGGCTGGGGCTGAAGGCCGCCGACCTCGCCGCCGCCGCCGGAATCTCGGGCAGCCTGATGTCGAAGATCGAGACCGGACAGGTCTCGGCCTCGCTCTCCACGTTGCAGGCGGTGGCCACAGCGCTGAACGTCCCGCTGGCCGGGTTCTTTGCCGCCGCGGAGGAACGGCGCGACTGTTCCTATGTGCGCGCCAACCAGGGCGTGGTCATCGAACGGCGTGGCACCAAGGCGGGCCACCAGTACCGGCTGCTCGGCCATTCGCTGGCCGGCGACCTCGTGGCGGAGCCGTATTTCATCACGCTCTCCGAGGAAGCCGTCCCATACACCGCCTTTCAGCACGCCGGCACCGAGCTGATCTACATGGTGTCCGGCCGCGTCGCCTACCGCCATGCCGACAAGACCTATGAACTCGGCCCCGGCGACACGCTGATGTTCGACGCCACGGCTGCCCACGGCCCCGAATTGCTGCTGGAACTGCCGATGACCTATCTGTCGATCATCATCTACACCCGCAACGAGTAGATTTTCGTGGCGAGAAATCCAAATTCCTGCCATTGACGGCCGCCAGCGGTGGCTACAGTTGGATGTCAGGAACGGGGACAGGTCATGTGTGGCATCGTGGGCTTGTTCGCAAAGGATCGGTCGATCGAGCCGGCCCTGGGCGCGCATCTGGCCGGCATGCTGGGCGGCGATGAGCGATCGCGGGCCGGACAGCGCCGGGTTTGCGGTCTACGGGCCGGCACAGCATGACACCGTCAAACTGACGCTGCGGCTGCCGGACGGCACCGACGCGGACGCATTGCTGGCGCGCCTGGGCATTCCGGACAGCCGCATCGCGCCGCGTGCCACGCATGCCGTGCTGAGCGTGCCGCCCGCGGCCGAGGCCCGCGCCCGTGCCGCGCTGGCCACCCTGGCGCCCGATGCGATGGTCGTCGGCAGCGGCGACCACATGGAACTCTACAAGGAGGTCGGCGCGCCGGCCGACGTCGCCCGCCGCTTCGGCGCTCGACCGCATGGCCGGCACGCACGGCATCGGCCACACCCGCATGGCCACCGAGTCCGCCGTCACCACCGACGGCGCGCATCCGTTCTCGACCGGGCCGGACCAGTGCCTGGTGCATAACGGCTCGCTGTCGAACCACAACGCGCTGCGCCGCGAGCTGCGTGCGCCAGGGCTTCGGCTTCGCGACCGAGAACGATACCGAGGTCGCCGCCGCCTACCTCACCGCGCGGATGCGCGAGGGCGAGACGCTTGACGAGGCGCTGCGGCTGCTGCCTGCAGGACCTGGACGGGTTCTATACATTCGTCGTCGGCACCGGACCGGGTTCGCCGTGCTGCGCGACCCGATCGCCTGCAAGCCGGCGGTGATGGCCGAGACCGACCGACTACGTCGCGTTCGGCACCGAATACCGCGCGCTGGCGGATCTGCCCGGCATCGAGGCGGCACGGGTGTGGGAGCCGGAGCCGGCGACGGTCTACTTCTGGGAGCGTGCGCCCTGATGACGGCGCCGCGACGTCGTCGATCTCGCCGCAGGCCGCGTGCGCGAGCTGAACGCAGGCGCTGCACGCGCTGGTCGCCGGACACCAACGGACGCATTGGCGCGTGCTGAACCCGCGCGGGCGGCACGCGCTGGCGGTCGGGGCTCGATGCGCCGGTACGCCGTCGAGATCGACGGCCATGTCGGCTACTACTGCGCCGGCATGAACAAGCGGCGCCACGATCATCGTCCACGGCAACGCCGGCACCGGCGTCGCCGAGAACATGATGTCCGGCCACGTGCATGTGCGCGGCGACGCCAGCCAGTCGGCGGGCGCGACGGCGCATGGCGGGCTGCTGGTGATCGACGGCAATGCCGCCGCGCGCTGCGGCATCTCGCATGAAGGGCGTCGACATCGTCGTCGAAGGGCTCGGTCGGCCACATGAGCGCCTTCATGGCGCAGGCCGGCACGCTGGTGGTGCTGGGCGACGCCGGCGAAGCCTGGGCGATTCGCATCTACGAGGCGCAGTCTGTATGTGCGCGGCCGGGTCGCGAGCCTCGGCGCGGATTGCGTCGAAAAGCCGATGCAGCCGACAGCATCGCGCCGAGCTGGCTGCACGGCTGCGAGCGGCCGGGTTCGCCGGCAGGTCGACGTCGCGCGAATTTCGCCGCTACGGCTCGGCCCGGCGGCTCTATCATTTCCACGTCGACAACGCCGGGGCGTATTGATGGACGGACGCCTCCGCGCCACGCCCGCTCCGCGCGAGTCGCGCGACCTTCGATCCGCGCGACACTGGCGGAAATCCGGCGCGCCGCGGCGACCGGCATCTACGACATCCGCGGCGGCGGCGCCAAGCGCCAGCTGCCGCATTTCGACGACCTGCTGTTCCTCGGCGCCTCGATCAGCCGCTATCCGCTGGAGGGCTATCGCGAGCGGTGCGGCACCGACGTCGTGCTCGGCGACGCGGCTACGCCAAGCAGCCGATCACCTGAAAATCCCGATCACCATCGCCGGCATGAGCTTCGGCGTCGCTGTCGGCGCAGGCCAAGGAGGCGCTGGGCCGCGGCGCGACGATCGCCGGCACCTCCACCACCACCGGCGACGGCGGCATGACCGACGAGGAGCGCGAGCATTCGCAGACCCTGGTCTACCAGTACCTGCCGTCGCGCTACGGCATGAACCCGGACGATCTGCGCCGCGCCGACGCGATCGAGGTCGTGGTCGGCCAGGGCGCCAAGCCCGGCGGCGGCGGCATGCTGCTCGGCCAGAAGATTTCACCGACGCGTCGCCGCCATGCGGACCCTGCCGGAGGGCATCGACCAGCGCAGCGCCTGCCGCCATCCCGACTGGACCGGCCCGGACGACCTGGAGATCAAGATCGAGGAGCTGCGCGAGATCACCGACTGGCAGAAGCCGATCTACGTCAAGGTCGGCGCCTCGCGGCCGTACTACGACACCGCGCTGGCGGTGAAGGCCGGCGCCGACGTGGTGGTGCTCGACGGCATGCAGGGCGGCACCGCCGCGACGCAGGACGTGTTCATCGAGCATGTCGGCATCCCGACCCTGGCCGCGATCCGCCCGGCGGTGCAGGCGCTGCAGGAACTGGGCATGCACCGGCAAGTGCAGCTGATCGTCTCCGGCGGCATCCGCACCGGCGCCGACGTCGCCAAGGCGCTGGCGCTGGGCGCCGACGCGGTCTCGATCGGCACCGCGGCGCTGATCGCGCTCGGCGACAACGATCCGGCCTACGAGGCCGAGTACGCAGGCGCTCGGCACCACGCGCCGGCGCCTATGACGACTGGCACGAGGGCCGCGACCCGGCCGGCATCACCACGCAGGACCCCGCTCTCGCGGCACGGCTCGACCCGGTGCTGGGCGGGCGGCGGCTGGCCAACTATCTCTCGGTGCTGACGCTGGAAGCGCAGACCATCGCGCGCGCCTGCGGCAAGAGCCACCTGCACAACCTGGAACCGGAGGACCTCGTGGCGCTGACCATCGAGGCCGCGGCGATGGCGCAGGTGCCGCTGGCGGGCACGAACTGGATCCCGGGCGCCGTGTGACGGCGGGAGACAGCATGGCCATCGACCTCGCCGACGCGGCCCGCGAACGCGGCATCAAGTACTTCCTGATCTCTTACACCGACCTGTTCGGCGCGCAGCGCGCCAAGCTGGTGCCGGCCGCCGGCGATCGCCGGCATGCAGCACGACGGTGCCGGTTTCGCCGGCTTCGCGACGTGGCTGGACATGACCCCGGCCGACCCGGACATGCTGGCGATGCCCGATCCGGACAGCCTGATCCAGCTGCCCTGGAAGCCGGAGGTCGGCTGGCTCGCCGCCGACCCGTGGATGGCCGGCAAGCCGGTCGAGCAGGCGCCGCGCAATGTGCTGAAGCGGGTCATCGCGCAGGCCGCCGCGCAGGGCCTGGACGATGCAGACCGGCGTCGAATGCGAGTTCTTCCTGATCTCGCCGGACGGACCGGCGATCGTCCGACGCCGGCGGACCGGCAAGCCAAGCCCTGCTACGACCAGTCCGCGCTGATGCGCCGCTACGACGTGATCACCGAGATCTGCGACGCGATGCTGGCGCTCGGCTGGGGGCCGTACCAGAACGACCATGAGGACGCCAACGGCCAGTTCGAGATGAACTGGCAGTATGCGCCGCGCGCTGGTCACCGCCGACCGGCATGCGTTCTTCAAATACATGGTCAAGGCGATCGCCGAAAAGCACGGCATGCGCGCGACCTTCATGCCGAAACCGTTCGCCGACCTGACAGGCTCGGGCTGCCACGCGCATGTCTCGCTGTGGCGCGACGGGCGCAACTTGTTCGCCGATGGCAACGGGCGAGCTGGGGCTGTCGGCGACTGCGCTATCACTTCATGGCCGGCGTGCTGGCGCATGCCGCGGCGCTGTGCGCGCATCACCAATCCGACGGTGAATTCCTACAAGCGCATCAACGCGCCGACGACGACATCCGGCGCCACCTGGTCGCCGAACAGCGTCACGCTACGGCGGCAACAACCGCACGCACATGATCCGCATTCCCGACGCCGGCCGCTTCGAGCTGCGTCTGGCCGACGGCGCCGCCAATCCGTATCTGCTGCAGGCGGGGTTGCTGGCGGCGGGGCTGGACGGGATCGCCAACCAGCGCGACCCCGGCAAGCGGCTCGACATCAATCTGTATACACATCGGCATCTGGCCGGCGACATCGCGCATCTGCCGCTGAACCTGCTGGACGCGCTGCGCGCCTTCGAGCAATCCGCCGTGCTGCGCGCCACGCTCGGCGAGTTGTTCGTCAACGCCTATGCGAAGCTCAAATGGCGGGAATGGGACGACTACGCACGCCAGTTGACGCCGTGGGAACGCGAGACGACACTGGACTGCTGATGACCTATTCGTTCCTCTCGCTGGCCCGCGAGGCGTTGCGGGGCCATACCGGCTGGCGGCCGGCGTGGCGTGATGCAGCCCCGAAACCATCCTATGATGCCGTCATCGTCGGCGGTGGCGGGCACGGGCTGGCGACGGCCTACTATCTCGCCAAGGAACACGGCCTGACCAACATCGCCGTGTTGGAAAAATCCTATATCGGCTCGGGCAACGCGGGGCGGAACACGACGATCATCCGCTCCAACTACCTGCTGCCGGGCAACGAGCGGTTCTACGAGAAATCCATGCAGCTCTGGGAAGGGCTGGAGCAGGATTTCAACTACAACGCCATGGTCAGCCAGCGCGGCGTGCTGAACCTGTATCACAGCGACTGCTCAGCGCGACGCCTATGCCCGGCGCGGCAACTCCATGCGCCTGCACGGCGTCGATGCCGAGTTGCTGGACGAGGCCGGCGTGCGCGCGATGTATCCGTTCCTGGACTACGACAATGCGCGTTTCCCGATCCGTGGCGGCCTGCTGCAACGCAGCGGCGGCACCGCGCGGCATGATGCGGTGGCCTGGGGATTCGCACGCGGGGCCGACCGGCGCGGCGTGGACATCGTGCAGAACTGCGAAGTCACCGGCATCACGGTCGAGGGCGGCAGAGTGCGCGGCGTCGAGACGACCCGGGGTTCCATCGCCGCGGCCAAAGTGGGGCTGGTGGTCGCCGGCAGCACGTCGCGCGTGGCGTCGCTCGCGGGATTGCGGCTGCCGATCGAGAGCCACGTGTTGCAGGCGTTCGTGTCGGAGGGCATCAAGCCGCTGGTCGATGGCGTGGTGACGTTCGGCGCCGGCCACTTCTATATCAGCCAGTCGGACAAAGGCGGCTTGGTGTTCGGCGGCGACATCGACGGCTACAACAGCTACGCCCAGCGCGGCAGCCTGCCGGTGGTGGAGGATGTGATGGAAAGCGGCATGGCGCTGATGCCGATGCTCGGGCGGCTGCGCGTGTTGCGCCAATGGGGCGGCATCATGGACATGTCGATGGACGGCTCGCCGATCATCGACCGCACGCCGATCACCGGCTTGTACCTGAACGCCGGCTGGTGCTACGGCGGGTTCAAGGCGACGCCGGCCTCCGGCTGGTGTTTCGCGCATACGATAGCGCGCGACGAGCCGCACGCGATCAATTCCGGACTGCGGCTGGACCGTTTCGCCACCGGCGCGCTGCTCGATGAACGCGGCGCCGGCGCGCAGCCGAATTTGCACTGATGCGCATTCCCTGTCCGTATTGCGGCGAGCGCGGCAATGAAGAATTCTCATATCTCGGCGCCGCCGATCCCGCCCGCCCCGCCGCCGATGCTTCGGCCGAAGCGTGGCACGACTACGTGTATCTGAGGGAGAATCCCGCAGGCGCAATCAGGGAACTCTGGCAGCACGTCAACGGCTGCCGGCGCTGGCTGGTGGTCACGCGCGACACGCGCACCCACGCCATCGCCGCCTGTGCCGACGTGGCAGCGCGATGAGCCGGCTGTCCACCGGCGGCCTGATCGACCGCACCCGCGCGCTGCCGTTCCGCTTCGATGGCCGCGATTATGCCGGCTTTCCTGGCGATACGCTCGCCTCCGCCCTGCTCGCCGCCGGCGTGCGGCTGTTCGGCCGCTCGTTCAAATACCACCGCCCACGGGGCCTGCTCGCCGCCGGGGCGGAGGAGCCGAATGCGCTCGTGGAACTGCGCAGCGGCGCGCGGCGTGAGCCGAACATTCCCGCAACGCTGATCGAACTGTTCGACGAACTCGAAGCCACCAGCCAGAACCGCTTTCCGTCGCTGCGCTTCGACCTGATGGCGGTGAACAACCTGGTCTCGCCGCTGATTCCGGCCGGGTTCTACTACAAGACCTTTATGTGGCCCGCCGCGTGGTGGGAGAAGTTCTACGAACCCGCCATCCGCCGCGCAGCCGGCATGGGCCGCGCCTCGGGCCAGCCGGACCCGGACCATTACGACCGCGCCACTTTGTTCTGCGATGTGCTGGTGATCGGCGCCGGCCCCGCCGGGCTTGCCGCGGCACTGGCGGCCGGGCGGCGCGGCGCGCGCGTGGTGCTGTGCGAGGCCGACCCGATGCTCGGCGGCCGCCTGCTGTCCGAGACCGGCGAGATCGACGACAAGCCCGGCGCCGCCTGGGCCGCCGCCACCGAAGCGGCGCTGCGCGACTGCGCCGACGTCCGCATCCTGCGCCGCACCACGGTGTTCGGCGTCTACGATCACGGCGTCTATGGCGCGCTGGAGCGCGTGGCCGACCACAAGCTGCAACCGGATGCTCACGAACCCCGCCAGCGCGCGTGGCGCATCGTGGCCAGGCGTGCGGTGCTGGCGGCCGGCGCGATCGAACGTCTGGCGACGTTCGGCGGCAACGACCGGCCCGGTGTGATGCTGGCAGGCGCCGTGCGCACCTACCTCAACCGCTACGCCGTCGCACCCGGCCAACGGGCCGTGGTGCTGACCAGCGGCGAGGACGGAATGCGCACGGTCACCGACCTCACGCGCCACGGCATCGAGGTCGCCGCCGTGGTGGACCGGCGTGACGCGGTATCCCCGTCGGCCGCGCGCAGCTACCCGGGCGGTCGCGTGGTGGCGACCCGCGGCATCCCGACCCTGCACAGCGTCGATGTCGTCGATGCGGCCGGTGCCATGCATCGCATCCCGGCGGACCTGCTGGCCGTCGCCGGCGGCTGGAACCCGGCCGTGCATCTGACCTGCCATCTCGGCGGCAAGCCGGTCTGGAGCGATTCGCACGCAGCCTTCCTGCCCGGAACGCTGCCGCCCGGCATGGCGGTGGTCGGCGCCGCCGCCGGGCATTTCGCGACCGCCGCCTGCCTCGCCGACGGCACAACCGCCGGCGCCGCAGCGGCCGACGACGCCGGCTTTCCCGGCTCGCCGCCGCCCGTGCCGCGTGCCGACGATGCACCCGCACAAAACGCACCGATCTGGATCATCCAGGGCGCGCGCCAGAAAGCCTTCGTCGACTTGCAGCACGACGTCACCACCAAGGACATCGCGCTCGCCCACCGCGAGGGCTTTGTCAGCGTCGAGCATATGAAGCGCTACACCACGCACGGCATGGCCACCGACCAGGGCAAAAGCGGCGGCGTGGCCGGCATGGCCGTGATGGCCTCGCTGACCGGCCGCACGCTGGCGGAGACCGGCACCACGATATTCCGCCCGCCGTACACGCCGGTCGCCATCGGCGCGCTCGCCGGCCACCATCGCGGTCGCGATTTCCGTCCCACACGGCGCACGCCAGGCCATCTGTGGGCCGAAGAACAGGGCGCCTCGTTCGTCGAAACCGGCCCCTGGCTGCGCGCCCAATGGTTTCCGCAGCCCGGCGAAACCGACTGGCTGCAATCGGTCACCCGCGAGGTGAATGCGGTGCGCAACGGCGTCGGCGTCTGCGACGTGTCCACGCTCGGAAAAATCGAGCTGGTCGGGCCGGATGTCGGCGCGTTCCTCGACCTGCTCTACATCAACACGTTCTCCACGCTGCCGGTCGGGCGCACCCGCTACGGCGTGATGCTGCGCGAGGACGGGTTCGTGTTCGATGACGGCACCACGGCGCGGCTGGCCGCGGATCGCTGGGTGATGACCACCACCACCGCCAATGCGCCGCGCGTGCTGCAACACATGGAATTCGTGCATCAGGTGCTGCGCCCGGAACTGCGACGTGGCATTCGGCTCGGTCACCGACCAATGGGCGCAGTTCGCCATCGCCGGGCCGCGTTCGCGCGACGTGGTGGCGGCCCTGCTCGACCCCGGCCCGGATGTGTCGGACGCCGCCTTCCCGTTCATGGCCGCCGGCACGTTCACCACGCTGGGCGGCATCACCGCGCGGCTGTTCCGCATCTCGTTCTCCGGCGAGCGTGCCTACGAGATCGGCGTCCCGTCCGCGCAAGGCGACACGCTGATGCGGCGCATCATGGCGGTCGGGCGCTCCGTTCGGGATCGTGCCGTACGGGCTGGAGGCGCTGGGCGTGATGCGCATCGAGAAAGGCCATCCGGCCGGCGGCGAGCTGAACGGGCAGACCACCGCGAACGATCTCGGCATGGGCCGCATGATGTCCACGAAGAAGGATTTCATTGGTCGCGCGCTGTCGCGACGCCCGGCGTTGCGCGACCCGAACCGCCCGACGCTGGTCGGGCTGCGGCCGGTCGATCGCGCGGCAAGCGCTGCGCGCCGGCGCGCATCTGCTGCCGGTTGGGGCGCGCCGGCAGCGATCGACCATGACCAGGGCTGGGTCACCTCGGTCGCGTTCTCGCCATCGCTCGGCCACTGGATCGGGCTGGCGATGCTCGCGAACGGCCCGGCGCGCCACGGCGAGACGATCGTGCGTGCCTACGACCCGGTGCGCAACGGCGATGTGGCCGTGGAAGTGGTACCGCCGTGCTTCATCGACCCGGACGGGACGCGCCTGCGTGGTTAGCCTCTCCGCCTTCGCCGGCTGCGCCCCCGTCGTTGCGGCACACGAGGCCGCCGTCGCGCGCCCGGTCGATGGCCTCAGCATCGTCTCCGTCACCGCCTGGCGTGGCGCCGCGCCGGCGCTGGCCGGGGCGCTGCAAGCCGCGTTCGGCCTGGAGCTTCCGCCACCCGGCCGCTGGACCCAATCGGGCGACCTCGTCGGCGCTGTGGGCCGGGCCGGGGCATTGGTGGCTGCACACGCGACCGCGCCCTGCTGGCCGAACTCGCCCCGATCGCCGGCGCCGCATGCCGGCCTGATCGACATTTCCGACGCCCGCGCCGTGCTGCGCCTGGCAGGCGCAGCGGCGCCGACGATCCTGGCCAGCCTGCTGCCGATCGACCTGCACCCGCGTGCCTTCCAGCCCGGCCATGTCGCCACCACGGTGGCTGCGCATATCGGCGTGCAGATCCGCCAGCTCGATGCGGCGCCGACCTACGAGCTGTCCTGCCTGCGCAGCTTCGCCGGCAGCCTGTGGCGCGCGGTGGAACTGGCGGGTGTCGGACGGATCAGCTTGCGTCAGTAGTCGAAGTGGTAGGTCAGCCCGACGGTGGTGCCGTTGGGATCGTCGACAGCGGTCGCGGTGGCGCCGGTGACGGACGTGGCGCCGCCGGTGCCCACGCTGGTTTCCAGCTTCAGCCCCTTCATCAGATCGATCTGCACCGTTGCCTGCGTGCCCGCGCCGGCCGTGCCCTGCGTCACGCCGACATAGACGTTCTTCGTCACGTAGCGCCCAGCCTCCAGGCTCGCGCCGCTACCGGTCTGTGAGCCGCCGACCGAAAGCCTGTCCAGCCCCAGGCCCTGGCGCACCGAGTTCAACGGGTCGAACACGCCGCCCCCCACGCCGCTGATCTGCGCCAGCGCCGCCGCCGCCGAAGCAAGCTGGAAGCCATTGAGGCTGGAGGCGCTCTGACCGAACAGCAATTGCGCGAGGATCTCGTCCTGCGGCAGCTCAGGGGTGGATGACAGCGCGATCTTCGGGGCGTCGGCGTAGCCGGTGACCGTGAGCGTCGCAGTGATCGTCCCGTTGGTGCTGTTGGCGACGAAATGCAGCGTCGGGTCGATGCTGCCGCTGCCGTCAAAGCCGACCTCGCCCGTGGAGAAAACCAGGTCGCGGCCGGCGAGATTGAAGTCGCCCCGGCGCAGCTCGAATTTGCCGGAGGGCCGCGGGGCGGCGGCGGTGCCGGTGACGTGGATTTTGCCTTGCAGCTCGGCGTACAGGCCGCGCCCGCGGACGAACACCTGCCCGGGGGCGTTCAACGTCACGTCCAGCCCGATATCCGGGCCGGGCGAGGGCGGCGGTGGCGGTTTCTGGCCGGGCCGACGAACATTCAGCACCACCACCTTGGACGGCAGTTGCTCCGGGATATTGATGTTGGCCCGGTCCACCTTGATGGCGCCGGCCACATCCAGACGCCCCATCAGGTCGCCGCGCAGCGCCATGTCCATGTCCAGCGTTGCGGTCAGCAGGTCGCTCGACAGCGGCGTGGCGTTCTTGGCTGTCAGGTGCAGATCGACCGGCATGGTCCCGCCCAGCCCCACGCTGCCGCTGGCCGAGATCGTGCCGGTGCCGGCGCGGCCGGTGAAGCTGGCGATACGCACGCTGTCGCCGCTGGCCTGGATCAGCGCCTGGATGTTCCTCACATGCGCGCCCTGCGCGAAATCCTGCACGTCGCCATTGGCCAGCCGCAGCGTGCCGTCCGCGCGCGGGGCTGCCAGCGTGCCGGTGACAGTGGCATCCAGCGTCACCTGCCCGCGCGCCTGCCGCCCCTCTGCGGCCAGGATCGGCTCCATCACGCTCAGGTCCACGTTACCGCGCGCGCGCAGATCCATCGCTGCCGCCGGGTCGATCGGCGCGGTTCCCGAAACGTCGATGGCATTGCGGCCGGCGCCGACATGCGCCTGCACGCGTGCGGAGGTGCCGGCCAGCGTGGCCTCGGCGGTAATGGCGGCGACCGGCAGCGCGGCGCCGGGGCCGCTGCGCAGATGCAGGCCGGTGGCGGCAAGGCGCGCGGTGCCGGTGGGCCGCGCGGTGGTGCCGGTCAGTTTCGCCTGGGCCTGCAAACTCCCGTCAGCCTGCAGATCGGGGTCCACGATGCGGGCCAGGTCGGCGGTGACGTGGTCCAGCGAGGCGGTCACGTCCAGCGTCGGGCTGACCCGCCCCGCGACCTCCAGCACCGCGTCACGCAGCCCCAGCCGGAGCCGGTCCACGGCCACGCCGCTGCCGAACGCGATGCGGGCCGGGTTGAGCAACCGCAACGTCTCGCCCTTCCAGGTCGCCTGCAACGCCGCGATACGGACGTTGCTTCCCGGCACGTCCAGTTGCGCGGTGCTGCTGGCCACCACATCGGCGCCGGCCACGCCGGTCAGCGAGGTTTGCAGCTTGAGCGCCAGCGCCGCCTGCTTGCCGCGCGCCTCCAGCCGCGCGCCGCCCGCGATGGCGCCGGCATGCAGGCCCGTCACGTCGAGTGACGCATCGACATCCGGGTCGCTGGTCGGGTCGAACACGCGCGCGTCCAGCGTGGCGCGCCCGACCTCGGCGGTCCCAGGCAACCCCGCGTTGCGCGCCGCGAGCTGCAGCCGCGCCAGCTTGCGCCCGCCCTGATCGCCCACGTCCAGCGTCGCGTCGACGCTGCCGCCGATCGGCTGGCCGAGCAGCCGCCGCAGGTCGTCCAGCCGCGCCATGCGCAAGGAAAGCTTGCCGAGCGGCAGCTTGGCCCCGGCGGCGAGCGTGAAATCGCCGTCGGCATGCGCGCTTTTCCAGTCGGCGCGCGCGATGGCCAGATGCAGCGCGCCATCCGCCTGCCGCTCGGCCGAAGCATCCAGCGCCAGGGGCGACCCGTCCAGCGAACCCTCCGCCGAGACTTTCCCGGTCGGCGCGCTCGGCAATCCCTGCGCCGTCAGCGAAACCTTTATCGGCCCGCTTTGGCACACCCTGGGTCGCCACGTCCCCGGTCGCGTCGGCCTGCACGGCAAGATTGTCGGTGGTGCCCTGGACATGGCCCTGCGCCTGTATTTTGCCTTGCACGGTCGCGGCGACCACCGACAGGTCCGACAGGGCGGTCTGCCAGTCCAGCGCAATCCTCCCGCCGGTCATGCCGCCATGCGCCGCGAGCGTCAGCGTGCGCCCGTCCACCTGCAACCGATCGAGCGCCACGTCCTGCCCGTGCAGTGCCGCCGTCACCCCGATGCGCGCGGCCGGCCCGAGCAGGCCGGGCACCGGCGCCATCCCGCCGGTGACGCCGAGCGTGCCGTCCACATCCAGCCGGGTCACCTCGCCCGCCATCGCGGCCTTCAGGTCCAGTGCCGTGCTGCCGGTCAGCGCCACGCCGCCGACCGCGGCCAGCGGCGCGATATCGGGAACGTCCAGATGCGCCTGCCCGCTGATCGCGCCGCCCGTCCGCGCGCTGCCGCGCAACGTCAACAGGGGGTGGGCGAGCGCGAACGTCACTGGCCGGTCGGGAACGTCCAGCCGGGCGGTGGCTTGCAGCGTCAGCGGCGATGCCTCCAGCAGGTCCGGCTTGGGGCCGGGAATGCGGACGCCCTCGGCGCTGGCGGTCAGCGCCACCTGTCCCTGGTCGCCGGTGACGGTTGCCGACAGGTTGTGCAGCGCGGCGCCCGACGCGGACAACCCGGCGATCGTCAGCGTCGCGTGCGCCTGCGGCCGGGTGAACGGGCCGTGGACATGCGCGTCCAGCGCCACCGACTGCCAGGACAGATCCGCGCGCGGCGTCATCGCCGGTGCATTGGCCGTCACATCCAGATCGGCAGCGTTGCCGGTGATGTCGATTTTTCCGCTCGCCTGGGCCCGCAGGGGGCCGGCCGACGCGGACAGGTTTGCCGCCGCCGCCGACCACGGCCCATCGATGGACGCTTGCAGCGACAACGCCCCGACGTCCGGAAGGCTGGCGACAAGGGCGGCCAGCCCGTGCGCCGGCTCCTCGGCCTGGAGCGTCGCGGAGATCCCGGCGGAATTGATGTGGCCCTGCGCATGAAAGCGCCCACCGCCGTCCAGCTGCTGGATCGTCGCCTCGGCCGCGCCGGCTTGCAGCGACGTCAGATGTGCGCTGGCGTCCACCGCCAGCACGGCCGGCGTCCCCGCCACCGGCGCCGCGACGCTGACGCGATCGATATGCAGTATATCGATATCCACCCGCACCGGCAGCTGAAACGTACTACCACTCGGCGACGACGTGCTGGTGCCGGAGGAGGCCGGCAGCCGCGCCACGTCCACCTCACTGGCAACCAGCCGCGAGATGCTGGCATCGCGCGACAGCAGCAGCAGGGGGTTCCAGTCCAGCGCCGCGCCCTGCACCGTCAGCCACGGTCCCTTGGCGTCGCGCACCTCGATCCGCGCCACGCGCAGCATGTCCGGGAAGCGGCCGGCGAGGCCGTCCAGCGTGACCATGCCGCCGGTGACCTGCGCCGTCAGCCGTTCCGCCAGCTGCCGCCCCGGCGCCGTGTTCAGCGCGATCATGACAGCCACGACCAGCGCCAGCGGCAGCGCCACCAGCACGGCGAGTTCCCAGCCCAGCCAGCGCAGCGCGCGGCGCATCAGAAGGCCTGTCCGATGCCGATATAGACCTCGAACGAATCCTCGTTCGGCTGCCGCGTCACCGGCACCGCGAAATCCAGTCGGATCGGTCCAAAGCTGGTGTAATAGCGCGCGCCGACGCCGGCCCCGACCGCCACGTTGCCTTCGAACGGCACGCCGCTGCTGCCCACCTGCCCGGCATCGACGAACGCCACCGCGCCGTAGGTCGCGCCGAACCGCTGGCGGAACTCCACCGAGCCGACATCCACCGACGTGCCGCCGACCGGGAAGCCGTCCGGGAATTGCGGGCCGACCGACTGGAACCGGAAGCCCCGCACCGTGCCGCCACCACCGGCATAGAAACGCTGGTCGGGCGGGATGCTGAACGTCGTCGCACCCTCGACGCCGCCAACCAGCCCGCGCAACGCCAGCACGCTGCGCCCGCCGCCGGACAGGTCCAGATAGGTCGAGGCCGAAGCCTGCGCGATCACGAATGTGGAGCTGGGAGTGCTAAGGCTCTCGGTCGGCGTGACCGACAGGGTGGCGCGCACCCCATGCGTCGGGTCGAGCGGCTGGTGAGACGAGTCGTAGGCCAGCGTCAGCGGCACCTGGACGAGCAGGTAGTCCCGCCCAACCTCCTCCTGGACGATATGCGCCTGCTCGCCCTGCAGCCCGACGCTGGCGGTGATGTCCGGGGTGAGCCTGCGACTCAACGTCGTACCGGCAAGAAACGCAGTGCGATCATAGGCCTCGAGATACTCCTTAACCGCCTGCAGGTTGAAGCTCAGCGACTGGTCGCGATGCTCCCAGTCCGGAAGCGTCAGCACGCCGGAGACATTATAGCCCGGCTGGAGTGCCGCCGTGCCACCAAGTTCGGTGGCCGACGCACTCAACGCGAGTTGCTCGGCGTTACCGAACAGATTGTGGTCGGTCCAGCTCGCCGTCAGGCTGCCGCCGAGGTCGGTCGAATACGCCACGCCAAACCCCACCGAATGCAGCGGCCGTTCCGTCACCGCCACCGTCACCGGCACCTGCCCGGCCGCATCGACCTTGTCGCCGGTCGTGATCCGCACCGAGGATAACGCGCCGATCGAGGCCAGATCCTGGCGGGCTTTCTCGATCGCGGCCGGATCGTAGCGTTCGCCCGGATGCAACAGCAGCCGCCGGCGCACGACGCTTTCGTGCAGATCCTTCAGACCCTCGATGCTGATCGGCCCCAGGTCGACACGCGGCCCGGCCTGCACATGGAATGCAACGTCCAGTGCGTGCTCGGCCGGCACCAGCGTCGCAGCCGGGTCGTCGACCTTGGCGAGCGCGTGGCCGCCGGAGCGCAGATTGGCGAGCAGCCGGTCACGCGCGGCGATCACCTCGGTCGCCAGCGCCGGCTGCCCCGGCTTGAGGCCGAGCGCCGCCTCGGCCCTCGCCGGCGCGTCGCCGCTCAGCGTGATATGGCGCAGATGGTACTGCGGCCCGGGCTTCAGCGTCACGTTGACGGGGACGTTCGTTTTGGCGGGGCTGGCGTCCAGCAGGTCCGGCAGCGCCGGGTCGTCAAGCGAGCGGCCGTCGATGGTGATCGAGGCCGTGCCGTCGTAATAGCCGAAGCTCTGCAGGGCCGCCGCCAGCCGCGGCAGGTCGCCGCGCGCGCGGGCCACCAGCGCGAACGGGCCGACCGGCGCCGAGTTGTGCAGGCTGATCAGCGTCGCGGAATCGTGCGCCGCCTGATCGAGGGCGGCGTCGCCGGTCGGCACTATACTAGCCGTGTACGGCAGCGGATTGGCGGCCTGGCCGCCCGGGCCGGACGACGTGGCGAGCAACAGCAGGACGCACAGCAACACCGCGCGGCAATTGTTTTTAAGAAACAATGGGTACGAGCCCGTTCGCATGAGGTCAGTCCAACGTCGCTCAACTGCCCAGGTTGACCGGTTCCGGGCAAGGCGTCGCCCGCGCGATGCGGGACAGGTCCCGTCCGCGAAAACATCACAGTACCGTCATTGTCGACGTGGCCCTCAGGCAGTATTCCGTTGCATCCAATGCAGTCCGCACCCCGCCGCCTGAAGGCCAAACGTCTCCCTCTGCTCCGCCGCCCCGGCGAACCGGCGGAGGCTGGTTGGGCCGCTTTGTCGCTACCGTCCAATCATTTGATCGTCCGGCGCGTGCGCGTGGTTCGGCGCGCGCTGCTGATCGTGCTCTGGACGCTGCTGTCGCTGCTCGTCCAGGCCGTGATGATCGTCCTGCCCGGACGTGGCAAAGTTGTATTCGCGCGCGTCTATTGGTCCACCATGTGCCGGCTGCTCGGCCTGAAGGTGCGGGTGATCGGCGCCCGCGAGCGTACTGCGGACGGGCGCCCGATCGTCTACGTCTCCAACCACTCCTCCTGGCTCGACATTCTGGTGCTGGGCGGCCGACTGAACGCCTGCTTCATTTCCAAGCTGGAGGTGTCGCGGTGGCCGGTGGTGAACTGGATCGCCCGTCTCGGCCGCACCGTCTATGTCGACCGCCGCCGCACCAGCACGGGCCGCGAGCGCGACGACATGCGCGGGCGGCTGGCGCAGGGCGATAACCTGATCCTGTTCCCCGAAGGCACCACCTCCGACGGCTCACGCGTGATGCCGTTCCGGTCGGCATTCCTGTCGGTCGCCGAACTGCCGGTGACGGAGGATGGCCGCCCGCCGCTGGTCCAACCCGTGTCGGTGGTCTACGACCGGCTCGGCTACCTGCCGGCCGGGCGCGCCAGCAGGCCGTTGTTCGCGTGGTACGGGGACATGAACCTGGCCACGCATTTCTGCCGGCTGGCGCAGTATCGCGGCCTGCGGGCGACCGTGCTGCTGCACGCGCCGCTCGACCCGGCGCGGTTTGCCAACCGCAAGGACCTGGCGCTGGCGACATGGGTGGCGGTGGCCAACGGCGCGGCCACGCTGCGGCAGAACCGCCCGGCGGCGCCGGTGCCGGTCAGCGAGTTCGGGCGACGAGGCGGCGTCCAGCCCGGCGTTCGCATGAAGACCCCGCGACAGGTGCCGCTTGGCACTTGACATGTCGCCCTGTGATGCTGCGACACTAATGCGTTGGAGGTTGCTTCCCGTCGTTGCGCTTGACCCGTCCCGTTCGCCCCGCCATTGCTCCGCGCCGTCGCGGCCGGGCTGGTTCGGCCGCAGCGAGGGCATGGACTTGAGCGACGACGACAACCCGACCCCTTTCGCCCCCCGATGACCGGCGCACCGAAGCGCCTGCACGTCATTACCTGGGGCTGCCAGATGAACGTGTACGACAGCGGGCGGATGGCCGACGTGCTGGCCCCGCTCGGCTACGCACCGGCGCCCGATCCTGTCGATGCCGATATGGTGATCCTCAATACCTGTCACATTCGTGATCGGGCGGCGGAGAAAGTATTCTCCGAACTCGGCCGTCTGCGGCTGCTGAAGCAGGCCAAGGCCGAGTCGGGCGGGCGCATGGTGCTGGCGGTCGCCGGCTGCGTGGCGCAGGCCGAAGGCGCCGAGATCCTCGCCCGCGCGCCGTATGTGGACATCGTGCTCGGCCCGCAGACCTACCACCGGCTGCCCGAACTGGTCGCCCGCGCCAGCCGCGCGGCGGGTGCGGTGATCGACACCGATTTCCCGGCCGAGGACAAGTTCGACCATCTTCCGGACGCCTCCGCGCCGCCGGGACCGACCGCATTCCTGACCATCCAGGAAGGCTGCGACAAGTTTTGCAGCTTCTGCGTGGTTCCCTACACGCGCGGCGCCGAACAGAGCCGCGGCCAGGCCGCCGTGCTGGCAGAGGCAAGCCGGCTGGTGGCGCTGGGCGCGCGCGAAATCACGCTGCTCGGCCAGAACGTGAACGCCTGGCATGGCGAGGGACCGGACGGCATCCCGTCGAACCTCGGCCGGCTGGTGCGGGCCCTGGCGGAGATCCCCGATCTCGCGCGCATCCGCTACACCACGTCGCATCCGCGCGATATGGACGACGACCTGATCGCAGCACATCGCGACGTGCCGCAACTGATGCCGTTCCTGCATCTGCCGGTGCAGTCCGGCTCCGACCGCGTGCTGGCGGCGATGAACCGGCGCCACACCGCCGCCGACTATCTGCGGCTCATCGACCGGCTGCGCGCGGCACGGCCCGATCTGGCGCTGTCGTCGGACTTCATCGTCGGCCATCCGGGCGAGACCGAGGCGGATTTCGAGGCGACTCTGGCGCTCGTGGAGGCGGTCGGGTTCGCGCAGGCATTCAGCTTCAAGTATTCGCAGCGCCCCGGCACGCCGGCCGCCGCGGCCCCTGGCCAGGTCAGCGAGGCGGACAAGGATCGCCGGTTGCAGACATTGCAGGCGCTGCTGCGCACGCAGCAGGCGGCGTTCAACGCCGATTGCGTGGGCCGCGTGGTGCCGGTGCTGTTCACCGGCCCCGGCCGCCATGCGGGCCAGATGTCCGGCCGCACGCCCTGGCTGCAACCCGTGCATGCCGAAGGGCCGGCATCGCTGATCGGTACTGTCGCCCCGGTGAAGATCGTCACCGGCAACCCCAATTCTCTGGCGGCAACCCTCGTTTCGACGCTTTCCGTCCCAGTCACCCCTGCAGAGGAGCGAACCTGCGCTTGAGCGACATCGCGGCGTCCCAGACTGATCGCGCATCTCAAGACCGTTCGGCCGGTAAGGCCGTCACCCTCCACTTCGCCGACAATGCCCTGCTGCCGCTGTTGCTGGGCGACCACGACCGCCATCTGGTCCGTCTGGAACAGGGGTTGGGCGTGCGTTTGTCGTGCCGGGGCAACCGCATGGCAATCGCCGGCGAGCCAGCCCGGGTGGAGGCGGCGCAAGGCGCCATCACCGGACTTTGGCGACGACTGGAACGCGGCGAGGCAGTGGGCCAGGGCGACGTGGACGCGGCGATACGCATGTCGGAACTGGACGATCCGCGCCTGCCGCTGGCCGACACGCCGGCGATCCGCACGCGCCGCGGCGCCGTCAGCCCGCGCAGCCCCGGACAGGCTGCGTATATGGACGCATTGCAGCGCCACGAAATGGTCTTCGGCATCGGCCCGGCCGGCACCGGCAAGACGTATCTGGCCGTCGCACAGGCGGTCGCAATGCTGCAAGCCGGCAAGGTGGACCGCATCATCCTCTCGCGCCCGGCCGTCGAAGCCGGCGAGCGCCTGGGCTTCCTGCCCGGCGACCTGAAGGAGAAGGTCGATCCGTATCTGCGCCCGCTGTATGACGCGATGGGCGAGATGATGCCGGGCGACCAGATGACGCGGCGCATGGCCAGCGGCGAAATCGAGGTCGCCCCGCTCGCGTTCATGCGGGGCCGCACGCTGGCCCATGCGTTCGTCATTCTGGACGAGGCGCAGAACACCACGCCGGTGCAGATGAAGATGTTCCTGACGCGCATGGGCGAAGGCACGCGGATGCTGATCAACGGCGATCTGTCGCAGATCGATCTGCCAAGCGGCACCCGCTCCGGCCTGCGCGACGCGCTGGATACGCTGGAGGGGCTGCCGGGCATCGCGGTATGCCGCTTCGACAAGCGCGACGTGGTGCGCCACCCGCTGGTGGCGCGCATCGTCGATGCCTACGAGCAGCGCGCGACCGCCGAGCGGGACACGAGTGCCGCGCGGCGAACACGGGCGGCCGCGATGGACACAGTGTCGGGCAAATAGATGGACCCCGGAAGTAGTCGGTTCCCCGCCACCGCGGGGAACCCAATTATCGTCGCCGATCCGGCATGGCGCCGCCTGATCCGCCATGCCGATGCCCTGGCCGCCCGTGCGGCCCACGCCGCCGGCGGCAACGCCGCCACCATCGTGCTGGCGTCGGACAACGCCGTGAAGCGGCTCAACGCCCGCCATCGCGGCCGCAACAAGCCGACCAACGTCCTGACATTCGAGCCGGCCGGCGCCGGCCTGCCCGGTGAGATCATCCTCGCGCTCGGCACGGTGCGGCGGGAAGCCCACGCGGCGCGCAAGCGTCCCGCGAACCATCTGGCGCATCTGATCGTGCATGGCGCGCTGCATCTGCAGGGCCACGACCATCACCATCCCGGTGCCGCGCGGCGCATGGAACTGGCGGAGGCGCGCATCCTGCGCGGCCTCGGCCTGCCCAACCCGTGGAAGCGCGCATGAGCACGCCCGCCCGCGCCGGCCTGCTGCGCGGCGTGCGCATGCTGTTCCGGCGCAACGCGCACGAGCCGACGCTGCGCGAATTGATCGCCGAACTGGTGCAGGAAGCCGCCGACGCCGCCCAGCTCCCCGGCGAGGCGCCGGAACTGGACCGTCAGGAGCGTGCGCTGATCGCCAACGTGCTGCGCCTGCGCGGCACCACGGCCGACGACGTGATGGTGCCGCGCGCCGACATCATCGCCATGCGCGTGGACGTGACATTGGACGAGGCGGTGGCATTGCTGCGCCGCGAGGGCCATTCGCGGCTGCCGGTCTACCGCGAGCAGCTCGACGACATCGTCGGCATGGTCCACATCAAGGATGTGTTCGCCTATATCGGCCGCCCGGAGGCGTTCAAGCTGGAGAGCATTCTGCGCCGTCCGCTGATGGTGGCGCCGCAGATCCCGGTGCTGGACCTGCTGTTGCAGATGCGCCAGGCGCGCATGCATCTGGCGCTGGTGGTGGACGAATATGGCGGCATCGACGGGCTGGTGACCATCGAGGACCTGGTTGAGACGATCGTCGGCGACATTTCCGACGAGCACGACGAGGTGCAGGGCCCGATGGTGACCGAGCGCGGCGACGGCGCGCTGGACATGGATGCGCGCCTGCCGGTCGAGGACTTCGAGGAGCGGCTCGGCCCTGTGCTGACCGAGGACGAACGCGAGGCGGACATCGATACGGTGGGCGGGTTGGTGTTCACGCTGGCCGGCCGCGTGCCGACGCGGGGCGAGGTATTGAGCCATCCGTCCGGCTTTGAGTTCCGCGTGTTGGACGCCGACGCGCGCCACATCCGCCGGCTACGGGTGCGGCGCGTGCCGGCGCATCAGGAGGGCGAGCAGGCGGCGGCGGAGTAGGTATTTCGGCGGAGCGGGCTGACCGAGCTGCCGCTTCATGCCGGCGCCGCGGCACGTGTCGCCGGGTTGCCGCTGCACCGTCGCGATCCGTTCGATCGTCTGCTTGTGGCTCAGGCAATCGACATGCCCGCCCGCCTGTTCACCGCCGACCGCAAGGTTGCCCGGTATTCGGGCCTCGTGACGCTGATCCGCCCGCTGCCATCCCCGGAGTAGCCCTGCCCGCCCGCATGGGCTAACCAGCCCGTATGCTTCGTGGCATCCTTACCGTCGGCGGCTGGACGATGGCCAGCCGTATCCTGGGCTTCGGTCGTGACGTGCTGATCGCAGCCCTGCTCGGGGCCGGGCCGGTGGCGGACGCCTTCTTCGTCGCCAACCGGCTGCCCAATCTGTTCCGCCGGCTGTTCGGCGAGGGCGCGTTCAACGCCGCCTTCGTGCCCGCCTTCTCGGGCCTGCTGGCCTCCGACGGCCACGAATCGGCGCAGCGCTTCGCCGAACAGGCCGCTGCCGTCATGGCGTTCTGGCTGGTCGGCCTGACTGTGCTCGCGGAAATCTTCATGCCGCAGCTGATGGCGGTCCTGGCACCGGGATTCGAGGCGATCCCCGCCAAATTCCACCTGGCGGTGACGCTGAGCCGGATCGCGTTCCCCTATATGCCGCTGATCTGCATGACGGCGCTGCTGTCGGGTGTGCTGAACGGGCTGGACCGCTTCGCCGCCGCCGCCGCCGCGCCGGTCGTCTACAACATCACCTCGATCGGCTTCATGCTGGGCCTGCTGCATCTGGTGCCCACGGCCGGCCATGCGCTGGCGGTCGGCGTGAGCGTGTCCGGCGTGTTCCAGCTGGCGCTGGTCGCCTGGGCCGTGCGGCGGGGCGGCATGCGGCTGCATCTGCCGCGCCCGCGCCTGACGCCGCCGATGCGGCTGCTGCTGCGGCGCATGGCGCCCGGTCTGCTCGGGGCCGGGGTGACGCAGCTCAATCTGTCGGTGGATGTCATCGTCGGCAGCCTGCTGCCGCCGGGCACCGTGGCGGTGCTGTATTACGCCGACCGGGTGAACCAGCTGCCGCTCGGCACCATCGGGGCGGCCGTGGGCACCGCTTTGCTGCCGACGCTGTCCCGGCAGGTGCTGGGCAAAAACCCCCATGAGGCGATCGGCACGCTCAATCGCGCGCTCGAATGGGCGCTGGTGCTGACGTTGCCGGCGGCGCTGGCGCTGGCGGTGGCCAACGTCCCGATCATCTCCGTGCTGTTCGGGCGCGGCGCGTTCGACCCGGCGCATGTGCTGAAATCCGCCCAGGCGCTGTCCGCCTACGCGGTCGGGCTGCCGGCCTTCGTGCTGGTCAAGGTGCTGATCCCCGCGTTCTTCGCGCGCGGCGACACCGCAACGCCGGTCAAGATCGGCATGGCCTCGGTCGGGCTGAACCTGCTGCTCAACCTGGCCTTCATGGTGCCGTTGCAGCATATCGGGCCGGCGATGGCTGCCTCGGTGGCGGCGTGGGCCAATGTGGCGGCGCTGGTGGTGGTGCTGCACCGGCGTGGGTTTTTCGCCGCCGACACGGCGCTGCGCCGCCGTGTGCCGCGCATGCTCGCGGCCGCACTGGTGATGATGGCCGTGCTGTGGGTGATGCAGAACACCGTCTATCCGGCCCTGAACACCGGGCGCGGCAATGGGCTGCGCTGGCTGGGGCTGACGCTGCTGGTCGGCGGTGGCCTGGCCGCCTACGGCGTGGCCGGCCAGGTGCTGGGGGCGTTCGACCTGCGTGAGGTCCTGGGCCGGCTCGCCCGCCGGCGCAAGCCCGCACCCGCGGCGCGGTGAACGGGGTTGACCCCGCGCGGCTTCCGCCGGACAACGCGCTCCCCTCCACGGAACGACGCACATGCAGCGCATCTTCTCCGGCATCCAGCCTTCCGGCGTTCCGCAGCTTGGCAACTACCTCGGCGCGGTGCGGAACTGGGTGGCGCTGCAGGCCGACCACGAGTGCCTGTACTGCGTGGTGGACCTGCACGCCATCACCGCATGGCAAGACCCGAAGTTGCTGGCCAGCCAGACGCGCGAACTGGCCGCCAGCCTGCTGGCCTGCGGTATCGATGCGGACAAGCACATCCTGTTCAATCAGTCGGCCGTGCCCGCGCATGTGCGGCTGGCCTGGATCTTCAACTGCGTCGCCCGCATGGGCTGGCTGAACCGGATGACGCAGTTCAAGGACAAGGCCGGCAAGGACCGCGAGAACGTCTCCACGGGCCTGTTCGTCTATCCCAACCTGATGGCCGCCGACATCCTGGCCTACCACGCCACCCGCGTGCCGGTGGGCGACGACCAGCGCCAGCACCTGGAGCTGGCCAACGACATCGCGCAGAAATTCAACCACGACTATGGCGTGGAGTTCTTCCCGGCGATCGAGCCGGTCATCCAGGGCGTCGCCGCCCGCGTGATGAGCCTGCGCGACGGCAGCAAGAAGATGAGCAAGTCCGACCCGTCGGACCAGAGCCGCATCAACCTGACCGACGATGCCGATACGATCGCGCTGAAGATCCGCCGCGCCAAGACCGACCCGGAGCCGCTGCCGGGCGAGCCGCACGGGCTGGAGAATCGTCCGGAGGCGCGCAACCTGGTGGGCATTTTCGCCGCCCTCGCCGAGACCGACGTCGCCGCCGTGCTGCGTGAGCATGGCGGGAAAGGGTTCGGCGCATTCAAGGAGGCGCTGGCCGAGCTGGTGGTTGCCAGGCTGGCGCCGATCGCCACCGAGACGCGGCGGCTGCTGGACGACCCGGCCTCGGTGGACGCGGTGCTGCGCGACGGCGCGCGGCGGGCGGCGGCGATTGCCGATCCGATCGTGGACGAGGCGGAGCGGCTGGTGGGGTTCCTGAAGCCGTAACGGCCGACATGAATCAGCGCGCAGCAGGTCAAAACAGGTCTGCGCTGGAAACGAACTTCACGCCGCGCTCGGTCAGCCGCGCCCGCGCCGCGTCCATCGTGGTGCCGCCGCCGGGCAGCGGGCGCGCGATGCCACGGCTCGCATCGTCGACCAGGAACGCCTCGAAGCCCAGGCCGGCCGCGTCCTCGGCGGACCACGCCACGCAGACATCGGCGGCGAGGCCGCACAGGAACAGCCGGCGGAAGCCGCGCCCGCGCAGCCAGCCCTCCAGCCCGGTCGCCGTCGTGCGGTCGTTCTCGAAGAACGCCGAGTAGCTGTCGATATGCGGCAGATAGCCCTTGCGAACGATCACCGCGATCGGCGCCTGCGCCACGTCGGGATGGATCGACGCATTGGGGCTGCCCTGCACGCCATGATCCGGCCACAGCGTCTGCCGCCCGTACGGCAGATCGATCTCCTCGAACGGCGCGCGGCCGTGGCTGGAGGCGAAGGAGACATGGCCGGGCGGGTGCCAGTCCTGGGTGGCGAAGGCGTGGCGGAACGGGCCCGCCAGCAGTCGGTTGATCGGCGCCACCACCGCGTCACCGTCCGGCACGGGCAGCTCGCCGCCGGGCATGAAGGTGGGCTGCACGTCGATCAGGCCGAGGATGTCCGTGGCGGAGTCCAGCGTGATGCGGGTCATGCCTTGGTCTCCTTCCGTTTCGGCGGCTTCGTGCCGGGCGGGGCGAGCGTCTTGTCGGGGTAGCGGCACCACTCGGCTGCCACGCAGCGCCAGCATTCCGGCGCGCGCGCCTTGCAGCAGTAGCGGCCGTGCAGGATCAGCCAGTGATGCGCCATGCGCAGCATCTCGGGCGGCACGCGCTCGATCAGGGCGTCCTCGACCGCACGCGGCGTCTTGCCGGGCGCGATGCCGGTGCGGTTGCCGAGACGGAAGATATGCGTGTCCACCGCCATGGTCGCGGCACCGAACGCCACGTTCAGCACCACGTTGGCGGTCTTGCGGCCGACGCCGGGCAGCGCCTCCAGCGCATCGCGGTCGTTCGGCACGACGCCGCCGTGCTGCTCGACCAGCAGCCGCGACAGTGCGGCCACGTTGCGCGCCTTGGCCTGCCACAGCCCGATGCTGCGGATATGGCGGGCGACGCCGGCCTCGCCCAGCGCCGCCATCGCCGCGGGCGTCGGCGCCTCGGCGAACAGCGCCGGCGTGGCCTTGTTCACCGCGGCGTCCGTCGCCTGCGCCGAGAGCACCACGGCCACCAGCAGCGTGAACGGATCGGTGTAGGCCAGTTCGCTACGCGGGTCCGGGTTTGCCTGCGCGAGCGCGGTCAGGAACCCGCGCACCTCGGCGCGCGTCATCAAGCGCCGGCCGCCGCGCGGCTTCGTCGCACTCTTTGCTGCGGAGGCCGGTTTGTCCATCAACTCAGTGTCGTGGCCGCCGCCGCCGATGGCAAGCGCGCGCCGCATCCCACATGATCGCACCATGGAACCGGCGGAGATCCTGTTCGAGGCCGTGCTCGTGCCGCATCGCAGCCTGTCGCGGCGCGGGCTTTGGCTGCTGCTCGGCGCCGTCGCGCTGCTCTGTACGCTGAACGCGGCGGTGTTCGTCCATATCGGCGCGTGGCCGGTCGGCGGCTTCACCGGCGTGGAACTCCTGCTGGTCGCGCTGCTGCTGCGCCTGAACACCACCGCCGCCCGTGCCAGCGAATTGCTGCTGCTGACACCGGATGCGCTGCGCATCGTGCGAACCGATCCGAAAGGCCGCCGTCAGGAGCGCGTGTTGCAGGCGGCGTGGCTGACGGTGCAGCTGGAAGAGCGGCCCGGCCGGGTCCCCGGCCTATGGCTCGGCACGCGCGGCGTGCGCGAGGAGGTCGCGCGCAGCCTGGGCGAGGACGCCAAGCGCGACCTCGCGCACGCGCTGCAGGATGCGTTGCACCGCTGGCGAAATCCGCGCTTCGATAATCCTCAGCTGTAGAATTGCCGCGTCAGGTGGGCTCGGGTGCGAGCGACTTGATCAGGTCGAGCATGCGCTTGCGCACCGCGCTGTCGGTGATGCGGTAATAGGCGCGCACCAGGTCGAGCGTTTCGCGGCGCTGCATGGTGTCGTCGCTAAACCCTTCCTGCACGTCGGCGAAGGCATAGGTGCGCTGGCCCGATACCGCGCCAACCGGCACGTTGGCGACGGAACCGTAGGTTTTCGCGACGCTGTCAGGCATGTCGTCGTAGAAGAAGCTGATCGGCACATCCAGCACGCGCGCCAGGTCGAACAGCCGGGAGGCGCCGACGCGATTGGCGCCACGTTCATATTTCTGCACCTGCTGGAACGTCAGCCCGAGCGCCTCGCCCAGCCGTTCCTGCGACAGGCCCATCAGCGTCCGCCGCAGGCGGATGCGGGTGCCGACATGCACGTCGATCGCGTTGGGCCGGGAATCTTTGTCTGGAGCGAGGTCGTCTGCCATGTGTCCCTGCCTCGCCAATCACCTGGCCGCGTCATCGCGCCGGTTGTCGGGGTGTTAATGATGCAACCCACCTGCGTCAACGCATTTCTCATTTTTGACCATTTTGTCTACTTAAAGGGAATATATACCTCTTTTGACGTATGCGGCGTGCGAGCAACCCGATCGCGGTTGCAATCGCCGAAAGTGTCGCCGGTATGGCCAAACCCCAACAGGCGAACGGCGTCGCCGGCTGTGCGCCGGGCAGCGCCACGACCAGCGTGCCGGACACGTCGAGCGGCAGCCGCCCCAGTTCGCGCCCGTTGGCATCGAACGCGGCCGAGATGCCGGTATTGGCGGCGCGCATCAGCGGCAAACCCTCCTCCACCGCACGCAGCCGTGCGGCTGCGAGGTGCTGGCGCGGGCCGGCGGAGTTGCCGAACCAGGCGTCGTTGGTGACATTCACCAGCCAGTCGGGCCGGTCGGACTCGTCGACCACCTGAGCGGGAAAGATCGCCTCGTAGCAGATCAGCGCGCCGACCGGCGGCAAGCCCGGGACGTGCAGCGTGCGCGGCCCGGGCCCGGGAGCGAAGCCGCCACCGGGCACCAGTTGCACGGCGAGCGGCACCCAGGCCGGCGAATACTCGCCGAACGGCACGAGATGCCATTTGTCGTAGATCGCTGCCGGCGGGCCCGCCCCCACCACGGCGACCAGGCTGTTGCGCGGCCGCTGGTTGGCGTCGAAGCGCACGCTGCCGGCCAGCACGGGCGCCCCGCCGGCGGCCTGCGCGATCGCGGCGCGCGCGTCCGGGTCCGACGCGACAAGGAACGGGCTGGCCAATTCAGGCCACACCACCACCGGCGTGCTGCCCGGTGCCAGTGCGCGCGCGCGGGCGACCCCCTGACGGGTCAGGTCCAGGTAATGCTCGAAAATGCTGACGGCCAGCGCGCGATCCCATTTCTGCCCCTGCGCGACGTTGCCTTGCGCCAGCACGACCTCGATCGGCGGCGCCGATGGCGGCGGGACAGACAGGCGCCACAGGCCGAAGCCAGCCCACAGCGCCAGCCCCGCCGCCCCCAGCATCATCGCCCGCCGACCGAGCGCCGGAGTCGCTGCCAGCAGCAGCGTCAGCAGCGTCAGTCCCGGCACGCCGATCCAGGCCGCCGGTTGCAGGAACACGTCGCCGAACTGGCCGGGCACAGCCCAGTCGGCGCCCCACGGGTTCCAGGGGAAGCCCGTGGCGATGAACTGGCGCAGCAGATCCGTCAGCACCCAGGCGCCGGCCAGCGCCAGCGCGCGCGGCCAGCCGGGGTGAGCGAGTCGGGCCACGAGACAGGCGACCGCGATGAACGGCGCCAGGACCAGCGCCACCGCCGGCGCCGCCAGCGGCACCAGCCACCAGTAGCGCGCCGCCTCGACCAGGATGGCGTCGGTGATCCAGTACAGCCCGACCAGGTGGTGCGCGAAGCCGAACACGAAGCCGCGCAGCAGCGCGCCCCGCCAGTTCGGCGCGGAGCCGATCAGCACGAGCAGCCCCGGCACCGCCACCAGCAGCGCCGGCAGCAGGTGCAGAGGCGGCAAAGCAAGGGCTGACAACAGGCCGAGGACAGCAGCGGCAGCCAGCGCACGCCGGCCGCGCAGCACCGCGAGGCGCGCGAGAAATTTTTTCAACACGCCGGCCGGCTACACGCCCGCCGGCGCATCCGCAAGGGCGTCACGGTGACAAACGCGCTCAGCCAACCGGCACGACAATCCGCTCCGGCGGCACGGCGCCGCCGGTGAGGGCGGCCACGATGCATTCGGCCGCCATCACGCCCATCACCACGAGTGCGCCCGGCGTAACCCCGGCGATATGCGGCGTCACCAGCACACGGGGATGGTTGCGCAGCGGATGCTCGGGCGACGGCGGCTCGGTGGCGAAAACATCCAGCGCCGCGCCGCTGAGGTGGCCCGAGTCCAGTGCGGCCAGCAGCGCCGCCTCATCCACGATGCCGCCGCGCGCGGTGTTGACGACCCACCCGCCGGCCGGCATCGCCGCCAGCGTCGCCGCGTCCAGCAGCCCGCGTGTCTCCGGCGTCAGTGGGCAATGCACCGAGACGATGTCGCTTTCCGCCGCCAGCGCCCGCGGCGAGGCGACGCGGCGGATGCCGTCGGCAGGGTTCGCAGCGGGATCGAAGGCCGCGACCGGCATCCCGAACGCCGCCGCCAGCCGCGCCACCGCGCGCCCGATGGCGCCGCATCCCAGCAGCCCCAGCCGCAGCCCCGCCACGTCGCGGCTTTGCGTGGCGGCGCCGCGCCAGCCGCCACCGGCCAGCGACGCGCCGAACGGCTTGATGTCCTTCACCAGTGCCAGGGTCAGCGCCAGCGTATGCTCGGCAACGGCCTGGGTGTTCGAGCCGGGCGCGCGCGTCACCAGCACGCCGCGCGCCGCGGCGGCGGCCAGATCGACCTCGTCCACGCCCACGCCATGCCGTGCCACGATGCGCAGCCGGGGCGAGGCGGTGATGACGGCGGCATCCACCTCGCCCTGCCGCGCAAGGATCGCATCCGCCTGCACACGCGCGACCAGTTCGGCCAGGACGGCGGAGGACGGATAGGGCTGCGTGTAATGGATCAGGCAGCCGGCCTGCTCCAGCAGCGCCACGGCGGGTGCCGCGAGGCGAGGCGCGGTCATCACCACATTGAAGCGGTTCGGCGTCACTGCGCGCTCGGTTCGTCCAGCGCGTCGCGCAACTGGCGTTCGTAGTGGCGGTAATACTTGTCCGTTACCAGATCAGTCTTGACGACCACGGCCACATCCGTGGTGTTGAACTGCTGGTCTATCACCGCGCCGTCGCCCACGAAGCCGCCGAGCCGCAAATAGCCCTTGATGAGCGGCGGCAACGCGGCCAGCGCGCGACGCGGGTCGAACGAGGCCGGGTCGCTCCGGCGCATGTCCACGTGCCGCCCCGCCACCGCGCGCGGCCGAAGCGCAGGCGGTGCGAGATGGTTGTAGTAAAGGTAGGTCAGCTCGGCGGCGATCGCATCCGGGTCGGTGCCCGGCAGGCTGGCGCAGCCGAACATGAGATCGATGCGGTGCAGGAACACATAGGCGGCGATGCCGCGCCACAGCAACTGCATCGCCGACCGCCCCCGATAGCTCGGGTGCACGCACGACCGCCCGAGTTCCAGCACCTGGCCCGGAAACGCCAGCACGGCGGATATGTCGTATTCGTCGGCCGAGTAGAACCGCCCCAGCCGCTCCGCCGCCTCCTGGCGGATCAGCCGGTAGGTGGCGACCACCCCCTCCGGCCCCGGCCCGATCGCATGATCGACCACGAGCAGATGGTCGGCGACCGCGTCGTAGTCATCGTGGTCGCGCCGCGTGCGCCGCGCCGCGTCGCTGGGGCGCGCGCCCATCTCCTCGTAGAAGACGCGGTAGCGTAGCGCCTGCACCGCATCGAGTTCGCCGTCCGTGGTGGCGATGCGGACGCCGAGATTGCCGCCGCGCAGCTCGCCGAAGCCGGGCGCAAGCGTGCTGACGCCGAGCGCCGGCGCTGCAATGGTCATTGCGACACGCCCGCGCCGTCGCGCCGCGTCGGTTCCGCGGTGGTGGAGCGCGAGGCCGCCGCCTTGGCGGCCGGCTTGGCCTCCCGCCGGCGGCCGAACAGTTCCAGACGGTGCGAGACCAGATCGAACCCCAGCCTCGCCGCGATGGCCTGCAACACGCGCTCGTGTTCGGCGTCCTCGAACTCGATCACGCGCCCGGTCTCCACGTCGATGAGGTGATGATGATGTCCGTGCTCCGTCGGCTCGTAGCGCGCACGCCCGCCGCCGAAATCCCGCCGCTCCAGAATGCCTTTTTCTTCCAGCAGACGGACCGTGCGATATACTGTTGCAATCGAGATACGATTATCCAGGGCGGCGGCACGCCGGTACAGTTCCTCGACGTCCGGGTGGTCGCCCGCGTCGGACAGCACCCGCGCGATGACGCGGCGCTGCCCGGTCATTTTGAGGCCCCGTTCGATGCACAGACGCTCGATGCGGCTTTCCATTGGCCTCCCAGCGATCCGGGTAGCGCCGGATCCTCACTCAGCCCCGATGGCGACCCCCTGGCGATCCCACGGGCGCGTCGTGCGATGGGCGTAGCCGAAAGCAGGCCGGGCTGTCGACTCGGACAGGCGACGGCCGGCGAAAATGGTCTGGGGAGTCGGGGGGGCTATGTCGGCCGGCGGCGGTCCGTTCCGCCGCCGCGCCACCGAGCCGGATTCCTGATTACTTCCGGCCGCGCGGCTTGGTGCCAAGGCCGATCTTCTTGGCCAGCGACGAGCGATGGCGGGCGTAGTTCGGTGCCACCATCGGATAGTCGGTCGGCAGGCCCCAGCGTTCCCGGTATTGCTCGGGCGTCATGTTGTAGGCGGTCTTGAGGTGGCGCTTGAGCATCTTCAGCTTCTTGCCGTCCTCCAGACACACGATGTGATCGGGGAACACGGACTTCTTGACTGGCACGGCGGGCTGCGGCTTGTCCGGCTGCACGACATCCTTACCGACGCCGGACAGCGTACGATAAACATCCTGGATCAAGGCAGGAAGAGCATCCGGTGTTACAGAGTTATTCGAGACATGGGCGGAGACAATCTGAGCGGTCAATCCAAGCACATCGGCTGGCAGCGCGGTATCGGTCATCATACTCCCTTTCGGAGACCAGGACTTGGCCTATATAGGTGGTGGTCGCCCCGTTTCGCAACGGACATTTCGCCGGAAAGCAACAGTTCAGTCATGCCCAAGACCAGCGTTGACGCCCCAGCTGGCGTCGAAGCCATGCCGGACCGGGTCATCGACATCACTGCGGACGTGTGTCCGATGACGTTTGTCCGCACCCGTCTGGCGCTTGACTGCCTGACGCGTGGCCAGACTTTGCTGGTGCTGCTTCGAGGCGACGAACCGCGCCGTAACGTTCCTATTACGGCGGCAGCACAAGGGCATGCCGTTCTCGCAGAACAGACCGGCGCGGACGGAATTACTCAGCTGTTGCTACGTCGCGGCTGAGGACGCGGGTCAGCACCAGCGCGTCCGTGCCATCGCCGTAGTAGCCGCGCCGCGCGCCGACCTCGCGATACCCGGCCGCTTCGTACAGCGCCCGTCCCGGCCGGTTGTCGGTCGCGACTTCCAGGTACATGGCGTGCGCTCCGGCCGCGGCGGCACATTGCTCGGCGGCGCGCAGCAGCGCCGTGGCACGGCCGGCCCGGCGGGCGGGCGGCGCGACCGCGAGCGTCAGGATCTCCGCCTCGTCGGCCGCCACGCGCGCCAGCACCATTGCACCCACAGCATCCAGCAGGCCGAACACGCCGGGCAGCGCGAGGTGGCGCGCGAAGGCGTCCGCACTCCAGCATTCGGGCACCGGGAAGCTGGTGGCATGGATTGCGGCCATGGCCGGGCCGTGCGCCGGTGTGGCACGCACGAACCGATGACACGGTGAAGCAACGGTCATGTGAGCGGCGCCGGACGCAGCCCACCGGCGGGCAGCCTGGCTTCCGGCGGGTCGATGTACAGCGGCTGCGCTGCCAGCGGCGGCAGCGCGCCGCCGAGCCGCCGTGCGCCGGCCAGCGCGACGTGGCGTGCCGCCGGCAGGCGTGCGTCGGTCAGCAATACGTCGTCGCCACGCGCCGCCAGCCGGGCCGCAACGGCAATCGCCGCGTCGCCCGCGACGGCCACCGGGCCGGAGGCAGCCGGCAGGGCGTCCAGCGCCGCCGGCTGCCAGACGCCCTCGACGCCCAGGAACACCCGCCCGCGGCGGCTGTCGATGGCGGTCCATAGCGTGCGCCCGTCCAGTGTGGCCGCGCAGGCTTCGGCCAGGGCTTCTGCCACCGACACGCCGACCACCGGCCGGCCGATGGCCAATCCGATGCCGTGCGCCAGCGCCAGCGCCGCGCGAATTCCGGTGAAACTGCCTGGCCCGATGGTAACGGCCACCGCGCCCAGCCGCGTGGCCGCCGTGCCGGCTGCCGCCAGCACGTCCGCGACCAACCCGGGCAATACCGACGCCTGCCCGCGCCCGCCGGCTTCGCGCCGCTCGGCGATCACGGCGCCATCGCGCAGCACCGCCGCCGAGCAGCGTGCCAGCGCCGCGTCCAGCGCCAGGATCAGCACGCCGCCCGCCCTACGCCAAGCGCCGTGAAAGCAGGCTCAGACGATCGAGCAGACTTCGGCGAACTCGAAGCGCGGGCTGCGCGGGAACAGCACGGACGGGTCGCCGTGGCCGAGATTGACCAGGAAATTGGCCTTCCAGCCGCTGTCGGCAAAGAACGCCGCATCCACCGCTGCCTTGTCGAAGCCGGACATCGGGCCGGTGTCCAACCCCAGCGCGCGCGCGGCGATGATGAAATAGGCGCCTTGCAGGCTGGAGTTGCGGAATGCCGTCTCCTCGGCCAGCGCGGCATTGCCCGCGAACCAGGCGCGTGCGTCGGCGTGGGGAAACAGTTTCGGCAGGTGATCATAGAATTTCGGATCATAGGCGATGATGGCCACCGCCGGCGCGGCCATCGTCTTTGCCAGGTTCCCGGCGGACAGCGCCGGCTTCAGCTTCTCCTTCGCCTCCGCCGAGCGCACGAACACGAAGCGCGCCGGCGAACAGTTGGCAGAGGTCGGCCCCCATTTCGTCAGTTCGAAGACCGCACGCAGCTCGTCATCGGTCACCGGCTTGTCGGACCAGGCGTTATGGGTCCGAGCCTCGCGAAAAAGAGCGTCGAGAGCGCCGGCTTCGAGCGTCATAGGCAACCTCATATGTTCGATGTCAAAACTGATCGCGCCCGCAGTCTAACGGCCGCGCGAACGCCCGCAACCCCTGGTGCTTCAGAGGGCCACTTGTTCAACCGCGATCACTTCCGGCACGTAATGGCGCAGCATATTCTCGATGCCGTGCTTGAGCGTGGCCGAGGAGGACGGGCAGCCGCTGCACGACCCCTGCATGTGCAGCCGCACCACGCCGTCACGGAAGCCGCGGAACACGATGTCGCCACCGTCGCCGGCTACGGCCGGGCGCACGCGCGTGTCCAGCAGTTCCTTGATCTGCGCGACGATCTCGGCGTCTTCAGGGGCGACATCCTCGTCGGTCTCGGCGGCGAGGCCCTCGATCACCGGGCGGCCGGCGACGAAGTGCTCCATGATGGCGCCGAGCACCTGCGGCTTGAGCGCCTGCCAGGAAATCTCGTCGGTCTTGGTGATGGTGACGAAGTCCCCGCCGAGGAATACGCGCGCCACGCCCGGCAGCGCGAACAGCGCGCAGGCGAGCGGGCTGCGGGCGGCGGCCTCGGCCACGGCGAAATCGGCGGTGCCGGCGCCCATCACATCCCGCCCCGGCAGGAATTTGAGGGTGGCCGGGTTGGGCGTGCCTTCGGTCTCGATGAACATGGTTTCCCTCGCGGTCCGCGAACCAGGACAGACATGGTCCTGTTTGCGCTTAGATCGCGTGAGTCCGGGGGGTTGGCAAGGGCCGGACCGGAAACTGTTGGAGGCGCCCGGTCCACGAGTCCTCGGGCATCCGGTCTCCCGTCATTCCATCCGGTTCAGCACGAGGTCCGCGCCATGCTGGTGGCGGATCAACTGGGTGGCTTTGCCTGTGGCATCAGGGATGAAGCTGATCTGCGCCGGCATGGTGGTCGCAAAGAAATCGTGGTCGGAATACGGATACACGGGGTAGCGGCCATAGCCCGTGACCTGAACAAACAGCTGATCGCCTTCGCGCGTGGCGATCATCTCGAGATCTGTATTGTGGTAACGGCCGACATAGCCGTCGAGCAGATGAGGATTGATGCTCACGAGGGCGTGCGGCTCGCTCTCCTCGGCAAGCTTCCGCTCCAGATCATGCGCCACCGCGGGGTCCACCCGCGTCGCCGCGCGATCCCGCCCGGACTGGTGGAGCACCAGGGCGTCGGCCTTGCCGTCGGGGCCCAGCGCAAACGAAAGCTGCGCGGCGGCGACGGTGTAGAAGAAGTCATGATCGGTGTACGGGTGGACCTGATACGCCTGCTGGCCCGTGAGCCGTGCGAACAAGGCGTCGCCGTCGCGGGTCACCGTGAATATCAGCTGCGGCGTCAGCTGATAGTTGCCGACATAGGCGTCCAGCAATTTCGGGTCGATACTGACTTCGACATGCAGCGCCTGCTCGGCGGCCGTCCGTTGCGCCAGCGCGGTGATTTCCCGTTGTGCCACCTCGGCGCTGATTCGCTCCAGAATCTCATCCTTGCCCATCTGGTGATGCACCACGCGAATCGCGTTGCCCGACGCGTCGGTCACGAAACTGTTCTGCCGGGGGACGACCGTCAGGAAGAAGTCGTGATCCGTATAAGGATATTCCTGCACGGGAGGATTTCCGGCGCGCCGTGTCATCAGATGGTCGCCGTCGCGGGTGACCACCATCACCGAGCCGGTTTCGTTGTTGCGGTAGAACCCTGCGTAGGCGTCAAGCAATTTGGGATCTATCGTGATCCGCGTATGCGGCTCGCTCTGTTCGTCGACCGCCTCCTTGCTCGGCGGTGTCGCGCCGGCAACCGAGACTGCGGCCGCAAGCGCCAACGGGACGACGCCGAGCGCGAGAGCCGCCCGCTTACGCCGGCTCGGGCGCACCGGTGCCACGCGGTCCGTCGGACGAGTCCGCAGCGCAGCAACCCCAAGTGTTTTCGACACTATTGGCCTCCCTCAGCATCCCTGATCCGCTTGGCGAGACGTTGCAGCGTGCCCGCATCCAGCATCCAGGCGTCCCACCGGCTGCGAAACCCCAACGAGCTTCCATGGCACGGAACACGTCGGTGCGGCCAGCAACAGTATGGCGACGTGTCGGGCGCTACTCGTCCCGCAACGGCCGCGCCAGCAATGCCGCCATGACCTGTTCCAGCCCGATCCGTCCGCTCACCAGGGCCGCGACGGCCGCGCAGACCGGCACCGATGCGCCTGCGCGCATCGCGCGCGCCACCAACGCTGGAGCGGTGGCGACTCCCTCGGTCACCGCGCTGCGGCCGGCCAGGATGTCGGCCGGCGTCTCGCCCCGGCCGAGCGCGAGCCCGAACGAATAGTTGCGGCTGCGCGGCGCGGTGCAGGTCAGCAGCAGATCGCCGAGACCGGACAGGCCGGACATCGTCTCCGCCCGCCCGCCCAGAGCGGCCGCCAGCCGGCTCAGTTCGGCCAGGCCGCGCGTGACCAGCGCGGCGCGCGCGTTCTCGCCGAGGCCGGCGCCGATCACGGCGCCGGCGGCGATGGCGATGACGTTCTTCGCCGCACCGCCGATCTGCGCGCCGACCGGATCGTCGTTGCCGTAGAGCCGGAAGCCGGACGTGGCGAGCGCCGCGATGATCTCGCCGCGCAGCATGTCCGCGTCGGCGGCCAGCACGGACGCGGTCGGCAGGCCGGCGGCGATCTCGGGCGCGAAATTGGGGCCGGTCAGCATGGCGGCGGGGCGGCCGGGCTGGCTTTGCGCCAGAATCTCCAGCGGCAGCGCGAGCGTGCCGGCCTCGATGCCTTTCGCGCAGCATGCCAGCGGCCCGCCCTCCGGCAATGCCGCCGCCACCGCGCGCAGATGCTGCATCGGCACCGCGAGCAGCATCAGGTCGGCACACGGCAAGTCGGATACCACCTCGATCTCCGGCGGCAACGCAACGCCCGGGAGCCGGAATTTTCGCGCGTGCGGGCAATTTCGGCCGCGCGCGCGGCGTCGCGCGCCCAGAGCGTCACGCGCCGGCCGGCCCGGTGTGCCTGCAGCGCGAGCGCGGTGCCCCAGGCGCCGGCGCCGATCACCGCCACGCTATTCATCGACCAGTCGCTCGACCGAAATACCCTCGCCGTCCTCGCGCATGCCCAGGCGGTCGAGCAGGGCTGCCAGGATCTGTGGCGCCTCCTGCTCGAAACGGAACGGCGGGTTGACCACCAGCAGGCCGCAGCCGTTCAGCCGCGCGGCATCCAGTGGTGCGCGAAGCCATAACTCGGCAGCAACGATGTCGCGAATACCACTCTCCCGCAGCGCCGCATGCAGTGCGCGCACCGGCGCGCGGTGCTTGATCGGGTACCACGCGGCGAACACGCCGGCTGCGAAACGGGTATGCGCCATACGAATCCCGTCGGCCAGCGCGGAAAAATTCGTCCGCGGCTTCGTAGGGCGGGTCGATCAGGACCAGCCCGCGCCGTTCGGGCGGCGGCAGCAGCGCGCGCAGCGCCTCGTAGCCGTCGCGCCGATGCACGGCGACCTGCCGGTCGCCGGCGAACAGCGCGCGCAGCGCGGCATGGTCCTCCGGATGCAGCTCGCAGCAGATCAGCCGGTCCTGCGGCCGCAGCAGCGCCTGCGCCAGCGTCGGGCGAGCCCGGATACAGGCCGAGTTGCCGCACCAGCCCGACATAATCGGCGAGCGCTTCCGGCGGATCGTCCAGCAGCCGCAGATGCCGTCACGCCATTCGCCGGTGCGCTCGGCGGGACCGGCGGAAGATCGTAGCGGCCGATGCCGGCATGGGTATCGAGCACCAGAATGCGCGTCGGCTTGCGTTGCATCGCGCGCAGCAGCCAGACCAGCAGCGCGTGCTTCACGCAGTCGGCGAAATTGCCGGCGTGGAAGGCGTGGCGGTAGTTCATGCGGCCAGCGCTTCCAGCGGCCAGCGCGGGCGCGGCGCGGGGCCGAGCGCGTCCGTCAGGCCGAGCGCGCAGCCGCTCGATGCCGGCCCAGGCGACCATCACGGCGTTGTCGGTGCACAGCCGCAGCGGCGGCGCGATGAGGGCAAAGCCGCGCCGCGCCGCCGCCGCCGTCAGCGCCGCGCCGCAGCGCCGCATTGGCGGCGACACCGCCGGCGACGATCAGCGTGCGGCGCGTCCGGAGCAGCCGCCAGGGCGTTTTCGACGCGGTCGGCCAGCACGTCGGTCACCGCGCCTGGAAGCTGGCGGCGATGTCGGCGGCCACGCTGCGCGGCAGCGGGCCCGGCGGCAAGCCGGCGACCAGCTGCGCCACGGCGGTCTTCAGGCCGGAGAAGGAGAAATCGCAGCCCGGCCGGCGCAGCAGCGGGCGCGGCAGCGCGATAGCGTGCGGCATCGCCGGTCGCGCGCCAGCCGCTTCCAGCGCCGGGCCGCCGGGACAGGGCAGGCCGAGCAGCTTTCGCGATCTTGTCGAACGCCTCGCCCACCGCGTCGTCCATCGTGGCGCCGAGCCGCCGGTAGCGGCCCGACCCCCTCGACCGCGACGCACTGGCAATGCCCGCCGGAGAGCAGCAGCAGCAGATACGGAAATGCCGGCCGCCGGCGCACCAGGCCCGGCAGCCGCGCGGTCAGCGCATGGGCCTCCAGATGGTTGATGGCGAGATAGGGCATGCCGGCGGCCAGCGCCACGCCCTTGGCGAAGCCGGCGCCGACCAGCAGCCCGCCGATCAGCCCCGGCCCGGCCGTGGCGGCGACGGCGCCGAGGTCGCGAAACCCAGCCCGGCCTGCGCAGCGCGTCCGCCACCAGACGCCGGCAGTGCGGCGAGATGCGCGCGCGCGGCGATTTCCGGCACCACGCCGCCGAAGGCCGCATGGTCGGCGATCTGGCTCAGCACCAACTCGGCCAGCACTGCGCCGTCCGGCGCCAGCACCGCGGCGGCGGTCTCGTCGCAGGAACTCTCGATGCCCAATACCGGCCCTGCAACAGTCTGGTCCAATGCGCGCGCCCTTCACATGCGGGTGACGCACTGTTCTACGACCCCCGGTCATGTCCGCTGCCCATCGCCGACATCCGCCTGCAAAGTCGGCACGCGCGGTTCGCCGCTGGCGCTCGTGCAGACCGCGCCCTTCCTCGCGCTGCTGCGACGATGTCTGCCCCGGCCTGCGCGCACGACGTGTTCGAGGAGCACATCATCGTCACCACCGGCGACGCGGTGCAGGACCGCGCGCTCGCCGAGATCGGCGGCAAGGGGCTGTTCGCCAAGGAAATCCACGAGGCGCTGGCGCGACGGGCGGATCGACTTCGCCGTGCATAGCCTGAAGGATCTGGAAACCGCGCTGCCGCCGGGCATCGTGCTGGCCTGCACGCTGAAGCGCGAGGATGCGCGCGACGTGCTGATCCTCGGCCCCGGCCTGCGCCGCACGCCGATCCCGCCGACCCGTTCGCCGCGCTGCCGCAGGGCGCCGAGATCGGCACCGCCTCGGTGCGCCGCCAGGCGCAGTTGCTGCATGCGCGGCCGGACCTGCGAATTGGCGCTGCTGCGCGGCAATGTGCAGACGCGGCTCGGCCAAGATCGCGGCGGGCGAGTTCGACGCAACGCTGCTGGCGCTATGCCGGGCTGCGGCGGCTCGGCCTGGCGGCCGAAGCCAGCGTGGTGCTGGACCCGGAGACCGATGGTGCCGTCCGCCTGCCAGGGCATCGTCGGCGTCACCGTGCGCGGCCGACGATACGGAGTTGCTGCGAGCTGCTCGCCGGCGATCGAGGACCCGGAGGCGAAGGCGGCGGCGACCGCCGAGCGGGCGCTGCTCGGCGCGCTGGACGGTTCCTGCCGCACGCCGATCGGCGGTTATGCGCGGCTGCTGGCGGATGGCAGCCTGCACCTGACCGGGCTGGTCGCCGCGCCGATGGCAGTTTCCTGCTCAAGCGCCGCATCGCCGGCGCCGCGGCCGACGCGGCGGCGCTGGGCGGCGACCCTGGGGCGCAGCCTGCGCGCCGACAGCCCACGTGACCTGTTCGCCTGACGGCGTGCTGGTGACCCGGCCACAGCCGGGGGCGAACGACACCGCCACCCGGCTGGCCGCCATGGGGTTCACCCCGGTGGTGGCGCCCGTGCTGGCGATCGCGCCCCGCACGCTCGACCTCCGCGTTCCGGCCGCAGGCGGTGCTGGTGACCAGCGGCAACGCGCTGCCGGCCCTGCCGCGATCGCTGCGCACGGTGCCGTTGCTCGCGGTGGGCGACGCGACGGCCGCACGGGCGCGCGCAGCGGGGTTCGGCGTGGTCCACAGCGCCGGGCGCGACGCGGCGGCGCTGGCGGAGCTGGCGGCGCGACTGTGCGTGGCGGCGGGGCCAGCGCTGCTGCTGGCCAGCGGCGAGGGCCAGGGACAGGCCTTGGCGGCGGATCTGCGCGCGCGCGGCTTCCGCATATTGCGGCGGGTGGCGTATGCTGCCCGCCCGGTGACGGCGTTGCCGGCGCCGGCGCGGATCGCGCTCGAAGCCGGCTGTCTGCGGGCGGTACTATTCTTCTCGCCGCTCACCGCTCGCGTTTTCATGAACATGTTGCAACGCGACATGCCGACCGCAAACGTGGCAGGAGTTGCCGCCCTGGCGATATCACGGGCGACCGAGGCAGCGTTGCGGGCCTTGCCGTGGCTGGAAATTCGTGTTGCATCGTCACCAACTCAGGACGCGCTTCTGACCCTTCTGTCATGACAGACCCGCACCCCCAGACCGAACCAACCGCCCCGATTCCCGAAACAGTGCCGCTGCCAACGCCCGAGGCGGAACCCGGGGCGGCCAGCATTGCGGCGCATGGCCACGAACGGGCGCGGCGCAGCCGGACGGCGCTGCCGGTGCTCTGCGCGCTCGGCTTCGTGCTGCTGCTGGCCGGGATGTACTATCTGTGGACCCAGCAGCAGATGCTGATGCAGCAGGTTGCCGAGCAGGCACAGCGCGTCGCGGACCTGTCGAACGTGCCGCCGCCGCCGCCCAGCGTCCCCCCGGCGACCGTCGCGGCGCTGGCAGGACGGCTGAAGGTGCTGGAACAGCGCGTGAACGCGCCGGCCCCGCCCACCGGCGCGTCGGATGAGCAGGTGGCTGCGCTCGCGCTGCGGGTGGCGGCGCTGGAAGCCCGCCGGCTGCCGCAGCCCGACACCGCCGGCGCCGTCGCCCCGCTGGCGCAGAAGCTTGACAGCGTGGAAAGCGAGACGGCGGCCACCAAATCCGCCGAGGCGGCGACCAACGCGCGGCTGGCTGATCTGGAGGACCGGCTGAAGCAGGCCGAACAGCAGCAGGCCGCCCTCGCCGACCGGGCCAGCCAGGCGAGCCTGCTGGCCAAGGCGCAAGTGGCGCTGGCGGCCGGCGAGCCGCTCGGCGACTTGCCCAACGCACCCCCGGCACTGGCCCGTTTCGCGCAGACCAAGCCGCCGACCGAAGCCGATCTGCGCCTGAGCTTCCCGACCGCCGCCGATGCTGCCGCGGCTGCCAGCCAGCCCTCCGTCGCCGGCGAGGACCTGGGCGAGCGGATGTGGCTGCGCATGCGTTCGCTGGTGACGGTCAAGCGCAGGCGACAAGGTGCTGGTGGGCGCGCCGGCCGCGACGGTGCTGAGCGAGGCGCACGCGCGGCTGGAGGCCGGCGATCTGGCCGGGGCAGTGGCGGCGCTGGACGGGTTGGACGGCAAGGCGGCGCAGGCGATGGCCGGGTGGCGGGCGCAGGCGCAGGCGTTGCTCGACGCGCGGGCCGCGCTGGCACAGATGGCGCGCGCCTGATGCGCCGCATCTTTCTGGTCGTCATCGCGGTCGCGATCAGCGTCGCGGTGGCATGGTGGCTGGCCGGGCTGCCGGGCACCGTCTCGGTCAGTCTGGACGGCTACACGGTGCAGACCGCGACCTCGCTGGCGCTGGTGGCCGTCGTGGTGCTGGTGCTCGTGCTGACCTTCGTGCTGCGGCTGATCGGCCGGCTGCTGGGCATTCCGATGCGCATCGCCGGCTGGCGCGTCCGCCGACGGCGGGTGTCCGGCGACGTGGCGATCACGCGCACGCTGGTCGCCATCGCGGCCGGCGCCGAGGGCGACGCACGGCGCGAATCGGCGCGTGCCCGGCGCATGCTGGGCGACACGCCGCAGACGCTGCTGCTGGCCGCCGAGGCCGGGCGGCTCGCCAACCGCCACGATGAGGCGACCGAGCTGTACAAGACGCTCGCGGCGCGCAACGACGCGGCGCTGCTGGGGCTGCGCGGCCTGTTCCGCCAGGCGATGACGGCCGAGAAATGGGACGAGGCCGCCGCCATCGCACGGCGCGCGGAGGATGTGCATCCCGGTGGGGCGTGGCTGCGCGAGGAGCGCGCGCAGCTTGCGGTGCGCGTCGGCAACTGGCCGCAGGCGTTGCGGCTGGCCGGGCCGGACGCGCCACGCGCGACCTTCGCGACCGCGGCTGCCGAGGCCGTGACCGACCCCGCCGAGGGCCTGCGGCTGGCCCGGCAGGCATGGCAGGAGAACCGCGGCTTCACGCCCGGCGGCGCTGGCCTATGCCCGCCGGCTGCGTGCGGCGGGGCGCGAGGCGAAGGCCCTCCAGGTGATCCGCGAGACCTGGGCGGCCAGCCCGCAGCCGGAGCTGGCGGCGTTCGCGCTGACCCCGATCGACGACAAGCTGGCCCGCATCCGCGAGGCCGGGCGTATCGTGAGCGCCAGCGCCGAGCATCCGGAAAGCCGGTTGCTGATGGCGCGGCTGGCGCTGGACGCCGGATTGACCGGCGAGGCACGGGACCATCTGGAGGCCGCGCGGCGGGCCGGTCTGAACCAGAAGCGGCTATGGCTGCTGCTGGCCGATGTGGAAGTGGCCGAGCACGGCGACAGCCCGGCGACCCGCGACCTGCTGCGCCGGGCGGCCTCGGCCGAGCCGGACCCGGCGTGGCGCTGCGAGTCCTGCGGCACCGAATACCTGGCATGGCAACCGGCCTGTCCGGCCTGCCATACGGCGGGACGGGTGTGCTGGGGCACGCCCCGGCTGGCGTTGACGGCGTCGTAGCGGGCGGGGCGCGGTCGCCGCGCCTCCGCCCGGAGCGCGCGCCAAATTCGCTCCCGCGCCCGCCTGCAGTTTTCAACTGCGGCGTTCGCGCAGCGCCATCACGGCACCGAGCACGACCACGCCGAACAGAATCGCCCGGGTCGCGAACGGCAGCGTGGTGCCGGCCAGCAGCGTCTGCAACGACACCAGCAGCAGCACGCCGCCGAGCATGCCCAGGTAGTGGCCGCGCCCGCCGGTGATCAGCGCGCCGCCGACCACGACGACGGCAATCGAGGGCAGCAGATATTCGTCGCCCATGCCGAGGCTCGCCTGCCCGGAAAACCCGGTGAGCAACACGCCGACGAGGGCCGAGCACACGCCCGACAGCATGTAGACGCCGATCAGCGTGCGGCCGACCGAGATGCCGGAGAGCGCCGCGACACGCTGGCCGTTGCCGACCGCGTAGACGCGCCGGCCGAACGGCGTGCGCCCGAGCAGCAGCACGGCGACGACGACGAACAGCGCCTCGAACATCACGACGGGCGTCACGCCAAGCGACGGGTCGGTCATGAATTTGCGCAGCAGCGGCGAGGAAAACCCGTCCGGCGTGCCGTTGGAATAGACCAGCGCGGCACCTTGCAGGATGCCGTTCATCGCCAGCGTCATCACGATCGGCGAGACGCCGAGCACGACGATGCCGAGGCCGTTGACGAAGCCGATCAGCGCGCCGACCACGAGCACAAGCGGCAACGCGTAGACCAGGGCCGCATCGGAGCCGTTGACAGTGCCGGCGAACAGGATGCCGCACAGGCCGATGGTCCACGGCAGCGACAGGTCGAGGCCGCCGGTCAGAATCACCGAGCCCTGGCCAAGCGCCAGGATCGCGAGGAAACTGCACAGCACGATCAGCGAATTGTAATACGACCAGTGCAGCACCGCATGGCCGAGCACGAGTTCTGTCGCGATCAGGGTTACCACGAAGCAGGCGTAGGACGGCAGCGCGAAACGCAGCGCGTCGGCATGGCGCACCCACAACGACGGCATCGCCGCGGTTGCTGGCGGCGGCGGCCGAGCGTGCCGGCAGTTGCAGGCGGCGTGGCGCGGAATGGCGTTGCGACGGCAGCTGACCGGTGCGGCGGGCGCGCAGCCACGCGAGCAGATGGCGGATCGCCCGCGCGAGGTCGGTGTTGTGGCCGATGGCGCTGCCCAGGACGGCCAGGATAAGAATGGAGCCCTCGGCAATCGTCGAGTAGTACGCGGATACGTTGAGCACCAGCAGGATGTTGACGACCAGCATCAGGATGTAGGCGCCGATCATCGAACCGAGCACGCCGCCGCGCCCGCCGCCAAGCCGCGTGCCGCCGACCACGATCGCGGCGAACACCTGGAGCAGCATCGGGTTGCCGACCAGCGGGTCACCCGCGCCGGTCTGCGAACTGATGAACGTGCCCGCGAGGCCGTAGCAGCCGCCGGCGATCGTGTAGGTGAGGAACAGTACGAGCCGCGACGACACACCGGCGGCACGTGCCGCCTCCGCGTCGCTGCCGACCGCGTAGAGCGCCGTACCGAGGCGGGTTCTCCGCAGCCACAACCACAGGACGTACAGGATCGCGAGCAGCGCGATGCAGCGCGGCAGCAGGTTCGGGATCGCATCGCCCTGGTAGAGGTCTCCGAGCGTCGCCGGCACCGTGCCGCCCGGCTTCTCCAGCACCAGCAGCGTGATGCCCTGCAGGATGAACATGGTGGAGAGCGTCACCACGATCGGCTGCATGCGCAGCAGTGCCACGAACACGCCGTTGAACGCACCGGAGGCCATGCCGATCGCAATGCCGACGACCGTCAGCAGCAACGGCGAGGTATCCGCAGCCGGGAAGCCAGTCGCGAGCGTGACGTTGACCAGCGATACCACCGCGCCGGCCGAAAGATCGAAACCACCGGACAGCACGACCAGCGTCTGGCCCGCGGCAGCGATCGCGAGCGTTGCGCCGGACGCGGCCATCTGCGACAGATCGTAGTAGGCCAGCGGCACACTGCCGAGATTGGCGACGATTGCCAGCAGCAGGGCAAATACGCCACAGGCCAGCAACAGGCCGCGATGGCGCAGCAGCCGCGCCGAACGCGTGTGGCGTTCGGCGGCGGCAATCCGAGCGGCCGCGGTTGTGCCCGCCATCACGCTGCCCTCTCGCCATGGCCCGCGCCGAGCATGGCGCGCAGGATCGTGTCCTCGGTCAGATCGGCGTCAGCGACTTCGGCGGCGACGCGGCCCGCATAGAACACCATGACCCGATCGGCGAGATGCACGAGTTCGGGAATCTCGGTCGAATAGAACAGGATCGCGCCGCCGGCGTCGGCATAGTCGCGCATCAGCCGATACAGTTCGTTCTTGGTGCCGACATCGATGCCGCGCGTCGGATCGTACAGCAGCAGAATGCGGCTTTCCGCCAGCAGCCACTTGGCGATCGCGATCTTCTGCTGGTTGCCGCCGGAGAACGCGCCGACGCGCGTCCACAGCGCGCGCCGGTCCACGTCCACCTGCCGGAACACCCGCGCGACCGCCGCGGTCTCCGCCGCCTCGTCGATCAGCAGGCCGCGCCGGAACCGCTCGATCACCGGCAGCGAGGCGTTGTGTCGGCCGTTGAGTTTGAGGAACAGCGCTTCGGTCTTGCGGTCCTCCGGCACGAGGCTGATGCCGATATTGGCGCGCACGGCGTCGGCCGGGGAATTGATCGCGACCGTCTGCCCGTCTACGTCGATGCGGCCTGCGACCGTATCGGCCATGCCGAAGCAGCCGAGGAACAGGTCCAGCTGCCCCATGCCCTGCAGGCCGGCGACGCCAAGGATTTCGCCTTCATGCAGCCGCAGCGAGGCGGCGCGCAGTTTTCCACTCGTCGCGAGGCCCTCGACCGCAAGCACCTCCGCGCCGATCGCGCCGCGCCGCGTCGTCCCGCGGCGGAAACGCGTGGTCGAGCGAGCGGCCGACGATCATGCGGAACACGTCCGCGTCAGCATGGTCGGCGACGCGGCCGGTCGCGATGTGGCGCCCGTTACGCAGCACCGTCATGCTGCCGCAGAACGCTCGCACCTCCTGCAGCCGATGCGAGATGAACACGATGGTGACTCCCTCGGCGGAGAGCCGCGCGATGATGTCGCCGAGCCAGTCGACGTCACGGCCGGACAGCGTCGAGGTCGGCTCGTCCAGCAGCAGGATGCGCGGTGTACGGAAAATTGCCCGCGCAATCTCGATCTTCTGCTGCTGCGCGAGTTCGAGTTCGCCGATCTCGTCGTCCAGCGATATGCCGGTGAGGCCGAACGCAGAAAAATGCGCGGCGACCGCGTCCCGTGCGCGCCGGCGGCGGATGGTACCGAACGGGCCGAGCGGGCCATATGGCAGCAGCATGTTGTCGAGCACCGTCAGGTCGCGCACCAGCGTCATCTCCTGGAACGCGGTCTGGATGCCATGGGCGTGCGCGCGGCGCGGGCTCGACAGGCGCACGCGTTCGCCGAAGACGTGGAAGCCGCCCTTGTCCGGCAGCGTCAGGCCCGACAGCAGCCTGACGATGGTGGATTTGCCGGCGCCGTTCTCGCCGAGCAGGGCGTGAACGCTGCCCGCCTCGATCGAAAAGCTTACGTCATCCACGGCAACCGTGGCGCCGTAGACCTTTCCGACGCTATCGACGGAAACTGCCACAGCCGGCATGCCACACCTCTCCAATGCCCGGCAGACGGGCGTGGCGCCGGCGGCGCCACGCCGTTGGGCGGTCAGAATTCCGGCGTGCCGACCAGCGCGGCCTGCAAGCCAAGCTCCGGCGTTTCCGCCGAGTAGATCGCGGCGAACCAACCCGGGTTCGGCACCAGCGACGGCGGGAAGGCGGTGCAGCCTTCCTTCAGTTCCTGCCAGCTGCCTTCCTTGCAGGCCTTCGCAGTCTCATTGGTCACGATCGGCAGCGGCAACGTGGTCAGCTTCGGGATGTCCTTGCCCTCCAGCTTCTGCACGATCAGCTTCAGCGCCAGCCCGCCCGCGTATGGCGGCGAGGCGTAGGAAATGCGCGGCGAGCCCATCGGGGCATAGGGCATGGCGGCGCCTTCGATCTCGGTGCCGAGCGACAGGGCCTGCACACGGCCGCCGTTCGAGCCTTCGCCCGCGCACGGCTTCAGGTCGGCGATCTTCTTGCCGGCCTCAAGCTGCATCGCGTTCGCCGTGTAGCAACCGACCTGCGTCCACAACCCGTCGATCTGAATCCCAGTTATGCGTGGCGAGGATCTTCGACATCTCGGTGCGGAACACCGCCTGGCTCCACATGCCGTTGGCCTCGGAGACGATGTGGATGCCGGGGTATTTGGCGAACACCTCCTTCGCCGCCTTGGTGCGCAGCGTGTCCACCGAGGTTCCGGGCACGCCGGTGATGACGACGATGTTGCCCTTGCCATTCAGCTTCTTTGCCAGCCACTCGGCGGTCACCCGCCCGGCTTCGGTCTGGTCGATCGAAACGTTGTAGGCGCAGGGCTCGGTGATCTCGCTGTCGTAGGCGATGATCGCGACGCCTTTGGCGCAGGCGTTCTTCACTGCGCCGTTCAGCGCGGTCGGCGAGATCGGGTACACCACGATCGCATTGGCGCCGGACTGCACCATGGCGTTGATCTGCTGGATCTGCCGCTGCGCGTTCGGCCCCGCCACCTGCACCTGCAGGTCCACCTTGTCCTTCAACGGACCCGACGCGGCCATGGCCTTGACCATGTTGGCGGCCTCGGCCTGCCAATCGTTGCCGATGTAGCTCATCGACAGGTAGATCTTGAACTTCTTGTCGGCCGCATCCGCCTTGTGCGGCACCACGCCGAGCCCACACGCCAGGGCCGCCGCCGCACAGGCCAAGCCGACAACGCGTTGCGTCAGTCGCCTCATCGCATCCTCCCTTTGTTCCGCTGAGCACGGATGTTGTTTGCCCGGACCGCGCGGGGCTGATCGCCGTTGCGGCCTGGAGTTTTGATCATAGATCAGGGACGCGAGTGGTGGCAATCTGCTGCGAGGCCGGCCGCCATCGGACGGCGAGGAGGACAGCGACGGCATGGCGAGCGGAGCCAGCAAGGCGGTGCCGTTTCCGGTGTCGCGCATCGCCCGCGGCACGATGCAAGACCAGGTGTACCGGCAGGTATGTGACCTGATCCTCGATGGTCATATCGCTCCCGGGCAGACCGTCACGCTGCAAAGCCTTGCCGATGGCTTCGGGATCAGCGTCATGCCGGTGCGCGAAGCATTGCAGCGGTTGACGGCGGCGCGCGCGTTGACGGTGATCTCCGGCCGTTCGATCGGCATTCCGCACCTCTCGATGGCGTTGCTGCTCGATCTCAAGCAGGTGCGGCTGGAGGTGGAGGGACTGGCGGCGGAATGGGCCGCGGCGCGCATCGGCGCCGAGCAACTGGGGCGCCTGGCCGGGCATGTCGAGACGATGCGGGAGGCGATCCGGCGCGGCGTTTCGAAGGACTACCTGCGCGCCAACCGCGCATTCCATTTCACCGTCTACGAGGCGGCGGGGAGCGAGGTGCTGATGGACGTGATCGAGCCGCTCTGGTTGCGCATCAGCCCGTTCTTCAACCTGCTGCACGGCTCGGGCAACTACACCGACGCACTGGCCCAGCATGTGGTCGTGCAGACGGCTCTGGCCGCTGGCGACGCGGCCGCGGCGCGCGCTGGCATCCGTGCCGACATCGAGGCAGCGACCGCGATGCTGCTGCGCCTGCTCCCGCCTGAGACGACGGCAACGTAGTCGCCGAGATCACAAGATGTCGAGTGCGCCCGCGCGACAGCGGCGCCCTGAACCGGCAGGACCTTGGGTGAGCGAAGCCGCGGCCAGGAGCGGCGCGGCGGAGCGCTGATCGTCGGAGCGGAATCGTCCTGAGACACGCCTACGAAGACGGTTGCGCCCGCAAGCCACAACGGCCATGGTCTCCGCGAGAGCACACGGCAACTTGCATGGACGCCAAAATGGCAGTCAATGCGCTGACTATGTCTGCCCGTGTTGAGACAGGTCGCAATCCTGAAGCACTGCTGCGCCTTGCGGGGCTGCCCGAGTTGATGGGCATCACCGCCGGGACCCCTGACATTGCGGTCGCGCTGATCGATGGCCCGATCGCCATGGACCATCCGGATCTGGCGATCGAAAACATACGGGTGCTTCCGGGACGCACCGGCGCCGCATGCACCAGCCCGCAAAGCGCCGCCTGTACCTCATGGAACTTATGTTGCCGGCATCCTCCATGCGAAGCGAGATAGCCTGGTGCCGGGCATATGCCCTGGTTGCGCGCTGCTTGTGCGCCCGATTTTTCCGGAGACGGCGGCGGTCCCGCAGACCGATGGCGTGCCCAATGCGACCAGCCAGGAATTAGCGGCCGCAATTGTCGAAGTGATCGATTCCGGCGCTCGCGTCATCAATCTCAGCGTTGGTCTGGCCGAACCATCTTCGCGGTCCCGGCATCCGATAGATCAAGCGCTGGAACAGGCAGTCCGGCGTGGCGTCATCGTCGTTGCCGCGGCGGGGAATCAGGGCACGCTTGGAAGCTCGGCCATCACACGCCACCCGTGGGTCATCCCCGTCGTCGCCTGCAACCGCCACGGTCACGTTCTCGAACTCTCCAACCTCGGCGCCTCGATCGGGCGCAACGGTCTCATGGCGCCAGGGCAGGACATTGTCAGCCTCGTGGCGTCCGGCGGGTGCGCCACGTTCAGCGGCAGCAGCGCTGCCGTACCCTTCGTCTCGGGAACCATCGCGCTGCTTTGGTCGGTATTTCCGCAGGCGAGCGCGACCCAGCTCCGCCTGGCGATCACGGGAAGCCTGGCCCGACGTCGCTCGTTGACCCCGCCGCTCTTGGACGCATGGGCCGCATACCGGGTGCTGGAGCCGACCAGGATGGGAGTGCGTTCCCGATGACGGAACAGACCCCCACCGGGGATCGGACGGAGCCGCGTCCGGCCACGCCGCTCCGCGTGCGCCTGCCCGGCTTCATCAAGGACGAGGAGGTCGGACTTGGTGATGCGATCAGGCGAGTTGGCTACGCGATCGGGTTGAAGCCGTGCGGCGGCTGCGAGCAGCGCGCGACCGCGCTCAACCGCTGGACGGTCTTCACCCGTTAATGGGGAGTGCAAAGGCTCAGGGGGAAACATCGTGTCAGAACGCGAATCAGTCGAACATCCGGCCAGCCTGGCGCCTGTGGGGGCCGTACCCGCTTCCGGCGCGCCGCAATCGCCCGTCGTCGGCAATGGGGCGGATTGCCCGACCTGTGGCGGCGGCCTCGGTTCGTCGCCGCCCTCGTATGTCTATGCAATCGGAAGGATCGAGCCGCGGTTTCCGCAACTGTCGGTCGAAAAGGAATTCGCGCAAGCCACCGGTCGGGCCGTCACCGAGAGGCTGACCGATCGCCAGACGCTGCACCACGTCCTCACCCGGCCCGAGAACCGTTACCTCGTGCGCCAGCTCTGCTGGGTGATGACGGTCGAAGGGCTTGAGACCTATGTCCTCGTACCCCGCGACCCGGCCGATTTCCACCTCCTCGTTGAGGCGCTGCGCGCGACACCGCGTGCGACCGATGTCGACGTGGTGATCGGCATGAAGGGGCCGATTGCACCACCGACCTTGTGCAACGGCCTGATGGTCCCGATCGTCGCGTTCGACCAGATCTACTCGTTCAACGTCGACGCTCTGCTCGGCTCGATACCGCGGCCGGACAAGATCGAGGCTGAGCAATTCAAGGCCGTTGCGGAGGAAGTGTTCAACGGCGTCATCCAGATGACCGATAATGCCGGTGCCACTGACGAGCATCGCGCGCTCAACTATCTCGCCGTGCGCTACCCCGCGCTCTATGCCACCGTTGCCGACGCGCACGCCAGGAACACGTCCTTGAGCGCAGTGGAGGTGCGGCCGTCAGCGCTGAGCGCAACGCGGCGGATTGTCGAGGTGGTGTTCTCGTTCACTAACCGCGCGACCGATGTGGTCGAAAAGCACATGGTCCGGGTGGACGTGACCGAGCAGTTCCCATTCCTGGTCACCAAGTTGGCGCCGTACTTCGATCGGTGACACTGAGGAGCCCTATAACCACAAGGAGCAGCTAAAATGACTATGCCCGGTTTCAATGCCGAGACCTCACTCGTCGTAACGAGTTCCCAATACCGTTCTGCAGGAGCCGGGATTCACCGGGGCGGCGGGACTGCTGCATCGCAGGTAGTGGCATGCTACTATGCGTCCGCTTCCGGGCCTGGATCCTTCCGGTTCTGTCCCTCAGGTTATTCATATCGTTGCCAGTGGGTCTACATCGGCGCTTATGAGAGGTATTGGGAATGCGGCTGCTTTAGAAACTGGCTGGTCGGGGATCCGATCTGATTTGTGGCGTGAACCGAATTCGCGTCTCGCCAGAAACTCGGCTGCGATGGAAGCTGTCATGAGGATGCCAGGATTTGCGGCGGAAGCCGCGCTCCACGGGTCACACCGGTCTTATTCCAGCGCCGGTATTGCAGTGATCCCCCGAACCGGTGCGATGATCGGGCCGGCGGCCGGGCCGTCGTCCCCCGGCGGCATTGTCCAATCCGGGCCCGGGCCAATCCTCAGCGGATGCGCGCCCGGCGGCTCCTACATCTGCCGCGACGCATTGGATACATGCCTTTATTATGGATCTCTTGGTGATCCGAGCGACCCGAGCGGCTGCTGCGACTGGTGGAATTCGAGTTGCCTCTTCGCGCCTACAAATCCCACTCAGATCGTGGGCCCCGGCGGGGGGAAGTCCGGGCAGCCAGGGCCGCGCCTGCCCGGCAACGTCCCGAAGGACTGAGTGGACTGGCACCGTCAGGTTGATGGGCCGCCCGGCAACCCGCCAACTTGACGGTGCCCCTTAATTGCTGCCCTCTGGCACCTGCACCACCACGGCGGTGACGTTGTCGCGCGCGCCGCGCTGCAAGACTTCGGCCACCAGCGCGTTTGCCGGGTTGGGCGCCTGCAGCAGGCCGGCGATGGCGGGCTCGTCCAGCACCTTGGTCAGCCCGTCGCTGCACAGCAGGAAACTGTCGCCGGGCGCCACCTTGCCCAGCACCTTGTCGAGTTCGCCGGTATCGTCGGCCGCACCGATGGCACGGGTGATGACGTTGGCCTGCGGATGGGACTCCGCTTCGGCGGCGGTGATGATGCCGCTGTCCACCAGCGCCTGCACCAGGCTGTGATCGCGGGTGATCTGGGTCAGCGCGCCCTCGCGCAGCAGATAGATCCGGCTGTCGCCGGACCAGAGCGCCGCGAAATGCCCGGCGCGCAATAGCAGCACCACGACCGTCGAGGCGATCATGGGGTTCTCTCGCCGGGCTGCCTCGACCCGCAGCGCGTTATGCACCGCGATGACGCTCAGGCGCACCTGCTGCAGCGTGTCTTCCGGACTGAGGGTGGCCGGCACGCGGGCAAGCGCGTCGGCGAGCATGCCGGAGGCGACCTCGCCGGCCGCATGCCCGCCCGCCCCGTCCGCCACCGCCCACAGCCCCCGGGCCGGCGCGTCGACAAACCGGTCTTCGTTCAACGGCCGGACGGTACCCGGGTGGGAGGCGGCGAAACTGCGGGGGAGGATCATCGGTATCATCCAGCAACCTGAGTCCGGCTCGCTCGTCCTGGCACGATAGGGTTGGGAAACGAGCAGCGCCAGGGGCTGCCAGCGATATTTGTTCGCGCCGCCGCTATCAGAACAAACCTAATGCGCTAATATATTGCCGCGATCATGCGATGCGGCTCCGATGACGCCGGCCGCGGAACGGAGTGCGACGGATGGACGCCGCCCAGACCCTCGGGAGATACCAGATACGCGGCACGCTGGGACGTGGCGCGATGGGCGTCGTGATGGACGGGTGGGACCCGGGCATCGGCCGGCGGGTGGCCATCAAGACCATCAAGTTGCCGGTCGACACGGATTCGCAAACCGAGGAGGAAATCGCCCGCTTCCGCCGTGAGGCACAGGCCGCCGGCTCGCTCGGTCACCCGAACATCGTCACCGTCTACGAGTATGGCGAGACCAGCGAAATCGCTTACATCGCCATGGAGTTCGTCGACGGCCCGACGCTGAAGGCGCTGCTGGACAAGCAGGAACGCTTTGCCATCGGCGATATAGTTACGATCATGGAGGAATTGCTGGCCGGCCTCCAGGCCAGCCATGCGCGCGGCGTGGTGCATCGCGACATCAAGCCGGCCAACGTGATGCTGACCGCCGACCGGCGCGTCAAGATCGCCGATTTCGGCATCGCCCGGATCGAACAGAGCAGCATGACGCAGGCGGGCACCATGATGGGCACGCCGGCCTACATGTCGCCCGAGCAGTTTATGGGACAGACAGTGGACGCGCGCACCGATGTCTATTCGTCGGGCGTGCTGCTGTATCAATTGCTGACCGGCGAGCGGCCATTCGAGGGCAGCGGGCTGTCCACGATCATGCAGAAGGTATTGAACACCGAGCCCATGGCGCCATCGCAGCTCTCGGTGGTGGCGCCGAAGGCGTTGGACGCGGTGGTACGGAAGGCAATGGCCAAGCGGCCGGACGACCGCTACGCCTCGGCCGCCGAATTCGCCAAAGCGATCCGGGCGGCGGTCGAGGCGCCGGCGGGAGCGCCCTCCGCGGCGGAGCCGACGCCCGCCGACACGGCCGGCGACGCCGAGGCGACGATCATGTCGCGGTCCATCGACCCGCTGGCCACGGCAACCGGGCTGCGTCCGCCATCGGCGCCGCCCGCACCACCCGCGCCGCCGCCGGCGGACCCGCCGAAGCGGCGTGCCGGGCTCGCGATAGTGGCGGTCGTGGTGGCGGTGATCGTCGCCGGCGCCGGCGGCGGGTGGTTCCTGTTCGGCGGCAATCCGGCGCCGGCGCCGCAAGGTGGGGAGACCCGCGTTGCTGCCCTGCCCGGCAGCACGCCGGCGCCCACGCTGGCACAGCCACCGGCCCCACCTGCCGCCGCCGCGCCGCAACCGGCACCGTCCACCGCGACTGCGACCGCTCCGCCCGCGGCACCTCTCGTGCAGACGCCCGCACCGGCCGCCACCCCCGAACCGGCCGCTGCGCCCATCGTACCCCCGGCGGCGGAGCCGCCACGGGTCGCGGCGCTGCCAGCCGTGCCAACACCGCCCGCGTCGCCCGGCTTGCCCCCTGCCGCACCGGCCGGGCCGCCGCAAGGCGAACCGGTCGCGACGACCCCGCCACCGGAGACGCCGCCAACGCCCGCCTCCGCACCGGAGGCGCCGGAGAAGCTTGCCGCCGTACCGGTGCTGGCGCTGCGTCAGCAGGTCGCCGACGCGCTGCGCGGCGCCGATTGTGCAATGGCCGAGGCAACCATACCGAATGACGGCCCGATTGCCCTGACCGGCTTCGCCGACGCGCCGAACTCCCTCCAGGCCGCTGTTCGCCAGGCGATCGGGGATGCGCGCGACGTGCATTGGCACGGAGAGACGGTGAAGCCCACGCTATGCCGCGTGCTGAATTTGCTGCGCATGATCACGCCGACCGCCACGCAAGGCGCCAGCCCGGCGATCGTCATGGGCGGCCCTGGCGGCACGACCCTGCACGACGGCGAGGCCATGCTGCCGCGCATCACCATGCCGGACTATCGCGGCGAGCTGCGGGTGGACTATCTGGCCAACGATGGCTCGCTGACGCATTTGTTCCCTACGGTCGCCGACCAGACCGAGGCCCACCAGCGTATCGCGGCCCAGCCAGAACAGATTTTTGCGCCGCATGGCGTGCTCAAGCTGGGCGATGCGGGCACCGACAAGACTGGTACGTTGCGCCCGTCCTGGGCTGTAGGCGTGCCTTACGGCAACGACATCATCCTGGCCGTTGCGTCTTCAGTCCCATTGAGCTTGAACGCGGCGAAGAACGACGAAGAGAACAGCGCCGCCTATCTGGACCGGCTGGCGGCCGAAATCGCACGCGCGCAGCGGGCGGGGGCGCGCGTCACCGGCGCCGCCGTGCTGATCCACACGCTGCCGCCGAAGTAGCGCGCTACGGCGTCGCCGCGGAGGTCGCGGCGGCGGCGGGGAGGAGCGCTGGCGGCTCGGGCGGGAGCGATCTGATCCAGGTGTTCGGCATGCCGCGGCGGAACTCCGCCTCCAGCTTCGCGCGCGTGACCTGGGAGATGCCCAGCGCCGCCGGGTCGAAGAAGTCCGGATTGTGCGTGAACATCAGATAGGCCTGCATCTCATTGAGCATCAGCTCCTCGTCGGTGCTGTCGTAACCGTCCTTGGCCAGGAAGTGGCGCACCGCGTCGCGTAGCTTCGGCGTCAGCCTGTCGTGCCAGAAGTGCCTTACGTAGGTCGCGTAGCTCGTATCCGTGAAGAACGCGCCGTGCGACAGTTCGTGGTGCAGGATGGTGGCGCGGGTGTCGCCGGTGATGTCGGCATCGGCGCCCGCGCGGCTCAAGCTGATGATGGCGCCGACGGCATTCGGCGCGAACCAGCCCAGCTGGCCCAGCAGTGCCCGGAGCTCTTCCTCCTCCGGATTGAGCCGGATGCGGTCACGGTCGGCGAGCGCGAAAAAGGACGTCAATGCCGCCGCCGGGTAGTCGTGGCCGTAATAGAATGTCGCCGTGGTGTCGCCGCGGGCGAGGATCGCATCGGCCAGTTCCGCGTCGTTCAGCACGCGATCGCGCGGCAGCCCCGCCTTCTCGACCAGGGCCGCCACGCGATTGAGCATCCGTCCCTGCATGAGCAACGTCGGAAAATCCAGCACGACGACCGCGGGTGAGGCGGCGAAGCTAAACACCGTGAGGCGGTCGGCCGAATGCGCGATGATGCTCGCCTCGTCGGCCGACGCGAGTACGAAGGCGGGCGGCTGCGAGAGGGCGGAGAGCTTGGCCGGCGCAGGCGAAGCCGCAACATTCGTAACGACGACGGCCGAAGGCGCCGCCGGCGCGCTCAGTGGAATGGGCGCCGGTGCCGGCGACGATGGCGGGGAGGCGACGAGCGGCGCCGACACCGGCGCCGACGCCGGCGCCGACGCCGACTGGGGCCTGTACTGTTCGCGCGTGAACAGCCAGCCGCCCGCGCCGGCAACCGCCGCCACGACGACCACCGCCGCAATCCAGCCCGTCGGCAGCCGTTTCGTCATGCGGCCCGGCGGCTGCCTTGCGTCGGCCGTTCCGCCGTGCAGCGGCTGGTACCGGACGATGATGGTCGCGTCGTCGTCGTTGGGGCTCGATTGGGGCATCGGCAGCGCCAGCTATGTTTCTCGCTTGTAGCATAGCGACGCAATGCGTCCGGCGAAACGTTAGCGTCTGCGCATCATCGGGTGGCGACGGCCGACGTCATGCGGTACACCGCTGGCACGCAAGGGCACGAGCGAGGCAGGTGTTGCGCGACAGGATTGCAGCCAACGCGGTTTCCTTCGGGCTGTTCGGCAAGGTTCCGGCGCGCGGCGATTTCGTGCGCGCGGGTCTGCCGGGCAGCTTCGTGGTACCGTGGGACGATTGGCTGCAAACCGTGCTGGCCGGCAGCCGGGTACTGCTCGGTGCGAAATGGCAACCGGCATGGCTGGAAGCGCCGGTGTGGCGATTCGCACTGGCGCCGGGCATCTGCGGCGCCGGTGGCGTGCTGGGGCTGCTGCTGCCGAGCGTGGACAGTGTCGGGCGCTACTTTCCGCTCACGCTCGCGGCCGTTTGGCCCGACCGCGCCCGCCCGCCCGGACCTGATAGCGGCACGGAATGGCTCGATACGTGCGAGGCTGCCGGCTGTGCGGCATTGGCCCGGGATGCCAGCCCCGAGCAGGTGCTGGAAGGCATGCCGCCGCCGCCATCCGTCGTAATGGACGGGGTGGCGACCGGCGGCCTGTGGTGGACGGCAGGCGCGCCGCGTGTAGCCGCCACTCGTTTCAGTTCGGCTCATCTGCCGGCCGACAGCGCCTTCGCGGCGATGCTCGATCAAAATACCGCCGCCTGAAGGCGCGATAAATGCTCAATGCGATAGACTTCTCGGACCCGCATCGATAGAATAACCATCGCTTAAACGGAAGGAAGATGCCCGCACTGTCCGTTTGCTGATAGCAACCGTCTGCCTATGGACAAAAGGGCGTCTGGCGATGATGTGGTCGGATCGGTTCGTCGTCGCTCTCTGCGTTATCTTGTCGTTTTTGATGCTTGCGTCGGGTGGCGCGCGGCTCCATGCGCAGGCGTTGACCGTCCCGACCACACCGGTGCCGCAGGGGTCGCCGATCCCGCGCATCGTCCCAGGCCCCGGTCCCGTTACCGAGCCAACTCCGCCGCCTGCACCGCTGCCGCCGCCGACCACGCTACCCGTCGCCAGTGTCGCCGTCGCCGGCGTGACCATAGAGGGCGCGACCGCCTATCCCGCCGCCCGGCTGATGGCGCTGGCGCATGATCTGGTCGGGCCGCACACCACGCTGCAAGCGATCGAGGCGGCGCGGCGAGCAATTCTGCTGTTATATCGTGACGATGGATACCCGTTCGTAACCGTGCAGGCGCGCCACGACAGGAACGGTCTGCTACATTTCTCCGTCTCGGAGGGCTATATCGCCGACGTCAAGCTATCCGGCGATATCGGGCCAGTCGGAACGTTGGTGTTGCGTTTCCTCAACCATCTCACCGAGGAGCGCCCAATCAATACGGCCACCATCGAACGCTGGTTGCTGTTGGCGCAGACCATTCCCGGCGTGCAAATCCAGCCGGTGATGCAGGCCTCGACGCGCGAGCCCGGGGCCTTCACGCTCGTGGCCAAGGTCACTCACACGATATTCGGCGGCAGTTTCGCTGCAGACAATGCCGCCTTCCCGAAGACCGGTGCCGGGGAAGGCCTGATGACGCTGGACGTGAACAGCCTGACCTCGCTCGGCGAGCGCACCGAAGGATCGTTCTATCTTGCCGGGCCGAACGGGGACCAGACATTCGGCCAGGTCAGCGAAGGGTTCTTCATCGGCTCGAACGGAATGAACGTGCGGCTTTATGCCGGCACGGGCAACACCCTGCCCTGCTGCGATCTGCGCGCGATCGACTACGATGGCGAAACCAAGGTGTTTGGCGCGCAGATTGCCTATCCGGCGATACTGCGGCGACAGCAGCAGCTGTACATCAGGGCGGATTTCGATGCACTCGATACGCAGACGCTGGAGCAGGGGGCCCAGGCCAGCGCCGATGATCTGCGGGTGGTGCGGCTGGAGGCGGACTATAACCTCTCTGACACGGTGTTTGGCTTTTCAAGGTCGGCTGACAACACCGCCTTCGTGCGCCTGTCGCACGGGCTGACGATTCTCGGCGCCTCAGCGAACGGCCGTCCGGATGCCGGCAGGCTGAACGAGGACACCGGCTTCCTCAAGGTCAACGCCGAGTTCACCCGCGACCAGACGCTGGCCACCATCCCGAATGGCCCGCGCATCTCACTGTTCGGCCTGCTCGCCGGACAGGCCACCCGCGACATTCTGCCGACGGTGGAGGAATTCTATCTCGGCGGCCTTACCTACACGCGCGGCTTTTATTCCGGCGAGGTCAGCGGCGATAACGCGCTGGCAGCTACGGTCGAGCTGCGATTCTCGTCAAATTATGTTGCCGAACTGTTCGGCACATCGTTAGCACTCACGCCGCAGTTCTACGGGTTCTACGATTGGGGCGAGACATGGCAGAACCAGAGTACGGATGCCGATCAGCGGCTGGAATCGTTCGGTGTCGGGATGCGGACCGGCATCACACAACATGTGCGTCTCGAGCTTGAAGCGTTGCAGCGTATCACGCGCGACATTGGCGGGTCGGGTGTGAAGCCGGAACCGCTTGACGCATTTTATTGGCGTATCGTGACGTTCTTCTGAGCGGGCGGCGCGTGGCAGCGGAAGCGGCCGAAGGAGCGGGCATGGCGAAGCGGGCGACGGCCGGCACGACGGCGGCAGGCAGGCCGGCAGGATCGCGGCTGCGGCTGGGGCTGCTGGGCACAACGGTGTTGCAGACGGCGCTGCTGCTGGCCGTGCCCGCGCGCGCCCAGGCCCCCAACGCGGCGCCGGTCGGCGGCAGCGTGGCGGCCGGTCAGGCGACGATCTCCAAGTCGGCCACAACGACACTGATCCAGCAGAGCAGCCAGCGCGCCGCGATCAACTGGAACAGCTTCAACGTCGGCAGCCAGCAGGCGGTACAGTTTCAGCAGCCGAATGCGACGGCGGTGGCGTTGAACCGCGTGATCGGCGCGGACCCGTCGCTGATCGCCGGGCGCATCACCGCCAATGGCGAGATCGTGCTGATCAACCAGTCCGGGGTGGTGTTCTCGGGCGGCTCGCAGGTGAACGCGCAGGCGCTGGTGGTGTCCACCGCCAATATCTCCAACCATGCATTCATGGCCGGCGGCGCGCTGCATTTCGATCAGCCCGGCAAGCCAGGGGCGAGCATCGTCAATGAAGGCACCATCACCGTGGGGCAGGCCGGGCTCGCCGCCCTGGTAGCACCTGCGGTCGCCAATTCCGGCGTCATAACGGCGCGGCTCGGGCAAGTGACGCTGGCCGGGGCGACGCGGTACACGCTTGACTTGTACGGCGACGGGCTGCTGGCGATCGACGTTACCGGTCAGGTGCAACAGGTGCCGACGGGGGCGAACGGCAAGCCGGTGGCAGCACTGGTGACCAACACCGGCACCATCGTGGCGGCTGGCGGCACGGTAACGCTGACGGCGGCAGCGGCGGACGGCCTTATCAAAACCCTGGTGTCCGCCGGTGGCCATATTTCGGCGAATAACGCTGCCGGCCAGGGCGGCACGCTGGTGCTGGACGCGATTGGCGGCTCGATCGTCCTCGAGGGCGCGTTGACCGCGACCGGGCAGACCGGCGGTCAGGTACAGGCGATCGCGAGCAACGCCGTGCAGATGGCGGCCGGCGCCAGCGTCAACGTGTCCGGACGGAAACAGGGCGGTGTGGTGGCGCTGGGGACGACATTGGCGCGCGCCAAGGGCGGGCCATCCGTCACCGGCGCACGCACGGCGCGGACGGTTCAAGTGGCGGCCGGGGCGCGCATCGCTGCGGACGCCACCGGCATCGGCAACGGCGGCAGGGTGACGGTGCTGAGCACCACCGACACCGAGATGAACGGCACGATCACCGCGCGCGGCGGACCGTCGGGCGGCAACGGCGGGTTTGTCGAAGTGTCGGGCCAAGCCGGTTTCACGCTGGCGGGACCGGTCGACGTGTCGGCGCCTCAAGGCACTGCCGGCACTGTGTTGCTCGATCCGACCGACCTCATTGTCATGTCGGCCTCATCATCCCAGGGCACGGTGACACAGAACACGCCGACGTTCGGGACAATCTACGATTATGATATAAATCATCTCGTCGGAAATGTGGTTCTCCAGGCGACCAATAATCTGTCGTTTGTATATACCGCTGGACAGTCGAACAGCATCAATCTCAGCGCCGGCAGCCTCACTCTCCAGGCCGGAAACAACATCAATATCGATCGTGGCTGGAGCATCACGACAACCGGACTGTCGATGGCCGCCGGATACGTCTTCCCTACGGGCCCGGTGGCCGGAACGGGATCGATCACGATCGGCTCCCTTATCGGCGCGACGGCAGCGCAGCCGGCGGTGCAGTTGGACGGTAGCTCAGCCGGGTGGAATTTATTTGCTGTCGCCGCCAGCGGCGGCATCGCGCTCACGGACAGCGTCATCGGTCACAGCATCGCGGCCGGCACGATCGACCTGAGCACGACCGGCGGCGGCGTCTCGCAGGGAACGGCCGGCGTCATCAATGCCGGCGTGCTGCAAAGCACCGGGCAAATCGTCGGCCCGGTCACCCTGTATGGCACGTCGAACGCGATCGGCACGGTCGGTTCAATCACGGTGACGGGCAACGTGCTGATCGTCAACGGGCAGTCGCTTGCCGTCACCGGCCCGGTCAGCGGCGGCACGGTCGAGTTCGCCACCTACGCCGGCGACCTCACGCTGAATGCGGGCGCGACCGTGTCCGGAACGGATGTGACGCTGATGCCCGCTGGCGGTGCCGGCAGCATTGCCGTTGGCACCGCTGCGACCGACACGGCAACGATCACCGCCTCCGGCTCCGTGGAGGTGGACGGGGCGGTCGCCGGGGGTATTCTACAGATCGCGCCGTCGAGCAGCAGTGTCGTGGCGCTCAATGCGACCGGACTCCAGCCGCCGGCACGCTGGATGTGACACTCGCCGACGCGAGTAGTGGCGCTACAGGTACTGTACGCGTGGGGCAGACCAGCGGCACGACGGTCAGCAGCATCGATATCGCCGGTGCGCTGGACCTGGGCGGCGCAAATCTGGTTCTCGAGACGAGCGGGGCGGTGACGCAGGCGGCGGCGCTTACCGGCGTCGGCACGCTCAGCGGAAGCGTGGGCGGCAGTGCCACGCTGTCGAACTCCGCCAATGCAATCGCTGCGCTCGCCGGGTTCGCGGCGACCGGCGACTTCACACTCGCGGACACCGGCCATCTGGTGGTGGCCGGCGCGGTGACGGCGGGCGGCACCGTGCTGGCCGGCAACACCGGCGTCCTGCAACTCTCGGCCGGCACGCTCGACATCAGCGGCAGCGGGTCGCTGCTCGCCGGCACCGTCAGCCTGAACGCCACCGGCACGATCGGCGAGCCGGCCGCCAATGTGCTGAGCGCCAACACGCTGGTGGCGACCGGCAGCGCCGTTTCGCTGCTCGGCACCACGAACGCGGTCGGCACGCTCGACGCTTCGGCGGCGACCGGCAGCTTCACGCTGGTGGACACCGGCCATCTGGTGGTGGCCGGCGGGGTGACGGCGGGCGGCACCGTGCTGGCCGGCAACACCGGCGTCCTGCAACTCTCGGCCGACACGCTCGACATCGGCGGCAGCGGGTCGCTGCTTGCCGGCACCGTCAGCCTGAACGCCACCGGCACGATCGGCGAGCCGGCCGCCAATGTGCTGAGCGCCAACACGCTGGTGGCGACCGGCAGCGCCGTCTCGCTGCTCGGCAGCACGAACGCGGTCGGCACGCTCGACGCCTCGGCGGCGACCGGCAGCTTCACGCTGGTGGACACCGGCCATCTGGTGGTGGCCGGTGCGGTGACGGCGGGCGGCAGCGTGCTGGCCGGCAACACCGGCGTCCTGCAACTCTCGACCGACACGCTCGACATCAGCGGCAGCGGGTCGCTGCTCGCCGGCACCGTCAGCCTGAACGCCACCGGCACGATCGGCGAGCCGGCCGCCAATGTGCTGAGCGCCAACACGCTGGTGGCGACCGGCAGCGCCGTCTCGCTGCTCGGCACCACGAACGCGGTCGGCACGCTCGACGCCTCGGCGGCGACCGGCAGCTTCACGCTGGTGGACACCGGCCATCTGGTGGTGGGCGGCGCGGTGACGGCGGGCGGCACCGTGCTGGCCGGCAACACCGGCGTCCTGCAACTCTCGGCCGACACGCTCGACATCAGCGGCAGCGGGTCGCTGCTCGCCGGCACCGTCAGCCTGAACGCCACCGGCACGATCGGCGAGCCGGCCGCCAATGTGCTGAGCGCCAACACGCTGGTGGCGACCGGCAGCGCCGTCTCGCTGCTCGGCAGCACGAACGCGGTCGGCACGCTCGACGCCTCGGCGGCGACCGGCAGCTTCACGCTGGTGGACACCGGCCATCTGGTGGTGGCCGGTGCGGTGACGGCGGGCGGCACCGTGCTGGCCGGCAACACCGGCGTCCTGCAACTCTCGGCCGACACGCTCGACATCAGCGGCAGCGGGTCGCTGCTCGCCGGCACCGTCAGCCTGAACGCCACCGGCACGATCGGCGAGCCGGCCGCCAATGTGCTGAGCGCCAACACGCTGGTGGCGACCGGCAGCGCCGTCTCGCTGCTCGGCAGCACGAACGCGGTCGGCACGCTCGACGCCTCGGCGGCGACCGGCAGCTTCACGCTGGTGGACACCGGCCATCTGGTGGTGGCCGGTGCGGTGACGGCGGGCGGCACCGTGCTGGCCGGCAACACCGGCGTCCTGCAACTCTCGACCGACACGCTCGACATCAGCGGCAGCGGGTCGCTGCTCGCCGGCACCGTCAGCCTGAACGCCACCGGCACGATCGGCGAGCCGGCCGCCAATGTGCTGAGCGCCAACACGCTGGTGGCGACCGGCAGCGCCGTCTCGCTGCTCGGCACCACGAACGCGGTCGGCACGCTCGACGCCTCGGCGGCGACCGGCAGCTTCACGCTGGTGGACACCGGCCATCTGGTGGTGGCCGGCGCGGTGACGGCGGGCGGCACCGTGCTGGCCGGCAACACCGGCGTCCTGCAACTCTCGGCCGACACGCTCGACATCGGCGGCAGCGGGTCGCTGCTCGCCGGCACCGTCAGCCTGAACGCCACCGGCACGATCGGCGAGCCGGCCGCCAATGTGCTGAGCGCCAACACGCTGGTGGCGACCGGCAGCGCCGTCTCGCTGCTCGGCAGCACGAACGCGGTCGGCACGCTCGACGCCTCGGCGGCGACCGGCAGCTTCACGCTGGTGGACACCGGCCATCTGGTGGTGGCCGGCGCGGTGACGACGGGCGGCACCGTGCTGGCCGGCAACACCGGCGTCCTGCAACTCTCGGCCGACACGCTCGACATCAGCGGCAGCGGGTCGCTGCTTGCCGGCACCGTCAGCCTGAACGCCACCGGCACGATCGGCGAGCCGGCCGCCAACGTGCTGAGCGCCGACACGCTGGTGGCGACCGGCAGCGCCGTCTCGCTGCTCGGCACCACGAACGCGGTCGGCACGCTCGACGCCTCGGCGGCGACCGGCAGCTTCACGCTGGTGGACACCGGCCATCTGGAGGTGGCCGGTGCGGTGACGGCGGGCGGCACCGTGCTGGCCGGCAACACCGGCGTCCTGCAACTCTCGGCCGACACGCTCGACATCAGCGGCAACGGGTCGCTGCTCGCCGGCACCGTCAGCCTGAACGCCACCGGCACGATCGGCGAGACCGGCAGCGGCGTGCTGAGCGCCAACACGCTCACGGCCACCGGCAGCGCCATTGCGCTGGGCAATTCGTTGAATGCGATCGGGGTGGCCAACGGCGTCACGGCGACCTCCGGCACCGTCATCCTGGTCGATGGCACGTCGCTGAACCTGGCGGGCACACTCAGCGGGACCGGCCTGTTCGTCGAAGCCGCCGGCAGCGGCGACACTCTCGGGCTTGGCACTGCGGTGGTGACGGCCAGCGCGGGCGGGCTGATCTCGCTGGTGGCGGACGCATTCACCGCAGGCGCGGCCACCATCACCGCCACCGGCGGCACTGTCGAACTGGCACCGGCAAATTCCGGCACGGCGCTGTCGATGAGTGAACTGTCGCTGAGCTCGGTCAGCACCGGCACGCTCGTGATCGGCGGCTACACGCCAATCGGTGGCGGCGTCCGCCTGATCACGGCGAGCAATGTCACGATTGATACGGCGATTGCCGTGCCGACGCTTGAGCTGCTGGCCGGGGGCACGATCTCGGAACCGACTGGCGGGGTGCTGACGGTCACGACGCTGTTCGGCAGCGCATCCGCCGGCAACGTGACGCTGTCGAATACCCTCAATTCGGTCGGTACGCTGGGCGCTTTCGCGGCGGGTGGGAATTTCACGCTCGCGGACATCGGCCATCTGGTGGTGGGCGGCGCGGTGACGGCGGGCGGCAGCGTGCTGGCCGGCAACACCGGCGTCCTGCAATTCTCGGCCGACACGCTCGACATCGGCGGCAGCGGGTCGCTGCTTGCCGGCACCGTCAGCCTGAACGCCACCGGCACGATCGGCGAGCCGGCCGCCAACGTGCTGAGCGCCAACACGCTGGTGGCGACCGGCAGCGCCGTCTCGCTGCTCGGCACCACGAACGCGGTCGGCACGCTCGACGCCTCGGCGGCGACCGGCAGCTTCACACTGGTGGACACCGGCCATCTGGTGGTGGCCGGTGCGGTGACGGCGGGCGGCACCGTGCTGGCCGGCAACACCGGCGTCCTGCAACTCTCGGCCGGCACGCTCGACATCAGCGGCAGCGGGTCGCTGCTCGCCGGCACCGTCAGCCTGAACGCCACCGGCACGATCGGCGAGCCGGCCGCCAATGTGCTGAGCGCCGACACGCTGGTGGCGACCGGCAGTGCCGTTTCGCTGCTCGGCACCACGAACGCGGTCGGCACGCTCGACGCCTCGGCGGCGACCGGCAGCTTCACGCTGGTGGACACCGGCCATCTGGTGGTGGCCGGCGCGGTGACGACGGGCGGCACCGTGCTGGCCGGCAACACCGGCGTCCTGCGACTCTCGGCCGACACGCTCGACATCAGCGGCAGCGGGTCGCTGCTTGCCGGCACCGTCAGCCTGAACGCCACCGGCACGATCGGCGAGCCGGCCGCCAATGTGCTGAGCGCCAACACGCTGGTGGCGACCGGCAGCGCCGTCTCGCTGCTCGGCACCACGAACGCGGTCGGCACGCTCGACGCTTCGGCGGCGACCGGCAGCTTCACACTGGTGGACACCGGCCATCTGGCGGTGGCCGGTGCGGTGACGGCGGGCGGCACCGTGCTGGCCGGCAACACCGGCGTCCTGCAACTCTCGGCCGACTCGCTCGACATCAGCGGCAACGGGTCGCTGCTCGCCGGCACCGTCAGCCTGAACGCCACCGGCACGATCGGCGAGACCGGCAGCGGCGTGCTGAGCGCCAACACGCTCACGGCCACCGGCAGCGCCATTATGCTGGGCAATTCGTTGAATGCGATTGGGGTGGCCAACGGCGTCACGGCGACCTCCGGCACCGTCATCCTGGTCGATGGCACGTCGCTGAACCTGGCGGGCACACTCAGCGGGACCGGCCTGTTCGTCGAAGCCGCCGGCAGCGGCGACACTCTCGGGCTTGGCACTGCGGTGGTGACGGCCAGCGCGGGCGGGCTGATCTCGCTGGTGGCGGACGCATTCACCGCAGGCGCGGCCACCATCACCGCCACCGGCGGCACTGTCGAACTGGCACCGGCAAATTCCGGCACGGCGCTGTCGATGAGTGAACTGTCGCTGAGCTCGGTCAGCACCGGCACGCTCGTGATCGGCGGCTACACGCCAATCGGTGGCGGCGTCCGCCTGATCACGGCGAGCAATGTCACGATTGATACGGCGATTGCCGTGCCGACGCTTGAGCTGCTGGCCGGGGGCACGATCTCGGAACCGACCGGCGGGGTGCTGACGGTCACGACGCTGTTCGGCAGCGCATCCGCCGGCAACGTGACGCTGTCGAATACCCTCAATTCGGTCGGTACGCTGGGCGCTTTCGCGGCGGGTGGGAATTTCACGCTGGTGGACACCGGCCATCTGGTGGTGGCCGGTGCGGTGACGGCGGGCGGCAGCGTGCTGGCCGGCAACACCGGCATCCTGCAACTCTCGGCCGACACGCTCGACATCGGCGGCAGCGGATCGCTGCTCGCCGGTACCGTCCGCCTGAACGCCACCGGCACGATCGGCGAGCCGGCTGCGAATGTGCTGAGCGCCAACACGCTGGTGGCGATCGGCAGCGCCGTCTCGCTGCTCGGCACCACGAATGCGGTCGGCACGCTCGACGCCTCGGCGGCGACCGGCAGCTTCACACTGGTGGACACCGGCCATCTGGTGGTGGCCGGTGCGGTGACGGCGGGCGGCAGCGTGCTGGCCGGCAACACCGGCATCCTGCAACTCTCGGCCGACACGCTCGACATCAGCGGCAACGGGTCGCTGCTTGCCGGCACCGTGAGCCTGAACGCCACCGGCACGATCGGCGAGCCGGCTGCCAATGTGCTGAGCGCCAACACGCTGGTGGCGACCGGCAGCGCCGTCTCGCTGCTCGGCAGCACGAACGCGGTCGGCACGCTCGACGCCTCGGCGGCGACCGACAACTTCACGCTGGTGGACACCGGCCATCTGGTGGTGGCCGGTGCGGTGACGGCGGGCGGCAGCGTGCTGGCCGGCAACACCGGCATCCTGCAACTCTCGGCCGACACGCTCGACATCGGCGGCAGCGGATCGCTGCTCGCCGGCACCGTCAGCCTGAACGCCACCGGCACGATCGGCGAGCCGGCCGCCAATGTGCTGAGCGCCAACACGCTGGTGGCGATCGGCAGCGCCGTCTCGCTGCTCGGCACCACGAATGCGGTCGGCACGCTCGACGCCTCGGCGGCGACCGGCAGCTTCACACTGGTGGACACCGGCCATCTGGTGGTGGCCGGTGCGGTGACGGCGGGCGGCAGCGCGCTGGCCGGCAACACCGGCATCCTGCAACTCTCGGCCGACACGCTCGACATCAGCGGCAGCGGGTCGCTGCTCGCCGGCACCGTCAGCCTGAACGCCACCGGCACGATCGGCGAGCCGGCTGCCAATGTGCTGAGCGCCAACACGCTGGTGGCGACCGGCAGCGCCGTCTCGCTGCTCGGCAGCACGAACGCGGTCGGCACGCTCGACGCCTCGGCGGCGACCGGCGACTTCACACTGGTGGACACCGGCCATCTGGTGGTGGCCGGTGCGGTGACGGCGGGCGGCACCGCGCTGGCCGGCAACACCGGCGTCCTGCAACTCTCGGCCGACACGCTCGACATCAGCGGCAGCGGATCGCTGCTTGCCGGCACCGTCAGCCTGAACGCCACCGGCACGATCGGCGAGCCGGCCGCCAATGTGCTGAGCGCCAACACGCTGGTGGCGACCGGCAGTGCCGTCTCGCTGCTCGGCAGCACGAATGCGGTCGGCACGCTCGACGCCTCGGCGGCGACCGGCAACTTCACACTGGTGGACACCGGCCATCTGGTGGTGGCCGGCGCGGTGACGGCGGGCGGCAGCGCGCTGGCCGGCAACACCGGCATCCTGCAACTCTCGGCCGACACGCTCGACATCAGCGGCAGCGGGTCGCTGCTCGCCGGCACCGTCAGCCTGAACGCCACCGGCACGATCGGCGAGCCGGCCGCCAATGTGCTGAGCGCCGACACGCTGGTGGCGACCGGCAGCGCCGTCTCGCTGCTCGGCAGCACGAATGCGGTCGGCACGCTCGACGCCTCAGCGGCGACCGGCAGCTTCACACTGGTGGACACCGGCCATCTGGTGGTGGCCGGCGCGGTGACGGCGGGCGGCACCGTGCTGGCCGGCAACACCGGCGTCCTGCAACTCTCGGCCGACAAGCTCGACATCGGCGGCAGCGGGTCGCTGCTCGCCGGCACCGTCAGCCTGAATGCGACCGGCACGATCGGCGAGACCGGCAGCGGCGTGCTGAGCGCCAACACGCTCACGGGCAGCGGCGGCGGCGACGTGACGCTGCTCGGCAGCGCAAACACCATTGCCACGCTGGCCAACCTGATCGCCGGCGGCACGCTCGATCTGACCAATGACGCCCCGGCCCTGATGGTCACAGGGCACGTGGGCGCCACGGGCGGCGACGTGACGCTCAACGAGACCGGCGCGCTGACCATCGGCGGCGCCACGACGGGCACCCTGTTCGCATCGGGCGGGATCAGCGTCACGGCAAGCGGCAGCCTGTCGCTGCCCGGCACGCTCGGCTCCGCCGTGCTCGCGGCCGGCAGCGCCAGCTCGCTCTCGCTGACCGCCAGCACCATCCAGCAAGATACCGGCACCATCGCCGCGAGCGGGCCGATCGTGCTGACCCTGACCGGCGGAACGCTGACACAAACCGGCGGCGTCATCGCGACGCCCGGGACGATGACGATCGGCTCCGGCGCCAGCCTGAACATCGGCGGCACCGTCGCGGCTGGTGAGCTGCTCGGTGACCCCGCGGTCACGCTGACGGGCAAACTGGCGACAACCAGCAGCCTTGCCCTGAGCGCCGTGAGCCAGACCGGTGGCACCTTGGCCACCAGCGGCGCGCTTACGGTCGGCGTCGGCAGCGGCACGGCGGGCGAGGCCGGATCGTTCGCGACCGGTGGTGCCTTCGACCAATCCGGCGGCACCATCCTGGCCGGCCAGAGCGTGAACATCTGGTCACCGACCACCATCACGTTCGCCGGCATCGTGGCATCCGGCGGCACCGTCGGCGTGACCGCCGGCGCAGCCATCGGCGCGATGGCGGCCGACCTTGTGCAGTCAGGCGGCCTGATTTCGGGGTCCGCCGGGGTGCATTTGCTCACCAACACCGGCGACGCCACGCAGTCCGGTGGCATCGTTGCGGCGGGGACCACGGCGGGTGCCGGCGTGCTGGTGCAGGCACCGGCCGGCGGCAACGATTTCGGCAGTGTCGAGATCGCTGGCACGAACGCCGTCGCGGTCAGCCTGACCGGCATGGTCGCAGCGACGGGCACGACAGTCGACAGCACGATCGGATTCACCGCTTCGGGCGCTGCCGCTCCAGCGGCGATGGCGGCATACCCGTCCACGACGCCGCGTGTGGACCTCACCCTGCTGGGCGATACGATCACCATCGACAAATCCGTTACCGCCGGCACGTTGGCGCTGTATTCCCGGACCGACGCGACCGAGACGGGAGCAGGCGCAATCGATGCCGTTACCCTGACGGGTGCTGCCGGGGTGCCGGGAGGTGCCGGCGGCACCGCTTCCCTCGCCAATGGAGTGACCGCCCTCGGTTGGACCACCGCGTCGCTCGGCTGGGCAACCACTTCCGCCGGCAACGCCACGTTCATGACGGCCGGGGTCAACCACATCACGACCCTGGGCACGTACCTGGCAACCGGCTCCATCGGCCTCGCCGATACGCTGACCTCGGCGGGTGCCACGACGCTGACCATCGACGGGCCGGTGGTGGGCGGCTTCGGCGCCACCGGCGATGTCGGCATCAACGTGACGGGCGATCTCTCGGTGATCGGCCCGGTCGTGGCGTCCTCCACCATCGGCAACGGCACCGTGTCGCTGTCGGCGACCGGCGGTATATCGGTGTCCGGGCCGACCACGGAAATCTTCGCGCCCACCAGCGTGGCGCTGACCGCCGGCACCAGCATCGCAGTCGGCGACAGCGCCGCGATCGGTGGCGGCAGCGTGACGCTCACATCGCCCACCCAGTCACTGAGCGACGGCGCGGAGGTCGTTGCGACCTCCAGCAGCGGCACGACGACGTTCACCAGCGGCACGACGCCGCCCGCGCTGACAACGATCGACGCCTCCAGCGCAATTTACAGCAACGGCAGCCTTGCGTTCGATGCGCTGACCACGTCAGGCACAGTCTCCGCCGCCGGCAATGTGCAGGTGGCCGGATCGCTGACGCAGTCGGCCGGGCTGCTCACCGCCGCCGGCGTTGGCGCGGGCGCCCTGCTGCAGACCGGCGGCCTGCTGGCGGTGGCCGGCGGGATCACGGTCGGCACTGGCACCGGCGCGACCGGTAAGGCGGGTTCGGCAGCGACGAGCGGGCACTTCAGCCAAACCGGCGGCACCCTGCTGGCGACCGGAAACATAAATATCTGGTCAGTGGGCACCATCGGCATCGGGGGCACGCTGGCGGCCGGCGCGCTTGGCGTGGGGGGCACCATCGCGGCCACCGCGAGTACCGGCCTTAGCCAGACCGGCGGACTGATTTCAGGCCTCACGGGCGTGTCCCTGCTCACCACCACCGGCAACGCCACGCAGTCCGCCGGCATCGTCGCGGCAGGGACCACGACGGGGGCGGGCGTGCTGGTGCAGGCACCGGCCGGCAGCAACGATTTCGGCAGCGTGGCGATCGCCGCGGGCCAGACCGTGACCACGATCAGCAACGTGACGCTCGCCTGCCCGGCCTGTGCCGTGCCGGAGGCGACGACACTGGTCGCCCCCCTCCTGGGTTCGACACCCGGCACCATGATCGCGGCGGCGGGCACGGGCATGGCCGCGTATCCGTCCGCGGCGCCGCGGGTGGACCTGACGCTGCTGGGCGACACGATCAGCATCGACAAATCGGTCATCGCCGGCACGCTGGCGCTCTATTCGCTGTCCAGCACCACCGAGACGGCGGCGGGCGCGATCGATGCCGTCACCCTCACGGGTGCCACCGGCATGCCCGCCGTCGCAGAGGGGATCGCCGCACTCGGCTGGACGGCCACGTCGCTCGATTGGCCCGCCACCTCGACCGGCAACGCCACCTTCACGACGACTGGGGTCAACCACATCACGACCCTGGGCACGTACCTGGCGACCGGCACAATCAGCCTCGTCGATACACTGACCTCGGCAGGCGCCGCGACACTGACCGTCGACGGGCCGGTGGTGGGCGGCCTCGGCACCACCGGCGATGTTGACATCAGCGTGGCCGGCAACCTGTTGGTGCTCGGTCCGGTTGCGGCATCCTCGATCGGGGGAAGTGGCAGCGTATCGCTGGTGGCGAGCGGCAGCGTGTCGATCTCCGGCGCAACCACCGAGATCTTCGCACCGACGGCGGTGGGGCTGGGCGGCGCCAGCATCGCCGTCAGCGGCGGCGCCGTGATCGGCGGCGGTGCGGTGACCCTCACGTCCCCGGCCACGTCGCTGAGCGGCGGCGCCGAGGTGGTCGCGACCGGCGGTGGCGCGAGCTTCATCGGCGGCACCACCAGCATCGACGCAACCAGCGAAGTGGTCAGCAACGGCAGCATCGTGGTGGACACGCTGACCACATCCGGCACCCTGGCCGCGGCCGGCACGGTGACGGCGTCCGGGCTGCTGACGCAAAGCGCCGGCAGCGTCAGCGGCAGCACCGTCACCCTCGCGGCGCTGGAGCAGGATGGCGGATTGCTGGCAGCGACCGGTCAGATCACGATCGGCACCGGCACCGGCACGGCTGGCGAGACAGGGTCCGCCGCCACCAGCGGCAGCTTCAACCAGACCGGCGGGACGCTGCTGGCCAGTGGCGTGGCCATCTGGTCGGCGGACACCATCGGCGTCACCGGCACAGTTGCCGCCGGCGGCACGATCGGCGCGACCGCGAGCACCGGCCTCATGCAGTCGGGTGGCTTGATCGCGGCACCCGGCGGCGTCGATCTGCTCACCGCCGCCGGCGGCGCGACGCAGTCTGCCGGGATCGTGGCAGCCGGAACCACGACCGTCACCGGCGTGGTGGTGCAGGCGCCGGCTGGCAGCAATGATTTCGGCACGTTCCAGATCGCCGGCACGCCGAGCGTCGCCACCATCAGCGGCGTCACGCTCAACTGCCCGGCCTGCGCTGTGCCCGAGCCGGCAACCCTGACCATTCCCTTGCTGGCATACACTGCTCCCGCGACAAGCGGCCCCTCCACGGCGGCGATGTCGCCGTATCCGTCCATGACACCGCGCGTGGATGCGACGTTGCTCGGCCAAACCGTCAGCATCGACAAGCCCATCATCGCCGGCACGCTGGCGCTGTATTCACAGCTCTCCAGCACCGAGACGGGAACCGGTGCGATCGATGCCGTCCTCCTCACCGGCGCGGCCGGCGTCCCGGTCAATGCCGGCGGCACGATCGAACTGGCGAGCGGGATCACCGCCCTCGGCTGGACTCCTGCATCGCTGGGCTGGACCACCACCTCGCCCGGCAACGTCACGCTCGCGACCCCAGGCGCCAACCAGATCGTCACGGTCGGTACCTACCTGGCGACCGGCAACATCGCCCTTGCCGACACGCTCAGCCCGGCGGGCGCGTCGACGCTGACGGTCAACGGGCCGGTGGTGGGCGGATTCGGCGGCGCCGGCGATGTCGATCTTGCCGTGAGCGGCAATCTGACCGTGGTCGGCCCGGTCGCCGCGTCCGGCAGCGTGGGGCTGGCGGCGACCGGCGATGTCGAGGTGTATGGCGCGACGACGGAAGTCTTCGGGTCGACCGCCGTGGCGATCAGCGGCGGCAGCTTCGTTGCCATCGGCAACGGCGCGGTGGTCGGCGGCGGCAGCGTAGCGCTGGCGGCCCCGGCCAAGTCGCTGGCGGGCGGAACGCTGGTGGCAGCGACCGGCGGCGGCGTGACTTTCACCGGCGGCACCACCACGATCGACGCGACCAGCAGCGTGGCCAGCAACGGCAGCATCGCCGTGGACACGCTGACCACGTCCGGCACCTTGGCGGCAATCGGGGCGCTGACGGCGTCCGGCCTGCTGACGCAGAGCGCCGGGTCGATCAGTGGCGCCAGCATCACCCTCGCGTCGCTGGAACAGGACGGCGGCGTGCTGATGACGACCGGCACGATCACCGTGGGCAGCGGCAGCTCCGGCACCGCCGGACTGGCCGGGTCGGCCGCGGCCACGTTGAGCGGCGCATTTAACCAGACGGCCGGCACCATCCTGGCCGACGGAAACATCGACATCTGGTCCGCCGGCACCATCGGCCTGGCCGGTACGATCGAGGCGGGCGGTACCGTCGGCGCGACGGCCGCCACCGGCCTCGGCCAGGCGGGCGGACTGCTCTCCGGCGTCCGCGGCATGGACCTGCTCACCATCGGCGGCAGCGCCGCGCAGTCGGTCGGCGGCGTCGTTGCCGCTGGCGTGGGTGAGCTGGTGCTCGTGCAGGCGCCGCAAGGCACCAACGACTTCAACGTGGTCGAGATCGCCCCCACGCCCGATATGGCGATGAGCGGCAGCGTCACCCTCACCTGCCCGGCCTGCGCGGTGCCGGAATCGGCGACGCTTACCCAGGCTGTGGCCACTGTGCCGCTGCCCAGCGCGAGCGACGCTGCAGAACACGCGACGCCGGCGTACCCCGCGACGGCCGGGCGGGTGAACCTCACGCTGCTCGGCCAGACCGTCAGCATCGACAAGCCGCTGGTCGCCGGCACCCTCGCGCTGTATTCCAGCCTCGATACGACCGAGACGCCGACCGGCGCGATCGATGCGGTGACGCTGACCGGGGCGGCCGGGATGCCGGCCGATGCGGGCGGCAACGTCGACCTGGCGAACGCAATCGCAGCACTTGGCTGGACGACCGCCTCACTCGGCTGGACCGGCCCTTCGAACGGCAGCCTCGCGGCCACGGGCGGTGGCAATCATATCCTGAGCCTGGGCACCTATCTGGCCACCGGCACGATCGGCCTCGCGGACACGCTGGCCTCAACGGGTGCGACGACGCTGACTGTCAGCGGCCCCGTGGTGGGCGGCTTTGGCACCACCGGCGATGTCGGGATCACGGTGACCGGCAACCTTGTCGTGCTCGGCCCGGTGGTGGCGTCCTCGACGCTGGGCAGCGGCAGCGTGGCGCTGACTGCGACCGGCAGCGTGACAGTGTCTGGCGGTACGGCGGATGTCCTGGCACCCACTGCCGTCAGCATCACCGCCGACGGCAGTGCGGCCAGCAGCATCATCATCGGCAACGGCGCCGTGGTCGGCGGCGGCAGCGTGACATTGACCGCGCCGATCAAGTCGCTGTCCGGCGGTGCGCAGGTTGCCGCGACCGGCGGTGGTGCGACCTTCGCGGGCGGAACGACAGCGATCGACGACATGAGCGAGGTCGCCAGCAACACGAGCATTGTCTTCGACATGCTGACGACGGCCGGCAGCATCTCGGCAGTCGGGCCGGTGTCGGTGGCGGGGCTGCTCACGCAAAGCGAAGGGGTGCTGACCGCAAGCGACCTGAGTGCCGGCGCCCTGGCCCAAACCGGCGGCTTGCTGTCGGTCGCGAACGGGATTCTGGTGGGCAGCGGCAGTGGCGGCACAGCCGGGCAAGCCAGTTCCGTCGCCGCCACCATCAGCGGCGGGTTCAGCCAGACCAGCGGCGTGATCGAGGCGGGGCAGAACATCAATCTCTGGTCCGCCGGGTACGATCGCGGTGGCCGGCACCGTGGCGGCGGGCGGCACCATCGGTGCCACCGCCAGCGCCGACATCATGCAGGCGGGTGGTCTGATCTCCGGGTTCGGCGGCGTGCATTTGCTGTCCACCAGCGGCAACGCTACGCAGACGGGCGGCAGTGTCGCCGGCAGCGCCAGCCCGGGCGACGGTGTGCTGGTGCAGGCGCCGCACGGAAACAACGATTTTGCGACACTGCTGCTGGCGAGCGACCCCGGCATCACCGCGGCCGGCACGGTGTCGATCACCTGCCCCGTTTGCGTGGTGCCGGAAGCCGCCACGCCGACGCCTGCGGTCGTCAGCATCACGCCACCGACCACAACGACGACGGACATGGTTCAGTCCGCAACCGTGTCGGGCGAGGATCTCACGCTGGTCGGCCAGACCATCACGCTGGACAAGCCGGTGACCGCCGGCACGCTGGCACTGTACGCGGAAACGAACGTCACCCAGACGACCGGCGATGTCATCAACGTGCAGACCCTCGTGGGTGCTGCCGGCGTCACCGGCGATGTCGCGCCGGGGCTGACCTCGCTTGACTGGACGCTCGGAAGCCTCGGCTGGCGGACGGGCAGCATCGGCAGCGTGCTGGTCGCGACCGGACCGAACCTGGTGCAAAACATCGGAAGCTTCAGCGCGACCGGCAATTTCACGCTCGCCGACAAAGCGACGCTGACGGTGGCCGGCCCGCTCGCGGCAGGAACCGGTGTGGCGGGCGAGACGCTGAAACTGAGCGGCGCAGCCATCGCGGTCACCGCCGGCGCCAGCCTCACCGCCAGCGGCACGCTCGACCTGTTGGCACCCTCCATCAGGGTCGGCGACGATGCGATCCTGGTGGCGCCACGCATCGTGCTCGCGACCCAGACAGCGGGCGGCAGCATCAGCGTCGGCAACGGCGCCACGCTCGACGCACGCAGCGGCAACACGCTCGACGCCTCCGGCAAGCCGCTCTATGTCGTCGGCAAGGACGGAATTTCGGCGCCGATCGACCAGTCGGACGCCACCACCGGCGGCGTGTATCTGACGATCGGCAGCCTTGATGCGTCCGGCGACACGCCGCCGTCCGACCATAACGGGTTCAATGCGGCAACCGGGACCGGCACCATCACGCTGGGCGATATCACGGTCGGCGGACCGCTGCTGCGCCTCGCCCTGCCCGACAACCTGAACAGCGGGCGGGATTCCGGCACCATCCAGGCCGGCACGCTCTCGCCGCTCGGCACGGCGTCGAAGACGGTGGTGCTGACGTGGCTGGGCAACGGCAAGGCCTCGGCGACATTGGAAGGCCAGCAACTCGGCGTCCTGACGACCTCGCAGGCCGCGAGCGCCACTTTCTATGGCGCGGTCTCCAACGCCGCCGGCGAGACATTCACCGCCGGCTCGGGCGCCGCGGCCAGTGCCGCCAGCCAGGGCCAATACCTCGGCAGGCTCGCCCAGGACGGCACGGCGCCGGCGTTCGAACTGCCAGCCGCGAGCTATCTGCCGAACGGGAAGTTGCAGTTTGGCGGCTGCGCGATCAGCTCGGTCAATTGCCGGCTGGTGATCGTGGTGGAGGTGCCGCCGCAGGTGGCACTGCCGCCATTCGCCGCGATCACCGCCGCCCCGGAAGACGATTTCGACTTGTTGCTGCCGGATATTTCGGACGAGGTGTATTGAGATGCGCAAGCTCGGATGGTGCCTGCTGGTCGCCACCGCGCTCGCCGGCTGCGAGATGCCGCCGAAATCGGCCTATGTCGCGCTCCAGGACAGTAAGACCGGCACCGTCCCGGTCGGCAACAACCGCGCTGGCGAAGCGTGCCGGCGGCTCGACCTCGGCGGCGGCGCCGCAGATATCTACTGCGGGGAATGGGACCGCCCGAGTGCCCGCGTGCGCCAGGGCGGTGCCGCCGCCGGCGCCAACCTGGCTGGGCTGGCCAATGGCGAGGGCACCGCTACCGCGTGGCGCAACGATATCGACTCGCGCTTCGCCTGTCAGTCTCCGCGACCGACGACGATCTTGGGCAATGCGCCGGCGGTGCTGATGGAATGCCAGGACCGCAACGGCGGCTTCCCGCAATTGGCCTTGGTCGCCGCTGTCGGCGGTCACATCTGGTATGCGGACACGATCGACGCCGCCTATGAAGTCACCCAGCGCACGATCGGCGCGCTGGCCGGGGTGCGGTCCGACGCGGCCGGCGAGGGCGGTAGCGAGCCAGACCCGCAGCTCGCCGCCCGTCTCGCAGCGCGCAGCTTCAAGGCCGGCGATGTGCAGGCCTACCAGGCGCTGATGCGCGAGGCGGCCAACGCCAATCGCGAGGGCAACACCTCGGCGGCCGAGAAGCTGTATCGCAGCGTGCTCGACTTGCAGGAAAAAATGCTCGGGCGCGACAACGCCAATCTGGCGACGGCGGTCATGTCGCTCGGCCTGCAGCTTTCCAACCAGGGCCGCTACGCCGAAGCCGATGCCAGCTTCGCCCGCGCCGAGGCGCTGATCGGCCCATCCGGCGGCGACCCGACCACGCCGCCGGCCGGCAGCGACGAGACTGCGCGCGCACGGCTGCTGCAGTACCGTGCATTGGACGCGGTCAATCGCGGCAAGCCTGCGATTGCGCTGCCGCTGCTCGATCAGTCCGAGACTGCGTATCGGCTGCTCGCCGAACAGGCATTGAGCGCGACGGCCAGCGGCGGCGTGCTGGCACTTCAGACGCTGCAGCATACCTCGATCGAGGCGCTGTTCGGGGTGATCGACGTGCAAGCGCGACCGCGCCTGGACGCTCCGCCGGCTTGGCCGTCTGGCCGAGAGCGACGCGGAAGCGCTGGCGGCGGAGGAGCTGGCGGCGAGCAAGCTGCCAGAGACCAGCAGCCACTGGCGCGAACGCGAAACCGCCTTCGTGTTTCGCACTCATGGGATGACGCTGGCGGAGCAGGGGCAGGCTTCGCGCGCCATCGACCTGTTCGATGATGCGGACCGTGATTTCGGCCGGGGGTATCGCTCGACGCGGCCACAGGCCGAGACCAAGCTGCGCATTGCCGCCGAATTGCTGGACCAGAACCGGCCAAACGAGGCGTTGGCACAGTGCCGCGAGGCGGTGGACATCCTTGGCCGCCGCAAGGATGGTGTGAACGCAGAGCTGATGGGCCCGTGCCTGGCCGCCTACGCGGCCACCGCGACCGGCGCGGAGGCGCAGGGGCGGCTGGCGGAGATGTTCGAGGCGGCGCAGCAGGTGCGCAGCAGCCAGACCAACCAGCAGATCCAGCAGGCCGCTCGGCGCATGAGCGAGAACACGCGCGATCCGAAGGCCGCCGACCTGATCCGCCGTCGCGACGAGGCCGACATGAAAGTTGACGCGTTGGAGCGGCAGCGCGTGCTGGCATCCCAGGGCGGGGCGGCCGGCGCCGATACCTCCACCGGGGCCGCGCCTGCCGCCGACCCGGCCGTCCTCGCCAAACTCGACCTCGACATCGAGGCGGCCACAAAAGACGCTGCAGCGCTGGAGGATGCGCTGCAATCCGCTTCGCCCAGCTACAACCAGCTCGTGCCGAAGGTGGTGAGCGCCAAGGACATCATGGCGGCGCTGCGCCCCGGCGAGGCGTTCGTGGACACGGTGCTAAGCGAGAAGTCCGGTTGGACCTTCCTGCTGCGCAATGGGCAGATCAGTGTCGGCCGGATCGTCGGTGGCCGCGCACGGGTCGCCAAGCTTGTCCAGCGCATTCGTCACACGCTGGAGCCAGACGATGAGACTGGCAACGTGCTCGCCTTCGACATGGCGGCCGCGCAGGAATTGTATGAAGCCGGTACTGGCACCGGTCGGCGCCGGGCTGCGCGGCGCCACCACGCTGACGGTATCGCCGGCCGGGCCATTGCTTTCGGTACCGTTCGCGGTGCTGCTGACCGGGCCGGCGAAGCCGCATGACTATGCCGGCGCGCCCTGGCTGGTGAAACAGTTCGCCATCGCGCACGTGCCCGAGCCGGGCAACTTCCTCGCCCTGCGCAAGCTGGCCGGCACCTCCCGCGCGACGGAGCCCTGGTTCGGCTTCGGCGATGCGGCCAACGTGACGCTCGCGCAGGCGCGGACCAGCTTTCCCGCCACGAGCTGCGGCGAGGCGGCGCAGGAACTCGCCGGGTTGCCCGTCCTGAGCGATTCGGCGCAGGAACTGAATGCCTCGCGCAACGTGCTGCATGCGGGGGCAAGCGACGAACTGATTGGCCCCGCGTTCACCGCCGATGCCGTGGAGCGGCTGAAGCTGAACCGCTATCGCATCCTGCACTTCGCAGCGCATGGGTTGCTGCCGACTGATCTTGCCTGCCAACCGGAGCCCGCGATCGTCACCTCGGCGCCCGCCGGCGCAACCGACGCCAGCGGAGCCTTGCTGACCGCCTCCCGCGTGGAAAAACTGGACCTCGATGCGGAGCTTGTCATTCTGTCGGCCTGCAACTCCGGCGGGGCCGGCGGATCGACCTCGGGCGAGAGCCTGTCAGGGCTGGCGCGCAGCTTCTTCGCCGCCAAGGCACGGGCGTTGCTGGTCAGCCATTGGGAATTGTCCAGCGCCGCGGCGACGGTCCTGATTCCGACGGCGCTGGCGACGTTACACGCTCAACCGCAGCTTGGCATTGCCGGGGCGCTGCGGGCCGCCCAGCTTCTATGGCTGCAGACGTACACCGGCGCAAACTCCCACCCGTTCGTGTGGGGCGCACTTGGCAGTGTTCGGCGAGGGCGGTGGCGCCGCCGCCAAGAGCGAGACGGCGGCGCAACCCCTCAGCCATCAAGGTTGACAACGACGACACGGCGATTGCGCAGCTCCGGCGTCTGGTCAGGCGTGTTCACCGCAAGACCCTGCTTGCCCATGCCGATGGTCGCCAGCCGGTCGCGGTCGATGCCGCAGCGGGTGACCAGATATTCGACCACCGCATTTGCCCGCCGCTCGGACAGGGCTTGGTTGGTCTGGTCATCCCCGGTGGTGTCGGTGTGCCCCTCGATACGGAAATGGGCCGACGCGATATGCGGGTTTTTCATGGCGGCCCCAAGCTTATCGAGCAGGGCGCGGCCCGACGCGGTGAGCTCGGCGGAGCCGCTGCCAAACAGCACCAGCAGGCTGGCGGCCGGTTTGTCCGGCGCCGCTGCCGATACCGTGGCGGAGACCGCCGCCGGCGGCGCGGACATGCGTTTGATGCCGCGTGTCTTGTCGGCCGCCACTGACCCATCCGCATTGAGCGGTGCGTCCTGGACCTTCGGCATCAAGCTCTTGAGAATGCCGTTTGTATCGGCATCCTGAGCCATCGCGGGTGTCGCTGCGGCCAGCAGGGCCGCCGCGGAAACGAGTGTCACAAGGCGCATGTATTCCTCCGCACCAGTCGTTAGGCGGCGACAATATAGCCGCATCCATAACGGAAGTCATTCCCGCAGCCGTCGCCTTGCGGCACATCGGCGCTCACTGAATCGGTTACTGGCAAACTGACGCCGCGGCGCGACCGGCATGCGCGGCCAGGCGAGCTGCGCACGGCCGGTTTCGTTCACACAACCGATGTGATTCCCATACCCTAGACAAGTTATTGCGGGTAAGATGCCCTACTACCCGAGGTGTCGGGTACGATGATGGTGGCCAGGGATACCAATGGGGTACAATGTTTGGTGCTGGAGACGATCACGTGACTGGCTTTCGCAGCCCTGGCTTTGTTGCGACATTTTGACGATCCGACCCGAGCCACGGTGAGCGTCCGACATGCTGCTCGATCTGGCGACCCCCCTTCCCGACCTGGAGCCGGACGCGCCCGCTGGCCCGAACCTTGAGTTCGACGCGGCGTTCGGAGAGCTCGAACGCGCTGCGACCGGCACGCCGGAACGCCAATCGGGTGACAAGATCATCCCCGCCGAAGACCCGGTCTGGAAGGATGTCGCGGCGCTGGCGGCCGATCTGCTTGACCGGACCTACGATCTGCGCGTGCTGGTGCATTTCGCGGTCGCGCGGCTGCATGTGGCGGGTCTCGCGGATTTTGCGGCGGTGCTGACGCAGATCGCGCACCTGCTGGAGACGCGCTGGGACCACATCCACCCGCAGCTCGACCCCGAGGACGACAACGATCCCGCCGTGCGGGCAAACGCGCTGTTGCCGCTGGCCAGCCGGACTAGGGTGTTACGGACGCTGCGTATGTTGCCGATCGCCGGCTCGCGGCGCGCCGGGCTGGTGACCTGCCAGACCATCGCCCTGGCGACTGGCGAGGCCGAAGTGCAGGATGGCCAGGAACGTCCGGAGCGAGAGCGAGATCCGCGCCGCATTCGCCGAAACCCCGCCGGCCACGATCGAATCCATCATTCAACACGCCGCCGCGGCGCTGACGGCCGTCGCGGCCATCAAATCGGCATTCGATACCAATAGTGGTTATGGCAATCATCCCGATTTGGATCCATTAGCAAAACAATTGCAGGATATCGGGCGTTACATAAGCCGCTATTTCATCCCCGGTGCGGCTGCGGATGACAATGGCGATGCGCCCGACGAGACCGAGACGTTCGATGCTGCGCTGGCCGATGCTGGCGACGAAACGCCTGCGGCGCCGCCTTCAGGTGTCGCCCGGCGGGCCGGTGCGCTGAACGTGCTGGCCTTGAGCAGCGTGGCGACACGCGCCGAAGCACTGCATCTTCTGGAAGTCGCGGCGCGCTATTTCGAGCAGAACGAACCATCGAGCCCGCTGCCGCTCATGCTGAACCGGGCACGCGGGCTGGCAAACAAGACTTTCCTGGAAATACTCCAGGATCTCGCGCCCGATGGCTTCGGACAGGCACAGATGATCGTGCAATCGCGCGAATGATGATACGGAGTTGACGAGCCGCCTCCGCACCGCCGGTGCGGTGATCGATGACTTGGTTTCCCACTCGCACCCCTTGAACGAGGCACGTCCATGGCCAAAGCCAGCAGTCAGAAATTCATCGCCCGCAACCGCGCCCCGCGCGTCCAGATTGAATATGACGTTGAGACTTACGGCTCGGAGAAGAAGGTGCAATTGCCGTTCGTCGTGGGTGTCATGTCCGACCTGTCGGGCAAACCCGCCGAGCCGCTGCCAGCGGTCGCCGATCGTAAGATGCTCGAGGTCGATGTCGACAATTTCGACGACCGGCTGAAGTCGATGAAGCCGCGCGTTGCCTTCACGGTGCCGAACACGCTGACCGGCGAGGGCAATCTGGCCGTCGACATAACGTTCGAGAGCATGGACGACTTCACACCCGCCGCCATTGCGCGCAAGGTCGATGGCCTGAACAAGCTGCTCGAAGCCCGGACTCAGCTATCCAACCTGCTGACCTACATGGATGGCAAGACCGGCGCCGAGGATCTCATCGCCAAGGTGTTAAAGGATCCCGCACTTTTGCAAAGCCTGGCCGCAACACCGAAGCCGAGCGAAACACCCAACGCGGGCGGGGAGGAATAAGCCATGTCGGCAACGCAGACCGGAGCGACCACCGGCACCGCCACCACGCAGGAGTTCAACGATTTTACCGCCCTGCTTGAGCGCGAATTCAAGCCGAAGAGCGATCGTGCGCGCGACGCCGTGGCGTCGGCGGTCCAGACCCTCGCCGAACAGGCGCTGGCCCACACCACGCTCGTGTCCGACGATGCCTTGCGGTCGATCGACGCGATGATCGCGGCGATCGACGCCAAGCTGACCGAGCAGATCAATCTGATCCTGCACAACGAGGACTTCCAGAGCCTCGAATCTGCTTGGCGCGGATTACACTATCTGGTCAACAACACCGAGACAGACGAGCAGCTCAAGATCAAGGTCTTCAACGTCTCCAAGAAGGATCTTGGCAAGACATTGAAGAAGTTCCGCGGAACGGCTTGGGACCAGAGCCCGATCTTCAAAAAGATCTACGAAGAAGAATACGGGCAATTCGGTGGCGAGCCCTATGGATTGCTGGTTGGTGACTATTATTTCGATCACAGTCCGCAGGACGTGCAGCTGCTCGGCGACGTCGCTGCGATTGCCGCCGGCGCGCACGCGCCGTTCATCGCCGCCGGCGCGCCGACCGTCATGCAGATGGACAGCTGGACGGAACTGGCCAATCCGCGCGACCTGACCAAGATTTTCGGGACCCCGGAATACGCCGCGTGGCGTTCGTTGCGCGAAAGCGAAGATTCGCGGTACATCGGCTTGACCATGCCCCGCTTCCTCGCCCGCCTGCCGTATGGCGCCAAGACCGAGCCGGTCGAGGAATTCGCGTTCGAGGAAGACACCTCGGCGCCCGAGAGCGCCAACTACACGTGGGCCAACTCGGCCTATGCGATGGCGACGAACATCACCCGGGCTTTCAAGATGTTCGGCTGGACGACGCAGATCCGCGGCATCGAGAGCGGCGGCGCGGTCGAGGGGCTGCCGACCCACACCTTCCCGACCGATGACGGCGGTGTTGCAATGCAGTGCCCGACGGAAGTGGCGATCGCCGACCGGCGCGAGGCGGAACTTGCGCGGAACGGGTTCATGCCGCTGATCCACAAGAAGAACTCGGATTTCGCGGCGTTCATCGGCGCACAGTCGTTGCAGAAGCCTCAGGAGTATGACGACCCGGCGGCGACCGCCAACGCCAACCTTGCAGCGCGGTTGCCGTATATGTTCGCAACCTGCAGGTTCGCGCATTACCTGAAATGCATGGTGCGCGACAAGGTCGGCAGCTCGAAGACCAAGGGGCAGCTGGAGGAGTGGCTGGGCGCCTGGCTGATGCAGTACGTGGACTTCTCGCCCGACTCCTCGACCGACGAGTACAAAGCCATGCATCCGCTCGCGGAGGGTAAGGTGGTCCTCGAAGAGAACGAAGAAAATCCCGGCTACTACAGCGCCAAATTTTTTCTCAGGCCGCACTATCAGCTTGAGGGGATCAACGTGTCGCTGCGGCTTGTCTCGCGCATGCCGAAATAGCCGGGAGACGGCCGCGCCAGTGACCCGCGTCACAGCTCCGGGTCCGGGCGTGGTCCTATAGCGTGGCAGGAGGCCTTCGGCGGCCGGTGACGAAACACCTGAGAGCACTGCGTTAACCTTAGAAGGACAATTGATATGGCAATCGACTCCTATATGTCATTCCAGCTGTATGGCGGCCCTGGATCGGCTGGCGCATACCTGGATGCGGAATCCCAGGTCGATCTTTCGCAGAATAAAGAGCCGCTGATGACGGCGCCGACGGCAGCGTTCGCCGCCGGAAAGGTGTTCGAAGTCGACGATTACAGCTTCGATATCGAACAGACCCTGAGCATCGGCAGCCAGTCGAGCGGCGCCGGCGCCGGCAAGGTCACGTTCAACCCGTTCTCCATCACACGCAAGATCGACAAGGCGTCGCCGATCTTCTTCGAAATGGCATGTTCCGGCACGGCGTTCGCGCAGGTCACGCTGGCGCTGCGCAAGAGCGCCGGCAACGGCACCTCGGGCCAGATCTTTCTGCGCTTCGATTTCAAGCTGGTGGCGGTGAAGACCATCTCGTGGGCGCATAACGACGAAGCGCCGAACGAGACCGTGACGTTCGAGTACGGTGGCCTGCAGGTCCGTTACAACCAGCAGGACCCGAGCGGCGCGATGACGGGCGGCAAGGCGGCCATCTACGCCGGCGGCTGGAACCGCGTCAAAAACGTCAAGGATCAAGGCGCGACCATTATCAGCTAGGCATCACCCAATGCCGATGAAGGTGGACTTCGCGGCTGGCACCGACGCCCGGAGCTTGCTCCGGGCGGAAGGCCCACGCGCCGCGTTGGACAGGCTGAAGCAGGAGGTGCGCAAGGCGCCGCGTGACCCGCGCCTGCGCGTCTTTCTGTTTCAGCTGTTCTGCGTGGTCGGCGAATGGGACCGCGCGATCACGCAGCTGACGGTCGCCGGCGAACTTGATCCGCTGGCGGTACCGATGGCGCAGGCCTACCGGGCGGCGATCCGCTGCGAAATGTTGCGTGAACGCGTATTTGCCGGTACCCGCACCCCGACCGTGTTTGGCAAGCCGGAACCATGGGTCTCGCTGCTGGTCGAGGCCAACCGGCTGCTCGGCACTGGCGAGCCGGAAGCCGCCGCGCGCCTGCGCGACGCGGCGTTCGAGGACGCGCCGGAGACGGCGGGCAGTCTTGACGGCAAGCCGTTCGCTTGGATCGCCGACGCCGACACCCGCCTCGGCCCGATGCTGGAGGCGATGATCGAGGGCAAGTATTTCTGGGTTCCGTTCACCTGCATTGCACGTGTCGACATCCCGGCGCCGGCGGATTTGCGCGATCAGGTATGGCTGCCAGCACATTTCACCTGGAGCAACCGGGGCGAATCCGCAGGGTTCATTCCCACCCGCTACCCCGGCTCGACGGGCGATGAGGCGCTGGCGCTCTCGCGTCGCACCGAATGGCGCGACAGCCATGGATGGCAGCTAGGCTTCGGCCAGCGGATGCTGACGACCGACACCGATGAAGTCGCGATCATGGATCTCCGGCGGCTGGAAATCGCCGCGCGCGCCGAGGCATAACAATGCCGGACGTTGCGCGCCGCGAGCGGCTGCAACCCTCGCTGCTGGACCGGCTGACCGACAATGCGCCTGAGCACCGCCGTGAATCGTTGGATCAGCAAACGCTGACGATGGCGCAGTTGCGCGCTGCCGTGCTGCGCGACATCGCCTGGCTGCTCAACACCACCAACCTTTCCGCCGTCGAAGACCTGGAGGGGCTTCCCCGCGTTGTTGCCTCGACAGTGAATTACGGCGTCCCGGGCTTCAACGGTATGGTCGGCGCCGGTGAGAAGACGGCCGAGTTGGAAACCGCGATCACGCTCGCCCTCAAGCGGTTCGAGCCTCGCATCCGGCCGGACTCCCTGCGTGTGCGGGCGCGCGAAGACGTGGACAAGCAATCGGCTCCCACGCTGGTCTTCGAAATTCGCGGCGAGTTATGGGCCCAGCCGGTGCCGCAGGCACTGTTTCTGGAGACCTCGATCGACGTGGCGACGCGCCTTGCGGTCGTTACGGACGCAAAGGCTCGCGGCTGATGGACCCGCGGCTGGCTCGCCTGTACGAGACTGAGCTCGGCTTCCTTCGCGAGATGGGCCGCGAGTTCGCCGCCGAATACCCGAAGATTGCGGCGCGGCTGGACCTTGGCGGCCTCGAGGTCGCCGACCCGTATGTCGAACGGCTGCTGGAGGGCTCCGCGTTTCTGACCGCGCGCATCCAGCTCAAGATGGAAGCGGAATTCCCGACCCTCACGCAGTCTCTGCTGCAGATGGTTTATCCGCACTATCTGGCGCCCACGCCCTCGATGACGGTGGTCCGCTTCCATCCAGACCCTGTCGGCATCCGCGGCACGCCGACGGGGGTCGTGCTGCCGGCGGGAACCGAATTGCGCAGCCTGCTCGGCACGCAGGACCAGACCAATTGTGAGTTCCGCACCGGCCACGCCGTCCAGTTGTTGCCGATCGAGATCAGTGAAGCCGAATACATCAGCTCCCCCGCTGCCGTGGCCGCACTGGGCCTGCCGGAGCAGCGCGGCGTGAAGGCGGCAATTCGACTGCGCCTGAAGGCCGGCGGCGAACTGGTGTTCAACAAGATCGGGCTGGAACGGCTCAGCCTGTTTCTGGGCGGACCGGAAAGTTCGCGGGTGCGACTGTACGAGCAACTGATCGCCAATGTCGCGACGATCTACGTGCGCCCGACCGTGCGGCCATTGCCCTGGCAGGAGCGGCTGCCGGCCGGCGCCATTCAGGCGCGGGGCCTCGAGCCGGAGGACGCGCTGCTGCCGCCCGTCCCGCAATCCTTCGATGGCTACCGCCTGCTCCAGGAATATTACGCCATGCCGGAGCGGTTTCTGTTCGTCGATATCGGCGGGCTGGACCGTGCGGCGGTGCGCTGTACGGGCAACGAGCTGGATATCGTGTTGTTGCTGACACGCAGCGAACCCTCGCTGGCGGCGAATTTCGGCCGCGATCATATGTCGCTGTTTTGCGCGCCGGCGGTCAACCTGTTCCGCCGTCGCTCCGATCGCATCAACCTATCCGAACGGGAAGCGGAACATCTGATCGTGCCGGATCGGATGCGGCCACTGGACTATGAAGTGTTCAGTGTGCTGAACGTCGAAGGCTACGCCGCCGATGGCTCTGCGCCGCAGCCCTTCCTGCCGTTCTATGCCGCGAACGATCTGAGCCACAATCCCGGCCACGGGAGCTATTACACCCTGCGCCGCCAGCCGCGTCAGTTGTCGTCGCGCAGCCGGCAGCGCGGACCGCGCTCAAGTTATCTTGGCCATGAGACGTTGATCTCGCTGGTCGGCCCGGACGCGACGGGATTGAACCATTCGCTGCGCCAACTCGGCCTCGACCTGATGTGTACCAATCGCGATCTGCCGCTGTCGATGCCGGTCGGCAAGCTGCAAACCGATTTCACCATCACCGTCAGTGCTCCCGTCACCTCTGTGCGCTGCGTGGTGGACCCGACGCGGCCGCGACCGTGCCGCGGCGACGGCGATTATGCATGGCGGTTCATCTCGCATCTGGGCCTCAATTACCTCAGCCTGACAAACTCGAGCGCACTGCAAGGCGCGGCTGCGCTGCGCGAATTATTGCGGCTGTATCTGCCGTCCACGACTTCGGTGGAGGCGCGGCAGTTGGAAAGCCTGCTGTCGGTGACCACCCACCCGGTGGTCAGGCGCATTCCGGGCGCGGGGCCGGTCGCGGTTGGGCGCGGACTGGAGGTGACGCTGCTGATGGACGAAGCCGCGTTCAGCGGCACCGGTGGCATTCTGCTGGCCGCCGTGCTGGAGCGGTTCTTCGCAAAATACGTCTCGATCAACGCCTTTTCGGAAACCGTGCTGCGCGGTACGGAACGCGGGGAGGTGATGCGATGGCCCATGACGATCGGCCTGCGCCCGACCCTGTCGCGACTCAGCCGGCCGCGGACCTGCTCGCGGCGCTGGCCGCAAACCCCACCGCGCACGGCTTCTACCAGACCATGCGCCGGCTGGAGGCGGTGTATGCCGACCGGCCGCGCTTTGGCCGCGGCGTCCGCCCGGCCGAAGACCCGATACGCCTGGCGCAGGAGCCATCGGCGATCTTCGCCCCATCGCTGCTGGCGGGGTTCGAGCCGGCGCAGGACGATCGGCCGGCGCGGCTGCTGGTGCATTTCTTCGGGCTGTTCGGCCCGGACGGACCGCTTCCGCTCCACCTGACCGACTACGCGCGTGATCGTCGGCGCAACGCCCGCGACGCGAGCTTTCAGCGTTTCGCCGACATTTTCCACCATCGCCTGCTGTCGCTGTTCTATCGCGCCTGGGCGGACGTGCGCCCCACGATCAGCTTCGATCGGCCGAGCAGCGACCGCTTTGGTGTCTATGTTGGCGCGCTGATCGGCCTCGGCATGGACAGCCTACGCGATCGCGACGCCATGCCGCACCTGACGAAGCTGCATTTCGCCGGTCTGCTGGCCAACCAGACACGCCATGCCGCCGGCCTCGGCGCCATTCTCTCCAATTTTTTCACCATGCCGGTACGCATCGAGTGCTTCATCGGCACCTGGCTCGAACTGCCCGTAACGGATCGAACGGCTCTCGGCGGCAGCCCGCAGACGGGCTCGCTCGGCCGTCCTGTCTTGCTGGGTCGACGCGTGTGGAGTCGCCAGCAGAAATTCCGCATCGTGTTCGGCCCGCTCTCGCTGTCCGACTATCTGCGCCTGCTGCCAGGCGGACAAAGCTTCCACCGGCTCATTCCGATCGTGCGCAACTATGTCGGGGACACGCTGCTGTGGGATGTTAATCTCGTCCTCAGGCGCGAGGAGGTCCCGGCGACCATGCTTGGACGCCAGGGGCAACTCGGTTGGACGACCTGGCTGATGCCACGGCAGAAAAGCAGCGACGCCGCGGATCTGCATCTCGACGCAAATGCCGATAGTGTGGCACACCGGATCGACGCCGAAACGCCGGAAGCCTGCATCTTCCCCTCGCCAGCAGAGGCTGCCGTATGACCGCGATAAGCCGCGCCAAACTGTTCGGCAAGCTCAACCCGCTTGCCTACAAGGCAGTGGAGGGCGCCACCGTCTTTTGCAAGCTGCGCGGCAACCCGTATGTGGAATTGGTGCACTGGTTGCAGCAGATCCTGGAAACTGCAGGACTCCGACCTGCATCGGATCGCACGGCATTTCGAGCTCGATCCGTCCAAGCTGGCGGCGGATATCACCGCGTCGCTCGACCGCTTGCCGCGCGGTGCGACGGCGATCTCCGATTTCTCGCCGGTCATCGAGGAGTCGATCGAGCGCGGCTGGCTATTCGCCACCCTGATGTTCGGCGAGACGCAGGTACGCACCGGGCACATTGTCTATGGCACGCTGAGCACGACGACGTTGCGCAACGCGCTGTTCGCGATCAGCCGCCAGTTCGAGCGCGTGAAGGCGGAAAGCCTGGGCGATGATTTCGCCAAGATCGTCGGCGGCTCGCCGGAAGACCGAGCTCGCTGCCACGGACGGCTCGGGCATGGGCGGCGGCACGCCCGGCGAAGGCTCGAGCGGCGATGGCGCCCGGCCGCGATGGGCAAGCAGGAGGCGCTCGCCAAATTCACCGTCGACCTGACGGAGCGCGCGCGCAACGGCGAGATCGACCCGATCGTCGGGCGCGACCAGGAGATCCGCCAGGTGGTCGACGTGCTGATGCGCCGGCGGCAGAACAATCCGATCCTCACCGGCGAGGCCGGCGTCGGCAAGACGGCGGTGGTCGAAGGCTTCGCGCTGCGCATCGTCGCCGGCGACGTGCCGCCGTCGTTGAGCGAGGTCAGCCTGCGCACGCTCGATGTCGGCCTGCTGCAGGCCGGCGCCAGCATGAAGGGCGAGTTCGAGAACCGGCTGCGCCAGGTCATCGAGGAAGTGCAGTCCTCGCCCAAGCCGATCATCCTGTTCATCGACGAGGCGCACACGCTGATCGGCGCCGGCGGTGCGGCCGGCACCGGCGATGCGGCGAACTTGCTGAAGCCGGCGCTGGCGCGCGGCACGCTGCGCACCATCGCGGCCACCACCTGGGCCGAATACAAGAAATACTTCGAGAAGGATCCGGCCCTGACCCGCCGCTTCCAGGTGGTGCAGGTCGACGAGCCGGACGAGGCGAAGGCGATCCTGATGATGCGCGGCATTGCCTCGCCGCTGGAGAAGCACCATCGCGTGCAGATCCTGGACGAGGCGATCGAAGCGGCGGTACGACTGTCGCATCGCTACATCCCGGCGCGCCAGTTGCCGGACAAGTCGGTGAGCCTGCTGGACACGGCAGCGGCGCGCGTGGCGGTCAGCCAGCATGCGGTGCCGGCGGCGGTGGATGATTGCCGTCGGCGCATCCAGGCGCTGGAGACCGAGCGCGAGATCATCGCGCGCGAAACCGCCATCGGTATCGATGCGACGGCGCGCGACGCCTCGGTGGCATCGGCGTTGGAAAGCGAACGCACGCGGCTGGCTGGCTTGGAAACGCGCTGGGAAGCCGAGAAGGCGCTGGTCGACCAGGTGCTGGCCTTGCGCGCGGCGCTGCGCGAGGCATCGGGCGATCGCGCGACGACACTGACCGCGCTGAAGACGCTGCAGGCCGAGCTCGCGACGCACCAGGGCGAAGTCGCCGCTGATCCTGCCAGCGTCGACGAACAGGCAGTCGCCGCCGTGGTGGAGGACTGGACCGGCATTCCGGTCGGCCGGATGGTGAAGAACGAGGTCCAGGCCGTGCTGAACCTCGCCCGCACGCTCGGCCGCCGCGTGATCGGCCAGGACCACGCCATGGAGATGATCGCCAGGCGCGTGCAGACCGCGCGCGCCGGCCTGGACAATCCCTCCAAGCCGATCGGCGTGTTCATGCTGTGCGGCCCGTCCGGCGTCGGCAAGACCGAGACCGCGCTGGCGCTCGCGGAGTCGCTGTACGGCGGCGAGCAGAACCTGATCACGATCAACATGAGCGAATTCCAGGAGGCGCACACCGTCTCCACGCTGAAGGGCGCGCCGCCCGGCTACGTCGGCTATGGCGAAGGCGGCGTGCTGACCGAAGCGGTGCGCCGCAAGCCGTATTCGGTGGTGCTGCTGGACGAGGTGGAGAAGGCGCACCCCGACGTGCACGAAATCTTCTTCCAGGTGTTCGACAAGGGCATGATGGAGGACGGCGAGGGGCGGCTCATCGATTTCAAGAACACGCTGATCCTGCTCACCTCCAATGTCGGCACCGACCTGATGATGTCGCTGTGCCGTGACCCGGAGCTGATGCCGGAACCCGACGAAGTGGCGAAGGCGTTGCGCGAGCCGCTGCTGAAGGTGTTCCCGCCGGCGTTGCTGGGGCGGCTGATCGTGATCCCGTACTACCCGCTCAGCGACGCAGTGATGGGCGACATCATCCGCCTGCAGCTCGGCCGCGTCGCATCGCGCATTGCCGAGCGGCAGAAGGTGCCGTTCACCTACGACGAGGACGTCGTGAAGCTGATTGCCAGCCGCTGCACCGAGCCGGAGAGCGGCGGGCGCATGATCGATGCGATCCTGACCAACACGATGCTGCCGGCGATCAGCGCCGCGTTCCTGGAACGCATGCTGGAGGGCAAGCCGGTGACAGCAGTTCAGGTGGGCGTCACGGACGGAGATTTTTCGTACACGTTCGCGTGAAGGCTACGAACGACTGTTGTGTCAGCGGTCGCCGGGAGGACCGTAATCGGCAACATCGGTGATGACGAGCGTGCGCCTGCCCCGTCGCGTGCATGACGATGTCAGCGGCGAGACTGCCATCCCGGCGAGCCGCGCCGGCGTCAATCGCCCGCGCGTGCCATCAGGCACGCGGTCACCCTGTCCCGGGCCGTCAAGCAGGGATCAGCTCGATATTGTAATACGTCCGCAGATGACCCCGTAGCGCGTCGAGGAATTCCGCGTCGTCGCGACCGACATTGCGGGAGAATATCTCGAACATTTCGGCGCCGGCCGGCGGAGCTACTTCTACATCGACGCCCGTCATGCTGTTCGCATCTCCGGCAGCGTTGGCGAGCAGTGACTGAAACCTGGGCTCCGCGGAGGCGTCGATAACGATGCCGTGTGCATCCATCGTCCATGACCCGGCGGGCGATGCCTCACCGGTTTTCGGGTCGTGGTAGACGATGCGATAGACCAGCCTGTCAGCAGATGGCGACACGGAATCCTCCAGGTATCTCATGCCTGCACACGACCCAGGATCGCGGGACTAGACCTTGTTCAGCTTGGCCATCAGGGCCGAGGCCGTGTGGGGGCCAGTCATGTGCGAGTGATCCTCCATTGGTTGCTTTTTGTATACAGCAAAGCTCTCGGCGCCTTTGACATATGCGCCACCGAGTTCGTTGACCGCGAACATCATCGCCTGCGTGTAATTCGGATCGCTCTCCGGGATTTCGCCGGCATTGAATTTCTTCACGAGCCTGTCCTGCCAATTGTGAGCGTTCTCATGAATGGCCAGATCAACCGCCTTTGCAAAATTTTTGACGGAGCTGGCCGCGTTGAAGTTGATGTAAATTTTGCCGTCGGACGGACTGAAATACCCGTTGGTGGTCAGGCCGCCTTGCGAAGGCTTGTCGATTGGAACGACTTCGGGGGGTTCAAAACCGAGCTTCTCGCTCTGCAGCTTCACGATCTTCCGAATGATAGCCAGCTTCCCGGCCTGGTCGGTCTCGGTCGTCCATTTCGTCGGCGTCATCTCCTTTATCAGCGGATCGGTTGCCAGATCGTCCGCCACCTTGTCGTAGAAATCCATCTCCCTTTCGACAAAGGCGGGGTCCATATCCATCGCCTGGTAGAGCTTGTGCTGTGCCTTGCGGATGTCCGAGGGTGGATCGCCCTTGATGTCCGCGGTCAGCAGCGTACGCAGCATCTCGACCTTCTGCTTCGCCGGCTTCGCCTTGAGATCGGAGGCCGACAGCGCGTCTATTTCGTCCTTCAGCTGGTTTGCGGCCAGTACCTTGGCGGGGAGCGCCTGCTTGAGGGCATCGACCTCGGCAATCAGCGACTTGACTGTGTTCAGCAGCGGAATCGCCGCGAGGTAATCCTTTGCTTTCCCGGCGTCCATGGCTGCATTGAAAGAATCCGGGATTTTCGCGGCCACACCTGCGAACTCGGAAGATTTATCGCGGTTCGAAATTGCGGCGACGGCCTTTTCCTTGAGGCCAGCGCTGTCTTGGTGGTACTGCGCCTTCGCGTCATCATAGGCCTTGCGCGCAACGACCGGAGCGTCGCATGCAGCTTCCAGCGCCGCGAGGGTGGCCTGCGCCGCCCCCCAGTTCTCCGTCGCCACCTGCGCCTGCACGGCGTTCGCGGCCGCGTCAAAGTCGGCCTCGGCTTGCCGAAGCGCCGTGCCGATCACGTCGGTCGCCAAGGCCGCCCGGGCCGCATCTTCCTTGCCCTTGAAAGCGGCGCGGGCACTGAGATAGCCAGCCTTGGCTTTCGCCTTGACATGCGTATCCGCCACGGGCTTTTCGATGATCCCCAAGCCTTGCAGGGCCACGGCGAAATCGCCCTGCTCGGCATCTCGCTCGATAGCGTCAAGCCGGTTCGCGAAGCCCACCGCGGCAGGGTCCGCCCAGTCCGTGAGCTCCACTACCTGCTGCCGCACCGTCGCGAGTCGAGGCGCCGCCTGTTGCCAGGCCACTTGGTCGATGCCGGCCTGCCGCACCGCGGCCCGGAACGTCTTGATCGCTTCGGTGGCGCCGTCCGCATCCCTTGCGTCGAGCGCCGCCTCGACCGGCTGGCGTAGCTTTGCCCTCGCCGGAGCCGGCAGGTCGGCGTAGGTACTTTGCCGCAGCAGCCCACCGAAGTTCTGGCCGAGGTTGAATATCTCAGGATCGATCGTGCCGGGGGCGCGGCCTGACGGCGCCTCCGGCACGTCGATGCCAAGAAAGCGCTTGATCCAGCTGCGCTTCTTTTGCCGCCCGCCGCTGTCTTGCATGACAGTCTGGGACCTCGCTTTCTCCGTGCACTTGTGCCGAGGACCGGGCCGCGGCCGCCCGCTGGGCTAGTGCACTGCCTTGGACAGAGCGTTCAGTGTCCCGCCAATGGTCGCGCGGATCGCCAGCGGCACGAACGGATTGTCGTCCAGATCGGCTATCAGAGGTTCGCCGGCGAGGTACTGCGCATATTTGTCCATGATGGCCCTGGCTTCGGTCACCAGTTCCCCGCGCTTGGCCGCGTCGGTGGCGTTCGTCGCCTCGTCCAGCTTGTCGGCAAGGCTTTCGTCCAGCGTCGTCAGCACCGGCGCCACGCGAGTCTGATATGCCTTCTCGAGGTCGGCCGCGATACCGTTCTCCTGGTAGGTGGCGACGATCTGGGTGCGCAGCTTGTCGATCTCGCTTGCGACCTTGTTGCGCGCCGCCAGCCAGGCAAGGCGGGACTTGGCATAGGTCACAGCGCTGGGGGCGCCGTCTGCCTGGGCGTTGAGCTTGGCCGTGTCGGCCGCCGCTGCCAAGGCGCCACGCAAATCCCGGATGGACGCCGCGGCGCCGGCAAGGTCGCCGCCCTTCAGGGCGCCATTGGCCGCCGCGGCAATTTTCACCAGCGATTGTTGCAGAGTCTTGTCGGCGCCGGCGACTTTGGCGATCTGCTGCATAAGTTGCGCCAGCGTCGCGGTCAACGTGGCGGCGTCGGGTGCCGGGGCCGTGGGAGGCGGCGGCGGAGGCGGCGGAGGCTCGGGCGCTGCTGCCGCGGCGGCGGGGGCGTCAGCCGGCGCGACATCGTCCTCCGGCTCCTCCTCCAAGCTCGCATCGACGAGGAACTCCACCTTGGCACAGCCCGAGTTTCTCATCTGCACGCGAAGCTTGGCCTCCATGCCGCCGACAGGACCTTTGTTGACGGTGATCCTGAGCAGCGTATTGTCGTCCGGGTCCAGCTGTCCGGTGCCGAATCGCAACGATCCAGCGTCCAGCTTGAGGCTATGGTCCTTCGCCAATTTTTTCATTTCGGCGAGCAGCTTTTTGGGCTTGGTCTTGGCGTGCAGCAGCGCCACGCCGTCCTTCGCATCGGTCAGGCCGATCGCGCAATTGATCGGCCCTTCCTTCGCCTTGGCCAGTACCGGCTTCATTGCGGCTGCGGACATGATGTCGTCCGGCGTTGCACCTTTCTTGTCGGCCATCGCTCGCTCCACCCGAGTTATCGTCTGTCCTGATGGTTATGATATGGTTCTGCGCAAAGAATGCCAAGCTGTTGACCACCCGAAGTTAAATGTTACATATGACACCGGATCGGAGCGTTAGATGCAATACGACATCAATTTCGGTCGCCTCGGCCGCACACCGCTGGCGCTTCCTTCTGGTGCGAAATTCCGCCTCGCTTTGCTTGGCGATTTCTCCGGCCGCGCCAATGCCGGCCGGCTGGAGACAGGGGCGGCGCTGGCGGCGCGCAAGCCGGTCAAGGTTGATGTCGACACCCTCGACGCCGTCGTCACGCGGCTAAATCCGTCATTCAGTGTACCGCTTGGCGAAGATGGCGCGGCCGTCGAGGTGAAGATCGGCAGCCTGGACGACTTCCATCCCGACCAGTTGGCGGAAAACGTTGAACTGTTCGAGGAACTGCGCACGCTGCGGCGCAATCTGGGCAGCAAGCAGGGATTCGACCGCGCCGCCAAGCAGGTGCTGTCATGGGGCGGCGCGGCGCCGCTGCCGCCGCCGCCGCGCCAGGCCCGCGGCAGCGCGGTAGCCACCGACCGCCGGCTGTCCGACTTCGCGCGGTTGACGGGCCGCCCCGCCGCACCCGGCGCCGGCGACGCGGCGACTGACGATCTGGTTCGCCGGCTGATCGGCCCGTTCATTCAGCCGGCCCGCGATGCCCGCCAGGACCAGCTCGTCGCGCGCGTCGACGAGGCGCTGTCGGCGGCGATGCGGCGCGTGCTGCACCACCCCGACTTCCAGGCCGCCGAGGCGCTGTGGCGCGGAGTCGAGTTCCTGGTGCGCCGGATCGAGACCGGCGCGCGGCTGGAAATCGTGCTGTATGACATCTCGGCCGAGGAATTCACTGCTGATCTGGCAGCCGGCGACGTCCTCGATCAATCCGGGCTCTATAGCCTGCTGGTCGAGCAGCCGTCGCTCGACGCCCATCAGGGCCCGCTGTCGGCGATCATCGGGCTGTATGGTTTCGAGCTGTCGCCGCCACACGCCGACCTGCTCGGCCGTATCGCGCAACTGGCAGGCGCGGCGCGGGCGCCGTTCATCGCCGGCATCGGCCCGGATTCGATGAAAATTCCCATGCACGAGCAGCACCCGCTGATCCGAGATGCCTGGTCGGCCCTACGCGCGCTGCCGGCTTCCGCCTATCTCGGGCTGGCCACGCCGCGCTTCCTGCTGCGGATGCCATACGGCAAGAAGTCCGATCCGATCGACGCCTTCGCTTTCGAGGAGTTCACCCGCCAGAGCGGGCTGTCCGGGATGCTGTGGGGGCATCCGGCGCTGCTCCCTGCCCTGTTGCTTGCCAAGACATTCGAACGTCAAGGCAAACAGATGAAGCTGGGCTCGGTGATGACCGTCAACGAGATGGCCTATTACGTCTATTACGATACCGACGGCGAACAGACCGCTCTGCCTTGCACGGAGCGTATGTTCACCGAGAAGCAGGCGGTCGGCGTTATCAATTATGGCGTGATGCCGCTGCTCAGCCTGCGCGGCCGGCCGGAGGTGCGCCTCGGCGGGTTCGGGTCTCTGGCCGGCGCGCCGCTCGCGGGATTCTGGAACCCCGCCGACGTTACCCTCAAGCCAACGCCCCTGCCAACGCCCCTGCCCGCCACGTCCAGCGCTTCCGAGTCCAGTGCGCCGCCGCCTGCTGCCAGCACCGCGCCCGTCGCAGTACAAGACGTACCGGCCAGCGAGGCGCCGGCGCCTGCTGACGATCCGACGCCCGACCTCGACGCACTGCTGGCCAGCCTCGACGCGCCTGCCGAACCGGCGCCCGAGAGCGTGGCAGCCGACGCCGATCTCGACGCGTTGCTGGCCAGTCTCAGCGCCGAACCGCCTGCCGCCGCGGCCGACGCCACCGAACCGGACCTCGACGCGCTTCTGGCCTCACTTCAATAGGGTGTGCCGGCGCGGACGGTTCGCTCACCCGCCCGGCTGGGCCGGTGTCCTTGCGATGATGTCGATGCGCTGGCTTTCCTGCGCCACGCCGGCGACGGCGCCGACGCCTCGTCGCCCAAGGCCGATCCGCTCGGACGGCACACCCCGCGCGATCAGCATATCCGCAACAAGCTGTGCACGCAGCCGCGATAGGTCGGCAATCGCTTTGGGTCCATCCGGATCAACGAATTCGACAAGTTCAAGGCCGGCATCCGGATTCTCGCCTGCCCAGGCGGCGACCGAGGCGATCACAGTGCTCGCGTCGGCGTCGATCTTGGCCGACCATTCCGCGAAAAAGACCGAGTAGTCCGACGTGCTGCGGCGGATGCGCGCGACGATCGCTGGATGGATCATCCAGGGATCGCCCATCGTCGTCTGTGGGCCGCAATTCTGCACCCACAGCGCATGCACATGCGCCATGTGTTCGCAGGGTATGATTTCGATGCTAATGTTGGCCGGTAGCGTGTTGGCAAGGAGATCATCGATGTACGGCTCCCCGCCGACCAGCCAGACTCGTCCGTGAACCTCGGCCAGCGTGATATCAGCCATGACATACTCCGGACATTTACTCAGCACGTCGGCCAAGCCATCGCACAGAGCCTGGAACGGCGCGGCGGCCCCTGCGACGCCGCACCAACACGGCAGCAGACAACGGAGCACCGATCCATGCCGCTCGTCCTGACCATAACCTCAATCGAGGGACGCGGCGCGGACCGGCAAGTCCGCACGTTAGCCCAAAGCAGTCTATCGATCGGCCGGGCGCCCGGCAACGACTGGGTGCTGGCCGATCCGGCACAGCACCTGTCGCGAACGCATTGCACAATCTCCTATGACGCCGGACGCTACGTGCTGACCGACCTCAGCTCGAACGGCATGCTCATCAACGGCGCACGCGAGCCGACCGCCCGCAACAGCCGCACCGTGCTGACCGACGGGGACACCATCCGGCTCGGCGGCTACCTGCTGGAGGTAGCGGAGGCGGACGGTGCCGTCGGCGGCAGTTCGGCCAGCCCGTTCGGCGCCACAAGCTTCGCGCTGACGCCTGCCGACCCGTTCGAACGCGACGCGCTGGGCGGGGATCACGCGCTCGACGTTGATCCGCTCGACGCGCCATTCGGCCACGCAGCGGCGCTCGGCTTCCAGCATCCGCAGCCGCAACTGCCGACGCCCGCGCTACGCACCGAAGACCCGTTCGACATCGCCGCCAACGAGCGCCACCGGCCGGGCAGCCTGGACGACGACGATCTGTTCGGGGCCAAGGCGCCCGACGAGTTCAAGGGGCCGGCACAGCGGCAGAATTTCGATGTCCGGTCGGATGCGTTTTCCGCGCCGCGGGTCGTCACGCCGCTCGATGACATTGATTTCGATGCGCTGATCGGTGACGTGCCGCTGGCGCCCGGCGCGCCGCCGCCTGCCCCCTCCATGCCGACCCCGCAGCCTCCGGCCGTCGCGGGCCCGTCCCCCAGGCCGATCGAGCAGGCCGCGTTCGCACCGACACCTTCGCCGGTGTCGGTGCCCGTACCGGCGCCAGCCATCGCCCGGTCGGTGCCTCCGCCGGCCGCGGCGCCCCCCGTCGCCGCCGCATCGGGTCCACCTGCGGCCGCACTGATCGCGGCCTTCCTGGAAGGCGCGGGCGTGCCGCAGTTCGACCTGTCAGCACAGGAGCCGGAAGCGGCGATGCGTGCCATCGGCGCGCTGTTCCGCGGCTTCGTGGAGGGCACGCGCGAGGCACTGATGTCGCGCGCCGAAATAAAGCAGGGGTTGCGCGTCGAGCAAACGATGCTGCGGGCGCGCGACAACAATGCGCTGAAATTTTCCGTCTCGCCCATCGAGGCGCTTGCGGCACTGCTGCAACCGGACCGGCCGGGCTACAAACCGCCGCTGGCGGCCGTCGAAGAAGCGTTCAAGGATATTCGCAGCCACGAAATGGCGGTCATGGCGGGTATGCAGAGCGCCTTGATCGCATTGCTTGGCCGGTTCGATCCGGCGGTCCTGGAAGCGCGATTGCAACGCGGCATGCTCGACAGCATTCTCCCCGGTGCGCGCAAGGCGCGGTTCTGGGAACAGTTCTGCACCACGTACAAGGAGATCGCCCGCGAGGCGGAGGATGATTTCCAATCCGCATTTGGCCGCACCTTTGCCAAGGCCTACGACGCGCAGGTGGGCAAGCTGTAGCGCGCCGGCCGGCCGCTCAGCCGACTGCGCCGTGACAGCGCTCGGGTCCGTGTGTCATGCCTACCCATTGTTGATGTGTCACGTTCTGAAAGGCCTCAGCTTATGACCCGTTGGCTGTTCATCGCGGGCCTTACCGGTCTCGCCAGCCTTGCCGGCTGCTCCTCTCCACCGCCACCGCCACCACCGACGGTCGTGAACCTTTCGATGTCGGCGACCAACGATGTCAATCCGACGGTGGACAACGTTGGCGCGCCGATCGCGCTGCGTATCTACCAGCTCTCATCAACCGCGAATTTCAATGCGGCGGAGTTCTTCCCGCTGTACAATGCCGATGCTGCAACGCTGAAGACGGATTTGGTCCACCGCGAGGATTTCCTGCTCGCTCCCGGCGCAACCCATACGGAGACGATCAAACCGGATGCGTCGGTCAAAGCCATCGCAATCTTCGCCGCCTACCGCGACTTTCAACACGCAGCCTGGCGCGCTACTGCCGATATCGAGCCGAATAAGACGAATCTCATTACTTTGACGGCCGGACGCGCCGGACTGACGCTGACGACAACGACCACCCCCGCCAAGCCCGCCTCGTGAAACAGCCAAGCGGGCATTCGACGTTGGAGATCGCGTGGTGAACGGTTTGGGCTCATGAGCTGGGAAAACAAGGTCGTTTGGACCGAGGGCCTGTTCCTTCAACCGCAGCATCTTCAGCAGCAGGATCGCTACGTCGATCGGCTGGTGCGCGCCAGCACCATGCCGCTGCGCCCGTTCGCCTGGGGCCTGACGGAGTTGTCGCTGGACAGCGCCATGCTCACGTTGGGCAAGTTCGCCGTCCGCTCGGTCGCTGGCATCATGCCGGACGGGACGCCGTTCAACGTGCCGGGCGACGTCGATCCGCCCAAACCGCTGGATCTCGCGGAGTCCACGCGCAACCTTGTGGTGTACCTGCAATTGCCGACCCGCCAGCCCGGCGGGGTGGAAGTTGCCTCACCACAACTGATCGAAACGGTAGCGCGCTACGCCACCGACGAGCTGGAAGCCGTGGACATCAACGCCGGCTATACCGGCACCGCGACGGTGCCGGTCGGCAAGCTGCGGCTTCGCTATGCGCTGGAAAACGAGGCTCGCTCCGGCTTCACGGCGATAGGGCTGGCGCGGATCGTGGAGGTGCGGGCCGACAAATCCACGGTCCTCGACGAAGGCTTCATACCGCCCATGCTGGCGTCCAGCGCCTCCGGCGTCATCGGCGGTTTCATCAACCATCTGCAGGGCTTGATCCGCCAACGCGCGGAGGCCCTTGCAGGACGCGTCTCGGAAACCGCCACGCGCGGCAGCGGCGAAATCGCCGACTATCTATTGTTGCAATTGTGCAACAGATATGAGCCGCTGATGACGCATCTGGCGGCGATCACACAACAATTGCATCCGGAAAGCTTCTACCGGATCGCGGTCAGCCTGGCCGGGGAACTGGCCACGTTCACCGAAACGCGCAAGCGCCCGACAGTGTTTCCCCCCTATCGCCACGACGACCTGCAAGCGACATTTCGCCCGGTGATGGCCGCCCTGCGTCAGTCGCTGTCGGCGGTGCTGGAACAGACCGCCGTGCCGATTCCATTGCAGGAGCGCAAATTCGGTATACGTGTCGGGCCGATTCTCGACCGCAGCCTGGTCACCGAGGCGACCTGGGTGCTGGCGGTCAAGGCGCAGATCCCGGTAGAGACACTGCGGCGGAACTTCCCCAACCTGTGTAAGATCGGCCCCGTCGAGCAGATCCGCGAACTGATCACCGTCGCCCTGCCAGGCATCGCCGCGCGCGCGCTGCCGGTCGCACCCCGGCAGCTTCCCTATTACGCTGGAACAAGTTATTTCGAGCTTGATCGTAGCAGTCCATACTGGGCCGCGCTGACGCAGTCCGGCGGCATCGCGATCCAGGTGTCGGGCGATCTGCCTGGGCTCGAAATCGAGTGCTGGGCAATCAGAGGATGAGCCGATGAGCGACAATCCGTTCGCCGAGCCCTCCGACTCCGATCGGACGATCATCCGTCCTCGCCCCGGCGGTGCCGCGGCGCGCCCGGTGGCCGAACCACAGCCGCCAGCCGTGCCGGCGGCTGTGTCGACCGCGACGGCGGTGCCGGCGATCGGCAGCAATCCGCTGGTCGCCATCGCCGCCCCGCTGCTGGCCGCCGCCATCCGCATCGCCGGCGGGCGCGGCGCCCGCAACCCGGACCCCGAGCAGCTGCGGCGCGGCATGGTCGCCGAGGTGCGCCAGTTCGAGAAAAACGCGCTGGCCACCGGCATGGACACGCGTCCGCTGAAGGCCGCCCGCTATGCGCTGTGCGCGACGATCGACGACCTGGTGCTCAGCACGCCCTGGGGGGCCGCCAGTTCCTGGTCGCGACAGAGCCTGACCAGCATGTTCCACACCGAAGTCACCGGTGGCGACCGTTTCTTCGACATCCTCGAGGAGATGCAGAAGGATCTCGGCAAGAACGGCGAGGTGGTCGAGCTGATGTATCTGTGCACCTCGCTCGGGTTCGAGGGGCGCTACCGCATCATGCCGCGCGGCGTGGCGGCGCTGAACGATCTGCGCGAGTTTGTCTATCGGCTTATCCGCAATCGCCGCGGTGAGTTCGAGCGCGAATTGTCGCCGCACTGGGCCGGCATCGCCGCTGGCCATCGCCCGCTGTCGCAACTTCTGCCGCTTTGGGCGATCGCGCTCGGTACCGTTGCGATCGCCGCCGGAATCTATCTCGCCTTCAATTTCGCCCTGTCCGGGTCATCCGACGTCGCGTTTGCCGAACTATACGGCGTTCCGCCACACGGCACGCCGATCGTGCCGCGTGTTGCAGCCCCGCCGCCCCCGCCCGCACCTGTCGCGCCGCCGCCGAGCAACTTCACGGCCAAGCTGCACCAGTTCCTCGAACCCGAAATCAAGGCCGGGCTTGTCGTCGTGCTGGAAGACGCACAATCGGTGACGGTGCGGCTCACCAACCGCAACATGTTCGGCTCCGGCGAAGCCACGCTCGCCAGCAACTACCCGGCGCTGATCGGGCGCATCGGCGAAGCCCTGCAAGATGAGCCGGGTAACGTCGTGGTCAACGGCTATACCGACAACCAGCCGATCCATACCGCGCGGTTCCCGTCGAATTTCCAGCTCTCGCAGGCCCGCGCCGATGCCGTCGCGACGCTGCTCGCGGCAAAACTGTCCGACAAGGGCCGGGTGCGCGCGGTCGGCAAGGCCGACGCCGATCCGCTGGCGCCCAATACCACGCCGGAAGGCCGCCAGGCGAACCGCCGCACCGAAATCGTGCTGGTGCGCACCGTAGCCTCCCCGTAACGCGCCGGAATTCGTGGCTGAACGATAGGCGGCTCCCATGATCCCACCTTTCCTGCAACCGCTGTTCCGGTCGCACTGGTTCAAGACCGCATTCGGCGTGGTGCTGCTCGCCGTGCTGCTCTGGTTCTTCGGTCCGCTGATCGGCATCGGCCAGACGCACCCGTTCGACAGCCAGGTCGCGCGCATCATCGCCATCGCAGTGCTGCTGGTGCTGTGGGTGGTCGTGAACCTGCTGACCATGATCAACCGGCAGAAGCACGAGAAGAAGCTGGTCGACAATGTCGTTGCCGACCCCGGCAAGGACGCCATCGCCTCGGCCGAGGAAGTGGCCCTGCTGCGCGACCGCCTACGCGAGGCCATGAAGCGCCTGAAGGCGGCGCCGGGCGGACGGCGCGAGCGCAAGCGGCTGCACGAGCTGCCCTGGTACATGTTCATCGGGCCACCCGGCGCCGGCAAGACGACGGCACTGGTCAACTCGGGCCTGAACTTCCCGCTCGCGGACGCCAAGGGCCCGGCGGCGCTGCGCGGTGTCGGCGGCACCCGCAACTGCGAATGGTGGTTCACCGATCAAGCTGTGCTGATCGACACTGCCGGCCGCTACACCACCCAGGACAGCCAGGCCGCCGTCGATGCGGCCGCTTGGCTCGGCTTCCTGCGCCTGCTCAAGCAGCACCGCCGCCGCCAGCCGCTCAACGGCGTGCTTCTGACCATCGGCCTGCCCGACCTCGCGTCCCTGTCGGAGACAGACCGCCTGGCGCACGCGACCGCCATGCGCAAGCGGATGCGCGAACTGCACACCGAACTCGGCGTGCGCGTGCCGGTCTACGTGCTGTTCACCAAGGCGGACCTGACCGCTGGTTTCGTCGAGTTCTTCGACAACCTGGGCAAGGAGGAGCGCGAACAGGTCTGGGGGATGACGCTGCCGCTCGACGAGGGGCGCGACGAGGCCGGCGCCGTCGCCCACGTCGTCGGCGAGTTCGACCTGCTGCTGGCCCGGCTGAACGACCGCATGCTGGAACGGGTGAACCAGGAGACCGATATTCAGCGGCGGCGCCTGATCTACGGCTTTCCGCAGCAGGTCGCCTCGTTGCGCGACGTGGCGACGGAGTTCCTGACCGAAATCTTCCGCCCAAGCCGGCTGGAGGAGCCGCCGCTTCTGCGCGGCGTCTATTTCACGTCTGGCACGCAGGATGGCACGCCGATCGATCGTCTATTGGGCGTGATGGCCGGCCAGTTCGGGCTGCCACGGCAGGCGGTCTCGGCCTTCTCCGGGGCCGGCCGCAGCTACTTCCTCACCCGCCTGCTGCGCGACGTGGTATTCGGCGAAGCGGCCCTGGTCAGCCTCGACAAGGCGCTGGAACGTCGCACGCGCTGGACGTATCGCGGCGCCTATGCCGCCGCCGCAATCGTGCTGCTGTTGCTCACCGCTGGCTGGACGCGCAGCTACATCGGCAACAGCGTGATCATCGATGAGGCGCATAGTTCGGTTGAAAAATATAACGCGCTGTACGCCGAGCTGCTGAAGCGCGGCCCGACCGATACCGATCTGCACGCGATCCTGCCGCCGCTCAACATGCTGCGCACCATGCGGGGCGGCTACGACCAGCGCGAGGCATCGACGCCGATCGAGCTCACGCTCGGGCTTTACCAAGGCGACAAGATCTCCGCCGCTGCGGTCGAGGCCTATTACCGCGCGCTCAACGCGCTGCTGCTGCCCCGCCTGCTGGCGCGGTTGGAGACGCAGCTCGCCGCCAACCTGGACAAGCCGGATTTCCTCTACGAAGCACTGAAGGTCTACCTCATTCTCGGGCGGCAGGGGCCGATCGACCATGACCAGGTCATGGCCTGGCTCATCAAGGACTTCTCGGCCACGATGGCCTCCGATGACGACGCGCCCGACCGCGACGCGCTGCTCGGCCACGCCGACGCCATGCTGCAGCGGCCACTGACGGCGGTGGCGCTCAATGGGCCGCTGATCGAGCAGGTGCGCCGTATTCTCACCCAGGAGCCACTTGCGGAATACAGCTACAACCGCATCCTGCGCAGTCCGCGCGTACAAGCGCTGCCGGAATGGACGGTGGCGGACAATGGCGGGGCCGGCAGCGGCAAGGTGTTCGTACTGCGCTCGGGCAAACCGATCACCACCGGAATGCCGGGCATCTTCACCTGGTCCGGCTACCACAACACGTTCCTGCAGCTGATGCCCACGGTGACGAAGGATATTGCCGAGGACGGCTGGGTGCTGGGGCGCAACCGCGCCACCGGCGTCGCCGCCCTAGCGGGCACGATTGGCGAGGTGAACAAGCTGCGGCGGGACGTGATCGGACTCTATCTCGACGAGTACGTCCGCCGCTGGGACCGCATGATCGCCGACATCGCAGTGCGGCAATACACCAACGTGGCCGATGTCGCCGATCAGCTCGGGCTGATGAGCGGGCCGGATTCGCCGCTGCGCACGCTGCTGCAATCCATCGACGGGCAGACCCAGCTCAGCCGCACCGGGTCGACGGACGCGGCCGAGGCCCAGCTCGAGGCGAAGGCCGCGAAGGTGGGGCAGAAGGCCGCCGGATTCGGCAAGATGATCGCCAGTTCCGGCATGACGCTCAATCAGGCCGAGATCTCGGGCATTCTCGGCGAGGCGTTCGGCAGCACACCGGGCGCCAGCGCACCGGTGGACCCGACGACGCGCGTTGATGAGCATTTCCGGGCATTGCATGAGTTCGTCGTTGGCACAAAGGATCGTCCGGCCCCGATGGAAGCGGTATTGCAGAAGATCGCCGCCATTTCGTCGGGTATAAGCCAGGCGGCCAACGCGCCCAATCAGGGCCAGGCGCTGCTCAATCAGGCGTCCAGCGCAGGCGGCGGCGGAGCGGTCGGTGCCGCGGCGCAGCTGCAGGATGCCGCCAAGGATCTGCCCAAGCCGATCGCCGCCATGCTGCAAACCGTTGCGCTAAGCAGCAATGCGGCTGTCACCGCCGGTGCCAGCCGCGAGCTGAGCAATGCTTGGAAAAGCCAGGTGCTGCCGCTGTGCGATGCCGCCCTGTTCAACCGCTACCCGTTCGACCGCGGCAGCTCCAGCGACGTACCGACCGACGACTTTGCCCACCTGCTCGGGCCCGGCGGGATGATCGACCAATTCTTCAATGAAAATCTCAAACCGTTCGTGGATACCTCGGTCCGACCGTGGAAGTGGCAAGCGGCCAACAACAGCCAGCTCACACTACAACCAGGCACGCTGACGCAGTTCGAGAACGCAGCGCTGATCCGCGACTCGTTGTTCTCCGGGGGCACACAGATCGCGGTGAAATTTACACTTGTGCCGGTGGCGCTGGACGCCGGCGTCGGCCAGATCACGCTCGACATAGCTGGCCAATCGCTGACCTACAACCACGGGCCGACCGAATTGGAGCAGTTCCAATGGCCCGGCCAGGGCGGCAAAACGCTGGTGCGTGTGACGATCACGCCCGCCGCCGGCAGCAACGCGACCGTCACCGAGAAGGACGGCGCCTGGGCGCTGCTGCGGTTGCTGGATACCGCGCGGGTAGTGCCCTCCGGCGAGCCGGACAAGTTCCGTCTCATCTTCACGGCGCCTGCGGGCAGCGCCACGTTTGAGTTGAATGCGAGCAGCGTGCGCAATCCGTTCACGTTGCCGGCACTGCGATCGTTCCGCTGCCCGGCAACGCTCTAGCGACACGGACGCGAATGGCAAGACTGGGACCATCTTTCGGAAGACCATTAGCGGGCGAGGGCAATACTGCCCCTACCTCTCGCCGCCGTACTGCACCGGCATTGCATTCGCGAGGATCGAGACGATAGATGTCAGACTCCGACCGTAGCTCCAATGACGGCAGCAGTTTCGTTACGCTGACCGTTAGCCCGGATCCGGGTTTCAAGCTGCGCTTCGACGGCATGACGGCCACCGAAGAACTTGGCCGACCGTTCCTGATCGCCGTTGACGCCTCCAGCGGTGAAGTCAAGGGCAACATCAGCTCGATGCTTGGCAGCTCGGTGACCGTGACGATGACATCGGCCAGCGGTGACAAGACCTATTTCAACGGCATTCTCGCCCGCGCCGCCTATGCCGGCATGGCAGGCGGCGTCTACCGCTACCATTTTGAGCTCAGACCAGGGATCTGGCTGCTGACGCGCAGACAGGACTGCAAGATCTTCCAGCAGCAATCTACCTGGGACATAATCACGACGACAATCGGCGCCGATGGCTTCGACAATGAAGACAAACGGCAGAATCAGATTGGCGACACCGCGCTAGACTACTGCGTGCAGTACCGTGAAACCAGTTTCGACTTCGCTAGCCGGCTCATGGAAACCGTCGGTCTGTATTATTACTTTACGCATGCGGACGGCAAGCACACACTGGTTATGGCCGACGACCCGAATTCCCACACTGCGCTCGGCACCGCCATCCCGTTCTACTTCAGCCAGACCGAGGTGCGGGCGGTCGAGGACCATATCTGGGAATGGACGGCAGACCTGCACCTGCAGCCCGGCGCCTACACCTACCGCGACTACAACTTCACGACGCCGTCAGCCGATCTGACCGCCAAGTCGCTTTACAGCAGCCAGCATCCGTACAGCGGCTTCGAGATCTACGACTATCCGGGAGTCTATGACACCGCCGCCGCCGGGCAGAAACTGACCGACGTGCGCATGCAGGACCTCAGCGCCCGCGTGCAGGTGTTCGAGGGGAAATCCAACGCGCGTGGCATCCGCGCCGGCGTCAAGTTCTCGATGTCCGGGTTCGCCGACGAGTCGCTGAACCAGGAATACCTGGTCACACGCGCGGTGACGACGCTGACGATCGCCGAAGGTGCCTCCGATAGCCGCGGCAACCTTGTCGACAGTCATCGGGTGGACTTCACCGCCATCCCTGGCTCGACGCCGTTCCGCCTCGAACCGCGCACGCCCAGACCGGTGGTTCGCGGCCCCCAGACCGCCCTCGTCGTCGGTGATTCGGGCGAGGAGATCACCACCGACCAATACGGACGCATCAAGGTGCAGTTTTACTGGGACCGCGTCGGTACCAAGGACCAGAACAGTTCGTGCTGGATTCGCGTGGCACAATCCTGGGGCGGCGCCGGCTGGGGCGCGATGTTCATTCCGCGCATGGGTATGGAGGTCGTCGTCGAATTCCTCGAAGGCAATCCCGACCGTCCGCTGGTTACCGGCGTCGTGTACAACGCGACGCAAACTGTCCCCTACCCGCTGCCCGACAAGAAGGTCGTCAGCACCTTTAAGACCAATTCCAGCAAAGGTGGCGGCGGCTCCAACGAATTGCGCTTTGACGACACGAAAGGCAGCGAGGAAGTCTTCTTCCAGGCTCAGTACAACTACAATAAAGTCGTGCTGAACAACGAGACGGTGAAGGTCACGCAAGACACCACGACCACGGTTGCCCAAGGCAACCGGTCGGTGACGGTCAGCCAGGGCAACGACAGCCACACGGTCAGCACCGGAAACCGCTCGGCAACCGTCAGCCAAGGTAACGATAGCCTCACGATCAGCGCTGGCAACCACACGCTCAACGTCTCCGCAGGCAGCAGCCAGACCACCACCGGTCAGTCCTTCCAGGTCACCGCCAACACGTCGATCACATTGAGCGCCACAAGCTCGATTCAGCTGAGCTGCGGTCCCAGCAGTATCCAGATATCGCCATCGGGCATCACGATCTCGGGGCCGCAAATCTCCGGCAATGCCGACGCGTCGATGTCGCTCTCGGGCGGCGGTTCGATGTCGCTGACCGCTGGCATGATCAGTATCAACTGACCCGATGGTGGACATCTCCGACTTCGATGATCTGTTGGAGCGGCCCCGCGGCGAGGTGGCCGTGCGGGAGGTCGATCCGGCGGCGGCGCTCGCCGAGCTGCCGAAGTCACTGCGTCCGGCGCTGACCGTGCTGGCGTCGCACGTGCTCGCCCGGCCCGACCGGGCCGTCGGCAGCGTGCGACGGATCATCGAGACGATCAACGCGGAAATCGACGCGGCCCTGGGCCGACAGCTCAACCTCGTGCTGCACCATCCGGAATTCCAGGCGCTGGAATCGAGCTGGCGCGGCGCGCACTTCCTGGTGCGCAACGTCGCGACCGACCAGACGCTGAAGGTCCGGCTGTTCGATATTTCATCGCGCGAGCTGGCACGAACACTGCGGAAGTACCGCGGCACCGCATGGGACCAGAGCCCGATTTTCAAGAAGATCTATGAGGAGGAGTACGGCCAGCTGGGCGGCGAACCGTTCGGCGTGCTCATCGGCGACTACTATTTCGACCATCAGCCGCAGAGTGTGCATCTACTGGCCGACATGGCCGCCATCGCGGCCGCCGCCCATGTGCCGTTCATCGCCGGCGCGGCGCCGACGCTGATGCAGATGGGCAGCTGGGCGGAACTTGCCAACCCACGCGATCTGAGTCGGATTTTTCAGACGCCTGAATATGCCAGTTGGCGGTCGCTGCGAGCGGCGGAGGATTCACGCTATCTCGGCCTGTGCATGCCGCGTTTGCTCACCCGTCTTCCGTATGGCCTGGCAAGCGACCCGGTTGACGATTTTGCCTTCGAGGAAGACGTCGAGGGCCCGGACGCATCGGCCTATGCCTGGACAAACGCGGCATTCGCCATGGGAGCAAACATCGCGCGGTCGTTCTCTCTCTACGGCTGGTGTACCCGCATCCACGGCTTGCAAAGCGGCGGTATCGTCGAGGATGTTCCCGTGCTGCGCTTTGCCACCGCCGACGGCGACGTGGATACGCGGTGCTGCACGGAGATCGCGCTGAACGAGCGTCGTGAGGCGGAACTTGCACGCCTTGGTCTCATGGCGCTCCTGCATCGCAAGAATACCGAATCCGCCGCGTTCATTTCCGCGCATTCAATTCAGCAGCCGGCAGAATACGACGACCCAGCCGCCACCGCCAACGCAATGATGTCAGCGCGTCTGCCCTACCTGTTCGGCTGCTGCCGCTTTGCGCATTACCTGAAATGCCTGGTTCGCGACAAGGTCGGCGGGACGATGTCGCGTGTTCAGTTGCAAGCCTGGCTGGTCGAGTGGCTATCCAATTACGTCGATCACTCGCCCCAGACATCGAGCGAAGAGTGGAAGGCAACCCATCCGCTCGAGGAAGCGGAGGTCGTGCTGGAAGAAATGCCAGACAAGCCCGGCCAGTACGATGCGAAGTTCTTCCTCAAGCCGCATTATCAGCTCGAAGGTCTGACGGTGGCGCTGCGGCTGGTATCACGGCTACCGGCAGCCAAATAGCGATGCTCGGCGCGATCCGGCTACCGGGACGATGATTTACGCAGCACGGAGGCTTCATCAGCATGTCGAATAAGGCCACCGACGTTCTCATGCAACTGACGGCCGACAGCGGTCCATTGCAGGCCGAGTGTCTAACCGAAGTCGACACGGACAACGACAATTTCGCCGCCGGCTTTTCGCCTGGAACGTTCTTCGAGCTCCAGAATTTTTCATTCGGCTTCAATATCGATGAAAAAGATCCGACAAAGGACACTGTCAACCCCGGTGCCCCGAAGCTCAACAGCGGATATGGCGGCCAACAACAATCCGTCTCCGCCATGAGTGCGCAGCACGCCGCAAGCAAGAGTTCCGCTGGCGCCTTCGCCCGCTGGAAAGCGGCGTCCGCTGATGATCTCAAGAAGATGAAACGCTATCCGGTGCGCATGGATGAATTAAAGATCGATCGTATTTACGACCGCGCTTCACCGTTGCTGTTTCGAGCCTGCTGTGACTCTTCATCCTTTGCGTCCGCTACGATGATCAAGCGCAAGGACGTCGGCGGCAGCAAGTTGCAAAGTTTTCTACGCTTGGAGTTCACCGATTTGTTGATTAGCCATATTGACTGGAAGAATGGCGACGAAATCAGCGAGTCGGTCAAGTTTGTCTTCCGCAAGGTCGTTGTCAGATATAAGAAAACGTCGTTCCAGGCTGGGTCCCAGCAGCCAATTTTGGTTGAACTGGCATCGGTAAATTGGAGCTACGATACGGAACTGGTAAACCGCACGCAAAGTCTGTGAGCAGACGATGGCGACGGGTGCGCAATCCAGGGGACAGGGGTGACGAGCCGTGGCAGAAGACGATCGCGACATTCTAATGAAGCTGGAGATGACGGCGGGAAATTATGTTCCGTCTGAATGTTCGTCGATGGTGACGAGCGCCGACAAGCTGGCCTCCGGGTTCACGGGCAGCACGGCGGTTGGTTCTAGCGCGAGCGGCAACTATTTTGCCGTCGAGGATTTCACCTTTGACGTCGGCATCACTGAGCCAGGCCAAATGGACGCGCTGAAGGCGCAACAGCAGCAATCCAATGAGCAGACGACGCAGGTCGTGAAACAGGTCAACAAGGCGGTCGGATCGTTGCAGAGCCAGATCACCGCCTTGATCGCAAGATGCCAGTCGCTCGAGCAGCGCTTGGCGGAGGTAACTGGCGGGAAGGCCTCCAGCGGCGGTGGGGGCAACGGAAATACGACGGCGTCGGTTGACAGCATCAGCCTGTCGGCTGGTGGCAAGGAGACCGGGGCCTTTGGCCGCTTCTTGTCCGAAGGAAGGTCGTTCACGCGGAAGGGAAAAGCCTACCCGTCCGACCTGGACGCAGTGTCGATCACCAGACGGATGGATATCAGCTCCACGACGCTGTTCGATTGTTGTAAAAAATCGTTCAAATTCAAATCGGCGACCATTCTCAAGCGCAAGGCGATCGGTGGCTCGGTGCTGCGCGGTTATCTGCGGATCGACTTCAAGGACGTGATGCTCACCGAACTTAATTGGGACGATGACGAGGTTATCAAGGAGACGTTCAAGTTTGTCTGCCGTGAGGCCACGGTGCAGTACGCCATGGAGACGCCACCGAGCGGCAAGTTCAGCCAGGGTATGGCGATCATGAAACCGATTCCGCCGGAGACGTGGAGCCTGCTCGACACCAAGTCATGAATACGCCCGCATCAGAACCGCCGCGTCGCAGCCTCCTCCGCACGGAGCGTTGGAGACGGACACACCCGTAGCCGCTTTGAGCTGTGTCGTGAACGCGACGACCGGCAGGCCGACACTCAGGATCGGCATCGACGACGCGGGCGGCACTTGCCAGTTGATGGCGGCGAGTGCGGGGGCATTGATCCGCATGGCCGCCTGCACGACCGCCGGCGGCGCCATCAGCGTCGGCAGGAAGCTCGGGCGCGGCAGCCGGTTGACGAGAGCGAGCAGGGCTGCCGGGCTCATTCCGTGGTCGGATTGTATGGTGCGGGCGGCATCAGCGGCACGTTCGGCGACCATGTCGCGCACGGCCGGCAGCCCGGCCGCCAGCGGGTCGATGCCCAGGCTGTTGCGCAGCCGTGCCACAGCCGACAGCGCCGTGGTCAGGCGTGCCATCGCCAGCAGCGAGGCCGGCGGGAACGCTGGCAGCTGGACCTGCCGTAGCCCGCGCAGCATCGGTGAGAGCTGCGCCGCGATGTCGCCGGACGGGTCGAGGCCAAGCTGAGTGGATGCCGCGATCATCGGCAGCAGGGGGTAGAGCTGGCTCAGGAATGTGCGCCACATCGACATGGGTGGACCGGGCGGCGGCGCCGGAAAAATGCCCAGGGCATTTGCGGTCTGCACCTGCTCGACAGCGGACTGGGTGGCCGACAACTCGCTCCAGGCGCTGGCATCGACCGGCGGCAACGCGGAGGCCTGGGTCGCAAGCCGCTCGCGCAGCGTCGCCGCCAGCCGTACGAAGCCGGTCGCCTGTGCGGGAACCAGCAGATCGATGGCGAGATTCGACAGGACATCGGCGCGCAGCTGGGCGAAGGCGGAGATCGTCGCCATTGCGCTCGGGCTGAGCGACACTTTTGGCAACGGTGCCTGGAGCCATGCCTCGTCCGGCTGCCATGGCGCGCCGGGCATGCCGAAACGGGCCAGCCAGGCGGCCAGCCCCGACATTGCCGCCGGCGGAGCGTTGCCATCATCGTTGCCGTTGCCGTTGCCGTCACTGGCATTGGCACTCGCTGCATCGGCAGGCGCGTTGAGCTGCGCGGCCGTGGCCTGGAGTTGCGTCATCGCGGTCTTACAGAAGCACACCATGGCTCGTCCCACCTCCGCACGGAGCGATTCACGCTAAACCAGACCGGCCGATCACGGATGTGGCGCAGGTGACATTATGCGGCATATCTATCCGGAAGCCCCGGCTCCGCAACGTTGTTATGTCATATACCGATCGCCGGTCGTTCCCGCGCGCCGGAAAGCGGGCTAGGGTTGTATCGGCCGGGAAGGAGACACGCCATGCCGCCAGCCGCCCGTGTGGGTGACAACGTCTTGCAGACGGCGCCGCATTGCCACGCGCCGATCCACCCGGCGGCTCTGGTGCCAACACCGGTGCCGCACCCTGCGCTGCCGTTGGCCATCGTCCCGCCCGGCGGCGTGACCGTGATGATCGGCGGGCAGCCGGCCGCACGAATGGGCGACATGACCAGGCCCTGCATGCTGCCGGGCTGCATTCCGGCTGGTCCGGGCGTCATTGTGATGGCGTCGGCGACCGTCATGATCGGCGGCCAGCCGGCCGCGCGGGTTGGCGACCAGACGCTGCACGCAAGCTGCGTCGCGCCGATCCCTTCGCCGACCGGCCAGATCATGCCGCCGGGGTGCCCGACCGTGATGATTGGCGGCTGACCGCCCCCTCCCCGTGCGCCTCGCCCATTTCGCGGCATTCGCGCCGCGCTGCCCGGTCTGCGTCGGCGCCGGCCGCACGCCGCCGCCGCTGGTGGTCGCCACCGTCACGGCGCGCACCGATGCGGCCATCATCACCGGCATCCTGCATTGCCCGGATTGCCAGCACGAGTACCCGGTGCTGGATGGTGTGCCGGTCATCGTGCCCGATCTTCGCCGTCTGCTGGGTGAGCGTGGGCTGGAAATGCTGCTGCGTACCGATCTGGACGCCTCGCTGGAGGGTCTGCTCGGCGATGCCATCGGGCCGGAGAGCTGGTTCGATGCGATCCGTCAGGTGCAATCCACCTACGCCTGGGACAGCTACGCCGACCTCGACCCGGAAGAACCGCCGGCCGGCGATGTCCCCCAGCCCGGCGCCGCGCGGCGCTGCCTGGCACGGCTGCTGGCGCTCGCGTCCCTCGAAACGCTTCCCACGCGGATCATCGATGCCGGCTGCGCGGCTGGTCGCACGAGCCTGGACCTCGCGACCGCGCATCCCGGCGCACTGGTCCTCGGCATCGACGTCCATCTCGGCCTGCTGCGGCTGGCGGCGGCGGCGGCCGGCGGGCATATCAGCTACCCGCGCCGGCGGATCGGGCTGGCGTATGACCGCCGCCGCTTCGCGGTGGCCATTCCCGACGCGGATCGCGTCGATTTCTGGGCCTGCGACGCGCTGGCCCTGCCGTTCCCGCCAGGTTCAGCAGAGCTGTGCGTGGCGTTGAACCTGCTGGACTGCGTGCCCGATCCGCGCCGCCTGCTGGAGAGCCTGACGGCGGCGGTGGCGCCCGGCGGACGCATCCTGCTCGCGACCCCGTACGACTGGTCGGCGCGGGCCACGCCGGTCGAGGCATGGCTGGGTGGGCATTCGCAGCGCGCACCGCACGGTGGCGCGGGCGAGGCCTTCCTGCACGCGCTCGTTGCCGGCACGCCGCCACACGCCATCGCCGGGCTGGCATGTCATGCGGAGCAGGCGGATTTCCAATGGCATACCCGGCTACACAGCCGCAGCGCCGTGCACTACCGCACGCATCTGATGGCGCTGCGCCGGGACTGACCTGGCGACCAGCAGACTCAAGCTCACCAGGCGCCGAGCCGCGGGTCCACGATCCCCAGCACGCCAAGGACCAGGCCAACGACGCCCAGAACCAACGCGATGCGGATCAGCATCTTCGAGCTGGTGATGGCGGAGGCGGTGGACAGCACGATGCCCAGTTCCAGCGCCGCGGCGGCCTTGTCGAACGTGTGCGCGCGCTCGAGCGCCTCGTCCCGCAGGCCCTCGAATTCGGCCGCACGCTTGGCGATCGCCTCCTTGCTGTCCTTCGGATCGTCCTGGAACCGCTTCGCGTCATCGCGCAGGCGCTGCACCACCGCCATGCGCCGCGCGGCCATAGCAGGGTCGGTCGGCACGTCGAGCGTGTCGGCGATCTGCGCGAGATCCTGGCTCATGAGCAAACGTGTCGATTTGCCTTGAAACTGGTCCCAGGAATCAGCCGCCAGCACTGCGTTCGCGCTGACTTTGACCTCCGCCAGCTTGGCCTGCTGTTCGGTCACCGCAAGGAGGGCAGCCAGCAATGCGACGAGCAGCGCTGCGTGCTTGCTGCCGTGATCCGCCACATGCTGGGCATGTTCCTGGTGTTCAAGCGCCTTCTGCATCGTCCCCGGCCCCTATCGCCCAGCTGCGCCAACAGGGCACCTTTGCCCACTGGGAGTATAGCGGCATCGATCTGCCAAGCGAACATAGAACTTTCGCGTCCGGCCGCTGCAACGAGAGATGTCATCGGTCGGTCAGACAACACTGACCCTTTCCCACAAAAATGGACACGGGTTACGACCCACGCGGCCGCGGCGATCTGTTCGTTGTTGTTTGGTGAGCGGTGGCCGATCACGGAGTGCAGGGGCCGGCGGTTGTAGAAGCCCCCGATGAATGAGAGCACGGCATTCTTTGCAGGGCGGCGGCTTGAGAAGGGACGCCATCATCGCGTGCGCTTATCATGCTGCTAAGGAAGCTCTTCAACGGCCCATTGGCCCTGCAATCGCCTTTTCGGCTCATGGAGCAAAGCAGTCAGTGTTCCTCAGCAAGCATCGGTATGCGCGAGCGGCATATCGGCTGCCGGCGATTGGTGATGGCCATCCGCAGAGCACTGTTCTTCAGTTCCTGCGGCATCGTCTCGCTCATCGCCCACCCGATCACGCGTCGCGAGAACAAGTCGAGCACTATTGCGGGGTAAGCCAGCCCTCGCCTTGGGAAAGTAGATGATATGGCCAGCCAGAATTCTGTTGGGCACCGGGGCGACGCTAGCAACCGCACTCATATCATCGCCTGCGAGCACGACTCGATTCTGTTGATCCGCGCGCCAGACGATGGATGGCAGCCGCATTGATATGGGTCCGGGAAAGACTACCCTTGACGAAGATCAAAACATCCACGTTAACTTTCGCGACCACCAAAGGTCATCTGGCCGGCAACGTGGGCGATGGGGCGATCATACTGATGATCCATCAAACTCGATGTCAGGCCGACAATCGGGCAACCGTGTCATTCAAGCAACTCGCGGCGAGAATCATCCGCGGTGCAGCACAGAGGACAAATTGCAAAACAACCACGTATTTTGTGAGGAACAGAAGCGCAGCAGCCAAATTTTCCATTTCGATTCGTCACGATCGGTTCTGTGGGCGCTTCAGATGGAACGAAATTAATTGATGCTGCACGTCTTCGATGTTGAATTTGTGCGCCGCAGCATGCATGTGGCGACTGGGGCTACGACTGCCACACTGGAGGGAGTTCGTCGCCCGCTGCCGAGGAGTTATGAGTATGTATGATCCGATTGGTCGGGACCACAGTGTTTGCCTGAAACTCAGCGCCTACGACGCTTGGTGCCGATGCGTACGCCGGTTGCTCGATTGGTCAGACGGAGAAGGCGAGGACTGGCCTCAGCTTTTTGCATCTGGCCATACGCCGCGCGATGTCGCCCATGCTACTGTGTATGGCGACGGTGCCGGCGACTGACCGGCGGGAGTGTCGACCAAGGCGGCGCGAACGCGGTCCTGGTCGCTCTCCAATGACCCTCGCCGGTCGTGGCTTCATGCACTTGCCGGAGCCGCCTGAGCCGGAGAGGTATCATGCGCGTTCAATCAGTGTTCCTGTTTGACCTCGACGGCACGTTGGTGGACAGCGTCCATCAGAATATGACCGCCTGGAAAGAAGCGCTCGACCAGAAAGGCATCGAGCTTTCTGTGTGTCGTATCCACCGGCGGATCGGCATGAGCGGAGGGCGGTTCATGAAATCAGCCTCCTGCGCGAAATCGGTCTTGAGATCAGCGCCGAGCAGCTCGAGCGACATAACCGTCCGCTCAGGTGCTCGGCGCCGACTGCGTGAGCGCGTCATAGATCGCCTGCGCCCGTGGCACGCCCAGGCCGGTGCAGGCGTCCCAGCCCGGCCCGGCATCGTAGCCGATCGCACTGTTCGTTGGCCGGTTGTCGCCGCTGGTGATGTCGCGGAGCAGCGAAGCATCGGCATAGAGGCGCGGCAGGAAGAAGCCGGCCGGCGCCGGCGAGTTGGCATTCACTAGCGCGATCAACGCCGCCCAGAGCGGCGCCACGGCACTGGTGCCCCCCACGGTGCCGGACTGACCGTTCACGACGATCCGATACCCAGACGCGGGTTCCGCGTTTGCTGCCACGTCCGGCACGCCGCGGCCGGGCGCCCCCGTCGTGACGTTCGTCGGCAACTTGGCCGTGCTCTGGAAGCCAGGGACCGGATAAAGGGTATCGACCCCACCGCCGGTGCCGGTATCACCGTCGTTCCAGACTACCTCGTCGGCGATCGCGCCGCCGGCGAGACGCAGGGCGGTGCCGCCGCAGCCGATCGCCCAGGGACTGGAGGCTGGGTAATCGACGTGCGCCTGCCCGTCCGCCACGCCGTCCGTGGCCAGACTGTCGCCCGCCGCGGCCAGCACGGAAATCCCCAATGTCGCCGCGTCCTGGAACAGGCCGTCCAGAAGTCTGCCGCGCCTGCGCCGTCCACAACTCCTCCGGTCCTCCCCAGGAGATGGAGACGATACCGGGCCGGTTCGTCGTGTCATGGATGGCGGTCGAAACGGCATCGGCAAAGCCGGCGTCGGTATTCGGCGCAAAGTAAACCGCGATCGCCACGTCCGGCGCGTTGCCGCCGGCGACCTGGATGTCCAACGCCACCTCGCCGTCGGCGCCGCTATCCGGCGTCGGCTGGTTCGTCGCACCGTCCACCGCGACGGCGTTGACCCGGGGCGACGCCATGCCCATCGCCTGGAACGCCGCATCCGTATCGCTCGCAAGATAGCCGCCGCCCAGTTCGATCAGCGCAATGCAGACGCCCTTCGCGGTCGTCTGTTGCGGAAACCCGTACAGCCGGCCGATCTGGTTCGGCCGCTCACCGGAATCCTGCACGGCGGGGCGCAGCCTGCGGTAGCGCGGGCGCGCGACCGGCCGCGTGTCCAGTCCGAGTACCAACTCCACCACGTCCGTCATGTCTGTCGGCAGGCGGAGCGGGCCGGCCCGGCCGCGGAAGCGGCCCAACGGCCCCTGGTAGTCCGCCAGCATCGTGCCGAACGCCGCCTGCATCTGCGCCGCCGTGCCGATCAGCCGGACGACCCGCCGCTCCGGTTCCGCCGACACGATCGTCAGGCCGTGGCGATGGGCGAACGCCGTGATGCACGCGATATCCTCCCGATGCGCCTCCTCACGATGCGCGCGCAGCGCCACGCGCCGGCGCTGTACGTCGGCGGCAGGAAGCGGCGGCGTCTCACGGCGCTTCAGATAGATGCTGATCTCGATCCGCTCGGTCGCGGCGACATCGCCGATCCGTTCGGCTTGCGTCGGCGCCGTCCGCGTGCTCGGCGTGAAGACGACGTCGCCCGGCGCTGCGGGTGCGCTCGTCGTCGGCCGCGCACGCTGCTGCAGAGCGATAATGCGGGTCATCGCGGCGTGGTCGGCTGTCGCGCTGTCGTACAGGCGCGCGAGATCCGCCTTCAATGCCGTGCGCGAGCCGCCGTCGAGATAGACCATGTGGCCGGACGGATAGTATCGGATGGTAAGGTTTTGCCGCACGGTGGCGTCGGCAAGCGGCATCGCCTGCAGGTCGCGCGTCGTCTGATAGAACGGCGTCACCGAATCATAGTAGCCGTTTGCCGACAGCACCTTCATGTCGACGTTCAGGCTCATCGTCGCGGCGAGGTCGCCGGCCGTGTAGAGAATCACATTGCCATTGGCATCGACTCCCTTCTGCGCGCCGGTCGGATCGATATGGCCGAAGTTCCAATTCGCGAAGGTCTGGTCGTTGAGATCGGTAAAAGACGAATTCGACGTAAAGCGCAGATCATCGTTCAGGTAAGTGTTCCACATCACCGTGTAGGCGCCATTGACTGCGGTCATTGTCGGGTCGTTGCCGCCGGATTTGGGATCGATGTGCGCGGCGATGCCGGTGTCGACGCCAGTAGCGCGACCATCATAGGCGCCGAGAGCGAGGCCGCGATCCTTCAGCAGCGTGAGAAGGAATAGCGCCGTGCCACGTTCGTCCGTAACCGCGACATTCAGCCCCCAGGCGCGCAGCGTGTCCACGTCGACGCCGATATCGGCACCGATCTGCTGCACGACCGCCGCAGATTCATGCGGCACTTGCTTGAGCGCCGTGGCGTAATCAGCGCCGGCGAACTGCATCATCGTGTCTGCAAATGGCGGCAGTGCCGGCGGCCGTGGGATAATGCCGAGACGATCATGGTACCACGCATCCGCGGCCCAGGTCGGCAGCAGTCCAATTGGGTTGCCCGCCTGCGTGTAGTCGAGGATCGAGGACTGCAGCGTCATCCCGTTCAGATCAACGCCGTCCTCGTGCAGCATATAGGACAGCACCGCGGAGCGCGCCGTACCGTACAATTCACCGAACAGGAATTTGGGTGAGTTCCAGCGATCGTTCGCAGTCAGCCAGCGCTTGATGAACTGCTTGATTGAGGCTGCGTCCGGATCGGTACCCCAGAAATCCTTGTTGACCCAAGGCGCGACCGCGGCGGAATAGCCAGTGCCGACAGGATTGATGAACACAAGGTCGCTGCGGTCGAGCAGGCTGTCTGGGTTGGTCTCGATCGTGTATGGCGCGGGTGGGGTAAAATCCGGCAGGCTTGTGCGGATGCGCATCGGCGCGAATGAGCCGAGCAGCACATAGACCGAGGACGATCCCGGCCCACCGTTGTAGAAGAACGTGACCGGCCGCGTGCGCTTGTCGGTTGCTGCGTCTTCGGTGAAACCGACGTAGAATATTTTCGCGTTCGGTTTGGATGAACTCGCATCGACCGTTACCAAATGGCCGGCCGTCGCGGTGTAGCCAAACACGCGTCCGCCGATCTCGACCGTATGGCGCGTCACCGCCGCGTTCTCGCTCGTGTCCGCCACCGAATCTGCCGGACCGTTGCCGTAGGCAACGGGATCGAAATATGGCTTGTCATCTGCCACGGATCGCACGGGACGCAGGGCCGGATTGGCAGAAGCCGAACTCATGGCAGGTTCCCCTCTCACAGATTGCGCGGCCACCTCCGGGCGCCAGAGAAGTCGATCACTGCCGACGGCGCGCTGGCAACTGTCTTGTCATCGCGTACGCGTGAGCGTTGCGGCATGACGCGAGCACCGACAAGTTGATGAGCACTCGCGGGAGCATGGTAGCTGTGGAGATCGGGCGCCCGCCGGTCACGCGGCACCAGCAACACAGGTCATCTCGGCCCACGTCTGGAAGGCCCTCAGGCGGCCCTGGAATCGATATTCAATCCATCCTGTCCGCGATTGTCCGTCAGAGCATTTAAGACGGCCTTGGCCAACATCCGCTTGTGAGCGGTGCGCGTGTCCGGGTCGGAGAAGTCGCATCCGAACAGGGCGCCGAACGTGTAGCGGTTCGACACACGAAAGAAGCAGAATGAACTGATCATGAGATGAACATCGACCGGATCGACGTTCTGGCAGAACACGCCGTCCTGCTTGCCCCTGTCCAGGACACGCTGGAGCATGCTGATCACGCCGCGATTGATGTCCTTGATGACGGCGGATTGTGCGATATGGCTTGCGTGGTGCATGTTCTCAGTCGAGACGAGCCGGATGAAATCGGGGTGCGTTTCGTCGTAGTCGAAAGTAAATTCGATCAGGCGCCATATCGCCTCGACGGGCGAGTACCTGGTCGAGATCGAGCGCTTCCTCGAAGCGCCTGATGTCGGCATACGCTTCCTCCAGGACCGCAAGGTAAAGCCCTTCCTTGCTGCCGAAGTAGTAGTAGATCATGCGCTTTGCCGTGCTGGTTTTCGCCGCGATGGCGTCCACCCGAGCGCCGCTCAGCCCATGCTCGGCAAACTCCGCCCGGGCCGCAGCCAGAATCTCCTGCCGGGTCCGCTCAGGGTCGAGCCGTCGCCGCCCACCGCCCGCCGCGTCCTTGCCGTTTGTCGCCACGAGTGTTCCCCTGCTGGCCTGCCTGTAAGCATCGATATCAACGTTTGACGCATGCCCCAATGCAACACCGGCGCCAGGATCCCGCGTCACGACCGCCAGCGCCCGCAATTCCCACCCCGGGCCGAGGCGTTCAACGGATTGACGTTGACATGGATGGACTAGTTAGTCCAACCTTGGCGGCGGTCCGCGGCAAGACAACACTTCGGCCACCGGGTGTGGAGCGCAGGAGATCACGATGAGCCGCACGGCTTACGTCCTGAACGGGCCCAACCTGAACATGCCGGGCAAGCGCCAGCCCGAAATCTACGGTCGGCGGAGGCTGGCGGACATGGAGGCGGTGTGCCGCCGGGCCGGCACAGAACGCGATTTCGCAATTCGCTTCCAGATCGCAAAGCCGCAGCCATGACCGAGGCATCGTTCCTGGTCGGGCTGATCGGGGCCGGCATCCAGGCGTCCCGCACGCCCGCGCTGCATGAGCACGAAGGCGATGCCCAGGGCGTGCGCTACCTGTACCGCAAGATCGATCTGAACTCAGCTCGGGCTGGGCCCCGCGGCGCTGCCGGAGCTGCTGCTGGCCGCGCAGCGCCTGGGGTTTGCCGGGCTCAATATCACGCACCCGTGCAAGCAGGCCGTGATTCCGCTGCTGGATGAATTGTCGCCGGACGCCCAGGCGCTGGGCGCGGTGAACACGGTGGTGCTGCGCGACGGACGGCGGCGCGGCGAGAATACAGATTGGTGGGGCTTTGCCGAGGCGTTCCGCCGCAACATGGCCGACGCAGCGCTGGACCGCGTGGTGCAACTTGGGGCTGGCGGCGCCGGTGCGGCCGTGGCGCACGCGCTGTCCAGGCTGGGTGTGCGGCAACTGACGATCCAGGACGTCGACGCAGGCCGGGCCGCGGCACTGGCGGGCAACCTGAACGCCCGCTTTGGGGAGGGCCGGGCGGTGGCCTGCACCGATCTTGCGTCGGCCATGGCAGCCGCCGATGGGTTGGTGCATTGCACGCCCACCGGAACGGCAGCCCATCCCGGCCTGCCGTTGCCGCAGGCTTTGTTGCGGCCGGCGCTCTGGGTGGCTGAAATCGTTTATTTCCCGCTGGAGACCGCACTGCTGCGGGCCGCGCGCGCGTTGGGGTGTCGCACGCTGGACGGTGGCGGCATGGCGGTGTTCCAGGCCGTCGAAGCCTTCCGCCTGTTCACCGGACTCAACCCGGACGCCGAACGGATGATGCTGCACTTCGCGAGCATGGGCAAGGACGCCAAGGATTGAGCGATCCCGCGCCGGCGACAACTTAAATAAATCTGGGAGAAAAAAATGTCCTTGGCAAGTAGTGCAGCCGCAGTGGCCGGCGAGATGCCGGTGATACGGACACCACGGAAGGCGGCTCTGGCAAGCTGGATAGGAAGCGCCGTCGAATATTACGATTTCTTCATCTACGGAACGGCCGCAGCGCTGATCTTTCCAAAGATCTTTTTCTCGTCAAGTGCCCCCCAAGCGGCGGCGATTGCTGCATTCGCCACCTTTGGGGTGGCGTATATCGCCCGCCCGTTCGGCGCGGTCATACTCGGCCATGTCGGCGACAAGTATGGCCGCAAGCGTGTGCTGATCTTCACGTTGCTGCTGATGGGGCTATCGACATTCGTGATCGGGCTGCTGCCGACCTACAACCAGGTGGGCCTGTTATCGCCAGTGTTGCTGGTGATCGCCCGCCTGCTGCAAGGCGTATCCGCCGCCGGCGAGCAGGCCGGGGCGAATTCAATGACGCTGGAGCACGCGCCCGCCCGGCTTCGCGCCTTCTATACCAGCTTCACGCTCAGCGGCACGCAGGGTGGCCTGATCCTGGCAACGCTCGTGTTCGTGCCGATCGCGCAGATGCCGGAAGACGACCTGCTGTCCTGGGGTTGGCGTATTCCGTTCTTCCTCAGTGCCGTCGTGGTTGCCGTCGGCTTCTGGGTGCGGCGCTCGCTGCCGGAAACACCGGAGTTCGCGCAGGAAAGCCGCCTGCACGCCCAAGCCCGGCTGCCGCTCGCGACGCTGTTCCGCGAGCATACCGCCGATGTGGTGCGGGTGATCTTCGCGGCATTGATTTCCGTCGTTAGCACAATTTTCTCGGTCTTTACGCTGTCTTACGCCGTGAACACGGCCCATGTCGCACGACCGACCATGTTGACGGTTCTGGTGCTGGCCAACGTCGTGGCGCTGGCCGCCATTCCGCTATTTGCGCTGCTGGCGGACCGCATCGGCCGCAAACCGGTGTTCATCCTGGGTGCGCTGGGCTGCGCGGTGCTGATCTGGCCGTATATCTGGGCGATCAGCCAGTCCGACCTGACCCTCATTTTCGTGTTCGGGCTGCTGCTGTCCGGCGTGATCTATAGCGCGTCCAACGGCGTGTGGCCTGCGCTCTATGCCGAGATGTTCGACACGCGCGTGCGCCTGTCGGGCATGGCCATCGGCACGCAAATCGGCTTTGCCCTCGGCGGCTTTGCGCCGGCCATCAGCGCGGCCGTGATGCGACCGGGGCCGTATGGCTGGGTTCCTGTCGCAATCTTTACGTCGGCCACGGCCATCGTTGCTGCCATTTCGGTGGCTACCGCGGCAGAAACCTATCTCACCCCGATGGCCGAGCTGGGCCGCAAGCGGCCTGGCTAGGCGGAGTTTGGCCCATGCCACTGGCGCCCCGCACGTTGCGCAAATCCATCGCGACCGTCTCCCTGAGCGGCACGTTGCCGGAAAAGCTGGAGGCCGCGGCCACCGCGGGTTTCGACGGCGTCGAAATCTTCGAGGCCGACCTGCTGGCGTTCGATGGCCTGCCCGCCGATGTCCGCCAGATCTGTGACGGGCTCGGACTGACCATCGAAATCTACCAGCCGTTCCGCGACTTCGAGGCGATGCCGGAGCCGCAGCGAACCCGCAACATGGACCGCGCCGAACGCAAGTTCGACCTGATGCAGGCGTTGGGCACCGACCTGGTGCTGGTGTGCAGCAATACCCAGCCAGCCTGCCTGGACGACGACGGCCGTGCCGCCGCCGATCTGGCCGAAATGGCCGCGCGGGCGGCGAAGCGTGGCCTGCGCGTCGGCTACGAGGCGCTGGCCTGGGGGCGACATGTCAAACGCTGGGCGCAGGCTTGGGGCATTGTGCAGCAGGCCGGCCATCCTGCCCTCGGCCTGATCGTTGACTCGTTCCACACGCTGGCGCTCGGCGACGACCCGGCCGGCATCGCCCGGGTGCCGGCCGACAAGCTGTTTTTCGTGCAATTGGCGGACGCGCCGAAACTGTCGATGGATGTGCTGAGCTGGAGCCGGCATTTCCGTAATTTTCCGGGCCAGGGCGACCTCGATGTGGCCGGCTTCGTCCGTGCGGTGTTGGCCGCCGGCTATGCCGGGCCCTTATCGCTTGAAGTGTTCAACGATGACTTCCGCGCAGCGCCGGCGCGGCTGGTGGCCCGTGACGGCCTGCGGTCCCTGGTGCTGGCCGAGGCGGGCGCAGGCGCCGGCGACGGGCTGCCGACGCCGCCGGTGATCGACGGCATCGAGTTCCTCGAATTCGCGGTGGACGAGACAGCCGGGGAAGAGTTGGCGGAGTTGCTCGGCCGCATGGGCTTTCGTCACGCCGGCCGGCACCGCTCCAAGGCGGTCGACCTGTATCGTCAGGGCCGGGTCAATCTGGTGCTGAATGCCGAGCCCGACAGCGCGGCGGCGGAGCATTTCCAACTGCACGGCCCCTCGGTCTGTGCCATGGCGGTGCGGGTGGACGACGCGGCGCGCACGCTTGCCCGCGCGCAGGCGCTGCTGTGCCCGGAATGGCAGGAACCCATCGGTGCCGGCGAGCGGCGCATTCCGGCGGTGCGCGCGCCGGATGGCACGTTGGTGTATCTGGTCGAACCGGAAACGAACGGGCGCAGCTTCTGGCACGACGATTTCGATCTGCCGGCCGAGCTGGCGGCTCATGCCGACCTCGAGCAGGTCGATCATCTGGTACAGGCGCTGCCGGCCGGGCGCATGGCCACGTTCGTGCTGTTCTGGCGGGCGGTGTTCGGTTTGCAGCCACAGCCGTTGCTGGAGACGGCGGACCCGTACGGTTTGGTGCAAAGCCGCGCCCTGGTCAGCCCCGGCGGCAAACTGCGGCTGGCGCTGAATACGTCGGACAGCCGCGGTACGACGACCGGGCGCTTCGTGTCGGCCTATGCCGGAGCCGGCGTGCACCACATAGCACTCTCCACGGCCGATATCGCGCGGACGGCGCAACGTCTGGAAGCACTGGCGGCGCCGCTGCTGCCGATACCCCCGAACTACTATGACGACCTTTCCGCCCGCTTTGGATTGGACGATGCGGCACTCGCCGATCTTCGGCGCCACGGGCTGCTATACGACCGCGACGGCGCGGGCGACTTCCGCCACCTCTACACCGAGGCCTTTCACGACCGATTCTATTTTGAGGTCGTCGAGCGGCGCGGCGGTTACGGCGGCTTCGGGGCCGCCAACGCCTCCGTGCGCGCGGCGGCCCAGTTCCGCCAGCCCTCCGCGGACGCCTATTACCTTTAGTATCGCCGGCAGCGGTCAGTTCGAGGCCGGAGGCGGGACGAGCGCGGTGAAGCACTAACAGCGTGCCGAAGGTGTAAGGGTATTCCGAGCTGTGAAACGTGCCGAGTCCCTGCCGCGAATCGATCTCGTCGTAGGTCTGGCCCGCGAACATCGCCTGGTCGTGGCGGTAGTAGTAGACGTAGGTCGCAAAGCCGTGGCTGGCGGTGCCCTCGTTGGCAACCCAGCCGGTCAGCAGCGGGACCGACGCTTCGCGACCGGCAGCGAACAGGGCATGGATGTCGTCCGGCAGCACGGCGCTATCGACGATTGGCCAGAAGGTGGCGCCCACCTCCGCCAGCTGTTCGGCCGGCGTGGCGCGTAACGCCGCAATTCCCGAAGCGCCGAGCTCGGCGGCGGCCTCGCTGCCCTGCTTCTCGGCGTCGGCCAGTCGATCGATGCGAGGCAGGAAGCCGAAACTTTCCGCAATCGCCTGCCGGAACAGACCGTGTGCCGGCGGCGCGACCATCAGCGCGTCGACACTGTTCGCGCCGGCCGACTGGCCGAAGATTGTCACATTGTCCGGGTTGCCGCCGAAGGCACGGATGTTTCGCTTCACCCATTGCAGAGCCGCGACCTGGTCGAGCAGGCCGCAATTGCCCGAGACGTGCCGGGGCGACTCCGCCGTCAGGTCGAGATCGCGGGCCGCGCCCACCAATCAATGGACCCGCACTGGCGCATGCGCTGGGCATTGGCGTGGTTCACCAGGAGGCCGACCTTGTTCTGCCCATGACCGTCGTGGAGAACACCCTCCTCGGCCATGAGCTGGCACGCGGCGGCGTCGTGCTGGAAAAGGCGCGGATGCATGCGGTCGTCGCCGAGTTGATGTTGAAGTTCAACTTGAGCATCTCTCTCGACGTGCCGGTTCGCGGCCTTGGCCCGGCGCAGCGGCAGTTGATTCAGATCGCCAAGGCAGACCAACTCTCGCGTGCCCTGTTTCTTGATCGCGGCCGGCTGCGCAGCGTGGCTGTCGGGTTGGTGGAGAGCCTTCGCATCAAGACGCCGTCGCTGCGGTGATGGCGCTGGCATCGGTATTGATGGCACGCTACGCCGCATTCGGCCTGCTTCCGGCGGCGGTGGGCGCGCTCGTCGTGGCATTAGCGTGCGGCGTGTTCAACGGGCTGACGATCACCGTGGGGCGCGTGCAGCCGTTGATCGCCACGTTGGCGATGATGGGCATTGCCCGCGGTCTGGCCTTCAGCGTCACCGAGAAGAGTCTGCTCGTCGCCAACCCAATAATCGGGCAGATCGGCCGCTTCGGCGGTTTCATTTCGGTTCCAACGCTGGTCTGGGGCATCTTGGCGGTCGCCGCCGCGACCTGGTGCCGCGTCACCCGGCAGGGGACGCATGCCTATGCGATCGGCGGCAACGAAACCACGGCGCGGCTCGCCGGCGTGCGCGTGAATCGGATCAGGCTGGGGACCTATGCCACATCCGGCCTGCTCTCAGGGATCGCGGGCCTTGTGCTGGTGATCCGCTCCAACAGCGGCGTGCCGCTCGGCGGCGTCGGCTGGGAGCTGGATTCAATCGCCTCGATCGTGATCGGGGGAACCAGCCTGTTCGGTGGCTGAGGGAAGCTTGCCCAAGGCAATGGTCGGCGTGCTGATTTACCAGATGATCGCCAACGTCATGAATCTTATTGGCATCGATCCGTTTTTCCAGAGCATCGTCCGGGCAATGGTGATTGTGCTCGCCGTCGGGTTCGTGATCGTGCGTCAGCGGCGGATTGGCCGCAGGCGGGTGTACGGTCGAGGGTAGGAATGATGAGCGGCACCGCCCGAACGGATGACGTCGCGGTCAGATGGCCCGTTTGGCTGCGGCAGAACAGTATCGTACTGGTTTTTGCCGTCGTCGTGCTGCTCGCCACGCTGGTGTCGGACGGGCGTTTCATCCGGCCACAGAACATCATCAACGTCCTGTTCCAAAGTTCCGTCGTCGGTGTCCTGGCACTTGGCGAGACGCTCGTCATGCTGACCGGGGGAATAGATCTCTCGGTGGTTGCAACGGCAATTCTGGCAGCCATCGTCATGGGTGCCGCCGGCTCGGAACAACAGCAGGAGATGAGCCTCTCCGGCGTGCTGCCCTATCTCGGATTGCCGTTATCTGTTCTCGTCGCCTTCGCGGCCGCCCTGATTATCGGGCTGCTCAACGGAGCGATGGTGGTCGTCCTCCGCATTCCCGCTTTCATCGCGACACTCGCCATGGCGCTGCTCGTCTCCGGCACCGCCATGCTGCTGACCGGAGGGGCGCCAATCTATTATCCGGCGCAGTTTTTTACCGCCCTCGGGCAGATGAAACTGCTCTGGCTGCCGTTCCCGGTCCACGCCTTCCTGGTGGTCGCCAGCGTACTGTCGCTGGTTCTGTCGCGCACAAAACTGGGCGTGATGCTCTATGCGCTCGGGGGTAACGCCCGGGCCGCCCGGCTGTCCGGGATTCCCGTTGGTACGGTGATGATCTGCGTTCACACGCTCTGCAGCCTGCTAGCCGGCGTTGCAGGTTTTTTGTTCCTTGCCAGGACTGGGTTCGTCGCGCCGACATCGGGCGAGAATTTCCTGCTGACCACGATCGCGGCGGTGGTCGTCGGCGGGATCAGCCTTGCGGGCGGCAAAGGCTCGATCAAGGGTGCCGTGGTCGGCGTCCTGCTGCTGGCGTCGCTCAGTAACCTGATGAACATCCTGCTGATCTCGCCCCATCTGCAGGATGCCGTCAGCGGCATCATCATCCTGGCCGCAATCATGGTCAACGTCCGAATCGATCCAGGTTGAGCAGGCGCCGGCACGACCGGCCATGTCGCCTTCCCCTGCGATCTCCCGCTTTCCGGACATTCCCGAATTGCACAGCCGGACGCTTGGGACTACGACAAGATGATGGTCCTGCAGTGGGCACTGCTGCGATGCGGCTGAAGGCATGAGGTGCAGACGATGAAAGACGGGGCAATCATTGTTACCGGCGGATCAGGAGAGATCGGCTCCGCGATCTGCGCCCGCGCCTGGGAGGACGGATATGATGTGATCAACCTTGACGTTACCGCGCCGCGTTCGGGGAGTGTCGGGCATTGGCATCGCGTCGATCTCTCCGACCCGGACGCGACGCGTGCAGGGCTGGCGAGCATTGTTGCGGACTCGCCGGTGTTGCGCTTGGTGAACTGTGTGGGAATGGTCCGACCGGCTCTCCTTGACGACACCACCGTTGAGGATTTCGATGCCGTGATCGCACTGAACCTGCGCTCGGCGATGCTATGTGTGCAGGCGGTGGTGCCGGGCATGCGCCGTGCGCGGTTCGGCCGAATTGTGTCCATTTCCAGTCGCGCCAGTCTCGGCAAGGAGCTACGCACCGCCTATTCCGCCAGCAAGGCGGCGTTGCACGGTGTAACTCGTACCTGGGCGCTCGAACTGGCCAAGGACGGCATCACGGTGAACGCGGTCGCGCCGGGCTCGATCGACACGGAGTTGTTCCGGCGCGCCAATCCGCCCGACGATCCGCGCACCCATGCGATCATCTCGGCAATTCCGGTTGGCCGGATCGGCACGCCCGATGACGTCGCCGGCGCAGTCAGCTTCTTCCTGCATCGGCGCAGCGGATTCGTGACCGGGCAGACGATGTATGTGTGCGGTGGGCTCACCGTCGGGTTGTCGCGGTGATCGCCGACACGAACGTCAAATCGCCGTGGCGCTGGCGCGTTTGTCGGCCGGCCTAGCGGGAACAGGGGGAAACGCGTGTCCAAGACCATCATCACCTGCGCCGTCACGGGCGGGATTACGTCGCCGAAGCAACACCCCGGCTTGCCGGTGACGCCCCCGCAGATCGCAGCGGCCTGCCTTGAGGCGGCGCGGGCCGGGGCGGCGATCTGCCACATCCATGTCCGGGACCCGGCGACGGGTCAGCAGAGCATGGACATCGCGCTGTATCGCGAGGTGGTGGAGCGCATTCGCGGCAGCGGCGTGGATCTGGTCATCAATCTCACCACCGGCCCCGGCCAGCGCTTCGTCCCGAGCGCCGGCGACCCGAAGATGCCGGCGCCAGGTACGACCCTGATGCCGCCAGACCCGCGTGTCGCCCATGTGCTGGCGCTGCGGCCGGAAATCTGCTCGCTCGATTTCAACACGATGTACTCGGGCACGTCCGTTGTCATCAACACACCCGAAAGCGTGACGCGCATGGCGGAGCTGGTCCGCGCCGCTGGCACCAAGCCGGAACTTGAGGTATTCGACAGCGGTGACATCCATCTGGCACGCAAGCTGATTGCCGATGGCGTCATTGACAGCCCTCCGCTGTTCCAGATCGTCACCGGCGTTCGTTATGGCTTCGATGCCTCTCCCGAGACGATGTTGTACGCCCGTAGTCTGCTGCCGCAGGATTGTCACTGGGCGGCATTCGGTATCGGCCGTTGGGAATTTCCGATGTTGGCGCAGGCGCTGTTGCTTGGCGGGCACATACGCGTTGGCATGGAGGACAACATCTACATCGAGCGTGGCGTGCTGACACCGGGCAACGGCGCTCTCGTAGAGCGCGCGGTACAGATCGTTCGTCTGTTAGGTGGCGCCGTTGCCAGCCCCGCCGAGGCGCGTGAGATCCTCCAGCTTGCCGGCCATCGGACCTGACTTCAGGCCGGTATCCGCCCTCGTGGACTCAACCGGGGTGCACTGCCATCCTCATTCTGGCACCCCGGCGACGGTAGCGTGACGCCAGCAATTGCGTCACAACCACGAAGATCAGCAAGACGCCCGCAGCCAGGTTTTGCACGTAATACGGAGCGCCTAAACTCGCCACACCGGTGATCAGGAAGCGCAGTGTGAACAGGCCGATGGCGATGCCGATCACGTTGCCGCGGCCGCCTTCAAGCGCAATGCCGCCCATCAGGCAGGTCGTCGCCGCCGATAGCAGCAGAGTGTCGAAGCCCAAGGGCGTGGCACTGCCGAGGCGAAGCGACAGCACGCTGCCGCCAAGGCCGGCGAGCGCACCCGAACACGTGAAGGCGATCACCATCGGCCGCAGCAATGGCACGCCCGCAGCTTTTGCCTCACTGCGCCCGCCGCCAATAGCGTAGATTTCCCGTCCCCAGCGTGTATAGCGCAGGAACAGTCCAGCCAAGACGAAAACGACCACCAGCCCTATGCTTAGTGGCGAAAGCACGCCGAGAACTCGCTCCGTAAAAAAATCAGTGTCGTCGAGTTGGTCGATTGGGATCGTAACGGAGTTCTCGTGGGAGATCACCAAAGCGATACCGCGTAGCCCGATCAGCGAACCGATAGTAAACACCAGTGAGTTGATGCCTAGCAGCCCGATGATCGACCCTTGCAATGCGCCCACCGCTGCTGCGAACAGCACACCTACGATCATCGCCGGGAACACCCCGATGCCGACAATCTGAATGACGATCACGCCTGTGACCGCCGCCAGCGACCCGACCGATAGGTCGAACTCGCCCGCTAGCATGGAAATGCCAACGCCGACCGAGACGGTTCCAATAAGCACCGCGCCGTCGAGCAGCGCCGCGACGCCGGCCGCGGTGTGGTAGTTCGGCAACTGCAGCGCGAAGACGAGATAGATCACAACCATGAACACGGCACGAACGCCGAGGTCCATGGCCATTTCGCTTCTGTTCATTCGCGCCTCCGTTGCACCACGTGGAAGACGCAGGTGGCCAACGCGACCAGGCATCCCACCACAGTCATGCGCCACCCCGACGTGAAGTCGTTCAGCAGCATGAAGTTTTCGAGCAGAGCGATGAAGACGGCTCCCAGAGCGGCCTGGACCGGCGAACCTTGACCGCCGCGCAAGGCGATGCCGCCGACCAGGATTGCGGCGATGACGTCGAAGTTGAGGCCCTCGAACAGATTGGCGACCGCCTGGCCAAATTGCGCCGCAGCGGAGATCCCTGCGATGCCGCAGCAGATCCCGAGCAGCGTCAGGCCGAGCAGCGCGGCCTCGCCAACCCGCAGGCCGGTCGCCTTTGCCGCCTCACGATTGGCGCCAGACAAAATCAACACCCGGCCAATCCGGGTCTTTTGCAGCGCGAACCAGGCAAGCGGGGTGAGGATGATGAACGCCCAGCTTTGCGTCGGCACGCCGAGCGGACGCCCGGTGCCGAGCCAGTCCGCGGCGTGGGTGCCCAGCAGGATGTTCTGGTTCTGGCTTACCACCGACGCCAGCCCGCGGAAGAAGCCGCCAAAGGCCAGCGTTGTGATGATCGGATCGGCACCGAGGGCAATGATTCCGCCCTGCACCGCACCGCCGAGGCCGGAAAACGCCAGCGTAAGGATCAAGCTCAGCGCCAGCCCAAACTTCGCGCGCATCAGCCAACCGAAAATGCACGCCGCGAGAATCGACAACTCCTCGGCCGACAGCGCAAAGAGATTGCCGGAGATGGTGACATAGGACATGCCGAGCGCAATGATCCCGGTGATCGACGCTTGCCGGATCACAACCAATAGGTTGTTGAAGGTCAGAAACGTCGGTGTTATGGCGCCTCCGACGATGAACAGCACAGCAATGGCTGTCGTGATGACTGCCGTCACCACCTTGCGTCGCCGCGTTGCCGCCCGGGCATCGATCTCGCCCCCGCCGCCAGCCCGGACGAGATCAGCGACGATACGAAGCGAATTCACACGACGCCTCCAGCATCGGCCATGTCTGGATGCGTGACGTCGCGCAGCAGATCTTCGGGCTTGAGCCGCTCCGTGCTGACAACGCGCACCAGGCGCCCGCGGAAGAAAGTGGCAACCGAGTCAGCCAACCCGAGAACCTCCTGATTGTCAGACGATACGAAAATGATGGCGAGGCCCTGCTTCGCGAGTGCGCGCAAATGCCGATAGATTTCCGCGCGCGCGCCAACGTCAACGCCGCGGGTCGGCTCCTCGACCAGCAGGATCGACGGCCCGATACCCAGCCACTTACCGAGCGCGACCTTCTGTTGATTGCCGCCCGACAGCCGGCCGGCATGGCTATCGAGACGGTCGAGCGCGACCTCGAAGAATCTCGCGAGCTCGGTCGAGATCTGAAGTTCGCGCCGGCGGCTCAACAGCCCACCGACCGTGATGCGCGACAGGGCCGGCGAAGTGAAATTCTCATACAGATTGCGGACTCCAAAAATGCCGTCGCGCTTGCGATCATCGGAGCAGTAGGCAATTCCGGCAGCAATAGCGTCGCGGACCGTGCGTGGATTGAATGGCTGTTCGCGCAGCATCACCACACCGCTGTTATGTGGGATAACGCCTGCAACCGCCCTGACCACGGCGTTGGCGCCGCTCCCGAGCTGTCCAGCGAGGCCAAGAATTTCTCCTTCGTGTAGATCGACCGAGACCGGATGCCGTAAGCCCGGCGCGACCAGATTTTGCAGCGACAAGACAGCCGGGCCGAACCGGTCACTCCGTTCGGGAAACATTTGCTCCAGGCGGCGCCCCAGAAGATGCTCGATCAATTCGTCGATATCGAGATTCTGCACCTTCACCGGCGCAAAGCTGCGGCCGTTGCGGAATATCGTCACCCGATCCGCGATCTCGAACACTTCGCCGAGGCGGTGCGTCACGTAGATGATGGACCGGCCCTCGGCGGCCAGCTTACGAACCACCGCCTTGACCTTTTCGATTTCGGCGTCAGACAGGGCTGCGGTCGGCTCGTCGAGGATCAGGATGCGTGCGTTACGTGACAGCAGCCGGGCAATCTCCACAAGCTGCTGCTGGGCGAGCGACAAGCTGCCCGCCGGTGTGGCGGAGTCGATACTGCCGAGGCCAACCAGATCGAGGAACGGCCTAACCCTCTTCTCCAGCCGCCGGCTGCTCCAGATTGGATGTTGGTCGGTGCCTCCGAGGCAAATGTTCTCCGCCACGGACAGGGGGGCGACGATGCTGAGCTCCTGCGTAACATACGCCACACCAGCCTGAAGCGACTGGCTGGTGGAGCGCAAACGCACCGGGCTGCCCGCGATCTCGACCACGCCTGAATCGGCACGCTCAAGCCCGGCGAGGATTTTTACCAGCTGTACTCTTGCCCGCGCCGTTTTCGCCGAGCAGCGCCATCACCTCCCCCCGGGCCAAAGTAAAGTCGACTCCCTGGAGGGCCGTTACCGATCCATATCGTTTGCAGATGCCCTGCATCCGCAACACAACGTCATCCGTCTGCATCGGCCTGCGCCCGCCCCGTGCTGTTCGTAAGCGGCGCCGCTGTGGACCCAGCCCACGGCGGCGCTAAGCCTTTGCCCGGTGATCAGTAGTTGCAAAGCTCCTTGAAAGGGTAACCCCAGAGTTTGAAGTTGTCCAAGTCCGCTTTGGTATTGCCGACCCAAGGATTGGGGATGAAGTTGAACCGGTGCGGCGCACCATCGTCCGAGGGGGGCTTGTCGCTATCGGCCGGAAGGTAGGTGTCGCCAGCCAACACCTTCCCGGTCTTGAGATATTTGTAGGTCGTCTGCACCGATGACCATCCTTCCAGAAAGGCGGCCTGGATGCCGGTACCGATGAGTTCGCCATTCAGCAGATTAGCGGTGTCACCATGGCAAGTACCACCCACCACCAGAACATCCTTTCCGGGATGCAGACCGTTCTCCTTAAGCGCCTGGATCACGCCTTCGGCGAGCGAGTCGCTCTCGGTGTATACCCAGGAGATCTCAGACTTATGGGCGGGGATGATCTGGGCTGCCGTCTTATATCCCTCCTGGGCCATGAAGCCGGCATCGTGTTCTTCGATGACCGAAAGATTTGGAGCGGCCTTCTTGAACGCTTTAACGCGGTCAGCCCCGGCGGAGTAGCCAGCCGGAAAGGTGATGATCAGCCCCTTGTCACACTTGACCGTTTTGCTCTCGGCGCATGCCCTGAGCAATGCCTTAGCGGCCGTCTCGGCGTTAAGAAAATCGTTTACACCGGCATAAGCTGTCCAGAACTTGTCAGTTCCGGCAATAGGATACTGGTTCGTGAAGACCACGGGAACGCCCGTCTTCGACAAAGCACGCAATGAACCGGTGCCGGCCGCATTCACATACGGCCACCAGATATAGCCGGAAACCTTCTCGCCCGAAGCGATCTCCTGTTGGACTTGGCTGTCCTGCTCAGCCTGGTCACGACTGCTTTCGATAATCTTGATGTCGTAGCCGATGTCCTTGGCCTTGGCCCTGGCTCCTTTCTGCCACTGGGCAAGGTAGTTGTCGGTGCCCGGTGGCATGAACACAACCAGCAGTCCGTTGCTGTCCGCACGGGCTTGAGTGAGACCTACGGCGAGCGTCGCCGGGATCGCTGCTAGGTACAGCGAGAGCCAGAAGGCGCAAATTTGCCCCCCTGTATTTGAGTCGAACGACCATTTCCTCTCCCTTTCATGGTGCCTGCGGATTCGTCCCCGCCGCTTCGCATTCGCCAGCGTCAACAACAGCAATCGTCACATGCGGACAGTTCCAAACTCCTCGAAACTCGTGAGAACGTCCGACGGAAGCGCAGCAGCCCCGCCATCGGTTGCGTACTATTCAGCCAAACAGCATTTTCCAAGATAAACGCAGTATACAGTCGACCATTGACCCGTCAAGCTGGTATGTGGATAGATTCTCCTCATCGAGTAGGAATGCCCGCGGATGGCTTGCAAGCCAACTTGGAGCCGTGACTGTGATTACTTGATGGACGCATATTTCTTGCGATCGATGGTCAGTGACACTGCCAGGATGATGACCGCGCCCTTCACCATGTCCTGCGTAAAGTTGTTGACCTCGGTGACGTCCATGCCGTTGCCGAGCAGCGCGATCACCAATACGCCGAGCAGCGTGCGATGCGGTCCGCCGATGCCGCCCGAAAGCGCGGTACCGCCCATCACCACGGCAGCGATTGAATCGAGAAGCAACCCGCTGCCGGCGGTTGGCGTGCCGGCGCCGACCTGTCCCGTCAGCACTACGCCGGCCAAGCCGCAAATGACGCCGCTGACAACGAAGGCAACCAACTTGTACATCGTGATCGGCACGCCCGCGTTCGCCGCCACGATCTCGCCGCCGCCGAGCGCGAAAAGATAGCGACCAAACCGAGTACGGAACGCCACCAGACTCATCAGCGCGGTCGCGAGCAGGGCGATCCATATGACGTTTGGGACACCGGCGACCACCGAATGGTTCACCATGTTCGACAGTACGGGATTGTCCAGTACGATCGACTCACCCTGTGAGATCTGATTGGCGACACCCGACAAGATTGATAGCATCCCGAGGGTCACCAAAAACGACGGCACCTTGAGCCGCGTCAGCAGCGAGCCATTCACCAGGCCGACGATCGCCCCGACCGCGATCCCGACGGCCACCCCGGCCAGCGTGCCGAAACGGTTCGCGGCGCTGGCGCTGAGAATCCCGGCCAGCGTCACGATGGAGCCGACCGAGAGGTCTATTGAACCGATCAAGATGATGACGGTTTCGGCCAGTGCTACCAGCAACAGCACGGACGATTGCCGGCCGATGTTCAGCGCGTTCTCAACCGAGAGGAAGAGTGGGTTGACGAGCGTGAAATAAATGACAAGGGCGACGATCGCGAACAGCGGCAGCAGCACCGCTTGCGCACCGCGCACCTGGCGCCAGACGGCACGAAGGAGTGGGGGCCGATCTTGACCCGCGACCGTGGAAATTTCTGGGATTGGCCGTTCCATCACACCATCGCTCGCACGACATCCGCCTCACGCGGCTTTGCGTCCGGCGGCGCCTCGAAGGTCGCCGACAACCGGCCGTCGCGCAGCACCACAATGCGGTGTGACAGGCCGATCAGTTCAGGCAGGTTGTCGGAGACCAGCAGGATCGCCGCACCGTCGTCGGATAATTGCCGCATCAAACCATAGATACTTTCCTTCGCTCCTACGTCGAGCCCACGGCCGGGGTCATCGAGGACCAGTACACGCACATTTCGCGCGAGCCACTTCGCGAACACGATCTTTTGCTGATTGCCGCCAGAGAGCGCCCCACACGACGCTGCAGGCCCATTAGCGCGGATGCGCAGGCGTTCGATCCAGCGCCGCGTGAGCGCTCGGCATGCGGCCAGGGACAGCAGGCGCAGGGGCTTGTGTTCCAATGATCCGAGATTCGGCAGGGTCAGATTCCACTCCACCGAGTGCGTGCCGATGACGCCCGCCAGCGCGCGCTCGGCCGGCACGTAGCCGACACCTTGACGGATTGCCTCCCGCCGCGTCGGACGTGCCAGGGCAACGCCTGCGATTTCAATGGTGCCGGCGTCGGGCGGCTCGGCGCCGGCTAATATGCGCGCAAGCGCCGACTTTCCCGAGCCGAGCACGCCAGCCACGCCGAGGATTTCGCCGCCGCTGATCGTGAGCGACACATCCTGAAGCTCACCGGCCTTGCAGAGCCCGGCCGCGCGGACCAACGGCCCGCCCGTTGGCTGCGACTGGCGGTCTTCCTTATAGTACATCGCATCGCGTTGACGGCCGACGATCAGTTCATGCAGCGCGGACTTGCTGGTCCGCCCGACCGGCACTTGGTCGATCACCTCGCCATCCTTCATCGCAACGACTTCGTCGCAAACAGCGAGCACTTCGGCCAGACGATGCGACACGAACAGGAATGATGCCTTCGAGCGCCAGCGGGCGATGCCGTCGAACAGCTTGGCGGTTTCCTGGTCGGACAGTGCGCTGGTCGGCTCATCAAGCAGGATCATCGGCTGCACCGGATAGATGCGGCCCAGTGCGAAGGCCTTGGCGATCTCGACGAGCTGCCGCTGACCGAACGAGAGACGGCCGGTCAAGGCTGTCGGATCGACGTTCGATCTCCAGTTCCTGCAATACCGCCAGCGCCTCGTCGATCAAACGGCGCCGTTGCAAAAATCCGGCAACGAGGAAGCTCCGCTCACGGCCAAGGAAGATGTTCTCAAATACCGGAATGGTTGAAATCAACCCTTGTTCTTGAAACACCGTCGCGACGCCGTGGCGGGCGGACTCGCTGGGGTGGCCGAACCGGGCGCGTTGTCCGTTGATCCAGATTGTTCCGGCGTCAGGCAGCACAGTGCCATTCACGATGGAGATGAGCGTTGACTTGCCGGCGCCGTTCTCACCCACCAGCCCGACGACATGGTGCCGCGGCACGCTGAACGACACCGCGGTCAGCGCACGCGTGCCGCCGTAGCTTTTTGACACGGCCTTCAGTTCCAGGGCGTTGCCTGCCGAGGTCCCGACCGGCATCGGCATCGCCCGGAGGGATCTGGGCGATGCGGCGGCCATGTCCGACTGGACCGCCACACTCATGCTGGGTGGAACGGGCCGGACTTGTAGTGGTCAGCATACAGCTTGGTTACGGCAGCGAACTCGCCATCCTTGCTCGCGGCAGCGTAGGCCGGGTTCAACTTCTCCTTGCCCTCGTAGGCCGCCCAATGCACCGTCGGGTCGATCGGCAGGATAGTGTTCTGCGGGTCCCAATTGTCGGGGTTGAGAGTCCGGCTCATTTTCTTCCAGTCGAACGGCAGTTCCTGGCTCTGGTAGATGCGCTTGTCGATATCAGCCGCGTTTGCCGCCGTGGCCAGGACCGATCCGGTGTAGAGCATCCGCTCGGCGACCTTCGGCTTCCAGCCATTCAGCGCGTCGAACAGCAGAACAGTCGCAAAGCCCGCCTGGTAGGGCGGCAACGAGGTTTGCGTTGCCACGAACTGGCCACCCTTGGCGACTTCCTGCAGTCCTTCGGACAATCCATCGATACCGCTAACTTTCACAGCGGTCAGGCCGCGTTCCTTCAGCACGCTGAGAGCGCCGAGCGCCATCGAGTTGTTCTGGGCGAACACGGCCTTCATGTTCGGATGTGCGGTGACCATGCTGAGCATCACCTTGCGGGCGCCTTCGCGTACCCAGTCGCCGCGCAGTCCGCCGACGATCTTGATGCCAGGGGCATCCTTTGCCGCACGCATCAAGCCCGCGGTGCGGGCATCATCGGTGGGCGTCGCGAGGCCCTTGATATGGACGACCTCACCTTCGCCACCGATCGCCGCAAACAGTGCCTTGGCGACCTCGTAACCGGCCTGCTCGGAGTGGGCCGTCATGTAGGCTACGAAGTAGTCGCCCACATCCGGCGGCGTGAACCAGGCGGGGATCTCCCACAATGCACCATAATAGATTTGGTCCTGTTGGCATTGCCGCGCGATTCCCGGCAGTTCGCCGGCGGCAGCGACGGTATTGACCAGCATTTTTGCACCCGCGGCCGGCAGGCCACGCACCTGTGCGATCTCGCGCGCCGCGTCGTTATTGTGGATGAATTGCTGCGATTCGATGCCCAAGGCGGCGGCGGTGGCATCGAACCCGCGCATCCATGCGGCCCAATAGTCGTTGGCCAGCGTCGCGACCTGTGCCGCTATCTTGGTGCTCGGCGCGGCCGCACGGGCGCGGCCGCCAGACGTTGCCGCGATCGGCAGCGCTATACCCGCCGCCGATGCAAGCTGTAGGAAAACACGCCGCGGCAGGGCAGCGTGGATGCTGCCCGCCGCACGCACGATGCGTTCCTCGTCCGACGTTTCCATATGGCTTCTTCCTTTATCATTATTGCTTTAGTCTCTCGCGGCACACCGCGCGGCGCCGTCGCCGGTGCTATTCCGCTGCTGCCCTGACGCCATCCGCGGCATTTACGGCCGGAACAACTTCGGTCGCCAGCAGGCGCATGGACTGCCGCATCTTCTCCTTGTCCTGCCAGTCATGCGCACCCATTACCAGCGTGCCAAACGGGCCGATCTCCTCGCGTAGCGCCAGCAGCTTTGCCGTTACCGTCCGCGGGCTGCCATAGATGGTGAACGTGTCGCGCATGGCTTGATGTGTCAGGGTGTCCGGGTCGTCGCCCTGGTTCATCACAAACGGCGCCTTCACGTTCAGGCGGTCGAAGATCTTATATAGGGTACTCGAAGTACCAGTCGAACGTCCCGCCCGGCCGACGGACATACTCCTCCGCCTCGGCGTCGGTCGCCGCAACATGGATGCTGCGTGCCACGCGCCAGTTCGCGGGATCGGCGGTGTGGCCGAGCTTCTTCATCTCGTCGGAGGACGCTTCCCAATGCGTCTTGACGTTCCACACCGGCACAAAATTGGCGGACAGCGGCTGCCATCCCCGTCGCGCCGCCGTGCGGATCGATCCCGAGTAGGGGCTGAGTACCGAGATCGCCACTGGGGGGTACGGCTGCTGGAACGGCTTTGCCATGTGCCCGAGGCCGATTTCGTCGATCGCCCACTCCTTCAGGGAGATCTGCCAGTATTTTCCCGGGATGTCGTAAGGTGGTCTGCCGGACCAGATCTTGTGGATAATGTCGATGGACTCGATCATCATCTCGTTGCGATCCTGGTCGGCAACACCGAATAATTCAAAGTCGGATGACAGCCCGCCGGGTCCCACGCCCATGATGAACCGTCCGCCGGTCAGGTGGTCCAGCATCGCCGCTTGTCCGGCAATGGTCGCTGGATGGTATTGCGGCAGACAGATAACGCCGGTGGCCAGCTTGATGCGCTTGGTGCGTCCGGCAAGGTGCGCCAGGAAAATCATTGGTGACGTGATCTGCTCGACCGCCGAACTGTAGTGCTCGCCGACCCACGCCTCCTCGAATCCGAGCTCTTCCGCCAGCAGGATGGCCTCGACGTCCTCCTGGAGCGTCGTGTGATAGTCGCGGCCCATGTTATGAACGGGCATCATGAAATAGGACAGCTTCATGGCAGTGCTCCGTTGGCGCTGAAGGGTTCCTGGTGATAGGTCTGGGGTCAGGCGGCCGAGTAGCCGCCGTCGACCATCAAGAGTTGGCCGGTCACGCCACTCGCGGCGTCCGAGACGAGGAAGCCGACCGCGCTGGCGATTTCGCGTCGGTCCATGAGCCGGCCCGCGGGAATGTCATCGAGCCAGACTTGCATGACCTCGGGCTTGGTGCGGCCGACTTCTGCCAGCATCTCGGTATCGGTGTAGCCGGGGCCGATGGCGTTGACCCGGACATTGTACTGCGCCCACTCTACGGCAAGCACGCGGCACAGATGCGCGACGCCGGCCTTCGAGACGTTGTAGCCAAGGTGCAGTTCTGGCCGCACGGCCTTGACGCCGGCAATCGAGGAGGTAGCGACGATGGCCCCCGATCGCTGCTTGACCATGACGCGGCCGAAGGCGCGGACGCAGTAGAAGACCCCGTCGAGGTTGACGTCCATGACCCGCCGCCAGTCGGCATCGGTATGGTCGACGGTGGCACTCTCGTAAGCGATGCCCGCATTCGCCACCAAAATGTCCAGCTTGCGGTGACGTTCGAGCAGGGTCGCGCACGCGGCATCGACAGACGTGCTGTCCGTCACGTCGAACACGATCGAATTCAGCCGCCGCGCCGGACGCCGCAATCTCCGCGGCGGCATCTGCGACCGCCGGTGTGCGGTCGGCGAGCACAACGGTCGCGCCGAGAGCCGCAAGATGCGCGGCGACTTGCTTGCCAATACCACCTGCGGCGCCGGTGACGAGCGCCACCCGGCCACCCAAACTGTACAATTGAAGTACCGCTCATTCAGCTGTTTCCCGGGGACATTGCCCCCACACTGGACGATTGCCGCCAAGCGTCCGGGCAGCGGGCCGAGGGTCCGGGTTGCCCGATCGGCTGACGTACCGGCGGCGCGCACGCATATTCGCCGGCTGCCGGCGGACATTGCACCATTCATTCCTCCCTACTGCGTGCGATACTGGCAGACGCCGGGTGCGACTGTCAATCGATTGCATGGCCTTGCCGCAACCACCTCTCGAACGCCCGGCTCCCGGCCCAGAAGCAGATCTGCTCAAAGCACCTTTCAATTGCCGCCGCACGGCACCATGAAGTCGGCGGCGGGCTGGGTCAGGTAGCCGGATGGGATGACGCCGTTAGCCTCTCCCAGCTACGCCCGCCATCGGTTCCCAGCCGAGATCATCGGCCACCCCGTATGGCTCTCCAGGCCTTCGGTCTGACCCAGCGCCAAGCGGAACACCGTCCGCGGCTCAGCTTTCCAAGCCGGGATCGCGGCCTCGGATTATGAGAAAGGCAGGCCTCCTACGCCGGCCCGCTGCGGGGGCCAAGCGGCCGACCCGTGCAACAACGTCCCGATCAACCTCAACACCCAGCAGCCGCTGAGCCTGCCCAACCGACCCCAAAAGGGACCGACGGCGACCTATGCCAAGATAGCTTCCGGTCGAGCGGCCGCTACAGCGCAAAAGCTCGCGCCCCGCCCTCGTGAATTTTCCCGGTTAGGCCGTCCGCGCCGCGGCCACGGACATTGGGAGGCGAACAGCGGCCAGTCGTGCTTCAGATGGCACTTGAGCCTCGGCAGCCATCAAGAGCAATATCGCTCTTACGTTCCGAAAACGGCAAAGCTACGTCGGCCGGTTCCTGAAGACGAAGGGGACAGCAAGATGTCGGACGGACCGATTCCCCATGTCAGCGCCATGGAAGGCGGGGGTGCCTACAACAGGCATGCCACGATTCCAGCATCCGGCGGCGCGCTCGCCATACCGCTCCTGGAGCGGGCGGCACAGCAGATCACTATCGACGCGGGTGATCGCCCTATTGTCATCGCGGATTACGGATCTTCCCAGGGCAAGAACTCGCTCGCACCGATGCGCACCGCGATTGCGGCCCTGCGCACACGCATTGATCGACAGCGGCCCATCCTTGTGTGCCACACCGACCTTCCAAGCAATGACTTCGGCGAAATGTTCGGGGTGCTGGAAAGCGACCCGGAAAGCTATCTCCAAGGTGAACCAAACGTCTTTCCATACGCGATCGGACGCTCATTTTACCAGCGCGTGTTCCCGTCCGGTCACGTCGATCTCGGATGGAGTTCCTATGCTGCGGTATGGCTGAGCCAGGTTCCACGACAGATCCCCGACCATTTCTTCATTCCCTGCTGCACGGGTCCCATCCGGGCGGAGTTCGATCGCCAAGCCGCACGAGACTGGGAGGCATTCCTCGCGTTGCGGGCGGCCGAGTTGCGTCCGGGTGGGTGGCTCGTGATCGCGCTTCCTGCCCTCGCCCACGACGGGTCAACAGGGTTCGCTGCCCTGATGGACCATGCGAATGCTGAACTCTCGGATTTCGTCGCGACGGGAGCGATCGCCGCCGAAGAACGCAGTCGCATGACGCTGGCGGCGTGCCCGCGACGCGAGCAGGACCTGTTGGCGCCGTTTGCACACACCGGGCAGTTCCACGGGCTTGTCGTGGAGCACTCCAGCACCCTGAGCGTGCCGGACACGGCGTGGAGTGACTTCGAACGAGACAGGGATGCGATGGCGTTGGCGCGCAAACGCGCATCGTTCTTCCGCGCGGTCTTCGTGCCGTCCTTGTCGCAAGCCTTTGCGCCGACCCGTGGCACCGAGGTGCGGCAGGCCTTCGCCGACCGATTGGAGGAAGGCGTGCGGCGGCGTGCCGCGAGCAACCCGACAAGCCTCAAAAACCTTGTTGGGATCATCGTCTTGAACAAGCAAAGATCGGAGTAACTCTTCACAACGGGTGAGAGGATCATCAGCAAGGCCGAAGTTCCCAGCATGGGCTGCCGCCGCCGTTGCACGTGATTATGTCCTGCCTCGAGTGCCGGACGAAATTCTGGCCGGCGGTGGCTTTGTCATTTTGAACGTTAAGCTGCGCAGTCTATCAAGCATTAAATGGCGCAGCTTACTGCGGAAGGGTGGATCTTGGCATCCGTTCGGAGAGTGGCGCCGGCCATGCATGAGCTTGGTGGTCGGCCTTGGCGACGCCGCCTCGTCCGGCTGCGTCTTCCAGGTTTCGCCGCAGCGCCCGCAGGCTGCGGCGGATGGAGTTCTTGGCAGTGCCGATCGGCATCTGCATACGCTCGGCAGCTTGGGCGTACGTAAGCCCCTCCACGAAGACCAGCAACACCAGCCGCCGCCGATCGGGCTTGAGGCAATCGAGAGAGACATGCAGGGCCACTGCGTCGTTTCTGTCGGCAAGACGGGCGAACGGGTCGCGCGAATTGTCGACCGGCTCAGGCAGGGCATCGCCCGGCACTTCATGCGCGCGGCAGCGGGCGATATCGAGGGCACGATACCGCGCCAAGCTTAGCAGCCACGCGTCGGCGGTGCCGCGCAGCGGGTTAAAGTGGCGCGCATTGCGCCAGAGTTGCAGGAACGCGTCATGCACGGCGCCGCACGCAGCGGGTCCTGCCGGGTGATGCGCAACGCAAACGCGTAGAGCCGAGGCGCCTGCAGTTCGTAGACGCGTTGGAATGCCGATGCGTCACCGGCGACAACCCACAACAGCAACGACGACAAGTTGTCGGAGGGCATCACGGAGTTGATCGCGGCCGGATGCAGGACAACAGCGTTGCCCGGGCAGCATGCCGCGAAATGGAAACCCGCTTATCAACCAATCATCCCGCCCATTGTACTTTTGGGAGCATGAGGGCAGGATCATCCTGAACGGGGAGTTCAGGACGATGCGAGCGATCATGCGGGGGCTGACGGAGGCCGAATTCGAGCGACTGTATGGTTTGGAGGAGCAGTGTCTGGCGGCGTGGGTGAAGGCGCGCCAGGACGCGGGCATGCCGTGCCCGCGCTGCGGCAATCCGAAGAGCTACGTCTACGACCGCCGAGTTGGCTGCACGCGGTGCGACATGCGCTGGTCGATCACCTCGGGTACCGTGATGGCCGACACCAAGCTGCCGCTGACCACCTGGTTCCGGGCGATGCACCTGATGAGCAGCACCAAGCAGTGCATCTCCGCGGTCGAACTCGGCCGTCGACTGGGCGTCAGCTATCCAACGGCGTGGTATCTGCACAAGCGGTTGCGCCACGCGATGACAGAAGAGAGCCATCGCTGCCAGTTGGGCGCGCCTGCCGAGGGCGGCTGGACGCCGATCGTGGAGGCGGACGACGTCTATCTGGGCGGTGAGCGTAACGAGGGCAGTGGCACCGCCGACAAGACCCGTGTCATTGCCGCCGCCGAGCGTCATCCGAGGGGCCGCATGGGAGTTGTTGCCATGCAAGTCGTCAGCGGCTTCTCCAACGCAGCGGTGCAAGCCTTCCGTGATGCCCACATCGCCCCCGGCGCTCTGATACATACCGACGGCACCCCGGCTTTCCACGTCTTCGGCGAGGGCGGACGCACCCACGTCGCCACCGTCACCGGCGGCAAGCGTCCGGAACGCGAGCGCGGTGCGCCGTTCTTCAACGTCAACACGCTGATCTCCAATCTCAGCACCGCGCTGAAGGCGACATACAAGCTGTTCTCACCCAAGCATCTACCCGATTATCTCGGTGCCTTCTGCTGGACCACTAATCACCGGCGCAACATGCGCGGCATGATCGATGCGCTATGCAGCGCGGCCGCAAGCGCCTCTCGGCTCACCCGAACGTCCGTCTACGCATAGCGGGCGGATTGGTTGATAAGCGGGAAATGGAAAGCATTCATGGCACCTGGACCCGATGATCGTGGCGATCGGCATGGAAGCTCTGCGGGCCGTCGTCCGTGCCAAGCTGAAGCGGGCGAGCCAGAACCGTGCTGCCGATGAGCGCGAGCAGCAACGCCAGTCCGGAGATCAGGAAGCTAAGCATCGTCATGGTCCTCTCAGCCCCATCCGAAGCCAACGGTGCCGAACGGCGGCATGTTGTACTGCACCGGCGTGGCCTGGGCGGGCGTCGTGCCGGGGTAGGACTGGCTGGCGTCCTCCGACATCGGGGCGGTGATCGGGGTCGTCGCGATCTCGGCGGCCGAGCTGGCCTGCACGGACCCGATCAGCAGTCCGGCGCCAAGCAGCGACGCAGCGAGGCCGAACCGGGCGAAGCGAATGGCGGTCGGGATGGTCGTCATAGCAGGTCTCCCTCTGGTGCCTTCCGGTGGCGTGGTGCCGATCCGATCCGGCGATGGGGAGAGCTTCCTTGGTGGGCGTGTGAGCGCCCGTCGGACTGACCGTGGAATATCGCGTCTGGCGCACTTCGTCGCGCTTGGACGAATCAAACGGACGCTTGGCGCCGAACAGAAGACGCCGCCACGCTCGCCCAACCCCTGGGCGCCCGTGGCGGCGAACTCGTTGGCGATGGCACGGACGCGGCGTCCGGAGCGCGGCGCCGTGCAGTGTCAGGCTGTCACTGGGTGTGGCTGGCCGTACCGGCCTTTTCTGCGGCCAGACGCAATACGCGATCGGTTTCCTCCTTGAAGGTGGACAGGTCGACCTGCATGCCGTTCAGCACCGTGCTCCAGTGCCGGCTGATCGCGGCCATCGCGACCGCCTCGCGCACTTCCTCGTTGGTCGCGCCATTCGCCCGCGCCACCGCGGTATGGAAATAGACGCAGTAGGCGCACGGAATTCTGCGAGGCGACGGCGAGCCCGATCAGCTCCTTCACCTTGACCGGCAGTGCGCTCGTCGGGCTGAGCTGGACCGATTTGAACTCGCCCCAGGCGCCAGCGATGCCCGCTTCCGGGAACGCCTTGAAGAAGCCCGGCACGAAACCAAGCGTGGCCTCGATGTCGCGATAGGTTGAGGCAGCCGACATGTCTGGCTGCTGAGCCGACGCGGCCCCAGCAAGGATGCTCGCCAGGCCGCCGGCGGCGAGCAGGGTCGCGGCGTGGTGGAATTTCGGTCGCATGAACAGTCTCCTCTGCTACTGTCTGTTTGCCGGTACTGCATGCACCGGCTTGCGATGGAGAGCGGCGTTCAACCGCGTCGATCGCAGACGAAACCTCGCGCCGGCTCGTGGAAACGACAGTTGGAGTGAGCGTGGATTTACTCTCGCCCGGGGTGGTCTCGAACGCTGTGCCGGCGCAGGCTGGGCTGGGTATTTGCTTGCTTGGCGAGTTGCGGGTGGCGCGGGCGGCCGGCGTCGTGCCGCTGCCGGCCTCCAAACGCACGCGGGCGTTGCTGGGCTATCTGGTCGCCACCGGCGCGGCGCAGTTGCGGCAGACCCTGTGCGATCTGCTGTGGGACGGGCCGGACGATCCGCGCGGCGCACTGCGTTGGAGCCTCTCCAAGCTGCGCGGCGTGACCGACGACGACGCACATCAGCGCCTGCAAGCCGACCGCGAGCGCGTCGCGTTTGCCGCGAACGACGTGGACATTGATGTCCGGCGTGTGGCCACGCTGCTTAGCGGCCGCGGCATGGCGGCGCCGGTCGACGTGCTGGAATCAGCGGCGGGGCTGCTGCGCGGCGAATTCCTCGACGGGCTGGACCTGCCTTCCTGCCATCGCTTCCACCACTGGTGCATGGCCGAGCGGGAGCGCTACGGCGCCATGCGCCGCCGTGTGCTCGCTGCCCTTATGGAGCAGCTTCGCGACGATCCCTCCCGCGCCCTGCCGCACGCCCGCGCCCTGGTCACCGCCGATCCGCTGTCCGAGGTCGCACATGCCAAGCTGATCCGCGTGCTGACCCAATCCGGCCGCCAGCATGACGCCGAACAGCATTGCGAGCGAACAGCCGACCTGCTGCGCCGCGAGGTCGGCACCGAGGCCGCGGACGCGTTGCGCGCGGCATTGCGGGAGGCACGCCGGAAGCGACCCGAAGCCACGCCGAGGGTGACGGTTACCTTTCCTGAGCCCCTCGTGCCGGATCGGCCCGTGCAGGTCCGCGCGCTGATCGGCCGTGACGCCGAGTGGCGCCGCATCCTGGAGATCACCGACAACCTGTCTACGCCGCCGCAGCCGATGCTGCTGATCCTCGGCGAGCCTGGCATCGGCAAGAGCCGGTTGCTGGAGGCGCTGGCAAGCGCCGCAAAGGACCGTGGGGCTCGCACTGCCTTCGGCCGCTGCTTCGAGGCTGAAACGGTTCATCCCTACGGCTGCTTCACGGATGCGCTACGCGAACTGCCGGAAACGTTGGTGCCGGAGGAACTGCGCGGCCGCTTCTCGCTCGATGACTCCGGGCCGCCGCGGCAGATCGAAGGCGGTGATCGCCGGCAACTGCTCGACCGCATCGCCGGGCTCGTGCGCACGCTCGCCGAGGCGAGCCCGTTCGTGCTGGTGCTGGACGACCTGCAATGGATCGATGAGGCCTCGGCGGCACTGCTGCACTTCCTGACACGCAGCGCGATCCCGGGCCTGGTGCTTGCGGGCGCCGCGCGCCGCGGCGAACTGGACGACAACCATTGGGCAAAGCGGTTGTTCCAGTCGCTGACGCGGGACGGGTTGCTGGAGCGGCGTTCGTTGGAGGCGCTGAGCTACGAGGAGGTTGCCGCGCTGACCGGGCTCGATGCCGCCAGCGAGGACGCTGCGGCGACATTCCGCTTCAGCGGCGGCAATCCCTTGCTCGCGCTCGAACTCGCGCGTGCCCACAAGGAAGGCGCCGATTTGCAAGGCCAGAGCCTTGAAACGCTGGTCGCCGACCGCGTCGCGCGGCTCTCGGAGGAGGAACGCGACGCCCTCGTGTGGTCCGCCGCGTTCGGCCGCGCCGTACACCCCGAGCTTTTGGCTGCCTGTCTCGGCGTCGGAGAGGGAGCCCTGATGGCACGACTCGACCGGCTGGTCCGCTATGGCCTGTTGCAGCCGACGGCCGACGGGCGTTTGGATTTCACGCACGACCTGGTGCGCCAGGGTATCTACCGGCTGCAGTCGCAGCCGCATCGCCGCGTGCTGCACCGGCAGATCGCGCGCGTCCTGTCGACTGTCGTCGAGGAGATGCCGGACCTTTACGGCCACCTCGTTCACCACGCCGGGCTGGCCGAGGACCATGCAACCGCGGTGCGCGCCTGCATCGCGGCGGCGGAGCGCTGTCTTCGGCTGCTCGCCAATGCCCAGGCACTGGAGACCGCCGACCGAGGCCTGGCGCATCTGGAGCGTCTGCCCGCCGGCAAGGAGAATATCCGTCAACACATCAAGCTGCTGGAACTCAAGCTGTTCGCGAGTTCCGGCACGACGCCGCGCGACACGAGCGGCCAGCTCGCCGCGCTGGAGCGCGCGACCGACGCGGCGGTCATGGCCGGCTTGTTCAGCGAAGCCGTGACAACGCTGCACGCCCGCTCCTGGATCTACTGGCGCGTCAACGACGCTGCCGGCGCCAAGCAGATGACGCTACGCGCCGAAAAGATCAGCCGCACCGCCGACACCGCGACGCGCTGCCAGCAACTGGCCAATACCGGCCGCTGCCTGCTCGACGTGGAAGCCTCTATCCCGCGCGCTTTGTCGCTGATGGGCGAGGCCGAAACCATGGCCGAAGCGCACAACCTGCAATTCGTCGAGCTGGAATGGGGCAGGGCGCTGGCCGCGCGCTGGCGCGGTGACCTCGACGAGGCGGCCGAATGCATGGCTCGGGCGCTGTCCTTTGCCAAGCTCGGCGAAGACCATCGTCGCGAAGCGGAATGTATCGTCTGGCTGGCGACGATGGAACTCGAACGCGGCAAACTGGACGAGGTGGACAAGGTCTGCGACAGGGGCCAGCAGCTACTCGACCAGATGGATCGCTCGCGCCTGCCGGTGATCACGGCGCTGCGGGCGCTTGCGGGCCTGCGGCGATCCGAACCGGAGGCGCCGGCACAGGTGGCCGCCAGCCTCGCAGAGTTGCGCTCGCTCGACGACAAGTGGCGGCTGGCCTACGTACTGAACTGTGAGGCGGCGAGCGCGCTGGAGCGCGGCGACGACGACTTCACCAGTGCAGCGGCAGCGGAGGCGCTCGCCAACGCCCGGATCATGCAGCGGCCGACCGAGATCGTCTTCGCAGCTGCCATCCTGGCGCAGATCGCCGCACGCTCCGATGACGCGCAGGAAGCTGCCACCCACATCCAGGAAGCCAGGGCACTGACCGCCGGCGGCGAGATCGGCGCACGCGGACGGATACTGTTGGAGCAGGCCGAGGCTGCGATTGGCGAGCGTTTTCCAACGATGGTTCACACGTTGGCCGGCTAGCAGACGAGCGCGCAGTCATCGTCAGGAGCAACCACATGACAAAAATCATCGTCGAACGCAGGTTCGCAGCGCCGATCGCCGACGCCGACCTCACTGCCTTCGCGGCCCGGCAACAAAACTGCCTCGACATCCACCGGGTCACCTACCGCCGAAGCCTGCTGTCGCAGGACCGGCAGCGGATGATCTGCGAGTACGAGGCGCCTGACGCCGAAAGCGTGCGGCGCGTGCAGCGCGAGGCGGAAGGGCCGTTCGAAAGCGTCTGGGTGGCCGACGTCCTCTGAGCGGGCCAGGAGGCTACCCGCTCAACGACCTGCGAAACCGCGTCAGGGGAGGTTGCCGTGATACGCGTCGTCGTCGAAAGAACATTCGCCGCACCGCAAACGGACGCCGACATGGCCTCCGTCGCCGATCGCGAACGCGGCTGCCTCGGGATCTATCGGGTCACCTGGAAGCGCAGCCTGCTTTCCGACGACCGTCGCCGCATGATCTGCGAATACGACGCGCCCGATGCCGAAAGCGTGCGTCGCGTGCAGCGCCAAGCGGAGGCGGAAGTCGACCGGATCTGGACCGCAGAGGTGATCGAATAGTCCTCCGGCTTTTGTGTAACAGCCGCCGCCTAATTCGCAACGAGACAGCATGCCGCCAGGAGATACGTCTGGCCCAAGATGCAGTGACGATAGTGCGGGTCTGGCGGCTGTTTCAGCCCTGCATCCTGACCCAGGCAGTCGCATGCCGCCAGTTGACGTGACAACACCCTCGCTGCACTAGCCGTCCGTGTCCCCGACCTCAGCGCGCGCACGTCCCAACTACAGCCAATAAAGTTGACGATGCCGTGAAGACAGTGTCGGACCAATCTTCGTCGCACGATGTCGCAGGTTGCGGCGTCGATGCTGACGGGCTTGGTGGCGGAGGTGGACATGAAAGGTTCCGGACCCGCGAGTCTTCGCGATCTGCCGTCTGTGGATGCCGTTCTGAAAACCGCCGCGGCTTCGGAGCTGCTGGAGCGTTTCGGCCGCATGGCGTCCACCGACGCCGTCCGCGCGGCGCTGGAGGACGCGCGCGCCGCGTTGCGGGCCGGCACGTCATCCGCTCCCGACGCCGAGAACCTGTCGCTCCAGGCATTCGCCCAACTGGAGATGGAAGACCGCTCCGGCCTGCGCCCTTTGTTCAACCTCACCGGCACAGTGCTGCATACCAATCTTGGCCGCGCGGTGCTCGCCGAGGCCGCGATCGATGGCGGCGGTGGCGGCCATGCGCGACCCGGTGGCGCTGGAGTTCGACCTGCTGGAAGGCAAGCGCGGCGAGCGGGATGACCATGTCCGGGCCCTCCTGTGCGATCTGACCGGCGCCGAAGACGCGACGCTGGTGAACAACAATGCGGCCGCGGTGCTTCTCGCTCTCAATACCCTGGCCGATGGTCGCGACGCGATCGTGTCGCGCGGCGAGCTGATCGAGATCGGCGGCGCCTTCCGCATGCCGGACATCATGGCGCGGGCGGGCGCGCGACTGGTCGAGGTGGGCACAACCAACCGCACCCATCCCAAGGATTACCGCGCTGCGTTGACCGCGCAGACCGGGGTGATCCTGAAGGTCCACACCTCCAACTATCGCATCCAGGGCTTCACCGCCGAGGTCAGCGCCGCCGAACTTGGCCGTGATTGCGGACGAAGCGAATGTGCCGCTGATGAACGACCTGGGATCCGGCACGCTGGTGGATCTGTCGCGCTACGGGCTGCAGAAGGAGCCGACCGTACGCGAGGCGGTCGCTCAGGGCGCCAGGCGTGGTGACGTTTTCCGGCGACAAGCTGCTCGGGGGGCCACAGGCGGGCTTCATCGTCGGCCGGCAGGCGCTGATCGCCGCTATCAACCGCAACCCGATGAAACGCGCGCTGCGGGTCGACAAGATCCGGCTGGCGGCGATCGAGGCCACGCTGAAGCTCTACCGCGACCCCGATCGTCTCGCCGAGCGTCTGCCGACCTTGCGGTTTCTGGCCCGGCCCCAGGCGGAGATCGCGGCCCAGGCGCAGCGCCTGCTGCCTTCCGTGGCGCAGGCCGTCGGCGCGGCCTTCACGGTGGCGCCGTGCGACTGCCGCAGCCAGATCGGCTCCGGCGCGCTGCCGCTCGACACGATCGCCAGCGCCGGCCTCGTCATCCGGTCGCGCGCAGGGGGCGGCGCGTTGGACCGGCTGGCGGCGTCCCTGCGCGGCCTGGCGCGGCCGGTGATCGGGCGGATCGAGGATGGCGGCCTGACGCTCGATCTGCGATGCTTGACCGACGAAGCGGCGTTTCTGTCCAGCCTCTCCTTCCTGAACCGCCATGCGCTGGCTTGAACGGCTGACGGGCCACCATCCCCCGCCTCGCGACGCGCTGACCGAGGCACGGGCCGCGGCCACGGCGGGTGACTACGCCACCGCGTTGGCGTTGTGGGAGCCGCTCGCCCAGGCGGGCGTGGCACGCGCGCAGAACAATATCGGCGCCTGCTTTTTCGAGGGACTGGGGGTCGAGCGTGATCCGGGTCTCGCCGTGCGATGGCTGTCGCTCGCTGCCGAGGGCGGCGACCCGCTGGGGCAGCGCAACCTGGCGATGGCCTACTTCAAAGGGCTGGGCGTTCCGACCGATGGCCCGCGCGCCGCCAAACTCTACCGGGCTGCTGCGGAGCAGGGTGACGGTCCGGCGCAGGACATGCTGAGCTGGGTGCTGCTGGAGGGCGATCTGATCCCGGCCGACCCGGCCGAGTCGCATCGCTGGGCGCTGGCGGCTGCCGAGAACGGCGTCGCCGCCGCGATGACCCGGCTGGGCATGCTCTATCACAACGCGATCGGGGTGGAGCGTGATCCGGCCGTCGCCGCCCATTGGTGGCGTCGTGCGGCCGAGCGAGGTGACGCCGATGCGCAGGCGATGCTGGGCGCGGCGCATCATCTTGGCAGCGGCGTGCCACTCGATCGGGTCGCGGCGCTGGCGTGGCTGTTGAGGGGCCAGGCGGGTGGCAGCAAATTGGCGACGCCGTTCCTCGGGCCGGTCCGTGCCGCACTATCGCCGGAGGAGGTTGCCGAGGCCGAACGTCGGGCGCAGCAGATGCTGCCGGAGTTGGCGTCATGATCATCGGCACCGCCGGCCATATCGACCATGGCAAGACCGCTCTGGTCAAGGCGCTGACCGGCGTCGATGGCGACCGGCTGAAGGAGGAGAAGGCGCGGGGCATCACCATCGATCTCGGCTTCGCCTATCTGCCGACCCAGGGCGGCCCGGTGCTCGGCTTCGTCGACGTGCCGGGCCATGAGCGGTTCGTGCATACGATGCTGGCCGGCGCCAGCGGGATCGATTTCGCCCTGCTGGTGGTCGCCGCCGATGACGGGATCAAGCCGCAGACGCTGGAACATCTGGCGATCATCGACCTGCTCGGCATCGGGCGCGGGCTGGTGGCGCTGACGAAGGCCGATCTCGTCCCGCCCGAGCGCCTGGCGGTGGTGGCCGCCGAGATCAGGGCCGTGACCGCCGGAACAGTGCTGGAGGGCGCGGACATCCTGCCTGTCTCGGCGCTGACCGGCCTGGGCGTGGAGGAGTTGCGCACCCGCCTCGCCGCGGAGGCCGCCAGACAGCGGACCGGTCGGCGGCGGGGCGGTTCCGCCTCGCAGTCGATCGCGTCTTCACGCTGTCCGGCGTCGGAGTCGTGCGTCACCGGCACTGTGCTGTCCGGCATGGTGCACGTGGGCGACCAGGTGCTGGTCAGCCCGTCCGGCCTGCCAGCGCGGGTGCGCTCGCTGCATGCCCAGAACCGTCCGGCGGACGTCGGGACGCGCCGGCGACCGCTGCGCGCTCAACCTGGCGGGGCCGGACATTGCCAAGGAGACGGTCCGGCGCGGCGACGTCGTGCTCGACCCGGCACTGCACGCGCCCACGGACCGTATCGACGCCGGGCTGCGCCTGCTGCCCGGCGAGGCGAAGCCGGTCGGCCAGTGGTTTCCGGTGCGGCTGCATCACGCGGCGGCCGAGGTGGGCGCGCGCATCGTCCTGCTCGGCGACGAGCCGATCCAGCCGGGCGCGTCGGCCGCATGTCCAACTGGTGCTCGACCGGCCGATCGCCGCCGCGGTCGCTGGACCGCTACGTCATCCGGGACGTATCGGCGCAGCGCACGATCGGCGGCGGCCGGTTCATCGATCTGCGTCCCGCCGGCCCGGCGACGGCGCTCGCCGGAACGGCAGATGCAGCGCGCTGCCCTGGCCCTCGCCGACCCGCTGGCCGCCTTCGCCGCCCTGCTGGCCGCGCCGCCCTTCGCGTGGGATCTCGCCGTCTTCGCCCGGGACCGCGCCTTGCCCGCCGTCGCAGGCGGAGCGGTTGGCCGAGGAGCTAGGCCTGGTGCTTCTGGAGTCCGGCGACACCAGGATCGCCATGGCGCCGGACCGTTGGCGGCTCTTCACCTCCAGCCTGCTGGAGCAGCTTGCCGCCTACCATGCCGAGAACCCCGACCTTCAGGGCATCGGCCGGGAAAGACTGCGGCTGCTTCTGCAGCCACGGCTGCCGGCGCCGGTCTTCGTCGTCGCGCTGCAAAGGGCAGCCCGGAACGGCGAGCTCGCGCTGGACGGGTCGTTCGTCCGCCTGGCCACGCATACGGTCCGCCTGACGGTCGAAGGACGAGGCCGCCTGGGGCGCGATCGCGCCACTGCTGGGCGGTGCGGAGCGGTTCCGTCCACCCCGGGTGCGCGACATCGCGCAGCACGACCGGACAGCCAGAACGCGATGTCCGGCGGCTGCTCAAGCTGGCTGGGCGGATGGGCTGGGCGGACGAGGTGGCGCATGACCATTTCTTCCTGCGCGCCGACCGTCCACGAGATGGTGACCATCCTCGCCGACGTGGCGGCCCACGCGGACGGCGGCGGGTTCACAGCTGCGCAGTTCCGCGACCGCGTGGACAACGGCCGCAAGGTTGCCATCCAGATCCTCGATTTCTTCGACCGGCACGGCGTCACGCTGCGCCGGGAGGACCTGCGCCGGGTCAACAAGCACCGGCTGGACTTGTTCGAAACCTTCGTGCTTTCGTCCGCCGAGGCAGACGGAGGAGAATCGTCCCTGGTGGGACGTTCGGACTTCAAATCCGAGTGGGGCAGTGAGCCTGTCTCAGGTGGGTTCGACTCCCGCTCTCTTCCGCCGGCGTCTTTCCGGAGCGGCTCCTGATGACAGCGCCGTGCATCACCGATTTCGACGATTGGCTGGTCGGGACATTCGCCCGGGTCAGTGCCTTCACCATGTTGATCGTGCTGGTGGAGATCGGCGAGACGTTCAGTCGGCCTGCTGCGGTCTTCCTATCTCCACGTTATCGGCGACGAGACGCGGTGGGCCGACATGGTGCGGCTCTTCGCCGGCTCCGGCGCGAGCTGGAATGGCGTGGCGTTCTTTCAGGCCGACCGGTCGGGGCTGATTGACGACGCCACCGCCAGGCGGCGCCTCGCATCCCTGGCGCGGCATCTGGAAAAGGACCACTCGATTCTCAACGACGGCGAGTTCTTCGACGCGCGAGGGCTCCGGCTGAAGCTGGAGGAGATCGCTCCCCACTGAGCCGGGTCAGATGATCCGGACGACCGGGTCTCCCGCTGTGACCGACCCGATGATCTGGGCGCGAGGATAGCCGGCGGCTTCGATGGCGGCGCGGATGGGCTCGGCGCGCGCCGCCGCGCAGGCGATCAGCAACCCGCCGGACGTTTGCGGGTCGGTGAGCAAAGCGCGCCGCCATCCCGGCAGCCTCGGCGGCAGGACGACCCCGTCGCCATAGCTGCCCCAGTTTCGCCCGGACGCACCGGTGACATATCCGGCCTCGGCCAGCGCCTCCGCCTGCGCAAGGAACGGGATGCGAGCGTACTCGACATCAAGGCTGACCCCGCCGCCGCGCGCCAGTTCCAACCCATGTCCGAGCAGGCCGAAGCCGGTCACATCCGTCATGCCGTGCACATCCTCGTCCTGCGCCAACGTATGGCCGACCCGGTTCAGCAGGGTCGTCGAGGCGATCATTTCGGCATAGGCGTCCTCGGCAAGCGCCTCCTTCCTGAAAGCCGCGGAATAGATGCCGACGCCGATGCCCTTGGTCAGGATCAGCGCGTCGCCCGGCCGCGCGCCCGAGTTGCGCCGGATGTTGGCGGGGCTGCACAGCCCGATCACGGCGAGGCCGTAGATCGGCTCCGGCGCGTCGATCGAGTGGCCGCCGGCGACCGGGATGCCGGCCTCGGCGCAGATCGAGGCGCCGCCGTGCAGAATGGCGCGCACTGTCTCCACCGGCAGCTTGTCCAGCGGCATGCCCAGGATCGCAAGCGCCATGACGGGCTTTCCACCCATGGCGTAGACATCCGACAAGGCGTTGGCTGCGGCGATGCGGCCGAAATCGCGCGGGTCATCGACCACGGGCATGAAAAAGTCCGTGGTGGCGATGACGCAATGCCGGTCATCGATCTGCCAGACTGCTGCGTCGTCGCCGGTTTCCGTGCCGACAAGAAGCTGTGCATAGGGCGCCGCCTCCGGCTGCCCGGCGAGAAGCTGCTGCAGGACCGATGGCGCGAGCTTGCAGCCGCATCCGCCACCATGGGCCAGACTGGTCAGGCGGATGAAGGATTCGGACATGAAGGGACTTTCCCAGGAACTGCGCTGCACCAGCCTGCTTGAAATAGGCACGGCATCGGCATTTTCGACTCGCAGAGGGGGCGGCAGACGAGACCGGTGCTAGCCGATAAGCAGCAGCGGGTTCGGCGCGTGGCGCGCCCAGCCGGCCTCCGCAACCATGAGGTCTAACCCCAGCGTCGCAAGGTCGTCCGCAAATGGGTCCACCTGCATGTCCTTCGCCTGGTAAAACATCTTCGCGTAGCTGTTGCAGTCGTTGCAGGTCTCGGCTTTGACCGCGCCGGCATCGCCATCGATCCCCTCCAGCGCCAGCGAACGTGATTGGCCGCAGGTGATGCACACGGCTCGCACATAATTCCAAGCTGTGGCGCACAGCGAGCAGTAGAGATAGCGCGTCCCAGGCGTCTGGCCTGAGGCCGTCACCACGCCCGAGACCGGCGTCGAGCCGCAGCAAGGGCATAGCCCGCGCTGCGGGAGTAGCCGCAAGGAAGATACGGGCAAATCCCCGGCCAGACGGGTGAAATACACCTGCAGCGTGGCTGCAACATAGAGCAGAACGCCCACATCGGCCGAACTCCACGACGCCATGAAGAAATCCGTCCGCTAGAGCCTCCACCGTGCCGGCCTCGTGATCGTGCAGGCACGCCATCACCGCCCGCGCCGGGGCCGGCGCCGCATAGCTGGCGCACGCGTCGAGCAGCATGGCGAGGCCCTCGCGCCACGCCGGGTCGCGGCGATGTCCATCTGTGGCGAGCGGCGGCATGCCCGCAGTCACCGCCTGTTCCACCGCGGCACGCGTCGGACCTGCGAGAGGCCCGAGCGTGGACGCGACGACATGCTGGGCGTGGGCAAGCTGCGCCATGAAACGCAGCCATTCCGCCATCGGATGTCCATCCGCCAGAACCTCCAGCCGGGCGGCGCTGCGGGTAAACCTTGTCGCGGGGTCGGGCAGGATCAGCGCCTCCGGCGCTTTCACGCCGCCGAGCGGATCCCCAGTCCACGCGCCCTTCGGCGCTACCTCGCCTTGCCTCATACGCTCTGGCTCATGCACGCGGCCTTGGGCCAGGGGAGCCACTGGCGGCCAGGCGCCGCAGCCACTTACGGTGATGCCGCCAAGCCCAGCCGGGGGTCACATAGCCCTGAGTCATCGCCCGGACCGAGCCCTGCACCCAAATTGCAGCATAGACGTGGATGATCCAGACGATGATCGCCGCCGCAGCAGCCACGCAATGGATCAGAACGGCGATCCGCTGCTGCTCAATGGTGGTATAGGGGGAGAAATAGACGTCCCAGATCACAATACCGGTCACGAACAGCACTGGGACCAACAACGCCATCGACCAGAAGACGAATTTCTGGCCGGCATTGAAGCGGGCGACCTCCGGGACGCCTTCCTCCTTATTCACCAGCACGCGGTCGATGGCCATCATCCAGGCGAGATCGTCCCAGCTCGGCAGGTTGTCGCGCCAGAACTGCACGATCAGCCCGGCATAGCTGACCAGCAGCACGATCCCGATCCACGGATGGATTGCCCGCGTCCATTGGCCGCCACCGAACAAGCCGGAGAGCCAGAATAGCAGCGGGTAGAACATTGAAAGGCCGGACAGCAGCAGCAGCACGAAGCAGCCGCCGGTGATCCAGTGGTTGATCCGGGCAGTGACCGTGTTGCGGATCAGCGTTCCCTGCGGACGCGTCATCTCGGTGCATCCGCAGGGGGGGCCCCTTGCAGCAGATGCTTCGCTTCGGCCTCGTCCTCCGGCTGGACCTGGTTCGGCCCGGCGATGATCCAGTGGAAGAACCCGGCGAGCACCGTGAATGCGATGGCGGCCAGCGCCACCGGCTTGAAGATGCCCTTCCAGGCAGCAACGAACGCGCTGATATGGGGCTTGTCCGGCAAGCCCGCATAGATCGACGGTTTGTCGGCGTGATGCAGGACATACATCACGTGCGTGCCGCTCACGCCCGGCGGATCGTAAAGCCCGGCATTCGCGAAGCCGCGGGACTTGAGGTCCACGATGCGCTCTCCGGCCCATGCCGTCATATCGACCTTCGAGCCGAACATGATCGCCCCGGTCGGGCATGCCTTGACGCAGGCCGGCTCCAGCCCAACCCCGACGCGATCGGAGCACAGCGTGCATTTGTACGATTTGTGGTCGACCGGGCTGACCCGGGGGATATTGAACGGGCAGCCTTTGACGCAATAGCCGCAGCCGATGCAGTTCTCGCTGATGAAGTCGACGATGCCGTTGGCATATTGCACGATCGCGCCGGGGGACGGGCACGCCTTCAGGCAGCCGGGGTCCTCGCAATGCATGCAGCCGTCCTTGCGGATCAGCCATTCCAGATTGCCCTGCTCGTCCTCCCATTCGGTGAAGCGCATCACCGTCCAGACGCTCGGGGCCAGATCCAAGGGATTGTCGTAGGTGCCTTCGAAATACCCGATCTCCTGCCGCAGGTTGTTCCACTCCATGCAGGCGGACTGGCAGGCTTTGCAGCCAATGCAGCGGCTGACGTCGATCAGCTTCGCCACTTGCTGTTCGTGGTCGCGGACCGACGGCGGTGTCATCGTCGTTGCCGAGCGACGGATGTAGTCCTGGGACTGCAGGTCGGCCATCGGCTGCTCCTTCAGGCGACCGGGGCGCCGGTCGGCTCGACGTTGACCAGGAATGCCTTGAATTCCGGCGTTTGCGTGTTGGCGTCACCAACCGACGGGGTCAGCGTGTTGGCGCCGTAGCCCTTTCGCGCTTGTCCCGTGAAGCCCCAGTGAAGCGGCACGCCGATCACATGCGTCGGCTTGCCGTCGACCGTCAGCGGGCGGATGCGCTTGGTGACATACGCCTTGCAGACGACCACCCCGCGCTTCGAGGCCACGCGTACCCAGCCGCCTTGCGCGATCCCCTTCTCCTTCGCCAGGGCTTCGCCGATCTCGACGAACTCCTCCGGCTGCAGGATCGCGTTGATCAGGGCGTGCTTGGTCCAGAAATGGAAATGCTCGGTCAACCGGTAAGTGGTCGCGACATAGGGGAAGTCCGGCGCAGTCCCGAACGCCGCCCGGTCGTCGGCGAACACGCGCGCCGCAGGGTTCGTCCGGACCTTCGGGTGCAGGACGTTCGGCGACGGCGATTCGAAAGGTTCGTAATGCTCAGGAAACGGGCCTTCCACCATCTCGTCGCGAGCAAACAGGCGCCCGACCCCCTCGGCGTTCATGATGAACGGCCCGACCGCGTCGGATGGCTTGGTGGTCGGCGCATAGTCGGGCACATCAATGCCAACCCAGTGGCTGCCGTTCCACTCGATGATCGGCTTGCTCGGGTTCCAGGCCTTCCCGGCGACGTCGGCACTGGCGCGATTGTACAGGATGCGCCGGTTGGCCGGCCACGCCCACGCCCAGTTCGGCGCGATGCCCTGTTCTCGCGGGTCCGTCGCATCGCGACGGGCCATCTGGTTGCCTTTCTCCGTGTAGCAGCCCGCAAAGATCCAGCAACCGGACACGGTCGTGCCATCGTCGCGCAACTGGGCGAAGTCGTCGAGCAACTGGCCGGCGCGAAGTGTCACCGTCCCTGTGGCGTCCTTGATATCGACGAGCGCCCGCCCGTTCATGTCCTTCGCCAGTTCTTCCGGGTCCGGGTTGACTGGGTTCGTGTAGTTCCAGGTCAGATTCAGGATCGGATCGGGGAACGCACCGCCATCCTTGCGGTACATCTCGCGCATCCGGTGGAAGATCCCGGACATGATCCAGATGTCGGACTGCGCCTCGCCCGGCGGCTCGGCCGCCTTCCAGTGCCATTGCAGCCAGCGCGCCGAATTGACCAGCGAGCCGTTCTCCTCGGCGAAGCAGGTCGTCGGTAACTGGAAGACTTCCGTCTGGATGCTAGCCGGATCGGACGGGTTCTGCGGGCCGAAATCCTCCCAAAACCGGGACGTCTCGGTATCCAGCGGGTCCATAGTGACGAGGAATTTCAGCTTGCCCAGCGCGCGGCGGATCTTGCCCCGGTCGGGGAATGCCTGCATCGGGTTGAAGCCCTGGCAGATGTAGCCGTTCATCTGGCCGTTCGCCATCATATCGAAGGCCCGGATGATGTCGTACATCGGCACGTCGAGCTTCGGCAGCCAGTCATAGGCCCAGTCATTCTCGGCCCGCGCCGCCTCGCCGTAGATCGCCTTCTGGAAGCTGACGATGAACTTCCGATAATTCTGCCAGTAGCTCGTCTGCCCAGGGCGCAGCGGCTTGTATTGCCGCGTCCTCATATACTCCTCGAATGTGGTCTCGCTATCGTGCGGCAGCGTAAGGTAGCCGGGCATCTGGTCCGACATCAGGCCGATATCGGTCAGCCCCTGGATGTTCGAGTGGCCACGCAGCGCATTCATGCCGCCGCCCGCCACACCGATGTTGCCCAGCAGCAACTGGACCATCGCCATCGTGCGGATGTTCTGGGCGCCGATTGAATGCTGCGTCCAGCCGAGGGCGAACAGGCTGGTCATCGCTTTGTCGGGCGGCGCGGTGGAGGCGAACAGTTCGCAGACCTGCAGGAACTTCTCCTGCGGCGTGCCGCAGATGCGCGACACCATCCCTGGCGTGTAACGGTCCACATGCTTGCGCAGCAAACTCATCACGCAGCGCGGGTGCTGCCACGTGTCGTCGATCCTGGCGAAGCCCTGCTCGTCGAGTTCATAGTCCCAGCTCGACTTGTCGTAGCTGCCTGTCTCCTCCTTGTAGCCGGTGAACAGCCCATCCTCGAAGCCGAAGCCTTCCTTCACGATCAGGCCAGCGTTGGTGTATGCCCGTACATATTCGTGCTGGATCGCGCCCTTCTCCAGCAGATAGCGGATCACGCCGCTCAGGAACGCAATGTCGGTCCCTGGACGGATTGGGGCGTAAAGGTCGGCGACCGAGGCGGTCCGGGTGAAGCGCGGGTCCACCACCACCAGCTTGGCGCCATTCTCGATCTTCGCCTCGATCACCCATTTGAAGCCGCACGGGTGCGCCTCGGCAGCATTGCCGCCCATGACGACCACCACGTTGGCATTCTTGATGTCCTGCCACGTGTTGGTCATCGCGCCGCGACCGAATGTTGGGGCCAAACTGGCCACCGTCGGTCCGTGTCAAACGCGGGCTTGGTTGTCGAAGACCAGCATTCCGAACGAGCGGACAATTTTCCAGGTCAGGTAGGCCGTTTCGCTCGACGCCGCGGACGCCCCCAGCATGCCGGTGCTGAGCCAATGGTTGACCGTGGTGCCGGCGGCATTCTTGGTGACGAAATTCGCGTCACGGTCCTGCTTCATCAGCGTGGCAATGCGGGTCAGCGCGAAGTCCCACGAGACCGGCTTGAAGTCAGCGCTGCCGGGTGCGCGGTGTTTCGGGACCTGCAGCCGGGTGGGCGCGTGCACGATGTCGAGCAGCGCCGACCCCTTCGGGCACAGTGTGCCGCGGTTCACCGGATGGTCCGGATCGCCCTCGATGTGGATGATGTCGGACAGCGCGTTCTTCGCGCGGTCGCCGAGGGAGTAGATGAGAATGCCACAGGCGACGGCGCAATAAGTGCAGGTGTTGCGGGTCTCGGTCGTGGCCTCCAGCTTGAACGGCCGGACCGAGGCCGCCAGGGCAGCACCAGCGAAGCCGAAGCCAAGCGCGCCAAGACTCGACGCCGCAAGCCCGGCCCCGGTGAGCTTGATGAAGCCACGACGGCTCAGTTCCACTGCCACACGCTCCCGCGAACCTCAGCGACTGGCGAATCAATACTATAGCACCTGTTCGCTGATTGAAGATAGAGAATGCCGCCAGCACCACGACCCGGCGCCTGCCCGGCGTGGTAGGTCGCGGTGGTGGCGCAGGGATATCGGGAACGAAAATTCGGCTCGGCCACCAACTTGACAGTGCCGCCCGGACGTGCCGAACCTGTTCATCATGAACGGCAGCGTGCGCGCAACCGGCGGTGTGGTGAGTCCGACAGCGACAATGTCGGCCCTCGCGCTACGGGCGGTGGAACACATCCGTGACAATCCCCGCGAGCTGTCTGGCACGAGCCGGCCGATCGCGGCGTGATCCATGCCCGGACCAGGTCGCGCCGTAATCATGTTTCGCTCTGTTATGAAAAAGTGGACATGAATTACGCTACCAATCCAATCTGTGGGCTCATGGACCGTTTTTTCGGAGCCTGACTGAAAAAAGGGTTAAGTGATTTCAGTGGGTTGTGATTCTGTTGGTTTGCGAGACCCGACGGAGCCGCGGATGCCCTGGGCTGACGTCACTCGCCCGTAGTACCGGCGGGCGTCGCGACGCTATGCAAGCGATCAGACAGATGCGGAATGGGCGCCGGTTGTGTCGTTCATGGCGCGACCTTCTCCGATCGGACGGCGGCGCACGACCGACCTGCGCGGCGTTGTTGATGCGCTGCTCCATGTCGCCGTGACGGGTTGCCAATGGCGCCGGTTACCGAAAGCTTTCCCGCCCTATTCGACCGTTCAGGGCTATTTCTATCGCTGGGTACAGGATGGAACGCTGCCGCAGACCAACCATGCGCTGGTCATGGCCTCGCGTGAGGCGGACGGACGCGAGGCAAGCCCGACCGCAGGCGTGATCGACAGCCAATCGGTCAAGACCACGGAAACCGGCGGCCCTCGCGGATATGATGCGGGCTAGAAGATCAAAGACCGCAAGCGCCACAAGGGTTCCGACGGAAGGCTGGTCGTCGATGCCGTGCGCCGATTCAACGGGCTGGACCGGCCGGTGGCGCTGCCCACCGATGTGGAGGAACTGACCGATCCTGAGATGGCGTACGTTGCGCTCACCCGCCCCTCCGTGCTGCTGATGGTGTTCGGCACCCAGGGGGCCGTCGGCAGGATCAGGGTAGGCCCTGCCGCCGACGAGGAGGAGGACTGACCGTGCGCACGTGCCTTGATGCCTGCGGAGTGTGGATGGGCACCCGCCGCGGAGTTCAAATCTTACAAGAAACAAGTCTATTGACAGTTATTGCGAATCCGGGGAACAGCGCTTCCGGGTTATCCCGCTATCACGGAACGGAGTTGGTGGCTTGATTGGTAACCGTCGAACGGCGCTTAGTGCCAACCGAGGCATGGGCGGGCGGGCGGGAGACAAGCATCGGTGACAGCATCGACGGGCGACACGGGTTCCGCGGCTCCCATCGGCTGGGACCCCGCCGCCGCTTGGGAGATCATCGCGGCCCACGCGGGCCTTGAAGGCGCGGCGTTACCGATCCTGCACGCGCTGCAGGACGCCTTCGGTCATGTCCCGAAAGAAAGCGAGAAGCTGATAGCCGACGCCCTGAATCTGTCGCGCGCCGAGGTGCATGGGATCGTGTCCTTCTATCACGACTTCCGCCACGCGCCGCCGGGCCGCCACGTTCTGAAGGTCTGCCGGGCGGAGGCGTGCCAGTCCGTCGGCGGGGTCGCGCTGGCCGAACGCCTGCTCGGCCGGCTTGGCATCGGGTGGGGCGGAACCAGCGTCGACGGCGTGCTGACGGTCGAGCAAGCCTATTGCCTCGGCTTGTGCGCCTGCGGCCCGGCGGCGCTGCTGGACGGCGAGCCCCTCGCCCGGCTCGACGACGACGCCCTCACCGACCTGATCGAGGGGGCGCGACGCCTATGACCCGCGTTTTCCTGCCGCGCGACGCGGCCGCCCTGGCGCTCGGCGCCGATCGCGTGCTGCGGGCGCTGCGCGCCGAGGCTGATCGGCTCGGGCTCGCGCTGGACATCGTGCGCACCGGAAGCCGCGGCGCTGTCTGGCTGGAACCGCTGCTCGAGGTCGAGACCCCGGAGGGGCGCATCGCCTATGGTCCGGTGCGGCCGGCGGACGTGCCCGGCCTGCTGGCGGCGGGCATGCTGAGCGGCGGCGCGCATCCCTCGCGGATCGGGCGCCCGGAGGACCACCCCTGGTTCGCCGGCCAGACACGGTTGACATTCGCCCGGTGCGGAATCGTGGATCCGGTCTTGGTCGCTGATTATCGCGCGCATGGCGGCTACGACGGGCTGGCGCGGGCGCTCGGCATGGACGGTGCCGCGATCGTCGACGAGGTGACGCGCTCCGGTCTGCGCGGGCGCGGTGGCGCGGGATTCCCGACCGGGATCAAGTGGAACACCGTCCGCCAAGCGCCGTCCGATCGGAAATACATCGTTTGCAACGCCGACGAAGGCGACAGCGGTACCTTCGCCGACCGGATGCTGATGGAGGGCGACCCGTTCAGCCTGATCGAAGGCATGACGATCGCGGGTATCGCCGTGGGCGCGACCAAGGGCTACATCTACACGCGCTCGGAATACCCGCACGCGGTCGCCACGATGCGCGCCGCGATTATAGCGGCGCGTCGCGACGGGCTGCTGGGCGACGACGTGATGGGATCGGGCCACGCCTTCGAGCTCGATGTGCGCGTCGGCGCCGGGGCCTATATCTGTGGCGAGGAAACCTCGTTGCTGGATAGCCTGGAAGGCAAGCGCGGCGTGGTGCGCGCCAAGCCGCCGCTGCCGGCGATCCAGGGCCTGTTCGGGCGGCCCACCGTGGTCAACAACGTGCTGTCGCTGGCCGGCGTGCCGTGGATCCTGGCAAACGGCGCCGAGGCCTACGCCGCGTTCGGCATGGGCCGCTCGCGTGGCACGCTCGCCGTCCAACTGGCCGGCAACATCAAGCGCGGCGGGCTGATCGAGGTGCCGTTCGGCGGCACGCTGCGCGGGCTGATCGAGGATTGGGGCCAGGGCACCGCCAGCGGCCGGAAGTTCCGCGCCGTCCAGGTCGGCGGCCCGCTTGGCGCCTACTTCCCCGACGCATTGCTGGACACCAAGCTGGACTACGAGGCGTTCGCCCGCGCCGGCGGCCTGCTGGGGCATGGCGGCGTCGTGGTGTTCGACGACAGCGTGGACCTCGCAGCCCAGGCGCGCTTCGCGTTCGAGTTCTGCGCCGCCGAAAGCTGCGGCAAGTGCACCCCCTGCCGCATCGGCGCGGTGCGCGGCATGGAAGTGATCGACCGCATCCGCGCCGGCATCGAACCGGCCAAGAACTTCGCGGTGCTCGACGACCTGTGCGAGCTCATGACCGACGCCTCGCTCTGCGCCATGGGCGGTCTCACGCCGATCCCGGTCAACAGCGCGCTGACGCATTTCCGCGACGACTTCGCCCGCCCTGCCCGTCTCCCGGCGGCGGCGGAATAAAGAGGACGGCATGGCCCTGATCCGCGAACTCGACTACGGCACCCCGATCCGCATGGCCCACGAGAGCGTGACCCTGACCGTCGACGGCCAGCCCGTGACGGTGCCGAAAGGCACCTCGGTCATGGCCGCGGCGATGACGGTCGGCACGCAGATCCCGAAACTCTGCGCCACCGAGAGCCTGGAGCCGTTCGGCTCCTGCCGGCTGTGCCTGGTGCAAATCGAAGGCCGGCGCGGCTACCCGGCCTCCTGCACCACCCCGGCCGAGGCGGGCATGGTCGTCCACACGCAGAACGCCGACATCGCCAAGCGTCGCCGCGGGGTGATGGAGCTGTACATCTCCGACCATCCGCTCGACTGCCTGACCTGCTCGGCCAACGGTGATTGCGAGCTGCAGGACATGGCGGGCGCGGTCGGGCTGCGCGAGGTCCGCTATGGCTACGAGGGCGCCAACCACCTCGACGCGCCGAAGGACGAGAGCAATCCATACTTCACGTTCGAGGCCAGCAAATGCATCGCCTGCTCGCGCTGCGTGCGCGCCTGCGAGGAAGTCCAGGGCACCTTTGCGCTGACCATGGACGGCCGCGGTTTCGCCTCCAAGATCTCCGCCGGCGGCACCGATTTCATGGCCTCGGAATGTGTCTCCTGCGGTGCCTGCGTGCAGGCCTGCCCGACCGCGACGCTGAATGAGAAATCGGTCATCGCGCTCGGCACGCCTGAACACTCCGTTGTCACCACCTGCGCCTATTGCGGCGTCGGCTGCTCGTTCAAGGCGGAGATGAAGGGCGAGACCGTTGTCCGCATGGTTCCCTACAAGGAGGGCGGGGCCAACGCGGGCCATTCCTGCGTGAAGGGCCGTTTCGCGTTCGGCTATGCCACGCACAAGGACCGCAAGACCAAGCCGATGATCCGCGCCGCGATCACCGACCCGTGGCGGGAAGTGAGCTGGAACCAGGCGATCGCCCACGCCGCCAGCGAATTCAAGCGCATCCAAGCCAAGTACGGGCGGGACGCCATCGGCGGCATCACCTCCTCGCGCTGCACGAATGAGGAGACCTTCCTGGTCCAGAAGCTGATCCGTGGCGCGTTCGGCAACAACAACGTCGATACCTGCGCCCGTGTCTGCCACTCGCCCACCGGCTACGGGCTGAAGACGACGTTCGGAACATCGGCGGGCACGCAGGATTTCGCCTCCGTCGCGCATTCGGACGTGATCCTGGTGATCGGCGCCAATCCGACGGACGGGCATCCGGTGTTTGCCTCGCGCATGAAGAAGCGGCTGCGGGCCGGCGCGAAGCTGATCGTGGCGGACCCGCGCCGGATCGACCTGGTGAAGTCGCCGCATATCCGCGCCGAGCACCATCTGGCGCTGCTGCCCGGCACGAACGTCGCGCTGCTCAATGCGATGTCGCACGTCATCGTCACCGAGGGGCTGATCGACCAGGACTATATTCGCGCCCGCTGCGACCTCGACGCGTTCGAGGGCTGGGCACGGTTCATCGCGCTCGACCACAACTCCCCCGAGGCGACCGAGCATCTGACCGGCGTGCCCGCGGCGGACGTGCGCGCGGCGGCCCGGCTGTTCGCGACCGGCGGCAACGCGGCGATCTATTACGGGCTTGGCGTGACCGAGCACAGCCAGGGCAGCACGACCGTCATGGCGATCGCGAACCTTTCCATGGCGACGGGCAATATCGGCAAGCTGGGCGCCGGTGTGAACCCGCTGCGCGGCCAGAACAACGTGCAGGGCTCCTGCGACATGGGCAGCTTCCCGCATGAGCTGAGTGGATACCGTCATGTCTCCGACGCCGCCGCCCGTGAAATGTTCGAGGCATGCTGGGGCGTCCCGCTCTCCGCCGAACCGGGTCTGCGCATTCCCAACATGCTGGACGAGGCGGTCGGCGGCACGTTCAAGGCGCTGTACATCCAGGGCGAGGACATCGCGCAGTCCGACCCCGACACTCAGCATGTCACGGCCGGTCTGGGCGCCATGGAATGCGTCGTCGTGCAGGACCTGTTCCTGAACGAGACAGCGAAATACGCTCACATATTCCTGCCCGGCTCCTCGTTCCTGGAGAAGGATGGCACCTTCACGAACGCCGAGCGGCGGATCAACCGTGTGCGGCGTGTCATGGCGCCGCTGGGCGGACTTGCGGACTGGGAAGTGACCGTAGCGCTGTCGAACGCGCTCGGCTTCCCGATGCATTACAACCATCCGAGCGAGATCATGGACGAGATCGCACGGCTCACACCCAGCTTCGCCGGCGTGTCGTTCGCCAAGATCGACGAACTCGGGTCCCTGCAATGGCCGTGCAACGACGCAGCACCCCATGGCACGCCGATGATGCACGTCGACCGCTTCGTACGGGGCAAGGGCCGCTTCATGCTCACCGAGTTCGTGCCCACCGAGGAGCGCACTGGCGCGCGCTTCCCGCTGATCCTCACCACCGGCCGCATCCTGTCGCAATACAACGTCGGCGCGCAGACCCGGCGGACAGACAACAGCCGCTGGCACGAGGAAGACGTGCTGGAGATCCATCCGTTCGACGCCGAGAATCGCGGCATCAACGACGGCGACCTGGTGGCTCTGACCAGCCGGTCCGGAGAAATCGCGCTGCGCGCCCGGGTCAGCGAACGGATGCAGCCTAGCGTGGTCTACACGACCTTCCACCATGCCAAGACCGGCGCCAACGTGATCACGACCGATTTCTCGGACTGGGCGACGAATTGCCCGGAATACAAGGTGACGGCTGTTCAGGTCCGCCGGACCAACCGCCCGTCCAACTGGCAGGCACGGTTCTTCGACGAGGATGTCGCCCTGACCCGCATCGCGTCGCTGCACGACGCGGCCGACTAGGCGGCGGCTTGGGTCGCGGAAGAAGAAGGGCACTCGCATGGACACCGACAAGCTGGTCCACATGGCAAACCAGATCGCCAGCTTCTTCCGCGCCTATCCCGAGGACGAAGCGCGCGCCGGCATTCACGAGCATATCCAGTCCTCCTGGACGCCACCGATGCGCGAAGCAATTCTTGGCGACCTCCGCCATGCTGGATTGGATCCGCTCGTCGTCGCCGCGTTGGAACGCGCGCCTCGGGTTCGATGACCGCGCTCACCCTTGTAGACATGCATAACCTTGCGGATGCAATCGAAGGTGATCTGGGCATTGCCGTTCCAGATGCGCCAGCACAGCCGCTCGACCTCCGTGACGATCGTGGCCTTGGCCTCTTTGCGGCTCGGCCCGTCGAAGGACAATCCGCTCACCGCCAGCGTCGCATGCTGCGGCCGCATGGCGATGTGGAACCAATCGGCGATCGGCTACGCCGTGACGCCGGCGTCCGCGAGAATAGACTGCAACCTGTTGGACAGTCCTAGGCGTCCGACCGTATCCCTTTGATATTATGCATTTTCGAGATCGGCACTTTTGGCACGAGGGTTACGACAAGTGCTGGCCGCTAGTTGGCGCTCGCCCCGATGTGATACCGAATCCAACGCGATCCGGCAAACCGTGTACGATCAGGTAGAGCCGGCCGACGCCCCAAACCAATTCGGTGCCTCGGGAAGTTGGTCGCATTCGTTGCTAGCATGCGCAGCGGGTCAGCCGGATGCCGACGGTGCACGGCGCAGCAGACCGGTCATCGCCAGCATGATCACTGTTGTCCACGCGACAATGGCAAAGCCGTCGATATACGAGATAACGTTCGCCTGAGCCCGGACGGTGTTTCCCAACAATGACGCGGCCCGGCCTATCGCGATGTCGGTCGTCGGAGCGCGCGGCAGCATAACATGCGCAAGGTCTGCGAGCCGGGCGGTGACGGGACCAGCGCCGGACTGCAGGTGTAGGCCAAGCAGGTTTGACGCCGTTTGCTCACAAACACGGACAAAGGTCTGCATGAAACCGGTGCCGATCTCGCCACCAAACAGGCGCGCGGTCTGTAGAAGCACGCCGAAAGTAAGCGCATCGGCCGGTCTGATGTGGCGCACCATGAATAGCACCAACGATATCAGCGCCGCGGATTGGCCGAACGCCTGCAGGATCTGCGATAATAGGAAGTCGTCGGAGGCCCAGGTCGGCGTCAGCCCAGTGGCAATGAAGCAGGCGCACCCGATCGCAGACAGCCCGATGGCAAGCATGTAACGCGGGTCGAGGACACGCAGGATAGTGGCAATCACCGGAGCAATGAGGAACTGCGGCAGTGCGATCCAAAGCAGGACGTCGCCCACTTCGAGCGAGCGGAAGTTCTGCACCGAGGTCAGGTATTGCGGGATGATGTAGCTCGTCGCCAGGATGACGAACCGGTAGAGCACCAGGATCAGCGCAAGCAGAGCGATGTTACGTTGCATCAAGAACCCCAGGTTGATCCAGGGGCGCCTTGCGGTGAGTTCGCGCAGCAAGAACGCGACCGTGAGCAGGCCCCCGCCAGCGAAGAGCCCCCAGACCAGTCCCGAATTCAGCCAGTCGAGCCGATTGCCCTGGTCGATCGCGGCATACAGCATTGAGAAGCCAGCGGACAGATACAGCATTCCCGCCGCGTCAGCGCCGCGCAACGCGTTGCGGTTCATAGCTGCTCGCGGCATGCCGAAATAGATACAGGCAAGCATTGGCAGTGCCAGGATGCTGCCCTGCCAGTAGATCCAGTGCCAGGACAGATGGTCGAGATAGTAGCCCTCAAGTGAGGCTGGGATGTTGAGCGACAGTTCCAGGTTCAATCCATAGGCAGCAATTCCGTAAGGCCATAGCTTCGGCGGCAGGCTCTGTAGCACGAAGCCGATGGTCAGAGGAATGAACGTGCCGGAGGCAAGGCCGAGAAACAGTTCAGCGCCCAAAAGTGTCTGCAGATCGGGCGCGAGCGGCGTTAGGGCTGATACGACTGCAAAGATAGCGGCCGAGACCATGAGAACCCGCCGCACCCCGAACACCAATCCAAGCCACGCGGCGACCGGGCCGACGCTCATCTGCCCGATGGTCGTCGCGGTCGTGATCCAGGCGCCCTCGTCGGCGCCAGCATGAACCGCACCACGCAAGTCGGCGAGGCCAAAGTTGGTCACGCGTGTGAAAAGCGTGGAGATCAGGGCGCCAAGCAGCACTGCCGCAATTCCGACAAGCGGACGCGCACATCGCGGCGCCGCCGGTGCGTGGTGATACGCCTCGGCGGCAAGCCGCTGTGGTCCCGACGCCATCGTGCTGCTCACGGGTTGTCTCCGGCGTCCGATCCTGGCTGCGCAGCAGTATCAACCGTCGCCTCCACCGACATGCCCGGTCGCAGTCGGTCGCCAAGTCCTGCATCATCGTCGATGGCGATCTTTACCGGCACGCGCTGCACGACCTTGGTGAAGTTGCCCGTAGCATTGTCCGGCGGCAGCAGGGCGAACTGCGAACCCGTCGCCGGCGACCATCCGACAACGTGTCCGCGCAACATCGCACTGGCGAAAGTGTCAACCCGGATCCACGCCGGCTGACCGGTTGTCAAGTGCGTGAGCTGCGTCTCCTTGTAGTCGGCGATAACGTAAAGGTGCGACAGGGGAACCACCGAAATCACCTGCGTGCCGACCGCAACCACTTGTCCCGGAAACACCCGACGCTGGCTGACCATGCCGCCGGTCGGGGCAGCGATTCGGGTGTAGCCGAGGTTGATCGCGGCCACATCGCGCTGCGCCTCCGCAGCCTTCAAATTGGCGCTGAGCTGCGCCTCCTGGGTTTTCTGTACGGCAAGTTGCCGCCGCGCGCCCTCTACTGCCGCTTCGGCCTGCAAGGCCTGCGCATGTGCCAGCTTGTAGGCTGCATCGGACTGCTCTACCGCCTGCTCGGTACCGGCGAGGCGGCTGGCAAGCAGGGTCTGCTGGCGCCGCGCCTCCAGTTCATTGCGCTGCTCGGTGGCATGGACGCCCTGCAGCTGCGCGTCTGCAGCGGCGATGTTGGTCTCCTGGAGACTTTCCTGGGCCGCAAGATTTGCGATGGCCGCCTGCGCCGCCGAGACGTTGGCCTCAGCCTGTGCAAGCATGGCGCGAAACGGCGCGTCATCAATCTGGACCAGGACCTGACCGGCTTTCACCCGCGCGAAATCCTCGACCGTAACGGCAGACACGCGTCCAGCGACCTGGGCCGAGAGCGGTGTCGTGTCGGCTTGCAGATTGGCGTCGTCAGTCCACTGCGCACCGGGCGCGCCGACCCAGGCATCCCAGCGGACGGTGATGCCGACGGCGAGCCCAACCGCCAAGAGCGCGGCGAACAGGCTTGGCAGAAGGCCGGCGAGCCGCCGCCACGCCGGCACCGACTGCGGCATGTTGCGCGCCACGGGCGTTTGGGGTTCGCTGGTGCTCATTCCTGAAGCTCCCATCTGGCCAAATTGCCTTGCGGCGTAAACGGCGGCGTGCGGCTTCTGACCAAGCCGACCGGGTATACCGGGCTTTATCCGCGCACCGTTACGATCTGATGGCGCCCGGGATGGTGGCGTCTCGTCAGTCTGTTTCGGTCGTATCTTGATGGTGTTGTATAGGTCAAGCAGGAGCTCGCGGCTTGCGCCGGCTTTCGCCTTTCAGCGCGATCCGGATGAGCGTTGTGCAGAAGCCTGTCCAGGACGGTGTCGGCCAGGGATGGTTCGCCGGTCGAGGTGATGAGCAGACCGATCCAGCGTGTTGCGCGCCGGCTGGGCCGCGGGCCGGTAGACCGGCGGCGCCGCGCCCCCCTGCCCGTCCCGTCCCTCGCGCATGACCAGGGTGGCTTCCAGGAAGGCGACGTACAGCGCCGCTTGTGGCGACGGCGTGTGCTCGCCGCGCCCCCGCGGAAACACCTCGTGTCCGGGCTGGGACCGCGCCGACAGCCAGGAAGTGGCCGCCCGCATCTGTGCCAGCGCGTCCAGTGCGAGCGGCCGCCGCGCGGCCTCCGATGCGGTCTGGACCGCCGTCGCCGGCGTGGCCGGCCAGAGCAGCTGCGCCTCGGGCTGTAGCAGGGTCGTGGCCATGACCAGCCAGTCGCCACCGCGCACGATCGGCAACTGCGGATGCTCGGGCTCGACCATCCGCCGTCTCCGCTCGACGCTCATCGAGCGGGCGCCTCGGCCAAAAAATCGCGTTCCACCAGCACCTGACCGATCTTGGCGTGCGGCTTCTCGACCACGGCCTCGGCAGCCCTGCCGCTCTCCTGTGCGGCCGATCGGCCCGGAAACACCGGGCGCCTTGAACTGCGCCGAATACCGCGTCCGCTTGCCCGTGATCGGGTCCGTCCTCTTCTCAGGACGAACCGAGCCTAACCAAATGTCCGAAATTCGGGCACCACTTCACCTACCTACGCGCCCTGTTCGACCGTCTCAAGGCCGACGTGGTCGGTGCAAGGCCAACATTGCGGTCGCTGCCGCCTTCCGCACGTCCGCCTATTGGATGCTCCGGCGAGGCGTGGCTCGTGCCGACCTTGGGTCTGTTCATTTCGAACGCGCCGACCGGACCCGTCTTGCCGCCCGTCTTGCTCGAAAACTCGGCGAACTCGGCTTTGACGTCGCTCTGAGCCCTCCACGGGCAGCCTAGAGGCCTCATCCTAGAACAATGCCCGCGCCTTGCCGTAGCGTGCGGTAGAGCACAAACTTCCTATTCGGTCGGAGGATCTCCAGCGGTCAGTCCGAAACGGCGCTCATTGGCTGGCCTTACGGCGCCCGGCCGATCGTGCTGGCGTTGCCATGCAAGGCATGAACTCCCTCGGGAACGCGGACCTCGCGATGCACGTTGAAGACGGTGCGCCCTGACCACGATTTTCATCGCAATTTCGACGCTAACGCCGCGCGAATGGGTCACCGACAATCATCACCAGCCCGCTCCCTCACCAAAATTTGTTGAGATGACCATGATGCAATTCGGTCCGGTTCCTCGTCGAATGTCGAGGTAGAGAAGATACGAAACCGCCGATCGATCGCCGATGCGGAACCAACTCCAATCAGAAATTCCCAGAAGCACAGTGAGTGCAATATATGGCCGAGCCTCTGCCAACCGTTATTGTCATAGATGACAATTCGGCCGTCCGGGAGGCGCTGGGCAGCCTGCTTCGGTCAGTTGGTCTGAGTGTCCGGTTGTTCGCCTCCGTCCACGAGTTCATGAAGGCTGGGCTTCCGACCGGTCCGGCCACCCTGGTGCTCGATGTCAGGCTGCCCGGGCAAAGCGGACTCGACCTGCAACGGACGCTTGCAGAGGCGAATATTCAGCTCCCGATCATCTTCATCACCGGCCATGGCGACATTCCGATGTCGGTCCAGGCGATGAAGGGAGGCGCGATCGAGTTTCTCAGCAAGCCGTTCCGCGATCAGGATCTGCTGGACGCGATCCACGTTGGGCTCGGACGAGACAGGGCCCGCCGCGACAACGAGAAGGAGGTCGAGACGCTGCGGGAACACTTCGAATCGCTCACCCCGCGCGAGCGCGAGGTGATGGCCCTGGTGGTAACGGGCCGTCTCAACAAGCAGATCGCCGGAGAAATCGGCATCAGCGAGATCACCGTGAAGGTTCACCGTGGCCAAGTGATGCGAAAGATGCGTGCCAATTCATTGGCCGAGCTGGTCCGAATAGCGAGCAGGTTGCAGATCTCCGCCGCAAGGTCGTAAGCACCCCCGACCGGAGGACAAGGTCGCTTTCCCTCGTGACGATCCCGCCTGCCTTTTAGCCAATAGCCCGATCGGCCCGGCCGAGGCATCCTGCCCGCTGCGCTGGTCCCCACGCGAAGCTCGCCTGATACTCAAGGTACGAACCGCGGTCGTCAACGGAGCCTGCAAAGCAAATCATAAGACCGGTGAACGATGAGCCCGTCGCCCATTTCGCCATGCCGCATAAGTCCCTCCCGGTTTTCGACGGTCTCCGCATTGCTGGAAATGCTGGACCGCCGCTTCGGTCCGCGGCCCGGGCGGGAGATCAGGCCGGTCGTGCTGGTGCCCGACAACGGGCCTGTCCACACCGGCCAAGCGACCACGGCCGTGCTCGCAGTTCGACCGTGGATCACGGTCGAGTAGCTGCCTTGCTAGGCACCCGAATTGAACGACATCGACGGTGTCTGGCGCGACCTCAAGCGCCATCATCTCGCGCACCAGACGTTTCTGGACGTCAACGCCCTTCACGCCGCTATCCACTCCGCCACCAACCTCAACAAGGAGCGTCAAGTCATCCATCCGTGTGACAAGCTACGAATCGCTGCTTAGGATGCCCCGCTATGGGTGAACCACCTTGTCCAAGCCTGTGTCGCATCCTGCCACCGGGCGGCGGCTGATGGCGCTCGCGGCGGCGCAGCGCGACGACGCCAGAACCGTGCTCGTGTGGGATCTGCCGACGCGGCTCTTCCACTGGCTCGCTGTCGCCTTGGTGCCGGCAGCCTACGTCCCGGTTCCTGACCTCCCCGCGTGCCGCCGTGCAGCATCTCGCGCGCCTGTTCCGCCGCGAGCCGGACGAGCAGGTCGGCCACAACCCGGCCGGTGGCAGGATGGTGCTCCTGCTGCTCGCGCTCCTGCTCGGGGAGACGCTGACCGGCATCGTGGTAAACAACGACGTAGCCGACGAAGGACCGCTGACCGAGATCATGCCGGCGGCGCTAGCGGACTTGGTCACGGACCTGCACGCCCTGCTGTGGGAGGCGCTGCACGTGGCTGCGATCGTGGTCTACGCCGTGATCAAGCGGCATCACCTGCTGCGGCCAATGTTGACCGGCCGCAAGCGGCTTGCGGAGCCAGCGACATCCCCGCGTCTTGCCTCGCCGGCGCGCGCTCTCCTCGTGCTCGGCGGCAGCGCCGCCGGGGCGGCGCTGCTCGCAAGCCTCCTTTGACTAAGACTCAGCCTTTGGGGGGTATCACCTGGCCGCGGATCTCCCCGGCCGGGTGGTCTTGGGTGTGCACGTTGATATACCAGTTGCCAGACGTGAACTGCTCGCCCTGCGCTGGTGTCAGGGTGGCTTGGCCGGTGATCGGGCTGGACGCCGATCCACCCTTCTTGCTGATCCAGATCACCACGGATGCGTTCTTGCCTTCAGCCGCTGGGCCATGGAAGTGCGCCATCGTGACGGGGCTGGAGAGCCCGCTGTAGCTCACGGACCAGGTCATGTCTCGCGTGCTTGGATCGTAGGTGAGCACTGCCTTGCCGCTGCCGGAGGTCTGCACGGGTGGCACCTGCTGTGCCCCGGTCAATGGGACATCGAACGATGGCGGTGCGGCCAGCGCGAATGTCACCGATCCTGCCCAGGCGAGTGACCCCAGAACCAGCACCGTCCGTCGAGAGACTGCCGCGTTCATCCGTTTGTCCTTCCCTGCTGAAAGTCTGAGACAATAGCCGTCAGCGCGTCGAGCGCAACCGAACGCCGCAAGTGCGAGGTCACAGCCGGTAGCCGCGTCGCACCGATCTCAAGGTGGCAGGCTTTGGTCCGCCTTCTAAAGTCGCGATCAACTGACCTTCGGAGCTTTCGGTGTCGGCGGTCTCGCTATTGGGACCGCCGCGAAACTGGGAGTGCGAGCGCGGAAGGGATGTTTCGGGTCTGTTTTCCCGCAGAGGTAGAGACAACTTGGCCTGGATCGTGAGACTGGTGAGGGCCGGAACTGAGGGGAGGGACGAACGCGGTGCTGACATCATGCGGATCGCCAAGCTCGGCGACCTGGGTTGACCCTAGCCGAAGACAAGCCACTCCTGGCGGTTCTGTCAGCTCTCGCGCCAAAAGATTCGCGCTGAGCAATTTAGCTTGGAATTCGCCTTTAGATTCTTCTGCTTTGCTGTCCGGTAGCGCTCCCGGCGATACAAGATTGCCGCCGTGGTGCCGTTTGCCGCGAGAGCTGACAGAATTGAAATTACCGGGCCTGAAATGCGGGTCGTTGTTGGCGAGCACGTCGGCCTTGACCTTGCCGAAAGTGGTGTGCGGCTTGTGCTTGATGCCGTCGTAGAACGCCTGGATGATGTCTTCCTTGAACCGGCCGCTACGCGGATGCGCCTGCACCACAGCCTCGCGCTCCGCGTCGGAGAATTCGGAGTAGGCGATGCCGAGCACGTCCATCTCGACGCCCGCCGTCAGCAGCGCAATCACCGGGTGCATGTGCTGTGGAATGCCCGGCGTGATACGCAGCGCGATCGCGGTCCACACCGTGTCGATATCCCGCTATGATATCCCGTGGCCGCGCAGGAAGTCGCGCGCGACATTCGCGCCGTCCACCTCGAAGCGCTCATTGGCGCTGCTGCGCGGATCCGACAATAAAGGGAACTGATGCACGCGCTGAAGGTAGGAGTTCTCGCCTAGCTTGATGGTATGAGGCGAGGTTTCCTCCGCTGTTAAATCTCTATGACGGTTGCACCCGTCGGCTGCGGCACAGCCGAGGCACAGACCCAAGCCGTCGCACGCCGCCAGCTAATGTAACAACACAATCTCGCCGACGCCGTACGAGAGGTGCTGTCGCTCACGCAGAGTGAGCCGCGGCGACATCGCGTGCTGATCGAGGTCGACCTGTCCGGTAACGGCCGTTCGGTGCTCGGCGACCAGGTACAGCTGCGACAGGTCCTGCTGAACCTGATCATGAACGGCGTCGAAGCCATGACGGCGATCACCGACCGCGCGAGAAGGCTTGTGATCACGGCGGGACTTACTGCGTTGGGCGATGCGCTGGTTGCCATCGACGACAACGGTACCGGGCTCGACCCGGCAATAGCTGATCGTGTCTTCGCCCCGTTCTTCAGGACCAAAGCCGACGGCATGGGCATGGGACTGTCAATCTGCCGCTCGATCATCGAGACCCATGGCGGCCGCCTGTGGGCGTCGCCATGCCAGCCTTACGGCAGCAGCTTCCGATTCACCGTGCCCACCATGCCGACACTGCCGCGCGGCGCGGAAGCGGCGTGCATCGACGGCAGCTTGCGGTAGTCTCGCGCACCCGACGCCAGACGGTCGCATCAGGCGGCCAGCAGCGAGCTTTCACCATCGGAGCGTTCGCGGGATGCTGGCTGTATCGTCAACGCCTGCGGTTTCAGAAAGCGCGCGATGTCGCCGACCCGGACGAAGCGCGATGGCGCGTCTTCCGGGAATTCGACACCGAAGTCCGCCTCCATATCGAGGAACACCGTGACCAGGTCGAGACTGTCGAAGCCAAGATCATCGGCGAAATGCGTGTCCGCCGTGATGCGCTGGTGAGGCAAATACAGAGACTCCCTGATCACCTCGATGACGCTGTCCAAGACCGGCTGCATTTTTCCGGTGGTCATTTCATCCTCCTCGGGTCACAATGGCCGCCGCTTGACGGATCGGGGCCTCGGCCGGCATGGCGGCCGAGGCGACGGTCACGCCAGGTATCGAGCGCGATGACTTGCGTGGATGCTGCGCGAACCTGAACGCCGGCGGGCATGGCGGGCGCTCGTCGGTGACGCTTCGCTTCCGCCTCATAAACTTCAAGCATCAGAAGCATCGGCCACCAGAATGGCCACAGTGGCGGGATCATGGGGATCAACCTGCATCCAACAACGGCCTGCAGACTGCCACGCACCGGTGGCCGGCCGCTATTATGCGCAAGTATCCCCTCATGCTCTCAGGGAAGAACCGGCTGCTACGGAACGTCAAGGTGAGGTATACTTTGGCACAGCCCGTTGACTCGGTGGAGCACGACGACGCCGAAGTCGCACGGTGATTGCTACACGTTGTGGATGGCGCGACCGGGGACGCTGTCAAGTTGACGATGGATGCGATGTTGGGGACTTGGGATTGGAGCGGGCCTTATCCGGCAAATAGAGCTCCGGTGATGGTTCTGCCAGCGTTCAGGCCACGAAGTATCGGTCGTGAAGTGGTCCCCGAAATTCGGACATTTGGTTAAGCTCGGTTCGCCCTGCGAAGAGGACGGACCCGATGACGGGCAAGCGGACGCGGTATGCGGCGGCGTTCCGTGGCGCACGCCGCCGCAGCATGTCCCTTCCCGCCAGATGACAGCCCGCTGGTTCACGCTTTCGCGACGATGGAACCTGGAGAACCTGAGCCATCGGCCTGGCATTGCAGGTGCATCCGGGCTTTGTGTAGGATCGCGACCGCGCATCGGCAGATGCTGCAGCTTCCCGCGCCCTCCGTGCCAATGACGATGAGACATCACCCGCCGCTCTCCAGATTCGACATTGCGGCAGGGATCACGGTCAGGCGGGGAGCTTCTTCGTGCGAGAACGACGGAGGCGGCAGGAGCACCAGCAGTACAGCGCGTGCGACATATGCCTGGACGGCGAATGGTGCGCATTGGCAAGGTCCCCGGCTGATGGCGGGACCAAGGTTGGCTCCATTTGTCTGATTGTCACGTTTGGCAGGAGACTCAAATGACAGCGATCGTCCAAGGGGTGGGAATCCCCGACAGCAAGCTTGCCCGCGCCATAACCGAGTTGGTCCGGGACACGGAATCACCGTTGCTTTTCCACCACTCGAGCCGCGTCTATTACTGGGGCGCGCTTGCCGGAATGCGGCGTGGCCTGAAGTTCGATGCTGATCTGCTCTATGCTGGGGCGATGTTCCACGACATGGGCCTGACGCCCCGGTACCGCAGCGAGCAGCAACGCTTCGAAGTCGACGGCGCGAATATCCGCTCGCGACTTCCTGCGCAGCCACGGCATCTCCGAGGCAGACGTCTACACCGTCTGGACGGCGATTGCGTTGCACACGACACCGAACGTTCCGCCCCTCATGCATCCGGTCGTCGCGCTGGTCACCGCGGGGGTCGAGATGGACGTGCTGGGCATCGCCTATCCGGACTACCCCGACACCGAGCGAAACGCAGTTGTGCAGGCGCATCCGCGCGACGAACACTTCAAGGAAGACATCATCCAGGCCTTCTACGACGGCATGAAGCACAGGCCTGACAGCACGTTCGGTACCGTCAACGACGACGTCCTCGCGGATAAGGACCCCGCGTTCAAGCGGATCAACTTCTGCAGCGTGATCCGCGAATCAGCCTGGGCCGGCTGACTGTCAGTCGGCGCGCAAAAGGGGCTCGGACTCATATGTGGACATCGGGTAATCGCGGTGGCCGGCTGACTTGCCGATAGTGCCGCGATCCGGGCGCTGTGCCCGGTGGTTCTCACCATCGGGGGCTGTCGATGATCCACTATGTCGGTTTGGACTTGTCGCAGAAATTGACGGCGATCTGTGCCGTCGAGGAATGATGCGTGGCCTGCCGTTCGACCGGCGTGTCGAGACGCTGCTCGCCGACCGGGTCGAGGTGGCGCCGATCGTTCGGCCCATGCTCGCGGCTTGGCGACAGCTGCGCCAACAGATCGCCACCTTCGACAACGCGGTACGCGTGCTGGTGAAGGCCAGCCGCGCGTGCCGCCACCTGATGAGCGTACCCGGGATCGGCATGCTATCTGTGCTCGCCTATGTCAGCATGGTCGAGGATCCGGCACGCTTCGGACGCTCACGATCCGTCGGCGCGCACCCTGATGTACGAGCCGGCGGTGCTGCTGATGACGCGGGTCAAGCGGGCTTCCGGCCTGAAGGACTGGGCGCAGGCGATTGCACGACGATCGGGTGCCGGCAAGGCGCGCGTTGCACTCGCGCGGAAGCTCTCGATGATCCTGCACAGCATCTGGCGTTCGGGCGAGCCGTTCCGGTGGTCCGAGCAGCCGGCGGCCGTCTGACGAGACATTCAACGAGATTCGTCCGGGCCTCGTCTCGGATGTGATGGTTGCCCGACGGGACGAGGGTGCAAGCGCCTGCGACGGAGGCCTTGGGCCGCGTGAACACGACGCGAGCCCGCTGTGGACATTGCAGCGCCTGTGCTTCGGACCAGATGTTGCGGCGGATCCTTCCGACCGCGGAGAGAGACCGTGACCCCGGGCGCGGCGCCAGACGCAAACAAGAGGTTATTGACAAGGAAGCGCGATTAGAGAACCTGAACAATCGAGCTGAGAACTCGCATCCACCAACCCGGACCGAGAACGACAGATGCAGAGGTTCAAGCCGACGCGGCAGGCACGGCGCTTCCTGTCGGCCCACGCCTTCATCTATGGACACTTCCATCCGCGACGACATCGGTCGTCGGCGAGGAACTGCCGCATCGCGCGTGTCACGGCCTTCAGGGTCTGGAAAGAGCAGACGTGCGCCCAGGCAGCGACGTGGCCGCGCCATCCTCCTCGCTCTCAGCCCGGGCTCGGCCGCGAACAGTTAACGTGACAATGCCAGCGCCACAATCAGGCGCCTTCTGTCGCCCCCGCCAGCGTCTGCATCCTCCCGGCCCGCGCGTCCTGAAGCAGCGCGGCGGCAGGCGACGACTGCCGCTGTCCGGCGCCAGCTATTTCAGCGTCGACAAGTAGGCGATCACGTTGGCCCGGTCCTCGGGCTTGGGCAGACCGGGGAAGACCATCTTCGTACCCGGCACCAGCGACTTTGGGCTAGTAAGATAGATGTCCAGCGTCGCCTCATCCCACGTCTTGTTCGCAGCCTTCATGGCCGCGGAATAGGGGAAGCCTTCGATGGAGGCCGAATGGCGGCCGACGACACTGAACAGCGTCGGACCCAGCCCATTCTTGCCCGGCGTGGTGGTGTGGCAGATAGCGCATCTAGTGAACACGCGCTTGCCGGCCGCAGCGTCGCCGTCTGCGTGCGCAGCAGGCGAGAGGCCAGCAGCCGCGACCACAGCGGCGAAGATTGCGATGGCTATGGCAAATTTCATGGGGGTTCCCTTGTTGATCTGACGGCTGTACGTCATTGGGCGGCCAGCTTTGCGTGAGTAGGACGAGGACGCGCGGGTGTCGAGCGGACATAGCTAGGAAGCAGGCAAGCCGCCACGAACGTGAAATGTGCCATTGTGACATGTGGATTCGACTGCCGAGCTTTTCGTCGCGCGTCTTGGTAAGCCTGGGGTGCACCCACCAGCAAGTTGAGATGGCCCCCGAAATTCGGACATTTGGTCAAGCTCGGTTCGCCCTGAAAACAGGGCGGACCCAATGACGGGCAACCGGACGCGGTATGCGGCAGAGTTCGAGGCGCGTGTGGCGTTGGAGGCGCTGCGGGGGCGAACTGACGACGGCGCAATTGGCGACGAAGCGCGGCATCCATCAGACGATGGTGGGTAAGTGGAAGCGGCAGGCCACGGCGGGCATGGTCACGGTGTTTCCGGGCCGATCGGCCGCACAGGAGAACGGCCGAGCTGCCGAGGCCGTGGTCGAGAAGCCGCACGCCAAGATCGGTCAGGTGCTGGTGGAACGCGATTTTTTGGCCAAGGCGTCCGCTCGATGAGCGTCGAGCGGAGACGGCGGATGATCGAGCCCGAGCATCCGCAGTCGTCGATCGTGCGGCCATGCGAGTTGGTGTCGATCAGCCGGTCCGGTTTCCACTAACGGCCCGCCGGCGAGACGCAGTGAACCTGGAACTGTTGCGGCTGGTCGACGCCCAGTTCCTGGAGACGCCGTGGTATGGCTCGGGGAATGTCAGCAAAAGGGTGGGTCGTGTACGGTTGGTACGCGAGTCGCCCCTCGTCATCCAGACCTCCCGATGGGAAGTTCGCTGCCGTTCCGTTCGCGGGTTCAAATTCTGATCCGGATCATGTCTTTCACGTTGGCGTGATTCTATGCCTGCGGCGATTGCAGTCGGCGAATTTTCATGCGCGGTTTGTGAAACACACCTTCCGCGCGCCGCAACTGGAGCAACGCGAAGGCTGCTAACGCGGTCCGGTGAGAAACTTGGCCCGAAAAGAAATCTGCCGGAGATTGTCGGGACTGGCATCCTCTGCGGCTGTCTCGAGGGACATCTGGTACGAAACAGCGAATAAACATCGCGACTCGATGGAACGTCTAGTTCCGGGGGGAAGATCGTCGTGCATCGCATCCGGGCAGCCCATTTGCTTGCGCTTGTCATCGCCATTCCGGTCGCCGGCGTGCTCACAGCTTGCACGCCGGCGACGCCCGCGGGGGCGACGGCCAGCGCAACCTACAACGAGCAGGTAACTGCCCAGGTGACCGCTATCGACAAGGCGCGCCGGCAACTCATCTTGCAATCGGCACAAGGACAAGTCGCGCAAGTGGATGTTCCCGCCGAGGTACGCAACTTCGATCGCATCGAGGTCGGCGACACCGTGAGGGTGGTATATCACTCGCAGCTCGATGTCCGGGTGGCCGGCAACGCGCAGCCGATTCCCGGCGTAATCGTGCAGAGCGGGATGGCGGGGGCAGCGCTCGGCGAAAAGCCGGCTGGACTCTGGGCGGTGCGCACGCAGCGCTCGGTGCAGATCGTCAGCGTCGACACGGCCTCGCACACTGTTACCTATCGTGAGCCAGACGGATCGCTCGACAGTCTCGTGGTGCAGAATCCCGCCAACTACGCGCTGGCGGATGGGCTGCGGCCAGGAACCATCGTCGACGTCACCAAGACCGACACGATCGCAGTGTCGGTCGACAAGATCTGATACGGAACACTGGTTGCCGCCGGTGCAGACGGCAGGAGTCAAACCGACCAGGGTGACGCGCCGGTCCGCCGCGCCGTCGTCTGTTGCGCTGGTCTCGATCGAGGGCGGTACGTTCCGGATGGGGTCTGACCGTCACTATCCGGAAGAAGCACCGTCGCATCGAGTGCGGGTCGACGCCTTCATGATCGACCCGCATCCCGTCACCAACAAGAAGTATGCGGCGTTCGTCGGCGCCACGGGCTACCTGACAGTTGCGGAGCGACCCTTGGATGCCGCCGCGTTTCCGGGTGCACCGCCGGAAAATCTGCAGGCTGGCTCGATGGTCTTTCGCAAGATGCGAGGTCCGGTTGATTTCCGCGACTCTCGCAAGTGGTGGGCCTGGACGCCCGGCGCCTGCTGGCGCCACCCGGAAGGGCCGGGCAGTTCGATCGCCGAGCGGCAGGACCATCCCGTCGTCCACATCGCATATGAGGATGCTCAGGCCTATGCCGACTGGACGGGGAAGGCCCTGCCGAGCGAGGCGGAATGGGAGTTTGCCGCGCGCGGCGGGCTGGACGGCGCGGAATACGCATGGGGCGACGAGTTTGCGCCGGCCGGGCGCATGATGGCCAATACGTGGTGGGGCGAGTTCCCGTTCCGCCGATTGCGGACGAAGGGCCACAATCGGACCTCGCCGGTCGGCAGTTTCCCGGCCAATGGCTACGGGCTGTACGACATGATCGGAAATGTCTGGGAGTGGACCGGCGACTGGTACTCTGCCCGGCACCCTGTCGATGCGTCCAGACCCCGCTGTGTTGTCGACAATCCCCGTGGCGGCGCAAAGGAAACGAGTCTCGACCCGAGAGAGCCTGCCGTGCAGATTCCGCGACGCGTGGTAAAGGGCGGATCGTTCCTCTGCGCGCCTAGCTATTGCCGACGCTATCGGCCGGCGGCGCGCCATGCCCAGATGGTTGATACCGGAATGAGCCACATCGGCTTCCGCTGCGTGATCCGGCCAAGCGGATAACGGTTGAGACAATCGCAAGGGGAAGAGCAGATGAACGAGAAGATCCATGAAGGCAGCGGCCTGTACCGTCGGGAAATGCTGCTTGGAGGCACCTCGTTGGTGGCAGCGAGCGGGCTGGTACGGACCGCGCAGGCGCAATCCACGCAGCAGCGGTCGGCGCCCGCGGGTCTCGGCGAGCCGAACATCGTGGTGATCTTCGGCGACAAGGACGAATTTCTGCCGACCAATCACGGCTTCGACGAGTTCTACGGCAACCTCTAGCATCTGAATGCCGAGGAGGACCCAGAGGATCCCGACTATCCGAAGGACCCGGAGTTTCGCAGGCGCTTCGGCTCCCGCGGCGTCATCCATTCTTTCGCCGACGGGCGGATCGAGGACACCGGCCCGCTGACCACGAAACGGATGGAGACGATCGACGACGACATCGCCGCGCGGTCTGCCGATTTCATCGACCGCCAAGTGAAGGCGAAGAAGCCGTAGCGGCCGGGCGGATTTTCGACCGGGCAGGCTGGCGGCGGCGCGCGACTCCAGGGCTACCAACGTCCCGCCACAAATGCCTTCTTCGGCATGGGTGAAGGCAGCCGGAGCTCGGCGTTTTCCCAACGCGGCGCGCAGAACCGGCAATTCAACCGTCAGGCGAGGGGCGGCTTCCACGGCGGCGCGTTCCGCAGGAGAGGCTGATGACCAACTCTTCCCTCTATCGTCGTGCGCGCGCCGTTGCGCGCCTAGCTCTCCTTGCGGGCGGTTTGGCCTGCGGGAGCGCCCTGGCCGCCGGGCCGCAGCCCGGCTTCAAGATCCCCGATGACGCCGTCGCCCCGCTGGTTGCCGCGCTAAACAAGCACGATCCGGTCGCGGTTGGCTCCGTGCTCGGCCCGGGCAGCCAAAACCTCGTCCGATCCGGAGATCCGGTGAAGGACCACCAGGAGGCGCAGCGCTTCCTCGACGCCTATGCGGCGCGGCATGCGCTGGTCGCGGACGGTCCGGACCGCATGGTGCTGCATGTCGGAGTCAACGACTGGCCCATGCCGATCCCGATCGTGCAACGCGACGGGATGTGGCGCTTCGATGCCCGCCAAGGCACGGACGAGATGGTCAACCGTCGTGTCGGCCGCAACGAAATCGGCGCGATTCGCACCTGTCTTGCCTATGTCGACGCGCAGAAAGCCTATTTCCAGTTGTTCCAGGCGGTGACCGGCACGGGCGCCTACGCGCAGCGCCTGGTCAGCACGCCGGGCGACTACGACGGACTCTACTGGCCTTCCGCGTCGGGCGCGCCGCAGAGTCCGTTTTCACCACTCGTGGAAAGTGCAATCGAGGAGGGCTATCCGGGTGATGTCCGGGCAGGCAAGCCCCTTCCGTATCAGGGTTACTACTATCGCATCATGACCGTGCAGGGCCCCAGCGCGCCCAGCGGGGCAAAGAGCTACCTGCAGGATGGCAAACTGGTCGGAGGGTTTGCGCTGATCGCTTGGCCCGCAATCTACAGCGCGTCGGGGATCATGACTTTCATCGTCGACCAGGACGGCATTGTGTTCCAGAAAGATCTAGGGCCCACCACAGCCGCCCGGGCAGCCGCTACAACGGCGTTCGATCCGTCTCTCGACTGGACACGCGTGGACACATCCGCACCGTGACCCCCCAAGCGGCAATTCCTGGCTGCCGCAATCCCGGGTGGTGCGGGGGTCGGGCCTGCGCCAAAACCACCAACCTCGCCCGACCGAGTGCGAAAATGAATACTTGCTGCAATGACCGGTGGGGCTTGGAGTGTGCTGCGAAATGGTGTAGTTTGTTACCGTCAGCAGGCGGGGGGCGTTCATGAAATTGTCAGTGTTTTCTCTTGGGGCATTGCTGACGATCGCCAGCGCAATGGCCGCGTCCGCCGCGGTGATGACTTCGGAACTCCCCCCCCAAACCGTCAGGGACCTGATCGCGATCTGCGGCCCGGCCAAGGACGACCCGATGATGACGGCGGCGATCAATTACTGTCAAGGCTACGCCCAGGGCGCGGTGACTGTCGAGATGGCACATGAGGAGCAACGCCATGCCCGCAAACTTTTCTGCCTGCCTGAGCCGCGGCCGGCCAGCGGCAGCGAGCTCGCCAGTTTTATCGCCTGGGCGAACCAGGAGCCATCCCGCCTCGATGAGCCCGCCATCGACGGCATGTTCCTGTATCTTTCCCAAAAATACCCCTGCGGGAAGGAAAAGTAGAACGGAGATGGAGGCGGCAGTATGAGAAAGCTCGTGTTGATGGCAGTCGTCACCGGGCTGGGTCTGGCGGGATGCTCAAACATGACGCCGACTCAGCAGCGCGCCGTGACTGGAACGGGCATCGGCGCTGCCGGCGGGGCTGTGATCGGCGCCATTGCGGGCAATGCGGGCCTCGGCGCAGGCATCGGCGCCGCCGCGGGCCTTGCCGGCGGCTTGATCTACGATCAGGTGAAGAAGAACGAGGCGTCCTCGTACGACGCCGGATATCACGCAGGGTCGAGTGGGCAGGCTCCAGCGCCTCCACAATAGCATTCCGCTGTTTTGCGATGTGATTGGCTCGCGGTCTTCTCGTAGCTGAAGAACGAAGCTCCGGCGCCGGAGTTCGGAAGGACGAGTGCTGAGGTGCAGCTTGGGTCTGTAGCACACGGGCAATCGGACCCGCACGGTCGCTGATGGGCTCGATCGGAGCCGCCGGCGTAAACAGGCAGCCAGACGTTTGCTGCGAACGGTGCGGAGGGAGGAGATGCGCTCGCCTGCTGTGGGAAGACCGGAGTAGCGACCGCTGACTGCCCCCTCCGTCCGAAAGGATGAGCGGCGCGCACAGACACTTTGCCAAGGAACCGTATGATGCGGTTGCGTCTTTGTTGCGTGCTGGCCGGCTGTCTCACGCTCCTCGGCGGCTGCGCGTCGCTTGTCGTCACGGACACGGTTCCGCTCACGCAAGCACAACTTCTGCCGCCCGGCAGCGAGTTCGATATCGAGTGACGGCTACCGTCTGCTTGCATTGCGCGGATCCGCGGCGACCGCGGATATCGAGATCTTTGTTGCCATGTCCGGCGGAGGGAAGCGCTCCGCCTCCTTTGCTTACGGCGCCCTGACGGGGATGCGCGAGACGCAGATGGAGACGCCGGCAGGACCGCGGACATTGCTTAGCGAACTCGACGCTATCAGCGGGGTGTCGGGCGGCAGCTTCCCTGCCGCATATTACGGGCTCTATCGTGATGCAACCTTCAAGACCTTCAAGGCTGATTTCCTCTACCAGGACACCGAGAGCTACATCTACGGGATCTATCTGCTGCCCTGGAACTGGACCTGGCTCGTTGATCCTTCGGTTGGCACGAACGACTTTATGGATCGTGTCTACAATAGGACCCTGTTTCACGGCGCCACGTTTGCAGACTTCCGGAGACTGGGCCGCCCCCTCATTGCCATCGACGCGACGGACATTTCTTTCGGCACCCCCTTCCTGTTCACCCAGGAGACGTTTGACTTCATCTGCTCGGATCTAAGCCGGTTCCCGATCTCCCGTGCGGTGGCGGCGTCAAACGGATTTCCTGGGTTGTTTTCACCGGTGACCCTGACCAATCATGCCTCTGCCTGCCAGGGGCGCACACCGGGCTGGCTGCGGCGGGTCAGCGCGGCGCAACGCCAAGATCCGCTATCCCGCGTGGGCTACAGCTACCGCTCGGCGGCGCGGTACTTGGACGACAAGAAGACAACGTACGTTCACCTCGTTGACGGCGGCGTTGCCGACAATCTGGCGCTGCGCGCCGTCGGTTCATCCATGGAGACTCTTTCGCAGGTACCCGGAGGCATAGCCACCGCGAATGTCCAAAACGTCCGCCGCATCCTGGTCGTCAGCGTCGACGGCCAGGGCGCCCAGGACGCAACCGTGGCGCAAAGGCGCCTGGTCGGCGGGCTCTTCTCGTTGCTCGGACTGGTCTCCGGAGCGCAGATCGACCGCTACAATTTCGACACGCTCCTCAGCATCACAGAGCAGATAAACGGGCTGGCGTCCGCCATTTCCGTGGTTCGGTGCGCCACGGGGCCGGTGATTGCGGGATATGCTTGCGACGACGTGAAGGCACAGCTGGTGCATGTTTCTCTGACCGAGATGCCGGAGGGACTTCGGAAGGACCGGCTGCTCGCCATCCCGACGGGGCTCACTCTCAAGCGCGACGATGTGGACGCGTTGATCGATGCGGGGCACGACGCGATCGTAACGTCTCAGCCATTGCGTGCCTTTCTGGATGACTACGCGCTGCCGCCTGCGCATGCGCCCGAACCCGGCGGCGCGGCTCGATCGAACTTCGGCACCGGCGTAGGGCGATCGCAAGAAGCTGTTCCAACCCTCGCTGATCGTTGAGGAGACATGGCTCGGAGATGAGCAATCCTGACAGGCCATCGGTCATTGGGAGAGAACGACGTGTCATCGGATGACTACCGACCGAAGGACGGCAACACGCAAAGCAGGCCATGCCAGGTGACGTGTCGGCATCACCGCCAGCGAGAAAGCGCACTGCCGCAGCGGCCAGCGTCATGATATGCGGGTTACTTGGCGCATCGGTCGTCGGGCCACACACGGGCGACGCGGCGGAGGGAGGGCCAAGCCCTTACCTGAAAGACTACCGCGATTTCCTGACCAGGATCATCCGACCGATCCCGGCATCTATCACCGCGACGATCTCATCTATTGCGATGGCAGCATCAGTCGCGATGTCATCGCTGGTCGCGTCGAGGTCAGTGAGCATTTGCAGCTGACGGCCGAGGTCTTCGCGCCAACCTACGCCACTCCGCTTCAGGTGCCGGAGGGCACGTATGCGTTTGCCGTGACCGTGCCGGTCGAGAACGTGGACGCAAGCGCCAGTGCTCAAGGGCACGGTTCGGCTCGTCTAACAGCCAGGACCGCTTCGGATTGGGCAACGTCCACATCACGCTGGCGATCCTTGGCTAGTCGGCCGGAAATTTCCATTGGACCACGGCGTTCAGTATCGCCGCACTGACAGGTGTCCATTATGATGGAAGTCTCGCGAACACGAGCCTCGACAGCTGGTCGTTCATGCCGCGGGCGATTCTGTCATCTCTCGCGCCAAACGGCACCAAGGCGGCAATCTTGTAACGCGTGGGAGCGCTACCGGACAGCAATTCAGACGAATCTACAGGCGAATTCCAAGCTAAATTGCTCAGCGCGAATCTTTTGGCGCGAGAGCTGACAGAACCCGAGATATTCGAGGCCGCGCGCCTTGACGGCGCCAGCGCTTGGCAGCGCTGGGGCGTCCTCGCCCTGACGCTGTTGCGCGCGGACGAAAATCTTACGCTGACCTTCCAGATCTTTTCGCTGGTCGGCGGGCGCTACTCGATCGAATGGGACAATGTGATGGCGGGCAACCCTGGTGGCCTCCGTCCCCGTCGCCATCGTCTTTGCGAGCCTGCAGCGTTATCTTGTCAGCGGCCTGTCGCTCGGCGCCGTCAAATGACCGGCCCGACATGACATGAGCCAGCAACCATCACCGCGCGTGCGCTCACGCGCGTCAACGAGGAGCAACGTTCCGTGGGATTGCTTGATCTCTTTCGCCAGGATGGCAAACGGGCCATGGTTACCGGCGGCAGCCGCGGCCTGGGACGATCGATGGCGCTTGCCCTCGCCGAGGTGGGCGCCGATATCATCCTGACCGGGCGCACGCGGGCGACCCTCGACGCCACCGCCGGCGAAATCCGAGCGCTGGGGCGGCAGGCCTGGACAATCGACGCCGATATGGGCGTTCCGGCCGAATGCGAGCGAGCTGTCGAATCGGCAATCCGAGGGATGGGGCCGATCGACATCCTCATCAACAATGTCGGCAACCGCGAGGAAAACGTCCCCATCGCGACCGAGTTGCTGGAGACCTGGCAAAAGCTGGTCGATCTCAATCTCACAAGTTGCTTCATCGGCACCAAGCTGGTCGGTGCCGCCATGCTCGAACGCGGCAAGGGGGGGCGGATCATCAATATCGCCTCGATCAGCGCACTCATCGCCAATCGCGGCATCGCCGGCCGACACTATGAGACCGCCAAGGCCGCCGTTCTGCATTTCACCCGCTGCGCGGCCGCCGACTGGGCACCCCACGGCATCACCGTAAATGCGATTTGTCCTGGCTTGTTCATGACCGACGCGAACAAGCAATGGAATAAGACCCGCCCCAACGTCATCGAGGCCATCGTCAGCAACATCCCCATGGGGCGAACCGGTGAGCCCGAAGAAATCGGGCCGCTAGCGGTCTATTTGGCGAGTTCCGCCGCAGCCTACGTGACGGGCGCCGCCTACGTCATCGACGGTGGCTACACGCTTTGGTAGCGTGACGGCCGGGGTGACGACGGTCGGGAGGACCGGCGGGATGTCGGTTCACCCGTTCGGACAACTTGCGGATAGCACGGCGGTTATGGAACTCCGCCTGGCGACAGCGGCCGGTGCGGCGGCATCGATCATCTCCTTCGGCGCCACCGCCGGGCACCATGCCAGCCGCATTGCCGGCGGTCGGCTGCGCCTGGACGGTGTGGACCATCAGCTCACCCCCGATGACAGCGGCCGTCATGATTTGCATTGCGGCACGACCGGCTTCTCGCATCGCCCCTGGCAGATCCTCGCCGCGGACGAGGCCTCGGTTGTTCTGGGGCTCGTCTCACCGGATGGCGACCAGGGCTATCCGGGGACCGTTGAGGCACGCTGCACCTATAGCCTCGTCCAGCCGGCGACTCTGCGCGAGGTGACGACGGCAACCGCCGATCCATGCAGCAAAATGCCCGCAAGAAACTCGGCGAGACCAGGCACGATGGCAATACGTCACTTTGCGCAGGGATAGGAAGCGTTACCACGGTAACGCTTATACCCAGGTCTGTGACGGTTCTGTATTCGAGGACCGGTAGGTTCCTGCCATCGCATCGGCCCACCAACCCGGGCCGGTGCTGCATGGAAGGATGGCTTCATGAAAGTCCTTATGGCCTCGACACCGGCGACGGGTCATCTCAACCCGCTAATCGCGATCGCGACGTTTCTGATCGGAGACGGTCATGAGGTCGTCTTCCTTTCGGGTGCGGCGTATCGTGGCCGTATCGAAAGGAACGGGGCAACGTTCCGTGCACTTCCGGGCGAAGCCGATGTCGATTTGCGGGATCCCCTCGCCGTGGCTCCGGAGCTCGAAAGCATCGAGCCCGGATTGGATTGGCTACGTGTTGCCATGAAAAAGATCTTTATCGACAAAGTTTCCGACCAGTATAGAGGTCTGCGGGCGGTTTTAAGAGACTTCCCGGCCGACATGATCATCGGCGACGATATGTTTTTCGGTCTGCTCCCGATGCTGTTAGGACCGCGTGCGAACCGCCCGGCAGTCATGGTTTGTGGTACTTCGATCCTCCATTGGCGGCGGGAAGACAAGGGGCCGAATTTCATCGGTCTGCCGCCCGCCGTGACGCCGGCTCAGTTCAAAGAGTATGAGCTTATCGCCAAGGAGTACGACGAACGCGTCGACCAGCCCTCCCTCGACCGATGCAATGTCGTGCTGAAAAATTTGGGTGTCGGCCCCCTGACGATCCCTCTCTTCGAAGCCACGGTGGTGCTCGCGGACACCTACATGCAATTGTCGGTGCCAGGCTTCGAGTTCCCGCGGGCGATGCCCTCTTCGGTGAACTTCATTGGCGTCCTGCCGATCATTCCCCGCCAAGCCCCTCTCCCGTCCTGGGCGAATGATCTGGACGGCAAGCGTAAGGTCGTCCTCGTCACGCAGGGTACTGTGGCCAATCATGACTTTGGCCTCCTGGTCGGCCCGACCCTGGCGGCGCTCGCGAACGAACCCGACATTCTGGTGGTGGCGACCGCCGGCGGCCGTCCGATCGACGCTATACCGGGCCCGATTCCCAACAACGCCCGCTTGGCGGAGTATCTGCCGTTCGAGTGGCTGCTTCCCAAGGTAGATGTGCTGGTCACAAACGGCGGGTATGGCAGCGTCAATCAGGCGCTGAGTTTCGGGATACCGATCGTCGCCGCAGGGCTGACAGAGGACAAGGCCGACGTCAACGCCCGCGTCGCCTGGTCGAGTGCAGGCATCGACCTCAAGACGAACAATCCGACCCCGGACGCCATCCAAACCGCTGTTCGAACGGCACTTGATACCCCCGATTGCCGCCGGCACGCACAGCGTCTGGCTGCCGAATTCGCCAGCTTTGACGCCAAGGCGGAGATCCTGCGTCTCCTGCGGCACCACGAAGGCGCGCTCAAGTCGCTGGCAGCATAGCGCAGTCAAGCAGGAGGACCGGCATGTCGGCGAACCCCAACAGGCATCGTTTCGTGCCGAAAGCGGCACGGGATTTCATCCGCCCGCTCGGCTGCTGCGAGCATTTCTTCCACCTTTATGCGCAAGTCTACCCGGTACACTTCTGCCTTTGTGCGGAGATCGAGGGGACGGTCGATCGCGACACGCTCGGCTCGGCGCTGGGCCAAGTTCGCGAGCGGCATCCTATGTTGAGGGCCCGCATCGTGGACGATGCAGAGTTTGGGACGGCGTTCTACGAGTCCGATCGACCGATAGGGCTCGACACGATCGCCATTGGGAAGGATACGGATTGGCGTCCGACGGTCGAGCGCGAGCTCAAGAGACCGATGGGTATTGGGACAAGCGCGTTGCTGCGGGCCACAGCGTTATGCGCTCAGGATAAGACGATAATTGTTCTGACGTTTCGTCACGCGATCGCGGATGCATTATCCGGCATTTGCGTCCTTCAGGACATGATGCGCGCCCTCGGCGGGGAGCAACTGACGACGCTTCAGTTCTCTCCTCCCATCGAGGAAAAACTCCTGGGGTCTTCGGCCCATCCCGGCCATGCGCGGAAAGCAGACCGGATCATGCCAATTGCGCCCGAAATCCGGTCGGCCGTCCCGCTCGTTCCCGATAACCTGCAGACAAACATTGTCACGGCTGAGTTCTCCCAGGAGGAAACAGCCCGCCTCCTCGAGCGATGCAGGGCCAATGGTACGACGGTGCATGGCATAATCTGCGCGGCCGCTTCGCGCCATGTCCCCGCCTCCGATCACGATACAGTAGGCATGATTTGCCCTATCGACTTGCGCAAAATGGCCGGCATCGAAGACGGTGTCTGCGGAGTCTTCATCGGCGCCTGTTCGGTTGAGGTCCAGGTCGGTGGAACCACATCGATCTGGCATGATGCCCGTCGTATCGTGCACAGCCTGGCCCAGTCTCGATCGCCGGAAGCCGTGATTGATATCATGAGCCGGATGGCGGCTGAGTTTTCGCCAATCGCTCGAAGTGAAAAGTTGCGAGCGTTCTTTTCCACTGCGCCACAAAGCTCAATAGTGGTCTCGAACCTAGGTGTTCTGCCGATTGCGGAGCGATACGGGTCTTACGTCGTCAAGGCGGTCTGGGGACCGGCGATGTTGACTAATCTTCCCGAGGATCGGCAGACGATCGGGGTTAGTACATTCGGCGGACGGCTTCGCATCGTCCACCAGAGCTACGCTCCGATCCGAGGACTAGTACCAGCGATATGGAACTCGCTTCTCGCCGCTTGTTGCTGAACTATGAGCGGGTCATACGGGAAAAGCATTAGACCAGATTTTTGCCTGGGGTAGGGCGCGAGGTCGAGACCTTGGAGACCGCGTCCCGAGGTCGGCGTGGCACCTGCCTGCTCGCGGCCGCCCCGGCAAGGGTTGGCCTGGTGGCAAGTTGACGGTGTCCATCTAGCTCTTGTGAGATACTCGCTTCACGTCGCGAGCGGGACGCTAGCGGTCGTGCGCCGCGCCCAACGAGACGAAGAAGGACGCAGCGCGGCGCGGTACACTCTCAGCGTTGCCAGCATCTTGTCGTCCATGCCTAGGCAGCGATGCGCGAAAGCCCGGGCGGCGGCGCCCGAGGCAACGAGTTCCGCCGGGACGCGCGTTAACGCGGCAAGGCGCCCGGCCAGGGCCGAGGCATCGCTGGGCGGCACCAGCCAGCCGGTCTTGCCAGGGAGTATCACTTCCGGAAGGCCCCCGACCGCAAAGGCCACGACCGGCCGTCCGGCTGCCATGGCCTGGGCTGCAATGCGCGACTGCGCCTCTGCCCGCGATGGCACAATCACCACGTCGCATGCGGCCAGAAGGGCGGGCACGTCCTCTCGGTAGCCGAGGAAGCGGACGGCAGACGAAAGACCGCAGGCCGCCACCTCCGCCTGCAGTGCCGTCGCATACATGCGGTGCTCCTCGGTCGGCGCGCCAGCGATGCTTAATTCGGCGGCGACGCCCTGCGCTTGCAGGTGCCGCATTGCTGCAATAGCGAGATCGGCACCTTTGTCCGGGCGCAGCATGCCAACCATGAGAATGCGCAGAACGGCGGCAGGCTGGAGCAGGCTCGGCACGCCGAAGAACACCGGCTCGGCCCACTCGCCGATCACCGTATCACGCTGCGGGAAATAGGCGCCGCTCATGCGCAACCGGTCCGCGATCGAGTGGGAGACGGCGACGACACGATCATAGCCACTTCGCCACTTGAGCCGATGTAGCGGGCTTGCATCCATTCGCGGCGTGACATGAACGGTGCGGACGATGCCTGCGACGCTACGGCACAACAGCGAGGACTTGCTGTCCTTGTTCCCGTGGCAGTCCACCACAGAAATAGCATGTGTCCGCAGCATCGCGCGCAGCTCCAGGGTGCAGCCGAGCAGGGATAACCTGGGAAAAGGCAACGCGAGCACATTAATCCCGGCGGCGCGTGCCCGCTCCCAAGTGGCGCCGTTCGGCGGTGTCGCGATCCAGGCGGGCACGTTGTGATTGCAGAGCCACTCCGTCTGGGTGACGACGCGGTGCTCCAGCCCGCCCCAGTTCAGACCCGGAACAGTGTGCAGAACACGCAGCATCAGATCAGCACGCAGCGAGCGAGCAAGTTTGGCGCAGGGATCGGCGAGAGCCGCGTTGTAGCAAGCCCGGCCGCGTCGAGGGCCGAGAGCAAATGGCGTAGCAGCGCAGGCGCAACCGTCGCGTTCAGCGTGCCTGGGATGTCGAAAGGCTGCTCATGCAACAGCAGGATGGCGCCGCCGATCCGATCGCTCGCGACGATATGGCGCGCCCTTGCGGCCGCCAAAGGCTCTAGCCCGCTTGGATCGGCGCACTCACCGGGGATCAAGACATCTTCGGTTGAAATTGCCCAATGTACCAGTTGGGTATCCGGGCGCCATGCGGCGATCGCGCGATGAACCCAGGGTGTGCGAAGGCCCGCGTTGTACGGCAGGCGGACCATGTAGGGGCTGGGCGTCGAACGGAAGCGGGCGAGCAGCGCTTCCGCACGATCCATATCGGCGCGCAGCCGCACCCGCGGGAAGCGGGTGAGATATACATGTTCCCAGCCGTGCGCATAGACGTCGTGCCCAGCCGCGACGATCGCCGCGACTAGCTCAGGATGCGCGGCAGCGCGCACCCCGCTAAGGAAGAAGGTAGCGGTTGCCCTGCGCGCGGCGAGCAAGTCCAGCAGGGCTGGAGTGGTCTCCGGTGTCGGTCCGTCGTCGAAGGTCAGCGCTACTTTACGTCGGTCCGGCACGTGGCGCAGGACGGGCAACCAGGCGCCGAGAGACCACGACAACCGCAACGGCTCAAGCCGAACATGACGCGGTAGAGCTGACAACATCGCCCCCAATATCCGATGCCACCGCTGTCGTAATGTTATTAGTTACTTTATGTTACAGGATTGCGTGGCTGTCAACCGGGGATCGTCGCATTGACTGCCGGCGTGCAACATGAAGCCAAGAGCGAGGACGCCGTGCCGATCACGCCGCGTGCCAGGTGCACGTCTCCCGCCGACAGACCATGAATGCCGCGGACCGGATCCAGCGACAGGTGTTAATGGCCAGTCGGTGCCGACCTGGACGGACGTGGTCGTAGATGAACGCGATGTTCGAACGTCGGGCAGCACATGGCGTCTTGCCGAACCGTAACCTTTCAGCTCGTCGGTCACGATCACCCGCGGCGCATATTGCAAGCCCTTCAGCAGATACTTGAAGAAGCGCTCGGCGGCTTCGGTATCAGGCCGCCCTGCACGAGGATGTCGAGCGCGACGCCGTCCTGCTCCCGGCGCGGAGGCCGCGAGAGAACCGAGGCGACAGCGCACCCCCCAATTGGACCAGTGAGCCCCGAAGCCGGACGCAACGGGATTGTCGATGCTCCGTGGGGTATCTGCCGCCGGTGCGCTAACCGTTACCGAGCCGGCGGAACGGTCTGACCGTGCCGCCGGACCGCGACGAGTTCGGCCACGATCGACAGCGCGATTTCCTCGGGCGTGACGGCGCCGATATCCAGGCCTGCCGGGGCGCGCACCCGTGCAAGCCGCTCGGCATCGACGCCCTCGGCCACGAGCGTCTCGCGCAGCACCGCCGCCTTGCGGTGCGAGCCGACGAAGGCGACATAGTCAACCAACCCTGCAACCGCCGCCCGCAGCGCCGCCTCGTCGCCGCGCCCTTGCGTCGCGACCACCGCAAAGCGGGGACGCGGCGACAGGTCAGAGAGGTCGAAGCCGTCGTGCCATACATGCGCCGCGGCGAAGCGGGCATGGTCCTCGCGCGGCGCTGCGACCGTGACGGCGAAGCCGAACTGCGCGGCCAACTCCGCGACCGCGACCGCCACCGGGCTTGCGCCGCACACCAGGACCCCGGGGCGCGGCAGTATCGGCTCGACGAACACGTCCATGGTGCCGTGGCTCGGACACATGTTGCGGGCGAACTGGATGCCATCGCGCGCCTGGCCCGGGCGCAAGCCCTGCTCCTGCAACACGTCGCCCGGCTGCACCGACACCAACCGGGCCTGTCCATCGGCCAGTGCCTGCCGCGCCGCACTCAGGACTGCGCCGCGCGCGCAGCCGCCGCCGATCCAGCCGGCGGAGATCGAGCCGTCGGCCCGGATGACCGCCTTCGCCCCCGCCTTGGCAGCGGTTGCCGCGACGGTGCGGACCACCGTCGCGAGCGCAAAGGACTCGCCACGCGACTTCAGTTCGTTCGCCAACTCCAGGACGTCGGGCGTCATGGCAATGCCCTCACAGCTTTGCCAACCAGGGTTCCAGGCGCGCGAGGCTCTCCAGCGTGTGCGCCGGCGCGAACAGGTCGACATACGGCAGTGCCTCCACCATGCCGCGCGCGACCGGCGCGTACCCATCCCAGCCCAGCATCGGGTTGAGCCAGACGATGCGCCGGCAGCGCTTGCGCAGCGCCGCCATCGCCGCCGCCAGTACGCCCGGCTCGCCGGTGTCGTAGCCGTCCGAGACGATCATCAGCACGCTTCGCGAGGTCAGCGCGCGGCGCGCGTGCCAGCGGTTGAACTGCGTCAGGCAGGCACCGATACGGGTGCCGCCGCCAACTCCCTCGGCGAGCAGCGAGATGCGGTCGGCGGCGCGCTGGGGCTGCCTCTCGCGTAGCGCGTCCGAAACCTGCACCAGCCGGGTGTGGAACAGGAACGCGTCGGCGCTGCGAAAGCCCTGGAGCACGCCGTGGATGAAGCGTGTGAAGACGGCCGTGTACAGGCTCATCGAACCGGAGGCGTCCAACAATACGACCAGCTTCAGCGGCCGTGTGCGCCGCCGGCGCCACACGAGGTCCATCGGGGCGCCACCATGCTCGATGCTGCGGCGGATGGTGCGGCGCAGGTCGAGCCGCCGGCCGGAGCGAGCGACGCGCACACGCCGCGTCAGCCGTGTGCGCAAAACCAAGGCGAGGCGCGCGGCGGTCTCGTGCGCGGCCGCGAGCGCATCCGGGTCGGCGATATGGCGGAAGTCGGTGCGCGCGAGCGCTTCGGCGGTGCTCGCCCCTTCGCGCCGGCCGCGCCGGTCGGCCGGGTTGTCGTTGCCGTCGTCGCTTTGGCGCTGCGGTGCGTCGGCCGCCTCGGGTTCGCCCTGCGGCGCCCCCGCCGCCGCCAGTTGCCGCAACGTGCGCGGCCCTTGGCGCGGCGCCACACCAGACAGCTTCGCCACGCGACGTACGCCACGGCCGAGCCAATACGCGACAAAAATCTCATCGAAGCGGCGCCATTCCTCGGCGTCCGTGCAGAACAGCGCCCGCAGCGCTGGGCCCAGCAGCGTTGGGCGTAGCGCCAGGGGCGAGGCCAGGATGCGTGCGGCGTCGCCGGCCTCGGCCAACCCGACCGTGAAGCCGTTGTCGCGCAGCGTCGCCGTGAAACCGGCAAGCCGCCCGAGCATCTGCGCGCCCACCTGCATCACATCACCTGGGCGATCAGCCGGTCGCTGACCTCGCGTGTGATCCGCGCACGGTCCTCGTGCGTCTTCAGCACGCAGGCCAGGGTTTCGAACGCCGTCGTGGGATCGTCGCCCAGGTCGGCAACCCCAAGCCCGAGCAGCGCCCGCGCCCAGTCCAGCGTCTCGGCCACGCCCGGCACCTTCGCCAACTGCTCGCGCCGCAGGGCCGCCACCATGCCCGCCACCTGTCGCGCCAGCGCCATCGCGATACCGGGCACGCGGGTGAGGATGATGCGCAGTTCGCGGTCCGGCGTCGGGTAGTCCAGGTGGTGGTACAGGCAGCGCCGCCGTAGCGCATCCGACAGTTCCCGCGTGCCGTTGGAAGTCAGCACCACGCGCGGAATGGCACGCGCGACGATGGTGCCAAGCTCCGGGATCGACACCTGAAAGTCCGACAATAATTCGAGCAGGAACGCCTCGAATTCCTCGTCTGCCCGATCGATCTCATCGATCAGCAGCACCGGCGCGATGTCCTGGCGAATTGCCGCCAGCAACGGGCGGGCGAGCAGATAGCGCTCGGAGAAGATCGCCGCTTCGATCCGCTCCGCGTCGTCGCCCTCACGCGCCTTGATGGCAAGCAACTGGCGCTGATAGTTCCATTCGTACAACGCCGCCGACTGGTCCAGCCCCTCGTAGCATTGCAGCCGGATCAGATTTGTGCCGTGGACGTCGGCCAGCGCCTTGGCGACCTCGGTCTTGCCGACACCGGCCTCGCCCTCGATCAGCAGCGGGCGGCTCAGCATGTCCACCAGCAACAGGGCCGTCGCCAGATCACGGTCGGCGATGTAGCCGACCGCTTCCAGCCGTTCGGCGATCTGCTCCCGGGTCATTGCCACGGGAAGGCAACGCAAGGCGAGGGCGCTGCCCTCGACCCACCAAAGGCCGGCGGCCTTTGGAAACCCACGGCTATGCGCCCAGCTTCTGGGCGGCTTGCCAGATCCTCCAGGCGTCGTGCGGCATCTGGATATGCTTGTTGCCGAGGAAGGCAAACGCATCGTTCACCGCGTTGCTGAACGCCGGCACACCGCCGACATTCGGGCTCTCGCCAACCCCCTTGGCGCCGATCGGATGGTGCGGCGAGGGTGTGACGGTGAAATCTGTCTCCCATTTCGGCGTCTCGACCGCCGTCGGCAGGAAGAAATCCATGAACGAGGCACCTTTGACGTTGCCGATCTCGTCGTAGGAAATCTCCTGCCCCATCGCGATCGCGAACGCCTCAGTCAGCCCGCCATGCACCTGTCCCTCGATGATCAGCGGGTTGATGCGCGTGCCGCAGTCGTCGAGCGCGTAGAAGCGGCGGGTCTTGGCAACGCCGGTGTCCGCGTCGATGTCCATCACGCAAATATAGGCGCCAAACGGATAGGTCATGTTCGGCGGGTCGTAGTAACTGACCGCTTCCAACCCCGGCTCCAGGCCCGGCGGCACCGCGTTATAGGCGGCCCAGGCGATCTCCTTCATCGTCTTGAACTTCTCCGGCAAGCCCTTCACGCGGAACCGATCGATGTCGAACTCCACATCGTCGTGGTGCACTTCCAGCATGTATGCGGCGATCATCTGCGCTTTGGCCTTGATCTTCCGGGCGGCCGTCGCGATCGCGGCGCCGGCGACCGGCGTCGAGCGAGACCCATACGTGCCGAGCCCGTACGGTGCGGTGTCGGTGTTGCCTTCCTCGACCATGATGTCGTCGGCGGGAATGCCGATTTCGGTCGCGATGATCTGGGCATAAGTGGTCTCGTGCCCCTGCCCCTGGCTTTTCGTCCCCATGCGGGTGATCGCGGCACCCGTCGGATGGATGCGGATCTCGCAGCTGTCGAACATGGCGATGCCGAGGATGTCGCAGTTCTTCGACGGCCCGGCACCGACGATTTCGGTGAAGAACGACACCCCGATACCCATCAGTTCCCGGGTTTCGCCGCGACGGAACGCCTCCTGCTTCGCCTTCTGCTCGGCCCGCAACGCCGAATAGCCGACCTTCTCCATCGCCTGCCGCATGGCGACATGGTAGTCGCCGGAATCGTATTCCCAGCCCAGCGCCGACTGGTACGGGAACTGCTCGCGACGCACGAAATTCTTCAGGCGCAGCTCCGCTGAATCCATGCCGAGTTTCTGCGCCAGAATGTCCATTGCCCGCTCGATGCAGTAGGCGGCTTCCGTGACGCGGAATGAGCAGCGGTAGGCCACGCCGCCCGGTGCCTTGTTGGTGTACACGCCGTCCACCACGCAATGCGCCGTCGGGAAATCATACGAGCCGGTGACGATGTTGAAGAAACCGGCCGGCCATTTGGACGGGTCGGCGCAGGCGTCGAACGCGCCATGGTCGGCCAGCACATGCACCCGCAACCCGGTGACCTTGCCGTCCTTGGCGGCAGCGATCTCGGTCGTCATGTGGTAGTCGCGGGCGAAGGACGTGGCCGAGAGGTTCTCGATGCGGTCCTCAACCCATTTCACCGGCTTGCCGGTGACGATGGAGGCGACCACCGAGCAGACGTAGCCCGGATACACCCCGACCTTGTTGCCGAAGCCGCCGCCGATATCGGGCGCGATCACGTGGATCTTGTGCTCGGGAATGCCGGACAGGATCGCCGCCACCGTGCGCACCACATGCGGCGCCTGGAATGTGCCCCACAACGTCAGCTCGCCCTTGACCTTGTCGAACGAGGCGACGCATTGGCAGGTCTCCAGCGGCGACGGATGCACGCGCTGGTAGGAGATCAGCTCCTTGATCGATACCTCGGCATTGCGGAACGCCAGATCGGTCGCCTCGCGGTCGCCGACGGCCCACTCGAAAATATGGTTGTGGTGGCGGCGAGGCCCGTGCGGGCCAGTAGTCTTGCCGGCCAGATCCTCGCGCAGCACTGGCGCGTCGGCGTCCAGTGCCTTGAACGCGTCGACGAGAGGCGGCAGTTCCTCATACTCGATTTCGACCAGTTCGGCCGCGTCCGCCGCCGCATAGCGGTCGGTCGCGACCACGAAGGCGATTTCCTGATTCTGGAACAGCACCTTGCCGTCGGCCAGGACCATCTGCACGTCGCCCGCCAGGGTCGGCATCCAGTGCAGCTTGAGCGGGGCGAGATCGGCCGCCGTCAACACCGCGACCACGCCTGGCACCGCCTTCGCCTTGGTCGCGTCGATGCTGACGATGCGGGCGTGCGCGTAGGACGACCGGACGAAATCGCCGAACAGCATTCCCGGCAGCTTGAGGTCGTCGACGTAATTGCCGCGCCCCTGGGTAAAGCGCACGTCCTCCACCCGTTTGCGGCGGCAGCCCATGCCTTGCAGCTTGTCCGCCCGCTGTTCGGGCGTGGGGGCCACGTCGCTCATGCCGCCTGCTCCTGCAACACGGGTGCGTTGAGCCGGGCCGCAGCGAACTGGATGGCGGCAACGATGTTCTGGTAGCCGGTGCAGCGACACAGATTGCCGGAAATCCCCATGCGGATCTCGTCTTCCGTCGGGTTGGGGTTCTCCTGCAGCAGCCGGTATGCGCGCACGATCATGCCCGACGTGCAGAAGCCGCACTGCAACCCGTGCATCTCGCGGAAACCTTCCTGCAGCGCGTGCAGGGTGCCGTCCGGGTTGGCGACGCCCTCGATGGTGAGCACCGTGGCGCCCTCCGCCTGCACAGCGAACATGGTGCAGGACTTCACCGACTGTCCGTCGAGGTCGACGGTGCAGGCGCCGCAATGGCTGGTCTCGCAGCCGATATGGGTGCCGGTGAGGCTCAGCGTCTCGCGCAGGAAATGCACCAGCAGCGTGCGCGGCTCGACGAGCCCCTCCACTGCCTGCCCGTTGACCGTCATCGTCACATGGATCTTGGCCATGCCGGTTTCCCTTCAATGAGCGGCAGCACGCGCGGCGGCGCGGGCAAGTGCCCGGCGCAGCATCACGCCCGCCATCTTTGTGCGATAGGCGGCCGGGCCGCGGCCGTCGGACGCGGGATGGGTGATCGCTTCGGCCGCCGCGACCGCCCGGTCTACCGTCGCGCCGTCCAGGGGCGAACCGGTCAGAATCCGGGCGGCCTCTTCGGCCAGAAGCGGCGTGTCGCCGACGTTGGTCAGCCCGATGGCAACCTGCGTCACTCGCCCGCCCTGCAGTGCCAGCACCACGCCTGCGGCGGCGGTGGCGTAGTCGCCAACTTTGCGCTTCAGCTTTTCGTATGCCCATCCATGACCGGGCGGCGGTATCGGGATGCGGATGCCCGTGATCACCTCGCGGGCCAGCAGGGCGGTGAAATAGGCACCCTGATAGAAGTCCCGCGCCGGGATTTCCCGGGCGCCTGCATCGCCCACGATCAGAAAGCTCGCCGCCAGGCATTGCATCAGCGCCGGCATGTCGTTGCCCGGATCACCGTTGGCGACGTTGCCACCGATCGTGCCCCGTGCCCGGACCTGCGGGTCGGCGATCACCAGGGCGGTCTCGCGGATGATCGGGATCGTCGCGGCAAGCTCGGCCGAAGCAATCAGGGCGGCCATCGTGGTGGTAGCGCCGACGACCATCGCGGCGCCCTCGCGCCGCACCCCTCGCAGTTCGGCGATGCCCCCCAGATCGACCAGCGCCTGTGGCGCCGCGAGCCGCAGCTTCATCATCGGGATAAGGCTATGCCCGCCGGCCAGCGGCCTTGCGTCTTCACCCAGGTCGGTCAGCAGCGCAACCGCCTCGCTGACGGAACCTGGGCGATGATAGGCGAATGCGGCTGAGATCACGCTCGCGTCCTCCCCTGGGTGTGTTGGTTGGCCGAACGCTGAGGACTCCCGCGCCGAACGGCAAGCCGCACTGCACGACCGGCGGCAGTCAATGCACGAAAAGCGACAGCCTGCTTGGCTATTCCCTTTTGGATACAACGTGTTGAGCGCTCGTATCCATGCGTCGCTTGAGCGTGGCGAAGCGGCTGCGGCTGACCGGCGCGGTTACCGGCTCGGCGGTGTCGAGTTGCGCGATGCCGCCATCGCCGCTGCGGCGAAGACTGGCGATGCGGCTGACAGCGACGATGTAGCTGCGATGGACGCGAAGGAAGCGCGTCGGGTCGAGGCGGGCTTCCACCTCTCCGATCGACAGCGGGCAAAAGCTGCGGGTCTGCCCGTCGAAGACCGTGGAGTAGTGCGTGTCGGCCTGAACCATCGCGATCGCGTCGACCGGCAAGTAATGCGTCGCACCCTCCCGCTCCACCGGCAGGACGTAGGTCGGATGGCGTGGCGGCGCACTACCCGCCCCGCCGAGCGGGCCGATCGCCAGTGATCGCGGATGCGGCGGCGGCGGTTCGGCACGTGCGGGCGCCGGCACGGGAACCTGAACCCGCGGCGGCGCGCGCGGAGCGTGGTCAGGAACGAGGGTCAGCAGGAACGCCGCCGAGACCGCGAAGGCGACGACCGTCACGATCACCGCCAACAGGTCCGGCGAGAGTGCCACGTCCGGCTCGCCGGCATGCGCGCCGAACGGTGTCAGCGTCATGCCCGCCATCGCGACGTAATGCATGCCGGAGATCGCGAGCCCCACCAGCACCGCGGCCATCGCCAGCGGCAGCCTCTGACGCGGCGCAAAGGCGAAACGCAGCCCAAGCGCCGAGGCGCCGATGGCGACAGCGAAGCTGGCGGCGACGTAGGCCGGGTCGTACTGCATCAACGCGCTATGATGCAGGGCCTCCATGCCGATGTAATGCATGGCGGCGATGCCGATCCCCATGACCACCGCGGCCAGCGGCACCGCCAGGCGCGTGACCGCGGCGTGGCTAGCGATGAACACCGCGATGCCGACCACGAACACGCACACCAGGAACGACAGCAGGGTCGGCAGCACGAGGTAGTCCAGCCGAAACGGCAGCCGCAGCGCCAGGATGCCGACGAAATGCATCGACCAGATCGCGGTCGCGAACGTGAAAGCGGCGGCAGCGAGGTTAAGGCGCCGCGGCAGGCCATCGCTATGCGCGACCTTCAGCGTCAGGCCGAGGGCCACATAGGCTCCCTGAATCGCGACAACGATGGATAGCGCCACGATCCAGGCCTCGTGGGCCGCGCCATACACCGGATCGCACCCCCCGCATTGGTCTTTTTCCGAGCGCGTATAATGGTCCCGCCCCCCGCACCCTGACAACCGTCGCCGTGGGGTGACATCGATAAAGGTATGCGAAATACATATATCTGTTCGTTATCGAACTTCGGCAATCTTCCAGGCGGGTCCGCCAGGCTAACCTTGCCACCCCAGCGCACGATCCAGCACGATCACCGAATGCACCGCCGTCCGTCCTGCCAAGTCCGCGATCTGGTGGCGGCAGGAGGTGCCATCGGCAACGACAAGATCGTTCGCATCGGCTGCGCGCACCGCCGGCAGCAGATCGGCCTCCGCCATCGCCTTTGATACGTCCAGCGTCTCTGCCTGGTAGCCGAACGCTCCGGCCATGCCGCAGCAGGAGGCAGCGATCGGCCGCACCGTCAGTCCCGGCACCAGCCGCAGTGCCGCCAACGCGTCAGGAAAGGCGCCGAAGGCTTTCTGGTGGCAATGCCCATGCACGTGCGCCGTCGCCGCGGTCGGCCGCAACGCCAGCGACGGCTGCTCCCGCGCGAGGAACTCCGACAGCAGGAAGGCACGGGAGGCAACCTCCCTGGAAGCGTCGCCGGGCAGTAGCGAGGGATACTCGTCGCGCAGGGTCAGCAGGCAGGACGGCTCCAGCCCGATCACAGGCAGCCCACCGGCCAGTGCCGCCAAGGTACGTCGCGCCTCCTGCCGCGCTCGGTCGACCATGCCCGCGGACAGGTAGGTCCGGCCGCAGCACAGCGGGCGGCCGGCAACGACGGGGCTGACCGGGCGGAACCCGGCGGCCGTCAGCACCCGGACCGCAGCGCGCAGGTTCTCCGGCTCGAAGGCCCGGTTGAAGGTGTCGGCGAACAGCACGACCTCCCGGCCGGTGCCGCCGGTAATCTCGCTGTCGCGGAAGGCATCGCGCCGCCATTCGGGCAGGCTGCGTTCCGCCGCCAGCCCCGCGACGCGCTGCGACAAGCGCCGCAACGCCGGCACTCGGTTACGCAGGTTGGCCAGCCCCGCCGCCTTTCCGGCCAACCCGGCATAGCGTGGCAGCCCGGCCACCAGCCGCTCGCGCAGCCTCACCCCGTGCCGGGCTCCGCGCGCCGCGAGCACCTCGATCTTCATCTTCGCCATATCAACTTCGGTCGGGCATTCCCGCCGGCACGCCTTGCATGACACGCAAAGCTTCATCGCATCAGCCAGTTCGTCGGAGGCCATCGCGTCGGGGCCGAGCTGGCCGGTCAGCGCCAGCCGCAGCGTATTGGCCCGGCCACGGGTCAGGTGCTGCTCGTCGCGGGTGACGCGGTAGCTCGGGCACATCACGCCAGCGTCGAACTTCCGGCAAGTGCCGTTGTTGTTGCACATCTCGACCGCGCCCAGCATGCCACCGAGCGGCCCGGGCCAGGCGGACCAGTCCAGTACCGGCGCGAATCCGGGATCGGCCGCGTAACCCGGCCCGTAGCGGAACAGGCTGCGGTCATCCATGCGGGGCGCGCGCACGATGCGGTTCGGGTTCAGCAGCCCGGCGGGATCGAAAGCATCCTTCACCACCTCGAAAGCGGCCGCGATGCGCGGGCCGAACATCTCGCGATGGAACTCGCTGCGCAGGATGCCGTCGCCGTGCTCGCCGCTATGCGAACCCTTGTATTCCCGCACCAGCGCGAAACATTCCTCGGCCACCGCGCGCATCGTCACGACATCGGCGGGGTTCTTCATGTTCAGCACCGGCCGTACATGCAGGCAGCCCACCGATGCATGCGCGTACCACGTGCCCTTGGTGCCGTGCCGTTCGAATACTTCGTTCAGCCGCTCAGTGTAGTCGGCCAGGTCGTCTAGCCCGACTGCGCAGTCCTCGATGAACGAAACCGGCTTCCCGTCGCCCTTCATCGACATCATGATGTTCAACCCGGCCTCGCGCACATCGGCGATATCGGCCTGGAAGGCGGGCTCGGTGGCGCGCACCACCATGCCGGGCAGGCCGAGATCGGCCATCATTTCGTCCAGCTCCGCCAGCTTTTCCAATAGCGGCCCGTCCTCATGGCCGTGGAACTCCACCAGCAGGATGCTCTCAGGTTCGCCGATCAGCATGCGGTCGATGGTCGGGCGGTAGATCGCGATCCCCCGCCCGAGGTCGATCATCGTGCGGTCCACCAGTTCCACCGCCTCCGGGTCAAGCGTGACCATATGGCGCGCCGCCTCCATCGCGCGCCGAAAGCTCGGGAACTGGCAGATGCCAACGGCCTTGCGCGGCTTGATCGGCTGCAGCAGCAGTTCGATGCCGGCGGAAAACGCGAGCGTGCCCTCCGAGCCCACCAGCAGGCGGGCCAGGTTCTCCCGCCCCTCGGCGCGGGCCTGGGGCGTCAGGACGCCGATATTGTAGCCGCCGACGCTACGCAGCTGGCGGGGGAAGCGGGCGGCGATCTCCTCGGCCTCCGCCGCCCCCAGCGCACGCAGCCGCTGAATCAGTTCGGCGATCCCCGATGGCATGGCCGCGCCGAGATTATCGGCGACCGGGCCAAAGCGGTGTCTGGTGCCATCCGCCAGGATCGCGTCTATCGAAACCACGTTGTCGGCCATCAGCCCGTAACGGATCGACTTCGATCCGCAGGAGTTGTTTGCCGCCATGCCGCCGATGGTGCAGCGCGCCTGGGTGGAGGGGTCGACCGGGAAGAACAGCCCGTGCGGCTTCAACGCGGCGTTCAGATGCGCCAGGACCATGCCGGGCTCGACCACGGCCCGCCGGGCCGCAACGTCCACCGAGACCAGGCGGCGCAGGTGCTTGCTGCAGTCGATCACCACCGCCCGGTTCACCGTCTGGCCGCACTGGCTGGTGCCGCCGCCGCGCGGGAGCACCGGCACCCCTGCTTCGCGCGTGATCGCCAGCGTGGCTTCCACATCGGCCACGGTCCTCGGCAACGCGACGCCGACCGGCTCGATTTGGTAGATCGAAGCGTCGGTGGCGTAACGGCCGCGATCGGCTCGGCCGAACAGCACCTCGCCCTCGGTCGCCCGGCGCAGCTTCGCCGCCAGTGTGACGTCGCCCAGCGGTGTCGTCATGGATCCTCCGTGGCAACCATAGGCAGCGGTCTGGCGCCTGCCCGATCAATAATCCTACTTCGATGTGGCGTGACCCAGGGGCCGCCCCGATGGAGAGGTATTCATTGGCGGCGATGCCGGTCCGGACGCATTCTGACAAGCAGGAGGATTGTTTCATGCCGACCAAGCGCCCGCCCGGCCGCCACTTCCTGCAAATCCCCGGTCCCACCAACGTGCCCGACGCCGTGCTGCGCGCCATCGATAATCCCACCATGGACCATCGCGGTCCTGATTTCGGTCGGCTTGGTCAGGAGGTGCAGGTGCGGCTTCGCCAAGTATTCCGCACCGAGCAGCCGGTGGTGATCTACCCGGCCTCCGGCACCGGCGCCTGGGAAGCGGCGCTGACCAACACGCTCTCTCCCGGTGACGCCGTACTGATGTGTCGCACCGGCTGGTTCGCCACGCTGTGGCGGGAGATGGCGGAGCGGCTCGGCCTGCAGCCGGAGTTCATCGACACCGATTGGCGCCGCGGCGCCGATGTGGACGCCATCGGGAGCGCGCTCGCCGCCGACCGTACGCACCGCATCCGTGCCGTCTGTGTCGTGCACAACGAGACCTCGACCGGCTGCGCCAGCCGCATCGACGAGGTGCGCGCCGCGATCGACTCCAGCAGTCATCCGGCCCTGCTGCTGGTGGACACGATTTCCTCGCTGGCCAGCATGGACTATCGGCACGACGAGTGGGGTGTGGACGTCACCGTCGCGGGGTCGCAGAAGGGGCTGATGCTGCCGCCCGGCCTGTCGTTCAACGCGGTCAGCGCAAAGGCGAGAGAGGCCGCGAAGGCCGCCCGCCTGCCGCGCAGCTACTGGGACTGGGGCCCCATGCTGGCCGCGGGCGAGGCCGGGTACTTCCCCTACACACCCGCGACCAATCTGCTGTACGGGCTGAACCGGGCGCTGGAGATGCTGCTGGAGGAAGGCCTGCCCGATGTGTTCGCCCGCCACGACCGCTTCGCCGAGGCGACGCGCCGCGCCGTGCGCGCCTGGGGGCTGGAGCTGCAGTGCCTGGACCCCCGGCATTACTCCTCCTCGCTGACGGCGGTGCGGGTGCCGGAAGGGCACAGTGCAGATGCGCTGCGCGCCGTGATCCTGGAGAAGTTCAACATGAGCCTGGGCAACGGGCTGGGCCAGTTGAAGGATCGGGTCTTCCGCATCGGCCATCTTGGCGATCTCGGGCCTCTGCAATTGGTGGGCACGCTGGGCGGGGTGGAGATGGGGCTGCGCACTGCCGGCGTGCCGCATCGAGACGGCGGGGTGCAGGCGGCAATGGACTTCCTGTCGGGGAACTCCTGACGGCTTTGTGGCAGACGGCTGGTCTGGGCTGATTGTCGGAAGATCGGTGATGGGTAGCGGAGTCCGGTAGTTGGACCGGGGCGTCAACAGGCCGCGTGACCACGGGTAAACAATTGTTTCTGTCAGCGTTCAGGCCACGATGTATCGGACGGGAACGTCATCAGGCTCTCCAGGTCGAAGTCAGGCGGCCTTGTGGATTCCGAGGACCGTTTGGCGGTGGCCATTGAGAGAAATCAAGTCCAAAACCCACTTCGGGGGTCGACGAGGCTTCAATGCAAGCTGCGCAGCACTACGGCTTGAGCGGCGCTGGGGTTGACTCCCAGGAGACGAACTGCACGCCCGAGTCGCGCTTCACCCAGATGCTGTGGAACAGCAACGCGACGGAACTGTCCTGGCCCTTCACAGTAACATCGAAATTGCCGTTGCCGGTGATGACGGCCACGCAGCCGTAGACCCGCACTGTGACGTTGCTGCGCTTCATCGCCCTATAGAGCAGTGCTTTCGAGCGCTGGACTTCAATATAGCTCATTTTGCTGTCGACGTGGCCGGTAGAATGTATATACACAAGATCATCCCCGAATAGACGCTCCATCGAGGCAAAGTCGTCAGCTGTCTGGGCCGCGTAGCGCGCGTCTTCGGCTTTCAGAGCCTCGTCCGGCGATATTGCGCCGCCGCAGTCCGCGGCCAGTGCGCCTGCAACACCGAACCCAAGCACGACGCAGCCACACAAGATGCGCAGCAAGAGCTTTACCATGGTCGCTTTTCCCTTTGCCGTGTTTATTGTTGTAAAGCGTGCTGATCGGCTGGTTTGGGAGCGCGACCGCGCAGCGGTTCATCTCTAGCGCGCGCCCAAAGCATGCACCAGCGGGGTCTGCGAAAGAAGCTACCGCGCTGTGACCATTGCGCCGCCGCAGCTCGCATTCGCAGCAAAGTAGCGCTCGTGCGCCAACAGCAAATCATGCCCGCATTCTGCACCAGATTTTCGCATCAGAAAAGTGCAGTCGGATCAGCGGTCTAGGTTGGGGCAGGCACGACACGCGAGCTTCGGCCGCCGTGTCACGAGCACCCGGAACAGCGCTGGGATCACGTCGAGTTCGCGCGGAGATGTTCTTGCCGGTCACCGCCATCCTCGCTTGGCAGCACGGGAACGCGATGGCCGGCGGTGCCAGTTCAACCTCGATGCGCGGTAGGTGAACGGGCAATGCGCCGCGGCTGGCTCGGCGCTCGGCCTCGGCATCGCCTTCGGCAATCGCCGCCTCGGGGTCCTCCAGGCCGAGTTGCAACTTCTCGTCGAGCAGCCGCCGTGACTTCCGCCCGAACTGCAACCGCCGCAGCTTCAGCAGCGGGTTCCGCAGACGGTCGTTCGGCGCCATCAGCGCGTCGCGCTCGGCCGGGCACCGTCGACTTGATGGAGTGGTCGAGACAATGCACGCGGTGAGCTCGGGAAGACGGACGGCTATACCGAAGCAGCGACGCCGGTGATCTCGGACCAGGTTTGAAAGGCCTGCATACTGTTTGCACGACGACGGTCGGCAGTGTCGTGATTGCGGCGGCGGATCTGGTTGGCCAACCCCTGGCCCGGCAAGGTGTCGGCTCGGTGGCAAGTTGACGGTGCCGGTGGCACTGCATCTGCGTCCCGATTAGTTGCTCGCCAGCGGCGAGCACGGCTTGGTTGGCAAGATGCCGGTCCATTTCGTATATCGTACGCATATCTGAATCGTCATGTGATCCGACATGTCGCTGCCGGCCCATTCTGCCCGCATGTCATACCAAGAATGCCTACTGCAGTAGTCGGCGGCATCACTATGGCTCGTGATGCTGACATCGCGGAAGCCGAGCGTCGCCATCTCGTAAGTAGACGAGAACAACTCGCCGCCAGTGATGACGTAGCCGTCGGGGATATTTGCAAGCGGCAACGGTTGAACTTCGGGACTTCGCGCCACGCCCTGCTTTGTACACTTGCATTCCGTGCGGCCTGCACCTTGGTGCGTGCACGGTGCAGAGAAGTATGTCCACCAGATACCCAGGCTGGTCAACGCCGGCCGTGGCGGGACATGGTTCGCTTGCTCGGCCGGACGCCGTTGCGCCAAGCGAGACCAGTGCAAAAGCAACAATGATCAGCCGTGCCATGCTCATGTCCTCTCCCTTGTCTTGTACACGCTTTCTGCGAAGCGATGAGTAGGTGGTTTGGCAAATCCGCATGCCCTGGCGCAAGTGTCAGGATCACCTCGGGCGGGCGGGTATCGTCGGCAGGAACTCTTCGAGCTGTCGTGCTCAAAGTTCGGCGAAACCTGTGGTGCCATGCCCGCGCGTGTGCGCGCTGGCGGGAAATAGGTAAAGCCCGGTATTACGTTCATCGTCGGCCGAATTGATCGCCAATACCTGTGCCTCGATCCGCTCAAGCGACGGCTCCGGATCGTAATCGGCCGACGCGTTTTACGGATAGATGAAGTCACTGGCATCCAGCGGTTGGCCCGGCCCGAACAGCGCCCCGGAAGAATTCAGGTTCGACAGATCGCTGCCGCTACCGCTCTTGCCATGCAGGATCGGGACTGGATGCGCGAAGGCAGCGCCCACCGTCGTATGGTGTAGGCGCAGTTCCGACACGCCCTCGCCGGTATGAGGGCCGAATGCCCGCACGGTCCAATCTGCCTCGAGAGGGCAGGATAGTCAGTGGTACGGACCGTCAGCGATAGCAGCGCCGGTATTCCGATGGTGGCCGCTCCCGAGAGGTGGCGCTGTCACGTCATGGATCCCTCCCATTGCGAGCGAGGACTTCTGACGGCTCGATCGATCAATTGGAATACGGAGGCTCGGGCCTTGCAAACCGGATGCGGCATGGGCGGGCGCCCGTCGCACCTGCGCCTTGACAGAGCCTGGCTAACATTCTGTATGACGCCCTGACTGAGATCGGCCGTTCCGGCACTCGGCGGGCACGCGCACAAGTCGGCCGATCCCAGTGGGGAGGGCAAAGCCATGCCGGCGACGTACGGAACACGCGTCCGCTCAACCACGCGAGTCCTCCTCTCGGTCGCCTTGTGCGGGACGCTCTGCCTCGTGCAGCCTGCCAGTGCCGGCGAGAAAATCGGTGTTGTCCTAATGCACGGCGAGCAGGGTGCGCCCGGCCGCCTGATCACCGGCCTGGGTCAGGCCCTGGAGCACGCCGGCTACCTTGTCGGCCGGCCGGACATGTGCTGGTCCGCCCGGCGCGGCTACGAGGAGGAGTTTCCGAGTTGCCTGAGCGCGATCGACACGGCGATCGTGAAACTGCGCAACCTGGGCGCCACAGCCATCGTGGTCGCCGGCTTTAGTCTCGGCGGCACGGCGGCCATCGCCTATGGCGCCGACCACCCGGGGTATGTGGGGGTCATTGCAATCGCCCCCGACCACGACGCACGCGTCGCCGCCATCCGTCCGGAGATTGCCGAAAGCATTGCGCATGCTCGCCAACTCGTGGCGACAGGCAAGGGCGACGAGACAGCCACATTCACCGATGTCACGATCGGCCCCACCGGAGTCTATGAGACCGAGGTCGCGACCAGCCCCGCGATCTATCTGAGCTTCTTTGGTGCCGACTCGCGCGCCAGCATCCAAGACAACATCGGCAAGCTGACCGCGCCGCTGCTGTGGGTCGCCGGAACCGAGGATCCCGGGCAGGGCAGCGGTGCGACGAAGGAGTTCGAGCACGCGCCGGCAAACCCGCTCAATCGTTTTATTTTGGTCACAGGCGGCCATCTCGGCACACCCGACGCAGCCAAAGCATCGGTGCTTGCGTGGCTTCGCGGACTTGCCGGGCAATAGCGGTCGCCCGGCAAGCCCTCTCGGCCAGCTACAACTTCTCGAGCTTGGTGCGCACCGCGTACAACAGATCGCCACCTGCCGAGCGCGGGACCACTTCGTCGAGGTCTAGCGCGCGCGGCCCGATCATCGGCATCGGATCGAACACGAAACCGGCGACCAAGCGGCCCGGCGCGGCGGGGCCCGTATAGGCGAGGGCCGTCAGCACGACCGGGTGATCGCCGCCGAGCAGAATCAGCGGGTCGCCGTTGCCGACAGCCTCGATCAACAGATTGGGATCGAACCGGCCACCGGACGTGCCGCCATCGAACACCGGCACTAGGGACGCCCGGAACGCGACCCCGTCATCGTCCTTCCACGACCGCGCCAGTGGTTGCGCAACCGCCAAGTCGTCGCCAAGCATGACCTTGTCGAATGCACCGTATGCTTCGGTCGCGATCCTCGCCTGTTGGACAACGTGCCCATAGACCGCGAATACCACGGCCACGCAGGCGATCCACAAGGCTCCAGGATCATGACTGGCGTGATACGTTTCTTGAAACGCATTCGTCACATCGATATAGGTCTTGCACAGTTCGCCACCAAACTTCGGCGAGGCTATGCAGCGAGGCTTCGCCAAGGCCGGCCATGCCAGCGTCAGCGGAGCAACACTTCCGATGAGAAAGTCGCGTCTGGAGGGCATGCGTGTATTCCGTCCCCTGTGTGTTGCTGGCGGCCAATTGGCGTCTTGCCGCCAAGAGAACGCCAATGCGAAGCCAACTTGTCTGGTAACCCTACTATTCTATGGACACGCGTGCTGGGCAATCCTATGAATGCAGGGCAGACACGACTGTGGCCGGTCACGCGGGCTCGACAGATCCGTATGGCCGGTCAGAGTTGGCACCGGTCTAGCCAATTAACGGGAGGGAAAGCAACGATGCAAAATCGCGGCAAGGTGGCTCGTTTAGCACTTGTGAGCACCGGGGCGGTGGCGTTGGCGACCTTGGTCGGCACGACGAGCGTGAAGGCCCAGGACAAGCAACTCGGACATTATGACGCAACCACGAAGGATTTCTGGCTGCATCCGCCCGATGACTGGTGGCGCGGCGACGAGACCGAAGCGCAGCGCGGCCTTGTCCCCAATCCGGGGCAACCGCTGCCCACGCCGGCAGCCGACCTGGAAAAGATCGCCGCCGGCATCCGGGTGCCGCCGGGGTTCAAGGTGAGCGTGTATATGGCCGACGTGCCGCAGGCGCGCGAGATGGCGTGGGGCCAGAAGGGCACGCTGTTCGTTGGCACCTGGGACGCTGGCGTGGTCAACGCAGTGCTAGACGAAGGCGGCAAGCGGGTCGTGAAGCCCGTCATCAAGGGTCTGCGCATGGCCACCGGTGTCGCCTACACCAACCACACGCTGTACGTCGTGGACATCGATAAGGTCTACGCCTGGGAGAACCCGGAAGATCACCTCGACAATCTCGGTCCGGGCAAGTTGGTCTACGACGACTTCCCACCCTATACACCGCACGGCTGGAAATACATCAGCGTCGGGCAGAGCGGCGAACTGTTCATTGCGGTTGGGCCGCCGTGCAACGAATGCCTGCCGCCGAGCGGCACCGCGCAGATGCGCCGCATCAATCCGCAGAACGGCAATGCCGAACTGTGGTCGATAGGCGTGCGCAACAGCGTCGGGAGCGCCGTCGATCCGCGGACGGGTAATCTGTGGTTCACGGAAAACGCTCGCGACTGGCTTGGCGATGACATACCGAGCGACAAGCTCAACATGGTCGCGAAAACCGGCGAGGATTTCGGTTATCCCTACTGCCACCAGGGTGACATCCTGGATCCGGTCTACGGTAAGGGGCATACCTGCAGCGAGTTCAACCCACCTGTCGTGAAGCTTGGGCCGCACGTCGCACCGCTGGGAATGAAGTTTTACACAGGCAATCAGTTCCCGCCCGAATACTCCGGCAACATCTTCATTGCCGAACACGGTTCGTGGAACCGGCACCAGAAGATTGGCTACCGGATCGAGCGAGTGATCGTGAACCCCGACGGCTCCGGCGCGAGCCAGGAAGTGTTCGCCTCAGGCTGGGTTGACGGCAACAAGATCCTCGGACGGCCGAGCGATGTGATCGTCGCATCGGACGGTTCGCTGCTGGTCGCCGACGATCAGGCCGGCGCGATCTTCCAGATCTCCTACGTCGGCAAGTAGCGCGTTGCCGACTGCGGTGCCCCGGCCGGGTTGATTGCCCGGGCGGGGCGCTCTTTCTTGTGAACATCCGACGGACGGTCCGACATGCGCGGTTTCGTGACTTGTCTCGCTGCGTTCGGCGCGGCGCTGTTTTTTGCAACAATGCTGGCTAGCGTCCCAAGGGCAGACGCAGATGCCGCTCCGTCAAGCTTTGCTGGAAAGCTGAAGGGTTGCCTCGTCTGCCATGGGTCGGCTGGTGTGTCATCGATACGGGGCACGCCCAATCTGGCCGGCGAACCGGACTTGTTCGTGGAATGGCAGTTGGTGTATTTCCGCGGCGAGACCCGCAAGAACGCGGCGATGCTGCCGTTCGCGCGCGATCTGACCGACGACGACATCCGGCAATTCGGTGCGTATTTCGTCACTTTGCCCGGACCAACCGTTGCGCAGCCCGACACTGATCCCGCGGCTACCGAGGCTGGTGCCAAGCTCGCCGAGAACCGCCACTGTGCGCAATGCCATACAGACAAGTTCACCGGGCAAGGCGAGGTGCCACGGCTTGCGGGACAGCACGAGGAAGTCATCGTCAAGGCGTTGCACGACTATCAGCACGGCGCGCGACGCGGCCGCGGCAACGTCATCATGCCGGAGATCGCCTATTCGCTGAACGATGACGACATCCGCAACCTTGCTCACTTCATGTCAATGCTGCCCGGTGGCTGATCTCGCCGCACCGCACGAACGGCCAGAGGCGAGCCTCGCCATGACTTACCGGGAATTGAGCCAGCCCACGCACTGTGACGACGCAAGGGAAGAAACGATGATCGTCGATCTGCGGACGTACACCATGGTTCCGGGACGCCTGAGCGCTTGGCCGCAACTGTATCAGACGAACGCCCTGCCGATCCACCAGCGTCACCTTGGCAAACCGATTGGCGTGTCTACCGCCGAAGTCGGCACGCTGAACCAAGTGGGGTTCATCCGGGCGTTCCAGGACCAGGCCGACCGCGAGCAGCGACGCAACGCGCTAGAGACCGATCCGGACTGGACCGCCTACCGCAAGAAGAGCGCCGAAACGGGCAACGTGCAGCACCAGGAAAACAAGATCATCCGATCCACGGCGTTCTCGCCGCTCTAGCGTTGGTTGCGGCGCGGGTCGACGGAGGAAACGTGTACCAGCAGGTCTACGATCCGGTCGCACATTCGCTCGGTCTGTCGGCAATCTTCGCGGCGGCGCCGCTCACCGTCATGTTTGTCATGCTCGGCGTGCTGAAGCGCTCGCCGCAGTTGTCGGCCCTGGTCTCGCTGCTCACCTGCATCGCCGTGGCGACCTTGGTTTACCACACGTCGGCCCTTACCGCGGTCAACTTCGGCCTGTATGGCGCGGCGTTTTCGTTGCTGACGGTCATCTGGATCATCCTCAACGCGATCTGGATCTACAATCTCACGGTGGTATCCGGCCACTTCGCGGTGCTGCGACAGAGTTTCGCGAGGCTCAGCGACGACCCCCGCATCCAGGGCATCATCGTGGCCTTCTGTTTCGGCGCGCTGATCGAGGCCCTGGCCGGGGCGGGAACACCGATCGCGATTGTCTCGGCGATGTTGGTGGCGCTTGGCTTCGACCCGATGAAGGCGGTGATGATGGCGCTGATCGGCGACACGGCGCCGGTCGCATTCGGGGCACTTGCAGTGCCGATCTACACATTGACGCAGGTCACCGGCCTGCCGTTCAACGAGCTTGGCAGCATGGTCGCCCGTCAGACATCCGTCATGGCAGTGTTCCTGCCGTTCGTGCTCGTCTACATCGTCGATGGCAGGCGCGGCGTTCGGGAGTGCTGGATCGCGGCGCTCGCGGCCGGTGCCGTCTTCGGCCTGGTGCAGTTCACCACCGCCAACTTCGTATCGATTCCGCTCGCAGACATCCTCGCGGTCATTGCCTCGGCCGCCGCTGTGGTGCTGGTAATTCGGCTAGGCGCCTCCGGGGCGCGGCCGTCGCAGCCAGCGCGTGTGTCCACCGCCGGTGCCGTTCAGATCGAACGCCTGGACGCCGATCCCCGCGAGACGGTGCGGGCCTACGCGCCTTATATCTTCGTGGTCATCGTGTTCTCGCTGGCGCAGTGGGGACCCGTGCAGCGCCTACTGGCGCATGGTACGACCCGATTTCCGTGGCCGGGCCTGGCAATAGTCGATGCCGGCGGGAAGGCGGTCAACACTAGCTACACATTGAACCTTGCGTCCGCGTCGGGATCGTTGCTGCTGCTCTGCGGCCTGCTGACGATGTTGACGCTGCGGGTGCCGCCAGCCGCCGCATGGCGGTGCTTTCGTGCCACCGTCTACCAGTTGCGCTGGGCGATCCCGACGGTGCTCTGTGTGCTCGCAGTCGCCTTCGTGATGAACTGGTCCGGACAGTCGGCAACGCTCGGGCGCTTCCTGGCCGGCGCCGGGCCGATGTTCGCGCTGATCTCGCCTGTTGTCGGCTGGATCGGTGTCGTTGTGACGGGATCCGACAATTCCACCAACGCGCTGTTCGGCGCCTTACAGGTCGCGGCCGCCAACGCGACGGGGTTGCCGCCCGTGTTGCTGGCCGCGGCGAACACGTCGGGCGGCGTACTCGGCAAGATCATCTCGCCACAGAGCCTCTCAGTCGGGGCGGCCGCGGTGGGACTGATCGGCCGCGAGGGCGACGTGTTCCGCCAAGTGCTGGGTTGGACGCTGCTGCTGCTGGCCGTCCTGGCCGGGCTCGTCTTCCTCCAGTCCACGCCAGTGCTGTCCTGGATGCTGGTCTAGCCGGCGGCGGCGAAATCACTCCTTCAGCGCCCCGGTGAGGCTGGAGACGTAATATTCGACGAAGAACGAGTACAGTACGACCACCGGGATGGACCCGAGCAAGGCGGCGGCCATCAGCCCGCCCCAATGGTACACGTCCCCGTTCACCAACTCGGTGATGGCACCAACCGGTACGGTCTTGTTTTCCGACGACGAGATGAATGTCAGGGCGTAGATGAATTCGTTCCATGACAGCGTAAAGGCAAATATGCCTGCCGAGATGACGCCGGGCACGGCAAGCGGCAGCGTCACATGCAAGAGGATCTGTAGGCGCGAGGCGCCGTCGATGAGCGCGCATTCTTCAAGCTCGAACGGGATCGACCGGAAATAGCCAATCAGTAGCCAGGTACAGAACGGCACGAGGAAGGTCGGGTAGGTCAGCACGAGCGCCCAGTCGCTGTCGAACAGACCAAGATGGAACACGATAGTCGCCAGCGGAATGAACAGGATGCTCGGCGGCACGAGATAGGCGAGGAAGATCGCCAACCCGACATAGCTTGAGCCACGAAATCGCAGGCGCTCGACGGAATACGCCCCGCAGACGCTGACAACCAGCGAGACCGTCGTGGAACCGAGGGTCACCAGCATAGTGTTGATCCACCACGATGGATAGTCGGTATCATTAAACAGGCTCAGCACATGTTCAAGCGTGGGATGGGAGACCCAGAGCGGATTGAAGTGTTTGAAGTCATAGAGTTCAGCATCCGGTTTGATGGTGGTGGTGGCCATCCAGTAGAACGGGAACAGCAGGAACAGCATGATGAGGCCGAGCGGCAGATAGAGCGTCAGCAGCCTGGCAGGTGTGCGGTCGAGGAATTCCACACCCTCGGAAATGCGGGTTCGCGCCATCGTCGTGCCTAAGCTCCCTGGCGCCCGCGGCGCCGTTGCAGACCGAAGAAGCTGATCATGATGGCGCCAATCAGGAACGGCACCATGGCGTCGGCGATGGCGGCACCCTCACCAAGATGGCCGCCGGTGATCGCGCGCTCAAATGATAGCGTGGCGAGCAGATGCGTGGCGTTGATCGGGCCGCCGCGGGTGATGGAGTAGATGAGCTGGAAATCCGTGAACGTCATCAGCACTGAAAACGTCATCACTATGGCGACGATCGGCATCAGCAGCGGCAAGGTGATATGTCGGAAGCGCTGCCAGGCGTTGGCGCCGTCCAGCATCGCGGCTTCCTGCAACGAGGGCGGGATGGTTTGCAGCCCGGCGAGCAGCGTGATCGCGACGAACGGCACGCCGCGCCAGACATTGGCGGCAATCACGGACCAGCGCGCGTTCCAGGGATCGCCGAGGAAGTCGATATAGTGGTCGATGAGACCAAGCTTCACCAATGCCCATGAAATGACCGAAAACTGCGAATCGAAGATCCACCAAAATGCGACAGCCGAGAGCACAGTCGGCACCACGAAGGGCAGCAGGACGATCGCACGCAGCACCGATTTGAATGGCAGTTGCCGATTGAGCAGCATCGCGAGATACAGCCCGACTGGGAGTTTGATTACGGTCGCGACCGTTGTGTAGAAGATCGTGTTGAATACCACGAGGCGGAACACGGAATCGTTGACGAGCGAGATGAAGTTGACCAGGCCGACAAAGTGGCCCGTCGAGCCGATCGAGGCGTCGGTCACGCCAAGCCATAATCCCAGGCCAAGCGGATAGGCGAGCAATGCCAGCAGGAGGCCCGCGGCCGGCAGGATGAACAGCAGCGCGAGGAACCCTCGGGTCTGCCAGAACCGCGAACGGCGGCGGTGCTGCCGCGGCACCGCAGCTCCCGGCGACAGAATATCGCCGGTTACAGCAACGGTTGAACGCGGGGCTGTTCTCAGCCTCGACAGGCGTTGACATCCGCTAGCCATAGTACCGTTTTGCCCGCTCGGCAGCCCGTGAGGCAGCACTTCGGACGGTCTGTGCCCCGGTGCATGCCTCGGCAAACATGTCGACCACCACGAAGTCGCCCATGACGGCCGCCGAGGCGGTGCCAAGCGAACCCGAATACCCGTTATCGAGCGAATATCTTAGCACGTCGCGGAACGGCGTGGCTTTGGGATCGGCCGTCCACACGGGGTTGTCGTTCCAAGCGGGCAGCGGCGGCGCGATATAGCCGTTCGACATTGTCTCCCAGTGGTCGACCTGCGGCTTCTCCCACATGAAGCGCAGATACTCGCGCGCCGCGTTGGGGTACTTTGTATAGGCATAGACATAGGTGTTGAGAACGTTCTGCTGCTCGGTCGCGAAGCCCACCGGTCCGATCGGCATGTTCGCATGGTCCATGTCCGCCGCGATTGCCTGCAGCGCCGGATCAGGGGAGTTCTTGGCAACGGTATAGATCGAGATCCCGTTGAACGTGAGACTGATCTGGTCGGCAAGAAACGCCTTGTTGTTGCTCGGGTCGAGCCAGGACAGCACACCTTCGATGTAAGTGGGATAGAGTTGCTTGGCGTAGTCCAGCGCCGCCCAGGTTTCAGGCGAATTGATGACGACGTTATCGTGGTCGTCGACCACCTTGCCGCCGTGCGCCCACAGACACCATTGCACCCAGCCGTTCGCGTCGCCGGTGGCATGACCGAGCGCGAAGCCGGGCGGCTTGCCCGCCGCCTTCAGACCCTGGCAAAGTTTCAGGTAACCCGCGAGGTCCCTTGGGAACTCCTCGAAGCCTGCCTTGTGCATGGTGCTGATGCGGTAATTGAGGGTGCCACCAGTGGCGCCCTGCGGCAACGCAATCCAGCGATCGCCCTTTTTGCCGTATTTCTGCGCGACCTTGTACCAGCCGCCGTATTTTGCTCCGAGATATTCGGCTACTTCGTTCAAGTCGATGAGCTTGTCGGCAAATTTGAATGGATCATCCAGCGTGCCCATAATGATGTCGGGGCCGGCGCCGACGTTGGCGGCCACGGCGGACTTGGGGCGGATATCGTCCCAGCTTTCGGCGTCAACCCGCACCTTCACGCCGGCGGCCTTGCTGAAGGCACGTGTGTTCTCCATAAAGGCGTCGAACTCGGCCTGGATGAACTGCTTCCACCGCAGGACTCGCAGGCTCGCCCCGGGCTCGGGAGCGGCGCCGCTCCAAGTCGGCTGTGCGGTAGCGCCGCTGCGCGGTAATAGCCCAAGCCCAGCCCCGGCAACGCCGCCAGCCAGAACGGCGCGCCTCCGGATATCTGTCATGTTCGTCCTCCCCCCTTCGTCACGCCCGCAGCCATTCGCACTGTTGCGGAATCGATTGCTGCGTGCTGAATTGTAGACAGTGGTGAACACGTCGTCTCGAAGTTGTCCGACATCTCTGCCCGCTTTGGCGATCCGTCGGACATTGCTGGCTTGACCGGGGCACGCTGCCGGGATATTTTGGTTATCTTACCATCATACAAGTCGAGGAGGCAAACAGTGTCCTGGAAAGCCCCGAAAGTTACTGAGATCCCGGTGGGTGGCGAGATCAACAGCTATGTCTGCGCCAGCGTGAAGTGATCGACGGCAGCAGCGGGTCCCCAACTCGGCCCGGCGGTCTCATCGGGTGATTTCGGTCAATCCCGTAGGCGGGCCGTCGATCGCGGTCCAGCCACCGTCGACAAGTAACGTCGTTCCGCTGATATAGCTGGAAGCGTCCGCGGCCAGGAAAGCCACAGCCGCCGCGACCTCCGACGCTTGGCCCCAGCGGTTCAAGACCGTATGTGCGGCGTAGCGCTGATAGATGTCGGGCCGGGCGACGATTGGCGCGGTCAGTGCAGTTTCGATGATGCTGGGCGCGATGGCGTTCACCCGCACGCCAGCCTGCCCGACCTCCGATGCAAAGCCCTTCACCATCAGACTGATGGCTGCTTTGGTCGCGCCATATACTGCCAGTCCGGGCTCGATCGTCATTGCGCGCACCGACGAACATGCAATCAAGCTGCCGCCGCGTTGGGCGACCATCACGCGGCCGCATGCCCGCAAGAAATGAAAAGTGCCCTTCAGGTTCAGCGCGATCATGCGCTCGAAGTCGGCCTCGGTGCAGTCGAGCAGCGTCTTGCGAATGTTGATGCCCGGGGTCGTGACGGCGATGTCCAGGCGACCATGAGCAACCCGTGCCGCCTCCACCATGCGTTCGATGGCCGCCCCGTCGTTAGCGTCGACAACAACTGACTCGGCCGCGCCCGCGGGCCGGATAGAGGCGGCAGTTGCCTCTGCGCCGTCGCGGTTGTGGTCGGCGCAGATCACGAAGGCGCCGAGGGCTCCCAACGCTTCGGCCGAGGCTTGCCCAATCCCGGATGCCGCTCCCAGCACCAACGCCGTCTTGTTCGACAGATCAAAGAGCTTGCGGTAATCGGTCACCGTCCATCCCCCCTGCGGACCCACTGCGGCGTGTCCCGTGAAAAAGGCCGAGATTTCTTGACACGCGAGTTTTATAGTGATTTACCAGATTATCATGCAAGTGAGAGACCGACCTTGAAGCTATCGCTGGCTTGTCCCGCATTCGGTGCAGACGCGTGACACCCGCGGCACAAGCGCCCACGTCGTTGCCGGCGATCCAGAATCGGACCGGTCAGCTGATTGACGTTCTCCGCAACGAGATTAGAGTCAACAAACTCCGGCCAGGCGAGCGTCTGGCGACAGAGCAGCAATTGGTATCGCGGTTCCAGGTCAGCCGAACCGTGGTGCGGGAGGCAATCGCCTCGCTGCGGGCAGAGGGCTTCCTGGTCACGCGCCAGGGGGCGGGCGCATTTGTCGCCGACGGCGCGGCGACGCGACCGTTCCAAATCGTTCTGGAGGATCAGCGGTCGCTGACCGAATTGCTGAACGTCATGCAGCTTCGCCTGGCTGTCGAGCTCGAGGCGGCGGGCATCGCTGCCGAAAAGCGCAACAAGGCGGCGATCAACGAACTCGGCCGCTGTCTCGACATGATCGATGACGCAATCCGTGCCGGCGGCACGGCGGTCGATGAAGACTTCGCGTTTCATTTCGCCATCGCTGCAGCGACCGGCAATCCGCACTTCGAGCGTTTCATGCGCTTCCTGGGCTCCGTGATCATCCCGCGCCAGACGCTGCGCGTGGGCATGGACGATCCCGAGGAGCGGCGAGCCTACCTCACCAAGATCCAGGTCGAACACCGCATCATCTATGGGGCGATCCGGGACGCCAACGTCGAGGATGCACGGCGCGCTATGCGCCTGCATCTCGAGCAGGCGCGCGACCGCGCCAAACGGTTCCACGGAGGGGCCGGTTGACACTGGCGCATTACCTGTAGCCCAGCAGGGTCGGCAGCCACAGGGTGATCGCCGGTACCAGCGCGATCACCAGCAGGCAGAGCAGTAGCAGTCCGAGATAGAATAGGATCGGCCGCACCGTGGCCTCAATGGGCACGCCGCCGATGAGGCAGGCCCCATAGAGGCCCAGGCCGAGCGGCGGCGCGAACAGGCCGATCCCCATGGCAATGACCAGCACCACGCCGTAGTGTAGTGGCGCGATGCCGAGCTGTGCTGCCACCGGTATCAATAACGGCCCGAAGATGATGAGTGCCGCCGCACCTTCCAGCACGGAACCCATTGCCACGAGGATCGCGATCGACAGCACGACGAACAGCCATGCGCCATGACCCTGCGACAGCGCAAGCATCTGCCCGGCCAGCGCCTGCGGCACCTGCTGCAGCGTCAGCACGAATGCTAGTGACTGCGCGGCCGCAACGATGAACAGGATCAGCCCGGAGCGGGATGCTGCACGCACGAAGCAGCCCACCGCGGCTTTCCCGCTCAATTCGCGCAGCAAGACGCCGCCGGCGACCAGCGCATAGAGTGCCGCGAAGGCCGAGATCTCGGTCGCGGTTGCCAAGCCCGACTTGAAGCCGCCGAAGATGATCGAGATCAGGCCGAGCCCGAGCGACGCGCCGCCCCACAGGCGTCGCGTCGTGACTGCCGGTTGCATCGCGGCGGCCATCGCAGCCGGCTCTGCGCCGAACGCAATCGAGACTGCAATCAGGGCCATTGCCATCAATGCGGCCGGCAGCAGCCCGGCCATGAACAGCCCGCCGATCGAGAGATTGGCAACAAACCCTAGCAATATCAGGTTGATGCATGGCGGGATCGCCTCCGCCATCACTGCGGAAGCTGCCAGCAGTGCCACCGCGCGACCAGGGCTCTGGCCGTGCCGGCGCGCCGCCGGAACCATTACCGCGCCTACCGCCGCGACATCAGCCATCTTGGAGCCGGAGATGCCCGAGAACAGCACCATGCTGAGCACCATGACGACGTCGAGCCCGCCGCGCAGTCGCCCGACCAGTCGCTCCAGCAGCGCGATCAGGCGGGCCGCGATGCCGCTTGTCTCCATCAACGTGCCGGTGAGCAGAAAGAACGGGATTGCGAGCAGCACGAAATTGTCGATGCCGCGCGCCATCTGCTGGGCGAAGATCACGCCCGGCACGCTGCCATCGCGCCAGACAAACATCAACGCCGACAGGGCCAGAGCGAACCCGATTGACATGCCGGCGGCCAGCGCCAGCGTGAAGGAGGCCAGCATGAGCGCGCCCACGCCGGGCAGCCAGTCGCCGCACAGCAGGTGAACGGCCACCAGCGCGAGCGCGATGGCGAGTGCAGCCGCGACGTCGCGCGCGGCGAGCCGTAGTACGCGGGTCAGCGCGAACAGCGCCATGGAGGCGCTTCCCACCGCCATTGGGTAGAAGGTCCATTGCAGCGGTAGGCCCGATCCAGTGGTCTGGCCGATCGTCGCCTCGGCGATCCCGAACGTGTCGACAGCGATGGTGGCGGCAAGTGCCACGACCAGCAACGAGACCAGCGCGTCGACAAGGCGGCGGAACGCCGGCGGCAGGCGATCGGCGAAGAATGCCACGCCGAGCGTCTCGCCGCGGGCCATTGCCCCCGCCGCACCGAAGAAACTCAGCGCCACCAGCAGCCCACGCGCCATGTCGTCTGCCCAGTCGAGCGGTGCGTCCAGAAGCGCACGCGAGACAACCGACACAAGAACGACCGCGAGATCGGCTGCCAACAAACTTGCCGCCACGGCGTCGACGACCCACAGCAGTCCGCGATCGACGACAGCAAGCGGGTCGGGGCGCACGGTCGATCGTGTCAGGCGCTGGTGCCGCGAATGAGTTCGATCACCGGCTTCGCGTTCGGATGCGTCTGCATGAACTGCTCGCTCTGCGGCAGCGCACGCTTGCGGAACGCCTCGCGGTCGCACGGAGCGATTGCGACGCCCCGCTGCCGCAGCGCCTCCAGGGCCTCCTGTTCGGCATCAAGTCCGCGCGCCCTCGTATCAGCCGCGGCGGCAGCGCACGCGGCCAGGAACGGCTCGCGAACCGTCGCCGGCATGCGTCGTAGGCTGGTTTCGCCAAGGAAGGCGCCAAGTGGGGAGAAGATGTGCTTCGTCAGGGTATAATGTGTGGCGATTTCGTAGAACTTGCTGGCGACAATAGTCGGCGGGTCGTGTTCTAGCCCGTCGAGCACGCCTGCCTGCAACGCGGTGTAGATTTCGCCGAACGCCAGCGGCGTGGCCGCCGCACCCATCAGGCGCACGAGTTCCGTGATCACCGGATTGGGCAGGCTGCGGATTTTCTTGCCGGCCAGTTGCTCCGGCTCAGTGAACGGAAACTTCGTGAGGATGCTGCGCGAGCCGAAATTGTACGCCCAGCCGACGATGCGCACGTTAGCGCCGGTTTGCAGCATCGCGGCCAGCGGCGATGCCGCACCCGCGTCGAGCGCCCTTGTCTGGTGCGCGAAGCTCTCGAACAGATAACCTAGGTCGAGCAGACCGAAATCAGGCACTAGATTGGCCCAGATCGAAGTCCCTGTGACCATCATGTCAATGACACCGAGCTTCACCGAGTTGGCGACGTCGATTTCCTGGCCCAGCTGATTGTCGGGAAAAAAGCTGATCGTAATCTGGTCTGCCAGACCATGCGCCGCAATCTGCTTGACCAGGAAATCGCAATAGACGCGGCCGTTGGCGTATTTCGGATCATTGGGCAAAGAGGACGAAAGTCGCAGCGTGCGCGGACTCGCCCTGGCGCGCCGTATTAAAGCAGGGGCCGCCAGCACCCCGCCGAGAAAGGCCGCCCCTTTCCCATAGCGCCGTATCAGCGAACGACGGGTGAACCTGGCAGCGGCCATCCGTATCCTCCAAACTTTGTTGTCATATTACCGTATCATCCGGGGCAACACTAGTGCTCTGAATCATTCAGATGATGCAGCCGACTGCGGCTTCAGGGGCCAAAAATCCGGGCGGTTTCGTAAATCATCCGATTGGTCCTGAGCACTAGGCTGTCGTCGGCAGATCCATCAACGCTGAATGGCCGCCTTGCGTGGATCAGCGCTGTACACGGCGGATCCAGTGCCGGCCTGAGTGTATGTCTGAGAAACATCTTAAAATCGGCTGAACTCCCGTATGATTCGCTGTCGGGTTGTCCGATTGACAGGAGGCCACCGATGGAGCGCGTTGCAAGGATTCGTTCGGTTGATGGGGTGGGAAGGCTGGCGTAGGAGGGTGTCCCCTATCGATGATCCCCCGGGTGCCGCCCCTGCCGTTCAAGGCCAACGTCGATCGCCCTCACCATATACCCGACTACGCCGCAGAGTGGCGAACTGCCGCGACGACGATGCTGCGTTGCGTCAGCGGGCCTGCCTGCTTGCCGCGTTCGCCGCAGTATTGCGCCGCCACGCAGACCGACCGCGTGCCCTTCCCGGGAACGCTTCCGATCCGGCCATTGAAGCGCTCGACCATGCCGTTCGTCTGAGGCGTCCGACGACGGGTATGCCGGCGCGAGGCAACTGCCATTGTCGGTCAGCACATGCGTGACACGGAACGGGAAGGCAGCCGTGCCGAGCTTGCCATCGCTGCCGACGACGCCGTAGCCCCTCAGTGCGGATATGGCGAAGACGGGTGGGATCTCGCTACGCGTGATACTCTCCTTGTTTCCTACAATGGCATTAGCGTTGCTTCGCAGACCGCGTCGCTGGCGCGCTCTGTGACCGGACAGGCTTGCCCCGGTCTGGCGACAGCAGAAGACCTTCCGTCTTGCTATCCCAAAGCGCGTCCGCGCGTTACAGGATCGCGACCCTTGGAGCCGTTTGGCGCAAGAGCTGACGGAGCCCTCAATACTCATCGGGCACGAGCCATCACGCGCAGCGTCCATTCGACGATCTGGTTGAGGACCCTGCCAACGGCCGTGTCGAACGCATCCACGATGCTGTCAACGTTGTTGCGTGCCGCAGACGCCTGCTCGGCGGCCAGCGTGCTGTCGATGATCTGGCGATCCGGCATCTTGACCAGTTTGACGACCATCCTTACGACTACTGTCGGTTGCTGTTCGTTTGGCTCGGCATAGCGCGCCTGGAATTCGCGCAGTTCCGTCTCAAGCAAGTAGTCGGGGGTGAGAGCGCTTGAATCGCGTCCGACCGCGACGATACGGCCGCTATTCTCGAATGCTTCAACCAGCAATCCTTGCATCAATACGGGGACGCGATCGGTCCAGGTCGAATCCGCGAAATAGGCGAGCGTTGTCCGATTACGCGTGAGCGCGATGCGGTCCGTGTCGAGGCTTTGCGGCGCCACGGGCACGACGATTACGAGTTGCTTGCGCACGGTCGACGCCATCCGTGCATCGTTCATCCGCGGTGTCAGCCGATAGAGCTGCGGCGCGGGCTCGGGAAACAGCAAGCTGCATCCGGCGAGCGGCATTAGGCATGAAGCAGCGCCAAGGACGCTGCGGCGTGGCAGAAACAGGCGCCTCATTTCGGCGTATATCCTGCGGGACGATCGCCGAACAAGAAGCGGCTGGGGTCGCGCTCGAGCGCTGTCGAGACGCGATTGAGGCTGGCGATCAGGCGGCGCGCGTCACCGAGCAGTTCGCTCAACTGCGCGGTACCATTGGTCGTAAGGTCTTGGATACCGGGCTTGCTGGATTTCACGATCGCATCGAGATCGGCCGCCAATTTCGTCGTCTGATCGACCGCGTCGTTCGCCGCGACAACCAGCCGATCGGCCTTCCCCGAAGTTCCGCCGAGATCAGCTAACATGGCCCGTAACGACGTGCTGGCAGCCGCAAGATTGTGCATCGTCTCGTCACTATCGGTGATAAGGCGGTCGATGTTTTGCGTACGACGCTCGAAGACGGCCGTGGTGTCCCGGATGTTTGCGAGCGTTTCGGCAATCGCCTCGCGGTTCTTCTCATCAAGCACGGACGCGAGTCGGTCCGAGATGACGAGCAGCCGGCTCAGGAGCGCCGGCGCACTGGCGAACACTTCCTGCAACGAAGATGGCCGCGATATGATCGTCGGGAACTGCCGCCCCTTTGTAGCCACGAGTGGCGGCGAATCTTGCGTTCCGCCTGAGATCTCAACGTAGCTGACGCCTGTGAGCCCTTGTGTCTCGAGTGACGCCACGGCGTCAGAATGGACCTCCACCGTGTTGACGACCTGCAGGATCACCCTGACAAGCTGCGGATCCTTCGGATCGAGCTCGATACCGGTGACGCGCCCCACTTCAATGCCGTTCAGCCGCACCAGTGCGCCCGTCCCCAGCCCGGTTACGGGGCCTGCAAAGTGTGTCTCATAATATTTGTACCCGGTTTCGAACTGCACCCGCGCCAGCCACAACACCGCCACAGATATGCCGGCCAACACGAGCAGGACGAAGGCTCCCACCGCAACATAATTTGCCCGCGTTTCCATGCCGCAGTGCTCCGGTTACGACGCCAATGCTGCCCGGCCACGCACGCCGGTGAAATATTCATGAATCCACGGATTGGCGTCATGAGTCAGGCTAGCAATCGTGCCTAGCGTGATCCTGCGATCAACCAACACGGCAATGCGATCAGTCGTCGCGTGCAGAGTGTCTATATCGTGCGTCACCATGAAGACGGTGAGCCGGAGACTCTTATGAAGATCGCGAACAAGTTCATCGAATTGCGAGGCAGATATGGGATCCAGACCGGCAGTCGGCTCATCGAGAAACAGGAGCTCCGGATCAAGCGCCAGCGCGCGTGCGAGGCCGGCTCGCTTGCGCATGCCGCCGGATAGCTCCGAGGGATAGTTTTTGGCCGCATCATGGGGTAGCCCGACCATGCTAAGCTTGACTGAAGCGATCTCGTCCATTAGCCGCTGCGGCAGATCGGTATGTTCGCGAAGCGGCACCTGAATGTTCTGCGCTACGGTCTGATCGCTGAACAAAGCACCGTCCTGAAACAATACGCCCCAGCGGATCTGCAGCCGCACCAGCGCGTCGCCATCGAGATCGGCCACGTTTTGCCCGAGCACCTCAATGCTACCCTCCATTGGCTGCTGCAGCCCAATGATCGACCGCAGGAGGACCGACTTGCCGCTGCCGGAGCCGCCGACGACGCCCAGGATCTCGCCTCGCATTACGTCGAGGTCGACGTGGTCGTGCAGAACATGCCCGCCGATCCGGGTCACCAACCCCCGTATACGGATAACCGAAGGCGCTGCCGTGCTCTCGCTCATATCTTAAGCACCGAGAAGAGGATCGAAAAGATCGCGTCCGCCACGATGACCAGGAAGATGGACTCGACCACTGCCTGCGTCGTGAGCTTCCCGACGCTCGCTGCGTTGCGTTCTACGTGCAATCCCTGGTAGCAGCCGACCAGTCCGATGATGAAAGCGAACACGGGCGCCTTGATGAGGCCAACCCAGAAGGTCCAACCGACCACTGCGCCGCGCAGCTGGTGCGAAAACGCCGAGATGGTGATGCTAAGATCAAAATAGCACATCAACATCCCTCCTATCAGACCCATGATATTGGAATAGAATGTCAGGAGCGGCAGAGTGATCATGAGGCCTAAAAGGCGCGGCAGTACCAGCACTTCGATCGTGTTGAGGCCCGAAGTCTCAATCGCATCGAGCTCCTCGTTCACCTTCATCGTTCCGATCTGCGCCGTAAAGGCGGAGCCTGATCGGCCGGCCACGATGATAGCGGCCATAAGCCCACCGAGTTCGCGTAGAACGCCAACGCTGAGCAGGTTGACCGTATACACCTCCACTCCGAACTGGCGTAGCTGATCGGCTCCCTGATACGCGACGACGACGCCGATAAGGAAAGACAGGAGCCCAACGATTGGCAGGGCGTTCACACCCGTCTCTTCTATCTGATGGAAGAGGGCAGCGACGCGAAGCCGGTGTGGCTGCAGGATCGTCGCGACCGCCTCGAATGCGACGAGCCCGAAGAAGCCGACGAGCTCATAGGCTTGATGGAGCGCGTGAAAGAGGCCGCGGCCGATGCGTTCCAGCCGGTCCGTGAACGTGTGCGGCGGCGGCAGCTCGACTGGTGGCGCCCTGCATTCATGGTCGATGGTGTGGACTAAAGCTCGATACTCCTCGCGCACGTTCACTGGCCGAACCTCGAAGCCTTCGTGTTCCAGCACGCGCTTGGTGCGCAGCAGGAGCCAGGCTCCGACCGTGTCGAGCCGCTCGAGGGTTCCGCAATCGATCTCAATCCGTTTATAGCCCGTGGGATCGAGGACCTTCAGCAATGGATCAAGCCGACGCGCTTCGCTGATTACCCAAAACCCGCCCACAATCAAGCGAAACGTGTCGCCATCATGCTCAGTACGATACCAAGCTGCGTCTGCTGGTCGCGGTGGTTGTATCACGACTGCCATGGCATCAGCCGAACCAGCTGACCGGCTCGCTCCTGCCGTTCTGATTCCAAACCGGCCCGCACAGGCTCTCGGTTTCCTTGGCGAGCACTGTCTTGATCTCCACTCCGACAGTCGACAATCGGCGCGCTCCTTCCTTTGTCTTGCGGTCGCACGGCGGGTAGTACCACTCCAAGCGCGGCGGCTTCTGTCGTCTTGCCGCTAATGATCCGGGATTCCTTCGATCGAAGACCGGAGCGGCCGCACTGACAGGAACCTGACCACGTTCTGGGTTCCCCGCGCAATCGGCGTTGATGCAATGGGCCTGACAAGGTGGTCAGCAGGCCGAGGCGTTCAGCGCCAGACGTGCTGCGTCTGTCCGGGCTGACGCTGCCGGTCCCCCACCACATCACTCTATCCCGCCGAGGTCTCGGCTTTGCCGGCCGCCATCCCTGTGCTGCCCGCCAAGGCGGAGCCGTTCACCCCACCCGCTCAAGCCGGGGAAGATTGCACCGGGAATTTCCACCGTCAGCTTATCGGAGAACCCTGGCTGAGCTCCCGCCCTTGTTCGTCTTCCTTCACGCGTCCCTCAGGCAGCGGGATGAACTCCGTCTCGTCGCCGGGCACCTTTCCGAAATGTCCGGCCTTCCAATCAGCCTTGGCCTGCTCGATCCGCTCGCGGCTGGAGGAGACAAAGTTCCAGAACAGGTGGCGCGGCCCGTCCATGGCGGCGCCACCCAGGAGCAGCACCCGCGCGCCTCGCGGCCCGGCGCGCAACGCCAACCGGTCCCCGGCGCGGAATACCAGCATGCGGCCCGGTTCGAAGCGGTCGCCCGCGACCTCGACCTCGCCATCCAGCACGTAGGCCGCACGCTCCTCGTGCTCATCCGGCAGCGGCACGGCGGCGCCGGATGCAAGGAGGGCATCGGCGTAGAACAAAGGCGAGGAGACCGCTACGGGCGCGGCCAGCCCCCAGCCCGCACCGGCGATCAGCCGCAGCCGCACGCCGCCATCCGCGATAAAGGGGAGGCTCGCAGCTGGATGGTGGGCGAAGCCGGGCGCCGTCTCCTCCGCCGCCATCGGCAACGCGACCCAGGACTGGATGCCGAACAGGCGACTGGAGCGGGTACGCAGCGCCGGGTCAGTGCGCTCCGAATGCGCAATGCCGCGGCCCGCGGTCATCCAGTTCACGTCCCCGGGGACGATAGGCTGGTGCGAACCGAGGCTGTCGCGATGCAGGATCGCGCCCTCGAACAGGTAGGTCACGGTGGAGAGACCGATATGCGGGTGCGGGCGGACATCCAGCCCCCGACCAGCCAGGAACTCGCCCGGCCCCATCTGGTCGAAGAAGATGAAGGGCCCGACCATCTGCCGCTCGCGCGCGGGCAGTGCGCGGCGCACCTCGAAGCCGCCGACGTCGTGGGCGCGCGGCAAGAGCACCAGTTCCACGCCGTGCGGCGGCACCGGGCAGACAGGATCCTCAGCAGGCTGCCAGCTCATCGTCCTTCCTCCGGAAAATCGCGGCCGATCTCCAGCTTGGCAAATGTCGGTGTCCGGGCCTCGCCATGGCCAGCGACGATCCGAAGCCGGAACCTATGCGGCGTGCGGCGTCGCTCCAGTCACTCGCGTCAGGATTTGACGGGCAATGCCCGCTTCGCCCCCTTTGATGCCATGATCGCCGCCCTGCGCATCTCAGGTTATCACTTCGGCACCGAGCGCGCATCACGGCATCCGTCTCGCGCACCCGCACAATCGGGGTGTGCGGGTCGCGCTCGCTGCACCCGGCAAGCTTTCCAGCCGCCCGATCTGATCACGTTGCGCGACAGAGTGTCCAACTCGGGCAGCCACGACATCCATACTTGGATTCAGACTTGCCCGCGTCGGGAACTAAAATTACGCCCCCGCTCGGAGTTTTGCCCCTGTTACGGCTAACCGCCATAAATATCTGGTGCTTGGGAATACTTGGCCGCGTGAAGCGTCTTTCGCCTAGGGGCGTGTGTCGGCGTTCCGAAAATGAAGGGGATTTCTCATGCGCGGCCTGATCGCACCCTTCGCTCTCATGTTTGGCATTTTCACCCTTGGCGCTTGCTCGGAGGACCTTGGAGCATCAGACAATGGCTCCGTGCCAAAAGATAGCAGCTTAGGCACGATGGGTGCGCCGGCCGGAGTCTCGGGCACGAGCACCCACGGCGGATACTGATCAGCAGGGAAGCAGCCCGGCAATCGAACAGCCAAAAAGGGACTTGACGAACGAGGACGTCCAGATGCGCAAGGTAATTCTAATAACGGGACTCGCGCTTTCTTTCTCCGGCTGTGTCGCATCCCCACCTCCGCCGGTCATATCACAAGTGGTGACGGCAACACCTCCCGACAATTTATTGTGCCGCGACTATACAGCACAGGCGACCATCCAGGACAAACCTCAGACAATTGTGGGGCATGCCTGCCAGCAGCCCGACGGCACATGGAGGATTGTGGAAAGCCTCCAGGGCCAAGCCGGCCAATACGATACGGTCTATGTGCCGCCCCCTGACGTGTATTATTCTGGATATGATCCATGGCTCTGGGAGCCGCCGATCGGAGTCAGCGTGGGCGCGTTCGTTTTCGTAGATCATGATCACCATTTCCGCGACGTCCACCATCGACTGGCTTCCATGCGCTTCCACGACGGAATCGGGCACTGGTTCCGGACATCGGGAATAGGCAGGCGGCGCGGGTGAACGGCGGCCCTCGGTCGCCGGGTTGAGCGTGCCGGAGGGCCGCGCTATCCGCTTTCGCTCGCGGAATTCGGTGGCGGACCGGTGTCCGTCTTGACGCCGGCCCCATTGATCTCAGGTTTCGCCGGCACGAGACAACCGGTCTGCCTTCCGTTTGGGTGTGCCCAGGCGGGGTTTTGCGTCCTGTCTCCACATCCGGATCAACGTCTCGCGTCCGCGCATGTGGTGGTGAACCGACATCAGGGCATGTCCGCTCGCAAGAACCACAAGCAACACGGCCAGGTTCCTATGCACCTGTCGCAGGACAGGAAACCAGATAGGGTCCGGGCCAACGAGATGTGGGACGGGGATCAGGCCCAGAAACAGCGTCGGTATCCGGGCCGGGGCGGTTGCTGCAGTGAGATACCCGAGTAATGGGACCACGAAAATAAGGGCATAGAGCAGGACATGGACGGCCTCGGCCGTCCCGCGCTGCCAGCCCGGTATGTCACTATCGCAGCGAGGCCGCCCTCGCCTGACCCGGACCAGCAGCCGCACGACCGCCAGCGCGAACACCAGGATCCCGAGCGTCTTGTGCAGTTGGTAAAGTAGGAATTTTGCCAAGAGTTGGCTGAGCGGTACACCGACCATCAACCAGCCCAAGGGAAAGGCCAACAGGATCAGCACTGCAGTCCACCAATGCAGGCGCCGTTGTGCCCTGGTCCATGCGACAGGCCGGTCAGTCTGCACGGAACGTCTCGCCCAATTGAATACGGGCACTGATGGTGATGTCGACTCTGTCGGAGATCATCGTCTGGTCGGTCTTCATGCCGAAGGCAGAGCGTTGCAATGTGCCGGTCGCCAAGAATTCCGCAATCTCAGCCCGTCGGACCGGATCTGAGTAGCGACTTACCAGCCTGGTTTGAAGAACCATCGGCTGCGACACGCCGCGGATCTCGACTGTCCCTCGCACAGCATAACGATCCTGTGCCAAGGCGTCGACGGACGCGCTTGTGAAGCGAATCGCCGGAAACCGCAAAACGTCGAAAAAATCCGCTGATCGAAGCATCGCGGTCGCGTCCTGCCAAGGCATGTCGATCGAACGTCGCGTCGACTGTCACTGAAATTCGCGTTCGCTCCGGATGGGCGCCGTCGAGCGTCAGGCTGGCATCGAACCGGAGAAACCGACCCTGCGACGAGAATAGCCCGAAATTGCTGACAGAGAAGCTGATGCTGCCAACCTTTTGATCAAGGTGGTAGACCTCCTCGGATCGAGCCGGAGCAGCCGCGAAAAGCGGAGGCAGAAGAAGCATAAGAATTGCCCGCCGCCATAGCTGCGCCGTCACGGTCGCCGGCGGGACGCCGTTCTGGTTACCCATACGCGCGGACTTCCAGCCTGACATCGACAAACTCTCCTCATGAAGCTTCGGGCGATCGGAATGCCGTGCGCCGCCTTATCGCGCTGCCCAGCCTGGATTTCGACCGGATGGCGTTTCGGCGTCCGCGAGGAGTTCGAGGACTGCGGCGCCGCCCGCGGCGGGCCTTGCGGATGGCGCGCCTGGGGCCGCGTTCAGGCCGACAATACTGCATCCGTCACGTCGATGTCTTTCAAGGATCCGTATCGCCGGTCAATGCGTCGTCCCCAGGGGCGTCATCGGAGCGAGCCGCGGCGTCGGATGTCATCGGGCCGTGCTCGACAGGGTCGGCACTGTCTCTGTCCATAACCCTGAAACGCCTCACGCCGCTGCCCTCACGAATGCGTCCGCATCTCGGGTGGACGTCTATTAGGAAGACGTTTGACCGCACCGCCTTATTCCCGCGCCTTTCGGCGTCCTGCTGGAATTCCGCGCGGCGGACAGGGGACCCCATCGCAACGGGCCAGGCAGGGCTTCAGCGAAGTGATGATCCCCGGCTATCCGGTAAGGTGCCATAGAGTCATGTATGATCGCGTCATATCGCCGGATGCGACGGCTTGAGGGGGGCCGCGGAATTTTCGACGGATTTCGGGTGCGGCGCGGCGCCGAACGCCGCACTGTTGGCCCATGCCGGGATCGCCCGCATGCACTGTCCGTGCGCGTCAGGCGCGCGACTGAGCGCGCACATGCTCGGCGATGTTGCGCACGGACCCTTCGGGCATTTGCCCGATCACGACATAGGCATACCCGTCCTCGAGCCAGCTCGCCACGTGCAGCATGCCACGGCGCTGCAACGCCACCGGTCGCGATGCTCCCTCCATTCGGCCAATACACACCGCAACCGGAAGGCCCGTCGCGCGGGTATACATTAGCTGCGCCACTGGCGCACCATCGACCACCAACATGCGGCCGCCAGCGAAGCGTAGGCCCTCGGCCGTAAGGTCGGGGATGTCGAGCCGGCGCTGCAGTCGCTCGCCGAGCCAGGCTGCCAGCTCCTGCGTCCGCGATGCGGGTACCTCGACGAGATGCGCCGTTTCGTGCGAAAATACTTCGTGGTACTCGGCGATCTCGTCGACCAGCGACGCCATCTCCGATTGTTGCATAGCGATCCAGGCCGTGCCGCTCCCCACCGCCACGCCCACCACGAGGCACGCCGCCGCCGCCCAGGCGAGGCGCCGGCGGGGCCAGATGCGCCGGGCTGCCGTCGGCAGGAGTTGCGCGGCGCCGGATGCATACGCCGCCTCACCACAGGCGCCGCGCAGCAGCGCCGCAGTTTGCCGGTGCATCTCTACGGCGGCCCGCGTCAGCGGGTCGGCCGCAATCAGCTGCTCGACCTCGCTCACGCCAGCGGCATCCAGCTCGCCATCGACATAGGCCATCAGCATTGTGTCCGTTGCTGTCATCGCATACCGCCCTATACCGATCGAAACGGCGCGCGGCCGTTCGGGCCGGGGAACAGATGGACCGACCCGCCGCCACGCTCATTGAGGCGTTCCGCCAACTCACGCCGTGCTCGTGATAGCCGGCTCATCACAGTGCCGATCGCAACATCCAGCACATCCGCTGTCTCCCGGTAGCTGAGGCCGTCCACGCAAACCAGGACCAGCACCGTGCGCTGCTCGGCCGACATTTCCTGGAGGCGGCGGCGTACCAGTTCCAGCGTGATCCGTCCTTCGGCCACCGCTGCGCCGTCATCGCCGGCAACCTCGGACGCAGCGTCCAGTGTGTCGTGACGCCGGCGCGAGCGCGAACGCATCTCGTCGATCCAAAGGTGGCGCATGATGCCGTAGAGCCATGCATCGAGCCGGGTCTCGTCGCGCAACTGCGCGGACCTTTGCAAAGCACGGGCGCAGGCCTCCTGTACCAATTCGTCCGCGTCAGCGGCAGAGCCGGTCAAGGCAAGCCCGAAGCGCCGCAGCCGTGGCAGTAGGGCCGATAGCTTGGAACGCAAATCCTCCGCCACAACATCCTCCTGCTCTTGGGGAATGACGTGTTAGCGAGCCAGAATATTCCCTGACACGAATTCGGGTGTTCGCCTCGCGTTCGACAGCAATTCAACGAATGGCCGTTTCAAGGAAAAACGCTTGGCGCACAACCCCATAACAGGCCGTGCCACCGCAGACACGAAACGACGGCGGCCAGTTCGGCGGTCATGCGCCATGACGTCGAGCCATGTGAGCAAAGCTCGCACCGCCCTGTGCGACGCACCTTCGAACACCAGAAATCCGACCGGCACCAGCCAACGCTGGCGCGTGTCACCGCCGCTTGCAGTCGTCCCATGGCCTGCGCGGTTTCCGCCACGCCGAAAAAGCGGGGCACCACCGCGTTCTTTAGCAGACACCAAGCGCATCTCGAGTTACAGCCGGCGCCGCCTCCAAATGAACTTATTGCGCCAATCTGGCGGCGTAGGCCCAGCTAAGCTACCGGCGCAAGTTGCATTCGGCAAGCGTCCGATCGCGGCGGCACCCAGCTCAACAGCGCCAAGCACCTGGACTCGCCACCGGAGAGCTCGTTGCGGCGCGGCGGGTGCTTGAGCTGGGCCTGACGGACACGGCCCGACACGTCCTGCGCAACGACGCCACGCCTGGGGGAATACACCGTGGCCGGTCGGCGTCTTGGGTATGGGAGCCGTTGCACCTCGGATGCGAGGTTGCGCCAACCGGCTGCATTCGTGGATCGGAGGATAGTTAATGACCAGCAAACGAAACTTGCTCCTTATCGCGTTGGCGGTAGGCGGGTTTGCCCTTTCCACGCCTTCATTCGCTTCGGGCGGCGGAGGTGGCGGCGGCGGCGGTGGGGGTGGTGGTGGTGGGGGTGGTGGCGGCGGTGGCAGCGGCATCTACAACCGCTCCGGTGATGGCGACAGCACACCGAGTACTGGCAACTCTGCGGCGAGCAATCCGCCGCATGCGGGTTCACCGCCGAGCTGTCCTGCTGGTTATGTCTTCGTCGTGAAGACCGGAACATGCCTGCGCCTCCGGGCCGGGGTGCTTCCCGATGATGTTCTCTACGCACAGGGACGCGCGCTGGCACTTGCAGGCTACTACTTAGAGGCTCTACCGATCCTTGAAACCGTGCAACGCAAGGACGATGCGATGGTGTACACCATGCGGGGCTATGCGACGCGCCAACTCGGCGACTTCTCACGAGCAATGGCGCTCTACGACCAAGCCCTTGCCATCGACCCAGGAAACGTCAACACGCATGAATACGTCGGTGAAGCCAACGTCCTCATGGGCCGGGTTGATCTTGCTCGGCAAGAACTCGCCAAGGTCGAGAAGGGATGTGGCGAAGCGACTTGTGAGCAGTACGCAGATCTCGCAAAGGCGATCGAGACTGGTAAGGTGGAATAGCGTCGACCTTCGGCGCTTTGCTGCATGACCTTGACGTGAACGGTGCGGCTCCCAACTGGCAGGCTTTCCAATCTTGCCGGGACGGAGCAGCGCCATTCATTACCAAGCTAGGGTATGAGCATGGCTATGAGGAATACCGGAGGGGTCCGAGATCAGATCGTTGATGCCATCGGGAAGCTGCCCATCATAAGTCCGTTCTAGTCTTTACCTTGCAGCGAATTTGATCGGGCGCAGCGGCTGCCGGTCCCTGATGGAAGTTTGCTCGTTATGAGAAAAGCTCCCGAGCGGCTATGTGCTCTTACTCGCAGGCCGGATCTTCTGCAAAAGTCTCTGGCCCCTGTCAAAGCTTAAAAACATTCGCAATGCGATGCCCGCCTCATGTACAACACGGCCGACTAACCGGGCGCACTTCCAGAATGAATGGTGCGCAGGATAGGTGTTGACATCTGTCCGGCCTCCGATACGGCCGTTCGTCTGCCGCAGGCCCGTATGGGAGTTCGCGAACAAGGTCCACAGAGGCCTCGCTGGAATAGAGGTTTATGACGGACTGATCGCTCTGGTTGGCGAAGGCTTCGATTTCAGCATTGAGATCGGCGACTTCCTTGAGCCCGACGGGGTCGCCGTGCGGTTCAGCCGGCCGCAGTCCCAGCCGATATCATCCAACACGACTGTATCTGCCCTGCGACACGACGACGCCGTGTCGCAGGGCGGAGTTGGAGTTGACCCGGTTCGGAGGATATGCGGCGGGCGTCCCTCTCACTGCGCCACACGATAGCGATTGCACTCTTGTCCCTGTGCGCGTTGCCTTTCGCGATCCTGACGCGGGCGACGGGAGGGATACGTCGGCCCAAATCCACCTCGCACGTGCGATGCTCGCGTCTCTCTGGCTCATGCGTCCAGACAATCTCGGATAGGTCTCTTCGATGTGCAGCAGCGGCACTTCCGCTAGCGGCGACTGCGCGTTCTGCCACGGCGGCTGGACATCGGACTGAACCACTAAAGGCAGATTGCCAAGCATTGCCGTTACCAGCGCCTCCACGCAGAGTCGCCAGAGTGACCGATGTCACACCACGCATGATACCGCGTCGATATCCTCTACGGAGTTCGGCGCGCGGTTGCGCAGAATGTCCACCCTAAGGAAGAAGGAGGATTCCGCCATGACGCGTCATTTCCTGCTGTCCTTGGCAGCCCTTGCCAGTTTGACGATGCCGGCTGTCGCTGAAACCCGGCAGCAAAATGACTTCCCGACCGGCGATCGGACCTACGTCGTGGCCCCGAGCAGCAAGCCGGCCAACCCGACCAACTCCACTGCCGCGCTTAACCCGCCCTGCAGCGCTCCATCCTACCTGATGAAGCAGGACGGACGGCTGATCAACGGACTGCTGCCGAACCCGCCCAGTTACGGCTGACGACCCTTGCGGTGTGCTAGGCGCAGGCACCCAATGGCCTGCGCTACGCGTTGCCGCGTCCACCGTCTGGCCAGATGAGCCCCACGGAGAGCGGTTAACGACCGGATTGCGATTGAGCGAATGCTCGTGAGACGAACCAACTGCGAGCTCCCGAACGGTGGCAGAAGATCTGTCGGACCGGTGGTCCCGTCTGTCCGTCGGCGAGACGCCGATTTATCGCGATAACCGACTGGGAGGGCGATAGAGCGCCAAGAGCATGTCCACGCGATCGCCCTTCTGCATGCACGCCAAGACTGAGAAGCCCGGCTCACTATTGGCGTCGTTGCTGGAGCCCGCCCGCGGAGAGTCAGGTAGCATCCGATTCGAGCCACCGCGAAATGGAGAGACGGTCGTGTCCCACCGCGTGGTGTAGGAGCGGTGTTCCTGGGCAGCGTTTGCTGCCGTGTCAGGTTGCCAGAGATGGCATTCTGACGAGAGGATCATCTCTCAGCGGCGCGATGGTTTCCAGCGTCATGTAGCGAGCGCGCTGGACCGCCCATTCATCGTTTTGTTCCAACAGCAAGGCACCGATGAGGCGCGTGACCGCGGCTTCATTTGGAAAGATACCGACCACATCGCTACGGCGCTTGATTTCGCCATTGAGTCGCTCGAGAGGATTGGTGCTGTGGAGCTTGGCGCGGTGCTGGGCCGGGAACCCCATGTAGGCCAGCACATCCATCTCGGCGTCATCCAGGAGCGAGGCCAGCTTGGGCACACGGGGACGAGCCTGATCGGCGACCTCACGCCATTGCTTGCGAGCGGCAGCGGAATCATCCTGCGCGAAGGCGGTGCCGACCCAGGCGGAGACGATGCGGCGCTGGGTCTTGCCTGCATAGGCCAGAGCATTGCGCATGAAGTGGGCGCGGCAGCGCTGCCAAGTGGCGCTCAGCACCTTAGTGATGGCGGCCTTGAGGCCCTCATGTGCGTCCGAGATTACCAGCTTGGCGCCGCGCAGCCCACGCCGGGCCAGCGTGCGGAGGAACTCGACCCAGAATGGCTCGGCCTCGCTGTGGCCGACTGTCATGCCTAGTACCTCGCGCCTGCCGTCGGCGTTGGCACCCACGGCGATGATCACCGCGACGGACAAGATCTTGTGGTCACGCCGCACCTTCACATAGGTGGCGTCCAGCCAGACATAGGGCCACTCCCCTTCGATCGGTCGGCAGAGGAAGGCGTTCACCCGTTCGTCGATCTCACCGCACAAGCGTGACACCTGGCTTTTGCTGATGCCTTCCATGCCAAGGGCTTTGACCAGATCATCGACCCAACGGGTCGAGATGCCTTGGATGTAGGCCTCCTGGGTCACGGCGGTCAGTGCCTTCCCGGCCATGCGACGTGGCTCCAGGAAAGCCGGGAAGTAGCTGCCGCGGCGCAGCTTGGGGATGCGCAACTCGATGGTGTCAGCCCGGGTCTGCCAATCCCGATCACGATAGCCATTGCGCTGGTTGATCCGATCGGCGCTGCGCTCGCGCGGCGCGGCGTTGCAGAGCGTCTCCGTCTCCATCAAGCGCTCGGCGGCAAAAGCGATCATATCGCGCAGGAATGTGGTGTCCGAGCCCTTCTCCAGCAACGCGCGAAGGGAAATCTTGTCGTCGGACGATATCAACAAGGCAAGAATCATCGTCGAAGCTGTTGAGGAGGTCTCATAACCAGACAATCCACCGACCGGACCCCATGATTACTCATGAGGTTGCCGCCGATTAACCGTGAACCGACCGGTTAATGCCCATTGTGTCACGGTGGCGGGTGTGCTCCGCGCGCGATGCTGCCTCACCTGTCGGGCGGGTCACGGCCCAATTATGTTAACGGAAGGTATCGATTGTGATGTCCCGCTTGGCGAAACTGGGGTCCGTATCATCGTTGGCGCCGAACCATAAGAACTGGGTGTCCAAACCCGTATACCGCCCGCGGCTTGCATCGGTGATCGAAGCTCGACTGGGATGATATGGTCCCCATGCTCGGTCCCGTTGCTTCCCCAGCGCGCGAGGACCTTGTCGAGATAAGCGTTGCCGCGCTCCGTGGTCGAGGAATGGTAGGCAGCCACGGCGCTTTCCCAACTACCTGTGCGGTCATGGAGAGACGCGAGGAAGCGCGCCGCGTATGCGGCATTGCCTTGCGGATCGAACGCAGCTTCCAGACTGTCGAAAGCCGAAGGATGCTCAAGCAGATTGATCTGAAAGCATCCAACGTCGATCGACGCGACGCCATTCGCCCGTTGCGCCCGCGTTGCTGCCACCGCCTCGGCCAGGCTGGCATAGAACGTCCCAGTGCCATTCGCGTTGACCGTCCACGGCCACGCGGCAACGCGCTGCGTGACGGGATCACGGCGACCGCTCTCGACCAGACCCATCGCGAGCAGCAGCCCGGACGGCAGGTTTTGCTGACGCTCCGCCGCCCCTCCGGCGATCTCGCATGCAGTGTCGGCGCTGTCGTCGGCGGCGAGCGCCGGAAGGATAACCGCGGCTGCTGTGACCAGGCCGGCGGTTATAATCCGGCCCCATCGGAGCCACCCAGCCTGCTCCAGCACGATGTCGCGGATCAGCACGATGTCGCGGAGGTCGGGAAATACGCAACAGCCGTCAGCGTTTCGCCATTGAAAGGTGCCGGCAGCAATGTTCCGCCCCAGTATGAGCAGGTGATGGTCACCTCCATGAAGGAAGTGTGGGAAATACAGACGACGGCCGGCGCCGGAGTTACTCCGGATGCCGATATGATACCGGGAAAGATCCAGCTTCCCGCGGTCGTGACCGCGTATTGCGGCGCGTTGGTGCAGTTGGGGGAACCGATCGCCGCGCAGCGCGCCACGAGCGAGGCGGTGGATTGCAGCGCGCCCTTCGCCCACACCAGCAACCCAACCTCCAGCACAGCGAGGCACAGCGGCACGAAGACGGCGGCGACGATGGCGAATTCGATGGCCGCCGCGCCACCGCGTCCTAACCCGGTGCCTCTGGCGGCGGTCACAGCAGCCGTATGGTGGCGGTTTCGGTCACGGTCGCATTGACCAGCTGGCTGTACAGCGGCATCAGCGGTTGATAGGAATATGTCGCAGTTATGATTACGTATGCCCCCAGGGCTGCGCCGGTGCCGGAGCATGTGCCGGTGCAAGTATAGCTCGCCGTCAACGCGGTGGAGGGTGTCACCAGCGCTACCGGCTCACCTGACGTGCAATAGCATGCCGGTCCCGTCACGCTGACCGCGACAGTCGCGGTTACCCCGGCGCGGGATGCGCCGTTGCTGACCATCGACTGAATGGACGTGCCGGAAACGCTGGGACCTTGCAACAAGGCATACTGCGCGCCCTGGGCGAGAGCATTAGCCAACTGGCTCTTGCCCACCATGTACAACCCGAAATCAGCCAGGCCACCCAGTATCATCAACAATATAGGCGCGACGATGGCAAACTCCACCGCGGCAGTGCCGTCGCTATTACTCCAAAGATGGTTATGGGGCGTTCTCATTCTACCAGCGTTATCGTTGAGCTGCTCGGCAAGCTGCCGAAGTTCTGGGTTCCGTAGTTGCCGCAGTTCGCTCCGAGGCTCGCGCCACCGGCTGTCAAGACCGACCCGGCAATGAGTTCGAGGCAACCGCTGCCTCCGCTGGAACTGCCGTTGCTGAACGATACCAGCCCGTCGGGGAAATACAGCACGCCGCTCATGGTCAACGAGCTGCCGCCGGCGACTTGTAAGGACTGTGTGCTGCTGTTTCCCATCGGCAGCATGCCCCGGATTCCCGCGCTGGCGTTGCTCGTCGGTGCCGAAACGTCAAAGGTTGCTCCGTTCTGAATGTTGACCTGACCGCCAACAACGATGGTCACTCCTGAGCCTTTGGTTGTTGTGCCACCCTGTAGGGAAAATCCATTGGTTACAATATAGGTGCCTGGGGTCATGCTTACCGGAATGCCAAAGCCGATGCTGGCGTATGTGCCTGGCGAAATTGTGCTGCTGCTGCAGGTTTTGCTGGTCTGGGTGATCTGGGTGGTCTGGGTGGTCAACTGGCTGAACGCATTCTGTACGGCGCTGTCGGACGCCAACAGACATGGCTGCGGACCCAGGGGTGTCGCCCCTACAATTTCTGCCGTCGCGATGGCAGAGACGGTTTTCGCCGCAGGCGTGCCGGGGAAAATAGCGGAAAAGGATGTTGCAATGCTCCGCTGAACGGCCACCTGAACGGCCGTGTCGCTGGTGGGTTTCACGCCTGCCACCACCTGGGCGGTGATCTGGCTATCCGTCATCGTCTCCGTGGTGGCATTCCAGGTCCGCGAGGCCGTGCCGGTAATGCCATTGACTTCAGCCATGTCGGCCGCGGTGCTGGTCGCAGTCTGGGCGCTGTTCGAGGCGGTATATTCACGGGCGCCGGCCCAGGCCGCGACATCCGCGATGCGCTGCAGCTCAACCTTGTTGACCGACCAGTATGTCACCTCGAGTCCCATCGCCATCATCATGATCATCACCGGCGCCATGATAGCGGGGTGAGGAGCGCCACAGAGCCCCGCTTGTGGCGCGACAGGCTCATCGGCCAAATGTCTCGAACGCCCGCAGATCCTCAGCCACCTCCCCAGGAGTCAGATCTTGGCTGAGGATGCGAGACGCGCCGCCCGTGTCGCCCGCCAGCGCCAACGCGGCTGCGAAATCGTGGCGGATTCGGCGGGATGCGTCAGGTGCGCTGGCGACTTGCCTGAGCATCTTCACCGCCTCCGGCGCCCGACCGGTGAGCGCCATCGACATCGCCAGATTGACCTCGGCGGCCCGCATGGACGGGTCGAGACCCAAAGCCCGACGATAAGCATCCTGAGCAGAGACGTAATTGCTCTGCAGGTCATACGCGATGCCAAGATCGTTCAGCGCCGCCGTGTTGCTTGGATCGCGTCGCAGCACGTCTAGGAACATCGCCTGCGCCTCCGCCGGCGCTGTCCGTAAGCGCAACCGCCCCATTCCCATCTGCGCCTCAGCCGAACCCGGATCGATTGTCAGCACCCGGGCGTAGCTCGCTTCCGCATCAGTCGAGCGATTCAACTGAACCAATGCGTCGCCGCGGCACAGCAGTGCCCCCTCGTTGTTGGACTCCTTGGCGAGGATGCCATCACTTACGGTCAGTGCGACGGCCGGCATACCGCCCGCCAGAGCTGCTTGCGCAACGTTCAGACCGGGTTGCGCATTGCTGAGACCTGCCCGTGTACAGCCGCAGAGAAATGATACTAGAGCAATCAGAATGAACCGCGTCATGGCGATTATCTTCCAACCGACATGACTTGGACCGCGGCCGGACCTCCGACAACAAGGAACACGCATGGCAGGATGAATACAATCATCGGCAGCGTCAGCAAAACCCCCAGGCGTGCCGCCCTGGCCTCGAAGCGGGTCAGCATCTCCTGCCGCAGTTCGTTGGCCAGCGTCTGCATCGCTTCGGTCAGCGGCGTGCCGTATTGCATGGACTGAATTAGTGTCGTCCCCAGACGCACCAACCCGCGGATGTTGGTGCGCGACCCAAGGTTCTGCAGTGCCGTATAGGTTTCGATAAGCTGGAGTTCATTGGCGGTCAGTGCCATTTCCAGCCCAACCGCCTGATTGCCCTGCTGCATCTCATCCGCCACCCGCGAGATGGCGGCGGTCAGGCCCAGGCCGGCCTGGGAACAGATCACCAGCAGATCCAACGCATCCGGAAGACCACGTTCCACTCGCCGAATATAATGCTTGTGGCGATACCGCACCACAGAATCCGGTGATAACAACCCGGTCACCCCAGCCGCGGCAACCATGACCAGCAACGCCGGGTTGGGTATCCCGATCGTATTCAAAAGCATGTAAACAAGCGTTGGCGACGCCACCGCTAGGCCGATCTTGCTGCCAACGAAGATCTCCAGCCCCTTGCTGCCGCGCAAGCCTGCGGACAGCAATGTTATTTCCAGTTCCGCTCGGGTTCGCGACGACAGTAATCCGGTCCGGAGTATCAATTGACCGAGCAACGCCACCACGCGCGCCCAGACCAGCTTCGCCGTGCCCTGACGCTTCTCCTTCACGGCCGGCGCCACACCCTGGCTCAGTTTGATGCGCTCGGCCATACGCTTCTGATGGCCTGACAGCCGGAGCAGCACGAGGCACGAGGCCGCCAAGAGCAGCATGCAGCAACCGCCGGCGCCGATCAGCCAGATACGGTTCATGACAAACTCTTGGCGATGATGACCTTCATGGTGACGCCGCCCAAGGTCAGCGCCAATACCGCGATGCCGAGGATGACGTGGCCGGTACCGGTGTTGAACAGCAACGACATGTAGGAAGGATTCAGCAGCCAGAAGTCCGGATCCCATGACAATTGGCAGACAGCCAAGGATGAGCGCGCTGGTCCGTGCCTCGGAGGACAACGCGTGGCCTCGCTCCTGCAACGCAATTCGTTTCCGGATCAGGTCTGCCAGGTTTTCTAGCGTTTGGCTCAGTGCGCCGCCAGTCTGCGTCTGCAGGGTGATTGCGGTCGCAAAGAAGCGGTACTCGGGCAGGTCGTTGCGGATGCCCATGTCCGTAACCGCCTTATCCAACGGGACGCCGACTGAGAGTTCGTTTCCCAACCGTGTGAATTCGATCGATGTCGGCGGCTGCGACTCTCGCGCCACGGTGAGGGTGGCGCCAAGAACCGGGATGCCCACCCGCACCGAGCGGACGATCATGTCCAAAGCATCGGGAAATTGCCTGATCAAAGCGATCTTGCGACGGCCGACCGCCCAGCCGAAGAACAAGCGGCACATCACGATCCACAGCACCGGCACGCTGATCAGGCCCAGCGGTCCCACGATATCGACTACGAAGCCGGCCTGCACCCGCGCCAGGACGAGGGAAGCGATCAGGACACTCCACCACGGCACTGGATACTGGTCTACGCGCTCCAGGTTGAAGGAAAAGATGGAAGCCGCGATCTCCACCAGCGATTTGTCCTTTCCCGGAGCCGGGTGGAAGGCTCTTAGTTCCGTGAAGCGGACCTTGCGGAAAGGCCGCACTGCTTCGTGGATGCGCGCGTCCCGCTTCGCGCGGCGTGCCTGGGCTTGCGATACCAGCAATCCGCTGAAGCCAAATCCGATCAGGCTCAGGAACGACGCAGCGACCAGGACCCGGGACAGGCCGCCGGTCATTTTCCGCCTCCGGCCAAAGCGGCCGTCCACTCCCGGTCGACGCCGAAATAGATCAGCCGCTCCTGGCATGTGGGCGGCATCCGGCTGACTCGATAGGTGCCGAAGAGCCGTCCGTCCGGGCCTTCCCCCTGAACCTCGAACTTGAAGATATCGCTCAGGAGGATCACGTCGCCTTCGATACCGCAGACCTCAGTCACCTGCGTGATGCGGCGGCCGCCGTCGCGGTGGCGTTCCACCTGGATGATCAGGTCGACCGAACTGACGATCTGCCTGCGGATGGCCATCGATGGCAGCCCCATCGATCCCATCTGGACCATGTTCTCGATGCGCGTGAGCGCATCGCGCGTGTTGTTGGCGTGGATCGTCGACATGCTGCCGTCATGGCCAGTGTTCATGGCCTGCAGCATGTCGAATGCCTCGGAGCCGCGGACCTCGCCGATGATGACGCGGTCCGGACGCATCCGCAGCGCGTTGCGGACGAGGTCGCGCTGAGTGATCTCGCCCCGACCCTCAAGGCTGGCCGGACGGGTTTCCAGGCGCACGACGTGCGGCTGCTGCAACTGCAGTTCTGCCGCGTCCTCGACCGTCACGATGCGTTCGCCATGATCGATCAGCCGTGACAACGCGTTCATCAGGGTGGTTTTGCCCGATCCGGTGCCACCCGAGATGATAATGTTGAGCCGCGCGCGGGACGCCAGTTCCAGGATCCGCGCGACCTGGGGCGTCAGCGCCCCAAAGCCCACCAGTTGGCCGAAGTCCATGACCTTCTTGCCGAATTTACGGATCGACACGTACGGACCATCCAGCGCCAGCGGCGGAAAGACGATGTTCACGCGCGATCCGTCCTTAAGGCGCGCATCGACCATGGGACTGGATTCGTCGATGCGCCGGCCGACGGCGGCGGCGACGCGCTGGCAGACGTTGATCAGGTGCGTGGTATCGCGGAAACGCGCGTTCGACAGAGCCACCTTGCCGCGCCGCTCGACGAAGATCCTGGTGGGTCCGTTCACCATGATGTCGTTGATTGTGTCGTCGGCAAGCAGTGGTTCAAGCGGACCGAGACCGGTGATGTCATTGACCAGATCCATCGGCCAGCATCCGCTGTTCGCGTCCGTTCAGCTGGATCCGGCGGTCCGTCGCGATCTCGGAAATCAGCCGCTCGATATCGTCGGTCAGCCGTTCGCTTGGCATGCCGGCGATGGCAACGGGATCAAGCCGCGTGAGGCAGAGATTGCGCACTTCACTGATCGCTGACGGCGGCGCATGGGATGGAACGGGCTTCCGTTCCAACGCGAGGATGGCTGTGGCGATGCTGAGTCCGGGGGCATCGCCGATGCCGCCCGCGTGCTCGGCTTCGGAGTGCTGCTCCGACATGCGACGGCCGAAACGCGCGTTTTTCTGGATGATAGCTCATGATTTCCACCTCAGAAACAGCCAGCGACGACGGGTCTCGGCCGGCTTGGTGACCGCCGCCGTCCCAGCCGTCGAATCGAGCAGGCCAACGAAGGCGACCTGGCGGGCCAACTCCATGATGCCATTGCGAAAGCCGCCTTTGGTGTTCATCGCCAGTTCACCCATGGCCGCGGCCGCGGATACCTGGCGCGGCTGATCGGTGATGACGACATCCACTTTCGCGGCGAGTGCTTCCTCGATCTGGCGCCGCGTAAGGCCGCCCGGAAGTCCAAGCCGATTCAGCACGATGACCGGGCGTTTGACTTGGTCTGGCTTCATCGAGACCGCCATGAGGCGCAGAGTCGCCCTCACCGACGCGAGAGTTGGCACCATCACCAGTACACGTTGATGCACCAGCCCTAACAGATCCTCGTAGAGCGGCTGTGGCCTCAACGGCAGGTCGACAAGGGTGAAGCTGTACCGGCGGCGCAGCGCGGCCATCAGGTACGCCGCCGCGTTGGGCGCGTAGCTCAGTCGGGCGGATAACGCTTCCTCGCCGGCCAGGACATGCAGGCGCTCCACCACCGGAAGGGCGGCTCGCTCCGCCAGCAGCGCATCGATCCTGTCCGGCGCCTCCAGGGCAGTACGCAACCCCGGTCCGGGCTTGACGTTCAGCAGGAAGGCGGCATCCCCGCCATGTAGGTCCGGGTCCAGCAGGACCGTATGGCGGTGCATCGAGACGCCGAAATGCCCGGCAAGGTTAGCCGCGATGGTTGTGGCGCCGACGCCGCCATGCACCCCGGTGATAATGACCAGCCCGCCACCCCGCAAACCTCCGGTCGCCGGTGCGTGACCGGCAACCAGGGTACCGAAGTGCCGAGCGACCTTGTCCTTTGTCAGCGGTTTCGCCAGGTAGTCATGCGCACCCAGGCTGCGCGTGACCTCGCGGTAAAAATCCACGCTGTCCAGTTCACCGATCACCAGCACACAGACATCCGGCTCAACGACTTCGGCCAACTCGGCGAGCGCGGTCAGCGGCTGATCCTCGCCGGAGATATCCACAACCAGGATATCCGGCGTCGCGGCCTTCCGCATCGATGCGATCGCCGCACGTATACCGCCACGACGCACATCGATCTCACCGGTCACCCTATCCAACAGGCCGTCGGAGATGGCGCGTCCAGAGGATGCGTCGTTGACGAAGGCAATGAGCGGCGGGCGACCGGGGCGCGCGGATAGTTGGGGCGCCGCCGGCTCAGTGCTCGGGGACACTCCAGGCTGGGGTTCGGCCTGGTCAGACGGGTTATAGCCGTCCGGCATCAGTTTGTCCCCCCTGCTGCTGATGCGCCGGTCCCTGCGGAGCCCGAGTCAAGAGGAGCTGATAAGCGGCTTCGGGTGATCGAGCAAAATCCGATCGACCGCGATCGTGGCCGGTACGGCGTCGGTTGTCAGGCTACCGTGACCGCGGATCAGATCATTCGGGTTAACGGCCATCGCAGCGATATTTCCCGCATTAGAGCCCGTCGGGTACCAGACATCTGTGCGCTGATACGGCTCCTTGTTCGCGCACCCGGCCAACAAAAGTACGCCGAGCCGAAGGCATAAGTGCCTCATTGAACAATGAACCCCGTGTCGCCGGGAATAGGCATCCGGACCGGCGGAGTTTCGGGGGAACGGCCGACCTGGCGTGCCAACAGGACCTGCTCGAGGTCCGTCGGCTGGTTGAACCCGTCGGTCGGCAGGTGGAGCGAGGCGATGTTATCGACGGGTTTCACCACGAACGGCGTGATCAGAATGACAAGCTCGGTTTGAGTGCGCTGGAAGGCATTGGAGCGGAACATCGGCCCTAGTATCGGCAGGTCATTGAGATACGGCAGGCCCGTGAACGCCTGTGTGGAGCTGTCCATCAACAGGCCGGCGATGGCGAAGGTCTGTCCGCTGCCGAGTTCAACCGTTGTTTCTGCGCGCCGGACGACCAAGGCCGGTATCTGGATCGTCGAGTTGCCGGCGGCGAGTTGCACCGCGCCCGCATTGGAAAGCTCACTTTCCTCGGGGCTGACATGGATGTTAATGCGACCGTCGCTCATTACGGTTGGCAGGAACGCGAGGGTCACGCCGTACTTTTTGAATTCGACACTGATCTGGCCTTGCTGCTGGGCGACGGGTATCGGGAATTCACCGCCGACCAGGAAACTCGCTGACTGGCCACTCATGACGGTCAGGTTGGGTTCGGCCAGCAGGTGCGCCAGATTGTCCTGCGCAAGTGCGTTGATGATCCCGTTGAAGTTGACACCCTGACAAACTGTAGCACCATTGAGGCAGGCTGGTGCCGTCGCGGCATTCGCGGCGAGCGACAGCGCTGGAAACTTCGCGATGCTGCCGATCTCGCCCAAGGCCTCCCAGTTCACGCCTAGATTTCGGATCACCTCCCGGGACATCTCGGCGATTCGTACGCGCAACGTAACCTGTGTTGCCGAATGGATGCTGAGCTGATTTTCGACAACCTCGTTTGCGCCGACATACCCGCTGGCGATCGCCATGGCCTGCGCCGCCTCAGCGGGGCTGTCCACGCGCCCGCTGAGTAGCAGGCCTTTGGCCTCCGACCGCACGGCTATATGAGAGCCGGGCATCAATCGGGTGATAGCGGCCCGTGCCTCAGTCGCTTTGAACAGCGACGGCTTTACGGTGACCTCATATTGCAACACGACATGGCCATCGGCATCCATGGCAGCGACCGTGGTTCGCCCGGGACCGACGCCAAACATGAACAGAGTTGTCGTGCTGGCTGGTCGTACTTCCAAAACTTTCGGGTCCGCGACAAAGACGTTCGTCGCCGCGCTTCGCAGCGTGATGACCTTGCCCATGCCGGCCTCGATTGACATGCTGGCGGGCCCGTTCCTAGGACGGAAGGATTGAGCGAAGCCGTCGCGCGTGCCGATTGAACAGCCTAGCACAAGAAGCGCAAGAGCCAGGTATTGCCGTATTGCAAACATTAGAACTGGAATTCTTTGCTTTCGGCGCTTCCCGGATAGACGCGGAGTGTGGTGCGCGGGCCTTTCGTGTCACCCACACCCAGCGCTGGCGAAACATCGCTGGCCCAGGTGGTCTTGTGCTTGTCGCTCTGTTCTTCCCGTGGACCATGGTCGGCGGAGCGCACCGCGAGAGACAGCTTGCCAATCCGGCTGGCGACTGAAATCCGCTCGGCTTGCTCTTCTGTGACCTCCATGGTCACGGTGCGGGATTTTCCGTCCGAGCCGTCCGGCGCGACACCCTGGACGATCTGCTGATCGATGGCGATTACCCGCACGCCGCTGAGAATCGTCTCCGATGCAATATGATGTCCGGCCGGCGCGGTTGAATCGCCGATAGCCTGGGTCAGGATCAGATCGATCCGGTCGCCGGGCCAGATCAGGCCAGCTTCACCACTGATAGAATCCACACCGATGCTGACGGCACGCATACCCGGGCCAAGCACGGCAGCCAGGAATCCGTGGTCCCCGGGACGCATGACATCCCTGGTCCGGACGATATCACCAACCACCAGGCTGTTGCGCACCATCGCGCCGGTCAAGGCACGGCGGGCTTCGGGCGTATCGAGCGTGCTGTCGTCGCCGGCCTCGCCGGCAGTGGTCTCCTTCGCCGCCAGGTCCTCCGGCTTAAGAAGGCTGCCGGCGCGGACCGCCTTCGCCGCGACCAGGACGTTGACCTTCGTGGACGCCGACCGTGTCGCGGGATCCGGTGCCGGCGGGCGGGTCGAGACCCAGGCAGCAACACCGAAGCCCGCGAGCCCAAGCGCCATCAGCGCGAAAAACGCCAGCCGAAGGATCATGGAGTATGCCCCTGCGTGAAGACGAACACGGCACCGGCGGCGATGGCGCAGGCATAGGGCAGCGGACCGCCACGGCTGGCGCGCCACCGTTCCACGCGAACGGCACGCGCCAGGAGGCTATCGGGGCGGTGAGAGGCCCGCGGCGGCGGCAGCCGACTCGTCACCAGGTAGACGATGGCGAGCGCACCGCCCGCAAGTGCGACCGCCACGATGAATGTGGGAACCATGAACGGGGGCACGCTGAGCGTTGCGGCGCCGAGCAGCTTCACATCGCCGCCGCCCATCCAGCCGCGGCGCCAGCAAAGCGCCGAGACAATGAAGACGCCGGCTGCGGCGAGCAGTGCCCCCGGGAAATGTCCGCCGACAGTCGCGGCTATCAGTCCGACACCCGCGAGCACCAGGGCAAGACCATTGGGAATCGTCCGGGTAACCAGATCATGCAATGACGCGCCGATCATCAATCCGATACAGATGACGGGAAGTATATATAGCGTCAATGCGCTCACTGTTAAGAACCAGTTGCCGGCGGAGAATAAACCGACGTGTGGAGCGCCTCCCATGGGGAAAGCGCTCCATACGGCCTGCGATCAGAGGGCGTTTGTGATGGTGGTGAACGTGGTAGACAGCGTCGTGCCGAGCGTCCCGACGACGGTAGCAATAACCGCGGCGATAAGGGCGGCGATGAGACCGTATTCCAGCGCCGTGACGGCGCGACGATCGGTCTTCAGGCTCACCCAGCTTGTAAGCATCTGGTACAGTATCGACTCCTTTGCGTTTGGCGGCCCGATAGTCGGGGCCCCCGCGCGCGTTCGTTCAGAGTTTGCCTGAGAGGGTACTGAACGTCGTAGACAGCGACGTGCCGAGCGTCCCGACGACGGTAGCAATAACCGCGGCGATAAGGGCGGCGATGAGGCCGTATTCCAACGCCGTGACGGCGCGGCGATCGGTCTTCAGGCTCACCCAGCTTGCAAGCATATTGTACACAATGATCCCTTTCTGTTTGGTGGCTCGAAGGTTGGCGCCCCCGCGCGCGTTCGTTCAGCTGACCGATGAACTGACCGGCTTACGGCCCCTGTTCCGGTGTACCATAGGAAGTCCGCGGCCGGGGGCTACCGCGTCTTTCTTGGACCGGATATTCGTTTGTGATCTGCAAAAATTCCATTAGGCCATTCGGCTGCTGATGGATTAGGCCGACTGGCCTAATGCCCGCAGATTTTTTTTGATCCGATAGGCGATCAATCTCGCTTGGCAGGCTCCCCGCCGGATCGAAACTGTTGGCTTCTGTCAGGTTTCGCGCCGGAGGGCGCCCGGGATGATCTGAAAGCAAGCTGAGCTATGCGGCATGCAGGATTGCGAGCAGCGCGGCGGTGCCGAAGCGGACGGCGGCGGCAGGCGGGAACGGGCGGATTGTTGCGGAGCTCGGGCCGGTCCCGGGCTTGCCGCGGCGACCCGAGACCAAGCGGCGCAGCTCGGAGGAGATTGAGGACGCGCTGGCGAGGCGCTCGCGGACGTTGTCGGCCGCCGCGAGGCGAACGACAGCCGCAGGCGAAACCACTTGATGAAGCGCATCGTTACACTGACTAGGCTGTTGGCCGCCGTCGCGCAACCGGCAGGTGACGCGACCGTGAAGCGTACAAGCGATACCTCCGTCGACGATAGCCATATGGTGAACTCGCCGTCTCAGGACTGTTCACGCTCAACTTAAAGGTGACGCGATGAAGGCAACCGGGAAACTCCATGATCTGGGCCAGAGCATTTGGCTCGACAATATCACCCGCGATCTGCTGACCAGCGGGACACTGAAACGCTACATCGACGAACTGTCGGTGACCGGACTCACGTCGAATCCGACGATCTTCGATCACGCCATCAAGAACAGCGCCACCTATGACGACCCCATCCGCCAGAAGGTGCGGGCGGGCCGGTCCGGCGAGGATCTGTTTTTCGATCTGGCACTGGAGGATCTGACCCAGGCGGCCGAGCTGTTCAGGCCCATCTTCGAGCGCACCGACGGCGTCGACGGCTGGGTCTCGCTGGAGGTGTCGCCGCTCCTGGCCCACGACACCGCCAGCACGCTGGCGGCGGCCAAGGCGCTGCACGACAGGGCCGGGCGGCCCAATCTCTTCATCAAGATTCCCGGCACCCGGGAAGGATTGCCCGCCATCGAGGAGGCGATCTTTGCCGGGGTTCCGGTCAACGTCACGCTGCTGTTCTCCCGCGAGCAATACGTCGCGGCGGCCGAGGCCTATCTGCGCGGCGTCGAGCGTCGCATCGCCGCCGGGCTCAATCCCAACGTCGGATCGGTCGCCTCGGTCTTCATCAGCCGATGGGACGTCGCGGTCGCGGGCAAGGTACCCGCCGGCGCTCGTCAACCGTCTGGGTATTGCCATCGGCCAGCGTATCTATAAGGCCTACAACGATCTGCTTGCGCTCGCCGCGCTGGCATCGGGCGGCCAACGCCGGTGCTCGCGCCCAGCGTCTGCTCTGGGCCAGCACCGGCACCAAGGATCCGAAGGCTTCCGACATTCTCTACGTGAAGGCGCTTGCCGCGCCCTTCACCGTCAATACCATGCCCGAGGGTACCCTCAAGGCCTTCGGCGATCACGGCGCGGTCGGCGACATCATGGCGGCCGACGGAGGCGACGCCGAGGCGGTGCTCGCGAGTTTCGCCAAGGCGGGTATCGACGTCGACGCGCTGGCGGCCCAGCTTCAGGACGAAGGGGCTAAATCCTTCGTCAAATCCTGGAACGATCTGATGTCCTGCATCGACTCGAAGAGCGCGGCGACGCAGAGTGCCGGCTGAGCACCGAGGCATTGGCGCCGCGCGGTCGGCGGGGCGCAGGATCACTCTATCGGAGATATGGCCGATGACCGTCGCACCTCTGCGAAAGCGTCCCGCCTGGATGGCTCTCGAAGCCCACCATCTGGAGATCCAGGGGCTCCACCTCCGCCAGCTCTTCGCCGACGACGCAAAGCGCGGTGAGCGGCTGGCGCACCGAAGCCGTCGGGATCTATCTCGACTATTCGAAAAACCGGATCATCGACGAAGACGCTGGAGTTGTTGCTCCAGCTTGCCGAACAGTCGGGCTTGCGCGAGCGCATCGACGCAATGTTCAGCGGAGAGAAGATCAATGTCTCGGAACAGCGGGCCGTTCTCCATGTGGCGCTGCGCGCGCCGCGGAACGCTTCGATCCTCGTCGACGGCCAGAATGTGGTGCCCGAGGTCCATGCCGTACTGGACAAGATGGCCGACTTTGCCGACCGCGTCCGCGGCGGCGTCTGGAAGGGCCATACCGGCAAGCGGATCCGCAATGTGATCAACATCGGCATCGGCGGCTCCGACCTCGGACCGGTCATGGCCTACGAGGCGCTGAAGCACTACAGCGAGCGAAGCATGACATTCCGCTTCGTCTCCAACGTCGACGGGACGGACTTCGCCGAGGCGGTGCAGGATCTCGATGCCGAGGAGACGCTGTTCATCATCTCCTCCAAGACTTTCACCACCCTCGAGACGATGACCAACGCCCACACGGCGCGCGACTGGCTGCTGGCCGGGCTGAAGGGTGCGGAGAAGGCTATCGCTAAGCATTTCGTCGCCGTCTCGACCAATGCCGAGGAAGTGGCGAAGTTTGGTATCGACACGGCCAACATGTTCGGCTTCTGGGACTGGGTCGGCGGGCGCTATTCGATGGATTCGGCCATCGGCCTGTCGACAATGATCGCCATCGGCCCCGGACAATTTCCGCGCCATGCTGGACGGCTTCCACCAGATGGACGAGCATTTCCGCACGGCGCCCTTCGAGCGCAATCTGCCGGTGCTCATGGGGCTGCTGTCCATCTGGTACAACGATTTCTTCGACGCCCAGACCGTCGCGGTCCTTCCCTACGAACAATATCTGAAGCGCTTTCCTGCCTACCTCCAACAACTGACGATGGAGAGCAACGGCAAGCACGTCACGCTCGACGGGCGTCAAGGTAGATTATGACACTGGCCCGATCTACTGGGGTGAGCCGGGGACCAACGGCCAGCATTCGTTCTATCAGTTGATCCATCAGGGCACCCGGCTCATTCCCTGTGACTTCATCGCCTTCGGCCAGACCCTTAATCCGCTGGGCCGACACCACGACATTCTGTTGGCCAACGTCTTCGCTCAGGCCGAGGCGCTGGCGTTCGGCAAGACCGAGGAGGAGGTGAAGGCGGAGGGGACGCCGGATTGGCTGGTGCCGCACCGGCTCTTCGAAGGCAATCGGCCGTCCAATACCCTGTTGCTGGACCGGCTGACGCCGGGCGCGCTGGGCAAGCTCGTGGCACTTTACGAACACAGTGTCTTCACCCAGGGCACGATCTGGCAAATCGACTCCTTCGATCAATGGGGCGTCGAGCTGGGCAAGGTTCTCGCCCAGCGCATCATCCCCCAGTTGGAAAGCGCCACGGAGCCGGAACTCGGGCACGACAGCTCGACCAACACGCTGATCCGGCGCTACCGAAAGCTGAAAGCGTCGGCGTGATGCCGCCGCTTCGAGACAGCCGACACACCGACCGCCGCATCGCTCTGCAAGGGAGGATTGACTCGTGCAACTGGGAATGATCGGCCTCGGCCGCATGGGCGCGAACATGGTGCGCCGGCTCCTGCGGGGCGGGCACCAATGCGTGGTGTATGACATGTCCGCGAAAGCGGTCGCCGAGTTGGTGAAGGAGAAGGCTGTCGGCGCGGCCTCGTTGGCCGAGTTTGCCAACAGTCTGACAAAGCCTCGCGTGGTCTGGCTGATGGTCCCGGCTGGCGTGGTCGACAAGAGCATCGCCGATCTGCTGCCGCATCTCGAGCGCGGCGACATTCTGATCGACGGCGGCAATTCGTACTACATCGACGACATTCGCCGGGCCAAGGAGCTGGCACCCAAGGGCGTTCACTACGCCGAGGTCGGCACCAGTGGCGGCGTCTGGGGGCTGGAGCGCGGCTACTGTATGATGATCGGCGGCGAGAACGACGTGGTGCAGCACCTCGACCCGATCTTCGCCACGCTCGCGCCGGGTCGCGGCGACATCCCGCGCACACCGGGTCGGGAAAAGGCGGGGGGAACGTCCGAGCAGGGCTATCTGCATTGCGGGCCCAGCGGCGCGGGCCACTTCGTCAAGATGGTGCATAACGGCATCGAATATGGCTTGATGGCCGCCTACGCCGAGGGCCTGGCCGTGCTGAAGGGGGCCAACATCGGCAAGCAGGCCGGCACGGTCGACGCCGAAACCACGCCGCTGCGTGATCCCGAGCACTACCAGTACGATCTCAACCTGCCGGATATCACGGAGGTCTGGCGCCGCGGCAGCGTCATCGCATCCTGGCTGCTCGATCTCACGGCGGCCGCCCTGATGGAGGATCCCGGGCTGTCGCACTTCGCGGGCAGGGTGTCGGATTCCGGCGAAGGCCGCTGGACCATCAAGGCCGCCATCGATGAAGGCGTGCCGGCCCACGTGCTGTCGTCGGCCCTCTACGAGCGGTTCAGCTCGCGCGGCGAGGCGGATTACGGCGACAAGCTGCTCTCGGCCATGCGCTACGAATTCGGCGGGCACCTCGAAAAGCCGGCCAAACCCTAGTTGGCCAGCAGATGGGCGCGGGGATTGGGGAGCTGCGTGGCATGAATAGCGACGGTGTCGATCAACACGATCCGCGCGCTCTCGATCGACGCGGTCCAGCAGGCGAAGTCGGGGCACGCGTCGCCGTGGAGCAGGGATCGGTCCTGGGATGGGGAGCGTTATGTCGGCGCCACCGGGCAGGTCATTGGCATGACGACCTTCGGCGCGGCGGCGTGAGGGCCAGGATCGGCGGTCGCAGGGCGGCAGCCTAGTGAACAGACAAAAGCGAGGCGACGATGGCGGACAATCAGGATCATTTGACGAAAGCCAACGGCGCGGCGGAAGACGACGACGGCGCGCCGGAGGCGCCGCCCTGCGCGGTGGTGATCTTCGGCGCCGCCGGCGACCTGACCAAGCGTCTGGTGGTGCCGGCGCTCTACAACCTAGTTAATGCCAAGCGGCTGTCCGAGGGATTCCAGCTCGTCGGCGTCGATCTGGCCGCCAAGACCACGGAGGAATGGCGCCAGAGCCTGACCGAGATGATGGACGAATTCGTCACCAAGGGCGGCGGCGAGTTCGAGGCCGACCACATCGACCAGACCGCCTGGCACTGGCTGACCGCTCGCATGACCTATCTCCAGGGTGACCTCAACGACCCGGGGAACTACCGCCGATTGGGCGAGCATCTGGCGGGGTTGGACAAGTCGGCGGGCACCGCGGGCAACTACCTCTTTTATCTTGCAGTGGCCGACCGTTTCTTCAGCGTCGTGGTCGCGGGCCTCGGGGCCGCGGGTCTGACGACCGAAAAGGACGGTCGATGGCGCCGGGTGGTGATTGAGAAGCCCTTTGGCCACGACCTGCCCTCAGCCAGGGCGCTCAATGCCGAGATCCTGAAGACGTTAGCGGAGCATCAGATCTATCGGATCGACCATTTCCTGGGCAAGGAAACAGTCCAGAACATTATGGCCCTGCGCTTCGCCAATGGCCTCTTCGAGCCGATCTGGAACCGCGAGCATATCGACCATATCCAGATCACGGCTGCCGAAACAGTCGGCGTCGAACGGCGCGGCAAGTTCTACGAGAAGACCGGCGCGCTGCGCGACATGGTGCCGAACCACCTGTTCCAGCTGCTGTCGATGACGGCCATGGAGCCGCCGATCTCCTTCGAGGCCGATGCCGTCCGGGCCAAGAAAGCCGAGGTGATTCAGGCCATACAGCCGCTGACGCCGGAACGCGCGCTGAAGGATGCCGTGCGCGGCCAGTATGGCGCCGGCACCGTTCTGGGCAAGCCGGTCCGGGCCTATCGCCACGAGCCCGACGTGGCCCCGAATTCGACGACCGAGACCTTCGTCGCCTGCAAGCTGAAGATCGACAACTGGCGCTGGGCCGGCGTGCCCTTCTATTTGCGCACCGGCAAATACATGAAACGCCGGTCGGACCGAGATCGCCATCCGCTTCCATCAGGCGCCCTATGCGCTCTTTCGCGGCACGGATGTGGAGCGGATGAATCCCAATTGGATGATCCTGCGCATCCAGCCCGACGAGGGCATCGAACTCGAATTCGCGGCCAAGCGCCCCGGACCGACCGTGAAGTTGAGTAACGTCAGCATGGATTTCGCCTACCAGACCTTTTTCAAGATGGCGCCCAATACCGGTTACGAAACGCTGCTCTATGACTGCATGATCGGCGACGCGACCCTGTTCCAGCGCGCCGACAATGTCGAGGCGGGCTGGCAGGCGGTGCAGCCCATCCTGGATGCCTGGGCGAACACGCCTCCGACGGATTTTCCGAATTATGTCGCGGGCGGAACCGGCCCGGCGGCGGCCGACGAATTGCTGGCGACGCGACGGACACGCCTGGCGCCCGCTCGACTGACCGATTGCCGCGGAGCTTTCCATGACGCAGAGAAACGGAAGATCTCATTGGTCCTGGCGGACGTGGACGGCACGCTTGTCACCGAGGACAAGGTGCTGACGAAGCGCGCTCAGGCCGCGGTCCAGCGCCTGCGTGACGCCGGCATTCGCTTCGCCATTACCAGCGGCCGGCCGCCGCGGGGCATGGCCATGCTGTTCGATCCGCTGCAGCTCGATACGCCGATCGCGGGCTTCAACGGCGGGCTGTTCGTCAAGCGGGATCTCTCGATTATCGAGCAGAAGACGCTACCGGCCGATGTCGCCGCCAAGGCGATCGAACTCATTCGCGGGCACGGTCTCGATGCCTGGGTCTATCGCGGCAATGACTGGCTGATCACCAAGGCCGATGCCCCGCATGTCGCGCGCGAGGCCTGGACGGTCAAGTTCGAGCCGAAGGTGGTGGCGGATTTCGCGAGCAAGCTGGACGATGTGGCCAAGATCGTCGGCGTCAGCGATGACCTCGACAAGGTCCAGCGCTGCGAAGCCGATGCCCAGGCCGCTTTTGGCCAACGCGCGACGGCGAGCCGGTCGCAGCCCTATTACCTCGACATCACCCACAAGGACGCGAACAAGGGGGCGGTGGTGGAGTATCTCTCGCGTCACATGAACGTCCCGACCGAGGAGATCGCCACCATCGGCGACCAGCCGAACGACGTGCTGATGTTCAAGCGATCGGGCTTCAGCATCGCGATGGGCAATGCGTCCGACGAGGTCAAGGCACAGGCCAGCGCGACGACGGATTCCTACAACGACGAGGGGTTCGCTAAGGCGATGGAACGCTTTCATTCTCGGCTCGTCGGACTGAGGTGACGACATGAGCAAGATGATTGGACGCATCGAGGTACTTCCGGATCCGCTGGTCGCTCGCACACCATGTCGCCGAATGGATGACAGCGGCGGCGCTCGCCGCCCAGGCCCCTTCCGGGTGTCGCTCTCCGGCGGCTCGACCCCCAAGACGCTCTACGGGCTTCTGGCCTCCGACGAGTTCCGCGGACGCTTTCCCTGGCAGCGCGTCTCCTGGTACTGGGGCGACGAGCGCTTCGTTCCCCACGATCATCCGGAGAGCAATTACCGGATGACCCGCGAGGCGATGCTGACCAAGGCGCCGGTACCGCCGGAAAACATCCATCCCGTGCCGGCCGATGGCACGCCCGATGAGGCTGCCTTGCGCTATGAGCGGACCCTGCAGGCGGACTATGGCGCCACGGTGCTGGATCCGGCGCAAGCCGCTGTTCGACATTACCTTGCTCGGGCTCGGGCCGATGGGCATACCGCCTCGCTGCTGCCGGGCGAGCCGGTGCTCGAAGAGCGAAAGCGCTGGGTGGCCGCCGTGTCGCACGGGCGGCCCGAGGTCCGCATCACCATGACCTATCCGGTGATCGAGAGCAGCCGGTATGTCGCTTTCCTCGTGGCGGGCAAGGAAAAGGCGGCGATTCTCGGCGCAATTCGTGCGGGCGGCAGCGACGTACCGGCCGCCCGGGTCAAGCCGGTGGGCGAACTCATCTGGTTCGTCGATCAGGCGGCCGCTGGCGCCAAATAGGCCCCCCAAACGCGGTGCTCGGATGGCGAGCTGGCCTGACATTGCGATCGGTCGGCGGGTAAAGCAGATGGTCTTCTCGGCCCGGCTCGTCCACCCAGGAAATTCGCGACAGAACCCGGCAACCGGTTCTTTCATTCGGTGGCGATCAACCCGGCCTGAGTTCGACTTTTGTCTATACATTTTCTCCTGTTGCTCGGCGGGGTCAGCGCAGTGCGGCGAAATCAATCGCCATCGGGCGGTCGTGGCACACCGCATCGATCACGGCGTGCAGCACCGGCATCCGGTCCGCCGGCAGCCGGCCGAGGTCGAGCATGCGTTCCAGCGTCGGCCCGAGCGTCAGCGCCAGTTCCGCGCCCTCCACCGTGTCTTCAGCCATGTGCGTGGCCTTGGCCTCGCTATAGATGCTGCCGAGGCCGAGCAGGCGGCCCATCCGGCTGTTGCGGCCGGCGAGGCAGGTGACATACAGGTCGCCGGCTCCCGCCAGCCCCGCCACCGTCTCCCGCCTGCCGCCGAGCGTCTCGGCCAGGATCGCCATTTCGGCGAGCGCCTGGGTGAACAGGCCGGCGGCGAGGTTATGCATCAGCGCGCCGTTGCGGCCCCTGCCCTCTCGCTCCAGCCGCCCAGCCGCCCAGCCGACCGCGAGCGCGTAGAAGTTCTTGAACGCGGCGCAGACCTCCACCCCCACCATGTCGTCCGAGGGGTGCGCGTGGTAAAACCCGGCCCCTAGCACGCCGATGATCTGCGCGAGCAGCGCCGGGTCGTCGCCGGTGACGACGACGCTGGTGTCGCGCCGGGCCGCCAGTTCGCCGGCAATGCACGGGCCGCCGACCGCCATTACCGGCAGGTCGAGGCCGCAGCGCGCCTTCACTTCCCGCCGCACGATCGCCGGCAACACCTCGATGGTGTCGCCGGCCGGCGCGAGGCCCTTGGTGATCATCAGCACCGGCAGCGGCCGCCGCACGCTTTCGACAATGCGCGCGATCGCCCATTCCACACCGGCCGAGGCGACGCCGAGGATCAGCAGGTCCGGGTCTTCGGCCATGACGACACCGAACTCCGTCCAGTGATGCGCCGTCACCGTCTCCGGCAGCGCGAGGCCGAGGCGCGGATGGTGGCCGTTGCCGACGACCGAGCGGACGATGTCCTCGTCCAGATGCGTACCCACCAGCGCGATCCGGTGCCCGCGGGCGCCGGCCGGCACTGCCATCGCCGAACCCATCACGCCGGCACCGAGAATGGCGATCTCAGCCACGGAGCGCCTGCTGGCTCTCGGTGAAGGCGCGAAGCCCGCGGTTCCAGGCCGACAGCGTCGGCCACAGCCCCGCATGGATCTCGCGCAGTTGCGCATAGAGCGCCACCCGCCCGGGGTCCGGCTCGAAGCTGCGCGCCGTCGGGCTGGCCATGGCGGTCGCGGCAGCAGTGACGCTCGGATACCAGCCGGCCCCCTTGGCGGCGGCCATGGCGGCGCCGAGCGAGGAGGCCTCCGTCGTGGTCGAGCGGCGGATCGGGCGGGCGGTGGTGTCGGCCAGGATTTGCGCCCACAGGTCGGAGGCGGCACCGCCGCCGATGGCGACGAAATGGTCGATGCCGCCGCCAGTCGCGGCGATGGCGCGCTCGACCGAATGGGCAAGGTCGAGCGCAATGCCTTCCAGCAGCGCGCGGAAAATGTCGCCCTTCCTGGTCGATCCCGACAGGCCGGCGATCACGCCACGTGCAGCGCTGTCCCAATGCGGCGTCATGCAGCCCTGCCAGTACGGGACCAGCACGACGCCGCCGGCGCCGATCGGGCTCGCGCTCGCCTCCGCTTCCAGTCGTACCAGTGTCTGGCGCCGCTCCGCCGGATCGGCACCGAACACTTCATGGGCGAGCCAGTCGATCAGGAACGTCCCGGAACGCAGGCTGGTCTCGTAGATGTAGCCACGTTCGGCGACCGCCGTTTCGGTGCGGAAAGCGGGGTCGTAGGCGTAGGTCTTGCCGTAGGTGCCGGAGACGACGGCGGTGCCGAGATTGACGTAGGCGCGGCCGGGCTGCAGCACGGCGACGCCGGTGCCGGCGCATTGCCCGTCGCCGCCGCCCGCGAACAATGGTGTGCCAGCACGCAGCCCGGTCGCGGCGGAGGCGATTTCGCCGAGGAACGCGGCCGGGCGTTCCAGTGGCGGCAGTTTTTCGTGCGGGATGCCGGCGGCCTGCAGGATCTCCTCCGACCACTCCAGGCGCCGCATGTCGAGCATGCCGGTCGGATCGGCTGAGGCGGTGGAAGTGACCCAGCGCCCGGTCAGACGGAATGTCAGATAGGCGTGTACGTCGGCGATCACGTCAGTCTGCGCGAAGACCGCCGGCTCGTGCTCCATCAGCCAGATGATACGAAACAGGCACGGGATGATGTCGAGCGGCTTGCCGGAGATGGCGTGCAGCCGCTCAGCGCCGAAACTGCCGCCAAAACCGTGCTGCTGCGCGATCGCCCGGTCGTCGAGCCAGACCAACGCCGGCCGCAGCGCTTCGCCGCTCATCGAGAACAAGCCGAAGGTCTCGCGCTGGTTGGAGATGGCGACGCCCGCGACACGGGCCGCATCGACCTGATCGGTCAACTGGCGCAGTGCCGTGCTGGTGGAAACCCACCAGTCCTCCGCGTTCTGCTCGAACCATCCCGGACGCGGGTTGGCCATCGGGATCGCGGCGCGCCCCTCGGCCACCGGGGCACCGGTGCGATCCCACGCGATCGCCTTGGTCGCGGAGGTCGAGGAATCGATGCCGATGACCAGATCCGGGGTCATTTGCCGCCCGCGAAGGCATGCACGCCGGTCAGCAGCGAGCGGCGGAAGATCACCGCGATCACGATCGGCGGCAGCGACAGCAGCAGGCCGGCGGCGGCCATGTGGCCGTATTCAGGATTGAGGCCGACCGCAAGGAAGCTGCCGACCTGCACCGGAAACGTGATGTTGGACGACATCAGCACGAAGGCGACGAAGAACTCGTTCCAGGCCAGGATCAGCACCAGCAGGCCGCCCGAGATGATGGAGGCGCGCATCATCGGCATGACGATGCGGAAGAAGGCCTGCCACACGCTGCAGCCGTCAATCCACGCCGCTTCTTCCGCATCGGGCGGAATCGAGCGCAGGAAGGCAAGCATCATCCACACCGTCAGTGGCAGATTGACTGCGACGTAGACGATGATGAGGCCAAGCTCGCTATTGAGCAGGTCGGTTCGCAGCGCCAGGAAGTAGAACGGCATGATCATCGCTGCCGGCGGTGTCATGCGCGTGGAAATGATCCAGTTTTCGATCTGGCCGTTGTAGCGCCCGCGAAAGCGCGAAAGCGCGTAGGCCATCAGCGGGCCGAAGACCAGCGAGACGCCGACCGAGACTGCGACCACGCGCAGGCTGCGCAGGAACGCTGAGGCATCGAGGTTTTCATACACCCATTGCAGGTTATCCAGCGTGATCGGATCGGGGAACCACACCGAACTCGGGCTCTGGATCTGCACTTTGACTTTGAATGCGGTGTTGACGAGCCAGTAGATCGGCGCGATCCACACGGCAAGTGCCAGCGCCAGCAGGATGCGGCCGACCAGCATCCCGGCGCGGCTGCGGACACCCATCGACAGCGGCGAGGCACCGATCGAGGTGCTGAACGTGCTCATTGGTAGATCTTCGTCTCCCACTTGGTGACCTTCAGCCACAAGGCGGTGCTGATCAGGCCAAGGGCGAGCGCAATGATGCCGGCGGCTGCGGCAACGGAGACCTGGCCGGACTCGGCGATGCCGACCTTGTAGATGAACAGCGACAGGTCGACGGTCGACGTGCCTGGCCCGCCGTTGGTCAACAGTTGCGTCGCAGCAAACACCTGGCTGCACAGAATGAACTCAAAGATCGCGGTGACGGCGAGCAGCGGCCGCAGCAGCGGCAGATGGACGTAGCGGATGGTCTTGAACAGGCTGGCGCCGTCGATCAGCGCCGCTTCCACCGGTTCGCGCGGCAGGCTCTGGATGCCCCCCAGCAGCAGGATCACCGCGATCGGCGACCATTGCCATGCCTGCAGCATGATGATGACCAGTCGCGCGCCGAGCACGTTCGCGGTCGGCGCGATCAGCGTGTCGGAGAACGCATAGACGACCTGCGGGATCGGACCATATAGCGGGTCGAGCATCAGGCTGAACACAAGTGCCACTGCCACCGGCGAGACTGACAGCGGGATCAGCACGAACACGACGATGACGCCGGCAAGCCGGCCGGCGAACAGGGCGATCAGATAGGCAACAACAAGGCCGAACAGCACGGCGCAGAGCGTCGAGCCGAACGACAGCACCAGCGTGTTGAAAATCGCATTCAGCCCGGCTTCGCTCAACAGCACGTACTTGTAGTTCGCCAGCCCGGCGAAGGTCACCGCGCGATTGGGCACGGTGATATCGATATTCACGAACGACAGATACAGCCCGTACACGAACGGCGGGAGCGTCAGCGTGAGCAGCAGCAGGAACCCCGGCAAAGGCAGCAACCAGGGTGACAGACGACGACGCGCCGCCGCCGATTGCGGCGCGTCCACGCGGGTCATCTCGGTTGCCTTCATCAGCATGCAGCGGACGCCCCCACGAAGTCGGCAGACAGAAGGCACGCAGGCCGCGGGCGGCGGCGCGCGCCGCTCGCATTGCCCTTGGTAGCAAACCGATCACTTATCCGGGAAGATTTCCGGATAGGCGCGCGGCGTGCCGAGCAGGCCCTGATCCTTGAAGCGCGCGGCAACCTGGGTGGCGGCGGCATCGAGGGCGGCCTTGGCGGATTTGCCGCCGGTGAAGGTAGAACTCGATCTCGGCGCCGATGATGTCGCCCATCTCGCGCCACTGCGGGATCATCGGCCGGTACTGTGTCTTGGTGATCGCCTGCCCGTCCGAGACGGCCTTGATGTAGCCGGCGTCGATCTTGCTCTTCAGCAGATCGGACTGGTTGACGGATTTGCGATCCTCGTTGCCGATGTCCTTGTCGGTGCGCGCGAACTCCATCTCCTGTGAGGTCGCCCATTGCAGGAAGGCGGTCGCCGCCGCGAACGTCTTGCTGGACGGGTCGACGGTCGCGGGCACGGCGAGACCGATCGAGTAGTTGGCCGGGAATGCCCCCTTGGGCCCGGCGGGCACGACGGAATAGCCCACCTTGCCGACAACGCTGGATTGCTTGGGATCGTTGAACACCGGATAGAACGCCGTCGATTCCACGATCATCGCCACGCGCCCGGCGGCGAAGGCGGACGACACCTTGTCCCAGCCCCAGGTGCCGTTGCCGGGCGAGCCGTATTTGTTGATCAACGTGGAATAGTGCTCGGTGCCCTCGACCGCCTCTGGCGAGTTGAACACCGGATGCATCGTCGGATCGAGGAAGTTCGCGCCATACGAGCGCATCCATTCGGTCCAGGTATAGACGTTCATGCCCTCGCCACGCAGGCCGCGCAGTGCGATGCCGAAGGTCTGCGGCGGCTTGGTGAGCTTGGCGGCGGCGGCTTCGAGTTCGTCCATCGTCGCAGGCGGCTTCAGGCCGGCGGCGTCAAGCAGATCCTTGCGGTAGTACAGAATGGTGACTTCCGAGTAGATCGGCACACCATACAGCCCGCCCTGCCACGAGTACGAGGTTTTCAGGCTGTCGAAGATGTCGTCGAGCTTATACGCGGGCTTGATGGCCGAATCGATCTGCGCCACCCACTTGTTGGACGCGAACAGCGGGATGTAGTTGTTGTCGAGGCAATAGACCTGAAAGCCGCCGACCTTGTTGGACGCGTCGGCGACGATCTTGCTGCGCAGATCGTTCTCGGGATAGTTGGTGAACTTGACCGTTGCGCCGGTGGCCTTTTGGAAGATGTCGCGGTGAGCGGAGATGAAATCCATGGCCGGCAGGCTGCGGCAGGCGACGTTGATCGTGATGCCGGCGAACGCCCCAGGGGCGGCGTAGGCCGCGACCGAGTCGACGACCGCCTTTTCGTAATCGGCGGCGAAGGCGCCGCCGGCCAGGCCGGAGAATGCGACAGCCGCAGCCGCTGCTGCAACGAATTTCATAGTTCCCTCCTTGGGCCCCGTTGGGGCGTTTTATTGTCGTCGTGCAGTCTGGCGAGACACCGCCTCATGCGGGTTCTGCCATTGGATCGCTCAATGTGGCGTGGCGGCCCGTGCCGCCGGACCGAGAGGCGCACCTTTGCTGTCAGGGCACTCCGAAATCCTATGCGTTGCCCGCCCCTCCATATTATTGAACACATGCCACATTGATGTGACATATGTCATACGATGCCGGCGAGGCTCCGGGGTGTCAAGATCCGATGGCGGCGCGCCCTCAGCCTGCGACCGGCGTGGGCTGGTCGGCGGCGGATCGGGCAGGTGACGTGAGACGCGTGGCGACCCAGGCATCAAGCGCGGCGATTTCCTCGGCACGCATGCGCAATCCGGACTTGGTGCGCCGCCAAACGATATCGGCGGCCGAGCGGACGAATTCGTGCTCGATCAGGTGCAGCACTTCGGCTTCCATCAGGTCGCCGCCGAAATCGAGGCCGCATTCGGCGAGGCTGCGTCGCCCCGCGAGGATGCGGCGGCTTTCGGTGCCGTAGTGGCGCACCAGCCGCCGTGCCCGCCGCTCACCCAAGAACGGGTAGTTACGCTGCAACTCCGCCGCGAGTGCGGCTGCGCCATCGGCCGGGAAGTCGCCGCCCGGCAGCGCGGCGGCGGCCGTCCAGCCGGCATTGCGGCCGAGCGCCGGCAGTAGCACGGCAAGCCTGGACAGCGCATCCTCGGCGAGGCAGCGATAGGTGGTGATCTTGCCACCGAACACGCTCAACAGCGGCGCTTGGGCGCCACCGCCGTCCAGCTTCAGCACATAGTCGCGCGTGGTCTTCTGCGCCGCCCCGGCGCCATCGTCGAACAGCGGCCGAACGCCCGAGTAGGTCCAGACGACATCGTCGCGGGTGACTCTGGTCTTGAAATAGCTGCTCGCCGCCTCGCAGAGATAATCGATCTCCGCCTCGGTTGCGTGCACCGCAGCGGGGTCGCCGGCGTAGTCGTGGTCGGTGGTGCCGATAAGAGTAAAATCGTCCTCGTACGGGATCGCGAACACGATCCGTCCGTCCGGATTTTGGAAGATGTAGCAGCGGTCGTGGTCGTACAACCGGCGGACGACGATGTGCGACCCCTGCACCAGCCGAACCGAGGCGCTGCCGTCGACGCCGATGACGCCGCTGAGCACGCCATCCACCCAGGGGCCGGCGGCGTTCACCAGTGCGCGCGCCTCCACCGTGAAGCGCGCGCCGGTCGCAACATCCTCCAGCTCCAGCCGCCACAGCGCGCCGACGCGGCGGGCACTGCGGCAGGCGGTATGCACCCGTATGTCCGCGCCGTGCGCCACCGCGTCGCGCGCATTCAGTACGACAAGGCGGTTGTCCTGCACCCAGCAATCGGAATACTCGAACCCCACTGACGACACGTCACGCAACGGCGCGCCCGCGGGATCGGTTGCGAGGTGCAGCGTGCGCGACGGCGGCAGCAGCTTGCGCCCGCCCAGATGGTCGTACAGGAGCAGCCCGAGCCGCAGCATCCAGGCCGGGCGCAGGCCCCTGCGGTGCGGCAGCACGAAGCGCAGCGTCCAGATGATGTGCGGCGCCAGGCGCCATAGCACCTCGCGCTCGGTCAGCGCATGGCGCACCAGCCTGAACTCGAAATGCTCCAGGTAACGCAATCCGCCATGGATCAGCTTTGTGGAGGCCGAGGACGTCGCCCCGCCGAGATCCGACATTTCGCAGAGCAGCACATCGAGACCCCGCCCGGCTGCGTCGCGGGCGATGCCGCAGCCGTTGATGCCGCCGCCAATCACGGCGATGTCGTAGACGCGGCTCATGCCCGTGCCCTCCGGGCCGCCAGGATCCGCGCCGCCACCTCCACGAAGCCGCGCCCGCCTGGGCTGGGTGCGACATAGGCCGGCTCGGCCTCCAATTCGTCGGCAAACGCCAGGACATTGGCGACGCCGCAGGCGTGCGGGAAAAAGCCGAACATGGGCGCGTCGTTCGGGCTGTCGCCGACGAAGATGACGCGCTCCTTGTCGCGGTCGAGGTCGATGCCGATCACGTCCGAAGCGAAGCGGCGCGACATGGCGAGCTTGTCGTACTGCCCGAACCAGCCGTTGACGTGAATGGAGGAAACTTTTGCGGTAGCGCCAGCTTCCTCAAAAATCGTCTTGATGCGCGCGACCGCTGCGCGGTCCAGCGGCAGCACATCTTCGCAAAAATCGATCGCCAGATCGGCCTCGCGATATGCCTGGTCGGCGGAGACGGCGGCACCCGGGACCTCGGCGAGGATGCGCGCCTGCACGGCGGCGAGACGGCGGCGGTTGTCGGCGCGCTCGTCGGCACTGGCCGCAAACACCCGGCGCATCCGCTTCGCCCCGGCATCGTAGGCGAAGTAGAACGCGCCGTTCTCGCCCACCACGCCGGCCACCGGCCAGAACCGTGCGATCAAGTCGCACCAGCCGGCCGGCCGGCCGGTGATCGGGGCAACCGCGAGGCCGGCCTGATGCAGATGCTCCAGCGCCTGGTACGCGGCGGCGGGTAGCCGGCCGTCATGCGTCAGCGTATCGTCGATATCGGCCAACACAACCGACACCGAAGCCGCCACCGCGTCCGGCATCTGCGACAGCGGGCGCATGCGTCAAGCTTCGCCGGCCACAAAGTCCGCGAGGAGGCCGGCGTCGGCGGCAATGTCGAGGAAGGAGAAGCGCTCGCGCATTTCCCGGCAATGCAGCACCGCCTCGCGGTAGAACGCGACCGGAACGCCGAGGTCGCGCGCCGTCAGCGGGCCACCGGCGGCGGCGAGCAGGCGGGTCAGTTCCTCGACCGGAATCATGAAGGCGGCGAGTTCCTGGCGCAGTGCCGGCCACAAACGTTCGAGTTTCGCATTGAAGGCATCAGCGCCGGCCGCGTCGAACGCCTTGCGCCGGAACGCGGCGAGACATTGGGCGGCGATGTCGGCGCCCATGCGCCGCGCCATGTCGTCGGCATCGATGCGCGTCGGCCGCACCATCGGCGGGCGTTCGCTCGCCAGCATGCGCTGCTGCAGCCGGGCGAGCGTCAGCATCGCCACGCCAACCTGCTGGCCGTGCAGCGTGCCCGGGTGGCGCGCACCGGCGAAGCAGTCGATATAGTGCGAGACCTGATGCTCGCCCATCGACCCGTGGTTCGACACGCCGGTGAACGAGACGCCAAGGCCGCACAGCGTCAGTACGCGGGAAAGATAGCCGACCGCCGCGACATCGCCGACGCCGAGGGCGGCGGCACGACGATTCAGCTCGCGCTCGTCAGTGTCCTGGATGACGTATGGCAGCTGCCAGTACTTGGTGCCGAGCAGCCGGTGCGACATCCACCAGTCGATCTGCGCCACCGAGCGGACGAGGCAATCGCCAAAGCCGGCGGCGGTCAGGTAGCGCGGCGCGGCGGCGTTGACTGCGAGATCGACGAAGAAACCGGCGGGGGCGTGCGAGGGCAGCGAGACCTTCAGCCCGCTCTCCAGCGTGATCGAAGCCGTGGTCGAGGTGTAGCCGTTCATCGAGCAGGCGGTACCGAACACGCAGTAGCGCCGGCCGCCGAGGCCGGTGACGTATTTGCAGAGGTCGTTGATCGTGCCCGAGCCGACCGCGACCACCGCCTCGAACCCGGCGAGCTTCCTGGTGAGGTCCGCCACCGCCGCCATGTCGGCGTGCGGATGGTCGAGCACGACCGGCGCGACCGGACCAAGCGGGCGCAATGCCTTGGCGACCCGGCTGCCGAAGGCATCCCAGGTCGCAGCATCGGCCACCACCGCGAACTGTACTGCCGAGGTCGAGCGCGCGCACCAGATCGGCCTCGCCGCCGTCGAGGCTCTCGGCGAGCACGATCGACTCATACGGCACCATCGCTGGCGCGCCAGTTGCCGGATCGACCCAGCGTCCTGCCACAATGTCGTCGATCAGGGCGGTCCATCCGCCGGCCGGGCGCGAGGACGGCAAAACCGCGTCGATCGGCCTATCCATGACTGTCGCACTGCCCAAAATCACGGCCATCACAAATGCCACCCACACGCAACATATGTCAAGACATCTGCCAGCCGATCTTGACGTATGTCGCCGAGCTGCGAAAAGGTGACGGAATGACCGCCGAGCGCAAGCCGCCGCAGGACAGCCCGATCCGCGTCGCACCGGTCCCGCCCGAGTTCGAGGACGCGGTTGCCTGGGTCGCGTGGCTATATTACGCAGACCAGCTTACGCAGAGCGAAATTGCCGATGTCCTGAAGGTCTCGCGCGCCACCATCGTCAAGCTGCTGCAGGAGGCGCGGGAGCGCGGCGTCGTCACGATCCGCATCAATACCGAGGCGGCGAGCCGCACCCGCATCGCGCGCGAGCTGGCCGAACGCTATGGGCTGGAGGCGGCGACGGTGATTCCGGCACTGGACGACGCGCCGCTGGTGCGCCGGCTTGGCGACGCGGGCGCACGGGTTCTCGCCGACCGGATCCGGCCCCGGCGATGTGATCGGCGTCGCCTGGGGGCGCACGGTGCTGTCGGTGGCGCGGTCGATCCTGCTGCCGGAGGGGGTGGCGCCGTTGACGGTGGTGCAGGTCTCCGGCAGTTCGACCGGCAGCACCGCCGATTTCTCGCCCGAACTCTGTTCCTCGTTGCTGGCGGGCCGGCTGATGGCACGCTGTGCAAACCTGTTGGCACCAGCGATTCTGTCGACCCCGGAACTGCGCGACCGGCTGCTGGCCGAGCCACCGCTGGTCAAGCAGTTCCAGCTGATCCGGTCGGCCAACCGCATCCTGTTCGGCGTCGGCGATCTCGGCCCGTCGAGTACCGTGCGGGCATCGGAACTGGCCGGGAACGACGAGATCGACACCTACGTGGCGCACGGCGCCATCGGCGTCATCATCGGCCGGTTCATCGACCGCGAGGGCCACCCGGTGGCCGGCGAACTGGACAACCGGATGGTCGGCATCACGCTCGACGAGCTGCGGACCATGCCGAACCGGCTGTGCGTGGCCGGCGGCCCCAACAAGGTCACGGCGTTGCGGGCGGCGCTGCGCGGCGGCTACGTGAGCCAACTGGTCACCGACATGGAGACCGGCGAGGCGCTATTGCGGGACTAACCGGCAGCGACTCGGTCCAACCGCCGATCGATGAGCAAATGGGGGCCGCATTGCCAGGCTTCCCCCGCCCAGGGCACCTGTCCGATAATAGACTGCAGCGGCAGCCTCCCAACAGAGGAGCGTGCCGGGGGAGGAGAGAAACATGTGCTTGTTCTGTCCGATGAAGCGCCGGCAAGTGTTTCGCGGCTTGGCCGCTGCGGCCGTGGGCGGCGCGGCGCAAGCGGTGGGATCGCGCCCCTCCCGCGCTACAGGCTTCGCCGGTACTGGCGGCGGCCACCCTCGGGCCGGCCCCGGCCGCTGCCGCCGAAGCAGTGATCCTGGGACAGGGCAACTACCGCTATCGGGTGGTCGAGGGCTGGGGCGACCTGCCGCCCGGCTACACCTACCGCGATGGCGCGGCCGTCTGCGTGGACAGCAAGGACAACGTGTACGTGTTCAATCGCGGCGCGCACCCCGTCATCGTATTCGATCGAGACGGGAATTTCCTGCGCTCCTGGGGCGAGGACATCGGCTTCGTCAACGCCCACGGCGCTGCTGTGGGACCCGACGACATGCTGTATCTCACCGACGATTTCGGCGCCGCGGTGCGCAAATGCACACCACAGGGCAAGGTGGTGCTGACCATCGGCACGCCCGGCAAGCCCGCGCCCAGGTTCAGCGGGGACCCATTCAACCGCTGCACGCACACGGCTCTCTCGCCGCAGGCCGACATCTACGTCTCCGACGGGTACCAGAACGCCCGCGTCCATAAATACTCACCCGACGGCAAGCTGCTGTTCTCCTGGGGCGAGCCAGGAACCGGCGCCGGCCAGTTCAACCTCGTCCATAACATCGCCTGCGATGACGAAGGTTGGGTCTATGTCGCGGACCGGGAGAACCATCGTGTGCAGGTGTTCGACGGCAACGGCAAATATCAGACGCAGTGGAACAATCTGATGCGACCCTGCGGCCTGTTCGTCACGCGGGGCAAGGATCCCCTTGCCATTATCGGGGAGCTTGGGCCGGAGACCGTCGCCACGCTGACCAGTGGGGTACCCAATCTCGGGCCAAGGGTGTCGATCGTGTCGGTAAAGGGCGAGGTGCTGACCCATCTTGGTACGCGGCCGCTGGGCGAGGGACCGGGCCAGTTTATCGCGCCGCACGGCATCGCGGTCAATTCCCGCGGCGACATTTACGTGGCTGAGGTTTCCAACACCTATTGGCCGCTGCTCTTCGGCAAGAAGCCGGACCATGAGCTGCGATCGCTGCAGAAACTGGCCCGGGTGAGCTGAACCGTGCCGCCCGCCCCGACGGCGTTCAGCCAGGGCGCCGATGACTGTAATCCGGGCAATATCAACTGTTGAGCCGTTCTATCTGACGCCGGACGCCATGCCCTCAACTCGCGGACGGTGACGCGCAACCCGTCCGGCGCTTCGGCCGGATCCTTCGCCCGTGGCGCCAGCGGTTACCGCCGCACCGCCGTCTGCACGGCCGCCTGCGCCGCGGCACCGTGCGCCTCCGCCAGATGCTCGAAGCGATGCGTGTATGTCCCCAGTCCCATCGTCAGCGAGCGGAGCTCGACAATCATGTCCTGCAACTCGGCCTGCGGCACCAGCGCCATCACGTTGTTCCAGCCAGGCCAGTTGTCGCGGTCCGTGTAACCCAAAATCTGGCCGCGTCGCCCGGTCAGCAGGCGCTGCGCAGCCGCGGTGTATTCGCCAGGAATGCTGACCGTTACATGGTCAATCGGTTCCAGCAGTACCGGGTCGGCTTTCGGCAGCGCCTCGGCGATGGCCATGCGGGTGGCGGTGCGGAACGCCATGTCCGAACTGTCCACGGTGTGGAAGCCGCCATCGACCAGGGTCACTTCAAGGTCCACCACCGGATAACCGAACACGCCCTTGCGAGCGGCTTCCTCCGCCGCCTCGCCAACGGCGGGAATGTAGTTGCGCGGCACTGCCCCGCCTACGATTTTGTCAACGAACAAAAAGCCTTCACCGCGGGCGCGCGGCGCGATGTTCAGCGTGACGTCGGCGAACTGGCCGTGGCCGCCGGTCTGGCGTTTCAGCCGCGTGTGCTGGCGCACCGGCCGGCGGATGGTTTCGCGAAACGCTACTTTCGGCAGCCGCGCGGTGACGCGCACGCCGTAGGCGGTGGCGATCCGGTCGATCACGCTGCGCAGATGCATCTCACCCTGCCCGGACAGCACCGTCTCGCCGGTTTCGGCATCCTGGCGGATGTCGAGCGCCAAATCCTCCTCGGCGATCTTTTTCATTGCGGTGGATAGCCGCACATCATCCTTGTGGTCGGCGGTCGCGATGGCAAGCGCATATACCGCCGCTGGCGACGGCGGGAACGGCAGATATGCTTGCCCGGCATCGCCCAGCAGCGCGCCGGTCGGCACCCCTTCCAGCCGGCCGAGGGCGACGATGTCTCCGGTCGCCGCCTCCGCTACTTTTGCCTGCTCGCCGGCCGGCATCCGCCAGATGCCGCCGATTCGTACACCGTCGATGGTGACACTGTCCTTTAACGGCCCGCGCCACACCCGCGCCCAGGACAGCCGCCCGCTGTGGCCCGCAATCAGCGTCCGAAACACCTGCGCCAGGGGCGGCCCATCGTCGGCCACATCGTGCCGTCGCGCGGTTTCTCCAGCGGACGGGGTGTCATGGCGCAGGGCTTTCCACAATCGCTGTATGCCCCAGGCACGATCCGCGGCGCCCAACAGTACGCCGGCGACGTTGCCGTTCGCGTGATCGAGGCGCAGCCGGTCATAGATCTCGCCGGTGCTCGGCACGATGTCCTCGATCAGTTGCGTCAGCAGCGCGTCGTCACGGTCGGCGAGCACCTCCATCAGCCCGGCTTTCGCTTCCTTCTCTCGCGCGCGCATGTCGGACGGCAGGCCGATCACGAACGAGGGCGCGCCGCGGCGATAGCAGTAGGCGCGTTCGCTGACCACGTCGACGTACCCGGTGACGGTGCCGCTCTGGCGGATCGGCACCTGCCGCAGTAACAGGGGGCGCGCGGTATGCGCCTGCAGCGCGGTCAGCACTTCACGCACGGTACCGTCCAGGCTGTCGACGCAGTTGATGAACACCAGATACGGCATACCGCTGGCATCGAGCGCGTGCAGCAATGGGCCTGCGGTTGGTGCCCGCGCCTCGTCGGTCTGGCACACCACCACCGCTATATCGGCGACCGCGAGCGCGGTTTGCGCAGCGTAGCCAAACTCCAGCGAGCCGGGACAGTCGATCAGCGTCCACGGCTCGTCCATGAACACGCAACTAGCGATGTGCAGATCGTGGCCGCCGCGCTCGACGCCGCGCTTCAACGGATGGCCGGCGGCAGCCAGTAACGCTTCAAACAAAGTGGACTTGCCTGTGCCGTAAGGACCGACGATGGCGATAGTGCGCGCATGTGCGTGCTGCAAATGGGCCATGGGGCTTGTTCTCTCCCAGTGGGTTATCCTGCCATCCGCAACTCTCGCTGCTAAGATGTGGGCGGGTTCTTGCGGCGCATCTCACCGCGTTACCGGCGCCGCGCCAAGGGGATTCTGGGTTCCGCTGCAAATGCCGGGGCTGCCGGTTGGGGGCAGAACGTAGCAGGACGGTATGGTGGGCTGGTGCGATGGGAGGGATTTAGGACAATGCGTTCAGGAGGCGGCACTTCACGGCGAGGTGATCCTTTGGGCGCTGCAATGGGATCCGGCCTTCCCGATCAACCATCGCGACTTCACCTCGATGCTGTGGAATTGAGGCGTAAGGTCGATCAATTCCCCTATCTGTTGGTATGAACGGCCGCCTGCACCATAGTGATTGATGGGAGACCGGTTCGAATCCTATGCGTCGAGCGCAGCGACGTCGGCACGGCGTATTCGTAGCACCTCGCCGCCCCCGGCCCATCTGGTATTCGTCGTGCCACCGCACGAAATCCATCGTCATTCGAAGCGAAATAGATTTTCGCCGGCCAACTGTATGACGACGGAGTCAATTTCCTCGGATACGCGCTGCGAATCCCAGCCAAGCGCCTGCCCTGCTATTGCTGCGACCTGCCCCAGGTCGCTTCGGGTCAAGGAGCCGGTTATCGCCAGGGTCGTGCGCCGCATAACGATGTCGGCCAAACGTCCGATGAACTCGTTACGAACAATGTAGTCGACTTCGGACAAGCTATAGCCCGTCGAATCCGGCAGGTAGTCGTCAGCGCCCCAAACGCTTTCGTGGCGTGCTATCCGCAAGGCACTGGTTCCATACCGCGACAAGAGCTGATCGAGACGATGTTTGTCGACGCCGGAAACAGAACTGGCGTTGGCCAGCCAGGCCGCGCGCGCCGCAGCGTCAACCGGGAAATCCTTCCCACCGCCGATCGGCATTGATCGCGTGGTTACCTTTCTGGTGTGCCCGAGGCGATCGAGCACGGTGTCGGCGACTTCTTCTGCAAATCCCCGAAACGTCGTCCATTTGCCGCCGATCAGCGAGATGATGGGAAATGGCCGCGCAGTATCCGGCTCCACAATCGGCGAGGAATGGTCGCGGCTGATCAGACCGGGGACCGAAGCGTTGGATGCGGGCAAAGGTCTGATGCCGCTGTAGGCATAGACGATCTGGTCGCGGTCGAAGGACATGCCCGGCAGCAGCGATCGCACGCTTTCGAGAAGATAGTCGATCTCTTGCGGGTCGCAGCGGACGGTGTCGGGGTTGTCGGCGGGAATGTCGGTCGATCCGACCAGCGCGAGGCCGAGATAGTCGTAGAGGAGGCAGATGCGGCCGTCGTCGGCCTCGAAGTAGATCATGCGCCCCGCGAGGCTTTGCACCAGTTCGTCATGCCTGAGAAGGATGTGCGAGCCCTTGGTGCCGCCGATCATGTTCGACGGCGCGCCCAGCAGGGCGTTGACATGGTCGATCCACGGGCCGGCCGCGTTGACCACCAGCTTCGGCCGCGCCGAAAACGTGGCGCCACCATGTTCCGGCTTGAACGTCAGCACACCGTTTGAGGCAGAGACCAGCGAGGTGTAGTTCGCTGCCGCGGAATTTGCGTTGGCCTCCAGCCCGTCGGTGACCAGTTCGAGCACGAGCCGTTCTGGGTGGCTGATCTTGGCGTCATAATAGGTGCCGGTGGCGACGATCGACTTGGTCAGCGCAGGGATTTCGCTCAGCGCCTGATGGCGCCCGACCATCCGGTGGCGCGGCATCACGCGATTGCGCGAGCCGTAATAGTCGTAAATCACCAGCCCGATCTTGATGAGGATGGCGCCGCGGCTCCGCGGCGCAGTTTTCGAACCGAACAAGGTGCGCAGCGCCGACCAGATGCCCTTGCCCCAGGAAAAGATCGGGATAATTGTCGGCAGCGGACTGACGCAATGCGACGCGTTTTTCAGAAGCAGGTTGCGCTCCAGCGTCGATTGGGCGATCAGCCCGAATTCCCCGGTTTCGAGATATTTCAGCCCGCCGTGGATCAGCCGCGACGGCGCAGCGCTGGTGCCGGAGCCGAAATCCCCCTTGTCGACGATCAGGCAGTCGACGCCTTGTGCGCAGAGATCGCGAAAGAGTCCGGCCCCGTTGATACCGGCGCCGAGGATGACGACGTCGACTGTGCCGGCCTCGGCCAGCGTCGCGATGCGTTTGGCCGGGTCTGCCGGGTCTTTAGCCAATGGGGTCATTGGCGATCTCCTCGCGCCTTTCGTCAGCCTTGATCACGCGCCCTCCCGGTCGTTTGCGTCGCCAGCCGTTCGATCTCGGACCATTGCGGACTGAGGGTTTTGACGATGCGGCCATAGAGAGCAAACCGCTCGTCGAAAACGGCGTTCCGCGCTGGGTCTGGCAAGTATATGTGGCCCGTCGTGGACATAGTGCGCGCACCCTGTTGCGGCGAGGCGAACAAGCCGACCGCGGCGCCCGCACAAAGGGCTGCGCCAAATGCGGCTGCCTCATCGACCGACGCGACGGTCACCGGCATGTTGAGCACGTCGGCAAACATCTGCGCGAAGGCCGGGTTGCGGGAGGAGCCGCCGGTCAGCCGGACCTCGCGGAAGGCAAAGCCTTCTCGCAGCGCTTCGACATGGGTTCGGTGATTGAAGACGATGCCCTCAAGCACGGCCTTCAGCATGTCGCCGCGACCATGCCAGCCGTGAAGGCCAAGAAAACTGGCGCTGGCGAGATTTCCGTAGGGCGAGCCGAAAAGATAGGGATGGAACAGGATCGTCGACGGTCGTTTCAATGCCGCGTCGATCTCGTCTGCCAGCACAGCATGGATCGACCCGCCGGACGAGGCGGCCTCAGCCTGTTCCTTGCTGCACAGCGTGTCGAGGAACCAGTCGTAGTTAGCGGTTGAGGCTGGCGAGATCGACATGTTGTTCCAGCGCCCGGGGGCGATGGCATTGCGGCAGAACCACCGTGGGTCGACGTGTGGCTCGGTCGAGACCACCTCGTTAATTGAATAGGTTCCGGCCACGATGCTGACGACGCCATCATCGTGGCCGCCGATGCCCAGAGCGGAGGCGGTGACGTCGTGCAGGCCGCAGGCGACCGGTGTACCTTCTGAAAGCCCGGTCAGCGCGGCGGCTTCGGCAGTGACGTGGCCGGCGATTTCCGCCGAATGCGCCACTGGCGGCAGAGCGTCGAACAGTTCTTCCAGCCCGTAGATGCGCAGCGCTTCCAGTGTGTAGGATTGCGAGTGAACGTCGGTGAACGAAGTGCTGGCCTCCGTCCGGTCGGTCCCGATGGTGCCGGTCAGGCAGAAGCGCAGCCAGTCCTTGCAGGCGAGGATATGGGCGATCCGGCTGAATTGCTCCGGGTCGTGTTCCTTCAGCCAGGCCAGCAGCGTCGAGGGGGCGGAGACGTGCGGTATCTGCCCCGTGAGGGCGAGCGCCTCGGCGAAGACCGATCCTGCCGACCATCTCTCGACAATGGCCCCTGCCCGGCTGTCCAGCGACAGTATCCCGGAGCCCAGTGGTTGACGGTTCCTGTCGAGCAAATAGAGCCCGTCGCCATGTGCAGTCGCCGCGACGGCTTTGATGTCACTGGCCGGCCTGCCGCTGTGGGCGATGGCCTCGCCGATCGCCTCGGCGGTCGCCTGCCAAAGCCCAGCCATATCGCGCTCGACCCAGCGTGCGCGCGGCATCGACTGCGGCACCCGCCGCCGTGCCACGGACAGTTGGCTGCCGTCGGCATCAAAGATGACCGCCTTCGTCACCGTCAGGCCGTTGTCGATTCCTAGCAAGCTGGACATGGCGACCTCTTTGCTCGGTTCCTGCGGACCGTCAGGCCGTCCGCTTTCATCTTGAATTCTCCGATCCGTGGAAGACGGGCGCGTGTGAGGCCGGGCGCTTAATGCCCATCGGGCTGGGTCCGATTTCACTCACCTTCGGAATCGTGATGTTTTGCGGCCGTTGCGTGGCCAACGCCGCGGGTCGGCGCCACGACGACATTGATCGCCTTGGCCCGCATTCGATCAAGATGGATAGACGGCGTGCCGTCATCGACGATGACGATGTCGAAATTGGTCAGCGGGGTAAATGCGTGCAGCGCGCGTCGGTCAAACTTGGTGTGGTCGGCAAGCAGGATGCGCGTTGACGCCGAGTCGAACATCGCCCGCTTGGTGTCGACCATCTCCAGGAACTGGTGAAAGACGATATCGTCGGTGATGGCCGACATCGACATGAACAGCGTGTCGGCGCGAAGCTGCGAAATCTCATGCGTCGTCATGCGACCCATGAAGGCATTGCACCAGTTGTAATATTGGCCGCCCAGCCCAAGCAGGGTGAGGTCGCGCACGCCCTTGAGTTCGGTCATCAGCGTCAGCGAATTCGTGATGACGGTCAGCGGCACCTTGGACGGAACGTAGCGCGCCATCTGAAGCACGGTCGTGGAATCGTCGAAGAAGATTGCCTGCCCCGGTTCAACGAAGCGCATGGCCGCAAGCGCGATTGCTTTCTTTTCGGTCGATTGTCGGCTGGAGCGATAAACGTCACTGGATTCGATCAAACTGGTCGGCGCGGCGGAGGCGATGCCGCGCGTCTTGCGCAGGATACCACGGCCGACCAACTCGTCGAGGTCGCGGTGCGCGGTCATCAGACTGATCCCGAAGCGATCGGCAAGATCCTCGATCCGCATGGTCCCCTCGGCCATCACGACCTCGGTGATCGACTGCCGTCGGGCAATCTGGCGCGCCTGCCGGCTGTCACCGGGCACCTGGTCCTGTGTCAGGCGGTTGTCCGTAGCCTCGTTGTCGTCGCCCAGGATGGTCATCTTGCCTGCATCATGACCGCGTGGACATATGTCATGTCCGCCACGGCGATCGCAGGAGCGACTGGAGCGCGGCGCCGCTCACGTCAGAGCCTGCATCCTTGGCGCGACTCACGGCCGGAATGGCACGCAAGCCGAACCCCGCAACACGATTCACATTGTCGTTCATCGCGAGACCTCGTTTCCAGGTCTCAGTCCGGCTTCTGCCGCGCATGGCGTCATCATGGGATCGAGAAGACGGAACGGATCATTACGAACGTAACTCACCCGACTCCCCCGTTGCAGGCTTGCCGATTGCAACCAGGTAGAGGGGGAGTGCCCGGCGGGCACCCCCCGATCGCCGCTTACTGCGAGAGCGTGAACGGTCCAATGTAGCTCGCCAGGTTGTCCTTATTGATGAGAACGCAGTCGAACAGCTGCTTCTCGGCCGATGCGCCAGTCTTGCCGGTTTTCAGGAACGAGTCGGCCTCATCCACAGCCTTCGCCGAGAAGATGGCCACCGGCTGGAGCACGGTGTATTGCAGTTCGCCCGCCTTGATCGCGGCAACGGCATCCGGCGAGCCGTCAAAACCGCCGACCTTGATGTGCGAGAGCTTGCCCGCCTCTTTCAGCGCGGCGATCGCACCGAGCGCCATCTCGTCATTGCCGCTGATTACGCCGATGATATCGGGATGAGCCTCCAGCAGGCTTTGCATCTTGTCGTGGCCCTGAGTGCGATCCCAGTTGGCGACTTGCGCACCAACCTTATCAAGATCCGGATATTGGCTGAGGACGGTCTCGTAGCCGTTCGATCGCGTCGCGGCGTTGTTGTCGGACGGGGCGCCCAGCAGTTCAACGTACTTGCCCTTGTCGCCGACGTCTTTCACCCACTCCTGGGCACCAAGCGCGGCACCCTGGGCGTTGTTGGACACGAGCTGCGCCTTGGCCAGGCCCTCCTGGTTGATCTCGGCGTTGACGAGGAACACCGGGATATTCGCGGCGACGGCCTTCTTCACGGCACCGATGGAGCCGCTGGCATTGGCCGGGTCGAGGATGATCGCCACGGATTTGTTGGTGATCGCGGTGTCGATCAGGTTGCTTTCGGTGTTCGTGTCGCCCTTGTGGGCGCCGACGTTCGCCTCGTAGCCGAGCTTCTTTGCCTCGGCAGCGGCAACCTTGCCCTCGGTGAGCCAGTAGGGGTTCGCGGGGTCGGTGACGATGATCGAGATGAGGCCACCGGCCGACGCAGTGGTTACAGACCCCGCCAAAACCGGCGCCGCCAGCGTGAAGGCCGTGAGCATCAGAATTCTGGTCTTGCTAGACATTGGATTCTTCCTTTCTTGGTTGATCATGGTGCCGGTTGTCCGGCTGTCTTCTCCCTTGGGCGGGATCAGCCCACTGCGTCTTATCCCCCTGCTGTCGAGAAGTGGGTTGGCCGTCGGTCGCGCTCGGTCGCTTGACGCGGCGGCGATACTGAACGGCATTGAGCAACACCGCGAGCACGATGACCGCGCCGGTGAATACCGTCTGCCAGTAAGACGAGATGCCGATGATCACCAGACCGTCGGACAGGAAGCCGATGACGAAGGCCCCAAGCAGCGTCCCGCGAATGTGGCCGCGGCCGCCGGTCAGGGCCGCACCGCCGATGACGACCGCCGCGATGGCGGTCAGTTCGTAGGAGGTGCCCGCGGTCGGCCCCGCCGAGGTCAGTTGGGAGGACAGGATGAGGCCGGTAATGGCGGCACAGATGCCGGAGAGCATGTAGACGCAGATCTGCACGGTCTTCACCGGCACGCCGGAAAGTTCGGCCGCACGCTCGTTGCCGCCCGAGGCGTAGAGCCACCGGCCAAAGGCCGAGCGGTTGAGCATCAGACTGGCAAGGAGCGCGATGACGGCCAGGACCACAACGCCGATCGGAACGCCGAGCAGGTGGTTGAAGCCGACCCAGTCGAAGCCGGTGTTGCCCAGTTCCGGCTTGCCGCCGAGATTGTTGTAAGTGAGGCCGTTCGTTATCAGAAGGGCGATGCCGCGCACCACATACATCACGCCGAGGGTAGCAACGAAGGCCGGCACCTTGAACCGCGCGACGAGGACGCCGTTGACAAGGCCCACAAAGGCACCCAGGGCGCAGGACAACACCGCGACCACCCAGACCGGGGGGAACAGGACGACGCCGAACATCTTCAGCGTCACGCCCTGCATCATGAATCCCGCGACGACGCCGGAAAGCCCGAGCGTGGATCCCACCGACAGGTCGATGCCACCGTTGAGGATGACAAGCAACATTCCGACCGCGAGAATCCCGAAGATGGCGACGTGCGACGCCATTGTCAGGAAGTTGCTGACCGAGAGGTAGTAGGGCGACAGGATCGAAAAGACGACGATGATCGCGATCAGCGCGAAAAACGCCCGGCCTTCGAGCAGCAGCCTGCCCAGGTCGATACTTTCGCCGAACATGCCCGCGCGGGTGGGTTTGAGGGATGGACCGGCATCGGTCATGGTCCGGGCTCCGTTGTTCCTGGTCATCAGACGATCACGGCTTCGCCCGAGGCGGCCATGATCTCCTCTTTGGTCACGTCGGATCCGAACTGCGCCGATATCTTGCCCCGATGCATCACGATGATCCGGTGCGCGATGCTCAGGCACTCTGCCACCTCCGACGTGGAGAACACGACGGCAAGGCCCTGCGCGGCACGTTCGGCAAGCAGGCGGAAAACCTCTGCCTTGGCCCCGACGTCGATGCCGCGGCTGGGCTCGTCGAGCAGGATGACCTTGGGGTTCGTCACGAGCATCTTGCCGATGACGACCTTCTGCTGGTTTCCGCCGGACAGGGAGCCGATCGACGCACCGCCGCCAGCGGTCTTGATGTGCACGTTTCGGATCGACTGCTCGATCAGGGCGCGTTCGCGCGACGGGGAGAGCAGCATGCCCTTGATGAAGGTGCGGATACTAGCGAGCGACAGGTTCGCTCCCACGGACATCGTCTGGACGAGACCGTCGCGCTGGCGGTCCTCGGGCACCAGCACGAGACCCCGCGCAATCCGCTCTGCGATGCTGAGGCGCGAGACGTCCTCGCCGTTCAGGACGATCTGTCCGCCAGTCATCGGCACGCGACCGGCGACGCATTCAAGCAGCTCGGTACGCCCGGCCCCCATCAGGCCGTAGATGCAGACGACCTCTCCGGCCCGGACATCGAGGGACAGGCGGTCGACGACCGAGTAATCGGACCCGGATGCATCGGCGACGCTCAAATCGTTGACCGACAGGGCGACTTCGCCGAATTCGTAGCCGGTGGGCGGGAAGCCGAGGCCGAAGTTCTCGCCCACCATGTTGCGTACGATCCACTCGAGGTCGATGTCTTTCGCCTCGGCCGTCGCCGTGATCGACCCATCACGGAGCACCACGGCGTAGTCGGTGATCTGCAATGCCTCTTCAAGGTGATGGGAAATATAGACGATCGAAACGCCGCGGCTGGTCAGGTCGCGGATCACCCTGAACAGGATCTCCACCTCGGTCGCGCTCAGCGCGGAAGTCGGTTCATCCATGATCAGGATGCGGGAGTCGACCGATAGCGCGCGCGCGATCTCGACGATCTGTTGCTGCCCCAGACGCAGATCTTCCACCAAGGTCAGCGGATCAATGTCTTCATTGAGATCGGCCATCAGCGCCCGCACCTGACGCGCCTCTTCGGCGAAGTCGACGCCGGTCGGCGTACGCAACTCCCGCCCCATGAAGATATTGTCGCGCACGCTGAGGTTAGGCGCGAGGCTCAGCTCCTGATGAATGATCGAGATGCCGCGATCGCGTGCTTCGGTGGAGGAGGAGAAGGTAACGCGCGCCCCATCGAGCTCGATATGTCCGAAGGTCGGCGGCACCACGCCGGAGAGAATTTTCATCAGCGTGGACTTGCCCGCGCCGTTCTCTCCGAACAAGGTAGTGACCTTGCCGCGATGGATGTCGAAGTTCACGCCCTTCAGGGCATGGGTATTGCCGTAGGACTTGGTGATATTGCGCGCTATGAGGACGGTGTCACCAGGCGACGGGGCAAGGTCTACCGCCGCGCTCATTGCACGTCCAGTTTCACGGGAGTGACGAGCCAGCTTTTCGGGTTGATCAACTGGAACACACCGACGACCGATAGGGATTTCCCGGTGAGATTGCTGTTGTCGATCTTCGACAGAACCTGCTTTTTCATCTCCTTATTCAGGGCTGAGCCGGCGTTCTGATAGTCAATCTGGTTGGTGAACTGCCCGAAGGCGATCGTGCCCGTGGCATCGCGCAGGTCCGTTCCGTTGATCGCGGGCCCCGTCTGCACGCGGATCACCACCGTGCTGGGAACGCCAGGAACGGTGACGCTATAGACCCCTGATTTCCCGGGACCGGCGACGCCGGTAAATTTGACGGAAATCTCCGGGCCGATGCCGCCGGGTACGCCGTACTGTTTCCCGGCAGCGTCCTTGTTCGCCGCGATGGCCGCGGCCAGCGTCTCGGCGCTGACGGCGCGTCCTTCGACCGCCGCCTGTATCTTCGGAAACTCGAACTCGCCGAAGGCCTCGGGAGAGAAGGCGTTGGGCTGGACGTCTGCCGCAGAGCCGATCTTTACGACCTTGGTGTCGAGCGCCATCGCCGCGAGCAGGATCAAGGCCGCCGCGGAAGCAAGAGCCAGCCGGACGCTAGATTTGGCGCGCGGCTTCATCGATGTGTCAGGGTGAACACTCATTGGGAGACGACCTGTATTGAGACATCGCGCAGCGGCAACGAGACGGGTCCGCCGATACCGACGCGCCGCGGCGGAAGCCTGGGCGGAAACAGCCCTGGCCAGGCGGTGCGGCCGATCTTCTGTGAGGTGTCAACATTACTCACGTTAAATATCCCAGTCCCGCGATGGAAAATGCACGCGCGAGGAACTGAAGTGCCTGCCGTTGCGCCGGTGTTGCGAGGAACCGCAACGGACGCGAACCTCGGCGCGGAAGCGCTGCGGTCGCCGGGCTCTTCAGAGCAGCCGCCGAGTCGCCAAAGCCTGACAGGGATCGAAGCCACCTCCTGCATGGCCGTGTTGCCCCCAATCGGCTACACGTGCGAGACGACGGGATAGTCCCATCGCTATCGGGCGCGGCCTAATCTGGGAACTTCCCCCTTTTTGCTGTCGTGGCTGTGGTATCTTTATGTTATCAGCCGCCCGCACCATGTGATATGTAAAATGCTCTGTCAATTGGCACAGTGCCGATTAGGGCATAAAAAATCGGCAAGGCGGCGCGAGGGGAAGTGCGACACACGGATAAGACGTAGCGGAGCGTCCGCTTTAGGGATCTACCCCAACCTCTCGTCACGGTTGAAACCGGGACGACGACAAGCGGATATCTTCTCACGAAAAAAGGGGCCTCGCCGCGATGAAGCCGACCGGCGGCGTCGTCTGGGCAACGGGCCGGCCGTCGCTGTTTCGGCCGGGCCGAGGGCAAGGCAGTTGCCATATACCCGCCCTTCCCCCCGGCTGAACCGGCGACCGGCGCGCGCCGGTTATCGGGCGATCTGTCTCAGCGGTGGTATTTCGCGTCCAGGTCGTTGATCGCCGTCACGTTGGACGCGCTGCGGCCGTGTTCGTCGAAGGTCTGCGCCAGGAAGGCGTCGGCGATCGACTTCGCCAGTTCGGTCCCGATCACCCGGGCACCCATCGTGATGATCTGCGCATTGTTCGACAGAGCCGCGCGTTCCGCGGAATAGGTGTCGTGGCACAGCGCCGCGCGAATGCCCGGCACCTTGTTGGCCGAGATGCTGACCCCGATGCCGGTTCCGCAGACGAGGATCGCCCGATCATAAATTCCCCGCAGGACACCAGAGCCGACGCGATCCGACAGACTCGCGTAGAATTCGTTGGTGTTCCCCTCGACAGTCGAGACCTCGGAGACATCGAATCGCCCCTTCAGATGTTCCGCCAGCACATGGGCAAGCCCCGCCCCGACGCTGTCTCCGGCAATTGCAAGTTTCATGGTATTCCCCTCTCGTGTGGGCATGACATGTTGTGGTGGTTCAGAGCGCTGCGGCAACCCGCGCCAAAATGTCGAGATATCCCGAGATATCCCAGGCAGAGCGCCCGATGAAGAGCCCGTCGATATGGGCACAGGCGGCCAGTTCGGCGCAATTGCCGGGATTGACCGAGCCGCCATAGAGACAGGGCACCGGGCGGCCCAGCAACGCCCCGGCCACCGCGACGATGCCCGCCTGGCGCTCGTCCGCATAGTCCGCGCCTGCAGGAGTGCCATGCTCGCCGATCGCCCAGACAGGCTCATAGGCGAACAGGATCGGTAACCGGCGCTGCGCGGACGACAGCGCTCCAAGGGCACCCCGAACCTCCGCAGCCAATACCTCGTCCACACGCCCGCCCTCGCGGTCGGCCAGCGTCTCGCCGATGCAGATCAGCGGTATAAGCCCATGCCGCACCGCCGCCTCGACCTTGAACCCTACGGTCGCATCCGTCTCGCCAAAGTGCTCGCGCCGCTCGGAATGGCCCAGCTCGACGAGGTCCGTGCCGCAATCGGTCAGCATGAGCGGCGAGATCTCACCCGTCCAGGCCCCGTGTTCGGCCCAGTGCATGTTCTGCGCTCCCACCTTGACCGAGGTGCCGGCCAGCATTCGCTTCACCTCGCGGATCGCAGTGAATGGTGGGATCACGAAGCGCTGGATGCGCGGATCAGCCCCCGCCTCGGCCGCGATCAACCCCTCGGCAAAGACCCGCGCCTCGGCCAAGGTCTTGTTCATCTTCCAGCTGGTTCCGACCCAGAAGGGCAAGTCGGTCACGGCGTCGGCTCCTGTTAAGCGAGAATGAGACGGATGGCCGCATCAGGCACCAAGCTGCGCCCAGTCTTCCGCGATCACGCCAAGAATCATCGCCGCCGAGGCCGCTCCGGGGTCCAAATGCCCAAGGCTGCGGTCGCCCAGCCGCGAGGATCGGCCTTTCGTCGCCACCATCGCCTTTGTAGCCTCCGCCCCCGCCGTCGCTGCATCCCGCATCCGTCCCATCAGTTCGGGCAGTGCCAAACCAGCGGCCATGCCGGACTCGACCACAGCGGCGGCGGGCGCCCAGACGTTGACCATCGTCTTTTCCCCCGGCTCCGCTTTGCCACGGAACCGGATGCCTTCGGCCATCGCCAGGATCAGCGCAGGCGCCTCGTCCAGCGGCATCTCGGCTCGCGGCCCTGCCGTCTTGGCCGCCCGCATCAAGGCCGTCGCGTAAAGCGGCCCCGAGGAGGCGCCAACCGCGTTCAGAAATGCCTTCGCCGCCGCGTTGAACCGATCCGCCAGAGTCGCCGCCTGCCCCAGAGCCTCGACCGCATCTGCCGCCGCGGCAAAGCCTTGCGACATAGCGATGCCGTGGTCGGCATCCCCTATCACGCCGTCGAGCCGGCATAGCTCATCCCGCGCGACACCGATCCGATCCGCCAAGGCGCGGAACAGCCGCGCAACATCGGCGCCCGTCAGCACCCTCATCGCCCTGCCGCCACGGCAAACATCGCGCAGTCGCAGGGATGGTCGATCAGCCGCTGCAGTTCCTCGTCCAGATGCATCACGGTGATCGAGGCACCCGCCATCTCCAGCGAGGTGCAAAGCGGCCCGACCAGCGTATGGTGCACCACCAGCCCCGCCTCGGCCAGCCGCTGCGCCACCCGGCGATTGAGAATGTAGAGCTCCATCAGCGGCGTGGACCCGAGCGAGTTTACCAGAACCGCCACCCGGTCGCCCTTCGCGGCCTCCATTTCGGCCAGGATCGCATCCATGATCTCATTGACCACCGCGTCCGCAGGGCGCAGCGCCTCGCGCCGCATTCCGGGCTCGCCGTGGATGCCCATGCCGATCTCCATGTCGCCCGGCGCGATCTCAAAATTCGCGCGCCGGGTCTGGGGCAGCGAACAGGGCGCCAGCGCGACGCCCAGCGTGTAGGTGCGGGCATTGGCATGGCGTGCCACCCGTTCCACCTCGTCCAGCGGCCACATCAGATCGGCCGCTGCCCCCGCTGCCTTGAAGATGAAGACATTGCCCGCAACCCCCCGCCGCTTCTCACGCTGATCGCGCGGGGCCGAGGCAATGTCGTCGGTGGTCAGCACGGTCCGCGCTTCGACCCCCTCCATCTCCAGCAATTCCACCGCCATGCCGAAGTTCATCACGTCGCCCGCGTAATTGCCGTAGAGGAACAGCACGCCTGCCCCACCACTGGCCGCCAGCGCCGCATCGACCGCGGGCTGCGGCGGGGGCGAGGCGAAGACATTGCCGATCACCGCCGCATCTGCCAGCCCCTTGCCGACAAAGCCCAGGAACGTCGGCTCGTGGCCTGACCCACCCCCGATCACCACGGCCACCTTCCCCTGACGCGGCCCATGCCGCGCCACCACCGCGCGCGGCGCATGGTCGGGGCGCATCAGCATGTCGCCGTGCGCCGCGATCACACCCTCCAGCATTTCATCCACGGCGGCGTCGCCGTCATTGATCAGTTTCTGCGTCTGTGCGGCGGTCATGGCGGTGTACCGGGGTCAGAGATTGAGATCAGCAATCCCAGTGTCGATGTGGGGCGCCCAGAACGCAACCAACTCGGCAATCTGGTCGATGACCTGCCGGTCGTTCGGCTCGCGTTCCTTGAAAGATAGCTCAAGACAGATCTCGTTGTCCCGCCCACCACCGTCGCGGAAGGCGGCAAGCAGCGGCGCGGGCTGGATGCGCCCCTTGGCATTGAACTCGGCGATGAAGGGGCGATGGCCGCCCTTGTCCATCAGCGATTGCTTGATGTGGATGATGGGTGAATAGCGGGGCACGGCCCGCGCCCAGGCATAGGGATCGTAGTCGTCGGGATGCACGCTGGTGACGTCGCCGTGGTCGATATCGGCCATCATCCACATCGGCACCGCCATCCTCGCCGCAGCCAGCCGGTCCTGCAACGCCAGACAGGCGGCGATGGTCTCCCCGAATTCGCGCCCGACCGACATCGGTTCCCAGAACACATAGCTCAGGCCAGCCGCCTTGGCGTGCTCCGCCACCTCGGCCCAGCAGTCGATGGCGATGCGGACCAGCGCCTCGCGCCTCGCCGCGTCGTCGTAATCGCGATAGGTGAAGATTGCGAACTGTGTGCCGACCGACGTGCCGCCCAGATCGCCGGTGATGTCGGCGAAGGTCTTGAACCAGTCGACGTAATATCGCCGCACATCCGCGTCGGGATGGCCGAAGTGGTTGAGCCGCCCATAGGGTCCCGTCATCCCCGAGGTGACCCGCACCCCCGTCCGCGCCATCGCCGCCCGCATCTCGCGCGTCAGCCGCCGCGTGATCGCGCCAGGCCATGAGGGATTGATGAACTCGTGCGTCAGTTGCACGTCGCGGATCTTCAGCCGGTGTGCGATGGTGTCGATCAGGTCGTCCGGCTCGGCGAAGCGGTTGACCAGCGGATTGGCATTGAGCGACATCGTGAATCCCATCGTCGCCTCCGGCTAGAAGTCGGCACGCGGCAAGGTGAAATCGGGCACTCCGCCGGCCTTGAAAAGCTGCATCCTTCCCGCCTCAGGCCGGTGGGTCAGATGCCCGTCAAACCAGACGCTGAATGCAGCCTTCTGCTCGGCACTCATGTGCAGGGCGTGCTTGGTCCGCCGCGTGAGGATGTCCTCCGCCGTCTCGGCCCATTCCCGCGCCATGAGATACCGTACCTCGGCCTCGTACAGATGAGGGCCAAAGCGTTGCCCCAACCCTGCGAGCGACGTCGCACCATCGATCAGGGCTGCCGTTCGCGCGCCATAGACGCGCGTGTAATGGCGCGCCAGATCGCGCGGCAGCCACGGATAGTCGGTCGCCAGCCGGTCGAGAAACGTCGGGATGTCGCCGTCCTCGATCTCGCCCCCCGGCAGGATGCCCTTTGCGGTCCAGTCCGGGCCTATCTTTGGAAAAGTCGGCTGCAGGCGTTGCATCGCATGTTCGGCGAGCTTGCGGAATGTCGTAATCTTGCCGCCGAAGATGTTCAGAAGCGGCGCGCCGCCGGTGACGTCGAGGTCGAACACATAATCCCGCGTCACCGCTGAGGGGTTGCCCTTGCCGTCGTCATACAGCGGCCGCACGCCCGAGAAAGAATGGAGCACATCCCCGCGCCGCAGCATCTGCTTGAAATACCGGTTCACCGCCGCCAGCAGATATTCGATCTCCGACTCGTCGATCGACACGGCCTCAGGCGGTCCCTCGTAGGGAATATCGGTAGTCCCGATCAGCGCCTTGTCGCCCTCATAGGGGTTGATGAAGATCACGCGCTTGTCGTGGTTCTGCACCAGATAGGCGTGCGGGCCCTCCCAGAACTTCGGCGTGATGATATGGCTGCCCTTCACCAGCCGCACATTGCGCGTGGAGTTTGTGCCCGCGACCCGATTGATGATGTCGTTCACCCAGGGACCGCCAGCGTTCACCAACGCCCGCGCCATCACCGTATGGCCCGTGCCGGTGCGGGTGTCGGTCATCTCGATCCTCCAGAGCGACCCCTCCCGCCGCGCGCTGGTACAGGCGGTGCGGGTCAGGACCTCGGCGCCCCTCTCGGCCGCGTCGAGTGCGTTCAGCACCACGAGCCGCGCATCGTCCACCCAGCAGTCGGAATATTCGAAGCCCCTGGTATACTGGTCCTTGATCGGCGCCCCCTCGGGGTCGCGCCGCAGATTGAGCGTGCGCGTCCCCGGCAGCCGCTTGCGCCCGCCGAGGTGGTCGTAGAGGAACAGCCCCAACCGCACCAGCCAGGCCGGCCGGTCTTCGGGGCTGTGCGGCAGCACGAAGCGCATGGGCCAGATGAGGTGCGGCGCGCTGGCCAGAAGCACCTCGCGCTCGATCAGCGCCTCACGCACCAGGCGGAACTCGTAATATTCCAGGTAGCGCAGGCCGCCATGCACCAGCTTGCCCGACCGCGACGAGGTGCCCTGAGCGAGGTCGTCCTTTTCGCAGAGGATAACCGAAAGCCCCCGGCCCGCCGCATCGCGTGCGATACCGGCGCCGTTGATGCCGCCGCCGATGATGAAAAGATCGACGGTCTCGGTCATCTCACCGCTCCTTTGGTTCGCGTCCCTAGTCACAGACCTGACCCTGCCGTTGCATCATCATGTCCCACACCGGCTCGAGCGCGTAACGCGCGGTCTGATAGGACGGGAACATTCGGTCATAGGTCTGCACGAGCGCCGCGTCCGGTGCCTCGGTCGCGCCGAGAAGCGGCGTGACCCATTCGGCGATGCAGGTCTCCATCTCGGGATAGGCCCCGATCGCGACCGCCGCCATCATCGCGGCCCCGGCAGCGCCGGCCTCTTCCCGCGCGGAAATGCGCACGGGCGCCCCGACCGCGGCGGCAAGCACCGAACGGAGCGCACGCGACCGCGCCGCCCCGCCGGTCAGCCTCAGCTCTGCCGGCATCTCGCCCATCGCGGCATAGCAGTCGCGCGTGGCCATCCCCAGCCCTTCGACCACCGCACGCACCAGATCCGGGAACCGGTGCCCGTTCGTCAGTCCGATGAAGCTCGCCCGGGCATTGGCATTCACGAAGGGTCCGCGCTCGCCGGCCTCGGAAATGTAGGGGTGGTAGATCAGCGCGCCGGGACGGCTGGCGGCAAGCCAGCCCTCGATCCGCGCCACAAGCTCGGCCTGCGTCACCGCGCTCCCCATCTCGGCCATCAGATCGCCCGCCAGCCGCAGCGCCCAGTCAATGTTGAGCGTCGCCGCCATGTTCGACTGGATCTGCGCCACCATGCCGGGGATCGGCATCGCGATCACGTAGCCCGTGCCCTCCAGGTTCAGATGCACGCCCGCGGTCGCCGTCGCGCGCATGTGCATGCCGGTCGAGCCGACGATCGTGCAGGCCGCCGACGCACCGCCGGTATGGATACCCGCCCCAAGGGCCGTGCAGACGATATCGATGAAACCAAGGCAGACCGGTGTGCCGGCCAGAAGGCCCGTCAGCGCCGCCGCATCCGGCGACAGGGGATGCGTGACCTCGGTTCCGTCCAGAATCGGCGGCAGCAGCCGGCGCCATGCGGTCAGGCCAAGCGCCTCGACCACCGTGTCGTCATAGCGGCGGGTGCGGAAGTTGCCGTAGGTGAAACTCGCCTCCGACGGGTCAGTCGCGCGCACGCCCGTCAGGTTCAGGTAGAGCCAGTCCTTGCAATGCAGCGCGACCTCCGCCCGGTCGAGGATCTCGGGCGTCTTCGTTGCCATGTACGCGATCTGCGGCCCCTGATGACAGGCGGCAAGGCCGGTTCCGGTCGCCTCGAACCGCACGCGGTCGGTAGGCGCCGCCCGCAGCCGACGCACTGTCTCCGCCGCCCGGGCATCCAGCCATAGCCAGCCATCGGTCACCGGCTCATTGCCCGAACCCACCAGCCAGGTGCCGTCACCCTGCCCGGTGACCGCCAGCGCCGCCGCGCGGCGCGCCAGCCCCTCAACCTTGCCACCCAGATCACGGAGCGTTTGCGCACAATCCGCCCAGGTCTGGCTCAGCGACTGGAACGCCGCGCCATCCGCCCGCGTCACATAGCGATTCGGCACCGACGCCGCAGCGATCTGCCGCCCCGCGAGATCGAAGGCCACCGCCTTGATCACCGAGGTTCCGGCGTCAATCCCGATCAGGATATCCCGCCCGGCGTCATGCATCAGACCAGCTCCCCGGCCACTGCCGCCGGGCCCCAATCGCGCCGCGCCCACGAACTCGCGCACAACGACTGGGCCGCCCCCGCAGGTTTGCGCCAGCAAGGGCCGTTTCTTTGCCGTACATTGAGCTTCCTCCCCATGTCCCGCATTCAGGACGCATCGACAGTGGCGAGTGCCCGCGCCGTGCGCTCGTCCGTGATCAGCCCGCTCAAATAACCGCCCATCAGCACGGCCCGGATCGCACCGATCTTTTCCGGGCCGCCGGCAATGGCGACAATCCTGCGCCCCTTCAACCCGTCGAGGTCCGGCGACAGAGTGCGCGCGGCCAGCGATGTTTCGATCGGCCTGCCCACGTGGTCGAAGAAATGTCCGAGCATCTCCCCGAGGCCGCCCAACTCCCGCACTTCGCGGATTTCAGCCGCCTCGATCATCTGCGAGGCAACAAGCTGGGTGTCTGGCTCCGCCGTGCCGACGCCGACGATCATCAGATCAGCCCGTGCCGCAAGGTCGAACACCTCGCGGACCCCACGCTGCGCCAGAAGCACCTCACGGTCCTCGACCGTGTTGGCAAAGAACGGCACCGGCATCACGAAGGCCGCCGCACCGGTCTTCTCGGCCAGACGATGCATCACGTCGTGCGGGTTGGCCGCATAGTTCCGCGTCAGCCCGCCGAGTAGCGACACGAACCGTACATTGCCCGCGGCGATGCGCGGCATGTCCGCCACCGCCGCCGCCAGCGTGCGGCCGTGGCCGATCCCGATCAGGCCACCCTGCGAATTCTCGATTTCACGCCGCAGAAACCCCGCCCCCGCGATACCCAGCGCCCGCAGGGGCGTACCCTCTTCATGCAGGTCGGGCGCTACCTCGCAATAATCCACCCCGTAACGGGTCGCGATCTCGGCCTCCAGAACCACGCACTCCGCCACGTCCCCGTCGATCGTAACCTTCACCGCGCCGTTCTGGTTCGCCCGTGCGATCAACCTGTGCGCTTTGACGTTGGTAACCCCCAGCCGGGTCGCAACCTCGGCCTGAGTCAGCCCTGCCGCGTAGTGAAGCCACGCCGCGCGGACCGCGAGGCTGTCTTCAATGTCACGCTTTATGGCGGGCCGCGCCATGTCTCCTCCGGAGGATCAAAGAGGAAAATGCAATTTATTTCAGTATCTCGTAATTTATCACGTTTTCGACGGACCCGTCAACATAAGGGTGATAGATGGTTGCTCGTCTCTGCGATCTCGACCTCAACGCGTTCGCAGAGGTCGGCCCGCCCCGAGGTTGCATCCGGCAGTGGGTCACGGAACGCAGCCTTATGGCGCCGCAAAGTTGCGTGGCACTCCACTGTCCGGCATTTCCTTCAACAACGCGGCTGCGGCGCGATCGGATCATGGCTATCCTGGTCACCGGCGGCGGCACGAAGGGCATTGGTCGCGCCATCGCATTGCGTTTCGCAGCGCCGGGAACCGACGTGCTCCTCAACTACCGCTCTGACGAGACCGGCGCCGTCGAGGCAGCGGCGGCCGTCGCCACGCAGGGGGCGCTAACGATTCCGCCCGCGCCCCCTGCTCAGGCAGCGCGCGCGCCGGACTGATCGGCGGCAGGGGCCGCGCCGGCTGGCGGACGAAGCCATAACCGCTCGACACACCTCGCGAGTCATCCCGGCAAAACCAGGGTGACGATCAGCAGGAAGAGTTTGAACATCGGAGACCACATCATGCGCGAAGCCGTCATCGTCAGCGTCGCTCGCACTGCCATCGGCAAGGCCTATCGCGGGGCTTTCAACAACACACAGGCGCAGGCGCTCGGCGGCCACGCGATTGCGGCCGCCGTGCAGCGCGCCGGCATCGATCCCGGCGAGGTGGACGACGTGGTGATCGGGGCCGCCATGCAGCAAGGCTCGACCGGCTTCAACATCGCCCGCCAATGCGCGCTCAGCGCCGGGCTGCCGACCAGCGTCGCCGGCATGAGCCTGGACCGCCAGTGTGCCTCCGGCCTGATGGCGATCGCTACGGCGGCGAAGGAGATCGTGGTGGATGGGCTGAACGTGGCCGTCGCCGGCGGGGTGGAATCCATCTCGCTGGTGCAGAACGAGCACGTGAACCGCTGGCGCGACCAGGACGCCGCGCTGCAGGCACGGGTGCCGGCCATTTACATGAGCATGCTGGAGACGGCGGAGATCGTCGCCGAGCGCTACGGCGTCAGCCGGGCGGCGCAGGATGCCTTCGCGCTACGCTCGCAGCAGCGAACCGCCGACGCGCAGGCGAACGGGCGTTACGCGGCGGAGATCGTGGGGCTTACCGCCACCATGTTGGTCACCGACAAGACAACCGGCGCCGTCTCCGAACGCAGCGTCACGCTCAGCCGGGACGAAGGCAACCGGCCGCAAACCCGTATCGAAGACCTGACGGCGCTCAAGCCGGTGTTCAAGGACGGCCAGACGCGCCAGCAGGGCCGTCACATCACTGCCGGCAACGCCAGCCAGCTGTCGGACGGAGCGGCGGCGCTGGTGCTGATGGAGGCGAAGGAGGCCGAACGGCGCGGCTTGCAGCCCCTGGGCGCCTATCGCGGCATGGCGGTGGCCGGCTGCGACCCGGACGAGATGGGCATCGGCCCGGTATTCGCCGTGCCGAAGCTACTGCGCCAGCATGGACTGTCGGTCGAGGACATCGGCCTGTGGGAGCTGAACGAGGCGTTTGCCTCGCAAGTGCTGTATTGCCAGACCCGGCTGGGCATCCCGGACGAGCGGCTGAACGTCGACGGCGGCGCGATTGCCATCGGGCACCCGTATGGCATGTCGGGCGCGCGCATGACCGGCCACATCCTGCTGGAAGGCAAGCGGCGCGGCGTGCGCTACGGCGTGGTGACGATGTGCGTCGGCGGTGGGATGGGCGCCGCCGGGTTGTTCGAGGTGTTCTGACCGCCACCCGCTTCAGGCATGCGGGCGGTTGTCGTACTTGCGCATCTCCAGCCGCGCGATCTGGTTGCGATGGACCTCATCCGGTCCACCGGCCAGCCGCAGCAGCCGCGCCGTGGCATAGGCGACCGCCAACCCCAAAATCCTTGCTGGTGGCGTCGCTGGACGCCGCGGCCGGTTCCGTCATCGCGAGAGCGGAACGGATGCGGCCTTCCAGCAGCGGGACCAGCCATTGCTGCTTCTGCTCCGGCGTGCCGTAACGGACCGGCACCTCCATGTCGCCGGCATCGGGCGCCGAGCAATTGAACGCCTCGGGCGCCAGCAGCGAACGGCCCATGATCTCGCACAGCGGCGCGTACTCGAAATTGGTCAGGCCGGCGCCGTATTCGGAGTCGGGCAGGAACAGATTCCACAGCCCGGCGGCCTGCACCTTCGGCTTCAGCACCTCGGTGACCGGATTGACTTCCCAGAAGCCGAACCGGTCGGCGGCGGCGCGACGGAGGCCATGCTGGAGGAAGTCGCCAAGCGGCTTCCCGGATAGAGGCGCATCTCTGCGGCTTGTTGAAACCGCCGGCCATTGGCGGTCTGTCACCTTCCGCGCCAGCAGCCCACCTCGTGTGAAGACGCCGGCTTGTTCATGTTTGCCTCCCCTAATATCGTCAGACCGGTGTAGAATGGGGCGACCATGACCCGTCCGCGATTTGGCGCGATCGACTGCGACATCCATCCCGCCGTCCCGGCGCTCTCTGCGCTGCTGCCGTATCTGGACGACCACTGGCGAGAGGCAGTCGTGCAGCGCGGGTTGGATGAGTTGCGCACCATCGCCTATCCGCCCAACGCTCCGCTCTCGGCGCGGCCCGACTGGCGCCACGGTTCAGATAGCCACAGCGGCGCGGTGGCCGGTGGCGGACTTGCCGATCTGCGCGCGCAGGCGCTCGACCCGTTCGATGCACAAATTGCTATCTGCAACTGCCTTTACGGCGTGCCTATGCTGTTCAGCGAGGACATGGCCGCCGGCTTGGCCCGCGCCGTGAACGATTGGATCGCGCGGGAATGGCTGGACCGTGAGCCACGCTTGCGCGCCTCCATCGTCGTATCACCGCAAAACCCCGAGTTCGCGGTCGATGAGATTGAACGATGCGCGACCGATCGACGCTTCGTGCAAGTTCTGTTGCCGGTATCGGACGAGTTGCCTCCCGGTCGGCGCGCGCATTGGCCAATCTATGCTGCGGCCGCGCGCAACGGTCTGCCGGTCGGCTTCCACGCTGGAACGGCTTACAAACATCCGCCGACTTCGGTCGGCTGGCCCTCGCTCGTGACGGAGGAATACGTCGGTCAGGCACAGGCCTTCCAGGGTGCGTTGACCAGCTTGGTGTGCGAAGGCGTGTTCGCCAAGTTCCCCGACTTGCGCGTCGTGCTGCTGGAATCTGGCGTCACGTGGCTGCCGGCGCATCTGTGGCGACTGACGAAATTCTGGCGCGGCCTGCGCATGGAAGTGCCGTGGGTGGACCGCCCACCCACTGAGATCGTGCGCGACCATGTCCGCCTGACCGCACAACCGTTCGATGGGCCGACGAACTCGGCACAGCTTTCGCGTGTGCTGGAACAACTTGGTTCGGATGCGCTGCTCCTGTTCGCCACCGACTATCCGCACTGGCATTTTGATGGCGCCGACGCGTTGCCGGCCGGGCTTTCGCCCGAGCTTGCACGCAAGATCATGGTGGACAATCCGCTCGCGACCTATCCGCGTCTGATGGAGATCGTGTCATGAACGTCACCGTTCGACCGCTTGCCGAAACGTCAACAGCCAGTCGTCTTGGCGTCATCGACTGCGACATCCATCCGGCTCGCCGGTCGCCGGAGGAACTGGCACCATTTCTGGAGAGGCGTTGGCAGGAACATGCCGCACAGTTCGGCACCAGCCGTCGTCTCGGCTACCAGGATGGCGTTGCTTATCCGAAGGGACAACCCAATGCCGCCCGGCGTGATGCGTGGCCGCCGGAGGGCGGGCCGCCCGGGAGCAGCCTCGGCTTCATGCAGGCGCAGCATCTGGACGCGAACGGCGTCGCCTTCGGCATCCTCAACCCACTCGGAGCGACCGGCCAGGGGTTCCGCAACCTCGATCTGGCGGCGGCGTATGCGCGGGCGACCAACGATTGGCAGATCGCCGAATGGACCGGCCACGATGCGCGGCTGCGCGCGTCTGTCGTCGTCTCCTACGAGGACCCGCCGGCAGCAGTGGCGGAGATCGAGCGGCGCGCTGGCGATACGGCGTTTGCACAGGTGCTGCTGCTGACGCGCACCGCCGAGCCGCTGGGGCAACGCAAATACTGGCCGATCTACGAGGCGGCGGCACGTGCCGGGCTACCGGTGGGCATCCATGCGTTCGGCTATCGGCGGCTGGCCGATGACACCGGGCGGCTGGCCCTCGTACTACATCGAGGAGATGACCGGACACGCGCAGAGTGCGCAGTCGCAGCTGGTCTCGATGCTGCTGGAAGGCGTATTCGAGCGCATTCCCGACGTTGCGGGTCGTGATGATCGAGGCCGGCTTTGCCTGGGCGCCTTCACTGCTGTGGCGGCTGGACAAGCACTGGTCGCGGATGCGCGCCGAGACACCGCATTTGACGCGCCCGCCTTCCGAATATGCGCGTGAAAACATTTGGTGGACGACCCAGCCAATGGAGGAGCCGGAGCGGCACCGGCATCTGCTGGATGTGATCGGCTGGCTCGGCTGGGACCGTCTGCTGTTCGCCACCGACTATCCGCACTGGGATTTTGACAGCCCCGCGGAGGTGCTGCCCAATGGTGGCACGCAGGCGCAGCGGCACGGGCTGTTCCGTGGCAACGCCGCCGCACTCTACGGATTGGCCTAAATGCCGCGCTACATCGTTGCGACGCTACGCGAGGTGCCGCCGGGGCGCTGCAAGCGGGTTGCCGTCGCCGGGCGAGACATCGTGCTGTTCAATGTCGGCGGCGAAGTTTTTTGCCCTTGCCGACCGCTGCCCGCATCAGGGCGGACGGCTGAGCGAGGGGCGGCTGGTGGGTTTGGTCGAAGCCGCCGAACCCGGCCGCTACGCGTGGTCTCGGCCAGGCGAGATCGTGCGCTGTCCCTGGCACGGATGGGAATTCGACCTGCGCACCGGCCAATCACGATGCGAACCTGCGCGGGTGCGAACGCAAGCCTACGAGGTGGCGGTGGAGGCAAGCGATCCCGGCCCGGTGCAAACGTTTCCGGTGACGGTGGAAGATCGGCGGATCGCTATCGAGGTGCCGGGCGGCTGATTGTTGCCCTCCTGAGAAGACGACGGGGGTTCTGTCAGGTGTCGCGCCGAGAATGGCCGAGATGAGCCGAAGGCCGGCGTCAGCCTTGCCAAAATTCAAGCTGAGGGCAATTAGCCGACTGAGCGAGGCATCGCCGTTCATGTCATTTTCGATGGGCATCGCCGCAGCCGTTTGGCGGCTCCGTCTTGGTTTGCCAACTCCGGAGCCACCAATGATCGCCGACGCCGTCGGTGCGACGGCCAGCGGCAGATCTCCTTATGGCTGTTCGCCAAGACCAGGCCGGGCCGCTCGCTGACCGTCTCCGTGGACGGATGCGGCGCCGACGCTCATGCCGGGGCCGGCGCCTGGAATGAAGACTTGAACGTCTTCGTCTTCGTCAAGATAGCCACTTTCGAGCATATCGCCGAAATAGGTCATTCGCGACTCAGTCCAGCTCGCCGGGACCGTGTCTCGTTCGTACCGAGGGTTGGCGGCCTGATACAGCTCCAAATCCATGATTAGATTGCACTGGGTCATTCCGTAGGCTGCCAGGCCCTCTATGACTGCGTGCCAGACGGCGCGGATAACGACGACCGTGACGGCGTCCATTCGCGCCAGCGTATCGAAGATCCGATTTGCCCGCGCCACGCGACGCCGCTCGTCGGAACCACGAAACTCGTTTGTCGGTAAGGTCATGTTGCCTCCAGAAACCGCGTTGGTCCTGGAGCGTGCGTCGTCGCGCCTACGCCCGGATGTCAGGCCAGGGCAAACGGGCTACGTTTGCAATCGTGAGGGGTCCGACCTTCGCATCAGAAGTCTGGAAAAGCATAAAGGTCAGGGCGCCGCCCTGGATCCGCGCAAGACGCAACCCTGGGAATCCCCGGTGGGCCAAGCTGCCAAGGGCCCTGGCCTTGCCCGGTCCGGCCCGCGAGGCCCTCTCCGGCGCCGGGTCTGCGCTACTTCGTCCATATTCGGCGGGCCGGGCAAGGCACACATGGGCGACAAGAGCGGCCGCCGACCAGAAGACCATCGACACCGCCATCGACAGCCCTGGATGCGCATCGTTGAGGGAGACCACGAGCGCACTCGATGCTGATCCAGCCAGCACCTGCACGCACCCCGCCATCGCGCTGACGGCGCCGGCATGGGTCGGCAGGGGCTGCATGGCCGCATCGAGTCGCGTTCGGCGTAATCAGGCCGAAGGACATGGTGCCAAGCACCAGGATGCCAACCAGCCCGGGCACCCAGGTGCAACCGACCATGATGGCGCCAAGCAGCGACGCCGCCGCGGCGAGCGCAAGCGCCACGCCGACCCCGAGCGGGTAAGCGGGCGCGATGCCTCGCTTGCTCAACCACCCGTTGACGAAGCTGCCCGCCATGATGCCGACCGAGGTCGCCGCAAAGACCATGCTGTACTCGCTACGCGAGAGGCCGACTGCGCCGATGAAGAAAAGCGAAGATCCGCTCACGTAGGCGAAGAGCGCCCCAAAGCCGGCCGCATTGACGAGGATATAGCCGCGGCAGACGGGATGGGTCAGGACGCGGGCGTAGTCGCGCAGCATCGCGGCCGGGCTGAGCCGTTCCGTATAACTGGTCCTGGCACTCTCCGCAAAGAACGCCCAGAGGACACAGAGGAGAGCGAAGCCGATGCCGGCGAGCAGCCCATAAATGCTACGCCAGCTACCGACCGTCATCATCGCCGTGCCCGCTGCGGGCGCGATCATCGGAACGAACAACATGAGGCTCGTGATGGTGGAGAGCTTCGCCCGCCCACCCGTGCCATCGAACTCGTCGGAGATGATCGCGAGGGCGGTGGTCATTGCGACGCCCGCACCCATCCCTTGGGCCACGCGCCACGCAAGCAGGCCCGCCAGGGAGCGCGCGGCCGCGCAGCCCAGGCTCGCCACTGCGAACAGCGCCACGGCCCCGAGCACAACGGGCTTCCGTCCGATCCGGTCCGAGATCGGGCCGCAAAGCGGCGGTCCGATAGCGAAACTGATCATGAAGACGCTCATGGTCAGTCCCGCCCCGTCGGCGTCGACGCCGAGTGAGGCGCCGATGGCGCCGAGCGCCGGCAGGTTCATGTCGATGCCGAAGGAAGGAAGTGCCGCCAGCGCGCCGAGCAGCAGCGTGAAGGCGGCGGAGTTAGGTGACAGGCGCAAAGACATTTCGTTTCCGGAGGGAACCCGCGTGATGCCGTCAGGCCGAGCGCAGCCAGCGGCGAGTGGCGATTGCCTCCATCTCGGTCACCAGGGCGGGTGAGGCCACGTCTGGACTGATGGCCCCTCCGAGCCGCGCGGAGGCCGTCCGGAAGTCCTGCTCGGTAACGAGCCGCTCCACCGCCGAGACGATTTCCTCCCCGGTGGCGCTTTCGGTCAGGGCGAGGCCCGCGCCGCGCGCCACGACGCGCGCGGCATTGTCCCCCTGGTCACGTCCCATCGGTATCACGAGGACCGGCAAACCGTTCAACAGCGACCGTGTGACCGTCCCGTGGCCGCCATGCGTGATGACGAGCGACACCTCCCGCATGACGGCATCGTGCGGCGCGCTGTGGATGATCGCTACGTTGTCGGGCGCCTGGAGCGTCTCGGTCTCCATCGCCGGGCCGATGGTCACGACCGCGTCCAGATCCATCGTGCCGAGTGCCGCGACAATACGGCGCAGCAGGGCCGCCTGGTTCTGGAAGCTCGTGCTGAGCGAGACCAGGACGCGCGGGCGGACGGGCTTTCCGGACCAGGGCGCGGTCCATGGGCGGGACCACCCGGGCTGGTCGAGGAGCGGCCCGACATAGTGCAGGTTCGCGGGCAGGCTCGTGGCCGGGAAGTCGAAGGCGGCGGAAAGACCGATCAGTACCCGGTCCACGCGGTCGTAATGGTCGAATATGTGGGCGTATGGTGAGAGTCCGAACGCGGCGCGCGCGCGGTTGAGCGTTGGCAGGCAACCGCTCATCATCGCGGCAAGCCGCATGCGCGCGGCTTGCTCCACGGCCGCTTCCTCCGGGCTTTCGCTCGGGAGAAGGCCGCACCCGGCGGGCGGAATGCCCTCGATCGGTCGGACGCTGATATGCGGCGCCAGCAGCGCACAGGCGATCCCCGAGGCCTCCGCCGCGATGACCGGGCCGGCCAGGAAGTCGCTGGCCAGGATGGCGTCCGCCCGCTCGGTCCGCAGCGCATCCATCGTGTCGGCCGCATAGTCGAGCGCGGCGCCGAACGTCAGTTGCTCGAACATGGCACGGACTTCCGTCCAGGCGGGATCCTCGTCGCCAGGGTCCGGGAGAGACAGCGGAGCCGGCCGTCGCCAGCTGAGGCTGTCGAACCCCGCCTTCGCAATCTCGTCCTGGGCGGGGGCGTCGGCGATGACGCGGACGCGGTGGCCCCGTTGGCGCAGCCGGCGTCCGGCCGTCAGGAGAGGATTCAGATTGCCTGGATTGCCCCAGGAAGCGAGCAGAAAGCTGAGCGACATCGGATGGTGTCTCCTGCGTCCGGATGACACCGCCATTCGCAGGCGGTGATTGCGTCGTCATCGATCGCCCTGGCCGGCGGACTTCAGTCCGAGCCTGTCGGGTACGAGCGATGGCGGGAGAATCCGGCGAGCGAGTTACGGCAACATATCCGGACTCGGGACATCGGTTACGGCCGCAACCGAACGGGCAATGGGGCGGTAGTCATGTCGGTCCAGCGCCGGCGCCGGTCCGCCTCGCGCTACTGCTGTAACGCAGTCGCCGTGCGGCGAAACCGCCCCGCAATGGCGACGCCGGAGTCTTGCGGCCGGCGGTCGCAAGGCTGAGAGACCAGCGCCGCCGTCACACGGTTCGGGTACGGCACATCGGGTGCCCGCCGCCGAACCGTTCTGCTGGAGGTATCGCCTTGAACATCATCGTCACCTGTACGCCGGCCACCGGCCACCTCAATCCGATGCTTTCGATCACCAGACTCCTGATTGCCGGCGGGCATGACGTCGTCGGTCTCGGTGCAACAGCGTTCGCCTCCCGGTTCACCAGGATAGGCGCGCAATTCCGCTCCTTCCCGGACGTCATCGACAAGGACTTGAGCGACATTGACGCGGCTTTCCCGGAACGCAAGACGTTGCAGCCGGGCCCGGAACTCCTGCGCTTCGACTTCAATAACGTGTTCATTGGCCCGGTTCCGGCGCAGCACGCAGCTCTTCGCGATCTGCTGGAAGACTTCCCTGCGGATCTGATCCTGTGCGATAGTCTATTTCTCGGCACCTTTCCGATGCTGCTCGGGCCGCGACGCGAGCGCCCGGCGATCGTGCATTGCGGGACCACCTGCCTGTTCATGACCCGTGACGACGGCGCCCCGACCGGCCCCGGCCTGCCGCCCGCCACCAGTGAGGAGCAGCGTCGGGAATACCGGAAGATCCATGATGTGATCAGCGCGCAATTCCTGGATCCGGTGCAGCAGAAGTTCCGATCGCATCCTGGCAGCCATGGGCCGCGGCCCGGTATCGGCGCCCATCCTGGATGCCGTCGTGACCCTGCCCGACCTTCACCTTCAAGCCGGTGTGCCCGAGTTCGAGTATCCGCGCCGCAGATTGCCCCGATCGTTGCAATTTATCGGCGCGCTGCCGCAGCCGCACCTCGACGTGCCGCTTCCTGAATGGGCGGGTGAGATCGACGGTACCCGCCGCGTCGTGCTTGTCACGCAGGGTACGCTGGCGAACCACGATCTGGGCCAGCTCGTCGTGCCAACGTTGGCTGCGCTGGCTGACCGGCCCGATCTTCTTGTCGTTGTCACGACCGGGGGACGCCCGCTCAAAGCCGTGCCGGGGGAACTGCCGGATAATGCACGCGTGTCGCGCTTCCTGCCGATGGAATGGATGATGCCGCACGTCGATCTCGTCGTGACCAATGGCGGCTACGGCACAGTCAGCCATGCGCTCAGCCTCGGCGTCCCGCTGATCGTGGCCGGTCTGACCGAAGACAAGGCGGAAGTGGCAACGCGTGTGGCCTGGAGCGGCGCCGGGATCGACCTCAAGACCAACACACCGACCGTGCCAGTACTGCACGAAGCCGTCGCGACGGTGCTGAATGGCACACAGCATCGGGCGAAGGCCCAAGCCCTGGCCCGGGTGTACGCCCGCTACGATGCCGAGGCGAAGGTATCGCGGTTGCTCGCCTCCGTCGTCGCGCCCGTTACCGCCTGACGTCCTGCTGCGGGCGACAGCAGTTACACACAAACGGTGAAGAACTCATCGTTTGGGTACCGGCAATTCTACACAGAAGGGCGCCTCAGGCAGAGGAGACGTCCCAAGGCCACGCGCCGGCGTCAAATGCAGATTCCGGGTCCGGCTGCTCCGTTTACGAAATCCATCCAGCTCCACCGTATCGGCGCCGGAGCCAGGACTTACCATCGGCTCCGGCGGTCACATTCGCCAATGAGTTCGCCGCCGTCTCAGTCAATGAACTGAGCGGCCGCGACGCATTATGTCTCAGTGCCCATTCGAGATGCCGCGACTTTCCGCAGCAGGGCACCGAGGTCGGCTTCCGTCACTCCGTCAGCCTGCATCAGCAGTTCCGTTAAGGAGTTCTGGTGGCCAAAGGAATGCTGGACTGCACCCGAACGGGCTGGCCTTGACCGTGGCGCGACACGGCCAAGAAGGGGGGCCGGAACGCCTCGTTCCGACTGCACCACCGTTGCCGTTGTGTTTGCGTCTCATGAACAGGACTTGCTCCATCATTTTCGTCGCGAGGAACGTGGCGCTTTTGCGTTGCATGCTGATGACTGCTAGCCGCGGTACGGTTACGTCGGTAGCGAGGGACGTGGTCCAGCGGAGGGGACGTCAGACCGGGCATGTCGGCCGTGAGGTACCTGGCTGTCGAGTTTGCAACCGTACCATGAAGACTACAACTGCATCTTTTCTCTAGAACGGTGCCATGCGCCGGTAATGTGCAGACCAAAAAATGCCGCCCGTCAGAAACCGTTAGAGTGAAACACCATGAACCTCGATAGACCATCTCCAGCTTCCACCACATTCTTTGCCGCTCGCAAGTCCAAAGAGCTAAATTGGTCCCCCCCGATCCAGCATGGAACGCCCGATTCCCGCGGCCAAGGCAAACCTGACACCAATCGGGACCAGCTGAGGGAGCCGCTACCGATTATCAATCCGTCGCCACGCCTGGTCAGTTCATCGTCATGGTCTCAAATGCAGCCGGCCCGCGTTGCGACCAAATGCCAAGCCGCCACGCTTATTGGCGTGAGCAGCGACCACCCGGGAGGTCGCAAGACAACCGTCAACGAAGACAAAAGGACTGTCGCCCACTGGCTCGTTCTGGCCGGCAAACCTAGGATCCGGGCTTACCTCAGATGGCTCACTTCCGTCATCGCCGTTTGCGGAGCGAGAATACGTTGGGAGGTACCAGAGCAGACGAGCATTGCGGGAGCTGCAGTTGATGGACGACCGGTCGCTAAAGGATATGGGCATTTCGCGATGCGAGATCGAGTATTCCGCTTGGTGTAAGGCCTGGCCGAGCGCACGTTTGCGTGGTCGGTCCATATCGGGCCGAAACCGCCCCCTTGAGCATCATCCGTTCGGACCATGACATGTGACTGCTAGATACAAGCTCCTGGGTAGGGAACCGTGCATGTTTATCGCCCGCCCGCGGCAGATGACGACGGACCTGGCTGGCGTACGGTATCGTACCCCGCCGTCGGTTGGCCGTGTCGACTCTAGGTCGGCTACACGGCTTCGTGAGGTCGAAGCGTGGCTGCCGGCATATTCGCCAACCACGATAACACGGATTTCTGTCATTACCGCGGACCCTGGGCCAAGTGGCCAGGAGTATTGAATACGCCGGCAACGTCATTATCTGCCGCTGAAACTTCGCGGCAGCGTCTAACGACAAGATCTTTTCGCGGAAGCGGAGAGTTCGAGTTGAACGGACAGGTGGTTCAAGGATGTATCCATGGTTGGACCGGCACCAGGGTTGCGCCTCGACGGCATTGAGGCAGCAACATCTCACGTGCCAAGCGTGAGCGGCGGCGATGCGCTCCCGGCCCGCATCCTGATCGTCGACGACGACGCGGAACTGCGTCGTATGCTGGTGAGCTACCTGGAGCAGCAGAATATGCGCGTAACATCCGCTAGCGGTCGCGAGGAGATGTCACGACATTTTGCCGTGCGGGAACCTAGTCTGGTTGTGCTCGACCTGCGGCTCGACAACGAAGATGGCCTCGATCTACTTCGCGAGATCCGGTCCCGCTCCGACGTGCCAGTCATCATCACCACCGGACACCGACGCGACGAGATCGATCGCGTCGTCGGATTGGAGCTTGGGGCGGACGACTACATCACAAAGCCGTTCGGACCGCGCGAGTTGCTGGCACGGGTGCGGGCCGTGCTCCGGCGCCACGACAGCGGCCGCGCCGCATCGGAGCGGGGTCCTGCGTCGGGCGGCTACAGATTTGCCGGCTGGAAGCTCGATCTCCGCCAACGGTGCCTGTTCAATCCTGAAGGGGCGCAGATTCCACTGACCAAAGGCGAATATGCACTGCTTGCCGCCTTCCTTGCGGCGCCCGGAAGACCACTGACCCGCGAGCACTTGCTTCAGGCGACGCGTGTGCACGAAGACGTTTTCGATCGCAGCATCGACGTGCAGGTTTTGCGGCTGCGGCGCAAGCTGGAGGCTGATCCAAGCGCACCCGGCGCGATACAGACGGAACGCGGCATAGGCTACCGCTTTGCCGTGCCGGTCGAAAAGTTCTAGGTCCCAGGCCGCCGGCGGATGAATGAAGAGCGTGCCCCAATGCGGACATGGAACTTCGGCCTAGGACGGTTGTGGTTGCTCCTGGCGGCGCTACTCACGGCGGGGATAACATCCGCTCAGGGTCCCGCGCCCCCCTGGAACGTGGACACCACCGCGGGCGACGAGCCGATCACGCCGATTCCGCTGCCGCAGGCCGCCGATCCGAGAAAGCTAGCACTCGGTGCGCGCCTGTTCGATGATCCGAAGTTGTCTCACGATGGCACACGCGCCTGCTCATCATGTCACGACATACGTACCAACGGCGCAGATGGGCACCAGACCGACGAGACTCCGGACGGCACGAGACTACCGTTTAGCACCCCCACCGTCTTCAATGCTGCTCTCAGCTTCCGGCTCGGCTGGGAAGGCAATATCCGCACTCTGGAAGAACAGATTGCGATGTCGCTCAATGATCCGAAGATCATGGCGACGAGCGTCGACGCGTCCCTTCGCGCCTTGAAGTCAGAAAAGGGGATGACGGCACTGTTCGAGAGCGCCTATGGGCACGAACCCGATCGTGATAGCCTGCTGGATGCGATAGCCACCTATGAACGATCACTGCTGACCCCCGGTAGTCGGTTCGATAGATGGCTTGGCGGCGATACCGGAGTGTTGTCGGCGCTGGAACTATCCGGCTACCAGATGTTCAAATCGTTCGGCTGCGTATCGTGCCACCAGGGCGTCAACGTCGGTGGCAATCTGTTCGAGCGAGGTGGCATCTTCCACCAACTGATCCCAGGCCAGTCCAAAGTCCTGCGCGTCCCGAGCCTGCGAAACGTGGCCGTGACCGCGCCGTATTTTCAAAACGGTAGCGTCTCAACGCTCGATGATGCGGTGCGCAAGATGGGGCATGCCCAACTCGACCGAACCTTGTCGGACGCGGAGGTCAACGCGATCGTCGCCTTCCTGAAGACGCTCACGGGCTCCTATCAAGGCAGAATGCTGACCGCGCCGCCATGAGGATTCTTTCCGTCATCGGCATCACGACACTGCTGCTCCTCCTGGTCTCGGCGCTGTCGCTGCTGGGGATGAATCCCGAAGCGTCGCGATACGATCGCGCGCTTGCGGCGATATCTCGGGTCGCGACAGCGGAAGGCGCGTTGCGCCGAGACATCCTCAGTGCGCGCGCCGGTCTTCTGCGAAATTACGATCCGCTGAATCAGGCAAATGATGCGCTCCACCAATCTCTCGAAGAACTGCGGCAGGAGAGAGTTCGAAAGTTCTGCCCTCAGCCCACTGGAAGACCTTGTCCGCAAGCAGGACGAGTTGGCGGAGAAATTCAAGAGCGACAACGCCCTGCTGCACAACTCGCTGGCCTATTTCGGGCTGCTGAGTGGTCGCTTCGGTGACACCATACTGGACGCCAAGCTGGGTTCCACAATGAACGCTCTGGCGACGTCCATGCTGAATCTGACGCTTGACACTTCCGCAGCGTCGGCGGCGGCCGTCAAAGATGGATTGAACCGCCTCGCAAGTCAGCCGCTCCCGATCGGTGACGAGGAGTTGGTTGAGGGACTGCTTGCGCACGGACGAATGATCTACCACCTCCTTCCGGAGACGGATCGCGTCCTGAAGACGCTATACGATCTGCCGCGATTTCAGGCGCAGGAAGCAGTCAGGGACCACATCGTTTCACGTCAGAGAGGGTCACGCAAGCAAGCGACGCGATATCGTCTTCTGCTGTATGTCACCACATTGATTTTACTTGTTGTTCTGGTCAATTTCGGACTGCGACTCAGGCGTCACATGCTGGCATTGCGGCGGCGGGCGACGTTCGAACACGCGATAGCCACCATCTCGATGGCGTTGATCAGCGCTGATTCGAATGAGGTCGACAGCGGCGTGGAGCAGGCGTTGGCCAGACTGGCGGACTGGGGGGGAGCCGACCGTGCCTATTTCGTCGTTTCGACCGTGCCATTCCGGCTGTACTCATGGAATCGTAACGGCGACTGGCCCGCGGACTGGCCAATGCGTGCGTCGATGCTCGCAACAAGGATGGGCGCGGACGCGGAAGGCGTCGTGTACGTCCAGTCAGTTGCCAGCCTGCCCAGCGGCCCGGATCGCGATGCGCTCACGCGCGCGGGTCTGCGCGGCTGGATCTGCATCGTTGCGAAAGAACAGGCCGAGAATGGCGTTTTGCTCGGCTTCGACTCGCTTCGGGCGCCAATGGTCTGGCCTGCCGGCGAAATCGGCTTGCTCCGCATGGCTGTCGACGCGGTCGGAAACGCCGCCGGCCGGATCCGGCTCGAACGCGAGCAGGCCCGGCTGGAGGCGAACTTGCAGCAGGCACGCCGTATGGAGACGGTCGGCGCATTGACCAGCGGGATTGCGCACAACTTCGCCAATATCATCGGCGCAATCCTCGGTCATACGGAAATGCAGGAGATGCAGATCGCGCCCGACAGCCGGCTCGCGCGCAATGTCGCAGGCGTTCGGCAGGCGGCCGAGCGTGGGCGAGACCTGATCGACCAGATCATGACGTTCGGGCGCCGTAGGGACTCACCGCGCCGGCACGTGTGCCTGCGGTCTCTCGTGGCCGAGTCCGCTGCACTGCTGTTGGCTTCGCTGCCTGACGGTGCCCGGCTGGAGATTGCCGAGATTCCGGGGGCGGCCGTCGTTTACGGTGATCTCGTACAGCTCCAGCAGGTCGTCATTAATCTTTGCAACAACGCGGCGCAGGCGATGGACGGGCACGGCACCGTGGAAGTGGCGATCGACGTCGAAATGGTCGCCGAGCCGCTCCTGCTCAGCCACGGACACCTATCCCCTGGCCGTTACGTGCGTCTTACCGTGACCGATACCGGTCGCGGGATGGACGCTGTGACGCTTGAGCATCTGTTCGAGCCGTTCTTTACGACACGCGTCGGCGGAAACGGGCTCGGACTTGCAACGGTGCGTGAGATTGTGAGCTTTCACGGCGGGGCTATCGATGTCGAAAGCCAGCTGGGCGGCGGAAGCGCGTTCCGGGTCTGGCTGCCGCATGTCGCGGAGGCCGAAACATCGGTGGCCCTGAACCGAGTGGCACCCGTTCGTGGCAAGGGTGAGACCGTGCTGTTGGTCGGCGATGACCACGCGCGGTTACTGCATGACGAAGAAATCGTCGCTGCGATCGGCTATGAGCCGGTCGGATTTGTCGAGCCGGAGCAGGCGCTGGCGGCGTGCAGGAAGACGCCACAGCGCTTCGACGCGGTGTTGGTCAGCCACCGCATGCCGAGTACCACGGCGCTTGCGTTCACCAAGGCAGTCCACGAGGCGGCACCGTCGCTGCCGATTGTGCTGGCGGCCCCGGCAAGCGAACTCGGCGCGAACGCCTTGGCTCATGCCGGCGTCAATGAGGTCGTCAGCACGCCCCTGATCTCTGTCGAGCTCGCCTCGGCGCTGTCGCGATGTCTGACGGATTGACATAGCGTTACGCAGGAGCTTGCACGAGGTGTCCACTCATTCGCGGGAAGCTCACGCGGCCGCCGGACCATCGCGCTCGTTTGTTTCTTCCGCGCAACACAGTCCCGCCAGATGCTTTCAGTCGGTCAGGCGCGTGTAAGCCGCTGCCAGCAGGAGGATGATCGCGCCGTAGAGGATCTGTTTGATCGGCTCCGGTGAATCCAGAAGCGTCAGCAGCCCGTTCAGGACGGTGAGGATCAGCGCGCCGACGACGCTGCCCGCATAGCCGCCGCGGCCACCGAAGATCGAGGTTCCACCGATGATGACGGCGGCGACGGATGGCAGCAGATACGTCTCCGCCAGACTGAGGTCCGCCGAATTGGTGTTCCCCACAAGCACGATACCGGCAACCGCCGCCAGCAGGCTGCAGATCGTATAGTCGGCCAGCAGCACCCGCCAGACGCGCACACCGGCCAGTTGGCAGGCTTCCCGGTTGTCGCCGATCGCGTACAGCAAACGGCCGAACCCGGAGCGGCCGAGGCCGAGAATCGTTATGGCCGCGATCGGCACCCACAGGAACAGGTCGATCGGGATTATCCCCCCGAGCCTGCCGGAACCGAGACTATGGACAAAGCCGGGAACAACCGATCGGGTGGCGAGGATCTTCTGGCTGTAGACGATGATAACACCCTGCGTCATCAGCCCGGTGCCGAGCGTCATGACCAGTGGCTGAACCCGCAGTACGGCGATACCGACGCCGTTGATCAGGCCGACGGCCAAGCCGAGCACGATGCCGATGACAATTGACCATCCGTCACCGACACGCAGGGTTGTCGTCGTCATGAGGAAGGCCGAGCCGGTGGCGACGCTGACGACCGACAGGTCGATACCTCCGGTCAACATCACCAGCGTCTGACCCGCTGCGAGAATGCCGAGCGGGGCTGCGAACAAGAGCGTGTTGGACAGCCAGACCGAATTGACCGTACCGGGTTTCACCACGTCGACGATGCCGATGAACACCAGAAGCAGCAGGATCAGCACGACAATCGTGTTGCGCCGCAACCATGGCAAAATGCCGCCGAACGCAAGCGGCGACGGGGAGGCATCGGTCGGGGCACTCATTTGCGGGTCCTTGTCAGCGTCACGAACCCCCCGAGCATGACCACCAGAACGATGAGCGTCCCCTGAATCACCTGCCCGAAATTGGGGTCGATATTCAGGAAGATCAGGTCCGCCGGGATCAGGGTCAGGACAAACGCGGCGATGACCGGCCCGACGACCCCACCACGTCCGCCGACCAGACTCACCCCGCCGATGACGACGGCTGCCAACCCGCTGAGGGTATATAGGACGCCCGCGCGCGGCGAGCCGATGCCGGTCGTCATGGTCAGGCCCAACCCGCCGATGGAACTGAACAGGCCGCCGACAACGTAGGCGATGATTCGGCTGCGCGCGATGTTGACGCCACTGCGAAACGCCGCGACACGATCACTGCCGACGGCGTAGAGCCATAGTCCCACCTTGCTCTGCCGCACCGGGACCCAGATGATCGCGACAGACGCGATCAGCAGAATCAGCGAATTGGACAGCCATGGCGTGGCCAGCGTGCCGGTGCCGATGGCAAGGAATTCGTCCGGTGCTCCCCCGCCCGGTCGTTCCAGGATCAGCAGTGCGACACCGCCCCAGATGAAGCCGGTGGTCAACGTCACGATAACATCGGGAACCCGCGAAAGCACGACGAGGGCGCCGTTGACCGCTCCGACGACCGCGCCGGCACAGACGATCAAGACTGCCAGCAGAAGCGCTTTTCCGAACCCGGCATCTTCCATCGTGCTTGCCGCAAGAACATTGGCAACGGCCATCACAGAGCCGATGGAAAGGTCGATGCCGCCGGAGATCACCACCACCGCCTGCGCGGCCGCGGCGAACGCGAGCGGCAGTGCCGCCATGGCAAGGGACTGCGCATCGAACGAGTTGAAATCGGGATGGATCACGATCGACGCCGCGAGAAACGCGAGCAGCAGGACCGGCATTCCAAACAGCGCGGAGTGGCGGACCACCACGGTCCCGAGCCGACCGGCCCACCCCGCCTTTGGTGCCCCTACCCCCGCGTCAGATCGCACGTCGTCCCAGTCGGCCGGCGTCATGGCCGCTCCTCGGCGCGCGGCGCAAGCCCGTGCGCCGCGCGGAGCAACGTCTCCTCGTCCGCGTCGCCGGCGGGCATGTCCTGGACGATCCTGCCACCGAACAGAACGATCGCGCGATCGCAAGCCAGTGCTATTTCAGGAAGCTCGGAGGTGAACAACAGCACGGCCGATCCGGCCGCCGCCAGCTCGCGTACCAGGCCATAGATCTGATGCTTGGTGCCGATATCGATGCCGCGCGTGGCGTCGAAGCACAACAACGTCTTGAAGCCGTTCGCCATCCATCGCGCAATTACCACCTTCTGCTGATTGCCGCCGCTGAGCCGGCGCAGCTCCTGCTCCGCGCGGGTGTCGATCTGCAGCCGCGCGACGGCCGACGCGACCTGTCGGCCCTCGCTGCGCATTGCAATCGGCCCCCACCGTCGGGGGGTGCGGAAGGCGGGGAGGGTCACGTTCTCACGGATCGACCGCTGCTGCAGCAGCGCCTGCATGCGATTGGCGGGCACCAGGACCAGGCCAGCGGCAATGGCATCCGCCGGATGCCGGAGCCTGAGCTTCTTACCGTCCGCGAAGATATCGCCCGCGTCATAGCGCCGCACGCCAGCGATGCAGTCGAACAACTCTTCCTGTCCCTGACCCTCCAGCGCCGCGACGCCCAGCACCTCGCCCGCGTGCAGGCGGAAGCAGATATCCTGGAGCATGCGGCCGCAACGCAGTCCGCGCACTTCGAGTGCTGGCACCGGGCTGGACGAAGCCCGCGCCGCCCGCGCCTGGACTGTCCCCGCGGCGGCCGGTTTCGCAACGTCGCGTCCCAGCATCAGCGAGACGATCCGGTCCTCGCTGCCGCGCGCCGTATCGGTCACGCCGACGACCACCCCCTCGCGCAGAACCGTGGCGCGGTCGCACAGCGCCGCAACCTCGGCCATGCGATGCGAAATGAAGATCACCGAGTGCCCGCGCTCCCGCCACAGCCGGACAACCTGGAACACGCGTTCCGACAAGTCAGCCGGCAAGGCCGCGGTGATCTCGTCGAGCAGCAGGATATTGGGCTCGGACGCCAGCGCCCGCGCCAGGTCGATCAGGCGCAGGATCGGATACGGCAGATCCCGCACGAAGGCGGTCACCTGCAGGTTATCGACTCCAAGCTGCCTGAGCCAGCGCTGCACCGCGCCGAGCCCAACGCCGGCCAGACGCATATTGTCCGCGACAGTCAGGTCGGGAACCAGCGCGGGATCCTGGTAGACGCAAACAATTCCGGCACGGCGTGCCTCGGCAGGGGAATGTAGCGACCGTATTTTGCCGTCGATCGCGATGGTTCCGCTGTCGGCGGCGAACACGCCGGTGAGAATTTTCACCAGCGTGCTTTTGCCGGCGCCGTTTGCGCCCATCAAGGCATGCACTTCGCCAGCGGAGACGCTCAGCGTCGCCGACCTGAGTGCGACGACCGCCCCGAACCTCTTGGCGACATCGCGGACGTCGAGCAGAGCCCGCGGGGCGGTCATCGACACGGCGGCCGGGCCATCGGCGGTTACCGGCGCCCGCGGTCTGACCCGACCGTGGACGCCGCTATCCGCTGCCTCACTCGCCCGGCCCCTTGCAGGCCTTCTCCTGGGCGGCGGTGAAGTGGCCATATTTGGGGATCGGGCCGTAGATCGGGTCCGTTGGCGCGACGTTGGGGTCGTACAGGGCCTTCAACGCCTCGACGCCGGCGTCCGTCGTGTTGTCCCACGACGCCGGCACGATCTGGGTAAGGTGCGGCCGGTCCTTCTTCTGCAGCACGTCCAGGGCAACGACCAGACCTGCGGCGCCGATCGCCGGGGAATTGCTGACCGCCACGCCGACCAGTCCGTCCTTCTTGTATTCGATCAGCTGCTTCAGGAAGCCGGCGTTGTCCGCGCCGACGAACGGCACGAACGGCTTGTGCGCGGCCTTGATGGCTTCGATCACCGTATAATCGATGCCGGAGGTCCAGACCCCGTCGAACTGCTTGCCCGAGGCAAGCAGGGCGGCCATCTGCTGGGCGGCCTTTTCGTTCGACCAGTCCATGAACGTGGTGGAGGCGATCTTCACATCAGGATATTTTTTCCAGGCCTCGTCAAAGCCCTTCTTTCGGTCGGCGTCGCCGGGCGTGCCGTCGATGCCGCGCATTTCGACGATGCTGCCCTTGCCATTCAGCTGCTTGAACAGCCAGTCGGCCCCGACCCGGCCATAGCCGACCGCGTCGCTCGTGACCACGTAGGCCTCGGGAGCCGAGACAGCCTGGTCCGCGGCCACCACGACGATGCCCCGTGCAGCCGCCTGCTTGATCACCCCGTCGAGCGCCTTGCGATCCGACGGGTTAATGATGATGGCGTTGACGCCCGCGGAGATCAGGGTGCGCAAGTCCGCGATCTGCTCGGACGGCCCGGCTTCGCGGTTGGCCAGGACGATCTTGGACACCAGGCCGGACGCCAGGGCCTCCGCCTTGATCGAGCAGACGAATTCCTCGCGCCAGCTATTGCCGATATGCGTGTTCGACACGCCAATTACGAATTGCTGCGCGGCGCTGGCGGCGCCGGTCGACACTCCCATCGCGACGACCGCACCTAGAGCGAGCGCCGCAATGCCACCGATATTCTTCATTGGAGCCTCCCATTCGCTTGCATGTGGGCTTTTGCCACTTGATCGCAACGATCCCGCTGCGACGGGGCCGATGTGAGCACGATCGTGAGATCCTTGCAATTTTCCGGGCAGCCTTCACCCGATGCCAAGGATGTCCCGAACGGCGCTGCGCGCGGTGCCGGTCGCGGCGAAGTCATCGAACGTCTTGTCGGTGACGCGGATGATGTGCGAGGCGATGAACGGCGCGCCCTGTGCGGCCGCCTCTTCAGGATGCTTGAGGCAGTCTTCCCATTCGTAAACCGCCCATCCCTCGAAATCGTATTCGGCGAATTTCGCAAAGATCTGCTTGAAATCGACCTGCCCGTCGCCGAGCGACCGGTCGCGCGCGGCGCGCTTCAGCCAGGGCCGATAACCCGAGTAGAAGCCCTGTTTGCCGGAGGGTCGGAATTCCGCGTCCTTGACATGAAATCCCTTGATGCGCGTGTGATAGAAATCGATGAACTCGACGTAGTCAAGACCTTGCTTGATGAAGTGGCTTGCATCATAGTTGATGTTGCAACGCGGGTGGTTGCCCACGGCTTCAAGGAACTGCTCGAACGTTTCTCCGTCGAATACGTCCTCGCAAGGATGCAGCTCGAATGCCACGTCGACGCCAACCGCGTCGAAGGCATCGAGGATCGGCCGCCAGCGTTTGGCGAGTTCCGCGAACGCCTCCTCGACAAGGCCAGCCGGGCGTTGCGGCCACGGATATACGTATGGCCAGGCCAGCGACCCGGTGAACGACTGCACCGCCTTGATGCCGAGCCGTTGCGCGGCCTTGGCGGCAATTTTCATCTGGCCGACGGCCCAGGCCTGCCGAGCCTGCGGATTGCCGTGCACGCTAGCGGGTGCGAAGGCATCGTAGACCGCGTCATATGCCGGGTGGACGGCGACGAGCTGACCTTCCAACGCCGTCACCAGCTCCGTGACCTGCAGGCCGAACTCCCGGAGCGTCCCGGTGATCTCGTCGGCGTAGGTCTGGCTGTCGGCGCAGCGGGACAGGTCGAGGAACCGGCGGTCGGCGCTGGGCAATTGTAGCCCTTTGTAGCCGAGGCCCGCCGCCCATTTGCCTATCGCCGGGAGCGCGTTGAACGGCGGCTTGTCGTCGGCGAGCTGCGCGATCAGCAACGCGGGTCCCTTGATGGTCCGCATATCATTACCTCCCGTTTCCGGCATCCTTGTCGGCGCCTTTCAAGGATTTTGCAGGCAATCGGCCGGTAGGGCAATGCACGTGGGGAGGTGTCACCGGCGGCTTCAGCTCGAGCCGGCGCAGCACGCCTCGGCCTGATGCGGGGCAGGAGGGACGACAAGCGCGGCCCTTTAGGACGGCGTCGGTCGACGGCTGTATCCCGCACTTGCGCTGGTCGGCCATGATCTGACACGGTTCGGCGCCATGCGCGCCGCTTGACCGGCGGCAAGCATCCCAAGCCGCTTAAAGCGGACGCAACACGAACGACCTGGAGGAGACATGCTCGTAAAGAAACTGCTCGGTGCGGCGCTCGCCGCACTGGCCATCGGTGCGCTCGCGGGCGCCCCGGCGGAGGCTGCCGGCAAGAAACTCACCATCGCCCTGATCCCGGGCCTGACCACCGACGCGTTCTACATCACCATGCACAAGGGCGCGCAGGCGGCGGCCGACGCGCTCGGCGACACGCTGGTGTTCCAGGGCGCGCCGGACTTCAACCCGGTGACGCAGGTGCCGGTGCTGGACGCGGTGATCGCGCGCCATCCGGATGCCATCCTGATCGCGCCGACCGACAAGGTGCAGCTGATCCAGCCGCTGAAGAAGGCGGTCGACGCCGGCATCAAGGTCATCACCGTCGATACCTTCATCGGCAACGGCAAATACCAGACCGGCAGCGGCGACGCCGATTTCCCGCTGTCCTACATCGCCTCCGACAACATCCTCGGCGGCCAGATCGCGGCGCGCGCGCTCGCCAAGGCGATCGGCGACAAGGGCAAGGTCTATGTCTCCAACGTCAAGCCCGGCGTCTCGACCACCGACCAGCGCGAGGAAGGCTTCAAGGCCGAGATGAAGAACCATCCCGGCATCACGGTGCTGGAGACGCAGTTCAACGACGACGACGCCAACAAGGCGGCGAGCCAGCTGCAATCGGTGCTGGCGCGCAACCCGGATCTCGCCGGCGTGTTCGGCGCCAATCTGTTCTCGGCGCTGGGCGCGGCCAACGGCGTCAAGCAGGCGGGCGCTCGGGCAAGGTGAAGGTGGTCGCCTTCGATGCGCCGAAATCGATCGTCGAGCCAGATCAAGAGCGGCCTGGTCGACATCGCGATCGCCCAGCACCCGGCCGAGATCGGCTATTTCGGCGTGGTCGCGCGCACGCTGCGCTGACCGGCCAGTCGATCCCGACCGCGATCGGCACCGGTTTCACGGTCATCGACAAGACAACGTCGACGATCCGAGCGGTGAGCCAGTTCTGTACTCGGACTGACTCCGCGTTTTGACCGCATCTTCCGTCATGCTCTGCATATGCCGGGGTCCAGGGAGCCATGTCGACTTTCGGCGGGTGCCCTGGATGTCGGCATGCGCCGGCATGACAGCCGAGAGCCACCGCGTTGAATTCGAACCGGACGTTTCCGGGTAACATCCGCACGGAGTCCCCAGTGTCCGACATCGTCGCCGCACCGTCCGCCCGGCTCAACGGCCTGGATCGCCTGGGTCGCCGCCGCGCGGGCATGGCTATTCCTCGGCGTGCTGATCGTCGGCTTCGAGGTCTGGGCGCAGATCGCCGTACGGCGCGACGTTCGTCGGTCAACATCTTCAACATCCGCTCGATCGCGGTGTTCGCGGTGGCGCCGCTGCTGCTGGCGATCGGCCAGACTTTCGTCATCATCTCCGGCGGCATCGACCTCTCGGTCGGGCTTCACGATGGGCCTCGCCGCGGTCGTGGTCGCGCATGCCGTCAACCTCGTGACGCCCGGAATTCGGCACGGGCAGTTGGACTGCTGGCGGGCGGTCGTCGCGGCGCTGGCGGCCGCGATGATCCCCGGCATCGTCAACGGGCTGCTGATCGCGCGGCTGCGCGTGCCGCCGTTCATCGGCACGCTCGGCATGTACGGCGTCGCGCGCGGCGTCGCCTATCTGCTGGCCGGCGGCACCACGGTGCCGGTCGCACAACGCCGCGCTCACCTATCTCGGCAACGGCGACGCTCGGCGGCTTTCCCGTCGTCGTGCTGCTGACCGTCCGTCGCGCTGCTGGTGCTTGCACTACCTGCTGTCGCAGACGCGTTCGGCCAGTACACCTATGCGATCGGCGGCAACCGCGCCGCCGCGGTGCGCGCCGGCATCAACGTCCGCGCGCGTCACCATCTGGCATCTACATGCTCTCGGCGGTCTGCGCGGCGATCGGCGGCATCCTCTATACCGGCCGCTTCTCCGCCGGCGCCGCGCAGGCCGGCGAGCCGCTGCTGCTCGACAGCATCGCCGCCGTGGTGATCGGCGGCGCCAGCCTGTTCGGCGGCTCCGGCACCATCATCGGCACGCTGATCGGCGCGCTGATCGTCGCGGTGATCCAGTACGGCCTGGTGTTCATCAACGTCGAGCCGTTCTGGCAATTCGTCGCGGTCGGCGTCGTCATCATCATTTCCGTGCTCGTCGATCAGAGCCAGCGCCGACTCGGCGGAGGCCGCGTCGATGAGTGACACACGCGCCGCTGCTCGAGGCGCGCGAGCATCTCCAAGCGGTTCGGCGGCGTGCATGCGCTCGAGGACGTGGATTTCAGCGTTGCACGCCGGCGAGGTGGTGGCGCTGGCCGGCGACAACGGCGCCGGCAAGTCGACGCTGATCAAGATCATCTCCGGCGTGTTTCCGCCGGACGAGCGGCGAGCTGCGCTACCAGGGCCAGCCGCGTCGCGTTCGCCAACCCGCAGGACGCGCGCGCTCGCGGCATCGAGACGATCTACCAGGACCTGGCGCTCGCCGACAATCTCGACGTCGGCGCCAACGTCTTTCTCGGCCGCGAGCCGATGACGCGGCGCTTCGGCCTGCCGGTGATCGACCGCGCGCGCATGCGCGACGAGGCGGCGCAGACGCTCGACCGGCTCGACATCGGGCTCGACCGGCTGGACCGGCCGGTGCGCGCGCTCTCCGGCGGGCAGCGGCAATGCGTGGCGATCGGCCGCGCCCTGCACTGGAACGCCCGCGTGCTGATCATGGACGAGCCGACCGCCGCCCTCGGCGTGCCGGAGCAGCGCAAGGTGATGGCGCTGATCCAGTCGCTGAAGGCGCACGGCGTCGGCGTCGTGTTCATCTCGCACAACCTGCCGACATTTTCGCCGTCAGCCGACCGCATCGTCGTGCTGCGCCGCGGCGTGAACGCCGGCGAGCGGCCGCGCGCAGCGGCGACCAGCCGGACGAGATCGTGCGCATGATGGTGGGCTGACGCAGGGTTCGCTGCGTTCCAGTCGCGGTTGACACGACCTTGCGGCTCAGGTCACCTTCGTTCGTCGACTTGACGAACGAACGGGAAGTGCCGTGCCGCCCTCCGGGTCCGCAATAGTCCGCCAGGTCTCGCTCCGCGCGGCGATGGAAGTGTTGATGCAAGCCGGCCCCGTCTCCCGGGCCGAGGTCGCTCGCCGCACCGGGCTTTCCAAGCAGACCATCTCCGAGGTGATGCGGCGGCTGGAGGCGGCGGGCTGGGTGCGCCCGACCGGGCCGGCACGCGGCGGGGTCGGGCGTAGCGCGATGGTGTACGGCATCGACCCGGACGCCGCCTTCGTCGTGGGTATCGATCTGGGCGGCACACGTCTGCGCGGCGCCCTCGCCAACCTTGGCTGCGTCGTGCGTGCCGAGGAGGCCGAGGCGACCGATCGGCTCGGTGGCATGCACGTGGTCCGGCAGGTCGCCGCCCTGGTCGGCCGCTTGGCCGCGCGCGCGGGGATCGCGCGGGAACGCGTGCTGGCTGCCGTGGTCGGCACGCCGGGTGCCGCGGACCCGCGCAGCGGCGCGATCCGCCTCGCCCCCAACATTCCCGGCCTGGACGGCTTGGACGTGCTCGGGGCGCTGCGCACCGCGCTCGGCATGCGGGTGACGGTCGAGAACGACGTGAATGTCGCGGCCCTCGGCGAGCACTGGCAAGGCGCCGGCCAGGGTGCTGCACACATGGCGTTCATCGCCCTCGGCACCGGAATCGGTCTCGGCTTGATCGCGGACGGCCGTCTGCTGCGCGGGGCGCGGGGCGGAGCAGGCGAGATTGCGCTGTTGCCGCTTGGCGGCGACCCGTTCGACGCCGCCGCCCGCGCGTCGGGAACGCTGGAATGGTCGGTCGGCACCGCCGGGCTGCTGCGCCGCTACGCAGAGGCGGCGGGGCGGCCGATCGCCGGCGTGCCCGCGCTGTTCGAGGCGGCCGGCAGCGATGCCGCCGCCCGGGCTGTGATCGCGGAGACCGCGCGCCTGCTGGCGCTGGCGGTCGTCTCGGTCTCGGCGCTTGTGGAGCCGGAACTGATGGTGCTCGGCGGCAGCATCGGCACGCGGCCGGAGCTGGTGGCCGCGGTCCGCGCCCTGCTGCCCGCCTGCATGGACACGCCACCCCGGCTGGAGGCAAGCGCGCTGGGCACGCGCGCGGGCGTGGTCGGCGCGCTGGCGCTCGGGCTCAATCAGATTATCAACGAGTTGTTCGGCGCGGGCGACCTGCCGCGCGAGCTGGCGCTGCCGGCACGGGCGGCGGCATGAGCGACCTTGCCCTGCTGCGGCGCGTCGTCGCGACACCGAGCGTCACCGGCGAGGAGGGGGCGGTCGCCGCCGTTTTGGCGGAAGAATGCCGCGCACTGGGGCTGGAAACGGTCGTGGAGGAGTTCCTGCCCGGCCGCCCCAACGTCTGGGCGCTGCGCCGCGGCACCGGCGGTGGGCCGCGACTGCTCATCGTGGGCCACACCGACACCGTGCATGTGCGGGGTTGGCGGGAGCGCTGGGCGGGTACCGAGCGGGAGAATCCCTATGCGGCGCCGGTTGTCGATGGCGAGCTGTGGGGCCGTGGGGCGGCGGATTTGAAGGCGGGATTGTGTACCGGGCTGGCCGCGCTGCGGCAATTGGGCGACGCGAGGCTCGCCGGCGACGTGCTGCTGGCCTTCGTCGGCGATGAGGAAAGCGGCGAGCCGGGCCGCGGAATCTCCGCCGGAATGCGCGCTTTTGCCGCCGAAATGGACGCAAAACGCGTCGAAAAACCCGATTTTGCGGTCTATGTGGAGCCGACTCAGCTGGCCATTTACCCGGCGCAGATGGGATTTTTGATATGTGACATCATTATTTCGGGAAAGTCCGCATATTTCGGCGTGCCGGAGCTTGGCGCGGATGCGCTGAAGGCCGCGCACGCGGTGCTGGCAGCGCTGTGGGCACACTCAGAAACGCTGGAAACTGCCGGAAAACACGCGCTGATCGGCAAATCCTTCCTGCTCGTCACCGGCATCAGCGGCGGTGGCCTGATCGCGGTGCCGGGCGAGGTACGCCTGTCGCTGATCCGCAAACTGCGCCCCGGCGAGAGCCTGGACGACGCGGCCGCAGGCATCGAGGCGGCGGCGCGCGGCACGATTTCTGTATCCGACATATCTATCTCGCTTTCGTATCCAGCCGGCCGCGACCATCCGCTCGGCGGGCTGCCGTGCGAGACCGATCCGGCGCATCCGGCGGTCGCACGGCTGGCCGCGGCCCTGGCGCGCCACCATCCCGGCGGCGGCGCCATCGAGGGCGCGCCGTTCTGGTCGGAAGCATCGTTCCTGACCGCGCGCGGCATTCCCGCCGTCTACTGCGCGCCGGGCGACATCCGCATCTGCCACACGCATGAGGAGCGCGTGCCGGTCGCCGAGTACACGGCCGGCATCGCCGCCTTCGCCGATTTCATTCGCGACTACTGCGGCACCAACCAACAGGAAACACCAAAATGAAACACCCGCTTCTGGCCGCAGCCGCACTGGCTGCCATGTTCGCGATGCCGGCGCTGGCACAGACCCGTGGGCCGGCCGGCGAGGCGCCGACGCCGACCACGGACCTCACGCTCAGCGCCGGCGAGATCGCCACGCTGAAGGGCAAGGACGCGACCGCGGCACTGCTGTGGCACACCTCATCGGATTTCGTGAACGCCGTGACGGCGGGCGCCACCGACACGTTCGCGGGCTTGGGCGTGCGCGTGGTCGCGACGACGGATGCCGGGTTCGACCCCGCGAAGCAGCAGAGCGACGTGGCGACCGTGATGGCGAAGAAGCCGAGCGCGATCCTGGCGCTGCCGCTCGATCCGGTCACCGCGGCGGCCGCCTTCAGGCCGGCGATCGCGGCCGGCGTGAAGCTCGTGCTGCTGTCGAACGTGCCGGCCGGGTTCAAGTACGGCACCGACTACGTGGCCGTCGTGACCGACGATTTGTACGCGATGGGCGGCCACGCGGCGGATGCGCTGGCGAGCGCGATCGGCGGCAAGGGCAAGATCGGCTACATCTTCCACGACGCCGCCTACTACGTCACCAACCAGCGTGACCAGTCCTTCAAGAAGACCATCGAGGACAAGTACAAGGACATCGCCATCGTCGAGAGCCAGGGCATCACCGCGCCCGACCAGGGCGAGAAGGTGGCGCAGGCGATGCTGCTGAAGCACCCCGACCTCGACGGCATCTATGTCACCTGGGCGGAGCCGGCCGAAGGCGTGCTGTCGGCGCTGCGCGAGGCGGGCAATACGCATGTCAAGATCGTCACGCTCGACCTGTCGGAGCCGCTGGCGCTGGACATGGTGAAGGGCGGCAACGTCGCGGCCATTGTCGCCGATCAGGCCTATGCCCTCGGCGCCGGCATGGCGACGGCCGCCGGCTACGGGCTGCTCGGCAAAGCCGCGCCGCCGTTCATCGTCGCCCCCGTGGTGACGGTGACGAAGGCGAATGTCGAGGCCGGCTATCAGGAAAGCCTGCACCGCGCAGCACCGGAGAGCGTGGTGAAGGCGCTGCACGGGGGCTGAGGCGGCGTGCGCGCCGGCATCGCTTCACTGCGCGGCGTCGATCCGGCGCGCTACGTCGTCTATCTCGGCTTCCTGCTGGTGCTGGGCGGCTTCGCGGTCGCGCTGCGCAATGACGGCTTCCTGTCGGCCGCCAACCTGCTCAACATCGTGCAGGGGGCAACGCCGGTCAGCGTGATGTCGGTCGGCATGGTGTTCGCGCTGACCGCCGGCGAGATCGACCTGTCGATCGGCTCGCTCGTCGCGGTCGCAGCACTGGTCGCCGCCGTGGTGTTGCGGCAGGCGCCGTGGTGGGCGGGCGTGACGGCCGCTTTGCTCACCGGCGGCGCGGTCGGCTTCGTCAACGGGGCACTGGTCGCCTATCTGCGCCTGCCGTCGTTCCTGGTCACGCTTGCCACGATGGGGCTGCTGGCCGGCGTCGCGCGCTGGCTGACCGACCTGCGCTCGGTGCCGATCACCGACGACGTCTTCACGTCCCTGTTCGGCGGCGGCACCCTGTTCGGCGTGCCGTCGCTGGTGCTCTGGACGATCGCGGCGGTCGCCGCCGGACATTTCGTGCTGCGTGAGACGCCGTTCGGCGCGCATGTGCTGGCACTCGGCGACAGCGCACGCGCGGCCCGCGCGGCGGGTATCCGCGTGCAACGGCTCAAGCTGCACGTGCTGATGCTGAGCGGTGCGTGTGCGGCGCTGGCAGGCGTGCTGTATGCCGGCCGCCTGCACGGCGCGCGCTACAGCCTGGGCGAGACCGACCTGCTGACCGTGATCGCCGCCGTCATCGTCGGCGGCACGCGGCTGAACGGCGGCAGAGGCAGCGTGCCGGGCGCGCTGGTCGGCTCGCTGCTGATGGAGATGCTGAACAACGGACTGATCCTGATGGGGCTTGCGGTGTCCGAGCAGATGATGGTGCGCGGCGCGATCATTCTCGCCGCCGTCGCGCTGACGCTGCGCGAGCCGCGCACATGAACGGAGGGCGGAAGGATGTTCCTTGATGTGCTGCGGCGCCGCAACCCGGCGCTGATCGAACAGGCGATCGCGCTGCATCAGGCGGGGCGCATACCCGCCAACAGCTACGTCATCGACCTCGACGCGGTGGCGGCCAACGCGCGCGCGATCGCCGAAGCGGCGCGGCCGCTCGGCCTCAAGGTGTTCGCGATGACCAAGCAGATGGGCCGCAACGGCGATTTCTGCGCTTCGGTCAGGCGCGGCGGGATCGAGGCCGCCGTCGCGGTGGACATGGAATGCGCGCGCGCCTGCCATCGCGCCGGTCTGCGCATCGGCCATCTGGGCCATCTGGTGCAGATCCCGCGCGCCGAAGCCGACACCGCGGCGGGCTTCGCGCCTGAGTACTGGACCGTGTTCGACCGCGACAAGGCACGGCAGGCGAGCGACGCCGCCGCACGGCACGGACGGCGCCAGGCGTTGCTGGCGCGCATCCAGGCGCCGGGCGATACGTTCTACACCGGCCACGAGGGCGGCTTCGACGCCGACAGCGAACTTGCCGAGGCGGCCGACTATATCGACGGGCTGGCGGGCGCGCGCTTTGCCGGCATCACGACGTTTCCGGCGCTGCTGTTCGATGTGGCGACTCGCACCGTTGCACCCACGCACAACCTGCGCACGCTCGAACGCGCGGCGGCGGCGTTGGCGCGCGGCGGGCGCCGCGGCATCGAGATCAATGCGCCGGGCACGACGTCGGTCGCGGTGCTCGCGGCGCTGGCCGGCGCCGGCGCGACGCAGGTGGAGCCCGGGCACGGGCTGACCGGCATGACCCCGCTGCATGCAACCGAAACGCTGCCCGAAGTGCCGGCTGTCGTCTACGTCACCGAGGTTTCCCACCTCCATGGCGGCCGCGGCTACTGCTTCGGCGGCGGGCTGTATATCGACCCGGTGTTCCCGGACTACACGCCGCGCGCGATCGTCGCCGCCGAGCCGACGACGGCGGCAACCGCCCTGATGCCGGTAGCAGATTCCGCCGCCCGCCGCCATCGACTATTACGGCATGATCGATGGCCCGGCGCGCCCCGGCGATTCCGTCGTGTTCGGCTTCCGGCCGCAGGCGTTCGTGACGCGCGCCTTCACGGTCGGCGTCTCCGGCCTGGGCACCGCCGCGCCTGTCGTGCATGCGGTGCACGATTCGTGGGGGCGGCCGACCGCCTGGCCGGGATGACGCCGCCCGTATTATCGCTGCTGCACATCCGCCGCGTGTTCGGCGGCAACGTGGCGCTGGACGACGTGACGCTGGACATCTCCGCAGGCGAGATCGTGGCGCTTGTCGGCGACAACGGGGCGGGCAAGTCCACGCTGGTGAAGATCATCGCCGGCCTGCTGGCGCCGAGTGCCGGGCGCGTGCTGCTGGACGGCGCGGAGGCGCGCATCGCCAGCCCCACCGAGGCGCAGGCGCGTGGCATCCAGGTGGTGCACCAGGACCTTGCGCTTGCCGACAGCCAGCCGGTCTACATGAACCTGTTCCTCGGCCGCGAACTGACGCGCGGCCCGCTGCGGCGGCTCGACCGGCCGCGCATGATGGCGGAGACGGCCGAACTGGTGCGGGAATTGGACGTGCGCATCCCGTCGGTGCGTGCCGCCATCCGCGACCTGTCGGGCGGCCAGCGGCAGGGCGTGGCGATCGCGCGTGCGACGCACTGGGCAAGCCGGCTGGTGCTGATGGACGAACCCACCGCGGCACTCGGCGTCGCGGAGCGCGAGAGCGTGGAGCGCACCATCGCCGGCCTGCGCGCGCGCAACCTTGCGGTGCTGCTGATCAGTCACAGCCTCGATCAGGTATTCCGCCTCGCCGACCGCATCTGCGTGCTGCGGCGCGGCGTGCAGGTTGGCGTACGGCGCACGGCCGAGACCAGCAGCAACGAGATCGTTGCGATGATTACCGGGGCGGGATGAGCTGCTGACGAGGACTTGGTCGATCGCGGCCGGTCGCGTCGGCATTGGTTTGGACTTGGGGCGGTTGGTAACACACCGAGCACCATAAATCTGCGGCTTCCCCCTCCCCGGCCCCTTCCACAGGGGGAGGGGGGAAGAAAGCCTTAGCGCAGAAAATGTCGCATCGCCGCTCCTCCGTGGCTGCGCCTAACGGGTAGTGGGTCAGTTTCATCGGGGCTAGACAACTTTTCCTACGGGAACCCCGAAACGGCTCGGCGAGTTTGATCCTACATTGCAGGTGTTCCAAGTTCATGGGTATCTATCGCGCTCGCAATAATCTCGATAGGGTCGCGCAGTCTGTGCCAGAAAGCTGCGCGAGGTTGCTTATGAGCGATTCGTTTAAGATGTATCCCGAGATTGCCGCCGAGTATGAGCGGTGGGTCACCATGATTGGTAGAGCAGATCCATATTTAAGCAAGGTAACCATAGGAATTCACGAAGCGTTGCAGGCCCACTTTCTGCTAATTGACTACTTCTATGAGAAAAAAGAGGGTATCGGCGGCATTGGTCCGAAAGACACCAATCTTTTGCACTCTGCCCTTTCGCGGCAGTTCGTACAATTCGGAGGAAAGCCAAAATGGAATGATAGGATAAATATATGTGCGACTTTATGTATGGCCTGATTAAAAATCATCCTTGGCATGATGCAAACAAAAGAACGGCATTTCTAGTTTCGATATTGCACTTGCAGAAAATCGGTAGAACCCCTACCGTTTCTCATCAAGCATATGAAGATTTTACGGTAGCTGTTGCAGATGACGAGTTGCAACAGCTACCTGTTTATCATCAAATACGCGAACCATCACCGGACAGAGAAATTCTTACGATGGCACACTTCCTTAAGAGGAATACCAGAAATATAGACCTAGGAAATAAGTTGATTACTTACAATGAACTCAGCACAATATTAAACAATCGGGGATTTCGCCTTGATAATCCAAAAGGGAATCGAATTGGTCTATATAGATATCTTGATGAAGATGGGAAAACGCCACTAGATTCCCCCAAGAGAATTGCTCATATAGGATTCCACGGCTGGTCAAGGGAGATAAGTCAAAAAGACATAGATATCGTTCGCGAGGCGTCGCGTCTGGATGCTAGACACGGTTTTGATTCACAATCCTTTTTCAACGGTCTTGATGATCCTCTTTCGCTTATTGAAAAATACAAAGAACCTCTCCAGAGATTAGCATTTCGTTGATCAGCGCTGCGCCACTTCCCATTCTTCCAGCACCGCAACCATATCCGTCAACTCCCAAAGCTTCGTCGTCACGCCCGCCGCCATCGCGGGCGTGCAACGAAGCGTCTGGTGAATGCGGACGAAGTTGTAGTGCATGGTGTGGATCGCGACGGAATGCGCGTGGTTCTCGATCTTCTTTGAGAACCCGTTCGTCAGCCGCGTGAACCGACGCGCGCCCATGCGCAGCGTCAGGTTGGCGCGCTCGGCATAGCTAGTGCTGACATGCGCCATGTCGGGGCGCCCCTCTACGCGCTTCTTTTCCGCGCCGATGCATTCGCCGGGGCTGCACCGACCGGCGCTGGGCGTGTCGCCGTAGATCTTCACGAGCATGGCGTAGTCGATGTCAGAGCCGAAAGACTGCTCCACCGCATCCAGATAAGCCTTGTGGCCGTCGCTGGTCAGTTGCACGCGGTTCTTGAGGCGCAACGCCAGATCGCCAATGAAGTGCTGCGCCGCCTCGCCGTCGCGGCTGCCGACATAGAAGCTCGGAATGAGCTTGGTGTCGGCGTCGATCGCGAGCCACGTCCAGCAGTCGCCCGCGCCATCAGGGGCGGCCTTGGCCGGCTTTACGTTCTTGGCCTTGGCATAGACGAAGGCCCAGATTTCATCGACCTGGATGCGCTTGCAGGTCAGCCCGCGCAGGGTGCGGTCCTGATAGTCGGAGAATGCCTCGCCCGCGTCCTCCAGCAGCTTCACGACCGTGTTCTTGCTGGCGCCCGTCATCCGCGAGATCGCGCGGATGGAGACGCCTTCGACCATCATGCCGAGGATCTGAGCGCGGGCTTCGCGGGAGAGCTTGTTCATGACGCGAAACTACATCGGCACACGTTTTTTGTCAAGCATAAAAGGTCATATTCCCTCATGGATGGATATGGGGTTGCCTATGCCCGAGGCGGTGATCTAAGATCGGGAATCGAGAGGAGGCAAATAGATGCATGATCAGCACCCTGGGAAACTACTGGCCGCTGAGCTGGAAAAGCGAGGCTGGGGCCAGGTCGACCTGACTTTCGTGCTGGGATGCAATCCCAAGGCAGTCAACCAAATCATCAACGGGAAGCAGGGCGTGAGCCCTGCAATGTCGAAGGCCTTGGGACGCGCGCTTGGCTTACCGGAAGAATACTTCATCGGCATCCAGAGGGCTTACGATCTCGCGGTTGCTGGGGAGCCTGAGGCCGGGATCACCGCCCGCGCTACTATGCTTAGGACATACCCCGTCCGTGAGATGGTAAGGCGGGGATGGCTGAAGTCGGCAGCGACAGAAGATTTAGCCGCACAGCTCGCGCGCTTCTTCGACGCCGATAGCGCGGAAGAAATTCCTGTACCTCGCACATGCAGCTCGCAAGACGGGCTACGAGGAGCGCGATGTGCCCCCAGCCCAGCTCGCGTGGCTCTTCCGAGTCCGGCAAATTGCACAGTCAATTACTGTCGCGCGCTTTTCTCAGCAGGGGCTCGCCGACGCCGTGATGCGCATGCGCGATTGGCTTTCGGCGCCGGAAGAAGCGCGCCATGTTCCTCGCGCCTTGACGGAGTGTGGAGTGCGGTTTGTGATTGTGGAAGCTCTTCCGCAGTCGAAGATAGATGGTGTGTGTTTTTGGTTGGATGGCCGGTCGCCAGTTATCGGGATGTCCCTCCGTTTCGACCGCATCGATAACTTTTGGTTTGTCCTGCGCCATGAGTGTGAGCACGTTTTGCGGGGGCATGGTCGGCAGAGGCCGGAGGGGATGATCGATGCCGACATGAGCGGATCGACATCTGATGGCTCGCAAGACGTGCCCGATGAGGAGCGCGTGGCCAATGCTGCCGCGTCCGAGTTCTGCGTGCCCCAGGAGAAAATGCTGTCATTCATCGCTCGGAAGAACCCGTTCTTCTATGAGAAAGATGTACCTAGCTTTTGCGAAAATCAATGGGATACACCCCGGCCTCCCTGTCGGTCAGATACAGCATAAAATGGGCAAGTTTGACTATCTACGCAGGCATCAAGTCAAGATCAGAGAGTTCGTAGCGCCCGGCGCCATAGTGGACGGTTGGGATCGGCAATTCACCATAGACTGAGGACGGTATGGCGACGCAAGCTGAACACTTTCAAAGCCTTTGGCGTGAGTATGAGCGTGAGCATGACCATGCGGCGGCCAGTTCGCGGCAGGTTGTTGATTGGGCCGTGGCGAAGGGATCTTTAGAACTACCCCGCATTGACCCGAGAGACGTTCTTGCCTCCCAAATGTCTCGGGCGCTACGCGAGGAATATGCCATAGATCCCAAGGGGCGACACTATCGCCTTAACCACGCAATACGAGTAATGAAGGGCGGTGTACAAACAACTATCTGGGGTATTCTCGGATATGCGCCCCACACTCACATGGAACGAGCCTACACGCAACGACGAGAGCAAGTCATTGGCGACCTTGTTCAGCTACAAGTGGACGTTGAGGTATATAATGAGATGTCAGGAAAGCCAGCAATCCAACTTGTCCTTGACTTTAAAGACGACGTAGCAGAGCGCCGCACGGGTTAAGAGTCTAGACCTCTTCCACCGCGCGCTCGCCGCAACCCGCGCGATCTCGGAACGCTGCTCACTCGTAAGCTTGGCTGCTCTCGCGGGACCACCCTTAAGGCCGCCAGCGGCGTGTCGGTCTGAATTCCCGTCGTCGATGGCATCCGGCATCTGGCCGGTGACGATATCGACCATGAGCTTCCCGAGCTGGATCGGGTCGCGAGGGCGGGGAGTGCGCTTCTGTGCCATGCGCAGTTATACCACGGGTAAAGCTCGGGCAAACCTGGATTAGCCTAGGAAGATTTTCAGGGGTGTTCAAACTGACCCACTACCGCCTAACGCAGATAGTCCGGCCCGGGCGTCGGTGTGTCATGGGTGTTGGGATCCGCCGCGCAGATGAAGTTGGCGGCCTCGGTCGCGTCGCCATGCCCCGTGAAGCGCGCGATCAGGGGATAGGGACAGAGCGGGCGGGAAAACAGCGTGTGCTGCGCGCTGCCTTCGCCGCCAAACTTGCTCGCCACGATCGACGCAGGCGCGGTGCCGTGCTCGACCCAGTTCTCCAGCGCCGATTGCATGTCGAACTGATCCGGTCCGGGACCGCCGAAGCAATGCGCCATGCCGGGCACGAGGAACAGGCGATAGAAGGCGCCCACGTCCGGCGCGGCGTGCTGCCGCTCCAGCTCCACGACGCGGTCGTAATAGGTGATCGAGTTGAGGAACGGAGCGACCGGGTCCGCCAGCCCATGATATTGGATCAGCTTGCCGCCGGCGCGGCGGAACGGCTCAAGGTCGGGGTTGTTGGCGTTGATCACGGGGGCCAACGCCGCGTCGATCGACCGCATGTCGCCGCTCCAGTCGAATGCCCACCAGTTCCAGTCCGGTCCGAATTTCCAGTCGCGCCAGTAGCTCAGGCGGGCGGGCTGGTGGGGATGCGCCGGGTCGGCCCAGGTACAGGCTCCATCCCGGCAGACGCGGCACCACCGCGCTCGACCCCTCGCTGCCGGGCGGCCAGCCGAAATAGATCAGTTCGCCGGTCTTCGGATCGTGCGCGCCGGCATACATCGCCTTCAGCGCCGACACCTGCGGCTGCGTGAGGCAGTTCGGCGCGTCGCCGCCGTGGCATTGCAGGCTTGCCGGATCGAAGTGGCAGTCACGCGGGTCGTCCAGGAAGGCGTCGCTGGGCAGCCCGCCGTCGCGGCTGCCGTTCAAGGCGCGGCACGCGCCCAGCACCGCCTGCGAGATCATGCCGAGCTTTGAGGCGGGCAGGATCTGGTCGGCGTCGTCGCCGTGCGGATGGTTGGCGACGTATTGCCAGAGGAACCCGGCATTGAGATGCGTCCGGTTGTTGCCGGGATCGCCCGCGATGATGCCGTCGAAATCGTCGGGAAAACGCTGCGCCTCCATCAGCGCCTGATGTCCGCCGGTGGAGCAGCCGCGGAAATAGGCATGCTGCGCCGCGGACCCATAGAAATTCTGCACGAGACGCCTGGCGGCAAGTGCGCTTTCGTGGACGGCGCGCCACCCCCAGTCCGCGATCCGGTCGGGATGGCCGACGGCGAAATCCGGGTCTTCGCCGGTGTGCCCGGTATCGGTGCTGAACGTGGCATAGCCGGCGCGCAGTGCCACGGCCATCAGGTCGTAGCTTATCTTCGGGCTGTATCCGCCGTTGCCGAACATCTCGGCCTTGCCGTTCCATCCCGAGAGCGGCAGCCAGAGTTCCAGGCCGATATGCGAGTCCTGTGCGGGCGAGATGACGCCATGCACATGGCAGAAGGCCGGCAGGCCGGCGATGGCGGCCGTGCCGGGCGGCGTGTAGGAACCGGGTGCAATCTGCTCCGCCGTTTCGATCGTCGTGTACTGCGGGGGCGTCTTCGCGAGGTCCGCGCAATTCGCCGCCAACGCCGGCGGCGCTGCCATCGCCGTGATGATCGCCCCATACAGCAACGGTCGCGGGAAGCATTGCATGTCCTGGCGTCCTCCTCGTCTTGTCAGGCGGCGCGTTGCCGGTCCGGGATATCGAGCTCCAGCAGCACGGAGGCGAGGCACTTGCCGTGCGGGTCGAGCGCCAGCGAGCGGGTGACGCCGCTGGACAGTGCGTGGTGGAGGACGAAGTTCAGCGCGCCGAGGCCGGGCAGCTCGTAGCGGACGACATCGCCTTGCACGACGCCGGCGAAATGCGCGCGAACCCGTGCCGCGGTGACGTGCTCGGCGAGCCATGCGTAGTCGCCGGGATCGTAGGCGATGACGGAGATCTGGGAGGTGTCGCCCTTGTCGCCGGTGCGGGCGTGAGCGAGTTCGCGCAGGTGCATGTCACGCCACCTCGTAGCTGACGGTCGGTGTCACCCGGTCGCGCGGGATCAGCGTGGAGACCACCGCGACCACCTGCCGGGCGGATTTCCAGGCGCCGCCGCCACCGGCCGGGCCGTTGGTGTAGAGCGCCTCCACTTCGTTGCCGATGCGGATGGCCTCGGCCATGCTCTCGGTGCGGCCGGCGACGCGGATGCGGACTTCCGCCAGGTCGGGCGCCGCGTGGCCTCGGCCGCCCTGGTGCGCGGCGTCGACGCCGATCAGTTCGAACCGCATCTCGGTGGCGCGGACGCCGATGAGGGCCAGCCGCTCGCGCACGATCTCCAGCGCCAGTCGCCCGCGCGCGACGGCACCGGGGCCGGCATAGGATATCTGCCCCTCGCCCACATGGCTGTCGAGATAGCCGACCGAGACCTTCAGCGTGTCCGGCCGCGCCCGGCCGGTGCCGCCGCTGACGGCGATGCGGTCGGGCGCCAGTTCGGCAAACCGCACGCCGGACAAGTCCGCCGTCACGTCCGGCTGCAGGTAGGCGGCGGGATCGAGCAGTTCGTAGAGCAACTGCTCCTTGCAGGTGGCCAGCGTGATGCGCCCGCCCGAGCCGGCGACCTTGGTGATGACGGCCGCGCCGTCCTCGGCCACCTCGGCGATCGGGAAGCCGAGCCGCGCAAGGTTGGGCACGTCCTTGTAGCCGGGATCGGCGAAGTAGCCGCCGGTGATCTGGCCCGCGCATTCCAGCAGGTGGCCAACCACGGTGCCGCGGCCGAGACGCTGCCAGTCATCCGCTGCCCAGCCGAATTCGTGGATCAGCGGCGCCAGGAACAGCGCCGGGTCGCCCACCCTGCCGGTGATCACGACATCCGCGCCGCCCCGCAGCGCCGTCACGATGCCGTCCGCGCCCATGTAGGCGTTGGCGGAGCGGATGGCCTCACCCAGCGAGGCGACTGTGCTGCCCGGCCGCTCCAGCAGCGCGTGCTCACCGCTGCGCACGAGATCCAGCACGTCGTCGCCGGCCACGGCGGCGATGCGCAGCCCGGCAAGCCCGAGCCGCCGGGCGACCTCCGCCGTTGCGCGGGCGGCGCCGATCGGGTTGGCGGCGCCCATGTTGGTGATGATGCGCACGCCGTTGGCCGCACAGGGGCGCAGCACCGCCTCCATGCGCGCGACCAGCAGCGGGTCGAAGCCAGCCGCTTGGTCGCGCAGCTTCTCGCCCTGCGCGAGCGCGATGGTGCGCTCGGCGAGGCACTCGAAGCCGAGATAGCCGAGCGCGCCGTGCTCGGCGAGTTCGACGGCGGGTTCGATGCGGTCCCCGGCGAAACCGGCGCCGGAGCCGATGCGGACGGTTTTCATAGCGGCAGTACTCCGAACGCGACCGCGGCCACGGTCATCAGCAGCGATGCGCCGAACAGGAACGGGATGGCAAAGCGCTGGTGCGCGCCGAGTTCGATGCCGGCGAGGCCGACGATCAGAAAGGTTGCCGGCGTCAGCGGACTGACCGGGAAGCCCACCGTCATCTGGCCGAGCAGCGCCGCCTGCGCGACCGGGGCGATGCCGGCGATCCCGGTGATGATGAACTTGCTGGTGGCAAGCCCGAACCCGCCGAGCAGGGCCGCCACGACAGGGACCGCGATCAGGGCCACCAGCGGCGACAGCAGGTTCAGCATGATCGCCGCGAGCAGCACGAGAACGGTCAGTGCGCCGAGCAACGCGAGCACGAATTCCCCCTTGCGTCTTCCTGCTTTGTGGCACCGGCCGGTTATTGACGATGGCTGACTTATAAGACAAACTTATTTTTCTTATAATTCCATATGCTATGCGCATAAATCTGTCGCCGCCGCAGCTCGCCGCCTTCCTGCACGTCGCCCGCACCGGCAGCTTCAGCGAGGCGGCGGCCTTGCAGCATGTCTCCCAGCCGGCGCTGAGCCGGACGATCCGCGTGATCGAGGAGGTCGTCGGGCATCGCCTGTTCGACCGGACGACCCGCAGCGTCGAGCTGACGCCGGCCGGGCGGGAGCTTCGCCCTATCGCCGAGCGCATGGTCGCCGAGTTCGACAGCGCCTTCGGCGAACTGGCGCAGTTCATCGAGGGACGGCGCGGCCGCATCGTGGTTGCCGGACTGCCGTCGATCTGCGCGGTGCTGCTGCCAGGCGCCATCGCATGCTTCCAGGCCACCCATCCGGCCGTGGATTTCCTGATCCGGGACGGGCTGTCCGGCACGGTGGTGGATGCGGTCACCGACGGGCACGCAGATATCGGGCTGACGGTGGGCCCGCTGCCGGCCGAACAACTATCCTATCGGCCGCTGTTGGCCGACGAGTTCGGACTGGTCTGCCGCGCGGATGACGTGTTGGCCAGGCATGCGTCCGTGCCTTGGTCGGTGTTCGAGACGCGGCCGTTCATCGCCATGAACCCGGCAAGCAGCGTGCGCTCGATGACGGATGCGGCCTTCCTGCAAGGCGGGATCGCGGTCCGGCCGCTCTACGAGTGCGCGTTCCTCGGCACGACCGGCAATCTGGTTGCGGCCGGCGTCGGTATCAGCGCCCTGCCGCGCCTCACGCTGCCCCTGGTCGGCGCGGCCGGCCTGGTCTGGCGCCCGCTTGTGCAACCATCGCTGCAACGTTCGCTGGGCGTGCTGACCCGGCTCGGACGCTCGCTCTCGCCCGCGGCGGCACAGTTCCTGGCGACCTTATCGGCCGAGGCCGAGACCACGTTGCCGGCGCTCCGCAACCCCGTGGCGTAGCCGGTACTGGGGTTCTGGAGACGGCTCCGATCCGTTTGGGCCTCCGATGGCCCCCGGCCTTCACCCTGGCCACAGCAGCGCCAGCAGTGGCACGACCACTGCCGTCAGCAGCCCGTTCAACCCAATCCCCAGCGCCGCGAACGCCGCTGCCAGGCCGTTCAGCGGTGCCACCTGCGCCGCCGCCACCCCGCTGCCGGCCACGCCGGCCGCCAGCCCATGCGCCCGCCAGTCGTCCACCCGCAACCAGCGCAACACCGTCTGCCCAATGATCGCGGCAATGATCCCGCCGGCGATCGCCAGCGCCGCGGTCAGCGCCGGCACCCCGCCAATCTCCTGCGACAGCGCCAGCGCGATCGGCGTCGTCACCGCCTTCGGCGCCATGGAGAACGCAACCGCCCTCCCCCCGCCAAGCCAGGCAACCACGGCAACGCCACTCAATGCCGAGGTCAGCGAGCCGGCCAGCAGGGCCAGCCCCACCCCGGGAAAACTCCGCCGCACGTGGTTCAGGTTCAGCGCCAGCGGCACCGCCAGCGCCACCGTCGCCGGCCCGAGCAGGAACTGGATGAACTGCGCGCCGGCGAAATAGCGGGCATAGGGCGTGCCGGTGGCCTCCAGCAGCACGGACACGACCAGGATTGCGATCAGCACAGGATTGGCCAGCGGCGCGCCCTTGCAGACCCGCTGCACCATCTGGCCGAGCACGTAGGCCGCGACCGTCACCGCCAGCCAGGGCAGCGGCGTCAGGCTCAGCGGTTGCCAGACCGCCAGCAAAACGTGACCCATCGATCCACCTCCTATTCGGCGGCTGCTTCGGGCAGGGCGCGGCGCCCGGCGCCGGCAGCCCGTGAGACGTGGTGCATCACCAGCCCGGTGACCGCGAGCCCGAGCACTGTCGAAACCAGGAGTCCCGCCAGGACTGCCAGCCACTCGTGCCGCAGCACGCCGAGTTCGGCGATGATGCCGACGCCCGCCGGCACGAACAGCAGCCCCATATTCGCGATCAGCCCGTTGGCCGCCTTCAGCAGCGGCGGCGAGACGGCGTGCTCGGCCGCCGCCCCGGCGCTGCCGCGGGACACCAGCACGACGGTCAGCAGGAACATGCCGATCAGCGGCCCCGGCAGCGGAAGGTGCAGCGTCTGTCGCAGCACCTCGCCCGACAAGCTGCAGGCCAACCAGGATGGCGAAAGCGGAGGGCATTGCCGTGCGCCCGCTCAGAGCTTCCGCCGGCTTGCCGGCGCGGTATCGCCCAGCCCTACCACGCCGACGCGGCGGATTGCCGCCTTGGGCAATTCTTGCGAAGAAGGGAAAGCCGCCTTGTCATGCGCCGGCTTGGTAGCCCGCGCGGGTCGACGATCGATCAACGAATCCATGGCAAACCCCTCCTGCCGCTTCAGGGAATGCCACCGAAATGGCCGGAGCACGGCCTGTACGGAATGGCCGCGGAGGCAAATGATTTTTGCGGCCATGGGGTGAATGGCTGGGAGCACAGCAGCGTGGACTACTTCGCCGGAATGCGCGCCTTCGTCCGGGCCGTGGAACTGGGCAGCTTCTCCCGCGCAGCCGCCGAGGAGGGGGTAAAGGTCTCTACCGTCTCCCGCTACGTCACCGCCCTGGAGGCGGATCTGGGCGCCGCCCTGTTCAACCGTTCAACCCGCCGCCTGCACCTGACCGAGGTCGGCACCACCTTCTATGACCGCGCGGTGCGGATTCTCGCCGACGTGGCGGACGCGCGGCTGGCGGCGACCTCGCTGAACGTACGCCCGCAAGGGCTGCTGCGGATCAACCTCCCCGGCGCGTTCGGCCGTCGGCATGTCGTGCCGCACCTGCCCGACTTCCTCGCCGCGTATCCCGCCATCCAGGTGGACGCGACGCTGACCGACGAGACGGTGGACCTGATCGCCAGCGGTGCCGACGTTGCGGTGCGGATTGGTGCGCTGGCGGATTCCACCCTGGTGGCCAAGCGCCTGGCGCCGCAGCGTCGGCTGTTGGTGGCTGCGCCGGCCTATCTTGCCGACCGGCGCCCCGTTGCCGTGCCGAACGACCTGGAGGACCACGATTGCCTGCATTTCGCGCTGCAGCCGAAGCAGGCCTGGTATTTCCTGCCGCACGACGCGCCGACGACGGAACCGCTGGAAGTTGCGATACGCGGCCGCCTGCGAGCCAACGATTCCGAGGCATTGCTCGATGCCGTGCTTGCCGGCCTGGGAATTGCGCTGCTGCCCACCTGGCTGACCGGTGAGGCGATCATGGCCGGTCGGCTCACCCCGCTGCTTGCGGATTGGGAGGCACTGATCGCGCCGGGACCGCAGCGGGCGATCTGGGGCGTGTATCCACCCAAGAAAGTCGTCTCGCCCAAGGTCCGCGCCTTCCTGTCCTTCATCGACGCGCGCTTCGGCAAGCCGCCATACTGGGATCATGCGGATAATCCGCTGGTGACGGCCGCAGCCCCTGCCCGTTGACGCCCCGCCCCCACCGTTGCGACGAGCGAAGCGGCGAAGCAGGTTCTACCCAGTTGCGCACCGAGATGACTTGCCCCGTCATGCGCTATGCACCCCCGCGCGAGGAACTCGCCGCCGGCCGTGGCTGGCGCCGAGGGCCGGGTCCGCTCCGGCGGTAGGGCAGCCGCAGGGCGATGCGTAACCGGAACCGTAGACCCCGGCAACCTCGCCGGCGCGTGCAGTCGTGGATGCGCGACTGAGCCGGCACTCAGAACGCCAACCACGCAAAGGCGAAGATCGAGTTGTTATCGCTCGCGTTATGGCCAAAGCCATCGTAGTTCGTCGTCCCACCGTTGAAAACGGTGTACGCGGTATACTGCAGGCCAAGCTTGAGATTCATCCAGGGCGCACCTGGCGAATTCGCCTTGCCGAACGGAACCCAGTCGGCTTCGACGATGAACGCATTGCTATTCGGCTTGCCGTTGGCGCTGCCGGCGACCGGCGCCGGCGCGTAAAGCAGGGGATTGGCCTTGCCCCAGGTGTCCTGCCAGCCGATCGTCAATCCGTAGGTCTGCTGATAGTAGTACGTGAGGGCCAGCCGAATTTGCTGCAGGTTATTGCGCGGCTGGCTGGACGCCCCTTCGTTGAAGCTGCCCTGCAGGTCTTGCATCTCGTATGTATAAATTCCTTCGGTGGTGAAGATATGTGTCCTGTCGCCGAGGAACTGGTAGCCGGCATCGGCCGCGAAGTCGGTGTAGCGGTTGCCGCCCATCGAGCCGTCTGAAGTGAAATTTCCGGTCGATGGATTGAAGTCCGAATTGAAGAAGATCCCGCCGACATGTGCCGACTGCCCGCCCCAGTCCCATTCGTAGGCGGGGCGAACATAGGGCGCGATGTTGCGGGTGGAGCCGAAGGGGGCGCCGCCCAGTGCATTGCCGGTGATCTTCAGGAGCGTCGGTCCCATCGTCTCGTAACCGCCCGCTTCGATATACAGATGCTGATCGTACCACGCATAAGTCGTGACCCCGACCGAGTTGCCGACCAGCGCGCTGGCAAGCGCCGGCTGCGCGGCGGGCGTCGGCGCCAGCGACGAGCCGATGAAGGGAAAACCCCAGGCGAAGGTCGAATTGTACGGGTCCTGGACGGTCGGATTGTTGTTCACGCTCATGCCGATGCGAATATCTGTGTCCTGCATCGAGATGACGGTGGTGAATGGCCTGAGGTCGGTGTTGTCCAGGAGGAACGCATGACCGATGCCGTCATACGTACCCTGGACGAACCCGCCAGCCCAGTCGGTGGCCCGACCCGCCAGAAACACGCTGATCTGGTCGAGAGCGAAGTTGTTGTTGTCGGCGAAGTGCGTCGCCGGCGGGGACGGCTGCGCCGCGTTCGTGTGTGTGAAGTCACCGGTGATCATCGCTGCGAGTGGAATGTTCGCTGCCGGCCCCTGACCGCCGGACTGCGTGTATCCGCCAATTTTGAACGCCCGGCCGACCGGCGTGAGTTGCGGCCCGAATGCACCGATATGACAGGCAGTGCAAGGCTGGCCCGTTTGCTGGGCAAATGCCGGGACGGCTTGCGCGGGCCGGCCGACCATGAGCGCCACCAGCACGACGAGGGCGAAACAGCTTGCAGTTCTGACGAGAGAGTCGAGCATTTAGGGTCCCGCCTTCTCAGTGCAGGCTCGCGAGATAGGCGATAAGGTCAGCGCGCTGCCGCGTGTCCTTCAGGCCCGGATAGGTCATCAGCGTACCCGGCACGACTTGTTGCGGTGCGCTAAGATAGCGGTCGAGCATCGCCGGGTCCCAGGTGATGCCGGATGCAAGATTCGCGGCCGAGTAGTGGAACCCGGGTATGCGGCCGGAATGGCGCCCGACCACGGCGAACAGGCTGGGGCCGACGATGTTCCGCCCTGGCCGTTGCGAATGGCAGATACTGCATTGCGACCTGAAGACGTTCCGTCCGGCGGTCGCATCCTGCGCCCAAGCGGATGCGCAAGTCCCAATCGCCGCGACGGCGATAAGCAGAGCGGCATGGAAAGACATCGATGGTGTCTCCGCGTGCGTAAAGTTAGCGGCTGGAGCCCGCACCACGAGAGGCACGCGCGACGGGCCGCGTCGCGTTACTCCCCCGTTGCGACGTTGTGGTTCAGCTGAAGATCAGGACGGGCAGCGCGACGCTTTATTCCCGGTCAGACGAATGCCGACGCATCCAGATGCGCCAGGCCGAAGAATGTCACGGTGGTGCCCTGTGACAGCGTGATCGTGGTGTTGCCACCGCTATTCACCTGGCCAGCGATCGCCATCTGCGCAGCGTCCGCGCCGAAGCCCTGCAGTACGATGCCGTCGTTGCTGGACAACCCGGAAACGACTTCCTGCCCGCTCGCCACGCCGCTGGCAAAGACGAAGAAATCCGCACCCGGGCCAGCTACCATCGCGGAGTTGATACCAGCGACGAAGACAGTCTCACCGGCGCCGCCGACCAGCGTGGTCGCGCCGCTGCCGGCAAACAGGATGTCGGTGCCGCCACCGCCGTAAAGGATCTGCGCGCCGCTGCCGGCCACCAGCGTGTCATCACCTGAAGCGCCGCCGACCAGCGTCGCCGCGCCCGTGCCGCCGAACAGCACGTCGTTCCCGGTGCCGGCAAACAGTGTGGAATTGCCGGCCCCCGCGACCAGCGTCGCCATGCCGTTGCCCGCCGCCAGTTCGCCTCCGCCGGCGCCGCCGAACGCGAGCAATGTGCCGCTGCCGCCGAACACGGAACTCACACCCGACCCGGCCACCACCGAGGCCGTGCCGGCGCCGCCGATGAACAGCAGCTGGTCGCCGTTGCCGAAGAGCAGCACGGCGTTGTTCCCTGCCGCCACGGTATCGGCCCCGGTCGTGCCGGAAATGGTGTCTGTGCCGCCGCTGACCATCAGGTTCGTGCCGCTTCCGAGCGGCACGAAATTGCTGCCCGCGCTGGTGGTGATGACGTTGTTCTCTGTCAGCTCGCCGAACAGCCCATGCGCTTCGTTGGAGACGCCGGCGCTAAAGTAGATTGCGTTGGGATCGCTGCCCGCGGTGCCGCCACTGCCGGGCGTGAGCGCCCAGAGATCGCCGATGCTGATCGGCTGGCCGCTGGCGTTCGTCAGCGTGCCGACGAACTGGTTGTTGGTGGGATTGAAGGCGTTGATTGTCCCGTTGCCGAAGTTGCCGACCAGCAGATCGCCCGCGAACTGGCCGAAGCCGGCCGGCGCGATCGCCAGGCCCCACGGTGAGTTGAGCGCGCCGTTCGAAGCGACGCGCTGCATCAGGGTGCCGTTCAGGCTGAACTCATCGACGAAGCCGTTGCCCGGCCCGGCAACGTCGTCGTGCTTCGCGGCATCCTGCAACGCGTACGTCACATAGAGATTGCCGTTCAGCACCTGCACGTCGAACGGCGCATATCCGGCCGGCAGGTTCGGGTCGGTGAAGGAGTTGACCAGCTGAAACGCCGAATTGTACATCTCCACTTGGCCGGAGCGGAAGTTCGCAGCGTAGAGGAAGGTGTTGCCGCCGGTCGTGCCGATCGCCAGACCCTTGTAGACCGCCCCGTTGCCGCCCTGCGAATTGTCCACCGCAAGCACTGTCGCCGCCGGATTCACTGACGGGCTCCAGCCCGAGATCGTGCCGTCCTCGGTTGCGAACAGGAACACCGCGGAGCCGGTCTTGCCGTTCTGGGTCACATCGAAGCCGCTTCCGGCGCCGTTGAACACCGTACCGGTCGGCGCGGCGGCGAAGGTTTGCCCGGCAGGCGGCGCGATCGTGATCTCGGGGGTCGGATTGCCGGCAATCGCCTCCGGGACGCCGGTGGGTTTGGCGACGGTGACGAATCCCGAATTGTTGTCCGAGATCCAGAACGGGCCGCCGGGCCCGAATGAGACGCCCCAGGGGTTGATCAGATTCGCGTCGGTGTTCTCGGCCGGAACCGAGCCGTCGGAGATCAGGTTGGTCTCGGTGAACGTCGTGGTTTGCGAGATCATGGTGTTGCCTCCCCGATACGCTCTGGGTGCGGTCACGATCGTCGGCGCGGGTCCGCCGGCCCGTGGCCATCGTCACCTAGACGACCGGCCTGCCCGGACTATTCCACGCGGCTGTGCCGGGCACTGCATGCCGGCGGGCAACAGACTGCAAATCGTGGACCTGTTGCACACCCCGGCGCCCGGCTTGCCGGCCAGGCTGTGCGTCATCCGTGACGGCCTGCGGCTGGCGTTGCTGCTGCTCAGAACAACTTGCGCTGGGCTGTGCCGGCGTAGCGACCTTGCTGGGGAAGCTTCAGCTGCCGTCAGCCGCCTTTATCCGCCAGATCCGGTTACCGACATCGTCGGCGACCAGCAGCGCTCCTTGCCGGTCCAAAGTGACATCGACCGGACGGCCGAGCGCGTTACCGTCGCTGTCGAGGAATCCAGTCAGCACGTCGACCGGCGCACCGGCTGGGCGGCCATCGGCAAAGGGTACGAACACGACCTTGTAGCCGCTATGCGGCCGGCAATTCCATGAGCCGTGCTGACCGACGAAGGCGCCATTCCAGAAGCGCGGCGGAAGAGCACCGGCATGGGAAAAGGCGAGGCCGAGCGAGGCGGTATGAGCACCGAGTGCGTAATCGGGCACGAGTGCCCGAGCGACAAGATCGGGCCGCTGCGGCTTGACCCGTTCATCGATATGCTGGCCGTAGTAGCTGTACGGCCAACCGTAGAAGCCGCCTTCCGTGACCGCCGTCATGTAGTCCGGCACCAGATCACTGCCGAGTTCATCGCGCTCGTTGACGGCGGTCCAGAGTTTGCCGCTCGTCGTCTCCCAGGCGAGACCGACCGGGTTGCGCAGACCTGAGGCATAGATCCTGTGGCTGCCCGTCTTGAGGTCGACCTCCCATATCGCGGCGCGACCGTCCTCCGCGGCAATGCCGTTCTCGGCGACGTTGCTGTTCGACCCGACCGTCACGTAGAGTCGCTGCCCGTCCGCGCTCGCGATGAGGTTCTTTGTCCAGTGGTGGTTGATGGGACCGGCAGGCAGGTCTGTCACCTTGACGCCAGGTCCGGTGATCCGCGTCTGCCCCACCTTGTAGGGAAACCGCAGGACCGCGTCCGTATCGGCGACGTAGAGATCGTTGCCCACGAGCGCCATACCGAAGGGGGAGTGCAGCCCCTCAAGGAAGACCGAACGGCTCTCGGCCACGCCGGTCCCATTGCTGTCGCGGAGGAGCGTGATGCGGTTGGCGCTGGGCACCCCGGCCCCGGCACGTGCCATCACCCGGCGCATGATCCAGCCCTTGATCCCTTTGCCGTCCTCGGGCTTGGGTGGCGCGTTTGTCTCCGCAACCAGTACGTCGCCATTCGGCAGCACGAACAGCCAGCGCGGATGATCGAGGCCGGTGGCGAAAGCGGCAACACTCAGACCTGGCGCGGCGATCGGCGCCGCCCCGTCATGCCAACCCTTTGCCGGGGCAATGTTCACCGTGGTGATCAGTGTCTCGCGCGGGGGCGGCAGGCTGGGGTTCGGCCCGGTCCCGTCGGAGACTGCAAGCGTCGCCGTGTCCCCGCAGCCGACCACGACGGTAGCCGCAGCGACAAGGATGGCAGCTATGGCGGCGATGCGCATGCGATGCAAATTCCAAGTTCATCACGCCGCCATGGGACAACGTCCGTGGGAGGCATCCGATGATAGACCGGACGGTTGCATTCGGCCAGCCTGATGGACACCACCCGTTGCTGCTTATGGGTGGCGCCGTGTGGTTGGGGTCACCGCGCATCCGGCAAGCAGGGCCGCCATCATCAAGGTCACGTGCAATGTCTCTATCCGCAACGTCCGCACCGGACTGCTGAGCCGCTCGGCCAAGACAGCCTTCTACGTCTCGGACACGTCGCTCGCCGCCGCCCTCGCCGCCCATGCCATCCGCGCGCACGGGGCAATCAAGAACACCCCTCACGACATTCATTACGCAGCCTGGGCGAGGACCGCTGCCGCACGGTCCCCACCTGATCCGGCAACCTGCCTGTACTGCAACACTCTCATAGTATTGAACAGCCATTTCGATGTGACGGGGTTAAACCGCACCGATCGCCCGTCACGATTGAATCGGCCGCTGCCACTCGTGCTTCGCGCATTGGTCGTCTTTGAAAACGTGGGAAGCGGCCAAGGACGTTCTCTGGTGGTCAGGCACTGACCCTTCGCCATCCGAGCGGCCCGCCTCCTCGCGTTAGCAGCCATTGAAGCACGGAGAATGGCTAGAGCATCGGAGGCTCAGATGGACATCACGGCGCTGCTCCTCTCGCGGTTGCAGTTCGCCTTCACCATCTCGTTCCACATCGTCTATCCGTCGTTCACGATCGGGCTGGCGGCCTGGCTCACCGTTCTCGAGGCCTTGCATCTCGCGACCGGGCGGCCGGCGTATCGTACCGTCTTCGAATTCTGGCTCAAGATCTTTGGCGTGACCTTTGGTCTCGGCGTCGTCTCCGGTATCGTGATGGCGTTCCAGTTCGGCACGAACTGGGACGTGATGGCGCGGGTGTCGGGCCCGATTCAAGGGGTGCTTCTCTCTTACGAGACCTTCACGGCGTTTTTCCTCGAGGCCAGCTTTTTCGGGATCCTTCTCCTTGGTCGCCCTCGCGTCGCCCCGTGGTTCTACCTGTTTTCGACCGGGATGGTGGCCCTGGGTACCACGCTGTCGGCCTTCTGGATCATGGCCAATAACAGCTGGATGCAGGTGCCAGTCGGCTATGTGGTCCAGAACGGCGTGTTCGTGCCAAACGAATGGTCCCGCATCATCTTCAGTCCGGTGCTCTGGGTACGATTTCCTCATATGCTGCTTGCCTCATATATTACCGGCGCCTTCTGTGTTGCGGCGACCGGGGCGTGGTACCTGCTGCGCGGAGAATTCAATGCCGAGGCACGAATCATGCTCCGCATGGGGTTATTCCTTGGTGCCGGGCTGGTACCGGTGCAGATCTTCTTCGGCCACCTCACCGGCGACTACGTGCATGATTATCAACCCGTGAAATTCGCGGCGATTGAGGGTCGCTGGCACGACGAGCAGCCGGCCGGCGAGGTGTTGATCGCGATCCCCGATCCGACCACTGAAAGCAATAACTATCAGATCAAGATTCCTATTCTCGGAAGCCTGATCGGGAGCATGAGCTTTACGTCCAAGGAAGTCGGCCTGACCGACTTCCCGCCAGAGAACCGGCCTCCGGTACTCATCCCGTTCTTTACTTTCCGGATCATGGTGGGTTGCGGACTGGCCATGCTGGCGCTCGCCTGGGTCGGCTCCTATTTGGATGTCAAGGGACGCATCGAGCGAAACCGTCTGGTTCTCTGGCTGATATTTCTAGGCTTCCCTCTGCCGTTCATCGCCATATTGACCGGATGGTTTACGGCGGAGGTGGGGCGCCAGCCCTGGACGGTCTACGGGGTCCTGCGGACAGCCGACGCGTTGACCCCCTTCCTGACGGTGCACGCAGCGACGATCTCGCTGGTTGTCTTCTGCGCCGTCTATGGCTTCATCTTCGTCTTCGGTACCGTCTACGTCCACCGGCTCCTGCGGGTCGGACCGGGCGGCCATCTCGTTCTACCGCCGACCGCCGCAGTCCCGAACCGGCCGATGTCGGTCGTCAATCCGCGTCCGACGCCAGGCGTCGGCGTCCACAGCGCGGGAGGGTAGCCATGGTCATGTTCTGGACCGCCATCCTCGCCATCAGTATCCTGCTCTACGTATTGCTCGACGGGTTCGATCTCGGCGTCGGCATGCTGTTCGGATTGGCACATGGCGAGGAAAGACGCCGCGTCATGGTGGGTGCGGTCGCCCCCATCTGGGACGGCAACGAGACGTGGCTCGTGGTAACCGGCGTCGTGCTATGGGGTGCCTTTCCGGTCGTCTATGCGACGCTGTTATCGGCGTTCTATCTTCCCGTTCTTGTCATGCTGGCGGGTCTGATCCTTCGTGGGGTGGCATTCGAGTTTCGCCACAACGCAGAACGGACACGGTGGATATGGGATTGGAGCTTCGCCGGAGGATCCCTCGCGGCGACGTTCATCCAGGGAATGACCGTCGGAGCCCTGGTCGAAGGATTGCCGATGAAGAACGGCCAGTATGCCGGCGGCAACTTCGGCTGGCTCAGTCCGTTTGCCGTACTTTGTGGGGTTGGATTGTGCCTCGGCTATGCGCTGCTTGGCGCCTGTTGGCTGGTCAAGAAATGTGACGGCGAGATTCGCGAGTCAGCCTGGCGCCAGATACCGAAGCTTGCGGTCGGCGCGCTCGTCGTCCTGGCCATCATCTTCATCTATACCTTGGCCGAGAGCCTTCCGCTCATGCACCGATGGATAGAGCGGCCGTATCTGTTCGTCTTCCCGGCGATCGCCGCTGCGGCAGCGATCGCCATGGCGACCGGCGTGCGTCGCCGTCGGGACGGATGGCCCTTCTATATGGTTGCACTCATTTTCATCGCAGCGTTCGGGACCCTGGCGATCTCCTTCTGGCCCTACATGATCCCATTCGTCATCACCGTCGACGAAGCTGCGGCACCACATTCCAGTCTGGCCTTCATGTTCTGGGGAGAGGGAGTCTTTATCTTCCCGCTCATGCTGGTCTACACGGCCGTCAGCTACAGCGTCTTCAAAGGCAAGGTCGGAACGACAGCCGGACACTACTAGTTTCGACGTGAAAGCCTGGCAACACGATCCGTCCGGGTGCACCGCACAGGATGGGGGCACCGGGATTGCCAGCATGGTCGGTGCCCCACACCGTCAGCGCAGCCGCGCGGAAAGCGACGAGCATACTTTCATCCAGCCGATCGCATCGGTGATCGTCGCGCAGTCGAAGCCGACCGTCCGAGCATCAACGCGCTGCGCGCCGGGCACGAAGCCACAGAGATCCGCGAGCGTCGGGCTCGTCAGCTCGAACACGACTTTACACGGTTCGGCGACACGATATGGTGCGACCGAGGCGCAGCCGCGTACCGCCTCGACGGCGGCCTCGTGAATGCGCGCGCGGGCGACGCTCGGTGCGAGCGACCGAGCCGCCCGCTGCCCCAGCGCGGTTTTTACCCGCACGAAGCGCGCCCCCGGAAACAGGCTGCCGCAGCTGCGCTCGGTCGCGTCGTCGCCGGACAGCAGTATCACCGGTACGCCCAGCGAGCCGGCATAGGCGCCATAGAACATTGCCTCAGACGCCAGTTGTCCGTTTAGCCGGATGGAGGCGAAGGCAAGGCTGCTGGTGGTGTGCGCCAGGACGCCGTAATCGGCGGCGGCCGCGTGATAGCCAATGCACATCGCGCCAGCGTAGCTGCTGTCCAGCCCCGCGAACATGCCGAGCGGCTTTATGTTGCCGCGAATCAGTTCCGCCCGTGGGTCGAGCACCTCGGGAAGCAGGTTGACCATGGGGCCATGGCTGTCGTTGACCAGAACGTCCTCGGCACCAGCGTCAAAAGCGCCGGCGATAGCGGCATTGGCCTCCAGCGTCATCAGCCGGCGCGCCTGCTCGTATTCGGGATTGCCGGGCTGGCCCTCCTGCGGAGTCACCACTCCCGCCACGCCTTCAATGTCCACCGAAATGTATACTTTCACAGGGTCGTCTCCCGAACCGGCCAGAGGGCAAGCAAGGCCTCAGCATCGCAGCGATTGAGCACCCGGCAAAGGCTGCATCCACCATTCCGGCCGCGGCTCGCAGTACGCGTCGGAAGTGCATCGCAACTTACCGGCCGCCTATGGCCCGACGGGCCCGACGAGCCGCCGCGGCGCTGCGGCGCTGCGCGAAGATCCTTGGGAGAGATGAAGCGCCTGGGATTACGACCAGTGGCACCGGGCGCAGCACATCGTGCCACGCGTCATTCACCATTGATCCGGGGGAATGCGCCAGCTTGCATCTGCCGGTGGCGGGCGCAAGAAGCTGATCGAGGCCGACGCAACGTCGCTGCCCGATCTGCGGGGCGCAGACCCTGTCGCAACAAACTTCCCTCAACCGTCCTGATCAGGTGCAGCGGCGGCGTTGAGCAACACATAGCGTTCGATGCCGATCTGCTTGATCAGATCGAACTGGCGATCGAGGAAATCGATATGTTCCTCTTCGTTTTCCAGGATCTGCACCAACAGGTCGCGGGAGACAAAATCGCGCACGCTCTCGCAATAGGCGATACCCTCTCGCAGGTCGTCGAGCGCCTTTTCCTCAAGCGCCTGATCGGCCTTCAGGATTTGCTCGACATCCTCGCCCACCTGGATCGGGTTGAGCCGCTGCACGTTCGGCAGTCCGTCGAGGAACAGGATGCGTTTGATCAGTTCGTCCGCGTGCTTCATCTCTTCGATGGACTCGGTATATTCGTGCTTGCCGAGCTTCGTCACACCCCAATGCGCCAAGGTACGTGCGTGCAGGAAATACTGGTTGATGGCCGTCAACTCGTTCGTAAGCTGAGTGTTGAGGTGCTCGATCACCTTGGGGTCGCGCAACATGAATGCCCTCGCGGTCTCGTTGGCGACGACATTCCTCCAAGGGGAGGCACCTGACAAGTGGACAGGCGGTCAGTCCAAGGTTTGCGGCTCCGGCAGCGCGCAGCCCTCGCCGCGCAGCAGGTCGATCAGTGCCCTGACGCATTGGCCACATTGAGCGCGGCAGCCACAGGCGGCGTAGACGTGGCTCGGCTTGGCGGTGCCGGCAGTCGCGGCGGCTTGCCTCACTTGGCGGTCGGTCAGCGCATTGCAAACACAGACATACACGGCGATCGGGTCCTCGTCCGGCGGGGAGGTCCGTCCGCCTCGTGACGATCTAGCGGATGCGGCCACCGCTGTAAATGCAACTCAATCGCAATCCAGCCCTTTCCCATCTACCCATATATGATAGCGAAGAGCGTCTTTGGTATATGATGGCAAAGAGAGTCTTTGGCTGGTGGCGCGGCGCCAAGCGTCGTCGTGCGGGCAAGGCACGTGGAAACCTGCCTCCCGAAGCGATACAGTTCATGGGCGATGGCGGACACCGTCGAATGGGCTGCCAAGGCCGGTCGCATCCTGGGATGGGCAGCACCTCTGCTCGGAGGCGCATCTCGTCCTGTTCAGGGCGTGCTCGGATCAGCAGAACGCCTGGCGGCAGTTCAGGCACCTGCCTGGGCAGCCGATGCGGGAACCGGATGACCGGGAATCACAAACGGCGGACGACAAATCCGGGCACATCCGAGGGTGGGTGAAGTCATGGTTCGAAGATGTTCAAAAATCTCTCTACGAGATGAAAAATATAATACGTATTACCAAAATACTAGAAATGATGAGATAAATGCTTTAATTCACGACTTACCTTCCGCCCTATTTTCTCTGTCACGGAACCATACACCAGGAGCACCTTCTACGACTTCCGGTGAAGACTGCGCGAACCCGTAGATATCGCCTCGACGAGGCGTGCTGAGCTGTTCAATCTCGACCGTTCGATGGAGGGCGTGAGATGATTTCCCAGGACAACATCTCTGGCACGACCCCTACCGGAGCGACGCTACTGGATGGAGGTGCGACTTTCCGCACCTGGGCACCGCGGGCGACGGCGGTTTACCTGAACGGCGTGTTCGGGGGGATGGTCTTCGACAAGCAGACGGTCGACCGGCTTCTCGGCAAGGACGCTAAAGGGTATTGGACCGGCTTTCAGGCCGGAGCGAAAGACGGCGACCAATATCGCTTCTGGGTCTCCGGGACGGGCTCGAACGGCTACAAGCGCGACCCCTACGCCCGCGAACTCGCGACGGCGGGCATGTTCCCCAACTGCTTTGGCGTCCTCCGGCCGTCCAACGCCTATCCCTGGCATGACGCGGAGTTCCGCACCCCAGACTTCTCCGACATGGTGATTTACCAGGCCCATATCGGCACGTACGCCATCAGCAGGCCGGGCGTGGCCTCCAACTTCCTCGACGTGGCCGGCAAGGTACCTTACCTGGCGACGCTCGGCATAAACGTGCTCCAGCCGCTCCCGGTCGACGAGCAGGAAGCCAGCCCTTCGATGGGCTATGGCGGGGCCGACCTCTTTTCGCCCGACTTCCCTTACGTCGCCGATCCGGCGGATCTGCCCAGCTATCTGACAATGATCAACGGGCTGCTCGCCGCCAAGAAAATGTCGCCGATCACACACGCGGACATCCAGTCAGGGCCAGCCCAACTGAAGGCACTCGTCGACCTCTGCCATATCTACGGCATCGCCGTGACTTTCGAACGTCGTGTACAACCATGGCGGCGGGTTCACCGCTGGCGGCAGGCTCGACGACAACTGCATCTACTTCTACGACCGCGTCCCGGATAAAGGCGACAACAACGACAGCCTCTACTTCACGAATCAGGACCGCGGTACCGGCGGCCTCGCCTTCGCGATGTGGAACGACGACGTCTGTCAGTTACTGCTGGACAACGCGAGCCGTTACGTCACGGAGTTCCACGCCGACGGATTCCGCTACGACGAGGTCAGCATCCTTCTGTCGACGAATCAGGCCAACGGGTGGAACTTCTGCCGCTCCCTGACGACACAGCTCCGGAAGCTGCAGCCGCGCATGCTGCAAAATGCGGAGTTCTGGCCGGGAGAGTTCGGCGACATACCCTTATCGGTCCAGCCCATCCTGGCGCCAGCGGCCCAGGGCGGCGCGGGCTTCGACGTCGTGCAGCACGACGCGCTGCGGAACGCATTGCGGGGCGCGGTCGGTGCGGCGTCGGGCGGCGCCCAGGCGCCCGTCTCCATGTCGGCCATAGCCTCCGCGCTTTATCCGCCGGGCCTCGACCACGCCTGGCGCGCCGTCACCTGCGTCGAGAACCACGACCTCGTCATGACAGGGCGCGGCCCCCGCATTCCCGCCCTCGCGGATTCGACCGACCGGCGCTGCTGGTACGCGCGCAGCCGCAGCCGCTTCGCCACCGGCATGCTGCTCACGGCACCCGGCATCCCGCAGATCTTCATGGGGCAGGAGTGCCTCGAGGACAAGCAGTGGGGCGTCGATCCGGGCGACCAGTCCGACCTGATCTGGTGGCAGGGACTGAACACCGGCAGCGACGCCGCAATGGTCAACCATCTCAGGTTCACGCAGGACGCCGTGCACCTGCGGGCTAGCCAGCCGGCGCTGCGGGGCGACAACGTCAACCCGTACTACGTCTCAGACAGCGACCGCGTTATCGCCTTCCACCGCTGGCTCGACGGGACGGGGCAGGACGTAATCGTGGTGGCCTCGCTCGCGGAGAGCACCTGGTGGAGCTACGACCTCGGGTTCCCTTGTTCCGGGTTCTGGGCGGAGGTGTTCAACAGCGACGTGTACGACAACTGGGCCAATCCGTGGGTCGCCGGAAACGGGGCGGGAATCCAGGCGAGCGGCGGACCGATGCACGGCTTCGCCGCATCCGCCTCGGTCGTCATCCCGGCCAACGGCGTGCTCGTATTCGCACGGAGATGAACCCGCCAGCGGGCGCCCACCGGCCGACATGGCGACCATGCCTTGGGCACATTCTGGCGTTCATCGGGCGATGCGGGATGCAGCCTGGTACCCCCCTTGTGCCTCGGTGCCCGGAATCCCGTCCGGATCGCGGGGACCGGAGCGGGCCCACAGCGCCCATCCGCAGCGGCGCGCATGTGTCGGCCGGCTTGCGTGCCACTCCCGTCACCTCACCGCCACGCCGGATCGGCGTGCGTTTTCGGCCCGCGCCCGGACGGATGCCGTGGTACGGCGACCGGCGGAACGGTCCGCCGCACCGTCACCATCCATCTTTGGCGAAAGCCCTTCGACAACCTTACGGCGCCAGCGCGGCCAGCCGTTCTCCGCGAGGAGCGCCGAATCTGCATAGCCTGAACTCCGGATGCCGGCCAACCTCCCATCGCAGGCTAGTGGAACGCCCTGCCATATGAGCACGGGACATGATGCTCGTTCCGCGGAAGCCAAAGAACGTGGGGAGCCAAGTCGGTGAGAAATCGTGTGAAGATAACCGTCATGAGCGGGACGCTGCTTTCGGCACTGGTCTTGTCGGGATGCGCATGGCAAAGCGATCTCGATGCCGCCAACGCGAAGAATAAGGACCTCGAGCAGCAGGTGGCGACGCTGACCTCCCAGAATGCTGCCATGCAGGCGCAAGTCACACGTCTGCAGGGCGCGATCAAGTACACTGTCAATAGCGACTTGCTGTTCTCGTCGGGCGGCTGGGAGATCAGCAGCAGCGGGCAACGCGTGATTGCCAATCTGGCGAAGAAGCTGGCACCCACGCAACAGAACAAGATCGTGGTGAACGGCTACACCGACAACACCAAGGTCGGTCCTGCTCTGCAGCAACAGGGCGTTATGAACAACCAGGATCTTTCGCAGAAGCGTGCGGATAGCGTCATGCAGTACATCATCACGCAGGGCGTGGACCCGTCACTGATCTCGGCGGTCGGCCACGGCGATCAGGATCCGGTCGCTACGAACGACACGGCCCAGGGCCGGGCACAGAACCGGCGTGTCGAACTGACGCTCGGCGGCCCAGTGACCTGAGTTTGCGCAGGCCGCCGTCGCCGTCGACCCAGCGAGTTGCGTCTTGGTCGGCCGCGGCCGGAGTGGATCCTATTGGCACTTGAGGCGAACCATTTGCGACCGGCCTTCAATGCATCGACGGGGGCTATCGTCCTGATCGCCCCCGCGTCGACATTGGCCCATGCGGGCGTCTCGGCGTCGGACGGGTCCACTCTGGTCGTGGACCAACGTCGCGACCACAGCCTGCACGTCCCGCGCCCGAACCATCCAGGCGGAAGGCAGACGGCGTGGCACTACGGGATCGCGCTGCACGCCGGCCTGACCGGCGCGGCGCGCGAACGTGCTCGTGGCACTCGTGGCACTCGTGGCACTCGTGTCGATCGCGCGGGGGAAGGGCGATCTGCACGCGGCCCTGCTGCACGCGCGGAACCTGGCGGCGCTTGATCCCACCGATGAGGAGGTCCGCGAGCTGGTGCAGGCGATGGAGCAGCAAGGGGCGCGCCAGCGGACCTCGGGAGGCCATGATGGAAAGGACCGCATGGATGACGCGAAGGATGCGAGCACGGACCTGCCTCATGGCGTTGGCGGCCGGACAGGTGCTGATCGCCGGGCCCGCCGGCGCACAGGTCGGCACCTTCGGCTGGAGTCCCAACGAGCCGCGGCTGACCCAGGACGACAAGAGCATGCTGTGGCAAAGCGCCGACGCGCTGAATGAGGCGCCGTCCCCGCAATCCGGCGAGTCACGGACCTGGAGCAACCCGCGATCGGGCAACTCAGGGCAAGTCACGCTCGTGCGCGTCTTCCGCTCCAACGACATGCCGTGCCACGCGCTGCACTACTCGATCATGATCGGGGCCGGCCCGACGCCACGGATCTACGACCTCAGCTGGTGCCGGACGCCGGAAGGGCAGTGGAAGATTCTGGGCTAGCCGGTTTCGGCAACACCTACACCATCCTGTTTCTCTCGCCAGAACAGGGAAGAGGATTCTACTGGGGCACAGGCCCGGTCATCGATTTCCCGACCGCGACCGGAACCGAACTTGGCGTCAACAAGTGGGGTGGCGGTCCTTCGATTGCCTTCCCCTTCAAGGACGGCGGCCCGTGGGTAGCGAGCCGGGCTATTGCCGTATGCGCGGCGTCAAGAACTTCGGCTCGGCCGCGCGGTTCCGTCGAGGCTGCGATGCGCTTCGAGACTTCTGCCGTCCCCGCCTACCGCCGCCATCTGCTCCAGAATCGCCGAGCAGTCTCGGTGCTCGCGATCCTGCAGGCTACACACCGCAACTTGCTTTCGGATCATCCGGTCGTCGTTCTGGCGCGATAGCCGACAGAACCGCCCCACCGGACGCCGTCGCTATCGCGCGGCACTCAGAAGCGGAAACCAAGTGCCAAAACGGGCCGATGGGCAACAAGGTGCAACGATCGGGAGCTGGCGTCCGAACGCAGCGGAAGGTCACGATCTACGCCTAACGCCGCGTAGCCGAGCGATACGTCAAACCAACGAGTCACCAAGTAGGAGACACCCAGCTTGGCATTCCAGCCCCACGCGCTGTCCACGCTGACGCCCGTGCCTGCGGCCGCCAGTTCGATCCGCCAGCGCGGTGACGGATAGTAGTCCCCGCGAACCCCAAGCCATGGAACCACGAGGTCGTAGGCCTGCATAAAACTTGCAGCTCATGGCAGAATGCGTATGACCGAACTGAGAATCGTCGTACGCCGATTGAGTTGCTCCTGTTGGAGCTTGTCGATTTCGGCAATGACCTGGTCGGCGCGTGCGATGAGTCGAGCGCGCAGCTCAGTCCTGTTGCTCTTCAGGCGCATGACAGCCTCACCCCAGGTCGCCCCACGTTGCGTCAAAGTTACCAGTACCGCATCGTCATCGTCCCGTGATGTCTCAATGATCGGCCCAAAGGTCGGCATCGTGGTGTCCGTCACTTGCAGAAGCTGCGCTCGACATCTGTTCACATCGCCTGCCCAGACATCCAAGGCCGCTATCTCGTCGCGCGTCGCGAGTTTTGGATCACGCATTTGAGCTAGGGTAGCGGCACCCAGATCTACAAGCGGCATATGTGCGTTGAGAATCGCATAGCGCGGATCGCGCCCAATCGCTGTACGACAATCTACAGCTTCCTGCGTCGCTGCAATGAAGCGCGAAAGGCCGCGTTGCGACGTTTGCGTCCTGGAAAGCTGGGATGGGCCGGCGCAGGCTGCGAGCAACGAGGCTCCGGCGAAAAGGGGAGCAGCCCAGGATCGACCTGCCACATGCAGTGTCGACCTCCCGCACACCTGGCCGGTAACGCCACGGTTTGGGCGACCAAGCAGCGGCGCCACCTGGGGCGGATCGGCGGCGGCCTGATCCGTAAGCGTCTGCGCCAACATCACGCAGCTGGCGGCGTCGACCGCCAGCTGCAGTTTGCGGCATTTCCAACGCGATTTCGCACCATGTTTCGCTTCCAGCCATTGAGCCGCCCCGTCGAATCTGCAGGCCGGTGCTGTCGTTCAACACGTCTGACGGGCCGTGCGGTACCGGCCCTGGTGTAACAGTAGCAACTTCACAACACGACAGTTGACTGCGGCATGAGCGGCCGCCGAAGTCGCCAGGTCGATCAACGTGAGGACCGATGCCATCCGGCCTTCAGTCTGCCGGGCGCTATGCCAAAGCAAGCCCGTTTCATATGCCGCCGTACCGACAGTGACTGCAAGCTGGAGATCGGCGCCCCCACAAGCTCCACTTACCTTGCGCGGCCGAAGGTCTCGGCGATTCCGCCTCTCAGGAGCGCACGCGCATCAACGCGCCCAAAGATTTCGATCAGTTTCGCCACGCTCCCTGTCCACCCGGTCTGGTGGCTGGCGCCGATGCCCGCGCCGTTGTCGCCGTGAAAATACTCGTAGAACAGCAGGCAATCCCGCCAGTGAGGATCCGTCTGGAACTTCTCGGCTCCGCCAAACACTGGCCGCCGTCCCGATTCGTCGCGTAGGAAAATGCGGGTCAACCGATTGGCGATCTCGCGGCTCACCTCAAAGAGGTTCATCCAATTGCCAGATCCCGTGGGGCACTCGACCTTGAACGAATCCCCGTAGTACAAATAATACTGCGTCAGGGCACGAATCAGCAAAGCGTTCACCGGTATCCAAATCGGGCCACGCCAGTTGGAGTTGCCGCCGAACATGCCGGTGTCCGACTCGGCGGGAAGGTAATTCACGCGGTAGTCATTGCCGTGCACTGAGAACACAAAAGGATGCTCAGCGTGATAACGGGACAGCGCGCGGATGCCGTACGGGCTGAGGAACTCGTTTTCGTCGAGCATCCTGCGACAGGATCCTGCGTAGCCGGTTCTGGTTCACGAGACCCAGGATGCCACGCCCGCCCACACCCAGATGGTCCGGCCCCGTCCGGTGAATGCTGTCGAGCAGGTCCGGCATCCGCCGCAGGCGTTCCATGAAGGTCTGCACGAGGCCCGGAACCCGCTCTCGCTGCGACGGTTCGACGACGGTGATGGCGCAGATGGGGAGCAGTCCCACTATGGAGCGGACCTTCAGCCGCATCGCTTGACCGTCGGGAAGGCGAAGGACGTCGTAGTAGAACCCATCCTCCTCATCCCACATGCCGTCCGGACCCGCCCCGTTCATGGCTCGGCCGATCCAGAGGAACTGCTCGGCGAACTTCGTCGCCAAATCTTCATAGGCCGGATCGCGCGTCGCCAGTTCCACGCCGATCTCGAGCATGTTCTGGCAGAAAAGCGCCATCCAGGCGGTGCCGTCGGCCTGCTCGAGATAGCCCCCGGTCGGCAACGGCGCGCTGCGGTCAAAAACGCCGATGTTGTCCAGGCCGAGAAAGCCCCCTTCATAGAGGTTCTTGCCGAACCGGTCCTTGCGGTTCGTCCACCAGGTGAAGTTCAGCGAGAGCTTGGTGAAGATGCGCGCGAGAAACGTCAGATCAGGCTCGCGGCCAAGCGCCTGCTCCGTCCTGTGCAGGAAGATCGCGGCCCACGCGTGAACTGGCGGATTGACGTCGCTGAAGTTCCACTCGTAGGCGGGCATCTGCCCAGTGGGATGCAGGTAAAAGGACTCCAGCATCAGATCGAGCTGCTGCTTTGGCGAAATCGACGTCGACCGTCGAGAGTGCCATGGCGTGAAACGCCAGGTCCCAGGTGGCGAACCAGGGGTATTCCCATTTGTCCGGCATCGATATGATACCGTCGTTTATCATGTGGCTCCATTCGCGATTCCGGGTCGCTCGACTCTCCCCTCGGGTCGGATCGGAGCCGTGCTCCGCGAGCCACCTGGCCAGGTCGAAGAAATAGTACTGCTTGCTCCAAAGCATGCCCGCCAACGCCTGCCGCATGACGTTGCCCGCGTCCTCACCGACTCCGGCGGGCGTGATAGCGTGGTAGAATTCGTCCGCCTCCCGCTGACGGCGCGCCAGTATCTCCGCAAAGCGGCTACCGAAGGGATCGCCGACGGCGTCGGGCGCGGCCCTGGTCAGCCGAAGGCGGACAACTGCAGTCTGGCCCGGCCCAACGTCGAGTTGGTAGTGCGCGGCTGCCTTGGTCCCCGTCCTGTCGCGGATTGACGGCTTCCCGCCTGCCTGCGACGACGAAGTCGTTGATCCCGTCCTTCACGTAGGGCCCCGCGTTGGGTGAGCCGAAGATCCGCTGATTGTTGGTCTCATTCTCCGTGAAGAGCAGGGACGGCTTGCCCTCGCAATACAGGAAATAGTCGCCAAGATCGGCTTCGGACGCCGCAACGCCGACGACACCATTCTTCGTCGTGACGGCTCGCAAGGAGGGCTTTGGCGCTTCGGGCCACCATGTCCAGATATTGCGGAACCAGAGCGTGGGCAGCACGTGAACCGAGGCCGCGTCAGGGCCCCGATTGCACAGGCTGATCTGGATCAGGATGTCGGTCGGCGTCTGCTTGGCGTATTCGACGAACACGTCGAAGTAGCGATCTTCGTCGAACAGACCGGTATCGAGCAGCTCGTACTCCATGTCTGCGCGACCGCGCTGCCGGTTCGTCTCAGCAAGATCGCGATAGGGATATTCCCTTTGCGGATATTTGTAGAGCATCTTCATGTATGAGTGGGTCGGGTGTACTGTCGAGATAGAAGTAGTACTCCTTGACATCTTCGCCGTGGTTGCCCTCGCTGTTGGTCAGGCCGAACTGGCGTTCCTTGAGGATCGGGTCGCGCCCGTTCCACAGCGCCAGAGCAAAACACAGCCGCTGCCTTTCGTCGCTGAAACCGGCGATGCCGTCCTCGCCCCAGTGATAGGCGCGCGAGCGCGCTTGATCATGGTTGAAATAATTCCATGCGTCGCCGTTCTCGCTGTAGTCTTCCCTGACGGTACCCCACTGGCGCTCGCTCAGATACGGGCCCCATAGCTTCCAGTGGAGCCCTTGCTCCCGATCCTCTGCAAGGCGCACCCCTTCAGCTGTGTTCGCAAAGTCGGTCGTCGGAGCTTCAGACATGCTGTAATTCTCCAATTCCGATCTATCCGAGATCGTCCACTGGGAGCGTAGTCGGGTCGCCGCGGTTCTCTGGCATTGGCCACGCGGCATGCGCCGTCCGCGCAACCTTGTCGCGCCGCGCATTGCCGGCGGCAATTCGGTCGGCGTCGAGGCCCCGTTTTCATCATGAACTTTCGAACGCCTCGGTCGCCTCCAGGCAGTCCCCGTGTTCGGCGCGGTCCGACGCGGCTAGGTGCCGTCGCCAATGAGTTCAATGACGACCCGGCGATTCTTCGCCTGCCCCTCCGGCGTGTCGTTGGAAGCCACCGGATGGGTATCGCCGAATCCCTGGGCCGACATCAGACTCGGATTCACGCCCTGCGACGCGAGATAGGTCACGACGGCGGCGGCCCGTTTCGACGACAGGTCGAGGTTGTTGGAGATCCCCATGCGCTGCAAATCAGGGCCGACCGGCGTGTTGTCGGTATAGCCCTCGACGACGATCCTGGTGTGCTGCAGTCCTGCCAACGCCGGCACGATCTTGCTCAGCAATGGCGCCCCTGGCTTAAGCTGCCACCCGCCCGAGGGGTACAGAGCGTCGGCGCTGGAGGTGAGCGTGATGGTTCCGCTCTGTTCGGTTATCACGACCGGCTCCCCGGCTAGCGCCGTTTGAAGCTGCTGGTTGAGCTGGTCGAGCTTGTTCGATTGCATCGATGCGCACGCTGATAGTACCAGTGCGAGCATCAACGCGACGAAGGCGGGCACTGCAATGGATGTCCTGCTCATGTTCGGGTTCCCTTCCTGCACCGCGCACGCCGTACCCCGAAGGGAGACATGGCCGGTTCGTGTGGCGACCACTTAGCGAGCGATATCTTCACCCCTTCGGCGGCCAGCGAAAGGCTGAGGCCCTGGGTGGTCGAGGTGAGATAGATCGCCGCGCCATCTTGTTTCTTCATCGTGGAAATGTTGCCGCCACCAACGGCCGCGCCAGCCGTGACCGCGGTGAACACTCGGTTGATGTCCTGTGGTGTCTTCAGTCCCTCGACGCTGCCGGCCGGTAGAGCAAAAACTCTCACTAACTTAATGGTGCCCGCTTTGTGTCAGGAGCACTATGCAGAATCAGCCGCTCCGCCGCGGCCGGCTTCGCCCTGCGACCGTCGGCCAACTCGCGGGTGGTCGATATCCCGCGACCGCGCTTTCATTCCCTGCCGAGAATGCATAGCGCTTACCACTCTCCTGGGCATTCTGCGTCCTTACCGATACGTTCTGGCATCGGTGCGCTGGTCCTTCTGGCCGTTCTGTCGGGCGAGTTGCGAATCGGCGTGGCGCCGGCTGCCTTCATCGCCGGGGCGATCGAGCGGACGTCCAAATGGAATTTGCCGTGAACACTCGGCGTATCCTGGTTATCGCCGCTCCAGGACTTCGCTGTCTCGCTTGTGGTTGCGCGGACGCGCGGAATGGCGGCCGCTGCCGAGCCGACCCCGCACGCCGATTTTCTCTTCGTGCAGACCTCGAAGGACATGCATTTCGAAAAGACGACCAGCACGCGGACACGCGACGGCGTGAGTTCGGCCACGATGTTCTTCTCCGACCGTCCGGAGCGCATCGCCGGCAACATGAGGCCAGCCGATTTCGTGCAGTTTTGGAGCGAGGGCAGGGACAGCTTTCTGTCCGATCCGCCCAACGCCGATTTCTCGATTTTAGAAGGCTCGACCCTGCACCAGACCGCCGTGGTACTGCGCGACCCCGTGCCGCAGGGGGACGGCTTGGACTACGGGGTCAAAGTAGTGAGCGGCGATATTCCGACAAAGGGCACCGATGTCTCAGCGTTCATTGACGTCATCGGCATGCCGCTGACGCTGCTGTCGTTCGCCGGTACCCGACGGCTGGCCTGACGCCGGGCTTGCATGTATCGATGACTCGCGCGGGGGCGCAACCGCCGCGCTCCGCGAATCCCCACGCCTCGGCCGCTTCTTGGCGATTCGGCTCTGATACTGGTGAGATTGACACAATGACCCGAGCGCCATCATACGATGGCCTCCCAAGGACGGCAGGGGAGACCACGACAAAGCCATGGCCGAGGTTCAGGAAGACACTTCCGTGCGGCCGTTCTCTCTCTCGTGATCGGCGGCCCTTGCTACCGCAGCCACGTCGGTTCTGTCAGCTCTCGCGCCAAAAGATTCGCGCTGAGCAATTTAGCTTCGAATTCGCCGGTAGATTCGTCTGCTTTGCTGCCTGATAGCGCTCTCACGCGTTATAGGATTGCCGCCCCGGTGCCGTTTGGCGCCAGAGCTGACAGAACCGGGCGTCCTGCTGCACCGCCGCTGCACGCTTTGGCGTCGGGGTGGCGAGTGGCGATCGAGCCGGATCGGCTGATCCAATCTAGCGTTTTTGAGCAGATTTGGCAAAAAAGTATTGATGTTGCGCTGCAAAGCATGTTGCCGCGCGGCTTTGCATAGAATATTCCTCAATTTCAATTGACCCGATAAGGGTTCTACGGCGGCAAAGATCGCTGGCAAGAAGACGTTCGTCCAATAACGTGCGTCGCTTGTGCGGCGCCGCACCAGGACGATATGGCGACTGGGAGGAGTTTCGTAGTGGAACCCGATCTGGAATTGGTGCAGGTACGAGACGACCAGTCCTTCAAAATTTGGTCGCATGGCTATCCTTATCGAACGGTTCGGTGGCATTTCCACCCGGAATACGAATTGCACCTCGTCACCACGACCACGGGTGACCGCTACGTTGGCGATCATATCGGTCCCTTCTCTCCCGGCGACCTGGTCCTGGTTGGCCCCAACCTGCCGCACAACTGGATCAGCGACATTTCCGAGGGCGAAAGCGTCGAGGAGCGATGCCTTGTTCTCCAGTTCACCAGCGAGTTCATCTCCGCCTGCATGACGACCTTTCCGGAGCTTCGCTTTATGCAGCCGCTTCTGAAGGAAGCATTCCGGGGCGTCCTGTTCGAGGAAAAGCTGGCCAGGCGTATCGGGCCATTGATGCGCGACCTGCTCGAAGCATCGGAGGCGCGCCGCATTGCCCTTTTCGTCAGCATCCTGGACCTGATCGGTCACGCCGAACAGCGGAGCCCGCTTGCCAGCATCAGCTTCCAGCCGAATCCGCCGGCATATTTGTCGACGACCATGAACCTGATGCTCCAGCACATCGGATGCAACTTCACCCAAGACCTCAACGAGACCGATCTCGCCAAACTGAACCGGCAGAGCGTCAGTACGTTCTCGCGCTCGTTCCGTAAGCACACGGGTATGACCTTCGTCCATTACGTGAACTCGCTACGGATCGAGCTCGCCTGCCAATACCTGAGTCAGGCCGACCTGACGATCACCGACATTTGCTACGCAGTCGGGTTCAACAACCTGTCGAACTTCAACCGCCAGTTCCTGGCTGCGAAGGGCATGCCGCCGTCGAAATTTCGTACCCTCCGGCGCAACGGGCGTCATTTCGCCGCAGCGGCCTGAGAGATCAGAGTATTCGGCGGCATACCCAAGCGTTCGCCTCCGCCGATCAGCATGCGACCGAACGCAAACAATCCGGCTTCGGCCGAGGGGAAGGAAACGTCTATGATCCGATACACCATGGCGTCGACGTTCAAGATCCAGATTGCAGCCGCGATCGCCGTTGGCCTTCTCGGCAGCACAGCCGCGTCAGCCGCGACGGTCTCGAACGCGACCGTCGCGTTCCTGATGCCGGACGAGGGGTCCACCCGCTACGAGGAGCACGATCACCCCGGCTTCGTGGCCGAGATGAAGAAGCTGTGCCCGTCCTGCAAAGTCCTCTATCAGAACGCAAATGGCGACGCGTCCCGCCAGCAGCAGCAGTTCAATTCGGTCGTCTCGCAGGGCGCCAAGGCGATCGTGCTCGATCCGGTTGACTCGACCGCGGCGGCATCGTTGGTCAAGCAGGCCCAGGGCCAGGGAATCAAGGTGGTCGCCTATGACCGGCCCATTCCCTCGACCCCGGCCGATTTCTACGTTTCCTTCAACAACGAGGAGATCGGCAAGGTCATTGCAAAATCGCTCGTCGATCATCTCAAGGCCACGTCCGCGCCGACAAACGACGCCGGGGTGCTCGAAATCAATGGCTCGCCGACCGACGCGGCCGCGGGCCTGATCAAAAAGGGCATCCACGAAGGCCTGGCGGATGGCGGCTACGCCACGTTGGCCGAATACGACACGCCGGACTGGCTGCCCACGAAGGCGCAGCAATGGACGAGCGGCCAGATCTCGCGCTTCCAAAAGAAGATCGTCGGCGTCGTCGCCGCGAACGACGGCACCGCAGGCGGGTCCATCGCGGCGTTCAAGGCGGCGGGCGTCAATCCGGTTCCGCCTGTCACCGGCAACGATGCAACCATCGCTGGTCTGCAGCTCATCATTTCGGGCGACCAGTACAACACGATCTCTAAGCCGAGCGAGATCGTCGCGGAGGCAGCGGCGAATGTCGTGATCACGTTGCTTTCCGGTGAGAAGCCCAGCACTGACACCACCCTGTTCAACACGCCGACGAAGCTTTTCACGCCGACGCTGGTGACGGCCGAGAATCTTAAGGCCGAAATCGTGGACAAGGACGTCAACGGCAAGCCCATCGAATCGCCTGCCGTGCTCTGCACGGGACGCTATGCCGAAGGCTGCAAGAAACTCGGTATAACGCCCTGAGCTTTGCCTGACGGGACCGTGTACGCCCGCAGCTAACGGTCCCGACCGACCACACGCGGTTCCGGAGGGCCCAACGCAGATGACCGACACATCGCAAGAACCGCCGCCGGCCGGCGAACTCGTGCTGAGGCTGCGCGGCATATCGAAGCAATTCGGTGCGGTTTCGGCGCTGACCGACATCGACCTGGATGTCCATGCAGGCGAGGTCGTGGCCCTGGTCGGCGACAACGGGGCAGGCAAGTCTACGCTGGTCAAGGTGCTGGCCGGCGTGCATCCGCCAACCACCGGCACCATGACGTTCTGCGGCAAACCCGTGACGCTCGCCGGCCCGAACGACGCGCTGTCGCTCGGCATCGCCACCGTGTTCCAGGACCTCGCGCTCTGCGAGAACCTGGATGTCGTCGCCAACATCTTTCTCGGCAGGGAGCAGAACCCTTTCGCGCTCGATGAGGTGGCGATGGAAATCCGGGCTTGGACACTGCTGAACGAACTTGCGGCCCGCATCCCGAGCGTACGCGAGCCGATCGCCTCGCTGTCCGGTGGACAGCGCCAGACGGTGGCAATTGCCCGGTCGCTGCTGCTTGAGCCAAAGCTCATCATGCTGGACGAACCGACGGCGGCCCTCGGCGTGGCGCAGACCGCGGAAGTGCTGAACCTGATAGAACGCGTCCGGGATCGGGGCCTCGCCGTGATCATGATCAGCCACAACATGGAGGACGTGCGCGCGGTGGCGGACCGGATTGTCGTGTTGCGTCTTGGACGCAACAACGGCGTTTTCTACCCTGATGCGTCGAACCAGGAGCTGGTCAGCGCCATCACCGGCGCGGCCGACAACGCGGTGTCTCGCCGGTCAGGGCGACGGCAGGCCCAGAAGGATCTAACGGGAGGAGCGCGAGCGTGAACATCAAGACCGAACCCGCTCTCGACCGGGCTGACACCCGCGTCAGGCACGACACTGGCCTTGCGGGCGCTATCCGCTGCATTCCTGGACCGCGTCCGGTCGGGCGACCTGGGATCACTGCCGGTCGTGGTCGGGCTCGCGATCATCTGGACGGCGTTCCAGAGCCTCAACCCGGTTTTCCTGTCGAGCAACAACTTGGTCAACCTGCTGTTCAACTCGTCGACCGTCGGCGTGATTTCGCTGGGCATCGTCTGCGTCTTGATGGTCGGCGAGATCGATCTCTCGGTCGGCTCGGTCAGCGGCTTCGCCTCGGCGCTCGTGGGAGTGCTTTGGGTGAACAACGATTGGCCGGTCGCCGTCTCGATCCTGGTGGCGCTCGCGGTCGGTGCCATGTTCGGCTTGATTTACGCAGGGTTGTTCAATCGGCTGGGAATGCCGAGCTTCGTTTCCACCCTGGCGGGCCTGCTCGCGATTCTGGGCATGCAGCTCTACATCCTGGGCGCGAGCGGCTCGATCAACCTGCCCTATGGTTCGACGCTGGTGAATCTCGGCCAGACGCTCGTCATGCCGCATGTCGTGGCCTACGCGCTCGTGCTGATCGCGGGTGTCGCGATGTTCGTGACCGGCTACCGCACCGCCGCCCGCCGCCGCGAAGCGGGCCTGACGCCGCCTTCGCTGACCGGCCTGCTGTTTCGCACGGTCGCGTTCACGGTGGCGCATCGAACTGGTCGTCTTCTACCTCAACGGCGACCGCGGCATCCCCTGGATGTTCGGCCTGTTTGTGGGACTCGTGGTGGCGACGGACTACGCGCTGAAGCGAACCAAGTGGGGCCGCTCGATAACCGCCGTGGGCGGCAACCGCGAGGCGGCGCGGCGCGCCGGCATCAATGTGCGCCGAATCTATGCGACCGCCTTCGTGCTGTGCTCATCCCTTGCTGCTCTTGGCGGTGTGCTTGCGGCTGCCCGCCTCGCCTCTGCGAGCCAGCAGGCCGGCACCGGGGATGTCAACCTGAATGCCATTGCCGCGGCCGTGATCGGCGGCACGAGCCTCTTTGGCGGCCGCGGCAGCGCCTATTCGGCCCTCCTCGGCATCATCGTGATCCAATCGATCGCGAGCGGGCTGACGCTGCTCGATCTCTCTTCGTCGCTCCGCTACATGATCACCGGCGGCGTGCTGGCCATCGCAGTCATCGTCGACTCCCTGGCCCGCCGGTCCCGCGTGTCGCATGGTCGCGCCTGAGCGCGGCGTCCGTGCTCCGCGCAGCGGCCTGTTGCCGGCGTTTGGGCAGCGGGCCCGCGAAGGGCGTGGCCCGCCTACGCACATGAACCGTGCGGGCTCCCCGGCGCTGCACGTGCCCGTCCGACCACGAAACTGTCGGGAAATACGCGGGTGGGAGCAGACGGCTCGATACTTCGGCAGACCGCAACGAAAGCGCCCCTTCCATGCGGCTGACGATATCTCGATCAAGGGAGTTCGGAAATGAGCGAGGAACTATCGGGCAAAATTGCGGCAATCACCGGCGCCGCGTCGGGCATCGGCCTCGAATGCGCCAGGGCCATTTCGGTCGCTGGCGCCCGCGTCGTGCTCATCGACTATGCAGAGGACAAGCTCCGGGAGGTTTGCGCGGAGTTCGGGCCCCAGGCGATCCCGTTGGTGGTCAACCTTCTCGATCCGAAGAGCGTGAGCGGCATGATGTCGCGGATCCTGGACAAGGTTGGTCAGCTCGATATCTTCCACGCCAATGCTGGGTCCTACGTTGGGGGCGACGTTGTCGGGGGCGACCCCGACGCATGGGACCGCATGCTGAACCTGAACGTCAACGCCACGTTCCGCGCTATCCATGCCGTCCTGCCGCACATGGTCGAGCGCGGGACCGGCGACATCATCGTGACCAGTTCGGTAGCGGGGTTGATCCCGGTCGTCGTCGAGCCGGTCTACACGGCGTCGAAGCATGCGGTGCATGCGTTCGTCCATACGCTGCGGCGGCAGGTCGCCAAGCACGGCATCCGGGTCGGCGCAATTGCCCCGGGTCCGGTCGTGACGGCCCTGCTAAACGACTGGCCGAAGACAAAACTCGACGACGCGCTCGCGGCCGGCAGCCTCATGAAGCCGCAGGAGGTCGCGGCGGCCGTGCTGTTCATGCTCACCCGGCCGAGGAACATCACGATCCGAGATCTCGTCATTCTTCCGCAAAGTCTGGACCTGTGACGATGGACGACGAAGCCCGTGTCTGGTTGTGAGACCTCCTTGGTGGCTTCAGCGATGAGGCGAGCCTTGGCGATGTCGTCCGGTCCGGCCCTGCCGTGCAGCTTGCTTTTGGGCTTGGCGAGGCTTGGGTTTGTATGAAGGCGTTCGGCAACGACCTGGCCTGGCGTTCTCCCGCTGAGGACACGCTGACGCCGTGCGTTGTCGGCGGGCGATTAGACACGCGCATCGTCGCGAAGCCTTATTGCGCGCGTGATATCGCGGGAGCGGTCGCGGCACTGCTGGGGCAGCAGGAAGACGGATTCGATTGAAGTCCAAAATCCTCTACCGCAAGCGGGTGAGGGTGCGGCCCGCGGTATTCGGTCGCTTCAACCACCCCTACCCTGTCAGCCGCAACGGCAAGGAGCGCAGCGCCCGCAGCGTGTTGTTCTGACGCCGCACCGAAACGCCCGCCAGCGTGATCGTCGCCACCTGCCGCGCCAGCGCCGCGAGCAGCGCCTCGCCCTCCAGCCGGGAGAGCAACTGGCCGACACACATATGGATGCCGGAGCCGAAGGCGACATGGCCGGCGGTGCGGCGCGTGAGGTCGTACTCGTCCGGCCGCTCCCACCGTCGCGGGTCGCGGTTGGCGGCGCCGAGGAACAGCAGCACTTTCTGCCCCTCACCCAGCGCAATGCCGTCCAGCTCGACCGGCCGCGTCGTGGTGCGAAAGAAGGTCTGCACCGGGCTTTCCAGCCGCAACGCCTCCTCGAGCGCGGCGCGCGCGAGCGTGGGGTCGGCGCGGAGCCGCGCCCAGGCATGCGGATTCGTGGCGAGGCAGAACAGAGCCGCGCCGATCGCCGCGACCGTGGTGTCCAGGCCCGCGGTGAGCAGCGAGCGGACCAGCAGCCCGGCCTCCTCCGGCGTGACCTCCTCGCGGTCGGCAGCGGCATGGATGGCGGCGCCTATGCCCTCCGGCGCGAGATTCTCCCGCCGGCACTGCGCGGCGATCCAGGCAATGTGCGGTGCCGCGTCGACCAGTGCCGCGCGGCGCAACTCGTTGTCGGGGCCGAAGGCGTTGAAGGCCAGCGAGCCGTAGGGCAGCAGATGCTCCCGCCCTTCGCGCGCAATCCCCATCGCGTCCGGGAACACCGACAGGGGAAACGCCTCGGCGAGCATGGGGATGGCGTCGATCTCGCCCGCCTCCAGCGCCGCCGCGACGCGATCGTTGGCGGATACCGCGAGGGCGGCGCGCAACGGGCGAAGGGCGGCCGGCGAGAGGGCGCGGTCGAGCACGGCGCGGGCGCGGGTATGGGCGGGCGGGTCGGCCTCCAGCACGAGGCTCGGCGGGCGCCACGGCGGTTCACGGGCAAAATCAGCGAGGCCGACGCCACGCGACGAGCAGTAGGTCTGCCAGTCGTTCAGCATCGCATGCACCTCCTGCCAGCGCGCGGCAGCGTGGATGCGATGGCTTGGCAGGAACACGAGCGGCCCGGCGTCCCGCATCGCGGCTTGCGCCGGGAACGGATCGTCCAGGAAGGCCGGCGAAAATGGATCAATGTCGAGCACCGCGACCATGACACCCTTCCGAGTATTTACTGGTATTCGCCCTTGATCACCCAATGTGGCGCGGTCCGCGGCCGTCTATTGATCCATAGTCGAGGCAGGAAAATTTCTCAATGCGACGTAGGTTCTGGCCAGTTGTTCGAAGGAGTAAGCGAGGTATACCGGCGTAGGTGTTGCGCTATTAGGCCGGATGCGTACGGCGATTCGTTGCGCATCTTGCGCACCCGGCACAGGCTTCGTTGCTGTCTCCCTGGCGCTGCCCGCGGAACATCTCTATCGGCGACGCTTTCGCTGCTCACGACACCGTCCGCCACTCTGATCGAGAATATGCCCGTGGCTTCGTCCACGCCAACTCGATCGAAGGGTTCAATGACGGGGTCCGCCGCACGATCACTGGCGTGTTCCACCATATCAGCCCACGGCACGCGGACGTGTCCTTCAATGAGATCGGTTTTCGGTGGTCGCAACGGGTCCTGGCCGGACACGCGGTGCGCCGAACGCGCAAGGGACGCAAAGTCAACAGGCCCCTTTGGGCTCGGATCGCCCCGGCTCTGCAGCCGCCGGCAGTGTTCCGATCGCCCATCGGACGCCAGCTCCGCCGCACCAAACATGGCGGCATCCAGGTTCGCTGCGCGGTCGCTGTCTTTGGGTGATAAAGGCGGTGCTGTTTATCCAACAACGGGCGCTGTGACCTCTGATCACCCAACGTCTGCAACGCAAGGTCGATGAGTATCGGCGCGGCCTACCTCAGCTTGGGGGTCGCATAGAGGACACGGCCGTTCACCTTGATCTCCACGTCCTGCAGATACCGGCGCGCCGCTTCGACGTCGACCTCGATGCCAAGGCCGGGGGCATCGGGCGCCGCGACGTCTCCAACCGCGTCCCGGGTCAGGTGATTCACCGTCAGCTCCGAGGCCAGCTTCTTGGGCGCGAACGGGTATTCGCAGATGCGATGATCGGCCAACCCGGCAAAAGGTTGCAGCGACGCGCTGAGCGCGAGATGGGAGGTGAACGTGTGGTTCACGAAGGTGATGCCACGCGCGACGGCTTCATCCGCCACCGCCTTCGCCGGCCCGATCCCGCCGATGCGGCCGCAGTCGATCTGAATGAAGCCGACGGCACCATACTCCATCAGGTGCTGCGCCATCGCCACATTGTGCGCTCCCTCGCCGCCGGCCAGCTTGACCGTGCTGGCGCGTTGCGAGAGGCGGCCGTAGGCCGAGAGGGCGGCGGTGTGGAATGGCTCTTCGAGCCACATTGCGCCCGCGGCCTCCAAGGCTGGCAGGCGCTCGGCCGCTGCCGCCACGTCCTCACCCCAAATCTGGCCGACGTCGATCAGCAGCACGGCATCCGGCCCAAGCCCCTCCCGTGCCGCCACGAAATGGTCGGCGTCGGCACGCGCATCGGCGCGGCCGATCGGTCCCCAGCCAAACTTCACCGCGGCAAAGCCGGCAGCCATCGCATCACGCGCGCCCTCCAACGTCGCCTGCGGCGTGTCGCCGAACAATTGTGATGCGTACGGCAGCTTCTTGCAGGACCGAGCATAGCCCAGCAGCCGCCAGACTGGCTCCTGCCGGATCTTCCCGAGCACATCCCACAGCGCCATTTCGATACCCGAGAACGTATGAGGCGCCTGTAGCAGGTCCATGCTATCGTACGCGACGCGCGCGGCGATGCGCCCGATGTCGGCGGGGCCATCAAGCCTCTCGCCCAGGACGGAGGCGCCGACCGGCCGGCAGACGCCGTGGGACATTGGACAGACGAAGCCGGCGATCGAGACCAGCGGTGAGGCCTCGCATTCGCCCCACCCAATATGCCCGCCGGCCGCAACGCGCACCAGAAGGGCGTCCTGGCTGCCGTCGGCCTCCGTTGTGACCTGCGGCATCGCCAGATAAAAGAAATCGACCGCCTCGATCTTCATTGCGCTTGCTTCTCCCCAGTGCTTCGCAGCCGCATTTCGCGCCGCTCGGCAATCAGCCGTTCGAAATCCACTGCATCCGTCTGAACACGAACATGTTCCTCGATCGCGCGATCCAGAGCTGTCGCGTCGCCGTGCGAGAATACTTCCAGCAGGCTGCGATGCTCCTCGATAATGCCAGTCATCGACTTGCCGAGCGTGGACAGGCCGACGATGATTATCGTCTGCAAAGCGATTGTCTCCCAGACGGTGCACAGCACCTGGTTGCCGCTCAGGCTGCACATCTTCCGGTGGAAGGCGGCATCGGCGCCCGCCAGCCCATAGCCGTCGCGGCGCGCCGCCATCAGTTCCATCTCGTCGATCGCGTGCTGCAGACCGCGCAGGGCGGGGCCGTCGTTTCGGCCAAGGGCCAGCGCGCGCCGCGCGGCGGTGGTCTCCAAGGCGACGCGAACCTCGGTGACCTCGTCGACGCGCGCACGGGTCAGAGGCATGAGCCTCATGCCCTTGTAGGGCTCGCTAACCACTAGCCCCCGGCTTTCCAACAGCCGCAACGCTTCGCGCACGGGAACGCGGCTGGTGCCGAGGGCATCGGCGAGCTCATGCTCGACGACCCGATCGCCCGGCAAAATGAGCCCGCGCGCCACGGCAGCGACGATGGAGTCGGCCGCCTGTCCAACCAGCGTGCGTGGCCGCATCCTTCCCCATTCCGCTGCGTCATGATCCGCGCCGGGGGCGACGCGCGGTCTCGCTGCTTCGGCCAAGAGGGACTCCTTCTGATCGGACTTGACGACGGGCTACAACCGGGATTGTATACAACCAAGATAAATCATAAAGGGTAGGGAGGTAAACACATGCTCCACAAGGCAGTCTTCGCGGCGTGTCTGGCATTCATCGCTACGACGACGAGCGCTGCTATCGCTCAGGAATTCCGGACCGAGGCCACGCCGCTGTTCGAAAACTGCGGTGACAGCTCTCTGCGCCGCGCGCAGCAGGACGGAGTTACGCTCGGCATATCGCCGTCCCCTCCTTATTCCTCGCTTGATCCCACAACCAACAAGGCGGGCGGCCTCGACGTAGAGATCAACGAGGCCGTGCTGAAATGGCTGGGAATTACGAAGATTCGATACGAGGTGATGCCTTTTGGCCAGCTGATCCCCGCCATGCTGTCGCACCGCATCGACGTTGTGGCGGCCAACATTCACATCACACCGGATCGGCTGAAGGCGGTATCGTTCTCCGGTCCGGCATGGTGGTACGGCCCGGCGATTGTGACGCAGACGTCCAACACCGCGGTGCCACACAGCTTTGACGCGTTGAAGGGCAAGCAGGTCGGTGCCGTCGCGGGATCCGCGGCGGACGAGTATCTCCGCACGATCGGCGTGACGGTGACGCCGTTCCAGACGGACGCCGAGGAATTCGCGGCGATCACAACCGGCCGTGTCGAGGCGATCGTCGAGGACGACGTCAAGGTCATGAGCTATCTCGACGCGAACAAATCCGCGCCTATCGCGATCGTGCCGAACGTTAACGTGCCGGATGACCTGATCTACAAATATGGTTACGGCTATGCCCGCTATTCCCTACGGAAGGAGGACTGTTCGCTCCGCGTAGGCTATACTCAGGGCCTTGCCGAGATGCGCGGCAACGGCGAGGTATCGGCGGTTCTGAAGAAGTACGGCCTCTCAAACCGCAATCTGTTCTTCTTCCCGCTCTGATCGCGGGAGATAGAGACCCCAATGGACCTGTTCAACCCGCAGGTCGTTCGCGACTACGGTTGGGTTTTCTTGCATGGCCTGACGATCACCGTCATGCTTACGCTGGTGGTGATCGTTCTTGCCGGCCTGCTGGCGATTCCGCTCGCGCTTGCGCGCCTGTCGCCGTCCCGCAGCATCCGCTGGCCCGCGGATTTCTTCGTCGAGTTCATCCGCGCCACGCCGCTGATCCTACAGTTGATCTATCTTTACTATGTGCTACCCAGCGCAGGACTGCGTCTCGAACCGATCACGGCGGCGATCGTGGGCCTGACGCTGAACTATTCAGCCTATATGAGCGAGGTTTACCGAAGCGGCATCCAGGCGGTTGCAAAGGGACAATGGGAGGCCGCCTTCAGCCTTGGCCTTAGGCCGTGGCAAACGCTGAGGAAGATCGTACTGCCGCAGGCCTTTCGGATCGTACTGCCGGCGCTCGGAAACTATCTCATTGCATTGTTCAAGGACACGGCACTTGCATCGGTTGTCACCGTGCAGGAGCTAATGTTCAGTGGGCAGATAATTGCTGCCAGGAACTATCAATACTTCACGGTCTATACCGTTACGGCAATTTTATACTTCGCCGTCGGCTATCCGTCCGCATTGGCTGTCCGGCGGATCGAGGTATGGTCGCGGCACAGCTGGAGCGATTCGCGCGGCGCGCGCACGTGAACCGGAGCAAAGGTGAATGCAAAGACTGAAGATTACGTCAATCGTGGCGGCGCCGCTGTTCGGGGAGAGTCCCAAAGGCGGATGGTCCGCTGAAATCAAGCCTGAGGATTCGGTCCATGCGCTGATCGCGGTTCACACTGATGCCGGCATTACCGGCCACGGGAGCGTCTTTACCGACGGCCGCCTGGTCCAGGCGGCGCTACAGGTGTTGCAGCCACTATTCGACGGCGAGAATGCGCTGGAGCCCGAGCGCGTGACGGAGAAGCTGCACCAAAACACGTTCTGGATGGGCCGCGGAGGGACGCTGACGCACACGATTAGCGGTATAGACATCGCTCTTTGGGACATCCTTGGGAAGGCCACCGGCCAACCGGTGGGACGGCTGCTCGGCGGGACCTACCGCCAGCGCGTTCAACCCTATTGCTCGTTGCTCATGGACGAACCGGGGAGCATGGCGGCCAATGTTGCCGCCTTCCGTGCGCGCGGCTTTCGTGCCTTCAAGATTGGATGGGGGCCCTTTGGCCGGGCGCTCGATCCGAAACTGGATGAAGCGATCGTCCGCGCCGCCCGGGACGCCGCGGGGGAGGAGGCAAAGCTCTTCGTCGACGCTGGCGCGAGCGACGCGCATTGGCCGCACGGACTCAAATGGGCGCTGCGTACGTCGGAGATGCTGAGAGAATTCGACGTTGGCTGGTTCGAGGAGCCGCTCCGTCCGGACGCGCTCGAGGACTACTGCACGCTACGCCGCCAGAGCCCTGTGCCGATCGCCGGTGGCGAGGTTCTGACGCGCCGCCAGTCCTTCCTGCCCTGGCTTTCGCGCGGTGCCTTCGACATCGTTCAGCCTGACGTAACGAAGGTCGGTGGCATCAGCGAACAGCGCCGCATCGCCTGGCTTGCCGACGAATTCGGCGTGAAATATATCGGCCACGGCTGGAATACCGCTCTTGGCGTCGCCGCGGATCTGCAGTTGGCGGCCGCGATGCCGCAGACCGATCTCGTCGAATTCATCGGCGGCAGTCCCTACGTGGATGGCATTCTCGCGGAACCCTTCACGCTTGACGGCGATGGTTATCTTTCGATCCCGAATGGGCCGGGCCTCGCGGTGCGGCTCGACCCAGCGAAGCTGGCCCGCTTCACTCCGGACCCGAGCGTGCTGTTCCCGCGCTGAGTGAGCCCGCTCGTCCGCAGTGCGTTTAACTCTTGATGGAGCAGCCATCGGGTAACGCGGCAGCCGGGAGCCATACGCTCCCGCACCGCCTGCTCCAGCCTTGCCACACCGTCAAGCGAGCCCGACTTTCGTTGTTTTGAAAATCCCGTGGAATCAAAATTTGCTGTCGTTAGCATGGCACCGGGAGCCGACTTTCGCGGAGGACCAGAGTGAAGATCACCGACATCGAAAGCACCGTGCTTCGCCTGCCAGAGGTGAAGTGCATCGGCGATGGAGCGCAGTCGATCCTGCTCATCCGCGTCCACACCGATGCCGGCATCACCGGTATCGGCGAAGCGCACAGCAACCCGACGATCAGCAAGGCGATCATCGAGGCGCCGCTATGCTCGGTCTCTTCCTGTGGCCTGCGCGAACTGCTGATCGGGGAGAACCCCCTCGACATTGCGCACCTAACCGACAAGATGCAACTCGCGACGCAGACCTACGGACGGCGCGGCGCCTTCATGCATGCGTTGAGCGGGATCGACATCGCGTTGTGGGACATTCTCGGCAAGGCGACCGGCCAGCCGGTCTTTCGCCTGCTCGGCGGCGCGCGGCGGGACCGGCTGCCGATCTACGCAAGTGACCTGATGCCCGACACGACCGCGGAGACCGCCGAGCTCGCGCGGCGCCACAAGGCCGCTGGTTACCGCGCGATGAAGCTCGGCTGGGGTTCGCTCGGCCGCTCTTACCGTGAGGATCTGGCGCGGGTGGAGGCCGTGCGTGCGGCGGTCGGCGATGCGATGGACCTGATGGTCGATGTTGGCACGCCGATGCAGTTCGATGACGCGCTACACCTTGCCCGCGGCCTTGCGGATTCGGGCGTCTATTTCCTTGAAGAGCCGCTGGCTCCCGACGATCTGGAAGGATTCCGCCGGCTGGTCGCCGCCTCCCCGACGCCGATCGCGACCGGCGAGAAGCTCACCGCGCGCCCCGAGTATATGGATCTGATGGAACGCGGTGGCCTGCGCATCATCCAACCGGACGTAGCGCGCGTCGGTGGCATCAGCGAGGCGTCGCGGATCGCGACGCTCGCGGAGACGCGCTCGGTCCGGATGATCCCGCACTGTTGGTCGACGGACATCCTAGTCGCTGCAACACTGCACGTGATCGCGACGGTACGCGACTGCCCGTATCTGGAATACAATGTCACCGCCAATCCGCTGCGACGCGAGCTGCTCACCCACCCGATCCGGCCGCGGGACGGCATTGTGACCGTGCCAACCGGCCCCGGACTCGGCATCGAGATTAACGAAGATACGGTGCAGCGCTACCGTGTCGCAGGCTGAAGCGTGGCGCCGTCACAGCCGGATGCGGCGGCCCTCCTCGGCCGACTGGTACGCAGCGTAGTGGACGTGGATTGCGTCGGAGGCAAGATCGAGCCCGGCACGCGGCTCTCGCCCGAAGGCAATGCACTCCATGAAGTCCTGGATCTCAGCGAGGTAGCCACGCGTCCATTCCTCATCGACACATACAAATTGCCAGCCGGTCTTGCGATCGACCTTTTCGGTGATATAGACGTTGCGCAGCTTCGCCTCATCGGTCTGATAGCTAACGAGGTGTGTGTTCGGCGTAATGTTGGCGTGTAGCACGCCGCCCGTCGTGTAGGTCTCGATCAGGTTGCGCACGCCGCCAAGCACGGTATCGCCGGCAAAGATCGCCGCCTTCGTGCCATCGGAGAAGGTCAAGCTCAACAGGCCCCAGTCCTCGACATCGACTGGGTTCGCCTGGATGTGGGTGCGTTCCGCCGCCGTCAGATTGCTCGACAACGTGCCGACATCGCACATGACGTCTACGATGTCTATGCGCTCGGCGCGCGCCGCTGCGGCAACACGCTTGAGATACAGCGCTGCCGCGAGCGGGTGGCAGCCCTGACGGATCAGCGCCCCGCCGCCGGTCATCGACCATTGCGCGGCGTGTGCCGCATGCGAGCCGCTGTGGCTCTCCTCGCCTTTGATGAACAGCACCTTGTCCCGGGTGGCCTCCAGCATTTCCGCCGTCTTGGCGATGGACGGCGAGTACACCCAATTCTCGGCATAACAGAACAGCCTGCCGCTCGCGCGAACCGCGGCGCAAACTGTCTCCATTTCGGCCAGGACGCGTTCGCGCATCACCGCCCGCGGCACGCGCGAGCCGATCGGCGTCGCATCGCCGGGCCGGCCGAAATAGCCGGTGAATGGTTTCTCGCAGATCACATGCTTGCCGGCGCGCACGCCGCCAATGATCATCTCGGAATGCAACGCGGGCGGGGTACAGATGTCGATCACGTCGATCTCATCGTCCTCCAGCAGCGCACGCCAGTCGTGAAGGACCTGCGGGATACCGAAGCGCGCGGCGAACCGGTCCGCGCCCTCGCCGCGGGAGACCACCGCGCGTACCTCGGCGTCCACGCCGAACACGCGGCGGTAGCCGTGCATATGCAGATCGGCGATGAAGCCGCTGCCGATGATCCCGACCCTGACTTTCTTCATCGCTGCTGACCTCGCCTGCGGTTCGCCTCATCATAGAGCCGATCGGGCGCGGATGCACGGCCCCTGGTTCGCTGATTGACGCAATCCATCAAACCGGTTAGATAACATCGCAGACAACGGAGGGCCGCATGGCTGCCCGCGAGCGCGCCACTAGGGATGCGCCGGTGACAATCACCGACGTTGCTGAGGCCACCGGGGTTTTCCGCGCGCCGGTCTCCCGAGTGTTCACGCATCCACACCTGCTGAGCCCAGAGCCAATCGAGCGTGTCAGAGCCGTTGCCGAGCGGACCTGCTATGCACCGAATGCGACTGCACGGGCGCTCAGCACCGGCCGCGCCGGTGATACCACGTTGATCATGCCAGCCATCACCAGCCCTTTCTTCGCGCTCTCATGCGCGGCGCGCGGGCGCGCGATCACGGCTACGCGACGTTCCCGATGAGACGCCGCAGCTGGAGGAGGTACTGCTGAGTAAGCTCGCAGCGCAGGTCGATGGCTTTATCGCTCGTCTCGACGTGCATGCGGCAGGCGCGCGTCGAGGAACACGCGGCACGGCGGCCGCTGATCCTGGTCGATCGCGATATCAAGCAACTCTCCCGCCTGCTCGTCGGCACGGCCGCAAGCTACGCCGCCGGCGTCGAGCACCTCGCGGCGCTTGGCCACCGCTGCATCGCCTATGTTGCCGGCCCCGCGATGTCGTGGTCCAATCGTCAGCTTAGCGAGGCGGTGGCGAGGACGGTACGACGGCTCGGGCTGCGCCTCGTACGCATCGGCGCAACGCGATCAAGCTACGAATCCGGCGAGGCATACGCCGGCGAACTGCTGAAATCTGGCGTGACGGCGGCGCTCGCGTCCGGTGACGTCGTCGCGCAAGGCATCATGGCCGGGCCCGGCCGGCGCGGGCTGTCGGTGCCAGCCGACTTCAGCCCGATCGGATGCGACGGGGAAGTCGCGCTCAAGACCTATCCGTTGCTCTCGTCAGTCTCGACGCGATGTTTCGAGGCGGGCACGCGCGCGACCGATCTGCAAATCGATGTGCTCTCTGGCGGCGAGCGGTTGCCGCGATGCGTCCGCTTCCCGAGTGAACTCGTGCTGCGCGCCACCACGGCGGTGCCCCCGCCTTGGCCCGCCGTCTGGGGTGCGTCCCGGCGTGCCGAAACCGACGGTAACATACGAGCGGCGCATGCCGCCACGCCGGTAAAGGCGCGAGCGATGTCATGAGAATCGCGATTTGCCAGGACGCACTGGCGCTGGGCGCGGCCGCCGCTGCACAGGGCGCGGCTGTTATCCGCGACGCGGTCGCACGCAGCGGAGCCGCGAACATCGTGCTGGCGACCGGCGCGAGCCAGTTCACGATGCTGGAGGTCGGTGACATTTCTCAGCGCTGTGCCAAGGGAGGATGGGTCAAATGAGCAAGGGTAGCGGCGAGAAAAGGGGTCTGAAACGACGCGACGCGCTCCGGCTGGCTGCCGGGGTCGGGCTGGTCGGCACCTGCGCGCTGCATCCCGCACGCGAGGCGCGGGCCGCGGACACGACTCTCTCGATCTGGACGGGCTTTCCGGAGCTGCAGCCGTACTACCAGGCCGTTGCCGACGCCTACATGAAGCAGAATCCGGGCTTGAAGGTCACGATCTTCGCGACCTCGCTGCGCGAGTGCGAGCAGAAGCTCTCAACGGCGGTGCCGACCGGAACCGGGCCCGACATCTTCGACATCGGCACCAACATCAGCGTTAACTTCGCGGATGCCGGGCTGATCGATCCTAATCCAGCCGATATCGATGCCTATCTCCGCAGTGGCGCCTGGACAAAGGAGGTGGTCGAGTTCTCGGCGATCGATGGCAAGACGTACGGCCTGCCGCTGATGGAAGGTAGTCGCGCCTCGATGTACTACAACAAGACCTTCTTCAAGGAGGCGGGCATCGCCGGTCCGCCAGACACATTCTCTGAGCTGATCGCCGCCGCGCAGAAGCTCGTGAAGTTCGATGCCTCGGGCAAGATGGTGCGCAGCGGCATCAGCCTGCGCCTTTCTGGCCAGGGCAGCGGCGTGACCGAAAAATTCCGCTACCTGCTGGAAGCAGCTGGCGCCTCGGTGGTTGCCAAGACGCCCGGCGGCAAATACCACAACAATTTCGACGACGACGCCGGCCGCTCCGCCCTGCAGTTCGTCGTTGACGTGGTGCAGAAATACCATGTCGACGATCCGAAAGTGCAGCACGACGCGACCGCATTCGTCGCCGGCACCACCGCTATGCTGTTTCGCGAGGCGTGGTTGATCGGCGAGATTCAGGAGAAGAACAATACCCTCGACTACGGCGTAGTGCCGATTCCCCGTTGGGCAGCGTCAAGTCCCCACAAGATGTTGCTGCAGCCGTGGAACGTATACGTGAATGGCAAGAGCGGCAACAAGACAGCATCCTGGGACTTCCTCAAATTCCTTACCAGCAAGCAGAACGCATTTCTGCTGACCAGCATGACCGGCTGGGTCTCCGAGCGCGCCGACGTGGACTGGAAACCGCTGCTCGAAAAGATCCCACAATTCGCCGTGTTCGTGGATCCGCCTAGGGACGTCGAATTCTATGTCGAGCCTGTGCTGACGCCGTGGGACGAGATCCAGAGCCGCATGGCCGACAAGCTGACAGCTGCCTTCGTCGATCCGGGGCTCAACGGCAACCCCGCGAGGGTGGCGGAGGCAATTCACGCGATGGCGGAGCAGACAGACCAGTTGCTGAAGGACGCAGATCTCTACGCGCGGAGCTGACGGCGGAGGATGCCTAATCTGTCCGGCAGCCGGGAACAGGCGGCGACCATGCCCGCCACGGCCGCGGTGCGGCGGGCAAGGCCGCACCTGCGAGTTCTCGGCGTCGAATGGTCGGTCGTGCTGTTCTGCTATACCGCCCTCGCGCCCATTCTCGTGCTGTTCGTCGGTGTGCGCGTCTATCCGATCGCCTGGAGCGTTATTCTCAGCTTCTACCGTTGGAACCTGATCAGCGCACACAAGCCGTTCATCGGCCTTGGCAACTATACCTCGTTGTTCGTCGACGAGAATTTCCTGCTCGCGGTGAAGAACACCGCTGTGTACTCGATTGCGACAGTCGGCCTCAGTACGGTGCTAGGGTTGTTGCTCGCCGTGGTCCTAGTCCACAGGAGCCGCCTCTCGGCGTTCTACCAGACCGCCTATTTCCTGCCGGTGATCACGCCGATGGTGCCGATGGCGATCGCATGGAAATGGATCTACGACTATAATTACGGTATTCTCAATTACTTTCTCTCGATCTTCGGCATTCCGTCCGTGCCGTGGCTTACCGATCCGCGCATCGCGCTGTGGGCGCTGATCGTCATGGGTGTCTGGAAGATGCTCGGCTACAACCTGGTCCTCTTCCTTGTCGGCATCCGCAACATCCCACAGAGCCTCATGGAGGCCGCGAGTCTCGACGGCGCCTCTGACTGGCAGCGGTTCTGGCGGGTGACGTTGCCGCTGCTCAAGCCGATCCTGCTCTATGTCGTCGTCACGGCGACGATCAACGCGTTTAACGTTTTTACACAAGTCTATGTGATGACGCTTGGCTCGCAGGCGGCTCCGGGACAGGCGGTGCGCGTGCTGGTGTTCGACATCTACCAGAACGGCTTTCAGTATCTGCACATGGGCTATGCGTCGGCCGAGGCAGTGATGCTCACGCTGTTCGTGCTCGGCTTCACCGTGATTCAGTTTCGCTTCATGCGGACGCACAAGGAGTAGCGTATGCAGCCACGCAGCCGCCGCTTGGCCGGCCGTGTCACCAGCGCGCTCATTCACGCGGTCCTGATGTCGGGTGCGGCGCTCATGGTACTTCCGATGGTCTGGATGCTGGCCACTTCGTTGAAGTCGGCGCCGGAGATCGCGGTTTGGCCGCCGCACCTGCTGCCGCGCGCGCCAACGTTCGAAAACTTCGTCGGTATCTTCGAGGTCGCGCCGTTTGCGCGCTTCTTCGCGAACAGCGTCGGCATCTCGCTTGTTGCCACGCTCAGCGTCGCGGTCACTTCGCTGCTCGCGGGCACGGTGTTCGCAAAATATCGCTTTCCAGGCCGAGGCCTGCTGTTCGGCCTCATCATCGCAACCGCGATCGTGCCGTTTGAGAGCTACATGATTCCTCTATATCTGCAACTCAACGCAATGAAGTGGATCAACAGCTACCAGGGAATCGTATTGCCATATCTGTTCATGAGCTTCGGCATTTTCCTCATGCGCCAACACGTGGCCTCGGCAATCCCAACAGAGTTGCTCGAGGCGGCACGCATCGACGGCGCGTCGGAATGGTGGATCCTGTTCCGCGTTATCGCGCCACTTTCGGTATCGGCGATTAGCGCGATCGGTATCTTCGCCTTCATCCAAGCTTGGGCCGCGTTCCTGTGGCCCCTACTCGTCGCGAATGATCAACTGCTCTTCAACATGGAAGTCGGGCTCACAGCGTTTCAGTTCAAATTCAGCGCCGACTACGGCAAGCTGATGGCCGGTTCCGTCGTCAGCGTTCTGCCGATGCTCGTCGTCTTCCTCATCCTTCGCCGCCGTATTATCGAAAGCATTGCACTCACCGGCTTGAAGGGCTGATACCAACGCCCTGTGATCGGAGCCCGTGCGCCCAGTCTCGCAGACCGATGGACATGATGCGACAGGGCTGGGCGATGAGCTTGTTCCAGGCATCGCAGCAGTGATCGACGATGTCGCGCTCGGAGTGGAAGACGCGGTTGGACAGCCAGTTGTCGCGCATAAACTGCCAGACGTTCTCGACCGGGTTCAACTCGGGGCATTTCGCCCGCAGCGGTATGAACGTGATGTTCTGCGGCGCCCCCAACCGATCGGAGTGGTGCCATCCGGCCTGGTCGGTCAGTAGCACGGCGTGCGCACGCGGCGCGACCGAGGTGGTTCTGTCAGCGCTCGCGCCATAGGTGGCCCGGATGGTAAGCCGGCGCGGCTGCAGTAGGGTCCGACCCGTTGAGGGTGATCGGGAGCGCGGGATGGAGTGCGCACGCTGCGGGTCAGCGGCGGTAACCGAGCGGCGGGATCGGACCGCCCAAGGCTATCGGCGCTTCCGCTGCCGGGACTGCGGCCGGCAGTTCAACGAGCGCAGCGCCAGGGTGCGGAACCGGACGCAGTATCCGAGCGACGTGATCGCGCTGGTGGTGCTGTGGCGGCTGCGCTACCGCCTGACCCTGCGGGACCTGGCCGAGATGTTTCTTCACCGCGGCATCGTGTTCAGAGTCCGACTCGAATCTCAGACCGAACGAGCGAGCCGTCGTGTGAGCAGCATGACGGAAGCGGCGTAGAGGAAGGCTGTCGCCGAGGCGACAGTTGCCTCGAAGTCTTTGGCGAGACGGCGGTTTCGCCCGAGCCAGGCGAAGAAGCGCTCGACCACCCAACGTCTGGGATGGACGGCAAAGCCAATCTGACCGGCCTGCTTGCGCACGATCTCGACGATGATCCTGGTCGCGTTCGCCACGCGTTCGGCGGCATAGGCGCTATCGGCGAAGATCCGCTCGATGAAGGGAAGCAGCGGGCGAGAAACGCGCAGCAAAGGGATTGCGCCGTCACGGTCCTGGATTGATGCCGGATGGACCTGGAGCATCACTCCTCGTCCGTCGGTGTCGACCATGGCGTGACGCTTGCGCCCGTTGACTTTCTTGCCGGCATCGTAGCCCCGAGGGCCACCGGCTTCAGTGGTTTTGACACTCTGGCTGTCGATGACCGCCGCACTGGGACTGGCCTCGCGACCGACGCGCTCGCGATCCAGCATCACCAGGTGGTGGTTCAGGACTTCCCAGGTTCCATCGTCGCGAAAGCGGGTAAACCAGCGATACGCCGTTTGGTGTGGCGGGAAATGCTCCGGCAGCATGCGCCAAGTGCAACCGCCGCGCAGTACAAAGAAGATCGCGTTCATCATCTCACGCATCGGCCAGGATCGATGCCGGCCGGTCTCGGCAGGTGGAGGCAGCAGTGGTGCGAGTATCTGCCATTCGGTGTCGGTCAGATCGCTCGGGTAGCGCAGGTCGTCCCGGTCATGCTCCGCCCGCGTCTTGGGGGTCCACATCAACGCCTCCAGGAGTGAGGGACGCCTCAGATTCCCTGGATTTTCCCAGTTTCAAGACCCTCCAACCAGAGTTTCGAGACAGATGGGGTGATTGGGGTCTCACCCGGATGATCCAGGTGGCTGCTCCTCTCGGGATGAGAGAGCGTGGTCCGGTGTGCATCGGCCACAAGCATCGAGGAGAGCAGCCGTGGGTTATTTTGCCGGCTTGGACGTGTCGCTGGAAGAGACGGCGATCTGCATCGTCGATGAAGAGGGGCGGATCGTGCGCGAGGTGCGTGCTGCCAGCGAACCGGAGGCGCTGGTCGCGTTCTTCAGCGCGTGCGGTCTGGTGATGGAGCGCGTCGGGTTGGAAGCATGCTCGCTGACGGCGTGGCTGCACCAGGGGCTGACGGCGGCCGGGATCTCGGCGATCTGCATCGAGGCCCGCCAGGCCAAGGCGGCGATGGGGGCGATGCCGAACAAGACCGATCGTAATGATGCACGCGGCATCGCGCAGATCAGGCGCACCAGCTGGTATCGCGCAGTGCACGTGAAGAGCCCGACCTGCCGCTCCTGGCGGGCGCTGCTCACGGCGCGGCGGATGGTGCTGAACAAGCGGCGCGACCTCGAGAACGGCGTCCGGGCGTTGCTGCGCGAGGCTGGGCTGAAGGTCGGCACGCCAGCCCGCAAGGACTTCCCGGCCCGCGTGCGTGAGCTGGCCGTCGGCGACGCCGTGTTGACCGGTCTGGTCGCATCACTGCTGTCCATCATCGACGCCATGACCCGTGAGATCGAGAAACTCACCAAGTGCGTGCTCGATGAGGTGCGCGTCGAGCCGACCTGCCGCCGGCTGATGACGGTACCCGGCGTCGGGCCGCTGACGGCGCTGGCGTTCCGTGCCACCGTCGACCGGCCGGAGCGCTTCCGCAAGTCGCGTGACGTGGGCGCGCATCTCGGCCTGACGCCGCGACGCTATCAATCCGGTGAGACCGATGTGCAGGGGCGCATCAGCCGGTGCGGTGACGAGTTGGCCCGCACCGCGCTCTACGAGGCGGCGCATTCGCTGCTGATCCGCAGCACCAGATGGTCGGCGTTGCGGGCGTGGGGCATGACCATCGCCAAGCGCCGGGGCATGGCGCGTGCCCGTGTCGCGGTCGCCCGCAAATTGGCGGTGATCCTGCACCGGATGTGGGCCGACGGCAGCGAGTTCCGCTGGGGCAAGCAGGCCGTTACACCCGCCGCCTGAGCCGCGGCCTACCAGTTTCCGCCTGAGGCGGCGGAACCAACGTCGTTCCCGTGGGGACGATGGGCGAGGCGATCTCGTTGAGAGTCCGGAGCCGGAGGGCAGCGACGCCCCGAAGGTCGCGGGACAGATTGAGACGCCTCGCCCTCCTGAACCCCATCATGCGGCGGCCATGCGCCGACCGCGAAGAGAAGCGAGTGACCCTCGGGAAGGGCATGAGGCGAGAGAAGCAGCTTGACCCCGGCAACCCCAATCAGAGAGGACTCTCAGTCATGACCGAGCTGCGAAGCAGATCGATGGACGGGACTGGGAAGCGAAGCTCACACCGGTCCTGGCCCGCGACCTGCGGCAGCGCCGCCATGGCAAGGCTGGGGCTGGCGGCCGCTCCTGGTTCGTCGACGAAACCTACCTCAAGATTCGGAGCCGCTAGTGCTATCTGTATCGGGTGATCGACCGGCATGGGGCTCTCATCGACACCATGCTCAGCGAGCACCGCGACATGGCTGCGGCCACGGCGTTCTTCCGTTCGGCCCGGTCCGCCGCCGGCATGAGTCCGGATCGTGTCACCACTGATGGACACGGATCGTACCCGAGAGCAATCCGCTCCACGCTCGGCCGGCGCGTGGAGTACCGGGCCAGCGATTACTTGAACAATCGCCTTGAACAGGACCACCGCGGCATCAAAGGCCGCATCCGATGTATGCGCGGCTTCAAGAGCTTCGGCTCGGCCGCGCGGTTCTGTCGAGGCTACGACGAACTTCGCAACTTCTGCCGTTTCCGCACTCGCCACAACCAGCCAGTCCCTGCCTCTGTCTGCTCCAGCATCGCCGCGGAGCCTCGGTGCTCGCAATCCTGCAGGTTGCACAGCCTAACTGGGTTTCCGATCATCCCTGAAACCTCTGGCGCGAAACCTGACAGAACCGCTGCGCTGGTTGAACTGCCGGCCGCAGTCCCGGCGGCGGAAGCGCCGATGGCCTTGGGCGGTCCGGTCCCGCCACTCCGATACCGCCGCTGACCCGCAGCACATGCATACCATCCGGCGTCCCCCATCACCCCTCGACAGTGTCAGATCACTGCCCGGACCTGCCTCACCTCGCCGTTCTGGCCGTATCTGACGCGGGACCTGACAGAACCGCCTGACAGATGTCGGGGCTTGATCCGGCATTCGATCGCGCAACGGAAGAGTGTTTGCCGAATTGTGAATATTCGCGACCGGCCGATAGAGCATAACCTCAGGTCAATTGGTGGCGCACGGCCCGCTCGGCCTTGTTCCACCAACCCCTCAGATGTATAAAAGGAGGTTTTCTATGGACACCGCAAAGAAGGTTGTCGTTATTACCGGCGCATCGCAGGGCATCGGCGCGGCCCTCGCTAAGGCGTACCGCGATCGCAACTACCGGGTGGTCGCGACGGCGCGGTCGATCAGTCCGTCGGACGACGAAGCAGTCCTCTCAGTGCCCGGCGACATCGCCGATCGGAAGACCGCCGAGCGTGCAATCTCCGAAGGCATCGCCCGGTTCGGGCGCATCGACACGCTCGTCAACAATGCCGGCATCTTCATCGCCAAGCCGTTCACCCAATACACTGAGGCCGACTACGCGGCGATCGTGGGCGTCAACGTCACCGGCTTCTTTCACATCACGCAACTCGCCGTCGCCGAGATGGAGAAGCGGGGCAGCGGCCATGTCGTGCAGATCACGACGAGCCTAGTCGACCACGCGGTCGCCGGCGCACCGGCAGCGCTGGCGTCGCTAACAAAGGGCGGCCTGAACGGCGTGACGAAATCGCTCGCGATCGAATATGCGAGGCGCGGTATTCGGGTCAACGCGGTTGCTCTGGGCATCATCAAGTCGCCGATGCATCCCGCCGAGACGCATGCGCAGCTCGGCGCCCTGCACCCTGTCGGCCACATGGGTGAGATCTCGGACGTCGTCGACGCGGTCCTATACCTGGAATCGGCCAGCTTCGTGACGGGCGAAATCCTTCACGTCGACGGCGGCCAAAGCGCGGGCCACTGACGCGGCCGCAGAGGGGCAGCAGGCGGGAAGCCTCTGCGCAGGCCTTTGCCGAAGCCATCGTCGAGGTCGACGGTTACTGATCAGCGTTCGTCTGCAACGGACGTGCGGACTGACATACGCAGTCCGCAAGGTGTGCCCGCCATGGTTCTGTCAGGTCTGGCGCCAGAGGTGGCCCGGATGGCGAGCCGGGGCAACTCCAGGTAGGATCCCGACCTGTAGAGAGGTGATCGGGAGCGCGGGATGGAGTGCGTTGATCTTCCCCCGTTTTTATGGACATGGGTTATCCCTCTTTCGACCCGGCCTGTTCCGGGGTGAGATCCCGATTGCGGAGTGGATGCGCTGCCGGTTGTAGTAGGCCTCGATGTATGCGAACAGGTCGCAGCGGGCCTCGTCGTGGGTCCCCCAGCGTCGCTGTCGGACGAGTTCGACCTTGAGCGTCGACAGATCGAGGATCGCCGCAAGGTAAAGCCAGCCGTCGCCGGTCGCGATGTCGGTGATATCGGCCAGCCAGATCCGGTCTGGCGCGGGCGCGACGAACCGTTGCGCGACCAGGTTCGGGGCGACCGGGAGGAAGCGACGGCTGTCGGTCGTGTGCGGCCGGAAATGGCGGCCCGTCAGCGCGCGAATACCGTGTCTGCGCATTAGCCGCTCAATGCGGCCGCGACTACAGACGCGGCCTTGTGCACGGAGCGCCGCGTGCATCCTGGGGCTGCCGTCGCGGCCTTGATGCCGCTATTGACGCCGCCGCACATCGTCGAGCAGCCGTCGATCACCGGCTGCCCGCGCGCGCTCGGGCCGTGCCCGCCATGGGTAGAAGCCACTCGGCGAGACGTCGAGCACGCGGCACATGAGGCGCACCGGAAAGGCGCCAACATGCTGCTCGATGAAGGCGAACCTCATCTCGGCACCTCCGCGAAGAGGCCGATGGTTATTCTTAGTAAGTCGCGCTCCCTGCGCGTTCGGTCGCGTTCGCGTTTGAGCTTGCCGTTCTGCGACGCGGGATCAGCCGGTGAAGCCCCGGGCGGCGCCATCTCCGCCTCACTCCGCGACTGCGGTCGCGATCGCATTGCCGCACCCGGGGTCATCGCCCGCCAGGCCGCCCCCATTGGACGCCGCCACGATGAAGGCGGTTGCCGAGCTGTACAGACCGACGTATTCGGCCATTCGTCCATCAGCGCTGGTAGGTGGACGCCCTCGCGCGGCGCGACGGGAAGTCTGCTGAAGGAAACGCGTGGGCTTGCCGGCAGGTTTGGCGCTGCGATACCCTCCGTCGACAACGCGAGTGCCAACCTGGCTCGGACATTCAACAACAGTCCCGAGGAGACGATGGGCCCGAAGACGACGGCCGTGGTTCTGATCGAATATCAGAACGACTTCACCAGCGAAGGCGGTACGTTGCATCAGGCCGTCAAGCCGGTCATGGCCAGCACGAACATGCTGCCAAACACCATCGAGACGGTCGAGAAAGCAAGGTCGCTCGGCGCAACCATCATCTTCGCGCCGATCACGTTTACCGACGACTACCATGAGCTGAGCCGGGAGCCATACGGCATCCTCAAGGGCGTGGTCGATTCCAGGTCCTTCCGTAAAGGGACGTGGGGCGCCGAGATCGTCGACTCGCTTGCGCCGAAGCCGGAAGACATCGTCATCGAGGGCAAGCGCGGCCTTTGCGGATTCGCCAGTACCAATCTCGACTTCATCCTGCGCAGCCGCGGCATCACCAACGTCGCCCTTGGCGGGTTTCTCACCAATTGCTGCGTCGAATCGACGATGCGCACCGCCTACGAAAAGGGCTACAATGTCGTCACATTGACCGACTGCACCGCGGCGTTGAGCCTGGAGGAGCAGCAGCTTGCGGTCGAGAAGAATTATCCGATGTTCTCGCGGCCGCAGTCCCACACTGAGTTCCTGGAAAAACTCTCGGGCCAGGATGCGGCTTGAGAGGGCCGGTCGCTGCCGATGAGCCAGCGCCTTTCCAGATCGCTCAGTCCTTGACTGGCACCGTGTAGTTCAGGATCAGGCGTCCGCCGTCAGGATAGATCGTCTGGCCGACGATGTAGGAGGCGTCGTCGCTTGCCAGGAAGGAGGCGACGCTCGCGACCTCCGACGGTTCGCCGCAGCGGCCGATCGGCGTGCGGGACAGGATCGCCTTGCGCTGCGCATCGTTCGCCATCACCGACCCCTTGACCATGTCGGTGAGGATCGTGCCGGGGCCGATGGCATTTACGCGGATCCCGTGGGGAATGAGGGCGACTGCCATCACCGCGGTGAGCTGCTTGATGCCGCCTTTCGAGACCGCATACGCGACCGAACGTCGGAATTGCGAGGATGGCGTTGATCGACGACATGTTGATGATGGCGCCGCCGCGTGCCCTGCGCGATCATGGCCTTGGCGGCAGCCTGGCCGATCAGGAACGGCGCCCTGAGGTTGACGCGCAGCACACGGTCGAAGTCGTCTTCGGCAAAGTCGACGAACTCCGCGAAATGAATGATCCCGGCGTTGTTCACGACGATGTCGAGCGCGCCGAAATGCGTGACGGCCTTGTCGACGATCGCGTCGGCCATGGCGCGTGAGATCGTCGACAGATCGCCCGCCCACCACGTGGCGCGCTCACCCAGACGCTCGGCGTTCGCCTTCACGCGATCGGTCTGGATATCCGCGAGCACGACGTTTGCGCCGTCGGCGTGGAGGCGTTCGGCGCACGCCAGCCCCAACCCCTGGGCCGCGCCCGTCACGAGCGCGACCTTGCCTTGATGCTTCACTGCCAGCTCCAGTCCGATGCGGTTTGGGAACGCGCACTATAGGTCAGTCGGGGACGGTGCACAGGTAGGCCGCACGCGAAAAAATCACGCGTTGGCCTTCATCCCCCGGCTGACGGGACTTCAACCGAAAGTGAACGCATAGGCCTGCACGCCGGGATCGAGAAAGCGGATCTCGAACGTGCGGTCAGCGACCGGGCCGTTCTGCCGGACGAGTTGATAGAGGCGTTGGTCGGTCACCACGCCCTGGCCGCCGGCATCGACATCCGCGCCGTGGCTGTCGCCGGGCGCCGCGCCGTCGATGGTGACGCGGAAATGCACCGGCCCGCCCTTCGGCGCCGGCCCGAGCACCAGATGCAGGTCGCGCGCGTGAAACCGGTAGACGATGCCGCCGTCCTTGTCGTTCAGCACGGCGTGCTCGCCGCCTACTGTCCAGTCCCCCGTCAGCCCCCACTGGTTGAGTTGCGACACGTTGGCCGTGTAGACGTGCGGCTTGTCCGCTACGGCACCGCCGGGCGAGGCGAAATTTTCCGACCGGACAAAGCCGATGTAGGTCTCCGGCGACTTCACGTCCGCCATGTCCGCCGCCGCCTCGGCGCCCGAGGCGCTGACCGAGACGAGGCTGGGCGCGACCTGAACCGACCCGGCCTCGGCCAGCAGTTGCTGATGTGGTCGGAGCCGATGCCGGCGGTCAGCGCGAGCTTCAGCTTTGGCGCCTTGGCGATGCGCTCCACCGTCAGATAGGCCGGCCAGAACGGCTGTGAGATCACCACGTCGGCATCGACCAGCTCGCGTTCGAAGACGGAATTCGGCCCGTCCTTGTCGGACGTGACGACGAAGCTGTGGCCCTGGAATTCAAGGTATTTCCGCAATCCAAGCTCGCCCGCGACACTGCCGAGCAAGGTGCCGGGCTTGAATCCCATCGCTTTCGGCGTCGGCAGGGTCTGGCCGCCAGGATAACGATCGATCCTCGGCAGATCATCACGCGCATAGCATGTCGGAAAGCCGTCGACCGGATGAGATCGTCCCAAACCTGGGGGTGCTATGACGGCGACCTGCCGGGTGGAGAGGTGTCAATGAAGTGGCGCGTGTTGGTGGAGTTGACCGGGCCGGATGGCAGGTTCTGTCAGCTCTCGCGCCAACGGCGGCCCGGATGGCGAGCCGGGACGGCTCCAGGTACGGGTCCGACCTGTAGAGAGGTGATCGGGAGCCGGGGATGGAGTGCGTATGCTGCGGGTCAGCGGCGGTAACCGAGCGGCGGGATCGGACCGCCTAAAGCTATCGGCGCTTCCGCTGCCGGTCCCGCGGGACGTCCAACTCGATCCGGCTCGTCTCGGTCGTGACCGTCTTGCAGCACGAACAGGATGCCGGTCAGCGTCGCGCGTGCCGGAACCGGAGGGCGCCCGCCCTTCTGCGTTTGCCCATTCCGGCGGCAGCAGCGCGCGACGATCAACCAGGGTTCGTCGGAAACGAGAGGAGACCGCATCCCTCCTCATCAATCCATTCCGTTCAGCGTACAAGGGCTTCGAAAGGCGTTCTTAAGCAGCTTCGGTGCTCACAGTATGGACCGGGCCCTGATCGGTGCGCACCATGATTCGCAACCAATACGGTACCGTGCGCGAGTTCCGGGTGGCGAAGGGCGCGCCGATCGGCCGGCCGCGCGGGCCCGTGCAGCACATCTCCGCGCTGTTGGGCCTGCACTGCCGCGTCCACAAACGCGAGCGATCCTGGGCGCGCCGGTCGCGCGAGAGGGGGAACTACGCGTTCTACGAAGAGGCGTGGAAGGCGTGGCTGGGTGTCTTGGCGATTCGCGGAAACGATGGGACACTGCGCCATAGCGCGGCCAACGCGGAGGAAACGCAACATGTCCAGCCCCGACCTGCCCACTCCGACGCACGCCCGCAACATGCGGCTGATTGGCTACAGCGACCAGGGCGGGCGGTCCGACGGACAGCAGATCATGGTGCACCGCGGCTACGCCTATATTGGCCATGTCTGCTCGCGCGGCTTCAGCGTCGTAGACGTGCGCGACCCGCGCCGGCCGCGCACGGTCGCCTACATCGCTAATCCGCCGAATACGTGGAGCCTCCATCTGCAGGTGCATGGCGACCTGCTGCTGCTGGTGCAGGGCCACGACATGTTCGCGCAGGCCGAGATGGCGGACGAGCACAACTACTACAAGCCGAAATCGGGAACGTACGCGAAAGCATCCGGCCCCGCCACGCGCGACTGGACCGGCGGCATGGCGGTGTTCGACATCTCCGACCCGCAGGCGCCGCGAAAAATCGGCTTCATGCCGGTCGAAGGCAGCGGGCTGCACCGCATCTGGTATGTCGGCGGCCGCTGGGCCTACGCGTCGGCGCTGCTCGACGGGTTTTCCGACTACATCCTCGTCACGATCGACATGCAGGACCCGACGAAGCCAGAAATCGTCGGGCGCTACTGGCTGCCCGGCATGCATGTCGCCGCCGGCGAGGTCGCGGACTGGCCGCTGCCGGTGGGGCGCTATGGGCTGCACCACGCCGTGGTCCACGACGACATCGCCTATTGCGCGTGGCGCGACGCCTGCCTCGTCGTCGTGGACGTGAAGGACAAGACCGCGCCAAGACAGATCGTGCATCGCAACTGGGCGCCGCCGTTCGGCGGCGGGACGCACAACTGCCTGCCGCTGCCGGAGCGCGATCTACTCGTCGTGCTAGACGAAACCGTGCTCGACAACATGGAGGACGGGTTCAAGCCGATCTGGATGTTCGACAACCAGGTGAAAAGCAACCCGATCAGCATCGCCACCTTCCCGCGGCCGGACGACACGGACTACGTCGCGGTCGGAGGCCATTTCGGGCCGCACAACGTGCACGAGAATCGGCCCGGATCATTCGTTAGTTCGGATCTGATTTTCGCGACGTATCAGAACGCCGGCGTGCGTGTCTACGACATCCGCGATCAATACCGCCCGGTCGAGGTCGGCGCCCTGGTGCCGCCGGCACCGAAGAAGCTGATCGATCCGCGGCCCGGCCGGCCGGTGGTACTGCATTCGGCCGACGTTTTCGTGGACTGCAACGGCATCGTCTACTGCACGGACTGGAGCGGCGCGGGACTGCACATCATGGAATACCAGGGATAACTATAGTGACCGGCCTGACGCGTGGCCGGGTGACGCTGAAGGGCGGCGTTGTCAAGTTAACCTCAGGCAGTTCGCCCCTGAACAACTTACTGTCCCGTTGCAGCGCATCCAGAGGCATGAAACGACCGAGGCAACGGGCTCTCCTGCAGGAATATTGCCAGATTCCGTTGCCATTTGGGTTAATTTGACAATGCCGGCGCAACCCCAGCCCGTGACCGTACCCGCCCTGCCAGCCAGTTGCACCTCGATAGCCGCTTGACGCTTCAGGCCAGCGCAGGCCGGAGGCCTCGTAAGGTGCGATTTTCGGCCTGAGTTTTGGTCATATCTTTCGATGGTCGTATGTCTTTGGTTCAGTTGCGACTATCGGATTGACAGAGAGTCTAAACTTCCGGATATATCGGAGGATATGACCATAATAGAGGCGTGATGTTGCTGTCCGCCGCCGAGCGGTGTCTGGGCATTGTAGTCTCACGAACCGACGGGGAGCCTTACGACATGCCGTCCGGCGTTCCGATATCGTTCCGTTTGTCGTGAACGGATTGGCCCTCGCCGACTTCATCCTCCTGATCCTGCTGGTTGCTGGCGCTACCCAGGCGAGGACCTTTGCAACCCGCGCGGCGGCCGTGGCGGCCTTCGGTTGGATCGCATTCGTTGTCGTCGAGGTGTTCCGGATGAGGTATGACCTCGAGGATTAGTCGCCTGTCGTGAAGGCTGTCGACGCCATCGATCCCCACGACGCGGACAAGTTCATCCGGTCGAACGTGCTCCTGTACGGCTTCGGCCCGATCCTCGTCGCATATGGACTAACCCGGCTCTACGCTCGCACTTCCGTCGCGCTTGAAGATGGTGGTGTAGGAGGCCGCTGACCGGCTCGCCGGAGCGCGCCGCCGCCATCGCGGCTCCGGCGGCAATCTTGCTCCGTAAACGCTCAATTACGAGACGTGGCGGCTGGCGGCCTGTTGCCTCCGTTGCGCGTCTCGTAACCGGTCACGCATTCTATGCACCGCAACCCAGAGTTTATGTGACATCTTCCGGACGCGGTGCTTGGGGGTCGCGTGTTCCTGCTATCGGGCATTTCGGTTCCATGAAAAAATCCCGGAATTCTGCCGCTCATCGTTCCCTCGTCACGTCGGATTATCCGATCCTTGGCACCTGGTGTATCTACCACGCCGCCGCTTGTTTCGTGGGTGATGTCGGAGGAAGCATTGAGGCCAAACCCTCTGCAGGATGTCGTGGCGTTCCTGTCCATGCCGCGTGCGCCAACGGTCGTCTTTTGGTTGCTGCTGTTGGGGAGCTGTGCCATTGCCGTGGCCGCCATGCGCGTTGAACCCGGCCAGCGAACAGGCCGGCATATCGGCACCTGGCTGCTGCGTCTGATCGTCGGCGGTATGTGGTGGCAGCAATCGCTGTGGAAAATTCCCCCGAACTATGACGGGCTTATCTACTGGATGAGGCAGATGGTCGATCATGCGGCGATTCCTCTGCAAGGCCAGCTGGTGCAGGACATCGTGCTGCCGCATATCAGCCTGTTTGGGCCGCTCGTGTATGGCGTCGAAGTGCTGATCGGGGTGTCTCTCATCCTCGGCTTGCTGACACGAATTGGCGCAAGCCTCGGTGCTATAATGGCGCTTAATCTTTGGCTCGGGCTCTACTCAGCACCGGGCGAGTGGCCGTGGACTTATGGCTTTCTCATCATTATCCAAATGCTGTTTGTGCTGGATCCCCCGGGTCGCAGCCTCGGAGCCGACATCGTGCTACGTCAGCGCGCACGCCTTCCGGCTCTTTTCGGCTGACGCGCCATAGGATAACCGATGCCGACCAAAAACTTGCCGCCGATCCTCGAACACAAACACCATGCCGCGCCCGCCGTGTTCTTGCCGGAGAATCTCTTGCGGGAGGCTCGACGGCAGCGCCGCCTACCGAATCTTTCGGTGCCCGAGGTCTGCATCCTTGATCCGGATGGCGACATCGTTCGGGCGCTCCGGACCGATGGGCGCGGCCAGCCGTTTCCCGGCTGGGCCTGCTACCATACCGAAATGTTGGCTTTCGACTTGGCCGGAGAACGCGCGGGCATCGTCGGCTGTGCCGTTGGCGCCTCCTTCGCCGTGCTTGTTGCTGAACAGATGTTTGCCTCCGGCTGTCGCCTGCTTCTCAGCATCACGTCGGCGGGACGGATTGCGGCAGAGTTGCCGGAAGAGGCGTTTTTCGTGCTCATCGACATGGCACTGCGTGACGAGGGTACGAGCTACCATTATCTCCCGCCGGATGACAGGTTTGCGCATGCGGAACCGGGGCTTGCGGAGCTTGCCGCGCGCGCCCTGGCGGCAACAGGCCTGCCGACATTGCGCGGCGCTGTTTGGACAACCGACGCTCCTTTCCGCGAAACCGCGTGGGCTATCAGCGCGGCAGCCAAGGACAACATACTCGCTGTGGAAATGGAGGCGGCCGCGCTCTATGCGTTTGCCCATGCGCGGCAAGTGCAGGTCATTTGTTTGGCTCACGTCACCAATTGCATGGCTCAGGTCGAGGGCGATTTTGAAAAGGGCGAAGCTGACGGCAGCAAAGATGCACTTCACGCGCTATCCGCTCTCCTTCTCTCCTGGCGGCAAACTCAGCTCTAGTCGCATAAATCAAGAGTTCCGGATTCTCAACAGTTATGATCGAAAGCCTGTCGTGGAAGAGCTCTGTGGGCTGGGATCAGAAGGTGCGACAGGCGCAGCCCCGCCACCGAACCCAATTCCGCGGCCTCAATGCTATGCAGCCGCCCCCGTCCGGCCCGCAGGTCAGTCAGATCGTAGCAGCCAGAAGCGAGATAAATCGGCACCCGCTCATCCTAGCTGGCGCGGTTGAGGGTCAACCATGCCGGTTCCGGCATTGCTGGCTCCGTTGAAAGAGCTGATCATACCGCTCTCGCTAGGATAAACCTAGAATGCACCATTTTTGCCGCTGAGAGGCCATAGCTGATCAGTCCACCCCATCAAGACTTTCGCACCACGGCGGAGTCAGTCGGTGGGCCCATTGTAGGCGGCCTCGCGATAGGCAAACATCAAGGTTGCGCACAATGCGGGGCACCTAATGTTGCTCATCGTGAAAAGTGCGGTTGTTGAAGACGAGCAGGCCGTTGTCGCGCTGTGGGCCAACGCCGCGAGGCAGGCCAGTCGGACTTTCCGTACTAGGCATTTCTGCGGCAATTAGCGGGAGCGGGAAAACGCCCCCCGCAGCAAATCGTCCCGCGCGAAGCGAAGGCAAAGCTCGCGAAGGCGGCAAAGACGGACGCGCCGCCCGCGACCAGGATGGATCGCACGCTTCGCCGCATGCGGCGGGACAAGGACGGCAACACGCCGCCGTGATCCCCATGTTCCTAAATCTTGTAGTCACGGCAGTAGTCCCATCAGTGATCTACTTCACATGTCCACGGCGACTGCTTGTGCTAGGTTCATGGAGGCTGGTGAACAGGAAAGCTGCCCAGCCATCCTCTACTTAATGAAAACGGAAGGGACAAAAAATGGCAACTCTTGAAGTGGTCTTCGCGACCTACGGTGCGCTTCCAAATGGGAATGAGCAGCAAGCGCAGGCGTTTAACGTGACAGCACAACTCCAGAATCTCATCGACGCGAACGGAGGCGTCGTTGGTATCTCTGACTCGAACTTTGGCGACCCCTCTTACGGGTTCGTCAAACACTTCGGCGCCTGCGTGAAGAGGAATGGCGACGAGCGTTTCTTCGCCTGTCAGGAAAATCAGACCATCGACTTCAATGACGGAGGGGGTGTCTGACAAAATCCTTCGTGTAAAAGGGCTTCGGTGACGGATTTGGCGGATGTCGGGGTCAGCGCTGCCTCGCATTCGGATGACGCCGCTCCCGCGTCGCGTCGCAAGTCTCGTCAGTCCCGGCGACGCGGGCAGAGGCGTCCGCTCCGGAGATGTCCTGGGCCGGGCCGGAGATGCAACGCCCAAAGCCCGGCCCAATTAGCGCGTGATAACCCGGTTCATCGCGTGCCAGAGGTCTGCTACGGCTTGGGGATGACCAAGGCTTTCGCTCTCCCCGCGCGCCTGCCCGTGCCTCCTGCCCCGCTCGACCAACTCGCCGCCATCCCCGAGAAAGCGGCGGGCTCCCGCCGAGCCAACGTAACAGCTTTTGGGTGAGGCTCTTAGCCATTGTTGGGCTCTCCCACGCAATTCTGATCAAGCGCGGGGCAATGGCCTTTGGTACGTGGTTCCTATGCTGCGTTGTGAGCCAATATGGATCCCGTCCGAAGAGCATCGTCGTTTATGGAGGGCCGGTTCGGGGGCGAGGTGTCTCTCGACGAGCTGGCTGCGGTCGCCAGAGTGGCTCGGTGCCACTTCGCGCATGTATTCGCGAGTGCCACCGGCCAGCCCAGCGCTACGCCATATTTACACATCGCGAGCACGTTTCGACCATACGAAGCGTGTGCGTGACGATCTGGACAAAATGGCTCCCCGAGTCAGCCTATAAGGCTGCCGATGCGCCTTTCTTCGAATACTACGGCGAAGAATTCGACGGGCGAACAGGCATGGGCGGCTACCAAGTATGGATACCGATCAAGACATAATTGTGGCGCATGGAGGCCGCGACTGTCGGCGCACCGGCCGTGGTGCCGGCAACACAGGTTCGTCGCGCAGGTGACCGCGAGCGCCGCGAGCGTGAGCCCGCCGGTCGAACTGTAGCTGATGCGCAGCCGCTGCGGGGCGACCGAGGTTTTATTCTTGATAACGGATTTTACCGTTACTATCCGGCGGATCCTCCGCCCTGCGAGGAGAGCTGAGCCACAGCGGCGAAATGGAGCGCAGCGGCCACGACCACCATTGCGTGCCAGAGGGCATTGTGAAACGGCATGCGGGCGCGCGTATGCACGAGCGCACCGAGCGAGTAGACGAGGCCGCCGACGAGCAGAAGGAGCAGCACCGCGCCCGGCAGGACCATCAACAGGGGGCGGAGGATACCCAATACCAGCCAGCCCATCCCGAGATACAAGCCGAGAGACGCACGCTCGCCGCCGCATGGGCACAGGAGCTTCAGCGCAATGCCGATTGCCGCCAATCCCCAGACGATAGCACAAAGCGGGACGCCCAACTGCGGGCGGAGGACCCCAATGGTGAAGGGGGTGTAGCTGCCGGCGATCATCACGAAGATCATCGAGTGATCAAGGCGACGAAGCACGGCCTTCAGGTGGCTCGGACCGACCAGATTGTAGGCGGCGGAGGCGGTAAGCATGCCGACCAACCCGAAACAGTATATCGATATCACAACAAGCTGTTTGATGGTTGCCCCGGGCGCAATGCGATCCAGCAACCATCCGATCGCGGCGGCAGCGGCAGCCAGCCCGACGAAATGGATGATGCGATCGGCGGCACTCTCCGCAGCGGTGTAGCTGGGAAAGTCGAGGCGTCGATGCGGGACGCGCCAGCGGAGTTGCGGGGTGCGGTTGGGCATAAATCGCAGCCTAACCTATTTCGTCGGCATCCATACGATCGGCGTTTGGCGAATGCGACTGCAGTCGGCGGCCGGGGCGCGCTGGCGAGTGTGTGGGATGGTGATGCCCGACTGCGCGGCGCGGCGCTAGGTGCTGGCGAAAACAGATCGGGCCCGGCGGCGGGGACGCCCGGCAGCATCGGCCGCAGCCAGGCGATCGGCCCAAGCCAGAAGAATCAGGGCTCAGCCCCCTACCCTCTGCTCGCCCATGCTGTGCATGATAACGTCCTTCCTCAGGGCCAAAGCCGGGGCTGCTGTGGCTGATCCGATCGCTTCTACCGCGGGAACAACCCCGTCGCACTCGGGTTGCCGCCGCGGGGGCTAAGGCCGGCCACGCCAGCATCCGCCTGCAGGCCTTCGCCACGCGGCTTTTCCCGCGGGCGATGATCGCGAGGATCGCGGAAAGCGGATCGCGCAAGATCATGATGGTGGGGCACGATCGCCCGGCGAAAACCTGAAAGGAGCGGAGACATGGACGCCATCGCGCCGGTTCTGGCCGCAGCCATCGCCTTCATTGCCACGCACTTCCTGCTGTCCCATCCACTGCGCCAGCCGCTCGTGCGCACCCTTGGCGAAGGGGCATTCCTCGGCATCTACTCGTTGGTGGCAGTCGCAGCCCTGGTGTGGCTGGTGCTCACCTACCGTGCTGCGCCCATCATGGCGCCTCTCTGGCCCGTGGGGAACGTGCTGTGGGCGGTCATGACGGTCGTCATGCTGCTGGCATCCGTGCTGCTGATTGGATCGGTCGTTCGCAACCCCGCGCTGCCGTCACCCAGCGCAGCAAAGAAGGTGCCGTCCGAAGCGCTCGGTGTGTATGCGATCACTCGCCACCCTATGATGTGGGCCTTCGCGCTCTGGGGCGTCTGCCACATCGTAGTCTATCCTGTCGGCAAAAACATCGTGGTCGCGGTCGCCATCGTCGTTCTTGCCCTGGTCGGCGCGGCGCTACAGGACCGCAAGAAGGAACGGCTGCAGTCGGACACCTGGCCCGCCTGGGAGGCGCGGACCAGCTACTGGCCGTTCGCGGCCGTGTTTGCGGGTAAGGCACGGCTCAGCGGCTTCGGTATGCACGCGCTAGCCGGCGGTCTTGTGGTGTGGCTCGTCGCAACCTGGGCGCACATCCCCATCGCCGGATGGCCTGCAGGTATCTGGCGATGGCTTGTGTAATGCCAGGGTGGCGCGGGTTGCAGGCGTCGATGCCGGGACCGCGCGGCTTGGCGAGTTAGGCCGTTCCATGGGCTGGCTGCCACTGCAATAAGTCGCAACCGGATCTGCTGTAGCGGTAGAGGGGCGCGCGGCATGGCCTGCCCCGCTAGGTCCTACCCCCAGTTGCCTCACGCCGGCCGCCTTCGAGAAGGCTTGTGCACAGCTGGGGGCAGAATATCGCCATACCCGTCGTCGGACGCCTCAGACGAACGGCATGGTCGAGCGCTTCAATGGCCGGATCGGCAGCGAGGTGCTGGGCATCACCATTTATTCGCATCGCGACCTCGAGCAACTGCGTCGCGGCTTCAATGCCGCCTACAACGCACGGCGTCAGCGTGTCCTCAGCGGGAGAACGCCAGACCAGGTCGTTGCCGAACGCCTTCAAACAAACCCAAGCCTCGCCAAGCCCAAAACCAAGCTGCACGGCAGGGCCGGACCGGACGACATCGCCAAGGCTCGCCTCATCGCTGAAGCCGCCAAGAAGGTCTCACAACCAGACAACTATCGGCCCGCAACGGTAAGACGGCGGCGCGAGAATGCGTCGATGGTAACGGCGAGGAGTAGGATCGCGCCCTCGACAATGTATTTCACGTCCGCCGGCTGACCGACCAGATCAAGACCATTCGAGACGCTGCCGATCACCAGCGCGCCGAGCAAGGCCGCCCACACGTTGCCGCGACCGCCGAACAGGCTGGTACCGCCGATCACCGCGGCGGCGATCGCCTCAAGCAGCAGTGTGCCGCCGCCTGTCTGCGTGCTAGCCGCCTGCAATCGTGCGGTCGAGATCAGCCCGCCGACCGCCGACAGCGTCCCGGACAGCGTGAAGACGTAGACACGGATGCGGGCGACGCTGATGCCGGCGCGGCGGGCCGCCTCCGCATGGCCGCCGACGGCATAGACGTGGCGGCCGAACCGGGTGCGCCTCGCCACCCATTCGATGGCGACGACGAGCACGAGCAGTAGCACGCCGGCGGTCGGCACGCCGTATGCTTGGTTCAGCACCGCGACGGCGCCGAGCGACACCGCTGCGATCACCGCCGCCCGCGCGAACAGCACCGGCAATGGCCGCACCGTCATGCCGGCGCGGCGGCGGAGCGCGTGCTCGCGCAGGCGGGTCCAGGCATAGCCGGCAGCGCCCACGATCGCGAGCGCCCAGCCCCACGCCGCGGGCAGGAACGTCGAGGCGATCGCGGTGATGTGGGGGTCGAAGACATTGAGCGTCCCGGCGTCGCCCAGCACATGCAACTGTACACCGAGCCAGCCAAGCAGCCCCGCTAGCGTGACCACGAAGGACGGCACCCGGAGCAGCGCGAACCAGGCGCCCTGGAAGGCGCCAATCAGGGCTCCGACTGCGAGCATGGCGATGATGCAGGCCCACCAGGGCCAGGCGTCGTCGACCAGCAGCACGCCGAGCACCGCGGCGGTCGCACCAGCGACCGAGCCGACCGAAAGGTCGATCTCGCCGAGCAGAAGTACCAGCACCACGCCGATCGCGATGGTTCCGGATACGGAAATCTGTAGGACCAGGTTCGAAAGATTGCGGGCGGTCAGAAAGTGCCCATCCTGCACCTCGAAATACGTCCAGATCAGGGCCAACCCGAGCACCACAGGCAGTGCGCCGAACTGGCCCGAGGTGATGCGAGAACGCAGATCGCGGACGACCCTCGCGATGACCGGGCCGACCCCGGAAGATGCCGCGGGCTCCAGCGCAGGCGATGTCGGGCTTGTCGTCATCAGGCGACCTGCCGCGCGCCGGTAATCGCGGCGACGACGTCGTCGGGTGTGGTGTCGGCCCGCCTGAACGTCGCAACCCGCCGCCCGAGGCGGAGCACGATGATCCGGTCCGCCACCTCGAACACCTCGTGCAGATTGTGGGAGATCAGGACCACGCCAAGTCCCTGCACCCGCAGACGCTTGATCAGTTCGCGGACCTGCTGGGTCTGCGCCACGCCCAGCGCCGCCGTCGGCTCGTCGAGAAGCACGATCTTTGAGTTCCACAGCACCGCACGCGCAATCGCCACCGACTGCCGCTGTCCACCCGAGAGCGTGGCGATCGGCACCCGGACACTGCGGATGGTCGTCACGTTGAGCCGACGCAGCACATCGAGCGCACGCTGCTCCATCTCCAGCTCAGAGAGCCGCCCCAGCAGCTCAGGCCCGGCAATATTTTCACGGCCAAGGAACATGTTGGCGACCACGTCGAGGTTGTCGCACAGCGCAAGGTCCTGGTACACGGTCTGGATGCCGAGTTGGGTCGCGTGGCGGGGCGAGTGGATGCGAACCACCTCGCCGTCGAAGCGGATCACGCCGGCGTCCGGTGGGTGTGTGCCCGCGACGATCTTGACGAGCGTCGATTTGCCCGCACCGTTGTCGCCGGCGAGCGCAACCACCTCGGCCGGATGCACCTCGAAATCCACCTCGGTCAGCGCCCTCACCGCGCCGAAATGCTTCGAGACGCCGTTGAGTTCAAGGATCGGCGCCGCGGCGTTGCCGCCGCCGTCACCCGCCGCCGCTGCCATTTCCGGCGCCGCGCCTACCTGCAGGGGCCGACCTGCGGCATGCCCTTGCAAAGTTGCGCCTTCGTCACCGCACCGTCGGCCAGTTCGATCTCCATGTTGGCAAGCGTGATGACGAAGGGCTTCACCTTGGCCCATGGCACTTGGCGCTGGTCGTTGTTCATGGTGGCGCCGGCGAAGAGGTCCGCCGGTGGCGTCTCGCCCTTCAGCAGCGCAGTGGTGATTTGCGCAGCCTTGCCGGTCTGCTCCTTGAGCGAGCGCCAGACGGTCATCGTCTGCTTGCCCTGAAGGATCAACTGCAAGCCGTTCAGGGTGCCGTCAAGACCGGTGACCGGCACCTTGCCAGCAAGCTGCTGCGCCTGCAGCGCAGCGACCACGCCCCCCGCCATGCCGTCGTTGGCGACCATGACAGCGTCCACGCCGTTATCCGTCTTGGTCAGGATCTGCTCCATCTCGCCCTGCGCCTTCGATGGGTCCCATAGCGGCGTCCAGACATCCCCGACCTGCTTGCGGGCCCCCTGGTCGAACAGAGGCTTGAGCACGCTCATGTAACCCTGATTGAAGAGATGCGCATTATCGTCGACCGGCGAACCGTTGATGACCGCGATCCGGCTGCCCTTCGCCGTGTGGTCCGCGAGCCAAGTGCCCTGAAGGTGACCGATCTCGATGCCATCGACCGACACGTAATAGGCGACGGGGGCGTTCCTGATTAGCCGGTCGTAGGCGATCACGGGGACACCCTGCTTCTGGGCGTCGTTGACGATGACCGCGGCCCCCTTCTGGTCGATGGCGGTCACGACCAGGACCTTGGCCCCGTTCGCGAGCGCCGCCTCCGCCTGGGCCTGCTGCTTCGAGGCGTCGTTCAGCGCGTTCTCGACCTGAACCCGGGCGTCGGGGAAGTCCTGCTTCATCGCCGCGATGAACAGGGGACGGTCCTGACTCTCCCATCGCGCCGTCACGTTCTCCGGCAGCAGGAACACGACAAGCGGCTGCGAGGACTGGGCACCGGCACCAGTTGCCATCGCCAGACCGCCAACTGCCGCGACACCCAGAAGCATCGCACTCCGGGCCTTGCGGCCAAGCTTGATGGAAGTTCTCACCTGTGTCCCCCAGACTTACGTCCCTGCACACGAACGTTTTTTGCCAGGCATACTCAGCTTATCCCGCAAGGCGCCTGGTCGGTGCCAGCCATTGGGTGGGATGCTGGCCGCGTCGCCGTACGTTGTCAAGTTGGGTTGGACCATGCCGCATTGAACCAACGGACCGAAGATGCTGAAGGTGTCGCTGCGTTGGGTGCGCGAATCCAGCCGCTCCATGCAGGCCGAACGGGGCGCTCTCGCCAGGTTTCTGCTTTGCAGCGAGTTGGCGATGCGGATACAGGCACCGTCAACTCGACATCCGGCCAACCCTTGCCGGGGCGGGGGCGGGCAAAGGTAGGCCGGTGGGACGATAACAGCCGCCCGCTCCCGCTACGCTGGTTACCGGTTCCCACCCGAGATCATCAGCAACGCTGTCTGGCTGTATTTCCGCTTCCCGCTCGCTTTGCGCATGATCGGGAAGTTGCTGGCCTTCCGCGGCATCACCGTCAGTCACGAAATCATACGCAAGTGGGCGCTCAAGTTCGGTCAGGGGTTCGCCAACCGGATTCGCCGTTGCCTGCCGCGGGCGGGTGACAAGACCGTATGTTTGCTGTGGCAGGAAGAGGTGGTCCGTCTCGCCGTGTGCAATTCTCGAGGGTTGCCCGGGTTAGACCGGGCCTTTCCTCATGCACAGGAGACGGACCATGGACCAGATTACGACCTCATCGGGCTGGACGTACACAAAGCCACTGTGACCATCGGCATTGCGGAAGTGGGGCGTTCGCGAGAGGTGTGATTTGTGCAGCCTTATGTCGCATGCGCCACCGCACGGTTGTTCGCAAGGGCGGCGTGTGTGTCTAGTTACTTGTCCATTGGTGTTTCGGGAGGAGCGCGTCGATGGCCGAGCCGCTCGTGATCTCTGCGTTGCGCGACAAGCGAGCGGAGCTTGTTTGGTTGGCGAGCGGCTCTGTTGCAAACACGGGGGCGGCGGTTGTTTGGGATGGCCGGGTGGGACCGGGAACGGCGGGCGGCGTGATGATGACGACGAGGGACGAGGCGTTCAAAGGGCATTGTCAAATTAACCCAAATGGCCACGGAACTGATCGGTTTCTCGCGATCCACGTTTTACGACGCGGCACCTGCAGCGCAACGCTGGATATTGGCGAAGTCCTCACCCGAATCGGCGCGATTTGCGACGAATTCGAGTGCTATGGCTACCGCCGCGTGGGCGCGGCATTGCGGCACCAGGGCATCGTGGCGAACGGCAAGAAGCTACGCCGCCTGATGCGCGAGCACGATCTTCAGCTGTGGAAGTTTCTATTTGGTCTGGCGGACGATCGATCTGGCGTGGTGGATGTCCGCCTGATCGAAGCTGTCGACTGCCTCTGTTATGCGGCCTTTGCCGGTGTCTGCTTTTCGCGCGCTAGCGAGGCGGTGTCGAGGAATGTCGGCATTGGGGTCTTGCCAAAGCACCATCGCCCCCTGATGAGTTCGCTGCTCGCTATAGATCGCTAGCCATTCATCCAGGTCAGCCTGCAGGGCATCCGGGTCGCCGCAGACCTTTTTCGGAACGCTACCCTGTAGAACTCATCCAGTGGCGTCTTGTGGAGGCGCTCGCAGATGCCATTGGTCTGCGGGCTCTTCACCTTGGTCGTGGTGTGGTCGATGTCCTCGACCGCGAGGTAGAGTTCATACTCATGGCGATCGCGCGCGCCGCAATACTCGGTGCCGCGGTTGGTGAGGATCCTGTCGACGCGGATCCCGTGCTCGTCGAAGAACAGGATGACCCGGTCGGTGAGGATGTCAGCCGCGGTCAGTGGCGTCTTGCGCGTATCGAGCTTGGAGTACGTGTCTATCACAGTCTGCTGATAGACACGCCCGACGCCCTTCAGCGTGCCGACATGGAAGGTATCCTGCGCTAGGCAGCAGCCTGGGTGCTCGCTGTCGAACTCACCTTGCGCCTCCTTGTCCAGCTTGGCCTTTTCGAGGGTCACGAGCTGCTCTTCGGTGAGCACGCCGCCGTCCCGTGCGACCTTTGCTTCCAGCGCCTTGAGCCGCTTCTTCAGCTCATTGGCAGCCCGCGCCTGGTCCCAGGCCGATTGGTCGATGGCGATCGCCACAACGGCGGCTTCGACTTCGGGCGAGGCCCGGTTCTTCAAGTTCGGCTTGGAGCGGGTGATCTCGGCCAGGACCGGTGTGAACTTCGCTTCCCAGTCCCGTCCATCGATCTGCTCCGCAGCTCGATCGTGCCTGAACACGATGCCACGGTGAAGAAACATCTCGGCCAGGTCCCGCAGGGTCAGGCGGTAGCGCAGGCGCCACAGCGCCACCAGCGCGATCGCGTCGCTCGGATACTGCGTCCGGTTCAGCACCCCGGCGCTGCGCTCATTTGAGAAAGTCTGAATTGAACTCATCAGACAGCGTCGGAAACGATCGAGACACCGCTCCGGGGCAGAGAGCCAGATTCGGCGACAGTGGCATCAATGCCCACCAGGCGGTGCGTGGCCGAGGTCAAGCCCCGCAGCCGCGAAGCGGGGCGTCGCAGGCGCCGGGTTGAGGTCGCCGCTCGTCGCCCCCAAAATCTGACACTGCCCGACAGATCGAGCGCCGATTTGTACAGCCCCCGGTCATCAACTCCGTCGTGCGGGCCGCAACCTGGGCACGTTCCGCCGCACTGAAATTCTCCATGAATGTGGAGAGCGCAACCGTCATATCACTTCCCATGCCGTGGCATGTACTGGCGCAGCACCTCGTTCATGTGCCCCTGCCAGCCGAGGCCTTCCTGGCGGTAGGCATCCAGTACGTCCGGGTCTAACCGCAGCGTCTGGTTGACCTTGCGGTCAGCCTTTGTGGGACGGCCGGGGCGACGCCGGATCGCTTCTACCGCTTGCGCGTCGAATATCTCTGCGATCGCATCGAGCGCGGGCCGCGCGGTGCGGATCTCTTCACGCGTCCACTCCGGGTTGTCTTCGTTCGGGCGTGACGCCGCGCCATCCTTTTTCTTGCTCATACCACTCCACCTCCTTGCGGTTCGCTTTGCGGAAACTGATGACGTGGACTGCCCTCTGCATCGTGATGACTGCCACATGCAGCCGCTGCCCCAGGTGTGCCAGCATCCGAACCCGTATCTCGCCGTAGTCCTTCCGCCTGTCTTCCTGCAAAACGGCCGTTTCCCATGCCAGATCGGCCACCCGCTCGAACGACAAGCCACGCTCCGCGATGTTCCTGGCATTCTCGGCGGGTCGAACGTAAGGCGCATATAGGTTTGCGCTACAGCAAAAACCAGCCGCGTAACGGACTCCGCTGTAGCGAAAACCCTCTCCGGCCAATTGGCACGGACTGCCCGCCTTGGATGACGGCCAGCGGAGTAAGCGGCGCTTCCGGCGCCATGGAAATCTTCCCCTGCCACGCCATCGGCAGAGACGGTCGGCATTCCGCGCGGGAGGCCAAGATTTCCAGTTGCCCCTCAGCCCTGTCCGCCTGCCTTCCGACGGCCGCAAGCGGCGGCGCAGGGTGCGCTCCGCTCCATTTCGAGAGAGGAGATTTCTATGACGACTGTCCCGTTGAACAAATTGACTTCCTGGCCTGGTAACGTGCGCAAGATCGGAGCGCACGAAGGCATCGACGAACTGCCGGCCTCCATCGCGGCGCACGGGCTACCGCAATCGCCGGTCGTGCGCAGAGCCGCGCGGGGCAAATTCGCGGTGGTCGCCGGACAGCGGCGCGTCCTTGCCCTTTCGGCCCTTGTCGAACGCAACCAGGTCCCGATCGACTTTCCGGTCGAATGCCGCCTGGTCGAAGCCGATGCGAACGCCGCCGGGATCGGCCTGGCCGAGAACGTGGTGCGGCAGCCCATGCACCCGGCCGACCCGTTCGAGGCCTTCCGCAACCTCATCGACGAGGGATCGAGCGCCGACGTGGCCGCCCGCTTCGGCGTGGAGGTCTGCCATCGCCTGATCTCGGCTCGCCGGTCTCCCGCAGGGGAGGCGTCCTCGCCGGGACGCGAGCCGGAGCCGACCTCGCAGCGATCGCGGCGGACCGCACTGGACCCACGTGGCAGTGACATTGAGGCGGCGCAACCGACCTCGGAAGGAACCTTGTGCCCGGCGGCGATTGTTATCCTCTCCTCTCGGAGGCGGAGAGGCCTGCGCCCGCTTGATACCACCAGCGGCTGTCAAGGAACGATCCCTAGGTGTTCTCAAGTGCTCTGCAATATGCAAGGCTCCCCTACGGGGAGGCGGCCGAAGGCGATTCATACGCCTAACCAGCAAAATGGACAGTTTTGATAAACATGAAAGCTACATCTCAAACATATTCACGAATATCAGAAGAGATCTTGATGCACTGGAGGGGTCACGAATTTAAATATGCTTTCCATTTTGACCGCTTGATATTGTTTTGGCGGCTCTCAGGATCAGGTCCAGATGGAATCTGATCTTTTACAAAATCTACAATCGCCCCTGCTGCGTGTTGTCGCGGTCAGCAAGCACTTCGCGGGCGTCGCCGTGCTGCAGGGCATCAGCTTCTTCGTTGGGCGCGGCGAGATCCTGATGCTGGTGGGAGAAAACGGCGCCGGCAAATCCACGCTCAAGAACATCCTCAGCGGGCTGATCGCGCCCGACGGCGGCGAGGTGCACTTCGATGGCACCACCCTGGCGGCGCTCTCGACGGAAGATGCCGACCGATTTGGCATCGGCACGATCCATCAGGAACTCAGCCTGTTCGAGAACCTCACCGTTGCCGAGAACATCCATCTGCCGCATCTGCCGCAGCGGTTCGGCCGGGTCGACCGGCGGCGGATGGCCGCGCAGGCGCGCGCGGTGCTGCATGATCGGCTTGGCACGACCATCGACCCGTGGGCAGAGGTCGAGGAGCTGTCACTCGGCGAACGGCAGATGGTGGAGATCGCCAAGGCGATCCACCGTTCCTCCTCGCTGCTGATCCTGGACGAACCGACCACCTGCCTCAGCCTGCCCGAGCGCGAGCGGCTGTTCGCGGCGGTGCAACGGCTGCGCGAGCAGGGCTACGCGATCATCTACATCACGCACTTCATGGAGGAGGTGTACGAGCTTGGCGACCGCATCGTGGTGCTGCGCGACGGCCGCGTGGTCGGCACCGGCACGCGGGAGGATATCCCGCAGGAGCGGCTGACCCGGCTGATGGTCGGGCGCGATTCGGCGGCGATGGCGGGGCCGCGCAAGGCGCTGCCGGCGGAAGCGCCGGTCGTGCTGGAGGTGGCGCACCTGTCGGACGGCGCGGCGGTGCACGACGTCAGTTTCCATCTGCGAGCCGGTGAAATCCTCGGCCTTGCCGGACTGATGGGCGCCGGGCGCAGCGAGATCGCCGAGAGTTCTGCTGGGCCTGCGCAACGCTGGCGGCAGCGTGACGCTGCGCGGACAGGCGTTCGTCAACCGCTCGCCGCGCGCGGCGATGGAGCGTGGCCTCGTGCTGGTCTCGGAGGACCGCCGCCGTGACCAAGCGTTCCTGACGCGCGCGGTGCGCGAGAACCTGACCGCGACGGTGCTGCCGCGGCTGTTACGGGTGCCGCTGGGCCGGCTGGACCTCGACCGGGAACGCGGCGACGCTGCCAGCGCCGCGACCACGTTCCGTGTCCAGCATCCCGGCCTGGAGGCGTTCATGCTGGCGCTGTCGGGCGGCAACCAGCAGAAGGCAATCATCGCCCGCTGGTTGCAGACCGAACCGCTTGTCTGCATCCTCGACGAGCCGACCAAGGGCGTCGATATCGGGGCGCGCGCCGAGATGCATCGGCTGATCCGCGAACGCGCCGAAGCGGGGGTGGCTTTCCTGTTAATCAGCTCCGATCTGCCCGAACTGCTCGACCTCGCCGACCGCGTGCTGGTGCTGCACAAGGGACGCATCGCCGGCGAATTGCCACGTGCGCAGGCCGAGCCGCACGGCATCCTCGCCATGGCGTCCACGGGACGGGCAGACATGACGGTTCGGCGCCGCAGGATATCGCGCTCCGCCGCCCAGGTGTGGTCGCTCGTCGCGGTGCTGCTGCTGGTCAGCATCGGATTTTCGAGCCTGACCGACCGCTTCGCCGATCTGGACAATCTGCGCAACGTGCTGTTGCAGGCGGCGCCGACGACCATCGGCGCAATCGGGATGACGTTCGTCATCGCCGCCCGCGGCATCGACCTGTCGATCGGCTCAATCGCCAATCTCGCGATCGCGATCGCGATCGCCGCCGCCGGCACCCGCGCCGAGGCGGAACTGACCACCGATACCGTCTGGCTGGTCTATCCGGTGGCGCTGCTGGCCGGAGTTCTGCTGGGCGCGTTGAACGCCGTCGCCATCGTCTCACTGCGCCTCAGCGCCCTGATCACCACGCTCGGCACGCTCACCTTGTATCGCGGCCTCGGCCTGCACGTCACCAGCGCCTCATTGATCGCGGTGCGCGGGCCGGTGCTGGGGTTTGGCCGTACGCTGGTGTTCGGCGTCGGCTTGCCGGTCTGGGCGGCGCTGCTGTTCGCCGTCATCGGCTGGGTCGTGCTGTCGCAGACGCCGGCGGGCCGGCAGATCCTGGCGCTGGGCGGATCGCCGCGCTCCGCCGTCGAAACCGGCTTGCGCACAGGGCGGCTGCTGGTGCTGGCCTATGCGATCTCCGGCCTGTGCGGCGCTATCGCCGGACTGATCATGGTCGGGCGCGTCGGCATGGTGAACCCGGATCTCGGGTTCGGCATGGAATTCACCGTCATCACCGCCGTCGTGCTTGGCGGCACCAGCCTGTTCGGTGGCCGGGCGAGCATTCTCGGCGCGGTGCTGGGCAGCCTGTTGCTGGCGACGATCGACAATGGCATGACGCTGATCGGCGCCAATCCGTATTCCTATGATGTGGTACGCGGCGTTATCCTGCTGGCCGCGGTCTCCGCGGACGCGATCTCCGCCTATCTGCGTGGTCGCAGGTCGCCGGTGATCGCCGAGCTTCGGTTGTAAGCCGCGCGCAGAGGGCCAGCCGAACCCGACGCCTGCGTGTCGTGCCGAAGAAAAACAAAGGAGGAAACCATGCAAAGAACATTGGCGACGATGGGCCTTGCGGTCCTGCTGTTGGCGGCCGCCCTGCCCGGGCTGGCGACGGCGAAGGACCTCGTCATCGGGGTCTCGTTCGACAAGATCGAGCCGTTCCGGGTCGCCGAACAGAAGGCGCTGACCGACGCCATCGCGGGGCAGCACGCCAAACAGGTGTTCGCCAACGCCGACAAGGACGCGCAGCGCCAGGCGTCGCAGGTGGACACGATGGTTTCGCAGCGCGTGAGCGCGATCGTGGCGATCCCGTGGGACATCGAGGCGGCCAACGACCTCGCGAAATCCACCATCGCGTCCGGCATCCCGTTCGTCTCGCTTGACCAGGCGCCGTCGGACCTCAAATCGGTCACTTATCACGTCGGCGGCGATCCCTGTGCCGACGGCAAGGTGGCGGGCGAGTTCTTCGTCAAGGTGGCGGGAGGCAAGCCGTTCAAGCTGCTGGAACTGCAAGGGGGCCTCGCCAACGACAACGGCATCCGCCGCTCCAAGTGCCTTGATGACGCGCTGAAGGCGGCGCCGAACATCACCATCGTGGCGCAGGTGCCGACCGACTGGAACCCGCAGAAGGCTCTGGCGGGGACCGAGGACAGTCTGCAGGCGCACCCCGATCTCGCCGGCATCTATGCGCCTTGGAACGATGCCCTGCAGGGCGTGTTCGCGGTGCTCAAGGCCAAGAACCGGCTGGTGCCGGTCGGCGACCCGAAGCACATCACCATCGTCAGCATCGACGGCACGCCGCTCGGCTGCAAGGCGGTAAAGGACAAGCTGATTGACCTGGAGATCGCAACGCCGCTACCGGAGATGGCGCGGCGGGCGGTGGCCGCGGCGGTGAAGGCGTCGCAGGGTGGCCAGATCGAGCCGCAGGCCGAATTCCTGCCGGGAATCCCGTACGGACCCGGCGATGTCGACCAGATGGCCAGCAAGATCTGGGGCTGCCAGGGCTGATGGCATAGCGGGCCGCGACCGGCCGGCGGCTGCATGCCGCCGGCCGGGCCGTGCAGACCGGAAGACAGCATTCGATGACCGATGAGACAGCCGCGCCGTCCCTTCCCGCCCCCGCGCGTGGCCGGCTGCGCGGATTTAGCCTCGCGCCGCTGGCGAAGCTGCCGATGCTGCCGGTGCTGGTCGTCGCCTTCGCGGTGCTGTCCGCGACCATCGACGGTTTCACCTCGGCCGCCAATCTCGCCAACATGGCGCGCCTGTTCGCGCCGCTGGTGATCGCCGCGATCGGCATGACGTTCGTCTTCCTGCTTGGCGAGATCGACCTCAGCGTCGGCTCGGTGCTCAGCCTCGGCTCCGTGCTCGGCGCCTTCGTCATGCGCGATACCGGGTCGGTCTGGCTAGGCGTCGTCGCCATCGTGGCGACCGGGGCGGTGATCGGCGCCATCAATGGGGCGGTCATCGCAAGATTCCGCTTCTCCTCGTTCGTACACACGCTGGGCGTGCTGGTCACGGCGCGCGCGGTTGCCATGCTGATCACCGGCGGGCATTCGGTGGGCCGGTTGCCGGTAGCGGCGCTGATGTTCGGGCGCGGCAGTTTCGTGGGGTTGCCGAACCTGCTGTGGCTGGCGATCGGCGTCTATGCGCTCGCCCATTTCGTGCTGTGCCACACCCTCATCGGCCGCGAATTCTTCCTGGTCGGTGCCAACCGACGCGGCGCCGTGTTCGCCGGGCTTGCCGTGCAGCGCACGCGCTTTCTGGCCTTTCTGTTCTGCGGTTCGCTGGCCGGGCTGGCCGGTACCTGCGTCGAACTGCGGCTCGGATCGGGCGGCCCGATCCTTGGCGACAACCTGTTGCTGATGGCGATCGCTTCGGTCGTACTTGGCGGCACCAGCGTATTCGGCGGCGAGGGCGGCGTGTTCCGCACCGCGACCGGCGCGCTCGTCGTGGTCATGCTCGACAAGGGGCTGAATTTGCTCGGGCTGGAGTTTTACGACCAGGCCATCGTCATGGGGCTGGTGATCGTGTTCGGCAGTGCGCTCGGCGGCCATCTCTATCGCCGTCGTGTCGGCCGGGCCTGAGGTCACGCTGCCGGCGGCTATCGCAAACGGATGAGCACCGATGTCGCAAACCCCCTCGCCCCGGAGGGCATCGTCACGTTAACGGGTCGCGGTCGAGCCTGGGCCGAAAGTGAGGAGAGTGGTGCGGTCACGCTGTCGTCTTGGCGCACGTCTCCTCTTTCCAGATCCTGAAGGCCGCGGCGCGCGCGACGTGGTAGTTCCTCGCCGACGACAGATGGCGTCGCGGACGGAAGTGTTCATAGATGAAAGCATGGGCCGACAGGAAGCGCTGCGCTTACCGCGCCGACTTGAACCTCTGCATCTGTCGTTCTCGGCGATCCGTCGAGCGCGATCATGAGCGAGCTTCCCTGGCTCCTGGTTCCCCTGCTCGCCTCCAGCGACGTCGTACGGTTCGCGCGGCTGGCGGGGTCACCGCCAGATTCGGCGACAGTGGCATCAATGCCCACCTGGCGATGCGTGGCCGAGGTCAAGCCCCGCAGCCGCCAAGCGGGGCGTCGAGCGCGCCGGGCTTGAGGTCGGCCACGCACCGCGAGACCATCAAAGCCGCCGCTCGTCGCCCCCAAAACCTGACACTGCCCGACAGATCGAGTGCCGATTTGTACAGCTTCAGGAGCTTCGGCTCAACCGCACGATTCTGCCGAGGCTCCGACGAACTTCGCAACTTCCGCCGTCTCCGCACCCGCCACAATCAGCCCGTCCCCGCCTGCCGCCGCTGTCTGCTTCAGCATCGTCGCGCGGCCGCGGTGCTCGCAATCCTGCATGCCGCGTAGCTCGACTTGCCTTTACATCGTCCGCGCCGTCCCCAGCTCCGCGCGAAACCTGACACAATCAAAATATCTGGCAATTCCTTCGCCAAAACCATCTCGCCAACCGGGTCTTCGACACCTACGCCACCATCGTGGATGCCTGCAGTGACGCCTGGAATCCCTCGTCGTAGACCCCAGTCGGACCCGATCAATCGCCTCCCGACCTTGAGCCGAAGAGGTCATCAATTAGCGCCGCCGGTATCAGATACGGAATTTCCGCCCCTGGCGGAAACGATCGACACCGAGAGCAACGATAATGATAACCCCGAGCAGGATCTGTTGAATGAAGCCATCCACGTTCAGCAGATCCATAACGTTCGATAGAACCGTTACGAAAAGCGCGCCGAATATCGGTGCGAGAATGTCCCCCTCCCCGCCCCGCAGCGACACTCCACCAAGCACCGCCGCGGCGATCGTTTGAAGGGTCAGGTTGCCACCGAGATTCGGCTCACCGGATCCGGTTCGGGCCGTCAGCAGCAGGGCACCAATCGCGATCAGGGCCGAGCAGAGAACATAGGCGCCCGTCAGATGGAGGCGAACCCGCACGCCGGCGACCTGCGCGGCCCGCGGGTTGGAACCGATCAGATACAGCGACCGGCCAAACACGGTGCAACTCAGCAGAATATGAAGGATCAGCAGGACTGCTGCCGTTACCAGCACCTGGAGTGGAATCCCGACCGGCTGCGCTGTCGCCAGAAGGCCAAAGATGGGCGGCAGCGGTGAAACCGGAAAACCCCCGCTGATCGTAGAACTAACGGCAAGTACGATGTTCATCGTCCCCAATGTGACGACAAAGGCATTGATCTTCCCGATGGAAATGCACAGCCCATTGAAGAGACCGACGAGTAGGGCCGCCGCCATGCCTGCAAGCAGTCCCAATACCACTGCCATCCCGGGATCCTGGCCGCCGGCAGTCATCATCATCGCCGCGCAGACGCTGACCAGCGATACCGTCACGCCGAGTGACAGGTCGAAACCTCGCGTAAGGATGACGACCGCCTGGGCGCCAGCAAAGATCATCAGATAGCTGGCTTGAATTAAGATGTTGCGAAGATTGCCTACGGTCAGGATCGTCGGCTGGAGGACTGCCGAGGCACCCAGCACCAGAACGATCAATGCACCAAGGAAGCCGCGTCTTGCCAGCCCAGGCCCCAGAAGCGAACGCCGCCGCGCCGGTCTCTCGATCGAGAGGTCAGTCATGATGCTCGGTTCCTCTGCGTCCGCGCGTTTCCGCCAGAACAGCCAGAATGACGGCCACGCCCAGGGCAAGCGTCTGGAATCTGCTGTCGATCCGAGCAAGGTTGAGAACATTCGAAACTACCGCGAGGAACAAGGCCGAGACCACCACCTTGTCCACGCGGCCTACACCTCCCCGAAGAGACACGCCGCCCACGACAGCCGCCGCGATCGACTCGATGGCCGTCGTTCCGCCCAGCGTCGATTGTCCGGAGCCAATTCGGGCCGCGAGCAGAACCCCGACCACGGCGGCCAACAGGCCGCTGATCCCGTAGGCGGCCACCAGCATCCGCTCCAGCCGAATACCAGACGCTCGGGCCGCGTGAGGGTGCCCGCCCACGGCGTAGATATGACGGCCAAAAGGGGTCTGTCCGAGCACCAGGCTCATAACAACGGCGACGACGAGAGCCACCCAGAATAGGACGGGTAAGCCAAGAAGCTGTGACCGTCCAACACCATTCATGAACGCGTCCGGCATGCCGTAGATCGGCACACCCTTCGTCAGATAGAATACGGTACCGAGGACCGATCGAGAGCATGCCCAGCGTCGACATAAACGGCGCGATGCGGAGGCGAGCTACAACCAGGCCGTTGGCAAGTCCTACGATCGTGCCAGCCATGAGAGCCGCGACGACACCTGCTATCGTCACCAGCACGACTGCGTCCGGTGCGACCGTGACGAGGGCCGACATGCTCATCGCCGCGACGACGGATGCCAGCGCCACGATCGCTCCCACGGACAGGTCGAAGCCGCCGACTATCATGACGATCAACTGGCCGAGGGCGACAATCGCGGACAGCGAAAAGTTCCGCAGAATGTTGATGATGTTCAACCGCGAAAAGAAACGCGGTTCGATGAACATCATCGCAATCAGAAGCACCACGATCAGGGCAGGCACGACGCCAATCCGCGAAAGAACATGATAGACACCGATGCGTCGCGTCTGGACCCTGACGACACTCGTCATAACGGTCGCTCCTGGTTGGGCGAGCCAGACGCGGTGGCTTTGCGGCCGAAGAAGCCTTCGAGGATATTCGCCTCCGTCTTTGCCTCGCCTTCCAGCGACGCCACGACCCGCCCCTCATGCATGACATAGACGCGGTTGCTGAGGTTCAGCACCTCGGATAGCTCGGAGGAGATAAGGAGGACTGCTGCCCCCTGTTCAACAAGCTGGCTGATCATCTGGTACACTTCAATCTTGGCGCCGACGTCGATACCGACTGTCGGTTCGTCGAAGATGTAGAGCCGGACGTCACGCAGGATGCCGCGCGCGAGCATCACCTTCTGCCGGTTGCCGCCGGACAACGTCTGCACCGCAACGTCGAGTGCGAGCGGGCGCAGCGCAAGGCGCTTCATCGCGTCCAACGACGCCATGCGCTCCGATTTGCCGCGCAGCACACCGCCGCTGCTGAACCTCGGGAGGTCAAGCGCCGCCATCGTAGCGTTCTCCTGAACGCTGCGATTAAGTGCGAGGCCCTCAGCCCCACGATCCGACGGGAAATAGCACACGCCGTTGCGCAGCATCCCGCGCGGCGTCTTCGGCTCCAGGCGGAGGTCGTCCAGCACCACGTCGCCGCTCCGGATCGGCTCAAGGCCGAAGACGGCACGTCCGACCTCACCCTTGCCGCAACCGACCAGGCCCGCGATTCCAACGACCTCGCCGGCATTCACCGACAGGGATACATCGCGTACCCTGCCGCTCACCGTCGTCAGTCCGGTCAGCGAAAGACATGCGCCTCCTGGCCGGTGATGAATTTTCGGGAACAGCGCGTCGATGCGCCGTCCGGTCATCATCTCCACAAGGACAACTTCGCTGATCTCGCCCGCCTTGATGGTGCCCACCTTACTGCCGGAACGCAGGACGGTGATGCGATCAGCGATGGCGTGAATCTCTCGCATCCGGTGGGATACGTAGATGATGCCAACGTCCCTCGCGCGCAGGCGCCTTACCACGCCAAGAAGGTGGTCGGCCTCGCTGTCGGTCAGCGACGCCGTCGGCTCGTCCAGGATAAGGACGCGGGCGTCGATCAGCAGCGCCTTGGCGATCTCAACCATCTGCCGATGGGCGCGGGAAAGGCGCCCGACCTCGGCATTGATGTCGATGTCGTAGCCAAGGTCGTTCAGCACAACCCGCCCGCGCTTCGCCATCTCTCGGCGATTGAGCGCGCCACCCCTGGTCAGCTCCCGCCCCAAGAACAGATTATCGAGGACAGAGAGCGATGGGACGAGACTGAATTCCTGGAAGACTGCGGCAATTCCGAGCGCGCGAGCCCGCTGCGGGTTGAACTCGGTAACCCGCTCGCCGTCCAGCTCCATAAATCCATCGTCCGGTGGCAGCATCCCGGAGATGACGTTGATCAAACTGGACTTGCCGGCCCCGTTCTCGCCGAACAGGACGTGCACTTCTCCACGCGACAGTTCGAAATCAATCTTATCGAGAGCGCGGACGCCGGGAAACGTCTTGCTAATTCCGGCCAGACGTAACATCGTCGATCCACTCTGCAGCACAGGTACCGATCCCACGTTAGCGCGCATCCCCGTCGCGCCGTGACGAGGATGCGTCGCAGCGCCGTCAATCGACGGAGAACACCGGCTGCCAGCCTTCCGGCGCGAGCACCTGGCGGATGTCAATCTTATTCAGCGTGGATTTCGTCACCATCGTGGGGATAACCATGTAGTACTGGTCGAACGGCTTCTTCTCAAGCGCTTTCACCGCAAGGTCGACCGCGATGCGGCCCTGCATAACAGGGTATTCGGTGGCGAAACCGAGGATCTTGTCTTTCTCCATCGCGGAGAGCATGGCTTGGTTCTCATACGACGCCATGATCGCGATGTTGTTCGCGCCGGCATCGGCAACAGCTCCGATGGCGGCTTCGGCGGTCGGGGCCGTTCCCCAGATGGCGGTCATGTCCGGGTAGGTCTGCAGCGCATCTTCGACGAGGCGCAGCTGCTCCGGGACGCCCGCGTCACCGAATTTGGTGTCGAGAATTTTAACCGAGCTGTTCTGGAGCGCCTCCTTGAAGCCTTCGAGATAGCTCTCGGCCCAACCCGAGCCCTGCGGCCCCGGGAAGGCAACGACCTTGCCCCCCTTGGTACCAAGCTTCTCCTTCAAGTATTCCCCGGTCTGATACCCCTTCATCTTATGATTCACGAAGATCTTGGCAGTGACCGGAACGTCGCGGATCGGATTGATGAAGGAGATCGTCGGAATGCCCTTCGCCATGGTCTCATGGAACTTCGCCGACAATCCTGCTTCCGAGATTGCTGCCACCAGGAGAGCATCGGCGCCCGATGCCACGCAATCGTCGTACTGCGAGAGCTGCTTGGGCAAGCTTTCGTACCCGCCAGCCTGGTAGACAGTCGCCTTCAGTCCGAGGCGACGAGCCTCCTCCGTTACACCGTAGTCGACAGCTGCGAAGTAGCTATCCTTAAGATGCGGCAGTAGAACGCACAGGCGCCATTTCTTAGCCACCTTTTCCACCGGCTGAAACGTCGTCGGTTCCGGCTTGCCATTGGTCACCTTATCGACCGGAAAAGGTGCCCACACGCTTTCAGCGCGAGCGACGCCCGCGGTTATCAGGGCAAGGCAAACGACCGCCCCGAGCAGGCTCGTCTTCATCTAAGTTTTCCCCGTTTGTGTTGCTTCGGATTTCAGTGGGTCAGCGGCATCGCAACCGGCCGCATCGGCGCTCCCGTCGCGCCTCGGAGCTTGATGCAAGCGCCAAAGAACGCGAACTCGTTAATCCCTTCCCCCGCAAGCTCCTCGAGATTGACCATCTCGATCATCGGGACGCCGGCCTCTCCCAGGAGGTAGGTATGGATCGGGAAGAAATTCACCGGATCCTGGGTCGGCGTCTGCTCGACGGTGAGGTTGTCGGCGCCGATCATGATGGCACCGTTCTTCGCCAGGAACTCCGCGCCATTTCTGTTGAGGCCGGGTGTGTTGGCGACAAAGCGATGGTCCGGCCAAATCCTCATCTGTCCGGTACGGACAAGCACGACATCGCCAGGCCGCAACGTGACTTTCTGGCGCGTGAGGCAGCCCTTCAGGTCATTCTCGCCAATGCCATAGCTGGGTGGAAGCACGGGAACTCCGTGCAAGGAGGCGACATCCAGCAACACCCCTCGCGCGAAGATCGGCGGATGCTTTTCCGCACCGCACTTGCTCCAGGCACGGCTGCCCAGATGCTCGGCGGCACTGAAATTGTTGAATATCTTGCCGTTGTATCCGAAATGATTCAGCGTATCGATGTGCGTTCCACAGTGGGTGTACATCGAGATGCCATCGCCCGAGTACGAAACGAGAGTGTTGGCCGCGCTCCCGACCTTCATGCTGTCGTCAACGATCTCGCCATTCGGCGTATGGGTCATCCAGATCTGGTAGGGCTGATCTCCAGCACCGGTCCAGCCTGGCATGCCGACAAAGTGGTCGACGGACAGGTCGAAGACCTTCGTCGGGTCGGCGCGGCTGAGGATGGCCTTCCGAGAGGCGGCATCGATCAGGTTCAGCATCCCGATCTCGTCGTTCCCGCCGAATGGGCTCGTTGCAACCTTGTGGAATTCACTGTTGTACGCGACGATTTTTTGCTTCATCGCCTCGTCGACGTAACACGTTACGCACATGCCGATCTCCATCGCTGATAACAGATCTCGTCTGCCACTGGTGTTCTCGAGGCGGCGTCAGAGCCGATACGTTTCGGGCTTCCGGTCCGCAAAGGGCGAGATCTCGAACTCGCCCGACAGGAAGACGATTCGCTTTTGGCGAGCGCGGTCGAGGTCGGCGTCAACGGAAAACAAGCCCGTCTCAGTGCCGGCATGCACGAGGACGTTTCCGATCGGGTCGACGATCTGGCTCGATCCGAGGAAAGCCGTGCCTTCTTCCTCATCGTTGCGATTGGCAACGAGGAAGTAGACGAAGTTCTCCGCCGCGCGCACCAACGAGAAGTGATCGGCCAAGATCTGTGAGGCGACCGGCCAGTTCGTGGGCAGCACGACGAGCTCCGCGCCGCTGAGCGCGAGAGTCCGGACGACTTCTGGGAAACGGATCTCGTAGCAGATGGCGATGCCGATTCGCCCGATGTCCGTATCGAAAACGGCGGGATCGATATCTTGCGGATGATCGACGAAACGATCTGCCCCAAGAAAGGGCAAATGCCGCTTCCGATGACGCCCCAGGATACCTCGGGGGCCAATCAGGATGGCGGTGTTATAGACGTGTGGACCACTCTTCTCCAGCAAGCCGACGACTGCATGGATGGCGCCGACCCTGCACGCGGCGACGATCCTGGCGATTTCCTCGCCGTCTACGTCGATGGCCGCGGCTTCGACTTCGGAGCGGTTGGACAAGACATAGCCAGTCAGACAGCACTCCGCGAAGACGACGAGTGAACACCCGTCCGCCGCCGCCGCCGCGATCCACCGACAGACCGCGTCGGCGTTGCGCGCCGCATTCGCCTTCACCGAGCCAATCTGGGCGACCGCAACCTTCATGTGTTCTCCCGAGGAAGCGTAGCAGAAACCTTGTCTTAGCATGACTAGAGTGTCACATTCTACTCAGCTGTCAAGCCACATCGGTGGCCGAACGTGTGCACTCGCAGGAGCCGGCACGGGATCGTCGCTAACGCCGGACTGTCGGGGGCTGGGTGAGATCCGAGAAGTCGTTTTTCCGCCGGCGTGCGCCAGCCACAGGATCCTGAAAAGGAACAAATTGGCCGGGACAGGGCTGGAGCGAGCCCCTACGGCGGTACTGACCGCCGGATTGCGACCGGGGCACGCGCTGCGCAACGACTTGGCAAGGTGCCTCTGTTTAAGGCCCGGGATTTCGGCTACCATCGGCCGGCAGGACAGAAGGCTAGATGGCAGGTTATCGACGATCGTCACGCACCTCGCGGGGACTCATTCGATGAAAGGAGCTTAATGGAACCGCTCGATCTCCGTCACAGTAGCCTTGCCGCCCGGATCTATCAGGTCGTCCGCACAGCGATTATCCGCGGAGAATTCGCTCCTGGCAGCCTTCACTCGGTCCACGAAATCGCCGACAGGCTGCAGGTATCCCGGACGCCGGTGCGTGAGGCTCTGCTCAAGCTTGAGGAGCAGGGCATGGTTCGCTTTGAGCGGAACCGCGGCGCCCGCGTCCTCGAGACGACTGTCCATGATCTGGAGGAGATCTTTTCGCTTCGGCTGCTCCTGGAGGTTCCCGCAGCGTTTCGAGCGGCCAAGCGGGCGACGCCAGTCGATCTTCGTAAGCTCCGCCACGTCCTCGACAATGTTCAGAACGCCTACAAGACCAGTTCGCCTAATGTCAGAGAACATCTTGAGCCGGACGCACGCTTCCATTGTGATATTGCGTTGATCTCCGGCAGTCGCCGGCTCGCCGGCATTCTGACCAATCTTTTCGATCAGCAGATGATCGCCGGCGGCACTTCGGGTGGATTTACCCGGGATATGGCTGAGATCTCCAAGGACCATGAGCGTATTTACGAGAGGATAGCTGACGGTGACGCCACCGGGGCGGCCGCAGCCATGCGCGACCACTTAGCCGTAAGCTCTCGCGCGTTAATCGCCAAGGAAACAGGTGACGCCGAAGCGGGCAGCGGCTTCGAGTTGGTGTATGCCGAAAGCGTGTCGTTGCTCGTCGAGTTGCTGGCTGGCAAACAAGCTGCGCCGCTGTCTGCGGAACGCCCGATACCGACAGATACCGGGCGTATGTCACTGGACGAACAGCGCGGGAGCGCGCAGCCGAAGGACTGTCCTGCTCGGCCGCACAGACTTAAGGGAGGCGCCCCAAACACCTCCAAAGTGGCACGCGGGGCGAGCGGTCGTCTGTGAGGCGGATTTAACACCAGCACGGGTGCGCGCTGATCGGAATCCGCCGGGCGCAGCGGCAATTGCACGCCCTCGATATAAACCGGGATCGAGATGATGCCAAGTTTGCCCCGGCTGCGCGCGACCGAGGTGCCGTCCCCCCACTACGATGGAAGTGGGAAGTGAGCATTCGCAGGCGTACCGTTTGCGGGACGGCCTCTGACTCACTTTCGCCAGGACCGCTCGCCCGCCTATTGAAATGTCTTCCGTTATGGCGCACGCGGTTAAGACGCCATCATGGGTTTTGATGTAAGCGTTGTGGCGTCGTCGGCACATGGCGGCGCGAGGCTCGGCTGTGATGTAGGTCAGGGACGGACGCCCCTCAGCCTGCGCCTGCCCGCAAAGAGAGCGCGCGGACGACCAGTTCGACCTTATGTAGCAACGGCCACCGGCATAGTTGAGTGAGGTTGCGTACCCCCACTCTGGAAACGACTGTGCAAACTTCCGATCATCAATCTGAAGAGAGACCGTCTGAAACCTGGGGGGTCATGTGGGATGATGGAACGGACGCCGTGCCCAGCGTTCGGCGACCACATGGTCCCGATCAAAGGTCCCGTTCGCCACGGCGGTCCGCACCCTCAGCATCAGATGCGCTCTTCTTGGTGACCAGCGCATCTGCTGGCTGGCGCCCATCTGGCGATGGAGCAGCCATTGCACCGTGGCCTCGGTAGGCGCGGTCGATATCGGCTCCTCGCCGTGCCGCGCCGCCGCATCGTCAATGATCAGGGCGGCCTGGCCGGCCACGTCGGTCTCAACACCCGCAACACACCAACCACCTTGCGCGCCGCGGCGGCGCTGCAATAATCGTCTCCGCCTTTGCCATCGGCGCGGACGTCGGTGGCGCAATCGCCCCGCGCTCCGGCCGCGCGCCAACCGGCAAGGTGCGCTGCAAGATGGTATCTGCCGCCGGCGGATCGCCGACCGGGAAGACATCTTGCAGCAAGGCGCGGGGTTCGAACCGCGACCGTGCCGAACAGAGAAATCAACCGCCGCTGACGCCGGTCCGTCACTCGCCGCTGTCCGCCACATCGCGCGCAGCGCCGTCGGGTCTGACAGTGCTCTTCCGTTTGCGCCGGCAGGCACGGGATGGCGCTGCAGGCCGGCCAGGACCGCCTCGGCCTCGGCGAGCGTCAATCCAAGCGTCGGCGCCGGCCACCCGGTCATGGTGCTGCCGCCGGTATGCACCTCATGCCCCCGGACGGCGCCGGCGACGCCCGACAGTTCCACCACCACCCGCCACTGCATCCGGCCTCTCCCGCTCCCGTGATTCGGCCGCTTCAGCCTATACCAAAGCACAAGACCCCAAGGTTGCGGACGGTCTCTCCGCCAAGTGCACCAACGTCATTTGCGACGGCTCCTCCCGCACGTGCGCTCGATGCGGATAGAAATCGATGCCGAGACCTGAGCCTTTCCCGATCTGCTCGCACGGTCCGCCGAAGTGCTGCGCGCCGCGCTCGGCGCGGCGCTGGGCGAGCTTCTGGCAAGACGCTCCGCTTGGGTTTGCCGACTATTTCGGTATCCGCCACCGTCGCTTGCGCGACCAATTGGAGGCGCGATGAGGGTCGAGGCCGATGACCGGGTCAGCGTGAACCGGCGCGCGGGGGGAACGACCATCAGCCTCGGCGAGGACACCAACAAGGCGGCGCAATTTGCCCGCAGCGTACCGGATTTCGTGCTGAAGGGCCGCTTCGCCGACGTGGTCCAACGCGACCTGCGCGCGCTGGAGCGGGAGACGGCCATGGCCGTTGCTCGCGGGCAAAGCTGGTGGCGGCGGCTGATGTCGTGCGCCGGATGAGTCCAGGTTTGTGTTGCGGCTCAGTAACGCCCCGGGGCAGTTCCGTTGCGGTGGCGCCGGCATCTTCCGGTCGTGGTGTCAACGCAGTTGCGCCTGCCGATGCAGGACCGGCGCGTGCGCTGCGTCGGCGGCGACGTGCCATCTTGCGGCCGATCGCTTGAGTCTGCATCGTAGCACGAACGGGCACCCGGGCCGATCCGCGCAACAAACGGCGGGACTCTAGGAGACGCATCCAAATGGTCGACCTCACGCGCCGAGCCACCTTGCTCGGCACCATGGCGGCGCTTGCTGCCCCTGCGATCGTCGCACGTGCGGCGGACCCGATCCGCATCGGCGTCACGTCCCCCCAGACCGGCGCGGCCGCGCAGTCCGGCCAGTTCATGCGCAACGGTATCGCCATCGCCGTCGACGCTATCAACGCGAAAGGCGGCCTGCTCGGCCGCCAGATCGAGATCGTCGTCGCTGACGACCAGACCAGTAATCCCGGCGCCGTGCTCGCCTTCAGCAAGCTCGCTTCCGATGAAGCAACGGTCGCCTTCATCGGCTCGATCCGCTCGACGCAGGTGCAGGCGATGGCGCCGGGCGTGCTGAAGGCAGGCAAGCCGATGATGATTGGCGGCACCGACCCGCGACTTACCCACCAAGGTAATCGCTGGCTGTTCCGCTGCCGTCCGAATGACAGCTATTCGGCGAAGACCATCGCTGATTACGGCGTCCATACGCTCGGCCACAAGAGTATCGCGCTGATCTATTCGACCGACGCCTTCGGCTCCGGCGGCCGCGACGCGTTGACCGCCGAACTGAAGGCGCTCGGCATCACGCCCACCATCTCGATCGGCTACACAAATCAGCAGGCGGATTTCACGCCGGTCGTGCTGCAAATCCGCAGCTCGGGCGCCGATCTCATCACCAGCTACTTCACCTACGAGACCGATCTCGGCGTGTTCGCTAAACAGCTCCGTCAGCTCGGCGTTCGGACGCAATGGCTCGGCTCACCCTCCATCATCGACACCTCTGCGCTGGAGCTGGCGGGTCCGGCACTCTACAACACCTTCGGCGTCGCCGATTACACGGTGGACGCGACAACGTCGTCGAAAGCCTACGCCGCCCTCTATCAGGCACGTTTCAAGGCCGTGCCGGACAATCAGAGTTCCTGGGCGTACGATGCGATGAACATTCTGGCCCTGGCCATCGGCAACGCAAAAAGCACTGAGCCCGAGGCGATCCGCGCCGCGATCCTCGCCATCCAGGGTTACAATGGTGCCGAGGGCGAATACGATTTCGACCAAAATGGCGATGGTCTGCACGGATACAGTGTCGTACAAGAATCAGAGTGGCAAGATTGCGTTCATCAAATACGTCGAGTTCCAGAAACCGTCGTAAGGGCCGGGCCCATGTTGAACATCCTCCCGCAGCTCCTCTTCACCGGGCTCGGGATCGGAGCGATCTATGCCATCGCTTCGCTTGGCTTCGTGTTGCTGATCCGTGCCGCGAACGTCGTGAACTTCGCGCAAGGTCAGTTCTCGATGCTCGGCGCTTACATCATGCTGGTGCTCCTCGTCGGTGTGGGCGTGCCCTACTGGCTTGCGTTTCTGCTGGCGATCGTGCTGATGGCGGGGTTCGGCGTGCTGTTCGCCGGCGCCGTATATTGGCCGCTGCGCAATCGTGGGCAGCTCCCCGTCATCATCAGCACGATCGGTGCGTCGATCCTGCTGCCGAACGCCGTGCTCGCCATCTATGGACCGAGCCCAGCGACCGTTGCCGGCCTGTTCGAAAATCCGGGCTTCATGGTCGGTCCGGTCTTCGTAGACACCCAGTATCTCTCCATCATCGTCGCGGCCGTCCTGATGGTTGCATTGCAATATGTGGTTTTCGAAAAGACAATTCTTGGCAAGAAACTACAAGCAACCTCCCAGGACAAGGAAATGGCGTCACTGCTCGGCATCTCCGTATCCGGTATGGTGATGATCACGTTCGCGTACAGCGCTGCCCTCGGCGCCCTCGCCGGTGTGCTGGTGGCACCAGTGCTGTTCGTCTCCGTCGGTATGGGTGCCACGATCGCGCTCAAGGCCTTCGCCGCGAACATCATCGGCGGCTTCGGCAGCATTCCCGGCGCGATCCTGGGCGGCCTCATCATTGGCCTCGCGGAGACGCTGGGAGCGGCCTACATTTCGACGCCCTACAAGGATGCATTTGGCTTCATCATCCTGCTGCTCGTCCTGCTGATGCGGCCGCGGGGCCTGTTTGGCGAACTGATTGCGGAAAAGGCATAGCGGCCATGGACGCCCCCGCATCGCCGATCGAGGCGCTCGCCGTCATTCCCGCCGCGCGGTGGTGGCGCGGCTTGCCGGCGGCCCTGCTCGGCCTCGTCGTCGCCGTCGTTCTGACGGCAATGGCGCCAAACGACAGCTACTACCTCAACATCATTATGCAAGCGGTCACCTATGCGATCGGCGTCGCCGGCCTGGTTGTCGTGCTCGGCTACTGCGGACAGATCTCATTGACCCAGGCGGGATTTCTGGGGATGGGCGCCTATGTGCTGGCACTGCTGACGGTGCGGTTGGGCGTGCCGTTCTTCGCCGCGGTCGTCGCCGCCATGGTCGTCTGCGGCATCTTTGGGCTGTTGCTCGGCTTCGCCAGCCTGCGCCTCGGCGGCCATTACCTCGCGATGGTGACGATCAGCTTTCAGGTCATTCTCACGCTGGTGCTGACGAACTGGATCGCGCTGACCGGCGGTCCCGATGGCGTCTCCGGCATTCCGCGCCCCGTTGCGCTGTCCGACACCCACGCCTATCTCGGCCTGTGCTTGGTGCTGCTCGTCTGCGTCGTGCTGTTCACGTGGCGGTTGAAACTCAGTCGCCTCGGCCGCGCGATGCAGGCGGTACGCGATAATGAGATCGCGGCCGGCACCTGCGGCATCGACGTATTCATGACAAAAGTGGTCGCATTCGGGATCAGCGCGGTGCTGGGTGGTCTTGGCGGCGCACTCTTCGCCGGCGCCTTCGCCTACATAAGCCCGGACCAGTTCACCTTCGACGAAAGCGTCGTCATGCTGACCATGGCGCTGCTCGGCGGCGTGCAAAGCCCGTTCGGCGCGGTGCTCGGTACGTTCAGCCTCGTGATCCTGCCCGAATGGCTGCGCTTCCTGCGCCAAGCCTATCTCGCCATCTACGGCGGCGCGGTGATCCTGATCATGATCTTCCTGCCGGGCGGCATCTGGGGCTGGGCGACGCGGCATCTGCCTCGCCGAGCCAAACCGGTGGAAGGCCGCATCCCACCGTTGCCCTTGCTGTCCGCCGCCGGCGGCATCGGCGGGGTGAACGCGCTGGAGGTCGAGGGTCTCGCCAAGCATTTCGGCGGCCTGAAGGCGATAGATGGCGTTACGTTCGCCGTGCGTCGCGGCAGCGTGCACGCGTTGATCGGGCCTAACGGCTCGGGGAAAACCACGTTCCTGAACGTCATCTCCGGCCTTTATCGCGCGACCGCGGGCACCGTACGGCTCGGCGACACGGTCATGGGCACGCTCGCTCCGCATCAGCGGACACGGCGCGGCATGACGCGCACCTACCAGAACATCCGCGTGTTCCGCGGCCTGACGGTGCTGGAAAACGTCATGACCGGTGCCGAGCGCCCCGGCAACGACGTGCGCGGAGTCGCCCCCGTCGTCGCCCGCGCGCTCGCCGCGCTCGATTTTGTGGGTTTGCGCAAGGAAGCGTCGCTGCCGGTCGGATCGCTTGCCTACGGACATCAGCGCTATGTCGAGATCGCGCGTGCCCTGGCTGGCTCGCCCGACATCCTGCTGTTGGATGAGCCGGCAGCCGGGCTAAACTCCACCGAGAAGCAAGAGCTCAGCCAACTGCTCCGCCGCCTCAAGGGCCACGGGCTGACCATCCTCGTCATCGAGCATGACATGAAACTGATCGAGGCGGTCGCCGACCACATTACCGTCTTGAATTTCGGCAAATGCATCGCGGACGGCACTCCGCAAACGGTGCTAAGTCACCCTGAGGTCATTGCCGCCTATCTAGGGGAGCCGCAACAGGCATGACCCTGCTGACAATCGGTGCCTTGCGCGCCCGGTACAATGCCGGAGAGGTTTTGCACGGGCTCGACATCGCTGTGGAGGAAGGCGAGATCGTTGCGCTGCTTGGTGCTAACGGCGCCGGAAAGACGACGACGTTGCGTTCGATTTCGGGCCTGCTCTCCAACGTCTCCGGCAGCATCGTGCTGTCAGGCGCGTCAATTCTCGGCAAGGGGCCGACTGCCGTCGTGCGCGCCGGCGTCTCGCACGTGCCGGAGGGACGCCGCATCTTCCCCGGCCTCACGGTGCGGGAGAATATTCTGCTTGGCGCATCGAATCGCGGGCGGCAGTCGCGCGCGATGCGGGAGACCGAACTCGAAGAGATGATGACACTTTTTCCCGATCTGCGCCGCCTTGTGAACGCGCTCGGCTGGACGCTTTCTGGCGGTCAGGCGCAGATGGTCGCGGTGGCACGCGGACTCATGGCGCGACCGCGCCTGCTGCTTTTGGACGAGCCATCGCTTGGCCTCGCGCCGCTCATCGTGCAGCAGGTATTCCGCATCATCGCCGACATCCGCGCACGCGGCACGACCGTCCTGCTGGTCGAACAGAACGCGCACATGGCGCTGTCGGTGGCCAACCGTGCCTATGTGCTCGAAAGCGGCCGGGTGCTTGTCAGCGGCAAGCCCGACGTTCTCTGGAACGATCCTAAAGTCCGCTCTGCCTATCTCGGTGGCCTTTCCGGCGCTGAAGCCTGATCGTGCAGCGGCCACTGGCGACGTCGTCCATCGTCGGGCCGGCCTATGCTAAGCTCCCCCGTTCCCGTCTGCCGCCCGGTCAGAACGCACTACGCCTACCGGCCCGGGGCGCCGGCTATCCTCGATCGTGCAGATACGATCCGCGTGCAGCGGCGGTGGAGGTGGCCAGTCGTGCTCGAAACCGTAAATCTCTGGAAGAACGAAGATGGCTGCCAGCATACCGATCAGCGGGCATACGGCAACGAACAGCGTCGCCCCGCCCTGGCCGATTGCGGCAACCAACGATAGGAATAGGAAAATCGCGGGGAATGATGGCAGCTTTACAAACATATGCGCGAGGCCGCTCGCAGTAGGCGTTGATGGGACTTCCTACCAGATGAGCAAGGGAAAGAAGGCGGGCGATAACCCGCCGGGCAGACCGGATCATCAGCGCGTGGTGGGACAGGCTCGCTGTAGCAGTTTCCGACCTGATCAAGGCTGGCGCCGTGCTCGCGGCCGTCAAGACCGCTGCGCGCCGCCCGCGGCGGAAGCCGTCGGCCGGTCTTGACCGCCACTGTGCGCGACGCAGCGCGATTGCACAGGTCGGGCAGAGAAACATCAAGCCGCGCTACGGGCCCAATCGCAATTGCGGAACCGGGACTGACGCCGTTGCAAAAGTCGAGCGGGGGCAAGCAGAAGCTCGGTGCGGTCTCAAAGCGAGGCGAGCGGACTATTCGGCACTTGCTCATTCTCGGTGCGAGTGCAGTGGTTCGCTGGGCTGGTCAGCGCGGAACGCCAGCTGGGCCGTGGCTGGCTCGGATGCTGGCGCGCAATCCGAGACTGTTGGTCACCGTGGCGCTGGCCGACAAAATGGCCCGCATCGTCTGGGCCCTGCTGGTCAAGGATGGCGTTTACCAGGCTCCGGTCGTGGCAGCGTAAGCCGACCGCGTCCGCGAGGGCGTGGGGCGAACGGAAGGAAGGTATGGCGCATACGGTCGGCGAGACCGGATCGGGACAACCAGGCTCGCAACAACGTAACTCGATTACGCGGCGTTGATGTGGACCCGGTCCGCGAACTCCCATACAGGCCTGCGGGGGGGGCGCCGCATCAGAGGCCGGACGGATGGCAGCATCCGACCACGCGCCTTCACAGCCCTGAAGTTTCTCCTTGCCCGGAAGAGGGCGTCCACGGATGTTACATGGACGGCTGGATAGGCTGCACCGGCCCTAACCCGATCTGATGTCATGCGATGCGGACGGCGATCGGGCGTCCCAGCTCCAGCATCCGGTTCAAGACGTGAATGGCGACACCAACGTCGGGCGTCCGGCGCCCATCCTTGCGCGAGCGCAGCCCGTCGCCGATCACCTGCTTGTGGCGCCCGATCGTGGCCTCAACCCGGCTGCGCTTGTTGTCGCCGATGCCTTCTGCCACCCGATCCGGCCCTTCTTCGCGATGCATAGGAGATGGCGATCGCGCTGTGTGGGTTCGGTGGTCGCTGCCCCGCTTTGTACCGCCGTCGCGCGCAGTGGCACAATGACCGCGACTTCCGGCTGATGGTCATACGTGGGATCTGGGCACCAATGCCTCAGAGTCAGTCCGGGATCATTGCGCGTTCCTGCATAGCCTAATGCCCAGGCTTGATTATGGAAATGATTGGATCAGACCGCAGAAATTTTTTTTGAAACATTTGTTGCATTCGCACCGCAGGACTGCTAGGCCTGTCAGCCATAAGCCAGGAGCCCGCCACTGATCACACCACAAAGACCTTCGCGACGACGCGAGCGCGCCAATGTGGAAGCTGCGTCAGTAACGACGCGGTACGTTGCGCGCCGTCCGAACCTCAACGGTCACGATGGACTGCAAGAAGGCCAAACTAAAATCTTATGGTTCGCGGTGTCACCTGCCGCATCCATCGTCCCTATTCGGCAATCATCTAGTGCGGCATGCCATGTCGGTAACTGACGACATCGCGACGATCCTATCGCATCGTCAAAAGGTCGAGGCGGAGGACCCGCCCCCTACGGTGAACATCCTGCTGGACCGGGCGGTACGCGTCCACGCCGATCGAGTATTCTGGCAAACCATCGGAACTGAAGGGTCCTGGCTGACCTACCGAAGCTTCCACGCGTCCGTTCTCAGGTGCACCGCCGGGCTTCGAGGTTTCGGCATCGAACGCGGCGCGCATGTCGCGATAATGATGCCAAACATCCCGGCGATGGCGATCTCGTGGTTAGCGGTCTTGCGGCTGGGCGCGGTGGTTGTTGCAGTCAACACTCAGCTAACCCCGCACGAGGTGCTATATGCTCTGACGTCATCGGATACCGACAGCGTCATCGTGCATCGCGACTACCTGCCGATCCTGGAGCAGCTGGAGCAAGTGCAGCTTCCCTTCCCCCGGCACCGCGTTATCGTCTTTGGCGACGATCGCGTCGCGTCGACGCATAACTGGTCCCGCCTTGTGGAAGCGACTCCGCTGGCACCGAGCGACGAGGCAGACATCGATCCGGACGCACTGGCCACACTGCTTTATACATCCGGTTCCACCGGCTTACCCAAGGCCTGCATGCTGCCGCATCGCTATTGGACGCTCATCGGGCTGGCCCGGGCCCGGCAAGGCCCGCCCCCACAACGGATTCTCATCGACACGCCGCTCTACTACATGGGCGCGCAATGGCGGATGTTCATGGGGATCTATCTTGGCGCCACTCTCTGTGTCGCGCCCCGCCCTACCCTGGCACATTTCACAGAACGCCTGCTCGACCATGCGATCGAGTTTTGCGGCGTCACGGCGCCGATTGCCAAGCTTCCGGACGACGTGCGCTATCGAAACGCGCGGCTTCGTTGGGTTTGCTGTTCCGGATTACCGGGGGAGAAGCAGTTACTCCTGGAGAAGCGGTTCGGTGCGCCGGTCCGCGAGCTCTATGGCAGTACCGAACTCGGCTCGACGATCACCATGCCGGCCGCGGCGACGGCTCTCGTCGGCAGCGGCTCGTGCGGGTGGCCTGCCGAGTTCCGCCAATGCAGGATCGTCAATGCGGATGGCCACGACGTTCCCCGGGGGCAACCGGGCGAACTATGGGTGAGAGGTGCCGGCACTCTGCTCGGCTACTACAAGAACCCTCAGGCGAACAATGCAGCTTTCTCAAGCGATTGGTTTCGCACAGGCGATCTCTTTCATCAGGATTCCGATGGATTCTTCTACATGCTGGGTCGCATTAAGGACGTGATCCGGCGCAACGGCGAAAACATCGCTGCGAGCGAAGTCGAGGCCGCGTTCGAGGCGTTCAACGAGGTTGCCGAGGCGGCTGCCATTCCCGTGCCCGATGCGTTCCGCGGCGAGGAGGTGAAGGTTTATGTCGTCCTGCAGCCCGGGCTGTCGCCTGCCGCACTTCCGCCGGAACATATGATCGAGCGTTGCCGCCAGCGTCTCGCGACCTACAAGCTGCCCCGCTACATCGAATACATCGACGCCTTTCCGCGGACGGCCTCCAACAAGATCGCCAAACAGGTGCTCAAGGCATCGAGGGAAGAGACACACAACTGCTACGATCTGATTGCACGACGATGGGGGAACGCGTCATGACGATCCGCTACGAGGTACGCGATCGCATCGCGTATTTCGTTATCGACAATGGCAAGGTGAACGCCTTCACGCCCGAGATGCACAAGGCGTTCTATCATCAGTTGGTGGACTTCGAGATCGATCCCAACGTCTCGGTCGGAATCCTCATGGGGGCACCGGGCAAGCCGTTCTCGGCAGGCGATGACATCAAGTCGCCCCGCGGACCACGGCCCAACCCTCAGAAGGAGCTCGATTCCTATCTGTTCCTGCACCAGGGTGAGGGGCCGACACCCTCGCGGCCTGGCTGGGACCTCGATGTCCTTGCGCATCGTCGTTACAAGCCGATCATCGCCGCGGTCGACGGACATTGCCTTGGCAAGGGCTTCATCTATGTCCTGCTGCACAGTGACATCCGCATCGCAACGGAGACGGCTAGGTTCGGCTTGCCGGAGATCGCCTACGGCATGGCGGGCACGAGCTGCTGGACGCGCCTCGCGCGACAGGTCCCATGGACCGCCGCGGCGTATATTGCTCTGACCGGACGGCCGATCGATGCGGCCCACGCGTTGCGTGTCAACCTCATCAACGCCATTGTCCCTCCGGAAGACCTCCTCGCCGAGGCGGAAGGCATCGCGCGCTGTATCGCGCAGATGCCGACATCCGCCGTACGCGTCGAGATGGAAGCGCTGTTCGACGGGCTCGAACTCGGCAGGGCGGATGCGGTGCGGCACGGGCAGAACCTCTATCGCCTGCTGCGTCTCGGTTACGAGGGGTTCGGGTCGAATCCAGAGGAGATTCTGGCCAGATCGAAGCGGGCCGACGATGGGACGCGTGCGCCCTGAAGCGTCGCACAGAAGCGGCCATGTCCGCACCGAATTGATACAACCGAGTTGATACAGGTGACGTCAAATGAGTCGGTCCGAGCGAGTGCTAACTGGAGACTTCAAAGACACCCCGTATTGGTGGGAGGCGGTGCGGCCGGAGCGCTCGGACACGCCGCTGCCGACCGACGAAGTCGATGTCGCGATTATCGGGTCCGGCTACACCGGACTGTGCTGCGCGATCGAGCTTCACGAATACGGCGTCCGGACGGTTGTTCTGGATGCCGCGGAGCTGGGCGCCGGAGCCAGCACGCGCAGTGGCGCCATGGTCACCGGCGGCCAGAAATTCGTCGTCTCCGGGTCGATCGAGGGCGTTCCGAAGGCACAGCAGGGCTTGATCCTCGAGGATGCCCGCGAGTCCCTGAGCTTGGTTGAGGAGCGTGTCGCGCGCTACAAGCTCGATGCCGATTACGTACGCTACGGCCGTGTGATCCTCGCGGCGGTACCGAGCCACTACAAGCGGCTGGAGCGTTGGGCGGAGCTCCTTGGCACGACGGGTAAATCGACGGTATCGCTGATCCCGCGGTCAGACCTTCAGCAGGAGGTCGGTGGCAACCGCTATCATGGCGGATTGCTGATCGAGGATTACGGCGGCTTGCATCCTGCGAAGTATCATCGCGCCTTGTGTGACGTTGCACGCGGGCTTGGCGCGACCCTGATCTCGAACTGCCCGGTGATCGGTATCCTGCGCGACGCGGGTCGCTTCCGGCTCCGGACACCGCAGGGCGAATTACGGGCACGCAATGTCGTCGTCGCTACCAACGGCTATACCGGCCCAGTCGAGCCCTATCTGCAGAAGCGTATCATCCCGGTGCAGGCTTACGTGGTCGCGACTGAACCATTGCCTGCGGGGATGGCCGAGCGACTGATCCCACGCCGGAGAATGCTATCGGACACCAAGCGTAACCTCTATTGGATTCGGTTGACGCCGGACGGCACGCGGATGATTCTCGGCGCAAAGCCCAGTGCCATGCATATCGATCACCGGGAGGCGGCCGTTCGCATGCACCGGATGCTGTGCAACGTTTGGCCCGAGCTGAGATCCGTTCGCATCGGCTTCTGCTGGTCCGGCAATGTCGGGATGTCCTACGACCGGCTTCCTCATATGGGGATACATGATGGCGTTCACTACGCCGTCGGCTGCAACGGCAGCGGCGTCGCGATGATGAGCTACCTGGGACTGCAGACCGCGCGCAAGATCCTCGGTCGACAAAACCGCCCCTGTGCCTTCGATAGTGACGCGTTCCCGGCGCCACCGCTTTATAGTGGCTCGCCCTGGTTTATCCCAGTTGTGACCTCCTGGTACGACCTCCGTGACGCCACCGACCGACTGACCGGCTGACAGCGGGAGCTAAACCCGCCGACCTTTCAGGGAGACTTCCAATGCTCACCAGACGTGAACTGGCTCGCCTCGCCGGACTGGGTGGCTTGGCCACGATGTTGCCGTGGCAGGCCCGCGCGGCCGATACCGATACGTTATATACGGGCTTGGCCTATGCGGACATCACGTCAATCGACCCGCATATGGCGGTTGCGTCGAGCGACATTCCCATCGTGCCGCACATCTACGAGGCGCCGGTCACGTTCCCCAATGCCGATCTCGGCAGCGATACGCTTCTGCCATCGCTCGCCACGCATTGGGACAGTACGCCCGACAAGCGACGCTGGAAATTCTGGCTCCGGCCCGGTGTCCGCTGGCACGGCGACTACGGCGAACTGACATCCGACGATATGAAGTTCTCGATCGAACGCGTGGCTGGGGGACCCCTGGCGACGCCGTTTCGCAGCACCATGTCCAACGTCGAGGCCGCAGAGACGGACGGCCCCGTAGCCGTTGTCGTTCGACTTCGTGACCCGGATCCGTCCTTTCCGGAGCTGCTGGTGCCGTTCCAGGCCGGCTTCGTCGTCAGCAGGAAGGCGGCAGCGGCGCTCGGCAATCTGAACGCCGCAGCGATCGGCACCGGCCCCTTCAGACTCGAAGCCTATCGTGCTCGTCAACAACTCTCGCTGGTGCGTAACGACGCGTATTGGGGGCCGCGGCCGTCGATCTCCCGTGTCGTGTTCCAGTTCATGCCGGACGCCACCTCCCGCGAGCTTGCTCTGCGCAGCGACGAGATGCAGACCATCGACATCGAGGCGCGCCAGGATGTTCTCGCGCGCATCCGCCGGCAGGGCCTGCTCGCCGAGACCACCGTCTCCGGCTCGCCGATGGTGCTGTTTGTGAACCTCAAGAAGAAGCCGTTCGACGATGTGCGGGTCCGCCGCGCGCTCGCGTATGCGACCGATCGCGGATCGTTGGCGGCCTTCATTGGCTCGGAGCTTGCAATCCCGGAATACTCGTCGACCCCGCTGGGCTACGCGGGACATATCGACGATGTCGAGAAATACGAAACCGACCCTGCGAAGGCGCTTACTCTGCTCGCCGACGCCGGTTTCCCGAACGGCTTTGCGGCCGACGTGATCATCAGCAGCAGTACGCTCTACCTGCCCACGATGGAAGTGCTCCAAGAACAATGGAAGAAGGCGAAGATCAGCCTTAACCTGAAGGTCGTCGACCATCCGACCTATCACCGGTTGATTCGACAGGACGCGAGCCCCCTCGTCCTCTATTGGGCGGCGCGGTATCCTCAGACGGCGGAGAACTACTTCGAGCAGTTTTATGCTGGACCTGCCTCGATCGGAAAGCCGACCGCGATCACCAATTTCTCGCACTACGGCGATGTCGTGCCCGGCATCGACGATCTGCTGGACAAGGCCCGTCATACCACCGATCTGGTCGAGCAGAAGCGCCTGTGGGCCGCCGCCCAGAAGAAGGTGGCGGAGGATGTTCCGTCGATCCCGCTCTACAATTGGAAAGCGGCCTTCGCCCGGTCCGACAGATTCGAGCTGGGCTATCCGATCGGCAACCTGCCCTATTACACTTATGGATCCCCCTCACGCCTCAAGGCGTGATCGGGTCCCTATCGGCCCGGAATTCCGGGCCGATGGGGAGACAGGGCCGGTCCCTTACCGGATCGGTCGGCGATAGGCTGCGGCACATCCGTCGTTCAGGCGCCGGAGTGCTCGACGACAAGCGGTTGCCGTTTCGACGCACGGCCTGATCCAATCGGCTCTGACGAGACTCTAATGAAACGCCCGTTGCACGACGCACACAAAGTAGTTACGTAGGGTCGTCATGTTTCAAGGACCGCTCGCGGATCGGATCATCAAGAGCTTCGAAACCATGTCGGGGCAACTGCAGCTGGCCGCGCGGTACGTACTGGACAACCCGCGGGACGTAGCATTGCTGTCGATGCGCGAGCAGGCGCGTCAGGCCGGTGTCCAGCCGGCGACGATGACCCGTTTTGCGAAACACCTCGACCTGGCCGGCTATGATGAGATTCGGGAAATGTACGGCGCCGCTGTGCGGGACGGTGATCTTGGGTTCGCCCGTAAGGCCGGCGTCCAGGTTGCCAGCCAGAAGTCGAAGGGCGACAAGGCACAGGCCGCCGAGATGCTGATGACCCTTGCCGGCCAGATCAATCGGCTCGCCTCGGACGACCGTCTCGAACAGCTTGTAGCCGCCGCGGGATGCCTCGCCAAGGCCCGGAAGATCTATTGTCTTGGATTGCGGTCGAGCCATTCCATAGCGTGGCATCTCCACTACGTGCTCAGCCTGATCGGCGATCGGTCGGTCCACCTCGATGGACCCGGCGGTGTCGGGACCGACGTGCTCGCCCGAGCGAAAACGAACGACGTCCTTGTGGCCGTCAGCGTGCTGCCCTACACGCGGCAGACGATCGAGCTTGCGGACCACGCCGGAATGCAAGGGCTTACAGTGGTGGCGATCACCGACAGTGAGGTCGCGCCGCTTGCCCAGGTCGCGAAGCACACTATCATCGTGCCAACCGGCAGCCCCTCGTTCTTTCACACCATGTCTCCGGCTTTTGTCGTCGCTGAAATCCTTGGCGCAATCGTCGCCGGGCGGAGCGGCGAAGACGGTCTCGCGACGCTGCGTCAAGCCGACAAGCACCTTTCGGCGCTGCGTACGTATTTGCAGCCTCGACCAGCGAAGAAACTCCCATGACCCACATCCTGCATCGCGCGGCCAACGCTGTCATGCCGGTCGCCGTCGGCGGCCGCGGCATCGAACTCTTCGACAAGAACGGCCGGACCTACATCGACGCGTCCGGTGGCGCTGCCGTCTCCTGCCTCGGCCACAGTCATCCGGACGTGGTGGCCGCATTGCATCGGCAGCTCGACACGCTCGCTTACGCACATACCGGCTTCTTCACCACCGAGATTGCGGAGCGTTTGGCTGACCGGTTGGTGGAAGAGGCCCCCACTGGGCTAGACCATGTCTACCTCGTCAGCGGCGGCTCCGAGGCGGTCGAGGCAGCGCTGAAGATGGCGCGGCAATATTTCGTCGAGATCGGCCAGCCTCAGCGTCGACACATCATCGCGCGCCGCCAGAGCTATCACGGCAATACGCTCGGGGCACTCGCGGCGGGTGGCAACGAGGGACGCCGGGCGCAATTCCGTCCACTCCTCGTCGAAACCCATCACATCGATCCCTGCTATGCCTACCGCTTTCAATTGCCCGGAGAGAGCGACCAGGTTTATGGGGCACGGGCAGCGCAGGCCCTCGAGGATAAGATCCGCGAGATCGGCGCCGAACAGGTCATGGCCTTCGTGGCCGAGACCGTCGTCGGGGCCACCGCCGGGGCGGTGCCGCCGGTTGCCGACTACCTGAAGGAGATCAGGGCGATCTGCGACCGCTACGGCGTCCTGCTCATCCTGGATGAGATAATGTGTGGCATGGGCCGAACCGGAACGCTGCACGCCTGCGAACAGGACGGCGTGGCGCCGGATCTGTTGACGATCGCCAAGGGCCTCGGCGGCGGCTATCAGCCAATCGGCGCGGTGCTCCTTCATGAACGCATCTTCGAGGCGTTCTCGACGGGATCGGGCAACTTCCAGCACGGCCACACCTACATGGGCCATCCCATGGCTGCCGCCGCGGGCCTGGCGGTGCAGGAGGTCATCCGGCGCGACGGGCTGCTCGCGAACGTCGTCGCGATGGGGGATCTGCTGCAGCGCCGGCTGACCGAACGCTTCGCCAACCGACCCCACGTTGGCGATATCCGCGGCCGCGGCCTGTTCCGGGGCGTGGAACTGGTGGTCGACCACGCCGCCAAACAACCGTTCGATCCGTCACTCCAGTTGAACACGCGCGTGAAGCGCGAAGCCATGGCGCGGGGGCTGATGGTGTACGCGATGGGTGGCACGATCGATGGCCGCTCTGGCGATCATATCCTGCTCGCACCGCCGTTCATCGTCACCGCAAGCCAGGTCGACACCATCGTCGAGCGGCTCGGGGACTCGATCGATGCCGCAATCGAGGCTCTGCCGCGATGAGACTCGCCGCAATAATCCATCAGCCAGGGCCATGACGATGCATATAGCTGCGGCAGCGGTCCCCGATGCGGGGGTGTCGATCCCGCGCTCTTTCATTGACGAACAGACCCGCCGTCCGGCGCGGTAGCGCCGGGCGCGAGGGGAGCGGGCATGTTGCGATTTCTCCTCCGCCGGGCGATCTCGGCGGTGATCATCATCTGGGCGGTTTCGACGGTGGTCTTCTTCGCGATGCGCGTCGTTCCCGCCGACCCGGCCGAAGTGGTTCTGGGCGACCAGGCCACGGCGGCCTCGCTCGCGGCGTTTCGTCATCAGGCCGGCCTCGATCGGCCGCTGCCGGCGCAGTACCTCGACTTCATGACCGCCCTCGCCCACGGCGATCTCGGCAAGTCGCTGGTGACCGGACAGCCGATCGCACCCCAGATCCGCGAGGCCTTTCCTTATACGTTGAGTCTCGCCATGGGATCGCTCCTAATCGGCGCGGTGATCGGAATTCCGGTCGGCGTGCTGACGGCGACCCGGCGGAACACCTGGATCGACTTCAGCGGACGAGTCTTCGCTCTCCTGGGATTCTCCTTTCCCGCTTTCTACCTGGGCATTCTGTTGCTGCTGGTCTTCTCGGTATGGCTCCGCTGGTTCCCGGTCATCCATACGATGCGCGGGACGTCGCTCGCCGAGCATCTGCAGAAGCTGGTTTTGCCGTCCTTGAGCCTGGGCCTCATCCAGGCTGCCTATGTCATGCGGCTGACGCGCTCCACCATGCTGGAGACTCTGAGCCAGGATTACGTCCGGACGGCGTTCGCCAAGGGACTTCGCCCCTGGAAGGTCCATTTCAAGCACGCACTGCGCAACGTCCTGATCCCGGTCATCACGGCGATCGGGCTCTATACGGGAACGATCTTGGGAGGGGCGGTCCTGACGGAGACGGTGTTCAACCGCCCCGGTCTCGGCAAGCTCCTGATCGGAGCAATCACGCAGCGCGACTACAACCTCATCCAGGCGGCCGTGATCGTGTTCGCCGTCACGATCATGATCGTCAATCTGCTGGTGGACCTGAGCTATAGCCTCCTTGACCCGCGGGTACGTAATGACTGAGACAGCCGCTGGCCCTGACACGCCTGGGACCCGGGTAGCGCCTTCCCGATCGCCGGCGCGGCGCGATTGGCTGCGTCTGGCGATGCTCCTCCGCGATCCGGGCGCCCGCATCGGGCTCGTCGTCATCGGGATTTTCGGGTTGCTTGCAATCATCGCGCCCCTAGTGACACGGTACGATCCGACCGCGCAGAGCATCATCGACGCGCTGCAGCCACCGAACGCCGATCATTGGTTCGGCACCGACGAATTCGGACGCGACGTGTTCTCCCGTGCTATCTATGGCACTCGGCCCGCCTTCCTCATCGGCGTTTTCTCGGTCGTCGTCTCGCTCGTGATCGGTGTCCCGCTCGGGATGCTGGCCGGCTATCATGGCGCCTGGCTCGACGTTGCGGTCACCGCAGTTGCCGACGTGATGCTGGCGTTCCCGTCGCTCCTCCTGGCGCTGCTTGTCGTCACGCTGGTCGGGTCCAGCGTCCCGGCCATCGTATTCGCGATCGGCCTGGCACATGTCCCGATCTTCATCCGGCTGGCACGCGCCTCGACGTTCCAGGTTCGGCAGCTTGATTACGTCACCGCGAGCCGGACCTTCGGAACCCGTCATCTCGCCATCCTGCGCCAGCACATCCTCCCCAATATCATCGGGCCGTTGATCGTGATGGCAACACTCAGCATCGCCGGCGCCATACGGGAAGAAGCCGGCCTCAGCTTTCTCGGCCTTGGTGTGCAACCGCCGACGCCGAGCTGGGGCAACCTGATCCGCGATGGCGTGAACGTCATCCTCGATGCCCCCTGGCTCGCGCTGATCCCTGGGACCTGCCTGACCATGGCGGTGCTTGCGTTCAATATCATCGGCGATACCGTCCGTGACGTGCTCGACCCGCGCGACCTCGCGGCATCCGCCGCTCGGAAAGGCAAGGGCTGATGCCGGCAACTCTAGGCAATAGCCGCCTCGCGATCGCCGGGTTGCAGGTGCAATCGGTCATCTTCATTGACGTGCCGACGCTCCCCGCCCGGTTCCGGGTGACGCAGGCAATCGGATCGGCATGGCTGGGGTGCCCGCGCGGCGCCACCACGCCGGTCGCGAACCGCATCGAGGTATACGAACGGGAGGACGCCTCATGCTGCCGCTTGTGTGCGCCATAGTGGGCGCATCGTGACCGCGCCGCTCCTCGTCGTCAGGAAGTTGACAACCGCGTTCCATATGGGAAATGCGTGGCAGCAGGTCCTGCGCGATATCTCATTCGAGGTTGCGCCAAGGGAAACCCTGGCGATCGTTGGCGAATCCGGCTCCGGCAAGAGCGTCACCGCGTTGTCCATCATGCGTTTGCTGCCGCCCGGCTCCAGCCGGATTGAGGGCAGTATCAGCCTGGCCGGTCGGGAGCTGTTGACGCTGCCCGACCGGGAGATGTGGAAGACGCGCGGCAACAACGTCGCGATGATCTTTCAGGAGCCGATGACAAGCCTCAACCCGGTGATGACGGTCGGCTCGCAGATCGCCGAGGCGCTGATCGCCCATCGCGACATGTCCCGACGCGCTGCTACGGCGGAGACTGTCCGGCTGCTCGAAAGAGTGCGGATGCCCGCGGCCAAGGCGCGGTTCCACGAGTATCCGCATCGGCTATCGGGTGGCATGCGCCAGCGCGTCATGATCGCGATGGCCCTGGCCTGCCGCCCCAGGCTGCTGATTGCCGACGAGCCAACGACCGCGCTCGACGTGACGGTCCAGGCCCAAGTCCTCGACCTGATCAAGAACTCTTCAGGAAGAGGAGGGAATGGCGGTCCTGTTCATCACGCACGACATGGGCGTCGTCGCGGAGATTGCGGACCGCACCCTGGTCATGCGCCGCGGGGATATGGTAGAAACCGGCGACACGCAGGCGGTCTTCGCCAACGCCAGGCACCCATACACGCGCGCTCTGCTCGCAGCGGTGCCACGCCTTGGCTCGATGAACGGCCGCTATCGTCCGCTGCGCTTCGCGACCGTCGATCCAGCCACCGGCAAGATGGACGAGTCGGCAGAGACACCCGATACGGTCGCGAGCGACCAGAGGCCGGTCCTTGAGGTGCAAGGCTTGACCAAGCGCTTCGACATCCGCTCTGGTGTCTTCTCGACGGTGTCCAAGAGGGTTCATGCTCTCGAGAACATCTCGTTCAGCCTGCATGGGGGCGAGACGCTGGCAATCGTGGGAGAATCCGGTTGTGGCAAATCGACCGCGGGGCGCTCGATCCTCGGGTTACTGCGGCCAAGCGCCGGGTCCATTCTCGTGGACGGCGAGGAAATCGTTGCGGCGGGCGAGAGCGCTCTGCGGAAGGTGCGCAGGAAGGTGCAGATGATCTTCCAGGACCCGTTTGCGAGCCTTGATCCCCGGTTGTCGGTCGGCGACGCAATCGCCGAGCCGCTCGTTTCACTCGGACTTGGTACGACGGCAAGTACCAGGGACAAGATCGCAACGCTGCTCGAGCGCGTCGGCTTGAGCGCGGATATGGCGACGCGCTTCCCGCACGAGTTCTCGGGCGGACAACGACAGCGCATCTGCATTGCCCGAGCCCTCGCCGTCGAGCCGAAAGTCATCGTCGCAGACGAGTCTGTATCGGCGCTCGATGTCTCTGTGAAGGCGCAGGTCATCAACCTGATGTTGGACCTGCAGGCCAGCATGAAGCTGGCCTACCTGTTCATTTCGCATGACATGGCCGTGGTCGAGCGCCTGGCGCATCGCGTTGCGGTGATGTATCTCGGAGAGATCGTCGAGGTCGGATCGCGCGAGGCCGTGTTTGGCCGACCGCAGCACCCCTACACAAGAAAGCTGATGGCGGCCGTCCCGGTGCCGGACCCGGCGCGTCGGAAATCCAGGCACGGCGTTTCCAACGACGAGATCAAGAGCCCGGTCCATGGGGCCGACTACATCCCACCCATGCGGGAGTACCGTCATGTCGGACAGGACCATAGTGTCCAGGTCTGGGGGGACGAATGGGCTCACCTCGGGAAGGCCGAAGCGGCGTGACGTGGGATTCTGTCCCTCCTACAGCACTTCCGCCGGCACGGCGCGCGGCCGGGCCGAATGATGCCCCGGGGCCAGTCACGACGGAGGTTGTCAGTCACTCATGCGTATCGCCCTGATCCATGCCATGCAGCACTCGCAGCCGCCGATCGAATCGGCCTTTGCCCGATTGTGGCCGGAAGCACAGTTGGTGAATCTGCTGGACGACAGCCTGCCATCCGACCTCGCACGGGCCGGCAGCCTCACGGTAGCAATGACCGACCGGTTCCTGACTCTCGCCCGCTACGCAATGGGCACGGGTGCCGACGCGATCCTGTTCACGTGCTCCGCCTTCGGGCCGTGCATCGAAGCCTGCCAGCGTGAATTGGCTCCATTGCCCGTCCTGAAGCCCAACGAGGCGATGATTGAGGAGGCCGTCAGGGTTGGGACGAACGTCGGACTTCTAGCGAGCTTCGCACCGACACTTACGTCCATGGCCCCGGAGTTTCCACGCGGCATCGCCCTGCAAATGGGATTCGCCGACGGAGCGCTCGCGGCGCTGGGGCGTGGCGACATCAAAGAGCATGACCGACTTGCCGCCGAGGTCGCGCGCGGTCTGACGGGTTGTGACGTCATCGCGCTGGCACAGTTCAGCCTGGCATCCGCGGCGCCACTTGTCGCGGCCGAGACAAGGCTGCCGGTGCTGACGACGCCGGACAGCGCTGTACGGAAACTGCGCCGCATATTGGACCGCTGAAGAGCGGGGCCTACTCCCGTCCCTCGCGGGACGATGGACGGGACGAGTTCGCCAGCAGGCTGTCGGATTCAATCTGCCGGCTTAGCGGGAGGGTTCTGTCAGGTTTCACGCCGGCGGGGGACGGCCCGGATGATGTAAGGGCCAGTAGGACTATGCGGCGTGCAGGATTGCGAACACCGCGGCCGCGCGGTGGTGCTGGAGTGGGCGGGTGCGGAGACGGCAGAAGTTACGGAGCTCGTCGTAGCCTCGGCAGAACCGTGTGAATCAGCACCGAAGTGGGGTCCCCGGGGGGAGTCGCATTACTGCGTGCAGGGGGGGCGCGGCCGTAGGGCACCTTTCGTAGCCCGCCAATGTCCGTCTGGCGGTTGGCAAGCTGCCGAAGCCGAGCCCGGCCGGACCAGCCGTCCCGCCGATACCGTGATCGGCCCATGCGCCACCATGCGAAATTCCACTTGCCGCTCGGCCGAGGGCAGCGGATCGTCAGCCGCATAACGGAGCGCGGTAGCGCACCGAAACGGGAGGACGGCCAGTATGAAAGAAGTACTTGCAGCATTGCTGATCGGCGTCGTCGCGGTACCGGCCGGAGCCCAAGCCGCAGGCGACGAGGTAGCGGCGGCCGCGGCGGCGGTGCAGCGCTATGCCGGGCCACAGACCGTCTGGCAAGGCCCAAACTCCGCCCCCACGCCGGCCAAGGACATGTCGATCGTCTACCTGTCAGGCGACGAGCAGAACGACATTTCGCGCGAGTATGGTCTGTATATGAAGCAGGCGGCGGAAAAGCTCGGCTGGAAGCTCAGCGTCATCGACGGCAAGGGTAGCCCGGCCAACTGGGTCGCCGGCTTCAACCAGGCGATCGCTCTGAAGCCCAACGGCATCGCTATCTTCGCCGATGCCAAAAGCCTGCAGGGGCCGATCCGCGATGCCGTCAAACGCGGCATCACCGTGATCGGCCTCCATGCCGCCTCGCTGCCCGGGCCTCAGCCCGACCTCAACCTGTTCGTCAACATCCAGGAAGACCCGCGTGAGATCGGCAAGGCCGAGGCTGACTGGGCGATCGCCGACAGCAAGGGCACGGCACGGATCATCATCATCACACACAACGAGTATCAGATTGCCGCCACCAAGTCGGGTGCCACGCAGGACGAGGGCAAGGCGTGCAGCGGCTGTAAGGTGCTGGATTATGCCAATTTTCCTGCCTCTGAGGCGGCGCAGCGCATGCCGCAACTGACCACGAGTTGGGTGCAGCGCTTCGGCCTGCCACTCTACATCACCTCGGTCGGCGACAACGACCTCGACTTCGCCGTGCCCTCGCTACGCGCCTCCGGCGTGTCGCCAGACAAGGTGGAACTGATCGGCGCTGACGGCAATCGCTCCGCCTATGAACGCATTCGCAAGGGCAATCAATATCAGACGGTGACGGTGTCCGAGCCGATCGAGCTGCAGGCTTATCAGGCGATCGACGAGTTCAACCGTGCCTTCGACAAGGCGCCACCGAGCGGCTTCGTCCAGCCGCCGTATCTGGTGACGCCGCAAAACGTCAACACCGCCGGCGGCGACCACGACATCTTCGTGCCGGACAACGATTACAAGGCGCACTACCTGAAGATCTGGGGCGTGAAGTAGCGCCCTTGAGCGCCCATCCCGTCGCGGAAGCGCCGTTGCTGGAAGCGCGGGGCGTCAGCAAGCGGTTCACCGCGACACTGGCGCTCACCGGCCTCGACTTCGACGTGGCCGGCGGAGAGATCCACGCCTTGCTCGGCCAGAACGGCGCTGGCAAATCGACCCTGATCAAAATCCTGGCCGGCGTCTATCCGCCCAGCGCCGGCCACATCCTGTGGCGCGGGCGGCAGGTTACCCCGACCACGGAGACGCTGCCGATCGCCTTCATCCACCAGGATCTCGGCCTGGTGAACACGATGACGGTGGCCGAGAACGTCGCCCTACAGGCGGGCTACCGGCGGACCGGCGGGCTGATCGACTGGCGCGCCTCACGTGCGGCGGCGGCCACGGCGCTGGCGGCGATGGGCAGCTTCATCAACCCGGAGATACGCGTGGCGGCGCTGTCGGCCGCCGACCGCTCGCTTGTCGCCATCGCCCGCGCGCTCGCCGTCAACGCCGACCTGCTGGTGCTGGACGAACCGACTGCCGCCCTGCCCGCCGCGGACGTCGAACGGCTGCTCGCGACGCTGCATGGGCTGCGTGCACGCGGCATCGGCATGATCTACGTCACCCACCGGCTCGACGAAGTGTTCCGCATCGCCGATCGCGTGACGGTGCTGCGCGACGGGCGACGGATCGCGACCGTACCGGTGGCGGAAACCTCGCCGCAGGATTTGGTGCTGAAGATCGTCGGGCGGCCGGTGGCGGACACTGCCATCGCCCCGCCGCCGACCGCCCTGGCCGCACCGCTGCTGCGGCTGGAGCGCGTGGTCGTGCCGCAGGAGGAGGCGGGGTTGATCGGCCCCGTGTCGCTGACGGCAGCCGCGGGCGAGATTCTGGCACTGGTCGGGCTGCGCGGTGCCGGCCATCACGCCATCGGTCGTGCTATTTTTGGCGACATGCCGCTCCGCGAGGGACGCATCCTGCTCGACGGACGTCCGATTACGCCGGCCAGTCCGGGTGTCGCGATGGCCGAGGGCATCGGCTTCGTTTCCAGCCGCCGCAGCGAGGAAAGCATGGCGGCCGCCATGACGGTGCAGGAAAACCTTTACCTCAACCCCCGCGCGAGCGGCATGGGGCTGTTGCGCCCGATTTGGCCGCGCCGTGAACTGGGCCGCGCAAGCCGCGCCCTGGCGCGCTTCTCGGTGCGCCCGCCCGACCCGTCACGCCCGCTCGCCACCCTCAGCGGCGGCAACCAGCAGAAGGTGGTGGTGGCGCGCTGGATGGAGGCGCGCATCCGGCTACTGGTTCTGGAGGAACCGACGATCGGCGTCGATGTCGGCTCAAAAGCGGAGATCTACCGTGACCTCAACAGTGCGCTGCAGGACGGCTTGGCCGTGTTGCTGATCTCTTCGGACTTCGAGGAGGTCGAGATGATCGCGCACCGCGCTCTGGTGTTCGGCCGCGGCCTGCTGATGGCGGCGTTGGCGCGCGAGCAGATCACGGTTGCCCGGTTGACGGAACTGGCGGCGGGCGGGGCCCCGCAGCAACAGGAGGTCGCATGACTGCTGGGGGACGGGGTCGCGGGCTCTCGCACCTGGTTTCCACCTGGGGGCTGCTGGCGCTGCTCGTTGTGTTGATCGTTGTCTTTTCGGTGCTGAAGCCGGACACGTTTCCGACGTACTTCAACGTCCGCTCCATCGTGAACAACAAGTCGGTGCAGGCACTGCTCGCGCTGGCGGTGTTCGTGCCGATGACGGCCAACCATTTCGACCTGTCGGTCGGTTTCCTGCTGGGCATCTCGCAGGTGTTGGTCATCGGGCTACAGGCCGACGGGCTGACCTGGCCCGCGGCGGCGGGCTTGGTGGTGATGCTCGGCGCGGCGGTCGGGTTGGCCAACGGTGTGCTGGTGACCTTCGTCGGCCTCGACAGCTTCATCGCCACCCTCGGCGTGGGCACGCTCATCTATGGGCTGAATGAGTGGTACACTGGCGGCCAGCAGGTGGTCGCATCGCTGCCCGATAGCTTCACGGCCATCTCGGGCGCACTCTTCGGCATTCCGTTGCCGGCCCTTTATGTGCTGGTCGTCGGCAGCGTGCTGTTCCTCGTGTTCGAATACCTTCCCGCCGGCCGCTATCTGTATGTGCTCGGCGCCAGCCCCCGCACCGCCGAATTGAACGGCATTTCCGCCAGACGCTACGTCACCATCGCGTTCGTCGCCGCCGGCGTGCTGTCTGCCTGCGCCGGCGTCGTGCTGCAATCACAGTTGCAGGTCGGCCAGAGCTCGGTGGGGCCGGAATACCTGCTGCCGGCGTTCACGGCAGCACTCTTGGGCGCGACCTCGGTGCGGCCGGGCCGGGTAAACGTGCTCGGCACGCTGATTGCCGTCGCTGTCCTCGCTGTCACAGTCGCCGGCCTCAATCAACTCGGCGCACCGTTCTTCGTCGAGCCGATCTTCGACGGCGCGATGCTGATTCTGGCCGTGGGCCTTGCGGTGGTGGCGGCGCGGCGGCGCACCAAGCTCGGCGCACAGGCCGACGCAACGCAGACCGCGCCCGCCACCACCGTCCCCCTGGAACGCGCTGGACCATGACAGCGACGCCCGGTCCCGACCCGAGCACCGGCCTCCCTACACCCCGATCGCAGCCTTCACGCGCGGCGGCGACAACGGGAGATCGCGCAACCGAACACCGGTGGCATCGCGAACCGCGTTGGCGATCGCGGCGGAGGTCGGCCCGTGCCCCGCCTCACCGGTGCCAAGGAACGGCATGCCGGGTCGAGCCATGACGTGGACCTCCACCTGTTCAGGCACGGCGGGAAAGCGCAAGATCGGGTAGCGACTCCAGTCCCGGCTGGTGACGTGGCCGCGATCGAAATCGACCTGCTCATAGATCGTCCAGCTCGACGATTGTACGATCGCGCCTTCGATCTGGTTACGAATGCCGTCAGGGTTGACCGGCTGCCCGCTATCAACAGCGGCCACGACGCGATTGATCCGGATGCGGCCGGTTTCATGCTCCACGGTCAGACCCAGTGCGACCGCGCAGAACGCGCCAAGAATTCTTGTAGCGGCCAAATGCAAAGCCGCGCCCGCTCCCGCGGCGGCGCGGCGCGGCGTCGGACCAGCCAAAGCGATCCGCCGCCGCCTGGATCACCGCGACTGCGCGCGCGTCCTGCATATGCCGCAGCCGGAACGCGACCGGATCGGCACCGGCCGCCTCCGCCAACTCGTCCATGAAGCTCTCGATGGCGAAAATATTCAGATAGGCGCCAAGCGATCGCATCGCGGAAACGCGCAACGGCATCTCTGACACGAAATGATAGACCACATGCGCGTTCGGGAACGCATAGAGTGGGTTGCTGTTGCGGTCTCCGCCGCCCTCTGGCATCGGGATCGGCACGGGCGACGGTACCGGCAGCGTATCCGAAAGCACTTCGTTCTGCATCAGCAACCCGCCCTGCGTCGGCCGGCGATTATGCGTGTTGCTCCAGACGCCGTACTGCCAATCGACAATCCGCCCATCCGCGTCGAGAGCCGCCGCGACTTCGGCAACCATGGCCGGTCCATACGGCTCGGCCAGATTCTCCTGCTCGCGCATCCATTGTACCCGGATCGGGCGGCCCGGCACGACGCGGGCGATCAGCGCCGCGTCAGCCGCCACGTCGTCGGCACCGTTATGGCCGTAACAGCCGGATCCTTCGACCTGGATGCAGCGCACGGCCTCGACCGGCAAGCGTAGCAGCTCTGCCAGCGCCCCGCGCAACGGGAAGACGCCTTGCGTGTGCGTCCAGACCGTAAGCGTGCCGTCCTGGAACAATGCCAGCGCGCAGGACGGCCCGATCGAGGCGTGCATTTGGTACGGACGCGTATAGCGCGCACTGAGCCGGCGCGCGGGCGGCGGCGTCGGTGCCGTGGATGTCAACACCTCTATATCGCGCGCCGGCAGCGCTTGGATCGTCGCCGTAATCGTGGCCTGGTCCGGCAGCGTCGCCGTCTCATCCCACGAGGCAGCTGCCTCGAGCGCCCGTAGCGCCTGGACCGCCTGCCACTCGCCGGTGGCCACGACCGCAACGTAGCTGCCGTCGCGCACGATCGTCACGACACCCGGCATCCGCGCGACCGCACGCGTGTCGAGCGTGCGGAGGCGCGCGCCAGCGCTCGGCTGGCGCAGCGCACGGGCGTGCAGCATCCCGGGCAGGCGAATATCCTGAACATAGGCGGCACCCCCGGCCACCTTCGCCGGGATATCCACGCGCGGCACCGACTGTCCGATCACGGTGTAGTCGCGCGCCGCCTTCAGCGGGACATCGGGCGCCGCTGCGACATGCAGCGATAGCTGGGCTGCCAGTTCGCCGTATCCCAGGCTGCGCCCGTCCGGCGCGAATACCGTGCCGCCATGCGTCGTGAGCTGCCCTTCCGGCATGCCAAGCGCGCTCGCTGCCGCCTGGACCAGCAGTGCACGCACCTGTGCCGCCGCGTTGAGGATGGCGGTGCCGCTGTCCTGCATCGAGTGGCTGCCGGCCGTGAACCCCTCGTTCGGTGTGCGGTCAGTATCAGCGGTCACCAGGTCGATCCGCGACGGCGCCACATCGAGTTGTTCGGCGGCGACCTGGATCAGCGCCGTCTTGAGCCCCTGGCCAAGCTCGGCTTTGCCGGTGAACACGGTGACAGCGCCATCCGCGCCTACCTGGATCCACGCGTCGAGCAGCGGTGTTTCCCGCAAGCTCCCCGGCAGCCCTGGTGAGGCCTTGGGCGGGGTGCCGCCCTGCTCCGTGCGCAAGTCCATGAGCCGGCAACGTGAACGACACCACCAGCGCGCCAGCGGCCGCCATTACGTCGCGTCGCGACAGCGTTCGATCGGTCATGCGGGGCCGGCCGATGCCAACGCGTCGGCCGCGCGCCGAACCGCGCGCAAGATGCGGACATGGGTGCCGCAGCGGCATAGATTGGGTGCCATCGCCTGCCTGATCTGCTGGTCGCTCGGCGCCTTGGTGTGCTCCAGCAGCGCCTGCGCGCGCATCACCATGCCCGCGATACAGTAGCCACACTGGGCCGCCTGTTCCGCAATGAACGCGCGTTGCACCGGCCCTGGCGCCGCCGCCGTGCCGAGCCCCTCGACAGTCTTGATCTCCCGGCCGCCCAGCAGCGCGATGGGAATCAGGCAGGAGAACACCGCCCGGCCGTCGAGCATCACGGTGCAGGCGCCGCACTGGCCGAGGCCGCAGCCGAACTTGGCGCCGTTCAACGCGAGGTCGTTGCGCAGCACGTAAAGCAGCGGCGTGTCGGGCGCCGCCTCCACGGCATGGGTCTGGCCGTTGACCAAGAGCGTGATCGCCATCAGGTATCCCCCGCACTACGGCGCAGCCGGCGCACCCAGTCGTCGAGGTTCGTCCAGGCCGGCCCGTCGCTATACCGGGCCCGCAAGAAGCGGACGATATCAGCCACTTGCGCATCGGTCAGCACCGCCGCGTATGCAGGCATGTAAGGCGCCGCCGCACCCTCGCGAAATGGAATGCCCTGCAGGATCACCTGGATCGCATTGCGCGGCGTTGGCGCGGCCAGCGCCGAGCTGAGCGCCAGCGGCGGCGCGCCGGCCCGCATCATTGGCGCGTCGTTGGCGTGGCAGCTACCGCACGCGCCGTCGAAGACGGCGTTGTCCGCCCCGCCCGTATCGCGGGCGCGAGCGGGCGGAGCCGCCGGCATACCGGCGGCAATATAGGCAGCGATCGCCCGCACATCGGCGTCCGGCACCTGGGAAAGCTCCTGCGTCACCGCGTTCATCGGTCCGGCGGCCACGCCATGATGTCGCTCGATGCCGGCACGGAGGTAGTCCGCCAGTTCATCCTTGGTCCAAGCCAGCCGCATCAGTGAGGCCGCGTCGAGCGGTGGTGCGTACCAGCCATCCGCGACCCCGCCGCCGAGCGCCTGTTGCGTCTGTTCGGCGCCGAGCGCGTTGTGCGGCGTGTGGCACGCGCCGCAATGCCCGAGACCTTCCACCAGATAGGCGCCGCGGTTCCACATCGCGCCGCGGCCGGGGTCCGGCTGCCAGGGGCCGGGGTGCAGGAACATCAGGTTCCAACCGGCGAGGATTGCGCGGATATTGAACGGGAACGGCAAGCGGTTCGGTGGCGTCGCGGCATGCGTCGGCTCGCGGGTCATTAGGAACGCATAGACGGCGGCGATATCGTCGTCGGTGGCGCGGGTGAAATGCGGATACGGCAGCGCCGGATATAGATGCCGCCCGGTGCGGTCGATGCCGAAGCGCATGGCGCGTCGAAATGCCGGTAGCGACCAGCGTCCGATCCCGGTCGCCGGCTCAGGCGTGATGTTCGAGGCGTAGATCGTGCCGAACGGCGTCGTCAGCGCGCGCCCGCCGGCATAGGGCGGCCCGTCCGGCGCGGTGTGGCAGACGGCACAGTCGCCGATCGCAGCCAACTCTGCGCCGCGTGCCACGACGGAATTGCGAAAACCCGCGGGATCCGGGGGCTGTACCGGCGCGATGGCCGGCCGAATCACCAACGCGGCGGCACCAGCCCCGAGGATCAGCAGGACGGCGGTGAGCACGGCTATCCGGGAACGGAGCACGGTCTGTCCTGGGCCTCGCGGAAACCGGCGCAGCCTCGCGCGACGGGCGCCGGCATGGAGGGGCTGGCGCATATTGAACCCGTCATGCGTAGCATGGTGTCCCTCGCGCCAGGCACGTCAAGTAGCAGCGACTTCAGGCCTCTTGTCGCACCCGATCGAGGGGCGTTGACCGCAGCGGCCGTTCCGGCAGGAACAGCACGGTCAGGAACCCAAGTGCGGCAATGCAGGCACCGACGGCAAAAGCACCGGATAGCCCAGCTCGGTAGGCGTCGAGCACCGCCAGGCGCTGTTCCGGGGCCAGGCTGGCAATTTGCGTGACCCCGCTGCCTGCCGCCCGCATTCCGCCAGGCAGTTCGTGCAGATGCGCGGCAAGGACGGTCCCAGCCAATGCTACCCCCAGTGCGCCACCAAGCGAGCGGAAGAATGCGGCCGTCGCCGTGGCGCCGCCCAGTTCGGCTCGGGGCACTGCATTCTGAATGGCCGTGGTCAAACTGGGCATTACGAGGCCGATCCCGAGACCCATCACCACCAGTATGGCCTCGATGAAAGGCGCCGCGATACCGGCCAGGGCCGCCCAGCCCAGCGCTGCGTAGGACAGCGTGGCCGCGAAAAGCCCCAAAACGGGGAACCGCTTGTAGCGGCCGGTGCGCGACATCAGCCGGCCACCGGTGAATGATGCGACGATCACCCCACCCATCATCGGCGCGATCATCAGCCCCGCGCGTGCCGGGCTCGCTCCCATCAGCAACTGAAACATCAGCGGCAGAAATACCGCGGCGGCGAACAGCGCCATTGCCGACAGTGCAATCACCGCCGCTCCCAGCACGAACACACGATTGCGAAACAGGTCGGGCGGCATGATCGGCTGCGCCGCACGCCGTTCTACCGGCACCATCAGTGCAAAGGCCGAAAGGGCGACCGACCCGAGCCCCAGCACCGGTGCAGACGACCAGGGATACGCGCTTCCGCCCCAGCTCAATACCAGCAGCAGACAGCATGTGCCCGCCACCAGCAACGCCGCGCCCAGCAGGTCCAGTTGCGGCGCAGGCTGGGGCGGATGTGGGCGAAGGCCCATGGCGATCAGCGTCAACGCGGCTGCGCCCACGGGCAGGTTGACGTAAAAAATCCACCGCCATGAGGCGTATTCGGTAATGAAGCCGCCCAGAAGCGGCCCGGCTACCGAGCAGGCCGCGAACACGGCGGCGAACAGCCCTTGGTAGCGCCCGCGCTCGCGCGGCGAGACCAGATCGCCGATCACCGTCTGGGTGAGCACGATCAGCCCCCCCGCACCCAACCCCTGTATCGCCCGGAATGCAATCAGCTCGTCCATTCCGCTGGCCAGACCGCACAACACCGACCCTAGCAGGAACACGATAATGGACACCGTGAAGGCCGGCTTGCGTCCATACAGGTCACTGAGCCGGCCGTAGAGCGGTGCCGAAACAGTGCTGGCCACGACGAAGCCGGTCACCACCCAGGAAAGGTGCTGGAGGCCGCCAAGATCGCCAGTGATGCGTGGCAGGGCGGTTGCCACGATGTTCTGATCGAGCGCGGCCAGCGTCAACGCCAGCATCAAGCCCGTCAGCACGATTCGCAGTTCGCGGCGCGACGTTGTCTGTCCTCGCCCCTTCTCACCCGATTGATCCGGCATGATCAGGCTATGCCGCTGGAAATGGGGGCCATTGCGCCTCGAAACCAAATGGGGACGGCCATATCGGTCGGCCGAAACGGGACCATAAGGCCCTCCGACTGGTTCTGTCAGGTTTCGCGCCAGAGGTTGCAGGGATGATCGCAAACCCAGTTGGGCTATGCAGCCTGCAGGATTGCGAGCACCGAGGCTGCACGGCGGTGCTGGAGCAGACGGCGATGGCAGGCGGGGACGGGCTGGTTGAGGCGGGTGCGCAGACGGCAGAAGTTGCGAAGTTCGTCGTAGAACTGCCGGCCGCAGTCCCGGCAGCGGAAACGCCGATAGCCTTGGGCGGTCCGGTCGCGACGCTCGGTCACCGCCGCCGACCCGCAGCATAAGCACACTCCATCACCGGCTCCCGATCCCCCCTCAACGGGTCGGACCCTACCTGGAGCCGCCCCGGCTCGCCATCCGGGCCGCCGGCGGCGCGAGAGCTGACAGAACCGATCGCCCCACGCAGAAACGTACGCCGGCAATCATTCCCCGGGCCAGGCACTCGCGGAGACATAGATTGCCGCGAGCTGTTCGACTCCGGATTGGTCTTCATGGTCGAAGCGGCCGACCGTCGGGCTGTCCAGATCGAGCACGCCGAGAACACGCCCGCCGGCCAATAGCGGCACGACCAACTCCGAGCGCGATGCCACATCGCATGCAATGTGGCCGGGAAAGGCATGGACATCCTCAACCACGACGGATTGCCGGCGCTCGACCGCCGTTCCGCATACACCGCGTCCCACCGCGATACGCACGCAGGCCGGCCTGCCCTGGAACGGGCCGAGGACGAGTTCCCTGCCATCGCGCTGGAAGTAGAAACCGGCCCAGTTCAGGTCGGGGAGGGTCATGAACAGGAGCGCGGCAGTGTTGGCCGCGTTGGCGGTGGCGTCGCGCTCGTTGTCGAGAAGCGCAGCCAGTGCGAGCGAGAGCTCGCGATAAAGCTCCGCCTTGCCCACGCCTGCGACAACAGTGGTTTCAAACATGATGCTCAACTCTTCGAGTCCCAGCCGACACTCTGCCCACTAAGCGAGCGGCGCGCGTGTTGGCGTGCGCCGCTTGGCCGATCAGGCGGGCAGCTTCCCCGAGGCCTTCGCCTGATGCGCGGCGATATAGTCCATCAACCCGGGCGACAGGCAATCATAGGGTTCAAGGCCGAGTTCCCGCAGCCGCGCCCGCACCGCCGGCATCCGATCCGGCGGGAAGCCGGACTCGATGATCGAGGAGACGAATGCGGCGAATGTCGGCGGCGCCCATCCGGCTTCGCGCAGCCGTTCGGGATGGACGAAATCGAGACCCTGGAACGCATGCCCGGTCTTCTCGACGGGGCCGTACATGTGCACGCCACACGCCTTGCAAGCGTGGCGCAGGATTACGGCGCCGGGATCCACAACCGCTAGCTTGTCGCCATTTTCCAGCACACGCACGTTGCCATGCGGGACGACGGCGACGACGGAGAACCAGACGCCGTCCGGCTTCCAGCACTTGGTGCAGCCGCAGACGTGGTTGTGCGCCACCTGGCCGGTGATGGCGACTGTGACTGGTTTGTCGACACAACGGCACACCAGCGTGCCACCTGCGAAGTCGGCCGAAGCCGGCTTCAGGCCGCCGTCGACTGCCGGATGGATCTCGATTGGCTCGGACATGGCGCTCTCCCTGTCTTCTTGCTGCCGGTCGTGACCGAATGTTCGACGTCAACGTCGGCGGTAGGCACGTCTACAGATCAGGCCGTCCAAGCCGTATATGAAGTGCCTGGAGCGGCAATGCGGTGCCGTCGGCGTCGTGCCGTTTTCGTCAGCCACGATGCAACGAGATCATCTTGAGTTCGGTCATCGCCTCTAGCGTCAGCTTACCACCGAGCCGGCCGATGCCGCTACGGGTGCCGCTGCCGCCGCCGAACGGCAGGTGCAGCTCCCAGTAGGTGCTCGGGCCGTTGATGTTGACGATGCCCGCGGGAATCGCCTCGGCAACGCGCAGCGCGCGCTCCGTGTCGCGCGTGAACACCCCAACGCTCAGCCCGTAGTCGCTGTCCAGCGCCAGATCGAGGGCCTCCGCGTCGTCCTTGAAGGCGAGAACCGGCACCACCGGCCCGAACGTCTCTTCGCGATTGACCTTCATCGCGCGCGTGACGCCGCTCAACACGGTCGGCTCGAAGAACAGATCACTGCCGAGGTCCGGCCGCACCTTCCCGCCGAAGTGCAGCGTCGCCCCCTGTGCCAACGCGTCTCCGACGTGCTCGGCGACCTTGGCCACGACCTTGGGATTGTTGAGCGGCCCCATCGTGGTGCCCTGGTGCAGCGGATCGCCCAATACGACCGCGCGGGCATGCTCGGTGACCTTGCCGACGAAGCGATCGACGAGGCGTTCCTGCACCAGCACGCGTCCGGTCGCGGCGCAGACCTGTCCGGCGTTGAAGAATGCGCCGCCGGCCGCCGCCGCAGCGGCTCGGTCGATATCGGCGTCCTCGAAGACGATGACCGGGCCGTTGCCACCCAACTCCAGCAGCTGCGGTTTACCGGCGCCGCGCTCGGCGATGCGGCGTCCGGTCGCGGCACTGCCGGTGAAGCCGATGCCGTGCGTGTCGGGATGCGCCACGATCTCGTCTCCGACGGTGGCCCCCTCGCCGATGACGAGGTTCAACACGCCCGGCGGCAGCCCGGCCGCCTCGATCGCCTGCATCAGGGCGACAGCAACGGCGGAGGTGGTGGGCGCGGGCACCCAGACGATGGCATTGCCGGTCACGAGCCCCGGCGCCAAGTATTCAACAGGAATGTTCACTGGAAAATTCCAGGGTGTGATCACGGCATAAACCCCGCGTGGCTGGCGGATGGTCAGCACCAGCCTGGTCGGGTCTTCGGTCGGGATCGTCTCGCCACGCAGCTGCCGTACCAGTTCGGCGGCAAGGCGGAAGCCGTCCGCCGCCTTCGTCACTTCGCCGGTGGCCTGCGCCAGCGGCTTGCCCTGTTCCTCGCTCAACGTCCGTGCAATTGCGGCGCGACGCGCATCGATGCTGGCGGCAATGGCGACGCACATCTCCGCGCGTTGCCATACCGGCTTGGCGGCCCAGGCCGGAGCCGCAGCGTTGGCCGCCGCGACGGCGCGCGAGGCGGTCGCACGGCTGCTCTTGGGGAGGTGGCCGATGATCTCGCCGGTCGCCGGATTGCGTGCCGGCATCGTCTCCGCCTCGCCCTCCCACCGGCCGCCAATGCAGTTCTCGTACGTGGGCACCTGGACAGTCATCGTCATCTCCATTGCGTCAGCCGTGATCACGGCCTAGTCGCTGCGAGCGACACCGTGCGTTGCCCCGTCCCGAGAATCGCTGCAGATGACGAACCTTCGCCCCGCTATTCCTCGACAAGCATGGCGATCCTGCTGGATCACTTCGCGTTTGCCAAGCCCGCACACGGTGCGGTTGGGACGATGAGAGCAGAGCTGGACCTGGGGTATTTGGCCTAACGATCCCGTGAGGATGGCGGCAACGGCCTCGCCTGGACTCGTGCGACAGCACTGCGTTATGGTCAATCAGATATAACGCAGGAGGACGAGCCATGGACGTGTCCACCTCATACCAGCCCGCCTAAAGGCTGACACACGCCCACTCGCGATGAGCGATTGATCGGATTCTGTCGGGATCGCCGATCAAGAAGCGCCAGGCGTTGGCGCAAGCTTGGACGATGTCGTCGTAGGTTTCCCATAGCCTGTGGCTGAGGTGATTGCCGCGCAGATAGTCCCAGACGTTCTCCATCGGATTCAGTTCCGGCGAGTATGGCGGTATCGGCAGCAGACAGATGTTTGCTGGCACCACGAGTTCCCCGCCGGCTTGGTGCCATCCTGCGCCGTCGCAGAGCACCACCGCCTGCGCGCCGGGAGCGACCTGGGTGCTGATCTCTGCCAGGTGAACGCCCATGGCTTCGCTGTTGGCCGCCGGCATGATGACGGCGGCGCCTGTGGTTCTGGCCGGGCACAGCGCGCCGAACAGATAAACGGAGTCGCGGCGATTGTCCCGCACCGCTCGTGGCCGCGAGCCGGTTGGCGCCCAGATGTATTCGAGGCTGCCTTGCTGGCCGACCCTGGCTTCGTCCTGGAACCAGATTTCGAGCGGCCTGCCGGCAGCCGATGCAGGCAAGGCTTCTCTCAACAGAGTGGCGAAGTTTTTTTAAACGCCTCCTCGGCGTCCGGGTCCTTCTGCGGATGGGAGGGACGCGGCTGCACCCGGCTCAGGCCAAGCTGATGCAGCCACTTGCCGATAGTGCTCTCATGCACCGTCACCTCGAAGCGGCGCGCAACCTCCTCGCGCAGGTCCGCGCAGCGCCAGCGTATCACTTGGTGGACGGCCGGATCGGGGCCTTTCACCACCAGCACCTTCAACTCGGCCATCTGCTCCGGCGTCAGAGCTGGCGGGGCGCCGGGACTTTGTCGCGACTTCAGCCCCTCGATCCCGGTCTCGTTGTAGCGATGCACCCAGTCGCGCAGTGTCTGCCGGTCCATCCCGTTCTGCCGCGCCGCTGCGGTCCGCGGCTGCCCCTCCAGCACCATCGCCAATGCCAGCAGTCGCCGGACTTGCGCACCGTCCCGGCACTTGCTTGCGCTCGATCGCAGGTCCGCCGGTGTGTACTCCGTTCGCGTGATCTTCAAAGCTGCGCTCATCCGCCGCCCCCGAATCCATTCCGGAGAATCGAATCAGAACACGGCGTCGTAGGGAATCCCCGGAGAAGTCAGCCTTCGCGCGGGTTGGTATCACTCGGTCGGCTGAGCACGGCCGCCCGCGACTTCATCGCGCGCCGCCACAAGCTGTTGATCGACGGCCAGTGGGTCGATGCCCGGTCCGGGAAGACGTTTGCCGTTTTCGATCCATCCAACGGCCAGCAGATTGCGCAGGTCGCCGAGGGCGGAGCCGATGACGTCGATGCAGCGGTGGCCGCTGCCCGCCGCGCCTTCGACGCAGGTGCCTGGGCGAAAATGAAGCCCACCGAAAGGGGCAAGCTGGTCTGGAAGCTGGGCGACGTGCTCGATGCGCATGCCGACGAACTCGCCGAACTGGAGGCGCTCGACAACGGCAAGCCGATTAGTGACGCGCGCGCCGTGGACGTGCCGTTCAGCTGCGAATTGCTGCACTACATGGGCGGCTGGTCGACCAAGATCACCGGACAGAGCATCCCGCTCTCTGCCCCCGGCGATTGGCATGCCTATTCGATCCGCGAGCCTGTCGGCGTGGTCGCCCAGATCATCCCCTGGAACTTCCCGTTGATGATGGCCGTGTGGAAGATCGCTCCGGCGCTGGCGGCGGGCTGCACGATCGTGCTCAAGCCGGCGGAGCAGACGCCGCTCACGGCGATCCGCCTGGGCGAGCTGATCATGGAGGCCGGCTTCCCGAACGGCGTGGTCAACATCGTCACCGGCGACGGCACCGCCGGCGCGGCGCTCGCCGCCCATCCGGGCGTGGACAAGGTGGCGTTTACCGGGTCCACCGAGGTCGGCCGGCTCATTGTCCAGGCCGCGGCAGGCAACCTGAAGAAGGTCTCGCTGGAACTGGGCGGCAAGTCCCCTGCGATCGTGTTTCCCGATGCCGATCTCAGTGTGGCGATTCCCGGCACCGCCTCGGGCATCTTCTTCAATATGGGCCAATGCTGCACCGCCGGCTCGCGGCTGTTCGTGCATGAGCGCATCTTCGACAAGATGATGACCGGCCTCGCCGACGAGGCTGCGAAGATCAAGATCGGCCCGGGTCTCGACCCGGAATCGCGGATGGGACCGCTGGTTTCCGACGAGCAGTTCCGCCGGGTAACCGGATTTCTCAACTCCGGCCGACAGGAGGGCGCCGAGGTCGTCACCGGCGGCAAGCGCCACGGCAACGAGGGCTATTTCGTCGAGCCGACCGTGCTCACACGGACCACTCCGGAGATGAAGGTGGTGCGCGAGGAGATCTTCGGCCCGGTCGTCTGTGCCATCGCCTACAACGATGACGACCTGGAACGCATCGCCAAGGAGGCCAACGCCACCGAGTACGGCCTGGCGGCGTCGATCTGGACCCGCGATATCGGCATCGCCCACAAACTGGCGCGTAAGTTGAAGGCCGGATCGGTGTGGATCAACGTCCACAATTTCAACGACGTTGCGCTGCCGTTCGGTGGCTACAAGCAATCCGGCTGGGGCCGCGAGATGGGCTACGAAGCCATCGAGCTGTACACCGAGACGAAAGCGGTGGCGGCGCGGCTGTGAAACCAGGCGGCCAGCCCTTCCGCTTTTTCCAGGAGGGGGGGCTAGCCGCCCCGCACAGAAGCCTTGCCTCGGCCGTGTTGCCGGCAGAGCCGCCAGCACACCGCCGGCGCTCGAAGCTCTGGCAGCTGAACGACTCCATGCACTGTTCGATCATCGGAACCTGCCTCACCACCGGCGAGCTGCGGCGGGCGACGGGCCGTGCGGTGCAGGCGGATGTATCGCACCTGAACGATCATGACTTGCACGCAATGGCCGTTGGAATGTGCAGCCAGCACACTCGTTCCGCCAAGCTGTTGCAGAAAGCTCTCGACCAGCGCCATCAGATCGTGATCAAGCGCTTCTCCCGCCTGCAAGGGGAGGCGGCGGTGATGGAGACGTGGGCTGAGGCGCGTCGCGCCGGCGACATTCCTGGCGCCTATTGGGCGGTCCTCACCCATCCCGATGTCGGTTACGAGGGCTCGCGGCAGGCGTTCGGCGACGTGCACATGCTGTCGCACCTCGTCGGCGCGGCGAACCGCGCCGATATCCGGCGGCTCACGGAGCTGGAGGAGAACAACGCCGCGCTTCGGTCCAAGGTCGAGCGTCAACAGTCGAGGTTGCAGGAGGCGGTCACGTCGAGGGACGCGACCATCAGCCGCCTGAGCGCCCTGGCGGTGTGCCAAGTAAAGGCGACGACCGGATCCGGCGACCACGAAACGCTATCGGCACTCCGCCATCTCGTGGCCGACCTTCAGAGCCGTCTTACCCGTGAGATCGGCCGACGCGAGCATCTGGAACGGCGGAGCACCGAAGCATCGGAAGCCGGCAGATCCTGGGAGCAGCGCGCCAGGGTAGCCGAGGTGGAGCGTACGGCGCTGCAGCAGGAATTGGCCGTATTGGAACGGCACAGGGACACCCCGAACGCTGCAGTGGCGGCAATTGGTCTCTCGGCCCAGCGGATTCTCTACGTCGGCGGCCGGCCGAGTTGCGTCGAACAGATGCGGGAGCTTCTGACGGCCGGGGGTGGCGAGTTGCTGTGCCACGACGGCGGCCGGCACGACCATCCTTCCCTGCTCCCTGGACTGATCAGCCAGGCAGACCGGGTAGCTTTTCCGGTGGACTGCGTCAGCCACGATGCGGCCCTGACGGTCAAGCGCGTCTGTCGCCAACTCGGCAAAGCCTGGTTGCCACTGCGCTCTTCGAGCTTTGCGTCCTTCCTGGCCGCGGTCGCTGAGCCGATCGGTCCCCAGGCGCCGTGTCTGCAAGCGGGACAATGACACGTCAGGTTGTGCCGAATCGTCCCTGGTGGGGCTGCGTAGTCAACTGACCGGAGAGACCACTCGATGACCATAGATCTACTAACGACCCGCCACCCGTTCCTGGATGGCAAGCCGAAGCGCATGCTGATCGATGGCAAATGGGTCGAAGCCGCCTCCGGGAAGGCGTTCGAGACGATCAATCCTTCAACGGGAGAAGTACTCGCCACGGTCGCGGAAGGGGACAGCGAGGACATCGACCGGGCGGTCGAGGCCGCACGCCGCGCCTTCAACGGGCCGTGGCGAAAGTTCAAGCCATACGAGCGGCAGAACCTGTTGCTCAAGCTTGCCGACCTCGTTGAATGGCACTTCGAGGAGTTGGCTGCCCTCGACACGCTCGACATGGGCGCGCCGATCAGCCGGACAAAGGGCAGCCGGCTTCGGGTCCTGGGCATGCTGCGCTACTACGCGGGACAAGCGACAGCGATACACGGCGAGACCATCGAGAACTCGCTGCCCGGCGACTACGTCAGCTATACGCTGAAGGAGCCGGTCGGCGTCGTCGGTGCCATCATTCCCTGGAATGGTCCGCTTGGTGCAACGATCTGGAAGATCGGCCCGGCGCTGGCCACCGGATGCACCGTGGTGCTGAAGCCCGCGGAGGAGGCGCCGCTCACGCCGCTGCGTCTGGCCGAGTTGTGTCAGGAAGCGGGCGTGCCGGCGGGAGTCGTCAATGTGGTCCCGGGGTACGGCGAGACGGCCGGAGCGGCATTGTCGGCGCATCGGGACGTTGACAAGGTCGCCTTCACCGGTTCGCACCTCACCGGCCAGAAGATCGTGCAGGCATCAGCCGGGAACCTCAAGCGCGTATCTTTGGAGCTCGGCGGCAAGTCGCCGGATGTGGTGTTCGCCGACGCCGACCTCGACGCCGCCGTGCCCGGTGCCTCGATGGCGGTGTTCGCCAATTCCGGCCAGATCTGCAGCGCCGGGACGCGCCTGTTCGTCGAGCGACGCATCTACGAGGAGTTCACGGCGCGTGTTGCCGACTACAGCAAGTCGCTGCGCGTCGGTAACAGCAGCAATCCGGACACGCAGATCGGGCCACTGGTGTCGCCGGAGCAGCTCGACCGCGTGACCGGCTATCTGGCGATCGGCCGCCAGGAAGGCGCGCGCCCGCTGTCGGGCGGCGAGCGGCTGACCGACGGCGAGTATGCCAAAGGCTACTTCGTGCCGCCGACGGTGTTCGCCGACGTGAAGGATGACATGCGGATCGCGCAGGAGGAGATCTTCGGCCCGGTGATCTCTGCGATCCCGTTCACCGACATTGACGACGTGATCGAGCGTTCCAACGCCACGACGTTCGGACTCGGCAGCGGTTTATGGACCCGCGACGTCAGCAAGGCGCACAAACTGGCACGCGGCATTCGCGCAGGCTCGGTCTGGATCAACTGCTACCAGGCGATGGACCCGGCGGTGCCGTTCGGCGGCTACAAGATGAGCGGTTACGGACGAGAGAGCGGTAAGCAGCACGTTGAGGAATACCTGAATGTCAAGGCGGTCTGGATCAAGACCGGCTGAGCACACGCCGAGCGGCGGCGGGCGCGCGAGCCTGCCGCCGCCATAAGACCTCATCGCCGAGGACAGCAACGCGGATATCGGCTTCATCATCGACGGCGTGACGGATCACGGTGCGAGCGGCGTAAGCTTCGAGCGCAAGGATCCCGTGACCGGCAAGGTCGCGACCCGCAGCGCCGCTGCAACGCAGGCCGATGTGGACAGGGGCGTGGCGGCCGCGGCGAAGGCGTTTGAGAGCTGGTCGGAAACCGGGCCGACCGAGCGACGCTCGTTGCTGCTGAAGGCAGCTGACCTGCTGGAGAGCCGCACTGCCGATTTCGTGAAACTGATGCTCGAGGAAACCGGCGCCACCGCGCCGTGGGCCTGCTTCAACGTGCATTTGGCCGCCGGCATCCTGCGTGAGGCGGCTGCATTGACGACGCAGATCACCGGCGAGGTTATCCCCTCGGACAAGCCGGGTATCCTCTCATTGACGGTGCGTCAGCCGGTCGGCGTCGTGCTGGGCATTGGCGCCATGGAACGCGCCGGTGATCCTTGCGGTCCACGCGATCGCGGCGCCGCTCGCATGAGGCAACACGGTGGTGTTGCGTTCCGCGGAAATCTGCCCCGGCACGCCTCATCTGGTCGTACAGGTGCTGAACGACGCGGGCTTTCCGAAAGGGGTTGTGAACGTCATTTCCAACGCACCCGCCGACGCACCGGCTATCGTGGCGGCGCTGATCGCAGATCCTGCGGTCGAGCCGATCAATTTTACCGGTTCGACCAAAGTCGGCAAAATAATCGCCAGGCTGGCTGCGGAGCACCTCGAGCCGGTGCTCTGGTTGCAGCACTGCTGCTGTTGGTGCCGTCATTGACGAGCCACGAAATGGTACGAGTAGTTTGGCCTCCGCCGCCGGTCGGATTGCCGTTGGCCGGACTGAAGCTGTAGGCGATCAAGTCGAGCGCCGACTGATAGTTGGCGACGCTCGCCGTGCCGGATAGCGTCAAGACCCCGGTGGCGATATTGTAGAAACCACTAATACCAGCTTGCGCTGATCTGAACCGATAGGCCCAATCTCGCATTCCGATCGACATGATGCGCCAGGGCTGGTCAGTGAGTTTGTTCCATGCCTCACAGCAATGGTCGACGATGGCGTTGTAGGAGTGGAACACCCGGTTCGACAGCCAGTTGTCGCGCATGAACTGCCGGACGTTCTCGACCGGGTTCAATTCCGGGCATTTGGCGGGCAGCGGCAGGATCGTGATGTTCGGCGGCACAACGAGATGATGCGACATATGCCAGCCCGCCTGGTCGACGAGCAGCACAGCATGTGCACGCGGTGCGACAGCGGTTGCGATCTCAGCCAAATGAAGGCTCATGGCCTCGGTGTCGCAGGGCGGGAGCACGAGGGCGGCTCCCTTGCCTTCGCGAGGACAGATTGCGCCGAAGATGTAGGTCGAGGCCGTGCGTTGGTCGTGTGGAGCACAGGGTCTGGTCCCGCGCTTGGCCCACCTGCGCGTGATCTTGTTCTTCTGCCCCACACGAGCTTCGTCGGCGAACCAACTCTCTATGGCGTCGGGTGCGACACCTTTCTCACCGGCGATTTTGTCCACCGCTTCGGGAAAGCTTCCTGAGAAACTAACCTGATTGCGGCGCCCCCTGCAGCACGTAGCCGAGCGACTTTGCGCGTCGTTGAAGGTTGGCCAGGACGCGGGCGCGGTATCGCTCCTCGTAGTATGAGGCTCGAGGGTCGGCGTAGGCCATGCCATGGCGCAGCGTGTTGTCGAACAGCGCGGCGATTTTGCGGGCAGTTGCGGTGACTGCTTTGGCCTTGCCGACGCGCGCCGACAGCCGCCTGTAGAATGCGCCAAGCGCCGTCTGTGTACGGCCGACAGTGACTGCGGCCAGCCGCAGCAGCGCCGCGGCCCGGCTGCCGGAGCGTCGCGTTCGGGCCGACAGGACCTTTCCGCCGGATATCTTATTGCCGGGCGTCAGGCAGGGCCAGGAAGTGAAGTGCTTGGCACTCGGCCAGGCGGAGAGGTCGGTGCCGCACTCGCCAACCAGTTTGAGCGCCGGCGAAGGACCCAGCCCGTGAATTTGCGTCAGGTCCAAACCGAGCACCGCATGCGGGGCGGCCCGGGCATCGAAAGTCGGCGCGTTGGCGGTGGCGTCGCGATGACGGGCTGGAGGCAGCCGACCAACTGGTTTGGCGGCAGTGTCGCGCAGCCGTGTCAGCACCGTCTCGATCCGCGCGTCGCAAGCCACGACCTTGGTCTGGTAGGCATCGTAAAGTTCCACTGCCTGACCAAGCGCAAAGACGTGCTCATCGCGCCAGTTTCCGGTCAGCGCCGCGCTGATCTCCCCCACCGATCCGCGCCGCGTCGCCGCGCGAGCCGCCGTCGTAAACGCCGCCAGCGCCAGCCGCCGCCGTGACGTCCGAACGCAGCGGCAGGGGGGCAGCCATGGCGAACCTCGTCTGTTCCCCCATTCACAATCACATCCCGCCCCGCGTCGGGAATCCCACGCGTGAGTCACAGTTCACGTGGGTTGGTATTACCGCACTCCTGGCCGGCCTTGCGTTCTTCACTTTGCCGGAGTCTCCACTCTTTCCGCTTTCCCACAATGGAAATGGGCCGCAAGCCCTGGACACCCTATGCCGGATCACCGGTACGCAAACGCTGACCGGAATCGCTCGGGGGAAGAACACCGCTACGAAAAAGACTACGAGTGCTGTACACGGCCTCTTCGGTGACGGCCGACTGCTGATGACGCTGCTCTTTTGGCTGAGCACCGGCACGCTGCTGATGGGCTTCTACTTTCTGGTGAACTGGACATCGACCTTGCTGGTGCGCTGTGGGTTCTCGGCGAAAACTGCGGCTCTCGGATCCGTCCTACTCAACGTCGGGGGTGCCGTACTGGGCCTGGGGGTAGGACAGTTCAGCGACCGTTGGGGTGGGCGACGCGTCATGAGCGCCATCTTCGTCGCCGGTGGTCTAAGCTTGGCACTGGCGGGTGCTGCGTCAGGCTCCGCTCCTGATGGTCACGATCGTGTTGGCCGGTACTGCCTGGATCGCCGGCCAGGCTGCGATGGTCACGCTGGTAGCGCGAAGCTACCCCGATGAAATCCGCACCACAGGCGTGGGATGGACGCTCACCGCTGGTCATGTAGGCCCCGTAGTCAGCCGGCTATTGTCGCCATCCCGCTCGGACTTGGCTGGACCCATGCCCATATCATGCTGATTCCCGTCATTCCTGCGCTGCTTAGCGGCGTTGGGATCCTCTGTGCCGCTCCACCTGCGGGCGGAAACAGGAGTACTACGCTCCTAAACCTGCGGCCAAAGCCGCAACAGCACCTGGAGAATGAAATGAGCTCAGAACCTTCTCTTGCCACCGCTAAGGAGACCTTGTCAGTCAGGGAGGCGGTTTTCGATATACTCCGCGAACTAGGCATAATTACGATATTCGGGAACCCCGGATCCACGGAGCTGGCCTTCCTTACACCTTGGCCGGCGGACCTACGTTACGTTCTGGCGCTACAAGAGGCGTCGGCGGTAGCAATGGCTGACGCATACGCACAAGCTACGGGGAACGCTGCCTTCGTTAACTTGCATTCCGCGGCAGGACTCGGCAATGGTCTCGGAACGTTATACACAGCATTTCGTAACCAGTCGCCGCTGATCGTCACCGCTGGCCAGCAGACACGCGATCTCCTTCCCTATGATCCTTATTTGGGCGCAGAGCGGGCTACAGAGTTCCCCCGGCCCTACGTGAAGTGGGCTTGCGAGCCGGCGCGAGCAGAAGATGTCCCGGTGGCCATCGCCCAAGCCTACGCCATTGCCATGGAACGTCCGCGTGGCCCGGTATTCGTGTCGATCCCTTCCGACGATTGGGACAAGTCTGCGGTTCCCGTGCACGCACAGCGACACACTTGGGACGTGGCGCCACTACAGGACAGCGTTGCTGAACTGGCGGACGCTCTGGCTGCGAGCAAGAATCCCGCACTCGTGGTTGGGGCTGAAGTGGACCGGCAAGACGCGTATGCGCTCGCGATTGAACTCGCGGAACACCTCAACACTCCTGTCTTCGAGGCTCCCAACAGCAGCCGTTCAAGCTTTCCCCAGGATCACCGGCTGTTCGCCGGATTTCTTCCGGCGGTTCCGGAGCACCTGTCCGACGCCTTGCAGAATTTCGATCTGATCCTCGTCATTGGCGCTCCCGTGTTCAGCTTTCACGTGCCGGGGAAAGCCGCCATCTTTGATTCCGGTCCGCGGATCTTTCAGATAACTGATAACACTCTCTCCGCGGCCCGGAGCCAGGCGACGGATACGATCGTGAGCTCTATGGTTCCTGCACTGAAAGGACTACTGCAACGCTTGCCCAAGTCCTCTCACGACGAGCTGCAGAGTTCTCGCCACATAGTTCCGGTTTTTCCCAAAGACCCAATACAACCCGAATTCGCAATGCAGGAGATTGCGCGTGCGGTGGGTCGCGACGTAATTGTCGTCGAGGAAGCACCCTCGCACCGGCCCGCAATGCAGAAGCATCTCCCGATACTCCGACCCAAGGGTTTTTACACGATGGCCAGTGGAGGATTGGGCTGGGGGCTTCCGGCGGCCGTTGGTGTCGCGCTCGCCGAAAAACAGCCGGTAGTCTGCCTCATCGGAGACGGCTCGGCCATGTACTCCATTCAGGCCCTTTGGACCGCCGCACAGGAGAAGCTTTCCATGGTCATGATTGTCCTGAACAACCATGGCTACGGCGCAATGAAATCTTTCGGCCAACTCCTGGGTACTAGTGAACCTCCCGGCATCCGCCTCCCGGGGATTTCGTACCTGGACATCGCTCGCGGATTTGGAGCGGTCGGAGTTGAGGTCACGCGGTCAAGCGATATCTACCAGGCGCTGCAAAGTGCCCTTCAAAGAGAGGGACCGACGTTGATCGACATTCAGGTAGATCCGAACGCCGGCGATCTTTACTGATGGGTCAGCTCAAAAAGATACTATGCCGCAAGGATTGAAAGATGAGCTTGGGACCCAGGAGCCAGCCCTGCCGTCTAATACCAAACCACGTGAACTGTGACTCACGCGGGGGAATCCCGATGCGGGGCGGGATGTGATTGTGAATGGGGCGAACAGCACGAGGTTCGCCATCGGGCGGCCCCGCCGGCCTGATTGACCGCAAGGCGCCGGGTCCGTCGCGGCGATTGAACGCACCCCAGCGGCAGGCCCTGGCGGTGATGGTCGAGAGCGGGCCGCTTCCCGCCGTGCATGGCGTGGTGCGCTGGCGCGCCGCTGCAGGAGTACTGGGCCACCTCCGAAGGCAGACGATCGGCTCCTTACGCCCCGACTGAAGGGGGATGTCTGCTCTCGATCATCTTCTTGTGCGCGTCTAGCATACGCCGGCGGGAATCTTCGAGGTGATCCTTCAACTCGGTCACTGCCGCTGGCAAATCTCCCGAGCGTATGACCTGCAGCAGCCGGTGGTGCCGACTGGCCGGATCGTGAAGATCCGCATGCCCCTCGATGGTGACCCGAAGAAGAGTCGTGAGTATCGGAGCATAATGACTCCATACTTCTATCAGGCGGCGATTTTGCGAAAGTGCGTATATCGAGCGATGAAAATCAATGTCAGCTTGCGCAACTGCGTCCACGTCTCCCTTGTCCGCGGCTGTCTTCAACCGCTCGACGAGCACATCCAATTTGTCCCAATCGCGCCTCTGGGCTCTCTTCATAGCCAAGGTGAGCGCGAGTGTCTCGATAGCATCCCTCAGAGCGTAGAGTTCATCCACATCCGAGGCGGAAATCCCCACCACAAACACGCCGGGGCTACGCAATTCGACGAGACCTTCTGTCTCGAGCTGCCAAAGCGACTCCCGAATCGGCCCGCGGCTCACGCCGAACTGTTTGGCCAACGACATTTCGACCAAACGTTCGTTACGGGGAAGGACGCCACGAACGATCAGGTCACGAAGGGCATTCGTGACCTGATCACTATAAGGCTCCCGGCGGGCAATGGTGTAGGATGACGACATGTGCAGGCCCACTCGCAATGGAGATGTTCGATCACTCTTTTTTCGATCCAGACTTACGTGAAATCATTTTTCCGCGCCCAGTCCAATTCTGTTGGCCATTCAAAGGGACGGGTGTCGACGATGGTAGTTTGTCACCTGCTGGAACTCATGCGCGGCGCGCAACAGAACCTGTTCGGACAAATGAGCACCCACCAGCTGGATTCCCACGGGAGCGCCCCTTTCCGTGAAGCCGCCGGGGAGGACCAGCGCCGGACTACCGGAAATATTGAACGGGCACGTAGAGTGCATCACCAAAGTCTGCCACTTCCTCCCATAACCGATCTCCGCCATTTGTGCGGTGGTGGGAGAGGCAATGCCTGTGACCGGCACGAGCAGCACGTCAACGTCCGTGAACAATCGCTCCAATCTGCCCTGGAACTTCTGCTGTTCCTGCAATATCCGCCTCAGATCCGTAGCGCTCTTGCTTCGGCCAAAATCCAGCATAGCTGCGATTTCCGGGCCGTATTCCACGCGTCGCGAAGGAAAGTTCCTTTCGTGTGCGAGAGCCAAGTCTATCGCGCAGGCGGCCTTCCAGTCACCGACGATCCCAGAAACATCCGGGATCGAGACTTCGACAACCAGCGCACCCAAATTCTGGAACACCTCGCTGGCGCTCAGCAGCGCGTTGAGAAGTCATACGATCGCAATCCGAGTTGAACTCGGGATCCACGCCGATGCGCAAGCCGCGGATCCCCATCCCCAGAAGCGAGGGGTAGTCGGGCACCTCCGCGAGTAGGGTGGTGGGGTCATCCACATCGTCCCCCGCTATGGCCTTGAGCATCGTGGCGCAATCATACGCGCTACGTGCGATAGGGCCGACGTGATCCATCGTGCCTCCCGCCGATCCCTCAATTCCAAACATGCTGACCCTACCCCAGGTGGGCTTGAATCCCGTCAGACCATTCGCCGCGGAGGGAAAACGGATGGATCCACCGGTATCCGTGCCGATCGCGCCGTAGCACATCCCGGCCGCGGTAGCGGCCCCGGCGCCGCTCGACGAGGAGCCGACCCAGGTCTCCGCATCCCACGGATTGACGGCGGCCGGCAGGTTCGGGTGATGGTCTCCGAAGGCCGCCTCGGCCATTGAGAGCTTGCCGAGAATAATCGCGCCTGCTTCACGCAGGCGACGAACCACTGCCGCATCGCGCGTTGGGATATTGTCCTGTAAGATGGTCGTGCCGGCCGCAGTGGGAACGCCCGCCGTCCAGCATTGGTCTTTCACGGCCAGCGGGACCCCGTGCAGGGGGCCGCGCCGATCTCCCCGAAGAATCTCCGCCTCGGCCGAGCGAGCTTCCGACATCGCGCTCTCGGGCATGATGTAGGCGTAGCTGTGGAGACGAGGTTCGAGGATCGCGATACGTTCCAACATCAAACCGGCAAGCTCGACCGGAGAAACCTCCTTCGATTCCAGAAGCCTTGAGATTTCTCGAATGTCCAAGAACTGCACGCTTCTCTCCTTATCAAAATGGGCGGTGGGCTGGCTGCCGGATCACAATCCAGCGCTTGGTTCTGACGGTACTGCGGCAGAGTGCGAAGGGATTCCTTGACGCGGTTGGTCCTGGTATCCTTCCTCGCCCGTCTATCGCCACCGTCCTATGTCCTCCGGCAGGCAGGCAACAACGGCCAGGGGCGCCGGCAGACCACCGCGTTGACGACAACGCTGACACCGACCTGCCGCCGACCTGAGCGTCACTTGATCGCCCCGAGCGACAGGCCCTGTACGAGCCGGTCCTGGGCAGCGAATCCGGCAGCGAGAACCGGCACGGACACGATCGTCGCGGCAGCGCAGAGCTGGGGTAAAAACGATCCTACCGAGGTCACGAAGCTAAGCAGGTATACGGGTGCGGTGGCCGAGTTCGCACCGCCAAGCGCGGAGGCGAACAGCAGTTCGTTCCATGAGAAAATGAAGCAGATGAGGCTCGTGGCCGCAATCCCCGGGGCGAGCACCGGCCCCACGATCGACCACAGGGTGCGGATGAGCCCCGCACCATCGAGGGAAGCAGCCTCAAAGAGCTCCTTGGGGATGTCGCTCATGAAAGCCCTGATCATCCAGACCGCGATGGGCAAATTCATTCCCGTATAGATGACCGTCAAGAACCAGATATTGTTTAGCATCGAGAGCGCATTGGCGATAAGAAAGATGGGCGTAAGCCCCGCGACGAGGGGAAGCATCTTTGTGCCGAGGAAAAAGAAAAGCACTTCCGACCATTTTTTCACTGGGCGCACGGATAGCGCATAGGCCGCCGGTATCGACAGTGCAAGCACGAGGACCGTGGACAGGATCGACGCCTGCGCCGAATTGATAAGATACGGCATCGGATTGCCGCCGGAGGTCGCACCGAAAAATCCTACGAACCATTCGCGGGTAAGAGGCGCAAAGAGTCTGGGCGGATTGAGTGGCGAATCCGCTTGGCTGTGCAGGCCAGTGAGCACCATCCAGAAGATGGGCATGAAGAAGATGAGGCCTACCACCCACGCCAGCAAGCCGAGTGCCGCAGAGTAAAACTTGCGACGCTTTCGCCCGCGGATGTGCGCCCGTCCGGCGGCCTTCGCTTTGTCCTCGACGACAGCCGGCCTCATATCTTCGCCTCGTTTGCCAGCAGACCGGAGACAGTACGCAGCGCAAACGTTGCGACGATGGTGGCTCCTACCACGGTGATGACGCCCTGGGCGCTTGCGAGACCATAGTTCGCCCCCGCAGAGAATGTCTGATAGATCAGAAACGGAAGATTTGCCGTTCCCAGGCTCCCCTCCGCCATCGTGCGTGTAACATCGAAGTTCTGAACTATGTAAATTGTCCCCAGCAGCGCTCCGAGCTCGAGATACGGCCGAAGATGTGGCAGGACAATTGCGTAGAAGGTAATCCACGGGCCGGCTCCATCGACTTTGGCGGCCTCGACGCTCTCTTGCGGAAGAGATTGCAGGCCGGCTAGCAAGATCAGAATCATGAACGGCGTCCACTGCCAGATGAGCACGAGCTGAATGGCAAGCAGCGGGTACTCCACAATGAGCGAAAACTGTGGCGCATGCGTGCTGCCGAACCACCCCCACACCAACGTGAGAATGCCGTTGAGCAGACCGCTTGAGAAGCTGAAGATGACGTGCTTGAAAACCAGCGCGGCCGCTACGGGTACGATAAGAAATGGAGCAATCAACAACGTGCGGACGATCCCCCGGCCGAAGAACTTGCGATTCAGTAGCAGCGAGATGCCAAGTCCAAGCACAAGGCAGATGAGAACGACAGAAACGGTGTCCATCACAGAGTTCACCACGGCCCCCAACATCCGCGGGTCGCTGGCGACATCGATGTAGTTGTTGAGGCCGATGAATCCGCGCTTGTCGGGCCGTGTGGCCCGCCAATCGAACACCGATATGAAGAGCGTCGCGACAAAGGGAAGCTGGCTGACGATGATGGTGAAAACTAGGGCAGGCAGCAGGGGTAGTCGGCGGATCCATGCCGCAGCATTCCGCTTTGGCACACGATCCCTGAAGGAAGTCACGGCTCGCGTCATTATCACTCGTCCACTCTGCATGTCGGAATGCGTCGTGAGTCCGGGGCATTTTCTCAGATCTGCCCCGAACCACGGCTACCCCTGGCCACAGCTACTTATTTATAATCGGCGGCAACCTTCTCAGCGAGAGTTTGCCCTTGATCGAGAGCGTCCTTGACCGTCATGCGCCCGGTCAATGCGTTTGCGATCAGTTGCGAAACACGCGTGCCAAGCTCCGCAAACTCAGGGATCGCGACGAACTGCACACCGACCGTCGGCCGCGGCTGCAGGCCCGGATTGGTCGGATTGGCCGATTTGATCGCCTCGAGAACGGCGTTCGCATAGTCGCCGGCCGTGCGCTTGTAGTTGGGGTTGGCATAAGTTGATGTGCGTTTTCCATCCGGAATGTGCCCCCAGCCAAAGGTTGATCCGGCGAGTTGTTCATATTCCTTGGACGACGCCCACGCGATGAACTTCCAAGCGGCGTCCTTGTGCTTGGACGCGGCCTGGATGGCCCATGCCCATGTATAGAGCCAACCCGAGGACGCCGTCTTCTCGACAGGCGCCTGAACAAATCCCACCTTCCCCGCGACCGGAGAGTCTGCAGCGTCCACCAAACCAGCAAGCGCAGTCGAATTGTACAGGATCGCCACCTTGCCGTTCTTGAATTCGTCTAGGCACTGGCTAGTGCCCAGCGTCGCCGCGTCGGCCGGTCCATGGGCCCGAAGCAGATCAACATAGAATTGGACTGCCGCTGTATATTCAGGCGCGTTCACCTTGGCTGCCCAGTCCTTGGTGAACCAGGTACCTCCGAAGGTATTGACGATGGTATTGAGCACCGCACCTTGCTGGCCCCACCCCGGCAGGCCACGCAGACATATGCCGCGCATTCCGCTGTCGGCGCCATCGGCCTTGGCCGCGAAGTTGGCGATCTGATCCCACGTCGGGTGATCCGGCATGGTCAGGCCCAGTTTAGCGAAGATATCTTTGCGATACATTGTGAATGAGGATTCGCCGTAGAAGGGTTCGCCGTAGAGCTTCCCGTCCTTGGCGGTCAGCGAGGAACTCATCGCCGGGAATACGTCGTCCTGGGCGAAGCCCGGGTCCGCCGCTACGTGGGCGTTCAGCGGCGCGAGCCAGCCGAAACCGCCCCATATCGGGATCTCAAAGTTGCTGAGCGACGCAACGTTGTACTGGCCGGCTTGAGACGAGAACTCCTGCTGGCCTTTGTCTCTGAGGTCATTCTCTGGAAGGACCGTGAAGTTCACGACGATGCCAGTGTCTTTCGTGAAGTGATCGGCGGTGAGCTTCTGAAGGTTCAGGAATGGCTCATTGTTGGCCATCAGGACGTTGATCGTCGTCCCTCTGTCATCGGCGGCCGCAGCCGGCGCCATGAGCGCAGCAGCAGAACAGGCGCCAAGAGTCAAGACAGCAGCAAGAACATTGACCACTGTAGTTTCCCTCTTCATTTCTTTGTCCACATTGTTGTTACGTGTTACCACACCGTAATCATTTATTTATGTTCTCGTATATAAATTGGAAATGCGGCACTCCGCCGTCGGAAGGGCCAGAGCCGAATATAACGCGCGCTATTACGCCAATATTTTGTGATATATTGAAGGCATAGCGCATCGCATCCAAAACGAATGCACGCAATACCTCCGGAATATATGCAAGCGACCAAAATGAGGCCAAAACTTTCGAAAATCCAAAGCCGCACACCCCGGTGCTCCGCATCATGTCGATCTGGTAGCTATCAGGCGCTGGTGACTGTAAACAGTTCACACCGCCGCGCTCCCATGTCAAGAGGCGGATCATCACTGGCACCGATGTGGATTACGGATCGCTCACCCGTTTGCTGGTGAAACATCTCGCGGGTCAGCCAGGTGTCGAGGTGCTGTACAGGCAGCGGGTTGCCGACCTGAAGCGCGAGAACGACGACCCCCGGTAGCTGGAGGTCGAGGACACCGCCGCACGCATGAGACACACCGTCCCGGCCAAGGTCGTATTCATCGGCGCCGGCGGCGGCGCCATCGAGCTGCTGCAGAAATCGCGCATCCCCGAGGACCACGGTTATGGCGGTTTCCCGGTCAGCGGCGTCTGGCTGCGCTGCGACGACGCCGGGGTCAGCAATCGCCATCACGCGAAGGTCTACGGCAAGGCGGCGCGGGGCTCGCCACCGATGTCGGTGCCGCTTCTCGACACCCGCATCATCGACGGCAAGAAATCGTTGCTGTTCGGCCTCTATGCCGGCGAGCTCAAGCCGCAGGTCTTTCTGTGTACCGATCTTCACGCCGAGCCTGTCGATATTCTCCGCTGGTTCGTCCGCCGCTGGTCCGTGGAAGTGACATTCGCCGCAGTCCGCCGCCATCTCAGTGTCGAAACGCAGCGGCAATGGTCCGACCCCGCCATTGCCCGAACAACGCCTGCCTTGCTCGGGCTATTCTCCCTCGTTGCCCTGTGGCCACATGACCTCTATGCCACCCGAGTACCGACTGCGCGCACCACCAGCTGGTACGTAAAGTCCCTCCCGACCTTCAGCGACGCACTCGCCCTCGTCCGTCGTGAGCTATGGACCCACCATGATTTCCACATGTCCCTGTCCAGGCGGCGATGCGCAAGGATCCCGAAGACCACGCTCGACAGTCTGAAAAATGCCGCTTGCTAACCAGCGTGAATGGCCAAAGTCGAGCGGAGGAGCTCCTCGACCAGAGCGTCGAGGAACTCTGTGCAACGGTTGGTTCAGCCAAGCTGCGCCCATGTCGGTCCTGAGCGGATCGCTCACTATGTGGCCAGCAGACGTGGAACCCAATCGGAGACAGCATCACCGCTGCTCATGTCAGATTGCACCAGGCCATCGACCATGAAGGTCGGTGATACATGGATTCCGTTCTGGCGCGCATATCTGCAGTGCCATTTGATTTCCCGATCCAGGTCCGGAATGGCGAAGGCGTCGGCCAGTCGCAAACCGCTATAGGCCTCAATCCGGCCGATAATGTGCTTGGGCGTGACATCCATGTTCGGGCCGCTGCAATGGCGCGTGAACTCGAACTCCTCACGGTGCGCCGCAACCGCCGCCATGACGGCCTTGGCCGCCTCCTTGCCGCCCGGCAATGTGGATGCCGCCAGAATGCAACGCACGATCACCCCGGAGTACATGTGCCATGGCTGTGACTGTAGACGGATCTTAATGGTGATCCGGTCCTCTCCAGCGGATTGCAGCGTCTCGTCGAGCTTGCCAAACGCTCTGACGGAGAACGGGCAGGTTGGCTCCAGAAATATTTCGAACAAGCGCGGGCCGCGCCCCCAGCTCAAGGGATCAGCATTCCAAGTTGCTGTCTGGCTCATCCAATCCACCCCATTTTTACGACCCCTACCTATGACACCGGCTGCGCATGGGGAAGGGTGTAGGACCAACTCGATCGACAGTCGGCTTCCGGCCATCGAACGGAACGGCTGCTATCGCAAGCCGCGGCAGGGACGCAGCCTGTCGGGTTTCGGCCGCTATCACTGCTGTTTCGCGCCCTTAGCCGACAGTAATACGAGCCCGTGCGCTGCCCCAAAGTGGGCACTATCCGATGCCGAGATGGTGGTCAGCGTTGCGCCGTCAGGTGACATTCCGTGATTCCTAGGCTTTTCCGAACGCAGACGCTAAATCGGGCGTCCCGCGGGTAAGGTCTGCCGGACCCGCAACCAGGCTCGGGCCGACGTATTCGCCGACATTGAATGCTTCCACCATCGGCAGCGGCGCCACTCGACCATCGGCTATCGCAGCCCTATGCCGTTCGAGCGGATCGCCGCCGCGAGCCAAAGGTGGTGTCCGCCGAATCTGCGGCAGCTCGGTCTCTACATCCGCTTGCCTCAGCTCTGCCGCGGCAAGCCCGCGACGTCGATCAGAGTGATCTGGGTTCCGTCAGCGAAGTGCAGATAGGTCGATCCGGCTATCACCTGGCTGGTCTGCGGATCTTCGTACGAGTTGATCTGATCTGTTCCGAGCTTGAAGCCAAAAATGGTGAACGCACCGCCCGCTTCGCCGTTTTCAACCGCGTAGGTCGTCGCTCCTTGTCCGCTCCATATCGTGCCGCCGCCTGAACCGAGCACGACTTGGCTGTTCCCGGTGCCTTCGACCAGGTCCATCACGCCGCTGCCGGTGCAGACGGTATCGTTACCGGTGCCGGCAAATACCGTCGAGCTTCCGGAGCCGCCGAAGAATTCCGTCGGCTCGGACGAACCAACCAATACGCTGGAGCCGCTGCCGCCCACGAGCGTATCGGATGCGCCGCCGAAGATGGTGGAACTGCCGGAGCCGCCGAAGAATTCCGTCGGCCCGGACGAACCGACCATTACGCTGGAGCCGCTGCCGCCCACCACGGTGCTGGACGCACCGCCGAAGATGGTGGACACCCCGCTGCCGGCGAACAGGACGTCGCTGCCTGCGCCACCGACGACAGTGGATGTCCCTTGACCGGAGACCAGGGTCTCTTGGCCAGAGCCGGCAACCAGCAAACTATTGCCCGTGCTGGAGCCATAGAGGGCGTCGCCGCTGCCACCGCCGAGCAGGGTGGTGTTGCCGCCGCCAGCGACCAGCAGGTTATTGCCGCCGCTTCCTCCTTGGTAGAATCCACCACCGCTGCCGCCAAAGATCGTTGCCGAGCCGCTACCGCCGGCGACCGTATTGTCACCAGCGCCGCCGATGAAGGTAAGGACTCCGGAGCCGCCGCTTACCAAGACGGATTGCGCGTTCGCGTTGATGGTATCGGCGCCGCTGCCGCCGGTGATGGTGTCGGGGCCTCCCACGGAAAGAACATTCTCTTCCCCGAGCAGGGCGATCAGAACTCTGCTCGGCGTCGGTTGTCGTGGTTGCTCCGCCGGTTTGTCCCGTGGTGGCAAAGCCTTCGGGGGCCGTGACGTCGAAACTCCCCGTCTCGGTCACGGTGCCGATCAGCGTGCCCTGCGCATCGTAGATCTCGCGGATGACGCTGGTCGGCGTGATGCTCTGCGTCAGCGCTCCGGCGTCATTGTAATCGTTTGTTTCGATCCAGATTCCCTGGGCGTCATAGGTGGCGGTGATGGTGCCAGTCCCCAGCGGTGTCGGGGTGATAACGACGGTGCTGATCAGCGCGTTATCAGCCGAGTAGCTGCGCACCGTTTCCTCACCCGCTGCGGTCGTGGTGTCGATCATGAAGCTGCCATCCGCAGCCACAATGACTTCGAGGGGAGCGGTCGCTGACGACACGTTGCCCGCAGGATCGACGACCGTCGCGGATAATTCATAGGTTCCAGCCGAGAGGAGGCTGACCGGCAACTGCCAAGTGCCATCTGCGGCGACGGTTACGTCAGTGATGAATTGGCTGCCGTCAGAGAAAGCAATTGTATCTCCAGCTTCGGCGGTCCCCGTGAGGCCTGCGCTGTCTACCGCCCCAAGACTGGTCGCAGTCGGCGTGGTGGTGTCGATCTGCAGGGTGCCGCCCAGCGTGCTCACCGCGCCGGAGAGGTCGAGCGTATTGCCCGCCCCGTCGGTGATCGACCCGCCGTTCAGGCCCAGACCGGTCACCGCCAGCGCGGCCACGTTCTGGCCAGCGGTGACGGTGTAGTCGAAGACCAGCGCATCGGCCGAGGACGCCGCCGCGTCATACGTGGCAACGCCGCCATCGTTGAGGCTGAGCATCGGCGCGCCGCTGACCGTCACATCCTCCGAGAGGTCCAGCGTGACCGCGACGCTCTTGCCCGCATCGAGATCGCCCGCCGCAGGGGTGGCCGCGACCGCGGTGATGGTCGGCGTGGTGGTGTCGATCTGCAGGGAGCCGCCCAGCGTGCTCACCGCGCCGGAGAGGTCGAGCGTATTGCCCGCCCCGTCGGTGATCGACCCGCCGTTCAGGCCCAGACCGGTCACCGCCAGCGCGGCCACGTTCTGGCCGGCGGCGACGGTGTAGTCGAAGACCAGCGCATCGGCCGAGGACGCCGCCGCGTCATACGTGGCAACGCCGCCGTCGTTGAGGCTGAGCGTCGGCGCGCCGCTGACCGTCACATCCTCCGAGAGGTCCAGCGTGACCGCGACGCTCTTGCCCGCATCGAGATCGCCCGCCGCAGGGCTGGCCGCGACCGCGGTGATGGTCGGCGCGGTGGTATCGATCTGCAGAGAGCCGCCCAGCGTGCTCACCGCGCCCGAGAGGTCGAGCGTATTGCCCGCCCCGTCGGTGATCGACCCGCCGTTCAGACCCAGACCGGTCACCGCCAGCGCGGCCACGTTCTGGCCGGCGGCGACGGTGTAGTCGAAGACCAGCGCATCGGCCGAGGACGCCGCCGCGTCATACGTGGCAACGCCGCCGTCATTGAGGCTGAGCGTCGGCGCGCCGCTGACCGTCACATCCTCCGAGAGGTCCAGCGTGACCGCGACGCTCTTGCCCGCATCGAGATCGCCCGCCGCAGGGCTGGCCGCGACCGCGGTGATGGTCGGCGCGGTGGTATCGATCTGCAGAGAGCCGCCCAGCGTGCTCACCGCGCCCGAGAGGTCGAGCGTATTGCCCGCCCCGTCGGTGATCGACCCGCCGTTCAGACCCAGACCGGTCACCGCCAGCGCGGCCACGTTCTGGCCGGCGGCGACGGTGTAGTCGAAGACCAGCGCATCGGCCGAGGACGCCGCCGCGTCATACGTGGCAACGCCGCCGTCATTGAGGCTGAGCATCGGCGCGCCGCTGACCGTCACATCCTCCGAGAGGTCCAGCGTGACCGCGACGCTCTTGCCCGCATCGAGATCGCCCGCCGCAGGGGCGGCCGCGACCGCGGTGACGGTCGGCGCGGTGGTGTCGATCTGCAGGGAGCCGCCCAGCGTGCTCACCGCGCCGGAGAGGTCGAGCGTATTGCCCGCCCCGTCGGTGATCGACCCGCCGTTCAGGCCCAGACCGGTCACCGCCAGCGCGGCCACGTTCTGGCCGGCGGCGACGGTGTAGTCGAAGACCAGCGCATCGGCCGAGGACGCCGCCGCGTCATACGTGGCAACGCCGCCATCGTTGAGGCTGAGCGTCGGCGCGCCGCTGACCGTCACATCCTCCGAGAGGTCCAGCGTGACCGCGACGCTCTTGCCCGCATCGAGATCGCCCGCCGCAGGGGTGGCCGCGACCGCGGTGATGGTCGGCGCGGTGGTGTCGATCTGCAGGGAGCCGCCCAGCGTGCTCACCGCGCCCGAGAGGTCGAGCGTATTGCCCGCCCCGTCGGTGATCGACCCGCCGTTCAGGCCCAGACCGGTCACCGCCAGCGCGGCCACGTTCTGGCCGGCCGTGACGGTGTAGTCGAAGACCAGCGCATCGGCCGAGGACGCCGCCGCGTCATACGTGGCAACGCCGCCGTCATTGAGGCTGAGCGTCGGCGCGCCGCTGACCGTCACATCCTCCGAGAGGTCCAGCGTGACCGCGACGCTCTTGCCCGCATCGAGATCGCCCGCCGCAGGGGTGGCCGCGACCGCGGTGATGGTCGGCGCGGTGGTATCGATCTGCAGAGAGCCGCCCAGCGTGCTCACCGCGCCCGAGAGGTCGAGCGTATTGCCCGCCCCGTCGGTGATCGACCCGCCGTTCAGACCCAGACCGGTCACCGCCAGCGCGGCCACGTTCTGGCCGGCGGCGACGGTGTAGTCGAAGACCAGCGCATCGGCCGAGGACGCCGCCGCGTCATACGTGGCAACGCCGCCGTCATTGAGGCTGAGCATCGGCGCGCCGCTGACCGTCACATCCTCCGAGAGGTCCAGCGTGACCGCGACGCTCTTGCCCGCATCGAGATCGCCCGCCGCAGGGGCGGCCGCGACCGCGGTGACGGTCGGCGCGGTGGTGTCGATCTGCAGGGAGCCGCCCAGCGTGCTCACCGCGCCGGAGAGGTCGAGCGTATTGCCCGCCCCGTCGGTGATCGACCCGCCGTTCAGGCCCAGACCGGTCACCGCCAGCGCGGCCACGTTCTGGCCGGCGGCGACGGTGTAGTCGAAGACCAGCGCATCGGCCGAGGACGCCGCCGCGTCATACGTGGCAACGCCGCCATCGTTGAGGCTGAGCGTCGGCGCGCCGCTGACCGTCACATCCTCCGAGAGGTCCAGCGTGACCGCGACGCTCTTGCCCGCATCGAGATCGCCCGCCGCAGGGGTGGCCGCGACCGCGGTGATGGTCGGCGCGGTGGTATCGATCTGCAGGGAGCCGCCCAGCGTGCTCGCCGCGCCGGAGAGGTCGAGCGTATTGCCCGCCCCGTCGGTGATCGACCCGCCGTTCAGGCCCAGACCGGTCACCGCCAGCGCGGCCACGTTCTGGCCGGCGGCGACGGTGTAGTCGAAGACCAGCGCATCGGCCGAGGACGCCGCCGCGTCATACGTGGCAACGCCGCCGTCATTGAGGCTGAGCGTCGGCGCGCCGCTGACCGTCACATCCTCCGAGAGGTCCAGCGTGACCGCGACGCTCTTGCCCGCATCGAGATCGCCCGCCGCAGGGCTGGCCGCGACCGCGGTGATGGTCAGGGGCTGGCTGAACTCTACCAGAACACCGTTCGCGCCGTCGTTGGACGTCACGAATTGCGAACCTGGTGCCACGCCGCTAACGGTGAGCGTCTCTTGGCTCCCGTTGCTGCTGATCACCAGAGTGTTGTTGCCGGTTCCGAGCGTGGCACTGCTGCCCGCAGCGTATGTCAGTCCGAGCAGATCGATCGTGTCGCCAGTGGCGAAACCGCTGATGGTGTTCGTGAAGGTGGTGCTCGCCAATGCGAGTGACGCGGAGCTCCCGCCGGCAAAGGTAATTGCGCCGCTGCCGGCCGATTGCGCCGTTTCGAGCAGCAGCTCGCCGCCGGCCAGGGTAGTTCCGCCGGTGAACTGGTTTGCCACCGCAAGCTCGACCGTCCCGCTGCCCTCCACCAAAAGGCTGGCGGTACCCTGGTTGCTTGCCGCAACGGAACCATCCGGGTCGGACAGCTGACCGTCCACCAGCACGCTTTCCCCGGCACCCGGGTCGAACGTGACCGGGCCGAACTCGACGAACAGCGAACTCCCGAACGCCTGGCCATTGGCGGCGCCGGTTCCTCCGGTGACTGAACCTGCCGACAGGACGCCGTTGTCGATGATGAGCGTGCCGCCCGTCCGCACGAACACATCTGCTCCAGCACCCAAGCCGCCGCCGCCAAGGCCGCCGTTGCCATCGCCGGCACCGCCGCCGAAACCGGCTGGAGGGGACGTCGCAGGAGCACCCTCTCCGCCACCGCCCGAGCCGCCCCCGAACCCGCCAGCGCCACCGTTTCCGTCCCCTGCGCCGCCGCCCCCGCCGCCGCCGCCAAAGCTGCCCGCTACGCCGTCGGTACCCGAGCCAGTTCCGTCTGCACCGCCGCCGCCACCGCCGCCGAGACCACCGCCGCCGCCGCCACCGCCGTTTCCCGTGCCGGCTGCCCCACCGGCCGCACCGCCGCCGCTCCCCGTCGTCGCCCCGCCGTAGCTGGCTCCGTTACCGCCCTCCGCGGCATCGCCGGTGAAGGTGACATCCGTGAGGATCAGCGTGCCGTTCGCGCCCACGAAAGCCCCGCCGCCCAATCCGGCGCCGCCGCCCCCGCCGCCGCTCGCCCCGCCGCCCCCGGTTCCCCCGTCGCCGCCCTGGGCGATGAGGTCCGACAGGGTCAATCCGTCCAAGGAGACGGTGCCGTTGCTGATCACGAAGCCGGCTTCGGCATTGCCGCCGTCGATCGTGTAGCCCTGGCCGATGACCGTGAGCGAAGATCCGCTGGCGAGCGACACCGCCGTCAACGCAGCGCTCAGCGCGATATTGGCCGAGAGAGTTATCGTGTAGGCGGTATCGGTCTGTGCGTCCGTCCCCCCGGCATCGATCGACGCAAGCGCCGTGTTGAGTTCCGCTTCCGTGGATACGGTAAAGCTGGTCGTAGAATCCGACATCAGGAGCCCTCAGCAGACGTTAACGTTCTGTACCAAGGGTTGAGCACAAATTTGGCGTCGTTGCACGCAGCAATCGACAGAAGTTCGGCGATGACGGGCCGGGCGTGGCACACCGAGAGGGGCCTTGCAATCCGGATCATTCCGACTGAGCACCATGAACGCGATGGCCGTCTCGCGTTGCTGCGTCGGGAGTGCGCGCATCCCGCCTGGGACCACCCGCGCTCCCGGGATCACGGCCTCCTGCGCGGGCGGCGGCTTGACGCCGGACCGCTGGCGCACCCTCAGCATGTCGATCCCGGTTGGGAACGACGACGGCAGCGTTACGGAGCTTGCAGGGCGGGCGTGCCGACCCGCGTCGGACGTGCCCGCGACTGTGGTCGTGATCAATCATGGGTCGCCGTCAAGCCGTAACCGCCCACTCCCGCCGCTGTTCCCGTGCGACGGCGAGGCCTCGTCGTGGTTCCTCCGGCGCAGGTTCGTCGTGGTGGAGGCGCTGCGTCGCGGCTACGGGGTGACGGGGGGCTGAGAGCTACGGGGCCTGCGACGCCGCCGACTACCTCGACGCGGGCCTGGAGGGTGCGCGCGACATCTCTGCCACCGTCGGCCCCGCAGCGGGCCCGGGTTTGCTAGGCCCGACGGCGCAGTCGTTGTCGGGCGGTCCGCGGGCGGATGGGGCACGCTCGCTTTCTCGAGCCTGCCGCACCCGGCTGTCGCAGCGGTTGTCCTGGCGACGGCCAGGCGTTTCGGGCAAACGTCACGCGACGGGCTGCTCTGGCTATCGACAGCCAATGACAGCTACTTCACCCCGCAACTCGTCGTCGCCATGCAGCGCGCGTTCGCGGCGAGCGGCGGGGTCGCGACGATCCGGCACCGCGGCCCGTACGGTGAAGACAGGCGCCACCTGTTCTTCGGGCCAGGCGGCCCGGCAATCTGGGGGCCGATCGTCACGGACTACCTGGCGGCGGGGGGATCGCGGTGCCGCTGGCGACCTGACGGGCGGGGTCCGGCAGTTCGCCCAAGTACGCGTCCGCCCCCGGTCTGCCGCAGCCGATCCTGGCTTCTGACCCCCCCTGCTTCTCCCGCCTGCCCTCGCCGCGTGAGAACATGTAGCGAGCATGGGAAGCGCCAAGCGATGACGGGTCCTGGACTCTCGTGGGAACGCGCCCGACTCGGAGTCTCGATCCGGGTGGCTGAACGGAGGTCCGGCCGCATTTCCGGCCACCTGTTAACTGCCCCGCCGCAGCTTGCGGTTCTGTTCTTTTGTTGCGGGGTCGAAGGTCAAGCTCTCTGTTGCAACTTTGCCATGATGTCAGTGGCCCCCTGTCGGATCACGGTTCTCTCGGCGATTGGCGTGTGCCGCCGCATGGTGGTGTCGGAAGCGTCGGCCTCGCGATGTCAGGAGCGCGGTCAACCTGATGCTGCAACCGGGGCCGCAACAGAATCCCCGCGATGGCCGGCGCTCGTCGCGACGCGGGACACCGTCCCGCCGCTGTCGGCGGCGGATCTCGCGCTGCTCTCAGCTCACGCGGCTTGTTCCTCCTTCGCTGACCAGTGGAACGTGCTGCCGTCGCACAACATACGGTGCAGGATGATGCTGGCGGCCTCCAACAAGTCGCCACGCTCGAAATGGATCCGGAGGATGGGCGCCTCACGGTGCTCGGCACCGATGACAGACGAGGGAACAACTGCGTTCACCAGCTTCGGCATCGAAAACCTCAAAGAGCTTGTCGATATCCATAAGGCCGATCCAACGCTGATGGACCGCTACCTCAACCGCGACTGACCAGCTCTGCCGCAATCACCGAAGGCTTACGATAGACCCATGCCCAATTCGTCAGGGTTCCAAAGGCGAATGTGCCGCTACCCCGCATTTTTGACCTTCTGCTGATAAACACTGCGTCAGGGCAGTCGCCGAAGACTCCGGTTCAAACCGAGCGCGCGCGACCGCGGGGCAGCTGTCTATGCCAACTTGGCAGCAATCGACTCATGTTGAGTATCCTGATGCAGATGCCGCTCAGCTGGCGCACGTAACGTTGCAGAAGGGGATTCGCCGAACAGGCGTCGGTACGCGACCGCAAAACGGCCAAGTTCCCAGAAGCCGAATTGCATCGCGACGTTGGTAACTTTCGTTGTCTCGCACGTTCCCGATAACAGGGCCCTTCGCGCAAGGTGCATACGACGCAGGTGAAGATAGCGTCTTGGGCTTATCCCGAGGCGATCGCCACAAATGTAGCTCAGGGTACGACCCGCGACGCCGATCGCGCTGCAAACTTCCGTAAGATACATAGCTCGATCGGGGTTCTCCGACAGTAATTCTTCGAAACGTGACAGTATATGGGAATGGTAGGGATTTTGCGCACGCTGCTGGTACGATCCGGTGGCAACGGACGCAATCAAGGCCTCGAGCAACGCATGCTCAAAACCTCGGGTTACGTCCGAATTCGCAATGACCTTCGGCGCCGCTTTGGACACGGCCACGATCGCTTCGTGAATGGCCTGCAGACGAGTCATGAGGTGTTGGGGCGGGCGCAAGAAGCGGATTGCCTTCGGATACTCCGGGTCCTGCCCGAGCAAGGCCCGATAGGAATTGGTGAACTCATCCACTGAAAGAGACATCGTGGCCCAGTCGCAACTCTCCCGCGAGCGCAAGGAGGTGCACTGGTTGAGAGCCGAGACGGTGATTTCGTGAGGAGAGACAGCGGTCCCATTTCGAATAATGGCCGAACTGGTCGGATTGAGGAACGTGAAGGCGACGCGGTCCAAAGGTGGTGTAATCCGGGCAAGTACACCCCGGTTTGCGACTCCATGCTCTATCCGAAAACGGTCCAGACCCACCCAAGTAGCCGATGCCTCGAAATTGCCTTGGTCGATGCTCACCAATTCAACATTCGCTCCGCGAAGCGCGGCCGCGTATTCGTCGGGGTCCGTCGCTGTGAACGTTGTTGTCGCGAACATATGAGCACCGTATCCAATTGGGGCGAGCACCACTGATGCGAGATGCATCGCTGTTCCACGCCTCCGTCTTACAAAGCATATCTCGTACTTATCTATCGTGACTCGCAAAGAGTGGGGGCCATAATACAAAATATATAGGGTCGAGATCTGTATCTTCGGGTTAAGTCGTCTCTTACATCATTCACAGTTAAGAATATCTCTGCTTTACATGGTATATGCATCGGAGCCCCTAGTCCGACCTAATCTTGGCTATTTCATCGATATCACCACGGCAACGTCCCGTCACCGCCGCCACCGATGACTGCCGCCTGCATGAGCTTCATTTGTACTGCCGCATCCGATTGCCTCCCTGCAACCGCTTGCGGGCCGACGCCTTGTGAAGAGCACCCGGCATCCGGCAACAGGGCAGCAATGGCAAGCGCGAGAACCGTCCATCGTTTGACGGAATTGCTGGGTACCACCCCAGGGAGCCCTTGGGCCCCGACCCGATAATGAGTTCCACTGGAACGAATGTCATCTCGCGCGTCCTATTTAGATGGGACACTCCAGCCCCGCATGCCCCATCCCGCTGGGTCGACGGCAGCGAGCGGAACCTCACTCACTGATAATCGCGGTTATGGTGTCGCCGACTTTGACTAGCTTCGCGCTCTTCTGATCTTTCGGCGTGACTACGTTCACGGTCCGCACGACTCAGCCAACCGGATCGTCGACGGAGATCGTGTGCGACGGTTGGTCGACGCCAACGCTCAACGAGGTGATGATAAGCTTGCTCCCGGCGACACCCTAGGGACGTTGTCTGGGCACGAAAGCGCCTCCAGCGGCCGTCAAACGCGTCGTCCGGCAGTTTGGTCCCAGGTGGCGCAAGCGCATTGGCCACGGATATGTGTCAAGTGGCAGTCACCGATTCGCCTGACTAGCTATGTCAGGTTCTTTACATAGTCGCTGGCTTTCATGCTCAGCTTGGTGTCGCCCGGGCCCTCGAGTGCCATCATCGGAGTCTTCAGATCAACCATTTTAACCGTTGTGCAGCCCGTTGCGGCCATGCCCCTCCCATTCTCGGTTCTTGTACGAACGCGGGGGAGGACACACGCGCACTCAAAACGGAAGGAGCAAGGACCGGCAAGGTCCAAACAAGTATCTCACGAATACGTGACGGTACCGTATTCACCAAAACCTCCGCCGAATTCGCACTCGAATTATATTTTGCGTTCCGGGACGGGGCTCCCAGGAGAGAGGTTAATATATCTCACCGAGCATACGACCACTATGCAGATTCGGCACGCTAAGACCCACGAGTGACCAGGACTGGCGCGAATTGAGGGAACCGTCAATTGAGATCTTTCGGATCGCTCATTCGGGTTTGCTATTATGCCGGCAGGCCCAAAGCATGAGGAGTTCCGGCCGCCCGATGCGCTGGGACATGCTGTCGGTGCTGTGGAGATCGAGCCGGCTCTGTGCAATTGCTCGACCCAGGTATCCGCCAGTGCCATCGACCCGGCCCTCGTTTGGTGAAATTCCGACTTAGCCAAGGAGAGCAAGGATACGCATTGTTGCATGGATCGACGGGGGAAGCGATCTGCTGTAGGTTGGCGGCTCGCCTCTACCCTCCATCGTCCAGGATGATCGGTGCCGTTCAAGCGCCTGGCCAACCGGCGGGTTCTGTCAACTCTCGCGCCAATGGCGGCCCGGATGGCGAGCCGGCGCGGCTGCAGTAGGGTCCGACCCGTTGAGGGTGATCGGGAGCGCGGGATGGAGTGCGTATGCTGCGGGTTGGTGGCGGTAACCGAGCGTCGCGACCGGACCGCCCAAGGCTATCGGCGCTGCCGCTGCCGGGACTGCGGCCGGCAGTTCAACGAGCGCGGCGCCGGGGTGCTGAACCGGACGCAGTATCCGAGCGACGTGATCGCGCTGGTGGTGCTGTGGCGCCTGCGCTACCGCCTGACCCTGCGGGACCTGGCCGAGATGTTTCTTCACCGCGGCATCGTGTTCAGTCATGATCAACCTGCGGCGGCGCCGCCATGGCAAGGCCGGGGCTGGCGGCCGCTCCTGGTTCGTCGACGAGACATACCTCAAGGTCCAGGGCCGCTGGTGCGACCTGTATCGGGCGATCGACCGGCATGGGGCTCTCATCGACACCATGCTCAGCGAGCACCGCGACATGGCCACGGCCACGACGTGCTTCCGGTCCGCAATGTCCGCCGCCGGCACGATCCCGGACCGTGTCACCACGGATGGACATGGCTCCTACCCGAGAGCAATCCGCTCCACGCCCGGCCGGCGCGTGGAGCACCGGACCAGCGCGGCATCAAAGGCCGCATCCGATGTATGCGCGGCTTCAAGGGCTTCGGCTCGGCCGCCCGGTTATGTCTGAGCTGCGACGAGCCTCGAAACTTCTGCCGTCTGCGCACTCGCGACAACCAGCCTGTCCCCGCCTCTCGCCGCCGTCTGCTCCAGCACCGCCGCGCAGCCTCGGTGCTCGCAATCCTGCAGGCTGCATAGCCCAACTGGGTTTCCGATTACCCCTGCAACCTCTGGCGCGAAACCTGACTGAACCAGCCGTAGCGCGCCAGTTCGGGAGGCTCAACCCGTTTTGACACCGTGGGTGGCCATCAGGGCCTGAACCACGTCGGCTGCGATCGAAAAGCGCACGAGCCTGCCAAATCCGCATAGGCGGACGCCCGCAACGGGTTGCACCTCTTGACACGGGATCCATGCAGGTGCGGCCCGTTGCTGTCAATCAAGACGCGCACAGGGAACCAGGGATGAACGAACTTACCAACCCACCCGTGGTCGGCCGCGCTTTCGTTCGCGCTGCCCGGCGGCTGTCAGTCATCTGGATCATACCGATCGTGGCCGTTGTGGTGGGCGCGTGGCTCGCCTGGAACACGCTGTCCAAAGAGGGGCCGACCATCACAATCTCGTTCGAGGGTGCCGAAGGCCTGCAGGCGGGCCAGTCGCAGCTCAGATTCAGGGATTTCGCTCTTGGCACGGTACAGGGATTAACGCTTGCGCGCGACCACAGCCACGTCCTGGTCACAGTCGCCACCACGCGCGAGGCCGTGCCGCTATTGACGGACACGACAATCTTCTGGGTAGAAAAGCCACGACTGTTTGCCGGCAATCTGTCCGGACTCAGCACCTTGATCTCCGGATCCTACATTGGGATGCTACCGAGAGCGGGCGGCGGTAGAGCAAAACGGGAATTCGTCGGGCAGGAAGACCCGCCCGTCCTTCAAGCCGACGTGCCCGGCAGCACCTTTCTGTTGCACAGCGCCCGGCTGAACGCGGTCTCCGTTGGTTCGCCCGTCTTCTTTCGCGATCTCGACGTGGGTGAGGTCCTCGGCTGGGATATCGATGACATGGCAGAGAGTGTGACGATCCACGTCTTTGTCCGTGCCCCTTTCGACAAATACGTGCATGACGAGACGCGGTTCTGGAACGCCTCCGGCGTCAGTGTGAAGCTCGGCGGAGCAGGCGTGGAAGTCCAACTCGAGTCACTACGCGCTCTCCTGCTCGGCGGCGTCGCCTTCGATACGCCCCGGGGCAAGAGCGCTGCCGCGGCGGCCGCAGCAAATCACGCATTTCCGCTGTTCCCGAACCAGGACACCGCAGAGGGCGCGTCGTACAGCCGGAAAATTCCGTTGGTCTCCTTCTTCGCCGGCTCGATACGCGGCCTCGCGCCCGGCGCGGAAGTAACGCTGCGCGGCCTCACGGTTGGCCACGTCACAGATGTACGTCTGACCTACGACGTCACCACCGATGCAGTGCTGGCGCCGGTGCACTTCGATGTCGAGCCGGAGCGCGTCATCGGGATCGGCAAGCGCGCCTATGCCACCGTCGCGGAGGGAGTCGGCGCGCTGCTCAAGCAGGGCCTTCGGGCAAGTCTGCAGAGCGGCAACCTGCTCACCGGCCAGCAAGTTGTGGCACTCGAGTTTGTCCACGGTGCGCCGCCGGCATCGGTGACCATGGACGGGTCAAGCTTCGTGGTGCCGGCGACGAATGCTGGGGGGTTGGACAGCCTGGCGGCCTCGGCGGGCGAACTGATGGCCAGCGTGAACACCATCCCGTTCGCTACGATCGGAAAGAACCTGGGCGACCTCACGCAGAACTTGAACGACATCGCCGGAGGATCACAACTCAAGCAAATGCTCGCGTCCATGGCTGCGACGATGGCGAGCGCGCAGGCGACGGTGGAGAATCTGGACAAGGGTCTTGCCCCAGCGGCCAAACGACTGCCCGAAATTGCAGCGGACCTGCAGAAAACGCTGACCAACGCCAATGGTGTAATGCTGTCGGTCGGGTCCGCATACGGTGACAATACTAGGTTCGAACGCGAATTGGAGCGGCTCCTGGTCCAACTAAACGACAGCGTCCGCTCCATCCAGGCGCTGTCCGACCTACTCACGCGACATCCGGAAGCCCTGGTCAAGGGCCGGCCCCAGGGCGGGGTCGAGTGATGCCGACAAGGGGAGCCGCCTCGGGGGGCTACCTTGGGCTCGCGCCCATCGCGGTCTGCTTCGTGCTCGCAACTGCGCTCGTCGCCTGCAGTTCGCCGCGTCCGGTGCTCTACACGATCGCGCCCGTCGCTGGGCAGACACTGACCGGCGCACCCAAGGTGATCGCGCTGCGTGAGATCTCGCTCGCACGTTACCTGCAGCAGTTACAGATCGTCCGCTCCTCGGCGGGCTACCGGCTCGATGTGATGAACAACGACTGGTGGGGCGAGCCGCTGTCGGCGTTGATGGGAAGGGTTCTGGTCGACGAGCTGAGGCAGCGCCTGCCGGAGAGCACGGTGGTGAGCGATAGCGGTGCCGTATCCGTTCCGTCCGATGCGACCGTCGAGATCAATATAGAACGGCTCGACGAGGACGCGGGCGGATCACTCGTACTGCAGGCCCAGGCCTCAGTTGATTTCAAGCGGCGGAGCGCACCTCGCCTGCGGACCTTCCGCTTCGTCGTGCCGACGTCCTCGCCAGACATTGCCGCCGAGGTGGCTTCCATCAGCTCTGCATTGGGCCAACTTGCGGACGGATTGGCTTCCATGCTGACAGCCGAACCCGCACCCCGATGACGTTGCCCTCGGCCGCTGCGGCACCTGGTGACGCCGGGCTGACGGAAGCCGACGTGCGCGAGTGTCCGGGATGCGGGCTATTCCAACTCGTGCCAATTCTGACGCCCGGTACCACTGCCCAATGCAGCCGCTGCACCACCACTCTGCGCCGCGCGCGCGTTCATCCGCTGGACCGCAGCCTTGCCCTCACCCTCTCGGCCCTCATGCTGTTAGTGATTGTGTGCGCCACGATGCTGATGCGGGTCCAAGCGGCGGGCATGGTGCATCAATCCGGGCTGTTCGCGGGACCAGCGGAACTGGTGCAACGCGGGATGGCACCGCTGGCGGCGGTTGTCCTGTTCACGACAGCCGTGGCACCCTTTGCGAAACTGCTCGGCACGCTCTACGTGCTGATACGCCTGCACGAGGCAAAACCACCAGGTCACCTGCGCCGCATATTCGTCATGGTCGAGCGATTGACGCCCTGGTCGATGATCGAAGTCTTCGTCTTCGGCGTCTTCGTGGCCTACGTGAAACTAGGTGACCTCGTGAAGATCGATCTGGGGACAGGCGTGTTCGCGCTGCTGGCGCTCACCTTTGTGATGGTCTGGGCGGAGGGTGCACTCGACCGGGATGCGGTATGGCAGGCGCTGGGCCGGCGTGGACCGGCGCGCCGCTCGATGGGTCTCGTTCCATCGTGGGGCCTGCCGACCGGCGCCATTGGTTGCGAGATCTGTCACCTGGTGAGCATCACCCAGCCCGGTGACGAGCGCTGTCCACGCTGCGGCTCAGCCTTGCACGCGCGCAAACCGAACAGCGTGCAGCGTACGTGGGCGCTGCTGATCGCCGCCGCGGTGCTCTATGTGCCGGCCAACTACTACCCGGTGCTTACAGTTGTGCAGCTGGGTGCCGGAGCACCGAGCACGATCATCGGCGGAGTCCGGGAACTGATCTCATCCCACATGTATCCGCTCGCCGCGCTTGTGTTTTTCGCCAGCATCGCCGTGCCAATGCTGAAGCTCATCGGCCTCACCGTCATGCTGGTCGCAACGCAGACCAAACGCTCGGGGTGGCTGCGCGATCGAACCCGGCTCTACCATCTCGTACGGTGGATCGGACGATGGTCGATGATTGATATCTTCATGGAGGCACTGCTGGGTGCGCTGGTCCGGTTCGGCACGATCGTCACGATTGAGCCCGGGATTGGAGCCGTGGCGTTTTGTGCCGTGGTGATTTTGACCATGCTGGCCGCAGAGACTTTTGATCCGCGCCTGATGTGGGATGCGGGCGCACTGGGTAACGCTTCGGGGCGCGGCTTGGCTCCAGCGGCCGGCATAGGGCATCACGGCAATGTTCTGAACACGTGATGTTGTGGTCGCTTTACCGACGCAGGGCCGGTCTGGATACGGTAATGGGCCGGCAGCGTGGCGATAGGCGAGGAGGCGGCTGCAGCCGGAGTGATAGTGTGTTGAACGGGGTCCGAAAGGGTGAGTCCCAAGCATCATCGAGGGACAGCCATGGAGTATTATGTTGGAATTGATGTCTCGCTGAAAGGGAGCAGCCTGTGCGTGCTGGACGCCAAGGGGAAGATCGCCCCGGGAGGCGAAGGTAGCGAGCGAGCGTGAAACGCTGTGCCGTCTTGTCGCCGGGACCGGCCTTCCAGTTGCCCGCATTGGCCTGGAGGCGGGCCCGCTGTCGCAAGGGCTGCTGGAGGGCTGGTCGGTGCCGATTTCGAGGTGGTGCTGCTCGAGATGCGGCATGTGAAGGCGGGCTGTCGGCGATGACGGTGAAGACCGACCGGAAAGACGCGCGCGGGATAGCGCAGCTGCTGCGCATGGGCTGGTATCGGCCGGTACATGCCAGGTCGGTCGGCTCTCAGGGGGGCTCTTGTGGCCTCGTTCACCGGCGACGGTGCGTATGATCGGGACAGTGCTGACGCCAGTGTCGCCGCTCGTCACCCTGAGGCTGCCGTGATTGTGCCGCCGCGCACGACAGCGGGGCTCAGCAAAACGGCCGAGACTGGACCGACACAGCGCGACCGCCATCTCCAATGGATTGCCGAGAGGGGCCGCATGGGGTGGCAGAAAACCTCAAACCATACCAGGCGGGGCCAATGCCGAGACGGCCACCGCGCGGTGAAAACGGGTGATCGGTGATGGACTGCGCGCACATACCGAGGAGCGTCGGTTCACAGATGTGAACGTCGCGGTCCTCGCGCTCAACCACATGCTGGCGCCGGGACGCCCGAGCTATGTCCGAATCAGCTGACCCCGACCGGCTCTGGGCTACTGCGCCTACGCGCCTGATCCCTGCACCACAGCCGCTCACGTTGCCAGCTCGCTGATCTGATACTGGGCGCGTTCCAGCCATTGCGGCTGGATTTCGATCCCCCAGCCCGGACCGGACGGGATTTCCACCATCCCGTCGCGCGCCACCAGCGGATTGCGCAGCAGGCCGACCTCCCAGGGGTAATAGTCCGGCCCCTCGATGGAGAATTCGACATAGGGGCCGGCATTGGCCAGAGCGCCCATCACATGCAGGGTGATCGCGGTGAGCATCGACTGGTTGGCCGAGTGCGGCGTGACCTTCTTGCCCGCCGCCGCCGCCATCTGCGCCACCTGCAGCATGCGGGTGACGCCGCCAACGTAACAGACATCGGGCTGCGTCACGTCCACCACATCCGTTTCGATCATGTAGTGCCACAGCGTCAGGTCACAATCCTGCTCACCGCCAGTCACGTCCAGATCGAGCGCGCGGGTGACCTGCCGCGTCCAGCGATGCTCCCAATAGGGGCAGGGCTCCTCGAAATGGACCACGCCGTGATCCTGCAACATCCGGCCGACCTCGATCGCCTTGGCCGGGGTGTAGGAACTGTTGGCGTCCACCAGCAGCCGCGCCTCGCGGCCCAGTGCCGCGCGCACCTGCGGCACGATCGCCTCGGTGCGGCCGGGCCATTCGTCCTCGTCATGCCCGCATTCCTTGCCGATGCGGAACTTGAACGCGGTGTAACCAAACTCGCCCTGCAGGCGCTTCAGCCGCTCGGCCTCCGCCTCCGGTGTGATCTCGCCGCGCTTCATGCTCGATGCATAGACGGGAAACGGCCGCGACACGCCGCCGAGCAGCTCGCACACGCTGCGCCCCTCAATACGCCCGCGCAGATCCCAGAGCGCAGTATCGAGCCCGCACAACGCGCGGAACAGGTAGGAGCCTGGGAATTTGTGTTCGTGCTCCGGAACGTTCTCGACCAGTGCGGTGATGTCCAGCGCGTTGGCCCCCAGCGACCAGCGTGCCACCTGGCGGTGGAACACTTGCGCGGTGATATCGGCATTGTACGGCGATAGCTGGCCCCAGCCCTGCTGGCCGGTCTCGGTGGTCACGCGAACGAAGCCGACATCCTGGGTGGCGAATGTCTCAAGACGAGTGATCTTCATCCAGCCTTCCTCCGCGATGGCGCCGATGATGGCATTGGCGGCGCGATATCTCCGGTTTAAGTGAAAATGGTCTGCTGCTAAGGTCCATTCTCCAGAAGACGGCAGACCATTGGTCTGGCCATCCGGGATGCGGGCATGGTGAAGCGGGCAGAGGGCGCGTTGCTGCAATCCATCGTCATCGATCGCGCCTCGCGCCAGGCGCTGAGCCTGCAAATCAGCGCAGGAGTGCGCGAGCTGATCCTCGGCGGCGCCCTCAAGCCCGGCCAGCGCCTGCCCGCTACACGCACGTTCGCGCAGGAATGCGGCGTGGCGCGCACCACCGTCGTGGAAATCTTCGAGCGGCTGGTCGCCGAGGGGCTGCTGGTGACCAGGGTGGGCGACGGCACCTATGTCAGCGAGGTTCTGGCCGCCGAGCGCCCGGCCAAGCCCGCCGCGCCGCACGCGACCGCCATCGCTCAGGCGCGAATGGCACAGGCGATGGCCGACGCTTCCAGCCGCTTCGGCACCCGCCTAGTCCACGAGCCGCGCCCCTTCACCACCGCGATACCGGCGTTCGACGCCTTTCCCATATCGCAATGGTCCAGCATCGTCAGCAAGCATTGGCGCCTACCACGCTACACGGCGTTCGGTTATCCCGATCCGCGGGGCTACGAACCGCTGCGCCGGGCAATCGCCACCCATATCAAGGTCAATCGCGGCATCGATTGCGACTGGGAGCAGATTTTGATCACCGCCGGCGCGCAGCAGGCCTTCCAGTTGATCGCCGCCACGCTGATCGATGCCGGCGACAGGGTGTGGTTCGAAAACCCCGGCGCGATCGGCGCGCGTAACAGCTTCGTCATGTACGGCGCCGATCTGGTGCCAGTGCCGGTGGACGAGCACGGGCTTATGGTGCGGCGCGGGCTGGAACTGGCGCCGCGCTTCAAGTTGGCCTTCACCACCCCCTCGCATCAGCAGCCGCTCGGTTCCAAACTGAGCCTGGACCGCCGCTTTGCCCTGCTGGAAGCTGCCGAGGCGGCCGGCGCCTGGGTCATCGAGGACGATTGGGACGGCGAATTTTGCTTTGCCGGTCGGCCATTGCCGACGCTGAAGGGCATCGACGCAACTGGGCGGGTAATCTATGTCGGCACATTCTCAAAATCGTTGTTCCCTGCGCTGCGGCTAGGCTTTCTGCTTGCACCGCCGGCGCTTGCCCAGCATTTGCGCCTGAGCCTGGAGGCCTATTCGCCGGGGGTACCGACTGCGTTACAGGCCAGCGCGGCGGATTTCATTACCGATGGGCATTTCGACACCCACATCCGCCGCATGCGTCGCCTTTACGCCGAACGCTACCAATGCCTGGCCGACGCCGCCGCGGCGCGGCTGTCGCCCTGGCTTGAGATCGTGCCGACCAACACAGGGATGCACACCATCGCCCGGCTGAAGCCGGGGCTGGATGCCGATGAGATCAGCGCTGCGGCCGCCCGGTGCGGTATCACCGTCGCGCCGCTTGGCCGCTTCTGCCTCGCCCCAGTGGCGGGGCAGGAAGGGGTGCTGGTGCTGGGCTTCAGCGGCTTTACCCCGGCACAGATCGACAGCGGCACGCAGACGCTGGCCGCGGTACTGGGTGCGCTCGCGCCCCTCTGAAATGGTCTGCTGAACTCGCCAGAATGGACCTCACTGTCAGACCAATCGCCGCCTACCATCGCGGCGATACCGCAGCGTCGCGAAGACTGTGGTCCAGAAATTCGAGAGGAATCATGAAAATTCTCAAAGGTTTGTTCGCTGTCGCACTTGGCGGGGCCTTGTTGGCGTCGGCCGTGTCAGCGCGGGCGGAGACGTTGCGTCTACTGACCTGGGGTGACTACGCGCCGGAAGCGGTGCTGAAAAAGTTCAAGGCGGAGACCGGCATCGATGTCGAGGTCACGCTGTCCAACAACGAGGACATGATTTCCAAGCTGCGCGCCACCGGGGGCGCCGGCTTTGATCTTGCCCAGCCGAGCCAGGACCGTATCACCGGCCCGCAGGTTGAGTTCGGCATCTACAAGCCGATTGACCTTTCCAAGATCGATACCAAGCTATTCATTCCGGATCTGCTCGCGGCCTCATCGAAGAACGCCACGATAGATGGCAAGCTCTACGCCGTGCCGTATGTGTGGGGCACCGCGGGCTTGGTGGTCGACCGCGCCAAGGCGCCGAACCTGAAGAGCTTCACGGATCTCTGCGACCCGGCGTACAAGGGCCGCATCTCCATGCGCCTCAAGCGTCCGGCGCTGCTCGGCATGGCGTTCGCGGACGGCGACGATCCGTTTGCCGCCTACAACGACCCCGAGAAATATCGCGCGATCATCGAGCGGGCCGGCGCGAAGCTCGCCGCCTGCAAGGCCAACGTGAAGGCCTACTGGTCGGGCTCGGACGACCTGTTGAACATGCTGCGCTCGGGCGAGATCATCGCTTCGGAATCCTGGGATTCCACCGGCTTCAAGCTGAATGCGGAGAACCCGAACATCAATTTCGTTCCGCCCGCCGCCGGCGCGCTCGGCTGGATCGATACCTTCGCGCTGCCGGCCAAGGGCCGTGCGGACGCCGCCGCCTACAAATGGATCAACTTCGTCATGCGCCCCGAAAATGCGGCGCTGATCGTGGATTTCCTCCGGCAGTTTCTCGGCATCGAAGGGCTCGGACAACCTCGTGTCCGAGAAGCTGCGCAAGGCGTTCCAGGAAGCCTTTCCGCCGGCAGTGATTGCTAAAATCAAATGGTTCCCGGCGGTCCCGGCGGGGTTGGAGGAAATGGAGGGCAAAGTGCTCGACAAGGTCGCGGCGCAATAGGCTTTCGCGACCCTGACCACGGGACGGCGGCGGCGCAGGCCGCCGCCCTCTTTGGTCTTCGCCAGCGGCGTGCAGCGCCGTTCCGTCTGACATGAAGTGGACCCGATGGTGACCGACGATCTCGAATGCCGCGACGTGATCAAGACCTTTGGCGGCTTCACCGCGGTGAACGGCATCTCGCTCAACGTGCCACGGGGCTCGTTCTTCTCGATCCTCGGCCCCTCCGGCTGCGGCAAGACCACGTTGATGCGTATGATCGCGGGATTCGCCCAGCCCACGTCGGGCGACATCCTGATCAAGGGTGCCTCCATGCTGGGCACGCCGCCGAACAAGCGGCCGGTCAACATGGTGTTCCAGCATCTCGCCTTGTTCCCGATGATGAACGTGGCCGAGAACATCGGCTACGGCCTCCGCCGGCGCGGCATGGCTCGCGCCGAGATCGATCGGCGTGTGGCCGACGTTCTGGCGCGCATCGGCCTGCCCGACGCCGGGCCGAAACGCATCAACCAACTCTCCGGTGGGCAGAAGCAGCGCGTGGCGATCGCCCGCTGCATCGTGCTGGACCCGGCCGTGCTTCTGCTCGACGAACCGCTTGGGGCGCTGGACCTGAAGCTGCGCGAGCACATGAAACTCGAACTCAAGCAGTTGCAGCACCAGTTCGGCACCACCTTCGTCTACATCACCCATGACCAGTCCGAAGCTTTGGTGATGTCGGACAAAGTGGCTGTGATGCACGCCGGCCGGTTCGAGCAGGTCGCCTCACCGCAAGATCTGTACTATCGCCCGGCCACGGCCTTCGTCGCTGGTTTCGTCGGCGACAGCCATCGCTGGCGCGGCAAGGTGGTACGCGCCGAGGCCGGTAGGCAGCAGGTGTTCACCGAGACCGGGCTGACGCTGAATGCCGTCGGCTCCGTGCCGACTGCCGTGGGCCAAGCGGTTGAGCTGTTCATCCGCCCCGAGGCGATCAGCCTCGCCGCCGTCGATTCCCCGCCGCCACCTCCCGCCGAGGGCGAAAATCGCTGCGAGGGAGTACTGGAAAGCCTGTTGTTCAACGGCGCCAACAGCCGCGCCATGATCCGCCTGCGGCAAGGCGACCTGATCGGCGTTGCTTTGCCGCAGGACCACGCGGTAATCGGCCTGGTGGAGGGGGCCCACCTTCGCCTTGGGTTCCAGGCCGCGAATACGTTAGGTTTTATCGCGCCATGAACACGCCGGCACACGAGGGGCGCCCCGGTCTGCAACTCGGCTTCATCCTGGCCCTTGCCCCGTTCCTGCTATGGGTATTGCTGCTGGTGGTGATCCCGCATATCGACCTGTTTATCCTCTCGCTACATGAAAAGATCGGTCCCCGACTGTTCGAAATTGGCTTCAAGAACTATCTCGATCTTTTCGGCGAGCGTATCTATGTGATGGTGCTGCTGCGCACGGTGGCGTTCTCCGCGCTGGCCACCGGGCTGACCCTGCTGGTGGCGTTTCCAGTCGCCTACCACATTGCCAAGATCGCCCGCGGCCGGATGCGCAAGCTCCTGTTCATGGCCTGCCTGCTGCCGTTCTGGGTCAGCGAACTGGTGCGGGTGTTCGGCTGGATGATGCTGCTGCGTGAGACCGGGCTGATCTCCGGCCTGCTGGTCCGGATCGGGCTTCTCGATCATCCGGTTGAACTGCTCTACAACGATGCCGCGGTGATGCTGGGCCTCGTTTACACCTCGGTGCTGTTCATGGTGGTGCCGCTGGTCTCCACGCTCGACACGCTCGACGACACGCTGGTGGAGGCCGGCTACGATCTCGGCGGCAACGGGCTGGCGGTATTGCGTAGCGTCGTCATCCCGCACGCCATGCCTGGCATCGTCGCCGGCTCGATCATCGTGTTCATGCTGGCGCTGGGCAATTACCTTACGCCCACCCTGCTCGGCGGCAAGAACAGTCAATGGTTCACCGAACAGATTTACGCCCAGTTCATCACGCGCTTCAACTGGGAGGTCGGCTCGGCGTTCGGCTTCGTGCTGCTGGGAACCTCCAGCCTGGTGGTCTGGCTCGCGTTGCGCCTCTCAGGACAGTCGCTGTCCAGCACCTTGGGGAAGGGCTGAGCCATGTTGCGCTCCCTTACCTATTCTCCGCTTCTGCGCGCAGTCTATTCCGCCTATGTCGGGCTGTTTTTCGTCTATCTCGCGTTGCCCCTGGTAGTAGTGGCGGTGTTCGCCTTCAACGCCTCCAGCTTTCCCGGCCTGCCCTGGAAAGGAGCGACGCTCGACTGGTTCCTTGGCCCGGCCGACCCGCGCATCGGGCTATTTTTTGACGACAGCATCCTGCGCAGCATTGGCAACTCGCTGATTGTGGCGGTGGGCACCACCACGCTGTCACTGGTCGTTGGCACCACGAGCGCCTTTCTGTTCGAGCGTTTCGAATTCCGCCTCAAGGGCCTGTGCTACATGCTGATGCTGTCGCCGCTGGTGATCCCGGGCGTGATCCTTGGCATCTCCATCCTTGCGTTTTCCAGCATGGTGGCGAATTTCGCCGATGACCAACTGGGCCTGGAACTGGCGGCGCTGCGCCCGGGGCTGTGGCTGGTGGTGGCCGGGCAGTTTTCCTTCATTGCGACTATCGCCACATTGGTGATCTCGGCGCGGTTGCGTAAATTCGACCGCTCTCTGGAGGAAGCCGCGCTCAATCTCGGCGCCACGTCCTCCGAGGTGTTACGCACGATCACCCTGCCCTATCTGGCGCCGGCGCTGGTCGGCACCGCGCTGGTGGCGTTCCTGATGTCGTTTGAGAACTTTAACACCACGCTGATGCTAGTGGGTTCTGACCCGCCGCTGACGATCACGATGTTCGACCGGATGAGACAGGGCTCCACGCCGGTCCTGAACGCGGTTTCGTTGTTCCTGATGATCGCCTCCGGCCTGCTCGGACTGCTGAGCGTGCTGGTACAGCGCAGTAGCCGGGCAGAGGCGGAATAGACCAGCATGGACAATCCTGATTATGTCATCGTCGGCGCCGGCTCGGCCGGCTGCGTGCTGGCGGGAAAGCTCGCAGAGAAGTCGCCCGGTCGTGTGCTGGTGCTGGAGGCAGGGCCGAAGGATCGGAGCCTGTGGGTTCATCTGCCGATCGGCTACGGCAAGCTGTTCTATCACCCGAAGCTGAACTGGATGTATCGCACCGCCCGCGTACCGGGGCTTGACGGACGCGAGATCTACCAGCCGCGCGGCAAGGTGGTCGGCGGGTCAAGCGCGATCAACGCCATGGTCTATGCGCGCGGCCAGGCCGAGGATTTCGCGACGTGGGAGGAGATGGGCAATCCCGGCTGGGGTTGGGACGAGGTGCTGGCGAGCTATCGGCGCATGGAATGCCACGCGCTGGGCGATACGCCATGGCATGGCAGTGATGGCCCGGTGACCATCACCGATATTTCGCAGGTGGCGCATCCGCTGACTGCAGTGTTCGTCGCTGCCGGGAAGGAGGCGGGGTTGGCGTTCAACCCTGATCTCAACGGCGCGACCTGCGAGGGCGTCGGAACCTATCAGATCAACACCGGGCGCGGGCTGCGCGTCTCGGCGGCGCGGGCCTATTTGTGGCCTGCGCGGCGGCGCGGGGCGCTGAGAGTGGAAACCGCGGCGCATGTCACCCGCGTGCTGTTCGAGGGCAGGCGGGCAGTGGGGGTAGAATATCGCCAGCACGGCAAGCTGCACCGCGTCCGCGCGACACGGGAGGTGATCCTTTCGGCCGGAGCGTTCAATTCGCCGCAGTTGCTGCAACTCTCCGGCCTCGGCCCGGCCGGGCTGCTGAGCGGCCATGGCATCGAGGTGGTGGCCGATCTGCCGGCGCTGGGGCAGAACCTGCAGGACCATCTTTGTTACGATCATGTCTATCGCGGACGCCGGCCCAGCCTGAACAACGAGCTGCTGCCGCTGTCGGGTCGGATTCGCGCTGCGCTGCAATACCTTCTGTTCCGCTCGGGCCCGCTTTCGCTCAGCATCAACCAGGGCGGCGGGTTCTGGCGCAGCCGTCCGGAGCTGAAGAGGCCCGACATCCAGCTGTATTTCTCGCCGCTCTCCTACGAGCACGCCGTGCCGGGGGTGCGGGCCTTGCTGAAGCCGGATGCGTTCCCCGGTTTTTCCACGTCCGTCTCACCCTGCCGGCCGACCAGCCACGGCTATGTGGCGATCCGCTCGGCGGACCCGGCGGCGCCGCCGGAGATCGTACCGAACTACCTCTCCACCGAGCAGGATCTGACCGATCTGCTGGCCGGCGCCAAATTTCTCCGCCGCCTGGCAGCCACTCCGAGCTTCGCCGAGCTGATCGAGGCGGAGCTGAAGCCCGGTCCCGCCCATCTGTCGGACGAGGCGCTGATCGCCGACATCCGCACCCGCGCCTATTCGGTGTTCCACCCGTGCGGCACCTGCCGGATGGGGCCGGACCCGACGGATGCCGTGGTGGATTCACACCTTCGGGTGCACGGCATTGGTGGGCTGCGGGTGGTGGATGCCTCGATCTTCCCCAGCATCACTTCCGGCAACATCAACGCGCCGGCGATGATGGTAGGTGAGCGGGCGGGGGCGCTGATCGCCGAAGATTAGGCGTTGGCTGTGAATCGGCCTCGAACCGGGGCGCTCATTCACACCCTGACCCGCGGGCGTGCCGAAAACCGACCTCGACCAGGGACATGTCCCGTTATCGGAATGACGCACGTCACCGACCCCCGAGGCCGTGACGGTGCCGCGTAGGGCGTCAGCCGCGCTGGTAGCTGCACCGTGCCGGCCGGCGCACTGGCGGCCGAGATCGTCCCCGGTCAGCCCTGGGAGTGCGTAACCGCGACCGGCATCCCGAGAAGGTCCGGCCTGTCGCCGCACCGGCTGACGACGCTGGACGCCCGCGAGAGCGCTGTGGATTCGGATGGCGTTTCTATGCCCCTCATCCGCGAGCCGCGATCGCACCCGCTTTGGCGACGGTCCTGGCCAGCACCAAACAAGCCCATACGCTGCGCAAGGAGGGGCGAATTTCGGCCGGACCGGTCAGTGTCGCAGTCTTGTCGCGGGTTTCGGTGGTGCCCACCCGTCACGCGACTCCAGCCAAACCCCGCCGCTCCCCCGGCCAGAGGCCGCAGGCGACGCAGAACTCGCCAAGCGTTCGGTGCAGACCGCCTATGACCTTGTTGATGCTGTCCCCGACAGACCGGCGGACAGCGGCCAACTCCGCTGTCGCGCGGCGGCATGCCGCCATCCCGGGTCGCCGTCGCCGTCAGAGGCTACCGAAGATCGCGTTTTCACATTGCCAGGTCCCGGAGCTGCCCTGGCTCGCCGTCCTGGCCGCCTTTTACCTGTCGAATCCGGACGCTTCGTTCGTTCCGGCCCATTGGCGGATGCTTTGATCGTTCGAAACCACGGCATCCCGCGGGGAACCGGCGGCGAGCGACAGCTCCTGCGATGCCGCGCGCACCAGATCCGTCACGGCATCTCGCGTCAACGACTGGGCTCGATCGACGCGCTCCAGATACGGACACGTGAGGGCCGCGAGGGCGTTGCCGCCGGCACCGAGCACTGGCGCGGACACGTTCACCACGCCTCGTGTCTGTTGGCTCTCCATGACCTCGAAGCCACGCCTCCGTACCTCGTCGAGGTGAGCATGCAAGCAAGTCGATGACTCCGACACAGCGTCGCCAACGCCCCGCTCAGTCAGCATATGTTCGCGCTCGCGTTGTGTTTGAAAGGCCAGCAGCACATGCCCACTGCCGGTGTTGAGCAAATCCACCTGAGCGCCGACGCGGATCGCCAGGCCCCAATATCCCGGCGAATCCGCCTGCGCGATCACCACGACCCGTCCACGTTCATAGACGGCGAGATGGAAGGATTGCTCGGCCACCCGCGCCAGCCGCCGCAGAATCGGCGTTGCCTGCGACACCAGGCGCCGCAACGGCGCATGTTGATGCCCGAGCGCAAATAGTTTCAGCGTCAGTTCGTAGCGATCACCCGCATCGCGCATCACGTAGCCGCGTCGCACCAGCCGGTCGAGCATCCGGTAGATCTCGTTGGGAGACCGCGCCAGCGCCTTGGCGATCTCGGCTTGCGACAAGCCCTCCTCGGTCGCGGCCAGCAGCTCCAGGATGTCGAGCCCCTTGTCCAGCGCCGGCGCGCGATAGCGCTCGTCGGCCTCCGGCCCCGGCGCGGCACCGCCCGGCGAACCGACCGCACGCACCGTTGGGTTGACCGTTAAGTCGGAATGACGTTCACTCACGAATGAATCATTCAGATACGAGTTCCGTTTGCAGCGCCACTATATAGTGGTGGACCCGGGGGAGGAGGCAATGATGTTACACCGGTCTCGCGGCATCGGCCGCCGTGGATCATGTGCTGCATGACCGAGACCATGCGCGTCGCGGTGCGACGGTTCGACCCGTTCGAGCGCGCCATCGTCGGCCAGTTCGAGGATTTCGCACGCACCACCGGGCTTGACGGTCGCATCGAGGTCGCGGCGATGGACCTCAACCCGTTGCACGCCACCCTGATCGAGCAGCGCGGCTTGCAGACCCCGGATTGGGACATCGCATTCCTGTCGACCGACTGGATCGCCGAGGTGCAGGCGCTGGGGCTGGTCGAAGACCTCCGGCCGTGGCTGGCCGCGCGCCCAATTCCGGACTTCCCGGACGCCTGGAGTCCGTCGCTGCTCGGGCTGCAGGACTTCGCCGGCGGCTTCTGGGGCATGCCGTACCATGACGGTCCGCAATGCCTGATCTATCGCCGCGATCTGCTGGAGGCCGCCGGGTTGCCGGTTCCCGCCACCTGGGACGACTTCCACGCGGCGGCCCGCCGTCTGCACGACCCGGCGCATGGCGTCAGCGGCACCGTGCTGGCGCTGTTTCCCGACGGGCACAACGGCTTCTACGATTTCTGCATCCATCTCTGGACCCGCGGCGGTGCGCCGTTCGACCCGGCAGGCCATCCGCAACTGACGACCGCAGCGGCCGTCGAGGCGCTCGATTTCCTCCGCACGCTGGCCGCCGACAAGGCGGCCGTGGCGCCCAACCTGCACGACATCGATAGCGTGAAATCCGGCCTGATGTTCTGCGAGGGCCGGGTGGCGCTGATGACTAACTGGTTCGGCTTCGCGGCACTCGGCGAGTCCTGGGACCAAAGCCGGGTGGCGGGAAGGATCGACATCGCCCCCTTGCCCGTCGCACCGGGTATGGCGCCGGTTTCGTTGAACGTGTTCTGGGTGCTGGCAATTGCCGCCGGATCGCAGCGCAAGGCACTCGCCTGGGACTTCCTTCGCCACTGCGCGTCGGCACCGATGGATCGGCTGACGACCATGGAAGGCGCCATCGGCGTCCGTCGCTCGACCTGGAGCGACCGGGAGATAAATGCGGTCGTGCCGTATTATCATAAGCTCGACCTGCTGCACGCGCATGCGCGGGAGCTGCCGGTGCATCCCCGCCTCGCCGGCATCGCGAGCATTGTGGACGAGATGGTCGGCCATGCACTGGCAAGTAACCGGCCCAGCCCCGACTTGCTGGCGGAAGCCCAGACGCGCATCTTGGCTCTGGTCTCATGACCGTGCCGTTCGATCCGCTGTCGCTGCGGCAGGCATGGCCGATGCCAGCCACGCCACGCCCGGTGGTGCTGATCGGCGCCGGCAGTATCGTCGCCGACGCGCATTTGCCGGCGTACCGCAATGCAGGATTTCCGGTCGCCGGGATCTTCGATCTCGACGCCGCGCGCGCCGCCGAGGTAGCGGTGCGGTGGCAGATTCCCAAGCAGTTTGGCTCTCTCGCCGAAGCTGCCGCCGAACCGGGCGCGGTCTTCGATCTGGCGACGCCTCCCGCCGCCCACGCCTCTGTCCTGCAGGCGTTGCCCGACGCGGCAACGGTGCTGATCCAGAAACCCATGGGCCGCGATCTCGCGGAAGCCGGCGAGATACTGGCGCTGTGTCGGGCCAAGGGATTGGTCGCCGCAGTCAACTTCCAACTCCGCTTCGCGCCGATGATGCTGGCGTTGCGCGATGCGGTGGAACGCGGACTGCTCGGGGATATCGTCGACGTCGAAGTGCGTCTCAACCTGGTCACGCCCTGGCAGTTGTTCGCCTTCCTGCGCGGCGTCGAGCGGGTCGAGATCGCGGTGCATTCGATCCACTACCTGGACCTGATCCGCTCGTTGCTCGGTAACCCGGCCGGCGTGCATGCGCACACCACGGGCCACCCATCCTCGGACATGGCGCAGACCCGCACCTCCGCCATCTTGCGGTTCCGCGATCCGGTGCGCTGCTGCCTGTCGATCAACCACAACCATGATTTCGGCCGCCGCTTCCAGGACGCCAGCATTCGCATCGAGGGCACGCGCGGCGCCGCGATCGTGAAACTGGGGTTGCTGCTCGACTATCCGGCCGGCGAGCCGGACGAGCTGTGGATCACCGACGAGCGCGGCCGGGATGGCTGGCAGGCGGTGCCGCTGGCCGGCGCGTGGTTCCCCGATGCGTTCATTGGCCGAATGGCGAATCTGCAGCGCCTGGCGTCTGGCGAGGACGCCTCGTTGCAGGCGTCGGTCGAGGATGCCTGGCACACGATGGCACTGGTGGAAGCATGCTTCCGCTCCAGCGCCCTGCCCGCAACCCCGGTCCCCGACATGCGATAGCCGACGTGGTCGGCGCGCGACGAAGGGCTATGAATTCGGATATGGGTAGTCTATTCATCCTTAAAGGTACCCGGACGCAGCATCCGGAGCCAGCCAGGGCGGGGCCAGCATGGTCGTTGAGCAGTTTTTCGAGGACTATGTCGTCGGTTTCGCACGCCGCAGCACCGGCCGCACGATCACCGAGGCCGATGTCGTCATGCATGCCGGACAGACTGGCGACTTCTTCCCGCACCACATGGACGCGGTGTGGTGCGCCACGCAACCGTTCAAGCGGCGTATGGCGCACGGCACCCTGATCTTCAGCGTCGGCATCGGCATGACGGCCGGCGACATCAATCCGAGATCCCTGTCGTATGGATACGACCGGCTACGGTTCATTCGGCCCGTGTTCATCGGCGACACGATCACGGTGACCGCCACGATCCGCGAAAAGCGCGATGATCCGAAACGGCCCGGCTCAGGCTTCGTCGTAGAGGGCATCGAGATCGTCAACCAGGACGGCGAGGCCGTGCTGGTGTGCGACCACCTCTATCTTGTGGAACGGCGATCCGCGGCCACGAGTTAGGCGAAGTTTTCGGGCGTCTACAGCAACAATCAGGGAGGTTAGACGATGGGCCGACAACGAATGGCTATTTTGGCAGCGATAGTGCTGGCTGGAATGGGGCTGCTCGCGGCGCCGGAGGCACAGGCCGAAGAACTGACATTCGGCCTGTCCAGCGTCGGGCTCAGTTTCCCGTTCGCCTCGGCGATCGCCAAGGGCTTCCAGGACGCGGGCGCCAAGGCCGGCGCCAAGACCGTGGTGCTCGACGCGAAGGGCGATGTGCAGAAGCAGGCTAACGATATCCAGGATCTGATCGCCGAGAAGGTGAACGGCATCGCCGTCATGCCACTCGATTCGACGGTCGCGCAAGGCTGGGTGGATCACGCCTCGGCAGCGAACATTCCGGTAGTGTCTGTCGGTTCGCAGATTGGCGACCCGACCAAGCGCGCGATCCACGACGTGTACCCGAAGCTGGTTGCGATCGTAACGCAGGACGAGATCGCTGCTGGTGCCGCAGTCGGCCGCGCCGCCGCTACGCTGCTGCCCAAGGATCAGACGGCCAAGATCGCCGTTATCGAGGGCCAGGCAGGCTTCTCCGAGGTGAAGCAGCGCCGCGACGGCTTCGAGCAGGGCCTGAAGGCCGCCGGCGTGAAATACACCATCGTCGCTTCGCAGCCTGGCGACTGGACCGCGGAGAAGGGTGAGGCTGCCTGCCAGAATATCCTCCAGGCTCATCCCGATGTAGACCTGTTCTTTAACGAAGCCGACGACATGGTCGTCGGCTGCGCGCGCGCGGTACGGGCGGCGGGATCGCAGGCCAAGTTGTTCGGCATGGGCGGCTCGAAGCTGGCAATCGCCGCGATCAAGGCCGGCCAGATCGACGGGACCGTCTGCTATAAGCCGGAGAATCTGGGCGCACTGGCATTCTCGGTGCTGTATGAGGATGCGACAGGCAAGCAGCCTCGCAGCGCCGCCTTCGTCACTTACGACACGCCCGGCATCACCAAGGCCAACGTCGGCGATTGCGTGGCGCAGTGGTGAGGCTGACCACGCCATGACGCTGCCGCTGCTCCGTCTCGAGCAGGTTCAGAAGACGTTCCCGAATGGCACGATCGCCCTTCGGGGCGTCGATCTGGATGTGGAGCGTGGCAGCGTGCATGGGCTGCTCGGCGCCAACGGTGCTGGAAAATCGACGTTGATCAAGATCCTGTCGGGCGCGTTCCCGGCGAGTTCGGGGCGGGTGATCTGGCTGGGGAGAGAAGTGGACTGGCGATCACCGTCCGACGCGAACGCGGCCGGGGTCGCCACGATCCATCAGCATATCCCGCTGGTCCCGACCTTGTCAGTGCTGGAAAATATCTTCCTGCCGCGCGCGGGCATCTGGCGACGCTCGAACACAGACCGGCGTGATTTCGCGGCGCTGACTGACACGGTGGGGTATGCGATCGACCCGGACGCATTGGTCGCCGATCTGCCGATCGGCCAGCGCCAGATGGTGGCGATCCTCCAGGCGCTAGGAGGTGGTGCCGAACTGATCGTGATGGACGAACCGACGGCCTCGCTGGCGACAGAGGAGCGCGAAATCGTCTACGCCGCCGTACGCCGGCTGGCCCGTCAGGAAAACAAGGCGATTCTGTTCGTCTCCCACTTTCTCGACGAGGTCATGTTGCTGACCGATTGCGTCACGGTGCTGCGCGACGGCGTCGCCGTGCTGCGCGCCGAGACGCGCGACCTGGACGAAATGAAGCTCGCCGAAGCGATCGTCGGCCGTGCGGTTGCCGCCATTACGCATCTGGCGCATGTCGACCGGCATCCGGTGGGTCCGGTCGTGCTGGAACTCGCGGAGTTGGCCTCACCCGGACAGCTGGCGCCGGTCTCGCTGACATTGCGCACCGGCGAGGTCATCGGCATTGCTGGGTTCCTCGGCTCAGGACGCAGTGAGCTGCTGCATGCGATCTTCGGTGCCGACCCGTCCGCGACCGGCACGGTGCGCGTGCGCGGCGTGCCAGTCGGGCGGTCCACCGGCGCACGGGTCAAAGCCGGCATCGCGCTGGTTCCGGAGGACCGGATGCGGCAAGGGCTCGTGCCTAGCTTCGAGATCTGGCGCAACACGACCCTGCCGCAGCTGGAGGGAGTGTCGTGGCATGGGCTGGTCCCGCAACGCGATGCTGAACTGGACCGCGCGCGTCAGGCGATCATCCGGCTCGGCATCAAGGCGCAGTCGCCGGAGGTGCTGGTGACCGAACTCAGCGGCGGCAACGCCCAGAAGGTGACGGTAGCAAAATGGCTGTTCGGCGAGGCCTGCGTGTTCCTGCTCGATGAGCCCACTGCCGGCATCGATGTCGGTGCCAAGGCCGACATCCTGGCACTGGTCCGCCGGCTCGCCGGCGACGGCTGCGGCGTGATTGTCGTATCCTCCGAATTCGAGGAAATCCTGGCCGTGAGCGACCGCGTGCTGGTGATGCGGGAAGGGCGGATCATCGCCGAGCGCGACGCGGCCGAGACATCCGAACACGAGCTGATCCTGCTCGCCAGCGCAGCGCAGACGGAAGCTATCGTGAGCCACGCATGCTGATGCGCCCGACATCCGTACCATCGACGGCCTCACAGTGGCGCGCATTCGGATTGCGCGAAGCCGGTGTCTACTATGCGCTGATTCTGCTGATCGTCGTGCTGAGCGTCGCCACCGCCGCAATTGGCCGACCAAGCTACCTCAATCCGGTCAACCTGACAAACATCCTGTATCAGTCATCGCTGATCTCGATCATGGGTGTCGCGATGACGGTGATCCTGATCACCGGCAATTTCGATCTGTCGGTGGCGTCGGTCGCGGCGCTGGCGGCGGCGGTGATGATTAGCGTTTGTGGCCATATCGGCTTCTGGCCATCGGTCGTGGTGGCACTGGCGGCGGCCGGCGCGGTCGGCGTGCTGAACGGCGCCATCGTGCAATATCTCGGCATTAACGCGTTCATCGTCACGCTGGGCACGCTCACGGCCATTCGCGGGCTGGTGCTGATCGTGACCAATGGCCGGTCACTGACCGTGGACGATCCCGATGTTCTGGAAGCGATGACCGCGTTCGAAAGCGGCAGAGTTGGGCTGCACGGCCTGCTGCTCGGCATCGGTATGGTGCTCCTCGTGGTCGCAATCATTGCCGTGTGGCGCGCTCGCCGCATCGGCCACCCGGCCTCCCTGGCCGTCGCGGGGCCGGCCGTCGGCGGAGTTCTGCGCGCTGGTGCTGGGGGCTTTGGCGGGGCCGCGGCTCAGCGTCGCCAATCCGGTCGTGTACATGCTGGTGTTCACGCTGTCGGCATGGCTGGTGCTGCGTTTCACCACGATTGGCCGGCGGCTCTATGCGGTCGGCGGCAATGCCGAGGCGGCGCGGCTCTCCGGCATCAGCGTGAATTGCTACAAGCTGGCGGGCTTCATCCTGAGCGCGCTGGCGGCGGGATTTGCGGGCGTACTATTCGGCAGCCGTCTCGGCGCCATCAACCCGACCGGCCTGCAGGGCGCAGAACTGACCGTGATCGCCTCCGCCATTCTTGGCGGCACGTCGTTGCTGGGGGGCGCAGGCAGCGTGGTCAAGACTGTGGTCGGGTCGCTGCTGCTGTTCACACTGAACAACGGGTTCAACATCCTGAACATGGGCGCCAACTATCAGGGCGTGATCGAAGGCACGGTGGTCGTCGCGGCGGCCGCGATCTATACGGTCGGGGGAAAGCGCCGGCAAAGGCGATAGGGAGGCCAGGATGGTGCAACGGACATTGGCATTTGTGGGTAGCCTCAATCGCATGGCACCGTATTTCGAGGCGGCGCGCGGCAACGGGATTTCAGTGTTCGACTTCGACGAAGCCACTGGCCGGATATCGTTGATCCGTGAGCGCGGCGGCATCGACAATCCGACTTTCCTGACAATCGACCCTGTCCGCCGACGGCTATATGCCATCAGCGAGGTATTCGGCTGGAACGAAGGCACGGTCACGGCCTTCGCCATCGACCCGGCAACCGGAGCGCTGCGCTACATCAACAAGCAGCCGACGCTGGGCAGCATCACCGCACACTGTCGCCTGGACCACACCGGGCGGTTCCTGATCGTGGTCAACTACAGCATGGACGACGCAGCCGACTTTCCCGGCCAGTCCGTGGTGGTGTTCCCGTTGCGCGACGACGGCGGACTTGCGCCCCCAATCTATAGCGTTCGTCACACCGGGTCTGGCCCGAACCACTCCCGGCAAGAATCACCCCATCCGCATTGCTCCGTCGTCAGCCCGGACAATCGCTTCGTGCTGGTCAGTGATCTCGGCATCGACCAGATCCTGTCGTATCGCTTCGACGCGACGACGGGCCGCTTCGCACCGGGGCCGCCGGGCGCCGTCTCGTTGCCGGGAGGCTCCGGTCCACGGCACCTCGCATTCCATCCGACCGGACAATTCCTCTACGCGATAAACGAACTTGCCGGCACCATCGTCGTGTTCAGCTATGAGTTAGGCGAGGGACGACTGGCGGCGGTACAGAGCATATCGGCTGTCCCGTCCGGGTTCGACGGCGAAAGCCACTGCGCCGATCTGCACATCAACGCGGCCGGCACGGTTCTTTACGGGTCCAATCGCGGCAACGACAGCATCGCAGCGTTTGCGATCGCACTAGATACCGGACGGCTGACGTTGATCGGCCACACGCCAAGCGGCGGCCGCACGCCGCGCAACCTCGCTATCGATCCGTCCGGCCGGTTCCTGCTGGCTGCAAACCAGAACGGCGACAATATCATGGCGTTCAGCATCGCGCCTGATACCGGCGCCCTATCCGCCGCCGGCCCGGCTGTTGGGTCGGGGACGCCGATGGCCATCCGGTTGGCACGATTCGAAACGGAGACCAATGGTGACCACTGATGGCATTCCGCCCACCGTCGGCGTGTCGTCGACCCATCCGCGCGACATGCCGGAAGAGCATGCCGCGATTCCGGTGTGGAATGCCGAGAACTGGATGTACGAGGATTGGCCGGTCGGGCAGAAAATCCGCTCATTGCGGCGTACCCTGGCGGAGTCCGACTCGCATCTGTTCAACGTGCTCGTGACCGATATCCATCCGTACGTGCAGGACCAGATGTTCGCGGCGAGCGAGGGCGTGTTCGGCCGCCGCCTCGTGGCCGGTGCGTTCGTGTTCTCGGCAGGTCTCGGCCTGGTCGCGACCAATTGCGTGAATGCGTTCTCGTACGGCTACGATCGTCTGCGCTTCATCAAGCCGGTGTTCATCGGCGACACCATCTACACGATCCGTTCCAACCTGGAAAAACGCCCGAAATACTGCGACATGGGGCTGATCCGCGCCAGCTACGAGGTGTTCAAGGGCGAGGGTGAGCTCGTCCTGTATTGCGAGCACCTGCAAACCGTGAAGTACCGCGACGCCAGCGCCTTCGCCGACCAGATCGAGAAGCCATGACGAATCCCCCGACTCCCCAATCCGCCTGCAAGTTGCTCGAAGGCGTCATTGTGCTGGATATGAGCCAGTTCCTCGCCGGCCCGTATGCGGCCTTGCGACTCGGCGATCTGGGCGCACGCATCATCAAGGTTGAGCGTCCGGACGGCGGCGACCTGTGCCGGCGCCTGTACCTGACCGACGTCAACATCGACGGCGATTTCGACACCGTTCCACTCGATCAACCGCAACAAGGAGAGCTTCGCCGCGGACATGAAGGATCCGCACGATCTCGCGGCGCTGCGCAAGCTGATCGCGCGGGCCGATGTGATTGTGCAGAATTTTCGCCCCGGCGTCATCGAACGGCTCGGCCTGGACTACGAACTCGGTGCGAACAATCAATCCGCGCATCGTCTATGCCAGCATCACCGGCTACGGCTCCGAAGGGCCGTGGGTGACGCGGCCCGGGCAGGACCTGTTGGCGCAATCGCGGTCCGGCATCATGTGGCTGAACGGCGACGAGCCGCAGGGGCCGGTGCCGTTCGGTCTGGCGATCGCCGACATGCTGGCCGGTGGCACGGTGGTACAGGCGGTGCTGGCTGCATTGGTCCGCCGCGGCATCACCGGCGAGGGCGCGCATGTCGAAACCAGCCTGCTCGAGGTGCTGATCGACATACAGTTCGAAGTGCTCACAACATACCTGAATGACGGCCAGCGACCACCGAAGCGGTCAGAGTTCCGCAGTGCGCATGCCTACCTTGCCGCGCCCTATGGCGTCTATCAAACCCAGGACAGCTATCTCGCGCTGGCAATGATGCCGCTCGACAAGCTCAATGGGCTGCTGCGGATCGATGCCTTGCAGCCATTTGTCACAGATCCGGCGCACGCCTTCTCGCATCGCGACGAGATCAAGCGGCTTATCGCCGGGCGGCTTGCCGAGCAGACCACCGATCACTGGCTGAGCGTGCTGGAACCGGCCGACGTTCTGGTGCGCGAAGGTGCTGGACTGGCCGGAGCTGTTCGAGAGTGAGGGCTTCAAGGTTCTCGACATGATCCAGACGGTGACACGCGGCGACGCCGTCGCGCTACGGACTACGAGCGCTCCATTTCGCGTCGATGGCGTGCGGCCGAAGACACCGGCGGCAGCGCCGCATATCGGCGCGCATACCGCGGCGATCAGAACCGAATTCGGGTTGTAGGTGACGGAATGACCAAGTTGCGTGGCATGACCTGGGACCACCCGCGCGGCTACGACCCGCTTGCCGCGTGCGCGCGCATCTGGGCGGAACGAACCGGCGTCACGGTGGAATGGGACCGGCGCTCGCTGCAGGATTTCGAATCCTATCCGGTGGAGGAACTGGCGCGTCGCTACGACCTGATCGTGATCGACCATCCACATGTCGGCCAGATTACCCGCGAGGATTGCCTGCTGCCGCTGGACCGGCCCGAACGTGCTGCGGCCTTGGCCACGCTGGCACGCGAATCGGTCGGACCGTCCGGCGAAAGCTATCGCTGGAATGGCCGGCTTTGGGCGCTGCCGATCGACGCTGCGACCCAGATCCAGGCATGGCGGCCCGATCGCATCTCGGCGCCCGCGCGAAGCTGGGACGAGGTGATGCAGCTGACGCGAACCGGCCGGGTGCTGTGCCCGATGCGGCCACCCCACAGCCTGATGGTGCTGTACACGCTCGCTGCCAATCTCGGCCGGCCTTGCGCCGCGCCCGGCAGCCGGACGTTGATCGAGCCGGACATGGGTGCGGCAGTTTACGATCGAATTGCCGCGCTGATGTCTGAACTTGACCCGGAATGCTACGGCATGGACCCGATCGCGACGTACGAGCGCATGGCGCTTGCCGGGTCTGAGATCGCGTGCGTTCCGTTGATCTACGGCTATGTCAATTATGGCCTTGCCGATTTCCGCCCCGCGCGGATCGCGTTTGCCGATATTCCGGTGGCCGGGAGCAGCGGTCCGGTCGGCAGTGCGCTGGGGGGTACCGGCATCGCAGTCTCGCGCCGGTCTGCCACTCCGGACGCTGCGCTGGACTTCGCGTTCTGGGTGGCCAGCGCCGAGGTTCAGTCTGGCCCTTATGTGGCCGCAGGCGGGCAGCCGGGCAATGCGGCACCGTGGAACGACGCCGCAATCGATGCGCGCGCCGGCGGCTTCTACAGCGCCACGCGTGCCACGCTGGTCGGCGCTTGGCTGCGCCCGCGGCACGACGGCTACATGGCATTCCAGGATGCCGCTGCGCACCGCCTCAATGCCGGGCTGCGCAGCGGTGAAGCCGGTACGGTCGTGATCGCCGACCTGAACCGGGCCTACGCGGAGAGCTTTCCTGAGTCCTGAGAATCACGATGGGAGGAACAACAATGACGGACCGCATGGCACGTCGCGCGGCCATGGCAGCACTGCTGCTGGCCGGCGGCCTGGCGGCGCCGACGCTGGCGAGGGCCGGCAACGAGCAATTGCTCGATAGCCTGCCGCCGCCGCTGAAAGTGCTGTACGATGACGATACGGCCAATCTGCAGCCGTCGGCCTACGACCATTTCCAACTTCCGGCGAAGCCTTGGAAATGGTGCCACTCGGAGTCATACCAGGGAAATCCCTGGCGCGTCTCGGTCACCAACGAACTGCGGCGGCTGGTCGACATCGACAAGGCGCACGGTCTGGTCAGCGATTTCGAGATTTCCGACTCCAACAACGACACCAGCCGGCAGATCGCGCAAATCCGCGACTTCATTGATAAGAAGTGCTCGATCATCAGCATGATCGCGGGCTCTTCGACCGGCCTGAACGATGCGATCGAGGCTGCTTACAAGGCCGGCATTCCGGTTGTCACCGCGGCCGGGTCGGTGACCAGCCCATATGCGATCAACGTCGACTCCAACTACGTGCGCTGGGGCTACGACATGGCGCGCGCCATCGGCACCGTGCTCGGTGGCAAAGGCAACGTGCTGATCGTCGAGGGTATCGCCGGCCATCCGATCGTGGCACAGGAACGCAAGGGCGGCGACAAGGGCTTCAAGGAACAGCCGGGGCTGCGCATCGTCCGCTCGGTCAACGGCAACTGGACACCGAACGTCACCAAGACCGTGGTATTGCAGGCACTCGCCACCAGCCCCCAGAAGATCGACGCTGTCTGGACGACCGGCAGCGAGTTGCGTGTGGTGGCCGAGGACTTCGTGCAGGCGGGCCGGCCGGCACCGCTCATCACCGGCTCGATCTCGGGTGATGCACTTGGCTACTGGAAGGCCAATCCGGAGCACTATCGCTTCGAGGGGTCTGCCCTGGTGCCGTCCTGGACGGCACAAACGCTGTTCCGCATCGGCGTGCGCATCCTCGAGGGCCAGCAGCCGAAGATGAACACTCTGATGGTGCCGATCCCGGCTGTCCACGCCAACGAACTCGGCAAATGGTACCGTCCCTGCATGACGCCCGATTCGGTGTCCGTGTTCCCGGTGCCACCGGAGGACCCGTTGCCGGCCGACCTGATGAACGCCTATTTCGTCAAACCCGCGGCGGTCCAGTATTTCGACTACAAGGACACACCGGATCCCTGTGCCGCAAAGTGATGCACTGGCGCGTTGGGCCGAGCCCGGCGCGCCGATCCTGGCGATCACCGACCTCAGCAAGCGCTATCAGGAGACGCGGGCGCTGGATGCGGCCACGCTGGCGTTCCGTGCCGGGACCATCCACGCCATCCTTGGCGAGAATGGCTCAGGCAAGAGCACGCTGGTCAAGCTGCTGTCCGGCGTCCTCGCGCCCACCAGCGGAACCATCCATGCGGACGGTCGCCGGATCGAACGCTTCGATCCGGCGGTCGCCGCCTCGTTTGGCGTGGCGACCGTGTTTCAGGAAGTGCTGATCGCACCAGACCGGTCGGTGACCGACAACGTGTTGCTCGGCATGGACGGCGTGTTCACCCGGCGCGTCCCGCGCAGCCAGCGGCGCGCACTGGCGGCCCGGGCGCTGGCGCCGATCGCGCGCACGCCGGTCGACCCCGATGCACCGGCCGGCAAGCTGCCGCTCGCGGCCCGCCAACTCGTCGTGCTGGCGCGCGCGCTGGTGCGCCGCCCGCGCATCCTGATTCTCGACGAGGTGACAGCGGCGCTGGACTTCGCGGATCGCGAGGCGGTGTTCCAGACCATGGAAGCATTCGCGCGCGACGGCGGCCTGATCCTGTTCATTTCACACCGCATGGACGAGGTTACGCGGCTGGCGGACCGCGTCACGGTGCTGCGCAGCGGCCGCCTCATCGAGACGCTCGACCGTGAAGCGGCCGTGCCGGACCGGCTGCTGCGGCTGATGGCGCCTGGGGCCGCCGTGGAGATCGGCCATGTCCACTGATGCCAGCCGGCTGCATATTGAGGATGCGGCACTGGCCCCGAATGCCGGGAGCCACCGCGACACGGTGGTGGCCGGTGAAATCGTCGGACTGGCAGGGCTGGACGGCCACGGGCAGGAAGCGTTCCTCGAAATGCTGGCGGGCCTCCGGCGCCCGGCCGCAGGCCGCGTGATGATCGCAGACGCCGCCAGGCAGCTTGTGCCGGTGACGAGCTTTCGTCAGGCGGTTCGCCATGGTATCGCCTACCTGCCGCGCGATCGCCGCGGCAACGGTATCTTTCCGGCGCTCTCAATCCTCGACAATTTCGGTATCGTCTCGTTCGCGCGCGACACAAAACTCGGCTTCATCGACGCCGCACGCCGCCGCGCCCGCTACGAAGTCTGGCGCGAACGCCTGTCGATCGTCGCACCGGAACCCGACGCGCCGATCGCTTCGCTGTCCGGTGGCAACCAGCAGAAGGTGTTGCTGGCACGCTGGCTGGCGCGCGAGCCTCGTGTGCTGTTGCTGAATGACCCGACCCGCGGTGTGGATCAGCGCACGCGTGAAACCCTGTATTCCGTGTTCCGCGAGCTGGCACAGCAGGGCATGGCCCTGGTGGTGCTGTCCGGCGAGATCGAGGAGATCGTGCGCCTGTGCAGTCGCGTGCTGGTGTTTCGTGAGCAGCGCATGACCGCGCAACTGACCGAAGATGCGCTGACCCATGACGCAGTGATCGCCGCGATGTTCGGGCGCGCGGCATGACCCGGCTGTTGGCGGGCCGCCGCGATTCCGGCTTCGCGCTGGTGCTGTTCGTGATCCTGCTGACGATCAACGTGCTGCTCAATCCGGTTCGGTTCCTGCCCGCGTCCTGGGGTACCGAGATCGGGCTCGCGGCACCGCTGGTCGCGGCCGCCATCGCCACCATGCCGGTGATGCTTGGCGGCCGCGGCGGGATCGATGTGTCGGTTGGGCCGCTGATGGGGTTCGTGAACGCCGTGCTGGTGCAGGTCGTGATGCTGGATCTGGGCATCGCGTCACCCGTAGTCCTGGTGTGCGCCGCCGTGCTGACCGGAATTCTGGTCGGTTGCGTCAACGGCGCGCTGGCCACCATCGTGCGGATCCAGCCGATCGTGGCGACGCTCGGCACCTATCTGCTGCTGACCGGCGTCACGCTGACGATTCTGCCGTCGCCAGCCGGCGCTGTGCTGCCCTGGCTGAAATCGCTGGCCGGACCGGCCTCGGTGCTGCCGCTGGCAGCTTTGGCTGTCGTGTGGCTCGCGCTGAAGCGAACGCCGTACTATGACCAGCTCATGGCCGTAGGCAGTGATGACCGCGCCTGCTTCACCTCCGGCGTCAACGTCACGCTGGTGCGCTTCCTGTCCTATGTGCTGACCGGCGCCTTCGCCGGCGTGGCCGGCCTGGTGCTGACGGCGCTGATCGGCTCAGCGGATCCGAATGTCGGCCCAGGCTTCACGTTGATCGCGATTTCCGCGGTGGCGCTGGGCGGTGTCAGCCTCGCCGGCGGGCGCGGCGGCTTCCTGGCTGCTGCGATCGGTGGGCTGGATATCTTCCTGCTGCAGAACGCGCTGACATTCTTCAATGTCTCGACCTTCGTGCTGCAGATCGCATACGGCGTGATCCTGGTTGCCTCGGTGGCGCTGAACGCGCTGCCCGGCCGTCCGTGGGCGCGCCGCGCATGATGCGCCCCCGTCTTGGCGCGGCGGCGTCGCGGGCCATCGGCGCGCTGGCTATCGCAGCAGCACTGCACGCCATCGGCGCGTCGCTGATCGACGGCTACGGCGCCGCATTCTCGGTCCGCTCGATGCTGGTGTTGGCGACGTTGCTGGCGGTGTCCTCGGTCGGACAGACGCTGGTGATCTTGCTGGGCGGCATCGACTTGTCCATTCCGTTCGTCATCGGCTTCGCCAACGTCGTGGCGGCGCAGCTGTACAGCGACGGGCTGAATTTCATGCTGGTCGGCGCCATCGTGTTGCTGCTGGCGGCGCTAATCGGCGCGGCCAATGGGGCGTTGTCGGCCACGCTCGCCATCCACCCGCTGATCGTGACGCTCGGCATCGGCACGGCCGTGCAGGGGGCCGTGCTGCTATGGACGGCGGGATTTCCGTCTGGCGCGGCGCCCGACGCGGTGGCGAACTTCGTCTCGATCGGCGGCCACGCCGGGCCGCTGCCTGTGCCGTGGCTGGTGCCCGCCTTCGCTGTCGTGGCACTGCTGGCGATGCTGGTGCTGGGACGCACGCCGTTCGGCCGGCGGCTGTATGCGCTGGGCAGCAACCCCACGGCCGCGCCGCTGGCGCTGATCAGTCCGGTCGCGATGTGGACCGCGACATACGCCATCAGCGCGTGCTTCGCCGCAGCCGCCGGCGTGCTGCTGCTGGGTTTCACGGGGTCAGCCTACGGCGATGTCGGCCAGCCTTACTTGTTCCAGACGATCGCCGCCGTCGTGATCGGCGGCACCACGCTGGTCGGCGGTCGTGGCGGCCTCGCCGGGACCATGGCAGGCGCTTTAGTGCTGACGGAGATCAACACGCTGCTGATCGGGTTGGGCCTGACGCCCTCGATGGTCGAGGCAGCGCTCGGCCTCGTGATCATCGTCCTCGTTTCGCTGTATGGCCGAGAGGAGCACGTTCGCGATACGATATAAAAGACGATCTCGCGTATCCGATTGCATCGGCGTGACGCGGCACGGCATTGTCAACTTCACTGGTCGCAGCCGACTCTGGGTGTGAGAGTGAGGAGCACGGCGCGGTCATGCTGCCGTCTGGGCGGCGCACGTCTCCTCTTCCCGGACGCTGAAGGCCGTAGCGCGCGCGACGCAGTAGTTCCTCGCCGTCGTCCGATGGCGTCGCGGACGGAAGGGTCCATAGATGAAGGCGTGGGCCGACAGGAAGCGCTGAGCTTGCCGTGCCGGCTTGAACCTCTGCATCTGCCGTTCTCGGCGTCGGGTTGGTTGATGCGGGTTCTCAGCGCGATTGTTCAGGTAGCGGCCCTGCCGGTGCTCGACATCGGGCAGAAGTTCGCGCTTCGCCACGCCGTAGCTCCCCGGTTTGTCGGTGACGAGAACGCCGGGACAGCATCGGCCGCCTCAATCCTGGCCAAGCTCGATGGGCTGCCGGCATCGTTCGGATAAATCAAACTGCCATCGACCGGGCAATTACGTCCGGCATTGCGCCCCCGGTTCAGTCTGACGCGAGCAAACCTGTTGTCAGGTCAGCCTCACGCACTGTGACTGCGCGCTCCTGCCCGGCCTTGGGCGTAACCGGTCCACGCGGCGAAAGTCGCTAAGGGCGACCGGCGCCGCGTGACCCGTCGCGAGCAGTCCTGCAGCAAGCAAATGCGACGCGACAACGCCCGGCGGCGCTTCGGTCGTGACGCCGTCGAGGGCTGTGGCGACGCACAGTGCACCGACGAGCACCGCGGCCGCGAGAACGAACGTCATCATGGGGGATCCCTCCACTCGATTGATCGTTGGGAGAAACCGGCTTGGTGAGCTAGCGCCAGCCTTGACCAATCGTCTCGTTGACGGTGCTGACCAGGCACTGCATGCGCGGTACTGCGCGCTGTGGGACTACCAGCCTGATGGCCCTCTCAACCCCACCCGAAGCCGGCCATGCCGGCCGGGCACAAGTCCTGCGCCAGCGTGTTCGCCGTGGGTCCCGAGTCAGGCGCGAATTGGCGGATGTCCTGCGAGGTCGCGGCGGAGACCGAGGCTGGCACGATATCGGCGGCCCAGCCGGGCTGGACGGATGCGAGCAGCAGTCCGGTGCCGAGCGCGAGAGTGGCTGGTATGGCGAAGAAGCACCTGATCATGACGATCTCCACTGGGCTGGTGGAGGACAGCTTGAATGCTGTTCCTTCGACTCAGAGACGCCCGGGATTTCGCCAATTCGACATCCTGCGTGAAATTTTGCCAGTGGCGACCCTGGGGACCTGCCGTCGCCTTGCTATGCGCGCAATGCCGCGCGCCTGCACTCAAGCCAAAGGCGTTCCGCCGGCGGCGGAGCCAACGACAAGACCGCGTCATAGGCGATCCTCGCGTCCGCGGTGCGCCCGACCCGGGCCAGCAACTCCGCGCGGACCGCGTGGTAGGGCCCGAAGTTCGCCAGCGACACGCTGTCCAGGACATCCACTTCGTCGAGCGCGGCTTGCGGGCCGACCACTTCGGCAACTGCCACGGCGCGGTTCAGGCGCACGATCGGGTCGTCCCGCAGGTGGAGCAGGGCATCGTACAGCGTCAGCACGGTCGGCCACGGCGGGGGATCGACCACGCTGCGCCGGGCGCACCAGGCGCTGTGGATGGCAGCCTGGAGGCTTCGCGGACCGGACGGACGAAGCGCCGCCGCCCGTCGCAAATACGCGTCCGCGGCGTCCACCAGGGGCCGCCGCCACAGCGCCGGATCCTGTTCGGAGAGCGGCACCATGGCGCCCAGATCATCGATCCTGGCGGGCCGCCGCGCCTCGGCGTAGCGCACCAGCGCCGCCAGGGCCAAGGCCTCCGGCTCGGCCGGCAGCAACTCCACCAGCACCCGTGTCAAATCGAGGATTTCTGTGGCATAGCCCGCGTGGGGACCGACGCCTGCGGCATCTTCATGTGCGGTGCCATAGGCTATTTCCAGCGTCGAGAGGACCGAATCGAGCCGCTCTTCCCAGGCATCCCTGCCCGGGATTTCGAACGGCACGCCGGCGTCGGCAATCTTGCGTTTCGCCCGCACCAGACGCTGTGCCAATGTCGGCTCGGGTACGAGGAAGGCTCGTGCGATCTCCGTTGTGGAAAGCCCACAGACCAGCCGAAGCGTGAGCGCGATACGCGCCTCGGCGGCCACCGCGGGATGGCAGCAGACGAAGATCAGCTTCAGCCGCTCATCCGGGATCAGCCCTTCATCCTCGGCCATGACGTCCTCGGCGGTCGGTGGCGGCATGGGCGCATCCGGCTTCAGGCGCTCGTGGGTCCGCCGGCGTCGTAGTGTGTCGTACGCGCACCGCTCCGCGACGCGATAGAGCCAGGCGACCGGGTCGTTCGGTTCGCCGCGGTCTGGCCATGCCTTCGCGGCGCGTGCGCACGCTTCGGCGAACGCCTCCTCGGCGATGTCCAGATTGCGGTACCGGGCAGCAAGCGCGGCAATGACGCGCCCGCCGACTGACCGCGCGGCCCGGTCGAGGGAGCCGAGAGTCAATGTGCGACCAGCAGCAACGGCCGGATCTCGATCGCGCCGTCGCCTGCCAGAGGCACGTTCCTGGCAATGGCGATCGCGGCATCGAGGTCCGAGGCATCGATGAGGTAGAAACCGCCGAGTTGCTCTTTCGTCTCCGCGAACGGCCCGTCATGGACCGTCTTTGCGGCGCCCTGCGTGCGGACGGTGGTGGCACTGACGGTGGATTTCAGTCCGGCGCCGCCGATCCTTGTTGGTCCCAGGTCACGGCTGAACGCCATGTGCCGGGCGACGATCTCGTTCAGGGCGGTATCGCTTTCGTCGGGTCCGCGCCCGGCTTCTTGCTGGTAGACCAGCAGGGCATATTGCATGGGGCCATCCTCCTTCGATCGTGGGAAGCACAGGGACGCGCTTCCTGCACCCCAAGACGTCGATCCTCCGCGCAGATCGACAGGCACTCGAATTTTTTTCTTGGATCGGCTGCATGCCGAGTTGCAACCGCTCAACCACGTCACCGCCTGAGAGTGTTCATGGACGAGGAAGATTCGGCACTGTTCGATCTGGCGAACGCCGGATCAGGACCGGCCGGCACCGCTTCGCCGACTTGAGACCAGCTTCAGCCAAGGTGCCGAATGGAAGGCACTCATCAGCAAGTACATCGCGGCCATTCCGCCCAGCGGTGACGCACCTTGTGCGGCCGAGCAGAGCATATCCAAAGGGCCGCCTCCAAGAGCAACCGAAAGCAGCGCCATGGTTGCGAAGGTCGGCGCGGCCGCGAGGCATAGCCAGTCGGCGGCGCCGAGGGCGGGCGCATTGCCGCTTCCGGCGGAGCCGCCCGCAGTTTCACGCTGGGTAGCAATCATGCTGGCGGACGCACGACTGTCCTGGAGCATCTTCTTCGTGCCGGCCGAGCAGGGAGACGTCCAGAAGTCATCCGCCGCCTCCACGTCAAGGTTTGGATCGGGCGCGTTCATCGGTACTCCGCCTACGATAATAGCGAGCCTTTCAAGGCGCGTGGGGGCTGCAATGCACGACACGCTACCGGCGCCGTATTTGTCCCTGCGACGGATCCAAGCCTGTCGGTACGGTAGCTTGTCTTCGTCGCGGCCGCGGGGAACGCGGTCTGGGAGCTGATAGGTGACATTTAACTCCTCAAGGCCACGCTGGTGGCAGCGGCCGTGCGCCCGATATCGCCTCAATCAACTTCACTGCGCCGTCTTGTGGTTCGAGCCCGATGGAGCAGCGCGCATAGCTCAGACGTAGCTGAAGCGTGGCCGCCAGCCTGCCGAACCCTCCGGCAGCAGATCGAGGAAGTGCCAGAGCGTGCAGAAATCATCGCCCGGGCGCAGGCCGGTGTCGGCGACGCGAACGATGCGCGCGCCGTCGCGCTGGAACACCGAGACGCCGGGAAGATAGCCGCCGCTTTCGCTGCGGTAGCCCATGTCCCCGGCAAAGGTCGTGCCGGCGTGGCTCGCCATCGGAAAGCGCCACCCGCGGCCAGCAGCGAAGCGTTGCTGCACTTGTGGCGTATCCGGGCTGCTGACGACGAACGCGGCGCGGTTGGAGATGTGCGGATAGAGCCCGTTGTACCCGTCGGCCCACAAGGTGCAGGTACGGACACGCCGCACCCATGTTGAGGATCACGATCAGATCGCCCTTGTCGCCGAACAGGTCGGAGAGGTGAGCCGTCCCCTCCGGTGTGGCAAAACCATAGTCCTGCACGGGTTCGGGCTCGATCGACGCCTGCACTTCCCGTATCCTGGCGCGCAGCTCGGCGATCTGGCCGCGATAGGCGGCGAGGGTCGCCGCATCGTCACGATAGCTCATCTCAGGCTCCATAGCTGTCGTGCAGCCGTACCCATTCCATGCTGTGGCGCAGGCCATCCTCCTCGCGGCCCTTTGGCGTGAGATCGAGGTAGTGGTAGGCGCCGTTCAGCATATCGAGGCCGCGCGAATAGCAGGAGTAGGTGTGGAACACGGCACCATCGGCATCGCGATAGAACACGCTGATGCCGGGCAGTTCCGCCATCGACAACGGGATGCGGCGATAGTTGTACTCGACGTCGCCCTGCGCCAGCGCCTCCGGCGTGAAGCTGACGTGATAGTCCGTGTTGAAGTCGCTGCCGGCGCAGGACACCCACTTGAAGCGCCAGCCCATGCGCGCCTTGAACGCTTCGATCTGCGCGAACGGCGCTGAGGAGACCGCGAGGAACGCCACGTCGCGGGCCGCGAGATGCATGTCGGTGCCGTCGTAGTTGTCGGCCCAGAAGGAGCAGCTCTTGCAGCCCTGCTGCCAGCCGTCGCCGAGCATGAAGTGCTGCACGATGAGTTGCGAGCGGCCGGCGAAAAGCTCCGCCAGCGTCTGTTTGCCGTCCGGGCCTTCGAACATGTACTCCTTCTCCACGCGGACCCACGGCAACGCGCGGCGCTCGGCGCTGAGTTCGTCGCGCAGGCGGGTGAATTCCTTTTCGCGCGCAAGGAACCGCTTGCGCGCCTCGGTCCACTCGGCAGGGGAGACGATTTTGTGATCAGCGAGCATCGGGCTTCCTCCTTTTGGGTTTGCGCGGTGGCGTGAGGTCTTCGAGTGTGACGGCCAGAAGGTCGAATTGCGTCTGCCAGTATTTGCTGTAGCGGTTGATCCAGAGCGAGGCTGCGAAGATGGGCCCGGCATCGAGGCTGCACCGGCTAATCCGGCCGGACCGCTCCTGCCGCACGAGGCCCGCGCGCGCGAGCACATGGATATGACGCGAGACCGCCTGCAGCGAGATCGCGAACGGTTCGGCGACTTCCGAGACCAGCAGGGAGCCTTCGTCCAACTGCTCCAAAATCGTGCGTCGCACCGGATCGGACAGGGCGAAGAACACCCGGTCCAGAAGCTCGGTTTCAGGATCCGTGGCGTCATCGACCGGGCGGAGGAGGGGCGCTGGCACGCTGGTTGACTATCAACATACACGTTGATAGTCAACCACCATAGTGATCAACGCGCCGTGAGGATGCTTCTGCCCAAGAATGCGGGCGTCGCCAGGATCGTAGGGCGGCGTGAGCGAGGCGGTCCCGGGCATTGTCTTCCGGTCGTCCGCACGCATTGCAGATTTGCCGGCGGCGGCGGTCGCCGCTGTCAGGGTTGATCGCTGTGCCTGGTGCGGATCGGACATGCCGCGCCGCCTGGCAGACATTCCGTGCCTGGCGCGGCCCTGCCTGCTTCGCTGTTCAGCCTTCAGCCGCCAGCTTGTCCTGCGTCTTGGTGTCAAAATCACCTGCGTCATGGCGCTCGTGCAGCTGGGTTGACGGATCGCCAAAGGTGCGATTGACCATTCGTCCACGCTGAACCGCCGGCCGCTTGCCGATTGTGTCGGCCCAGCGCTGAAGGTTCTTGTAATCCTGCACTTGCAGAAACTCGCCTGCTTCATAGAGCCAACCCTTCGCCAGACCTCCATACCAAGGCCAGACCGCTATATCAGCGATCGTATAGTTGGCACCGGCCAAATACTCGCTCTCTTGCAGGCGGCGGTCGAGCACGTCGAGCTGGCGCTTTGCCTCCATGGCGAATCGATCGATCGCGTATTCGATTTTTGTCGGTGCGTAGGCGTAGAAATGCCCGAACCCGCCGCCCAGATACGGTGCGCTTCCCATTTGCCAGAATAGCCAGGATAGGCATTCTGCGCGCGCACTTGCTTCAGTCGGCAGGAAAGCTCCAAATTTTTCAGCGAGATACATCAGGATCGCGCCGGACTCGAAGATCCTTATGGGCGTCTTGCCACTGCGATCCATGAGAGCCGGTATCTTGGAGTTGGGATTGACCTCCACGAAGCCGCTGCCAAACTGATCGCCGTCGCCGATCCTGATCAGCCAGGCGTCGTACTCCGCGCCGCTGTAGCCGAGGGTCAATAGCTCTTCGAGCATCACGGTGACCTTCACACCGTTTGGCGTTGCCAGCGAGTAGAGCTGGAGGGGGTGGCGGCCGACCGGAAGCACCTTGTCGTGTGTGGGTCCGGAGATCGGGCGGTTGATGTTCGCGAACCGGCCGCCGTTCGACTTGTTCCAGGTCCAGGCCTTCGGCGGCGTGTAGTCTGACGTATCAGTCATCTTGAAATCTCCAGACGTTTGCGAGTCAGCCAATCACGAGGCAAAGCCGATTTCGGCCGTGTCCACGACGTTGAACCCCGCACACGGCAGCACGGCTCGCGCGCTTGGCACTGTGGGCAAGACGCAGGCGCATACCATGAGTTGAATGCGGACGTTGTCCCCGGTGCCGCATATCGATTGATCGCTCAATCGGCCTCAAGAACCTCAATCCGTCGTGCCCCAACGGCATTGGCCAGCAGCCGCAGGCGGTCGCTTACCACTTCACTCTCCGGCACCCTGGCCGCGCGCCGGACATGCAGCCGCACATGTCCGCTGCCGATCTCCAGCCGTGCAGATGCGAGGATGTCGGGAACACCGCCCGCTAGGCGATAGCCGAGCAACATGCTGCGACCAAGCGTGAGCGCCCGGCGGCGCACCGTGGGTGGCAGCAGGGCGATCGCCGGTGCCAGGGCCGGATCGTCGGCGGCACCGCCATAGCGGGCATGAATCGTGGCGGCGACGAAGACGCGCTCGGTGTGGTCGAGCCCGATCAGCGGGAGTACCAGCAAGCGTCGATAGCTCTCGTTCGCACGCACCCCTGCGTCGTCTCGCCACGCGTAGTCGGAAAGGGCGCAGGCAGCCACGCGCAGCCGTTGCTCGGGTGCGGTCTCGCCGGGGAACAGCGTTGCCGTCCAATGCACCAAAGCCGCCGCGAAGGCCGACACGCGAGCGAACGGCAGCCCGAACGCCTGCGCGCCTTCGACCAGCGGATCGAGATACTGCTCGGCCTTCGAGAGCTGTTCGTACAGCCAGCCCTCGCGCACCCCCAGCATGGAGAATACCAACCGCTCCGGCCGCAGGCGCTTCAGCACCCGGTCGAGTACCAGCGCCGCTGCCGGCAGCGTGGCGATCCGGCGTGTCGGCACGCCAGCCAATGCGGCAATCTTCGCTGGCGGCAGCTTCCAGATCGACCTGGCGAACGCCCACGCCTCGTCAGCCGGAATGGTGTATCCATGCACCACCCGCACCGGCGCCGCGCGTTCTGCCATATGTACTCGGGCAAAGGCGCGCCAGCTTCCGCCCACGGCAAAGAAAGTCGGTGCGGTGAGCGTTGGCGCCAGGGCCTCTCCCAGCAGGGCGTCGACCCTCGCCTTGGCCGAGGCCTCGCCGGCCTCCAGCAGCGCCCGCACCGGCAACGCCCCGAGCGGCAGGCTGAACCGGCGCGCACCCACGCGGTCGTCGTCGATGTCCGCCACTTCCAGACTGCCGCCACCCATGTCGCCGATGAGCCCGGTGGGCCGGTAGAAGCCGGAGATGACGCCCAGCGCCGCGTAGTGGGCCTCCTCGTCGCCACTCAGCACGCGCACCGCCAGACCCGTCTGCTCGGCGATGCGCGCGACGAGGTCCGGGCCGTTGCTGGCGTGCCGCACTGCTTCGGTAGCGATCGCATCGATGCGGCCAACGGCCATCGCATCGGCGATGGCGCGAAAGCGGCGGAGTGCGGCAATGGTGCGGTCGATGCCGTCCGGCGCCAGCGCCCCGGTACGGGCAAGTCCCTCGCCGAGCTGGCAGAGCGCCTTCTCGTTGAAACGCGGGAACGGCGCTCGTCCGAGTTCGTCGTAGACGACGAGGCGCACCGAATTGGACCCGATGTCGATCACCGCGTAGGGCGACCGCCCGGCCCGGCTGAACCGCTCAGGGGTCAGATCGAGCGGCCGTTCGGGTTCTGCCGCCCGATCCACTGGGCTCATGGCGTTCCTCCTGGTCCACTTCGGCCGCAATGCGTCAGGGTTGAGCAGAAGCCTGCGAAGGAACGGAAGCTGTTACCCGCCAGATGCAGTTGCCGACATCGTCGGCGACAAGCAAACTGCCCTGCCCATCGATGGCAACGCCGCCGGGTCGGCCGCGCGCATTGCTGTCAACGTCGAGAAACTCACTCAATACAGCGGGCGGCCGGCCAAACGGACGCCCGGCCATGAATGGTACGAAGACTACCTTAAAGCCGCTACGCGGTCCGCGGTTCCAGACCCTCGACCCCAACCTTGGCGAAGTCGTGGGTCTGATTTTGTTGAAGCTCCCGCGTGCCAGTAGCCCCCGCCGGATTGAGCCGCATCCATGACTTTCTCCGGCAATCGCCTTACATCATCTCGCTAGCGATCAGCCAATGCGTGACCGAATCCAGCGCCGCCCCGAACAGGATCGGCCCGAACGGCGCAGGCTGGTCGGCGGTCAAGGTCCCCTCCCGCGCCAACTCGAGCCCGGCCATGAGCGTGCTGGCGACCGCCGCCCGACGGCGCAAGGCGCGATGGCTGGCATCGGCCGAAATCTCTGGCAGGAACCTCTCGAGCGGCCGGAGCTCACCACTCTCGGCTAGCAGACGTCTCACTCGCGCAATCGCATCGGGGGTCCGCCAGAGGTCAGACACCGGCGGCCGGTAGGTTGACGGCGCCTCGCTCCCCTGCCCGTCCCGGCCTTCGAGCATGACCAGGGTGGCTTCCAGGAAGGCGACATACAGCGCCGCCTGTGGCGACGGCGTGTGCTCGCCGCGCCCGCGCGGAAACACCTCGTGTCCGAGCTGCGGCCGCGCCGACAGCCAGGAAGCGGCCGCCCGCATCTGCGCCAGCGCGTCCAGCGCGACCAGCCGCCGTGCGGCCTCCGCTTCGGCCTGGGCCGCCGTCTCCGGCGTGGCCGGCCAGAGCAGCTGCGCCTTGAGTTGCAACAGGGTGGTCGCCATGACCAGCCAGTCACCGCGGCGCTCGAGTGCCACGCGCGCGCGGGCCGCCTCGAACGCCGCCACGAACTGGTCAATCAACGGCAGAATGGCAAGCCGGCCGAGATCGATGCGGTGGCGGCGCACCATCTCCAGCAGGAAGTCCAGGGGTCCCTCGAACCCCGCGACGCTGAGCACCGGCGGTGCGTCGGGCCGGGCGGCGGCGTGTCCCCCCGCCCTGGCCGGGTCTTCCCAGTCCGCGTCGGCATCCGGGGGCGGTGCCGCCGGTTCAGCCATGGCTGTCAGCCGCATACTCCGGCCGGAGGTCCAGCCGCAGCATCGGCCACGCCTGCCGCAGCCGGCGCAGCGCCTGCCAGGGCGACCAGTCGGCCGACCAGAATTCCACCCGCATCTGGCTGGTCTGGCGCAGGCGCCGATCGCCCTGGGCGGGCAGCTCGCGGACGTGCCGCAGCGGCCGGGGCGTGCCCCAGTGCGACCACAGCCAAGCCTGGGCAGCGGGCTCGTCCGGGCCGAGCCGCAAAATCGGCTCCGGCACCGGCAGCAGACGGTGCAGGTCGAACGGGCAGCTGTGATCGGTCAACCTTCGGCTCTGCGCCCGCTGGTGGTTCAGCGCCACGGCGTCACGCAGCCGCCGCGCCAGGATTCGTGCCCCCCGCACGCTGATCGCCCGCTCGCCGTCGACCGGCGCAGCCATCGGCAGAAAAAAATCCTCCTCCAGGCGGTCGAGGTCGCGCGTCCAGGGGATCACCCCCGATCCGGCCGCCGCGGCGCGGAAGCGGTCCACCGCGGCGACCGCGCCGACGACCAGCAGCGTGGTGCGCAGCCAGTCGGTCTGCGGCGTCACGAAGGGGGTCCGGGGCCGTCGGCTCCGGCGTTCGCGCCGCGCAGCGGGTTGAACGGGCAGCACCCGCGTGCCTTGCCGTCGCCGGTCACGGATCGACCGGTCACAGATCGAGCAGCCGCGCCGGGCTGTCTTTCGTGATTTTGGCGCGGCGGCGATAGGCCTGGGTGGTGGCGATGCTTTTTTGCCGCGCGTGGTGCATCACCTGCTCGTCGAGCGCGCCGCGCAGATAGGCTTCGGTGATGAATCCCGCGCGCAGCCCGTGCGGCGACAGCCGCTCCGACTCGTGCACGACCAGCCCGGCCTGCTCGGCCCGCTTGCGCAGGATCGTCCAGACCCCTTTGGGGGTCAGCCGCCCCTCGCGCGCGCCGCCGACGCTGATGCGGCGGAACACCGCGCCGTAGTCGATGCGGCTGCGCTTGAGCCAGGCTTCCATCGCCCGCACCGGGCAGGTCAGCGGGTTCAGCCCGCGCGGAATGCCGATCGTCGCCCCCTCGCCTTCCTGGTCGCGTTTGGAGCGCGGAATGGCGACGGTCATGCCGTCGCTGGTGAAGCGCAGATGCTCGCGGTCGATCGCCACCAATTCCGAGCGCCGCAACGCGCCGGCGAACCCCACCAGGAACAGCGCCGTGTCGCGCAGCCCGGCGAGATCGCTGCCGCAGGCGTTGAGCAGGCGCTTGACCTCAACCGAGGTCAGCGCCGCGGCGGGCCGGGCCGGCTTGCCGTGGCTCGCCAGGATGCCGCGCAAGGTGGCGCGGATCGCCGGATGGCTCGTTTCCCAAACGTGGCCGGCGCGCCGGTGCTCATGCGCGATCGCCGCCAGCCGCCGGCGCAGGCCGCTGCGGCCGAGTGTGGCGGCGACACTGGCGAGATAGCCGGCGACCACGACCGGGGCCGCCGGCAGGGCGGGCACGCCGCCGGCCTGGCACCAGGCGGAGAAGGCGCGCCAGTCGGTCGCGTAGGCCCGTTTGGTGTTGTCGGCGTGGGATTTGCCGGCGTAGGCCGCCGCCGCGGCAACGGCCTGGCCGACCGGCCCCGCCATCAGCGCCAGGACTTCGGGCGGCAGCGCAGCCGCCGGGGACTGGCCGGCCGGCTCAGCGGGACGCGCCGCGTCCGGCGCCGGATCGGGGCCACCGGTCATCCGGCGGTGGCCGGAGCCGCGCCGGTGGCTGCCGCCGCCCCTGCAGGACGCGCCGCGGCCAGCGCGGACCTCGCAAAATGGGCGTTGTCGGACAGCACCGTCGCCGTCCCGTCGCTCAGGGTGGGGCGCGCGTCGTGCAATCCGCTGATGCTCCCCTGCCCCATGTCTCTGCTTCCGGAGGCCCGCCGCGTTCCCCTGCGGTGCTGCCGTGGGGAGTCTGACCCAGCGAGTGGGGCAAGGCAAGCCGGATCCGGCCTCCGGTCCGATAAACGATACTTATCGGCTGTCATGGGGCACCAAATCACTGGAGCCCGCCGCTTTTTTTCCGGCACGCCAGGCCCGGACACCCGCCCCCGACGTTTTCCCGACTTCACCGGGGCCGCCGGCGATATGCGACGCGCCGGCGCCCGCGCCGCATCGCCCCGTGCGACACCCACGCCACCGGCACGCCGACCTCCGGCCGGACGCTAGCCACCGCGAATCAGGCTTCCCGTTGCTCCACCGATCTAATCGATCAGCGACAGCGCGAAATCAGCGCTAGCTCTTGTGGTTTCTCCGTGGGACGGACACTAAGTTGCGCTGACCGGGATTTCGATCAGGTTCGGTCGGTTCGAGGCGATGCCGTCTTCCACGGCGCTTGCGATGTCGGCGGCCCTCTCGACGCGTCGGGCAGGCACGCCCATCGCGGCGGCCAGCGCCAGAAAGTCGATCGGCGGGTCGGTGATGTCCATGGCGATGAAGCGGTTGACGCGCGGGCTGAGATAATGTGGCTGCGACTTCGAGAAGTTCTTGAGGATGTTGTACTCGCGGTTGTTCATCACCACGAAGGTCACGGGGAGTCCCTCGTAGGCCGCCGTCCACAGAGCCTGGGGGGAATACATCGACGCACCGTCGCCCACGAGCGACACGACCGGTTGGCGGTCGAGCCCGAGCGACCAGCCGACCGCCGCCGGCATGCCCCAGCCGAGGCCACCGCCCCGACAGGCGGAATACTGGCGCGCCGATGAGGATTCGAGGAGTGAGCGGACGCTGACCATCGTGGCGGGCGCCTCGTCGACGATTGCGACATGGGGCCCGATCGCGCGCACGACTTCCGCGGCCGCCACGAAGGGCGTCGTCACCGGGGCCACGGACTCGGATTTTGCTCTGTCCCGCAGCGCCGCGCGGCGGGCTTCCCGGTCGGTTGCCGCCTTTTCCCGCAGTGCCGCGATGGCCCCCCTGTGGCGCGCGAGCTTGCGGTCGAGCATCGGCAGCAGAACCGACAGCGAAGCCTTGATGTCGCCCATGCAGGACAATTCTGTCGCATAGGTTCGGCCGAGGTCGCGCACGTCCGACGAGAGCTGGAAGACCCTGCAGGTCGACGGCACCGCCGGTCCTTCCGAGTAGAGAATCGTGATCAGCGACTTCCCGCCAAGAGCGAAAACGGCGTCATAGGACTCAAGGATGGCGCGAATCTCGGATGCCTTGGTCGGCAGGTTGCCGCGCCACAGCGGATGCGCCGTCGGGAAAGGAATGTGGGCCGGCCAGGAGGAGCCGAAGACGGGCGCACCGAAGGCTTCGGCAAGGGCGACCGTCTCGGCACTGGCCCCCGAGGGCGAGATCTCGTCCCCTGCGATGAGCGCAAGCCGGCCGGGCTTGATCGCGGCCAACATGTCCGAGAGCCGATCGAGCGATCCAGCGACGGCCGCGCGGTCAATCGTCGAGAGTTCGGCGATCTCAACGGTGCTCATCTGCTCCATGACGTTCATCGGCAGCGACAGGAAAACGGGACCGGAAGGCGCCGCCGTGCAGTCATGGAAGGCCCGGCGGACGAGCACCGGGATCTGGTCGGGGTTGATGATCTCCGTGGCCCACTTCATCGCCGGGCCGGCAATCCTGACGAGGTCACCGGAAAGCAGCGGATCGGTCAGGTTGTGGCGCATGTCCTGTTGGCCCGCCGTGACCACGAGAGGCGTGTTCGATACCTGGGCATTGATCAGGGCTCCCATGCCATGGCCGAGGCCGCCCGCCGTATGCAGATTGACGAAGCCGGGGCGGCCCGAAGCACTGGCGTAGCCGTCGGCCATAGCCACCACGCTCGCTTCCTGCAGGCCCCAGATGTAGCTGATGTCGGGCGCCCCGGTGAGCGCATCCATGAGGGTAAGTTCGGTCGTGCCGGGGTTGCCGAAGATATAGCGACAGCCCTCGCTACGCAGCACTTCCAACAGCACGGCCGCGCCGCGCCGCGGCTCGATCGCGTCCAGCCGCTTGATCCCGGTGTCAGCCATTTGTTCTATCCTTACATGTCGACATAAGACCAATTCGTCACCCAATACTTCGGAAGATCAGGCGAGCGGTGCAACCGGAATTTCGGACGTGACGGTGGCGCGTTGCGCCGGTGGCGAAAGCTGTACAAATCGGCACTCGATCTGTCGGGCAGTGTCAGATTTTGGGGGCGACGAGCGGCGGCTTTGATGGTCTCGCGGTGTGTGGCCGACCTCAAGCCCGGCGCCTTCGACGCCCCGCTTCGCGGCTGCGGGGCTTGACCTCGGCCACGCACCGCCAGGTGGGCATTGATGCCACTGTCGCCGAATCTGGCTCTCTGCCCCGGAGCGATGTCTCGGTCGTTTCCGACGCTGTCTGGTAAGTTCAATCCAGACTTCTCAGCTGAATGTCGACAGCGCTGATCGCGCGAGCGGTCCCGCAATGTCCAAAAAAATCAGATCACGCCGGAAGCAGTCAAACTCAACGGCCGCTAGTGCAACGAGCCGATGTGGGCTTCGGGCCCGAGTTCTTCGCGTCGAGAGCCCTGCTAGGACTTCTGAACGGTTGGCCTGAACAATGCTGACAACGAGAGCTCGCCCCCAGCGGCAACGCGTCGACGCCCTGTTTTTGCGACTTCCCCATCATGGGATCGGCGGTTCTGGGACTGCCATTGGAAGTGAATCAACCCGCCCCCAAAAACGCCGCCGACCCGCTCGGGCGTAGCGCGTGACATCATTCGAACGGATGCGGATCTGCTCGCTGACCGGCGATGGCCCAGCATTGGTGTCGATGTACTCGGTCCGATCATAGACCCAAAGCTGGGGCGCGACCGCCTTCAGCGCGGCGCACGATGGGCCGCATCGGCGCCGGCACGGGCCTTCCCAAACAATATAAGGCGAACGAACTGTCCAGATCGCTCTGGCGGAATCGCGACCGCGCGATGAAGGTGGGCCGCCAGAAAACTGGTGGCGGCCTGACCAAAACGGGCCCGACCAAGAGCGGCGGTGCCGCATTCAGGGATGGGCGCCTGAGGATAGCACGAGCCTATTTGAGGGCAGCCCGGAACGAGGTCTTGCTTGCGGAATACGAAGACATCGGCATCCCGCGATGTCTCAGATCGTCAACGCCGCAATAGCCTCCACGGACGCACGGACCGCGACGACGGGGCGGGCGAATCGACAGGACCATGCCGCTGCCGTGAAAACGTTACGCGACACGTTGGGAAATCGTCTGCCGAACGCCCAGGAAACCGATCTCCGCCGGATCCTCAGCGAGAAGGACGATGTCCAATACGGGAAGCGGGGCCGAAGCAAGGCCGACGCTGAGGCACTATTGGCCCGCCTTGATGAGTTCGCGACCTGAGCCGAGGCCGAGATTGTCCGTCCGAAGTGAAGGGCGTACGGCGGTTCCAAGCCATTCGCAACCGCGATAAGACGGGGAAGCTGGGGGCAGCGACCTACAGCGCGCGCGACGTCAAGCACCCACCCTTGGTGCGTCCGCGCCAAATGTCCGGCAAACTCGTCATGCAGACGGGCAAACTCTTGGGTGCGGCCAGCCAACAGCTTGCATATTGAACCCGGATTTCCTGGGCGAAAACAGTTTTTTGTACGCGCACGGCGAATCTGACATGCATATCAGTGTCTTGTCGTCCAACTGCGAGACCTGACAGAAAAGACAGAACCACGTCGGACGCCAAATCTAGGGGATGAATGCGCCATCGTTCACACCAATTGTTGCGCCCGTACGTAAGCTGCTTCCTCTGAGGCCAGATATAACTGCCGTACCAGCCTCCGAGGGCTGGCCGATCCGATCAACCGGAAGAGAATGGCGGCCGGAAAGTCGCAGAATTCCTTGGTCACTCGCGGACCGGACACGATTCGAACTTGCGACCCTCGTCTTCGGATAAGATCGACCATCATCAGCACGATGGCTTACGGTGATATACCCGATATGATCGGGGAGGAGGCATGTATGCTAACAATCGACGCCCAGGTGCACGCCTACGAGCGCAACCATCCGGGCCGGCCGTGGGCCGGCGTTCTCGCAGGGCCGAAATCTGCGACAGGTGACGAGATGGTCGCTGCGATGGACGCAGTCGGCGTCGACGGCGCGCTGCTGGTCTCTCCCTACTCGATGTATCGGTACGACGCGAGCTACGCCCTCACGGTCCACGCTGCCCATCCCGATAGGTTTGGGCTGATCAAGCCGGTCGACCCGAGCGACCCTGCGGTCGACGACACGATTGCCGAGTGGGCTGCCACGGATGGAGCGGTCGCCATCCGGCTCCTGCTGGCCTACGGAGCCACAGATGACGCCGGCGATCCCGGCATGGGCCGAGTTCTCGCCGCCGCCGCGCGGCACTCACTGCCCATCAACTTGCTGTGCTGGGGACGCCTCGAGCAGGCGAAGGCGCTGATAGCCCAAAATCCCGGTACGGTGATCGTGATCGACCATCTCGGGCTGCAGCAGCCCTTCGAACCGCCTGTCCCCGCGGAACCTTGGGCCGATCTGCCGAAAGTGCTCGAGTTGGCGAGCTACGACAACGTCAGGATCAAGGTCAGCGGGGCCTGCACACTTTCACAGGAGGCTTTCCCCTATCGGGACATCTGGGACCCGCTTGCTCGGATTTTCGATGCGTATGGCCTTGATCGCTGCATGTGGGGTACGGACTGGACCCGTGCGGTTGCGTTCCTCACCTACAGGGAAGGCGTCGAGGCGTTTCGAATGACTGACCGCCTGTCCGAGAGTGACAAGGCCGCTCTCATGGGCGAGACGCTGCGACGAGTCTATGGATGGGCGCCGGCGACGTTCTGGATGACCGCTCCGGGCTACAGGCGCCGGGACGGCGGGGTCGTTCCTTTATTGCCGCGCTTGAAGACTGTCGCCGGTTCGGATGTCGGCGGCAGATGGGCTGCAATCTACCGCCTGATCGAGACCGTCAATTGAGCGGGCTCGATCTGCAAGCTTATCTGCGCCGCGTCATCGAATGCATCGCCGATCATTCAGTTCACCGCGTCAAGGCGAGCACCCGTGCGGCAGCGCCAGCGCGTCCTCTTCTCCGGACGCTTTTCCCAAAGCGGGGCGAACGGAGGCGGACGTGCCCATCGCGACTCAGAGATCCAGCAGCTTGGTCGGGCTGGCGGCGACGGTCTTGACCCGCTTGCGGTAGCGGCGCGTGGTGGTCACGTCCTTCTGGCGGGCGTGCGCCATCACCTGCTCGTCCAGCGCGCCATTGAGGTAGGCCTCGGTGATGAAGCCGGCCCGCATGCCGTGCGGCGACAGACGCTCGCCGTCATCGACCGTCAGCTCGGCCTGGGCCGCGCGGCGGCGCAGAATCTTCCACACGCCGTTGCCGGTCAGCCGGCCTTCGATCGTCCCGGCGACGGTCAGCCGCGGGAAGATCGGGCCATATTCGATGCCGGCACGGCGCAGCCAGATCTCTATGGCGCGCATGGGACAGGTCTCGGGCCGGGTGCCGCGGGCGATCCCGACATCCGCCCCCTCCCCTTCCTGGTCGCCTTTGGACTGGCGGATGCGCAGCACCAGCCCGTCCGGCGTGAACCGGACATCTTCACGGTCGAGGGCCACCAGCTCGGAGCGGCGCAGGCCGCCGGCGAAGCAGGTCAGCAGCAGCGCCCGGTCGCGCAGGCCGGGCAGACCGGCAGGTCCCCCGGGATCGTCGCCGCACGCGGCGAGCAGTTTCCGGATCTCGGTCGAGGTGAGCGCCGCGGCCGGCCGCACCGGGCGTTTTTGCTCGCGCAGGATGCCGCGCATCACCGTGGCGATCACCGGGTCGGCGGGCGACCAGAGATGGCCCGCTCGGCGATGATGAAATGCCACGGAGGCCAGGATCAGCCGCAGCCCGCTGCGGCCGAGCGTGACTGGCGCGATGTGCAAGATAGGCGGCGACGACCGACGGCGGCGCCGGCAAATACGGCGCGCGATGTTCGACGCACCACGCGCGGAAGGCCGCCCAGTCATCGGCGTAGATTTTTTCCGTCGTCGGCGAGACCGAGTGCTGCGCGTACTCGACAGCCTTGGCGAGCGCTTCGCCGAACACCCCGTCAGCCAAATGGGCCAATTCTGGCGGCAGCGCCTCGCCGGCGATTCGCGCCAGCCGCACGGCCATCGCGGTGCTCGGCGGCGCGGTCTTCCCGAACACCTCCCCGGCCGGGCCGATCGTGATCGACGGGGGCGCGTCAGCTGCCATGCACCAGGCGTCCGTCGCGAAAGGTGGCCCGCTCGGTCCTGCCACGCCGCAGCGGGTGGCCGGATGGGGAAACCGGAGAAGCAAACCAGCGCGTCATGGCCTCTCCTCGTGTCGCAGGCGGTGCTGCGGGCAAAGTCCCCTTCCCCGCCGGTTTTCCGGCGCCGGGCGGACGCCCGTCTCTTGAGGTGTTTCAGGGACTTGCATCCCGCCCGGCCGCGGCACGCCGATCCCAGCGACGACGCCGACGCGCCGAAAGACAGTCTGAATCATGCAGGCAAATGTGGCAATTGGCCGTTCGCTCTACCGTCAGGCGGCCGCGTGCGTATGCTGGTCGGCGCGGCGGGGTTTGGCGAACGGCTAGACGAGGGGTGGAGTTGACCCGGATCGGTGGACACCTTTTCGCTTGAGAAGGAGGTGCCCGCCATGCCGAAGAACCACTGCCGCCATGCGCCTGAATTCCGACACCGGATGATTGATCTGGTTCGATCGGGAAGGATGCCCGAGGAGTTGTCGCGCGAGTTCGAGCCAACCGCGCAGGCGATCACGAACTGGGTCAAGCAAGCCGACCGCGATGAAGGCCGCCCGACTTGTCGGCGTCAGCCGCCGTCGCGGCATCGTAACCACGCAACGCGATCGCGATGCGCGCCCGGCACCGGACCTGGTGGATCGAAAATTCAAGACGGAGCGACCCAATCAGTTCTGGGTCGCGGACATCACGTTCATCCCGACCGCGGCGGAGTTCCTGTATCTGGCCGTGCTTCTGGACGCCTTCAGCCACCGGATCGTCGGTTCGTCGATGGAGACCCACTTGCGGACGGAGCTGGTTCTGGCCGCGCTGGACATGACGATCGGTCAGCGCAGGCCGACCGATGTCATTCACCACAGCGATCAAGGTAGCCGGTACACCGCTCTTGCCTTTGGCGGCCGCTGCCGTGAGGTCGGTATCCGACCATCGATGGGGTCGGTCGGCGATGCGTATGATAATGCGCTGTGCGAAAGCTTCTTTGCGACGTTGGAATGCGAACTGCTCGGCCGCCGTCAGTTCGTATCGCAGGCCGAGGCACGAAGGGTCATCTTCAGCTACGTGGAAGGCTGGTACAATCCCGCTCGCCGCCATTCCGCCATCGGCTATCTCTCACTCATCGCCTAAGAAGGTCAAATGCACAGGAAAGCCGAAACAACCTAAGCAGCAGAGTGTCCACCGATCCAGGTCAACTCTAGGGGCCGCCTTCGTTGTTGATCTGACAGAACGCAAGCGGTCTGAGGAGGAGTTACGCGAAGGCGAGCGGCTATACCGTGAGGTTCAGATGGAACTGGCACACGCGAACTGCACCGCAACAATGGGGTAGCTGTCAGCCTCGATTGCTCATGAAGTCAACCAGCCGATCGCCGCGGTCGTCACCAACGCCCAAGCTGCCTTGCGCTGGCTCGGTGCTTAACCGCCCAAATCTAGAGGAGATCCGGGTGAAGAGTTGTACTACGATCCGCACGGGATTTGCGGAGCGGTTACCGCTCATTCAAGGTGACCGGGTGCAGTTGCGACAAGTGATCCTCAACTTGATCATCAACGCCGTCGAAGCGATGACGGCGTCGGCGCGGGGTTTCGAGAGTTGCAGATCAGCAACAGTCGAAACGAGCCCAGCGTTATCTTAGTCACAGTGCAGGATTCGCGTCCAGGATTCGATCTCACAAATCTCGAGCGTATTTTCGAATCCTTTTATACGACCAAGTCCGGTGGCCTGAGAATGGGCCCATCGATCTGCCATTCGATCATTGAAGCGCATGGAAGACGATTGTGGGCGACCGCGAACGCCACAGGGCGTCGTCTGCCAGTTGACATTGCCTGTGCAGGGCGACGGTTCATGAATGCCCTTCAGCCGCTTTCTGCCGCTCCAGAGCCAAGCCGACGCATCGGAGCAGGTCATCTGCTGCAAACGGCTTGCTCAGGTGACAGATCACGCCATTTTTCAGGGCGCGGGCGCGCACGCTATCGTCAGGGTAGGCCGTAATCAGGATCGTCGGAATGGTATGGCCTAATTCCACTAGGCGACCGTATAGCTCCAACCCGGTCATTATGGGCATGTGGATGTCCGCGATTAGACAAGCCGTCTCGCGGAGACGAGGGGATTCCAAGAAGTCCTGCGCCGATGAAAAGGCTTCGATCAAGAACCCTAGCGATCTCAGGAGCCCCCTTATCGCCTCACGAACGGACTCGTCATCATCGATAATCGAGATCAGCAGATTGTCGGGCAATGCGGTCTCCGGCGTCCAATTTTTGACTGCCACTGGCGAGGCGTGCGACGCCATCGCGTCAGAGCTTGATCGAACGAACTCGAGGAAACGTGGGTTATTGGATCGATAAAGGCTATTATACTTTGGTTTAGGTGCTATGGAATAGGCAACGATGACTGAGGCGGCGTTGTCATGTTAGCTGACAGCGTGCGACAGCTTGGGTCAGAATGGAGGGGTTCTGCCAGCTCTCGCGCCAAACGGCTCCGGGGCGGCAATCTTATCCCGGATTTCCCGGATAAACGACCTTCTGCTTGTACGCGTCGGGCGAATCTGCCATGAATACCAATGTATTGCGTTGGGCACGGTGGTGGGTTCATGGAACACCCAGCGGGTGAACCGGATGACGGCTCGCTGCGGGTCGATTTCGATAGGCCGCTGAAGCTGGAGTTCCATGGCAGCCGCGTCACCTCCGACGCCGGGCTGCTCGCCTATCGTGAGCTCGACGACGCGGTCGGACTGACCGATCTGGCGGGGGCGGCGCTGTCGAATTGCCGGCACGGCAAGAACACCCGCCACCTGCTGACCGGGTTGTTTCGCTAGTTTCTGTTCGGCCGCCTCGCCGGCTATGAGGATGTCAACGACGCCGATCGCTTGGCGCACGATCCGGCGATGCGCGCCGTGGTGGATCGGCGGGGGCTCGATCGCGCCGCCGCCTCGACCAGCCAGATGGGCCGCTTCGAGACCGCTTGGCTGACCAATGCGGCCAACCTGGCGGCCCTGGCCGATCTGTCAGGCGCCAGGATCGACCGGGTGCACGCGCGCAGGCCGCAAACCATCATCGTGCGCGACATGGATAGCAGCGTCAGCGAGACGCACGGCGCGCAGGAGGGCTCCGCCTATAACGGCCATTTCGGCTGCACCTGCTATCATCCGCCGTTCGTGTTCAACCAGTTCGGCGATCTGGAGCGGTGTGCGCTGCGGTCCGGGCATGCGTACCACGAGGCCGGTTGTTTAGTTCCGGCCGTTTCCTCTCCGCCCATGACCAGATCAACAACCTCTTTCACCGCCGCCGTAATCACAACACTGCCGACCGTCACCGCGCCAACAGGATGCAGGCATTTCAGACCTGGGCCGAGATCACCTGCATCACTGCTGCGGTATAGCCGTTCGTCTCCCGGAACTCACCGCGAGCATCGCCTCGACCGCGGTCCATCAAGTTGATGGTGCCGACAAGCCCCGGCCCGATGCGTTGAAGGCCCCCTTGATCGGGGCCGCAGCCGGGCTCGATGCAAGGCCGGCCAGCCCTGGGTCGACGGTCTGCTCAGAAGCGGTCCGGCCGGAAGGCGCCGAGATCGAATTCCGGGCTCTCGCCGGCGACAAGTTGCGAGACGACACGTCCGGTTGCGGCCGAGCTCATCATCCCCAAATGCTGATGGCCGAAGGCGTAGAAGACGCCGGACATACGCCGGGACTCGCCGATCACCGGCAGGCTGTCGGGCAGGCAGGGCCGGTGGCCCATCCAGCGCGACGTGTTCTCGAGATTCAAGCCAGGATACATTGCCCGTGCCGCCGCGAGCAGGATATCGGCGCGTTCCCAGTTCGGGGCGGCCTTGAGCCCGGCGATCTCGACTGTGCCGGCGACGCGCAGTCCAACCTCCATCGGCGTCGCGAAGGTACGGCGCCCGCCCCAGGAGATCATGCGGTTGGCGACGACGCCCGGATTGACGAAGGTCACGTGATAGCCGCGCTGGGATTCGAGCGGAAAGTGATCGCCGATTGTCGCCGCGATCCGATTCGACCAGGCGCCCCCCGCAACCACGATGGCGTCGGCCGCCAGTTCCACGCCGCCGCGGCCGCGGACGATCTTCTGCCCGTTCCGGCTGCGACCGATGCCGGTGACATCCACCTTCACAAAATTGGCGCCGGCGGTTAGCGCCTCGTCAGCCACGGCCTGAGTCAGCCGGCGGGGATCGACGGTCAGCGCTGCGTTCGGCGCAAAGAAGCCGTATGCGAACTGGGCCGACAGGCCAGGCTCCATCTGCCGGATTTCCGACCCGTCGACTTCTTCAAGCACCGCGCCGAAACTCCGCCGCAGGGCAACCGAAGTCTTCTCGCCAACGCGGGCTTCCGCCGTCTCATAGACGTAGAGGCAGCCACGGTGCTGGATTAGCTCCCGATATCGGTCGGGCGGCAGCAACTCGCTATAACACTCGAATACTCGCGAGGCGAGGAGCTTCATGCCCTGCGCACTTCTCTGCATCTGCTCTCGATTGGCGCACATCAGAAAGCGGGTGAGCCATGCGGCCGAGAACGGCAGGTACGACCAGCGGAGCGCTAGCGGCCCCTTGGAGTCCAGCAGCCATTTGGGAACCTGCTTGATCATTCCCGGCATGGCCACCGGCAGGATGCCGTCTGGATTGAGCGAGCCGGCATTGCCGAACGAGGTTTCCTCGCCAATACCCGTTCGGTCCACAAGTGTCACGTCGATGCCGCGCTTTTGCAGATAGCCCGCGCAGCAAGCCCCGGCGATTCCCGCCCCGATCACCACCGCTGTCTTGACCATTCCTGACGCTTTCGAACAAGGGCAGCTAGTGCCTGACCATTGCCTGGAAATTCAGGCGAGAGCGGCCGGATTGGCCGCCCTCCCCTTCGCACATTTGAGCAGAACGCGATTATTTGGCGCTGCCGATCTGCTCGTCCCAGATGGAGAACATCTTCACCATGTTGGCGGCGTCGAGCGGCACTTCGACCGGATGGTTCGCGATCATGTCGGCATATTCCGGACGGCCGAATTCCTTGATCACCTGCTGCGATTTCGCCGGCGCCATGTCGAGCGTCACGCCCTTCATGGAAGGACCGGGATAGAGATAGCCGGTGTCAAACAGAATCGCCTGCTGCTTGGCCTCAAGCCCGAACGCGATATAGTCGAGCACCACCGCCAGCCGATCTTCCGCCAGACCCTTGGGGACGACGTAGAAGTCGCAGCCCGAGATCCAGTGGAAATTGTCGAAGGTCGAGATCGTCGCTTCCTTGGGCACGATGCCGAGGGCGCGCGGATTGATGTCGAACCCGGTCGTGGTCACCAGCAGCGTGCGGGTGCCCTGGGCGAATTCGGTGAGGAGCTGTGCAGTGCCCGAGGGATAGTAGTCGATGTAGTTGCCGATTTCCTTGAGATATGCCCAGGTCTTGCTCCAGCCGTTGACCGGATCGAGCGCGGCGGAGTCGCCGAGGATGTACGGCAGCGCCATCACGAAGGTGCGGCCCGGACCGGAGTTGGACGGACGCGGATAGGAGAACTTGTTGGGATTGGCCTTGGCCCAATCGAGCAGCCCCTGCGCTGTCTTAGGTGGATTCTTGACCACGTCCGGCATGAAGAACAGCAGCGGGCCGCCTGGATAGTATTCGTTAACGATGCCGAAGCCCTTGGTCATCTTCTGTAGCGCATTGGCGCCCGGCAGCTGGCGCTGGTCGAGATCGGGGAAGTAGCTGGCATGCTTGGGTATCAGTTCTTCGAACAGGCCATATTGCAGCCCGGCAGCCATGCCGTCCGTGCCGGTCAGGATCAGGTCGACGTCGAGGTGGCCCGACTTCTCCAGCACCTGCAGCTTGCCCGCCAGCTCCGGCGCCGGCGCCTTCACGAAGGCGAAATCCGAGACCATGTCGGGATGCGCGGCCTTGTAGTTCTCGAAGATGGGCTGGACTACCTGCAGAACGCCGGTGACGTCGAGCACGCTCATGACGATGGGCTTGGCGGGCTTGGGCAGCGTCTGCGCACGGGCCCTGACGGCGCCAATGGATGACGCCAGAACGGTGCCGCCGGCAGCAATGACGAAGTCTCGGCGATTGAAGGGCCGTCGACTGGACGTGGACTGCACTTTACGTCTCCTCAACGTTCACAGGAATTCGACTATTCGGGACTTCACTTGGCCGCGCGTCCGGTCCCGCGAACGATCTGTGCGGGGTTGACGAAGTGCAGGGCGATCAGCAGCCAGAACATCGCCGTGCCCATGTAGATGACCGCCAACGCATCGATCGATTGGGGGGGCCGTACACCGGGCGAGAACACGGCGTAATAGAGCGCCACCACCAGCGTCTGGTTGGAGGGGCCGGCCGTCAGGAAGGTGAGCTCGAATTCGGAAATGGTCCTGACCATGGACAGCAGCAGCGCCGTCAACGCGCCCGGTGCCATCAGCGGCAGCAGCACGTGCACGAAGAGCTGGAAGGTATTGGCCCCGAACACCCGCGCCGCCGCCTCGATTCGAGTATCGATCTGCTCGATGAACGGGATCATGATCAGGATGACGAAGGGCACGGTGTTGATGAGGTTGGCGAGCACCACGCCCCAGAATGTGCCGCCGAGCCCGAGCTGGTAGAGAACAGTGGCGAGCGGAATACCGAAGGTGATACGCGGCACCAGCACCGGCAACAGGAAGCCCAGGACTACGAAGCGTTTGCCGGGAAACTCGCGGCGCGCCAGGGCATAGGCCGCCGGGACCCCGATGATCGCCGCCAGCACGACTACCGCGAGCACGATTTGAAGGGTGACGAGCGTCACCTGGCTGAGCTGGAACTCATTCCAGGCCGACCCGTACCAGCCAGTGGTGAACCCCTCCGGCAGCCAGCCGCGGAACCAGCGCGTGCCGAAGGAATTGACCAGAACCGCGGCGATCACGGCGACGATGTTGACGATAACGAAGGCGATCACCACCCAGATGAGCGTCGACCAGGCCTTCATGCCGAGTGAGGTGCGCATCGGGCTAACCCTTCGCCCCATCACTCGAGCCGCGATAGAACAGGCTGCGGAAGGCGAGCAGCACCAGGAAGACGAGTAGCTGGCAGGCGGCCATGATCATTGCGATCGATGAGGCCATCGGGAAATCGTACTGTTCGAAGGCCGCCTGGTAGGCGGCAATGGCGATAACCCTAGTGGCGCCGGCGGGCGAGCCGACGAGCACGGCGGTGGGGAACACGGAGAAGGCCTCGACGAAGGAGAGGCAGAAGGTGATGGCGAGCCCCGGCACCAGCAGCGGCAGCAGAATATGGGCGAAGCGCTGCAGCGGGCCGGCCCCGAGGGTCGCCGCAGCACTCTCGAGCGCCGGGTTGATGCCGGAGGCGTAGGAGAGCGTCATCATGAAGGTGAAGGGAAAGCCCGAGATCAGCATGGCGACGAACACGCCCCAGTAATTGTGGGTTAGTCGCAGCGGTTCGGAGATGAGGTGCAGCCCGAGCAGGACACGGTTGAGCCAACCTTGCGGGCCCAGATAGGTGAGGAGCCCATCTGCCACCAGCACCGTGCCGAGCGCGATCGGCAGGATAAGCACGACGCTGAGCAGCCGCGAGCGCTTCAGCCGCCGGACCTTGAGAGCCACCGGGACCGCGATCACCAGATTGGTAAGGGTGACCGGGAGGGCGATGGAAATTGTGGTGGGCAGGGTCCTGAGCAGGAACGGGTCGCGGAAGAACCGCACGTAGTTGTCAAACCAGCCGCCGCCGGTCTGCGGGTGGAACGACAGCAGCAGCCCATAAAGGAACGGGTTGACGAAGAGGCCAACGACCAGCAACGCCGCCGGAACGACGAGCAGCAGGACCCGGTCGATGCCCCGCTCGCGGAGTTTGCGGCGCAGGCTGATGCTCTCCGACCGATCGGCAGTCGACAGCGTCATCGTCAGGCCCGCGCCGCCGGGGCGGGAAAGATCAGCACGCGGTCGGCGTCGGCGTGCAGGATGACCTGGGCGCCGATTTCGATCGGTTGCGGCGAGCGGAACACCAGGTCGCTGCCATCGACGGCGCGACCGGTGCCGACGAATTCGCGTCCACGGTACTCGACGGTTTCGACGACAGTTTGCAATCCCGCGGCGCCGGGCTCGATGGCACGGGCGATTGCGACGTGCTGCTGCTGGCCGCCGGAAAGCTGGGACGGCACCTTTTCTTGCTGCCAATCGAACCGCACGACGCGGATAGCCTCGTCAGTGCGGCGGCGGATCTCCGCGGGGGTCACTTTTCGCATGCGCAGGCCGAAGCTGATGTTCCTGCACACCGCCATGTGCGGAAACAGTGCGTAGGTCTGGAACACCATGCCGAGGCGGCGGGCTTCCGGACGGACATCGTCGATGCGTTGCTCGTCGAGCCAAATGCCGCCGGAGGTCACGTCAGCAGGCCGGCGATGCAATTGAGGGCCGTCGACTTGCCGCATCCGGACGGCCCGAGCAAGGCGATGAATTCGCGGCGGCGGATGGCGATGTCAATTTCCCTCAGGGCGTTGGCGCCGCCGAAAGGTCTTGTGACCCTGTCCAGTCGCGGTTCAGCGAAATTAGAAAGCGAGATCGCCATTGCTTTGGTGAGCACCCTATGACCACACCGGCCTCCCGGCTCGCTCGCTCGTCACAACGAGAAAACTGCCGTGGCCCCCTCCGGCGGAAAGCGCTAGCACAGCGGGATAGGCTAGGAAAGCGCTTTCTTTTCTGTCTGCGCCGATAGCTTTCTGCTAATTTCTTTGCTCGGTGACCGGTGCTCTGACGCATCCCGCACACCGGTGGAGGACCGCGGAGAAGGAGGGCGCATGGCCGTGAAATCTCCAACGACGGCAGCTTCGGAGACGGGAGATGCGATTGTTCTGCGTGACGGCCACGATGTCGCAGTGATCGCGCTCAAAGGCGCGGAATTGCAGCGGTTGGAGCTCGCCGGCAGGCCGATCATCTGGACCGGCGATCCCGACTGGTGGGGCTACACCGCGCCCCTGCTGTTTCCTGTCGTCGGTCGGCTCAATGGCGGTATGATCCGGATCAACGGCCGCCAACATCCCATGGACATGCATGGTTTCGCGCGCAACAGTCGCTTCACCCTGATCGAAGAAGCGGCATCCTCTGCCCGTTTATTGCTCACCGAAAGTGCGGCTACTCTGGTGGAGTTTCCGGCCCCTTTCCGACTCGAAGTGCTGTTCCGGATGAGCGCGGGGAAGCTCGAAATCGGCTTTGAGGTCGGAGCCGGGCTGCAGGCTGGACTGGACTATGCGCTAGGGTTTCATCCGGCCTTTCCGTGGCCGGCGGTCGAAGCGGGCCGCAACCGCTGCATCATAGAGTTCGAGCAGGAGGAGGTGCCGAAGGTTGAGACCTTCTCCGACGCCGGGCTGTTCACCGGGCGCCGCCGCCCCTTGGCGACGCTGCGTGGCCGCCGGATCCTGCTTGCCGATTTCCTGTTCGAGGGGGCGAAGGCCTTGTGCTTCCTTGACGCGCGCAGCCGGTGGCTCGAACTGCGCAATGGTGAAGGGCAGGTCGTCCGGCTCACTTTCGAGAATTTCCCGCACCTTGCGATCTGGGCGAAGCCCGGCGGACCCTTCGTCAGTCTCGAGGGCTGGACCGGGCACGGCGATCTCGAAGGGTTTGACGGAGAGCTTTCGGCAAAGCCCTCCATGTTGCATCTGCAGCCGGGCGAAACCCGCCTTCACCGCGTCGTTTTGGAGGTGAGGTCATGACATCGTCGGGTTACGTTCCGATGCAGCTGCCCTGTGGATACCTCCGAGCGGCGGCGCCTGAACCAGAAGCTGAGGGCCTTCGGCAGAGGATCCGCTTCTGACTTCCCCACAGCAATGGTATGCCATCATAATGTCGTCCAGCATTTCGGTTCAACATTTCGGTTCGCGATAAGGTGCGGGCAAAGCCCTCTCAATCCTCACTGCTCGATGTGGCGCGGCACACAGGCCTGTCGCTGGCCACGGTTTCACGCGTCCTCAGCGGTGCCAAGCACCCGATGCGCGAGGAGACGCGCCTGCGGGTGCTGCAGGCCGCCCGGCAGCTCGGCTACACCCCCAACGCGATTGCCCGCGCCCTTGCCACTAACGTCAATCGGACGGTGGGGATCATCATCGGCGACATCACCGATATGTATTTCGCCGAACTGGTTCGCGGCGCGGACGACGTCGCCCGCAGCCACGGTCACATGACGATGATCTGCAACGCCGATCGCAACCCCATCCAGGAAATCGCCTATCTGCGCGCCCTGCGTGCGCAGAACGTCGCCATGATCCTGCTCGCCGAGGGGTACTACCCCAAATCTGCGCATAGCCGGGAGGTTGCCGACGCGATCGCCGAGGTCTCTCGGGAGGTGAGGGTGATCTGCCTCACGGATCGCGATGTCGACGGGGTGCCGATCGTGACGGTGGATATATGCTCGGCCGTGCATGATCTGACCCGGTACCTGCTCGGTCTCGGCCACCCCCGCATCGCCTATGTGCGTGGCCCGGCCGGCTTCAGCGTCAGCCTGGACCAGCAGCGCGGCTTCGAAGAGACGATGCGGGATGCCGGGCTTGACTGGTCCTGGCAATTGCCGGGTGGATTCGGCGTCAGTCACGGCCGGATCGCTGCGGCGACGCTGTTGTCCGGGCCGCTGCCCGACGCCGTCATCGCCGCCTCAGACGACGTCGCCATCGGCATCATCTCGACCTTCCGACAGGCCGGCGTCAACGTGCCGAGCCGGGTTTCCGTGGCGGGCATCGACGACGCCAAATATTCGCAAATCCTGGACCTGACGACCGTGCGCCTGCCGGCTTATGAAATCGGGGCCAAGGCAGTAGGGCTGGGACTCGAAGCAGGAAGCGTCTACTTGCCGGCCCGCACCCTCCTCGCCCATCGCCTGATCGTCCGGGGCTCGACCACTGTCAGCGGCAGTAAGGCTGTCCCGGCGCAAGTGTGAACACGCCGCGCGCTTTGGGAAGGCGCTTTCCTTGCTGCGCAAGAACGAACGAAACGCCCGGATTTGAGAGTCCTCTCTGATTGGGGTTGGAGAGGTCAAGTTGCTCCGTCCCTCGTGTGGCGTCACGCCTGTAGGTCGGTTTTTCGTGGCTTTGGTATTTGGGTTCCGTCAGGTTTCGCGCCAGCGGGGGACGGCCGGGATAACGTAGAAGCCAGCAGGACTATGCAGCCTGCAGGATCGCGAGCACCGAGGCCGCGCGGCGATGCTGGAGCAGACGGCGGCGAGAGGCGAGGACATGCTGATTGTGGCGGGTGCGCAGACGGAGAAGTTGCGAAGTTGATCGTTGTCTTGTCAGAAAGTTCCGTCAACTCTCCGGCTAACGGCGGCCAGGATGGCGAGGCGGGACGGCCTTGGGAAGGTTCCTGTCCAGCGACGGGTTGATCGGGGGACGCCGGACGGAGTGCAGGTGCTGCGGGTCAGCGGCGGTGACCGAGCGGCGGGATCGGACGGTTCTGTCAGCTCTCACGCCAAACGGCACCGGGGCGGCAATCCTATAGCGCGTGGGCGCGCTATCGGGCAGCAGAGCAGACGAATTTACGGGCGAATTCGAAGCTAAATTGCTCAGCGTGAATCTTTTGGCGCGAGAGCTGGCAGAACCGGCTCGCCCGCGAATGCGCGCTCACATGCGTAAAAGATCGATTGACGCAGCGTTATGCAACCGCTTACATGAAAGCGGTTTCAGATGGATGCGGCATGGCTCCCCGACGAAGTTCGGACGGCTGGTTGCCTGTGACGATCAAGCAGGTGGCTGAAGAGGCATGCGTCTCGCAGGCAACGGTGTCACGCGCCTTCAGCCATCCGCATCTCCTGAGCCGTAAGACCGTGGAGCACGTCAGAGCTGTAGCGGAGCGGACCGGGTATATACCGAACCACATGGCCCGTGCCCTCAGCACCGGCCGTGCCGGCAACATCGCGCTGATCGTGCCGGACATCACCAATCCCTTCTTCGCGGCATTGATGCGCGGCGCGCAGGCAAGGGCTCGCGACCAGGGCTATGCCACCCTGCTCGGCGATTCCGACGAAACACCGCAGCTTGAGGACGTTCTGCTGAGCAAACTCGCAGCTCAGGTCGAGGGGTTCATCCTGGTGTCTTCGCGGCTTGCCGAGGAGCAGGTTCAGAAGCACGCCGCGCGACGGCCGCTGATCCTCGTCAACCGAGACGTTCCTGGCCTTTCCCGCCTGCTCGTCGATACGGGGCCGAGCTATGCCGAGGGCGTCGAGCACCTTGCGGCACTCGGCCATCGCCTCATCGCATATGTCGCCGGTCCTGACCTTTCCTGGTCGAACCGGCAGCGTGGGCAAGCTGTGCAGAAAACGGTCGAGCGTTTGGGGTTGCGGGCAACAAGGATTGCCGCGTCACGCCCAACCTACGAAGCGGGGCTGGCCTGCGCGGACGAATTGTTGAGGTCCGGCGCAACTGCGGCTTTGGCATACGATGACGTGATTGCGCAAGGCATCATGGCGGGGCTCGCGAGCCGACGACTCTCCGTCCCGGCCGATTTCAGCCTGATCGGCTGTGACGGGATCCTGGCGATGACGACCTATCCTCCTTTGACGTCGGTTACGATACGATGCGCTGAGGTGGGCAGGCGGGCGACCGATCTTTTGCTCGACGTCCTTCGTGGTACCGCGTTCCGCGAAAAACGCATCAATTTTCCCTGCGAGTTCGTCGTCCGCGCGACGACCGCGTCCGCTCCGCTCCGCGGCGGCGCACAGCACAAGCTTCCCGCAGAAGGTAATCGCGGATGACTACGCAACAGCGACCGGCAATTAGGTCGATGCGAACAGCCTGACCCGAACGGAAACATGATGATCAGAGTTCAGATCGACGCGAACAAGTCTACTCTCGGCGAATTGGCAGCAGACTGCGGAGCGATGGCCATCCGGTCGGCCATCCAACGCCGCGGTGCGGCCAATATCGTGATCGCAACCGGCGCCAGTCAATTCGAGATGCTCGCCGCGCTCGTGCAGCTGCAGGACATCGATTGGTCGCGCGTCACAGCGTTCCACCTAGACGAATATATCGCTATGCCGCCAACGCATCCGGCCAGCTTCCGTCGTTATCTCAAAGAGCGTTTCGTATCGTATGTTCCGCACCTCAAGGCATTTCATTTCATCGAGGGCGACGCTCCCAGCGTGCCGGCGGAGCTCGAGAAGATGGACGCGCTGATCGCGCAACATCCTATCGACGTGACGTTCGCGGGCATCGGAGAGAACGGGCATCTTGCCTTCAACGACCCGCCGGCGAATTTCGAAGCAGCCGGAAGCTTCTGCGTTGTTCAATTGGACGAACGGTGCCGCAAGCAGCAGTTCGGCGAAGGTTGGTTCAACAGCCTTGCCGATGTGCCTAACGAGGCCATTTCCATGACGATCCCGCAGATTATGAACAGCGATGTGATCGTCTTGTCCGTTCCGGACCGTCGTAAGGCGGAGGCTGTACGGAACACGCTGGAAGGGCCTGTGACGCAGATGGTTCCAGCGTCAATCCTCCAGCGTCATCCGGCCTGTTACCTCTTTCTCGATCCCGAATCCGCCAGCCTGCTGCGCCGGCCGGCGGCCCCCGTCGGTGCCTGACCGACTGACATAACGCCTCGTGCCTCGAACACCAGGGAGAAAACATGACTACGCGACGCAATCTTTTCATCTGTTTGTTGGCGGGTGCGACCGCTTTGGTGGGCCTGCCGGCCCTAGCGGGGGCTCAAGACTTCGCGAAGCCGAAAGATCCGCTCGTCATCAGCGTCATCGACGTGGCGGGTGACCTGCAACTCAGCAAGCCGGCTCTAGAGAAGTTCCGCGAGGCCCATCCGGACCTCGTATCCAGGTTTGTATATACACAGGCGACGGCACCGGAACTTGCCGGCAAGCTCAAGGCGCAGGAGGCAGCCGGCCGCGTCGATATCGACTTCGTGCTGACCGGCAACGACTCACTGGCGGCCGGCATGGAGATGGGTCTGTGGACCGAAATCCTGCCCAAGTACGCCTCAATGTTTCCAGATCTCGCGAAGCTCTACAGCCCGGGCGCCTACGAGATGCAAAAAATGGCGCGGGGACAGGCCTTCCTGGACGACTGGACCCCGTCGGGGCCCCTCCTCGAGTACGCTCCGGACCGTGTGAAGGATGCGCCTGACACGCCCGCGAAGCTGTTGGCTTGGTGCAAGGCCAATCCGGGAAAGTTCATGTATGCCCGGCCAGCTAACTCCGGACCGGGTCGCACCTTCGTCATGGGCCTGCCCTACCTGCTAGGAGACAAGGACCCCCAGGACCCCGTCAATGGGTGGGACAAGACCTGGGCTTATTTGAAACAGCTCGACACGTGCATCGACTACTACCCTAGCGGCACGACGGCCACGATGAAGGAACTCGGTGACGGGTCCCGCGACATCATCGCGACGACAGCCGGCTGGGATGTCAATCCTCGCTACCTCGGCATCGTGCCCGAAGAATACAAGATTGCCGCGTTCAAGGGTTTCCATTGGGTGGGCGACGGCAACTATGTCGCAATCCCGAAGGGTGTCTCTCAGCAGAAGCTCGGAGTCCTGCTGCAGCTGATCGCGTTCATCCTAAAGCCTGCACAACAGGGCATGATGTATGATCACGGTTACATGTATCCGGGGCCTGCGATCCAGAACGTGCCTCTCGATATGGCGCCGTCCGAAAGCCAGGAAGCGATCAAGCGCTTCGGCCGGCCGGAATATGCCGCCCTCATTAGCGACAGTCCGACCGAGCCGCCGCTCGACGCCAAGCCTCTCGTCGCGATGTTCGACAAATGGGACCGCGACATCGGCGGCGCGAAGCTGAACCACTGAACTGAGCACTCTGGGGCTGGCCGTCATTCGGCGGCCAGCCCCGGACGTTCTGATCCCCGTTGGGGCTCGCAGTGACGTCGATGTGAGCCAGTATCTCAAGGCGAGAGCCCAAATGACGATTGCATTGTCACGCTTCGATGAACTCAAGCTCGAGCGCGTGAGCCGCAGCTTCGGGCTGCTCAACGCCCTTCGGAACGTCGATCTTACCATCCGGCGGGGCGAGTTTCTTGCCCTCCTCGGCCCGTCCGGTTGCGGGAAGTCAACGACGTTGAACTGCATCGCGGGCTTGCTGCCAATTGGTTCGGGTCGCATCCTGCTCGATGATAAACGCATCGACACGCTGCGACCCGAACAGCGCGGCTTCGGCATGGTGTTTCAGAACTATGCCTTGTTCCCGCACATGACGGTTCGCCAAAATATTGGCTTCGGCCTCAAGATGCGCGGCGTTGCCAGGGCCGAGGCCGGACGACGCGTCGACGAAGCGATCAGGCTGGTACGCCTGCAAGGCCACGAAACGAAACTGCCGGGTCAACTGTCCGGCGGGCAGCAGCAACGCGTCGCGATCGCCCGCGCCGTGGTCATTGAGCCCCCGCTCGTGTTGATGGACGAACCGCTCTCCAACCTGGACGCGAAGCTTCGTCTTGAAATGCGGGCGGAGATCCGGCGCATCCACAATGAGCTTGGTGCGACGACCATTTATGTGACGCACGACCAGGATGAGGCGCTTTCGCTTGCCGACCGCATCGTGGTGCTGCGTGACGGCGTCATTCGTCAGGTCGGCACGCCGCACGAGTTGTACCGTGCACCGATTGACCTCGACGTTGCCGAATTCATGGGTTTCCGCAACCGCTTGCCCGGCACCTGCGTCATGCGCCAGAACGACCGAACACAAATCCGGATCGGTGACTCGGTCCTGGAGGGAATCGTGCGGGATGGTTTGACCGAAGGCGAGCCCGCGGTTGCCCTCTTCCGCCCTGATGATGTCGCGGCTGTCAGCGACGCTACATCGGGACTTCTGGCGCAAGTCGAAACAATTGAATATCGTGGGCGCGAATTCGTCGGCGAGGCGCGGACGGCCGAGGGACTGCAAATCGTTTTCCGGTCCCATGAACCCGTGTCGCCCGGAAGCAGCGTGAGGTTGGACGTGGATGCAAGCCGCGTTCTTGTCTTCCCCGCTGCATCACGAGGGTACCCATGATTGCGCAGCCCATGGATACCAGCCCCACGCTTGGTTTGCGCCTCGCGGCGCGCGGCTTGGATGGAGTGACGTTGCTGCTCATTCCTGCCTTACTGATAGTGCTTCTACTTTTCATCTATCCCTTCATCTATGGGTTTGTGCTCTCCGTAGAGCCGCAGAATGGGTGGTGGGGGGCCAACTACGTCGCCTTTTTCTCGGACCCTTACGAGTACCGAACGATTTGGGCGACGCTGAACATCGCATTACCTGTGACGGTCGTCAGTCTGCTCGCTGCCATTCCGGTCGCCCTGCGAGTACGCCTCATGCGGCCGCAGCGGCAGCGGCTGCTCACGACGATCCTCGTCGTGCCAATCACACTCGGAACTGTCTTGGTGGCAGAGGGACTGCTTAACTATCTCGGGCCTCAAGGTTGGTTCAACCGCACGCTTCTGTGGATCGGGTTGATCGATCACCCGGTTCGGCTGGTGCACAATTATTGGGGTGTTTTTGCCTCTCTTCTGATCACCGGGTTCCCGTTCACGTTCCTGCTGACGCTATCTTATCTGTCGGGAATTGACCTGAGCTTGGAACAAGCGGCAGCGACGCTTGGGGCAAATGCCCGTCAACGTTTTGGTCATATCTTCCTGCCCCTGCTCGTTCCCAGCCTCGCGATCGCCTTCTGTCTTTCTTTCGTGCAGAACTTCTCGGTATTTCCTTCGGCTGTTTTGCTCGGTGCACCGGCGGGCGAGACGCGCGTCATCTCAATAGCCGCCTATCAGGCCGCCTTCGAACAGTATGATTATTCGATGGGCTCGGCGATTGCGATCATCATGGGGGTAGTGCAGCTGGGGATCGTCGTGCTGGTGCTTGCCGCCCGGCAACTTTTCTATAGCGGCTCGGCGAGCGGTGCGAAGGGGTGAACTATGGTCCGCAATACCACGGTCGGCTCGAAGCTTTGGATCACGGCGGTCTGGGCGACCACCGCTTTTTTCGTCCTGAATGTGCTCGCTATGATCGCAACGGTCGTGACGAGCTCCGTCTCGACGCGCTGGCTGCGTTCTTGGCTGCCGGACGCCGTAACAATGCACTGGTATCTCTCAGCTTGGCATGAGTTCCAGCTCAGCGACGTGCTTGTGACGACGTTCGAGCTGGTCTTTGCTGTGGTGGCATTGGCGGGCCTGCTGGGTGTGCCGGCAGCCTATGCCCTGGCACGACGTGAGTTTCCCGGCAAGCGCTTGGTCTTGTTGGCCTTCCTGCTTCCGCTGCTGGTGCCGCCAATCACCTTCGGCATACCTCTGGCGACGGTGCTCTATCGGGTTGGCCTGGGCGGCACCTTCTGGGGTGTGGTCCTCGCGAACCTGGTACCCACAGTGCCTTTTGTTGTGCTCGTTGTGGCTCCATTTGTCGAGCAGATCGACCCGCGGATCGAAGCGGCGGGACGGGTATTCGGCGCGAACACGCTTCAGCTCTTTGTGCATGTGCTGGTCCCCCTTCTTCTGCCGGGCGTTCTGGCGGCGCTCCTGCTCGTGCTGGTTCGTACAATCTCAATGTTCGAGCTGACGTTCCTGACTGCCGGACCCGCGAGCCAGACGTTGGTCGTGGTGCTTTATTACTCCGTCTTCGCCGCAGGTGTCCGTGCCGTACAGTCCATCGACGCGATGGCCGTGATCTACACCGTGACGACGCTGATCTGGCTCTTGATCGCTCTCCGCTTCGTCAACCCGACGCAGATCGTCGCCAGAGCTAAACAGAACGCCTGAAGCAGGGGGGGGGCCATGTCGAAGAAGAAGCGTTGGCGGATGGTACTCTTGCGGTTCCTCGCGGGCATGGTCAACTATCCTGACCGTTTTGCCCCGTCGGTTTCCGCGCCGGTCGTCACGCAGGATTGGGGCCTCACGCCGGGCGAGCTCGCCCCCATCCTCTCGAACGTCTTCGTTGGTGGGTGGGCGTCCGGCAAGCGCGTGCTCCCGTTCCCCATTGCCAGTTGGCGTACTATTGCGAGATGGCAGCGGTCGCAATCACTCTCGCGTCGTTGCTCGTGACCCGCGTGTTCTGCTGCGTCGATGAAGGGCGGCTGTCTTCCACGAGGAACAACGTCGTCAACGACTGGTTCCCACATCGCGAGGCACCGGGCGCCGGCAGCTACGCGAATTGCACCACGCCGCTCGGCGCGATCGCTGGACCCACGGTCAGCCTGCCCCCGTATCCGCTAAGCTTCTACCTGAAGCAGCCCGTCGTGCCCGCAACCGGGCTCGCCTTCTTTGGCTACAACGACCTGCCGCCGGGAGGGCAAGGCCGATGAACACCGCGCCGCGCCTCGACCAACGGGTTCTGGCGACGCTGCCGCGAGACCTCGCGCGCCCAGCCTACGACCGACGCGCCGTCTCCTGCGGCATCGTGCATCTCGGCCTCGGCGCATTCCACCGGGCGCATCAGGCGGTCTACACCGACGACCGCCTTGCCGCCGGAGAAAGCACATGGGGCACCATCGGCATGAGCCTCCGCTCGCCTGACGTGCAGCAATGCACTGACACCGCAGGACGCGCTTTACACCTTGCTGCAACGTGGGCCGGAGGGCGATCGCGCACGCATCGTCGGGTCGGTGCTCGACGTGATGACGGTGCCTCACGATCCGGATGGCGCGATGCGTGTCTTACCGACCAGGACTGTGCGCATCGTCAGCCTGACCGTGACGGAAAAGGCCTACTGCCAGGACGCCGCGACGGGGACGCTCGACGAGATGCATCCGGGGATCGTGGCGGATCTCGCCGGGACGGCGTATCCGAAGCACGGTCCCCGGTCTGCTCGTAGAGGCGCTCCGCCGCCGCCGCGATGCGGGCGCGAGCGGCGTCACCGTGCTGGTCTGCGACAATCTGCCGAGCAACGGCGCAACGGTCGCGCGCATCATCGGCCGATATGCCGACCTGCGCGATCCGACGCTTGCCGACTAGATCGCGAACGAGGTGGCGTTTCCCTGCACGATGGTCGATCGCATCGTGCCCGCGACGACCGATACGCGATCGCGCGGCGATCGCGCGGCTGGGCTACGAGGACGCGTGGCCGGTCGTCGCCGAGCCATTTTCGCAATGGGTGATCGAGGATCGCTTCGTCCGCGGCCGTCCGCCTGGGAGGAAGCCGGGGCACAGATCGTGCAGGACGTGCGCCCATACGAGCTGATGAAGCTGAGGGCACTGAACGGAGCCCATTCCTCGCTCGCTTATTTGGGTACGATCGCGGGGTTGGAGACCGTTGCGGACGCCATGGCAGACCCTGTCTTGCCTCCGTTCCTGCGAGCGCTCTGGGACGCTGATCTCGTTCCGACCATTCCGACCGTGCCAGGCATGGATCTGCAAGCGTATACGGTCGGGCTCAGCATGCGATTCGCGAACCCGGCCGTCCGCCATCGCCTGCTGCAGATCGCAATGGACGGCTCCCAGAAATTGCCCCAGCGGCTGCTGCGGCCAGCGCTTGATCGGCTTCGCCAGGGCATGATGCCGCGCCGCATCGCCCTCGTCGTCGCGGCATGGCTTCGATTCCTACAGTGCCGCGACGAGCAGGGCCATGCCTACGAGGTCAGCGATCCGCTCGCCTCAAGGCTGACGGCGCTTGCGACTGCGGCTGGCCCCGATCCTGACAGGCTCGTCGATGCCATGTTCGGCGTGCACGAGGTCTTCGACCCCAGGTTGGCAACGCATGCGGGCTTTCGTGCCGAGGTGGTGCGGATGCTCGGATCGCTTCTGCGGGATGGCATGCGGCAGGCCGTGGCGACCGCAACGCAAACATAGGAGAGCGCGGACAAGATGCAGGAAACATGGCGGTGGTTCGGGCCGGACGACACGGTCCAGCTCGAACATGTACGACAAGCAGGCGCGAGCGGTGTGGTCACGGCGCTCCACCATCTCAATCAGGGTCAGGCGTGGCCTGCGGACGAGGTGCTCAAGCGGAAGAAGACGATCGAGGATGCCGGCCTCGTCTGGTCGGTCGTCGAGAGCATTGCGGTGGCAGAGGACATCAAGACTCGTAGTGGAGATTTCAGCCGATACATCGAGAACTACAAGGAGTCGATCCGAGCCGTCGCGCGGGCCGGAGTTAAGATCATCTGCTACAACTTTATGGCAATCACCGACTGGACGCGTACCGATTTGATGTATCGCCTGTCGACCGGTGGCTATGCGCTGCGGTTCGACTTCACGGACATCGCTGTCTACGACCTGTTCGTCCTCAAGCGGCCGGGCGCGGAGGCCGACCATCCGCCGGAACGCCGCGCGGCCGCCGAGGCGCGGTTCAAGTCGATGTCCGAATGTGATATCGCCAAGCTGGAAAGCGTCCTGATCGATTGGCTGCCCGCCCGGGAGTTCGTCTATGACCGGCAGGGTTTCCAGCGCATGCTGGATATCTATGGCGAAATCGGCGTCGAAGGCGTACGCGCCAACCTGATCGAATTCGTGCGCGAGGTCGCGGCGACGGCGGCCGAGGAGGGCGCCCGTCTCTGCATCCACCCGGATGATCCGTCCTTTCCGATCTTCGGCATGCCGCGCGTCATGTCGACATCCGACGACGTTCCGCAAGCTCTTCGCCGGCGTCAGCGAGCCCGCGAGCGGCCTCACCCTCTGCACCGGAGCGTTCGGCTGCAATCCCGAGAACGACCTCCCAGCCATGGCCGAAGAGTTCGGACCGCGTGTGCATTTCGTGCACCTGCGCAACACCAAACGCGAGCCTGACGGGTCATTTTACGAGGCCGATCATCTGGACGGCGACACGGACATGATCGGCACGGTCGCCGCTCTACTGCGGGAGGAGGAGCGCCGGCGGCAGGAGGGACGGGCGGACGCGGTCATCCCGATGCGGCCGGATCACGGGCACCTGCTGATCGACGACATCGGCAAGGACGTGAACCCGGGCTACTCCTGCATCGGCCGCCTCAAGGGGCTGGCCGAAATGCGCGGCGTCATGCGCACTGTACAAGCAGCGCGCGCCGGTCAGGTCAAGCTCTGACGAACACGGGGGGTTGGTTCTGTCAGGTTTCGCGCCCGCGGCGGTCCTGATGGCAAGCCGGGGCGGCTCCGGGTGTGTTCGGCCTCTGTCAAGGGTGATCGGGAACGCGGCATGGAGTCCGTGTGCTGCAACTCGGCGGCAGGGACCGGGCGGCGGGACCGTACCGCCCGGGGCTATCGCCGTCTCCGCTGCCGGGACTGCGGCCGGCAGTTCAATGAACGTAGCGCCGGGGTGCTGAACTGCGCCGTCTGCCAACGCCCTTTCAACCGTCGTAACGCCGCATCAACGACATGCTCGCGAACGCGGATACGTTCCTGGTCGGCGTGGTGGATGCGCATCGCAAGGTGCAACCAGTCCAGCACATGACAGGTCGGGCCGACACGCCGCCTGCCGCAACGACCGCGGTCCGTCGGCACCGTCGCCCCGGGCTGTGACCTCGGTGCCTGGTGTCGCGCCGAGACCCTGCAGCACGCCCCGCACCTGGTGGCTGCCACCGCACGCACCTGACCAGAGGCAATCGACAGCGCAATCGTCTCCGCGTCTGCCATCGGCGCGCACGTCGGGGGTGCAATCGCCTCGCGCTCCGGCCGGGCGCCAACCGGCAAGGTGCGCTGCAGGATGGTATCTCCCGCCGGCGGATCGCCACCGGGAAGACATCCTGCAGCAAGGCTGCGGGGTTCGAACCGCGACCGTGCCGAACAGAGAAATCAACCGCCGCGGACGCCGGTCCGTCACTCGCCGCTGTCCGCCACATCGCGCGCAGCCCGTCGGGTCTGACAGTGCTCTTCCGTTTGCGCCGGCACGAGATGGCGCTGCAGGCCGGCCAGGACCGCCTTGGCCTCGGCGAGCGTCCATCCAAGCGTCGCCGCCGAGCACCCGGGTGCTGCCCGCCGCTGTCCACCTCATGCCCCTGGACGGCGCCGGATGCGCCGGACAGCTCCACGACCACCCGCCACTGCGTCCGGCCTCTCCCGCTCCCGTGATTTGGCCGCTTCAGCTTATCCCAAAGCCCAAAACCCCAAGGTTGCGGGCGGTCTCTGCTTCGAATTTGTACCAGGGCCGCGTCAGTCAAGCCCCTCAGAGTCGCGCTGTCCGGGACTTGGTATCATTCGCGAGAGAATCACAAAGCTTAATCCACCAAAGGTTGTATAGATACACGAGCGACATCTATGGCATTCAACAATTCTTACGATCCCATGAAAGGTCATAGGAACCCCGCATGCGCTGTCACTTGTTGGCTGCAACCGCGTTGATTGGTTTTTCTCTCGCGACGATCACGATCAGTACCGCATCCGCTCATGGTAGCGGATCGGGCGGAAGCGGCCACCAGGGCTCGGCCGGTGGCGGCTCGACCGGTGGTCATACGACTGGTGGTGGCTCGACCGGCGGCGGCTCGAACTCGTGGCGGCTCGACGGGGGGCCATACGACTGGCGGCGGCTCGACGGTCGGTGGCTCGACCGGCGGCCATACGACCGGGGGCGGCTCGACAGGCGGCGGCTCGGCGGGCGGTGGCTCGACCGGGGGCGGCTCGAAGGGCGGTGGCTCGAGCGGCGGCCATACGACCGGGGGCGGCTCGACGGGGGGCCATGCGACGGGTGGCGGCTCGACCGGTGGTGGCTCGACGGGGGGCCATACGACCGGGGGCGGCTCGGCGGGCGGCCATACGACCGGTGACGGCTCGGCGGGCGGTGGCTCGACCGGCGGCCATACGACCGGGGGCGGCTCGACGGGGGGCCATGCGACGGGTGGCGGCTCGACCGGTGGTGGCTCGATGGGGGGCCATACGAATGGTGGCGGCTCGATGGGCGGTGGCTCGACCGGGGGCGGCTCGAAGGGGGGCCATACGACCGGGGGCGGTTCGACAGGCGGCGGCTCGACGGGGGGCCATGCGACGGGTGGCGGCTCGACCGGTGGTGGCTCGACGGGGGGCCATACGAATGGTGGCGGCTCGACGGGCGGCGGCTCGACGGGCGGCCATACGACTGGGGGCGGCTCGACGGGCGGTGGCTCGACCGGGGGCGGCTCGACTGGGGGCGGCTCGACTGGGGGCGGCTCGACTGGGGGCGGTTCGACGGGTGGTGGCTCGACGGGCGGTGGCTCGACCGGGGGCGGTTCGACGGGTGGTGGCTCGACGGGCGGTGGCTCGACCGGGGGCGGTTCGACGGGTGGTGGCTCGACGGGTGGTGGCTCGACGGGCGGCGGTTCGACTGGGGGCGGCTCGACGGGCGGCGGTTCGACCGGTGGCGGCTCGACCGGTGGCCATGCGAATGGTGGCGGCTCGACCGCTGGTGGCTCGACGGGTAGCGGTTCGACCGCTGGCGGCTCGACCGGTGGCGGCTCAACCGGCGGCGGCTCGACCGCTGGTGGCTCGACCGGGGGCGGCTCGACCGCTGGCGGCTCGACCGCTGGTGGCTCGACCGCTGGTGGCTCGACCGCTGGTGGCTCGACCGCTGGTGGCTCGACCGCTGGTGGCTCGACCGGTGGTGGCTCGACCGCTGGTGGCTCGACCGGTGGTGGCTCGACCGGTGGTGGCTCGACCGCTGGTGGCTCGACCGCTGGTGGCTCGACCGCTGGTGGCTCGACCGCTGGTGGCTCGACCGCTGGTGGCTCGACCGCTGGTGGCTCGACCGCTGGTGGCTCGACTGGTGGTGGCTCGACTGGTGGTGGCTCGACCGCTGGTGGCTCGACCGGTGGTGGCTCGACTGGTGGTGGCTCGACCGCTGGTGGCTCGACCGCTGGTGGCTCGACTGGTGGTGGCTCGACTGGTGGTGGCTCGACCGCTGGTGGCTCGACCGGTGGTGGCTCGACCGGTGGTGGCTCGACGTTCCATCAAGTGTTATACCAAGCCGCTCTGATCAGAACTGATGTAAAGCTCGCCGTCGTCGCGCAGATCCCCCCGCGACAAGGGGCACCGACCTCTATGGATTCTGATCAGCGGGATTGGGTATAAGTTCGTCACCGGAACGCCGACCCACCGAGGATGAAACCTTTGGCAGTGGCTGCCGGCTGTCGGCAGAGAGGTTGGCTGTTTTCATGGTGCGAGCGAGCCCGCGGATAATTTGGACCCGGGGCATCCGAAGCACCTCCGATTGCGCCACGGGCCGCAGGGCCCCGGAGCGCGTTGTTTAGATTCTGATCCAGGGGTGCCCTGCGTCGCCGGCGCAACGGATGGAGGGAGCGATGGACGTTCTCTCCCCGCGCTGCGCGGGGCTCGATGTGCATAAGGATACGGTAGTCGCCTGCGTGCGTCTTGCGGGTGGCGGCAGCGTCAGCCGCGAAGTGCGCACATTCGATACCACCACGCCAGGCCTGTCGGCGTTGTCCGCGTGGATGGCGGAGAACGGCTACACCCATGTCGCGATGCAGGCGACCGGCATCTACTGGAAGCCGGTCTGGCACATTCTCGCCGACGGCGACTTCACGCTGATCCTGGCCAACGCGGCGCACGTCAAGAACGTGCCGGGTCGCAAGACCGATGTGGCCGATGCCGTCTGGCTCGCCGACCTGTTGGCACACGGCCTGATCCGCGCAAGCTTCGTGCCTGAGGCACCGACGCAGGGCATGCGCGCCTTGTTGCGCACCCGCAAACAGCTGGTGCGCGAACAGGCCAGCCACGTCCAGCGCATCCAGAAGACGTTGGAGGATGCCAATCTCAAGCTCGGCTCGGTGCTGACCCAGATCATGGGCATGTCCGGCCGCGCCATACTGCAGGCGCTGATCGACGGCGAGCGTGATCCGGACAGGATGCTCGCGCTGGTGCAGCGGGGCGTCAAGGCGTCGCCGGAAAAGCTGCGCGCCGCCCTGCACGGGCGCGTCACCGAGCGGCATCGCTTCCTGCTGCGCCTGCATCTGCGTCAGGGGGAGGCGCTCGATGCGGCCATCGCCGATATCGACGCGGAGATGGATCGCGATCTCGACCCTTTCCGCCAGGCGGTCTGCCAGTTGCGGAGCATCCCGGGCGTCAGTGACCTGACCGCGCAGGTCATCGTCTCCGAGATCGGCACCGACATCAGCCGCTTCCCCACCGCCGGCCATCTGATCGCCTGGGCCGGCCTCTGCCCGTACTCGCCGGCTGTCCCTGGGTGGTTGAGCTGGCACCCTCGCCTGCTGTTGTGCGCGAACTGACCGCACCGGCTGCCCGCGACTGAACCAATGCCGTGCCCCGGGGCATGCCAGGAGTGTCCCGGACTGTGCCCCGGCACAATTCGGGGTATGCCCCTGATATAGCCTAGCTTGCCCCGGCGCCTCGGTATTTTTGAAGATAGCGCCAAACCGGGGACGCTACTGCTGTCCCTGCGAGTGAGTACGCGGCCGGTCCGCAAACCGGGATGCCCGATCTACCGCTCTCTTGAGCACGTAATAGGGGCAAAAGTTCGGGCGGACCTGGAACGGACATGGATCGATCCGAACCGGGGCAACGACGAATGGCGGAATTGTGCGGGCACCGTTGCATCTCCGCGCCAACGCTGCACCCGCGTGCCCGGACTCTTGCCCCTGCTACTTGAGCATTGAGCACCGCATAACCCATTGAAATCATGGTGCCGACGGTCAGGATTGAACTGACGACCTACTGATTACGAATCAGTTGCTCTACCACTGAGCTACGTCGGCGCCGTGGACCGGGGTATACCGAAGCAGGCGGATGGCCGCAACAGCGGGGCCGCCGGACAAATTTCGTCAGAGACCAGACGCCGCGAGACGGCGCGCTGTTTGGATTACGCGACGCGCCTGCTTCAGGTGCGGCATGTCCACCATCCTGCCGTCCAGCCCGACGGTGCCCATGCCCGGATCGGCCTCAAAAGCCGCCACGATCCGTGCTGCGTGGGCAATCTCGGCGTCGTCAGGGGTGAAGGCGCGGTTGATGATCGGCACCTGGTCCGGATGGATCGCCAGCTTGCCGGTGAAACCCGCTCGCCTCGCCGCCTGCGCCTCGCGTTCCAGCCCGGCAGCGTCGCGGAAATCGGTGAACACCGTGTCGACCGGCGCCACCCCGGCCGCCACCGCGCCGGCGAGGCAGAGCGATCGGGCAAGCCGGTAGGTGAACTCATAGCCGCCATCGGCATCGCGATTGGTGGCGGCGCCAAGCGCTGCCGCGAGATCCTCGGCACCCCAGGTGATGGCCGCCAGCCGCGCGCCGACGGCCGTATAGCTGCCCAGCGCGAACAGCGCGCCCGGCGTCTCGGTGGCCACGACCGCAATGGCGATGCCGCCCTCCGTCACGTCGGCGGCGACTTCCAGCGCGCTCAGATAATGCCCGAGCGTCACCGCGTCGGCAGCGGTCTCGGCCTTCGGCAGCATGATGCCGTCCGGCCGTGCCGCTACCACGGCGGCAAGATCGGCCAGTGCGTGCGGCGTGGTCAGCGCGTTCACCCGCACCCACACGCCCTGCCGGGACCGGTCGGCATGGCCGAGCAGGAATTCCGCCACCAAGCCGCGCGCCGCCCTCAGATTGGACACGGCGACCGAATCCTCCAGGTCGAGGATCAGGACATCCGCCCCGGACGTTGCCGCCTTCGCGAGCTTGCGCGCGCTGTCGCCGGGCACGAACAGCCAGGACCGGCCGCTCATGCCGGGTGCGACTGAATCAGCGCGGTCCTCGTCATATTGCCCCGCCATCGTCGGTTCCCCGTCACGCCGTCCCGGCCGGCACCGCCGCGACTTCGCGCTTTCATTAAGCACCGTGGCCACGTGGCCGGCAATGCGGCGGTCTTGCGCCCGCACCGTCGGCCTGTATCGTCCGGCTCGTCCGTGCCCCGAGGAGCCCTTTATGCCCGATTACGTGATTGCCCCGCCCGTCCAGGCCTCGGTGCCGGTCGCCGACGGTGGTGCCTTTCCAGTGCGACGCATCTTCTGCGTCGGCCGCAACTATGCCGAGCACGCGCTGGAAATGGGCGGCAATCCGGAGCGGGAGCCGCCGTTCTTCTTCACCAAGCCGGCCGACGCAGTGCTGACTGGCGGGGCAGACATGCCATATCCGTCGGCCACCGAAAGCCTGCATCACGAAATGGAACTGGTGATCGCCATCGGCACCGGTGGCACGGACATCCAGCCCGCCGAGGCGCTGCGCCATGTCTGGGGCTATGCCGCCGGTATCGACATGACGCGGCGGGATCTGCAGAACGAGGCCAAGGCCGCCCGCCGCCCTTGGGACATGAGCAAGGGGTTCGATCACTCGGCCCCGATCAGCGATATCGCGCCGGCCTCCCGGCTGCCCGACCCCACGCGGGGCAAGATCGAGCTTAAGGTCAACGGCGCCGTCCGCCAAAGCTCGGACCTGTCGCAGATGATCTGGAGCGTGGCCGAGACAGTGGCCTACCTGTCCACGCTGGTGCGTCTGGCGCCGGGCGACCTGATCTTTACCGGCACGCCGGCCGGCGTCGGTGCGGTGAAACGCGGCGATGTCCTGGAAGGCACGGTCGAAGGCGTCGGTACGGTCCGCGTCCGCGTGGCCTGATCCGACGGCGCAACCGGCTCGCTGCGCCGCCTGCTGCCCCTGGCCGCCTCAGTCGGCCAGGGCCGCCGCCGGCCTTCGTGCGCCCATGATCACGTTGGCAACCACCGCCACCATCACCAGCGCGCCGCCCGCCACCGTGGCGACCAGCGGCGTCTCGCCAAACGCGAGCCACACCCAGAGCGGCGCGAGCGGCGCCTCCAGACAGCTGATCAGCGCCGTCTCGGACGCCGGCAGATATTTGCTGCCGATCGTGAACAGCACCAGCCCAAGCCCCATGTTGGTGGCGCCGAACAGTGCCAGTTCCACCAGTTCGCGCGGCGTGATCGGCCATACCGTCGCGAACGGCAGGCCGATCAGCGCTGCCATCGCGGCCGACAGGCATGCCGCCGGCACCATCGGGATCGCCGGGTGCCGCCGCGCCACGACGATCATCACGGCCATCGTCAGCGTCATCGCCACCGCCACCAGATCGCCCGCCAGTTCGCCGGTGGCCGCACCGTCGGCGACAATGACGGCGATGCCGGTGAGGGCGACGGCGCTGGCCAGCAATGTCGCGGCCGGTGTGCGCTCGCGCAGCACCAGCGCCGCGAGGGCTGCGGCCGCGAACGGCAGGCTCGCGTAGATGATGGCAACATGCGCCACCGAGGTCAGCCGCAACGCCGACAGATACGCCGTCATGCCCAGCGCCGAGACGATGCTGAACACCAGCCCGGGCCGCCCCAAACCCAGGAACGCCGCCGCGAACCGCCGGCGCTCGCGCGCCAGGATGAACAGCGCCGCAGTCCCGGTCCCGAACACGCCGCGCCAGAACAGCAGTGTCCAGGAGTTCGAGCGGGATCAGCCGGGTGAAATACCCGGCCGTGCTCCAGCACACGGTCGAGAACACCACGAGTACGAGCCCGAGCCGATACAGCCGCCGTGCGTCGGTCACGCAAAAAGTCCTTCAGCCGCCAAGATAGGCGGCGGCAATGGCCGGGTTGGTCGCCACGCGCCAGGCCGGGCCGGACAATGTGACGCGGCCGTTTTCCAGCACATAGGCGGTGTCCGCCACTTCCAGCGCCGCGGAGGCATTCTGCTCGACCAGCAGGATGGTCACGCCGTCCTGCTTCAGCCCGGCGATGATGGCGAAGATCTCTTCCACGAACAGCGGGGCGAGGCCCATGCTCGGCTCGTCCAGCAGCAGCATGCGCGGGGCGGCCATCAGTGCGCGACCCATCGCCAGCATCTGCTGCTCGCCGCCCGACAGCGAGGCGGCAGGTTGGCGCAGCCGTTCGCGCAGCCGTGGGAAGCGCGCCAGCACGGCGCTCCTGCCGACGCTGCCGCTCGGCCGGGTCGGCCACCAGCCACGCGCCGAGCGCCAGATTTTCGGCCACGCTGAGCGAGCCAAAGATCTGCCTGCCCTCCGGAACCTGGATCATGCCCAGGGCTGCGATGCGGTGCGGCTTCATGCCTGCGATCTCGGCCCCGAACAGCCGGACACGCCCGGCACGCGGACGCAATTGGCCGGACAGGGCGCGCAGCGTGGTCGTCTTGCCGGCCCCGTTGGCGCCGACCAGACAGACGATTTCACCCGGCGAGACGGCAAGATCGATGCCGCGTACCGCTTCGGTCTGGCCATAGGCGACCGCGAGCCCGGTGACCTCCAGCGCGGTCATCCCGATTGCCTCGCCAGCCGAGCCGCGACCTTGCTGCCGAGATAGGCTTCGATCACGGCTCCGTCCTGTCGCGCCGCTTCGGGCAGGCCGGAGAAAATCACGCGGCCGAAATTGAGCACCGTGACCGAATCGCACAGCCCCATGATGAACGGCATGTTGTGCTCGACCAGCAGCACCGTGGTGCCTACCTCCACGATCACCCGGATCAGCGCGCCGAGCGCCATGGTTTCAGCCGGATTCATCCCGGCCGCCGGCTCGTCCAGCAGCAGCAGGCGCGGGTGGCCGGCGACCGCCCGCGCAATCTCCAGCCGCCGCTGGTCGCCGTAGGAGAGCGCGGTCGCCCGCTCGCCGGCGCGCGCCAGCAGGCCGACCAGCGACAGCGCTTCCTTGGCCCGCTCCACCGCGATGCGTTCCTCGCGCCGGAAGCCCGGCAGGCCGGCGACGATGCCGAGCAGCGAGGACGACAGGCGCGGATGCAGGCCGGTCAGCACGTTCTCCAGCACCGTCATCTCGGCGAACACGCGGATATTCTGGAACGTGCGCGCCAGTCCCAGCCTGGCGCGGCGGTCGCTGGGCAGGCGGGTGATCGTCCCGGTCGTCGAGCCAGATGCGTCCCGCGCTTGGCGCGACGAGGCCGGACATCAGGTTGAACAGCGTGGTCTTGCCGGCGCCGTTCGGGCCGATCACGGCATGCACGCCGCCCTCCGGTACATCCAGATCCACCGCGTCCACGGCCACCAGCCCGGCATAGCGGCGCGTCAGCCCGCGCGTGGCGAGCAGCGTCATGCGCGGCTCCGCTTCAGGCGCCAGGCCAACAGCACCGCGCGGCAGGAACAGCACGGCCAGCACGATGACCACTCCGTTCAGCACCAGCCGCAGATCGGCGAAGCCGCGAAACACCTCCGGCAGCAGTGTCAGCACCCAGGCGCCCAGCACCGGTCGCCAGCGGCGAGCCGATCCCGCCCAGCAGCGCGAACGACAGGATCGTCACGGCTGGCTCGAACCCGTAATCGTTCGGGCCGATGAAGTCGGTGGCGTGGGCCGAGAGCGCGCCGGCGAGCCCCGCCAGCACGGCGGAGGCGACCAGGGCTGCCAGCCGGTAGCGCCGCACATTCACGCCCATCGCCTGCGCGGCCGTCTCGTCCTGCCGCATCGCCTCCATCGCCCGCCCGACGCCCGAGCGCGCAATGCGCCACAGCACGACCAGGGCTGCCAGCAGCAGCCCGTAGATCAGCCAGGGTGGCGCCTGCTCCGGGATGCCGGACAGGCCGAGCGCGCCGCCGAACGCATCGACATTGAGGTAGACGCCGCGCAGCACCTCGCCCAGCCCGATCGTGGCGATGGCCAGATAGACGCCGGACAGCCGCAGCGTCGGCCCGCCGACCGCGAGCGCGAACACGACCGGCGCCACGCAGGACAGCGGCAGCACGGCCCAGAACGGCCAGCCGAGCTTCAGCGTCAGCAGCGCCGAGGAATACGCCCCCAGCCCCATGAATGCGGCCTGCCCGAGCGACAGCTGGCCCACCGCCAGCACCACATACATCGACAGCGCCAGCAGCCCGTTGACGCCGAGCGCAGTAATCAGGTTCTGGTAGGTCCAGTACAGATCATTCAGCCATGCGGCAGTCAGCCAGCTTGGCATCACGCCCGCCGCAACGTGGTGCGGCCGAACAGCCCGGCCGGGCGCGTCCACAGCACGATGACCAGGATGGCGAAGGCCACCACCTCCTTCAGCCCGGAGTCGAGATAGCCGGCCGTCAGCACCTCGATCACGCCGAGCAGCAGGCCCGCGATCAGCGCGCCGAAGATGTCGCCGAGGCCGCCGACGATGACGACGACGAAGCCGCGCAGCATCATCGCCTCGCCCATGTACGGGTGGATGGCGTTGAAATTGAGCCCGATCAGCACGCCGCCCGCGCCGCCCAGCGCGCCGGACAGGAACGACACCAGCGCCGCCAGCCGTGCGGTGTCGATGCCCATCAGCCCGGCGGTCTCCGGCCGCTCCGCCATGGCGCGGATCGCCAGGCCGAGCCGGGTGAAGCGCACCAGCCAGACCAGCACGGCCACCAGCAGGCCGGACGCCGCCAGGATCAGCAGTTGCGCGAGCGTCACCCGGATGCCTGCGACCGCAATCGCGTCGGCGCTGACCAGATCGGCCGGGAAGCGGCGGATGTCGGTGCCGAGCCACGCCGACGCCGCGGCGTACAGCGCCAGCACCGCGCCGAGCGTGACCATCAGCGACGCCAGTTCGTCGGCATGGGCGCGCCGCAGCCGCGTCAGCAGCAGCCAGTCCAGCACGACGGCGATCGCGCCGGACGCCACTGTCGCCGCCGGCAGCGCCAGCCACAGCCCGACACCGGCGTCGCGCGTCAGCCACAGGGCGATGAAGGCACCGGCCGTGAAGTAGAACCCGTAGGTCAGGTTGATGACGCGCAGCACGCCGAACATCAGCGTGAAGCCGAGCGCGAACAGCGCATAGGTCGCGCCGAGCAGGACGCCGTTGACGAGCTGCTGGGCGAGCATGCCGGCGGCGCCTACTCCGCGATGCGGAACGCGCCGCCCTGCATTTCCAGCACCACGACGCCGGCGTTGGAGGCCGGGTCGCGATGCGCGGTGAAGCGGAACGGCCCCATCACGCCGGTATGGTCGGTGAGCAGCAGCGCGTCACGGATCTTGGCCGGGTCAGGCGTGCCGGCGCGGGTGATGGCCTCGGCCAGGATGAACATCGTGTCGTAGGCCTGTGCAGCGAACTGGTCGGGGTCGTGGCCGTAGCGGGCACGAAACGCGGTGACGAAGGCGACGTTCGCCGCATCCGGCTTGGCGATGAACCACGGGCTGCCGACGATCAGCCCGTCCGCCGCCGCGCCCGCGATCTGCCCCAGCTTCGGCGAGTTGGAACCGTTGCCGCCGATGAACAGCGTCTCCTTACCGAAGCCGAGCTGGCGCGCCTGCAGCAGCACGCCGGAGGTCGGCTCGACGAGTGCGGAGATACCCACCGCGTCCGGCTTCAACGCCCGGATCTTCGTCAGCTGGGCGGAGAAATCGGTGTCCTTGCTGCCGAAGCTTTCGATGGCGACGATGGTCAGGCCGGCTTTCTCGGCCGCCGCCTTCATCACGTCGAAGCCGGATTTCGAGAACGCATCGTCATTGGCATACAGCAGCGCGATGGTTTTCGCGCCGCGCGCGACGGCTTTTTTCAGCGTCACCGGGACCACGTCCGATTCCGGCAGCGAGGTGCGGAAGACGAACGGCCCGATATCGGTGATGCCGTTGGCGGTCGTGGAGGTGCCGATGATCGGGATGCCGCGCGCGTTGGTCACGGGGCCGACGGCGAACATCTCGTTGGAGATGGTCGGCCCGATGATCGTCACCACCTGGTCGCGGCCGATCAGTTTGCGCGCGGCATTGATGGCGCCGTCCTTGGTGCCGCCGGAATCTTCCACCATCAGCGAAATCTGCGGGGACTTGGCGTTGATCGTGTCGAGAGCAAGCTCCAGTCCGGCCTTGATGGCAGTGCCGTAGGCGGCGTTCGGCCCGCTGAGGATCTCGATCGCGCCGACCTTGACCGGCTCGGCCGCATAGGCCGGCAGCACCATGGCCGCCGCCAGCGCGGCGGTGCCAAGCAACATCCCTCTGCGCCGCATCGCGCGTCTCCTGAAGTCCCCGTCGGGCAGACGGTAATGGAGAAATGGGGCGGGGGGCGCAAGCCCTGGGGTTAGCAACGCACGCTCGAAGGCATTCATTGACGGCGCCGCTCGACCTCCAACTCCAGGGCTTGCGCACCCGTCGCGCAACAAAAGTTCAGCGGCTTCCGGCGCCTGCCGACCCGCATCATGACGGTGGGGTGCTTGACCGCCCCATCGTCGCGCGGCAAAAGATCGGAAGGCGGATCGGTTAAGGTAAGTAACAATGCTACGGCTTTCGGTGTTGGCTGGGGTTTTGTTATTACCGGTCGTCGCGGTCGCGCAGCCGGTCCCGGGGCTGTACATCGGCGGTGAGGCCGGCGGGAATTTCGCCGGTTCGCTGCTCTCGTCGCATGAGACCACGAAGGTCGACACCGACCCTGGACCGCTCGGCCTGGCCAGTCTCGGCTGGGCGTTCGGCAATGGACTGCGCGTGGAGATCGAGGGCAGCTATCGATCGAACGAAATCAGCGGCATTTCGACCCGACGCGTCAACGGATCGCTGGAGCCACTGACCAATGTCGACGGTAACGTCGGGACCGCTGCCGTCATGGCCAATGTCGCGTACGATATTCCGTTCCATCCATTCGGGCTGCCACTCCAGCCATATGTCGGGGCCGGACTGGGCTATGGCTGGCTCAACCTCAGCAATGCAAGTGGCAACGGATTCGGCACGTTCCGGCTGCCGGACAACAATACGTTTGGCCCTGGACCGAATACTGTCGCTTTCGGCTCGGCTGGTGCCTTCGCCTATCAAGCCATGCTCGGCATGTCGCTGCCGGTGCAGGGAGTGCCGGGCCTTGCATTCACACTGGAGTACCGGTTCTTCGGCATGGCGCGCGCCGATATTCCAGTGACCCGCGTGACCACAACGGGCGACCTGGTCAATGGCGTTCTCCCATCCAACGAGACACGGAATGGCTTCGTGGTCACTGACAATGCCGCGCTTGTCGGCATGCGCTACACGTTTGGTGTGCCCTAGACGAACGCGAGGGGGCCGCGACAAGGCCCCGGTCCCGCGGTGCGCAGCGTGACCGGCGTGCGCCCAAGACCGCAACGTCACCGCCCCTTGCGTCCCGCCCCTGATCTTGTCATGCACCCGGCATGACCCAGCGCCTGCGCATCGCCACCTGGAACATCAACTCGCTGCGGCTGCGCCTGCCGCTGCTGCGGCGGCTGGTGGCGGATCTCGATCCGGACGTGATCTGTCTGCAGGAAACCAAGGTGCCGGACGAACTGTTTCCCGCCGCCGGCCCGGTCGACCTCGGCTACCCCTTCGTCGCCTTTCGCGGCATGAAGGGCTACAACGGAGTCGCCATCTTCTCCCGCCTGCCGTTCGCCCCGCTCGAAACCGCGCCCGACTGGTGCGCCAAGGGCGATTGCCGCCATGTCGCGGTCACGCTCGATCTGCCGTCCGGCCCGGTCGCCGTGCACGATTTCTACGTGCCCGCCGGTGGCGACATCCCCGACCGCACCGAAAACCCGAAATACGGCCACAAGCTCGATTTCGTCGCCGAAACCACGGCCTGGTTCGCGTCCGGCCCGCCGCTCACCCGCACGATCCTGGTCGGCGACCTCAACATCGCGCCGCTGGAGCACGATGTCTGGAGCCACAAGCAGTTGCTCGATGTCGTCAGCCACACGCCGCCGGAAACCGAGGGGCTGGTGGCGTGGCAGCAGACCCGCTTCATCGACGCGATGCGGCATTTCGTGCCGGACGACCAGAAGCTGTACACATGGTGGTCGTATCGCAATCGCGACTGGCGCGCCTCGGATCGCGGGCGGCGGCTCGACCATGTCTGGGTCACGCCCGACCTCCGCGACGGCCTGAAAAGCTCCACGATCCTGAAGGACGCCCGCGACTGGCCGCAGGCGTCCGACCATGTGCCGGTCTGCGTCGAACTGGAAGTCTGACCTACCGCACGGCGGCGGCGAACGCCCGGATCAAGCCGATATCCTTGCGGCCGCGCGCCCGCTCGACGCCCGAGGACACATCGACGGCCGGCGCGCCGGATACCCGGACTGCCTCCGCGACGTTCTCCGGTGTCAGTCCGCCCGCCAGCAGCCAGGGCGCCGGCGCGCGCCATCCGCCGAGCAACGACCAGTCAAGAACGACTGCGTTGCCGCCCGGCCGCGTTGCCCCGGCCGGCGGTTTCGGCTCGATGATGAAACCGTCCACCCCCTCGGCGCTGTCCGGCAGTTCTGCGGCCCGGGTGACAGGGACGGCCTGCCAGACCGGTCGGCCGAACCGCGCCCGCAATGCCGCCGCCCGTTCGATCGGGGCATAGATCTGCAACACGTCCAGCGCCACGCTCTGCAGCGCCGCCTCCACCTCATCGTCGGTCGGCGCCACGAACAGGCCGACGCGCAGCGGGCCGCCTTCGTGCCGGGCCGATAGCGCGGCCGCCTCGGCGGGTGTCACGGCGCGCGGCGAGGCCGGGAAGAACACGAACCCGAGCCAATCCGCCGCCACCGCCACCACCGCATCGAACGACGCAGCGTCGTTGACGCCGCAGATCTTCAGGCGCGTCATGCCGCCGCGACTTCCGCCAGGATCGCCGCTGCGGCCGCCGCCGGGTCCGGTGCCTGGGTGATCGGGCGGCCGACCACCAGCCAGTCCGCCCCGGCCGCAGCCGCCTCCGCCGGGGTCATGGTGCGAGCCTGGTCGCCCAGCGCCGCGCCGGCCGGGCGGATGCCGGGCACCACCAGCAACGGCGCGTCCCCCAGCGCGTCGCGCAGCATCGCGACTTCCTGCGGGCTGCACACCACGCCGTCCGCGCCCGCCGCCAGTGCCAGCCGGGCCAGCCGCAACACCTGCTGGCGCGGCCCGCCTGCCACGCCGGTCTCATGCAGCGCCGCCGCATCCAGGCTGGTCAGCACGGTCACGCCCAGCAGCAACGGCCGCGCCTCGCCGGCCGCTTCCGCCGCCGCGCGGGCCGCCGCGATCATCGCGGCACCACCGGCGGCGTGCAGCGTCAGCATGCGCGGGCGAAGCCCCAGCACCGCCCGCACCGCGCCGGCCACCGTGTTCGGAATGTCGTGCAGCTTGAGATCGAGAAACACCGGCCGATCGGCGACCGCGAGATATCCGGCGGCACCGTTCGCCAGGAAAAACTCCAACCCGAGCTTCAGCAGCGCGCACTGCGACCCCACCGCGCGCGCCCACCGCTCCGCTTGGGCGGTCTCGGTCGTATCGAGCGCCAGGATCAGGCCGGTCGGGCGACCCGCGGCCAACGGCTCATCGCCCCGTCGTCACCAGCATGCCCGACGCGCCGGCGGCAGCCGGTGCGGCCGTGCGACTTGCCAGCCTGGCCTTCAGCTCGGCCACCTGCGCCTCCAGCAGCCTCGCGGCGTACTCGGCGCGCCGCGCCCGGCGGCGTGCGGCCATGGCGCTGACCCACAGCACCAGTGCGCCAGCCACGAACGCCACCGCCATCGCCACCAGCACCGCGATGGACAGCGGTACTTCCAGCGCATAGTCGGTCGGCCAGAACGTGAAGACGGTCGGCGTCCGGTTCGACAGCGCGAACAGGATCACGATCAGCAGACACGGAGCCGCGATCAGCATACGGAGCATCGTTCAGGCCGACACACGTTCGGCCGACGCGCGCTGCGCCTTGGCGCGATTGACGCGCTCGCGCAGTTCCTTGCCGGCCTTGAAGAATGGTACCACCTTCTCGTCCACCGGCACCGCCTCACCGGTGCGCGGATTGCGGCCGGTGCGGGCGTCGCGCTTCTTGACCGTGAAGGCGCCGAAGCCACGCAGCTCCACCCGCTCGCCGCGCGCCAGCGCCGCCGGTGATCTCGTTGAAAATCGTGCCGACGATCAGTTCCACATCCCGCCCCGTCAGATGCGGATTGGTGGCCGACAGCTCCGCGATCAGCTCCGATTTCGTCATTGTCCGCCCCACAACCGGCCACGCCCGCACTTAAATGCGGGGCTTTATTCGCTGGTCTGCGAAGGCTGCCAGAGCGCCCAGGCGCCGTCAAGTGTAAGCCCTTGGAACAGAACAGTTTTCATAAACCCATCCGCGACCCCGCTCAGCGCGCTGCCGAACGCCCGCTGCGCCAGCCCGCCAAGCCGGACATCCACGACCGGCAGGCTTGCCGGCACGCCCCGGTTGGCCGCCAGCCAGTCGCGTGCCTGCTGCTCGTCGCCGAGCTGCATCGACCAGCCCGAGCTGCAAGCGCCTGCCGCCCGGTATAGGCGCGGCCATCGGCCAGCGCCCGCACCTTGTCGGGCGCCATGTGCCGCCCGTCGGCCACCATGCCGACGAACTGGTCGTACATGTCCATGACCAGCCCGTGCAGCACCTCGCGCCCCTCCGGGGTCAGCGGCCGTGTGAAGCTCGGCTGGTCCTTCAGCGGTCCCGAGGTGATCGCGTCCGCCGTCACGCCGATCTTCGACAGCAGGCCGGACACCTCGCCGGTTTCCAGCAGCACGCCGATCGAGCCGGTCAGCGTCGAGGCGCGCGCGAAGATCCGCGCGGCCGGCACCGCGACCATGTAGCCGGCCGAGGCTGCCGTACCGCCCATCACCGTCACCACCGGCTTCTTGGCCGCCACCTGGGCGATGGCATCATGCAGGCTCTCGCCGCCCGCAACGCTGCCGCCGGGGCTGTCGATCGTCGACCAGCAGCGCCTTGACGTTCCTGTCGGTGGCCAGATGCGTCACCGCTTCGGTCAGTTTGCGGTTGTCGGTGATGATCCCGGTCACGTTCAGCCGCGCGACATGCGCGCCCACCACAACGCCGGAGCGCCCGACGAGCAGCAGCGCGCACGCCAGCACCGCGATGACGGCGAACCCCCGCCAGAACCACAGGCGGCGCTGCAGGCGCCGCCTGTCCAGCAACAGATCGGTCTCGAGGCTCATCGCCGTTCCAGCGCGGACTCAGTCAACGCTCATTCCGGGAGCTGCTGGTTGCGGCGACGGATCGCCGCCCCGAGGATGTCGCCCAGCGAGGCGCCGCTGTCGGAGGTGCCGAACTCGGCGATCGCCTGCTTGTCCTCCTCGATCTCCTTGCCCTTGATGGTCAGCGACAGCTTGCGCGAGGCACGGTCCACCGCGACGATCTTGGCATCGACCTTCTCGCCGACGGCGAAACGGTCCGGCCGCTGGTCGGACTTGTCGCGCGCCAGCTCGGCGCGGCGGATGAAGCCGGTCAGCACCTCGTCCACCTTCACCTCGATGCCGTTGGCCTGCACCGCCGTCACCACGCAGGTGACCACGTCGCCCTTGTGGACGCGGTCGAGCACGGTCGCCGCCGGGTCGTCCTGCAACTGCTTGATGCCGAGGCTGATGCGCTCCTTCTCGACATCGACGTCGAGCACCTTGGCCTTGACGATCTGGCCTTTCTCGAACTTGGCCATGGCCAGCTCGCCCGGCTCGTCCCACGACAGGTCGGACATGTGCACCATGCCGTCGATGTCCGGACCGATGCCGACGAACAGGCCGAATTCCGTGATGTTGCGGATCTCGCCCTCGACCACCGAGCCGATCGGGTGCTCGTCGACGAACTGCTCCCACGGGTTGCGCTGCACCTGCTTGAGGCCCAGCGAGATGCGGCGCTTGCCGCTGTCCACGTCGAGCACCATCACCTCGACCTCCTGGGAGGTGGCGACGATCTTGCCCGGATGCACGTTCTTCTTGGTCCACGACATTTCGGAGACGTGCACCAGGCCCTCGACGCCCGGCTCCAGCTCCACGAAGGCGCCGTAGTCGGTGATGTTGGTGACGCGGCCGGTGAACTTGGCGCCCGGCGGATACTTCGCCGCCACACCCTCCCACGGGTCGGCCTCAAGCTGCTTCATGCCGAGGCTGATGCGCTGGGTCTCCGAGTTGAAGCGGATCACCTGCACCTTGACCTGCTGGCCGATCTGCAGCGCCTCGCTCGGGTGGTTGATGCGGCGCCAGGCGATGTCGGTCACGTGCAGCAGGCCGTCGACGCCGCCGAGGTCGACGAACGCGCCGTAATCGGTGATGTTCTTGACCACGCCGTCGAGGATCATGCCTTCCTTGAGGCCCTGGATCAGCTCGCTGCGCTGCTCGGCGCGCGTCTCCTCCAGCACGGCGCGGCGGGACACCACGATGTTGCCGCGCGCGCGGTCCATCTTGAGGATCTGGAACGGCTGCGGGGTGCCCATCAGCGGCCCCACATCGCGCACCGGGCGGATATCGACCTGGGAGCCGGGCAGGAACGCCACGGCGCCGCCGAGGTCGACCGTGAAGCCGCCCTTGACGCGGCCGTAGATGGTGCCGTTGACGCGCTGGTTGCTCTCGAACGCCTTCTCCAGGTTGGTCCAGGCTTCCTCGCGCCGCGCCTTCTCGCGCGACAGCACGATGGAACCGTCGCGGTCCTCGTAGCGCTCGACATACAGTTCGATGAAGTCGCCCGGCTTGACCTCCGGGCGGGCGCCGGGCGGGCCGAATTCCTTCAGTGCCACGCGCCCTTCGCTCTTCAGGCCGACATCGACGACGGCGAATTCGTCGGTCAGGCGGACGACGCGGCCGGTGACGACCGAGCCGTCGAAGCCGCTGTCCTTGCCGAGGGTCTCGTCGAGCAGCGAGGCAAAATCCTCGACGTTCTGGCGCGGTGCGTAGGCGGTGGCGCTGGATGCCATGAGCTTGTTACGGTCCTGTGATGTCGGCTGGGGCTTCTGCCCCGGCACCGAGGTGCATGCGCGCCCCTTGCGGAAGCACGACTTGCCCGCGCCGATGGCGCAGGCCGAAAAGATTGATGGCCGAAAACGGGGCGGTTCACCCCGGCATCCGGGCGCCGGGCATCCGCCCAGCGCGGGCGGCATACATGGACAGACGGCGCCTGGAGTCAAGCGTCAGTCTGGTGTCCGACCCGCCTTGCGCAGCAGTTCCAGCGCGCGCGCAAATGTCGCCTGCGCATCGAGCTCCGTCGTCTCGAGCAGCAAGGCATCCGGTGCCGGCACCAGCGGCGCCGCTGCCCGCTCGCGATCCTGCACGTCGCGCAGCCGAACCTGGGCCGTGACCTCGTCCAGGTTGGCGGCGACGCCGCGTGCCTGCAATTCCAGCCATCGCCGCCGGCCACGCGCCCCCGGGCTCGCGGTCACAAAGAATTTTACGTGTGCATTCGGAAATATCACGGTGCCGATGTCCCGCCCGTCGAGCACGGCGCCGGCGCCCTGCGCGAAGCTGCGTTGGAAGTCGAGCAGTGCCGCACGCACGCCGGGAATGGAGGCGACGGCCGCAGCTGCGGCATCGGCCGCCGGGCCGCGCAGGTCGGCGCGGGCCAGGTCCGATGCGTCCAGTGCGCGCGCGGCGGCTTCTGCCGTGGCCGGGTCGGCCGGGTCACCGCCGGCGTCCAGCACGCGCCGCCCGGTGGCGCGATACAGCAAGCCGGTGTCGAGATGCGGCAGACCGAAATGCACGGCAAGCCGTTTCGCCAGCGTGCCCTTGCCGGCCGCCGCCGGGCCGTCGATGGCGATAATCAGGCTCACGCCGCCACCATCGCCAACTCGCCGTCGCCCGAGGCCGAGTTCATCAGCGCAACAAAGCCGGGGAAACTGGTATCGATGAAACTGCCGTCGTCCACCTGAACGGGGGCGGCCGACGCCAGCCCCAGCACGAGCGCGCTCATCGCCAGCCGGTGGTCCATGTGCGTGGCCACCAAGCCGCCGCCGGCCGGCGCATGGCCGGTGCCGTGGACGAGCAGGTCGTCGCCCTCGACCTCCACCCGCACGCCGTTGGCGGCCAGCAAAGCGGCGGTGGCGGCCAGCCGGTCGCTCTCCTTGACGCGCAATTCCTTCAGGCCGCGCATCCGGGTCGTCCCGTTGGCGAACGCAGCCGCGACCGCAAGGACCGGGTATTCGTCGATCATGCTCGGCGCGCGGCCGGGCGGCACGTCGATGCCGCGCAATTTGCCGTGGCTCGCGACGAGGTCGCCGATCGGCTCGCCGCCCTCCAGCCGCTCGTTCTCCACCGCGAGGCTGGCCCCCATCTCGCGCAACGTCGCGAACAGTCCGGTGCGCAGCGGGTTGAGCCCGACGCCCTCGATGCGCAGCCGCGCGCCCGGCACGAGCAGCGCCGCGACGATCGGGAACGCCGCCGAGGACGGGTCGCCCGGCACCACCACGTCGGCCGCGCGCAGATCCGGCTGGCCGCGCAGCGTGATCACGCGGCCGGCGCCCACCACCTCCACGCCGACTTCGGCGCCGAAATGTCGCAGCATGTTCTCGCTGTGATCGCGCGTGGCCTCCAGCTCCTCGACGCGCGTGATGCCCGGCGCGTTCAGGCCGCACAGCAGCACCGCGCTTTTGACCTGCGCCGATGGCACCGGCACGCGGTAGTCGAGCGGCAGCGCGTCGCGCGCGCCCTCGATGGCCAGCGGCAGGCGGCCGCCGGCGCGGGCGGCGAAGCGGGCGCCGCAGGCACCCAGGGGGTCGGTCACGCGCCGCATCGGCCGCCGCCGCAGGCTCGCGTCGCCGGTCATCACCGAGAAGAACGGATGGCTGGCCAGGATGCCCGCCAGCAGCCGCGCCGCGGTGCCGGAATTGCCCATGTCGAGCACGTCCGCCGGCTCTGCAAGCCCGCCGACGCCACGGCCGGCCACGCGCCACTGGGTGGCGGAGTCGCGCACCACGTCGGCGCCGAGCGCGCGCATCGCAGCGGCGGTGCGCAGCACGTCCTCGCCCTCCAGCAAGCCGGCGATGCGCGTCTCGCCGACGGCCAGCGCGCCGAACATCAGCGCACGATGCGAAATCGATTTGTCGCCGGGCACGCGCAGCGTGCCGGAGAGCGGGGCGGTGGGCCGGCGGGCACGCAATGGCGTGCCAACGGAGGACTGGGGAGGGGCATCGGTCATGGCAGCGGCGCTTAGCACGGATCGTGGCGTTTGACAGGCGCGCGATCCGGTGGCATGGGGCGCGCCCTTCGGTTACCAGATGCATCCCGTGGGCGCGCCGTTGCGCGCCCAGCAGGGCGACCCTCGCGAGGATCTTCATGGCCAAGCCTGAACTCGGAACCAAGCGCGTGTGCGTCTCCTGCGGCGCCCGGTTCTACGACCTGACCAAACAGCCGGCGGTGTGCCCGAAATGCGCCACCGAGCAGCCGGCCGAGCAGCCGCGCCCGCGCCGCGCCGGCGGCAATGTGATCGACGAGAAACGCCGCGCCAAGATCATCCCCGTCCCCGGCCTGGAGGACGCGGAGGTCGAGGTGGAAACGGCGGAGGAGGAGGTCGAGGAGGACGTGCTCGAGGATACCTCGGACCTCGAGGACGGCGCCGAGGCGATCGTCGATGTCGATGTAGAGACCGAGGGCGGCGAAGAGGAACGCTAAACCGCCCCGTCACGGGGGACCGCGATGCTCGATCACGTCACCATCGGCGTCACCGACCTGGCGCGGTCCATCGCCTTCTATGATGCGGCGCTGCGTGTGCTCGGCATCGAGCGGCTTGCCTCGGACGGCGTCCATTTCGCCGGCTACGGGACCGCGCATGACCGCCGTGCGTTCTTCTGGATTGGCCTGCGCGGTGCACCCCAGACCGGTGCGCATGTCGCTTTCGTCGCGGCGGATCGGCCCCGCGTGGACCGGTTCCACGCGGCGGCGCTGGCCGCCGGCGGGCAGGACTACGGGGCGCCGGGGCTGCGTCCGCAATATCACCCCGACTATTACGGCGCCTTCGTCCACGACCCGGACGGCCACAACATCGAAGCGGTCTGCCGCCAGCCGCCCGTGTAGGCGCGGCTACACCGCCGGTTTCAGGTTCAGCAACTCGCGCGCCTGCGCGGGCGTCGCCACCGGGCGGTCGTAGCGCGCGCACAACTCCGCGACCCTGCCCACCAGTTGCGCATTGCTGCCCGCGAGGGTATCGCGGTCCCAGCGGATATTGTCCTCCAGCCCGGTGCGGCAGTGGCCGCCCAGTTCCAGCGCCCAGTGGTTCACTTCGAGCTGATGCCGTCCGATGCCGGCGGCGGTCCAGGTCGCGTCGGGCAGGTGGCGGCGCAACTGGGCTACCTCGAAATCCAGGATCTCGCGCCGCGCCGGCAGCGCATGCTTCACGCCGAACACGAACTGCACATGCACCGGCGCCACCAGCAGCCCAGCCGCCACCATGTCGACGGTGTTGTACAGCATCGCCAGGTCGAACACCTCGATTTCGGGCTTCACGCCTAGATCGCGCATGCTGGTCGCCAGATTGCGCACGAAATCAGGCGGGTTTTCATAGACGATGGTCGGGAAGTTGACCGAGCCGGTGGCGAGCGACGCCATGTCCGGCTTCAGCGACAGCATCGCCCCGCGCTGGTCGAGCGCCCGGCCGCGCCCGCCGGTCGAGAACTGGATGATGATGTCCGGACAGTGCTTGCGGATGCCGTCCTGCAACTGCTCGAACCGCCACACGTCGCTGGCCGAGTTCTCCTGCTCGTCGCGCACGTGAACATGCACGAGGCTGGCGCCGGCCTCGTAGGCGGCATGTGTGCTCTCGACCTGTTCGGCGATGCTGATCGGCACCGCCGGGTTATCCTTCTTGCGCGGCACCGAGCCGGTGATGGCGACCGAGATCACACATGGCTGGCCCATTCCGCCGCATCTCCAGATTATCGGCCCTTGCTTGGCAAGCGCCGCCGCGCCGGTCAAGCGGCGCCGAGGTGGAAATCACGGCTCACCCGCAGAACGGCGACATGGCCCAAACCTCGCGGATGGCTGGACATTGCCCGAACCGCCGCATCGGCGCGATGATCGATGATCGCCGCCAGGGAGCACCGCCATGCCAACGCTCGTCGAACTTTCCCCGCAGGACGTGCGCGACCGGCTGGCGCGGAACGAAATCGTCCTGATCGACGTGCGCGAGCCGCCCGAATTCGCCGCCGGTCACATCCCGGGCGCGGTGCTGGTGCCGCTGTCCACGCTGACGCCGGACGCGCTGCCGGACGCGGCGCCGGAGACGATGGTGTTCAATTGCGGCATCGGCAAACGCTCGGCGATGGCAGTCGCGAAACTGCAGCAGGCCGGCGTGCCGGTGACCCGGCATCTGACAGGCGGTCTCACCGCCTGGCGTAACGCCGGCCTGCCGATCGTCTCCGGGTAGCCTCAGACGTTCGAGGAACACCGTCTCGCCCTCGCCCTGCAGGCGGATGTCCAGCCGCCATGCCGGCATGCCGTCGTGTTCACCATCCGGACGGGCGATCAGCGTGCCGCGTCGCGCCGGCGCGAGGCTGGCCAGCAGCGGGTCCATCTCGTTGAGCGATTCGTCCGCGAAGTAGACGCGGGTTTGCAGATGGATCAGCAGGCCGCGTGCGAAGATGGTCAACGCGCCGTGTGGCGCCTGCGGCGTATTGGCGCCGGGCGCACCGGCGATCGGACCGGGTTTGAGCGTGATGAACCGGAATGTGCCGGCGTGGTCGGTCCCCGCCCGGCCGAACCCATCCCAGTTGGCCGAGGCGGGCGGGCTGGGCTGCCACAATTCGACGCAGGCATCGGTCACCGGCGCGCCGGCCCCATCGGTGAGGGTGCCGATCAGCACGATCCGCTCGCCCTTGGCGCCGAACCGCGTCAGGTCCGCCCAGCTCTTGTCTTCCAGCAGATGCCAGTACGGGCCGACCGTCTGGCTGGTCGTCGCGGCAGTCATGCTGCGTCCTCGAACGGCGTCTGGGCACGCCCGCGGAGCACAAAGTCGAACCGGTAGCCGAGCGCCCATTCCGGCTTCGTGATAGTGATGTCGAATACCGAGATCAGCCGGTTGCGGGCGGCCTCGTCCGGCGTGGCATTGAAGATCGGGTCGAGCGGCAGCAGCGGGTCGCCCGGAAAATACATCTGGGTGATCAGCCGCTGTGCGAAGCCGGCGCCGAACAGGCTGTAATGGACGTGGTTTGGCCGCCACGCATTCGTGTGGTTGCCCCATGGATAAGCGCCCGGCTTGATCGAGGTGAACCGGTAATTCCCCTCGCTGTCGGAGAACACGCGGCCGGTGCCGTGAAACAGCTTGTCGAGCGGCGCATCGTGCTGGTCGCCCGGATGGTTGTAGCGGCCGGCGGCGTTGGCCTGCCAGATTTCGATCATCACGCCCGGCACCGGCCTGCCATCCTCGTCGAGCACGCGGCCGGTGACGATGATCCGTTCGCCCTGCACCTGGTGATCGCCGATGCGCGACAGGTCGGCCTGTGCCGGGTAGCGCGCGGCCGAGAAGCGCGGCGCCGTCAGCTCCGTGGGCGTGTGCCCACCGGGCAGCCGCACCAGCGGCTGGGACGGGTGGCGCCGGGCCGTGCTGCGATAGGCTGGCGCGTCCAGCGGCGGCTGGGTGCCAAGGACGTAGGGGCGAAACGGCAAGCTTGTCGGTTCGCTCATCGCGGTCGTGCTCCCTGTCTGCGGCGCCGTCGGCCTGGAAGGCTTAGCAGGCGCGGGGCCGATACGTCACGCAGCAGCTTGTTAACGTGGGCGTGCCACGACATGCGCCATCATGAGCAGGCCACCCCCGTTCCCGCCGACCTGGCAACCAGCCACGTTCCTGCAGCGTGGCGCGGCGATGCCGTTCACCGCGCCGATGCTCGCCGGCGCCAAGGCCCGCCGCGCCGGGCGCGCCATCGAACTGGTGGTGCCGCGGCCGCCCGGCATGGACGGGCGGTACATCTTCGCCTGTTCGGAGATCGACCACATCTGCACGCCGACCGTGCATGACCTGCTGCTGTGCGAGCATATCGGCACATCGTCGAGCCTCACACCGCGTGAGATCCGCCGCGCAGCCCACGAGGTCGCCTGCCATGGCGCCGCCGGCCGGCGGGCACGTGCGGCCGCAGCGGCGGCGGCGATCGCCGACAGGCAGCAGGAGGAACGAACCGGAATGGCGCTGCTGCAAATGCTGGTGGCGCAGACCGGCGGCGGCGTCTGCGCGCCTGCCGAGCTGGAGCCGCGCGCCGATATCGCGATCCACGCCCTGTCCGCCAGACTTTGCCGCTCGGTCGCCGCCATCACGGCGGACATCGAGGCGCTGACCCGCCTGTTCGCGGATCTGGGCGTCGACGGCGATCCGGGAACCGCGCGCTGCCGCCGGCTTGCCGACGCGGTGGACCGGATCGGCGGCGAGGTCATTGCCTGGGGCGGGCGGCTCGATTTTGCGTTCGCACATGCCGCCAGACAGATTGCAGCGGCGGCTGCCGACGCGACCTGTGCCGGCAGGCTGATCGCGGACGCACAGGCCAAGGCCGCCAACCTGCCGGCGCTGCTGGCAAGCTGGGCGCGCGATCAGGACAGGGTGGCGGCCGAACTCCGGCGCGCCGAGTGGCTGCTCGACGGGTGGGAGACGATCTGCCTGATCTGGGACCAGGCAGCCGACGATGGCGCGCGCAAGGCGGCGGTGTCGGAAATCCTGCTTACGCTGCCGTTGCTACCTCGCGAGGTCAACGACTGGCCGGGCGTCACAAGGTGCGTCAGGGTCCGACGCACCATCGACGTTCTGCCCGGCCTGGGGGACGAGTGGCGCGCGGCGAGCAATTTGCCGGCACTGATCGCGCGCAACGAACAGCTCAGGGCGTTGGCGGCATGACATCGCGACGGCCGAACGGGGTGGACCTGCGGGGATTGCAACGCGACGTGGCGGAGGCGGCGGACGCACAGGTCCTGGCGGTGCTGACGCTGGTGGACGATCTGGCCAGCCGCGGGGCGGCCGACACGCTGCTGGCGCCGGTACGCCCGCGCCTGCGCGCATTGCGGCCGCGCCGCAAATTCACCTTCCTGCGTCTGCTGGCGTTGCCGCTGGATGGGGTGATCGTCGATGCCGACCAATGGCGATCCGGCGCGCCGTCGCTGCCACGCCCGGCGCTGCGGGTATTCGGTGCGCTGGTGCAGGCGTGCCTGCCCGGCCTGGCCGCCGAGATCGATGCACTGGGCGCCGGCGCGTTCTTCTCCGATGACGCGCTGACCCGGCAAGCCGGGGCGATGCTGTGGCCGGAGGCCGCGCGTGTGCTGGAGAGCGCTGTCATGCCGCCGGCCTGGCTGGCCGCAGGCCTGCCGCCGGCGGCGTTCCGTCCGCTCGCCGAGGCGTTCGCCTGCATCCTGTCCGCCAGGGTGCAACTGATGGCACTGGACGAGCCCGGCGACGACGCCGACCGGCTGATCGCGGCCCTGCTGCAAGCGGCGGCGGCGCGCGGCCAGCTCTGCGGTGAGATGCTGCTGGCAGTGCTGCTCCTGTCCTGCCCGGACTCGCCTGTCCCGCTGCGCACGATCCTTGCGCGCCACCACGACGCCGGCACGCCGGCCGGCCGCGCCGACATCGAGACCGCCATCCGCTGCATGGAGGCCGCCGCCGGGGACGGCGGCGCCGGTGATCCGCATGCGACGGCGCGTGCCCTGCGACGGCAGGTGACGCTGCTGGAGAAGCTGGCTGCCGACCCGGCCAGCCGCATGCAGTCGATTCCCTTCCGGGCGGCGCTGAGGGAGCGGTATCGGCACCGCTTCACGACGGGCCTGGACCGGTGCATCACGCAAAAACTGGGGCCACTGCCCGAGTTCGGCATCGACGCGTTCCTCGACGCCATGGAACACGATGCGCGCGGCCTGAGCCAACTGGCGATGGAGGTGCTCCGGCTCGACCCGAATTGCAATTATGACGCGTTGCTGCGGGCCGCCGCCGAGGCAGTGATGGCCCGGGACGATTGGGAGCTGATGGACCGTGTTCGGCTGGTCGAAATCCTGGCCGGCTCGCGGGCCGCGATCCAGGCGATGTCACGGGAGGCGCCGCGCGCCACTCGCGCCTGAGTGAGACGGAGCACGGTCGCGGCAGTGCCCTGTATTCGCGCAAATCGCCGGCCGCGGTTAAGATGCGCCGATGCCCCGCGCGCCCACGCTGTTCCAGGCCGACACGCCTGCCCCACTCGCCGACCGGCTGCGGCCGAAGACGCTCGCCGATGTGGTCGGCCAGGACCATCTGGTCGGACCGCAGGGCACGCTGACGCGCATGCTGGCGCGCGGCAGCTTGGCCTCGCTGATCCTGTGGGGACCGCCGGGCGTCGGCAAGACCACGATCGCACGGCTGCTCGCCGAACAGGCCAAGCTGCACTTCGTGCAGCTTTCCGCGGTGTTCTCCGGTGTCGCCGACCTCAAGCGCACGTTCGAGGAGGCCACGCGGCGGCGCGAGAGTGGGCAGGGCACGTTGCTGTTCGTCGATGAGATCCATCGCTTCAACCGCGCCCAGCAGGATGGTTTCCTGCCGGTGGTCGAGAACGGCACCATCACGCTGATCGGCGCGACGACGGAAAACCCGTCCTTCGCGCTGAACGGCGCGCTGCTGTCGCGCTGCCAGGTGCTGGTGCTGCGCCGGCTGGACGATGCGGCGCTGGACCTGCTGCTGGAACGCGCGGAGGCGGAAGCTGGCCGCCCGTTGCCGCTGCAACCGGAGGCGCGGGCGACGCTGCGCGCGATGGCCGATGGCGACGGGCGCTATCTGCTCAACATGGCCGAGCAGCTTGCATCCCTGCCGCCGGAGGCCGCGCCCCTGGACGTCGCCGGGCTGTCGGAGCTGCTGGCCCGCCGTGCCGCGCTGTACGACAAGGACCGCGAGGAACACTACAACCTGATCTCCGCGCTGCATAAGTCGCTGCGCGGCTCGGACCCCGACGCGGCGCTGTACTGGTTTGCCCGCATGCTCGCCGGCGGCGAGGACCCGCGCTACATCGCCCGCCGCCTGATGCGTTTCGCGACCGAGGATATCGGTCTGGCCGATCCCAACGCGCTGACCCAGGCGCTCGCCGCGTGGGAGGCCTATGAGCGGCTCGGCAGCCCGGAGGGCGAACTCGCGATCGCGCAGGCGGTGCTGTATCTGGGCACCGCGCCGAAATCGAATGCCGCCTATGTCGCGCTGGGCGAGGCGCAGCGTGCGGCGCGTGCCACCGGCAGCCTGATGCCGCCGGCGCATATCCTGAACGCGCCGACCAAGCTGATGAAGCAGCTTGGCTACGGCGCCGGCTATGACTACGACCACGAGGCCGAGGATGCCTTCTCCGGCCAGAACTATTTCCCGGAGGGCATGGCGCGCGCGGAGTTCTACCGTCCGGCGGATCGCGGGTTCGAGCGCGAGATCGGCAAGCGGCTGGCCTATTGGGCGAAGCTGCGCCAGGAGCGAGACGCATGAGCGTCACCATGCAGGAAGTCACCGCCGACGAGGCCGATATCCGGCTCGACCGCTGGTTCCGCCGCCATTACCCGACGCTGACCCAGGGCATGATCCAGCGCCTGTGCCGCACCGGCCAGATCCGGGTAGACGGGCACCGGGCCGAGGCCGCGACGCGGCTGGCGGCCGGGCCAATCGGTGCGCGTGCCGCCGCTGCCCGCGCCGCCGCCCACGTCCGGCCGTGCGCCGGCCCCGGTGGCACCGCAGGATTCGCGCGTCCGCACCGAACTGGAGCGGATGGTGCTGTATCGCGACGAGCAGCTGATCGTGCTCAACAAGCCACCCGGTCTGGCGACGCAGGGCGGCCCCGGCATCGTGCGCCATCTCGACGGCATGCTCGCGGCGCTTCGCCAGCGGTGCCGGCGACCGGCCACGGCTCGTTCATCGGCTGGATCGCGACACCTCGGGCGTGCTGGTGGTCGCGCGCTCGCGCGGAATTGCGGCAAAGCTCGCCGCCGCGTTCCGCTCCCGCGCGGTGGAGAAAACCTATTGGGCGGTGGTGGTGGGCCGCCCGGTGCCGGTGGAAGGGCGCATCGACGTGCCGCTGACACGCCGCGACCCGACACTGGCGGGCGCGCGCGGCGAACGCATCACGGTCGCCGAGGCCGATGACGACGACGCGACGCACGCCATCACCGATTTTCGCACGCTCGACCACGCCGCGCGCAAGCTGGCGTGGCTTGAACTGCGGCCGCTGACCGGGCGGACGCATCAGCTGCGCGTGCATTGCGTGGCGCTCGGCGCACCGATCCTGGGCGACGCGACCTATGGCGAATGGCGCGAGACCGGCAACTCGGCGCTGATCGAGGGCATGTCCGACCAGCTGCATCTGCACGCGCGGCGGCTGACGATACCGCACCCGTCCGGCTTCCTGCTGAGCGTCGAGGCGCCATTGCCGCCGCATATGGCCGATACGTTCCGCACGCTCGGTTTCACCGCGCCGGCACCCCGGCCGCCGCAGCGCAGCTGACGCGGCGCAGACCCCGCGGCGCTGCGGATGACGCCTGATACCCCGCTGCGCTAGGGTGCGGTGCAGCAAATCGAGACCAGATCGAATGTCCCGACGCCGGCAAAACCTTGTTCTACGCAAAGCGCTCCGCCTTGCGATCATCGGCGCCGTCGTGGTCGTGCTGATTGCCGGCCTCGGCATTGCCACGGCGCTGCTGCTGGTCAATCCGGACAGCTTCAAGCCGGAGATCGAGGCGGCGGTGCAGCATGCCACAGGCCGCGCCCTCACGCTGCGCGGCCCGATCCGCGTCCAATTGGGCACGACGCCCCGGCTGATCGCCGACGATATCGCGCTGGCCAACGCACCAGGCGGCTCGCAGCCGCAGATGATGACGCTGCAACGGCTGGTGACGCGGGTGGCGCTGATGCCATTGCTGGCCGGCCGGCTCGACATTGAGCAGGTCGAGCTGATCCACCCGGTCATTCTGCTCGAAACCGATGCCAGCGGCCATGGCAACTGGCACTTCACGCCGAACCGCGCCGCGGGGACGGCAACGCCCGGCGTACCGCAAGCCGAGCCCGAAGCCGCAGCCCCTGCCGCGCCGGCCTCCGGCGTCATGCTGCAATCCGTCTTTATCCGCGGTGGCCGCATCGACTGGCGCGACGGCCCGAGCGGACGCAGCGGCAGTATCACGGTGCCGCACATGGATGCCGATGGCGGTGGTCCGTCCGGGTCGATGGCGATCGCCGGCGTGCTGGACAGCGGCGACCGCACGCTCACGCTTGGCGGCGAGATCGGCTCGATCTCGCGGCTGCTCGACGGGGGCGCCACAGCGCCCTGGCCACTGCAGCTGATCGCCCAGAACGACGCCATGCGGCTGGCGGTACGCGGCACGATTCTGCATCCGTTGCAGGGGACTGGCTACGATCTTCACGTCGATGCGACGGCGAGCGACCTGACGGCGATTGCCCAGTTCCTGCCGCCCACCCTGCCGCCACCGCACGATCTGTCGCTCTCCGCGCAACTGCGCGATGTCGGCGCGGCCGTGCCGGAGGTGACGGGGATTGCAATGCATGTCGGTGGCCTGAACTTGCCGGACATGCCCGCGGGCATGAAGATCGTGCGCGCCGACGTGACAGCACCGGCGATGACGCAGAACCTGCACGCCGATCTGGAGACCACGCTTGGCGGCGCGGCGCTGCATGTGGTGGCCAATGTCGGCACGCCGGCTTCCGTGCTGTCGACCGCGCCGCCCTCCGCCCCGCTGCCGCTCGATGTGAGTTTCGAGGCGGCCGCCGCGACGCTGACGGTGAAAGGCACGATCAGCTCATTGACGCGAACCGGCGTGCTGGATGCGGACGTTGCCGCCCGCATCCCCGACCTGTCGCAGCTGTCCCAGCTTGCCGGCACGCCGCTGCCCGGATTGCGGCCCGTCGCGCTGGACGGCCATGTCGCCGGCACGATCGGCGGCGTGATGGCGCTGCGCCATGCGGTGCTGTCGCTGCCCCAGGCCCAGGTGTCGGGCGATCTGGACATCGGGCTGGGCGCGCGCCCGTCGGTGCGCGGCACGATCCAGGCGTCCCATGTCGACCTGGACAGCCTGCTCGCCAGTTTCGCCGAGGCAAAACCGCCATCCCCCCGGCCGACCGCAGCGCCGACGGCCGCACAAGCGGCTGCACCGAAACCGCCGGACAAGACGGCACGGGTGATTCCCGACAATCCGATCGACTTCGGCATTCTCGGCCGGCAGGACGCCGATGTGCGGGTCAACATCGCCGCGCTGCAAACCGGCGGCGTGACCTACAGCGACATCGCCGGCCATCTCGTGCTGCAGGACGGCCGGCTGGTGCTGGACCCGTTTGCCGGCGTCACCCCTGGCGGCCGGCTGGAGGCGCGGCTCGCCATCGACTCAAGCGCGGCGGCTCCGCTCGTGGCGGTGGCCCTGCACGCGCCGGCGATCGCGTTGCAGCCGATCGCGGTGGCGCTGGGCGACCCCTACGCGGTGTCCGGCACCGCCTTCATCGACGCCGACCTGCACGGCGCGGGGCGTTCGCCGCACGCCATCGCCGCCAGCCTTGACGGCCGTGCCGCGCTCGCGGTCGCTGACGGCGAGGTGTCCAACCAGATGCTTGGCCTCGTGCTCGGCGATGTGCTGAAGGCAGCGAAGCTGCCGGACAATCTCGTGAACGGCGTTGGCAATACGCGGCTGCACTGCCTCGCGGTGCGGCTGGATGCGAGCCATGGCGTGGTGACGCTGCCGACGCTGGTCGCGGATGCGACGCGGCTGCTGGTGGAGGGCGGCGGCACGCTGGATCTCGGCCCGGAGACGCTGGCGCTGCGGCTGCGGCCGATGCTGCGGACCGGTCCGGGCATCGTCGTGCCGGTGCGCATTGGCGGCACGTTCCGTAACCCGAAGGCCGCGGTGGATCTGGAGGGCAAGAACGGATTGCTGGCCGCGCTGTCGGCCGGGGAGCATGGCGGCGATGTGTGTGGTCCTGCTTTGGCGGCCGCGCGCGGCGGAGAAGCCCCGGTGGCCACGTCGGCCGCCGCTGCTGCTGCTGCTGCTGCCGCCGCGCCGTCGCCGCCGGCCAAGCCCGCCAAGCCCGCCAAGCCCGCCAAGCCGCCCAAGCCGATCGACATCCTGCGCAGCCTGTTGCAGCACTGACGCGACGCGATGAAGCGCTTCTGGGATCGGGCGGAGGTGACGCGGCACGCCGATGGCTGGCGGATCGCGCTGGACGGCAAGCCGGTGCGCGTGCCGAGCGGCGCGCCGCTGACGCTGCCCACGCTGGCGCTGGCCGAGGCGGTGGCTGCGGAGTGGCAGTCGGCAGGCGGCGCCAAGGGTGGCGAGATGTCCTACGCCGACGTGCCGCTGACCCGCATCGCCGGCACCGGGCAGGAGCGCATCGCCCCCAACCCCGAGCCGGTCATTCTGGAATTGTCGCGGTACGGCGAGAGCGATCTGCTCTGCTATCGCGCCGACCGGCCGCGCGAACTGGTGCTGCGTCAGGTGGCGCATTGGCAGCCTTGGCTTGACTGGGCCGAGCGTCACCTTGGTGCGCGGCTGCGCGTGACGGAGGGCGTGGTGCACGTGCCGCAGCCGCCGCAGGCGCTGGCGGCATTGGCGGCTTCGGTCGCGGCGCACGACCCGTTCGCGTTGGCGGCGCTCGGGGTGGCTGTCCCCGCGCTGGGTAGCCTGGTGCTGGGGCTGGCGCTGGCCGACGGCCGTCTGACGGCCGACGAAGCGCATCGCCTCGCGACACTCGACGAGATTTTTCAGCAGGAACAGTGGGGCGAGGAGGCTGAGGCGGTGGCGCGCCGCCGCCGCATCGGCGAGGATGTGGCGGCTGCCGCCAGTGTGCTGGAGAAGCTGCGCGCATGACCGCCAGAACGTCTCGTGATTTCCGGCCGTGTTCAGGGCGTGGGCTACCGCGACTGGATGGCCGCGCAGGCCGAGGCAATGGGTGTGTCCGGCTGGGTGCGCAACCGCCGCGACGGCACCGTGGAGGCGCTGGTGGATGGCGACAACGCCGCCGTGCAGGAATTGCTGCGCGCCTGCCGTCGCGGCCCCCGGCTGGCCGAGGTCGACGCCATCGAGGAGGAACTGGCCGAGCCGGTCGGCGAACCGGGATTCCTTCGGCTGCCCACCGCATGATCGCGTTCTTCCAGGCGCATGTCGCCTGGGTGGCGCCGATCAGCTTTGTGCTGAGTTTCCTGAAATCGCTGGCGTTCGTCTCGCTGGTGGTGCCGAGTTCGGTGGTCGTGGCGGCCATCGGCGCGCTGGTGGGGATGAGCGGCGTGGAGGTCTGGCCGGTCTGGGTGGCCATCAGCGTCGGCGCTGCACTGGGTGACTGGGTATCGTATGCCGCCGGCTACCGGTTCAAGGACCGGGCGCGGCAGATGTGGCCGTTCAGCCGCCGCCCGGACCTGATCCCGCGCGGCGAGCGGTTCTTCCATCGCTGGGGCGCGATGAGCGTGGTGTTGTGCCGCTTCTTCAGCCCGCTGCGCGCCACCGTGCCGCTGCTGTGCGGCATCTTCGAAATGCCGGTCCTGATATTCCAGATCGCCAACTGGTCGTCGGCGTTCCTGTGGGGCGGCGTGATCCTGGGGATCGGCGTGGGCGTGGGGCGGCTGTTCGGCTGATCGCGGTCAGAACACCTCATCCCACGCCGCCCGCAGCGCGGCGTCCACCTCCTCCATGCTGGCCGGGACGCCGAGGGCGTGCAGGCTGGTCACGCCATGCTCGCGGATGCCGCAGGGAACGATGCCGCCGAAATGCGCGAGGTCCGGATGCACGTTCAGCGCCACGCCGTGCCAGGTCACCCAGCGGCTGACCCGCACGCCGATGGCGGCGATTTTCTTCTCGCTCCGTCCGCGGTCACGACCCAGATGCCGACTCGGCCCTCCCGCGTCTCGCCCTTGATGCCGAAGCGTTTCGAGGGTGCGCGATCACCCAGTTCTCCAGCCCGGCGACATAAGCGCGGATGTCGCGCGGCGGAACGCTGCCGTGCGTCTGCGTGCAGGTCGAGCATCACATAGGCCACGCGCTGGCCCGGCCCGTGATAGGTCCATTGGCCGCCGCGCCCGGCCTGATAGGTCGGGAACCGGTCGGCATCCTGCAGGTCGCTCGCGGCGGCCGAGGTGCCGGCGGTGTAGAGCGGCGGGTGCTCGACCAGCCAGACCAGTTCGCCCGCCGTGCCGGCGCGGATGGCGGCGACGCGCGCTCCGCATGACGGCGAGCGCCATCCATAGTCGGTAGTGCCCGGACGTGCATTTGCCATGTGGGTGATCGGCGCGTTCAGTCATGGTCTATAGGCTCCCAGCCCCGATGCGGTCGTGGCGAAATGGTAGACGCGCAAGCTTGAGGTGCTTGTGGGGGAAACCCCTTGGAAGTTCGAGTCTTCTCGACCGCACCAATTGTCCCTGATGCAAATCCGTCCGCCCCATCATGGCCGGCTGCAATATGTCCGGGCGCCGGTCACGTGCGGCCGGTTGGCGCATGCAGCCGGTCGCCTGACCGGCAGCATGCCAACTGAGAAACGATGGGGAACCGTGACATATGGACGAAGATTTACGCAAGGCGGCGCTGGAATACCACCGCTCGCCTCGGCCGGGCAAACTGGCCATCACGCGCGACCAAGCGTATGGAAACCTCAGCGCGACCTCGCGCTCGCCTATTCCCCCGGCGTTGCCGCCGCCTGCGATGCGATCGTCGCCGATCCCGACACGCGCCTTCGACTATACCTCCCGCGCCAACCTCGTCGGGGTGATCACCAACGGCACCGCCGTGCTCGGCCTCGGCAATATCGGCGCGCTCGCCGGCAAGCCGGTGATGGAGGGCAAGGCCGTCCTGTTCAAGAAATTCGCCGGCATCGACAGTGTTCGACATCGAGGTGAACGAGCAGGATCCGGACAAGTTCATCGAGATCGTCGCCAGCCTGGAGCCGCACGTTCGGCGGCATCAATCTCGAGGACATCAAGGCGCCGGAGTGCTTCAAGATCGAGCAGACGCTGCGCGAGCGCATGGCGATCCCGGTCTTCCATGACGACCAGCACGGCACCGCGATCATCGTCGGCGCCGCGGTGCTGAACGCGCTGATGGTGCAGAAGCAAGAAGCTCGAAGAGATGCAAGATCGTCACCTCCGGCGCGGGTGCGGCGGCGCTCTCCTGCGTCGAACATGCTGATCTCGCTCGGCGCTCAAGCCGGAGAACATCACCATGACCGACATCGAGGGCGTGGTGCATGTCGGCCGGCCGAACCTCGACCCGACGCTGGCCATGCTCGCGCGCGAGACCGACGCGCGCACGCTGCCGGACGTGCTGGCCGGGCGCCGACATGTTCCTCGGCCTCTCGGCGCCGCGCGTGCTGAAGGCGCGAATGGCTGCCGCTGTTCGCGCCGAACCCGCTGATCCTGGCGCTGGCCAATCCGGAGCCGGAAATTCTGCCCGAAGCTCGTGAAGCGCGAGCCGGCCGGATGCGATCATCGCCACCGGGCGTTCGGACTATCCGAACCAGGTCAACAACGTGCTGTGCTTCCCGTTCATCTTCCGCGGCGCGCTGGACGTGCGGGCGACCGCCATCACCGAGAGCATGAAGCTCGCCGCCGTCGAGGCGATCGCCGAACTGGCGCGGGTCGAAGCCTCGGAGACCGTGGCCGCCGCCTATGGCGGGCAGGCGCCGATGTTCGGGCCGGACTATATCATTCCCAAACCCTTCGATCCGCGGCTGATCCTGCACATCGCCCCGGCCGTGGCGCGTGCCGCGCATGGAAGCCGGGGTCGCGCGCAAGCCGATCGAGGATTTCGACGCCTACAAGCACGAGCTGGAGCGTTTCGTGTTCCGCTCCGGCCAGCTGCTGCGCCCGGTGATCGAGGTGGCGCGCAAGGCCTGCCGCGCGCATCGTCTATGCCGAGGGCGAGGATGAGCGCACGCTGCGCGCGGTGCAGAGCGTGGTGGATGACGCGGCTGGCGCATGCCGATCCTGATCGGCCGCGGCTGACGTCATCGCGCAGAAGATCGCGAGACTCGGCCTGCGGATGAAGCCCGGCCAGGATGTGCGCATCGTCGATTTCGATCGGACAAGGCGCTGTTGGCGCCGCTGCTCGCCCAGTTACCAGAAGAAGGTGGGACGCCGCGGCATGCCGCCGGAAGCGGCGGCGCGGCAGCTGCGCACGGCGGCCGACCGTGGCGGCGGCATGCTGCTGGCAGCCGGCGAGGCCGATGCCGCGATCTGCGGCGGGACCGGCGATTGGTGGCGGCAGTTCGAATATGCGCTGCCGCTCATCCCGCGCCGCCCCGGGGTGAAGCGGGTCTACGCGATGACGGCGCTGATCCTGCAGGCCGGCGTGCTGTTCTTCTGCGACACGCATGTGAATGTGGACCCGACCGCCGAGGAGATCGCCGAGATGACGGAGCTCGCCGCCGAGGCGGTGCACCGGTTCGGCATCACGCCGAAGGCGGCCTTGCTGTCGCATTCCAATTTCGGCGCCGTCGAACTCGCCGATCGGCGCGCAAGATGCGCCAGGCGCTGGCGCTGATCCGCGCCCGCGTGCCCGATCTGGAGGTCGACGGCGAAATGCACGCCGATGCGGCGCTGGTCGAGCAGATCCGCGGCCGGCGGTGCCCAACTCCACGCTGACCGGCACCGCCAACCTGCTGATCTTCCCGCATCGATTCCGCCAACATCGCCTTCAACCTGGTGAAGGCGACCGGCGGAGGCGCTGACGGTGGGGCCGATGCTGCTGGGCCTGTCGAAGCCGCTGCACATCGTCGTGCCGAGCGCCACCGCGCGCGGCATCACCAACATCAGCGCCGTGGCGGCGCAGCAGGCGCACGCGTTGCGCGCCCCGGTCCCCTAGCAATGCTGTTCCTGCTGCTCGGGGCGGCGACGCTGGTCGTGCTGATGATGTCGCTCGGCATGTTCTCCCGCGCGCAGGTCTCCACGCTGAAATCCTTCGCCATCTGGCTGGTGGCGATCGGCGGCCTGTTGCTGGCCGCACTGCTGTTCCTGACTGGCCGTGGCGGCAGCGCGATCGCCGCAATCATCATGCTGGGGCCGCTGGTATGGAGCTGGCTGAAGCCGCATGTGCCGACGGCGGGCGGTGGCGGCGCCCGACCGGCCGGCGCGGCGGCCACCCGCGCCGGCATGTCGCGCGAGGAAGCGTTAGCCGTGCTGGGTCTGGCGCCCGGTGCCAGTGAGGAACAGATCCGTGCCGCACACCGGCGTTTGATGCGTATGGCTCACCCGGACAGCGGCGGATCGGACTGGCTCGCGAGCCGTGTGAACCAGGCGCGTGACCGGCTGCTTGGATGAATGCCACCATGGTCCCGGCAACCCGAGGCCAAGCATAAGCGTTAGCCGCACCGCCGCAGGCGATGGCGTGCGGCGCGACGGCGGTGGCTTGCCCGGACGCCGCTGGCATGCGACGATTCCAGGGTTCCGGGCCTGCTGAACGACTGCCTCGATACGACGGACAGAACAAGGACAAGGCATCCGTGATCAAGCCGCTACGCAAGGCTGTTCTCCCCGTGGCGGGCCTGGGAACCCGGTTCCTGCCCGCCACCAAGGCCACTGCAAAGGAAATGTTGCCGGTGGTCGATAAACCATTGATCCAATATGCTGTCGATGAGGCGCGTGCCGCTGGTATCGAGCAGTTCTGCATGGTGACCGGCCGCGGCAAGACTGCCCTGGTCGAGCATTTCGACATCGCCTACGAGCTGGAAGCCACGCTCAAGGCGCGCGGCAAGGTCGACGCGCTGGCCGATCTGCGTGAGGGCCATTTGCCGCCCGGCGCCATCGCGACCGTGCGCCAGCAGGAGCCGCTCGGGCTCGGCCACGCGATCTGGTGTGCCCGCTCGTTCATCGGCGACGATCCGTTCGCGATCCTGCTGCCGGACGATCTGGTGCTGTCCGATACGCCCTGCACCAAGCAGCTGGCCGATGCATATTACGAGACCGGCGGCTGCGTGCTGGCCGTCACCGAAGTGCCGCGCGACCAGACCAACCGCTACGGTATTCTCGATATCGCGTATGACGATGGATCGCTGGTCGAAGTGCGCGGCCTGGTCGAGAAGCCGAAGCCGGAAGTGGCCCCCTCGAACCTGTCGATCATTGGCCGTTACGTGCTGCTGCCGCAGGTGATCGACTTTCTTTCGCGCATGGAGCGCGGCGCGGGCAACGAGGTGCAGCTGACCGACGCGATGGCCAAGCTGATCGGCCACGTGCCGTTCCACGGCCTGCGCTACGAAGGCCGCCGCTTCGACTGCGGCGACAAGGTGGGCTTCCTGGAAGCGCAGATCGCCTTCGCGCTCAAGCGTCCGGATCTGGCGACCGCCGTGCGTGCCTTCCTGCGAACATACGTGGACGAACTACTCGAACCTGTCGCATAATCGGTCAAATCATCCCGAAGCGCACTGGAGCACGCAACCGATGGCGTTTACCCATAGCTTCGACCCGACCGTGCTGCGCGAATACGACATTCGCGGCATTGTCGGCCGTACGCTGCATCCCACCGACGCCTTCGCCATCGGCCGCGTGTTCGGCAGTATCGTTGCGCGGGCAGGGGGCCACTCGGTGGCGGTGGGCTTCGATGGCCGGCTGTCCTCGCCCGATCTTAAATCCGCGCTGGTCGAGGGCCTCAAGGCGAGTGGCATGGCGGTGCTGCGGATCGGCCTCGGACCGACGCCGATGCTGTATTATGCCTCGACGGTGAAGGAGACGGACGGCGCCGTGATGGTGACCGGCAGCCATAACCCGCCGGACTACAACGGCTTCAAGATGACGCTGAACCGCAAGCCGTTCTTCGGCAGGCAGATCGCCGAGATCGGCCGCCTCGCCGCCACCGGCGACGTGGTGCCGGAGGCTGCCGGCAGCGAGCAGACCATCGACATCGCCGCCGATTATATCGCGCGGATAATCTCGGACTGGGACGGCGGCGACCGTCTTCTGAACGTGGTGTGGGACAACGGCAACGGCGCGGCCGGTGCAGTGCTGGAACGCCTCGTCGCCTCGCTGCCGGGCAATCATACCGTCCTGTTCCCGGAGATCGACGGCCGCTTCCCGAACCACCATCCGGACCCGACCATTCCGAAGAACCTGGAACCGCTGATCGCCGAGGTGCGCAAGCGCGGCGCCGATCTGGGCATCGCGTTCGACGGCGATGCCGACCGGATCGGCGTGGTGGACGATAGCGGCGAGATCCTGTTCGGCGACCAGTTGCTCGTGGTGCTGGCGCGCGATGTGCTGAAGGCGCATCCGGGGGCGACCATCATCGCCGATGTCAAGGCGAGCCAGGTGCTGTTCGATGAGGTCGCCCGTGCCGGTGGGGTGCCGCTGATGTGGAAGACCGGCCATAGCCTGATCAAGGCCAAGATGGCCGAGGTGGGCTGCCCGCTGGCCGGTGAGATGTCCGGCCATATCTTTTTCAACGATCGCTGGTACGGTTTCGACGACGCGCTGTATGCCGGCGTGCGCCTGCTCGGCATCGTGGCACGCACGAACGGCCCGCTGTCGGCCGTGCGCGCGGCGTTGCCGCATGTATTCAACACCCCGGAACTGCGCTTCAACTGCGACGACCAGCGCAAGTTCGAAGTGATCAACGAGGTAGCGGCGCGGCTCAAATCCGGCACGGCGAAGGTGTCGGACATTGATGGCGTGCGGGTGCAGACGGCCGATGGCTGGTGGTTGCTGCGCGCCTCCAACACGCAGGCCGTGCTGGTTGCCCGGGCCGAGGCCACCAGTCCCGAGGGGTTGGAGCGGCTGAAGGCGGCGCTCGCGTCACAGCTCGGCCAGTCCGGGCTGGAAGCCCCCGACTTTTCCGGCACCAGCGCCGGCCACTGAGCTGCCGGCTCACGGCCGCCCCCGCATCGTCCTGGCGACGCCGGGGTGACGCAGCGGCTCGTCTATGTCGTGCTGTGCCACCACTCGGCCGCGTCGGTGGTGGACTTGTTCCGCTGCATCTGGCGGCCGCAGCACCACTACATCCTGCACGCCGACGCCAAATCGGCGGCCAGCCTGCGTGAGACGGTGGCACGGCTGGCCGCGGCTTTCCCCAACGTGCATGCACTGGCCGGCGCGCCGTGCAGCTGGGGCGGATGGAGCCTCGTCAGGACCACGTTGCGCGCGATCGACCACGCCATCACGCTGCCGACCGGCTGGAGCCACGTTGTGCTGCTCAGCGAAAGCCATGTGCCGCTGGTCGCGCCCGAGGCGGCGGCTGCGATGCTGGCGCCGGGCGTAAGCTACCTCGACGCCGAGCCTGTCTCGGACTACGGCCCGCCCGGGCGCAGCGACGTGATGCACCGCTTCGCGGCGCGCTACGAGGAACTGCCGGGCGTCGGCATGTTCGCCGCAGCGCCGCGCGCGCAGTCGGCGAAGTTCACCGACATGCTGAACCATGGCAGCCAGTGGATGGTCCTCGCCCGGACGGCTTGCGAACGGTTGCATGCGCGGCAGGATGACGCGGCGCTGTGGGAGCCGTTCCGCTCGTCGTTGCTGGCCGATGAGACGGCGTTTCAGACGCTGTTGCTCGGCGGGGCCCTGGGACCGGGGCTGACCACCCGCCGCCGTCCCACCACTTTCGTCAGCTGGCCGCATTTGAGCGGCAACGCCGACACCACGTTCACCGAACAGAATTTCCAGGACGCGCGGGCGCAGGGCTTCCTGTTTATCCGCAAGCGGCCGGCCACGCTGCCGGAGGGCGTGGCACGTGCGCTGGCACCGATGCACATGACCGAGGCACTGCCGCAATTGCCGGAGCCGGACGAGACGTTTACCGGCGGAGCGCCCGTGGCGGCGCTCGCGGCGGCGCTGCATCAGGCGCTGGCGGCGCGGTTTCCCGGTCTGGCGATAGACACGCTCTCGCCGCTGCGTGCGGGCGGCAGCCCGACCTGCTATCTGCAATTCCGTTGTCCGGGCCTGCCGCAGGCGTTGTGCCCGGCGCTGCTCTCCGAGGATATGGTGCGGTTCAAAGTGCTGCTGGGCTGGCTGCGCAACGCCTTCGACGATTTCGGCCCGGCGACACTGGGCGGCTACCCGACATCGCTGCTGAAGGCGCGGGTCTGGACGCTGTTCCTGCAGCGCGAAGTGCTGCTGCCCGACCTGCCCGGCGGCGGCTTCGTCACGATGGCCGAGGGGGTGAGGGCCGACGGCGCAGGCCTGGACCGGCTGGCCGGGCCGATCGCCGGTGTGCTGGAAGCGGGCGTCCGCCTGGCCCCCGCGCTGGCGGCCGGATAAGCGCCATGGCGGTGGTCTATGGCGTGCTGTGTCATCACTCGCCGCTGCACGTGGCCGACCTGGTGCGCCACCTGCACCACCCCGGGCACCAGGTGATCCTGCACGCCGACGCTGCCGGTCCGGCCGCGCTGCATGCGATGCTCGCCCATCTCGGAGCGACCTTCCCCAACGTCCACGTGCTGGAAAGCACGATGTGCGCCTGGGGCGGCTGGAGCCTGGTGGCGGCCTCGTTGCGCGCCATCCGCCGCGCGCTCGCGTTGCCGATGCCATGGCGGCATTTCGCGCTGCTCAGCGAGCAGCATATGCCGTTGCAGCCGCCGTCCGTCATCGCCGCCAGCCTGCCGGACGGCGCGAGCTTTATCGCGGCCACCCGGCTGACCGGCATGGACAGCGCGACGCGCGCCGATCTGCTGCACCGCTTCGCACGGCAGTACCGGGAATTGCCCGGCGTCGGCATGTTCGCGGGCGAGGTACGCCGCCTCGACGCGGAAACCGTAGAGACCCTGCGCCTGGGCAGCCAATGGGTCGTGCTGTCGCGGGCCGCGTGCGAGCGCCTTGCCGACCTCGGCGAGGGCGCGGCAGCCTGGGCGCCGTTTCGCAATTCGCTGGTCGCCGACGAGACGGCCATCCACAGCGTGCTGCGCGGTACGGCGGTGGGGCGGGGGCTGGATATCCGCAGCAGCAACCAGAGTTTCGTCGCGTGGCCGCATCTGGGCGGGGATGTCGAGGGCGGCTTCACCGAGGCCGGCGCCCGCCTGGCCCGCGCGCGCGGCCATCTGTTCATCCGCAAACGTCCCCGCGTGCTGCCGCCATTCGCCCGTCAGGTTCTTGCCGGCATGCCGCAACGGCCGGCCTTCCCGCCGTTGCCGCCGGTATCCGAGGCCCCGGAGCCGGCGACCGCCGCGCTGGGGACAGCCCTCGCCGCCATGCTGCGCGCGCGCTTCCCGGCGCTGGTGGTACGTGTGGCACCACCGGGCAGCAGGCCCGCGTGCTTCCTGCAGTTTCAGCTTGCCGGCCTGCCGTCGGCCCTGGCGGTCTGCCTTGCCTCGCAGGATTTGCGTGCCTTCAAGGTGCTGCTGGCGTGGCGCCGCCCGTTCGATGGCAGCCTTACGCCAATCCGCCTGGCTGGCTACACGGCGACGGTGATGGGCGTGCGGCTGCCGGGGTTGCTGCTGGCGCGCGAGGTGCACGTGCCCGAATTGCCGGACCACGGATTCGTCACCGTTGCCGACGGCGAGGTCTGGGAACTGGCGGCGCGGCTCACGGTGGCGCTGGCGGTGGCGCGGCGGCTGACCGTGCTGACCGGCGCCGAAGCTGCGTAGGCGGCGTCAGCGTATCGACCGCCAGCAACGGCAGCAGCAGCAGCACGAGCGGTGCGCACAGGCGCGGGTCGGGGCTCGCGGTCAGGACCAGGTTGCCCGCGTGCACCAACAGCGTCGCCGCCGCGAAGGCGGCAGCGGTCGTCCGGCGCCGCAGCAGCGCGAGCGCGAGGACCGCCAGCACCAACCCGACCAGCACGATCGGCCGGAAGACCCAGGTGTCGGCCAGACCGCGCCACAGGTCGAACACCGGCTGCACCGGGTGCGCGCGGATCCCGAACGGGTTGGGGTCGATCCCGCCATTCTGCCAGTGCCAGCCGAACGGGCATGGCTGGGCCAGATCGACGCAATTGAATACGCCGGCGAACGCCCAGCGATAGCGCAGATACGCGAGCGGATGCCGCAGGACCGCCCGCACCCATGCCTGCCGCAACGTCTGCATCGGCGCGCCGTCCGGCTCGAACGTCAGGCTCCCATAGAGCGGCAGGATCGACATCGACCCCAGTCCAAGCGACGTCCACGGCGCTTCGGTCAACCGCGCCACCGCGTGCGGCATCGGCTCCATCAACAGGCCCGGCGGCATGAGGTCCTCACCGGTCCGCAGTGTCAGGTTGAACAGGTCCATGTCGAAGAACGGCTGCTCCGGGTGCGACGGCGCCACCAGTCCGGCGACCCGGGCGAGGGGCGGCATGCCGACGGCCACGGCCACAAACAGCACCACGCCGCCCCAGGTCACGAGCCGAGGCGCACCGGCCAGCCGCCATCGCCAGCCGGCAAGGACGGCCAGCGGCAGGAACAGCAGCGCTCCGTTCGGGCGCGCCCAGGTGCCGGCGAGCGCCAGCACCACCAGAGCGGCCCGTAGCGCCATTGTCCGCCACCCGGTCGGCGCGCGTTCAAGCGCCAGCGCCACGGCAAAGCAGCCGGCCAGCGCGACGGCCATGAACGATGTCTTTTCGATGGTCGCGAGGAACGGCAAGGTCGGCGGAAACGCCAGTGCCGCCAGCAGCACCAGCAACGCCGGCGCCAGCTTCACGCGGCGCAGCGCAAGCACGCTTGCCAGCGCCGCGAACCAGAGCGCGGACTGGATCGCGGTCAGCACCGCCGGTCCCGCGCCAAGCGCGATCAGCCCGCGCCAGCAATAGATGAGGAACGGCGCGTGCCAGTCCGGCACGGGCGGGCCGAGCAGGGCGGCAGCGTACATCGCGAAGGTGTCGGCGTTCATCAGGCCGGGGTAAAAGCACCAGACCGGCACTGCGGCGCACAGCGTTGCCGCCGCGGCCAGCAGCCAAAGGTGGATGCGGGGAGGCGATGACGCGGGGATCGCAAAGGGTGGCGTCACGGCGTCGAGGCTCCTGGATCGCGATCGGGGCATTACTTGGCCTGCTCGCGACAAGCGGACCCGGGGCGTACACGCAGGTCTTGCCGGGGCATTGGGAACGGCGCCCGTCGATTGATCTGGCATACGCGCAAATGCTTGGCCGCCCGCCCGACGCGATGGAACTGAATAGCTGGATCTACTACCAGGATGTGCCGCCCGGCGTGATCGACGTGCCGCACCTGGAGCGCGTCCTGCGGCAGCTTCTGCGCAACGCGCCGGATGAGCGCGACGCCACCGCGCGTCGTGCGCTGCATGCCGCGTTTGCGTCCGAAGAAGCCACAGCCCCCGCGCTGAACGTGGCGTTGGAACGCCCGGCGCCGATGGCGTTGGCAGTCACGGCGCTCGTCGAGGAGCGCGAGGGCGGCGGGTACGCGGCGCTGTGCCGGTGGCTCGCTCGCCCGCCCGTGCATGCCGCGGTTCTCGCTGCTGCCGGGCGGTAGCGGCCAGAGCCCTCGATCGGCGACACGGACAGGAGGCGGATGAATGAGCTGGATCAGCCTCCTGTTCGGCGTGAATGGCTGGGGGCACCTTCTGCTCACCGGCACAATGATCACCGTGCTGCTGTCGGCGACCACTGTGCCGTTCGGGTTCGGGTTCGGGCGCGGGCTGCTGCTCGCCGTGCTGAAGCTGTCGCGCAACCGGCGAAAGGGCGCGCGAATCGTCGCTGGACCCGGTCAGGGCGGGACCGTCGTCGAGGTAGCCATACGCACTGTTGTCGTAACGGCCGGTCGATGCGTGGCAGGTGAACACGATCCCCGCGCCACGCGCATCGCCGGTGATGTTTGGCAAGGCTCAACGTAGGGCCGTTGCCGGTCCGTGTTCCGCTGGCCGCCGTCGTGTGTTCGTTGCGGTCAAGCACCGTCAACGCCCGACAGGTCGGATTGGTGCCGGAAGGTGTCACGCTGAGCATCTGCGAAAGGGCGACCGATGTCGCAGTGTCGTCGACGAACGCACTGGTGTCATCGGTGATTGCCATCGCGGAGCCAAACCGTGTGGGCGGGACGTTCCGGTGCCAGCGCATGTTCACGGGAGCGGGCGCGTGCCCGGAGCCCCTTTACATGGCGACGAACGGGCATGGATGATGCAGCGTGGCTTCGGAAAAGTACGTACGACATGGCCGCTGATCGCCCGACCCGTCCGGTGACCGACCACACCCGGCCGACACCGCGGCGGGCCATGAATGTCGTTGCGGCGGCGCTTGGAAATGCGCTCGAATTCTACGACTTCACGGTCTACGGGGTGTTCGCGACGATGATCGGGCGGGAATTCTTCCCGTCCAGCAACCCCCATGTCAGCCTGCTGCTTTCGTTGGCGACGTTCGGCGTGGGGTTCTTCGCGCGCCCGCTCGGCGGTATCCTGATCGGCGCCTATGCGGACCGTTTCGGTCGCCGCCCGGCGATGACCGTGACCATTCTGCTGATGGCGTCCGGCACCGGGGTGATCGGCATCTTGCCGGGCTATGCGCAGATCGGCATCGCTGCTCCGATCCTGCTGATCGTGGCACGGCTGATCCAGGGATTTTCGGCGGGCGGTGAAATGGGGCCGGCCACGACCTTCCTGCTGGAAAGCTCGCCGCCCGGATCGCGCTGCTTCTATGGCAGTTGGCAGCTTGCCAGCCAGAACATGGGGGTTATCATCTCCGGGCTGCTCGGCGTGACGCTGGCCGCTTTGCTGCCGGCGCAGGCGACGGACGCCTGGGGATGGCGGGTGCCGTTCCTGGTCGGCATCCTGATCGCGCCGCTTGGGGTCTACATCCGTCGTAACCTCGGCGAGACGCTGGACGACGGTGTTGCGCATGCGACCATGTTGGCCGTGCTCGGCGACATCCTCGCCAACCACTGGCGGAACGTGCTGCTGTGCGTGATGGTGATTTCGGGCTCCACGGTCACGCAGTATTTCTTCCAGTATACGACCACCTACGCCATCACGACGCTGGGCTTCGGGCACGAGGTGGCAATGGGTGCGACCCTGACCGGAGGCGTCGTCGGCACGATGTTCGCGCTGGTTGGCGGCATCCTGGCCGACCGCTACGGGCTCAAGCTGATTGCTGTCGCGCCGCGCATCGTTGCGACAGCATTGCTGTATCCGGCGCTGATGCTGGTCGTCTCGCTGCATTCGCCGGCGCTCTTTCTTGTCGTCGTGGCCGTGCTGATGACGTTCCAGGCGATGGCGGGCGGGGCCGTCATCACGATGATCCCGATGATCTTCCCGGCGGCGACGCGCACGTCGGGCCTGTCGATTTCCTACGCGCTGGGTGTCACGCTGTTCGGCGGCACGGCGCAGGTCGTGTTCACCTGGATCATCGGCGCCACCGGCGACAAGCTGTCCTGGGTTTGGTATATCGTGGCGATGAGCAGCCTTTGCATCGTTGCCACGGCGTCGATTCGCCTGCCCGATGAACGCAGCGCCTTTGCGCGTAGTGCGCCCAGACCGGCCGCGCTGGCCGGCGCGCGGCGCTGACCTTAGAATGACCAGGAGTTGCCATGCCCGAGGACGGTTTGCGTGCCGCGTTGCAGGCCTATGAGCCGGAACTGCTGGCGATCCGCCATGACATCCACCGCCACCCCGAAGTCGCCTTCGAGGAGACCCGCACCGCCGCCCTGGTCGCCGAGCGGCTGCGCCACTGGGGCCTGGAGGTCACCGAACACATCGCACGGACGGGGGTCGTCGGGACCCTCAAGGGCAAGCGCCCCGGCCAGCGCGCGATCGGGCTGCGTGCCGACCTGGATGCGCTGCACATCCAGGAAGTGCCGGGCCGCGACCATGGCTCGCACGGTGCCCGGCAAGATGCACGCCTGCGGCCATGACGGCCACACCACCATGCTGCTCGGCGCGGCGCGCTACCTCGCCGAGCATCCGGATTTCGGCGGCACCGTGCATTTCATCTTCCAGCCGGCCGAGGAGGGCCTCGGCGGCGGCCGGGTGATGGTCGAGGAGGGGCTGTTCGAGCGGTTCCCGGTCGATGCCGTCTACGGCATGCACAACAAGCCGGGCAGGCCGGCGGGCACGTTCCACACCCGCACCGGCCCGTTCATGGCCGCCAGCGATTCACTGGACGGTGGCGTTCTGCGGCACCGGCGGGCATGGCGGGGGCGGCGCGCATCTCGCGACCGATGCCAGCCTGCCGCTCGCGCACTTCATCCTGGCCGCACAGACCATCGTCGAGCCGCAATGTGCCGGCTATCGACACGGCCGTGGTCAGCGTCGGCGCGATCAACGGCGGCGACGCCAGGTCGCCGAACATCATGCCCGCGCGGATCGTGGTGACCGGCACCGCCCGCTCCTACACGCCGGCGATCCGCGACCTGATCGAGCGCCGGTTGACCGAGCTGGCGCACGCCCAGGCTGCCGCCTTCGGCTGCGTGGCGGAGGTCGCCTATCAGCGCCGCTACCCGCCGCTGGTCACCCACGCCGAACAGACGAACGTGGCCGTCGCGGTGGCGGCGGCCCTGGTGGGGGCCGACAAGGTGGAGGCCAACGCCGCGCCCGTCACCGGGGCGGAGGATTTCTCCTACATGCTCCAGGCCCGGCCCGGCGCCTTCATCATGATCGGCAACGGCGTGGCCGAGGACGGCAGCTTCCACAACGTTCATACGCCCGGCTACGACTTCAACGACGATATCCTGACGCTGGGCGCCGCCTACTGGGTGCAGCTCGTGCGCGCCGAACTCGCGGCCGGCTGACCGGCCGGCTCAGCCCGCCAGCGGCACCACGTATGGCCCCTCCGGGATCACCGCCACCGCCGCATCGCCATGGCGGGCAATGCTGGCTGCGATTGCCTCGTCCACCGAAGCGATCAGGTCCACGCCGGTGATGCGCCGCTCCTCGGCGTCCAGGCCGGTGGTATAGAGCTGCACGCGGCCGACACGCATCGGCTTGAGCTGCATCTCGGTCTGCCACTCATCCACCTCGGCCAGCGACTTGGCCGTCAGCGTGGCGAGGAACCGCTCCGGCCCCAACTCGACCAGCCGGCTTTGCGCATCGCGGAACTCGGACGACCCGAACCCCTCGGAGCATTGCGAGGCGATGATCAGCGTGCCGCCGGGGGCCAGGATGTCCATCGGCGTCACCATGCCCTTGACCGTCTGATAATAGGTCTTGTCGAGCGGATAGCCGGCCGAGGAGGTGACGACGGTGTTGAACCGCCGCCCGACCGGCACGGCCGTGGCGGCGCCGACGAAATCCACCGCTTTGAGGTGGCTGTCGATGATCTCGCCGAAATTGACGAAGGCGAGGTCGCGATCCTCGTCCAGCACGGTGTTGAGCGCATACACCTCGCCGAGCATCCGCACGATCTCAAGCTGCTCCTCATGCAGCGGATTGCCGATCAGGTTGCACTGCACGGCGAGCGGATCTTCCATGAAGCGCGCCGAGTGGAAGGTGCGGATCGTGGTGTGGTGGGCGACGCCGGGGGCGACCACCTTCCGCCCACCGGACCAGCCGGCCATGAAATGCGGCTCGACCAGCCCGGTGGCGATGCGCAGATCGGCTGTCGCGAAGCGCCGGTCCAGCTTCACCGGCACGCCGCGCCCGGCGGTCAGGCCCAGATCGACATGGGCCGCGTCATCGCGCGCGAAATGGTTTTCCACACGCACGGTTTCCAGCACCCACGGGTCGCCGACCAGTTCCGCCAGCTCTGCGCCTTCGTTGGGCCGGTGCAGGCCGGTGGCGACGAGCACGGAAATCCGGTCGGCCGGGATGCCGGCCTGCATGAGCGTCTCGATCATCGGCCGCAGGAACAGCCGGTTGGGCACCGGACGCGTGATGTCGCAGATCAGGATGCAGGCACTGCCCCTGCCCTGTGCCAGCACCCGCAACGGCGCGCATCCCACCGGCGCGGCGAACGCGGCACGGATGGCGCCATGTTGGTCGGCCAGCTTGGGCAATGGGCGCTTGCGGATCACCGTGGCCTGCGCCGCATCGGGCAACCGCACCGGCAGATGGCCGCGGCCAAAGGCAATCTCGACAGTCCGCTGGGTCATGATCGGCGCTCCTCCGTCGGCAGAGTGCCACGCGGGCAGCGGCTTGGCGAGGCAGATGGGGAACCCCTGGTGGCAAGCCGACTTTAAACATCATCAGAGAAGGAGATTGGCCATGGCCAGTACCAATACAGATGCCCGACAGAAATTGTGGCGCATGATCCGCGACATTCGGGTGGCGATGCTCACCAGCGAAGATGGCGACGTTTTGCGCAGCCGGCCGATGGTGGCGTCACAGCACGATTTCGACGGCGCATTGTGGTTCTTTACCCGGGTCAGCAGCCACAAGGTTCAGGAAGTCGCTGCCGATGACCGCGTGGCGATCAGCTATGCCGAGCCCGCGAAGCAGAATTTCGTCTCGCTGTCCGGCCACGCCACGCTGCAACGCGACCCGGCCTTGATCGAGCAACACTGGAGCGAACCTCTGCGGACCTGGTTCCCGAAGGGCACCAAGGACCCGGAAATCGCCCTGCTCCGCGTGGACGTGGATGAAGGAGAATATTGGGACGCGCCGTCCGCGACGATGGTTCACGTCTACGGTTACGCCAAGGCGGTGCTGACCGGTACGCCGCCGCGACCCGGCGACCATCAGAATCTACGGGTATCCTGAGGGCCGCACTGCGGCATAAATGCAACACATCGCGAATCACATGCACGCTATCGTGCGATTCCAGTTGCAACCCGCGCGCCCGCGCTGCATTGTGCAACGCAGCAAGACGGTGATCCCGTCCTGCTTCTTGGACGTTTCCTCCCTAAACTTGGCGGCGCCTGGCGCCGCCATTTTTTTGCCCTATTGGGAGCCGCGTCAAGCAGCAGCCGGCAACGACTGTCGAGCTCTCGGTTTTGTGATCGCACATGCCCTTGCTCAGTTGGCAGCGGCTTTCAGCGTTTTGGTCAGGCACCTTCCTCGCATAGTCCATTCCGGAGGGCCCGGTACGAATGGCGCTACCGGCGGCGCGCTTCAGCCTGGCACAGGCGACGGCAGACGCCCGCCCTGGCGTTCGATGAACGCGGCGACCTCCGCCACGCCCTGACCGGCGCGGATATTGGCGAACACGAATGGCCGCTCGCCGCGCATGCGCCGGCTGTCGCGGTCCATCACCTCCAGGCTGGCGCCCACGAAGGGGGCGAGGTTGATCTTGTTGATGACCAGCAGGTCGCTGCGGGTAATGCCCGGACCGCCCTTGCGCGGGATCTTGTCGCCGGCCGAGACGTTAATGGAAATGAGCAGTTTGTCTTTCTCGCGCGGCGTCAGGTTCATCGGCGTTCCTGCTCGTTGAGACGGGCGCGCTTACGATAGCGACACATGCGCCGCGCGTCATGCCCACAACTGAGGCTGCTGGGCAAAAATCCGGCGTTGGCCCTAGCATTAGGCAGTGCCGCGGATATCACGGCGCGGCGACGCGGCCGGCGCCAGTGCGCGTCGCGGTCTTGATGAAGTCGCGGTCAAGCGTGGCAATGCCGTCGCATTCCCGTGCCGTGACGAAGTGGAGAGCATCGGCGAAATCCATGCCGCGTTCGCACCAATCCACGGCAAAGGCGATAGCCTCAGCGGCTTCGAACCGCAATTCGGCAAGACCAAGCAAGTTTCGCAAGGCGCGTTGAATTTGCTTCAGCGGCAGCCGGTAGACGCCACGAAGTACCCATTCTGTCACCCGCAGCACGGCGGGCGTAACGCACACCATTTCGTTTTGCAACATTTCCGTCACGCAGCTGGAACTGGTCCGGGTCGTCCCGCATCAACAGCCGGACGATGACGCTAGTATCGGCCGCGCGCATGCCGTCGAAGCACTTCTTCCTCGATCCCGGCGTTCATTTCCTCGATCGTTTTGGGTGGCCCGGAATAATACGGCGCCAACATGCCCGCAACATCCGCCGGCCTCGTCGGCCCAAACGTCGGCGCCGACTTTACGGGCTTGAGGATGACGCCATCCGGCCCATCCTCGATTTCCAGCACGGTGCCGGCCGACCAGCCATGACGGTCGCGAATCACTTTGGGCAGAATCATCTGGCCCTTCGTCGAAAGCCGCATCCGCAGCGTGTCACCGTCCGGCATGGCAGTCGTTCCAGCGGGTAAGATTGCGGTAAGACCGGGCGTCATCCGGCATCCGGGCAAGTGCCTGGCCGCCTTGCACATCCGCCGCCGGCCCCTGATCTGTCAGGGCCGGGGCGATTTGCCCGGTGTGGAGATGCCGATGCCCGAATTTTCCATCCTCGACCTTGCCCCCGTCCCTCAAGGCGGCACGCCTGCCGACGCATTGCACAACACGCTCGATCTGGCGCGGCACGCCGAGCGGCTCGGGTATCGCCGCTACTGGCTGGCCGAGCATCACAACATGGTCGGCATCGCCAGTGCAGCTACCTCCGTCGTCATCGGCTACGTCGCCGGCGGCACCAGCACGATCCGGGTCGGCTCCGGCGGCATCATGCTCCCCAATCATTCGCCGCTGGTGATCGCAGAACAGTTTGGCACCCTCGCGTCGCTGTATCCGGGCCGGATCGACCTCGGCCTTGGCCGCGCACCCGGCACCGATCAGCGCACGCTCGCGGCGCTGCGTCGCGACTATTCATCCGCGGAGCATTTCCCGCAGGACGTGGTAGAACTGCAGGCGCTGCTCGGACCGCTCCAGGCCGGGCAGGCGGTGCAGGCCGTACCGGGCACCGGGACCGAAGTGCCATTGTGGATTCTCGGCTCCAGCACGTTCGGCGCGCAACTGGCCGCCATGCTGGGCCTGCCCTACGCCTTCGCCTCGCATTTCGCGCCGACCGACCTGATGCAGGCGTTGAAGCTGTACCGCGCGCGCTTCGCGCCGTCGCGGCAGCTCGACCATCCGCACGTGATGGTGGGAGTTAACGTGATCGTCGCCGAGAGCGATGCCGAGGCGCGACATCTGTTCACCTCCGTTCAGCAGAGCTTTGCCAATCTATTTCGCGGCGCGCGCGGCCTGCTGCAACCGCCGATCGACGACATCGAACGTTACTGGTCGCCAGCCGAGAAGGCCCAAGCCTCTGCCATGCTGGCCTGCTCGTTCGTCGGATCGCGCGAGACGGTGCGGGTGGGGCTCGAGCAGTTCATCGAACGCACCGGCGCCGACGAATTGATGGTTGCCTCCGCGATCTACGACCACGCCGCCCGGCTGCGCTCCTACGAGATCCTGGCCGAGATCCAGGGCGCCATCGGTCGCCAACCCGTGCTGGCGTAGCGTCCGCTCAACACATCCAGACGCGGGGCAGCGCGGTCGAACAGGATGGCTTCCTGCGGCAGCCACTCGGCGGCCGCGCCATCGGCCACCGTGATGCGGGTGCGCAGATGCACCGGCGGATCGTCCGGCAGCGCCCGATAGAACCGCTCCGCCGCCTGCGAGATGCCGACAACGCCGGACACCACGAAGGCCAATGGTATGGCAATGAACAGACTGGCGCCGAACCATGATGGCATATAACTTTGCAGGACCTGGTGCACGACGTACGTCGTATAAGCAGCCGGCATCACCATCTCGCCGTGCGCCATGTTGATGACGCCTATCACCCCGAAGGTGATGGCCAGCCCGGCGGCCGCGAGCAGCAGCACCGAACCGAGCGACAGCCCGTAGAACACCGCCTGCGCGAGCGTCCACAATTGCTGCACGCGCGCGATCGCGGCGTGGCACCGCACGGGCCGGTCTTGACGCCGGGCGACAGGACAGCGACGTTCGAACGCGACGACACCGGGTGCCGCGCCCCACAACCGGGTACCCGACACTGGTTTGCACGTGGAACGCGCACATTACCGTGTAGAGTGGCGCATGGCTGCGCAGCCCATGCGTGATTGCGGATGCTGCGCCGCGACACTCGCAACCGCAGCCCACACGATGCTATAACTTCCGTCGCGACCACACTGATAACACGACGATTGGCCGCACCAGATCACGCAGCACGAGGCGGGTATGTCACACTGTATTCGTAATATTCTGCTGGGCGTGTTGCTCGCAGCTTCGGCCGTGACCCAGGCGCGGGCGGAAGGCGCAGTGCTGGTGATGAACTCGGCGGGCGCATCGCTGAGCGTCGTGGACATGGACACGCACCGCGAGGTCAAGACGATCCCGGTGCTGCGTGAGCCGCACCATGTGGCACTGACGCCGGATGGGCGCGATCTGCTGGTCGGCGACACGGTGGGCAACGAGTTGCTGGACCTCGATCCGCTGACTTTCGCGCTGCGCCGCCGTGTGCCGGTGGCCGACCCATACCAGATCGGGTTCAGCCCGGACGGGCGGTACCTCACGGTGACCGGCCTCGCGCGCAATCAGGTGGACATCTACGACGCCGCGACACTGACGCTGGTCAAGCGGTTCCCGCTCAAAACGATGCCGAGCCACCTCGCCTACGCCCCCGACAGTTCGAGGGTGTTCGTCAGCCTCCAGGGCACCGGCAAGCTGGCGGCGATCGATCTGCGCGCGATGCGGGTGCTGTATGAAGCGCCGGTGGGCCGTGCGCCGGCCGGCGTGTTCTGGCTGAACGGCCACGTGCTAACGGCGCTGATGGGCGACGACGATGTGGCCGTGCTGAACCCGGCGGATGGCCATGTCGAGCGGCGCATCGTGACGGGACGCGGCGCGCACCAGATCTTCCTGTCGCCCGACAAGCGCACGCTGTGGGTCAACAACCGCGTGGAGGGCACGACGGTGGCGCTCGACCCGGCGACGCTGGCGCTGCGGCGGAGCTACAAGGTGCCGGGCGGGCCGGACGACATCGACTTCGCGCCGGACGGCAAGCTGTGGATCACGCAACGCTTCGCGCATGCGGTGGCGGTGCTGGACCCGGTGAGCGGGGCGCTGGAATCGATCCCGGTCGGGCGCTCGCCGCACGGGCTGTTCATCAGTGCCCATGCACGGCTGAACGCGCAGGTGAGTGCACGATGAACCTGACATGGCCGTTCGACGCCGCCGCCGGCTGGCTGCAGGAGATGGTGGTGATGCCGCTGCTGTATCGGTTCGACCTGATGCAGTGGGAGGATATCGGCTACGGCTGGGCGCTGTTCGCGGTGTACGGCGCGGCCCAGGTGGTGGCGATGTATGCCGTCTGCCTGCCGCTGGAGCGATTTTTCCCCGTCGAGCGCTGGCCGAACAGCAAGGCCGTGACGGTGGACGTGATCTATACGCTGATTTCCCGCATCGGCCTGCTGCCGCTGCTGACATTCGTGCTGTTCTACCAGATCCAGGTAGCGATGAACGGCTGGCTGACCGACCATGGCTGGGTGCCGCCGACGCTGGAGCGGGCGTTTCCGTTCCTGCTTGGACAGCAGGCCGTGACGTTCTTCCTGTATGTCGTGATCCTGGATTTCGCCGATTACTGGCGGCACCGGCTGAGCCATGTGTTCAATTGGTGGTACGCGCTGCATGCGCTGCACCACGCGCAGCGGCAGATGACGTTCTGGTCCGACGACCGCAACCACCTGCTCGACGACATCATCGGCTTCGTCTGGTTCATGGCGGTGGCGCTGCTGATCGGCATTCCGCCGATGCAGTTCCCGCTGCTGATCTTGGTGCTGCGGCTGCTGGAGAGCCTGTCGCATGCCAACGCGCGGCTGAATTTCGGCTGGCTCGGCGAACGGCTGCTGATCTCGCCACGCTTCCACCGCGCGCATCATGGCGTGCTGGCCGCCGGGCAGAGAAGCTGCAATTTCGGCGCGATCCTGCCGTGGTGGGACATGCTGTTCGGCACCGCTGATTTTTCCCGCACGTATGTGGAAACCGGCGACCCGGAGGCTGAGGAGGCGCTTGCGACGGGCAGCTACGCGGTGCAGCAATGGGTGGGCTTGCGGCGGATGGTGCGGACGATGGCGAGGCTAGAGCCGGCTGGGCCTGATCTTACAGTTCGTCGAGGGTCTTGAGCGCACGTTCAAGGGTTCTGTCAGCTTTCGCGCCAAGCGGCACCACGCGTCCGCGTCGGACTTCCTCAAAATCCCGTCACCGCCCTCAACAGCTTGATAAACGTCGCCTGCTACGCCGCCTGAACGGCCAAGGTCGAGCGCAGGGCGCTGGTATAGGGCCGCGAACTTGCCCGGCCACCTCTGCCCTGGCTGAACAGCGAGTAGGTGCGCCGCCTGGTGGCGTTCGATTGAGATGGTGGTCATAACCAAGCGACTCGCCTGCGGCGCCGGGCAGATCGAACCGCTGGACCGCCTTGGAAACGATCAGACGGGCGTCCCCGTCCGCTTCGCCTGCGCGTGGGGGCGACAGCGTCGCCGTCATCCCACCCGCCGGCATTCAGTCCCCAGCCACAGGGACGCCTGTCATTCGGCAAGCGAAATCTTTAGCCCTTCCGCCGCCAACGAGAGACTGACGCCCTGGGTGGTCGACGTCAGATGGATTACCACGCCGTTCTGGTTACGCATCGCGGAGATGTTGCCGCCACCGCCCAGGGTGGCGCCGGCCGAGACAGCAGTATAGACGCCATTGATGTCCTGCGCCGTCCGCAGTTGCTCGACGCTGCCGGCCGCAGTGTAATTGGCGGCACCAACGCTGACGAGCGTCACCCCGCTCACCTTCAGCGGGTAGCGTTTGCCCTGGAAGATCAGGGTGCCGTTGCCCCAGCTATAGCCGATGCCGATGGCGACGGAGCCGCCCGACAGCTCGATCACGCCGTCCGGTGTTTGAGCGAACGAGACCGCAGGTTGCGCGGCGAGCAGTCCTAGGCCGACTGCCAGAACCATGCGAAATTTCTGCATCGTTGAGTCCTTTCATGGAATGTTGGTCCACTGCCGTCAGCAGCAGGCGCGAGTAGGCTGGCGCCGGTCTAGCCCTTACTTCCGTCGCTGCGGACGCCATTCAGCGACCCCCAACAGCCAATGGTCTCCAGGCGCTCTTGTTAGGCTCGCCATTCGCGCGCCCCGGCCGCCGCTGCCACTAGTACGCAGTTCTATGTGTCTCTCGATATGCAATTTCAGCAGCGGGACCAGATCGCCAGGATGCTGCAGAGTCGGAACCAGTAGGCTACGTCCGTAACGGGCCTGTGGACGTCAACGCACCTGAGCGTTGGTCCGGTTGCCGGTGTCATGCTTCTGTCCGGGGTCAGCGCGTGGCCGCCACCTGATGGGGTCGGACGGGCGCCGTCGACTTGCCCTACAGAGTTGCTGGGGCGGATTGGGATTGATAGTCAGATGTGATGACGGCATTCGGCCGCCCAGATTTCCACCGCAGCCGCCTGTCCATGGCCGCCTCAGCTACACCGCAATTGCCACCACTTCGACGGACATGACCCTTGTGGAGGCGATAAAGAGCAGCGCATCGATAACACCCGCCTTGGTGTCGAGGGTAAGTGGACGTAGGCCAGGGATTGGGCTATAATCAGTAGTTGGGCGGGGCTCGGTGTTTTTGTGGCCGGCCGGATTGGTGGATTGCGCCACGGGACGCCCGCGGCTCCCCTCGAACCAACGGTTCGGGAGAAACGGGCATGACTATTCGAAATGCCATTGAGTGGGGCATAGGCCAGTTCCGGCCCCCGACCTATGAGATGGGCCGGCGGCGCGAGCAGGAGATCAGTGCCGGTTGGACGGGCGCGTCCGGCATGCTCCGCTCGCCGTCGTTCGGTTCGATTGTGCTCCTTGGTCTGCTGCTGACGGCGTTCTTCCTGATTTGGCTGACTGCGGCGTATTTGATCTGTAACATTACGCTCGGTCTACAGCCTCCTGCCTCGATGACCTCGTCCGGTCACGGCGTTTTCATGGCAAGCCTGGGCTGGACACTGATCGTTATTGGTGTGGGCGTTGGGTTCTTTTTCGCAGTGTTTGTGCTGGCGGTCAGTGTCGTAACGCTTTCGCTACCGCTCGACCGAAACGTGGTACGCGAGACTGCGGTGGCAACATCGATCCGTGCAGTAGTTGCGGACTTCAGCCCGATGGCTGTCTGGGGACTGATCGTCGCCGGCAGCCTGGTGTTCGGGTCAATACTGTTGTTCGTTGGTCTTGTCGTCGTCTTGCCTATGCTCGGTCACTCCACTTGGCACCTAGATCGCAAGGTGGCGGTGCCGCGCTGACCCGTTTCCCGACTTGAGCAGCGTCTGAGTCGAGGTGCCCGCCGGCGGCAGGAGACCAGAGAGGTAAGGGTGGATAAGGATGGCAGTAGCACTCATATTGGCGTTCGTCGCCGTCGGGTCGGTGTTGTTTCATCTTCTGAACCCGTGGTGGCTGACGCCCATTGCCTCCAACTGGCGCTACATCGACGGCACGATTGCCATCACATTCTGGATTACCGGGGTCGTTTTCACCGCCATCGTTTTGTTTATGGCCTACTGCGTATTCCGATTCCGTCATCGGGAAGGACGTAGGGCGGCGTACGAGCCGGAAAACAAGAGGCTGGAGTCGTGGCTGGCCGTTGTGACGGCAGTAGGGGTCGCGGCCATGTTGACCCCGGGCTTGTTCGTATGGAGCCAATTCGTCACGGTCCCGAGCAACGCGTCTGAATTTGAGGTCGTGGGTCAGCAGTGGCAGTGGAGCTTCCGCCTCCCGGGAAAGAACGGCCGGTTGGGCGCGTCCGATGCCCGGTACATCAGTTCCGACAACCCTTTAGGCTTGAATCCCAATGATCCCAATGGACAAGACAATGTCGTGATCGTCGGCGATGACTTGCATTTGCCAATCGGGAGGCCGGTCAAGGTATTGCTGCGCTCCATCGACGTCGTGCACGACTTCTATGTTCCCGAATTCCGGGCAAAAATGGACCTGATGCCAGGTATGGTCACGCGGTTCTGGTTCACCCCCACCAGAACCGGGACATTCGAGATTCTCTGCGCGGGATTCTGCGGCATTGGACACCCGCAGATGCGTGGCAATGTCGTGATTGATAATGAGAGTGACTACCAGGCGTGGCTGCAGAAGCAGCAAACCTTTGCGCAGCTGTCGGTTCCCAAAAAGTGAAAGCGTGGGCCTCAAGAACGGGGAGCCCCCGTCGAGAAAAACGAGGATTTTGCATGATTAGCCTCAGGCTGGTTTAGCCTTATCAAGGAGAAGAGAGGAGCGCGTTCTAATGGGTGAGGTCACAGCTGAAGCCGTCGGTGCTATTTCACCTGCGGAAGTTCCCGAGGTAGATCTTTACCATGCGAAGAGCTGGTTCACGAAATACGTATTTTCCCAAGATGCGAAAGTAATTGCGATCCAGTACTCGGTTACGGCCATGGCCATCGGATTGGTGGCTCTTGTGCTGTCGTGGTTGATGCGGCTGCAACTGGGATTCCCAGGCACCTTCTCTCTCATCGACAATAGCAACTATTACCAGTTCATCACCATGCACGGCATGATCATGGTGATCTACCTGCTGACTGCGTTGTTCCTCGGCGGCTTCGGCAACTACCTTATTCCACTGATGATCGGCGCCCGGGACATGGCCTTCCCTTATGTCAACATGCTGAGCTACTGGGTCTATTTGCTCGCGGTGCTGGTTCTCGTGGCTGGCTTTTTCGCGCCCGGCGGCCCCACGGGCGCCGGCTGGACCCTGTATCCGCCCCAGGCCATCCTCACGGGCACGCCGGGGCACGAGTGGGGCATCATTTTGATGCTCGCCTCTTTGATCCTGTTCATTGTCGGTTTCACCATGGGCGGCTTGAACTACGTCGTGACGGTGCTGCAGGGCCGCACCCGCGGGATGACGCTGATGCGCCTGCCCCTGACCGTATGGGGCATTTTCACCGCGACTGTCATGGCGCTGCTGGCCTTCCCCGCCTTGTTCGTCGGCGCAGTCATGATGCTGTTGGACAGAGTTCTTGGGCACCAGCTTCTTCATGCCGTCCCTGGTTGAGCAAGGGGAGCACCTGAAATATAGTGGCGGCAGCCCGATCCTGTTCCAACACCTGTTCTGGTTCTTCGGGCATCCGGAAGTCTATATCGTCGCGCTGCCGGCCTTCGGTATCGTTTCCGACCTTATTAGTACCCACGCCCGTAAAAACATCTTCGGCTACCGGATGATGGTGTGGGCCATCGTGGGCATCGGCGCGCTCAGCTTCGTCGTGTGGGCGCACCACATGTATATCAGCGGCATGGACCCGTATTTCGGGTTCTTTTTCGCCACCACCACACTCATTATCGCCGTCCCCACCGCCATCAAGGTCTATAACTGGGTACTGACCCTGTGGCGTGGTGATATCCATCTCACCGTGCCGATGTTGTTCGCGCTTGGCTTCATCGTCACGTTCGTGAACGGGGGGTTGACCGGCCTGTTTCTCGGCAACGTGGTCGTCGATGTTCCGCTCTCTGCGACGATGTTCGTTGTCGCGCACTTCCACATGGTGATGGGGGTCGCGCCGATTCTCGTTATTTTCGGAGGCATCTACCATTGGTATCCCAAGGTTACCGGCCGGATGCTCAATGATACATTGGGCAAATTGCATTTCTGGGTCACGTTTCTGGGCGCCTACGCAATCTTCTTCCCGATGCATTACCTCGGTCTGCTGGGCGTGCCGCGTCGATATTACGAGCTGGGCGAGACGGCCTTCATCCCACCGTCGGCCGCGACGCTGAATGTCTTTATCTCAATAGCCGCGTTGATCGTGGGTTCTGCCCAACTGGTCTTCCTGTTCAACTTGATATGGAGCCTGTCCAGAGGCAGGGAAGCTGGCAGCAATCCCTGGAAGGCCACCACGTTGGAATGGCAGACGCCGCAAACCCCGCCGGGGCATGGTAACTGGGGCAAGGATCTGCCCATGGTCTATCGCTGGGCCTACGACTACAGCGTGCCGGGCGCCGGGCAGGATTTCGTGCCGCAAAACCAGCCCGCCATCGCACGCATCGCCTAAGGGGGGGCACGCCTTGAGCGCCATCATCTTGTTCCTGGCGGTGATCGCGGTCATCGCGGCATGGTGGCTATCGCAGCAGCGGCTGACCGCAAAGCCTTGGTTGGAGGAGGACTTGATCGGCGAGGTGCCGGGCGGAGGTGGATCGTCGGTGCCCGCTGCGAAGATCGGATTGGGCGTGTTTCTGGCTGTTGTTGGCTGCCTGTTCGCTCTCCTGGTCAGCGCGTACTTCATGCGGATGGATATGGCGGTAACGAACGGGACGGATTGGCGATCGCTGCCGCCCCCGAAGCTGTTGTGGCTGAACACTGCTGTACTGGTCGTGAGCAGCGTCGCGCTGCAATGGGCGCAGATCTCAGCTCAGCGCGGCCAGATGGACACTGTGAGGGATGCCCTGCTCTTAGGGGCAGTGTCCGCCCTTGCCTTCCTGGCCGGGCAGATCCTGGTCTGGCGGCAACTTGCAGCGGAAGGCTATTTCGCGACGACCAATCCAGCCAACGCCTTCTTCTACCTGATCACCGGGGTCCACGGACTGCATGTGGCAGGGGGGCTCGTGGCCCTGGGCAACACCATTGCCAAGGTCTGGCACGGCGTTGCGGTGGCGCGACTACGCCTGAGCGTGGGGTTGTGCGCGGCTTACTGGCACTTCCTGCTCCTGGTCTGGCTTATCATTTTCGTCTTGCTGATCGGCTGGGCGAACGATTTCGTCGTCATCTGTCGTGCCCTCGTTACTTAAGGAGGATCAAGAACCGATGGCAAACTCCGCGCTGACCACCACGGGAGAGACCGTCACGCGGCCTGCGGGCTGGCAAGGCTTCGCCGCTGATTGGTCCTCCGATCAGCGGGCATTCAAGACTGCGTCCTGGGGGAAGGTCATGATGTGGATCTTCCTCCTCAGCGACACTTTTATCTTCAGTTGTTTCCTGCTGTCTTACATGACGGTGCGGATGTCTACGCCCGTGCCCTGGCCCAACCCCAGTGAAGTCTTCGCGTTGCGGCTGGGCGGTACGTCAATTCCGCTGATCCTGATCGCCATAATGACCTTCATCCTGATCAGCAGCAGCGGGACGATGGCGATCGCCGTCAACTTCGGCTACCGCGGCGATCGTATCAAGACAGCGGCTCTCATGCTGGCAACCGCCGCGTTTGGCGCCACGTTCGTCGGGATGCAGGCTTTAGAGTGGACCAAACTGATCAGAGAAGGGGTCCGACCTTGGAGCAACCCGTGGGGCGCCGACCAGTTTGGCTGCAGCTTTTTCATGATCACGGGGTTCCACGGCACTCACGTGACAATCGGTGTGATTTTCCTGCTCATCACCGCGCGAAAGGTTTGGCGTGGCGATTTCGACCAAGGGAGGCGAGGTTTTTTCACCAGTAGGAAGGGCAGCTACGAGAACGTCGAAATCATGGGCCTCTATTGGCACTTCGTCGATCTGGTCTGGGTCTTCATATTTGCACTTTTCTATCTCTGGTGAGGAATAGAATGGAACAGACAGTAGCGAAGACAATACCGAGCGCGAATACACAACACCATCCAATTAAACTCTATCTTGTGGTCTGGGGATGGCTGTTTGTCCTCAGCACATGCTCATATTTGGTAGACTATTTCCATATTGAGGGATATCCAAGATGGTTTCTAATCCTACTGTTCATGATCTTGAAGGCGGGTTTGATTGTCGCGATCTTCATGCACATGGCGTGGGAGCGGTTGACCTTGATCTATGCCATTCTGGTTCCGCCTGTGTTGGTGTTGGTATTCGTGGGGATCATGGTCTTCGAAGCGAACTACACGCTCTTTACCCGGCAGATTTTTTTCTTGGCAGGACCCTAGTCCTTCTGTGTCATCCTCGCGCAGCACGGTCGGCAGCTTCAACTGCTTGAGGTGATGCACCAGCAGCCCCTGCGGCGGGCCGCTCGTCGTTCCCGCCGGCGGGCCGTCCCGGCTGGTCATGCGGCCAATCGCGGAACCAGCGCCGCATAGTTGGCCGCCAGATCAAGTCGGGCAGGCCCGGCGCCGTCGGTCGTGACGACATAGCTTTGACGCCGCTTCGGCCGCAGGCCATGCTCGCGCATCAGGCGACGGAGCTTTTTGCTGTTCACCGACACGCCCTGTCGGCGCAGCGCCGCACCGGCAACCGTGGCACTCGAACTCGTCGCAGATCGCGCCAATCCGGGCGAGGACCTCGCCGGTATCCAACGTTGCCGTTGCAGTGTCTCAGAAGGTGGATCGCGAGAAGCCCACCAGCTCGCACTCTCATTGAACGGAGGCAGCGTCTCGCCCGCTATGAACTCCTCAGCGACCCATCATGCCGTTCGTGCCGGACTTGCTGGTGGCCTACCCCGATATCCGCCTCGACGTGTCCTTGACCGATGTGCGTGTCGACCTTAGCCGCAGTCGCCGGCCTCGGCCTCGTGCTTCTGCCGACCTGGCTGGTTGGCAACGACATCAAATCAGGACGCCTTCGGCGGGTGCTTTGGGACTGGTCGTCGATGATTGCCACCAAGCCGAGCGGCATCTTTGGTGCTTACCCGCCGCACCGGATGGTGCCTCCGAAGGTGCCGGGCCTTTCTGGATTTTGCCCAACAGCGGTTTGGCGAGCCACCGTATTGGGATCCCGACTGGACCGATGAGCCGCCGGGAAGGCAACCCCAAAGCCGCGGAAGAAGATCAATCAGGCGCGGCATGAGCCGATCAGGTGGCCGGCTGGATCTGTCAGGAGTCGCGCCAAGGCGGTCGAAACAAGTAATTTCGACACATCTCGCCGTTGCCGGCCTTGCCGTGACCGCACTGTGCGCCACCTTCCTGCTTAGGCCCGACAAGCACCAAGCATGACAAAGGTCCTATTGCAAGCTGCCGCCAAGTGCTGCGCGGCGCAATTTTGTAGGCCAATTTAGCGCCCGCTTTGCGCAGAAACGTGCCGCTGCATTGCGAATGCTCCAAGTTTTTGGGTGGCGGCTAACCTTTGCAACAGAATCCACACGGGTTTCATCGGCAGGACCGATAATTCCGATCAGCACAATCCGTTGGAGACCGCGCCCCCGCGCGGCCAATTCTAGGACATCGATGCATTCCCAGGCCGGGCCGCGGCCGACACCGAGGATCACGGAAGCGCGACATGAATGATACGACCGCCCGCCGGGCATTGATGATGCGGATTGGCTTGGTCGCCGCCACAGGGGCGGCGGCGGTCGCGGTGCGGCCGGCACGGGCGGCCGAGGCCTCTCTCCTGCCTGCAGGGCAAGCACCTTGAACGAGCTGACGACGCGACTTGCCAGCACGCCGCGCCGGCGCGACTTCGGGGCGGTGCCGATGATCCTGAGCGAGCAGGCCCACCCGGAGTATAAAGGCCGCGTCTACTGGGAGACGATCCCGCCCGGCGTGCGGCTCGTCATGCCCAACCCGGCGTTCGAGGGTATCGCGCGGCAAATCAAGGCATCCCTCGGCAAGGCGGGTGGCGAGGCGCTCACCCGGGCCGTCTATGAGACCAAGGTCCGCGATGGCAGCACGATCCTGACGCATATCCACCATCGGCAGACGCCCTTGTTGCTGATGCAGGGTGTCGCCGCCCCCGGCGTGACCTGGCAGTCCGAGGCGCTGTTCCAGGAACAGGCCGGCCATCCGATCGAACATATCGCGATCCCGGCAGCCGACAATACCACGGCGATTTATGGCGGCGCCGAGGTGAAGGGCGCAGCCCATCCCGAGGCGGCGCAAGCATGGCTCGGCTTCATCCGCTGGCCCGCGGCACTCGCGATCTTCGAGCGCTACGGCTTCAAGCCCTACACAGCCAACAACTGAATCGACGAACAGGAGATCACAATGGCAACAATGGTAATGGCACGGCCCGATGTCGGCGCCGACGCGACGACCGCCGGCGAGCGCAACTGGCGCACCGCCGCGATCGCGCTTTTATCGGTGCGCATCATCCAGGGCTTCATCTATTGGGGCGGCGGCTCGCGCCGCTTCATCTATGGGCCGTCCAAGCTCGATGCCTGGGGCGGCCATAACTGGATGGCGAACAAATTCCAGAGCGCGATGCCCGGCGCGCTGCTCGGCATGGATCACGTGATCGCCTACATGCTGCAGCATTTCTGGCTGCTCTACGCCGGCGTGATCCTGTTCAGCGCCGCCGAGTTGATCGCGGGTGCCGCGTTGATGGCCGGCTTGATGACGCGGCTTGCCGCGGCGGTCTCGATCGGTTTCTCGATCGTGCTGATGCTGATGTTCGGCTGGCAGGGTGCCACCTGCATCGACGAGTGGACGATGGCAGCGTGCAACCTGGCAATGGGGGCCACGCTGCTGCTCGCCGGCAGCGGTGCCTATTCGCTCGATAACATGCTGCTGCGGCGCCGTCCGGCGCTTGCCGGGCGCGCATGGTTCCGCTGGGCATCTGGCAGCTTGCCGTTGCCGATGACCGACACGGGATTCCGCCAGCTTGGCATTGTCCTGCTCGCCTTCGTGCTGGCTTTCGACATCAGCACCTACAGTTACTATCGCGGTTCCGTGGTGACGCCGTTCCATGGCGGCCCGGTCAGCCCGACCAAGCACCATTTCGCGCTTACCGACGGCGCGCTGCTGCCCGATGGCGGCGTGCGCTTCCACATTTATCTCGACGGCGGCACCCCGGAAGCACCGGCGCACGTCATGCAGGCTGAACTGCTGGGCGCCGACGGGCAGCCGGTCGCAACCTGGAATACCGAGGCACTGACGAAGCTGCCGGCAACGGACATCCATAACGACTTCGCCTACAACAAGTTCAAGGCCGGACCCTATGGCCTGGTCGCGGCGATGGGAGCAGAGGCGACAGTGACGCTGCCGCCGGCCGCCGATGCCAGGCCGGTGACGGGGACCGCCGTGCTCAAGCTGACTGATGTCAACGGACGCAGCTTTACAACAGGGCTCGCCGCGCTGGCCCGTGCCTCCTGACCCACCGATCCTAAGAGCCGCTTCGCCGCCCGGTCGCACCGAACAAGTCGACCGGGTGCCGCGACGTCTCAATCAATGCAAGGCCCATGACTGATGGGCGTGCTGGCCGAATACGCTGGGTTGTCGCGGCTGCAATTCGCCACGACGCGATCCGGCTTCCAATCTAAGTCCAGCGCGTTTTCCGTGGTGTCATTACGCTATGCCACATAAAGAACACGAGCACGAAAAGCCGAGAGCGAGCAGAGTCGTGCGCTCGGTGACAGCCGCCGACCCGCAACCGAAGCGCCGCGTCTCCACCTGCCCCGCTCAAGCAGGGCAACCCCTCACGCACCGTGCCTGGACTGCGGCCGACGCCTGTCCCAAAGCCGCAGGCCGCGAACCGCGAGATCGGCGACGGCGGGCAATAGTTGCGGCTGCATGAGGTCGGGGTCGAAGACGCTCATGCGCCGCGCGTTCTCGCGGTAGCAGTCCTCGACGAACCGGCGAAAACTGAAGCCATCGAGGAACATGTTAGCCTGCGTGACAGCAAAGTTCCGGCCATCATTGGGCTGCCGGCCGCGCCGCACCATACCGAGCAGTCGACGGGCGGCGCGACCATAGAACCAAGCTGATTTGAGGGTGCGTATCGGTGCGGGATGTCCGCGACGTTTCTCGCGCCAGGCCATGTAGTTTATGAAAAAGACGATGTGCCGGGTCTCCTCGTGCATCAGCACATCGAAGATCTCGAACATGCCGTCCGGTAGGAAAGCAGAACTCCCGGGCCGTTTTGAAGGCACCGAAGCCGAGGAATGCGTCGAGGCACTCGCCAAACCCGAAATCGATGAAGGCCGTTTCCAGGTCATCTGGAAACGGCTCGAGCTGCTGTTCGGTCGCATCCAGGCTGTAGCGGTCAATCATGACCCGGATCAGCTTGGCATGGCGGCTTTCTTCCACACCCTGTAGGGCGACCGCTTCGCGTACCAGGGGATCGATCACTTGCGGTGTGAATGCATCGACGATGGCACCAGCGCGACGCTCGGTATGGTACACCTCCTGCCAGAACGGCACTCCACGCAACCGCGCGAGAGCCGCTTCGTCGAGGTCCGGCCACGGCAGCAACTCCGCATCGAAAACCTCGTGCAAGTCGATGAATTGGCGGCAGAACAACTCCTTATGGGCTTCTGATCCGGCTTCAATCTTCATGGCGCTGCTCCGGCAGTGGCGGATCGCCGCCGGCGTATGAAGCGCAGGACAATATCAGGTCGGCAGGTCTGACCGGTCGTGGTAGCCTCAGGCATGATGACGCTAAACCTCCATCGTGGCTTCCGCCTTCCGGCTGAGGTTATCCGGCACGCCGTGTGGCTGTATCACTACTTCAGCCTGATCGGGCGTTGCTGCGTGCATACCGCGAGAGTGTGGCGACTCCAATAGTTCGGGCAATTCGGCGAATCTCGGAAAACTATGCATTGTTAGCGGCTTGGTGCATACATGCCGCATCTGTGGGCGCCGCCCTTCTTTGCAAGGGACAGTGTCGGGATGTGATTGCCGTATGTACCCGAATTACGTTGATGCATATTTAGTTGTCCGGATCCGGCCACGCCGACCGTTGCGAACCACTGACGCTCGCACCGATGTTGGGCAAGCACCGAATAATCCGCTCTCCTCGTCTCGGGACCCCGCCTGCGGCGGTTGCAGTCTCCTGGCAGAATAACGGCGTCGCCGGCGGCTTGGAAGCGACGGCGAGCGCGTTGAGGCGACCGCATTGGTGCCGACGGGAAACCCTCCGAATGCCGCTCATACAGCGGAGTTGAGCTCCGTCAGACGGTCGAGGGTAATCGGGAACTGGCGAACACGGATCCCGGTCGCGTGCCAGACCGCGTTGGCGATCGCGCCCGCCGTTCCCGTGATCGCGATCTCGCCGACTCCCTTGATGCCGAGTGCGTTGACATACGAATCGTTCTCCTCGACGAGAATGGCTTCAAGCGAGGGTACGTCGGCGTTCACCGGCACGTGATACTCGCCAAGGTTCGGGTTCATTGGGCGGCCAGAGCGTGGGTCCATGACGGCGTGCTCATGCAAGGCGAAAGACACGCCCCAGATCATACCGCCGTAATATTGGCTGCGCACCAGTCGCGGATTGATGACCCGGCCGGCCGCGAAGGCGCCGACGAGACGGGTGACGCGGATCTGTCCCAGCTCGGGATCAACCGTCACCTCAGCGAACACGGCACCGTGCGCATGCATGGCGTAGCTGGACTGCGCGACCGGATCGGCCGCGCTCTTGCCCTGCCCCTCGATATTTGCGAGGCCAGCGCGGGTGAGGATGTCGGTGTAGCTCTCGCTTCGGCTCTCGTCGTCGCGGCGGAACAGTCGGCCGTGACGAGCGACCACGCCGGCGTTCCCCGCGCCGAAGAGCGGCGAGCGTTCGTCGCCCATGGCCAGGCCCGCCAGCCTGGCGATTACGTCCGCGCCGGCGCCGTGGATCGCCATACCAGCCGTCGCGGTATGGGCTGAGCCACCCGCGATCCCGGCATCGGGCAAATCGGACGTGCCGGACCGGAACTCGACCTGTTCGATGTCGAGCCCGAGGCCGTCGGCCGCGATCTGGGCAAGCGCGGTCCAGGCACCCTGGCCCATGTCGTGGGCGCCGGTCTCCATGACGCCGGTGCCGTCATTCCGGATGACTGCCCGGGCCTGAGCCTGGAACATCTGCGCCGGAAAGGTCGCAGTGCCCATGCCCCAGCCAACGAGCAGCCCGGCCTCGTCGCGCATCTGCCGCGGTGCGAGCGGGCGGCGCGCCCAGCCAAAGCGGTCGGCGCCGTGAGCGTAGCAGTCGCGCAAGGCCTTCGAGGAAAATGGCTTGCCGGAAATCGGTTCAACCTCGGCGTAGTTCTTGAGACGGAACGCGAGGGGATCCATCCCGCAGGCCTGCGCCATTTCGTCCATCGCGCTCTCGAGCGCGACCGAGCCTGTCGCCTCACCGGGGGCACGCATGAAGATCGGCGTCCCGGTGTCAAGCCGAACCGCTTCGTACGACGTGGCGATGGCAGGACTCGCATAGAGCGTGTGCGAGACGTCCGAGGCCGGCTCGAAAAAGTCGTCGAAGGTGCTCGAAGCGGTCTTCGTGCGATGGTCGATGGCCGTGAGTGCGCCATCGTGGCCCGAACCCAAGCGCACCGTCTGCCGCGTCGGCGCGCGATGGCCCACCGGACCAAACATCTGCTCCCGACGAAGCACTAGCTTCACGGGCCTGCCGACCAGTCGGGCCGCCAGGATGCCGAGGATCTGCGGCCCGGATATCAGGCCCTTGGAGCCGAACCCGCCGCCCAGGAAGGGGCTGCGGATGTGGACGTTCTCCGGCGGGATTCCGAAGAGCCCCGCCACGCGTCCCTGAGCCATGGCGAGGCCCTGGCTCGGCGTGTCGATGGACAGCGAGTCGCCGTCCCATGCGGCCACGATCGCGTGCGGCTCCATCGCGTTGTGGTATTGGGCCGCCGTCTGGTAGGTCGCGTCGATGCGCCTGGATGCCGCTGCGAGCCCCGCGTCGACATCACCCCGATGCACCTCGGCCGGGTTGCCGACCCCCACCCCAGGTGGAATGAAGCTCTCGCCAGCGTCGAGACCGATCCGGGCCGGCTCGGTCTCGTAGCGGGGGCACAGGAGCGCGGCGCCTTCGGTCGCAGCCTCGAGCGTCTCGGCGATGACCACCGCGATCGGCTGGTTCGCGTAGCGCACGCGGTCGTTTTGCAGAACGTCTAGCCGAAACATGAAGGGGTGCGTCTTCGCGTCCGGGTCCTGTGCCAACGGCGGCTTGTTGGCAGGTGTCATGACCTCGACGACACCGGGATGTGCCTTTGCGGCTGGCAGATCCAGAAAGGTGACGCGACCACGCGCGATGCTGCTTGCCGCCAGAACGGCATAGAGCATGCCGGGCGGGTGGTTGTCGGCCGCGTAGCGGGCACCTCCCGTGACCTTCAGGACTCCGTCACGGCGGGTGAGCGGCTGACCGATGTTCGAGCCGTGCCGGAGGTGAGCCGGGGCCTGGGTGAGCGGGATTTCAGGCATGGAGGAGAGCTCCGGGAACGAGGGCAAAGGGGGAGGCCGGAAGTGCCGGCACGCGCTCGGGCGTTCCGGCCGCGGCCAGCATGAGAGCCCGCGTCACGATCCGCCGCGCGAGCTCGATCTTGAAGCCATTGTCGCCGGACGGCTTCGCGTCTGCGAGTGCCGCCTCGGCCGCGCGGCGAAAGGCGGCTCCATCCGGACGTGCGCCGGCCAGCATCTCCTCGGCCGCGCGGGCCCGCCAGGGCTTCAGGGCAACGCCGCCGAGCGCAATGCGTGCCTCGACGATCATGGCGCCCTCGAGCCGCAGGGCGGCGGCGGCCGACACGACCGCGAAGGCGTAGGAGGTGCGCTCGCGAACCTTGAGATAGCGGGCATTCGCCGAGAAGGCCGCCGCCTCGTCCGGCAGACGGACGGCGACAATCAACTCGCCCGGTTCGAGCACACTCTCGCGCCCGGGCGCGTCGCCGGGCAGACGGTGGAAGCTTTCGAGCGAAACCTCGCGGCGCCCCGCGCTGCCCTCGATCTCGACCACGGCGTCGAGTGCCGCGAGCGGTACGCAGAAATCGGACGGGTTCGTCGCGATACAGCTCTCGCTCCATCCGAGCACGGCATGCAACCTCGTGTCGCCGCCGCGCGCCTCACAGCCCGCGCCTGAATCGCGTTTGTTGCAGGCACTCGCAACGTCGTAGAAATAGGCGCAGCGCGTACGCTGCAGGAGGTTGCCGCCGACTGTTGCGACGTTGCGGAGCTGCGCCGAGGCTCCGGAGAGGAGTGCCTCCGCCACCGCGGGAAAGCGTCGGGCGAAGTCCGGGTCATGTGCCAGATCGGCATTGCGCACGAGCGCTCCGATCCGAACACCGCCGCCCGCGAGATGCTCGATCTGGTCGAGCTCCGGAAGGTGACTGATGTCGATAAGATGGCTCGGGTGGGTGATGCCGCCTTTCATCAGGTCCAGAAGATTGGTGCCGGCGGCCAGATAGACAGCACCGGGCTTTGAGGCGGCCGCGACGGCCTCAGAGATCGTCGCGGGCCTGACGTAATCAAAGGTGTTCATGCGGCATGCTTCCGGTCGAGTTCGGTGAGCCCTCTTTGTGCATCCAGCACCGCGTCCGTAATCCCGGCATAGGCGCCGCACCGACAGAGGTTTCCGCTCATGCCTTCGCGCACGCGCTCGGGATCGTCGCCGGCCTGACCTTCCTGGATCAGCCCGACCGCGCTCATGATCTGGCCCGGCGTGCAGAACCCACACTGAAAGCCGTCATGTGCGATGAACGCGGCCTGGACGGGGTGGAGCGCATCACCTTGTGCCAGGCCCTCGATCGTGAGGACATGGGCGCCGTCGTGACTGACCGCGAGAGCGAGGCACGAATTGATCCGTCGCCCGTCGACGAGGATCGTACAGGCGCCGCACTGCCCGCGGTCGCAGCCCTTCTTGGTCCCGGTCAGGTCGAGGCGTTCGCGAAGCAGGTCGAGGAGCGTGACCCGTGGATCGTCCAAGGCGACGTTCCGCGCTACACCGTTCACGGTAAGCGAAATTGACAAGCTCATATGGTGCTCCGATCAGTGCTATCGTCGAACGAGGCCCCAGCCACGATGCGGCCGTGTGGTGGAGGTCAGAACGCGGTGGCATCGCAGCGTGCGTTGCCCGGGAACTCCCACCGCCTGGGCGGTTCAGGGCCGGCCGGGTTGATTAACGCGCGCGCCCTGCGTTGGTGCCGACGCGGGCTATATGTGGAGGGTTCCTCCGCTTTGCAAGCGGCTCGGGAAATGTGATGAGCAATACGGGAGTTCAAGCGAGCAAGACCACGCGGAGGCCGCGCGCTGATTCGGTCCGCAATCGCGAGCGCGTGCTCGAGGCGGCGAAGGCGGTGTTCAGCGCCGGTGGTCCGGACGCGAGCCTTGAGGCCGTGGCACGACGTGCCGGAGTTGGCATCGGCACGCTGTACCGGCATTTTCCGACCCGCGAGGCCCTGTTCGAGGCCGTCTATCGCCGCGAAGTTGAGCAGCTCGCCGATCTCGCCGTGCAGTTGAAGGCTGAAGTGGCGCCGGCCGAGGCCTTGCGCCGCTGGCTGCGGTCGAACGTGGAGTTCGTCGCGACGAAGAAGGGCATGTCGGCAGCGCTCGCGCTTGCTGCGCATAGCTCCTCGGAGCTTTCCGCCTATTCGTTCGATCGCCTGACCAAGGCCGTGGGAGCGTTGCTGGACCGAGCGGTAGCGGCAGGCGAGATACGCGCTGACATCAGCCCCGAGGACCTCCTGCGTGCCCTCGTGGGCATGTGCTACATGCACGACCAGCCCGGATGGCAGGCGAGCGTGCTGCGCCTAGTCGATGTCTTCGTCGACGGATTGTGTTGCACATTCAACACGAAGTGCCCCTGAGCCGGCTGCGCGCCGCGGGCGGACATGAAGCTGGCGCGCGTAACAATCCTGACACCATTGCGGGCTGGTCGACACGGGGGGTTCTGTCAGCGCTCGCGTCAGGCGCGTTCTACTGGTCCACAGCCGGGGGCGGTAAGCTGAACCTTCCGCCGTCGCCACCCCGAATTCGTCAGTATTCGCGAAACGGCATCTCAGGGTGAGACAAGGATCTTCAGGTGCCTACCTGACGGATCAAGGAGCGCTTCAAAGCCGCTGGCGACAACCTCCGCTGCATCTATCTTGGCGGTCACGACGCGCTCGACAGGGAAGATCCCCGCTGCAATCATTCTGGCAATTCGTGGCCAGACATTCACCGGATAGCACCACGTGGCCTCAATGCTAATGTCTTTGAGGGCCCAACGCATCGGGTTAACCGAGGCCGGCCGGGTATGAAGCCCGGCCTGCACCACCACACCCTGGCGCCTGACGGCCTCCACGCAAGCATTCAGCGAGCCCTCATGACCGACGCATTCCAAAGCCGTATCGGCGCCGATGTTGCTCTCGGTGTTACGGCGAACAACCTCAGCGACATCCTGCGCGCGAGGATCGATAGGAATGACCCCCGGGACGATCTCCTGCGCCATCGCCAGCCGGTTCGGATTGATCTCCGAGACGAACAGCGTGGTAGCACCGGCTGCACGGGCCGCCAACAATGTCAGAGCACCAATTGGCCCGGCGCCAGAGACGAGCACCGATGAACCGGCTTGTACCCTGCCGCGGTCGACCGCATAAACCGCAACCGCGGCTGGCTCGATGAGAGCTGCCTGCACTTCTGTCAGACCGCGGGGCACAGGCACGACATTCGCCGAGTTCAGAACGGCCTTGCCTGCCATGCCTCCCCAGGGATGCGAAAGCCCTATGACGCCGAGCTTCTCGCTTAAATGCAGCAATCCGCGTCGTACATAGTAATCGTCGGCGGGCGCCATGAGCGGTTGAATGGATACAAGATCACGCGGCTTCACGTGGCGGACACCGGATCCCGTTGCGAGCACCCGGGCCGAGAATTCGTGGCCGAGTATCTGCGGCAAGGTCGCGCCCGTCAGCTCGTTCGGCTTTACGGGAGTGACAATCGGGCCCGCAACAAACTCGTGAAGATCGGTACCACAGATCCCGCATAGCGCTGGCGCGACCAAAACCTCGTCGTCGCCGAGAACGCCAGTCGGCTCCGGTACGTCTTCGACCCGGATATCACGTTTATCGTAGAAGCGGACAGCACGCATGGTTGGTGGTCCTTATCAGAGGCGTGGTGTCGCCTATTGCGCCGTATATCCACCGTCACAGGCTAGGCTCGCGCCGGTGACGAAGCGGGCCTCGTCGGAAGCGAGGAACAGGACGCAGTTCGCTACGTCAACGGGTTCGCCGAGCGTCAGCGGATGCTTCGCCTTCATCATGTCCAGGTAGTGTTCCAGCCCGCCAGGGTATGTCTCGCCGGCCTTCAAGAAAAGTGGCGTCTTGGTCGAGCCCGGATGAACGCAGTTCACCCTGATGCCGTAGCGGGCATAGCAGACGGCATCGGTCTTCGTCATGAGCAGCACCGCGCCCTTGGTCGCGTGGTAGGGAGGCAGATCGTCATTCCCGATAAGGCCATAGATCGAAGAGAAGTTGACGATGGCGCCGCTCTTGGCTTGCACCATGTGCCGAAGTACGTGCTTCGAGCAGAGGAAGACGCCGCGTACGTTGACTGCGAAGACCGCCTCCCACTCCTCGAGCGTTACGTCGTGCGTGAACTTGTTTGCACCTGGGATGGCCGCGTTGTTCACCAGCACGTCGATACGACCCCAGCGGTCGATCACCTGCTGCACAGCGGTAGCGACGCTGGCCTCGTCGCGCACATCCACTTGAAAGGATAGCGCCTCACCGCCAGTTTCTCGCAGGGCCTTGGCCGTGGCTTCGCCATTCTGTGCATTGATCTCGAAGACCGCGACGCGGGCGCCCTCCTCGGCGAAGCGGCGACATGTTGCCTCGCCGATTCCGGTACCTCCGCCGGTGATGATCGCGATCTTGTCCTGCAAGCGGCCCATTATGATTCTCCTTGCTCCCGGATGGTTCTAACTGCGGTTGTCCATCCGCTTGAGGAAGGGATGAATGGAGACCCGTTCCCAGATCCCCGCCTTCTTGAAAGGGTCCGCGTTATGGAAAGCTTCAACCTCCTGCTGCGTCTCTGCCTCAACGAGGAAGAAACTGCCGATCATGGTCTCATGATCCGGTGCCAGAAGCGGTCCGGAGACGAGGATGCGCACCGGCGCTGTGGCGAGATACGCCTTGTGATCCTCGTAACGAGAGAGCCTGGACTGGACTGCGCCCTGCTTGTCGAGGCAGTGGATGACGAAATGCATCAGGTGCTCCGAGACGTTATGTGATGGAGTATCCGGCATCGACCATCAGCAAATGGCCGTTCACGCCGGACGCGGCATCCGAGGCCAGGAAGGCCACGGCCGAGGCGATTTCCTGCTTCTGCAGACAGCCGGCCATTCGGCACATCCTCCAGCCAGATCCTCATGACGTCGGGCTGTGTTCTGCCGACGCCGGCGAGAGCCACAAGCTGCTCAAGGCCATAGATGCTCATTCACCGTCGTTCCCCCAGGTGAAAGTGCGGCGTTACCGGCCTAGCGCCGCACATAGCAGGCCGCCGCGAGCACGATGACGAGACCCTTCAGGACGATCTGAAACTGGATCGGCAGCCCGATCAGCAGCACCACGTTGGAGGCTAGCATGAGAACCGCGGCACCGGCCAGTGCGCCGGGGATGGTGCCCCGACCGCCCGAAAGGGCAACGCCGCCGATCACGGCGGCGACGATGCTGTCGAGTTCGGAGCCGCGACCCACCTGGTTGTCGACAATCTCGGCGTAGCCGCCGAGGACGACGCCGGCGATCGCGGCGAGGACACCGGAGGCGACGTAGCTGCCGATGACGATGGCATCGACGCGGTAGCCGAGAAGCCGGGCTGTTACGCGGTTGCCGCCGGTGATCATGAAGCGCCGCCCGAGCACGGTGCGGTGCACCACGAAGGCGGCGACAGCCGCGACGACGACGAGAACCGCAAGGTCGACCGGGATGCCGTGCCATGTACCGGCGCCGACCACGCGCAGGATATGCGGCATGCCACCCGAGGGCGCGCCTTTGGTCCAGGCGAAGCGCAGGCCCTGCAGTACGATCATGCTGGCGAGCGTCGCAAGGAATGGCGAGACCTGCCGCTTCGCAACCAGAAACCCGTTAACGAGCCCGGTGAGAACGCCGATGAGGATTGCGACCGCAACGATCGCCGGCACATCGATGGCGCGGCCCGAAAAGCTTGTTCCTACGACCGCGGCGGTCGCCATCACGGACGAGACGGAAAGGTCGAGGCCCCCCGTCATGATGACAAGGGCCTGGCCGACCACCACGATGGCGAGCGGCACGGCCTGCAGGACGAGGTTCGAGAGGTTCTCGCCACTGAGGAAGGCAGGCGCCACCGCGCCCGAGACGATCACAAGCAGAATGAGGAAGGCATAGATTCCGTACTGGCCGGCCAGCGCGAGGAGGCGGGCGGTGCTGCCGTCCGGCTTCGTGCGCGTGGCCGCAGCTTGCTGAATGACTTGAGAATTCATGTGATCTTCCGACGCTCGCGATACGCGGAGACCGCAAGCATGATGATCAGCCCCTGCACCACGAGCTGGATCTCCGTCGAGACATGGAGGAAGTTCAGGAAGTTGTTGAGAAGCGCGATAAGATAGGCGCCGAGCAGCGTGCCGATGACGCCACCACGGCCGCCGGTGAGCATCGTTCCGCCGACCACTACGGGCGTCACAGATGACAGCGTGTAGCCCGCGCCCGCGTAGGGTTGACCGGTGCCAAAGCGGGCGACGAGGTAGATGGCGGTCAGCGCGCAGAAGAGGCCGGAGAGCATGTAGACGAGCAGGGTCGTCCACCGCACCGGCAGGCCGAGCAATACGGCCGCGGGACGGTCGTCGCCGATCGCGTAGATATACCGCCCCGTCGCCGTCCGGCGCATCAGCAGGCTGGCGAGCAGGTAAACGAGGACGACGATCGAGGCGCCCACCGAGATGTTCCAGACGCGACCATAGGCAAGGAAGTCGAAGCCGTCCGGCACCCCTCCGACGGGCGAGAGGGTGTAGAGGAGCGCCGCACCTTGCAGGATCGCGCCCATTCCCAGGGTGACAATGAGGGGATGCACGCGGAGCAGAACGATGCCGAGGCCGTTGACGAAGCCGATGGCAAGGCCGAGCAGGATCACACCGGCGCAAACGGGCAGTACGAGGTCGCCGTTGCTGTCGATGAGGCCGGAGGTCAGCACCGACAGCAGGCTGATCATCGAGCCGACCGACAGGTCGATGCCGCCAGTGAGCACAGCGAGCGTCTGGCCCAGCGACACCAACGCAAGATCGGTCGACTGCTCATAGATGTTGAAGAGGTTGTCCAGCGTACCGAAGCGGCTGGTGCCCACGCAGCCGAGGATCACGATCGCCAGGATGAGGAGCAGGACGACGCCGAGGCGAATTGCCTGCTCCGGCAGGCGGCGCAGCGGCCAGGGGCCAACCATGCGGGAGATGGCGGTGCTCATCCCCGTCCTCTTCAGGCCGCCTGGCGGTCGTGCGTGGCGAGATTCACGACGGCCTCCTCCGATATGGCGCTGCTTTCGAGCAGTCCGGTGACCACGCCCTCGCGCATGACGTAGACACGGTCGGACATGCCGACGATCTCAGGCAGCTCCGAGCTGATCATGAGGATGGCGATGCCCTGCGCGGCGAGGCTTCGCATGATGCGGTAGATCTCGGTGCGCGCGCCGACATCGACGCCGCGGGTCGGCTCGTCGAGGATCAGCACGCGGCGGCAGGCGCGGGCCCAACGGGCAATCAGGACCTTCTGCTGATTGCCGCCCGACATCGTCGCAACTGGCGTCTCCGCGCCGCGGCAGATGATCTGGTAGGCGACGATGTCCTGCTGCGCGATCTGACGTTCGCGCGCGGAGTCCAGGACAGGGCCCTTGCGGACGCTGCCGAGGCTGGCCGCCGTGATGTTCGCGCCGACGCTTTGGAGCATGGCGAGCCCCTGGCCCTTGCGGTCCTCCGTCACGAAGCCGACGCCGAGGCCGATCGAACGCGCCGGCGACATCGAGTGGAAGGTCTGCCCGGCGATGGCGACGCTGCCGCCTTCCATCGGCAGGCCGCCGAAGATCGCCATCGCAAGCTCCGAGCGGCCCGATCCCACCATGCCGGCGAGTCCCGTGACGATGCCCGCTCGCAGTTCGATGCTGCATCCCCGCACGCGCGAGCCAACGCGGATGTCCGTCGCCGCGAGCACGACGTGGGCCGCCGCCGGCGGCGGCCGCTCGTGCGGCGGGAAGAAGTGGCTGAGGTCGCGCCCGACCATGAGTGTGATCAGCGCGTCGCGCGTCACGCCGCCGACGGGGCGGGTCGCGATCCAGCGGCCGTCCTTGATGACGGTAAGGCGGTCGCAGAGATCGAAGATTTCCTCAAGGCGATGCGAGATGTAGATGATCGCGACGCCCTGATCCCGCAGCCGCCGCAACCGCTCGAAAAGCAGCGTCACCTCGCGGCCGGCGATGACGGCGGTTGGCTCGTCGAGGATGAGCACCCTCGGCGTGTCGATCATCGCCTTCGCGATCTCGACCATCTGCTGGTCGGCGACCGTCAACCCGCCAACGGGCTGGCGGACATCCATCGCGACGCCGAGCCGCGCCAGGATCTCGGAGGCCCGCCGCTCCGCCACGCGATGGTCGATGAGGCCAAGCCGGTTGCGCGGCATGCGGCCGAGGAAGATGTTCTCCGCCACCGACAGGTGTGGGAAGAGGACGAATTCCTGATAAATGACGTGAATACCCGCCGCTTTTGCCTGCGCCGGCCCCTGCCAGCGCACGAGGGTTCCGTTCAGTCGGATCTCGCCGGCGTCGGCGGTCTCCACGCCGGCGATGATTTTCGTGAGGGTCGACTTGCCGGCACCATTTTCGCCGACGAGCGCGTGGATTTCCCCAGCCTGCACGTCGAGATCAACCCCGGCGAGCGCCTGCACGCCGGGGAAGCTTTTGTGGATGCCGGCAACCGACAGCATGACGGCCTCAGTGGGGATACTGGATCTGCGCCGTCGTCGGGTCGTATGTCGGGCCGAGGTCGTTCGTCACAAGGTAATTCGACGGCTTGCTCGGCAATGCAAGATCCTTGAACGGCAAATCGCCCTTGATCGAAGGCGTCTCGTCCCCGGCGGTAACCGCAATCTGCGAATTGACGGTGAACGTGCAAGGCACTGGCGCACCGTTCAGGACTTTGAGGGCGACGTTGATGGCTGTGCGATACTGCGACGGAGGATCGCTGATCTCAAGCATCGGAACCTTGTATTTCAGCGCCATCAGCAAAGGACCGTTGACGTCCGCCGTGGTATGCATGGGGATTTCGCCTGGCTTGAAGCCGGCTTCCAGAAACGCCTCAATCGATCCAGGAACCTGCAAACCGTGGGCCGACCAGACCGCATCGATCTGGTGGCCATACTTCGCGATGACTGCTTGCATCACTTGCTTGCCCTTCACCGGGCTCCAGTCCGAATAAACCGTGTCCAGGATGTGAATACCCGGATACTGAGAGAATATTTCCTTCGCGGGGTTCATCCGGTTCTCGCTCGGGCTGGAGCCGGCCTGACCGCCCAGCAGCACGACATTGCCCTTGCCATGCAATTTCTCGACGATCCACTGCGCCCAGAGTCGTCCCATCATCGGATCGGATGCATTGACAAAACTGACGAAGTGGTCGGAGGAAATCCGGCGGTCAAGCATGACGACCGGTATGCCTTGACGCATGACGCGCGTGACGACCGGGTCGAGCGCCTTCTCAGTGTTCGCACTCACGATCATCAGATCGACGCCTTGGGAAGCGAGATCCTGGACGTCGGAGACTTGCTTTGCATCGTCGTGCCCGGCATCAGTAATGATGAGCTTCTTGACGACGTTCCTTGTGGTCCTCGGCCCCTTGCTTCAGCTCGTCAAGCGCTACGACTCTCCAACTGTCACCAAGGCCGGCGTTTGAAAAGCCGATCGTGTAGGGCGGCGCTTTCTTGTATTTGACCGTGTCGTGGATGCAGCTCGTCAGAGCCGGATTGAAGAGCTCCGTGCGCGGCGCGCCCTGGTAGCCCTCAGGCTGCGTCTGCGCCTGTGCCGATCCCGTGACGAAGGCGGCAGCGAGAGTGCCGAATAAGGCTGCCTTGAAACGATTACTCATGTTTCTCCCTTTCGGTGGCCTTGGTGACCACCGGCTTCTTTGTCCGATCTTCCCGAGGCCCCGCGGGCCCTCAGAGTGCGCATACCCTACGGAACACGGTGCATTTGGCCAGACGCAAAATGTCCGAAATGAACATTTTGCGTCTGGCCTGCGGCAAGTCAGCAGACCTATGGTCATCGACAAGAAGGCATTGCACGGGCAAAGCATTGTGCATTGCAAAATCAACCGCGTCGGGCGGAGGAGACTGCTTGCTCGAGAGCTTTGTATTCGATGGTCTTCCAATGCGCGTCGTGTTCGGCGATGGCACGCTTGACCGGCTCGCTGGAGAAGTCGAGCGTCTCGGCCTCAAGCGTGTCCTCGTTCTCTCGACACCTGAGCAGCGGGAGCAGGTCGGGCATGTGGCGGTAGGGCTTGGCTCGCTCGCTGTGGGGCTCTTTGATCAGGCCAGAATGCATACGCCGGTCGAGGTGACGGAGCGCGCCCTCGCTGTGGTCCGTGAACGGGGAGTTCGATGGCATTGTCTCGGTCGGCGGCGGCTCGACGATCGGGCTGGGCAAGGCGATCGCGCTCCGGACGGATCTGCCGCAGGTCGCGGTCCCGACGACCTACGCAGGTTCCGAGATGACGCCGATCATCGGGGAGACACGGGGCGGCGAGAAGATCACTCAGCGCACACCCAAAGTCCTGCCGGAAACGACGATCTACGATGTCTCCCTGAGCCTGACCCTGCCCCCCTCCAGAACATACCGCAAGCGGGATGAACGCGATCGCCCACGCCGTTGAGGCGCTCTACGCTGTGGAGCGGAACCCGATCATCTCTCTGATGGCGGAAGCGGCGATTGCCGCCCTGGCCAGGGCGCTTCCGACGATCATCGCGTCGCCGCAGGATCGCGCAGCGCGACGCGAAGCCCTCTACGGTGCGTGGCTTTGCGGAATCGCGCTGGGTTCCGTCGGGATGGCATTGCACCACAAGCTCTGCCACGTGCTCGGCGGCTCCTTCGACCTGCCGCACGCGCCGACCCACAGCGTGATCCTGCCGCACGCGGTTGCCTACAACGCGCCGGCCGCACCGGAGGCGATGATGCGCATTGCGCGCGCGCTCGGCACGCCGGATGCCGCGCTCGGTCTCCACGAACTGGCGAAGCGCATCAACGCCCCCACGGCCCTCCGCGCTATCGGAATGAAGGAGGCAGACCTGGAACGTGCCGTGACGCTGGCGACGGCGCAACCTTACCCTAACCCGAGAGCGCTAGAGGTGCCGCCCCTCCGTCGTCTCCTGGAAAACGCCTTCTTCGGTCGCGCGCCCCAGGTGGAAGCCACGTGATGACCGACGTTTTCCGCAATATCACAAAGGCTAACGCCACGGGGCAGGTGCTCGTCACGCATCTGCATGCTCTCACGACCCACATCTTCGTCGACGGCGCCCCCTATCTCGACAGCGATGCGCGCGCGGCAGGAGTGCCTGCATGAAGAACACGGCAACCATCGGTTGGATCGGCCTCGGCAAGATGGGCCTGCCGATGAGCCGACATCTCGGGGCGGCGGGTCACTCGCTCCATGTCTATGATCCTGCGCCCGACGCACGGCGCAACGCGGCGGAAGCCGGCGCCCAGGTGGAACCGGATACGCGGGCTGTCGCCGAGGCCGCGCCGGTGGTCTTCCTCTCCATCCCCAACGACGACGTGTTGACCTCGCTCGTCTTGGGGCCAGACGGGCTGGCCACGACGATGAAGCCGCGCTCGATCCTCGTCGAGACCAGCACCGTCTCGCCACGCGTTTCCGCCGAGGTCGCCGCGGCACTCGCGGCGGCTGACATTCTCTATCTGCGCGCGCCGGTGTCAGGCAGCACTGCGACCGCGGAGGCGGGCAAGCTGACCGTGCTCGCGTCGGGAGACGAGGCTGCCTATCGGACCGCCGAACCGCTGTTGAGCGCCTTCTCGATCCGCCGATTCTACCTCGGACCAGGCGAGGAGGCCCGCTACCTCAAGCTCGCGATCAATATGTTGGTCGGTGCCACCGCCGCACTTCTTGCAGAGGCATTGACCTTCGGCCGGAAAGGCGACCTTTCCATTGCACAGATGCTGGAAGTCATCTGTGAGAGCGTCGTCGGGTCACCGCTGATCGGATACAAGCGCGAAATGCTCTGCAGCCGCGACTTTTCTCCGGCCTTTACGGTGGAGCAGATGATCAAGGACTTCGACCTCGTCATTGATGCCGCGCGGGACGAGCAGGTTCCGGTGTTCCTCATCAGCCTTATCCGCCAGCAATATGAAGCCGCGCGCGCCCAAGGGGCGGGAAAGAAGGACTTCTTCGTTCTACTGGAGCAGTATGAGGCGATGGCCGGGCTGAAACTTCCGCAAGCGGCCGGATAGAGCGCTGGCGTTTGGGAATGAACGATCTCGAACTTCTCCGGATTTTGGATTTCCTTCAGGAACTCCGTCTACCTTGGGCGAAGGCTTTCCCGCAGGCAGACAGCGATCTCGTTTGGCATCTTCTGCATAGTCTCGTCGCCAGCTCCGCAAAAGGCGAGACCGTTACCATCTCTGCCTTGGCGCAAGCGGGATACGCGCCTTACACCACGTCTCTTCGCAAGATCGAGGATCTCATCGAGGATGACCTCATCCTCCGCGTCCCCCGAACTCGGACGGGCAAATCCTTCGCCCTGCAGCCGAGCCCCAAGCTTAAGCGGGCTTTCGAGGGTTATTTGCTCCAGGTGAAGCGTGTCGTCGCGCGAACCATTGGAAGCCGCAATCCGGACGAGTTGAGCGACAATTACTATTTTGGTGCGTCCGCAATAGGCAGTCTCGATGGCCCTCCTGCAACACGAGGGCAGCGCAATGCAAAACGGTTCGACCTGCGCTTCCTGCTGGCAGAAGACAACTACTTTGTCGCCATGCAGAATATGTGGGCCGATCTCCGCACGAACTTCGGCTCACGTCGCGACTTTACCCTCGCGCGACTGCCGCAACTCTACCAGCTCGCGCTGGAGAACGCCATGCGGCCCGTTTCGCAGTACGACGTTGTCGCCATCAACATCCCATGGATGGGAGAGTTCGCGAGCAAAGGATACATTCGCCCGCTCGGCAACGTCATACGGGACGCAGGGCTCGACCCGGCGGAGTTTCACGGCGATTTCTGGGCCACGGGCCAGTGGCGCGGCAAGCAGTACGGCATGCCCATCTATTGCACGATCGAGACGCTCGCTGTCCGGCGTGACCTGTTTCAGGAGGCGCAGCTTTCGTTCCCGATGAATTTCGAGCAAGTTCTTTCCGCCGGTCGCGCCCTGCATGCTCCCGCACACGGACGCTACGGAATCACCTGGAATGCCGCCCGCGGCATGCCGATCGCTGCGAGCTTCCTGTTTCTCCTGGGTGATTGCGGCAGTTTTCTCCTCGAGCGCTCGGCTGCCTGCTCTCCGAAACGCGTGCGCCCAGTCATCGACATGGCAGCCGGCCTGCGCGTGCTCGACTACATGCACCGTTTGACCGAGATTTCTCCGCCAGGGGTCACAGAGTTCGACTGGGAGACAAGTCTCGATACCTTTCTCACAGGCCATGCAGCGATGACATATTGCTGGAGCATGCGGGCCGCACGCTTTGAATATGACACGCGCTCGAAGGTAAGCAGGAAGGTCGAGTACCCGCCGCATCCCGCAGGACCGCAGGGCCGTGTCACGGCTCCGATAGGCGGGTTCGTTCTTGCTGTCCCGGCGAATCTTCCCGAAGAGCGCATGCGTCTCGCGGTCGACGCCATCGCGTGGATTACCTCGCCTGACACGGTGCGGGATCACCTCAAGAGCGGCCTGCCGGTAAGGCCGCGTTTCAGCGTGATATCCGATCCCGAAGTGATGCAGAGTTCGCCGATCGTCAACTTTGTAGAGCGCGTGGCACGACGCGACCTTCTTGACGGGTGGCAGCGGCCGCCGATTCCCGAGTACGTCGCGGTCGAGGAGATTCTCGGCTGTGAGATCCACGACGCGTTGACAGGACGCACGAGCGATCGTGCGGCGCTGGTTGCCGGTCAGCGCCGCATTGACGCGCTCTTTCGGCAGAAGACAGAGAAGCGAGTTGCGTAATGTCGGGGGGACGATCTGCTGATGATTGACAAACGTGTAACCTCCGTAGCCGAAGCGCTTGATGGGATTGCCGACGGCATGACTGTGCTGCTGGGCGGGTTCGGTGCCGTCGGCCAGCCGGACTATCTCATCGAAGCCCTGATCGATCAGGGCGCCCGTGATCTGACGATCGTCGCGAACAATGCCGGCGCAGGGCGCGTCGGCCTTGCAAAGCTCATGGAGGCGGGACGGGTACGACGGATCATTTGCTCCTTCCCGCGCAGCTCAGGCTCAATCGTATTCGAGGAACTATTCCGCGCTGGCCGCCTGGCGCTGGAGATCGTGCCGCAGGGCACGCTCGCTGAGCGGCTGAGGGCGGCCGGCGCAGGTGTGCCTGCTTTCTACACGCCGACCGGCTATGGCACCCGCCTCGCCGAAGGGAAAGAGATACGGGAGATCGGCGGGCGGAACTATGTGCTCGAATATGCCCTTCCCGGAGATGTCGCCCTTGTCGAGGCCTGGCGCGCTGATCGCTGGGGCAACCTCACCTATCGCGCGAGCGGCCGCAACTTCAATGCGGTGATGGCAATGGCTGCCAAGCTGACGGTGGCGCAGGTGCATCAAATCCTGCCGCTCGGCACTATCGACCCCGAAGCCATCGTGACACCGGGTATCTTCGTGGACCGCGTGATCCAACTGCCGCAAGGTCAGGAGCATACGGGATGAGGGCACGACCATGATGGCGACCCCGATGACACGGCGTGAAATAGCGATGCGAGTTGCCGCGGACATTCCGGAAGGATGGTACGTCAACCTCGGCATCGGTATTCCGACGCTGGTCGCCGATGTCATTCCGGCGGATCGGGAGGTCGTCCTGCATTCCGAAAATGGCCTGCTCGGCATGGGTCCCGCACCGGCCGCAGGCAAGGAAGATCCATGGCTCATCAATGCCGGCAAGCAGCACGTCACGCTGCTTGCCGGAGGCTCGTTCTTCCACCACGCGGACAGCTTTGCCATGATCCGCGGTGGCCATATCGACCTCTGCGTCCTCGGTGCCTACGAGGTTGCGGAGAATGGCGACCTCGCGAACTGGGCAATCTCGGACGCCGATGCAGCTCCCGCCGTCGGTGGCGCGATGGATCTCGCGGCTGGCGCAAAGCGTGTCTGGGTGATGATGGACCACGTGACACGCGACGGGCAGCCAAAGCTTGTGCATCGTTGCCGCTATCCTCTGACCGCCCTGGGCGTCGTCACGCGCGTCTACACCAACTTCGCGGTAATGGATGTGACCCCGCGCGGCTTCGCGCTGCGATCGATGGCGCCAGGCCTGGCGTTGGCCGATATTCAGAACATGACGGGGGCGACCGTTCTCCCGGCGGAGGCAACCGATGCCTGAGGCTTTCATCTGCGATTTTGTTCGCACTCCCTTCGGCCGCTACGCCGGCGCGCTGAAGGATGTGCGGCCTGACGACATGCTGGCCCACGTCCTGCGCATCCTTCGCGAGCGCAACACCGGCGTCGACTGGGGGGCGCTGGAGGACTGCTATGTCGGCTGCGCCAATCAGGCCGGGGAGGATAATCGCGACGTTGCCCGCATGAGTCTTCTCCTCGCCGGATATCCGGTCGGTGTTCCGGGGGGCACCATCAATCGGCTTTGCGGCTCCGGCCTTGACGCCGTCGGCACGGCTGCACGCCTCATCCGCGCCGGTGACGGGGAGCTGATGTTGGCGGGCGGCGTGGAAAGCATGACGCGGGCGCCTTTCGTGATGGGGAAGCACGCGCAGGCCTTCTCGCGAGCCGCCGCGCTCGAGGATACGACGATCGGCTGGCGCTTCATCAATCCGGCGATGCAGGCGGCCTACGGCACGGACTCCATGCCCGAAACCGCGGAGAACGTCGCCGAGCAGTTTGCAGTTTCACGGCGCGATCAGGATGCCTTCGCCGTCCGCAGCCAGCAGCGGACGGCGGCGGCGCGCGAGAGTGGTTTCTTCACGCGCGAGGTGGCGCCAATCGTGGTCGGCTCGCACAAGACGGAGGTCGTCGTCGAGATGGACGAGCATCCGCGTCCCGGCACCACACTGGAAGGCCTGGCAAAGCTTCCGACACCCTTTCGCAAGGTGGGCGGCACCGTGACCGCCGGCAACGCATCGGGGGTCAATGACGGTGCGGCCGCTCTCGTCATTGCCAGCGAGAAAGCAGCGGCCAGGCACGGCCTGCGGCCCCGTGCGCGCATTCTCGGCATGGCGACCGTCGGGGTAGAGCCTCGCATCATGGGCATGGGGCCGGCGCCGGCGACGGAGAAGCTGCTGGCCCGGCACGACATGACGATCGCCGAGATCGATGTGATCGAGTTGAACGAGGCTTTTGCCTCCCAGGCGCTCGCCGTGGTGCGGCGGCTGGGCCTTCCGGACGATGCGGACCACGTGAATCCGCATGGCGGCGCGATCGCGATCGGCCATCCTCTCGGCGCATCGGGGGCGCGGCTTGCCATGACCGCGGTCAATGCGCTCGAAACGAGGAAGGTGCGCCGCGCGATCGCCACCATGTGTATCGGGGTCGGCCAGGGTATCGCCCTGCTGCTCGAAGCAGTGTGAGATGTGACGACAAGCATTTCGTGTCGCGCAACAGAAGACTCGACAGGGGGATACGTGGAACCCGTTAAAGCAGCGCTTGTGGGACTCGGATGGTGGGGTCGCAAGATCGCCGCAACGCTCGATGGCAGCGCCGCAGTTCGGGTTGTGCGGGCAGTGGAGGTCAGTCAGGAGGCTGTCGCAAGCTTCCGGGGCTCTTACGATATTCCAGTGAGCCCGCGGCTGGAGGATGCTCTGGACGATCCGGCGGTCGATGCCATCCTTCTCGTCACGCCGCATGCGCTGCACGAGGCGCAGATCGCGGCGGCGGTGCGGGCCGGCAAGCATGTCTTCTGCGAAAAGCCGCTGGCGCTGACCCGAGCCGGCGCTGAGCGCGCCGTGGCGCTTTGCCGCGATGCCGGCCTGGTTCTCGGGATGGGGCACGAGCGACGCTTCGAACCGCCGATCGCTGGGATGCTGGCCGCCGCGGCGGAGGGGCGTCTGGGGCGGCTGTTGCAGATCGAAGCCAATTTCAGCCATGACAAATTTCTGAGCCTCGACCGCAACAACTGGCGCCTGAAGCCCGAGCAGGCGCCGGCCGGCGGGATGACCGCCACCGGCATCCACCTCACCGATCTTGCGGTGAAACTCATGGGGCCCGCGCAGGAGGTGGTGGTGACTTGCGAGAAGCTCACCTCCGACCTTCCGTCAGGCGACACGATGAGTGCCTATATCCGCTTCGCGTCAGGCGGCACCGCCTATGTCTCGGCAACCTTGGCGACACCCTTCTTCTCACGCTTCGCCGTATACGGCACCGAGGGCTGGCTCGACGTGCGGGACAAGGCGCATGTCGAGGCGCCCGACGGCTGGGTCGTGACAAAAGGCATGAAGGGCGCGCCGATCACGGTGGCGGAGGTCGGCAAGGCCGAACCGGTTGCCGCCAATTTCGACGCCTTCGCGCGCGCCGTGCGCGGCATTGCCGCCTATCCGATTACCGGTGAGGACATGATCAACAACATAGCCTTGCTGGAGGCGATCGTGCGTGGTGCCGGTTCAGGCCGGCCGGAGACGGTTTAGGCAAATCAGACAAGCGGGAGGAAAGTGGCGTGAAAGCCCTGGTATTCGAGAAGCCCGATAAGCCGGTGATGCACGACGTCGAGATGCCGCGCATCACCGAGAACGAGGTTCTCGTGCGGCTACGATCGGTCGGTATCTGCCACTCCGACTACGAATTGCTGGCGGGACGATACATCATTCCGATCAGCTATCCGGTCACACCGGGGCATGAGTGGTGCGGAGAGATCATCGAGACCGGCCGAAACGTCCGGCATTTCGCGACGGGCCAGCGTGTCGTTGGTGAATGCGTGGTCCGCTTGCCGGATCGCGTCCACCATTTCGGCTTTTCCCTGGATGGGGCTGATCGCGAGTATTTTTCGGTCAGGCCGGAATGGCTGCACAGGCTTCCTGATTCCATCGATGACGGCACGGCCTCGCTGATCGAACCCTTCACCTGCGGCTTCTACGCCGTGCAGCGATCGGGCGGGACGGATGCGAGCGAGACGGTCGTCGTCTCGGGTGGGGGCACGATCGGTCTGGTCTCTGCCGCTGCTGCGATCGGCATGGGAGCGCGGGTTATCGTCATCGACCCCATCAATCACCGCCGGGAGGCTGCCCTGAAGCTCGGCGCGGCCGAGGTCATCGATCCAAGCGATGGACAGGCTGTGGAAGCGGTCAAGGAGATGACGGGCGGGCGAGGGGCGGATCTCGTCGTGGAAGCCTCCGGCCATGATGCCTCGCTCGGCATCGTTTTCGACCTTGCCCGAGAGGAAGGGCGGGTCTCGATGGTCGGGATCAATATCGGACGGAAGATTTCCTCGCATCTCGGGAATATCCAGATGCGCAACCTAACCGTGCGCGGCTGCATCGGGTCTCCTGGCGTCTGGCCGGCGGCGATCCGGTTCCTGGAGCGCACGGGCCTCGACCTGTCGCCGATCCGTACGCACGAGTTTCCTCTCGCGCAGAGCGTGGAGGCCTTCGATCTCGGCAAGCATGCCGACAGGTGCATCAAGGTCACGCTGCTCAACAGCTAGCACCTCCGCCGAAGATATCAAATTGCGGCGGCCAGGCGGGCGCGCCCGCCTGTCATCGAGAAGGGAGAGAGCCAATGGGACGTTTGTCCGACCGAGTAATTATCGTAACAGGTGGGGCCTCGGGCCTGGGCGAAGGCATCGTCCAGAGGCTGGCGGCGGAGGGCGGCAAGGTCGTCGTCGCAGATCTTGACGGGGCGAAAGCGGAACGCCTGGCCACGACGCTGCAGGCTGAGGGCAAGGAGGCGATCGGCGTCGCGGTTGACGTGGCCGAACGCGCCCAGGTGCGCGCGATGGTCGAGACTGTGGTCAGCAGATTCGGCGGCATCGATGTCCTGTTCAACAATGCCGGCTTCAACAAGCCGGTGCCATTCATGGATGTCGATGACGCGAACTTCAACGCGATCATGCGCGTCAACGCGCTGGGCGTCATGATCGGTATGCAGGAGGTCGGCCGCCACATGGTGCAACGGGGCCGTGGCGGCAAGATCATCAACACGGCGTCGATCGCCGGCCGGCAGGGCTATGCGGAATTCGCGCCCTACTGTGCGAGCAAGGCAGCCGTCATATCCCTCACCCAGGCGGCGGCGCGGGAGTTCGCACCCCACAAAATCACAGTCAATGGCATCGCGCCCGGCGTTGTGGTGACGCCGCTCTGGGAAGGGCTGGAGCGTGACATGATCGAAAGAGGCGTGATCAAGGAGATGGGGGAGTTCATCAACTCCTTCTCCGCCAGCATTCTGGTGGGCCGGCCGGCGACACCGCAGGATCTCGCGGGCATCGCCGCTTTCCTCACGTCCACCGATTCGGACTACATGACCGGCCAGATCGTGATGTGCGACGGCGGCATGGTGCTGGTCTGAACCGCCGGGCTTGGGGCGGACGATACGAGCAGTCGCCCTTGTCACAAAGGCATGGCGGAGCCGCCCCCCGCCTGCCGGTCAGGAAGCGTACTGTGCGATGCCGTTGCCGAAGGACCAGTTCTCCTTCTTCACCTCGACAATGTTGATGAAGACGTTCCTCGGGCCGGATGCCGAGGATTGCGGACAGGCCGTCGGCGATCGTCTTGTACAAAGCCTTCTTTTGATCGACCGAGCGTCCCTCGTTCCAGGTGATCTGGATGATGACCAGATCGTCGGTTCGGTGGATGCCGAGATAGTCCGGATCAAACACGAAGCTATCGGCCTCGTGCTCGCCAATGATCTGGAAGCGGTCGTTTGCGGGCACGCCGGCGCCCACCATCGCCTCATAGACGACCCGGCCGACTTCCCGCCGATAGATCGCATCCTTGCCCTTGCGGAGATCGATACGGATGAGGGGCATGGTCTTCTCTCCTGTGTTCTGGGCCGGCGGCGGCAAACGCCGGCGCGGCTCGCCAACCACGACTACGTGCGTATGCGTGCATCTCGCCTATATATCTGCATCTCGTCTCCCTCTCAGGCGCGCCAACTCAATGCTGAACCACCTCCTGTGCCACCTGCCCGGTCGCCGTGCCCGGTTCCACGGCCACCGTCGCGGTCCGGCCAACCACCAGTTGCACGTCGGCCGGCACATTCTCCAGCTTCACCCGCACCGGCACGCGCTGCGCAAGGCGGACCCAGGTAAACGTCGGATTGATGTTGGCCAGCAGATCCGGGCTGTCCGATCGCTCGCGGTCGGCGATGCCTGTGGCGATGCTTTCGACCCGTCCGTCCAACATCCGCGGCTCACCCATCAGGCGCACCCGCACGCGATCGCCCACCTGGATCTTCGGCAGCTTGGTCTCCTCGAAATAGCCCTCCACCCTTAATGTCGCGCTATCCACCAGCGCCATCACGCCCTTGCCGGTGGTAACGTAGTCGCCCGGTTCCAGGTTGACGTTGGTGACGGTGCCGTTCACGGGACTGGTCACGTCCGAGCGCTTCAGGTTCAGGGCGGCCACCGCCCGGTCGGCCAGGGCCTGCCGATACGCCGCTGCGGTTGCCTCGGCGTTGGTCAGCCGCTGCTCCTGTGTCTCGCGCGAGACCGAGAGGTCGTTCAGCCGCTCCGAGCGCACCGATTCGCGCGCTGCCTCGTCCATCTGCGCTTTGCGGCTGGCGACCGCCGCGTCCGCCTGTTCCAGCGCCAACTGGAACCGGTCGGGGTCAATGCGGAACAGCACATCACCTTGCTTGACCGGCTGGTTGTCGTGAACGAGCACCTGTGCCACCAGCCCGGAGACGTCGGGTGCGATCGTCACCACGTCGGCGCGCACCCGGCCGTCGCGCGTCCACGGGGCTTCCTGGTAGTACGCCCAGAGAAAGCGTCCGCCTACCAGGGCCACGGCCACGATCGCCAGCGTGAGCAAGGCGCGGCCGGAGGCGAGGGCAACGCGGCGCAGAAGAGCTTTCATGATGCGATCCAATGCGGCAGGAGGGCGACGACCGCTGCCAGGATGATGACGAACAGCGACAGATCCACCAGCGGCCGGTGCCAGACCAGCCGGTAGAACCCGACCCGTGCGAGGCCGGTGCGCAGCACTGCTGCCAGCACCAGCGCGACGATGCCCCACACCAGCAATGCGGGGACGAACACGCCATAGACGTCGATTTCGCCGATCATTCAGCCGCTCCGGCCGTCGCCGGTGCGACAGCTTCGTCGTTCGGCGGCTGCGCGGGCTGATAGGGCGCGGCCTGGGCGAACAGGCCACGACGGATGCCGACCAGTTGCAGTAGCAGGTCGCGTCCGTGTGCGCCGGGCATCGCGACCGCGCCATCCAGGGCACGGTCTATCTCGCGCAGCAGCGCAGGCGCAGCCGGAAGCACTCTCCCCTCCTCCGCTTGCGCGGCGAACTTCGATGCGGTGCCGAACAGCACGTCGTCCACCGCCGTACGCACCGCGGGCGGCATGGCATCCCGATCACGCTGCATCTCGACCATATTGATGCCGATGCGCAAATCCGCGAGCACGTCTACCGCCGTCAGATCGTTGCCCGCGCCGACGGCTGCGAGCCGCGGCACCAACAGCCCGAGCCGATCCAGCAGCAGCGCGATCAGCTTTTGCCGGTCGTGCCGTGTGCGATAGCGCGGGATTGCCGCCAGATCCCGCCAGCCGGCCCGCAGCAGTCGGCGCGCGCCCGACTCCGCGCCGATCGAGCGGACCAGCGCCATCATCACCGCGGCACCGGCAAGGCCGAGCAGGATCGCGAGGCTGCCGTCGGCGTAGGTAACAAAATCGGCCGTGTACACGCTTTGCACGCTCAGCAGCGTGGCGGTGATGAAGCCGAGGGCCGTGCCCAACGGCTGCGTGCCGGGCAGCACGGCCAGTAGGCTCACCGGCACAAAGAAGGCGCCGAGCACCAGTGCCAGCATCTCGAAGTCGTGCACCATCGGCAGGATGCCAAAAAGGCCGATCCCGACGAACACCACGGCCGCCGCCGCGCTGATCAGAAAGCCCTTCAGTGCCGGCGTAGGATCGTCAAGCGACGCGAACAGGCTGCAGGCGGCAGCTGCCAGTTCAGCCGCGCCGCCGCCGGCCTGCCAGCCGGTTTCGATCCAGAAAGCACAGAGGACCAGTATCGTCAGCACTGCGGCAAGCCCCGAGAGCAAGGCCAGGCCATGGTCCCGGTGGACCAGCTCCGGCCCGTCGATGCGCACCGCGAGCGGCGTGGCGAGCGGGCCGCCCCCGGCTTCGATGTGCCGGCGCAGATCGCGCATGTCTTGCCGCACATCGACCAGTTCGCGCAGCCGCAGCAACAGGCTGTCACGCATCACCTCGTTCCAGCCGGCGCGCGGATCGGTCTCCTCCTCCAGTTTGGCGATTTCCGCGCGCAGCCGCTCGGCCTCACTGCGTGGCGGCGGCGCACCGGCCCGCACCCACACGCGCATCTCCGCCAGCAGCAGCCGCAGCCCTGGCGTGATGCCGCCGCTCTCCCGCAGCGCCGCCATGCGATCACCGATAGATGACAGCAGCGGCAGCAACATCACCATGCGCCGCTCCAGTTGCACCACCCAGCGCGTCGCCGCCTGCATCTTGGAGGTGTCGAAGGCGAGGTTCGAGGCCAGCATCCGCAGTTCGACCGCATCTGCCGCCAGGCGGATGCGCCCCGTGCGCGCCGCCGCGTCCTCGCCTGCGCCCAGCACGTCCTCGGACCATTCGCTCGCACGGCTGACCCAGGTCAGGATCCGGGCACTTAACATCGGCCCAAGTGGGCGCGGAAACACGACCGTGGCGACGACGGTCGTGCAAATGATGCCGAGCCCGATCTCCTCCACCCGGGCCAGCGCGACGTCCCACATCGACTCCGGCGTCGTGACGGTGGGAAACCCGATCAGGGCGGCGGTGTAGCCTGCTAACATGAAGACATAGCTGCGCGGCGTACGATCGAGCAGCGCCAGATACAGGCACACGCCGGTCCATAGCGCGAGAGCCGCACACAGCAGCTCAGGCGCGTCGGCCAGATTCGGCACCAGTACCACCGTAGCGGCGGCGCCGACCAGCGTGCCAAGCAGCCTGTAAAGCGCCTTGGAGCGCACCGCGCCAGCGAGCGGCTGCGAGACGATGTAGACCGTCGCCATTGCCCAATATGGCCGGTCCAGCCCGATGGCGAGGGCAACGTAGACGGCAAGCATCGCGGCGGCAAAGGTTTTCGCCGCGAACAGCCACTCGTCAACGCCGGGCCATCGGCTCATCGCGGCGCCCCTTTCCGGGCTGGCGAAGCGGATCGGTTATCGCTCATCATAACGTATACACCGATCATAACGTATACACCGATTCAGTGAAAATCGGCGCGCCCCCCTCTGCTAACCACCTCATTCGTGCGGCGAAGACACCTTGAGCGGCAAGTCGGGGCCCGCGCGGGCGGTTAGTCCGGTAGGATGACGACAGCCACCCGCTCCCGCGGCTACGCCGACTATCGGTTCCCGGCCCGAGATCATCAGCCAAGCCGTATGGCTGTATGTCCGCCTCCCGTTGGCGTTGCGCTTGGGCGAGGAGTTGCTGGCCGTCCGTGGCATCGTCCTCAGCCACAAAACCGTAGTCCAATGGGCCGCTTAACAGGCTGCTGAAATGAGTGACGGTAGGGTTTCACCTTCAGCGGCCCATTCTGAACAGAGTGCGGGTGCCATACGGCGACGATCGGCAACCATGGCAGGCGGATCAGGTTGTCGGCGGCCATGGCGAAGGTGAACTGCCAGTCGCTTTTTGGCAGCCCGCGATGGCGCGTGGTGTGGCCTTTAATCGCCGGGCGCCGCCGCCCCCTCCAGCCCTGTCGTTTGCAACAAAACCGCGACGTGGCGCACGAAGTACGGCCGAATCTGACGGGCCGATAGCTTGCTGAACGATCGGTCGAGTGAACGCCAGGACGAACTGAGCCGCCCGTGCTCGCGCAGACGGTGCATGTCGCGACGAACCCTGAAGCAGTTCAGATGCACACGCCGATCGTCCGCCCAGAGTGCCCGCAGTTGACCGCAACCACCGGGAGAAGGCACTCGAGGGGAGGCATCGCGATGATCGGCACAGCTATAGTCGCCCTGGCCGCGTTGGGCATCGCCGTCGGCGCTGGCGCGCTCGTGGCGCCCCCGCCCAGGGACGGACTCCGCGATCTCACGTCGGCGTTGTACCGTCCCAGAACCTGGCCGGCATCGGCCCGACCGATGCCCCGCCCAGACGCAACCGTCCGTCCGATCCGCTGGCCGTTCCGCGGACCAACCTTCCGCCCCTTTCGGCGAGACCGCATTTGTCCATACGAAGGGCAGCAACTATCCGAGAAACGCGCGTCATACGATAGCCCAGTCGTGGTTCGGTTCGGTGGCGTCGGCAGGAGCAGCGACGCCTTCCCACACAACCATGTGGATACCTGATCTCCGCCCCTGAAATTCCCACGGAAAGTTGATCTGCCGAGATGGAACAAATGCACATGGGATAATGGTGTACCCCGCGCTCCGAACACACTTCCGGTGCGCGCATCCAACCATCCCACCAACGGCGGGCAACGTATTCCGATTGAGTCGGAGATGACGTCGCATGAAAATTCTGACGGAGATCAGAGCTTTCAAGGGAATGTCGGACGCCGAGTTCCAGCTTGTGGAGGAAGCCAGCCAGATCGTTGACTTGCGCGATTCCGATCAGGTGTTCGCGCAGGGTGATCCGGGGGACGCGGTGTATGCCATCGTCGGTGGCGAAGGGCGCATCCGCATCGGCGCCATCGGCAAGCAAAGCAAGGGACTAATGGTCGAGATCTTCAAGATCGGAGACCTGTTTGGAGAAGTCGCTGTGATAAGCGGCGGCGTCCGAACCGCGACGGCCATCTCGGAAGGACGCATCCGGCTGGCTCGGATCAATGCGCCGACATTCCTCCGACTGCTGGGCACAAGCCCGACCCTGGGCGCGAACCTTTCAAGGATCCTGGCGGAGCGCCTGCGCCGGACCTATGAACTGTTTCAGACGACAACATTCGACAACCTGGAAGTGCGCCTGGCACGTCAACTGCTCTATCTTGCCCATCGGGATGGGCTGCGATCGAGCGAGGGATTGCGTCTGGCAGGACGATTCCGTGAGGCGGACTTGGCCGATCTCCTGGGCACGACGTCACGGAGCATCATCACAATCCTGAACGCGTGGCGGTCGTCCGGTGTCGTTGCCTACGACACGCGGCGCGCGGTCCTTACAATCTGTCGCGAGGCAGACCTGCGCATGATCCTGGAATCCTGCGCCTGATTTCGCCGCACGACCCGGGGACCTGCGGACGGACGGGATTCGTCAGCCTCTGCGCTCGCCTGTGAAGCGATTCAGCGACTCCGGCGGAACACCGATACCACGCTGATCCACTCGAGGTTTTCGGGAACCCCAATATGCGCCGCGCGCGTCTTGCGGCGACTTTGTCGGAGGATCGACAATGCACAATCACGCTCTACAGGGCGCGTGCGCTGTCGCGCTCGGCGCCGCTACATTGCATAGCCGGCGGCTGGTGCGATGTGCCGGAGCCGGTGCTGGCACGAAATCGCAGGTGGATTCTCCGGCGCCATATTCGCGCCGACACTGCCTTCGCCGTTACGAGAGTTACGAGTTTACGTAGGCACAACGCTGCAGGAATGCGGCCCCACTGCTCGCCTATGCCGTTCTATGGAAAAACGCCGCTTCGCCGTTGACGCGTCTTGCTGGCCGATGGTCACGCCATGTGGCTTCCAGGCCGCGACTTGACTGTTGACAGGTCGTATGTATCAGGGCGTAACGTGGACGCTGGAGAAGCAGGAAGTCCTTCCATCTGGGAAATCCCGGCTAAGGTGGGTCAAGGTGAACCAGCCACCTCAAAACCAAAGACCGCTTGCCCACAGGTCGATGCCGCTCTCGCTTCTGCCGCGTGTTGTCGATGTGTCCGCAGTCCGTATGTGCGACCCGCCCGGACCGATGCAGCGGGCCGCGCCTGATGCGCCAGGCGCGCTGGTAGCCAGCCCCGACGATCTTGTGGCGCGTGCGCTCGCTATCCTCACTGAGGAGGCCGAAGTATGGCAAGCGCGTCGGGCCGCGGATCTCTCGCCGAAGAGCACCCGGTGAACTGCTCGTCGTGCGGATTTACGAACATGGTGGCCGCGCGCTTCTGCGGAGGTTGCGGCAGGGTGCTCAAGGCGATCGCCACCACAGCACCCGAGGCAGAGCGCCGGCACGTATGTGTACTGTTTTGCGACCTGGTGGGTTCCACGCCGCTGTCCCACCGGCTGGACGCGGAAGACCTGCGAGATGTGGTACGTTCTTACCAATGCATGTGCGAAGCCGTCGTGCTCCGGCACGACGGCTTCGTGGCGCAATATAGGGGCGACGGCATCGAAGTCTATTTCGGCTACCCTCATGCTCACGAAGACGACGCGTCGCGCGTGGTTCGCTGCGCATTTGAGATGTTGGAGGCCGTCCAGCGGCTCGCCAACGCGACCAAACTCGATCTCCAGGTGCGCATCGGCATCGACAGCGGACGGGTGGTCGTAGGGACTTTGGGAGGCAGCGGCCGGTTCGAGCCTGTGGCCGTCGGTGAGACCCCGAATATCGCTTCCCGCGTCCAGGGAGAGGCGGCTCCTGGCGAGGTGGTCATCTCAGATTCCCTTTGGCGGCTCCTGCCCGGCGCGTTCGTGACGGAGCCGATGGGCGCCCGCCAGCTCAAAGGGGTAGAGCGGCCGGTGGAGGTGTTCAGGGTGGTCGGCTCGGGCGGCCAAGCTGCGGGTCTGAACACGCCACGGACTCCATTCATCGGCCGCGCCAGCGAGCGCGAGCGCGTCCGAAAAGTTTGGGTGCACGCGACATCGGACAATCCTCAATTTGTGCTGCTCCGCGGTGAGCCGGGCATCGGCAAATCGCGTCTCCTCGACGTCGTCCGGGACGAGGTCGCGCATGATCGCACGGATGTGCTGGTGGCGCGTTGCACTCCGTTTACGACGGACACCGCACTTCACCCGTTCATAGAACTGATCGGCTCGCGGTTAGGGCTCGAAGATGCACCGGCCGGGGAGCGGGCAGGACGCATAGCGAAGCGCATGACCGAACTCGGGCTCACCCCCGGGGAGGCAGTACCACTGCTCTCGTCTCTTCTCTCGGTCGCGATTGATTCTGCGGTGTGGCCAGCGCCGGATCTCTCGCCCGCCCGCGCCCTTCAGCGCACCATGGACATTGTCATCGAGGCGTTGCATGCGCTCGCGCGACGCGGCCAGGTGCTTTTCATTGTTGAAGATCTCCATTGGGCCGATCCCTCCAGCGTCGAGTTGCTGCGCCAGCTGGTCGCGTCGCCGCGACGCACGAGCCTGATGGTGCTGCTCACCGCGCGGTCAGAGTTCATGCCGACATGGGCTGCGGCCGCGAACGTGACCGAGGTCGAGCTGGAGGCCCTTGATCCTGCTGAGTCAGAAACATTCATCCGAAAGGTTGCCAGGGACAAGCCCCTTCCGCCCGGCGTGGTTTGGCAGATTCGGGAACGAGCGGCTGGCAACCCGCTCTTTCTCGAGGAGATCACGCGGTCAGTCCTGGAGTTCGGGCGCGCTCGTCGAGCGGGAACACGCGTGGGAACTCATCGGCACGTTCTCGTCCGACGTGGTTCCCGACTCGATGGAAGCGTCTCTTATGGCGCGTATCGATCGGCTCGGCGAGGCACGGTCACTTTTCCAGCTTGCTGCAACGCTAGGACGCGAGTTCTCCCGCGAACTGCTCGTTGAGGTCGCGCAGTCATCGGAGAACACCGTGCGGCGCCAGCTCACGCTGATGCTGCAGTCGGGCCTTGTACTCCGGCAAGGCAACACGTCGCCCATCTACACTTTCAAGCATGCGCTCGTTCGCGATGCCGCCTACAACTCACTGCTTCGCGCGACGCGGCAACGCTATCATGCGCGGATCGCGGAGGTGCTGGTCGCGCGCTTCCCCGACGTCGCGCAGAACCGGCCGGAGCTCCTCGCACACCACTTGTCGGGCGCGGGCATTCGGGCAGATGCAGCAGCCCATTGGCAGGCTGCCGGGGAGAACGCTGCGAAACGCAGTGCCGTGAACGAGGCCGTGGCCCACCTGCGGCGCGCGCTGGCCAACCTGGAGCAACTGCCAGAAGACGCAACTCGCTTGAACCGGGAGCTTTCGGTTCTCACGGCGTTGGCCCCGGTGCTGATGGCCGTGTACGGCTGGGCGGCGCCTCAAGTCGGGGAGACGTGCGGGCGTGCCATCGAGCTGGCACGCCGGCTTGGGGCGACCGACCGTATGTACCCGCCGCTTTGGGGGCTATGGACCAACCAGTTCGTTGGCGGGCGGCTGCACGAGGGAATGGAAACTGCCGCCGAGGTTCTGGCTATGGCGATCGCCACCGGCGACCCGATGCTGGAGATCTGCGGGCGCCATGCCACGTCCTACACTCGCTACTACCGAGGGGATTACGACGCCGCCATTGCCGAGGCGCAGGCGGGCCTGCGCCATTTCAATCTCGAGATGGAGTCCCTGATTGTCCGGATCTTCCAGGTGTCCTCGTCGATCTGCAGCATGACTGCCAAGGCCTCCTCTCTGTGGATGCAGGGCCACCAGTACGAAGGCATCGCGCTCATGGACGAAATGGTGGCCGTTGCCCGCTCGCTCCGGCACCCTCCAAGCATTGCCGCGTCACTGGCGTTTTCGATGTTCTTCTACCTTTACGATCGCGACTGGGAGCGGCTGTTCGCGTTCGCGGATGAGACTCACAATCTGTCACAGGCCGAGGGCTTCGCCATGTGGACGGCGAATGCGGGCATGCATCGAGGGCGTGCCCGCGTGGGGCTCGGACAGGTGGATGCCGGTGTGGCAGAGGTGCTGGAGTGGAGCGCCTTGTTTCGTCAGACGGGATCCGGGATTTTGGAAGGTTCGGTGACCAGCATGGTCTCCGAAGCGCTGCACATGGCTGGACGCTCGAAGGAGGCGCTCGTTGTGAACGCTGAGGGTGAGCGGCGCGCAGAAGCAGGCCTCGTGCGCGTGATGAAGCCCGAGATTTACCGGACACGGGGAAACATTCTCCGTGACCTCGGCCGCCTGGAGCAGGCAGACGAAGCATACCGTCAGGCCTGGGATAGCGCCTGCACCCAGGGGGCACGCTCTCTTGAAATCCGCGCGCTGACGTCGTTGCTCGACTTGCGCCTCTCGCGTGGGCAATCGGACGGTCTTCCCGCCGAGTTGCGCCGGGCTATGGTTTCTTTGGCCCGCCAGTCAAAGCGACCGGATTTCGTAACGGCGCGCACGCTGCTGGCGCTCGTTCACAACTGAACCTCGCATTTCAGGAGGTCATCGTGTCTTGGAGCGAGCCAGCAGCACACTCTTCCCCGGGGCTTCACGGCAACATGCTCCCCACCGGCGAAGTGAATTCCGGGCCTTCGATGCGGCGTGCACGCGACGGCTCCGTACTGTGGTGGGGCGAGTCGGACACGCCTCTGCCACCAACCGTTATTTCTCCGGGAGCCGCAGCGCCCGTCACGGTAGCCGTCTCTCCGGTGCGGCCGGGTCACGCCGTCATGGTTGAGTATCGTGTCAACGGAGGCCGTGTCCGCCAGGCCATCGGCCTTCCCGAGCCCCGCGCGCACGATGGGAACGCGCGCATGTTTCGGGCAGTCCTGCCAGGGCAACCCGCCGGCCTGGTCGAGTTCCTGCCGGTGCTCCGCTTCGCCGGCCAACCGGTCTCTCCCCGTCTCGCGGAGTTGGTCGAGCCTCCCCGCTATCACGTGGGTCGTGCCGCAACGCCGATTGAGACTGCGGACTCACCCGCGCCGCCAAGCGCCGCGTTCGCCGGCCAGCCTCGCTGGGTCTGGCACACGACGTACCTCGGGTCCCTTACGGCGACCGTCCGCAAGGAGGTGGTGGGCGTCACGCCCGATGGATTGCGGATCGACTGGCACGTTACCCACGGAACCTTCGTTGGGCCTGGCCTCGACGCCGTCGTGCTACCCGGCGCAACAGACTGGATGCGTATCCGCCGCGATGGAGTCGCGATAGTGGACGTCCAGGCGTGTTTCGAGACGCGTTCGGGGGTGCGCATCTATGGGTCATACGGCGGCATCTTCGACCTTGGTCCGGATGGCTACGCACGCGCATCGCGCGGGGAGTTCGCCCCGCTGCCTCCGGTCGTGGTCACTCCAACGTATGCGACGGCTGACAAACAGCTAGAGTGGCTCAACCGCGCCCAATGTATCGGCGTGGGCAGGGTGGACATGACGGCGCTGCGCGTCGAATTCGACGTCCACCACGTGCAGGTTGGGGGGCGCGACCATGCACGGTAAGATAGTTAGCCTTGGTGGAGGAATGGCGGGCATCAGCGCTGGCCCGATAACGTTGGAGCGGTGAGATGACTCCGAACGACCCGCAGGTGCCTTGGACGGAAGAGCAGTGGGCTCGCGTCAACCAGGTCATTCAAGAGGAAGCGAGCCGTGCACGGGTGGCGGCCACCTTCCTGCCGTTGTTCGGGCCGCTCCCGGCGGACACGGACTTCGTGCGGTCGGAAGATATCTCGTATCCCGAAGTCGATGGACGCAATCGGATAGTGATCGCGGACAGGGACACGATGAAGCTGACGACCCTGCAGGTGAAGGTGTACGTGCGCGGCGCGCAAATGGCAGATCCGGAGATGAGGAGCGTGCTGGCGCTGTTCCGGCGCGCCGCCAACGTGCTCGCTCGTCTCGAGGACGCTTTGATTTTCAATGGCCAACCCGCTGCAGGCAAAGAACCCGCGCAAGGAGTTGGGGGCCTCCCGTCTGTATGGAATATCCTGGGCGGGGACAAGACGGACGGCCTCCTGGCACCCGCGCGAAGGCCTATCGAAGTCCCGGCCGATGGTGAGGGGTTGGTGAGGGGGGTGTCCAACTCCATTGGCCAACTGGAGGGCAACGGCCATTTCGGCCCGTTCGCGGTGGTGCTAGGCCAAGAATTGTTCCTGGCGGTGCAAACGCCCAGGAAAGACTCGCTCGTGTTGCCGCAAGACCGCATCATCCCGTTCCTGGGCGGCGGTCCGCTGCTTCGTTCCTCCACGTTGCCCGAGAAGCGCGGCGTGGTGGTGGCGCTCGGTGGCGCGCCAGTCGAACTCGTGGTTGCAACGGACGTGTCGCTCGCCTTCTTGCAGCTTACCACCGATCCGTATTTCGTTTTCCGCGTGTTTGAAAAGATCGTTCTCCGCATCAAGGAACCCGACGCAATCAAGACTTTCGTGTCAGCGTAGGCGCGCGCGAGCGTGTAAGGCATGTCCGCTCGAGGTCATCATCCTGGGCGGTGGCGTCGCGGGCATGAGTGCCGCGCACGAGCTGATTGAGCGCGGGTTCGAGGTCGTCGTCCTTGAACGTCGGGACATTGCGGGAGGTAAGGCGCGCAGCATTCCTGTGACCGACGACGGAGCGCGGCACCAGCGGACACCAGCTCGCCGACAGCGGCGTGGACTCGCATCGAGCACCGTTTGCCCGGCGAGCACGGATTCCGGTTCTTTCCGGGTTTCTACAAACACGTGATCGATACCATGCGCCGTATTCCGTCGTTCGACGGACGCAAGGTGGCGGATCATCTCGTGCCGACGACGCGCGTCGGCATCACGCAATACGGAAAGCCGACATTTCTCGATACCGGCGCTCTTTCCACCGCACCAAATGACGCCGGCACGGTGCTGCGCGACATTCTCCTCGCGTTCGGACCAGTCACCGACCTCACGCCCGACGATTTCGCGTTCTTTGGCGCGCGCATCTGGCAGATCCTCACGTCGTGCCAGCAGCGCCGGCTCGCCGAATACGAGCGGATCGAGCTGGTGGGAGTTCGTCGGTGCCGAGCAGCGCTCGCATCCTACCAGAAGTTTCTCGCCGACGGCATAACGCGCTCACTGGTGGCCGCCAAGGCGCGCAAGGCCAGCACGCGCACGATCGGCGACATGTTCGTCCAGCTGATGCTCACGATTCTCGACCCGACCGGAGGATCGACCGATCGCGTGCTCGATGGGCCGACGAATCTCGTGTGGATCGATCCGTGGCGCAGTTATCTCGAATCGCGCGGCGTACGATACGTCACCGAGGCGGAGGTCGAGGAGATCCTGTGCGACAAGGGACGGATCACTGGCGTCGCCATTCGCCAGACAGGGAAGCGCACGTCGTGGTGGGCGACCATTATGTGGCCGCGCTGCCCGCTCGAGCGCATTGCCCCGCATGTTGAACGACCGGCTGCTGGCCGCGGCCCCGGCGCTCGCCAACCTGCACGCGCTGGCCGCCGAATGTGGAGTGGATGAATGGCGTGCAGTTCTATCTGCACCGCGACGTGCCGACGGCGCACGGGCACGTGATCCACGTCGACACCGAATGGGCGCTCACGAGCATCTCGCCAGCTCCAGTTCTGGCGCAATGTGCCGCCCGAGCAGTTCGGTGACAGCGACGTGCGCGGCGTCCTTTCGGTCGACGTCTCCGACTGGACGGCCCCGGGATCGGACGGACGCCCCGCTATCCAGTGCTCGCGTGAAGAGGTGGTACGCGAGGTGTGGCGACAGCTCAAGCGATCGATCAATGTCGACGCCGGGTATGCTGCGCGACCAAGACCTGCATTCGTGGTTTCTCGACCCGGATATTGAGAGCGATCCGGTGCACGGCGGCTTCCTGCGCAATGTGGAGCCGCTGCTGGTGAATCTGATCGATACCTGGGCGCTGCGCCCCGAGGCGACGACTGCCATTCCAAACCTGTTTCTGGCGTCGGACTATGTGCGCACCTACACCGACCTCGCCACCATGGAGGGCGCCAACGAGGCGGCGCGGCGCGCGGTGAATGGCATGCTCGATGCCGTGAGGTTCGATGGACCTCGCTGTGATCTATGGCCGCTGCACGAGCCCGAGATCCTCGCGCCATGGCGGCTGCATGACGCTGCGCGATACGCGGCCGGCCTGCCATGGGACGATTTACTGATGCAGGTGGCGGCCCACGCGATCCGCGGTGCGTCGCCGCTGCTCGAACAGGCTCGTCCGTTACTCGAAGCAGTGGCGCCATTCGTGAATCCCGTGGCCGATGCCCTCGACTCGACGGATGGTCTTATTGAGAACGTCGATGAGGTGCGCACCACCGATCCAGCGGCCAAACGTGGCGCGGCCTACGTGCCAAAGCCGATATATGGCTCAGAGGACACCGTCTATGCGCTGCCAAGTGCCGATTAACGTTGCGGGGCCAACGGGTTTCCTGGATCGCCTAGGATGGTATCGCGACATGCTCGCCGATACGCTCGCGGCCGGCGTGCCGACATGGGAGCCGCAGCGGCATCTCTATGGTCTCGTAAAGGACTTCATCGACCGGTCGGGCAAAGGCCTGCGGCCGGCGTTATGCATCGCGACCGCGCGCGCGTCTCGGCGGCCGCGCGGAGGACGCGTTCCCGGCGGCAGCCGGCATAGAAATGCTGCACAATGCCTTTCTCGTGCACGACGACATCGAAGACGGCAGCGACTGGCGGCGCGGCGTCGCCACAATGCATCGTCGCGCCGGAGTGCCTATTGCCGTGAACACCGGCGACGCCATGAACGCGCTCGCCATGCGCTTCTTTCGCAAGACTGGCGAGCGGCTTGGACCGGCGGCGGCGCTGCGCATTCTTCGACGAAGTCGATCACCTGCTTGTCGAGACCCTGGAGGGCCAGGCCATGGAACTCGGCTGGGTGCGCGACAATGATCTCACGGTCGGGGCGGACGACTATCTGCGGCTCGTGCTCAAGAAGACCGCCTGGTACAGCTTCATTCACCCAATGCGGATCGGTGCGCTCGTCGCCAACGGCGACGACCAGAATCTCAGCCGGTTCGATCGCTTCGGCTATTTGCTCGGGTTGGCCTTCCAGATCACCGATGATGTTCTGAACCTCAATGGCGAGGTTACGCGGTTACGGCAAGGAGATCGACGGCGATCTCTGGGAAGGCAAAACGAACCCTTCTGCTTGCGCACGCACTCGGGCACGCCGGTCGAACCGATCGCGCGTGGATCGGTAGCTTCCTGGCGCGGCCGCGCGAGCGCCGCTTGCCGCGCGAGGTGCTTACGGCTCCACCAGATCATCGCAAGCGGCGGCAGCATTCAGTGGGCGCAACAGGCAGCCGCCGCGTTTGCGGATGCCGCGACGCGCGAATTCCACGGCTCTGCATTTGCTGGCGTGCCCGCAAGTCCGGACCTGGAGTGGCTGCGCGCCTGCATAGACTTCCTGGTACAGCGCGACGCGTAGACGCACGGTCGGTTTATCTCCACCGAGCAGTTCATGCGACGGGATGGCCGTGCTGCTCGACAGCAAAGATCCTGTCGGCACGGATCTGGTGATTGGCCTGCCGACCGGCGACTCGATCAAGGGGCGCATCACCCGGCGCGATGACAGCGTGCTCGGCATTTCGTCCCGGCAGGATGAGTTGGATCGACCGGGCACTGGACCTGATCACGCGCGACCGGCTGAAGCGGGCGGCTTAGGCGGCGGGCCGACGTACGGCGGGTCTGGACGGGCCGCGGCGATTCGGCAAACCGATGCCCGATCTCGAATCGATGGCGATATATCAAAAATTCGCGACCGGCACGTGTCGCATGGCACCGCCGGTCAGGAAGGCGACGCCGAACCCGCAGCCTCCGCCGTTCGGCGCGCTGGCAACATCTCGTCCGGACGAATGGCGGGCTTGACCCGGAGGCAGGGGGTCCGCGACGCTTCAGCCATGACCGATCCCATCGAACTGCATCGCAGCGTGCTCACCCTCGACAGCCACGTCGACATCCCGTGGCCGACGGGCCCCGCCTTCACGGCCGAGACCCAACGGCGGGTAGACCTGCCGAAGCTACGCCGGGGCCACGTGGCGGCGGTGTTCTTCGCCGCCTACGTGCCGCAGACGCGTCGTTCGCCGGAAGCGCATGAAGCCGCGTTCGCCCGCGCGGTGGCGATGCTGGAGGTGATCCGCGACATGGGCGCCGCCGAGGGCACCCGGCTGTGCCGCACCGCGGCCGAAATCACGCAATCATGGCGGGACGGCGCGACCGCCATAGTGCCAGCCGTGGAGAACGGCCACGCTTGCGGCAGCGACCCCGCTCGGCTGCAACGCTTTGCCGCTCTCGGTGCGCGCTACATGACGCTGACGCACAACGGCCACAACGACCTGGCCGACTCCTCGAACCCGCGGCCGGACATCGGTGACGCGGAGGCGGAGCATGGCGGGCTGTCGGCGGTCGGACGGCAGGCGGTGGCGGAGATGAACCGGCTGGGGATGGTGGTGGACATCTCCCATGTTTCCAAGGCGGGGATGCTGCAGGCCGCCGCCGCGTCGCGCACCCCGGTGGTCGCGACGCATTCCTGCGTGCGCGCGCTGTGCGACCATCCGCGCAACCTCGATGACGAACAGCTCGACGCGCTGCGTGACGTGGGTGGCGTGGTGCAGATCACGGCGGTGCCGCACTTCCTGCGCCCCAACGGCAAGGCCGAGGCGCTGGGGCCAGGTGATTTCGTCGACCATCTGGACTACGCAGTGCGGCGGATCGGGCTGGAGCATGTCGGCATTTCGTCGGATTTCGACGGCGGCGGCGGGTTTGCGGGCTGGCGGGACGCGGGCGAAAGCCCGAATCTGACGGCCGAACTGGTTCGGCGCGGCTACGGCGCCGCCGAAATTTCGGCACTCTGGGGCGGCAACTTCCTGCGGGTGCTGCGCATTGCCGAGGAGAAGGCGGAGTAGGGGAGGCACAAGATGCGCACCGTGCGACTACCGAATGGGACGGCGGTGGCGGCCCTCGGCCAGGGCACCTGGAAGATGGGCGAAGGCGTCCACACGCGGGCCGAGGAATCGGCCGCCCTGCGGCTCGGGCTGGATCTCGGCATGACGCTGATCGACACGGCCGAGATGTACGGCGACGGTGCGGCCGAAGAGGTCGTCGCGGACGCGATCGCCGGCCGGCGCGATCAGGCGTTCGTGGTGTCAAAGGTCTATCCGCACAACGCCAGCCGGCAGGGCACGGTCGCCGCCTGCGAGCGCAGCCTGAAGCGGCTGCGCACCGACCGGATTGACCTGTATCTGCTGCACTGGCGCGGCAGCATCCCATTGGCCGAGACCGTTGCCGGGTTCGACGGCGCTGCGCGACGCCGGCAAGATCGGCGCCTGGGGCGTCTCGAACCTCGATACCGACGACATGGAGGAACTGCTCGGCGTGCCGGGCGGCGACCGCCTGCGCCACCGACCAGGTGCTGTACAACCCCGAGGCGCGCGGCATCGAGTTCGATCTGCTGCCCTGGTGCGCCGGCCACGCCATGCCGGTGATGGCGTACTCGCCTGTCGGACAGGGCGGCCGCCTGCTGCGTCGCGCGGCGCTGCGCGACGCGGCGAAGCGCCACGACGCCACGCCGGCCCAGATCGCCATCGCCTGGGCGCTGCGCCAGGAGGGCGTCATCGCCATCCCGAAGGCCGGCGACCGCCGCTCATGTACGCGAGAACGCCCAGGCCGCCACGCTGCGGCTGGCCGCCGAAGACCTCGCTGCCATCGACGCCGCGTTTCCGCCGCCGCATCGGAAACGATCGCTGGCGATGCTGTAGGCGGCTTCGGCTTGACGCAACGCGGCTCCGGCCGCGACTGTGCGCGGCATGTCCCCCCTCCGCGACGCCATCACCGCCGCCTGCCGCCCACCTGAGGAAACCTGTGTTCCGCTGATCCTGGCCGGCGCCGCGCTGCCGCCCGAGACCGTCGCGCGCGCCCAGGCGCTGGCGACGCGGCTGGTCACCACGCTGCGCGGCAAGCGGCGCGGCGGCGGCGTCGAGGGCTGATGCAGGAATTCGCGCTGTCGAGCCAGGAGGGCGTCGCGCTGATGTGCCTCGCCGAGGCGCTGCTGCGCATTCCCGACCGCGCCACGCGCGACGCGCTGATCCGCGACAAGATCAGCAAGCGGCGACTGGCAGGCGCATCTCGGCCACAGCCCGTCGCTGTTCGTCAACGCCGCGACCTGGGGCTTGATGATCACCGGCAAGCTGGTCGCCACCAGCAGCGAGACCGGGCTGTCGCACGCGCTCACCCGGCTGATCGGCGCGCGGCGGCGAGCCGCTGATCCGCAAGGGCGTCGATATGGCGATGCGGCTGATGGGCGAGCAGTTCGTCTCCGGCCAGACCATCGCCGAGGCGCTGGCCAACAGCCGCAAACTGGAAGCGCGCGGCTTCCGCTACTCCTACGACATGCTCGGCGAAGCGGCGATCACCGCCGACGATGCCGCCGCGCTACTTTCGCTCGTACGAGCAGGCGATCCACGCCATCGGCAAGGCCGCCGCGCGGCGCGGCATCTACGAAGGCCCCGGCATTTCGATCAAGCTTTCGGCGCTGCATCCGCGCTATGCGCGCGCGCAGATCGGAGCGCGTGATGAGCGAATTGCTGCCGCGCTGTGCGGACGCTGGCGCTGCTGGCGCGCCGCTACGACATCGGCCTGAACATCGACGCCGAGGAAGCCGACCGGCTGGAAATCTCGCTCGATCTGCTGGAGGCGCTGTGCTTCGACGCCGGAGCTGGCCGGCTGGAACGGCATCGGCTTCGTGGTGCAGGCGTACCAGAAGCGCGCGCCCGTTCGTGATCGACTTCATCATCGATCTGGCGCGCCGCAGCCGGCACCGGCTCATGGTGCGGCTGGTCAAGGGCGCTTACTGGGACACCGAGATCAAGCGCGCGCAGGTGGACGGGCTGGAAGGCTATCCGGTGTTACACGCGCAAGGTCTACACCGACGTTTCGTACCTCGCCTGCGCGCGGAAGCTGCTGGCGGCGCCCGACGCGGTGTTTCCGCAATTCGCCACGCACAACGCGCAGACGCTGGCGGCGATCCACGAGATGGCGGGCGGCAACTTCTACGCCGGCCAGTACGAGTTCCAGTGCCTGCACGGCATGGGCGAGCCGCTGTACGAGGAAGTCGTCGGGCCGCGACAAGCTGAATCGGCCGTGCCGCATCTATGCGCCGGTCGGCACGCATGAGACGCTGCTCGCCTATCTGGTGCGCCGGCTGCTGGAGAACGGCGCCAACACGTCGTTCGTGAACCGCATCGCCGACCAGCGCGTGCCGATCGAGGAGCTGGTCGCCGATCCGGTGGACGTCGCCGCCGCGCATCGTGCCGCTCGGCGCGCCGCACCCGAAGATCTGCGCTGCCGCGCGACATCTGTTGGCGCTGCGCGCCGAACTCCGCCGGGCTGGATCTTCGCAACGAACAGCGGCTGGCCTCGCTCGTCGCCGGCGTTGCTGGCGAGCGCGCGGCACCGGCTGGCACGCCGCGCCCTGCTGGCGACGGCGGACGGCGCCGGCACGCGCCGGTGCGCAATCCCGGCCGACCATCGCGACGTCGTCGGCACGTTGTCGAGGCCGACGCTCGGACAGTGAGACGCCGCGCTCGCGCACGCCGCGGCGAGGCGCGCTCTGGCAGGCGACGCCGCCGGAGCGAGCGCGCCGCGTGCCTGCTGCGCGCCGCCGATCTGCTGGAAGCGCGGACGCCGACGCTGATGGGTCTGATCGTGCGCGAGGCCGGCAAAACGCTGCCGAACGCGCTCGGCGAGGTGCGCGAGGCGGTCGATTTCCTGCGCTACTACGCCGGCGCAGGTCCGCGACGACATTTCGGCACGACACGCATCGTCCGCTCGGCCCGGTCGTCTGCATCAGCCCGTGGAATTTCCCGCTGGCGATCTTCATGGGCCAGGTCGCGGCGGCGCTGGCGGCGGGCAACACGGTGCTCGCGAAGCCGGCCGAGCGAGACGCCGCTGATCGCCGCGCAGGCGGTGCGCGATTCTGCACGAAGCCGGCGTGCCGCGCGGCGCGCTGCAACTGCTGCCGGGCGACGGCGAGGTCGGCGCGCGCTGGTCGGCCGATGCGCGCGTGCGCGGCGTGATGTTCACCGGCTCGACCGAGGTCGCGCGGCTGATCCAGACGACGCTGTCGGGCCGGCTGGATCCGGCGGGCCAGCCGATTCCGCTGATCGCCGAGACCGGCGGCCAGAACGCGATGATCGTCGATTCGTCGGCGCTGCCCGAGCAGGTGGTGGCCGACGTGCTCGCCTCGGCGTTCGACAGTCCGCCGGTCAGCGCTGTTCGGCGCTGCGCGTGCTGTGCCTGCAGGACGACGTCGGCGGACCGCATGCGCACGATGCTGCTCGGCGCGATGGCGGAACTTGGCGGTCGGCAATCCGGATCGTCTGGCGACCGACGTCGGCCCGGTGATCACCGCGGAGGCGCGCGACGGCATTGCTCGCGCACATCGCGGCGATGCGCGCGCGCGGCCGCGTCGTGCATCAGGCGCGCACTGCCGGAGGCGTGCGACACGGCACCTTCGTGCCGCCGACGATGATCGAGATCGACAGCATCGGCGAGCTGAAGCGCGAGGTGTTCGGGCCGGTGCTGCACGTGGTGCGCTACCGCCGCGACCGGCTGGACGCGCTGCTCGACGGACATCAACGCCACCGGCTACGGCGCTGACCTTCGGCGTGCATACGCGCATCGACGAGACGATCGCGCACGTCATCGGCGCGCAGCGCACGCCGGCAACATCTACGTCAACCGCAACCTGATCGGCGCCGTGGTGGGCGTGCAGCCGTTCGGCGGGCACGGCTTGTCGGGCACCGGGCCGAAAGCCGGCGGCCCGCTGTACCTGCAGCGGCTGCTGGCGAAGCGGCCCGCCGAACCGCCGTTCGTCGGCACTGCGGACAAGCGGGCGCTCGCCTGGGCGGATTTTTGCGATGGCATCGGCCAATCGGACGCAGCCGCGCAATGCCGGGATGATGCCACGCGCAGCCCGCTGGGCGCGGTCGTTGGAGCTGCCCGGCCCGGTCGGCGAGCGCAACGTGTATTCGCTGGCACCGCGCGGCGCCGTGCTGTGCGTGGCAGGCTCGCTTGCCGTGCTGTGCCGTCAGGTCGGCGCCGCTTTGGCAACCGGGAATCGCGCGCTGGTGGTGCTGCCGCCCGACGCCGCCGCCTTGGCGGACAGGCTCCGCGCGCATGTGCGGATCGCGGCCGACCTCGCGACCGATCACTTTGACGCGGTGCTGATCGACGGCGACGACGCGACCGTGCTGCACTGGAACGACGTGCTGGCCCGGCGCGAAGGGCCGATCGTGCCGCTGCAACGCGCGCCGGAGATCGCACTGGAATGGCTGCTGCTGGAGCGCGCGGTCAGCACCAACACGGCGGCGGCCGGTGGCAACGCCAGCCTCATGTCGATCGGGTAGCTGGTACCTGACGTGCGGCCAGCCACGCGCCCAGTGCCTCCCGGTCAATCTGATAGTTGCTGTCGCGGCGATACGCGACGAAACCGAGGCGATTGTTGATGGACAGGATGGGAGCATTCACCTCGGCGTTCGACGTGGTCATCAGGCGGACCTCGGGATGGCGTTCGCGCACCAGCCGCAACGTCGCTGCCTTCAGGCCCTTGGCGAGGCCTTTGCCGCGCCAGCCACGGGCGACGGCGGTAAGCTCCTGGTGCACCCGGTCGGGCGTGCGGGCATCCCAACTCGCCTCGCTCATTCCGGCGACATCCGAGCCATCCATCAGCAGCACGAGAAGATGTTCGCCGCCGCGCCGGTCCATGTCCTCGTACCAGGACATGTAGCTTCGTACTTCGTAACGGATCGGCGGCCGATTGAGCGAACCCAACGGCACGTCGCGCAGAAGCGTGGTCAACTGTGGCTGTAGCGCCGTGAGCCGTTCCATCGGCACGCGCCCCGCATGGATCTCCCACCTCAGGGCCGTTTCGGGGGGAGTGGCGGCTTCCTGCCAGCGCGCGAGCTCGTCCCAGTCCAGGCCAGCAAAGGCGAGGCGATTGGTGATGCTGCGATGCTTTTCGGCAGCGCCGATCTCGGCCAGGAACGCGTGGCCATCAGGCAGGTTGGCGCTGAAGGTCACGGTCGTCTTGCCGCGTTCCCGCATGAAGGCAAGCAGGGACTGAAGCAGGGCAGTCGCAACACCCTGGCGCCGCCAGTGCCGCTGGACGCCGCCCCAGGCGTACACGTACGGCGCGAAGGACGCGTAGTCGGGCGTGCCTTCACGGCGGAGCCAAAACCCGGCGTTTCCGACAATCCGGCCGTCCTGCCGCGCAATCAGCCGGTGGACCTCGTAAAGGGGGCCGCGCTTACGGGCGTCCTGCTCGAAATCGGCATCCTTCAGCAGCGGCTCGCCGGGCTCGTCCTCCTCGGCGCGGGCGCGGCGGAAGGCGTGGAATTCCTTCCATTCCCAAGCGGATGCGGCATTGGGATCGAAGTGCCGGATCTCGACCATCTGAAATATACCGCTTCGGGTGACGCAGCATCATATTGCCGGCCCACCCAGGAGGTCGAGACCAGGGCCGGCGCAGCGACGCTACCCGCCTTCCCCTGCCCGGCGGTTGAGCGAGCTAGGCCGCGCGGGCTTCTCCCCGCTCGTCGTCCCGCCAGTAGGTGCCGGTCATCGCGACCTCGAAGGCGAGTTCGCGTACCCCCGTCAGCCCAAGCACGGCGTCCCCGTCAGTCCAGCGCCAAGCCGGTTCCGGAGCTTGCCAGCCGGAGGATAGACCCGGGCTGTCGAGACTCACCTCCCGATTGTCCAGCCACAAGCGTGAGACCGCCACGCCCAGGGATCGCGTGTCATTTTCGTCGGGCCGCATATGCGCTGGAATCCAGACGCGCGATACCAGGCGAACCGCTTCGTCCGTTTGGGGCAGCCGGACGCGCCAGCGGCGCCCGTCGAATTCAACCGGCATTTCGCGACGGCCCACCAGCACGTGCAGCCCCGGATCATCGGTCACGGCACAACCAAGAGCCTTTGCGCGCTCGAGGAGAGCACTGCGGGCGGCCACCACCTTGGCTCCGTCACACACCAGGGGCGCGCAGCCCTTCGCCTCCCACACCTTCAGCGCGAAGTCGGCGTGCATTTGCATCGCGCCACCGCCGTTCGCGAAGCTGACGCGATTGCCGGTATCGAGATAGCTCTCGCATGTGAGCCCCTCGGCCAACAGAACATCGTGGCTGCCCAGTTCGACGTGCCAGTAGTCGATACTTTCGGCCCGCTCCTGGACGATGGTCGCGCCGTTGAGGAGATAACGGACCGGGATCAGCACGCCATCGACGAACACCGCGTGATCGGGCGAAAGCCTCAGGTCCCGTGCCGGCGTACCGGGGCCGAAGGCATCGGCGCGCACGCGGACCGGCCATACATCCCACGGCCTCGGATGGCGGTGGCAATCGACACGGCGGTGGCCCAGCCACACCACCGGCGCCGCATCGCCGCCGGCCAGCGATACCAGATCGCCCGTGCGCAACGCTTCCACCGCCACATCGCCGTCCGGGGTCCGTATCCGTGTGCCACCGGCGAAGCACGGCGCCGCGGAGAAGTCTGGCGTGAAGTTCTCGCTCACCACACCGGTCGCTTGCGTGCCAAGCGACAGAATCGCCGCGCCGGCGTTGACGTCCAATCCGTCCACATCGACGTTCTGCACCGCAACGAGCGCGAGCGACCCATCGATACCATATAGTCCCGCCGTGCCGGTGAAGATGCCGTCGTTCGTCACCACCGACACGCCGAGCGTGGTGCCTTCCACGTTCTGCGGCAGGGTAAAGCCCGATGGCACGGTAATGCCGGGGGGCAGGTCCGCCGTCGTGAGCGTGACCACCGAATTCGGCGTCACGGAATCGATGGTGACCGACTGGATGAACAAGCCGTCCTGGCTTACGGAAGACGCGGCGGCATCCTGCGTGATCGTCACATCAGCGATGGTCGGTGGCGAAACCGCCGTGTCAAACGCGACGGATCCGACCGAGGTAAGCGCGATCGTCCCGGTATCGCCACCGGACAGGCTGGTGCCCCCCGTAAACACCTGTCCAGCGGCAAGCGTGATCGTTCCAGACATGACGGCGTCCCCTATTGGCATGCGACGTGGCGCCACAATTTTTGTTGGATTTAGTTGTTGGCGCCTCACTGGAAGGTGAAGGCCCTGGACGGTAAGATCAATCCTCCCCCACCTATCCCTTCGGATGAAGCCATATCATCATTTCGGAATAAGCCCTATCAGTTTTGTGTGATCGACACTCAAATGGGCAACGCAATAATGGGACGTCCGGACATATATTTGTGTCAGGCCGCTCGGTGCGTCTCGAACAGCATTTTATCTCCGCCGATACACCTGGCGACCATGCTTGGGTTCCTCAGACCCCGCGAGACCGGCAATCGTCGTCGCGTGGACACCGCCGAACCCGGCCGCTACCTTGTGCAACGAACAGGAGCGAACCATGACCATTCAGCGTATCCAGGTCGGCCCACGCATGAGCCAGGCCGTCGTCCACAACGGCACCGTCTATCTCGCGGGACAGGTGGCGCTGGACAGCGCGGGCAAATCCGTCGCGGAACAGACGACGGAAATCCTTCGCCGCATCGACACGCTGCTGGCCACGGCCGGCTCGGGCAAATCCAAGCTGCTCAGCACCACCATCTGGCTCGCCGACATCGCCACGTTCGCGGAAATGAACGCGGTGTGGGAAGCCTGGGTCGATCCCGCCAACACGCCCAGCCGCGCCACCGTGGAGGCCAAACTGGCCGCCCCGCAATTCACCGTCGAGATCGCCGTCATCGCAGCCGTCTGAGGACCACCATGCGCGTGGCCGTGCTCGGCGGCGGGGTGATCGGCGTTACCACCGCCTATGAACTGCTCCAGGACGGCCACGAAGTCACGCTGATCGAGCGCGCGGCGGACGTGGCACTCGGCACCAGCCGTGCCAATGCCGGAATGGTGGCGCCCGGCCACGCTTTCGCCTGGGCCTCGCCGAAGGTGCCGAAGATCCTGTTGCGCTCGCTGTGGCGTAACGACCAGGCGTTCCGCTTCCGGCTACACGGCGACCCGGCGTTCTGGCGCTGGTCGCTGCGCTTCCTGCGCGAATGCACCGCCGAGCGCGCGCGGCTCAATACCCAGCGCAAGCACCGGCTGTGCACCTATGCGCAGGCCGTGCTGCGCGAGATCGCGGCCACGACCGGCGTGACGTTCGACGCCGGCGAGACCGGGCTGATGTATTTCCATCGCACCCAGGAAACGCTCGATCGCGGCATTCGCAACATGCAGGTCCTGCGCGATCTCGGCCAGGAGCAGCAGATCCTGACGCGGGACGATATCGCGGCGCTGGAGCCGGCGCTGGCACCGACGAAGCAGAAGATCGCCGGCGGCGTCTACGCGCGCACCGACAGCGTCGGCGATTGCGCCATGTTCACGCGCGCTCTGGCCGGCGTGGCGCGTGCGCAAGGTGCGAACATCCGCACCGGTACGACGATCACGCGGCTTGATTCGGACGGCGAACGCATCACCGGCGTGCAGACCGACCAGGGCGCCGTGCAGGCGGACGCCTACGTGCTGGCACTTGGCATCTGGAGCCCGCATCTCCTGCGCGGATTGGACAAGTGGCTGCCGGTGTATCCGGTCAAGGGCTATTCGCTGACGCTGCCGATCGGCGGCAATCATCTGGCCCCGCGCATCGGCGGCGTGGATGAGGATAATCTGATTGCCTACACCCGGCTCGGCGATCGGTTGCGTGTGACCGCCACGGCCGATTTCGCCGGCTACAACGACAAGTACCAGCCGTCGGACTTCACCGTGATGTTGGGCAAGATCCAGGACATCCTGCCGGGCGGCGCGGACTTCATGCGGCCGACCTACTGGGCCGGGCTACGGCCCATGACGCCCGAGGGCACCCCCATCATGGGCCTGGGACGGCAGCGCAACCTGTTCCTCAACACCGGCCATGGCCATATTGGCTGGACGATGTCCTGCGGCGCCGCCCGCGTCACCCGCGATCTGATCGCCGGCCGGACACCCGAAATCCCGCTCGACGGCATGACGCTGCATTAACGGAGCCATTCCATGGACGTCCCGTTCACGACCGATGGCGGCATCGGCGCACGCGCGAATATCGGACTCATCGTGCTCGCGACAGACCAGACCATCGAGCACGAATACCGGCTCATGCTCGGCCTTCCCGGTGTCGCCGTCTACGAAAGCCGGATCTGGAACGACGCCACCATCACGCCCGAAACGCTGCGCGCCATGGATGGCGGCATCGCCGAGGCGGCGCGGCTGATCCTGCCGGGACTGAAGCTCGACGTGATCGGCTTTGGCTGCACCTCGGCCAGCATGGTGCTGGGCGAGGCCGCGATCGGCGCACGCATCCGCGAGGCGCGGCCCGGCGTCGCCGTCACCAATCCGGTCACGGCCGCCTTCGCCGCATTCCACGCCCTGGGCGCGCGGCGTATCGCCGTACTCACGCCCTACGCCCCGGCCGTGAACGACGGTATCCGCGACTATATCGAACGGGCCGGCTTCACGGTGGCCACGATGGCCTCATTCAACGAGCCGGATGACCGCATTGTCGCCCGCATCACGCCCACCGCCATCGCCGACGCGGCGGAACGGCTGGTGGCCGGCAGCGGGGCGGAGGCGCTGTTCGTCTCCTGCACCAGCCTGCGTCTGGTGGAACAGCTTCGCGCGATCGAGGCGCGGATCGGGATTCCGGCCACGTCCAGCAATCACGCGATGGGCTGGCACAGCCTGCGGCTGGCGGGCATCGCGGACAGCCTCGAACAGTTTGGCCGGCTGTTCACGCTGCCGGCGCCGCGCTGACCCAAGCCGGCCAGCGCATATCGCTCAGGCAGCGGCCGGCCGCGCGTTCAGCGGCCGGATCATGCAGGATACATATTCCTCCAGCAGAGCCTGCAAGGCCTGCGGGTCGACAGGGGCGCTCAGGTCGATGCGGCGCTCGGCGAAGTCGGGAACCGCACGGCCGCCGAATTGCCTGACGAACACCCGCATCAGGCTGGTGCCGCGTTCCAGTTCGAACACGAGCGGGGCGAATTGCGGCCCTTGCTGGTCGCCCAGCCGCGCCAGCTCGGTCTGCATGCGCGGACGGTTCAGCTCCGTGCCCGGATGCAGCGGCGACAGCGAGTAGCCGAAGGGCGCAAGGGTTTCGCGCAGCGCCGCGAACACGCCCCGGCTTTCACGCGGAAACGTGTTCACCAGCTTGAAGCGAAGATCGGACCAGCCGGGGTGTTCCACCGCATTGGCGGCAGCCGGCCGATCGGGCGCGCCGGCACGACGCTGCGCGTCGGCTTTGAGCAGGTCGCGAAACCCGTCATGGTTCCGTGTCATTGGCCAATCCCTTCGCTGCCGCACGCATGTTCCGTTGCCCGGTCGCCTCGGGCCATCCCGACTATGTGAAGTCTGTCGGTCGCCGGCAACCGTTTCAGAACATGGTGATGGCCGCGTTGCGCCACGTGCATCCGCCGGCGCGGAGTTACGTCCGGGGCTTGTCGCGCCCCGACGGCTGACGCGGGCGCGGCATCCGTCCGGGCCAATCGACGACGTGGTGTTCCAACGGTCCAGCCTTCCGCTCGCTCACCGCCCGGCCACGCACCGAGACGCCGGCCTCATGCACGGTCTCCGGGTCGCCGGACACCAGCGGGTGCCACCACGCCAGATCGCTTGCCCTCGGCCACGACGGCGATAGGCGCAGGACGGCGGTAGCCAGTCGATCTCCGCCAGCAGTTCTGCGGCGTGAGCCGCACGCAGTCGGGCACGATGCGTTCGCGCTCGGCGTAGTCGCCGCACCGGCAGCTCTGGTAGGTCGAGCAGCCGGCAGGCGACGTTGGTAAGGACAGCGCGCCGGTCGTCGTCGTGTCGCAACTTGTGCAGGCAGCAGCGGCCACAGCCGTCGCACAGCAATTCCCACTCGGCGTCGGTCATCTCCGCCATCGGGGTGGTCTTCCAGAACGGCGCGGAAACAGTCATGCCGGGTGTGCCGCATTGCCTAGCCCCCAGCTAACGCGCCAGCGTCTCACGCAGCGGCGCCGCCCGGGTTGCTGCCCTCGCCTTGCAGCACGATCTGCTGCGGCGCCAGCGGCCGACCGTAATAGATCTGGTCCCAGCCGCTGAGGCGGCTGATGAGGCTGCCCTCCAGCGAGATGCCGGCGAACAGGCCACTGTTCTTGGCAAATGCGACAATGTCGGCGCGCAGCGCCGCGGTGGTCGAACCGCTGACGCCGGCCGCCGAACGTGGCGATCGCGATGGAGGCGTCGGCGCCGATCTTGAACTGGCTGTTCAGCAGCGCGTGCAGCCCACGTCTCGGTCAGCACCAGGAACACGATCTCGCTGTCCTGCACGCCGATCTGGAAGCCGAGGCTGCCGCTGCCGATGGTGTAGAAGGCCGGGCCGCTCCAGCCGGAGGGGCCGCGCCCCACCAGCACGCAACCGCCGCCCGGCCGCCGATGATGAAGCCGGCCTTGAAGATGCGCGGGCAGATCAACGCCCCTTGCGCCCGCCGCAGCAGGATCGTGCATCGGCGCCGTTGGCCGGCTCGAACATGTCCTGCACGGTCAGCGTTGCGCGATCCACCAGCGCCTGTTCGTCGGTCTGGGCGTGGGCGGCGAACGGCAGCAGGGCGAGCAGGGCTGCGAGAAGCAGAGCGGGTCATGAACGGCTCCCGAGAATTGCCGGCGAACGGCAGTATCGTCTTAACACTTGTGGCGCGCACCCATGCAACAGCGATCCGCGAGTAAAGGGGCCTGGACGCCGCGGCGGCGGCGCGCCACATCGCTGCCATGCCAGCGCCCCCCGCCATCGTCGTGCTCACCGGCGCCGGCATCAGCCGCGAGTCCGGCCTTGCCACGTTCCGCGATCGCGGACGGCATCTGGGCACGCGTGCGGATCGAGGATGTCGCCACCCCGGAGGCGTTCGCGGCCAGCCCGGCGCAGGTGCATGCATTCTACAATGCCCGCCGCGCCCAGATCGCCGAGGCCGGGATCGTGCCGAACGCGGCCCATGCGGCGCTGGCGCTGCTGGAGCGGCGCTGGCCCGGCCCGTTCCTGCTGGTGACGCAGAACGTCGACGACCTGCACGAACGTGCCGGCAGCCGCCGGTTGCTGCACATGCACGGCGAACTCAAGCGCGCCCGCTGCACGCACTGCGACGCGACCCACGCCTGGGCTGCCGCGATGGACCAGGCCACGGCCTGCCCGGCCTGCCGGCTGCCCGGCGGCATGCGGCCGGACGTAGTGTGGTTTGGCGAGACTCCGTACCACATGCCGCGCATCCAGGCGGCCCTGGCACGGTGCGAGCTGTTCCTGGCCATCGGCACCTCGGGCAATGTCTACCCGGCCGCCGGCTTCGTCGCCGAGGTGCGCGAACACGCCCACACCGTCGAGCTGAATCTGGAGCCGAGCGAAGGCGTGCCGCTGTTCGACGAGGTGCGGCACGGCCGCGCCGCCGATATCGTGCCGGCCTATGTCGAGCGTCTGCTGGCCGACATGGAGCTGAGCGCGGTCGCCGCCGCCGCGCGGGCCTGCACGCTGTGCGCCGACCTGCCGCGCGGCCCGCGCCCGATCCTGCGGGTCTCAGCCACCGCGCGCGTGCTGATCGTCGGTCAGGCCCCCGGCACCAAGGTGCATGAAACCGGCATTCCGTGGAACGACGCCTCTGGCGACCGGCTCCGCGTCTGGCTCGGCATGGCGCGGGACGACTTCTACGACGACAGCCGCATCGCCATCCTGCCGACCGGCCTGTGCTACCCGGGCCGGCTGCCGCACGGCGGCGACGCGCCGCCACGCGCGCAGTGCGCGGCGCACTGGCATCCCCGCATCGTCCCCTTGCTGGCCGGCGTGCGGCTGACTTTGCTGGTCGGCTCCTATGCCCAGGCGTTCGCGCTGGGGCCGGGCGCGATGACCGACCGTGTGGCCGGCTTCCGCGACTACCTGCCAGCGCGGTTTCCGCTGCCGCACCCGTCCTGGCGCACCGTCGGCTGGGAGCGCCGCAATCCATGGTTCGGGCAGGAGGTGCTGCCGGCGCTGCGCGCGGCCGTGGCTGCGGCGCTGAACTCGTAGGGCGGCCTCCAACGGTCAATCCATCTGGCGTTCGAGCGCTTCAATATCCGCGTCGCTGAAGCCGAAATGATGCGCCACCTCGTGCAGCAGGACGTTGCGCACGAGCCGGTACAAATCTTCACCGGTCTCCACCCATTCCAGCAGGATCGGCTGGCGATACAGGAAGATCAGGTCGGGATGGCGCGCGATGTCGTCGATGCTGCGCCGGTGCAGCGGCGTGCCACGGTACAGCCCGGTCAGATCCCAGGCCAACTCGATGCCCATCTCGTCCAGCGTATCGTCGTCCGGCAGCTCCTCGACCGCGATGCCGACATTGGCGACGTGGCGGCGCAGCTGTTCCGGAATGGCGGCGAGCGCGCGTTCGGCAAGTGCCGCCATGTCGTCCGCCGTTGGCGGGGTTGTGAAGCGGCTGGCACTGCCGGGCGCCCCACTACTCGTCTGGTCTGTCATCGCGGTAGACTGGCCATGGGGCCAGCCGCACGGCAAGTATGGAAGGAGTTCGGCATGCCGACAAAACTCAGTGACGCCGCGCGAGCGGACCTGCCGCGGGCGTTGCCGGACTGGCGCCTCGTGGATGGCCGGGACGCCATCGCGCGGCAGTTCAAATTCGCCGATTTTTCGGCCGCCTGGGGCTTCATGACCCGCGTGGCGCTGGCCGCCGAGAAGCTGGACCATCATCCGGAATGGTCGAACGTCTGGAACCGCGTCGACATCGTGCTGTCCACCCACGATGCAGGCGGGCTGAGCGCCCGTAACGTCGCGCTCGCCCAGGCGATCGACGCGCTGGTGTAGCGGATCGACCCGCTGTCCAACGTCAGTTTTCCCGAACGCAGCGCCGCCATCCGCCGGGCCGCCGCGCGCCTGTGCGGCCGGCTGGGCTGGGCGCCGGTGCATGAGGTGCCATTGCCCAACGGCCGCCGCGCCGACATCCTGGCGTTGCGCGGCGATGGCGGGTTTGCCTGCATCGAGGTGAAATCCGGCCTGCGCGACTTCCTGACCGACCAGAAATGGCCGGAATACCGCGACTATGCCGACGCATTGTATTTCGCCGTCGACGATGCCTTCCCGCTGGAGATGCTGCCGGACTCGGTGGGCCTGATCGTGGCCTGCGACGGCATGGCGGACATGCTGCGGGATTCGCCGGTGCATGCGCTGACCGGCGCGCGCCGCCGCAGCCTGTTGCAGCGCTTCGCAGCGGTGGCCGCGCTACGCCTCGCCGCACTGGAAGACCCGGCCGGGGCCGCCGACCTGCGCGCCGCGTTGCGCGTGGAATAAGGCCGCTAGACGACCTCCGGCAGCCGCGCGGCCCGCAGCACTTCGCCGCCCCAGTCGCGCACCAGGGCGCCTTCGCCGGCGTCGCGCTCGGCCGGGTCGGCGCCGGTGATCAGCACTTCGGGGCGCAATTGCTGCAACAGGCCGAGCGGGCGGTCTTCGTCGCCGATCACCACCAGATCCACGCCCGGCAGGGCGGCCAGCCGCGCCGCACGGACGGTTACGTTCTGCGCCGGGTGGGCAGCGCCCTTGCGCCGCCGCACCTGCCCGTCGTCGGCCACCGCCACGACGAGCCGGTCGCAGGCGGCACGGGCCTGTTCGAGCATATGCACATGGCCGGGCCGCAGCACGTCGAAACCGCCATGGGTGAATCCAGTGCGCCAGCCGCGCCGGCGCCAGCGTTCCACCTGCTCGGCGGCCGCCTCGCGTGAGACGATTTTGCGCAGCGCGCCCCCCTCCAGCGACAGCGCGGCCAGGAAGTCCTGCTCACGCACCACCGCCGTCCCGACCCGCCCCATCGCGATGCCGGCGGCGATATTGGCCAGCCGTGCTGCGATCGCCAGCGGCACGCCGACCGCCAGCGCCGCCCCCAGGGTTGCCACGGCCGTGTCGCCGGCGCCCGAAACGTCGAACACCTCGCTCGCCTCGCCGCGAAAGTGCCGTGCGCCGTCCGCATCGGCCAGCGTGATCCCGTCCTCAGCGCGCCACGCCAGCACCGCGCCGAAGCCATGCGCCGCCCGCAACGCCACCGCTGCCGCGGCGACACCGGCATCGTCATCCACGGCGATCCCGACGGCGCGACCTATGTCGCGGCGTGACGCCATCGCCACGTCGGCACCGGCATAGGGTGCGAACTCGCCGCCGCGCAGATCTACCACCACCGGCCGCCCCGCCTGCCTGGCGGCTGCCACGAGCTTCTCCGGCGTATCGAGGGTCATCACACCCTTGCGATAATCCGACAGGATGGTCACCGACGTTGCCGCCATCGCGTCACGGGCGATACGCAACAGGCGCTCGGCCAGCTTGGGGTGGATCGGCGTGGTCTCCTCGCGGTCCACCCGCAGCAATTGCTGGCCCTGGGCGAGCATGCGCGTCTTGACGGTGGTGGCCCGGCTGCCTTGCACCAGCAGCCACGGTTCCACACCGGGTTGGCCGCCGATCAGTCCGGTCAGGTCCGAGCCCGCCTGATCGTCGCCGACCACCGAGACGAACGCCACTGCCGCGCCCAGCGCGCCGAGGTTGCGCACCACGTTGCCGGCACCGCCCGGCATCGCCAGCTCGCGCTGCACCGACAGCACGGGCACCGGCGCTTCCGGGACTGACACGCTCGACGTCGCCGTAGATATAGCGATCGAGCATCGCGTCGCCGACCACGAGAACGCTGGCCCGCGCCAGCCGGCCGATCGCCGCCGTCAGTTCGGCGCCATCCCGCGCCATCGGCAGGGTTCGCGCATCGGCCGCGACCGTGATGTCGGGTTCATCGGACTGCATGGCCTACGCCCTAGAGAAACATGACAGTCGTGACAAGCGTTCCGCGCACGGCGTCATGCGCGGATAAATCCCATCTGGTCGCCCTCCAGCATCACGCAGGTCAAAGCGCCGCCCATGACGGCACCGGTATCGACACCGATCCGGTTCGGTCGCGTCACCACATCATGGACCGGCGTGTGGCCATGCACGACCACACCCGGGTATTCGCCAGTCCAGGACAGGAACGGCTCGCGGATCCACAGCATGTCGTGGCGTGACTGCCGCTCCAGCGGTACGCCGGGGCGCAATCCCGCGTGGACGAACATGTAGCCGCCCTGGCGCATGATGCAACTTCAGCGCGCGCAGGAAGGCGATGTCGGCGGCTGGAATGTGCCGCGGCCAGTCCTTTGGCTTGGCGCGGCGCGGCACGCCCCAACTTGCAAGCGTGTCGGCGCCGCCGTTGGAGAGCCAGGTGAGCACCGCATCGTCGCCGCCCCCGTCCAGCGCCGCCAACATCATTTCCTCGTGGTTGCCGGCCAGGTTGACCACGCGCAGCGCCGGGCCGGGCCAGGGCCGCGACAGAACCGCGATCACGCCCGCGCTGTCCGCGCCACGGTCGATGTAATCGCCGAGATGCACCAGCGTCGGGGCCGCGATCGGGCGAGCGGTCAGGTCGCCGACGATCAGCCTGTGCATCATTGCCAGCCGGTCGGCACAGCCATGCACGTCGCCGATCGCATAGACGCGTTCGCCGGTCGGCAAAGTCGCAGGCGCTAACGATGTCGTAATCATGGCCATCCAGCCTGTCGCCCGGCCGAGACGTGTTCGCGGCCGACACTGGCACGATCAGGCGCGAGGGTGGGCAAAACCGGGGGCATGGACAAGACGCGACGCCTCCGTGACAGGGTGCCTCGGCAGCATAGCCGACCGGCGGTGTGCGCGTGAACGTACAAACACAACCGTTCGCAGCACAAGCAGGTGGCGGTATTATATCCGTCGGCGATCGCTCGGCCGGCGCGATGGAGCGGCAGCTGCTTGCCGCCGCCGAGCGCGCCACGCGCCGCCCGCGCGACCGCGTGGCGCTGGTGCTGCACCTGTCGGGCCTGTACCCGCCTGACTCCCAGCGTGGCGGGCCCCGGCCGCACCATCTTCGCATTGCCCGCGCCCTGATGCACGACGTGGCGGAACGTCAGGACGGCCAGACCTACGCGCTGCGCAATGGCGACGTGGTGCTGCTGTGCCAGAGCGGCGCCGCGAGCGCCCCGCTCGCCGACCTTCCGGCGACACTTGCCCGCCTGTTCCAGCGCGATGCCGCTGGCGCCGCGTCGCTGGTAAGCGTCTGGCCGTTGACGCAGGAGGCGGAGCGGCTGCTCGCCTATGCCACGGCCCGCCTCACCGATAGCGAAACCATCCCGACCGCGGATGATGCCCCGCCGGTGCCGGACATGGTGACGACGCTCGACGCCGCGATCGCGCGCACCTGGCCCAGTGACCTGATCCACCGCCAGACCGCCGTGCTGCTGGCAGCGCCCGGCGGCGGCAAGGTGGGAATCGTGGGTGGCTCGGGCGGCCGTGACGACCGCGTCGGCGTCACCGGGCAGATGCAGCCGCTGTTTCAGGAGCTCAGCTTCTCGATCGCACTGGTCGAAGCGCGCCTGGACGCGGCAGGGGAGATCGGCCGCGATCCATTCCTGTTGCGCCACCTCGCCGGGCGGCTCGACGCCCGCATGCTGGCCACATTGTCCCGGCAGGGCGGCCGCGGCGGACCGCTGGACCCGGGCGACGGGGCAAAACTGCCGTTGCACCTGAACATGACGCTGCGCGGCCTGCTGTCGGACGCCTTCGTGGCCGTGGTCGCACTGTGCCGCGATGCCGGCAGGACGCTTGCCGCCGAGATCACGCTGATGGAGGTCGGCGCCGACCCGGCAGGGTTCGCCCGCACCCGCACGCGTGCGGCCGAGCTTGGCGTGGCGCTGGTGCTGGACGGCGTGTCGCATCAGGCACTGCTGCTGGCCTGTCCCTGGAAGCTGCGCGTCGACCAGCTCAAGCTGGACTGGTCGCCGCGTCTGGCGGAGCTGCCAGTGCCTGAGCAGACCGCCTTGGCCGAGGCGCTGCGGCAGATCGACCCGGCCAGCATCGTCCTGCATCGCGCCGAGACCGAAACCGCGATCCGCTGGGGCGTGTCGCACGGCATCCGGCGCTTCCAGGGGCGGCATATCGACGCCATGCTGGCGGCGGGCCGCATCATCTCCTGCCCCATCTCCAGCGCGTGCAGCCTGCGACAATGCACCGAGCGCGCCACCGCCACCGGCGGCGCCGGACGGTCGGCCTGTGGCAACCTGGCGCTGCTCGACGCCAGCGCGCCGCCGCCGGGTCGGGCGGAGCGGCCGGCATGATCGGCACCCGCCGTATGGATCGCCGAGCCGCCCCCGAGCCGGCCGCGTCGCGCGACGCCGAACAACTCCTCGCCCTGGTGCATGACTGCACCGTCGCCGGCATCCAGCGCCGCTGTTTCGTGCTGCGGCTATCGCGCCTGCCGCCGCAACTCGCAAAGCCGCATCATCTGCGGCTCGCGCGCGAGGCGGTCACGCCACTGCTCGCCGCCGACCGCGTCCAGGTGTTCGACTTGCCGAACCGCGACGTGGCGGTGATCTGGCGCGGCCCGGCCACCGCTTACCTTGCCGCCGCCTGCCGGGCCGTCGACCAGATGTTCGCCGACCATCCGGCAGAACTGCCCGAGCCGGCGGTGCTGTGCCTCGTGCTCGACTTGCCAGCGCAGACCGAACAGCTGCTCGACCTGGTCGACGCAAGTCTGGCCGCCCGGGAACCGGCGCGGGAAGGCCCCGACGAAGCTTCCCCACCAATCGATCCGGCCGCGCTGACGCGGCTGGAGGGGGCACTGGTCCGCGCCGACGTCGCCCGCTTCGCCCGCCGCCGCCAGATCATGGCGCTGGCGCCGGCCGCTACCTTCCTGCCGGCCTGGGAGCTGCGTACACTCTCGGTCGATGAACTGGCCGGCGAACTTCTGGCGCCGGGCCATGCAGTGCGCGCCGATCCCTGGCTGTTCGCCCGCCTGACCCGCACGCTGGACCGCCGTCTGCTGTCGTTGCTGGCCGATCCCAACGAGCTGCGCGACGCCGGCCCGTTCGGCCTGGACCTCAATGTCGCCAGCATCCTTGGGCCGGAATTCCTGCGTTTCGATACCGGCTTGCCGCAGGGGCTGCGGGGGCAGGTGACGCTGGGGATGCTGCCGGGCGACATCCTCGCCGACCTGGCGGCCTTCCTGTTCGCGCGCGATTTCGCCCGCACCCGCGGCTATCGGCTGCTGCTGCGGCTAGGGTCGCCCGACCTGCTGGAGGTGCTGCCGCTCGACCGGCTGGGGCTGGATCTGCTGCAACTGGGCTGGACGCGGACACTGGCGGCATTGGAACCCGCCCGCATCGGCGCGGTGGCGCACCGGCTGCTGCTGACCGAGGCTGACACGGCTGAGGCGGTCGGCTGGGGCCGGAAGGCTGGAATTCGCCTGTTCAGCGGGCGGGCGGCGACAAGCGGGCGCGTGGCGCCGGGGCCTCTGGCACTGGCCGGATCGCCAGGCGCCTAGAGCGTGATGACTTGAGGTGGAATCACACGAAAGTCTGAATCACGCGGTAAAACAAAGAGCTAGAGCGGGATGATGGCGCCTGTCAGACATCATCCCGCTCTAGCCCGGCTTGGGCACCGGCACGGGTGGCGCACGCCGGCCGGTTATATGCTGGCCGCTCAGTTCGGCGCCGGCGAAGCGCGACATCAGCAGCGAGAGCGGTGCCGCAGCCAGCGAGATGACCCCGATGAGCGCGAATGCGACAGAAAAATCCCAGTTGACCGGATGGGTGCGCCCATTCAGTGCCATCGTCACCTCCAGCGCGGCGGCGCCCGCGGAAATGCCAACGGTCAGCGACACCTGCTGCAACGTCGCGTAGAGGCTGGTGGCGGCGCTCATGCGCGCGCGCGGAATGTCGGCATAGGCGATCGTGTTGTAGGCGGTGAACTGCAGCGAGCGGAGGAAGCCGCCGAGCAGCAGCACGACATAGAGCGCCGCTGCCGGCCAGGTCGGGCGGAACGCGGCGCAGACGCAGAGGAGATGCCCGACAGCACGCCGTTGACCAGCAGCGTGTCGCGGAAACCGAACCGCCGCAGCGCGAAGGTGGTCGCCGGCTTCATGACAATCGCGCCGGCGGAACTGGCGAAGGTGATCAGGCCGCTGCGGATGGCGGAATCGCCGAAGCCGAGCTGCAGCATCAGCGGCAGCAGGAACGGCATCGCGCCGACGCCGACGCGAAACAGCGAGCCGCCGACCACCGAGACCATGAAGGTCGGAATGCGCATCAGGCCGAAATCGAGCAGCGGCGCGGGTGGCGGCGTGCGTGCCAGCGCGTACAGCGCCGGCCGCGAGCGGCGCCCGGATCAGCATGCCGGCGGCGATCCAGGCCGGCACGACGCCGCGCCCGATCGTCTCCAGCCCGAACATGCAGGCCGGACAAGGCGAGGCCGGACAGCACCAGCCCGACGGCATCGAACCGCGCCGCCCCCGGCTCGCGCACGTCGGGGACGAACAGCGTCGACCAGCACGATGCCGAGCATGCCGATCGGCACGTTGATGTCGAAGATCCAGCGCCAGCGAAGATAGGTGACGATGAAGCCGCCGAGCGGCGGCCCCAGCACCGGGCCGAGCAGCGCCGGCACGGACAGCCACGCCATCGCCGCCACCAGCTCGCTCTTGGCAGCGGTGCGCAGCAGCACCAGCCGCCCGACCGGCACCATCATCGCGCCGCCGACGCCCTGCAGGATGCGGGCGGCGACCAGGAAGGCCAGCTGATCGGCCGCGCCGCACAGCATCGAGCCCAGGGTGAAGATCGCGATCGCGGCGCGGAACACGGTGCGCGCGCCGAACCGGTCGGCCATCCAGCCGCTGGCCGGGATGAACACGGCGAGGCTGAGCAGGTAGGAGGTCAGCGCCACGTTCATGTGCACCGGATCGGCGCCGAAGGCCCGCGCCATGGCGGGCAGCGCCGTCGCGATCACGGTGCCGTCGAGGTTCTGCATGAACAGCGCGCAGGCGACGATCAGCGGCGGTCAGCTGTGGTGCTGCCGACGCCGGCGAGCCGCCAGGGACGGCGGCAGCCGCGGGCGGCATCCGGTCGGTCGTTCATTCAGCGACAGGCGCATCAGGGCGTGGCGGCGTTGGGGCGCCGTGCTCAGGGCAGCAGCACCGTGCTGCCGGTGGTGCGGCGCGCCTCCAGCGCGCGATGCGCCGCGGCGGCGTCGGCCAGCGGGAAGGTCTGGTTGACCTGGATCTTCACCGCGCCGTCCAGCACGACGTCGAACAGATCGTTGGCGGTGCGCTTCCAGATCGGCGCGCTTGGCGATGTAGGTGGCGAGGCTCGGGCGGGTCAGGAACAGGCTGCCCTTGGCGCCGAGCAGGCCGATATCGACCGGCGCCGACCGGGCCGGAGGCGTTGCCGTAGCTGACCATCAGGCCGAGCGGGGCCAGGCAGTCGAGGCTCGGCCATGAACGTGTCCTTGCCGACGCTGTCATAGACCACCGGCACCATGGCGCCGCCGGTGATGCGCTTGACCTCGGCCGCCAGATTGGCGTGGCCGATGATGGTATGGGCGGCGCCATGGGCGCGGGCGAGTTCGGCCTTTTCCGGCGGTGGAGACGACGCCGATGACGGTGGCGCCGAGGTGCTTGGCCCATTGGCACAGGATCAGCCCGACGCCGCCGGCCGCGGCATGCACCAGGATGGTCTCGCCCGGCTGCACCTGGTAGGTGCGGCGCAGCAGGTATTGCGCGGTCATGCCCTGCAGCATCATCGCCGCGCGCGGTCTTGAAGTCGATCGCGTCCGGCAGCTTGCACCAGCCGGTCGGCGGCGATCACCCGTTCGGTCGCGTAGGCGCCGATCGGGCCGGCGGCATAGGCGACGCGGTCGCCCGACCGCGACGGTCGGTGACGCCGGGGCCGACGGCCGCGACGGTGCCGGCGCCCTCCATGCCGATGATGGCCGGCAGGCGGCGTCTTGTAGAGGCCGGTGCGGAAATAGACGTCGATGTAGTTCAGGCCGACCGCCTCGTGGTGCACCAGCGCTTCGCCGGGGCCGGGCTCGGGGGTCGGCACGTCCTCCCAGTGCATGACCTCGGGGCCGCCGTGGGCGTGGATGCGGATGGCCTTGGTCATGGTGTTCCATCAGTTGCTCGGGTAGACGGGAGCGGCCGTGCGACGGACAGGCCGGGCAGCGTCGCCCGCGCGGGCTTCCAGCTCCAGCAGGGCGCGCTTGGTGGCAAGCCCGTCGCCGCCGGAATAGCCGCCGAGCCCGCCGGTCGCGACCACGCGGTGGCACGGGATGAGGATCGGGATCGGGTTGGCCGGCATTGGCCCCGCCGACCGAGCGCGGCGCTGCCGCCGACCATGCGGGCGATCTCGGCGTAGCTGCGGGTCTGCGCCGCGCGGAATTCGGCACAGCGCCGCCCAGACGCGCTGCCGATACGGCGTGCCGGCCGGTGCAAGCGGCAGGTCGAAGTCGACCGGGTCGCCGTCGAAATAGGCGTGCAACAGGTCGCGGGCGCGGCGCAGCAGCGGCGTTTCGCGTCTGGTCGCGCCCCCAGCCCCAGTCGAGCGCCACGATCATGCCCGCCTCCTCCGAGACGGTGAGGTCGCCGATCGGGGTATGGAGCGAGAGCTGCGGCACGCTGTGTATCCGGCGGCAGGTTCAGCCTGGCGCTCACATCGGGCGGCCCGCCTGACGCGGCGCGGGCGAACCGATGGCAGACCCGGCCGGCGGTTGCTGTCAAGCGGCGGTTGCGGACGCTCGCGCAGCGCGTGGCAAGGGCCGCCGGATCGGCCACCGGCAGGCCGCAGACGCCGCCGCGGCACACGTAGGCGAGCGCCTCGCCCGAGCGGTGCGGTCTTGCCATGCGCCGGATGCAGCGGCGGCAGCGCGTCGCGCGGACGGCGCGCGCAGCACGCACGACGGCTGGGTCGGGCGCCGTCAGGGCCGACGGCGAGCAGCGCGCGGGCGGCGTCGCTGTCGGGCTGCCCGGCGACGACGACCACCGCGCCCTCCTCCAGCAGATCGGCCGCGGCCAGCAGCGTCGGGCAGGCGGTCAGCCGGTCGCCGAGGCCGCCGAAGGCGGTCAGCACGCTGGTCGGCCCGGGCGCGCCAGCGCGGCGTCGCCGGTCAGGTGGTGCAGCCGGGCAAGCACCTCGGCCATCAGCCCGTTGCCGGATGGGGTGGCGTTGTCGGCAGGCGTGCGCGGCCGGGCCCCGGCGCCGAGCGGCAGGTCGGCGGCATCGGCGGCGGTGGTGAAATAGCCGGCACGGGCCGGCGCCGAACCAGGCTTCGACGGCATCGGCCAGCGCGATCGCCTGCGGCGAGATAGGCCTCGTCGCCGGTCGCCTCGAACAGCGCCAGGGCGGCGCGCGCCATGCTGGCCTGGTCGTCGAGCAGGCCGGCGGCGGTGAGGCGGCCACGGCGCCAGGCATGCTGGATGCGCCCGTCCGGCGCCGGCCATCACGCGCGCGACGAAGCCGAACGCCGCGCGCCGCGCGGGCCAGCCAGTCGGGCGGTCGAACACCGCGGCGGCGCGGCAGAGCGCGGCGATGGCCAGGCCGTTCCAGTCGGCCAGCACCTTGTCGTCGCGGCCGGGCCGCACCCGCTGCTCGCGATGCTACGAACAGTCTGTCGCGCGCGCCTGCGCCAGCGCCGCCTCGGTCGCGTCATCGCCGGCGGCGGCGATACGGCGCAGGATCGTGCGGCCTTCCCAGTTGCCGGCTGGCGTCACGTCGTAGGCGGCCTTGAAGGCGGTGGCCGTCAGGGCCGAGCACGTCGTCGACCTCCGCTTCGGTCCAGACATAGAAGCGGCCCTCCTCGCCCTCGCTGTCGGCGTCCTCGGAGGCGGCGAAGGCGGCACGGCCGTCGATGCGCTCGGCGGTCATGTCGCGCAGCGAGCCAGCCGACCGTCTCGGCCGCGCGCGCGGCATAGAGCGGGTCCGGCGCGGCGGCGTGGGCGAGCGCCAGCAGGTCGAGAAGTTGGGCGTTGTCGTAGAGCATCTTCTCGAAATGCGGCACCAGCCATTCGGCGTCGGTCGAATAGCGGGCAAAGCCGCCGCCGAGATGGTCGTAGATGCCGCCCTGCGACATGCGGCGCAGCAGCAGGCGCACCGCATCCGGCGCCGGCGTGTGCGCCGCGTGCGCAGGATTGTCTGCCATAGAAAGCGGAAGATCGGCGGGATTGGGAAATTTCGGCGCGCCGCGCAGGCCGCCCTGCATCGGGTCGGTCGCGCGCAGCAGCGCAGCGGCGACACGGACGAGCAGATCCGGGCCGCGGCAGGTCGCCGGGCTGCGTCGGCGGACATCTGCGCCAGCGTGCTTGCGCAGGCCGGCGACGTTCTGCCGCACCGCGTCGCGCTGGCGTGCGATAGGCCTCAGCGACGCCATGCAGCACCTGCGGCAAACGACGGGCGGCCCCAGCGCGGCTCGGGCGGGAAATAGGTGCCGCCCCAGAACGGGTCGCCGTCCGGCGTGAGGAACATCGTCAGCGGCCAGCCGCCCTGCTCGCCGAGCGCGTGCAGGGCCGACATGTAGAGGTGGTCGATGTCCGGCCGTTCCTCGCGGTCGACCTTGATGCAGACGTAGAGCTCGTTCATCAGGGCGGCGATGGCCGGATCTTCGAAGAACTCATGGGCCATCACGTGGCACCAGTGGCAGGCGGCGTAGCCGACCGACAGCAGGATCGGCCGGTCGGTCGTTGCGCGCCTCCGCCAGCGCCGCCGCGCCCCAGGGGCGCCAATGCACCGGGTTGTCGGCATGCTGCAGCAGGTAGGGCGAGACCTCGTGCGCAGCAGATTTTCTGAGTCGGACATGCGCCATCCTTGTGTTGCGGCGGCTTCATCGCAGATAGGGTGCGACAGCGGGAGCGGCGAGACGCTGCGCTCAATGTATACCGCATCATTTTTTGGCGCCGAACGATTGCGGGCTCATCGCGGACCTGCCGAGGAGCATGCATGACCCGCAGGGCTGATGATCCGCCGCTGTTCTTTGACGCCCATCTGTTCGTCTGCTGCAATCGCCGGCCGGACGGGCATCCGCGAGGGTCTTGCGCAGCAAAAGGCTCGGAGCGGCTGCGCGACTACATGAAGGCGCGCGCCAAGGAACTGGGGCTGAAGCGGCTGCGGGTGAACTCGGCCGGCTGCCTGGATCGCTGCGAGCTGGGGCCGTGTCTTGTGATCTATCCCGAAGGTGTCTGGTATCGGCTGGGATCGACCGAAGATGTCGACGCGGTGCTGGAGCGGCATGTCGCCAAGGGTGAGCGGGTGCCGGAGCTGATGCTGCCGGTGGAATGAGCGGTGAGCGGCGCCGACGCTGACACGATCTTTGCCGTGGCATCGGGCGCCGGACGGGCGGCGGTGACGGTCCTGCGGCTGAGCGGGCCGGCAGCCGGCGGGATCGTGGATCGCCTCTGCAGCGGCCGTCCGGCGCCACGCCGCGCCTCGCTGCGCGCATTGCGGGACGGCGATGACGAGGTGCTCGACAGGGCGCTGGTGCTCTGGTTTCCTGGTCCGGCGAGCTACACCGGCGAGGATAGCGCCGAGTTCCAGCTGCATGGCGGGCGCGCGGTTCTGGAAGCGGTCGCTGACGCCCTGGTTTCCTTTGGTGCGCGTCCGGCCGAGCCGGGCGAGTTCAGCAAGCGCGCGTTCCTGAACGGACGCATGGATCTTGTCGAAGCCGAGGCGGTCGCCGATCTGGTGGCAGCGGAGACGGCGGCCCAGCGGCGCCAGGCGCTGCGTCAGCTCGATGGGTCGCTCGGCGCGCTCTACCAGGGCTGGACCGCCCGTCTGACCCGGCTGGTGGCGCAGCAGGAGGCGCTGATCGACTTCCCGGACGAGGATCTGCCGCCGGAGGTGGAGGCGGCGCTGCTGGCGGAGTTGGCGGCGCTGGACGGCGAGATCGGCGCCCATCTCGATGACGGGCGCCGTGGCGAACGGCTGCGCGAGGGTCTCGTGTTCGCCATCACCGGCGCCCCGAATGTCGGGAAATCCACGCTGATCAATGCGCTGGCCGAGCGCGACGTCGCCATCGTCTCGCCGTCGCCCGGCACGACGCGCGATGTGCTCGAGGTGCGGGTGGTGTTGGGGGGCGTGCCGGTGACGCTGCTCGACACGGCCGGGCTGCGCGGCACCGATGATCCGGTGGAGGCGGAGGGCGTCCGGCGGGCCCGTGCACGGGCGGCGGCAGCCGATCGGGTGGTGCTGGTGCGGGAAGCCGGCGACGGTGACGGGGAGATCGATGGCGCCTCGATCGTGGTCGCGAACAAGGCTGATCTGGGTGCCAGCCTTGGGGGAGCGGATATCCTGGTCAGTGCACGCACCGGATTCGGCTTGGACCGTCTGCGCGATCGGCTGGCGGCAGAGGCGCGCCTGTTGACGGAGGCAGCGGGACCGCCGGCATTGACCCGGCCGCGTCACCGGGCCGCCTTGACGGAATGTCGTAACCGGCTGCACCAGGCGGCCGACGCGGCATTGCCCGAGTTGCGCGGCGAGGATTTGCGACTGGCGCTGCGGGCGCCTGGGCCGGATCACCGGACGGGTCGGCGCCGAGGATGTGCTGGATGCGGTATTCAGCCAGTTCTGCATCGGCAAATAAGCCGCTGACGATGAGGGGTGCGATGGGCGACAATGTCGACGTGGTGGTGATCGGCGGCGGGCATGCCGGCTGCGAGGCGGCGGCGGCGGCGGCGCGGATGGGTGCGCGCACGCTGCTGCTGACGCATCGACGCGCCACGATCGGCGAGATGTCCTGCAATCCGGCGATCGGCGGCATCGGCAAGGGCCATCTGGTGCGCGAGATCGACGCGCTGGACGGGCTGATGGGGCGCGCCGCGGATCGCGCCGGCATCCATTTCAAGCTGCTCAACCGCAGCAAGGGTCCGGCGGTGCGCGGCCCGCGCGCCCAGGCCGACCGCGCGCTGTACCGACGGGCGATCCAGGACCTGCTGGCCGATCAGTCACGGCTGGAGATCCGCGAGGACGACGGCAGAGGATCTTGCGCATCGGTCCGGACGGCGTGCTCGCGGCGGTGCTGTGCGGGGACGGCACGCGTTGTGCGTTGCGGTGCGGCCGTGCTGACCACCGGGACGTTCCTGCGCGGCGTGATCCATATCGGCAGCCGGAGCACGCCGGCCGGGCGGGTCGGCGAGGCGCCGTCGGTCGGGCTGGCGCGATCGCTGGCGCGGCTGGAGCTGCCGCTTGGGCCGGCTCAAGACCGGCACGCCGCCGCGGCTCGACCGGCATAGCATCGACTGGGAGGGGCTGGATGCGGATCGGGGCGATGCGCGGCCGGAGCCGTTCAGCACGCTGACGCAGGCGAATCGAACAACCGCAGATCAGCCTGCCGCGTCACCGCGACCACGCCGGCCACGCACGCGGTGATCCGCGCCAATCTGCACCTCTCGGCGGTGTATGGCGGCCAGATCGCCGGGCGTGGGCCGCGCTACTGCCCGTCGATCGAGGACAAGGTGGTGCGCTTCGCCGAGCGCGAACGGCATCAGATTTTTCTCGAGCCGGAAGGGCTGGACGACAACACGGTCTACCCGAACGGCATCTCCACCAGCCTGCCGGAAGCCGTGCAGGCCGCAGTGCTGGCAACGATTCCCGGGCTGGAGCGCGCACGCATGCTGCGGCCCGGCTATGCGGTCGAATACGATTACGTCGATCCGCGCGCGCTGCGCCGCATCGCTCGAGGTGCGCGCGCTGCCCGGCCTGTTCCTGGCCGGCCAGATCAACGGCACCACCGGCTATGAGGAGGCGGCGGCGCAGGGCGCTGCGTCGCCGGCATCAACGCGGCCCGCCGTTGCGGCGGCCAGGCGCCGGTCGTCGCTCGACCGGGCCGATGGCCTATATCGGCGTGCTGGTCGACGACCTGGTCACGCACGGCGTGACCGAGCCGTATCGCATGTTCACCTCGCGCGCCGAATACCGGCTCAGCGCTGCGCGCCGACAACGCCGATCTGCGGCTTGACGCGACAAGGGAATCGGCTCGGCTGCGTCGGCGCAGCGCGCGCGAGCGCCTTCGCACGGTTTCGCGACGAGGTGGCTGAGGCGCGGCAAGCGGGCGCTGGCCGAGAAGGTCTGCCGGCTGCCGCCACTGGCGCGCGCGGGCATTGCGGCCGCGGGCCGACGGCCAGCGTCGCAGCCTGATCGAGCTGCTGGCGCAGCCGGACGGTATCCGGACGATCTGCTGTCCAGCGCTTTCCCGTGGCTGCGCGCACTGTCACCGCGCGTCCTCGGACAATGCTGCAGGCCGACGCTCGCTATGCCGGGCTATCTGCCGCGCCAGGACGCCGAGATTCGCGCGTTTCGTCGCGGAGGAGGCGGTCTGCTCGGCGCCGGCGCTCGATTACGCGGCCGTGGGCGGGCTGTCCGCCGAGGTACGCGGCAAACTTGCCGCCGCGCAGCCGGCGTCGCTCGGCGCGGCCGCGCGCATCGAGGGCATGACGCCAGCCGCGATCGCCGCGCTCAGCGCGCATGTGCAAGCGGCGGCAGAGCCGTCGAGCGTTTCACGTGAAACATACTGACGCCAGCACTCGCCGCCCGATGACGGACCAGGCGGCTTGGAGCATTCGTCGCAGCTGCTGCTGCGCTGGAACGCCCGCATCAACCTGATCTCGCGCGCCGACGATGCCGCAGCGTCTGGCAGCGGCATATCGCCGACTCGCCGCAACTCGCGCCGCTGCTCCCGGACCGCGCCGCGCGAACTGATCGATCTTGGGTCCGGCGCCGGCTTCCCCGGCCTCGTGCTGGCGCTCGCACGACCGTGCGCGCGTTCATCTGGTCGAGTCCGACCAGCGCAAGGCCGCGTTCCTCCGCGAAGCCGCCCGCGAGACCGCCGCGAACGCGACCGTCCATGCCGTGCGCACCGAGGCGCTTGCGCTTTCGCCCGGCCGCGTGGTCACCGCCCGCGCGCTGGCGCCGCTGCCGCGGCTGCTGGCACTCGCGGCTCCGCTGCTGGCACCCGAAACGGCGTCTGCCTGTTCCCGAAGGGCCGCAACGCCGAGGATGAATTGACGGCAGCCGGTCGCGAGTGGCACATGCGGGTCGAGCGGTTCCCGAGCCGGACCGGCCCCGGCGCCACCTCCTCCGCATCAGCGAGATCCGCCGTGTCGACACACTACCCGATCCGATCCTGACCGATCCCTTCCAGCTGACCCGTCCCGGCTGAGTGCCCGCCCGCGCATCATCGCCATTGCCAATCAGAAAGGCGGCGTCGGCAAGACCACGACCGCGATCAACCTCGCCACCGCCCTCGCCGCCGAGCGGCGAGCCCGTTCTGCTGATCGACCTCGATCCGCAAGGCAATGCCTCCACCGGCCTCGGCCTCGAGCCGCGCCGACCGGCCGCAACGGCACCTACCGGCTGCTCACCGAGCAGCTCGACCTGGCCGGCGTCGAGCGCCCGACCTTCGTGCCCAAGCCTGTGGCTGATCCCGTCCGACCCCGACCTTGCGGCGCCGAAATCGAGCTGGTCAGCGAGCCACGTCGCGAATTCCGGCTGCGCGAGGCGCTGCACCGGCCATCCCGCTCCGCGCTGCGCCCCAGCTTCATCCTGATCGATTGCCCACCCAGCCTCGGCCTGCTGACGCTCAACGGCCTCGCCGCCGCCGACTCGGTGCTGGTGCCGCTGCAATGCGAATTCTTCGCGCTCGAAGGCATCAGCCAGCTGATGCACACCATCGATCTGGTCCACCGCGGCCTCAACCCGCGCTGCGCGCTGCAGGGGATCGTGCTGACCATGCACGACCGCCGCAACAATCTCTCCGACCTGGTCGCCGCCGACGCCCGCGGCTTCTTCGGCGACCAGGTCTACGAGACCGTCATCCCCCGCAACATCCGCGTCTCCGAAGCGCCGAGCCACGGCAAGCCCGTGCTGCTCTACGACTATCGCTCGCCGGGCGCGCAGGCCTATGTTCGCCTGGCGACCGAAGTGCTGCGGCGCGAACGCCGCGACACGCCGGCGCAGCCAGCATGAGCGCCGCGGACACCCGCCCGCGCCTCGGCCGCGGGCTTGCCGCCCTGCTCGGCGACGCCGCCGGCGGCCCGACTCGCGATGACGCGCGCCAGGCATACGCGCCGCTTGCCGATCGAAGCGCTGGAACCCGGCCCTATCAGCCGCGCCGTCCACCATCGATCGGCCTCGCTGCGCGGAACTCGCCGACTCGATCCGGGCACGCGGCATTCTCCAGCCGCTGCTCGCGCGGCCGCATCCGGACCAGCCGGGCCGCTATCAGATCATCGCCGGCGAGCGCCGCTGGCGGGCCGCCCAGCTCGGCCGGCCTGCACGACGTGCCGGTCCTGGTCCGCGCCTCGGCCGACGCCGAGGCCATGGCCGCCGCCCTGGTGGAGAACCTGCAGCGCCAGGACCTGAACCCGATCGAGGAAGCGGAAGGCTATCGCCGCCTGCTCGACGAGTTCGCCATGACCCAGGAAGCGCTCGGCGAGGCGGTCGGGAAAGTCGCGCAGCCATATCGCCAACACGCTGCGCCTGCTCAACCTGCCACCCCGCGTGCAGGCGGAGGTCCGCGCCGGTGCGCTCAGCGCCGGCCACGCCCGCGCGCTGCTGACCCACCCCGCACCCGGAACAAGCCGCGCTCGCCGTCATCGCCCGCGGCCTGAACGTGCGCCAGACCGAGGCGCTCGCCGCCCGCGAAGCTGACCGCCGCTGCCAACCCCTCGAGCAGCCGAGGCCGCACCCGCCCCCCGGAGACGGTGGCGTTCGAGCGGACGCTCTCCGACCGGCTGGGCCTCAAGGTCGATATCGAGCTTCGATGGCGCCGCCGGCTCCGTGCGCATCCACTACCGCACGCTCGATCAGCTCGACGGCATCGTCACCCTGCTGACCCGCGACTGAGTGGCCGCTATGCCCGCTGTGCAGCCGCCCGCGCGCTGTGCCAGCCCGATGCATGGCATTGCGGCAGATCGTCTCGGCCGGCGCGCCCGTCCGCTTGCAGGCCCGCTCGCGCGTCCGACAGCCGCGCCGAAGCCAGCGCCAGTGCAGCCTCGGACCAGATCGCCAAGGCGCGCTGAAACGCTGGCTCGCGGCGAAAGAACACCGGCGGCCGCGCCGCCCTTGGCGGCCTCGCTCAGCGCCGCCCCCGCGCTCATCGCGAGGCGCGCGCGATGCAGCCGCTGAACATGCATCAGCGCCGCGCGCACCACCGTCACCGGCGACATCCCTTCCGCCATGGCCAGTTCCAGCGACCGGTCCGCCGCGGCCACGTTCCCGGCCGTCGCCGCAAACAGCGCATCCTCCAGCGACAGCCCGGCGAGATCGCCGACGCAGGCCTGCGCGGCCGTCAGATCGACCTGGCCACCGGGACCGACATACAGCGCGAGCTTCTCGATCTCACTCCGCGTGACCGCGACATCGCCGCCGAGCCGGCCTTCCAGCCATCGCAGCGTCTCCATATCGGCGGTAACCTGCCGGTGCTGCAGGACCGCGCGAATTTCGGCCCCCAGCGCCGAGCCTTCCAGCGGATAGCAGCCGATCGCCGCCGCATCCTCGGCTGTCTCGAGCAACGTCCGCAGCCGCGAGCGTGACGCGATCGTCGGGGCTTCCAGCACCAGGAACCCGGGGCCGACGCCCCGCCAGCGCCGCCTTCACCTGCGGCAACAACGCATCCGCCGACGTCGCGCACACGCACCACACGACGCCCTCCGGTCAGCGGCAGCGAGGCCATTTCATCGGCGATCCGGCCATGCCCCTCACGTTCCAGCTCGACCACACGGAACGGATCGTCTGTCGCCGCCGGCGACCTGGCGGGTCAGCCGCGTGCCCCGGTCCCTGATCAGCCCGGCATCGTCGCCGTACAGCAATACCGCCCGCACCGCGCCAGGATCGCGCAGGAACGCCTCGACGCGCCGCGCATCGAGCTTCATCGCGCCTAGCTGGCCGAGGCCACGGCGCGCTTGCGGAAGAACACAGCGAGCTGCAGCGCGATCTGGTCGGCCACCGCCTCGGCAATTTGCTTGATGACGACGTCGTTCTCCATGTCGGCAGCGAAATATTGCTGATCAAAAATGTTATAGCCCTGCGTCGAACGTGCGGTGCCGCTGGTCAACGTGCTCCGGCTGGGGTCCTGCGCGATCAGCGTGTACGTGGCCGTGCCCGACGACACGGGTGTATGTGCTCGACGTGTCCTGCTGGATCGAGATCGCCTCGCTGGTCACCGCAAAGGCCACGGTCAGATCGTAGCGCTGCGCGACCCCGATGCCCGCGCGCTCGAACCGCTCCTGAAGCGCCAGGCGCAGTTCCTGTCCCGACCGCTCGGGTATCAGGGCCACCGCGACTTCGGCAAGTCCAGTTGCCGCCGCACTGCCGTTACTGCCCTCAGCGGGCGCGTACACCGGATGGAAACCACAGCCAGCCAGCCAGGGCGTGGCCAGCAACGGCAGGAAGCCTCGGCGCCCGATCCCGCTTCCGCCGGTCATCCGCTACCCCGCAACGACGAAATTGACGATCCGGTTTGGCACGTGGACGCGCTTGACAACGCGCCGCCCCGCCAGCGCCCGCGCCACATTCGGCTCGGCCTCGGCCGCCGCCAACACCAGCGCAGAGTCGCTGTCCGGCGGCACTTCCACCGTGCCGCGCAGTTTGCCCATCACCTGCAACGCGATCGTCACAGTCTCCGCGACCGTCAGCGCCGGGTCGGCCTCCGGCCAGCGCAGCTCGGCGACCAGCCGAGCTTCGCCGCCGGGCCCGAGCTTCCCGTACGCATTCCTCGGCCAGATGCGGCATCATCGGCGCGATCAGCCGCGCCAGGCTGCGCAGCGCCTCCTGCCGCGCCCAGGCCAACCCCGCCGTGTCGTCGCCGGCCGTCTGCGCGCGTTCCGCGTCGGCGATCGCGGTGGCGAATTCGTGCAGCCGGGCCACCGCCACGTTGAACGCGAAACGCCTCCAACGCCTCGGTGACCGCGGCGATCGTCCGGTGCGTGATGCGCCGCAGCGCCCGTGCCGGTGTCCCGAACATCTCGGGCATGACCGCGGGGTCGCACGTCTCCCGGAACCCCTCCACGAGCCTGAACAGCCGCTGCGTGAACCGGTAGGCACCGGCAACGCCCGCCTCGGTCCATTCCATGTCGCGATCCGGCGGATTGTCCGACAGGATGAACCAGCGCGCGGTATCGGCGCCGAAGCGCGCGATGATCGCGCCCGGATCGACCGTGTTGCGCTTGGATTTGGACATCGCCTCGATGCGGCCGACGGTCACCGGCTCGCCGGTCGGGCGACAAAACGCACTGCCGTCAGGCCGCCGCTCCACCTCCTCCGGGTACAGCCAGCGCCCGTCGGCGGCGCGGTAGCTTTCGTGCGTCACCATGCCCTGCGTGAACAGCCCGGCAAACGGCTCGTCGGCCGCCAGATGTCCGGTCGCCCGCATGGCCCGCGTGAAGAAGCGCGAATACAGCAGATGCAGGATCGCGTGCTCGATGCCGCCGATATACTGGTCGACCGGCAGCCAGTGATCCGCCGCCGCCCGCAGCACCGGCACGATCCGCCTTCGGGCTGCAGAACCGCGCGAAATACCAGGAGCTATCGACGAACGTATCGAACGTGTCGGTCTCGCGCCGCGCGCGGCGCCGCAAGACGGGCAGGCCACATGCTTCCAGCGTCGGGTGATGGTCCAGCGGGTTGCCGGGCCGGTCGAAGGTCACGTCCTCCGGCAGCCGCACCGGCAACTGGTCGTCCGGCACCGGCACCACGCCGCAAGCGTCGCAATGGATCACCGGGATCGGGCAGCCCCAGTAGCGCTGCCGGCTGACGCCCCAGTCGCGCAGGCGCCAGTTCACCACGCCGTCGCCCAAGCCCAGCCGCGCCAGTTCGGCAATCGACGCGCGATTTTGCCGTCTCGGGATCGAGTCCGTCGAGAAACGCCGAATTGATGATCGTGCCGTCGCCGTCGTACGCCCGGTCGACGACGGCGAAACGACTCGGGCATCCTCGCCCGGCGGCAGCACCACCGGGACGACCGGCAGCCCATACTTGCGGGCGAAATCCAGGTCGCGCTGGTCGTGCGCGGGGCAGCCGAAGATCGCGCCGGTGCCGTACTCCATCAGCACGAAATTGGCGATCCACACCGGAAACGTCCTGCTCCGGCCGTAACGGATGGCGTACCCGCAGCCCGGTGTCGATAGCCGCGCTTCTCCGCCGTCTCGATCGCCGCCTCGCTGGTGCCCATGCTGCGGCACTCGGCCACGAACGCCGCCGCCGCATCGTCCCGCCGCGCCACCGTCGCCGCCAGCGGATGCTCCGGCGCGATCGCCAGGAACGACATGCCGAACAGCGTATCCGGCCGCGTGGTATAGACCTCCACGCTATCGATCGCTCCGCCATCCGCCTCGCCCGCCACGGTCAGCGGGAACCGCAGCCGCGCGCCCTCGCTGCGGCCGATCCAGCGCGCCTGCATCAGACCGCACCCGCTCCGGCCAGCGATCCAGCCCGTCCAGCGCCGCCAGCAATTCGGGTGCATACTCGGTGATCTTGCAGAAACCACTGCGACAGGCGCCGCTTCTCGACCAGCGCGCCGGAGCGCCAGCCGCGCCCATCGATCACCTGCTCGTTGGCCAGCACGGTGCCGTCGACCGGATCCCAGTTCACCCAGCTTTCTCGCCGCTCCACGAGCCCGGCCCGCAGCATGTCCAGAAACAGCTTCTGCTGGTGCCCGTAATAGGCCGGGTCGCAGGTGGCAAATTCGCGCGCCCAGTCGAGCGACAGCCCCATGCGCTGCAATTCCGCCCGCATGGCCGCGATATTGTCCGCACGTCCACCGCGCCGGATGAATGCCTCGCTCACGCGCCGCGTTCTCCGCCGGCAGTCCGAACGCATCCCAGCCCATCGGGTGCAGCACGGAAAATCCGCGCGCCCGCTTGTAGCGCGCCACCACGTCGCCGAGCGTGTAGTTGCGCACATGCCCCATGTGGATCTTCCCGCTCGGGTACGGGAACATTTCCAAGAACGTAATATTTCGGTCGCCCATCCGTGGGCACATCGGCGACCTGCGAAGCAGCCCCGCTCGTCCCAGGCACGCTGCCAGCGCGGCTCCGCTTCACGGAAATCGTAAGCCGGCGCGTCGGGCGAACCGCTCGTGGCGATCGCAGCCGAGCCGCCCGGTGATAGAGCGGGCGGCGCGGTCAGACTGGCGGAAGTCTCGGCAGGTAGGGTCATGCTCTCGACGGGATCTGGCGGAAGCGACTGGCGCTTGTATCGATCAGATCCGCGTCGTCGGCAACTGGTTCGGCTAGTTGGAGGCGGACTGTGCTCGCAGTTCCCGCGCCTTGGCCAGCACCACGTCCTCGAGCTCTGCCGACTTGCCTTCATCGACCGGGGCATCCACCCACTGGCCGTTCTGCTGCACCTGCCGGAACAGCGAAACGCGGATAGCGTCGGCCCGCAGCTGGCGCCCGAGAATATACGCCGTCGCCTTGAAGCGCTCGCCGGTGGAGGACGCAGGCGTCCACCAGTCGGTGATGATGACGCCACCGAACGGATCCGCCGACGCGAGCGGCATGAATTTCAGCGTCTCCAGCGTCCCACGCCACAGGTAGGCATTCACCGCGATACCGGAACCCTGGTTCTGCGCCGCCGGCCGGGCGGAGCTGAACAGGCTGAGGGCACTTCCTCCCCCCGCCGTGGAGCCGGGCTCAGGTGCGATGCGCGGATTGGCATTCTCAACCGCGGTTCCGCCGCACCCGGACAGTCACCAAGCCGACAATCGCGCACGCCGCCAACGCCGCAACATTGCGCTTCATGACTATTCTGTTCCATTCCCACGCGTTGCGGTGCGTTTAGCGCACTGCGACCGACCTGCCAAGCTGCGGCAGCCGCGACCCTCTGTCCAACAAGGATCTACGCAGCAAAGAAAGGCGGGAGCTTGCGCCCCCGCCCTATCTACCGCAAGTCCAGCGTCACCCCGAAAGCAAGCGGCAACGCCCGTTACCAAGTCCTGTTACCAGGTAAAGAACGTGCTCAAGCCGATGCCGTCGACCGTCTGCTTGTCCTTCAGGAAGCCGTTGGCCGTCGTAGGCTGCTCCTGAATCGTCGCAGTGATCGCGTCGAGCGAGACGCTCACGCCCGGCCCAACCGTATAGGTTGCGCCGAGGCCGACGCCGGAAACGCGACCGGCTTGCGAGGGGCCACCCGGATTGAAGTCCATCTGGTCGTAGTAAACGCCGTAGTAGCATCACACCGGCCTTGAGTGGCCCAATGCTGTAGCCCACGCCCGCGATCCACGCCGTGGTGCCCTTCGCACCTTCCGGCAGCGGACCCATCGGGTTGCCGTTGTCCGTGGTCGCGTAGCTGTACTTGCCGCTGACGACACTGCTTTCCACTTCCAGCCCGGCGACGTGGACCTCGATGCCCGCGTTGCCGAAGCTGACGTTCTGGCCAGCGATGCTGAGGCCGTCCGTCGGGGACGGATTCGCGACCACCCAGCCGCCGTTGGCCTTGAGGGAGACGGGGCCGAAATTGCCGACATACTGGCCGGCGAGTTCCACCCGGTTGCGGCTCAGCAAGCCAGGCGTGGGCATGATCGCCGTAACCCCGCCGGACCCGTTGGTCTGGCTGTAGCTGTCAGTCAAGCTGACGGCCGACGGCTGCCAGGAGATTTCGGCCTTGAAGCCAGCCCATGTCGGCGTGGTGTAGGTCAGCTTCTGCATGGGGACGTAGTTGTCGTACGAGTCGCCCATGACCCATGGCACGTACGGCGTGGTGCCGTAATATGCGAAGAAGTCGCCCGTGCCGAAGTCGTCGCCCGTGCCGACCGCCAGGTTGGTCACTGAACCGTTCGGCGTGCCGAACTGGAACCTGCCGAACCGGTCGCTCGACACATAGCCAATGGCCTGGTACGCGTACAGGGTGCTGTTGGTGTTATTGCCGAACTGAGCCTGGTTGTCCCGGATTTCGGCCGACACGCCAAAGTGGATCCCGGCCGGCGACGTGTAATCGAAGCTCGGATACAGGAAGAGGAAGTTACCCAGAAGTTCGGCTGGGTGAATTTGGTGAGACTGTTCGTGCCGGACGGGTTCGACTGGAACCACATTGACGAATAAAGCCGCCCACCCAGGTTCACCTGCACCGAACCTGGTGCCGCGCCGGCGAACTGGTTGCCGTTGAAGCCGGCCAGCGCGGTCTCGGTGGTCACCGGAAACACCGGGTCATCCGCTCGGGCGGACGATGAAGCAAAATAGGCGGTCACTGCCCCAAGGGCAGCACTCGCCAAGAGAACCTTACGCATCCTTACCTCCATATTGTCGCCTGGGACCCCCGGCGTTTTCTTCAGGCCCAGACCCGCTACGACCTCGGAACTCCCGACCACCGAGACATTTTCCGGCGTCGCGGCAGCCATGCCCGAACGGATCATTGACGAGGCTTCATGCGGCCGCAACGGTCGGCGTGACACCCGGGTGGCAATCACGGGACACTGTGACCCAACTGCAACTGTTCGGGGCCTGCACCGCGACGCTGCGCGTCAGGTCAGGACAGCGCACCGATCGCCCCCACAGCACGACAACACGTCGGCAGGCGGCGCACCATGCGTCCGTCGATCCCGCCCAGCGCGCCCATATCGCCGAAACGCCGCGCCGCCATCCCCCAGCGCAGCGGGCCGAGCGGCCGCGCCGCCGGATGGCTCGCGGTCGCGAACACCGGCGAGAGGAACCCCAGCGCCCCCTCGCGCCGGGCGCGACGCAGCGCGGCCGGATCGTGTGCGGAACTGGTCAGCGGCCGCAGCCAGCGCGGCATGGCGGCCGGGCGATACCCGGCACGCAGATGCACCCCGGCCCCCACCGATGCCGCCAGCCGCCAGTCGCCCGCGACACTCAGCCAGAGCCGGCGTGAACGGCAGATCCGCGCAAGCGCGCGCGCCAACGCGGCGCGGCCGGCCAAAGCGTCATCGCGCAGCACGATCCCGGCAAGCCCGCGCGGCAGGCGGCACGCCGCCGCGCGCGGATCGCCGATCCGGGCGGAATCGGTGAACAGCCAGAGCGGCGGCGGCATCCGCGCCGCGCCACGCCGCGCCTTGACCGCGCGCGCCCAAGCGACAAGCCTTGCGTCCATGAGCGATCCCCTCTCCAGCGGCCTGGCCGCGCCATACGCTGGCTCCGCCATTGCAGCCAACCTTGGGCAAATTCGTGCACGGATCACGGCCGCCGCCGGCCGCGCCGGCCGCGCGCCGGACAGCGTGGCGCTCGTCGCGGTGTCGAAAACGCATCCGCCCGAGGCGGTCGCCGCCGCGCTGGCGGCGGGCCAACTGCTGTTCGGCGAAAACCGCGTGCAGGAAGCCGCCGGCAAATTCCCCGCCCTGCGCGCCCCCCACCCGGACCTGCGCCTGCACCTGATCGGCAGCCTGCAGACCAACAAGGCACGCGAGGCGGTGCGGCTGGCCGATGTCATCGAAAGCCTCGACCGCCCGCGCCTGGCCGACGCGATCGCCGACGCGGCTCAGCGCGAAGGACGGCTGCCGACGCTCTATGTCCAGGTCAATGTCGGCGACGAGCCGCAGAAAAGCGGCGTGTCGCGCGCCGAGGCCGATGCCTTCATTGAAACCTGCCAGGCCCGCTTCGGCGCCACGCTCGCCGGCCTGATGTGCGTGCCGCCGGCGGAGGTGGACCCCGCGCCGCATTTCGGCTGGCTGGCCGCATGTGCCGCGCGTCACGGGCTGACCGGGCTGTCGATGGGCATGTCCGGCGATTTCGAGACCGCCATCGCCTGCGGGGCAACACTGATACGTGTCGGCACCGCGATCTTCGGCCACCGCCCGAAACCATAGCCCGCGGCAGGTGTCCTTGCCGTGTGCTTGCCGCGGGGCGCATCGGCCGCTATCGCTCCGCCGCCCGCGCATGCGACAGACCGATGGATCGAAAGGTGCCAGCCATGCCCCCCACCGCTCGCCCGACAATGGTGCGCCCCGCCTGATGGGCGCTGTCTGATGGTCGCGGTCGCCGCCGCACGCACGCGCGAGACCACCGCACCCAGGCTGGCCGCGCTGCTGGGCGTGCTCGGCGTGGTCTACGGCGATATCGGCACCAGCCCGCTCTATGCGTTCAAGGCCAGCCTGGAGCATTTCACCGCCAGCGGTACCACCTCCTTCGAGGTGCTTGGCATCCTGTCGCTGATCTTCTGGTCGCTGGTGCTGATCGTCACGGTCAAATACGTGCTGCTGGTGATGCGCGCCGACAACCACGGCGAGGGCGGCATCCTGGCGCTGATGGCGCTGGCGCAGCGTGTTGCGCCGAGCCCACGCCTGAAGGCGGCGCTGGCACTGGTCGGCATCGGCGGCGCCTGCCTGTTCTTCGGCGACGGCGTGATCACGCCGGCGATCTCGGTGCTGTCGGCGATCGAGGGGCTGGAGTTCTCGGCGCCCGGCTTACAGGCGTACGTGCTGCCGATCTCCGCCGTGGTGATCGTGGCACTGTTCGCCGTGCAGTATCGCGGCACAGGCACCGTCGGCCGCATGTTCGGCCCGGTGATGGCGGTGTGGTTCGCCGTCATCGGCCTGCTCGGCGCGCATCGAGGTCGTGCACGACCCGCACGTGCTGCTGGCGCTGTCGCCCAGCTACGCGCTTCAACTGCTGTTCGCTTACAACTGGCTCGCCTTCGTCGCCCTCGGCTCGGTGGTGCTGGCGGTGACCGGGGCGGAGGCGCTGTACGCCGACATGGGCCATTTCGGCGCGCGAGCCGATCCGGCTGGCCTGGATCGGCTTCGTGCTGCCCTGCCTCGTGCTGAACTATTTCGGCCAGGGCGCGCTGGTGCTCGCCCATCCGGCGGCGCTGGACAACCCGTTCTTCCTGCTCGGGCCGGACTGGCTGCGGCTGCCGATGGTGGTCCTGGCCACCGCCGCGACCGTGATCGCCAGCCAGGCGGTGATCTCCGGCGCCTATTCGATGGCGCGGCAATGCATGCAGCTCGGCTTCCTGCCGCGCATGACGGTGCGCCACACCAGCGCCACCGAGGAGGGCCAGATCTACGTCCCGCAGATCAACGCCGCGCTGCTGGTCGGCGTGCTGGTGCTGGTGTTGGCGTTCAAGACCAGCGACAACCTGGCCGCCGCCTACGGCATCGCCGTCACCGGCACGTTCATCTGCACCTGCGTGCTCGCGGCGCGAGGTGTTCCGCCGCCAGTTCCACTGGTCGCCGCTCGCCAGCTACGGCGTGTTCGGCTGCTTCTTCGTGATCGATGTGACTTCTTCGCCGCCAACCTGCTGAAGGTGCCGGAGGGCGGCTGGGTGCCGCTGGTGCTCGGCCTCGCGCTGATGGCGCCTGATGACCTCGTGGAAGCGCGGGCGCGACCTGCTGCTGGCGCGCTGGAAGCAGGACAGCCTGCCGCTGGCCTCCTTCCTCGCCCGGCTGCCGCAGTCGCGCACCGTGCGGGTGCCCGGCATGGCGGTCTTCCTGACCGGCAACCCCGATTACGTGCCGGCCGCCCTGCTGCACAACCTCAAGCACAACAAGGTGCTGCACGAGAAGGTGCTGTTCGTCACGGTGAACAACGCTGGACGTGCCGGAGGTGCCGGCCGGGCGAGCGCAGCTCGGTCGCCGAGCTCGCCCCCGGCATCCACCGCGTCACCGTCCGCTACGGCTTCATGGAAAGCCCGAACCTGCCGCGCGACCTCGCCGCCCTGCGCGACGAGCGGCGTCGCCTTCGACCCGATGCAGACCAGCTACTTCCTCGGCCGCGAGACGCTGGTGCCGGCGATGGTGCCGAAGATGCCGTTGTGGCGGCTGTGGCTGTTCCTGGTGATGGCGCGCAATGCGGTCTCGGCCACCGAGTTCTTCCGCATCCCCAGCGACCGTGTGGTCGAACTGGGGGTGCGGGTGGCGATCTAGCGGGCTCCCCCTCCCGCACCGCGGGAGGGGGGCGATCCGTTCGCTAGATTCGTCGCGCCCCGGCGATGGCGTGATACAGCCACAGCACGACGATGGCGCCGATGATCGCGACGATCATGCTGTAGAGGTTGAAACCGGTGACGCCGGCGGCGCCAAAAGCGTTGAAGATGAAGCCGCCGACAACGGCGCCGACGACACCCAGAATGACGTCGAGGAAAGATCCCCTCGCCGGCATTGTTGACGATCCTGCTGGCGATGAAGCCAGCGATCAGTCCCAGGACGATCCATCCAATAATCGACATTTCCGAGTCTCCTCCTGCGTAGATCCAGCGATTATGTGGCGGGCCGCCAGCATGCGCCGTCTAACGTCGCGAGTTCAGGGGACCGTTGCCCTCGCGGCGGTGGCGTAAGTGGCTTGGCAAGCCACCACACGCCGAGTTCAACGCAAAACGACCGGCGGACCTGCGCCGCGCAGTCGTATGCGACATAACGATCCCGCTAAAGAATCTGTTTCGCGAGATCCGCAGCCATCGCCTCGGCCGGTTCGTCGGTGCGGATGGGCGCGATGAAACGCCCGTCCGGGCCCATCAGGTAGAGGATGGAGCTGTGGTCCACAGTGTAATCTCCGGCGCCCTCGCCGGTGCGCTGTGGGGCGTAATAGACACGATATTCGCGCGCAACGTCGGCGATCTGCTGCGGAGTACCCGTCAGGCCCATGATCCGCGGGCTGAATGCGGCGGCGTAGTCATGCACCACCTGCGGCGTGTCGCGCTGCGGATCGACGGTGATGAAGACCACCTGAAGCTGGTCGGCCTTGGCCCCGAGCTTGTCGAGTGCGCCGGCCACCGCGTTCAGCGTTGTGGGGCAGACATCCGGGCAGAACGTATAGCCGAAATACACCAGGACGTAGCGGCCGCGCAGGTCGCGATCGGTGATGGCGTGGCGGGAGCCGTCCTCCAGCGTGAACGGCCCGCCGATGCTCATCACACCTGCCTGGGTGCCGCGTGCCAGATACAGCCAAGCGCCCACTCCCACTAGGAGCACCACGGCAAACGCCAGGATGGGAAGCAGGGCAGCGCGAAGTCGCGGGTTCATGTCACCTCCGCCGCATATGCCGGCCGCCCTCTGGGGCGGTCAGGCGGGCCGGGCTGGTGGAGCCAATCGGAATCGAACCGACGACCTCCTGAATGCCATTCAGGCGCTCTCCCAACTGAGCTATGGCCCCACGATCGCCTTGCTGCATCCCCGGCGAGAGGCGCGCATATAGCCTTGAGGGGAGAGGAGGATCAAGTGCCCGAAATCAACGGCCACGCCGTGGCGGCCAGCCGACGAGGCCAGTGCCACGAGTACGCTGGCGGTGTTCGTGGAGTGGCTCCGCGCCACCGGCCGTCTGGTCCAGGCCTCGCCCGAGCGGATCCGCGACCGCGAGGCCGCCGATCCGGCGGCATTCCTGGCGGACGTCGCCGCGTTTGCCGGCCTCGACCCGGCGCGCGGCGTGCGCGGTGCTCTGCTGCGCCATGCGGGCAGCCGCGAGGCGCTGGTGGTTTGTGACAGCTCTGGCATGCGCCGCGCGTGGTCCCGCGATGCGGTGCGGGAGGGACGGGAGCTGCCGCCGTTTGTGGCCGCGGCATTGGACGGCGCCACCTGGCCCGACTTCCTGCGGGTTGCCGCCGATCACCTGTTGCGTGCCGGCACGCGGCCGGACGACCGGCTGGTCTGGACCGGCGATCCCTCGGCACTTTGGCCGTATGGCGCCTGGATCGTCGGCGCCAGCGTCGTGCTTGCCTAGGCCGCTCAGGCGGCCTGTTTCAGATCCGCATGCACGCGGAACGCGGCCTCGGTCTTCTCGCGCAGTTCGTCCACCGTGACGCCGGGCGCGATGTCCACCAGGACCAGCCCGTCCGCAGTCCACGTCGAACACGCCGAGATCGGTCACGACCAGGTTCACGACGCCGCGTCCCGGTCAGCGGCAATGTGCAGTGCTTGAGCAGCTTGGGCTTGCCGCCCGCCGTGTGCTCCATCAGCACGACAACCCGCCGCACGCCGGCCACGAGATCCATCGCGCCGCCCATGCCCTTGACCATCTTGCCGGGGATCATCCAGTTGGCGAGGTCGCCGTGCTCGGAGACCTGCAGCGCGCCGAGGATCGACAGGTCGATATGGCCGCCGCGTACCATCGCGAAGCTGGCCGCGCTGTCGAAGAAGCTCGTGGTCGGCAGCTCCGTCACCGTCTGCTTGCCGGCATTGATGAGGTCGGCGTCCTCCTCGCCCTCGAACGGGAACGGGCCGATGCCGAGCATGCCGTTCTCGCTCTGCAGCTGGATCGCTCACACCGGGCGGGATGTGGTTGGCCACCAGCGTCGGGATGCCGATGCCGAGATTGACGTAGAATCCGTCCTGCAGCTCGCGGGCGGCGCGGGCCGCCATTTCGTCGCGTGTCCAGGCCATGTGTGCCCTCCGTTGCCGCTAGGCGCGCTTGCGCACGGTGCGCTGCTCGATCCGCTTGTCGATGCGGTCCAGCTTGCACGATGCGCTTGACGAAAATGCCCGGCGTGATGATGTGGTCCGGGTCGATCTGCGCCCGGCTCGACCAGCATGCTTCGACCTCGGCCACCGTCAGCTTCGCCGCGGTTGCCATGATCGGGTTGAAGTTCCGCGCGGTCTTTCGATAGACGAGGTTGCCCTCGGTATCGCCCTTCCAGGCATGCACGATGGCGAGGTCGGCGAACAGCGCCCGTTCCATGACGTATGTCGCGCCGTCGAACTCGCGCACCTCCTTGCCCTCGGCGATCAGCGTGCCGACGCCGGTGCGGGTGTAGAAGGCCGGGATGCCGGCGCCGCCGGCGCGGATGCGCTCGGCGAGCGTGCCCTGCGGGTTGAACTCGATCTCCAGTTCGCCGGCGAGGTACTGGCTTCGCGAACGTCTCGATTCTCGCCGACATAGGAGCTGATCATCTTGCGGATCTGCCGGGTCTGCAGCAGCAGCCCGAGACCGACGTCGTCGATGCCGGCGTTGTTGGAGATGACGGTCAGATCCTTCACGCCGACGTCGCGGATCGCCTCGATCAGCGCCGCCGGAATGCCGCACAGGCCGAACCCGCCGGACATGATCGTCATGCCGTCGCGGAGCACGCCCGCGAGTGCCGCCGTCGCGTCCGGATACACCTTGTCCACCGCCATGCAGCTGCCCCTGGACGCTGTTTCGCCGGCCGCAAGCTGCCATCGCCCGTGCCGTCGCGCAATGCTCGCGCGAAGGGCTCAAGGCCGGCTACATCGACCGCACACCGGCGATCTCGGCGCGAATGGCCGCCGTCAGCTCTGGATTGGCACGGCGGATCTGCGACACCCGCAATGCCGCCGCGGCCCCCGGGACCGGTGCGAGTTCCCAGCGTTCCAGGAAAAGCAGATCCGACAGCACGGTCTGGTCCCGCGCCGCCGCCAGCGCTCGACGAACCACGCTGGTTTGCGCCTTGAAGAAATCCGGCGCGATTTCGCACCGGCTGGCTGATTTCGTCATCCTTCCCCCCGAGGAACGGCAAGCATGGCGATTAACGCGCGCCGAGGGGTGGGTTTGCCACGAAAAGCAAAAACAAACTGTTTGCAAATCCGCCGGTCGCCGCGCCACCCGCGCGGCGATTTAGCCGGTGGTGGCGGGCAAAGGCGTGACATCTGAATGACGTAACGAGCTTGTAAAATCCAGCCGCCGCGGACGGCTGCCAGCCTGCCTGCTTAATAGCGATACAGATCGTGCTTGAACGGCCCGTTGACCGGCGCGCCGATGTAGTCCGCCTGCTTCGGATGACAATTTGGTCAGCTTGGCGCCGACCTTGGCGAGATGCAGTGCCGCCACTTTCTCGTCGAGCTGTTTCGGCAGCGTGTAGACCTTCCGCTCATACTTGCCGGCCGGCGCGGTCCACAGCTCGATCTGTGCCAGCACCTGGTTGGTGAAGCTGGCGCTCATCACGAAGCTCGGATGGCCGGTGGCGTTGCCGAGATTCACCAGCCGGCCCTCGGACAGCACGATCAGCCGCTTGCCGTCGGGGAACACCACCTCGTCCACCTGCGGCTTGACGTTCTCCCAGCGGTAGTTGCGCAGCGCGTCGATCTGGATCTCGCTATCGAAATGGCCGATGTTGCAGACGATGGCGCGGTGCTTCATGGCGCGCATGTGGTCGATCGTGATGACGTCCACGTTGCCGGTGGCGGTGACGAAGATGTCGCCCACCGGCGCCGCGTCGTCCATGGTGACGACCTCGTAGCCCTCCATCGCGGCCTGCAGCGCGCAGATCGGGTCGATCTCGGTCACCATCACGCGGCAGCCGGCGTTGCGCAGGCTGGCGGCCGAGCCTTTGCCGACGTCGCCGAAGCCGTTCACCACGGCGACCTTGCCGGCCATCATCACGTCGGTGCCACGGCGGATGGCGTCGACCAGGCTTTCGCGGCAGCCGTACAGGTTGTCGAACTTCGACTTCGTCACGCTGTCGTTGACGTTGATCGCGGGCACCTTCAGCGTGCCGGCCTTCGCCATCTCCCACAGCCGATGCACGCCGGTCGTGGTCTCCTCCGACAGGCCGCGCACGTCGGCCAGCATCTCCGGATATTTGTCGTGCATCAGCACGGTCAGGTCGCCGCCGTCATCGAGGATCATGTTCGGCGTCCAGCCGTCCGGCCCGCGCACGGTCTGCTCGATGCACCACCAGAACTCTTTCTCGTCCATGCCTTTCCAGGCGAACACCGGCGTGCCGGCGGCGGCGATGGCGGCGGCGGCGTGGTCCTGGGTCGAGAAGATGTTGCAGGACGACCAGCGCACCGTGGCGCCGAGGGCTTCCAGCGTCTCGATCAGCACGGCCGTCTGGATCGTCATGTGCAGGCAGCCGGCGATGCGAGCCCCTTTCAGCGATCTTCTCGGGACCGAACTCCGCGCGCATCGCCATGAGGCCCGGCATCTCGTCCTCGGCCATGGCGATTTCCTTGCGGCCCCAGTCGGCCAGCGCGATGTCCTTGACCTTGTAATCCGGGGTGCTGGCGTCGGCCATCATACGGCTCCTGGTGAGTGGCGGGCGCGGTATATAAGGATATTCTTATGTCCGCAATATGAGGCTGCCCAGGGTTGCCGAGTCGCCCGGGATCGTGTCCAGTACGGACGAATGGTTAAGGCACCGATCATGAGCGACCCCGCCCTCCGCCATGCCGACCAGGTCGCCTACTGGAACGGGCCTGGCGGGGCACAATGGGTGGCGCAGCAGGCGCATACCGACGCGATGCTGGCGCCGGTCGCCCGCGCCGTGATCGCCCATGCGGCTCCGGCAGCGACCGAGCGCGTGCTGGATATCGGCTGCGGCTGCGGCAGCACCACGCTGATGCTGGCGCCGCAGGTGGCGCATGTCACCGGCCTGGATGTTTCGGCGCCGATGCTGGAGGTGGCACGGCAGCGCGGCGCCGGCGCCGCCAACGTCGACTGGGTGCTTGCCGACGCCGGCGACTACACGGCGGCGGAGCCGGTCGACCTGCTGTTCTCCCGCTTCGGCGTGATGTTCTTCGGCAACCCGCTGGCCGCGTTCGCCAACCTGCGCCGCTCCGCCCGCCCCGGCGCCCGCGTCGTGTTCGCCTGCTGGCGGCCGATCACCGAGAACCCGTGGATGCGGGTGCCGCTGTACGCCGCCTATGAACACGTGCCCCGGCTGCCGAAGCTCGCGCCGGACGATCCGGGACCGTTCGCCTTCGCCGACCCCGACCGGGTGGCGGGCATCCTGACGGGTGCGGGCTGGTCGCCGCCAAGCTTCGAGAAATTCGATGTGGCGCTGGATATTGCAGCGGGCGGCGGCCTGGAGGCGGCTGTCGCGCAGGCCACCAACATCGGCGCCGCAAGCCGCGCGCTACGCGACGCACCGGAAGAAGCCCGCCCGGCCGCCATTGCCGCGATCCGAGCGGCGCTGGCGGGCTACGTCGATGGAGATCGGGTGGCGTTGCCGGGGGCGGTTTGGCTGGTGGCGTGCAAGAATGGCTAACGCTTGAACTTTCGTCCCGCACAGGCATTCCCGTTTCGATGAGCCCGTGCTGTCGTCAGTCCGTGCACCCGTCCACCTGCATTAGTTAGGCTCTTTCATCTATTTGCGACGCAAAATACTTTCCCCGCTCGGCCATCCTTCAACGGCGACTCTAGGATTGAATAGGTTAGATAATCCTTCTGCTTGCCTTCATGGTCAAACTCGAGACCAAGTCATTTTGCGATAGTCGAATTTTGCAGTCCATCGGCTTCCTGGACCAATAATCCATAAATTGCGTCCTGCAATCTCTTGAGTGCCGACTGAATCGACGCCGACTCCATGGCGTCGATCATCTCACGTGTTCATCGCGTCGAAGAAATCCTGGTTCGTCTTGCAGTATTTCAGCTTGTCGAGCAGGAAGTCCATCGCATCCATCGTGCCCATCGGGTTCAGGATGCGGCGCAGCACCCACATCTTCGACAGCGTCGCACGATCCACCAGCAGCTCCTCCTTGCGGGTGCCGGACTTGGTGATGTCGATCGCCGGGAAGGTGCGCTTGTCGGACAGCTTGCGGTCGAGAATGATCTCGGAATTGCCGGTGCCCTTGAATTCCTCGAAGATCACCTCGTCCATGCGGCTGCCGGTGTCGATCAGCGCGGTCGCGATGATGGTCAGGCTGCCGCCTTCCTCGATGTTGCGCGCCGCGCCGAAGAAGCGCTTCGGCCGCTGCAGCGCGTTGGCGTCCACACCGCCGGTCAGCACCTTGCCCGAGCTCGGCACCACCGTGTTGTAGGCGCGCGCCAGCCGCGTGATGCTGTCCAGCAGGATCACCACGTCGCGCTTGTGCTCGACCAGGCGCTTGGCCTTCTCCAGCACCATCTCGGTCACCTGCACGTGGCGCGTCGCCGGCTCGTCGAAGGTCGAGGCGATCACCTCGCCCTTCACGGTGCGCGCCATGTCGGTGACTTCCTCGGGCCGCTCGTCGATCAGCAGCACGATCAGGAACACGTCCGGGTGGTTGTCGGCGATGGCGGTGGCGATGTTCTGCAGCATCACGGTCTTGCCGGTGCGCGGCGGCGCGACGATCAGCGCGCGCTGGCCCTTGCCGATCGGCGCGATCAGGTCGATCACGCGCGGCGTCATGTCCTTCTGCGGACCCTTCGCCACCGACTGGAAGTTCTCCACCTCCATCTTCAGCCGCTCGTCGGGATACAGCGGCGTCAGGTTGTCGAAATTGATGCGGTGCCGCACCGCCTCCGGCGCCTCGAAATTGATCGTGTTGACCTTCAGCAGCGCGAAATACCGCTCGCCGTCCTTCGGCGCGCGGATCTGGCCTTCCACCGTATCGCCGGTGCGCAGGCCGAAGCGGCGCACCTGGGAGGGCGAGACATAGATGTCGTCGGGGCCGGGCAGGTAGTTGCTGTCGGCGCTGCGCAGGAAGCCGAATCCGTCGGGCAGGATTTCCAGCGTGCCCTCGCCGTGGATCGCCTGCTCGTTCTCGGCCAGGTTCTTCAGGATCGCGAACATCATGTCCTGCTTGCGCAGCGACGATGCGTTCTCGATCTGCAGCGATTCGGCGAAGCTGAGCAGGTCCGCCGGGGATTTGGCCTTGAGTTCGGCGAGGTGCATGGGACGCCCCGGTGGAGGGTCGAAAGGAAGGGGAGGACAGGACCGCACGGGAGATCTCCCGCACACCCACGGGCGCTGTGGCCCGGATATCCGGCTGCCGACCGCAGCGACGGCTCACGACCGCGCGATCAACCAGCACTGTCCCAACGGACGGAGACGAACAAACGTGATGGCCAGGACGGCCACTGATATCGTCGACGACAACCTAAGCAGCCGGGCCACGCGCGTCAACGGGGTACGGGCACCGGACCCAGCATTCAAGATCTGTTCATCATGCACGACGGTCAGAACGGCCGCACGATCACCATGACCACGATCACCACCAGCAGCAGCGTCGGAACCTCGTTGGCGATCCGGTAGAAGCGCTCCGGCTTGGTATTGCGGTCTTCCAGGAATCGCCGCCGCCAGCCGGAGGCCGCACCGTGGAACCCGGCCATCAGCAGCACCGCCAGCAGCTTGGCGTGCCACCAGCCGGCCGACCAGTCCACCACGCCGGGCGTCAGCACCAGCAGGATGCCGAAGCCGAACGTCGCCAGCATCGCCGGCGTCGTGATCTGCTTGAGCAGGCGGCGTTCCATTACCTTGAAGCGCTCGCTCTCGGCCGAGCCGCGCGGCAGCGCACAATGGTACACGTACAGGCGCGGCAGATAGAACAGCCCGGCCATCCAGGCGACCATGGCAATGATATGGAACGCCTTGATCCACGGATACAGCGGCGCCAGGAAGCCGATGGTCATGCCGCGCGCAGCCATCCCGTGGCGATCAGTCTCGGCAGGTCGGCCATGTCATGGAACGGCACCGCCCCCGCCGCCCGCAACGCGGCCCCGTCCGAATGCGGTGCGAAGCCGAGACAGTCCATGCCGGCAGCCATCGCGGCCCGCACGCCGGGCAGCGAGTCCTCCACCACCACGCAGTCCGACGGCGCCACGCCTTCGGCGCGCGCGGCCGCCAGAAACAGGTCGGGGGCGGGTTTGCCTCGCCCGACATCGGTGATGGCTGTGTACCCGCCCCGCCATGATGTCCGTAATCCCGATGCGGGCGAACTTTACCCGCATCTCGCTGTGCGAGGAATTGGAGGCGACGCGCCACGGCACCCCCAGCGCATCCACTGCCCGCAACGCCGCGATGGCACCGGGCATCTCCGTCGCTTCCTCCTCCAGCGCCGTGACGATCCGCGCCGTCAGCCGCAGCCGCCAGTCATGCGGCAGGCTGCGCGCGGTGCGCGCCTCGATCATCGGCACCATGTCGGTCAACGTCACGCCCAGAAAGAGCCGCGTGGCTTCCTGCGTGTCCATCACCCAGCCGAGCGCGGAAATCTCCTCGGCGAGGATACGGTTGGACACCGGTTCACTGTCCACGATGACGCCGTCGCAATCAAAGATCACGAGCCGCAGACGGGTGCGGCGCGCCTGCATCAGATCAATGGGGGTCATGCGGCGAGCGACGCGATTTCGGCCTCGGCAGGAGCGGCTCCAGCGCGGGCGTACGGACAGTCACGATGCGCCGCGGGGCATACCCGGCCACCGGCGAAGCTGCACAGGCCGGGGCCGTGGTCGCGCATGCGGCGCACCAGATCGGCCAGCGCCGCGACAAACCCGGCATCGGCATTCAGCGCCGGCGCGCGGAAATAGCCCGGCACGCCAAGACGCCCAGCCAGTTCCTTGTACTCCACGTCCAGCTCCACCAGCGTCTCGGAATGCTCCGAGACGAATGCGATTGGTACCACCAGCAGCGCCACCTTGTCCTGCGCGGCGCGGGCGACCTCCGCCTCGGTCGACGGGCCGATCCATTGCTGCGGCGTGGCGCGAGACTGATAGCAGATCGTGAAATCCAGCCCCGGCAGATCAAGCTGCCGCGTCACCGCCGCCACGGTGCGTTCCACCTGGAACTGATACGGGTCGCCGGCCTTGACGATCACCTCCGGCAGGCCGTGGGCCGAGAACAGCACGCGCAACGCGATCGCCGGGTCCAGCGCCGCGCGGGCGCTATCGTAGCTGGCGCGGACGATGGCGGACATGGCGGCGGCGAAGCCGCGATCGGAGTGGTAGCAGCACAGCGCCGTCACCGGCTTGGCCAAGCCCACGCGCGCGGCCGCCTCCCGCCAGGCCGTCAGGCTGCTGCCGGTGGTGGTGGTGGAGTATTGCGGATACAGCGGCAACAGCAGGATTTCGTCCGGGTCCCACGCCTTCACCGCCTGCGCCGCGGCATCACTGAACGGATGCCAGTAGCGCATGGCGATGAAGCAGCGCGCGTGCAACTCCGGCAACGCCAGTTCCAGCGCCCGCGCCTGCTGCCCGGTCAGCTCCAGCAACGGCGAGCGGCCGCCCAGGCGGGCGTAGATCTCGCCGGCCGGCTTGGTGCGGGCGTAGGCGATGATGCGGGCCAAGAACGGGCGGACAAAGAACGGCACCCGCAGGATGGCCGGATCGGTGAACAGGTTCACCAGGAACGGGCGCACCGCCGCAGGCTTGTCCGGTCCGCCGAGGTTGAACAGCACGATGGCGGTTTTTTGGGGGGTCATGGCGTCCAAGGTGGCGGAGTTCCGCGCCAGATCAAGCGGCACGGACCAGGCGGACCAGATCCGCGACGTGCTCGGGCGGCGTGCCGGGCACAATGCCGTGACCGAGATTGAACACGAACGGCCGCCCCTGCATTGCGGCAAGCAGCTGCTCGGTCGCCTCTGCCACCGCAGCCCCGCCGGCTTCCAGCGCCAACGGGTCGAGGTTGCCCTGCAACGCCACATCCTCCGGCACCAGCGCGGCGGCCAGCACCGCATCGACCGTGGTGTCCAGCCCGACCCCTCGCACGCCGGTCTGCCGTGCATATTCGCCGATCAGCAACCCACCGAGGCGGGGAAACCCGATCACCGGCACCTCCGGGTGCCGCTCGTTCAAGCTCGCGACGATACGGGCGGCCGGGGCGATGACATGGGCGCGGAACAGGGCCGGCGGCAGCACGCCGGCCCAGCTGTCGAACAGCATGACGGTCTCGGCGCCGGCCTCGATCTGTGCGGACAGGTAGGCGATGGTCGCCTCGGTCACCAGTTCCATCAGCGTGTCGAACAGCGCCGGGTCGCGGTACGCCATGCCGCGCACGGCCGCGAATTCCTTCGAGCCGTGACCCTCGACCATGTAGCAGACCACCGTGAACGGGGCGCCGGCGAAGCCGATCAGTGTCGCGTCCGCCACTTCGGCGCGGACCAGCCGCACGGTCTCCAGGATCGGCGCGATAGCGGCGTGGAGGCGGGACGGGTCGAGCCGGGCGATCGAAGCCGCGTCGCGCAAAGGCGGCAGGACCGGGCCTTCACCCTCGGCGAACTGCAAGCCCTGGCCGAGCGCCCAGGGCAGCATCAGGATGTCGCTGAACAGGATGGCGGCGTCCATGCCGTAGCGGCGCAGCGGCTGCAGCGTCACCTCGGCGGCCAGCTCCGGCATCGTGCAGAGCGAGATGAAGTCGCCTGCGCGGGCCCGCACGGCGCGATATTCCGGCAGATAGCGACCGGCCTGACGCATCAGCCAGATCGGCGGCGGCCAGACCGCCTCACCCGCCAACGCCCGCAGCAGCCGTTTACCCATCACCGGTCCCGATCGTCCGTCGCTGTCCCTCTCTATCAGATAAGAAGACTTAAAAGCTTGGTGGAGGCGGCGATTGGGCCTGTGGATCATGAGGTACCCCGGCCGGCGGTACTATCCGGCATTTCGTCCACAGGCTCGGCTTGCGTCAACCCGCTGGTATTGCGCGGAATCTTGCCTCCGTCCCCGACTCGCCGGGGCTGGCATCCGTGCCCTCCACCGCTGCATGGAATGTACCTTCGCTCCCCGTGATTCGCCGCGGCACACGTCGCCGGGGCTGGCGGTGCCGGTTATCCCCGTTATCCTTGCTTCCAGCCAAACCCGCCGGGACAGCATGACCAACCGCATCAACCTGCATCTGGTCTCCGACGCCACCGGCGAGACGCTGAATTCGATCGTGCGCGCCACCGTGGCGCAGTTCGAGCACGCCAATATCGTCCACCACCGCTGGAGCCTGATCCGCACCCGCTTCCAGCTGCATCGCGTGCTGGAAGGCGTTGAGGCCGAACCCGGGCCGGTGCTGTCCACGCTGGTGGAGAAAGGCCTCCGCGCCGAGCTGGAAACAACCTGCCAGCGGATCGGCGTGTCCGTGGTGCACGTGCTCGATCCGGTGCTCGCGATGCTGACCGGAGCAGGTCGGTGAGACGGCCATGTCCCGCCCCGGCCGACAATACGTGCTGGACGCCGACTATTTCCGCCGCATCGACGCCATGCATTTCGTGCTGGCGCATGACGACGGGCAGGCCCAGGCCGGCATCGGCGAGGCGGACGTGGTGCTGGTCGGCGTCTCGCGCAGCTCGAAGACGCCGACCTCGTTCTACCTTGCCAATCGCGGCATCAAGGCCGCCAACGTGCCGCTGGTGCCGGGCCTCGCCGAGCCGCCGGGGCTGGAGAACCCGGTCTGCCCGGTGATCGGCCTGACGCTGGAGGCCGAGGCGCTGATCGAGATCCGCCGTCACCGGCTGCGCATGCTCGGCGCCGGCGGCCCCGCGGTCACCATGCGCCATGACAGCGGCGAGTACGTGGCGGAGGAAACCGTGAAGGCCGAGCTGCTCTGGGCACGCCGGCTGTGCGTGCGGCGCGGCTGGCCGGTGATCGACGTGACCCGCCGTTCGATCGAGGAGACGGCCGCGACGGTGCTGCAACTGATGGAAGCGTGGCACGAACGCCGCCGCAGGGCTGCCGCGACATGAGCTTTCAGGCCGACCAGCCCGCGCTGATCCTGGCGTCCGCCTCCGCCAGCCGCCGGTCGCTGCTGGAACAGGCCGGGCTGCGGTTCGCGGCGCGGGCCGCGCATATCGATGAGGCGGAGGTCAAGCGGTCGGCAATCGCCGACGGTGTCGGCGCCATCGAGACCGCATTGCTGCTGGCCGAGCTGAAGGCCCTCCGCGTGGCCCGGACAGCCGGCGACGCGCTGGTAATCGGCTGCGACCAGCTATTGGTCTGCGAGGATCGCTGGTTCGACAAGCCTGTCGATGTGGCGGAGGCGCGTACACATCTGGCGTGGCTGCGCGGCCGCACCCATACGCTGGTGACGGCGGTGCTGTGCCTGCGCGACGGGCAGCGGATCTGGCACCATGTCGCGCAGCCGAGGCTGACGATGCGCCGGTTCAGCGATGATTTTCTGGAAACCTATCTGGCGGCGGAGGGCGAAGCGTTGACCGCGACCGTCGGCGCCTATCGGCTGGAAGGGCCTGGCGTGCATTTGTTCGATGCGGTCGAGGGGGAACACGCCGCAATCCTCGGGCTGCCGTTGCTGCCGCTGCTGGGGTTTCTGCGGCAGCACGGGGTGCTCAGGGGGTAATTCCTGGTCGCACGAACTCTAGGTGATGGGCCCGCACAAGGCGAAACGTTAATTGGCCATGACCAAGAAGGGCTAGCCAAAACAGCGGGATCCTCTCGGGTTCCATCTGCTGATCAACTGGCACGCGCAGAGGCTTGAAGCTCCGACTTTGGCGGCAGCCAACTGGAAGCGCCTTGCCCGGCATCGCACACTTTCCAGCCGAGTGCAAAAGCCTGCGCTAGCAGTCGCCGATAGACCACGTCACGGACGGTACCCTCGGTGACCAGGGACGCACAGCCCTTGCGCTGCCAGACACCAGATGCGAAGTCGGCGTGTGCCATCACCACGTTGCCGCCATTCACAAAAGCGCTGCGGTTGCCGGTGTCCAGGTAACTTTCGACTGGAAGGCCCTCGGCCAACAGCACGCCATGTGAGGGCAGTTCAACATGCCAGTACGTTACATTATCGACATACTCCTGACGGACAGTCGCGTCATTCAAGAGGTAGCGAATTGGAATCAGCACGCCATCGACGAATACCGCATGGTCGGGAGACAACAGCAGATCACGATGCGGACGGCCAACCCCGAAAGCGTGCGCCGCGATTCTCACTGGCTGCACGTCGCACGGACGCCGGTGGCTGCGGCAAGCCACGCGGCGATGGCCAATCCAGACGACAGGCGCCGTCCCGCCTTCGGCTAGCCGCACAAGGTCGCCGTAGCGCAGATGCTGCACCATGATCTCGCCACGCTCGGTAGCCAGGTGCGAGCCACCGGCGAAGCAGGCGACTACATATTGCGTTTGAATTCGGTCAAATACACTTGAATCCGCACTCAGCTGCGCCGCAGTCGCGGTGATTGTGGGAGTGCCTCCATCAGTTAGATTGATAGAACCGAGTTTGCCTTGTTGCGATATCGTTTCAAGAGAGGCCAAGTTGTTTTGTATCGTTGCAGCGCTGGCGGTGATGTCCAGCGACGTCATCTCGCTGTCTTGGGATATCAGTTTAGGGAAGAGATTTTCTGCATTCACGAGTGCTCCGCCACCGCTAATAGAAACAACGTCAACTCCCGCCACTAATTGGGGAAAGTAGTTATTGACGTTGAGTTGATTCAAATCTAGGTCCAAGCCGTTGACGCTGACACTATCAGTGACAGCCGAGCTCGAATTCAAAACGTCATCGTTCTCGGCATTCAACGTCCCATCTGATAAATAATAAGAGCTATTTGTGATGATTATGCTTTGATCTACGGATAGATTTTGTGTATAGTACTCCTGATCTCCCCGGTCATATAAGCCATCTGCGTATCCGACGACAATTCCAGAATAGGTAGATCCATTGAAATTAGTCTGCGCCGTGATTGAGTCAAGAACACTGTCGCTCGAAGATAAGGGGTCCGGTACGCTCGACGTTACACTGTTCAGCTGACCTCCGGCCAACTCAGTGCTGACTACCGGAAGTCCGGAATATTTAAAAATGCCATTGGCTACAACCAGGACGTTACCGTTCGACGCGGTGATAGCCTCCTTCGTAATTGTAGACCCGGAAGAGCTTATCGAACCAGTCAGCTGCATCGTCCATGACGGTGTCTTTATCGTGCCTGAGCTGGCTCCGTTTGAAAGATTTTCTGATACTAAATCGCCATCGCTGACTTGAGCGTCAAAAGAGCTAAAAGCATTGAAGTAAGCAGATATAACGTTTTCTTCGCTGTCATATATCGTTGTCGTATCCGGCGTTATGCTCTGCGAATAAGAGAGAATTTGATCCCATAACGCGAAAAGCTGGCCGAATGTCTGGGATGAAGCCTTAAATACTATGTCTGCCACTACACCCCCCGATTACAAATGCGTCCAGCGCGTTAACCGGTCGAGCATCGCAGCTCGAAACGCTCTCGCCAAGCCCCTCTCTCTTGCAGAACCGATATAACGGCGACTTTCTTTCGCAACGGCTTTGCGTTAGTGCCCGCCCCGTTGTGCCGTGTGCAAAGGTGTGGCGGCTTTGTGGTAGGTAGCGCAGCGGCCCGACAAATGCCCCGATCAGCCCCGACTTATCTTTCCGCAGTGTAATTTCCGCATCTTGAGAACCGGGCAACTCGCCCCAATCCGATGGTGGTTTTCGGTTAGGTCGCGGAACTCGTTGTAGAAGCTACCATCTCACGTTGGCGGCGGCCCCGTTCTTCTACATGCGATCTGCTTCCCCTGGCCCCGCTCGTGAGCCGTTCCTACCCCGCCCGGCCCCGCCCTCGTCTCCCCCGCATCTTCGTCGGGTCATACCCACCGCCGCCCGGCCCCATCGGCTCCGGCGTGCGGTCCCGCCTCGGCCGCAGCGTCGCGGACGCGACCGGCGGCGGCTCCAGGCCGAGGTCCAGCGCCTCCAGCCGCTTGATCTCGTCGCGCAGCCTGCGCGGCTTCCTCGAACTCCAGATCCGCCGCGGCGGCGCGCATGCGCTTTTCCAGCTCCGCGATCGCGCTCTTCAGATCCTTGCCGACGAAATCCGACACCTTGCTGTCGCGCACCGGCGCCACGGTGACGTAATCCTGCTCGAACACGCTCTCGAGCACCTTGCCGATCTGCTTCCGGATCGATTGCGGCGTGATGCCGTGCGCCTCGTTCCAGGCCCGCTGCTTGTTGCGGCGGCGCTCGGTTTCCTCGATCGCGAAGCGCAGGCTCCGCGTCATCGTGTCGGCGTACAGGATCACCCGCCCGTCGACGTTGCGCGCGGCGCGGCCGATGGTCTGCACCAGGCGACGTCTGCGATGCGCAGGAAACCCTCCTTGTCGGCATCCAGGATCGCCACCAGCGCGCATTCGGGAATGTCGAGCCCCTCGCGCAGCAGGTTGATGCCGACCAGCACGTCGAACACGCCCAGCCGCAGGTCGCGGATGATCTCGATGCGCTCCAGCGTGTCGATGTCGGAGTGCAGGTAGCGCACCTTGACGCCGTGCTCGGTCAGGTATTCGGTCAGATCCTCGGCCATGCGCTTGGTCAGCGTCGTCACCAGCACGCGCCCGCCGCGCGCGGTCACGAGGCGGCATTCGGCCAGCAGGTCGTCGACCTGCTTCTCGACCGGCCGCACCTCGGTCACCGGGTCGATCAGCCCGGTCGGGCGGATCACCTGTTCGGCGAACACGCCGGCGGTGCGCTCCATCTCCCACGGGCCGGGCGTCGCGGAGACGAACAGCGTCTGCGGACGAAAGCGTTCCCATTCCTCGAATTTCAGCGGCCGGTTGTCGATGCAGGACGGCAGGCGGAAGCCGAATTCGGCCAGGATGGATTTGCGGGAAAGGTCGCCACGCTACATGCCGCCGATCTGCGGCACCGTGACATGGCTTTCATCGACGATCAGCAGTGCGTTCTCCGGCAGGTATTCGAACAGCGTCGGCGGCGGCTCGCCGGCGTTGCGCCCGGACAGATAGCGCGAATAGTTCTCGATGCCTTTGCAGGAGCCGGTGGTCTCCATCATCTCGATGTCGAACGTGGTGCGCTGCTGCAGCCGCTCCACCTCCAGCAGCTTGCCCTGCGCCGTCAGCTCTCCGAGCCGGTCCTTCAACTCGATCTTGATGTCGCGGATCGCCTGGGTCAGCGTCGGGCGCGGCGTCACGTAATGGCTGTTGGCGTAGACCGTGATGGCGTCCAGCTTGGCAGTCACCTCGCCGGTCAGCGGATCGAATTCCGCGATGGCCTCGATCTCGTCGCCGAACAGCGTCACGCGCCAGGCGCGGTCCTCGTAATGGCTCGGGAAGATGTCCACCGTCTCGCCGCGCAGGCGGAACGTGCCGCGCTGGAAGGCGGCATCGTTGCGGCGGTATTGCAGTTCGACCAGGCCCTTGGCCAGCCGGTCGCGGTCGATCCGCCCGCCGATCTCCAGCTTGACCACCATCTTCGCATAGGTCTCGACCGAGCCGATGCCGTAGATGCAGGAGACCGAGGCGACGATGACGACGTCGTTGCGCTCCAGCAGCGACTGGGTGGCGGCGTGGCGCATCCGGTCGATCTGCTCGTTGATCTGCGCGTCTTTTTCGATATACGTGTCGGTGCGCGGCACGTAGGCTTCCGGCTGGTAGTAGTCGTAGTAGCTGACGAAGTATTCCACTGCGTTGTCGGGGAAGAACGCCTTCATCTCGCCGTACAGCTGCGCCGCCAGCGTCTTGTTCGGCGCAAGGATCAGCGTCGGCTTCTGCACCGCCTCGATCACCTTGGCCATGGTGAACGTCTTGCCCGAGCCGGTGACGCCCAGCAGCACCTGGTCGCGCTCGCCGCTGCGCACGCCGGCTGTGAGGTCGTGAATGGCGGTCGGCTGGTCGCCGGCCGGCTCGAACTCCGAGACCACCCGCAGCCGCTTGGTCACCGGCTTGGGCGGCTGGCGCTGCGGCATGAACAGCACGGGGGCGGGGCGGGCAAGAACCTCTGACATGGGCAACTCCTCAGCCCGAGAAAGATGGCGTGGCCGGCACGGGAATCGAGGGGTGATTTACCGTGCGTTCATGGCGGCGGGTGCCTTCTTGCGCCAACACTCAATGGCCGTGGAACTCCTGTCATGCCAGCTCATGGGAAACTCTTGCTCGTCACGCCGGTCTTCCATCCATCCGACATCGTCTTCGCGCGCGGCTGGAGCCGGCTGGCGCCCGGCATCGGCGGCTGGACCGTGCTGCTGGACAACGGCGAGGCGCCGGAGCAGGTCTCCATCCTGCCGCCCGGCGCCGAGCACCCGGTTTTCTTCGCGACGCGCGAGGGTCGCGATGTGGTCGTCAAACGCAAACGCGCGACCGGTGGCGATGACGAACTGGTCGAGGTCGGACGGTTCGACGGGCTGCGGGACGCGGTGCTGGCGCTGTGCCCGATCGGCGACGACGCAATGGAGGAGATCCAGTTGACGCTGGAGAAGCAGTTCCCCCGCCTCGGTCGCCGCTGACCAGAGCGGGCTCAGCCCAGGTCGCGCGCCAGGTCCCACGCTTGCCGGGCGATCGGCGCGGCGCGGGCGCCGACGTCGAGGGCCGCGTTGCTGGCGGCGGTGCCGTCCAAAGCGCGCTTGCGGATGCCCTGGAGGATCGCCGCCAGACGGAACATGCCGAACACGATATAGGTCTCCCATTCCGCCACGCTGGTTTGGCCCGTGCGGTCGAGGTAAGCGGCGACATAGGCGGCCTCCGACGGGATGCCGAGGGCGGCGAGGTCCACGCCGGCCAGCCCGCGGAACACGCCGGCCGGAATCCGCCACGTCATGACATGGCAGGCGAAATCCGCCATCGGGTCGCCGATGGTCGACAACTCCCAGTCCAGCACGGCCACCACGCGCGGCTCGCTCGGATGGAAGATCAGGTTGTCCATCCGGTAGTCGCCGTGGACGATGCCGGCCGCGTCGCGCGCCGGGATGTGGCGCGGCAGCCAGTCGATGAGCCGGTCCATCGCCTCCAGCGTTTCGGTCTCGCTGGCGCGGTACTGCTTGGTCCAGCGGTCGATCTGGCGGGCGAGGTAGTTGGCCGGCCGGCCGAACCCCTCCAGACCGACGGCGCGGTAGTCCAGCCGGTGCAGTGCCGCGATCGTGTTCCCCATCGCCGCGAAAATCGCCGTGCGTTCGTCCGGTGTCAGGCCGGGCAGCGTCGGCTCCCAGAACACACGGCCGGGCACGAAATCCATCACGTAGAAGCTACTGCCGAGGATGGCCGCGTCCTCGCACAGCGCGTAGGGGCGGGCGACCGGCACGGCGGTGCCGTCGAGCGCCCGCAGCACCCGGAACTCGCGGTCCACCGCGTGCGCGCTGGCCAGCAGCGCGCCGGCCGGCTTACGACGCAGCACATACGCCCCGCTCGGCGCGGTCAGCTTGAAGGTCGGGTTGGATTGGCCGCCCTCGAACCGCTCCAGCACCGGCGTGCCCGCATAGCCCGCCACGTGGTCGCACAGCCACGCTTGCAGGCGGGCGAGGTCGGCGGCATCGCTCATGGACGTGTCCTTATTGGCAATTGGTACGCCATATACACTTGGCGGCGTGCCGTTATGGGGCAATCAGTATGCCTTGTACGCTGTTCCGACGGCAGGCTCCGCCGGGTTTACCACAGCGGCCAACGGACGTAGCTGTCGCGTGGCAGGCGGAGCATCGGGCATGGCTGGAACGGCGGTGGCGCGGCAGCGGCGGCTGGGATTGACCGGGGCGGTGAATTTTCGCGACCTCGGCGGCTACGACGTGGGTGGCGGCCGGCAGACGCGCTGGGGCGTCATCTTTCGCGCGGACTCGCTGGCGGACCTGACGGAGGCCGATTTCGCGCTGATCGACTCGCTGCGGCTGCACACGCTGATCGATTTCCGGGTGACGCTGGAGCGCATGCGCAGGCCCAACCGGCTACCGCCCGGCCATGCCATTACAACCGTCGAGATCGGCTTCCTGCCGAACGGCGCGCTGGAGATGCTGCGCAGGATCTACAGCGGCGACCTCGACGCGGCCGGGGTGGAGGCCGAGACGCTGCGCCATTACCGCGCCATGCCGATCGCCCACCGGCGCGAATACGGCGAGATGTTCGATTGCATCGATCGCGCCGAGGGGCGGCCGGTGCTGATCCATTGCACGAGCGGCAAGGATCGCACCGGCTTCGGCGCCGCCCTGATCCTGCTGGCCCTCGGTGCCACGCGGGAGGTGGTGCTGGATGACTATGCGCTCACCAACCAGTATCGCCGCGACGTGGGGTTCCTGTTCTCGCGCCATACGCCGCCCGGGGTGGTGGAGATGCTGACCGCGGCACAGCCGAAATACCTGGAGGCCGCGCTGGCGACCATCGATGCGGAATTCGGCTCGGTGGACAGGTATCTGGAGCGCACCTACGGCCTCGACGCGGCCTGCCGCGCGCGGTTGCGGACGCTGCTCACGGAACCTGTTCAGCCGGCGTGAGGACCGCGCTGGTCACCACCGGGCTGCGCGGCATCGCCTGGAACCGGTCCCACGACGCGCTGGTTGCCTGCAGCCGGTTGTGGCGGGCGCACGGGCCGGATGTGGCGTGGGACCGGCATGCGCCGATGGGGCCTGAGGTGCCGCTGTCCGAGCTTGCCCGCCATTACGATCTGATCGCCATCGACCACCCATGGATCGGCCAGATCGACCGCGAAGACTGCCTGCTCCCGCTGAACCAGCCGGATCGCGTGCGCGATCTCGTGCGGCTGGCGGGGCAGTCGGTGGGGGCGTCGTTCACCAGCTACCGGCTGGGCGGCACGCAATGGGCATTGCCGATCACAGCATCGGCGCAGGTGCAGGCGTGGCGGCCGGACCGGCTGGCCGGGCCGGTGGGCAGCTGGGACGATCTGCTGGCGCTTGCCCGCCACCGCCGCGTGCTGCTGCCGATGCGCCCGCCGCATTCGCTGCTGGTGTTCTTCACGCTCGCCGGCAATCTCGGCCAGCCCTGCGGCATGACCGGCGAGGGTGAACTGAACGACGCGACGTTCGGCGCCGACCTGCTGGAGCGCCTCGCGACGCTGATGGCACACGTCGATCCAGACTGTTTCACGATGGACCCGGCGGACGCCTATGCGCGCATGGCGCAGCCCGCCGCCGCCGAGCATTGCGCGCCGTATATCGACGCCGACGCGCGCCACGCCCGGCCGGGCGTCGCCGTCGCGCCGCTCGGCTTTGCCGATATCCCGGACGCAGGCGGCCGCGGGCCGGTGGGCTCGACATTGGGTGGCGCCGGGATCGCAGTGTCGGCGGTCCGTGGCCAGACCGAGGCGGCTCTGGCATTCGCCTACTGGCTGGCGAGCGGCGACGTGCAGCGCGGACCGTTCGCCGATGCCGGCGGCCAGCCGGCCAGTTCAGCGGCCTGGAACGATCCTGCCGTTGATGCGGCGCACGGCAATGTCTTCAGCGCGGTGCGCGAGACATTGGAAGGGGCCGTGGTGCGCCCGCGCCACGACGGCTACGTCGGGTTCCAGCACGCGGCCGCCGAGCGCATCAACGCCGGCCTGCTGGACCGCGAGCGCGGCGCCACGGTGATGGCCGACCTCAACCGGATGTTTGCCGAGAGTTTCGGCTAAGCCCGCAGCAGACCGCGCATCGGCGGCGCCAGTGAACTGCCGGGAAACACCTTTTCCAGCGCCGGCATGTCCAGGCCGAGATGCGCGGCCAGCAGGCCCTTGGCAACCGAGCGGATATCGGCGGTCGGTTGCAGGTCGCGGTTCTCGAACAGGCGTGCCTGCGCCAGACCCGGCCAGTTCCCGGCCACCCGCCCGCCCGCCACGCCGCCGCCGAGCACGAACGCCACCGTGCCGGTGCCATGGTCGGTGCCCAGGCTGCCGTTCATGCGCACCGTGCGGCCGAACTCTGTCACCACCAGCACCACGGTCTGCGCCCAGGTGTCGCCGAGCCCGTCCTTCAGCGCCACCAGCCCGGCATCGAGCGGCTTCAGCGCGGCGGTCAGGCGGCCGGCCTGGTTGGCGTGGGTGTCCCATCCCTCCGCCTCCAGCGCCGCGAGGCGGGGGCCGTCCGGGGCGGCGAGCAGCTTGCCGGCAGCGGCGCACAGCGCCGGAAACGCCATCCGGTTGGGTGGCTGCGCCATGCCGGACAGCACCGCCTCGGTGAAGCCGCGTTCGCGCAGGCCGACCGCGATGGCCGGCCCGGTGATCGCGTCATGCGCGTGCAGGGCGGCAAGCTGGGCGTAGAAATCCGGCTCCGGCCGCTGCGCCATCGGCGGCAGCCAGCTGCCGACCGGGGTCGGCCCGCGCAACAGCAGCGGCATCGTGCTGGTGACCGCCAGTGCGGACTCCGACGCGCCGCGTGCCGGCACCAGGGCGGCCACGCGGTTCAGCCAGCCGCTGCTGATCGGCTGGGTCGACCCCAGCTCCAGCGAATCCTGCGCCTGGAAATGGCTGCGGCTGCGGTCGCTGCTCGCTACCGCGTGGATCGGCAGCAGCGCGCCGCTGGCATAGATGTCGTGCAGTCCCGGCAACGCCGGGTGCAGGCCGAAATAGCCGCCGAGGTCGAGCAGCCCGTTCGGCTGGCCGACAGCCGGCGGCAGCAGCGGGGCGCGCCATGCGGCAAGGTCGCGGTCGCCGTACGGCACCACGGCCGCCAGCCCGTCCAGCGCGCCGCGCAGGATCACCACGACAAGCCGCCGGTCCGTGGGCGCGGCGCCCAGCGCCAACGAGGCGCGGCCGAGCGTCACCGCCGTGGCCAGCCCGAGCAGTGCCGAGCGCCGTGTGAGCCGTTGGATCATCGCCTTTGAAACTCCGGTGACGCCAGCAGCAGCGCCAGGCCCTCATGCCGCGAGGGCGCCCGCTGCACGGCCAGTAGGGTTTCCGGCCGCAGCAGGTCGCCCAGGCTGGCCTGCGCGACGTCGGCCGGATCGGCCTGCGGCGCGCGGCCGGCGACACCCATGGACCAGTCCGCGCGGCGCAGCAGCAATTCGCCGTCCGCCCAGACGCTGGCCGTGTCAGCCCAGCCGTTCGGCAGCGGCGGGGCCATGAACGGCTGGCCGAGCGCGCCCATCAGCGGCACCATATCCGGCCGGTTACCCTCCGCCAGAGCGAGCGCCCGCACCACGGCAACGGCGTAGTCGGTCGGGGCGCGCAGCTTGGTCAGGCCGTGCCATGCCGCCGGCAGCTGGACAAGCTCGCGCGACGCGGCCCCCAGGTCGCCATGGCTGTCGCGCAGCACGGCCGCGATACGATCTACATCGGCCGGCGCCGGGTCGTCGGCGACGAAATGCCGCACCAGCTTGGTGGCGATGTGGCGGAACGTGCGCGGGTGGTTGCCGAGCCATGTCAGCGCTGCGAGGCCGCCTTCCTCGCCCGGCGGGAAGGTCAGGCCCATCAGCGTCTTGGTGCCCGGCTCGTGACGATGCGGGTCGAAGGTGAACACCGGCAGCGGCGCGTTCGGCTCGAACCACCAGCCGGTCAGCATTTTCGCGAATTCGGTCACGTCGCGCTGGGTGTAGCCGGCATCGGCGCCGAGCGTGTGCAGCTCCAGGCATTCGCGCGCGAGGTTTTCGTTCAGCCCGCGATGCCCCTTGCCCCCGGCCAGCGAGTTCGGGCCGACCGAGTCCCGGTTGTCCAGGTACCAGAGCATGGCGGGGTGGCGGATGACGGCCGTCAGCATGTCCTGGAACCGGCCGGTGACATGGGGCCGGATCGCCTCCCGCACATAGGCGATGGCGATTGCCCGCAATTCGCCCTTGCGTACGCTGACGGTGAAGTGGTTGGCCCAGAACCACACCAGCCGTTCACGAAACGGCGCCTCGGTCTCCACCAGCGCCCGCGTCGCGGCAGCGGATTCCGCCTGCCAGAGCAGGTGAACGCGCCTGGGCTGGCCCTCCGGCGGCGGGTTCTTGCGGTCCTCCCGCCACGCGACGAGCCCGTCGGTGCAGCTTGCCGCCTGCGTCGCCAGCACCGGGTCCGGCCCGTCGAGCTGGCCGTCCAGCCAGCCGATCGGGTCGGCCGGAAGCGGTGCCGCGCCCGAGCGGCCGAGGCCGAAGCGGATCAGCGCCTGTGCGGAACGGGTATCCATGATGCGAGTATCGCACCAATGTCTGTCACCGAGTGTAAAGTCGTGTGGCGATCGGTCCTGCGTCCCGCTGCGCGGGGCTTGCATTTCCGTGTCCGCGAAGGCATGTGACGCGCCAGATTGCTGGCCGCTGAGGCCGGAGCATTGGCGGGTGCGCGGGCCAGGGGGCATCGCGGCGCCCCGTTATCGCGTGCCCAATGGGCGAATGGAGGCTATCGTGTCCGCAACGCCGCTCGACAAGATCCGCAACATCGGGATCACCGCGCATATCGACGCGGGCAAGACCACGACCACCGAGCGTATCTTGTATTACACGGGCGTTTCTCACCGTATCGGCGAGGTGCATGACGGCAACACCACGACCGACTACATGGAGCAGGAGCGCGAGCGCGGCATTACCATCACGTCGGCGGCCGTCACCTGCGAGTGGAAGGGCCACCGCATCAACATCATCGACACGCCGGGCCACATCGATTTCAACATCGAAGTGAACCGCAGCCTGCGCGTGCTCGACGGAGCCGTGTTCATCATCGAGGGCGTGGCCGGCGTGCAGCCGCAGTCCGAGACCAACTGGCGCCTCGCCGACCGCTACAATGTTCCTCGTCTGATCTTCATCAACAAGCTCGACCGCACCGGTGCCGACTTCTACCGCGCGTTCGACACGCTGAAGGAGAAGCTGGACATCATCGCCCTGCCGCTCCAGCTGCCGATCGGCGTCGAGGACACGTTCGTCGGCGTGGTCGATCTGGTGGAGATGAAGGCGATCATCTGGGAAGGCGGCGAACTGGGCGCCAAGTTCCATGACGAGCCGATCCCGGCCGACATGCTGGACAAGGCGCAGGAATACCGCCAGCTGCTGCTCGACACCGCCTTGTCGGTCGATGACGCGGGCATGGAAGAGTATTTCGACAAGGGCGACGTCTCGGTCGAGACGCTGAAGCGCGCCATCAAGACCGGCACCATCAGCGGCGCGTTCCGCCCGGTGATGTGCGGCACCGCGTTCAAGAACAAGGGCGTGCAGCCGCTGCTGGACGGCGTGCTGGACTACCTGCCCTCGCCGGTGGACGTGCCGGGCATCGCCATTGCGGCCGAGGAAGGCGAGGATGACGCGGCCGAGCACAACCGCCGCCGCATCCCGGCCGACCCGAATGCGCCGTTCGCCGGCCTCGCGTTCAAGATCATCAACGACAAATACGGCACGCTGACCTTCGTGCGCGTCTATGCCGGCACGCTGAAGAGCGGCGACACGCTGCTGAACACGACCAAGGGGCACAAGGAACGTGTCGGCCGCATGTTCCAGATGCATGCCGACAAGCGCGCCGAAATCAAGGAGGTCGCCGCCGGCGACATCGCGGCGTTCGTCGGGCTGAAGGATACCGGCACGGGCGACACGCTGGCGTCGTCCGACGATCCGGTGGTGCTGGAGCGCATGGCGTTCCCGGTGCCGGTGATCGACATCTCGGTCGAGCCGAAGACCAAGGACTCGGTCGAGAAGATGACGATCGGCCTGCAGAAGCTGGCTGGCGAAGACCCCAGCCTGCGGCTCAAGACCGACCAGGAAACCGGCCAGACCATCCTGTCCGGCATGGGCGAACTGCATCTGGAGATCATCATCGACCGGCTGCGCCGCGAATACGGCGTCGAGGCCAATATCGGCGCACCGCAGGTGGCCTATCGCGAGACGATCACGCGCAGCCACACCGAGATCTACACCCACAAGAAGCAGACCGGCGGCTCGGGCCAGTACGCCGAGGTGAAGATCATCTTCGCGCCGCTGGAGCGGAACACCGGCGTGGTGTTCGAGAACAAGGTGGTGGGCGGCTCGGTGCCGCGCGAATACATCCCGGCCGTCGAGAAGGGCATCCGCATGCAGGCCGATACCGGCGTGCTGGCAGGCTTCCCGACCGTGGACTTCAGCTACTCGCTGATCGACGGCAAGTACCACGACGTCAACTCGAGCGCGCTGGCATTCGAAATCGCCGCCAAGGCCTGCTTCCGCGAGGGTATGAAGAAGGCAGCCCCGGTGATCCTGGAACCGATCATGGACGTGGAGGTAACCACGCCGCAGGACCATGTCGGCGACGTGGTGGGCGACCTCAACCGCCGCCGCGGCATGATCCAGAACCAGGAGAGTGCTGGCTCGACCATCATGGTGCGCGCGCACGTACCGCTGAAGGAGATGTTCGGCTACATCTCCGATCTCCGCAGCATGACCAAGGGGCGCGCCTCGTTCACGATGCAGTTCCATCACTACGACCCGGTGCCGCGCAACATCGCCGAGGAGATCATGGCGAAGTCGGCCTGATCGCCACGGTATTCCGCTGACTCCGACGGCGCCGGCGAGAGATCGCCGGCGCCGTTTGCGTTTGCGCGCCGGCAGCCTTACGCCTGTGGGAAACCGGGAGGAATGCGCATGTCGGACGGTACTGCCTATGAGCGTTTCCGCGCCCTGCATGAACGGCCGGGCGCCTTCATCATGCCGAACGCCTGGGACGGTGCCTCCGCCGTGCTGCTCAAGCGCGCCGGGTTCGAGGCATTGGGCACCTCCTCGATTGCCATCGCCTTCGCCATGGGCCGGCAGGACGGGATGCACGCTGTCAGCCTGGCCGATGCGGTGGCCAACGGCGCGCTGCTGGCGCGGCTGACCGGGCTGCCGGTGAACGGCGATCTGGAGGACGGCTTCGGCCCGGACCCGGAAGACTGTGCCGCAACCGTGCAGGCCGCCATCGATGCCGGGCTGGGCGGCCTGGGCATCGAGGACACCACCGCCGACCCGGCCAATCCCATTCACGGCTTCGACGCGGCGGTCGCGCGTGTTCGCCGGGCGGCGCAGGTGGCGCGCGGGAAGATCCTGCTGACCGGTCGGACCGACAATTTCCTGCAAGGGCGCCCCGACCTTGACGACACGATCCGGCGGCTGGTGGCCTTCGCGGAGGTCGGCGCGGACGTGCTCTACGCGCCGTTCCTGCCGGACATGGACGCCATCCGCGCCGTGGTGCGTGCCGTGGCGCCGAAGCCCGTCAACGTCGTCGTCGGACCACGCAGCGGCCCGGTGCCGCTTGCGGAGCTTTCGGCGGCCGGCGTTCGGCGCGTAAGCCTCGGCGGGTCGCTGTACATGCGGACCATGGCGGCGCTGGTGGAGGTTGCCGAGCAGGTGCGCGGCGGCAATCTGGCCGCCGCCGCTCCCGGTATCCGCAGCGCCGAGATCGCCGAGTTGCTTCCCGGAGCGAAACCGTAGGGTGGGTTTCACCCGCCCTACGACACTACCGCCGTCGCGCCAGTGCGAGGCCGACGCCGGCGCCGATCAGCAGGCCGCCCGACAGCCGGTTGCGCAGCCGTCCGCGCCCGGCCAGGAATTTCCGCGCCCGGCCGGCCAGCACTGCCCAGCCGCTGTCCAGCACGACCGCAAGAACCAGGAACGTCGCCGACAGCAGCGCCACCTGTGCGCCCGCATCGGCCCCGCCGCTGATGAACTGCGGGAAAAACGCGCCGTAGAACAGCAGCGTCTTGGGGTTGGTCAGCGACACCAGCAGTCCGCGCAGAAAAATGCCGCGCGCCGAGCGGGGCTGCGGCGACGTGCGGGTCAGGTCGATCGGGGCGGCGCGCCATTGCCGGACCCCCAGCACGACCAGATACGCCACGCCGATCCAGCGCAGCCATTCCAGCCACCCGCCGAGCGTGCCCAGCACCGCCGCCATGCCCAGCGAGGTGACCGCCAGTTGGAGGACCATCGCGCTGGCGGTGCCGGCGACCGTCAGCAGGCCGAAGCGGGTGCCGTAGGCGACGCTGTTGGCGACGATCAGCGCCACGTTGGGGCCGGGGATCAGCATCAGCACCGCCGTCGCCGCCATGAAGGTGAGATAGAGGGCCGGGTCGATCATGGCGCGTCCTCGCTGTGGTCAAGCAGGGCCTGCAGCACGCTCGCGGCCACGGCGACGCCGCCGGACCGGCCGACGAAACCGCCGACCTCCAGGCCGGCGACGATCCAGCCGCCGTTCGCCCCGCGCACCAGCAACGGCGCGCCGCTGGTACCGTGCGTGCCGGCACAATCGTGGAACACCAGTGTCATCGATATCTGCACGACGTGGCAGCCTGAATCCGCCTCGATCACCTCGGCGCGGTCCGCATTGTAGCCGCCCAGCATCGCCTCCGTACCGGGAAGCGTCGGGGTCGTGGCAAGTGCGAGGGTCTCGGTGCCGAGCTGCTGCTGCAATCTCACCAAGGCGACGTCGGTCGCGCGGTTGGCGTCGGGATGCGTTGGATCATAGCCGGCGGCGATCCGGTAGGACGCCGCGAGCGTGTGCGCCGCGAACCGGCCTCGGGCGTATCCCGACAGGACATGGACCGAGCCGGCCGGGGCGAAATGGCCGAGCCGCCGGCCGTACAGGCAATGCGCGGCCGTCAGCACCGTGCGCGGGTCGATCAGCACGGCGGTGCAGCGCGAGACGCCGGGGATCTGCAGCCGCATCACCGCCGTCCACGGGAATGCCGCGACGTCCACCCGCGCGCGTCCGTCATGCGGGCCGATGCCCACCAACGGTTGCGCCGCCGCGGACGTTGCCACGCCCAGAAACAGCGCCAGCGCGAAGCGCCACACCTGCGATTATCCCAGCGCGCCGACTTCGTGGGTGACGGCCGTGCTGATCTCGCGCACCTGTGCGAAAAGGCGGGCCATCGGCGCGAAAGATTTCCGCATGCTCGCGCGCATAGGCGGCCGACGGCCCGCGGGGCGCGCGGCTCGGCGTAATCGCGATCGGCCGAGCGGGTCGGGGGCGGAGGGGAACACTTCGGCCAGCAACTCCAGCGCCGCCGGCACGTCGAGCCGCAGCATGCGCCCGTCCAGCGCGGCGCGGGTGACGCCGTGGCGCGGCGAGAAATCCGGGATCGCGCTCGCCACCAGCCAGATGCGCTGGATCAGCGCCAGCCGCAGCGAGTGCAGCAGCATCTCGCGATCGGCCAGCTCCGGCGCATCCGGCCAGACCGCGCGCAGCGCCACATGGTCGGCCTGGATGCGGCGGAACATCGCCTGCGCCTGCGCCCACAGGTCGAGCCGCTCCAGCGCACGCGCGACCGCGACCAGCGCCTGCCGCCGCCCCGGGATCGCGCGCTTGCGCGGCGCGGTCGAGCCACATGCCGGGATCGAGCGTGGCGACGACGCGCGCGCAGCACGTCGAGGTCGGAATGCGCCATCGCGTGCGCGGCCAGCGCCAGCGCGTTGCGGAAGCGCGGGCTGCGTTCGCGCAGCTCGGCGAACGTCTCCGGGTGGCGCGCGGCGGCGGCGCCGAGGCCCTGCAGCGTGTTCGCGAGCCAGCCGAGCTGCTGCAGGATGGCGTTGTTCGGGATCGCGCGCAGTTCGCGCGGGTGGCGGATCATGGCCGGGCCCGCCATGCCGTCCGATCTGCCGCGCCGCCGGCCGCGAGCCGGTCGGGTCGAGCAGCGCCGGGCCGAAGGCGCCGAGCAGCGCGGCGTAGCCCGGGTCCTCGACCAGTTCCTGCATGCCCTGCCCGGCAGGTGGCGAAGAAATCGGCGGAGAAATCGGCCTCGTCGTAGATCGGGTCGGCGGCGTCCTGGCCCTCGGGCGGGAAGGCGTGCTCGGCGATGCGCGCGACGGTGGCGAGCGCCAGTTCCGGCGTGCCGAACAGCAGGTAGCCGTCGCCGCCCTGGAAGGCGCTTTCCTCGCGCACCGGCGATGCCGGCCGCGCGCAAGCGCGCGCCGCGTCGACGGCGGCGACAGATAGGCGCAGGCGGTCGGCCAGCGAGCCGGGATGCGCGCCGCGGCCGACGCTTTCGCCGTGGGTGTCGAACAGCAGCAGTCTCGACGCCGGTCAGCCGTGCCGCGCCAGGGCGTCGGCGAGCTTTCAGCCGCAGCCGCTCGATCAGGTAGGTGGCGGCGAGCGGGCCGACATAGCGGCCGGAATCGGAGTAGCCGAACTGCAGCGCGAGCCGGCCGGTGGCCTGCAGATAGGCGCGGTAATGCGGGCTGCGCAGCGCCTCCTCCAGCACCCGCACGCCCTGCTCCAGCGCCTCCGCGGTCTCGAACAGCGGGCTGATCTCGATCATCTGCTCGATGCCGAACAGCGCGCGAGCCAGAGCGCCGCGAGCAGCGTGTAGCCGGTCTCGGTCTCGGCGATCAGGAAGCGCACCGGCGTCGCGCCGTCGATGTGCTTGACGATCTGTGCGACCGTCATCATCAGCCGCGCGGCCGAGGCGCCCTCGGCGATCAGCGCGCCGAAATCGACCGGCATCGGCTGCACCACGTCGAGCGCCGCGTTGATGCGCGGCCAGCAGCACGCGGCGGCGCGACGGGTCCTCCGGCGGATCGGCGAGCCCGAGGCGCTGGCGCACCACGTTGTGCAGCTGCGACGAATTCAGCCGCACATGCGTGTGCGCGAGCGACAGCCCGTGCGAGCGCAAGCCCGGCCCGCGCGACCGCCAGCGCGCAGCTTCGCCTCGCATCCGGCGCGGCGGCGATGGCGTCGCGGAACAGCGCGTCGAGCGGCGCCGGCGTGGTCAGCGCGGCCTCGCGGCCGGTCGACCAGGGCGTGGGCGAAGGCGCCGACGGCGTCCGGGTCCGGCGCCGGCCGGGGCGGCGGCGATCTGCGCCTCGACCGCCGCCAGCGCCGTCGCGACGCGCGCCGGCGATGGCGTCGCCCTCGGGCAGCGGCGGCGACCTGCGCCTGCACGCGCTCGAGCTGCAGCCGCTTCATGCGCAGCCGCAGCCGCAGCGTGTCCCACCAGCCGATATCGGTGCGGCCGTCGGTGTCGTAGCCGACCCAGCTGGTCAGGATCACCGGCGCCGGCACGATCTCGGTCCAGCGGCCGGGCCAGTTGCCGCGGGCGGCGGTCAGGATGCGCCTCGTTCAGCGCATCCAGCGCGTCGCGGCCGCGCGCGATGGCGGCGGCGGCCTGGGCGAACTCGTTGTCCAGCGTGACGCCGGGCGAGCGGTGGGAGGCGAAGCTCTCGGCCGGTGGCCGCCCGCTCGCCGGCGTCGGCCAGCGCGGCGGCGACCGGCGGCGGGCAGGCGAAAAGGTCGGGTGGGCGGTGAACACGGCGGCGAAACGCGTGCGCTCCACCTGCGCGCGGAAGGTCGCGAGCGGCACCGCACTGTCAGCCGGGTCCGGGCGCACCAGCCGCTCGGCCAGTGTCGCCAGCGTCCGGATGTTGCTGGCCGGATCGGTGCCGCCGACGTAGCGGCCGATCCGCGCGGCGCGGTCGGCAAAGGCGGCGTCGCGCAGATTCGCGCACCAGGGCGTCGATCTCGTCCAGCGTCAGCGTGCCGGTGTCGATGCGCCGCGAGATGCTCAGCGCGATCGACAGAACCGGATTGCCGAACGGGTTGGCATTGTGGCTTTCGCGCGTGGATGCCGTCAGCGCCAGCAATTCGCTGGCGCTGGTGCCGGCGGGGGATTGGGCCGTTGCCATGTCCGCCACGGAATGCTGCATGGCGGAAAATATGCCCGCGATATAACCGGCGGGCAACCGCGCCGGGCGATATCGGCAAACAACCTGTTCAATCGCTTCAATCGTAGGCGGACGAGAGATCGGTGACCGGATAGCGGGCGATTGCTGCGCAAACCTGCGGCAAATTTATGCACGCTGTCAGCCGAGCCGGTCGCGGCCGATCAGGGCCAGCCCTTCGGCGACGGACACGAACTCACCGCCGCCGGTGACACGGTGGTCGCCGAAGCGGGTGGTGAACAGGCGGCGCACCGCCGGGACCAATGAGGTTCCGCCGGTCAGGAATACGCGGTCGATATCGCCCTCGCCGAGCCCGGCTTCGGCCAGCGTGGCATCGACCGTGGCAGCGATGCGGGCGATGTCGGGCGCGATCCAGTGCTCGAAATCCTCGCGTGCAATGGTTTCCTCGATGGCGAAATCATCGTGCCTGAAGCGCAGCACGGCGGTGTATGAGCGCGACAGATCCGCCTTCACGCCCGAGACAGTTCGATAGAGCTGATACCCAAGTTCATCGCGGATCAGGCTGAGCAGCGCGCGCAGGCGGTCCGGGTGGGCCGCAGCGTTCGCCACCTGCTCGATGTCGCGCAGCATGCGCGGCGTGCGCATCAACGACAGCCGGTGCCAGCGCGCGAAGCTGGAATAGTAGTCCGGCGGCACCGGCAGTTCCTTGCCGAACATGCTGTAGGTGCTGCCTTTGCCCAGGCGCGGCGAGACGACGTGGTCGATGATGCGGTAGTCGAACGTGTCCCCGGCGATGCCGATGCCGCCATGGCCGAGCGGTTCCACGGGCCGGTTGCTGCCGGGCGTGAAACGAATGACGGAAAAATCGCTGGTGCCGCCGCCGAAATCGCCGATCAGCACGGTGGCCGGGGCGTCCAGGCCGCGCGTGAAGCGGTAGCCGGCGGCTTCGGGTTCCAGCGCGGTCTGCACGACGGGCCAGCCGGCGGCGGCGTAGGCGCCGCGCAGCCGCGCCTCACCCAGCGCGTCGTCCGGCGTCTCGCCCGCGAAGCGCACCGGGCGGCCGGCGACAAGGACGGCGTCCGCCGGTCGCGGCAGGATGCCGTCGAGGAACAGCGCGATCAGCCCTTCCAGCGTGAAGGCTTTGCCGAACATGCGGGTCTGCGTGAAGCTGCGCTGCGCCAGATAGCTCTTCAACGACATCATCAGCCGGCATTCGAGCGGGTCGTCGAGATACGCCTCGATGGCGGCCGGGCCGATGGCGTGGCGCAGCATCAGGCGGTCGGTGGCGCCGTCGTTCCAGAAGCACAGCACCGAGCGGATCACATCCAGCTCCGCGGTGCCGAAGGCGAGGTGCCGCGTGCTGGCCGTGCCGTCCGGCCGCAGCAGGGTCACGACGCTGTTGGTTGTGCCGAAATCGACCCCGATAACCGTCACGTGCGTCGCCTGTCCGTGAAGGGGGCGTCTCGGACCACAGACGCGGCCTGGGCGCAAGGGTATGCTTGGCGAAGGACCGGCGTCGCGTGGTAGCGTGATGGCCGCATGGACGCTTCTTCTCTCGCCCGCACCCCAGCGGCGGACCCGGATGGCGAGGCGCGGCGGGCGCTATTCCGGCAAAAGGCTTTCGCCACCGGGTTGCTGGTCGTGATGGCGGGACTGATGCTGGCCAGCTACGCGCTGCCGACCGGCTGGCCCGCCGCGATCCTGCAGGCGGCGGCCAAGGCGGGGCTGGTCGGCGGCATTGCCGACTGGTTTGCCGTCACGGCGCTGTTCCGCCACCCGCTCGGCCTGCCGATCCCGCATACCGCCATCATCCCGGCGCAGAAGGCGCGGCTGGGCGCGGCACTCGGGCGGTTCGTCGGCCGGCATGTATTCACCGAGGGCGAGGTGCGCCGGCTGCTCGGGCAGATCGATCTTGCCGGCATCGTCACCCGGTTCTTCGCCGATCCGGCGGCGACGGGGCCGGCGGCGGCGGCGCTCGCCGGCATGCTGCCCAAGCTGTTGGCCAGCGTCGAGGATGGCCGTGCCCGCCGCATGCTGGCGCGGCTGATTCCGCGCGTGGTCGGCGGCGCCGGCGCCGGACGGGTCGTGGCGCGGGCGATGCGCTCGCTGGTGGCGGGCGGGCGGCACCAGGAGGTGTTCGGCTTCATACTCGGGCGCCTGAAACTGGTGCTGGGCGAACGGGAGGACGCGCTGCGCCGCGCCATCGAGGAACGGGTGCGTGAGCAGGGCGGCGCGCTGGTCGGCTGGGCGCTGGGCGCGTCGATCGCGCGGCGCGTGCTGACGCAGGTGAACGCCGAACTCGACAAGATGCAGGATGACGGCTCGGAGCTGCGCGCCGCGTTCGACGAATGGGTGCGCCGCGAGATCGCCCGTATCGAGGAAGACCCCAGCCGGGCCGCCGAGATCGGCCGCGCGGTGCGGGCCGTGATCACGCACGACACGCTGCAGGGTTGGATCTGGGATGTGTGGTCGCGGCTGCGCATGGCGCTGGAGGCGGATGCCGCGCGGCCCGACGGCCATGTGGTCGCCTATCTGGAATCGGCGCTCGGCAATCTCGGCGCGATGCTGGAGGCCGATGCGGGCGCCCGCGCGCGCTTGCAGCAGGCGGCGGAGGGCATCGTGGTGGGTCTGCTGCCATCCGCGCAGGCGAAGGTCTCCGGCTTCATCGCCGAGGTGGTCGCCGGCTGGGACGACGCGACGGTCACCGACAAGCTGGAGCTGCGGGTCGGCAAGGACCTGCAATTCGTGCGGGTGAACGGCACGATCGTGGGTTTTCTGGTGGGCGGCCTGCTGTACGCGCTGCTGCGCGCGGTGTTCGGGCCGGTGGCGTTCTAGGCTTGTCGTGGCTTGGCCGATGCCGATCTGTGTCCTGGCGGACGTGGAGGCGAAAATGCGGCTTTCGGTGCTCGACCAATCGACGATCGTGTCAGGCCGCTCGCCGGATGCCTCGATCCGGGAGAGCCTGGCGCTGGCCCGGCACTGCGAGGCGCTCGGCTACCATCGCTACTGGCTGGCCGAGCATCACAACTCGGCGGCGGTCGCCGGGGCGGCGCCGGAAGTGCTGATGGCGGCGATCGCCGCTACGACAAAGCGAATCCGCGTCGGCAGCGCCGGCATCATGCTGCCGCATTACGCGGCGCTGAAGGTCGCGGAGCAGTTCCGCGTGCTGGAAGCCATCGCGCCGGGCCGCATCGACATGGGTCTGGGGCGTGCGCCCGGCTCGGACGGGCTGACGGCGCATGCGCTGAATCCCAACGCGGCGCAGGCCGCCGAGCATTTTCCGGCGCAGGTGCGCGATCTGCTGGCCTGGACTGCCGGCGAACCGCTGGCAGAGCGGCACCCGTTCCGCGAGGTGATCGCCCACCCGGCGGGTCCGACCGTGCCGGAGGCCTGGATTCTCGGCAGTAGCGATTACGGCGCGCAGGTGGCGGCGCATTTCGGCCTGCCGTACTGCTTCGCGCATTTCATCACCGACGGCAAAGGCGCGGCCGAGGCCATCGCATTGTATCGCGAGACCTTCCGGCCCAGCGCGCGCCATCCCGCGCCGTATGCGGCGGTCTGCGTGTGGGCGCTGGCCGCCGACAGCGAGGCGGAGGCGGTGCGGCTGTACGGGTCGCGCGCGCTGTGGCGGCTGTCGCGCGACCGCGGCGTGTTCATCGCCCTGCCGTCGCCCGAGGAAGCGGCCGCGCATCCCTATACGGACGCCGAGCAGAGCCGGCTGGAGCGCGGGCGGCAACGCGCCCTCATCGGCACCGGGCCCGCCGTGGTGGCGCGGCTGCGGGCGCTGGCGGATGAGCTGGGGGTCGAGGAGGTGGCCGTGCTGACCACCACGCATGACACCGAGGCGCGGCGGCGATCCTACGCGCTGATCGCCGAGGCCGCCGGGCTACGGGCGGAAGATGTCGCGCTGGCGGCCGAATGAGCCGCCGCTGGCCTGGCGCGCGCGCCAGAGCCGGAAGCGGAACAGGCCGTAGGCGATCAGCGCCGCGCCGATCGCAATGGGCAGCAGCGTAAACGCCAGCCACAGCGCCAGCAGCGCGATGGCACCGGCGCCCGCGACCACGGCCACCAGGATCGCCACGCCGAACACCTGGGCCGGCAGCACGGACGACGGCCGGGCGGGCGTCGCGAACTGGCCGTCGGGTGTCATGTCGATCACCGGACCTTCGGGGTTCTGGCCACCGCGCCAGCGCGTGTCATGAAGTGCCATGGTTGGGACATGGCGGCACGCAGGACACCCTGCAAGCCGGCGTCGAATGAACACCCCTTCACACGATGCAGGTTTGGTCGTGCCGGCGGCGTCGCCATGCGTTAAGCTGCGGGCAACGTCCAACGATGCACGGCAATGACATATCAGGACTACCTCGGCAGGTCCGAAACCCGGACGGACACCGTTTGGCCGCTGTTGGCGCGCGGCCTGGCGGCGAGCCTGGACCTGGAGCCGGTGGGCGAGGTGTTGCCGCCGCTGTGGCACTGGATGCTGTTCCAGGACTGGGCGCCGGCATCAGTGCTGGGGCTGGATGGGCACCCTCGGCGCGGCGGCTTCCTGCCGCCCGTCAACGACCTGCCGCGCCGGATGTGGGCCGGCGGACGGGTGCGCTTCCCCGGCGAGCTGCGCATCGGCGACGCGGTGACGCGCACCAGCACGATCTCCGCAATCGAGGAGAAGACCGGTGGCAGCGGGCGGCTGGTGTTCGTCACGGTGCGCCATGAGATCGCCGGGCCGGACGGCGTGGCCGTCAGCGAGGAGCAGGACATCGTCTACCGGGGCACCGAGGGCAGCGCCGTCAAGCCTGCGCCCGCGGCCCCGCCGCCGCCTGTCGGTGCGGCACGGCGGGAGGTGCGGCCGGATGCGGTGCTGCTGTTCCGCTACTCGGCGCTGACCGGCAATGGGCACCGCATCCACTACGACCTGGATTACGTGACGCGCGTGGAGGGCTATCCGGGCCTGATCGTGCACGGGCCGCTGCAGGCCACCTTGCTCGCCGCGCTGGCGGTCCAGGCAGCGGGCGGGCGGCGGCTGAGCGGGTTCGCCTATCGCGGCTGGCGGCCGGCGTTCCATGACCGGACCTTGACGTTGCTCGCCATGCCAGATGGGGCGGACATGCGGGTGGAATCTCGCGACGATACCGGCGCGGTGTGCATGAGCGGGGAGGCGCCGATTTGCCTGAGTTGAAGGTGCGTCGGGTGCTGGGTGACACCGGGACCGACGCGGTGCGTGGCATCGCGCTGGCGAATGTGTGCTTCCTGCTGCTGACGGTGGGCGACGTGGCGACGATCCTGGCGCTGCCGGTGGCGGGCGTGGTCGGTGCGATGTTCGGCCGCGGCGCGATCGGCGGCCTGGTGGTGATGGCGGTGGCGTGGCGGCATGTCGGCGACGGGCCGCGCCGGCTGCGGCGGCTGCTGCCGGTGCGGGGCGCGCTGGTGATGTTCCGCAGCATCGTGCATGCCGTTTCCACGCTGACCTGGTACATCGCCTGGCAATCCGCGATGTTGCTCGCGGACAGCTACGCGGTGGGCTACGCGGCGCCGTTGCTGATGATCCTGCTCGCCGTGCCGATGCTGGGCGAGCGGCTGACGCGACGGCGCGTGATCGCCACGCTGATTGGCTTTGCCGGCATGCTCGTGATGCTGCGGCCGGGCGGCGATTTGTGGACGCCGGTGACGCTGCTGCTGCTGACGGGGGTGTTCGGCATGGCCATCAGCCGCAACCTGACACGGGTGCTGGCGACGACCGAGACGCCGGAATGCCTGACGTTCTGGCTGCTGGCGTTCCATCTGCCGGTCGGCGCGCTGCTGCTGACGTTCGGGTTCAAAGTGCCGGGCATCGACACCACGGTGGTGCTGGCGATGCTGGTGCTGGGCGCGTCGAACGGGGTGGCGCACTGGCTGCACGCCCGCGCGGCCGCGCTGGCACCGATGGGAGCGCTGGCGCCGTACGAGTATACCGGCATGATCTGGGCCGTGCTGTTCGGCTATCTGGTATTCTCGCAGGTGCCGTCGTGGTCGACGATCGGCGGCGCGGCGCTGGTGGCGGCCGGCGGGCTGGATAATTTTCGGCATGAACGCCGCCGCAGCCGCGCCGAGCGCCTATCACCCGGCGGGGCCATCACGATGGCCGCCTCGGCCCTCGCCCAGCGGAGCGACCAATGACGTGCGGTCGATGAGCCTGGCGCTGCTGACCGAACCGGAGCCGCCGCGCGGGATCGCGTTCGTGGTGGCGCCGGGCGTGCGGCGGCTGGTGGCGGACAATCCGGGGCCGATGACCTACTATGGCACCAATACCTACCTGATCGACGGCGCGGCCGGTGTCACGGTGCTGGACCCGGGGCCGGACAGTGCGGCCCATGTCGCCGCGATCCTGGCCTCGGCGGGTGGCCCGATCGTTCGGGTGCTGGTCAGCCACGGCCACGCCGACCATGTGGGCGGACTGCCGGCGCTGCTTGCCGCGACCGGGGCACCGGCGTTCGGCCACGCCTGCGGGCAGCATCTGGCGGACGGCGAGCGCATCGGCGCATGGACCGCGCTGCATACGCCCGGCCATGCGGCGGACCATCTGTGCTTCGCGCGCGACGACGGCGTGGTGTTCAGCGGCGACCATGTGATGTCGTTCGCGACCAGCGTCGTCATTCCGCCGGATGGCGACATGGCGGCCTATTTCACCAGCCTGCACCGGATGCTGGCGCGCGACGACGCGGTGTTCCTGCCCGGCCACGGCCCGCCGATCGCCGACCCGCGGGGCTTCGTCGCGGCGCTGCTGGAACACCGGTTGCAACGGGAGGCCGATATCGTCGCCGCGTTGGCGAAGGCCGCGCAAACGCCCGCCAGCCTGGTCGCGGCCCTGTATGTGGGGCTCGACCCAAGGCTGCGCCGCTTTGCCGAGGCAAGCGTTCTGGCGCATCTGCTCAAGCTGGCGGCCGAGGGCCGCGCCGAAGCGGGCGAGGATGTCTGGCGCGCTCGTTACTCGTAGCGCGGGTGAAACCCGCCGCTTCGCATGGCGACGCGAGAGGCGGATTGCATCCGCCCTACGCCATGCGCCAGACTCGCTCGATCAGGGCGAGCGGGCGCCATTGCGCGGGGCCGACGGCCAGGAATTCCAGGAGCTTTTCCAGCACCGCCCGGGTCGCGTGAGCCAGATCGAGCGTCAGCGCCTCGGCTACCGGATAGAAGCGCAGACCCTCCAGTTCGCCCGAGCCGGCGAGCGTGCCGGTCGCCGCTGCCGCATCGACCACGAAGAAGCGTGCGTCGAAGCGCACCGGCGAGGCGGGCGGCGTGATCGCGCGGCACAGATATTCCAGCCCGTCCAGCGTCGGCGGATGGCCGAGGGACAATCCGGTTTCCTCTTCCAGCTCGCGTGCCGCCGCGGCGGCCAGTGCGATCGGCGTCCGCGCCGAGGCGCGCCCGCACCTCCGGCCGGAGCGGCGTGGCCTGCGGCGCGACATGATCCTCGGGGTCGACGCCGCCGCCGGGGAACACCAGCCGGTTGGGCATGAAGCGGTGGCCGGCGCCGCGCAGCCCCATCAGCGTCTCCGGTCCAAGCGTGCCGTGACGCAGCAACAGCAGGCTGGCCGCCGGGCGTGGCGTGACCGATTCGGGCGAGGGGATTTGCGCCATGGACACAGCTCCGATAGCGCGCGGTTTCCAGTCTGTCCATCTGCGCCTTTCCGCCTTGACGCCGCCCGGCGGATGCCCCATGTGCCGGAAACCGGACCAAGGTGGTCCTGATACGGACTGTCGTCAGGAAAGATCATGTTGCGGCTTTCCAAGCTGACCGATTATGCGGTGGTCGTGCTGATCCGCCTCGCGGACGGCGAGCGGGCGCTGGCGCGGGCGGGAGCCGATGATGCGGTGCAGACGTCGCCGGGCATCGCCGCCGCGACCGGAGTGCCGGAGCCGACGGTCGCCAAGGTGCTGAAGGCGCTTGACCAGCGCCGGCCTGGTCGTCTCGCAGCGCGGCGCGCGCGGCGGCTACCGGCTGGCGCGGCCGCTCGCGGCGATTTCGGTCGCCGACGTGATCGCCGCGGTCGATGGGCCGATCGCGCTGACCGCCTGCGTCGAGCGGCGCCGGCGTGCCTGCGACGTGCAGGGCATGTGCGCCGTGAAGGGCCGCTGGGATCTGGTGAATGACGCGATCCGCGGGGCGCTTGTCCGCGATCACGCTCGCCGATATGCGCGCGGCCTCGGTTCCGCCGGCGTTTCGCGCCGGCCGGCAGACGGCCGCGCCGCAAGCCACGCTGCCGCCGAATAGGGAAGTTCGAATGTCTGCAAGCCGCCGATACCCTGGAGACCGTCCAGGCCGTCACGCGAGAATCCGCTACAAATGGGGCTTCTCGACCGACATCGAGATGGACCTGGCGCCCAAGGGGCTGACCGAGGACACCATCCGCCTGATCTCGGCGCGCAAGGAGCGAGCCGGAGTGGCTGCTGGCGTGGCGGCTGAAGGCGTTCGCCGCGTGGCGACGATGGAGGAGCCGCATTGGGCGCAGGTGGAACACCCGCCGATCGACTACCAGGACCTGCATTACTACGCGGCCCCCAAGCGCAAGGCGCGGGCCGACGAGCCTGGACGAGGTCGATCCCGAGTTGCTGGCGACCTACGAGAAGCTCGGCATTCCGCTGCAGGAGCGCGCGATCCTCGCCGGCGTCGAGCCGGGCGCGGACGAGCGGCCGCAGGTCGCGGTGGATGCGGTGTTCGACAGCGTCTCGGTCGCCACCACGTTCCGCGCGACGCTCGCGAAGGCCGGCGTGATCTTCTGCCCGATCAGCGAGGCGGTGCGCGAGCATCCCGATCTGGTGCGCAAGTATCTCGGCAGCGTGGTGCCGCAGGGCGACAATTTCTTCGCGGCGCTGAATTCGGCCGTGTTCACCGACGGCAGCTTCGTCTTCGTGCCCAAGGGCGTGCGCTGCCCGATGGAGCTGTCCACCTATTTCCGCATCAATGCGCGCAACACCGGGCAGTTCGAGCGCACGCTGATCATCGCCGAGGCCGGCAGCTACGTCTCCTACCTCGAAGGCTGCACGGCGCCGCAGCGCGACGAGAACCAGCTGCACGCGGCGGTGGTGGAGCTGGTCGCGCTGGACGATGCGCAGATCAAATACAGCACGGTGCAGAACTGGTATCCGGGCGACGCGGAAGGGCGTGGCGGCATCTACAACTTCGTCACCAAGCGCGGCGCCTGCCGCGGCGCGCGCAGCAAGATCAGCTGGACGCAGGTGGAGACCGGATCGGCGATCACCTGGAAATACCCGAGCTGCATCCTGCAGGGCGACGACAGCGTGGGCGAGTTCTACTCGGTCGCGGTGACGACCAACCGCCAGCAGGCCGATACCGGCACCAAGATGATCCATATCGGCCGCAACACGCGCAGCACGATCGTCGCCAAGGGCATCAGCGCCGGGCGCTCGGACAACACCTATCGCGGCCAGGTGCGCATGCATGCCGCAAGGCGGCATGGCGCGCGGAACCACACGCAGTGCGACAGCCTGCTCATCGGCGACCGGTGCGGCGCGCATACCGTGCCGTATATCGAAAGCCGCAACCCGACGGCGAAGGTCGAGCACGAGGCGACGACGTCGAAGATCGCCGACGACCAGCTGTTCTACTGCCGCCAGCGCGGGCTGTCGGAAGAGGATGCGGTGAACCTGATCGTCAACGGCTTCTGCAAGGACGTGCTGAAGGAACTGCCGATGGAGTTCGCGGTCGAGGCGCAGAAGCTGCTCGCCGTGAGCCTCGAAGGCTCGGTGGGCTAAGGAACGTCGATGCTCGAAATCAAGGGCCTGACCGCGACGATCGACGACAAGCCGATCCTGCACGGGATCGACCTGGTCGTGCCGACGGGCGAGGTGCATGCCATCATGGGGCCGAACGGCTCCGGCAAATCCACGCTCGTCCTACGTGCTGTCCGGCCGCGAGGGCTATGAGGTGACCGGCGGCAGCGGCGACGTTCGACGGCCAGGACCTGCTGGCGATGGAGCCGGAGGAGCGCGCGGCGGCCGGCCTGTTCCTCGCGTTCCAGTATCCGGTGGAGCTGCCGGGCGTCGGCAACGCGAATTTCCTGCGCACCGCGCTGAACTCGCATCCGCCGCGCGCGCGGCGAGGCCGGAACTGGATGCGGTGCAGTTCCTGCAAGCTCGCGCGCGCCGAGAGCGAAGCGGCTGGCGATGCCGGACGACATGCTGAAGCGCAACGTCAATGTCGGCTTCTCCGGCGGCGAGAAGAAGCGCAACGAAGTGCTGCAGATGGCGATCCTGCGGCCGAAGCTGGCGATTCTCGACGAGACCGACAGCGGGCTCGACATCGATGCGCTGAAGATCGTCGCCGACGGCGTGAACGCGCTGCGCGGGCCGGATTCGTCGGCGCTGGTCATCACGCATTACCAGCGGCTGCTGGACCATATCGTGCCGGATCGCGTGCATGTGCTGGCGGCCGGGCGGATCGTGCGTTCCGGCGGGCCGGAGCTGGCGCGTGAGCTGGAAGCCCGCGGCTATGCGTCCGTGGTGGCGGACGCGGCATGAACGCGCTGGCGAACATCCGCCGGCCGCCGCCGGGTTGGCTGGCCGAGGCGAAGCGGCGTTCGTCGCGCGCTATGACGGGCTGCGCGCCCGGCTGCCCGGCGATGCGGCGACGCGCGCGGAGGGGGCGGCCGCGTTCCGTCGCAACGGCCTGCCGGGCCTGCGCGACGAGGCATGGCATTACACCAGCCTGCGCCCGCTCGCCGAGGTGCGATTTGCCGAGCCGCTGACACCGGTTGCCGAGTGCGCGGCGTTGATGGCGCGCTTGCCGGCACCGGACGCGCCGCGTCTGGTGTTCGTGGATGGCCGCTTCCGCGACGATCTTTCGGTGGTGCCGTCGCACGCCGCCGTGCGCGTCGGCGGCCCGGCGTATGGCACGCTCGCGCAGCCGGAGCAGGACAGACTGGTGGCGCTGAACACGATGCTGGCCGAGGATGGTGCCGCCATCGAGGTGGCGGCCGGCGTCGATGGCGGAACGCTGGTGCTGGCGAGCCTCGGCAGCGGTGCATCGGAACGGCCGGTGGCGTTCCATCCTCGACATAGCGTGCAGCTTGGCGCGGGTGCGTCGCTGACGCTGCTCGACGTGTCGCTGGGCGAGGGCGCGTATCTGCACAACCCGGTGTTCGAGGTCGTCGGTGGGCGAAGGCGCCACGCTGACGCATCTGCGGCTGCAGGACGAGTCGCTCGCGGCGTTCCATCTCTCGACGCTGTATGCCGACGTCGCGGCGCGCGGCACCTATGACAGTTTCTCGCTCGTGCTCGGCGCGCGGCTCGCACGCATGGAGGTGCATGCGCGGCTGGCCGGTGCCGGCGCGTCGGCGCATCTGAACGCGGCGCAGTTGCTTGGCCGGCACGCAGCACGCCGACTTCACCACCGTGGTGCGGCACGACGGCCCCCTCCTGCGCCTCACGCCAGACGGTGAAGAACGTGCTGGCCGGGCGGTCGCGCGGCGTGTTCCAGGGCAAGATCGAGGTCGCGCGCGATGCGCAGAAGACCGACGGCTACCAGATGAACCAGGCGCTGCTGCTGTCGCCCGACGCGGAGATGGACAGCAAGCCGGAGCTGGAGATCTTCGCCGACGACGTGAAGTGCAGCCACGGCGCGACGGTCGGCGAACTCGACGCCGAGCAGCTGTTCTATCTGCGCAGCCGCGGCATTCCGGATGCCGAGGCGCGGGCGATGCTGGTGCGCGCCTTCCTGACCGAGGCGCTGGACCCGATCGCGCATGACGCCGGCCGTGCGGCGCTGGAAGCAGCCGTCGAGTGGCTGGTGGGAGAGGCAAACGCGCATGAACGTCGCGACCCGCCCGGTGATGCTGAACGTGGCAGCAGATCCGCGCGCAATTCCCGATCCTGCGCGAGACGGTGCGCGGCAAGCCTCTGGTGTTCCTCGACAGCGCCGCCAGCGCGCAGAAGCCGCGCGTCGTGATCGAGGCGATGGTGCATGCGATGGAGACGCAATACGCCAACGTGCATCGCGGCCTGCACTGGATGAGCGAGCGCACGACCGACGCCTACGAGGCCACGCGCGACTCCGTGGCGCGGCTGATCAACGCCACCGACCGCAACGAAATCGTCTTCATGCGCAACAGCACCGAGGCGATCAACCTCGTCGCGCACAGCTATCGGGCGCGGCGTGCTGAAGCCCGGGCAGGCGGTGGTGATCTCCGAGATGGAGCACCACTCCAACATCGTGCCGTGGCAGTTGCTGCGCGACGCGCACGGCATCGAGCTGCGGGTCGCGCCGGTGACCGATGCGGGCGAGCTGGACATGGCGGCGCTCGAGGCGCTGCTGCAGGACGGCAAGCGTCGGTCTGGTCGCGATCACGCATATGTCGAACGTGCTCGGCACCTACACGCCGGCCGCACGCATTGCGGCGCTGGCGCACGAGCACGGCGCGAAGGTGCTGTTCGACGGCAGCCAGGCGGTGGTGCATCGCCGCGTGGACGTGCAGGCGCTCGGACGCCGATTTCTATGCGTTCACCGGCCACAAGCTGTACGGGCCGACCGGCATCGGCGTGCTGTGGGCCCGCACGCGAATTGCTGGAGGCGATGCCGCCGTTCCTGGGCGGCGGCGACATGATCGGCTCGGTGACGTTCGAGCGCAGCACCTGGGCCCAGGTGCCGCACAAATTCGAGGCGGGGACGCCGGCGATCCTGGAGGCGATCGGGCTCGATGCCGCTATCGGCTTTGTCGAGAGCATCGGCTACGAGGCGATCGCCGCGCACGAGGCCAGCCTGACCGACCATGCGCTGGCGCGGCTCGTCGCCGATCGACGGGCTTGCGGTGATCGGCCGCGCGCAGGACCGTGGCGGCGTGGTCAGTTTCACGCTCGACGGCGCGCATGCGCATGACATCGCGACATTGCTGGATCGGCAGGGGATCGCGGTGCGGGCCGGGCATCATTGCGCCGAGCCGCTGATGCATCGGCTCGGGTTGGACAGCACGGCGCGGGCGAGTTTCGGCGTGTATACGACGCACGAGGAGATCGACATGCTGGCCGATACGCTGGAGCGGGTGCGGGAGTTCTTCGCCTGATGTTCGACGACCTGCGCGATCTGTATCAGGAAGTCATCCTCGACCACGGCCGCCGGCCGCGGCACGGCGCGCGGCTGGCGGCGTTCGACGCGACGGCCAAGGGCGACAACCCGATGTGCGGCGACCGCGTGCAGGTCTGGGTGCAGCACGGCGCCGATGGCCGCATCGCGCAGACCGGGTTCGAGGCGCGCGGCTGCGCGATCAGCATCGCCTCGGCGGACCTGATGGCCGAAGTGGTTGCCGGCCGTACGGATGGTGACGTGCGCGTGCTGGCGGAGAAATTCCGCGACATGGCGCGGACCGGGGCGACCTCGGAGGGTGACGAGGCAATGGAGCGGCTGCAGCCGCTGGCGGGGGTTCATGAGTATCCATCACGAGTCAAGTGCGCCACGCTCGCATGGCATGCGCTTCTGGCGGCGCTGGATGGGCATGCCGGCGAGAACGGAAGGAGCGCCAGCAGTGAGTAACGAGACAGGCGACATGCAGGCGGATACCGCGGTGCAGGCGCATACCGCGCCGCCGCCGCATGACGGGACGCCCGGCGTCTGGACGCCTGACGGAGAGCAGGCCGGCCGCGTCAGCGAGGATGCGGTGATCGCCGCCTGCGCGACAGTCTACGACCCGGAAATCCCGGTGAACATCTACGAACTGGGTCTCGTCTATGCGATCGATATCAGCGATGACTGGCGAGGTGCATGTCGAGATGACGCTGACCGCCCCGGCCTGCCCCAGCGCGCAGGAACTGCCCGAACAGGTACGCGAGGCGGTCATGGCCGTGGACGGCGTCAAGGAATGCGAGGTCGAGGTGGTGTGGGACCCGCCATGGGATCAATCCCGCATGACCGAGGATGCCCGCCTCGCGTTGAACATGTTCTGACGGATTCCAATCTGGGGATGACCATGAACGCACCCGTCACGCCGTCCGGAAAGACCCGCCGCGCGTTGCCGCCGCTGATGGCGCTGACCGATGGCGCCGCCGACCGGCTGCGCGCGCTGTATGCAGAAGGGCCAGGAAGGCAAGCTGCTGCGCATCGGCGTGGGCACGAAGGGGTGCTCCGGCCTGTCGTATCAGATGAGCTGGGTCGAGGCGCCGGGGCCGGGCGACGAGGTGGTGACCGACAAGGGCGTGACCGTCCTGGTCGACCGCAAGGCCAGCCTGTTCCTGATCGGCACCGTGATGGACTACGAGGTGAAGGCGCTGTCGTCCGGCTTTACCTTCACCAACCCGAACGAAAAGGGCCGCTGCGGCTGCGGCGAGAGCTTTCACGTCTGAGCGGCTATTCCGGCGACACAGCCTCGATCGCGTCGCCAACCGCGAGCCGGCCGCCATCGATCACGTCGGCATAGATGCCCAGATCGGGGTGGCCGAACGCGGCGCGCAGTTCGGCCACGGGTTTGGCGTCCCGCTCGGCCGTCTCCGGATTCACCTCGGTGGCGGGGCAGCGCGGAATGCGCTTGACGACGCGCAGCCGCGTGCCGCCGGCCAGCAGCTCCTGACCGATCCAGTCGAACTCGCTCCACGCCGGCGCGCCCGAGAAATAGACGTTGGCGCGGAAGCGCAGCCGGTGGCGCGGGGCGCCGACGCGTGCCTCCAGATCGGCCAGGCTGGCGAGGTTGATCAGGCTGATCACCTTGGCGCTCACGTCGCTGAAGGAGTGGCCGGGCACGTGATGGAAGCGCGGCGTGCCGCGCGCCTCCGGCCCGAGAAACGCCGCGAGCCAGCCGGCGATGGACATGCGGCCCTGTTCGGTCAGCACGTTCTCGGCGATCGTGCTGCCGTCGGGGGCACGAAGGGCGAGCACGCCGTCATGCGGGTCGAAGCTGGAGCTCAGCGCGGCGGCGCGGGCGTTGGCCATCAGGCACATGAAATGCGTCTTCTGCAGCCAGCTGCGGAGCGGCCGGGTCGAACGGCGCGTCGCCCTGGGCCAGCGCGAAGGCGCGGTCCCACGGCAAGGTGCTGCCCGGTTCGACGGCGACCTCCTCCAGCGCCTCGGCGGTTAGGCCCTTCACCGGATAGCGATAGAGATGCTCGATGCGCATGCTAGCCCCTCGCGACCGTCGCGCCGACGGCACAAGCACTTGAGTTGATGTGCATCATTTCCCAATTCGGCTGGCGAGGATAGCCCATCGTCGCCTAAGTGTAGGGGCGGGGGCTCTGGTCGCCTGAGAAGGGACCAGAGACATGGATATCGAGAAATTCACCGACCGGGCGCGCGGCTTCCTGCAGGCCGCGCAGACCATCGCGATCCGCGAGTTCCACCACGCAGCTCACGCCGGAACATCTGCTGAAGGCGCTGCTGGACGACGAGGAGGGCGCGGCCGCCGGGCTGATCCGCGCCGCCGGCGGCGACGACCAGCGCGGTGCGGACGGCGGTGGAGCTGGAGCTCGGCAAGCATGCCGAAGGTGCAGGGCGGCGGGGCCAGCCAGCCGCAGATCACGCCGGACCTGGTGCGCGTGCTCGATGCGCGCGCAGCAGCGCGGCCGAGAAGGCCGGCGACGAATACGTGGCGCAGGACCGGCTGCTGGTGGCGCTCGCCGCGAGCGACGGGCCGGCCGGCGCGGGCGCTGCGGAGCGCGGGCGCGACGCCGCAGGCGCTGGAGAAGGCGGTCACCGACATCCGCAAGGGCCGCAAGGTCGACCAGCCAGAACGCCGAAGCGACGTTCGACGCGCTGAAGAAATACGCGCGTGACGTGACCGCGCTGGCGCGGGAGGGCAAGCTCGACCCGGTGATCGGCCGCGACGAGGAGATCCGCCGCACCATCCAGGTGCTGGCGCGCCGCACCAAGAACAACCCGGTGCTGATCGGCGAGCCCGGCGTCGGCAAGACCGCGATCGTCGAGGGGCTGGCGCTGCGCATCGTCAACGGCGACGTGCCGGAGGCGCTGAAGGACAAGCGGCTGCTGGCGCTCGATCTCGGCGCGATGGTGGCCGGCGCGAAATTCCGCGGCGAGTTCGAGGAACGGCTGAAGGCCGTGCTGAAGGAGATCGAGAGCACCGAACGGCGAGGTCATCCTGTTCATCGACGAGATGCACACGCTGGTCGGCGCCGGCCGGGCGGACGGCGCGATGGACGCCTCCAACCTGCTGAAGCCGGAGCTGGCGCGCGGCGCGCTGCATTGCGTCGGCGCCACCACGCTCGACGAGTACCGCAAGCATGTCGAGAAGGATGCGGCGCTGGCGCGGCGCTTCCAGCCGGTGTTCGTCGGCGAGCCGAGTGTCGCGGACACGATCAGCATCCTGCGCGGCATCAAGGAGAAATACGAGCTGCATCACGGCGTGCGCATCACCGACGGCGCGCTGGTCGCGGCGGCGACGCTGTCCAACCGCTACATCACCGACCGCTTCCTGCCCGACAAGGCGATCGACCTGATGGACGAGGCGGCCAGCCGGCTGCGCATGCAGGTGGACAGCAAGCCGGAGGAACTGGACGAGCTGGACCGCCGGGTGATGCAGCTCAAGATCGAGCGCGAGGCGCTGAAGCGCGAGAGACGATCCGGCGAGCCGCGAGCGGCTGGAGAAGCTGGAGCACGAGCTGGCCGGCGCTGGAGGAGAAATCCAACGCGCTGACCGCGGCGTGGAAGGCGGAGAAGGAAAAGCTGCATCGAGAACCAGACGCTGAAGGAGCAGCTCGACCAGGCGCGCAGCGA
>CAVXUK010000004.1:1860000-2309388 GCA_963764895.1 uncultured Pseudomonadota bacterium
CCCAAAGGCTTACCAAACCTAACCAAACTCCGAATACCCGGAAGTATAGCCTGGCAGACAGACGGCGGGTGCTAAGGTCCGTCGTCGAGAGGGAAACAGCCCAGACCGCCAGCTAAGGTCCCCAAATCGTGGCTAAGTGGGAAAGGATGTGGGAATTCCAAAACAACCAGGAGGTTGGCTTAGAAGCAGCCATCCTTTAAAGAAAGCGTAATAGCTCACTGGTCTAATAGAAATCCTGCGCCGAAAATGTAACGGGGCTCAAGCCACGTACCGAAGCTGCGGGTGCACGCGAGTGCGCGGTAGCGGAGCGTTCCGTAGGCCTGTGAAGGCAGAGGGGTGACCCCTGCTGGAGGTATCGGAAGTGCGAATGCTGACATGAGTAGCGACAAACAGAGTGAGAAACTCTGTCGCCGTAAGTCCAAGGGTTCCTGCGCAAGGTTAATCCGCGCAGGGTGAGCCGGCCCCTAAGGCGAGGGCGAAAGCCGTAGTCGATGGGAACCAGGTGAATATTCCTGGGCCTGCTGGAAGTGACGAACGTGAAGTCTGGTGTGTGCTTATCGGATTGTGCATGCCATTGGATCGTTCCAGGAAACAGCTCCAGCGTAGAGACCGTACCCTAAACCGACACAGGTGGACTGGTAGAGCATACCAAGGCGCTTGAGAGAACGATGTCGAAGGAACTAGGCAAATTGCCCGCGTAACTTCGGGATAAGCGGGACCTTGTTGAGGGCAACCTCGGCTGGGTGGCACAGACCAGGGGGTAGCGACTGTTTAGTAAAAACACAGGGCTCTGCGAAGTCGAGAGACGACGTATAGGGTCTGACGCCTGCCCGGTGCCGGAAGGTTAAGAGGAGGTGTGCAAGCACTGAATTGAAGCCCCGGTAAACGGCGGCCGTAACTATAACGGTCCTAAGGTAGCGAAATTCCTTGTCGGGTAAGTTCCGACCTGCACGAATGGCGTAACGACTTCCCCACTGTCTCCGGCATCGGCTCAGCGAAATTGAATTCCCCGTGAAGATGCGGGGTACCCGCGGTCAGACGGAAAGACCCTATGAACCTTTACTGCAGCTTTGCAGTGGCATTAGGAGAGTGCTGTGTAGGATAGGCGGGAGGCTTTGAAGCATGGGCGCTAGCTTGTGTGGAGCCACCCTTGAAATACCGCCCTGAACTCTTCTGATGTCTAACCGCGATCGGTCATCCCGATCCGGGACCCTGCATGGTGGGCAGTTTGACTGGGGCGGTCGCCTCCCAAACAGTAACGGAGGCGCGCGATGGTGGGCTCAGGCCGGTCGGACATCGGCTGCTGAGTGCAATGGCATAAGCCCGCCTGACTGCGAGAGCGACAGCTCGAGCAGAGACGAAAGTCGGCCATAGTGATCCGGTGGTCCCGCGTGGAAGGGCCATCGCTCAACGGATAAAAGGTACTCTAGGGATAACAGGCTGATCTCCCCCAAGAGTCCACATCGACGGGGAGGTTTGGCACCTCGATGTCGGCTCATCACATCCTGGGGCTGGAGCAGGTCCCAAGGGTTCGGCTGTTCGCCGATTAAAGTGGTACGTGAGCTGGGTTTAGAACGTCGTGAGACAGTTCGGTCCCTATCTGCCGTGGGTGAAGGAGACTTGAGAGGATCTGTCCCTAGTACGAGAGGACCGGGATGGACGCACCTCTGGTGAACCGGTTGTCGCGCCAGCGGCACCGCCGGGTAGCTATGTGCGGACAAGATAACCGCTGAAAGCATCTAAGCGGGAAACTTACCTCGAAACCAGGTCTCCCCGAGGGCCGTGATAGACCATCACGTCGATAGGCCGGGTGTATACGTGGGGCAACCCACTCAGCTAACCGGTCCTAATCGCCCGATCGGCTCGAGATCGCCTTCCATGCACAGCAGCAATCCACACCCCATCGCTGCCGTGACACACCATCCCATCCCACCACATGCACACAACCCCACCAGAACCTGCGATACCACCCCGACACCAACGGGGTGGGTTGGACGACCTGGTGGCTTTGGCGGGGAGACTGCACCCGATCCCATCCCGAACTCGGCCGTGAAAACCCCCAGCGCCCATGGTACTGCGTCCCAAGACGCGGGAGAGTAGGTCGCCGCCAGGTCTTCCAACCCACCCCACCCCGCTCAACCCCAGCGGGAAGCACACAACCACACACACCCTCACCCACGCGGGGTGGAGCAGCCCGGTAGCTCGTCAGGCTCATAACCTGAAGGTCATAGGTTCAAATCCTATCCCCGCAACCATCTCGTCGTAACCCACTCGCAATCCCAATCCGACCAGGCCCGCGCAAGCCCGACCGCTTGCGCGGGCTTTGCGTTGCTGGATCGACCAGCGACGCTGGCTACGTCCGTGTCCCTGCGTCAAATGCGCGCAGCGCCGCCAGTTTCTGCTGCAAGAGTGGGCGGGTGGCAGGCGATTCCGGGTTCCATGTATCGCTTTCCGTGCAATCGGCAGGCAAACTCCTTTCGTTTTGACGTACGTTAATTGGTGATACCTGATACGGCAATTCGTGGCGGTGGCATGCGTCCCCATGGCACCTCGATTGCTAATCGCGCATGGACTGCGTCATACTGCGGCCGTCGACAAGACAGCGATTCAGCAAGCCCGTTCCCGATAGAAGGATCTGATACCATGAGGTGGTTGAATACCCAGTTCATCGCTGGGGTGGTTGTCTGCGCGGCGTCGATCGCCGGTGTGGCCGTAGCCAGGGCCCAGGATGTTCAAAGCCCCACTTTGGACGCCGTGAAAAAGCGCGGTCAGCTGGTCTGCGGTGTCGACAGCGGCATCCCGGGCTACGCGTTCCAGGATTCCAGCGGCAAATGGCAAGGGCTCAACGTCTCGTTGTGCCGTGCGCTGGCCACCGCCATCCTGGGGGACCCGGACAAAGTAAAGTATGTCGGCCTGACCTCGCAGGTACGGTTCACCGTTCTGAAGTCCGGCGAGATCGACGTGCTGATCCGCAATTCCGAACATACCTTCGTCCGCAACACGCAGCTTGGCCTGGCTGAACCGGTGACCAATTTCTACACCGGCCAGGGCTTCATGGTGCGCAAGAGCCTGAACGTCACGAGCGTCAAAGGCCTCGATGGCGCTACGATCTGCGTGGAGACCGGCACCACGCTCGAGAAGAACATCGCCGACTTCAACCAGATCAACCACACCAAGATCGGGACGCTGCTGTTCGAGCGCCCGGAGCAGGCGTTCGCGGCGGCCGAGGCAGGGCGCTGCGACGGCTATACCGACGACGCCGGCAGCGTGGCGGCCGCCCGGTCCAGCATGAAGAACCCGAGCGACTGGACGATCCTCGAGGAGACCATTTCGCGATCCGTTCTCGGGCCCTACACGCGGCAGGGCGACGAAAGGTGGACCATTCTCGTGAAATGGACGCACTACGCCATGCTTGAGGGCGAGGTGCTGGGGCTGACCCGGGCGAATGTCACCGACGCAAAGAAGACGGCGACCGATCCCAGCATGCGGAAGTTCCTCGGCCTGGAGGGTGGGTTCGGCAAGATGCTCGGCGTCGATGACGATTGGTCATTCCGCATCATTCGCGACGTGGGCAACTATGGCGAAATCTATGACACCTATTTCGGCCCCAAGGGATTGGGCCTGCCGCGCGGCATGAACAATCTCTGGAACCATGGCGGTCTGCAGATCCCGCCGCCCTGGTACTGAGGGCCGTACGGCACGCGCATGGTCCGCGTTCCGTCCCGCCGCGCACGCGCGGCGCAATGGGGCCTGCTGTTTCTCGTGCTCGTGGCGGCGGGGTTGCTGGCGCGCAATGCCGCCGCCAATCTTGCCGCACGGCATCTGGGCTTCAGTTTCGCCTATCTGAGCGCGCCGGCGAATTTTGATATCCCGTTCCATCTCCTGGACTGGTCGACCCATGACAGCTACGGCCGCGTGCTGCTCGTGGCGCTGGCAAATACGCTGCTGGTGTCGGCCCTCGGGATCATAGCAGCGACACTGCTTGGGCTGCTTGTCGGTATCATGCGGCTGTCGGTGAACTGGCTGCTGCGGCTGTTGGCGACCGCCTTCATCGAGGTGGTGCGCAATACGCCGCAGCTGATCCAGGTGGTGTTCTGGTACGTCGCGGTTCTGCAATCGCTGCCGGGACCGCGACAGAGCCTGATCCTGCCGCCGGGTATCCTGCTGAACGTGCGGGGCCTCTATATCCCGGCCATAACGCTCTCCGCTGCGGCGCCGTGGCTGCTGGCACTTGCGGCGGTCCTGCTGGCGGCGGGCGTGGTGCTTGTTCAGCGCCGCGGCGTGCGGCGCTGGCTCTGGCTGCCGTTCGGCGCCTGCGTGCCGGCCGCGTTTGCAATCGCGCATGTCGACTGGCCGGTGGCGGGCGGCTTCAACGTGCGCGGCGGTGCCGTGGTGCCGCCGGAACTCGTGGCGCTGTGGCTTGGGCTTTCGATCTACTCCGCCGCGTTCATTGCCGAAATCGTCCGTGGCGCGATACAGGCGGTGCCCGCCGGACAGATCGAGGCCGCCAGGGCGCTGGGTCTGCGGCCGCGCCGGGTGCTGGTCTCAATCGTCCTGCCGCAGGCGGTGCGCATGATGGTGCCGCCATTGACCAGCCAGTACTTCAATCTGGTGAAAAGCAGCTCGCTCGGCGCGGCCATCGGCTACCCCGAGATTTTCCAGATCTTTGCGGGCACCGTCCTGAACCAGTCCGGCAGGGAGATCGAAACGATGACCCTCGTCGCCGCCGTTTTCCTCACGATCAGCTTGCTGATCGCTGCCTTCATGAACTGGTACAACCGGCGGGTAAGCTTGGTCAGCCGATGACGCCAGGGCTTCCGGTCGCGGCCCACCGGGGCCAGGACATCTCCGCCGCCCCCCTCGTGAGGCCGCCGCCCGCGGCGCCGTCCGGATGGGCACGTGCGGGCGCTACGTGGCTGCACCGGAACCTGTTCAGCTCGATCAGCAACACAGCCCTGACGCTCCTGGCGATCGCCGGCGTCGTTGCGCTGGCAGTGCCGTTCCTGCGTTGGGCCGTGCTCGAAGCGACAGTGTCGGGCAGCACGCAGGCTGCGTGCACCGGCGACGGCGCTTGCTGGACGTTCATCCGGTTGCGGCTGCCGATCCTGATCTACGGGCACTATCCCCAAAACGAGACATGGCGCGTGGATCTGGCGGCGGTGCTGCTGGCGGTCTTCTGCGCCCCGGTGCTGCGTGCACGCACTCGGAATCGCCTCGTCCCGCTCCTGCTGCTGCTGACGCTTTTTCCGCTGTTGGCCTACTGGCTGCTGGTGGGCGGCGTGCGGCCCATGACCTGGGTCGACCCGGATCTCTGGGGCGGCCTGATGCTCAACGTGATCGTGACACTCATGGTGACGGCGCTGGCGCTGCCACTTGGCATCCTGCTGGCGGTTGGACGGCAATCGCCACTTGGCGTCGTCCGGTCGCTGTCGATCGGCTACATCGAATTCTGGCGCGGCCTGCCGCTGCTGGGCGTGTTGTTCGTCTCCGCCGTCATGATGCCGCTGTTCCTGCCGCAAGGGTTCAGCCTGACCCGGCTGCTCCGCGCGGTCGCGGCGATGTCGCTGTTCAATGCCGCCTACGTCGCGGAGATCGTCCGCGGCGGCCTGCAGGGGGTCGACTCCGGCCAGGCCGAGGCGGCGGCCTCGCTCGGATTGCGGGACTGGCACGTCATGCTGCTGATCACGCTGCCGCAGGCACTGCGCCAGGCGATCCCCGGGCTGGTGAACACCGTCCTCGATCTGTTCAAGGACACGACCCTGATCAGCATCATCGGACTGTTCGACCTGCTCGGCTCGGTCTCGCAATCCCTGCGTGACCCGGCTTGGCTCGGTCTGGCGAAGGAAGGCTTCACCTTCGCCGGAGCCGTGTTCTTCGTCTGCTGCTTCGCGATCTCGCTCTACAGCCGCGGGCTGGAACGAAGGCTGGCGCAGAGGCATCCCGGCTAATTCGGAGCGCTGCTTGCCGCGCGTGTCCCTAGACTGCCATAGACAACTCGTTTCGTACCGTGGGGGCCGCATGGCGGTGGTCGATATCAGGCACGCAAACACCGTCGGGGGCGCTGCCGCCGACGCGGTCGCCGCGGATCTGATCGCCGTGCTCGTCGCGGTGACCGACGCCGAGCCCCGGGTGCTGACCATCCAGGATGCGACTGCCTTGCCGTCCGGCCCATTCAAGATGGTCCATCGCTCGCTGCAAGCCGGCCTGCGGGACTGGGTGGAGGAACAGACCCACCACCCGCTCGGCTATGTCGAGCAGCTCTATACCTTCGCCGACCACGACCGGATGCAGGACGGCCGTCATGCGATCTCGATCAGCTATCTGGGCTTGACCCGGGAAGGCGGGGCGTCCGGCGAGAACGAGGCCGGCTGGCGCAACTGGTACGAGTTCTTTCCGTGGGAAGATCATCGGGCTGGACCGCCGGCGATCATCGCCGAGACGATCGTGCCGCGCTTGACCGACTGGGCATCAGCTGGCGCCCGGGCGGCGGATGATCGGAACCAGCGCATCGCCATCACCTTCGCCACCGATGGCGGATGGAATGAGGAGCTGGTGCTGCAACGCTACGAATTGCTGTTCGAGGCCGGGCTGGTCGCGGAATCGCAGCGAGGGGACCATGACGCCCGTCGCGGCACGGCCGCGCTGGCAACCGGGCGGCCGATGATCGCCGATCACCGCCGCATCCTGGCGACCGGCATCGCCCGGCTGCGCGCCAAGATCAAGTACCGCCCCGTGGTGTTCGAGCTGATGCCGCCGGAATTCACGCTGCTGCAACTGCAGCGCAGCGTCGAAGCAATCGCCGGGCGCGTGGTCCACAAGCAGAATTTCCGGCGGCTGATCGAGCAGCAGGAACTGGTCGAGGAAACCGGCGCCACCACGCAGGATACCGGCGGCCGCCCGGCCAAACTGTTCCGCTTTCGCCGCGCCGTCCTGGCTGAGCGCAATGTGGTGGGAACGAAACTGCCGCTATCGCGGGGTTGACAACCCTTATGCTCAATCCCAGCATATACTCCGTAATGCTCAAACGGAGTATATGTCGTGGACGCACACACAATCGCCCGGACGTCGCCGCTGTATGAGCGGGTGCGGCACGTCATCCCGCCGGTCGAGTGGCCGTTCTTCGCCGGCGACGTCGACGCGATCCTGGCGCTGAAGCGGCGCCGCAACGCGGTGATCCTGGCGCACAACTACCAGACGCCGGAAATCTTCCACTGCGTGGCGGATATCGTGGGCGACAGCCTGGCGCTGGCGCGCGAGGCGATGCGGGTGGATGCAGACGTAATCGTGCTCGCCGGCGTGCATTTCATGGCCGAGACGGTCAAGCTGCTCAATCCCGCGAAGACGGTGCTGATCCCGGACCTGGCCGCCGGCTGCTCGCTGGCGGAGTCGATCACCGCGGCCGATGTGCGCCTGCTGCGCCAGCGTTTCCCCGGCACGCCGATCGTCACCTACGTGAACACCTCGGCGGCGGTGAAGGCGGAATCCGATATCTGCTGCACATCGGGCAATGCCAGGCGCGTCGTCGAATCGCTCGGCGTGCCGCAGGTGATCATGCTGCCCGACGAGTATCTGGCGCTCAACGTTGCCGCCGAGACCGCGGTGAAGATCATCACCTGGACCGGGCATTGCGAGGTGCATGAGCGCTTCAGCGCGCGGGAGGTGCGCCAACTGCGTGCGGACTACCCGGGCCTGATCGTGCTGGCGCATCCCGAATGCCCGCCCGACGTGGTGGCGGAGGCGGACTTCACCGGGTCCACCGCGGCGATGTCGGACTATGTCGACTCGCGGCGCCCGTCGCGCGTCGTGCTGCTGACCGAATGCTCGATGAGCGACAACGTGGCCGCGCGGCATCCGGGCATCGATTTCGTCCGGCCCTGCAATCTGTGCCCGCACATGAAGCGGATCACGCTCGGCAACATTCGTAGCGCCCTGGAGGACATGCGCCACGAGGTCACGATCGATCCGGCCGTGGCGGCGCCGGCGCGGCGCGCTGTCGAGCGGATGCTGGCGCTATGACCCCGACCGTACATGATGTCGGCCGGTCGCCGGTGATCGTCGGCGGTGGCATCGCCGGGCTGATGACGGCGCTGCGCCTGGCCCCGACGCCGGTCGTCGTGGTCGTCAAGGCGCCGCTGCGGACCGAGGCGTCGAGCGCCTGGGCGCAAGGTGGCGTCGCCGCCGCCGTGGGGCCTGATGACGATCCGGCGCTGCATCTCGCCGACACGCTCGCTGCCGGCGACGGCCTGTGCGACGCGGACGTGGCGCGACGCATCACCGCGGCCGGTCCGGCCGCCATCGAAACGCTGCTGCGCTATGGCGTGCGCTTCGACCGCGACCAGGGCGGGATGCTGCGGCTCGGCCTGGAGGCAGCGCATGCGCGGCGCCGCATCGTCCATGCGGCGGGCGACGGCACCGGCAGGGAGATCATGCGCGCCTTGGTCGAAGCCGTGCGGGCGACGCCCTCGGTCACGGTGCTCGACGGCGTCGACGCGCGTCGCCTGATGGTTGCCGACGGCGCTGTCAGCGGTGTGCTCGCGGCATCCGCGTCAGGTGCGGTCCTGCTGCCGACCAGCCGGGTCGTGCTGGCGACCGGCGGCATCGGCGGGTTGTTCCTGCACACCACGAACCCGCGCGGATCGTTCGGCCACGGGCTTGCGCTCGCGGCACGCGCCGGGGCGGCGCTCGTCGACATGGAGTTCGTGCAGTTCCATCCGACGGCGCTCGATGTCGGCGGGCATCCGCTCATGCTGGTCAGCGAAGCGGTGCGCGGCGAGGGCGCGACGCTGATCGATGAGACCGGCACACGGTTCATGAGCGATGTGCCAGGCAAGGAGCTTGCTCCGCGTGACGTGGTCGCGCGCGCGGTATGGCGGCGCCTTGGCGAAGGGCATCGCGTCTTCCTCGATGCACGCGCGGCGCTCGGCGGTGATTTCGCCCGGCTATTCCCTGTCATCGCGGCGTCCTGCGCGGCGTCCGGCATCGACCCGGCGACACAGCCGATCCCCATTCGCCCGGCCGCGCACTACCACATGGGCGGGGTCGCGGTGGACTGGCAGGGACGCAGCACGCTCGCCGGCCTGTGGGCATGCGGCGAGGTGGCCGGCACCGGGCTGCATGGGGCCAACCGTCTCGCCAGCAACTCGCTGCTGGAGGCCGTTGTCGCGGCCGGATGGGTGGCCGACAGCGTCGCCGCTGCGCCGGGCGGGCGGGACCGGCCGCAGGTCGTTGCCGACATGCCTGCCGCCGATCCGGACCCGATCCGGCCAATTCTGTCGCGCGCCGCGGGCGTGCTGCGCGACCACGACAGCCTGACGGCCGCCATCGCTACGCTGTTGCCGCTGGCGGTATCGGCCGGGCCGGTCGCAGACCCGGCGCTGGTCGCCTTGCTGATCGCCGTTGCCGCCCTGCAACGGCGGGAAAGTCGCGGCGGCCATTTCCGCAGCGATTTCCCGCGACCCGATGCCGCGCGGCAGGAGCGATACACGCTGACCCAGCAGACCGCGCTGCGCGCCGCGCGAGACATCGCCGGCCAAGCTCCACGTGCCAGAAGGGCCTGACGACATGACACCATCTTGGACGCAAACCCCGCCTCTGCCACAGATCATGATCGAGCCGATGGTCCGCGCGGCGTTGCTGGAAGACCTTGGCCGCGCCGGCGACATCACGACGAACGCGATCGTGCCGGAGGACGTCCGGGCGACGACCCTGCTGGTCGCCCGCCAGCCTGGCATCGTCGCCGGGCTCGATCTGGCCAGTCTGGCGTTTCGGCTGATCGATCCGGCGATCGATGTGCGGCCGGAGCGGCCGGACGGCCACCCGATCGCGGCAGGTGACGTGATCGCGACGATCAGCGGCCCGGCGCGCGGCATGCTGACGGCCGAGCGCACGGCGCTGAACTTCCTTTGCCATCTCAGCGGCATCGCCTCGGCGACGGCATCCATCGTGGCGGCGATCCAGGGCCACAAGGCGCGCATCGTCTGCACCCGCAAGACCATGCCCGGCCTGCGCAGCGTGCAGAAATATGCGGTTCGCGTCGGTGGCGGCAGCAACCATCGCTTCGGCCTGGATGATGCAGTGCTCATCAAGGACAACCACGTTGCGTTGGCGGGGGGCATCGGCCCCGCCGTGGAACGCGCACGCGCCGGCACCGGCCATCTCGTGAAGATCGAGCTGGAAGTGGACACGCTGGAGCAGCTTCGCGAGGCAATGCGGCTAGGTGTCGACGCGGTCCTGCTGGACAACATGACGCCCGACACGTTGCGCGAGGCGGTCGCGCTGGTGGATGGCCGCGCCATCACGGAAGCATCGGGGCGTATCACGCCCGAAACCGCCCCGCTGGTCGCCGCCGCCGGGGTTGATCTGATCTCCATCGGCTGGCTCACACACAGCGCGACGGTGTTGGACATCGGATTGGACTATGGGACGGCAGAATCCGGTGCCGGACGAGCGTCGCCACCCTGAGGGCCTGTCGGCAGCTTCAGCGGATGCCGCGCAACGGGTCGTACGGCGCCATATCGAACGCCGGAACCTGTCCCAGCGCCGCCTCGGCCAGAAGCCGACCCGCAAACGGGCCGATGGTCAGACCGGAAGGACCGAGGCCGTTGCCGATCAGCAGCCCGGTGACGCCCGGCACAAGGCCCAGCAATGGTCGCACATCCGGCCCGACCGGCCGGAACCCGATGCGGGTCTCGATCACCGTGGCCGTTGCCAGGCCTGGGGCTATCGCCAGCGCCTCTCGTAGCACCTCCGCCTGCCCGGCGGCGGTGACGCGGTAGTCGAAGCCGGCGCCGGTCTCCCGTGTCGCTCCCACCACCACCCGCAAATCGTCGAAGGCCAGCAGGTAGTGAGAGCTGCGCGGCAGCACCACTGGCCAGGTCGCGGTCGCCTGTCCGGGGAGCCCGAGATGCACGATCTGGCCGCGCTGTGGTGCCACCGAAAGCGCGAGCCCGAGCGGCTTCAGCAGCGCCGGCGCCCACGCCCCCGCTGTCACCACCACCACATCGGCGGCGATTGTCTCTGCCCCGAGGGCCACGCCGGTCACCCGGCTGCCGGCGGTGACCAGTTGCGCCAACCCTTCGAATACCGTCGCGCCATGCGCCCGGGCCGCATGCAACAGCGCCGCTGCCAGTTTGCGCCCATCGACGCGCGCGCCGCCCGCGATATGCAGGGCACCCAGCGCCGGGTGCAGCGGCGGGAACAGTGCGCGGGCTTCGGCGGACGTCATGCGGGCGACCGTCCCCGCCTGCGGCGCCGTCGCCTGGCGCTGTCTGACGATGCGCTCGAACGCGTCCAGCTCGTCGTCATCGGCCGAGACGCACAACGCGCCGACGCGGGAATACCCAAGATCCTGGCCCGCCAGGGCCTGCACCAGCTCGGCGTAGTACGCCCCGCTCGCGGCGAGGATGCGGTAGAAATCCGGGTCGCCGGTCACGCTGGCCCAAGGGCAGACGATCCCCGCGCCGGCGGCGGTCGCCCGCCCGGTATGCGCGTGATCCACCACCACCACGTCCGCCCCGGCACGCGCCGCGTGGTAGGCAGTGCTCGCCCCCAATATACCCGCGCCAACCACCACGGTCCGCATCACCATCTCCCGTCGTGACGCGCGACCATAGCTTGGCCGCCAGACTGGCGCATCCCGGCGCAGCGATGTTACGCCACAGCGTCTGGCGGCTTGGGATGGTTGGCGAATGGATACGACGGCGTTGCGACGGCTGGCGGTGCTGCGGGCGTTTCCGCCGCCGCTCCCGCTCGGCCGCGCGATGGTCGCCGCAGGCTTCGTCCAGGCCGACCCGATCCGCGCGCCGGCCCGCGCGCAGGACCTCATCCTGCGCCACCGCGTTCCCGGCTACCGTGCTGGCGAGCTTGAGCGGCGCTACCCGAGGCTCGGACTGGAGGAAGGCTACCTTTACGCCTACGGCTTCATGCCGGTGGACGTGCGGCGGTGGCTGCTGCCGCGGCATGATCCCGAAGCGCCGGACGGGCGCTTCGTGCCTGCTGGTCTCGCCGCCGAAGTCCTCGCCTTCGTCCGCGACCGCGGACCCACACATCCCGCAGCCCTGGAAGTCCATTTCGGCGATGCGCGCCAGATGAATGGCTGGGGCGGGCTGTCCAAGGCGACCACGCGCGCGCTGGACATGCTGCTCCATCACGGGCTGGTGCGGGTCGCCAGGCGCGATGCCGGTATCCGTGTCTACCAGGCCATGCCGGAACCGCAGGCCGAACTGGCGCCACACTTGCGGCTGGAGCGCCTGGTGCTGCTGGTCGCGTCCGCCCTGGCGCCGGTCGCCAGCTCCACGCTGGTGTCCGCAATTGCCCGGATGACGCGGGCGGTAATCGGCCCGCAGGCGCGGCATGACGCCGTGGCCGCGCTGCTCCGCGCCGGCGCGCTGGAGGCCGCCGTCGTCGACGGCGTGCGCTACCTGTGGCCGGCAGGTGCCGCGCCGGACGGGCCCGTGCGCCGCGGCGTGCGGTTCCTGGCTCCGTTTGACCCGCTGGTCTGGGACCGTCGGCGCTTTGAGCAACTGTGGGGCTGGCCGTACCGGTTCGAGGCCTACACGCCGCCCGCCAAGCGCCGCCTCGGCTATTACGCGATGCCGCTGCTATGGGGAGAGGAGGTGATCGGCTGGGTCAATTGCACCCAACGCGCCGGCCGGCTGGACGTGCAGGCCGGCTTCGTCGGCCGCAAGCCCGGGGCGGACTTCCGCCGCGCGTTCGACGCGGAGGTCGCCCGCATGGAGGCGTTTCTGGCCGTGGCGCAGGACTGAAGCCACGACCTCGCCATCCTCTGATTTATCGCAACGGCATCGCGATATCATCAGCCGAGTCTCGTGAACCCATCGGCGCTCCAATCCTCGCTTCCAACGCCGTGATGCACGATGAAAAGACCGTCGGGATCGTATTTCTTCTTTGCGGCGGCCAGTCTCGGGTAATTTGCACCCCAATGGGACCGCTGCCATTCGGCCTGGAAATAATTGGCCTCGGAAACGTAGGATCCAGCGCCCGGAGCGACCTTCAGGATTTCGTCCATGGCCCGGTCGACGCTCGCGGCCTGTTGGCGAGCGAGAGCGAGATCCGGCTCGTGACCGCGAACGTTCGGTATTGTCAGGGCGGTCGAGGCAGCGGAGATGCAGAGGGCAAAAGCGTCGACGACCTGTGGATTGGTCGCGGTGTTCATCGCGTCAGCCACGGCATCCGCCGGCGCGCCGGCAAGCCCCTTGTTGAAATGCAGGCTCACTGTCCAATGGCGCGAACCCGCGAACAAGGCGTCCGCCAGGCGCGACTGCTCAGGTCCGTCAAGCAGCGAGCGCGGCAGCCAGGCCGAAACGTAGCCGTGCATGAACTGGCTCGCCTCGTGACCTTCGCTGATCGACCACACGTTGCCGGAAGGCGCGCCCGGCCGATCATCGGCCGCGAAAAACCGCGCCAGATGCGTCCTCAGAAAGTCTCCATCCCAATAGTTTCGGGCGGGGAGGCTCATGATCCCGACCGGGGACGTGATCCTGAAGTTCTCGGGTGACCCATCAACCCAATCGAGAAACGGCTGCCAAACGGATCTAGCCTGTGCGGACTCCAATCGCTGGAACAGCATCCCGATGGCGAGAGTGTTGTCCGGCCTGAAATGGACTTGCTCGCCCCAATGAGGGTTGAACAAACTGTCCTTGTAGAAGGAGACAAAGCGGGCGATCAGTGTCCGGTAAGCGACGTCGGAGTTCGCTTTGATCGTCATGAAGACGACGCCGACGACGTCCGGCATATCGTGCGTCTTCAACGTCACGCGGGTGACGACGCCGAAACTCCCGCCGCCGCCGCCCTTGAGCGCCCAGAATAGCTCCGGGTCCCGGCAAGCGTTCACGACCCGCGCGATGCCGTCGGCGGTGACGATCTCGGCCTCGAGCAGGCTTCCGGCGGCGGTGCCGTAATTCTTCGAGAAATTTCCGAACCCTCCGCTCTGCACGAGCCCGGCAACCCCGACCGTCGCGCATCCGCCGCCCTGGACGTAGCGGCCACCTTTCGCCATCACGGCTTCGTACACGGGCAGCCAGATCGCTCCAGGGCCGATCGTGACGGCAGTGTCTGGCTGGGCGGCGCAGCCGTCCGGGACGAAAGCGCTGTGCATGACGATGCCGTTCATCGACTTCGTCCAGATCAGCAGCGAATCCGGCGCGTCGGATGTACCCATGTAGCTGTGGCCGCCGCCCTTCACGATCAGGCGCAGATTGTTCTGACGGGCAAAGTTGACGGCTGCGACCACGTCACGTGTCTGCTTTGCCGCAACGGCATACACGCTTGGGGTCGAGGTCCACGCATCGACCCAGCCGGTCGTCCCGGTAAGCGCCACCTGGTCGCCCAGATAATAAGGGTTCTTCAGACTATTGAGGACGTCCTGGCAGGCCGGACCATCCGCATGGCAACGAGCCAGTGGCAATTCGATCCTGAGGAGTTGTCCACCGGTGTCCTTGTTCAGCTGCTCCCAGTTCTCGGGCGTCGGCCACGCAGAATCGGACGGACGGACACGACGCAATACGCCGTTATCGGCTACGGCCGTTCCCCGCGCCGTCAATCCCAGCAAGGGTATGAGGGCGGCTTGTTGCAACAAGCTGCGTCTGCGCATAGGCGTTTCCCGTTTGGTCTTCAGACGGCAAGGCTATGCTCGTATCGCAGTCAACGACTCTGTTGCAGACGATGACAGTTTCCGCGTTGCGGAGCCAGGGCTGCTGGCTTTCACTTGAAAGTTATCGCGGTGCGACTATTCCTCCGGCTCGGTGGTAAACAGCAAGGGATAGCCCTCGCGCCGGGCCGCATCGGTCGCGTTCGTCGCCTTGGCTTCCGCAACGTCCTTCGTATAGACGGCGACGACGCATACGCCGCGCCGATGCGCCGTGATCATAACCCGCTGGGCTTGATCTTCGCTCATGCGGAATTCTGCCTTCAGGACCGTGACGACAAACTCGCGGGGCGTGTAGTCGTCGTTGACCAGGATGACCTTGTGCAGACGGGGACGTTCGGACTTTATCTGAACGTTGGTGTTTGGCTTGATAGTGGTGTCATTCATCGCCAGAGCCGCTCCCGTCGCCAGAACCAACCAGTCCAGCCCGAACGATCCGACGGCCAGGCGCCCCGGAGGTTTCCGCCTTTGCCATTCAAACCCCCATCCCGTTCGCCGCCTATATAGCGTGGCCGCAACCCGTTGGCTCTCCATCTCGCGCATGGAGTGAGGGTCGCTGTTGAGTTGGTGGCCGAGGGTGGACCCGTGCGGCGGCACTGGCCGAGCCGATCGGCAGCCACCGCCCGGCCCAACAAATCGGACAATAGGCCCAGCCGCTTAAGCCCATCCCATCCAGATCACCTGCATGCCGCCGTGGCAACGAAAGACCTTGCGCGTTGTGCTGGAGTTTAGTTAAGTTGCCTAACTCTGGTCGGGCGAGGGTCACTGCGGTCTATGGCGGTCGTCGGGGTCGATATCGGGGCAACCAAGACACAGATTGCGGTCGCACGCGATAACGCAGCGCCGATTGAACGCGCCGTGCCCACGCGCGCGTGGCGCCGCCGGGATGACGAGGACCCCGGCGCCCTTGTCGCCCTCATCCGGCAGGTCTCGCCAACCGAGGACCTCGCGGTCCTTGTGGTCGGAGCCCATGGTTGCGACAATGCTGCCGGATGCCTGGAACTGCAGCATCGCCTGGGCCTGTTGACGAGCGCTGCCGTACTCGTGGTCAATGACGCCGAACTGCTTGTGCCCGCCGCGGGCTTCGATCACGGCATCGGTGTCGTCGCCGGCACCGGCTCGATCGCGGTTGCCCGCCTGCCGGATCGCTCCATGCTGGTCGCGGGCGGCTGGGGCTGGTTGCTCGGTGACGAAGGGGGCGCGGTCGGACTGGTGCGCGAAGCGCTACGCGCGGTCCGCGGCGCGCTCGACTCCGGCGAGACCGCCGACCCGCTGATCCGGCAGATGCAGCGTACGCTCGGCACCGACGATCCGATCCAGTTCGGGCGCAAACTGCTTCAAGCCGGCGCCGCCGACGCCATTGGGGCGCATGTTTCCGCCGTTTTCGCCGCCGTCGAGGCGGGCTCCCGTCTGGCACTCACGGTGGTGCGCGACGGTGGACGGGCGCTCGCCAAGCTGGTCGGGCAACTGGTCGGTCGCGGGGCGGTGGGCGGCCATGTGGTGGCGGGTGGTGGCGTCATCACGCGCCAAGGCGCGTTGATGAGTTCGTTCCGCGAATCGGTTGCGGAATTCCTGCCGGATTGGCACGTCACGCTTCTGACCAACCCCCCGGTACATGGTGCGGTCGCCCTGGCAAGACAGATCGAGGCCGGCAAAACGCCCTTCGGGCTCGCCCCTGCCTTACCGCGCGGCTGGACGGCGACCCCTCCACCCATGCGCGGCCCGGAATGAGCGCACCGCGCGTCGTGCTGGCCCGCCACTGGGGCCAGTGGTTCGTCGCGGCACTGCTGGTGGCGCTGGTCGCCTGCCTTGCGACCGCGGTCGCCGGCAGCAAGAATATCCAGTGGAACGCAATCCCGGAATACATCCTGGACCCGACCATCCTGGACGGGATCAGACTGACTCTGCTGTTCACTGTTCTTGCCATGTCGATCAGTATCGTTGCCGGCGTGGTGCTCGCGATCATGCGGCTGGCGCCGAACCCGGTTCTGTCCGCCTTCAGCAGCCTCTACATCTGGTTCTTTCGCGGCACACCGCTGCTGGTGCAGATCATATTCTGGTTCAACATCCAGCTGTTCATCCCCAGCATCCACCTGGGTGCGTGGCGGATTGACACGAACTCGATCATTTCGGCCTTCACCGCCGCACTGCTGGCACTGAGCCTGAACGAAGCTGCCTATGTCGCCGAGATCGTGCGCAGCGGCCTGCTGGCAGTGGATCGCGGGCAACGGGAGGCTGCGGCCGCACTCGGCTATACGCCTTTCCAGGCAATGAGCCGGATCATTCTGCCGCAGGCGTTGCGTGTCATCGTGCCGCCGATCGGCAACCAGACGATCTCGATGCTCAAGACCACGTCGCTGGTGTCGGTCGTGGCGGCGCAGGATCTGCTGACGCGCGCCCAGAACATCTATGCGCGCAACTTCCTCGTCATCGAGCTTCTGGCGGTTGCCAGCATCTGGTACCTCGTGATGACCACCGTGGCGTCGATCGGCCAGTCCGTCATCGAGCGACGGCTGGGGCGCTCGACTGCTCACGAGTCGCCGGCATGGATGCGCGCCGTCCGCCGTTTGGCGGGCTCCAACGGGCGCAACGGGTGATGAGCATGGGCGCTCATTCCGCGATTCCGATTGTGCAGGTGATCGACGTGCACAAATCGTTCGGGCCGCTGGAGGTGCTGAGTGGCATCGACCTGGACGTGGCACGCGGCGAGGTCGTATGCGTCCTCGGGCCGTCCGGCAGCGGCAAGTCGACGTTGCTCCGGTGCGTCAATCACCTCGAACAAGTCTCCAGCGGCCGGATTCTCGTCGACGGGAAGCTGATCGGCTACCGTGAACGCGACGGGCGGCTGTATGAGCTTGGACCAACCGAGCTTTCGCAGCAGCGGCGCGAGATCGGCATGGTGTTCCAGCGCTTCAACCTGTTTCCGCACCTCAGCGTGCTGAACAACATCGCTCAGGCACCGCAAGTCGTCCGCAAGGAGAGTCACGATGCGGCCGTCCGGCGCGCTCGCGATCTGCTCGACCTTGTCGGGCTCAGCGACAAGATCGCGGCCTTCCCGCACCAGCTTTCCGGCGGCCAGCAGCAGCGCGTGGCGATCGCACGTGCGCTCGCCATGCAGCCGAAGCTGATGCTGTTCGACGAACCGACCTCCGCCCTCGATCCGGAACTGGTCGGCGAGGTGTTGGCGGTGATGCGGCGGCTGGCCGCCGGAGGCATGACGATGATCGTCGTCACCCACGAGATCGACTTCGCGCGGGACGTCGCCGACCGTGTCGTGTTCATGGACGGCGGCGTCGTTGTCGAGCAAGGCCCGCCCACGGAGATTCTTGATCGCCCAGGCCACGAGCGCACGCGCTCGTTCCTGAAGCGACTGCTGTGACGCAACCGCACGCGCACTGCGTGCCAACTGGGGAGATACGAGCCGTCATGACCGCAAAATTCCTGGCCGCAACTGTGGCTGCCATCCTGGGACTGTCCGCAGGCGCGACCGCCGGTCGCGCAGCCAGCATGGACCCGAAGCTGCACGCGATGCTGCCGCCCGACATCCAGGCGTCGGGCGAAGTCCGCGTGGGCACCGAGCCGACCGCACCGCCCTATGTCTTCTATGGCGAAGACAACAAGACCTTCGTGGGCCTGGAAACCGAACTGGCGCAGGCGCTCGGCGAGCGGCTGGGCGTGAAGTTCACCTTCATGCCGACCCAGTTCGCCAGTATCGTGCCAGGGATCCAGGCCAATCGCTTCGATGTCGGCCTCTCCGCCATGGGCGACTTCGTCCCTCGCGAGAAGGTCGTCGACGAGATCGACTACAGCTATGAGGCAACCGGCATCATCGTGCCGGAGGGCAATCCGCACCACATCGCCAAGCTGAGCGATGCCTGCGGTCTGCGGGCGGCGGGGGTGCAGGGCTCGATCCCGCTGCAGCTCCTCGACAAGCAGAAGGAGCTGTGCCCGGCAGACAAGCCTCTGGAAGTCTTGCAGTTCCCATCCAACGATCAGCTCACCGTCGCCCTGAACAGCGGCCGCGTGGACGTGTCGATGGATACCTACGGTGTTGCCGCCTACACCCTGGCCCACCAGCCCGGCACCGGCGGCCACAAGCTCGAACTGGTGAAGGGTGCGCGCTATGCGGTCGGCTATCAGGCGATCGTCGTCTCCAAGCAGGCGACGCAGCTCCGCGACGCGATCAAGGCGACGCTGGAGGGCATGATGGCGGACGGCAGCTATCAGGCCATTTTCGCCAAGTGGGACCTCGCGGCCAACGCGCTGCCGAAGATCACTGTCAACGATGCGGCGCGCTACGCCGACTACATGAAGCTTGACTGATCGGCGTCGCGGCCGACGTGCCGCGGGGCGCGCCCGCTCCGCGATGCGTCGGCCGCCGCCATGCCGAACATAGGGATCGATGAGTTCATGAGCGATCGGGTGAAGTATCGGGAAGGCATCAGCCTTCAACCGCAAAGCCTGCAGTCCGGCCTGACGGCAATCCCGGCGCGGCTGGCCGCGCTCGATCTGGCGCCGCTGAAGACCGGGACAGTCGCGCTGGTCGGTATCGGCGCCAGCCTGTACGCGGCGATCGCCGGTGCGGCGCATATGCGCCGACACGGCATTCGCGCCTATGCCCTGGCGGCAACCGACCTGTACGATCCGTCGGTCGATGCGGCCGATGCCTATATCGCGCTGTCCGCGTCCGGCCGCAGTGTCGAGCCGGCGAAGGCGATGGAATTGCGGCCCCATGCTGCGACGTTCGGCATCGCCAAGACGGCGAGAACGCCGTTGGCCGGCGTGGTGCGCGCCATGATCCCGACCGAGAGCGGGACCGACAGCAGCCCGAACACGACCAGCTATCTGGGGTCGCTGCTGGCGCTCGGGCTGCTCACCGATCGCGTCGGTCGAACCCCCTCCGATACCGATTGGAAGCGGTTGCCCGAGCTTGTCGCCGATCTGTTGGAACACTGCCGGGACAAGGTTGCGCGTGCCGCGTCACTGCTGGCCGGACCGGTATCCCTCGATTGCGTCGGGGACGGCGCGGCGTTCGGGATTGCCGGCTATATCTCCCTGCTGGTGCGCGAAGCGGCGCGGGTTGCAGCGCAGCCCTGGGATACGCTGAACTTCCTGCATGGCCCGATGGAACCGAACGATCGGCGCACCGGCGTCGTCCTGTTCGGCCGTGGCCGCGAGGTGGCGTTGGCGAAGGATCTTGCCGGGTTCGGCATTCCCGCCGTGCTGATCACGGATCGCGCCGATGTCGCCGAGACGGCGAACCTTGTGGTGATCCGGGTGCCCTCCTCGTCGCCCGGACTGGCCGACGCGATCCTGCAGACGCTCCCGGCGCAGCTCCTGGTGGCCGAGCTGATGGAGGCGGCCGGCCTGCCCGAGTGCAAGTTCCGCTACCGCCAGACCGACACCAAGCTGCCGGAACTGCCCCCAGCCTGACCTCGGAGGTCAGTCGGCCTCCTGCGCGGCCGGCAGCACCACGGCCGAGTGGCCGTTCTCGCCGAGCAGCTGGCCAAGGCTGTACTCGGCTGCCAGCAGTGCGGCGCCCTGCACGGTGGCCCAGGAGCCGAGTTCGGTCACGGCGATGCCGGTGGGCCAGGTCAGGTCGTTGACCACGCGGCGCACCCGGTCGACGACGAGGGGGTTCTGGCCGACGCCGCCACCGAGCACGACCAGGCCGGGGTCGAGCACGCCGACGCAGGCCGAGACGAGCCGCCCGATATCGTCGGCGTGCTTCTCCACGGCCGCCAGCGCGGGCGCGCAGTCGCCGGCCGCCAAGGCAAACAGCTCTTGCACGCTCGCCGGCGCCGGCGCGCCGTCGTTCGGCCACCCCGCCAGCACCCGTTCCAGCAGCTTTTCCGAGCCGAGATACTGCTCCAGCCCTTCGCGGCGCGGCATGTCCGTCGGGGACCACGGGAACGGCAGGCGGCCGACTTCGCCGGCCCCGCCGTTGAAGCCACGGAACAGCCGGCGGTCATGGACGATGCCGAGGCCGATTTTCACGCCGATCTGCAGATAGACGAAGCTGTTCCTGCCGCGCGCGGCGCCGTGGTGCAGCTCGGCCAGCGCGGCACAGTTGACGTTGTTCTCAAGGATCACCGGCGCATTGTGCTGCCGCAGCACCTGCAGCACCGGATCGCTCACCGCGTTCGCGGCGGCTGTCGAGCGCCTGTTCGGCACGATCGTCGGCAGCGCGACCGCGGTCGCGCGCAGGGGCTCGCCGCGCGTGGCGACGGCTTGCAGCACCGTGTCCACCACCGCCCGGACCGCCTTGCTGACCCGCGTGCTGCTCCATTGTGCCGTGCCCGACAGTCGTTCGTCCGCCCTGGCAAGCTGCTGGCCGTCCAGCGAGGCGGCGACTGCACGCACATGCGTGGTGCCGGCGTCGACGCCTACGACGTAGCCGGCGGCGGGGCCGAGACCATACCGGATCGCGGTGCGGCCCGTCGCGCCCCGCGCATGGCCCTGAGAGGCGACAAGACCCCGTGCACTGAGTTCGGCAACGGCCATGGACATCGTCGGCTTGGACAGAGCCAGCATGGAGCTGAGCTGGGGCCGCGTGATCGGCCCGCTTGCGGCGACACTCCGCAGCACCGCACGGGCACTGTCCGTCAGCTGCGGCGGCATGCCGAAGGCGGCTCGGTTGGCTGGGATGTCATCCATCGGTTCGTTCGTCTCCGGCAGCCTGGCCCGGTGGACGGATAGCGAAGAGCGTCACGCAGGGGATTCCCGAGTCTACCGGCTTCCAGGTTGATAAGTCCGCAGATATTTGCTGCCGCGCTATCCGCTCGCCTGCCGGCTTGCTGCGCGGACGTCGTCCAGGAACCGCTGCGCGAGGCGGGAGAGCGGCTGCGCCTGCGACCACAGCATGTAGGCAACGGCGAGCGTCTTCGGGACAAAGGGCCGCACGACCAGCTCATGGCTGCCGCCCTGCCGCGGCGAGTACGGGTCCACCACGGCCACGCCGACCCCTGCGGCGGCGAGCACGCAGGCCGTATTGCAATACCGGACTTCAACGGTCGGCTGGAACGGCGCGCCAGCCTGATCGAAGCTGTTGCGGATCGCCTCACCCAGACGCGTGCCGCGCTCCAGGCCGATCAGCGGAAATTCGACCAGGTCGAGCGCCGACACGACGGTCTTCCTGGCGAGTGCATGGCCCGGTGCAAAGACACAAACCATCTCGCCGGTCTGCACGACTTCGTAGGCGATGCCGGGCTGGTGCGACAGGCCCAGCGCGAAGCCCAGTTCCGCAACATGGCTCAGAACCCCGTCGATGATCCCCTCGTACCGGCGGACATCGAAGAAGACCCGGATCTGAGGCCGCCGGCGGAGGAACTGCTTCAGGGCGGGCGGAATGAGGCTGTAGGCGAGCGGCGGCGTCGCCATGATGGCGAGCCGCCCCGCCCGGCTCTCCCGCAGGTCACGCACCCGGTTCTCGAGCTTGGCATGCAGGGCGAAGATCGCCTCGCTTTCCTCCTGGAGCGCGAGGGCCTCGGCGGTGGGAAACAGCCGGTTGTTGATGCGCTGAAACAGCGCAAATCCGGCCTGGTTTTCCATGATCTTCAAAGCGTTGCTGATCGCCGGTTGCGACAGCGCAAGGTCCTCTGCCGCGGCAACCGTGGTGCGGTGGCGGATCAACGCACGGAGAATTTCGAGCTGGCGCAGGGTCATATAAATTCGATGAATAGTCAGGGCCGATTTATCATAGACCGGATGATGGAGTCTGTCCGTAATCCGTGCAACGCATGCGGGTATGGCGTCAGCTGATCAACCGAACTGCCCGGAATTGCACCCGACGCCAAAGACGGAGGCATGATGAGCCGAGTTGTCCGCGTTGCCGCCGCCCAGACGGGACCGATCCAGAAGGCGGATACGCGCGCGCAAACTCTGAGCCGCCTGCTCGCCCTGCTGGAGGGGGCGGCGGCCAAGGGCGCCACGCTCGTCGTGTTTCCCGAGCTCGCCCTGACCACCTTCTTCCCGCGCTGGCTGCTGGAGGGCAAGGAGCTGGACGGGTATTTCGAGCCCGCCATGCCCAACCCCGGCGTGCAGCCCTTGTTTGATCGCGCTCGTGCCCTGGGGGTCGGCTTCTACCTGGGCTACGCGGAGCTGACCCAGGACCGCCAGCGCTTTAACAGCTCGATCCTGGTTGCGCCGGACGGGCAAATTCTCGGCCATTATCGCAAGGTGCATCTCCCTGGATCGGTCGAACCGCGGCCCGGTGCGCGATTCCAGCAACTCGAGAAGCGCTACTTCAAGTACGGCGACCTCGGCTTCCCGGCGTTTCGCACCGGGCCGGCATGGCAGGGCGCCATCATGGGGATGATGATCTGCAACGACCGCCGCTGGCCGGAATCCTGGCGCGTGCTGGGCATGCAGGGCGTGGAGCTGGTTTGCGTCGGCTACAACTCCGCCGCTTACGACCCGAATGGCGGCAGCACCGAAGACGCGGAGCTGCGGACCTTTCATTCCAAGCTCGTGGCACAAGCCAACGCCTACATGAATGCGAGCTGGGCCGTCGCCGTGGCCAAGGCGGGGGACGAGGACGGGTCTGCGCTGATCGGTGGCTCCTGCATTGTGGACCCGAACGGCCGCATCGTCGCGGAAGCGGCGACGCTCGGCGACGAACTGCTCATCGCCGATTGCGACCTCGATCTGTGCCGTCAGGGCAAGGACAAAATGTTCAACTTCGCTGCCCACCGGCAGCCCGCGCATTACCGGCCCATCACCGAACGCGCCGGCGTGATCGAGCCGGTGGCCACCGGCACCATGTGATACCTCCAGCCAAAGCACCCATCATGACACGGTCCCGCATCGCCGCCCTCGGCTTCGCCTGCCTGCTCGTCTCGACCGCCGCCGGCGCAGCCGAACTACCGGACGCGATCCGGCAGAGCGGCACGCTGCACCTGACGGTCAACGCGACTTATGCCCCGATGGAGTACCACGACCCGGCGACCAACGAGCTCCAGGGGCTGGACATCGACCTCGGGGATGCGCTGGCCAAGCGGCTCGGCCTGAAGATCGTGTGGAGCGACGTGCCGTTCGCGCAGCTGGTGCCGTCGCTGCAGACCGGCCGGTCGGACTTCATCATCAGCGGCCTGTCCGACCGTTCGTCCCGCCGCGAGGTCGCCGATTTCGTGGACTACCTGACCACCGGGCCGCAGTTCTTCGTGCTGGCGGGCAGCCCGGCCAAGACCGCGACGGATTTGTGCGGCATGAAGGTCGGCACCGTGCGCAGCACGTCCTTCCCGGCCGAAATAGACAGCTGGAGCAAGGCCAACTGCGAGGCCACCGGCAAGCCGGCCATCCAATATGTGCCCGGCGAGAACAGCATCGACGTGCGCAACCAGCTCAAGCAGGCCCGCGTCGACGCCGCCGTGCAGGGCAGTGAGACATTGCCCTACGCACAGGCCAACGAGCCGGGCAAATACCGCATCGTCGGCGAGCCGATCTCCCACGGCTTCCAGGGCATTGCTTTCCGCAAGAGCGACACCGCCCTGCGCGAGGCCGTGACGGAGGCGTTGCGTGGCCTGATCGCCGACGGCACTTACAAGGCGGTGCTGACCAAATACGGCCTGGCCGCCAACGCGGTGGCCGAGCCGACGCTGAACGCCGCCCCGCAATGACAGGTGGCCGGCCACTCGCGGCGGGCTTTCCTGTCATCGCTGGCCTGCCGGTTGCTCGTCGGACGCATTGGGGCCGCTGGCTGACCGCGGCGGCGATCGTGGTGGTGCTGGCCGCCTTTATCCGCGCCTTCGCCCTCGGCCAGATCGAGTGGGCCTATGTCGGCCGCTTCCTGACCGTGCCGGTGATCCTGGACGGCATCGTCAACACCGTCGTCATGGCGGTGCTGGCGATGACGCTGGGGATCGTGCTGGGCGTGGTCGCTGCCGTGATGCGCTTGTCGCCCAACCCGGTGCTGCGCTTCGGTCGCCTCCGCCTATGTCTGGTTGTTCCGTGGCACGCCGCTGATTCTGCAATTGCTGCTGTGGTTCAACCTGGCGCTCGTGTTCCCGACCATCGGCATTCCCGGGCTGTGGTCCGGCCGCGCGGTGGACATCATGACGCCCTTCCTGTCCGCCCTGCTGGGCCTCGGGATCAACCAGGGCGCCTACACGTCGGAGGTCATGCGCGGCGGCATGCTGTCGGTGGATGCCGGCCAGTATGAGGCGGCGCAGGCGATCGGCATGGGCCGGATGCGGGCGCTGCGCCGCATCATCCTCCCGCAGGCCATGCGGGTGGTGATCCCGCCGCTGGGCAACGAGTTCATCGGCATGGTGAAGGTGACATCGCTGGCCAGCGTGATCCAGTATCCCGAGGTGCTGCACAACGCGGAGAACATCTACTACGCCAATTCCCGCGTGATCGAGCTCCTGATCGTTGCCGGGCTGTGGTACCTGCTCGTGGTCTCGATCCTGACGCCGTTGCAGATGCTGCTCGAACGCCGCTTCGCCCGCGGCACGGCGCGGGCCGGTCGATGACCGGCCGCCCGCTGGTCGCGATCCGCAACGTCGACAAGTTCTTCGGCGACTTCCAGGCCCTCAAGCGCGTGTCGCTGGACGTTCATCCCGGAGAGGTGCTGTGCCTGATCGGCGCCTCCGGCTCCGGCAAGACGACGCTGTTGCGTTGCGTCAACCAGCTGACGCAGGTGGATAGCGGCGGGATCTGGCTGGATGGCGAGCTGCTGGGCGTCCGCGAGCAGGGCGGCAAGCTGCACCGGCTGACGGAAGCGCAGATCGCCCGGCAGCGGCTGAAGACCGGCATGGTGTTCCAGCGCTTCAATCTGTTTCCGCACATGACGGCGCTGCAGAACGTCACCGAGGGGCCGGTTCAGGTGCAGGGCCGCAAACCCGCCGATGCTCGGAACGAAGCGATGGAGCTGCTGCAACGGGTCGGGCTGGCCGACAAGGCGGGCAGCTATCCGTCCCAGCTCTCGGGCGGCCAGCAGCAGCGCGTTGCCATCGCCCGCGCGCTGGCGATGCGGCCCATGCTGATGCTGTTCGACGAGCCGACCAGTGCGCTGGACCCCGAACTGGTGGGCGAGGTGCTGGCCGTCATGAGGGAGCTGGCACGGAGCGGCATGACCATGATCGTCGTCACCCACGAGCTTGGCTTCGCGCGGGAGGTCGCCGATACCGTGGTCTACATGGATGGCGGCACGATCGTGGAAGCCGGTCCGCCGTCCCAGTTGCTTCGCGCCCCGCGTGAGGCGCGGACACAGGCATTTCTTTCGGCGGTGATCGGATGACGGGAATTGGCCGCGGCGGCTATCATGGCAATCGCCGAATAATGTGGAAGGATGTCCCATGAAGCGCCTGCTTGCGGCGACGCTGCTCTGCCTGCCGGCCACGTTGGCCGGGGCCGCCGACCTGCCTGCCGCGATCGCCCAGAAGGGCAGCCTGACAATGGCCATTGTCCCCAACTATCCACCACTGGAATTCCGCGACCCGGCGACCAACGCCCTGACGGGCTTCGATGTCGAGCTGGGTGAGGCGATCGGCCGCAAGCTCGGGGTGAAGATCTCCTGGCAGGAGACCAGCTTCGACCAGATGATTCCCGCGCTCGCCACCGGCCGGGTGGACGCGGTCCTGTCCGGCATGAGCGACATTGCGGCCCGGCATGGCACCGCCGCCTTTGTGGATTACCTCCGCACCGGCCCGCAGTTCTTCGTGCAGCAATCCCGCGCGGCCGAATTCCCCGACATGGCGGCGCTGTGCGGCAAGACCGTTGGCACCAGCCGCCGCACCTCCTTCCCGAAGGAAATCGCCGACTGGAGCGCGGCGCATTGTTCCGCCAAGCCGGTCAGCGTGGTCGGGACGGATGGATCGGCCGATGCGCGCACCCAGTTGCGGCAGGGCCGCGTCGATGCAGCGGTGCAAGGCAACGAAACGCTCCCCTACATCATGGAGCTGGAGCCGCACACCTACGCCGTGGTGGGCGCACCGTTCGCCGTTCAGCTGACCGGGCTGGCGCTGCCGGCCAAGGATACAGCGCTGCAACAGGCCGTCGCAGGTGCGCTGGACGCTCTGATCGCAGACGGCAGCTACACGGCATTGCTGGCCAAGTGGCATCTATCGGACGATGGCATCGAAAAGGCGACAATCAATGCTGGACAGTAAGGCGCTCGCGAGCATCCCGCTCAGCCCGGCCAACACCGCGCCGCCCGCTCCCGATTATCCGTGGCCGGCGCCGTACACCGCCGCCATGTTTCTGTCGTTCGACGTGGACGCGGAATCCGCCTGGACCAGCAAGGACGCGCTGCACGCGCAGCGCCTGATCACCATGAGCTACGGCGGCTACGAGGCGCGGGTCGGCACGCCGAAGCTGCTGGAACTGCTGGCGCAGCTGGAACTGCGGGCCACGTTCTTCATCACCGGCTGGTCGGTGGACGCCCATCCTGCCATGGCGGAATCCATCCTGCGCGCCGGGCATGAGATCGGCCATCACGGCTACCACCACCTGCTGCCCGACCCCGGCGATCCCTGGATCGAGGATGAGGTCGAGCGCGGTTTCGAGGTGCTGAAGCGCCGGCTGGGCGTCGTCCCCACCGGTTACCGCGCCCCCTATGGCGAGTTCACCGAGGGGTTGCGCGCCGCCCTGGTGCGGCACGGCATCACCTACACCTCCTCGTTCCGGGACGATGTTCGGCCGTACCGCCATCGCTTGGCGGATGGCACGCCGGGCACGATCGAGCTGCCCGTGACGGCGAGCTACGACGACTGGATGCACGGCCTGTCGGCCCGGTTCAGCCCACGCTCGATCTTTCCCAAGGAGCACGTGCTGTCGATCTGGAAGGACGAGCTGGACGAGGTGCGCGACTGGGGCGCCATGGTCACCACGGTGCTGCATCCGCAATGCAGCGGCCGCCCGATGCGCCTGCGTCTGCTGCGGGAATTCCTCGGCTACGCCAGGTCCTGCCCCGATCTGTGGATCGCCACCGGGGCCGAGATCGCCGCCAACTTTCTGCGCCACGAGAGCGAGGCTGCCTGATGTTCAAGCGCATGCTTCTGGGCGCGTGCCTGTTTGCCGCCGCCGCGGCCCCGCTGCCACCGAAGCTCGCGGTCGGCGTCTACCCGTCCTATCCGCCGCTCGACATGAAGGACCCGGCCAGCGGTGCGCTGAGCGGCTTCGATGTGGAACTGGGGAAGGAGCTGGCAAAGCGCATGGGCACCAGCTTTGAGCTGCAGGAGACCAGTTTCGCGCAGTTCGTGTCCTCCGTGCAGACCGGGCGGATCAGCCTGTTCCTGAATGGCATGAACGACACCGCGCCGCGGCGGGAGGTGATCAGCTTCGTGGACTACCTCCGCTCCGGCACGCAGTTCGTGGTGCGCGCGGCGGATGCCGGCCAGTACCCGACCGCGGCGGCGCTATGCGGCAAGAAGGTGGCCGGGAGCCGCAGCACGACGCTGCCCACGGTTATTGCAGCCTGGAGCAGCACCCAATGCGAGGCGCAGGGCAAGCCCGCGATCGTGTTCCTGGGTGCGGACAACAACATCGACGCACGCTCGCAGCTCAAGCAGGGGCGGGCGGATGCGATGGCGCAGGACAGCCTGACTATCCCGTTCGTCCAGTCGCAGGAGAAAGGTGTCTACCAGACAGTCGGCGAACCCTTTGACCTCATGGTGATGGGCATCGGCGTCACCAAGGGTGATACGGCGCTGCAGGGGGCGCTGCGGGCGGCGCTGCAATCGATGATCGATGACGGCAGCTATGCCCGCCTGCTGAAGACATGGGATCTCCCGCCCAGCAGCGCCATTCCCAGGGCGACCGTGAACCTGGGTTCCTGAGGCCATCTCCATGCAAGCCAAACGCCGCCGCATCGTCGTGATGAACCCGAACTCATCGGCCACCGTCACCGCCGCCATCGACGCCGCGGTGGAACCGCTGCGGATGCCGGGCGGGCCGGAGATTACGGTCGCGGGGCTGGCGGAAGGGCCACCTGGGATCACCACCCAGCGCGAGGCGGACAGCGTGGTGATCCCGCTGGTGGAATGGGTGACGCGGGAGGATGCGGACGCGTTCGTGATCGCCTGTTTCAGCGACCCCGGTCTGTACGCCGTGCGCGAAGCGGCGGGTGGGCGACCAGTCATGGGCATCGCCGAATGGGGCATCCTGCGGGCGCTGACCTTGGGTGAACGGTTCGGGATCGTCGCCTTGTCGCCGACCAGCGTCCGGCGCCAGCAGCGCCTGGTGCGGCAAATGGGGCTGGCCGATCGCTACGCCGGAAGTTGTGCCGTGCATGCCAGCGCCGCCGACACGGCCGAGGCGGGCATCCGCGCCCGCTTGATCGACGCGGGGCACGCCCTGGTGAGAACCGGCGCCGATGCCGTCGTGCTGGGCTGCGCCGGCATGGCGTCGCATCGTGCGGCGATCGAAGATGCCATCGGTGCCCCGGTCGTCGAACCAACGCAGCAGGCCGTGGCCGCCGCGCTCGGCGCCGTGCTGCTTGCCAGCGGCGCCATGGACGGCAAGGCAGCATCCCGGAGCATACGACAGGCATGAGCTCAACCGCGGTCTTCGGAAGCTACGTCCTGACCCGGCGTGACGGCGTCCAGGACGTGCTGCGCGACCATTGGGTGCTGCTGGAGGGCAGCCGCATCGCCGCGGTCACTCCCACGCGGCCAAACGCCGAAATGGTATTCGACAAGCCGGGGCGGTTCGTGCTGCCCGGGCTGCTGAACCTTCATAACCACTGCTTCAGCGAGGCCGTGGCCCGAACCCATACGGAAGACGGGAACGGCCGCAAGAACAACCAGAGCATCGTCTATACCGTGCTGCTGCCGCTGACCAAGCGCGGCATCGACATCCTGTCTCCGGCAGAACGGCGGGACGTGGCCCGCCTGGGCATCCTGCAATTGCTCAAGGGCGGCGCCACGACGGTGATGGAGCCGTTTCGAAACGGCATCCCCGAGATGTTCGACGCGGCGGAGGAGATGGGCATCCGCTTCTACGGTGCGCCTTACCTGTTCTCGACCGGCGACGCGAAGGCCGGGCCTGACGGGGTCGTGCGATACGCCGGCGATGACGGCCAGACCGACCTCGCGACGTGGAACGCCCTGTACGGGCGCTGGCACGGACGCGCCGGCGGGCGGTTACGCCTGGCGATGAGCCCGCATGCAACGGACACGTGCGGACCCGAGCTGTTGCGGGCCTGCGCCGCCCGCGCACGGGAGCTGGACGTGCCGATCACCACGCATCTGGCGCAGAGCCGGGCGGAGGTCGCGACCATCGGTGCGCGCTATGACGGCCGCACGCCGGCAGAGTACCTCGATTGGCTCGGCGTGCTTGCCCCGGACCTGCTGGCCGCCCACTGCATCGCCTGCACCGACGACGACCTGCGGCTGATGGCGGCGCGCGGTGCCACCGTGCTGAATTGTCCCCGCGTCTTCGCCCGCACGGGGACGCCTGCCGCGTTCGGCCGGTTCGCCGGGCACGGCGTAAGCACGGTGGTCGGCACGGACGGTTACGACATGGACCTGTTGGGCGAGTTGAACGCCGCGTCCATGATCTCCAAGATCGCAGCCGGCAGGCCCGATATTGCCACCGCGCCGGAACTGATCGAAGCCGTGACGCATACCGCCGCCGCGGTGGTCAAGCGGCCCGATCTGGGAACGATCGCTGCGGGCGCGACCGCCGACCTGACGGTCGTGGACATGACCCATCCCCACCTGCAACCGTGTTCGGACCCGAGAAGGGGCCTGATCGCGCTGGCCAACCGCGCCAATATCGACCTCGTCATCGTGGACGGGCGTGTGCTGGTCGCTGGCGGATCGCTGGCCAACGGTGACGAGGGCGCGATCACGCAGGCCGGCTCCGCCGCGATCCAGCGCATCTGGGATCTGCCGGAAGCGAGGGCCGCTCTGCAGGGGTGATGGCGCCGCGCTCGCTGAACTGCCGGCCGCGGAGATCAGTTCGCCGTCACGTCGATCTGCCGAATTGCCGGTCCATCAGCAGGAACCCGAGAAGGGTCAGGCCGAAAATGATCTGCCGACCGGACTCGCCGATATCGATCGCGGTCAGCACGCTGACGAGCACCGTCATCATGATCGCGGCACAGGCCACGCCGAGATAAGGCGCGCGACCGCCCTCCAGCGCGACGCCGCCGATCGCCGCGACGACGATGCTTGTCAGAATGTAGGCGTTGCCGAGGCCGAGGAACGCCTGGCCGACATAGCCGGTAAGCAGGAAGCCTGTCAGGGCGGCCAGCCCGCCGCTCAGCGCATATGCGGTGGCCCGCACCGCGACCGTGTTGGTCCCCGACAGCAAGGCGGTCGTCGCGTTCGACCCGGTAGCACAAAGCCGTCGCCCCCAGGCGGAGCGCAGCAGCAGCCAAAGCGCCGCCGCAGTCACCAGGAACCAGACCAGCACGATGTTTGGAACGCCGAACGTCGCGCGGCCGGCAATCGCGACAACCGCGGGGCTGGCCGCATCGCCGGGCTTGAACAGCGAGACACCGACGATGAGCCCGCCGTCGATCACGCTGGCCAGCGCCAGGGTGGCGACCAGCGGCGGCACGCCCAGCACCGCAATGCCAAACCCGTTCAAGGCGCCAGCCAGCAGCCCCGCGCCGGCAGCGACGACAGCCGCCGGCGCACTCCCCAAGCCGGGCATCAACGCCGCCCCGAGCATGCCGCCAAGCGTCGCGATCGCGCCGACCGACAGGTCGAGCCCCTGACCTCCGGCCGCGATGACCATCGTCTGGCACAGGCCGAACAGGCCAAGAAACGCCGCGATCTTGAGCTGGTTGGCGATCTGGGTCGGGCTCAGGAAGCCGGGCAGCAGAATCTGTCCGCAAACCAGCAACGCCACGCTGAGCAGGATCAGCAGGAGCACGCGCCATAGACCGGTCATGCCGCGGCCCGTCGCGTCTGCCCGAACACCATGAACCCGAGTGCGGCCATGATGACGAGGCCCTTGAAGAACTCCTGCCAGATACTGGGGATGCCCGCGAAGTAAATCACATTGGCAATGATGCCCAGCACGAGCGCGCCAAGCAGCGCCCCCCAGGGCGAGCCGCGTCCGCCGGCGAGCGAGATGCCGCCAATCACCACGGCGGCCACCGAGGTGAGGGTATAGGTCTGGCCGAGCCGCGCGTCGCCCGACAGGGTCTGTGCCGAAATCGACATCGCCGAAAGAAACACGAGCAACCACGCCGCCACATAGGCACCCAGCGTCGTCCAGCGCACCGGTACGCCAGCCTGGTAAGCGGCGGCGGGGTTGCTGCCGACGGCAACGATCCAGCGCCCGACGCGATGCCGGCCCAGTACCGATCCACGCGGCCATGGCTACGCAGACGACGAGCAGCGGCACCGGCAGGCCAAACCAGTCGGTGCTGTACAGATCGCCAAGCGCGGGATCGACCGCTCCGCCCGGCTGCGGCATCAGCGCCAGCGCAAGACCGAACCAGACGGCTCCCGTGGCAAACGTCGCAATCAGCGACGGCAAGCCCAGAAACGCCACGAGCAAGCCGTTTACGGCGCCAAGCACAAGCGCCAGCACGAGGGCAATTCCGGCCACGCTCCAGGCGCCCCCCGCAATGTCGGAAGGCAAGGCCGCCAGCACGCAGTTGATGAACGAGACGCCTGCCCCTACCGAAAGGTCGAGCTGCCGGTTCAGCACGATGATCGCCTGCGCCACGCAGACCAGGATACCGGGCGCGAACGTCGCGATGTTGCTTTCCAGGGAAGGCCGGCCGAAGAAATGCGGCTGCAGCCATGCGTTCAGCGCCACGACGACCACCAGCATGGCAAATCCGGGCAGAACGCCGGATCGCTGCAACCCCGTCCAGGCAAGACGCATTACGCGGCCCTGCCGAACGACGCGGCCATCACATGCTGCTCGCTCATGGCATCGCCCGTCAGTTCGCTTGTGACGCGCCCTTCGTACATCACCAGTATGCGGTCGCAATGCAGCAGCAGCTCCTGCACGTCCGACGCGAACACCAGAATGGCGCTGCCCGACGCGGCGAGTTCGTCGAGGGTCGCGTAAATCTCCGTGCGGGCATGGATGTCCACGCCCTTGGTCGGATCACTCAGCAGCAGGATCTCGGCACTGACACCGAGCCATTTGCCGATGACGACTTTCTGCTGATTGCCGCCGCTGAGCCGCGTGACATTCTGTCCCGGGCCGGTCGTCTTGATCCGCAGCCGCTCGATCGTGCGCTCGGCAAAGCGGCGCATCTGTGCCACGGGCAATCGCCACGGGCGGGGCTGGACCGACACGCTCGCGCTGACGAGGTTGTCGCCCACGCTCTGATCCATGAACAATCCCTGGCGGTGGCGGTCGTTCGGTACCAGGCAGATGCCGCGGCGGATCATGTCGCGGGGGAGGCGGGCAGAGATGCGCGTACCGTGATGCAGGATCGCCCCGGCGTCCGGCCGCCGAAATCCGGCGAGCGTTTCAAGAAGCTCCTGCTGCCCCTGTCCCTGTAGCCCGGACAGGCCGACGATCTCACCGCGTCGTAGTTCCAGGTTGACACCCCGCAGGATGGCGCCGGCGTGGAGGCCGGAGACGGCCATGACGACCGCGCCCGGCTCACGCCTGACGTGCGCCCGCAACCGGGCTTCAGGATCGCCGGTCATCAGTTCCAGGATCCGCGCCTCGTCCAGCCGGCCGGCCGTCTCCCAGTCACCGACGCGCTTGCCGTTTCGCAGCACCATGATCCGGTCGCAAATGGCCTCCACCTCCGCCAGTCGATGTGAGATGAAGATGATCGCGACGCCCTCGCGCGCCAGTCGCCGCACCACGTCAAACAGGTGCGCGACCTCCGCCGGGGACAGGGACGCGGTTGGTTCATCGAGGATCAGCAGGCGCGGCGTGCGCGACAGCGCGCGGGCGATCTCCACGATCTGCTGACCCGAGGCCGTCAGCGCGCCGGCCGGCGCATCGATATCGAGTGTCGCGCCAAGCTCGCCCAATAATGCGGCGGCCGCACGGCGCGCGCCCCGCCGGTCGATGAACCCGCCATAACGCGTGCGCTCCGCGCCGAGGAACAGGTTCTCCCAGACCGGAAGGTCAGGCGCGAGGCTCGGGTGCTGGTGCGCAATGACGATGCCGCGCGACGCAGCCTCGTGGGGCGAGGCGTGTGCAATCGACCGGCCCTTCAAGTTCCATCGCCCCCGCATCGGGCGCCATCTCTCCCGCGATGATCCGCGACAGGGTCGATTTGCCCGAGCCGTTGGCGCCCAATAGTCCCAGAACGCGCCCCGCCACGGCTTCCAGGTCGACGCCGTCGAGTGCCGCGACGCCGCCAAACCGCTTCGTCACACCACGCACACTCAGCATCGGCTGGGGCCGGGACAGCACCGCCGTCCCGGCAATCAATGCAGGCACCTCGTCAGGCAAAGAATGCATCCAGTTGTGCCTCCGAGAACCACTCCGCCAGGAAGTAGCTGTCCGGCTTGTCCTTCATCTGCGCCAATGTCTGGTCAAGGTTGTCGCGGGTCACCTCCAGATGGATCGGGTAGTAGATCGTGTTTTCCGGTATCGGCTTGAGCTTGCGTCCGGCCGCAAGGCGTACCGCGATACCGATCGCATTGCGGCTGATGTCGGGCGGGTTCGGCTGCGCGAAGGCCTGCATGTCGGTTCCGACTTCGAGCTCCTTCTTCCAGGCGAGCAGGAAGGCTTTCTGCGCCTCGGCCGTCATCACCGGAATCGGCCGGCGCGCATTCTGGAAGGCGCGCAGCACGCCCAGGCCCATCGAATCCTCGACGAAGGCACCGTCGATCTGCGGCTGCGCTGCGATGACCGTCGCCATGACGTTCTGCGCCTTGGCATGGTCCCACTCGCCATAGCCGGACCAGACGATGTCGATGCCGGGATATTTGTGGAAGGTGTCGAACGCCGCCTTGCGCCGCGCCTCGGCCGCAGGATGGCCGGGAATGCCATCGAGTATGACGACCTTGCCGTGCCCGTTCAGCGTGTCAGCGATCCATTCCGCGTAGCGCTGGCCCCATGTGTAGTGGTCGACCGTGACGTTGAGCGCGTATGGATTGGTCACCGTCTGGTCGAACGAGATGACAGGGATGCCGGCGCGCTTGGCCTCGTTGATGACGCCATCCAGCGCCGTCGCGGAGTTGGCGTTCATCGTGATCGCCGCGACCTGCTGGCGGATCATGTTGCGGATGTCCTGAATCTGCTGGTTGACATCCGCACCGGCCTGCTGAACCACCAGCTTCGCGGCCTTACCCTTCGCCTTGTAGCCGTCGAACTGCTCTTGCGCGGCCGCCACCATCTGGTTGCGCCACTCGGTGCCGAAATAGCCATTCGACAGGCCAATCACGGCGTCCGAAGCGGCGTGCGCCCGGCGCCCCAACGCCGGAACCACGGCCGCCGCCCCGATTGCGATCAGCATCTGTCTACGCCACATCTCTCATTCCCCCGTTTGTTGATTGGGTGCCCGGCGTGCCGGGCACCGGATCGGTGTACATTCCGCCGCCAGCAACTGGCCAGCCGCAGCACGTCCCTGGAACGGCTTGTGGAACTGGCCGTCCTTCATGATCGCGAGCAGCGCGTTGCCGATCCTGCAGCAGGCTGAGATCGAGCAGGGGATTGCCGTCGACGAGCAGGATGTCGGCAAGGTAGCCCGCCGCGATCCGGCCCATCTTTTCGCCCGACTTGCCGACCCAGGCCTCGCCGCCATAGGCGGTCGCGGCACGCAGCGTTTCCCAGGGCGCGAAGCCGAACAGGTTGACGAAATGCTCCAGGTCACGGGCTTCGGTGCCGTGCGGCAGCCACGCAAAGCCGTAGTCACCGAAAGGCAGCACTTTGATGCCGGCCTTATGCATCTTCATCATCACCTTGATGCCCTCTTCGAGCTCCCGCTTGTTGCCGATCATCTCGGCGACATCGGTGGTGATGCCCCAGTCCTTGGCCTCGTAGGTCGTGTTGTAGCGCGCGGCGATGGCGGGCGAGATGTAGTGCTTGTGCTTGACGCGCTCCAGCATCTCGATCGTCTCGTCGGTCGCGAAGCTGGCATGGAAGATGAACTCCACGTCGTGCTTGATGCACTGCCGGACGGAGCTGTCGGCATGCGCGTGCGCCGCGAGCCGCTTGCCGATATTGTTGGCGGTGTCGCAGATCGCGGCGACTTCCTCGTCGGTCATCGGGTTGTCGTACGCCGCCATGCGCGGATAGCAGAAGCTGTCGCCCGAGTTGTTGAACTTGATGACGTCGACGCCTTCGCGGATCAGCATGCGCACCGTCTTGCGGAACTCCTCGGGACCGTCGCAGATGATCGAGACGGACGGGTGCTTGGCCTCAAGCTGGTTATCGTCCGCCAGACCGCCGGTCACCGTCAGCTCCGGGCGAACCTGCCAGCATGCCGCGGACCCGGAATGCGGCCCTTGTTGATCTCGTTGCGGATGACGATATCGAGCCGCGGCTTGGCCGAGGCGGCACCGATCGACGGCGGTGAAGCCCATGTCCAGCGCTGAGCTTCGCATTGTGCATGCGTCAGCAGCACATGCTCTTCGACCGGAAGCGCGGTCAGCTCGGCAACGGAGGTGCCGTTGTTGTAGGTCAGATGGCAATGGCGTGTTGACCATGCCCGGCATCAGCGTGGCGCCGCCGGCATCGATCACCTTCGCGCCCTCGCGGGGCAGGCTCTCGCCAGGGGCCGCCACGGCACTGGATGCGGTTGCCCTGCACCAGTACCTCGCCGGGCACCAGCGTCCTTGCCGGTGCCTTCGAAGATCATCGTGTTCGTGAACAGCGTTCTTCGCCATTTTCATTTCCTCCAGGATACGCTGGTGGACCCAGCGGACGGCTTACATTGGACGGGTCAGCCTTGCCATTCAGCGATGCGACCCAGAGAGAGCAGCCTTGACTTTCGCCGGCAGCCGCCGGCATCGCCTCGGCGCGGGATGTCGCCGGTGCGCTGGCGTAGGTCGTTCGCGCCAGCTTCGACAAGGGCCGGCGCGTCCTCCGGGCTCAGGCCGGCCAGAAGCGGATGAGGCATCGTCCCGGCTCACGCAGGGCCGCGGCGCAGGGCTGCGGGCAGGTGTTCAGGCATTCGACCATGCGCACGGTCACCTGGTGGCCAAGCGCATCGGCCTGCGCCTTCAGGGCGCCGGCAAGCCGGTGCCCCGGTGTCGGCTGGCCCGCCTGCTGCGCGCCATAGCGGTTGCAGGTCAGCAGATGAAGAATCCGGCTCCCATCACCGTGCCTGCAACATCAATGTTCGCACTGGCGCTACGCGGCCTGGCGCTTGCGGGTATGGAACAGCGTCATCGCGTAATTGACCTGCTTGGCTCGCTCGATCGTCGCCCAGTGGCCGCAGCCATCAAGGATGCGGAGTTCGGCCCCGCGGATCGCACTCGCCATCGCCCGGCCGGTATCCGGCGGCGCCGTGCGGTCCTGGTCGCCGGTCAGCAGCAGCGCCGGGCAGCGGATCCGCGACAGATCGGCGCGCTTGCGCCCCGGCAAGGGCTTCGCAGTCGCGCGCGTAGCCTTCAGCGGGTTGCGCCATGATGCTCTCGCGCACGAAGGCGGTCGCCGCCGGCTGATTGGATCTTGGTGTCGTCCGAGGTACCAGCGGCCACGATCGCATCGGCGATCGCCGCCATGCCTTCCGCGCGCACCTTCGCGGCACGGTCGCGCAATGCGTTGCGCGCGCCGGTTCGGGCGGCTGCGGGAAAGCCGCCGATCAGCGACAGGCTGGCAACGCGGTCGGGGTGCGCCGCCGCATAATGCTGGCAGATGATCGTTCCGAGAGAGTGGCCGGCCAGATGCACGCGCCCGCCGCCCGCCTGCTGGATCACCTCGATGCAGATCCGCGACAGGCTCTCGATCGAGATGCCGTCCCTGCACCGGGGAGCGCGCGGAGCCGGCAAGGTCATAGGCGATCAGCCGAAGATCACGCTTCAAGACCTGCGCCTGCGGATACCAGGTGTTGGTGCTGCCGCCGAGTCCATGGACCAGCACCATCGGCGCGCCAATGCCGCCGAATTCTTCGATGAACATGCCGTTCTGTGTCGCCATGATGCTGGCCCCTTATCTGACCGATGCAGTGTCGCGCATTGCCGCGCGGCGGACCGTATTTCGGATTGTCCCGATGCCGGCGATCTCGACTTCGACCACGTCGCCATCCTTGAGGAAGCGCGGCGGGTCGAACCCGATGCCGACACCCTCCGGCGTGCCGGTCGCGATCATGTCGCCCGGCACAAGGGTCACGCTGCGCGAGACGGTCTCGATCAGCGTCGGAACATCGAAGATGAGATCCGACGTGTTGGCATCCTGCCGCACCTCGCCATTGACCTGAGTGGTCACGCGCAGCCGGCTGGCGTCGAGTTCGTCCGCCGTGACGATCCAGGGACCGGTCGGTCCGAAGCCATCGATGGCCTTGCCGAGAAACCACTGCTTATGCGCGCGTTGCAGGTCGCGGGCCGTCACGTCGTTCATGATCGTGTAGCCGAAGACGTGCTGCAATGCGCGGTCACGCGGAATGAAGCGGCCGGGTTTGCCGATCACGACGACCAAGCTCCGCCTCGTAATCGACCGCCTCATCAAGGCCCGGCCAGAGCGGAATATCATCGGCCGGCCCCGCTATCGCGCCGGACGACTTGGTAAAAATGATGGGGTGTTGCGGAACGGCGTCCGCCGCAGATGCGCCGGCGTCGAACCCGCTTTTGGTAAACTCATGGGCGTGGGCATGATAGTTCTTGCCGACGCACAACACGTTATGCGGCGGCGCGGTGATTGGGGCGAGGAGTTTTGCCCCCTCCAGCGGCCGTCCCGCACCGGTGGGGGATGCGATCCCGCCACCCAGATGGCCGATCGCGGCAACCATGTCATTGGCAATCCGCGGCAGAAGGCCGGGCACGACATCCGCCAGCGGCCAAAAGACACCTTTGGCGACATCGACAACGGCGACGGTCGGCCGCCCGTCAAGAAGTATGTTGGCCACCTTCATATTTTTTGCGCCAATCTATACCAAGTTTCTGGAGTATCCATCCCAAGCGTGATCCAATATGGGGATAGTGGTTCAGATCGAGTCAAGCAGGGCGTGGACACGGATGAGCGGAACGACGACGGCGGCCTCACCGATCCGGGCGCGCGAGCGTGGCGACGCGGAGCGGTTAAGATTGGCCTTTGCCCGTGACCTGAAGTCCGGCCGTTGGCAGGAGGGCCAGAAGCTGCCGACGGAACGGGAACTTGGGGCGCAGTATGGCGTCGCGCGGAACACCGTCCGTCGCGCGCTGCAGGCATTGGAGGCGGAGGCGCTGATTGTCCGCCACGTTGGTCGTGGCACGTTCATGGCCCCGGCGGTCCGTGCCGCCAATCCGTTCGAGGTGGATGCCGGCACGCTGAGCCCGGCCGGCGTCATCGAGTGCCGCCTGATCTTTGAGCCGGAGCTGGCCACGCTGGTCGTGGCGCGTGGGACACCGGCGGATTTCGAGCAGTTGGACGAGTGTGTCCGCGGGGCGGACGAAGCGACGAACGTCGCCGGGTTCGAACACTGGGACGCGAAGCTGCACGAACGTCATCGCGCTGTCGACGCGCAACGACACGGTCATCGCCATGGCGCGCGCGCTCGCGCGCGTGCGGCTCGATGCGGAATGGGGAAAGCTGAAGGCGCGCGGAATGACCGACGAGCGGAAAGATGCGTTGCAGACGCAACATCGCGCCATCGTCGCCGCATTCCGTCAGCGCGACCGCGATGAGGCGCGCCGGCTTCTCCGCGCGCACATACTGTATGTGAGGTCATATATGTTTGGCGAGTGAGCCGGCCACAGGTTTCTATCAATTGACATCGACTTGCCCGAAATCGGCACGCAGTTCCAACTGCGGCCATCAACAGGAGACGACCAAGATGCGTGTTGGCTTCATCGGCTTAGGCCTGATGGGTACTCCCATTGTCCGCAACATTCTGAACGGTGGCTTCGAACTGACCGTCTGGAACCGCACCAGAGCGAAAGCCGAGCCGTTGCTGGCCTCGGGAGCGAATTGGGCTGATAGCATCGGCCAACTCGCCCAGCGTTGCGACGTGGTGATGACCATGGTCACCGATGCCGTTGCGTCCGAAGCGGTGATATGCGGTCCGGACGGCGTCCTCGGCCATGCGAAGCCCGGGACCGTTATCATCGACATGGGTTCAATCGCGCCGGACATGTCGCGATCGATCGCGACGCGCGCGCAGGAGCGCGGCATGACAATGCTCGACGCGCCCGTGACCGGGAACCCGAAGGTTGCCGAAGCCGGAAAACTCGGCATCATGGTCGGCGGCGACAAGGAGGCGTTGAACCACGTTCGGCCCATCCTCGAAAAGATATCGGCGCTGATCGTCTATGCCGGCCCGTCGGGAATGGGTTCTACGCTCAAACTCGTCAACAACCTCATTTTGGGCACGGCGATCCAAGCGGTAGCTGAAGCTTTCGTGCTCGCCAGGAAGGCGGGGATCGATCCCGAATGTGTCCGCCAGATCACCAGCGTCGGCGGCGCCCGCACCGGGGCGATGGAGACGCGCGGCGCGCGAATGCTGGCCCATGACTTCTCGCCGCATTTCTCGACGGACAATATGCACAAGGATCTCTCGACGGCACTCAGGCTTGCCAACTCGCTCGGATCGGCGGCACCCGCCGCCGCGGCGGCGCTGGAGGTGCTCCGTGCTGCGCGTGCACAGGGCAGGGGCGAGAAGGACTCCGCTGTCGTCTACGCCGTGCTCGAACAGCTGAGCGGCCTCGGCGGCACTACGTCCGCACCTTGACGCTTCACGGCGGGGCCACGAGGGCGAAGCTGGGGCGATAAACCTTTCACGGGAGGAAAAGCCCCGCTTGACGCCGCCTCGCTGTGGTGGTTGCATCGGTAAACCGCTTTACCGATGGAGTCGGCGTGGCAAAGGTGGCTCGCTTGCAGGATGTGGCGCTGGCTGCCGAGGTCTCGGTGGCCACGGTGTCGCGCTTCCTCAACGGCAGCCTGACCCTGCCGCCGGCGACGGCAAAGCGCATCGACCGGGCAATTCGGGCCCTCAACTACCGGCCGAACGCACAGGCGCGGCGGCTCAGCCTGGGCCGGTCGGAGACGATCGGCCTTGTCATCCCGGCCATCGCCAATCCGTTCTTCGCGCAGCTTGCGGACGCGGTGGAGCTGGCGGCAGAGGCACGCGGCCTGAGCGTGCTGCTCTGCCTGAGCCGCAACCAGATCAGGCGGGAGCTTGACTATCTGGCGCTGCTGCAAAGCAATCATGTCGACGGACTGCTCTTCCTGACCAACCGGACGGAAACGGCCGGGCTCGCGAAGGCGATCAATGCCGCGCGGCACGTCGTCGTCGTGGACGAGGACGTGCCCGGCACCGCCGTGCCGAAGGTCTTCGCCGCCAACGAGCAGGGCGGCCTGCTCGCCGGCGAACACCTGCTGCAAGCCGGCCACCGGGCGCTGGCGTTCGTCGGCGGCCCATGGGGCATGCTCAGTACTACCGAACGTCTCGCAGGCTTTCGTCACGCCGTCGCGTCATCGCCGCGCTCCGCGACCGTCAGCGAGTTCTACTGCGACTATTCGACCGAGGCCGGCCGGCAGATCGCCGATGCGGTTCTGGATGGGCGCCCCGCTGCGACGGCAGTGTTCGTGACCAGCGACGTGGTGGCGCTGGGCATGCTCGAACGCCTGCGCGAACGCGGTGTCACGGTGCCGCAGGATCTTTCGCTGATCACGTTCGACGATGTCGGTCCGCTGCATCTGTTCGCCCCGCCGCTGAGCGCGATCCGCCAACCGGTGGCGGATATGGGAATGCAAGCCGTCGCCCTGCTCATGTCGCATATTGCCGGCACCGCCCCGGCCGAAGCCGGTCCGGTGCGCCTGCCTGTGGAACTGGTGGCGCGCGCCTCCGTGGCGCCGCCGCGCGTCGCGCCAAACGTAACGTCCAACAAATACAAAGGAGCTCTGGCATGACACTTCTCAATCGCCGCGGCGTTCTCGCCGGTGCGGCGGCCGGCGGAACCGCACTTGCGTTGGGCCGCATCCCGCGCGCCTGGGCCGCCTCTCCGACCTTCGCCATGGTTCAGATCAACGAACAGGCGCTGTTCTTCAAGCAGATGCAGGATGGCGCCGAGGGCGCGGCGAAGAAGGCCGGTGTTTCGCTGGACGTGTTCAACGCGAACGATCGGCCGGCTGACCAGAACAACGCCATAGAAACCTACATCCAGCAAAAGGTCGCGGGCCTTCTGGTCGATGCGATCGATGTCAACGGCTTGATGCCGGCCATCCAGCAGGCCGCGGCGGCGGGCATTCCGGTTGTCGCGGTGGACGCCGTGCTGCCGCCCAATGGGCCGCAGAAGGCACAGATCGGCGTGGACAACACCAAGGCGGGCGCGCTTCTTGCCGCGACTTTCCTGCCCTACGTGCAATCCTCGATGGGCGGCAAGGCAAAGGTCGGCGTGGTCGGTGCGCTGAATTCCTTCATCCAGAATCAGCGGCAGAAAGCCTTCGTCGATGCGATCACCGGCAAGCCGGGCATTTCCTTCGCTGGCGTCGTGGACGGTCGCAACGTCCAGGACAACGCCCTGTCCGCCGCCGAGACGCTGATGACCGGCAATCCGGACATGACCGTCATCTATGCCACGGGCGAACCGGCGTTGCTGGGGGCGATTGCCGCGGTCGAAAGCCAGGGCAAGCAGGACACGATGAAGGTGTTCGGCTGGGATCTGACGGCACAGGCCATCAAGGGCATCGACGCCGGCTATGTCGTGGCCGTGGTGCAGCAGGACCCGGCCGGTATGGGCGCCGCCGGCATCGAGGCACTGGTGACGCTCAGCAGGGGCGGCAGCGTGCCGCGTGACATCGCGGTGCCGGTCACGATCGTGACCAAGGCCAATGTCGATCCCTATCGTGCCGTGTTCAAATAGGGTTTACGGCGCGATGCAAGCGGCTCCCGTTCTTGTCGATTCACCTGACCACCTGGGGCGGGTGCCGCTGATGTCGCTGCGCGGCATCGGCAAAAGCTTCGGCTCGCTGACGGCGCTACGTGATGTCGATCTCGACCTGTTCGGCGGCGAATGCCTGGGCCTGGTCGGCGACAACGCTGCCGGCAAGTCCACGCTCAGCAAGATCATGTCCGGCGCCTACATCCCGGACGCCGGCAGCATCCGGCTGGCCGGCCAGGAAGTGCGGCTGGAGGGCCCGGCACAGGCGCGGCTGCTACAGATCGAAATGGTCTATCAGGAACTCAGCCTGTGCGACACGATCGACGTGGCCGGCAACCTGTTCCTGGGCCGCGAGATCTGCCGCGGCGGCTTCCTCGATAAGCCGAACATGGTGCGCGAAGGCCGCAGGATGCTCGACGCGCTGGGCATCCGCATCCCCAGCATGCGGGCCAAGGTGGCACGCCTGTCGGGCGGGCAGCGGCAGTCCATCGCCATTGCGCGGGCGGCTTCGTTCAACCCGCGCGTGCTGCTGCTGGACGAACCGACGTCGGCACTGGCCGTGGCCGAGGTGGAGGCGGTGCTGGGACTGATCCATCGCGTCAAGGCGCAGGGGGTCGCGGTCGTGCTGGTCACGCACCGGCTACAGGATCTGTTCCGCGTCTGCGACCGCATCGCATTCATGTACGAAGGCACCAAAGTGGCGGAACGGCTGATCGGGGAAACCAATCTGGAAGAAGTCGTGCAACTCATCGTCGGCGGTGCACGGCAATGAGCCGGCATGTCACCATCGACGACAGCGCGCGCCCCAGCCGTGCGGATTTCGTGCTGGAGCACGCGCAGGTGCTCTCCATCACGGCGTTTTTCGTGCTGTGCTGCCTCGTGTTCGCCCTGGCGTCGCCGTATTTCCTGCTGGCCGGCAACCTGCTGAACGTGCTGCGCCAATTCGCCCCGACGCTGATCGTGGCGGTCGGCATGACATTCGTCATCACCACGGGCGCCATCGACCTGTCGGTGGGCTCGACGGTGGCGTTGACCAACGCGCTGGCCGCGATCGCGATCGCGGCCGGGCTGCCATGGCCGCTGGTGGCGCTCGCGATGCTGCTGCTCGGCGCGGTGGTCGGCGGCATCCAGGGCTGGTTCACGTCCTATCAGCAGATCCCGTCCTTCATCGTCAGTCTGGCCGGACTGTCCATGCTGCGCGGCCTCGCATTGCTCCTGACGCAAGGCTATTCGATCCCGATCGAACGCGTGCCGGGCTTCCTGGCGCTGGGGCGCGGCTGGGTGCTCGGCGTGCCGGTACCCGCCGTGATTGCGGTCGCGGTCGTGGTCGTGGGCTATCTGGTGTTGGGGCAGACGCGGTACGGCCGCCAGGTGGTCGCGGTCGGCGCCAACCCGGAAGCGGCGCGGCGGGTGGGCATGCCGGCGCGGCGCGTGGCGGCCTCGGTGTTCGTGCTGACCGGTGTCGCCGCGGCCGCCGCCGGGCTGGTCATCGCAGCGCGGCTCGGCTCCGGCTCATCCAACGCGGCGGTGGGGTTCGAACTGGACGTGATCGCGGCCGTCGTGCTCGGCGGCACCTCGCTGCTGGGCGGCAGCGGCACGATCATCGGCACGGTGCTGGGCGCGCTGACCATCGCGGTGATCGGCAACGGGCTGATCCTGGTCCACACGTCGCCGTTCCTGGTGCAGATCGTGACCGGCGCCATCATCCTCGCCGCAATCTGGCTCAATACCCGCGTGTTCGCCCGGCTGACCAACAGCCGGCGCGCGGGTGGCTGAAAGGGGCTGCATGTCCGAACTTTCCGTTGGCCCATGTCGGCTCCGGCCAGGTCATGACGGTGGCGGGTCCGCTGCCGGCGGCGGAACTCGGCATCACGCTGATGCACGAGCATCTGCTGAACGATTGCCGCTGCTGGTGGCACAAGCCGAAAGAGCCGTCGCGCGCACGGCTGGCCTGCGAGCCGGTGCATCAGGGCATCCTCGGCGAATTGCGCATGGACCCGTTCGTCAACATCAGCAATTGCACGCTGGACGACGAGCGGCTGGCCATCGCCGAACTGGCCGATGTGGCGGCACTCGGCGGCCGCACGGTGGTCGACCCGACCTGCCAGGGCATCGGCCGCGATCCACGCGCGCTGCTGCGCATCTCGCAGGGCGCCGGGCTGAACGTCGTCATGGGCGGCGGCTTCTATTTGCAGGCGTCGCACCCCGGGCGGGTGCGCGGCATGCAGGCGGCCGACATCGCCGATGAGATCGTACGGGAAGCGACCGAGGGCGTCGCCGGCACCGGCATCCGCATCGGCCTGATCGGCGAGATCGGCATTTCGGCGGACGTGACGCCCGAGGAGGAAAAATCGCTGCGAGGCGCCGCGCAGGCGCAGCGCCGCACGGGCCTGCCGCTCATGGTGCATCTGCCGGGCTGGTTCCGCGTCGCCCATCGCGTGCTGGACGTGGTGGAGGAGGAGGGCGGCGATCTGCGCCACACGGTGCTGTGCCACATGAACCCGTCCGGCGCGGATGTCGCGTATCAGGTGGCGCTCGCCGGGCGCGGCGCGTTCCTCGAATACGACATGATCGGCATGGATTTCTGGTACGCCGACCAGGGCGTGCAGTGTCCGTCCGACGAGGACAACGCGCGGGCGATCATGGGACTGATCGAGCGCGGATGCCTGGAGCGGCTGCTGCTGTCGCAGGACGTGTTCCTGAAGATGATGCTGACCCGCTACGGCGGCTTCGGCTACGCCTATCTCCAGCGGCACTTCCTGCCGCGCCTGCGTCGCCACGGCGCGACCGAGGCGCAGATCGACCAGATGATGGTCGGCAATCCGTATTCCGTCTTTTGCGCGCGCTGACGCAGCGCAACGTCACGGGGGACAACCGGTTTATGTCACGCACGAAAATTCTGCTGGTCGGCGAAAGCTGGGTCAGCGCCGCGACGCACTACAAGGGATTCGATCAGTTCGGCAGTGTCACTTTCCATCGCGGTGCCGACCCGCTGGTCGCGGCGTTGCGCGACAGCCCGTTTGAACTGACGTACATGCCCTCGCACGACGCGGCCGAGGGCTTCCCGTTCACGCTGGCGGAGCTCGGCGCCTACAAGGCGCTGCTGCTGTCCGATATCGGCGCCAACACACTGCTGCTGCCGCCCTCCGTCTGGCTGCAGGGCAAGCCGGTGACGAACCGGCTCAAGCTGATCGGGGAGTGGGTTCGCGCCGGTGGCGGGCTTGCGATGATCGGCGGCTATCTGAGCTTCCAGGGCATCGACGGCCGCGCCCGGTGGCGCCGCACGCCGGTCGAGGATGCGCTGCCGGTCACCTGCCTGCCATATGACGACCGCCTGGAAATCCCCGAGGGTTTCGCGCCGGAGATCGTCGATGCGGCGCATCCCGTGGTCGCGGGGCTCGGCACCAACTGGCCGGCGCTGCTCGGCGCCAACGAGGTGGTGCCTCGCGCGCAGGGCGCGCATGTGGTCGCACGCTTGCCAGCCGATCAAGGTGGCCATCCGTTGCTGGTGACCGGCACGCACGGCGCCGGGCGGACGCTCGCCTGGACCTCCGACATCGGCCCCCACTGGCTGCCGGACAGCTTCGTCCAGTGGCCGGGCTACGCCACGCTGTGGCACAACGTGCTGGCGTGGCTGACGAGGGCCGTCTGATGGCCTCGCTCTCCGAGCGACTGCGCGCCGCCAATCAACCTGCCTGGGACGCGATGCAGGTGCATCGCTTCGTGGGGGACATCGAGGCCGACGCGCTGCCCCGCGACGTCTTCCGGCGCTACCTCGTCTACGAACAGGCCTTCGTCGAGACCGCGATCCTCATCTTCGGCCACGCGCTGCTGAAGGCGCCCGATTTTGCCGCGCGGCGCTGGCTGTGCGGCGTGCTGAATGGCTTGGGCAATGCGCAGCTCGGTTATTTCGACCGTGCCTTCGCAGCCCTCGGCGTGGCGCCGCACACACAGACGGGCAGCCTGCCTGCTTCGGTCGTCGCCTTCGATCGCGGCATGCTGCGCATCGCCGAAACCGGCGCATATCTCGACATCCTGACCATCATGCTTGCGGCCGAGTGGATGTACGCAACGTGGTGCGGCCGCGCGCATCGGCGCACCATCACCGATCCGCAGGTCGCCGAATGGGTGCGCCTGCATGCCGAGCCGGAGTTCTTGGCGCAGGCCGACTGGCTCAGGGCACAGCTGGACGCTGCGGCGCCTCAGGTGGACGCCACGGCGTTCCGACGCCTGTCCGACCTGTTCGGCCATGCGCTGCGCCTGGAGATCGACTTTCACGCCGCCCCTTACGAGAGCATGCCGACATGAGCGCGAAACCGACCTTCCGCCCGAAACCGCATGCGCTGGAGGCGATCTTCGGCCGCCGCAAGGTGGTGATCGGCATGATCCATTCACGCGCCCTGCCCGGATCGCCGGCCTACGAGGGCGAGAGCATGGACGAGGTTGTCGGCTTCGCGGTCGCCGAAGCCGCGCGGCTCAAGCATGGCGGCGTGGATGGGCTGATCGTCGAGAACCATGGCGACATCCCGTTCGCCAGGCCCGACCAGCTCGGGCCGGAAACGGCCGCCTGCATGGCGGTGATGACCGATGCGGTGCGCCGCGCGTCAGGCCTGCCCGTCGGCGTGAACGTGCTGGCCAACGCGGCGCATCAGGCCATCGCGGTCGCCAAGGCCTCGGGCGCGGCCTTCGTGCGGGTCAACCAATGGGCCAACGCCTATGTCGCCAACGAGGGATTGCTGGACGGCCTCGCCGGCAGTGCCGCGCGCTATCGCGCCGCGCTGCATGCCCGCCATGTCCGCATCTTCGCCGACGTCCACGTCAAGCACGGGGCGCATGCGATTACCGCCGATCGTACCATCGCCGAGCTGGCACGCGATGTGGAATTCTTCGACGCCGACGTGGCGGTGGCGACCGGCCAGCGCACCGGCAATTCGGCGGAACGGGGGGAGATCGAAGCCATCGCCCAGGGCTGCGGCCTGCCGGTGGTGATCGGCTCCGGCGTTACCCCCGCCAATGTCGGCGACATCTTCCAGGTTGCCGACGGCGTGATCGTCGGGAGCTGGCTGAAGCACGATGGCGTCTGGTGGAACGCGGTGGACCCGGATCGGCTGGCGGAATTCATGGTGGCGGCCAACCGCGCGCGGCCCAATATGTCGCCATGAGCCGGGTGTTCGTGCTGGGCAATGCCGGTGTGGATCTGGTCCTCGCGCTGCCGCATCTCGCGCGTCCGGGAGAGACGGCGGTTGCCTCCGCCGCCCGCCGCGCGCCGGGCGGGAAGGGGCTGAACCAGGCCGTCACAGCCGCCCGCGCCGGGGCAAGCGTCATCTTTTGCGCTCCGGTCGGCGCGGATGCCGAGGCGACATTCGTCGCCACCGCCCTGGCCGGCGAACCCCTGGCCGAGCAGCATTTTCTGACCAGGCCTCATCCGACCGACCAATCCATCGTCATGGTGGCGGAGGATGGCGAGAACAGCATTGTCAGCCTTTGCCTGTGCGCGGACGCGGTGACCGCGGATGAAGCGGCACGCTTTGCGGCCGCGGTCGGGCCGTCGGACTGGCTGTTGATGCAAGGCAATCTGAGCTTGCCGGCGACGCTCGCGGCCATGCAGGCGGCGCGCGGGCGCGTGATGCTCAACGCCGCGCCGCTGCGCTGGCCGGTCGCCCCGCTGCTGCCCCACTGCGCCATTCTGGTGGTCAACCGCGTAGAGGCAGAGGTCATTTCCGGCAGAAGCGACCCGGAGGAGGCCGCAACGTGGCTCCAGGCACAGGGCTGCGCGGTCGTTCTGGTAACGCTCGGCGCTGGGGGGTGCCTATGGGCCGACGCCGATGGGCTGTCCCGGCGTCCGGCAGCGGTGGTTCGCCCGGTCGATACGAGCGGCGCCGGCGACACGTTCTGCGGCGTGCTGGTGGCCGGTCTGGCGGAGGGCGTTGCGCTCCCGGACATCATCCGCGCCGCGCAGGCGGCAGCCGCCCTGTCGGTGACGCGACATGGTGCCTTCGATGCCATTCCGACAGCGGCGGAGCTGCATTGAAGCGCGTTGCTGACGGCGCGCCGGGCGGAACCCGGAGATCCCGGTTGTGCCATTCGTACAGTCGGCCGACGCGCCGTACCCTCATCCGATGTCGTGCGTCAGAGCGCCGCGTGAGGGATCAGGCGTGATCGCATAGCACCGGCACATTGTCACTTGCATCATGATAGCATGTGCGCTACATGCTTGCATGGTGATAGTGAGTGGGCGCTCATGCGACGTAAGAGCTTCGAATCCCTGCAATGCCCGATCGGCCGCAGCCTTGAGCGGGTCGGTGAATGGTGGAGCATCCTGATCCTGCGGGATGCCTTCCTCGGCGCGACGCGTTTCGAGCAGTTCCAGAAGAACCTCGACATCGCCCCGAACATGCTGACGAAACGCCTGACGGCCCTGGTTAAGTCCGGGCTGTTCGAGCGGCGCCAATACAGCGATCGGCCAAAGCGCTACGAGTATCTGCTTACCGAGCGGGGCCGCGACTTCCGGCCCGTGCCTGTGGTCGCTGCTTGCCTGGGGCAACAAGCACTTCGCGCCCGAGGGACCCAGCGTCGTCATCATCGATGCGGAGACCGGAGCGGTGGCCGACCCGGTTCTGGTCGACCGGGTCAGCGGCCGTATGCTGACCGCACCGTCGTTCCGTTCGGCCCCGGGCCCGGCTGCCGATGAGCGGACCATCGCGAAGCACGCGGCCCGCACCCGACCGAAGGCTGAAACCGACGCAGCGCACGCACCTCGGCACGCCGCGCCGCCGGCCGGAGATACCCATGTCTAGCACCGTCCTCGATCGGGACACCGTCCCGGCACGCGATAAAACCCGGGCACGGCTCAGCACGAAGCGCCTCGCCCTGGTGGGCGCGGCACTGGCCGTCCTGGCCGGGGGTGCCTGGTATGGGCATGACTGGTGGACGACAGGGCGCTTCATCGAAAGCACCGACGATGCCTACATCGGCGGCAACGTCACCTCGATCGCTCCGCATGTCGCAGGGTTCGTCGAGGCCGTGCTGGTCTCCGACAATCAGCGCGTGAAGAGCGGCCAGGTCCTGGTCAGGCTCGATCAGCGGGACTTCAAGTCGGCCTTGAGCCATGCGCAAGCCGTCGTCACCGCGCGGCTCGCAGCGCTGGACAGCCTGCACGCCCAATATCTCCTGCAGCAATCGACCATCCGCCAGCAGGAAGCCGATCTGGTCGCCAAAACCGCCCGCGCGACGTTCGCCGAGGCCGATGCCGAGCGGTATCGCAACCTCGCGCAGATCGCCGCCGGGTCGCGCCAGGATTCGCAGCGCAGCATCGCCGCCGATCAGGAGGCCCGGTCAGCCGTCACCGCCTCGACGGCCGGGCTGGAGGCCGCGCGCCAGCAGCTGAACGTGCTCGGCGCACAGATCGCCCAGGCCGAGGCGACCGTGTCGCAGGCACGGGCCGATCTTGAAACCGCCCGGCTCGACCTCGGCTATACGGAGATCCGCTCGCCGATCGACGGCTATGTCGGCAACCGCGCCGCGCAGGTCGGCGCCTATGTCGGACAGGGTACGTATCTGATTTCGGTCATCCCGTCGGACGGGCTCTGGGTCGATGCCAACTTCAAGGAGGACCAGCTGGCGCAGATGGCGCCGGGCCGCTCCGCCACCGTCGTGGCCGACGTTCTCTCCGGCCATGCCTTCCGCGGTCACGTCGTCAGCCTCGCACCGGGAACCGGGGCGGTGTTCAGCGTGATCCCGCCGGAGAACGCGACCGGCAACTTCACCAAGATCGTGCAGCGTGTGCCGGTCCGCGTGGTTCTCGATCCCGGCGACGCGATGCTGCCCCTGCTGCGGCCGGGCCTGTCGACGACGGTCGATGTCGACACGCGCGCCGAACCGAGAGTTGCGCCTTGACCGACGCCACGGCGAAGCCGCCCTCGCTCCTGCCGTTCGTGGTCATGTGCTGCGGCATGTTCATCGCGCTGCTGGACATCCAGATCGTCGCGTCCTCGTTGCAGGATATCGGCGGCGGGCTTTCGGCGGCGCAGGACGAAATCAGCTGGGTGCAGACCGCCTATCTGATCGCCGAGATCATCATGATCCCGCTCTCTGGCTGGCTGACGCGCGTGTTCTCGACACGCTGGCTGTTCACCATCTCGGCCGCCGGATTTACGGCGTCGAGCATGCTGTGCGGACTCGCCTGGAACATCCAGAGCATGATCGTGTTCCGCGCGCTGCAGGGGCTGCTCGGCGCGTCGATGATCCCGACCGTGTTCACCTCGTCGTTCCATTATTTCCCGGGGCCACGGCGGGTCTATTCGGCGGCCGTGGTCGGCACCATCGCCTCGATCGCACCGACGCTTGGGCCGGTGATCGGCGGCTGGATCACCGACTCGCTCAACTGGCACTGGCTGTTCTACATCAACCTTGTTCCGGGCATCGCGATCACGGTGCTGATCCCGCTGCTGGTCAAGATCGACAAGCCGGATCTGTCCCTGCTGCGGACTGCCGACTTCCCCGGCATCGCGCTGATGGCGCTCGGTCTCGGCACGCTGGAATATGTGCTGGAGGAAGGGACGCGCTGGAACTGGTTCAGCGATGCCAAGATCCGCGACTGCGCCTGGATCGCCGGCGTTTCGTTGACCCTGTTCATCGCCCGGAGCCTCAGCGTGGGCAATCCCGTGGTGGATCTGCGGGCGCTCGGCAACCGCAACTTCGCGCTCGGCTGCGTTCTGTCGTTCATCACCGGCGTCGGCATCTTCACGACGATCTACCTCACGCCGCTGTTCCTCGGCTACACGCGCGGCTTCAGTGCGTGGCAGACCGGGACAGCGATCTTCTCCACCGGAATCGCCTCGTTGCTGGGAACGCCGGTCTACATCATGCTCGCGCGTCGTTTCGACGGGCGCTGGCTGATGATGTGCGGGCTGGCCTGCTTCGGGCTCGCGATGTGGAGCTACAGCTTCATCACCCATGACTGGGGCGCCGACCAGCTTCTGTTGCCGCAGTTGTTGCGCGGGTTCCCGCAGGTGTTCGCCGTGGCGCCGAGCGTCAATCTCGGTCTGGGCAGCCTGCCGCCGGAGCGGCTGAAATATGCCAGCGGGCTGTTCAACATGATGCGGAATCTCGGCGGCGCAGTCGGGATCGCGGTCAGTGCGGCAATCATCAACGACCAGACGAACTTCCACTTCCAGCAGATCGCCGGACATCTGAATCCTGCGAACGGCGCGATGGGTCGGTATGTCCACGCCACGGCGGAGCGCTATGGCGCGCTGCCGCGCGGGACTGAGCTGGGCGATCAGGCGGCGCTGGCGAATCTATGGCATCTGGCCTATCGCGAGGCCTCGACACTGGCGTTCGCGGATGCGTTCCGCGCCATCATGCTTGCTTTCGTCGTTGCGACGCTGCTCGTGCCGCTGATGCGCAAGGTAGGCGCACCAAAAACCGCCGCACCTGCTTCGCACTGATTCACCCGGCCGGACTCTCGCGAATGATAGCGCCCTGTGATTACAGGCCGGTGGTGAGCACCATACGGAAGCGGGCGGCGTTGCGCATCATCTTGTCGTAGGCTTCGGCTGCCCGTTCGAGCGGCATGGTCTCGATCTTCGGCCGCACGCCGCTGAGGGCGCTGAACGCCAAGGTATCCTGGGAGTCGATCGAGGCCCCGGACGCATGGCCGACAACCGAACGGCTGCCGCCGATCAGATCGAAGGCGGACACCTCGATCGGGTCCATTCCGACTCCGATGACGATCAGCTTCCCGCGCACCGCAAGACCGGGGATCACGGCGCTCATCGCACGGCCGCTGGTAACGGTCGCAAGGATCGTCTTGGCCCCGCCGAGTTTCGTCAGCTCGGCCGCCACGTTTTGCGCCTGGCTGTCCAGATAGATATGCGCGCCCAGTTGTCGCGCGAGTGCTTCCTTGTCGGCGCCCCGGGCGATGGCGACGGTGCGGAACCCCATCTTCGCCGCGAACTGCACGCCGAGATGGCCGAGGCCGCCGATCCCCAGGATGGCAACAAGGTCGCCTGGCCGGGCGCCGCTTTCCCGGAGGGCATGGTAGGTGGTGACGCCGGCGCACAGTAGCGGCGCCGCATCGGCAGCGGAGAGGTCGTCGGGAATCAGCGCCAGCGCATCGGCGGGTGCCACCATCGCTTCGGCATAGCCGCCGTCGTAGTTGATGCCGGGAATGCGCAGGTTGCGGCAATCCACCAGGTCGCCACGGCGGCACGGATCGCAACGGCCACAATGGCCGCCGAACCAGCCCACACCGACGCGCGTGCCGATGCTCCAGCCGATAACGTCAGTCCCGACCGCGTCGATCACACCGGCGATCTCGTGTCCCAGCACAATCGGGAACGGCGCCGAGGGAAACAGCCCGTCCCTGGCGATGGAGTCGCTGTGGCAGACGCCACAGGCCTGTACCCGGATGCGTACTTCATTCGGCTTGGGAACTGGCATATCGCGTTCGACCAGTTCGAACGGTCCGCCTTTGCGGGACACCTGTACCACGCGCATCTTTGCCATCACTGTCTTCCCTTTGGTTGACTGCGTGGAATGTCGACGTCACGTTTAGTTCGCGAGCGGCTGCGCAGCGGAACGTCGTCCGGAACTGCGTCGTTTGCAACAGCATTATACACGAGCGGCTATAATGATGCCAGCCTCGCGGCTGGCCGCACCAGCATCCCGCAATGGACAAGCCATCAAGGGTGGGCGGACGGCCGATAGGTGCTGATGAAGCTGGCGTGATTCGGCATCTCGACCTTCGGCAGCGACGTGGCATCCAGCACCGCGTCCTCCGGAATCAATTGATTGAGAAACAGCAGATAGGCCGACACGGCATACACCTGGTCGGGCGTCAGCGACTGCGGCGCGGTCAGCGGCATGGCGCGGCGGATGAAGTCGAACACCGTCGTCGCATAGGGCCAGTAGCTGCCGATCGTCCGCTGCGATTTCGCGTCGAACACCGTGCCGAAGCCGCCGACGAGCCGGTCCATCGGCTTGCCCTCGCCGTGGGCGCCGTGGCAGGAGGCGCATCGTTCGGCAAAGATCGCGGCGCCCTCGTGAACGCTGCCCTGGCCGGGCGGGAGACCCTTGCCGTCCGGCGATATATCGATGTCCCAGCCGGCAATCTCCTGCGGTGTCGCGGGCCGGCCGATGCCGTAGGTCTCGCCCGCCTGCGCGGCGCTGGCGCCGAGCAGGACCATCAGCGCGACACGCGCACAAATGCTAGCTCGCATTGCTCACCGCTCCTCCGGCCGCGACACGCCAGCTCTGGATGGCATTGTTGTGATAATAGGATCTCGCGTCGCGCGTCTTCAGCATCGCCTCCTGGCTGGGCTGGACGTAGCCGGTCTCATCGACAGCCCGGCTGGACAGGACGGCCGGGCCGCCATCCCAATGCCAGGGAAGCCTGAACCGCGTCAGGCACTTCGGCAGAACCGGCTCCTGGAGCGTCGCGTCGCGCCACGTGGCGCCATCGTCGGTGGAGACCTCGACGCGCGCGATCTTGCCGCTTCCCGACCACGCCAGGCCGGAGACCTCATGGAATCCGGGCTCCCGCAGAAGCTGCCCGCCGGACGGACGCGTGATCACGGACTTCGCATGCATGACGAAGTTGAACTGGCGGATCGTCCGGTCGGGCATGACCATGGTGTATTTGGAGGTCTCCTCGCGCGTCTCGAACGGCGCGGTGCCGAGCTTGATGCGGCGCAGCCATTTGATGTTGGTATTGCCTTCGAAGCCGGGCAGCAGCAGCCGCAACGGGTAGCCTTGCTCGGGCCGCAGCCGCTCGCCGTTCTGCGCGTAGGCCAGCAGCGCGTCATCCAGCGCTTTCTCGACCGGGATGCTGCGCGTCAGCGCGGCGGCGTCGCCGCCCTCCGCCAGCAGCCATGTCGCCTCCGGGCGGAGGCCGGCCTCGGCGAGAACGATGGCGAGCGGCACCCCCGTCCATTCGCAGCAGCTGAGCAGACCGTGCGTGTCCTGCACCGTCAGGTCCGGCGCGGGCTTCCCCCAGTTCTGGGTGTTGCCGGAGCATTCGAGGAAATGCAGGCGCGAGACCGATGGAAAACGCATCAGGTCGTCCATCGTGAAGATCAGCGGGCGCGCGACAAGCCCGTGAACAATCAGCCGATACTGATCGGGGTCGATCGCGGGAACGCCGGCATGGTGGCGTTCGTAGTGCAGCCCGTTGGGCGTGATGATGCCGTGCAGGTCTTGCAGCGGCGTCCCCGTGGATATCGCCAGTTGCGTGGGCGGCTTTGCGGCGCCCCGACGGAGCCGGCGCACGACCTTTGCCTCGTACGGCGACGGCAGGCCGTATGGCGGGCTCAATGCGCCGGCGCCCGGATGTCGCTGCCATTCGGGGATGGCGGGCGGCAGGTCCGTCGTGCCGTCCGCGGTTGCCGGCCGGGCCGTTGCGGCCATGGCGAGGCTGCCCCCCGCGATCGCTGCGCCGATCAACCGGCGGCGTGTCGGCGCCCGGTCAGTGGTTCCGGCCGCGGTTGAATCCCGGCCCGTGTCGCGAATGTCCTGTGTCATGGCGCCTCGCTCCAGCGACGGTTATGCCCGGTCGCTCGGCAAACCGCCACACGCCAACGCGCGCGGCCCCGTGCGCCCGCTCGGCCAGGAATTCGCCCAGCTCCGGCAACGCCTCCGCCCGCCCGAGTTCCGCCACGATCAGCGTCCCGGCCGCCACCCAGCCGGAGGCCGCCAGTGCCGCGACCGCACGCGGCACCAGGTCCTCGCCGTAGGGCGGATCAAGGAAGACCAGCCCGCACGCCGCTCCCGGCGACGGCCGGGTCGCGTCCCCGGCAATCACGGTGCAGACCGCCTCGGCCCGGCACGCCGCGATGTTGGCCCGCAGCGCCGCCAGCGCCGCCCGGTCGCGCTCGATGAACGCCGCCATTGCCGCGCCGCGTGACAGCGCCTCCAGGCCCAGCGCGCCGGTGCCGGCGAAGGCGTCCAGCACCGCGACACCCTCGACCGCCTCGCGCCCGCCCCAGGGCGCGTGCAGCAGCATGTCGAACAACGCCTGACGCACGCGGTCGGCGGTCGGCCGCGTCGTGGCGCCCGGCGGGTGCCACGAGCGTCCGTCCTCGCCACGCGCCGGCGACGATCCTCACCCCGCTGGCTTCATTTGGCGGGCGGCACCTGCTCGCGCAGCACCTTGGCCGGCACTTCCTCGACCGCGCCGCGCGGCAGCAGTCCCGAGCTGGAACGGGCCGTAGGCGACCCGGATCAGCCGCGACACCGGCAGGCCGAGATGCGCCATCACCTGGCGCACCTCGCGGTTGCGGCCTTCGCGCAGCGCCACCGTGAGCCAGGCGTTGTCGCCCTTGCGGCTGTCCAGCCCGGCCTCGATCGGGCCGTAGCGCGCGCCGTCGACCGTCACGCCGTCGGCCAGCGCGGCCAGCTGCGCCGGGTCGGGCGACGCCGAACACGCGCACGCGGTAGCGCCGCAGCCAGCCGTTGGACGGCAGCTCCAGCCGCCGCGCCAGCGCGCCGTCATTGGTCAGCAGCAGCAGCCCCTCGCTGTTCAGGTCGAGCCGGCCGATGCTGATCACCCGCGGCAGGCCGGGCGGCAGCTGCTCGAACACGGTCGGCGCGGCCTTCCGGGTCGCGATGCGTGGTCACCAGCCCGTCCGGCTTGTGGTAGCGCCACAGCCGGGTGCGCCCCGGCGGCTCCACCAGCACGCCGTCCACCGGCACCAGATCGCCGTCGGTGACGAAGGTCGCCGGGTGCGCTGACCGACTGCGTTGTTCAGCCGCACCCGCCCCTCGGCCATCAGCTTCTCGGCATCGCGCCGGCTGGCGACGCCGGCACGGGCCAGCCATTTGGCGATGCGTTCACCGCGCTCGGCCGTCTCCGCTGCGGGGGTCATCTGCACGCCGCGATCAGGGCCTCGAAGATGCGGCGGTCGCCGGGGTCGATCAGGAATTCCGGGTGCCACTGCACGCCGAGGCAGAAACGGTGACGCGCATCCTCGATGCCCTCGATCACCCCGTCCGGTGCCGCGGCGTTCACCACCGCGCACGGCGCCGGGATCACGCACCGCCTGGTGGTGCGAGGAGTTGACCCGCATCGCCGCGCGCCGACGATCCGGTGCAGCATCGTGCCCCGGCGTGATGCTCGACCGTCATGCCCCGGCTCGTCGCGCGGATTCGGCTGCTCGTGCGCCAGCGCATTCGCGCACCGCGTCCGGGATGTGCTGGATCAGCGTGCCGCCGAGCGCGACTGCCAGCAATTGCTGCCCGCCGCAGATGCCCAGCACCGGCATGCCGCGCGCCAGCGCGCCGTCCAGCAGCGCCAGCTCCGCCCGCGTGCGGCCCTGCTTCAGCGTCACCGCTGGCGTGGCGCGCGCCGTCGCCGTACAGCGCCGGGTCCACGTCGAACGCGCCGCCGGTGACGATCAGCGCGTCGACCCGGTCGAGATAGGCGTCGGCCAGGTCCGGGATGTGCGGCAGCGCCACCGGCAGCCCGCCGGACGCCGCCACCGCCGCCATGTAGTTGGCGCGCAGCGCATACCAGGGGATATTTCGAGTAGCCGCCGGGCTGCTCGGCATCCAGTGTCAGCCCGATCACAGGCCGCGACGTATTGGTCATGCGCCGTTGCTAGCGCCGCAGTACGATCTTGGGCAAGAAGCCTGCATGGATGCCATGCAGATCGCCCTCGTTGAAGCCCGCGCCGCCGCCGCGCGCGGCGAGGTGCCGGTGGGTGCCGTCGTGCTCGGACCAGACGGCGCGGTGCTGGCCCGCGCCGGCAATCGCACCGAGGCCGACCACGACGCCAGCGCGCATGCCGAACTTCTGGCCCTCCGCGCCGCCGCGAAGCAGCTTGGCTCACCGCGTCTGGTCGGCTGCGATCTGCTGGTGACGCTGGAGCCCTGCCCCATGTGCGCCGCCGCCGCCAGCCTGTTTCGCGTCCGCCGTGTCGTCTTCGGCGCCTATGACCCGAAGGGCGGCGGCGTCGAACATGGTGCCCGCGTATTCGACGCCAGCTCCTGCCATCATCGCCCGGAGGTGGTCGGTGGCGTGCGGGAGAGCGAGGCGGCCGCGTTGCTGCGGGATTTCTTCGCAGCGCGGCGGTGAGTCAGTCCTTGGCGATTTCGCCCAGCCGCTGCTCGGCCACCTTGCGCCACGGCGCGTCGGCCGGCGCCGCTGCCAGCGCGCGGCGGAACAGATCGGCTGAATCGGGGCTGACCTTGCCGGATACCCGCGTCTGTGCCTCGGCGGTCAGCGCGGCGAGGTCCGGGTCGAAGCGGATGTCCAGCGCGTGGCGCCACGCCTCCGCGGCTTGCGGCAGCTCGCCCAGGCTGTCCTCGGCATTGCCGAGCAGCACGTAACCCTGGCGCGCGATTTCGGATTTCGGGTCCAGTGTCGTGAGCTTGTCGCGCAGCATGGCGATCAGCTCGCGGCTGCGCTGCATGTCCTTGTCCGCTGCCGCCATGCGCCCGGCCAGAGGCGCTGCCGGCATCGAGGGGTGGCCGTCGATGGCATACAGCCCGGCCCCCAGCAGCGGCACCAGCACCAGCGCCGCCAGCAACGGCACACGCGACGCGCGCGACAGATCCGGCTCGCTGGTGTCGGCGTCGGCGAGCAGGCGGCGCTGCACCTCCAGCCGGGCGGTTTCATGTTCGGCAGCGCCGATGCGGCCCTCGGCCAGATCGCGGTCGAGCTCCGCGAGCTGGCCGCGATGGATGGCCAGCGCACTGTCGCGCCGCCCGCGCGCGGCGGACTGCCGCATCAGCGAGACCGCCAGCGGGGCCAGCGCCACCACCGCCAGGAGCACGAGAGCCAGAATGGTCATGTGTCGAGCAGCGCGCTCAGGCGGGCCCGCTCCGCCTCACTCAACGGCGGAGGCGGCGGTGCGGCCGCGCGGGTGCGGGAGAACCAGACCGCCCCCGCGCCGACCAGCAGCGCCAGCACCGGCGAACCCCACAGCAGCACCGTCCCCGCCTCCAGCGGCGGGCGAAGGCGGACGAAATTGCCGTAGCGCGCGACCAGCCACGCCACGATCTGCTGGTCGCTGTCGCCGGCCGCGACACGCTGGCGCACGATGCGGCGCAGGTCGCGGGCAAGGTCGGCACCGGAATCCTCGATGCTTTCGTTCTGGCAGACCAGACAGCGGAGCTGCTGGCCGATCGCCACCGCACGGGCTTCCTGCCGCGCATCCGGCAGCGCCTCCGCCGGGTCACTGATCGCCCAGGCCGGCGCGGCGAACAGGAACACCGCCATCAGGGCAAGATAGATATGCCTCATGCGTATTTCCGCAGCATCGGCTGCAACTGGGCGTCTACCGCATACGCATTGAGCGGCCCGACATAGCGCCAGCGCACGATACCCTGCGGGTCGATCAGATAGGTTTCCGGCACGCCGGTCACGCCCCAGTCGATCGCGACCCGCCCCGGCTCGTCGCGCGCGATGCGGGCATAGGGGTTGCCGCGTTCGGCCAGGAAGGCGGCCGTGGCGGCAGGCTTGTCCTTGTAGGCGATCCCGTACAGCGGCACGCCGGCGCGCTTGAGGTCCATCAGCACCGGCGCTTCCTCGACGCAGGGCACGCACCAGGAGGCGAAGAAGTTCACCAGGATCGGCCGGCCGCGTCAGGTCGGTGCTGGCGAAGCCGGGGTCGCCGGGCAGGCTGAACGGCGGGACCTTCTTGCCGATCAGCATGCTCGGCACGCCGCGCGGGTCGAACGTGCCGTCCTGTCTCGCGCTTCAGCATGGCCAGGAACCCGGCGCCGGCCACCACGGCTGACGCCGAACGGTGCCAGCAGCAGCAGGCGGCGGTTCATCGCGCCGGCACGGCCGGCACGGCGCGCGGCACGGCGCATGGGCGCGCCGACGCGCAGCCGCCGGTCGGCCAGCGACAGCATCCCGCCGCACGCCATGATCAGCGCGCCGAGCCAGATCCACGGCGCCAGCGGATTGACGTGCAGCCGCAGCACCGCGCCGCCGTCGCGCTCGTCGCCGAGCACGGCATACAGGTCGCGAAACCCGTTGGTGCTGATCTTCGCGTCGGTGGTGGTGATCTGCTGCACCGGGAAACTGCGCCGCTCCGGCGCCAGCATGGTGACCAGGTGGCCGTTGCGGCTGACCTCGATGGTCGCGACGCGCGCCGCGTAGTTCGGGCCGGGCGCGTCGTGCAGCTCGACCAGATGCCAGTCGTAGCCGCCGAGATGCGTGGTGCCTGGCCGGGCTGCAGCAGCACGATCGACGGACTGCGCGAGCGACATGCCGGCGATGCCGGCGATGGTGACGCCGAGGCCGGCATGGGCGAGCGTGGCGCCGAACGAGCCGCGCGGCAGGCCGCCCAGGCGCGCACGCTCGCCGCGAACGGCACGCGGAACAGCCTGCATCCGCTCGACGATGTCGGCGAGCGCGCCGAGGATCAGCCAGGCCGCGGCGCCGAAGGCGAGCGCGGCAGCAGCTTCGCGCCCGGTCGCGGCGAACAGCCCGACCACGAGCGGCCGCCAGCGCCGCCCACCACAGCTTCATCAGCGCCGGCGCCAAGATCGGCGCGCTTCCACGACAGCATCGGGCCGACCGCCATGGCCGCGAACAGCGGCACGCCGAGCGGCAACACGGTCGCGTTGAAGAACGGCGCGCCGACGCTGAGCTTCTCGCCGAGCAGCAGGTCGGCGAACAGCGGATACATCGTGCCGGTCAGCACCACCGCCGCGATCGAGCAGAGCAGAATGTTGTTGAGCACCAGCGCGCCCTCGCGCGAGACCGGCGCGAACATGCCGGACGGCGCCAGCACCGGCGCGCGCAGCGCGAACAGCAGCAGCGAGCCGCCGATCACGACGCCCAGCAGGACCAGGATGAACACGCCGCGCGCCGGGTCGTTGGCGAAGGAATGCACGGAGTTGAGGATGCCCGAGCGCACCAGGAACGTGCCGGACAGGCTGAGCGAGAACGTGCGCGATGGCCAGCAGCACCGTCCAGGTTTTCAGCGCCTCGCGCTTCTCCACCACGATCGCGGAATGCAGCAGCGCCGTGCCGGTCAGCCACGGCAGCAGCGAGGCGTTTTCCACCGGGTCCCAGAACCAGAAGCCGCCCCAGCCGAGTTCGTAATAGGCCCACCACGAGCCGAGCGCGATGCCGCCGGTGAGGAAGCACCAGGCGGCCAGCGTCCAGGGCCGCACCCAGCGGCCCCAGGCGGCGTCGATCCGGCCTTCCAGCAGCGCCGCGATGGCGAAGGCGAACGGCACCGAGAAGCCGACATAGCCGATGTAGAGGATCGGCGGATGGAACGCGAGGCCGGGGTCCTGCAGCAGCGGGTTCATGTCCCGCCCGTCGAGCGGCGGCGGCCAGAGGCGGGCGAACGGGTCGCTCACCAGCAGCGCGAACAGCAGGAACCCGACCGCAGGCGACGCCCAGCACGCCGATCACGCGCGCGCGCAGCGAGGACGGCAGGTTGCCGCCGAAAGCCGCGACCGCGGCGCCGCAGAGGCCGAGGATCGAGGCACCAGAGCAGGATCGAGCCCTCGTGGTTCCCCCAGGTGCCGGTGATCTTGTAGATCAGCGGCTTCAGCGCTGTGGCTGTTCTCGGCGACGTTCAGCACCGAGAAATCGTTGACCGACGCTGCTCCAGGCCAGGCACGCCCAGGACGACGCCGAGCGCCAGGAACTGGCCGATCGCGAGCGCCGGGGCCGCCTGCGATCAGCCGCGCGGTCGCGCCGCCATGCGCGCCCCAGAAGCGGCAGCACCGCCTGCGCGAGCCCGATCGCGACGGCGAGCGCCAGCGCGAAATGGCCGAGTTCGGGGATCATCCGCCCGCCTCTGGCCGTCGGCTCTTGGCGACGTCCATCGTGTTCCAGGTCGACGGCCGGCGGCGGCGGCCCGTCGGTCGGGTTCCAGCGGCCGGAGCTTCTTCAGCGCCTCGACCACGTCCTTCGGCATGTAGGTCTCGTCGTGCTTGGCCAGCACTTCCTGGGCGGCGGAAGCTGCCGTCCGGCGCCAGCGCGCCGATCGCCACCACGCCCTGGCCCTCGCGGAACAGGTCCGGCAGGATGCCGACATAGTGGACGGTCACCGTCGCCGCTGCCGTCGGTGACGCGGAAGCTCGCGGCAGGTTTGCCGTCGTCGGATCGTGCGGTGCACGCTGCCCGCCTCCACCAGTGCCGCCGAGGCGGAAGCTCCGGCCCGGCGCCGGCGGTTCGTGCGATGAGCTGCGAGGGCGAGGAGAAGAACACCACGCTGCGCTGAACGCCGACAGCGTCAGCGCCGCCGGCGGAGCCGAGGCCGAGGCCGCAGGCGAGCACGAGCGGTCAGGCGGCGCGTCTTGCGTGTCATCAGCCCCTCAGCGCTGGCCGCGCGGGTCGATCGCGGCCAGGCGCCGCCGCGCGCGGCCCATCCGCGAGCCACGCATCGACGGCGAACCAGCCGGCGACCAGCACCGTGCCGATCCCATAGGCGGCGATGATGTAGGGCAGATGTGTCACGCGGCAGCCTCCTGCGCGCGCGCGCCAGCAGCAGGCCACGGATGCGCCGCTCCATCACGGCGGCGCGGGTGCGCGCCAGCACGATCGCCGACGAAGCCGAGCAGCATGCCGAGCGTCGCACGAGGATCAGCGGCCACAGCATGCCGACATACATGGTCGGCGCGCCGGTCAGCGTGATGCGTGGCCGGCTGGTGCAGCGTGTTCCACCAATCCACCGAGAACTTGATGATCGGCAGGTTGACCACGCCGACCAGCGCCAGAATGGCGCCGGCGCGGTAGCCGCGCTGCGGGTCGTCGAACGCGCGCACCAGCGCGATATGGCCGAGATACAGGAAGAACAGCACCAGCACCGAGGTCAGCCGCGCGTCCCACACCCACCACGCGCCCCACATCGGCTTGCCCCACAGGCTGCCGGTGACGAGGCACAGCGCGGTGAAGCCGGCGCCGACCGGCCCGATCTCGACGCGCCGCGAGATCGGCCAGCGGATGGCGCCAGACCAGCGACAGCGACCGAGCAGGCCGCCAGCGCGCGGTAGCCGACAGAGGCCAGCCAGGCGGCGGGGACGTGCACGATACATGATCCGCACCGCGTCGCCCTGCTGCCAGTCGGCCGGCGCGAAGAACAGGCCCCAGACCAGTCCGACCAGCGTGATCAGCGAGCCCGCGCACGGCCAGCCACGGCAGCACGCGGCCCGACAGCCGCAGGAAGTGACCCGGATTGGCGAAGCGGTGCAGGTTGCGCCCACCCCCTCGCGAGGGTGGCGCCAAGGCGGCGCTGGCGTCCACGTCATCCACCATAGAGGAGGCGCCGCCGAGATTGAAGCCGCTCAGCATTGCCGTAATCTGCACCCGTCGATGACAAGAAGGACACCAAGATGCTGTTTGCCATGACCTGCACCGACCGCCCGGCCAGCCTGGAGCTGCGCACGGCCACGCGGCCGTCGCATCTGGCCTATCTGGCGGAGCATGCCGAGCAAGATGGTCACCGGCGGTGCGCTGCTCGACGCCGAGGGCAAACCCTGCGGCTCGCTGCTGGTGGTGGACGTGGCCGACCGGGCGGCGGCCGAGGCGCTGGCGGCCGGCGACCCTTACGCGAAGGCCGGATTGTTCGAAAGCACCGTCATTCGGCCGTTCCGGCAGGTGTACAAGGACGGTACGAGGGTGGCATGATGGCGCACTGGCTGGTGAAGTCCGAGCCGGATGCGTTCGGCTGGGACCAGCAGGTGGCGCATGGCGTCGAGCCGTGGACCGGCGTGCGCAACCACGCGGCCAAGAACCACCTGAAGGCCATGGCGGTCGGCGATCTGGCGTTCTTCTACCACTCCAACACCGGCAAGGAGATCGTCGGCGTGGTGGAGGTGGCGCGGGCGGCGTATCCCGATCCCACCGCCGATAGCGGCGACTGGGTGTGCGTGGACATGCGCGCGGTCGGGCCGATGCCGCGCCCGGTCACGCTGGCGGAAATCAAGGCCGACCCGGCTCTTGAGGGCCTGTTGCTGATCCGCCAGTCGCGGCTCTCGGTGGTGCCGGTGTCGGCGGCGCATTGGGCGCATATCTGCCGGCTGGGCGGATGGAAGGGCTGATGACCCGGCGCGCGCTCTGCCGCCTTGACGACATTCCGGACGGCGGCGCCAAGGGTTTCGGGCCGCCGACCGGCGGCTTCACCGGCCTGTTCGCGGTGCGGCGCGGCGACGCCGTGTTCGTCTACGTCAATTCCTGTCCGCATATCGGCGTGCCGCTCGACTGGGCGCCCGACCGCTTCCTGACCCGCGACGCCAGCCGCATCATCTGCGCGACCCACGGTGCCGAGTTCGGCATCGAAGATGGCGTGTGTCTGCGCGGCCCCTGCCTTGGCGATCGGCTGGAAGCGGTTATGATCGACGTCGAGGACGGCATCATCCTCGTGCCCGAAGATGCCGGCCTCTGACGGGTATGCTGTCGGTGGCATGTCCCATGTGATGCGTCCAGGACGGGAAAAACCTGACATGACCAACACCCTGTTTCCGGTGCTGCCGGCCATCGCCGCCACCGCTCACGTCACCGCCGAGGGCTACCGCGACATGGTGGCCGCCGCCGCCAGGGATCCCGCCGGGTTCTGGACCCGCGAAAAAGACCGCATCGCCTGGATGCGGCGTCCCACCACGACGCTGGCCGGTGACTTCACCGGCGACGTCCACGTCACCTGGTTCGCGGATGGCACGCTGAACGCCTCGGTGAGCTGCCTGGACCGGCATCTGGCCGCGCGCGGCGATCAGGTGGCGATCATCTGGGAGAGCGACGACCCGAACAGCAGCCGCAAGGTCACCTACCGAGAGCTGCACGACCAGGTCTGCCGGCTGGCCAATGTGCTGGCCTCGCTCGGCGTCACCAAGGGCGACCGGGTGTGCATCTATCTGCCGATGATCGTCGAGGCGGCCGTCGCGATGCTGGCCTGCGCCCGGATCGGCGCGGTGCATACCGTGGTGTTCGGCGGCTTCTCGCCCGACTCTCTGGCCAACCGTATCCAGGATGCCGGCGCGCGCGTGCTGATCACCGCCGACGAGGGGCGGCGTGGCGGGCGGCGCGTGGCGCTGAAGACCAATGCCGATGCGGCGCTGAAGCACTGCCCGGACGTGGCCCATGTGCTGGTGGTGACCAACACCGGCGGCACCGTGCCGATGCAGGATGGCCGCGACCAGCGCTACGAGGCGCTGGTGGCCGCCGCGTCGCCGGAATGCGCACCGGTCGAAATGGCGGCGGAAGACCCGCTGTTCATCCTGTATACCTCGGGCAGCACCGGCAGGCCGAAGGGCGCGCTGCACACCACCGGCGGCTACCTGGTGTGGGCCAGCTTCACGCATGAACTGGTATTCGACTACCGGCCGGGCGACATCTACTGGTGTACCGCCGATGTCGGCTGGGTGACCGGCCATACCTATATCGTCTATGGTCCACTCGCGAACGGCGCGACGACGCTGATGTTCGAGGGCGTGCCGAGCTACCCGGATGCCGGCCGCTTCTGGCAGGTGATCGACAAGCATCAGGTCAACATCTTCTACACCGCACCGACCGCCATCCGCAGCCTGATGCGCGAGGGCGACGCGCCGGTGAAGAAATCCAGCCGGCAAAGCCTGCGCATCCTGGGCAGCGTCGGCGAGCCGATCAATCCCGAGGCGTGGCTGTGGTATCACCGCGTGGTCGGCGACAGCCGCTGCCCGGTCGTGGACACCTGGTGGCAGACCGAAACGGGCGGCATCCTGATCAGCGCGCTGCCCGGCGCCACGCCACTGAAACCCGGTTCGGCCACGCTGCCGCTGCCCGGCGTGGAGCCGCTGCTGGTTGATGCCGACGGCAAGAAGCTGGAGGGGGTTGCGGACGGCATGCTGTGCATCGCCAAGCCCTGGCCGGGCATGATGCGCACCGTGTTCGGCGACCATCCGCGCTTCGTCCAGACGTATTTTTCCACGTTCAAGGGCCTGTATTTCACCGGCGACGGCGCCCGCCGCGACGAACGACGGCTACTGGTGGATCACCGGGCGCGTCGACGACGTGATCAACGTCTCGGGCCACCGCATGGGCACCGCCGAGGTGGAAAGCGCCCTGGTGGCGCATCCGAAGGTGGCGGAGGCGGCCGTCGTCGGCTTCCCGCATGACATCAAGGGCCAGGGCATCTACGCCTATGTGACGCTGAAGACCGGTGAGGAACCCACGGAGGCGTTACGCAAGGAATTGATCGCCTGGGTGCGCACCGAGATCGGTCCGATCGCCTCGCCGGATGCGATCCAATGGGCGCCCGGGTTGCCGAAGACACGCAGCGGCAAGATCATGCGCCGCATCCTGCGCAAGATCGCGGCCAACGAGACCGAGGGGCTTGGGGATACGTCGACCCTTGCCGATCCCGGGGTGGTGAGCGAACTGATCGAAAACCGGGTCGGGTAGCGCGGGGCGAATCGGAGCCGCGGCCTCTCCCGTCGGGCACTCCGCGGAATGCGGTGAGCGCGCCTGTTGCGGCGCGGCCACCGCACGCCCTCGTCACAGATCTGGCAACCGTTCTCTGCGCGACCCCGCTGGGCCGCGAATGCCCAAGTCCGGTCCCGGATGCCGCCGCCGATCAAATTGTTCCGGAGATCCGCCGTGCTCACCCGTGCGCTCGCTGTTGCCACCGTTGCCATGACTTGTCTGGCCACCGCGGCCATGCCGGCGCGGGCCGGGACGCCTCTTGGACTCTGGCTGACGGAGGGCGGAGACGCGGTGATCGACATCGAACCGTGCGGGACGAATCTTTGCGGGCGCATAGCGGGCATACGGCTCGACCACGAGGGCGACCCGATCCCGCGGGACTGGAAAGGAGAGTCGCAATGCGGCCTTCCCATCATCCGCGGCGCACGGCCAGCGGGCAATGCGTGGGACGGCGAGATTATCGACCCGCGCAACGGCGATAGGTATAACGCGACGCTCCGCGTCGACGCGGCAGACCGATTGCATCTGCGCGGCTACCTATTGGTGCCATTGCTTGGCCAGACGCAGATCTGGACACGCTTCGACGGGCCGGTGGCACCTGACTGCCGGATACCGACCGAACAGGCTGCCAACGCCGCCCAGCGTTCCAACCACCGATGAGCAGCCTGTCCGGAACCGCCGCACGGCGGCTCCGGACGCGATCGGCCCCGTTTGGGTGACCGATCCTACTTGCCACCCCAGCGTTGCGGATAGCCGGGCAGATCCGCACAGCCGCACATGGCGTAGTGCAGCGGCGGCATCTTCGGGTCGACGTACAGGGCCAGCGTCTCCTGCGTGATCACCGGCTGCGGCAGCTTCCAGGTCGGGCCGATCACCGGCTCGCCCTTCAGGATCTTCACCGCAGCGATCACCGGCGCGCGCCACTGGTAGGTCGGGTAGGTCGGCGCGAACGCGGTCAGCTTCTCCTTCTGCCACTTCACCAGGAAATCCTCCTGGTCCTCGCCGGTGATGATCGGATAGGGCTGGCCGGCGTCCTCGAACGCCTCGATCGCGGCGACCGCGGTGGCACCCGCATCCATCCAGATCGCGTCGATCTTGCCGTAACGGTTGATGTAGTCCTCGACGATGCTCTTGGTCTTGGCGTTGTCGCCGCCGGTGAACTCGGCGCCGACGACATCAATGTGATTGGCCTTGAAAATCCGGTCGGCCGCCCCCCAGCGGTTCTCGAGCACGTCGACGCCGGGCAGGATGCGCAAGCCCAGCACCTTGCCGCCCTTCGGCAGCTTGCTGACGATGAACTCCGCCGTGGTGATGCCCCAGCCATAGCCGCCGATCGGGTTCACGAACGTCACCGGGCAATCGGTCAGCACGCCGCGGTCGAACACCACCACCGGCAGCTTCTTGCACGCCGCCTCGACGGCCGGGGTCAGGGCCGCGGTGGTGTTGGGCGAGACGATCAGCACGTCGCAGTTGCCGCTGGTGACGAACGAGTTGATGTCGGAGATCTGCTTGTCGTCCTTGCCTTCGGCGTCGGCGGCCTTGAACGACTTGATGTCGGCCTTCAGCGCCTCGACCTGCGCCTGCATGTCGGTCCAGCCGACCACGCGCCACGGGTTGTCCACGCCCGCGTTCGAGAAGCAGACGTTGTACGGCCCGGGCTTCTTGTATTTGGTCGTATCGACGGTCTTGCCGCCCAGGTTCTGTTCCCAGGGTTTGCCGGCAGGCCCTTGCGGCTGCATGGTCAGCAGCTTGCGCGCGTAGTCGAAATCCTTCTGGTTGTTGAAATCCTGGGCGCGGGCGGCTTGGCCCAGCGACATTATCAGTGCCGCAGCACTGACAAGAGCCATCAGTCGACGCATCGTGGTTTCTCCCTGGTGTTAGGATTGGGGGTTCTGATGACGGGGCGGTGGCCCCGTTACCCTCCGGATCGCCGTCGACCGGCGCCCGAAGCAACGGCAGCAATCAGGATCACGCCTTGGGCCGTATCGCGCAGGGCCTGCGGCAGGCCCAGCAGGTTGAGCAGTGTGAACAATGCGAACAGGCTGAGCGCGCCGGCCACCACGCCCACCACGCTGCCGCGGCCGCCCATCAGTTGCGCGCCGCCGATCACGCAGGCCGAGATCGCCTGCAGCTCCAGCCCGCGGCCCACATCGGTCGAGACGCCACCGAACCCGCCCAGCATGATGCCGGCGGTGACGGCGGCGAGTGCCGACACCACGAAGGTGGCGATGCGCGTGGCCGCGACCGGCACGCCCGCCAGACGAGCGGCGCGCGGGCTGTCGCCGACCGCGAAGACGCGCCGGCCGAAGACGGTGCCGTGCAGCCCCCACCACGCCAGCGCCGCCACGGCGCACAGCAACAGCACCGCAACAGGCAGTGTGCCGATCACCGGGACGTCGCGCAGCGTGAGGCGGCCGAAGGCGCGGAAATTGTCCGGCAGGTAGCCGCGCGGCGAGCCGCCCGACCACATCATCGCGACACCGTTGACCGAGAGCAGCATCCCCAGCGTGGCGATGATCGACGGGACTTTCAGAAACGCCACGACGCTGCCGTTGATCAGCCCGACGACAAGGCCAATGCCGTACAGCGCGGCGATGGCAGGCCATGTCAGCGCCGGATCGCCGCCGGTGATCATCGACCCGCCCAGCACGGTCGAGCGTCACCAGCGACCCGACGGAAAGGTCGAAGCCGCCGCAGACGATCACGAACACCTGGCCGGAGGCGAGGATGGCCAGCGGCGCCGCGCGGCGCAGGAAATTCAGGAAGCCGGCCGGTTGGATGTAGGAATGCTGCACCAGCGCGACGGCCGCGAACAGCACCACGAACACGGCGACGCCGATGTTGATCCGGCGCGCCAGACCGGCGCCGAAGGTCAGCGGCGGCGGCTTGCGCAGGGCGACGGTCACGCGATGTCGCTCCGGCTGCGGACCGAATAGGCGGCGACCGCCGCCACCACGATCGCGCCGCGCAGCACCTGCTTCGGAAACGCGGGCACGCCCAGCATGTTGAACGACGCATCCAGCACGGCGAACAGCAGCACGCCGGCGAGTGTTCCCCAGACCGTGCCGCGCCCGCCGGCCAGCAGCGTGCCGCCGATCACCACGACGGCGATCGATTCGAGGTCATAGACGCCGTCCCGCCCGATCCACGGCGCGCCCGAGCGCAGCCGGCTCGCCAGATAAAGCCCGGTCAGCCCGGCGAGCAGGCTGCACAGCACATGCGCCTGGATCAGGACGCGTTCGGTGCGGATGCCGGCCAGCCGTGCGCCGGCCGGGTTGCCGCCGACCGCGTAGAGATGGGCGCCGAAGCGCGTCTCACGCAGCAGCCACGCGCCGGCGAAAACGAAGACGAACAGCGCCACCACCGACCAGGGCAGCGGGCCGACCGTGCCGTATGCCACCGCCTCGAACGATTGCGGCACGGAGCCGGCGAAGTCGGTGAACTCGGCCGACAGCACGCCCTGCATGATGAGGCCGGTGCCCAGCGTGGCGATCAGCGGACTGACGCGCAGGCGCGCGATGACCAGGCCGTTGACGGCGCCGATCACGGCCGAGATCGCCAGCACCGCGAACACCGCCGGTACCACGCGCGCCGGATCGCCATGCATGACGAACGAGGCGACCACGGCGCCGACGCTGATCAGGCTGGCAACCGACAGATCGATCGAGCCGCCGAGAATGACGAAGGTCTGTCCGAGGGCCACGATGCCGAGCGCCACCATGCGCTGCAGCAGCCCGACGACGCCCGTCGAGCGCGAGCTGGTTCAGCGACCGCCGACCAGAGGGCCACGCAGAACATAGAGGATCACGGACCCGCAGCAGCAGCAGCAGCGGGACGGACGGCGCACGCGGCGCCGGACAGCGACGGTCGCGCTCACGATGCCAGCCTGAACCCGTCCTGCGCCGCCATTGCCGCCGCGTGGCCGACCGCAATCGCCATCACTCCTCCTCGGATGCGCCGCCGGACAGGTCGCCGGCGATCCGGCCCGCATGCATGACCACGATCCGATCGCTGATGCCGATCACTTCGGGCAGGTCGGACGACACGATCAGGATGGCCCGCGCCACGCGTGGCGAGGTCACGCATGATGGTGTAGATCGCGGCCTTGGCCGCCACGTCGATGCCGCGCGTCGGCTCGGCGAAGACCAGAAGCTTGGGGTCTCGCGCCAGCCAGCGCCCGACGATGACCTTTTGCTGGTTGCCCCCCGAGAGCAGCCTGCACCACGCCGTCGAAGCGCGCCGCGCGCACGTCGAGCGTGCGCAGCAGCCTGTCCATCGCCGCGTTCGCCATCGCCCCGACCGAGGGGCGGCCCAGCGCGGCAGCAAACGCGCGCAGGCTCAGCGCCGCGTTGTCGCGGATCGACTGCCCCAGGGCGAGCCCCTCGCGCTTGCGGTCTTCCGGCAGGAAGCCGATGCCGGCGATGATGCCGGCGCGCGGCGTTGCCGGGGTCAGCGCCCGTCCCTCGAACCGCATCTCACCGCGGGTGAACGGAAGGTCGCCGAAGATCGCCTGCGCCAGCGTGGTCTTGCCGGAGCCTTCCAGGCCGGCCACGCCGACGATCTCGCCACGCCGGAACGTCCAGGTCGATATCCGACAGCACCGCGTTGCCGCAGCCCCGCAGTTGCAGCAACACCTCGCCCGCACCGCTCCCGCGCGGCGGGTAGAATTCGGCGAGGTCGCGCCCGACCATCGCCCGCACCAGCCGCGCCGGCGGCATGGCCGCTATCCGATCGGTGACCACCTTGCTGCCATCCTTGAGCACGGTGACCCGATCCGAGATCGCCGCGATCTCCGGCATCCGGTGCGAGACGTAGATCACCGCCACCCCATCGGCGCGCAACTGCCGGACCAGCTCCAGCAGGCGCGACGCCGCCGTGTCGTCGAGGGCGGCGGTGGGCTCGTCCATGACCAGGATGCGCGGATGGGATGCCAGCGCCTTGGCAATCTCGACCATCTGCTGTTCGGCGATCGCCAGTTCTCCGGCCCGCCGGTCCGGGTCGATCGTCACGTTCAGCCGCGCCAGGATCTGGCGGGCGCCGTCGCGCATGGCGGCGCGGTCGAGCATGCCGCGCCGGGTCGGCTCGTTTCCCAGGAAGATGTTCTGCGCGATCGAGCGGTCGGGCAGCAGGCTGAGTTCCTGGTGGATGATGCCCAGCCCGGCCCGCCGCGCCGCCACCGGATGCGCGAAGCTGACCTCCTGGCCAGTCAGGCGCAGGGTGCCGCTGTCGGGTTGATAGATGCCGCCGAGGATCTTGATGAGCGTGGACTTGCCGGCACCGTTCTCGCCGCAGATGGCGTGCACCTCACCGGCCATGCAGTCGAAGCTGACATTGTCCAGCGCATGCACGCCGGGGAACGACTTGCTGATCCCAAGCATCTCCAGCGCGGGACTGTCCGCGAATGCCTGCGATCCCGTCGATTGCTGCACGTGCTATTCCGCCGCGATTCGCTGCCGCCCTGCCAGATGCGCGCGCGGGTCGCGGTGCATGCGGCCGTCTTTCATGATCATGGCGAAGTGGCCGGGGCCGACCAGCAGCGACAGGTCCTTCAGCGGATTGCCGTCAACCAGCAGCAGGTCGGCCAGCGCACCGGCGCGGACAACGCCCAGTTCGCCGCCATGGCCCATCAGCTCGCCGCCGACCGCGGTGGCGCAACGCAACGCTTCGGCCGGCGTGTAGCCGAAGAACTTGACGAAATGGCCAATGTCGCGCGCGTTCTGGCCCATCGGGGTCAGCGTGAAGCCGTAGTCACCGCCGATCACCACCCGCATGCCGGCCTTGCGCAACTGGTGATAGACCGCGCAGGTCGACTCCAGCTTGCGCGGCAGGCCCATGCGCGCCACCGTCGCGGCCGACATGCCGACGCGGTCGTGCTCGAACACCCCGTTGTGCACCAGTCCAAAGGCAGGGCCGATGAAGACACGGTCGCGGGCGGCGGCCAGCATGTCGATGGCCTCCTGGTCCGCGAAGTCGCAATGGTAGATGCAGTCGACATCGTTGCGCACGGCGCGCTTGACCGATGCCGCGGCGCGCGCGTGGCAGGAGACGCGCTTGCCCCATTCGTGCGCCACCTCGACCGCCGCCGCGACCTCACCCTCGGTCATCGACACTGCTTCGGCGCGCGCGTTGCTGGTGAACTCGTCGCCCGAGATGTTGATCTTGATGTTCTCGACGCCCTCGCGGATGCACAGGCGGACGGCCTTGCGGATCGCGTCAGCGCCGTCGGCGACCATGCCGAAGCTTTCCGCGACAATCCCTTGCCGGTTCTCGTCGCCGAGCCCGCCGGTCACGGTGATTTCCGGCCCCGCGGTACGATAGCGCGGGCCGGCGAGATAGCCGTTCTCGATTTCGTCCTTGACGACGACATCCAGCCGCAGCTTGGCCGAGGCGGCCGAGTAGGCACTCGTGAAGCCGTGATTCAGCAGCAGCGTTGCGTTGCGGCAGGTCCGCAACAAATGCTCCTCGACGGGAATTTCACCGAGTTCCTTGTTCTGGCCGACGCCGACGAAGGAAAGGTGGCAATGCCCCTCGACCAGACCGGGCATCAGGAACAGGCCTTGGGCGTCGATCGTCTCGGATGCGGCCTCGGCTGCAATCTGCTCGCTGCCCGCTGCCACTGCTTTGATACGATTGCCCTCGACCAGCACCTCTCCTGGGTAGGGTTCGTCGCTCAGGCCATCCCAGACCTGTGCATTCCTGAACAGCGTGGCTCCCATGGCGATCCTCCTCGCCGGCCGGGACTGCTGTCCCGGTCCTTTGCTTTATCGACACCAAGGGTAACTGGTCTCTCGTCCGACGACCATAGCCAATGCGCCCAGCGGTCGTCCGAAGCCTTTCCGGCTGCCGGACGCCGGCACATCGCTCAGCCGCGCAGCAGGGCCAGCTTGCGCTCGAAATGTTCGCCGGAGGTGACTGGCGCGTGGCGTTGCGGGTTGTCCGCGTCCGCGCAGCCAGGCAGGCATTCCACCAGCGTGTGCCAGTTCGGCTGATGGAAGAAGGTGATCGACTGGCGCGGCAGATGCGCTCGTTGCGGGGGCGGGTTCACCACGCGATGCAGCGTGGACACCCAGCGGTCGTTCGTCCATTGCGCCATCAGGTCGCCGACATTGACGACGAACGTGTCGGGTGGCGCGACCACATCCGTCCATTCGCCGTCGCGGCCCTGCACCTGCAGCCCGCCGGGATTGTCGCCGGCGTGCAGGATGGTCAGGCTGCCGAAATCGGTGTGTGCCCCCGCCCGCAACTGCCCGGGCGCCGCTGCCACCGGCTGCGGCGGGTAATGATGGACGGCAAGGCCGGTGATATGCCTATTTATCCTGATATCGAAATAGATATGCGGCAGACCGAGCGCCGCGGCGAACGCCGCCAGGAGCGTATGCGCCAGACGGTCCATCGCCCGGTAATATTCCTGCCAGATGTCGACGAACCCCTCTGGCCGGTCGGGCCACAGGTTGCGGCCGAAATACGGGGCTTCCTGCGGCGTCAGGTCGGGTGGCGTGTCCACCGGCCCGATGCTGAACCCTTCCTTCCAATCCGCCGCGCGCGCCTCGCCGAGCGTGTCGGCGAGGTGGGATTGCTGCGGACCTGTCCAGCCATGGACGCGCCCTGGCACCACCTGCCACCGCCGCTTTTCGGATGGTGGCAGGCGGAAGAACGCGGCCGAGACGGCGTGCATGCGCGCGATCAGATCGGGCGGCACGCCGTGGCCGGAGACCACCAGGAAGCCGATGTCGCGGCATGCCGTGTCGATCGCGCCGGGGGCCGTGGCAGCGAGGTCGATGACCGGAACGATCGCCGGCACGGCGCGCTCAGCTCAGGGTATAGGAGGTCTTCACCTGGGTGTAGAACTCCACCGCGTAGCGGCCCTGTTCGCGCGAGCCGTAGCTCGAGCCTTTCCGGCCGCCGAACGGCACGTGGTAGTCGACGCCGGCGGTCGGCAGGTTCACCATCACCATGCCGGTCTCGACGTTGCGGCGGAAATGCGCGGCCTTCTTCAGCGACGTGGTGACGATGCCCGAGCACAGCCCGAACGCCGTGTCGTTGGCGACCGCCAGCGCCTCGTCGTAGTCCTTCACGGCGATCACCGAGGCGACCGGCCCGAAGATTTCCTCGCGGTTGATGCGCATGTCGTTGCGCGTCGCGGTGAACAGCGCGGGGGCCAGGATAGAAGCCGCTCTTCTCGCGGTTCAGCCGCTCGCCGCCGATGACCAGCTTGGCGCCTTCCTTCTGGCCGATGTCGACGTAGCGCATGTCCTGGTCGAGCTGGCTCTGGTCCACCACCGGCCCGATCGTGGTGCCCGGCTTGCGCGCGTCGTCGACCACCTGCTTGCGTGATCGCCTCGGTCAGCCCGGCCACGAATTTGTCGTGGATGGCCTGCTCCACGATCAGGCGCGAGGATGCGGTGCAGCGCTGCCCGGTCTGGAAGAACGCGCCGTCCAGCGCGCACGCGCACCGCCACGTCCAGGTCGGCGTCCGCAAGCACGACCAGCGGGTTCTTGCCGCCCATCTCCAGCTGCACCTTCGCGCCGCGCTCGCCGCCTTGGCCAGGATGCCGCGCCCGGTCGCGACCGAGCCGGTGAAGCTGATCGCATCGATGCGCGCATCGGTCACCAGTTTCTCGCCGACCACCGAGCCGCGCCCGATCGACGAGGTTGAACACGCCGGCCGGGATGCCGGCGCGGTGGATGATGTCGGCGAGCGCCCAGGCGCAGCCCGGCACCAGCTCGGCCGGCTTGATCACGACGCAATTGCCGTAGGCCAGCGCCGGCGCGATCTTCCAGGCCGGAATCGCGATCGGGAAATTCCACGGCGTGATGAGGCCGACCACGCCGAGCGGCTCGCGCGTGATCTCCACGTCGACGCCGGGCCGCACCGAGCCGAGCCGCTCGCCCGGCATGCGCAGGCACTCCTGGGCGAAGAACTTGAAGATGTAGCCGGCGCGGCCGACCTCGCCGGTCGGCGTCGGCCAGCGTCTTGCCTTCCTCGCGCGCCAGCAGATCGGCCAGTTCGGCGCGGCGGGCGAAGATTTCCAGGCCGACTTTCTCCAGCAGGTCGGCGCGCTGCTGCACCGTGGTGCGCGCCCAGGCCGGGGCGGCGGCGCGGGCGGCCGCGATCGCGTCGCTCGACCTGGGCGGCACTCGCGCGGTCGTATTCGCCGACCACGTCGGAGGTGTCGGACGGGTTGATGTCGGCGACGGCGTCGGTGCCGTGCCACCACTCGCCGGCGATCAGGTTGGCATGGGTCATGCGTCTGTCCTTTGCGTCAGAGCTGGGCGATATGCGCGAACGGCTGCGCGCTTGACCGCGAGCCGGTTGCGCAGCGGCAGCGTGAATGGCGCGGCCTCGATCTCGAACACGTCGCCCGGCTCGGTCTTGAACCCGTCGGAGAACGACAGGGTCGCCGTGCCGAAGAAATGGACATGCACGTCGCCGGGCCGGCGGAACAGCGGATACTTGAAGTGATGCGCCTCCAGATTGGCGATGCTGTGCGACATGTTGGCCTCGCCGGACAGGAACGGCTTTTCCCAGGCCACCTCATTGCCGCGCCGGATGCGCGAGGTGCCGCGCAGATCGGCGGGCAGCGCGCCGGTCAGCAGCTCCGCCGCCGAGCGCGCAGGCGCGCAGCTTGGAATGGGCGAGATACAGGTAGTTCTGCCGCTCGGTCACATGGTCGGAGAACTCGTTGCCGAGCGCGAAGCCGAGCCGGTAGGGCGTGCCGTCCGGCGCCGATCAGGTAGATGCCGACCAGTCTCCGGCTCCTCGCCGCCGTCGAGCGCGAAGTCCGGCGAGAGCAGCGGCTGCATCGGGACCGGCCACGATCGAGCCGTCGCCCTTGTAGAACCATTCGGGCTGCACGCCTCGGGCGCCTGCCGCCGGCTTGCCGCCTTCCAGCCCCATGCGGAACATCTTCATGGAGTCGGTCAGCTTGGCCGTGTCGGCGAGATCCTTGTGCATCTTGTCGCGCCCCTCGGCGCTGCCGAGATGCGACAGCCCGGTGCCGGTGACGAGCATGTGCGCCGGGTCGCGGTGGTCGATCGGCGCCAGCACGCGCCCGCCCGCCAAGGCGGCCTTGAGATCGACCGCTGCGCCGGTGCCGGCGGCGGCGACCTCGGCGGCGAGACTGCGGCCGGCGGCGATGGCGGACGCCGCGAGGTCGTAGGTCGTCGCCGACGCCGGGCACGAGATGCGCGCCGGAATCGCCGACGGCGGCCACGGCGCGGCTGCCATCCGGATTTTTCAACTGCACCAGATGCAGCATGTGTCCCCTCCTGCTTTTCTCGTGTCGACGCCGGCTTGTCGGCCCGGCTGCGACCATGCCACAGCTTTGCGGTTCCGGTAGAGGCCCCCGCGATGGACACGTTTGCGCCCGCCGCCTATCCGCGTGACTTCCGCGGCTATGGCCGCACCCCGCCCGACCCGCGCTGGCCGAACGGGGCCGCGGTCGCAGTGCAGGTGGTGCTGAACTACGAGGAGGGCGGCGAGAACTGCATCCTCGACGGCGACGCGGCGTCCGAGGCGATGCTGGGCGAGGTGCCCGGGGCGGTGCCCTGGCCGGGATTGCGGCACATGAACGTGGAAAGCACGTTCGAGTACGGCGCACGCGCCGGGTTCTGGCGCATCTGGCGCATGATGACGGCGCGGCGCTGGCCGGTGACGGTCTACGGCGTGGCAATGGCGCTTGCAGCGCGGCCCCGAACAGGTGGCGGCGATGCAGGAGGCGGGGTGGGAGATCGCCAGCCACGGGCTGCGCTGGATCGACTACAAGGATTTCTCGCGCGAGGACGAACGCCGCCATATGCAGGAGGCGATCCGCATCCACACCGAGGTGACCGGCGCCCGCCCGCTCGGCTGGTATACCGGCCGCATCTCGGCCCACACCACGGAACTGGTCGCCGAGGAGGGCGGATTCCTCTATACCGCCGACGCCTATGCCGACGAGTTGCCGTACTGGATCGCGGCACCGCACGGGCACCAGCTGGTGGTGCCGTATACGCTGGAAGCCAACGACATGCGCTTCGGCACCTCGCCCGGCGCGTTCGACGGCGACCAGTTCTTCACCTACCTGAAGGACGCGTTCGACGTGCTGTACGCCGAGGGGCTGGCGGGCGCCCCCAAGATGCTGTCGGTGGGGCTGCACTGCCGCATCGTGGGCCGGCCGGGCCGGGCGGCGTCGCTTGGGCGGTTCCTCGACTACGTTCAGCGGCACGACCGGGTCTGGCTGGCCACACGGCTGGACATCGCGCGGCACTGGCACGCCGAGCATCCAGCGACCTGAGGCAGCCCCAATCGACGCTGACGGCCAATGTCATACCACCTGGGGCGGCGGCGTGATGCCGGGGGGCGCGTCCGGCATCGGCGCCGGCGGCAGTTCGATCGGCGGCGGCGGGATTTCCGGCCCCACTGGCGGTGGCGTTTCCGGCCGCTCGGGCGGCAGCGGCGGCGCTTCGGGCGGACGGTCGGGACGATCGCTCATCGTGGCTTTCCTTTGTCAACCGTTGACCACGGTGCCGCCATTCGGGTGCAAGACCTGCCCGGTCATGTAGCCGGCGTCGGCCGAGGCGAGAAAAATGTAGCTCGGCGCCACCTCGTCCGGCTCGCCGCGACGGCCAAGCGGCACCGCCTCACCCTGCCTGGCGACCTTTTCGGCGTCGAACGTGGCCGGGATCAGCGGCGTCCAGATCGGCCCGGGCGCCACGGCGTTCACCCGGATGCGGCGTTCGGCCAGCGCCTTGGCCAGTGACCGGGTGAACGAGACGATGGCGCCCTTGGTCGCGGAATAGTCGATCAGGGACGGACTGCCCTGATAGGCCGTCACCGACGTGGTGTTCACGATCGCGCTGCCCTCCTGCAAGAACGGCAGTGCGGCGCGGGTCAGATAGAACTGGCCGAAGATATTGGTGCGGAATGTGCGTTCCAGCTGCGCATCCGAAATATTCTCGAACTCCTCCTGCACATGCTGCTCGCCGGCGTTGTTGACCAGCACGTCCAGGCGGCCGAAGCGCCGGATCACCTGCGCCACCACGTCGACACAGAATGTCGAATTGCCGATGTCACCGCTGATGGCGGTCGTCTGACGGCCTTCCTCCTGGATCAGCCGCATGGTTTCCCGCGCGTCTTCGTGTTCGTCCAGGTACGTTATGGCGACGTCGGCACCTTCCTTGGCAAAACCGACCGCCACGGCGCGGCCGATGCCGGAATCGCCGCCGCTGACCAGCGCCACGCGGCCGGCCAGACGGAGCGCGCCGCGGTACTTCCGCATGTCGGCGCGCGGCTCCGGGTCCATCTCGCCCTGGTTGCCGGGCTGGCTGGCCTGGGTCTGCGGTTGGACCTGCTCGCTCATCGCCGGGCGCTCCTGCCGTTTGCCCCCAAACGGTGCGGGCGCCGGATGGTTCAGCAGCAGGGTCTGTTACGTAGGGGATGACGTCCCCGGTCCACTGCCGGACGGACCGCCGGCCTGCCAAACCACCGTCGATTGATTTGCAACGCGGGCTGGCGGAAAAAGGCTGATCCGACCACGCGGAGCCACGATGCCCGAGTTGAGACTGCACAACAGCCTGACCCGCCGGCGCGAGATTTTCGTGCCGATCGACCCTGCGCATGTCCGGCTGTACGTGTGTGGCCCGACCGTCTACGACCTCGCGCATCTCGGCAATGCGCGGCCGGTGGTGGTGTTCGACGTCCTGGCGCGGCTGCTGCGGACGCTGTATCCGCGCGTCACCTACGTGCGCAACATCACCGACGTGGACGACAAGATCAATGCGCGGGCGGCCGAATCGGGCGAGCCGATCGCGGCGATCACGGCGCGCACGACGGCGGATTTCCACGCCGACATGGCGGCCCTCGGCGCGCTGCCGCCGGACATCGAGCCGCGCGCCACCAGCCACATCGCCGAGATGATCGAGTTGATCACGCGGCTGATCGCGGGCGGCCACGCCTATGCGGCAGAGGGCCATGTGCTGTTCTCGGTGGCCAGTTTCCCCGAGTACGGCCGGCTGTCGGGTCGGTCGCCGGACGAGTTGCTGGCGGGCGCCCGCGTGGACGTGGCGCCGTACAAGCGCGACGCCGGCGATTTCGTGCTGTGGAAGCCGTCCACGCCCGACCTGCCGGGCTGGGACAGCCCCTGGGGGCGCGGGCGGCCGGGCTGGCATATCGAGTGCAGCGCGATGTCCTGGCGCTATCTGGGCGAGACGTTCGATATTCATGGCGGCGGCCAGGACCTGATTTTCCCGCATCATGAAAATGAGCTGGCGCAATCGTGCTGCGCCTTCCCCGGCAGCGGTTTTGCCCGGACCTGGCTGCACAACGGCATGCTGCTGATCGGCGGCGAGAAGATGTCGAAAAGTCTCGGCAATTTCTTCACCGTGCGGGATCTTTTGAGCAGGACGCCCGGCGAAGCCGTGCGCCTCGCGTTGCTGCGGACGCATTACCGCGCCACGCTCGATTTCTCCGATGAATTGCTGGCGGAAGCGACGAAACAGCTGGACCGGTGGTATCGCGCCCTTGCACGCACGCCGGCACCGCCGGGCAGTGCGCCGGCGGCGGTGGTCGAGGCGCTTTGCGACGACCTGAACACGCCGCTCGCGATTGCGGAGATGCATCGACTGGCTGATGCGGCCATGGCCGGCGACGAGGCGGCCAGCGCCGGTCTTGCGGCTGCGGGCGAGTTGCTCGGCTTGCTCGCGTCCAAAAACTGGTTCGATCGGCCGGCCAGCGACGCTTTGGACGAGGAGATGTCGTTGGCAACCGATCTGGTCAGGAAGCGGGAAGAGGCGCGGCGGGCGCGCAACTTCGCGGACGCGGACCGTCTGCGCCGCGAACTGGAGGTGCTAGGCGTGAGCCTGGAGGACAGGAAGGACGGCACGACGGACTGGTATCTGCGCCGGCGGCCACGGGACTGAGCAACATGACGGGGCGCGACGGCGGCGCGGACCTGGCACCGATCGGCAACAGCCCGGTGGTGGTGCTGGTGCGCCCACAACTGGCCGACAATATCGGCGCCGTTGCGCGCGCCATGGCCAACGGCGGATTGTTCCATCTGCGCCTCGTCAGTCCGCGTGACGGCTGGCCGCAGGAGAAGGCGTGGCGCAACGCGTCGGGGGCGGATCGCATCCTGGACGCGGTGACGGTGCATGACAGCGTGGCCGATGCGGTCGCCGACCTGCACCATGTGTTCGCCACCTGCCCGCGCCCGCGCCACATCGTCAAACCCGTGCTGACGGCGCGCGGCGCGGCGGCGGAACTGCGCGCGGCGTGCGGGCGCGGTCTGCGCTGCGGCCTGCTGTTCGGGCCAGAGCGGGCGGGGCTCGACAACGACGACATGGCCTGCGCCGACGCGCTGGTGCGCTACCCGCTGAACCCGGCGTTCATGAGCCTGAATCTGGCGCAGGCGGTGATGGTGCTGGCCTATGAATGGTGGACGGCCGAGGAGCAGACGGTGCCGCGCCGGTTGATGACCAACGAGACGCGGGTGGCGACCAAGGGCGAGCTCGACAATTTCCTGACGCATCTGGTGGCGGAGCTGGACGCGTGCGGCTTCCTGCGCAACGCGCCCAAGCGGCCGGGCATGGTCCGCAACATCCGCCATTTCTTCCAGCGCGGCGAGGTGACGGAGCAGGAGCTGCGCACACTGCACGGCATGGTGACGGAACTTGCCGTCGGGCGGCGAGAGCACAAGGAGAAGAATCCGCCCGGCGAACCGGCGCGCGGTGGCCTGCTTCGATGAAAGCCCGGCGCAATGGCGCGTTTCCGGCGCCGGAAGCGCGTCGCGTGCTCCGTCGGCTCCAGTTCCCCTACACCCCCGAGACGCCAGTTGGCCCAACATGGTCGAGACCGAGATCGGCGTGCCGCGCGGCCAGTGCGCGGCCTATCGGTGGCCTGCCCCAGGCTCTTTTTCGGGCCGCCATGAGGTCGATGACGTTGCCGCGCTCCTCCGGCTGCAATGGCGTGCCGCAACGAGAGCTATCGAACTCATGCCTTCAGCCGCCCACATCGGGCGGACCGCCTTCAAACCTTCACGGTCGATGCCTGATAGATCTCATCGATGGATTCTGTCAGCGTCGTATTGAACTCGGCATCGCTCATCGAATGCTTGAGGCCTTCGGCCAGGGCGCGCGAGAAGCTTGCGATCATGCGGTGATTGGAGGCGAGGCGTTTGCAGGCGTCGGCCCGCGCATAGCCACCGGAAAGCGCGACAACCCTGGCTACGCGCTTGTGATCCATCAGCGCTGAATAGAAATCCGGAACGTCCGGGATCGTTAGCTTTAGCATCACCTGGCGGCCATCCGGCAACGCGTCAAGCTTCCTGGTCAGTTCCGCCAGGAGGATGGCTTCTGCACCGGCCTTGTCCGGGCTCTTGATCGAGACCTCCGGCTCGATGATGGGCATAAGCCCGTGCCCGGCAATCTGGGCGGCCACGTCGAACTGCTGCTTCACCACGGCAGCGATACCTTCCTGCGATGGCAAATGGATGAAGGAGCGCATCTTGGTGCCGAAGACGCCGAGCTTCACCGCCCGAGTGAGCAGCGCGTCGAGCGCCGGCATCGGCTTCATGAGGCTGACGCCGTCCTTCTCCGCCTCAAGCCCCTTATCGACCTTCAGGAAGGGGATGACGCTCCGCTGCTCCCACAGGAAAGCTGGAACGGGCTTGTCCTGTGCCTGCCCGTCCATCGTCGCTTCGAAAAGAATTGCCGCAATGACCTTGGCTCCGGTGAAGGCCGGCGCGGTCATGATGCGCACGCGCATTTCATGCACGAGCCTGAACATCTCGGCATCGCCGCTATAGGCGCTGTCCGGAATGCCGTAGAGGCGCAACGCGCTGGGCGTCGATCCGCCGCTCTGGTCGAGCGCGGCGATGAAGCCGTCCTTCCCCGAGATTTGCGCCGTCATCTTCTCATTGACCATGATCGTCATCCCCATCTGAGGCCGGTCCGCTCACGCAAGCGCGCCAAGCCTCGAGCGATTGTCTTCAAAACCGGTGAAGTATTGGCATGGCGTTCGCCATCCACGCAATCTTCGCCCTATCGCATCATTAAGGGCACTGCGCGCATCGACAGCTGGTGGCTGCCACCGACACCTTCTGAATGAAAGGCACGTTATCGCATTCGTCAACACCTTCAAATCAACCGACGGTCGAATGTGATTCGACCGGCCTTACCAAGGCGGACTCTGAAGTCTGAAGAGTGACCGGGGTAACAAGAGCATCGGCTCCGGTGCAGTAGCTTGCCCTCAACAGGGGTCGAGGCCCCGCAGCACTCTCATCGAGTGCAGGAGTTGCAGGAGAAGCGCCATGACCGTCACGCTTTCCGCCACCCGCCAGACTTTCGCCCGGCTCGACCTCGCCGCCTCACTGCTCGGCGTCGCACTGCTGATCGGGTCCGTGCAGTCCAGCCCGGCCGCCGAGATCACGCCGACCCCGGTCTCCGCCCCGCTGTCGCAGATGCCGGCCGCCAGCCCGCCCGCCCCGGCCACGTCGACGCAGGACAAGTCGCCCGCGCTTGGCACCGTCGGCTTCGGGTGGGGCTGAGGGCACCATGATGTGCTCAGCTTCGTGATCTCCGGACTGGCATTGCTGCTCGCGCTGCTCGTTGCCCACGGAGTATCTTCCGGAGCCGTTGGGGACCACGAAGTGGTCCCGGTCATTCGTCACGGACGCCCGGCATGCGCCCAGCGCGTTCTATCGGCCCCGCTGTTCGCGACAGCAACGCTTCCTTCATGATCTGCCGGCAAGCGCTGCGTCCATGCCGGCAGCGTCCCTGAACACGTCCTTGCCGATATCAATCCGCACCCAGGCGATGCTGCCCGTGAAACGGCCCTGCGGAGTATCGTAATCCTCGGTGACCGGCGAGCCGGTGTCCCTGCCGATATCCATCAGATCGTCGGCGGAGAATAGGAACGGAACTGTCCTTTCAATGCGCGCCTGCCCGATTTTTTCGCCATCCACGGAAAGGACGCCCACCCCGCCCTTGCCGACCCCGCCGCCATCATAGGTGAATTCGTAGCGCAGCGTGTGCTCGCCCGCCGCGAGCGGCTGCGCCCCGCGCGCGTAGGTGCGGGTGAATCCGAAGAAGTTGTAGCAGTGCGCCGGTACCCCGCCCTTGAGGTAAAGGCACCATCCGCCGAAGCGCCCGCCCTGTACGATGACGGCACCGTCCGCCTTGCCGTCGGGTACGGTGAACCGCGCCGTCAGCGCGTGCGACTTGTTCTTGATGTTGAGGACCGTGTTCTCGTTCATGTGGCTCATGCCGGGATAGAACGTCATCGTCGTGCGCCCGGCCGTCAGATCCGGCCGCCCGGCGAGTTCGGAGCTGAAGCGTTCGATCCGTCGGTCGTCCAGGGGGAAGACGTTGTACTTCGCCGCCTCGATCAGGAAGATCTGCTGCAATTCCTCGAGCTTCGCCGGGTTCTGTGCCGCGACATTGTCGGCTTGCGACCAATCATCCGGCGCGTACAGCTCCCAGAACGTCATCGGCGAATTTGGGAAGCGTCGCCAGAGCCAGCCACGGTGTGCTGTGCCTCGTGCAGGCCACCCAGCCCTCGTGATAAATCCCGCGGTTGCAGAACATTTCGAAATACTGCGTCGTGTGGCGCTCGGCCGCCTTGGCGTCGTCGAATGAATAGCCGATGCTGGTTCCCTCGATCGGTTGCTGCTGGATGCCATCGACGAATTCCGGCGCCGGCAGCTTGGCCGCTTCCAACAGCGTCGGCACGATGTCGATGACGTGGCACCACTGATTGCGGATCTCGCCCTTTGCCTTGATCCCCGCTGGCCAGTGCACGATCATGCCGTTGCGGGTGCCGCCCCAGTGCGAGGCGACCTGCTTGGTCCACTGGTATGGCGTGTCCATCGCGTGGGCCCAGCCCACGGGGTAGTGGGGATAGGTCATCGGCCCGCCGATCTCGTCGAGATGCGGCACGATGTCGGCGGTCTTTTCCGGCACGCCATTGAGCGCCGCTATCTCGTTGAGCGCGCCGTCGGGGCCGCCCTCCGCGCTCGCGCCATTGTCGCCAAGAATGTAGATAAACACCGTGTTTTCCAGATCGCCCATCTGCTGCAGCGCATCCGCCAGCCGCCCGACCTGCACGTCGGTGTGATCAGCGAAGCCGGCATAGGCCTCCATCAGCCGCGCGCCGACGCGCTTCTGGTCGTCGGAGAGCGAGTCCCACGCTGCGATCTCCTTCGGTCGCCCGGTCAACTGGCACTCCTGCGGAATCACCCCGAGTTCCTTCTGTCGCGCGAAGGTCGCCTCGCGCTGCGCGTCCCAGCCGTGGTCGAATTTGCCGCGATACTTCGCGATGTAGCTCTCGGGCACATGGAAGGGCGCGTGGCAGGCGCCATAGGCGACATAGGCGAAGAACGGCTTGTCCGGCGTCATCGCCTTCTGCTCGCGCACGTGGGCGATGGTGCGCGTCGTCATGTCCTCGCTGAAGTGGTAGTCGGGTTCATCCGGCGGTTCAACCGGCGAGATGCCGTCGAACAGCGTTGGGTTCCACTGGTTCGTCTCGCCGCCGAGGAAGCCATAGAAGCGCTCGAAGCCATCGCCGGTGGGCCAGTGGTCGAACGGCCCGGAGGCACTGGTCTCCCAGACCGGCGTCTGGTGCATCTTGCCGAAGGCCGCAGTGCTGTAGCCGTTCAGCTTCAAGGTCTGCGCGATTGTCGCCGCGCTGTCAGGCCGCACGGAGGTGTAGCCGGGGAAGGACGTGGCGATCTCGGTGATGCCCGCCATGTTCACGGAATGGTGGTTGCGGCCGGTCAGCAGCGCCTGGCGGGTAGGGGAGCACAGGGCGGTGGTATGAAAGCGCGTATAGGTGAGGCCGTTCTTCGCCAGTCGCTCGGCGACCGGCATGGCGCAGGGTCCGCCATAGGCACTCGATGCACCGAACCCCATGTCGTCGATCAGAACGATGACGACATTCGGCGCGCCCGACGGCGCGCGAAGCGGAAGGATCGGCGGCGCGTGCGCGTCGCGCGCATCCAGCGTCGTCACCGGCTCAGATTTCGCCTGTGGGATCGGCAGGACCTCCCGCCCGGAAATGGGCGTCTGCGCGCGGGCCGCCCCCGAGAGCCACGAAGAGCCGAACGCCGCGGCCAGTGCCACCTTCGCCGTCGAAAAGAAAAGCTGTCGCCGGCTCATTTCGAAACCCCCCATTTGTTCGTTCACGTCGCGCGTAGCACGCAGCGGAAGCCTATGTGGCTGGTCGTCGTGTCGATCTCCTTCGGATAGCGAGCCGCCGGGCGGTCGCGCTGGCAGTAGTTCGGCGCACACAGATACGTGCCGCCCTTGACCTCCTTGCGAGCAACGCCGCCTCCCGGTTCTGCACCTCGGCGACGCCGCGCAGGCTGCGCGGCGCGCAGCACGGCCGCTTGGAATTGGGCGGGTGGCCCGCGCGCACCGGTCCTTGGTCCATTGCCACATTGCCGGCAATGTCGAACGGACCGCAGCTGACAGGTAGTTCGTTGGTCGAGTAGCTGTCCGGCGGACTCCTAATCCAGTCCCGCTCTAGAAGCTGAAATTTACCATGATCATCGGGCCGCCCAGCGTCAAGTGTTGCACGATGGCGCTGTTGCTCTGCTCGAAGGACAGGTAGCGGTAGGTGGCCGACACGCCGACCCAGCCGGTCTGGTAGCCGAGGCCAGAGGCGATCTGCCAGGTCAGGTTCGAGCCGCCCGAGCCGATGTCGAAATAATAGGGAATGAACAGGCCGGTATCGCTAATGCGAACGCGGCCGCGAAAGCCGCCGATGCCGTTCCAGATGTCAGCGCTGCCGGAAATGCTGCCGATGCCCCCGAACGTCGCGCCGTTGCCGCGCGGCCCTGTCAGTGTAAGTCCCAGGTTGTAGTCTGTTGAGGTGTTCACCCCAAGATAGCGGAACCCGGCGATTACATCGAAGTTGCCCCAGTCGCCCTGCAACACGGTGTAGCCGCCCGCCAGGGTCCATATCTTGGAGTTCAGCGAGGTGCCGGTGCTGAACTGCACTGAGCGCGAGATTGGCCGGGAGGGCAGACCGAAGAAGTCGATCGACTTGACGTGGGAACTGGTGGCGCTCGCGTTCAAGTAGAGGAAGTCGGTAAGGAGCGAGAACGGTCCATGTTGCGCGTCCGCCGCAACCATCGTCGCGAAGTTCAGGTGGGACACTATATCGCCGGGTCCGGCCGAGACGTCGGTGGGCAATCTGCCGTCGAGTGCGGGTGGCAGGTTGTAGTTCAGGGTCGCCTGGACGGTCGGTAGCCACAGATAGGGCGCGACGTTGAAGGTCCACCCTGATGGGTTGGCCGCCTGTTGCCCTGAAGGAGGTGGTTGTTGTGCCTGCGCGCCAGACACTGCTCCCGCCACGAGCGGCCCCGCCACAACGGCAACCATAACGATTCGGCTCAACATTAGGCCCCCCTGCCTCAACATGATTGGTCCGATATGATCCTGCCTTCGTTGGTTCTTCGACATTGGAAGTAAGCACCGGGTCCCCGGCAACCCAATTGCAGCCCCGGCCTTCCCGCAAGATTTTACAACATGGCAACACCGCGGGCAGCTCGGAAGGCGGCGTGTTGGATGCGGGCCGGTTGCCTTCGGCCACCGGCCGGTCTGCACAACAACGTGTTTCTTTACCGCTACGTTCACTGGATCTTGGTGATTTTCGAACCCTCGATGCCGATGCCGGCCATCAAGCCCTTCTGCCCGAAGATGAAGGCGTAGACATCCTGCGTCAGCGTCGACGAGCTGAACTTCTTCGCCAGCCCCTGATCGACGACGATCACGCTGGGACCGACGCCGATCTCGAAGCCTTGCGATGCGTCGAGGTATTTCAGCGCAGCAGCATTCATGAAGAACAGCGCGTAGCCGAACCACTGTGCTCCAGCCTGTAGGCCATATGACGCGGCCGCGGAGTTGTAGTAGCCGAGTGTTTCGTCGCCCTGCCGCAGCGTGCCCTCGCCATAGGCGCCCCCGAGCAGGAAATCCTGCTTTCACGATCTTGGGAAACACCAACACGGCAACCGCCTTCTCGTTGACCTGCCGTGCCGCCGGGCTGCCGGCGATCAGCTGTCGCAGCGCAGCCGCGGCGGCCCGGTCAGCCTGCGGATCGGGCTTGGGGGTGGCAGCGAAAGCCGGCGCAATCGGCACCACGGCCAACAAGCCAGCAATCAAGCCGCGTCGCGCGAAAATCATTCGACTTCTCCTGTTCAGGAGGGACCGTACCCTGCGGCCCCGAAATACCTCGAGGGGTCGAGTACGCACGCGCACACACACACTGTGCCCAAGCTATTGCGATCACCGAGGACGAGCGCACTGCCCATGACGCATTCCGCCCTGTCCGGCAGAACTCGAGCGAGCAAGAAGGCGCGACCGTCCTGAACCCGTATTCCCTGGGACCCTCACTGCCTGCCGAGGCACTGCATCAGTCGTTCGGATGGGCCGTCGTTCGCCACGGCCGTTCGGCTGACCCTTTCGTAGATGAACACTATGCCCGATGCGACCTTGAACTACCAGTCGCTCAAGCGCAATGTTGTCGTCGCCATTGCTCCTGCATGAACAGATAGGACATCAGATGCTCGAGCTGCACGGGTGACCGACAGACGTTCCACCACGCGATGGGCCAAAGCGCTGGCCATGTTGGAGATTATCCTTGTGGCGGGATGCGCGTCTATGACCGTGGCCGACACGACGCCGCTGGCACCCGAACAGCTTCTGCCGCAGGGTAGCGAGCATATTTCGCGAGGCGGCTACAGACTTGCTGCCCTCGCGAATTTCAGTGCGGCGACCGACATGTTGGTGCTTGTCGGGATGTCCGGCGGCGGCAAGCGGTCCGCCGCCTTCGCCTACGGTGCGCTCGAGGGAATGCGCGATCTGCCGGTGCCCACCCCGGCCGGCCCACAGCCGTTGCTGGGTGAAGTTGATGGCATCGCCGGCGTCTCTGGCGGTAGTTTCACGGCAGCCTATTATGGGCTGTACCGCGATGCTGCGTTCGGCCGGTACGAGAAGGACTTCCTCTACCAGGACACAGAATCCTACATCTATGGAATCTACCTGCTGCCTTGGCACTGGACGTGGCTGGCAGAGCCGACGGTCGGCACCAACGACTTCATGGAAAAGGTCTATGACCGTACGATGTTCCACGGAGCGACTTTCGCGGACCTGAAGAAGGTTGGCCGGCCGGTGATCGCGATTGACGCGACCGACTTGTCCTATGGGACCCCATTTCTGTTCACGCAGGAGACATTTGATCTTATCTGCTCCGATCTAAGCGTTTTTCCGCTGGCTCGCGCGGTGGCCGCCTCCAACGGCTTTCCGGGCCTGTTTTCGCCGGTCACATTGACGAACCGGGCCGCGCAGTGCGGCGGCCGCAAGCCGGGCTGGCTCAGGCGCGTCACCATGGAACAGCGAGAGAATCCGCTGTCACGGATCGGCAACGAGAGTTTCGCTGCCGAGCGCTACCTTGACGACCATAAGACCACGTATGTGCACCTGGTGGACGGCGGCGTCTCCGACAACCTTGCGCTGCGTGCCGGCGGCAGCGCGATGGAAGGCGTCGCGCAGTCGCCGGAGGGCATAGCGGCAGGGAACTTCGGCGGCGTGCGCCGTGTCTTGGTCATCAGCATCGACGGACAGGGCACACAGGATAGCAGCGTCGCCCGGCGCCGCGCGGTGGGCGGTGTCTTCTCGCTGTTCGGTCTGGTAACCGGCGCGCAGATCGACCGGTACAACTTCGAGACCCTGACCACTGTCACGCAGCAGTTGCGCAACTTGATCGCCGCGATTGCGCAGGCGCGGTGCGCGAATGCGCGACTGATCGCCGGGGTGCCATGCGACGACGTGAAGGGTGCGCTGGTGCATATCTCGCTGGCCGAGATGGCACCAGGGCCGGAGAACGATCGGCTACTGGCCATCCCAACCGGACTGACGCTTTCCCGCGAAGACGTGGACCTGCTCGTCGCTGCCGGGAGGGCGGCAGTGCTGAATTCCGAACCGCTGCGGCAGTTCCTTGCCGACTATCCGCCGCACTGCGCGGTCTCTTCAAAATGCCAAATCTGAATCGTGGAAATCGGAATAAATTGGAAATGATGGAAAAGGCCATGCGCAACGACGGGCTGCGGGTGTGTTCGATCATTGCCGCTATTTCGCTCGCCCTGCCGCCGCTGCCCGCGTTCGCGCAGGCTGCGCCGGCCGAAGCGTCGGCGCCGGCGTCCGCGGCCTCCACCGACTTCAACCCCGAGCAACTCGACGCACTGTTGGCGCCGATCGCACTTTATCCCGACACGCTGCTCGTGCAGGTGCTGATGGCATCGGCGTTCCCGCTCGAGATCGTCGAGGCTTCGCGCTGGCGGGACAAGGACAACAACAAGGCGCTCACCGGCGACGCCCTGGCGAAGGCGCTGGCGACGCTGAATTGGGACCCGAGTGTGAAGTCGCTGATGCCGTTCCCGCAGGTACTCGTGCAGATGAACGAGAACCTGACCTGGACGCAGCAGCTCGGCTACGCGTTCGCCGTGCAGCAAACCGACGTGATGGATTCCGTCCAGCGGCTGCGCGCGCAGGCGCAGGCGGCCGGCACGCTCAAGACCACCGAACAGCAGGTGGTCACGACGGAGGCCGTCGTCGATGACCAGGGCGCGCCCACGCCGCAGCAGACCATCGTGATCCAGCCGGCCAATCCGCAAGTGGTCTATGTCCCTACCTACAACCCGACGGTGGCCTACGGCACATGGCCCTATCCGACCGTCCCGCCGGTCTATCTGCCCCCGCCGCCCGGCTACGCGATCGGTACCGCGCTGGTCACCGGCATGGCCTTTGCCGCCGGCGCTGCGGTGGTCGGTTCGTTGTGGGGCTGGGCGTCGCCGGGTTGGGGCTGGGGACGCAGCAGCGTCAATGTGAACGTCAACCGTTACAATCACATTACCGTCAACAATGTCCAACGCGCGAACTTCAGCGGCAATCAGTGGCGCCCGCCGCCGGTGGGCGTCCGCGGCGGGCCGGTTCGGCCACCGGGCGGCCCCGTCGGTGTTCCCTACCGCGCCAACGGCCTGCCGCCCAACGCCATCGGACGGCCCAGCGTGAAGGTGCCAGCCAGCGCCGTGAACCGCCCCAATATTGGCGCCGGCGGGAATCGGACGAATATCGGGCAGGTCAATATCGGCAGCGGCAACACCGCCAATCGTCCGAACCCGGCCAACATCGAGTAGGCCAGGGGCAACGCCCCAGCGCCAGGTGGCAACTCCCAATCGGTCTGCCGCGGCGGCCAAAATCCCGGCCAATCGGCCGAACAGTGCATTCTCCGGCGTGAACGACGGCGCGCGGGCCGGCCACTTCCAAGCGCGCGGCGCGCAGAGCCGCGCCATACAGCAGCAGCCGCGCGGCGGCGGCGCGCGCGCGCAGACCCCGGGCGTCGCCCGGCGGCCGGGCTAAGGGGCAAAGCCATGAGCAATCGCTTCCTTGCGCGAGCCCTGCTAGTGGCGCTGCCGGTCGCCGGCTGCCTCGTTGGCGTCCTGCCGCCGCGTCCCGCCTGGTCGGACAGCGAGACGGTGAAGGCTGCCCGCACCTTCGATTCGCCGGACGCGGCAGTTGGCGCGCTAATCGCCGCGCTGCGCGACAATAGCGCTCCGGCGCTGCGCGCGATCCTCGGACCGGGCAGCGGCAAGCTGATCGACAGCGGCGACCACGTTGCCGACACCGAGGCGCGCAAGCGGTTCGTTGCGTCCTACGACGCCAGGCATGCGATCGTCGCCGACGGCGCCGGCCGCATGGTGCTGCACGTGGGCATCGACGACTGGCCAATGCCATTCCCGCTGGAGCGGGTCGATGGTCGCTGGCATTTCGACAGCCGCCTCGGCGCGCAGCACATCGTGGATCGGCGGATCGGCCGCAACGAGATCGCCGCAATCCGCACCGCGCTTGCCTTTGTCGATGCGGAAAAGCTGTATTTCAGCCTGAGCAGCGCGTCGGGCGCCGGCGAATACGCGCAACGCCTGATCAGCTCGCCGGGTCAGCATGACGGCCTCTACTGGCCGGCGGCGGAGGGCGAACCGCAGAGCCCGCTCGCGCCGCTTGTCGCGCAGGCGCAGGACGAGGGCTATCCGGGTGAGCTCGTCGCCGGCAAGCCGGTGCCGTACCAGGGCTATTTCTTCCGCATCCTCAAGGGCCAGGGGGTAAGTGCGCCGGGCGGTGCAGTGGACTACATCGTTGACGGGCACATGACCAAGGGCTTCGGCCTAATCGCGTGGCCCGCGCGCTATGGCGCCTCGGGAATCATGACCTTCGTCGTCAATCAGGATGGCATCGTGTTCCAAAAGGACCTCGACCGGCAGACCGGCACAGTCGCGCCCGCCATGAAGCTGATGGACCCAGACCTGAGTTGGACGCGGGTCGACCTCGTCAACCAGTAGCCGCCCTCCCGCCGGCTGCTAATCAGGACCTTCCTGGGCAGATCGGCTGGACGGCGGTGAACAGCCTCTACCGATTTGCTGTCAGCAGTTGGACGCCGTTCAACCTCACGATGCGCCTCTATGCGTCGAAGAACGATGCGCTGACCGGGAAGTGGAACCCACGGCCGACGCTATTGCCGACGCAATAGCATTCGTTGCACGGCTAGGCCGCGCCAGACCCGGCCGAATCGCGCAAGACCGCGCTAAACAGCGCGGCCGACACCTACAGCTGATTGTCACGAAGGGCCGGACGGGGTGGCAGAAAGCACCGGGCTACGATAAGCGCGCCAGAGTTGAGGTAGCGATCGGACGCTACGGCCCTGAACCGCATGTTGGACTTCGGGCGCCCGAATTACGCCCGCACCGCATAATCTCGAGACGGGATCGGGTCATTGCGGCTGTGCGCTTGATCTGTGCAACGCGGTCGGCTCTCCGCTCTCAGCCGGATTTGTGCATGTCACTGCAACGAAAGGAGGTCATCGAAATTCCTGCCACCCTGCTCCAAATCTTCACGGAGACTGTCTGTCTCGCCGCATAAAATGCGCAAAAGCCAAACTCAGAATGTTCTTGTTGGGTTTTGGGCGCGGCGCAATGTGGTTGACGGAGTCTCTCCGAAGGCCGTTCGATAGGCCGCGCCAAACCGGCTCAACTCCTGGAAGCCGAAGCGTTTGGCGACATCCCCGACCCGGGTCGTCGCCCCGTCGGCGCGAACCATTGCAGTGCGTGCATCCTTCAACCTTCTGAGACGCATGTATGCGCTTGGCCCCATCCCGAAGATCTCGATACAACACGTCCGAAAAGTTCGCTCCGACACATAGATCCTTGCGCAGAGTTCCGCGACGGAGACGAGCCGGTCGGGATAATCCGCGAGCGCCCCCTCGAACTGGACCATGATCGCTGCGTGTTGTCGCCTCGTGCGCGATGGACTACGCCGTTCTCCGCCGGTCAGGCAGGCAACCAGCATATACAGCAGCTCGTGTTCGATGGATCGTACGATTTCCGGATGGCCAACACTGATTGGCCGCGTCTCGATCAAACCCGCGACCGCCCCATGTCGGTCCAGAAATCGGCTGAAGTCCCGCTGCGATGGGCGCAAGATAGCCCCTTCGCGGGGTAGAACTAAGGCCTCCCCAGCGAGCGCGCCGGCGAAGGTCGCTAGGAACCCCGGCGCGACGGAGAGCAGCCCCCAGCGGCTCGTCCCGGTTGTGCGCTGGTGCAGACGCTCTCCGCGGCTATGAATGACGAGGTCGCCAGCGCGCACTTCAGTGCCGTTCCACAGGTACAGCGGCGCCGGCGGTCGTACAGAACGAAATTGAGACTGAGCCGGACGGGAGGACAATATAGGCTATGCGCGGTAGGGCCTCTTCGGCTCGCAACAAGGACATGTGTGGCAGCTTTGCCCAGGTCAGGCGGGCATCGAATGCTCCCGGGCGCGTGATGACCAGTTCGACCGCCATCTCGCGCAGATTCTCTTGGTAGTCACTCGCGTCGGCGAAGCGGCCGACAGCGCCAAGTGGCATTCGGTGTGTCCCTCTGGGGCAGGTCCCATCCAGGGGGCGGCTGCACCTATGCAACTGCTTCCCTGATTGTTCCGCTCGGTCCTTAAGCGGACCGTATTTGACAGGGTCGCACGCCAGAAGCTATGCAGGTCTGGATCCATCGGCGAAGGGCAGGTTACTTTTAGTCCAGGAACGTGGGTCAGTAGCGCGAGCGCGTTGCAGAGTGGTGGACGGCGATTCCCCAAATAACTGACGATAACCGACCGAAAAGCGGCCAAGTTCCCAAAAGCCGTTATCAGTGGCGACCTTCGTGACCGCCGCGCTTGATTGATCGGGCCTCTGGAGCGCGCGACGGGCAAGATGCATTCGCCGCAACCAGAGGTACCGATGCGAACTCATCCCCAGGAATTCCTGGCAGCAGTCCCGCAGGGTTCGCTCGGACACGCGAAGCTCAGTACAGACCTCAAAAATATGCAGTCCGTCATCCCGATGCGCCTCCATCATATCGCGGAAGCGCTTCATCACCAGTTTGTGGCGACGACTGGCCGCAGTGTCGGCGCGACGGGCCCCTGTCGCGAGGCAGTCAACCACCGCCTCGATCATCTCCTGCTCCAGGCCGCGTGCCGCCTGCGGATGCGTGATGATCTCCGGAGCCTCCTCAGCGAGGGTCGCCGCCGCGGCATGCAGCCGCTGCAGCCTTGCGATGGTGTGTGGCAGCGGCTTGAGGATCAGCGCGTCACTCGCTGCCTTCATCTCGAAGCCGAGAATGGCCGCCCCGATACCAGCCATGTCCTCGACCGGCAGCGACATTGAGCAGAACGACGTAGGCCCATTGGAACGCTGAAAGAAGCGATGGCCATCACCGTGGCGTACAATCGTGTCCGACCTCAGCTCGACTCCGTCCGACAGCGGCCCGGGCTCGGATCCCGTTCCGAAGTTGACGGTCACGCGGCCGCTCATATTGGCCGCGTGGGCGATCCGCGGAAGGCTGTCCGAGAGACGTTGCATCCAAACACGATGCAGGTCGATGCGAACGAACTTGGCGGCAAACTCGCCGCGGTTCGTCAACGTCAACTCGACGACCAATTCGCTGGCGGCCGCCAAGTAAGCGTCGGGGTCGATGAAATGTCGAACGATACTTGAGGGCATGCACACCTCGGATCGTGTCAAGCGGCACGTCACGACTGCGCAATCATCTCCGTTTCTGCCAGCATGCGCTGCCGCGGAATCGACCGATCTGCTCGATGAGCAGACCGTGCGTCGGGATGCCGTCCCGAGATTTCGCAGCGAACGGCCTAGCTACCCTAGCCACTCCTGACGCACATGTATAGACGGACCCCTCATTTCAAAAAAACGAGTGCAGTATCAATCAAAAATGATACCCACGCATGATAACGCCCGCATCACAAAGGGCGTGTACGACGCACTAACGCGCGGCGGTCTGCGGCATCCGGCCTGTGCTCGATCGTGGGGTGGCGTGATTTGAGGTGTCAGGCTTTCTACCGTTGGGCGGAAGGCGCACCGGGCTAACGACAGTCGCGAATGTATAGGGCCGTGTCTTGGCTCAGAGGCAAGATCTGAGGGTTGCTCCTGCTGACGATTTCAGGTCGGGCCCAACGTCGTGGATTTCGGTGTCACACGGGGACGACACCGGGCGGTGAATGCCGAAGCGCTGTTGCCTATGTCCAGTCAGGCAAGCATGCCGCGACCTGGGTCTGCCAGTCGATCTGCGCCAAGGTGTTGCGCAAAGGCGCATCCGAGATTCTCGTGAGTTCCTGGTATGGCTCGGTCAACTCCAGGATAAGAAAAATCGCACAAGCCGATAGTGGACGGGCTCATCGGCATGGCCGCATTGGTGACGTGCGCTCCTGACAGGATATGGCCGCGTGCAAGCGGCCTGGCCTGAACATCACGATTACGGTTGCGATACGACACGATAGTAAACCCCGTTCGCGCCGTAGGCGGGCGCCATCCAGGATGCTCCGCAGCTGTAATAGGGCGATCCCCCGTAGGGGCGATAAGCGCAGCCGGCTGGCAGCGCCACATAGCTCGCGCCCATGGCATAGTATGGTGCGGCCGCCGCGGCGCCGGCCATAGTGCCAACGGCCAGGCCGGCGACGCCGGCCGCCACGACGGCACCGGCCGGCGCCCCCCAGCCGCTGCCGCCGCAGTTGGAACAGCCGGCGGCCGCGTAGTTATTCACGACCGTCGGTTGATGGTAGTAGGAGCCGTTGGACGCGGTTGAGGTACCATACGCTCCCGTATGCTCAGTGCCGCCGGGTCCGGATGCCGTGCCGTGGTAGTAGCCGCCAGAGTTGCTGGCATGCGCCACGCCTCCCGCATCGGCAGTGGTGCCGTGGTAGTAGCCGCCGGCGTTGCTTTCGTGAACCGCGCCTTGCGAATTGGCAGCCGTGCCATGCTCGTAGCCGCCGGCATTGCTTTCGTGGGACACGCCTTGCGGCCCGACAGAGGTGCTGTGCTGGAAGCCGCCGGCGCTGCCCTCGTGCGAGTAGCCGCCGCCCGGGGTACGCTGGATGCTTGCGCCGCCCGAGGGGCTGCGCATCCAGGCGTGCGCGTCCTGCAATGCCAGAGCGACCGAGAGCAAAGTTGTTGCAGTCAGCAGAACGGTTTTCATCACACGGTGCTCCACTGTCAATGCTGCGGCGGCGGCTCGCCCGGCTTCGGCGGCTCGCCGGGGCCAGGCGGTGCGAACCGTATCGGTTTCGCCCTGGCCGCCTTCTCGGACCTGAAGGCATCCGGCGCCACGGTATCGCCCAAACGCCAGTCGGAATACTCGGTCTGATACAGCGCGTGGGCGGGCTCGTGCGGATACACCACACGCACCAGGCGCGGGAGATGATCGGCGGCGCCGATCCAGACCTCCGCCTGCATGTCCTCGCCGGCGACGGCCACCATGTCCGTCGTGGTTCCGCCTACCACCTTCGACTGGCCGACATAGAACGCCGAGATCATCTGCTTGGCGAATACCGTGTAGGGATTGGACAGCATCACGTCGTCGAATGGAAAGTAGATCGCCGCCTTTTCCCATGCGGCGTCGAACATTTCGTCGATCGTCGCGGGCGCCTCGGCCACCGCTGCCACATCGAGGGACGGCACATAGGCGGTCATGGTCTTGCCGTCGTAATAGAACTCGTCGGGAACTCCGTCGCCGAGCGCGATTACGCGCAGCTTGTCCGGCCGCTGCAGAGTCACCTGGCTGAGCGTCGCGTAAAACAATGGCTGCCCGTTCAGCGCAGCGCGTTCGTAAGTGTTCACGGCAGTGAACGACATGGTCTTCGCAGAAGCCAGCGTCTCGGCCGCTGCTTTGAGAACGTCGACCGCCTTTGGTTCGATGGCCGGCGGCGTAGGAGCCGGTGCCGCTTCTGGCTGCTGAGCCGATGCTGGCGCACCCGACGTCAGTCCGACAAGCAGAATTACCGGCAGGTACGTCCTACAGAATTGCCGGAAACCGGCGGGCGCCGCCGGGCTCAACTTCGGCATCCGCGGCATGAAGTCGAAACTCTGCGATTTCATCGCGATCCTCCCGGCCTATCTGGACCTAGCCCCCGCTCTTGGACCAACAGCGTAAACGTCTTCGTTCCGCGTCTGAATGCCAGCTGCGTTAGCTGGTCAGCACCGATCACCCGCGCAATTTCTCCGAACATAAAGAAGGGGATCAGTGCCACGAACACGATCGCTCCCACGGATACGATCCCTTTCAAACCTCCACCCCCGATCTCACCAAGACTTTCGGCAAGCGGTCTGCCATGCAGCAGTGCAACAGCCGCCTTTTCGACGATGTGAAAGCAGACCAACACGACAGCGAATGCAAAGGATTTGTGTAGGACTGGATAGATCAGCGGAAGTTCCTTGAACCTAGTCCCCAGCCGCAAATCTTCGGCGACGAGCATGACCTTTGCGAGGACCAAGGCATTGACGATAGCGAAGCCCTGATCCTGGTAGTTCACGTGGTTTTGTTCCAAAATTATTGTCTTATACAAACTAAACAATGCAAATAGAACCCAAAGATATAGCGTCATCACCAGGAATTTTTTGGCTTCCTCGAGGGCCCGGTCCCTCAGGCGGTGTTTATGCTGGTCTGGGCCACCTGCGGTGACGACCACGGCTATGTCGTATGCCTCGGCTGGGTGATTGCGCACGGCGGGTCTCCAGCGATATGCGGTGGTTGACATCACGATGGCCACCGACGGTCGAGGCGGCACTCGCGTCACCGCCCTGAATAGGACCGGCTAGCTGCAGCCCATGCGCCGAGAGCCGTAGATTCGAGTTGCTGCCGCGGAAATGGGCCGGCGGCGCAGGCTGTTTGCGGCACTCTTGCCTAAGTTCTCGCAACGGCGCCGGACGGTCTCATCGGAACTCGGCACAAGGCTCCGATCAGTCAGAAGTAGCTCAGCATTCCGCCGGCTGAGGCTAAACTCTTGCGACAAATGGACAGCATTGCCTATACCGTCGGCGGCGAAGGGAAGGCCGCAGCGCCAGGTGACGGCTTCATGCTGCAAGTCTTGTACTCCTCCATTCCGGTTACCAGACCGGACGGCCGAGAACAATCCCTCCGGCGGCGAGAACGGCGCCTGTGCGGACGTGATGACGATCGTTCATGGGGTCTGCCCTCGCTGCCTCTCTACTGCAGCTTCTGCTGTAGCCCTTCCAGCGCCTTCGCCATGTCGAATGGCCGAGCCGCGATCTGCGGCGCGCCATCGTATTCAGCGCGTCCGATCGCGTCTCTTGCGCCCCGCAGTTCACGCGGTCGGGGGCGGTGCTGCGCAGGCTGCCACGCACAGAGCCAGCCCGCAGACCACGGGCACTCAGAGGCGCCACGCGTTGGCCCTCAACGTCATAGTTGGTTTCTCCTTTTTCCCGTCCGACTGAGCCGACGCGCTGCGCCACCCACCTCGTTGACGACGCGACAAAGCGCTCCGAGGCCGGAGCGACAGACCATTATAAGCCGGTCACTCGGCAGCATTTTGCCGATCGGGTCGGGGACTGTTCTCAGTCTCCTCTGGGGAAGATAGCGTTGCTGGTGAGGCCGGCTATGCAGTTTCGGCGACGCGAGGATTTACGGTGCTGTCGCAAGTTTTTTACCCGGCAGGGCAACTGGGTTGCATCAAACAGTAGGCGAACGCTGCGGGCGCCGCCTTATTCATGGTCAAACGAGGCGGACGTACTCCGGCCCGCCGATTTCCGGCATTGTGTCTAGTACGCGCGCAGTGAAACGCGCCGGGTTTGCCGGAGGCTCTGAACCTTGAGAGGTTGGAGCCATGGAGAAAGCGCAGACATCGAACTGCCATTCGGCCGAAGTACGTTCGCGTGCGGTCCGAAAGGTGTCGGAACATGGGGCGGTTCAGTCCTGGACGGGCCGATGAACCGCGAGGCGTTCCCCGCCTTTGTCGAGCAGGACCTGGTGCCGACGCTTCGACCCAGGGAGATCATCGTCACGAATAACTTGCCCGCGCACAGGCCGACAAGCATCAGGGTCGCCATCGAACAACCGGTGCGACCTTGCGCTATCTCGGACAGCACTCGCCCGACTTCAACCCGATCCAGACGTCTTTGCGCAGCTCAAGGCGATCCTGCGTACGGCGGCCGCACGGTCCATCGAAGGCCCCTGGGACGCCATCCGCGACACCTTGCCGGCATTTACCCCGACCGAGTGCGCCAACTACTTCATGGCCGCAGGGTATGAGCCGGAATGAACGCAGTCTGCACTATCTGTGCAATGTGCGTCCGCGAGCGCCTTGTGCATCATCATCATGATGCTCGAGTAGTCGAGTGCCGCGTATCCATTGTTGCTGTGGATCGCAAAAAGATTGCAGGCCACGGTGCCGAGTGTCGCGAGCGTCCTCAACTCTGCCGCGAGCTGTACGGCAAGCAGCATATCCTTAAGCTGAAAATCGGTGCGGAAGCCACCGGCGTAGTTGTGCGAGGATGGCGCCTCCGGCATGACGCCCGGATAGGGATTGAGGCGCTGCAGGGCAAAATTGGTACCGGAACTGGTCCGCATGATGTCGGAGAGCACGTGCGGGTCGAGTCCGTTGGCAATGCCGAGCGCCAGCGCCTCGGTCGTGCCGATCATGCAGATGCCGGAAAGCATGTTGTTGCAGATCTTGGCGGTTTGCCCCGCGCCGCTGACGCCCGCATGCACGAGGTTCTTGCCCATCGCCTCTAGCAGCGGGCGCGCCCGTTTCATGTCGGCCGGGTCGCCGCCGACCATAAAGGTCAGCGTGCCGGCCTCGGCGCCCATCGTGCCGCCCGAAACCGGCGCATCGATCATCGTGCAGCCGCGCGCGCGGATCCCGGCCGCGAGCTCGCGCGTCACGGAGATCGAAATCGTGCTGCTGTCCATGAACAGCGTGCCGGGCGCGGCATGCGCCACTACGTCACCGCGGCCGAAATACAAGTCGCGCACGTGGTCGCTGGTCGGCAGCATCGTGATCACGACCTCTGCGTCGGCCGCCGCCTCGCGCGCCGAGGCGGCCACGCTGCCGCCCTGCGCCTTCAGGTACTCGCGTGCCTCCGGCAGAAGGTCGAAGCCCGTCACCAGATGGCCGGCTTTGATCAGATTGCGGCTCATAGGCTTGCCCATGTTGCCGAGTCCGATGAAGGCGACGCGCATCTTGGCTCTCCTACGTTGCCGCCCGGTCAGATGCCAGGCGTGCCGTGATTGATGATGACAGTCTTCGACCAGGTGAAATGCTCGACCATGCTTTCCGGTGACAGCTCGCGGCCGATGCCGCTGAGTTTGGTGCCGCCATATTCGATGGCCGCCTCTGCGACCGAGAACTGGTTCACCTGCACGAAACCTGCCTCGATGCGGTCGATGAACTGCATGGCCCGCGCCAGATCGCGCGTCCACAGCACTGCCGCCAGGCCATAGCGGGAGTCGTTGGCCTCCGCGATAACGCTGTCGAAGTCCGTCCACGCGGCAACGGTCGCGACCGGTCCAAACACCTCGTCACGGCATACGGGCGAGGATGCCGGAATCCCCTCGATCAGCGTCGGCGTGTAGAAATATCCGCGGCGGAGCACCGGATCCGTCGGCCGCTCGCCGCCGGCAACGATGCGTGCACCCACGGTTTCGCGCGCCAGCGTCACATAGCGTTCAACGCGGGCAAGCTGCTCGCGCGAGATGATCGAACCGATCTGCGTCGCGTCGTCAAGCGGATTGCCCATCCGCCCCTTGCCAAGCTCGGCGACGACACGGTCGAGAACCTCGCGATAGACATCGCGGTGAATATAGATACGTGTGCCCGCAGTGCAGGACTGGCCCTGGCGGAACAGGCGCATGCCCTGCACGATGCCGGTGACCGCGAGGTCGAGATCGGCGTCCGGCATCACGACGTTCGGGTTCTTGCCCCCAAGTTCGGCGGTGACCGGCACGATCTTGTCGGCGGCATAGTGCATGATCTGCACTCCGACGGCACTCGAGCCGGTAAACGTCAGCTTGCGCACGGCTGGATGCTCGGCGAGCGGCTTGCCGGCCTCGTCGCCGAAGCCGGAGATCAGGTTGGCCACGCCCGGCGGAAGCATCTCCTGCAGGATCTCGAAGATCCGCACGACAGCGAGGGGCGCCTGCTCGGCCGTCTTGAGTACGACGGTGTTGCCTGCCGCCAGCGCCGGCCCGAGCTTCGAGGCGGTCTGCATCAGCGGCGCGTTCCATGGAATGATCGCGCCGACGACGCCGACCGGTACGCGCTTGGTGAAAAGGAAGCGGCCGTCGCTCAGCGGCACGGTCTTGCCCTTCGCCTCATTCGCCATGCCGGCGAAGAAGCGCAGGATATCGACCATCGTCCGTGCCTCACCGCGCGTCTGCGTCGCGATGGCGTTGCCGGTCTCCAGCGACGACAGGCTGGCGATCGCTTCCGCCTCCGCCTCCAGTCGCGAGGCCGCCTCCAGCAGCATCAGGCTGCGCTGACGCCCCGGCACGGAGGCCCAGGCCGGAAACGCGGCCGCCGCCGAGGCGACCGCGCGCTCCACGTCCAGGGCCCCGCAGCGGGGTGCTGCGCCGATGATTTCCGCGCAGGCGGGGTTCTCGACCGGAAACGTGTCGGCTGTGACGGCTGCGGTGAGCTTGCCGCCCACCACGACATGGCCCGAGAGCCGTTGCGCCAACGCCTTGGCGTCCCGCTCGCGCGCGGCGGTGTCGGTCGGCTGGATGATTGTGTCCATCCCGTTCCCCCCGCGCGGCCGGCCAGTCGCGATACGGCTGTGCGCTCGTACTCTGGCCCCAGTTCGCGCTGAATCGCGGCCTTGAATTCGTATGCATCGGTTGATAGCGTCGGTCTTCGGTAGAAGTCAATCGCGCGCCGCGACCGTCTCGCAGGCCGCATGCAGGGGAGTTTCGCAGATGCAGCCGACACGCATCGGCCTGGTGCTCGGCGATCCTGCAGGGGTCGGCCCGGAGCTGATCGCAAAGCTGCTTGCGCGCACGGGCGAGGCGGCGGCATTTCGCTTCGTCGTCATCGGCACCGAGGCCGCGCTCGCCGAGGGCGCGAAGGTGGCCGAGGTCGTGCTGCCGCGACAAGTGCCGCTCATCGCCATCGCGGCCGACGATCTCGGTCCCATCCAGCCCGGCGAGGCCACGCGAGAGGCCGGCGCCTTTGCGCTCAGGAGCCTTCAGGCTGCCGTCGACGCGGTACAGGCGGGCCGTATCGGTGCGATCGTCTACGCTCCGTTGAACAAGCACGCGATGAAGCTCGCTGGCTTCAGCGATGTGGACGAGATGCACTACCTCGCGGCGCTGTTCGGCTGCACGGGCTTCTTCACTGAACTCAACCAACTCGACGAGCTCTGGACGACGCGGGTCACATCGCACGTGCCGCTGCGGGAGGTGGCATCGCTGATTACTGAGCAGCGGGTGATCGACGCAGCGGAACTCGCCATCGCGACGATGCAGCGTGCGGGTGTCGCGCGCCCGCGCGTCGCGGTCGCGGGCCTCAACCCGCATGCCGGCGACGGCGGCACCATCGGCTCGGAGGACATCGAGGTCATCACTCCGGCCGTCGCCCGGCTGCGTGCGCTGGGTCACGACGTCCACGGCCCCGCCTCGCCCGATACGGTGTTCCTCGGCGCCCGGCGCGGCACGCTCGATCTCGTGGTCACGATGTATCATGACCAGGGGCAAATCGCCCTGAAGTCGCTCGGCTTCGAGCGGGTCGTGACCATCCTGGGCGGGCTGCCGGTGCCCGCGATCACCGCCTCTTCTGGCAGCGCGTACGACATCGCCGGGCGCAACGCTGCCAATCCCGAGGCACTGATCCGTGCCTGTGCGCTCGCGGAACGCCTGGCTACAGCCGCGCCGACGAGCGCACGATGAGCGTGCCGGGGGCGCGGAGTGTGGTCGGCTTCGCTCCCGGCTCCTCGATCTCGCGCAGCAGGATGGCGATCGCCTCGTCCACCATTGTGTCCACCGGCTGCTGCACGGTGGTGAGCTCATAGCTTGGCCAGCCGGCCGCCGGGATGTCGTCGAAGCCCACGATGGAGACATCGCCCGGGACCGAGAGCGAGAGCTCCCGCCGTGCCGCGTCGAGTGCGCCCAGCGCCATGATGTCGCTGATGCAGAACAGCGCCGTCGGCCGATCGGGGGCGGAAAGCATCCGGCGCGCCGCCGCGAACCCGCCTTCGTAGGTATTGCCGCCCGGGGCCTCGGCCAGCGTCTCGACGCCGTGGCGCTGCAATTCGCGCGCGAAGGCGCGCCGCCGCTCGGCATGGGTCGAGGTGTCGGCGAGTTCCACCGATGATGCCGAAGCGGCGGTGGCCGGCGCGGCACAGCAGCCGCGCCACGTTTTGTGCTCCCTGCTCGTTGGCGCAGCAGACCGAGCTTACCGCATTGCCGTAGACGGTCCGGTTGAACAGCATGACCGGCGTGCCGGTGCCCGCAATCGTCTTCGCCATGCGCGAGGAAAGCGTGGCCGAGGTGATCACGACGCCTGCCACCTGGTATTGCAACATCTGCGGCAGAACCGCGTCGACGTCCGCGCCGGCCGGCACGCTGAACAGCAGCACGTGCCGGCCCTGGGTCTGCAGCCGCTGGGTGAAAGCGTGCAGCACCGCGGGATAGAACGGGTTCAGAATGTCACCCATGACGATGCCGATCATGTTCGACTTGCGCGAGATTAGCGACCGGGCGAGCTCGTTCGGCCAGTAGCCGAGCTGGTTCGCCGCCTCCCGGATCCGCTTCAGCGTCGCTTCCGAGACCGAGCCCTCGCGGTTGAAGGCGCGCGAGACCGTGGTCTGCGAAACACCGGCCAGGCGCGCGACCTCGTGCGACGTTGCCTTCCTGATCTTCATCGCCTCCGCATCCTCCGGACCCCTTCTGTCGAGCAGCGTTACGGCTTGCCGCGGCTGCCCGATCGCCTGGAAGAGTATCGACCTGCGCGGTCGCATCAAGGCGGGCCGCGGCTCATATGAGAACCCTGCCGCCAGGTCGCCGGCCAGCACCCCGGTATCCTGCGTGTTGCTGGGGCCTTCGTTGCGTATAGCTACTCACATCGAGCGGTATGTGTGCGAATCCGGGGCCGCATGCAGGTCGATGCCGACCACCACGTCCTGCGGCGCGACGGCATGGGCGACCGCTGGCGCGTCGGCCGGCAGTTGCTTCGGTTTGAGCGAACCACGCGCCACGTCACTTGCCCCCTGCGCCCTTCCATATCCCTCCGTGGTCAGTCCGCAGTCCAGCCGCCGTCCACCACGAGCGACGATCCCGTCATCATCGCTGATGCATCCGACGCCAGCAGAAGGATCGCGCCCAGCAGATCGTCCACCTGCCCGACTCGCCCGAGCTTGATCTTGCTCAGGACCTCGGCATGGAAGGCCGGATCCGCCAGATATCTGTTGGCAAGCGGCGTCTGGATGAAAGTCGGACATAGCGTGTTGACCCGGATGCCATAGGGTGCCAGGTCCACCGCCATCGCCCGCGTCATACCCTCCATCGCCCATTTCGAGGCGCAATAGACGCTCCGATTGGCCGCGCCCACGAGCCCCATCTGCGAGGAGACGTTGACGATCGAACCCGGCAGTCCTGCTGCCACCATCTTGCGGGCGACCGCCTGCGCCACGAAGAAGGCGGCGCGCAGATTGAGGCCAAGCACGAGGTCGAAATCCTCAACCTTGACGTCAAGGAAACGATCGGTCCGGTTGGTGCCGGCATTGTTCAGCAGCACGTGGTAGGGCGGCCGCTCGGCGAGTGCGGCCGCCATCGCGGCGAGGTCGGACACGTCCAGCACGAGGCAGTCCGCCGTGCCGCCCTTGGCCCGAATGGCCTCGGCGGCGGCGGCGATCTCCTCATGCGTGCGGGCGACAAGCGTAACCGCTGCCCCCATCTCCGCGAGCGCCCCTGCCGCGGCGAGCCCGATGCCGCGCCCGGCACCCGTAACCAACGCCCGCCGACCGTCGAGGTGGAACTTTGCAAGCAGCGGGGCCTGGTTTGCGCTCATTCTTCCCTGCTCGTCAGCCTTCACGCGCGCCGCTAGTGATGGATCAGCAATCCGCCGTTAACGTCGAGGACGCTGCCCGTGATGTAGCCCGCGAGATCCGAGACGAGGAACAGGCAGGCCTTGGCGACGTTGTCGGCCTCGCCGAGCCGGCCGAGCGGAACCTCGGCGGCGATCGCCCGCCGCTTCTCCTCCGAAAGCTTACCCTCGAAGATGTCGGTGTCGATCGTCCCCGGCGCGATCGCGTTGACGCGCACGCCGTCCGGCCCCAGCTCGCGCGCCATCGACTTGGCCAGGCTCTGCACCGCGCCTTTCGAGGCGGAGTAGTGCGGCCCGCCGAACAGCCCGCCGCCGCGCTGCGCCGCGACCGAGCCGATGCAGACGATGTTGCCATGCTGCTGCGCGCGGAAATGCGGCACCACCGCCTGGCACATGTTGAACGTGCCGCGCACGTTGACGTTCATCACCAGCTCGTAGCGCTCCGGCGTCACTTCCATCAGCCGGTCGGGCTGGCTGACCCCGGCGTAGTTGACCAGAATGTCGATGCGGCCGAAATCGGCGAGCACCTGTTCGACGACCTGCCGGCAGGCGGCCGCGTCGGCAACATTGCAGCCGTATCCATGGTGTTCGGTGCCGATATCGCGCGCCGCGGCGCGGCTCGCCGCCGCATCGAGGTCGAGCACCGCGACGCGCGCGCCGGCTGCGGCAAAGCGGCGCGCCGTCGCCTTGCCGATGCCGCGCTGCGACGCCGCGCCGGTGATGATCGCAACCTGGTCCGCAAGCAGCATGGCGCCCGTCATCCTTTCATGGCCCCTCCGCACCGGCCGTTGCCTCGGCGGCGGTCGCGTATGGCACGTTGTGCCTGGCATAGCCGGCCCACAGCCCGCCCGTGCCGCGCACCACCTTCATCGTCGGCAGCCTGTGGTTGGTGCCGATCACCTTGTCCCCACAGAAACATTGGTTCGTAGTCCGAGGAACAGCACGCCGTGGGTGGAAAGCTCGCGCACAGCCGCGTCGCCGCGTGCCGCGATGACGCGAAGGACCGTCTCCACCGTCGCGCGGACCTTCGCCGCATTCCCCTCTGCCGCCGCAGCACTCCGTCCTTCCTTGAGCATCCTCATGCTAGCCCGTTCCTCCGTCACCTGCGCGTGCCGCCGCGCCGACCTCGTACAGCCTGACGACGGCGGAGGTATCCAGCTCCCCGTCGCCCCGGTCGACGAGCGCCGCATACATCCGCCGCGCCTCGGCCAACATCGGTGCCTGCATGCCCGCGCCGGTCGCCGCCGCCTCGACCATGCGCAAGTCTTTCAGCAACTGGCGCGCATAGGCGCGCGGCTGGAAGTCGCGCGCAACGATGCGCGGATAGAGCTGGCGCAGCAGCACGCCGTCCGGGTGGCCGCCGGCCACGCAGGCAGGAATGAGCGCCGCATCGATGCCCGAGAGTTCGGCCAGACGTGCCGCCTCGGCGAGCACGACATGCAGGCAGCCGACGATGAGTTGGCCTACCATCTTCGCGACAAGCCCATCGCCGGTTGGGCCGACATGCGTGAAGCTTCCGGCGATCGTGTCGAAGAAGCCGCGCAGCCGGGCGATGTCGCCGGCGTCGCCCCCGGCCATCACCGCAAGCGTACCGCCGCCCGCCGCGATCGGACCGCCGGAGACCGGCGCGTCGATCCAGTTGCAGCCGGAGATTTCCTTCAGGCGTTGTGCAAAGCCGCGACAGCTCTCGACCTCGATCGTGGAGAAATCGACGAGCACGCAAGGCGACCGGATCGCCTGCGCGATGCCCTCCGCGCCGAATACCACTTCTTCAACGGCATGGGTGGAGGGGAGGTTCAGCGCCACCAGCTCTGCCCCCGCCAGTACTCCGGCGGGCGAGGTGGCTGGGTGCGCGCCGGCGGCCGCGGCCTCCTGCAGCCGCTGCGTCGCGATGTCGAACACCCGCACGGCGAAGCCGTGCCCGAGCAGCCACTTGACCATCGGGCCGCCCATCAGGCCCGCGCCGACATATCCGATACTGCTACCCATCGATCCGGTAGATCCGGATGGCGTTGTCGTGAAACATCTTCACGCGCTCAGCCTCGGAGAAGCCGCTGGTGATCGTCTTGTAGCCCGAGAAGATCGCGGCCAGGTCGCCGCACACGCCGTCGACCGGGAAGTTGCTCGCGAACATGCTGCGATCGACGCCGAAACAGTCGATCGTGTGCAGCACGATTGCGCGGTTGTTCTCGACGGTCCACGGAATGCCGGGCAGGCCGATGCCCGAGATCTTCACCGCGACGTTCGGGCACGCCGCAAGCTGCCGCATCGCTGCGCGCCAGCCCGCCTGCCCCTCGGCGCTGCGGTCGGCCGGCAGGCCGGTGTGCAACAGCACGATCTGCGTGTCCGGGAACGCCCGCGCCAGCGCGGCGGCCTCATCAAGGTGCCACCACGGCGTTTGCAGATCGAACTGCAGCCCGAGCCGGTGCAGCCGGGCGAAGCCCTCGCGCCAGCGCGGCTCGCTCATGCTGGTCGTGCCGCCCTGGCGTGGCGCCGCGTTGCCCCGCGGCTTCTGCCGTACGCCGCGCACGAAGTCGCGCGCAGCGTGGCTCTCCAGCATCTCCGCCACGTCCTCGCGGTCGAGCCAAGCCTGCGCGATCGCGACGTTGGGGAAGCCGGTCTCACGGCGCAGCCCGGCGATGAAATCCATCTCACCCACCGGATCGCGCGGGTCCCACTCAGCCTCGAGATAGACGGTCTTGACCACGCGGTGCGGATACGCGTCCGCTAGATAGTCGACGGGAAGATAGGGGCGGCAGATCGACGAGTAGTCGCCGTAACGGAACGGGATCAGCGGCCGGTCGCAGAGCCACGGATAGTAGTGATGCATGGGATCCCAGAAATGCACGTGCGGATCCACGATGGCGATATCGGACGGCATCCGGCCCTTCGCCTCCCCCCACCGGTCAGGGTGCAGTGCCTGGGCCGGTCGTTGTCCTCACGCCGCATCGCCAAAATCGACGGATTTGCGGCTGACGTTTACGTATTCATGACCCTAGAAGCGGCGGTTTGCCACTGTCAAGGGATGGCGCGGCCCGTGGCCGCGGCTGTGGTGGCGGGCGACACCTCCGCCGCGGTGCAGCATGTTTGTGAAGTGCGTTCGGATCGCTTGACAGAGCCAAATCTCGGGCCATAGGTTGTTGCATACGTAAACGTCCCCGGAAATTCGGTTGCCAGCGCAGTTTTGCTGCTGTGTCCGATGCAATGAAGCCGGGGAAGTGGTCGTCGCATCGACCACCAAGAAGCAGACAACCGGGCTCGCAGCTCGACGTGGCGATGCTTCGGACGGGGGAGAAGATGGGCCGCTACGCGGAAATCGGATTCCGTGCGATCTGCATCGGGGGAATGGCGTGCTAGGCGCGTCCAACCGCCAGACCCAAAGCGTCGCGCCCGCTGCCCTCGCAGGCGAGCCGGTGCCGGCGGAGCGGCTGCCGGCACCGGCGCGCCGCCGCGGCCGGTTCGGCTGGCTCGGCGCAAGCCGAGGTATCGCGCTCGCAACCGTGCTGCTGTTCGCTGTAGGCTGGCTGATCCAGCGGCAAAGCCTCTCCCCCGGCGCGCTCGCCGGCATGCTCCCCTTCGCCGCGATCCTCGCCCTTGTCGCCCTCGGCCAGACGCTGGTGATCCAGCAGGGCGGCATCGACCTGTCCGTCCCCGGCGTCGTCTCGCTCAGCGGCGTGATCGTCTCCTACTACTCCAGCAACGAGCCGGGCATGGGCGGCTCGGCGCTCGCGCTTGGAATCGGCTACGCGCTGGGTGCCGCACTGCTCGCGGGACTGGTCAACGGGCTCCTGGTCAGCCGCACCCGCGTCGCTCCGATCGTCGCGACCATCGGCATGAACTCGGTGCTGTACGGTGTCGATGTCAATGTCTCCGGCGGCACGCCGGTGCAGGTGCCGGATAGCCTGTCACAGTTTGTCGATGCCAAGATCTTCGGCGTCACCACGCTCGTCTACATCGCCGTCGGCATGACCTGTCTCGTCGCCTTCCTTGTCAAGAAGACCGTGTTCGGCCGCCGCTTCGAAGCGGTCGGCGCCAACCCGCGCGCCGCGCGCGCAGCCGGCGTCGTCGCCGGGCGCTATCAGCTCGCGGCCTATGCCGGTGCGGCCCTGCTGTACAGCCTGGGCGGGATCTTCCTCGCGGGGCTGATGCAGTTGCCGAGCGCCTTTCAGGGCGACAGCTACCTGATGCCATCGATCGCCGCGGTCGTGCTTGGTGGAACGTCGCTGTTCGGCGGCACCGGCAATCTCGCGGCGACGGTCATCGCCGCGCTGTTCCTCACCCAGCTGCAACAGCTCGTGCTGACCACCGGGTCGAGCGTGGGCGTGCAGTTCCTGTTCCAGGGTGGCGCGATCGTCGTCGGCGTCGGCGTCTACAGCGTCCGGCTGAACCGACTGCGGGAGGTGCTTCGCAGGCTCGGCGTGCGGTGGCTGGCACCAGGGCGGGCGAGCGGCGTGCGTTCATAGGCGGGGCGCGGGGAAGCGGATTCCCCAAGTGGCCATAACCATAACAACGGAGGACGTCCAAAATGGTCTCGGAACGTGGAATGCGGCTTCTGGCAGGGGCGGCGATGGCCGCGACAATCGCCGCCGGCATGACAAGCGCGGCGATCGCGGCAGAGGTGCCGGCCTGGTGCAAGAAGATCGCCAACGGTCTCTATTGCGCCGAGCCCGAAGCGACGCCGCCCGACTTCTGCGGCACCAAGCAGATTTCGGTCGCGCTCGCCGACGGCTTCGCCGACAACGGCTGGCGCCAGCAGACCACGGCCGCCGGCATCAACGAGGCCAGCCGCTGCCCGAACGTGACGAGCTGGACGCATACCGACGGCCAGGGCAACACGCAGAAGGCGATCTCCGACCTGGAAGGCCTCGCCGCGCGCGGCGTCAACGCGATCGTCGTGTTCCCCGATGCGGGCCCGGCGATGCTGCCGGCGATCCGCGACGCCTACAAGCAGGGCAGCGCTGTCGTTCCCTACCGCGCTCGCGTCGGCGGCAAGGAAGGCGCGGACTACACCGTCTTCGTCGGCACCGACTTCAAGAACGACGGCGTGGTCTGGGGCGGCTGGATGGTCAAGGCGCTGCACGGCAAGGGCACCATCGCTTATCTGGGCGGCCCCGCGGGCACCAGCGAAAGCCTCGAGAAGGCCGAGGGCCTGAAGGAGGCCTTCGCCAACTCCCCCGACGTCAAGTGGATCGGCATGCAGCCGTTCGAGGTCACCAACTGGGATCCGAGCGTGATGGCCAAGGTCATCGGCGCGCTGATCGCCAAATATCCGAAGATCGACGGCATGTTCGCCGACCTGTCGGTGCCGATCCTGACCTCCGGCGCCTTCCCGCGCGCCAACCGCGACCTGCCGCTGGTCGGCGGCGAGGACGCCAACGGCTTCGGCTGCACCTGGAAGAAGCTGCACGACAAGGACCCGAACTCGAGCTTCCAGTTCATCACGAGCAGTGCCGAGCAGTGGAACATCCGGCTTGCCATCCAGTGGGCGATCGCCTCGGCCGCGGGCGGCAAGATGGACCAGCCGCTGGTCATCACCGACACCAAGGGCGGCAAGCACGTGGTTGCTAATCCCGGCGATAAGATCGTCAAGAACTTCGTCATGGACGATTCGCTGCAGGGCGTCGTGTTCTGCGATCCCCGCCTGCCGGAATCGGCCGGCAACGGGACCAGCCTGACGATCGAACAGGTGCTCGGCGCCCTCAAGGGCGGGCTCTGACCGGAGCCTTCGCAAAGGGGGCGGGGGCTTCCCCGCCCTCATCCCTTTCACGATCGAGAGGCGCCGGGCTCGTCCGCCGGCGCAGGACGGAGCAGCCGTGACCACGATCGAACCCGCGCCGGACCTGAACCACCCGCACCACGGCACGGGTGTCGGCCTTCGGCTGAGCCATGTCTGGAAGCGCTTCGGCGGCGTCGTCGCCGTCAAGGACGTCTCGTTCGCCGCGACAGCGGGCGAGGTGCATGCGCTGCTCGGCGAGAACGGCGCCGGCAAGTCCACGCTGATGGGCATCGCCTCGGGCGATCTGCGGCCGGACGAAGGCAGCGTGGAGATCCGCGGCGAGACGGTCGAACGACTCACCTCAGCGCAGGCGCAGCGGCTGGGGCTCGCGATCGTGCACCAGCACCCCGCTGTGCTGCCCGACCTCACGGTCGCCGAGAACATGGTGCTCGCCGTGCCGCGCAACCTGCGCCACAGCAACGCGCGCAACGTCGACTGGGTCGCGAACCAGCTTGAGCGCGTCGGCTGCGCCGTGCACCCGAGCACGCGTATGGCCGACGTCGGCGTCGCCCAGCGCCACCTGATCGAGCTTGCCAAGGCGCTGGCGATCGAGCCGAACGTGCTTGTACTCGACGAGCCGACCGCGCCGCTCACCGCCGATCTCGTCGATCTACTGTTCGAGAAGATCCGGCTCGCCGCCGCGCGAGGGGCGGCCGTGATCTACATCTCGCACCGCTTGCAGGAAGTCCGGCAGATCGCCGACAGGGTCACGGTGATGCGGGACGGTGAAGTGCGGGGTTCCGCGCCGGTCACCGAGATGTCGGACGAGGAGATGCTGCGGCTCATCGTCGGGCGCACCGTCACCAATGTCTATCCGGTGAAGGGTACCGGACCGACGACAGGAGGGCAGCACGCTTGTCGTCCGCAACCTCTCGGGCAGCGGCTTTCATGACATCAACATGGCCACGCACGGCGGGGAGATCGTCGGCATCGCCGGCATCACCGGCAACGGCCAGAGCGAGTTCCTGCGCGCGCTCGCCGGTCTGCTCGGGGCGTCAGGCGTGGTCGCTGTCGACGGCAAGCCACTGCGGCTCGGCCATCCGGAAGTCAGCGTACAAGGCCGGTGTTGTCTTCCTCTCGTCGGATCGGCAGAAGGAAGCGCTATTCATGAGCCTCTCGGTGCGCGAGAACGCCGCGCTGGCCGCGCTTCCCCGCTTCGCCCGCGTCGGCGTCGTCAGCCGCCGCTTAGAACAATCCAAGGTCGAAGAGCAGAGCGCGCGGCTCGCGATCCGCACACCCTCCATCGAGGCTAACGTCACAAGCCTCTCGGGCGGCAATCAGCAGAAGGTCGTGCTTGCGCGCGCCCTGCTCGCAAATGCCTCGCTCGTGCTGGCCGAGGAGCCGACGGCCGGCGTCGATGTCGGGGCGCGATCGGAGATCTACCGAATTCTGCGTGACGTAGCCGACCGCGGCACGCCGGTCGTCATTGTCTCCTCAGACACGGTCGAACTTGAGGGCCTCTGCGACCGCGTCATTGTCCTCTCGCGCGGGCATCCGGTCGGCGAGCTTGCGGGGGCCGATGTGACCGAGGAGAATATCGGCCGCACGATGATTACCGCGACCTCCCATCGCAAGGAAAGCGCGGCACGTGAGAGGCGCGGAGATGATGCCGGCCCGAACTGGCGGCGGCGCGTGCGGCAATTCGCCGCCGGCGACTACGCGCCGAGCGTCGTGCTGGCCATCGCCATCCTCGTGCTCGGAGCCTTCGCGACGGACTACAACGTGCGCTTCGTCTCCGCGTTCAACATCGAGAAGATCCTGCTGCTCGCGTCTGCCTTGTCGTTCATCGGCCTGGGGCAGATGTGTCCAATTCTGACCGGTGGCATCGACGTGTCTGTCGGGCCGCTCGCCGGGCTAACGGTCGTCATCGCGTCGTTCTTTTTCGTAGATGGCAGTTCGGCGTCGCTGATGTTCGCCGGCCTGCTGGCGATGCTCGGGGCGGGTGCCGCGATCGGCCTGACGAGCGGCTCTCTGGTGCGGTTCGGCAAATTCACGGCAGTTGCGGCGACGCTCGGTGTCTACATCATCATCCAGGGTTTTTCAGTTCTGCTGCGGCCACAGCCGGGCGGCAACATCAGCACCGACGTGATCGAAAAGATTCAGACCGACATTCTCGGCGTACCGGTCGCCTTCGTTGCCGTCGTGATTCTGGCGATCGGCCTTGAAGTCGCGCTGCGCCACACGCGGTGGGGACTTAGTCTGCGCGCGGTGGGGTCGAACGAGGAATCGGCCGCGCGGATCGGCGTACGGACAAATCGCTCGGTGATCGCGGCTTTCGTGACGTGTTGTGTGCTGACCGTGGCCGGCGGGTTGATGGTCACCGCACAGCTCGGTATCGGCGATCCCAACCAGGGAATCGGCTATACGTTGAGCAGCATCGCGGCGGTCGTTCTGGGTGGCACCAGCCTTGCGGGCGGACGAGGCGCCTTCATCGGCGTGCTGTTCGGCGCCCTGCTCATTCAGGAGATCAATTCGGCGACCTCGTTCCTGGGCTTGTCCGAGGCCTGGCAATATTGGTTCGTCGGTGGCCTCACGCTCGGCGCGGTGGCAGTTTACTCGCACGCGCGGCGCGCCGCCGCCGACGCTTGATAACTGCCGCTTGGTATTGTCAAGTTGGTGGGTCTCCTGGTCAGGCCGAGTTGGCCAGGCGGTCAGGATGACGCCGTCAGTCCCGCCCACGTGCGCAGGCCATCGGTGTCCCACACACCATCCGGAGGGCATTGTGAAAGCGGTGGGGGCTAGTCGCCTGCGCTTGGAAGATTGGTTGTGCCGTCTTCTGCCCTTGGATGCAGCAGCAGCGCTACCAGCGCGCTCCAGCCGGTCTGGTGCGAGGCACCTACACCGCGACCTGTGTCACCGTGGAAATATTCGTGGAACAGCACCAGATCCCGTGCCTGCGGATCCGCCTGCAACGCCGGATAGGCCGCCATCACCGGGCGGCGTCCTTCGGCGTCCTTTAGGAACAGCGTGCTTACCTGCCGCGCCAACCCCTCCGCCACCTCGCGCAGAGTACACATGTGGTCGGAGCCGGTGGGGTAGGCGATGGTGTAGCCCTCGCCATAGAAGCGGTGGAATTCAAACAGTGCCTCGATCAACAGGTAATTGATCGGCAGCCAGACCGGACCGCGCCAGTTGGAATTGCCGCCGAACAGACGCGTATCCGATTCGCCGGGAACGTAGCCTACTTGGAATGTGCGACCGTCGTCTTGAAACACGTAGGGGTGCGCGACATGGTATTTCGAAACTGCGCGCACGCCATGGGGGGAGAGAAATTCGTCGGGGTCGAGCATGCGCTTCAGCAGGCAGGTCATGCGGTGGGCGCGCAGCAGCGACAGCAGCTGCCGATCCCCCGCGCCAGTAACACGCCAATGCGAGATCAGTCCGGCGAGATCCGGCCGATGGCGAAGGAACCAATCTATGCGTGCGGCGAAATCCGGCAGGCGGTGTGTCACTTCCGGATCCAACGCATGCACCGCGAACAGCGGGATCAACCCGACGATTGAATGCACCCGCAACGGGACCCCGGCACCATCCGGCCGCTCCAGCACATCATAGAAAAACGCATCCTCCTCATCCCACATCCCCGTACCGCCGCCGGCATCCGTCATTGCCTTGGCGATATAGAGAAAATGCTCGAAGAATTTTGTCGCGATGTCCTGATAGGCTGGATCCTGCTCCGCCAGTTCGAGGGCGATGCGCATCATTTGCAGCGCGTAGGCGGCCATCCAGGCGGTGCCATCGGCCTGTTGCAGGCGGCCGCCGGTGGGCAGCGGCTGAGAGCGATCAAAAATTTCGATATTGTCAAGACCGAGAAAGCCGCCCTGGAAGATGTTACGTCCCTGCGCATCCTTGCGGTTTACCCACCAGCCGAAATTCAGCAGCAGCTTCAGGAACACGCGGCTGAGGAAGACGTGATCGCCGCGACCGGTCAGCGCCCGGTCCATCTGATACACCTGCCAAGCGCCCCAGGCCTGCATCGGCGGGTTGGCATCGTCGAATTTCCACTCATAGGCAGGAATTTGGCCATTGGGATGCATGGTCCGGTCCCGCAGCAGCAGCAGCATCTGGCTCTTTGCGAAACCCGGATCGATCAGTGCGAAGGTCACAGCGTGGAATGCCAGATCCCAGGACGCGTACCACGGATATTCCCATTTGTCCGGCATGGCGACGATGTCGGCGTGGTTGAGGTGCTCCCAGTCCGAATTCCGGCCACGCAGCCGTTCCGATGGCGGGCGCGGCTGGCCGGCGTCGCCGGCCAGCCAGGTGCGAATATCGAACGCATAATATTGCTTCGACCAGATCATCCCGGCGAGGGCCTGCCGCTGCACCAGCCGCGCATCGGTGTCCGCGATGCCCTGCTGCAGCACATTGTAAAATTCATCAGCCTCGGCAAGCCGCAGCGACATGACGGCATCGAAATCGTCGAACGCTCGCGTCGTCTCCGTCTCTGGCCGCAGCCGCAAGCGCAGTGTAGCCACGCCCTGGGCGGCCAGATCCAGTACCTGATGGACAGCACACTTGGTGCCGGCACTCCAGGCGATCGCGTCCTGCCGACCCTGCACGACGTAATCACCGATGCCGTCCTTGAACGGACCACCATAGCCGTCAGGCCGCGGCCTGCCGAACACGCGCAGATCGTTCGTCTCATTCTCGCAGAACAGGAAAGGTGCCCCGCCATCGTACGATAGGCGCAGCGTCGACATCGCGGGGTGTCGGGCAAGCACATCCTTACCCGCAAGCGTGAGCGTCGGCCTGGCCGCATCGGGCGTCCAGGACCAGATATTGCGCGCCCAGAGCTGCGGCAACACATGCAGCCGCGCCGGTACGTCGGCGCGGTTGCGGAGCGTGACGCGCATCAACGTGTCGTCGGGCGCTGCCCGGGCATATTCCACCGTTACGTCACAGAACCGGTTTTCTGCAAATACCCCGGTGTCCAGCACCTCGTATTCCGGTTGCGACGGGTCGCGGCGGGCGTTCTCCGCGATCAGCTCCGCGTAGGGAAAGGCGGCGTGCGGGTATTTGTAGAGCATGCGCAGATAGGAATGAGTTGGCGTCGCGTCCGTGTAGAAATACAGTTCCTTGACGTCCTCGCCATGGTTGCCTTCCGCGTTGGTCAGGCCGAACAGCCGCTCCTTCAGGATCGGGTCGTGGCCGTTCCACAGTGCCAGACCGAGGCACCAGTTCAGGTTTTCGTCGCCGAAGCCCGCCAGCGCGTCCTCGCCCCAACGATAGGCGCGGCTGCGGGCGTGGTCATGCGGGAAATACGCCCAAGCATCGCCGTCGGGGCTGTAGTCCTCGCGCACCGTGCCCCATTGGCGGTCGCTGGGGTAGGGTCCCCAGCGACGCCAGCCGGCGGCCCTGGCGTCCGCCAGTCGGCCGCCTTCCGCTGTGTCCAGCAGATGTCGGCGGAGGGCACCATTGCGTTCAACCATGTCGGCCTCAAGCTGGGAAAAGGGTTTTTCGAGTCTTGCACCAGAGGGACGCGGATAGCGAGCCGGGGCGGCCTCGGGAATGTTCTGCTCTTGTCGAGGGGTAATCGGGAATGCAGAGTGGAGTGCGTGTACTGCAACTCGGCCGCGGTGACCGGGTGGCGGGACCGGACCGCCCGGGGCTACTAACGCTTCCTCTGCCGGCGACTGCGGTCGGCAGTTCAACGACCGCAGCGCCGGGGGTGTACCGGATAGGCTGTGGTGCAGGGATCAGGCCCTCGGTTTGGTGGAATGCCAGGCGGAATACGGCGCGCAGTGTCAGCGCCGTCAGGATGGCCAAGGGCGAATACCAGGGCTGGCCGCCTCGGGTCGTGCGTGGCTTAACCGCCCACGCCGCGATCGCCTCCGTGGTGAACCAGACCGTCATGCTACCGCGCTGACGCCGGCTGGCCTCGTCGTCCGGCCAGTTGATTACCCTCTGGCGCGGTCGCGGGATATGGTGACGGCGGCCCTGGTTCAGCTTGAAGGGCAAGGCGGGGCATCCGAATCAGAAAGAGAGCCTCGTATGCCGGGCCGGTTCCCGGCGCCACAGACGGGCCCGTGTACCATAGCCACAGGCTACTTTCCCGGACGCCCGTTGCGAACTTAACGGCCGGGCAGAGGCCAAGCGTCATAGTCCGTGACACCTATCCCGGCCGAGGACTTGTCGGCGCCTTGGACCGTCCGCGCTCGGTCGCGGTGCCCGGATCGCTCGCCGTGACGATGACCCGGACGCCTGCAGCCTGAAGCGCGGCGCAAACCGTGGGGGCAGGTTCCGCGTCGGTGATCAGCACGTCGACCGCGTCCAGCCCACAGATGCGTACGGCGGAGGTACGGCTGAGCTTGGTGGCGTCCGCCAGCACGATCACCTGCGACGCTTGCCTTACGTAGACCCGCTTTACCTCCAAATCCTCAAGCGAATAGTCGTACAGCCCATCGGCAGTGATGCCCGAAACGCCCAAGAACGCCTGGTCCAGGCGGTACTCCTGCAGCAGGGAGACCGCGATGGTGCCGGTCAGCGAGCCCTCGCCGCGCCTGACACGGCCGCCCGGCATGTAGACGGACAGGCTGCTCGCGGCGAGGAGCAAGCCGGTGCGCAGGCTGTTGGTGAAGACGTTGAGGTCGCGCGCGTCCAGCAGCATGCGCGCAAGCTCGTAAGTTGTGGTGCCTACGTCGATACCGATCGTTGCCCCTGGGCTGACCAGTTCGGCCGCTTTGCGCGCGATCGCCCGCTTGGCCTCTGCCTGCGCCGTCTGGCGCTGGACGAAGGAGGGTTCCTCCCCGGCATTATCCGGCCCCCCTGGCACGACGGCGCCCCCGTAGAGCCGCTGCACGTTGGCGACCTCCTCCAGCCGCCGCATGTCGCGCCGCACGGTCATTTCGGAAACGCCGAAGCGAGCGGCCATCTCGGAGACCGCAACGAATCCCTGGTCTCGTAGCAGGCCGAGCAACTGTTGCTGCCGGGGCGAGAGCGGACGGCGCGCGGTGACGGTCACGCGGCTGCCCGTTCGCCCGGTAGCGTCGCCGGAGCGGGTTGGTTGGTAACCGTGTGCCTGTCCTGTTCGATCATGCGAGATCCCTGTTGCCTTCGTGACTGCTTCCGCTAAGCTGGCCCCCGCCATGCCCCGGGCGTCAAGCACAACCGGTACACACAGAGAGTAGAGAGCGATGGGATCGGTGCTACGCAACCTGTTCAGTGTCGACAAGCCGGTGATTGCCATGGCGCATTTCCCGCCGCTCCCGGGTACGCCGCTGTGCGACGAAAAACTCGGCATGCAAGGCACGCTCGACATCGTCGCCAGAGATGTGGAGCTGCTGGAGACGGCAGGCTTCGATGCCGTGCTTTTTTGCAACGAGGGCGACCGGCCATACGCGTTCCAGGTCGGCCCCGAGATCCCGGCCGCCATGTCCTGGATCATCGCTCGCGCCGCGCCGCAACGGATTCCGTTCGGTGTCGATCACCTGTATGATATCAAGGTGGCGCTCGGGGTCGGGCATGCGACCGGCGCGCAGTTCGTGCGCGGCATCTTCTCCGGCGCCTACGAGAGCGATATGGGGCTGTGGAGCGCCGATCTGCCGGGGCTGCTGCGCTACCGTCGTGCGATCGGCGCATCGGATCTGAAGCTTTTCATGAACGTGACACCGGAGTTCGCATCCACCCTCGGCAAGCGCACCGTCGGGCAGCTTGCCAAGAGTGCGGTGGTGAACGGCCTCGCCGACGCCGTTTTGATCGCCGGTCCGCTCGCAGGCGCGGTCGCCGAGGTCAGCGCGCTGGAGGAGGCGCAGACGGCAGTTGCCGGAGCCGCCCCAGTGCTGGTGACCACCGGCGTGACGTTCGACAGCCTGCCGAAGTATCTGCCGCGTTTCGATGGTGTGATCGTCGGAACCAGCCTGAAGAAGGACGGCTACACCTGGAACCCGGTCGATCCCGAGCGGGCCAAGCGGTTCATGGATCGGGCGCGCCAGTTGCGCGAAAGCGCTGCTCACTGATGGGAACCAACAGCCACACCGCTCCTTGTCCTAGCGTCCCGGCGTGTGGCAGCAACTCGCAGCCGCCAGAGGTACTGCCGGCGCGATGAGTACGCGCGCGGAGCGCGGCGGCGGATCGGCCAGCCATCTGGTGGGGCTGAGCGTCTTCGCTGTGCTCATCGCGGCGTTCCTTGCCGTCGAATCCGCGGGCGACTTCCTGTCGCTCGACAACGTCCAGTCCATGGCGACACAGCTCCCAGAGTTCGGGTTGCTGGCGCTCGCGGTGCTGCCGACCCTGCTGACTGGGGGCATCGACCTGTCGGTCGTCGCCACGGCCAACCTCGCCGGCATCACCGCCGCACTGCTGATGACGCAGCACGGCGCATCAGGCTGGATCGCGCTGCCCGCTGCACTGCTGTCTGGGGCAGCGTGCGGGCTGGTCAATGGACTGCTGGTTGCCTTCTGCCGCCTGCCCGCGATCCTGGCGACACTGGGCACGCTGCAACTGATCAGCGGCGCCGCCGTGGTGCTGACAAAGGGGCATGCGGTGATCGGGCTGCCCGACTGGCTCAGTGATCTCGGCGATATGACACTATTCGACACAGTGCCGTTGACGCTGGCGGTCTTCTTCGTGTTCGCGGCCCTGCTCGGTGCGATCCTACGATTTACCCGTTACGGGCTGGAGCTTCGCCTGTACGGCATCAACCCAGTGGCCGCCCGCTTTGCCGGGCTACGCATCCGCTCCGTGCTGCTCCGCACCTATCTGATGGCCGGGGTGATTTCCGCCGTCGCCGGCATCGTGGTGCTCGCGAGGGTCAATTCGGCGAACGCCGATTACGGCAGCTCCTATCTGCTGTTCGTCATCCTGATCAATATCCTGGCCGGCGTGGATCCGCGCGGGGGCTTCGGATCCGTCGCCGGCGTCGTGCTTGCCGTGGTAACACTGCAGTTGCTGGCAAGCGGCCTTGATTTCCTGTCGCTGAACAATTTTGCCCGAGACCTGCTGTTCGGAGGGCTGCTGCTCCTGGTGATGGCAGTCCGCGCGCTGGCCGGCATGCGGCCGGGATTTCTGAAGAGGTCTGCCCGATGAGGGATCGGCTGAAATCGCTGCTTGTCGAGCTGATGTTGACGCCAGGCCTGAGTGGCCACGAGGGCCGGGTGCGCCGGCGGCTCCGCGCAGCACTGGCCGATCTGCCGTACGAGGCGCACACGGACCGCGCTGGCAACCTGATACTCACCATCCCAGGTTACGACCCGGCTGCACCCAGTGTGATGCTGTTCACGCACATGGATCAGCTCGGTTTCATTGTACGTCGGATCGACGCTGACGGGTTGCTGCGGATTGAGCGGCTGGGCGGGGTGCCTGAGAAGGCGCTGGCCGCTGCCGCTGTGCTCTGCTGTGTCGGCGAGGGACGTGACCGCCTGGGCGTGATCGGCATCAAGAGCCACCATGCCACGCCGCAGGAAGAGAAATACAAGGTACTCCCTTATGCCGATCTCTTCATCGACATCGGCGCGGCCGACGCTGCGTCGGTGCGAGCGGCCGGCATTGATATCGGCACGCCGATCGTCTACGAGCCGCGCGCGTTCGAGATTGGCGACGGGCGCATCGTCGGCACATCGGTCGATGACCGCGCCGGCTGTGCCGTGCTGGTGGAGGTGGCGCGCCAGCTCCATGCAAACCGTCCGGCAGCGACGGTCCATTGTGTGTTCTCGGTGCAGGAGGAATTCAACCTGCGCGGTGCCATGGTAGCCGCCGCGGCGCTGCAGCCCGACATTGCCATCCAGCTCGACTTGATCCTCGCTACTGACACGCCCGACCTGAGTTCGCGCGGCGATGCGACGATTGGCGGCGGTCCGGGCATGAGCCTCTACAATTTCCACGGCCGCGGAACGCTGAACGGCCTGATTCCGCATCCTGCCCTGGTGCGGCTGTTCGAGCAGGCGGCTGCCGCGTCCGGCATCCCGCTGCAGCGCAGTGCGCAGGTCGGCGTGCTGACCGACAACTCCTACGTGCAGCTCGTCGGCAACGGCGTTGCTTGCATCGATCTCGGTTTTCCCATCCGCTATTCACATTCGCCGCTGGAGCTGTGCGATCTGGGCGACCTGGAAGGCCTGACGCGCCTGCTCCTGCGGGGCATTCTTGCGATCGATGCAGGACTATCCCTCAACAGGGACGACTACGACGAATGAGCGCGTTCATCGGCATCGACATCGGGACGTTTGAATCCAAGGGCGTGTTGCTCGACGAATGCGGGCGGGTGCTGGCAAACGCCGCGCGGCCACACCGGATGATCGTGCCTCAGCCAGGCTGGGCGGAGCATCGGCCGGACGAGGACTGGTGGGACGACCTGACCGCACTCACGCGCGCGTTGCTGGCCGAAAGCCGATGTCCGCCCGCGGAGATAAAGGCGGTTGGAGTCAGCGCAATCGGGCCGTGCATGCTTGCCGTCGATGCGAACGGCAGGCCGATGGGCAACGCGGTGCTCTATGGCGTTGACACGCGGGCGACGGCAGAGATCCTCTCGCTGACGCAGCGCATAGGAACCGAGGCGCTGCTGCAGACCGGCGGCAACCTGCTGACCTCGCAATCCGTCGGCCCGAAGATCCTGTGGCTGCAGCGTAACCGGCCGGAGGTGTTCGAGCGGGCAGCGCATATCGTCAGCTCCACATGCTTCCTCGTCCAGCGCCTGACCGGGGAAGTGGTAATCGACCACTACAGCGCTGCCGGATTCACCCCGCTCTACGACGTTGCAGCCCGCTCCTGGACCGATCGGCTGGCTCCCGGGATCGTCGACATTGCGCGGCTGCCGCGCTTGGCCGGAACGACGGAAATCGTCGGTCAGGTGACCCGCAGCGCAGCCGAGGCAACCGGACTTGCCGTGGGAACGCCGGTGATTGCCGGAACGATCGATGCGGCAGCGGAGGCGTTCGGCGCCGGCGTGCAGAAGCCCGGCGAGCTGATGCTGATGTACGGCTCTACGATCTTCACCGTCCTCGTTACGAGCGAGCCAGTACGCGATGGCCGGCTCTGGTACGCACCGTGGATCGTCGATGGCCTGCATGCTAGCGCCGCCGGCCTCGCCACCAGCGGCACGCTGACGCACTGGTTCCGCGAACAGATGGCGCGCGAACTGCCGCCGCCGGAGGCGATGTCCATCCTGGCGCAGGAAGCCGCGTCGATCTCGGCCGGCGCGAATGGGCTGGTCGTTTTGCCGTATTTCTCGGGGGAGCGCACGCCCATCCATGACCCGCAGGCGAAGGGTGTGTTTTTTGGGCTGAATCTGACGCATAGCCGCGCGCACCTGTTCCGCGCGGTGCTGGAAGGCATCTCCTGCGGTGTACGGCACCTGATGGAACCCTATCACGACATCGGCGCGCCGCCACGCCGTGTCGTGGCAGTGGGAGGCGGCACGCGCAACAAGGTGTGGCTGCAGGCGGTCTCCGATATCGGTGGATTCGGGCAGAACTTGCCCCAGCAGACCACTGGGGCGAGTCTCGGCGATGCCATGCTCGCCGCGATCGCAGTCGGCGCGGCCACGCTGGACGACGTGCGCGGCTGGAACCCGGATGCGGGACGGGTCGCGCCCGATCCTGCGCTGCGCCAGCTCTACGATCGTCAGTTCGGGATCTATCGGCAGTTGTACGAATTGACCAAAAGTCTGATGGCGGAATACCCATAAAATGAGAGGAAATACGATGAAACGACGTGATGTTCTGCGCGGCTCCGCCGCAGCAATCGGGGCCGCCCTGATCGGGGGAACGGCCGTCAGTGCACAGGCTGCGCGCACCACCATCGTCACGGTCGTGAAGTTGATGGGCGTGCAGTGGTTCAACCGGATGGACGAGGGCGTCAAGAAATTCGGCGCGGATAATCACGACGTCTCCGTCCAGGAAATCGGGCCGCCGCAGGCCGACGCGGCGCTGCAGGTGCAGGAGATCCAGGATCTGATCGCCAAGCGGGTCAACGCGATCTGCGTCGTGCCGAATTCGCCGGAGACACTGGAGCCGGTGCTGCGCCGCGCGATGGAGCGGAAGATCGCGGTGATCGGGCACGAGGGGTCGCAGCTGCAGAACGTGGACTACGACCTTGAGGCGTTCGACAATGCCGCCTACGGCGCGCACCTGATGGAGGCGATGGCGACCCGGATGGGCGGAGAGGGCGGCTACGCCGTGTTTGTCGGTCATCTGACCGCCAAGACCCACAACGAGTGGGTGGATGCGGCGATTGCACTGCAAAAAGCCAAATATCCGAACATGCGCCTCGTCACGGAGCGGCTGGAGAGCAACGAGGACCAGCAGACTGCCTACGCAAAGACGAAGGAGCTGCTGCGCGCCCATCCCGACATCAAGGGTATCCAGGGCAGCGCGGCGACGGACGTTGCCGGCATCGGCTTGGCGATCGAGGAAGCGGGGCTGCAAGGCAAGGTGGCCGTGGTTGGCACCAGCCTCGTGTCAGTCTCCGGCAAGTATCTGCAATCGGGCTCCGTCAGCATGATTTCCTTCTGGGATCCGGCGGTGGCGGGCTATGTGATGAACAAGCTCGCCCAGATGGTGCTGCGTGGGCAGAAGGTGACGGACGGCATGAACCTCGGCCAGACCGGGTACGAGAAGGTACGGCTGGTCGGCAAGGTGATCTATGGCAAGGCCTGGGTGGATGTCACCAAGGCGAACATGGGAGAATATAATTTCTGATGCGCGCTCCGTGACCAGCGGGGCCGCGGCGGCAAACGAGCTGGTGCTGGAGGTTGCCGGTATCGACAAGGCCTTCGGCGCCAGCCGCGTGCTGAAGGATGTCTCGTTCACCTTAAACGCCGGCGAGGTGCGCTGCCTCGCCGGCGAGAACGGTTCTGGCAAGTCCACGCTGATCAAGATCCTGTCCGGCGTTTTGGATCGGGATGCGGGCGACATAAGGCTGTTTGGGCACCCGCTTGGCAACGGCGAGACGCAGCAGGCGATCGACCTTGGTCTGTGCGTGATCTATCAGGATTTGGCGCTGTTCCCCAACCTGACGGTCACCGAGAACGTCGCCTTCCTGCGTACGGTGCGCCGGGGCGAGCGTGTCGCGCATTGGAGCACATGGCGCAGGCTGGTCGCCGGCATTTTCGCCCGCATGGGCGCCCAGATCGACTTGGATGCTCGCATCGAGAGCCTGTCGGTCGCCGAGCGGCAGCTCGTCGCGATTGCCCGCGCACTGGCGACGGAGGCGCGAATTATCGTCATGGACGAACCGACGACGGCCCTCACCCGCAGCGATGTGGAGCGGCTGTTCGCGCTGGTGCGGGCGCTGAAGGCAGAGGATGTCTCGTTTCTGTTCGTGAGCCACAAACTGGACGAGGTCTTCGAGATCTGCGACACGATGACTGTGCTGCGCGATGGCGTGGTGACCGCCGCAGGCCGCATCGGCGAATTCGACCGTCAGCGCCTGACGCTTGCGATGACGGGCCGCGCGATTGCGGATGAGCGTCTCGCTCAGCCGCTTCCGCCAGATACTCCCCTGTTGCTCGATGTGAAGGGACTTAGCCAGAACGGCGCCTTTCAAGATGTGCGGTTCACAATGCGGGCCGGTGAGATCGTCTCTGTCGTGGGCCTGCTCGGGTCCGGGCAGCGCGAGCTGGCGCTCTGCCTGTTCGGTTTGTCCCAGGCCGATGCCGGCGAAATCCGCATCGGCGGCCGTGCCGTTCGAATGCGGTCGGTAGGCGACGCACTGGCGAACGGTATCGCTTTCGTGCCCGAGGATCGGCTGAGCGAGGGGCTGTTTCTCGAACGCACGATCCGCGAGAACATTGCGGCTGCGAGCCTGGCGCGATACCAGCGCTTGTTCGGCCGGCTGGACGGCCGCAGCCTTTCCCGCGCGGCCAGCGCCAGGCTGCAGCAGCTGCGGATCAAGGCACGCGACATCATGAGTTCCCGCCCAGGTCCTCTCGGGCGGCAATCAACAGCGGGTCATGCTGGCGCGCTGGATGGAACGCGCGCCCAGGCTGATCATTCTGAACAATCCGACCGTCGGCGTGGATATCGGCTCAAAGCGCGACATCCATGACCTGCTGCTCGCCTTGAGCCGCTCCGGCACGGCGATGCTGGTGCTGTCGGACGACCTCGCCGAGGTGGTGGCGATCAGCCATCGCATCCTGGTCATGGCCGGCGGCAAGATCGTGCGCGAGCATGCGGCGGCAGAGGTTGACGAGCATCGGCTCGCCGAGGAGATCGCTGGCGGAGTTATGGTCTCGTGAAGGCGGTGGCACGTCTGAATGGCGCTGCGCGTGCGGTGTCGCGGCACAAGCTGCTGCGTTCACCGGACACGCTGGTGGTGCTCACCGCGGTCGTGCTGACGCTCGCCCTGGCCGCGACCAATCCGGCAGTGCTCTCGCTGGCGAATATCTTCGACCTCGCGCGCAACGGTCTGGTGTCCGGCATACTTGCGCTGGGCGTTATGCTGGTGCTGATCTCCGGCGGAATCAACGTTCTCGTTCACGGCGATCGCGGCGTTCGCGATGTACGGCACGATGAAGCTCGCGCTGGGCACGCACATGCCGATGGCGGCACTGCTGGCAATCGGGGTGGGCATCGGCGCGCTGCTGGGGCTGGTGAACGGCGTGCTGATAGCCGGATTGCAGCTGCCGACGCTGATCGTGACCCTGGGTACGCTGAGCCTGTTCCGCGGGCTGCTGTTGACCATGCTTGGCACGACCTACATCGTCGATCTGCCACCATCGGTTGCGCGCTTCGGGAGCACGCTGTTGGTGCGGCTGCAGGCCGGCGGCGTCACTTATTCGCTGCCGGTCTCCTTCCTGATCCTGGTGGGTGTAGCAGTCCTTATCTTCGTGTTGCTGCGCTATACGATCTGGGGGCGCAAGACCTATGCGCTGGGTGGCTCGGAACTGGCGGCCCACCGTCTTGGCATCTCGCTGCTGCGTACGAAGCTCTCGGTGTATGTGCTCGCCGGGGCGCTGGCGGGCCTCGGTGGCATCCTGCATGCCGTCGAGGTACGCATGGCCAGCCCGTTCGACCTAGTGGGCACGGAACTGAACGTGATCGCCGCCGTGGTTTTGGGGGGCGCCCGGATCACCGGCGGCTTCGGTACGGTCTGGGGAACGATGGTCGGTGTGTTTCTGGTGACGTTGATCAACGACTCGTTGTTGCTGATGGGAGTGCCGTCGTACTGGGAGAAGGTTGTGGTCGGGGGCCTGATCATCGTGGGAACAGGTCTGCCGATTGTGATCGGCAGCGCCCGGCGGACCTAGTACCAGGCAGCATTGAACGGCGAAACGCGGCGTGAGGCGGTCACCGTCGACTTGGTGGGCATCCCAGGCCTGTACATCGCGGTGGACGCGGACACCGGTCGCATCCTCGCCGAGGATCTGACCCGGTCGGGGGTGCACAACACCGTGCCGGCACCCGCGGGGTTGAAGCGGGTCGCCGGCCACCTCGGTTGCGTCTACGGCGACGGCGCCCACGCGGGCGGCCCTTTGTACCGTGCCGTCGCCGGGCGGCGGGAAGCGCTTGCTGTCGTTCGCAGGTAAGGGACCGGTGTTGCTGAAAAGCTGTGTACGGGGGCGACATCAGCGGGGCGGAAGCGGCCGGGGATCAGCGCGTCATGGCGCCGATGCCAGGCTTGGTCGGCGCGGTCGAGGTGACGCAAGGCCAATCGATCGAAAAAGGCGATACCTGTGTGATAATGGAAGCGATGAAGGTGGTGCTGCGCTTGCCGGCCCCGATGTCAGGCCGAGTTATGCACGTACATTGCGAGGCCGGCGAAACGGTGGCCAGGGGCACAGTGCTCGTCGAACTTGAGGCGGGATAGAGGGAACAAAGGGCGATGGCAGGCTTGTATTTCGAGGAGTTCAGAGATGGCCAGACATTCGAACACCCCTGGACCCGCACGGTGACAGAGGCCGACAATGTCCTATTCTCCACGATGACGATGAACCCAGCAAAACTGCACCTGGACGCGGCCTATGCGGCCACCACCGAGTTCGGCCGACCGATCGTGAACAGCCTGTTCACGCTGGGCCTGATGGTCGGCATGAGCGTCAATGACACGACGTACGGCACCACGGTTGCCAATCTCGGGATGGAGGAGGTACGCTTCCCCAAGCCGGTGTTTCACGGCGACACACTACACGTGCGCACCACCGTGCTGGGCAAGCGCGCAAGCCGGTCCCGCCCCGGTCAGGGCATCGTGGAATTCCGGCACGAGGCGATCAACCAGCGCGGCGAGGTGGTCGCGAGCTGCCGAAGATCAGCCTTGATGTTGGGAAAGAGTTAGCATGGCCGCCCCGCCGGTCGGCGCCAAGCTGACGGAAGACCTGCTGCTCGATGCGGACGCCATCCGCGCCGGCGCGAAATCGGTCGGCGATGCCAATCCGCTGCACCATGATGCGGAATTCGCCGCGAACTCCCGTTACGGCGAACTGATCGCCAGCGGCGCGCATACCGCGGCCTTGCTCGTCGGCCTGGTGGGACGTGGCTTCGGGCAGCAGGATGCACACGAGCGCCCGTCCGTCGGTCTCGAATACAACGTGAAGTTCCGTGCCGCCGTGCGGGTGAACCGGCCCATGCGCATGGAGTGGGTCGTCACGTCGGTGGAACAGGCGCGGTCCGGGCAGATCGCCCGCATGGCAGGCCAGATCATCGACGCAGAGGATGGATCGGCAGCGCTGACTGCCCAACTCCTCGTGCTGTACTTCGGCGACGCTGGCTAGCGCTGCGTCGGCACGATACGGCCGAGCACACCCCCGCCCTCGACCGCCCGGTGTGCCGCGGCCGCTTCCGAGAGCGGTATTACGGGCGGGTGACTTCAGTCCAGGGGCATCCGTGGCTCCGTCGGGGCTCGCAACCAACAGAATCACAACCCACTGAAATCACTCAACCCTTTTTTCAGTCAGGCCCTCAAGTCGGCCCCTTGCTCGGACCTGACAGAACCCCAGCGAATGGCTTGGAACCACGCAAGGCCAACATGATTCTGAGCGTCACCTCGATCCAATGGGGCGACCAGCTGCCCCGGCGCTGATCCAGTCGGGGTTCTTGAACTCAGCGGCCAAGGAATCGATGAACAAGGCTACTTTCCGCGACATTGCGTGGCTGACGGGATGGATCGCAAAGAAAGTGGCCGGATCGGGTTCGAACTCATCGAGCACGGTAACCAGCAGCCCTGCTCGGATGTGATGGGCAACCTCCCACCAGGATTTTTGTGTAAGGCCAAGGCCCGCTAGTGCCCATGCAAGCGGCAATTCCGAATTGGTCGTCGCGATTCGACCCGCGATGCGTACGTTATGAGCCTCAATGCCACGACCGAATCGCCATTCGGTCTGGAAATGCTGATCCTTATTGAAGAGCAGACAGTCGTGCCCGACGAGCTCGGCCGGACTGCGGGGATATCCACGCCGTTTTACATAGTCCGGGCTTCCAACGACCACCCTGCGGGTCTCGAACAAACGCCGTCCCATCAGGGATGAGTCGACCATAGGTGCGCCTCGGATCGCGATGTCAAACCCTTCTCCGACGATATCCGCAAAACGATCTTCTAACGTAAGGTGGATGCCGATGTCCGGATATCTGCGAGCGAAATCACCTACGAAGGGACCGATCAGCCATCGTCCGATCGGTGTCGGTGCCGTTACCTTCAAGGTTCCACGGGGACTCGTGCTTTCTTCCATGAGCCGCGCTTCCAATCCGGTGACCGCGGCCACGATGGTGCGAGCCTCCTCGAAGTAGGTCATCCCGGCTTCCGTCAACGCTTGGTTGCGAGTGGTGCGCGTGAGCAACCGGATACCCAGCCGCTTTTCCAATCCGGTGACCCGGTCCGCCACAACCGAGACTGCGATCCCAAGCCGTCGTGCCGCGGCTGAGAAGCTGCCCTGCTGCACGACCTCAATGAAGACCGCCATTTCGCTGATCGGTCGCATTCATTTCCGCACATTGTCGTAAGCTGATCACGAAAATGATCCGTTTTTCTGCGATGTGCAACCCTTCATGATCCACGAAGATTTGGAGTTATCTCGCGGGCACCCGTCAAGGAATCTACTTCGAGGTTGCGCAATCACCCCAAATCTCCCGAGCTGTTCACGGTTGTCGTTATAAGTTCCAGCTCAACAAGGAACAAAACTGAAAGTTACAACTCCCCGGGGGGAAAGACGTGCTTGAAAATCGGGCCGGCCGTGCCGTCGTGACAGGCCACGAGCGAAGTTCCGCCGGGCTTGGGTCGATCTTCAAGATCAGGGAACTGAACGTACTGCTTGCGCTGTTGATTGTGGGCGGACTCATCAGTTTCGCTACACCATACTTCCTGGCCGTCGATAACCTGATGGGGGTGTTCCGGTCCTTTTCACTCACCGCGATCATGGCGATCGGCATGGTGATGGTGATCATCACAGGCGGCATCGATCTTTCCGTTGGCTCGGTGCTCGGTTTCTCGTCGCTGATGACGGCTTTTGCGTTCCAGCACGGTTACGGAACAGCGGTCGCCATCGCCTCCGGGCTCCTGTCCGGCTTGGGCTTCGGTGTTTTCAATGCGCTTCTGATCACCGGGATCGGACTGCCGCCCTTCATCGCCACGCTTGGCACACTCAGTATAGGCCGTGGTGCGATCTACATGATCACCCACGGAGAGCCGCTTACCCCCGATACGCCTCCTGGCTTCGCCGAACTGGGGCAGGGCTATGTCGGTTTTGTTCCCGTTCCTGTCATCATCTTGTTGATCATGGCGGTTGGCTTTTCGATCGTGATGCGCAAGACCCGTTTCGGCCGCTACATCTATGCGACCGGCGGAAACGAGCACGCGGCGCGCATCAGCGGCGTGAAGACCGATCGGATCAAGTTCTACGTCTATATGCTCTCCGGACTGATCTCGGCAGTAGCCGGCGTCATCAGCTATTCCCGCTATCTGTCCGCCGAGTCCACCTCTGGCCTAGGCAGTGAACTCGACGTCATCGCGGCCGCGGCGATCGGAGGCGCCAGCCTCGCCGGCGGCATCGGCAGCGTCGAAGGAACGGTGATCGGCGCGGCCCTGGCGGGTGTCATCGCAAACGGCGTCGTGCTCATCAATATCGACACCTATGCGCAGCAGGCCATCACCGGCGCCGTGATCATCATCGCGGTCAGCGTCGACGTGCTTCGTAACAGGATGAAAGTAGGTCGCCCATCGTAGCCGGCATATGAAAGAAACAACTCAACAACAACCAGAAGAAAAATGCAATACGGTCCGGCAGGTATTCACCTTCGGATCTGAGCTGTAAGTTCGGGAGAAACGTCAATGAAACATCTACCCTTCACTCTGCCCCTTGTTCTGGCCGCGATACTGCCTCTCGCGTCGGCAGCCCAAGCCAAGGACCCAGGCGATATCACGATCGCCATGGTGCCCAAGGGACCGATCCCCTGGTTCATCGACTGCGACAAGGGCGCCAAGGCGGAAGCGGCCAAGCTGGGTGTGAAATACCAGTGGGTACTGCCCCGAAACACGCAAGGGTCGACACAGGTTCAAGTTATCGAGGACCTCGTGGCCAAAAAGGTCGACGGATTCGGGATCTCCGTGAACGACGCGAAATCCGTTGTACACGCCATCAAGGAGGCGACGGACGCGGGCGTTAAGGTCCTTACTTACGATGACGATTCACCCGACAGCACCCGGAGTATGTACATCGGCACCGACAATGTCTCGGCTGGCGAGGTTTTGGGCAATGCGATCGCCAAGGCGCTCGACGGCAAGGGCGAGGTTGCGATCGTTACGGGCGAACTCGGGGCAGCCGGCCATATCGCTCGCATCAAGGGCGTCAAGAAGGCCTTCGAGAAATATCCCGACATCAAGATCGTGGCGACCGAGGGCACCAACGACGACCTTGGCAAGGCCGTGGCGGTCGACGAGGCCCTGCTTCGCGGTCATCCCAATCTGGCTGGCATGGTCGGCATCAGCCAGGTCGGCGCACCCTCGATCGCAAAGGTCTTGAACGAAAGGGAGTTCGAGGGCCGCAAAAACAGGCTCAAGGTCTTCGGGTTCGATGACCTGCCAGACGCCTTGAAAGCCGTTAAGGACGGGGTGGTCGGCGGCCTCGTGGTGCAGCGCCCGACGACGATGTGCAAGATCGCGGTCGATCACCTCTACGACCAGATCCAAGGCAAGGAGGCTTCCGCACCCAACATCGACACGGGCGTGACGGTCGTGACCTCCGAGAACATCAACAACTATACGAAATGAGGGTGCGAAAGCCGGACACGAGGTATTCTCGTGTCCGGCTCTCCACCCCACGGGAGCCTGCCGCGATGGAACCGTTTCTGGAGACGATCGCGATCTCCAAGACTTTCGTGGGCGTCAAGGCGCTTCGTGGCGTCGATCTGACGGTCTTCCCTGGAGAGGTGCATGCGGTCGCCGGCGAGAACGGCGCCGGCAAGAGCACGCTGATGAAGATCATGACGGGTGTCCTGCGAGCCGATCCGGGTGGCGAGATCCGGATCAACGGAGAGCCGGTCGAGATCCGGGACCCGCTGCACGCAAGGTCGCTCGGCATCAGCATCATCTATCAGGAGCTCTCGATGATCGAGAACCTGACGGTTGCCGAGAACATCTTTTTGGCGCGCGAGCCTTGCGGCCGGAGTGGGCTGATCGACAGTCGCGCAATGAACAGGGCCGCGCGTGAGGTGCTGCGTGAACTGCATCTCGAGATTCCGCCGACGACGCCGGTATCGGCGCTCAGCATCGGCCACAGGCAGATGATCGAGATCGCCAAGGCGATTTCGACGAACGCCAAGATCATCATCATGGACGAGCCGACTGCTTCGCTCGGTCAGCACGAGACCACTACCCTTCTGACCCTCATCCGGAAGCTCAAGGATCGCGGTATCGGCATCGTGTATATTTCGCACCGGCTGGACGAGATCTTCGAGATCGCGGACCGTGTCACGGTGCTGCGCGACGGCGCCACGGTTGCTTCCATGCCGATCGGCGAAATGACCCGCGAATTGCTGGTCCAGAAGATGGTCGATCGCGACCTGCATGATTTCTATGGCGAGCACCGTTCTTACCGCCGGGACGAATGCATCCTGTCGGTGCGCGGCCTGACGATGCGCCGTGCCGACCCGCATCGTGTCAAGGTGTACGATGTCTCGTTCGATCTGAACAAGGGCGAGGTGCTGGGCTTCTTTGGCCTGGTCGGCGCGGGACGTACCGAGATTATGGAAATGATTTTCGGCATGAGGGGCTATGCGGGCGAGATCCGCGTTCGGGACAAGCTCGTTACCGTTCGAGATCCGGCGGATGCAATTCGCCTCGGGATCGGTTTCGTCACCGAGGACCGGCAGCGCCAAGGCCTCGCGCTCGGCATGAGCATCCGCGAGAACTTCAGCCTTACCCACCTGAGCTGGTATTGCGCGCTCGGCTTCATCGGCACCCGGCGCGAGCGATCGCGCTGCGGCGAGTTCATTCGCTCGCTCTCCATCCGGACATCGTCAACCGAACAGCAGGCCATCAACCTGAGCGGCGGCAATCAGCAGAAGGTCGTGATCGCCAAATGGGTCGCACGGGCGCTCGACATTCTCATCGTCGACGAACCGACACGCGGAATCGACGTGCGTGCTAAGGCAGAGGTTCACGCGCTGCTCGCCAAACTGGCCGCCGATGGACTTGGTATCATTATGGTCTCGTCGGATTTGCCCGAAGTGCTCGCCGTCAGTGACCGCATCGTGGTGGTCAAGAACGGGAGACTCGGCGGTGAACTCGGTCGGGCCGAGGCATCCAAGGAACGGGTGATGGAACTGGCGGCCGGCTGAAAATTGCCCGGGGCGGGCTTTTGTTCCGCCGTCTCGGAATGGACGACAACTACAAGGTGATGGGAATGACGGACTACAAGGAATTGATCGGCTTCGTCGGTCTCGGCATGATGGGCCATGGCATGGCCAAGAACATCGTCGAGAAGGGGTATCCCCTGACCGTTCTCGGACGCAAGAATTGCAAACCGGTCGACGATATGCTGGGCCGTGGGGCGTCCGAGGCGAAGACCCCCAGGGCCGTGGCGGAGAGATCGACTATCGTGTTCATCTGCGTCACTGGATCGCCCGAAGTTGAGGCGATCGTTCGGGGTCCCGGAGGCCTTGCGGCGGGGTTGCCGAAGGGATCGGTGATCGTCGATTGCTCGACCGCCAATCCCGTTTCGACGGCCGCGCTCGCGGCTGAACTGGCGCCGCTCGGCATCGACTACGTCGATGCGCCGCTGAGTCGGACGCCCAAGGAGGCTTGGGAGGGAACGCTCGACACCATGGTGGGCGCCAGCGACGCTGTTTTTGCGCGGGTCAAGCCCGTCATCGAGACCTGGGCCGGCAAGATCGTCCACATCGGCGGGACCGGCGACGGCCATCGCATGAAGCTTCTGAATAATTTTCTCGGCATGGGCTATGCGGCGCTCTTTTCGGAAGCCCTGGTTGCAGCCGCCAAAGTCGGGATCTCACCGGAGCGGTTCGACAGTGTCATCCGCGGCGGCCGCATGGAGAGCCCCTTCTACCAGACTTTCATGCGATGGACGTTGGAGGGCGACCGCGACGCTCATAAGTTCTCGATCGGCAACGCGTTCAAGGACATGCGCTATCTCGAATCCATGATGGACGCGGCCGGCGTCGCCAACCCGATCGGCAACGCCATCAAGAACTCCTTCTCGCTGGCCGTCTCGACCGGCGCGGCTGAGGACTTCGTGCCGATGCTGGCGACCCACGTGGCCAGGCTGAATGGTGTCGATCTGGCGCCCAAGGCCGCAGGACGCAAGCGGGCGGCCGAGTAGTCCTTCCCAATCACGACCTGGCGCACGGCAGCCGATGGCACGTGCGCTCGACAATTTGTTGAACCGTTGGAGCGTGTCGATGAATCCGAAAATGAAGAGGACGCTAGGCAAGAGCGGCGTCGCGGTTACCGTCCTGGGATGCGGTGGTGGTCCTCTGGGCGATATGTACACCCTGCTCGACGAAGCCTCGGCGGTGGGGACTGTCGAGGCGGCATATGACGGCGGACTTACGCTCTTCGATACTTCGCCCTTCTACGGCCACGGGCTTTCTGAACGACGCTTCGGGACCGCTTTGCGGACCAAACCGCGCGACAGCTACGTGCTGTCGACCAAGGTGGGCCGCTATCTTGTTCCACCCACCGAGAAGCAGCCGCTCGACCGTACGCCGTTCAAAGGTGGGCTCGATTTCAACCACGTGTTTGACTACACGCGCGACGGCACCCTGCGCTCTATCGACCAGAGCATGGCGCGGCTCGGGATTTCCTCCATCGACTGCCTGATCATCCATGATGTCGACGTTCTGGACCCACGGTAGCCGCGCTGCATACGAGCAGAAGTTCAAGGAGGCGATGGACGGCTCCTACCGCGTGCTCAGTGAGCTCCGATCGCAAGGCGTGATCAAGGCGATCGGTGTGGGCTTGAATGAAGTCCATATCTGCATGGAATTCGCCGCCGCCGGTGACTTCGACTTCTTTCTGCTGGCCGGGCGCTACACGCTGCTCGAACAGGGCGCGCTCGACGATTTCCTGCCGCTTTGCGAGAAGCGGAACATCGGCATCATGCTCGGCGGCCCCTATAATTCGGGGATCCTGGCGACCGGCGCCGTTGAGGGCGCGAAGTACAATTACGTTCCCGCGCCTCCCGAAATCATGGACAAGGTTCGGCGCATCGAAGCGGTTTGCAAGCGCTACGGCGTGCCTCTCGCGGCGGCCGCCCTGCAATTTCCCCTCGGCCACCCCTCGGTAACCTCGATGATACCGGGTGCGGTCTCGCCGGCGGAGACCAAACGCAACATCGACCTCATGGCCCATGCCATTCCGTCGGCCCTTTGGGCGGAACTCAAGTCCGAAAAACTGCTGGCCGAGCGTGCGTCGGTCCCGAACGGCTGAACAGAATCGCAGCGGAGGTTGTGGTGCACGGACCCGTCTGTGGCGCCGGGAGCCGGCCCGGCATACGAGGCTCTCTTTCTGACTGAGCCGGATGTCCGGCCGTGCCCTTCAAGCTAAACCAGCGCCGCCGTCATCATATCCCGCGACCGCTGACGGAACCCCTGTCTCCCTTGAGGGCGGCCGATGCCACCTTCGCCTTGAAGGCCGGTGTGTGGTTCCGGCGTGCCCGCTTCGTCATCTTCTCTCCTGAAACTGCGGCGACGATCGCCGCAGTTCAGGCAGAAAATCCACTTGTCCCACTGCACCGTCTCCCCGGGCCGGCTCTAACCGTGTGTTCACGTCCTACTCCAACATCGTTGGCCACTGCTGCGACACCTGGAACAAGCTTTTGGCGCGCCTCGGCGAATCATGTCGATTGTCTTGCGCGAATGGGCGCGGGGGTCGTGATCAGAGGAATATGGTATAACTATTTCCTTGTTTAAATATCCCGGAGAGCGCGAGAGGCAGAGCCTCTCGCATGGCACGAAGCGTTACGGCGTGGGAGCGGTTGCCGCTGGCGACACATCGTGTTGTGCTTGTTCATCAGCGGGAATAAACGTCCTGCCAGCCAGCCCCCAACGCCTTGTAGAGCGCGATCGCATCGCTGATGCTCTCCAGCTCGCTCTGCGTCGCGAGGTCCTCCGCTGCGTAGGCCGCGCGCTCATTGACCAGGACATGCAGGAAATCGGTAAGGCCTGCCTTGTAGAGCCGGGTCGAGCGCTCGAATGCAAGCTCGCTGTCGGCGGCGGCGGCCTTCAACGTCACGTCGCGCTGGCCTTCGGTCGTATAATTGATCAGCCCGTCTTCCACATTCTGGAATGCGCGCAACACGGTCTGCTGGTATGCGAGACGCGCTTCTTCCGCCTGCTCCCGCGCCTGCCGGACCCGGGCCGACAGTCGCGCCGCCGGTATAGAGATGGTCCGTCGCCGACAACCCGACCACGCCAGGCCAGGCTGCTGACGCGGAAGAACTCGTTCAGCATGCTGGTCTCCGGCGTCAACGACAGCGGAATGCTGAAATGCGGATACATGTCGGCAACCGCGACGCCGATCCGCGCCGTCGCCGCGGCAAACTGCCGTTCGGCCCGGCGAATATCCGGACGGTTCGCGATGACCTCCGACGGCAGGGTGACCGGCAGGTTTGGCGCCGACGGTATTTTCCCTTCCGACCCGGCAAGCTCCTGCTCCAGCGCGCCGCCCGGTGATCTGGCCGAGCAGAACGGAGATCGCGTGCGTCATCCGCCCGATGGCGGCGCGCAGCGGTGGCTGTGCCGACAGCACCGTCTGCAACTGCGCCTGGGCCTGCGCGACGTCGAGGTTGTTGCCTAGCCCCCGGGCGAAGCTTTGTTCCGTCAGTTCGACCGACCTGCGCGCGGCAGCCACATTGCGGTCGGCGATCGAAAGACGTTCCTGACTGGCCCGCAGCGTGGCGTAGTCGGTCGCGAGTTCCGCCAGCAGGCTGACCAGGACGGCGCGCCGCGCCTCGATCGTGGCATCGTAGTCGGCTTCCGCTGCCTGCTTCGCACGCCGGATGCCGCCGAAAATGTCAATTTCCCAGGTTGCATCGAACCCAACTGATAGAATTGGTAGTTGGAGCGGTCCCAGTCGACCGGCGGAAATAACACTGTATTGCTCGCCTGCTTGTCGCTTGCGATCGCCCCGGCGTCGATCTGGGGATAATCGGCAGACGCGGCAATCACCCGCGCCGCCCGCGCGCCGATCAGACGTTGGCTGGCGATCTTCAGGTCTAAGTTGTTCGCCAGCGCGGTATCGACCAGCCGGTCGAGTGTCGGGTCGTTGAAGCTGGCCCACCATTTCTTCAGTTGCTGATCCGTGCGGGCGATTTCCGCCGGTGTCGCCGCGTGTTCCGTCCAGTTCGCGGGAAGCGCCGGCTTCGGCGGCGTGTAGTCCGGGCCCACGGTGCAAGCGGCCAGCATGCCCGCCAGCATGACGGTGGCTGCCTTCATGATGCACCTGGACGACATGCGAATGGGCTGGTCACATCCTAGTACCTCGTCACAGAGGTTTTGACTGTTTGAAGATGGCCCGGCAGTAGCGGGGGCAAGGTGCGTGGATCGACCAGCACCACGATGCTGCGTGCGTGCCCCGGTTCCCGCCGACTGAGAGCTGAGCGCTCGAGCGAGAGCACCATGCTGTGCAGCGAGGGTGGGGTGACGCGGAAGTGCCGTTGCAGATCGGCTTCAGCCGGGAGGCGTCCCAGCACCAGCGGGTAGGCGTGGATAAACGCCAGATACTGGCCTTGCTTTGCCGTGAAGCTGGGCGGAGCCGCGGCGTGACACGGCTCGGGAACATAATTCATCGGGTTGCCCTCGCCACAGGGGCCTGCGATGAACATATGGTATCGGGTGGAACTGAGCCAGGCCGAGCGCAACCAGCTCACCAAGCTGCTGAGCGGGGGCAAGCACCCGGCGTGCAAGATCAAGCGCGCACAAATTCTGCTGGCGGCCGATGCGGGTGTCGACGACGAGGCGATTGCCGCCAGTGTGTCGGTCGGCGGGTCTAGCGTGTATCGCACCCAACGCCGCTTCGTGGAGGGCAACCTTGAGTTTGCGCTGGCCGCGGCAGCGCGTAGCGGTGCCGCGCGCAAACTGACGGGTCGGGAAGAGGCGCTGTTGGTGGCCACAGCCTGCTCAAGCCCGCCTGCCGGGCGGGCGCGATGGACATTGGACTTGTTGGCGGGCGCGATGGTGAAGCTGACCGAACATGAAGCGATCTCTCGCGAGACGGTGCGTCGTCGCCTGGCCGAGAAGGCGTTGAAGCCGTGGCAGAAGGACATGTGGTGCATCCCGAAAGTGGACGGCGCGTATGTGGCCTGTATGGAGGATGTGCTTGATCTTTACGCTGAAGCACCCGATCCGCACTATCCCGTTGTATGCTTTGACGAAAGCCCGACCCAGTTGATCGGCGAGGTGCGCGCGCCGATTGCCGCAGCGCTGGGCCGGCCGGAGCGCTATGATTGCGAGTATCGCCGCAACGGCACCGCGAACCTGTTTGTCTTTCTGGATGCGCATGTCGGTTGGCGCCATGTGAAGGTCACAGAACATCGCACGGCGAGCGACTTCGCGCACTGCATGCGCGATCTGGTCGATGTACATTACGCAAAAGCCGATCTCATCAGGGTGGTCCTGGACAATCTGTCCACGCATACTGCGGGTGCACTCTATGAAACCTTCACGACGCACGACGCGCACCGGGTGCTTCAGCGGCTGGAGTTTCATTATACGCCGAAGCATGCCAGCTGGCTGAACATGGTTGAAATCGAAATCGGCGTGCTGCGCGGCCAGTGCCTGGATCGCCGCATCGGCGAGCGCGAACGTCTGATCAGCGAGATCAAGGCATGGGAAAAGCAGCGCAACGAAAGCGGCGCGCGCATCAAGTGGATGTTCACCACCGACCGCGCCCGGATCAAACTGGCCCGCGCCTACCCCGAAGCCGTCAAAGAGTCAAAACCTCTGTAACGGGGTACTGGGCCTCTCACAAATAGTCCTGCAGCAGGCCAAGCAGATGCCCGAACGGCGTGTTCGGCGGGTTGGCGGCATCGGCGACCGACACCGAACAGGTCATGCCGCTCGGCGAGCAGGACGCCCGGCGGCACGGTTTCGATGGCGACTCGCACCGGAATCCGCTGAGCCAGCCGAACCCAGGTGAAGACCGGGTTCACGTCCGGAAGGCCGTACCGGTCGATCTGGCTGTCCTGGCCGTTGATGCCGCGTGTGATGCTTTCGACATGCCCGGTCAGCGTCTGCCGGTAGCCCATCAGCTTGATCCGTGCCGGGTCACCGACGTGGACCCCGTGGATCTGGGTTTCCTCGAAATAGCCGTAGATCCAGAACGAGTCGGCATCGATCACCGCGATCCGGGGCTGCCCGACCGTGGCATAGTCACCCACCCGCAGCCGCAGGTTCGTGACATATCCGTTGACCGGGGAACGCAGCACCGACCGGACCATATTGAGGTTCGCGAGATCGAGCGCCACCCGCGCCGCGTCCAGATCCGCCGACGCCATCGCGGCATGGATCGCGTACTGCTGCTGCTCCTCGGCGGACACGACACCGTTCAACCCCTGCCGGCGGCGGGCATTCGCTTGGTCCAGGCGCAACTGCTGCGTTGCCCGTTCGACTGCCGCCTGGGCCTCGGCGATGGCAAGGCGGAACCGCACCGGGTCGAGTTCGAACAGGACATCGCCTTTGTGAACGAATTGGTTGTCATGGACCGGAACCGAGACGATCGTTCCAGGGATTTCCGGCGCGATGTCCACGACTTCGGCCAGAACCCGGCCGTCCCGGGTCCATGGCGCGATCATGTACGTGTGCCAGACCGCCACCACCAGCACGGCGGCGATGCCGATCACGACGAGTGTAACGACGGCCCGAATGAGGGGCCGAATGAGATGCCTGAGGAGATGCATGCGGAAAGCGCGCCTTGTCATCAGACGGCAAGAATGAGCAGGGACAGCAGCGTCACGTAGACCGCCAGTTCGAACAAGGCCGGGTGCCAGATAGTGCGCAGAACGCCCAACATGCCCGAGCCCCCAGCGACAGATCAGAAACAGCGGAATCGTCACGACGACATAGACGACGATCGGGGCCACGTAGATGCCGCCAACATCGACTTCGCTCAGCATGCGACATCGTCCTGGAATGACGTTCCCGGCTGCTGGAAGAAGCGGCGGTGCTGTTCGATGAGCGTACCGATTCGCTGGAACGCGCCCGCCACACGAACCAGATCGTCGGAATGCGGGGCGCCGGCGAGCAGCCGGGACAGGTCGGTCGAACGGGTTGCCGCGGCGGCCGCGCCGGAACGCAGATCGCGCAGAAGACCGATCGCGCACTCGGCCGCCGCCGCCGCCGGCGCGGGGATCGTGCCGGCGGCCAAGGCCGCGCGCACCTGGATCGTGGCGCTGCCGACCGTGATGGCCGCGCACGCGCCCGACGAGCACGGCTTCGCGCTGCGCCTCGCCGACTCCGCGCAAGCGCCCCACCAATTGGGCCAGCTTCTGATGCTGCCGATGCTCCCACGGCAGACGGCCTGGAACGGGACCGGCACGGCCCAACCGTTGCACATCGCGTGCGATCGAGTTGCACAGCCGCCGGACGTTCAGCCCCGGATCAGGCGGCAGAATGATCCGGAAGGCGAAAACCGCGCAGACCGATCCAAAGATATAGGCGAATGCGGTATTGAAGAATGCAACGATATCGTAGTGGATAGGATTATTGAGGCCCATTAACGGCAGAAAGAAAATCATTAACGGAATCACCACAGGCGTTAAATGCGGCTTGGTGCTGGCGTAGGCACCGCCCGCCACGACCGGCAGGATCGAAAGCGCCAGCAACGGAAAGCCATCGACACGGGTCAGTATCTCGAACGCGCAGAGAAAGGCGCACAAGGTCGACAGGACTATCCCTTTGGCAAAAGTCGACGCTGACGGCGCCGGCGCTGGGGTTGGTCGCCAGCAAGCTGCAGGCCACCCCCAGCACGGCCAGCATCGAAGCGCCCGAGGGCCACGCGGTGACGATCCAGAACAGGCTGCCAAGCCCCATTGCGGTCATCGCACGCAGGCCGTTGCGCAATGCGGTGCGCCAATCGAGATAGGCGCGAAGCCGGATCGGCCCGGCCTTCGCATCATCGCCAACCGCTCCGATGGCCCGCACGGCGCGGGACAGCCTGTCGAGCAACTCGCGCGCGTGCGCCAACGCCATGAGATGTGTATCACTCGCGCCGTCCCGCATAAGTGTGTCCAACGCGTCGCCGGCCGCCAGGGTGACCCGCAGCAGCTCACTCCGCGTGCCGGCGTCCGGTGATCGTGACAGCTGCTCGAACTGCCTCAGCACCTCGGTCAGGGCAGTCGTGCCCGCGTCCTCCGCAGCCGCTCGCACCATGAGCATCGTATGGCTACCGGCGACGAGCGCACCGAACAACTCGGCGACGCTGGTGCGCAAGGCGGTCGCGCGGCGGTTGATGTCGAACGATTCGACTGATGCGAACTCGATGACCTCATCGACTTGGGCCAGATCAAGGCTGATCCGCACCTGTTCGCGATGCGCGGATCGATCGGGCAGTCCTTGCAGCTCACTGCGCAGCAGGCCGGTGACGGCGCTGATCAGCGATGCGATCCGCTGCTCCAACTCCATCTCCCCGACGGAGCCGTGGAAAATCAATGAGACAAAGGCCGCCGACAACACTCCGACCGTTACGGCAGCGACGCGCGCCAGGGCAATCTCGATGGTGGTATCGGGATGTTCGACCGCACCAAAAGCGATGAGCCCGATGGTGTAGGCCGGCCAGCACCGCACTATAGGCGCGGAAATATCGCAGCAGGCTGGCGATAAAGGTGCAGATGCCCAACCACAGGCTTACGCCCGGCCAGGAACAGGACCGGCTCCTGCGGAAATGCCGCCATCAGCGTCACCATGGCGACCGCGGCGACGACGGTCCCAAGAATCCGCCACTGGCTCTTGGAGAACAGCGCCCCCCGTACCGGATGCGCGACCAGCAGCACGGTGGAGGCCGCCCAGTAGGGACTGTCGAGTTGCAGAAAATACGCCAGATAAAGCGCGATCCACACCCCCAGAACGACCCGCGTCACATGTGCCCAGGCGGCCGGTAATTTTTGCGGGATCAGACGAGGGAGCAGCCCCGGGCGCCACTTCACCCACCGACCGGGAAGCGGCTGTCATGGGAGATCTGTGTCACCGGCGTCCGGACCCTCGGTCGGCCGGCTGATCTTGTCGATGACTACCTCGCACAACGCGCGTCAATTGACGGTTGCGGCGAATTGGTTGGAGAATGTTCCCCCCATGCTTGCGGATGTCTGTCTAATGGCGCTCATTGTAAGCCGCTCCATTGCCGTCGCCGGAAGTAGTAGCCCCCTGGGCACTGTCAACTTAGTCCCATGGCGGTCGACTCAGGGCAATTTTAGTTCAGTGGGAAAGGAAAGTCGCACCGCGGAGGTTGCGCGAGTTCAGCGGGCAACGCACGAAAGTTGCGGAAATTCGTTCTGAGCTCCGTTAAGCTGACAATGCCCCGCTAGCGGCCCTGTCCCATTGCGGTCACTCCATAGCAGGTGTTGTTTACGTCCAAGGTGAATCAAACCTTCGACCGGCCAAGCTCGTGCCCCCACCTCATAGCCGTCGGCCGGCCCCAAGTTCTGTCTCCTACTAGACCGGGACGATGTCCGGCCGGTTCTTGAGAAATTGTGCGACGACGGTCGGATCAAGCTTCAGGGTCTCAGCAACCATGTCCGGCGGACTATGCGCCAGCCAGTCGGATAGTGAGACCCCCTCGAATTGGTCCGCCCGGGGGTGCCGAACGTTCCTGCCGCCTGCGCCGTCGCCGCTGCGGTCGCAATTCCACCGGCGGAACCTGCAGCCAGAATGGAGCGTCGGGACAAGGGGTTCATAACTTCTACCTCCTGTTGATTTAGGGGGGTAGGCAGATCGCGCTGCCTCGGCTGCCGAGCGGCACGAGTTTGCGTGCTGGCACTGTATCCCCACTTGGGGGCTTTGCAGTGAAACGGCATTGTCACATTAACTGGCGACCGATGGCAGCTTGAGTGAGGATGGAGGGGTGAAACAGTCGCCAGACCCGCACTACCGTCACCGCTTCCCGGCCGAGTTCATCAGTCACGCGCTCTGGCTCTACGGTTCTGTCAGGTCTCGCCCCAGAGGTGGCCCGGATGGCGAGCCGGGGCGGCTCCAGGTAGGGTCCGACCCGTTGAGGGTGGATCGGGAGCCGGGGATGGAGTGCTTCGAGTCAGCGGCGGTAACCGAGCGGCGCGACCGGACCGCCCAAGGCTATCGGCGCTTCCGCTCCCCGGCAGCGCTTCTCACGCGCTTAATCTGATAGCCATACTCCATTATAGTCAAGCTTACCGGGTCCCAGCAATGTCCGCGACTAGACAACTAGGGCACAGATCCTCTATCGCCGATATTATGTAGTAATAATTTGAGTTCGCCAGATCCGTTTCGGTCAATGCGGTCTGCCCTTGGAACTTTGCCACCCCCGCCGCGCCTCCCCAAAAGCGAGGTAATTGGCAGCGCGAGTGGTGGTCTCTTCATCACGACGAAGCCGGCAAGGTCGCGATAGCGGGAGAGGACTCGCTTGATCACCGGCAGCCGTTACCCTGGCGGGTGTAGGCGCGAAGATTACCGTCAACGAGTACGAGAGTTGTCACGCAATCAAAATCGGCTGTGCCCCGAAAGCCGAGTGCGCCACTAAAGCCCTGAGTGTATCCGAACGGGTACGGTCTGCTGCTGATCCACCACGAATCGAAGGCGCGGTAGTGTAGAAAGGTTTGCACGCCGTTTCTCTCGCTCTGATCCGGCAATCCGATGCTTCGCTCGATAGTTTCTTCATCCTTGCCGATCAGGCTGCGCAGCAGGGCATCAGCGTCTTCCGACGCCGCTTGCGCAATCGTGGTCCCGATCACGACCGCCGCCAGCGCAGCCAATGTGACGCACACATTCACCGTGAACCATTCCCGGTTCCGACCAGACATCGGCGCTGGCTGGACCACGGCACCAGACCTGGGGCTTTTGCATCGGGCTGATGATCCGTCGGCGCGGCTTCTCGAAACGACCGCCAGCCAGCGATGACGCGAGCGGGCCGCATGGGCCTGCGTGAAATCGCTGATGCCACGGGAGCGCCGGCGCACCTCGACGGCAGCGGCCAGTTCGTCGCACTCCTCGAACGCGCCGCGGATGGCCTCCACCCCGGCCTTGTTGATGGCAAACATAAGGGGAGCATGGCCCGCTCGAGGCGAGTCGCAACCCCTCGCGCGCGCACCTGTTACGCCGCGTCCTGCCGCCGGCGCAGCGGCAACTCCAGGTGCATTTTCATCGGCAGTCGCATATTGGTCGCAAGTCGCAGTCGCGGCCGTCCTGTCGCATCTGCGCTGACTCTGCGGTCACTTCCGAGGCCAATCGGGGATACGCGCGATGTTCGCCGCGACGCGCCGGGCCGCATCCAGCGGCATGGCCGTGCTGCTGATGACCATCTGCTCGTCGGTCCCCTAGGTGTACGCCAGCGGGTAGCCGGTCGCTTCCTCTACCCGCCAGCCGGCCCGAACCCGCTTCGCCGGCCAAGGCGGAGGAAAGCGGCGGCGGGGCTGATCGGGATGCGGCACGGTAGCGAGGCAGCGCGAACGGAACAAGAACACAAGATGGGGCGCGGCATCTGCCGCACTGACTTCGGCGTCGCAGCGGTAGTTCACCGCCCTTTTTCTTGTGTCTGCCGGAATAGGCGCCTCGTATAGGCCGAGTTTCGGAGGCTAAACCGATGCTGAGGGTCGAGCGCGAAGATGGTGGCTCTTGGATTGGCGGGGTCTCGGTGCTTGCGCGATAATGGATAGCATGGACATCCTTCGCAGGATTGCCCTCAGTATTCCCCAGGTGCGGCGCCTTCGTGATGGGCGCAATGTCCTTCTTGACGAACGAAACAATTTAGCAAATCGATTAGCCGAGTACCGAGAAGCCCAGACCGCCTTCCTTAAGTAGTACGTTTTACCATTATAACGCTGCTTTCGATCCGATCGAGGTTATGCGCCGTCATGCAGCGTCTGATCTCAAGTCATCTCCAGAGCATCTTACGAACTTTCTCGGGGTAAGGATCGATCCCAAGTTCTTCCCGACTATTCTACAAGGTCGACAAGGGCAGGTTGAGGACATTCCGATCCCTGCCAACTGGCACGCGGATATCGCCGAGTGGGGTGCTGCCCTTAGGGCTGTGGATTTGGCGCGCGGGACGTTCACGGTCATCGAGCTTGGTTGCGGCTGGGGTTGCTGGATGAACAATACCGGCGTGGCCGCGCGTCGCGCCGGTCTTGATGTGCATCTGATCGGCATCGAGGGTGACGAGACTCATGTGGCATTCGCGCGAGAGGCCTATGCAGCCAATGGCTTCGGATCTCATCAGGTAACCCTGCGCCGAGGCATCGCGGCTCCGACCAGCGGGAGCGCCCTGTTCCCCCGGCAGGAGCAGGGCGGCGTGCAATGGGGATTGGAGCCAATTTTTGGCGCGACAGATGAGCAGCGGCGCTCTGCGAGGCAATCGGGCCATTACGACGAGCTACCGATGGTCGCACTCGGTGAGATCGCCGCACCACACCGCCGTATCGACCTGCTGCACATCGATATCCAGGGAGGTGAGGCCGACTTCATCGCCGGATGCTTGCCGGTATGCGCAGAAAAGGTGGCCTATATCCTCGTCGGCACGCATTCTCGCCAGATTGAGGGGCGCATCATGGATACGTTGCTCCAAGCCGGGTGGAAGCTGGAGATTGAGCGTCCAGCCATCTTTTCGCTGGATGGTGGCATGCCACAGATCACCGTTGACGGAGTTCAAGGTTGGCGCAACCCAGCTGTTGCTTCAGGATGACCGGCAAAAGGTTGAGGCACTGGCCCGGTCTCGAAAGAGTGAGGCCCGCATGCGCGACCGTGCCCGGATCGTGCTGTTGGCGGCATCTGGCATGGGTTCACGTGCGATTGGCCGCGAGGTTGGCTGCACGCCCGGCGCGGTTTCGAAGCGGCGGGTGCGTTATGCCAGCGATCGGTTGGCCGGGCTGAGCGAGACCGGCAATCGTGGGGCTGAGCCAAGGTATGGCTCCGAGCACGGAGACGTGTCCTCGCGCTGCCGGATCAGCCTCCGCCCGCCGGATATTCGAACTGGACGGCGCCGCTTCTGGCCCGACCAACAGGCTCGGCCGTTTGTCTGGACCAAGAGCGTCGTCCACGAGAAGAGGCTCAAGCCATGTTTCGCGGTCTAGCGATTCCGGGTACTAGGGCCGCGCTAAAGTTCAAGCAGCGTCGGCAGCGCTACGTCCTCAGCCGCTCCCAGTTGCGCTCGGCCGCCGCCCGCGTCAGCAGGTTCGGCGGCGTGTTGTAGCCAAGCGCATCGAACACCCAGCGGTGGCGCCTGCGGATAAGTCGCGCAGCCGACCACGGAACCAGCCGCCGCCATAGCCCGGCCGTGCCCTGCCAGCCGTGAGCGTTGGGTAGCGCCCTGAGCGTATCGAGGGTGTTGGCTTGCAGCGCCGGCGCGAAGTCCGTGGCCCGCAGACCGAGCGTGTCGGCCAGCCCGGCCAGCGCCGGCACTGGCGCCCGCACCATGTCCTCGTATCTCAGCCGGGCGCACCTTTCGTCGCGCCACCACTGGTAGGTAACAGCGAGCAGGTTCTCGGCGCCGAAGGATAGCGCGTAATTCAGGAATCCAGGTGAGGCGGGGCTTTCGCCGGCGAGGCAGCCCGGCAACCCGGTGAGCCCCTCAAGCCAGCGCGCTGTCTGCGGCTCGCGGCGGATGAAATGCAGGCAGCTGACCAGCACATCGAGCGGGTGGCGCGCCAGGGTGACGATGCGAAAGTCCCGCTCGGCGAGCCAGTCCATAAAGTTTGGTTCGCGGAACCAGTGTATGCCGAGCAGGCAGTCCGACGGTAGATCTGCCGGCGCGTCCCGCCAGTTATGCAGGGCGATTTCTGGGAAACTCCAGGCGTCGCGCAGGACGTGGCGGAGCCATGTCTGGCCGGTGCGGGGCGAGGCAACGATTGCGATGCGCATTGCGCGCCATTGTTCCCTAGAGTTGGGTATATCCGATTTGCTCGACAAGACAGATGTCTCGTGAAGCATCGAACCTAGGGCCATCTCCGCGTAACAACGTGTAACATAGAACAAACATATGTCATTTTTCTTACCGCCACGACGGCAAGAAAGTCAATTAATTACATGTCAAACATGTTTTGACAACGCATGCAGCCTGCCGTTTCATCGCGCTGTCTGCTACTCGCCTGTTGCTCCTGGTTTCCTTTGCGTTGGCGGCCGGTTGGCATATGGCGGCGGCCAGTTCGCCGCTCTCGTCCAGCAAGCGGCGGACGGCTTCGGCAGTGGCTTCATCGACTGCGAACATCACATCGAGCCTGGGGCGCCGGGGGTGACGCGCAACCTGCGCCCCGGCATCATGGAGCGGTAGCGCAGGCGCCACAGCACCACCAGCGCGATCATGTCACTCGGATACTGGATCCGGCGCAGGCGTCGCTGCCGGGAACGACGAATGGGACTCGTGTGACTTGTTTGAGTGCTGGCCGACTTGGACGCGCTGCCTGTTCAAACGATGCAGGCGGCGCTTCCCGATGGGTGGGGCTGGTCAGATTGACTTGACCTCGCCGCCATCCATGCGGAGCGTCGAGCCTGTCATCCAGCGGGCGCCGGGCGATACGAGGAACGCCATCAGCTCGGCGATCTCTTCCGGCTCGCCATAGCGCGCGATGCCGACTTCCTTCGGGAAATTGGCCGTCGCCTCCTCGACCGTCATGTCGTGCAGCGGCGCCCAGTGCTGGAGATATGAGCGGCGGCGGCCGGTCATCACCGGGCCGGGCAGGACGCTGTTGACCTGCACGCCGTCGGTGATGCCGCGATCGGAAAACGCCTTCGCCAGCGCGACGATCGCGGCATTGATCGTGCCGACGGCCGCATACGGCGCCTTCGGGAACAAGGCCGAGTTGCCTGACATCAGCACAACGGAGCCCTTCGCCGCCTTCAGCGCCGGCCATGCCGCGATCGTCAGCCGGCGCGCGCCGTGCAGCTTCAGCGCGAGGCCGCCTTCCCACTGCGCGTCGGTCATCTCGAACAGGTCGATCTGCGGCACCGCGCCGGCAATGTTGAGGAGCGCGTCGATGCGGCCGAACGCGGCCAGGGCCTGATCGACCACCGCTTGCGCAGCCTCGGGCTTGGCCAGATCGGCATCGATGATCAGCGCTTCCGCGCCGGCGGTCCTGACGGCCTCGGCCGTTTGTTCCAGATTGGCGTGGTTCCGCGCGACCAGGACCAGCGCTGAGAAGTCGCGCGCAAGGCGGATCGCGGTGGCTTGGCCGATGCCCTGGCTGGCTCCGGTGATGATGGCAACTGACTTAGACATTCGAGGCCTCCTTGAATTTGAAGGGTGAGCGTCAGTCGTGGACCACGACCATCTTTCCGCGGGCTTCGTTGGCCTCCATGACGCGGTGCGCCTCACGGATTTCGTCGAAGCGGAAGACCCGGACCGGCTTCACGTCGAGCCGACCGGACGCGGCATCCGCCGCGATCTCCTGCAGGGGCACGTCCGAGAGCGGGAAGCCCGGCGTGCCGAACACGAAGCTACCGAAGAAGGTCAGGTAGACGCCGCTCGCCATCTGCAGCAGCGGATTGAAGTCGGGGATCGACTCCAAGCCGCCGAGCCAGCCGGCAAGACAGGAGCGGCCGCCGCGGCGCAGCATGGCGAGGGAGTCGAGCACGACGCTGTTGCCGACCAAGTCGAGCACCGCATCGATCTGCTTCGCCTCGGGGATATGCTTCGAGAGATCCGGTCGCTCGATCTCGCAGCGCTCGGCGCCGAGCTTCTCCAGCAAGGCGAAGCGATCCTGGCTACGCGTCGTCGCGATAACCCGCACGCCCGCGTTGACCGCCACCTTGGCGCCGACTGGGAACTCGCCGCCGGGGCAGGATTTCACGATGCCGACGCATTCGATACCGCTGACCGGCGCCGCCTCGGCCCACTCGCCCCGGCGCATGTGCACCTCGGCGTGGTTGATCCCGAAGGCCTTGATCTGGATGACCACATGGCCAGCCCTGGGCTCAGGCTCCGGGATGTCCCTGTAGACAAGGCTGTCGAGCCCACCGAATTTCTCGAGAATGATCGCATGCACGATAACTCTCCGATTTGATCGGCAAGCGCCCCGCTCGACGCTGAGGGGCGGACGCCGAGTTGGGGGATCAGCGGGAAAGGAAGTCGCGGATGGCCGCCGCGATCTCCGCGGCATGGGTCTCCAGCGCGAAGTGGCCGGTGTCGAAGAAGCGCACGACCGCGTCCGGGATGTCGCGCTTGAACGCCTCGGCGCCCGCCGGCAGGAAGAACGGATCGTTCTTCCCCCACACCGCCAGGAAGGGCGGCTTGTGGGTCCGGAAGTAGTTCTGGAAGGTCGGGTAGAGCGCGACGTTGCTCTTGTAGTCGCCGAACAGGTCGAGCTGCACCTCGTCGGCGCCGGGCCGGGAAAGGTAGAAGTTGTCGAGCGAATAGCCGTCCGGGGAGACCCTCGTCGCGTCAGGAACGCCATGCGTGTACTGCCAGGCGGTCGTCTCCGGCTTCAGGAAAGCGCGCAGGGCCTCGCGGTTGGCCGGCGACGCGTCCTGCCAATAGGCCCGGATCGGGTTCCAGCCGTCGCTCAGCCCCTCCTCATAGGCATTGCCGTTCTGGGAGATGATCGCGGTGATCCGGTCCGGATGCCTGACGGCGAGCCGGAAGCCGGTCGGCGCGCCGTAGTCGAACACGTAGAGGGCGTAGCGGTCGAAGCCGACGATTTCGGTGAAGCGGTCGATCGTGTCCGCGATCCGGTCGAAAGTGTAGCCGCGGCCCGGCATGTCGGAGTTGCCGAAGCCCGGCAGATCGGGGGCGACGATGTGGAAGCGGTCGGCCAGCAGCGGGATGAGGTCGCGGAACATGTGGCTCGCGCTCGGGAAGCCGTGCAGCAACAGCAGCTTTGGCGCATCCGGCGCGCCCGCCTCGCGATAGAAGATCTTGAAGCCGTCCACGTTGGCGGTGCGATAGGTGATGGCAGTCATGACGCTTTTCCTTTTATCAGATAGTAACCTGTTTGCTGATCGTTTATTGGTTAGCAACGGAGTTCGCTAACCCGCTCCAGACCGGACTTTGAGGTTATGCGGGGCTCTCGGCCCGGACCGCTGCGATCGCCTCGCGGAGCACGTCCAAGACGACGGCCGGAGCGGTCACGATCGGCGTGTGATCGACGGCATGCGAGCGCACCCGGGCCTGCATGCGCTCGGCCATGAAGCGCTGGTTGTCCTGGACGATCATGCGGTCCTGTTCGGCCACCAGGAACCAGGTCGGGCGGTCCTTCCACAGCGGTCGCGGCACCGCGACGGTGATGCAGGCGGGCGAGATCGGCCGCTGGACGGCCGCCAGCACCGCCAGCTCTTCCGCGGCGGCGTTCTGCGCGAAGGCGGCGCCGAAGGCCGCGTCGGGCAGATAGATCAGCCCATGATCGTCGGGCGCGAGCTTGGGCGCCTGCGGATGCGGCTCGACGCGGTAGAACACGTCCGCGACGGTCTCGCCCTCATCCGGGGCCAGGGCGGCGACGTAGACGAGCGCCTTCACCTTGTCGCTGCGCGTGGCCGCAATCACGGCGCCGGCATAGGCATGACCGGCGAGGACGACCGGCCCCGGCACCCGCTCCAGGGCGCGATCGAGCGCCGCCACGTCGTCCTGGAACGAGGTCAGCGGCAGCGGCGCCGCCGACACCTCGATGCCGTCGGCCGCCAGCGGCCTGATGATCTTCGACCAGCTCGATCCGTCGGCCCAGGCGCCATGGACGAGCACAACGCTCACATCGCTCGAGGACATCGTTGCTCTCCTTCAAAGCGGCCAGAAGGTTCGTAACCGTATTGACGGCGTAAGAGAGGTTACTTTCGCCAAGCGTAACTTGTCAAGAGGCTTTCGAGAGGTTATTCATCGGAGATGTTCACGAAGGACCGTCAGGGGCGCGCAGCCACCGGGGCAGAAGAGGAGTTGTGATGGACCGCCGCCCACCCGCGATCTTTGTCGGCGATGCGCTCGGGCTGGATTTCCTGAATTCGATCGCAACTCCGGTCGATACCGCCATCGATTGGATCGATGACGGCGAGGGATATCTGAGCTGGCTTGAGCAAGCCCACCTGGTACCAAGCGACGTGCTCCGCGACATGAGGGCGCGCGCCCTGCCCGGCGAACTCGACAGGGTCGCGGATCAGGCGCGGAGCCTGCGGGAATGGTTCAGGGGCTTCGTGCGCCAGCATAGGGGCCGCCCTCTGACGGCCGAGGCTCTCGCCGAGCTGGAGCCGCTCAACCGTCTGCTGGAGCGTGATGAGTCTTTCAACCGAATCGTTTCTCAGCCGACAGCGGGCGGGCCCTTCGAGCTTCAGGCCGTGCGCCGGTGGCGTACCCCCGACGCGCTTCTGCTCCCCGTCGGAGAGGCGCTGGCACGGCTGGTCTGCTCGGAGGACTTTTCCAACGTGAAGGCCTGCGAAGGCCCGGCCTGCACGCTGCTGTTCGCCGACCACACGAGGGGACACGGGCGACGGTGGTGCAGCATGGCGATCTGCGGCAACCGTGCGAAGCAGGCCGCGCATCGGAATCGGCTCAGGGCACACAAGCGTCGGGCTGTATGACCAGACGGAAAACGATTTGAACGTCCCTAATCCCAGCTGTGGCGTCCAAATGAAGCCATGTGCGTCGGAGAGTTCGAAGCTAAATTGCTCGGCGCGAGTTTTTTGGCGCGAGAGCTGACGGAACCCAGTTGACCGTCGCCGGATCTTGGAAAAAGGATGTCAACGACCACTCATGGCGACGCTTCGGCTCCGTTTTGCCGAAGCTAACCTGTTACGGTCCCGACCACAGCACGCCCGCGTGAGGCGGGGCTGCGGCATCAAAGTGCCAATATGGCCCCCACCCGCACGGCCTCGTGCTCCAGCCCCAGCCCGCGATACACCGCAGCCAGTTTCGCCAGCGTCGGCACCGAATGCGGGTTGCCGGCGCGTCGCTGTTGCAGCCGGTTCTGTGCGGCCGCCAGACGGCCGGAGCGGATCAGCGCGTCGTCGGTGATCTGCTCGAACAGATCGCGCTGGGCATGGCTGCCGCCGATCTCCGGCAGGCGCGACAGCACCGACAACAACCTCCGGGCCGCCAGCCCATACGCGCCGCGCGCGTGCGCGATCAGCCCCTCGCAGGCCGGCACCGCGACCTCCTGCCACGCCGGGCGGAGGAAATCGGGCGTCGTCTCGGCGAAGCCGCGCAGGCTGTCCAGCATGATGTCCGCCTCGGGGCGGCCGGCGCGGGCAAGACCGTACAGGTAGTGCATGTCGAGGAACGGCTGCACGTGCGCGCGCACGCGCGGCAGCAGATGGTCGGCCAGATCCTGCCAGCGGTCGCCGACATCCACGCCGGCCAGCTCCAGCCGCGCCAACAGGGACACGGCGCCGATCTGATCCTGCGAATACTCCTTCCAGACGCCCCAGATATGCGTGGCGTAGTGGTCGAGCACCCGCTCGGCCTCGCCCTGCTCGATCATGACCAGGGACAGATGCCACCAGTTATGCGTGAGCATGAACGAGTTCAGGCCGGTCCAGGTCTCTTTCATCTCGTTGAGAAACGCGCGGCCTTCCGTGTTGCGGCCCTGCGTGAGCAGCACATGGGCGAGCGCATGATGCGCCCACGGCTCCTTGCGCTGCAGCCCGATGGCGGTGCGGGCCGCGCGCTCGGCGTCCTCCAGAAGGTGGCATTGCTCGTAGGCGAAGGCGGCCAGGCCGTGCGCGTAGGCCAGCTCTTCATTGGCGGGCAGAACGGTCCTGGCAACGCGCAGCATGCCGGGCGCGTCGCCGATATTGAAATAATGGTACTGGGTGACTTTCGCGACCGCGAGGTCCTGCGGAAATTCCGCAACGATCTGCTCGCCGAGCGCGAGGGCCCGGGAGATGTCGTTGTCGGCCCAGGCACGCACGGCGGCCACATTCATCTGCTCGCGCGGCGTGGCATGGGCGGCGGCAGCCTCGGCGCGGGTGAGGTAGGGGAGGGCTTTCGGCAGCCCCTCCGGACTTTCCAGGAACAGCCACAGCATCGCCGCGTAGGCGTTGGCCAGCGCGCTCTCGGCATCGGCATCGGCCGCCGCCAGGATATTGGCCGAGCGGGTCTCGTAGGACAGGAACCCGCCGTTGAAATCGTCAATGCCGGAGACGGTGGCCGCGCTGCCGGCGGTCACCGCGTTGCCAAGCCAGTCCCGCATCGCCACCCTCGTCGTCAGCCCGCCAGCCAGGATGGCACGGGCAGGTTCTTCCCACGTAGGAAGTCGGGGTTGAACAGCTTGGACTGGTAGCGGGATCCGCCGTCGCACAGCACTGTGACGACGGTGTGCCCCGGCCCGAGATCCTTCGCGACACGGATCGCGGCGGCAACGTTGATGCCGGCCGAGCCGCCGACGGACAGGCCCTCGTGGATCAGCAGATCGAACACCTGTTCCAGCGCCTCGGCGTCCGGGATGCGCACCGCGTCGTCGATCGGCGCGCCGTTCAGGTTCTCCGGCACGCGCGACTGGCCGATTCCCTCGGTGATCGAGCTGCCGGCGACCGTCAGGTCGTTGTTCTTGACCCAGCCGTACAGCGCGCTGCCCTCCGGGTCAGCGAGCACGATCCGTACGGCGTGGTTGCGCGCCTTCAGCGCCATGGCGACGCCCGCCAGCGTGCCGCCCGTGCCGCATGAGCAGGTGAACGCATCGACGCGCCCGGCCGTCTGGTGCCAGATCTCCGGGCCGGTGGTCAGCCGATGGCCCTCGCGGTTGGCGAGATTGTCGAACTGGTTGGCATAGACGGCGCCCATCTCCTCGGCCATGCGGCGGGAGACATGCACGTAGTTGCCCGGGTCGCGGTACGGCTTGGCCGGGATCAGCCGCAGATCGGCACCGATCATGCGCAGGAACTCGATCTTCTCGCGCGACTGGGTTTCCGGCATCACGATCACGGTGCGGTAGCCGCGCGCGTTGCCGACCAGCGTCAGGCCGATGCCGGTGTTGCCGGCCGTGCCCTCCACCACCACGCCGCCGGGCTTGAGCACGCCGCGCCGCTCGGCATCGATGATGATGGCAAGGCCGGCCCGGTCCTTCACCGAGCCGCCGGGGTTCATGAACTCGGCCTTGCCGAGGATGGTGCAGCCGGTGGCCGCCGAGGCGCGGCGGAGCTTGATCAGCGGCGTGTTGCCGATGGCGGCGCCGAGGTCGTCGGCGACAGGCGGGGCGACGGTGGCGTGCGGCTGGATGTCCATTGGCGGATGGCTTCCTCGTTGCGCGTTGAACACGCGGCTTGCCCATGCGATTGCGTAAGGCGGCGTGTCAACACCCAACGCACGGAGATTGCAAAATGGCTCAGAATGTCCCGCCGGCCGAAGCCTGGAAGGCGTTGCAGGCCGATCCGCAGGCACAGCTCGTCGACGTCCGGACCGATGCCGAGTGGGCGTATGTCGGCCTCCCCGACCTCAGCGAAGCCGGCAAGCGGCCGGTGATGATCTCCTGGCAGGTGTTCCCGTCGATGCAGGTCGATGCGGGGTTCCTGGACGCGATGCGGGAAGCGGGGCTCACCCCGGAGCACCACATCTACTTCCTGTGCCGCAGCGGCGTGCGCAGCCTGCACGCGGCACGGGCGGCGATCGATGCCGGGTTCCCGCACGCCTACAACATCGCCGACGGGTTCGAAGGGCCGGCCGACGAGAACGGGCATCGCGGCATCGTCGCCGGCTGGAAGGCCGACGGGCTGCCGTGGCGGCAGCGGTAGAAAGATGTTATACGAATCATTCGTATGGAGCCGCGCCGACGATGGAGCCGCAGCTGAGAGCTGAGCCGGTTCCGCGTCAGCGATCGTAGTTTACCCGCAACACAACGAACCACGGGTAGCGCGCGTCCGGCGCAAGTGTTCCGGCCGGAGTCACCGGCACATGCGTCAGCGTCACCGCGTCGTCGACATTGCCGCCGATGACATCGAGCGCGCCGGGCTCGCGGTCCACGACGATCGCACAATGCGCCGGGAAGCGGCCGGCCGGCAGATCGTCGAACCGCACCGGCGTCGGCGTCCGGCTGAAGCAGATCAGGTCGCCGGTGAGCGGCGCATAATCCTCCAGGCGCTGGGCCGACACCACCCAACCGGCCCGGCCCAGGGACACCAGTCTTGCGTCGTTGATATAGACGTAGTGGCCGGCGGCATACGGGAAGCGCGTGCCGGCGCCGGCGATGCGCATGACATAGCTGATGAAGGCTGCCGACCACGCGAACGCCGCGTCGTCGGCAGCCGGGAACACGTGGCCCTGCGCGTCGTGCTTGCCGGTCCAGCGCGCATCGCGGCTGCCGGCGTTCAGACCGAGCCACCAGTATTCGCCGACACGCTGCCACAGCCCCTCGACGCGTTCCGGTTTGCCGTCCGGCAGTGGCGGCGGGCGCGTGCCGGGCGGATCGTCATCGACCGGGCAGCCGAACAGTCGCCATTCGCGCAACGCGATCGCTACTGCCGCGTCGCGCGAGAATGGCTCGTAGGGCTGCCGCGCGAACGGCGGCACATGCGCCTGCGGGTCCGGCGCCGCGCAGCAGGCCAGCACCGGCAGCAGCGCCAGTGCCAGCAACCGACGGATCACCTGCGTTCGGGGAACAGCGACAGCAGACCGGGCTCGCTTGCGTCGCAGCGGCCGCGCTCGGTGATCAGGCCGGTGACGAGCCGCGCCGGGGTGACATCGAATGCCGGATTGGCGGCGGCGCTGCCGGGCGCGGTCACCTGGATGGTGGCAAGGCTGCCATCTGCGGTACGGCCGGTCAGCTGCGTCACTTCGGCATCGGAGCGTTCCTCGATCGGTATTTCGGCGAGGCCGTCGCGGATCGTCCAGTCGATCGTGGTGGAGGGCAGCGCCACCCAGAACGGCACGCCGGTGTCGTGGGCCGCGAGCGCCTTCAGATACGTGCCGATCTTGTTGGCGACATCGCCGCCGCGCGTCACGCGGTCGGTGCCGACGATCACCAGATCGACGTTGCCGTGCTGCATCAGATGGCCGCCGGCATTGTCGGCGATGACGGTATGCGCGACGCCGTGGCTGCCGAGTTCCCACGCGGTCAGCGCCGCCCCCTGGTTGCGCGGGCGCGTCTCGTCCACCCAGACATGCAGATCGATGCCGCGCTCATAGGCCATGTAGATCGGCGCCAGCGCGGTGCCCCAATCGACGGTGGCGAGCCAGCCGGCGTTGCAGTGCGTCAGCACGTTCACGCGCTGGCCGTCCTTGCGCCGCGCCGCGTCGGCGATCAGCTCGACGCCGTGCCGCCCGATCGCCTCGCACTGTGCTGCGTCCTCGTCGGCGATGCGCGCGGCTTCGTCATAGGCGGCAGCGACGCGGTCCTGCACCGTCGTGTTGCGCAGGCGGGTCAGCATGCGTTCGACGGCCCAGCGCAGATTGACCGCCGTCGGGCGCGTGGCCGCGAGCATGGCGCAGTCGCGCTCCATCGCCTCGCTGGAGGCGTCGGCGCGTAGCGCGAGGCAGACGCCATATGCCGCAACCGCGCCGATCAGCGGCGCGCCGCGCACCTGCATGGACCGAATCGCGTGCGCTGCCTGCGCCACGTCGGTCAGTCGCAGCACGTCGAGCGCCCAGGGCAGTTTGGTCTGGTCGAAAATGCGCACCGACCAGCCATCGTCGGGATCGACCCAGACGCTGCGATACGGGGTGCCGTTGATCTTCATGTCATTAAACCTCCGCAGTCAGCCCCGCTCAGGCGGAGATGGCGAACAGGCCCAGGACACAGATGAAGCCCAGCGTCCAGAGGAAGGATCGCAGGCTCGGCCGGTCCAGCGCGTAGGCGGCGGTGTATGCGGCACGCAGCACGATGAACGCCACCGCAAGCGCATCGGCCCAGAGTTGCGGCGCGTGCGTGATGTGCGCGACCAGCACGGCGGCGGCGAATGGCGGGAACACCTCCAGATGGTTGCGCTGCGCCCAATCCATGCGCCGGCGCCAGCCGCCCTGCTTCTCCAGCCACAGGCGGGGGGATGAATTGTCCATGTCCTTGGCACCTGCCTTGGCGATGCCGGAGCACAGGATGGGAAGCAGGCTCGCGACGAGAATCGCCCACAGCGCGATGGTCATGACGGATTCAGATCCGTTGGTGCAGCACGCAGATCAGCGTGAACAGCCGCCGCGCCGTGGCGAAGTCGATGGCGACCTTGCCGCGCAGGCGCAGGATCATCAGTTCGGCGCCTTCGTTGTGCAGGCCGCGCCGCCCCATGTCGATGGCCTGGATGCGATCCTCGCGGCCGTCCTGCACCGCCAGGATGTGGCTGTCGACCAGCAGCTGATAGTCCTTGATGAGCCCGCGGAATGGACCGAGCGCCAGCACGATGGCGGTCAGCGGCGTGTCGTCCATGCGGCGGATATCGAACACCAGCCGGCCCTGCTGGATCGACAGGCGCAACGCATACGGGCCGGCGGGAAGACCGGCGGGGGCGAATTGATTCTCGGCCCGCAGATCCGCGACCGCCTGCACGCGGTCGGCTTCCAGGATCGGCGACAGACGCGTGAGCGCCTCGCCTTCCAGCGTGATGTGAGCAAGGCGGTGGTCGGCGGTGGGCTGCGGCGCGGCGATAGGCTTGGACGCCGTCATTCTTCGTCGCCGGTCTTGAACATCCCAAGCTTGAGCATCAGTGCGACCGTGGCGCCCTTGATCGGGCGCAACAGCAGCAACGCCATGATCAGCGTCAATGGCAGCCAGATCACCGCATGGACCCATAGCGGCGGCGCGTAGGCTTGCTCCAGCATCAGCATGGCGCCGACGATGACATGGGCGACGATGAAGATGGTGAAATACGGTGGGGCGTCGTCGGCGCGCGCGAGGCCCAGCGGTGCGCCGCAGTGCGGGCAGACAGGCGTGACTGTCAGATAGCCCTGAAACAGCTTCGCCTCGCCACACGCGGGGCAGCGCATGGCCAGCCCGCGTCCCATGGCGATGCCGAGCGCTGGCATGGACCAGGCGGCGCGCTCCGGCGCACGGGGGGCGATCCAGCGGACAGGCGCCGGATCGGGCAGTGAGGTCGGATTCATCTTGCGGTGTGGGTCCGTGCCCGATCAATTCAGACCCCTAATTGAGCGAGCCGGCGCCATGGATCAAGTGCGCGATCCGGTGCCGGGATCACCAAGCGGCCAGCCGCATCCCCGCCATGCAGTGCGACCATACGGCCGCGGCGTCGGCCCGCACGGCGCAGCGCGCGGAAGTTTTTTCCGCAAACCGCATGAGTCCGTTCTGGGCCGGTGCCAGCAATCCTGTCACGCCAAACGTTAACGCGCGCTGAAGATCCGCACGATCTGGTCGCAAACCCGACAGACGACGAACCCAGCCGTGCCGTCAGGCAAGAATGCTCAACGCCTGCCCGCGACCGGTAACGCCGCTGTCCGGGGTAGTGGTGGTGGTGCCATCGTCGACGCTATCGCGGTCATTGGCAGGTATTGCGGAGACGCCCGGCGGCGCGGCGGTGCCCGGCAAGCACGTCAGCGGGCGCGATTGCACGCTCGTGCATCGGCATCGCGCATTTCGTAGCAATCCGGAACGATTGCATCCGGTGACCCGTCGGATCGCGACACGCGGCTCGGCGCGGTGCGGGGCGACGTTGCTGCCGCCGGATGGATGATCGCCTTCGCACGTTGGCGCCGGCGCAGACGCGGCGCATGCGGCGCACCGCATCGCCCATCGTCGTGGCCGCAGCTCAGGCGTTTGTGGCCATCTGCTTGCGCGCACCTCGCGACTTTATGCGGTTGCGGCAGCCGGTCAGTGGTGCTTCCTGTTGACATTGGTACGCAATAGAGCAGATAGCGGAGTCAAGGCCCCCGCGCTGACGATTTGCAATTCGTCAAAGCGCGTCAGCTGCGCGGACCGAACACCGGAGTCCATTCGTGGCGTTGCGGCACGCCATGGACGACGGTCGCAGTGCCGCCGCGTGCCGCATGGTGCGTGCACGATGACCGCCGATGCGCTTGCTGCGCATGTTGCGGAACCGGCAATACCGGTGTCCGTTGCAGCCAGTGACGAAGGACGAGAATGACGATGCAGACTATCCACGGCATAAGGAGATGTTGGACGTGAGCAACGACGAGACCAACTCAGGACGTCCACGCGCGCAGGCGCTGGCCGTTCGCGCGACGACGAAACGTGCGGGCGCTGGCACGCGCAAGCCCGTAGCGGCCAAGCGCAAGCCGGCGGCGAAGGCCGCGCCAACGACGCGCGCCGCCAAGGCGGCACCTAAGGCGGCGGCGAAGAAGACGCCGGCGAAGAGCGCCAAGAAGGCAGCGCCCGCAAAAAGCGCGACCAAGACGGCGACGAAGCGGACGGCGGCGGCCAAGCCGGCAGCACGCAAGGCCGCGCCGAAGCGCGCGACGGCAACAGCCGCGAAGGCGCCACGCAAGGCCGCCACCGCCAAAGCGACGAAGCCGGCAGCACGCAAGGCTGCGGCCAAGACCACGCGTGCGGCACCCCGCAAGGCGGTGGCGGTCAAGACCAAGACGGCGACAAAGGCGACGACCGCGCGCAAGCCGGTGGCACGCAAGGTTGCAAGTGTTGCCCGCAAGACCGCTGGGCGCCGCGCCGCTCCGGCGGCGGCACCCGCGCCGGAGCCGACACCCGTGCCGGAGGCGAAGCCCGTGCGTCGCAGCCGCAAGGCCGCGGCTCCCGCGCCTGCGCCGGTCGAAACCCCGGCGCCCGAGACCAGCGTCGAGACCACCGGCGACGCGGCGGCCTGACGCATGCACGGCGTTGACGGTCTGCTCAGCCGAACGTGTTGAGCAGATCGTCAACGTTGGCCGGCGTCAGCAACCGTGGCGCAGCACCACGCAGCAGCAGGAACAGCTTTGCTGCTTCTTCCAGTTCTTCGGCCGCGTACACCGCGTCGGTCAGCGTTTTGCCTGACACGACCGGACCGTGATTGGCCAGCAGTACGGCGCGTGCGTCTCGCGCGGCATCGTGGATCGCCGGTTCCATGGCCGCATCGCCGGGACGGTAGTACGGGACCACCGGCATGGACCGTCCCACCCGCATGACGAAATACGGCGTCAGCGGCGGGATCGGATTTGCCATGTCCACGTCGGGCAGGCATGCCACGGCCGTGGCCATCGTCGAGTGCAGATGCACCACCGCGCCCGCGTCCGGCCGCGCCGTGTAGAAGGCGCGGTGCATGAACACTTCCTTCGACGGCTTGTCGCCGCTGACCGGCGTGAACGCGGCATCCAGCCTCGACAGCCGCGCCGGATCGAGCCGCCCAAGTGACGAATTGGTCGGCGTGATCAGGTAGCCGTCCTCCAGCCGCACGCTGATATTGCCGGCACTGCCGACCGAGAAGCCGCGCGCGAACAGGCTGGCCGCCAGGCTCACCAGCAGGTCGCGGATGTCGTGTTCGGTCATGCGTCCCCCAGCATCGCGAACGCTTTGAGGAAGAAGTCCGGCGCCGCCGAAATTGCCGCTCTTGAGCGCCAGCAGCAGCGCATCGCCGCTGCCGGTCGCGTATGTCCATGGCACGCCGGGGTCGATCTGCGCGCCGATGCGCAGCGCGCGGACGCCGAGGCGCGTCACCACGGCGCCCGACGTTTCGCCGCCTGCCACCACCAGCCGGCGCACGCCGCGCGCCACCAGCGCCTCGGCAATGGCGGCCAGCGCGTGCTCCACGAGCGCGCCGGCGGCGTCACGGCCGAGGCGCTGCTGCAGTGCTGCGACCTGTTCCGGCGGTGCGGAGGCGGCGATCACGACCGGCGTCGCGCCGAGCTTGCCGTCCATCCACGCAATCGCTTGTTGCGCCAGTTCGGCGGCATCCGGTGTGGCGAGCGGATCGAGCTCCAGCACCGGCACATGCGCGCGCGCGGTGCCGATCTGGAACAGCGTGGCACGCGAGCAGGAGCCGGCGAGCACCGCCGCGTGGCCGGCAACGGATGGCAGCGAGGCGGGATCGTCAAGCACCGGCAGGACGCCGGCGCGACGGAAATTCTCCGGCAGGCCGATCGCGACGCCCGAGCCGCCGGTGAGCAGCGCATGCGTCGCGGCGGCTTCGCCGATGGCGTGCAGATGCGCGTCGGTCACCGCGTCGACGATGGCGTAGCGGCGTCCCTGTTCCTTCAGCGTGGTCATCGCATCGCGGATCGCCGCCGCGCCCTGTTCGACAGTGCCGAACGGCACCAGTCCCACCGTGCCATCGGTCTGCCGCGACAGCACGCGCACGAGGTTGGCGTCTGTCATCGGCGTGAGCGGGTGGTGCTCCATCCCGCTCTCGTTCAGCAGCGTGGCGCCGACGAACAGATGGCCCTGGTAGACGCTGCGGTTGTTGGCGGGGAATGCCGGGCAGGCGAGTGCGAACCCGCAGCCGAGGGAGGCGATCAGCGCATCGGCGACAGGCCCGATATTGCCACGCTCGGTGCTGTCGAAGGTCGAGCAGTACTTGAAGAAGAACTGCCGGCAGCCGGCCCGCTGCAGCCATTCGAGGGCAGCCAGACTGTCGCGCACCGCGTCGCCTGGGGGCGCGGTGCGGGATTTCAGCGCAACGACGATGGCGTCGGCGTCCGGCACCGCATCGGCGGGCGCAGGCACGCCGATCAGTTGTACGCTGCGCATGCCGTTGCGCACCAGCATGGCGGCGAGGTCGGTCGCGCCGGTGAAATCGTCGGCGATGCAGCCCAGCAGTGGCATTGTCGGTGTCCTCCCATCAGCGCCCGCACGTTACGTTGGGATGGGCGGGCGTATTGTCACGTCCGCATGGCGTGCGCGAACGCGCGCGCCTGCATGGTCCAGTCCGGCAGCGCCCGGCCGGCTTGCCACGCTGCCTCGCTCATTTCGCGGCGGAGCGCGGTGTCGAAGATCATGCGGCGCAGTGCGCGCGACAGTGCGGCGTGGTCGCCGACCGGCATCAGCACGCCGACCTCCGGCGTCACCAGCGTGCCGGCGGCGGCGGCATCGGTGGTGGCCACCGGCAGACCACGCTTCAGCGCTTCGGCGATCGCCATGCCGTAGCCTTCATAATGCGTGGCGAGAGCGAACAGGTCGGCGCGCCGCCACAATTCCTCCAGGGCTTCCGCGACCACCTCGCCCGGGAAGCTGACGCGCTGCGTGATGCCGAGCTCTGCCGCGAGCGCGGTCAGCGTCTGGGCATGGACCGGGTCGCGGGGCCCGCCCGCGATGGTGAGGGTCCAGTCCAGGTCGAACAGTTTGGCGAGCGCGCGCATCAGCACGTCGTGGCCTTTGCGCGGCGTGATGACGCCGACCGCGAGGATTGCGCAGCCGGGTCCGCCGGAGCCTGTGGCGCGCGGCGCGTCCGCTGTTCCCGGAACCACGACCGCGATGCGCTCGGCCGCGACGCCAAAGTCGCGTGTCAGTCGCTCGCCGGTCTGCGCGCTGGTGACGACCACGCGCGCCAGTGTCGGCAGCAGCGCGCATTCGCTGGCCCGCAAGATGTCGCGCGTGGCCGGGTCATGCCCGGTTTCGAGCGCCGTCGGATGATGGATCAGCCCGACCGCGTGCCGCCGCGCGAGTGCATCGGCGCATGCGGCGAAGGCAGGCAGGCACAACCCGTCAATGATCGGCACCGCATCGGCTGGCAGGCTATCCCAGGCGTCGCTGGCCGACGCGATGGCGGTATCATCGGGTAGCGGATGGCGACCGGCGAGTTCGATCACGTCCATCGTGTGACCCGCCGCCCGCAGCCCGGCCACGATGGCACGATCATAGGCGTAGCCGCCGGAAACGGTCGCGAACGGCGCGGGGACCAGCAGCGATGCCCGCATCACGCGACGCTGCCCTCATACGCCGCCCATGCCAGCGGACTTTCGCGCAGCAGCACCTTCATCGTCGTTACCGCCTTGCCGCCGTCACCCATCACGCCGGTGCGGCACGCATCGGCGAGCCGGGTGAAGATGTAATGCGCCATGAATTCCGTGGTCGTGTTCTGGCCGGCGAACGCCGGCAGCTCATCGAGGTTATGGTAGTCGACCGCGTCGAGAATGCGGCGCAGTTCGGTCTTGGCCAGCCCGATGTCGATGAGCAGGTTGGCATCGTCGAGTTTGGCGGCGCGAAACTCCGCCTCCACCACGAAGGTGGCGCCATGCACACGTTGCGCGGGGCCGAACGCGGCGCCGCGAAAGCTGTGGGCGATCATGATGTGGTCGCAGACGGTCAGGCTGTACATGCGTCTCTCCACGCCGGTCACACCGTTTTCTATACGTAGGCGACGACGTGGCACAGCCCGTCTTGCAGCAGCCGGGGCATGGCATCCGGCAGGGCCGTGAATGCGGTCGGCGGCTCCAGCAGCATATCGAAGGCAACGTCTGCCAGCAGGGCCAGCGCTATCGCCAGGCGTTGCGCATGGCTGCGGCGGCCGCGCATCGGTGCGGCAATGCTGCCGACCTGCGACGACACGATGCGCAGACGGCGCGGGTGGAACACGTCGCCCAGCGGCAGCGCGGGCAGCCGGTCGGCAAACCAGCTTGCCTCGATGATGCGCGCCTCGAACGCCGCGCGGTCGAGCGCGAGATGCAATCCGGCCTCGGTGCCGGAGGCGTGGACGATCAGCTCCTGATCGGGTGGCGCATTCTCCGGTGTCGCGAAGCTGCAGCCGAGGCGGGCGGCGTGCGCGGCACGCGCGACGTTCGGATCGACGAGCGTGACATGCGCCGCCGGAATGCGTGCCAGCAGCGCCGCGGCCAGCAGCCCCACCACGCCGGCGCCCACCACCATGATCCGTTCGCCGGCAAGCGGCATCGCATCCCAGAGAATATTGAGTGCCGTTTCCATGTTTGCGGCGAGCACCGCGCGTGGCGTCGGCACGCCATCGGGTACCGTCACGCACATCGCGCGCGGGGCAATGAAGACGTCCTGGTGTGGATGCAGCACGAACACCCGCTCGTTGGATGGCGTGAGGCCGACGGCAGCGTAGCCGTATTTGACCGGGAACGGAAAGCTGCCGCCCATCATCGGTGCGCGCATCGTCTCGTATTGGCTCGGCGGCACGCGGCCGGCGAACACGGTGGCTTCGGTGCCGCGCGAGATGCCGCTGGCGTGCGTGCGCACCAGAACATCGTCCGGCCCGGGCTCCGGAAGTGTCTCCTCGCGCAACTCTCCGATGCCGGGTGCGACCGTCCAGAACGCACGGGCGCGGGTCATATGCAGGCGGGCGGGCGCGCGCGATCGAGCGGAATGTCGAACAGCAAGTCCTCGCCCAGCCGGTGCAGCGACCAGCGCAGGCGCATTCCGTCGTCCGGCCGCTCCGCGCAGGGCAGCGTGAACGCCGGCACGCCCGAGCCGAGCAGCAGCGGCGCGACCGTCACATGCAGCCGGTCCAGGCCGCCGGCCGCCAGAAAGCGCGAGACGGTCACCCCGCCGCCTTCGACGAACACGCGCCGCAGGCCGCGCAAGGCCAGGGCGGTCAGGATTGCAGACACGGACAGGGCCGGCCTGCCCTGCGCGCGTGGCAGCCGAACGATTTCGGCGGTGCCCAGCCGGTCCGGGCCGGCGGCGTCTTCGGCACATAGCAGCAGCGTGGGCGGCCCGGCGCGGAACATCCGATAGCCGTCGGCCAGCCGCCGGTCGGTATCGATCACCACGCGCACCGGCGACGCGCCGGGACATAACCGCGTCGTCAGCAGCGGATCATCGGCCTGCACGGTGCCGGCGCCGACCACGGTAGCGTCGGACAGCGCGCGCAGCCGGTGCGTGTGCAGGATGTCGTCAGGGCCGCTGATCCAGAAACTGGCACCGCTGGCTGTGGCAATACGCCCGTCGAGACTCTGCGCGATCCGGCCAAGCACGAAGCAACCATCCGGCGCGGTCGGACGCGCGATCAGCGGACCGTAAAGCGGCGAGAGAAACGCGTCCTCGCCCCGTCGGGCCAGCAGCCGCTCCCATGTCGCGTCGCTGAGCGACCTGTCGGCCGGAATGGCCATCGTCGGGCGCACGGGCATGCCCATGGTTGCAGAGCCAGGCAGCCTCAGACCTTGGCCATACCCAGCAGCCGATCGACCGCGCCAAGCAGATCGGCCGAACGGAACGGCTTGGTCAGCGCCGCATGGGCGCCCAGCAGCCGCGCCATTTCCAGATACAGCTTCGATCCGGGATCGCCGGAGATCACCAGGATCGGCAGGCCCGGTACTTCCTGGCGCAGTTCGCGAATAGTCTCGATCCCTTCCTTGTTGGGCATCAGAATGTCGGTGACCACGAGGTCGGGCTGGTGCGCCCGCGCGGCGGCGAGGCCCTCCACGCCATCGGCTGCCGCCACCACGTCGTGACCGGCACGCTCAAGCATCTGCTGGAGCAACCGCCGTACCATTCGGCTCGTCGTCGATGACGATGATTTGCGCCACTTCGCCCCACCTCCAGCCGATCATCGTGCTGCACCGTCGCCGCCTTGGGCATGCCCCGGCGCTGTCCGGCACGGTGGAGACTATCGCCCTGCTCCGTCCAGCGATACGGCAACAAAAGGCTAACCGTCGTAACACCCCGTGATACGGGCACGTTCGCGCAGCAGCGCCAGCACCATCTCGCTGGTCGGCATCGCAACGCCGACCAGTGCGCCGAGTTCGACCACCGCGCCGAGCAGCGCGTCGATCTCCATCGGCCGGCCGCGCTCCAGATCCTGCAGCATCGAGGTCTTGTGGGCGCCGACCTCGGCGGCGCCGTCGATGCGCTTGTCGACGATCGATCGCGAAGCGCACGCCGAGCGCCTCCGCCACCGCCTGCGCCTCCAGCATCATCGCCCGCGCCACCGCGCGCAGATCGGTGCCGTCCGGTCAGCCGGTCGAGCGTCGCGCCGGTCAGCGCCGAGAGCGGGTTGAAGGCCAGGTTGCCCCACAGCTTGACCCAGATCTCGTCGCGGATGCGCGGGCGCACCGGCGCCTTGAACCCGGCCGCGCTGCAGCGCCGCCGCCAGCGCCTGCGACGCGCGCGCTGCGGCTGCCGTCCGGCTCGCCGAGCGTGAAGCGGTCGCCGTAGGTGTGCTCGATCACGCCGGGCGCGACCACCTCGGCCGCCGGATAGACGACGCAGCCGATCGCCTGCGCCGGCGGCAGCGTCGTCCCACAGCCACGCCGCCGGGATCGACGCTGGCGACGCGCCGGTCGCGATACGGGCCGTCGAGGCCGAAGAAATACCAGTAGGGCACGCCGTTGATCGCCGTCACCAGCGCGGTCTCCGGCCCCATCATGCGCGCGAGCGATCGGCGGCGGCGCCGCGGCAGCGCATGCGCCTTCAGCGTGACGATGACGAAATCCTGCACGCCGGCCTCGCGCCGCATCGGCCACGCAGCGCGGCCGCGACCGTCATGGTCTCGCCGCCGCTGTGCAGCGTGACGCCGTTGCGTCTGCATCGCCGCCAGATGCGGGCCGCGCGCGACGAAGGTGACATCGGCGCCCGACGGCAGCCAGCCGCGCGCCCAGCAGCCCGCCGATCGCGCCGGCGCCGAAGATCGCCGATCTTCATGCCGTCAGCCCGAGCCGCGCCGCCAGCCCGATGCGCTGCAGCTTGCCGGTGGCGCCCTTCGGGATTTCGATCGAGGAACACGACGTGGCGCGGCACCTTGAACGCCGCCAGCCGCGTTGCCGCGAAATCGCGCAGCGCCGCACTCGTCGCATGCTGGCCGTGGCCCGCAGCACGACCGCCGCCGCGACCTCCTCGCCGAGCTTTGCGTGCGGCATGCGCGAACGTCAGCGCCTGCGCCACCGCTGGATGGTCCATCAGCACCGCGTCGACCTCCAGCGGGCAGACCTTCTCGCCGCCGCGATTGATGATCTCCTTCAGCCGGCCGGTCAGGCGCAGATAGCCGTCCGTCGTCGAGCCAGCCCTCGTCGCCGGTGCGGAACCAGCCATCGGTGAAGGCGCGTGGCATTGGCCTCCGGATTGGCCTCGTAGCCGGCGGTGACGTTGCGGCCGCGGATCACCACCTCGCCCGGCGTGCCCGCCGGCAGCAACACGCCGTCCTCGTCCATGATCGCGATCTCCGGCCCGGCGGCGATGCCGACCGAGCCGGGAAACCGCGGCGCCGGCGGCAGCGGATTGCTGGCCATCTGATGCGCCGCCTCGGTCATGCCGTAGCTTTCGATCACCGGCACGCCGAACGCCGCCTCCAGCGCCGCCATCACCGGCGGCGGCAGCGAGGCGGACGAGGAGCGCAGCAGCCGCAGCCGGCCGCGTGCCAGCACGGCGCGCGTTGCGCTCGGCGAATGGCAGCATCGCCTGGTGCATGGTCGGCACCGCGGTCAACCAGGTCGGCCGCACCTCGTCGAACCAGGCGAAGAAGCGGAACGCGTTGAAGCCCGGCGTGCAGCACACCGAGGCGCCGGCCGCGAGCGAGGCCAGCGTGGCCGCGATCAGCCCGTGGATGTGGAACAGCGGCATGATGTTGAGGCACAGATCGTCGGGCGTGAGCGCCAGCGCGCGGCCGATATTGCCGGCGGAGGCGGTCACGTTGCTGTTGCCGCAGCGGCACGATCTTCGGCCGCGACGTGGTGCCGGAGGTGTGCAGCACCAGCGCCATGATCCTCCGGCGTCGCCATGCCGGGGCGCGCCGCGATGCCGGTCAGTTCGCCTTCGGGCCGCAGCACAAAGTCACCGGCCGCCTCGCCCGGCCGGAGCGTCAGCACCGGAATGCCACGCGAAGCGGCGACCGCGCGCGCCGGGCTGTCCATGCCCTCGGCGATCACCAGCGCCCTGGCGCCGAGGTCGGCCAGATAGAACGCGAATTCTTCCAGCTTGTAGGCCGGGTTCAGCGGCGCGGTGGTGGCGCCGCAGGCGATCGCCACGAAGACCGCTGCCGCTTCCGGCCCGTTCGGCAGCACGATCGCCACGCGGTCGCCGCGGCCGATGCCCATCCCGTTGAGCGCTGCCACCGTGCGCACGCAAAGCGCGCGCAAGCCGCCATGCGTCAGCCACGGCCGGCCGGGCGCGCCGATGGCTGGTGCGTCCTCCGCACCGCGCGCGAGCAGATCGAACATTGTGTCGGCCATTGTGTCGGCAGGCGCGGACGCGGTCATGGTTTGGGTCCTGCAGTGGCATCACAGCCTTTCCCGCATACTCCGCAGTTGGCAGGCGGTGAAGGCACCCCGTACCGCCGCGCCGCATCGATTCCGCTCAAACCAGCGTTTATCAAGATTGCGGGACCATACAGGGTGCCGGCATCGGCGAGACCCATGGCAACGTTTGCGCGTCAGACGGGAGGGCGCAACGATGTCTCTGGGCGTCGGTGGATCGGTAGGCCTGGGCGGCCCGGTGTGCTTCGTGCGCGGCACGCGCATCCTGACCGACAGGGGCGATGTCCCTGTCGAGGATCTGGCGCCGGGTGCCTGCGTGATCACGCTGGGTGGCGCACCGCGGCTGGTGGAGTGGGTGGGACGGCGCACGATCGACCTGTCCCGGCACCGAAGCCACGATGCGGCAGCGCCCATCCGCATCCGGCGCGGCGCGCTGGCCAACGGCATTCCGTGCCGTGACCTGCTGGTCTCGCCCGACCATGCGCTGTATCTCCAGCACGCGCTGATCCCGGCGCGCCTTCTGGTCAATGGCGCGACGATCCTGCGCGAGGCGTCGATGCTGCGCGTCACGTATTTCCACGTCGCGCTGCAAGGCCATGCGGTGCTGCTGGCCGAGGGGGCGCCGGCGGAAAGCTTCGCCGAGCGCGGCGGCCGCGCCGCCTTTGCCGGCGCGCCGGTCGTGGCGCTGCATCCGGATTTTGCCGCGGCGGCACCGTCGCCCACCGATTGTGCGCCGCGTCTGCAGGCCGGCCCGGCGCTGCGGGAGCTGCGGCACGCATTGCTGGCCCGCGCGGGCACGCTTGGCCACACCATGACGCCCGATCCGGACCTGCATCTGCTGGTCGATGGCGCCCGGGTGAACCCGAGCGTCGCCGGGCGCGTTCTTCGCCGGTTCGTTCTGCCACCCGCGGCAAGCGATGTCCGCATCGTCTCGCGCGCCGGCGTGCCCGCGGAGACCGATCCGGCGTCCGAGGACCGCCGCCGGCTCGGCGTCATGCTGTCGCATGTGGTGCTGCATAGCGGCGCCGACAGCCGGAACTCTGCCGGCCAGCGACCCGGCGCTGTGCGACGGCTTCCATGCGCCGGAGCACGGCTTGGCCGGCATCTGGCGCTGGACGGACGGGCACGCGCGGCTGCCGCCGCTGCCTGCGGGCGTGACGAGGATCGAACTGTATGTGCTCGGCGCGCAGCCGGCCTGGGCGCGTGCAGCGCCGCCGGGCGCGCCGGCGCTGCACGGCAGGTAGGGGATGCTCAGCCAGCCGTCAGCACATGGATGACGCGCTTGGCGATCAGGTGCTTGGTCCTGGCGCCGTATTCCGCCATATGCGGCGCACCGGCATGGGCACGCAGCGCCTCGGCGCTTTCCCATTTCTCGACCACCACGTACGTATCCGGCCCCAACGGCGTCTGGATGCCGCCGAAATCGGGGGCGTCGATAACCGGGCCGTATTCGATGCAGCCGGCTTCGGCATGGACGGTGGGGATCAGCGCATGGAACGCTTCCAGCAGCGTGGCGCGCTGGCCGGGCTGGGCGGTGATGAAAGCGAGGACATGGATCATGGAGATACTCGCAACTGCCGGTTATGTCGGCAGCATACGCCGATCCGCCGCATGGTCGAGACCGGACGGGCGCTTGGCTGGCGAACGACGCGCCCTGCCGCGCTGCAATACAGAAACCAGTGCCTGACGCTGATGAAGCTGTTGGGCAGCCGTTACCCGCCCGCCGCCAGCCTTGCCCCGCCGCCCGGTGACGCCCGCTTGGCCATCGAGGGGACCTCGATATCGATTTCCAGCGTCGAAAACGCATCGCCCTGATCGAGCTTGACCTGCACCTTCTCGCGTTCCAGCGGAAAATGCTTGGCGATCACGGCAAGAATTTCTTCCTTCAGCGTGGCGACGAGATCCGAGCCGCCGCCCACCGCCCGTTCATGTGCCAGCAGGATCTGCAAACGCTCGCGCGCCACCGGCGCCGTCGCGCGAGAGCGGGTGAAGAACCCGAACAGGCTCATGCCACCCTCCGCCCGAACAGCTTGCTCATCAGGCCGCGCTTGTCGCCCGGCATGATCATCGGCAGCGTCTCGCCCATCAGGCGTTTCGCCGCATCGAAATAGGCCCGGCCCGGCCCGCTCTGCGGCGCATTCAACGTAACGGGGGAGCCAAGGTTGGAGGCGCGCAGCACCTCCTCGCTCTCCGGAATGATGCCGAGCAGCGGGATCGACAGGATCTCGAGCACATCCTCGACCTTCAGCATCTCGCCGCGCTGCGCACGTGTCGGGTCGTAGCGGGTCAGCAGCAGATGCTTTTCGATCCGCTCGCCGCGCGCCGCCCTGGCTGTCTTCGAGTCCAGCATGCCGATGATCCGGTCAAAGTCGCGGACCGACGAGACCTCCGGGTTGGTCACCACCACCGCCATGTCGGCGTGGTGCATGGCCAGCGTCGCGCCTTTCTCGATGCCGGCCGGGCTGTCGCAGATCACCCAGTCGAACTTCTCGCGCAGCTCTTCGATGACCTTGCCCACTCCCTCGGAGGTCAGCGCGTCCTTGTCGCGCGTCTGCGACGCCGGCAGTAATGCGAGCGTATCGATCCGCTTGTCGCGGATCAGCGCCTGCGGCAGCCGCGCGTCGCCCTGGATGACGTTGATGAGGTCGAACACCACGCGCCGCTCGGCGCCCATCACGAGGTCGAGATTGCGCAACCCGACATCGAAATCGACCACCACGACGGTGTTGCCCGATTGCGCGAGTGCCGCACCGAGCGCCGCCGTGCTCGTCGTCTTGCCGACCCCACCCTTGCCGGACGTCACCACAAGAACCTTGGACATCAATCACATCCTCCTGGGCGGTTGCCGCCGCCCCCACCGCACTCAGTCCAGGCTTGCCACACGCATCGAGTCGCCTTCCAGCCATGCCATCGCCGCTTTGCCGCGCAATCGCGCCTCGATGTCGTCGGCGGTGCGGTACAGACCGTCGATAGCCAGCAACTCGGCTTCCAGGCGGCGACAGAAGATGCGTGCCTGGGCATTGCCCGCGACACCGGCGACGGCACGGCCGCGCAAGGTGCCGTAAATATGAATCGACCCGCCGGCGACCACTTCCGCGCCGGAGGCGACGCTGCCCACCACGGTGACGTCCCCGCGCGGGAACACCACGGACTGGCCGGAGCGCACCGGTTCCTCCACCACCAGGAACGGTGGCTCGGCCGGCTCGGTCGCTGGCGGCTCGCTCGCCTGTGGTGCGGGTGCGTCGGGCACCAGCCCCTCGAGCACGGTGCGCCCGCCGCTGAGCAGCGGCGGCAGCACGATCCCCGTCACCGCCGGCTCGGCGCCCTCGATCCCCACCACGCGGATGCCGCGTGCGGCCAGCGCCTCCAGCAGTCCCGCGACCACTTCCGGCACGGACAGCAGCGCGGTGAGGTCGACCACCACCGGCTTGCCCGCGAAGAAGGCGGGGGACCGCTGCATCTGCGCGTCCAGCCCCGCGAGCCAATCCGCCACCGGCGGCTCCGGGACCAGTACAAGCGCCATGAACGAGCGGCCGCGGACTCGGACGAACGGGCGGGCGGCCGGTGGGAGCGTCGGAGTCGACGGAACTTCCATTGTCACAATCCGGGGCTACAAGCGCCATAGCGCCCCGTCAACCAAAACACGCTGCTCGCCCAATACACATGCCGCACGCGATTGTAGTGGCACCGCCCGTTCAACCGACTTATTGATATCACGGACCCGTGAACATCCGGCAGGGGTGCGGCATGACGATCCAGGTTGCGGTCATGAACGGCTATGGCGTCGCCATGGCCAGTGACCGCCATGTGTTCCGCGGCAGCGATGTGCGTTCCTCCGGCCAGGAAGTGAAGCTGCTGCGGCTGCGCGGGGAGGTGCCGGCAGCGATGATGGCCGCCGGGCCATTCGCGTTGTGCGGACTGCCGGTCTCCCGCCTCGCACTGCGGCTCGAGCGCGCGCTGGCGGCCGCGGGTAGCGGCCCCGAGGTGCTGGCGACCGCGGTGCTGCGCGCCCTGGACGAACCGCTGGATGGGCCGATCGAGACGGCGGTGGACGATCCGGTGGCGCAGACATCGCGCGCGCCGCAAGGCGAGGCGTTCCTCACGGTCGGGCTGGTCTGCCCCGACAGCGGCGTGCCGGCGATGGTATCGCTGCGCATTTCGGCCGCCCCAGGCAACCGGCTGCTCGTCACCTCGCGCCTGGAGGGCGACCACGAGGTTGCGTGGCGCGCCGGCCGCACCGTGGTGATGGCACAAGGCACCGGACGTGCGGTGGTGGAGGCGATGGTGGACGGCGTCGCCGACGAACATTGGACGGAGCTTGCGCCGGCCGGGCGCACGGCGCTGCGCCCGGCCATGGAGGCGCGCTGGGACCGCACCCATGCCAGCCTCGGCGTCGCCAGCCCGCGCGAACTGACGGCGGTCGCCACCGGGCTCGTGCGCGGCGCCGAGGTGCTCGGTTTCCTGACCCGCGAGTCGGAGGCAACGCTGGCCGAGATCGACTGGCTGTGCCTGACCCCGCGCGAGGTGCTCGCCGGCAGCCTCGATGCCGGCCCGCCGCCGCGCGTGCTGGCCTGAGCAAACCCCTGGAGGTTTGCGCACGTCACGAAAGCCCGGCGGTCAGAACGGCAGCAGGATGTTCATGAGTTGCTGCCCGTATGGTGGGGTCTGCACATCGGTGAGCTGGCCGCGCCCGCCGTAGGAGATCCGTGCCTCGGCCATGCGGTCGTGCAGCACCGTGTTGTCGCTCGCAATGTCCTGCGGGCGGATGACGCCGCTGACCAGCAATTCCCGCAGCTCCGAGTTCACCCGCACCTGCTGGCGCGCGGCAACCACCAGATTGCCGTTCGGCAGCACCTGCGTGATGACGCCGGCGACCCGCAGCGTGATGGTCTCGCCGCGCTTGATTTCGCCGGTGCCGACGTTGCTGTTGGTGCTGGCGGTCGAGACGAGGCTGGAGGAGGTGCTGCCGGGCAGGATACGCGGTATGGCCGCCTCCAGCCCGAACAGGTTCGGCGTGCCCATCGTCTGGCTGGTCGTACGCGTGGCGTTGCTGGCGTTGGTGATGTCGGCGGCGTCGGTCATGTTGACCAGTACGGTGATGATGTCGCCGACATTGGCCGCGCGCTGGTCCTGGAAGAACGCGCGGCCGTCCGGCCGCCAGAGCGCGTTGGCGTTGACCACGATGGGCCGTGCCGCCGGCATCGGCAGGCTCACCGGGCGCCAGGACGGGTCTTTGGTCGGATCGCTGCTCGGCGTCATCTTCGGCGGCCCGCCGCCATCGGCGAGCCGCTGCCAGGTGGCATCGCAGCCCGACAGGGCGGTCTGGAGCAACAGCAGCAGCAGGGCCCGGCGCGTCATGGCGCCACCCCCAGCGCGCTGATCAAGCGTGCATCGGCCGGCAGCGGCACGCTGTCGGGCGCCACGGCGACGCGGTCGGTTCCGGTGATCTCGCCGTCGACGACCATGCGCGAGGACGGGTTGAGCACCTGGATACGCTCGCCGACCGCACCGGCCGCGAGCGCGATGCCTTGCGCAGCCACCGCCAGCCCGGGCGAACGCAACTCCATGGCGACATGCGCACCCTTGGCGACCACGATCGGCCGTTGCAGGTCGGCGAGTGAGCAACGGCTGGCCCGGCATGATCGCGCGACGCACCGCCATGCCGACCGCCTGCTCCAGATCGCGCACCGCCTCGCCGCGCAGCGAAGCGGACCGCACGCGCGCGGGCACCAGATCGCCGGGACGCAGCACGCTGCCGGCGGCCAGCCGGCGCGACGGCACGGCCACCTCCGCCACCTCCGCCACGTTGCCGACCAGCCGCAGCCGCATCGGCGGCATGGCATCGCCGCTGACCAGCACGTCGGCGGTGAACCGCCCGCTGTCGCGCTGGTAGTCCATCTGCTCGACCAGCGTGTGCGGCTGGCTGCCGAGCGGGACCAGCGGCGGCTCGAAATCCGGCAGGTCAATGTCGTTGAGCGCCGGTGCGCCGGCATTGACCAGAGCCGCATCCAGCGCGTCGAGCAGCATCTGGCGCGGCAGCAGCCGGCCGGGCCGGTCGAGCACGGCGCGGTCGGCGGACGAGGCCGGGCGCCAGTCGACATGGAACTGCCGGGCGATGGCGGCGAGCTGCGGCGCCTCCACCACGATGCGCTCGCCGGGCGGCGGCGCGGGTCCCAACACGCGGGCCGCCTCTGCGCCGGCGTCGTCGAACAGGTCGGAGAGCAGCACGACGGGCGCCGACAGCGATGTCATCGTGCGCAGCGTGGCCGCACGGGCGGGCGCCGCCGCCGCGATACCGAGCAACAGGGCCGGAAGGACGCGCATGGTTTGCCTCACCGCAGGTTGGTCAGGGTGGACAGCATCTGGTCGCCCGCCGTGATGACCTTGCTGTTCATCTCGTAGGCGCGCTGCGCGGTGATCAGATCGGTGATCTCGCTCACCACGTTGACGTTGGAGGTCTCGACGAACCCCTGCAACGTCGAACCGAAACCGGGCGCGCTCGGCGCGCCGGTCACCGGTGTGCCCGAGGCGCTGGTCTGCAGGAACAGGTTGTCGCCCTGTGCGCTCAGTCCGGCGTCGTTGGGAAACACCGCGAGCGAGAAGGTGGCCGACGGTGGTCGGTGCGGTCTGTCCGTCCAGCGTCACCTGCACCTGGCCGGCTGGCGTTGATGGTCACCGCGGTGGCGTTGGACGGGATCGTGATGCCGGGCTGCACGACGTAGCCGTCGGTGGTGACGATCTGGCCGTCCGGCGACAGGCCGAAGCTGCCGTCGCGGGTGTAGGCGGTCTCGCCCGACGGCAGCGTGACCTGGAACCAGCCGTTGCCCTGAATGGCGATATCGAGGGTGTTGCTGGTCTGTTGCAGGTTGCCCTGTTCGTCGATGCGGTAGATCGCCGCGGTCTTGACGCCAAGGCCGACCTGCGCGCCGGACGGCAGCAGCGAGCCGGAATCGGACGAGTTCGAACCGACCCGGCGCAGATTCTGGTAGATCAGGTCCTGGAACTCGGCCCGCTGGCGCTTGTAGCCGGTGGTCGTCATGTTGGCGATGTTGTTGGAGATCACCTCGACGTTGGTCTGCTGCGCCTGCATCCCGGTGCCGGCGATGTCGAGCGCGCGCATCGTCTAGCTGCCCTTCTTGCATGATCTTGTCGATGGCGCCGTTCTGCCGGTCGTCCTCGCCCTGGATGATCTGCGTGGTGAACTGGAATTCCCGCAAATCGTTCATCATCCGGTTCAGTCTCGGCGATCGGCTGCACGTTGCTGTCCTCGATGGCGCCCTGCACCACGCGCGGCGTCGCCACCGGCGTGGTCCCGCTGGCGCTGGCGAACAGCCGTCCGCCCTCGGCTTGCAGCTTGTTCACGTCCTGCGGTTCTACGACGCCGATGCGGCCGATCTGACCGTTCTCGCTGGACACGGTGCCGTCGCCGGCGACGCTGATCCGGGTGTCCGATGGTGTTACCTGCAACGGGCGGCCGGTGGCGTCGAGCAGCGCGTTGCCTTGCTCGTCGATGATGGTGCCGCCGGCATTGAGCGCGAAATGCCCGGCCCGCGTCAGGCGCGGGCCACCGGCGGTCTGCACCGTGAACCAGCCGGTGTCGCCGGCCATGGCGAGGTCGAGCGGGTTGCTGGTGTGGCGCAGCGTGCCGGGCTGGTGGTCGCGGTAGGTGGCGCGATCCTGCGTGTAGCTCAGCGTCTCGCCCCCCGGTGGCTCGCCGCCCGCCGGCTCGCGCGCCAGCCAGTCGCTGAACAGCACTCGCTCGGCACGAAAGCCGGGGGTGCCGGAGTTGGCGAGGTTGGTCGCGGTCACGTCCAGGCCGCGCTGCTGCGCGATCAGGCGGGACAGGGCGATGGTGGTGGCATTCTCCATGGGGCGGCGGTCCGGGCGCTGTGGGGCCGGGGCATCCGGCTGGCGTGCTCAGCGCAACCGCCGTGCCATGCGTCCGGCCGCGGTTGCCCGCCGCTTGCGGCCAACGGCGGCGGGGTGCGCGGCAGGGTTTGCCGGGCCGCGGTGGCGGACGCGGCAATTTGCGCCGGGAAAGGCATTCTTAAGCACCCTGCGCCCACCATGCGTCGGTTCGAACGGTTGGCAGACAGATGAGCAACGGCGCAGCGGCAACGGCACATGGCAGCGGGGCGGCGGCGGATGTCGCCCTGGACGCCGGCAAGAAGGGCGGAGGCAGGAAGAAGCTTGTCCTGCTCGCCGTGCCTGTCCTGCTGCTGACGGTTGGCGCCGCACTGTGGTTCACCGGCGTCCTGCCGTCGCTGCTCGGCATGACCAGGCCCGCGAAGCCGGCGTCTGAGATGCACCCGGCGGATCAGCCGGCCGAGGCGGCATCCGTCAAGCCGCCGACGTTCCTGGACATGCCGGACATCGTTGCGAACCTCAACAGCAGCGGCCGGCGGCCGGTGTTCGTCAAGCTGCATGCCCGCATCGAACTGGCCAAGGCCGAGGACCTGCCGGCGGTGCAGAACGCCATGCCGAAGCTGCTCGACCTGTTCCAGACCTATCTGCGCGAAATGCGCCCCGAGGAGATGCGCGGCAGCGCCGGCACCTGGCGGCTGCGCGAGGAGCTGATCAGCGCGCGCCGACATCGCGGCCGCTCCGGTGCGGATCACCGACGTGCTGTTCACCGAGATCCTGATCCAATGAGCGGAGCACAGGGCGGCGGCTCGCTGAGCGACGAGGCTCTCGCGGCGGCCTGGGGCGCCGAGACCGATCGGCCGGCCGACGGCGAGGCGGAGGGTGCCGCTGTCGCGCCGGCGCGGGTGCTGAACCAGGCCGAGATCGACAGCCTGCTCGGCTTCGACAATGGCCCCGCCGGCGCCGAACACCGCACCGGCATGCAGAAGATCATCAGCTCCGGCCTCGTGAGCTACGAGCGCCTGCCGATGCTGGAGATCGTGTTCGACCGGCTGGTGCGCATCATGTCCACGTCCCTGCGCAACTTCACCAGCGACAACGTCGAGGTCGGCATCGACAACATCGTGTCGCTGCGCTTCGGCGACTACCTGAATTCGATTCCGCTGCCGGCCATGCTCGCGGTGTTCAAGGCCGAGGAATGGGACAATTACGGGCTGATGATGGTGGACAGCGCGATGATCTACTCGATCGTCGACGTGCTGCTGGGTGGACGGCGCGGCACGGCGGCGATGCGCATCGAGGGGCGGCCGTACACCACCATCGAACGCACGCTGGTGGAGCGGCATGATCCAGGTGGTGCTGACCGACCTGTCGGCCGCGTTCAACCCGCTCTGCCCCGTCACCTTCCGCTTCGAGCGGCTGGAGGTGAATCCGCGCTTCGCCACCATCTCGCGCCTGTCCAACGCCGCCGTGCTGACACGGCTGCGCATCGACATGGAGGATCGCGGCGGCCGGCTCGAGCTGCTGCTGCCCTATGCGACGCTGGAGCCGGTGCGCGAACTGCTGCTGCAACAGTTCATGGGCGAGAAGTTCGGCCGCGATTCGATCTGGGAAACGCATCTGGCGGAGGAACTGTGGAGCACGGACATCGATCTGTCCGTGGTGCTCGACGAGCAGGTGATGACGCTTGCCGAGGTGATGGCGCTGCGCCCGGGCGACCGGATCGTGCTCGGCTGCGCGCCGGGTGCACCGGTGCAGGTGCGCTGCGGGGCCACGCGCTGTTCGAAGGCAAGGTAGGACGGCGCAATAACCGCATGGCCGTCCGCATCGACCGCGCCGTGCCGCACGCGGCCGTCTGACCGGCGATGGAGTGGAACGCAAGCATGCAATGGTTGCTGGAGGTCGCTCTCATCGGGTTGCTGGCGGCGACGCTGTTCCATGCTCTGCGGCTGGAGCGGGCGCTGGGCGTGCTGAAGCGGGACCGCTCAGCGCTGGAGGATCTGGTCGCCGGCTTCAACGCCAGCACGCGCCAGGCGGAACAGGGCATCGAACGGTTGCAGGCGGCGGCGGACGGCGCCGGCCGGCAGATCGCCAAGCAGATCGATGCCGCCGGACCGCTGAAGGACGATCTGATGTTCCTGATCGAGCGCGGCGACCGGCTGGCCGACCGGCTGGAGGGGCTGGTGCGGGCCGGCAAGGACATCGCGCCGGTACCATCGCGCCCCGAGCTGGTTCGTTCGGAGCCGTCGCGGGCGGACGCGGCGCGCGCGGAGATGGCGCGGCTGGGCCAGGAAAGCGGCGGAACGCCGCGCTTCGACCTCAAGCAGTTCACGGAGGGCGGCGCGATCGCGCAGCTTGGCGATGCCGAGGCGGGCGCGTTCCCCCGGCCTGCCGGGCGACCGGCGAACGCCGCTTCGCCCCAGACCGCGCAGCCGCGGCTGCGCAGCCAGGCCGAGCGCGATCTGCTCAAGGCGCTGCGGATGGCGCGCTGAGATGACCCTCTCGGTTCCCATGCCACGTCTGCTGCCGCTGACGATGCTGGCGATGGGCGCGCTACTGAGCGTGAAGTCGGTGGTGCTGGTGCGGGCGGCTATTCCTGCCGGCGCCGCCGAGCCGCAGGCCGCGCCGACGAAACCCGACACAACCGCCGCAACGCCGCAAGCGAAGGCGGACGATACGGCGGCGGCCACCGCGACCGCGCCGCCGATCAGTGACAGCGAACGGGCACTGCTGCTCGATCTGCGCAAGCGCAGCCTGGCGCTCGATGCGCAGGAGGCGGCGCTAGCCGCCCGCGAAGTCAGTGCTGTCGGCGGCCGAGACGCGGCTGACGCGGCGCCTCGACGAATTGAATGCGTTGCAGAAGCGCCTGGAATCGCTGGAGGCCGTACGCCGCGACCACGACGAGGCGAACTGGCGCGGTCTCGTCAAACTGTACGAAAGCATGAAGCCGCGTGACGCCGCGGCGATCTTCAATGATCTGGACATGGCCGTCCTGCTGCCGGTGGTCGACCGGATGAAGGAATCCAAGGCCGCCCTCGTGCTAGCGGCGATGCTGCCCGACCGTGCCCGTCAGGTCACCGCCGAGCTGGCGCAGATGCGCGCCCGCGCCAACACCGTGCCGGACGCCACACCCCCGGCGGCAGCCGCAACCGACCCGCTGCCGGCAAAAGCCGCAGGCGGTGGCTGAGCAAACCTCACCGCACCCGTCGTGCCAAAGGGCCAAGGATGTCGATCGACAAGTCCATGAACGTGCTGATCGTCGATGACTACAAGACGATGCTGCGCATCATCCGCAATCTGCTCAAGCAGATCGAGTTCAACAACGTCGATGAGGCGACCGACGGCGCCGAGGCACTGTCCAAGCTGCGCACCGGCAGCTACGGCCTGGTCATCAGCGACTGGAACATGCAGCCGATGACCGGTTTGCAGTTGCTGCAGGAGGTGCGTGCCGACAGCAAGCTGAAAGGCATGCCGTTCGTCATGATCACCGCCGAGAGCAAGACCGAGAACGTCGTGGCGGCCAAGCAGGCGGGCGTGTCGAACTACATCGTCAAGCCGTTCAACGCCGAGACGCTGCGCGACAAGATCGAAAAGGTGCTCGGCAATGCTTGAAGCGACGGGTCGCGCCGCGGCCCCGGCCCAGGACGCGGCGGCGTTGCCGCGGCGCCTGGCGGCCTTGCGTGCCCACTACCCCGCCTGCGAACCGGAGGCCGTGGCCGAGATCGTCCGCGCCGTATTGGAGACGATGCAGGGCGACCTGAGCGCGCGGGAGACCAGCCTGCTGACCGAGGTGGAGGCCCTGGCCAGCACCATCGCCGCCGCCCGCGCCGAGATCGCCGCACTTCAGGTGGACGACATCATGGCGAGCCACATCCCGTCGGCGACCGACGAGCTGGATGCGATCGTGGCGCATACCGCGGCGGCGACCGACATCATCCTGGAAGTCTGCGAGACGCTGGATACGGTCGGCGGGAAGCTACAGGGCGCGTCCGCTGCGGCGCTGCAAGATGCCACCACCAGGATCTACGAGGCATGCAGCTTTCAGGACATCACCGGCCAGCGCATCACCAAGGTGGTGACCACGCTGAAGTCGATCGATACGAAAGTGGCGCAGATGCTGACGGCGTTCGGTGGTCGGGAGCGGGGCGACGAGCTGCCGCCGGCAGCCCCCGGCTCGCCGCCGCTCGGAGACGATGGGCTGCTGCATGGACCGCAATTGCCGGCGGCCGCCATGGATCAGACCGATATCGACAAGCTGCTCGCCAGCTTCGACTGACACGATGGCCATGCGGCCCCGGTTTGCCTGCTGCCTGATCGCGAGCCTCCTGCTCGCCTGCCGGCTGGCCGCGCACGCCGACCCGCCCGCGCCATCGGCACGCGCGCCGGCCAGCATCACGGTCCGCACCGGCGACCACGATGGTTTCGGCCGCATGGTGCTCGATCTGCCCAACGGCACCAGCGCCGAGGCGGTCGAGCAGGACGGGCACATGGTCGTGCGGGTGACCGGCGGGGTAATCGCCCGGGCTGGCCGGCTGCCGCGCAATGTCCGGGCGATCGCCGCCACGGCCGGCGAGGTGCGGGTCACACCGGCGCCGCACTCCGCCTGGCGCGTGTTGCATCGCCAAGGAAAGCTCATCATCGACGCGCTGGATGCGCCGGCGGCGACCGAACGTCTCCGTGCCGCCCCGCCCACCCCCACGCGCGGGGCGACTGCGCGTTGTCCGGCCGACCACGCGCGCCGCGATGCCTCCGGCCACGGCGCCGCCAGCCATGATGCCGCCAAAGCCGGCGGCTCCGTCGCCGGCCGACAACGGTACGTCGCCCACGGTCACCGCACCCCCCGCGACCGCGCCGGGGCCGCCACAAATCGCCGCCGCGCCGGTCGCGCCTGTGGATCAGGCGCCGCTGGCCGGTGCGCCGCCGCCCGCCGCGGCTTCGCCGGGGCCCTCCGGCCCGCTCGCGCTGGCCGCTTCGAACGCCGGTTCATCGGTCTCGCTGCCGTTCGCGGACGGCACCGCCGCCGCCGCGTTCCAGCGTGGCGCGGACACGTTCGTCGTTTTCGATGAGCGCCGGCCGATCGACCTCTCGGCGCTGCACGACGACCCGGTGTTCGGCACCGCACAGGTACAGGTCCTTCCCGCGGCCACCGTGCTGCGCATGACGCTGCCGGCGGGCACCACGCTGCGGCTCGCGCGGCAAAGCGGCGGCTGGACGCTGACCACTCCGCGGGCTGAGCAGGCGCCCCCGTTGCGGCCGCTGGGCGGCCAGATTGTTGACGGGCAGTTGCTGATCCCGGCGGATGCGCCCGGAAGCGTCGTGTCGGTGCCGGACGCGGATACCGGCGGGGTCTTGCTGGTCGGCACGCAGCATGACCCGGGCCAGGGCGTGGCGGTCACCCGTCGCACACCGGCGTTCGCGGTGCTCGCCAGCCTGCAGGGCGTGGCCATCGAGCCGGTTTCGGACGCCATCGCCCTGCATGTGGCCGCCGCTCCGCTCGGTCCCGGCTTCGTGTTGACCGCCGAGGACGGCCGGGTCCTGCCGCTCGACCCGCTCGATGCCGGCAGCATGGCAGCGGTCGAGGCCGCGCGCCTGACCCGCCGCTGGAATTTTCCCAATCTGCCGGTGGAAGCGCTGCAGCGCCATCTGCAAGCGCTCACCGACGAGGCCGCCGCCGCGCCACCGCAGTCCCGCGGCAGCCGCAGGCTGGACGCGGTGCAGGCGCAATTGGCGCTCGGCCTGGACTCCGAGGCGCAGGCACTGGCGACTGTCGCCGCTACCGAGGACGCACGCGTGGCCGAAGCGCCGGACGCGGCCGCCCTGGGCGCGGTGGCGGCGCTGCTGGCCGGACGGTTGAGCGAGTCCGCCGCGATCGACGATCCGCGCATCGGCGGTACCGACGAAGTGGCACTGTGGCGGGCCGTGCGTGCCGCGCTGCGTGGCCAGGTGGGCGGCGACCAGCCCGCGCCGGAGGCCGCCGCCGTGTTCGCCGCCACGCTGCCGCTGGTGCTCGCCTATCCCCCGCCGCTGCGCGACCGGCTGCTGCCACTGGTGGTCGAGACCATGGCGCTGGGCGGTGAGCGCGACGCGGCCACGCGCCTGCTGGACGCCCGCAAGGACGATGCCTCGCTGGACTATGCCCGCGCGTTGCTGGACGAGGCGCAGGGCCATAGCGGGCCGGCCCTGGCCACGCTCGATCGCCTGTCCCAGTCGCCCGACCGGCTGCTGCGCGCCCGCGCATCGGTGCGCGCCGTCGAGCTGCGCCTGATGCTGCGTCGCCTGACCACGGCGCAGGCGGCCGACGCGCTGGACAAGCTCATCTACGCCTGGCGCGGCGACGCGCGGGAACTGGCGCTGCGGCTGCGCGTGGCGTCGCTGCGCGTGGGCAGCGGCAACTGGCGGGCGGCGCTGGCGCTGCTGCGCGAAACCGGCGGCGAACTGAGCGATCTGTGGCCCGATCAGCGCACCGCGATCCGCGCCCGCATGGCCGAGACCTTCGCCGAGGCGTTGGCCCAGGACGCCCGCGCGGCACTTCCGCCGCTGGAACTGGTGTCGCTGGTCGAAGAAAACCCCGACCTGCTGCCGGACGGCGAGCCCGGCCGGGCGCTGGCGTCACGGCTCGTGGACCGGCTGGCGGCGCTGGATCTGCCGGAGCGCGCCGTGCCGGTGCTGGACAAGCTGATGGCCGCCACCCCGCCGGGCGCTGCCCGCGCCGAGGTGGGTGGCAGGTTGGCCGCAATGAAGCTCGCCCAGGGCGACGCGCAAGGCGCGCTGGTCACGCTGTCGGACTCGACGGCCACGGACCTGCCGCCGCCGCTCATCGAAAGCCGCACCATCACGTTCGCCCGCGCCACGGCCGCACGTGGCGGGCTGGACGCCGCGGTTGCCACGCTGGCGTCGCTGGACACGCCGGCGTCCGACGAAGCCCGCGCCGATCTGCTGGAAGCAGCCAAGGACTGGCCGGCGGCGGCCAGCGCGCTGGCGAGCTTCGGCGGCCCGCACGGTGCCATCGACGGGGATGCTGGCCGAGGCACCGACCCGCACATTGTTGCGCCTTGCGTCCGCCGCCGCGCAGGCAGGCAACGAGACGTTGCTGGCGCGACTGCGCGCCGAAGTGGGGCCGCGCATGCCGCCGGGCAAGCTTGCGGAGATGTTCGCGTTGCTGACCGAAAGCCCGGTGCGGAGCGTCGCCGACCTGCCGCGCGCGGCCGCAGAGGCCAATGCAGCGCGCACGTTGCCGGATGCGCTGCGTGGCATGACCGGATTGGTCAGGCTGCGCTGACGCGGGTTTTGGTTGCCGCAGGCCGGACCTGCGAAAAACTGCCAACACGGGGGGTATTTTCCCTTGCATGACCCCCCCCTTTTCATCATGTTCCGCCGCCTTGGCCCCAGGGGACGCGCTCGCAGCCGGCAGCGCGTCCAACAGGCTGTCTACTGGTTGGAAGGGGTACGCGATGAACGCATTCACGCCACTGGGGATGGTCTCGGAGTTCCCGAGCGAGAACCAGACGAACGACACCTTGCTCGGCGCTGCCGTGGAAGAACAGAAGGATTATTTCGTCGAGCGCGACGGCATGAAGTTCGCCGGCATGCATTTGCTGGTGGATCTGTGGGGGGCGACGAACCTCACCGATCCGGCGCACATCGACGCCGCGTTGCGCGAGGCCGCGATCGTCGGCCGGGGCGACGATTCTGCACAGCCATTTCCACCATTTCTCGCCGAATGGCGGGGTGTCGGGCGTGCTGGTGCTGGCCGAGAGCCACATCTCGATCCACACATGGCCGGAGCGTAACTTCGCAGCCGTGGACATCTTCATGTGCGGTGCCTGCGACCCGCATCTGTCCGTCCCGGTCCTGCAACGTGCCTTCGCGCCGGAGCGCGTTGACCTGGACGAGCAGCGGCGCGGCCGCGTCTTCTGATTTCGGCGGGTCTGAACGGTTGGCGGGCCGGACGGCAACGTCCGGCCCGCCGCACGCATGAGGTGCATCATGGCGACCGATACCTGGGTGAACGAAACGCTGTACCCCGACTGGGGCCAGCGCTTCCTGGTGAAGCGCGAGCTGGCGCGCGTGCAAAGCGCGTTCCAGGACATCATGGTGTTCGAGAGCGACACGCATGGCCGCGTCATGCTGCTCGACGGCGTCGTGCAGATCACCGAGCGCGACGAGTTCGTCTATCAGGAAATGCTGACGCATGTGCCGCTGCTCGCGCATGGCGCGGCGCACGACGTGCTGATCATCGGCGCCGGCGATGGCGGCGTGCTGCGCCGCGTGTTGCAGCACAGCACCGTCGACGCGCGCGGTGATGGTGGAGATCGACGGCGAGGTGATCCGGCTCGCGAAGGAGTTCCTGCCCGGCATCGCCGGCGACGCGTGGAACGATCCGCGCGCGCAGGTGATCGTCGGCGACGGCATCGACTATGTGCGCACGCGCGCCGGATGCCAGCGTTCGACGTCATCATCGTCGATTCGACCGACCCGATCGGCGTCGGCGAGGTGCTGTTCACCGATGAGTTCTACCAGAACGCGGCGCGCATTCTGACGGCGGGCGGGCTGATCGTGAACCAGTGCGGCGTGCCGTTCATGCAGGCCGACGAACTGCGCGAGACCAGCGGCGCCGCGCGCAAGTTCTTCCCGCATGTCGGCGCCTATGTCGCGGCGGTGCCGACCTATGTCGGCGGCTTCATGACGCTGGGCTTTGCGGCCAAGCAGCCGGGGCTGGACGAGCGTGGCCGCCGATGTCGATCCGCGACCGCGCAGCGGCGGCGGGGATGCTCGGGCATCACCGAGTACTGGACGCCGCAGGTGCATGCCAGCGCCTTCCATCTGCCGCCCTATATCGCCCGCCATTTGCCGCGCGGCTAAGTCTTCGCCGCTACAAATGCCGATGTGAGCTGATATCACATGCGGAAGATCTGCCATACGAAGTCGATCGCGCTTCCGTGACGCACGGCGGTGTGATATGTCTTTGCCGGCGGAAGAGAGAACGGAGAAATTCCATGCGCGCTACCAATAGCGATGCCCTGGTCGCCGAGATCGTCGGCGTGTTGCGCACGATCGTCTATGCGCGTGATGCCGCCATCACGGCGCAGACCGAGCTCGCGGATCTTGGGCTGGACAGTCTGGAGCTCATGGAAGCCGGCCTTGAGTTGGAGGCGGTGGTCGGCCGGGACCTCCCCGACGACGCGCTGCTCACGGCGCGGACGGTCGGCGACGTGGCGGCCTGCATCGCGGACCGCACCCAGCCGGCCAAGCTTGTGGCGGCCTGACGGCACCGCCCGCGGACTCATGCGGGCATCTAAAAAGCTACCATTCGGCCGTACGCCGTTCCGCCATGTTTCCGGCAACGCGATCCGTCGTAGACTGCCCCGTCACGCCGCATCCACGCGGAGGACGGGACAACCACCATGGACGATCGCTTTCTGCCGCATCTGCGCGGCGTGCTGGACCAGATCCGCGCCGACGGGTTCTACAAAACGGAACGGGTGATCGCCAGTCCGCAATCGGCCGCCGTGCGGCTGGCGGATGGCGCCGAGGTGCTGAATTTCTGCGCCAACAACTACCTCGGCCTGGCCGACGATCCGCGCCTGATCGCGGCGGCCAAGGCGGGGCTGGACGCGGACGGCTTCGGCATGGCGTCGGTGCGCTTCATCTGCGGCACGCAGAGCGTCCATAAGGAGCTCGAGCATGCCGCTTCGGCGTTTCTCGGCACCGACGACTGCATCCTCTATTCAAGCTGTTTCGACGCCAATGGCGGCCTGTTCGAGACGCTGCTCGGCGAGGACGACGCCATCATCAGCGACGAGCTGAACCACGCCAGCATCATCGACGGCGTGCGGCTGTGCCGGGCCAAGCGCTATCGCTACCGCAACAACGACATGGCCGACCTGGAAGCGAAGCTGAACGAGGCCGATGCGGCCGGCGCGCGCTTCAAGCTGATCGCCACCGACGGCGTGTTCTCGATGGACGGCATCATCGCCAACCTCGCGCGGCATCTGCGATCTCGCCGACCGCTACGGCGCACTGGTGATGGTCGACGATTCGCACGCGGTCGGCTTCATCGGCGAACACGGGCGCGGCACGCCGGAGCATTGCGGCGTGCTGGCGCGCGTCGACATCATTACCGGCACGCTCGGCAAGGCGCTGGGCGGCGCCTCCGGCGGCTACGTCGCGGCGCGCCAGGAGATCGTCGATCTGTTGCGCCAGCGCTCGCGGCCGTATCTGTTCTCCAACACGCTTGCCGCCGAGCATCGCCGCCGCCTCGCTCGAAAGTGCTCGATCTGCTCGACGGCGACGAAGGCGCCGAACTGCGCGCGCGCGTGCAGCGCAACGGCGCGCATTTCCGCCGCGCGATGAGCGGCGCTCGGCTTCACGCTGGTGCCCGGCGAACATCCGATCATTCCGGTCATGCTCGGCGATGCGCAGCTCGCCTCGCGCATGGCCGACGCGTTGCTGACGGAGGGCGTCTACGTGATCGGCTTCTCGTATCCCGGTGGTGCCGAAGGGCCGCGCGCGCATCCGCACGCAAATGAGCGCCGCGCACACGCCGGAACAGATCGACCGAGCGGTCGAGGCATTCGCGCGCGTCGGCCGTGCGCTCGGCATCATCTGAGACGGAGCGCGACACATGAAAGCACTGGCAAAACTCGAACGCGCACCGGGCCTGACGCTGACGGACGTGGCAATGCCCGAGATCGGGCACAACGACGTGCTGATCCGCATCCAGAAGACCGGCGATCTGCGGCACCGACATCCATATCTGGAAATGGGACGACTGGGCGCAGAAAACCATTCCGGTGCCGATGCAGGTCGGTCACGAATATGTCGGCGTGATCGTCGATATGGGGCAGGAGGTGCGCGGCTTCCGCGTCGGCGACCGGGTCTCCGGTGAGGGCCACATCACCTGCGGTTTCTGCCGCAACTGCCGCGCCGGGCGCCCCCATCTGTGCCGCAACACGCTGGGCGTCGGCGTCAACCGTCCCGGTGCGTTCGCTGAGTACCTGGTGCTGCCGGCCTGCAACGCCTTCAAGGTCCCCGACGACATCACCGACGATCTCGCCGCGATCTTCGACCCGTTCGGCAATGCGGTGCATACCGCGCTATCGTTCAATCTGGTCGGTGAGGACGTGCTGATCACCGGCGCCGGCCCGATCGGCATCATGGCGGTCGCGATCGCGCGCCATGTCGGCGCACGCCACGTGGTGATCACCGACGTCAACGACTACCGCCTCGATCTCGCGCGCCGCATGGGTGCCACGCGTGCGGTGAACGCCGCGCGCGAAAGCTTGCGAGACGTGATGCAGGACCTCGGCATGACCGAGGGCTTCGATGTCGGGCTGGAAATGTCCGGCGTGCCGAGCGCGTTTGCCGACATGCTGGCCTGCATGAACCATGGCGGCAAGGTGGCGCTGCTCGGCATTCCGCCGTCGCACACCGTGATCGACTGGAACCAGGTGATCTTCAAGGGCCTGGAGATCAAGGGCATCTACGGCCGGGAGATGTACGAGACCTGGTACAAGATGGTGGCGATGCTGCAGAGCGGCCTGGACCTCTCGCCCATCATCACCCACCGCTTCGCGGCCGCCGACTACCGGCCTGGCTTTGAGGCGATGCTGTCCGGCAACAGCGGCAAGGTGATCCTCGACTGGACGCAGCTCTAGCCGCCAGCGGCCAGCAGCAGCTTTCCCGACAGGGTTCGCGATTCGATGCGCGCATGCATGTCGCGCGCCTGTGCAAGTGGATACACGTCCTCGATCGGTACCGACAGCGTGCCATCGAGAATGCCGCCGACCACGGCCGCCAGCCCGGCGGCCCAGGCGCGCGAGGCCGGATCGACATGGCCCAGATGGAACCGCGTGAAGGTCAGCGACCGCGGCAGCAGCCGTTCGCGGATGTTCTGATACGGAAGTCCCTCGGCCTCACCGATGCTGATGACATGGCCGAGTTTGCGCACGACCTCGAAACTGCGGTCCAGCGTGCGGGCGCCGAGCGAATTGATCACCAGATCCACGCCCGCGCCGCCGGTCAGCTCGCGCACCACGCTCTCGAAAACTTCGGTGCGCGACAGCACGACGCGCGTGGCCCCGAGTTCCAGCGGGCGCTTCTGCTTGCCCGGCGTGCCAACCGTGCCGATGACACGGGCACCCGCGCGCACGGCGATCTGTGTACACCACAGTCCGACGCCGCCGCCGATGGCATGGATCAGAACCCACTGCCCCGGTTCGATCCGGCCGATCGTGTGTACCATGTGCCACGCGGTCAGCCCCTGCACGGGGAACGCCGCCGCCACCTTCAAGCTCATCGCGGTGGGGAGCTTGATGACGGATTCCTGTGCGCAGACGAACTGCTCGGCGTAGCCGCCGCCCCTTTCGCTGAACCCGATCACGCGGTCACCGGGATCGATACGGGTGACGCCGGGGCCAATTGCGGCGACGGTGCCGGAAATTTCCAGACCCGGAATGACAGGATAGCTGAACGGATGCGGGTAAGTGCCGACACGGATCATGGTATCCGCCCAGTTCAGGCCGCAGAAAGCCACGTCGATCAGCACTTCGCCGGGGCCTGCTACCGGTGCGGGCACCTCCGCTACCTCAAGCCGGTCAAGCCCGCCCGGCGTCTTCACGATCACGGCGCGCATCATTGGTCCCTTTTGGTCGTTATCGGCCATAAGGATGCAAGCGGCGCGCCGCCACATGGCATCAGGCGAGTGCAGAGACCTCATCGGTCTCGTCGCTGCCGGTATCGGCGTGCCCTGTGCCCTCGTCGGTCTCGGGCATGAACAGGGCGAGGGACACCAACGCGCACAGCGCGATGACGACCGCAATCACGCCGAAGATGCCGGCGCCCACGCCGGTACCCGACCGGCGCGTTTTGCTATCGAGACGGCCGCTCGATGCCCGCGGCGCGAGCCTTATCCCAGCGCCCTCACCGCCTCCAGCACCGCCAGCGCGTGGCCCTCGACCTTCACTTTCGGCCAGATACGGGCGATTTTGCCTGCCTTGTCGATCAGGAGGGTCGTGCGTTCCATGCCCATGTACTTCTTGCCGTACATCGACTTCTCGGCCCACACGCCATAATCCTCGGCGACATGTGTCGTCTCGTCCGAGGCGAGCGGGAACGTCAGCGAATATTTTTCGGCGAATTTCTCGATCGGTTTGATCTTGTCCTTCGAGACGCCAATCACGTCGACGCCAATATGGCCGAGTTGCGGCAACGCCTCCTGGAAGGCGCACGCTTCCTTGGTGCAACCGGGCGTATCCGCCCTCGGGTAGAAATACAGCACGAACGGCCGGCCCCGCAGCGCCGACAGGCTGACGGTCCGCCCACCGCTGGCCGGCATCGTGAAGTCCGGCGCCGGATCACCCTCGCTGAGGCTCATGTCTCGATCTCTCCCACGTTACGGACAAAGGCCGCGCGCACCTGTTGCGCGAGTGCGTCCAACGTGGCGCGTAGTGCAGGCACGTCAACCGCCACCACGCCGGCCGCTTCCGTCGCGCGCAACAGCGCGTCCGCGGAAGCATCCGCCAGCGTCTCGCCCGGGGCGGCGCCCTCGGTCAGCCGCAGCATCCCCAGCACCGTGCGCCACACGAGGTCGGCGTGAATCAGCAGGCCGGCATCCTCGGCCGGCAACACGCCGTCTGCCCGAAGCCGCGCGAGCGCCGTGCGCGTCGTTGGGCTGGCCGCCTCGGGATGCATCAGTTGCAGCGCCTGGGCGATGAACTCCACCTCCATCTGCCCGCCGACCCGGTGCTTCATGTCCCACGGCGCCTTGGGCGGCAGGTCGCGCATGAGCCGCGCGCGCATGGCCGCAACATCGGCGCGGATGCGCGAAGCCGGCCCGGCGGAGGCCAGTGCGCCCCGGATCGCCGTCTCGACGCGCCGGCGCAGCGCGGGCGACCCGGCGACCACGCGGGCCCGTGTCAGCGCCATGCGCTCCCAGGTCCAGGCGCCGCTGCCGTTTCCGTCGCCCGGCACCTGCGCGTGATACCGCTCGAATGCCGTCAGCGACACGGCGACCGGGCCTTTGTTGCCGGATGGGCGCAGCCGCATGTCCACGGCATACATCGGCCCCGCCGCGTCGGGCGCCGTCAGCGCCGCGATGAAGGCGTGCGCCGCGCGGATGAACCACTGGCTGGCGGCAATCGGCCGCGCGCCGCTGCTCTCGGACACCGATGCAGGGTGGTCGTAGATCACCATCAGGTCGAGGTCCGACCCCGCCATCATCTCCTGCCCGCCGGCCTTGCCGAGCAGCACAACCGCCATCGCGCCGCCCCGCACGGTCCCGAAACGCTGCGAGAAATCGTCCAGCACACGCGGCAGCAGCGCGGCGACGGCCGCGTCGGCCAGCGCCGTCCGTTGCAGGCCAGCCGCGTCCGCGTCCAGGCGCCGCTCCAGCGTGGCCACGCTGATGGCGAAATCCTCCTCCCGCACGGTCCGGCACAGCGCGGCGATCGTGTCCTCCAGCAACCGTGCGTCGGCCAGGCGGGCGCGTAGCGCGCGGGCGAAATCAGGATTTTCGTCGGGTGCCAGCAACCCTTCCAGCGCCGACGGCGTCCGGGTCAGATGATCGGCCAGCGACGGCGCGGCGCCCAGCACCGCCGCCACGCGGTCGATCAGCTTCGGGTTGCGCTGGAACAGCGAAAGCAGTTGCACGCCGGCCGGCAGACGGGAGAGAAAACTGTCGAAACGGCTGAATGTCACGTCCGGTTGGCGCTGGCGCGCGAAGGCGCGCAGCAGTGCGGGCAGCACGCCGGCCATCAACTCGCGCGCGCGCTCGGAGCGCAGCGCACGCACCCGGCCGGAGGCCCAGCCTTGCACGGCCGAACACACCGCCGCCGGATTGTTATACCCCATACCTTTCAGCGTCGCGAGCGTCTGCGGCGGTGGGTCACCGTCACCAACCATGTCGAGCGCTGGAGCCGCACCGCCTTGCGGGTCCGGCACCTGCTCGAATACCGCGCGGTAGCGGCGTTGCACGCGATGCAGATGATGCAGCAGGGTTTTGGCAAAATCGGCGGCATCGGCGTAGCCCATGAACAGGGCGAAGCTCGCGACCCCGCTCGGCGTGTCGGGCAGCGTATGCGTCTGCCGGTCGGCGACCATCTGCAACCGGTGTTCGACCTGCCGCAGGAAGCGATAGGCCGCCGCCAGATCGGCCGCCGCGCCGCGCGGCAGATGGCCGGCACGCACCAGCAGGCGCAGCGCGGCCAGTGTGGCGGGTGCCCGCAGCGCCGGCTCGCGCCCGCCCCAGACCAGTTGCAGCGTCTGCGCCAGGAACTCGATTTCGCGGATGCCGCCCTGGCCGAGCTTGACGTTGTGACCGCAGATCCGTGCCACGCCGTCGCCCGTGCCCGCGATGCCGGTCCCCTTATGCGCGTCGATCCGCCGTTTCATCGCGTGGATGTCGGCGACGGCCGCGAAATCCAGGTGGCGGCGCCAGATGAACGGGCGGATGGCGTCGAGGAACGCCATCCCGGTGGTCATATCGCCAGCGACTGGGCGCGCTTTCAGCATTGCGGCCCGTTCCCAGTTCTGGCCCATGCTCTCGTAGTACGCGATGGCGGCGGGGAGCGCGATGCAGGGAGCGGTGGCGGCAGGGTCCGGGCGCAAGCGCAGATCGGTGCGGAACACGTAGCCGTCCGCGTCACGCGCCTCCATCAAACCAACCAACCCGCGGGCAACGCGGGTAAAGAACGCGCCCACAGTCTCGCCGCGATAGACGTCCGCGGCGGGGTCGTACAGCAGCACGAGGTCGACATCGCTCGAATAATTCAGCTCGCGCGCGCCGAGCTTGCCCATGCCGAGGACCGTGAAGCCCGAGCCGCGCGCCGGGTCGTCCGGGTCCGGCAGCGCCAGCTCGCCCGTGTCATGCGCGACGCGCAGCAGATGTGCCACGGCCAGGCCCAGCGTGGCCTCGGCCAGCGCGGACAGCGCCGCCGTCACCCGCTCCAGCCGCCAGATGCCGCCGATATCGGCCACCGCGCAGACCAGCGCGACGACCCGCTTGGCCTGACGCAATGCCGCCGCCACGGCCTCACGCGGGGCGGCCGGCGAGACTTTCGCGAGTGCGGCCAATGCGCCCGTCGTGACCGCATCCGGCCCGAGCGAGACCATGTCGCGCAACGCGGACAATTCGCGCAGCGCCAGTTCGGCGAGATACGGCGCGTTGCCGCCGAGGCAGCGCAGCAGCGCCAGCGGCACCGTGCCCTGCGGATCGAGCGGGGCAAACCGTTCGACCAACCGTGCGGCGGCGGCGGCGTCGGCCGGCAACGGCCAGGGGTCGGTTCTGTCCTGGTTGAGCATCGTCCGGCAGGCTGGTCATGAGGCGGTTTGCCGGTCAAGCGGCACTCCATACCGGGCGGATGGTGCATTTCCTTGCACGGGTCGCCTTCGCGCTGGCGATCCTGGCCGCTGTCGGGCTCGGCCTGCTCTCATGGCGCCTGTCGCGCGGGCCGCTTGATCTGCCATGGCTCGCCAACCGGCTGACATCCGCCGTCAACGCCGACGCGCCGTTCCACCTCACGCTCCGCGACGCGGCTCTGGCCTGGGAGGGGTTTCACGGCGGCACCGACCGGCCGCTGGACATCCGCGTCACCGGCGTGACCGCGACCGACGCCAAGGGCGGCTTGATCGCCCTGGTGCCCCGCGCCGAGGTATCGCTGTCGGTCGGGTGGCTGCTGCTCGGGCGGCTGGTGCCGCGCGCGATCACCATCGATGGTGCGCATGTGCACGCGGTGCGTCTGGCCGACGGCGGCGTGACGCTCGATCTGGGCCAGCCGTCGGATACGGCGGGTCAGGCTTCCCCGCCGGCCGGCGATGTAACCGGCCTGCTGCGGGAATTTTCCCGTCCCGCGGTCGGCGACCGCAACAGTGGGCGCCGGTCGCGCTGGAGCCAGCTTGAATTTGTCAGCATTCGCGACGCATCGGCCCATTTGTTCGACCGACAACTCGGCGTGACATGGGCCATGCCGGCGTTCGCCATGGAGCTGCGCCGCCGCCGGTTCGGCGGCGTATCGGGCCACGCCGAAGCGACGGTTACGGTGGGCGAGGTCAGGGTGCGGCTGACCGCCACCGCCGACCTGGACGGCACCGACCGCCGGACCCATATCGCCGCCCAGGTCAGCCCGTTCGTTCCGGCCGCCCTTGCGCGGCAGATTCCGCAGGCGGCGCCGCTCGCGGCGCTGGACGCCCCGCTCGGCCTGTCGGCGACCGCCGATCTGACCCCCGATTTGGCCATCGCGCATCTTTCGGCGAGTGCCGAGATCGGGGCCGGTCGGGTGCATGTCGGCCAGGGCAGCATGCCGCTGCTCGATGCCGCGCTGACCGCGAGCGGCACGCTCGATGCGATGCATGTGGCGCTGACGCGCCTCGACACCGCCCCCACGCCGGATGGCCCGCGCACGCATATCACGGCCCAGGCCGACCTGCAGCGCGGCAGCGACGGGGCGCTGCAAGCGACTAGCGCACTCGATCTGGATCAGGTGGCGTTCGCCGATCTGCCGGCGCTGTGGCCGGAGGGCACCGGCGGCAAAGGCGCGCGGCCCTGGGTCACCGGCAACATCACCGACGGCGTGGCGCGCAACGGCCATCTGGCGCTGGCGCTGACGATGCCCGCCGACTTCTCCGACGTGACGCTCACCCATATCGAGGGCGGCATCGACGGGCATGACGTGACGCTGCACTGGCTGCGCCCGGTGCCGCCGATCGAACACGCCGAGGCGCGGCTGACCGTGCTGACGCCGGACGCGCTGGCGATCTCGGTCAGCGCCGGACGGCAGGCGGGGGGCAGCTATGGCGGGCTGCAACTGCGCGGCGGACTCATCACCATCACCGGGCTTGCGGGCCACGACCAGTTCGCCGACATCGTCGGCGACATCACCGGGCCGGTGCCGGATCTGCTGACGCTGCTGCGCAATCCCAAAGTAAAACTGCTCGACCGCAGCCCGCTGAAGCTGCACGACACCGCCGGCACCATCACCGGCAAGCTGACACTGCCGCGCCTGCCGCTGCGCGACGATGTGACGTTCGACTCGCTGCAAATCCACACCGATGCCCGCTTGACCGGGCTGCGGATCGCCGGCATCGCGGCCGGGCGCGATCTGGACGACGGCGCATTTTCCCTCGCCGTCGACCAGGACGGGTTGCACGCAACCGGCAACGCCAAGGTCGCCGGCATCCCGGCGCAGCTGCGCATCGGGCTGGATTTCCGCGCCGGACCGCCGACGCAGGTGCTGCAGCAGGTCAACGTTGCCGCCAGCCTCGACGCGGCGCAGCGCGCATCCCTGGGCATCGACGTGCCGGACGTGCTGACCGGCCCGGTCGGAGTGACGGCCGACATCGCCATCAGGCGCGACGGCAAGGGCGATATTGCGGTCGGCGGCGATTTCGACGCGGCGGCGATCCAACTGGCGCGGCTGAACTTCACCAAGCCGGCCGGGCAGCCCGCCGATCTGTCAGCGCATCTCCGGCTTGCCGGCGATCATCTGGTGGCGGTCGATGCGCTGCATATGTCCGGCCCTGCCCTGAACGTCGACGGCGCGGTGGCGTTCGCCGGCGGTGCGCCGAGCGAGGTGTCGTTGCAGCACGTTGTCCTTGGCAGCGACACCGACGCGCATGGATCTGTGCGGCTGCCCGGGGCTGCGGGTGGGCCATGGGTCGTCCGGCTCGCCGGCCCGAGCCTGGATGCCAGCGGCGAATTCGCCAGGACGCCGCCCGCCTCCAACCAGCCAGCCGCGGTAGCGGCGCAGCCCGGCCCGCCGTTTCTGGTGGATGCCAGTTTCGACCGTGTCATCCTCGGCCCCGGCCGCACCGCCGGCAGCGTCGTGCTGCATGCCGAGAACGACGGCCAGGTGACGCGCCGCGCCAGCCTGGCAGGCAAGACCACAGGCGGAGCCCCGTTCCGGGTGGCGATAGAACCGCGCGACGGCGTGCGGCGGCTCAGCGGCGACACAGCCGACGCGGGCGGATTGCTGCGGCTGCTCGATGTCATCGACACGATGCAGGGCGGGCACCTGACGCTGACCGGAAGCTACGACGACACCAAACCGGACCACCCGCTTGCCGGCGTGGCCGAGATCCGGGATTTCCGCATCCGCAACGCACCGACCATGGCCAAGCTGCTGCAAGCCATGACGCTATACGGACTGGTGGAGCTGTCACGCGGGCCGGGGCTGGGCTTTACCCGGCTGGTGGCGCCGTTCCGCATGGCGGGCGACACCCTGACGTTGTCGGAGGCGCGGGCCTTCAGCGCCAGCCTTGGCATGACCGCGAAGGGCACGCTCGATCTGGCGCGTCAGGCCATCGACATGCAGGGTACGATCGTGCCGGCGTATTTCTTCAATACGTTGCTGGGGCAAATCCCGTTTGTCGGAAAGCTGTTCAGCCCGGAGAAGGGCGGCGGCGTGTTCTCCGCCACCTACACGGTGCGCGGCAAGCTGGACAACCCGGATGTCTCCGTCAACCCGCTTGCCGCGCTGACGCCGGGGTTTCTGCGTGGGGTGTTCGGGATCTTCAGTCACGGTCACACGTCCACGGGGACACGTGGTGATACGGTGGTGCGGTGACGCGGCAGGATGGTGCTTCGCGTTTCACAGACGACGCGCTCGCGCAGGGAAGCGCTACGCCGATTCGATCATGGCGACGATCGATCGCTGAGCGGTCGGGGTTCGAAAGGGATCAGCGGACGGGACGGCCGGGATCAGAAGTCTCGCTGGTCCGTCCGCCAGGTCGTAATAATCGCCTTTCCGCGCGAGGCAGACGTGTTCGGTTATTTTGAGCCCGGTCGGTTCGTTCAGGCTGCCGGCGGATATCGCCATATGCGTCTCTGACGCCGGCTCCCAGAACAGCGCAGTTCCGCACGCGCGGCAAAACCCGCGTCTCGCCCGTGGCGATGCGCGGTACCAGCGCAAGGTGCGCGTGCTTTCGATCTCCAGGTCGGAGATGGCGCACCCCGTGTAGGCGCCGACATGAGCGCATTGACCTTCGAGGACGCGGCCCGATGCCTGGCGGAGCTTGGGCACCCGGCACGCCTTCAGATTTTTCGCCTGCTGATCCAGGCGGGCGCGGCCGGCATGCCTGTCGGCGCCATCCAGCAGGAACTCGGCATCCCGAAATCGACGCTCGCGCACCATATCGCGCAACTTGTCGCGGTGGGTCTGATGACGCAGCGCCGGGAGGGCCGCGTTCAACGCTGCATGGTCGATGCGGTGCGAGGGCAGGCGTTGCTGAAATTCCTGGTGTCCGATTGCTGCGACGGATTGCCCGATCTGGCGGACCTGCAACGGCTGGCGTTCTGATCGACGCGGCCTCGGTACGCCGCAGATTGGGGACCGCGCAGGCATGCGGTAACACGGCCCGACCAGGGGCATCCTGGCGACCCCGTAGCCGTCGATGCGGCCCGCAAGAGTTGGGTCATCGGGGCGGTCTGATCTTTCTCCTCACGACCAACTGCACAGATCTTTGAACGCTCCAGATGCTGAGCCGATAGATCCGTCTTCCGTGGTAAGCTCGGATGGATCGCCCGCGCGAAACAAAGGAGCCGACCATGAAAACGGTAGCTGATCAGTTCGCGGAAACGCTCGCCGCCGCTGGCGTGAAGCGCATCTATGGCATCGTCGGCGACAGTCTCAACGGACTGACCGATTCGGTCCGGCGCCAGGGCAAGATCGCGTGGGTCCATGTCCGCCATGAGGAGGTCGCCGCCTTCGCGGCCGGCGCCGAGGCGCATCTCACCGGCGAACTCGCCGTCTGCGCAGGCAGCTGCGGACCTGGGAACCTGCATCTCATCAATGGCTTGTTCGACTGCCACCGCTCGCGCGTGCCGGTGCTTGCCATCGCCGCCCAAATTCCCTCCGCCGAGATCGGCTCCGGCTATTTCCAGGAGACACATCCGCAGGATCTGTTCCGGGAGTGCAGCCATTACTGCGAACTGGTGTCCGGCGCCAACCAGATGCCGCGTGCGCTGGAGATCGCGATCCGCGCGGCGGTGGGCAAGCGTGGCGTCTCGGTCATCGTCATGCCCGGCGACGTGGCTTTGCAGCCTGCCTCCGATGTGCCGGCGATGAAGCCGGGCGGATTCCTGCCGTCGCAGCCGGTCGCCACGCCACCGCCGGCCGACCTGAAAAAACTCGCCGACATGCTGAATGACGGGCGCCGCATCACCGTCCTGTGCGGCTCGGGCTGCCAGGGCGCGCACGACCAGCTCCTGGCGCTCGGCGACCGGCTCAAATCGCCGATGGTTCACGCCCTCAAGGGCAAGGAACATGTCGAATGGGAGAATCCCTATGACGTGGGAATGACCGGGCTGATCGGCTTCTCGTCCGGCTACTACGCCATGAACGATTGCGATGTCCTGCTCATGCTGGGCACCGATTTCCCCTACCGCCAATTCTATCCGCAAGGTTCTGCGGTACGCATTGCCCAGGTCGACATCAGACCGGAGCAGATCGGCCGCCGCACCGCGGTCGATCTCGGCCTGGTCGGCGATGTCCGCGCGACGCTGGTCGCCCTGCTGCCGCTGCTCCGTGACAGGAGCGATCGCGCATATCTCGACGCGGCGCGCGACCATTATCGCAAGACGCGCAAGGCGCTCGACGATCTTAGCGTCGGCACGGCCGGCAAGCGGCCGATCCATCCGCAGCAGATTGCCAAGGCGCTCAGCGACCAGGCGGCGGACGACGCGATCTTCACCTGCGATGTCGGCCTGGCGACAGTGTGGGCGGCCCGGTACCTGGCCATGAACGGCAAACGCCGGCTGATCGGTTCCTTCTGGCATGGCTCCATGGCCAACGCGATGGCGCAGACGATCGGCGCGCAGACCGCTTTTCCCGGACGGCAGGTGATCTCGCTGTCGGGTGATGGTGGCTTCACCATGCTGATGGGCGATTTTCTCAGCATGGTGCAGCTCGGGCTTCCGGTGAAGGTGGTTGTATTCAACAACGGTACCCTTGGCTTCATCGAGCTCGAACAGAAATCGAGCGGGTTTCTCGATTTCGGCACCGCATTCAAGAATCCGAATTTTGCCGCCATGGCCGAAGCCGTCGGCGTGCGCGGGATCCGGCTGGAGGATCCGGCCGAGGTGCAGGACGGCATCGCTGCGGCGCTTGCCCATGACGGGCCGGTGCTGGTCGACGCGGTCGTGAACCGGATGGAACTCGCCATGCCGCCCAAGGTGACGGCGGATATGGCGAAGGGCTTCACTCTCTACATGGTGAAGGCAGTGTTGAACGGCCGCACCGACGAGATCATCGATCTGGCGCGGGCAAACCTTTGGCGCTGAGCACCTGCACGCGGGGCGCCGTTTTCCGATCAGTCTGCATGCGGGGAATAGCGACATGTCAGATGTTTCCAGCCTGGATACGCCCGTCGAGACGAATTTAACGGGCTATGATCTGATCAACACGCCGTTGCTGAACAAGGGAACGGCCTTCACCGAGGCAGAGCGCGACATGTTCCGCCTGCATGGGCTGCTGCCGCCGCATGTCGGCTCGCTCGACGAGCAGGTGGCACGCCGGCTGAAGGCGCTGCGCGCCTTCAAGACCGATTTCGAGCGCTACGCCTTCCTGCGGGATCTGCAGGATGCCAACGAGACGCTGTTCTACGCGCTGCTCGTGCGCAACATCGAGGAAATGCTGCCGCTGGTCTATACGCCGACGGTGGGCGAAGGCTGCCAGCGCTTCAGCGAGATCTGGCGCAAGCCGCGCGGCGTGTTCCTGTCCTATCCCAACAAGCACCGCATTCGCGAGATCCTGGCCGACCCGCGCTTCGACCAGGTCCGCGTCATCGTCGTGACCGACGGCGAGCGCATCCTCGGCCTCGGCGACCAGGGCGCCGGCGGCATGGGCATCTCCATCGGCAAGCTGGCGCTCTATACCGGCTGCGCGGGCATTCATCCGGAAGAGACGCTGCCGGTCCTGCTCGACGTCGGAACCAACAACCAGGAACGGCTCGACGACCCGCTCTATATCGGCTGGCGGCACAGCGCGCGTGACCGGCGCCGACTATGACGAGTTCGTCGAGGAATTCGTCTCCGCCGTCAGCGACCGCTGGCCCGACGTCCTGCTGCAATGGGAGGATTTCGCCGGCTATCACGCCGGCCCCCTGCTCGCGCGCTATCGCGACCGGCTCTGCACCTTCAACGACGACATCCAGAGCACCGCCGCCGTCGCCGCCGCCACGCTGATGGCGGCCGTCAACGTGACCGGCGTGCCGCTGACCGAGCAGCGCATCGCGCTCCTGGGCGCCGGCTCGGCCGGATGCGGCATCGCGGCGCTTCTTCTGCGGGCGATGATCGATGACGGGCTGAGCGAGGACGAGGCACGCCGCCGCTTCTTCGCGGTGGACCGCTACGGGCTGCTCGTCGAAGGCATGACGGACATCACGCCGGCCCAGGCGCCGTTCGTGCAGAGCCGAGACAGCCGTCGCGGGCTGGAAGCTGGAGAAGCCGGGCGAGATCGGTCTGCTCGACGTGGTGGTGCAACGCCAAGCCGACCGTGCTGATCGGCGTTTCGGGCCAGGCCGGCGCTTTCACCGAGACGGCGGTTCGCACCATGGCGCAGCATGTCGATCGGCCGATCATCTTCCCGCTGTCCAATCCCACCTCGCGCAGCGAGGCGACGGCCGAACAGCTCATCGCCTGGACCGACGGCCGCGCACTGATCGGCACCGGCAGCCCGTTCGCGCCCGTCGAATGGAAGGGCCGGAAGATACCGATCGACCAGACCAACAACTCCTACATCTTTCCGGGCATGGGGCTCGGCATCCTGGCGGCCGGCGCGCGACGGGTCACCGACGCGATGTTCATGGCGGCCGCCAAGGCTGTTGCCGAAATGTCGCCGACGGCGACGGACAAGCAGGGACGGCTTCTCCCGCCGGTCCACCTGATGCGCACGGTTTCCGTCGCCGTCGCGAAAGCCGTCGCGCGCCAGGCGCAGGCCGACGGTGTGGCGGAGAAGTGCGATGCGGCCACCCTCGACCAACGCATCGCGGCCGATGTCTGGGAGCCTCGCTACCGGCCCTACCGAAAGCACGGCTGAAGCGCGCGGATCGACGATCCCAATCGGTCAGGAGAAGGGCGATGACAGATTTTCGTGTGGAAACCGACAGCCTCGGCGAGGTCCACGTTCCCGCCGACAAGCTCTGGGGCGCACAGACACAGCGCTCGCTCGAGCATTTCAGCATCGGGCAGGATCTGATCCCGCGCGAGATGATCACCGCCTACGCCATCCTGAAGAAGGCTGCGGCCAATGCGAACCATGCCGGCAAGCGGCTCGACGACCGGACGCATGCACTGATCGTCAAGGTCTGCGACGAGATCCTGCGCGGCCAGCATCACGACATGTTCCCGCTGCACGTCTGGATGACCGGCAGCGGCACCCAGTTCAACATGAACGTCAACGAGGTGATCTCCAACCGCTGCTGCCAGCTTGCCGGCACGCCGCTCGGCAGCAAGACGCCGGTGCATCCGAACGATCACGTCAACATGTCGCAGTCGTCGAACGATTCGTTTCCCTCGGCGATGTACATCGCCGCCGCCGTCAACGTGACCCAGCGGCTGATCCCGGCGGTGAAGGCGCTGCATGATGCGATCGCGGCCAAGGCGGCGGAGTGGGACGACATCGTCAAGATCGGCCGCACCCATATGCAGGATGCGACGCCGATCACGCTCGGCCAGGAATGGTCGGGCTATGCCGGCATGCTGGCGGACGATCTGGAGCGGCTCGACGATGCGCTGAAGGGCGTCTACCGGCTGGCGCTGGGCGGCACGGCGGTCGGCACCGGGATCAACGCCGCGCCGGGCTTCGCCGAGGCGGCCGCGGCGGAAATCGCCCGGCTGACCGGGCTGCCGTTCGTCAGCGCCCCCAACAAGTTCACCGTGCAGGGCTCGCATGATGCCCTGGTGCAGCTCTCCGGCACATTCCGCACGCTGGCGGTCTCGCTCTACAAGATCGCCAACGATATCCGCCTGATGTCCTGCGGTCCGCGCGCCGGATTTGCCGAGCTGCTGATCCCGGAGAACGAGCCGGGCTCGTCGATCATGCCCGGCAAGGTCAACCCGACCCAGGCCGAGGCGCTGACCATGATCGCCGTGCAGGTCATGGCGAACGATGTCGCGGTGGGCTTCGGCGGCGCCGGCGGCTATCTGGAGATGAACGTCTACAAGCCGTTGATGATCTTCAACCTGACCCACTCGATCACCCTGATGACCGACGGCTGCACCAATTTCCGGCGATTCCTGGTCGAGGGCACCAGGCCGAACCGCAAGAAGATCAAGGAATATGTCGACCGCTCGCTGATGCTGGTCACGGCGCTCGCGCCGGTGATCGGTTACGACAAGGCCTCGAAGATCGCGCACCACGCGATGGACCACGACCTCACCTTGAAGGAGGCGGCCTTGCAGCTCGGCTTCGTTTCGGAGGAGGAGTTCGATCGCGTCGTCGATCCCGCCAAGATGGTCAGGCCGTACGTCGCCACCGGTCAATAGCGGCGGGGCGGCGGCGGTGGTCGACGGGCCGACCAAGGACCGTCAGCCTTCCGCCCCGGTGCAGGGTGAGCCGGCGGCAGTGCTCGAGCTGATGTTGCTCGCCGCCACGCTGCTGTTCGTCAACGGCCAGACCACGGAACGGACGATCGAGACGACGGTACGGCTTGCCGGCGCGCTCGGCTTCCGCGGCGACCTGCTGCCACGTTGGGGCGAACTGACCGCCACGATCGACGACGGTAGCGGCTCGCGTGCCGCGACCGTCGCTGCCAATCCGGTGGGCGTGGACATGGGCAAGGTGGCCGCCGCGACGGGCGTGATCGACCAGCTCTGCGACGGCAGCATCGACACCGACGACGGTGCGAGACGGCGCTGGAGGCGATCCGGCGCCGGCCGCCGATCGCGCTCGTGCGCTTCGCGTCGCTGGCCGCGGCCGGTGCCGCTTCGCTCGGCGTGATCTTCGGGGCGGCCCATCTGCTCAGCCTTGTTCTGATCGCGCTCAGCGCCGGTGCCGGGGCATTGCTCAGGCGATGGCTGGCGGGGATCAGCCCCAATCCCTTCGTTCAGCCGTTCTGCGCCGCTCTGCTGGCCGGCGCGGTCGGCGCGGTCGTGGTCCATCTCCAGCTCAGCACGATGCAGAGCCTCATCGCGGTCTGCCCGTGCATGGTGCTGGTGCCGGGCCCGCATCTGCTGAACGGCACGATCGATCTCGCCCGGGCGCGCATCGCGCTGGGCGCGTCGCGCATCCTCTACGCGTGCCTGATCATCGTCATGATCTGCACCGGCTTGCTGGTGGGGCTTGCGCTCGGCGGGGTCACCCTGCCTGTCTCTGGGTCGTCTGTGCCGGTGCCGCTCGCCTATGACGTGATTGCGGCGGGCATTGCCGTTGCCGCCTATGGCACGTTCTTCGCCATGCCGTGGCGGATGCTGCCGATTCCCGTCCTGATCGGCATGCTCGCCCATGCCGCCCGCTGGGCGACGATCTCGCTCGCCGGCGGCAGCATCGAGATCGGTGCGCTCGTCGCCTGCCTGTTCGTCGGGATCGTCACCACGCCGATCGCCGATCGCCTGCGGCTGCCGTTCGCGGCGTTCGCCTTTGCCGCTGTGGTATCGCTGATTCCCGGGGTCTTCCTGTTCCGCATGGGCGGCGGACTCGTCGCGCTGGCCACGCTCGGCGGAAAGGCATCGCCCGACCTGCTGCTGGCCACCATCGCGGACGGCTCGACGGCGATCCTCGTCATGTTGGCGATGGCCCTCGGTCTGATTTCTCCGAAGATGCTCATCGAGCATTTCTTTCCGGATATCGTTGGCTACCGGCGGCGTTGATCAGCTGCGGGGCCGGCGGCGGTCAGCCCAGCCGCTGTGCCGGCGCATCCGAGTCCGGCTTCAGCCGCCGGGCGAAGTCGATCGCTTCCAGCAGACTGGTCTCGCTGGCAATGCCCTTGCCCGCAATGTCGAACGCCGTGCCGTGATCGACCGACGTGCGTACGATCGGGAGCCCGAGCGTCACGTTGACGCCGCTCAGCGCCTCCCACTTGCCAGTGGCGGCGTCGACGGAGAAGCCGAGCAGCTTGACCGGGATGTGGCCCTGGTCGTGATACATCGCCACCACCGCATCGTATTGCCCGGCCCGCAGCTTGACGAACACGGTGTCGCCAGGGACCGGACCGAAAATGTCGTGGCCCTCGGCGCGCAACGCCGCGACCGTGGGCTCGGTGATCTCGATATCCTCCCGCCCGAACAGGCCGCCCTCGCCGGCGTGAGGGTTGAGCGCTGCGACGGCGATGCGCGGCGACGCGATGCCCAGGGCGCGCAGCGTGCCGGTCGTCAACTCCACCACACGTCGCAGGCGGGCGGGTGTCAGCCGTCGCGGCACGTCGGCCAGCGCCGCATGGGTGCTGACGTGGCTGACCCGCATGTTGCCGTGCGCCAGCATCATGACGGAATCGGGCGCGCCGGTCAGGGCCGCCAGCAGCTCGGTATGGCCAGCGAAATGATGTCCGGCGAGGTTGAGTGATTCCTTGCTCAGCGGCCCGGTGCAGATGGCGTCGGCCGCACCGCGCTGGGCCAGCCGGACCGCGATCTCGACCGCGTTGTAGGCAAGGCGGCCGGCCTCGGCGGATGTTCTGCCCGGCACGATATCTTCGCGCGCCGGCCCCGCCTCCACGAAGGCCAGCCTGGGCCAGGCGCCGGTCCGGTCCGACCCTACTGGCTCCGATCGGTCGACCAAGCCGAGCGCCGCTGCCGTGGCCCGGTAGGTGCGGCCGCAGCCGACGATGGTCAGCCCAAGCTCGCCGGCCTCCAGGCGTTCGTGGAGGCGTTCGGCGGCCTTCAGGATGATCTCCGGGCCGATGCCGGCCGGATCACCCATCGTCACTGCCACACGGTTCATTGCTGGTCTTCTCCCGATCGGATGAGCAGTCGCGCGAGCAGGTCCGCGGAGCCGAAGGCGCCGGATTTGGAGACGACCACGACGCCGTCCCATACCCCGCCGCGCAGCCGGGAGATAGGGACGCCGGCCGCGACTTCAGCCGCGACATCCAGCCGGGTTGCACCCACGGCTTGGCACGTGGCGCGCAGCGTCTCGCCGCCGGAGACGACCAGTGTGGCGGGTGGCGCCAGGCCTGGCAGCAGGCGCTGGAGGCTGTCGGCGATCTGCGTGGCGGCACGTTCAGGTGGCGTGTCGGATGGAATGTCGATCTGGAGCACGCAGAAGCCGGGATGGCGGCATTGGGCGGCAATGGTGATGGCCTCCGCCGCATCGCCCCGCAGCAGCAGCGGCCCCCAGCCGGTGGTCTCGTGCAGATGGCGCGTCTGCGCCTCGGAGACCGGATGGCGAGACCCGACGATCGTCAGGATCGGCGACATCAGAGGCTCGGCCCGCGGCACCGGGACGCCCGCCAGAGCGGTGGCGAGCCCCGCCGAGCCACACCACAGGGTCGGACCCGGCAGCGACCTCGCCTGTTCGGCCAGCCGGCGCAGATCTTCCTGGCTGGCGGCGTCGCACAGCGCCACCCCGCCGGCGTCGGGCCCGATCGGCACCCCCTGCGCTGCAAGGGCCTCCCTGGGATCGACGGCGATCGGATGCAGTGCCCCGTTCAGGCCACGGACGTACTGGCCGCCACCAATGGTGATCCGGCCCTGTGCCGGGAAGGCCGGCGCCAGGAGGCAGCGGGCGAAGCGGCCGCTGCGCCACAACGCGGCCAACATGGCGGCCCAATGGCCGCGCAACAGGCTGTCGATCTTGAAATACGCGATGTCGGCGCCCGCCAGAAACGGGACGGCCTCGATCGTGGCACGCACCGCCGCCGCCTCGGAGCCATCGCGGCATGCCAGATCGAGCGCGGCGTCGAAGGTATCGGCCGGGGGCACCAGCCAGACCGGGATCGGCCCCCGCGCGCCACAGAACGCTGCGGCGCTGTCCAATGCGCCCGTCAGGTCGTCGGCAAGCAGGCGCAGGCCGCTCATTCGGCGGTCCAGCCGCCGTCCACCACCAGCGACGTGCCCGTCATCAGCGCGGCGGCGTCGGACGCCAGGAAGACCACCGCCCCCATCAGATCCTCGACGCGGCCAAGTCGGCCGAGCTTGATCTTCTCCAGGACCGCCGCCATGAACGCCTTGTCCTGAAAATAGGGCCGGGTCAGCGGCGTCTCGATGAACGTGGGCGCGATGCTGTTGACCCGGATGCCATGCGGAGCCAGGTCGATCGCCATCGCCTTGGTCAATCCCTCGATCGCGTGCTTGCTGGCGCAGTATATGGTCCGCCGCCCGCCCCCGACATGGCCCATCTGCGAAGACATGTGAATGATCGACCCGGCACGGCCAGCCGCCACCAGCCGGCGGGCGACCGCCTGGGCCACGAAGAACGCGGCGCGCAGATTGAGGTCGAGAACGGCGTCGAAATCCTGCACGGTGACGTCGAGAAACGGTCCCGGGCGGTTGGTGCCGGCGTTGTTCACCAGCACGTCGAACGGTTCGAGGCGGCCCAGTGCCTCAGCCACCACGACCGGGTCGAGCACATCGAGCACCAGCGGCTGGGCGGCACCGCCGCTGGCCCGTATCGCCGCCGCCCCGGCCTCGATCTCACCCTCACTGCGCGCCACGAGGGTGACCGACGCCCCGGCCTCCGCCAGCGCGGCGGCGCAGGCGAGCCCGATCCCCCGGCCGGCGCCGGTCACCAGGGCGCGCCGACCGTCAAGCCGGAACGAAGGCGTCCGCGGCAGGGTGACGGCGTCGCTCACAGCCGTGCCCGGGGACTAGCGCACACGCGACGTCTCGCCGTCGGCGAGCGCGATCTCGGTGATGCGCAGGCCGTCCTTGGTGATCCTTGATGGAAACGCGTCGCGCAGCCCTTCCTCGTGGATCGGAATGACCCGGCGGAAGTCGCCAGCCGCCAGCTTGATCATGGCATCCGTCGTCAATATGAGATTGGTCTGGCTGCCGGTGGCAAGGCCGACCGGCACAATCTGCGGGTCGCTCGGATCGGGGCCGCGGAGGTTCTCGAAGCTGTAGACCAGGTCGCCCGCCAACACCCAGGAATCCGTGCTGACCGCCTGCCCGTCATTGCGGACATGGACGAACATCGACCCCCACGTGTGGGTGTCGAACGCCGCATGCAGGTCGATGCCGGGCAGCACGTCGGCCCGGTCACCGTCTATGCACACCAGCCGCCCCTGCCGCGCAAGATCCACCGCCCGCATCACATCGCCCGGATCGGTCGCCAGCATCAGCCAACGGAAGCGGCGGTCGAGCGACATCGCCCATACCCATTTCGAAAGCTCCTTCTCCTGGATGTAGAAGGTCGCGTTCGGGAAGGCGTCGGTGTTGCCCATATGGTCGAAATGCGCATGGCTGATGAAAATATGCGCGATGTCCTCCGGTGTCACGCCGCACGGCGCCAACACATCGGTCGGAGAATGCCAGTTCTCCACGCCGAAATTGTTGGCCATGACGCCGCCGTAATCCTTGTTATTGTATCCGACATCAACCATCGCCGTGGTGCCGTGCCCCTTGATCAGGACATAGCAGTAGGGGAGCTTTCGATAGCCCTGGTTGTGCGCCCCATAGATGATACCGCTGACGTGGTAATTCGACACGTAGCTGTATTCGAGAACCCAGATTGAGTAATCAGCCATCACGCCTCTCCCACATTTCGTTGTTTGGTTGGTTGGTTGGTGGCCGAGATCAACCCAGCCTTCAGCGGTCCCGAGTGTCGCGCGCAGCAGCCTTGCGCGAAGGCCACCACCTCGAATCCCGGCAACGCTGCAGCCGCTTGCTGCAACTCCTGGAAGCCGGCCCGCAGCGGCTTCAGGACCGCGTCCGTCGCCGCGTCGTCGTCACCGCGCCGGTGCAGGCGCGCGGCATCCAGTGCCGCACCGATCAGGCCGGCTGCTCGCGACAGGTGGCGGTGGTGATGCACACCGCGCGGTGGTGCCACCGTGCCAAACACCACATCCTGCGCATCCCGCCGGGCCGTCTGCGCCAGGTCGAGCATCGGATGGCCAGCCGCACCGGTCCGCCCGCTGACCGCGAGCACCAGCACACCGGCAAGCTGCCCCGCCGCCTGCCGCAGCAGGTCGAACGGGACCCGCATCGACGTGACGTATCGCAGGGTCGCTTCGTCCAGGCCGCCGACGCCGTCACACGCCAGAAGGTCGGATGAAAGCGAACCGGCGATCGGTTTCACAAGCGTCCTCCGTAGTTCGTCGAGGCGCGCTCGATCAGGGCGCCCTGAATGATGTGCATGCGCGGCTCGGCCACCTGCCGTTCGATCGTATCGGTCAGAAACCGCACGGTCGCCTCCACCATCCGTCCAAGCGGCTGCTGCACCGTGGTCAGCTGATAGGATGGCCAGCTTGCCATGGGAATGTCGTCGAAGCCGACCACCGCGACATCTTCGGGCACGCGCAGCCCGCAGACGTGGCGCAGCGCATCCATGCCACCCAGCGCCATGACGTCATTGGCGAAGAACACCGCGTCGGGCCGCTCCGGCGCCAGTCGTAGTGCCGCCTCGTGCCCCGCGACATAGCTATATTCATGGCCACTGGTGTAGGCATACAGGTCGACGCCGCATTCGCGCAGGCGCTCGCGAAATCCGTGTTCACGCTCGACGTTGGTCGAGGTATCAGGCTGGCCCGAGACATACGCCAGGCGCCGGCATCCGCGCGCCACCAGATGGTCGGCGATCGCCCGGGCGCCAGCCACGTTGTCACACGACACCGTCGTCACGCCGGCATCGGGCACGGTGCGGTTGAACAGCACCGCCGGGCGGCCTGTGGCGGTCCACTCACGCGCCATGGCCGATGAGATCGTCGCCGAGGCGATCACCACTGCGTCCACCTGATATTGCAGCAGAAGGGGCAGTTCACTGTCCACTTCCTGGCCCGGTGGGACATGGAACAGCAGGGTCTGCAGACCGACCTGCTGCAACGCCTTGGCAAGCTGTTCGAGCACTTCCGGATAAAATGGATTGGTCATCGTCGCCATGACGATGCCGACGATGCCGCTGCGCCGGGTGCTCAACGAGCGGGCGATGACGTTCGGCTGGTAGCCCAGCTTCGCCGCGGCCTCCATCACCCGGGTCCGCATCGCCGGCGAAATGCTGGCGTGGCGGCTGAAGGCGCGGGAGATGCTGGATTGGGAAATCCCCAGCGCCCGCGCCAGCTCCCGCGCCGTGACCGGGAGCTTTTCGGGAAAGCGCCGCGACGTGCTGTCCGCCATGCGATGCCAGCCGCTTCACGCCGAATCAGGCGGCGTTCTTGCCGCCGTAGCGCCGCACCCGCAACTCCGCCTGTTCCTTGTGGCCGGCGAAATTCTCGATGGCGCAAAGACGCGAACAGTATTCACCGATCATGGCGCTCGCCCCCTCATCGACCTGCTGATACGTCACCGTCTTGAGGAACTTGCCAACCCACAGCCCGCCCGTGTAACGCGCCGCCTTCTTCGTCGGCAAGGTGTGGTTGGTGCCGATGACCTTGTCGCCATACGCGACATTGGTTTCCTTGCCGAGGAACAGCGCGCCGTAATTGGTCATGCGCTGCAGGAACCAGCGCGGATCACGGGTCAGCACCTGGACGTGCTCGGAGGCGATGCGATCGGCTTCCTGCAACAGTCTCCTCATCGGTGTCGCACAGGATCACCTGCCCATGGTCGCGCCACGCGACGCTCGCGATATCGGCGGTCGGGAGTCGTGCAAGCTGGCGCTGGATCTCCGCCTCGATGCCGTGAGCGATGCGTTCCGAACTGGTCAGCAACACGGCCGGAGAGGTCGGGCCGTGCTCGGCCTGACCCAGCAGGTCGGTCGCGCACATCTCTACGTCGCTGGTCTCGTCGGCAATGATCAGGGTCTCGGTCGGACCGGCGAACAGGTCGATGCCGACCCGGCCGAACAGCTGCCGCTTGGCCTCGGCGACATAGGCGTTGCCCGGCCCGACCAGCATGTCGACCGGCCGGATCGTTTCCGTGCCGATCGCCATCGCGGCGACCGCCTGCACACCGCCGAGCAGATAAATCTCGTCCGCGCCGCCGAAATGCATGGCGGCAACGGTGGCAGCCGGTGGCACGCCGTTCAGCGGCGGCGTACAGGCAATGATGCGCTTCACACCGGCGACGCGCGCGGTCAGCACGCTCATGTGCGCCGAGGCCACCATCGGATACCGGCCGCCCGGCACATAGCAGCCGACGCTGTTCACCGGGATGTTCTTCTGGCCGAGCCGAACGCCCGGCAACGTCTCGACCTCGATGTCGTGAAGGCTGGCGCGCTGCGCCTCGGCGAAGCGGCGGATCTGCGCCTGGGCGAACTTGATATCGTCGATCGTCTGTTGCGGCAGGCTGCCGATCAGCGCCTGAATTTCGTGATCCGAGAGCCGGAAGCTCGCCGGTTCCCATTGGTCGAAACGAGCGGACAGGTCGCGCACGGCGGCGTCACCACGACGGCCGACATCCTCGAGAATGCCCTCGACGGTCTGACGGACCTTCCTGTCGGCCTCCGCCGCTTCCGCTTCGGTGGCGCCCTTCTTCAGATACCGGATCATGTCTCGTTCCTCTTTTGCTCGATGCCGCCGTCAAGTCGATGAGGCGACGCGGCCGGATCGGCCGGACGATGTGCCGATCCGGTGCGGTCAGATCAGGGTTGCACGGTTGCCTTCACCTTGGTCAGCGCATACTCGTCCTTGGCAGCGCTGCACTTCTGGCAGTTGATGCCGGGCGTATCGGGGGCCGCGTGAACCTCGGCGGGCAGCGGCTGGATGGTCGCGCCGGGTGTCGGCTTGCCGTCCAGCGCGGTGACCAGCGACAGCTCAGGCAGCAGCGTCGGTTCGAACACCTCGGTGACGAACGAGTCCGGCACCTTGCCTTCGGGGAAGGTGTTGCAGCCGTTCTTCGAACTTGTCGCCAGGACACAGCTTCACGTCGCTCGCCGGCACCCATGGCAGCGGATACTCGATGTTATGCGTCTCGAGCTTCCGCCCTTTCGTCAGCATTTCCATCATCAACTTGAACGCGTAGCCCGCGGTGGCCGGTGGCGAGCCGGAGGAAACGCCTGTGAAGCCGCGCTTCTGATACGTCGGGATTGGCCAGCGCCAGGCGGAAGCCGTTGGAGTTCTCGCCGGTCATCGGGACCAGCTTCTGCCGACCGGTCGCCAGCAGCGCCTTGACCGCGCCGTCCTCGCCGGCCTGCGCCCAGATGCCGTCCACGTCGGGATGCGCCGCCAGCGCCTTCGCCGTCTCCGACTGCGTGGTCTGGTCGCTCCACATGCCGTAGTACTCGGCGACGATCTCGATGCCCGGATAGCGCTTGAAGACGCTCATCGCGCCGTCGGTGTGCCGCTTGTCCACGGAGTTGCCCGGCACGCCGCGGCTCAGGAAGATCTTGCCTTTGCCGTCGAGCGCGTTGACCAGCGCCTGCGCAGTGTTCTCGCCGAAACCCGCGGTGATGTAGCTGACGTTGTAGGCGCAGGGTTCAGTCACTGTCGCATCATACATGAAGAACAGCGTACCCTTCTCGCAGCCACGGTGGATGGTGCGATTGAGGCCGGTGGGCGACACCGGAAAGCTGATGATGCCGGCCGCCTTGTCCGAGATCATGCTCTCATAGGCGGAGATCTGCGCCTGCACGTCGGTGCCGGAGATCACCTCCCGCAGGTCGACCATCTTGTCGTAGGGCGGGGTCGCGGCCAGCGCCTTGACGATGTTGGCGGCCTCGCTTTGCCACGCATTGCCGCTGTAGCTGAGGCTCAGGTAGATCTTGAGCTTCTTGTCCTGCGCCTGCGACGGGCTCGCGGCAGTCAGCAGGCCCGCTGTCGCGGCCGCCGCGACCAGGCATGTTCGTATCGTCTTCCAGTTCATGGACTTCCTCCTGTCGGTTTTGAGTGCGTCCGGGTTTGCTTCCCGGATTGGCGGTGCCGGTGCGGGAGCCGGCCTGGACATCAGCCGCACCGACCCAGCCGTACAGCTCCTCGCGCAGCACCAGCAGCGCGAGGAGGATGACCAGGCCGTAGATGATGGTTCGCCAGCCCTCGGCGATGCCGAGCGACGAGATGACCGTGGAAAAGGTGGTCAGCAGCAATGCGCCGCCGACGGCTCCCAGATAAAGCCCGCTGCCGCCAAGGATCGAGGTACCGCCGACCACCGACCGCCGCGATCGACGGCAGCTGATAGCTCTGGCCCATCGTCAGCGTCGCGCCGCCAGCGTAGCCGACCATCAGGATGCCGGCGAGGCCGGCACTGGCGCCGCTGATCGCATAGGCGAGCAACGTCAGCAGACGCACGGGCAGGCCAGCGATGTAGGCGGCCGCGGGATTGGTGCCCACCGCATAAAGCCGGCGGCCGAACCCTGTCCCGAGCTGCAACAGAGTGCCGAGGACGGCCAGTATTGCCATGATGTAGATGACCAGCGGCACCCCGAGAAACTCGGAGGTGAACAGCGCGGAGAGGGCCGGCGAGGCCTGCCCGAGCGGCGTGCCGCCGGTGATGCCGAGCGTCGCGCCATAGACGATGATGCCCATGGCGAGCGTCATGATGAACGGCGGCACCCGCAGAAGCACGACGCCGATGCCGTTCAGTGCGCCGATCAGACCGGTCAGCAGCAACACCGCGGGGATCCCCCAGACCAGAGCCACCCGGGAATCGCCGATCCAGCCGAAGGTCAGCACGCCGCCCATCGTCATGACGGAGGCCGACGGACAGATCGAGCCCGCCGGCCAGGATCACCATCTGCTGGCCGAATGCCACGACGATGACGAAGGATGACAGGACGAGGATGGCCTTCGCCTCGCTCCAGCCGCCGAAATCCGGGCTGATCGAGGCGTGAGGCGAAGATCAGCAGCACGGTCAGCCCGAACAGGGCGATGGCGGTCCAGAGCTCGCCCCCCAGGCCGACACGACGGCTGTCACGGGTGTCGGGTTCGCGGGCCGCTTCGGCCGGCTGGAGACGCGCGGCCGCCTTGATCCGCTCTTCGGCCGGCAGCGGGGTCATGCGCGTACCCCGCGGGCGAACCGCTCGGAAAGGGCTGCGATCAGCACCGCCAGGATCATCACCAGCGCCCTGGAAAATGCCGGTGTAGAATGACGAAACGCCGGCCGAGAACAGCACCTTCTGCAGCAGCGTCAACGTGGCGGCGCCGATCATCGCGCCGATCAGCCCGCCGCGGCCGCCGCTGAAGGAGGTGCCGCCGATGGCGATCGCCGCGAAGGTGAGCGAGCAGGTACGCGATTGCCGGCATTCGGGTTGCCGGTCGCGGTCAGGGCGCTCAGCATGTAGCCGGCGAGGCCATAGAACACGCCCGCCAGGCAGTAGGTGAGGAACTTGACGCGCCGGGTCGGAATGCCCGCGAGGGACGCAGCCGTTTCGTCGGCGCCGACCGCATAAAGGGCGACGCCCCAGTCGGTCTCGCGAAGGATTGTCCAGATCAGGACGACGACGGCGGCGATCACGGCGGCCACCGGGACCCAGCCCAATACGACATCGGTCAGCCCGTAGGACGACGAAATCCGGCACGCTGCCGCCCGGGCGCGTCGAGGATCAGCAGGGCCAGCCCGGAGCAGATGATCATGGTCGCGAGCGTCGAGGCGATCGATTGCAGGCCGCACATAGGCGACCAGGAAGCCGTTGACCGCGCCGACCACGCAGCCCGACCGCCATCACCATCGCCAAGCCCGAGCAGCGCCCCCCACGGCCCGTCACCGACCTGGGTGGCCATCAGCACGTTGCTGAGCGCCACCACCCCGGCGACGGAAAGGTCGAAGCCGCGTGTCAGCACGACCAGCGAGCCGCCGGCGGCGGCCAGGGCCAGCGGCAGCGCGTTGTTGAGCAGGTCGGTGATGCCGCTTGAGACGATCAGCGCATCGCTCTCGCGCGCCGCGAAGATCGCGAACAGCAGGACATAGATCACCGCGACGATGAGCGTGCCGTTGCCCAGCAAGCGCCGCGCGCGGCGGCGAAGCCTCGCGGGCTGGACGACCGTCGCACTCATGCCGCTCAGCCCCCATGACCGGTCGCGAGCGTGACCAGGCGTTCCTCGGACAACTCGTGCCGCGCGACTTCGCCGGCGATCCGGCCGCGATAGAGCACGAGACAGCGATCGGCACGAGATGAACCAGCTCCGACGAGTTCGGTGGAGTAGATCAGCACGCTGCCGCCCTGCGCGACGAAGTCGCGGATCACGCCGTAGATCACCTGCTTGGTGCCGACATCGACGCCGCGCGTCGGATCGAACAGCACGAGGTTGCGCGCGCCCGACAGCAGCACGCGGCGCGATCAGCGCCTTCTGCTGGTTGCCGCCGGACAGGGCGGAGATGCGCATCCCGAGGTATCGCGCGGCGAGATCGACGCGCCGTGCCGCGCCGGTCGACGCGCACGGCCGTTCGCGCACCGCGATCGATCAGGCCGAACCGCTGCAGCCGACCCAGGATCGGCAGCGACATGTTGTTGCCGGTCGTGAGGCCGAGGAAAATCGCCCTCGGTCTTGCGCTCCTCCGGCACGAAGCCGATGCCTGGACGCGCAACGCCTGTCGCCGGCGAGCGCCAGGCGGACCGGCCGGCCGTCGACCTCGACACCGCCGCCTTTCGCCGGTGCGCGCGCCACCCGCAGCATGCGGAACAGCTCGCGCTGACCCTGTCCCTCCAGCGCCGCGACGCCGACGATTTCGCCGCGATGCACGCTCGAAGCTCACGCCGGCGACGCCGGGGCCGCGCAGGTCTCGCGAACCGTCAGCGCGCGGCGCCATCTGCCGCGTTGACCTGGGGCACGTGGCGGCCGCGTTCCGCGTCGGGCCGCGTGCCGACCATCATGCGGAAGATGTCGGCGTCGCTGGTGCCGGCCAGGTCGACCGTGCCGATGCTCTCGCCGTTGCGCAGCACGGTGCCGCGCCGGCACAGCCGCCGCACCTCGGCCAGCCGATGCGAGATGTAGAGGATCGCCGATCGCCGCTCGCCGCCAGCCGCTCGACGATGGCGAACAGCCATTCCGGCTCGGCCAGCGCGGCCGTCGGCTCGTCGAGAACGAGCAGACTGCGGCCGGTGGCTGACCGCCCGCACGATCTCGACCCGCTGCTTCTCGGCCAGCGACAGGTCGCTCGACCAGCGCCGCACGGCGAGATGTCGGCGGCGCCAAATTCGGCGAGCATCGTCGGCGGCGCGCCGCTCGTTGCGCCGCGCGGAGGCGAGCGCCAGCGAGTCCCTTGCGCAGATGTGGCAGCATGAGGTTGGTCGCCACGCGTCAGATTGGGCAGCAGGCTGAGTTCCTGGAACGCGGTCGAGACCCCGCGCGCACGTGCGTCCATGAGCGAATCCGGCTCGAACGGGCGACCTGCCGAGGCTGATCAGCGCGCCGACGTCCGGCGCCACGATGCCGCTGAGGATCTTGACCAGCGTCGACTTGCCGGCGCCGTTTTCGCCCAGCAGCGCGTGCACCTCGCCCGCCGCAGGTCGAAGCTGACCCGCCGCAGCGCGACCGTCGCGCCGTAGGCTTTGGCGACACCGGCGATATGCAGCGCCAGCGCCTCGGTCGTCTCGGTCCGGGTCTGGGCGAGCGCGGCACTCATGTCTCGTCGGCCTGCTGGCGCTTGTGCCGCGCCAAAGCCATGAGACGCCGGTCCCGCCAGCCGCTGCGCTGCCCCAGGTCGTCGGCGGGCAGCACCGCGCGGCGCTGCCGCTCCACCTCGGCGATGAGCGCCGCGTCCCAGACCCGATGCTCGGCACGCGAGGCGGCGATGCGCTGATACAAAGGGCCGAGCCGAGCGGCGTAGTCGGCGACCCCGCCCGGCGCGTTCAGGTCGATCGTCTCGAACGGGCCCATGAAGCTCCAGCGCAACCCCAAGCCGTCGGCCACGGTGCGATCGACATCCTCGACACTGGCCAGCCCTTCCTCGACGAGGCGCCACGCCTCCATGAGCAGCACGCCCTGCAACCGGTTCAGAATGAAGCCCTCGGCCTCCCGCGTCATGGCGACCGGCACCTGACCGACGCGCTGCATGAGGTCGCGGCAGCGCTGCACGGTCGCGGGATCGGTCCAGGGCGCGGGAACCAGCTCGACGACAGGGATAAGATACGGCGGGTTGACCGGGTGGGCGACCAGGCAGCGGGAGCGGCACGCCACATGGTCGGTAAACTCGGAAGCCGGGATGCCGGAGGACGAACTGCCGACAATCGTGCCGGCGCCGATGACCCGGTCGATGTCGCTGAACACGGTGCGCTTCACGTCGGTGCGCTCGAGCACGCTCTCCTGGGCATAGGCCGCGCCTTCCAGCGCGTCGGCCAGCGTAGGCGCAACTCGCAGGCGCGCCAGTGCCGGCGCGGCGTCGGCCAGCAGCCCGGCATGGACCAGATCGTCCAATCGCGCCGCGATGATCTCCATAGCGCGCTGGGCGGCACCAGGAGCGGTGTCGAACAAAGCCACATCGCAGCCAGCCCGGCAGAAGACGATCGCCCAGCCGCTGCCGACCAGCCCAGCGCCAATAACGGCAATTTTCATGGTCATCTCCGGCGATCAGCGGCGACGGGTGGTCGAGAAAGCGACTATCTGCTCGCCGGGAACCCTGGACATATGCGCCTCCTCCATCGAGGCGGTGGTTCGGATCTTCCGTCCGATATCGCTACCGCTGACCCTGACCTTATCGACTTTGCATCCGGATGCAAGCGGCTGCGCGTGCCGTCCAGGGGTGCGCGGGCGGCGGCGCAGCGACCGGGCAGGTCCCGTCGCGTCGGTCGCGCGGAACGGTCGCCCGCCACGCCGAACGAAGCTATCGATCGGCGATGGTCAGCCAAGCCAGCGGGCAAGCACGGGAAGGGCAGGTGATCCGGGGGCTTCGCAGGCCGGATGGCCCCGATGCCCCGTTGCGTCCGGCGCCGGTCGCTTCAGCGGATGAACTGATCCGCGAAATCTGCCCCCAAACCCGCCTTCGCATAGTGCGCGCGACAGAGGTCGATCTTGGTGAACACATCCTCGTAACCGAGCACGCCACCGTCCGGATCGACGTAAATCATCGCGCCGTTCACCTGGAACATCGTGATCATCTCGGGAACGTTTTCCTCCACCACCAGCGTGTGCGTCTCCCCGGGAGCCTCGTAGACATAGGAACCTTCGGTCGCGGTCCAGTCATGCTCCAGATAGTGCCAACTGCCGCGCAACACGAAGCCGTGCACCGGTTGCGGATGACGGTGGCGCGACAGGACGCCGGATTTGCGCACGCGCAGCAGGTTCATCCAGTAGCCGCGCGACGCCGACAGACACAGAGGACGGAACCAGACATTCTCCTGCTGCGGTACCCACAGCCTCTCATCGGTCGGGATCGCGTGCGGGATCACGAGTTCCGGCGGTGATTCCTTCGGCTGCGGATGCCGATAAGGCACCCTTTTGGCATCGCGACGATCGGTGGCACGGGGAGATTCCACGTCCATTGTTCCTTCTCCTCAAACTGCAGCATAACCGCCGTCGATCGGCAGTACAGCACCGGTAATGAAACGCGCGGCTGGCGAACACAGGAACACGACCGCCCCGCCGATATCGTCCGGTTGGCCCCATCGCCGCATCGGCGTGCGTCCCAGCACGCCGGCGGAGCGGGCCTCGTCCTCGACGAGGTTGCGGGTCAGTTCGGTCGCGATCCAGCCGGGTGCGATTGCATTGACGCGGATCTGTTCATTCGCCCAGGCGACGGCGAGCGCCTTCGTCAGTTGCACCACGCCGCCCTTGGAGGCGGTGTAGGCAGGCACCAGCGGCCCGCCGAAAAACGATAGCATGGATGCGGTGTTGACGATCGCGCCGCCGGGCGAAAGCTTCGGTCGGGCACCCACGCACATGCGCATCGTGCCCGTCAGGTTCACGTCGACGACCTTGCGAAACACGTCGATGTTGTACTCGGCCCCGCGCGCGATCATGCCGGCACAATTGACCAGCGCGTCCAGACGCTCGAGCCCGCCGAGCACCTCGGCGACCTGGGAGTCGCTGGTGACGTCCAGTGTCACGGCGCGCAGGTGATCGCGGGCCGGCACGGCCGCGACCTCCTCTGCCGACAGGCCGGTCACCGTCACAGCGTAACCGGCTTCGAGCAGCGCCGTGGCGACGCCGAAGCCGATGCCGCGCGCCCCTCCGGTGACCAATGCCTGTCGCATCTCTTGCTCCTAGTTTGTCTCGCGGGACCAGAGGTTCTCGAGCGTGTTGACGTTCTGCGGCGTCACCAACCGGCCCTTGGCGAGACAGATCTTGTCGGGGCAGTCGATCGGCTCGCCCTTGACGATGCGGATCGCGACGCGGATGGTTTCGCGCGCTTGGGCGTAGGCATCATAGGTGGTGCCAACGTCGATGTAGCCGGCCTGCATTGCCTTCTCCGCCTCGGGGAACAGGTCTTGGGTGGCGATCCACATGTGGTTGGGCTCACCCGTCTTGGCCCAGCGGCCAGCGCCCTCCAGGGCCGATTGCACCGCCGGCCAGGCAAAGTCGCTGCCGAGGAACATGCAGTTCGCGTCGGGATGCGCACGCAGCGCATTGACCGTGCCGGAACGGAACAGGTCTGGATTCCATTCGGTTGGCACGGACTGGAGCGTCGTGACGACGCCCGATCCGTCCGTGACGGCGTGCCATGCCTTGGAACGGTTAAGTGCGTTCACGTCGGTCAACGAGCCCTGCAGCTCGATGCATTTGCCCTGAATACCCTTCTCCTTCATCAGCGCCACGAAGGCTTCGGCCGTGGTCTTGCCCTGGTCGTAGCTGTCGCCGCCGACATGCGCGGTGGGCTTCGTGGTGGCCGACTGCCTGTCGTAGGTTATGAAGGGAATGCCAGCCCGCTTGGCCGCGCGAATAGAGGCGCCGATGGCCGACGCGTCCTCGGCACGGGCGACGATCAGATTGACGTTCTGGTTGATCAGGTCCTCGATATTCGCGGCCTGCCGTGTCGGATCGGCATTGGCGACATTGATCACCCACTTAAAAGTGATGCCGGCTTCCGCGCCCTGGCGGCGACCCTCCGCCTCCAGATAGTCCTGCGACTTGACCGGAAACAGATTGTCCATCGCGTTCCACGACAGGCCGACCGTCACGTCTTTCGCGTGCGCGGCGCCGGCCATCAGCAGACAGGCAAGCCCGGCCAACAGTGTGAGTTGTTTTCGCATCGTCTCTCTCTCCCAGTGTTACGATTATGATTGCGACAGCGGGGCAGTGGCCATCGTCGTGCTCACCGTCGTGGCTGCTGCGCTTCGTGTCGGGCGCGGTCGTCCCGAATTCAGGGCGTCGACATACATGGCGACGAAGATGATCGCCCCTGTCACGATCCGATAGGCGTAAGGGCTGGCGCTCATCTGATTCAGGCCGTTCTCGATGATCTGGAATGTCAGCGCCCCCAGCACCACGCCGGGGACGATGCGGCCGCGGCCACCGAACAGGCTGATGCCGCCGACCACGACGACCGCGACCGCGGTGAACTCGGTGCCCTTGCCGAGATAGGCGCTGATGGCGCCCACCTGCACGAGCGACATCAGGCCGCCGATGCTGGCGGTCAGACCGGAGAGGACGAACGCCATGAACACCAATGGCCGTACCTTCAGGCCGATCCGCGCCGCCACTTCTTCGCTGTTGCCGATCGCGTTCAACTGGCGACCGAACACGGTGCGGCGGTGGACACCGTCCAGCAGCACGATCAGCACGGCGGCGATCAATACGTCCAGGAAGACCGGTCCCAGCATCGCGTTGCCGAGCGTTCTCACCGTGTCCGGCAACGGAATCATCACGGCGTTGGTCAACTCCAGCCCCAGGCCGCGCAACGTGATCATCGTGCCTAGCGTCGCGATCAACGGATTGATTCCGAGCACCACGACGATGAATCCATTCAAGGCGCCAAGCACGATCCCGGAGCCCAACGCTGCGGCAAACGCCACGGATGGCGGCACGCCGTGGTTGTTCATCAGAAGGGTAGCCACCGTGGAGGACAGAAAGGCAATCGAGCCGATCGAGATATCGAGCTTGCCGGCCAGCACCACCAGCGCCAGCCCGCCCGACATGACGACCAGAGGCGCCATGGTGTGCAGCATCGCCAGGACATTGCCGATGCTTGCGAAATGCGGCGTTCCCAGCGAGAAGCCAAGGAACAGCACCACCAGTACGGCGATGAAGCCGTAACGCACCGCCATGTCGCGCAGCCGCATGGTCATGCCGCCATTCCGCGCGCCGCAGGCTCGGAGACGGCATCCAGCAACGCCGCCCGTCCCGCGTCGCCTGGCAGTTCGCCGGTGATGCGGCCGCGCTGGACGACCAGATAGCGGTCGCAGACGCGCATCATTTCCTCCAGCTCCGAGGAGGCGATCAGCACCGCCGCGCCGCGTTCGGCAAGCTGAATGGTCATGCGCAGGATCTCGGTCTTGGCGCCGACATCCAGGCCGCGCGTCGGCTCGTCGAGGAGGAAAAGCCGCGGTTCGGTGCCCAGCCAGCGGGCGAAGACGACCTTCTGCTGGTTGCCGCCGCTCAGCGTGCGAACCGGCTGGGTCACGTTGGCAAGCTTGATGCCGAGTTGCTGCACCAAACCCCGAGCGAACTGCCGCTCCCGCTGCCGCGTGATGAAGCCGAACCGGTTGGTGACCTTGTCGAGGTTCGCGTAGGCGATATTGGCGGCGACCGAGAGCGGCAGCAGCAATCCCTCGCCCCGCCGGTCTTCGGTGACAAAGCCCACTTCGGCGTGGAGCGCGGCCGGCGTCACCCGCACAAGATCTCCGCCCTTGCGCAGCCGGATTTCGCCCGCGTCGATCGGGTCGAGGCCCACCAGCGCGCGCATGATCTCTGTCCGGCCCGAGCCGAGCAGTCCCCAGAGCCCGACAATCTCCCCGGACCGCAGCGTCAAACCCACGTCGGCCAGCACGCCCGCCGCGTGTCAGCCCGCGCACGCTGAGCACCGGCGCGCCCGGCGGTGCCGTCACCCGCATTCGGTCCTGCTGGTGTACGTCGCCCAGCATGAGCCGCACAATGTCGCCCGCGCTGGCGTCGGCGATCGGCCTGGAGCCCACGGTGCTGCCGTTGCGCATAACGGTAACGCGGTCGCAGACCTGGAAGATTTCGTCCAGAAAATGGGTGATGTAGATGATCGCCGCCCCGGCTGCCTTTAGCCGGAAGATGACGTCGAACAGCCGTTGCTTTTCCCGATCCGAAAGGGACGAGGTCGGTTCGTCGAAGATGATGATACGCGGGTCGCGGGCCAGAGCGCGGGCGATCTCGACCATTTGCCGATCGCCCATGCCCAGCGATTCGACGGCGACATCGGGGCCGAAGCCGCATTGCAGCCGGTCCAGCAGCGCCGCGGCCCGCACGCGGGCGGCCCGTCGCGCAATCAGGCCGCCGCTGGTCGGAAAGTCATCGATCAGGATGTTCTCCGCCACCGTCATTGACGGCAGCATGTTGAGTTCCTGATGCACGAAGCGAATGCCGTACTGGCCGGCCGCGGCCGGGCTGGTGATTTCGGCGTCGCGGCCGTCGATTGCGATGCGACCCGAATCACGCGAGACCAAACCGCCGAGCACGTTCATCAGTGTACTCTTGCCGGCGCCGTTCGCACCCATCAGCGCGTGTGCCTCACCGGCACGTACCGTCAAGCTCGCTTCGTGCAGTGCCGGCACACCGCCAAAGCTTTTGCCGATGCCCGACATGTCCAGCAGCGCGCTCATCGTGCAGGCCTCGTGACCAGACGGTCCAGACAAATGAAGCCGATGATCACGATGCCCTTGACCACCAGGTTCATGAAGTAAGAGACATCGAGCTGGTTCAGGCAGTTGCTGATGAGTGTCACCAGGAGCGCGCCCAGCACGGCACCGGCCGGGCGGCCGGACCCGCCATAGATGCTGACACCGCCGAGCACGCAGGCACTGACGATGTCGAGCACCACGCCGTCATTGCCGAGATTGGCCGAGGCGGTGCCAAGCCGCGCCGTCAGCATCGCTGCCGTCAGGCCGGCCATGAGACCGGACACCACGTAGCTGCACAGCAGGACGAAACGCACATTCACCCGGACGACCCGTGCCGCCCTGGGATTGAGCCCGATCGCATAGAGCGCGCGGCCAAATCCCGTCGCGGAGACCGCCACCGAGGCGAGCGCGCCAGCCACCACCAGCAGGATGATCGGAACCGGCACGCCGCCCGGTTGCGCGAGCATGACGTCGAAAAACGCATCCGGGAAATCCGACAGGCTTTGCGAATTCGTGAGCCACACTGTGCCGCCGGTCACGACGGTCATGGTGGCAAGCGTCACCACGAACGGCGTCATGCCGAATACGGCGACCGCGACGCCGTTGAACAAGCCGATCGAGGCGCCAACCGCCAGCATGACCAGCAGCCCCACCGCAACACCGCCGACGGGCATCGCGAAGGCACCGAGTACGGCGGCAAACGCCATCATGGCGGGAATTGAAAGGTCGATGCCGCCGGTGAGCATGACAAAAGTCAAACCGATCGCCATGACGCCAAGGGAAGACGTCTGCACCAGCACGTTCAGCAGATTCTGCAGGCGAAAGAAATTTGGCGCCAGTAGCCCCATGGCGACGAGCAACACAACGCCCAGCACCAACGGGATGGCGACGACAAGCGACCGGCGGGGCATTCGGGGCAAGGACGACAATACGATGCCAGACATTCTCCGCCCCGGACTCCATCCTTTCCGGCCACACCTTCCTGCGGTGGCCTGGACTTGAATTGCTAAAATATCACGTGTTACATGTCAACACATGATCGACACCGTCTCCCAGCCCGTGAAACCCGGACGCGCGGCCCCCCCGCGTGGCTTCGAGCGCATCCAGCATGCCGATCTGACGGAACAGACCTACACGGCGATCCGCAAACGCATCCTCACGCGTGACCTGCGTACCGGCGAGCAGATTCCGGTCGACGCGGTCGCCGCCATGCTCGGCGTGAGCCGCACGCCGGTGATCGATGCGCTGAAGCGGCTGGAAAGTGAGGGACTTGTCGAGATCCGCGCCCGCCGCGGTTGCTTCGTACGCGGCTTGACGGCCACCGACATCCGCGAGGTCTTCGAGATCCGCGAGGCAGTCGAGCTATTCAGCATTCGAATGGCCATCCGGGATGGCCGCCACGGCGCCCTGGCCGACACACTGGAGGAACTCGTGCTGCGCATGACGGCTTGCACCTCCGGCGAAACATTCGCCGACTATGACCAGTTCATCGAATGGGACAGGGCGTTCCACGTCGCACTCGTGCACGCCAGCGATAATGGCCGCATGAAGGAGCTGTATCGGAACCTGCATGTGCACCTGCACATCATGCGCGTGCATTACTTCCGCGAACTGGAATCCGCGTCGCACGTCAATGCCGATCATGCCGCGATCCTGTCGGCTATTCGCGCGGGCGACCTGACCGCGGCGGAACACGCGACGTCTGGCCATCTGGCAGCCATCTGCACCCGTGCCATCACGAACCTTCGCGAAGGGGGCAGCCTGTGACCGCGCCGCGGCGTGTCCTCGTCACGGGGGGCGGCGGCAATCTCGGCGGCAAGCTGATTGCGGCGCTTCTGCAGGCGACATGGTGCGAGCAGGTCGTCGCAATCGATCGCGTCCCAGGCGTCGCGTCGGATCGCGTGCGGTGGGTGCAAGGGGACCTGACCGGTGCCGACCCTGCCTGGACCGAAGCTCTCGCGGGGGTGGACGCGGTCATACACCTCGCCGCGCAAAATCCCTATCCCGACGCAAGCTGGGCGGACAGCGCGGCAAGCTTCGATATGACCGCACATCTGATCGAGGCGGCGGTTGCTCATGGCGTCGGCCGCGTTGTGTTCGCATCCTCCAATCACGTCATGGGCGGCTACAAGGATACGGATGTTGCTGTCACACCGGGGGCACTGACGACCCAATTGCCGCCGCGGACCGGCACGGTCTGGCGCAGCGGTGAGACTTTGCTGGATTCGACGGCGTACGCGGCCGCCAAGCTGATGGGCGAGCGCCTGTGTGCGGTTCGCGCCGGACCGTTCACGGCCGTGTCGGTGCGCATTGGCTGGTGTCAGCCCGGTGCGAACACGCCGGATACGCTCAGCGCAGCCGGCACGCCGAAGCTTGCCGGCGAGGTTGCGGCGCCGGAGCGCGACGCACGATGGTTCCAGGACATGTGGCTCTCAAATCGGGACTTCTGTCGCGGTGATGCTGGCTGCGATGTCCGCCGACGCGGCACGCTGGCCGGCGCCCGCGATCATCGTGAACGGCATGTCCGCAAATCGGGACATGCCTTGGGAAGCGGCGTCAGCGGCAGCACTGATAAATTACGTTGGCACGGACGACGTTCGAAGCGCTCTTGGGTCGAAACGGAAATAGCTCACGATTGATTTCAGCGATCGGAACGCCGCGCACCGGGGGCGCACGAACGTATGGTCTCTACGGCGTTGGGCTGTATAAGGGTCTGAACATCACAGTGGGGAAACGGGCGCCATGACAACCACGCTCATTCGCAACGCCGACTTCGTCATTGCTTGGGACGGCGCCACCTCCAGCCATGTCTACATGCCGAATGCCGACCTGGCGTTCGAGGATGGCGTCATCCGCTTCGTCGGCCGCAACTACGAAGGGAGCGCTGACGAAATCATAGACGGGCGCGGCATGATGGCGATGCCCGGCCTCGTGAACATTCATTCCCATCCGTCCAGCGAGCCCATGAACAAGGGGCTGACGGACGAGGTGGGCACGCCGGGCCTGTACAATTCCTCGCTGTACGAATACTTGCCCATCTTCCGGGCCGATGCCGAAGCGGTTCCGGATTGTGTCCGGGTGGCGCTCAGCGAATTGCTGCTCTCGGGCGTGACCACCGTCGCCGACCTGTCCATGGCGCATCCCGGATGGCTCGATCTGCTGGCCGAGAGCGGCATGCGCGTCTGTGTCGCCCCGATGTTCCGCTCGGCCCGCTGGTTCACCCGTAACGGCCATGTGGTCGAGTACGAGTGGGACGAAGCATCCGGCGAAAAGCAGATGGAGGAAGCGTTCTCCCTCATCCAGCGTGCCGAGCAACACCCCTCCGGCCGACTCTTCGGCATGGTGGTGCCTGCGCAGATCGACACCTGCACCGAGACGCTGCTGAAGGACAGTTTCGCCGAGGCCAAGGCACGCGGCCTGTCCTGGCAGATCCATGCCGCCCAGGCCGTCACCGAGTTCCATGAGATCACGCGGCGCAGCGGCTATACCCCGATCGGCTGGCTCGACCATCTCGGGCTGCTCTCGGACCGCAGCATCATCGGCCACGGCATCTTCCTCGACGATCATCCCTCGACGCGCTGGCATACCACCAGCGACGTGCGCCGGCTGGCGGAGACCGGCACCACCGTCGCACATTGCCCCACCGTCTTCGCCCGACGCGGGATCACGCTGAAGGATTTCGGCCGCTACCGCCACGCCGGCGTCAACATGGGCCTCGGCACCGACACCTATCCGCACAACATGCTGGATGAGTTGCGCCTGGCCGCCTACCTCGCCCGCACCCAGGCGACCAATCCGCGCACCGTCACCAGCGAGGAACTGTTCGAGGCGGCCACGATTGGCGGCGCCCGCGCTCTGGGCCGCGACGATATCGGCCGCCTTGCCCCGGCCTGCCGTGCCGATATCGTGCTGGTCAACGTCACCCATCCGCGCATGCGCCCGGCGCGCGATCCGCTGCGCAGCCTGATCTACGCGGCCGGCGATCGAGCCGTGCACAGCGTATTCGTTGACGGCACGCGGGTCGTGGATGCCGGCCGCCTGTTGACCATGGACTATGAACAGGCTGCCGCGCATTTGCATGAGGCGCAGCAGCGCGTCATGGCAAATGTGCCCAATCTCGACTGGGGTCATCGTCATGTCGACGAGATCAGCCCGCCCACGTTCAGGACGGCGTGACCGATCTTCTTGCGACTCAGGTCGCCGTTGCGGTTGACGACGCTCGCCACAGATCGATGCCGCCTTCGCTGGCATGCCGGTCGATCCGTGCCAACTCGTCCGGCGAGAACGCCAGGTTGTTCAGCGCATCCAGAGAGTCGTCAAGCTGGTGGACATTGCGCGCGCCGATCAGTGCCGAGGTGACGCGCGGATCGCGAAGCGTCCAGGCCAGCGCCATCTGCGCCAGACTCTGCCCGCGCTGTTGCGCGATCTCGTTGAGAGCGCGCACGCGCGTCAGATTCTGTTCATTCAGCAACCGCTGACCCAGCGAGCCATTTTTGGCGGCGCGGGCGTCGTCCGGGACGCCGTTCAGGTACTTGGCCGTCAGCATGCCTTGCGCCAGCGGTGAGAAGGCGATGCAGCCCACTCCCAACTCAGCCAGCACGTCCAGCAGTTCCGATTCGATCCAGCGATTGAGCATGGAATAGCTCGGCTGATGGATCAGCAACCGTACGCCCTCGCTGGCCAGGATCGCGTGCATGCGCCGGGTCAATGCCGGCGAGTAGGACGAGATGCCGACATAGAGCGCCTTGCCCGACCGCACCGCCTGGGCCAGCGCGCCGGCGGTTTCTTCCAGCGGCGTGTCCGGGTCGAACTCGGTGCGAGTAGAAGATGTCCACATACTCGAGGCCCATGCGGCGCAGGCTCTGGTCCAGGCTCGCCAGCAGGTATTTCCGCGAACCCTTGTTGCCATACGGCCCGGGCCACATGTCGTAACCGGCCTTGGTGGAGATCAGCATCTCGTCGCGATACGGGCGGAAATCGGCCGCCAGGACGCGACCAAAATTCTCCTCGGCCGAGCCGTACGGCGGCCCGTAATTGTTGGCCAGATCGAAATGCGTCACGCCGCGATCGAACGCGCGGCGCAATACGGCGCGGCCGGTTTCAAAGACATCCACGCCGCCGAAATTCTGCCAAAGACCCAGCGAGATGGCCGGCAAGTCAAGACCGCTGCGGCCACAGCGGCGAAAGCCCATGTGGTCATAGCGTGTATCGTCGGCACGATAAGGGGCAGATGTCATCAGGGTCGCCTCATCTCGACTGGAATGTAATGGCCGGCGTCAATCTGGTACAAAATTCATCGCGACACCGTTGATGCAGTAGCGCAGATACGTCGGCGGCGGTCCGTCGTCGAAGACATGGCCAAGATGGCTGCCGCACGTCGCGCAATGCACCTCGGTCCGCACCATGCCATGGCTGTGGTCGACGGTCGTCGCCACGGCGCCTTCGACCGGGTCGTTGAAGCTGGGCCAGCCGGTCCCGCTTTCGAATTTCCGCTTCGATTCGAACAGCGTCTGGCCGCAACCAGCGCAGGCGAACCGGCCCGGCCGCTTCTCCTGCAGCAAGGCGCAGGTTCCGGGCGCCTCTGTCCCGTGCCGTCGCATCACATCGTATTGTTCGCGCGACAAAAGCCGTCGCCATTCGTTATCGGTGTGCGTAACGGGGTAGGTGCTGCCGGTCATGCTCGATTCCTTCCTCGGCCCGCATCGCCCTCCGGCCTCAAGGGTGCGCCCCGCCGGCCCGATTCCGTCAGTTGAGCCGGCGACACCCGGCGCCGCTGTCCTGGCCGGCAAGGCTGGCCATGGCGGCAATCTGCCACGGCTTGACGGCAAATGTGATATGCGCCCCATCCGGCAGGCGCAAGGTCAGCAGCAAGCCGTCATCGGTCCGGTCGAGCGACCAGCCGTCCAGTAAATGGATCGCATCATGGCTGGCGACAAGGTCGCTCGCCGAGCGTGGCACCGCCGTCAGGAGGGTGTTGAGGCAGTCGATCGGCAGCGACACCGAGGCATGCTGACCCTCCCGATCACGCAACCGTAAACTGAGGCGCAAGCCGTCGTCGGTGATATCCACCTGACTGACCTCGGTGGCGTCAATCCGTGCATGGCCTCGTGGCGTCGGCTCGCTGCTCATGGCACCGCTATACCCCATCGGATATAAGGCTGCCAGCCTGCCGAAGCCAGGCGGCGGGTGCCTGCGGATCGGCACGTAACGGCGGCGGCCGAGCCGGGACTGACGCTATGCGACCAATCCACGCTGGAGGAGACACGCAATGTCGTCCCGATCATCGTCGACCGACCGTTCCCATCGCTGGCGCGGCGCGCCGGTGTTGCTGCTGGCTTCTTTCCTGGCCCTCGCCGCAGGGTTCTGGCTTGAACGGCCTTCGGCGCGGGCCGAGGGCATGGCGCGGCCGCTGCCGGCTCCGGCGGTGGATGTGCCGGCCGCCGACGGGCCGCAGACCGCCGTGCTGTCAGGCGGCTGCTTCTGGGGCGTGCAGGGGGTGTTCGAGCATGTCCGCGGGGTGCGCAAGGTGCTTGCCGGTTACGCAGGCGGCAGCGCCGCCACGGCGGACTATGAGACGGTCAGCGAGGGCAATACCGGGCACGCGGAATCCGTGCAGGTCGTGTTCGACCCGAAGCAGATTTCCTACGGACGCATCCTGCAGATTTTCTTCACGGTCGCGCTCGACCCGACCGAGGTAAACCGCCAGGGGCCGGACGTTGGCAGCCAGTATCGTTCCGAGGTTTTTGTCGCCGACGCGGAGCAACGCCGCGCAGCCGCCGCCTATATCGGGCAACTCGATCAGGCACATCTGTTCGACCGGCCGGTCGCGACGCGAGTCGACCCGCTTACCGGCTTCTATCCGGCCGAGGCCTATCACCAGGACTACCTGGAGCGTCATCCGGACCAGCCGTACATTGCCTATAACGACATCCCGAAGGTCGAAAGCCTGAAGCGGCTGTTCCCCGAGGTCTATGTGGACAAGCCGGTCCTTGCGCTCGCGACGCCTTGAATTCCGCCGGCGGCTGACGATCCTTCGAGCCATATCTTCCATCGGAGAGCGACATCAATGAGCCATCCTGCGTTCGCGCCAGGCCACACGGCGGTCATCACCGGTGCCGCGAGCGGCATTGGCCTGGCGGCCGCGCGGCGGTTCACCGGCATGGGCCTCAATGTCCTGCTGGCCGACCGCAATCCCGAGGCGTTGCGGCAGGCGGCGGCGTCGCTCGGCTCGAATGCCGTCAGCACGGAGGTGGTGGATGTCGCACGACCGGACGACCTGATGCGGTTGCAGGACGTGGCTGCGCGGGAATTCGGCGCCGTGCACGTCCTGATGAACAATGCCGCGATCGGCAATAACCCCGGAAAGCCCTGGGAGAATGCGCAGGGCTGGCGGGAGTTGCTGGACATCAATCTGTCCGGCGTGATCCATGGTGTGCAGGCATTCGTGCCGGCAATGCTGGCGCAGTCCGGACCGGCGGTGGTGGTCAACACAGGTTCCAAACAAGGGATCACGCTGCCGCCCGGCAACAGCGCCTATAACGTCGCCAAGGCCGGCGTGAAGGCGTTCACCGAGTTGCTGGCGCATGAGTTGCGGCAGGTCGCGCCCGGCCGGGTCAGCGCGCATCTATTGGTTCCCGGCTTTACCTATACCGGGATGACCGGCCGCGCGGAAAAGCCTGCCGGTGCGTGGACGGCCGACCAGGTCGTCGACGTGATGGTCGACGGGATCGGCAAGGGCGATTTCTACCTTTGGTGCCTGGATCACGAAACCCCGCGTGCGCTGGACGAACGGCGCGTGGCGTGGGCGGTCGGCGACCTGATCGAAAACCGTCCGGCGCTGTCGCGCTGGCATCCCGATTACGCCGACGCTTTCGCCGCCTTCATCAAAAGTTGAGCTCCCGGCACCGATCGCTGCTTTCGTCGATCAGCAAATCGTAAGATTCCGATCGCGCCGCGGGACATCGCCATCAGACCGTCAGGCGGCCGATCCTCTCCATAAGGGCCGCCCGCGCCCGGGCCGCATCGCGCGCCAGCCGTAACAGGGCCGGCAGCTGTCCGGGTGCGGCCAGCACGCTCGCGGCCACGCGCCAGAGGGCGACGCTGCCGGACGCATCAAGCGCCAGCAGCGCTGCCGGCGGCAGCGTGGTGCCGGCCGGGTCGCACACGGCGCGCAGCACGGCGAACGGCAGGCCATGGCGTTCGGCAACCAGCGCCACCGCGCCGCTTTCCAGATCCACCGCGACGGCGCCGCTGGACATGAACAGCGCCCGCTTGTCCTCGGCCGAGGCGACGACCGCCTCGGCTGCCAGCAACGCATACGCCGAATAGCCGCCGACGGCGTCAGACAGCGCGTCGTCGGCGCGCAGGCGGCGCGTGCCGGCAAGCACCTCGCGCGGCGTGACGATCGCCCCCGCTGGCAGCGCCGGGTCGAGGCCGCCGCACAGCCCGAAGCTGATCAGGGCGGTCACCCCTCCGGCGACCAGAGACTCGGCGGCGGCGGCGGCGCCCGCGGGCAGCCCCCCGCCGGCGGCTACGGCGCCGAGGCGGTCGGCGATACGCGCTTCGGCGCGCAGGCCGGTGACGAATCCGGTTCGCTCAAACGTTCGCATGGGGCGACTGTCACCCGCGAGCGGCTTGCGCTCAACCCGGCGGCAGTGGCAAGCCAGACGCGAACGCAACGGGAGGCAACATCGTGGACACTAGACTGAAAGGGCGGCGGGCCATCGTCTGTGGGGCCAGCAAGGGGCTCGGCCGCGCCTGCGCCATGGCCCTCGCGCGCGAGGGTGTGGCCGTGACCATCACGGCGCGCACCGCGGCCGCCCTGGAGCAGACCGCTGCCGAAATCCGCGCCGCCACCGGCAGCGCGGTCACCGCCGTGGCCGGCGACATCACCACCGAGGCCGGGCGCGCCGCGGCGCTGGCCGCCTGCCCGGACCCGGACATCCTGGTCAACAACGCCGGCGGCCCGCCGCCCGGCGATTTCCGCGACTGGCAGCGCGAGGACTGGATCAAGGCGCTGGACGCCAACATGCTGACGCCGATCTTCCTGATCCGCGCCGTCGTCGACGGCATGATCGCGCGCCGCTTCGGCCGCATCGTCAACATCACCTCGGCCTCGGTGAAGTCGCCGATCCCGACGCTCGGCATGAGCAACGGCGCCCGCACCGGGCTGACCGGCTTCGTCGCCGGCCTCGCGCGGCAGGTGGCGCAGCACAACGTCACCATCAACAACCTGCTGCCCGGCCCGTTCCTGACCGACCGGCTGCGCACGCTCAGCGCCGCCGCCGCGGCCAAGTCCGGCAAGAGCGTCGACGAAATCATTGCCGAGCGCGGCCGCGAAGGCCCGGCGCAGCGCGTCGGCGACCCGGCGGAGTTCGGCGACGCCTGCGCATTCCTGTGCAGCGCGACCTCCGGCTTCATCGTCGGGCAAAACCTGTTGCTGGACGGCGGCACCTTCAACGCCACGCTTGGCTGACAGCGTCGGGCCGGCGCACGATGCGCGTCGTCGGTGCGCTGCTTGCCGCGATGGTCCTGTCGTCGTCCGGCCCGGCGTGGCCGCAGCCAGCCCCGGCGTCGCTGCCGCCGCCGGTGACGCCGGCCTGCATTTCTTCACCGTTCGGCCCGCGCAAGCTGCCGGGGCCGCACGCGGCAGCCTTCCATAACGGCATCGACCTCCCGGCGCCGGACGGAGCATGGGTGCATGCGGTCGCCGCGGGTGAGGTCGTCGCGATCCGCCATCGGCCGGGCTATGGGCTGGAAATCGACCTGTCGCACCACGACGCCGACGGGGGGCGCTTCCTGACGCGCTACGCGCATCTGGGCAGCGTCAGTCCGGCCCTGCAAACGGGACGGCGTGTCGTCAAGCTCGGCGAGCCGATCGCCCGGATCGGACGCAGCGGAATCATCTACGGCACCCATTTGTATTTCGAGATGCAACTGGCGGGCGCGCCAGTGGACCCGGAACCGTTCTTCGCCGTGCCGCGCTGCGGCCATCGGGGCGGCACGCCATGAGCGGCCCATCGCCCGGTGGCCCGGTGTTCGTGTTCACCGCGCATCGCTCGGGCGGCACCATGCTCGCGCGGGTGCTGAACTGCCACCCGGATCTGGTGATCTGGGGCGAGCACGCCGGCTTCATCAACCGGCTCGCTGAAATCGACTTCATCGTCGGCCACTACGAGCCGTTGACCCGCCCGGTGCCCTGGCGCGGCCTCGATGCCTATGTGCAGGGGGTCCGGTCCGACCCCGCCGTGTTCGACCCGTGGGTGACCCCGTTCGCCCAGGACGGCTTTCGCGCGTGGTGCCGCGCGTATATCGAAACCACGTTCCGCCACGGCCTGCTGCCGGGGCAGCGCTGGGGCTTCAAGGAAGTTCGCTACCACGGCGTGCTCACCGCCCGCTTCCTGGCCACCCTGTTCCCTGACGCGCGCTTCGTGATCCTGCGGCGCGAGCCGTATGCGCTGGCCGTGTCCAACCTGCTGGCCGCGTGGTCACTGGATCGGCTGCGCTGGTCCGGCGCGCTGGCCAGCGAAGCCGGGGCGCGCGCGGCGATCGTCGATTGCGCCTATGCGCTGACCGCGATCGACCACGGCTTCCAGGCCATCGCGGCGGCGTTTCCCGACAGCTGCCTGACCATCGCCTACGAGGCGATCGACGCCACCGCGCAGCGCCTGTTCGCCGAGCTGTTCATCTTCCTTGGCCTGCGGGGCTCGCCAGAGCTGTGGCAGGCCATCACGGCAGTGCTGGGCACGCGCGTCGGCACCACCCCGCAAGGGGCCGGCGAGGGATTTCTGACCGTGCAGGAAGTGCAGCGCCAGCTCCCGGCGGCGCTGGCGGCGGCGCAGGCCGAGATCGCGGCACACGGCCCCGATGCCGCGCGCCTGAAGCGCCTGGCCGCGCAGGGCCGCTACGGCTTCATCGTCGGCGATCACAATCTGTTCGATACGCCGTATTCGGCGATGTTCTAGTACCGGCAGGGCGGCTGGCGACGCCCGGGTCACGATCGGGGTATTCTGGACGAGGGAAACGGTCCGCGCAATGCTGCATTGCAGCAAAATTACCTACAATACACGCTCCCTCTACCAAACCTAGTCTGCGTCTTCCTCAAGCTGCTTAGCCATTTTGTGCGGGGCGTGACTTATAGGCGTGCCTCGAGGCTAAAGGAGCGTCCGCGATGGGTATCGTCCGCTTTGCGCTGAGATTTCCGCATACGTTCTACGTGCTGGCCGGGCTCATGCTGTTCCTCGGCTGCAGCGCGGTCCTGGTCACCCCGAAGGACATCTTTCCGACCATCAACATCCCGGTGATCACCGTCATCTGGCAGTACACGGGGCTGTCTCCGGCGGAGATGGAGCAGCGGATCACAACTTATAGTGAATATGCGATCAGTTCGAACGTCAGCGACGTGCGCAACATGGAGAGCCAGACGCTGGAAGGCATCTCGGTCGAAAAAATCTACTTCCAGCCGAACGTAAACATCAGTCTTGCGATTTCCCAGCTGGTTTCCGCGACCAACGCCATCCGCGCCTTGATGCCGGCCGGCGTCCAGCCGCCAATCGTCGTCCAGTACAACGCATCGTCGGTTCCGGTGCTGCAGCTCAGCCTGAGTTCCGACACGCTGAACGAACAGCAGCTCTACGACTACGGCTGTATCAGGTACGCCAGCAACTGGCGCCGATTCCCGGCATCACGCTGCCGACTCCGGCCGGCGGCAAGTATCGCCAGATCATGGTGTATCTCGACCCGAACGCGCTGCGCGCGCGCGGCATCACGCCGAACGACGTGGTCAATGCGGTGAACGCCCAGAGCCTGACGCTGCCCGCGGGCGACGCCAAGCTGGGCGACAGGCAGTTCATCGTGCGGGTGAACGCGATGCCGCTGTCGATCCAGGAGCTGCAGAACCTGACGATCAAGCAGGTCGGCCCCACCACCGTCTATCTGTCCGACGTGGCGCATGTGGCCGATGCCTGGCTGGCACAGGCGAACATCGTGCATGCCGAGGGCAAGCGGGCGGTGCTGCTGACGATCATCAAGAACGGTGATGCGTCCACGCTCGACGTCGTGAACCGGGTAAAGGCCGCGCTGCCTTCCATTCAGAAGGCGGCGCCCCCCGGCATGCAGATCCACATGCTGTTCGATCAGTCGGTGTTCGTGCAGAGCGCGATCAGCAGCGTGCTGCGCGAAGGCGCCATCGCCGCCGGCCTGACGGCGCTGATGATCCTGCTGTTCCTCGGATCCTGGCGCTCGACCCTCGTGGTGATGGTGTCGATTCCGCTGTCCATCCTTACCTCGATTGCGGTGATGTCGGCGCTCGGCGAGACCATCAACACCATGACTCTGGGCGGGCTCGCGCTCGCCGTCGGCATTCTCGTCGACGACTCGACGGTGACGATCGAGAACACGCATCGGTTGCTGGAGGAGGGGCACGAGTTCGACCGGTCCGTGCTGGAGGGGGCGGCCGGCATCGCGGTGCCGACCCTGATCTCCACGCTCGCGATCTGCTGCGTCTTCGTCTCGGTGTTCTTCCTGCAAGGTGCGTCGAAATACCTGTTCACGCCGCTCGCCATGGCAGTGGTGTTCTCGATGCTGGCTTCCTACGGCATCTCGCGCACGCTGACCCCGATCATCATTCGCCTGCTGTTGCGCAAGGAGCATGCCGGCCATGGCGCTCCGAAAGGCTGGTTCGCGCGCTTCCACGGCCGGTTCAACGCGGGCTTCGACCGGTTCCGTGGCTTCTACGGCTGGCTGCTTGCCGGCATCCTGCGGCGGCGCGTGTTCACACCGCTCGTTGCGGGTTCGGTGGTGGCCGGGGCGGTGGTGGTTTCCCTGTTCGTCGGTACCGACTTCTTCCCGCAGGTGGACGCGGGGCTGATCGAGCTGCACGTCCGCGCCCCGGCGCGCACCCGCATCGAACGCACCGAGCAGATCTTCCATGCGGTCGAGGACAACATCCGACATCAGATCCCGCCGTCGGAACTCGGCCTCGTTCTCGACAATATCGGCCTGCCGGCGCGGCTGTACAACCTGGCGTTCACCGACGGCAGCACGATCGGCGTCAACGACGGCCAGATCCTGTTGCAACTGAACCAGGGCCACGCGCCCACCGCCGGGTACCTCAAGAAGCTGAGGCGCGAGCTGCCGGTGGCGTTCCCCGACGTGGAGTTCTATTTTCAACCGGCCGACATGGCGACGCAGGTGCTGAATTTCGGCGTGCCCGCGCAGATCGATGTGCAGGTGCAGGGCCGCGACCGCGCCGCCAACCAGGCAATCGCCATTGAACTGCAGAAGCGCCTGGCCGCCGTCCGGGGCATCGTGGATGCGCACGTGCAGCAGGAGCTGGACGCACCCGAGCTCGAATACACGGTCAACCGCACGCGCGCCCAGGAACTCGGCCTGAACGTCAACACGATCGCCAACGACGTGAACATCAGCCTGAGTTCGTCTGAGCAGGTTTCGCCGAATTTCTGGACGGACCCGAAGAACGGCATCCCGTACTATTTTGCGGTCCAGACGCCGGAATACCGTGTCGCCAGCAAGCAGGACATCGACAACACGCCGATCTCCGGCTCCGTCACCAGCACCGCCGTGGTGCCGAATCTGCTGGGCAACGTTGCTTCGGCCCAGCGGGTGGCGGTCGCAGTCCGTTTATAACCATTCGAACATCCAGCCGGTCTACGACATCTATGCCAGCGTGCAGGATCGCGACCTCGGCAGTACCGCCGCGGTGATCCAGCATGTGGTGCAGCAGATGCGGGACAAGCTCGGCCCCGCCGACCGTATCGTCATTCGCGGCCAGATCGACAGCATGGATCTGGCTTTCGCCGATCTGACCATCGGCCTTCTGTTCGCGGCCGTGTTCGTCTACGCGCTGATGGTGGTGAACTACCAGAGCTTCCTCGACCCGCTCGCGGTGATACTGGCGCTGCCGGGTGCGGGAAGCGGCATCATCCTGCTGCTGTTCGCCACCGGAACGACGTTCAGCGTGCCGTCGCTGATGGGCGCGATCATGGCGGTGGGCGTTGCCTCGGCAAACTCCATCCTGCTGGTCACCTTCGCGCGAGAGCAGCGCGAGGCCGGCATGAGCGCGTTCCAGGCAGCACTGTCCGCCGGCACCACGCGGCTGCGCCCGGTGCTGATGACCGCGGCGGCGATGATTGTCGGCATGCTGCCGATGGCGATCGGCGGCCCCGGCGAGGAGCAGAACGCCGTGCTCGCCCGTGCCGTGATCGGCGGCGTCGCCATCGGAACCGCTACCACGCTGCTTTTCGTCCCGTATCTCTATTCAGTCTTCGGCAAGTTCGAAGGTCGCCGTGCGGAATTGCCGGAATCGCTGATGCCGTCCGGAGCGCGCCAATGAACCAGCTTTCACCACAGCCACCTGAAACCCTGCCAGCCGAGTCGCAGCGGCAGTCGCCGGCCGATCCCCTCCAGGAGCAACGCCGCCGCCGCATGGCACGATGGGCCGGGCTCGCAGCCGTGGCAGCGTTAGCCGGGCTGGCCGGCGTCGGCGCATGGGGCCATACGGAACGGCAGGCGGAGACCATCGCCACGCTTGCGGCCGAACGCGACGCCGTGCCGGTGGTGCACACCGCGATTCTCAAGCCGCTGGCTACATCGCGGCGCATCGAACTGACCGGGTCGGCGCAGGCGTTCGACACCGCGACGCTGTTTGCCCGCGCGACCGGGTACATCGGCACGCGGTTCGTGGATATCGGCAGCCGCGTGCGTGCCGGTGACGTGCTGGCGCTGATCGCCGCGCCCGATCTCGATCAGCAGCTTGCCCAGGCGCGCGCGCAACTGGTCCAGCTGCAGGCGGCACTCGTGCAGTCGCAGGCGAATATGGAGCTTGCCAAGGTAACGACTGGCCGCTCCACGGTCCTGGTCAAGCAGGGCTGGACCAGCCAGCAGCAGGGCGACCAGGATCGGCTGACGTACGACGCCAGGGTCGCCGCCGTCGGCGTGGCACGCGCCAATATTGTTGCGCAGCAGGCGCAGGTGGACCGGCTGACGGAGCTGACCGGCTTCGAGCGTGTGGTCGCTCCGTTCGATGGTGTGATCACGAGCCGGCAGATCGATGTCGGCAGCCTGGTTACCGCCGACGCCAGCAGCGGAACGCCGCTGTTTTCCATCGCGCATACCGATGTTCTGCGCGTGCAGATCTACGTGCCGCAGGAGGATTACTTCGGCCTCAAGGACGGCCAGCAGGCCGAGGTCACGGTGCCGGAACTGCCGGGCCGGGTCTTTCACGGCCGGCTCGCGCGCAACGCAAGCGCGCTGCAGGACGCGACGCGTACGGTGCTCGCCGAGGTCGATGTCGACAACCAGGACGGCGCCCTGGCGCCGGGCATCTACACCGTCGTGCATCTGGACGAGCCGTGGCCTTATCCGGTCCTGTCCGTGCCGTCACAGGCGATCATCTTCGACAAGAACGGGCTGCAGGCCGCGGTGGACGAGAATGGCGTGGCGCGGCTGCGGCAGCTCGACGTTGCCGCCGACAATGGCGGCACGGTCGACGTGCGGGCCGGTCTGAAAGCGGGCGACCACCTCATCCTGAACCCGCCGATCGGCGTCACCGACGGGATGCGAGTCAAGACGCAGTCGCCGTCGTAATATCAGATCTCGTCGGCCCGGATGCAGGCCGCGAAATGTCCCTCGCCCAGCGTGCGCAGCGCCGGCACGTCTCCGGCACACGCGGCGATCGCGTAGCGGCAGCGCGTGCGGAACACGCAGCCGGAGGGCGGGTCGATCGGGCTCGGCAGTTCGCCGGCCAGCACCTCGCGCACCCGCTTGCGGTCGGGGTCCGGCTCCAGCACCGCCGACAACAGGGCGCGCGTGTAGGGGTGCCGCGGCGCGCGCACGATCTGGCGCGCCGGCGCCACCTCCATGATGCGGCCGAGGTACAGCACCGCCACGCGGTCCGACACGTACTCCACCACCGCCAGATCATGCGCGATGAAGATCATCGCCAGCCCGAGCCGGCGCTGCAGGTCGCGCAGCAGGTTGACGATCTGCGCCTGGATCGAGACATCCAGCGCCGACACCGCCTCGTCGGCCACGATCAGCTCCGGCGCCATCGCCAGTGCCCGCGCGATGCCGATGCGCTGTCGCTGTCCGCCCGAGAACTGATGCGGGTAGCGCGTGAGCTGTCCGGCGTTCAGCCCGACCACCTCCAGCAGCTCCGCCACCCGCGCCCGCCGCGCCGCCCGGCCGCGCGCCAGCCCATGCACGATCAGCGGCTCGGCGACGATCTGCTCCACCGTCATGCGCGGGTCGAGCGAGCCGAACGGGTCCTGGAAGATCGGCTGCACGCGCCGGCGGAACGGCGCCAGCGCCCGCTCGGACATGCGGGTGATGTCCTGCCCGTCGAAGCGGATGCGCCCTTCGGTCGCCTCGTCCAGCCGCAGCACGAGGTTGCCGATGGTACTCTTGCCGGAGCCGGATTCGCCGACCAGCCCCAGCACCTCGCCGGCCGCCACCGTGAACGACACATCCTGCACCGCGCGCACCGGCCGCCCGCGACGCAGCACGCCGCCCGGCGTGGGGAAATGCCGCACCAGCCCGTCGACTTCCAGCAGCGCCGTCATGCCACGATCTCGCGCCAGCGGGCGCAGCGCACCGCGTGATCCGGCCCGCACGCCTCCAGCGCCGGCCGACGTTCGCCGCACGGCACCGGGCGCGCATGGGCGCAGCGCGGCGCGAAGGCACAGCCGGGCGGCAGCTCGGACAGATTGGGCACGTTGCCGGGGATCGCGTGCAGCGGCGCCGCCTCCCGGTCCAGCCCCAGCCGCGGCACCGAAGCCAGCAGGCCCGCCGTATAGGGCATGCTTCGTGTCGCGAAAGAGCGCCCGCGTCGGCCCGGTCTCCACGGCCTGCCCCGCGTACATCACCAGCACCCGGTCGGCGATCTCCGCCGCGACGCCCAGATTATGGGTGATCAGGATCACGGCCATGCCCAGCTCCACCTGCAAGCGGCGGATCAGTTCGAGGATCTGCGCCTGCACGGTCACATCGAGCGCCGTCGTCGGCTCGTCGGCGATCAGCAATGAGGGGCGGCAGCTCAGCGCCATCGCGATCATCGCGCGCTGGCGCATGCCGCCGGAGAGCTGGTGCGGATAGGCGTCGAACCGCCGCGCCGGCTCCGGGATGCCGAGCAGCGTCAGCATCTCGATCGCCCGCAAGCGCGCCGCGCGCGTGCCCAGGCGTTCGTGCAGCATCAGCGTCTCGCTGATCTGCGCGCCGATCGTGTAGACCGGATTGAGCGCGCTCATCGGCTCCTGGAAGATCATCGCGATCTCGGCGCCGCGCAGCCGCTGCATCTCGGCCGCGCCGGCTCGCGCCAGGTCGCGCACTGTTCCGTCGCGCGTGCGGAACAGGATCTCGCCACCGGCAATGCGTCCGGGCGGGGAGGGCACCAGCCCCATGATCGCAAGGCTCGTGACCGACTTGCCGGAGCCGGATTCGCCCACGATGACCAATGTCTCGCCGGCGTCGATGGCGAACGACAGTCCGGCGACGGCCGGCAACTGGCCGGCATCGGTCGCAAACGTCACGCGCAGATCGCGCACCTCCAGCAGCTTGTCCGTCATCGTGTGGCCCGCCGGGGGTCGGCCACGTCGCGCAGCGCGTCGCCGAGCAGGTTGAAGCCGACGACCACGACGAAGATCGCCAGCCCCGGGAACGTCGCGATCCACCACGCGGTCAGGAAGTAGCTCTGTCCGTCGGCGAGCAGCGCGCCCCAGTCCGGCGACGGCGGCTGCGCGCCAAGGCCAAGAAAACTCAGGCCCGCCGTCTCGACGATGACGGACCCGGCCTGCAACGTCGCCATGACCAGGATCGGGGTAAAGCTGTTCGGCAGCACGTGGCGCAGCATGATGCGCGGCCGCGAGGCCCCCAGCGCGCGCGCCGCGCGCACGTAGTCGGCGTTGCGCACCGCCAGTACCTGGCCGCGGATCAGCCGCGCGTATTGCGGCGTATAGACGATGCCGATCGCGATCATCGAGTTGGTCAGCCCCGGCCCCAGGGCGGCCACGATGATCAGCGCCAGCAGCAGATACGGGAACGCCAGCAGCACGTCGACGAACCGCATCACCACGGCATCGACGCGCCCGGCGAAGAAGCCCGCAATGAGCCCCATCGCGCAGCCGAGCACCAGCGCGATCCCGTCCGCCACCACCACCGCGAGCAAGGCGGTGCGGGTGCCGTACATCACGCGGCTCAGCATGTCGCGCCCATACTGGTCCGCGCCGAACCAGTGATCGGCCGAGGGCGGCGAGAGCGCCGACGACAGGTCCTGGTCGTAAGGGTCATACGGTGCCAGCACGCTGGCGCCCACGCACAGCACGAGGAACAGCAGCGTGATCGCCAGCCCGATGCGCGCCGGCGTCCGGCGCAGCACGCGCGTGACGCCGGGCGGGCGACGCGCCGGCGCGATGGCTTCGCTCATGTCCGGCTGATCCTCGGGTCGAGCAGCGCGTAGCACAGATCCACCAACAGGTTCACCAGCACGAACACGAAGGCGATGAACAGCGCCCCCGCCTGTACGACCGGATAGTCGCGCGACAGGATGCTGTCGACCATGAGCCGCCCAAGCCCCGGCAATGCGAAGATCGTCTCGGTCAGCACGGCGCCCGACAGCAGCAGGCCAAGCTGCAGGCCGATCACGGTCACCACCGGGATCAGCGCGTTGCGCAGGATGTGGCGGACAATCACGCGCCGCTCCCGCATGCCCTTGGCGCGCGCGGTCCGCACATGGTCGAGTCCGGCCGTCGCCAGCATTTCCGAGCGCGTGATGCGCGTGATCATGGCCAGCGGAATGGTCGCCAGCGTGACGGCGGGCAGCACAAGATATTGCAGACTGGTCAGCAGCAGGTCAGGGCGGCCGGCAATGATGCTGTCGAGCACCGTCATGCCGGTGACGCGCGGCACATCGACGCCGGTGGGCATCAGCCCGCCGATCGGCAGCCAGCCGAGCCCGGCGCCGAACAGCAGCAGCAGCATGAGCCCAAGCCAGAAGATCGGCATCGAGACACCGAACAGCGTCAGCGTGAGAACGATGTTGTCGAGCCATCCGCCCGGCTTGGTGCCCGCGAGCACGCCGAGCGGCACGCCGACGGCCACCGCGATTGCGAGCGCCGTGAGCGCCAGTTGCAACGTGACCGGAAACGCGCCCCAGACATCTTCCAGCGCCGGATGGTTGCTGCGCAGCGACATACCCAGGTCGCCCCGCGCGGCCTGGACCACGAAATCGAGGTATTGCAGCCAGACCGGCTGATCGAGCCCGAGCTGGTGGCGCAGCTGGGTGAGCTGTGCGGTGGTGGCGCGTTCGCCCAGCAGCAGCGTGGCCACATCGCCCGGCAGCACGTGCATGGTGAAAAATACCACGATGCTGACACCGATCAGCACCAAAACAAGCTGTCCGAGCCGGCTGATCGCGTAGCGGGTCATCGGGTGGGGCGACTTGGCTGGTCCAGGGCGATGTCTCCTGCGGCGTGATCCCGCGTCTTGTCGGGCAATACGCGGCGAGAATCCAGAGGCTGCCGCGATGTTCCATGCCCCCTGGTGACTGAATGCGGCCACCGGCGGCGACTATGCCGAAGCGACGGTGGTGCAGTCCGGCCGAGAAGTCGGCTCGTCTGCCTCGCCATCATCTCGCGGAAGACGTCGACCCTCGCGGACCTGTCAAACAGAGCCACATTGCGGCGCAGCAGGGCCGCGCCGGATTGCTCAGTGTGCGCCGCCGCCAGTCGCCGCCCCCTTGCGAAGCAGCGCGACCGATCCTGCCGCCAGAGCCAGGACGGCGCCAATGAGCCCGAACGCATCGCCGTAGCCCATCAGCAACGACTGCGCCCGGATCACCTGGCCGACCGCAACGACACCCTGATGCATTGCCGCCGCCGGATCGGGAACGCCGTGCGCGAGGAAGTAGTGCTGGAGCATTGCAAGGCGTTGCCGCGTTGCCTCATCCAGCAGCGACACGCTGCTGTTGATGATGCTGGAGTGGTACTGCTCCCGCTTGGTGACGAAGGTCTCCAGCGCGGCCACGCCGATTGCGCCGCCAAGATTGCGCGTCATGTTGAACAGGCCGGAGGCAGCCCCGGCGTCGGTCGGCGCGATGCCAGCCATCGCGATCGAGGCAAGTGGCGTGATGACCAGCGCCTGACCCAGTGCGCGCGTGACATCCGGCCAGAACAGTTCCGGCCCCGCGTAATCCTGGTTGATATAGAGGTTCATGAAGCAGCTTCCGGCGAACACCAGCAGCCCGGTCGCCACCAGCAATCGCGCGTCGATCCGTTTCATCAGCATGGGCACGAACGGGATCAGGACAAGTTGCGGGAACCCCGTCCATGCCATCACGGCGCCGACCTGCTCGGAATTGTAGCCCTGCGAGTGTGACAGGTAGTCCGGAAGCAGATAGGCGGCCCCGTAGAGCGCGAAGCCGAGCAGGAAATTGCAAAGCGTACCCAGCCCGAAATTGCGGCGGCCAAGCAACGAGAACTTGATCAGCGGGTCCGTCCGCAACACCCCGACGACGACGAAGCCTGCCAAGGCCACTGCGGCAACGATGGAGAGCTGTACGATGAATGGAGACCCGAACCAGTCATCGGTATTGCCCTCGTCCAGTACGGTCTGCAGCGCCGCAAGCCCGACCGCCATCAACGCGATGCCGAGCCAGTCGCCCTTGGGCAGAAGATTGAGCCGCATCGGCGTCTTCGGCAGCGCGTACCACAGCGCTGCAAGCATGATGATGCCAGGGCCGAGGTTGACGTAAAAGACGTAGGGCCAGCCATAGTTCTCGGTGAAGTAGCCGCCCACGGTCGGCCCAATGGCGGGTGCGAAAGTCGCGCTGACGGCGAAGCCGGCCATCCCCATCGCACGCTTCGACGGCGGCAGCATGGAGACGATGATCGTGAAGGCGAGCGGGATCAGCACGCCGCCCGCGAATCCTTGCAATGCCCGCAGGACGATCATCTCGCCAAGCGAGTGAGCCTGGCCGCATGCCATCGAGAAGACCAGGAACAGGGCGGTGTTGGCGATCAGGTAGCGGCGCAGGGAAAACGCTTTGCTGAGAAAGTCGCTCAGCGGAATGACGATGATCTCGCCGATCAGATAGGCCGTCGAGATCCACGTCCCGTTCACGCCGCCCGTACCGATGCCGCCCTCGATGTACGGGAGGGAGGCGTTGGTGATCTGGATATTCAGGACGGCCATGAACGCGCCGAGCAGGGCGCCCGTCACGGCAATCCAGGTGCGCAGAGACACCGGCGCTTCGGCACCGGCACGATCTATTGCCATGGCGCCGGTCTCAGCGCAGGCGCGCGGCGCGCGTGTCGATCGTCGGCTCGACCGACATGCCGGGGCGGAGCAGCCCTGCGAGCGGGTCGGATGGGTCGATCACGATCTTCACGGGGATGCGCTGGACGATCTTCGTGAAGTTCCCGGTCGCGTTGTCCGGCGGCAGCAGTGCGAATTCCTCGCCGCTGGCGGGGGCGAGGCTGTCGACCCGCCCATGCACGACATCGCCGGGGAACGTATCGATCTCGAGCGACGCCGGTTGTCCGGGCCGGACATCCGTGAGCTGGGTCTCCTTGTAGTTCGCGACCACATAGACGGCCTGGAGCGGCACCACGGCCATCAACTGCGTGCCCGCCTGCACATACTGCCCGACCCGCAAGGTCCGGGCGCCGACGGTGCCGTCGATGGACGCGATGATCGTCGTGTAGCTCAGATTGAGCTCGGCCTGCCGGTCGATGGCCTGCTGCTGGAGCAGCACGGCCTGCGCCTTCGCGCGTTGTGACCGCAGGACATCGATATGCTTCAACGCGATGTCGACACCGGTCATGTCCTTTTGCAGCGCGGCCTGCCGCTCCTGGATGTCGGCCACCGAGCGCTGTGCCTCTTGCGTGGTTGCTGCACCGGATCGTGCCAGGGTCGCATAGCGGCGCGTGTCTTCCTCGGAGAAGGCAACCGCGGCACGGTCGGCAGCCACCGCCTGGCGCGCCTGCTCGACCGCGAGCGTCTGCTCGGCGATCGCCTGGTCAAGATCGGCAATGTCCGCCTGCGCGCCTGCGACATCGGCGCGGGCCTGGCTCAGCGCGGTGCGGTAGTCGCGATCGTCGATGCGCGCCAGTACCTGGCCGGCCCGCACCGTCTGGTTGTCCTGCACCAGCACCTGCGAGATGTATCCCGAGACCTTGGGGCTGACGATGACCGAGTCCGCCTGCACATAGGCGTCGTCGGTGCTGATGAGGAACCGGCCGGTGCGCCAGTAGTAGGTCCCGTATTCGATGATGCCGGCCAGAGCCGCGATGGCGCCGATACCCAGCAGCACGCTCCGGACGGCATGTCGACGGGCGGGCTTCGTGGCCACACGCAGTTGCGGCGCACCTTCAACGTCTACGCCGGCCTCGCCGATGTGAGTGGTCATGTCCGTCGGCCTCATCGTCACGTACCCCAACTTGCCGGGTTTCCGCTACACTACGTAGCGATAAGCCTAGATGGCTCGGGGCGGCCCGAACGTGACCTGCCTCCTCTGCATGACTGATGCCGCCCTCGCACGTAGCCGACATGGCGCTGGGGCGCCCATGTTGTTCCGGTTTGGGGCCGGGTTCGGAAGGAACGAGGCGTGTCGCACGTACAATCGCAGCCCACGGCAACAATCGTTCGTTCGCAGGGGCGTCCGCGCAGCGAGGCTTGCCGGCAGGCCGTGTTGCGGGCCGCCTATGAGATTCTTGGCGAGGGCGGCCTGTCCGGTTTTACGATCGAACGGGTGGCGGCACGCTCGGGCGTTGCGCGTACGACGGTATACCGGTGGTGGCCGAGCAAGGGGGCGCTGGCGACCGACGCCTTCCTGACCGCGACCGCCCCGCAGATCGCCGTCCCGCGCACCGCTTCCGCGCTCGCCGACATCAAGGCGCAAGTGGGATTGGTCGCGCGGATGCTGGGGGGTCCGGCCGGGCCGATCGTGCGCAGCATCATTGCCGAGGCGCAGAGCGACCCCGAGACGGCCCAGGCGTTCCTGGACGGCTATGTCACGATCCGTCGGCAGGAGGTGGCGGCGCTGTTGCGACGTGGCATCGAATCCGGCGAGCTGCCGGCGGATCTCGACATGGACGCGGCTGCCGACGTTCTCTATGGCCCGCTGTACCACCGGCTGCTGCTGCGAATTGGGCCGTTGGACGACGCGTGGGTCGATCGCGTGTCCGAAATCGCCCTGAACGGCTGCCGGGCGATGGGTTCGGACGCCCGTCCTCCTCCGGATCGGCACCCACAGTCGCAGGAAGGCGGACAGAGCGCAGCCTGAGCGTGCCGGCCCCATGGACAATCCGATGTTGCCGCACGACATTCCGGCGGCTGTTTTACGCCGCCGAGGAAATCGCCCATGCCGGACTGGCGCTTCGATCTCGTTCCCGCGCCACCGCCGGGTACGAAGGCCCATGGCCACATCGACTGGCGCGACCGCATGCTCACCGGCTGGGAGTGGCCATATGTCGCCATCAATGGGGCGCATCCTGGGCCCGCCGTTCTGGTGCTCGCCGGCGTCCATGGCTCGGAATACGTCTCCATCGACGCCGCCGTCCGGCTTGGCGCCACGCTGGACGCGGCGCATCTGCACGGCCAGGTGCTGTGCCTGCCGCTGCTCAATCCGGCCGCGTTCTGGGAGCGCACCGCCTACGTCTCGCCCATCGACAATCTGAACCCCAACCGCGCTTTCCCCGGCAAGCCGCACGGCAGCTTCACCGAGCGTCTGGCCTACCACCTCACCGAACGCGCCATCCGCCATGCCGACGCGCTGATGGACCTGCACGGCGGCGACATCCCTGAAGCGCTCGTCGCCTTCACCATCCATGAGGAGACCGGCGATCCGGCGCTGGACGCGCGCAGCCGCGCGATGGCCGAGGCGTTCGGGCTGCCCGCCATGCTTGCGCAGAAGCCGGGCGACTCGCCCATCGCCGGCACCACCTATTCCACCGCCGCCCGCCTCGGCATCCCCGCCATCATCGCCGAGGATGGCGGGGCCGGCGTCTACGACGCGCAGGCCGCCGACCGGATGCTGGCGGGGACGGAGAACGTACTGCGGTTGCTCGGCGCGCTGCCGGGCAGTGCGCGCCCCATGCCGACGCCGCGCCGCTACGGCCGCTTCGTCTGGATCCGGTCCCGACACGCCGGGTTTTTCAAGCCGCGCGTGCGCGTGGGCGACGACGTCACGGCCGGCGACACGCTCGGGGTCATCCACGATTTCTTCGGCGCCACCGTGGAGACAATCGTGGCCGAGGCGACAGGCCGCGTGCTGTTCCTTATCATCAGCGCCGCCGTCGGCAGCCCCGGCCTGATCTGCGCCATCGGAACCGACTGAACGGCCAGGAGACGTTTATGCGCGTGAGTGAGATGAACTGGATGCAGGTGGAGGACTACCTGCGTCACGACGATCGCTGCGTCGTGCCGCTCGGCAGCACCGAGCAGCACGCCCAGCTCAGCCTGTCGGTGGACAGCATCCTGAGCGAGCGCGTGGCCGCCGAGGCCGCCGCGCCGCTCGGCGTGCCGGTGTTCCCGGTGGTGGCCTACGGCATCACGCCCTACTTCAAGGCCTATCCCGGCTCGCTGTACGCTGCGGCTGGAGACCTATCTGGCCGCTGGTGCGCGACCTGCTGGACGGGCTGGCGCAGGCCGGGTTCCGGCGCATCCTGCTGTGCAACGGCCATGGCGGCAACGCGCCGGCCGCCGGTCTCGCCATCGAATGGATCGCCGACCATCCGGGCTGCCGCGTGCGCTTCCACAACTGGTGGAACGCGCCGCGCACCTGGGCCAAGGTGCAGCAGATCGACACGGTCGGCTCGCACGCGTCCTGGATGGAGAATTTCCCCTGGACGCGGCTGAGCAACGTCGCGGCACCGTCCGACGCGCAAGCCGATGATCAACCTCGACACGCTGCGCCTGCTGCCGCCGAGCGAGGTGCGCAAGTGCTCGGCGACGGCAATTTCGGCGGCCTCTATCAGCGCGCCGACGAGGAGATGCTGGCGCTGTGGGACGTCGCGGTCGACGAGACGCGCGCGCTGATCGAAGGGCCGTGGGCATGAGCGACACAATTCTGATCTGGGGCGCCGGCGCTATCGGCGGCACCATCGGCGCCTATCTGGCGCGCGCCGGGCATGACGTGCTGCTGGTCGACGCCGATGACGGAGCATGTCGCGGCGATGCACGCGCACGGTCTGACCATCGAGGGCCCGATCGAAACGTTCACGCAGCCGGTGACGCGCCCGCACGCCGGACGATGTGACCGGCAAATTCAGCCGCATCCTGCTCTGCGTCAAGGCGCACCACACCGAGGCGGCGGCACGGCAACTGGCGCCCCATCTGGCGGCGGGCGGCTATGTCGCCTCGTTCCAGAACGGGCTGAACGAGTTCGTCATCGGCGAGGTGCTCGGCCTGGCGAACGTGGTCGGCGCGTTCATCAACTTCGGCGCCGACTACCTGGAGCCGGGCCGCATCCTGTTCGGCGGGCGCGGCGCCTGCGTGCTGGGCGAACTGGACGGCGCCGCCACGCCACGCCTGACGGCGCTGCATGCGCTGCTGACCGATTTCGAACCGGCAGCAATCATGACGCGATAACATTCTCGGCTATCTGTGGGGCAAGCTCGGCTATGGCGCGTTGCTGTTCGCCACCGCCCTGACCGACGATTCGATCGCCGACGTGCTCGACGATGCCGCACAGCCGCGGCGTGCTGACGCGCGTGGCGCGCGAGGTGATGGCGGTGGCGGCGGCCAAGCGCATCGCGCCGCGAGGGTTTCAACGGCTTCGACCCGGCCGCCTTCGCGCCCGGCGGCAGCGAAGCGGCGGTCGCCGCCTCGATGGCGGTGATGGTGGCGCACAACCGCAAGTCGGCCAAATCGCATAGCGGCATCTGGCGCGACCTCGCGGTGCGCAAGCGCCGGACCGAGGTCGATGCCCAGATCGGCCCGGTGGTGGCGGAAGGGGCTGCCGCCGGCGTGCCGACGCCGTCAATGCGCGGCTGATCGCGATGATCCACGAGATCGAGGACGGCGCGCGGCGGCTCGACCGCGCCAATCTGGCCGAACTGGCAAGGACAGTCTGATGGATATTCGCTTTTCGGGACGGACGGTGCTGGTCACCGGCGCCGGCCACGGCATCGGCCGCGGCATCGCCCAGGCCTTCGCCGGCCCTCGGCGCGCGCACGATCGCCGCCGACATCAACGACGCCGGTCTGGCCGAGACTGGGTGCGCCGGGCTGGAAACCCGCGACGTTCGACGTCTCCGACCGCGCCGCCGTGCAGGCGGCCGTGGCCGGGATCGGGACGGTGGACATTCTGGTGCACAGCGCCGGAGGCGTGCGCGGGCAGGCGGGGCGGCCGGTGGAGGAGGTGTCGGAATCCGATTGGCATGCCATCCTGGCCGTCAACCTGACCGGCGCGTTCCTGGTGGCCCAGGCCGTCATTCCGGGGATGAAGGCGGCGCGGCGCGGGCGCATCGTCACCATCTCGTCCGGCGCCGGGATCGGCGTCAGCCTGACCGGCATCCAGGCCTACGCGGCCGCCAAGGCCGGCGAGATCGGGCTGACCCGTCAGCTTGGCGCACGAACTCGGGCCGTTCGGCATCACCGTCAACAGCGTCGCCCCCGGCTTCGTCCGCTCCAATCCCGACGACCGAACGGCAGTGGGAGGCGTATGGCGTCGAGGGGCAGCAGAAGTTGCTGCAGAACATCGCGTTGCGGCGGCTCGGCACGGTCGCGGACATCGTGCATGCGGTGCTGTTCCTGGCCAGCGACCAGGCCGGCTGGATCAGCGGCCAGACGCTGTCCGTGGACGGTGGCAAATGAGCGAAGCCGCCGCCATCGGCTGGGTGGAGGCGCGGCGCGAGGCCGTGCTGCAGACCTTGTCCGAGTTTGTCGCGATCCCGAGCGTCAGCACCGATCCGGCCTATGCCGGCGGTATCGCCGAGGCCGCCGCGTTCCTCGCCGGCCGGCTGACAGAGGCGGGGCTGGAGCATGCGGCGGTGCGGCCGACGGCCGGGCACCCTGTGGTCACGGCCGACTGGCTGCACGCGCCGGGCGCGCCGACGCTGCTGGTCTACGGCCATTACGACGTACAGCCGCCCGACCCGCTGGCCGACTGGGCAAGTCCGCCGTTCACTGCGACGATTCGCGACGGCCGCGTGTACGGGCGCGGCGTGTCCGACGACAAGGGCCCGCTGATGGTCGCGATCACGGCCATCCAGGCGCTGCTCGCCACGACCGGGAAGCTGCCGGTGAACCTCAAGCTGCTCATCGAGGGCGAGGAGGAGATGGGCAGCGCGAACCTTGAGCCGTTCGTCGTCGCCCACGCCGACGAATTGCGGGCGGATTTCGTGCTGTCGGCGGACGGGGCGATGTGGCGGGCCGACCTGCCGACCGTGACGGTCGCCAGCCGCGGCATGTGCGCGCTCGATGTCACGGTGCGGGGGGCGGCCAAGGATCTGCACTCCGGCCGCCACGGCGGCGCCGTTGCCAACCCGATCCAGGCGCTGGCCCGGCTGCTGGCCTCATTGCACCGCGACGACGGCGCGGTCGCGGTGGAAGGCTTCTACGACCGCGTGCGCCTGCTGTCGGCGGCGGCGCGCGCGGAGCTCGCGGCGATCCCGTTCGACGAGGCGGCCTACCTCGCCTCGGTCGGCGCGCAGGACGGCGCGGGCGAGGCCGGCTGGTCGCTGCTGGAACGCAACTGGATCCGCCCGACGCTGGAATTCAACGGCATTTCCGGCGGCTATGCCGGCGCCGGCCGCAAGACCGTGATCCCCGCGACCGCGCAGGCCAAGATCAGCTGCCGCCTGGTCCCGGACCAGGACCCGCGCGAAATTCTGGCCCTCATTGAGCGCCACCTTGAACGCCATTGCCCGGCGGGCGTGTCGCTGACGGTGCACCACCATCCCGGCGTGTCGCAGCCCTCCGCCATCGCCGAGGACCACCCGGCGCTGAAACTGGCAATGCACGTGCTGGCCGATCTGTACGGCGTCACGCCGCGCGCGGTGCGGATGGGCGCCTCGATCCCGATCGGCGAGATTTTTACCCGCTGCCTCGGCATCGACACGGTGTTCTTCTCGTTCTCGACGGCCGACGAGGACTACCACGCCCCGAACGAATTCTTCCGGGTCGCGCGGCTGTGGGACGGCGTGCGCGCGTGGATCGCGTATCTGGTCGCGGCCCGGACGCAGATCGGATGATCGCTATTCGGCAGGTTTCTTCGCAGCGCGGCGCACCAGTTCGTCCATCTTCGACAGGAAGAACTTGAGCAGCGAGGACGAATTGGCGGTGTTGTAGCCGACGACCAGATCGATCGTCGGCGGCTCGCCCTGGAGCGGACGGCTGACCACCGAGGCGGGAAGCAGGTTCCGGGCGTACAGCGGCACCAGGGCGACGCCGCCGGTCGACGCCACCAGCGAGAACGTCATCGACAGGTTGTCGGCGTGGTGGTCTGGCGAGAGATCGACGCCGACCTGCCTGGCATAGGCGTCGATCGTCACCCTCAGCGCCGGCGAGGTCGCCATGGGCACGCCGATCAGCGTCTCACCAACGATGTCCTGCGGGCGGATCGCCGCCTGCGCGGTCAGCGGGTGATCGCTGGGCAGTACGACGATCAGGGGTTCCTTGGTCAGGAACTTGAACGCCAGGCCCGGCGCCTGCTTCTCGCGCCGCAGGAACGCCAGATCGATCTTCCCGCGCATCAGCCCCGCGGCCAGTTCCGGCGATAGCTGGCTGTAGATGACCACCTCCGTGTGCGGCAGCTCGTCGCGCAGGATGCCCATGACCGCGGGAAGCCATTCCATCTCATGCCCGGTCAGGAAGCCGATGGCGAACGAGGTCTTGGCGGGTTCGGCGGCCCGCCGCGTTGCCTCGCGCGCCGTCTCGACCTGCAACAGCACCAGCCGCGCGTGATCCAGGAAGACCCGGCCCGCCGCGGTGAGCTCGATCCCGCGCGGGCCGCGCACCATCAGCTCGGCGCCGAGCTCCAGCTCCAGATCGCGGATCTGCCGGCTGAGGGACGGCTGCGCCGTGTGCAGCCGCCGCGCCGCGGCCACGGTGAGGCTGCCCTCCTCCGCGACGGCGATGAAGTAGCGCAGATGCCGTAGCTCCATCGGCGGCCCATGCCTTCAGGGTATGGCGCGATTTTACAAAGTCTTGGTCGGCCGCGCCAGGGACACATAAATATCCCGCAGCGAACAGGACGACGACGCAGTCGTTCGACAAGGCCTCGGACCAAGAGGCCCCCAAGGCAAGCCTGCACAAGCATGTGCGCCCCCGTAGGCCGCACTCGCTTCCTGCCACTTTCGGTTTCCAACGCGGCCCCGCCGCACAGAAGGATGAGTTTCATGAGCAACCCTGTTGTGTTGATCACCGGCGCCCTGACGGGTATCGGGCGCGCCACGGCGCTGGCCTTCGCCAAGGAAGGCGCGCGCATCGTGGTCGCCGGACGCCGCGACGAAGAAGGCCGCGCGCTCGCCTCCGAACTGCGGGCGCTCGGTGCCGAGGCGGAATTCGTCCGCACCGACGTGCGGCACGAAGACGACGTCCGCGACTTGGTCGACGGGACCGTCGCGCGCTTCGGCCGGCTGGACATGGCCGTCAACAACGCCGGCACGGAAGGCCAGCCCGGCCCGGTGACCCGGCAGACGGCGGACTCCTACGCCGCCACATTCGACACCAACGTGCTCGGCACCCTGCTCAGCATGAAGCACGAACTGCGCGTGATGCAGGCGCAGGGCGCCGGCAGCATCGTGAATATCTCCTCGACCTATGGCCACGAGGGAGCGACCGGCGCGTCGGTCTACGTCGCCAGCAAGCACGCCGTCGAGGGCCTGACCAAGTCCGCGGCGCTGGAAGCCGCAGGCTTCGGGGTGCGCGTCAATGCCGTGGCACCCGGCCCGGTCGAGACCGGCATGCTCGACCGCTTCACCGGCAACGCCGAGAACAAGGCCGCCCTGGCGTCACGGGTGCCGTTCGGCCGTATCGGCGTGCCGGACGAGATCGCGCGTGCCGTGGTGTTTGCCGCCTCCGCCGGCGCGTCGTTCATGACCGGCCACATCCTGACGGTGGACGGGGGCAAGACGGCCGGCTGAGGGCCTGCACGCTCCATCCATGCCGGCGGCGGCCCCGGAACCCGGGCGCCGCCGAGCATCCTTCACGAAGGACCAATGCCATGTCGTCCCTGACGCTCTATCAGTCGAACGCCTCCCCCAACTCACGCCGGGTGCGCATCTACCTGGCCGAAAAGGGGCTGAAGGTGACCGTCGTGCCTCTCGATCTTGGCGCGAAAGAACAGTTTTCCGAGGCGTATCGCGCCATCAATCCGCGCAGCGTCGTGCCGACCCTGGTGCTGGAGGACGGCACGGTGATCGGCGAGGTGCCCGCGATCTGGCGGTATGTCGAGGAAGCGCATCCCGAGCCGCCGCTGCTGGGCACTACTGCGAAGGAGAAGGCGCTGGTGACGATGTGGGAGCGGCGCGCGGAGCTTGAAGGTTTCGCCGCGGTGATGGAAGCGGTGCGCAACGCGGCTGCGGGCCTCAAGGGCCGCGCGATCGCCGGCCCGCACGGCTATGAGCAGATCCCCGCTTTGGCCGATCGCGGCAAGCTGCGGGTGATCGATTTCTATGCCGATCTCGACGCCCGGGTGGCGGGCGTTCCGTTCGTGGCGGGCGACAGGTTCTCGGTCGCGGACATCACGGCTGTCGTCACTGTCGACTTTGCGACCAGGGCGATGGGCATGCCGATCCCGGAGGGGCATGCTGCGTTGAAACGTTGGTACGATGCCGTGTCGGCACGGCCCAGTGTGACAGCTTAGCGGTCAAATATTCGTATTTTCTGAAAAGTACGACGATCGTAAAGGAGCCACAACATCCGACGCGAAAGATGGCCCGTGACTCTCACGGCCGGGGGAAGACGACACAACTGCCTGTCATGATGCCGCTTGGCGAACCAGGCATGCCCGACCATTGCTCGTACGGCATAGGCAAGCTATTTGCTGACCAGTAGGTCCCGACGCAGCGACCGCCACGCTTGGTCTGCTCACACGCCGCTGATCGGAGACAGCAATGACTGATCTCTCTCGCCGTGATGTGCTCGTCGGAGGTGCTGTCGTTGGAACAATCGGGGCGATGCGGCTCCGTCCTGCGATCGCCCATGATGCCGGTCGGCCTGCCCTGCCTATTCCCCGGGAGCTCAGGGCAAATGCGCGCGGCGAAATCGCGTTCAGTGCCCGCGCTGGGACGGTAGACTTCCTACCCGGCCAGCGCACGGCAACCTGCGGCTACAACGGCCCATTCCTGGGACCGGCGCTGCGCCTGCGACGCGGCCAGACCGTGATGATCGACTTCGCCAACCATCTCTCGGACTCCACGACCGTGCATTGGCACGGTCTTGTCATTCCCGGCGATGTCGATGGCGGTCCCCATCGGCCCGTCGCCCCCGGGCAGCATTGGCGGCCCGCTTTGTCGATCAATCAACCGGCCGCCACGCTCTGGTTCCACCCTCATTTCTATCCCACCACCGCCACGCAGGTCACCAAGGGCCTCGCCGGTCTGGTGATCATCGACGACGACGATACGGACCGCCTGAAGCTGCCTTCGCGCTGGGGCGTCGATGATATTCCGCTGGTCATCCAGGATCGCCGCTTCAGACATGATGGGCAATTCTTTGACCGGATGAACATTACTGTCGCGACAAACGGCTATGTCGGCGACGTGCCGTTGGTAAACGGCGTTCGGTATCCCGAGGCGCGCACGACACGCGGCTGGGTGCGCCTGCGTCTGCTCGACGGCTCCAACGCCCGTAGCTATGTTCTGAAAGCTTCGGATGGCCGCTCGCTTTTCGTCATCGGTTCCGACGGGGGGCTTCTGGAGAGCCCGGTGGAAATGACGCAGATCGTGATTCATGCCGGAGAGCAATTCGAGGTCATGGTGGATTGCCGCTCCGGCACACCGTTCGATCTTGTGACGTTGCCGGTCGAGCAGCCGATCATGCGACTGCCGCCGTTTGACGGTCCCGTTCCTCTGGTCACAATCCGGCCTGACGGCGTCGACGGGCCGGGTACGCTCCCCGCCGCGCTCGTAAAACTGCCGCCCGTGCCGGCGGAATTGCCGGCCGTCAGCCAGCAACTGGTCATGAACATGTTCGACGACGAAGCGGGCATGATGCCGCTGATGAGGGCGGGGCTGGTGGCTATGGCCAAAAGCGGAAAGACCGACCCGGCGGTCGTGGCCCGTGTGACCAAGCTGATCGTCGATGAACCGGAATTGTCCAAGGCCGCGCAGCTTTCCGCCAACGGCGTCAACGGTAGGCCGTTTGCGCTCGACGAGCCGGTTTTTGCCGTTCGGCAAGGTCAGGAATTGCGGTGGCGGATTTCCGAAGCCAGTGACCGGATGCTGCATCCCGTCCATGTTCACGGATGCCAGTTCCGCATTGTGTCGGCGAGCGGACAGCCACCGGAGGCATACCGCGCCGGCTGGAAAGACATTGCGCCGATTTCAGCTGGCGGCTTTAGCGAGATTCTGGTGAGCTTTCCGTATCCGGCAGGCCCGGATGCGCCCTACATGGCGCATTGCCATATTCTGGAACACGAAGATTCGGGAATGATGGCGCAATTTACAGTCGCGTAGAGGCGACCGAGCAGGTTGCCCAGCTTGCGACCCAAGACTTGTTACCGTACAGATGCCAAGGCTTGCGGAACAAAATGAGCGTACTGAAAACAACCGGCGTTTCGGTTCCGCGAGTCTGTTTCGCAGTGAGATCGTAAAATAGGCAGGGGGAGCCATGAAATACGGCTACGCGCGGGTATCGGCGGACGGCCAGAGCGTCGCGTCCACGCACCGCGCTCGCGGCGCGGCGCCTTAATTTTCGAGAGAGGATCACGATCATGCCGGACATCATCGAAACGCTCCTGCTGCGCAACCTGCAGGAGGTCTTTGGCGAAGGCGATCCAGCGCGCCAGCGCGCTGCCATCGAAGAACTCTACACCGAAGACTGTACGGTTCTTCTTCCCATCGGCCGTTATATCGGCCACGCGGCGCTCGATCGGGTCGCCGGCGAGTTGCGCGCCACTCATCCGAACTTCGTCTACACGCCACATCGCCCGCCACAGGCCGTTCAGGACGGTGGGCGCCTGGCATGGGGTTCCGGGCCGCCCGGCGAGCCGCCGCGCTACACAGGGCTCGATGTCATTATCGTCCGAGACGGGAAGATCGCCACTCTGTACGTCTTCCTCGACTCGCCGCCAGCATAGTCAGACTGCCCTGCGAGGCGAATAGCTGGTTCTGACTAGCGCCACCCGAATGCAGACAGGCCGAAACCCACCCCAGAGCAGACGCCCAGTGCATATCTCAAGAATAACGCACCAAACGAAGACAAAGATCGTGAGCTACGTATTGTCTTTATGGTCACGCGCGTGGGTTGCGGCCCATTCGGAATCACCAACTACTTTGTTGTGATTGAAAACCGAACTCGATCTGCACCTCTCCACTAATGGCGTAGCTGCGTATCTCAAGTCCACTTCCGGCGGCGCCCACCGTTGGATTGAACGCGATTTCAAGCAGACGTGGCGATCTCCAACTGATATTTTTTTCCCAGTGACCTTCGGACATTCCCCCACAAGCCGCGGAATAAACCAGGTTGTTCTGCCCCCCGATTTCCGCATCAGCATACGTCACGGGAACCACATACACCGATGTTCCACAGTATGAGATTGCTGGGCCGCCGCCCATGGACACAAACACCACAGCTTTAAAACGGGCGTCCGGAGACCGAAAGCTAGCGGCAGCTTCTTGGCTGGACCAATAGCCTCTCGTGGCTCTCGCAACCCAGCCGACGCCATGGAAGGTCACCCATAGCGCTCCAATGCCAGCCAGACTCCGAACGAGAAGAACTCTTACCCATCGCCGGGAATCCGAGCGGGGAGATGAGGCTCGGGTTGCAGGCGGTTCGGACATATTACGTCCAGGGTATCAGCGAGATTGTTCCCGGACAAGCGGAGGGAACACCGTTACAAAAATTAAGAATTTCGCACCAAAACCAGGGCCCTGAATCTTTTGGGCTTTTCCGATGCGTAATTCTGATGCACAATCCGATCATGATCTACGGCTACGCCCGCGTCTCGACCGCTGCCCAAGACCTCGCCCCCCATGTCGCCCAGCTCAAGGCGGCTGGGTGTGAGAAGGTATTCCGCGAAAAGATCACCAGCACGACCGCCGACCGCCCGCAGCTTCGCCGGCTTATTGCTGCGCTTGTGCCCGGCGACGTGGTAATCATCCCTGCCGTTGATCGGTTGTCGCGTGACACGACCGACTTGCTAATTATCGCCCGCGAAATGCAGCGCAGGGGTGCCGGCATCCGGTCACTGGCTGAGCCATTCCTAGATACCACGTCAGATTTCGCCGAGATCGTTTTCGCTATCCTTGGCGTTGCGGCGAAGCTCGAACGCCGCCGCATACTCGAACGCACAAGTCGCGGTCGCGAGGATGCCAAGGCCAAGGGCGTGAAATTCGGCCGCAAGCCGAAGCTTACCCCGCACCAGCAGCGCGAGGCGGCGCAGCGGGTCGCGACAGGTGAGACACAGCGCAGCGTTGCCCGCAGCTATAACGTCAGTCAGGCGACGATTTCGCGGCTGCCATTGCTGGAGGCGCAGCATGGCTAACGAAGGCATCCCGGTCAGTAGCAGTGTCATTACGTGGGCGCGCACGCGGGCCGGCTTGGGCTTGGAGGAAGCGGCAGAAAAATTCGCCAAAATCGCCGCATGGGAGGCGGGTGAGGCAATGCCCACCTATCCGCAGCTCGAAGCTATGGCCGAGGAATTCCGCATCCCCGTCGCAGTCTTCTTTTTCCCCGAGCCACCCAACGTGCCGCCGATCCGCGAATCCTTTCGCACCTTGCCGGACACCGAATACGAGCAGCTTCCGCGCCGAATACGGTATCTGCTTAGGAAGGCAAAGGCGTTTCAGATTGGCTTGGCCGAACTCACCCAAGGGCGCAATCCGGCCGAACGGCTGATAATCCGCGACCTCGAATTCAGTGCACGCATGTCGGTCGAAACCATGGCCGCACGCGTACGCAACTACCTTGGCGTGTCGCTCGACCAGCAGTCGGCATGGAGCGATGATGAAGAAGCACTGAAGGAGTGGCGGCAAGTCCTGCATGGTGCCGGCATCTTCGTTTTCAAGGATGCGTTCCGCGAGGTAGGTTACTCGGGTTTCAGCCTCTATGACGACGTTTTCCCGATTATCTATGTCAATAACAGCGCCGCCAAAACGCGCCAGATTTTCACGCTATTCCACGAGCTTGGGCATTTGCTGTTCCACACAAGCGGCATTGATCCGCTGAATGACCGCTACGTGGAGCACCTGCCCAACCGGCAGAAGCAGATTGAGGTTCTCTGCAATCGCTTCGCGGCGGAGTTTCTGGTGCCGGAAGCTGCGTTCGAGGCGGCGTTTGCCGGACGCAATGCGTCCGAGCCCACGGCCGAACAGTTGGCGCAGCAGTTCCACGTCAGCCGCGAATTCGTCTTCCGCAAATTCCTTGATCGGGAGTTGATCGACCAAGGCGACTATGCGCGCGCGGCGAAGCGTTGGGCCGAGCAGAAGCAGGCAAGCAGCGGCGGCAATCCGTATTGGAGCAAGCTTGCCTATCTCGGCCGCGACTATGTGGCGCTTGCTTTCAGCCAGTATCACCAGAACCGCATCGATGAAGCGCAGCTTGGTGAATATCTCGACACCAAGCCGAAAAATATTGGCACACTTGAAGAATATTTTGTTAGGGGCGGCGTGTGAGCTACGTTTTCGACAACTCGCCGCTTTCGGCACTGTTCCGCAATTACTACCGCAAGACCTTCCCCACTCTCTGGGGCCATTTTGACGAGCTTGTCGCGCGGGATCGGCTCGTATCCACGCGCGAGGTGTTTCGCGAGATCGAGGATAGCTCGATTGAAAGCTTGGTCACTTGGGCGAAGGACAACCGCACGCTGTTCGCGATGCCGACCCCAGAGGAAGGCGCATTCGTCGCAAAAATCTACGCTGTGTCGCAGTTTCAGCAGAACATTGAACAGAAGAAGCTCCTACGCGGCGGCAAGGTCGCCGATGCGTTTGTGATTGCCCGCGCCGCCTGTGAAAAACGAACCGTCGTCACGGGTGAGGTAATGAAGCCGAACGCGGTTAAGATTCCAAATATTTGCGCGCATTTCGGTGTCAAATGCCTTTCTCTCGCCGAGTTCATGGAAGCCGAAGGCTGGACGTTCTGACTTTCCATAAGCGGATTCTGCGGCATCAGCGTGTAGGCGCAAAGTTAGAATGTCCCCTGTCCGCAAAGTAGTGGTGACATTCTCCGCGGTTTGAGGGTTCAGGAGATGCACCGTTGCAACCGTGTCGATGAACAAGCGGAGTTCAGCCCGCTTGAGGTGCTGTTCCAATCGGCACGTCTGATCGCGAGCGCAGGCGACGCCTTGTGGTCGTCGGCCCTCCGAACGCAACCCTCGCGCTGACCGCGTACGTGGCACCACGCATGGACGTTCCTAAAACATTGCGTCACTGGCTATCGATCGGCCAGACTTCATGGCAAACCTGCCCGAAGTGATCGGCTTGCCGTCCATCCGGTCGGGCAACCTCGCGGCACCACAATTGGGGGAACGATGCGCGCAGTCGTCGGCTTCGTCTTCAGCGAGTTCGGCTTCGAGTTCTTCCTGCTCGGGTTGCTCGCGGCTGCGGTCGCGATCGCCCGCCAGCGGCCGCCGCGAGGCCGCGCTGTCGTCGGTGAGCGCCTGCTCGCCTACTACGTGCTGTTCTCCGTCGGCTGCCAGTTTTTTGTGAACTTCGTCTACCACGTCTTCTTCGGTGCAATGTCGGCGCGCTTCATCGGCTGGGCGGACAGCCCGTTCCAGGCCGAACTCGGCTTCGCCAGCCTCGGCTTCGCCCTGGTCGGCTTCCTCGCCTGGCGCGGCGGCTACGAGCTGCGTCTGGCCGCGGTGCTGGGGCCGACCGCGTTGCTGCTCGGGGCGGCCGGCGGGCATATCGAGCAGATCATCGCCAGAGGCAACCACGCGCCCGGTAACGCGGGGCTGCTGCTCTGGATGGATGTCGTGATTCCGCTCGCCGGCTTCCTGTTCCTCATTCTGGCGCGGCCGGCGATGCGTTGAGCCTCCGGAACGTAGCGATGGCGGCGCCTGACGATGCAGGCCCGCCGATCACCCCTTGCCCGTCATCGGCCCGATCGCCCGGAACGCCTGCTTCAGCGCCAGCAGCTTGCGGTCGCGCTCACGGAACAATTCTTCCGGCGAGCGGCCGCCCCAATCGAAAAACCCCTTGCCGGACATCACGCCGGTGTGGCCCTGCGCCGTCAGCTTGTCGATCGTGTCGCAATGGTCGCGCGGCGGCGGCGGGTCGTAGGTGCGGTTCGCCAGCGCGTCGCGCGACAGCGGCAGCCCGGTGAAATCGGCCTTCGCCAGCACCGCCAGCACCGGCATGCGCAGCGACAGGCCGTGGATGACCGACTGGTCGATCTCCTCGGCGGTGACGACGCCTTCGTCGAGCAGACTGTAGACCTCCAGCGCGATCGCCGATTGCAGCCGGTTCGCGACGTAGCCGGAGATGAACTTGCGGAACACGATCGGCACCTTGCCCAGCGACTCGGCCAGCGCGCGCATGGCGGCCAGCACCGCCGGGTCGGTGCCCGGGCCGGGCACGATGTCGACAAGGTCCACCAGGTAGGGCGGCGTGTACCAGTGCATGATCAGCGCCCGCTTCTGGCGGTGCTGCGGGATCAGCGGGAATACGTCGAGGTAGCTGGTGTTGCTGGCGAGGATCGTCTCCGGCGCGGCCAGAGTGTCCAGCTTGTCATACAGCGCCCGTTTCGCCTCGGGCTGCTCGACGATCGCCTCGACGATCAGCTCGGCGCCCCGGACGGTTGCCGCGAGATCGGGCTCGCAGCGGATCGCGCTCGCGAGCTTCTGGGCCGTCTGGGTGCCGGGGATCTCTCCGGCGGCGGCCAGCGAGTGCCGGGCGGCTTCGATCAGGCCGGGCGCGCGTGCGAGCGTGGCGGGACTGGTGTCGGTCAGCGTCACGTCATGGCCGCCCAGCGCATAGACCAGCGCCAGACCATGGCCCATCGTGCCGGCGCCGATAATCGCGATCTTCATAGCAAGTCCTCCTGTGCCCGCATGGCGGGTGCTAAAGATAGCCTGCGCCGGCCTCGGCCGCGAAGCGGGCCGGATGGCCTTCCCAGACGATGCGGGCCTGTTCCAGCACATACACCCGGTCGGCGTGCGGCAGCGCGAACGTCACGTTCTGCTCGCCGAGCAACACCGTGATGCTGGTGGTCCGCCGCAGATGGCCCAGCGCGTTCGACAGTTGCTCCAGAATCACCGGCGCCAGCCCCAGCGTCGGTTCGTCGAGGATCAGCAGGCGCGGGCGCATCATCAGCGCGCGGGCGATGGCCAGCATCTGCTGCTCGCCGCCCGACAGCGTGCGCGCCGCCTGACGCTCCCGCGCGCGCAGGATCGGAAACAGGTCGAGCAGCCAGGCGAGCTGGTCGGCCCGTTCGGCGGCGGTGCAATGCTGGCCGCCGAGTTCCAGGTTCTCGCGCACGCTCATGTCGCCGAACAGCTCGCGGCTTTCCGGGCACTGCACGATGCCGCCGCGTGCCACCGCACCGGCGCTGCGCCCGCGCAACGGCGCGCCGTCCCAGGCGATCTCACCGGCGTACGGCACGAAGCCGGAGATGGCGTTGAACAGCGTGGTCTTGCCGGCGCCGTTGAGCCCGACGACGGAGACGAATTCCTGCTCGCGGACGTGCAATGATACCTGTTGCAATGCCTGCGCCTTGCCGTACTGCACCGACAGGTCGCGGATGTCCAGCAGCGGGCGGCCGGGCTTGGCGTCCAGCTCGGGGCGCGCATGCGTCTCAATCTTGCCGCCGATATAGACCCGGCGAACCGTTTCGTTGGACATCACCTCGGCGGCGCTGCCTTCGGCGATGTGCTCACCGAGATACATGGCCAGCACGCGGTCGACCAGGGCGGCCACGCCCTTGACGTTGTGGTCCACCAGCAGCACGGCGCGGCCATGGGCGCGGAATTCGGCGATCAGCGTGGACATGTCGACCACTTCGGCCGCGGTCAGGCCGGCGAACGGCTCGTCGATCAGCACCACCTGCGGGTCGCGCGCGATCACCTTGGCCAGTTCCAGGCGCCGCAGATCGGCGAACGGCAGCGTCGGCGGGTAGCGGTCCAGCACCCGCGACAGACCGACCCGTGCTGCGATATCACGCGCGCGGCCGTCGACATGCGCCTCGGCCGCCAGCCGGAACAGCGAGTCGGGCAGCAGGCCGAGCTTGATGTTCTCCAGCACGGTCTGCCGGTTCAGCGGGCGGGAGTGCTGGAACACGAGGCCCACGCCGGCGCGGGCCGCGCGATGGGCGGGCCAGCCGGCGATGTCGGCGCCGGCGACGCGCACCGACCCGGCATCGGGCTTCTCGATGCCCATGATGAGCTTCATCACCGTCGATTTGCCCGACCCGTTCGGCCCGATCAGGCCGAGGATTTCGCCGGGCCGGATGGCAAGACCGATGTCCTTGACAGCGACTAGCCCGCCGAACCGCTTTTGCAGCCCGGTGACGTTCGAGCAGGGGCTGCGTCATCAGCGGCTTCCCCGGCGCAGCGCGTGGCCGAGCAGGCCGTCGGGGAAGAACAGGATCGCGGCCAGCGCCACGGCGGACACCACGAAGGTGTTGAGCTGGCCGAGCGGGCGCAGCAACTCGCCGGCCAGGATCAGGAAGATCGCGCCGATCACGCCGCCGAGGATGGTGCGGCGGCCACCAAGCACGACCGCGATGATGATCTGCACCGCGATCGAGATATCGACGACCGTGTCGACCGAGACGGTGCCCTCGTAGAAGATCAGCATCGCGCCGGCGAGGCCGGAGAACAGCGCACTGACGCAGAACGCCGCGAGCTTGTGCTTGGTGACGTTGAAGCCGAGCGCCGCGGCCTGCACCGCGTCCTGCCCGCTGGCCTGCAGGATCAGCCCGATTGCCGAGCGCGACAGGCCGAACAGGATCACGCCGGACACCAGCAGGAAGATCAGTCCGATCCAGTAGTTCGTGGTGGCGTCGATCGAGAGCACGTCGGTGACGTTCATGCCGATCTCGCCGCCGGTGACGCCGGCGAAGATCACGACGGCGTTTTGCAGCAGCAGTACCGCGACCAGCGTGACGAGGCCGAAATACGGGCCGCGCAGGCGCAGTGCCGGCAACGCCAGCAGCAGGCCGCCCAGCATCGCCACCAGCGCACCGGCGGCGACGCAGACGATGATCGGCGGCTGCAACGTGTTGTCGAGGATGCCGGCCGTGTAGGCGCCGAGGCCGATCAGGAAGGTAGGGCCGAAGTTGACCTCGCCCGCGAAGCCGAACAGCAGGTCCCACGACATGGCGAAGACGCCGAAATAATACGCCACCGTCAGCACGCCCAGGATGTAGGCCGACACCCACCACGGCAGCGAAACGGCTGCGGCGAGCCCCACCACGACGATCCAGAAGCCGGGATTGCGCAGCATGCGTGTCATGGTGCGGCCCCTATCGCCGGCCCAGCAGCCCTTGCGGGCGGAGATAGACCACCAGCACGAGCAGCAGCAGGGCAGGGATCGGCCGCAGCGTCGGCGCGATCAGATAGGCGGTGATGGTTTCCAGATAGCCGACGACATAGGCCGCCACCAGGGAGCCCGTGACGCTGCCGAGGCCGCCCAGCACCACGATCGAGAACGCGCTGGCGGTGAGCTGCCCGACATTGTTGGTGCCGGCGCCGAGGAACGAGGCCAGCAGCACGCCGGCCACGCCGGCCAGAACGCCGTAGATGGTCCAGACCAGCAGGTAGATCCGGTCCAGCTCGAAGCCGAGCAGCACCAGCCCGCGCGGATTGATCGACGCCGCCAGCAGCGCCTTGCCGGCACGGGTGCGGTTGACCAGCAGCCACATCAGCCCGATCACCAGCCAGGACAGGGCCGCGATCATCAGCTCGTTGGCTGGCGTGCGCACGCCGGCCAGGACCACCACGCCCGCGATCAGCGGGCGCATCGAGACCGGGTTGTCGCTGAACAGGTACGCCATGCCGACCTGGATCATGATGCCCCACAGCAGCGTACCGGTGAGCACGAAGATCTCGGTCTCCTCGCGCGGGATGGCGCGCGAGCGCTGGATCTGCCGCACCACGACGAAATACGTGGCATAGGCGGCAATCAGCCCGGCCAGCACGCCTGCCAGCGTGCCGAAATAGACGCCCAGCCCCAACTGGCCCGCCGCCAGCCAGCCGATCAGCGCGGCGACCACCATGATGCCGCCATGCGCCAGATTGAGCACACCGGAGACGCCGAACAGCAAGGTGAAGCCGACCGCGGCCAAGCCGTAGAGCGAGCTGATCGCAAATCCGTCGATCAGGATCTGGACTGCCTGCATGTCGTTCCCGTTTCAGTCGCCCGACCGACACCGTGGCCGCGGCCCGAGGGCCGCGGCCACGCCGCCACGTTGCGGTATGGTCAGTTGGACGCCAACGGCAACTTGACGAAGGGCGGGAATTTCAGCTTGCCGTTGGCAAACTGGCTGGGCCACAGCGTCACCTGCTTGCCGTCCTGCCATTGCAGCGTCACACCGGTCACCAGCCCCGGACCGTATTTCAGCGCGTGGGTGAACGGGTCGTCTTTGCCGTAGAACTGCTCGCGGCCGATGGTGCCGATATGGTCGGTGGCTTCCAGTGCCGTCACGAGCTTGTCGGCGTCGGTCGACCCCGCGCGCTGGACCGCCTCCGCGACGATGTGGACCATGTCGTAGGTGGTGTAGCCGGTGTAGGCGGGCGATGCACCGAAGCGCGCTTCGTAGGCATCAACGAACGGGGTGGTCAGCTTGGTGATCGCCACGCCGGGCGCGGCGGCGCTGGCGGTCACGACGCCTTCCGCCGCACCGTTGGTGTCCTTCCAGAACACATTGGTCGTGGCCTGCGAGCTTTGGCCAACCATCGGGATCGGTACCTGCTGGTCATGCCACTGCACGGTCGGCTGCACGCCGACATGGCTGATGCCGGTGATGATCACGTCGGGCTTCTTGGCCTCGATCTGGTTGAACAGCGGCGTGAAGTCGGTCGTGTCCGGATTGAAGCGGATGTGGTCGAGCACCTGGAAGCCGGCCTTGGGCAGGCATTCCAGGTAGCGCGCGTCGAGCGACTTGGTCCAGGCGGCGTCCTCGCTGAGGATCACCGCGGTCTTCAGGTGCAGCGCGTCGACCAGCAGGTCGTGCTGCGCGTCACAGATCGACTGCGCGATGAACGCCGAGGTCATCCAGCCATGGAACGTATATTTGTTATGCTCGTAGTCCTTGTGGACCGCGAGGGAGATATCGTTGCTGGACGCGCCGGACGCGATGTATGGCACATGCAGCCGCGCCGCCCACGGCTCGATCGCCAGCGACACCTCGCTGATGTAGCTGCCGATCACGGCGACCACCTTGTCCTGGCTCACGGCACGCTGGAACGCCCGCACGCCTTCGGCGGCCGAGGAATGGTTGTCGTAGGTGAACAGCTGGATCTGCCGGCCGTCCACGCCGCCATGGGAATTGATGTCGTCGACCGCCAGTTGCGCCGCCTTGGAGATCGAGGCGCCTGCGACGGCCAACTCCTCGCCGATCACGCCGATCCGGATCGGCTCCGCGGCTTGGGCGATGGCGGCGGCGCAGATCAACGCCGCACCGGCCAGCAGCGACCGGCGGATGGTCACGGCGGCGTACGGAAGGGCCTGAGGCCTCTTGAACATGACTTTCCTCTCCGATCGGCGCTCGGCGGCGCCGTGCTTACGGTCTGGACGTTGGCACGGCGCGCAGGCCGCGTCACGATGCTGCATGCACGCTAAGCGATCGGCGTTCAACCGCCGAGGTCTGCTTCGTTCATATCCAGGTCATTCCCGCGCGGCCGGCCGGCCGGACCTGATCAGGCGGCCGTCGCCCTGCGGCCTCAGGCGTGGCGGCCGGCAGGCTCCGCCGCCGTGACCGGGAGCGGTGCCGCGCGAACCCGCACCGTCATCACCACCAGACCCGCCGCCAGCAGCGACCCGGACAGCAGGAAGGCGGTGCCGAGAAATCCCCCGGTCGCCTGCTGCAGGTATCCGCCGAGATATGGCCCGAGATAGCCGCCGAGATTGCCAAGAGCGTTGATCAGCCCCATCGCGCCGCCGACCACCACCGGCGGCATGGCCCGCGACGAGACCGCCCAGAACGGGCCGTCGTAGGCCAGCGCGCCGCCCATCGCCAGACAGATGAACAGGACCGACAGCCACAGCACCGAGTGGCCGATCAAGACCGACAAGACGAGGCTGACGGATGCCAGGATCATCGGGATCAGCACATGCCGGGCATAGCGCGCATTGCGGTCGGCAATGGAGCCGTTCAGCCACATCAAACCGATGGCGCAAAGGTAAGGCAGGGTCGCGATCAGGCCGACGGCGCCGAATCCTGCATCCGTCAGGCTCTTCAGCAGGGTCGGCAGCCACATGTTCAGGCCATAGAAGCCGACCTGGATCAGGAAGTACACCACGACCAGCCGCCAGACCATGGCGGTCTTGAATATCGCGGAGAATGGCACGTGCGGCGGCTCGTTCGCGTGGTCGCGCTTGAGCGAGGTCTCGATGTAGTCGCGCTCGGCCACCGAGCACCATGGGGCCTGATGTGGCGTATCCTTGATGAACAGCAGCCAGAGCGGCAGCGCGATCACGAATGGCAACGCACCTTCGATGTAGAACAGCGTGCGCCAATCGGTGACGGATATGATCCAGCCGGACAAGGGCTGCGTGATGATCGAAGAGACGGCCAGATTGGCCATCCAGAAACTGTAGGCCCGGGCGCGCTCGCGAACGGGGAACCAATGGCTGATCAGCACCAGCGTCGCCGGCCAGATGCCGCCTTCGGCCACACCGAGGAAAAAGCGCGCGACCAGCAATTCCGTATAGTTGTTCACGGCGCCGCAGAGCACGGCGGTCAGGCCCCAGAACACGATCATGACTGCGATGAACTTCTTGGCGCTCCAATGCTCGGCGAGCCAGCCCCCGGGGATCTGCAGCAGCATGTAGCCGACGAAGAAAATGCCGCCTGCGGCGCCCTGGGCCGCTTTGCCCACGCCGAAATCGTGACCGATGCCGGCGAAGGCGTAACCGATGTTCGTGCGGTCCATGAACGAGATGACATAAACGATCATCGCGATCGGGATCAGCCTGAACCACCTCGTCCGGCCGACTTCGGGCGCGTCGATCGGGGCATACGAGTGGTCCATTCCAAATTCTCCGGCCGGCCCGGCTTCTCTGTCCGGGCGTGGATGGTCCGAACGCCCCGAGGCACTTTCCGATCGTGGAGATGGCTGAACGCCGGACAAATGCCAAGCCCGACGCCTGCAAGGTGCGATGCACAATTGCGGCAGATAGCCGGCGGGATCAAAGAATGTCGGTGCGCCAGCCGCCGAAGCGATAGCCGGGACTTGTACAGGCCCGACAGATGATGCATAGTTGTTGGATATTACTGAAAATATACCTGCGCGTAATGCAACATTATCCGAGGTGTATCGGAGTAAGGTCATCGCGCTCACATCATGACGGAACGTTATTCCTCTTCATGAGTTGCGCCGCTGCCCAGCCGTGATCGTCACGTTCGGCGTCGTCGGGAGCGTGCGTGTGGCACGCGCTAGGCCGGGGTGAATGATCCGTCCGGGCGCAATACCTCCAGCACCCCGAAGCGGATGTCGAACGAGGCGCCATGCAGCCGCAGCCGGCCATCGGCGACACGCGCGGCGATCCAGGGAAACGTCAGCAGGTTGGCCAGCGACAGCTTCACCGCCTCGCGTTCGCAGGCGGTCTGCGCCTCCGTCACCGGCGTGCAGGCAAGCACCCGGTCGCATGCGGCCCGCGCCATCGACATCCAGGGGCCGATGAAGTCACTCGGCGCCATCTCGGGCGCGAGCAGCGCGCGGATGCCGCCGCACATGCCGTGGCCGAGCACGATCAGGTCCGCCACCTCCAGCACTGTGACGCCGAACTCCAGCGCCGCGCTGGTGCCGTGAGAGGCATCATCGGGCATGTAAGGCGGCACCAGGCTGGCGACGTTGCGGACAACGAACATCTCGCCTGGGCCGGCGCCGAAAATCATTGCCGGGTCCACCCGGCTGTCCGAGCAGGCGATCACCATCGTGCGGGGGCTTTGCCCACGCGCCGCAAGCTGCTCGAACAGCGCGCGACGTTCCGGCCAGACCTGGGCGCGAAAGCTTTGGTAGCCCTCGATCAGATGTTCCATGTGCGCTGCTCGCTACGCCGTCAGGTAACGCAGCGTGAGGTGCGCCTCGAAATCGGTCGGGTCAAGCGGCTTGCCGGTGGCCTCGCGCAACAGGTCATTGAAGCCGAGCAGGCTGCCGCAGCCATGCACCTTCGCCCGCAGCCAGCCCAGCAGCGGGGCCAGTTCGCCGCGGGCCAAGGCCGCATCCAGCACCGGCACGTCGCGCCGTGCGGCGGCCATCAGTTGCGCCGCGGCCATCGCACCGAGCGTGTAGCTGGGGAAGTAGCCGATTGCACCGTCGTACCAATGGATGTCCTGCAGACAGCCCTGCGCGTCGTCGGGCGGGACGATGCCGAGCAGGTCGCGCATGCCGTCGTTCCAGGCGCCGGGCAGATCGGCGACCGCGAGGTCGCCGGACACCAGGGCCTGTTCCAGGCCGAAGCGCAGGATGACATGCGCCGGATAGGTCATCTCGTCGGCGTCCACGCGGATGAAGCCGCGTTCGATGCGTCGCCACAGCCGCGCGAGGTTGCCGGGCTCGTAGGCCGCCGGATCGCCGCCGAACGCCTCCAGCAGCACCGGCGCGAGCCAGGATAGATAGGCGTCCGAACGGCAGGCCTGCATCTCGACGATGAGCGACTGGCTTTCGTGCGCTGCCATGCCGGCCGCCTCGCCGACCGGCTGGCGGGCATAGGCGCGGGGCAGGCCGCGCTCGTACAGCCCGTGCCCGGTCTCATGCAGCACGCCGAGCAGGCTGCGGGAGAAATCCGCCTCGTCATAGCGCGTGGTGATGCGCACATCGGTCGGCGTGCCGCCGCAGAACGGGTGCGCCGAACGATCCAGGCGGGCATGCGCCGGCTCCAGCCCGGCAGCTTCGGACAGGCGGCGGCACAGCGCCTCCTGCATGGCGGCGGGGAACCGGCCTTGCGGGCGCTGTGGCGCGGACCGGCTCGCCTGGATTTCCTCGGCACGCGGCAGTGCTGCATGCAGGAACGCGCGATAGTCGGCGAACACCGGTGCCACGTCGGCGGCGCCGATGCCGCGCTGGTAGCCGTCCATGAGGGCGTCATAGGGCGACAGGCCGAGCGCCGGGGCCAGGGCCTGGGCCTGCTGGCGGACGAGATTGATGACCTCGGCCAGATACGGTGCCACGCGTGCGAAATCGGAGGTGCTGCGGGCCTCGCGCCAGATCTTTTCGCACGACGAATTGGCGCGCGCCTGGGCCTCCACCAGATCGGCCGGCACTGCCGTCGCGCGCGTGTGGGCGTGGCGCATGAGCCGCAGGTTGGCCGCGCGCCATATGTCTTTGCCGGCGCCCTCGGCCTCGCCGGCAGCCAGCTCCTCGGCAGCGTCCGGCGCGATGAGCTGGCCGTGCATGAGCCCGGCCAGCACAGCCAACTGGTCGCCGCGCGCGGCCCCGCCGCCCGGGGGCATCATCGCGGCGGCGTCCCAGGACAGCATGGCGGCGGCCTCGCCGATGGTGGCGATGCGGGCGAAGCGGTCGGTGAGCCGATCGTAGGCGGTCATGCGCGAACCCCTTTACGGACATGCGCGACGAAGATCACGAGCAAGACGGCCGCGAGGCCATACCACGTGAGTGCGTATTGCAGATGGTTGTTCGGTGGACGCGGCAGGTGGGTCGGCCGGGTCGGGATAGGAACCGGGCGGCGCCGTGCCCAGCGCCACAAGCGTGAACGGCGCGACGTTCGCGAGCCCGAGCGCAGCACCGATCGCCGCCGGGTCGAGCGTATAGAACAGACGCTCATGGGGATTGTCGGCCGCCGAGAACGGGCCCGGTCGATCCGGCGGGCGGGCATAGCCCTCGACCTGTGTTTCACCGGCCGGCGGGGCAAATTTCTGCCAGCGGTCTTGCGGCACCCATCCGAGATCGACCAGCACCGGCGGCGCACCGGCGCGTTCCAGCGGTTCGATCAACTGGCCGCCGAGGACCGGGCCGTCGGGCTCGTCACGCACCTCGGCGCCGTACAGTGCGGCAAGGTCGCCGCGCAGATGGCCGCTGGCGCTGACCTTGGTGAAGGGCGGCGGGTCGCCGCTCAGGGGCACGCCGGGGCGTTGCTCGGCGGCTGCGATCTGCGCCAGCAGCCCCTGCTTCCAGGCCAGCCGCCGCACCTGCCACGTCCCCAGGCCCAGCAGCACAACCAGCATCAATGCCGTGCTGACCGCCGGCACCGCCGAGACGTCGTCGCGTCACAATCCCATCTCACTCGCGCGGTGGCGGAATTGCAGCGCCACCATGGCTGCCTTGAACGGGCGCAGCAACGCGATCGCCAGCGGCACGGTGACAATCGGCCAGATCACCGCATGCACCCAGAGCGGCGGGCTGAACGTGAACTCCACCCAGAACACCAGCGCGATCACCACCGTGGCCAGTACGAAGAACACCAGGACGGCCGGCCCGTCGCCGGTGTCGTGCTCCCGCAGGTTCAGGCCGCAGACCGGGCATTGGTCCCGCACGGTCAGCACCCCCTCAAACAGCGAACCGCTGCCGCAGCGGGGGCAACGGCAGCGGAGCGCGGCACGCCAGAACCGGGACGACGGCGGGCGCCGCCGCCGCTACACTCGGCGGCGAGCGGGCCGGCGATCCCCGCACGGCAGTAGATGCACACGAACAGGAACAGCCACACGACGTCGACGAAATGCCAGTACCAGGCGGCAGCCTCGAAGCCGAAATGCCGTTGCGGCGTGAATTGCCCGCCCCGCGCGCGGAACCAGCACACGATCAGGAAGAAGGTGCCGACGATCACGTGGAAGCCGTGAAAGCCGGTCGCCAGGAAGAAGACCGCGGGGTAGATGCCGCCGCCGGAAAACTTGAAAGGCGCGTGCGAGTATTCCAGCACCTGAAAGCCGGTGAAGGACATGCCGAGCAGGATGGTCAGCCCAAGACCGATCAGCAGCCCCTTCCGGTCGCCCTCCAGCAGGCGAATGATGCGCCCAGGTGATGGTGCACCCGGAGAGCAGCAGAATCATCGTGTTGAGGAAAGGCATGTGGAAGGGATCGAAGGTGTGGATGCCGGCCGGCGGCCATATCGGCGTGGTGGTGCCCGCGACATGCTCCGGGAACAGCGCGAAGTTGAAGAAGGCCCAGAAGAAGGCGACGAAGAACATCACCTCGCTGGCGATGAACAGCGTCATGCCGTAGCGCAGGCCGAGTCGGACCACGGCGCTGTGCAGGCCGGGCGTGCGGCTCTCCCGCACCACGTCGCGCCACCACAGGAACATGGTCGCCAGCACGATGACCAGTCCGATCACCAGCAGTGATAGCTGCCGTAATGGGCGGCGAAGACGATACCCACTACGGTCAGGCCGCCGCCCAGCGCGCCGACGATCGGCCAGGGACTCGGGTCGAGCAGATGATACGGCTGCTTCAGGCCCGAACTGACCGGAAGAGTGGAGGCGCCGTGCGTGTCGATGCTCATGCCATGCCCATCGCGAAAGTTGGCCGCATCATCCCCAAATATCGCACCGCATCAAGGGGGAACGGCGTTAACGGGTGAACGCGCCGACATGCGGGCCGGCATGCGCCAGCGCCCCGCTGCTGGCGGCTTCCTTCAGCGAGCGGAAGAACGTGTACGACAACGTGATCGTGGTCACGTCCGCGGTGGCCGGGTCGGTCGCCAGCGCCGGGTCCACCCAGAAGCTCACCGGGAACTGCATCTGCTGGTTGGGGGCGAGCGTCTGCTCGTGGAAGCAGAAGCAGGCGGTCTTGTGGAAATACTTTCCGACCTTGTCGGGCGTCACGTTGTAAAGGGCGGTGCCGGAAACCGGCACCCCGGCCTCGTTGCGCGCCGAGTAGAACGCCACCTGTTCGTCGCCGAGCTTGACCGTGACCTGCTTCTGGTCGGGCGCGAACTGCCACGGCATGTCCGGGCTGGTATCGGCGTTGAAGCGTACCGACGACCGTGTGGCTGCTGACGCCCGGGCTTTGTGCCGGCCCGATCTGCGGCGTGCCGCCATAGCCGGTCACGGCACAGAACATCCGATACAGCGGCACCGCCGCGAATGACATCCCAAGCATGCCGGCCATGACGGCCGTCAGTGAAAACGTCAGCAGCTTGTTGGGTCGGGGGTTGGCCATTCGTCCGCCTCGGGCACGCGCCCGCTTCAGGGCATCGAGCCGGATTGCACCATCTTGACCATCGCGATGGCATAGAAAAGGGCCGCCAGAGCCAGCAGCGCCAGCAGCAGCGCGAGGTTGCGGCCCCGGCGGCGTTTGGCGAGTGCGTCGGACTCCGCGCGGGTCAACGGCGCCGGATCAGGATTTGCCACGATCGCCACCTCAGCCCGCGAGCCGGTCGACAGCGAGGGCCGCGAACAGGACCGCCAGATAATACAGCGAGAAGCGGAACAGCTTCTTGGCCGGAGCATCGTTGGTCAGGCTGACGCCGGCCGCATCCTGCCGGTCCCGCAGCACGCGCCATGCGCCGGCGATGAAGCCCGCGCCGAGCACGGCGGCTGCAACCCCGTAGATCGCGCCGACCAGATGCAGCGCCCACGGCAGCAGCGTCAGCGCCACCAGCGCCAGCGTGTAGCCCATGACATGGCGCCGCGTGCTGCGCGCGCCGGCCACGACCGGCAGCATCGGCACGCCGGCGCGCTCGTAGTCGCCGCTGGCCCACAGCGAGAGCGCCCAGAAATGCGGCGGTGTCCACAGGAAGATGATGGCGAACATCAGCAGCGGCAGCACGTCCACCCCGCCGGTCACCGCGGCCCAGCCGATCAGCGGCGGGAACGCCCCGGCCGCCCCGCCGATGACGATGTTCTGCGGCGTCCGCCGCTTCAGCCAGATCGTGTAGACGAACACGTAGAACGCGATCGACAGCGCCAGCGCGCCGGCCGCGAAGGCATTGGTGGCGAGCCACATCAGCAGCACCGAGCCCACCGCCAGCGAGACGCCGAAGCCGAGCGCCTCGCCGGGAGCGATCCGGCCGGCGGGGATCGGCCTGCGCGCCGTGCGGCGCATGTGCGCGTCGATGTCGCGGTCGTACCACATGTTGATCGCACCGGCGGCGCCGGCGGCGACCGCGATGCACAGGATGGCCGTGAAAGCCAGCACCGGATGCAGATGTCCCGGTGCCACCAGCAGCCCGATCGCGCCGGTGAACACCACCAGCGACACCACGCGCGGCTTGAGCAACGCCAGCCAGTCGCCAGCGGAGGAAATGGCCAGGGCCGGGGTGTCATGTGGGGTGGCGGAAAGGTTAAGGGGGGACACCACGTCCCCCCTGCCTTCAGTGGCCACCGCGGCAGCGGTGTGATCCATCGTGTATTCCAATCAAACCGCGATCCGTCAGCGGATGCGCGGCAGTTCCTCGAAAGTGTGGAACGGCGGCGGCGAGGCGACGGTCCATTCCAGCGTCGTGGCGCCTTCGCCCCAGTAGTTCTCCGCCAGATGCTCGCGCGAGGTGAAGGTGCGGTAGACCACGTAGAAGAACACGAGCAGCCCGGCGAAGCTGATCACGGAGCCGATGCTGGCGACCTCGTTCCAACCCCGGAAGGCCTCCGGATAGTCCACATAGCGGCGCGGCATGCCGGCGAGGCCGAGGAAGTGCATCGGGAAGAACGTCAGGTTGACACCCACGAACGTCAGCCAGAAATGCACCTTGCCCCAGAACTCCGGATACTGCCGGCCGCTCATCTTGCCGATCCAGTAATAGAACCCCGCGAAGATCGAGAACACTGCACCCAGGGACAACACATAGTGAAAGTGCGCCACGACGTAGTAGGTGTTGTGCAGCACCTCGTCGATGCCGGCGTTGGACAGCACCACGCCGGTCACGCCGCCCAGCGTGAACAGGAAGATGAAGCCGATCGCCCACATCATCGGCACCTTCATCTCGATCGAACCGCCCCACATCGTGGCGATCCAGGAGAAGATCTTGATGCCGGTCGGCACCGCGATGATCATCGTGGCTGCCATGAAGTAGGCGCGGGTGTCGACATCAATGCCGGAGACGAACATGTGGTGCGCCCACACGACGAAGCCCACCACCCCGATCGCCACCATCGCGTACGCCATGCCCAGATAGCCGAACACCGGCTTCTTGGAGAAGGTCGAGATGATGTGGCTGACGATGCCGAAGCCCGGCAGGATCATGATGTAGACTTCGGGGTGGCCGAAGAACCAGAACAGGTGCTGGAACAGCACCGGATCGCCGCCGCCCTGCGGGTCGAAGAACGCGGTGCCGAAGTTGCGGTCGGTGATCAGCATCGTGATCGCGCCCGCCAGCACCGGCACCGCCAGCAGCAGCAGGAACGCGGTGACCAGCATCGACCACACGAACAGCGGCATCTTGTGCAGCGTCATGCCCGGCGCGCGCATGTTGAAGATGGTGGTGATGAAGTTGATCGCACCCAGCAGGCTGGAGATGCCGGCCAGATGCAGCGCGAACAGCGTGAAGTCCATCGCCGGACCGCTGCTATAGGTCGCGTTGGACAGCGGCGGATACAGCGTCCAGCCGGAACCGGCGCCGTCGCCCGTGAACAGCCCCGCCATGATCAGGCAGAACGCCGGCACCAGCAGCCAGAAGCTGATATTGTTGAGGCGCGGGAACGCCATGTCCGGCGCGCCGATCATCAGCGGCACGAACCAGTTGCCGAAGCCGCCGATCAGTGCCGGCATGACCGAGAAGAAGATCATCAGCAGCCCGTGCGCCGTGATCACGGCGTTCCAGGCCTGGCCCGAGGCGAAGTGGTGCATGCCCGGGCTGAACAGCTCCCAGCGCATGATCATCGAGAGGATGCCGCCCACGGTCCCGCCGACGACGGCGAAGATCAGGTACAGCGTACCGATGTCCTTGTGGTTGGTGCTGAACAGCCAGCGTTGGACGAAGCTCGGCGCATGACCGTGATGGTCGTCATGCGAGTGAGCATGTCCGTAATCGGTCGCACTCATGATGCGTCTCCTGCGGGCGCTGATCGGCGGGTCGGTTGGTTGCTGATCATTGGGCGGATGTTGGCTGGACTTGGGCCACGTCCAGACGCGACGGCGGCGCATCGGACGCGAACTTCGTCTTGGCTTCGGCGACCCATGCCGTGAACTCCTGCGGTGTCACCACACGGATCGAGATCGGCATGAAGCTGTGGTTGGTGCCGCAGATCTGGTTGCATTCACCGTAGTAGTGGCCGGGCTTGTCCACGCGCACCCAAGTCTCGATAGTGCGCCCCGGAATGGCATAGCGCTGCACGCCGAAGCTGGGGATGAAGAAGCTGTGGATCACGTCGGCACTGTTGGTCAGAATGCGGATGTTCTTGCCGGCCGGGATGACCAGCGGATTATCCACATCGAGCAGGCGGTACTGGCCCGGCTTCAGATCCTCGTCCTTCACGTAGTAGCTGCTGAAGTCGACATTGCCGTTGTCCGGGTAGGTGTATTCCCAGAACCACTGATGGCCGGTGACCTTGATCGTCAGATCGGCGTTGGTGGTCCGGTCTTCGTAGAACACCAGCCGGAAGCTCGGGATGGCGATGACGACCAGGACCAGCACCGGAATCACTGTCCAGGCCACTTCGAGGACTGTGTTGTGGCTGGTGCGGCTGGGCTTGGGGTTCCGCTTCGCGCTGAAGCGCACCATCACGTAGATCAGCAGTCCTGCGACGAACAGCGTGATGAGGGTAATGATCCAGAGCACCAGCGTGTGCAGATCCTGGATATCATGTTCCACCGGGCTGGCGGCTTCCTGCATGCCCATCTGCCATGGATGCGGCATCTGCGCCAAGGCTGGGCCGGCGAGCGCCGCGGCGCCCCCGGCGGTTACCGCGAACCCGGCGCAAAGCCGTCGGAGAAGCTGCATCGGCCATCCATCCCGCTGAGAATGCACGCTAGACTAAGCGCTGGGCCGATCCCGGCCCCCGCATCGCAGCAAATGGGCTACAGGACGCTTACGTCGAGATCAAGGCCCGTTCATGTGGCGGTTGCAGCCGCAGGCGTCAGGCGCGGAGCTGCACCAGCGTGAACAGACCGAATGGATGCATGGATCGCACCGACGCAACGGCCAGGTCCTCGGGCGCCAGCAGCGCATCGAGCCGGAAATCCGGGTGCCAGCCCAGGGCGCGCGAGGCCGGGGCGAGGGCACGTTCAACCCACCAGCGCGGGCCGCGTTCGGCTGCGAAATGATTGACCAGCAGGATGTGGCCGCCCGGCCGCACCACGCGGCGCAGTTCGGCCATCAGCCGGCGCGGATGCGGCACCACGGACGCAACGAACATCGCCACCGCAATGTCGAATTCCGCGTCCGCGAAACTGGTCGCTTCGGCGTCCATCTCCAGCACGGCCTCGACGGTGGCGAGCCGGTCGGCAAGCACGCGCTTGCGCGCGAAGCGAAGCATCTCGGCGGACAGGTCGATGCCGACCACCCGCTTGTCCGGCGCATATTGCGGCAATGCGAGGCCGGTGCCGACCCCGGCCTCCAGCACACGGCGGCCGGGCAGGGCGTTGACCGCCCGCGCGGCCTCACGACGCCCCCAGGCCGAAATGCCGCCGAACGACGTGTCATAGATGCCGGCCCAGCGCCGGTAAGCCGCGCGCACGGCGTCGGCATCCAGCGCGGCACGCGGCGTCGGCAACCGGCCGGAGGACGGCGAAACAGAATTGGTCGGCACGCGGTAACCCCTTTTTGGTCAAAGACCGCACCCGTCTAGCACGGGTCGCTCGTGCCGACACGCCGCTGTCGAACCGCCGTGACGCGCGCCCGCTAGTTCAGTCCGGGGCGAGATTCACAGCCGCAGCGCGCCCGTTCTGTTGCTGCTCAATCTCGAAGCCGAGTTTCTGCCCCTCGTTGAGTGTGCGCAAGCCGGCTTTCTGCACCGCGCTGATATGCACGAAAACATCCTTGCCACCGCTGTCCGGAGCAAGGAAACCATAGCCCTTCGTCGGGTTAAACCACTTGACCGTGCCCTTGGCCATCGACGCCTCGCCCTCCCGCGTGTGTGGCGTCCTGGCTGCTCGCTGGCTCACTGCTGCACAGTGATCGAACTACGTCGGACGCCCCGTGAACGAGCAGGCGGCCACCCGCCCACTCAATCATGGCGGATGCCGGCTGTTATGTGCGACCGCGCTTCTCCGCCAAGGGGGAACGATACGCGTCATTGAGGACCTCTGCAACCGGGTCGGCACACAATCACGGATCGATGTGGCTTCAGGCGGCTTCCTCTCGCCGGTCGCGCACCTTGACGTAGGCGAGTGTCGCGTGAGCGGTGCAGTATGGCTTGCCGGGCAATGCCTCGGCGTCACAGAAGTGAAAGCTGCTTGTGCCTGGTTCGCCGATCGGCCAGCAGCATGCCACGAGCCGCGAGGCACGCGGCGGTACCGCGCGCACCGGCGGTGCAGGCGGGCGGGGCGCCACCTGGGGGGGCGATGCCGGCGCTGCGGATTGCGGCGGCGCCGATGCTGCGTCCGCCGTCTCGCTCAGTGGCGCAGCCGCCCTCGGTGGTGCGTCACCGGCCGACAACGGCGGCAGCGTCGGACCGACAACACGCCGTGGCGTAACGACCCGTGTGGCAGGGTCGGCGGTCGCGTCGCGACGGATGGGCGATGGCCGGGCCTCCAACGCGAGGCGATGCGCCTTGCCGACCACGGCGTTCTTGGACACGCCGATGCGGCGGCCGATCTCGGCTGTCGAGTGCCCTTCGGCCCACATCGCCCGAAGCCGCACGATAATCTCGTCGTTCCACTCCATTTCGTGGTCCCCGGCCTCATTGGTACACCACATACTGTACTGGTACCGGGACTGCGGCTCAACGACGCAGATCCCCTCGGGGGCGGAAAATTGTGGACAACTTTGGCGGTCCGTCGCTTTTGGGGGCGGATGGGGCTGCTATCCGCGGCGGCGCGCGCCGATCAGACCGATGGGAGGTTGGTGCGTCGTTCGGCTTCCGGCAGATCTGCTGCCGTGGGGTGGCGGTCGGACGGGATCGTGCCGTCCTGCGGCCGCACCAATTGGCAGGTGCGCATGCCGGCCACGGCCGCCGCGTCCAGCTCCGCCTCGATATCCGACAGGAAAAGGATCTCGGCCGTCGGCAGGCGGAGGGCGATGGCCAATCGGGCGTAGCTGTCCGCGTCGCGCTTGCCGCCCACGCGCGTGTCGAAGAAGCCGCTGAACAGCCCGGAGAGATCGCCGTCCGGCGTATGGGTGAACAACAGCTGCTGCGCCTCGCTGGAGCCGGACGAAAAGACGGCCAGGCGCAATCCGGCCTTGGACCATCGGCGCAGGCTGGGCGCCACGTCGTCGTAAACGCGCCCGCGCAACACGCCCCGCCCGTAGCCTTCGCGCCAGATCAGGCCCTGAATGGTCTTCAGCGGCGTGACCTTCGCGTCCTCATCCATCCAGTGCAGCAGCGTCCCGAGCGTGTCCCGCCCCGGCGCCAGCCGATGCACCTCAGCCAAGGCCGCGGCCACGTCCGGCACATGGCTGTGCGCCGCCAGGAACTCCGGCAGCGCCGACCGCGCGTACGGAAACAGCACCTCGTGGACGAATGCGACCGGCGTGGTGGTGCCCTCGATATCGAGCAGCACCGCCGCGATCGGTGTCACCGGCACAGCCGCGCCGGCCGCACGCTCAGCCTTGGCGCGCCGCGGTCGTCTGACCGCCCGGCGCGGCGTGCGTGCCAGGGGCCGCAATGGAACCGGCCGGCTTGTCGGCACTGGCTTCCATGGAGGCGTCGCTGTCCTCCGCCATGTTCTTCTTGAACGACTTGATGCCCTTGGCGAAGTCGCCCATCAGGTTGCTGACCTTGCCGCTGCCGAACAGCAGCAACACCACCAGCAGCACCACCATCCAGTGCCAGATGCTGAAACTACCCATCACGCCCTCCAACCCAGGGGTAACCCCGGTACTGCCGACATGGCCCGCACGCCGGGGCGATGCAAGCGATGTTTCACGGCGTGGCGTAGCGCGGATCCTGGCGAAAGGCCAGGGGTGCCGGTCAGGCGCCGGATGTGGCCCGTGCCGCCGGCCAGGCCGCCCGGGTCAGCGTGTCATGATTGCGCGGGAAGGGCGACACGATGAAGCCATAGGTCGGGTAGGCATGGCTGCCGAGCTGGTCTCCCGGCGGATACCACACCCGCACCATGGTCCAGTCGTTGCCGATGGACACGTCCACGACCAGTTGGTCCACGTCCAGTTCACCGGGCATCCAGTTGGCCTGGATGACGTGGATATGGCGCGCATCAAGCACGGCCGAGACCACCGAGACGTGCCCGGCGTGCAGCCGGGCGGTGCGGCGGAACACCAGTACGGCCCCGACCGCCGGCGTGCTGGCCCGCGCATAGCGGCCATCCGCCGCGTCCCACCAGTCGGCGGCATCACCGCTGAGCGCAAGACCCGTCAGCGCGCGGGCGAATGGCGCGCAACTCAGGCCCGCATAAACACGTGTGGCGGCGAGGTTCGGACCGGTGCGCGGTGAGCCCGCGCAGGCGGCCAGCGACAGCATCAGCAACAGGGCGACGGCACGGATCATTGCGGCGCAGAATGATCTGCGTGGCATCCGCGCCGCAACCGTGATTGTTGATTAACGGACTCGTGATGAATTATACGGGTTTCGCCGCCCGGCCACGCACACCATTAACGTTACGGTGACAGGCGTCGTGCATCATCGTGCGCGAAGCTGTCTGACTGGCTTCTGACTCCCTCCCCCTCCGCCTTCCCAAGGGGAACGCGGACACTTACGGGCGGCGCGCGATAGTGCGCCGCCTTTTTTTCGGTCCTCCCGGTGTTCCGCCCGGACCAGTTCAGTCGCGGCGCAGGCGGGCAAGCACGGCGGCGGCATCCTCGGGCGCCATGGCGAGTGCCCGTTCGGCGGTTTCACGTGCGAAGCCGGCGCGTGCCAGGGCGGCCAGTTCACGACGCCGCTCCTGTGCGTCGGGGCCCGGGCCCTCGGCGCGGAACGGCCCGAAGCGGCGGCGGCGGGCGAGCGCGACCGCGGCCTGCAATTCGGTGTCGGCATCATCCGGCACGGCGGCGGCCAGGAGTTCAGCCGGCACGCCGCGGGCGGCCAGATGCGCTTGCGTCGCCCGCCGGGAATGGCCGCTGCGCAGCAGACCGCGTGACCGCGCCGCCGCGAAGCTGGCATCGTCCACGACCCCGTGGTGGTGAGCCGGGCCACCACGTCGCGCACGGCTCGCCTGGCCGCCGCCACCTGTGCCGCGATGTCGGCGCCCTCGTTCAGGCGCGCCCAGCGATCGACGCGCCGGTTGAGGACGCGCGTCAGCGTGGCGCGGGTGGCGCTGTAGCGGGCCAGATAGGCCACCGCCGCGTCGTGCAACGCGGCCTCGGTCAGCACCGGGAGCGAATCGCCGTCATCGGACATGCGATGAAGGATGGCACGACCGCGTTGGCCGGCAAACCGCCACGCTGGCTGCCGGTTTGGCGAAGATCAGACCCGATCCGGCTGAGGCGCGGGGCGTTTGACTCGCGCGCGCGGCGATGGCCATTCTTGGTGTTGTCTCGCAACCGAGGATACTTGCGGAAATGATTCCCGCCCTGATGCCCACCTACAACCGCGCCGACCTCGCCTTCGAGCGGGGCGATGGCGCTTGGCTGTACACGGTGGATCGGGCGACGATTCCTCGATTTCGGGGCCGGCATCGCCACCTCGTCGCTCGGCCACGACCACCCGCACCTGACGGCCGCGATCGCCGAGCAGGCGCACAAGGTGATGCACGTCTCCAACCTGTACCGCGTGCCGCAGGCCGAGCGGCTGGCGGCGCGGCTGGTGGCGGCGACGTTCGCCGACAGCGTGTTCTTCTGCAACTCGGGCGCCGAGGCCAACGAGGGCATGGTGAAGATGATCCGCCGCGCCCAGTACGATAACGGCCATCCGGAGCGCTACCGGGTGATCTGCTTCGAGGGCGCGTTCCACGGCCGCACGCTGGCCATGCTGGCGGCCACCGGCAACTCGAAATACCTGAAGGGCTTCGGCCCCGAGGTGGACGGCTTCGACCATGTGCCGTTCAACAACCTGAACGCGCTGCGCGATGCGATCAGGCCGCAGACCGCCGGCATCATGATCGAGCCGGTGCAGGGCGAGGGCGGCATCCGCCCCGCGTACCTGCAGTTCCTGCGCGACCTGCGCGCCACCTGCGACGAGTTCGGCATTTTCCTCGGCATGGACGAGATCCAGTGCGGCATGGGCCGCTCCGGCAAGCTGTTCGCCCATGAATGGGCCGGCATCACGCCGGACGTGCTGACGGCGGCGAAGGGCATCGCCGGCGGCTTCCCGATGGGCGCGATCCTTGCCACCGAGAACGTCGCCAAGCACCTGACCGCCGGCAGCCATGGCACCACGTTCGGCGGCAACCCGCTGGCCTGCGCCGCCGCCAACGCGGTGCTGGACGTGCTGCTCGCGCCCGGCTTTCTGGCCGACGTCGATCGCCGCGCGCCGCGTGCTGTGGCGTGGGCTGGAGCAGCTTGCCGCCGACGTGCCGGAGGTGTTCGAGGACGCGCGCGGGCGCCGGGCTGCTGCTCGGGCCTGAAATGCGCGGTGCCGAATACCGAGGTGCAGCAGGCGTTCATGGCCGAGGGGCTGCTGTCGGTCGGCGCCGGCGACAACGTGGTGCGTCTGGCGCCGCCGCTGATCGTGTCGCGACGCCGACATCGACGAGGCGCTGGAGATGATGCGGCGCGGTGCGCGCCGTTGCATCCCCTCGGCCGCACGAATGGCGGCGAAGTGAGCGGCGGCGCATTGCGGCGCGCCGCCGCGGGCGGCAGAACCAGCCAGGACGGGGCGCCGGTCGCGCCCCGTCACTTCCTCGACCTGCGGGATTTCGACACCGCGACGCTGCGCCACATGCTGGACATCGCCGCCGGCTTCAAGGCGGCCGGCGGAGTCACGACCCGCCCGCTTGCCGGCAAGACGGTCGCGCTGATCTTCGAGAAGCCGAGCACGCGCACCCGCGTGAGTTTCGAGGTCGGGGTGCGCCAGCTCGGCGGCGACGTGGTCGTGCTGAGCGGCAAGGACACGCAGCTCGGCCGCGGCGAGACCGTCGCCGACACGGCGCGCGTGCTGTCGCGCTACGTGGACGCGATCATGCTGCGCACCGATGCGCACGACAAGCTGCTGGAGATGGCCGCGCACGCGACGGTGCCGGTGATCAACGGGCTGACGGCCGCCAGCCACCCGTGCCAGCTGATGGCCGACGTACTGACGTTCGAGGAGCATCGCGGCCCGATCGCCGGCCAGGTGGTGGCGTGGTGCGGCGACGGCAACAATGTGGCGCGCAGCTGGATCGAGGCAGCGGCGCGCTTCGGCTTCACGCTGCGCCTCGCCACCCCGGACGAGCTGCGTCCACCCGTGGACGTGGTGGCCTGGGCGCGCGCGCAGGGGGCCACGATCGAACTGACCGACGACGCCGTGGCGGCGGTGGCCGGCGCCCGCTGCGTGGTCACCGACACCTGGGTGAGCATGTCCGACGACCGAGTCCACCAATCGCCACAATCTGCTGGCGCCGTTCCGGGTGACCGAGGCGCTGATGGCCAAGGCCGCGCCGGACGCGGTGTTCATGCACTGCCTGCCGGCGCATCGCGGCGAGGAGGTGACGGAAGGCGTCATCGACGGCCCGCAATCGGTGGTGTTCGACGAGGCGGAGAACCGGCTGCACGCGCAGAAGGGTGTGCTGGCCTGGGCGCTGGCGGGAACGAAATGAGCGTCTGAGACCGTGCCTATGCCTCGGCGAGATGCGCCCCGGCCGAACGGGCCTGGTGCAGCCACCAGCACGGGAACGACAGTGCCGAGATCGCCGCGCCACAGATGAACGCGCCGGCCGGGTTGCCGGCAATGTCGGCGGCGCGGCCGCAGATAGGCGGGAAGATCGTGCCGCCGACGTAATAGGTGGTATAGAACAGCGCCATCCCGACGGCCCGGTTGCGCGGCCGTGACGACAGCGTGCCGGCGCCCACCACCACGCCAGCCTGCACCGCGCCGACGGTGCCGTAGATGAGTCCCCACAACAGCGGCCAGTGCGACACCCCGATGGCCGCGACCGCGACGATGGCGACCAGCGTGCCGACCGTGAACACCCGCCCGGCACCGAACCGAGCGGCGACCGCGCCGCCGAACAGGATGGCCGGCAGGTTGCCCCAGGTCGTCGCATTCATCACCGCGTCCGTCACCCAGGCGGGCTCGCCGCGCAGCGCCAGCAGTGATGGCGTGTAGGTCAGGAACGCATTGAAGCCGGCGTTGTAGAACGTCCAGATCAGCCCGGCGAGAACCACCAGGATGCATTCCTCGCGCGACGGCCAGCCGAGCTGCCGCGCCCCGTGCGCCGTGCTACCGGAGCGCCAGGCCGCCAGCAGCAGCGCGCAGCCGATGGCCGAGGGTAGCGCGGCAGCCAGCAACGCGGCCGGCAAACCGAAGGCGTGGGCCAGCGGCGCCTGGGTGAGCTGGCCCACCCCGATGCCGATCGGGAAGCCGCCGAGCATCAGCCCGAGGCTGAGCAGAAAGCCGCGCCCCTGAAAGCGGTCGGCCAGCACCTTGCCCTGCATGACCGTCAGCGCCACCGCGCCGGCCCCCGCCAGCACGCGCGCCGCGCCGATGCCGGCCGGCCCGGCGGCCAACGCCGCCGCCACGCTGCCCACCGTCATCAGCAGCATGCCGCCGACCAGCACGGTCCGATCGCCGAGCCGCTGCGCCATGAAGCCCCAGGACAGCGCGGCGACGATGCCGGGCAGCATATAGAGTCCGACCAGCGTGCCCAGAGCGGCGAAATCGAGGTTGAAGCGCGCGACGAGGTCGGGCCCGAGGCTCGCGACGGTCTGGAACTGGTAGCCGAACGCGAAACGGCCGAACGTGATCGCCAGCAGGATGCCTGCCGGCGCACCGCCCGCTCGTTCCGCCGGCGCCGGATGGTTCCGCATCCGATCGCTAAAGCCTATCCGGCTTCCGGCTGCAAGCCCGCTCGGCGGAGGGCGAGGTTGTGCTACGCCGGCGCCATGCCCGGACGGCGCCTGACGGTCGATCTGTGCGGCATCGCATTGTGCGATCTGTTCGCTGGAACGTCCCGGTAGCGGGCCGGACGCCGCCACCCTATCTTCGCGGCATGCCAGAAACTCCCGCCTTCCTCGATAGCGGGCGCCCGGACGTGCCCGATATCGTGGTGCCCCGTGGCGTCACTCCGTTCTTCCTGCCGCGCCGCCCGGTGCGCGGCCGGCTGATCCGGCTCGGCCCGCTGGCCGACGCGCTGCTCAGCCGCCATGACAACGACCCGGTCGTCACCCGCCTCGCCGGGCAGGCGCTGGCGCTGGTCGCCGCACTTGCCTCGGCGCTGAAATTTCGCGGCTCGTTCAGCCTCCAGGCCAAGGGCGAGGGCCCGGTCGGCATGCTGCTGGCCGATTGCACCGATACCGGCGCCCTGCGCGGCTACGCCCGCGCCGACGACGAGCGGCTGGCCGACCTGCTGCGCGACACGCCCGACCCGAGTGCCGGGCAGCTGCTGGGAAAGGGCTACCTCGCGTTCACCGTGGATCAGGGCGACGACAGCGACCGCTACCAGGGGATCGTCGCCATCGAGGGTGACAGCCTGACCGAAATGGCGCTGCACTATTTCGATACCAGCGAGCAGCTTGCCTGCCGCCTGCACCTCGCCTGCGCCCACACCCCAGCCGGTTGGCGGGCCAGCGCGCTGGTGCTGGAAAAGGTGGCCGGCGACGGCGGCGTGGACTCCGAGCTTGACGCCGCCGCCCAGGAGGAAAGCTGGCGCACCGCCACCATGCTGGCCGCCACCGTCACGACTGCCGAACTGCTCGACGACGAGTTGCCGCCCGTCCGTCTGCTGTACCGGCTGTTCCATACCGAAGGCGCCGTTACCGACCGTCCGCGCGCGCTTGCCTATGGCTGCCGTTGCTCGCGCCAGAAGCTGTCCGGCATCCTGGAAGCGTTCGGCAGTGAGGATCTGGACCACATGACGATCGAGGGCAACATCGTCATGACCTGTGAATTCTGCAACCTCGCTTTCCGTTTCGGGCGGGAGGAGGTGCGCGGACAGGGGGGCATGCCAGATGGCAGCGGGGCAGGCGGGACAGATCAATGAAAAGATATTATCCGGCTGTGGAAACATTGACTGCCGGTCCGCGCTTGGTAAGCCTACGCCCGTCATAGCGGAACCCATCCGATGCCAGCGCACGCAGTCAATGCCCGCCCTGTCGTCCTCCCGCGCCGCGCGATGCTGTTGCTGCCCTGGCTCGCTGCCGGCGTGCTGGCTGGCTGCGCCGACACGACACCGCCGCCAGATTTCAAGCCCCTGAGCTTCGGGTACCTGACCAAGCTGCGTCTGACCGTCGCCACCATCGACGTGGACAACGAGTTCACGCCGAAAACCGTACCCGGCGTTCAGCATGTCGAGGGGCTGTCGCCGATCGACCCGGTCGCCGCCCTGCGCCGCATGGCGCAGGAACGGCTGGTTCCGGCCGGCACCGAGGGCCACGCCGTGTTCGTCATCGACGATGCCTCGCTGGTCCAGACCGAGGGGAGGTTCGAGGGCAACCTCAAGGTGCATCTGGACATCAGCAGCGACAATGGCACCAAGAGCGGCTACGCCGAGGCGCGTGTCAGCCGCACCCGCACCATCGTCGACGACTCCGTCGATGCCACCCACGTCGCCCTGTACGAGCTGACCCGGCAGATGATGGACGACATGAATGTGGAGTTCGAGTTCCAGGTACGGCGCACGCTGGCGGCCTACCTGGAAAGCGGCGCGTCGGTCGCCCCGCTGCCGGCGCCGGTGCAGCAACAGGATCTCAGCGAGCCACCGGCGCAGCCCCAGCCCTGACGGCGCTATTGATCCGGCTGGAGCATCACCAACGCCCGCCTGAGCCGCGCAAGGCCGCCGCGGATCAAACCGATGGCGCACATATGATGGCCCTCGGCGGCCAGTTCCTCTGCCTGCGGTGGCGCCTTCGGTTGCGAATGTTCCGCCTCCGCGACCCGATCGGCGAGCCGATCGCAATATTCCGGCGTATCGGTGGTCACCCGCATCGGTACCGTCGGCGCGGGTGGCGCTGCCTGGGAATCCGAGAAGGGGGACTGCGTCTCGGGGGATTGCGCCGAGGCCGACGGCGGCAGGACGGATCTCGACGGGACCGATTTCGATGGGGCGGATTGCGACAGGGCGGATCGCGACACGGGGGATGCCAGTCCTAGGACGAGCAGCAGACCGACGGTGAGGGCGGTTCGGCAGGATGACATGGCGGGATTATGCCGCGTCCGCTGTCGCGGCGCGCTGATCCGTGGATGAAGATGCGTTCACCCGCTGCCCCGCCGGTCGTGGTGCGGTCGGCGGCGTGGCCAGTGTCAGGATCGCGCGCAACCCCGGCGCATTGTCCTCCAGCCGCAGCGAGCCGAGATGTAACGTTGCCACGGCTTGCACCAGCGCGAGACCCAGGCCGCTGCCAGGGGTGTTGCGCGCACTTTCGCCGCGGAAGAAACGTTCAGTGGCCCGTGCCAAATCGTCAGCCGGCATGCCGGGACCGCTATCGGCCACGGTGATGCGGGCGCCGTGGCCCGGCTCGTTCTCGGCGGCGACACGGATGATGCCGGCGTGCGGAGAGAACTTCAGCGCATTGTCGAGCAGATTGGCCACCGCCTGCTGGATCATGTCGCGGTCGCCGTAAACCGGCAGCGTAGGCGGAATCCCGGTCACCAGCGCCTGTCCGTGCTCCTCCGCCGCCGCCGCATAGAGGTCCGTCAGATCGAGCAGCAGCGGCGCCAGATCAATGTTGGCGAACGCCGAGCGGCGGGCGCCGGCCTCGATCTCCGCGATCCGCAGCAGCGCGTTGAAGATCGCCACCACGCCGTCCAGATCGGCTTGCGCACGGTCGATCGCGGCGCGCAGATCCGCCTCGCAGACGGCGTGTGCAGCGGCGTCCTCCAGCCGGGCACGGGCGCGGGCGATCGGCGTACGCAGGTCATGGGCGATGGCGTTGGAGACCGCGCGCACCCCGTCCATCAGGCGGGCGATGCGGTCCAGCATGTCGTTGATGGTCTCGGCCAGGCGGTCGAACTCATCGCCGCGGCCGGACACGCGCACGCGCCGAGTCAGGTCGCCGGCGCTGATCGCGGCGGCGGTCGCCGACACGTCGGCCAGCGTGATGCGGAACAGGCTGCGCACCGCCAGCGTGCCGCCAACGCCGAGCAGCAACGCCACACCCGCCGACCACAGCAACGCATCGGTCAGCAGGCGCGCCATCTGCGCATGCACTTCCACATCGCGCCCGACCAGCAGGTGGAAGCCGCCGGGCAGTTCGAAGCGGCGAACCTCGGCCATTCCGCGATGGCCGGCGCGCTCGATGGCCATCTCGTCCCAGTCGGTGCCCACGGTCACGCGGCCGGGCCAGTGTTCCAGGTTGCCGGCCAGCCGGTGATAGTCGGGCGTGACCAGCAGATAGATTGCATCATCGTCGACATTGCTGGCCAGCCGCTGCTCGATGGTCTGTTCCAGCGCCAGCAACGCGCCGTCGCCGTACCGTTCGGCCAGGCCCTGCACGTCGGCGTTGATCGCGGCCTCGGTCTGCCGGTCCAGCAGGCCGGCCGTGGACCACCACAGGAACACCGCCAGCGCCAGCGTGCTCACGGAGAACACGCACGCATAGACCAGGCCGAACCGTACGCCGGCCGAGTGCATGAGGCGCCGTCGCGGCTTCCATGGTCTCATCGCCGCCTCCACGCCCCTCTCAGGGACGTCGGCTTATCATGGCTGTTCCGGCCGCAACATGTATCCGGCATTACGGATCGTGTGGATCAGCGGCGAAGCAAACGGCTTGTCCACTTTCTGTCGCAGCCGGGAGACATGCACGTCGATCACGTTCGTCTGCGGATCGAAATGGTAGTCCCAGACGCCCTCCAGCAGCATGGTGCGTGTCACCACCTGGCCCGCATGGCGCATCAGGTATTCCAGCAGCCGGAACTCACGTGGTTGCAGGTCGATCTTCTGGCCGGCGCGCCGCACCCCGCGCGACAGCAGGTCCATTTCCAGGTCGCCGGCGACGAGCCGTGTCTGCGGCCCTTCGCCCTTGCCGCGCCGCGCCAGCGCTTCCACCCGTGCCAGCAGCTCAGCGAAGGCAAACGGCTTGGTCATGTAGTCGTCGCCACCGGCCTTCAGCCCGCGCACCCGATCATCCACCTGCGCCAGCGCGGACAGGAACAGTACCGGCGTGTTGTTGTTCTGGCCGCGCAGCGTCTCCAGCAGGCGAAGCCCGTCCACGCCGCCCGGGAGCATGCGGTCGAGGACGATCGCGTCGAAATTCTCGCTGGCCGCCAGGAACAGCCCGTCGCGGCCATTATCGGCGTGCTCGACGACGTGGCCGGCTTCCTTCAGCCCTTTCACGATGAAGCCGGCGACGTCCTTGTCGTCCTCCACCACCAAAATGCGCATCGCGGTCTCCTTGGTCGTTCAGCTCGCCGGGCAGTCTGCCGGATCCTCAGCGCCCGCCCGTTAGCCCTGGCCGCTGGGCCGGCGGCCGACGGGCAGGGTCAGTTCGATTTCCCGGCCCTGCCGCCGCAGCGTCAAGCGGACACTGTTTCCCGGCATGGTCGAGGCGATCGCCTTGACGAAGCCGCGCTGCGAGTCGACCGGTTGGCCATTGACCGCGGTGACAACGTCACCTGGCCGCAGCCCGCCATGCGCCGCCGGCCCGCCGCGCTCGACGGAGGAGATGCCGACACCGAGGTTGCCCGACCCTTCGGTATTCGGCACGTCCTGCACGCCGGCGCCGAGCCAGCCCCGCTCCACCCGCCCTTTTTCGCGCAATTCGGCCACGATGCGGCTTACGATCTCCGAGGGGATCGCGAAGCCGATGCCGACCGAAGCGCCGGTGGGTGAGGCGATGGCGGTATCCATGCCGACGACGAGGCCATCGGTGTTGAACACCGGTCCACCCGAGTTACCGGGGTTGATTGGTGCGTCCACCTGGATGAAATCGTCGAACGGCCCGGCGCCGATGTCCCGCCCGCGGGCGGAGACGATGCCGGCCGTGATCGAGCCGCCGAGGCCGAACGGGTTGCCGGCGGCGACCACCCAGTCGCCGACCTCCAGCGTCCGGCTGTCGCCCCAGGAGACGAAAGGCAGCGCGGTTGGCGATTCCACCTTGATCAGCGCCACATCCGTCAGTTCGTCGGTGCCGATGACGCGCGCGGTGAGTTCGGTGCCGTTGGACAGGCCGACGGAGATGTGGTCGGCGCTGCCGACGACATGGTCGTTGGTCACGATGTAGCCGGACGGATCGATGATGAAGCCCGAGCCGGCGCCCTGCATCTCCTGCCTGTGGGCGCGGAACTTCTGCCTGAACAATTGTTGCAGTTCCGGCGGAAGGCCGGCCAGCGGGTCTTCGGCCGCTACCGTCTCCGTCACCCGGATATTCACGACTGCCGGCTGCACGCGCCTGACCAGGGGCGCGAAACTGTTGGGGCCGTTGGCGGCAGCGGGTGTCGGCACGGACGGGACGGCGGCGAGCATGATCGCCGCCACGATGCTCGCGGCGCGCACGGCGGCGAACCAGGACCGGGGTGTGTCGGCAGGCATGTTAAGGACTCCATCGTTAGTCGGCTTAGCGCAAAACGACAGATGGCGGGACCGCGCACGCGCAACAAGATTGCGTCACCTTGCGCATGGCCTCACGCATCTCCCTGGCATTACGATTTGGTAGGCGTCGCGGCAGCCGGGTCGTCGGGCCAGTGATGGCGGGGATACCGCCCGCGCATGTCTTTGCGCACATCGGCCCAGGCGCCGCGCCAGAATCCGGCAAGATCGCCGGTGATCGCCACCGGCCTGCCGGCGGGTGAGAGCAGGCCAAGCCGCAACTCGGCGCGCCCCCCTGCCAGGCGCGGCGTTTCCGACAGCCCGAAAAAATGCTGCGCGCGCGCCTCGGCCACCGGCACCGGCTGGCGGTAATCCACCGCCGCCCGGCCGCCGGGCAGCGGCAGATGCGTGGGCAGGTCACGGTCCAGCCGGCTGGCGTGATCCCAGCCGAGCGCCGCCCTCAGAACACTGGCGAGGTCGATCTTCTGCACGTCGGCAAGGCGCGACAGGCCGTGCAGAGGCGCCACCAGCCAGTCTCGGTTGGCGGCAAGCGCGTCGTCGGAAAAATCCGGCCAACCGGCCGCCGGCTCCAGTCGCCGCATCAGCGCCACGCGGGCCTGCAACTGCCGCGCTTCGTCCGTCCAGGGCAGGCCGGTGATTGTCACGGCGGCGGCCAGGGCGGCGGCGGTTTCGGCCGGGTCGGCCGTTTCGGTGCGGTCCTCCAGCACCAGCGCGCCCAGCCGTCGGCGGCGGCGGGCCAGCACCGAGCCGGTGACGGGGTCGAGGCCGGTTTCCACCGCCTCGGTCACGCGCGCCGCGACCGCTTCGGGTAGCGTGGCCGGATCGAGCACGGCGGCGAGGCGGATGCGGGCACCGGCACCGCCCTCCAGGCTCGCCACCGCCAGGAACTTGGCTTTCGCAAGCGGGTCCGCGACCGACATGCGCGCGCCGCCGCCGCCCGAGAGGCGAAAACTGCCCGGCTCGCCGCGCCGCTGGGCGATGCGGTCGGGAAAGGCGGCGGCCAGCAGCGGCGCCGGGTCGCCGGACGCGGCGGCAGTGGTGCGCAGCCGGCTGCGGTACTGCGCAGCCGCGCGGCGGATGCGGCTGACCGCGCCACGATCCGCATCGGGCGCCGCCCCCTCCAGCGCCGCGAGCCGCAGGCCGATATCGGTCGGCATGTCGCGGACGCCATGCGCGGCGCGCAGTGGATCGCGCTCCTCTAGAATGGCCGCGAGGTCGGCGGCCAGGGCGGCGAGCGGCGGCGTGCCGGCAGCCAGCATCATCGCCGCCAGCCTGGGATGCGCGCCGAGCTGCGCCATGCGGCGGCCGGAGGCGGTGATCCGCCCGGCATCGTCGAGCGCGCCCAGATCGGTCAGCAGCGCGGCGGCGGCGGCCAGCGGGCCCGGCGGCGGCTGATCGGGGAACGGCAAATCGACGGGGGCTGCGCCCCAGCCGGCACAATCCAGCAGCAGGCCGGACAGCTCGGCTTCAAAAATCTCCGGGCGGTCGAACGCCGGCAGGCCGCGATGCAGCGCCTCGGACCATAGCCGGATCGCCACGCCCGGCCCCTCGCGACCGGCGCGGCCGGCGCGCTGGTCGGCGGCGGCACGGCTGATGCGCAGCGTGGCCAGCCGGGTCAGCCCTGTCGCCGGGTCGAGGCGTGGCGCGCGGCGCCAGCCGCCATCGACCACGATCCGCACGCCGGGCACCGTCAGCGAGGTTTCCGCGATCGATGTCGCCAGCACCACGCGGCGACCCTCGGCTGGGCGTAGCGCGCGGTCCTGCTCGGCCGGCGGCAGGTCGCCGTGCAGCGGCAGCACCAGCGCGCCGCAGCCCTCGAGCGCCGCCTGCGCACGGCGGATCTCGCCCATGCCAGGCAGGAATGCCAGCACGTCGCCGGCGTGGTCGGCCAAAGCGGCGCGGACGGCGCGCGCGAGTGCATCGGGCAGATCGCGCGGGGCGGCGATGTCGCGGGCGGCGTGGTGGACGGAGACCGGATGCGCCTGCCCCGCGCTCTCGATTACCGCCGCGTCCAGCAACGGGCCGAGCCGTGCCCCGTCGGCAGTCGCCGACATTGCCAGCAGCCGAAGCTCCGGCCGCAGCCCGCGTTGCAGATCGAGGCAGAAGGCCAGCGCCAGATCGGCATCCAGCCCGCGTTCATGCACTTCGTCCAGGATCACGGCGGCGGTGCCGGACAGGCCGGGATCGGATTGCAGGCGGCGGACCAGCAGCCCTTCGGTGACGACCTCAATGCGCGTCGCCGCCGAGACGGCCGAGTCCAGGCGCGTGCGATAGCCGACCGTCTGGCCAACCGGCTCGCCCAGCAGCGACGCCATCCGGGTCGCTGCTGCGCGGGCGGCGAGGCGGCGCGGCTCCAGCATCACGATACGGTTTTCGCCGCGCCAAGAGGCTCCCAGTAACGCCAACGGTACCAACGTTGTCTTGCCGGCGCCTGGCGGGGCGATCAGCACCGCGTTCGGCCGTTCTGCGAGGCTGGCGAGCAGCGCCGGCAGGACCGTGACGATGGGAAGCTCTTGGGACATGACGCGCGAGTATCACCTATGCGGCGATGGTGCGATAACGCGGTGACGACGCGGGAGGCCGGGATGCGGCTTGGGCTGCTGGCGATATTGGCGGGTCTGCTGCTTGCGACCGGCGTTGCGCAGGCTGCCGAGAGCACGCCGGTCCGCAGCACGCGTGACACGGCGACGCTGGTGAGCGCGGTGGACTCCGTCGCCGCCGGTCAGAAGTTGCGGGTGGGACTGCGGCTGACCATGGCGCCGGGCTGGCACACCTATTGGCGCAATCCCGGCGACGCCGGCGTGGCGCCTGCGCTGACGTTCACGCTGCCGCAAGGGGTCACGGCCAGCGATATCGCATGGCCCGCGCCGACGCGCCAACAGGAAGGCCCGCTAGTTACCTACGGCTATGACGGCGATCTGCTGCTGCCGGTGACGATCAGCGGCGCCACCGGCCCCCTGCCCCTGCAACTGCACGCCGAGTGGCTGGTCTGCCAGAAGATCTGCGTGCCGGAGCAGGGCGATTTCCGCCTCGATCTGCCGGCGGGCACCGGCGCGCCGTCGCGACAATCGGACCTGTTCGCGGCGGCCGACCAGCGCCAGCCGCGCCCGTCGCCGTGGCCCGCGCGCATCGCACCCGACGGCACCTTGTCCGTGCCCGGCCTGTCCGCCGCGACCGACGCCTGGTTCGCCGCCGACACGCCAGGGATGGTCGAGGCCGCGCCGGCGCAGCTTTTGACGGTTGGTGCCGAGGGGCTGACGCTGCGGCTCAAGCCCGGCAGTGACTTCAAGCCGGCCATGGCGCTCGACGGTGTGCTGACGGTGCGCGACGCCGGCGGCATGACGAGCGTGCTGCAGCTCGCCGCCACGCCCGGCCCGGCGCTGGTTGTCACGCCGGCGGCGGCGGACGGGCTGTGGCGGCTGCTGGGATTGGCGCTGCTCGGCGGGCTGGCGCTGAACCTGATGCCCTGCGTGTTCCCGGTGCTGGCGGTCAAGGCGGTCGGGCTGGCCGGGCTGGCGGGCGCGCGGCGGAGCACGGCGGCGCTGCATGCCGCGAGCTATACGGCCGGTATCCTGATCGCCTTCGCCGGCCTCGGCGGCGTGCTGCTGGCGTTGCGGGCGGCCGGCGGCTCGGCTGGCTGGGGCTTCCAGTTCCAATCGCCCGGCTTCGTCGCCGCCACCGCCTGCGTGCTGTTCGCGGTCGGGCTGAACCTGTCGGGTGTGTTCCAGGTCGGCGCCGGGCGGCTGACCGGTGCGGGCCACGCACTGGCGGCGCGCGAGGGGCATCTCGGCAGCTTCTTCACCGGGCTGCTGGCCGTGCTGGTGGCGACGCCCTGCACCGCGCCGTTCATGGGGGCGGCCATCGCCGGTGCGCTCGCCGCACCCGCGGCTTTCGCCATCGCCGTGTTTCTGGCGATGGGGCTGGGCTTGGCCGCGCCGTACGCGGCGCTGGCGCTGGTACCCGGCATTGCCCGCGCGCTGCCCCGTCCCGGCCGTTGGATGGAGGTGGTGAAGCAGGCGCTCGCGTTCCCGATGTACGCCGCCGCCGCCTGGCTGGTATGGGTGATGAGCCAGGAGGCCGGGCCGCAAGCGGTGCTCGCCACGCTGGCCGGTCTGGTTCTGCTCGGCCTTGCCGGCTGGGCGCTCGGGCTGGCCCAGGGCGGGCTGGCGAACAGCGGGCACGGGCGGCGGCCGGCGTTGATCGTGGCCGGTCTGGCGGCGTTGGCCGCCATCGCGGTGCTGCCCGGTATCGGCACCGGGGCGGCACTGGCGCCGATTCCTCAGGCTCAGGCGGGCGGGGGGCAAGCGGGCGCGGCAGGCAACGACGGCGCGGAGCCGTTCTCCGCCGCGCGTCTGGCCGCCCTGCGGGCCGAGCGACGGCCGGTTTTCGTGGACATGACGGCGGCGTGGTGTGTCACCTGCCTCGTCAACGAGCGCATCGCGCTGGCGCCCGAAGCCGTGCGCCACGCGTTCGCCGACCACCATGTCGCCTATCTGCGCGGCGACTGGACACGGCAGTCGCCGGACATCACGGCGTTCCTGCGCCGGCAGGGCCGCGACGGCGTACCGCTGTACGTATTCTACCCGGCCGACGGCGCCGCGCCGGTCGTGCTGCCGCAGATCCTCACGCAAGGCATCGTGCTGGAGACAATCGGCGCACCGACCGGCTAGGCCTCTTCCACGGGGCAAGATCGACAAACCACCATGGCATCAGCTATGTAGCAGCAACGCAATGGTGCCGAACCATACGCGTGGCGGCGGCCGGGCCCCACCGCCACCACGCGGCAGCCAGACAGGATCTTTCCGATGAGCATGGCAGGCGTTCCCGCTTCCGTCCCGAGCAGAGCCACCGCATCCCGCATCGCGTTGCCGGCGCAGGATGAAGATATCGCCGCGCTGCGCCGTGCAGTGGTCGCCAAACTCACCTACGCAGTCGGCAAGGATCCGATCGTCGCCAGTAATCGCGACTGGTTCGTCGCCGTGGCACTGACGGTGCGCGACCGCATCGTCGAACGCTGGTTCCCCTCGACCCGCGCGACGTACGCGCGCCACGGCAAGCGGGTCTATTACCTCTCGCTGGAATTCCTGATCGGCCGGCTGTTGCTCGATAGCCTGAACAACCTCGGCCTGACGGAGTCGATGCGAGCGGCGCTGGCCGAACTCGGCGTCGATCTCGACCGGCTGCGGCAGATCGAGCCGGACGCGGCGCTCGGCAATGGCGGCCTCGGCCGGCTGGCGGCCTGCTTCATGGAGAGCATGGCGACCGTCTCGGTCGCCGCCTACGGCTACGGCATCCGCTACAATCACGGCCTGTTCCGCCAGGTCATCAAGGACGGCTGGCAGCACGAATATCCGGAAACCTGGCTGACCTTCGGCAATCCGTGGGAGTTCGAGCGGCCGGAAGTGCTCTACCTGATCGGCTTCGGCGGCACGGTGGAGGCGGTGACCGGCGCGGACGGCACCGACCAAGCATGTCTGGCACCCCGCCGAGACCGTGGACGCGCTGGCCTACGACACGCCCGTGGTGGGCTGGCGCGGCACGACACGTGAACACGCTGCGCCTGTGGTCGGCGCGCGCTGCCGACCCGCTGCGGCTCGACGCGTTCAACCGCGGCGACCATGTCGGCGCGCTCGCCGCCGCGCGTCCGGGCCAACGCGATCTCGCAGGTGCTCTATCCCAGCGACGAGACCCCGGCCGGGCAGGAACTGCGGCTGCGGCAGGAGTATTTCTTCTCCTCCGCCTCGCTGCAGGATCTGCTGCGCCGCCACATGCGCCAGCACGACGACATCCGCACGCTGCCCGACAAGGCCGCGATCCAGCTGAACGACACGCATCCCGCGATCGCCGTGCCGAGCTGATGCGCCTGCTGGTCGACGTGCACGACCTGCCGTGGGCGGAGGCCTGGAAGATCACCGTCGCCACCTTCTCCTACACCAACCACACGCTGCTGCCGGAGGCGCTGGAGACCTGGCCGGTGCCGCTGTTGGAGCGGCTGCTGCCGCGCCACATGCAGATCATCTATCTGATCAACTGGCTGCATCTGCGACGGGCTGCGCGCCGCCGGCCACACCGACGACGCGCTGCTCTCGGCCGTCTCGCTGATCGACGAGAACAGCGGGCGCCGGGTGCGCATGGGCAACGCTCGCCTTTCTCGGCTCGCACAGGGTCAACGGCGTCTCGGCGCTGCACACCGACCTGATGCGCCAGACGGTGTTCCGCGACCTGCACATGACCTGCTATCCGGACCGCATCATCAACAAGACCAACGGCATCACGTTCCGCCGCTGGCTGTTCGAGGCCAATCCCGGCCTGACCGGCGCTGCTGGTCGAGACGGTCGGGACCGGAGGTGCTGGACGATCCGACGCGCGCTGGAGAAGCTGGCGCCGCTGGCCGACGATGCGGCGTTCCAGGACGCGCTTCGCGGCCATCCGCCGCGCCAACAAGGTGGCGCTGGCGAGCGTGATCTGGGACCGCGTGCAGGTCCAGGTCGATCCGGACGCGCTGTTCGACGTGCAGATCAAGCGCATCCACGAATACAAGCGCCAGCTGCTCAACATCCTGGAGACGATCGCGCTGTACAACGCGATGCGCGCCCAGCCGATGCGCGACTGGATGCCGCGGGTCAAGATCTTCGCCGGCAAGGCGGCGGCGAGCTACCACCGCGCCAAGCTGATCATCAAGCTGGCCAACGACGTGGCGCGCGTGGTCAACAACGATCCGACGCTGCGCGGCCTGCTGAAGGTCGTGTTCCTGCCCAACTACAATGTCAGCCTGGCCGAGGTGATCATTCCGGCCGCCGACCTGTCCGAGCAGATCTCGACCGCCGGCATGGAGGCCTCCGGCACCGGCAACATGAAGCTGGCGCTGAACGGCGCGCTGACCATCGGCACGCTGGACGGCGCCAATGTCGAGATCCTGGAGCGGGTCGGCGCCGACAATATCTTCATCTTCGGCCTGACCGCCGAGCGAGGTGGAGGCGCGCCGCGCGCCAGCGGCATCGACGCGCGCCGACATCATCGCGGCGTCGCCGATGCTGCGCGAGGTGCTGGACGCGATCGCCTCCGGCGTGTTCTCGCCCGGACGAACCGGACCGCTATCGCGACCTGGTCGACGTGCTGACGCATCACGACTATTTCATGGTCTGCGCCGATTTCGACGCCTACTCCGCGGCGCAGCGGCAGGTCGCGGCGCGCTGGCGCGACCAGGCGGCCTGGTGGCGCGCGAGCATGCTGAACACCGCGCGGCGTCGGCTGGTTCTCCTCGGACCGCACGATCCGCGAATATGCCGACGAGATCTGGAACGTGCCGACTGCGTCCGACACCGGTGACAGCGCGGCTGCATGGAACGCGGCCTGCGGTGGCCGACCAGCGACGAGGACGTCGTGCCGCGATCGCTCGGCGCGCGTCATGCCGATCCGTTCGCGCGTGCTCGGCCTGCACCGCATCGCGCCGGGCGACGCCGGCGCATGGTGCTGCGCGCCTTCGTGCCGGGCGCGGAGACGCGTCGCGGCCATCGACGACGGCGGGCGCGCCGATCGCACGGTTGCAACCGCGCGGCACCGACGGGCTTCTTCGAGGCGCTGGTGCCGGGCCGCAGCGCGCGCGTCGCCTACCGGCTGCACGCGCACAACGCCGGCGGCGCGCTGGGACGTTTCGCGATCCCTATGCGCTTCGGCCCGGTGCTCGGGCCGCTCGACGACTATCTGCTGGTCGAGGGCACGCATCGGCGGCTGTACGAGCGGCTCGGCGCGCATCCGATGACGCCATGAGGGCGTCGACGGGCGTGCATTTCGCGGTCTGGGCGCCGAACGCGCGCCGCGTCTCGGTGGTCGGCGACTTCAACGCCTGGGACGGCCGCCGCCATCAGATGCGCAAGCGCATCGACAGCGGGTTGTGGGAGATCTTCGCCCCCGACATCGGCGAAGGCGCGGTCTACAAGTTCGAGATCATCGGCCGCGACGGCGCGCTGCTGCCGCTGAAGGCCGACCCGTTCGGCTTCGCCGCCGAACTGCGGCCCTCCACCGCCTCGGTGGTCGCGCGCACCGACAATTTCGCCTGGACCGATGCGCGCATGGCTCGCGCGCCGCGCCGAGGCGCGATCCGCGGCGCACAGCCGATGGCGATCTACGAGGTGCATCTCGGCTCCTGGCGCCGCGGCGAGCGACGGCAGCTTCCTGACCTACGACGAGCTCGCCGACGCGCTGATTCCCTACGCCGCCGATCTGGGCTTCACCCATCTCGAGCTGATGCCGATCACCGAGCATCCGCTCGATGCGTCCTGGGGCTACCAGCCGATCGGCCTGTTCGCGCCGACCCGGCGCTTCGGCGATCCGGCCGGCTTCGCGCGCTTCGTCGATCGCGCCCATCGCGGCCGGGCCTCGGCGTCATCCTCGACTGGGTGCCGGCGCATTTCCCGACCGACGTGCATGGCCTGGCGCACTTCGACGGCACCGCGCTCTACGAGCATGCCGACCCGCGGCGCGGCTTCCATCCGGACTGGAACACCGCGATCTACGATTTCGGCCGGCGCGAGGTGGCGAACTTCCTGATCGCCAGCGCGCTGTACTGGCTCGATCGCTTCCATATCGACGGGCTGCGCGTCGATGCGGTCGCCTCGATGCTCTATCTCGACTATTCGCGCCAGCCCGGCGAATGGACTGCCCAACGCCGAGGGCGGCAACGAGAACCGCGACGCGGTCGGCTTCCTGCGCGCGCTCAACACGCTGGCCTATGCCGACCATCCCGGCACCATGACGATCGCCGAGGAATCGACCGCCTGGCCCGGCGTGTCGCAGCCCGGCCGATGCCGGCGGCCTCGGCTTCGGCTTCAAGTGGAACATGGGCTGGATGCACGACACGCTGGACTATATGGCGCACGACCCGGTGCATCGGCGCTGGCACCACGACCGGCATGACCTTCGGCCTGCTCTATGCGTTCACCGAGAATTTCGTCCTGCCGCTGTCGCATGACGAGGTCGTGCACGGCAAGGGCTCGATCCTCGGCCGCATGCCGGGCGACGAGTGGCAGCGATTCGCCAACCTGCGCGCCTATTACGCGCTTCATGTGGGGCTATCCCGGCAAGAAGCTGCTGTTCATGGGCCAGGAATTCGGCCAGCGCGCGGAATGGAACTTCGCCGGGCAGCTCGACTGGCATCTGCTGGACGCACGCCGCTCCATCGCGGGCGTGCAGCGACTGCGTGCGCGACCTCAACCGGCTCTATCGCGGCAAGCCGGCGCTGCACGCCCGCGACTGCGAGGCCGAGGGCTTCCGCTGGATCGTCGTCGATGACGCCGAGCAATCGGTCTTCGCCTGGCTGCGGCTGGGCGCGGCGGGCGATCCGCCGGTCGCCGTGGTCTGCAATTTCACGCCGGTGCCGCGCCACGGCTACCGCGTCGGCCTGCCGCACGCCGGCGCTGGCGCGAGATGCTCAACACCGACGCGCCGCAGTATGGCGGCTCCGGCATCGGCAATCTCGGCCGCGTCAAGGCCGTCGGCAGCGCCGTCGCACGGCATGCCGGCCTCGGCCGAGCTCACCCTGCCGCCGCTCGCCACGCTGTACCTGCGCGCCCGCCGAGCATGACGCGAGCAGGACGTGACAATGGCACGGCCGACAGGCTGGGGAACGACAGGGAGGAGGCACACAACGTGATGAACGCGCTGAGCGCCCCGGACGGCACCGCTGGCGCGTCACGCGATGGCCTATGTCCTGGCCGGCGGGCGCGGCAGCCGGCTGCTGGAACTGACCGACGGCGCGCCAAGCCGGCGGTCTATTTCGGCGGCAAGACCCGCATCATCGATTTCGCGCTGTCCAACGCGCTGAATTCCGGCATCCGCCGCATCGCGGTCGCGACGCAGTACAAGGCGCACAGCCTGATCCGCCATCTGCAGCGCGGCTGGAACTTCTTCCGCCCCGAGCGCAACGAGAGCTTCGACATCCTGCCGGCCAGCCAGCGCGTCGCCGGAAGACCAGTGGTATCTCGGCACCGCCGACGCGGTGTACCAGAACATCGACATCATCGAAAGCTACGACCCGCGCTACATCGTCATCCTGGCCGGCGACCACATCTACAAGATGGACTACGAGCCGATGCTGCAGCAGCATGTCGAGCAAGGCGCCGACGTCACCGTCGGCTGCCTCGAGGTGCCGCGCGCGGAGGCCAGCGGCTTCGGCGTCATGCATGTCGACGACAGCGACCGCATCCTGTCGTTTCTGGAGAAGCCGGCGGACCCGCCGCCGATGCCGGGCAAGCCGGACAGTGGCGCTCGCCAGCATGGGCATCTATGTGTTCGACACGCGACTTCCTGTTCGAGCAGCTGCGCGAGGATGCCGCCGACCCGCAACTCGAGCCACGATTTCGGCAAGGACATCATCCCCTAGCTGGTCGACAGGGCGGCAAGGCGGTGGCGCACCACTTCGCCCGCTCCTGCGTCCGCTCCACCGCCGAGGCGGCGCCTACTGGCGCGACGTCGGCACGGTCGATGCCTATTGGGCCGCCAATATCGACCTGACCGACATCGTGCCGGACCTCGATCTCTACGACCAGGACTGGCCGATCTGGACCTATCGCGGAGATGACCGCGCCGGCGAAGTTCGTCCACGACGAGGACGGGCGGCGCGGCATGGCGGTATCCTCGCTGGTCTCCGGCGGCTGCATCGTCTCGGGCGCCGGCCTGCGGCGCTCGCTGCTGTTCACCGGCGTGCACGTGCATTCCTATCGCCGAGGTCGACCACGCGGTGATCCTGCCGTATGTCGAGATCGGCCGCGGCGCGCGGCTGCGCAACGTGGTGGTCGATCGCGGCGTGCACATCCCGGCGGGTCTGGTGGTCGGCGAGGACCCGGAGCTGGACGCCAAGCGCTTCCGCCGCACCGCCAGCGGGCATCTGCCTGATCACCCAGACGATGATCGACCGGCTTGGAGCATGTGAGCCGGCATGCAGGTGCTGTCGGTCGCCTCGGAGGTCTATCCGCTGGTCAAGACCGGCGGGCTCGGCGGACGTGGTCGGGCGCGCTGCCGGCGGCGCTGGCGCGCCGAGGGCGTGCAGGTGCGCACGCTGCTGCCCGGCTATCCCGCCGTGACTCGAGGCGCTGGACGCGGCCGAGACAGCTGTCGCGCTCGATCGACCTTGTTCGGCGGCCCGCGCGGCTGCTGGCGGGCACGCGCCGGCGGGCTCGATCTGTTCGTGCTCGACGCGCCGCATCTGTTCGCGCGGCCCGGCAACCCGTATCTCGGGCCGGACGGGCGGGACTGGCCGGACAATGCGCTGCGCTTCGCGGCGCTGGCGCGGGTCGGCGCGCAGCATCGGCGCACGGGCTGCGTGCCGGACTTGCGGCCCGACATCGTGCATGCGCATGACTGGCAGGCGGGGCTGGCGCCGGCCTATCTGCACTACGACGGCGGCGCCGCGGCCCGGCGACCGTGATGACCGTCCACAACCTCGCCTTCCAGGGCCAGTTTCCGGCCGACGCTGCTGGCCGCGCTCGGCCTGCCGCCGACGTCCTTCGCGATCGACGGCGTCGAGTATTACGGCAGCGATCGGCTTCCTCAAGGCCGGGCTGCGCTTCGCCGACCGCGATCACCACCGTCTCGCCGACCTATGCCGCGGAAATCCGCACGCCGGAGGCGGGCATGGGGCTCGACGGGCTGCTGCGCAGCGCGCGCCGCCGTGGTCAGCGGCATCCTCAACGGCATCGACGACGACGGTCTGGAACCCGGCGACCGACCCGCTGCTGCCGGCGCCGTTCGACGCGGCGCGCACCTGGCCGAGCGCGCCGCGCAACAAGGCGGCCGTGCAGGCGCGCATCTGGCTGGCGCGCCGACCCCGACGGCGCCGCTGTTCGCCGTGGTCAGCCGGCTGACCTGGCAGAAGGGCATGGACCTGCTGCTCGCGGCCATCCCGGCGCTGCTGGCCGTGGGCGCGCAGCTTGCGGTGCTCGGCGCCGGCGACACGGCCGATCGAGGCCGGCTTCCGCGCCGCCGCCGCAGCCTATCCGGCCGGGTCGGCTGCGTCATCGGCTATGACGAGGCGCTCGCGCATCTGATCCAGGCCGGCGCCGACGCGCTGCTGGTGCCGTCGCGCTTCGAGCCGTGCGGGCTGACGCAGCTCTGCGCGCTGCGCTACGGCGCGGTGCCGGTGGTCGCGCGCGTCGGCGGCCTGGCCGACACGGTGATCGACGCCTCGCCGATGGCGCTGGCGGCGGGCGTGGCGACCGGGCGTGCAGTTCGCGCCCGGTCACGCCGAAATGCTGGAGGCGGCGATCCGCCGCACCGTCGCGCTGCACCGCGAACCGCGCGACCTGGCGGCGCATGCAGCACAACGGCATGGCGACCGACGTGTCCTGGCGCGACCCGGCCCGCCGCTACGCCGCCCTGTTTCGCGAACTCGCCGGCGTGACGCATGGCATTTCCGATCACTGAAGGCGCGCCCGAGCCGCTGCGGCGTGACACCGGACGCGACGGGCGTGAATGTCGCGGTGTTCTCCGCCAACGCCACCGCCGATCGAATTCTGCCTGTTCGACCCGTCGGGCGAGAAGGAGGTGCGCACGCGTGGCGCTGCCCGAACGCAGCGGCGATGTCTGCCACGGGCATATCGCCGGTGTCGGCGCCCGGCGCCGCTACGGGCTGCGCGCGCACGGCCCGTTCGCGCCGCGCGAGGGCCATCGTTTCAACGCTGCCAAGCTGCTGCTCGATCCGTACGCGACGGCGATCGACCGGCCGTTCCGGCTGCACGCGTCGATGTTCGGCCATCGCGTCGGCGATGCGGACGCCGATCTGTCGCGCGACGACGCCGACAGCGCGCCGTCCATGCCCAAGGCGATCGTGCATGGCGGCTGACGCGCAGCGCTGCGCGCGCCGCGGCCGCTGACGGCCATGGCCGGACACCATCGTCTACGAACTGCATGTCCGCGGCTTCACCCGGCGCCACCCCGCCATGCCCGGAGCCGTTGCGCGGCACGCTTCGCCGGTCTCGCCCACCCGGCGGCGATCGCCCATCTGACCCGGCTCGGCGTTACCACGGTCGAGATCATGCCGGCGGCGGCGTGGGTCGAGGAACGGCATCTTGCCGCCGCTCGGCTTGCGCAATTCCTGGGGCTACAACCCGGTGGGCTGGATGGTGCCGGACCCCGTGCTCGCCCCCGGCGGCTGGGCGGAGGTGCGCGCGGCCGTTGCGGCACTCGCGGCCGCCGGCATCGAGACCGTGGTGGACGTAGTGCTCAACCACACCGGCGAGGGCGACGAGCTTGGCCCGACTCTGTCGCTGCGCGGGCTGGACAACGCCAGCTACTACCGCCTCGCGCGCGACCCGCGCTTCTACGAGAACGACACCGGCTGCGGCCACGAACTCGCGCTGGAGCGGCCGGCGGGCGTGCGCCTGGCGATGGACACGCTGCGCACATGGGCCCGGTGCGGCGGGGTGCACGGCTTCCGCTTCGACCTCGCGACCACTCTCGGCCGTCGCGCCGAGGGGTTCGACCCGTGCGGCGCCACTGCTGACCGCCATCGATCAGGACCCGGACCTGCGCGACACTGAAGCTCATCGCCGAGCCCTGGGACATCGGGTTGGGCGGCTATCAGCTCGGCCGGTTCCCCGACGCCTGGGGCGAATGGAACGACCGTTTCCGCGACACGGTGCGCCGGTTCTGGCGCGGCGAGGTCGATGTGCTCGGCGACATGGCGACACGGCTCGCCGGATCCGCCGACGTATGCGCAGACAAAGCGCCGCCCATCGCGCAGCATCAATTTCGTCGTCGCACACGACGGCTTCACGCTCGCCGATCTGGTTTCATACGAGCACAAGCACAACGAGGCGAACGGCGAGGGCAACCGCGACGGCACCGACGAAAATCATTCCTGGAATAACGGCACCGAGGGGCCGAGCGGCGACGTTTCGGTGCAGGCGGCGCGGCTGCGCGACCAGCGGGCGCTGCTGGCGACACTGCTGCTGGCGCGCGGCACGCCGATGCTGGCCATGGGGTCCGAGCTGGGCCACTCGCAGGGCGGCAACAACAACGCCTACGCGCAGGACAACGCCACCACCTGGATCGATTGGGCAGCGGCGGACACGTCGCTTGCGGATTTCGTAGGCCGCCTGATCGCCTTGCGGAAACGCCATCCGGCGCTGCGGGCCGACCGGTTCCTGACCGGCGCGGCGAGTGACGCGACGCTGCTCGCCGATGTCGTCTGGTGCCGCGCAGACGGAAAGACAATGGCCCCGGCGGACTGGCAGGACGGCAATATCCTGACGGCGCTGCTCTACGCCGACTCCGACCGTGTGGCGCTCGTATTCAATCGCGGAACTGCGGTGGCCGTCACGCTGCCCGAGCCGCGTGACGGCCATGGCTGGCGCATTGAAGCCGACAGCAGTGCCGGCGCCGCGCCTGTGATGCTGGACGACAGGGATTTCACCTGCCCGCCCCGCGCGGTGGTGGCGGTCGCCGAAATCGCCGTGCCTGTTCGCAAAGCGGGCGGCACGGACCCCGCACTGCTGGACCGGCTGGCCACCGCTGCCGGCATCGCCCCGGAATGGTGGGATATCGACGGCACGCGCCATCCGGTCAGCCCGGACACGACGCGTGCCATCCTGGCGGCGATGCACCTGCCGGCCGCGACCTCCGGCGAGGCGCGTGATTCCCTTGCCGGCTTCACCGCCAGCCACCAGCGCCGGACGCTGCCCCATGCCGCCGTGGTGCGGGAAGGCGAGGCGATCTCGTTGCCCTGCGTGCTGGCGCCGGGCACCGACGCGCCCTCCTGGCTGATCATCGAGGACGAAGACGGATCGCAACGCCAGATCCGGCTGACGCCGGATGGCAGCGGCGACCTGTCTTGCGCCGATGGGTTCGCCGTCCGCGTCGCGCATCAGCACCTGCCGACGCTGCCGGTCGGCCGCTGGCGGGTCTGGCGCGAACACCAGCCGGAGATTGCCTGCGCGCTGACGGTGGCCCCGCGCGGCTGCTTCCTGCCGGACGCATTTGCCGGCGGCGGACGGCGGTTCGGAGTCGCGGCGCATCTGTATTCGGTGCGGCGCTACGGCGACCAGGGCATCGGCGATTTTTCCACGCTCGCCGAACTCGGCCGGGCCGCCGGGTCGCTTGGCGCCGCCTCGCTCGGGCTGAACCCGCTGCACATGCTGTTCCCAGACCAGCGGGAGCGCGCCAGCCCGTATCACCCGTCCGATCGACGCTTCATTGATCCGATCTTTGTGGATGTCGGGGCGGACGGGTTCGGGCTCGACGCGCCGGCCGCGCGGGCGCTGCTCGGCACCCATGCGTGCGAACTGGCGGCGCTATCCGGCGGCGGCCGTCGTCGATTATCCGCGGGTCTGGGCGATCAAGCAGGCGGTGCTGGAAGCCGCGTTCGCGGCCTTCCGCGAGCCGCGCGACACCAGCGATTTCGACTCGTTCCTCACCTATGGCGGAGAGGCGCTGACCCGCTTCGCGACCTTCCAGGCCATCGTCGAGGTGCATCCCAACCAGTATTGGCGGCATTGGCCGGCCGAGCTGCGTGACGCGGCCGGGCCGGGCGTTGCCGCCTTCGCGCGCGCGCATCCCGCACGGGTGCGGTACCACCAATGGCTGCAATTCCTCTGCGACCAGCAGCTGGCCGGTGCGGCGGATCAGGCGCGCGATGGCGGGCTGTCGCTCGGACTGTATCGCGATCTGGCGGTCGGCACCGCACCGGACGGGGCCGAGGCCTGGGCCGGCGCACGCGAGTATCGCCGATGGCGTCTCGATCGGCGCGCCGCCGGATCCGTTTTCGGCGGCCGGCCAGATCTGGCGCCTGCCGCCGCCTAATCCGTGGCGGCTGCGCGAGTCCGGCTACCGGGGCTTCGCCGGCCTGCTGGGCGCCAACATGCGTCACGCCGGGGCGCTACGCATCGACCATGTGCTGGGGTTTTCGCGTCTGTTCTGGGTACCCGAAGGCGCCAGCGGCGCGGACGGCGCCTATGTGGCCAACCCGCTTCAGGACATGCTGGGCCAACTGGCGCTGGAGAGCACGCGGGCGCGCTGTTTCGTCGTCGGCGAGGACCTCGGCACGGTGTCGGAGGGACTGCGCGAGGCGCTGGCTGCGTCCAACGTGCTGAGCTACCGCGTGCTGTGGTTCGAGCGCGAGGGCGCCGCGTTCATCCCGGCCGACCGCTACCCGCGTCAGGCCGTGGCCTGCGTCTCCACCCACGACCTCGCAACCTTGGCCGGTTGGCAGGTCGGGACCGACATCGCTGAACGCGCGGCGCTTGGCCAATTCGATGCCGCGCAGGCCGAGGCGGCGCGGATGGAGCGGCACGCGGAACAGGCGAAACTGGCGCAAGCCGTGGGCGGCGAGCCAAATGCGGCAAACGTACATGGCTTCATCGCCGCCACGCCCTGCGCCCTGGTTCTGGCGCAGGCCGACGATCTGGCGGGTGAGACAGTGGCGCTGAACCTACCGGGCACCGATCGCGAGCGACCCAACTGGCGCCGCAAGATCTCCGTGCCGGTTCCCGAATTGCTGGAGGCACCGGCGTCCCGCGCCATCCTCGACCGCCTTGCCGCCGGCCGCCGAGGCTGACGCGGGCCCAGCGGCGCTACTGCAGGGAAACCTTCTCCATATCGAAGAACATCTGCGTCGGGTTGAGTTGGAAGCCCTTCACCTGCTTGCTGATGGCGCGGACCTGGAGCGTCGAGTTGATGAAGATCCACGGCGCGTCGTCGACCACGATCCGTTGTGCCTGCGCGTAGATCGCCGTGCGCTTGGCCGGGTCGGCGACCTTCAGCGCGTCGGCCAGCAACGTCTCCAGCTCCGGGTTCTTATAGCGCAGCCAGTTCACGACCGGGATGTTCTTCGCACCCCACATCTCGCCGATGAAGTTGTCCGGGTCGCCGTTGTCGCCGGTCCAGCCTTCCATCGCCAATCCCTTGTAGGTGCCGGAGCGAACGGCCTGGAAATAGCCGCCGACCTCAAGCTGCCGTACATTGGCGTCGATGCCGATCTTCTTCAGGTAGCCCTGGATCGCAACCGCCAGATTTGGCCCCGCCGGGTTGTAGCCGCGCGGCGAGTTGTAGGTCAGCAATTCCACCTGCACACCGGGCTGCACGCCGGCTTCCTTCAGCAGTGCCTTCGCCTTGGCCGGGTCGTAGGGATATCCCTTGATGGCAGGATCAAAACCCCACTGCGCGGCTGGCAACGGCGACGTCATCGGCACCGCGAGGCCATTGAACAGCGCCTTGTCGATTGCGTTCTTGTCGACCGCGTAGTTCAGCGCCTGCCGTACGCGCTTGTCGTTGAACGGCGCCACGTCCACGGGCAGCGCCACGCCGCTCACGGCGAGGCCGGGCTGCGTCAGAATCTCCAGGTTCGGATCAGCCTTGATCGCGGCGATGGTCTGGGTGCTCACATCGCCGAGGATCTGGATCTCGCCGCGCTTGAGCGCGAGCACGGCGGCTTGGGCGTCCGGGAACTCCTTGAAGATCAGGTGGTCCACCTTCGGCTTGCCGCCCCAGTAGGTCGGGTTGGCGTCCAGGATTACCTCGTCGCGCTGGCGCCACTCGCGGAAGATGAACGGGCCGCTGCCGACCGGATGGTTGCGGTAGTCCTTGCCCCATTTCGCTGCCGCCGCCGGGCTGACCAGACCGTTCCAGACCATCGCCATGCTGTTGAGGAACGGCGCGGACGGTTGCTTGAAGACGAATTCCACCGTTGCGTCGTCCACCGCGCGGTAGCTGGCGAGATCGCCGTAGGTGAACTCTTCGTACCCTTCCACGGGCCCGGTGTTGTAGATGTATTGCGGGTTCGCCTTGTTGAGCTGGCGATCGACGTTCCACACCACGGCCTTGGCATCGAGCGGCGTGCCGTCGGAGAATTTCAGGCCCGGCTTGAGGTGGAACGTGTAAGTCAGTCCATCGGCCGAAACGTCCCATTTTTCGGCTACGCCGGGGCTCACCTCCGTGGTGCCGGGCTTGTAGCGCACCAGGCTGTCATAGACCGTCGACATGATGTAGCCGGAGGTGTTGTTTTCCACCGCCTCCGGGTCGAGGCCGGTCGGGTCGGCCGCGATGCCGACGACCAAGGTGGTGTCGGCCCATGCCGTGACCGAACCGAGCGCCAGCCCGGCCAGTGCCGCGCAGGTGAGAAGCAGGCCCTTCATTTAAACCCCCCATAACTGATATGCCGCAAAGCCAAGGCGGCATTGACTGGCCGAAAGGTGCCCGTGCATGGGTCCACCGGCAAGCCGCAATCAACGGAAGGACGGCGACAATGGCCACCACGACCACGACTGGCGGGCATCCCGAGGGCGAGCCGTGGCGATGGCCGGAGGCGACGTGGCGGCGGATCGTGAGCCGCGCCCGCGCGGGGCGCAGCCTGCGCCCGACGCACTGGCCGGACGGGGCGCGCTGTGCCGTGGCATTGTCGTTCGATGCCGATCATGAGACGATTCCGTTGCGGGATTCGGATGAAAGCCCGATGCGCATCAGCCAGGGCCAGTATGGCGCCCGCCAGGGCGTGCCGCGCATCCGCGCCTTGCTGCAACGCACGGGGGTGCCGGCGACGTTTTTCTATCCGGCCGTCTCGGCGTTGCTGCACGAGGACGAGGTGCGCGGCGTGGCCGGCGACGGGCATGAGATCGGCATCCATTCCTGGATTCACGAGGTCAACACGACGCTGGACTACGAGGCTGAGCGCGATCTTGCCCACCGGGCCGGCGAGGTCCTGGCGCGACTGGCCGGGCGCGATCCGGTCGGGATGCGCACGGCGAGCTGGGACTTCTCGGTCAACACGCTGCGAGTGATCCGCGAGATGAAGCTGTTGTACGACAGCAGCCTGATGGCCGACGATGATCCATATGAGCTGACCGATGACGGCGAGCCGACCGGAATCGTCGAACTGCCGCCGGAGTGGATCCGCGATGACGCGGTGTACTTCAATATGCTGCGCTTCTCGGCGCTGCGGCCCTACACGCCGCCCTCGGCCGTGGAAGAGATATTCCGCGCCGAGTTCGAGGGGGCGTGGCAGGAGGGCGGGCTGTTCCTGCTGACCATGCACCCGCACGTCATCGGCCACCGCAGCCGCATCGCGCTGCTGGAGCGGCTGATCGCGCACATGCAGGCTACGGGAACCTGCTGGTTTGCCACCCATGCGCAAGTGGCGCGCTGGTGCCGCGATCACGCGGCCGTCGCGGCCTGACGCGGCGCCCGGCCAGCGGCGTTCAGCCGATTTGCAGCATCACCCGTCCGGCTTCGGCTTTCACCTTGTAGGTCCTGAGGTTGACGCACACCGGCGCGCCCTTGGCTTCGCCGGTGCGCAGATCGAAGCGGCCGTTGTGCTTCGGGCATTCGATGATCGTGCCGATGACCAGACCGTCGGCGAGGTGCACCTGCTCATGCGTGCACAGCCCGTCGGTGGCGTAGTAGCGGTCGTCCTCGGTGCGGTAGATGGCAAAGGTCCTGCCGGCGTGGTCGAAGCGGATCACGTCCTCCGGCTCGATGTCGTCGGCGGCGCAGGCATCGACCCATTGGTCAGGCATCACTGAAGCTCCAGGTAGTTGCGATCACTCGGCGGCGGCCATGGCGACAGTTTGTGCCGTCCCGGCTCCGGGTGGCAGCACGCGCACAACGCTGTAGGCCGGCTCGCGGGTCTGGCGCAGCAGGGCGGGGATGATCTCCCGATACGCCGCGAGCGTGCTGCGATACGGCGGCGGGCAGTCGGCCTTGATCGCCTCGTGCAGCGCCGGCAGCGCATGGAACGGCACCATCGGGTACATGTGGTGTTCCACATGGTAGTTCATGTTCCAGTACAGGAACCGGAAGACCGGGTTCATGTACACCGTGCGGCTGTTGAGCCGGTGGTCGAGAACGTCCTCGGCCAGCCCGGTATGCTGCGTCAACCCGACCAGGATCACGAACCAGCCACCGTACAACGTGGGCAACCCCACGAACATGGCCGGCAGGATGCTGCCGGTCGCCACGCAGGCGACGATGACGCCAGCGAAGATCGCCAGATAGATCCGCGCGACGAGATACACTTTCCACCGCTCCATGGCGGGAATGAAGGTCGCCTCGTCCGCTGTCAGCCGGCCGCGCGCGTGCACCACCAGATGGCGCAGGGCTGTGGCCGTACTGCGCAGTGCAAAGACGTTGAGCAGCAGCGTCACGAGGTTCGGCGGGCGTGGCGCCACGATCTCCGGGTCGCGGCCGACGATGATCGTGTCGGTGTGGTGGCGCGTGTGGCTCCAGCGCCAGACCGTGGGTTCGCGCTGGATCATGAAACAGGCGAGGTGATAGACCGCATCGTTCATCCAGCGGGTGCGGAACGCCGTGCCATGGCCGCATTCGTGCCAGCGGCTGTCGGTGGCCGAGCCGTACAGCACGCCATAGGCAAGGAAGCACGGCACGCCCCACCAGCTGCCCCAGAAACGGTAACCGAGCGCGCCGAACAGAATGAGGCTGCCGAGCCAGATCAGCGTGTCGCGGATCGCCGGGCCATCCTTGCGCTTCATCAATTCCTTGAGCTGCTTGCGCGGCACCGGCGTCGTGTACCAAGTGCCCGTGGTCAGCCCCCGTTCTACCGCCCGTTCGGATTCCGGGCCGACCAGGCTGTAGTCTCGCGCAGTCATTCCGGCTGGCATGGCAAGGCTCCCTGCGATCCGGCCGCCCATCCTGGCGCGGTTGGACGGCGGCGCCGCACGCGATGGTTAGCCCTGTCGTGCGGATCGCTCAACGGCGCCATGAGAATTCCCTTCATTTCCATCAGGCGCGCCGGCGCGGGCGCGCACCGGAGCCGATGGCCGCGTAGCTGTCCTGAAGCATGCTAACCGGCTGGTCGCGCACGGCGGTGCAGCCCTTGGCCGCATCGGCCAGCTGCGTCGCAAGCGCCTGATAGAATGCGTCATTACGTTTCTGCAGCAGGAAGCCGAACGTCGGCTCGATGCATCCGCGGCGCGCTGCTTGAGCACCCGATCGACGGTCGCGACACTGAGGCCGGCGGTCCGCGCCAGATCGGCGATCGTTGGGCGTCTGCCTACGGCACTCCTCCCGCCGGCCTGTCCCTCGGCCTGATGGGATTTGAGCGAATTGCTCAGCGCATGCAAGCGCGCCACAGCCTGTCAGGCAAGATCGGCGAGACGCTCCCACAGGGTTGCGGGCCGCGCCTCGTTGATCAGCCGCCGCAGATCGGCGGTGTTGCCCGCGATGTCGGGTGCCGATGTCGCCATCGAGGTGATGAGCAGCCGCGCCGCACCGCGCCGGTCGAAGACGTAGACCAGCGAGCTGTGGGTCACCTCGTAGGGGTGCCCGTCGACTGCCGGTTGCACGGAATAGGCGACGCGATAGCGGCGCGCCATCGTGGCAAGCTGGTCGGGTGTGCCGCGCAACCCGACGATCTGCGGCGCGAAAGACGCGGTGTATTGGCGCAATCCGGTCAGCGTGTCGCGATCGGGATCGACGGTGACGAACAGCACGCGCGCTTGGCCGGCCAGAGGCCCGAGGCCGTCCAGCACCCCTGAGAGATTGGCCAGCGTGGTCGGGCAGATGTCGGGGCAGAAGGTGTAGCCAAAGGTGAGCAGCACCACGTCGCCACGGAAATCCGCCGCCGTCGCCGTCCGTCCATCCGTGACATTGGTCATCGTGAACGACAGTGACGGCAGGGTGCCGGCGACGTCCCGTGCGTGCCACCCGCCGGCCGGGTCATCGCAACCGGCAAGTGCCGCCGCGGCCGCCGTTCCCGCGATCCGGAGCAGGCGCCGGCGCCGCATGCTCCCGGGATTGCGACGTGGATATGCCATGTCTGTGGCGCAAAGTGTGTGTCGCGGCGGGTTCGCGGTGGAAATCAATCTGTCGCAAGCGGAGTGGGCCTGACGGATGTGGACAGGCGCGAGGCAGCGGTGGCCGATTGCGGCGAGGATTGCTGTCGTGGCGGCCGGCGAGGACGCGGACTTGCTCGCCGGTATCGCGGCCGTTCTCGCCGGCGGGATCGTACTGGCCTGGGCATGCCGCACATACCCGGCGCGGCTGCCGTTCTGGTTGCCCTGGGATTTTTCGTGGCCGGAGTACGCGGCGACAGCGCTGGCGTTGTTGTTCTACGGGCTTGGAGTGGCGCGCACGGCACCGGCGGCGCGCCCCGGCTGGAAGCGGCGCACCTGCTTCCTGGCCGGCACGGTCGTCACATACGCAGTGCTCCAGACACATTTCGACTATCTGGCGCAGCACATGTTCACGCTGACGCGAGTCCAGCACCTGACGACGCATCACCTCGGGCCGTTCCTGATCGCGTTGGGCCGTTCCGGAGGCATGATCCGGCGTGGGATGCCCCGAATGCTGCGCCTGCTTGTGCAGCGGCCAATTTTTTGCCGGATCGTGGCGGCGGTGCAGCAGCCCGTCGTTGCCGGCGTGTTGTTCGTCGGGCTGATCTTTGTCTGGCTGATTCCGCCGGTGCTGTTCCGGGCGATGATCGACCATCGGCTGTACGCGGTGATGAATTATAGCATGGTGATTGACGGAGTGCTGTTCTGGACGCTGGTGCTGGACGACCGGCCGAAGCCGCCGGCACTCCTTTCGCGCGGCGGCCGGCTATTGCTGGTATTCGCCGTGCAATGGCCGCAGATCGCGGGCGGCGCGATCATCGGCTTCGTCGAGCAGGTGCTCTACCCTTACTATGTGCTGTGTGGACGGGTCTTTCCGGCAATCGGCGAACTGACCGACCAGCAGCTCGGTGGTTTCATCATCTGGTTTGGCGGCGGCATGATGAGCACGATCGCGGCAATCATGCTGTTGCGTGCGCTGTGGGCCGAGGAGGAACGTCAGGCGAAACTTATAGTCCCGGGATGGGACGCATCTCAAAGTGCGTCGGGTCGAAGCTGGCCATCGTGATCAATCCATCTGCGTCCTGCACCACGGCTTCCTGACCGTCCAGCACGAGCAGCCGACGCTGCCGCAGCTTGCGCAACGTGCGATTGACGTGCGGAGTACTCGAGGCCGAGCGCATCGGCGATCAACTCCTGCGTGACAGGGAACGTGAAGCGGTCGCCATCGCGCAGCGTGCCGACGCAGCGCAGCGCGATGAGTTCCAGGAAGAAGTAGGCGACGCGCTCGTCCGCGTCGCGTCGCCCGACCGCGACCAGACGCTCGGCGCAGATCGCTGCTTCGCGCGCCGCGCTCCAGAACAACGCCGTGCCGATCCGCGGGAAACGCGCGAACAACCATGAGAGCTGTTCCAGCGGAACCGGTGCGACGACGACCTCTGTCATGCAGCAGACGGAGGCGGTCGCGCGGGCAAACATGCAGGACGGAAAGCTAACCAGATCGCCCGGCACGCCGAAGTTGAGCACCTGCCGTCGCCCATCCGGCAGAACACGGTAGCGCGAGACGAAGCCGCTGCAGAGGATGTATACCGTTGCGTACGCGTGCCCTTCTCGCACGAGGTCGCGCCGCCGCTCCACCCGCTGCGTGCTGGCGTGCAGCCGCCCGATGATGTCGTGCTCCTCATCGTTCAGCTCGAAGTATCTGGAAAGTTTGGCTGTCAGCCCGCAGGTCCGGCACGGGTCGCCGGTTCCCTGCGCCACGCCCGGCGACACCGTCGGCGAACTCACGATATCCATGACGTTCGTCCCTATCTGCGGCGCCTACAACCCTTAACCTGGATCATTGTTCCACGCTGTCGCGCGGTCCGGCGGGCTCAGCGGAAATATCGCATGACCTTCGTCGGACCGCGTCACCCGCGCTTGGGACGGGCGTATCGGGCCGCTGGCCGTTGGCCGGCCTCGGTTGTCTGACCGTGCGCCAGCTCTTTCGCCCCGGTGCGGATGCCATCCTGCGGCTCGTCATCTTCACCGTGATCGGCGGCGTGATCGTGTTTTTTATCCTCGTGGGTGGAGTTCCCAATTCCACCTACGCCACCGGCGTCTGGGTCGCGCCGGCCCAGCCGGTGCCGTTCAGTCACAAACACCATGCCGCAGAACTCGGCATCGACTGTCGCTATTGCCACACCACCGTGATGACGGAGGCGACCGCGGGCATTCCGCCAACCTACACCTGCATGACCTGCCACTCGCAGATCTGGAACAAGGCCCCGATGCTGGCGCCGGTGCGCGAAAGCATGGCCGAGGACAAGCCGCTCAACTGGCAGCGCGTTACCCGGCTGCCGGACTACGTCTACTTCAACCATTCGATCCATGTGACCAAGGGGATCGGCTGCTCCAGTTGCCATGGCGCGGTCACGCAGATGCAGCTCACCTGGCGGACGCAGCCCTTTACCATGGCTTTCTGTCTGTCCTGCCATCGCAACCCGCAGGAAAACCTGCGCCCGGCGCAGCAGGTCTGGGACATGGACTGGACGCCGCCGGCGAACCAGGCGGAGATCGGGCCGCAGTTGATGCGCGCCTATCATATCGTATCGAGCTCCCGGCTCACCGACTGCTCGACGTGCCATCGATGAGCGACGCAGCATGACCGCGCCCTCGGACCTCGATGCACTGCGCGCCCGGCTCGCCGGGCTGTCCGGCCGGGCGCTGTGGCACTGTCTGGACGAGGCGGCGGATACGCCGGCATTCCATCGTCTGCTGCGCGCCGAGTACCCCTCGCTCGGCGCGGCGGCGCGCGGCCCCAACCGCCGCCGTTTCCTGACCTTGCTGGCCGCATCCTTCGCGCTGGGTGGCCTGACCGGCACGGGCCATGCCGAGGGCGAGGCCGACGAGCGGGACCGCATCGTCCCCTACGTGCGGCAGCCCACGGACGTGGTGCCCTCCGCGCCGATGACATACAGCTCGGCGGTCATCTTCGACGGGCTTGCCAACGGCGCCTACGTCACGACCCGCAACGGCCGGCCGGTCAAGATCGAGGGCAACCCCGAACATCCGTGGAGCCGCGGCGGCACCGACCCGTTCGGCCAGGCTTCGGTACTCGGCCTGTACGACCCTGACCGCTCGCAGGTGGTGCGCCGGCTGGACCGCGCCAGCGACTGGCCGACCTTCGTGGCGACGATCACCGGGCACATGACGGCGCTACGCGCGCGCGGCGGCGAGGGGCTGCGGCTGCTGACCCCGCCGATCAGTGCGCCGTCGCTCCTCAAGCAGATCGCGGCGATGCAGCAGACTTTGCCCGCGATGCAGTGGCACAGCCACGTGCCGGCCGGTCGCGACCTGCTGTACGAGGGCACGCGCCGCGCCTTCGGCCGGCCGCTGGAGACGCGGTGGCGGTTCGATCGAGCGCGCGTCGTCGTGGCCATCGATGGCGACTTCCTGGATTTCGGCCCTCATCAGGTCGGCGTCGCCCGTGCCTGGGAGGATGCACGCCGCAAAGCTGCCGGTGAGAACCGCCTGCTGGCGCTGCACGCGGCCGGCGCGACACCCTCCCTGACCAGTGCGAAGGCGGACTTCCCGGCCGTCGTGCCGGCATCCGCCATCCCGGCGCTGATCGCGGCACTGGATCAGGTCGCGACGGGCGGTGCGGCATCGGCCGACGCGCCGGCGGCAGCATGGGTGCAGCGCGCCGGACAGGCACTACGCGCGGCGCATGGCGCCGGCATCGTCACCATCGGCACGTGGCAGCCGCCGGCGCTGCAGGAGGCAGTGCATCGGCTCAACGCGCGGCTCGGCAATCTCGGGCAGACCGTGTTCTACACCGTGCCTTCGCTGACCAGTGGGGCGGGCGTGGCGGCGCTGGCCGACGATATGCGGGACGGCAAGGTGCGGGCCGTCATCATGCTGGACACCAATCCTGTCTACGGCACGCCGGCGGCGCTCGGCTTCGCCGATGCGCTGGCCCGCGTGCCGCTGAAGCTGCACGCGGGCAGCCATGTCGACGAGACAGCGATCCGCGCCGACTGGCACCTGCCGCTAAAGCACCCGCTCGAAAGCTGGGGTGATCCGCGCACGCTGGACGGCACAGTGACGCTGCTGCAGCCGACCATCCGGCCGCTGTATGACGGGCGGACGGTGTCCGAGATCCTCTCGGTACTGACCGAACCGACGCCGCGCGACGATCGCACGCTGCTTCGGGCGGCTTGGGACGCCGATGACGCGCAGTGGCAGAACTGGCTGCTGGCCGGCTTCATGCCCGACACCGCGTTCTCGGCCGAGACGGTCTCGCCGGAGGCCGCCGCGCCGGCCCCGGCCGCTGCTGTCGTCACGACGGAGATGCGCGTGCTGATCCGGCCGGATCCGACGGTGTGGGACGGCGCGCCGGCCAATAGTGGGTGGCTGCAGGAACTGCCCAAGCCACTGACCAAGCTCACCTGGGAGAACGTAATCGCCGTCAGCCGACAGGTCGCTGCGCGCGAAAAACTGGCCAATGGCGACATCGCGGTGCTGGAAGCCGGCGGACGGACGGTTCAGGGCCCGGTCTGGGTGCTGCCCGGTCAGGCCGACGACGCGGTGACGATCACGCTCGGTTACGGGCGGCGCGCCGGGGGAGCGGTTGCGGACGGGCTGGGTTTCGACAGCTATCAGTTGCTGCCGCGCGAGCCGACCGGCCTCGGAACATGGGAGGTGGACGGCGTGACCCTGCGACGCGCCGACGAGCGTCGCGAACTCGCGACGACGCAGGAGCATCACGCGATCGACGGCAACGATCTGGTTCGCGTCCAGGCAATTGGCGCCGCGGCGGTGGGCGATGAGACGGCGTTCACCCAGCCGGATTTCTACCCGAAGTTGGAAACCGACGGCCGATCCTGGGGTATGGCGATCGACCTGGATTCCTGCATCGGCTGCAACGCCTGCGTCGTCGCCTGCCAGGCCGAGAACAATATTCCCGTTGTTGGACGCGAGCAGGTCTTGCTGGGACGCGACATGCACTGGCTGCGCGTGGACAGCTACGACGACGGTGGGCTCGAGGATCCGCGCACGCGCTTCATGCCGGTTCCCTGCATGCATTGCGAGAATGCGCCGTGCGAGCTGGGCTGCCCGGTGGAAGCCACACTACACGACCACGAAGGGCTGAACCTGCAAGTCTATAATCGCTGCATCGGCACGCGCGCCTGTTCCAGCTACTGCCCGTACAAGGTGCGGCACTTCAACTATCTTGATTACACCGCCGACACGGCGCCGTCGGTGGAGGCACAGCGCAATCCGGACGTGACGGTGCGGGCGCGTGGCGTGATGGAGAAATGCACGTACTGCGTGCAGCGTATCGTTGCCGCACGCATTGCCTCGGACCGCGACAATCGGCCGATCGCCGAGGGCGAGGTGCAGACCGCGTGCCAGCAGGCCTGCCCGACACGCGCCATCAGCTTCGGCGACATGGCGCGCGCCGAAAGTGCGGTGTCGGCCGCGAAGCGCGATGCCCGCAACTATGCGCTTCTGGGTGAACTGAACACACGACCGCACACCACCTATCTCGCCGCGCTGGCGCCGCCACGCGACGGCGACGCGACGGACCGCTGAACATGTCGGTAAGCGCCACAACGCCGCAGGTCGATACCTTCGCAGTGATCGGCGACCGCGTTGCCGAGGTCGCGTTCCGTCACCCCTGGCAGCGGCGCTGGTTGCTTGCGCTGCTCGGCTGCATGGCCCTGCTTGGATTGCTGCTCGCCTGTCTGATCGCGCTGTACCTGGTACGGCGTCGGCGTCTGGGGGAACAACATCCCGGTCACCTGGGCGCTCGACATCATCAGCTACGACTGGTGGATCGGCATCGCCTGCGGCGGCCTGGTGGTGAGCGCCTACCTGCTGCTGGCCGAGGAGCCCTGGCGCGGCGCGCTCAACCGGCTGGCCGAGACCGCGGCGCTGTTCTCCGCGGGAGCGGCTGCGATTTACCCGATCATCCATCTCGGGCGATCCTGGTTCTTCTACTGGACCATTCCTTATCCAAACCTGCTGGATCTCTGGCCGCAGTTCCGCAGCCCGCTGGTGTGGGACGCGCTCGCGATCATCGGCTATCTCGGCATTACGCTGTGCTTCTGGCTCACCGGCATGTTGCCGGACCTGGCCCTGCTGCGCGACCGGGCGCACAGCCTATGGGCCGCGCGGCTATATGGTATCGCGGCGCTCGGCTGGCGCGGCTCCGCGTTGCACTGGGCGCGCTGGCGGCAGGCGCATGCCATGCAGGCCTGGTTCGGCCTGGTGTTGGTGGTCGCTCTGCAATCCGGCGCTGCCATCATGTTCGCAGGCACCGTGGAGCCGGGCTGGCACGATACACTGCTGCCGGTCTTTTTCCTGGCCGGTGCGATCTTCTCCGGCATCGCCGCGATGACCCTCGTCACCGTGCTGATCCGCTACGTGTTCGACCTGCCGTCGCTGATCACGGCGCGCCACTTGAGCGTGCTGGGCTGGATGCTGGTGGGTGCCGGTCTGGCGACGACGTATTGCTACGTGATCGAGTTCTTCAACACAGCCTATGGCGGCGACAAATACGAACTGTCCGTGATGGCGCGGCGTGTTGCCGGCATTTACGGCTGGAGCTTCTGGCTGATCGTCGTCGGCGCGCTGCTGCCGTTCCACCTGCTCTGGTTCCCGCGTCTGCGCCGCTCGGCGACAGTGCTGATGGTGGTGTCGCTGCTCGTCATGGTGGGGATGTGGATGGACCGGTTCATGATCCTGGTGATCACGCAGCATCGCGACTTCCTGCCGTCGTCCGAGCATTTCTACACCACGACGTTTTGGGCGGTCGGTACGTTCCTGGGCACGATCGGGCTGTTCGGGACGCTGCTGCTGCTGTTCATGCGCTACCTGCCGGTGGTTTCCGTTGTCGAGATGCGTCGCGTCGAGCTGGCGCAGGCGAGGCCGCATGTCTGAGCATGACATCGCCGAGCACGACGCGCCGCTGTTCGGCGTTGCCGCCGAGTTTGCGACGGAGCAGCAGATCCTGGAGGCGGTGTCGGCGGCGCGGGTGCGCGGCTTCGGCCGGATCGACGCGTTCAGCCCGGCGCCCGTACCCGGCCTGGCCGAGATGCTGGGCGTGGGCGAAAGGGGTTTGCCGGTGGCCGGCATTCTTGCTGCTGCGATTGGCCTGTTCGGCTTTTTCGCGATGGCCGTCTATGCCACGATGGTCGACTATCCGTTCATCATCGGCAACCGGCCCGCCTTCAGCTGGCCGTACTACGTGATCCCAAGCGTCTCGGTTGGCATGCTGATCGGCGCGCTGGCGGTGACCGTGGGCATGCTGTTCCTGAACCGCCTGCCGCAGCTCAACCATCCGGCATTCAATATCGCGGGGTTCGAGCGCGCCACCCGGGACCGGTACTTCCTGACCATTGAGGCGCGGGACGAACGGTTCGATCCGGATGCGGTCGAAGCATTCCTGCGCGACCTGACGCCCGGCCCGATCAGCGTCCAGTGGGTGCTGCGATGAAATGGCCCGCGGTGGTAGTCGGAGTCCTGGTGCTGGCCGCTTGCGACGAGCTGAACATGGCCGACCAGCGCAAGGACCAGACCTGGGACAGCAACACGTTCCTGCCAAACGGCACGGTCATGCAGCGCCCGCCGGTGGGCGCGGTGGCGCACGGGCTGCCGGGTGCGGCGGTCCCGCAGCCGCCACGTGTGGAGGCGGCGATGTTGGCGCGTGGCCAAGAACAGTTCGACATCAACTGCGCGCCCTGCCATGGCCGCAGCGGCGACGGGCTTGGCATGATCGTGCAACGCGGTTTCCCGCATCCGCCGCCGCTGTTCAACGACGCGCTGCGCCAGGCCAAGGCAAGCCATTTCTACGACGTCATCACCAACGGGCATGGCGTGATGTACAGCTATGCCGACCGGGTCGCGTCGGCCGACCGCTGGGCGATTGTCGCCTACATCCGCGCATTGCAGGCCAGCGCCGGCACGGCTGCATCGCGGCTCGAGGCGCAGGATCTGGCGGCGCTGTCGGGGAAAGCGGGCGGATGATACAGCGCGCCCTTTCCCCGCTCGGCATCGGCGTCCTGGCCGTCATCCTGGCGGTGGTATGGGCGCTGCTGGCGGGCGAGCGGGTGATGCCATCCTATCTTGCCGCGTGGCTGATGTGGGCGGGCCTGCCATTTGGCGCGCTCACTGTGCTGCTGATCATGGAAATCGGCGGCGGCGCTACGGCGCTGGCGCTCGTGCCGCTGTTCCGTACGCTGGCCCTCGGCGTGCCGTTGGCGGCACTGCTGTTCATCCCGGTGCTGTTGCGGATGCATGCGTTGTATCCCTGGACGGGCTCCGTCGGGCCGGAGGCGCCGTTCGGCCGGGCCTGGCTGCATCCTGGCTTCTTCGTCGGCCGGACAATCATCTACTTCCTTATTTTCTCGGGGCTTGCCGCATTGTTCGCGCAGGACAGGCCGCTCGGCGGGCGGCGCGTGGGGGCGCTGGTCGGCCTGTTCATCATGGCCCTGGTCGGCACGCTGGCGGCGACCGACTGGATCATGTCACTCGATCCGGGAGTCCATTCAGGGGAGTTCGGATTGCTGATTATCGCGATGCAGTGCGCTGTCGCGACCGCCGGCGTGATCCTGCTGGGCAGCACGGTCGGCGTGCTGCCCGTGCGAGCCAGCGTCCGCCTGCTCGCCATCGTCAGCGCGATCTGGCTGTATCTGCATTTCGCGCAATACCTGACGATGTGGTCGGGCGACCTGCCGAAGGAAGTCGCGTGGTACCTCATGCGCGACGCGGCGGGTGGACGTATCGCCGAATGGGTCGCAGTGATCGGCGGGTTCGTGCTGCCGGCCGCTCTGCTGGTGTTGCCCTTGCGGGCGCAGGCGCGTGCACTGCCGGCCGTCGCGATGGCCGTGTTGCTTGCACATATGCTCGAAGCGCTGTGGTTCGTGACACCCGTCACGCGCCATCACTTCGCCCTGAGCGGACCTGACGTTCTGATGCTGTTCGGCCTGGGCGGAATCGCGATCGGGCTGGCGCGGCTGCGGCGGCCAGCCCGGGCCATTGCCATGGCGCCGGCAAACCAGACAGGAATGGCCTGATGGCGCAGTTTGTGCGTCTCCGACCCGTGACGGCCGCTGCGACACGCGCGGTGGCGGTCGCTGTGCTGCTGTTGCGCCCCGCGCCCACGTCCGGCGCCGTCGCGCACGGCCGGTTCACACATGGCCCCAACGGCGAGGCGGTACCTGAGGGCTACGAGGTCAAGGATCTGCCGGCCAAGGGGTCGGCTTATGCTCTGGCGACACTTGGCGTCTCTGCGGCCGTTCTCGTCGGCATCGTATTCGCGCTGATCCGTCTGTTCACGAGTTGGGACGCACAGAGCGTTGCGACGTTAACTGCCGAGCAGGTCGCTCCCCTGACGTCACCGGCGCCGCGTTTGCAGACCGCCCCGTTCGACGATCTGCACCGCGAAATGGCACGCGAGCAGCAGGCACTGGAGGGCTATGCCTGGCTGGATCCCGGACACACGCGGGCGCATATCCCGATCGACCGGGCGATGGGCGTGGTGACCGGCCACTCGCTGGACGATGCTCCATGAGCACGCCGTCACCGCTCGACATCTGGCCGGTTGCCGCTTCGGCGGACGCTGTCGAGGTGGATCACGCGATCATAGGCTTCACCGGCATTCTGTTGCTGCTGACCGTGCCGATCTTCGTGTTCATGGCATATTGCGCTGCCAAATATCGTGCAGGGCGGGTGGTGGACCGCACTTACACTGAACCGCGACACCTGGCGATCGAGCTGAGCTGGATGCTCATTCCGTTCGCGCTGTCGTTGATCTTCTTCGTCTGGGCGGCGCGTATTTACGACCGGCAGATGCATCCGCCACCGGACGCGCTCGTCATCACCGGGATGGGCCGACAATGGATGTGGAAGTTCCAGCACCCCGACGGGCAAGGCGAGATCAACGATTTGCACGTGCCGGTGAATCAGGCCGTACGAATCAACCTGGTTTCCCAGGACGTTGTACACGCGCTGTACATTCCGGCGCTGCGCATCCAGATGGACGTGATCCCCGGGCGCGAGACGCAGCTCTGGTTCAAGGCAAATCAGGTGGGCGCGTACCACCAATACTGCTCGGAGTACTGCGGTACCGACCATTCGATGATGACGGGGACGCTGTATGTGATGCGCCCGACGGACTACCAGGCGTGGCTGGTGGCGCAGGGGGCGCCGGACACCATGGCACGGCAGGGCGCGACGCTGTTCAGCAGTCTCGGCTGCAGCGGCTGCCACGGTGCGGGCTCGACGGTTCGGGCACCGAGTCTGGCGGGTATCTATGGCAGCCCGGTGCCGTTGCAGGATGGCGGAATGGCGACGGCCGATGACGCCTATATCATCGACAGGATCCTGTATCCCGATCGCAATCCGATCGCCGGCTACCAGCAGAAGATGCCGAGCTTCGCGCAGAAGGTTTCCGACGCCGACCTGCTGAAGCTGGTGGCCTACATCCGCTCGCTCGGCACGAACAGGGAGACGCGCTGATGAGCCCCAGTGAACGTCGCACTGCGCGACGCAGCCTCGCCGGCCGCCACGATCGGCCGGCCGGAGGACTACCTCAACAGCGGCCAAACCATTCGCTCCTGGCTGCTCACCACCGATCACAAGCGGATCGGCGTGCTTTACCTGATTTCGATCACGTTTTTTTTCGTTCTCGGCGCAATTGCGGCCGGGCTGGTCCGCCTGTCGCTGATCGTGCCGGATGGGTCGATCTTCACCAACGACACGTACAACAAGTTGTTCACGCTGCATGGCGTGATCATGGTGTGGTTCTTCCTGGTCCCGTCCATCCCGAACGTGCTCGGCAATTTCCTGCTACCGCTGATGATCGGCGCCAAGGACGTGGCCTTCCCGAGGCTCAATCTGTTGAGCTGGTATCTGTTCATGGCCGCGTCGGTGTTCACGCTCTTTACCTTGATTGCCGGCGGCGTTGATACCGGCTGGACATTCTATACGCCGCTGAGCACGATCTATTCCAATTCCTTTGTCGTCGCGGCGATTCTCGGCGTAATCGTCGTCGGCTTTTCCTCGATCCTGACCGGCGTGAACTTCATCACTACGGTGCATACCATGCGCGCGCCGGGGATGACCTGGTTCCGCATGCCGCTGTTCGTCTGGGCGCTGTACGCCACGAGCCTGATCCTGGTGCTGGCCACTCCGGTGCTGACGATGGCCATGGTGTTGCTGTTCTACGAACGCGCCTTCGGGATCGGCGTGTTCGATCCAAGGTCGGGCGGCGATCCCGTCATGTTCCAGCACCTGTTCTGGTTCTACAGCCACCCGGTCGTCTACGTGATGGTGCTGCCGGGCATGGGTGTGATGAGCGAACTGATCGCCACTTTCGCGTTCAAGCGTGTGTTCGGCTACCGCTTCGTGGCCTATTCCAGCATAGCAATCGCCGCCATCAGCTTCTTCGTCTGGGGCCATCACATGTTTTTCAACGGCATCACCGAGTATTCCGCGATGTCGTTCTCGCTGCTCAGCTTCGCGGTCGCCGTGCCGTCGGCGATCAAGGTGTATAACTGGGCCGCGACGATCCACAAGGGACAGATCCGGCTCGCCACACCGATGCTGTATGCGATGGGCTGGATCGCCTTGTTCGTGGTCGGCGGCATCACCGGGCTGTTCCTGGCCTCGCTCGGCATCGATGCGCATGTGCACGACACATATTTCATCGTCGCGCATTTCCACTACATCATGGTCGGCGCCACCGTACTCGCGTTCCTCGGCGGCATCCATTACTGGTGGCCGAAGATCACCGGGCGGCTATATCCGGAATTCTGGGGCCAGGTCTCCGCGCTGTTCATGTTCTTCGGCTTCAACATGACCTTCCTGCCGCAATTCATCCTCGGCTATCTCGGCATGCCGCGGCGCTATCACGTCTATCCCGAGCAGTTCCAGTTTCTCAATATCCTATCCTCGGCCGGCGCAACGGTGCTCGCCGGCGCCTATATCTTCCCTTTGATCTATCTGCTCTGGTCGATCCGTTATGGTCCGGCGGCGCCACCCAATCCGTGGGACGCGAAAGGGCTGGAATGGACGGTGAGTTCGCCGCCACCGGCGCACAACTTCCACACGACTCCGATTGTCGACTTCGAGCCCTACGACTATGAGAGCAACGCTCCGGAGGAGATCTAAGCCGATGAGCAGCACGGTCGGCATCGAGGTCGAAGAACAATTCAGCAGCGCTCGCCAGCAGTTCGAAACGTCCGAGCTTGGCATGTGGGTGTTCCTGCTCACCGAGCTGCTGCTGTTCTCGACGCTGTTCGTGTCGGCTCTGATCATCCGCGTGCTGCATCCCGCCGCGGTGACGGCGGTTGCGCTGCACCTGAAGATGTGGATCGGCGGCCTCAATACCGCGGTGCTGATCACGTCGAGCTTCTCCATGTCAGCCGCGATCGCACTGTCGCGCCTCGGCGATCAGCGCCGTATGGTCAGATATATGCACGTTACTGCGGCGCTCGGCGTGGTTTTCCTGGCGCTGAAGGGTTACGAGTACTGGCGCGATTATGTCGAGTACATGACGCCGTTCCTGCCCTGGCGGCCTTTCGTGCTGGCGGGTGATCCCGCCAGCCGGCTGTTCGTCAATCTGTATTACACCATCACGAGTCTGCACGCGGTGCATCTGACCATCGGCATCGGCCTGTTGCTGGTCATGGCGCATATGGCGACCCAGCCCGGATTCCTGAGCCGCCGGTCGAACCGGATCGCGATCACCGGGCTCTACTGGCACTTCATCGATCTGATCTGGATCATCGTCTATCCGACGCTTTACGTGTTGAACCGATGAGCGAGAACAACGACGCGCTGCTGGATCGGCTCCGCACGCCCGCCCGGGTGTGGCTGGCGCTGATGGTGCTGCTGGCGGTGATTTCCGTGATCGGCGCGACCACGCCGCACGGTCACTGGTGGATCGTCGAGCTGGCCTGCCTTGCCGTGATGGTCAGTCTGGTTATCGTGTTCTCGATGGAGATGATGCACCACCAGCCGATCGTGCGGCTGTTCTCTATACTTGGCTTCTTCTGGGTCGGCATCCTGTTCGGGATGACGATGATCGATTATCTGACGCGATGAGAGCGGCGGTCGCCACGACCCATGCCTGTGCTTTGCGAGCCGGCGGCAAGGGGCGTCGCTGCGGGTCTGCGAACGGGTGTGGTGGTGTGGTGCCGGTCGAAACATCTCAGCGCTGTGATCCGCTCCGGCGCGCGTGATTGCCATGACGGCCAGCGCGGCGCGGGCCGCGACGCCGTACCGCGTCATCAACTGGCATGTCTGCAACAGCTGCTGGAACGATGTGCGGCTGGGATACGATACGCACGATTTCTTCTGGTGCCCGCGCCATAAGGGGACGCCGCGACAATTCGAATGTTCACGTTCGATCACCGCCACACAGGTGATCGCGACCATCGGCCGCATCCCGGGCGTGTCGCGCCCGTGCGCGGATTAGGTCATTGCAGGCCCGCGTCCACCGGCACTAGCGTGCCGGTGACGCCGCTGGCCAGATCGCTTGCCAGGAACAGCGCGACCTTCGCGACCTCTTCCGCCGTGGCGAGGCGGCCCAGCGCGTTCTGGGCCGCCAGCGCGGCGAGCGCCTGATCTTCCGGCGTGCCCGTCGCGGCGCGTGCGCGGATGCGGGCCATCAGAGCCTCGGTGGCGATGGGGCCCGGCGCGATGGCATTGACCCGAATATTGAACCGACCCAGGTCGCGCGCGGCGGCGCGGACCACTCCCAGCACGGCGTGCTTGGAGGCCGTATACAGCATTTGCCGCGGATGCGCGGTGAAGCTGTTGATCGACGCCATTGCCACGACCGCGCCCCCGCGTTCCCGCAGCGCCGGCACCGCGGTGCTGATCGTGGCGGCAACGCCGCGCACATTGACAGCCATCACGCGGTCCCACTCAACCCAGTCCAGGGCCTCGGTTTCACGCCAGGGCGGCACCAGTCCCGCATTGGCCACCAGCACGTCCAGGCGGCCATAGCGTGCCATGGTTGCTGCGACTGCCGCAGCCAGTCCGGCGGCGTCCGTCACATCGCCCGGCAGCGCCGTGAAGCCGGGGACGGGGTCCGCGCCCTCCAGTTCCGACGCGAGGTCCAACACGGCGCCGACACATCCGGCCGCGGCAAAGCATGCCGCGATCGCCCGGCCCAGCCCGCGCGCACCGCCGGTGACGAGGGCAACGCGGCCGGCAAGAAGACCTGTCATGCTACTCCGACCTCGCCCTTGGCGACCATGTTGCCCAGTGGTAGAAAAATGTACGCCTGTTCGCACAGTGAACGCAACTCGCGTTCAAGGGCAGGTTGTGACGACCGACGGCGAGGCATGAGCGAACACATTACCATCAGCTTCGACGGCCGGCCGATCGAGGCGGTCGCCGGCGAAAGCCTGCTCGCTACTCTGACTGCGAACGACATCCGCACCTTGCGCACGACGCGCCTCGGCGCCGGGCGTGGCATGTTTTGCGGCATGGGCGTCTGCCAGGACTGTCTGGTGGAGGTGGACGGAAGGCCGAACCAGCGCGCCTGCATGGTCAAGGTCGACCGCCCCATGCGCGTGATGCCGGGGGCACATCTGCGTCCTCTGCCGCCGGTCCTGGCCGCATCGCCACCGGCGACTCTGGCCGAGATGCGCGTGCAGCGGCCGGACGTGCTGATCGTGGGGGCCGGGCCCGGTGGGCTTTCTGCCGCGATTGCGGCGCGGCAGGCAGGCGCGCAGGTCACGCTGCTGGATGAGCGCGCGCAGCCCGGCGGGCAGTACTACAAACAACTATCCGTCCGGCTCGATGCCGGTGCCGCATCGCCCGACGCGCAGCACCGTGCCGGCGCCCGGCTGATCGCCCAGGCCCGCGCGGCCGGTGTCGAGATCCAGGCCGGCGCCCTGGTATGGGGTGCGTTCGCCCCGCGCGAGTTCGTGGCCACGGATGCCGGTGGCACCGTTCGGTACGAGCCGCGCACGGCCATCGTCGCGACCGGCGCCTATGAGCGCGGCTGGCCGGTGCCGGGCTGGACGTTGCCGGGCGTGATGACGACCGGAGCGGCCCAGACGCTTTGGCGCACGGCCCGCAGGCTGCCGGGACAGCGCGTGCTGATTGCCGGCAACGGTCCGCTCAACCTGCAACTCGCGGCCGAACTGCTGGATGGCGGCGCGCATATCGCGGCGGTGGTCGAGGCGGCGGTGCGGCCAACGCTCGGACATATGCGGGAACTGCTGGCCATGGCTGGCGCGTCCCCTCGCTTAGTACTGGACGGGCTGCGCTACCAGGCGGTCTGCCGGGCGCATGGGGTGGCGATCCTCCATGACAGCCTGGTGGCACGGATACGGCCAGAGGGCGGCGCGCTTCGCGTGGAACTGGCCGGCGCCGCTGCCGGGCAGGGCTTTGCGGTCGATGCGGTCTGCCTCGGCTATGGCTTCGAGCCATCGAACGAGTTGCTGCGCGCCCTGGGCTGCACCCATGATTTCGACCCGCTTCGGCGCCATCTGGTCACGCGCCGAGACCCGGAATGCCGCACGGACGTGTCCGGCGTGTTCGCGCTGGGCGACTGCACCGGCCTCGGCGGTGCCAAGGCGGCCATGGCCGAGGGCACGCTCGCGGGTCTGGCCGCGGCAGTGGAGTGCGGCAATGCGCTATCGCCGCGTTTGCTCCACCTGCGGCGTCATGCCACCGCTGACCTTGCGCGCCATCGCCGGTTCCAGCGCGCCCTGTGGCGGCTGTACGCCGCGCCCGCGTTTGATCCGGCGCTCGCCACGCCGGACACGCTGATCTGCCGATGCGAGGAAGTCAGCTTCGCCCAGGTGGACGCTGCCTTGGCCGAGGAAATGACCGGCATCGGTGCGGTCAAGCGGCGGACCCGCATCGGCATGGGGCCATGCCAGGGCCGCTACTGCGCGCCAGTCCTCGACGCCATGCTGGCAGCGCGCCGAGGCGAAGATCGTCACGCATTTTCCGGCTTCGCACCGCGCGTGCCGGTCAAGCCAGTGGCGATCGAGGATCTGGTCCGGCTTCAGCCATGACCCATCCGACGGTGCCCGAAATCGGCACGCTGATTATCGGCGGCGGCATTCTCGGCATGTGCGTGGCCGGGTTCCTGGCCGAGGACGGCTGCGATGTTGCGGTGGTGGATGACGGCCGCATCGGCGGCTCCAACGCCAATGCCGGGAGCCTGCACGTGCAGCTCCAGAGCCGATTCATGCGGCTGTATCCGCACCTCGTGCCCCGGCTGGAAGCAACGCTGCATCTCTATCCCAAGGCGGTCCGGTTCTGGCAGGCGCTGCAGCAACGCCTGGGCGCGGAATTCGACCTCAAGATGACCGGCGGCCTGATGATCGCCGAGAGATCCGGAGCAACTCGACTTCCTGACGGTAAAGGCGCGGCGCGAGCGCGAACTCGGCCTCGACGTTGATATCCTCGACCGTGCGGCGCTGGACCGTATTGCGCCGGGGCTCGGCCCTACCGTGATCGGCGCGGAGCTGTGCGCCAACGAGGGCAAGCTCAACCCGCTGCTGTGCAACGCGGCCATCCGTGGCTGGGCAGCCGGGCAGGGGGTCGCGCTGCTCGAGCATGAGGCCGTGACGCGGATCATGCGGGAAGCCGCCGGCTTCGTTGTTACCACGGCGCGCGGCACGATCCGGGCCGGCCGTGTCGTGTTGGCGACCGGCTCCGCCACCAGGGCGCTGGCCGCCGGAATGGGGGTGACGATCCCGGCCACCCCTGAGCCGCTGCACATGAACATCACCGAGCCGGCGCCGCCGCTGATCTTCCATCTGATCCAGCACGCCGAGCGGCCGATCACCATGAAACAGTTCGGCACCGGGCAGGTGGTGATCGGCGGCGGCTGGCCGGCCTGGCTTGCCGGCGAGCGGCAGCATCCCACGGTCGCGCTGGCCAGCCTCATCGGCAACACCGCGCTGGCGCAGCACATCCTGCCGGCCATCGCGCCGCTGAGGGTGATCCGCACCTGGGCGGGCGTGAACACGTCCGTCGACGGTGCCGGTGTGCTGGGTGAGGTCGGCGGCGTGCCCGGACTGTTCATCGCCATCCCCGGGGATGCCGGCTACACGCTAGGTCCGCTCTCGGCACGGCTGGTGGCCGATAGCATGCTTGGACGCCGGCCCGACGAGGATCTTTCGCCCTACTCGCCCGACCGCTTCCGTACCAATGTCTAGACCTGCAGCGCCCGGGTGATGCGGTTGGAGGCCGTGAGCAGCTCGCTCAGCACGCGGGTGCGCATGTCCTCCGGCGTCACGCGCGAGCTCGGGCAGCACACGTTCAGGGCCGCGATCACCGAACCGTTGCCATCGCGCATCGGCACCGACAGCGAGCGGAGGCCGACCTCCATCTCCTGGTCCACCGACGACCAGCCCTGCAGCCGTGCTTCCTCGACGAATTCGCGCAGCTTGACCCGGGACGTCACCGTGTGCGGCGTGAACTTGGTCAGATTGACCTGTTGCAGATACGCATTCAACGTCTCCGCTGGCAGAGCGGCAAGCAGGATGCGGCCGGTCGAGACGCAATGCGCCGGAACGCGGTTGCCCACGTAGATGCCGACGTTGACCAGCCGGTTTGCCGTCGCGCGCGCGACATAGATCACCGAGTCGCCATCGAGGATGGCGGCAAAGCAGGATTCCTGCAGCCGCTCCGACAGCTCGTTCATGATCGGCTGCGCCACATGCCACACGTCCATTGACGACAGCGCGCCGAAGCCGAGCTCCAGAATCTTGGGCCGCAAGTTGAAATGCTTGCCATCCGAATCGGCATAGCCATCGCGCACCAGCGTCAGCAGGAAGCGTCGCACGGTGGCGCGCGTCATGCCGGTGGCCTCCGCCACGTCGGTCAGCGTCATCTTCGGCGTGTGTCGGGTGAACGCCCGAATCACTTCCAGCCCGCGCGCGAACGCGTTGACGTAATCGCGGTCGGCGACATCGCCGTCCATCGCCTCCGGCAGCAGGACCGCCCGGAGATCGGACTGCGCGACATGGGAGATCAGATCGGCTGCATCCAAATGCTTGTCCACGCCATTCTCTCCGGCAGGGTGGTGACCCGGCTCAGCTGCGACGTCGCCGCCGTCCGGCCGGGACCGACGCGCCCACCGGGCGCGGACGAATGTTCGAGCTTGTCCTTTCGGCCCGGCGACGCCCGGTTTCCGGCTTCTTGGAGATATGGGCCAGCTTGGTCAAGCGTGACAACCTTTGGTGATTTTAACCCCTTGCCAACGCCATAGCTTGCCGTTCAAATGCGCACAGATGTTCGCATAGCGAATGGCACGAAGCACACGTCATCCAACACAGGAGCGGTTGATGGCTCACAACAGCCATGACTTGCCTGGCCTGTCCCGACGCGGGATGCTCAAGGCGGCGGGTGCCGTAGGTCTGGCCGCGGCGGTGTCGCCCTCGCGCCGTGCCTCCGCGCAGACCGGTGTCACGCTGCGTTGGTGGTCACCGCAGTCCGCTCCGGCGCAGCTTGCTGCCTACAGGGCGCAGATCGCCGCGTTCGAGGCGGCGCATCCCGGCATCAAGATCGCGTTCGAGCCGAGTTCGGACGAGGGGTATTCGGCGCAGATCGCGGCGGCATCGGCCGCGAAGCAACTGCCCAACATCATCACCCATTTACCGTCTTTCGCAGCGCAGACCTACTACGCGCAGGGTCTTGTCGAGCCGCTGGACGATGTCATTCAGGCAATCGGTCCGGACAAGTATTTCCCCGACGCCAACGACGTCTACAAGACTGCCGACGGGCATTACTGCGGCACCGGCATCGGCAATACCGCCGCCGACATGCTGTGGCTGCGCAAGGATCTGCTGCAAAAAGCCGGTCTTGCTGCGCCGACCACCTGGGACGAACTGCGTGCCGCCTGCAAAAAGATGCAAGGCGGCGGCGTCTACGGCGCACCGCTGCCCTACGGGCTCAACAGCATGACGTCGCTGATCTTCATCGGCTTCATCCATCGTGCCGGCGGCAACGTGTTCAGCCCCGACCTGCAGGTTGCCATCGACAGCCCGGAGACGCTGCACGCGCTCGAGTTCTACGCGTCCATGAGGGAAGTCTGCCCGCCGGGGGCCGCCAACTATTCCTGGGGCGAAAGCCTGACGGCCTTCGTCAGCGGCGCGACGGCGACTGGCATCTATGCTGGCCGCGTGCTCGCGAATGTGGTGGCGCAGAACCCATCGATCGCGGCGTCGGTAACATGCAGGACATATCCGACAATCTCGCCCTCGGTCGCAGCCTGGACGTTCAACGATTTCCCGAGCGTGTTCCTCCCCAAAGGGGTGGCCAATCTGGCCGAGACGAAACAGTTCGCGGCGTTCCTGTTCAAGCCGCCGGGCTATATCCAGGAGCTGCACGCAGCCCCCGGGCATGTGCTGCCCGTGCTGCGTACCGTCGCCGAAGATCCGGCCTATCTGGATAACCCGATCATCAAGCGCTATCCGGAGGAGGTCCAGCTGATGGCCAAGTCCGCCGCTGGTGGCTTCAACCTCGGCTATGAAAGCCCGCAGCACAAGCCAAACACCAAGGCGAACGACATCATCGCCAGCAACGTTATCGCCGAACTGGTGCAACGCGTGGTTCTGAATGGCGAGGACGCGAAGCAGACCGTTGGTGACACCGCCAAGAAGCTTGAGGGGCTGATGAAGGGCTGAGCCGGGGCAGGAAGGAAGATGCCCGAGACCTCGGCCCTACCGGCCGCGCGGCCGGCGGAGCCGCGGGGAACGGGTATGACGCTCGACAGACGCTACGCCCTGATCGGGATGGCGCTGATCGTGCCGACGGTGCTGATATTTTGCGCCGTCATCGTCTATCCGCTGTTCTCGGCACTGCATCTGTCGCTGTTCTCGATCTATACGCCGACGCTCAAGGGACCGTGGGTGGGGCTGGCGAACTACGCCGACATCCTCACGTCGCCCGGCTTCTGGTCGTCGCTGCTGACGACGGTGATCTGGACCGGCGGGACGCTGGTGGTCCAGATGCTGGCCGGCATCGGAGTGGCGCTGCTGTTGAACGAGAATATCGTGTTCCGTTCGCTGGCGCGCAGCCTGATCCTGTTTCCGTACTTCGTCTCCACGGTCGTTGCCGTGCTGGTCTGGCGGTGGCTGTTCAACGACCTGTATGGCATGATGAACCACATCCTGATCGCGGTGGGTCTGGTCGACATGCCGGTCAACTGGCTGGGCGTGATGCCCAACGCAATGTTGAGCATCATCTTCATCGGAGCATGGAAGTATTTTCCGTTCGTCGTCATCGCGGTGCTGGCGCGACTGCAAACCATTCCGCTGGCGCTCTATGAAGCCGCCACCATCGATGGCGCCGGCGCATGGGGCCGGTTCTGGGATGTGACCTTGCCGCAGTTGCGCAACGTTCTGGGTGTCATTGTCCTGCTGCGCATCATCTGGGACTTCAAGGAATTCGATCTGATCTGGCTGCTGACCGGCGGCGGCCCGATCAACCGGACCCGTACGTTGCCATTGCTGGTGTATCAGGAAGCCTTCGGGCTCAACCACTTGGGGCGCGCCTCGACGTACGCCGTGGCGATGATGGTGGTCATGCTGCTGTTCATGCTGGCCTATCTCGCCGTGACCCGGCGGAGGCAGGCGGCATGAGCACCGCCCGCATCCTGCGCGGCACGGGGATCAATCTGCTCACCTGGGCGATCGTGCTCGGGGTGTCTTTCCCGCTCCTGTGGATGGTCATCACCTCGATCAAGCCGCAGAGCGAGCTGTTCCAGATCCCGCCGCACTTCTTGCCGGGAGCGGTGACGTTCGAGCACTATCGTGCGCTGTTGGAAGAGACGCCATTCCTCCGGTATTTCGTCAACTCCATGCTGCTCGCGACCAGCACCACGGTCGTCGTGCTGGTCGTGGGCACGATCGGTGCCTACAGCCTGGTACGGTTCAGCTATCCGGGGCGGGAGGCGATCGCCGGATTGGTGCTGTTCACCTACCTGCTGCCCTCGGTGGTGCTCATCATCCCGCTCTACCTGTTGATGGTGAAAATCGGCCTGGCCAACACGCTCAGCAGTCTGGTGATCGCCTACACCACTTTCGCACTGCCCTACGCGTTATGGCTGCTGCGCTCGTTCATGCAGGGCATCCCGGCGGACCTCGAATCCGCGGCACTGATCGATGGCGCCGGCCGGTTCGGTGCATTCGTCGACATCATCCTGCCGCAGGCGCTGCCGGGTATCATCTCGACCGCGCTGTTCACGTTCATCCTGGCCTGGAACGATTATCTGTATGCACTGGTGCTGGTCACCTCGGATTCCGCACGACCGCTCTCGACCGGCGTGATGAACATGCTTATCACGTCGTTCAATATCGAATGGTCGCTGCTCATGGCGGCGTCCGTGATGATGAGCCTGCCGCTCATCTTCATATTCGCCTTCCTGCAGAGCTATCTGACCCGCGGCTTCGGCGCCGGCGGGATCAAGGGCTGACGGAGAACCGCATGGTCGCCGTGACCTTCGACAAAGTGCGCAAGATGTTCGGCTCGGTAGTGGCAATCCCCGGGCTGGATCTCGCCATCGCGGACGGCGAGTTCGTCTCGTTGCTCGGCCCGTCCGGCTGCGGCAAGACCACGACGCTGCGCATGCTTGCCGGGCTGGAAGCGCCGAGCGGCGGGCGTATCCTGATCGGCGACCGGATGGTGAACGAGACGCCGCCCGCACAGCGCGACATCGCCATGGTATTCCAGTCGTACGCGCTCTATCCGCATATGACGGTGGCGCAGAATATCGCCTACCCGCTGCGCAAGCGCGGACTGAAGCCGGCCGAACGCGCGCCGAAGGTCGCCGAGGTAGCGGCGCTGCTGCAACTGGAGGCATTGCTCGATCGCAAACCGCGCCAGCTTTCGGGTGGCCAGCAACAGCGCGTCGCACTCGGCCGCGCGCTGGTGCGCGATCCGCAGGTCTTCCTGCTCGACGAGCCGCTGTCGAACCTGGACGCCAAGCTGCGTGCGCATATGCGAGCGGAGTTGATCGAGCTGCACCGCCGCCTCGGCAAGACGATGGTGTATGTCACGCACGATCAGCTGGAGGCGATGACGATGTCGACCCGGATCGCGGTGATGCGGGGCGGCGAGCTGCAGCAGTTCGACACACCTGGTGAGATCTATCGCCGCCCGGCCAATAGCTTCGTCGCCGGCTTCATCGGCACCCCCTCCATGGTGCTGTCCGATGCGGAACTGGTCTGCGAGCCCGGACCCACGCTGCGCTTCGGCAACATCGTGTTACCGCTGTCGACGGGCATGCCGCGCAGCGCTACGCGCCGGGCAGTGAGTGTCGGGGTTCGGCCCGAGGACGTGCTGCTCGGCGCCGGGCCGTTCGCGGCGACGGTGCGGGTGTTCGAGCCGACAGGCCATGAGTGCATTGTCACGCTCGACGCTGGCGGCGTGCCGCTCACGGCAAGGCTGCCAGGCGATGCACGCCTTGCCGTGGGCTCCAGCGTGCCCTTTGCGCTGCGCGATGAGCGCATTCATGTCTTCGACCGCGAAACCGGCGCGCGACTGAACGCAGACCTGCCACATGCGGCCCCGGCGCAACCTGCGCTGGCGCTGCATTCCTGACCACCGCACGGGACGGAAAATCATGGATCGAAACAGCGTCACCTGGTCGGGGCCGATGCCCGCCGTGACCACGCCATTCTTCGACGACGGACGCATCGATGAGGACGCCTTCGCGCGCAACATCGATCGCCTGCTGCGCGGCGGCGCCACCGGCGTGGTGGTCGGCGGCTGCACGGGAGAGTTCTGGGCGCTGAGCCATGAGGAGCGCAAACGTCTGTACGTTGTCGCCCGCGAGGTGGTGAACCGGAACGCCACGCTGATCGTCGGCACCGGTGCGATCACCGTGGCCGAAACCGTGGCCCTGAGCCGGGCGGCCGAGCAGGCGGGTTGCGACGGGGCGCTGATCCTGCCGCCCTATTTCGTCAAGCTCACCGACGACGAGATTTTTGCCCATTACGAGGATGTCTGCCAGGGCATCGGCCTGCCGGTCGTTCTCTACAACATTCCGGGGAACGCGGTGAATGCGCTTAGCCCGGCGCTGGTGTCGCGTCTGGCGGACCTGAATCGGGTCGTGGCGGTGAAGGAGAGTTCCGGCGACTGGAACAACTACTATGGGACTGCGTTGGCGGTGGCGGACCGGCTGCGCGTGTTCTGCGGCCCGTCGTCGGTGTTCGGTGTGCCGGCGGTGGAGCTGGGGGCCGACGGCACTGTCGATTGCTTTCCCAATATGTGGTCGCCCGGCGGGCTTGACCTGTATTTCGCGCCGGCACGAGGCGACAAGGAGAGGTCGCGGGACGTCCAGGCGATGGGCCGCAAGCTGACCGACCTTTGCACCAGCGGCGGCCGTACGCTGTACCCGTCAACGAAGGCGGCGATGGACATGCAGGGGCTGCCGGGTGGCGGCAAGCCCCGCGCGCCACTGCGGGCGCTCACCGGCGAAGCGCTCGCCGGGCTGGAACGCGGACTGAAGGCATACGCGCTGCTTTGATTTTGAAAAGGAGACCGTCCATGGTTAACCAGGCCAAGGCAGACAGACAGGTCCCGCAGCTGTCTCCGCGTGACTACGCCACGTCATTCGGCGAATTCATCGGCATCGGTCCGAATGGCAATCTCTGGGTCGATGGCTGCGATGTGAACGATCTGGCCAACCGGTTCGGCACGCCGCTTTACGTCATCTCGGAGAACCAGCTCCGCTACACCTACCGCGCCTTCCGCGACGCCTTCCGGCGGCAATATCCGGATGTGGAAATCCTGTTCGCCAACAAGTCCAACAACGGGCTGGCGATCCGCCACATCATGAATCAGGAAGGCGCCGGCGGTGACTGCTTCGGCGTCAATGAAATGTACGTGGCGCTGCTGGCCGGTACCAACCCGAAGACGCTGGTGCTGAACGGTTCGAACAAGCAGGACGAAGAGCTCGAAATGGCGATCGCCAACGGGCTCTGCATCAACATCGATGCCACGGACGAACTTGACCGTATCGATGCGATCGCGCGCCGTCTCGGCAAGACAGTGGATATCGGCATCCGGCTGAAGCTGGACCTCGAGCCGCTGCGCGACCGGACCGGGGTTGCGATGCACGGACCAGGGACGCTGAAGCAGCAGAGCGACTCGACGAAATGGGGCATGACGCGGGAGCAGACGGTCGCGATCGTCACCCGGGCGCTGGCGATGCCCAACATGCGCTTGAAGGAGACACATTTCCACCTGAGCCGGATGTCCAACGACCCGGAGAATTTCGCCATCATGGCGGGCGAAATGATCGTCTGGTCGGGGTACATCAAGGAGCACACTGGCTGGGAGCCGCCCTGCATCGACATCGGCGGCGGCTGGACCTTTGGCAAATGGTATGGCACCGGCCCGAATAGCCAGCTCGACGATGCCAACGCGCCGACAGCCGAGGATTATGCCGGTCTCTGCTCTGCCGCGATCAAGCGCGAGGTGGCGCGGCTCGGCCTCAGCCTGCCGAAGCTGCGGCTGGAGCCTGGACGTGCGTTGTCCGGACCGGCCGGCGTCGCGGTTGGGCGCGTGGGCGCGGTGAAGGAGGGAACGGCGAAGAAGTGGGTCAATCTCGACCTGTCCACCAACCACCTGTCCTGGGCGGCCGCGCTCGACTGGTACTGTCACGCGGTCAAGGTGGAAGGGGCCGCCGAGCCGCCGACCGAGACCGTCGATCTGGTCGGGCCGCTGTGCAATTCGGATGAGGTCGGTCCGCATCGCAACATGCCGGTACTGCGGCGCGGCGACGCGGTCGCGTTCCTTGATGCCGGCGGCTACACGGAATCGGCTGCCGCCCGCTACAACGCGCAACTTCTGCCGGCGACGGTGCTGGTCTGCGGGGATACCGCCGAGATCAGCACGGAGCGCGAGCAGCTAAGGGACGTGGCCGGCCGTTTCCGTGTTCCACCCCGGCTGCTTGCCGCGTCGTTCGCCCCGAACGATTGAGCGCGCGCGATGGATCTGGGATTGGCGAACCGCACCGCTCTGGTCTGTGGCGGCAGCAAGGGCCTGGGCCGGGCTGCGGCCCTGGCGCTGGCACGCGAGGGCGTGCGGGTGACGCTGGTGGCCCGTTCCGCTGAGGCGCTTGCCGCAGCGGCACGGGAGATCGAAGCGGAAACGGGGACAAGCGTCGGCTTCGTGGCGGCCAACGTCACCACGGCGGACGGCCGAAGTGCCGCGCTGCGTGACGCCCCGGCGCCCGACATCCTGGTGACCAATCCGGGCGTGCGCCAGACACCGGCGAATTTCCAGGCATTGACCCGGCCAGACTGGGACCAATGGATGGAGGCGCATTTCTTCTCGGCCTTGGAACTGATCCAGGCAGTCACCCCCGGCATGTGTCAGCGCGGCTTCGGCCGCATCGTGAACATCTCTGTCAGCTTCATCAAGTTTCCGCAGGTGAACTTCGCGCATAGCCATGCGGCGCGGGTGGCGCTGGCGGGTGCGATCGCCGCCATCGTCCGCGATCTGGTGCCGCACAACGTCACGATCAACAGCGTGCTGCCGGGTTTGATCGACACCGAAGCGTTGCAGACCAACCTCTACGGCCACGCGGCGCGCGGCAACACGACCTACGAGGCAATCGTGGCCGACCGGCTACGCACCACGCCGGCCGGCCGGTTCGCCGATCCGCAGGAGGTCGGCGACCTGATCGCGATGCTGTGCGCGGCGCGGATGGGCTTCCTGACCGGGCAGAACATCGTCCAGGATGGCGGCGTCTACCAGGGGTTGTTTTGACCGTGGGTGACGCCGCGTCGCCGCGGGTCGTCATGATCTCGGGCGCCTCGCGCGGCATTGGCCGTGCCATCGCCGAGCGGCTGGCGCATGACGGCGTGGCGCTCTCGCTCGGCGTGCGCCGGCCTGCCGACGCGGCGCGCAGCCTCGGCCTCGATCCCGCGCGCACGCTCTATCATCGCTTCGACGCGCTCGATGAGGCGAGCGCGGAAGCCTGGGTCGCGGCAACGCTGGCGCGGTTCGGCAGGTTGGACGCGCTGATCAACAATGCCGGCATCCTACGCCCGCTTGGCTTTGCCGAGGGCACGGAGGCGGTGCTGGATGAGAGCTTCGCGGTCAACGTCAAGGCGCCGTTCCGCCTGATCCGGCACGCCATGCCGCATCTGAAGCAATCCGGGCATGGCCGCATCGTCAACGTCGCCTCGACCGACGGCAAACGATACCGCGATGCAACGGTCTCGCTTGCCTACGCCATGAGCAAGCACGCGCTGATGGCATTGACCCACGCGGCGAGGTTCGAAGGCTGGTCCTCCGGCGTGCGGGTGACCGCGTTGTGTCCCGGTGCCGTGGACACCGAGCTCCTCGCGGGCATACCGGGCGTCGTCCCTTCGGCGGACCGGCTGAAGCCGGAGACCCTGGCCGACATCGTTTCGCTGCTGCTGGCACTGCCGAACACGGCGTCCATCGCCGAATTGGTCGTCAACACCCGCCTTGAGGCGTCGCTTTAGCCGTACGCGACCGCCGCCTCGCCACGCCGTCCCTTATGGCGCGGCTCCCCCGCGCCCGCGATGCTGAGCGCCACCGCCTCCGCCGCCTTGATCCCGTCCACCCCGGCCGACAGGATGCCGCCCGCGTAGCCGGCACCCTCGCCGGCCGGGTACAGGCCGCGCGTGTTGAGCGAACAGAAATCCTCGCCGCGCGGTGATGCGCACCGGCGAGGAGGTGCGGGTCTCCACGCCGGTCATCACCGCGTCGGCCATGTCGAAGCCGGGGATCTGCGGCTCGAACGCCGGCAGCGCCTCGCGGATCGCGGCGATCGCATAATCCGGCAGGCACCGACGGACAGATCGGTCAGGCGTCACGCCCGGCTTGTAGGAGGGCACCACCGTCGCCGATCGCCCGGAGGGCCGGCCGGCCAGGAAATCGCCGACCAGTCTGCACCGGGGCGGCATAGGTTCCGCCGCCGGCGACGAACGCCGCGCTCCTCCCAATGGCGCTGGAAGGCGATGCCGGCGAGCGGGCCACCGGGATAGTCGGCCGGCGTGATGCCGACCACGATGCCGGCATTGGCGTTGCATTCGTTGCGCGAATACTGGCTCATGCCGTTGGTCACCACGCGCCCGGCTCGGAGGTCGGCGGCCACCACGCGTGCCGCCCGGGCACATGCAGAAACTATAGACCGAGCGGCCGTTGCCGGCGTGATGCACCAGCTTGTAGTCGGCCGCGCCCAGCATCGGATGGCCGGCGAAACCGCCGAAACGGTGCGCGGTCGATCAGCGATTGCGGATGCTCGATGCGCAACGCCGATCGAGAACGGCTTTGCCTCCATTGCGACGCCGCGCCCGTGCAACATCGCGAACGTGTCGCGCGGCGCTGTGGCCGATGGCCAGCACGACATGATCGGTCCTCGATCCGCTCGCCCCCGGCCAGCACCACGCCGCGCATCTGGCGGGTGCCGTCCGGGTGCTCGGCGATGTCGATATCCGTCACCTGGCAGCCGAAGCGGTATTCGCCGCCGAGCGCCTCGATCGTGGCGCGCATGCTCTCGACCATCGTGACCAGCCGGAACGTGCCGATATGCGGCTTGCTGACGATACAGGATCTCCGGCGGCGCGCCGGCCGCGACGAACTCGGTCAGCACCTTGCGGCCGAGATGATGCGGGTCCTTGATCTGCCGAATACAGTTTGCCGTCGGAGAACGTGCCGGCGCCGCCCTCGCCGAACTGCACGTTGCTATTCCGGGTTCAGCACGCAGCGGCGCCACAGGCCCCAGGTGTCCTTGGTGCGCTCGCGCACCACGCTTGCCGCGCTCCAGGATGATCGGCGCGGAAACCCATCTGCGCCAGCACAGGGCGGCGAACAGCCCGCACGGGCCGCAGCCGATCACCACCGGCCGGTGCACCAGCCCCGCCGGTGCCCGCGTGACGAAATTGTAGCCGGTGTCCGGCGTCGGCCCGATCCGCGGGTCGCCCGTGACCCGCCGCAGCAGCGCCGCTTCGTCGCGCAGGGCGACGTCCACCGTATAGATCAGGCTGATCGCCGACCGCCGCCGCGCGTCGTAGCCGCGGCGGGCGACGGCCATGCCGGCGATCTCGCTGTCGTCGGCGCGGAGCCGCTCCCGGACGGCGGCGCGCAGGTCGGCCTCCCCATGGTCAAGGGGCAGCTTCAGTTCGGTCAGTCGGAGCATGCGTTCCAATGTAGGGCTTGCCGGCGCGACGCACCAACCCTGCAACCGGGCCCCCCTTGCGCGTCGCCCCGCGGCGCAGGCATGGTGCGGCCCGGTAACGGCCGGGGTCGTGCCCTCTTGTGCCGGTCCCGGCAGTGCGAAAGGATGAACGGATGCGCCTTGCGGTGCTGAAGGAACGCGGCGCATTTGAAACGCGCGTCGCCGCCACGCCCGATACCGTCAAGAAATTGGTGGGCCTTGGCCTGACCGTGGTCGTGGAGAGCGGGGCGGGACTGGCATCCGCCGTGTCGGATGCCGACTATCTGGCCGCAGGTGCGGAGATCGCGCCCGATTCCGCCGCAGCACTGTCCGGGGCCGCGATCGTGTTCGCCGTGCAGGCGCCGCCCCCCGAGCAGCGGGCGCTGACGGCGCGCGGCACATTGCTGGTCTGCACCGCCGGCGCGTTCAGCGACCCGGAGCTCGTGCCCTCGCTGGCACAGGCCGGGATCGACTGCGTGGCGATGGAATTGCTGCCGCGTATCACGCGCGCCCAGTCGATGGACATCCTCTCTTCGCAGGCCAACCTCGCCGGCTACCGCGCCGTGATCGAGGGGGCTGTCGCGTTCGAGCGTGGCTTCCCGATGATGATGACGGCGGCCGGCACCGTGCCGCCCGCCCGCGTCTTCGTCATCGGCGCGGGCGTCGCCGGGTTGCAGGCGATCGCCACCGCGCGCCGCCTCGGCGCCATCGTCTCGGCCACCGACGTGCGGCCGGCCGCGAAGGAGGAAATCAAGTCGCTGGGGGCCGCCTTCGTCGGCGTCGAGGACGAGGAGACGGCCGCGCAGAAAGGCGCCTATGCGCGCGAAATGAGCGACGCTTTCCGCCAGAAACAGGCCGAGCTGATGGCCACAACGGTCGCCAAGAACGATCTGGTGATCTGCACCGCCCTGGTGATGGGCCGCAAGGCGCCGGTGATCGTGACGGCGCCGATGGTCGAGAGCATGAAGGCCGGCAGCGTGGTGGTGGACCTCGCCGCCGACGCGGGCGGCAATTGCGCGCTGACCCAGCCGGGCACGAGCGCGCTGACGCCGAACGGCGTGCGCATCCTGGGCTGGCACAACTGGCCCGGCCGCATCGCGGTGGCTGCCAGCAGCCTCTACGCGCGCAACCTGCTGACCTTCCTGACGACGTTCTGGGACAAGGAGGCGAAAGCGCCCAAGCTCCCGGAGGACGACGAAATCATCAAAGGCGTGCTGCTGACGCGTGCGGGGGCCGTGGTGCATCCGCAATTCCAGCCCAGTCAGGCCGCCTGACCCTCAAGTCTGTCCGTGTGAGCCCGTTCGTGTGAGAGAGATGGCATGACACCGTCCCAGTTGGCCGAGCAGGCGGCCGGCCTCGCCACCCGCGCAAACGAGTTGGCCGAGAGCGCCCGCCAGCTTTCGGTGGCCGTCGCCCCGGCGGCGGCGGCGGTCGAGCCGGTCGTTTTCCTGCTCGCCGTGTTCCTGATGGCCTGCTTCGTCGGCTACTACGTGGTCTGGAACGTCACGCCGGCGCTGCACTCGCCGCTGATGGCCGTCACCAACGCGATTTCGTCGGTGATCGTGGTGGGCGCGATGCTTGCCGCCGGTCTGGCTTTGTCCGGATGGGCGATGGGGTTCGGCTTCGTCGCGGTGACGCTGGCGAGCGTGAACATTTTCGGCGGCTTCGTCGTCACGCAGCGCATGCTACAAATGTTCAAGAAAAAGTGAGGCAGGTTTCATGTCGCCGTCCCTGACCTCGCTCGCCTATCTCGTCGCGGCGATCCTTTTCATTCTTGCCCTCCGCGGGTTGTCGCATCCGGTCACGTCGCGGCGCGGCAACATGATGGGCATGGCCGGCATGGCCATCGCCATCGTCGCCACGCTGCTGCACACCGGCATGACCGGCTGGGGGTATGTGCTGATCGTGCTGGGCGTCGCCATCGGCGGCAGCGTGGGCACGTTCATCGCACGACGCATCCAGATGACGGCACTGCCGCAGCTGGTAGCGGCGTTCCATTCGCTGGTCGGCCTTGCGGCGGTGTTCGTCGCCGCCTCGGCGCTGAACGCGCCGGAGGCGTTCGGCATCGGCGTGCCCGGCAACATCCACACGCAGAGCCTGATCGAGATGTCGCTCGGTCTGGCGATCGGTGCCATCACCTTCTCGGGCTCGCTGATCGCGTTCGCCAAGTTGCAGGCGCTCATGAAGGGCGCGCCCATCATCTTCCGCTACCAGCACCCGCTGAACGCGGCCCTGGGCGCGTTGCTGGTCGTGCTGATCGTGGTGTTCGTCGCGACCGGAAGCCAGTTCGTGTTCTGGCCGATCGCGCTGCTGGCCATCGCGCTCGGCTTCCTGCTGATCATCCCGATCGGCGGTGCCGACATGCCGGTCGTCGTGTCGATGCTCAACAGCTACTCGGGGTGGGCTGCCGCCGGCATCGGCTTCACGATCCAGAACCTGGCGCTGATCATCACCGGTGCGCTGGTGGGCGCCTCCGGCGCGATCCTGTCGTACATCATGTGCAAGGGCATGAATCGCAGCATCATCAACGTGCTGCTGGGCGGCTTCGGCACGGACAGCGGCGGCGCCGGGCCGGCGGCGGCGGGAGCCGCGGACCGCACCGTGCGCAGCGGCAATGCCGAAGACGCAGCCTACATCATGAAGAACGCCAGCAAGGTCATCATCGTGCCCGGCTACGGCATGGCGGTGGCGCAGGCACAGCACGCGCTGCGCGAGATGGCGGATACGCTGAAGAAAGAGGGCGCCGAGGTGAAATACGCCATTCACCCGGTTGCCGGCCGCATGCCCGGCCACATGAACGTGCTGCTGGCCGAAGCCAACGTGCCCTATGACGAGGTGTTCGAGCTGGAGCAGATCAACAGCGAATTCAGCACCGCCGACGTGGCGTACGTGATCGGCGCCAATGACGTGACCAATCCGGCCGCCAAGACCGACCCGAAAAGCCCGATTTACGGCATGCCGATCCTGGAAGTGGACAAGGCCAAGACGGTGTTGTTCGTGAAGCGCTCGATGGCGTCAGGCTATGCCGGCGTGGACAACGAGCTGTTCTTCCGTCCGAACACGATGATGCTGTTCGGAGATGCGAAGAAGGTGACCGAGGAGATCGTCAAGGCGCTGAGCAGTTAGGGACGGCGCGACGAGCCTCTATCCGGCTCAAGGTCAGGGGCCGAGCCGGAGGGAAACCACGCGGTTGATGCCCTGCAAATCGTCTGCGCCGAGTGAGCCGAGGCGGCGCAGCAGGCGTGCCTTGCCGATGGTCGTGATCCGATCGGCCATTGCCTTTACGCCGCCGGCCGATGGATCGAATGATACCAGCCAGGCCACACCGCGACCCGGCAGGTCGTCAAAGGCCACGGCGGGCGGGGCGGCGCCGGCCGACACGGTTGCGCAGGCCCTGGTAGACGTCGGCGTCAACGGTAACGGTTAGCTCCTTCGCCACGGGGAGCCTCCAACACGTGTCACCCTATGTGTTGGAGGCCGGCCGGGTAACGCGCGGTGCCGCGCCTCACCCGATCACGCGCAGCTTTGTCCTCCCCATCGTCTCGTGGGCAAGCGCGCGATAGACATCCAAATAGTCTTCCGCCATCCGCCGGGCGGTGAACCGCTCCTCGAACCGCCGGCGCACCCGCGCCCGGTCCAGGCTTGGCAGGCGGCGCACAGCGGCGGCGGCGGCGGCTTCGGTCTCGACGATGAAGCCGGTCACGCCGTCATCGATCACCTCCGGCACCGAGCCGCAGTTGAACGCCACCACCGGTGTCCCGCATGCCATCGCTTCGATCATCACCAGTCCAAATGGCTCCGGCCAGTCGATCGGCATCAGCAGGCCAACGGCGCCGGACAGGAAATCGGGCTTCTCCGCCTCGTTGATCTCGCCGATCAGCTCTGCGCCGCCCTCGGCCAACATCGGCTGGATCACGGCCTCGTAGTATTCACGGTCGACACGGTCGACCTTGGCGGCCATCTTGAGCGGCAGGCCGCAGGCGCGCGCGATGCGGATGGCGCGGTCCGGCCGCTTCTCCGGCGCGATGCGGCCCAGAAACGCCAGATAGGATGGGCGCACGTCGCGCGGAGTCAGCAGTGTCTCCGGCAGCCCGTGCTGCACCGTCGCGGCCCAGTTGACGCCGGAGATCGGCGCCCGCTGCGCGTTGGAGATCGAGACCAGCGGCACGTCCGGGAATGCCGCGAACACCGATTGCAGTTCCGGCAGGTCCAGCCGCCCGTGCAGCGTGGTCAGGAACGGCGTCCGCTCGCGTGAGAACAGCGAGAACGGCAGATAGTCCACATGGAAGTGCAGCACGTCGAACTCGGCGGCACGACGGCACACCGCCTCCAACTGCACCATCTGCGGCGCATTCTGATCGCGCACGTCCGGGTCCAGTCGCAGGGCGCGCGGCCAGATGCTTTCCAGCCTGGCGGACGTGATGGAATCGCCGCTGGCGAACAACGTAACGTCGTGGCCCATTGCCACCAACTCTTCCGTAATGAAAGAGACAACCCGCTCCGTTCCGCCATAAAGTTTCGGTGGAACGGCCTCAAATAATGGTGAAATCTGCGCGATCCGCATGGTTCCGTGCTCCGACTGATCTTCTAAGGATACTTACAGTCAACGCCAGAACCATGGCGATCATTCGGCAGATGCTGCCTCATTCCTGCCAAAGACTCGGCGTTCACTGAAATTGAAAAGCCGTGGTGGCGGACGAAGTGGAGCCGGGAAACTGGCGAGGCGTGCAAGGGGCGGGCCTCAACGAGGGGTGGCATGCAAGCACAACGGGTCACAAACGCGTCGGTTGCGAAACCTGCATCATGTATCGCCGCTGAAAACACAGGTTTCCCCGGTCGCCGCGGGAACAGGAGCCGCTTCATGCCGTCATTCGGTCGCCTGCCGCCATCCGATCGTCTCAAGCATTCTCGCGGTCCGGTCGCCTTCATGCTGGACTATGCACGCCGCCACCTTGTCGCTCACATCATCATGCTGATCTCGGTCGTGCTGGCTGTCGGCTGCCTCCACCGGCTCGCAATACGCCGTGAAGAATTTGGTCGATGCGCTCACCAATTACGGCAACGTATGGATGGCGTTCGCTGTGCTGGCCGGGCTCGTGGCGCTGGACAACCTGTCCTGGCGGGTCGGCGGGTGGGTGGCCACGGGCGCGCTGACGCGGGTGACAGGCGACATCCGTCGCGACCTGTTCCAGCATCTGACCGGCCACGCGCCGCAGTATTTCGCCGACCGGCTGCCCGGCATGCTGGCCAGCCGCATCTCGGCCACCGCCAACGCCGTATATACGGTGGAAAGCACGTTCTTCTGGAACACCCTGCCGCCTTGCCTTGCGGTGCTGTTCTCCATTGCGATGCTGGCCTCGGTCGATGCGGTGATGGCACTGGTGCTGGTTGCGGTCTCGGCGTGTCTGGCGCTGGTGATCGTCCAGATCGCCGCGCGCGGCGGCCCGCTGCACCATGCCTACGCGGCCGAAGCGGCAGCCGTGGATGGCGAGCTGGTGGACATCATCAACAACATGCCGCTGGTACGCGCCTTCGGCGCCACCATCCGCGAGCGCGAGCGCTTCTCCAACCGCGTTGATCACGAGGTAGAAAGCCGCGGCCGCAGCCTGCGCTATCTGGAGAAGCTGCGACTGCTCCACGCCGTCAGCACCGCGGTCATGACGGCCGGGCTGCTCGCATGGTCGATCATGCTGTGGCAGGAGCACCGCGCCACGCCCGGGGATGTGGTGCTGGTCTGCACGCTCGGCTTCACCATCCTGCATGGCACCCGGGACCTTGCGGTGGCCCTGGTGGACAGTGTGCAGCACGTGGCGCGGGTCGGCGAGGCGGTCGCCACGCTGCTGCTGCCGCACGAAAATATCGAGCAGCCGCACGCCCGCCCGCTGCAGGCCCCGCGCGGCGAGGTCGAGTTCCGCAATGTCAGCTTCGCGTACCCTGATGGATCATCGGTGCTGCGCGACTTCAACCTGTACATCGAGGCCGGCGCCCGCGTGGGCATCGTCGGGCGCTCCGGCTCCGGCAAGTCCACGGCGCTGGCGCTCCTGCAACGGCTGCGCAAGGCGCAACAGGGTCTGGTGCTCGTGGATGGGCAGGACGTGACGCGGCTGACGCAGGCGAGTCTGGCCGATGCCATATCGGTGGTGCCGCAGGACGTGATGCTGTTCCACCGCTCGGTGCGCGAGAACATCCGTTACGGCCGCCCCGGCGCCAGCGACGACGATGTGCGCGCAGCCGCCGAGGCCGCCGGCTGCCGCGACTTCATCGACGCGCTGTCGCAGGGCTGGGATACGCAGGTGGGAGATCGCGGCGTCAAGCTGTCGGGTGGGCAGCGGCAGCGGCTGGCGATCGCGCGCGCCTTCCTGCGCAATGCGCCGGTACTGGTGCTGGACGAGGCGACCTCGGCGCTGGACAGCGAATCCGAGCAGGCGGTGCAGCGGGCGTTGGACCGGCTCATGGTGGGCCGCACCGTGATCGCAGTCGCACATCGCCTGTCGACGCTGCAGACCTTCGACCGCATCGTGGTGATGCAGGGCGGCAAGATCATCCAGGACGGCAGCCCGGCGGAGCTGGAAGGTCGTCAGGGACCGTATCGCGACCTGCTGCGCCGCCAGAACGGACATATGATGAAGTCGGCGGTGGCCGCCTGAGGTCCGCTACAGCGCCAGATCCGCATGCGCCTCGGCAACCAGGAAGGCTGCGAGACGGGCATCGTCGCCGGGGCGGGCGGTCAGCAATGCGCCAACCGGCATCCCGCTGTCGCGCCCAGTGCCGGCGCGCACCGTGGCGGTCGGGCCGCCGAGGGCGGTCAGCGGCACCACGAAAGCCGGGTCGCCGGTGGCCATACCTTGCGGCGCGACGGCGGGAGCGGCCGGTAGCAGCAGCAGTTCATCCGGGCCGAACGCGTGCCAGAATGTCTCGCGAAACGCGGCCAGGGCATGCAGCGCGCGATGATACGCGGCATCCGCAATGGCCAGCCCGGCCGCGATGTCTGCCGCCAGCCGGGGCGCCAGCAGATCGGCGGGAAGCCGGCCATGCGTGCGGCCGAGTTCGGCCAGCAGTACGGTACGATGCGTGTCACGCACCTCCTCCAGCGACACGGGCGAGGCGGCGTGCTCGACACGCAGTCCCGATGTGGCCAACCGGCGTGCGAGGGCGGCCACCGCGTCCGCGGTCTCGGCATCGGCCAGGCGCGTGATGAAGGGGTCGTCGAGCACGACGATGCGGCTGGCTCGTCCGTGCCCGGCACCCATGCGCAGATGCGCCGGTGCGTAGCCGGTGGCCAGCCATGCCGCGTCGGCGGCCGTGAAGCCGAACGCGCCGACCGTATCGAAGCTCGGTGCCAGCGGCACCACGCCCGCGCCGCCGATCGCCAGCGTCGAGGGCTTGAACGCGCCGATCCCGCAATATGCCGCCGGCCGGTTTACCGAGCCTGCCGTCTGCGTGCCCAACGCCAGCGGCACCGTGCCGGACGCGACCGCGGCGGCGGAACCTGCGGAGGAGCCGCCGGGCGTGCGCGTTGTGTCGTGCGGGTTGCGCGTCGGCGGCACCAATTCGTAGAACGCGAGTTCCGTCGTGTGCGTCTTGCCCAGAATGACGGCGCCGGCCGCGCGCAGTTGCGCCACCACGGTCGCGTCGGCCAACGCCGGCGGCAGGTCGGCGCGGGCGCGGCAATTGGCGCGCGTCGGCAGCCCGGCGACGTCGATCACGTCCTTCACGCCCACCGGGATGCCGTGCAGCTTCCCCCGCACGGTCCCGGCGCGTGCTTCGGCATCCAGCACGGCGGCGGCGGCACGGGCAGCCTCGGCGTCCACGATCGCCCAGGCCCGCACGGTGCCGTCCACCGCCGCGATGCGTGCAAGGCACTGTTCGACGAGGTCGCTGGAGGTCAGCCGCCCGGCCGCGATATCGGCGGCGAGCGTCGCGACCCGGCCAGGGTCTTGCACCAGCGCGCTCATCGCCCCGGCTTCCGCAGAATTGCCACCGCTTGCCACAGTGGCGGCGCATCACCCCAGGGCGAAGCTGTGCCGTCCACGAAGCCTTCCAGCACGTAGCCCAGCTTCTCGCACCACAGCGCGATCACGTCGCGCTCGATGAACTGGTTGAGGTGCGGCATCGCGCTGGCCCGCTGAGCCGCGACGGTGCCGGAAAACACCGTCCAATGGTCGGCATTGGCGAACTCCAGGAACGAGAGCACCAGCCGCCCGCCGGGCCGCAGCACCCGCAGGATGTCTTCCATGTACAAGTAGGTCTCGGCGTGCAGCAGATGCGTGAACACGCTGAACGCGCTGGCCATGTCGGCACTCGCGTCGGGCGCCGGGATGCGCAGCGTGCGGTTGAGCATGAAGCGATAGTTCGGCGGCGACTTCGTGGCCGCGTAATCCAGCAGCGCCTGCACGATGTCGATGCCGAGGTAATCCACCCGCATTGTCTGGCCCAGCGCCCAGGCCAGCCGGCCGCTGCCGCATCCCAGGTCGATCAGTGCCATGCCGTCGCGCAGCCCGGCATGACGCATCACCGCGCACTCGGTCTTGCCGATGCCCTCGAATTCACCGCCGACCGCGGCCGCCATCGCCTCGTCGATCGGCCGCGTGGCGACCAGGTCGGCGACCAGCCGCTCGTAGTCCTGGACGAAATGGAATTCAGCCATCGACCTCTCCCGGCCGGCGCCCGATAAATTCAAAGCCGGCGGCGATGCCCTCGCGCGCCGCCTCCGACAGATTTTGCAGATCCATCCAGCGCGGGTCCGCCGGACGCGCGGCCGTGTTCAACCACAGATCGGCCAGCGCGCCGACCGGTGTGGCCCCGAACGCCTCCGCCGCCTCTGCCGACATGTCGCGCCGGAGCGCCTCGCGTGCCTCGTGCGTGAGGAAGGCGAGGGTATGTCCCGGGCCGAAGTTCTCCGGGACATGCAGCCGCTCGGTGACGAAGGCCGTGAACCACGCTTCCAGCCCGTAGCGGGTGCAATTGTAATAGTGGTGCGGCGCCTCGTGCAGCGGCTGCATGAACGCCGTATGAACCAGCACCCGCCCGCCCGGCCGCAACACCCGGTAGATCTCGGCGGCGACACGTGGCGGGTCGCGGTAGTGCTCGAACGCGTTCATGACCACGACGGCCGCGAACGCACCATCGGCGAATGGCAGGTGATGCGCGTCTGCGATCAGGTCGGTGTGGCGGAAGATCGATGCCTCCGCTTCGACGACATTCGGCAGGCGCTCGGCCGTGCCGCCGGCGCTCAGGTTCAGCACCGGGCCGCCGGCGTCGCGGATCAGCGATAGTGCGACCGGCGGGAGCGGATTGCTCAGGTGCACCTCCGGCATCAACTGCGGCATCGTCATGCCGGGGAACAGCACCGGCCGTCCCATCACCACCGGCCAGCGCCGCGCCCCGTCGGCCGTGCGCAGTTGCCCGCGATCGGCGTCCAGCGTGAGCGGCTGCCCGGTTTGCGGACACCGCAGCAACGGCAACAGGGCGTCCAGCGTGGTCAGGTCGGCGGCGGCGATGGGCGGCAGCTTGACGGGCTCCGGCAGGCGCTCGACCAGCGACAGCCACGGGTGGCGGCGCGTCAGTTCCGCCATGAGCCGGGCCTTGTTGTCGCCCACCTCGGTGATGGTCTGGAGCATGGAGCCGCGATGCACCCGGTAGTGCGCCAGCGGCGGGTCGGGCACCTGCTGGCCGGTCAGCCCGGCCTCCGCCATACGGCACCAGAAATCGTAATCCTCCCATCCCAGCCGCGCGTCGCAGTAGCCGCCGACACTTGCCCAGGCCGCCTGTGACACCAGGGCCATGGCGTCGATATACGGCACCCCGATCAGGCGGGCCGGCGCATAAGGAAAGATGCCCATCGCGGCATTGGCGTCGCCGAATTCGCGGATCACCGGGTAGGTGAACGCGGCGCCGGACTCACGGGCGGCCCGCAGCAGCGTGGCGCAGCAGTCCGGCAGCAGGCGGTTGTCGGCGTCGAGCGGCAGCACGTAGGGCGTCTCTGCCCGCGCGAAGCCGGTGTTGCGGGTCGGTCCCAGGCCGGCATTGGCCGCATTCCGTAGTACCTGCACCCGGTTGAACCGGCCGGCATGGCGCTTGGCCCAGGCCACGGCCAGCGCCAGCGACGTATCGGTGGAGCAATCATCCACCACGACCAGATCCAGCGCCGCCAGCGTCTGCGCGCGGACCGATTCCAGTGCTTCCTCGATATGTTGCGCATAGTTGAACAGCGGGACGATCACCGTGACCTCGGCGTCGCCGAGGGCATCGGCCTCGAACAGCACCGTATGATCGGGAATGTCCGGGAGGGGGCGCGGGGCGAGTGCCCGCTGGATGTCGAACGCGAAGGCACGCGCCGCCTGCGGTCCGCCGGCCAGTTGCGTGAGCACCGAGGCCATCAGCTCCACTCGCCGCTCCGGCCCGAATGTCCACAGCGATGACAGATACGCGGCATGCGCCATGCGTCGGCGCAGCCCCGCATCGTCCACCAGCGTGCGAAGCGCCAGATACCAGTCGTCCGGCGTTTCCGCGAGGAAGCCGGTGCGGCCCTGCGTGATGGCGCGGCGGAACGGCCCGGTCGGCGAGGCAATAGTGCAGGCTTCAACCAGGGCTGCCTCGAAGAATTTCAGCTCGCTCTTGGCTTCGCAGAACGGGTTGCCGATCTCCAGCGGCACCAGGTTGATATCGAATCGCGCCATCTCCGTCGGCAGGTCTGCCAGCGGCACGATCGGGCGCCATTCGATCCGGTCCGCCAGCCCAGCCAGGGCGGGGAACTCGCCGATGTCGAGCAACGGGGCAAAATCGATGTGGCTGGAGAACAGCACCAGCCGGCAGTCTGGCCGCTCGCGCAGGATGCGGGCCACGGCGTCGGCGGCCTGCGCGAAATCCCGCTGATGGGTGCGCGAGCCGACCGCGTAGCCGATCCGCACCAGCCCGTCGCCTTGCGTCTGCCGCCGTGCGCGGACGGCCCGGCGCGAGATCCGCAGCGTCTCCAGGTCGAAGCCGTTCGGCACCACGAAGGTCGGTTTGGCATGATAGCGCAGGTGCCGCGCCAGTTCGTCGGTGGTGGCGATGCAGAAATCGGCATGGCCCATCGTGTCGCGCACGCGACCGTAATGGTCGCGCACGGCCGAACTCGGGGATGTTCTGCGTGCGGATGCCGTCGATGACGGCGACCGTGGCAAGCTCCGGGTCGATCATCAGGTCGTCGAGGTCGAACACGAGCCTGGCGCCGCTGAGCCGCGCGGCGTCCAGCACGCTGATGACATCGTCGCTCCAGGCGGCGCGCCAGATCACCACGATATCGGCGGCCAGCACGGCGTCGCGCTGGGTGGCGATGTCGGCGAGCGGAATGCATAGCGTGCGCGCGCCGCAGGCCTCGGCGGCGCTGGCCATGCGGGTGACGCGATAGATCGCGCCTGGCGTCCCTGGCTCGCCCGCGATGAACACGATGCGCAGGTCGGTCAAAGTCGGCGACATGCCGGCTGGGCGACCGGGTGCGGCCTGGTACGGTACGGCGGGCGGCAGTGCGACCGGGCGGATCTCGCGCCCCTCGGCGGCGCCGTGTCGCAGGTAGTGCAGCAGCGGGTTGACGCCGGCTGCCGCAAGCTCCGGATAGCGCGTCACGTACCACGTGGCGTCGAACGCGGCGCTTGGGTTGCGCAGTTCGGCCGCACCGCGCAGCACGTAGTGCACCAGCGGGTCCATCCCGGAGGCGACCACGTCGGGATAGCAGCCGAAATACCAGGCGCGATCGAATAACGGGCTTGCGGCGATCACCTCGAACGCGCGCTGGCGGGCCGCGCGCTGGCGTAGCTTGGACCGCAGCCGCAGCGTCACCGTCCACCAGCCGATCCGGGCGCCATTGCGCGCCACCCGGCCGATCGGCCCCGTCGCAAGCCGGCGGCGCCATTGCAGCAACGGGGCCAGCCCACCGGTCAGGCGTGTCGCCTCGGCACGCAACTGGCTGGCTTCCGCCGGGGCCCGGTCGCGTTCGGCACCAAGGCGGGCGCATTCCAACCGGCCGCGCGCGGCTTCCACCACGGCGGACCTTCCCGCCTCGGCATCGGCGCGCGCCACCACCAGTTCGGCGGCGAGGCGCTCGGCCTCCTGATAGGCAGTCGCCGCGGCACGGCGCGCCTCGGCGGACCGCTGTGCCGCCCGTGCCCGCATCCGTGCGCCGTCGAGCGTCTCGTGCTGAAGGCTGCGGGTATGCGCCTGCTGCCGGAGCAGCCGCATATGCACCTCGAACCGCCAGCGTTCGCCGAGCTGGCTGAAGCGCTCGCGCACGGCATTGATCGCCGTCTGGTCGCGCAGGCCGCACAGCCCGGCGACATCCGGTTCCGGGTCGCGCCCCACGGCGACCACGCCCAGCCCATGCTCGTGCAGGAATTCGAATGTCGGATACTGCGACCGCAGCTCCCCGAACAGCCGCCAGACGCCGAAGTCGCGCTCGCGCACATTGCTGTCGTGGAACATCACCACGGCGCGATCCGACAGCTTCGGCAGCCAGCTTTCGAAATCGTGGCGAACCGCCTCGTAGCTGTGCATGCCGTCGATATGCAGCAGGTCGATGGCCCCGTCGGGGACGTAGTCGCGCGCCGCGTCGAACGTGCAGCGCAGCAGCTCCGAGAACGCGGCGTAGTGCTGGTCGTGGAAGTTGCGCAGATCCTGGTAGATCTCCTCGCCGTAATGGCCGGCGTGCGCGTCGCCCTCCCAGGTGTCGACCGCGAAACAGCGCGTGTCGAGCCGTGCCTGGAGTACCGCTTCGCAGAACGCGCTGTACGAGACGCCGTTATGCGTGCCCAGCTCCACCAGCAGACGCGGCCGCCCGGCGGCGACGATCCAGTGCGCGAACGGCACATGCGCGGTCCAGGCGCTGTCGTAGCCCAGGCGCCGCGGACGCCAGAATAGCGAGTCCAGGTCACTGGTCAGCAGAGCCGCCAGTCCCGGCGAGAGCGGCCCGTCAACATGCGCGTCCATCACGGCGTGCCTCCCAGTCGTCGGCTTGTCATCGCGTGGCCTCACGCTGCCCGGTCCGCCACGGTTTCGGCCGCCGCGGTGGGCAGAGATGGAGGCTTTCATCCCAGGCACAGCTCAGATTGGGGTTATGGAACGGGTCGCTGTCGAAGGCATGCCGCCAGAGCCGCCACAGATGCCCGACCTCCCGCATCTCGCGCGTCAGTTTGGCCGGCGTATCCGGTTTGCCGCGACTTTGCGACTCCCGGTGGAACAACTCGGCGAACGGTGTCCAGACCACCCGATAGCCAAATTCGCCAAGGCGCAGGCAGAGGTCGATGTCATTGAAGGCGACCGCGAAATGTACCTCGTCCAGGCCGCCTACTTCTTGGTAGACGGACCGCCGCATCGCCAGGCACGCCCCGGTGACCACGAAAAAGCTGCGCGTCATCGCGAGCTGGCCAGCGTAGCCAGGATCGAGACGCTCGGCGAGCCGCAGCATATGCGCCGCATTCAGCCCGGGGCCCAGCACGACGCCGCCGTGCTGGAGGCGGCCGTCCTCATAGAGCAGCCGGGCGCCGACCGCGCCGACCTCCGGGCGTATCGCGTGGCTCACCAACTCGCGCAGCCAGCCCGGATCGATCACATCGATGTCGTTGTTCAGCAGCACCACAATCTCGCCTGCGGCTTCCCGGACGGCGGCATTGTTGATCGCGGCGTAATTGAACGCACCAGGGTGGCGCAAGAGGCGCACCCGCTTCTGCGCCGGCGAGGTCGCGCAGAGCCTGTTCGGTCACCGCCTCCGTGCTGTCGTTGTCGACGATCAGCAGCTCAAATTCCGGATAGTCCGTGCGCAGCAGCACGCCCCAGGCGGCCGGCACCAGGAACGCCGCCAGGTCGCGCGTCGGCATGATGATCGACACCAACGGCGCCGGCACCGGGACAGGCCAGACGATGCGGTGGCAGGACGGCAGCAGCGACGAGCGTTCGATGCGGGCGGCCGGGCCAAGGAACTCGGCCACGGCGCGGCGGGCGGCGGCGGCATCGGCGCTCAGCATCCGGTCGTGCAGCGGCAGATCGTGCCAGTCCGGTCGGTGATACAGCACCGCCGGCAGGTGGCGGATGCGGTCGGGCATCATGCGCCCGGTGGCGCGCAGCGCGAGATCATAGCCGGACGCGGCCCCGAACCCCTCCCGCCAGCCGCCGCACCCATCCACGGCAGCGCGGGCATAGACGGCGAGGCCGCCGATATAGTCCTGGCCAAGCAGCAGGTCGGCGTCCCAGCCGGTCTTGAACCGCGGCGCCGACCGTGCGCCGAGCAGGTTGATGCGGTCCTCGTCGGTGTACAGCAATTCGGTTGCCGGATAGCGCGCCAGTTCCACCGCGACTTCGTACAGTGCCTGCGGTGCGAGCCGATCGCCCTCGGTCAGCAGTGCCACGAACAATCCGTCCGCCTCGGCCAGCGCCATGTTGGCGGCGGTCGCGGGGTCGGCGACGCGGTCGCGGCTGATGATGCGGACGCGCGGATCGTAGGCGGCGAATTGCGGCAGTTCGGTCGCCGAGACCGGCTCGCCGACGAGGATGGCTTCCCAGTGCGGATAGAGCTGGTCGCGGATTGATGTCAGCGTCTCGCGCAGCGCACCGTCGGCGGCGTGGCCGACCGGCAGCAGCAGCGAGATGACCGGCGGTTCGCGCAGCGCCACCAGGCCGGCGCGGATCGCCGCGACGTCCGCCGCGTCCAGCGTATCGTGCTCGCCAACCCAGGCGGGATAGCCGTCCTCGATGCTCCTGCCGCCAGGCAGATCAGTGCTCATGGCGGGCTCGTGGCGGTGCGGGCGAACGCAACGCTGTCCCGTGCATCGCGGAGGCCGGCCGGGCGCCTTTGCCGGGGGCGCAGTGACAGGATCGGAGTCTCGAAGAACCGGTACGAGAGATACGGCAACAGCACGATCAGCGCCGCCGATACCGGCACGATCACCCCCAGCCCGAGGCCAAGCTGGGCAGCCATCCAGGCGATTTTGGCGATAATGGTCAGATGCATGAGATAGATGCCGTAGGACATGCGCGCCCCGGTCGTGACGACCCAGCCGAGCGCGCCGGTCAATGGGCGGAGCCGGACCATGCCGATGAGCATCAGGCACAGCCCGATCGAAACAATGAACAACTGGAGCTGCCGGAAAGTGTCCCAGGATATCGGCATCCAGCCGCCATACGCATCCTTCAGCCAGACCGTCCCGACCAGGACGCTGCCCGCCACGAAAGCCAGCACCGGATAGGTGAACAGGCGGCTGCGTTGCTGGTGCAGGCGGGCCAGCGCCACGCCATAGGCGATCGCGTCAAGGCGAAGCAGCGCGACGTGGTAGATATGCTCCTCGAACCCGCCCTGCGCCGGGACGATGAACCGGAAGACGGCCGGGACGATCAGGAAGGCACCGATCACCGGCCAGATCGCCCGCGTGCCGCGCGCCACTGCGACGGCGCCGATCAGTGCCGCGCCGAACAGCAGATAGAACCATTCCTCCACGGCCAGCGACCAGGATTCGTTGAACCAGTGATCCGCCGGCATCGGCCATGCGAGGTTCTGCGTCATCGTGACATAGCGCAGCAGATGCTCCGCAAGTCCGGGTGGCGCCGGCAGTACCAGCGGCACCACCGCCAGACAGAGGAAATACAACGGCAGTGTGCGCAGCCAGCGCCGAACCATGAAAATGAGCCAGCCGCGCGCCGTAGGATCGGTCTCGGCAACCTGGAACAACAGCCGGCCGATCAGAAAGCCACTGAGCACGAAGAACAGCTCGACGCCGAAAAAGGCACTCATCAAAACGACAATGGGTGGCTGCCGGCCGGCCAGCGAGAGAAACATGACCGAGCAATGCGTCACCAGCACCAGGGAAACGGCGGCGAACCGCGCGAGATCGAGTCCCGAATTTCGATGCAAACCTGGGTCGGCCGGCCGCGGCGCCATGGCCCGTACGTCCGGGCGCCGATCGGATGGCGGGGGCGCGTCAACTCTCAATTCCGCCACTCGATCAAGCTCGGTCCCCTCCGCACAGCGGCCGCCTGCAACGTGGCTGCAAGGTCGCTCTCGGTTTGCAGCGGCTCGGCGTGCCAGCCATAGGCGCGGGCAAGTGCCAAGAAATCCGGCGTGAACAGGTCGACGCCGACTGGCTCGATTCCCTTGCCTTGCATGAACAGTTTGATTTCACCATAGCCAGAATTGTTGAGCAGCAGCACGATTACTCGTGTTCCAGCCTCCACGGCGGAGCCGAGTTCGGCAAGTGTGAACTGCAAGCCGCCATCCCCGGCGAGGCAGACCACCGGGCGATGCGGCTGCGCCAGCGCCGTGCCGATCGCCGCCGGCAGCCCGTAGCCGAGCGCGCCGAAACCGGTCGCCGCGTTATACCAGGAGCGCGGGCCGGAGGCCGCGAACCCCAGATTGCCGGCGTACACCTGCCGGGTCGAATCGCCGACGATGATCGCCTCGGGCAGCGCCTCGCGTAGCGTGGTCAGGAACGCGATGTCGCGCCGTGTGCCCTCGTCGAGTTCGGCGAGGCCCGCGGCCTGGGCTGCGGCGGCGCGCGCGGGACCGCCCCGCGGCATCGCTGGGCCGGGAAGCTGGTCGACCAGCGAACCCAGCGTCAGGTCCGCGTCGCCGGTCAAGGCGAGGTCGGCGGCGAAGCCGCGCATGGCCTGCTCCGGGTCGATATCGATGCGGATCAGCCGCTGCGGGCGGGCCATCGCGCCGATGGCGTACATATCGTAATCGGTCGGCCCCATTTCGGTGCCGGCCGCCAGCACCACGTCGGATGCCGCGATCAGTGCGCGGGCCGCCGGGAACGAGGGTGAGACGGAGACGGCGAGCGGATGCTCCGGCGGCAGCAATCCGCGGCCGTTGATGGTCATGACCACCGGCGCGTCCAGTCGCTCGGCGAGTTGCCGCAGCGGCAGCGCGGCGGCCACCGCGCCGCCCCCGGCCAGGATCAACGGCGCCCGCGCCGCCCCCAGCCAGTTCGCCGTCAGCGCGATGCCGGAGGCGGCGGCCACCGGGCGGACGACGACAGGGAGGTGCTCGGGTATCGCCAATTCCTCGGCATCCGCCACGATCAGGTCGAGCGGCAGTTCGATATGCACCGGGCGCGGCCGGGCGGCCGCGAACACCGCGAACGCGCGCGCGATCACCTGCGGCAGCTCGCGCTTGTCGGTGACGGTGTGGCTGAACGCGGTCACGGCGCTGGCCATGCGCCGCTGGTCGGACAGCTCGTGCAGGTGGCCGTCGCCCGAGCCCATCGTGCCGCGCGCATTGACGGCGGAGATCACCAGCATCGGGATCGAGTCGGCATAGGCCTGCCCCATGGCCGTCAGCGTATTGGTCAGGCCGGGTCCGGTGATGACGAAGCACACGCCGGGCCGTCCGCTGGCGCGGGCATAGCCGTCCGCCATGAAGCCGGCGCCTTGCTCGTGGCGCGGGGTGATGTGGCGGATCGGGCTCGCGTGCAGGCCGCGATACAGTTCGGCGGTGTGCACGCCGGGGATGCCGAAGATCGTGTCGACGCCATAGCGGGCGAGCAGTTCCACCAGATAGACGCCAACCGTACGCATTCCCGCCGCTCCCCGTCCGCGCCGGACGCTACGGGGACACGCTTTGGTGTTCAAGGCCGCATGGCTTGCCGCAGCCGGACGCGGGTGCCAGATGGGCGGTACGACAGGAGGCGACATGCACGATCCGGCACCCCCGAGCGACATGGACACGACGCTGCGCGACATACTCCGGCGCACCCGAATCATCGCGGTGGTCGGTGCCTCGGCCAACCCGGAGCGGCCGAGCCATTTCGTGATGCGCTACATGCAGGACCACGGCTACCGCACGATTCCGGTCAACCCCGGCCTGGCGGGGCAGACCTTGGCCGGCGAGACCGTCTATGCCTCGCTGCACGACATCCCGGTGCCGGTCGACCTGGTCGACGTGTTTCGTGCCTCGGACAAGGTCGGGCCGATCGTGGACGACGCCATTGCGATCGGGGTCAAGACGGTCTGGATGCAGCTGGGCGTGCGCAACGCCGAAGCCGCGGCGCGAGCAGAGGCGGCGGGGCTGACGGTGGTGATGGACCGCTGCATCAAGATCGAGTTCGCACGTCTTGGCGGCCGCGACTGATGCGTCGCTGAGGCCGGCGCGCCGAGTTCCTATGGCGGCGCGATGTCAGGCTGGCGCGGCGGCAATTGCGAGGTGTCCCAGCCGCCGCCGAGCGCCTGGATCAGCGCCACACTGTCCGTCAGCCGGTTCTGCAACACGGTCAGTTCGGTCTGCTGGGCCGAAAGCAGCGACTCCTGTTGGGTGATGACCGTCGTGTAGGCGACCGTGCCGGCTTGGTATTCGTTCAGCGACACGTTCACGGATTGCTGTGACGCGGTCACCAGTGCCTCCTCGGCGGCGGCCTGGTCCTGCAGAATGCGCAGGCCGGACAGATCGTCCTCCACCTGCTGGAACGCGCTCAGCACCGTCTGGCGATAGGTTGCCACTGCCCCGTCGTAGCTGGCGCGCGCGGCCTGCACGGCGGCGGGGCGAAGGCCGCCCTCGAACAGCGTCTGGGTGGCGGAGGCGCCGAGCGACCAGACTTCATTGGCCACGTTGAACACTTTGGAAAGCGGATCGCCGGCAAATCCGAACACGGCGGATAGCGTGATGTCCGGGTAATAGGCGGCGACGGCCACGCCGATCAGCGCGTTTTCTTCCTGCATGGCGCGCTCGGCCGCCGCGATGTCCGGCCGGCGTTCCAGCAGCGCGGAGGGCACGCCCGGCGGCACCACCGGCACGACCGTGGCAAGTGGTCCCTCCGGGATCGTCAGTTCGGATGGCGGGTGGCCTGTCAGGACGGCGATTGCGTGTTCGAACTGCGCCCGTGCGACGCCTTCGGAGACCAGCTCCGCCTGCGCGGTGTCAACCTGGACCTGCGCCTGCAGAACGTCGCTGCGCGCGGCGGTGCCGGCGTTGTACTGGTTCACGGTGATCTGCAATGCGTGCCTGAACGCCACCAGCGTATCGCGGAGCAGCTGCGTCTGCGCATCCGCTCCGCGCAAGTCGAAGTAATCCGTGGCCAGCGAACCTTGCGCCGACAACGTGGCGTTGGCGAGGTCGGCGGCGCTGACCTGGGCGGCGGCGGCCTGGCTTTCCACCTGCCGACGGATCTTGCCCCACACATCGAGATCCCAGCTCGCGGTGGCCTCGGCGCTGTATTGCGTCTGCGGTCCTCTGCCCTGAAAGCTGCTCGCGCTGCTCACATTGCCCGTGCCCGCCAGCGAACGGGTGACGCCCGGCGTCACGGCCAGCGTGGGGAACAGGCTGGCGCGTGCCTCCCGCGTCAGTGCCGCCGCCTGCTGATAGGCCGCATACGCTTCAACAACATTCTGGTTCGAAACTTCGACCTGTCGCTCGAGCGAATCGAGCAGTTTGTCGTTGTACACGGACCACCAGGCGCCGCGGTCGATGCCGTCGCGCGGCGCGCTGGGCTTCCAGCCGGCCAATTCCTTGAAGGCCGGGGCAGTCGGCGCCGACGCAGGCGTGTAGTTCGGACCCACCTTGCACCCGCCGGCAGACAGCAGCACAGCAAGCGCGACGTAGCGTGGCAGGCGGATCATTCGGCGGCTCCCGGCGTGCGACGGAGGGCTGGAAAGGCGCGCCGCCATTGCCGCAGCGACCAGACGCGATAGCGATCGAGATACAGATACAGCACCGGCGTGGTGTACAGCGTCAGCACCTGGCTCACCATCAGCCCGCCGACGATGGCGATGCCGAGCGGGCGGCGGATTTCGCCGCCATCGCCAAAACTCAGCGCCAGCGGCACCGCGCCGAGCATCGCCGCCATCGTGGTCATCAGGATCGGACGAAACCGCAGCACGCAGGCCTGGAAGATCGCCTCCCGCGCGTCGGACTGCCCCTCGCGCTGGGCAGCGATGGCGAAGTCGATCATCATGATGGCGTTCTTCTTGACGATGCCGATGAGCAGGATGACGCCGATCAGAGCGATGATGCTGAACTCGGTATGGAACAGCATCAGCGCCAGCAACGCGCCCACACCGGCCGAAGGCAGCGTGGAGATGATGGTGATGGGGTGTATGAAGCTCTCGTACAGAATGCCCAGCACGATGTACACGGCCGCCAGCGCGGCCAGGATCAGCACCGGCTCGTTGCGCAGCGAGGACTGATAAACCTGCGCCGTGCCGGCAAACGTCCCATGGATGGTTGCGGGCATGCCGATCTGCCGGCTGGCATCGGCGATCTCCGCCACTGCGTCGCTGAGCGACTTGCCGGGGGCGAGATTGAACGAGATCGTGGTCGCCACGAACAGCCCCTGATGGTTGATCGCCAGCGGCGTGTTGCCTGGCCCGTAATGCGTGAAGGCGGAGAGCGGCACCATCGTTTCAAGGCTGGTGCTCACCGCAGCACCGGAGGAGGCGCTGCTGGCACCGACGTTGGCCAGCGAATTGGTCGCCGCGTTGCGCACCGAGCTGGCCGACAACGAGGAAGACGATGTGGAAGACGATGTGGAAGCTGTCGAGGCGGCGGTGTTACTGATCAGCTGGCTCGTCTGCGTGCCACTGGCGGGGCCGCCGGCGGTACTGACGTACAGATCTTTCAGCGTGTCGGGGCTTTGCCAATAGCGCGGCGCCACCTCCATGACGACATGGTACTGGTTCAATGCGCTATATATGGTCGAGACCTCGCGCTGGCCGAACGCGTCATACAGTGTGTTGTCGATCTCGGCCGGTGTCAGACCGAGCTTCGCGGTCGTGTCACGATCGATGACGAGGTCGGTTTCCAGCCCGCGCTGCTGCTGGTCTGAGCTCACGTCCGTCAGCACGTTGCTGCGTTGCAGCTCTGCCGTGAGTTTCGGCGACCAGCTGTAAACCTCGGCCGTCGTATCGCCTTGCAGCGTGTACTGGTATTCGGCGTTCGACTGCCGGCCGCCGACGCGGATGTCCTGCACGGCTTGCAGGTACAGCGTGGCACCGGTGACATGCGACAGCGACCGGCGCAGTCGCGTGATTACCTGCTGGGCGTTGTCCCGCTGCGCCACCGGCTTGAGCGAGACATAGACGGATCCGATGTTGGTCTGCGAGCGCCCGCCGCCGCCGCCGCCCGTATAGCCGACCACGTTTTCCACCGCCGGGTCGTGCTGCACGATCGCCATCAGCTGCGCGAGCTTCTGGCTCATCGCCTGGAACGAAATGCTCTGGTCGGCGGTGATCGATCCGATGAGCCGGCCGGTGTCCTGCTCCGGGAACAGGCCGGTCGGGATGATCAGGAACAGGCCGTTCAGCCCGATGGTGGCGAGCAGGATCAGCATCACCAGCCAGCCGTGACGCAGTGCCCACTTCAACGTACGCTCGTAGCCGCCCTCCAGCCGGTTGAACAGGCTGCGGCGCTGCGGCTTGTGGGGTCGCGGCCGCAGGAACAGCGCGCACAGCATCGGCGTGGTGGTCAGCGAGATCATCAGCGAGACCAGGATCGCCATCGACAGCGTGATCGCGAATTCCCGGAACAGCCGCCCGATCAGCCCGCCCATCAGCAGCATCGGGATGAACACCGCGATCAGCGACAGGCTGATCGACAGCACGGTGAAGCCCACCTCCCGCGCGCCGAGCAGGGCCGCCTGCACGCGCGGCATGCCCTGTCTCCAGATGGCGCTTGATGTTCTCCAGCACGACGATCGCGTCGTCCACGACGAAGCCGGTGGCGATCGTCAGCGCCATCAGCGAGAGGTTGTCGAGGCTGAAGCCCAGCAGATACATCGTGCCGAAGGTGCCGATGATCGAGATCGGCACGGCGATGGCCGGGATCAGCGTGGCGCGCCAGTCGCGCAGGAACAGGAACACCACCGCGGTCACCAGCAGCACGGCGATCACCAGCGTGCGTTCGGTATCGTTCAGCGAGGCGCGGATGGTGGTGGAGCGGTCGGCCGCCTCGGTGATCTCGACATCGGGCGGCAGCGCGGCCTGGAGGTGCGGCAGCACCGCCTTCACCGTGGTCGACGGTGTCGATGATGTTGGCGCCGGGCTGGCGGAACAGGATCACCAGCACCGATGCCTTGCCGTTGTAGAACCCCGCGTTGCGCAGATCCTCGACCGAATCGACCACCTCGCCGACATCGGACAGCCGCACGCCGTCGCCGTTGCGATAGGCCACCACCAGCGGCACGTAGTGCGCCGCCAGGCTGGCCTGATCGTTGGTGTAGATCTGATAACGGTCGTGCCTTGTTCGATCGCGCCTTTCGGGCTGTTGGCGTTGGCCGAGGCCAGCGCGGCGCGCACGTCCTCGAGCCCGATGCCGTATTTGAACAGCGCGGTCGGGTTGAGCTCCACCCGCACCGCCGGGCAGCGCCGCACCGCCGAGATCACCTGGCCGATGCCGCTGAGCTGCGAGAGCTGCTGTTCCAGCACGTTGCTGGCGGCGTCGTAGAGCTGCCCGCGCGTCAGCGTTCGGAGGTCAGCGCCAGGATCAGGATCGGCGCATCGGCCGGGTTGACCTTGCGGTAGGTCGGGTTGGCTGCGCAGGCTGGCTGGCAGGTCGGCGCGCGCCGCGTTGATCGCCGCCTCCACGTCGCGCGCCGCGCCGTCGATGTCGCGGTTCAGGCCGAACTGCAGCGTGATGCGCACCTGCGCCGACCGCGCTCTGCGAGGTCATCTCGGTCACGTCGGCGATCTGGCCGAGATGGCGCTCCAGCGGCTCGGCGACCGAGGTGGCGACCGTGTCGGGGCTGGCGCCGGGCAGTCGCGGCTGCACCAAGATGGTCGGGAAATCCACCTGCGGCAGCGGCGCCACCGGCAGCCTTGAATAGCGCGAGCATGCCGGCGAGCGCGATGCCGATGGTCAGCAGCGTGGTGGCGACCGGCCGGGCGATGAACGGCGCCGAGAGGTTCACGTGCGCCGGCCCCGCCCGCCTGCCAGCCCCTGCTTCGGCGTGGCCGGACAGCCGCCGCGCCAGGCGGTCGAAGGCCAGGTAGATCACCGGCGTGGTGAACAGCGTCAGCACCTGGCTCACGATCAGCCCGCCGACGATCGCCACGCCGAGCGGCCGGCGCAGTTCCGAGCCGATGCCGGTGCCCAGCATCAGCGGCAGCGCGCCGAGCATCGCCGCCATCGTGGTCATCAGGATCGGCCGGAAGCGCAGCAGGCAGGCCTCGATAGATCGCCTGCGCGCGGCGGCTTGCCCTCCTCGCGCTCGGCCTCCAGCGCGAAGTCGATCATCATGATGGCGTTCTTCTTGACGATGCCGATCAGCAGCACGATGCCGATGATGGCGATCACGTCGAGGTCGTCGCCCGCGAGCATCAGCGCCAGCAGCGCGCCCACGCCGGCCGACGGCAGCGTCGACAGGATCGTGATCGGATGGATGAAGCTCTCGTACAGCACGCCGAGCACGATGTACATCGTCGACCACCGCGGCCAGCAGCAGCAACACCTCGTTGGACAGCGAGGACTGGAACGCCACCGCCGCACCCTGGAAGGCGGTGATGAAGCTTTCCGGCAGGCCGACATCTTCTTCGGCGTCTGCTGGATCGCCTGCACCGCCGCCCCGAGCGAGGCGCCCGGGGCGAGGTTGAAGGAGATCGTGGTCGCCGGGAACTGGCCGAAATGCGTGATCAGCAGCGGCCCGCTGCGCTGCTCCAGCTTGCACGATGGCCGACAGCGGCACCTGCCCGCTGGCGGCTGCCGAGGACGGCAGGTAGATCTGCGACAGCCCGCCAGCGACGTCTGCACCGCCGGATCGACCTCCATGATCACGCGGTACTGGTTGGACTGCGTGAAGATGGTCGAGACGATGCGCTGGCCGAACGCGTCGTACAGCGCGTTGTCCACGGTCGCCGGCGTGATGCCGAAGCGCGCGGCGGTGGCGCGGTCGATGTCGATGTCGAGCGCCTGGTCCCTGCGCCTGCAGGTCGCTCGCCACATCCGCCAGCTCCGGCCGTTGCCTGCAGCTGTTGCATCAGCTTCGGCACCCAGGTCGTGAACTCGGTCGGGTTCGCGTCCTCCAGCACGAACTGGTACTGCGTGCGGCTGACGGTGGTATTCGATCGTCAGGTCCTGCACCGGCTGCATGTACAGCGTGATGCCCGGCACGCCGGCCACTTCGCTGTTGCAGCGGCGGATGATCTGGCTGGCCGACAGGCTGCGCTCGTCCTGCGGCTTCAGCTTGATCAGGAAGCGCCCGCTGTTCAGCGTGGTGTTGGTGCCGTCCACGCCGATGAAGGAAGTCAGCCTGACCACATCCGGGTCTTTCAGGATCGCCGTCGCCCAGCGCCTGCTGATGCTCGGCCATCGCGGCGATAGGAGGTGGTCTGCGCCGCCTCGGAGATGCCCTGGATCTCGCCGGTGTCCTGCACCGGGAAGAAGCCTTTCGGGATGATCACGTACAGCGCGACGGTCAGGACCAGCGTCACGATCGCGACCACCAGCGTCGCCGCCTGGCGGTCCAGCACCCAGTTCAGCGCCGCGCCCATACTGCGCGATGGTCCGGTCGAACTCGCGCTCGGCCACCAGGTCGAAACGGTTGCGGCTCGGCGTCCGGGCGGTGGCGCAGCAGCCGCGCGCACAGCATCGGCACCAGCGTGAGCGACACGATCGCCGAGATCACGATGGTGACCGCCAGCGTGATGCGCGAACTCGTGGAACAGCCGGCCCACCACGTCGCCCATGAACAGCAGCGGGATCAGCACCGCGATCAGCGAGACGGTCAGCGAGATGATGGTGAAGCCGATCTGCCCGGCGCCCTTCAGCGCCGCCTGCAACGGCGTCTCGCCGACCTCGACATAGCGGGCGATGTTCTCGATCATCACGATGGCATCGTCCACCACGAAGCCGGTCGAGATGGTCAGCGCCATCAGCGACAGATTGTCGAGCGAGAAGCCGAGCAGGTACATCACGCCCAGCGTGCCGACCAGCGACAGCGGCACCGACAGGCTCGGAATGATCGTCGCCGGCAGATTGCGCAGGAACAGGAAGATCACCAGCCACCACCAGCACGATCGCCAGCAGTCAGCTCGAACTCGACGTCGGCGACCGAGGCGCGGATGGTGGTGGTGCGGTCGCTCAGCACGCTGACTGTCCAGCGCCGGCGGCAGCCCGGTGCTCGATCTGCGGCAGCAGCGCCTTCACGCCGTTCACCACTGCGATGACGTTGGCGCCCGGCTGGCGCTGGATGTTCAGGATGATCGCCGGCGTGCGGTTCGCCCAGGCGCCCAGCTCCGTATTCTCCGGCGCCGCTGACGATGTCCGCCACGTCCGACAGCCGCACCGGCGTGCCGTTGCGGTAGGCGATCACCACCGCGGCCGTATTGCGCCGGCGTCGGTCATCTGGTCGTTGGCGTTGATCGTCGAGCGACTGCGTCGGCCCGTCGAAATTGCCCTTCGGCGTGTTGACGTTGAGGTTGCCGATGGTGGTGCGGATGTCGTCGATGTTGAGGCCATAAGCCGCCAGCGCCTGCGGTTTGACGCGGATGCGCACCGCGGGGCGCTGGCCGCCACTGATGCTGACCAGCCCGACGCCCGGCAGCTGCGAAATTTTCTCGGCCAGCCGCGTGTCGGCCAGATCCTCCACGTCGGTCAGCTGCAGCGTCTTCGAGGTGACGGCCAGCGTCATGATCGGCGCGTCGGCCGGGTTCACCTTGGCGTAGATCGGCGGCGCCGGCAGGTCGGCGGGCAGCAGGTTGCCGGCGGCGTTGATCGCCGCCTGCACCTCCTGCTCGGCCACGTCGATGTTCGAGCGACAGCGCGAATTGCAGCGTGATCACCGAGGCGCCGGCCGAACTCGTGCGAGCTCATCTGGTCCAGCCCCGGCATCTCGCCGAACTGGCGTTCCAGCGGCGCCGTGACCGAGGAGGTCATCACCTCCGGGCTGGCGCCGGGATAGAAGGTCTGCACCTGGATGGTCGGGTAATCCACGTCCGGCAGCGCGGACAGCGGCAGGAACGTGTAGCCCAGGGCGCCGGCCAGCATGATCGCGACCATCAGCAGCGTGGTGCCGACCGGCCGCAGGATGAACAGGCGGGAAGGATTCACGGCATCATCCAGCGCTGGTCCGTGTGCGCCGCCTCACTTTCCATCCGGCTTTGCCGCGGGCTGCTGGCTCTGCTGCTCGCCCTGCTGCTGCTGGTGACGGTGATGATGCTGCCCTTGCTCCTCGCCGGTGCCCGGCTGCGCCTCCGCCGGGCCGGCGGCAGCCGGCCCTTCCGTTTTCGCGGCCTGCACGGTGACCTTCGCGCCCTCGCGCAGCCGATCAGTGCCGTCGATGACCACGCGGTCGCCGGCATTGAGGCCGGAGATCACCTGCACCTTGTTGCCGTCCGTCGCGCCGAGCTTCAGCACGTGCAGAGACACCGTGTTGTTCGCGTCCACCACATAGGCAAAGGTGCCCGGTGAGCCGCGCTGGACAGCCGCCGTGGGTACCGTCACCACGTGATGCAGCGTCTGCACCAGCAGCCGCGCGTTGACGAACTGCTGGGGAAACAGCGTCTCGTCGGTATTCGGGAACAGCGCCCGCAGCTTCACCATGCCGGTGGCGGTGTCGATCTGGTTGTCCGTGGTCGCCAGCGTGCCGGTGGCCAACGGGTTCACGTTGGCGCGGTCATAGGCGGCGACGCTAAGCGTCGTTCCGGCGTGCATCTGTTTCAGCACCGCCGGCAGATCGTCTTCGGCCAGCGAGAACAGCACCGACATCGGCTGTTCCTGCGTGATGACGACAAGCCCGTTGGCGTCGGTGGTCTGCACGTAGTTGCCCTGGTCCACCTGCCGCAGACCGACCTGTCCATCGACCGGCGAAACGACATGGCAATAGGCGATGTTCAGCTTCTGCGTGTCGATCTGCGCCTGATCGGAGCGGATCGAGCCCTGGTACTGCTCCACGAGGTAGAACTGGTCGTCGGCCTGCTGGCGCGAGATGGAGTCCTGTTTCAGCAGCGTCTGGTAGCGGGTGAGGTCCACCTGCGCCTGCTTCAGCAGCCCCTGGTCGTGGGCGAGTTGGCCTTGATACTGTTCCAGCAGGGCCTCATAGGGGCGCGGGTCGATCTGGGCCAGGAAGTCGCCCTTGCGGACCATCTGGCCCTCGGTAAAGGCGATCTGTTGCAGTTGCCCGTTGATCTGCGTCTTCACCGTCACGGTGGCCAGCGGCGTGACGGTGCCCAGCGCGTTCAGGATGACGCGCACATCATCGACTGCGGCCGTGGCCACACCGACCGGCTGCGGCGGGAACTGGCCGGTCCGGCCATGTGGCGCGGGCGCGCCGGCCGGTGCGGGGGCCAGCTCGCGCCACGCCACAACCCCCGCCGCCAGAGCCAGTGCCAGCAGGAGCAGCCACAGCCAGACCCGGCTGCGCCGCCGCTGCGCCGGCGCCACCACCGGCTCGCGCGTCGTGACGCCGCGTTCGATCTCCGCATCGTGCCTGCCGACCAGCTCGTCCATGTTCATCCCGTCACGATGAGGCTCAGCAATTCACCCGCCACATGCCGCGAGCAAGGGAGGGCCCGATTGCACATCGCGGATCGTCTCACAGTTCCGTGCAGTCGTGGCCCATGTGCCACCGAGCGAGCACCGCCGCTGTGTCGCTCATGTTCGTTGGGCTTGTCCATTCTATAAGAGGCGCGAGACGATCTGTTACCCTACGAAACCGCTGAGCCATGAGAGTGTAGCCATGCCGGATTTCCCCGTCGTTGACAGCCATGTCCATCTTTATGACATCGCGCGCCTGCGCTACGGCTGGCTCGATGCCGTGCCGGCGCTGAAGCGCACCTCGCTGCTGGCGGATTTCGACGCCGCGCGCGGGCATGTTCAGGTGGACGGCATCGTGTTCGCCGAGGTTGCCGTGGACCCGGGCCTGCATGTCCGGGAGGCGGCATTCGTGCAGGAAATGGCGGACGCCGATCCCCGCCTACGCGGCATGGTGGCACATGCGCCGGTGGAAAAGGGCGAGGCGGTCGCCGAGGATCTGGCCACCCTGGCGCAATTCGGCACGCTGCGCGGCATCCGCCGCCTGATCGAGACGGAGGCCGATCCGGGCGTCTGCCTGGCGCCCGGCTTTCTGGCGGGCGTGCGCGCGGTCGGCCGGCACGACCTGACCTTCGACATCTGCGTCCGGCATTTCGCGCTGACCTATGCGCTGGAACTGGTGCGCCGCTGCCCCGGCGTGATGTTCGTGCTGGACCACATCGGCAAGCCGGCCATCAGGCATGGGCTGCGGGAGCCGTGGTGGAGCCAGATGCGCGAACTCGCCCGCCTGCCGAACGTGGTGGTCAAGCTCTCGGGCGTCATCACCGAGGCCGACCACGCCGCGTGGCAACCCGAGCACGTCACGCTCTACGTGGCACACGTGATCGAGACGTTCGGCTTCGACCGCGTGATGTACGGCAGCGACTGGACCGTCTCCAGCCTGACCCACGACTATCCCCGATGGGTCGAGATCCTCGACGGCGTGGTGGCAGGCGCGAGCGCCGACGAGCTGTTCAAGCTCTACCGCGGCACGGCGATCCGCACCTACCGGCTGTAGCCGCCGCTAACCGAACAGGCGTGTCAGCGCCGCCGAGTTCTTCACCACCAGATAGCCGGCCGTCTGCTCCACCACGCCCTGTTCGCGCCAGCCGCGCAACTGCTTGTTGACCGTCTCACGCGAGCTGGCCACCAGCGTCGCCAGATCGCGCTGCGACAGCTTCAGGTCGATCCGCACCCCACCATCGTTGGGCAACTTGCGGCCGTAATCCTCCGACAGCTTCACCAGCAGTCGTGCCAGCCGCGCCTGCAGATCGAACAGCGCGATTTCTTCGAGCGCCATGCTGGTGCGGCGCAGCCGGTCGCACAGCACGCCCAGCAGCCGGTCCACCAGGCCCTCGTTCTTGAGCAGGAACGGCAGGAAATGCCGCCGCTCCACTACCATCAGCGTGCTGTCCTCCAGCGTGGTGCAGTCGGCGCTGCGCGGCTTGCCATCCAGCAGCGCGATCTCGCCGAAGATTTCGCCGGGGCCGATCACGTTCAGCGTCACCTCGCGCCCCTCGGCCGAGACGGCGGAGACGCGCACACGCCCGACCAGGACCGCCATCATGCTGGTTCCGGCATCGCCCTTGGTGAAGATCACGGTGCCCTTGGGAATGCGCCGCTCCGTCGCGAAGGCGATGATCTCATCCAGTTCCTCGTCTCGCATGTGCTGGAAGAACGGGCTGGTGAGCAGGCTGTCGCGCTTCATCTGCCGGCCGATCCTGGTAGTGGTCATCTGGCGGGCCACGTGGACATTACTGCAACCGCGTTCCGGCCGGCACCGGCCGGCCGCGCAGGAACGCATCCGCCGGCATCGCCGCCCGCCCCGGTGCCTGGACCCGCGCCAGCCGCAGCGCGCCGTCGCCGGTCGCCACCATCAAGGCGTCGTCCAGCGTGACACCGGGCTCGCCCGTTCCCGGCTCCGCTGTGGCGGCCAGCACCTTCAATGTCTCTCCCGCCAACTGCGTGAAAGTGCCCGGCCACGGGTTGAGCGCGCGCACCCGACGCGCCAGCGTCGCCGCATCCAGCCGCCAGTCGAGCCGCCCGTCCGCGCGGGTCAGCTTGGGCGCATAGGTGGTCCCGTCGGCCGGCTGCGGCACCGGCGGCGGGTTCTCCGCCAGCGCCCGCACCGCCAGTGTTGCCCCGAGGACCGCCAGCGTGTCGTGCAACTCGCTCGCCGTGGTATGCGACGTGATCGGGACCGTACCACGCAGCAGCATCGCCCCGGTGTCGAGGCCGGCGTCCATCTGCATGATGGTGACCCCTGTTTCGCTATCGCCGGCGAGCAGTGCCGCCTGAATTGGCGCGGCACCCCGCCAGCGTGGCAGCAGACTAGCATGAATGTTCAGGCACCCGCGGCGCGGCGCGGTCAGCATCATTTCTGGCAGTATCAGACCGTACGCCGCTACCACCGCCGCGTCCAGGCCGAGGGAAGCGAACTGTGCCTGCGCCTGCGGGTCACGCTTCAGGCTGGCCGGCGTATGCACATCCAGCCCCAACGCATCGGCCGCTTCGTGCACCGGGGAACGGCGCACCGACTGGCCGCGCCCGGCTGGACGTGGTGGCTGGCAGTACGCGGCCGCGATCTCGTGGCCGGCTGCATGCAACGCACGCAACGCCGGCACGGCAAAGGCGGGGCTGCCCATGAATGCGATCCGCATGCCCCGCCGCCCTTCCGTTCAGCGGCCCTTCTGCCGCTGTTCCTTGGCAAGCCGCCGCAGGATCATGTTGCGCTTGAGTACCGAGAGATGATCGACGAACAACACGCCGTCCAGGTGGTCGATCTCGTGTTGCAGGCAGGCAGCCAGCAGTTCATCGGCCTCCATCTCCTGCCGCGCACCAGTCTCGTCCAGGTAGCGCACCTTTACCCGCGCCGGGCGCGTCACGTCGGCATACTGGGCCGGCAGCGACAGGCAGCCTTCCTCGCGCGTCGCCAGTTCCGTGCTGACCGCGACGACCTCGGGGTTGATCAGCACGATGGGGGCGCGGGCATCAGCCGGCATCAGGTCCACGACGGCCACGCGCAACCCCACGCCCACCTGCGGCGCCGCCAGCCCGATGCCGGGTGCGCGATACATCGTCGCGAACATGCGCGGCAGCAGGGCGCGCACCGTCTCCCGGTCACCCGGCCCGACAGGCCGCGCCTTCGTCTTCAGGACAGGATGGGGCGCGATCAGGATCGGCACCGGTTCCGCCTCGGGCGCCAGCGCGATCGGGGACAGGGGAGGGGCAGAGTTTACGTCGACAGACATCGTCGCCATTTAGCGATTGCCCAACTTTGGTTCAACTGATGCGCATCCGCACAATGGTTGACTATCATCAACCCCCTTGCAAAACAGGGCCCTGGTGCCAAACTCAATGGCGTCGGGTTGCCATCGCGGGACCCGGCGACTCGGACCCCAAGGGGGCCGGCTTCGCTCGCAGGAGGAGGCAAGATGACGACTCGTGTATTCGCGTCCCCATTGTTCCTGGGGTTCGACCATCTGGAGCAGATGCTTGAACGGGCGGCGAAAAGCTCGTCGGATGGCTATCCGCCCTACAACATTGAGCAGACCGGGCCGATCGGGCTGCGCATTACGCTGGCGGTGGCCGGCTTCACCATGGACGACCTGCAAATCACGCAGGAAGACAACCAGTTGGTGATACGCGGCCGGCAGAATGACGATATCCAGGGGCGCGTATTCATCCATCGCGGGATCGCAGCGCGGCAATTCCAGCGGGCGTTCGTACTCGCCGAGGGCATCGACGTGAAAGGGGCGTGGATGGACAACGGGTTGTTGCATATCGACCTCGCCCGCCCTCAGCCGGAGGCCAGGGTGAAGACCATCAACATCACCAGGGTCGGCAACGGCGCGGCCAATGGCGGGGCTGCCAGCCCGACCTCGGTTACCGTGGTTGATGCCACTGCCGACAAAACCGGCTAGCCACAACAACAATAACAGGTGCGGCCGCCAATCGATTCGAACGACGAAACGGTCACTGCGTTGCAACTCAGGGCGTCGGTGACCTTAGGAGAAGCCACATGTCTACCCCAAACGGGCCGGAACGGACAACTCCGGCACAACGCATCGACATCCGCCACATGACCGCCGAGCAATTGGCTGGTCTGGGGGTGTCACAGATCGCCTACGTCAAACCGGTCATGATGAACGGGACTACCGCTTACGCGATCCACGCCGCCGATGGCACGCAGATGGCCATTGCTGGCGACCAGGAGCTGGCGGTGGCCGCGATTTACCAGCACGAAATGCTGGCGACGCTGGTTCATTGAGAGCCACGCCCGGCCCTCTCTCGCGACGCGGGAGAGGGCAGTGCGGCCGCTACGCCGCCGTGGCTTGGTGTCCGGTGGCCTAGCGTCCGACGCCGGCTGGGTCGATCCAGCCGATGTTTCCATCGCTGCGGCGATACACCACATTCAGTTCACCGGTGGCGCTGTTGCGGAACATCAGCACCTGCTGGTCCGCCAGATCCATTCGCATGACCGCATCGCCGACCGAGAGGCGGGCAATATTCGCCTGCACTTCGGCCACCACAGTGGCGTAGGTCGCGGCGTGGGTGCTGCCGCCGGACGCTGACGCCGCATCGTCCTCCTCCGGCCGCAAAATATACTGGCGCGCCGGCTCCGGCCGCTCGCGGTGGGCCAGGTCGCGGGCGTGTTCATTGACCCGCCGGCGATAGCGGCGCAGTCGCTTGGCGATATGTTCGGCCGCGTCATCGAACGCGCTGTTGGCATCGGCCGCTTCGCCCTCGCCGCGCAGCATCAGTCCGCGGCCGGCATGCACATTGATGTCGCAGGTGAAAAAACTGCGGGCGCGGCCGAACGTGACATGCGCTTCCAACGCATGATCGAAATACTTTCCGGCAATGTTATCGAGTTGCGTGGCAACACGGGTGCGCAGCGCGTCCGACAGGTCGATCTGCTTTCCCGAAACCGTGATCTGCATCGGTTGTTCCTCACGTTCCTTGTTCGGGACCGCCCACCGGCTCCGCCCTCCGTCGGTCAACCCCCATGTTGACGTGTGGCGGCGGTTGCTTCATGCCGGCACGGCCTTCTCCCGCTTGCGTTGCACCGAGCTGGGGATGCGCAACGCCTCACGGTATTTGGCCACGGTCCGCCGGGCGATGTCCACGCCTTCGCGCCGCAGAATTGCAACGATCGCATCATCCGAGAGCACGTCATCGGGATGTTCGGCCGCGACCATCTCTCGGATGCGGTGGCGTACCGCTTCGGCGCTATGACTCTCACCGGTCGTTCCTGCGATCGCCGTCGTGAAGAAATACTTGAGCTCGTAAATGCCGCGCGGCGTGGCGATGTACTTGTGCGACGTCACTCGGCTGACGGTGCTCTCATGCATCTCCACCGCTTCGGCGATGTGGCGCAGGATCAGCGGGCGCAGGTAGCCGACGCCGAGGCGAAAGAAGGCGTCCTGCTGGCGCACGATCTCCGCGGCCACTTTCAGGATCGTCTGCGAGCGCTGCTGCAACGACTTCACAAGCCAGTTTGCGGTTTGCAGTTTCTCGGTCAGGAACGCCTTGTCCTCGCGTGAGGCGTGCGGCAGCACGCGCGTGCTGAATTGCTGATTCACCAATACGCGCGGCAGCGTGTCCGGGTTCAGTTCCAGCACCCAGCTGCCATCCGGGGCGGCGCGCATGAGGATGTCGGGCACCAGCGGTTGCAACGGCATCGCCTCGAAGCTGGCGCCCGGCTTCGGGTCCAGTCGGCGCAGTTCGGCAATCATGTCGCTCAGATCGGCGGCATCGACCTCGCACAGCGTCATCAGCCGACGCAGGTCCCGCTTGGCGAGCAGATCGAGGTTGTCCAGCAACGCGGCCATCGCCGGGTCAAGGCGGTTGCGTTCGGCCAACTGCACCGCGAGGCACTCGCGCAGGTCGCGAGCGAACATGCCGGTCGGCTCGAAGCACATCATTTTTGCCCGCACCGCCTCCACCCGGGCGGTTTCAATGCCGAGCGCCTGCGCAATCGTTTCGGGGGCGACGGCGAGCCGGCCCGAGGGTTCCAGCAGCGCGATCAGATGCGCGCCGATCATGCGTTCGATACGGCCTGGGCACGACAGGCGGAGCTGTTCGCTCAGATACTCACGCAGCGTTTGGGTGCCCTGCGCGTAATCCTCGACGCTGCGATCATCATCGGCGAAGTCGCTCGAGCCGCCGCGGCCCATCGGCATCCCGTCGCCGGCGCCGCCGGCGTCGTAGGGTTCAGCGTGGACGGCATCCAGCGGGTCCGCCTGGGCCGGCGCAAGCACGCCGGAGCGCACCAGCTCCGCCGTGTCATGGGGGGCGGGGGCATCCTCGAATCCGGTCAGGTCGCTGCGCGCCGCGCCCGGCTCGCGCTGGTCCAGGGCCGGGCGTTCGGCCAGCGGCTCGACCCTTTCGTCGCGTTCGAGCAGAGGATTGCGCTCAAGCTCCTCCTCGACGAAGCTGGCCACTTCGACGTTGGAAAATTGCAGAAGCTTGATGGCCTGACGCAGTTGCGGCGTCATGACCAGTGACTGCGACTGACGCAGATCGAGGCGCGGGCCAATCGCCATGCTGGAACTCTATGGGCGGCGGAACGGGCGAGAAAGCACGCCCGCGCCCAGTGCAGCGCGGCCTGACCCGAATGGCAAGCAAGAATCGTGCTGGACGGATGGGCGGCTCAAGACAGACATGCCGTCAGCCTACAGGCTGAAACGTTCCCCCAGGTAAACGCGGCGCACGCCCTCATGCGCCACCACCTCGTGCGGCCGCCCCTCCATCAGCACCGCGCCGTCGTGCATGATGTAGGCACGGTCGATGATCTCCAGCGTTTCCCGCACATTGTGGTCGGTGATCAGCACACCGATGCCGCGGTCCTTCAGGTGCCCGACAAGGTCGCGGATTTCGCCCACGGCAATCGGGTCGATGCCGGCAAGCGGCTCGTCGAGCAGGATGTAGCTCGGCTGCGTGGCCAGCGCGCGCGCGATCTCCACACGCCGCCGCTCGCCGCCGGACAGCGCAAGCGCCGGGGTACGGCGCAGATGGCCGATACCGAATTCGGCCAGCAACTCGTCGAGCATCTGCTCGCGGCGGGTGCCGTCCGGCTCCACCACTTCCAGAGTTGCCATGATGTTCTGTTCAACATTGAGGCCGCGGAACACGCTGGCCTCCTGCGGCAGATAGCCGATGCCGAGGCGGGCCCGGCGATACATCGGCAGACCGGTGATGTCCGCCCCGTCCAGCCGGATGGCGCCGGTATCCGGCCGGACAAGACCGACGATCATGTAGAACGTCGTGGTCTTGCCGGCGCCGTTGGGGCCGAGCAGTCCGACAGCCTCGCCCCGGCGCACCGAGACGGACACGTTCCGCACCACAGGCCGCTTCTTGTAGACCTTGCCGACGCCGGTCGCCGCGAGCCCCGAGCCGCCGTCGCTCAGATTGGCCGCCAGCGCCCCGCCTAGTACCCGCACATCGGTCATGGCGTGTGCGTCTTCGGTGTCGGAGTCGGTGGCGGCTTCTGTCCTGCCGGGACGGGCGCCGTGCCGTTCGTGGGGGTGTTGGGCATCAGCAGCCCCTGCACCCGCTGGCTCGGGTCGCTTATCATGTGGGCGATGCCGGTCTTCATGTTCACGTCGGCGGCCGGTCCATTGATCTGGTTCTCACCGCGGGTGATCCGCACATGGCCGACCACGCGCGCCACGCCGGTATCGGGCACGTATACGCCGCGGTCGCCGCGCACGGTATCCACCTGGGTGCGGACGACCACATTGCCGTACGCTTCGATCCGCTTGAGCTTGCCGGAGGCCAGCAGCGGATCGGCGGGCGGCTTGCCCGGGGTCTGCGCCACCACCGGCGTTGCGGCGGGCTTGGCTGCAGCCGGCGCGGCGCCGCCGGTTGCCGGCTGGTTCGGGTCTTCGGTGAAGCCGACCAGCACGTCGCCGGACAGGCGCCGGCCGTCGTTGGTCACCACGACCGCGTCGCCGCGCCCCACCGACATATGCTTCTGCGACCAGTATTCCATGCTGTCACGGGCCGTCATGACCTGGGACGGCGTCGTCAGCTTCAAGTGGCTGCCGGTCAGTACCAGCACCGCGAGGTCGATGTCGTAGACCGCCTTGTCGCCGACTGCTTCGTCGGTGGGCGTCAGGATGCGGACATGGCCGTCGGCTTCCAGGCGGTACACCTCGTTGCCGCCGCTGTCCGGGTCACCGGCCGCGCCGGTCGACTTGTCGGCCGCAGGTTGCGGCGTCGGCGGCGAAGGGGGGGCCAGCCCGCCCGAACCGGTGGGGCCGGTGCCCTTTTTGCGGTAATACGCGACCTCCCGGTCGGCGAGCACCGTCACGTCGCCACGCACCGCGCGGGCGTCGTCGGTGGCGATGATCTGCTGGTCGTTCTCGTGCCACTCGAAGCCGCCGCGCGCCGTCACGGTCACCGGGCCGCCGGTCGACAGGTCGATGCCCTGCGCCAGCGCGGAGGTCGGGGCTGCGGCGGCGAGCAGCAGCACGAGGCGAAACCGGCGCCTCATGGCGTGCCGCCGGACTGGCCGGCGCCGGCCGGCGGGGTTTGCGCCGCGGCGGGCTTTGCGGTGCCGTTCTCGGACGCGTTCATGATCAGCTTGCCGGGGCCGCTGAACTGGATCACCCCGCCCTTGTCGGTCAGCGCGAAGCCCTGCGCGTCGAGCGTTCCGAACGGGCCCTCGGCATGCACCAGCTCCGCCCCCGCCGCCGCCCCGGCCTTCAGGTCGATCGCGGCCGAATCGGTGGTCAGGGTGGTGCCGTCGTCACGATAGATATGGACATCGCCCGACAGGTCCAGGTTGCCGGCGTGCTGGAGGTAGACGCCCTTGCGGGAATCGACCATCAGCCAGTTCCCCGATTCCAGCGTCATGTCGCCTTTCGGGTCGGTCAGGTTGACGCGTTCGGGGGAGATCTGATGCGCCGTGGTTGCCGTCATCGTGTAGGGGCGGTTGCGGGCGTCCACGCCATGATAGCTGGCGTCCAGCATCTCGCCGCTTTGCGGCATGCCGCCGTCGCGGCCGTAGGCCATGCGCTCGCGGTTGGCGTCATTGGTCAGTTCCGGCCACAGCGCGATCAGCGAGAGCAGCGCGAGCGCCGCCACCGGGAGCAGCCGCTTGGCGATGGCAACCATCCAGCGGCGGCGGATGATCCGCATGTCGAAGCGCGCATGCGCCGAGTGCAAGCCGAGCGACGCCGCGCGCGCGATGCTTGGCGACTCGGCGCGGAGCTCCCGGGGCGGGTCGGGACGGCGCTCGAGCTTCAGAGGGGCCGTCGTCATGCCACCCCGGCGCGCAACAGATCGTGAACGTGCAGGATACCCCGTGGCACCCGGTTCTCGTCCACCACGAACAGGATGGTGATCGGGCTGGGACCCTCGTTCATCGTGCGGAGCGCCTCGGCGGCCAGCACGTCCGGCCCGATGGTGCGCGGCGCGCGGGTCATGATCTCGCCGATCCGCCGTTGCAGCAGATCCGGCCCCATCGCGCGGCGCAAATCGCCGTCGGTCAGGATACCCACCAGCGCGCCCGCCGCGTCGACGATGCCGACACAGCCGAACCGCTTTTCGGTCATGGTCAGCAACGCGTCGTGCATCGGCGTGTCGGGGGCGGCCAGCGGCACCGCCGGCCCGGCGTGCATCAGGTCGCGCACCCGCCGCAGCCGCGCGCCGAGCCGCCCGCCGGGATGGAACACGCGGAAATCGGCGGAATCGAAGCCACGGCGCACCAGCAGCGCCACGGCCAGCGCGTCGCCGAGCGCCAGTTGCATCGTGGTGCTGGTGGTCGGCGCCAGGCCCAGCGGACACGCCTCCGCCGCTTTGGGCAGCGCCAGCACGACGTCGGCGGCAAGCGCCAGCGTGCTGTCGGGGCGGGCCGTGATGGCGACCAGCGGCAGCGCGAAGCGGCGGGCATGGTCGATCAGGTCGGCGAGCTCGGCGGTCTCGCCGGAATTGGACAGCGCCAGCACCGCGTCGCCCGCCACGATCATGCCGAGATCGCCATGTGACGCCTCGGCCGGGTGGACGAACAAGGCCGGGGTACCGGTCGACGCGAACGTGGCGGTGAGCTTGCGGGCGATATGCCCGGATTTGCCGATGCCGGACACCACCACGCGCCCGCTGGCCGAGGCCAGCAGATCCACTGCGCGGGCGAAGCGCTCGTCCAGGGACGCCGCGAGCGCCGACAGCCCGGCAGCCTCGGTCGCCAGAACCTCCCGCGCTGTGGTGAGGTCCCGATCCAGGGTGGCGACGGCGGCGGTCATGCGGGCGGTCATGGCTCCGGATGAACTCGGCATCACCAAGCTCTATGGGCGCGCGTTGGCTGGGTCAACTCGCCCCGGTGTTAACAAATGGTATCAAACTGTCGCGCCCGGCGCCTTGACGGTCGCGGCCGGGGCCCCGAGCGTCAATGCGCGAAGATATCGGGCGTTTCCCAGCCCAGCACGTCGAGCCGGCCGCGGGCCGGCAGGAAGTCGAAACAGGCCTGCGCCAGATCCAGCCGCCCCTCACGTCGCAGCAGGGCCTCCAGCCGGTCCCATAGTGCGTGCAGGTGCAGCACATCCGACGCCGCGTATGCAAGCTGTTCGGCGCTCAGCTGCGTCTGGCCCCAGTCCGAGGTCTGTTGCTGCTTGGAAATCTCCACGCCGAGCAGCTCCCGGCACAGGTCGCGCAGGCCGTGCCGGTCGGTGAACGTGCGGGTCAGTTTTGCCGCGATTTTCGTGCAGCGCACCGGGGCTACCCGGATGCCCAGGCTGTGTTGCAGCATGGCCACGTCGAAGCGGGCGAAATGCATGAGCTTGATGACGCCCGGGTCGGCCAGCAGCGCTTTCAGGTTGGGGCAATCGGCGCCATGGCCGCCCAGTTCCGGCGGGATGATCTGCACCAGATGCGCCGTGCCGTCGCCGGAGGACAGCTGCACCAGGCACAACCGGTCCCGACGCGGGTCCAGGCCCATGGTTTCGGTGTCGACGGCGACCACCGGCCCCAACGTCAGCCCCTCGGGCAGATCGTGGCGATAGAGATGAAGGAGACCGTTGGCCATGAATTGGGTAACTTCCGCCATGGCGCGACCGCCGTTTCAAGGTTCCAGCGCTGGCGCCGCAACCTTGCTGGCGCAACCTGGTGCCCAGGAGAAGACTCGAACTTCCACGACCGTGAGGCCACAGGTACCTGAAACCTGCGCGTCTACCAATTCCGCCACCTGGGCATTAGGCTGCGTCCCGCCGACCAGCGGGGCGTGCGGTGGGCGGGCGATGTAACCCCGCCCCCCCGGTCCGTCAACTGGCAATCCACCGCCATCGTCACGCGCGTGGCCTTGAGGGGGCGGCGTACGACGCATATCAATGCCGCGCGACAGCAGGAGCGAACGATGGCGACACGCAGCGTGGCGACGGTATTCGGCGGGTCCGGGTTCGTCGGTCGGTATGTGGTCAAGCGGCTGGCCGCCGCCGGCCACGTGGTGCGCGTGGCGGTGCGCGACACGGAGGCCGCATTGTTCCTCAAGCCGATGGGCGCGGTGGGCCAGGTGGTGCCGCTGCATGCCAGCGTCACGCATCCGGGCACGATCGCGCGCGCGGTCGAGGGCGCCGATCTGGTGGTCAACCTGGTCGGCATCCTGGCCGAGCGCCGTGCCGGCGACTTCCAGCGCGTCCAGGCCGAAGGCGCCGGCGCGGTTGCGCGTGCCGCGGCGGCAGCGGGCGTGCAACGGCTGGTCCAGATCTCGGCCATAGGCGCCGACCCGGCGGCGGAAAGCCTGTACGCGCGCAGCAAGGGCCAGGGCGAACAGTTGGTGCGCGCGAATTTTCCGACCGCCACGATCCTGCGTCCATCGGTGATATTCGGCCCCGAGGACCAGTTCTTCAACCGGTTCGCGGCCCTGGCCCAGATCTCCCCGATCATGCCGGTGATCGCCGGCGCCAGCCGCTTCCAGCCGGTCTATGTCGGCGACGTGGCCGACGCCGTGATGATGGCCCTGCGTGGCGGTGACGCCGCGAGCCAGGTGTACGAACTCGGCGGCCCGCACGTGTGGACGTTCCGCGAGCTGCTCTCCTGGATCCTTCAGCAAATCAGCCGCCGCCGTCTCCTGCTGACCATTCCGATGAATGTGGCGCGGATGCAGGCCAGCGTGCTGGAGCGGCTGCCGGGCGAGGCGAAGCTGCTCACGCGCGACCAGTTGTTGCTGTTGGCCAGGGACAATATCGTTGCGCCGGGTGCGTTGGGCCTGATCGATATGGGCATCCGCCCGACGCCGGCGGAGCAGGTCGTGCCGCAATACCTGCAACGCTTTCGCCCCGGCGGCGGGCGCCGACCTTCTTATGCCGCATAACAATTCCACTTCGGGCCTTTCTGCTTTTGAATGAGCCGCCGATCAGGCGAGGCTGCAGGAATGCCGGTGGAATAAGGACAGGCAGACTGCCATAATTGATTGATTCCGCTCGCAAGGGCATGTCTTCTGCCCTATATCCGGGTGCAGCGGACGGGTGGTGCCCGGCTGCGCGCGAGAGCGCCCAACGCGGAGAGCGCCGATGCCGGAACGCATGCTGAAATTCGTCAAGCTGCCGCAGCACAACCCGGACAAGCGGTCCGTCACTACGCGGCGCACCGACTTCCACGAGATCTATCAGGAATTCGACCCGCCGCGCGCCGCCGCCCAGGCCAGCCGGTGCAGCCAGTGCGGCGTGCCGTTCTGCCAGGTGCATTGCCCGCTCGGGAACAACATCCCCGACTGGCTGAAACTGACCGCCGAGGGGCGGCTCGAAGAAGCGTACGAGGTCAGCAGCGCCACCAACACGTTTCCGGAAATCTGCGGCCGCATCTGCCCGCAGGACCGGCTGTGCGAGGGCAACTGCGTCATCGAAAAAGGCTTCGAGAGCGTCACCATCGGCGCCGTGGAGCGCTACATCACCGACACCGCGTTCGAGCGCGGCTGGGTCCGGCCGGGCGCACCGGTGACCGAGAACGGCCAGTCCGTCGGCATCATCGGCGCCGGCCCGGCCGGGCTGGCGGCAGCCGACATCCTGCGCCGGCGCGGCTATGCCGTGCATGTCTACGACCGCTACGATCGCGTCGGCGGCCTGCTGATCTACGGCATCCCCGGCTTCAAGCTGGAGAAATACATCGTGCAGCGCCGCCGGCAATGGCTGGAGGACGCCGGCATCGTCTTCCATCTCGGCGCGGACGTGGGCGGCGCGCTGCCGTTCGCGGAACTGCGGGCGCGCCACGACGCGGTGCTGATCGCCACCGGCGTCTACAAGGCGCGCGACATCGGTGGCCCCGGCGCCGGACTGCGCGGCATCGTGCCGGCACTGTCCTACCTCACCGCCTCCAACCGCCGTGGCCTCGGCGAAGAGGTGCCGGAGTTCACGGCGGGTACGCTCGACGCGGCGGGCAAGCGGGTGGTGGTCGTCGGCGGCGGCGACACCGCCATGGACTGCGTGCGCACCGCCGTCCGGCAGGGCGCCGCCTCCGTCAAATGCCTGTATCGCCGCGACCGCGACAACATGCCGGGATCGATGCGCGAGGTGAAGAACGCCGAGGAGGAGGGCGTCGAGTTCGTCTGGCTCTCCGCGCCAGAGGCGTTCCTGGGCGACGACGTGGTGACCGGCGTGCGTGCCGTCCGTATGCGCCTCGGTCTGCCCGACGCCTCCGGCCGGCAATCGGTCGAGCCGGTGGAAGGCGGTCATTTCAGGCTGGAGGCCGACCTGGTCATCAAGGCGCTCGGCTTCGACCCGGAGGATCTGCCCGGCGCGTTCGGCGAGCCGTCGCTCGGCGTGACGCGCTGGGGCACGCTGAAGGTGGATCACAGGACGTTCATGACCAGCCTGCCGGGCGTGTTCGCCGCCGGCGACATCGTGCGCGGCGCCAGCCTCGTGGTGTGGGCGATCCGCGACGGCCGCGACGCCGCCGCGCAGATGCGCGCCTGGATCAAGCAGGGCATTTCCATGCCCGTAGCCGCGGAGTGACGCAGATGAGCGAAGATTTCGTCGCCGCCTGGAACGCCAACGCCGCGCGGCTGCGCGACACCTACGACCCGTCGCAGGAGCACGATGCCTGCGGCGTCGGCCTCGTCGCCGCGCTGGACGGCAAGAAGCGCCGCGACGTGGTGCAGGCCGGCATCGACGCGCTGAAGGCGGTGTGGCATCGCGGCGCCGTCGATGCCGACGGCAAGACCGGCGACGGCGCCGGCATCCATATCGAAATCCCGCAGGATTTCTTCGCCGACGCGATCGAGCGCGGCGGCCACCGCGTGCGCCCGGGCGCCATCGGCGTGGGACAGGTATTCCTGCCCAAGACCGACTTGGGCGCGCAGGAACGCTGCCGGCAGATCGTCGAGAGCGAAATCCTCGCGTTCGGCTACCAGATCTACGGCTGGCGGCAGGTGCCGATCAACGTCGAGGTGATCGGCGAGAAGGCCAATGCCACGCGCCCCGAAATCGAACAGATCATGATCTGGAATGCCAAGGGCACCGACAAGGCGGAGTTCGAACGGGATCTGTACGTCATCCGCCGTCGCATCGAGAATCAGGCGATCCTCGATCAGTTGCCGGTGCTGTATTTCTGTTCGCTGTCGTGCCGGTCGATCATCTACAAGGGCATGTTCCTCGCGGAGAGCCTGACGGAGTTCTATCCGGACCTGCTCGACGAACGGTTCGTCAGCCGCTTTGCGATCTACCACCAGCGCTATTCCACCAATACCTTCCCGACCTGGAAGCTGGCGCAGCCATTCCGGATGTTGGCGCATAACGGCGAGATCAACACCGTCACCGGCAACATCAACTGGATGAAGAGCCACGAGACGCGCCTGTCGGACCCGGCGCTCGACCCGTACATCGACAGCATCAAGCCGGTGATCCAGGCCGGCGGCTCGGACACCGCCACGCTGGACAATGTGTTCGAGGCGCTGGTGCGCGCCGGCCGCGACGCGCCCTCGGTGAAGTCGCTGATGATTCCGGCCAGCATCGGCCAGGACGCGACGATGCCGAAGCCGCATCGCGATATGTTCGCCTATTGCAACGCGGTCATGGAGCCGTGGGACGGCCCGGCCGCGATCGCCGCCACTGACGGGCGCTGGGTGATCGCGGGGCTCGATCGCAACGGGCTGCGGCCGCTGCGCTACAGCATCGCGCGCAGCAACATGCTGATCGTCGGCAGCGAGACCGGCATGGTGAAGCTCGACGAGAGCGAAATCATCGAGAAGGGCCGCGTCGGTCCCGGCCAGACCATCGGCGTGGATCTGGACGAGGCGCGCTTCTACGACGACCACCAGATAAAAGATCTGCTGTCGGCACGCCATGCCTATGGCGACTGGACCAAGCGCATCCGCGAGATCGACCACATCGTCAAGACCGACGCGCCCGAGCCGGTGCTGCTGGAGGGTGAGGCGCTGCGTCGCCGCCAGCTCGCGGTTGGCACCACGCTGGAGGAGTTGGAGCTGATTCTCCATCCGATGGTCGAGGACGCGCAGGAAGCCACCGGCAGCATGGGCGATGACACGCCGATCGCCGTGCTGAGCGAGAAATATCGCGGCCTGCATTACTACTTCCGCCAGGCGTTCAGCCAGGTGACCAATCCGCCGATCGACAGCCTGCGCGAAAGCCGCGTGATGAGCCTCAAGACGCGGCTTGGCAACCTCGGCAACGTCATGGACGAGGATTCCTCGCAATGCGATCTGCTGCAACTGGACAGCCCGGTGCTGTCCACGACGGAATTCGCGGCCATGCGTGCCACGATGGGGGCCGCGAGCTGCATGGTGGATTGCACGTTCCCGGTCGCGGACGGTGAGAGCGGGCTGCGCGCCGCGCTGGAACGCATCCGGCGCGAAGCGGAAGAAGGCGTGCGCGCCGGCAACACGCATGTCGTGCTGACCGACGAGGCAATGAGCGCCGAGCGTGCCGCGATTCCAATGATCCTGGCCACCGGCGGCGTTCATACGCATCTGGTGCGTTCCTCGCTGCGCACATTCACCAGCCTGAACGTGCGCAGTGCGGAATGCCTCGAACGTCCACTACTTCGCCGTGCTGATCGGCGTGGGGGCGACCACGGTCAACGCCTATCTGGCGCAGGAGAGCATCGCCGACCGCCAGCGGCGCGGCCTGTTCGGCGACATGTCGCTGAAGGAGGCTGTGCACCGCTACAAGAAGGCCATCGACAAGGGGCTGCTGAAAGTGATGTCCAAAATGGGCATCTCGGTCATCTCGTCCTATCGTGGGGGCTACAGTTTCGAGGCGATCGGGCTGTCGCGCGCGCTGGTGGCGGACTTCTTCCCCGGCATGCAGTCACGCATCTCGGGCATCGGACTGGCCGGCATCGCGCGCAAGGTGCTGGAGCTGCATGCGGCGGCCTGGGACAGCGATCTGGCCGCGTTGCCGGTCGGCGGCATCTACAAGCTGCGCCGGCGTGGTGAGGCGCATGCATTCGACGGGTCGCTGATCCATCTGTTGCAGGAAGCCGTCGCCACCGACAGCTACCAGATGTTCCGCCGATATGCCGAAGCGGTGCGCAAGCTGCCGCCGATCGCGCTGCGCGACCTGCTGGATTTCCGCACCGAAAGCCGCAAGCCGATCACCGTGGACGATGTCGAAAGCATCACCGAGATCCGCAAGCGGCTGGTGGCCCCGGGCATTTCGCTGGGTGCGCTTGGGCCGGAAGCGCATGAGACATTGTCGATCGCGATGAACCGCATCGGCGCCCGCAGCGACAGCGGCGAGGGCGGTGAAGACCCCGCGCGTGCCAAGCCGCGTGCCAACGGCGACAATGCGGCCTCCGCCATCAAGCAGATCGCCTCGGGGCGGTTTGGTGTCACCGCGCAATATCTGAACGATTGCCGCGAGATCGAGATCAAGGTGGCGCAGGGCGCGAAGCCCGGCGAGGGCGGGCAGCTGCCGGGCTTCAAGGTGTCCGCGCTGATCGCCAAGCTGCGGCATTCCACGCCGGGCGTGATGCTGATCAGCCCGCCGCCGCATCATGACATCTATTCGATCGAGGATCTGGCGCAGCTTATCTACGACCTCAAGCAGATCAATCCGGATGCGTCGGTGTGCGTGAAACTGGTTTCGCGCAGCGGGATCGGCACCATTGCGGCCGGCGTGGCCAAGGCCAAGGCGGATGCCATCCTGATCTCGGGTCATTCCGGCGGCACCGGTGCCAGCGCGCAGACCTCGGTGAAATACGCGGGCCTGCCGTGGGAGATGGGGCTGAGCGAGGCGCATCAGGTATTGATGCTGAATCGCCTGCGCCATCGCGTGAAGCTGCGTACCGATGGCGGCATCAAGACGGGGCGGGACGTGGTGATCGCGGCCATGCTCGGCGCCGAGGAGTTCGGCATCGGCACCGCCTCGCTGGTGGCGATGGGCTGCATCATGGTCCGACAGTGCCACAGCAACACCTGTCCGGTCGGCGTCTGCACGCAGGATGAAACGTTGCGTGCCAAATTCGAAGGCACGCCGGAGAAGGTGATAAACCTGTTCAGCTTCATCGCCGAGGATGTTCGCAACATCCTGGCGACCCTGGGCGTGCGGCGCCTGAGCGACGTGATCGGCCGCACCGACATGCTGGTGCAGGTCAGCCGTGGCTCGGAACTGCTCGACGACCTCGATCTCAATCCGCTGCTCGTGCAGGCGGACCCCGGACCCTACGCGCGCTATTGCACGCAGGAAGGCCGCAACGAGGTGCCGGAGACGCTGGACGCGCAGATGATCGCCGACGCGGCGGCGTTCTTCGATCGCGGCGAGAAGATGCAGTTGCAGTACAACATCCGCAACACGCAGCGCGCGATCGGCACCAAGTTCAGCAGCCGCATCGTGCGCCGCTTCGGCATGACCGGCTTGCAGCCGGGCCACGTGACGGTGCGGCTCCGCGGTTCGGCCGGCCAGTCGCTGGGTGCGTTCGCGGTGCAGGGGTTGCGGCTGGAGGTGTTCGGCGACGCCAACGACTACGTGGGCAAGGGGCTGTCCGGCGCCACGATCGTGGTGCGCCCGGCACCGTCCTCGGCGTTGCTGAGCCACCAGAATACGATCATCGGCAACACGGTGCTGTATGGCGCGACCTCCGGCTATCTGTTCGCGGCCGGGCAGGCAGGTGAGCGGTTCGCGGTGCGCAATTCCGGCGCCACGGCGGTGGTGGAGGGGTGTGGCTCGAACGGCTGCGAATACATGACGGGTGGCACGGTCGTGGTGCTGGGTACGGTCGGCGACAATTTTGGCGCCGGCTTCACCGGCGGCATGGCGTTCGTCTACGACCCTGACGGACAGTTCACGGTGCGGGTGAACCCGGACACGCTGCTATGGCAGCCGGTCTCAGCGGGGCACTGGGAGGACGTGCTGCGCCGTCTCGTCGAGCGGCATGCCGAGGAAACCAACAGCCGCTATGCCCGTATGTTGTTGCATGACTGGAACCGTGCGCTGCCGCGCTTCTGGCAGGTGGTGCCGAAGGAGTATGTGAAGTACCTGCCGGTGCCGCTGGCCGAGGAGGCGGCGGCGCTGCGGGCGTAACGGATGCCGCCTTGCCCGCGAATGCCGGTCATCCGCTAGGTCAAGGTTGGCGAATGCCGCTGTCGATGCGATAACGGCCAGGCATGCGTTATCTGTTCCACCTGCCGTTGTCGCCGTACTGCCGCAAGGTCCGTCTCGTGCTGGCGGAAAAACGCCTGCCGTTCGAGCTGAAGACCGAGCGCGCCTGGGAACGACGGCCCGAATATCTGGTCATGAACCCGGCCGCCACGGTGCCCACGCTGCTCGAAGACAACGGCCTGGCGGTCCCCGATTCCGCCGTCATCTGCGAATATCTCGACGAGGCCTACCCCGATATCAGCATGTTCGGCCGCACGCTGGGCGAGCGCGTCGAGGTGCGGCGGCTGGCAGCATGGTTCGACGGGAAGTTCGACGCCGAAGTCACGCGCAACCTCAACGGCCAGAAATACATCAAGCGCCTCGCCGGGCGCGGCCAGCCGGACGCAGGGGCCTTGCGCGCCGGCTACGCCCAGTTGCGCGACCACCTGCATTACATCGGCTGGCTGGCCGAAACCCGCAAATGGCTGGCGGGGGCATCGCTGTCGCTGGCCGATCTGAGTGCGGCGGCGCATCTCTCGGTGCTGGATTTCGCCGGCGACGTGGACTGGAGCGTAAGCCCCGCCGCCCGCGACTGGTACGCCCGCATCAAATCGCGCCCCAGCTTCCGCCCGCTGCTGAGCGACCGGGTGCTCGGCATCACGCCGCCCGCGCACTACGCGGACCTGGATTTCTGAGCCCCGTCTTCCAAGCCCCGTCTTCACAGCATCGGCTATTGCCGCTTGGGGCCGGCTTCCAGCAGCGCCAGATTCTGCTGCGCGAGATCGGCGGTGGGCGAGTCGGGCGCCAGCGACGCCGCCTTCTCCCAATCCGCCCGCGCGCCCGCCGTGTCGTCACTGCGCTGGCGCAGGATGCCGCGTTCCAGCAGCGCCTCCGCGTTCTCCGGGTCGATGCCGAGCGCCCGATCGATGTCGTCGCGCGCCAGATCCAGATGGCCGAGGTGCCGCCACGCGGCCCCACGCAGCACCAGCGCGTCCGCGCGCTTCGGGTCCAGGCCGAGCGCGTGGCTGAGGTCGTCGGCTGCATCCTGCCAACGCTCGACCGCGCCGCCGGCGATCGCGCGATCGATCAGCAGGTCCGGGTCGTCGGGCGACAGCACCAGCGCCTGCGTGCCGGCGGCGAAGGCGTGGGCCGGGTCGCCGGCCATCAGCCATGCCTGCGCGGCCTGCCCGTAAATTGCGGCGCGCGCGGAGGCCGTGCCATGGCTCGACGCTCCCAGCCGCTCCAGCAGCATGCCGCCTTCGGCGGGGTCGCCCAGTTCGATACGGGCCAGCGCCAGGCAATGGTCGGCGCCATCGCCGCCACCGGCGGTCTGCCACGTCTCGGCCATCTCCTGCGCCCCCTCGGGATCGGAGGGCAGCATGGCGAGGCAGCGCTCATAGTCGTCGCCCTGCGCGATGCGCGGCGGCACGGGTGGGATCGGCAGCGGTCGATTCGATATCGGCGGCATCCGCCTCACCGGAGGGCCACAGCTCCCACCACGCCCCGCGCGCCGGCGGCCATCAGCAGCAATGCCGCGAACCCGACCGTGATGACAGCGCGCGCACTCATGATGCGCACAGTGTAGTCTGCGGCGGCACATGACGGCAAACGGGCGACGGTGGCATCGACATCTGATTGTGTTCGGGTTGGGCTACACCGGCGCCGCCGTGGCGCAGGAGGCTGCGGCAGCGGGGATCGCCGTTACCGCGACCAGCCGCGACCCGGCAGGTGCGGCGCGTATCGCCGGGGTGACGGTGGTGGATTTCGCGGCCGCGGGTGCCGCACTCGCCAACGCCACGCACATGCTCGCGACCGCGCCGCCGCCCGGCGATGGCGGCCAGGATGGCGAAGGGGTCGATCCCGTGCTCCACGCCCATGCCGGGGCCATTGCGCGCGGCCCCGCGGCTGCGCTGGGCCGGCTATCTGTCCGACCACCGGCGTCTACGGCGACCGCGGCGGCGGCTGGGTGGACGAGGCCACGCCGCCCGCGCCAGGGCAGGAGCGCAGCCGCCGCCGGCTCGCCGCCGAGCAGGCATGGGCAGCGCTCGCCGACCACGTCGCGGTGGATATGTTTCGCGTCGCCGGCATCTACGGGCCCGGCCGCTCGGCGCTGGACGACGTGCGCGCCGGCCGGGCGCGCCGCATCGTCCGCCCTGGCCACGCCTTCGGCCGCATCCATCGCGACGACATCGCTGCCGCCGTGCTCGCCGCCATGGGCCAGCCGCGCACGCCCGGCGTGCGCGTGCTGAACCTCAACGACGACGAACCCTGCCGAACCCGCCACCGTGATCGAGGAAGCGGCGGCCCTGCTGGGCGTCGCCCCGCCGCCCGCCGTGCCGTTCGCCGAGGCGGAGATGCATATGAGCCCGATGGCGCGCAGCTTCTGGCAGGAAAGCCGCCGTGTCTCCTCGGCTCGGAACGCAGGCGGCGCTCGGCCTGCGCTGGCGCTACCCGAGCTACCGCGAGGGGCTACGCGCCATCCTCGCCGCCGAGCAGGGGCGCCACGGTGCGGTATAGCAGATCGAGGTCGGAGGGCCGCGACAGCCGATGGTCGCCGTCCTTCACGAACACGACCTGGACGTCATCGCCGGCGATCCGTTCGGCCAGCCGCAGCGCCACTTCCCACGGCACGTCCGGGTCGCACTGGCCGTGCAGCAGGCGCACCGGGACGGCGAGCGGGATCGGTGCGCCCAGCAGCAGATGCCGGCGCCCGTCCTCGATCAGCGCGCGGGTCATGCGGACCGGCGGGCCGTAGCGGCTGGGCGTGTCGAGGAATCCGACTGCGCATGAGCTGCGCGCGCTCCGTCGAACGTCATGGCCTCCCACATCAGCGTCTCGGTGAAATCGGGCGCGGCCGCGATGCCGACCAGGGCGACGACGCGCTCCGGCCGCGCAAGTGCGGCCAGCAGCGGCGATCCAGCCGCCCATCGAGGAGCCGACCAGCAGCAGGGGGCCGGTGCTGGCATGGTCGATCACGCACAGCGCGTCGTCGCGCCAGCGCTCGATGGTGCCGTCGGTGAACGCGCCGCCGGAGGCACCATGGCCGGAATAGTCGAAGCGCAGCATCGCCTGCCCGCGCGCGGCACAGAACGCGGCCAGCGCCGGTGGCCTTGGAGCCGCCCATGTCGCTGTTGAAGCCGGGCAGGAACACCACCGTCGGCGACCGTCCGGCCGTGGCGACCCAGGCCAGCTCCACGCCGTCGCCGCGATCCAGCCGGCCGCTTCGTCCGCGTTCGTCATGCATCGGCTTGTATCCTTGGCTGCGCCCCGACCCGTGATATAGCGCGACAGGATGCACATGCCCCCAATTTCGCTGTCGAGTCGCCCGGTCGTTTTGCAGGTGCTGCCGGCGCTCGGCGGCGGCGGGGTGGAGCGCGGCACTGTCGAGATGGCCGCAGGCGATCGTGCGCTCCGGCGGCGCCGCGCTGGTGGCCAGTGCCGGCGGGCGCATGGCGCCGCTCGTCGAGCAGGCCGGCGGGCGCAATTCTGCGCTTGCCGCTGGACACGAAGAGCCCCTGGCGGATCTGGCGCAACGCGGCCTTACTGGAGCAGGTGATCGCCCGCGAGGGGGTCCAGATCGTCCATGCCCGCTCGCGCGCGCCGGCGTGGTCGGCGTGGCTGGCCGCACGGCGCACCGGCGTGCATTTCGTCACCACCTATCACGGCGCGTACGGCGAGGGTTTCGGCAAGCGTCACTACAACGCAGTGATGGCGCGGGGCGAAAAGGTGATCGCGATCAGCCGCTTCATCGCCAATCTGATTATACAAAGCCACGGCACCGACCCCGGCCGGATCCGCATCATCCATCGCGGCGTCGATCCCGGTGTGTTCAACCCCGATGCGGTCTCCGAGGCGCGGGTGGCGCGTCTGGCGGAGGCGTGGCGGCTGCCGGAAGGCCGCCCATTCGTCATGCTGCCGGGCCGGCTGACCGGCTGGAAGGGGCAGGCCGTGCTCATCGAGGCGCTGTCGCTGCTGGCACGCCGCGATGCGGTGGGCGTGCTGGTCGGCGCCGAGCAGGGCCGTCACCGCTATGTGGATGAGTTGACGCGGCAGGCTCTGCGCCTCGGTGTGGAGGTGCGGATGGTCGGCGATTGCGACGACATGCCGGCCGCGCTGAAGCTGGCGGACGCGGTGGTGAACGCGTCGATCCGAGCCGGAGGCATTCGGCCGCGTGGTGATCGAGGCGCAATCCATGGGCCGCCCGGTGATCGCCACGGACCACGGCGGTGCGGTGGAAACGGTGGAGCACGGCGATACCGGCTGGCGCGTCCCGCCGGGCGACGCGGCGGCATTGGCCTCGGCGATCGATCACGTGCTGGCGATGGCGCCGGATCGCGCGGCGGCGCTGGGGGCGCGGGCACGGGCCGCCGTATCCGCCAACTACACGGTGGCGGCGATGCAGGCGGCAACGCTGGAGGTCTACCGGGAGGTGCTGGCAGGCGGGTAGGGCCCGCCGGCCTATCAGGTCCGAAAACGGCGAGAATAATTGGCTTGGTCAGGGCATGATGGGGGCATGCATCTGGACCGCGAAGCCTGCTATCGGGCGCTCCTCACACGTGACGCCCGGTTCGACGGACGGTTCTTCACCGCGGTGCGGAGCACGGGCATCTACTGCCGCCCGATCTGCCCGGCGCGCCCGCCCAAGCTATGCAATATCGTTTTCATGCCGAGCGCGGCTGCGGCAGAGAATGCCGGATTCCGGCCGTGCTTGCGCTGCCGGCCGGAAACCTCGCCGGACACCCCTGCCTGGAACGGCACGTCGAGCACCGTCGCGCGTGCCCTGGCATTGATTGCCGCCGGGGCGCTGAACAGCGACGACGTTGACAGCCTCGCCGGGCGGCTAGGCATGGGCGAACGACAGCTCCGCCGCCTGTTCCAGAAACATCTCGGCGCCTCGCCGACCGCCGTCGCCCAAACCAAACGGTCCCTGTTCGCCAAGCAGCTGATCACCGAGACGCAGCTCCGCATGACCGACGTGGCACTCGCCGCCGGTTTTGGCAGCGTTCGCCGGTTCAACGACACGTTCCAGACGCTCTATGGCCGAGCGCCACGAACCCTCCGGCGCAGCGGCGCCGTCACGCCCGCAGCGGACTCCGCCGTGACCCTCACCCTTCCGTACAAACCGCCCTACGACTGGTCCGCGATGATCGGCTTCCTGTCGTTGCGGGCCATTCCGGGCGTCGAGCACGTCCAGCCCGGCCGCTATGCGCGGACCATCACCATCGGCGAGGCGCACGGGACGATCGAGGTTCAACCGGCCAGCCCCCGGCAAGGTCGCCATGCCCTGCTGGCGACGATCCGCTTTCCCGTCGTCACGGCCCTGCCGGTGATCGTCGATCGTATCCGACGCATCTTCGACCTTGGCGCCGACCCGGCCATCATCGCCGAGCACCTTTCCGCGGACCCCGATCTCGCGCCGCTGGTCGCCGAACGGCCCGGCCTGCGGGTTCCGGGCGCATGGGACGGCTTCGAACTGGCCGTGCGGGGAATTCTCGGGCAGCAGATCACGGTCGGAGCGGCAACGCGTCTCGCGGGTAAGCTTGCCGCCGCCTATGGCACACCGCTGTCGTCGAGCGGCCAACCCCTGCGCTTCGTGTTCCCGTCTCCCGGACGGCTCGCCGGAGCCGATCTCGCAACGACGCTCGGCATGCCCCGCGCACGGGGCGCCGCAATCTCCTCCATGGCCGAGGCCGTCATCGCCAATCCCGGATTGTTCGAGGCCGCCCCGGCGCTTGAGGACGCCGTTGCCCGGCTGAGGGCGCTGCCCGGCATCGGTGACTGGACGGCGCACTACATCGCCATGCGAGCTTTGCGCGAGCCCGATGCCTTCCCGGCCGCGGACATCGGCCTGCTGCGGGCCATGGCCACCACGGCGGGGCGGCCGAGCCCGGCACAGTTGCTGGTGCGTGCGGCGTCATGGAGCCCGTGGCGGGCCTACGCCGCCTTGCACCTCTGGACCTCCGAAGCAGAAACGCCGGCCCCGATTTAGGAGAAGCGCCTTGAAGCTGCTGCTTAGCCGCGTTTCGTCACCGCTCGGGACGGTGTTGCTCGTCTCGGACGGAGAGGCCCTGCGCGCCCTCGATTTCCATGACTATGAGCCGCGGATGCACCGGCTGCTCCGGGTGCATTACGGGTCATATACACTGGCCCCAACACAGGATGCCGGGGAGCTTGGCCGGAGCGTCCATGCCTACTTCGAGGGAGACATGGCAGCGCTCGACCGCCTCCCCGTGCGGACGGCCGGCACGGAGTTCCAACGATCGGTCTGGGCAGAACTGCGCCTGATCCCGCCGGGAACGACCATCGCCTATGGCCGCCTGGCTGAACGTATCGGCCGGGCAAAGGCGAGCCGGGCCGTCGGTCTCGCCAATGGCGCCAATCCGGTTGCGATCGTGGTGCCATGTCACCGGGTCATCGGCGCCAATGCCAACCTGACCGGCTACGGCGGCGGGCTGCATCGCAAGGAATGGCTGATCGCACACGAACGTCTGCACACCTCACTCGCGCCGCATGGTTCGGCTGCTGCATGAGCACCTCGGCGGCGGGCTTGCCTGTGACGGGGCTGCATATGTCGCCGACAGAATGGGGCATGCTGGTGAGCCTGTCCGTCCTGTGGGGCGGCTCGTTCCTGTTCAACGGAATCCTGGTTACCGAGCTGCCGCCGCTCACCATCGTGCTCAGCCGCGTTGCGCTGGCGTCGCTGGTACTCATCGCGGTTGCCTATGTGGCTGGGCACAGCCTGCCCGGATCACTCCGCCTGTGGGGTGCGTTTTTCGTCATGGGAGCGCTCAACAACCTGATTCCCATGGCGCTCATCATCGAAGCGCAGACGCAGATCGCAGGCGGTCTCGCGGCCATCATGATGGCGACCACGCCGCTGTTCACGGCGGTTCTTGCCCATTTCCTGACCCGCGACCCCCACGAGCGCCTGTCCCGCAACCGCCTGATTGGCATCGTTGTCGGATTGGTCGGGGTTGCCGCGATCATGGGGCCAGCCGCATTCGAAGGTTTCGGCCGGAGCGTGCTGGCGCAGGTCGCGGTTATCGGAGCGTCTGTCTCCTATGGCTTTGCCAATATCTTCGGCCGCAACCTCAAGGGGGTTCCTTCGCTGGTGGCGGCAACCGGGCAGATCACGGCCACGGCCGTCATGATGCTGCCGGTCGCGCTGATGCTGGATCACCCCTGGAACTTGCCGGTGCCAACGCTTCGGACCTGCGCGGCTTTATTCGGCCTTGCCATACTCTGCACGGCTCTCGGCTATATCCTGTTCTTCGCGATCATTCGGCGCGCCGGAGCAACGAACGTTTCGCTTGTGACGCTTCTGATCCCGGTCAGCGCCATCGTTTTCGGAAGCGTGATCCTGGGGGAACATCTGAAGCCGCAGCATTTTGCGGGAATGGCGCTCATTTTGGCCGGCCTGATCTGCGCCGACGGCAGGCTGTCCGTGCTGTGGGCATCCAGGTCCTGAGCATCTGGAAAGCGGCAACCGGACTGGGCGGCGGCGTTACGTCTGCCTCACCGCACCGCGCGGGAATGCCCGCCGCTTCGTGGCGCGGCGCAGCGCCACGACCGCCACCAGCGCCAGCCCGGCGATCGCCACCGCCACGCCCGGCCGTGGCCCGTAACCGATATCCAGGTTCGCGTTCAGCACCCGCAAGGGATTGACGCCGTTGCGCACGGTATACCAACCCGCTTCCGCCAGCGCCGCTACCAGCCCTGAGGCGATGGCGAGTTCGGGCAGCGTCCAGATTTTTGCCTGCAAGCGGCGCGGCAACAGGCGCCAGAACATCAGCCAGACGAACAGCCCGGCCAGGAACGCCGCGTTCGTCACATCGGCCTTCGACTGAACGGCGTAATGGAACAGCGCCAGGACGGCCAGACCGTAGACGATCTTGTGCAGCCGCTTCCAGTTGCGCCCCAGCCGCTTCTGCCAGCCGTCGGTGGAGGTGACGGCCAGCGCCAGCAGGCCGAGCAGCACCACGAAACCCACCGTCAGGTAGAAGCGTGACGCGATCTCGCTGACCACCGTTCCCAGCTTCCAATTGTGGTCAAGGCAGAACAGCAGCAGGTGCGCGCCCGCATAGCACGCGGACGTGACCCCCAGCATGCGCCGCAGCAACACCACACGCGACCAGTCCAGCAGTGCGCGCGCTGGCGTGACGGCCAGCGCGATCATCATGAACCGGATGGCCCACAGCCCCGTGACATGGATTGCCTCGGTGATCGGGCGTGGGCCGAGCGCGTTCTGCGACCAGTTCACCGCCAGGGCCACAGCCGGCCCCAGCACCAGCAGCAGCGTGACGATCTTCAGCGGCGAAAGCCGCCCGCCCGGATTGCGGACAAGGCCGGTCAGCATGATCGCGTCTCCTGCAAACGGCATCTAGCCGGAGGACTTCGGCGTGCTGCCGTCGTTACGCGGGTCGTCCCGGTGCGGATGTGGGCTACCCGTCGCGGAGCGCACGGATTTCGGCGATCAACTCGGCGTCGGTGATGTCCGTACGCCACCGTACGGGCTTGTCGATGGCGGCGGCCAGCAGCGTCTTGTACTCGTCGCGCGGGATCTCCACCGCGCCGAACTGCGCCAGATGGCTGGTGACGAATTGCGTGTCGAGCAGGTGAAAGCGTCCCAGCCGCAACCGCGCCACCAGATGCACCAGCGCCACCTTGGAGGCATCGCGGGCGCGGCTGAACATGCTTTCGCCGAAGAACACCCCGCCCAGCACGACGCCATACAAGCCGCCGACCAGCATCCCATCCCGCCAAGTCTCGACCGAATGCGCCTGGCCCAGCCGATGCAGGTCGCCGAACAGCCGCTCGATCTCCAGGTTGATCCAGGTATCCTCGCGCCCTTCCGCCGCCGCCGCGCATCCGGTGATGATGCCGCGAAAATCCTGATCGACGGTGACGGTCAAGCTGCCGTCCAGCACGGTGCGCAGCAGACGGCGCGGCAGATGAAATCCGTCCAGCGGCAGGATGCCGCGCAGTTCCGGGTCCAGCCAGTACAGACGCTCGCCGCGGCGGGTTTCCGCCATCGGGAACAGACCTGCGCGGTAGGCCCGCAGCATCAGTTCCGGCGTGATCTGGAAGTTCCGGCGCGACATCACGACAGTCTGCCGGATCGGCGGCGGCGATGGAAGCTGATCCAGGCGCCTGGCCGGACACCTAGTCGGGGCGCGCCAGCCGATGCTGCTTGCGTCCCGCCGACAGCTTGATGGCGCCGTCCACGAGGTCGGCCACGCCGATTTTCCGCATTTCGTCGGTGACCGGCTGGTCGTTCACGCGCGCTCCGCCACCACGGATCAACTGCCGCGCGAGCGCGTTGGACCCAACCAGGCCGGACGCGGCAAACAGGCTGAAGGCCGGGATGCCGTCCTCCAGCGCCGTGCGCGCGATCGTGAAACTGGGGAGCGCGTCGGTGGTCGCGCCGTCCTCGAACGTCGCGCGGGCGGTCTCGGCGGCTTGTTCAGCGATGTCACGGCCATGGGCGAGTGCGGTCGCCTCGGTCGCCAGCAGCTTCTTGGCCTCATTGATCTCACTGCCGCCGAGCGACGCGAGCCGGTCGATCTCGGCGAGCGGCACCTCGGTGAACAGGCGCAGGAAGCGGCCCACGTCAGCGTCCTCGGTATTGCGCCAGAACTGCCAGTAATCGAACGGTGCCAGCCGGTCGGCCGTGAGCCACACCGCACCGCGGGCGGTCTTGCCCATCTTGGCGCCGGAGGCAGTGGTGAGCAGCGGCGTGGTCAGCCCGAACACAGTAACGTTGTCTGTGCGGCGCGCCAGATCGACGCCGGAGACGATGTTGCCCCATTGGTCGGAGCCGCCCATCTGCAGCGTCACGCCATACCGGCGGTTGAGCTCGCGGAAATCGTAACTCTGCAAGATCATGTAGTTGAATTCCAGGAACGTGAGCGGCTGCTCGCGGTCCAGTCGCAGCCGCACCGAGTCAAAGGTCAGCATGCGGTTGACCGTGAAATGAATCCCCACGTCGCGCAGCAGCGGAATGTAGCCAAGCGCGTTGAGCCACTCGGCGTTGTTGGCCATGAAGGCGTCGCGCGGGCCGTCGCCGAAGTTGATGAACGGGGTGAACACGCGGCGGATGCCGGCCATGTTGGCGGCGATCACCTCGTCGGTCAGCAATTGGCGGGATTTGTCCTTGCCCGACGGGTCGCCGATGCGCGTGGTGCCACCGCCCATCAGCACGACCGGACGGTGGCCGTGCCGCTGCAACAGCCGCAGCAGCATGATCTGGACCAGACTGCCGACATGCAGACTATCGGCCGTGCAGTCGAACCCGATATAGCCGGAGACGATGCCGGAGCGCAGCGCAGCGTCCAGCCCCTCGGTGTCGGTGCATTGATGGACGAAGCCACGCTGGGTCGCTTCGTGCAGGAAGTCGCTGGTCATCGCTTCGGGTTCCGGGTGGCGCGGCGAGGGTTCACTTGAGACGGGGCTAGCATAATGGCCCAGGAGGGGAAATGCCGCGCGTGATCGGGCTGATGAGCGGGACGTCGCTGGACGGCGTGGACGCTGCATGGCTGGAGACGGATGGCGAGCGCGTCGCGCGCACCGGCCCGGCGCTGACGCTGCCGTACGACGCGGCGTTGCGCGCCGATCTGCGCCGGCTGCTCGATCTGGCGCCGTCGCTGCCGGGGAATGATCCGTGGGTCGGGCAGGTCGCGGCCCGACTGACGGCGCGGCATGCCGAGGCGGTGGCGGCACTGGGGCTGCCTGCCGACCTGATCGGGTTTCACGGCCAAACGATCCTGCATGCGCCGGCAGCGCGCCGGACATGGCAAATCGGCGACGCCGCCATGCTCGCACGCATGACGGGGGTGACGGTCGCCTATGATTTTCGCAGTGCGGATGTGGCGGCGGGTGGCGAGGGGGCACCCCTGGCGCCGGTTTTCCATCAGGCACTGGTGGGCGACATGACGCTGCCGGTGGCCGTGCTGAATATCGGCGGCGTGGCGAACGTGACCTTCATCGGGCGCGACACGCTGCTGGCCTGCGACACCGGGCCGGGCAACGGCCCGCTGGACGATTGGGCGATGCGGCACACCGGCACTCCGTTCGACCGCGACGGCCAGCTGGCGGCGGCGGGCCGGGTTGACACGGCGGTGCTGGCGCGGCTGCTGGGAGACCCGTATTTTGCGCGGCCGGCGCCGAAATCGTTGGACCGGTTGGCGTTTTCTGCGCGGCTTGCGGTGAGTGGGCTCGATGCGCTGTCACCTGCCGACGGCGCGGCGACCCTGGCTGCCTTCACCGCCGAGGCCGTGGCCCGCACGATGTTGCCCGAGCAACCGCTCCGCTGGCTGGTGGCAGGCGGTGGTCGGCGTAATCCCGCGCTGATGGCGGCACTCACGCGCCGCCTGCCGGCGCCCGTCGATTCTGTGGAGGCCGTCGGCTGGGACGGCGACGCCCTGGAGGCGCAGTGCTTCGGATTTCTGGCGGCGCGGGTCAGCCGCAATCTACCGCTGAGCTTTCCGACAACGACAGGGGTCGGGCGTCCGTGGCCGGGAGGGCAGATCGCGGCGCCGTGAATGCGGCGCCCGGCTTAAATGCGCGCTGTCAATCGGCGGCCAACGCCATCGACCGGCGTGCCATCGTCTTTTTCACGTAGTCCTCGACGGCGACGGACACCGCCTGCGCATGGGCGGCGAACACATGATCGGCGCCGGGCACGATCCGATAATCCACCTGAACACCCTTCTGGGTATTCAGCTTGTCCACGAGCTTCTTGACCGCCGGCTCCGGCACGAGCTCGTCGGAATCGCCATGCAGCATCAGCCCACCGCAGGGACACGGGGCCAGGAAGCCGAAATCGTAGTGGTTGGCGGGCGGTGCCACGCTGACCCACCCGGAGATTTCCGGCCGTCGCATGAGCAGCTGCATGCCGATGAACGCGCCAAACGAATACCCGGCGATCCACAGCCCGCCGGAATTCGGATTGACCGCCTGCATCCAGTCGAGCGCTGCCGCGGCGTCGCCAATCTCACCGATGCCGCCGTCGTAGCGGCCCTGGCTGCGCCCGACACCGCGGAAGTTGAACCGCATGACCGAAAAGCCCAGCCGCTGGAAGGACTGGTACATGCGTGCCGCGATACGGTTGTTCATGGTCCCGCCATGCAGCGGGTGCGGATGCATGATCAGCGCGAGGGGCGCCCCACTCTCCTTCGAGTGGTGATAACGACCCTCGAGGCGACCATCCGGTCCGGCAAACATCACTTCAGGCATGATACTACAAAATCCGTTCCCTGGTACGGCCGGGCCACGATCTGGCCGGGCTGAAGACCTGCGCGATGGGACTTCTCGCGTGGCTGTTTTCACCACCCAGCAACTGAAAAGCTGGAAAGGGTCAGCGCACCGCCAAACACGAGAAGTGGTGATGAAACCCGCTCTAGGCCAGATGGAAAGCCCGCTAGCCTCGATTTTTTGAAACCGCGAACCCCGTCTGACCATTTCCTCCGGTCTTGCGGCTCAGCGCGACAGGCTGGATGCTGCCAAGACTGGAGTTGCCCCCCTGGCCCTTCTGGACCGTTCCTATCTCAACTACCCCGCGATGATATGCGGACCGGTGGCGAGACGTCGCTCGCCGCGGATCCGCTTGCCATCATGAAGGCCGAATATAGGCCGGCGTGCCCTTCTTTCATAATGGAAATGTCGCATGGCATTCATCTTTTTCGCGCGGGGCGGCGCCCCGCAAGCACTATGGTGTTCAGCAAAGCCGGCACGCGATGACATATCTTGACGCAAATGCGACCGAACCGCTGCGGCCGGAGGCGCGCGCCGCTGTCCTGGCGGCGATGGACGAGGTCGGCAACCCGTCCTCCGTCCACACCGCCGGCCGCGCTGCCCGGCGGCGGCTGGAGGATGCTCGTGAGACCATAGCCGCCTGCTTCGGTGGCCAGGCGGCAAATCTGGTCTTCACGTCCGGCGGCACGGAGGCAGACGCGCTGGCCGTCCATGCCTTGGGGCGAGACAGGCGGCTGATCACGGGCGCCACCGAACATGACGCCGTCCGCGCCGCCGCCGCGGGCGCTACGGTTCTGCCCGTGGACCGCGAGGGGCTGGCCGATCTTGCCGACCTGGAACGGCAACTCGCCGGCGGGCCGGCGCTGGTCTGTCTGATGCTCGCCAATAACGAGACCGGCACGATCCAGCCGGTGGCCGAGGCGGCGGCTTTGTGCCGGGCGGCAGGCGCGTGGCTGCATGTGGACGCGGTGCAGGCCGCCGGCCGGCTTGCCGTCGATTTTCTCGACTCGGGTGCCCACAGCCTGGCGTTGTCGTCCCACAAGCTCGGGGGCCCGCCGGGGGCGGGCGCGCTGCTGCTCTCACCCGAAGCGGCGGCGGCGATGTCGCCGCTGATCGCTGGCGGCGGGCAGGAGCGTGGGCGGCGTGGCGGCACGCCGCCGCTGCCCGCCATCGCCGGCTTCGCTGCCTCCGCACGGGCGGCCTGCGAAGCGCGGGAGGTAACGGGGCAGGCCTTGGCGTCGCTGCGTGACGCCGCGGAGGCAGCCGCGGTTGCGGCCGGTGCCCAGCCCGTGGGTGCGGGGGCGGCGAGGCTGCCCAACACCACCTGCCTCGCGCTGCCGGGCGTGCGTGCGGACACGCAGGTGATCGCGCTCGACCTTGCCGGGATTCAGGTGTCGGCAGGTGCCGCGTGCAGCTCGGGAAAGGTCGCGCGCAGCCATGTGCTGGACGCGATGGGGTTGGGCGCGCAGGCCGGGCAGGCGATCCGCGTCTCGCTGCCGTGGAACGCCACATCGGAGCATGTCAGCGCCTTCGTTCGCGCGTATCGCGCGATGGCATCCCGCCTGTTGCAGCAGGCGGCGTGATCCTATTTGCGGCATATGGCGCATCATCCGAACAGACCCGTGTACCTGGATAATCAGGCCACCACCGCCTGTGACCCACGGGTGATCGCGGCGATGCTGCCCTTATTCGGCGAGCAGTTCGGCAATCCGCACAGTGTCGAGCACGTCATGGGCCGGACAGCGGAAGCTGTCGTCGAGACGGCCCGCGCGCAGGTCGCCGGCCTGATCGGCGCCGATGTGCGTGAGGTCGTGTTCACCTCCGGCGCGACCGAGAGCAACAACATCGCCATCAAGGGCGCTGCCCGCTTTGCCGCGTCGGCCGGGACGCCGCGGCGGCGCGTCATCACGGTCGCTACCGAACACAAATGCGTTCTGGAAAGCGTGGCCGACCTCGCCGCCGAGGGTTTCGAGCCGGTCGTCCTGCCGGTCGGGCGCGACGGATTGCTGGAGCCCGACGTGCTGCGTGCGGCGTTGCGGCAGCCGACGCTGCTGGTCAGCGTCATGGCGGTAAACAACGAAACCGGCGTGATCCAGGATCTGGCGGCCCTTGCCGCGTTGGCGCACGAATCCGGGGCGCTGTTCCACACCGACGCGGCGCAGGCCGTGGGCAAGATCCCGCTCGATGTTGCGGCGCTCGGGATCGATCTGCTGTCGGTCAGCGGGCACAAGCTCTATGGCCCGAAGGGGGTCGGGGCACTCTATGTCCGGCGGCGGCCCCGCGTGCGGCTGATGCCGCTGTTCTCGGGCGGCGGGCAGGAGCGGGGGCTGCGGTCCGGCACCCTCCCGGCACCCTTGCTCGTGGGCCTGGGCGAAGCCTGCCGGATCGCCGGCGCGGAAATGGCGGAGGAGAGCGCACGCATTGCCGCCTTGCGCGACCGGCTGCTGGCGGCCCTGGTCGCGGAGGTGCCCGGCATCGTGGTCAACGCCAGCCGCTCGGCTCGCATTGCCGGCAACCTGAACCTGACATTTCCTGCCGCGAGCGCCGCCGACCTCATGGCGGGGGCGCCCGATCTGTGCGTTTCGACCGGTTCCGCATGTTCCTCGGCGCAGATCGAGCCGTCCTATGTGCTGCGCGCACTCGGGGTAGACGCGGCAGCGGCGCAGCGCACCTTGCGTATCGGGATCGGACGCTTTACCTCCGCCGCCGATGTCGACTACGCGGCTGCCGTGCTGGCGGCGGCGCATGAAGCCGCATCCCACGTTCCGATCGAGGCCTGAGCCGCCCCATGCCCAAGATGACTTTCGTCGAACGCGATGGCACACGCCGCGAAGTGGACGCTCCGCTGGGGCTGTCGGTGCTGGAGATCGCGCACAAGCACGGTGTCGACATTGAAGGTGCCTGCGAGGGATCGCTGGCCTGCTCCACGTGCCACGTCATCGTCGATCCGGCATGGTTCGGCCGGCTGACGGCGCCGACCGAGGACGAGGAGGATATGCTCGATCTCGCCTTCGGGCTGGAGAAGACCTCGCGGCTCGGCTGCCAGCTGGTGATGACGCCGGCGCTGGACGGCTTGGTGGTCCGCCTGCCGGCGGGCAGCCGCAACATGCTCAATGGATGAGCGGCCGGCGCAGTGAAGGTTTGCCGTGATGCGTATCCTGGTGGCCATGTCCGGCGGCGTGGACAGCAGTACCGTTGCCGGGCTGCTGGTTGAAGCTGGCCACGAGGTCATCGGCGTTACGCTCCAGCTCTACGACCACGGCGCGGCCAGCGGCCGCAAGGGCGCCTGCTGTGCCGGCCAGGATATCCATGACGCGCGGCGGGTCGCCGACCAGCTGGGAATACCGCATTACGTCATCGACGCCGAGGCGCGGTTTCGTGCCGCCGTGATCGGCACGTTCGCCGACAGTTACGCGACGGGCGAGACGCCGGTGCCGTGCGTGAGCTGCAACCAGACGGTGAAATTCACCGACCTCGCGGCGCTGGCGCGCGACCTGGGCGCGGAACGGCTGGCGACCGGGCATTATGTGCGCCGCATCGATGGCCCCGAAGGCGCCGAACTGCACCGGGCCGTCGATCCGGCACGTGACCAAAGCTGGTTCCTGTTCGCCACCACGCGCCAGCAGCTGGATTTCGCGCTGTTTCCGCTGGGCGACATGCCTGACAAGGCGACCGTCCGGGCGGCGGCGGCGCGGCTTGGGCTGGGGGTGGCGGCCAAGCCGGACAGCCAGGATATCTGTTTCGTGCCGTCCGGCAGCTACACCGGCGTGGTCGGTGCGCTGCGGCCCGATGCGCTGGCGCCGGGCGAGATCGTCACCGATGCGGGTGAGGTGGTCGGTGCGCATGACGGTGTGGCGCATTACACGGTCGGTCAGGCGCGGCGGCTGGGCGTCGCCGGACAAGGCCGGGACGGGCGGCGTGTGGTGGTGGCCCTGGATGCCGCGCGGCGGCGCGTGGTGGTCGGTGCCCCGACATCCGGCAGCCGCCGGGTGCGGTTGCGCGACGTGAACTGGCTGGCCGAGCCGACGCGCACGCGTTGCCACGTGAAACTCCGCGCCCGCGAGGCGCCGCGGGCGGCGGAAGTCGTGCCGACGGCGGACGGCGCGGAGGTTGTGCTGGATACGCCGGCACTGGCGGCGCCGGGGCAGGCCTGCGTGTTCTACGCCGATGAACGGGTGCTCGGCGGCGGCTTCATCTGCGGCACGCTGCCGGCGGGTTGACGGGCGGATGGCGGAGGCGGTATTTCCCGCGCCTCCGCGGGCGGGCGTGCCGGCGGGTGCGGATGGCGGCGTAGCTCAGTGGTAGAGCAGGGGAATCATAATCCCTTGGTCGGTGGTTCAAATCCGCCCGCCGCTACCATCCAACGAGTCCGGGCCTCCGTCGGGCGCGTTTTGCGGCGGAGCCTTCTGGTCAGAACTCGAGACAGATCTTGCCGAAATGTGTGCCGCTCGCTTGATAGCGGAACGCGTCGGCAATCTCGGCCAACGCAAAGCTGCGATCGATGATCGGCCTGACGGCGGTGGCGTCGATCGCGCGCACCATGTCGGTCTGCTGGCGCCGGCTGCCGACGATCAGGCCTTGCAGCCGCGCCTGCTTTGCCATGAGGGCCGCCGTCGGTACCGCACCGATCCGTCCGGTCAGGACGCCAATCAGCGCGATATGCCCGCCGACGCGGACCGCCGCGATGGATTGCGGCAGCGTTCCGGGACCGCCGACCTCGATCACATGGTCGACCCCGCGCCCGCCCGTCCAGTCGCGCACCCGGACGCCCCAATCCGTGTGCAGCTTGTAATTGATCGTGTGGTCGGCCCCCAAAGCACGCGCGCGTGCCAGCTTTTCGTCCGACGACGAGGTGACGACGACGGATCCTCCCATCAGCTTCGCGAACTGCAGGGCGAAGATCGACACGCCACCCGTGCCTAGGACCAGGACCGTGTCCCCGGCCTTCAACCCGCCCTCGACGACCAGGGCACGCCATGCGGTCAGCCCAGCCGTGGTGAGGGTCGACGCCTCGGCATGGCTGTAGCCCTTCGGCGCGTGGGTGAAGTATGCTGCGGGGCGGTTGACCACGTCACGGGCGTAGCCGTCGATACCGTCGCCCGGCACGGTCACGAAATTCCCCAGCGTCGCCGGCCCGTCATGCCATGTGGGAAAGAAGCATGACACGATCCGGTCGCCGGGCACGAACTCGGTCACGCCCGCTCCGACCGCCTCGACCACACCGGCACCGTCGGACATCGGGATGCGCCCGTCGGCCTGCCAGCCGTCGCGGCTGACCACGCCATAATCATGGTAGTTCAGCGAACTGGCATGCAGACGGACGCGCACGTCCCCGGCGGCGGGCGCGCCCGGATCGTCGACATCAACCAGCGTCAGATTGCCGAGGCCGCCAGGGGTGCGCAGTCTGATCGCTTTCATGCGAGCTCCTACGAGTGATGCGGAGTGGGCCGCGTGCATGGGAAACTCCAACGCGGCCCGCTCGGCTGGTCAAGAGCCTTGATCCTGACCAGCGACGCAATCCTTACTGCTGCGTTGCCTGGCTCCACTCCGGGCAGCTGCGTTTGGCGGGCGGCGTATCGTACGCGCCGAGATTCGCCCGGTCGATCGCCACCGCCTGAGCCGTGACCGTTGCGGGAATCGGCTGGTGGCGGAGTGAACGTATCGCGATCATCGTGCCGATGCAGCCTTGCAGGAACCCGTCATAGTCGCCGGTCGCGAGCATCTTGTCCGACTTGATGGCGTCGATCGCCTCCAGCGTCCCGTTGATGCCGACGACCAGCGCCTTGTGGTTCGCGTCTTCCAGGGCATCGACGGCACCGATCGCCATGGCGTCGTTCGAGGCCATGATGCCGTCCACGTTCGGGTGCGACTGCAGCAGGTTGTCCATCACCTGCATCGCCTGCAGCCGCTGATAGTTGGCGGGCTGCGAGGCGACGAGCCGGACGTCCGGAAATGTCTTGATCGCGTCCTTGAAGCCGCGGAGCCGGTCCATGCTGGTCAGCGCACCGGGCACGCCCTCCAGGATTATCACTGTTCCCTTGCCGCCCATCGCCTTGAGCAGCTCGATCCCGGTCGCCTTGGCGATTTCATAGTCGTTGGCGCCGACAAACGAGAGGAAGCTGCCCCCGGCACTACGATCGGTGACGTTCACCACCGGTATTCCCGCCGCGTTGATCCGCTGGACACCCGGTACCATCGCCTTGTAGTCCACGGGCACCATCACGATGGCGTCCGGCTTGCGTTGGATGATGTTGTCGATCTCGCTCATCTGCTCGGGAATACTATCCGGCTGCGTCGGAATATACTCGATGATCTTGGCGCCCATCTGGCGCGCCGCGCTTTCGGCACCCAGCCGCTCCGCGGCGAAGAACGGATTGGTCTGATTCTTCGTCAGCAACGCGATCGTCTCGCCTTCTGCCTGCGCCGCCAACGGCATCCCGACACAAAGGGATATGCCGAACGCAGCCGCCAAAATCCCTGTTCGTCTCGCCATGCTTCCTCTCCGTCCTGTTCTGGGGATTGCTATGTGCTGCGATGCCGACTGGCGCGCCGGTCGAGCCAGACCGCAGCAAGGATGATCACGCCGGTCGCAAACGGCTGCCATGCCGCATCGACATTCAGAAGATTCATGCCGTTCAGCACCAGCGTCAGCAGCAATGCACCAACGAAAGTGCCCGACAGGCTGCCGATGCCGCCAAAGAGGGACGTGCCGCCAACCAGCACCGCCGCGATGGCGGGCAGCGTGAGCGTGCTGCCGATATCGGCCTGTGCTGAATTCAGCTGTGCGAGGAAGACCAGCGATCCGAGGCCCGCCATGACGCCGCTTGCCACATAGACGAGCAGAAGGCGGCGCCGCACCGGCACGCCCGACAGGCGCGCTGCGGTCGCGTTGCTGCCGACGGCGTAAATCTGCTGACCGATCGTTGTACGCTGCAAAACGAAGACGCCGAGCGCGAGGATCCCCAGCATGACGAAGATCGGGATCGGGACACCGCCCAGCATCCCTCGGCCGAGCTGCCGGAAGCCGGACGGAAAGCCGTAAACGGCCTCGCCGGCCATGTAGAAATAGGCCAGCCCCTGCAGCACCCACAGCATACCGTAGGTCGCGATGAACGAAGGGATGCGCAGGAAGGTGACCATCATGCCGTTGCACAGACCGGCCAGCGCGCCAACGCAGATCCCGCATGCAGCGCCGAGCAGCGGCTCGCCGGTGGCCTTCATCACCGTCCCGGCAACACAGGCGGCAAGCCCGATCGTCGAGCCGACCGAGAGATCAAGCCCAGCGGTCAGCACGACGAGCGTCAGCCCCGACGCGCTGATGAACAGCAGGCTGGTCTGGCGCAGCACGTTGACGGCATTGCCCCAGGACAGGAACACGTCGCTCGCAACACTGAGCCCGGCGCAAAGCAGCACGACCGCAAGCAGTCGCGGCAACCACTGCAACGCTGCGTGCGGCATCCTCGGCCACCGCCTGACGACGGCGCTCACGGTGCCTCACCCTTCACCGCCTCGAAGAGGAACGCGGATATCACCAGCAGCCCGACGCAGGAGACCTGGAGCGACGAGGGCAGCGCCAATAGATCCATCCCGTTCCGCAGGACACCGATCGTGACGACGCCGAGCAGCGTTCCGAACAGCCAGCCATTGCCGCGTTCGAACGAGGTGCCGCCGACCGCGACCGCGGCGATGGCATCGAACTCCAGGCCGATCCCGGCGGTGGGGTGCCCCGCGTTCAGCCGCGCGGTGAGCAGCAGCGCGCCGCACCCCGCCATGAGGCCGGTCAGCCCATAGACGGCGATCAGCATGAGGCGCTGCGACACCCCCGCGAGGGTCAGCGCCTCCCGATTGCCGCCGAGGCCGAAAATGTAGGTGCCGAAGGCGGTGTGATACAGCAACGTGTGCATGACCGCATAAGCCACCGCAACCAGCACGAGCGGCACCGGGATGCCGGCCAGCTTGCCGGAATAGACTGTGAGCAGGGCCGCCGGCATGCCGACGATGCTCTGGCCGCCGCTCACGGCGAGCGCCAATCCCTGGGCGATGCTGAAGGTGCCGAGCGTCGCGACGAACGGCGGCAGATCGAGGATGGCCACGAGCCATCCATTGAGCAGCCCGAACGCGATGCCGATCCCAAGGCCCGCAAGCAGCGCCAGCAGGACCGAACCGGTGGCCATTGCCGTCGCGGCAACGCCCAGGGTGCCGAGCGTCAGGACGGCCCCTACCGAGATGTCGAGACCCTCGGTCATGATCACGAAGGTCATCGGCAGTGCCAGGAGCAGCAGGACGCTCGATTGGACCAGCACGTTGGTCAGGTTGCCCGGCGTCGCGAAGTCCCGGCTGACCGCGGTGAAAATGATGACCAGCACGCCAAGCGCCACTGCAACGCCAGGCACACGGGCGATTGGCCCGTGCCGAACCATGGCACTCATTCGTGCATTCCCAGCCGAACGATATTTCCGGGGGTCAGCGATTCGCGGGCCAACTCGCCCGCGATCCGCCCGGCGCGCATGACGTAGGCGCGGTCACAGACATGCACGATTTCCGATTGCTCGGAGCTGATCATCAGCACGCCGGCCCCGGCCTGTACCAGCTCATCGATAAGCGCGAAGATCTGCGCCTTGGCGCCGACGTTGATGCCACGCGTGGGTTCGTCGAAGATGAACAGCCGCGCTCCTGCCGGCAACCACTTGCCGATCACCACCTTCTGCTGGTTGCCGCCCGACAGAGTGCTGACGCTGCGCAGCGTGGAGGTAGTGGCGATACGCAGCCGCTCGACGATCTCCCGTGCCTTCGCGCGTGCGGTTCCCGGGCGAAACAGTCGCCGGGGGAAAAGCTGGTCGAGGCCTGCCAGCACGAGGTTGTCGCCGACCGAGCGGATCATGGCCAGACCTTCGGTCTTTCGGCTCTCGGGGATCAGCGCCATGCCGAGCTTGGCGGAGACATCCGGGCCGCCGCGACGCAGCCGGCCGAACACGCGCACCTGCCCGCTCGTGATCGGATCGGCCCCGAATATCGCACGCGCCACCTCGGTCCGTCCGGAGCCGACCAGCCCGCACAGGCCGACAATTTCACCTTCATGGACTTGCAGCGAGATGTCCTGAATCCCGTTCGGCGCGGACAGGCCGCTCACGTCGAGGATCAATGGGCCCGGCGCGCGAAAGTGGCGGGGATAGGTCATGTTCACCGGGCGGCCGACCATCAGCCGCACCAGCTCTTCGGGTGTCGCTTCCGCGGGCAGCAGTGACCGCACGCGCTGACCGTCGCGCAGCACCGTGATGCGGTCGCCGAGCGCGAACACCTCGGCCATGCGATGCGAAATGTAGATGATCGCGACGCCGTCTGCCTTGAGCCGCTGTATCATCGCGAACAGCTGCTCGGACTCGCGGTCGGAGAGTGCCGCGGTCGGTTCGTCCATGACAAGGATGCGCGCATCCTGCGACAGCGCCTTGGCGATCTCCACCATTTGCTGCTGCGCGACACCGAGTTGATGCACCTTGCGGCGCGGATCGATGCTGAAACCGATCGTGTCGAGCACACGCGTCGCTTCCCGGTACAGGCGGCGCCGGTCCAGCGTGCCCGGGATTTCGGCCCTTGAAGGCGCGACCGAAGAAAATGTTGTGCGCGATGTCGAGATAAGGAACCAGCGAGAATTCCTGGAAGATGACCGCAATTCCCAGGCGTCGCGCATCGGAAGGCGATGCAATGCTGACCGGCTGGCTACGATGCAGGAAATTGCCCTCGTCCGCGTGGATGGCGCCGCACAGCACCTTCATCAGCGTCGACTTGCCCGCACCGTTCTCGCCCAGCAGCATATGGACCTCGCCGGGCCATATCGCGAGGGAGACGTTGTTCAATGCCCTGATGCCGGCGAAGCTCTTGCTGATGCCGCGCAATTCCAGCAGTGGTGCCGCTTCGAGCCCGGTCGCCGGAGTGCGGCTCTCCAACGCGGTGATCATCTGGCAAGGTCCAGCGGCGTGCCGTAAAAGATCTTGCCGGGATTCATGATCCCGAGCGGGTCCAGCGCCTGTTTGACGGCACGCATCACGTCGACCGCCTCGCCCAGCTCCTCCTGCAGATACGCGATCTTGCCAGTGCCGATACCGTGCTCTCCGGTGCAGGTGCCGTCCAGTGCGATTGCCCGCCGGACCATGGCGGCATGAAAATTCCGTGCCCGTGCAATTTCCTCGGCGTCGGCCGGGTTGACCAGGATCAGCATGTGAAAATTGCCGTCGCCGACATGCCCGACGATCGGTGCGACAAGGCCGGCCGTGTCGGCATCCCGCTTGGTCGCTTCGAGGCATTCGACCAAGGCGGAGATTGGGACGCAGATGTCCGTGATGATTGCCTCGCAGCCCGGGCGCAGCCCGCGGCCGGCGTATAGCGTGTTGTCACGGGCATGCCACAGGCGCGTGCGCGCTTGCGGGTCCGTCGTCCACTGCAGTCCCTGGCCGCCGGCCGCCGCCGCCATCGCTTCCACCAGCGCGGCCTGTTCGGCAACGGCTGCGGTGCTGCCGTGGAATTCCAGAAACAGGGTCGGTGTCTCGGGATAGTCGAAGCCGGAATATTTGTTCACGCCCCGGATCATCACATCGTCCAGCAACTCGATCCGAGCCACGGGTATGGCCGCCTGCATGACGGCAACCGCGGTTTCCACCGCCGGGCCAAGCGCCGGGAAGGGACACACGGCGGCGGCAATCGCTTCGGGTTGCGGGTGCAGGCGCAACGTAATTTCGGTGATGATGCCGAGCGTGCCCTCCGCGCCTACGAACAACCGGGTAAGGTCGTAGCCGGCGGCGGATTTGCGGGCGCGGCGGCTGGTGCGGATGGCACGGCCGTCAGCCAGGACCACTTCGAGCGACAAGACGTTGTCACGCATGGTGCCGTAGCGAACCGCCATGGTGCCGGAGCCGCGTGTCGATGCCATGCCGCCGATCGAGGCGTCCGCTCCCGGATCGATCGGAAAGAACAGGCCGGTGTCGCGCAGCTGTGCGTTCAGCGCCTTGCGCCGGATGCCGGGCTGAACACGCACATCCATGTCGGCCGCATTGATGGCCAGTACCCGATCCATATCCCCGAGATCGAGGCACAGGCCGCCGGCGACGGCGGCAGCGTTTCCCTCCAGCGACGTTCCGGCGCCGAAAGCCACGACGGGGACCTCGGTTTCACGGCACGCGCGCACGATATCCTGTACTTCGGCCGTGCTGGCCGGGCGCGCCACGAGGTCGGGCAGGGTGGGCAGGCGGTAGGCCTCGCTGCGGCCATACTGCTGGCGCGTGCCGAGACCTGACGTGACCCGGTCGCCCAATAAAGGGCGCAGCCGGGCCAGCAATGCCTCGGCCTGTGTCGCTACCATTCCTTCTGGCACTGTTTCCTCCCGGACTTCGCCACCCGCGCGTCAGTGGCCGTTTGGCGTCGCCGCGAGCGGGGTCAGCCCGAAGCGATACCGCAGCACTCGGTATGGATGATCCATTTGGCGCCCATCCGGAGCGATCCCGGCGGGTTGCGACGGATAATCGTCGATCAGCGACTCCTTCACGCCGAACACCGCATCGCTATCGAGATACGGGTCGCCATTGACGAACACGTGCGTCACGAGCCGCCGGAAGCCGGGGGCGTCGATCATGAAATGCACATGCGCGGGCCGCCACGGATGCCGGGCCGTCGCCTTCAGCAGATCGCCGACCGGACCGTCGTCGGGGATCGGGTAGCTGGCCGGCGTCGTGGTCCAGAAGCGCAGCTCGCCGTCGGGCCCGGTCGAAAACCGGGCGCGGCGTGCGACGTTCTGCCCGTCGCGCTGCACGTCATAGAACCCTTCCGCGTCCGAATGCCAAACGTCGACGCGGGCATTCGGCACGGCGCGGCCGTGCGGGTCGGTGACCTGGACATCCACGTAAAGGCTCTCGCCGCCTCTCTCGTCGCCAGGGTCGATATCGCTGCCTTGCGCGGCCGGTGGCGCCTCTTCCACGAAGAACGGGCCCAGCACGGTGGACTGGGTGGCGCCCGGCGCCGCGCGATTGTTGATCGCGTCGACGAGGGTCGAAAGGCCGAGCGTGTCGGACAGAAGGATGAATTCCTGCCGTTTCTCATCGCAGATCTGCCCGGTCCGGGTCAGAAACGCGATCGCCGCGACCCATTCCGCCTCGGTCAGTTCCACCTCCCGCGCGAAGGCGTGCAGATGGCGGACAAGGGCGGTCACCAGCGTCTTGAGCCGTGCGTTGTCGCAACCGGCAATGCGGCGGATCACCTCGTCGGTGATGTTATGTTCATCGAGTTCGCGCATGGCACCTGCTCCTAACCGTTCGTGTCGGCCAGCCCCGCGAGGCGGGCGGCATGACGGACCGTCGCGATGAAATCGTCATCGCCTTCGCCGCTGGCGATCAACGCAGAATAGCTCTCACGCTGCTGGGCCGCGAGCGGTGCCGGCATGTCCGCCCCGCGGGCCGCAGCCAGGATCAGATCGAGGTCCTTGGCCATCTGCCGGCAGGAGAATGTCGAGCTGTAGTCGCCGGCCTTCAGCGGCGGCGCCTTGTACTTCACCATCGGCGAGCCGATGGCGCTGTCGACCATGAGGTCCAGCATCTGGCCGGGGTCCACGCCGCCCTTGCGGGCCAGGGTCAGGGCCTCGGCCATCATCCCGGCCGAGACGGCGATCATCAGGTTGATCGCCAGCTTGGCATAGCGCGCCTGTTCCTGCTCGCCCAGATAATGTTGCGCCTTGGAGAACGCCGCGAGCGACGGGCGTATCCGCTCGAACGCGGCGCGCGGGCCGGATGCGAGCACAGTCAGCTCGCCGCGTTCGGCGAGCACGGGATTGCCCGAGACGGGCGCCCGAAGATAGGCGATCCCGCGCCGCTCGGCCTCGGCGGCGACTCGCGCGGAGGCTTCGGCGCTGACGGTGCTGGTATCGACCAGTATTTCGCGGGGCGCCATGGCGGCCAGCAGGCCGCCATCGCCCAACAGTGCCGCCTCCAGCGCATGATCGTCGGGCAGGGACGTCACCACGGCGCTGGCCCCCTTCAGCACCTGCTCGCGGCTGCCGGCGACCACGATCTGGCGCTGGCGTGCGGCGTCCACACGGGCCGCGCTCAAATCGTGGCCGACGATCCTGTGGCCAGCGCCCGCGATGCGTGCCGCCATGGGCAGGCCAAGCTTGCCGAGGCCGATCCACGCGAGGTGCTGCTCCGACGTCATGCGGCGTGTTCCTTCTTTCCACCCAGCCAGCCGAGCTCGGCCAGGATGCGTGCGCCCGACGCGGCAAGGCGCGCGCGGATCGGGGTGAGATCGATGTTCAGCAGCCGGCCGCCGCGCTTGTGCCAGCGCCCAGCGATCATGACCGAATCGACGTTGCCGGGATGGGACTGCATGACGACGGTCGAGACCGGATCATGCACCGGCCAGAGGTCGAAATCCTCGGCGCGGATCAGCACCAGGTCGGCCTGCTTGCCGGGGGTCAGCGTGCCGATCCGGGCCTGCATGCCCAGCATCCGTGCCCCCTCCCGCGTGACCCAGGACAGCGCCTCGCGCACCTTGATGGTGCTGGTCGACGGTATCGCGCCGGTCGCGGCGCGGGACGCCGCGTTGTCGAGCGCGCGCTGATGCGACAGCGCGGTGCGCGCGACGGCAATCATGCTGCCCGACACCGCGCTTTCCAGATCAACGCCCAGCGACGGCGCGGCACCCAGCGCGCGCAGCCGCCCGGTGATGGGGTGGCCGTGGCCCTGTGCCATCTCGTTCTCGGGCGTCAGCGAGAAGCTGACGCCAGCCGCCACGAAGCGCGCCAGCCGGTCGTCCGGCAGGTCGTTGCCATGCACGATGTTGACCAGGGGGCCGACCAGCCCCTGCGCCTCCAGCACGTCCCAGCCCTGGGGCGACTTCGCCGGGCCGCCGCCCTGGTGCATGGAGGCGATCAGTCCGAGCTCACGCGACAGACGGATATCCTGAAGAGCCACCTCCAGCGTCGAGTAGTGCGGCCCCAGGATCGCCATGCCCAGGCTGAGCTTGCCCTCGCGCGCCGCGAACGGGCCGGCCAACAGCCGCTCGATCTCGCCGCGCGGGTGGGGGATTTCGGAGAAATGCCGTTCGCCGGGCCGCGGGTCGGGCTTCGGAGAGCCGTGGAAGAAGGCCGCGCGGATGCCGGATTCCTGCAGCGCTGCCACCGCCGCGTCGGTGTGCGCAGGGGTGGGATTGTTGTGGCACCAGTCCACCAGTGTGGTCGTGCCGCAGTTGATCTGGTTCAGCGCGCCTGCGAGGGTGGCGATGTGGATGTCCTCGGGCGCGAACCGGGTCGCGAGGCCCGCATGGACCCAGCGAAAATACTCCAGCAACGTCCAGTCGGCGGCGGCACCGCGCAGCGCCGTCTGCCAGGTGTGCATATGCGCGTTGATCAGGCCCGGAATCACGATGAAGCCGGCGGCCTCGATCGTCTCGGCGTCATCGGCGCGAATATCGGGACCGACCGCTGTGATCCGGTCGCCTTCGATCAGCACGCAGCCGGGCCGCAGGTCGCCGAGATCGTCATCCATCGTCACGACGACGGCGTCGCGAAGCAGGATACGTCGTGCGGCCATCGGGCCCTCAGACAGCATCGGACATCCTCTCCCCCGACCATGGCCGCTTACTACGGCTCCAACGCTCGCCATTGAGGTCGCAGCGTGACCGCGCGTCTAGCCCAAATTTATCCATTATGGGAATATGCGCATCACAGGGGGGTGCGGTGAAAGACCAGGAACTGCTGCGCGTGATCGAATATCTCGAGCGGGTTCGGCAGCCGTACCACGCGCTGTTCCCGATGGCCGATCCCGACCCGGTCTGGAACATCGCGGTGCATCTGGTCCGCAGCCACATCCGCGGCGACGTGGTGACCATCTCGAAGCTCGCGCAGGTGGCGGAGGTGCCGTTCACGACCGCCATGCGGCGCATCGAGGCGTTGATCCAGCAGGACCTGATCCGTCGCCGGCCCATCGGGCGGACCGGCAAGACGTTCAGCCTGCACCCGAGCGAGACGATGCTGGCGGCGTTCCTGTCCTATGCGCGGCAGACCAAATCGCTGCTGGCGCAGACGGTGGGCATGCGGCCGAACCATGAGGTCGAAGATGACTACTACTTCGGCGGTTCGCGCCTGGAATCCCATCTCGCGCCGCCGCCCGCGCTGCTACAGCGCCAGCTCAAGCACGAACGCAAGCTCCGCTTCCTGATGCATGCCGACGATTACTGCTCGTCTTTGCAGAATCTTTGGGCGGATTACCGCAACAACCTCGGGTCCCGCCGCGATTTCGACTTGCGCCCATTGCCGGCATTGTATGACCGCGTGGTCGAGAATGCCCGCGCCGACGTGTCCGCGTATGACGTGATCATGCTCAATGTTCCCTGGCTGGGGGATGCCGTCGAGAGCGGCTACATCCGGCGCGCCGAGGACTATGTCTATCAGGCCGGCATCGACTCGCTGGACTTCGACCCTCGGGTCTGGGCGACGGGCCGCTGGCGCGGCCGGCAGGAGGCGGTGCCGATTTTCGCCTCCATCGAGCTCATGGCGGTACGCCGCGACCTGTTCCAGGAGGCGGGGCTGACGCCGCCGCGCTCGTTTGCCGACGTGCTCGCCGCCGGCCGTGCCTTCCACGCGCCGGAGCGCGGCCGCTACGGCATCGCCTGGAACGGACAGCGCGGCATGCCGCTGGCGTCGACTTTTCTGTTCCTGCTGGCCTGCTGCGGTGGGGCCGTCGTGAACCTGCCGCGCGAAAGCGCCATCTGGTCGCTGGAACAGGTGGATTACGGCGCGCTGGAGGTGACGGTGGCCACCGAGAACGCCAGGCAGGCGCTGGCCTACATGCACGAGCTGGTGCCGATCTCCCCGCCCGGCGTTCTCGACATGAGCTGGAACACGGCGCTGGAACTGTTCATGAACGGGCACGCCGCGATGATCTATTGCTGGTCGATGCGCGCCGCCAGGTTCGAATATGACGTTCGTTCCAAGGTGAAGCGCCGCGTCCAGTACCTGCCGCAACCCGCAGGCCCGGGTGGCGACAACGTGTCTCCGCTGGGCGGCTTCCTGCTGGCGGTGCCATCGAACCTGCAGGACGATCGCGTCGAAATGGCCTTCGAAGCGATCCGCTGGATGACATCGCCGGAAGCGATCCGGATGCACATCAGAACGGGTTTCCCCGTGCTCCCGCGTTTCAGCATGAGCGCCGATCCGGAAATCGCCGCGAGCTCGCCGATCGTGCCATTCGTCAACGATCTCGCCCGGCGCAACTTGTTGCAGACATGGCAGCGCCCGCCGTTGCCGCAGTACCGCCGCATCGAGATGGTGCTGGGAGACGAGATCCACGCAGCACTCACGCACGCAAAGAGCGACGCGCAGGCATTGGCGTCAGCGCGGGCACGCGTCGAGAAAATCCTGCGGGTCGATAGCCGGGAGGCGCTGGAGCTTGGAGGATAACGAAGTCATCGGCCTTTCGGTAGCGCCGGCCCCGGCACGCCCATGCGTGGAGCGCTTACATCAACGCCCGCCTCATCATGGTCCGACATGCCCGTGATCACGCGCTCCACCTGATCGACCGTGCTGCGCCGGGGATCGATGTCATCGGCGACGACGCGGCCGCGACGCATGACCACGATGCGGTCCACCACCTGAAAGACATGATGGATGTTGTGCGCGATGAAGATGCATGAGTGTCCGGAATCACGGGCGTTGCGCACGAACCGCAAGACCCCCTGAGTCTCCGCCACGCCGAGATTGTTGGTAGGCTCATCGAGAATGATGAGGTCGCTTTCGAAGTGCATCGCGCGCGCGATCGCGACCGCCTGCCGTTCGCCGCCCGAGAGCGAGCCGATCGGCGTGGTGGGCGGGATGTCCTTGCTGATTCCAACCTGCTGCAAAAGAGTACGGGCAACCTTGTCCATCGCCGCCTTGTCCATGCGGCCGAAGAAGCGAGGCCCTTTGATCGGCTCCCGTCCAAGGAACAGGTTGCGGGCGATCGACAACTGCGTGACGAGCGCGGAATCCTGGTAGATCGTCTCGATGCCGTGGGCGATCGCATCGGTGGTGGACCGGATGTCGACCTTGCGTCCGCGAATGAAAATCTCGCCGCTGGTCAGCGGTACCGCCCCGGACAACACCTTTATCAGCGTCGACTTGCCCGCGCCGTTGTCGCCGAGCAGGCCGACGATCTCACGCTCGTTGACCGTCAGCGATCACGTCCTCGAGCGCCTGTACCCGGCCATAGAATTTGCTGACGTTGACCATGCGGATCAATGGCTCGGCCATGGTCAGGTCCCCGCCTGATGCCGGCGTTCGAGCCAGGAATGCAGCGCCATCATCCCCAGAATGATCGCCCCGATGAAGATGTTGTAGGCGAGGCCCGGCACGCCGATCAGCACGATGCCGTTGCGCATGACGCGCAGGATCAGGATACCGAACACGGTGCCGATGATGGTGCCGCGCCCGCCGGTCAGGGCGGTGCCGCCGATCACCACCATCGCGATCACCTCCAGCTCGTAGCCGGTGCCGCTGTTCGGATTGGCGGCGGAGGTGCGGATCGAGCTGATGACGCCGGCGAGGGCCGACAACACGGCCGACAGCATGAACAGCCCGATCTTGGTGCGGTCGACGTTGACGCCCCGCGCCCTGGCGGCTCCCGGATTGCCGCCCGTCGCCTGGATCCAGTTGCCGATCTTGGTCTGCGTCAGCACGTAGCCCAAGGCGAGCGCCGCGCCGATGAACCAGAACAGCGACCCGTAGACGCGAAAGCCGAGGACGAAGAAATCGCCGACCAGCAGGTCAGCGAGCCAACTGCCACCGGCGCTCCAGGTGCGTTGCGGAAACCCGTCGGTGACGAACAGCGCGGTGCCGCGCAAGACGAGCAACATGCCCAGCGTCACCAGGAACGACGGAATCTTCAGCCGCGTGACAAACCAGCCGTTGACCAGCCCGATCAACGCGGCGGCGACCAGCGCTGCCAGGAATCCCACGGTCAACGACGTGAGCCCGCTGTTGAACAGCGTCCACATCAGCACGGCGGAGAACCCGAACATCGAGCCCACCGAGAGATCGAACTCCCCGGCGGTCATCAACAGCGTCATGCCCAGCGCGATCAGGCCAAGCTCGACGGTGAAGGCCAACGTATTGCTGATGTTCTGCGGCGAGAGGAAGTCGTGGTTGATCGCCCAGAAGGCAAACATCTCGACGATCAGCAGGACGAAGGGACCGAACTCGGGTCGGGCGATCAGGCGTGGGACGAGCGAACGAGATTGCACGGCGATCCTGACACGTTGTGAAACAACGCGCGGCGGCTCCGGCCGCCGCGCGTGCTGCTGGCTTTGCGTTATTTCGCGGACAGGATCTTTTCGTAAGTCTTTGCGTTGCTCTTGTCATACAGCGCGCCGGTGATGACGTTGAATCCCGGCGGAATGCCGCTTGCTGCCATCGCCGCCAGCGTCAGGGCGACGTAGCTGGTCGCCTGCGGGTCCTGCCATTGTGCGGCGACCACATAGCCATCGAGCACTTCCGCCGTGGTGTCCAGCGAGTCGCCCCAGCCGATCACCGGGATCTCGCCCGGCTTCACGCCGACCTGGTCGAACACGCGCTTGATGCTGCCGTCCACCAGGTCGCCGAGGCTGATGATGGCCTTGATCTTCTTCCGATTGGCGGTCAGGTAGTCGGACATGCGGTTGATGATCTCGGCCTGATCGAGCGTCGCGTCGGTGACTTCCCAGGTGATGCCAAGCGGCTTCAACACGCTGGCCGCGCCGGCTTCCTCCTGTACGCCGTAGGTCGCGCCCGGCACTTCGACCGGCATCCAAACGAAGTCACCCTTTTTCACCAGCCCCTTGTCGACCAGGTACTGCGCCCAGCGCCGGCCGAACACGGTGTTGTCGCCGCCGACATAGGCATCGAAACTGGCCTTCGGGTCGGGCGTGTTGAAGTTGATGATCGGGATGTGCGCCGCATTTGCCTCCTTGGCGAGCTCGACGAGGCTGCCCGGATCGGGGCTGCTGGTGACGATGCCATCGGCCTTGGCGGCGATCGCGGCACGCAGCGCTTCCTGTTGCGAGGCCACGTCACCATTGTGGAACGACGTGTTGACCGTATTGCCGGTATCCTTGGCCCACTGCTTCGCACCGGCCAGGAAGTAGGTCCAGACCGGATCGGCCGGCGAACCATGCGAAACCCAGTAGAACGTCTTGGCGTATGCAGCCAGCGGCATCGCCAGTCCTAGAAACGCGGTAGCGAACAGTATTGTCAGTTTTGTGAACATCGCAAACCTCCCGGTTAGCCACTCTTGTTCGTTCTTAGCCGCATATCGTGTCGCCATCGGAGACATATTCAGATCCCCGGCGGCACGCCACACTGGCACACGCGGATGATGCGCTCAACGGTTCGCTTCGAACTCCGTTGGCGCGCAATTTGCGCGTCGATGAACCGCTTCGCGCGCGGCACGTCAGCCTCGTCCAGATGCTCGATGATCAACGGGATGTTCGGGTGCTTGCGCGACAGCCGCCGCAGGTAGTCGTCATAGTCCAGCGACCCGAGGCCCGGCGCCGGCAGTTCGATCGCACCGACACCGCGGAAACGATGCGCCTCGGACGCATCGATGTCCGCGTGCTTTTCCATCGCCGTCACGCGACCGTTTCACGTCCTTGGCATGGGCGATGCGGATTTTGTCCGACAGCGTGTCAAAAATCTGGCGCAGGACGCGCCCCATCGCGTCGATATTGTGGTCTTCGAAGTAGTTCGTCGGGTCCATCAGCAGGCCAAGCCCCGGATGATCGACTTCGGCGAATATGACGCACGGTCTCCTCGACCGAGCCGATCACGTTGTTGACGTATGTCTCCAGCAGGAACACTGCGCCGTGGTCATAGGCGAGTCGCGCCAGCTCCGCGATGATCGCACGGCACTCGGCAAAGCCTTCCTCGGTCCGGTTGCGCGGGTGGGAGACCCAGTCGCTGTCGGTGGCGTAGGTCCCGGTCTCGCTGATCACGTAGGGCGTGCCGAAATGCCGGGCGTTGCGGATGATCGCCCGCAGGTGGTCCAGCTTCGCCTTTCGTGCCACGGGGTCGGGATGCACGATGTTGGTGTAGCCGGACAGCGCGCAGATCGGCAGATCATGGTCGCGGAACACCTCTCGCACCCGTCTCGCCTTGTCCGGGGTGATCGAATCCGGCGTCGAAAAATCGATGTCCTTGAATGCCAGGTCGAGCTGCACCGTGTTGAAGCCGAGCGCCCGGATGCGTCGCGCCTGCTCCTCCAGCCCGTACGGGAAGTAGCCGTTGAAGATACCGACCTGCATCATGTCCGTGCTCTATGTCCTGATTTCGATCAGTGCCACTTCCCGGCGCTCGCTCAGCGAGCGATAGGCGGCGTCCACCAGCGCCATCGTCCGAACGTTGTCGGCCGCGTCCAGCACCGGCGGGCTGCCCGTGGCGACCGCGTACTGCAATTGCTCCATCACCCCCGCGAAGGCTTGCGGGAACCACCGTGTGCTCCACCGTGGCTCAACCCAATTCCCGCCGGTGGCGGTGCGGGAAGCGTAGCGCAACGTCGACGGGCTGCCGTTGGGATAGTCCGGCCAACCGATCGTCCCCTGCGCCACGCCGTCGGTGCCTTCCATGCGCCATTTGATGTAGGTATCGGCGGCAAATCCTGCCTCACGCGGCCCGCTCCAGACATCCTCCAGCGAGACTGCCAGCGCGCCGGACGGAAACCGCAACGTCGACACGGTGATGCCGTCGACGTGCCTGAACGTGGTCCGCGGGTCCGTGCGGGCCGTCGTGCTGATGGACACCGGGTCGCCGAGCAGGAACCGCAGCACATCCAGATGATGGATGCCCATGTTCAGGATCGTCAGTCGGTCATAGGCCTGCAGGTATGGCTGCCAGTGCGGAATGGCGCGCATCTCGATCGTCGCCAGCACCGGCTCGCCGAGCGCTCCCCGGTCCATGATCTGCTTGAGCACGCGCATGGACTGGTCGAAGCGCATGTTCTGGTTGACCGACATGACCTTGCCGGCTGCCTTTGCCTCGGCCGCAAGGCGTGCCGCCTCCGGCGCGTCCATCGCGAGCGGCTTCTGCGCCAGGATGGCGGCGATATGCGGCTGGGCGAGGGCGTGCCGGATCAGCGCCGGCTGCTGGTCCGGCGGGAAGGCGATATCCAGGATTGCCACCGCCGGGTCCTCGATCAGCGCCCACGGGGTTTGATGCACGCGCGGAATGCCCCAGCGCGCCGCCACGGCCGCCGCGCGCGACGGTGTTCGTGACGCGATGGCGACGACCGGAAACCCAGCCTCGGCATACGCCGCGAGCTGCACGTCGGCCATGATGAACCCGGCCCCGACGCATCCGACCGGAATGTCACGATGGCGGATCGGTTGATCGGGCGTGAACCCCGTCGCCTCCGGCTGCTCTGGCCGGTTCCCTTCTGGGGTCATTGATGACGCTCTCCCGAACCGGCTTCTGATCTTTTTTGAAGCCATTCTTGACGCTTCACATCGTCGCACGCCCGATCTGAGGTTGGCAAGGCCTCACTCCTCGATTAGGATGAGGCGATAGATGAGGTAATTTGATGCCTTTGACGATTGCGGATGTCGCTCGGGCAGCCGGGGTCTCGCCTGCGACCGTTGATCGCGCACTCAATGGCCGGGGCGGTGTGCATGACCGTACCCGGCGCCGCGTGCTCCACGCCGCGGAAGGGCTCGGCTATCTGCAGGCCGCAACCCCCGGCGTCAGCGAATTGGTCAAGCCGGGGCTGGTCAATCTCGTCTTCGTGGTGCCGGGGGGCAGCAATACCTTTCTGGGCGACCTGAGCCGCGCCTTGACTGAAGCCGCGAAAACCTCGCCGCAGACGCGGGTGGCCGTGCATCGGCTCGACACCTATCGCCCGGAGGCGCTGGCCGCCGGTCTTCGCGATGTGGCGGCCGACGCGGACGGGATCGGCGTGGTGGCACTCGACCATCCGGCGGTCCGCGAGACCATCCGGGACCTGGTGGCCGACGGCAAGCGGGTTCTGACGCTGGTGTCGGACATCTCGGACGTGCCGCGGGCGGCCTATGTGGGGATCGACAATCGCGCCGCCGGGCGGCTCGCCGGCCATCTGCTCGGCCGCTTCCTGCGACGGACGGACGGCGTGGTGGCGTTGCTGGCCGGCTCGCTTCGCTATCGCGGCCACGAGGAGCGCGAAATGGGCTTTCGGCGCATTTGCGCCGAGGATTTTCCGGGACTCGTCCTGCTGCCCACGCAGGAGGTCGAGGACGATACGTTGCGGGCCTATGCGGCAGCGGGACGCCTGCTGGCCGATCACCCGGCGTTGTCCGGCCTCTACTGCCTCGGCGGCGGCACGCGCGGGATCGCCCGCGCGCTGCGTGAGAGCGGCCGCGCCGGCCAGGTGGTGTTCATCGGCCACGAATTGACCGAGCACACCAGGCGGTTCCTGGTCTCGGGCGAAATGGACGTGGTCATCGACCAGGATGCAGCGACCGAGGCCCGCAGCGCCGTCGCCTTGCTGACAAGGGCGGTGCGGGACGGCGCACTGCCGCCGGTGCCACTGCTACGCACCCAGGCGATCTTTCGCGAAAACATCCCGGACGCACACGGGATCATCGAACAAACAGGAGGCGATCCATGAGCTATCCCCAAGTAACCGAGGCCGATCGAGCGGCGTTTGATCGCGACGGCTACGTGCTGAAACCGGGCTTCTTCGACACCGAGGAGGTCGATCTGCTCCGTCGCGCCATCGGCGCCGACCCGGCGATCGCGAACAACGTCATCCGCCTCAACGACAGCACCGGCGCGTCGACCGAGCTGGCGCTGTGGAACCATCCCGGCGACGACCTGTTCGGAATGGTCGCGCGCAGCGCCCGTATCGTCGACGGCATGGCGCTGCTGCTGGACGGCGAAGTCTATCACTACCACAGCAAACTGACGATGAAGCGGCCGCGTGTCGGGGGCGCCTGGGACTGGCATCAGGACTACGGCTATTGGTACAACAACGGCTGCCTGTTTCCCGATATGGCGAGCGTGCTTCATCGCGATCGATCCGTCACGCCGCGAGAACGGCTGCCTGGAGGTCCTGAGCGGCAGCCATCGCATGGGCCGCATCGAGCACGGCCGGGTCGGCGGCCAGACCGGCGCCGATACCGAACGCGTGACACAGGCGATGCGGGTGCTCGATCACGTCTACTGCGAGATGGATCCGGGCGATGCGCTGTTCTTTCACGCCAACACGTTGCATTCCTCCTCGCAGAACGTCTCCGAGCGGTCCCGCAACGTGCTGCTCTGCTGCTATAATCGAATGAGCAACGACCCCTACAAAGACCACCACCATCCCCGCGCCACCGCATTGCACAAGGTCGACGACGGCGCGATCAAGCGCGTCGGCCTGTCGCTGGCTGGCGAGGGACGGACATTCTACAACGCGGAGACCGACGCGACGGTCGAGACGGCGCCGACCTGAGGTCCAGCAGCAATTTCATTTCCCGGTGAAAGCGCCAGGACTTTCGGGGCACTGTCACAGTAACCGGCGCCGATCGGCTCGGGCCTTCATTGCTCGAGCCGAAGCGAGGCGAAAGCCCGCCCTGCCGCCTCGATCGCGCGGTCGATCTGGAATTCATCATGTGCCGCCGAGAGGAACATGTTGTGGCGCGGATGGAGATAGAGTCCTTGCCGCAACGCCGCGGCGCAGAAAGCGGCACCGACGCGGCATTCCGGATCGTTGTCGAACAGCATCATCGGCATCTGCACCGGCCCGGTCTGGCGCAGCCCGTACCCGTGCTGCCGCGCCTGCGCATCCAGCCCGGCGCGCAGGCGCGTGCCGGCCGCGGTGAGGCGGCCGATCACGTCCTCGTCGCGGATGATCGCCAGCGTGGCCAATGCCGCCGCCATCGGGTACTGCGCCGCACCAGAACGAGCCGGTGGTGAACACCTGCGTCGCGGCCTCGCGGAACCGGTCATTGCCGGTCACGGCGGCCAAAGGGTACCCGTTGGCGATCGCCTTGCTCCAGGCGGAAAGATCGGGCTGTACGCCCAGCGGCTCCCAGCTGCCGCCGGGATGCAGGCGGAATCCGGCGCGCACATCGTCGATGATCAGCGCCGCGCCGGTCTGGTCGCACAGGCGGCGAGCAGCCAGGGCGAAAGCTGCTTCCGGCATTTCCTGATCGCGGCCGAGATCGTGGCGGAAGGCGGAGACCAGCACCGCCGCCAGGTCGTCGCCGGCCTGATCGACAGCGTTCTCGAGGCTGGCGACATCGTTGTAGTCGAAATGCAGGATATGCGCCCGGTCCTCGGCCGTCACGCCGGCGAGCGAGGGCGAACACCAGGGCACCGCGCCGTGATATGATCCCCTGGCCACCAGCAGCTTGCGCCGGCGGGTACCGGCGCGGGCGATCGTCACGCAGGTGGTGGTGGCATCGGTGCCGTTCTTCTGGAACTGCGCCCAGTCCGCATGCGGGGTCTGCGCGACCAGCAGCTCGGCCAGTTCCACCATGACTTCGGCGGGCCCGTTCATGCAGTCGCCGTTCGCCACCTGCTTGCGCACCGCTTCCTCGACCACTGGGTGGCGATGGCCGAGCAGAACCGGTCCCCAGCTGCACATGAAATCCAGATATTCGTGGCCGTCGACATCCCACAGCCGGCATCCCTCGGCGCGGGCGAAGAACTGCGGATACCCGTCCGGCAGGCGGTCGGCGTGCATGTGTCCCCACATGCCGCCCGGGACGACACGGCGCGCACGTTCGCGAAGCTGCCTGTCGATCGAGTTTCGCAGTTCGGCCATTGAGCCACTCCATTGCGGACGATGGCGCGTCGATATATCATATAGAACAAGTCTACCAGGGTGATGTGGATGGGCGCGGGGGGAATGGTGTTCGGCGCCATCGCCGACGATCTGACCGGCGGGGTGGAGCTGGCCGGCATGTTGGCGGCCGGCGGCGCGCGCGTGGCCCTGGTCACGGATGCCGATGCGGTGGCGCAGGCCGCTGCGGAAGGCGAGGCCGACGCCATCGTCGTGGCGCTGCGCATCCGGGTCGCGCCGCGCGCGGCGGCGGTGGCCGCAGTGCAGGCGGCCGGCGTTGCGCTGCACGCGGCCGGGGCACGACAGCTGTTTCTGAAATACTGCGCCACCTTTGACTCCACGGATGACGGCAATATCGGCCCGGCGGCAGACGCATTGCGCGACATCGCCGCGCCGGAGTGGGTGCTGTTCTGTCCGTCCTTCCCTGCCGTCGAGCGCACTGTGTTCCGCGGCCATCTGTTCGTGGGCGACCAGCTCGTCTCCAACTCGCCGAAGCGGTTCGATCCGCTGACACCGATGACCGATCCGGACCTCGTCCAGGTCTTGGGGCGCCAGACCCGCACGCGCGTGGGCTTGCTGTCCGCGCCGGTCGTGGCGAAGGGAGGGCAGGCGGTGCAGGCGCATATGGCGGCACTGGCGCGGGCCGGCACGCCCTATGCGATCGCCGATGCGACGAACGAGGACGATCTGCGCACCTTGGCACAGGCGAGCGTAACCTGCTCGCTGGTCACCGGCGGCTCATCCATCGCGGCGTATTATCCCGCCATCTGGCGCTCGCTGGGCTGGATCGCCCATGAGGCACCGGCTGTTCTGCCGCCGGCGGACGGCAGGGCCGCCGTGATCGCCGGCAGCTGTGCGGCACGGACGCAAGAACAGGTGGCGGCGTTCGCCCAGGACCACCCGGTTCACGCGATCGATCTGCTCAGCGAGGCCGGGCCGGACTCCCTCGTGGCGGCCGCCCTGGACTGGGCGGCGTCGCGTCTGGCCGCGGGCCCGGTGGGCTTCACGTCCGCGCCGGACGACCAGCGTGTGGCCGCTGCGCAGGCGGCATTCGGGCCCATCGCGGCGGCGCGCCGCGCGGAAGCAGTTCTAGGCGGGATCGCCGCCGGGCTGGTCCGCCTGGGCGTCCGCCGCCTCATGGTGGCGGGCGGGGAGACATCGGGCGCGGCCGTCGCCGCGCTCGGGGCACGCCGCCTCCAGATCGCGCCCTATGTCGCGCCCGGTATCGGCCTCTGCCGCGCAACGGAGAGCGGCGTCACGCTCTGTCTGAAATCCGGCAAGCTCGGCGAGGTTGACATGTTCGCGCGCGTGCTGCGGCAGATGCAGGGTGCTGCGGCGTGACATGCGGTTGCCGCGCTCAAAGGTCTGCCGCCACGGCATTGCTGCGCAGCGGGTCGGGCGCCACGCTGATCCGCCCGGCCTCGATATCCTCCAGCAGCGCCACCAGCCGTCGGCCGCCCTCGATCATGTCGTCCCGCACCGCCTTGCGTGCGCCCGCCGCATCGCGCTGGCGCAGCGCGTCCAGCACGTTCAGATGCTGATGGCGGCCGGGGTAGGTCGGCGGCGCGTGCGGATACTGGTAGTTCACCAGCGGCCCGTTGCGCAGCCAGATACGTTCGAGGATGGCCAGCAGCTCGGGCATTTCCGCGGCCTGGTACAGCGTGAAATGGAACTGCCAGTTGGTGCGGATCGCCGTGGGCCAATCGTGGGCCGTCTCGCTGGCAATCAGGGCCGTATGGATCTGCGCCAATTGCTTGATCAGCCGGTCCGTCACCAGCGGCGCCGCGATCTCCGCCGCCAGCCCCTCCAGTTCGAGCCGGATGCGACGCAGCTCGAGGTACTGGCTCAGCGACAGATGCGCGACGGTGATGGCGCGCCCGGCGATCATTTCCAGCCCGCCTTCGCGCACCAGCTGCATCACCGCCTCGCGCACCGGCGTCTCCGACACGTCGAGGGTCTTCGCCAGATCGCGGATCTTGAGCCGCTGTCCGGGCCACAGCCGCCCTTCCAGCAGCGCTGCGCGCAACTTGGCGTAGACGATCCCGGTCAGGTTCTCGCGCGCGACCGGGTCGGGACCTGCCAACGGCTGGTCCGGATCGGTAGTGTGTCGTTGCAGGGGCGTCAGGCGGACCATCTCAACTCCGATCGGCCTCGCTCAAAGCGAAGCACTGCGAGGTTCAGTTTCGTTCAGCTTCACCGATTGGGCCAGCGCCAGTTGCGGCTTGACAGCCCATTGCAGCGGCCTAAGCTATAGAAAATTTGATATATCAGATTGCCACGCCCCCCACCAGCCAGCCGTCGCAAGGAGACACGTATGTCGGACCGAACATGCCGTGCCCGCGTGGGGCGCCTCACGACGCTTCTTTTGCTGGCCGGAGCCGCCCTGTCTCCGGCCGCCCTGTCTCCCACCGCGCAGGCGCAATCGGCCGCGCCATCCGACAAGACGCTGGTCATTGCCCGCGACATGGACGTGAACTCGCTCGACCCGTCACGCGGCTGGTGCGACACCTGCCAGTTCTATATGGGCGCCGTCTATCAGCACCTGGTTTCGCTCGGCCCGGACAACGTCTCCTTCGTGCCCGGTCTGGCGTCGCGCTGGGACGTGAACGCGGACCAGACGCAGTTCACCTTCCATCTTAACCCCAAGGCAGTGTTCTCCGATGGCACGCCCGTGCATGCGCAGGACCTCAAATGGTCGTGGGAACGCCTTCACAACGTGAAGGGCGGTCCGTCGCTGTTCACCAACGGCATCAAATCGCTGGCGACGCCGGACGACGAAACCCTTGTCGTCACCATGGACCAGCCGAATTCCGAGTTCCTGGCACGGGCCAGCCATGCCTATCTCGTCGCCTACAACTCCCATCTGCTGCAGAGCCACGGCGGCGACGCCGAACCGGGTGCCGACCAGAAGGACACCGCCGAAGCGTGGCTGCTCCAGCACTCGGTCGGCAGCGGCCCGTATATGCTCGACAGCTACAGCCCGCATGACGAGATCCGGCTGAAGCGCAACCCGAACTACTGGGGCAAGCCGCCCTACTTTGCCGAAGTGGTGATCAAGCAAAGCAAGGACGCCGTCAGCCAGGGCCAGATGTTGCAGAGCGGTACTGCCGACATCGCCATGCAGATGGACATGACCTCGGCCCAGTCGATCGTCGGCGACAAGATCGAGATCACGCGCGCGCCGTCGTACAGCGACATCTATGTCGCCCTCAGTCCCGGCGCCAAGAACCTGCCTGTTCCGCTCAGCCTCAAGCTGCGTCAGGCGATCGGCTATGCCATCGACTACAAAAGCCTGCTGGATTTCGCCGTCGATGGCGCCGGACGCTTGCAGCCGTCACCGATCCCCAACGGGTTCCCGGGCACGCAGGATCTGCCGGCGCCAGTCTATGATCCGGCGAAAGCGCGTGCGCTGCTCGCCGAAGCCGGCCTTGCCAACGGCCTGAAGCTGGAGGCGCTGTACCCCAATCTCAACACCTTCGGCATCGACCTTTCCCTGGTGATGCAGGCCATCCAGCGCGATCTGGCCAAGGTGAAGATCGACCTCGATCTGCATCCGGCGACATTCCCGGTCTGGCGCGATCACCTGCAGGGTGACGGCATCCCGTTCACGGTCGGCTTCTACACGCCAGGTTACGTCGGCTCAGGCGTCTACGTGCAGTATTTCAGCATGATGCCCGGCGCCGTCTGGGCCAAGCGTGCCGGCGTGGAACGAGACCCGAGTATCGCGACCCCGGCGGTGAGCGATCTGTACAAGCGGGCGCTGGCGACCGACGGGGCGGCGCGCGCCGATCTGTATCATCAGATCGCGCTGCAGATGATCCAGGACCGGATCATCCTGCCGCTGATCAACCCGGATATCCTGATCGTGCATCGCAAGGGGTTGCTGGGCCTGCACGCCAGCGTCTGCTGCATGCTGGCGCTCGACGAAATCCACGAGTAGCGGCTGAACGACGTCGATGCGGCGTTACATCCTCGGTCGCGTGCTGGCGATGCCGTTCCTGGTGCTCGGCGTCGTCACGATCGCCTTCTTTCTGTCGCACGTGACGAAGGGCGATCCGCTGACCGCCGTGATCAGCGAGCAGCAGATGGACAACCCCGAGGTGGTTGCCGCCGCACGTCATCGCTGGGGCCTCGATCGCAGCCTGCCCGAGCAATATCTCATCTACGTCGGCAACCTTGCGCGCGGCGACATCGGCACGTCTTTTGTCACCAAGCGCAGTGTCGGCAGCGATATCCTGCAACGCCTGCCAGCGACGCTGGAGCTGGTGGTCGCCGCCATGACGTTCGGCACCATCGCCGGTGTCGCGCTGGGCGTCGTCGCGGCTTATCGGCGCGATAGCGTGGTGGATAATTTCGCCCGCCTGTTCGCGCTGATCGGCTCGTCTTTGCCGGTGTTCTGGGTGGGGCTGATCCTGCTGTTCGTGTTCTCCGTCCGGCTGGACTGGCTGCCCGGCCCCGGCAGGCTCGACCCGCGCCTCGCCGCGCCGCCCTTCGTCACCGGCTTCTTCAGCATCGATGCATTGCTGGCCGGCAACCTGGCGCTGTTCGGCCAGGTGCTCGTCCATCTGCTGCTGCCGGCCCTGGTGCTCGGCTGGACCGAGATCGGCATCGTCTCACGCATGGTGCGCTCCAGCATGCTCGACGTGCTGGCGCAGGACTACGTGCGGACGGCCCGGGCCAAAGGCGCCGGCGAACGGCGCGTGCTGCTGCATCACGCTTTGCGCAACACGCTGATCCCGACGCTGACCGTGATCGGCCATTCCTTCGCCTACCTGATCACCGGTGCGGTGCTGACGGAGACGGTGTTCGGCTGGCCGGGCATGGGCTCCTACGCCGTGGCCGCCGCCCAGTCGCTCGACTATCCCGCGATCGTCGGTGTGACCATCGTCGGCTCGGTCGCATTCCTGCTGATGAACCTGCTGACCGACCTCGCCTATGCCCTCGTCAACCCGCGCATCCGTCTGGCATGAGCGGATGGAGCTAGCGATTGCGCGCCGGCCGTTGCGCCCAGCCTGGCTGACCGTGCCGCTGATGGTCGGCGGCGTCGTGGTGCTGGCCTGGGTGGTCGTCGCGTTGACCATACCGGCCTGGGCCCCTTACGACCCGCTGGAACTCGCGGGCCACCGCCTGCGCCCGCCAGATCCCGCCCATCTGCTCGGCACCGACGCGCTCGGCCGCGATGTGCTGACCCGCACGCTGTACGGCGCGCGGATCTCGATCCCGATCGCCGCCTTCGTGGTCGCGGTCGCCGCCGGCGTCGGTTCGCTGCTGGGCGCCCTGGCCGGGTTCTTCGGCGGCCTGGTCGACACCGTCATCATGCGCCTGGTCGATGTTACGCTGTCGTTTCCCGCGGTGCTGCTGGCCATGGCGGTCTCTGCCTCGCTCGGCCCGGGGCTCGGCCACGCCGCCATCGCCATGGTGCTGGTCTGGTGGCCCATCTATGCCCGCCTGATGCGCGCGCAGGTGCTTGAGATCCGCGAGCGCGAACATGTGGAGGCAGCCCGCGCCATCGGTGTCGGCAACGCCACCATCCTGTTCCGCCACATCCTGGCGCTGTGCTGGACCCCGGTGATCGTCAACACCAGCATGGATTTCGGTCAGGTCGTCCTGCTCGCCGCGTCGCTCAGCTTCATCGGCCTGGGTGCTGCGCCGCCCACGCCGGAGTGGGGCGTGATGATCTCGGAGGGCGCGCAGCAATTCTACAGCTGGTGGATCGCGCTGGGCCCCGGGATGGCCATCCTGACCTTCGTGCTCGGCATGAACTTCGTCGGCGACGGCCTGCGCGATCTGCTCGATCCCAGAAGCCGATGACTCCGACGCCGACCACCATGGCCGAACCGCTGTTCCGCCTGCGCGACTTCCGCGTCGGCTTTCAGACCCGGCGCGGCGGATATGAGGCCGTGCGTGGCGTCGACTTCGAAATCCGGCGCGGCGAGACGTTCGGCATCGTCGGCGAATCCGGCTCCGGCAAGTCGGTCACCATGCTCGCTGCCCTCGGCCTGCTGCCGCCGGCTGCCCGTATCGCCGGGTCGGCCGTGTTCGATGGTGAGGAACTGGTCGGCATGCCGCTTCGCCGCTTGCGCGCGCTGCGCGGCGGGCGGATTGCCATGATCTTCCAGGACCCGCTCTCGGCCCTCAACCCGGTGCTCACCATCGGCGCCCAGATCGCCGAGGCGGTGCGCCTGCACAATCCCCGCGTCAGCGTCCATGATGCCCTCGCGAAAGCGGAGGCGCTGCTCGCCCTGGTCGCCATTCCGCAGCCGGATCGCCGGCTTGGCCAGTACCCGCACGAATTTTCCGGCGGCATGCGCCAGCGCGCCATGATCGCCATGGCGATGGCCAACGACCCGGTGCTGTTGATCGCCGATGAGCCCACCACCGCGCTCGACGTGACGGTGCAGGCGCAGATCCTCGACGTGCTCGCAGGCCTGCGTGAAAAGCTCGGCCTCGCTTTGATCCTGATCAGCCATGATCTCGGTGTGATCTCGGGCATCGCCGATCGGGTGGCGGTGATGTATGCGGGCCGCATCGTCGAGCAGGGGCCGCTGCGGCCTGTCTTCGGCGCCCCCGGCCATCCCTACACGGCCGGCCTGCTGGCCTCGGTGCCGATGCCGGACGCGCCGACCGAGACGCTCTACGCCATTCCCGGCGCCCCGCCGTCTCCCTCCGCCCGGCCGTCCGGCTGCGCCTTCCATCCCCGTTGCAACCTCGCTGCGCACATCTGCAAGACGGACGAACCGGTGTTGCGCCCGGTCGGCGACACCAGCGCCGCCTGTCATTTCGCCGAGGCCATGCGCGCATCGCGGGACATCTTCGTCCCCGTCAAGATCTCGCCGTCCTTGCCGGTGCCGGGGCGACCGATCCTGATGGTGCGCGAGCTGATCAAGGAATTTCCGGTCCGGGGCGCGTTGTTCGGCCACAGCGGCGCGGTGCGCGCGGTCGCCGGCGTCTCGTTCACCCTGGGGCGCGGCGAGACATTGGGCATCGTCGGGGAGTCCGGCTGCGGCAAATCTACGCTCGCGCGCTGCGTGCTGCGCCTGATCGAGCCGAGCACCGGCACGATCGCGTTCGACGGCACGGACATCACCGGCCTCGATGCCGCCACCATGCGAAAGCTGCGCCGGCACATGCAGATCGTGTTTCAGGACCCGTACGCGTCGTTGCATCCGCGCATGCGGATCGGCGCGATCCTGCGTGAAGCCCTGCGCCGCAACGGTCAGCCGAATCAGGACAGCCGTCAGCAGATCGAAGATTTGCTGCTGCTGGTGCAGCTCGATTCCGCCCATGCCGACCGCTATCCCCACGAACTGTCCGGGGGTCAGCGCCAGCGCGTCGGCATCGCTCGTGCGCTGGCCATGAAGCCGCAGGTGCTGGTGCTCGACGAGCCGGTCTCCGCGCTGGACGTCTCGATCCAGGCCGGCGTGCTGAACCTGCTGCAGGACCTGCAGCAGCGCCTCGGCCTGTCCTGCCTGTTCATCGCCCATAACCTGGCGGTGGTGCGCCATGTCTCGCAGCGCATCGCGGTGATGTATCTGGGCCGAATCGTCGAGATCGGCGAACGCGACTCCGTCTATCGCCGCCCGCTGCACCCGTATACGCAGGCATTGCTGTCCGCCGTCCCGACCATGACCCACGATCAGGATCAACGAAGCGCACGGATCATGCTGGCCGGTGACGTGCCCAGCCCGCTGAACCCGCCCGCCGGCTGCCATTTCCACACGCGATGCTGGAAGGCGCAGGCGATCTGCGCGCATGAGGCGCCGGCGCTGGACACGCACGCACCGGGCCACGCCGCTGCCTGCCACTTCCCCGAACTGCCTCTTGGCGCACCACAGGCACCTGAAGGACAACGCGCGCGATGACCGCTCCAGAATCCCCGGTCGTCGTCGTCGGCGCCGGCATCGTCGGCGCCTGCTGCGCCGCCTATCTCGTCCGCGCCGGGGTCAAGGTGCTGCTGATCGATCGCCGCGGCCCCGGCGAAATGACCTCGTTCGGCAACAGCGGCGGCATCCAGGATCTCGCCGCCACCCCGATCGGCCTGCCCGGCATGATGCGGAAGGTACCGCACTGGCTGATGGACAAGGATGGGCCGCTGCATATCCGCTGGCGCCACCTGCCGAAGGCCACACCCTGGCTGTTGCGCTTCGCCGCCGAGACGCGGGAGAGCCGGGCGCTGCACAACGCCGTCGCGCTCAATTCCCTCAACCGCCATTGCTCGGCGGCTCTGCTGCCCCTCGCGCACTGGGCCGGGGCGGACGACCTGATCCGCATTCCAGGCCAGCTCTATCTTTACGACTCCAAAGCCGCGTTCGAGCGCAACACGCTCGTCCAGCGCATGCGCAACAATACCGGCCAGCCGTACGAGATCATCGACGCGGCAACGATCCGCGCATTGGAACCGGCGCTGCCGCCGATCTTCGAAATCGGCATCCGCGCGCCCGGCAACGGCCATTGCCGCAATCCGCACAAGCTCGCCGTGGCCATCGCCGAAGCGGCCTTTCGCGACGGCGCCCAGTGGCTGCGTGCCGACGTGAACGGCTTCGACATGGCGGACGGCGTCATCCGCGGCGTGCAGACCGATCGCGGCGCCATCAAGGCGGACAAGGTCGTGATCGCCGCCGGCATGTGGTCCAGGCAGCTCGCTGGCTTGCTCGGCCACCATGTCCCGCTGGAGAGCCATCGCGGCTACCACGTCACGATCCGCGACAGTGGCATCGCGCTGAACAACATGCTGCTCGCCATCGACCACAAGATCGCCATCACCCCGATGGAGACCGGCTTGCGGATCGGCGGGACCGTCGAATTCGCCGGTCTGGAAGCCTTGCCCGACTACCGGCGCGCCGAGGTGTTGCTGGAACTCGGCAAGACGCTGTTGCCGGGTTTGCGGACCGCCGACTACACCGCGTGGATGGGCCATCGTCCCTGCACGCCGGACAGCTTGCCGGTGATCGGCCTCTCTCCACGAGTCCGCAACGTCCTCTTCGCCTTTGGCCATGGGCACATGGGCCTGATCGGCTCGGCCCCCACCGGCCGCACCATCGCGGAACTCGTCACCGGGCAGCCGCCCGGCATCGACATCGGCCCGTTCGCGGTCGATCGTTTCTAACCACGAACACAGGAGACATCACCATGATCAAGCGCACTGGCTCGCTGCCCTACATGCACAGGATCGTCGAGCATAACGGCACGCTCTATATCGGCGGCGTCGTGGCGACCGATTTCAGCCTCGGCATGAAAGGCCAGACCGAGCAGATCACGGCGAAGATCGACGCCCTGCTCGCCGAGCACGGCTCCGACAAGTCGCACATCCTGACAGCGACGATCTTCGTGACCGATCTGAACCTGAAGGGCGAGATGAACGAGGCCTGGCAGGCGTGGCTCAGCAAGGAACAGATGCCGACCCGCGCGACCATCGGAATCTCGGATCTTGGCCGGAACATTCTGATCGAGGTCACAGCCACAGCCGCCAAACCGTAACCCAGGCCGGCAAATATCGAGGTCGGGCGTCAGCGCTCAGCGCCGCCCGATCTCCCCCATTGCGAATACTTCGTCCGCCGGCAGCAGCACCGCGCGCGGTTTCGCCTGTTCCATTACGTCGGCCACGGGCCGCACCCGCCCGACGTGGCCGCCAAGCCGGCGTAGTCGGCGAGCGGCAGGGTAAACTCGATCGGCGCCACCAGCGCGGGCGTCGGCACACTGCCGAACGCCATTCGCCGGCATGCCGCGCGACATCGACCATGTAGGTGATGCCGCCGCCCGGCCAGACATAGACCGGCGCCCCGCCGCTGGTCACCCGCGTCGCGCCCGGCCTGCACCGACGCGGGTCAGCAGCACGGGATTTTCCGGTCGCCCCCGCGCGCAGGCGAGCCGCCGGCACCGGCCATGAACAGCACGGTGCACAGCGCCGGCTCGCAATTCTCGCCGATGCGCGCCACCGCGTCGGCGATCGCGGCGCGGCATCGGCGCCGGCCGCGGGCGCAACGCCTCGTCGAGCACGAACCACGCGGCGTGCTCGCCGGTGGTGGACACCATCAGCAGCCGCAGCCCCGGCCAGGCCGTCTTGGGATCGATGCGTCTCGATGATCGCCAGCGGGTCCTCGATATCGGTGCCGCCCCAGCCCATGCCGGGATTGGCCACCTGGAAATACCGGCCCGGGCGTCGAGCGCCGCCCGCGCACGCGGATGCCGGCCGGCCGCATGTCCAGGAACCGCCCGGCCTGATGCTCGGTCAGCACGCCGGTGATGTGGTCGTCCACCACGATCACCTCGTCGGCATGGCCCAGCCACTGGTTGGCGAAAATGCCGATCGTGGCCGAGCCGCAGCCGACGCGCATGCGCCGTTCCGCGCACGCCCGTCGACGATCGGCGGCCGGCCGGACTGGACGACCACGCGACGCGCCGCCGTCGATGGTCAGCTCGACCGCCTCGGCATTGGCGAGCGCGCAGCATCGTTTCACACGTAACCACGCCCTCTTTCTTGCTGCCGCCGGTCAGGTGATGCACGCCGCCCAGGCTAAGCATCTGGCTGCCGTATTCGGCGGTGGTGACATGGCCGACCGCCTCGCCCGTTGGCCCGCACCGGCGCGGTTTCAGGCCCGAGATGGCGGTCGGTGTCGATCTTCACCTTCAGGCCGCAATAGCGAGAACACGCCCTCGGACACGACGGTGACCATGTCGACGCCGTCGATCTCCGACCGCGACGATGAACGGCGCCGGCTTGTAGTCCGGATAGGTCGTTCCGGCGCCGATGGCGGTGACGAACAGGTCCTTGGACGGCGATCGGATTGCCGTACCAGTCCTCGCCGGCGAAGCGCACCAGCTCCGGGCGAGCGGACGGCCACGGTCAACGGGTCCATGCGCGTCAGCGCGCCCGTCGACGTTGCCGTAGCGGTCGCAGGCGCCGGTCTTGCCCGGCCGAATGCGGCACAGCACCGGGCAGGCGTCGCAGGTGACGATGCCCGGCTCGACGGCTTCGGCGGCCAGCAGCGCGGCTTCCTCGGGCGCATCGGTGGCCGGCATGGTTGTTGGTCATGCCCGCGCCCCCTCGCCTGCAACGCCGCCAGCACGCGGTCGGGCGTCGCCGGCACGCTGGGTCAGGCGCACGCCGGTCGCCGCGCGCGATGGCATTCAGGATCGCCGGCGCGGTCGCGATCAGCGCCGGTTCGCCCACGCCCTTGGCGCCGTACGGACCCAGCGGATCGGGGCGCTCGATCAGGATCGTTTCAATCGGCGGGATGTCGCCGATGGTCGGGATCAGGTAGTCGTGCAGGTTATCGGTGCGGCCGGGCACGAATTCCTCCATCAGCGCCAGGCCGAGGCCCTGGGCGATGCCGCCATGGATCTGCCCCTCGACCTGCTGCGGGTTGATCGCGCGGCCGACATCGTGCGCCGCGACGATGCGCAGGCACGCGGACGGTGCCGAGTTCGATGTCCACCTCCACCAGCGCCGCCTGGGCGGCGAAGGCGTAGCTGGCGTAGGGGATGCCCTGGCCGTCGGCGTCCAGCGGCGTCGTCGGCGGATCGAATCGTCCCTTCGCCGCGCAGCACCAGGCCTTCGCGCGTCCGCCGACAGGTGGCGGGATCGAGCAGCGTCGTGATTCCGCGTCGGTCACGCTGATGCTGCCATCGCCCAGCCGGATCGTCGCATCCGGCCCGGCATTGGCGCGGCGCAGGATTTCGCGCCCGCAGGGCCACGCCGGCCAGCTGTGCCGCATTGCCACTGACGAATGTCTGCCGCGAGGCGCTGGTCTTGCCGGCATCGCGGGTGCAGGTCGGTATCGCCGGCAACCAGATCGCATCGTCGCCACCGGCACGCCGAGCGCGTCGGCGGCGATCTGCACCATGATGGTGTTCGACCCCTGGCCGATATCGACCGCGCCGGAGAACAGCATCGCGCGGCCGTCGCGGCGTAATGCCCATCACCATTTCGGACGGGTTGGACAGGCTGGTGTTGCCGATGCCGTACCACATGCAGGCGATGCCGGCGCCGCGCCGCAGCGTGCCGGCGCGCGCGGCGTTGAACGCCGCCGCCTCGGCGCGCAACGCCTGCCAGCGCGGCCGCAGCGCGTCGAGGCATTCCGGCAGCGCCGCGCCCTCGCCCAGCACCTGCCCGGTCGCGGTCGTGCTGCCGACGCCCAGCGCGTTGCGCCGCCGGAACTCCAGCGGATCGAGGCCGAGCCGTTCGGCCAGCATGTCCATCAGCGCCTCGCCGGCGATCGCCGCCTGCGGCACGCCGAAGCCGCGAAAGGCGCCGGAGGGCGGGCCGTTGGTGTGGATCGCCGCTGTGGTGCACAGCACGTTCGGCACCGCATACGGCCCCATCGCATGCACCGGCACGCGGTTGGCGACGGTCGGTCCCCAGCTCGCGTAGGCGCCGGTGTCGAAATCGCCGTGGAAGCGGAACGCGGTCAGCTTGCCATCCGGCATCCGCGGCGGCCTCGGCGGTGATGCGCGACGGATGCCGCTTGGTGGTGGCCGCCATGCTCTCGGGCCGCGTGTAGACCATACGCACCGGTCGTCGCAGCAGCCAGGCCGCGATCGCCGTCAGCGGTTGCACCGACAGATCGAGCTTGCCGCCGAAGCCGCCGCCGACGGCGGTCGGTATGATGCGCACCTGTTTCGCCGCGATGCCCAGGATCGGCGCGAGTTCGTCGCGGTCCATGTAGGGCGTCTGCGTGCAGGCGACGATTTCGATGCGGTCGCCGACGCGCCGCGCGTAGCCGGCTTCCGGCTCGATATAGGCGTGCTCGACGAAGCCGGTGCGCACGGCGATGTCGGCGCGGACCGCAGCGCTGGCGAACGCCGCTCGACATCGCCGCGCACGACCCGGCCGCGACACAGCACGTTGCCGGGCGCGTGGGCATGCAGGTCGGGCGCGTATGCGCGTCGGCGAAAGTGACGGCGGGCAGCGACGTCCCAGGTGATCGGCAGGTCGGCGTCGCGGATGTCCGCCAGCGTTTCGGCGTCGCCGACCAGCGCGCAGACCGCCTCACCGCGATGGCGCACATAGCCGTCGGCCAGCACCGGCTGGTCCTTGCCGGTTGGGTAGATGCCATACAGATTGCGGCCCGGGATGTCGGCGGCCGTCAGCACGCGGACCAGGCCGGGATGCGCCGCGTGAAGCGTGCGAAAATCGCCGAGCGTGAAGCGGGCGTGCGCATGCGGGCTGCGGACGGCGCGCAGCGACAGGAACGGCTCATCCGGCAGCGCATCGGCGCCGAAATGATCGGCGCCGGTCAGCTTGGCGCGCGCCATCGACCTTGCGCGAGCCGCGCGCCGACGGCGGCCGGCCGCCTGCGGGCACGGGCGAAGCGGCGCCGCCGATATCCAGCACGGCCTCGACGATCTTGCGGTAGCCGGTGCAGCGGCACAGCACGCCGCCCAGCGCATCGAGCACTGCGGCTCGGTCGGGCTCGGGGTGCGGGCGAGCAGGTCGCTGGCGGCCATCAGCATGCCGGGCGTGCAGATGCCGCATTGGGCGGCGCCATGGCGCAGGAACGCCTCCTGCAGGGCGGCGAGGGTGCCGTCGCGCGGCCAGCCCTTCCACCGTGATCGACCGCGCGGCCCGCCACGCTGCGCGATCGGCACCAGGCAGGCGCACACCTGCTCGCCGTCGAGCAGCACCGTGCAGGCGCCGCAATCGCCGGCGTTGCAGCCGATCTTGGTGCCGGTCAGGCCCAGGTCGTCGCGCAGCACATCCGCCAGCCGCCGCGCCGGGTCGCTGTAAAGCTCGACCGCGCGTCCGTTCAGCGTGAGCGTCAGGGCAGCGGCCGGCGACCTCATGCCGCCACCGCCTGGGGGGCACCCAGCGTCGCCACCGCGCGGCGGACCAGTTCCAATGCCGCGTCACGGCGGTAGGCGCCGGTGGCACGGATGTCGTCGATCGGTGACAGGTGTTCGAGGTGCTCGGGCCGCACCAGGGCCGGGTCCGGCAACTGGTCGAGCAGGGCTGCCTCCAGCGCCGGCAGGCGCAGCGCGCGTGGGGAGCAGGCGCCGACCGCGATGCGGGCGCGGGCGATGCGCCCGCCCATGATGTGCAGCTCCGCGGCGACCATGGCGATCGAGATCACCAGATAGCGGCGCGCGCCGAGCTTCAGGAAGCAGGCGCGGGTGCCCTCCGGTGCGCCCGGGATGCGCAGGCCCAGCACCAGCTCGGTGTCCTGCCGTGCAGTGCGGCGTGGGCCGAGCAGAAAATCATCCAGCGGCACCACGCGGCTCCCGGTGGCCGACGCCAGCTCGACCTCGGCGTCGAGCGCCAGAAGGCTCGGAATGCCGTCGGCGGCGGGGCTGGCGTTGCACAGATTGCCCACGATCGTGCCCGCATTCTGCACCTGCACGCCGCCGACCTGACGCGCAGCCTGGGTCAGCGCGTCGAAGGCCGGCGGCATGCCGGCGCGGATCAGGTCGGTCCAGGTTGCGAGACAGGGCAGCCACCAGTGGTCGCCGCGCCAGACGATGCCGCGCAGATCCGGCAGCGCGGTGATGTCGAGAATGTCCTCATCCGGCGTGTGGACGGCGCGGGCGGGGAAATGGTCGGTGCCGCCGGCCAGCACCGTCAGCCGTCGCGTGGCCAATGCTGCCAGGGCATCATCCAGCGAGGTCGGGCGGAGATACAGGCCCATGCCGCGTCATCCGATTGTTTGCACACATATGATCGGACGGGGGCGGCACGGATGTCAACGAGGACTGTGCGTCTTGCGGATCGCCGCACCTCGAACCGAGGTGCTACCGGCGGCCGAGGCGGGTGGTGCGATACAGGTCGATCAGCGGCACCCGAAAGCCGATACTGTCCAGCGCCAGCTCACCGGATTCGGTGGTCTCGGGCTCCTCGGGCCACGAGCCGTCGGGTCGCCGGCGCAGCAGGTCGGCGGTGACGGAGACGGTATGCAGGACCAGAATTTCCCGCACGCTCGGGATCGTCGTGTAGGTCCAGACATTGGCCCAGGTCTCCGCCTGGTTGCTCATCGAGAGAATTTCCACGATCAAAACCGGGTCGCTGACTGCGGATTCTTCGAGTGTATATCCGGTGCAGGTCACCGCGAGATCAGGGATGCGATAATTGTGACGGGCCTGGACGTTCGGAACGATACCGGGCTCGGTGATGGCGATACACTGGCTTGACTGAGCGATCAGATGATTGCGGATAACGCTGCCCAGCTCAAGCTGTAGTGACCCATGCGTCCGATTGCCCGGGGCCATCGCCTGCGGTTCCCCGTCCACCAACTGCCATGACAGGCCATCCTGCGGGTTCCAGGCCAGGAACTCCGCCACCGTCATCCGCACCGGTACTTTGGCAGCCACGACCATGCCGGAACCTTAGCACATTGGCCGCCACCGCGTCAGGCGCGTTTGCGGCCGGCTGGCTTTGCCAGGGGCTTGCGCGCGGGTGCGGCCTTGGGCGTGCGCCGGGCCGGGGCGGCCTTCGGGCGGGCGATGTCGTTGCTGCCTTCCGGTTCCGGGCCGAAGCCGTAGCTCATGCGCTGCATCTGGGCGATCACGCGCACCATTTCCTCATCGGACAGGATCGGCGGCTCGCCCAGCGTCAGCGCCTGCACATACATGCGGGAAATCGTCTCCACCTCGATGGCCATGCGCAGCGCCTTCTCCGGCGTCTTGCCGAGCGAGATCTGGCCATGCTGGCCGAGCAGGCAGGCAAGCCGGCCCTCCAGCGCCTCCAGCGCCGCGTCCGACAACGCCTGGGTGCCGAACGTCGCGTAGCGGGCGCAGCGGATCGTGGGGCCGCCGGCGATGCCGGTCATGTAGTGGAACGACGGAATCGTCTTGTGGTGGATGGCCAGAGTCGTTGCATACATGGAGTGGCAGTGCAGTATTGCGTCGATGTCCTCGCGCGCGCGCAGGATGTCGCGGTGGAAACGCCATTCCGAGGACGGGCGGTGCTTGCCCTCATACGTGCCGTCGAATTCCATCTTCATGATGTCGTCGGGCTTCATGACCTCGTAGGGCAGCGAGGACGGCGTGATCAGGAAGCCGGTGCCGCTGCGCACCGACAGGTTGCCGGCGGTGCCCTGGTTGATGCCGCTGGCGTTCATCTTGCGGCACGTCTCGACCATCTCCCGGCGCAGGGCGAGGTCTTCGGTCTTGCTCATGAAAAAGTCTCCGAAAGGGCGGGCAGTGAGGTGAGGAGGCCGCGCCAGAGCGCGCGGTACGCGGGCAGGCCCGGAATGTCCAGCGCCGGCGGCGATTGCAAGGCGAGCGTCACGGGCGCGGTGCGGCTCTCGTGGCCCGCCAGCAGCGCCGCACCGGCGGCTGCGCCGTACGGGTCGAGGTTGAACAGAATCGGCTGCTCCGGCCGCAGGGACGCGACCAGGGCCGGATACAGCCTGTCGGTCGCGAATGTGCCGTCCAGCACCACGCGGCCGCTGCCGCCCAGCACGTCGAGCAGCAGATCCGTCAGCAACACGGTGGCGAGCACTGCCAGCGCGCGGCGCTCGGCGGGCGATTGCGGGGCCAGGCCAGCGATATGGCCGCGCCGGGCAAGGCCAGGCAGCAAGCCGTGATCCTCGCCGAACCAGGGCACCGGGAGGCTGCCTTGCGCCACCATCTTCGCCACCAGCGCCGGCTCCGCGACCGCGCCGGGCGGCTGCGGACCGGCGATCAGCGAGAACTCCCGGCCGCCCATGCACAGCGCACCCGTGAGCGGGTCGCCGTACGGGTCGGCGTTGCAGGTCATGGCGCGCGATTCATCGAGGGACGCCGTCTGGTCGCTGAGGCCGACAATCCAGGTGCCGGTCGAGACCAACGTGAAGTCACGCATGCCGGCGGCCTGGTAACGGTAGAAATTGGCGCTGCTGTCGTGAATGCCGCACAGCACGCGCGTCGTCTCCGGCAGGCCGGTACGCCGGGCCAGAGCCGGCAGCAGCGCGCCCAGCGTGCGCCATGCCGGGGCCACGGGCGGCATCAGGTGCGTCCAACTGCGCGCGGCCACGATCGGAGCGAAGCGATGGTCCGGCACCGACCAGAGATGCGACTGCGCGCCGAGAATGGTCAGCTCCGATGCCGCGACTCCGCTCAGCCGCCAGGCCCAGTATTGCGGCAGGCCGAGAAAGGCGCCGGCGCGGGCGAATTCCTCCGGATGCGTCTCCTGCAGCCACAGCAACTGCCGTGCGGTGTGCGAGGCGCCGAGCATGATCGGGCTGCCGCGCTCGTGGTAGCCATCCGCCACCGCGCGATACAGGGCGGCGATGCGGGGCGGGGGGTCGTCCTCGTAGTCGATCATCGGCATCGCCGGCCCGGCCTCGTCGACCAGAACGCCGCCGGAGCCGTGGCCGCAGGCAACGATGGCGGTGATTGCGTGGCGGCGGCCGAGTTCGGCCAGCGCGCCGATCAGCCATGCCTCCTGCCCGGCAAGGTCGTGATGGCGATAGGGCGGGCCGGGTCGCACGACGTTGGGCGTGGACAGCGATTCCACGAGGTCGCCGGCGTCGCCGGCGACGCTGAGCTTGATGTTGGTCTTGCCGATGTCGAGGACCGCGACGCTCATCGTGGGGCCACCGCGAATTCCGGACGCAGCGCCGTATACAGGCGCCGGAAGGCGGCGAGGCGGGGCTCATAGGCGTCCGACAGCGCGGCGTCGGGTTCCACCACCTGCGTCACGGGCGGCTCCACCAGCACGTCCAGGGGATTGTCCATGCCCAGCGCGAGGCGGGCGAGGCGGGCGGCGCCGAAGGCGGGGCCACGCGCGCCGCCGGCGTAGACGCGCAGCGGAATGCGCAGCACGCTCGCGATCAGCCGCGTCCACAGCAGGCTGCGCGCGCCGCCGCCGATGATGCCGGCCGACGCCACATGCGTGCCGGCGACGGACAGCGCGTCCCGCCCGTCGGCGAGGCTGAACGCCACGCCCTCCAGAGCCGCCTGCACGAGATCGGCCCGCGAGGTGTCGCCGGTCAGGCCGAACACCACGCCCTTGGCATACGGGTCGTCGTGCGGCGTGCGCTCGCCGGACAGGTACGGCAGCACGAGCAGGCGGGACGGGCCGGCAAACCGCGCCTCGACTTCGGCCAGCAGCGTCGAAATGTCGGCGTCGCCGAGCAGGTGGGCGACGGCGGCCAGCACGCTGGCGCCGTTCAGCAGCGCGGCCATCTGGCACCAGCGGCCGGGGACGGCGTGGCAGAATGCGTGCACCAGGCGCTCCGGTGCCGGGCGATGGGCGTTGGCGGCCACGAACAGTTGCGCCGAGGTGCTGAGGCCGACGAAAGCCCGGCCATCCTCGACCGCGCCGATGCCGACGCCGCCCGCCATTGTGTCGCCACCGCCCCCGGCCACCACCACGCCGGGATGCAGGCGGAAGCGGCGGGCGATCTCGGGGCGCAGCGTGCCGGTGGGGGCGCTGCCCTCCACGACGCGCGGCAGCCAGTCCGGGTTCAGGCCGATGGCGGCGATGGCGCGCGGGCTCCAGTTTCGCGCTGCTTCGTCGAGCAGCCAGGTGCCGGCCGCGTCGGACGGGTCGGTGGCGCGTTCGCCGGTCAGGCGCAGGCGCAGGAAATCCTTGGGCAGCAGCAAGGAGCGGGTGCGCGCCAGGGCCGCCGGCTCGTGGCGCGCGAGCCAGAGCAGTTTCGGCGCCGTGAAGCCGGCCAGCGCCGGCACGCCGAGTTCCGCCGCCAATTCGGCGCCAAGGCGTTTCAATTCGTCGGCTTCGGCGTGGGCGCGGCCGTCGTTCCAGAGCATCGCGGGGCGGATCGGCTGGTCGTCCGCATCCAGCAGCACGGTGCCGTGCATCTGGCCGGACAGGCCGATGGCGGCGACCGCGTCCATCGCACCGGGGTCGCTGGCCGCGATCTCGTCGAGCGCCGCGCACACCGCACGCCACCAGTCATCGGGGTTCTGTTCGGAGGCGAGCGGTGTCGGGTGGCTGACCGACAGCTTTGCTTCGGCGGCGGCGCGCACCGTCTGGCGCTCGTCCACGACGAGCGCCTTGACCGCGGAGGTCCCAAGATCGATGCCGAGAAAGCAGGCCATGTCAGCCGATCAGGCCATGCTTCTCGGCCAGCTTGCGGATGAACGGCACGCCCTGGTCCAGCACCGCATAGCGGTCCTTCGCCACCGGCCGCCAGACGCACAGGGCGGACGCGATCTCCGGCGGCAGCGTCACGAAGCTCTCGATCACGAGGTCGCCGCGGAAGCCGACCGCGGCGAGACCGGCAAAAGCGTCGTCCCAGTCGATCGTGCCAGTACCCGGGCACGCCGCGATCGCTTTCGGAGACATGCACATACGGCGCGTGCGGGCCGGCGACGCGCAAGCCATGGCCGATGCCCTTTTCCTCGATGTTCATGTGGTAGGTGTCGAGATGGATGGTCGTGCTCGGCACGCCGATGCGTTTCAGCAACGCAATACCTTGCTCCGCCGTGTTGAGCAGATGGGTCTCGTAGCGGTTGCACGGCTCCAGCCCGAGCAGCATGCCGTACTCGTGGGCGCGGCGGGCGACCGGCGTGATGGCCTCGATGATGCCGGCATATTCGGCTTCGGTTGGCGGACTGCCGGATTTGTAGCCGAGCGCCGAATAGGTGACGCCGCCGAGGAAGGTGCAGCCGAGCGCATGCGCCGTCTCCAGCGCCGCGAACAGGAAGTCCCGCGCGGCGGCCGGGTGCTGTGCCGCCATCTTGTCGGGCGGCAGGCACAGCGAGCCGGACGGGGCGACCTTGTGGTGCGCCAGCAGGTCGCGCGCGTGCGCCACGTCGATGGTTTCAGGCGCCAGCAGCGGGATTTCGATGATCTCCAGGCCGTAGCGCGCCGCTTCAGGCACCGCCAGCTCGGCGGATTCCCGGGTCCAGGCCGCGCCCCACAGACTGAAATGCATGCCGATGCGTGTCATGACGTTCTCTCCGTATGTCGTCTACCGGCGGCGCGCGATGAGCGCCCGCCAGACGGTCTGTGCTGCCATCACGAGAATCAGTACCAGTCCCCAGACGATCAGCTTCAGGTAGTCGCTGAAGCCGAGCAGGTTGGACCCCGACGCCAGCACTTGCAGCACGGCGAGCGCCAGCATCAGCCCGGCCACCTTGCCGAAGCCGCCGAACGGATCGACGCCGCCGAGCACGGCGGCCAGGATGGTGATGAGCAGATAGGATTGCGCGTAATCGGCACTGGCCGAATTGAAGCGCGCCAGCATCAGGCAGGCGGCGACGAAGCACAGCACCGAGGACGCCAGATACACGCCGACCAGCACGCGCCGCGTGTCGATGGCCGAATAGCGCGTGGCCTGGATGTTGGACCCGACCATGAACACGCCGACGCCGAACGCGGTGCGCTTGAGCAGCAGCCCGACCAGCAGCGACGCGATGACCAACACGAGAAACGGCACCGGAATGCCCAGCACCAGCGCATTGCCGGCGGCGGCGTACTGATCGGGCAATCCGGAGACCACGGTGCCGCGCGTGAGATAGATGCTGATGCCGTCGATAAGTGACTTGGTGCCGAGCGTGACAAGGATCGGGTGCACGCCGGTATACGCCACCAGCGCGCCGGTGATGAGGCCGATCACCACGCACAGCAGCAACCCGCACAGCAGTGCAGCCGCGATCACCAGCGCCACCTGGCTGCCTGTGGCGGCCTGCGGCAGCAGCAGCTTCATGGTGGCGGCCATCGTCAGCGCGGCCTGATTGGCGGTGGCGATGATGGCGAGGTTCAGCCCGCCCGAGATCAGCGGCACCACCATCGCCAGCGACAGCAGCCCGAGTTCCGGCATCTGAAACATGAACGACTGCAACGTGCCGACGCTGGCGAATCCCGGCACGGCCAGCGAACAGGCGACGACCAGCGCGACCAGCAGTCCCGCAAGCCCGCTCAGCCCGCCGGGCGTGCCGCCGCGCAGGCGGAGCATCAGCCCCGACAGGCCGGCATCGAACCGATGCATGGAGACTGGTTCAGCCATGGGCGGCTGCCGTGGCGCGCGGGCGGGCGCGGCGGGTGCGCGACGAAAGCACCGTGAACGAGGTGGAAATCAGGATCACCAGTCCGATCACGATCTGAAAGAAATACGGCGACACGCCCATCAGGTTCAGGCCGTTCTGCAGGATGGCGAGCAGCACGATGCCGAGCAGCACGCCCGGCACGCTGCCGACGCCGCCGTTGAGGCTGGCGCCGCCCAGCACGGCGGCCGACAGCACCGTGAGCTCGGTGCCATACATCGCGTTCGGCACGCTCTCGCCGACCCGGTTGGCCTGCAACAGCCCGCCGAACGCCGCCATGAAGCCGAGAAAGCCGTAGACGAGGTAGTGCAGCCGGCCGATATTCATGCCGACGCGCCGCGCCGATTCCGGGTTGCCGCCCATGGCGTAGATCTGCCGCCCGGCACTGCTGCGCGTCATCATCAGCCACGTCAGCACCGCCGCCACCGCGAGGGCCACGATCGGCAGCGTGATGCGCACGAGGTCGCCGTCCGCGTTCTCCCATTGGGCGAACACCACGCGGTCGCTCCACCAGTCCGGCAGGTCCGAGATCAGCTTGCCGCCGCTCGCGTACATCAGCGCGGCGAAGAACACGCTCATGGTCGCAATGGTGGCGATGATGGAGGTGACGCGGACGAAGTGGATCAGTGTGGCGTTGATGGCGCCGAGGGCGATGCCGGTCAGCAGCCCGATGGGGATGCAGACGATGCCCGGCCAGTGCCAGCGCGCGGCGAGGAACGCCGCCAGATATTGCGCGACCGACGCCACCGCCATGAACGAGATGTCGATGCCGCCCGACACCAGCACCACGAACAGGCCGAGCGACAGGATGCCCTGCACCGAATAGGTTTCGAGCAGATCGACGAAGTTGCCGACGGTCAGAAAGCCCGGCGCGGTGACGCTGAGGATTGCGCCGATGACGAGGATCACTGCGAGCAACAGGAACTCGTGATGGCGCGAGAGGTTGCTAAGCATAGACGCGCGCCTTCAACGTGTCCTCGCTGACGCGGCCCGGCACCAGATCGTCGACGATGCGGCCGTCGCGCATGTGCAGCACGCGGTCGCAGGTGGCAAACACCTCGCTGATCTCGTCGGAGATCAGCAGCACGCCGACGCCCGCTTCGGCCAGCTCGCGCACGATCTCGTAGATGCCCTGCTTGTTCTTGATGTCCACGCCGACCGTGGGACTGTCGAGGATCAGCACTTTCGGCCCGGTCGCCAGCCATTTCGCCAGCACCACGCGCTGCTGGTTGCCGCCGGACAGCGTCTGCACGGGGCGGTCCAGGCCGGGGATCTTGATGTTCAGCCGCTGCACCCAGGATTGCGCGGTGCCACGCCGCTTCGCGGTGCTCAGCAATCCGAACAGGCCGCGCAGCCGGTCCAGCACGGCCAGCACGATATTGTCCTCGATGGATTGGCGCAGGTTGACGCCGAGGTTCAGCCGGTCCTCCGACACATAGGCAATGCCGGCGCGGAGCGCGTCCTGATTGGAGCGCAGCGACACCGTGCGGCCGTCGAGCGCGATGCGGCCCGTATCGGGCCGCGTCATGCCGAACAGCGACAACGCCAGTTCGGTGCGCCCGGCGCCGAGCAGGCCGGTGAGTCCCAGCACCTCGCCACGACGCAGCGTGAACGATACATCTTCGTATTCGCCCGTGCGCGACAGGCCCGTGACTTCCAACAGCGTCGGCGATGCGCCCATGTCCCGCGCGACCACGCTGGTGAAAATGTCGAGGCCCGTCATGAGGCTGGCGATGCGGCGTTCGTCCACCTCGGCGACCGGATAGGTGCCGACCTTGCAGCCGTCACGCATGACCGTCACGCGCTCGGCAATCTCGACCACCTCATCGAGCCGGTGCGAGACGAACACGACGGCAATGCCCTGCGCCTTCAGGCGTGCGACGATCGCAAGCAGCCGGTTGACCTCCGCGCGGGTCAGCGAGGCGGTCGGTTCGTCCATGAACAGCAGGCGCGCCTCGGCCGCAAGGCCGCGACAGATCGCCACGATCTGCCGCTCGCTGACTGGCAGGTCGCCCACCCGCGCGTCGAGCGGCAGATCGAAATGCAGCCGCTCCAGCGCCGCGCGTGCGATGCGATGCATCGCCGCATGCCGCGCCGGGCGAGCAAGGCCCGTCAGCACCTCGGCGACGCCGATGTTCTCCGCGACCGACAGATTGGGGAACAGCGACAGATCCTGAAAGATCACCTGAATGCCGAGCGCATGCGCGTGCGCGGGCGTCAACGGCAGCACATCGCGTCCTTCGATCGCAACACTGCCGCCGGGGTCCGGCGCATGGACCCCGGCGACGATCTTTATCAAGGTCGACTTGCCGCAGCCGTTCTCGCCGACCAGGCAATGCACCTCGCCCGGCATCACGTCCCAGTCGATGCCGGACAGCGCCGCGACACCGCCGAAATGCTTGCCGATGCCGGTCAGGCGCAGGAACGGCTGCGTCACAGGCGGGCGCCTAAAGCCCCATCGCCACCAGGCGGTCGATGTTCGCCTTGTCGAGTGCTTCCAGCTTCTGCGCCAGGATCAGCCGCTTCTCGGTATCGACGTGAACCGGCCCGAGATCCTGCACCTCCATCCCGTCGGTCGGCTTCATGCCCTTCAGCAATCCCGCCGAGATCCGCACGATGGTCTCGCCGGCCAGCATCGGGTTCCAGATGAAGCCGGAGCGGATGGTGCCGTCCTTGACGAACTTCACGCCCTGGCTTGGCGAGAACCCGCCGACGAGAACAATGGATTTCTGCTTGCCGCGATCCTCCAGCGCGCGGGCCGCGCCGATCGGCCCCTGCGAGCCGAACGTGAGAATACCCTTCAGGTCCGGATGCGCGCGCAACTGGTCGAGCGTGGTGCGGTAGCTGTCGTCCATGCTCTCGGCAACGCCGAAGCGGTCGGTGACCAGCTCCATCTTGGGGAATTTCTGCTTCTGCAGCGCGATGGCGAAGTCGGCCCATTTGTTGTGCAGCGGCACCGTCAGCGAGCCGACATAGACGATGTATTTGCCGGTCTCGTTCATGTACTGCGCCAGCGCGTTCATGTGCGCCTCGCCGTAGCCCTGCACCGTGGTCAGCTCGATGTCCCAGTCGTTGAACTTCTGGTCGGGGCTTTCATGCGTCACCACCTTGATGCCGGCGGCCTGGGCGCGTTGCAGCACGGGCTCCAGCGCCACGGCATCGTTGGGCACCACGCCGATCACGTCCACCTTGCGCGCGATCAGGTCTTCGACGGCGCGCACCTGTTGCGCCGCATCGGCCTGCGTCGGGCCGACCATCCAGGCGTTCACGCCCTGCTCGGCTGCGGCCTTCTTGATGCCGACCTCCATGGCGTTGAACCACGGGATGCCGCCGATCTTCACGACGACGGCGATTTGCGGCTGCTTCTGCGCACGTGCGGCGGGCACCGAAAGCGAGCCCGCGAGCGTGCTGCCGGCCAGCGCGGTCAGCGCGTGGCGACGGGTGATGAGCATTGTTGTTTCCTCCCTGGTCGAGTAGCGATCGACTATTGCGCCCACCGCGTTACGGCGGCGGATTTGGCCGGCTGGAGGTCCGGCGCGCTCGATTGGCGAACCTCAAGCGTGCAGGCCAGACGGACTTCGTGCGGCGGCGTGGTGTCGCCGCCGATGCGGGCCATCAGCCGCGCCCAGGCCGCCCGCGCCATTGCCTCCACGGGCTGGCGCACGGCGGTCAGCGGCGGCGAGACGACGCGCATCCACTCCTCGTCGTCGAAGCCGGCGAGCGCGATGTCGTGCGGCACGCTCAGCCCGCTCGCGGCAATCGCGCCGAGCGCGCCCAAGGTCGCCACGTTGTTGAGCGTGAACAGCGCATCCGGCAACGGCGACGCGGCGAGCCGCTTGGCAAGCCGGGCGCGGCTGTCGGCCAGCGTATAGCCGACCTCGATGATTTCGGTGGCAACGCCGGCCTCGCGCGCGGCGGCGTGGATGCCGGCGCAGCGTTCCTGTATGTTGCTGATGCCAAGGTTGGCGGCTGCCACCAGGATGTTGTGGCGACCGCTGGCGATCAGATGGCGGGTGACCTCGGCGGCGGCTTCATGGTTGTCGACGCCGATCACATCGATCGCGGATGTGACGGGGATGCGGTCGGCGGCGACCAGCGGGACGCCGGCGGCGGCGGCAATCTCGCCGCCGGCCAATTCGTTGCCGCAAGGGATCACGATCACGCCGGCCGGCCGCCATGTCAGCAGCATGCGCAGCCGCGCTGCCTCCTGCGCCGGATCGTCGCCGGACGAGACGATCATCAGCTCGTGGCCGTCACGGCGGGCGGCGGCTTCAAGGACAGCAACGAATTCGCCGAAGAATGGATTGCCGATATCGGGCACCAGCACGCCAGCGATGTTGGACTTGCGTGAGCGCAACCGCGAGGCGCCAAGGTCGGCGATGTAGCCGATTTCGGCGACGGCGGCCTGCACGCGGGCGGCAAGCTCGGGTGCCACGCTGCGGCGGGCATTCAACACGTTGGATACGGTGGCCGTGGAAACCCCTGCCAGAGTGGCAACGGTCCGGATCGACGGCATTTTCTGTGACATCGCTTTACTGCAGCGCACCATTCGGTGCGTCCTCCCATAAAGTCTTTTTCTCGGCGTTACACGTTTTATACATCTCAATCCACTGCGCCGCCGCTGTCAAGCCCAGTCTGCGTAACTGTACGACCGATCCGGCTCGCGCCATCGCAGCCCCCTGGGCAACCCTTGCGCCGGTCGGCGGTTGTCGCGCGGTGTCATGCAGGGGCGCGGGATGAAACTGTTCAAATGCCAGAGCTGCGGGCAGGTGCTGTATTTCGAGAACACGCGCTGCGAGCGCTGCGGCCACCGGCTCGGTTACCTGGCGCGCGCCGACCGGATGGCGGCCCTGGAGCCGGCGACGGACGACGCCTGGGACACGCTGTCACGCGATACCGGGCCGGTGCGGTTCTGCGCCAATGCCGGCCATGATGCCTGCAACTGGCTGTTGCCGGCTGACGAGGCTGACGGGTTCTGCCTCGCCTGCCGCCACAACCACACCATTCCGGATCTGGGCGTTGCCGGGAACCTGTCGCGCTGGCAGCGCCTGGAGGCAGCAAAGCGGCGGCTGATCTATTCGCTGCTCAAGCTCAACCTGCCGCTAGAGACGCGGGCGGAAGACCCCGCGCATGGGCTGGCGTTCGACTTCCTCGCCGACCTGCCGCAGGCGTCCGGACCGAAGGTGCTGACCGGCCACGATAACGGGCTGATCACCATCGCCGTGGCCGAGGCCGACGATGCCGAGCGCGAGCAGCGCCGCGCCAGCATGGGTGAGCCGTACCGCACCCTGCTGGGGCATTTCCGCCACGAGGTCGGGCACCATTTCTGGGACGTGCTGGTGCGCGACGGCGGGCACCTGGACGCCTGCCGCGCGGTGTTCGGCGACGACACGCAGGACTACAACGAGGCCCTGCAACACCACTACGCGAACGGCGCGCCGCCGGGATGGCAGGACGAATTCGTCAGCGCCTACGCCACCGCGCATCCGTGGGAGGATTTCGCCGAGACCTGGGCGCATTACCTGCACATCGTCGACACGCTGGAAATGGGCGCCGCGTTCGGCCTGCGCGTGGCGCCCGCCGTCGCGCGCGATGACAGCCTCGACGTGGCGCTGGATTTCAACCCGTACCGCACCGCCGACTGGACGACGATCATCGAGGCCTGGCTGCCGCTGACGTTCGCGGTGAACAGCCTGAACCGCTCGATGGGGCAGCCGGACCTGTATCCATTCGTGCTGGGCCCGAATGTGATCGCGAAGCTGGGCTTCATCCACGACCTTGTGCATGGGCAGCTCCGCCGGACGGACGTGACGGAGGCAGCAGCCTGATCCGGTTGCCGTCGTCGCCGAAACGGAGATAATCCGGCTTTCCTCTCGGGAAGGAAGGTTGCCATGCTGTTGACCGGCAAGTCCGCGCTGATCACCGGCGCGCAACAGGGGATCGGTGCCGCCACCGCGCTGGCATTCGCTCGCGAAGGGGCGGACGTGGCCATCAACTGGCTGGACGACGCGGCGGCAGCGGAGAAGGCGGCGGACCAGATTCGCGAGCTGGGCCGCACGGCCGTGCTGGTCCAGGGCGATGTCGGCACGGTGGCCGGCGCGCAGGCGCTGGTAGCGGGTGCCGTGGCCGGGCTCGGGCGGCTGGACGTGCTGGTCAACAATGCCGGCGTCTTCCCGCGCGAGCCGTTTCTGGAGCTGACCGAGGCAACCTGGGACATCACCCATTCCATCAACCTGAAGGGCACCGCGTTCGCCAGCCAGGCCGCGGCCAAGGCGATGATCGCGGCCAGGATCAAGGGCGCCATCATCACCATTGCCTCGATCGCGGCCTCCGGTGCCGCCAGGGGCACGCATTACGCGGCCAGCAAGGGCGGCGTGATCTCGCTGACCCGCGGCATGGCGCTGGAACTGGCGCCCTACGGCATCCGCGTGAACGGCATCGCCCCGGGCCTCGTGGACACCGCGCAGCCGCGCTACGGCATGACCGAGCAGGAGATCGCCGCGTCCGGCGCCGCCTCGCCGATCGGCCGGGTCGGCGGACCGGGCGAGATCGCGAGCGTTGCCGTGTTCCTCGCCTCCGACATGGCCAGCTTCATGACCGGCGAAGTCGTCCAGGCGAACGGCGGCGTCTATCTGGCCTGAGCGAGCCTGACGGCCTGGCGCAGCGCCGCGCGCAGGCTGGCCGGGCTGGCCTGTCCGGTGCCGGCGATGTCGAAGGCGGTGCCGTGGTCCGGGCTGGTGCGGATGAACGGCAGCCCGAGCGTGATGTTCACGCCGTCATCCAGCCCGAGATACTTGATCGGGATCAGTCCCTGGTCGTGGTACTGCGCCACCACCGCATCGAATTCGCCGTTGCGGGCGCGCATGAACACGGTGTCGCCGGCGAATGGGCCGGTGGCGTCGATCCCTTCGGCCCGGGCCTGGGCGATGGCGGGGGCAATGACCTCGATCTCCTCGCGTCCGAACGCGCCGGCCTCGCCGGCATGCGGGTTGAGGCCGGCGACCGCGACGCGGGGATGCGGAATACCGAATTCCAGCACGGCGCGATGCGTCAGACGGATGGCGCGCAGTTCGGCCTGCGGTGTCACGGCGCGCACGGCGTCGGCGAGTGCCACATGGATGCTGACCAGCACGACCCGGAGCACGTCGTTGGCCAGCATCATGGCGTAGTCGCGCACGCCTGCGCGGGCGGCCAGCAGGTCGGTGTGGCCGGGATAGCGGATGCCGGCAGCCGCCCAGGCCTCCTTGCTGATCGGCCCGGTGACGATGGCGGCGATGCGGCCGGCCATTACCTCGTCGATGGCGCGCTGAACGTAATCGAACGAGGCGCCGCCGGCGCGCGCGTCCACGCGCCCCAGCGCGAGGTCTTCGGGCAAGGCGCTGGCAGCGATCAGGTCGATGGTGCCGGGCGCGCATGCGGCTTGCGCCGGGGTTTCGATCTCACGGATGGTCAGCCCGGCGCCGAGCCGCCGGATGGCGCGATGCAACATGGCGGCATCGCCGATCACGATGCAGCTTGCTTCGAGGGGTTCGCAAAATAGCCGGGCGACGATTTCCGGGCCGATCCCGGCCGGGTCGCCCAGGGTGATGCCGATCGGGGCCTGTGCCACGCATAGCTCCTCTACCGCCCGCAACCCCTGTCGGGGTGCGCGGTTGCGGGGTAATCTTGGGAAGGCGTGCGAAGGAAACAGGACATGGACGCACCCGTCCAGCTTCCTGTGGCGGGGTTTACCACCACGGCACAGGCTTTGGCCGATGATGGCTACGCCTTCATGCGCGCGGCTGCGATGCGGGCCGCGCTGGCCGAATGCGGCCTGGAGGACTGGGACGGCTTTGCCGCGAGCTGGGACTCGCTGGGGCTCGACCTGTACATGGCCGATGGTGGCCGCTACCGCCGCCGCCGCTTCGCAAGTTTCGCGGTGTCGGGCGGCAGCGTGCGCCGCAAGCCGCACCAGCCGCATTACCAGAGCCGCGACTACAACGCGCTGAACGGCGGCATCGCACGGTGGTTCGAGCCGGTGACGGACGCGATCGGCGCCCACCCGGCCACCCAGGCCATCATCCGCGCCTGCGACGCGCTGTTTACGGCCGTGACGCTGCCGCATCTGCGCCCGCAGGTCTGGCATGTCGAAATGCATCAGTTCCGTATCGAGGCGCGGGCCGACAGCGAGGGCAAGCCGACGCCCGAGGGCATGCATCGCGATGGCGTGGACTGGGTGTTGGTGCTGCTGGCCCGACGCGAGAACGTGGCCAGCGGCGAGACCAACATTGTCGATCCCCGCGGCGCGCCGCTGGGCAGTTTCACGCTCGCCGAGCCGATGGACGCGGCGCTCGTGGACGACGCGCGCGTGCAGCACGGCGTGACCGCGATCCATCCGATCGATCCGGACCGTCCGGCGTGGCGGGACGTGCTGGTGCTGACGTTCCGGCGCGAGTGAGGGCAAAGTGGTGGCGCGGCTGTCGGTGAACCTGAACAAGATCGCGCTGCTGCGCAATTCGCGCCGCACCGGCGTGCCGGACGTGCTGCGGTTCGCCAGGCTGGCGCATGACGCGGGCGCGCACGGCATCACGGTGCATCCGCGCCCCGACGAGCGGCATATCCGCCAATCCGACGTGCCGGCGCTGGCCGCGTTGATGGCGCCGTGGCGGCACGGCTTCGAATTCAATATCGAGGGGTTTCCCGACGACCGTTTCCTCGATCTGGTGGCCAGCGTGGCGCCGGAGCAGGTGACATTGGTGCCGGACGCGCCGGGCGTGCTGACCTCGGAGGAGGGCTGGCGGGCCGACGCGGACCAGATGCCGCTGCTGCGCGCAGCCGTGGCGCGGCTGCATGGGCACGGTGCGCGCGCAATCCTTTTCATAGATCCGGAGCCATCGATGGTGGCGCGGGTGGCGGAGACGGGGGCCGACGGGATCGAGATCTATACTGGCGGCTATGCGCTGGCCGAGCGGGATGGCGATGCCGGCGACGTGCTGGCCGCCTGCGCGGAGACGGCGGCGGCCGCCGCCCGGCATGGGTTGGTGGTAAATATCGGCCATGACCTGAACCTGACCAACATTCCGAAGCTGCTGGCGGCACTGCCGAGCGTGGCGGAGGCGTCGATCGGCCACGAGCTGACCGCCGACGCGCTGCTGATGGGATGGACGGCTGCGATCACCGCCTATCGCGTGGCGCTGGCCGGCGGCACGGCGGGTTCGGCCGTGCCCGCATAGCCACGGGTTTTACCGTCACGTTTGTTCCACCACCCCTAAAATGCGATCGCGCCGCGTACCAGTTTGTTGGTGTTCAATGGAGCAAACTCATGTACCGGATTCTGGGACTGGCCGCGGTCGGGGCGCTTCTGGCCGGAGGCGCCGTTCAGGCGTATGCCCAATCTCCCACGCCGGGCACGTCGACCACGACCAGCCCGACGCTCCAGCAATCGGCGCAAGACCCGACGGGGCGGCCTCTTTTCTATATCTCGAAACTGCCGGTGGGCGTGAATGCGCCGGTGGCGGCACCCTACAGTAACAGTGCGATGCAGGACTTTGGCGGGCAGCCGGGGACGAGCCGGGATGCCGTGATCGAGCAGGCGACCGGGCGCGAATAGTGCGGGTGGCCTGATCGCCTGGCGCCTGATCGCCTGACGTTGGTACGCCGCCAGAAGCTGAGGATTTCCGCCGCTTCCGGTGG
>CAVXUK010000005.1:0-16482 GCA_963764895.1 uncultured Pseudomonadota bacterium
GCACCTACTCTCCAGATGCGCACCGAACTTCCGCCCAACAGCCGTAGTCAGGGCCGCGCGGCGACATGCGCCACAACGCGCCCCGGTCGTTGGCGGGCAGTGTAACCGCGCCAATCCCCGCCAACCCGCGTCCCGTCCCCATCTTCACCGCAAGCCCCGGCCGATCCAGGACCAGCCTGACGGCTGCGCCGCCTCGCGAGGGGCGGTCTTTTTTGATGGATCGCAATGCCACCACCCCAGCGGCGCGTTATTAGGAGCCGCGGAAGGGACAGGGGCTGTCGAGCGGTGTATCGGCGGTCTCTGTGGGAGGCCGGGAGGGTATCGACCCCCTCCCGGCCTTTTTTGCGACCGGGCGACAGGGCCGCCTCGCGAGGGGCGGCCCTTCGCTTATGTGGTGACTTGGGTCTGGCCGAGATGACCTGGCTGCCCTCCTTGAGATTGCCCGATCACCGCACGGATGCCAGCGACGTTCGATGATCGCCACGGCTCAATTCAGCCGGTGAGGCCGACTACGTCGTCAGTCCGTTCGTCGGAGTGAGCCCCTCGCCTGCTTGCCGATCACCTGCGCGCCGTCCCCAGATCGCCGCGCGCCAGGTCCAATTCGCCCCCTTTGTGCTGCTAACGATGCTGGGACCACAGCGATTTACCGGATTGCCGTCTTCTCAGATCGTCAGGTCCTCGGCTGTCGGCCTGAGGGCGGGCTGTCACGAGCAAACCGGCGGGAATCGACGCCGTGTCCTCCGGCGGGTGGGCGGGTTAGAAGCGTATAGCGCGGTTGTGTGGGATTTGGCCGGCGTGGGATTTAGCAGGAACGGCCGGCGATCAGCCTTGGGGCTACCGGAGGGCGCGAGGGGTGTAGAACGAGCCCCTGGCTGCTGTCTTCGACCCGAGCGTCACGGTAAACCGCCAAAGCGAGCTTCAGGTTGGCGGTGAACGTCGACTTAAAGTTGTCGATGCGGTTGAACCCCGCGCCGAACTGCTGTTTCAGGGCCCGCCAAGAGATGGGCGTGGGTTTTACCAGGACGTGCAGCCGATAAGCCAGCCAAGCGTAGACGTCCAGAGCCATCGAGTTGTTGGCGATTGCACGAATGGCGCTCTCTTCCAGCGGAACTGGGTGCCGCTTCAGCGACTCAAAGAAAGCTTCGGAGAGACGCGCATGCTGCGCAAATAGCGACCCCTGATCCGGATTCACTGGCTCAAGGAAGATGGCGGACTCCATGATGCTCTGGTTGCTTACGCCCAGCGCACCGCCTTGGCGCTTCTCGAAGGTCAGCAGGCATCGACTGATCCGCTCAGTCTGGTCGCGCACGTCCTTCAGGCTGCGTCCGCCGACCGGTATCCCCATGCGACTCAGCCAGTCGCGAAGGCTCTTGCCGAGTTCCACATCCCGTGAGCTGGTGCGTAGCGCCTCGGATTGCAGCCGCAGCAGGATCAACCGAGCCCTAGAGCCGAAGGGTACTCCAACAGGCTCAGGTTTGCCTGATGCGCCACCCCTCATGCCGGGCTGGACAATCAGCCGCACGCGCTCCCCGTCAATCTGCCAGCCCCGATCGTTGGGAAGCTTTCTGTGCGGTAGTGCGGCTTGGCACCAGCCAGAGTAGAGGAATCCAATGCCGCTGTCTTCGTCAGCCATGTAGGCTGCCGCGGCCTCCACGACAGGGCGATCGAGATCGAGCTTCAGGGCCTCTAATCGGCCCTTCGCTTCAAGGAGCTCATGCACTGTTCCCATGGCCAGAACATTGCAGCAATTCGATCCACGTTGTCGCTGTGGGATTTGGCAGGACGAGCTAGTTGAAGGCATATTTGATCTCCTTGTACTAGCCAGGCCTGCTAAATCCCTGTGAATATTCGGCGCAAGGTGTTGATATTGCGGAATTGCCGTTGTCGACGCCCCCTGGTAAACCCCACGCTGGTTCCTGGCATATCCCACGCCGACGCCTGTGGATGAGTTCCTGCTAAAGCCCACACGAGTTCGGGCGTTCCCGAGGTTCCCGTGCGAATTCAGCGACTCGGCGGCAGGTTGATCTCTGGCACCCGGATGCGCTGCGCCTCGTGCTGGCGCTTCACCGCGCCGGCCGCGGCTATGCTCCTCACCCGTTCCGACTGCCGCTCGCGCGCGTAGTCCCGCTGCCGGTGTTCCTCCGGGATGTCCCGCGCGAGCGTTCCGCGTGCCTGGCGCCTCGCCGTTCCCGCGTCCCCATCGCCGCATTTAGGTGGGCCAGCTTCCGGCCGCGCAGTGGTGTTGCCCACACAATGCCGCCCGGCTCATCAACTCAGCACCTCATGAGGGAATGAGGTTTGTGGTCAATTAGGTAGCTGGAGCGTATATCCATGCTTGACGAGCCAATCATTTAGTGCGGCCTTTACTACCTGACTGAGAGTCACGCGGCGCCTCTTTGCAATGATGCTGAGTTCAACGTGGGCGTCCTCCGGAATAGCTACCTGCACCAGTGATTTGCCGCGCCGCCATGAGTTGGGATCGCGCGGCCGAGGCAGAATTGGAGCATCCACCGGCGGAGGCACTGGGGGGGGCTCACTTGGTGCCTCTGTAGTTCGCTGGCTGCGTTGCCTAGCCAACCGCTCAGCTAATCCGTCCTGGTGAGCAAGGCCTTCTCCCGCGATGTCGAGGTCGACCAGCGCCGTAGGTTTCCGGGCCATGCCCCCCTGCCCTTCGCTAGACCGCGACATCAAAGGTTTGGGTGGCTTCGAAGTTGGCTTCGCCCCGGAGCCAGTTCCACACGGCGCGGATCTCCCGCGAGGCAGCCTGGTAGGGCGAATATTCGGTGACACCCTGCCCTTGCTCGATGGCGACCCGATAATCGGCGCGGTGCGTATACACTACTGGGGCCACCCTTCCCCCTGCCCGCTCGATTGCCGCGGTCGCATCGTTTCTCCGCCGAGCCGCGCCCGCGGACCAATCGATCAGCATGACGTAGTGCGGCTTGTGATCTGCGCGCAGCCGAGCGAGTGTCGGACCAAGGGTTGACAGTTCAAGGTCGGTTGGGTGGCACGGTATCAAGACTAGGTCGGCGGCAGCTATGGCTGAGGTAATTGCGTTGTTATCCCTGCCCGCCGTGTCGAGCAGGACCAGTTGTGCGCCTGCCGCCTTCAACTCCTCCAAGCGGTCTTCTACGTCGATCGGAACACAGACTTCCGCAAAAGGCTTGGACTTGAGGCCAGCCTTCTTTCGGACACGGGCCCACCGGCCGACCGACGCTTGCGGATCGAGGTCCAGGATTGCCGTTTCGAATCCGCCGTCAACGGCTGCACAGGCCAGATTGATGGCGACAGTGGATTTACCCATCCCGCCTTTATCTGAGGTCAGCGCAATGACCCTCATAGCCTCAGTCCCTTATGACAATTTAACCTCATCCCCTCATACTAAGCAATGCCTCAGTAGTCAATAGCATCACAACCTCATAGTCTCATGAGGCGCTGCGATAGCAGATCGGTCCGCCTCGAAACGCGGGGTTCCAGGCCGAACCCCATGCGAGAGCTCGATGCCCTTCCACCTTTCGACTTTCTCTTCATCATGAGGCAATGAGGCTACGGAATATTGAGACAATGGGGCAATGGGCTCGTGACAACATGAGGGTAGGGAAGGATGAGCCTATGAGGCAAATGAGACCATGACGAAGGGTGGCGCGGCCGTTGGGGCCGGGGCCGATAGGGGCGATGGATACGATCCTTCGAGTCTTACCATGTGACGGCGGGGTCTTAGTTTCATGGCCCAATGAGGGAATGAGAGTCATTCCTCATGGAATCTGACTTACATCGCCTCATGAAATAGCGTAATCTTAACCTCATGAGGCGATGAGCAGGCGCCCTCGTCGCGATCGCGCGGCGGCATGGTCCGTCCAACGACCGCCGACTTGTCCCCCGTCCAATGGCTGATTTCGCCGCATGGCCGTCAGAGGAAGTTCCAAAACTCCACCCAATAGGCTCATGGCCTCATGAGGATATGATAATCGGGAACTCGGCTGGCAGCGCCGCGGTCACGCCGCTCGCGAACGCGGACTGAAGGCAAAGTCAAAGCACCGGGGAGGGGACCAAGCCAGCCGGCATCCCCCGAGCCTTGCGCGCTGCTCGATCGCTCCCGGCAACAGCCGGATTGGGGTTGCGTCGCGACCGGTACGCTCCACTCGCGCTAAACGCCAACCGGAAAGGAAGGCCACCGCGCAACAGATCGTCCGCGATGCAGAAGGTAACAGGGTGGCCGATTGTGCGCCCGGCATGTCCACGCGGATACCGCGAGGCCGCCCCGTGAGGCGGGCGGCGGCGGCGCAGGCCTGAATGATATGGGCGACAGTGCGGCATCGATTGCCGCGCGGCGACCACGGGGGAGGGGAGGGGGCTCTCGCTAGGCTTTCGGCTGGTCGGCGGCCGCCAGATGCGGCGGAACACCGCCCCGTCGGTGATGCCGGCCGCGTCCTGCCACAGGCGCAGCGCGCGCATCGGACAGAGCTCCGTGGCGCCGTAGGGGATGGCGAGGGTGACGCCGCTGCCGGCGCGATCACCGTTGGAGCGCGGCAGGGTCAGGCGCAGGCCGCATTCGCAGGTCTCGCTATTCTCGGCGCGGACCGCCCAGCCTGGACCGCCGCAGCGTCCCGGCGAAGCCGACCAGCGGGAGGCCGCGATCGCGCAACCCCACTGGGTCCTCACCGATTGGGGGAAGGCTTTGGCGCAGGATGTCGGCGGTGGGGGCCTGCTTCTTGTTCGGGAGCTCGCCGTTGTCGGCCGCAGTGCGCTGGATCAGCCATGGTCTCGGCCAGTAAGTCCTCGAAACGGGTCGAGCAGCGCTTCTGCACGCGGATTCTCACGATCTCGGTCCCCGGCACCGTCGTCCGGCGATCCCGTCGGCCGGGTCGCGAAAACGCCCGCCTCACGTTCTCGTGAGACGTGAAAACCCTCACTTCGAACCCTGTCCTAGTAGCCACTACGCATTGAAGCACGAGTCATCGAGACTTGGCCCTGGAGGCCGCCCGGCGCTCAATCCGGTGTGTCGCGCTTCTCCGATTCTGGGTACTGGAGCAACGCGGCATGCTACAATGTCAGGCGATTCGACGATGCTGCGCGAAGGAAGGAGGGAAGAGCGATCCCGCGATTGTCCTTGGTGTTGTTCGCCATATGTTCGTGGTCGACTACGATGTCGCGGCCGTCGTCCTTGGGCGGCTTCGGTGACCGGAGGCCATCCTGGTGAGTTTCGGGACGCGAACGTAAGCTATCTCCAGCAGGGGCGGGGCCGGCCGTGGAAGGGGATCAGTTCACCTGGAAGGTGGACGCGGGACGGAGGCCACCTTACATTTGCGGGCTACTTCGTCCAATAACTCGGCCAGCGCTGATGACGATGACAATGACGATCGATTGGGATTTCACTGCCCAGTCCTTCCTGGACCAGCTCCCGGAGCAGGATCAGAAGAGGGTTCTGCACGCTGTCGAGCGTCTGGGCGGCGCGTGGGACCGGCTCGACACGTCACGCCTGGAAACCCTGCCCAGCCTGCCAGCGCAGGAGGGCACCGACAACCATCTCCTGCGGGTGGGCAATGATCTTCGCGTCGTGCTGCAGCGGCATGACAACGCCATCCGGATCATCGACGTCTTCCGTCAAAGTCAAATCGAGGGCCTGCGGCAGCTCCAGCGGCATGACTGAGCCGGCCCGGCGATGAGGACCTTTGTTCCGCACACGCTGGATACGGCTGCGCTCGACGCGGAACTGAATGAACTCGACGCATTTCTCAGCTCCGAGTCGCACCGTAAGGAGCGCGCCGAAATCGCCCCCTTCTTCAAGGCCCGGCGGAACCTCTGCGTGGGCCTCAGCCTGATGAATGCGGCTGTCGAGACGCCCGATCGGGTTGCCATTGAGCTCGACCTTTTTGGAGATTTCATTTGCGATGTGGCGAGCGGCGACAGCGACGCCAACGCCTACACGCTGGTCGAGTTCGAGGATGCGCAGGAGCACAGCGTATTCGCGCGTCTTGCGCCCGGGAAGAGCGTGAAGCGGTGGTCGCAACGCTTCGAGCGCGGGTTCTCTCAGCTTATCGATTGGGCCTGGCGCCTCTCGACGGAGGGTGATTCGTCAGATGCGTTACGGCGCATTTTCGGCGACACCCATCCGACAGTTCATTTCCTGCTGATCGCGGGGCGCGACTCCGATCTGACGAAGGATGACCTTGCCCGGCTCCGATGGCGAGCCAATCATATCGCCCTGGGCGCGTTTCGGGTGTCGTGCCTGACGTTCGACCGGGTGCTTACCTCGCTTCGACGCCGCGTCTCGATTGCGGCAGCCGCTCGCTTCCGGGAGCCGGGATAGCGACTGAGTACGAGCGCGGATGACGGCAGTGGTGCTCGGCGTGTCGGGTCTCTGCCGTCGATCGCGTACGTTTACCCGCCCGATCGGCTGCTCCTCTTGGTTGATGACAACCCAAGCCTGGCACGCGATGCCGTGGGGCTGTCCACCCCAACGATTTCGTACCAATCGTGCGGTGGCCCCTAATGCCAGCCGGGCCTGGTCAGTCGGGCGTGACGCGGTCTTGTTGCCGCTCCTGCTCCCGAAACACCCCCTCGGTCACGTTGTTGCGCCACAGATCCGCCGGCTCGAGATAGCCGAGCACGCTCTGCGCCGAGCGATGGCGCGACTGGCGCATGAGTTCGGCGAGGCTGGGCGCGGTTATCGGCCCCGGCGGTGAGCAGCCCGCGCCGCAGCGAGTGCCCCGAGAAGGTCTCGGCGTCGAGCCCGGCCGCCGCGGCGGCCTGCTTGACCAGGCGCACCACCGCCTTGTCGGACAGGCCCTGGCCGGTGACGGTGCCCGCCTTGGTGACGGCGCAGAACAACGGGCGTTCGGCGCGCATGCTGGCGCTGGCGGTCCAGTCGAGGTCGGGGGCCGTACGGCGGTGGCGCAGCCAGGCCTCCAGCGCGGCGGCGGGGCAGCAGCCCGGCTCGGCCGGGTTGGCGTGCACGGCGACGCGCTGGCCGGCGCCGTGCTGGTCGGTCTTCGAGCGGGCGATGGTGAGCAGCAGGCCGCGGCCGGGGACCGGTGCCACGTCGCCGATGGTGAGGGCGACCAGCTCGGCGCGGCGCAGCGCGGCGCCGAAGCCGAGCAGCAGCATGGCGCGGTCGCGCGCGCCGAGCGGGGTGTCGGGGGCGGGACGGGCGGCGAGCAGCAGCCGCAGCACGCCGGGCACCGCCGGCGCCGCCTGGCGGCGCGGCCGGATGCCTGTCGACGCGGGTGACGCCCTCGACCACCATGGCGAGGCGCGGGTGGCGCAGGTCGAGCGAGAGGCCGGCGAGCAGGTGCGCGGTCTTGATCGCGGCGAGATGGACGCGGATCGAGCTGACGGCGAATCCCTGGTCGGCGCAGCGCACCACGTACATGGCGATGGTGTCGGGATCGGCGGCCAGCGGCTCGCGGCCGAGCCCGGCGCACCAGGCGGCGTATTGCTGCCAGGCGGCACGGTAGGCGCGGCGGGTGCCGTCGCCCTTGGCCCGCGTCGCGTAGCGCGCGGCCCGGCGCGACAACTCTTCGATCTCGGCGGCGCGGCCGGCGCCGTCGGGCACGCTGAGCGGGCCGAGCAGGCTGGTTTCCAAGGTCAGCGGCCCGGTCGCGGCGCTCCGCTCGCCCGCCGGCGTGGATCGGCCGGCGGGGGAGGGAAGGGGGCTCGGCCCCGCCGCCGGGTCGATCGGGGATGCGATCTCCGGCCCGGTTAAGGCGGCCCCGCCATCGTTCGTCGGGTCAAGGTCGGGCGAATCGCTCATGGGGGAGAGTTTAGAACATCTGTATTCCGTCCGCAAAGGTCCATTATCGGACGGAATCGGCGGGCACCCCGCGCCGCGCCAAATCCGCGCAAAACCGCTTACCACGCCTTTGCCAGGCTTGCCGCAATCGTCCGGACCCGGCAGAACTCGCCCTGCAACTCGGCCGCCGCCGGGCCGGCCGGGCCAAGCCGACGGCGCGACCGGGGGAGGGGACGCAGGGGGATGCAGGATGGGTGACCCGCCGGCGCACACCGCCGTCCCGGCCAGCCCGGCCGCGCCCGCGCCGGCCCGCCGCCCGCCGGCCGCCGAGACCGCCCGGCTCTACGCCACCGACTGGGCCGGCTTCGCCGCCTGGTGCCAGCGCCAGCGGCTGCGCCGCGCTCCCGGCCACACCCGCCACCGTCGCGGCGTTCCTCGCCGCCACGCGGAGCAACGCTGAGCGGCGGCGCGCTCGGCCGCCGCGCCGCGGCGATCGCCTACCACCACCGCGCGGCCGGCCTCGCCCGCCCCCACCGCCGATCCCGCGGTCACCGCGCTGCTGCGATCGGCCCGCCGCGGCGCCACCCACCGACGGCCGCGCCCGCCGCCACCGGCCCAGTTGCGGCGCATGGCCGCCGCCTGCCCGGGCGATCTTGCCGGCGTGCGCGACCGCGCCCTGCTGCTGCTCGCCGCCGCTGGCCTCGGCCGCGCCGCGCTGGTCGGCCTCGACGCCGAACATGTCCGGTTCACCGCAACGGCGGTCGACCTCACCGTCCACAAGGCGGGGCCGGACCGGGACAGCCGGCGCCCCGTGACGATTCCGCACGGCGCGACCCTGGCCACCTGCCCGGTGCAGGCGCTGCGCCGCTGGCTCGACCTCGCCGACACGCGGTTCGGCCCGGTGTTCCGCAAGATCGACCGCTGGGGCACCATCGAGCACCGCCGGCTCGGCACCGACGCGCTCCGCCGCATTTTTTTCTCCCGCCGCCGGCCACGCCGGGCGCCGCCCGGCCGGCACGGCCACGGCATGAGCCGCCAGGCCGCCGCCAAAGCCGCCGCCACGGCCGACGCGCTCGAGGCGTTCCTGCGCCGCCGGCCGTCTGTGCCGGGTCCGACCCGCGGACGCCGCGCCGGTCGCAGCGCCGGCCGCCGTGTCGCCGGTCCCACCGGACGGGCGGCTCGCTGCGGTCGCCGACGAGAGTCCGGCGGCGGCTGCCGATCGGGCAGGGGCGGGGGCCTCTGGGTCGCTGCCGTCGCCGACCGTCCCCGCACCGCCCGGCAGCGACGACGCACCACCCCGGTCGGGCGTCGCCGGCCCAGAGGCGGCCGCGGCCGCCGGCGGCGATGCTGGCCGCGGCGCGCCGCTGCGCCTGGCGCATCCCGACTGGCTGTACCACCGGCTCACCGTCACCGGATCCCCGGCGGCACTCGCGGCGTTCCAGGCCGCGGCGGCCGGCGCCGGGATCATTCCCTGGCAGCTCGACCCGGCGCGCATCGCCGAGGACGTGTTTCTCCGGCTGGTGGCGCCCCCGCCACCGCAGCAGCGCAGCCTCAGCCTGGCCGGCGCCCGCATCCTCGCCGGCCAGCTGCGCGACGCCGTGGTACGGCGGCACGACCTGGCGCTGGCCCGGGTCGGCCACAGCCGGGCCTGCCCGTTCGACCTGCACGCGCTGCTGCCGGTGCCGGAGAAAATCCTGCGGCGCGGCCCGGACGATCCGGCCGCGCTGGCCTGGCTGTGGGCGCACTGGGGCACCACCGACGCCTTGCGCCACGTGACGGCAGAGCGCGCCGCCGGTCCGGACCGCCGCCGCCGGACCGCCGCGTGGGCGGCGGTGGTCACCATCCACTTCTGGTCGGCCGACTGGTCGCCGTGGCGCGCCCTGGCGGCGATCGGGGAGGCGGTTTCCGGGGCTGCGCTTCGACCTGCGGCCGTCTCTACGAGGCGGTGTGACCGACGCCGCGGACCTGGCGGCCGTGCCGGCCGCCGCCGCGCCCGACCCGACCGGCTGGGAGGATCCGCCCCGCGTCGCGCGGACCAACACCGCGCCGGTGCTGTCGGTCGACGGCATCACCGGGCCGCTCGACTGGCTGCTGGACATGGCGCGCGCCAGAAAACTCGACCTGGCGCGGCTGTCGATCGGGGCGTTGATCGGGCAGTTCGCCGACGCCCTGAGCGTCGCCCTGACCGATCGGGCGGCGCTTCGGATCGATCACTGGGCCGGCTGGACGGTGATGGCGGCATCGTTGACGGAACTCTGGTCGCGCCTGGTGCTGCCGGCGGATCCGGTGGCGGCGCGCGCCGCCGAGGCGGAGGCCGAGGCGCTGCGCCGCCGGCTGCTCGCCCGCGCGCGGATGCGCGACGCCGCGGACTGGCTGGCGCGCCGGCCGCAGCTCGGCCGCGATGTCTTCGCGCGCGGGATGCCGGCGGCGAGCGGATCCGACCGCGGCAGCGACATCACCGATTTGCTGCGCGCCTGTCTGGTCGCGCTGCACGTGCCCGCAGCGCAGGCGGCGGCGTATCGTCCCCGGCCGCCACCCCTCTGGCGGGTCAGCGACGCGCTGCCGCATCTGCGCCGGCGTCTCGCCGGCTTGCCCGACGCCACGCCGCTGGCGGCGTTCCTGCCCCGGCTCGACGGCACCGATCCCGGTCGGCCGCTGCGCTGTCGCGCCGCCGTCGCCAGCACCCTGGTCGCCGGGCTGGAACTCGCCCGCGACGGCGCCCTCACCCTCGCGCAGGATGTCGCCTGGGCGCCGATCCGGGTCCACCCGCCGGCGCGCGGCGCGGCCGTCCCGATGGCGGCGGCAGCGCAGGCTGAACCGGCGGCGGCCACAGCAGGACCCTGATCCGACGAGCTGTTCTTGCTTTGTGCTAGGCCGCGTGATCCGATGCGCGTATGACCGCAGCGCGGGGGCAGCGACGGATGGGCGACCTGATCCATGACCGGAAACAGCAGCCCCTGCCATGGCAGAGCCACCGGACCGTCTGCCGCCGCTGCAAGGGCAGCAAGACCGTGTACTACGTGTCGATGCGCGGCGGGATCGAGGTGCTTGGCGGGCGGCGCGTTGCCTGTCCCGAGTGCGGCGGCAAAGGTACCGTCCTGGAGCCTGATGACCCGGTGTCGCTACAGCGGGCGGACGCAGCGGTGAGGGTGCCGGATCGCGGCGGGCGACGACGGACTGCTGGTCGTCACCCCCTTCGCCGGCGGCGCGCGCTGCCGTGCACCCCCTGCGCCAGGCGATCGCGGGCGCTGTTCGGCTCAGTGCGGGAGTACGGGGGACGCCGCACCCTGTTCAGGCGCGACACGGCGCATGCTCGCCCGTGTCGCGTCAGCAGCCGCGCGTCGTCCACCCTTGGCCGGACCGTCCCTGGTGCGCGTCAGGGAGTGGGTCATCGCGACGATGGCGGAGACGGTCATCCCGGCCTGCCCCCGCATCGTCAGACCGTGTTGCCGTGCAAGCGCGGCTTGCCCGGTGCGATCGCCCGGCGTTCGCGTGCAGTGTTGAACAGATCGTGTGGTGACCCCCTGCTTGGCAGCATCGGTCGACCTTGATCTATGCGATTATAGCAAGAGACATTTGTGCATACCTGTCCTACAGTAAGCGGGAAGCTGCAGCACAGCCGCTGCTGAAACAGGGAGGGTGACCAATGGCAACCGCCGCAGAGACGGGGACGGGTATACCCTGGTGGAAGGAGCCGACTAAGGACCAGTGGTTCGCCTGGTGGGCGGCCTGGATGGGGTGGACCCTGGACGCTTTCGATTTCACCGTGTTTCTGCTGATCATGCTGCCGATCTCGCGGGAATTCGGGGTGCCGCTAACCGACGTCGCCTTCGTGCTAACGGTAACCTTGTGGCTGCGTCTCGTCGGAGCCGTCGGCTCCGGCTGGCTTGCTGACCGGGTCGGACGCAAAATCCCACTGATGATTTCGATATTGGGCTACTCGGCCTGCAACTTCATCGCCGGGTTCTCGCCAAGCCTGATGTTTTTGCTCATCTTCCGCGCGCTGCTCGGCATCTTCATGGGCGCGGAGTGGCCCGCCGGGGCCGCCCTGGCGATGGAAAGCTGGCCGATCCGCTCGCGTGGGTTCATGAGCGGGGTGCTGCAAGGTTCTTGGGGCATCGGCTTTGCCCTGTCGAGCCTCATCTATGGCCTTTTCTACAGCTATATCGGCTGGCGAGGCATGCTGTGGATCGGCGTGCTACCGGCGCTCACCGTGTTCTACGTGCGACGCTACGTCAAGGAGCCAGAAATTTGGGTCGAGAACCGCCGGATCCAGCGCACCCAGCGGCGCGAGGTACGCTCTCCGCTGATCAGCATATTTAAGCCGGGACTGCTTGCGAACACGCTGACGGCATGTTGGTGGATGGCGAGCAACTTCGTCTTATATTACTCACTGACAGCGCTGTTCGCGACACACCTGCAGAAGGATCTGGGCCTAAGCCCGGCCCTCGTGGCAACGCCTTTCCTGCTCTTCAACCTCGTCGGTTTCGTCGCAATGGGGTTCTGGGGCTGGGTCGGCGACCGCCTCGGCCGTCGCTGGGCAATGATCATCCCGGCTGCGATCGCAGTTCCGCTGGCCCCAGTCTATTTGCTCCATTCAGACTTCACATGGATCACGATCGGCTTTGTCGTTCAGGGGGCGTTCGGCGGTGCCTTGTACAGCCAATTGCCGAGCTATCTGTCCGAGCGATTCCCGACTGAGGTACCGGGCGACGGCAAGCGCCTTCTGCTACCACCAAGGCGCGATCTTCGGCGGGTTCGTTCCGTTGGTGCTGACTTTCTTTGCTGAATTCTACCAAGTCGGGCTCGTCATCCCGATGCTGGTGGGCACCTGCGCAGCGGCGGTCAGCGTCGTCATTGCGTTGTTGATCAGCCCTGAGACCAAGGGCAAAGAGCTGGTACCGGATCTCATGGTGGCCTGAACCGCGGGCGCGGAAATGGCGGGCCTTGGCCCAAGTATCCTGGCAACAAGCATCTCTCTGCGCCCGCCGAGAGATGCTTTTTTCGGTCCATAGGAGGCGGTCACTCAGCGGCCAGCACTAGTTCGGCAGAATGGCGTTTGCCACGGGGCCCTCGGTGAATGCCTGGCAAACACAACACTCGGGAGGGACACAATGCGCGCAAAAGACGTGATGACGCCAAGCGTGGTCACAGTCGATCCAGAGGCATCAGTGCAGGCCTTGGCGACACTGCTGTCGGAGCGGGGTATCAGTGGCGCTCCGGTTGTCGACTCGAGTGGTCGCCTGATTGGCATTGTCAGCGAAGGCGACCTGCTGCACCGCGCCGAACTCGGCACTGAGCGTCGCGACGAGCGCCGGCACTCGTGGTGGTTGGAACACTACGCGTCGGGCCTCGCCCGGGACTATGTCAAATCGCATGGTCGCACAGTCAAGGACATCATGACGCGCGATGTCGTCACCGTCGCAGAGGAGACGGATCTCGCCCAGGTCGCAACGCTGCTTGAAACGAATCGGATAAAGCGCGTGCCGGTCATGCGCGACGGTAAGATCGTCGGCATCGTCAGTCGGGCCAACCTGGTACAGGGCGTTGGGGGCGACGGTGGGCATCCCCACGTCCGGTGCAGCTGATGACGATCGCGCGATCCGTACGAGGCTCCTCGCCGAGCTAGGACAACAGCCGTGGGCGGCCAAGATCTGGCCGCAGGACATCATCGTCAGCAGCGGGGTTGTACATCTGTGGTTTGCGTCGGACGAGCCTGAAGAACGGCGGCAGGCGGTACGAGTTGTGGCCGAAAATGTCCCGAGCGTGCGCGGCGTTGAGGAGCACATCGTGCCGGTTCCCCTGATGCCCGCGTTCTAATCGTAAGCTTGGCTGCCCTGGCTGGCACCGCACCCTGGCCAGCAGGCCACAGGACGCTCGCGATGTGTTGCCGTCATCCTCGGACGCGCATCGCGTTTTGCTGTCGATTGTGCACGCCCGCTGTCAGTTTCCCGAAATGCGGAGACGCGTGAAGACCGATTTCTGCGGCCTTTTCAATAAGATCACCTCTCCCTTACACATCAGTGGTCACCGCGGAAACTCAGTTGGCCACCGATGAGACACAGCTTCCTGGGCTCGATCAGCAACTGAGCGTGGCCAGGCACGCACTGGCGGTCCTGCTTGGCCGCGCGCCGGGCGATTGGTCGCCGCCCGATTTCGATTTGGCCGCACTGACGCTGCCCGGCCAATTGCCGGTTAGCCTGCCCTCGGAGCTTGTGCACCAGCGTCCGGATATTCAGGCTGCCGAGGCACGGCTCCATACCGCAAGTGCGCAAATTGGCGTCGCCACGGCGCAACTCTACCCGTCCATCACCCTTTCCGGCAGCGTAGGCGCCGCGGGGCTGGATGGCGGGCATTCTCGATCCAGCCGGCCTCGTATGGAGCATCGCCGCGGGGCTCACTCAACCGATCTTCGACGGTGGCACCCGGCTTGCCGAACGGCGCGCAGCGCTAGCTCTATTCAAGGCCGCGGCGGCCGATTACCGACAGACAGTGCTGCAAGCATTCGGGCAGGTTGCCGACATCCTGCAAGCGCTCACGCACGACGCGGATTTGCTGGCGGCACAGCAGCACGCGCTCGACCTGGCGTCTGAGGCCGTGCGTCTGCAGCGCGCCAATTACGCGAATGGGGTAATTGAATTCTCGCCCTACTGGATTCGCAGCGTCAGTACCAGCAGGCGCGGCTTGGTTATGTCCGGGCTGGAGCGCAGCGCTACCAGGACACAATCCAGCTCGTGGCAATGGGTGGCGGTTGGTGAGGCGCACCTCTGACCGTGGCCAACAATAACAACCAGCCTCAGGAGACGCACCGTGATTGAGGACCAAAGCCAGATCGAAGGCAAGCGAACCGAACGCGCGATCGCTAGCGGCCCTGCGTTTGCGAGACTTCCTCAACACTGTCTCTGTCAGTGGTAGCCCTCGCATTTTCGCAGTGACACCAGATGCAACGCGGAATGTCCGCAATCCCATTTCGGCTCGTGCGATTGCGATGCCAACGACAGACATCGAAGAGCGAACGATACCAGTTGGCCCCGTGGGCTCGACCCGTATCCTCGTAGTCCGTCCCCTCGGGGTCAGAGCTCGATTGCCGGTCGTTATGTATTTCCACGGAGCCGACTGGGCCCTGGGTGCACTCGATACGCACCGACGTCTCGTTCGGGACATCGCGTACGGTGCGCGAACAGTCGTGGTTCCTCGTCGACTACCATCGGTCGCTGGACGGTCATCACCCGATTGCGTTCGAGGAAGCCTACGAAGTCGAAATAGTCGCCGGAAACGCCGATAAGTTCAACATCGATCCTACACGTCTCGCAATTGCCGGCGACGGTATCGGCGGCAACATGGTTGGTCCGGAGCAAGGCCGGACAGCCGGTGCCGGGGGCCGCGGATTTGGGGTTTCTGCGCGGCGACGATGCGCTGCCGCTGCCAGCGCTGCGGGGCCGGCATGCCAACTCCGCACGCCTGCCCCGCCCGCCAAATCCAAGCCGCCGACTGAGGCCGAGGGCGCAAGGTAAACGCTATCGACCTGACCATCCCACCCGTTTGGACGGGCGGTCGACCCTACCGACGGCTCCGCCGCCGATCCCATCGGGCGGGCGGCGGATCCCCGAGCTCCTGCGTAGGCCAGTCCACGGAGTTGACGAGGCAGCAGCGGTCGCAGGAAAGATCAGGCCAACATCAATCGAGCCTGTTTCGTTAGCAAGGGCGAGCAAGCCTCGGCGACGGCGGTAGCGGCAGCTTTTCTGCCGCTGCGTTAGTTAACGCTCTTTGTCCCCTCCACCACATTGACGTTTGTCTGAAACGCCGGGTTATCCCGAAGCGCGGCAGCAATAGCAACGGTGGGATCGATGTTCTCACAGATCAGCAGACCGAGGGCATGGCACAAGCTAGCCATTGCCGTTAGCCGGGGTTCCACCCCCTCTTTCCGTGCCGCTTCGCTGATTTCCATATGCGCTGCCAGCACCCCGGCAGCCTGCGCGATGCGCTGTGGTTGCCGGTTGTAAATGATAAGTTCCTCAACCTGCTTCGCTTGGCGCAATGCGTGCCAGTCCATAGCAAGCCCCTTTTCTAAAGTTGGCATTCAGTGGACATATATTGGGTGTGATATTCTCCGGCCTCGAAATCATAGATTTCGACCAGATACCACTTATGGCAACTAAGCCGACACCAAAGATATGTGCGCCACTACCAAAGGCAGTCACGCACTCGATCCCAGGGGCGGCATGTAGCGGTCCGCGGACAATTCGGCTTGCGTTCGCGTCCGACCATCCTGGCCCTAGCCATGGGGCGACCCAGCCAGTTTCTACGCGGATTTCTACGTAACCATCGCCGCTAATCATCAAAGGTTTCCGTCGGGACTGTCCAGAGATCGGGGGGTAGGGGCCGAAGCAATATGACCAAGCCGGTGGTCGCCGGCTAAGGTTGATTGGTTCGGGGCGGTCTTCGCAGGGGACCTTGTGCTGTTTGAATGAGCTTCCAGGCTGAGCCTGTGATTGGCGAAGCGGTGTGATCCCCCCAATCTCTGGACAGTCCCCTGCCTGCGCGCTCATGATATTGATCCCATTGGTAATTTTAGTCTTTCCCGGGGTCAAAGTTGCACGCCGAAAAGGGGATGAAGCAACGACGCCGGAACACAGCATCGGTCGCACGCGCGCTGGAAGGCTCCCTCGCAGGGTCCGGCATTACGGGTCTCAGTCGCAAAAAGTCTCTTCACCAAAGCGACTCCGTGGCATATCTTTTTGGAGTTCAAA
>CAVXUK010000006.1:0-604411 GCA_963764895.1 uncultured Pseudomonadota bacterium
CGAGCATGCCAAACGGGCCAGCGCGTCGAGCGGCAGGGGTACACACGAAAAGCTTGGCCCTGCGGACTGGGCCGATGCTTCTGCCCCGGCGAAAAGGATGCCGAGCACGACCAGCGGCTTCAACACGCGGAGCGTTGGCATTAGGCGGACCCGGAACAGGGATAGACGATACCGGTGGTTCAGTGCAGCCCCAAATACGCTCATTTGTTCCTCTGGCGTGGTGCGGATTGGTGGACCGCCAGGCGGACTTTCCGCGAGGACAGGTAGCCCTGCATGGAACGTGCCCTCAACATTCGGGTCTCGTTATAGTAATCTCGGCGCGGAATTGAAAGCGGCGTCCACTGGGGTTGATCTGATAGCCACCTGCCCGCCGATCGGGCATCGCGCACGGCATTCTAGTGGATGAAGTCCGGAAACAGGGGCGCGCCAATCCGTAGTCGCTCGCCGACCAGGCGGACCCGGCATTACGGAGCAGTCGCCACAAGACTGGCGGCGCCGAGGTAGGTATAAATAATCACTGTATTTCAATGGATTGTACTGATGTCTGTGCAAGCGGGGCAAACTCCGGGCAGGCGGCAGTTTTCCTCTTCCCCCGGCGCGGGCGAGTACGGTTCGCTCGGTGGATGTCGCCACCCGATGACCTCGCGAGCATTTCCCGCGCCGATCTGGAAGCCCTGGTGATCCGCCTGTTCGGCGATTTGACCGAACTCAAGCGCGTCGTGGCGGAGCAGCGAGAGGAGATTGCGCGGCCGAAAGGCCAGAAGGGCCGTCCCAACGTCAAGCCGAGCGGCATGGACAAGGGCACGGAGCCGAAGTCACCGCGCCGCGGCAAACACCGAGGCCGCGGCAAGTCCGCTCCGCGCGTCAGCATTGAGGATCGGGTGGTGAAGGCCGATGTGCCGCTAGGATCGCGCCTGAAGGGGCACGAGAGCTTTGTCGTGCAGGATCTGGTTCTGCGCGCCCAGGTGATCCGCTATCGCCGGGAACGTTGGGTGACGCCGGACGGCCAGACCGTGGTTGCACTGAACCGCGCCGGGTTTTCCGGAGGCTGTTTGGTTTGACTCTACGCCGCTATGGCACACTCATCAGCTTGGGCATAGTAACGCGCTTCTGCTTCTGCGGGCGGGACATTTCCGATCGGTTCGAGCAAGCGACGGTTGTTGAACCAGTGGACCCATTCGAGGGTGGCGAATTCCACAGCCTCGGCACTACGCCACGGGCCGCGCCGGTGGATTACCTCGGCCTTGAACAGGCCGTTGATCGTCTCGGCGAGCGCGTTGTCGTAGCTGTCGCCGACGCTTCCGACGGAAGGTTCGATTCCAGCTTCCAGTAGACGTTCGGTGTAGCGGATCGATACCCACTGCACGCCGCGATCGCTGTGGTAGCACCAGGCCGCCTTGTCGGACTGGGCGGCGGTCATAGAGCGCCTGCTCGAGCGCATCCAACACGAAGTCTGCGCGGGCTGACCGCGATACCCGCCAGCCGACGATGCGCCGGGCGAAGGCATCGATGACGAAAGCGACATAAACAAAGCCCTGCCAAGTGGCGACATAGGTAAAGTCCGACACCCCCAAGACGTTGGGTGCTGGCGCCCGGAACTGCCGGTTTACCCGGTCGAGCGGACAAGGCGTCGAACGATCGCTGTGCGTCGTCTTCACCGTTTTGCCGCGCACCGCGCCCGCTAAGCCCATCCGCTTCATCAGGCGCGCCACCTGACAGCGCGGCGCCGCGACAGCCTCGCGCTGAAGCTGCCGCCAGACCTTGCGCATGCCGTAGACCTGGAAGGTCGCTTCCCAAACCCGCCTAATATCAGCCTGCAAGGCTGCATCGCGCCTTGCCCGGGCGGACAGCTTGCCCGGATCGGCGCGCTTCGCCGCATCGGCATGGTAGGTGCGTGGGGCGATCGGCAGAACCCGGCAGATCGGCTCGACCCCGTAGGCCCCGCGGTGATCGTCGATGAACGCGATCATGGCTCGGACCGGCGGTCGAGCTCCGCCATCGCAAAATATGCCGACGCCTGACGCAGAATTCTCGTTGGCCTGGCGGAGTTCGCGCACCTCGCGTTCCAGGGCCCTGATGCGCTCACGCTCCTCGCTGCTCGGTCCGGCCCGCAGACCCTGGTCTCGCTCCGCCTGCCGCACCCAGCCACGCAGCGTCTCCGCCGTGCAGCCGATCTTTGCCGCAATCGAGCCGATTGCCGCCCATTGCGGGGCGTGGTCCGCAGCGTGCTCCAACACCATCCGAACCGCACGCGAACGGACCTCAGCCGAATACCGGTTCGCCGTCTTTGATTTCTCCGTCGCTCCAACCTCTCAAGGTTCAGAGCCTCCGGCAAACCCGGCGCGGTTCATACCGCTCGATCAAGCCGGTGCGCGCGACAGGGCAGCCCGCAGATGCTCCATTCCGGGAAATCGTCCGCGAGCAGCACGGTGACCTCCGCGGAACGGTCGAGCTCGCGAATGCGCAGCGCGGCACTGATATCCGCATCGCTGCCGCCGATGATAAGGATGTGCTGGCTCTGCTAGTGAATTTTGGCCCCGCATGCTGGCGGATTTTGGCGCAACTGTCGTCCCTCAACCTACGGTTGCCATCGTGTCACCGAGCGCCGCGTTTACCATTCCGGGACCATTGCGCGTCCGCCCTTGCCGCAGGAGCAGTCGTGCGTCGTCAAGATCAGCCATGCAAGGCGCAGCAAGTTTGCGACCGCCAAGCGCAGCGCCGTGGGTCCGGTCGGCTTCGTGAAAGGAGCTGTCCGGCCTGCCATTGCTGGACAAGCGACAGATCCCGGCCGCCTCTGGGGAATCTTCATTTGGCGCCCACTCACCAGCATTAGAAGTCAGAGAGAGGTCCAGGGTTCGGGGCGGGCGGCCAAAACCTGCGGTCTGTGTCTCGGCGAGCGTCAGTTCTTCACCACCCGGCGCCTCCGTCTCGCCAGAGACTACTTCTTGGCGTGAGACGCTCAGCAGAACAACGAAGCAGCAGGCAACGGCGCATCCGGTGCAGGCTCAAGAGATCGGCAAGACCGCAACTCATCGCTTACCGTGCGTGTTCGACGCCTTCCAGAAAGCGGATATAATGTTCAGGTAGCTTGTGGGTCCGCGCGCCGTCGCGCAGCAGCGTGATGTAGCGGAGCGACGGCCTGCCGTCGCTCTCCTTGCCCTGGGCGATGTACGTCGTCGCCCGAACCGGCCTGCCATCGATATCCTCGGCTTCCAGCCACAGCGGTCGATACCGGCTCCATGGGATGCCTTCCGTGGCGTCCAAACGGACGAGGTCGCGTCGTGTGAGCTTATAGAGGACGCCCCACACCTCCGCCTGGGGGTCGGGGAAGACGTTGGCGGGCGCAGACTTGCCCCTGGGGCGCCCCTCGAGGTTGAAGCGCAGGCGGTAGCCACGCACTCGGCCGGGGCGCCAGTCGAGCGGTCGCATGCCGCGCCACCCACAAAAGATGCTGAAGTGCATATTGGCGCCATAGGCGAAGTACCAGACCTCCTCCCGGGGCGGCCCGACGAGCGGCAACCCGTGAAGTCGGTAGAGGCACCAAGACACCCACCACGACCGGGCAAGAAGGCTGCGGAGCCTGAGTAGTTGCCGGATCAGCAGCATCAGTCATCTCCGCCCAGGGCCGCGGCGGTGCGCCGATGGCCCATGAGCTGAAACTCCACGCGCTTTCGACGGCGACATCCAGATAATTTCAGCCTTCCGGATGCGTCGCCAGAGCCATCGCCAGCTTCCCTTCGGACGAGGGCGTCCCTGCTCAGGCAATTCGGCGCCGCCCTGAGCATTCCGAACATCTTGCCTTTGGCCGCCACGCCACGAATTGCCGGATACGAGCGCCGAAGTGCGGTTGGCCGGGCGCGACCGGCGCTATCGATCGGCCTCACTCGTCGTGGTGGTCCCATACGCCCGTTTATGAGACTTGCCGGAGAAGTGTTCGAAAGGTGCGGTCTTGCGTGTTGGATTTAAAACTCAACTCGGATAATGTCGTCTACCGTCTGCTGAGTTTTAAGGGCTTAGGCGGTTGAGAGACCCTACTTGTGCTCTTGCCCTTCTGGGGAGAGTTATGCCGGGCAACCCACTTCGTCGTCAGACGTTCCAATTGGATTCTAGCGCGCCTGTCGCTATCGGATTTTGATTTGCTGGAGCCTCATTTGGAGGCACTCGATCTTCCGCTCCGAAAACGGCTGGAGATCCGCGACAGGCCGATCGATCACGTCTATTTCATCGAGGGTGGCTTTGCGTCCGTCGTCGTGGACGGACACTGCGACCGGAGCCTTGGGGTTGGCGTCATCGGGCGGGAAGGTATGACCGGGCTGGCGGTGATCATGGCGACAGACCGATCCCCGTACGAAACCTACATGCAGCTTGGAGGCGGCAGGCAACGCCTCGCGGCCGCCAGATTGACGGAGGTTATGGATGCGAGCGCGACCCTGCGCCGCGCTCTGCTGAACTATGGCCACGCCTTCTTCGTGCAGACCGCACAGGCCGCAGTAGCCAACGGGCGCAACAAGATCGAGGAGCGATTGGCGCGCTGGCTGCTGATGGCGCACGATCGTGTCGAGGGCGACCAACTGACGCTGACGCACGGGTTCCTCGCGATTATGCTCGGCGTCCGCCGTCCCGGCGTCACGATAGCGCTCAACCTTTTGGAACGCCGGGGCTTCATCCACACCAACCGCGGCGTGATATCCATCATCGATCGCATGGGGCTGGAAGAGAACGCCAACGGCACCTACGGGCGTGGCGCCGGAGGCCGAGTTCCAGCGTTTGTTTGAGTGAATGCAAGCAAGTGTTCGAATTCGGTACGCAGTCCGCCGTTGATGACCCTGGGGAAGTCGACTTTCCGGTTCAGATTGGCCTAGTTTCAAGGATCGCTCGCTGTGAATGGCACGACAGAACAAGTGCGACTGGACACCAAGCGCTTTGACCGGGCGAACGCTCTTCTCGGCGCGGGCAAGACCCCGGCCCGAGGCCACTGCGACGACCGCCAAGTACTGGATGCCCTCGCTGCCGCAGTCTATGTGACCGACGCCCACGGCAAAATCACCTACTACAACGATGCGGCTGCTGACCTGTGGGGACATAGGCCGGAGCTGGGGCAGGCCCGGTGGTGTGGATCCTGGAAGCTCTATTCTCCGGACGGGAATTATCTTCCCCACGAGCAATGTCCAATGGCCGTGGCGCTCAGAGAAGGCCGACCCGTTCGAGGTGTGGAAGCGATCGCGGAGCGTCCGGACGGAACGCTGGTGCCGTTCATCCCCTATCCGACGCCACTGTTCGACGCGTCCGGGCGGCTGGTCGGCGCCGTCAACATGCTGATTGATATCAGTGATCGCCGGGAAGCCGATCGCGCCGCACAACGGCTCAGCGCGATCGTGGAGTCCGCTGAAGACGCCATCCTGGCCAAAGACCTCAATGGTGTGATCACGAGCTGGAACAGCGGGGCCGAACGGCTGTTCGGCTACACGCCGGGCGAGGTTATCGGCAAGTCCATCACCATCCTCATCCCCGATGACCGGCTCGACGAGGAGCCTCAAATCCTGGGCCGCATCCGCAGAGGCGAGCGCGTCGAGCATTTCGACACGGTCCGCCGCCGCAAGGACGGGAGCCTCGTCGAAATCGGGTTGACCGTCTCGCCCATCCGAAACTCCGCGGGACAGATCGTCGGTGCGTCGAAGGTCGCGCGCGACATTACTGAGCGCAGGCAGGCCCAGGAACAGCAGCACATGCTGCTCAGGGAGATGGATCACCGGATCAAGAATCTCTTTGCTCTCGCGAGCGGCATCGTGGCCTTGAGCGCACGTTCCGCTGCCACGCCCGCGCAACTTGCGTCGGTGATGCAGGCGCGGCTGTCAGCGATGGCGCGCGCACATGCGCTGACAGTTCCCGCACTGCCTGGATCTGATCGGACAACCGAGCCGTCGACGACACTTCACACGCTGATCAGTGCGATTGCGACGCCCTACGGCGAGAATGGGTCGGACGGCAGCGCCCGGATCGTGGTCACCGGTCCCGACATGCCGATCACCGGTCGGGCCATGGCGAGCATCGCCTTGCTGCTGCATGAGTTTACGACGAACGCGGCCAGATATGGAGCGCTGTCCACGCCCTTCGGTCGTGTCGACGTGGAGTGTTCCGAGCAAAGTGAAGAGTTCACACTTGTATGGACGGAACGGGGCGGCCCGCCCATTCTAGGCCAATCGACCAGTGAAGGCTTCGGGAGCCTGCTTGAGCGCGCCATCGTCACAAGCCGCTTGGGCGGCCACCTCGCCCGCGACTGGCGGCCAGAGGGCTTGGTCATACGGCTGACGCTGATTCGAGATCGACTGGCCAAGTAAGCGCCACGAATTACTTCTCCGTCCATCGGAACCTGGAGAGTGCTGCAGCGACTTCCGCCTGCGGACTGATCGCACCAACTTTGAGCCAGGGCCCCGTCTGGCGCTGATTTACAGTCCAGCCGCTCGCGCACGGCCGACAGCTTCAGCCGCGCCAACATCGCGGCCAGCCGGTCCTCCATGGCCGCGGGCAGCACCGCGCTCCCGCCGCCAGCACCTCTCGCCGCGGCGGGCCATTTCCACCCGGAACATGGCTGGCGGAGCGACAGCTGGACGGACTTGGCCACCATGTGAATCTACTTCACGTGGGGTAGCCGCGCCCGGTGAGCGGCGTTTCCATGGGAACGATCACTTTGCCGATCGGCCACACCGCAAGACCGGCCAGCTTGAGGTGGGCCCAGGCAAACGGGATGCCGATGATGGTGATCGCGAGGGCTACGGCCGTCATCAGGTGGCCGAGAGCCAGCCACCAGCGTGCCAACACGAGCCAAATCAGGTTGCCCAGGAACCCCAGGGGGCCGGTCCCAAGATCGCGGCTGCCCGCATATTCGTCCCGGCGAACGACGCGGTAGCCAAACGGCAGCAGTGTGTACATGGCGATGTTGAACGCGGCTCGCGTCCAGGGCAGGCCGACGATGGTGACGGCCAGCAGGATGCCAGCGATCAGCCAGGCGGTAGCCATCCAGAGCCCGCCAGACAGGACCCTAGTGCTCAGTCGCACTCAGACGATTTCGCGAGAGCGGGTAGCTCACAAGTCAGGAAGACCCTGCTCCAGCGAGGCACCCGGCCTATAGTCGTGCGTGGATCGGCAAGGTGTCGCGGCAATGGCCAATGCGAACCATCTCGAACGGCTCCAGCAAGGCGGCGGTGTTTGGAACGCCTGGAGGTCGAAAGAGCCGTCGGTTAGGCCGGACCTCCGCCGGGCGAACCTCAACCGGGCGGACCTCGGCTGGGCGAACCTCGGCCGGGCGGACCTCGGTTGGGCGAACCTCAGCGGGGCGGACCTCATCAAGGCGGGCCTCAGCGGGGCGGACCTCCGCGAGGCGAAGCTCAGCGGGGCGGACCTCAGCGGGGCGGACCTCGGATGGGCGAACCTCAGCCGGGCTGACCTCCGCCGGGCGAACCTCAGCCGGGCTGACCTCCGCCGGGCGAACCTCAACCGGACGGACCTCGGCGGGGCGAACCTTGGCTGGGCGGACCTCGGCTGGGCGAACCTCGCCGGGGCGAACCTCAGCGGGGTGAACCTCAGCGAGGCGAACCTCGGCGGGGCGGACCTCCGTGAGGCGAACCTCAGCCGGGCGGACCTCCGCGAGGCGAAGCTCAGCCGGGCGAACCTCCAGCTAGTAAATCTCGTCGGTGCTCGACTCGACCGCGCCGACCTAACTGGCGCGAGGCTCTGGGAAACTCAGCGCGGCGGCTGGTCAATCAAGGACATCATCTGTCAGCGTGCCTTTTGGGACAGGGAAGGCAAGGAGCCGACCGAGTACGGGGAAGGTGAGTTCGAGCATCGTTTCGCCGAGAAGCCGCGCATCGTGCTGCGCTACCCCGGCGGTATATCGCCAGTGGAGCTTTTCGCGCTGCCGCTCATCGTGAAACGCTTGGAGGACGAACAACCCGACAGCGCGCTCCGCATCCGCTCGGTGCAGGACGATGCCAACGGTGTCTCAGTGACGATCGTCGTTGAAGACCGAGCGGGTCGCGACGCCGAGGCGTTCGAGCATGAGTGTATGCACCTCCAAACCAAGCTGAAATGCATCGTCGAAGAGCGGGATTTTCTCCGGCAGCGCCTAGAATTGATGTTCTCGGAGGGGCTCTCCAAAGTCGCCCAGATTTTGGCACACCAAGGCAAGAGATCCATGTCCACAGCCCGCGTGGGCAAATGGCAATTGAGGGGCCCACCATGAGCCGAGACACTTACAACATCCCTGGGTAAGCCGGAGCGGTCGGACCCAGCGCGCGAGCGAAGGCAACGTCTTCCAGTAGATCCAGGGCGGCATCGATGTGCCGAAGCTCGCGGAGGAGTTGCGGCGCCTGCGCGATGCTATGAGAGGAGAGGGCACAGGGACACGCGAGCAGGACAAAGCAATCCGCGCCGCGGCCGACGCGAAAGAGGCGGCCGCCAATGACGGTGGGTGCCGACGGGTTAAACCCGCAGCTTCTCCGGCTTCGTCGGTGGCTCTTCAGGATCAACCATGACCTCGATCACAGCAGGCCCGGGGCTCCGCAGGGCAGCTTCGATCGTGGGCCGCAAATCGGACGATGTCTCGATATGAAAGCCGCCCGCGCCACACGCTTGCGCGAAGGCGGCAAAGTTGATCGGCCCCAACTCGATCCCAAACGGCTTGTAGCCAAGGTCGCTCTGCTCAAAACGCACTTCGGCCAAGCTGTCGTTCCGGAGGATCATCACCTTCACCGGCAGGTTCAATCGCACCGCCGTGGTGAGCTCCGCCATCAGCATTGCGAAGCCGCCGTCGCCGACGATAGCGACCGACTGGCGGCCCGGATAGGCGAGCGCCGCAGCGATCGCGTAGGGCAGCCCTGGCGCCATGGTCGCCAGCAACCCGGTCCCGGTCAGGCGCTGGCCTTCCTTCAGCATCAGGCAGCGCGCAGCGAAATGCGTGTTCGCGCCGCAGTCCAGCGAGATCACGGCGTCGGGCGCAAGCGCCGCGCCGAGCGCCGCGATGGCCGTCTGCGGACGCATCGGCGTGCGTTCCGTCGCGACAACGCGGCGGATCAGGTCATTCCAATCGCGCATGCGCGCCTGCGCCGCGGTGAGGAAGCGGCGATCCTGCTTCGGCTGTAGCATCGGCAGCAGCGCCCGCAGCGTCGCCCTGACGTCGCCGACAAGCCCGATTTCCACCGGATAGCGCAGTCCGATCCGCTCGGGATTGATGTCGACCTGCACACCGCGGGCTTGTCCAGGCTTTGGATAGAAATCGACCCACGGCATCGTCGAGCCCAGGATTAGCACGGCATCGCATTCGTGCATGGCCTGCTCGGACGGCAGCGTGCCGAGGTGGCCGATGCCGCCAGTCGTGTAGGGGCTATCGTCGGCCAGCACGGCTTTGCCGAGGAGTGCCTTGGCGACCGGCGCAGCCAGCCGATCAGCGACCTGCGTGACCTCGTCGCGCGCGGCGAGTGCGCCCTGCCCTGCCAGGATGGCAACGCGCTCGGCGGAATTCAGCAGTTCGGCGGCTCTACGTACTTGGTCCGCAGCAGGGACGGCTTTGTCCGGCAGCCAGGACGAGGAGGTACGGAGACCATGATACTCCATCGACGGCGTGTCCGCCGATAGCTTCATTGCCTGCACGTCCTTCGGCACCGTGATGTGCGCCACGCCGCGACCGCCGAGCGCGGACCGGCACGCCAGGTCAGCCACGACAAGGGCGTGTCCAGGGCTGGTAACGGCGGTGTTGTAGAGAGCCACACCCTTCATCAGTTCAACCGTGTTAACGTCCTGCATGAAGCGCGTGTCGATCAAGTCGTGGAAGGTGAGGCCAGTGATCGCGATGACGGGCGCGCTGTCCATCTTCGCGTCATACAGCCCGTTCAACAGATGGATCGCACCGGGCCCGGTGGTGGCGATACAGGCGCCCAGCCGTCCGGTGTGCTTGGCATAACCGCTGGCCATGAAGGCGGCCGCCTCTTCGTGCCGCACGCCGACATAGCGGATCTTGTCCTGTCGGACGCTGATCGCTTCGATCAGTGGCCCAATCCCGTCGCCGACCATCCCAAAGATGACGGGCACCTGCCAGGCGATGAGCGTTTCGACGATGATGTCGCCCGTCGTTCGATCACCGGCGATGCTGGGCGGGTTGGGTTGGCTCTGAACGCCAGCGGAGGTTTCGGACGGCTGAGCCGAAGCCGGAGTGGGTCCGAGCGCGCGGCCAGCTACCGCAGCCAGCCCGGCCGCGCCGGTCGCGCGAAACAGGTCACGGCGGGACTGCTGGGCCTCAGGCCCGAGTGTCGCATCGGGGAAAATTGCCACTGACGCTGCTCCCGAAGATTGCTCGTTCTGCTCTAAACCCGCCGTCACCGGCAGAGTTCAGTCGAGAACGAGCGCGCCCGCATTGCCTCGAGGACGCGGACTGGGACGAAGTTTGGCTTGCGACTATGGCCGTGCGGTTGAAAAATCCTACCGTCGCGACGTTGTGGGGCCGTTGCAGACGGAGAGAGCGAGTGACCCGAGCCGGTCGGCGCTGCGGAACCAAAGATGCGCGTCTGACCGACTCGGTTGAAATGGTTGCAGTCCTGCGGCACGCCGCTGAGCCCCTGTTTGCACTCCAGGGACCTCCGGAAAGGATGGTGTAAGCCAGCCGAAGCTGATGTCGGCTGATGTCCCTCCGCTCCGGCGAGTGCGGCGGTGCTGGTGCCGCGCGAGGCAAGCCTGTCAGGACCTCAGCTTCACCCAGACAGGAGCGTGGTCGCTGGCGTCTGGCGCGCCACGGACCTCCCGGTCCACGGCAGCGTCTTGCAGGCGCGTCGACAGGTCAGGCGTCAGTAGGAGGTGGTCGATCCGGAGGCCCGCGTCCCGAGGCCATCGGTCCCGCTTATAGTCCCAGAACGTGTAGACGCGTTCGGCAGGGTGGATGGCCCGGATGACGTCCGTCCAGCCCTGGTCGAGCAGGCGTCGGAATGCCGCCCTCGGCGCAGGCTGCAGCAGAGCGTCCCGCGCCCAGGACTTGGTCGGATAGATGTCCTCATCCGTGGGAACAACGTTGTAGTCGCCCGCAAGAACGACCGGAATGCCTTGCTTCCTGAGGTGGGCGGCGTACGCAGTCAGCCGTTCGAACCAGTCCAGCTTGTAGTCGAACTTGGGGCCGGGCTGGGGATTGCCGTTCGGCAAGTAGATGCAGCCGACCAGAATGCCTTGGACGGCGGCTTCGACGTATCGGCTTTGCCGATCCGACGGGTCGCCCGGAAGCTCTGTCCTTGTCAGCACCGGCTCGCCTCCGCGCGCGAGGATGGCAACGCCATTCCAGCTTTTCCGTCCGCGCCGCGCTCGTATGCCCGGGCAGCCACTCTCTGTTCGATTGCTTGAGCTGTAGAAGTCTCTATTTGATCTGACGGACTGTCGATCTGGCGTGGTGGGTGTCCGCCCGATCGAAACTGTCGCGTTCTCCTGCTACGCAGCCTTTGCCGGGTTCTGCTTTTCGCGCGCCAGCGCGGCGGTGTCGAGGAATGTCTGCATCGGGGTCTTGCCGAAGCACCATCGCCCCTGATGGGTGCGCTGCTCATTGTAGACGGCCATCCACTCGTCGAGGTCGGCCTGCAGGGCATCCGGCGTGTCGTAGACCTTCTTGCGGAAGGCCACCCGGTAGAACTCATCCAGCAGCGTCTTGTGGAAGCGCTCGCAGATGCCGTTGGTTTGCGGGCTCTTCACCTTGGTTCGCGTGTGGTCGATATCCTCGACCGCGAGATACAGCTCATACTCGTGGCGATCATGGGCGCCGCAATACTCGGTGCCGCGATCGGTCAGGATCCTGTCGACGCGCAGATCGTGCTCGTCGAAGAACGGGATCACCCGATCGTTGAGGATGTCGGCCGCGGTCAGCGGTGTCTTGCGGGTGTCGAGCTTGGCAAAGCCGACCTTGGAATAGGTGTCGATCACCGTCTGCTGGTAGACGCGCCCGACGCCTTTCAGCGTGCCGACGTAGAACGTGTCCTGCGCCAGGCAGTAGCCCGGATGCTCGCTGTCGAACTCGCCATGGGCCTCTTTGTCGACTTTGGCCTTCTCGAGCGCTACCAGCTGGCTCTCGGTCAGCACGCCGCCGTCCTGCGCCACCTTGGCTTCAAGCGCCTTCAGCCGCTTCTTCATGGTCTCCAGGTCGTGCCGCATCCAGATGCAGCGCACGCCGAACGGCGAGACCTCGGGGCCGCGCTTCTTCAGCTCATTGGCCGCCCGAGCCTGCCCCCAGGCAGGTTGCTCGATCGCCATCGCCACCACCGCTGCCTCCACCTCGGGGGCCGCGCGGTTCTTCAGGTTCGGCTTGGCGCGCGTGATCTCGGCCAGCGCCAGATCGCCGCCTTTCTCATACAAATCCCGGAAGCGCTAGAAGCTGTCCCGGCTGTATCCCATTACCCGGCACGCCTGGGTTACGCTGCCCAGTTGCTTGGCCAACTCCAGCAGTCCGACCTTGGCCTTGATCACCTTGCGCTCGGTGGTCGTCATGACGGTCTCCATGTGAACCGGCCGGAGCGCTCCGCTTCGCCTATGGCTACGCGCCCCGGCCTCGCTGCCCACCATTCCTACCGTCCGTCAGATCAAGTCAAGACTTCTACACTTGAGCCGCGGGATCACGTTTTCAGGGCCGTGTGACGGGAACTGTGCTCCCAAACCAAATAGATCGTATGCACAGGGTCGTCTGGACTTCCACGAGCTGCCACATCGACAGCTTCCCACTGCAGACCGCCTGCCTGGAGCCGCCGCTCAAACGGCAATGAGCGGCCTGCGGCCCACACGACCAGCATGCCCGCCGTGTCAAGCGCCGTCCGCACCAACTGCAACCCGTCGGCCTGGTAGAGCGACTGGTTATCGCGCAGCGTAATGCAGTCAGGTCCGTTGTCGACGTCCAGGAGGACGAGATCGAAGCCGTGTTTGGACGCTCGCAACAAGTCGGCAACGTCACAGCACTGCACGGCGACACGCGCATCCTCAAGCGGACGGCCTGCGAGATGCGCAATCAAGCCGCGGTTCCATTCGATGACCTCAGGAACCAACTCAGCGACGACAATCCGGGCCGCCTCCGGCAGCACGTCGAGCACCGCCCGCAGCGTGTAGCCCATTCCCAGGCCCCCGACGAGGACGCGCGGCAACGTTGATGTGAGCCTCTCGCAGGCGAGCCGCGCCATGACTTCCTCCGAGTAGTGCGATCGGTTCGACATGAGCTCCCACCCGTTGAAGCGGACCTCGAACAGGCCACCACGCTGGCGCAGAACCAGCTGATCTCCACCCCGGGTGTGGGCGCGTTCCACTTCGACCCACGGATCCATGCGCAACCTCCTGCCGGTCAGGTCGTATCAACGAAATTCGGATTTATGGCAACGTTTCCAAGGGCCGAAATGGTACTCGGCGGCGCCAATAGAGTGACGGTGAACCACCTGGGGCCCAGAGGCCGACAAGTTGTGCGAGCCGGACCGCAGCGGCGTGGCTGGCTCTCACGCCCGCTCGTTCCCAAGACTAGTGCCCCGTCACAGAGGCTTTGACAGGTTGCCAAAGCCGACTTCCTGGCTTCCCGACCGCTCACCACCAGGCTTCGGAGAAAGCTCAGTGGCTGCGCACCGCTGTCGGGTTGCAGACGGCCACTGTCTTCCGTTCAGTGAACGGCCATCATGGCTCGCGCCAGTTCCTCGCGCAGTCGGTTCCGTTCATCGTCACTCAGCTTCAGCGGTTCGAGAACGACGGCAAGTCTCTTGAGCGTGCCGGTGAATCGAAATGGCATCTTGTCCACGTAGTCTTCGATCACAGGAGTACCTGTGTCCTCGCCGACATCGAAGGTTTCATCGAGGGAAATGCGAACCATGATCGTCTGGGGAATCCGTCCTTTTGCGATCTCCCGCTCGTCCACGAGCAATGTCCCGCCTGCGCCTTTGCCAATGCCGCCACCGTCGTAGTCGAATTTGAAGTGGACGACATGATTGCCCGCCACGAGCGGCTGATCTGAAGCAATGCGGTACTTGTGGTCGGGCTGGTTTGAAAGGGCGTAGACGAACTGAGGTTTACCGTCCTGCATCATCAGAACCCAACCGCCGAAGCGCCCTCCCATCGTTGCCAACACCCCGCTTGCCCCGCCCTGCGGGACGGTGATCTCGGCGGCGATGGTCCATGACTTGTTTTTGAAATCCGGCGCAGACCCTTCTGGGATGCGGATCATTCCTGGATAGTAGACAAATTCGCTGCGGCCACGCGTCAGGCTGGGCCGGATTGCCGGATCGGCTCTAGATGTGAAGCTGGAGTTGAGTGGATAGACATTGTACCTCTTCGCTTCGACATCAAAGGCGGCTTGGAGTTCCTTGAGCTTGTCGGGGAACCTCGCAGCCAAGTCGTTGGCCTGGCTAAAGTCCTCGCCTACGTTGTACAGTTCCCATTTGAAATCATCGGGGTTGGGTTCGAACCCACTTGTCACCCATGGCAGCCGAAGCGGCGTAGTGCTCGCTATCCAGCTGTCCTTGTAGATTGCCCGATTGCCGACCAGCTCAAAATATTGAGTGGCGTGACGCGTCGGAGCATTGGCGTTATCGAAGGTATAGACGAAACTAACACCTTCCACTGGCTTCTGTTGCACCCCATCCAACATCGTCGGCGGGGTGATATTGGCCGCCTCGTAAATTGTTGGCACGATATCGATCACGTGGCAGAACTGAGAGCGTCGACCACCCTTGTCGCTTATGTGCGCTGGCCACGAAATGACCATGCCGTTGCGGGTGCCGCCAAAATGCGAAGCGACCTGTTTTGTCCACTGCATCGGCGCATCCATCGCGTGCGCCCAGCCGACCGGATAATGGTTATATGTCAGCGGTCCGCCCAGCTCATCGATCATCGAAAGCAGAAATGGCAGGCTTTCTGTGACGCCATTAGCGGCAGTCGCCACCTCGTTCGTCGTGCCTTGCAGGGTCCCCTCGGCGCTCGCCCCGTTGTCTCCCATCACGAAGATAACCAGCGTGTTATCCATTTGCCCCGATTGCTCGACGGCGTCGAGCAATCGCCCAATATTGTAGTCCGCATGTGCGAGCGCGCCCGCGTACACTTCCATCATGCGCGCGTACAGACGCTTCTGGTCGGGCGACAAAGAATCCCAGGCGGGGATCTGCTCTGGACGCTTGGTCAATTGGGTGTTCGCCGGAACGACGCCGAGCCGGATCTGCCGGGCTAGAGTCTCCTCGCGGACCTTGTCCCAACCCTGGTCGAACTGGCCCTTGTACTTCGCTATCCAATCCTTGGGCGCGTGGTGCGGCGCGTGCGCCGTGCCGGTCGCGTAGTACAGAAACCAAGGCTTGGCCGGTGCCAGCGCGTGCTGCATCCGCATCCAGTCGATCGCCTTGTCCGCCAGATCGACATCGAGGATGTACTCGGGCTTCCCGAGATACGGCTCTATCGGTTTGGTATTCTCATATAGAGCCGGGTGCCACTGGTCGCTGTCACCCCCGATGAATCCATAGAAGTGTTCGAAGCCTAATCCGGTTGGCCACAAATCGAATGGACCTGCCTGGCTCGACATCCAGTCCGGTACGTTGTGCATCTTGCCGAACCACGACGTGTTGTACCCGTTCTCCTTGAGGACGGTGCCAACGGAACCTGCGCTTTTGGGTACCAGCGAGTTGTAGCCTGGATATCCTGTTGCGAACTCGGTGATGACGCCGCTGGCGACCGAATGGTGGTTCCGTCCGGTGATCAGGGCGGCACGGGTCGGCGAACAGAGCGCGGTCGTGTGGAACATGTTGTAGCTGAGCCCGCTGTCAGCGAGCCGCTGGAAGTTCGGGGTTTGGATTGGACCACCGAAGGTGCTGCTCGCCCCGAAGCCCACGTCGTCCGTCAGGATCAACAGAACATTGGGGGCTCCCGCTGGAGCCTCGATGCCCTTCGGGAAGTCGGGCCGCGAATCCCGTGCGGTGCGCCCGATACTCCCTAGGAAGGGAGGCTCGGCTCGCGGCAGCACGTCTTCCTGTACCGCTGTCCCTGCCGCGCGGGAGGACACCGCCGACGCGAGCGCCGATGCGGCGATGAGAGACGTGGACCCGAGCCATAAGCTGCGTCGCTTGATGCCGGCGTTGGCCCGTGATGCATCGGCCGGAGCCGTCCTGCCGTCTTCCTCGCTCATGCTGTCCTCCCAGGGCGAATGACGCATCTAAAGCCGACATGGCTAGTCGAGGTGTCGGTAGGCTGTGGGTGGCGGGCTGCGGGCCGGTAGCGGCGACAATAGTTCCGGGCGCACAAGTGCGAGCCGCCCTTCAGTACCTTCCGTGGAATCCTGATGTCGGGTTGGCAGGTGTCGTAGCTCGCCTCCTCGGAGGCCCCGCGCGGATTTGCCGGGATGCAGCAGGCCTTCGGCGCGTCGGCCTCGTGCTTCGGGAAGTACCAATCGGCCGTCCATTCCCAGACGTTGCCGATCATGTCGTAGATGCCGAAGCCGTTCGGTGGAAACGCGGTGACCGGCGAGGTACGCTCGTACCCATCCGCGCCGAGGTTCTCCCAGGGGAAATCACCCTGCCACGTGTTGGCACGGTGCTTCCCGTCGGGCGTGAACTCCTCGCCCCAGGCGAATTCGGCACCGTCGAGGCCGCCACGCGCGGCGAATTCCCACTCCGCCTCGGTCGGCAGCTCCTTGCCAGCCCATTCCGCATAGGCCAGTGCGTCGCGATAGGCGATGTGGACGACGGGATAGTTGCTGAGCCCGGCAGCCGAGCTGCGTGGACCGTATGGCCGCCGCCAATTGGCGCCAAACTTGAACTGCCACCACTGCTCCCATCGGCTCAGATTAACTGCATGGCTGGGCGGCGTGAACACCAGCGAGCCAGCACGCATCATGTGCGGCAGGGCGCCAGGATAGTCGGCTGCCTTCGGCGGAATCTCAGCGAAGGTCACGTAGCCGGTGGCGCGGACGAACTGGTGGAAGTCGGCGTTGGTAACCGGAGTGCGATCAATCCAGAACTCACCGACCGTCACATGATGGGCCGGTGCCTCTTCTGGATAATGCCGGTCCGATCCCATGCGGAACGTACCGCCGGGAACCCATACCATCTTCTCGTCTCGGGACACCTCGTCTGCCGCAAGACCTGATGTGGCGTCTGCCATAGCTTCTCCATCGGACAAACGATGTTGCACGCCGGAACCGCCACCCAGTCTTATACTCGAAGCGACCCGAGACTTGAACCATGACCTTTAGCATTCAGAGGCTTGTCAGCCCATTCCCTCGGCCAGCGGTCCAGGAGCATCGCGTTCTCGGTCCGTCATCTCGGCTGTTCTCCTCTCACGGCGAGTTCCGCCGGTTTGCCGTCAGCCTGGCGCACATCCCGACCGGAGGGTCACGCATCCGTGCGATTTCCTGAGGCGCCCCGAAGAAACCGTGGTCTGGAGACGGCCTCTTCTCGATCGCGGGTGAGCCTTGCGGGTTTGCATCCCCACAGCTGCCCTAGCGTTCCATACTGCGCCCGATGGGCTGCGCCGAGGGGCCGCCACTTGAGGGGAGGTAACCAGAGATGAGTTCGCGCCTTCGTTTCCGAAGAGGCCGCCGAAGCGAACACTGCCGTCCTGCCCGAGCGGCCAGTAAGCGCAGCCCCGAACCTCGTCACCCACCGGGGGCTGGACCTCATCGATACTGAGGTCGCCCGGTTGCAGAAGCTGCTCGGCGAGATCGCCGTCGATAACCCCGAACGAGCAACGGTCGCACGGGACTTGCGCTACTGGCGGGCCCGCCGGGCATCCGCTCAGGTGGTTGCGCCCCCCGTAGGTACGCCCAACGAAGTGACATTCGGCACGAAGGTGACTATCCGCCGGGGCGGCACCACCGTTTCCTACAGGATCGTCGGCGAGGACGAGGCGGATCCGCGGGGCGGCCTGCTCAGCTGGACCTCCCCTCTTGCCGAGTCACTCATGGGCGCCCGGGCCGGGGATGTCGTTGAAATCGGCGGCGACCGCCCGGCCGTGACGGTCGAAAGCATCGAGCGCGCATAGCTCCCGGGCACTGGTGAGGAAGCACTTCGCCCATGGCTGACCGTCAGATCAGCAACGTCGTTGGGATTCCGTCAGCCTGCGCCGGGGCTCCTACAACAGCGCTGCCCTGAAGGCAGCTCGGGAACCGGCGCCTGCCGGGCTGGAAGTCGAGATCTGCGGCGGCCTCCGCGCCATCCCGTCCTACGATGACGCCGTCAGACAAAGACAGGGCTTCCGCTACGGGCGCACTCAGACCAGGCCCGATATCCGGTAGGCCACCGATAGTGGCGCCGCGAAGCCGATGCTCTCGACCCGGAGCTCGCCGTCTACGCCGATGAGTTCGGGCTGCTCTGGCCAGGTGTTGTCCGGCCGTCGGCAGAGGACCGCGGCGCCGGTCGATTTGTAATTGCATCGTGACCGCGTGTCTCTGGCGAATAGACGTTCGCGATGTCGACATCTGACAAAATAGGCGGGTAGGACTAATCTGCGCCCGCCAGGCAACCGATGGAGGGTCACAATGGCGAAGGGCCAGAAGCGAAGCGGCCGCGAGCAGAAGAAGCCTAAACAACACAAGACAAAGGCTTCTCCGGCCTCGGTCCTACGCAGCATACAGCCAAAGCCGATTGCCCCGGCGAGTGATCGAAGCAAATAAAATCCTGCGCGGTTGCGGACACAGAAGACGGACGGCTCGATTCCTTCACCATGATGCCGCGAGTTCGAACCGCCATTCTGTGGGACACGCGGGCCGTCGGCGCGAGCGAACGCAGCATTCCCGCCTGAACAGGGCTCGCCGCGCGCAGCCCGGGATGCCGCGTTGATGACGTGAGCCAAGCGGCTCCAAGTTGTAGGTCTCATCCGCACCGGTGTGCCGTCTACCGGCGCGGACGCGGCTGTCAGCCGACCTTGTGGTTGGCTGGCGAGATTGGCTCGACTACCTGACGTGAGGGCGCCAGGGTAGATTGCCGCGACTTCGCCCGCTGAACCCCGCACCAGTCTGTCGGTCCTTACGATGACGCATATAACCGTCCTTGGCGGCACCGGCTTCCTGGGCCGTCACATTGTGGAGCGCTTGGCTCGGGAGGGCGCGACACTCCGCATAGCCGTACGCAATCCCGGTCGAGCTGACGCCTTTGCCAAGTCGGTCGGTCTCGGTCGGGCGATCCCCGTTGCGGCGGATGTCCGGGACCCGCCGACAATCGCCGCGGCGATCGCGGGATCACAGAGCGTCGTTAACGCAGTGTCAGCCTATGTGGAGAGAAACGGCGTGACCTATGCCGCCGTTCACGTGCAGGGCGCGGGCAACGTCGCCACGGCATGTCGACAGCAGCAAGTGGCCCGACTGGTCCACATATCGGGCATCGGCGCCAACCCAGCGTCCCGATCAACCTATATCCAGGCGCGCGGGCTGGGCGAGCTTGCCGTCGTGAAAGCCTTCCCTCCCGCAACGATCATGCGTCCAAGCGCAATGTTCGCTGTCGATGCAGGGCTCCTCAGCGCCTTTGAGAAATTGGCTCGATCTACACCGATCATTCCACTGATTGGAACTGGCAACACGAGATTGCAGCCAGTGCACGTGAATGATGTCGCGGAGGCGGTGTACCTGTCGTTGCGCAACCCTGCTGCCTGCGGGCAAACGTACGAACTTGGAGGTCCGGAAACCCACACCATCCGGGAGATCTTCAACATGGTTCTTGCCCACATGGGACGCCCCAATCATTTTATTCGTATTCCGCTCACGCTCGCTTCTGCGCTTGCGCGGGTTCTCGAGTTGTTGCCGGGCGCACCATTAACCGTTGCTCAGGTGGACCTTCTTGGGAGCGACAACGTCATGGGCGACGGTGCAACGGGGTTTGAGGAACTGGGCATAACTCCGCAGAATCTGCGGGATATCATTTTTCACGTAGCCGGACCGGGATGATGCAATATCGGCGGCCTGACCAACTGACTCGACCGTGAGTTGGTTCGGCTCGCCGCTGTCTGATTCGCTGCCGTGATCGGCAGGAGGATTGGGCATGACGGTGGCGATCGCGCGGACGGATCTGGGTGCGGCGGGGCTTCGGTTGGCGGCGTCGCGAACAAGGACGCGGCAGCGGCGCGTCGCATGCTTGCCCGGGGCTCTGGTGCTGGTCGCAATCGGACCGAAGCGGCGCGCAGCCGGCGTTGGCTCTATGAGGGCATAGTCGTATCTGGCAGCAGTTTGGGTTTCGACTAAAAGTATCGTCGTCGTCCGCCAGGGCGCGCCAACGCTCAGCGAGATAGAGCATTATCTCCCGGGTTGAGGGGGATATAGCTGTCGCAGCCATCCATTCGCACTTAACGGCGATCCCGGAAATTTCAATTGTCACGCGTCTCGCCGCCTTTAGGTCGGAATTCGCACTGAAGGACCGCTGAAACTCGCTGGGTTCGAGCTTTTCAACGGCATTCGATAATTTGGACGCACTACCTTTGCACTGAGGTTTTGATCGGTTGCCGGAGCGGTTCTCCGGCCTCACGGCCCCACTCCGCTTCAGTCCGAACGCAGGGTGAATTCCCTTCGAGCAACCGCTTTGGGTGGTTTGCTGTCGGTCCGCTTTCGGGTCGGGAGATGCTGACATCAGACGTTCGTTCAAGGGGATAACCAACGGCGGCCGTCGACCCAAAGCGTGGCGTCGCACCGATTCTGCATAGTAGACCGACTAATCGCGCCGCAGTGTCGCAAAGGCAGTTCGCCACTCTGCCTCTCAAACTGCCACCATCGTTTTCGGTTTAATCGCCTGCCACGCGCTGCCCGGACGATGCTTGAACGTGTTTCGCGTCCAGTTCGTGTAGCTTCCGGCGGCGGAAATTCGGCCGAGAAGTGCAATCAACAAACCACAGGGAGATTGAAATGGCGAAGACAGGCAAGCCCAACATTCTCATCATCTGGGGCGACGACATCGGCTGGTTCAACATCAGCGCCTACAACCACGGCATCATGGGCTACCGCACGCCGAACATCGACCGCATCGCCAAGGAAGGCGCGATGTTCACCGACTGGTACGGACAGCAGAGCTGCACAGCCGGTCGGGCCGCCTTCATCACCGGGCAGTCGCCGATCCGCACCGGCCTGACCAAGGTCGGCATGCCCGGTGCCAAGCTCGGCCTTCAGCCGGAAGATCCGACCATCGCGGATCTGCTGAAGCCGCTCGGCTACGCGACCGGCCAGTTCGGCAAGAACCATCTCGGCGACCGGGACGAATTCCTGCCGACCGTGCACGGCTTCGACGAGTTCTTCGGCAACCTCTACCATCTGAACGCCGAGGAGGAGCCCGAGAACCCCGACTACCCGAAGAACCCGGAGTTCAAGAAGAGATTCGGACCCGCGCGGCGTCCTGCGCTCCCGGGCGAAGCCGGACGGCACGCAGGAGATCGAGGACACCGGCCCGCTGACCAAGAAGCGCATGGAGACCATCGACGAGGAGATCACCGCCGGGCGCGCTGGACTTCATCGAGCGTCAGCACAAGGCCGACAAGCCCTTCTTCTGCTGGTGGAACTCCACCCGGATGCACGTCTTGACGCATCTGAAGAAGGAGTTCGAGGGCAAGACGGGGCTAGGCGTTTACCCCGACGGCATGGTCGAGCATGACGGCCATGTCGGGCAGCTTCTCGCCAAGCTCGACGCAACTGGGCATCGCCGACAACACCATCGTCATGTACTCGACCGACAACGGCGCCGAGGAGTTAAGCTGGCCGGACGGCGGGACGACGCCCTTCCGCGGCGAGAAGGACACCAATTGGGAGGGCGGCTGGCGCGTGCCCTGCGCGATTCGCTGGCCGGGCGTCATCAAGCCGGGCACGGTCTCCAACGACATCTTCTCGCACCAGGACATGCTGCCGACCCTGCTGGCGGCGGCGGGCGAGCCGGACATCGTGGAGAAGGTCAAGAAAGGCCACCGGGCCGGAGCGAAGACCTTCAAGGTCCATCTCGACGGGTTCAATCTCACTGCCGTTCCTTTCAGGGCGAGGTGAAGGAGAACCCGCGGCCCGGGTTCCTCTACTGGAGCGACGAGGGTGACCTGATGGCGCTCCGCTACGGCGACTGGAAGGTCCATTTCATGGAACAGCGCGGGGAGGGATGATGGCGTGGCAGGAGCCGTTCGTGCCATTGAGGCTCCCGAAGCTCTTCAACCTGCGGAGCGATCCCTTCGAGAACGCGGACATCGCCGCCGACATGTTCTATAATAAATGGCGTGCGGATCGCCTGTTCGTCCTGCTGCCGGCCGGAGCGCTGGTCCAGCAGTGGCTCAAGACCCTGGCCGAGTTCCCGCCGAGGCAGCGGCCGGAAAGTTGGAGCGTCGGGGATGTGCTCGACAAGCTCCAGCGGAACGCGCAAGCGCTGGAATCCGGCTCGGGCGGCGGGGTAAAGTAAAGAGAGGACGAAGATCCTCCGTCAGCATACATGGGATAGCGCTGCCGTCTTGAACCCGGACGGTCGTCCTCCACCTTCGAGGTCCGCTTCACATTCCTGAGCGGACCTCTCGCCTTGAGGTGGGGATGGGTCCGGGTCGATATCGGAGGGAACAAACTCTAATTGACCCGCACCACCTTTGGATGAAACGATCTAGGCGATCCCTTCCTACTGCGGCGCGTATCGTATTGTAAAAGGAACGAGCTTGCCTGGGACGGCCATTTTGTGGGTACGACATTGTCCGACGGCATCGCGCATCGCACTGTGATTCTCGCAGATGCAGCCGACCCAGCTTCCCACCAACTTGTGTCGGCGTGGCCTATCCGCGGACTGTTCAGGGCACACGGGGCGTAATGATTCTACCCATGATCGCCGAAGGAACGTTGGCAACGTTAACGGCCGCTTTCGAGATACGAATCGCCTTCTCTGAGCGACAGCCATGGCGCGAAGCAGCCGGTGCCACGCGACGCTGAATGTCCGCTTCAGGGATCGGCCGATTGGCCGTCCAACGACTGACATCGGTCGGAACCGGCTCTCCGGTGCAGAGCCGCACCAGCGGACAGGCAGTCCGGGGTAGCCTACCCTGTAACCGGTCAAAACCTCCTTGCAGAAGTACTAGCTGGCGTTCGCCATACCGTCGAGCTTCGCCGCCATGATGAAGTCGTTCTCGTGCAGCCCCTTAATCTTCTTGGTCCGCAGCGAAACCGTCGCGTAGCCCCATCCGAAGCTGATGTCGGGGTGGTGGCCTTCCGTCTCGGCCAGTTCAGCGGCGCGCGCCACGAAGGCGAACGCCTCGCTGAAGTTCTTGAACCTATAGGTGCGCTCGATGCGGGCCGCGCCATCCATCAGCAGCCAGTCGGGCACCTGGGTGCGGTAGCCCTCAGCCTCCCCAGGGGTGAGAGGCGGAATGCCGCCCCGGCACGGGGTGCAGGTCTTCTCGGCCAATCCTGTCGTCATGGTCGTCTCCTCTTCTAGGATGCCCATATGGGAATGCCGGAGAACGCATGAACGGGTCCGCCGACCCCGGCCGATCGGCACCCGACTTTACCGTGTGCTCTGCCACGCCTGCGCCGCAACCTGGACCGGATCCCAAAAACTCGAGAACCGCGTGGCGTAGCTGAGGTCCAGACAATACGGCAGCAGTTGAAGATGATGCCGGCAGGCAAACATGAGGTAAAGTGCGATATATTGATTGGTATTTTCGAGATTCCTTCTGTGATCCGGTCATCCGCGGCCCGAAGGTCAACTCATGGGCATCGGTGCAATCCGGTGTTGGACATGAATGGGATTCCCACCGTTTCCGGTCGCCGCAAAGGCCACTTATCCCGCCATACGCGCACTTGAGGGGAGATCCGCGAACTGCCGGGCTGCGGTGTGGCGCGGGGCAATGAAATATTTCAGATCCCTCTGCCACGGGAAAATGCGATACCGCATGCCTTCGGTCTCAATGAGAAGGAGTGCCAGAATGGCCGGACATCCACTCAAGGGAAGCGAACGCAAGCCATTGCCGGGGGCGAAGTCCGTCGGCAGGGCCGATCCAGCCGAAAGACTAGAGGTCAGCGTGCTGCTGCGCCGCCGCGGCGGCGCCGCGCTGGCGGACCATGTCAAGAAGCTCGCCAACCGAGAAAAAGGCGTCAGTTATCTGAGCCGTCGGGAGTTTGAACGGCAGTTTGGCGCCGATGATGCCGATATCGCTGCGGTCAAAAAATTTGCTGGCAAGCACGGGCTCGCCGTCGTGCAAGAGCATCCTGGGCGGCGTACCGTCGTCCTGTCGGGGACCGTGGCGCAGTTCAACGATGCGTTCGGTGTTGACCTGCAGCGATTCGAGCATCCAGGTGGCTCGTATCGCGGACGGGTGGGCGCCGTGCAATTGCCGGATAATTTGCATGGTATCGTCGAAGCGGTACTCGGCCTCGACGATCGACCGGTCGCCAGGCCGCATTTCCGTGCGCGTCCCTCGTCCGGCAATGTGCACTGGCACGCTAACGCCGATGGTGCGACCTCCTTCACGCCACTCCAGATCGCTTCGCTCTACGACTTCCCTCCCGGAACCGGGCAAGGAGAGTGCGTGGCGATCATCGAGCTCGGCGGCGGCGAGCGGATGGCGGACCTGAGCACCTACTTCTCGTCGCTTGGTATCCAAGCGAAGCCGAAGGTCACCGTCGTTTCAGTAGATCAGGGCAAGAATCATCCAACCGGTGATCCCAATGGGCCGGACGGGGAGGTGATGCTCGACATCGAAGTGGTCGGCGCCATCGCGCCGGGCGCGAATATCGCTGTCTATTTTGCACCCAATACGGATGCCGGATTCCTCGATGCCGTCACGACAGCCATCCACGACACGACCAACAATCCGTCTGTCATCTCCATCAGCTGGGGTGGGCCGGAATCGTCCTGGACGCAGCAGTCGCTGACTGCGTTCGACTCCGCGTTCCAGGCGGCTACGGCGGTCGGCATCACCGTCTGCGTTGCGTCGGGCGACAGCGGCTCGAGCGACGGCGTCAATGATGGTGGCAATCACGTGGACTTCCCGGCCTCCAGCTCTTACGCACTGGCCTGCGGGGGTACCAGTATCCAAACCTCCGGGACCACGATCACCAATGAGACGGTCTGGAACGATGGTGCGCAAGGGGGCGCCAGCGGCGGTGGCGTGAGCAGCGTCTTCCCGTTGCCGTCGTGGCAGGATGGCCTGAATGTGACGCTTGCATCGGGCGGCAGCCAGACACTGACCATGCGCGGCGTGCCGGACGTCAGCGGCGATGCCGACCCGGAAACAGGATACGATGTGCGGATCGACGGGACGGATACCGTCATCGGCGGAACCAGTGCCGTGGCGCCGCTCTGGGCTGGGTTGGTCGCGCGCATCAACGCGGCTAAAGGCAGCCCGGTCGGGTTCATCAACCCGCAGCTCTATGCGGCGCCTTCCGCGCTGAAGGACATCACGAGCGGCAATAACGGGAGCTTCGATGCCAGCCCCGGCTGGGATGCTTGCACGGGCCTCGGAAGCCCGGACGGCACCAAGGTCGCCACCGCGCTCGGAGGGGCTCCGACGAGTTGAGGGACGCGGCCGATGCACGGGGAGGCAGGTGTTTTCCATACCTGCCTCCCCGGCTCTTTAGATGGCGGCGTCCCAGATTACCTCAACTTCGTTTTACGGCGCGTAGACCTTGCCAGTAGCGAGCGTCGTGCTGCCGCCGCCGACATCCCGCAAGCCCTTAAAATCATGTGAACATTATACCGTGATACAAGTCAGTCTACGTGATGGAAACTGCTCCACCTGCCGGACAAGTCGAGCATGCGTGGCCACATGTTCGAGCTCGCCATGGGGATCCGCGGACGGTGCGGCACCTCGGCGAACGTCCTTGGAAGAACGACCGGCAACGTCGCGGAGGAGACCGCAAAAACTCGTCTTCTCTGGTATGAGAACGGGGATAACTACGTCTCAGGTGGGAGATACGGGGTCATGACGTTTCGTGCAGACTTCACTGGCCAGGAGTACCTCCGCAATCCCGCCGCCGCGATCGAGAAGCTGAGAGCAGCCGGATCGGTCGTCGAAGTCCGTTTCCCGCTTGTCGGCAAGGTCTGGGCAACGACGACGCGAGAACTGACCGATCAGGTATTGAAGGACAGCCGCACGTTCACCATTCGCAACAACAACGGTGCCCTCGCCGGATTGCCGTGGTGGATGCCGGGGATTGTGCGCGCGCTCACCAACAATATGCTGTCGATGGATGAGCCGGATCATGTACGGCTGAGGGGTATTGTCGACGAGGCGTTCCGCCGCCGGGCTGTCCTCGAGATGGAGCCTCGTATCCTGGAACTCGCCGCTGAGCTAGCCGATGACTTGTTCGCGAATGGTCGTCCGTCCGATCTCGTTGACCGCTATGCGCGAAAACTTCCGCTTTCGGTGATATGCGAGCTACTCGGTTTACCGCTTGGCGACAGGCCGAAGTTCACTTCTTGGGCAAGCAGCTTCACACGCTTCACGGGTGCCTTTGGCGCGCTGAGCGTGATACCGAGCATTTTTTCGATGAAACGCTATATGGAGGAGCGCCTGGAGGCCGCGCGGAGACATGGCGGTGAGGGCCTGATCGCTGAGCTCGTGCGTGTTGAGAAGGAAGGTGGCCGGATCAGCCGCAAAGAGATGGTGGCGATGTTATTCCTGCTGCTGTTTGCTGGGCACGAAACGACAACTCATCTGATTAGCGGATCTGTTTATGAGCTCATAAGAGCTCCTGATCTGCGCGACTGGGTGGTAGGAAAATCTGACCGCATTGATCTGGTTGTTGAGGAATTCTTGCGATTTATTTCACCCGTCCAGTTCGCCAAGCCGCGCTTCGTGGGCAAGGACATCGAACTTGGGGGCGTCCGAATGACGAAGGGCGACAAGGTTATGCCCATGTTGGCGGCGGCAAACCTGGATCCGCAAGCAAATGAACATCCGGAAAAGCTCGATTTCGAGAGAAAACCGAGCCACCACGTCGCCTTCGGAGCTGGCATCCATTTTTGCCTTGGCCATCAGCTGGCGCGCATCGAGGCCAAATGTGCGCTACATGCGCTGTTCCGGCGCTGGCCGAAATTAGAGTTGGCGGTGGAGGACGTGCGTATTCGGTGGCGTCCGCGGGCGGGCCTCAGGGCGATCAAGCGACTGCCGGTCACGACAAGCGAGCGCGGGTAAGCAACGGCCAGAGGCTGCAATACTACGTTGACATCGAAGGAGCGTGGTCGATCTGACGAAGCCCCCGTCCGGTCGCCGCGGCCGAGGAGCACGGCCCGGTCGTCCTTCGTCAGGGCTTGAAGCGAGGAGCAGCGCGAAGGCGGCCGACGGGGAAGCCGCCCCGGGCGGCCGTCGTAGCGAGCTACGCTTCGCGTACACGCCGCGCTTGTGAAACATACCGATGCCGCCACCCGCCGCAAGCCCGGGCGTTGGCACGACCACGGGTTGGTCCGCGATGGTCCGCGTCCAACTCTTATTGTAGCTCTCTCCGCAAGTTTTTGAGTTTCTACAATGGAGTGGGACGCGGTCCATCGCGGACCACCTCACACGCCCTGCCGTACGCGTCCACGTACACAGGGGGGCACCCTATAAGCGCCAATTTGGCGGCAGTCAGCCATTACGTTCCTCCCAGCCCCCACTTGAGGGGGAAGGAGGAAGCGACCGCTGCTTTACGCCTATAGGGCCGCGCGGCGCTGGTTGCATGCGCGTTCGCGACCGATCTAATCTCCGCCCGCAAGAAAGGTAAAATCCATGAGCGATGATGTGAAAGCAGAATGGATCACCCGACATCTCGGTATCGATCTAGCACACCTCCTAACGGAGGTGGCCGACGAACCAGCGGAACCGACCGAATCCGTGATGCGCGTTTGGCGCGATGCCAAGGATACCGTGGATGCGCAGCTCGCGAAGCTGCAAACCGCGTTACGACTGAAGGGCACCTCGCTCGCGCAGACCGTGGCCGGAGCAGGGCTGGCCCCGTTCACGCGCGGCCTGCAAGTCAAGCTCGTTGTGGCGCTGATGCAGTACGAGGGCAGCGCCAGTGACAACCGCGCTAAGGCGGTGACGGCGGTACGCGCGGCCACCGCCGCGCTACGCGACCGACTGCGCACCGAACGCGTGTTCCGCCTGCTCGACAACAATGCGTTCGGAGTGCCGGTCTCGGTGCGCGACACGCTGACTGAGGCGCTGGACGACATCGACCACCTGCTTCCCGCCTGATCCTGGGGTCAAGCACTCACCGTCTTGTCTGCAAGGAGCATTGCAGTGTCGCAACCCAATCCGAATGTCCCGGACGACGCGGCGAATGATGACGACGACGCATATGTCGGCGACCTCGCCGACGAACTTAAGCTCGCCGCCCTTTCCTCGTCCGCCATGCCGACGATGATCGCGGACAACAATGCCGTCCCCCAACCGACCATTACGACGCCAATCGCTGCCAGCAATGCCGCCCTGATGCTCGCCGACAAGCCGTTCGACGACCCCTACAAGCTAGCCAACTACATGATTCAAGCGAGTGAACTTCAGTTCGACGGAGTGGAACCGTTTGTCCAGAGCCTCGCCTGTGTCTGGAAAAAGGGTATTCCGTTCGCCTCCGCGCCGGACTTGACGGCGTATCTTGCACAGCACGCGGTCAAGCCCAAGCGAAAGGCTCCGTCCTACCGTGGACTGCTCGCCAAGGATGGCAAGGTCCTCTCGACTGTCGGCATCTGGAAGGGTGAGGCCGATCGCTTCAAGATAAAGGAGCTGACCAAGGAGCACCCGATCGGCGAATCGGTGACGGCGGAACATTCGATGGACTATGAGACGACGGACAAGGAAGCCTTCGCGGTGGAAGGCAATGACGATGTGGTCCTCGTCGTGCGGCTGAAGAAGCCGAAAGGTGCAGGCACGCTCGACGAAGAGGCAAACACCCTGGCCATGCTGGCGAAAGCAAAAATTCCGTGCATTGAGGTGCTCGACGTCGGCTACGTCAAATACGACGGCAAGGTCTGCCCAGCCATGCTGATGCCGAGGATGTCGGGCAGTTCCAAATCGCTCATGCGGCAATCCGGTAAGAAAGGCACCGAGCGCATCGCGGGCTACGAGGACGAACTTGCGAACCTGCTACCGGATACCGAAAGCTGCCAGACCGCCATCGCCTCGCTCGCCGCCTTTGAAAGCGCCATCCGGGCGAACGGGGGAATGGCGGTAGACGACATCCAGTTCCTCATCGGGTCCGACGGATCATTCGTGGTCAACGACGCAGCAAAGATGGACGCGAGATACCAGGAGGCCAACCTGGCGCTGGCGGGAGACCTGCTCGCAATGGTCAGGGAGCATTTGAAAGGCCTGGAAAGGTCGTAACGCACGTCGTGCCACGGCCACACGCGAAGGTCACCCCGGCCTCACGCCCACATGGCTAAGCTAGGAGGGACTGGTCCGCAGTGGTCCGCGTCTCACTGCATTGTAGAACCTCGGGAATTTAGAGAGAGAGAGAGAGAGAGAGAGAAGAGAGAGTTACAATGGAGTGGGACGCGGACCACTGCGGACCAGTCCCTCACCTGTCCACCGACAGCGGCGCCGCCCACCCACCATGCGCGTCCACGCCGCCATCAACTTCGCCCGCCAGCCCCACGCCCTCGTAATTCCGCGCCCGACCGTGATCGCCGTTCCGCGACCTGGAGACTTTCAGCGCCGGCTGGCGTCGCGGAGTTGCACGAGATACGGAGGCAACGTTCAACAGCGGAGCCGCCTGTTCATCGTCAAACTGCTGCACGCTGCTCGGATTGCCTTCGGGAGCTGCCGCACGGCTTCCGCCGGTCGGGCAGCCTCGCTCAGCAGTCCTCATCCGAGGAGTCGGAAGATCGCCCCCGGTCTCCGCCTGCCTGCCCGATCGCCGCCGCTGCGCAGCCTGCTGGCATGACTTGGTTGAGGCCGCAATGGAATAGGCAGCCCACGGGGTGGGGATGGGCGGGCAATTCGTCGGTCCAACGGTCCGCCCCCTCGAAAAATTTTGAGATAATTGGAGAATGGCGACCGTCATCCGATCGTCCGGAGCTAGTACCCTTGCAGGGAGGTTTTGACGGATTGAACGACGGGCTGCATTCGACCGATGGCAGGCGTTTCCTCAGTCGGCGATCGAACGAATGACCCTCGCCGGGTTTCCTCCGACAAGGGTATTCGGGGGAACGTCCTTGGTGACGACGGAACCCGCCGCAACAACAGAGTTCTCGCCCACCGTCACTCCGCCGATGATCGTTGCGCCGGCTGCGATCCAGACGTTTTTCTCAATCGCGATGGGCTTTGCGATCACGAAGGCGCGCCGCTGGGAAGGTTCAATGGGATGGCCAGTCGTGATGAGGCTCACGTTCGGCCCGATCATCACATCGTCGGCAATGTCGAGCCCGCCAAGGTCATAGAAAGTGCAATTCTGATTTACGAAGACATTGCGCCCGACACTGATATCGACCCCGCTGGCTGTGTAAAATGGCGGTATCAATAAAAAGCTGTCGTCCACCTTCTTGCCGATGAGATCGCTGAACAAGGCCCGGACTTCATCCGCATCGTTGAACGTCAAACGGTTGAGGGTGGCGGTGATTGCCATCGCTCGTTTGACGTTTGCTGACATGGCCGCTGATTCCGGCGTTCTCCTGGGAATCATCTTGGTGCGATCATCATTCGCCATTCGTTACCTTCCTGCGGGCGAGGTCAAGCGTGCGTTCGGCGCGGTACCGAGATTCGCTGAGTGTAGCCACACAGCGGAGGGGCCGGAATCCACCCAAAGCTGTCCATCGGAGGGGCCCCGAACTCACCGCCATCAGGGCCGGGCAGCCGGGCGGCGCGCAATCAGTCAGAACCTTTGTGCTTGCCGCCAGCCTGCAGGTCCCATAGTAGGGCCGCAGCAGCCTCCCATTGATCGCTCGCGTTCAGACAGAAGCGGGTAGCCGAGCGCTACGGCTCAGTACGCCATATCGCTGATTAGCCGTCGCACTCATGGAATACGAATCAATGGCGGCGCCTTGCGGGCGGCATACCGTTCGCGCCAAGCCACCTCCCGTGTTGGCCGAACGCCGCGTTATCCTTTTGTCGAGCGCATCGCTGAACGTCTTTTCCATGTCATCGCGGTGCTGCCACTCGCGGTGCCGGTCAGGTTCGGCTGTCGATGCATAGGCAATCAGCATCGCGGTCTCGCGGGCATTGGCGCCTATGCTCAAGGCCCCGATCAGCGCCGGGTTGACGCCCCGGCGCTCGGCGATCCGGATGGGTGCCCAGCGGAATTGCCACCACAGGTACGAGCCCGCGATGATGATGCCCCAAATGAATAGGTTCATCAGAATGTGGGCGCCGCCACCCAGGTTCACGCCGAAGATCACGGCGTCATATTGGTGGTCCATCGAGCACCCCGCTCATTTCAGTTGAGAGTTATACGGCCGCTGGCCGGTGCCTTCAACGGTCACGGGGCCGCCAGCAACCGAGGATTTCTGCGGCTTTCCAAGCGGTCCCTACCCCATTCCTTCATCTATCCCCTTCAAACGTCGCGGCTAGGGGCGAACGGCGGCGAACTGCTCCGATGGCGCCCGCGATACGTGGCCCCTCGGGGTCTCCGCCGGTCGGCGGTGGCGATGCTAAGGTCGAATGCAAGCACCAAGCCGCCGCCGCTGGCCGAGGCAGGGGGGGCGGCGCAGCCGCGCTCACCCTAGGGCGCTCCGCAAGGCGGCCCTTCCTATGCAATAGGCTGAGTAGCCCCGTTGTCTGACACCCACGCCACAAATTCGCGTGAGTGTTCGCATATATTTTGAGTGACCAACCGTTGCAAGTTAATTGCAATGCGCAGGCATTTATGCTGCACTCCGGTGGTCGGCCGAAATGCGTAGCCTGCCAGCCTTTCGCCTATGTGAGGACTTCATGAGCGCCACGATCGACCATCATCAACGCCATTTCCAGCCTCCCAGCGATCCCTCGCAGGAGGTCCCAATACTCGCCCCGCCCCGCCGCCCGCGTTTCGAATGCACCATCGTTCCGTTGCGGCAGATCGGCTCGGTTGCCAAATGCAAGCATCTGTTGAACGAGCTCGGCATGGACGGTTGGAAGATCGCCGGTATCGACAATGGCTTAGCCTACATGCAACGCGCGGCCAGCACCTGAGCTGACTGAGCGGTGACCGGGGCGTAGCTCAGCGACCGTCGTCGATGTCTTCCTTCGTTATCGGCACGGTTAGGGCGTAGCCGAGCTCGCCGTTGTCGATGTCCTCGCCCATCCGCCCGGTCTTGTCTGGGCGGGCGGGTGAGACCACGAGCAGTCGCCCACCGAAGGTATGCTGCAGGTATTGTCCAATTACCCGCACGTCACGTGGGGTCATGGTGCTTCCCTTATCCGGTTCGGTGCCACATGACGCTTCGGACGGGCGTCTCGTCCAGCGTAACGTAGTAGTACGCCATTCGTACTGGCGATTATGGCTGGCCGGTTAGCGCCCTTGCGAGATGCGCGAGCGCTGCCAAGGCCGCCCCCGGGCCAGCGTTGGCCAGCCACCGGCGATACGCGCACGCCAGATTGGCGCTCGCGGGCCGATGGCCATTGATCTATTCCGTCATCCATTGTCCTCCCGCAGCGGGAGCGCCCCATGCACGTTGGTGACCGGCACGGCCGGATGAGCCACGCATCTTGCATCAGGAAATTTTGTTGACGGCAGCGCGAGGCCTCCGAGATGTGTTGCGCGGGTCGGCGATCGATGTTGCCGAAAAGCTGTATCACGGGGGGACGACATCAGCGGGGCGGCGAACCTCAGTCGTGACTGCCCTCCGCCGCAGGCGCAGGTTGCGCGTCATCACCAGCGTACCCATGCTCGACGTGATGTTCACAGTCGATGAAGCCACTGCCGAAGCGATCCGCCGCTTGCTGAATGAGAGCGGCGAACTGGCTGCCGCCGTCGAGTTGCGCCGACTGTTCGCTGGCATCCCCGACCTTGCGAAAGCCCGCGACTGCGCGCGGATCATCGGAGGGTGGAAACCCCCGCCACTTCCAGCAGCCACGAGCGGTCAGACCACGGCGGTGACGCTGAAGTCGTAGTGGCCGTCCAAGACACATCTGAACATGGGCTGGAGACGGCGGGCAGTGCCGTCGCGTCTACTGTCAGCATGGGGCCGCTCCGCGAGGCGAGCCGTCCTGCCGAAACACGTATGCCGGTGCAGTGACTGATATCCGCTGGCCCAAGTGCGAGTGCTCCGCGGTCCTGCCGCTTATGAAAGTGATGGCGACATAGGCGACAAGCGCCCCCCGGCCATGAACAGCCCTGTTTGGAGCACGCCCCGCCAGAATGTGGCCAGATCGCTTGGCACATTGACCGCGTGCTCCGCAGGCGCCCGGATGGGCGCCTGCGAACAACAGATCGAGCGCAGGCGCAGGAAATTAGCGAGCAACGACAAGTATCACAAATTGCACGCTAGCCTGTCTTATGCCCGGAATGCTTCAGTATCCACTATGGCCGGTACTGCTGGGCGGTGCACTGTCCATAGACGACGGGTGGTCACTCATCGCGCAACCGGCGAGCAAAGCGCCGAACACCAGCGCCAGAACCATCCTGCCAAACGTAGACATCATCACAGTCTCCCTTATCCGCTCCGGGACGAAGCGGCCCACGCGGAAGACGGCCTCGCAGTCGTTTTTATTCCCTCGGTTTGACGGAGCCGCCTCGATCGCCACCGAGCGACGCGCCGCCGGACGCCTGCTGGGCCGCTCCGCGAGAGAGTGAGCTTGGCGCCGACCCCAGGCAAGTCGACGACGACGGTAAACGCGAATTGATCCGGATCGGCTAAATCAGCCGCTATGTTCGAGTTTGCCGCGTGCCGCGCGTTCGTCCCCCTGCGCCTTTCGCGCCCAAGGACCCACCACGCAAAAGCTCGTGGTTGCCCTCGCAGCCCTCACCCTGCTCGCCGGCGGGGTCGTGTCGTCCCTGTCGCGACGACACCCCCCGTCGCCGACTGCAACAGCCGCTGACCCGGAGGTCTCCATGCGCAGGCTGATGCTCGTCCTCGTCGCGCTCGGCATCGTGGCCGCCAGCGCTATTGCCACGACCACACCCGCCGCCGCCAACTGCAACAATTTCGCGCCGCCACCGCCCCCACCATGACGCCGGCGGCCTCCAGGGCTATTCGCAGGTGCAGCGCATGATCCACCAAGGGGCTTGCAGACTTCGCCGACACAAGGCGGATGGTGAACGCGCTGGCCAGCGAATAAGGTTCACGCCGAGTTCGGCCCTGGCAGCGCGTCACTCGGCGGCGGTGCAGCTGGATCATCGGTCCGGTAGTTCCGCCGTGCTCCTGCGCGCGCTGCTTACCGCCGGGCGGATTTCGTGGTGACGAAGCGATCGCCGCCCAAGGCGCACTGAATGTGGACTGCGCGGCGGGTCTGCCTCTGCACCTATCCCGTTGCGGTCTGGGAAGCCGCCAGCGATAGGTCGCACTCCTTGGAGGCAGATTTCATCAGGGCTCGCAATTCCTCCACGAAGGCGCTGCCAGCGATCGTGCGTACAACCACGATGCTCCGCCTGTCCGTCGGGTCTACGCGGCGCTGGGCAAGACCCTCCAACTCCAGACGATCGAGCGCGCGGGTGATAGCCGACTTGTCCACATCCAGCTGCGTCGCCAAGCTCCGCACTGTATGGGGGCCCTCGTCGAGATAGCAGACCAGCAGCACGGCAAGTTGGCGGGCCGTCAGGTCCAAGCCACACTGTCGCACAAGGCCGACGATTGTTTCTCGCAGCAATTCGGCCAGGCGCGTGAAGGGGTCCATCAACAGATTTCTCGATGCCGGAACGCGCTCAAGCAGCGCAACAAGTCCGTAACGCGCAGGGGTCACGTATCGCGACGGACCTGAAACACTTGTGAAGAGGACGTAACGGGACACCCACCGCCGGTGCCGCTCAACGAGGGGCTGCGGGGCGCCGATGCAAGCGAGCCGGCGACAGCCACAATAAACGCCAACTGATCCGGTTCGGCGACATCTTCTGTTATGCTCGTGCTTGCCGGTTTGCCGTAGTGCCCGTGCTGTTCGTGCCCAGCACCCCGCTATGGGCAAGCTCATGCTCGCCATCGTCGCCATCGCGCTGCTCGCCGCCGGCGTCGTCATAATCGCCCCCGCCCTGACCCCGCCTTGATATCTCAGGGCGCCGCCCGTAGGCCTTCGAGATGACAATCGCCCCCCGACGGGCGCCCTTTTTCAGTTCGGAAACCGTATCGCGGGGTGTCCCTGCTGGGTCAGGTTGAAGCCGTCGCGCGTCCGCTCCACGTCGTCGGGATGGAGCAACTCGAAGATCGACATGCCGGCGATTTCGGCCTCGGACCATCCGAGCACCGTCTGCCAGGCCGGGTTGGAGGTTTCCAAATACCCTTCCGAATTGAGCGCGCCCATCAGGTCCGGACTCACCTGCCATGTCCGCCCGCGGGCCTGCGTGCGTTCGATCACCCGGCGCTCCAGATCCGCATTCAATTCTCGAAGACGCGCCTCGCTGTCCCGAAGGGCCGCATCGGCCTTGGCCCGTTCGGCGACATCGGCCCCTTCCACGAATATTCCGACCACGGTGTCGGACGAATCCTTGATCGGCTGGAAGACGAAATCGACGACGCGCTCGTCCACCGGGCCGCCGGGCTCGGTTTGGACGGCATATGTCGCCCCATCGGCGGCGAAGGCCTCGCCGCTGCTCAAGACGCCGTCGAGAAGAGCCAAGTAACCCTGCTCGACCGCGTCGGGCAGAGCCTCAGCGATCGTCTTCCCCACGACTTGGCGATGGCCCACCAGCTTCATGTAGCCTGGATTGGCCAGTTCAATGCGGTGGTCGCTTCCGCGCAGCATCGCCATAAAAGTGGGCGCCTGCTCGAACAGTTGCGAGAACTGCTCTCGCTCGGCCGCGATGCGCCGATCAGCTAAGACACGGTCAGTGGTCTCGACCACGATGGCGATGACGCCCGCAGGCCTGCCGTCCTCACCGATGACCGGCGAATAGTCGAGATTCATCCAGACCTGTTCGGGCTTTCCGCTGCGGTAGAGCGTCAGTTCTTGGTCCTTGTAGGAGAGCGTACCGCCTCCCAAACCGACTTTCATGACGTTGTCGTTAAAGTCGGCAACCTCGGCCCAGCCTTCGCGCACCTTGCTGCCGAGTAGCTGGGGGTGGCGTCCGCCCGCGAAGACCGAATAGGCGTCATTGTAGATCATGTAGCCGTCTTCGCTCCACAGCATCACGATCGGCACCGGCGACAGCAGCAAAAACCCGGTCGCCGTCTTCAGGCTTCGTGGCCATTGCTCGATCGGCCCGAGGGCGGTTGCCGACCAGTCGAACGATCGGATCAGGGCGGCCAGCTCGCCTGAACCCTTCAGGAAGTCGGTCGCTTCGGGAAGAGTGCGCAGGTCGGACAGAGGGGCGTTCCCATCGCTGATTTAGCTGTGAAGCGTTAACGTACATAACTCGCAAAGGGCTGAAAAAGTTCACCGACTTCCACACACCTCCCGCCAAGCCAGATTATTGCCCTGGATCACCTAAACGAATATCCGCTCTCTCGGGCAGGACACCGAGGCGTCCGAATTGCGGCCATAGGCGCCAATCAACCGATGACGGCTCGGCTCTCCTATGTCCGGTTTCCACCAAGGCTGTGCGAAAACGCGATTGCCGCCGGGTGCCGCGCAACGATCAAAAATCAAGATCAACCCGCTTGGCACCAGCGAAGATTCACCATGGAGTCGCTGAGCGTCACGTAATTGCTCATTGCCGTTACGGTACGGCGTTTTCACACAGCCGTTACCCCAAGCGGCCCTGGGCCGGGCGGAGTTCGACCAGTTTCATGGCTGAGGGCCTGCGTCGCCTGCAACCCAGCCAGCCGAACCGCCGGAGGTCCGAGGCGCCTTATCGTCGGGCCAGCAGGTGCCGCCGGTCCGCCCTGTGCGGGCATAGGACCCGGCGGGTCAGCTCTTCTTGGTTTCCGGCGTGGCCGCGACGATGCGGCCAGCCTTGATCGCCGCCAAGAAGCTGTGCCAATCCTTCGCGGTCTGGTCCGCGTAGGCCACCGCAAATTAGGATATCGACCGGGTCAGCCCGTTCGGCTGGCGGCGACCACTCGCCCTGTGCGCTGCGCGGAACTTCGCGGCGGAGCGCTGCCCCGGCCTTCCGGCGTTCGGGGGGTGCGGGTCGCAATCGACTTATGTCCACGGACAGGGTTGGTATCCATGATGTCATCATGCCGTCATATACGCCACGATGCACGCGATACCACCTGCTGCGACGGCCGCATTCGATCCTGCGCAAACTCTTGACGCGCATGCCGGCCTCGCTATGGCAAACTGGCCGAATCAAGCGGTTCATGACCACCGCGGGCATGGGCGCTAGCTCGCGAGCCCAACAGCGGCAACCCGCTTGCCGGTGGAGTTCGGTAATTGGACCTGTTCTCTCGTTTTGGCGCGGAGCGAGACGGCCTGCTCCAGGTCTTATGGGCCGACGGCGAACGTGTCTTCTGCAGAACCTGGCGTGAGGCGGAGGGCGGCGAGCGAAGCGCCGTGCTGGCCGTGGTGCCGGCCTCGGAGCATCCCACCCCGAGTTGTCTCGATCGCCTGGCCCACGAATACAGCCTGAAGGACGCGTTGGATGGGGCGTGGGCGGTGCGGCCCCTGGCGCTTGAGCGCGAGCGCGGGGGCAGCATCCTGCTGCTGGAGGACCCGGGCGGCGAGCTTCTGGAAGGGCTGCTTGGCCGGCCGATGCCGCTGGGGCTGTTCCTGCGCCTCGCCCTCGGCCTGGTGGAGGCGGTCACCAGGCTGCACCAGCGGGGGTTGATCCACAAGGACATCAAGCCGGCGCATATCCTGGCGGATCCGACCAGCGGGGCGGTCCGGCTGACCGGCTTTGGCATTGCCTCGCGCCTGCCGCGCGAGCGCCCAGTGCCGGACCCGCCCGAGGTGATCGCCGGCACGCTGGCCTATATGGCGCCCGAGCAGACCGGCCGGATGAACCGCTCGGTTGATGCGCGCAGCGACCTCTACGCGGTGGGCGTGACGCTCTACCAGATGCTCACCGGCACCCTGCCGTTCAGCGCGAGCGAGCCGATGGAGTGGGTGCACTGCCATATTGCCCGCCGGCCGACGCCGCCGGCCGAGCGCGTCCCTGGCGTGCCGCTGGCGCTCTCGGCGATTGTGATGAAGTGCCTGGCCAAGACCGCCGAGGACCGCTACCAGACCGCCGCCGGCCTGGCCGCCGACCTGCACCGCTGCCTGGCCGAGTGGGAGCGGGACGGCCGCATCGCGCCGTTCGCGCCCGGAGCGCAGGACATCCCTGACCGGCTGCGCATTCCCGAGAAACTGTATGGGCGCGAGCGGGAGGTCGACCGCCTGCTGGCGGCGTTCGAGCGGGTGGTGGCGCAGGGCCGGCCGGAGTTGGTGCTGGTCGCCGGCTATGCCGGCATCGGCAAATCGGCCGTTGTGAACGAGCTGCACAAGGTACTGGTGCCGTCGTGCGGCCTGTTCGCGGCCGGCAAATTCGACCAGTCCAAGCGTGACGTGCCCTACGCGCCCTTTGGACAGGCCGTCCAAAGCCTGGTCCGCCATATCCTGGGCGAGAGCGAGGCGGCGATCGGCCGCTGGCTGGATGCGTTGCGCGAGGCGCTGGGGCCGAACGGGCGGCTGCTGGTGGACCTGGTGCCCGACCTGAAGCTCATCATCGGCGACCCGCCGCCGGTGCCCGAGCTGCCGCCCCAGGATGCGCAGCGCCGCTTCCAGCTGGTGATCCGGCGACTGATCGGCGTGTTCGCGCGGCCGGAGCATCCGCTGGTGCTGTTCCTCGACGACCTGCAATGGTTCGACCCGGCGACGCTCGATCTGCTCGAGGATCTGCTCACCCAGCCGGAGCTGCGGCAGCTGCTGCTGGTCGGCGCCTACCGCGACAACGAGGTTGATGCCAGCCATCCGCTGATGCGCAAACTCGAGGCGATCCGCCAGGCGGGCGAGTGTGTGCAGGACATCACGCTGGCGCCGCTGGCCCGGGACGACCTGGGCCAGCTCGTGGCCGATACGCTGCACTGCTCGACGGAGCAGGCCGTTCCGTTGGCGAAGCTGGTACACGAGAAGACCGGCGGCAATCCGTTTTTCGCCATCCAGTTTCTCTCCGCACTCGCCGACGAGGGATTGCTCCGCTTCGATTACGATGCGGCGCGCTGGAGCTGGGAGCTCGCTCGCATTCACGCCAAGGGTTACACCGACAACGTGGTGGACCTGCTGGTCGGGAAGTTGCACCGCCTGCCTGTGGCGACCCGGAACGCCTTGCAGGTTCTGGCCTGCCTCGGCAACAGCGCCGCCATCCCGATGCTCTGCATCGTCCTCGCGACAGCGGAGGAGCAGGTCCATGCGGATCTGTGGGCGGCGGTCCGGCGGGAGCTGATCCTGCGTCTGGACGGCACCTACAGGTTCATCCACGACCGGGTGCTGGAAGCGGCCTACTCATTGATCCCGGAAGCATCGCGCGCCGCGGTGCACCTCCGAATTGGCCGGCTGCTGGTGGCGCGCACGAAGCCGGAGCAGCGGGAGGAGGCGATCTTCGAGATCGTCAGCCAGCTCAACCGGGGCACCGCGCTGATCACCGAACAAGGGGAACGCGAGGAGCTGGCCGGGCTCAACCTGATCGCGGGCCAGCGCGCCAAGGCGTCCACCGCCTATGCCTCGGCGCTCAATTGTTTTACCGCCGGTGCGGTGCTGTTGGCGGAGGGCCGCTGGGAGCGGCAGCATGAACTCGCCTTCGCACTCGAGCTGAACCGGGCGGAATGCGAGTTCCTCACCGGCGCACTGGCGGACGCGGAGCGGCGCCTGGCGATACTGTCAACGTGGGCCGCGGACACTGTCGAACGCGCCACCGTCGCGTGTCTGCGCATAGACCTGTACGTGACCCTCGATCACAGCGGTCGCGCAATCGCGGTCGGCCTCGACTATCTCCGGCAGCTGGGCATCGACTGGTCGCCGCACCCGACGGACGCGGAAGCACGGCGCGAATACGACCGCATCCACTCGCAGCTCGGTGGCCGCCCGATCGAGGAGCTCGTCGATCTGCCCCTGATGAGCGACCCGGCGTCTCTTGCAACACTCGATGTGCTGACCAAGCTCGCACCGCCGGCATTCTTTACGGATGTCAACCTGCTTTCCCTGGTCACCTGCCGAGCGATCAATCTCAGTCTCGAGCGCGGCCACAGCGATGCTTCGTGCCCCCATTTTGAATGGCTTGGCTTGCTCGCCGGCTCTCGCTTTGGAGACTACCAGGCCGCGTATCGCTTCGGCCAGCTCGGCTACGAGCTGGTCGAACAGCGCGGGTTGAGGCGTTTCCAGGCCCGGGCCTATATGCTCTTCGGAGTTCACATCATACCATGGGCCAAACATCTCCGGGCCGGACGTGAGCTGGTGCGTCGGGCGTTCGAGGCCGCCAACCAGATCGGCGACCTTACTTACGCCGTATATAGCTGTGTCAGTCTGAACGTGAATCTACTCACGGCAGGCGATCCGCTCGACAAAGTACAGCTCGAAGTCGAGCATGGCCTCGCCTTTGCGCGGAAGGCGCGGTTCGGGGTCTCTGCTGACCGCATCAGCGCGCAGCTTGGGCTGGTCCGGACGTTGCGCGGCTTGACGCCGACATTCGGCTCCTTCGACGATGAGTACGTTGACGAGCTTCAGCTCGAGCGCCGCTTCGCCAGTAACCCGGATCTGGCGCGTGTCGAATCCACGTATTGGGGCCGCAAGCTGCAGGCTCGCTTCCTTGCCGGCGACTACGCTGCGGCCGTCGAGGCATCCTTGAGGGCGCAAAAGCCGCTTTGGACATCGCTGACGACGCTTGAAGCGGCAGAGTATCACTTTTACGGCGCCTTATCCCGTGCCGCATTCTGTGACTCCATGGCCGCTGATCAGCACGCGCCGCATCTGGAGGCTATGGCCGCCCATCATCGGCAGCTCGAAGTCTGGGCGGAGCATTGCCCGGAGAATTTTGAGAACCGCGCCGCGCTTGTCGGCGCGGAGATCGCCCGCATCGAAGGCCGCGATCGTGATGCCATGGACCTCTACGAACAGGCCATCCGCTCGGCCGAAGCAAACGGCTTCATTCACAACGAGGCGCTCGCCAACGAACTGGCCGCGCGGTTTTACGCGGCGCGCGGGTTCGAGAAGATTGCCCGCGCCTATCTGCAGGACGCCCGCTACGGCTATGTCCGTTGGGGAGCCACCGGCAAGGTACGGCAACTCGATCAGTTGTATCCGCATCTCCGGGAAACAGAGCCGGTCTCCAGGCCGACAGGCACGATCGGGACGCCGGTCGAACACCTGGACCTCGCGACGGTGCTCAAAGTGTCCCAAGTCGTGTCAAGCGAGATCGTACTGGAAAGGCTACTCGACACGCTCATGCGCACCGCGATCGCGCATGCCGGTGCTCAGCGGGGCCTGCTAATTGCCCCACGCGGGGCGGAGCAGCGGATCGATGCGGAAGCCACAGTCAGTGGTGACGCCGTCATCGTTCGTTTGCGAGACGAGCCCGTGACTGCCGCCGCGCTACCGGAGTCGATCGTCCATTATGTCGCACGCACGCGCGAGGCCTTAATTCTCGATGACGCCTCGGCCGAGAGCCCATTTGCAGCGGACATCTATCTCCGGCAGCACCATGCACTTTCGATTCTTTGCCTCCCGTTGGTCAACCAAGCCAAGCTCATTGGCGTGCTTTATCTCGAAAACAATTTGGCTCCCGGCGTCTTCGCGCCGGCCCAAATTGCGGTGCTAAAGCTACTTGCCTCGCAGGCTGCAATCTCTCTGGAGAATGCGCGCCTATATCGCGACCTCGCGGAACGTGAAGCGAAGATCCGGAGCCTGGTCGACGCCAACATCATCGGGATCTTCGTCCGGGATCTCGATGGTCGAATTCTTGAGGCCAATGATGCCTTTCTTCGGATGGTGGGATACGACCGGAAGGATCTCGCAGCGGGTCGCCTGCGCTGGACGGACCTGACGCCACCGGAATGGCATGAACGGACCGCACGAGCCGTTGCTGAGGCAACGATGACGGGGGCCAGTCTGGCATTTGAAAAGGAGTACTTCCGAAAGGACGGCACTCGCGTGCCCGTGCTCGTCGGCTCAGCGACATTCGACGAACGACGGGACAATGCCATCGCCTTTGTGGTCGATCTAACCGAGCGCAAGCGAGCCGAGCAGGAGCTGCGGGCGAGCGAGACCCGCTTCCGCACCTTTGTGGACCACGCGACCGACGCGTTCATGCTCCACGGTGAAGACGGATCCGTTCTCGATGTTAACAGATACGCGTGCGAGAGCCTGGGCTACAGCCGCGACGAACTGATCGGGATGACGCCGAATGACTTCGATCCCGATGCAAACACGGTCATTCTGCAGCGCATCCGAGAGCGCCTTGAGACGGAAGAGATCGTAACCTTCGAGAGTTGCCACCGCCGAAAGGACGGGACAGTGTTTCCCGTCGAGGTCCGGGTGCGAGAGTTCCGGCAAGGCGACCGAAGATTGAGCATTACCCTGACACGCGACATTACCGAACGTAAGCGGGCTACTGAGGCCTTGCGCGAGGTGCAGATGGAATTGGCGCACACCAACCGCGTCGCAACCATGGGGCACCTCACCGCCTCGATCGCCCACGAGGTGAACCAGCCCATCGCTGCGACGATCATCAACGCCCAGACGGCCCTGCACTGGTTGAGTGCACGATCGCCGGATCTAGAGGAGGTCCGGCAGGCGCTCGGCCGTACCGTCAAGGACGCCAATCGCGCCGGCGACGTTATCGGCCGAATCCGTGAGCTCATCAAAAAAGCGCCGCCACGGAAGGACGGTGTGGACATTAACGAGGCGATCCGCGAGGTGATTGAGCTCACACGTGGCGAAGCAGTGAAGAATGGCGCGTCGGTGCAGACGCAGCTCGCGAAGGGCTTGCCGCTCATTCTGGGAGATCGGGTCCAACTACAGCAGGTGATCCTCAACTTGATCATCAACGCTGTCGAGACCATGGGCGGCGTCGGCGAGGGGCCGCGCGAGTTGCTGATCAGCACCGGGACAGCTGAATCGGGTGAAGTGCGCGTCGCGGTGCGGGATTCCGGTCCCGGGCTGGATCCCGCGAAGCTCAAGCGGCTGTTTGAGGCGTTCTACACGACCAAGCCCGGCGGTTTGGGCATGGGCCTGTCGATCTGCCGCTCGATCATCGAGGCGCACGGGGGACGATTGTGGGCCGAGGCGAACGAACCGCGGGGGGCAATCTTTCAGTTTACGGTGCCGGCGCACCTACAGGCGGCCGATGCACTCGCTGCGGCATCGTCAAATTGATCGGACGCGGTTGACGCTGGGCCCAAGGCACGGAGCACCGTGGGGTCACGCCGTCTTTCATCTTGATCGGCATCTAGGGGCACGAGCGGCTTGGGGCCGGCTTGCTGCGCGTGACGCCGCGGGTCAGGAGCGCTTGATCAGGCAAACGTCTGCTTGTGTGCCGAGCAATCCGACCCGGAACGTCCCTGCACGCAGAGGGCTTCTTGTGCGGCTACCGAAAGCTCCTGGTCGGCACCCGGATGCCCTCGTGGCGGAAATGAGTCTCAGTACGGCGTCGCCGGTTCCAGCGAAAGGTGAACTCGTTGAGGTAGTGGCGGAGATGCGGCTTACTTCCGTTTCGTCAACCTCTACAAGCTTGCGTAACAACGTCCGGTCGGGGTTTACCATGGCCCGGCGGAGCTTGGTCAGCAGCAACCAAGCGGTCTTGTACGAGCCGATGCCAAGTTGCGCCTGCGCCTGTTCGGCGGAAATTCCGTTCGAGTGGCTGGTCAGCAGGTGAATTGCTTCGAACCATCATGCGCGCTTGCTCACATGTTTTTGATCCGAAAATTCCTCATGCCGAGCAAGACCTATGTTTCTGCACCAGGAGGTGACCTGCGACGACGAGCGGGTAATCTACATCTTGTGACCCCCGTAGCGCTCCCTGAACCTGTTGCCACTACACAACGTCCCGTCTGGAAAGATCAGTCGGGGATGACTGCTGTTGCTGCCGCGTGGGGCCGACCGTCACCACCTTCTCCAGATCGGTTCCCGACATTACCAACCCCCCATCGGGTGCCCGAGGTAGACCTGTCACCTGCCGGCGCACCTCGTTGGTGGGCTTACAGCACGCATGGACGGAAGGTCTAAGCTTCATCGAAGTCGGTTTGCTGCAGGCGTTTTTGCGCCGCGAATCGACCGCCGAGCTCGGTTCTGCGCCACATCGCAGGTGAGGTGCCCACCACGCGCTTGAACTCCCGTCCGAAATGATAAACGTCGCAGAAGCCGCAGGCTTCCGCCACAATCGCAAGCGGGGCATCGTCGCGCATCATCAAGGCTTGCGCGGCGATCAGGCGCTCGCGAATGAGCCACCGGCGCGGACTTTCGCGCGTGTGCTTCTGGAACAGGCGACGCGTCTGCGATGGGCTGAGCCTCGTCAGGCTCGCGATGTCATTCGTGGACCACGGTCGGCCGATATCCGCGCGCATGGCCGCCAAGACCGCCACAAGCGGGTCGGAAGCGCCACCCGGTGCGGGACGGGACTGGGACTGGTCGACGAGGAGGAAGAATTCGCTCACCAGCTGGTTCAACCGCAGGTCCAGGTCGAGGGCGCGGCCGCGCAGAACCGTGAACAGGCGTTCGAACCAGGCCGTGAGCGCCGCGATGTCGCCTATCGTGGTGCGCGATACGGCTTCGCCGAACAGTTTCGCGCGGATCGCCGCCGGGTTCGGGCCGTCGAAGCGGAACCAAAGAAGTGTCCACGGCGTGTCGCGATCGGCCACATGGGCGTGGGGCTGCTCATTCGGGATCCAGACGAGTTGCCCGGGTTGTACCTCGATGCGCAAGTCCGCCATTTCGACGACGCCGGTCCCGGACAGGCAGAAAAGGACATCCTGTCCCACGTGACTCGCCCGCCGCACGCCGTACTTCGGCCCGGCTGCTACCTTGCCGGCACGGAGCACCGTAAACGCGTTGGGCGTCCAATCCGCGTCCGGTACATAGTGGAGGTTCTCGAGGAAGGCCGTGTCAGAAGGCATGCGCGAATTATACAAATCGGGTGATCCCTCTGTCCATTTGCAGCGGCCACCCTCCTGCGTATCGTCCCGCCACAATCGAAGCACGCCGGCGCGATCAAATTCAGAACCATGCCAGACGCACGGCGAGGGAGATGACGATGATCACCATGACCAAGGACCAGGCCGAAGCCTATGCGCGCGACGGCTACATTCTTTGCAAGGGCCTGCTGAGCCAGGACGAGGTCACCCGCTTCCGCGATACGGCTCGCGAGCAGCTCGAGCGCGAAAGCCGCGAGGGTGCCGTGATGGCCAAGGGCGACAAGGATGGCAAGACCACCCTTCTCAAAATGTGGACCAGGGCCGAGGATGACCAATACGGACTGCTCGCCCGGGATGAGCGTATGGTCGATCTCGCCGAGGATGCGATCGGCAAGCCGATCTACCTCTACAGCCACAAGATGACGATGAAGCAGCCCAACGAGGGCGGCGCCTGGGAATGGCACCAGGACTTCGGCTACTGGTACAACTACGGCTGCCTCGCTCCCGAGATGATGAGCATCTACGTTTCGCTCGATAAGGCCACCAAGGAGAACGGCTGTCTGCAACTGCTCAAGGGCTCCCACAAGCTCGGTCGGCTCAACCACGTCCGTGAGAACGACCAGACCAACGTCGAGCAGGAGCATCTCGAGGCGGCGCTGAAGCGGTTCGAGCATGTCTATGCCGAAATGGAGCCGGGTGACGCTCTGATCTTCGACGGCAATCTGCTTCACAGGTCCGACGCGAACCGGTCCGACACCTATCGCTGGGGCTATATCTGCTCCTACAACGCGGTCGAGAACGCTCCCTTCAAGCGGGTGCGTGAATACGGCAATTACGAGCCCCTGAAGAAGGTTCGGGCGGGCTCGTTCAAAGAGAAGACGCTCGAGTCGGCGTGAACTGACACCGCAGCATCAATCGTTCTGATCGGGGCCCCGGTCGGGATGGTCAAAAGCAAAAAGGTGCCTAAAAACACCCGTCTTGATTGGGGAGTGAGTTTATGACCAACGTGGTCGGGAGCAGTGCGCGCGCTCCAGCCAAGGGCGGTTTGAGACTGTCGCGGGTCCTCAGGGCCCGCGAGGAGGGCGTGTTCTTCGCCCTCCTCGCGCTCTGCGTGTTTCTGACGGTCGCCACCGATGGCTTCCTGACCACGCTCAACCTTCTCAATGTGGGCCGGCAGATTTCGCTGCTCGGAATCATGTCGATCGGCATGACCTTCGTGCTGATTTCCGGCGAAGTCGATCTTTCGGTCGGCTCCACCTATGCGTTTTCCGGCCTTTCGACCGGCATGCTGATCTGCGCCGGCTGGCCGCTGCTGCCGGCACTCGGCGTGGGCGTCGCGACGGGGCTCGCGATCGGCCTGATCAACGGCCTCTTGTCCACATACGGGCGATTGCCGTCTCTCATCGCGACGCTCGGCATGCTCAGCATGGTCAGGGGCGCAGCGCTCATCCTGACGGACGGCCAGCCTGTCACCGTGAACATACGCAACGGCGCGGCACCGGACGTTCTCAAACTCTTCGAGCTCATGGGCCAGGGCTACCTGTTCGGCACAGTGCCGATGCAGCTCGTGTTCTTTGTCGTCATCGCGGCGCTCGCCTGGATCGTGCTGTCGATGACGAACTTCGGCTTTCGCATCTTCGCGGTCGGCGGCAGCGCCAAGGCGGCCCGCGTGTCGGGTATCCACGTCAATGCCGTGAAGATCTGGGCCTTCGTGCTGATGGGGGGCCTGGCAGCCTTTGCCGGCATCCTCAGTCTGGCGTTCCTGCCGAGCGGACAGGCTGGGCGAACCGGCCTCGGGCTCGAACTCGATGTCATCGCCGCCACGATCGTGGGCGGGGCCTCGCTGTCGGGCGGCGAAGGCACGATTTTCGGGACGATCCTTGGCGTGCTCATCATCGGCGTGATACGCAACGGGCTCGTGCTGATGGGCGTCTCGCCCTTCGTGCAGGAGTTTATGATCGGGCTCGTCATCGTTGTTGCTGTCGGGATCGACAAGTGGACGACGCGCCGGACAGCGTGAGTTGTCGACAAAAATCATCATCGGAGGGAACTATGGACTTCAAAATTCTTCTGCTGGCCGCCGCGACCGTTCTGTTGCCGCTTTCGGCCCATGCGGAGTCGAAACTCAGCGACTTTCCGCTTGCCGACCGGATCAAGGCCAAGATCGCATCGGGCCAGCCGCTCGACATCTACGTCTCTTACCATGACGTCTCGAACGAGTTCGCACCCGCCATCAAGGCCGGCGTTACCAAGGCTGCGGCTGAAGACAAGGTGAATGCCCGGTTCGTCGGACCGGTTGGAGCCGACGCCAACGGCCAGATCAACGAGATCGAAACGCTGATGGGCAAGATGGACGGCCTTGCGATCTCGTCCGTGTCGAGCGATGCACTCGGCCCCGTGATCGATCGGGTGCTCAAGGCCGGCATCCCGGTCGTGACCTACAATACCGACAATCCGAACAGCAAGCGGCTCGCTTTCGCGGGACAGGATCTGGTGCAGTCCGGACGCGAGGCGGGCAAGCTCATGGCCAAGGTGCTCGACGGCAAGGGCAAGGTCGTGATCACGACCATTGACGCCGCCGCACAATGGTCGCTCGACCGGGAAAAGGGCGCGCGCGAAGCGCTCAAGGACTCGCCCGGCATCGAAGTCGTCAAGACACTGAACACCGGGACGGATCCGCAGAAGATCTATTCCGAAATCGAGAATGCCATGCTGGCCGATTCCAGCGTCACCGGAATCCTCTCGCTCGAATGCTGCTCGACGCCCGCGGCCGGCGCCTGGGTCCAACGCAACAACAAGACCGGCAAGATCAAGGTCGTCGGCTTCGACCTGCTCGACCAGACCGTGCAGCTCGTCCAGAGCGGCGACATCCAGGCCACGATCGACCAGGCACCCGAGAAGCAGGGTTTTGAGGCCGTCGACCTCCTGGTGAAGTTCCTGCACGGCCAGCCGATCGACAGCATGGACACCGGCGTCGGCATCTACACCAAGGACAATATTGCGCAGGTGGCCAAGAAGTAGATGCGGCGGAAAGACCTGCCGTCGTGACGAGCCATGTGGCAAACATCGTCGAGATTGCCGGGGTAACCAAGCGCTTCCCCGGCGTTCTTGCGCTGGACCGCATCGAGGTCGGCTTCCGGGCCGGCGAGGTGCATGCCGTCGTCGGAGAGAACGGCGCCGGCAAATCCACGCTGATGCATATCCTCGCGGGCGATCTTCAGCCCAGCGAGGGTGAGATCCGCATCGACGGCACGGCGACGCGATTTGCCTCGTCCCTCGAGAGCCGCGCCGCCGGCATCGTGGTCGTCTATCAGGAGCTCGCGCTCTGCCCGACCATGACGATCGCCGAGAACGTCGTCATGTCGGACATGGCCGCGCGTCCCGTCGTGTCGTTCGTGCCCCGGGCGGACATGCGGGCCAAAGCACGAGCGGCCCTGGCGCGCCTTGGCATGGGCGGCCTCGATCCCGACACCAAGGTAAGCCGGCTCTCGGTCGCCGAGATGCAACTCGTCGAGATCGCGCGCGCCGTCCGACAGCGCGCCCGCGTTCTGGTGCTGGACGAGCCGAACTCCGCCCTGTCCCGACGCGAGAGCGAACGGCTGTTCGAGGTGATACGCCAGCTCAGGAGCGAGGGCGTCACGGTCATCTACGTGTCCCATCACCTTCGGGAAGTTCTCGACCTCGCCGACCGGGTTACGGTCATGCGCGACGGCCGCACCATCGAGACTTCTCGAAAATGACGGGATTTCGGAAGACCGGCTGATCCGCGCCATGGTCGGGCGGGATCTCGGCAGCGTACCGCCCTGGTTCTCCAATCCAGCCGCGCGGTCGCAGGACAAGCCTGTGGTGCTGTCTGTCGAGAACCTCCGTGCCCCGGGCCTCGAAGGGGTCAGCTTTTCCGTTCATGCCGGCGAAATCCTCGGCATCGGCGGACTGCCCGATTCCGGCAAGGACGGGCTCGGCGAAGCCCTGTTCGGGCTGCACGCGCGTACGGGATGCGTGATGGTGGACGGCGCCGAACTGAAGGCTGATCCGTTCGCCTCGATCCGCAGCGGCATGGCGTTCGTCCCCGCCGATCGGCGCCGCGCCAGCGGTCTTCTCACGATGACGGTGGCCGACAACGTCGTCGCGGCATCGCTGCCGCGCTTCTCGGTCGCCGGCATGCTGCGGCGGGGGGCTATCCGGCGCGAAGCGCGGGCGCAAGTGGCCCGGCTCGATGCGCGCATCAGCCGCCTGGGTCAGAAGCTCGGCACGCTGTCCGGCGGCAACCAGCAGAAGATCATCCTGGGCCGCAGCCTCGTCACCAACCCGCGCGTGCTCGTGTTGCACGAGCCGACCCGCGGCATCGATGTGGGCGCCAAGGCCGAGATCTACGCCATCCTTCGCGGCATTGCCGGCGAGGGCGTCGCGGTGGTCCTGATCTCCTCCGAGATCCCCGAACTGATCATGAACGCCGAACGGGTGCTGGTGCTGCGCGGCGGCAGGATTTCGGGCGAGCTCAGGGAGGCAGCCATCGACGAGGAAGCCATCCTGGCGCGGGCCATGTCATCGTGAGGACGAGAACGTGACGCGAGCTGAGATCACCGTCGTGGGGAGCTTCGCGGTCGGCCTGACCATGCGGGCGCCGAAGCTGCCGATCTTTGGTGAAACCATGCTTGGCACCGACTTCGACATGGGACCGGGCGGAAAGGGCTCGAACCAGGCGGTCGGCACGGCGCGCCTCGGGGCTCATTCGGCGCTGCTCGCCATGATCGGCACCGACAAGCTCGCAGGCATCGCGACCGACCTCTACGAAGCCGAGGGCGTCGATACGGCGCTGCTCACCATCCGCCGCGAGCGGGCCACCGGCGTCGGCTTCATCATCCTCAACCACACGGGTGAGAACTTCATCATCCTCGACATGGGCGCGAACGAGCTGATGGATGCGGCGGCCGTCGACGCCGGCGAGGCACGGATCGCAGCAAGCGCCGTGGTGATGACCGTGCTCGAAATCCCGACCGCGGCGGCGGCCCGCGCCATGGAACTCGGCCGCAAGCACGGGGCGAAGACGATCCTTAATCCGGCTCCGGCACGCGCGCTCCCCGACGCAGTCTTCGCCAATGTCGATTATCTGACACCGAACGAAAGCGAGTTGCGAATCCTGCTCGGGCTGCCGCCCGATGACCCCAGATCCTCTCGCGAACTCGCCGGGGAATTACGCCGGCGCGGAGTCCGCAACGTCGTGGTGACGCTCGGGCGTAGCGGCGCCCTGATCCTCACCGATGAGCTGGACGTGATGATTCCGGCGGTGCCGGTCGAGGTCACCGATACCACCGGCGCGGGCGACGCCTTCAACTCCGGCTTCGCGGTGGCGCTGGCGGAAGGCAAGGACATCGTGGCGGCGGTTCGCTTCGGCGTCGTCTGCGGCAGCATCGCATGCACCAAGCTCGGCGTCGTGCCGAGCTTGCCCGCGCGCGCCCAGGCCGAGGCGCTCCACGCCGAGGCCGAGAAGACCGTCTGGAGGACAAACCCGTGAACCGTAACAAGCTGCTCAACGCCGAGCTGTCGCACGCCATCGCGTCCATGGGGCATGGCGACCTGATGATCGTTTGCGACGCGGGCTTTCCGATTCCGTCCTCCGCCTGGCGTATCGACCTGGCCATTGTGCCGGACGTGCCGGATCTCGCGACGGTGCTGACGCCGATCGCCGAGAACCTCATCGTCGAGCGCGTCTCCTATGCGGATACGCTTCCCGAGCATAACGCGCCGCTGCTGTCGACGATCCGGCGCCTGTTTGGGGAGGCAGAGTTCGTTCCGGTCACGCACGAGGCGATCCTCGGCGAGATGGCAGCCAAAGCCAAGGTCATCGTGCGGACCGGCGCTTTCGACCCTTGGGGCAACGTCCTGCTCTATTCGGGCGTCGACGTCCCCAAGTGGTTCTCGAAGCCGGGCGTCAAGGCGCCGGACTACTATGCCAAGAAGATGAAGGGCTGATGCCACGCATCTTCGATTTCGGCGGTCGCTATGTCGAGCGCAGCCAGACCGTAGCCGGCCTTCGGGCCTTGAAGGGCTCGGGCCGGCACGCCGCCCAGGTCACCGCCGAGACGGCCGAGGAGGCGGCTGCGGCCGAGGCGGCCGGGATCGAGATGGTCGTCTGCCGCGCCGTCAACGTGCCGCGCGTGCGCGAAGGATCAAGCCGCGTCTTCGTTACCGCAGCGCTCGGGTTCGCCGATGCGGTCACGGCCGACGAGATCCTGCGCTCGGCGTTTTCGGCCATCACGGCCGGCGCCGATGCTGTGATCACCGGCCGCGGCACCGACACGGTCCGCATGCTCGCGCACGAGCAGATCCCCGTGATGGGCCATCTCGGTTTTGTGCCGCGGAAGTCCACCTGGGTCGGCAGCGTGCGGGCGGTCGGCAAGACCACGTCCGAGGCGCTGGAGCTTTGGGACCGCTTCCGCCGGCTCGAAGATGCCGGCGCCTTCGCGGTCGAGTGCGAGATCATCGCGGCGCCCGTCATGGCGGAGATCAATCGGCGCACGTCCCTCGTCACAGTGTCACTCGGCTCGGGGCCGGAGGCCGACGTGATCTTTCTGTTCACGTCGGACATCTGCGGCGAAGCCGGTCGCCGCCCGCGTCACGCCCGCGCATGGGGTGATCTGGCGGCGAAGCAGCAGGCCGTCCGCGACGAGCGGGTGCGCGCACTGACGATGTTTCGAACAGAAGTCGCCTCCGGCAGCTTTCCCGGCAGTGCGGAGTGGGTCGAAGCTTCTGACTCCGAATTGAAAGCCTTCCGCGACAAGCTCTAGCGATGCGGCAGTCCGCACGCATCGCGAAAACATGTGCGCGTTGGTCGACCGTTATCGCCTGCAGCTCCGACTCGATGATCTCCGGCCCGTTGATCGGCTCGGGGGAACGAGCGCCGTCCGAAGATGCGGCGATAACGATCCCGCGCGCTCGAAGACTGCGGCGACTTTTTCGCAAGGTCGCAAGAAGGCGATCAGGCGTCGTGCGCGCGGCGACTGTCCGGCGGTGCCTGCACCCGATCGGTCATGCTATAGTCACGCGCCACATGCGCAACGCGGAGACGATAGTCGACGAACACGCCCGACCGGCCCTTGGCCTGTGTGGCACGATGCGCCTCCTCATTGCGCCAGCTGGCGACCGCCGCCTCGTCTCGCCAGAAGGACAGTGAGAGAAGCTTGCCCGGCTCGACAGAACTTCTCGAAACGTTCAATCGAGAGGAAGCCGTCGATGGTCTCCAGCTCGGGCTTGAGCGCGGCGGCAAGGCCGAGGTAATGGTCCCGTTCGCCCTCCGCCGGCCACACCTCGAAGATGACGGCGATCATGGCAGCGGCCGGTCGGCGTGCGGGGCCGATGCGAGCCGGAAGAATTGCCGGTCCTCGCGCCGGATGAACTGCTCGCGTTGGCTGAAGGCGTAGTTTTCCCGACCGAGCAGATCCGCCTTGAGCCGGGTTCGGTACGCCTCATAGGCGGCAAGGCTCTCGATACTGTAGATTCCGTAGGCCGTTGTCGTGGTGCCCTCATGCGGTGCGAAATAGCCGATCAGGTCGCCGCCGCAGCGTGGGATGGCCTGCCCCCAGTTGCGCGCATATTCTTCGAACGCCGGCAACTTGTACGGGTCGATCTCGTAACGGATGATGCAGGTAATCATGGCTGTCTCCTTTCGTTCGGTCCCACCCTAGAGCCGGAATGGATCGCGATGCTTCGGCCGGGACCGAAGCGTCGACTGACGGGATCGGCTAGGGTACGACCGCGGCCACCATCTCCTCCCTCGCTGAGGCCGCATCGCTGATCGGGGAACCGGCCCGCACGGCCATGCTGTTGGCGCTGATGGACGGCCGCGCGGTTACGATCACACCGACCGGTGTCGCCGGGCTGGAGCTGCACTTCGGGTTACCCAATAGCCCCGGACTGGCCACTATGCGGAGAGCAGGGGCATCACGTCTGCTCCTCGTTCCCCAGCTCCGAAGCGGCCAGTCCAAATTCGGCCAGCTCCCTCACAGGCCGCGTCGCTGGCGCGCTCTCGCCCGCTTTCTCGCGCGTTTCCGCAGTTCCCGCAGCAGCTCCCGCGTCGGACGGCGCAGCCGCCTCCGGTACCGGATATTGGCGATATGCAGCGTCGGCATGGCCTCACCTGCCCGTCCGCGCCGAGCGCGATCCGGCTTTCATTGAGTGGGACTGGCAACAATCAGAACGGGATTACCATCCGGCCTAATCGCTTGGATCGCGAAGACCTTCTGGTCCTCCGATATGTTGGTGTACCCCTGCTGTCTCATCTTCTGACTGACTTCCTGTTTATCGAGGCTTGATCGCACCCCTGTGTCGCCTGTTGAGCGGCCGCAGGTACCGCGATGCCGACCACAATCGCAGTGGCCGCGATGAGGACTGGGCGTATGGTATGTCCCCGTTTGCAAAACCACTGGCCCGGTTAAGCACAGGAACCCACGCCAGTTGCACGAGGATAGAAATAAAATAATCGAAAACTGCGTTCGATCAAAAATAACCCCGCAAAATCGCGCCGCATCAAAATGGCATCCGGATTGGCGCGGTAATTTACTGGCGGACTCGTCATCCGGGATAGCGCAAACGTCCCAGGACGACGCCGACTGGGACGCGGGAGCTGCTGACGTGGGTGGTGACGGGGCGGAGGACAGCGCCGTAGCCGCGCGCCGGCCGAAGGGATACGCTGCACATGGGAGGACCACGCCATGGCCCGTTACGAAAATATCCTCGGCACTATTGGTAACACCCCGGTCGTACACATCGACCAACTCGCCCCGCCCGGGGTGAATTTGTGGGTGAAGATAGAGGCGTTCAATCCGCTCGGCTCCGTCAAGGACCGATTAGCGCTCGGCGTCATCGAGGCGGGGGAGCAGTCGGGCGAATTGAAGCCGGGCCAAACCGTCATCGAGGCGACCAGCGGCAATACCGGGATCGGGCTGGCCATGGTGTGCGCCCAGAAAGGCTACCCGCTCGTGGTGACGATGGCGGAAAGCTTCAGCGTCGAGCGGCGCAAGCTGATGCGTTTCCTCGGTGCGAAGGTGGTGGTGACCCCGGCCGCACTGCGGGCCACCGGAATGATCGTGAAATGCCTCGAACTCGCCGCCGCGCACGGATGGTTCATGACGCGCCAGTTCGAGAACGAGGCCAACCCCGATATTCATGCGCGCACCACCGCGCGTGAGATCATTGCGGATTTCGCCGGCGAGACGCTGGATTACTGGGTGACCGGCTACGGCACTGGCGGCACGTTGCAGGGGGTGGCGCGGGTACTGGCGAAAGAAAGCCCGGCCACGCGGGTCATCGTCGCCGAGCCGGAGGGGGCGGCGCTCCTGGCCAGTGGCCAGGTGCAACTGCGCAATCCGGACGGCACGCCGGCCGCCGGCCATCCAGCCTGGAAATCGCACGCGATGCAGGGCTGGACACCTGATTTCATCCCCAAAATCACCGACGATGCCGCCGCGATGCACCTGATCCACGAACTCACCACCGTCAACGCTGTCGAGGCGATGCAGTGCAGCCACGACCTCGCGACCAAGGAGGGCATTTTCGTCGGCATCACCTCGGGCGCCACCTTTGCCGCGGCGCTGCGTGTAGCGGCCACGGCGAAGCCGGGGGCGAACATCCTGTGCATGCTGCCCGACACCGGCGAGCGCTACCTCAGCACCCCGCTGTTCGCCGACGTACCAACGGAGATGACCGAGGCCGAGCAAGCGATTCTCCGGTCCACGCCCTATGGCGTGCCGACGGGTTGAGACTACACCCGCGGCCCCGCCGCGCCCTCCAGCGCCTCCACCAGCGCCTCTGCCATCAGCCGCGGCAGCCGCCCCAGCAGGTTGCGCCGCCGCGGCCGCACCACCATCGCGCGAGCCTTGGCGCCGCCGATGCCGCGCACCACCGCGTCCAGATCGCCCAGCCGGTCCACCAGCCCCGCCGCCAGCGCACGATCGCCCAGCATCCAGCCGCCGTCGAACAGCGCGGACTCCTCGGCGTGCAGCCGGCCCGCCCGGCGCGTGCGCACCCAGTCCTTGAACCGTTCGTGCAGCTCGGCCATCAGCGAGCGCACGAATGCCACGTCCTCCGGGCGTTCCGGGCTGAACGGATCGAGCCGCGCCTTGTTCTCGCCCGCCGTGTATAGCCGCCGCTGCACGCCCAGCCGTGCCAGCGCCTCGGTGAAGCCGAAGCCGCCGCCGACCACGCCGATGGACCCCACCACGCTCATCGGATTGGCCACGATCTCGTCGGCGGCACAGGCCAGCCAATAGCCGCCGGAGGCACCGACCTCGCCGATCACGGCCACCAGCCGCACCCCCTTCTCCGCCGCCCGCCCGCGCAGGCGCGTGGCGATCAGGTCCGACTGCACCGGCGAGCCACCCGGGCTGTCGATGTCCAGCACCAGCGTGCCGTCCTTGCCGGCCGCCGCCATGGCGCGGTCGATCAGCGGGCCGAACGCCGCGATGTTCAGCGCGCCGACGCGGGCGGCGAGGACGCCGTGCAGTTCGAGCACCGCGACCGGGCGCCGCTTCCAGAACAGCAGGCGCACCGGCCTATACCACATCCGCCGGGCGCAGCCGGCACGCGCTGGCAAGGGCCTCCGTTTCCAGTTGCAGCGTGGCATGGCCGATGCCGTAGCGGTCGCGCAAGTCGCGGCAGGCCCGCACGATCAGCTCCTCGCCGCTGTCGGAATGCGATTGCACCAGATGCGCGGTCAGCGCCGTCTCGGTGGTCGACAGGCCCCAGATGTGCAGGTCATGCACTTCCACCACGCCCGGCAGGCCACGCAGATAGGCTTCCACATCGTGCGGCACGATGGCGGGCGGCACGCCGTCGAGCGCCAGATGCGCCGCCTCGCGCAGCACGCCCCAGGTGGCCACCGTAATGACGCCGGCGATCAGCAGGCTCGCCAGCGGGTCCAGCCAGAACAGCCCGGTCAGGCGGATCAGCACTGCCGCCACCACCACGCCGAGCGAGACGGCCGCGTCGCTGGCGAAGTGCAGGAATGTGGCGCGGATGTTGAGGTCGCGCTGGCCGCCCCGGCCACGGCCGAACATCCAGGCGGTGAGGCCGTTCACCGCGATGCCGAGCAGCCCGACCCAGATCACGGTCTGCGTCGCCACCGGCGCCGGGTCGGCAAGGCGCCGCACCGACTCGACCGCGATGCCGCCCACGCCGATCAGCAGCACGGCGGAATTGAGCAACGCGGCCAGGATCGAGCCGCGCCCCCAGCCATAGGTGCTCCGGCGCGAGGGCAGGCGGCCGGCAAGCCAGACCGCGCCCCAGGCGAGCAGCAGCCCCAGCACGTCGCCCGCGTTGTGGACCGCGTCGGCCAGCAGTGCCATCGAGCCGGCGGCGATCCCCCAGCCGATCTGGGCCGCGACGAAGCCGATATTCAGCGCCGCCCCGACCGCGAACGCCACGCCGAAGCTGGCCGGCGCATGGTGGTGGTGGTGGTGCGCGTGATCGTGATGCTGGTGGTCGTGATGGGACATGCGGCGGGCTCCGGCAAGACGCGGCGGCATTGGTCTTCGGCATACGCGTGTCGTTATTGGCCTTAGCCCGCCCCGCCGTGGCATTCTGCCACCGTAGCGCGGTGTAAGAAACCAACCCGTTCAGGCCGCGTTCCGAATAACAAGCCCGGGGGGAGGGGCCGGCCCGGACTCCAAACGTAGGAGAACGGCGATGATGGATCGAACGTGGACGCTGCATTGGCTGCAAGCTGCCGGGTCATTGGCGCCCTGGCGTGCCCGCATCCGTGCCGAGATCGAAGCTGCTTTCACCGCCTGCGCGCGTGTCGTGGTGCCGCCACGTGTCGACATCGTGATCCATCAGATCCCACACTGGCCGGTGCAGGAGCGCGGTTTCGGCGGCTCGGCGCCCAGTCGGACCACGATGTTTCTCGGCTTCGACACATCCAACCCGGCGATGGAGACGGGCCTCGTCAACGGCCTGCGGCGGGTGGTGGCGCATGAGGCGCATCACTGCCTGCGTCACGCAGGCCCGGGGTACGGCACCACGCTGGAGGAGACGCTGGTCAGCGAAGGCCTCGCCGATCATTTCGTTATTGAACTCTTTGGCGGCACGCCGGAGCCGTGGTGCGTAGCCCTCGACGAGCGCCAGTTGCAGGAGGCGGCGGCACAGGCCGAGCCGCTGCTGCAGAGCCAGGCGCCCGATATGCAACGCTGGCTGCTTGATGGTGGGGTCTGGCTGCCGCACTGGACCGGCTACAGCCTCGGCTGGCACGTGGTGGGCAGCTATCTGGCGCGTGAGCCGGGCGCCCGGCCTTCGCGGCTCGCGCGGATACCGGCCGAGACCATCATGGCGCACGGCTGGCGGGAGTTGCGCGGCGCGAACGAGCGGATCGTGGCGTGAGATGACCTGACCGGCGCTGGTTGGGGCGGGAGGGTTCGAACCTCCGAATGGCGGAATCAAAATCCGCTGCCTTACCACTTGGCTACGCCCCAGCCGCGACCCGGTCGGCGCACGTGAATAAGTGCCGCCGCGCGCGCGGGCAACCCCTGTCCGTGTATCGGCACTCAAGCAACCAGCCCGCCGCCCCAGCCCACCAGCCGGGACGCCCGACCGAAGCCGCCGCCGCCTCGGCCGAGGGACGTCGGCGAACAGCGCCGAAGCAGGTTGCGCCCGATCCGCTCATGCGCGCCAGCAGGCAGCCGGGCAGCGGCACGCAAGCGCGGCCAGCACGGTGCCGATCGCCGGTTGCAGCGCCAGCGCCGGCGCCTCCAGGTCGTTGGCCAGTCGCGGCCAGTCCCGCCGCCATCGCGGCGGCGTCCGGCCAGGCGCGCGGCAGATCGAGCGACGCGGAGAACGCCGCCGCGCGGGCGCGAAACACCGCGCGCGGTCGCCACCGCCACGCCGGGATTGACCAGCACCAGTCCGCAGTCGGGCAAGTCGCGGCGCCGGCGTCAGCGTCTCGCCGATGCCGCCCATGCGCGCCGGCCGCCCGGCCAGGCACACCGGCACGTCGGCGCCAAGGCGCAGCGCGATAGCGGCAAGGTCGAGCGTCCGGCAGATCGAGCCGCCAGAGCCGCGACAGCAGCCGCAGCGCCGCCGCCGCGTCGGCCGAGCCGCCGCCGATGCCGGACGCCACCGGCAGGTGCTTTTCCAGGACGCAGCCGCGCCCGCGGCGCGATGCCGGCCGCCTCAGCCAGCAGCCCGCGCGGCGCGCAGCACCAGATTGTCCGCCTCGTCCGGCCAGCACCGTCGCCGAACGGGCCGGAAACCGTCAGCGCGAGCGTCGTCGGCCTCGGCCGCGCGCAGCCGTCGCCTACCGCGCGCGAATACGACGAGGCTGTCGAGCAGATGATAGCCGTCCGCCCGTCGCCCCAGCACGTGCAGCGCCAGGTTCACCTTGGCCGGTGCGCCTCGGACTCGCGATGCATGCGTGCCAACAACGCGGCGCGAACCGGTACTGCGCCTTATCGGCTGGGCCTTCGCCGCTGTCGCCGGTGCCGAATCGCCCTGCGCCTGCTGCGCGTCGTGCAGCTTGGCCTGCAGCTTCGGCACGTCCTCCGGCTCCGGGTTCAGGGTCAGCGCGAGGCGCCATTGGTATAGCGCCTCGATCTTGCGCCCGGCCGCCCAATAGGCGTCGCCGAGATGGCCGTTGATGGTCGGGTCTTCCGGTTCCAGTTCGACCGCCTTCTCCAGCAGCTTCACGGCACCGCTGCGCGTCGCCCTCGCGCAGCGTGATCCAGCCCAGGCTGTCGACGATGGCGCCGTCATTCGGCCGCTCGCTCGCGCGGCGCGTTCGATCATCTGCGCGCGCACTCGGCAGGTTGCGGCCCTGCTCGGTCCAGGAATAGCCGAGGTAGTTCAGCACGAACGGCTCATCGGGCGAGAGCTGCAAGGCGTGTTCGAAATCGGCCTCGGCGTGCGGCCACTGATGCGCCCGCTCCTCGGCGATGCCGCGCTCGTAGAACAGCGGCCAGTTGACGTGGGTCGGGCTGCGGGACCAGCGCGACGGCCTTGTCGTAGGCCGTCACCGACTCGCTGTAGCGATGCTTGCCGCGCAGAATGCCACCTTCCATCGCCCACGGCTCCGAACGTGTCCGGATAGGCGACGGTGCAGGTGCCCGAGGATGCGTAGCGCGTCGTCAGTGTTGCCGATCTCGTCCTGCAGCGCGGCGCGGCGCAGATCCGCCACCGGCGCCAGCGGGTCGCTGGCGGAAACCGGTGCCAGCACGGCCAACGCCGTGTCCGGGTGCTTGGCCTGGTCGTCAGAACGTCCGAGGACAGCAGCCGCGCTGCCGTCAGGTCCGGCCGCAGGTCCAGCGCCAGCCGCAACAGGACGGTGGCGAACTCGTTGGCGTCCTGTTGGCGCAGCGCGACAGCGAGCGCCAGATAGGCGTCGGCGATGCCGTCCGTGGCCTTGCGGATCGGCCGGTTGGCAGCGTCCGCTTGCAGGCGCGGGAGCGCAATGGCGAAATCCGAACCGCCCTCAGCCGTGGCTGCCAACGTCTGGCGCGCTTCCGCCTCGTGGCCCTGCCGCGCACTGCCAGCTTGCCTCGGCGCGCGCGAGGTCGAGGTTGCCGGCGCCGTAATCGGTTTGGGCGGTGTGATAGCAGTCGCCCGGCTTCCGGCACGCGATTGGACAGGTCGGCGATCAGCGCTGCATGGAACGCATACACCGCGCGGAACCGGTCGCCCTCGATGAACGGGCGCAGCGTTCCGAGCGCGGTGTCCGGGTGGCCGCCGCCGTATTGCGCCCAGGCCAGCAGCAGCGGCTGCAGTACCTGGGTAACCCCCTGGCGCGGCAGCAGCGCAAAGCGCTGCTCCGCCGCCTCCCAGTTGCCGTTGCGGGCGTCGATGTCGCCCAGCAGCAACGCGGCCGCCTCGTCGTTCGGCTCCTCGCGCGCCAGCCTGGCCGCTTCCGGCCGGCCGGCAAACAGGCACGCGACGAACGCCTGGTGGCGGATCTCCGGGTTCGTCGGGTCGGCTGCCAGCGCGCGCAGGAATTCGTCGGCGGCGTAATTCACGTCGCCTTCCATGACCGCGAAGCGGCCGAGCAGGAACGGACCGGTGGACGCCCGCCGAATCTGCCTGCGTCGACGGATGGGGCTGGGCCTCGGTGGACGCCCCGGAGGGGTCCGCGGCGGCACAGGCGGAAAGGAGCGAAAGCGCCAGAAGAACCGAGCGCCTGAACGAACGACCATGCTGCATCGCAGTACCTTATCAGCGCGCCATCCTGCGCGCCATCCATTCGCGAGCTTGGCGCGCGATTCGTCTTCGCGCGCCACCCCAAGGACTATCGTTGCCCGTCACATCCCGCCCGGATAGTTCGGTCCACCGCCGCCCTCCGGCGTCACCCAGTCGATGTTCTGCGTCGGATCCTTGATGTCGCAGGTTTTGCAGTGCACGCAGTTCTGCGCGTTGATCTGCAGCGCGCGGCTCGCCCTGCTCGGCGCCGACGATCTCATACACGCCGGCCGGGCAGTAGCGGCTCTCCGGGCTGCGATAGCGCTGCCCAGTTGACCTCGATCGCCACCGCCGGGTCGCGCAGTTGCAGATGCACCGGCTGGTTCTCCTCATGGTTGGTGTTGCTGATGAACACCGAGGAAAGCCGGTCGAAGGTCAGCACGCCGTCCGGCTTCGGGATAGGCGATGCGCGGCGCGGTCGCTGCGTCCAGCAGCCCCTCGTTGTCCGGATGGGCGATGGCGCAGCGTCCAGGGCGCGCGGCCGCGCAACACATACGTGTCGAGGGCCGCATTGACCAGGCCGCCCCACAGGCCGAATTTCGCGAAGCCGGGGCGGATGTTGCGCACCGACCGCAATTCGTCCGCACAGCCAGGAGGCGCGCAGCGTTCGCTCGTAGCCGGCCGGTTCGGGCGGGCGATCGCCGGCGAGCGCCTCGGCCACCGCCTCGGCGGCCAGCATGCCGGACTTCATCGCCGTGTGGGTGCCCTTGATCTTCGGCACGTTGAGGAAGCCGGCCGTGTCGCCGACCAGGCAGCCGCCGGGGAAGGTCAGTTTCGGGATCGATTGCCAGCCGCCCTCGCTGAGCGCCCGCGCGCCATAGGCGATGCGCCGCCCGCCCTCGAAATGCCCGCGCACGGCCGGGTGGGTCTTCAGCCGCTGCATCTCGTCGAACGGCGACAGCCACGGGTTGCGGTAGTCGAGGCCGACCACGAACCCGTACGAGACCAGATTGTCGCCCCAATGATACAGCGAAGGACCCGCCATAGGTGGCGCTGTCCAGCGGCCAGCCGATGCGTGTGCTCGATCAGGCCGGGGCGGTGGTGCTCCTTCGGAATCTCCCACAGCTCCTTGATGCCGAGCCCGTAGGTCTGCGGGTCGCGGCCCTCGCGCAGGTCGAAGCGCGCCATCAGCCGCTTGGCTCAGCGAGCCGCGGCAGCCCTCGGCGAAGATCGTGTAGGTCGCGCGCAGCTCCATGCCGGGCTGCGAAGTTCGCGCCGGGCGTGCCGGCCTTGGTGACGCCCATGTCGCCGGTGGCGACGCCGACCACGCGGCCGTCCTCCTCCAGCACCTCGGCGGCGGCGAAGCCGGGGTAGATCTCGACGCCCAGCGCCTCGGCCTGCGCGGCCGAGCCAGCGGCAGACATCGCCGAGGCTGCCGATGTAGTTGCCGTGGTTGTGCATCTGCGGCGGCGTCGGCAGCCGCCAGGCGCGCGTCGCGGTCAGGTACAGGAAGCGGTCCTCCGTTGCCTGCGTGGTCAGCGGCGCGATCATCGCTCGCGCCAGTCGGGCAGCAGCTCGTCGAGCGCGCGCGGCTCGATCACCGCACCGGAGAGGATGTGCGCGCCGACCTCGCTGCCCTTCTCGACCACGCAGACCGAGACATCCGGGCGCAAGCTGCTTCAGCCGGATGGCGGCGGCGAGGCCGGCGGGCCGGCGCCCACCACCACCACGTCGAATTCCATCGTCTCGCGCACCGCGCCGTCCGCCATCCATTCTCCTCCGCTCCCTGCCCCACACTATGAGCCGCCGGCAGTTGCGCAAAGCCCGTCGCGGACGCGATGCTGGGCGACACCGGCATGGACCCGCTGGCCGCCTTGCGGCTGCAACTGGAATGGGGCGCCGACGAGGCGTTGGGCGCCGCGCCGCTCGACCGGCTGGCAGCGCGCCGGCCGGCCGCCCGGCCCGCCGCCCCGCCGCCCCAGGACGCGCCCGCCCCGCGCCGGCTCGCGACCGCCGCGCCGGCCCCAATTCTGCCGCATGTGGCGCCCGCGCCGGTGCAGCGCGCCCAGGCGGTCGCCACCGCCGCGACCACCTTGGCCGAACTCCGCGCGGCCCTGGCGGGCTTCGACGGCTGCGCCCTGTCGGCCACCGCGACCAACCTCGTGTTCGCCGACGGCAACCCGGAGTCCGGCCTGATGCTGGTCGGCGAAGGTCCGGGCGCCGAGGAGGACCGCGCCGGCCGCCCGTTCGTCGGCCCCTCCGGCCAGCTGCTCGACCGGATGCTGGCCAGCATCGGGCTGGACCGGACGCAGTGCCTCATCACCAACCTGATCCCCTGGCGCCCGCCCGGCAACCGCAACCCGACCGACAGCGAGGTGCTGATCTGCCTGCCGTTCCTGTTGCGCCATATCGCGCTGGTGCGGCCGCGCCGGCTCGTGCTGCTGGGGGCGCTCGCCTCGCGCGCGGTGCTCGGCGGCAGCGCCGGCATCACCCGGCTGCGCGGCAAATGGACCGAGGCGAACATCCCCGGCCTGCGACGCGCCGCTGCCGGCGCTGCCGATGCTGCATCCCGCATACCTGTTGCGTTCGCCCGGCGCCAAGCGCGACGCCTGGACCGATCTGATGTTGCTACGTCGCAGTCTCGAATTCAACGTAAAAATTTCGCACGTGCGAAGCAAGTGGTAACGCATTGATGATAACGACCGGTCAGCAATAGAAGGATTTGTCCAGCCGGCAGGGGTTGCGCCTCAGGATGCTCCTGGTTACAGGGGCTTCATGCTAGGGATCGGACGAACAATAGCCCGCTTTCCTGCCGCCACGGCGCTGATTGCCGGGGCCGCTTTTCTCGCCGGGGCCAGGGCCTCAGCGGGCAATGGCGCAAGCAGGTGGGCCGGGACAGACCACTCCCGGCGACGAAATGGCATTCGCCATTCCCGCGGATCGCGGCACTGGACGGTGGCGAGGTATCGCTGCCGCAGCCGCTGCCGCCAAGCGAGGCGGTGCGGATCCGGCGCATCTTCGCCCTGCAGGACGCGCGGCGACATTCCGGCAGCCCTGCGCGAGACGGCGCGCTGGACACCGCAGCCCGCTCGGCGCTGGCGATGCTCGGCCATGTGCTCGCCGACCGCTATCTGCGGCCCCTACACCCGCCCGGATGCAGCGCAGCTGCGCGACTGGCTGGACCGCTGGCCCGATCTGTCGGACGCGCGGGCGATCCACGGCCTGCTCGTGCGTGCGCATGCCGCCGGGTGAGACCGCCCCGCCGTTGCCGCATGGCGTGACGCTGGCCGCAGACCATGAAACCCCGCCGGTGCCCGGAGGAGAGCGAACCCGAGGCGACGGCGCTGCCGCGCGACCCCGCACTCGACCACGCGGTATGGGAAGCCGCACGCACCCGTGGCCCGACTGCCGTCGAACGGCTGCTGCACGCCCGTGGCGGCGTGGCCCCGCCCTACGCGGCGCAGCTGCGCGGCGAGGCGGCGCGGATCCTGTTCACGCTCAACCGCGACGACGACGCCTTCGCGCTGGCCGCCGCCGGCGTGCATGGCTGCGGGCCGGGCGCCGCCGCATCCTGCGCCCGCGCCGCGCTGGCAGGCTATGTCGCCGGGCTGGCGGCGTGGCGGATGGGACGGTACGACACGGCGGGCACGATGTTCGAGGCCGCGTGGCGATCGGATGTCACCACGCCCGGCCTTGCAGGCAAGCGCCGCCTTCTGGGCCAGCCGCGCGCATCTGCACGCGAACGACCTGGCCGGCGCGGTGCCGTGGCTGCGCCGCGCGGCCGAACAGCGACGAACATTCTACGGGCTGCTCGCGCGACGAACGCTTGGCCTGCCGATCGGCGAGAGCCGCGTCGGCCCCGGCGAACGCGAGACGCTCGGTGAGGCGGACGTCGCCGCTGTCGCCGCGACACCGCAAGGCTTGCGCGCCTTCGCGCTGCTGCAGGTGGACCAGCCGGATCGGGCGGCGGCGGAATTGCGCGCGCTTATGGCCGCAAGCCCGGCGACTCACGGCCGCTGGCGCGCGCGTTGATGCTGGTCGCCGATGCAGGCCGGTCTGTCCGATCTGGCGGCACAATTCGCCGATCTGCTGGCGCTGGCCGACGGCCGCCCGCGCGAAGGATTGCGTTTTCCGTTGCCGCAGCTGCAACCGGCACGGCGGATTCCGCGTCGACCCGGCAATGGTCTACGGATTGGCGCGCACCGAATCGAATTTCGACGCCAATCTCGTATCGTCGGCCGGCGCGCTGCGGCTTGCTGCAGATCATGCCGGATACGGCGCGCTCGATCACGGCACGGCGCCTGCCGGCGAATCGCTGCGCAATCCGGCGATCAATCTCGATCTCGGCCAGCGCTACATCGGACTATCTTGCCCGGCAGGACGTGGTGGCCGGCGATCTGCTCCGCCTGCTGGCGAGCTACAATGCGGGCCCGGGCAATTTCGCGCGCTGGGTCTCGCAGATTCGCGACAACGACGATCCGCTGCTGTTCATCGAGGCAATCCCGATCGACGAGACCCGTGCGCACGTGCCGCGCGTGCTGACGTATACGTGGATCTACGCGGCCCGCCTGCATCTGCCGGCGCATCGGTCTGGATGATCTGGCCGCCGGCCGCTGGCCGCGCTATCAACCGTTCGACGGCGTGCAGGCCGCCAGCTGGCGTGTGGCATCCTCGCACCTGAATTGACGGCACGGGGGCAAAGATGGCGCGGATCGACGAAAGCCGGCAATTCATCGCGGTCAATATCGCGGTGCTGACCGTGTCGGACACACGCACGGCGGCGAACGACACGTCGGGCGACGCGCTTGCGCAGCGCATCGCGGCGGCAGGGCATCGCCGTCGCGGCGCGCGCGATCGAACGCGACGATGCCGACTGCCATCGACGCGCATTCTGCGCGGCTGGATCGCCGATCCGGCGATCGACGTGGTGATCACCACCGGCGGCACCGGCATCACCGGCCGCGACGTGACACCGGAAGCGTTCGACCGCGTGCTGGAAAAGCGCATCGAGGGTTTCGGCGAGTTGTTCCGCATGTTGAGCTACCAGAAGATCGGCACCTCGACGATGCAGTCGCGCGCGCTCGGCGGCGTGGCCGGCGGCACCTATCTGTTCGCGCTGCCCGGCAGCACCGGCGCGGTGAAGGATGCCTGGGACGACATCCTCGTCTGGCAGCTCGACAGCCGCCATCGGCCGTGCAACCTGGTGGAACTGATGCCGCGCCTGCAGGAACATCTGCACGCCGCCGAATAGCGCGCTAACTCGGCCGGCGGAATTCCACCGCTGAGAGAAAGCGCCGCGCGAGCGCGCCATACAACGGCCGGCGGCACACCAGACGCGACACGCCGAACGCCAACATCGATGTGGTCAGCAGCGGAATTGTCATCCGCTGGTTGTCGGTCATTTCCATCACGATCACCGTCGCCGTGATCGGCGCCTGCACCACGCCGGAGAAATACGCGACCATGCCGAGCAGCACCACCGCACCCGACGGCGCGCTGGGAATCAGGCCGGACAGCCACTGGCCGATGCCGGCGCCGATCGCCAGCGACGGCGCGAAGATGCCGCCCGGGATGCCGGACAGATAGGACACCACCGTCGCCAGAAGTTTCAGCACCGGAAAGAACGGCGGCAGTGTCGCGGTGCCCTCCACCACGCCGCGCGCCTGCGCATAGCCGGTGCCATACGTCGTGCCGCCGGAAACCAGCCCGAGCACGGCGAGCACCACGCCGCACAGCGCGGCGAAGGCGATCGGATGTCGCATCGGAAACCGCCCGGCAAGGCCCGGCAGGCCGCGCGCCGCCGTCACCAGCGCCGAACTGAATACGCCGCCCGCCAGCCCGCCGGTCAGCGCGCATAGCGCGACGGCAATCCAGCCGGCGCCGAGGTTCAGTTCCGCCGGGCTGGAACCGAAATACGTGTAGTTGCCGGCCAGCGCGAGCGTCGTGATTCCGGCGAGGATCACCGCGGTCAGCACCGTCCCGGATGTGCGGGACTCGAACGAATGCGACAGTTCCTCGATGGCGAACACGATTCCGGCGAGCGGCGTGTTGAACGCCGCGGCAACGCCCGCCGCGCCGCCGGCAAGCACCAGGCCGCGCCGCAGATCGTCGCGCGGCAGCCGCAACACGCCGCCGAGCGCATGCATCAGCGCCGCCCCTACCTGCACCGTCGGTCCCTCGCGCCCGATCGAGGCGCCGCAGAACAGCCCGAGCAAGGTCAACAAAATCTTGCCCCCGGCCACACGCAGCGACAGCACGGCGTCGATCGATTTGGCGTCCGTCATGTGCAGGGCGGCGATGGTTTGCGGAATGCCGGAACCCTGCGCGCCCGGGAACACCCGCCGCGTCAGCCATACCGACAACGCCAGCCCGGCCGGCGCCAGCGCCAGGATCAGAAACTTCCGGCCGGCCAGCACATGCTCGAAGCCGCCCATCGCCACATCCGCGAGGCGCGCGAAGCCGATCGCCACAAGCGCCACCAGAATCGCGCCGACCCATGTCAGCACGCGCCGGCGCCACAGCCGCGGCGACAGCAGCGGCATGCGCTTGGCGTGCCGCAGCCGCGGTTTGAACCGGCCGAGCCCGGTGACAAGCCGGGCGCCACGCCCGGGCTGTTCCACATTATCGTTCACATCCAGCCCTCTCGCGGCATCACGCCGTCTTGCAGCCTGGGCCCGATGCCAGCAACCCCTCAGGTGCCGGGTGAGCACGCAAATATATGGCAGGAAGCCATTCCGGATATGCATGTTCTCTTTACGTTCTTGACGCAGCGGCTGCCCGGTGGCAAGGTCACGCCCGAACGTATGGGGAACAAGAGCATGTCCCGGATTGCGGCCCAGGCACTCCGCCGCTCAACGCGCCAGGATGTTGTGCGAGGGCCGGTATCGCACGCCGCCGGCGATCTGGTGCGCGAGATCGACCCGGAGGCGCTGGAAGCGCTGGAACGTTCCGATGTGCCGGAGCCGCCGCCGCGTGAGGCCGGAAGCCGCCAGCGTATCGCCTTGCCGCCGCGCCCGGTCGTGGCCCCCTCATCGCCCGCGCTCAAGGGGCGGGGCGCCGCGATCAACCCGCCAAACCGCTTCGAACGGCAGGAGGCCGCGCCGTTCGACGATGGCTGGGAGACGCTGTCCGATATCGCGGACCTGTCGCCGCTGCCGACGACGCTGACGCGGGATGCCTCGCGCAGCGTCATCAGCTGGAACCAGAGCCCCGATATCGGCTTCGATCGCGCCGTCAATCCGTATCGCGGCTGCGAGCATGGCTGCGTCTATTGCTATGCGCGGCCGACGCACGCCTATCTCGGCTACTCGCCGGGGCTGGATTTCGAAACCAAGCTGCTGTTCAAGCCGGATGTCGCGGAACTGCTGGAGAAGGAGCTGCGCAAGCCGGGCTATGTGGCGCGGCCCATCGCGCTCGGTTCCAACACCGATCCGTACCAGCCCGTGGAGCGCACGCTGAAGCTCACGCGCGCGGTGTTGCAGGTGCTGGAGCGCTGCAACCACCCGTTGACGATCGTGACGAAATCGGCCGGCGTGGTCAGGGACATCGACATTCTGCAACAACTCGCCAAGCGCAATCTGGTCCGCGTGTGGCTGTCCGTCACGACGCTCGACCCGAAGCTGGCACGCACCATGGAGCCGCGCGCGGCGACGCCCGCGCGGCGGCTACAGGCCGTCGAGGCGCTGGGGCGTGCGGGCGTGCCGGCCGGCGTGCTGGCCGCGCCGATGATCCCGGGGCTCAACGACGCCGAGCTTGAGCGCATTCTGGAGGCCTCGGCCAAGGCCGGTGCGCGCGCCGCCGGCTATGTGCTGCTGCGGCTACCGCACGAGCTGAAACAGATTTTCGAGGACTGGCTGCATCGCCACTACCCGGACCGCGCCAGCCACGTGCTGGAGCTGGTGCGCGAAACCCGTGGCGGCGCCTTGAACGATCCGAATTTCGGCAAGCGCATGAAAGGCACCGGCCCCTACTCCGACCTGCTCGCCCGCCGCTTCGAGCGTGCGGCGCGGCAATTAGGGTTGCAGGATCGGCCGGAACTCGACTGCACCGCGTTCATCCCGCCGCGCGATCCGGCAAGAGGGATCGCCGAGGCGCAGATGTCGCTGTTCTAGCAACGCAGGGGGCATCCGCCCTACCAGCCCTGCAATCGGTCGCCTACCGTGTCCACCACAGCCACAACGTACCGATTGCCAATGTCAGCACGGTCAGCGGCGCGCCGACGCGGAAATAATCCCAGAAGCCGATGACGACGCCGCGGCTGCCGGCGCGCTGCACGACGATCAGGTTGGCGATCGATCCCAGCACGGTAAAATTGCCGGCCAGCGTCGAGGCCATCGCGACGGTCAGCCACGCCGTCGCGTGGTCCCGCAACGGGTCGATGAACGGTTTCAGCACCAGCACGGCCGGCACGTTGCTGACGAGGTTGGAGAGCACGGCGGTCACCGCGCTCAGCACCGGCACGCGGTCCAGGTGCAGGTGGCCGACCGCCGCGACGACATCGGGCGTCAACAGCGCGCGCTGCGCACCGGCGACGATGATGAACAGGCCGGCGAACATCAGCAGCAGCGACCAGTCGATCTCGGCATAGACCCGCGCGCTGCGCACGCGGCGCGTCAGCAGCAGCAGCCCGCCGATGATGATGGCCGCCTTGGCCGGAGGCTGGCCGGCGAAGAACAGGCCAACCATCACCACCGTGGCCAGCAGCGACCGCCCCACCAGCGTGTTGTTGGCACGAACGCGCGGCGCGGGCGCCTCCAGCCGCGCGCCGCGCGCGAATTCGCGGCGATGCGCAAGGGCAATCAGTGCCACCGTCAGCAGCAGCCCCGCTGCCGCCACCGGTGCCAGCACGGCGGCGAAATGGGCATACGGGATGCCGGAGAAACCGCCGATCATGATGTTCTGCGGATTGCCGGTGATCGTCGCCGTGGACCCGACATTGGAGGCCATGGCGACGGCCAGCAGATACGGCATCGGCTGGCGCTTCAGCGCCAGCGTGAGGTCCAGCACCAGCGGGGTCAGCACGAGGCAGATCGCGTCGTTGACCAGAAACGCCGAGAATACGCCCGACACCAGTGCAACCGCGCCCAGCAGCACCAGCGGCCGGTGCGCACGGCGCATCACCCAGGAATTGGCGATGCCGAAGAAACCGGAGAGCCGCAGATTGGCGACGACGATCATCATGCCAAGCAGCAGCGTGATGGTGTCGAGGTCGATCGCCTTGTAGGCATCCGTGAGCGGCATCGCACCGCACACCACCATCAGGCAGGCGCCGACCAGCGCCACGCCGGCGCGGTCGATCGCCAGCCCGGGGATTCGGCCGATCGCCAATGCCAGATAGCTGGCAGCGAACACCACGCCGGCCGCGACCGGCATCAACCCCGGCGCAGCCATGGCCGCGACGGCCAGCACCACGACGGCGCCGACCAACCCGACGCTGACGTAGCGCCAGAAAATCGCCAGCGGAGCCGGCCGCTACTGTGGCATCGCGGTGGGAATCACCGTCTTCACGATCGAGGCATCCAGCGCCTCGTAATCCGGCATAGTCGATGGTGGCGTAGAGTTCGGCGCGGGTCTGCATCCGGTCGATCATGCGATGCGCGCCGCCGTCGCGGCGGATGGCGGCATACAGCTCCTCCTGCGCCTTGTTCGCCACGCGCAGCGAGCTCACCGGCCAGATCACCATGCGATAGCCCATGGCCTCGAAACTCGGCCGCGGTGAAGAACGGCGTGCGGCCGAACTCGGTCATGTTCGCGAGCAGCGGCACGCCCGGCACGCGGCGCGCGAATTCCCGGAACATTTCGGCGGTGTTCAGCGCCTCGGGGAAGATCGCATCGGCGCCGGCCTCGAGATAGAGCTTCGCACGCGCCACCGCGCCGTCCATGCCTTCGCTCGCCGCGCGTCGGTGCGGGCGATGATGTACGAGATGCCGCCGCGCCTTGCGCGCCGCCGCCACCTTGGCGGCCATGTCGTGCGCGTCGGCCAGCTTCTTGTCGTTCAGATGGCCGCATTTCTTCGGCAGCAACTGGTCCTCGATATGCACCGCCGCCGCCCCGGCATCCTCGAAGCTGCGCACCATGTGCATCACGTTCAGCGCCTCGCCGTAGCCGGTGTCGCCGTCCACCAGCACCGGCAGGCCGGATGCGCGCGCCACCTGGCGGATGAAGAAGCAGACCTCGTCGACGGTGATGACGCCGAGATCCGGCAGGCCCATGCGAGGCGGTCATCGCCGCGCCCGAGAGGTACACGGCCTCGAACCCCGCCGCCCTGGCCTGCAGCGCCGCCATGCCGTTATGCGTGCCGGGCAGTTGCAGGATGCCGGCCGCGCTCGAGCAGGCGCGCGAAACCGTCGCCCGCCGGGTTCCGCCGGGAGATCATCGGCCAACGAGGTACGTCACTGGCGTGCTTCCTTCATGCCCGCTCGGCGATCGGCACGAACGCCAGATTCTCCGGCCCGATATAGTTCGCCGAGGGCCGGATGATCTTGCCGTCGATGCGCTGCTCGATGATATGCGCGCTCCAGCCGGAGGTGCGCGCGATCACGAACAGCGGCGTGAACATCGCGGTCGGCACGCCCATCATGTGATAGGAAACGGCGCTGAACCAGTCGAGATTCGCGAACATCTTCTTGGTGTCCGCCATCACCGCTTCGATCCGCTCGGCGATGTCGAACATCTTTGTCGCTGCCGCTTCGTCGCGAGAGCTTCTGCGCCACGCGCCTTGATCACCTGCGTTGCGCGGATCGGCGATCGTATAGACCGGGTGGCCGAAGCCGATGACGACCTCCTTGGCCGCCACGCGGCGGCGGATGTCCGCCTCCGCCTCGTCCGGGGTCGCGTAGCGCTTCTGGATCTCGAACGCCACCTCGTTGGCGCCGCCATGTTTCGGCCCGCGCAGCGCGCCGATGCCGCCGGTGATGGCCGAATAGAAATCCGAGCCGGTGCCGGCGATCACGCGGCACGGCGAAGGTCGAGGCGTTGAACTCGTGCTCGGCGTAGAGAATGAGCGAGGTGTGCATCGCCCGCACCCACGACTCGCGACGGCGCGACGGCCGTGCAGCAGGTGCAGGAAATGCCCGCCGATCGAGTCGTCGTCGGTCTCGACCTCGATCCGCTTGCCGTTGGTGGCGAAATGATACCAGTAGAGCAGCATCGAGCCGAGCGAGGCCATCAGCCGGTCGGCGATATCGCGCGCGCCGGCGCTGGTTGTGATCATCCGCCTCCGGCAGCACGCAGCCCAGCGCCGAGACGCCGGTGCGCATCACGTCCATCGGGTGCGCCGCCGCCGGCAGCGTCTCCAGCACGCTGCTTCACCGCCGCCGGAAGGCCGCGCAGCGCCTGCAGCTTCGTCTTGTAGGCCGCCAGTTCCGCCGTCGTTCGGCAGCGTGCCATGCACCAGCAGATGCGCGATCTCCTCGAACTCGCAGGTCTCGGCGACGTCGAGAATGTCGTAGCCGCGATAATGCAGGTCGTTGCCGGTGCGGCCGACCGTGCACAGCGCGGTGTTGCCGGCGGTCACGCCGGACAGCGCGACGGATTTCTTCGGCTTCGGCGCTGTTGTCGTCTCATCCATATCAGCCGCCTCCGTTTGCTCCGCCACCTCGTTATCCCGCACTCCGCCCGCGCTTGCGGGGCGAGAGGGAAGCACAGATTCAGGTAGCTCCTCGTCAGAAAATACCTGTCCGTTCACTGCGCGCCAGCGCTCCCGGCGGCAACGCGATGGTCAGCCCGGCCAGTTCCGCGGCCGCCAGCGTCGGCAGACGCTGCACCGCCTCCAGGAACCGCCGCGCCTCCGCCGGCGCCAGCACGCCGTCCGTCAGGATCTCGAATTTCCGGATGTAGTCGGCACGCTGCCAATGGCGTGGCGCCCAGCGGGTGGGCGTTGGCGACCGCCATCTCGTCGGCGATCTCGCTGCCGTCCCTGAGCCGGATGATCGACGCGCCCGCCGAACGCCTTCACGTTCGGGTCCGTGGAATGGTAGCGCCGCGGTCCATTCCGGGTCTTCCACGGTGCGGATCTTGTGCCATAGCGCGCACCGTATCCGGCCGCTGCGCGCGCTCCGGCAGCGTAGCTGCGCACGTGGTGCCACGCGCCATCCTGCAACGCGACGGCGACGATATACATGATCGAATGGTCGAGCGTCTCGCGGCTGACGCCGTCGGGTCCAATTTCTGCGGATCGTTCGCGCCGGTGCCGATCACGTAATGCGTGTGATGGCTGGTCTGGATGACGATCTCGTCCACCGCGTCCCAGTCCTTCACGCGCTTGCCCATGCGGAACGCCAGATCGATCAGCGCCTGGCTCTGGTATTCGGCCGAGTGCTCCTTGGTGTAGGTGTCGAGGATGGCGCGCTTGGCCTCGCCCGGCGCGGGCAGCGGCACATGGTACACGCGCCTCCTTGCCGTCCAGCATCCAGGCGATCACGCTGTCCTCGCCTTCGTAGATCGGGCTCGGCGCGCCCTCGCCGCGCATCGCGCGGTCGACGGCCTCGATCGCCAGCTTGCCGGCATGGGCCGGCGCGAACGCCTTCCAGGAGCTGATCTCGCCCTTGCGGCTCTGCCGCGTGGCCGTCGTCACATGCAGCGCCTGCTGCACCGCCTGGTAGATCGTCCTCCGTGTCCAGCCCGAGCAGCGTGCCGATGCCGGCGGCGGCGGACGGGGCCGAGATGCGCGATATGGTCGATCTTGTGCTCGTGCAGGCAGATGGCGCGGACCAGATCGACCTGGATTTCGTAGCCGGTGGCGATGCCGCGGATGAGATCGCGCGCCGTCTGCGCCCGGTCTGCTGCGCCACCGCCAGGATCGGCGGGATGTTGTCGCCGGGGTGGCTGTATTCGGCGGCCAGGAACGTGTCGTGATAATCGAGTTCGCGCACCGCCGTGCCGTTGGCCCAGGCCGCCCATTCCGGCGTGCACCGCGCACCTCCGGCCCGCAGCCGAACACGGTCGCGCCGCCCGGCCGCGGATGCGCCAGCGCCTGCGCGCGCGCCGAGACGACCGGGTGGCGGTTGATGGCGGCGATCGCCACCGCGGCGTTGTCGATGATGCGGTTGACGATCATCTCCGCCACCGCCGGCTCGACGGCCACCGGGTCGGCGGCGACGGCGGCGATCTTCCAGGCGAGCTGGTCCTCGCGCGTCAGCCGGTCCTTCTCCGGGTGAACCCGGACATCGTGGGTGATCATGACCTGCCGCCCCTCCTCCGCTTGCTGTCAGGAAAGCGGATGAGCGCCCAGCCGTGAAGGGGCAAGCGTGGATTTTGCGGCGCACCTGCGCGCCTGCGTCTATCGCGCCGCCCAGGTCTCGGCCGCCATCGCCTCCGCGTCCTCCGGAGTACAGGCATGCCCAAGCGCCAGCAGCGCCAGTGCGATGGTCGCCCGGACGGTCGCGAGCGGGCGCGGTGGCGCCGCCTCTCCCCGCCACACCGACGCCAGCAACGCGGCGGTCTCCGTGCCGGGGTCGGCGGCGGGGACCTCGCTTGCCGCCAGCGCAAATTCGCGGCGGGACGTGCCATCCCACAGGAAGGCCGTTCCGGGCTTGGCCGGCGTCCGCTCCGCCTCGCCGCCGGCGCCTTTGATAACCAGCAGGCGCGGCCGGCCGGTGCGTTCCGCAACACCCAGATGCACGTCGATATACGGCGGGTGGAACACGCCATCGACGCCGGCGGCGGCATGCCCCGGGTCGAGCAGCCGTGCGGCCGTGTTGACCGGTGAGCGCAGCCCGAACAGATGCCGCAGCTCCAGCAGCCGGTCGAATGCAGGCGACAGGCGGCGAAGCGGCAGGTAGGCGAACCGGTGCTCGTCCAGATCCCGCCACGCGGCGTCCAGGCTGCCGGCGGGGCCAAGGCCAAGCGCCGCCAGCGCGGCCTCCACGCTGACGCCCGACGAAAAACTGTTGGAGCCGTGCATCAGCACCCGCACGCCCGACTGCGCCAGGGCCAGCGCCGCCAACAGGAACCACGGCGCACCGCGCGTCTTGCCGGACCCGTATGAGGGCCAGTCGAGATCGGCACGCAGACCCGCTGCCTCGATCCCGGCGCTGTCCCGCACCGCTTCGACGAGCCCGGCAATCTCCTCCGGGTCTTCGCCGCGATAGCGCAGCAGCATCAGGAAGGCGCCGACCTGATGCGGGTCCGCCTGCCCGGCGAGCACCATCGCCATCGCCTCGCGCGCCTCCGCCCGGGTCAGCGCCCGCGACCGTCCGGAGCCGCGCCCCAGCGTGGCAACGAAGCCGGCGAAGCGCGCGGGGCCCGAGTCAGTCAGCGGCGGCGTCCGGGAAATAGATATGTCATATACCATTTCAGCTGCCGGGTAGGGGATCGATCCGTCATGCCCATACCGATCGGCCCTCATGAACGCCCTTCCACATGGGCGCCGGGGTGGAAATGCGCGTAGACGAGCCGCGCGGTCTGCCGCGAAATGCCGGGCGCCGCCTCCAGATCGGTCAATCCCGCCTGTTTCACGCCCCGCGCCGAGCCGAAATGGTTCAGCAATGCCCGCTTGCGATTGGGGCCGACGCCCTGGATTTCGTCGAGCTCGCTGGTCACCAGCGCCTTGCTGCGTCCGGCGCGGTGCGTTGTGATGGCAAATCGATGCGCTTCGTCGCGTAGCCGCTGCAAAAAATACAATACCGGGTCGCGCGGCGGCAACTGGAACGGCGGGCGGCCGTCGATATGGAACCACTCCCGCCCGGCATTGCGGTCCGGCCCCTTGGCAATTGCCACAAGCTTCACGTCATGCGCGCCCAGATCCGTCAGCACGGCACGCACGGCTGAGAGCTGGCCGGCGCCGCCGTCGATCAGCACCAGATCAGGCCAGCCGGGCGGCGGCCCGTCGGGGTTGGGGTTCTCCTTCAGCGCGCGGCCGAAACGGCGGTCCAGCACCTCGCGCATCATGGCAAAATCGTCGCCCGGCGTGATCGGGCCGCGAATGGAAAACTTGCGGTAGGCGGATTTGATGAACCCTTCCGGCCCCGCGACGATCATCACCCCGTAGGCGTTGGTGCCCATGATGTGGCTGTTGTCGTACACCTCGATGCGCTCGGGCGGCGCCGGCAGCCCGAACAGCTCGGCGGTGCTTTCCAGCAGCTTGGCCTGTCCGGCACTCTCGGCCAGCTTGCGTTCCAGCGCCTCACGCGCGTTGGTCTCCGCGTGCTGCACCACGGCGTGCTTCTCGCCGCGCTTGGGCACCGCGATCTCCACCCGCCGGCCCGCGCCGAACGACTGCGCCTTCAGGCTCAGCGCCTCCTCGACGAGCTCGGTCTCGGCGATCTCGTGGTTGAGCAGCAGCAGCGGCGGTGGCGGCTTGTCGTCGTAGAACTGGGCGATGAACGCGGCGAGCACCTCACCGGCCTCCTCGCCGCGCGTGTGGCTCGGGAAGAAGGCACGGTTGCCGTTGTTGCGCCCGCCGCGCACGAAGAACACCTGCACGCAGGTCTGGCCGGCGATCTGCCAGGCCGCGATCACGTCGGCATCCGCGATGCTCTCGGGGTTGATGATGCCGGTGCCCTGGACGTGCGTCAGGCCACGAATGCGGTCGCGGATCGCCGCGGCCCGCTCGAACTCCAGCGCCTCGGCGGCCTGCTCCATTTCCTTCGCAAGCGCCTGCTGGACGGCCGCGCCCTTGCCGGACAGGAACGCCTTCGCCTGCCCGACCAGGTCCGCGTAGGCGCTGGCATCGATGCGGCCGACGCAGGGCGCCGAGCAGCGGCGGATCTGGAACAGCAGGCACGGGCGCGAGCGGTTGGCGAACACGGTATCGGCGCAGGAGCGCAGCAGGAACACCCGCTGCATCGCCGTCACGGTCTGGTTGACCGCCCAGGCCGAGGCGAACGGCCCGTAATAGCTGCCTTTGCGCGTGCGCGCGCCGCGATGCTTGGCGATCTGCGGGAAGTCGTGATCCTCAGTCAGCATGAGCCACGGATAGGATTTGTCGTCCCGCAGCACGATGTTGTAGCGCGGCTTGAGCCGCTTGATGAGGTTGGCCTCCAGCAGCAACGCCTCGGCCTCGGTGTGGGTGGTGACGATCTCCATCGACACCGTTTCCATCACCATTCGCCGCAGCCGCTCCGGCAGCCGCGCCGGCTGGGTGTAGGCGGTCACGCGCTTCTTCAGCGCGCGCGCCTTGCCCACATACAGCGCCTCGCCCTTGCCATCGAGCATCCGATACACGCCGGGCAGCAGCGGCATGGTCGCCAGCGCCGCCTCGATCACCGCGACGCCGCGTGGGGCCGTGCCGGCCGCTTCATCCTGGTCAGTCATGCGGAGTCATTAGGGTGCGCACGTCCGCCGCTCAAGCATGCGCCACGCGGCGGCAAACCCGTAGGCCGACACACAGCGGTATTTATGAATGCCCGGAAGCCGGGCGCCACTATCCCCCGTTGCTGTGGATAACTTGGTGGACAAGGCCCGGGCGAAAATGTGGGACACGGCGGATTCCCTGCCTTCGCACGGATTGCCCAAATTCCGAGCATGGCCATAAGCACTTGAAATCCCAAGGGTGAAATGTTTTGGGCCCGGCATGGCGGCGGAGCCGACTGCCATGCGATTGTAACTAAAGCACCTTCGGCGCCGACGTGGACAAATTATGCGGTGCGGCGACGCTCCACTTCCACCCCGGCGCTGGCGCCGTCCGGCAGAACGTCCAGTTTTTCAATGCGAATCCGCGCCAACTCCACGCGATCGTCGTCGAGGCAAGCTTCCGCAATGCGTTCAGCGAGCGTTTCGACAAGCTGGACATGGCCGGCCGCAACGATGCTGCGCACGCGCTCGGCGATGATCGCGTAATCCACCACGCGCGCCAGATCGTCACGCCCGACCGCGCGGCGGGAGCGGCCGGCACCGCCCTCCTCGCGCACGCCGAGATCGACATTGACGCGGATGCGCTGGGTGATGCCGTGTTCCTGTGCATAGACGCCGATATGGGCCGCCAGCAGCATGTCGCGCAGGAACACATGGCGCAGCCCGCTGGCGGCGTCGGCGATGCGGATGGTTTGCATTGCGGCTTACTCCTCCAGCGCGGCACCTGCCTGCTGCGGCGACCACTGCAGGTGCTGCCCGCCATCGGGCGCGATCATCTGCCCGGTCACCGAGGGTAACGCAACCAGCATCAGCGCGATCCCGGCGACCTCCTCCGGCGTGGTGCCGTGACCAAGCGGCACCGACTCACCCTGGCGGGCGAACTGCTCTGCGGTCTGGCGCGGGCTGGGCATGGCGGGCCCCGGGCCGATGCCATTGACACGGATGCGCGGCGCCAGTGCCAGCGCCATGCTCTGCGTCAGCGCCCACAGCCCGGCCTTGGAGACCGTGTACGATACGAAGTGCGGTGTCACCGACCAGACGCGCTGGTCCAGCAAGTTGACCACGACGCCCTCGGCGGCCTGCGGCAACGCATGCGCAAACTGCTGCATCAGCAGGAACGGCGCGCGCAAATTCGGCTCGATATGCGCATCCCAGCTTGCCCGCGTGGCGTCGTGCCATTCATCGCGCTCGAAGCTGCTGGCGTTGTTGACCAGCACGCCGAGCGGCCCGAGTGCTGCGTGCGCCGCCGGCACCAGCCGCGCGACCTCAGCCTCGGCAGCGAGATCGGCGGTGAGCACCGCGGCCTTGACGCCGCGCGCGCGGATGTCGTCCGCGGTGCGGGCCGCGTCTTCGCCGCTGGTATGACAATGGATGGCGACACTGAAGCCGGCATCCGCCAGCGCCAGCGCAATCGCCCGGCCGAGCCGGCGCGCGCCGCCGGTGACGAGGGCCGCGCGGGGGATGGTGGGCGGAATCGGCAACATGCGCGATAGAGTGGCGCGGACAGCGCGCCGGCTCAAGCTGCTCCGCACTCCTCGTCTACGTTTGCCGCGCGGTTGCGACATGGAGACCCATGCGCGAGATCGCGCGGAGCCAGGAATCTCCCGATCAGATCTGCGCCTGACCGCCGTCGACGAAGACCTCGCTCCCGGTCATGAAGCTGCTGTCCTCACTGGCGAGGAAAAGAGCCACGGCGGCCGTCTCCTCGGGGCGGCCAAGGCGACCCAGCGGCGTCTGGGCGATCAGGCCGGCCAGAAGCGCCCGCTCCTCCTCCGGTGTCTTGGCGATACCATGCAGGCCAGGGGTCGAGGTCGGGCCGGGCGTCAGCACATTCACCCTGATGCCGGTCTCCTTCAGGTCGAGGGCCCAGCTCCGGGCGAAGTTGCGGATCGCCGCCTTGCTCGCGCTGTAAACGCTGAAGGCCGGGGTGCCGGTGACACCCGTCGTCGAGCCGGTGAGGATGATCGACCCGCCGGCCGCCATCAGAGGCAGCGCCTTCTGAACCGTAAAAAGTGTCCCCTTCACGTTGACGCCGAAGGTTTTGTCGAAACCCTCCTCGGTGATCGCGCCGAGCGGAGCGACCGTACCTGATCCCGCATTCGCAACGAGGATGTCCAGGCGCCCCTTCTCAACCCGCACCGTCGCGAACAACCGGTCCAGGTCGTCCAGGTTCGCCACGTCTCCCTGCACGCCCGTGACGCCGGCCCCGATCGCCTCGACCGCCTTGTCGAGTTCCGCCTGACGCCGGCCGGTGATGAAGACGTACGCGCCTTCCGCCACGAACCGCTTGGCGGTCGCCAAGCCTATGCCGCTGTTGCCGCCGGTAACGACGGCGATCTTGCCCTGCAGTCTGCCCATGACACGCTCCCGATTGACTGGCCGGCTCGGGAGGTAAGTCTTCGCTTTCCGTATCGCTAGAACCTACCTTTTGGTAAGTGCCAAATGAGTTGGGCCTCAGGCCCGGGTGGTCCAGGCGCCGGCCGATGTTCGTTCGATACGCAATGAGCGCCGAGCTACGGGCTTCGAAATGGCGCCGGAAACCTCCGGACCGCATTTTCATTCAGGCAGATGCGTCGAGCTCATCGAAAAATGCGCGCGGGTCGGCGATGTCGCGGATATTGGTGCTCAGCAACTGCCGCTCGCGCGCTTCGCCATTTCGGCTTGCAGCCAGGATGCCTTGCACGCGCAACGACCCATCCCACGACAGTCGAAACATGTAGCGCCCGGCCAGCACCGCACCGGCCGCCTCCTGTGGCGGTACGGCCAGCCGCGTTGCGCCCGTATCACCCACGCCGTCGCTTGCTCCCCCCTTTGCCGCTGGCACGGCCGGCGCCGCGTCGTTGGGTGGCGCCACAAGCATCAGGCGATCGGAGGTGTACTGGCTGAACTGCTCCTGGAGCCAACGCCAATCCTGCGGCTCCAGATACTCCGCCTGTTTGAATCCAGGCGGAATATGCGGCACGTCGTAGGTGTAGCGGATTTCTACCTGACGGGCCTGACGCTCCTCGAACAAGTGGTGGACCAGCTCCGGCAGTTCGTGGAGGTTCGACTTATAGGCCATGACAATGTAGCGAAGGAATGGCGACCCGGCCCCCTGCGGACGCGCGCCCAGCAACGTTTCCAGATTTGCCTGGAAGATGCGGTGCCGGGCGCCCTTGCGCATCCGTTCATAGATCGCCGGGTCGCGGGATTCGATGGAAATATTGATGTGATGGATGCCACTCGTTGCCAGCCACTCGAAATATCGTTGCGGCATTCGCTTCGCGAGATTGGAGGTAAAGAAAATTTTGCGGCGAAATTCGCGCGGGACCTGATCGATGAAAGACATCAATTTCGGATGCAGCGTCGGTTCATGCAGGCAGGAGAACCAGAACTCACCGTCCCAAGTATATGGCAGGAAGCGCAGCGCGGCGGCAAGCGTCGCGTCATCCATCAGGTTCGTCGCATGAGTCCCGGAGTAGTCGTACAGGCAGAACGGACAGCGCAGATTGCAGTTGTCGACGATATCCATGGCGACATGCAGCAACGGATTGTACTCGGTGCGGACCGAGCCCACCCTGGCGAGAGTTGTTGCCGTGGGCCCGAGTGTGCGGACGCGCACCCGTGCAAGTTCATCAGCCGACAGCGGTCTCGGCCAGCGGACATAAAACCCGTGCGCGCCGTCGCCCTTGCCGGCGGCGGCGAGCCAGTACGTGAACTGATCGGCGCGTGCGCGCGCCAGCGGTTCGCCGGACCCGTCCAGCACCGCCTCGATGCTGACGCGGTCGTCGCTGCATTGCGGATCGAACGCCCATCCCGCGACATGCACTTCACTGAGTTCGTCGATCGCGCCTTCGCAGACGATTGGCGGCGGCACCGGCGCGACGAGCGGGGCTTTCGGCGCGCCACCCGCCAGCCAGGAGCGACGCTTCGGAAATCTCAAGGCAAACATCGTTTAACCTCACGTTCGGCCCCTGCCGTGGCCGGTGTCACGAGGCGTTATGGTAGAGCTTGGCCCAGGTTCAAGATTCATGCAAAAGCGGCCGCAAGCTGAATCGGATCGTATCGCATGGCGCCGCCGTGCCGGTGGGCGCAGCCGTACTGATCGTGGCGCCTCGCTGAGCTATCATGTCGTCGAACTCCCGGCGCGGCGGCTAGGGCGGTATCTGGCGGCACGACAAACCCCGCTGGGGCGGGACGCGCGTGCCGCGGGGCAGGACCGAGGCGCGGCTGCGGGTGGAGTAAACGCGAAACATCCGCTCGCGAGCTGAAGCACGGGCTGTCCCGTTCCGGTCACCGCCTAAGCCGCCAGCGCGTCCGCCAACGCCAGCGCGATCACTTCGGTCGCCCGGTACAGATCCGCCAACGGCACCCGTTCATCGGCGCGGTGGGCGTTGGCGTCCTCGATGCTGCGTGGGCCGGCGCCATACAGCACGATCGGCACACCGAACGCCGCGTAGTGCCGCGCGTCGGTGTACAGCGGCACGCCGGCCGCCGGCACCGTCTCACCCATCACGCGCGTCGCGTGCGCGCACAGCAGATCGGTCAGCGCCTGACCTGCCGGCACGGGAGTCGAACGGCGCCGCCAGCATGATCCGCCGCACCGTTACCTCCGCCGGACCCACGTCCACTGCGGCGATCACGTCGCGCAATTCCTGCTCCGCGGCGTCGGCTCGCTCCTCGGGCACGATGCGGCGGTCCAGGCGGAAGGTGACGCGGTCGGGCACCACGTTCGTGTTGATGCCGCCCGCGATCAGTCCCACCGTCATCTGCGGCGCGCCGATGCCGGCGATGGCGGACGCCCGGCCGGCCAGCCCGGCACGCCACGCATAGAGCGCGGACAGAACCTTCGCCGCCGCCTCCAGCGCGTCGATGCCGGTGTACGGCTTGGCGGCGTGGGCCGAGCGGCCCGTCACCTCCACCTCCATGTGCAGCACGCCGTTGTGCGCGGTGACCACCGCGTAGGAGAACCCGGCGCCGATCGCCAGATCCGGCCGGCTGATCCCCTGCTTCAGCAGCCAGTGCGGGCCGATCTCGCCGCCGGTTTCCTCGTCGTAGGTCACGTGCAGTTCCACCGTGCCGCGCAACGGCGTGCCGGCATGGTCCAGCGCCAGCAGCGCAAACGCGTAGCTCGCGATATCGGATTTGGAGACGGCCGCGCCGCGCCCATACATCCAGTCGTCACGGATTTCCGCGCCGTACGGGTCGGCCGTCCAACCCTCGCCCGGCGGCACCACGTCGCCATGCGTGTTCAGCGCGATCACGGGACCGTCGCCGAAGCGGCGGCGGACAACCAGATTGGTCACCGAGGCCATGCCATGCGCCCGCACCAGTTCGTCCGGCACCTTGTGGCGCTCCACCGTCAGCCCGAGGCCCTCCAGCAGCGACGCCGTGCGTTCGGCATGTGGCGCGCAGTCGCCGGGCGGGTTGTCGGACGGGGTGCGGACCAGCTCGGCCAGAAATCGCGTCTCGGCCTCGCGCTGGCCGTGCAGGAAGGCACGCAGCGCGGGCCGGTCGGTGGGTGTCATGAGTTGGGCTCCGCAGGCGGGAAACTGGCGATGGCGCGATACAGCACGCGCGCCGCAGTCTAGGCGCACGGAGCGCCGGTTAGAAGGTGCAACGGCGGCGGCGCGGCAGCGTCAGAATGCGGCCGGCCGGTGGATGCCGCATTCCACCTTGTTCTGCCCGGCCCACCGCCCGGCGCGGTCGTCCTCGCCCGGCTTGATCGCGCGGGTGCAGGGGGCGCAGCCGATCGAGCGAAACCCCTGCGCCACCAGCGGATGGCGCGCGAGGTCGCGGCGGGCGAGTTCCGCGGTGATGCGCTCGGCGGACCAGTCGGCGAGCGGGTTGAATTTGACCCGGTCGCCCACCGCCTCGATGAACGACAGCGCCGCGCGGGTGCGGGCCTGCTGGCGACGGCGGCCGGTCGCCCAGGCGGCGAACGGCGCCAGCGCACGCTCAAGCGGCGCCACCTTGCGCATGGCGCAGCAATCGTCCGGAATCCAGCGGTGCAAATCGCCCTGCGGGTCCGCCTTGGCAAGCTCGGCCGGGTCAGGCCGGATGTCGCGCACATCGCGCAGGCCCAGGCGGCGCACCAGATCGAGGCGGTAGGCAAGCGTTTCCGGGAAATGCTTGCCGGTCTCAAGAAAGATCACCGGCACGTCGCGGTCGATATCAGCGACCAATGCCAGCAGCATCGCCGAGTCGGCCCCGAATGAGGACACCACCGCGAGGCGCCCGGCGTATTGTTCCGTGATCGCACAGCGCAACAGGCGCACGCCCTCGTCCTCGGGGCTGACGAGAGCGACGTCGGCGCAGGGGGTTGGCGAAATGTGCGTCATTACTCAGATGATAGTGAATTTACCCGCGATTAACAGGTGAAATTCCCCGCGAAATGAGCGGGTCCGGGTCGCAAATTTCGGGGCTTCACGGAAATTACAAAATTATGACGTGCTTTCGCTTCGTCGCGCCGGCCGGGCAAGATCATCCGCAGTCGACGCAGATAGTGACTCTATCTGTGTCGACTGCGGATAAAACTCTACGCCTTCAACCAGGCCTTCTCGCAAATACGGCCATTGTCGAGGTCGAAGCCGTCATGCGGCGTATGGCCGCCGACATTGATGTTATGGGCGTCGATCCAGTCCCGGAACACCGGGATCAACGCGCCGCCTTGCGAATGCAGCATCTCCTGCATTGTCCAGATGTATTGCTTGCGCTTGGACTCGTCGAGTTCGGCGCGCGCGTCCGCCAACAGCTTGTCGAACTCGGGCACCTTCCAATGGGTGTCGTTCCAGATAGCGTCGGATTTGTAGGCCACGCCGAACATCTGCGTCGCCGCCGGCCGCCCGCCCCAGTAGCTGGTGGTGAAGCTGCCCTTCAGCCAGACATTGTCCCAGAACCCGTCCGCCGGCTCCTTCTTCACCTCGATCGCGATGCCGCTCTTCTTGGCATTGGCCTGGAACAGCTCGGCCATGTTGACCGCGCCGCCGAACGCCGCATCCGAGGCCTGCAACAGGATCTTGGTGTCCGGCGAACCCGCCTTCTTGAAGTAGAACTTCGCCTTGTCGGGATCATACTTGGTCTGCGGCAGCGATGAATTATAATACGGGTCGCCCTTGGGGATCGGGTGGTCGTTGCCGAGCGAACCGAAGCCCGCGAACATCGTCTTCAGCACCGCCTCGCGGTCGATGGCGTGCTTCAGCGCAAGGCGCACGTTCGGGTCGGAATACGGCGCGCGGTCGATCATCATCGGCATGATGGCGTGCCAGCCGCCCGGCGCGCGCACCACTTGCAGCTTCGGGTTCTTCTTCAGCAGCGCGACCGCTTCCGGCTTGACGCGGTGGATGATGTCCACCTGGCCCGACAGCAGCGCGCTCAGCATCGCCGAGGCGTCGTTGATGACGGTGATCTCGATGGTATCGGCGTTGGCGCGGCCGGGCTTCCAGTAGCTGTCGTTGCGCTTGAGCCCGCAGCGCACGCCCGGGTCGAACACGTCGAGCGTGTAGGCGCCGGTGCCGATCGGCTTGGCCCAGTCGGTGAAGCCGTTCGGGACCATCAGGACGTGGTAGTCGGTCAGCACATACGGCAGGTCGGCGTCGGCGGAAGCCAGCGTGATTTGGATCTGGTTCGGCGTCAGCTTCTTGATGTCGCTGATCGCCTTCATCGGAGCGGCCGCGCCGGACTTGGAGGCGCCGCGATGCAGGTTGAGCGAGTAGATCGCGTCGTCGGCATCGAACTCCTTGCCGTTGGAGAATTTGATGCCTTTGCGGAGATTGAACACCCATTCGGCGGCGCCGGGCTTGGCTTCCCAGCTTTCCGCCAGTTCCGGCACCGGCTTGTTGTCCGGGCCGTTCTCGATCAGCCCGTTGTACAGCGCGAAGCCGATCACCAGCGTGACGGAATCGGTCCAGGTGGTGATGTCCAGGCTGTCGCCGGTGCTGCCGCCGGCGATGCCGATGCGCAGATGGCCGCCCTTGCGCGGCAGGTCCGCCGCCGAGGCCGCACGGCTGCCCAGCAGCGGCAAGGCTGCCGCCCCAACGCCGAGTGCCGCGGCGCGGCCGAGCAGATCGCGGCGCGAGAGGCCCCCAGCCTGCAGCAGGCGGGTCAGGTCATCGGTCTCGGTCACGCTGGATTCTCCGTTGCAAAGCTGTGGCTGCATGGGTGTCATGCGACGCGGCGGACCCTAAGGCCATGACCCGTACGAAGCCAGGGGGCTACGCCGGTTTCGTGCTCCGCCGGACAATTCTTCATGAGGCCCCGCATGACCATCGCCGCCGACACGCTGAGCCGCTGGCTGGACCCGGAAATGCGGGCGTTCATCGCGCGCAGCAACAGCTTCTATCCCGACTCCGCCAGCACAGCCGGAATCGCCGAGAGCCGCGTGCTGTATGACCGTCTGTGCGCCGGCTTCCGCGCGCCGCTGCCGGCCGGCGTGGCGGTGGCCGACGGCGCGGTCGCCGCCACCTGGGGCGACATTCCCGTCCGGCGCTATCATCCGGCCAGTCCCCGACATGCGGCGGCGCTGCTGTATGTGCATGGCGGCGGCTTCGTGCTCGGCGGGCTCGACAGCCATCACGACGTCTGCGCGGAGATCTGCGACGGCGCGGGGCTGGAGGTGTGGTCGGTCGCCTACCGCCTCGCACCCGAACACGTCTATCCGGCGGCGCTGGACGACGTGGAGGCGGTGTATCGCGCGCTGGCGCAAGATGGGCGCCCGGTCGTGGTCGGCGGCGACAGCGCGGGCGGTCATCTGGCCGCCGCATTGTGCCACCGGCTGCGGCGACTCGGGGACGCGCAGCCGCGCGGTCAGGTGCTGATCTATCCCGGCCTTTCGTCCAACCCGCTGCGGGTCGCCGGCAGCCGTGCGGCGACGGCGCCGATGCTGACAGCCGAGGATTGCGCCTATTACGGAACCATGTTCGCCGGCGGGGCCGATCGCGTGCCGGTCGGCGACCCCGAGTTCGCGCCGCTCGACGCCAGCGATTTCAACGGCCTCGCCCCCACCGCCCTTTTCGCTGCCGGCTACGACCCGCTGCGCCAGGACGGCGAGGACTACGCAGCCGCGCTGAATGCCGCCGGCGTCGCGGTGGCATATCGCTGCGATCCGGGGCTGGTGCACGGCTGGCTGCGCGGACGCCACATGAGCCGCCTTGCCGCCCGCGCCTTCGCCGCCATCCTGGCCGCGACGGCGGCGCTGGCCGAGGGCGCGCCGCCCGCCTGGTAGTTACCGCCGATACGGCAGCGGCAGCAGCGCCCGGGCGGACATCTTCACCAGGCCGGCCGGGCCAGGCACGATCACCCAGGCGTCCGGGTCGTAATCGACCACCATTTCGCGGCAGGCACCACAGGGCGGGACGACCGCGAGGCTGCGGTCATCCTCCTCCGGTTTCGGATGGCGCACCGCCACCACGGTCGCGATGGTGCCGTCGCCCTCCAGCACCGCGCGGCCAAGCGCGACCGCTTCGGCGCAGACCGAAAGGCGGCCGACGGTGGCGCCGAGATGCACGCCGGTCCAGATCCGCCCGTCACGGCCGCGCAGCGCGGCGGCGACCATGTGCCAGAACGGCCGGTAATGCTGCTGCAGCACCACACGCGCCGCATCCACCAGCGCGCGGTCGTCGTCGTCGAGGGGCAGCCAAGCCGGATCGGGGGCGCTGTCGAACACCCGGCTATTCTGCCGCCTCGGCCTCGTTCTCGGAAGTCATCATCGCGGTCGCCACGGTGCCGGACTGGTCGCGCAGCCGCCGCTCCACGGCTCGCCGCCACATCCTGATGCTCGCGCAGGAACTGCTTGGCGTTCTCGCGGCCCTGGCCGATGCGCTGGCTGTCCACGCTGTACCAGGCGCCGGACTTCTCCACCACGTTGGCCTTCACGCCGAGGTCGATCAGCTCGCCCACCTTGCTGATGCCCTCGCCGTACATGATGTCGAATTCGACCTGACGGAACGGCGGCGCCAGCTTGTTCTTGACGACCTTCACCCGCGTCTGGTTGCCGACGATCTGGTCGCGGTCCTTGATCGAGCCGACGCGGCGGATCTCCAGCCGGATCGAGGCATAGAATTTCAGCGCGTTGCCGCCCGTCGTGGTCTCCGGGTTGCCGAACATCACGCCGATCTTCAGCCGGATCTGGTTGAGGAAGACCAGCATCGTGTTGCTGCGGCTGACGCTGCCGGTGATCTTGCGCAGCGCCTGGCTCATCAGCCGCGCGTGCAGGCCGACATGGGCGTCGCCCATCTCGCCCTCCAGCTCGGCGCGCGGCACCAGGGCCGCGACCGAGTCGATCACCAGCACGTCGATGGCGCCCGAGCGCACCAGCGTGTCGGCGATCTCCAGCCCCTGCTCGCCGGTGTCGGGCTGGGAGATCAGCAGATTGTCCACGTCGACGCCGAGCTTGCGGGCATAGATCGGGTCGAGCGCGTGCTCGGCGTCGATGAAGGCGCAGGTGCCGCCGCGTCTTCTGCGCTTCGGCGATGGCGTGCAGCGCCAGCGTGGTCTTGCCCGAGCTTTCCGGCCCGTAGATCTCGACGACGCGGCCGCGCGGCAGGCCGCCGATGCCGAGTGCGATGTCGAGCCCGAGCGAGCCGGAGGAGATCGTCTCGATCGCTCGTCGCCTGTGCGGGCGCCCATGCGCATGATCGAGCCTTTGCCGAACGCCCGCTCGATCTGCTGAACGGCCGCGTCCAGCGCCTTGTTCTTGTCCATACCATTTCCTTAGCGTGCCATGCCGAGGCGCCGGCGCGCCCATCGCCTGTCGCAGCCCACCGTCGGCCACAGTCTGTCACGACGGGAACGGAGCCACAACTGCCGGGTAAGGTCTCGTTAAGAATTTGTTCGTTATATGTTCGTCAAGCCGGCCCGAAACCAGAACACGTCACACACCCGCGATCTCCGCCAGCTTGCCGGCCAGTTCCCTGATTTCATAGGGTTTGGCCAGGAACCACGTGGCACCGCCGCCGGCACACGCCGGCGTTGACCTCGGCCGCGATCTCACGTTGCAGGGTTTCCACCGCGTAGCCGGATACGACGATCGCCGGCAGGCCGGGCATGCCGAGCAGGTCGCGCACCGCCCGCACCAGCGCGGCCCCGTTCATGCCCGGCATCATCAGGTCCGTCACCACCGCGGCCAGTGCCGCAGGGCGCGCCTGCGCCAGGATCGTTAGCGCCGCCTCGGCCGTCTCGGCGGAGAGCACCTGCCAGCCCTGGCGCGACAATGACCGCTCGGCCACGCGCCGCACAGTGTCCTCGTCCTCGACCAGCAGCACGGTGCCGCGCGCGGCGGGCGACGCTGTCACCGCAGCCTCGGCGGCGAGCACGGGTTCGGGCCGCTTCGCCGTACCGAGCGGCACGGGCGGGGTGAACGCGTTCGGCGCCGCGGCGGCAGCCGGCGGGCGCGGAATCGCCAGCGGATCGGCCTCGTCCCATTGCGGCAGATAGACCCGCATGCGGGTGCCCTGCCCCGGCTCGCTCTCTACGGCCACGAAGCCGCCGGATTGCAGCACGATGCCATGCACGGTGGACAGGCCGAGGCCGCTGCCGCCACGGTCGCGCCGCGTGGTGAAGAACGGCTCGAAGATGTGCGGCAGGACCTCGGCCGGAATGCCGCCGCCGGTGTCCTGCACCTCCAGCATCACGTAGTGGCCGGGCTGGATCAGCTCCGGCCCGCGCGGCAGCGGCCGGTGCAGCGTCATGTGGCCGCTGCGCAGCGTCAGGGTGCCGCCATGGGGCATGGCGTCGCGGGCGTTGACCGTCAGATTGACCAGCACCTGATCGAGCGCCGTCGGGTCCGCCAGCACCGTGCGGCCCGGCTGCTCCAGCGCCAGTTCCAGCCGCACCTTGCTGCCGAGCAGGCGCCGCAGCACGGCGCCCAGATCGGTGATCACGTCGTTCACCGCCAGCACGCGCGGCTGCAAGGTCTGCTGCCGGCCGAACGCGAGCAGGTGCCGCACCAGCGCCGCCCCGCTGCCGGCGCTGGCACGGATGGTCGCCAGATCGTCACGGGTCTCCTCGTCGATACCGTCGCGCCCGGTGATCGCATCTGCGGCGCCCAGGATGGCGGTCAGCAGATTGTTGAAATCATGCGCCACGCCGCCGGCCAGTTGGCCGGCCACCTGCAGCCGCTGGCTATGGGCAAGCTGCGCCTCCAGCCGCGTCGTCAGCGAGATGTCACGGAACCGCAGCATCGCGCCGCTGACGCTGCCATCGGCGTGGTACAGCGAAACGATGCTGACCAGCATGCGGGTGCCCTCGTCGCCGGGCACCGTGTTGACGACCGGCTGCGTGTCCGTCGCCAGGCGCGCGGTGCAGGAGCGCGGCAGCCCGCGCGGCGCGGCGCGGTCCAGCGCCGTGGCCAGCACGCGCCGGACGGAGTCGCGGTCCGACGCCACGAACAGCTGGTCGGCCGCCATGCCTTCCGAGGCCACCAGCCAGCCCGGCCATGAGCCGCAGCGTCTCGTTCATCGCCACGATGCGGCCGGCGGCGTCCACGATCAGCTTGCCGTCCAGCGCCTGCTGGAACAATACGCGCCAGCACCTCGTCCGGCGAGGAGGCGAACCGGTCGATCGGCCAGGCGATACGCGGCGGTGGCTTCGGCTGAGCGCGCGCGACCAGACGGCGCAGGCGGGAGATCATCGGCGCGCGCGCCTGGATGCGCCAGACATAGGCGATCACCTCGGCGACCGCCTGGAACAGTTCGCGCGGGATCTCGCAGTCCAGCTCGCGCGCGATACAGCGCGCGCGCCAGCGGCGGGTTGGCGACCAGCGGCACCCGGTGTGCTCGCGCCGCCTCGCGGATGCGCTCGGCCATCGAGTCGACCCCCTTGGCGACCACGCGCGGTGCCGCCGTGCTGCCGCGGTCGTAGGCCAGCGCGACGGCGTAGTGGGTCGGGTTCGTCACCACAACGACGGCCTTCGGCACCGCGGCCAGCATGCGCCGGCGCGCGCGCTGCATCCGCAGCCGGCGGATGCGCGCCTTGATCTGCGGGTTGCCGTCGGTGTCCTTGTGCTCGTCGCGCATCTCCTGGCGTGTCATCCGAAGGCTGCGCGCGTGCGACAGCCGCGCGCCGCAGGATGTCCGCCCCGGCGAACGCCCCCTGGGCGACGAGCAAGTGTCACCAAAACGTGTAGCACCTCGCGGCTGGTGCGCTCGACCAACGTTTCCGGCTGCCAGAACAAGGCGTTGGGCAGCTGCGGTACGGCGGCAGCGACCACCGTCCAGGCCGCAGCACCGGCCGCGACCAGCTTGAGCAGCGATTTGCCGGCCTCCAGCAACGCCGATGGCGACAGCACCCGGGCCAGTCCGCGCCGCGGGTCGAGCCGTGCGAGGTCGGGCAGCAGCGCGCCCAGGTGGACCAGCCCGCCGGTCTGCGCCGAGCACCGCCAGCGTGCCGGCGGCCAGCGAGGCGAGCACGAACGGCCCGGCGACGAGCAGCACGGCCAATCCGGCCGCACGCAGCGCAATGACCGGTTCGATCGGACGGTCCAGCGTCAGAAACACGCCGAGCCGCGGTCACCAGCGCGCGCGCGGCACCGGGGCCAAAGGTCAGCAGCATTGCGGCCATGGTGGCGAGGACGGCGACGCCGGACGCTTCCGGCGACAACGCAGCCCGGCCGCTTTCACGGGCGCGCTGCTGTTGCCGCGGCGTGGCGGCTTCCGTGCGCGAGTCGTCATCGTCGGCCATCGCGCTTCCGCCCTGCCGCTACAGGCCAGGCAGCAGCCGCAGGCTGGCGGCGGTCTGTTCCTGCCACGCCGCCAGCAGCGCCGCGGCCAGCGACGCGAGCAGGACCAGCCCGCCGAGCAGCTGCGCGGGCGCCGCCAGGAAAAACACCTGAAGATTGGGCACCAGCCGCCCGAGCAGCGCCAAGGTGATGTGCCAGACGATACTGGCCAGCACGAACGGCGCCGACAGACGCAGCGCCAGCGCGAAGCACGCGGCCACCGCCGTCACCACGGTCTGCGCGGTATCGCCGCCGGCAGCAACTCCCCGGCCGGGATCACGCGATAGCTGCGGCGATGGCGCTGCAATGGCAGCGCGTACAGGCCGCTGGCAAAGCATCAGCACCGGGGCGGCCAGGCTCAGCAGCCGGCCGACCGCCGCCCCCTGCGGGCCGAGCACGCTGTCCGGCTGCAACACGCTGGCGTGGCCGCCGACCACGGCGATGATCTGCCCGGCCAGCGGCAACGCGGTGACGGCGAGCCGCGCCATCCAGCCAAGAAACAATCCGCTGGTCAGCTCGGCCATTACCATGCCGACGCCGCGCCAGACGATCGTCGGGCGTCGCCGGAAGCTCCGGTGCGAGCACCGGCAGCAGCAGCACCGTCAGCGCCACCGCGAAGCCGACGCGGATCGTCGCCGGCACCTCCGCTTCGCCGCTGCCGGGGATCAGCATGCAGGCGGCCCCGGTGCGGCACAGCACGAGCACGAAGGCGAACGCCCAGGCCGGCAGATGTGCGATCAGTTCGGAATCGGCCGGCGTCATCGGTCAGGCCGCCATCACTGCCTGCTCATCATTGGCCGCCGACCGCCACCAGATGGTCGAACACCCGGCGGGTGAAGTCGGCCAGCGTGGTCTGCATGAACGGGCCGAGCACGATGCAGCGCGCCGATCACGGCCCCCATCTTGGGCACGAACGCCACCGTCTGTTCGTGTACCTGCGTCACGGCCTGGACCAGCGACATCACGACGCCGACCGCAAGCCCGGCCAGCAAGGGCGGGCCGCCGAGTTTCAGCACCACCATCAGCGTCTCGCGCAGCAATGCGCCAACGTCGCCCTCTTGCATGTGGTGACCTTGTTCTGGGATCCGGTATCAGTTCCCTCTCCGCCCGCGCTTGCCGGGGAGAGAGGAAAGCAAGGTTCAGGCTGTCATTTCTGGAACGTGTCCTTCTACATCGGCATCTTCATGATGTCCTGATACGCCTGCACCACGCGGTCGCGGATGGCGGTCGTGGTCTGCAGCGCCAGTTCGGCGCGTGACAGCGCCTGCACCACGTCGGTCAGGTTGCCGCCGCCGGCGATCGCCTGCATCGCCGCCGTCTCCGCATGCTGGCCGGTCTGCACCGCACTTTCCACGGCGCGCGACAGCAAGCCGCCGAAATCGCCGCCCGACGCGCCCTCAGCGCCGCCGACGCTGCCATCGTCGGTATCGCGATAGGCCCGCGCGGCGTCCTGCGCGGTGACGCCGCGTGGCGTGACGACGATCGGCGCCGCCGTCGTCCCCGAGATGTCCATGGCCATGCCCGCGGCCCACCGTTACTTGAGGAATTCGATCGTGCGTTCCAGCATGCCGCGCGTGGACTGCATCACCGCGAGATTGGCATTGTAGCTTCGCTCGGCCTCACGCATGTCCATGACTTCGACGAAGCTGTTCACGTTGGGCGTGCGGACGTAGCCGCGCGCATCCGCCGCCGGGTGCGACGGGTCGTAGCGCAGCGGGAAATCGCTGTTGTCGCGGCCGACCTTGGCCACCTGCACGAGTTCGACACCCAGCGCCCGGTCCAGCCGGTTGGCGAAGGTGACCGTCCTGCGGCGATACGGCGCGGCGCCGGGCGAGCTGCCGGTGGTGTCCTGGTTGGCGACATTCTCGGCGATCACGCGCAGCCGCGTGGTCTGCGCCGTCATGCCGGCCGCCGAGATGTCGAGCGCGCGGGACAGGTCCATGCCAGGCTCCTTCCTCGGCTTTCGGGGAACGCCGCGGGCTAGTGCCCGATCGTGTTGCGGAACATATTGAGGTATTTCTTGGTCACGTTGGTGACGAGTTCATGCGCCGCGTCGGTATCGGCGATTTTCACCAGTTCGCGGTCCATCGCCACCGAATTGCCGTCCGGCGACCGCTCCCCGGGCTGCGCCACCGGCGCCAGCACGCCGCCGCTGGTACCGCCGATATGGGCCGGATTGGTCAGCGCCAGATCGACGCCGGCGGTGGCGGTGAGCGTGGCGGCGAACGGCTTGAGATCCTGGCTCCGGAATCCCGGCGTGTCGGTATTGGCGATGTTCTTTGCCAGTATCGACTGCCGCGGCATCGATCCATGCCAGCCGGCGGTCAGCCAGGGCGAACAGCGGGATATCCGATGGGTCCATGGCGGCATCGTCCTTTCTGGCGACCGTCGCAGATTCGCACCAAAAGGTAAGGAAGTTGTGAACACTCACGGCATACCCGTGGAAAGCTTTGATTCATCTTTCGTCGGTCATGTGGTTCCACGATGCAGCGCCCGGAAAACCAGGCGGCCGAACTGGCTGACGCCATGAGCGGCTCTCTCCGCGTAGCGCGCGCCCTGGTGCAGGCGGGCCGCCAGGTGGATCTCGCTGGCCTGGACGCCGAAGCCGGGCGGCTCTGCGCCGCCTGCCTGGACCTGACCCCGGACCAGGGACGCGCGCTGCGCCCGCTGCTGCAAGCCGTGCTCGCCGACCTGGAAGCGCTCGCCCTCAGCATGCGCGACGCCGCCAGATGAGCGCCACCACCCCGGTCGTGACGGTACTGGCGCTGGCGGTCGTGATCGGGTTGATCCTGCTCGCGCGCCAGGGCGCCCGGCTGCTGCCGCTGGCCGGCACGATGGCGCTCGGCCGCGCGCGCGGAGCAGTGCCGCGCGATGGGCTGGCGCTGGAACAGGTGCTGGCGCTCGACCCGCGCCGGCGCCTGCTGCTGGTGCGCTGCGGCCCCCGCCGCCTGCTGCTGCTGACCGGCGGGCAACAGGATGTCGTGGTGGGATGGCTCGATCCGCTGCCGTTCGGCGACGCGCCACCATGACGCGGCCTCTGCGCGGCACACTGAGTTTGCTGGTGCTGGCCGTGCTGCTGGCGCCGTCAACGGCGCTGGCGCAATCGCTGTCGGTCGACCTGGGGGCAGCCGGGCCGGGCGCCACCTCGCGCATCGTGCAGCTGACGGCGCTGATTACCGTGCTGTCGCTGGCGCCGAGCCTGCTGGTGGTGATGACGGCGTTCACCCGCATCGTGATCGTGCTGTCGCTGCTGCGCGGGGCCATCGGCACGCAGGGCGCGCCGCCGAACATGGTGCTGATCGGCCTGGCGCTGTTCCTGACGTATTTCGTGATGCAGCCGGTGCTGGATCAGGCCTGGGAGACCGGGCTGCTGCCGATGACGCAGGGCAAGGTGGCCGACCTGGAGGGGCTGCGGCTCACGGCCGAGCCGTTCCGCAAATTCATGGCGGCCAGCGCGCGGGCGGACGATATCCGGCTGTTCCTCGATCTGGCCAAGCTGCCCGACCCCGCCAGCGCCAACGACACGCCCTGGCGCGCGTTGGTGCCGGCGTTCATGGTCGGCGAGTTGCGCCGCGCGTTCGAGATGGGGTTCCTGCTCTACCTGCCGTTCCTGGTGATCGACATGGTGGTGGCCAGCGTGCTGATGGGCCTGGGCATGATGATGCTGCCGCCCAACGTGGTGTCGCTGCCGTTCAAGCTGATCTTCTTCGTGCTCGTGGACGGCTGGCGGCTGATCGCGGGCGGGCTGGTGCAGAGTTTCGCGCAGCCGACGCCGTGAGCTGGCCTATCTGCGCAGTTCCATCTGGATCGGCCCCTCGCGGCGCCCATGCGTGAACTGGTCCACCACCGGATTGCCGCTGGACAGCAATTTGTCGGGCGGCCCGGACCAGATGATGCGGCCGTTGGAAAGCATCGCCACGCGGTCGGCGATGCGTGTCGCGCTCGCCATGTCGTGCGTGATCGCCACCGCCGTGCTGCCGAGACGCTTGACGCAATCGACGATCAGACCGTCGATCACGGCGCCCATGATCGGGTCCAGCCCCGTCGTCGGCTCGTCGAAGAACAGCATGTCGGGCTGTGCGGCGATGGCGCGCGCCAGACCGACGCGCTTCTGCATCCCGCCCGACAATTCGGCCGGCGACAGATCGCCCACGCTCGCCGCCAGTCCGACTTGCCCAAGGATTTCGGCCGCCCGTTCACGCGCTGCCGATCGCGTGACCCTGCGCTGCGCCAGCAGGCCGAACGCCACGTTCTCCCACACCGGCAGCGAATCGAACAGCGCGCCGTTCTGGAACAGCATGCCGATGCGCGCCCGCACCGCCGCCTGCGCGCGGCGGTCCAGCGTCAGCAAATCCTGGCCGTCGATTTCGATGCTGCCGGCGTCCGGCTCGATCAGGCCGAGAATGCACTTCAGCAGCACCGACTTGCCGGTGCCCGACCCGCCGATCACCACCGTCGATGTCGCCGTCATCACGTCGAGGTCCACGCCGTCCAGCACCAGCTTGTCGCCAAACGACTTGCGCAGCCCGCGCACGCGGATCTTGGGAACGGCGCCGCTCATCGGACGAAAAAGATCTCGCTGAGGATGTAGTCGAACGCCAGGATCAGCACCGAGGCGGCGACCACCGCCTGCGTGGTCGCCGCGCCCACGCCCTGCGCGCCGCCGCGGCTGTTGTAGCCGTGGTAGCAGCCCATCAGCGCGATCAGGAAGCCGAACACCGCCGCTTTGGCGAGGCCCGAGACGACGTCGCTGGTTTCCAGATAGTTGAACGTGCTGATCAGGTAGGCCGACGGGTTGAAGCCGAGCTTGATGGTGGCGACGATGAAGCCGCCGAACACGCCGAGGATGTCGGCCACGACCACCAGCAGCGGCAGTGCGATCAGCCCCGCCAGCAGGCGCGGTGCCACCAGATATTTCATCGGCTCGGTCGACAGCGTCGAGAGCGCGTCGATCTGGTCGGTGACGCGCATGGTGCCGATCTCGGCGGCCATGGCCGCGCCGACGCGCCCGGACACCATCAGCCCGGCCAGCACCGGCCCCAGTTCGCGCGTGACCGACAGCACCACCAGACTGGCCGAGGCGCTTTCGGCGGAGAAGCGGGACAGCTCGGTGGAGGCCTGCAGGGCCAGCACCATGCCGGTGAAGATCGCCGTCAGCGCCACCACCGGCAGGCTGAAATAGCCCATCTCGACGAACGCGCGCAGGAACATCCGGCCGTAGAAGGGCGGGCGGACCAAATGCGACAGGCCGCTGAGCGCGAACAACGTGATTGCGCCCACCGCGCGGCAGGCGCCGAGCGCACCGCGCCCGATAGCCGCCACCAGATCCAGGGCGTTCACTCGTGCCAGGCCTGTGCGAAGCAGACCCCTGCGAAGCGCTGGCCGAGCGGGGGATCGTCGATGGCGTAGCAGGCGGTCAGGTCCATGACGACACGCCCTACCAGCGGAATGGCAGTGCCGTCAAAGCACGCCGTGCGGCGATCAGGGGAGGGTGCGGCCAGCCAGCCGCGTCGCGCATGCCGCGCGCACCCCCCGCGATATCAGTCGGCGTCGTGGCCACCATGTTGCAGATCGAGATCGGCGAAGCGGGTGAACTCGCCCTCGAAGAACAGATCGATCTTGCCGGTGGGGCCGTGGCGCTGCTTCTCGATCAGCAGTTCCGCCCGGTTATGCACCTGCTCCATGTCGCGTTGCCACTTCTCGACCGCCCCGTGGAATTTCTCCTCGTTGTCATATCCCATCTGTTTCGGGGCACGCTGTTGCAGGTAGTACTCGTCGCGGTAGACGAACATCACCACGTCGGCGTCCTGCTCGATGCTGCCCGATTCGCGCAGATCAGACAGCTGCGGCCGCTTGTCCTCGCGGCTTTCAACAGCCCGCGAGAGCTGCGACAGCGCGATGACGGGCACCGCCATCTCCTTGGCGATGGCCTTCAGGCCCTGCGTGATCTGGCTGATCTCGAGCACGCGGTTCTCCGGCCGCGAGCCGGCGGCCGGGCGCATCAGTTGCAGGTAGTCCACCACCACCAGCGCCAGACCCGCCGTGCGCTTGAGCCGCCGGCAGCGGGTGCGCAGCGCCGACAGGCTCAGGGCTGGCGTGTCGTCGATATGCAGCGGCAGGCCCTGCAATTCCCGGCTGACCTGCACGAACCGGTCGAACTCCTTCTGGCCGATATCGCCGCGACGGATGCGGTCGGCCGAGATCCGCGCCTCCTCCGCCAGCAGACGGGTGGCGAGCTGTTCGGCGCTCATTTCAAGCGAGAACACTGCCACCGCCGCTTTCGCCACCGCGTTCGGGTCGCTCTGCCGGGCCTCGGCCAGCAGCGAGCGCGCGGCGCCGAACGCGATCTTGGTGGCCAGCGCGGTTTTGCCCATGCCGGGGCGGCCGGCAACGATCAGCAGGTCCGACGGGTGCAGGCCGCCGGTCTTCTTATCCAGGTCGCGCAGGCCGGTGGACAGGCCGGAGACGTGGCCGGAACGATGGAATGCCCGCTCGGCGCCGTCGATGGCCTGCCGCAACGCCTGTTCGAAGGCGATCAGCGAGCGGTCGCTGCCGCCGCGCAACGCGAGGTCGAACAAGCGATTGCTCGGCGGATTCCACCTGCCCCGCGCCGTCCAGCTCCGGCGTGGCGCCGAAGGCATTGTTGACGACGGTCTCGCCGATATCGATGAGCTGGCGGCGCAACCAGGCGTCGTGGACGGCGCGGCCATATTCCCCGGCGTTGATGATGCCCACCATCGCCGAGAGCAACTGGGCGAGGTACGCGGCGCCGCCGACCTCGTCGAGGATGCCGGAATGCTCGAACTCGCCTTTCAGCGTGACGGCGTCGGCGAGCTGGCCGGCATCGACGCGGCGCGCGATGGCCGCGTAGATGCGGCCGTGGATCGCGTCGGCGAAGTGTTCCGGGGCGAGGAATTCGCCGACGCGCTCATACGCCTTGTTGTTGGCAAGCAGCGCACCGAGCAGGGCCTGTTCGGCCTGCAGGTTGTTGGGTGGCAGCCGCTGTGACAGGCCCAGCAGCGGGGACGCGGGTTCGATCTGGTTCATGCGGCGGTCAGGATAGCCCGATCTTCAAGCTGCGGGGGAGCAACTCCCTGTGGATACCTCTTGTGGATATCTGTGGAACAGGGGGATAGAGTCGGTGGATCATAGATGCTATTGTTAACGGATGTCGTACATGCAGCTTCTGGCGCTGCTGCTCACATCCCCTAAAGCTGGCGGCCCCGCCGCGAGCGCCGAAGCAGGCTGTCCCGATGGCCCGGCAAGCCTCGAAGCCATCCTGGCCCGGGCCCGCGCCCTTCATAAGTCAACAAAGACGATCGGTTCCGACGTGCGGGCCAGTCTGGCCGTAGCGGACGGCGATGACATCGACGACGCCATCGCGCTGGCGGAAAGCGTCGAGCAAACGCGCGCGGCCGACCATGAGGCTCTGCTGCAGCTGGCAGACGCGGGCGCGCGGCTGGCGCCGGCCCCGCTGCGCGCCGTGATCGCCAAGATCAACCGCGCCACCGTCGCTGCATCGGCCGATTGGCTGGAAACCGTTCGTGACGTGCGCTGGGAGTTGCTGGCGCGCCGGGCTGCCTCTGGCCCGGCGCCCACGCACGCGGCGCCGGCTGGCGATGTCGCCAGCTACGTGGACGCGTTGTTCAACAATTGACCCGGCACCCCATCAGCCCCCAGGCCGAACGGGCGCTGCAGGCCCTTCCCGCCGAACATCGCGCCCGGCTCGAGGAGGCGTTGCGTCGCTTTCAGGCAAACCCGCGCCATCCATCGCTGCAGTTCGAGCGCATTGCCGGACATCCGGGCCTGTATTCGATCCGGATCACCCCTAGCCACCGCGCCATCCTGCGCCGTGTGACCAACTCGGCCGACGAAACGTACAGGACTCGTGGATATCGGCCTTTACGCGAGCTATCGCAGGCTCTGACCGCTCACGCCCCGACCCGCGTCCGCGCCGCCGCCCGCTCGTTATCCGTGATGTAGTCGCGCGTCAGCGGCACCGCCGTCTGGTCGCGGGTGAGCTGGACCTGGAAGATCATGTGCCCCTGCCGGCGGAACGCCAGCTCGCTTCCGGCCAGGTAGAACTCGAACATGCGGCAGAAACGCTCGTCGTATAGCGCGGCGATGGTATCGCGGTTGGCGGCGAAGCGGCGGCGCCAGTGGCGCAGCGTCTCGGCGTAGTGCAGCCGCAGGATCTCCATGTCCGTGGCCACCAGCCCGGACTGCTCGATCGGCGAAAACACCTCCGACAGCGATGGGCAGTAGCCGCCCGGGAAAATGTATTTCGCGATCCACGGATTGGTCGAGCTCGGCCCGTCGCAACGGCCGATGGCGTGGATCAGCGCCACGCCATCCGGCTCCAGGCAGCGTTTCACCGTATCGAAGAATTGCCGGTAGTGGCCGACCCCGACATGCTCGAACATCCCGACCGAGACGATCCGGTCGAAGCGGCGGTGCAGCGCGCGGTAATCCATCAGCTCGAAGCTGACGCGGTCCTCCAACCCCTCGGCGCGCACCCGCGCCTGCGCCTCGGCGAGCTGTTCGGTGGACAGCGTGATGCCGGTCACGCGCGCGCCGTAGTCACGCGCCAGCGTGATGCCGAGCCCACCCCAGCCGCAGCCGATATCCAGCACCGTCAGGCCGGGCCGGTTGAGCAGCAGCTTGGCCGCGATATGGCGCTTCTTGGCGATCTGCGCCTCGTCGATCGTCTCGTCGCCGCGTGGGAAATAGGCACAGGAATATTGCCGGTCGCGGTCCAGGAACAGGCTGTAGAGCCGGCCGTTCAGGTCGTAGTGGTGCGCCACGTTGCGTTGCGCGCGCCCGGCCGGGTTGAACTGGGCGATGCGACGCGTGACCATCCCCAGCATCTCGCGCAGCCGCAGGACAGTCTGGCCGGAGGCCTCGGCCGACATGTTGGACATCAGCGTGTCCAGCACGTCGTAGATCTGGCAATCCACCGGCACCAGACCGCCGTCCATGTACGCCTCACCCACAGTCAGCGCCGGATTGAGCGCCAGTCGCCGCACGGTGGCCGCGTCCCTGATTTCGATGACCGCCTCGGGGCCCGGGTTACCAGCATAGGTGGTCACGGACCCGTCGGGCCAGCGCACCGTGAGCCGACCGAGCACCATGAATCGCTTCAGGATTCGATCCAGCAATCCCCGCATATCTAGCCCCTGCCCCGTCGACCGAATGAACGAAGGTTAATATGGGAGCCGAATTGGGGTGGGATCAAGACGCCATCGGCGGCCATTTCCGCCATGTCAGCGCGGAATGGCCGCCAATTCGTTAGTCCAAGTCCAGGTGTGGCGGATACGTCAGGCCGGGCGGGCGGCCTCGGCGTCGAGCATCGCCTCCAGGTCGTCTTCGGGCTCATCTTCCTCGACGGTGGTGAGCGCCTCGCCGCGTGCCTGCTTCTCGGCCTCTTCCGGGCTGCGGGCGACGTTGACGGTGACCGGGATCATGACTTCCGGGTGCAGCACCACGCGCACGCGGCGCAGGCCCAGCGTCTTGATCGGCGTGTCCAGCACCACTTGCGACCGGTTGATCGTCAGCCCGGCGGCGGTGGCCCCGTCCGAGATGTCGCGGGCCGAGACCGAGCCGTACAGGCTGCCCGAACTCGCCGGCCTGGCGGATGATGGTGACGGTCAGCCCGCCCACCCGCTCGGCGATACGCTCGGCTTCCTCGCGGCGCTTGATGTTCTGCGCCTCAAGCTGCGCGCGCTGCTGCTCGAAGCGCGCCAGGTTCTCCTTGTTGGCGCGAATCGCCTTCTTCTGCGGCAGCAGAAAGTTGCGGGCGAAGCCGGGCTTGACCTTCACCAGATCGCCCATCTGCCCCAGCTTCTCGACGCGCTGGAGCAGGATCACTTCCACGGCGGCCATGATCTTGCTCCTCTCAGCTCAGCGACATAGGGCAGCAGGGCGAGGAAGCGGGCGCGCTTGATGGCCTGCGCCAGTTCGCGCTGCTTCTTGGCCGAGACGGCCGTGATGCGGCTCGGCACGATCTTGCCGCGCTCGGACAGGAAGCGGGACAGCAGGCGCACGTCCTTGTAGTCGATCTTCGGCGCGTTGGGGCCGGAGAACGGGCAGGACTTGCGGCGGCGGTAGAACGGCCGGCGGGCACCAACAGCCGCGCGGCGCGCAGCGGGATTGATGTCGGAATCGGACATGTCGCTCATTCCTCCACCGCCAGGTCACGGGGGCGGAACCCGCCGTCACGGTCGCCGTCGTCGCGGGCGCGGAATTCCTCGCGGTCGTCGAAGCCGCGCTTGCGGCCGCTGTCGAAGCGCCCGGCGGGTTTCGGACCACGGAAGCCGCGCTCGCGCTCGTCGGATTTGCGCGACAGGATGGCGCTGGGGGCTTCCTCGATGGCATCGATGCGGATGCTCATGAAGCGCAGCACGTCTTCGTTCAGCCGAAGCTGGCGCTCCATCTCGGCCAGCGCAGACGGCTTGGTGTCGAGCCCGAGGAGCATGTAATGGCCCTTGCGGTTCTTGCTGATGCGGTAGGCGAGGCTGCGCAGCCCCCAGTATTCCCGCTTCTTGACGCTGGTGCCGGGCTCGGTGCCATTATCGGTGTCGAGTTGGATGGCCACGGCATCGGCAAGGCTTTCGACCTGCTGTTGCGTGACGTCGTTGCGTGCAATGAGCACGCATTCATACAGCGGCATGTTGTCCCCTCTGGCTTGTCTCTGTCCCGGGCCCGGGTCTGGGCCACCGCGCCACATGGCGCGCGGACATAGCCGAGGCGGGCCGACCGCCCCGGCAGGGAGGCGCGGGGTTAAGCACTTTTGCTGAGCGGAGGCAAGGGTGCAGGTTCGACCTCGCCAAACTGCGATTTCAGCCGCATCGTGGTTCCGCATCCCGAGAACTTGATTCAGCCTTTTATCGAACGTTCATCGATGCTGCCGACCTCCGGGGAATGCGCCATGCCATGCCCGAGCGCCGCAAAATGGAGCCTCTCATGACAACGAGGTGTGCGTGTCCTGCTTGTAGCCCATCCGGCGCAACCCGCCTGTCGCGTCGCAACACCCTGCGCGGCATCGCGGGCGCTGCGTTGACTGGCATCGTGGGCAGCGCGGTGCCCCGCCTCGCCCATGCGCAGACGGCACTGACCCCCGATGCGGCGCTGGACCGGCTCATGCAGGGCAACGGCCGCTTCGTCTCCGGCAAGCTCGCGTCGTTCGCCGAGGATCTGGAGATCCTGAGGCAGAATAATGTCGCGGGGCAGGAGCCTTTCGCAGCGGTGCTGTCCTGCGCCAATTCCCGGGTTCCGGTCGAACTGGCCTTCGACCAGAGCATCGGCCACGTGTTCGTCGCCCGGGTTGCCGGCAACATCTGCGGCCCGGACATCATCGCCAGTCTCGAGTACGGTGCGGCCGTCCTCGGGACGGCCGTCATCGTGGTGATGGGCCATAGCGGGTGCGGCGCGGTCAAGGCCGCCATGGCGGCCAAGGCGGTGCCGGGGCAGATCAGCACGCTTTACGCCCCCATCCGCCCGGCCATCGAGCGGGGCGGCGATGACCTGGAGGCCACCATCAAGGCCAATGCGCAGATCCAGGCCAATCTTCTGCGCACCGCGTCGCCGGTCGTGGCCGACCTCGTAAGGCAGGGAAAACTGAAGGTCGTCGCGGCCTATTACGACATCGGCAGCGGCCGCGTGAGCCTGCTTGGCGCGTAGCCGCACGTTGCAGATCGGTCAGGAAGGTTGCCTCGATCGGCCATAGCTGCGAGAGTTAACGGGGGAAGCTAACGTCCGGGCAACGCGCAATCTTGCGCCACTTCTGTATCCGGTCACCGATGCTCCCTGCCCTTCGATCCCTCGTTCGCCGTTGTCCGGGGTCCCGCCTGAGCCGCCTGCGGCCGCCATCCCGGCGGGACTGGATCTTCGCAGTGCGCACCACCGCGGCCGGGCTGGTCGCCCTGTACCTGGCGCTGGCGCTGCACCTCAACGAGCCGCAATGGTCGATCATGACGGTGTTCATCGTCGCCCAGCCGTTCACCGGCATGGTGCTGGCGAAGGGATTCTTTCGCGTGACCGGCTCGCTGGTCGGCGCCGGGGCCGCGATACTGCTGGTGCATCTGCTGGCGCCGCACCCGCTGGCGTTCCTGCTGGCAATGGCGGCGTGGCTGGCGCTGTGCACCTTCGTCTCCGGCCTGCTGCGAAACGCCGCTTCGTACGGCGCCGTGCTGGCCGGCTATACCGCCGGGATCATCGCCTATCCGGCGCTCGACAACCCGCATCTGCTCGGCGAACTCGCGTTCGGGCGTTGCAGCGAGATCCTGCTCGGTATCCTGTGCGCCGGCCTGGCGAGCGCCGTCATCCTGCCGCAGCGCATCCGCCCCGCCCTGCTGCAGCGGCTGCGGGCGTTCCTGCAGGACGTGGCCGGCTACGCCGCCGGCGCGCTGGAGGGCGACGAGGCGGAGGCGCTTCATGAGCGCCAGCGCTGCCTGATCGTCGACAGCCAGGCGCTCGAACTCGCTGCGGGCCTACGGACTGGCCGAATCGCCGGGGCTGCGCACCCGCAGCCGGCAGATCCGCCACCTGCTGGGTCACCTGCTCTCCGCCATCTCCACCGCCCGCACGCTGCGCGCGCACCTGAGCTCTGCCGATCCCGCCGCACGCCGCCTGCTGCATCAGGCAGCGGCGGCGCTGCGCCAGGTGGCGACCGAACCCGACGCGCTTGCGCCGGCCGGCGCCGGGCGTCGGAGCCTCGCGGAACTCGAAGCCGGCATCTCCGCCCAGCAGCGCGCACGCCTTGGCGGGGAAACGGGACAAGCGGAGCTGGCCGCCGCCGCCGTCCTGATCGCGCTCGCCGAGCTGACGGGCGCCATGATGCACGCCATCGCCGGGCTCGGCGCGCTGGTTGCCACCGGCGGGCTGCCGCCACCGTCCGCCGGCGGCAATTTCGCCATTCATCGCGACTTCGCCGCCACGCTGCGCAACGCGGCACGGGCCGGCATCGCGGCCCTGCTGATCGGCCTGCTGTGGCGCGCGTCGCACTGGCCGGAGGGCGCCGGCCTCGTCGCCATCGTCGCCGCCCTCACCGGCCTGTTCGCCTCGCTGCCGGACCCGGTGAAATCGGTGATGACCTTCTTCCGCGGTTCGCTCTATGCCGCCCCGTTCGTGTTCGTCGCCGGCCAGTTCATCCTGCCGCATTTCCCCGGCTTCCCGCCCCTCGCCCTCGTGTTGGCCCCGGTGCTGGTGGTCGCCGGCCTCGCCATGGCCCGGCCGCGCACGCTCGGCACCGCCACCGGCTTCGTGGTGATGTTCCTCGCCATGCTCTCCCCCCGGCCGGTGATGGCCGCCGACCTCGCGGGCTTCCTCGACATCACCGCGGCGGTGCTCGGCGGCATCATCCTGTGTGCGCTGGCGTTCAAGGTGATCCTGCCGGTGCGCCCGGCGCGCGAGATCGACCAGCTCGGCGCGGCGATGCGGGCCGACCTCGTGCGGCTGTGCGAGGGACGCACGGTGCCGGGGCGGCTGGTGTTCGAGAGCCGCATGTACGACCGCATCAACCGCGTGCTGGAGCGGGTGGAGGCGGCCGGCGGCGATGCCGAGGCATCCCTTGGCGCCAGCACGGCCGCGCTGACGATCGGGATCGAGATCCTGCGGCTGCGCAGCCAGCGCGCCGTGCCGCCCATGTCGCAGGCGCGGCGCCAACTGCTCGACCGCGTGCTGACGAGGCTCGCGGCGGTGTTCGACGGAGCGCCATCGGAGGACACCTTCGCCGAACTGGTGGCGTGCGTCGGCGCCGCCGCGATGCAGCTGATGCGCCCCGATGCCACCGCGCCGTCGGGCCATCCTGCGCAGGCGGCGGCGTTGCGCATGATCGCCACCGTCATGGCCGACCATGCCGGATTCTTCGCCGGTCCGGACGCCGGCCGGCCGCGCGCGCGCCAGGTCAATCGGTCCCGTTGCCGGCCCATTCCCGCCACAGCAGGATCAGGGCGGACATGATCGCCGGCCCGAGAAACAGGCCGATCAGCCCCCAGGCCTCGATCCCGCCGAGAATGCCCAGCAGCACCCAGATGAACGGCAGCCGCGTGGCACCGCCGATCAGCACGGGGCGGATGAAATGGTCGGCCAGGAACACGACAAGCAACCCGCTGGCCACCACCGCGACCGCCCAGACCAGCGATCCCTGGGCCGCGACCAGCAGAGCAGCGACCGCGAACACCACCGGCGCCCCGAACGGGATCGTGGCAGCCACCGCGGTGAGCGCCCCGAACACGGTGGCGTGCGGCACGCCGGCGACGACGTAGACCAGCCCGAGCACCACCCCTTCGCCCAGTCCCACCAGTACCAGCCCGTTCACGGTGCCATGCACCGAGGCGATGATCTGCCGGCCGACCTTCTCGCCGTGCGGGCCGAAGGCGCGCCCGGCGGCGCGGCGCATCTGCTGGGTCAGCGAATCCCCCTTCCGGAACAGGAAGAACAGGGTCAGCAGCGTGAACAGGAACAGCGTCAGCCGCCGGGCGACCTGGGCGCCGATCATCCGGCCGGCGTCGGCGACGTGGCCCTGCGTGGTGCGCTGCACGAGATCCTTGGCGCTGCCGGGGTCGGCTAGATTCTGCCGCCACCAGTCGTCCACCTCCGCCTGCCCGAACGGCAGCCGGTGCAGCACATCGGGCTCGGCGACGCCGTTCTGCTGGGCGCTGCGGAGCCATTCGGTCATGTTATGTGCCTCGTGGGCGAGCCGGGCGCCGACAAAACCGAGCGGCACGATGAAGACCAGCGCGACGGCCAGCGTGAACAGCGTGGGCAGCAGGACACCGTGCCGCGCGGCACCGAACCGTTTCCCGGTGCTGCGATAGAGCGGCCACAGGGCAATGGCGAAAATCCCGGCCCAGGCCACCGCGCTCAGGAAGTACCACAGCGTGTAGATCCCGAGCAGCAGCAAGCCGCCCGCCAATGCTCCGACGGCCACATGCTGCGCCCGCGTTCCGCCATCGCCGCGTGGTTCGAGCGGCCTGATGTCCATCATGCGGCCGGGGGAACTGGCATCGTGAACGGCGTCATCGGAACCTTCGTCCTCATTCTTTTCGGTTGGAGCCAGTCGCCTTGGCCCCGAAGAACGCATCCCAAGGAAAAAGGCTCCGCACGGTTGCGCTGGTCACAGCCGACCCAGCAGGCTCAGGGCGTCCTCGGCCGCCTTCCCGACCGCCGTGTTGTCGAAGATACACCAGATTTCCCGGGTGTGTGCCGCCCTCTCCCGCATCATCCGGGCGATGCCGTCGAGGCATTCGGCCGAATACCCCGAGTAGTACATTTTCGGCGAGCCGTGCAGGCGGTGGTAGACGATCCCCGGCCAGCCACCCGGCACGGCCGCAGCCGGCACCGACGCCGGGTCTGCCGCGACGCGCGCCACGCGGAACCGCGTCAGCATCGCGTCCACCTGATCGGTGAACCAGGTGGGGTGCCGTGGCTCGCAGACCACGTCGCCGTCGAAATGGGCGCGGAGGGATTCGAGGAACGTGCCGGCCACGGCCTCGTCGCAGCGCAGGCTGGGCGGCAGTTGCACGAGCAACGGGCCGAGCCTGTCGCCGAGCGCCTGGATCTCGCTCAGAAAGCGTTCGAGCGGCGCGGTCGCGGCGACGAGCCGGCGAATGTGGGAAATCTCACGCGACAGCTTGACCGCGAAGCGGAAGCCGGGCGGGACGCCGGCCGCCCAGCGCGCGTAGGTGGCGGGCATGTGCGGCCGGTAGAATGAGGAGTTGATCTCGACGGCCGGGAGGCGCCGCGCGTACCGCTCAAGGTGGGTGCCATTGCCGGGGAATTCTGCGGCTTGCTGCTTGGGTATGTTCCAACCGGCGGTCCCGATTTTGATTTTTGCCGTGCATCTTCGGCTCTTGCCTGGTCCGCTCCGATCGTCAGATAGGATGGCTCACCCCGCGGGCGTCACGCGCCGGTCGGATTTGCTATCAACACCGCCGCGGTGTCGTTGATACGTCCCGAAGTAGCGAACGATTTCGGGATATCCGGCCAGGGCCGACCGCGCCGGCGGGGACTTCGAGGGACTATGTGGGCGCCGCACACCACGCCGGTGCGCTCCGTGCGCCTGCGCACTGGGTTAGCAGCGCAAGCAACTCGTTCAACATGTTGAATTGGAAGAAAGAGGTTCACTTTTCGTCACGGGTCTGTAAGGTCCCATCGCGTGCCGATAACGTTGCGCTGGCGGCGAAAATCGGCGGTTGCAGCGGGGAGAGAGTTGGATATGGCGAAAATGGGCTGTCGAGCTTCGGAGCGAAAGAAACTTGATCGCCTTCGGCAGGTTATCACAGAGAACCTACGCGGTACAACGCGATGGTCAGCCGATTGATTATATAAATGTCGGCACGGCGCTGCAGGACGCATGTTCGAAGCAAAATCATGCGATTTTCGCTCGACGTGGATGCGGAAAGACACTTCTCTTGCATCATTCATCTCGAAAGCTTGATAGTCAACTTAGGTCCGTATACTTAAACTGCGAAGATTTCAAACGCCACAGTTTCCCTAATGTATTGATCGAAATACTTACCGCGTTATTCCGGGAACTCGACCGCAATTTGCATGGATGGTTTGGGAAGAAGAAAAAATCAAAGGATATCATTAGATCTATCATAGAGAAACTAAAAACCCTGCAGCGATCCGCGGACGTTCAGAATGAGGATGTCAAACGGAAAAGCACGCTCGAAAATGAAGAAGGGTCCGACGCTTCGGTGGCGGCTGACCTCGATCACCTCCACATCAAACTGGGGGTTGTCAATAATAGCAAGGAAAAAGAAGAAGTTGAACGAACATTTCGAGTTCATAGACGAAAGCAGTCTCTGTGCGTCGGCGGGACCGATGGGGTCTCTACGCTCACTCTGATAAAGAACCTTGATCTCAGCCAATCTCTTACAAATTCCTGATACATACTGCGGTACAATATGCTGCTGGCCTCCGATCGTAAAAATGCTTCCAGCGATCGGAGCGGCGACAATGTCCCCGACTTCATTTTCCGCCTGAGAAATCCTTTGACTTATCAACTGTGAAAAATCCGCATAACTCTCCGACCTCGGTATATCACTTTCTACGGAGCTTATGATTTCCTGTACCCACGGCTGCCCCTTATACTTATCAAAGTTGCGTTCGATATACATGCGTAACGGTAACCGACCAACTGGTGGCCGCTGCGGCCTTATGCCTTGCAAAGTCTTCTGTATCAAAGTACTTGACTACTAAATTGTATGCGTCGGCTTCATCTTGTTTTTGTGCGGATTTCCGAAACAAATCGTATATCTGTGGAGATACGTCATCAGAAATTTCGAATAACGTTGTAAAATTATCTTGCTGAATAGCGTCACTCGCCTCACTCATTGCTATCTTGCAAACTAAAGCAAACGCGCCTGGCCGAAGAAAATATTTTACTGTAATACGAAGAAATTGAGAATGACGAAGGTGCGAGACGGCATTACTAATTTGTGGGAATTCTTTTGCGATGTCGTCGATGATTTGGGTTGCGTCCTTAGACGTGACTGCAAACGTGCAGGTAATGTCAATCGGCTTGCGGGTATTTCGATCATAAAAATCATCGTCAAGTGTAAACATGGGGCGGAGGTTAACCACCTCACTACCTTTCATCGTCTCGAAGAAACCTCTTATTGCAGATAATACATTAGATTTTCCAGAATTGTTCTTACCAATTAGTACGTTGAAACGCCCGCAAGACTCCAGCTCGGCCCTCTCGATGCTACGAAGTCCAGCCACCTTCACGCTATGAAGCCACATTGTTTCTTTCATTTTTATCTTCTTATTTGCCGAAAGGATTTTCGTCAGCTACGAAACCACAATGAATTCCATAACCAGTGGACAAGATAACACGTATCCGGGAGTTGGCTAGGTACTTCACGCAACAGGTTTTCGTGGCTAGAGCCATCTCTGCATTCGCTAGCCCCGGAAGGAAAGCGCTTGTACATGCAGACAAAGCATCAAAATCAAAAACTAAACGGGTAACCGCAGATCAAAAATGATAATAATCACTCTGAATTACACCGTACCAAGACCACTCCATATGACATCTAGCAGGCCGCTGAAATGCCGTTTTTTCAGGGCCAGAGCGGAAGAAAAGCTCGTTGGCCAGACGCCGAGAGAAAGATTGAGTCGCAAAGCGTCGGCATACGATTCTTTCCTATCTCCCGTTGCGGCATAGGAGCCGAATTTCAGCAGCCTGCTAGGGCGTGATTGTCACTACCGAGGTAGTGTCCCGATTCCGAAGTTCCTATGCGCACTGATTCTGGACGGCGATGGTGCGGGTTCAGGTAGAGCCCGACGATGTCGCGTACCTTCTCGACAAACCGCGGATCGGTGGACAGCTTGAAGGTTTCACTGCGGTGCGGTTGCAGGGAAAACGCCTGCCAGATCCGGTGAATGGTTGACGGGGCCAACCCAGCGGCCCGGGCCATCGAGCGGGTGCTCCAGGGCGTCGCCGTGGCAGGCAGCTTCCCGAGTGTTGTCGTCACCACTTCGGCGATCTTGTCGTCGCCAATTTTGCGTGGAGCTCCGGGCCGAGGTTCATCGGTCAGACCGTCCAGCCGCTTCACCGCAAATCGCTTCCGCCACAACGCTACCGTGACGCGCGTGATGCCGAGCCGCTCGGCGACCGCCAGATGGCTCATGCCCTTGGCCGCAAGCAGCACGATCTCCGCGCGCATCGCGGCCGCACGCGCGACGTTGCGGCGCCGCAGCCGGGCCGACAGCTCGGCACGCTCGTCTTCAGTTAGCTCGATGCCAACCGCCGACCGTCCAGCCATTCCGCCTTCCCCGCTCCAGCCTCAGAGATCGAATCACGAACCACGCGGAATGGCTGGAAATTTCTCGAACGGGACAGCAGCGAGTCTCATTCATATGTGCGCACCCGTCCAAGGACGACTACGATGATATATTCTCACGCATCCATCTTCAGCGCGGCCAGGAACGCGCTCTGCGGAATTTCCACCTTGCCGAACTGGCGCATCCGCTTCTTGCCCTCTTTCTGCTTGTCCAGCAGCTTGCGCTTGCGGCGTGATGTCGCCGCCGTAGCATTTCGCGGTCACGTCCTTGCACAAGGCCGAAATCGTCTCGCGCGCAATCACCCGGCCGCCGATCGCCGCCTGGATCGCGATCTTGAACAGCTGCTTGGGAATCAGGTCCTTCAGCTTCACGCAGATCGACCGCCCGCGCGCCTCGGCGGCACTGCGGTGGGCGATGAACGACAGCGCGTCCACCGGGTCGTTGTTCACCAGGATGGAAATGCGGACCAGGTCGCTCTCGGCGTAACCCGTCCATCTGGTAGTCGAAGCTGGCATAGCCGCGGCTGACGGATTTCAGCCGGTCGTAGAAATCGAACACCACCTCGTTCAACGGCAGCCGATACACCGCCATCGCCCGGTTGCCGACATAGGTCAGGTCCACCTGCTGGCCACGCCGCTCGTTGCACAGCGTCAGCACGGCGCCGAGGTAGTCGTCCGGCACCATGATCGTGGCCTTGATCCACGGCTCCTCGATGTGGTCGATCACGCTGCCGTCCGGCATGTCGGCCGGGTTGTGCAGCTCCTCCATCTCGCCGTTGGTGCGGTACACCTGGTACACCACCGAAGGCGCGGTCGCGATCAGGTCCAGGTCGAACTCGCGCGACAGGCGCTCCTGGATGATCTCCAGATGCAGCAGGCCGAGGAAGCCGCAGCGGAAGCCGAAGCCGAGGGCGGCCGAGGTCTCCGGCTCGTAGTGGAAGCTCGCGTCGTTCAGCCGCAGCTTGCCAAGGCTGTCGCGCAGCTTCTCGAAATCGTCGGCATCGACCGGGTACAGGCCGCACCACACCACCGGCACCGAGGGTTTGAAGCCCGGCAGCGCCTCGGCGACCGGGTGCCGGTCGTCGGTGATGGTGTCGCCCACGTTGCAGTCGGCCACGGTCTTGATCGCGGCGGTGATGTAGCCGATCTCGCCCGGCCCGAGGTCGTCCACGCCGCACCATGCGCGGCGTGAACACGCCGACCTGCTCGACGGTATGCACCGCGTCGTTGGACATCATGCGGATGCGCTGGCCGCGCTTGAGCGCGCCGTTCTTGATCCGCACCAGGATCACCACGCCCGAGATACTGGTCGTACCAGCTATCCACCAGCAGCGCCTTCAACGTGGCGGAGGCGTCGCCGGTCGGCGGCGGCAGGCGGGTAACCAGGGCTTCCAGCACGCCCTCGATGTTCAGGCCGGTCTTGGCGCTGAAATCATCACCGCGTCGTCGGCGACCAGCCCGATCACGTCCTCGATCTGCTGCTTCACGCGCTCGGGTTCGGCGGCCGGCAGGTCGATCTTGTTCAGCACCGGCACGATCTCATGATGCGGCGTCGATCGCCTGGTAGACGTTGGCGAGCGTCTGCGCCTCGACGCCCTGCGACGCGTCCACCACCAGCAGCGAGCCCTCGCAGGCCGCGAGGCTGCGCGACACCTCGTAGGCGAAGTCGACGTGGCCCGGCGTGTCCATCAGGTTCAGCGTGTAGGTCTGGTCGTCCTTGGCCGTGTAGCTCAGCCGGACGGTCTGCGCCTTGATGGTGATGCCGCGCTCCTTCTCCAGCTCCATATTGTCCAGCACCTGTTCGGTCATCTCGCGGGCCGTGAGAGCGCGCCGGTGGTCTGGATCAGGCGGTCGGCCAGGGTGGATTTCCCGTGGTCGATATGCGCGATGATCGAGAAATTGCGGATCAGGTGGGTTGGCGTGTCGGTCATGGGCGTGAGATAGAGTACGGCGCGGAACTTATCCACCCGCGCGAGGCAACTGGCTGGCCGACCGCCGGATGTTGAACATCACCCGCGGCGCCGCATACCCTGATACGACTGCAAGCTCCGAGCCGACGGAAGCCCGCAGCATGTTTCTACGATTGCTGATGCGCGTCCCCTACGTGCGGCGCCCGTTCTACCGCCACGCCGTCGCCCGGCGTGAGCGCGACGCGCAGCTGCGGCAGTTGGAGGTGCCGGACACCGCCGAGCGCGCCCAGCATCGCGACATTGCCGGCTGGTTCGGCGCCGACCAGTTCTACTGGTGCCCGCAGCAGGACGAACAGCAGGACCGGCAGGTCGGCGATTTCCGCAGCTTCATCCGGAAGTCGGTGGCCCCCGACCAGCCGGCTGTCGAGGTCGGCCCCAGCCTGCGGCCGATTCTACCCAAGCGGCTCGGCTTTGACGTGACGATCGTCGACCATGCTGACGAGCATCAGATCGCCGCGAAATATGCCGCCGAGGGCCTCGACGTGTCCGCGATCGAGCCGGTCGACGTGGTGTGGAACGGCAATAAGCTCTCCACCATGATGCCGCGCCGCGACATGGCCGCCGTCGTTGCCTGCCACATGATCGAGCACGCCACCGACTTCATCGGTTTCCTGAACGACTGCGCGGACATGCTGGCGTCGGACGGGCGAATCCTGCTGATCGTGCCGGACCGCCGGTACTGCTTCGATTTCCTGCATGCCCCCAGCGACGTAGCGAAGGTGCTCGACGACCACCGACAGCAGCGGCGCCTGCACTCGTTCCGGAGCCTGTACCGCAATACCAGCAATGTGGCCGCAAGAACGAACGGCATCGACAGCATTGCCTGGAGCCCACATGAGATCGACGATATCGTCTTCGTGAACGGCGACCCGAACGGGGGGCTCGGGGCGCTGGCGGAAGCGACGCACTACATCGACTCTCACGAAAATTACTTCACCCCATCGTCGTTTGTTCTTCTGATCGAAGAGCTCCGCTACCTCGGGATGCTCGAGCTGACGCCGCGCATCGTCACGCGCACGCGCGCCTGCGAGTTCCTGGTCGTGCTGACGAAGACGGTCAGGGAAGCGGCACGGCCATCGCTTGGGGACTACCTTGCGCGCAAGAAATTCCTGGCACTGAACATGCTCCGCGAGGAGCGGGAGTGGTTACAGGGCCTCAGCAAGATCCTGGATGCAACCGCCTGAAGCCTTGCTTCGACAGGGCGCGGCTATTGCGACCGTGACGGCGGCTAGATCGCCGCCCACCGTGCGGCGGCGGTCCGCGGCGTGGACTTGTCGGCCGCCGGTTGGCCGAACACCGCTGCCTCGATCATCGCCGCCTGCCGGTCCCAACCGTAGCGCGCCAGCGCGTCCGCCGCCGCGCGCTCCGCGATGGCCGCATAGCCATCGGGGTCGTCGTCCAGCAGCGCGATCAGGCGGCCGATCCGGTCCTCCCAGTGATGCAGCCGCGCCAGGAACCCGTTCTCGCCATCACGGATCGCGCCGACAAAGGCGAAGCTGGGCGAGGCGACCGTCACCGTGCCGACCGCCGCCGCCTCGAAGTATTTCAGCTCGGATTTGCAGTTCGTGAACAGCGTGTCCTGCACCGGCGCCAGGCAGATCTCGATCTCGCCTTGCAGGCGTTGCAGGTTGAGGAAATCGTGCAGCCCGAATACCTCGACCCGGTCGGCGTGGCGGGTGAACGCGGCCGGCGGGTCGAGCAGGCCCACGATGCGCAGCACGATGCGCGGGTCGGCCGCCATCAACCGGGCGACGGCGCCGGCGGCGAGGCCGAAATCCTTGTTGTGGGTGCGCGTGCCGCTGAAATAGCCAAGATGGATGCGCCCGTCGCGGGCGAAGCCGCCGGCCCGCTTGCGCTCACGGATCGGGCCGGACACCTGCTCCTGCAGCTCATTGAGGAAGTTCGGCGCGATGCGCGGCGCAATCCACGGCGCATAGGCCGTGATGCGTTCGGCCAGCAGCGTGTTGGTGGTGATGGCGCCGTCGCACAGCCGCAGCGTGGCGCCGAGCCGGGCGATCTCGCCGAACCACCAGTCCCACAACGCGCTCTCGCTCAGGTCGCGGCCGATGGCGTCGCCGATCAGGTGGGCGTAGTCGGGATCGAAGATCAGGTCGTCCACGTCGAACAGCACCGGCACGCCGCGCGCGCGGGCCCGGGCGATCATGCGGCCCACCATGGCGTCGTAGCGCGTGCGGCAGATCACCAGCACATCGGCGCGATCGATGAAGTCCAGGCGGGTTTCCAGATCGGCGCGGGTGAACCAGGCGGCCGAGATGCCGCGCTCCGGATGGGCGGCGAGCGCGCGGACCATGTTGAACACGCGGTAGCGGAACGTGTGCGGGTGCGGCGCCTCGTGGAAATAGGCCACATGGCGGTCGCGGGCAGACAGGTCGCGCAGCCGCGCGTCATAACCCGCCAGCCATTGCTCGGCATACGGGACGGGCGAACCGGCGGCACCGATCAGCACGGCGAACGCCCTACCCCGCCCAGTCCACGCAGCGCTGCAAGGCCGGCTCCAGCGTTTCCGCCCAGTCGCGCATGATGCCGTTGCGGGCGTAGTTGGCCGTGCGCAGCCGCGTGTCGGCCACCAGGGCCGCCCCGTCGGCGAGGCCCTGACACAGCCCCTCGACCGTGGACGGAACACAGAGGATGTTGCGCGAATACTGCGCCAGCGAGGTCTTGCGGCCGCACTGGTTGGTCACCGCCACCGCGCCGCTCGCGGCGAGGTCGAGCGGCGGGTAGCTCGGGTGCGGCGTGTCGATCAGCGACAGCCCCAGATCGGTCTGGCGGATCAGCGCCGCGTAATCCGCCCAGGGCAGGTTCTCCACCAACCGGGGCCGTACGCCATAGGGTAGCAGCACGGGCTTGAGGTCGCGGCCGACGAACGTGAAGCTCCATTCGTCGGGGCGCAGGATGTCCTCCTGGATCGCGGCGGAGATGGCTTCCAGTCCGCGCCAGTACAGGTTCCGCAGGTTGTTCGGCCGTGCGTAGAACATGAAGCTCTTGACCCGGCGGCGGCGGCGGGACGGCTCGTCGTCATGGTAGCTGGCCAGCGGAAACGCCGGCTCGAACCAGCATCCCGCGCGGGCGATGTTCGGCAGTCCCGCGTCGCCTTCGGTCAGGTGGCGGAACAGCATCTCGCTGTTGACGACGAAGCGGATGTCTTTATTCGCGAGCGTCTCTGTGCAGCGCAGGCGTTCGTCGCCGTGCGGGAAGAACATCCGCTCGTCTTCCTGTAACAGATAGATGATCCGGCGCGGGTCGACGGCCAGGCGCGTGGCATGCGTCGTCCACCAGGACGTGGTCAGGAACAGGTCGTCGCCGGTCACGGGCACGTCGGCGCCACCGCCGCCGGGGGACAGCACGCAGGTCACGTCCCTCTCCAGCGGGATGCCGAAGCTGGCCAGGAAGGCGCCGACATGCTCCGGCTCCGCCTCGTGCGAGCGCGTGACCAGCCGCAGATCGGCCCCCAGCCGGCGCGCGAGCAGGGCGGCGAAGATCATCGCGGTGCCGACGCCGCCGTACAGATAGCCGGCGCTAATGGTGTCGGTGACGATCGTCAGCCGCCGCCCGGTGCGCCGGTCCGGATAGGTGCGCAGTACCTCCAGCCCCGGGAACCGCTGGGCCAGGCTGAGCTCCGCGGTGATTCCGCCGGGCGGGGTCAGCAGCACCGCCGCGCGCCGGCGCAACCGGCCACGCAGCCGCAACGTCCATGCGCCGAGCCGCAGGCTGGATCGCAGCACCCGCCGCAGCCGTGGCCACATTCTGGCGCCGACGCGGCGCAGCGGCAGACTCATGCGCCATACCGGCGAAGACTCCACCACGGCGTGCCGGGCCCGCATTTCGGCCAAATCGGCGGCCACCTGGTCCCGCTGGCGTTCGGCGGCGGCGCGGCGCGGCGCGGCCTGCTCCAGTTCCGCCAGCGCCTGCTCATGCTGCCGCTTCGCCTCCTCCGCCCACAGCAACGCCGCCGCGCGCGCCTGATCGCGCGCCGCATTGTCCTCGGCCCAGGCGTGGACCTGCGCGCTCAGCTCCGCCAGCTGCCGCTCGGGCGCCGTGTCCTGCGGTCGCGGATGATCGTCCATGCTCAGGCGACCCGCCAAGCGGCGGAGACGGGCGAAGCTGGCATCCGGCTCAATCTCATGCTGTCTCCGTGCGCGCGACCGCCGCCCGCATGATGGTACCCGTCTGCCTGATCGTGGCACCCGCGTGATAGCAGATCACGCTCACCATGCGCTCGACCGCATGCACCATATTGCCGTCGGCGCCGAGCGGTTCGCATTCGAATTCATCAAAGCCCAGTTCCAGCTCGGCCAGCCCGCGCAGCAGGCCAGCGCGTATCCAGAAGATCGAGCCGCCAGCGAAGCTGGTGTCGTAGGTGGTGCGGTTCATGCCGAAATGCCGCAACAACGGCAGCAGATGACGGTCATTGCCTGCCCACATCTCGCGGCCGGCGTAGATATGTCCGTCGGCGACCACCAGGCCCAGCTTCGGGTCGGCACGGAATGCCGCCGGGATGGTCCGCGCCACCGATGTGCTGCCGAGCACACCGCCGATCAGGCCACGGCGCCAAGCGTCGCCGTCCTCGTGCCACAGGCTGCGCTTGGTGTGCAGCTTGCAGACCAGCTCGTAACGGAACAGCACGCCGGTGCGCAGGATCTCCAGGAACGGCACGATGTCCCGCCCGTGATTGTCGACGACGAGGATATGGGCGAACGGCCATGCCTGCCGCACCGTCGGCGCCAGATCTTCGGCCGCCCCGGCCACCAGGGTCACGAACAGGTCGAACGGCTCGGTGAGGTTGCCGATCGCAGCCGTGATCTCGGGCCACAGGTCGGTGTAGAAGATGTGCGCCACGACGGCGATGCGGCCACGCGGCGTCCCCTCCCGCAGCCTTGTGAAGGCGGGGCGCTCGGACGGGTCGACCCAGGCCGGATCGCGGGCGCGAAACAGCTCGGACGGGCGCGGGCGGGGCGAGGCATCGGCCACCGCATCCCACGCTTCGTCCGGCGCGGGCAGCTTGGCCGGGGCGGGGCGCAGCAAGCGGCGCAGCCGTGCCGGCAGCAAGGCACCCAGGCGGCGCAGCGGCCAGGAGGCCCGCCAGACCGTCGAGGTCAGAATATCATGATGGTGCGCACGCAGCCGCGCCAGCTCCCGCTGCATGTCCACGCGCACCTGCTCTGCCGCGACCCGCGCGGCACGCGTCCGCTGCAGGTCGTCGCGGACCCGCACCGCGCGCTGCAACGTCGCCCGGGCCTCGCGCTCGGCAGCCTCGCGCGCCTGGTCCAGCGCCGCCCCCCGCGCCGCGTGCTCACGCAGGCAGGCTTGCAGCTCGGAGATTTCGCGCAATACCGTCGCTTGCGCGCCGTCCCACCGCTCCATCGCCTCCCCTGCTCCCATCACGCCACCCTTCACGCCCGTTGACCGATCACCACGAGGCCTCCTGTAGCGACCCGATCGCCGGCATGCGAGACCCCAGGGCGTTGCGCGCGGAACTGTTGACAGGCGATCCCGCGCGCGGGGTATTAGCGGCGCAAGGCGGGCCGGGTTAGCACAGCGGCAGTGCAGCGGTTTTGTAAACCGAAGGTCGGGGGTTCAAATCCCTCACCCGGCACCACCGGTTCCCTCGGAAATCCCATTAACATGAGGATTTCCAATGGACCGCGGGCAAGCAAGAATGTCACGGCAAGAACGTATCAAGAATCCGCGACCCCACAGCCGTCGTGCAGCCAGGGAGTCGCCCGTCCTCCTCCGCCCTTGCTCGGTCCGGTCCGCCTCAGAGCGCCCAGACGGAGACCGGTGGATGCCGGTGCCGCCATGGCGCAGCCGCTTCGAGTTCCGTCGACACCCGGAGGAGGGTCGCCTCCGCTCCGAACCCGGCGCCGAGCATCACCCCGAGCGGCAGCCCCTCCGCGGTCCAGTGCAACGGCAGCGTGATCGCCGGGTTGCCGGTGGCGTTGTAGACCCATTGTGTCGGGTTGAACCGCCACAGCCGGCGGAAGAATTCTTCCACATCATCCACGTCCGCGTGCAGGTGGCCGAGCGGCGGTGGCGGGTCGGCCGTGGTTGGCGTGAGCCATATGTCGTAGTCGCTGAAGAAACGCGCGAACTGGCGGGTGACCGTGTTCTGCTTGGCGATGGCGCGCAGATAGTCCGTGCTGCCGATCTTCTTCGATTTCTCCCATAGCCACAGATTATTGCGCTCGATCAGGTCGACCGACGGCACCTTGCCGGTCGCGGCGGCGTGTTCCTCGATCGCGTGGCCGACGCCGGCGGCGAAGAAGGTCATGAACGCTTCCAGCAGCAACGGGGAATCGTACTGCGGCGATACCTCCTCCACGTCGTGTCCGAGATCGGCGAGCAGGCGGGCGGCCTTGGCGACGGCGGCTGCGGCCTCCGGGTGGAAGCGCTGGCCGCCGGCCTCGCTCAGCGCGACGCCGATGCGCAACCGGCCGGGCGGGGCACCGACCTCCCGCAGGAATGGCCGCTCCGGCACCGGGGCGATATTGGGGTCACCGGGACAGTAGCCGGCGGTCGCGTCAAGCAGCGCCGCGCTGTCACGCACGCTGCGGCTGACCACGTGTTCGGCGACGAAACCCTGCCATGTCTCCCCCGCTTTGGGCGCGAGCGTGTTGCGCCCGCGCGTCGGCTTCAGCCCGACCAGACCGCAGCAGGCAGCGGGACCGCGGATGGAGCCGCCGCCGTCGCTCGCATGCGCAACCGGCACGATCCCGGCGGCGACGGCCGCGGCCGACCCGCCGCTCGACCCGCCGGGCGAGTGCCCAAGGCCCCACGGGTTATGAGTCGGGCCGGTCGCGACCGGCTCGGTCGAGCCGTTGGAGCCAAGTTCGGGCGTGTTGGTCTTGCCGATCATCACCAGCCCGGCCTGCTTCCAGCGTCGCACCTGTTCGGTGTCGTATGGCCGGACAACGCCGCTGAAGAACCGGCTGCCGGCGGTCGTCGGCACGTCGGCCAGGGTCGGCGACAAATCCTTCAGCAGGAACGGCACGCCCTGGTAGGCACCATCGGGGAGGCCGGCAGCGATCGCCGCCTCGGCCTGCGGCCGCATGGTGTGGGTGACGGCATTCAGTTGCGGGTTCAGCCGTGCGATGGCGGCGAGCGCCGTCGCCATCAGTTCTGACGCGCTGACCGCGCCGCTGCGCACCAGCGCCCCCAGCGCGAGGCCGTCATGGTCCGCGTACTCGGATAAGTTCAAAACCATTATGCGCCCTTCCCGGCGGCAGTTGCTCGGTCGCCCGGTCCGGCCGTGCGCAAGGTGATCTTGACTCGGTGATCCGCGGATTCCTACCCCGATATGAATTCCCGCCAAACGACCGGAAACCGGCTACGATCCCCGTAATGCGCTGCGATGCGACGCACATTGGTTTCCTGTCGCGAAAACCGGTGGCGCGGTCGCCGCACCGGGACTAGCGTGGCCGGGCCGGGAACGCCCGAAAAATGGGAGATGAAATTGAGCAAGCTGACGACGGCACTGCGTGCCGGTTTGCTGGCCGTCACGACCTTGACGTTCGCCGCCACGATGCCCGTCGCCGCCCGCGCGGCCGGAACGCTGATCTGGGGCATGCCGGCCGAGACCGACATCCTCGACCCGCACGCAACCGGCGGCTGGAGCACCTATCAGGTCACGTACCAGATCTTCGAGGGGCTGGTGAAGGAAGACCTGACAAAGGCGGACGTGGCGACGCCGCCGCTGGTGCCGGCGCTCGCGACCTCCTGGGACATTTCGCCGGACGGCACGGTCTACACCTTCAAACTGCGTCCGGGCGTGAAGTTCCATGACGGCACGCCGTTCGACGCGGCGGCGGTCAAGTTCAACTTCGAGCGCTTCTGGGACGAAAGCTCGCCGAATTTCTACAAGAAGGCGAAAGCCTTCGTCATCGCCTATACGAAATGGATCAAGAGCGTCGAAGTCGTCGACCCGATGACGGTGCGGGTGACGCTGAAGGCGGCGAACTACCAGTGGCTGCGGCAGGGTCTGCAAAGCTACGGCCAGCCGCTGATGGTCAGCCCCACGGCGGTGAAGAAATACGGCAACGACGGTATCGCGCTGCACCCGATCGGCACCGGCCCGTTCCGCTTCGTCGAGCGTGAGCAGGGCGTCAAGACCGTGCTGGAGACGGAACCCGGACTATTGGGGCACGCCCGCGAAGCTTGACCGCATCATCATCCGCCCGCTGCAGGACCCGGCGACGCGCGTGAACGCGCTGGAGAACGGCGAGATCCAGATGATGAGCACGCCGCCATGGGACGAGATCCAGCGGCTGGTCGACGCCGGCTTCAAGCTGTCCACCAGCGCGAACGCGCCTTTCATCAACTTCCTCCACCTGAACTTCAAGAATGACGCCATGAAGGACATTCGCGTCCGCAAGGCGATCAACATGGCGATCGACCGCGAGGGGATTGCACGCGAAATCTATCACAACACCGGCCGCGCCGAGTACGGCATGCTGTCGCCCGGCACAGACGCGTACGACCCGAACTTCAAGAGCTACAGCTACGATCCCGAAGGCGCCAAGAAGCTGCTGGCGGAGGCGGGCCACGCCAACGACCTGAAGCTGGTGTTCGAATTGCCGCAGTACGGGACCGGCGAAGTCGTCGAGACCTGGATTCAGCGTGACCTCAAGAAAGTCGGCATCGACGTCCAGCTGAAGAAGTACGAGTGGGTCACCTACATGGGCAAATGGGCCGGCGGCATGGGCCCCGAACGTCGCGTTCAACACGATCGGCTGGGGCATGTCGACACCCGCGTGGATCGACATCGTCTCGCGCTGCGACAGCGCGCCGCCCGGGGGCATCAACTCCGGCTGGTACTGCAACAAGGACGTAGACAAGCTGCTGGACGCGGCGATCCTTGAGCGTGACCCGGCGAAGACCAAGGCGATCTATCAGAAGGCGAACCGCATCATCATGGACGATGCCGCATTCGTCCCGTATGTGGATGACATGCAGCCGATACTGCTGTCACCGAAGGTCAAGGGCTTCGTGAACCCGCCGGAAGACTGGTTCGATCTCTCCACCGTCTCAGTGGACTAGCAGCGATCTGGCGGCGGGCAACCCGAGCCCGCCGTCAGCCATCGACAGTGGAGGGATTTTGGGCAGGTTTCTTGGCCATCGCTTGCTCGGCGTGCTGCCCGTCATGTTCGGCGTGTCGGTCGTCATCTTCATTCTGATGCATCTGGCACCCGGCGACGTCACCACCGTGCTGCTCGGGCCGCAGGCGACCGAGGCCGCGAAGATCGAGTTGCGGCACACGCTCGGGCTGGACCAGCCGCTGCCGCTGCAATACGGCAAATGGCTGCTGCGCACGGCAACGGGCGATTTCGGCACCTCCATCGCGACGCAGCTGAGCGTGGCGACGCTGGTGTTGCCGCGCTTCCTCAATACGCTGCTGCTGACGGTGGCGAGCCTGTTCCTGTCCGTCGTCATCGGCTACAGCGTCGGCCTGTTTGCCGGGCTGCGTTCGCGGTCGATATTTGATCGCGCCACGATGACGGTGACGCTGCTGGCCGGCAGCACGCCGCCGTTCTGGCTCGGCCTCATTCTCGTGTTGCTGTTCGCGATCCGGCTGCGCTGGCTCCCGGTTTCCGGGATGGTGGACATGGCCGGCAATGGCGGTGCGCTCGATGTACTGCAACATCTCGTGCTGCCGGCGATCACCACGGCGCTGGGACCCGCGGCGATCATCACGCGCATGGTTCGTTCCTCGATCCGCGAGGCGCTGGACCGGCCGCATGTGCGCGTTGCACGGGCCAAAGGCCTCTCCCGCGGCACATTGCTGCGGCGCCACGTGATCCTGAACGCGATGCCACCAATCATCACCATCACCGGCCTGCAACTCGGCTACTTGCTCGGCGGCGCGCTGCTGACGGAGGTCGTGTTTGCGTGGCCGGGGCTCGGCGCGCTGCTGTACGATTCAATCACTGCGCGGGACATGCCGGTTGTGCAGGCAACGACGCTGCTGATCGCGTTGTCGTTCGTGCTGGTCAACATCCTCGTCGACGTTATCAACGTGCTGCTTGATCCGCGGCTGAGGGAGGCCTGAGCGGTGGACGCACTGCCCGACCGCGCGCAGGCAACTCCGGCACAGGCCGAAGGCGCGCCGCCCGTGCGGCGACCGTTCCGCCAAAAGCATTGGCGGCTGCTTGCCTTTCTGCGCGACCGGGCGGCGGTGGCGGCCGCCATCGTGCTGCTCGCCGTCGCGGGTGGCGCCCTGTTCGCCCCGTGGATCGGCCATAACGACCCTGTACGAAGCCAACAACCTGCTGCGCTTCGCGCCGCCCGGGGCGCAGGGGCATCTGCTCGGCACCGACCAGCAGGGCCGCGACATGGTGGCCCGGCTGCTGTGGGGCGGGCGCGTCTCGCTGCTGGTCGGCGTCGTGCCGACCGTCTTCGCCAGCGTCATCGGCCTCGCCCTCGGCATGCTCGCGGGCTACGCGCGCGGCATCGTCGACCAGGTGGTGATGCGCGTGCTGGACGTGCTGTTCGCGTTCCCGATGGTCCTGCTGGCCGTCGCCATCGCCGGCGTGCTGACGCCTGGCGTCAGCACCGAGATCATCTCGATCACCATCGTGCTGATCCCCTATGTCGGCAGGCTCGCGCGCACCGCCACGCTCGGCGTGGTGGCGATGCCGTATATCGAGGCGGCGCGCGCGGCCGGCGGTTCGCCGCTCGCCATCCTGGCGCGCTACGTGCTGCCCAACGTATTCAGCCCAATCGTGGTGTATGCGACGACGTTGATGGGGCTGATGATCGTGGTCGGCTCCGGCCTGAGTTTCCTCGGCCTCGGCGTGCAGCCGCCGGTCGCCGATTGGGGCGCAATGGTCGCGGACGGACGCGTCGTGCTGCGGCGTGCGCCCCATGTCACGGTGCTGCCGGGTATTGCGATCCTTGCGGTGTCGCTCGCCTTCAACTTCCTCGGCGACGGGTTGCGCGATGCGCTTGACCCGCGCACCGGTCGGCGATGAGCAGCGACATCGTGCTCGACGTGCGCGGCCTGCGCACCCGCTTCGGGCCGGAGCGCGGCGGCGTGGTCGCCGTGGACGGTGTCAGCCTGTCGCTGCGGCGTGGGCGGACGACGGCGCTGGTGGGCGAGTTCGGCTCCGGCAAATCGGTCACCGCGCTCTCGATCATGGGGCTGATCGAGCCGCCCGGCCGCATTGTCGCAGGCGAGATCATGCTCGATGGGCGCGATCTGCGGACCGCCGGCGCGCGTGAGCTCGAGGCCATCCGGGGCGCCCGCATCGGCATGGTGTTCCAGGACCCGCTCACGTCACTGAACCCGGCGCTGACCATCGTCAGCCAGATTGCCGAGACGGTCCTGGCGCACGAAGCCATTTCGCGCACCGAGGCGGAGCGTCGCGCCGTGCAACTGCTGGAACATGTCGGCGTCGCCGATGCGGCGGCGCGCGCGCAGGACTATCCGCACCATTTCAGCGGCGGCATGCGCCAGCGCGTGCTGATCGCCGCCGCCATCGCCTGCCGCCCGGACATCATCATCGCCGACGAACCGACGACGGCGCTCGACGTGACGGTGCAGGCCAAGATCCTCCGGCTGCTGCACGATCTGCAGCAGGAGATGCAGGCCTCGCTGCTGCTGATCACGCACGACCTCGGCGTCGTCGCCTCGATGGCGGACGACGTGCTGGTGATGTACGCGGGGCGCGTCGTCGAGCACGCAGACGTGGATACGCTGTTCCACGCGCCGCGCCACCCGTACACGCGCGCGCTGCTCGGCTGCATCGCGGGGATCGAGGACGACCGAAGCTCGCTGCTGCAACCGATCGACGGCGTGCCGCCCGATCTGCGCAACCCGCCGCCCGGCTGCCGCTTCGCGCCGCGCTGCCCGCACGCCATCGCCGCCTGCCGTGCCGAGAACCCGGTTCTCCGCCCGCTCGGCACCGCGCACGAGGTTGCCTGCCTGCGGGCCGAGGAGGCGCTGGCGGATGCCTGAGGCGCTGCTGACCGTCGAGGGGTTGAACAAGAGTTTCCGGGCGCGTGGCAGCGGCCTGTTCCGCCAGCCGGTGCGCGCAGTCAGCGATGTCAGCTTCAGCGTGCAGCGTGGCGAGACGCTCGGGCTTGTCGGTGAAAGCGGCTGCGGCAAGTCGACGCTCGCTCGCCTGATTTTGCATCTGATCGAGCCGGACAGCGGCAGCGTGCGCATCGAAGGCGCGGCATTCAATGACGCTGCCGCAGAACAGCGACGCAAGCTCCGCCGGCGTTTGCAGATCGTATTCCAGGATGCGCTGTCCTCGCTCAATCCACGCATGACCGTCGGTGTGAACATCGCTGAACCGATGCGTCTGCAAGGGCTGGGCTCCGCCGCCGAGCGGCGCCGCGCCGCGCGCGAGTTGCTGGGCCTCGTCGGGCTGCGCGCACAGGACGAGGAGCGGTATCCGCACGAATTCTCCGGCGGCCAGTGCCAACGCATCGCCATCGCCCGCGCGCTGATTCTGCGGCCCGACATCGTCGTGTTCGACGAAGCCGTCTCGGCGCTCGACGTGTCGATCCGTGCGCAGATCCTGCGCCTGATCCTCGACCTGCAGCGGCGGCTTGGGCTTTCCTACATCTTCATCTCGCACGATCTCGGTGTGGTTAAGCGCGTCTCCGACCGCATCGCGCTGATGTATCTCGGCCGCATCGTCGAAATCGGCCCGGCCGAAGACATCGTGCGACGTCCGCTGCACCCCTACGCCGAGGCGTTATTGCGCGCGATCCCGATTGCCGATCCGCGCCGGATGCGCGTGCGCGATCTCGTGCTCACGGAGGGCGAGGCGGCGAGCCAGCTCAGCCCGCCCACGGGCTGCGCCTTCCACCAGCGCTGCCCGCGCCGCCTGCCGGTTTGCGCGACCGAAGTTCCCGCCACGGCGCAGATTGTGCCGGGACACAGCGCCGCCTGCTTCCTGCACACGCCATCGGCGACCGGCAGGCCGGCGCCGTGACTCATGAGCGTGTCCTCATGCGCCGTCAGGTCGCGACGGCGTCGTTGAAGGACGCGTCGAAGAACTCATGCACGTCGACGCGATGGTCGATCAGGCCCGCACCGGTATAGAGGTCGGCGGTGCGCTGCTGGTCGGCGACCACGCCAGCATCGATCGGCACCGCGAACGCCGGCGATGTGGTGAATGACAGCCGTGCGACCTCGAAGGAAACGCCCACAAGGCCGGCCCAATAGCGGGAATAGGCGTCCACATGTGTGCCGGCCCAGCGCGCCGCGCGCGCCGCACGGCCAACCAGGTCGTGGATCGGGGCACGTTTGCCGGCGATGGCATCGTCGGTGGCACAGAGGTAGCCAAGGCCGCTGAGCAAGCCGTGCGAGCCGTCAACCACCACGCGGTCATGGTTGGCCAGCACCGCCTGGGCCACGAACACGCCCCAGCTTGCCCAGACATCGATGTCGCCCTCTTCCAGCGCGGCATTCGCGTCCGCCGGCAGCAGCCAGGCGAAATGCACGGCATCCGGCGACAGGTTGCGCGCCCGCAACGCCGCGATCGTCAGCGCCTGGCCGATCGAGCCACGGCTGGTGCCGATGCGCAGGCCCGGCAGGTCCGTCACATCGCGCACCTTGCTGTCCGCCTTGACCACCAACGCAGTGCCAGCCCCGTTGGAGCGGTGCGCCGAGACGATGCGCGCCGGCGTGCCGTGGGCCAGCGCAAACGTCGTCGGCGCGTCGCCGGCCCAGGCAATATCGACCGCTCCGGCATTCAGCGCCTCAAGCAGCGGGGCCGCGGCCGGGAACTGCGCGATTTCGAGACGGTAGGGCAACGTGTCGAGTTCGCCCGAGGCGCGCAGCAGCGCCTCCAGCCCGCCCTTCTGATCGCCGAGGCGAAGGACCGAGGTCGCCGCGCGTGCAGGGCCAACCGTGGCGATGGCCGCTGCGCCGGCAAGCGCGAAACGGCGCGTGAGATGCGCCCGGCTGCCGGTTTTGTTTATCCCACATAAATCCATGGTATATTACATCCTGCGACGAAAACGTCGGCGGTTCACAATCGTGTCAACCGCATTGTGGTGAACTGTCTACCAGGCTGCCGTGTGTATTTCTTCTTTGCTCTTCGCCGGACGGAGCATCTGTGACCGCAGAATAAAGGACAATTTTTGAATGTAAATTCATATAATGCACGTTGAAAATTTCGCCCTGTGGCACCATGTGGGCCTCGCGTTGACCCGACTTGAACGGAGGGCAGCAGAATGACCGCGGTATTGAACGAGGTCCTGGCGGCAAATGCTTGCTACGCCGAGACCTTCGGCGACAAAGCCAAGCTGCCGCTGCTGCCCGGGCGGCACTTCGCCATTCTCACCTGTATGGACGCACGGCTGGACCCGGCGAAATACGCCGGGCTGGCCGAAGGCGACGCCCATGTCATCCGCAACGCGGGTGGGCGCGCCAGCGACGATGCCATCCGCTCGCTGGTGATCTCCTACAAGCTGCTCGGCACCCGCGAGTGGTTTGTCATCCACCATACTGATTGCGGAATGCAGTTGTTTGACGAAGCGGTGATCGCCGGCCTGCTGGAGCAGAGCCTGGAGACCGCCACCGTCGATGCCAGCGGCTGGCACGATGTCGGCCAGGGTACTGGCTCGTCCGAGGGTCGCTACATCAAGTGGCACAGCTTCACCGATCTCGCTGACAGCGTTGTGCAGGACGTGCGCCGGGTGCGTACGCATCCGCTGGTGCCACGCCGCATTCCGATCCACGGCTACATCTACGATGTGCGCAGCGGCAGACTGGTCGAAGTTCCCGATGCAACCGCGATCGGACGCGCCGACTGATGCTGCTCGCGGTGCCCGCCATCGACGCGCCTGCGGTCTTGCTCGACATGGATCTCACGGCCGGCACGGGTCTGCTTCTTTTCCGGCAGCCGGACTTCCCGCAGATCCACAGCTTCGACGAAGCTGCATTTTCGCTGGTCCGATATGCGGTAGAGTAACACATGACATGACTACAGTTCTGGATTGCACCGACTATATAACGACCTGTCTGAGCCCAAATTGACCGGTCACATATGCTGGAGGAACTATCGATGAAGTTCATACTGCTGAGTTGGAGCGTTCTGGAGTTCGAGACGTTCGAATCCGAACTCAATTACCTTGACGCCGGGATCGAACGACCGCGCACCTTCACTTATGCGCCGCCGGACAATGCGCCGCGCACCAATGTCGTCAACGAGCCGCACCTCGTCACCATCCGCGACGCGCGCACCGGAGCGGCAGACGCAGCGCTCGACGGCGAGGGCTTTGCGCTGATCCACCACCGCAGCGCGGTGCGGGATTTCTGGGACGAATCGGAAATCCGCACGCGCTTCTACCCGGAAGTCGAAGCGGCGATCATCGCGGCCACTGGCGCGGATCGGGTGGTCATCTTCGACCATACGCTGCGGCGGCGCGTTGAGGGCGCGGAGGATCGCGGCGCCGAAGGGCCGCGCCAACCCGTACCGCGGGTCCATGTCGACCACACGGAGCGCTCCGGCCCGCAGCGCGTGCGCGACCTGCTGCCGGACGAAGCGGAGACTTTGCTGCGCGGGCGCGTGCAGATCATCAACCTGTGGCGGCCGATCGTCGGCCCGTTGCGTGACTATCCGCTGGCGGTCGCCGACGCGCGCTCAGTCGCGTTCGAAGATCTCGTGCCGTCCGATCTGGTCTATCCGCACCGCGTCGGCGAAACCTATTCGGTGCGCTACAACCCGGCGCATCGCTGGTTTTACGTCCCCGACATGGTGACGGAGGAGGCGCTGCTGCTGAAATGCTTCGACAGCGCCACCGACGGCCGCGCGCGCTTTGCGCCGCATACCGCCTTCCGCGATCCGACCGCAGGCGATGTGCGCCCGCGCGAGAGCATCGAGGTTCGCACGCTGGTATTCCACGCCGCATAACGGCGGCGGAGTGGCGCTCGACGGGGATGCACCGCACAGGCGCATCCCCGTCATGTCGTCCATGCTCAGGACGCGGGAATCCAGGCGGCGGTCGCGGCCTTGGAGTGGCCGAAGGCCGGCAACTTGGCGTTCAGATCCTCGATGGTCTGAATATTGGCGGCGCGCAGTTGCGCCTGGGTCAGCAGCGTCGGCTCGACGACGATATTGTGGCCGGGGTCCTGGCCGGCCAGTTCAAGCGCCGCCGCGCGGATCGAGACAGCGCCGACCACGGCCGGGTTGGTCGCCACGGTCGCCACCCAGGGGCTGCCCGGCTCGGTGATCTCGGCGATATCGGCGGTGGACACGTCCGCCGAATAGACCTTCACCTTGTCGGTGAGCTTCAATTCGTTCAGCGCCAGTTTCACGCCGCGGGCGAATTCGTCGTATGGCGCGAAGAACACGGTGATGTCGGGGTTGGCGCGCAGCGCCGCCTTGGCCTGGTCGTCAACGGTTGCGGCGGTGGTGTCGTTGACGGCGCCGATGCGGACCTTCTCGACGATGCCGGGGTTTGCCGTCTTGACCTCGCGCCATGTCTCGTCGCGACGATCCAGCGGCGCGAAGCCGGCGACATAGACGTAGCCGGCATGGAAGCTGGTGCCGTTCTCCTTGATCGCCTGCTGCAACGACAGACGCGCCAGATCGTGGTCGCTCTGCTCGACCTGCGGGATCTTCGGGTTATCGAGATTGACGTCGAAGGCCACCACCTTGATGCCGGCGTCGAGCGCTTTCTGCGCCACGTCCTTCAGCGATTCCGGCAAGCCGTGATCGATCACGATCGCCTTCACGCCGAGGTTGATCGCCTGCTGGATCTGCGAACGTTCCTCGGCGGCGTCCTGCCGGCCGGAAAAGATCCGCAGGTTGATGCCGAGCGCCTTGGCCTGCGCCTGCGCGCCGGACTGGTAGGCCTCGAAGAAATCGCCGGCCGAGATGTAGCTGATCAGCGCCACCTTGACGCCACCTTTGTCGAACGGTGCGGGCGCGCCGGGCAGGCCGGCGGCGAAACCCGTCAGCGGCAGCGCGGCAGCGCCGGCCAACGCAAGAATTGCAGCACGGATCGATGTCATTGGACGGTCTCCAGGGAATGAGGCGTTACAGACGCCGACGGCCGAGGCCGTAGGTGACGGACAAGGCGCCGACCAGCACGGCGCCTTTGACGAAATCCTGCGTGTAGTACCGGGGCGTTCAGCATGGTCAGGCCGTTGAGCAGGACGCCCACGAAAATCGCCCCGACGACGGTGCCGAGCACGTTCGGATGCCGCCGGTCGAGCACCGCGAAGCCGATCAGGGCGGCGGCGACCGAGTTCGAGCAGCAGCGACGCGCCGGAGGACACATCGCCCCGGCCGACACGGGCGGCGACGATCAGGCCGCCGAGCGAGGCCAGCGTCGCCGAAATCACGTAGGCGGACAGGCGCAGACGGCGCGTCGGGGCACCGGCGAGGCGGGCCGCGATCTCATTGCCGCCGATGGCGAAGAACAGCCGGCCAAAACGGGTATGTTCGGTCAGCACCTGCAGCACGACGGCAACGGCCAGCATCAGCAGCACCGGCAGCGGAACCCCGCCCCAGATCTCCGCGCGGCCGATGCTGAGAAACAGCGGATCGAAACGTCCGTTCGCGGACGCGCCGCTGGGCAGAATCAGGCCGGTCGCGATCGAGCGGCCGGCGGTCGGGATCAGTTGCAGGCCGGTGAGCAGGAAGTTCGTGGCCAGCGTCGCCAGCAGGTCCGGCACCCGCACGCAGATGATCAGGAACGCGTTGACGAGGCCGACGAACGCCCCGAACGCCAGGACCAGCGGCACCGTCGCCAGCACGTCGAGATGCCAGACCACCATGGCGTAGCTCGCCGCCATGACGCTGGAGGCGGCGACCGCGCCGACCGAAAGATCGAACCCGCCGACCGCGAGCGAGACGGTGATGCCCGCGCCAAGGATGGCAACCACCGAGACGCCCTGCAGCACGTCCATCAGATTGGCAAAGTTGATGAAGGCGGGCTCGGCGAGCGTGAAGCCGACGATCATCGCGGCGAGCAACACGAAGATGGCAATGCGCCGAACGGTCTGCACCATGGCAGCGGACGCGGTGCCGGCGCGCGGCTGTGTAGCCGCACGGGCGGCCTGGGCAGCAAGCGGGGTATCGGTCATGCGTGAAGGCCTTCAGCGGCAGCGCCGGCCGCCGCGCCCCATGGCGTCAGGCCGTCATGGTCAATGGCGAAAATGCGGTCAGCCACTTCCAGCGCCTCCTCGGGATCGCTGGTGGCGACAAGCGTGGCGGTGGTCCGGTCGGCGCGCAGAGCGGCGATGATATCGGCACGCGCACCGACATCGACGCCCTGGAACGGCTCGTCGAGCAGCAGCAGCCTGGATGGCTCGGCCTGCCAACGGGCCAGCACGACCTTCTGCTGATTGCCGCCGGACAGCGTGTCGAGCCGCGCCTGTATGCCGGCGGCGCGGATGCCGAGCCGGGCGATTGCGTCACTCGCCGCGCGCTCCTCGCGATCGCCGATCAGGAGGCCGTACGGGAACCAGCGTCGCAGATGCGGCAGGGAGATCGTGCCGGCGACGGTGCCGCCCGGCCAGTCGGATGGCACGAAGGAGCTTTGATGCCGGTCAGGCCCCGCCAGCACCACGCCGGACGCAATGGCCTCGGCCGTCGTCCGCGGCGCGAAAACCTGGCCGGCAAGTCGCATCCGGCCGGCGGCCAAGCGCCCGGCACCAGCGATGGCGGCCAGCAGGCGCGTCTTGCCAGCCCCCAGCGGGCCAGTGATCGCCACAATTTCACCGCACGCCAACGTGAGATCGAGTGGCGGCGAATCGGGATGCAGCCGGACGCCGTCGAGTTCGAACACCGTCGTGCCGTCCGTTGCGCGTGCCTGGGCATGCGCGCTTGTGATCGGCCGCCCGATCATGGCGGCGAGGGCGGCGTCGAAATCGATCGGCCGCCGCATGTCGGCCACCACGCGCCCGCCGCGCAACACCACCGCCTGGTCCGCCAGCCGCGCGAGGTCGCCGGTGCGGTGCGATATGTACAGGATCGCCAACCCGCGCGCCTTCAGGCCCTCCAGCACGGCAAACAGCCGCTCCGCCTCGCGCTGCGACAGGCTCGCGGTCGGCTCGTCGAGAATCAGCACCGTGGCCCGTGCTGCCAGCGCGCGCGCAATCGCGACCATCTGCCGGTCGGCCGGCCCGATTTCGCCGAAATCGCGGTCCAGCGGCAAATCGAACCCGGCGGCCGACGCGATCCCGGCAGCCTGGCGCCGCACCGAACGGCGCGACAGGAACCAGGGCGCCTGCCGGTCTGCAAAGCGGTCGAGCAGCAGCGTGTCCGCCACCGTCATGCCGGGGGCGCCGACTTTCTGCGTCGCCTGATGCACGGTGACAATGCCCGCGACCGCCGCATCGCGGGGCGAGGTGGGCGCGAAGGCCGTGGCGCCAAGCCGGATCGTCCCGGAATCGGGCGGAAACAATCCGGCCAAGATGTTCACCAGCGTCGACTTGCCGGCGCCATTGGCCCCCATCAGGGCGAGAATCCGACCCGCCTCAACGTCAAGGTCGATGCCGCCAAGGGCCTGGGTGGCGCCGAACGCCTTGCGAACACCGCAAATCGTCAGCAGCGGCGGGGACGATGCTTCCTGCGTCATGGCAGCACCAGCGACCTGCAGTTCATGCGCCGGTCGGAAAATTAAACGTATGCAAGACGTATGTCTCTCGATTAATCTGTTCAGAGAAGTGTTTTAATCACCCGTTCTGCATGAAGGCAATGGGGTACCCGCCGGCCCGAATGACGTGCCGCCATGTCAGCGTTGCCCCACGCGCCCGGCCGCCGATTGTGTCAGCCAGGCGGGCCACGCGCCGCCGGAAGTCAATCCCTACGGGGCAACCGGTAAAGGATGTGCCTGCGCAGAGGACTATCCTCGGGGAGGTTCGGATGGTCGAACGCGATTGACCGCGCCATGCCCAGCCGGTCCATGACCCGCATCGACGCGCCGTTCGTGAGTGCCGTCATGGCGACGATCTCCGCCAGTCCGACGCGGTCGAAGCCGTCCTCGACGGCCGCTCGCGCCGCTTCGGTGGCATATCCGCAGCCCCAATACCGCCGGCCGAGACGCCATGCGACTTCGACGGCGGGTGTGAAATGGGCCACGAACCGCACACGCGTCAGCCCGACGGCCCCGATGAACGGTGCGATGCCCGGCGCCTCGACCGCCCATTTGCAGAACCCGTTTTCCGCCAGATGAAGCTGCGCCCGCGCGACGTAGGCGTCACTTTCCGCCCTGGCCAGCGTGCCCGGCAGAAACCGCATAACGTCCGGGTCCGCGTTCTGCTCGGCAAAGGACACCAGATCGCTCGGCCGCCACGGGCGGAGGATCAGGCGGGATGTTCTGATGACGAAATCAGGACCGATCGTCATGACGACAGCGACGCCACCATCCGCAATGAACGTCCGGTACTACACACCTTCGGCGCTATCGGGAACCGCCGCATCCCGCCCGACATGCCGGGAGACGGTGATCCGCTCGCCCAGCATCCCGCGCGGGCGCACCAGCAGGATCACCGCCAGCACCGCCCCGATCGCCGCCACACGCAACGACGCGCCGCGCGCCTGCCAGTCCGACGACACCAAGGCACCGATCGCGGTGCTGCTGAGTGTCCAGAGCGCCCACACCACCACCGCGCCCAGCAGCGCGCCGGCATTGTTGCCGCTGCCACCCAGCACCAGCATCACCCAGACCTGGAAGGTCAGCACCGGCAGGTAATTTTCGGGTGCGATGAAGCCGAAGAATTGCGCCTGCATCGCCCCGGCCAGCCCCATCAGGGCGGCCCCGATCACGAATGCCTGCAACCGGTAACGGTCCGGCGCCTTGCCCAACGATGCTGCCGCCGCCTCGTCCTCACGCAGCGCACGCAGCACACGGCCCCACGGGCTGCGCGTCAGCCGCTCCAGCGCCACGAACGCGACCAGCGCCACCGCTGCCACCAGCGCCAAGTTCGCGGCCGCGAACAGCAGCGGCGAGTCCGCGAAGCCCGCGAACGGGCGCGGGATGAACGCCACGCCAAACGGGCCGCCGGTCAGCCATTCGGCGTTCAGCGCCACCAGTTGCAGGCTGGCCGCCGCCCCGAACGTGGTGATGGCGAGGTAGTCGGCACGCAGCCGCAACGTGATCGCGCCGACCACGCCGGCCACCGCCCCGGTCGCCGCCATCGCCGCCGCCCAGCCGAGCACGATCGGCAACCCGAACCCACCCACCCGTCCCGCCACGGGCGCCGCCGTCAGCAGCGCCGAGACATAGGCGCCTACGCCGATGAAGCCGGCGACACCGACATTGAACAGACCGGCCGCGCCCCATTGCAGGTTCAGCCCCAGCACCGCCACGCCGAAGGTCAGCGCCACCGTGAGGAAGAAGATCAGGTAGCCGAGCACGCCCGCCATCAGCCGCGCGCCCCGAACAGGCCGGTGGGCCGCACCAGCAATGCCGACAGCAACACCAGGAACGCGACCGCCGCACGGTACTGCGCGCCGACCAGCGGCACGGCCAAAGCCTCCGCAAGCCCGATGATCATCCCGCCCGCCATCGCCCCCGGCACGCTGCCGATCCCGCCCAGGATCGCGGCGGCAAACAGCGGCAGCAGCAGGTCGAAGCCCATATACGGGCGAAGTTGAACCGTCACGCCGAGGAACACGCCGGACGCCGCCGCCAGCGCGCCGCCGATGAACCACGCGCCACGAATCACGCGAGCCACGTCGATCCCGCTGACGCGGGCCAGATCCGGGTTCTCGCTGGTCGCGCGCATCGCGCGGCCGAGCCATGTCCGCGTCATCACCAGATGCATCGCCGCCATCAGCACGGCCGCCAGCGCCAGCACCACCAACTGATCCTCGGTGGCGCGCAGCCCGGGCAGGATTGCCACCGTCATCGCGATCTCGTGGCTGTAATAGACCGGCGACGGGCCGAACCAGAACTCGATCAGGCTGCGCAACGCCAGCGAGGCGCCGAAACTCGCGATCACCAGCACGATTTCGCTGCCGCCCCGCCGCAGCCGGCGGAACAGCAGCCAGTCCAGCGCCACCGCCAGCGCGCCCGACGCCAGCATGGCAATCGGCAGCGACGCCACCAGCCGCCAGCCGAACGTAAGATCACCGATGGTCTCGCCGCCGATGACGCCGGCCAGCGCACCCCCCGCCAGCAACGCCACATAGGCGCCCCAGGTGATGAACTCGCCCTGCGCGAAGTTGGCGAAGCGCAGGATGGAATAGGTCAGCGTCAGCCCGATCGCCCCCAGCCCGATCATGGCGCCGGACATCACGCCGTCCACCACGATCTGCCCTAGCATACCCATCACGCCGCCCGCCGCGCGCCGAGATACAGTGAAGCCACCACCGGGTCGTCGAGCAACGCTACCCCCTGCCCTTCATGCGCCACCCGTCCCTCGACCAGGATCGCCGCACGGTCGGCGATGGCGAGCCCAGCGCGGGCGTTCTGCTCGACCAGCAGCACGGCGACCCCGGTGTCGCGGATCTCCACCAGCTTGCGCATGACCAGCGCCACCAGCTTGGGCGACAGGCCCGCTGTCGGTTCGTCGAGCACAAGCACGCGGGGGCCGACGATCAGCGCGCGCGCGATCGCCAGCATCTGCCGCTGCCCACCGGATAGCCGCCCCGCCGCCAGCCCACCCGCCGCCGCCAGATCCGGAAACATCTCCGTCACTGCCCGAAGCCGGACCGCGCGCTGGCCGCGCGGCAGGACGGCCGCCGCGAGCGAGAGGTTTTCCGACACGCCGAGACCCGCGAACACGTTTTCGGTCTGCGGAACGAAGGAAAGGCCATGCCGGACCATCAGATGCGCCGGCAATGCGGTGATGTCTGCACCGCCCACGCGCACGCGGCCGGCGGATTTCGCCACCAGCCCGGCAACCGCCTTGATCAGCGTGGACTTGCCCGCGCCGTTCGGCCCGAGCAGCACCACGATCTCGCGCGCGGCCACCGCCACGCTGGCGCCACGCACGATCGGCAGGCCGGGGTCGTAACCCGCGACCAGATCCTCGACGACCAGCAGGCTCAAACGATCTTCAGCCAGGGATGGCGGAGCGTCATCTGCACGGCGAGGTCGCCGCTGCGGTCGCGATGTTCGGTGTGCAGCATCGAGCTGTCATGCACGCGGTAGCGGCACAGCGTCTCCGGCACGTACGCCGCCGCCAGCCCGTGATCGATGAACTTGCACCAGAAATCGTAGTCCTCCCAGCCGCCGTCCAGATGCGTATAGCCGCCCACCTCGCGCCACGCACGTTTGCACACAAGGGCCATCGCGTCGACATAGTTGCCGCGGGCGAGCTGGTCGCTCTGGAACACGTCGGCCACTCCAAGCTGCCGCTTGGAGCCGAACAACTCCAGCTGCGTGTAGGCGGCATCGAACGGCTCGGCGCGCAGCACGTCATGCAGCCGGGCGATGGCACGGGGATAGATCGCATTGTCGGCGTCGAGCACGAACACCCACTCGCCGCGCGCATGCGAAAACGCCGTGTTGCGGGCCTGCGCCAACCCCTGGTTGCGGTCGTGGCGCAGCAGCAGCGAGCGCGTGAACCGGCCGGCATGGGCCTGCAGCCAGTCATGCGCCATGTCGAGCGAATGGTCGTCGGCGGAGGCATCGTCCACCACGATCAGTTCGAGGTCGTGGTGGCGCTGATCGGCCACCGACGCGAGGCATTCGGGCAGGAAGCGGCCGTATTCATACAGGCTGACCGCGACCGTCACCAGCGACTCGGGCGGCGCGGAGCGGCCGATATGATCGTACACGGTCTCGGCAGCCACCGGGCGCATCAGCCGGCGCCGTCGAGCAGGAAGGCCAGCACGCGCGCGGCGACCTGCCGTCCGTCGAGCTCCGTTGCCAGCAGTGCTGCGGCCTGGCACTGGATGGCGGCGGCAAGCTGCCGCCCGTCGGCCTGTACGCAGCAGCCAGGCAATCAGCTCCGGGATCTGCCGGGTGTTCTCCTCCAGGTAATGCACGCCGGGCCGCAGCAACGGGTGCGGCAGGCAGGGCTCCGACACGACGACACTGCCGCCGGCCATGCCAAGCCGCACGACCCGGTGCCATTCCAGATAGCTGAACACGTCGCGATGCAGGTTCAGTGAAATGCGGGCATGGCCACAGACATGCTGCGCGAGGCGCGTCAGCGCGCCATCCGGCGAGTCGGGCAGGATCGGCCCGCGCAACATGCGCCGGAGATGGATGAACGTCTCGTACTCGGCCAGGAATGCCGCGTTGCGCGCCAGCCACGCCTCGCGATGCGGGCTTTCGGCGCCGAAGAAGGCGATGTCGATCGGGCGGTCCGTAAGCCTCGTGCCGGTGGACGGCACGGCGCGGGCAGCCTGCGGCAGCACGCGGAACAGCGGATGGCGGCGGTCGGCGGTGCTCAGCACCCCGGCGCCGGGCGACGGCGGCACGCCGACATGCAGGCTCGGCAGCCCGGTACGCGCGAACAACGCGCCGGTCTGGGCGCACAGATCGATCACGCCGCGGGAGGCCAGCACGAACGGCAGCGCACGGCCGAACCACGGGGTCTGCACCTGTTCGGTGTTCAGCATGACCGCGCTGGCCACCACGTCGTCGCGCACCCAGGCCGGGCCTTGCCCGAGCACGAAGAACTCGTGCGGGGCGACGAACACGCAGTGTGGCGGGCGGGCAGCGATATCGGCGGTCTCGTCCAGCACCGCGCTCTCCACGCCGGCCGCGCGCAGGCTGGCAGCCAGATCCTCGGCGATCTCGCGCATGAAGACGTTGCCGCGTGCGCTGACATAGACGCCAACCCGTGGCGCGCGGGCCACCAGGGACGCAAGCGGCGGCAGCGTGGCCACGTGCGCGGCGGCCGGTCGCGCCGCCAGCAAGCCGAGGCTGCGCGCCATCGCCACCGGGCGAAACAGCGGACGCCCCTCGCTGGTGCCGATGAACAGCGCATGGAATGCCGGCGGGATCGTGCTGCGGGCGACATCATGGTGCAGGGCCAGATAGTCCCTGGCGCCGAAACACGGCAGCAACGACAGCCGCCGCAGCGCCCGCGCGCGCGTCCGCCGTGACAAGCCCCGCACCAGCCGGCGCGGCGTAAGCACGGACCCGGACCGGGACGGCGCAATGATCTCGACAGGCGGCAGCTCGCCCCAGGTCGCGCAGCTTGACGCCAGAAGCGCCAGCAGCCGCGCCACTCCGCGCATCGCCCCACGCCAGAGCGCGGGCTGCGGCAGCTCGCCCGACGGCCGGGCTCGTCGCAGGCGGCCTCGCAGCGGGATCGTCCCTCGGAGGCGGCTGATGCCAGACGCCGCATCGTCCCGGGAAACAGTGTCCAGCATCGCGGGATCGCGCGCCTGCGCGGGTGGGGCCGGCCATGCCATATCGTCAAGCGCGCCGGTCAGTTCGCTCATCACCCCTGTCCCCATATGCCGCCGGACGACGCGGCATTGCCGAGCCGACACGGATTGCGCTTTATTATTGCTCGTTAACGTCTGGGGTTGGAAGGCACCGTCTTGCGGGTGGCCAGCGAAGATTCGCCGCGGCGCGCGCCAGGATCGCGGGCTGCACAATGCCGAAGGATCCATGCATGGCCATGACGCCACGTCCCAACCGCCGCCTGGCGCTGTTGTGGGCACTTGGCATGACCCTGGCGATCCCGGCCGGCACCGCGCTGGCCGCACCTGCCCCATGCGTGCCGCGGCTGCGCGCCGAGGTCGCTGTCGACATGGCGCACGGTGTGCCGCTGGTCAGCATGACGATCGACGGCGTCCACGTGTCGTTGGTGCTGGACACGGGGGCCGAGCGGACGCTGCTGACCACGGCGGCGGTGAGGCGACTCGGTCTGGCGGAACACAACGCCTATGTGCGCACCGTGGCTGGACTCGGCGGCCGCGTGACGGCGGGGGAAGTGCGGCCGAAACAGATGGCGGCCGGCGCGTTGGCGCTGACCGGCTACAGCCTGCTGGTCGCCGGCGTGACACTGCCGGGCCTGGGCGGCCGGCCGGTCGATGGCCTGCTGGGAGCGGATCTGCTGGGCGATTTCGACCTCGACGTGGATCTCGCGCATCATGTCGTGGGGTTCTACGAGCCGGCCACCTGTGACGCCCCCGCCCTGCCCTGGTCTATGCCCTATCAGGGGATCGCGGCGCACTGGTCCTTGCACCGGCATCTGTTTTTCGGGGTCCGGCTCGACGGCACCGATATGGCCGCGTTCTTCGATACCGGAGCGAGCTGGACCACGGTCGACTCTGAGGCGGCGGCGCGCGCCGGGCTGACGGCAGCAGCCATGCAGCGCGACCGGCCGATAACCGTGCATGGCCTCGCCGCGTCCGCCGACGGCGCCCATCTGCACCGCTTCGCGGCGCTGGAGATTGGCGGCGTCGTGATGGCGGACACGCCGGTCATCGTCACCCGGCTGAACCTGGACGACGCTGACGCAATCCTCGGCGGCGACGTGCTGGCCACGCACCGGGTTTGGCTGGCCTATGGCCTGAAGCGCGTGTTCGTGGCCGCGCACGGCTGAGCGAGGAGCGACATGCGCCGCGGACCCGGCATTGCGGCGCCGGCGCATCGCTGATAGACGACGGCACCCATGGTCGGAGCGTAGCGCAGCCTGGTAGCGCATCAGTCTGGGGGACTGGGGGTCGTGGGTTCGAATCCCGCCGCTCCGACCAATTTATCAATAGATTAGCCCACCCAGACAGGCGTTCCGGCGGCAACGGGATACCAATCGGATACCAGTTGCCTCGGACAAAGTCGCCCGCGCTCATGATCGAGAGCTGCTGTGCCACTCGGTTCGCGCCCTGCGCGGCTACCCACGGTTTTATTCCCGCGCCAGCAGATTGCGCACGGTGCTGTCACGCCCCACCCCGCCCCTTGCCGTCCGAATGCCACGCGTGTTGAGCGCGGCGGCGATATTCCTGTGGCCGGTGACGCCGCTTGCCTGAATTTGGCGCACGATGGGCAACACGTTCGCCGCGAACGGGTCAGCGCCGCGGGTCAACGCCTCCGCGCCCTTGGCTTGAGCCTCCGCCAGATTGGCCCGGTTGCCCAGCCTGGCGCCCTGCACCTTCTTGCCCGCCAGCGCCAAGCGGGGGCGCTCGGAAATGAGATTGCGCTCTTTCCCTACGCAGGGCCTTGTGCGCATCAGAGCATGATCAACCGTCGTTTCATGATCGTGCCTCCTACCCTGTCCAGCGGCGGCCACGCTGACCAGCTTGACGAACAAGCAAAGAATTTCCGCGCCTGCTCCTTGAAGTGGCGAACATGAGAGCGTTCAGATTCAAACAGATGGTGCCGCAGATCATCGCTTCGCCCTCCGCCGCGGCGACATACCTCGTAAATCATCCGACTGGGTCTGAACACTAGCAGTATGGCCCGCGCTGCCGCCCCGATCCGGCCGCGTTAGAGAGGGCATCCGCCACCGTGTGAGGCATTACGCGGGTTTCCGGGCAGCATCTGGCGCCGTCCCCTCTACCATCCCCTGTAACCGGCGCCGCAGCCCCCGGGAGTGTCGGCGCCGTCTCGCGCGGGGACGAGCCTATACTGGCCTGCCACGCCGGCTGCATCGGCTGCCGGCTACTTCCGAGGACACAATGATGAAGCACCGCCAGCACTTCGGCCTCGATCGTATGCTAGCTGGGAATAAAGTGGCAGCGAGGATCCGGAACCCGATGGAGCGATTTTTGTTTACTCGCCGACCATCGCGATGGCTGGACTGACAGGTACCCAGCGCGGACAGGAGGAACTTTTATGGCATCCATCGTTGTTCGCCCGGACCAAGGGCGGTCTGTCTCGCTTGGTGGGATGGGAGTTCGTGTTCCGCCTCGCTGGCCAAGATACCGGCGAGGCGTTTGCCGTGGTCGAACACCCGATGGAGCCATTGCGGCTCACGTGGCCCCATGTTCACACCCACGAGGACGAATACTCCTTTGTCCTGGAAGGCGTCATCGGGGCGCGCGTTGGCGAACAGGTGATCGAGGCAGCGGAGGCGGGCACCTACCTCTGCAAGCCACGTAGAGTGCCCCATGCGTTCTGGAATCCGGGGCCCGGGCCGGCACGGTTGCTGGAAATCATCTCCCCGCCGGGATTTGAGGCGTATTTCGTGGAGCTGGCGGAAGCAGGAGACCCGCATCGCCGGGCGGAGTTGGCTCAAAAGTATGGGGTCACCTACCTGTCCGATTGGATTCCGGATCTCACCGCAAAGTACAACCTCAAGTTGCTGGGGATGTGAGCGGGTGTGCAGCCGAGGCTAGGGCTGCTGCCGGGGAGCCAAGGCCGTTCAACGCTGGCTGACTTTCCCGATCCTCGCCGCGGGCAGGGGCAGAAATACAAGCTTGCCACGTGTTGCTGTTCTCCATTCTTGCCATCGTCACCGGCAGCCACTCATATCGAGGCATCGCTACCTTCATCGATGTGCACCGCCGCAAGCTGAACGCGACCGTCGGTCTGGCGTGGCGCCGCGCCCCCGCTCACACAGGGGTCCGCTACATCCACAAGGGGATCGAATTCCGCCGAGATTGAGGTTATCTTCCGAAAACATGCCGCCCTGCTTCAGGCAGCACGTGCCACCCCCGGACATGCTGGCGCGGCTCGTCACGATCTAGCGTTGAACAGCCTTGGACCCTGCCCGGGGTAGCTCATTCGTGTCGATGCCCCGAGGGGGTGGGGACGGGTAGGCAATTCGTCAGTCCAGCGGGTCCGACCAGGAGCTGCTCGATTATTGGGCCAGGGTGTGTCCGACTCACAGAATTTCGGACCTCTGATTGCAAATTGCCTCGGCCGGGCGTGTCAAATTCGATGGTCCGAGAAAGCTTGGCGCGCGTCCTCCAGCAGCTTCAACACTGTGTTTTCGCTGGTGCCGGTCATGCGGCTGATGGCGCGGATCGAAATGTTCTTGACCATCACGGTGGAGAACGTCATGCGCAAACCAGTCCCCCTGCACAGAGATTTTGACAGGTTGAATGAGGGGCTGCATTCGACCCATGTCACCCAATGGACGGCCAATAGGCCGACCCCTGAAGCGGACGTTCCGGACACCCAGTCCGGCATGCGGTTGTTGGTGGCAAGCGGATATCGGCTCCCGCGAAATAGAAAGCTGAACTCCGACCCGACCGTGCCGCGCATGGCGAACGCCTTCATGGGCCCCTGACCTGCCCTGCTTGGCACGCTATAAGACGACCGGAAAATCAGGATCAGGACTGCAGCGGGACGGCGGATAAGTGCGCGGCATCGCTTTTGCGTTCACGGCGGTGAACGGCCGGCGCAGTGCGCTTGCATGGACGCCGAGGGGGAGGAGTGAAACAGCGCCGGAAACTGCATGCGCGATGGTCGATCGGACTGTCCCGGCTGGTGTTGGCCATCCTGACCCTCTGGGGTTTCGCGATGGTGGTGCCGTCGCTCTACCGGATCGTCTGGCCGCTCGCCTCGCTCGGCTTTTCCGCCGATAACGACGGCCGCGTCGTCGATACGCAGTATCCGTTCCCGAACAAGACCGATTCACCGGCGGCGCAGGCCGGGATCGTCGTCGGCGACCGGCTGGATCTCGCGCAGATGAACTGCTTCGCGCCGTTCAGCCAGGCCTGCGCGGCCGCCGTCATCGTGCTCGGCGGATCGGGCGGGCTGCAATATACCCTGTCCGGTCAGGAGGTCGATCTTGCACTGCTGCCGGCGACCGGTGGACCGCTCCGCGTGGTGCATCTCCGCTCCGCGGACGCGCCGCTCGATTTCGGCGAGCGCCTCGTATTGCTGGCGGACACGCTGGTGAGCGTGTTCGCCATGCTCGCCGCCTGCTCCCTGGTCTGGGCCCGGCCGAGCGTCGCGAACTGGGGCTTCTTTTTGTATTTCCTTTGGTTCAATCCGGGACGGACATTCACCTATTACGCGCTGCTGCAGCAGCTTCCGCTGGCCCTGCTGGCCCAGCAGATCGCCGAGTCGCTGGCGATCGGCGCGGCGCTCGGTGGCCTGCTCCTGTTTGCGCCGCGCTTCCCGGAGGAGGAACCCAATCCGCGCTGGAAGCGATGGGCACCGCTGGCGCTGGTTATCGGCGGCCTTCTCGTTGCCTTGCGATTGTCGAACAGCGCCAATCTGTTCGGCGTCCCGACGGAACGGCTCACGACCGCGACCTTCATCGCCCAATATGCCGTGAACCTGCTGGTGCTGGCGATCCTGCTCCGGCGCCGTCGCGGCCTGCATCCGCGTAACCAGCAGCGCATGCTCTGGGTCATCGCCGGTTGCGCCCTCGGCCTGTCGAGCTTCCTCGTCGCCGAGTTCTGCACCACGACCGGGTTTTTGGAGAACGTGTTCGGCACTACGCCGTCACAGACGATCATCGGGCTGCTGTATCTCGTTCAGGGCTTTTTCGCCTATTTCGTCTGGACCGCGGTGCGACGGCAGCGCGTGATCAGCGTCGCGATCCCGCTGCGCCATGGTTCGCTGACGACGGCTCTGACGCTGGTCCTCGGCGTGCCGATTGTCTTCCTGCACGAGCAAATTGCCGAAATCCACAGCGCGCTGCACCTGCCGGAATGGATCTGGCCCCTGGTGGTGGCGCCGATCATCCTGCTGGCGCTGCAACGGCTTCACGAGTTTGCCGTTGAGTTGGCCGACCACATCTTCAGCCGCTCCTATCACGCGACACGCCACCGCCTCGAACATGCCGGGCACGCCGCGCTCCAGGCCGACAGTTTTGCCGCCATCGACCGCAGCCTCGTCGAGGAGCCGGTGCGCTGCATGCGACTGACCTCAGCTGCCGTGTTCCGGGAGATCGACGGCAACCTTCTCCGGATGGAGCCGGCGGTGGGCTGGGGCGAGGAGTCGCAGCGGCAGCTGCAACCGAGGCGCCACGCGGCGGTGATCGCTTGCCTCAAGCAACGCGAGCTTGTCCGGCTGCCCCCGGGTATCTGGCGGGGACTAGGCCTAACGGAGGAAGAGCAGGCGCCGTGCCTTGCCGTGCCGGTGTTCGACGGCGCAGGCCAGCCCGCGGCGATCGCGCTTTACGGGCCGCACGAAACCGGCAGCGACATCGCACTCGACGAGCGCGACATGCTGCGGACCCTCGCAGAACAAGCAGGCCGCGGCTACCACATCGTCGAAACGAAGACGCTGCGCCAGGAAGTGCACCGGCTGCGTGCCCGATTGGCCGCGGCCGACCCCTGAACCGGCCCATCCCGCAAATCGCCGAGGCTCGTCCTGTTCCTCACTTTCGACATCCGCTTCATGTCTCCCAGCCGTCTAGGAGCCCGCGGGGCGCGCAGCTACATCTTCCTGATGGCCGGCATCACTGCCGCCGTCATCGGCATGCCGAACATGTTCGATCCGCTGACGATCTTCGACACCGCCATGACGCGATCGAGGAAGTGCTGCTCGGCATTGTCTGCGCGGTGGTCGTCGACAGCGCCATATCTCCGCATCCGGCCGGCGAGGCGCTGAATGCGCGCGTCGCCGCCTGGCGTGCGGATGCGCGGACCTACATGCTGGACGCGCTGCAAGTGGGCTCGACGGTCAGCTTCCTGCTGGCGGTCGGCCATACAGCGGAACAGCCATCGGGCGGTGACGAACAGCAATCCTGCGACGGTGACCAGGACCAGGATGTTGAGGTATAGAAACCGGTCACCGCGAAGCCGGGCTGCCGAACACCACGGCGCGAGCGCGATATCCCGATTGCTGAATTGCATCGCGGCCTCCGCTCGCTCAGCACATTGCGTGATATGAAATGAATGGAATTCCAACGCGGCGCGAATTTCTCGACGGGGCCGCAGGTGGTCGGCATCCCGGTGGTCCGCCGCCCTCGTGCTTGGCGTGTCCCGGCGCTAGCGGCGTTTCCCCTCTGCATACCACTCGCGCCCCGAGGGTCTACTCATCCGGGTCGATGCCCCCGAGGGGGGTGGGGAAAGCTCCCAATTCGCCGCGTCGGCGGGTCCGACCCATCGCAAAATTTTTCCAATGGTTTGAGCGTCTCGATTATGCGCCAACTATCGCCGCCAAGGTCGGCCTATCGCCTCCCGCCAGGAATTCTCAATTGAGAATAGCCAAATTTTCCGAAGGCAGTTCTCGTGCACCGGTGTCGTGTTAAGCAGACCTAAGAATGTAATGGCATTAGAGGAAAGCCCTATGGTCGCTCATCTCGGCTCCGACACCCGTCAGCACGTCGTGCTGAAGCTCTCGCGTTTGGCCATTGTGCTACCGCCTCCACCGTTCACAGTGCGTCGCGCGCTCGCGCTGCATTTTGAAATGCCGGTGGACCGGATTGCCACTGAGTGCGAGGCGGTGGAGGGTGCGAAATGCACGGTATATGGATTCCGTGGGCGGTGGTGGACAGCCACCACGGGCCGCGCGCTGCCGCGAGATCGCCGTTGGAATTGGGCGCTGGTGCCGTCCGCCGCCACGGAAGACCATGGCTGGTCAATCTGGTGGAACATTCTTGTAGAACGCCCATTCTGATGGTCCGTGCTGCGCAGCGCACAAAAACGAACGTTGCTTTACCATTTCGAGTGCCTGTGTTCGGTCTCAATGGTCTTGCGTAGGCGGCTTATTAAGCCCGCGGCAACAAGGGAAGCTGCCCGACGAACTGACCGAGCTATAGGTCGCGTAGCTCGAGAGCACGAAATGCATCTTGTCGTGAAATAGGAAGCGCGGAGCTGCCCAGGGAAACTCGATTTGTACCCATATTAAATTTGCTTGAACTCACTTGGAGCCACGAGAGAGACCGAACCACAGCGGTGAACGCGGGCGTTGGACTGGCGACTGCAGCTAGTAGCGTGCAGCTACTCCATCGCAGCCAGATTTGCGGAGGCCGCCTTCATCAAGGCTCCCAAATCTTCCACGAAGACGCGGTCGACAGTGGTGAGGGCGACCACGATGCTCCGCCTGTCCGCCGGGTCCACGCTGCGTTTGGCAAGGCCACCCAGTTCTAGACGGTCGAGAGCACGGGTGATTACCGATGCGGCTACATCAAGCCGGGTCGACGGCCCCCCGCTGTATGGAGCCTGCAACCTGCCGGACCGTGACGATCGGGGCCAAAGCCCCGCGCCCGCCATCTCCCGCAAACCCCAACGCCCACCACGTCTGGTCCGAAATCGCGATGAAATAGCCGCCGCGCAAATCCTCGTCCGCCGTTCACCGGGCAGCGTCGGTGCCTTCGCGCTGAATAGGACAGGTTAGGTCACTCCCTAGTGAGCCGAAAACCTTGGCGCGATTGGTATCAGCAGTCCTGGGCGCCCGAACCAATGGAGGTAACCATGATCTACTGGTTTTTCCTGTTCGCGACCATGATCCTGTTCCCAGTGATCGCCGAGGCACAGGATCAGACTGGCACGACCTTCCCGCCCCTTCTCATACCACTCGAGCCGCCGGAAGCTCTGCCGGCATCCGGCACGCAAGGCGGCTATTTTTTCAACCTGCGACCGCTCGGCGCCGATTTCGGGCAAGCGCTCGCGGACCACGGCATCTACATCGTCGCCCGGAACCTCTCCGACGACATCGCCACTGTGAGCGGCGGCGTCAAGCAGGGCCTGTCGTTCCAGGGATTCACCGAGCTGGGTTTCAATCTCGACATGGAGCGCATCGCCGGGATCACCGGAGGCGCCGTTCACTTCCTGCTGGACGATCTGCAGGGCCAAGCCTTCTACGCCGAATTCCGGCAGCACATACCTGAACAACCGCCTTTTCGCCGGCGACGGTCCCGCGTTCCGCCTGAACGAGCTGTCCTATGAGCAGAACCTGTTCAACCAGCAGGTCAACCTGCGTCTGGGCCGGCTTCCCGCCTACACACAGTTCGACGGCTCCGAGCTCTATTGCACGTTCATCACCAGTCTGTGCCGCACGCCGGCCGCCTATACGTTCGACAGAGGCTACCCTCCCTATCTCGCGTCATCCTGGGCCGCGGTCGCGCAGATACGCATTGCCGGCCCATTCTACACCAATATCGGCGTTTACGAGAACGAACCGGTGGCCGCCACCACCAACCACGGCGGTTTTCCCGGCCCGGACTGGGGGCTCAACTACGCCAACGGCGCCACTTTTCCGGTCCAGTTCGGCTATAGAACGACCCTGCAGAACGACCCCTACCCGCGCGCCTTTTCCGTCGGCGGCTTCTACGTCACCGGCACCTACGCCGATCCCCTGCTCAACACCGACGGCCTCAACCGCGTCCTGTACGGCGGGACATCGAAGATGGATTACGGCCTGAGCCAAGTCTACGTCCAGGCCCAGCAGATGGTCTACCGGCCCGGTGCGTCCGATCGCGGGCTGACCTTGTTCGGCGGCGCGAACTGGACGACCAGCGGTGAACCCGACGTTGAAAGGATGGTCTTCGCCGGCACCTACTACAAAGGTGTGTTCGCCCCGCGACCCAACGATACGCTCGGCCTCGCGGTGAGCCTTGTCGACGTGAACCCCCGCCTCACCGGGCGCATCAACAGCGTTCTGTCCAAAACCACCGGCGGCCAGGCGAGTGCGTCGGAGATCGACTACGAGGTCTACTACGGCATCGCCCTCGCACCCGGCATGTCGCTCAAGCCGTTCGTCGGGTTCATGTCCCATCCCGACCAGGTGAACAACCCCACGCCGAGCGGCAACATTACCCACGCGGTTTACCTCGGTGTCATGTTCGAAGTGGACGTGGCGCATTTGTTGGGGCTACCAAGCCTGAGCCGATAAGGAGATGATTCAGAGGCGGCGTGATGTCCCGACCCGGGCGCAACCGTCATGTCTCCTTCTTATGGTTTTGGCCTCGGCCCCATACAGATACTGCTACTGTCCAGAGCGCTCCTTCACAACGGCGGCTCAACAGGCAGAGACTGGCCGAGCGGCCATCTGCTGGCCGTCGCGGAAGGTTGCCAAGCGCCAGTAAAAGAAATCGTCATGCCGGCTTGGCTATGGCAAGCTACCGGATCAAGCGGCTTATGGCCCGTGTGTGCATGGGCACCAGTGCGCCAGCCCGCTGGCGACAACCCGCTTGCCGGCGGAGTTCGGCAATTGAACCTGTTCTCTCGTTTTGGCGCAGAGCGAGATGGCCAGCTCCAGGTCTTGTGGGCGGATGGGGAACGCGTCTTCTGCAGAACCTGGCGTGAGGCGAAGGACGGCGAGCGAAGCGCCGTGCTGGCCGTGGTGCCCGCCTCAGAGCATCCCAGCCCGAGTTGCCTCGATCGCCTGGCCCACGAATACGGCTTGAAGGACGCGCTGGACGAGACCTGGGCGGTGCGACCCCTGGCGCTTGAGCGCACACGCGGGGGCAGCATGCTGGTGCTCGAGGATCCGGGCGGCGAGCCGCTCGAGCGGCTGCTCGGCGCCCCCATGGCGGTGGGCAGCTTCCTGCCCTTGGCCGTCGGCATCGCCGCGGCCCTCGGCAAGCTCCACGCGCGCGGTCTGGTGCACAAGGACCTGAAGCCTGCCCATCTCCTGGTGAACTGTGCGGACGGGCGGGTCCGGCTCACCGGGTTCGGCCTCACCTCGCGGCTGCCGCGCGAACGGCTGCCGCCTGCGCCACCCGAGTTCATCGCCGGCACGCTCGCCTACATGGCGCCCGAACAGACCGGACGGATGAACCGCTCGATCGACTCCCGCAGCGACCTCTACGCCTTCGGCGTCACGCTCTACCAGATGCTGACGGGCTCATTGCCGTTCACCGCGTCCGATCCGATGGAGTGGGTTCACTGCCATATCGCCAGAAAGCCGGTGCCGCCAAGCGAACGGTTGGAGAAGATCCCGCCCCCGGTCTCGCATATCATCATGAAGCTGCTCGCCAAGACCGCCGAGGACCGCTACCAGACCGCGGCCGGCGTCGAGCGCGATCTGCGGCGCTGCCTTGGTGCATGGGAGACTCGGCACCGGATCGGCGCCTTCCCGCTGGGCCAACAGGACACGTCCGACCGGCTTCTGATTCCCGAGAAATTATACGGGCGAGAGCGCGAGATCGAGACCTTGCTCGCCGCCTTCGACCGCGTCGTCACCAGCGGCCGGCCGGAGCTGGTGCTGGTCTCCGGCTATTCCGGCATCGGCAAGTCCGCCGTCGTCAATGAGCTGCACAAGGCGCTGGTGCCGCCGCGCGGGCTGTTCGCGGCCGGCAAGTTCGATCAGTACAAGCGCGACATCCCCTATGCGACGCTGGCGCAAGCCTTTCAGGGCCTGATCCGCTCCCTGCTGGGCAAGAGCGACGCCGAGTTGGCCAGCTGGCGCGACGCGCTGCGCGAGGCGCTGGGCCCGAACGGGCGCCTCATCGTCGACCTCGTCCCCGACCTGACGCTCGTCGTTGGCGAACAGCCGCCGGTTCCCGAGCTTCCGTCCCAGCAGGCGCAGGGGCGGTTCCAGTTGGTATTCCGGCGCTTCCTCAGTGTGTTCGCCGGGCCCGAGCATCCGCTGGCGCTGTTCCTCGACGATTTGCAATGGCTGGACGCGGCGACGCTCGATTTGCTGGAGGATCTGTTGACCGAGCCGGAAGTGCGGCACCTGCTGCTGGTCGGCGCCTATCGCGACAACGAGGTCGATGCCGCGCATCCGTTGCCGCGCAAGCTCGCGGCGGTTCGGCGCGTGGGTGCCACGGTCACCGAGATCGCGCTGGCGCCGCTCGCGCGCGAGCATGTCGGGCAGTTGATTGCCGACGCGCTTCGCTGCGAAGCGGCGCAGGCCACGCCGCTGGCGCAGCTGGTGCGGGAGAAGACCGCGGGCAATCCATTCTTCGTCATTCAGTTTCTCTACGCCCTAGCCGACGAGGACTTGCTCCACTTCGATCACGACGCGGCGCGCTGGTCCTGGGATCTCACTCGCATTCGCGCCAAGGGGTACACCGACAATGTGGTGGACCTCACGGTCGGGAAGCTGACCCGCCTTCCGATCGAGACACAGGGGGCGCTGCAGCAACTCGCCTGTCTGGGCAACCTCGCCGGGACCGCGATGCTCGCGATCGTTCTCGACACCTCCGAGACGCAGGTCGATGCGGCGCTGTGGGAGGCGGTCCGTCAGGAGTTGGTTGAGCGCCTGGACGGCTCCTACAGGTTTATCCACGACCGGGTGCAGGAAGCCGCATATTCGCTGATCCCGGAAGCCTCGCGGGCCGCGGACCACCTCCGGATCGGCCGGCTGCTGGCGGCGCGGACGCCGCCGGAGCAGCTTGAGGAGGCGATCTTCGAGATCGTCAATCAGCTCAACCGCGGCGCTGCGCTGATCACCGCACGGGACGAACGCGAGCAGCTGGCCGAGTTCAATCTGATCGCCGGCAAGCGGGCCAAGGCTTCGACCGCCTACGCCTCGGCGCTCACCTACCTCATCGCCGGGACGACACTGTTGGCAGGGGATTGCTTGGAACGCCGGCACGAGCTCGCCTTCGCGCTGGAGCTGCACCGGGCGGAATGCGAGTTCCTCACCGGCGCGGTGATGGAGGCGGAGCAGCGCTTGGTCGCGCTCTCCGGCCGCGCCGCAACGACGGTCGAACGCGCCAGCGTCACTTGCCTGCAGGTGGATCTGTGCACGACCCTGGATCAGGGCAGCCGCGCGATCGCTGTCGGTCTCGACTATCTCCGGCATCTGGGCATCGAGTGGTCAGCGCACCCGACGAGAAGACGAGGCTCGGCGCGAGTATGAGCGGATCTGGTCCCAACTCGGCCCCCGCGCGATCGAGAGCCTCATCGATCTGCCCTTGATGAGTGACCCGGCATCGCTTGCGACCCTCGATGTCCTGACCAAGCTCGGGTCGCCTGCCTACTATACGGATGCGAATCTGCGTTCCCTGATCATCTGTCGAGCGGTCAATCTCAGCCTCGAGGGCGGCAACTGTGACGGTTCGTGCTACGCCTATGCAATTCTTGGCTTGCTCGCAGGGCCGCACTTCGGCGACTACCAAGCCGGACTTCGGTTCGGCCGGCTCGGCTATGAACTGGTCGAACAACGCGGGCTGAAGCGCTTCCAGGCCAGGACCTATATGAACTTTGCATATTTAGTCATGCTCTGGACAAGATATGCCCGGGAGGGCCGCGAGCTGGTGCGGCGTGCGTTGGAGACAGCAAACCAGATCGGCGATCTCACTTATGCGGCGTACTGCTACACCCACCTGAACACGAACCTTCTCGCGGCGGGCGATCCGCTCGACGAGGTGCAAGCCGAAGCCGAGCGTGGCCTCGCGTTCGCGCAAAACATGCGGTTCGGCTTTGTGATTGACTGCATCGCGGGACAGCTCGGGCTCATTCGGACACTCCGTGGCCTGACGCCCAAATTCGGTCGCTTTGACGATGAGCAGTTTGATGAGCTTCAACTCGAGCGTCGCTTCTCCGGTAACTCGGATCTGGCGCTGGCGGAGGGCTGGTACTGGATCCGCAAGTCGCAGGCGCGCTTCCTTGCCGGCGATTATTCCGGCGCCCTCGAGGCCTCAGAAAGGGCGCGACCGCTGCAGTGGACCTCGGTTTCACAGTTCGAAATGGCGGAGTATCATTTTTACGGGGCACTCTCCCAAGCGGCATCCTGCGAGTCCGCAGCCGCCGGCCAGCGACAGCAGCACGTCGAGGCTCTGGTCGCGCACCACGGACAGCTCGAGGTCTGGGCAACTGTCTGTCCGGAGAACTTTGAAAATCGCGCCGCGCTGGTCGGGGCGGAGATCGCCCGGATCGAGGGCCATGACCTCGACGCGATGCGCCTCTACGAACAGGCCATCCGTTCGGCCCAGACAAACGGCTTTGTCCACAACGAAGCGCTCGCCTATGAACTTGCCGGGCGCTTCTATGCGGCGCGTGGCTTCGAGACGAATTCCCAGGCCCATCTGCGAAACGCCCAGCACTGTTACCGAAGTTGGGGGGCCGATGGGAAGGTGCGGCAACTCGATCAGCTCCATCCACACCTCAGGGGGGAGGAGCGAGCGCCGGCTCCGACAGGCACGATCGGAGCTCCGGTCGAGCACCTCGACCTCGCGACGGTGCTCAAAGTGTCCCAAGTCGTGTCGAGCGAGATCGCCCTGGACAAGCTGCTCGACACGCTCATGCGCACCGCAATCGCGCAGGCGGGGGCGGAGCGCGGGCTGTTGATCCTTGCGCGCGGCGCGGAGCAACGGATCGAGGCGGAAGCCACAACCGGTGGTGACGCGGTCGTCGTGCGTCTGCGCGAAGTCCCTACGGCCGGGGCCGCGCTGCCGGATTCGGTCCTTCATTATGTCCTGCGCACTCGGGAGAGCGTGATCCTCGACGACGCCTCAGCCGAGAACTCCTTTTCTAAGGATCCCTACATCCGTCACCACCGCGCCCGTTCCATTCTCTGCTTGCCGTTGCTCAACCAGGCCAAGCTGATCGGCGTGCTCTACCTTGAGAACAATCTGGCCCCCCGAGTCTTTGCGCCAGGCCGGATCGCGGTGTTGAAGCTGCTTGCCTCGCAGGCAGCGATCGCGCTGGAGAATGCCCGTCTGTACGGCGATCTCGCGGAGCGCGAAGCGAGGATCCGATGCCTGGTCGACGCCAACATCATCGGGATCACCCTCCGGGATCTCGATGGTCGGATTATCGACGCCAATGAGGCGTTTCTCCGCATCGTGGGATACGACCGTGCAGATCTCGTCGCGGGTCGCATCCGCTGGACGGACCTGACGCCGCTGGAATGGCGCGACCGCGACGCGCGCGCTGTAGCCGAGATGAAGATGACCGGGCGCGTGCAACCGTACGAGAAGGAGTGCCTGCGGAAAGACGGCAGCCGCGTGCCCGTGCTGATCGGCGTGGCAGGCTTGGACGAAACCGGGAACCAAGGGGTCGCCTTCGTTCTCGATCTGACCGAACGCAAGCGGGCGGAGGAAAAAGCCCGCGAAAGCGAGCGCCGATACCATGAAGTAGAGATGGAGCTCGCGCACACGAACCGCGTCGCAACCATGGGGCACCTCACGGCCTCGATTGCCCACGAAGTGAACCAGCCCATCGCTGCGACGGTCATCAACGCCCAGACGGCCCTGCACTGGTTGAGTGCACGATCGCCGGATCTAGAGGAGGTCCGGCAGGCGCTCGGCCGTACCGTCAAGGACGCCAATCGCGCCGGCGACGTTATCCGCCGAATCCGTGAGCTCATCAAAAAAGCGCCGCCACGGAAGGACGGTGTGGACATTAACGAGGCGATCCGCGAGGTGATTGAGCTCACACGTGGCGAAGCGGTGAAGAATGGTGCGTCGGTGCAGACGCAGCTCGCGGCGGGCTTGCCGCTCATTCTGGGAGATCGGGTCCAACTACAACAGGTGATCCTCAACTTGATCATCAACGCCGTCGAGGCCATGGGCGGCGTCGGCGAGGGCCGCGCGAGTTGCTGATCAGCACCGAGACAACCGAGTTGGGCGACGTGCGCGTCGCGGTGCGGGATTCCGGTCCCGGGCTGGATCCCGCGAAGCTCAAGCGGCTGTTTGAGGCCTTCTACACGACCAAGCCCGGCGGTTTGGGCATGGGCCTGTCGATCTGCCGCTCGATCATCGAGGCGCACGGGGGACGATTGTGGGCCGAGGCGAACGAACCGCGGGGGGCAATCTTTCAGTTTACGGTGCCGTCGCACCCACAGGAGGCCGATGCACTCGCTGCGGCATCGTCAAATTGATCGGACGCGGTTGACGCTGGGCCGAAGGCACGGAGTACCGTGGGGTCACGCCGTCTTTCATCTTGATCGGCCATCTGAGCTGTCATCGGCGGTCACGAGCGGCTTGGGGCCGGCTTGCTGCGCGTGACGCCGTGGGTCAGGAGCGCTTGATCAGGCAAACGTCTGCTTGTGGGCCGAGCAATCCGACCCGGAACGTTCGGAAAAGCAGATGTTTAACATACGCCGGGACGCTGTCGCACAAGCACCAGGCCCGCCACGATGACGCGCTGGCCGTCGCGGCTCGATAGGAGATCGGCACAGGGCATGACGCCGCGCGGGCGCAACGCGCCCCGCAGGAACGCCACCGGATGCTGACGCAGCGTCAGGCCGACGCTCGCGTAGTCCTCCACGACGTTGCGCCCGACGGGCATCGGCAGGAGCGGAACGTCAGGCTCGACGATCTCCGGCTGCGGCGCGCGTCCGGCGTCGGCCGCGGCGAACGGCGGCAGCACCTCGTCGCGCAGGCCACGGATGGTTCCACCACCGCGGCCAACACGCGCGGTCTGCCGTGCTGACGACGGGCGGTGTGCCTCTGTCGGGACCATGTCCGACGCAGGAGCAGGTTGCACGTCACCACCAGTGCGCCATGCTCGTGCGATGTTCGCTGTCGACAACGCTGCTGCCGAAGCGATCCGCCGCGCATTGGATGAGCACGGGGAGTTGGCCGCCGTCGTCGAGCTCCGCCAGCGCTTCCCGGGCATCACCGGCATGGCACTGGCCCGGCAGCAGGTTCGTATCATTGCCTCGTGGGAGCCGCTGCCACCTCCGACAGCCACGAGAGAGACCAGGCCACGGCGGTGACGTTGGCGTCGCAGCGGCCGCCCAAGGCGCGTGGCGGCGGGTTACGTCTGTGTGTACGCCACCGCGGCCTGGGGAGCCGCCAGCAATAGACCGTGCTTCCGGGAGGCCGCTTTCATCAGAGCCCGCAATTCCGACACCAAGACGCGGCCACCGTCGGTGCCGCTCCGCGAGAGGCGCCCCATTGACCCGGCTCAAGCGGCTTCATCGGGCAACTCAATCTATCGGCGACGGAGGTGTCACCTTCAGCATCTCAGGTGGTCACTCCTGGCCAGCTGAAGCCAAATTCACTGGCTGAATAGAGTTTTTTTATTGAGTTTTTTACAAACATATTTATAAGTCGCGATATTCTACAAGTACAGGCAAGGGCCCTAACACGAAGGGAGGCGAGTGGCATGCGCCCCCTGGTTGTTGTAGATCACGAGAGCCTTAACGATATCGTATGCGAAATTCTTCGAACTTGCGGGACGCTACGGTGCAGCATGAATACCCTCTGGAGCAGTCACCAAAGGAGCGTCGTAATGTTTCGTCGAAGTTTCACTGCGGCGAACGCCTCTAAGGTCGCGCTACTTGCGACCGCATTTATTATTTCAGCATGTTCTAGCTCCGACCCTAGCTCGCAGATGGTCGCGGACGCAAGCAACCAGATAGTCCCCGTGGTTGATCCTCCGGCGCATCGGCAAGGGCCTCCCGTATCTTACTGGGACCCCAGCGAGTCTTTAGCTCCACGCCCAGGCGTTTACTATTATCCAGCTCCACGCCCAGTCGTTTACTATTATCCGCGATGAGACTGTCTAATACCGCCTCCCGCCAACCGAACTGATGTTTCCAGCAGTACCAGGACGCTGACGACCAATTCGCCGCGTCTCGGCCAGCTCGACGGGCAGGCGCCACCATATCGTGGTTTCGGCCGTGCAGCTCGTTTCGGCTGTGAAGCTCCTGGGAGGAATTATGCGTCTCGGCACCGCGCTTGTGCTTGTCTTTTTGCCACTCTGGGCGTCGCTTGCTGAGGCGCAACAGCAGCCGCCACCGGACCAGAATACCAACACTCCCGCCGTCAACCAGCCGCCGCTGTCCGCCACGGCCCCCGCAACTCCCTCGCTCTACTCCGCGCCGTTCGGTAGCGAGCATCTGTTGGGCGACTGGGGCGGTGCACGGACCTGGCTTGAGGACCACGGCGTCAATCTCGGGCTCGACTACTTCTCGGAGACCGCCGGCATTGTCTCCGGCGGTCAGCGGCATGGGGTCGACAACACGTCGCAGATCGGGCTTTCGATCGATCTCGACGGCGAGAAGCTGTTCAACCTGCCCGGCTTCAGCGTGCATTCCGTGATCGTGGAGCGCAACGGCCGCAGCTCCAGCGCGGATTTCCTGCACGACGACCTGGATGCGGTGCAGCAGATCTATGGTGGGGGCGGCGATGTGCTCGCGCACCTGGTCTATCTCTACGGCGAGCAGACCCTGGATAACGGAAGAGTGGACCTGGCGGGTGGCTGGTTGCCGGTGGGGACGTATTTCGCGTCCTCGCCGCTCTACTGCGAGTTCATGAACGTGATTTATTGCGGCAATCCGCACCCGTTGCCGGTCTATCCCGGCGAGCCGGACTGGCCGGCGGCGACGTGGGGCGGCCAGGCGCGCGTGTTCGTGGTCCCGACCGTCTATGCGATGGCAGGACTGTTCCAGGTGAACCCGAAGAATGGCGGCATTTCCGGCTGGAACCTGTTCGAGCATGGCAGCACCGGCCTCAGCATTCCGGTCGAAATCGGCTGGGTGCCGAGCTTCGGGCGAAATGGGCTGCTCGGCCACTACAAGGTCGGCTTCGATGAGGACACATCGAGCTATCCCGACCTGTTCCTCGGCAGCGGCGGCCAGCCTATCGCGCTGAGCGGGCAGGAGGGCCAGCCGCATGGCGGGCGGCGCATGTATTACATGCTGGTGGACCAGATGCTGGTACGCAACGGCCAGAGTGACACCGACGGGCTGATCGCGTTCGGCGGCTGGGTGCATAGCGATCGCGACACCTCGCCGCTGGAGAATCAGGTGTTCGGGGGCGTGTCCGAGACCGCAGAGTTCCTCGGGCGTCCACAGGACACGCTGGGCTTCGCGGTGAGCTGGTTTCAGGTCAGCGGGGCGCTGACCGCAACCCAGCAGCTGGAGCAGACGTTCGGCCTGCCGCTGACCGGCGGCGGGCTCGGCACGCCGCTGGGCGTCCAGACGCACGAGGAGACGCTGGAGGCGATGTACACGGCCACGATCTATCACGGCGTGAGCCTCATGCCCGACATCCAGTATGTCATCCATCCCGGCGGTACGTCGCGTACGCCCAATGCGCTGTCACTCGGGTTGCAGACTAACGTGACATTCTAACGACCGGTGCGCACCGACCCAGCTCCCTTGTTCGCACCTGACATGACGGCGCCAGGCCGGAACGCCCCGGGTCTCGACAGCGCTGGTAAGGCCACCGCCACGCCCGTGGTTCGCGAAAAGGCTATCTGGATGTTCAGCCAGCGCAAGTATCGGTCGGTGTTATTTTTCCGTCATATTGTGTACGCTTTCGACATCGTGTCATGGGGGCGGACGCGCCTCAATTCCTTTATCGCATCAAAGATCTTCCCCCATTACGGCGGCTCGGGCGATATCCCCTACTTCGGCAAGCTGGAACTCGCGCGCCATGGCGTAACGCTCCGCTCGGGCGCCATAGTGGTCAACGGCCACCTCCGCCTAAACCTTTACCGGATCCGAAATTCCACCGCGTCCCCGCACGCCACGTTGCGGCTTCATGAGGGCGAGGTAGTTGGTGGCGCGCTCTCGCATCGGGTGGCGATGGTGCGGTAGCCTGAGCTTGTTGGAGAAACGTTCGACCAGGTTCCTGTAGCGATGCCGGAGGGGCGGAACGCAGGCGGGTCGATCCTACGAGCCATTGGCTAGACGTTAGCCCGGGCGCCTTGGGCACTTCACAGCGCATTGCCATCATAGGCGCGACCGGCGAGCAGGATTTGCTTGGCGCGCAGCCCGTTGAGAGCAACATTATCGCACAACGTCTTCGCCTCCTATTCTTCGGGGGCCACGATGGGCACCAGCGAGAGGAGCAGCAATCATGAGCAACCACAGCAAAGTCTGGTTCATCACAGGCGCGTCCAGTGGCTTCGGGCGCGCGCTTGCCGCAGCGGTGCTCGCCCGTGGTGAGCGTGCAGCTATCGCCGCGCGCCGGACGGAAGCGCTCACCACGCTCGCCGCACGCTATCCGCAGCGCACCCTCGTCGTTCCGCTCGACGTGATAGACTCGGCGGCGCGCGAAGCAGCCGTCCGTCAGGTGCTCGACCGCTTCGGGTGCATCGATGTGCTGGCGAATATCGCAGGACGCGGCTCTCTTGGGGCGGCCGAAGAGTTCTCGGCCGAGCAACTGCGCGAGCAGATGGAGATCAATTTCTTTGCTGCTGCCGAAATGACCCGTGCCGTGCTGCCGACGCTGCGCGCACAAGGCCGTGGGCATGTCCTGCAGCTGACCAGCATCGGCGGGCTTACCGCTTTCCAGGGCTTTTCCGCTTACTGCGCCTCAAAATTTGCCCTGGAAGGATGGAGCGAGGCGCTGCGCGAAGAGGTGAGACCCTTCGGCATCAGCGTCACCATCGTCGAGCCCGGTGCGTTCCGGACAGAGTTTGCCGGCGACAAGAACATGCGGCCAGTGCGGCAAATCGAAGCCTATCGCCCGGTGATCAAGCCGGTTGAAGACTACCTTTACGGCAGCGACGGCAGGCAGCCCGGTGACCCGGACAAGGCGGCCCTGGCGATGATCCAGACCGTGGAGAGCGCTGACCCACCGTTGCGTCTGTTGCTCGGGGCGGACGCCATCGGGCTGTGGGAGAGCAAGCAGGCGGCCGTCGCCGCCGATATCGCGCGCTGGCGTGCCTCGGGTGAAGGGACCGCATTCGACGGCGCAATCGCCACGCCGGTCGGCGGCTAAGCGCAACCGGCCATCGCGCTGCCGTGATTTTGATGGACGACTGGACCCGGTGGTAAGGATCTTGTCGAGTGGTTACCGCTGGGTTCGACCCAGGGCGGTCTTTTGCAACTGCGGTTGAACCGGCAGAGATTGGCCACAAGCGGCCTGACTGCTTTTCCTCTGCGAAGACGAGAAACAAACCTTCGCACGCAGGGTCCGCACCCGATCGGTCAAGACCCGTTCCATATCGTTGATAACGTTCGTTATGACCGGCCGAGAAAATTAACTCCTGCTGAGCACCCTTCGGCGCGGGACGACGCATCACATAGCGGAACTCCAAAGTCGGCGGCGTTCGCGCTGGGCGAAGCTTGGCGCCAATGTCGCCGTCGCCCAACTCGCCCAGTCTTCAGCCACAGTTTGTGGACGCAGATCCGTGAACAGCCCGTTGCCGCTTCACGTTCTCACGGATGGCGGCAAGCCACGCCACGCGGATTAGGCGGCCCTGCCGAGCATCGCCGTTGCTGCCGCCGCCCGGCGATCGACCTTGCCGAGCGGGTTGCGCGGCACGGCATCGACAGCCCACAGCCGCTCCGGCACCTTGTAATCCGCGAGCTGCCGCCTGGTGTTCTTCAGAATAGCACCAAGCGCGGCATCACCCGCGCCGCTCGACAGTTGCACGATGGCCGCCGCTCCCTGGCCCAACACGGGATCCGGCATGGCGAAGGCCGCGGCGTCGCGCACCAGAGGATGGCTCGGCAGGACCCGCTCGACCTCAAGCGGAGAGATGTTGGACCCGCCGCGGACGATGATATCCTTCTTGCGGCCTACGAACCATAGCTCGTCGCCCACGCCTTGCCGCATCAGGTCACCGCTGTGGTACCAGCAATCGCGTGTCGCATCGTCGATGCGATGCCGGCCCCATGCAAAGACGCGCGGCCTACGATGGCCGGCGTACGAAAACCATCTCCGTCGCTCAGCTGAATTTGGTCGTTTCTCGAAAGCGGGCACCATGTGGGCGGTGTCCCTTCGACCATCATGGGTGGGGAGCGGACCTTCAGTCACCAAGCAGCGCCAGCCCGGCGCTTACCCGAGGCGGACATCGAAGCATGGCTCATGCCGCAGAATTTATGAACTCCGTAACAAGGCAAAGTTCGTGGCGCAGCGTTGATCTTGCCAAAATTCGTCGCGTTGGCTCAAATCCTGTTAAACTTTTCAGAGCATCTCAATTAGGATTTCCTCGCGGCCCAGGCTCAGCGTCACGCCCTTCTGCGTCCCCCTTAGATGCAGTACCACCCCGGCCGCGTTGCGCAGCCACAGATCGCTGGCGCCCGACATCGCCAAACCTGGCCCACCGCTGCTTTGGGTATACAGTCCTTTGAAGTCGGCAATGTTGTGCAAGTTGTACACCTCGCCGTAGGCCTGGGTGTTGGCCGCGCCGCCGCCGCCGGTCACCCCACCGGCCACCTGGAACGGATAGGACTGCCCCTGAAAGGTTAGCGTGCCCTTTCCGCCGGTCGCGCCAACTGCAATGATTTCGGTCATGCTGACGGTGCCGTCCGGCGACATCCCCGCCACACTCTGCGGGCCAGGCTTTGCCATATTCGAGCATCCGCTCACCGCCGCCGCCAGCAACAGCGCAAGGGCCAACCGGCGTATGGTCGGGGCAGTAGGCATTGTCCTCATTGTCGGTGCTCCTGATGAGATTTCGGGGCGGCTGGCCCGACCGGAGCGCGGCGGCCACCGCGCTACATGACTGATCGCTACCTGTTCTCTCGGCGACCGGCGCGCCGGCGAACGACAGCGGCGTCAGCGGCACGCCGATGAAGACATCGGTGCCCCTCGCCGGCATATCGCCGCTCGCCCGCCGGATCGCGTCGTTCAGGCGGTCTCCCTTCAGCACCGGGTCGCGCAGCACACCGACGATCTGGGTGCAGGGTCGAGCCTTCCAGAATCGAGATATCGGCGTTGGCCGGGTCGCACAGGGAGCTGTCCTTAGCCGTCGCTCCAGAAGGGCACGAACACAGAATGCCCAGAAATGTGGCAAGCGCTATGCTATTTCGGCACGGAATGAAGGCTCGGCTACGAGGTATCCCCCGCGCGAGCTGGCCGAGGGTCGCAGGGCGAGGCCGGTCGTGTATATCTCAACAAATTTACAACGTCGCGTATGAATAGCGCGATCACGAGGTTGGCTCGTCAGGAACTCCGGTGCGCAATCTCTCCTGCTGGCGCCCACCGCGCCGTTGGCCAAGGGAGGGTTGAATTCGGCGGTAGTCGGATCTCGGCTCAGGCTACCGCCGCTACGGGTGGATTTCCCGACCTCCATCGCGCCCAACGACCTCGTTCCCCTCGGTTCATCGTAAAGAGTCGCGCGCACCATTGAGTGCTAGTTGGGACCGTCTGAGCGATGCGCATCAGAACTTCCAAATTCTAATCGAAATACCAGATCATGTGACAGAGTATTGTTTCCGCATTCGAGCCCAGAACACGCGCGGAGGGGACCCCGTTAGTTGAATAATTCTACGGGAACAGCACGTTCGCCCGGGCGCTCGTGGCGCTGCCGAGCGCCACCTGGGACAGACCGTATTCACCTACGCGGGCGAAATATCCGGCATTCCGGCCGACGACGCGCCGAACATCCTGGGCAAGTCGTTCACGATCATCTCCGATACCGAAGTGCCGAAGGGCGGCGAAGGGATGATCGTGACCGAAGGCGGGAGCGGGCAAAGGAGGCCGATTTCCTGTTCGTGCAGACGGCAAAAGCCATCGCATTCGACAAGGGGAACGGGAATGTAGCATTGCGAGGCGTAAGCCCCGTCACCCTGTTCTTCTCCGACCGACCAGAGCACACCGCCGCCCATCGCCTGCATCGAATACAGTGGCGGGCGACGCCTTCGCGATTCCGCAATGGCGAGGCGGGAGTACGCTTCATCGGCTTGCCAAACACGGTCACATAAAGCTATGCTTATGTGTCGACGGTCCCGCGCGAGCGGGTGAAAAGGGAATGCCGTGCGTCCCGGCTGGACCGCTGGTCCGGGGGCAAGTCGGCGGCTGCCCTCGCAACTGTCAGCGGTGAGTCACCGGCCTGTCCGCCTCCTTCCGGAGGCGGGTCACTGAACCCCGTCAAGGTTCGGGAAGACAGGGCCGGCGGCGTCGAACCGTGAGCCAGGAGACCTGCCGTCGTCGCGCGAACCAACGCTGCCGGGCGGGGTGCACCGGGGGCAGGAGATGACCATGCCGATCACCCTTGGTGGCGCACGTCGCCACGCGGGCGCTGTGTTGCGCCCTGACCACGGCCTTGTTGCGATTTCGCCCGCCGGGAGGTTCGCATGACGGTCGCGAGCAATCTGGGCTTCCCGCGCATCGGCCACCGGCGCGAACTGAAGGCAGCCTTGGAACAGTTCTGGTCGGGCGACCTCGACGCGGCCGGGCTGGACCGCACGGCCGCAACGCTGCGCGCCCGACACTGGCGGCTTCAGGTCGGGCTGGGTGTCAGCCACGTGCCGTCGGGCGATTTTTCGCTCTACGACCACGTCCTGGACACGGCCTGCATGCTGGGCGTCATCCCGCCCGGTTACGGATGGTCGGACGGGCCGGTATCGCTCGCGACGTATTTCGCCCTTGCCCGCGGCTCTCGCGGGACGGCGACCGAGCAGGCCGCCGGCATCGCGCCCGGCCTGCCGGCGATGGAAATGACCAAGTGGTTCGACACCAACTACCACTACCTGGTCCCGCGCCTGGCGTCCGGGCAGCGCTTCACGCTGACATCGAACCGCCCGCTCGCGCAGTTCCGTGAAGCTGCCGCCTTTCCGCTCCGCACCCGGCCCGCGCTCCTGGGGCCGGTCAGCTTCTTGCTGCTATCGAAGACCACCGATGGCTCGGACGCGCTGGACCTGCTGAACGGCGTGTTGCCGATCTACGCCGAGGTGCTGCGGGAGCTGGCCGAAGCGGGCGCCCCCTGGGTGCAGATGGACGAACCGGTGCTCGCGCTCGACCTGACGGACAAGGCACGAGAGGCCTTCGGGGTTGCCTACGGCACGCTTGCCGCGAACCCCACGCCGGACATCCTGCTGACCAGCTATTTCGGCCCACTCGGGGCCAACCTCGCCACCGCGGCCAGGTTGCCCGTGGCAGGGCTGCACGTCGATATGGTGCGGGGTAGCACGGAGCTGGACGCCGTATTGGACGCGCTACCAGCGGAGCGGTGGCTGTCGCTGGGTGTCGTGGACGGACGCAACATCTGGCGTACGGACCTGCGCGTGGCACTCGGCATCCTGCGACGCGCTGCCAATGTTCGCGGCACCCGCCGGCTGATGGTCGCGCCGTCATGCAGTCTGCTGCACGTGCCGGTCGATCTGGCTCAGGAGACGAAGCTGGATCGCGAGGTGAAGGGATGGCTGGCATTCGCGGCCCAGAAGCTGGAGGAGGTCGCGGCGCTCGCTCGCGGCCTGGACGAAGGCGAAACGGCGATCGCCGTGCAGCTTGCGGCGAGTGACGTGGCCGCGCAGTCGCGACAGACCAGCCCGCGCGTGCATCGGCCAGAGGTTTCGGAACGTCTGGTCGGCGTCACAGCCGCCATGGAGCGGCGTGCGAGCGCCTATCCACAGCGTCGGGCGGCGCAGCAGGCGAGGCTGCGCCTGCCGCTGTTTCCCACAACAACGATCGGGTCCTTCCCGCAGACCGCGGAAGTGCGGCAGGCCCGTGCCGCGCTGCTGCGCCAGGCAATGACCGACGCCGAATACGAGCGGGTCGTCGAAGGCTGGATCGACGAAGTGGTGCGCTGGCAGGAGGAACTCGGCCTGGACGTGCTGGTGCACGGCGAATTCGAACGCAACGACATGGTGAAGTATTTCGGCGAGCAGTTGAGCGGTTACGCCTTCACCCAGCATGGCTGGGTGCAGTCCTACGGGAGCCGCTGCGTGGCGCCGCCGATCATCTGGGGCGACGTGTCGCGCCCGGCACCGATGACGGTGCGTTGGTCCGCCTACGCCCAATCCCGAACCACCCGGCCGATGAAGGGCATGCTGACCGGGCCGGTGACGATGCTGCAATGGTCGTTCGTCCGCGACGACATTCCGCGCAGCGTGGTCTGCCGCCAGATCGCGCTGGCGATCCGCGACGAGGTGGCGGACCTGGAGGCGGCCGGCATCAAAGTGATCCAGGTCGACGAGCCGGCCTTCCGGGAAGGCCTGCCTCTGCGCCATGCCGATTGGAAAGACTATCTGGACTGGGCGGTCGCGTGCTTTCGGCTGACGACCAGTTCGGTCGGCGATGCCACCAGCATCCACACCCACATGTGCTACTCGGAGTTCAACGACATCATGCCCGCCATCGCGGACATGGATGCGGACGCGATCTCTATCGAAACGACGCGCAGCCGCATGGAACTGCTGGATGCCTTCGTGCCCCGACAGGACGGCAGTGTGGGCGGTTACCCGGCCGAGATCGGGCCGGGGGTGTGGGACATCCACAGCCCGCGGGTGCCAGACTCGCAAGAGATGGCGGAGCTGCTGGGCCTTGCCCGGCAGCGCCTGGAAGACTGGCAGATCTGGGTCAACCCGGATTGCGGACTGAAAACCCGCAGATGGGAGGAAGTCCGGCCGGCATTGGAGAGCCTGGTCGCCGCCGCACGCCAGCTCCGACAACGGGCCGAAACGCGGTCGTAGCTGCAAACGCCGGGCATGGTGCGGCATGCCCGGCACCTTGCATGGCTCACGCACCCGTCGAGCTCTTCGGACGTTCTGGGCTCGGCGGGCGAAGGCTATTGGGTCGGCAAGTTGACCTCAAACCGCTCCAGTGACTACGGTCAATGCGATGGTTCCCCGCAAGGGGATGAAAAGGGAACGCGGTTCAAAGCCGCGGCTGCCCCCGCAACTGTAAGCGGCGAGTCGGTCGCCAGACTGCCACTGGGGCAACCTGGGAAGGCGGCGACAGACACAGACCCGCGAGCCAGGAGACCTGCCATCACCGGCGTCAATGCGGCCGCATCGGGCGGGGTGCTCCGATGGGTTTGTCCCTGGCTTCGCCGGGGACGATCCTGGCTGGCAGTGACAGATGACGTCACCTTCGAGAAACTTCATGCCCAATCCGCTGACACGAACCATCGACGGCCCCGCCAATCTGCGCGGTCGGCTCATCGCGCTCTACGCACTCCTGACTATCGCCAACCTGGCGGTCTGGGCATGGGCGCTCTACACCTTCCGCCATCACCCCGTGATGCTCGGCACGGCACTACTCGCCTACAGTTTCGGCCTGCGCCACGCCGTCGACGCTGATCATATCGCCGCCATCGACAACGTCACCCGCAAACTGATGCAGGAGGGCAAACGCCCGGTCAGCGTCGGCTTCTTCTTCGCGATCGGCCACTCCGTGGTCGTCATCCTGGCCGCGCTCGCCATTGCGGCAACGACGACAGCGCTGGCGGCGCATTTCGACTCGTTGAAGGATATCGGCGGCGTCGTCAGCACTGTGGTCTCGACACTGTTCCTGTTCGCAATCGCGGCGATGAACATTGTCATCCTGCTCGGTGTCTGGCGTACGTTCCGCCATGTGCGACGGGGCGGGGCATTCCACAATGACGACTTCGACCTGCTGCTGAGCAGCCGCGGTCTGCTGGCGCGACTGTTCCGTCCGCTGTTCCGGCTGGTCACGCAAAGCTGGCACATGTTGCCGCTCGGCTTCCTGTTCGGCCTTGGCTTCGACACCGCCACCGAGGTTGCCCTGCTCGGCATTTCAGCGACGCAGGCCGGGCAAGGCATGTCGATCTGGTCGATCATGGTGTTCCCGGCGCTGTTCGCGGCCGGCATGTCGCTGATCGACACGACGGACGGCGTGCTGATGCTCGGCGCTTACAACTGGGCGTTCGTCAGGCCGATCCGCAAACTCTACTACAACTTGGTGATCACCGCCGTGTCGGTCGTCGTGGCGGTGCTGATCGGCGGGATTGAAGGGCTTGGCTTGATCGGTGATCAGCTTGGCCTGAGCGGCTGGTTCTGGGATGGCATCGGCACGCTCAACGACAACTTCAATGGGCTCGGCTTCGCCATCATCGGCGTCTTTATCTTTGCCTGGGTGGCATCCCTGATCGTCTATCGCTATGCACGCCTCGATGATCTGGAAGTCCCCCCGACAAAGGGCTGACCACGCTTCGCGCTGGCGCCTGCGCCATAGGGTGCCAGCGTGTTCCAGCCCGAATGTCGAAAGCCATGACCGCCGACATGCGCCGGCCTTTTCCTCTGTGAGAGTGACATCATGAACGACGCTCCCGGCCTTCTCCTCGTCCTCACTGTTGCCGTCGTCGGCGTGCTCCATACCGTCGTGCCTGACCACTGGGTGCCGATCACCCTCCTTGCTCGGCAACGCGGCTGGTCGAAAGCCGAAACGGCTCGCGCCGCCTTGCTGGCCGGGACCGGCCATGTCGTCACGACCCTCGTTCTCGGCCTGGTAGTCTGGGCGGCCGGTGTCGCCTTCGCCACGCGCTTCGGTCACTGGGTAGATACGGTTGCGAGTGTCGCTCTTATCGCCTTCGGTGGCTGGATCGGCATCTCGGCATGGCGCGAGCTGCGCGGCGGCCTCGGACACAGCCATGGCGGCCTGTTCGGTGGCCATCACCACCACGCGAAGCACGGCGCCCACGACCACGCGTCCACCTCCGGGGATATTCACGGGCCGGAACTGCAACGCATCGACACCGGGCACGGCATGGCCGAGCTGTCGATCTTCGAGGACGGCGTCCCGCCCCGCTTTCGCTTCACCGGGCCTGCCGTCGATTGGGTGCGCGTCGAAACCCTTCGAGAGGACGGCACGCGCCAGTTCTTTGCCTTTGCATATCGAGAAAACTACTGGGAGTCTCTGGACGACATACCGGAGCCGCACGGCTTCGAGGTCACCGTCACCCTCGGACACGGCCAGCACGATCACACCTGCAAAACCCGCTTCGTGGAACACGCGCACGGCCACGATCACGGACACCATCATCATGACGACGGCGTGGGCGACGATCCGCTCTACGCCCCTCTGCGCGGCGGCGTCGCCGACCTCACCCGTCACGCGCACGTACACCGGCACGGCGGTGTGATGCATGCTCACTGGCATGATCACGAGACAAGCACGGCGCATGCGGTCACCGCCGAGACCGAAGCCGCACCGCCGCTCCATGTCCACAAGCACAGGACCACTGCCAGGACGGCCCTGCTGCTGATCCTCGGCTCGTCTCCCATGGTCGAAGGCATCCCGGCTTTCTTCGCAGCGAGCCGCTACGGGATTGCCCTCATTGTGCTCATGGCAATCGTGTTTGCCGCCAGCACCATCGTTACCTATGTCGCCTTATGCGTTTATTCGGCGATAGGAATACAGCGCGTGAAGTTGGGACGTCTCGAACGCTATGGCGAGGTAATAAGCGGCGCCTTCATTGCTGTTGTCGGCATCGTGTTCTGGCTGTGGCCGGTGGTATAATATGGTCTTCAGTGACTTCAGCAATGAAGCCAATGCGAGCGCGGTGCCGCGTTCTCGTGCGGCCTGCGCCGGCTTCTCGCCCGTATAGCCCTGATCGACGTAGGCGAGCGCGACACTCTCGCCCGTTGCCTCTTGGATGGCATCGGCAAGACGACCCACCTCGGCGCAATCGCCACGCCGGTCGGCGGCTGAACGCAACGGTCATCGCGCTGCCGCGATTTTGATGGACGACGTCACCCGGCGGTAGGGATCTTATTGAGTGGGTACAGTCGGGTTCGACCCAAAGCCGTCATTCGGCCGGTAGGGCCGGGACGCGAATTCCAATCTCCAATTAAAACCATAGTGGCGACCGGCGGATCGCCCCCTTCCCGTCGAAGATACGTGGGCTGCCCGACAGAATAAAATGCAGATCTACAACAGACTGGTCATAGCGCACAGGAATGGGTAAAGTTCGATCGAAGGCCCGTCGACCGTGACAGTGAGGTTCGAATGCCCCAGTCGCCCGCACGTTCCGTGTTTGGATCTCTGGTGCTGATCGCCGTCGTCATCGGTGCCGCTGCCGCTGCCTTCGCCTACACGGCGGGATGGTTCTCGCCCCAGCGCCTCACGCCCGACAAGATGGTGGATGCTTTCAAGGAACCCGCGGGTGCGCCACTCGGCCATCGCAAGAACCACGCCAAGGGCATCTGCTTCACCGGCGTCTTCGAAGCGAACGGCGCCGGATCGGCGCTCTCACAGGCTCAGGTTTTCACGCGCGGCCAGTATCCGGCCCTCGGGCGCTTCAACCTTGCCACCACTGATCCGAACGCGCCGGATGCGACGGTCCGGGTGCGGGGCCTGGGACTGCAAATCTCGACACCGGACGGGCAGGAATGGCGCACCGCCATGATCGATCCCCCCTTCTTTGCGGTGTCGACGCCGCAGGCCTTTTATGAGCTGCTGCTCGCCTCGGCGAGCAAGGACCCGGATGCGATGAAGACATTCGCCGGCGCGCATCCCGAGATCGCGGCGTTCGGCGCATGGGCCAAGAGCGCTCCCTGGACCGGCAGCTACGCGGAAGAGCGGTTCAACAGCCTCAACAGCTTCATCTTCGTCGACAATTCCGGCGCGGAGCATGCGGTGCGATGGTCGCTCCTGCCGGCGGCGCAACCAGTCTCGGTCTCGCCCGAGGATCTCGCGAAGCGTGGCCCCGACTTCCTCGAGCAAGAGATCACCGAGCGGGTCCGTGGCGGCCCGCAGCGCTGGACCATGGTGGTAACCGTGGCCAATCCGGGCGATCCCACCGCGGACCCGACCAAGGCCTGGCCGGAGGATCGTCGCACCGTCGAGGTCGGCACGCTCATCGTCCAGCAGATCGAAGCCGAGCGGGACGGCCCGTGCCGCGACATCAACTTCGATCCGACCGTCCTGCCGACCGGCATACGGACATCGGACGACCCGTTCCCGGCCGCACGGTCGTCTGCCTACGCGAAGTCATATGACCGTCGCACGGCGGAGGCCCAGGACTATCCCCGAACGACGACAGGAGCCAAGCCATGAACGGGGGCCGCGCGACGCTTCACCGTGCTGCAGCGCCTGCTGCACTGGCTCATGGCGGTCTGCATCCTGGCCATGCTGTTCATCGGCGTGGGCATGGTGTCCACCGTCATGCCGAAATATCTGACGCTCGTTTCGATCCACAAACCACTCGGCATCGCCATTCTGGTGCTCGCGCTGGTCCGCCTGGCGGTGCGCCTGCGCTACGGTGCGCCGTCGCTGCCGGTCGACCTGCCCGAGCCGATGAAGCTCGCGGCCCACCTGTCGCATTACGCGTTCTACGTCCTGATGATCGGCATGCCGCTGATCGGCTGGGGGATGCTGTCGGCGGCAGCCTACCCGGTCGTGCTGTACGGGGGCGTGCACCTTCCAGCGATCCTGCCGCAGAGCGACAGCCTGCACACGCTGCTCTGGAATGCGCATTTCTACCTTGCTTTCGCGTTCTTTGCGCTGATCCTGTTGCATGTCGCTGCGGCGCTGTTTCATGCGCTCGTCCGACGTGACGGCGTGTTCGAGGCGATGGCGCCTGTGCCGACGCACGACGAGGTCGCGCCCGCCGAGTGACAGGCCGTTCTGATAGCCGCCAGGACCGCTTTACACCGCGGCTACATGAAGACGTCGGGCCGTAACGGCAACGAGCAACAATGTGGCTCTGGAGTTGCCCTGCCTGAATTCTTCCGCATGTTGGACCGTCGCAGGACTTCTTCAACAGCATCCAGGAAAAACGCACAACGAAAAATCCTGGTCAGCACCTGCAAATATGCCAACGCATGGGAATGCGGCCTTTGTTCGATGGGTTTGGCCGTCATCTCGCGTTATACGGCTTTGACATGACAGACATAGGCTGGCCGGGAGTGCAAAGAACGCTATAATAGAAACGGAAGACGGCTGCGCATGCGCCTCACTCAACGCGGAATCCCTGTCCCCATTCTCACGTTACCCACGCAAGTGCGCCAGTATCACTGGTTCATCGAGATCGCGACTGCACTTCCGCCCAAGCTCAGCATCAGACCGGTCCGTTCCGCCTTGAGGTGAATCACGACACCATTGTCGTTCTTCATCCACAGGTCGCCCGCGCTCGTCTGCCCGAATGCGAACCCGTAGCGGCCCTCGGCATATGAGCCGGGAAACTGTGCGACATTCGTGAGATTGTAAACGTCGCCGCTCCCCTCGATCGTCGAGGCGCCGACGCCGCCGACGCCCACTCCGCCGACAGTGAACGGATAATCCACTCCCTGGTAATGCAGCACGCCGCTTCCGCCGCTCCCGCTGGCGATGTAAGCCGCCTGCAACTCGTGCATCTCCACCGACCCCGATGGCGGCTGCCCCTCTAGCCTTGTCTCAGAGCCGGGTGCGGTCTGGTTTGAACAAGCTCCTGACATCATCGCCCAACCAACCAACATCGCTCCCACTTGTGCCCACGGCCTGCGGGCCTCGTCGCGTCCTCTTACTTTCTGGCCGCCTACCTTCCGTGCCGAAAAATCTGGGTCCATCCACGGGATTCCTTCTGCTGCTTCGATGGTCACAACCGGCGGGAGATCGGCGGTTCGACCGCCTCGTCTACGGCGAATGCGACGAGCGCATGGTGATTGACTTGAGACTTAAACAGCAGGCGGCAGGGACCATGTGCCATCCAGAGCCGCCGCCAACGGCCAGTAACGACGCATGCATGGGCCACGACGTAATGCTCCACAACAGCCGGCACTATGCAAATTTGGCAGAGGAAAAACTGCGGCAACAATGACGAAACATCTCGCATCGCGCGATTTTGGCGCGCTCGCCGAAAGTGCATAGCGACGGTTCTAACCTACCTGCGAGCGTGTTTGTCTGGATCTCCGGCTCGCGCAACTTGGTCCGTAGCTGGGTGACAGACGCAGACGACCCCACAGTAGAGTCCCATTGGGGCAAGGTGGGCAGGCAGACGATTGTTGATGAAGGACCGCTGCCGCCGGAGCCGATGTCAGGCGTCAAATGCAACATGACGACCTTTGACGAGGTGATATCGGCCTAAGCCGCGAGGGAGGCCCTGCCTACCCGCCGCGGGCGAAGAACGTAGTATCCGAGAGGAGCGAGGCGATGGCTGTCTTTCAAACGGCGGCGGCGCTTATGACCGCAGTGGTGTTGGCTGGTGCACCAGAATTGGTCTCCGCACAGGGGGCGACGACAGCGCCGTCGAACGCGCCGCCGCACAAGACGATCGGCGTGCCGAGTTCGCAGGAAGCGGCGAAGGTCGAACCGTCGTTGATCGTGATGAACGCTGCAGGCGCGATACTGGCGGACAACAAGCTGACCCTGACCGGCCTGGCGCCGAATGCAGTCATTTTCGCCGACCGTCCGACGCGGGCGGCCGGGCATGCGCTGACCGTTCACCTGCTGGAGGAGTGGGGCGACACGGCCGATGCCAGCTTCGCGAAGGATCCGCCGAATGCGACGGTGTCGGCGTTCAGCAAGGACGGCTCGCTCACCAGAGATGCGGTGGTCGTACTGAAGAAGCCGAGCCTTGAGGGCGATAAGTTGACGTTCGAGGTGCAAGTTCTGGAAGGCGATCTGAAGGGGGCTGATGGCCCGGCATCGGTGTTCATCGACATCATCGGCCTGCCATTCACCCCGCTATCGTTCGCAGGCGTGGCGCGTCGCACCGCATATCGCTCGGCGATGTATGATGCGGCGACGCACCCGTACGGCTATCCGGCCCCGTACTATCCGACCGCCTATTATCCGCCGCCGCGCTGCGGGTATTATCCGCTTCCGCCATGCTATTGAGCGCGCGCGGCCGACACGGCGACAGCGCCGTGTCTTTCCTAAGATTCTGTCGGGGGTCATTGCGCGTTCCTGCATAGCCTTCTGACCATCAGCCGGATGGACGCGAACAACAGGAAGCCGCGTGCCTTGTCCGTCCGCTTGACGATTTCCACGTCGATCCGCGGCCCCCTTTTGCTGTACTCTTGACGCTCTGGCTGCCGATCACCGCGGCGGTGGGGCTGGCCTCGTGGCCGATCTGCTCGCGACATTTCACATAGAGCGCGTGATGGAGCCGCTCCAACGTGCCGTCGTGGCTCCAACGGTCCAGACACTCAGACAGCGAGAACGCTCTTCGCCGCCAGATCCGTTTGTCACGTATACGTAATGCTTTATATTCAATCGATGGCAACGTGCGTTGTCGCTGCGAAGCATTCGGGAGGCACCGCGCTGGCATGACCGCTTTCGCTGACTTTTGCCGCCTGGCTCTCGTGTGAGCGCCGCGGTCCACCCGGCCTGCGACCGCGCGAGCGCGCGGTGCACAAAGCGTTCGGTAACTGCGACGCGACCGGCGCTCGTACTGGCAGCCACGATACTGGCATCAAGCCTCGCCTTCATCGACGGTTCGGTAGTCAACGTCGGCCTGCCTGCGATTGGGCGCGCCCTTGCGGCTGACGCGGGTGGATTGCAGTGGATCGTGAACGCCTACCTCCTGCCCCTGAGCGCACTGCTGTTGCTGGGCGGCGCGGCTGGCGACAGGTTTGGCCGCCGCCGTCTCCTGATCGCCGGAACCTTGTTGTTCGCGGTGGCGTCGCTGGGCTGCGCGATCGCGCCCGGGATTGCCACCCTCCTGGCAAGTCGCTTCCTGCAAGGCGTGGGCGCGGCCATGCTGATGCCGAACAGCCTCGCCACCCTTGGCCAGACCTTCTCCGGCCAGGCGAAGGGACGTGCCATTGGCATCTGGGCAGCCGTCGGGGCGGCGGCGGGCGCGGCCGGTCCGGTGCTCGGTGGCTGGCTGATCGACCTCGGCAGCTGGCGAGTGATATTCATCATCAATCTGCCGCTCGCGGCGAGTGCCATCTTCCTTGCGATCCGCTACGTGCCGCTCGACCGCGACGGCGGCGACGAGCCGCTTGACCTGCCGGGTGGGATGCTGGTGACCGTCGGGCTAGCCGCGCTGACCTGGGCGCTCACGGTTGGCTCTGGCTTGGATGGCTGGACGGGCCGCGTGGCGGCCGTCGCGTCGGCTGCATTGGGTGCACTTATGGTCTTCGTGCTCGTCGAGGGACGACGGGGAGACCGGGCCATGATACCGCTGGCCCTGTTCGCGTCGGGCACGTTCATCGGCCTGACACTTCTCACGCTCCTTCTTTATGGTGCCCTGGGGTGCGTGTTTGTCCTCGTGCCATATGTTCTCATCGAGGCCGGCGGATATTCGAGCACCGGCGCCGGGGCTGCCCTGCTGCCGGTGCCGCTCACTCTGGCGGCCGTCTCGCCACTGATGGGCGGCATTGCCGCTCGAATCGGACCGCGGCTGCCGCTCTCGATCGCACCGCTGATTGTGGCCGTCGGCTTTCTGCTGACGTTCCGCATCGGGGTGGCGCCGAGCTACTGGAGCGACGTTTTGCCAGCCGTGCTGCTGATCGCAATTGGCATGAGCGCTGGAGCCGCCCCACTGACGACGGCGGTGCTGAGTTCTGTCGACGAACGTCACGTCGGCTCGGCGTCCGGCTTCAACAGCGCGGTGGCCCGGACGGGCGGCCTGGTCGCAATTGCGCTGCTTGGCTCCGTTCTGGCGGCCCGGGGCGAGCAACTCATGACAGCGTTCCACGTCGCGATGGCCGCCAGCGCCGCAGCTTGCGCGGGCGCGGCGATCAGCGCCTTCCTGCTGATCAATGCGGCAAAAGTCGGTAGGAACCGCGAGTGATGCTGCTCGGTGACATTGCCTGCGGCTCCGGCGAACATCCCAGCGGGTACTGCCCTCCGGATGTCGGAGGCAGCGATCGAGAAGAAATTCGAAACGGCACGCTTGACGCCCGGACAAAGTTCACGATACGTTCCTGTCAAGAAGCCGCTTCGTCCTCCTTCCTCCGCTCTAAGTTCCGGTGGCGGCTTGCTTGGCCATTCGGCTGGCGTTTGCTTCAGGGCGGCGGCCGTTACGCCGCGTTCGGCCGGGACGCGCCATCGGGCGGTGAGGGCGGCAGATGCAACGTCACTCGTGTGCCTTGGCCGCGCGCGCTCTCCATCGCCAGCGTTCCGCCATGCAGGTTGACCAGTTCGCGTGCCAGCTTCAGGCCGATGCCAGCCCCTTCGCGCGTGCGCCCCAGGCCGCTATCGGCCTGCCAGAACGGTTCAAAGACATGCTCCAATTCGTCCGGCGACATGCCGATGCCGCTATCGGTCACCACCACTTCAGCGTCACCCGCCTCCAGCGCCCGCGCCGCCACCGTCACCGTCCCGCCGGCCGGCGTGAATTTCATCGCGTTATCGATCAGGCCGCGCAGCACCTGGCGAAGCCGTTGCTCGTCGGCGCGGATGGGCAGCATGCCGGCCGGCAGGTCCTCATGCAGCGTGACGCCGGCACGCACCACACCCGCCGCGATCTGCTCACGCGCGCGGGTCAGCACGCCACGCAGCAGCCGGCAGAGCTCCACATCGGCCACGTTCAACACCAGGCTGCCAGACTCGGCGCGCGCGAAGTCCAGCAGGTTGCTGACCATGTCCAGCAGGTTCATGCCGCTGCGCAGAATCAGCCCTGCATATTCCTTGTAATCGGGTTGGCCCAGCGGCCCCAAGGCCTCCTCGTACATCAGCTCGGCGAAGCCGATGACGGCGTTCAGCGGCGTGCGCAGCTCATGGCTCATCGCGCCCAGGAACCGGGACTTGGAACGGCTGCCGACCTCCGCCTGCTCCTTGGCGTGGCGCAACCTCTCCTCCAGCTGCATGCGCTCGGTGATGTCCATGGAGACGGTGGCAACGCCCCAGACATTGCCGGACGCGTCGGTCAGCGGCACCTTGCCGGTCAGCCAGTTGCGGGGCACGCCATCCGCGCCTGCAAAGAGCTCCTCATAAAAGGCCAGGGTGCGGCCTTTGCCGATCACCTCGACATCGATCGCGCGGGTGACGGCGCCGTAGTCGGGACCCATGATTTCGGCCGCTGTCTTGCCGATCGCATCTTTCGGCGTCACCCCGTAGGTCATCGCCTGATAGCGGTTCATGAACAGATAGCGGCTCTCGATGTCCTTGGCGCTGAACATCACCGGCAGCGCGTTGGCCACGGCACCGATGATATCGAACGCCGGGCGCCCGTCGCCTTCGTCCGGCACGGTCGCCAGCGTCCAGCGCCGGGCGCCGTCCGGACTGAACGGGGTGCGGCGCTCGGCCATCGCCGCGTCAGGGGCGTTACCGCAACGCGCGACCGCCAGGACATAGCTGCGGTTGGCCACGAGACAGGTCCCGGACTCGTCGAACACCGCCATCGGCGACGCTGCCGCCTCAACCAGCGCGCGCGCAGCAGACAGCGCCAAATCCGCGGTGGGCGCGGAGGGGGGAATGATCTGGCCCAACCCTGATCCTATAACACGGCTCGCCACAGTAGCATGCCACGGTCGTGCGGGTCAGCCCAGCCACTTTGGCCGTGAGAGGTCAGGCAGGGCGGACCCGGCGCTGCCCGCCCGGCCCGATGTCGGCCAGCATCCAGCCGCGCCGCAACATGTAATTGATGTGCGCCAGCGCCTCGCCGAACGCGAAGCTGGTCTGGTGCGCGTCCAGCTTGCGCGGGAACAGCAGCGGCACGATCTCGGCCGGCAGTCGCGGCTCGGCCGTGCAGGCATCCAGGATGTCCTGGCAGCGGCGGTCGTGGTGACGGGTCAGTTCGGCCACACGAGCGTGCAGGCCATGGAACGGCAGGTTGTGCGCGGGCAACACGAATGCGTCTTCCGGCACGGACGCCGCCAGCTCAGCCAGGGAGCGCAGATAATCGCCCAGCGGGTCCGACGCCGGCTCCTGCGGCCACACGCTCACATTGGGCGAGATCTTCGCCAGCACCTGGTCGGCCGCCAGGAATAGGTTTTCGTCCCGGCACAGCAGCATGACCTGTTCCGGCGCATGGCCGCCGCCCGTCAGCACCTCGAACCGCCGCCCGCCGACGTTCAAAACGTCGCCGGCCGCGATGCGGCGATAGGCCGGCGGCAGATCCGTCGTCAGCCAGCGATAGCCGATGTCGCGCTCCAGCAGCGCGCCGATCGACGGCTCGTCCAGCCCGCAGGATGTATAAAAGCCGCGATGCGCCGCGATCTCCGCCGGCTCGGCCCAGCGACGATGCAACTGCGCCGACAGGTATTCCGTACGGCTCATCACTAATTCGATCTCGCATTTTTCAGCCAGCCAGCCGGCGAGGCCGACATGGTCCGGGTGGCAATGCGTGGCGATCAGCCGTGTCGGCCGGCGCTGCCGCAATGGCCCGTCCAGCAGCGCCTCCCACCACGCCCGCGAGCGGGCGTCGTTGATGCCGGTATCGAGCACCGCCCAGCCGTCGCCGTCTTCGATGAGGTAAATGTTGACGTGATTGAGCGCGAATGGCAGCGCGAGCCGCAGCCAGAGGATGCCGGGTGCGATTTCGACGGGGCTTCCGAGATCCGGGGGCGTTGGGGCCGGAAAGCGCAGCATGGCGGCGGCGGTGGACATGGTGCTGGTTTACGGGCCGTCCCGGCAGACGGCAAGCGACGGCGGTCAGCCGCGCATGATCAGGTTCCCAACCCAGCTTTGCACCAGTGTTCCATCGGCGAGCAGCGTCCGTGCCGCGACCCGTAGGCGGCCCTGGCCGGGACGGCTGGAGGAGGGAATCACCTCCAGAACCTCGCTCTCCACCGTCAGCGTGTCGCCCGGCCGCACCGGACGAAACCAGCGCAACTCATCCACGCCGGCACCGACCACGCCGCCGGCGAGCGGCAGGCCGCCATCCACCAGCAGCCGCATGGTCAGCGCCACCGTGTGCCAACCGCTGGCAGCAAGGCCGCCGAACGGACCGGACGCCGCTGCCGCCTCGTCCAGATGGAAAGGCTGCGGATCGAACGCGGCGGCGAACGCCTTGATCTGCTCGGCCGTGACGGTGTGTGCGCCGGAGCGGAATTTCTGGCCGGGCCGCATATCCGTGAACCGCAACTGCTCCACCATGACCCGGTCCTCCCCTTGTCCGCCTCAGCATAGCCCGACGCCACCGGGGATCGACAACCGCCGGTCTCGCCGGAAAGATGCCGCGATGTCCGACCAAGCCGCCCCTGCCCGCCCCGCCGCCCTGTTCGTGCATCGCCGTATCATCACCTGGAGCGACACCGACGCCGCCGGCATCGCCTATAGCGGCCGCTTCCCGGTGTTCGCGCTGGAGGCGATCGATGCCTGGTTCTTCGACCGGCTCGGCGCGGATTGGTTCGAACTGCACCGGAACCAGGGCGGCGGCACGCCATTCGTGCATATGAGTTTGGATTTCCGTGCCTCGCTGCGCCCGCGTGATGAACTGTCGACCACGGTCGCCTTGCGCAAGGCCGGACGTTCGTCGCTCGACTTCGCGGTGACCGGACGCCTGCCGCCCGACACGGTGTCGTTCGAAGGCCGCTTCGTCTGCGCCTTCGTGGACGCCGCCACCGGCAAATCGCGTGCTATCCCGCAGGCGTTTCAGGCAGCCGTGGCGCATGAGGTCGCTTTGGCCAGCGGCTGAGCGCACGGCGCGGACACGGTTACGGCGGGTCCGTCCGCACGTGCACGACAGCGACCGAGTTCGCGTAGATCCGTCGCCAGCCGGGCAACGTGTCCAGGTACGTCAGTGCCGGTGACCGTGCCCCCAGGATCGTCCAGCGGACGCCATAAGTCGATACGATTTGCTTGAACGCCACAGCCCCTTCCGGCCGCATCGCCGCGCTGTAGGTGCTCAGGAACCTGTCCCCGTACATGTCGGCGCGCGCATCGATGAACGGCCGCACACCCTTGAAGATCAGGTAGCCGCCGAAGCTGTAGTCGTTCAGCACGGGGGTCGCCGCGATCTCGGCCGGCACGTGCGCGAGCGCCGTGATGGGCGACGCCAGATCGTCGTCGCGGGTCACCGGCTCGACCGCCCTGAACGCGATCAGGCAGGCCACCAGGGCAAAAGCCACGATGTTCCAGGGCCGGATGCCAAACCAGGTCGCTTCGGCCGCGGGCGGAACAGCCGGCGTCGCGCGCCCGAAAGTGTCGCCAAGCGATTCGGCCAGCAGCAGCGCACCCACGATGCCGGCCAGCATCTGATGGCGCTCATGTTGCAACGCCAGATGCAGCAGCGCCATTCCGCTCAGCAGCCGGAACACCGGCACACGCAGGCCGCGCGTAAAGCCGCAATAGAGCAGCGCCATCAGCGCCAACTCGATCGGCTGGAAGGTCCGGAAGTCCGGTGGCTGCCACTCGTTGATATTGCCCAGGTGCTGCAGCCGCATCAATTGGATCGGGAACAGAAGCCCACGCCAAAAATACGGCGTGGCCAGTGCCGCGCCGATCGATGCCAGAGCGAACATCGCCCAGCCGCGCAACGCCTTCGGCCAAGACGCACCCGCCGCGAGCAGGGCTTCCAGGGCCAACGGGCCGATCAGCGCGAGGCCGAAGATGAAGCTGCCATGCATATTGGCCCAGGCCACCATCAGCGGCAGCAGCAGCAACGACGGCGCGGTGTCCCGCATGCGGGCCGACAGCAGGCCCACAGTCCAGACCTCCATGACCGGCAGGACAAGCACATGCGGGCGCGCGAGCAGGCTAGGTGCCATGCAGGCGCCGACGAGGAGCAGCACCAGCATTGCCGGCATCCGGGCCAGCCAGCGTTCCAGATGCAGCGCCAGCAGACCCAGTGTCAGGCCCGTCACCGCAGCGAACAGCAAGATGAGTCCGTTCCAACCGCCGATCCGCCAGGCCAGCGCGATCAACACTTCCGACAGCCACTCATGCGCCACCCACGGCGCGCCGGACATGCTGAATGAGAATGGATCCACATGCGGTACGGTCCGGTGGTCCAGCACCCATGCGCCGGCAGCAATATGCGAATAGGTATCGCCGTCGTCCAGCACGCGCGACGCCATCAGCATGACGATGGCAAAGCCGATGATAGCGGCGGCCAGTGGCAACGGCGGTCCGGTACGCGCCGGAATCGTCACGGTCGCTGCACTCAAGGCTGTCACTTCGGATACCGCATGAGCCGTCTCGGCGCGCCCTACTCGATGAACAGCATCCTGGCCTTCTGGTCGCCGGGCAAATGCAGATCGCCGACGGTATCGACGATCGCATAGCGCAGCGCCTGGTCGGCCGTATAGGTGACCGTTTCGCGCTGGAATCGCTGAATGTCGTCGTCCGAGAGCTTGGTGCGCTCATGATAGATCTCGGCCACGCTCGCCTCTACATCGCTCAGCAGCGTGAGCTGATCATGCATCTGCTGTTCGTTGACATTGCCGAGCAGCGCGGTCTGCGGGGGATGAAACAGGAACCTTGCATTGTGATCCGCCGAACGCTGCTGCCCGGCCAGAAACAGCACCGTAGCGGCGGACGCGACAAAACCCGTCGCGTGCGTATCGATACTGGCCGGCAGCGAGCGGATGAAGCTGTACGCAAGCAGTGCCGGCAACACCGTACCGCCCGCGGAACTCAACACCAGCGTCATGTCCGTAACACCGGCCTCGACCAGCGCGGTGAGTTGTTTGCGCAGCGCCTTCATCGATGCGACGTCGATATTCTGTTCGAAATACAGATAATAGGATTTCGACTTGTCGATTCCGCCCGTGGCCGGCACGGATACGGGCGGAATCCAGGGACGCCGCGGTACCATCGGCATCATCGGCATCATCGGCGCCGGCTGGATGGTTTCCGTGTTCGCCGGCGGCACGCCGTCGGCCCGCGCCGCGACGGGCAGCAACACGGCGGCGAGCGCCAGCAGCGCCCGACGACGATCGGCCAGGCCAGAGAGAAGCTGATCCGTCACGTCCGAACGGTCCTTTCGAGAGGGTCCAGGATGCCTGCGCAGGTGGGCTGCGCCGGTCAGAAGATCTGCGGTTCCGGCGTCTCGCCGGGCGCGCCGCTCAGGAAGTCGAAGTCGCAGCCCTGGTCCGCCTGCATCACCGTGCGGCGATACAGCGCCACATAGCCGCGATCGCCGCCCGGCAGCGGCGGCTGCATCCATGCGCGCGGCGGCGGGCCAGTTCGGCCTCCGCCACCAGCAGATCGAGCCGCCGGTTCGGCACGTCGAGGCGGATGCGGTCGCCGTCGCGCACCAGCCCGAGCGGCCCGCCGATCGCCGCTTCCGGTGCCACATGCAGCACGCAGGCACCGTAGCTGGTGCCGCTCATGCGCGCGTCGGAGATGCGCACGATGTCGCGCACGCCCTGGCGCAGCAGCTTTCTTCGGCACCGGCAGCTGGCCCCATTCCGGCATGCCGGGCGCACCGACCGGCCCGGCGTTCTGCAACACGAGGACCGAATCGGCCGTGACGTCCAGATCGTCGCGATCGACGCGCGCCTTGAGGTCGCGGATGTCGCTGAACACCACGGCCGGGCCTTCATGCACCAGCAGCCGCTCCTCGGCGGCGGTCGGCTTGATCACCGCGCCGTCCGGCGCCAGCGAGCCGCGCAGCACGGCCGTGCCGCCCGCGCCGCTTCACCGGGTTGTCCAGGCCACGGATCACGTCGCGCATTATACGATCCGGCGCCCTGCGATCGCCGCGCCCAGCGTGCCGCCGGTGACCGTCAGCGCGTCGAGCTGCAGGCGCGGCGCCAAGCTGCACCATCAGCGCACGCAGCCCGCCGGCGTAATAGAAATCCTCCATCAGATACTTGCCCGACGGCTGGATGTTGGCGAGCAGCGGAATGCCCTGCGCCACGCGGTCGAACGTCTCCATCGTCAGTGCCACGCCGGCGCGCCGCGCCATCGCCAGCAGATGGATGATGGCGTTGGTCGAGCCGCCGATCGCCATATCGACGATGATGGCGTTCTCGAACGCGTCCTCGGTCATGATGTCGGTCGGGCGCAGATCCTCCCACACCATCTCGACGATGCGCCGTCCGCTGGCCGAGGCCATGCGCTCGTGGCTGGCATCGACGGCCGGGATGGCGGAGGCGCCGGGCAGGCTGATGCCCATCGCTTCGGCCAGCGACATCATGGTCGCCGCCGTGCCCATCGTCATGCAGGTGCCGGCGGAGCGGGCGATGCCGTCCTCGATGCTCGCCCCATTCGCTGTCGGAGAGTTTGCCGGAGCGGCGGTCGTCCCAGTATTTCCACACGTCGGTGCCGGTGCCGAGCGTCACGTCCTGCCAGTGGCCGCGCAGCATCGGGCCGGCCGGGACGTAGATGGCCGGGACATTGGCGCGACAGCGCGCCCATCAGCACCGCCGGCGTGGTCTTGTCGCAGCCGCCCATCAGCACGACGCCGTCGATCGGGTGGCAGCGGATGAGTTCCTCGACTCTCCATCGCCAGGAAATTGCGATACAGCATGGTGGTCGGCTTCATCATCTGCTCGCCGAGCGAGAACGCCGGCAGTTCGACCGGAAAACCGCCCGCCATCCAGCACGCCGCGGCGGATGTCCTCGACGCGCTCGGGGAAGTGGGTGTGGCAGGTGTTGAGTTCGTTCCAGGTGTTGACGATGCCGATCACCGGGCGGCCGGTGAACTCCTCGCGCCAGAACCCCATCTGTTTCGCGCGCGAGCGGTGGCCGAAGCTGCGCAGGTCGTCGGGGCCGAACCAGCGCATGGAGCGGAGCTGTTCGGTCTTGCGGGTGCGTTCGCGCATGATGGGTTCCTCCCCGTGGTCGGCGACAGGCCCCGTTGTCGCGCCGGCGCGGGGCGGGGGCAAGCGGGGACGATCAGACGCGGCGGATCATTGCAAAACGGGGCCGACGGCGAGCCGGAGTTGTTGCGTCGCTGCCGCGAGACGTTTGTCGCGCAGTCATGAGCCGAACCGCCGCGCGGCCGACCGGATGCTTTCGATCTGCCGGGCAATGTGCTCGGTGGCGACAACGGTCTCGTGGGCCAGCGCCCTCACCTCGCCGGCCATCCCGCCGAAGCCGTGCCCCGCCGCGGCGGTGAGCAGATTGGCCAGTTGCACGGCTCTCACCGCGTCCTCGATATGTCCGGCCGTTTCCGCGAGCACGCCAACCGCGCCGCGCGCGGCGTCGACACTGCCAGCAGCCGCAAGGATCGACTGCCGTGAAGCCCTGATCCGTTCCGACACCAGGCGGATCGAGGTGCTCGTCCGCTCCACAGCCGCGCCGTCGGCGGGCATGCCTTCGGCAAAGCCGGCGGCGTCCTTCGCGACGAAGATCGCCTGGCTCAGCCCTTGGAGCAAGGCCATCGCGGACGCGAACTGGTCGCGCTCGGACTCGTTCGGCATGCCGGCCCCCGTTCGGGCAGGCAGCCCGACGCCGCCTGCGCCGGAGTACCATCGCGGCCGGCAGTTGAACGCGCGGTTAACAGCCGCCGGGTCGCTTCCGGAGCATCATTCCTCCGGGATGGCGCCACACCACCCGGGCAGAAACCGGGGTTCGCGGACGGGTCGCATGACTGGCTCCGCGCAAAACAGGGCCTATAGCCCGCGTCGGCGCCCCGCGCGCCTGCATCGCATATCTTGCGTCCCGGCTGCCGGCCGCGCACAGGTCATCACCCAGCCATTCACCCCCCGCGTGCGAGTCGCGCCATGTCAATCGGCCCTGAGTTGAACGACGCCATCGCCACGATCATCGCCGCGCTGTTCGGCGCGGCCATCGGAGCGGAACGCGAGTGGCGGCGGCATCCGGGTGGCTTGCGATCCTGCGCGCTGGTCGCGGCCGCGGCCTGTGTGTTCGCACGGGTCGGGGTGCAGCACGGCGGCACCAACCCCGCGGCGACACTGGGGGCGATCGCCACCGGCGTGGGCTTCCTCGGCGCCGGCGTGATCATGCACGAAGGCGCACATGTGCGCGGCCTGTCTACCGCGGCCACGTTCTGGGCCGTGGCGGCCATCGGCACCGCCACCGGGCTGGCCGAGAACGCACAGGCGGTCGGGCTGACGCTGATAGTGTTCTTCGCCCACGTGGCGTTGCGTCCGTTGTCAGCCTGGATCGAGCGCAAAGCGCCAACCATTCAGAGCGGGCCACAATAGGCGATTTCACAGGCGCTTAGGACATATTACGGCGACGGTTTCTTCCGGCCCGGGTATGCTTTTTGATTTCGTACGGACAAGTTACGACCGCGGCGCCTAAGTGTACCGCCAATCTCGGCTTTCATTTCTGCCTTATCGGGCGCCGGCCAGCAGGCCGGCGCCCTTGTTCAGATCGGGCCGGTCAGGCGCTCGCCGCGTCCAGCAAGCTGATCGCGGCCCCGCTCAGCGTCAGTTCCGCCGCGCGTGCGATCTCCTGCCATTGCGCGACACTGGTGGCGCTCGCGATCGGGGCGGCGATCGAGGGACGTGTCAACAGCCACGCCAACGCCACCTGCGCCGGCGTGGCACCCAGCCCGCCGGCAACCTCGTCGAGCGCGGCCAACACCTTGTGGCCACGCGCGTCGAGATACTTCTTTACCGAACCACCGCGCGGGCTTTTCGACAGATCGGCTTCGGAGCGATATTTGCCGGTCAGGAAGCCGCTGGCCAGCGACCAATAGGGGATCACGCCGAGGCCCATCTCGCGCCGCCAGCGGCGCGAAATCCTTCTCGTAGCCGGCGCGCTCGACCAGATTGTAATGCGGCTGCAGCGTCTCGTATCTCGGCCAGCCATGCTGCGCGCTCACCGCCTGGCTTTCGCGCAGCCGCTCCGGGCTGATGTTGGAGGCACCGATGGCGCGCACCTTGCCGGCTTTCACCAGCCCGGCAAATGCCTCCATCGTCTCGGCCACCGGCGCTTTGCCGTCGTCGAAATGTTCTTGATAGAGGTCGATCTGACCGATGCCGAGACGGCGCAGCGACGCCTCCACCGCCTGCTTGATGTAGGCGGCGGCGAGGCCCGTCTTGCCGTCGCCCATGTCGCTGCCAACCTTGGTGGCGATCACGACGTCGTTGTGGTGGCCGCGCTTCTTGATCCAGTTGCCGATCACGGTCTCCAACTCGCCGCCGCTATGGCCGGGCGCCCAGCGCGAATAGACATCGGCCGTGTCGATCACGTTGAAGCCTGCATCGACGAAAGCATCCAGCAGCGCGAATGAAGTCGCCTGATCGGCCGTCCAGCCGAAGACGTTCCCGCCGAACACGATCGGCGCCGTCTCCAGGCCCGAACCGCCGAGCTTGCGTCTTTGCATGAAGATGTCCCTTCCCTCTGTCGGCCGGGAACGTGGCCGCAAGGTGGCCGCCGCGCAAGCCCCCGCCGGCCGTCTGTCGCGGCGCCGCAAACGTCTATGATCCGCAATTATTCTCGGCGGACGACGTATTACGGAACTATCACGTACACGATATTGTGCGAACCACTTCGACGATGACCAAGAACCTGCGGTTAAGTCCGGCGTCTAGTGCCGGAGCCGTGCATCCGGCCCGGCCGTCTAGAGGGACAACCGACATGCCAATCGCTCGCCCCATATTGATCGTTGATGACGACGCCGATCTGCGTGCCGCGCTGACCGAGCAATTTCTTCAAAGTGGCGAATTCGTGGCCGATGAAGCGGACAGTGTGGCACAGGCCACCGCGAAGCTGGCCTCCACACACGCATACGACGCCGTGATTCTCGATATCGGCCTGCCCGATGGCGACGGCCGCGAATTTTGCGCCAAGCTGCGGCTGGACGGCTTGAAGATTCCCGTGCTGATGCTCACCGGCTCGGACGCTGAGACGGATGTGGTGCGCGGCCTGGAATCCGGCGCCAACGACTACATCGCCAAGCCGGTCGGCACCGCCGTGCTGCTGGCGCGGCTGCGGGCGCAGTTGCGGCTGTACGACGGCAGCGAGGATGCCACCTTCACCATCGGCCCCTACCTGTTCCACCCCTCGGCCAAGCGTCTGCACGACCTGAAGAAGCAGCGGCGCGTGCGGCTGACCGACAAGGAAGCAGGGCTGCTGAAATTCCTGCACCGCGCCAAGAGCCAGGGCGTGACCCGTCAGGTGCTGCTCGACCAGATCTGGGGCTACAACAGCAACGTCACCACCCACACGCTGGAGACGCATATCTACCGGCTGCGCCAGAAGATCGAACGCGACCCGTCGAGTCCACGCCTGCTGATCACCAGCCCGGGCGGCTACGGCCTGAACCTGGAAGCCAGCCCCGACTGAGGCGTCAGCGCGGGTCCATCAGCCGCGCCGCCGCCTGCTGGCGGGCCATCAATGCCGGCAGATCCGAGGCCGGGGATGGCGCCGTCCGTCACCACCCAGCGCCCGCCGACCATGACCCGGTCGGCGCGATGCGCGCCCGCGAGCACCAGGGCGGCCAGCTGTCGCTGCGCGCCCGCGAAGCGCAGCTCGTCGAGCCTGAACAGCGCGAGATCGGCCGCCGTGCCCGGCGGCGATACGGCCGAGTTCCGGCCGGCCGATGCAGGCGGCCGAGCCCTCCGTCGCCCAGCGCAGCGCGTCGCGATGGCTCGACGCGCGTGACGCCGTAGCGGTGGCGTTGCAGCAGGAAGGCCGCGCGCACCTCCTGCATGAGGTTGGAGGCGTTGTTGGACGCCGAGCCGTCCACGCCAAGCCCGACGCGCAGCCCGGCCGCTTCCATGTCGCAGACCGGGCAATGGCCGGAACCGAGGATCTGGTTGCTGCACGGGCAATGCGTGACGGCCACGCCGGCGCGCGCGAGGCGGGCGATTTCCGGGGCGTCGAAATGCACGCCGTGCGCGAGCCAGACGCGATCGTGCAGCCAGCCCGATCTGCTCCAGGTAGTCGAGCGGCCGGCAGCCGAAGCGCCCCTGGCAGAACGCGGTCTCGTCCGCGGTCTCCGCCAGATGCGTGTGCAGCCGCACGCCGCGTTGCGCGGCCAGTGCCGCGGTCGCGCGCATCAGTGACGGCGTGACGGTGAACGGCGAACACGGCGCGAGCGCGATCCGCACCAGCGCGTCGGGCGACGGGTCGTGATAAGCGTCGATCAGCCGCACGCTGTCGGCGAGAATGGTATCTTCATCCTGCACCACCGCGTCAGGCGGCAGGCCGCCGTCGCGCTGCGACAGGTTCATCGAACCGCGCGTGAGCGTCACGCGGATGCCCAGGCGGCGCGCCACGGCCACTTCGACGTCAATGGCCTGTTCCAGCCCGGCCGGAAACACGTAATGGTGGTCGGTGGTGGTGGTGCAGCCGGACAGCAGAAGCTCGGCCATCGCCACGGTTGCGGCACTTTCCAGCGCTTCAGGCGTTAAGCGCGCCCAGATCGGATACAGCGCGCCAAGCCAGCCGAACAGCTCGCGGTCCAGCGCGGCGGGCGTGGCGCGTGTCAACGTCTGGTAGAAGTGGTGATGGGTGTTGATCAGGCCCGGCAGCACGACATGCGCGCCGGCATCGAACGCCACGGCCCCCGGCGTCGCCGCCTCCCGCCCGGCGGCGACCAGTTCGACGATGCGGCCGTCGGCGACCACCACGCCCCGCTCCGCGCCGCTCGCCAGAATGGCGAGCGGGTCTTTCAGCCAGAGCGGAGCAGTGGCCATCGCCGCGATCCTAGCCCAGCTTGCCTTGCACGCCTTCGACGAACCAGTTCATGCCGAGGATATCGCCATCGGACAGCGAGGCGCCGGCGGCAATCTTGATCGCACCGCTCTGGTCCTTCACCGGGCCCGAGAATGGCACCAGCGTGCCGGCCTCGATCTTGGCTTGCGTGTCGGCAACTTCTTTCGTCACCGCCTCCGGGATCGCCTTGTTCAGCGGCGCGAGCGCCACCATACCGGTTTTCAGTCCGCCCCAGATATCATCCGGCTTCCAGGTGCCGGCGATCGCGGCCTTCGTCCTGTCGATATAATACCTGTCCCACACCATCGTCACAGCACTGAGCTGGGTTTTCGGGCCGAACTTGGACATGTCGAAATCATAGCCGAACGACCACACGCCCTTCTCCTCGCCCGCCTGCACGACGGCCGTGCTGTCCGTATGATGCATCACCACGTCCGCGCCTTGGGAGATCAGCGTATCGGCAGCGGCGCGCTCCTTGCCCGGATCAAACCAGGAGCTGACGAACACCACTTTCACCTGAACCGCCGGGTTGACCGAGCGGGCGGCCAGCGTCACGGCATTGATGCCCTGCACCACCTCGGGGATCGGGAACGCCGCGACATAGCCGATGACGTTGGATTTGGTCATTCGCGCGGCGATGACGCCGGTCAGGTAGCGGCCTTCGTAGAACCGCGCCGAATACGTCGCCAGATTCTTGGCGCGCTTGTAGCCGGTGCAATGCGCGAAATCGATCTTCGGGAACTGGCTGGCGACCTTCACGGTCGGGTTCATGAATCCGAACGAGGTCGTGTAGATCAGCTTGTTGCCATCGGTGGCGAGCTTGCGGATCACACGCTCGGCGTCAGCGCCTTCCTCGGGCACGTTCTCGACATAGGTGGTCTTCACTGCGTCGCCGAGCGCCGCGACCAGGGCCTTGCGGCCGAGGTCGTGCTGGTAGGTCCAGCCGGCGTCACCGATCGGGGCGACATAGACGAAGCCGACCTTGAACGGTTCGGCGGCGCCGGCGGCGCGCCCGAGCAATCCGGCGGCCGGCACCGCCAGCCCAGCTTGCAGCAGCGAACGACGAGTGGTGTTCATGCGATGGATTCCCCCCATATGGAACAGATTATCAGGCAGTCGCGTGGAACGGGCGCCCGAGTGCGGCCGGCGCATTCAGCTTCAGCCGCGTCGCGTCGCGCGAGATCAGCACAAGCACGACGATGGTCGCCAGATACGGCAGCATCGCCAGCACGTACGGCGACAGATCCAGGCCCAGGCCCTCGGCCTGGAACTGCGCGATGGTGACGAAGCCGAACAGCAATGAGCCAAGCGCCAGCCACAGCGGTTTCCAGGTGGAGAACACCACCAGCGCCAGCGCGATCCAGCCGCGCCCGGCCACCATGTTGTCGCTCCACATCGGCGTGTAGGCCAGCGAGAGGTAGGCGCCTGCCAGCCCGCTCATCGCGCCGCCGAACAGCACCGCCAGATAGCGGATCTTGAGAACCGAATAGCCCAGCGCATGCGCGACATCGTGGCTCTCGCCGACCGCGCGCAGCACGAGCCCGCCGCGCGTGCGGTAGATGAACCACTGCACCAGGAACGGCAGCAGCACGGCCAGCCACACGATCGGGTCGAGCAGCATCAATTGCTGCACGATCGGCGAAGCCGTGCTCAGCCCCGGCCAGATGTCGGTCGAAAGCCCCTGCAACGGCGTGCCGACCCACGACACGCCGATCAGTGCCGAAAACCCGACGCCGAAGATGGTCAGCGCCAGCCCGGCAAGCCACCTGATTGGCCATCAGCGACAAGCGTCAGCACGCCGAACACCAGCGCCAAAGCGGCACCCGCCAGCATCGCCAGCGCCAGCCCGGCCAGCGGGCTGCCGGTGGCCACGGTGCCGATGAAGCCGACCGAAGCTCCGATCAGCATCATTCCCTCGACGCCGAGGTTCAGCACGCCCGAGCGTTCGGTGACCAGTTCGCCAAATCCGGCCAGCACCAGCGGCGTCGCGGCGCGCATGGTGGCGACGACGATGGCGACGGCGATTTCCAGGTCATGCACGGCTTGTGGCCCCCACCGCGCCGGCCGCGCCGCGCCAGCGCAGCCGGTATTTGATGAACACGTCGGCGGCGAGCAGGAAGAACAGCAACATCCCCTGGATCGTGCCGGTCACCGCGATCGGCAGTTGCATCGAGACCTGAAGCCCCTCGCCGCCCAGGTACAGCAGCGCCATCAGCAGCGAGGCGAACAAGATCCCGACGGGATTCAGCCGTCCGAGGAACGCCACGATGATGGCGGCGAACCCATATCCGGGGGAGATGATCGGCGTGAGCTGCCCGTCCGGCCCGGCGACCTCGCAGATGCCGGCGAGCCCCGCCAGCCCGCCGCTGATCAGCAGGCACACCCACACCACGCCGTTGCGCGAAAACCCGGCATAGCGCGCGGCGGCCGGGGCCGCGCCCACGGTGCGGATGCGAAACCCCAGCATCGAGCGGCCAAGCAGGATGCTCGCCAACGGCACGGCCGCCAACGCGAACAGCGCGCCGATATGCAGCCGCGTGCCTTCCAGCAGCATCGGCAGCATCGCATCCGGCTCGAACTGCTTGGTCTGCGGGAAGCTGTAGCCCTCGGGGTCCTTCCAGGGGCCATGCACCAGATAGCCGAGCAACTGGATCGCGACGTACGTCAGCATCAGCGTGGTCAGGATCTCATGCGCGTTGAAGCGGGTCTTCAGCAGCGCCGGGATGCCCGCCCACACCATGCCGCCGCCGATGCCGGCCAACAGCATCGCCGGTTGCAGCCACCAGTAGCCCTGCCCGCCATACGCCAGCGCGACCCCGCCGCCGCAGATGGCGCCGATCGTGAACTGGCCCTCGGCGCCGATGTTCCACACCTCGGCGCGGCAACCGATGGCGATGCCGATCGCGCACAGAAGCAGCGGCGTCGCCTTCAACGCCAGTTCGGTCAGCCCGTCGAGACTTTGCAGCGGGGCGACGAACAGGATCTGCAACGCCTGCACCGGGTCGCGGCCCAGCACCGCGAACAGGATGCTGACGCCGATGACGGAAAACACCGCCGCCAGCAGCGGCGAGGCCCACAGCATCATGCGCGCAGGCCGTTCGCGCGCTTCCAGGCTAAGCCGCATGCGCGACAACGGGCGCCGCGCCCGCCTCCTTCAGGCCGCCCATCAGCAGGCCCACTTCCTCGACCGTGGTCTCGGCGGCCCGCCGGGGCGGCGACAGGCGGCCGCCGGACAGCACCGCGATATAGTCGGAAATCTCGAACAACTCGGCCAGATCCTCGGAGACCACCAGCACGCCGCTCCCCGCGGCCGCGAGGTCCATCAGCGCCTGGCGGATCGCGATGGCGGCGCCGATGTCGACACCCCAGGTCGGGTGGGCGGCCAGCAGCACGCGCGGATTGGTGCCCATCTCCCGCCCGACGATGAATTTCTGCATGTTGCCGCCGGACAGGCTGCTGCCCTGCGCCTCGATGCCGGAGGCCTTCACCACGAACCGCTTGATGACGTCGCGCGCATACTTGCGGATCGCGCCGAAGCGGATCAGGCCAGCCTGCACGAAGCCATGCGGATAGGCGGTCAGCAGCGCATTCTCGGTCAGCGGAAATTCCGCCACCGCACCCCGCCCCAGCCGTTCCTCGGGAATGAACGACAGGCCCTGTTGGCGCCGCGCCGCCGAGCCCAGCAGGCCGACCGCGATGCCCGACAGCCGGATTTCGCGCGCATCCGCGGCCCGCCGCTCACCGGCCAGTGCTGCCAGCAACTCCTTCTGGCCGTTGCCGGCGACCCCGGCGATGCCCAAAATCTCCCCGTCGCGCAGCACGAACGAAATATCGTGCAGCGTGGTGCCGAACGGCTCGTCGGACGCCATCGACAGCCGATCGGCCTCCAGGCAGGGCTTGCCGTCTTGCCTCACGGTCGCCCGGCGTGCGACCGGCAGCTCGCCGCCGATCATCATCTCCGCCATCTGCTGCTCGCTGGCCACGCGCGGATCGCACTCGCCGACCACGCGGCCGCCGCGCAGCACCGTGGCGTGCTCGCACAGCGCCTTGATCTCCTCCAGCTTGTGGCTGATGTACAGAACGCTGCAACCCTCGGACGCCAGCCGGCGCAGTACCTCGAACAGCCCCTCCGTCTCCTGCGGCGTCAGCACCGAGGTCGGCTCGTCCATGATCAGCAGGCGCGGCGATTGCAGCAGGCAGCGCACGATTTCCACGCGCTGCCGCTCGCCCACCGACAGATGATGCACGTGCCGCACGGGTTCCACGGCCAGACCGTAGCGGCGGGAAATCTCGGCGATGCGCGGCGTCAGCTCCGCGATGCTTTCGCGCGCGCCGAGACCCAGCGCGATGTTCTCGGCGACCGTCAGACTTTCGAACAGCGAGAAATGCTGAAACACCATGCCGATGCCCAGCCGCCGCGCGGCATTCGGGTCGGCGATCGCGACCGTGCTGGCCTTCCCAGACGATCTCGCCGGCATCGGGCCGCACCACGCCATAGATGATCTTGACCAGCGTGCTCTTGCCGGCGCCGTTCTCGCCGAGCAGCGCATGGATTTCGCCCGCGCCGATGCTCAGACTGACATCGCTGTTGGCCAGCGTCGCGGCGTAGCGCTTGGTGATGCCGGTCAGGCGCAGGCGTGGGTGGGCCTGTTGCGCGTCCACGTCAGTAGACGACCTTGTCGGGCTTGACGACCCAGGCGTCGAAGGCCGCCCGCGCCTCATCTTCCAGCACCTGCACGGTCGGGATGCTGCGCTCGGCGAGCGGCTTGGCGACTTCGCGATACAGGAACTCGTCGTCGAACCCGATCGCCGCCGCCGCCTGCCGGTCGTTGCCGAACGAAATCCTGCCAAGCCGCGCCCAGTAGACGGCGGCCAGACACATCGGACAGGGTTCGCAGCTGGTGTAGATCTCGCAATCGGCGAGATCGAAGCGGCCCAGCGCCTCGCAGGCGCGTCGGATCGCCACGACCTCGGCATGCGCGGTCGGGTCGCGGGCGGAGGTGACGAGATTCCAGCCCTCGGCGATGATCTCCCCATCGCGCGCGATCACCGCGCCGAACGGGCCGCCGTTGCCGGCCTGCATCTTCTCCAGGGACAGCTCGATCGCGCGCCGCATCAGCTCCGCCGGCGTCATCGCACCAACTCCTCCCGCGCCTCGCAGCCGGCCACGCCACAATCGGAACAACTCGCCACAGGCATGACCACGCCGCTCCGCTGCGGCGCGGCCTTCACGGGCACGTTATCACGCATTTGCAGCAACTGGGCGGCCACCGCAATGGCGATCTCCGCCGGCGCCTTGCCGCCGGTGCCGGGCGTGCCGATCGGGCAGACCAGACGCCGAATCGTCCGCGCGCGCCAGCCCGAGCCGGGCCAGCCGCGAGACGAAGCGGGCCCGCTTGGTCTCCGAGCCGATCAGCCCGACCATGCGGCAGATCCGCACGCGGCAGCGCCGCCGCGACGATCTCGAAATCGAGCGCGTGGTCGTGCGTCATCACCAGCACGCTGGCCCCGGCCGGCAGCCCGGCCACGCAGGCGCGACGGCGACGGATGCCGCAGCGCCGTCGACATTGGCTGGCAAGCTGCGCCGGAAATTCTCGGTCGCGCGGGTCGATCCATGTCACCCGGCAATCCAGCGTGCCCAGCAGCTGCACCAGCGCCCGCCCGACATGCCCGGCGCCGAACAGCGCGATATGCCAGAAGGACGGACGGATCGCCTCGAACAGCACGCTCGCATGGCCGCCGCAGCACTGGCCGAGCGCCGGGCCGAGCGGGAATTCGCGTCACCACCGGCGCGTCAGGCGGCCGGGCCAGCAAGTCCGCGCGCGCGCGATCAGCGACTGGAATTCGAGATTGCCGCCGCCGATCGTGCCGTGCGCGGCATCCGCCGTGACCACCATCTTGCAGCCGGCTTCGCGCGGCGTCGACCCGCGCGCGGCCAGCACGCGTGACCAGCACCGCAGGGCGCGCCCTCCCGCTCCAGCGCCGCGCAGGGCGTCGAGCCACGCCGGCATCAGTCGGCCGCTTCCGCGAGCCGCGCCGCCACCGAGCGCGCGCGCGGTGATCGCCAGCAGCACGCGCTCCGGCGTCGCCGGCGCGTCGAGTTCGCACAAGCGCCCGTCGCCGCAGGCCGCAACCGCGTCCCGCAGCGCGTGGAACACCGAGATGCCGAGCATCAGCGGCGGCTCGCCGACCGCCTTCGAGCGATAGATCGCGTTCTCGCGGTTGCGGCCGCGCTGCCAGATGCTGACGCGGAAATCCGCGCGGCACGTCGCCGCACGGCCGGGATCTTGTAGGTCGACGGCGCGTGCGTGCGCAGCCGCCCTTCCGCGTCCCACCACAGTTCCTCGGTGGTCAGCCAGCCCATGCCCTGCACGAAGCCGCCCTCGATCTGCCCGAGATCGATCGCCGGATTCATCGACGCGCCGACGTCGTGCAGGATGTCGACGCGCCGCAGCCGGTATTCGCCGGTCAGCGTGTCGACCTCCACCTCCGACACCGCGGCGCCGTAGGCGAAATAGTAGAACGGCCGGCCCTGGTGCAGCGCTGGTGTCGTAGTGCAGCTTCGGCGTCGCGTAGTAGCCGGTCGAGGACAGCGAGACGCGCGCGCGATAGGCGTGCTTCACGGCCTCGGCGAACGGCAGCACCCGCGCGCCGCCGCGCACCTCGCCGTCGCGGAACGACGATCTCGACCGGCTCGACGCCGAACTCCTTCGGCGATGACCTTGGCGATGCGCTCGCGAATGGTCCGCGCCGCCGCCTGCGCCGCCTTGCCGTTGAGGTCGCTGCCCGACGATGCAGCGGTCGGCGACGTGTTCGGCACTTTTTCGGTCGTCGTCGCGGTGATCTTCACACGCTCGACGCCGATGCCGAATTCCTCGGCCACCACCTGGGCGACCTTGAGGAACAGCCCCTGCCCCATCTCGGTGCCGCCGTGATTGAGCTGCACGCTGCCGTCGGTGTAGACATGCACCAGCGCGCCGGCCTGGTTCATGTGCGCCAGCGTGAACGAGATGCCGAATTTCACCGGCGTCAGCGCCATGCCGCGCTTGATCCACGGCGCTCGCCGCATTGAACGCCGCCACCTCGCGACGCCGCTTCGCGTAATCGCGACGTGCGCGGCCAGCTCGGCCACCAGTTCCGGAATGATATTGTCCTCGACCATCATGTGGTAGGGCGTGACGTTGCGGTCGGTCTTGCCGTAGAAATTGCGCCGCCGCACCTCCAGCGGATCGAGATGCAGATGCCGCGCGATGTCGTCCATCGCCGCCTCGATCCCCATCATGCCCTGCGGCCCGCCGAAGCCGCGGAACGCGGTGTTGGAGACGGTGTGGGTCTTGCAGCGGTGCGAGACGTTATCGTAACGTTCGGCAGGTAATAGGCGTTGTCCGAATGGAACATCGCGCGGTCGTTGATCGGCGCCCGACAGGTCGGGCGACATGCCGCAGCGCGACGCGAGCGTGAATTCGATGCCCTCGATCCGCCCGTCCGTCGTCGAACCCGACATCCCAGTCGATGCGGAAATCGTGGCGCTTGCCGGTCAGCCTCATGTCGTCGTCGCGGTCGAGCCGCAGCTTCACCGGCCGCCGCGTCCTGCGCCGCCAGCAGGGCCGCGACCACGGCGATCAGCGACGGCCTGGCTTTCCTTGCCGCCGAAGCCGCCGCCCATGCGCCGCGTCTCGCAGATCACCGCATGGTCCGGCCGCGCCAGCGCGCGCGCGACCAGATGCTGCACCTCGGTCGGGTGCTGGGTGGAGCAGTAGACGAGCATGTCGTCGTCCTCGCCCGGCACCGCCATCGCGATCTGGCCTTCGAGGTAGAAATGCTCCTGGCCGCCCATCTCGATGCGGCCTTGCAGCCGGTGGGTCGCGGCGGCCAGCGCCGCGGCCGCGTCGCCGCGCCGCATCGTACTGCGTCGGCAGCACGAAAAACTGTTGTGCGAGCGCCTCGTCGATGCTCAGCACCGCCGGCAGCACCTCGTATTCGACGATCGCGCGTTCCGCCGCCTGCCGCGCGTGCGCGATGCTGTCGCGCGGCCACGGCGAAGATCGACTGGCCGGCGTATTCGACGATCTCCGTCGGCGAAGATCGGATCGCCGGGAAACGCCGGCCCGACATCGTTCATGCCCGGAACATCGGCAGCCGTCAGCACCGCGGCGACGCCCGGCGCGGCCAGCACCGGTGCACACGTCGAGCCTCGTGATGCGGGCATGCGCGTGCTCGGACAGCCGCACGAAGGTATGCAACAGGTCGCGCGGCTCGGGCATGTCGTCGATATAGAGCGCTTCGCCGCAGACATGCTTGGCGGCGCTGTCGTGCGGCAGCGATTGACCGACCACGCGCAGCGGGACCGGCTTCAGCGGCGCCGACCGCGCCTCGGCCTCGGGTTCCGCGATGGGGGTCAGGATGTTCATGCCACCTCCGCCAGGTCCAGCAGCCGCGCCGGCGCCGGTTCCTCCGCTGCTGTCTCCAACAGGAAGCGCAACAGCAGGTTGCGCGCCACCAGCGAGCGATACGCGGCCGACGCGCGCATGTCGCTGATCGGGCTCAGTTCCGCCGCCACCGCCTGTTGCGCCGCCTCGACGCTCGCGCGCGACCAGATCCGGCCGCCGAGCGTCTGCTCGGCCCCGGTCGCCCGCTTCGGAACCGCCGCCATGCCGCCATAGGCGATCCGGATGTCCTCTACCCGCCCGTCGACCAGCCGCAGCCGGAACGCAGCGCAGACGGCGGAAATATCCTGCTCGAACCGCTTCGATACCTTATATGTGGCGAACACGTCGCCCGCTTCCGGCAGCGGGATCTCGATGCGCTCAAGGAACTCGCCTTTCGCGAGCGCCGTCTGACGATAGCCGCGAAAGAAATCTTCTGCCGGTAGCCGACGACGGTCCGGTCCGTCGCGCAGCACCAACGTCGCATCCAGCGCGATCAAGGCCGGCGGCGAATCGCCGATCGGCGAGGCGTTGGCCACATTGCCGCCGATGGTGCCGCGATTACGGATCTGCCGTGAGCCGAGCCGCCGGAGCAACCGCCCGAACGACGGCCAGTGCCGTGCCAGCGCCGCCAGTGCGTCCTCATAGACCACGCCGGCGCCGATGCTCGAGCACGCCGTCCGATTCGGCGATGGTCGCCAGATCCGCCACCCGGTCCAGCGCGATCACGCTGGCCAGCGCGCGGTGCTGCTTGGTCACCCACAACCCCACATCGGTGCCACCGGCGACCAGCGTGCTGTCGGGCCAGGTCTGCAGCAACCCGGCGAGCTCATCGGACGTGCGCGGCGCCAGGAAGCGGGCGCCGTCATGGGTCAGGCCCAACGGCTCGCCGCTGTCCATCGCGCGCAGCCGCGCGGCAGTGTCGGCAGCCGTGCGGCGAACCGATCCGTGGGCGGCGCCACCGCAGGCGTCCAGCGCCGCATCCACGATCGGGCGATAGCCGGTGCAGCGGCACAGATTGCCGGCCAGCGCATCGTTCACCTCCGCCCGGCCGGGGATGCCGCCGGCCTGGTACAGCGCGAACAGCGACATGACGAATCCGGGTGTGCAGAAGCCGCATTGCGAGCCATGATGCGCGACCATCGCCTGTTGCACGGGGTGCAGGGCGCCGGCCGGATCGCGCAGATGCTCCACCGTCAGCAACTGGCGGCCGTCGAGCGCCGGGACGAACAGGATGCAGGCGTTCACCGCGCGATAGCGCATACCGTCATCGGCCGGCTCGCCGAGCACCACGGTACAGGCACCGCAATCGCCCTCCGCGCAGCCTTCCTTGGTGCCACAGGTCCGGCCACCCGCGTCACTGCGCAGCCATTCCAGCACCGTGGTCGTTGGTGCCAGATTGCTGACCTCGCAGGTGTCGGCGCCGAGCAGGAACCGGATGGTCGCACGCATCTCCGCCCCCGTATGCCAATCCGCATCATCATCCCGCTGCGAATCGCATGCAAGCACACGGAAATCTGATTCGCGGCACACCGGAAACAGGCCGTCGGCACGGCTTAGTATGTCGCTGCCGGAATTCATCCATGATCGAAACATCACTGGCATGACTCACGGCGGCGTGAGATAATATCGTCGTTGACCCTCAACCTTGAAGATCGCTCATGCTCCTCCGCCGACGCGATGTCCTGACCGGCTTGCTCACCGTCGCGGCCGTGAGCCGCGACCTGCCTGCGATGGCGCAACCATTCCTGCCGCTGCCCCAGGACCTGCTGCTCTCGCCGCCGTCGATGGAAATCCCGCGGCCGCTGCCGTCCATGGAGCCCCCAGGGCCGGCCGAGCCGCCCGCCCCGGCGGTGACCGCGCAGTTGCCGACATGGCGGCGCAACGCCATCGGTTTCCCGGTGGCCGATGAGCGCCCGAAGATCGCCATCGTCATCGACGACATGGGCGCGACTCATCCTTACACGTCCGAAGCCGCGGCGCTGCCGGGGCCGTTGACGCTGGCATGGTTCCCGTTCGCCCGTGACCTGCCCGAGCAGATGCGCGATGCCGCCGCGCGCGGGCATGAGGCGCTGATGCACATGCCGATGCAGGCGGAGACCAACAGCATCCGGCAGACCGGCCCGGACCCGCTGCGCATCGACCTGCCGCCCGAAGTCAACCTCGCCCGCCTGCGCGCGGCGCTGGATGCGGTGCCGGGCGTGGTCGGCCTGAACAACCATATGGGCAGCGTGGCGACGCTGGATGTGCCGCTCATGGACATCGTGGCGGCGGAGACGCGGGACCGGGGCATGCTGCTTCTGGACAGCGTGACAATTCCGCACAGCCAGGCGCTGCCGCGCGCCGAGCTGGCCGGCGTTCCGGCGGCCGCGCGAGACATCTTCATCGACCACATGGGCAAGCCGGAGGTAATCCGCCGCCAGCTCCTCGACATCGAGAATTTCGCGCGCAAATTCGGCTACGCCATTGCCATCGGCCACCCGCGCCGCCACACGCTGGACGCCCTCGCGTCCTGGCTGCCGACGCTGGAGGGCAAAGGGTTTGTGCTGTGGCCGATCGCGGCCACGGTGGCGTTGCGCAACAAGATCGATTTGACACAGCGCGTGTGACGGCACATCGCAAGCGTCGCACGTGCTCCCGGACGTCACCGAACGGTCACGGGACACCATCGAATGCGCTCTGGCATATCGCCAAAATGTCACGTTCATTCCAGTGTCCGCATGCTGCGCGTCGGCTGCTCTGCGTCGGGGCCGGCCGGTGATTCAAGCCGCCCTGCAAACCGCGCCGGACGAGGCCACGGCGCCGGAGGCGTCGCTGCTTCCCACGGAGACGCCGTCTCTCGGTGAGATCCGCGCGGCCCTGCGCGCGCGCATGCCGGGGGTCGGGCTGGCGGCTGACCTCGCGCTGGCGCCGATCGACCATCTGTTCGACCACGCCGGCTCGACGCTGCGGTTCTCGCACACGCCGGCGCTGTACTACGCCAATCACCAGACCAGTTACGAATCGTTTTTATTCTCGTTCATCCACGCTGCGGTCACCGGCGTGCCGCTGTTCGTCGTCACGCATCCCGGATTGTTCGATAACGACTACGGCGAGCATTGCGCGTTGCTGGCCGAACACCTGTTCCGCCTCAATCATCCCGCGTCCGGGCTGGTCACCGTCGTGGCCGTGCCGAACGAACTGAAGGCCGCGCGAGATTTCCTGGTCGGCCTGCCGGACCGACTCGAGGGCCGGTCGCTGCTGGTGCATGTCGAGGGCTGGCGCGAGTACCACGAAGGCCAGCGCATCCACATGATGTCGCGCGACCTCATGGAAGTGACGCTGGGGCTGGGCCGGCGCATCGTCCCGGTGCGCATCAGCGGCGGGCTGCCGGCGCAGTCGCTGGGCTACAAGTTCCACCTGCCGTACCGCATGGGCCGCCTCAGGTTCACGATGGGCGCCCCGATCGAGCCGGCGGCGCTCGCCGTGCTGCCGCAACTCGCGCAACGCCGGCGCGTGCTGGCCGCCATCAACGCCATGGCGCCGCCGGAGGGCGTCTACGCCGGCAGTGCCAACGCAGCACTGGCCAAGCGCTGCCTGCGCCGCCATCTGGCGACCGGCTCGTCGGCGCTCAAGAACTTCCTGCTGGAAGCCATCGAGGCGATGCCGGACCCGTCGGCGGAGACCGAGTGTCTGAAGACGTTCATTCGCACCGGCGTGCTGCCGAGGGACGGCGTGGCGGACGCGGACTGGTTCGCGCGCCATGCGATGTGGCTGACCGACGGACGCGCGCTCAAGACCGTGCCGGCACAGGAACACGCACGGGCCTGACGGCCGGCACCAGACGCGCTACACTTCCAGCTATGCCAATCGTCCTCCTCACCGGCTTCGAGCCGTTCGCCCAAGCGGCGGAAAACCCGTCCCGTCGCGCCGTCCTGGCCCTCGCCGCCGCGCCGCCGCCCGGCGTCGATCTGGTCACGGAAATCCTGCCGGTGACCTATAAGGGCGCGGGCCCGGCGCTGCACGCGGCGTTGCGCCGGCACCGGCCGGACGTGGTGATCGCCACCGGCCTCGCCGGCGGCCGTGCCGAGATCTCGGTCGAGCGCGTCGCCATCAACATCGACGACGCCCGCATCGCCGACAATGCCGGCGAACGGCGTGTCGATACGCCGGTGGTGCCCGATGGCCCGGCGGCCTATTTTTCGACGCTGCCGATCAAGGCGGTCGCCGCTGCCATCCGGGCGCACGGCGTGCCGGCGCGGGTGTCGCAGACTGCCGGCACGTTCCTGTGCAACCACATCTTCTATCTCGCCAGCCACGCCGCCGCGACCGAGTACCCGGGCCTGCGCGCCGGCTTCCTGCATATGCCCTGGCTGCCGGACCAGGCCGCCGACCATCCAGGCGAGCCGAGCATGGCGCTCGCGACGATCGTCACCGCCCTGCACGCCGCCATCGCCGCGGCATGCGACATGTCGGCCGATCTGGCCGTCGCCGAGGGCGCGGTCAGCTAAGCGCGGCTCACACGGTCGGGGCGCTGCCCGCCAGGCCGTCGAACAGCGCCAGCCCGCGCGCCTGCCACTGGTACACCGGGTCGTCCTCCTCCAGCAGGCGGAAGCGGCTGACGCAGCGCGGCCATTGCAGGCTGCCCAGCACGATGTAATCGGCATAATCCGGCGCCTCGCCACCCAGCCAGGGCTGCCGCTTCAACACCAGCCGCACCGGCGTGAGGCAGGTGCGCCAGTCCGCCACCGCCTGCTCGCGATCCGCCACCACCTCTTCCAGCGACCGGCCGAACGCCCGCTCACGCGAACGGCGGAAATACCGCTGGTCCTCCGGCCGCAATATCTGAACGATGTCGGCCACGATCAGGCGCGCGATGCCGGGCTGCAACACGCCATCGGCCCAGGCATTGATGAACGCCGCGTGCGCCTGCCCGCCCGCGCCGCCGAACAGGCTCGGGCGGTCGGGATAGCTGCGCTCAAGGTATTGCGCGATCGCCCACGAATCGAACACCACGGTCTCGCCATCGACGATCACCGGCACCTTGCCCTGGCCGGAGAACGCAAGTCGCTCGGTTTCGGTGAAGTGCCAGGGCAGCGTCTCGACGGGCAGCTGCTTGTGCGCCAGCGCCAGCCGGATGCGCCAGCAATACGGGCTGAACCTGATGTCTGTGTTGGCCGCCGCAAGCTCGTACAGGGTGACTGTCATGGATGCCTCCGCGCTGCGAAACTATGGGAGCCGCGTGGGCCGGTCACGCGGTTTCCCGATCAGCGCAGACCGGTGCTGCCGAAGCCGCCGGTGCCGCGGGATGTGGCCGGCAATTCCGCCACCTCCAGCCACGCCGCGCGTGAGACGGGGGCCACCACCGCCTGGGCGATGCGCATGCCGCGTTCGACGGTGAACGGTTCGTCTCCGGCATTCAGGACGATTACCTGCAACTCGCCGCGAAAATCCTCGTCCACCGTGCCGGGGCTGTTGGGCAGCAGGACGCCGTGCCGGAGTGCCAGGCCGGAGCGCGGACGCACCTGAAGCTCGTAGCCCGGCGGCAGCGCGATGGTCAGGCCGGTCGGCACCAGTGCACGGGCGCCGGGCGCCACGACCAACGGGTCGGCGACGGCCGCAAGCAGATCCATGCCGGCCGCGCCCGCCGTCGCGTAGGCGGGCAGCGGCAGGTCTTCGGCGTGCGGCAGGCGGACGACCTGGATCGTCACGGGCAACTCGGTCATGGCGGCGATCCCCAAGGTTTGGCCACCACGCGGTTAGACCGGATCGGCAGGTCGCGCAAACCGGACGCCCGGCGGCGTCAGCCGCCCTGGAATTCCGGGAAATCCGCCCCCAGCGTGGTCGCTTCCCAGGCGTCCAGATTCTTTGCCACCGCCTCCAGCTTCCCGCGCGCGAGCGCAAGCGCCGGCTTGCCGAGCACGAGGCGCAGCGGTGGGTCCTTGGCCAGGACGGCCGCGATGATCGCCTCGCCTGCCCGCACCGGGTCGCCCTGCTGGTTGCCGCTGCGCGCCGCGGTCTGCTTGCGCCGCTCGCCGGCGGTCGCGTCGTAGTCGCCGATCCGGGTGGCCGACTGGCGGATCGATCGGCCCGCCCAGTCGGTGCGGAATGGTCCCGGCTCGATGATGGTGACCTTGATGCCAAGCGGCGCCACCTCCTGCGCCAGTGATTCCGACAAGCCCTCAACGGCGTATTTGGTGGCATGGTAGAAGCCCGTGGCCGTGAAGCTGACCAGGCCGCCGATCGACGAGATATTGACGATGTGGCCGCGCCGCCGCGCGCGCATTCCCGGCAGCACCGCCTGTGTGGCTGCGATCAGGCCGAACACGTTGGTTTCGAACATGGCGCGGATTTCCGCATCCTCGCCTTCCTCGATCGCGGCGAGGTAGCCGTAGCCGGCGTTGTTGACCAGCACATCGATGGCGCCGAACTTTTCCTGCGCCTGCCGCACGGCCGCGTCGATCTGGGCACGGTCGTCGACATTCAGCGGCAATGCCAGCGCGCGATCGGCACGGCCCTCGACCAGATCCGCAACCTTGGCCGCATCGCGGGCCGTCACCACGGCGCGCCAGCCACGGCCGAGCACGAGCTTCGCCAGTTCGCGGCCAAAGCCAGTGGAGCAGCCGGTGATGAACCATACCGGCGTGTCGTTCTCGGCCATTGCAAAACCCCTACTCGTGATGCGGGCGCTTGAGCGCCACAGAAAGGAAGATAATCATCCGCAGATGTACGCGGACCAGCGCAGATCAAGGAAAATAATATCTCGACATCAATATTTTCCGGTCATCCGCAAGCATTGCATTATCTACATATAACAATGTAGTCAGGTCCGATTGGGAGCGATTGACGATCTCGTCCATGACCCGACATTGACACCGTCCCGCCGGATTTTCCAGGCCCACGACGCCGCATCAGGCGAGCGCCTCCGCAATCCTCAGCGCCAACCGCTCCGCCACATCCTGCTTGGACAGGCGCGGCCAGTGCTCGAAGCCAGCCTCGGTCAGCAGATGCACTTCGTTCTCGCTGCCGCCCATGATGCCGGTGTCGCCGCCGACATCGTTGGCGACGATCCAGTCGCAGCCCTTGCGGACGCGCTTGGCTTCGGCGTGACGTCGCAGATCATTCGTCTCGGCGGCGAAGCCCACGACCAGGCGCGGGCGTTGCGGACCGGCGGTCGCGATCGTGGCCAGGATATCGGGGTTGGGCACCAGCGCCAGCTCCGGCGGCGCACCGCCCGGGGTCTTCTTCAATTTGCGGTCCGCGGCATGGGCCACCCGCCAATCCGCCACGGCGGCGGCGAACACGGCGACGTCCGCCGGCAGTGCCGGCCTCGCATGCCGCCAGCATGTCGGCTGCCGTCTCGACATGCTGGACGGTCACGCCCGGCGGATCGGGCACATGCACCGGGCCGCTCACCAGCGTCACGCGCGCGCCCAGCGCCGCCAGCGCGGCGGCGATCGCGTGGCCCTGCCGGCCGCTGCTGCGGTTGGCGATGTAGCGCACCGGGTCGATCGGCTCATGCGTCGGCCCGCTGGTGACCAGCGCGTGCCGCCCCGCCAGCGGCCGCGATTCCGGCGCCAGCAGGGCTGCAATGGCTTCGACGATACGCGGCGGCTCGGCCAGCCGGCCGGGGCCGAATTCGTTGCAGGCCATCACGCCCTCATCCGGCCCCACCACCGTCACGCCCCGCGCGGCAAGCGTGGCCATGTTGGCGACCGTGGCCGGGTGCAGCCACATCCGCACATTCATCGCGGGCGCCACCAGCACCTGCTTGTCGGTGGCCAGCAGCAGCGTGGTGGCGAGGTCGTCGGCCATGCCGCCCGCCATGCGGGCCAGGATGTTGGCCGTCGCCGGCGCGACCACCACCAGATCGGCCGCGCGCGACAATTGGATATGGCCCATCTCGTTCTCATCGGTCAGCGACCAGAGATCGGTATAGACCATACGTTCCGTCAGCGCCTGCAACGACAGCGGCGTGACGAAATGGCCGGCCGCCTCGGTCATCACGGCGGTGACGGCGCAATCCGCCTTGCGCAGCAGGCGCACGAGTTCCAGCGCCTTGTACGCGGCAATTCCGCCGGACACGATCAGCAGGATGCTGCGGCCGGCAAGGGCGTCGCTCACAGCCGCCAGCCGCTATGGATCGCGGCAATTCCGCCGGACAGGTTTTGCACTTTCACCTGCGCCAGACCCGCCGCCGTCATCATGCCAGCCAGGGTGTTCTGATCGGGGAACATGCGGATGCTCTCCGCGAGGTAGCGGTAGCTGTCGGCATCGCCTGCGACCCGGCTGCCCAGCCGCGGCAGTACCTGGAAGCACCAGACATCGTACAGCGGCTTCAGCGCGGCCACCGTCACCCGCGAAAATTCCAGGCAGAAGAACCGCCCGCCGGGCCGCAGCACGCGGCGCGCCTCGGCCAGCACTGCCGGCTTGTCGGTGCAGTTGCGCAGTCCGAACGCCATCGACACGCGATCGACACTACGATCGGGCAGCGGCAGCCGCTCGGCGTCGGCGACCAGCAGCGACAGCGATCCCGCGATGCCGCGTTGCAACGCGCGATCCCGTCCCACCGCCAGCATGGCTGGGTTGATGTCCGACAGGATCACGTCGCCGCCGCCGCGCGCGAGCCAGCCGAAGCTGATGTCGCCGGTGCCGCCGGCCAGATCCAGCAGCGTGCGGTTCGGCCGCGGATCGAGCGCAGTGACGAAAATGCGCTTCCAGACGCGATGCACGCCAAGCGACATCAGATCGTTCATAAGGTCGTAGCGCGGCGCCACGCTCTCGAACACCGCCCGCACCATCGGCTTCTTGGCCGCCACGGCCACACGCCGGAAGCCGAAATCGGTGGTGGCAGGTGACTTGTCGCTCATCGGACGAGCTATAGCCTGACGCCGGCCATGCCGGAACTCCCCGAGGTCGAAACCGTGATGCGAGGCCTGCAGGCGCAGCTGCAAGGCCGCGTGATTGCGCGCGCGCGCATCAACCGCCCGGACCTGCGCTGGGCGTTCCCGCCGGGACTGGCCGTACGGCTGACCGGGGCGCGGGTCTTGGGTTTTCGTCGGCGGGCGAAATACATCCTCATGCGGCTCGACGGCGGCGACAGCGTGCTGATCCATCTTGGCATGTCCGGGCGCATGGTGCTGGCGCCTGTCAGCAATGCGCCCGACACGCTGCACGAACACCTGACCCTGGAAACCGCGCCGACCGCGGAGGAACGCGGCTGGCGGCTCGGCTTCGTCGATCCGCGCCGTTTCGGCTCGGTCGATCTTGTCGCAACAGAGCAGGAGGACAGCCACCGCCTGCTCGCCGGCCTGGGGCCGGAACCGCTGGACGATGCGTTTACGTCCGAATTCCTGTCGGGCGCGCTGGCCGGGCGGCGCACCCCGATCAAGGCGGCGCTGCTCGATCAGCGCATCGTGGCCGGGCTCGGCAACATTTACGTCTGCGAGGCGCTGTTCCGGGCCGGCATCAGCCCGCAACGCCTTGCCGACACGGTCGCGGGCTCGCGCGGCGCCCGCCTGGTGCCGGCCATCAAAGCCGTGCTGGGCGAGGCGATCGCGGCCGGCGGCTCCAGCCTGCGCGACTACGTGCAGCCGGACGGTGAACTGGGCTATTTCCAGCACGCCTGGAGGGTGTATGGGCGCGAAGGTGAACCCTGCGCCGTCTGCCCCGGTGCCGCCCACCTGTGCCGGCGTTCGCCGCATCGTGCAATCCGCCCGCAGCACCTTCTATTGCCCGCGCACACAACGCTAGCTAGACGCATCGCCACCACCGGAGGAAGTCCCATGGTCGCCGAGATGATCCTCGTTGAGACCCATGACCGCGTGGGTCTCATCCGCCTCAACCGCCCGCAGGCGCTGAATGCGCTGTGCGACCAGCTCATGGGCGAACTCGGCGCGCAACTGCTGGCGTTCGATGCCGACCCGGCCATCGGCGCCATCGTGCTGACCGGCTCGGAGAAAGCCTTCGCGGCCGGGGCGGACATCAAGGAGATGAAGGACCGGACCTACCCCGCCGTGCTGGCCGACGACTTCATCTCCCGGTGGGAGACGATCCTGCGCGTGCGCAAGCCGGTGGTGGCGGCTGTCGCCGGCTTCGCGCTCGGCGGCGGCTGCGAGCTGGCCATGATGTGCGACATCATCGTCGCCGCCGATACGGCCAAATTCGGCCAGCCGGAGATCAACCTCGGCGTGCTGCCCGGTGCCGGTGGCAGCCAGCGGCTGACGCGCGCGGTCGGCAAATCGAAGGCGATGGACCTGATCCTCACGGCGCGCATGATGGATGCGATCGAGGCCGAACGCAGCAACCTCGTCTCGCGGATCTTTCCGGCCGACCAGCTCGTGGCCGAAGCACTGAAGCTCGCGCAGCGCATCGCGACCCTCTCGCCGGTGGCCGTGCAGCTCGCCAAACAGGCGGTGAACCGGGCGTTCGAAACCACGTTGACCGAGGGCGTGCGGGCCGAGCGCGCGCTGTTCCTGTCGCTGTTCGGCACGCCGGATCAGCGCGAGGGCATGGCCGCCTTTGCCGAGAAGCGCAAACCGACATTCCAGCTCGGCTGAGTAGTGCGCCCGGATTCCTTCGACTCCGTTGACGCCGATGCCTAGAAAACCCTTCCCTCTTTGGTGGGGGACCGCCGATTTACATGACGGCTGGTATCGCAGCGACCTGATCGAAGAGAACCATGGCCAATAACCCTTCCGCGCGAAAGCGCATCCGCCAGACCGCCAAGCGCACGGCCCGCAACCACGCCCGCAAGGCGCGCGTTCGTACGTTCGTCAAGAAGGTGGAGACGGCGATCGCTGGCGGCGACCGCGCGGCCGCGGTGGCCGCGTTGCAGGCGGCCCAGCCGGAGATGCAGCGCGCGGTGACCAAGGGCGTGGCCCATCTCAACACTGTTGCGCGCAAACTGTCGCGCCTGTCGGCGCGAATCAAGGCGCTGGCCACCGTCTGATATTGCAAGGCGTCTCGGCTGATGTCATATTTGTGTCATCAGCCGGAACCCGTCCAGCGGCCTGCTTGCCGTCCCGTTGACACATGCGAAGGCATGCGTTCTGTAAATTAAGCCTAGAATTGCATGCTCGCAGAAGACACGCGGGACGCGTCTTTACTTTAACGACTCACTTTTCGATTGCGCGCGAGCCTGAATTGGTCTAATCATTACTGAGTTGGCGGCGAGTTCCGTTTGCGATCTTCAATGTCACAGGCTCCGGCTGTTCGCTTGCGGACAGGAATTTCATTGGTTGCCGGTATGTCCGGCCCATATTCATGGGAGTGCGGCGTCCAATGCCAGGGGGCACGCGTGAGGGCGGCGGGGCGGCTGAACCCGTCGTGCTCGAGCAACCGCAGCTTGCCATTCAATGGGCCCGCGTCCGCTCCCGCCTGCAAAGCGAGGTGGGCGACGTCGAATACCGCACGTGGCTGCGCCAGATGTCGCTGGGCGGCCTCGACGGCGACGAGGTCACCGTGCGGCTGCCGACCCGCTTCCTGCGCGACTGGGTGCGCAGCCACTACGGCGATCGCCTGAACGCGCTGTGGAACGCGGAAAACCGGCATGTACGCCGGGTCGACATCCGCGTCGGCGAGGGCGCTGCCAATGCCACGGCGGAAAGCGTGGCACCGACGCGCGCACCGACGCCGGACATCCCGGCTGTCGTGGTCGCCGCCGGCCTGCCCGCAACCGTGGCCGGGGCGGCACCGGACCGCACCGGCGTGCAGAGCGAGGGGGCGGCGCTGGACGCACGCTTCACGTTCGACAGCTTCGTCGTTGGCAAGCCGAATGAGTTCGCCTACGCGTGCGCCCGCCGTGTCGCCGGCCAGCCGGCCAGCGCCGGGTTCAACCCGCTGTTCCTGTATGGCGGCGTCGGCCTGGGCAAGACGCACCTGATGCATGCCATCGCCTGGGAGCTGACCACGGCCGGCGATGCCGGGCGGCCGGTGACCGTCGCCTACATGTCGGCCGAGCGGTTCATGTACCGCTTCATTGCGGCCATGCGTAGTCAGTCGACGATGGAATTCAAGGAACAATTGCGCAGCGTCGATGTGCTGATGATCGACGATCTGCAATTCCTGATCGGCAAGGACAAAACGCAGGAAGAGTTCTTCCACACCTTCAACGCGCTGGTGGATGCCGGCAAGCAGATCGTGGTGTCGGCCGACAAGTCGCCCTCGGACCTGTCGGGGCTGGAGGACCGGGTGCGCACGCGGCTCGGCTGCGGCATGGTCGCGGACCTGCACGCCACGACCTACGAGCTGCGCATTTCGATCCTGGAGGCCAAGGCCGCCCGCGCCGGCGTGCCGGTGCCGGGCAAGGTGCTGGAGTTCCTGGCGCACAAGATCACCTCCAACGTGCGCGAGCTCGAAGGCGCGCTGAACCGGCTGATCGCGCACGCCAACCTGTTCGACCGCGCAGTGACGCTGGAGACCACGCAGGAGGTGCTGCACGACATCCTGAAGGCCCACGACCGCCGCGTCACGATCGAGGAGATCCAGCGCCGGGTCGCCGAGCACTGGAACATCCGGCTGACCGACATGTCCTCCGCGCGGCGGGCGCGGGCGGTGGCGCGGCCGCGTCAGGTGGCGATGTATCTGGCCAAGCAGCTCACCAGCCGCTCGCTGCCCGAGATCGGCCGCAAGTTCGGCAACCGCGACCATACCACGGTGATGCACGCCGTCTCACGCGTGACCGAACTGATGGCGACGGATGCGAGCTTCGCCGAGGACGTGGAGCTGCTGCGCCGGATGCTCGAAAGCTAGACGGGCGCCGAATGGCCTGCCGCCCGCAAGGGCGGAGACGGACTGTCGGCATCACTGCGCGGCGCCTCCTTGCGGCCCGCGCGCCGGTTGCTAAACTGTCAGCCCCAAATCACCGGCTGGCCCCATGGCCACCCGGCATCAAGTGTCGCCGGCCAGTGAGGATACCGTTATGAAGTTCAAGGCCGACCGCGCGACGCTGCTGAAGGCGCTGGCCCATGTGCAGAGCGTGGTGGAGAAGCGCAACACCATCCCCATCCTGGCCAACGTCATGATCGCGGCGCAAGGACACCCGGCTGACGCTCACCGCGACCGACATGGAGATCGCGGTCGTCGAGGAGGTGCCGGCGACCAGCCTGCAGGACGGCGCCTGCACCGCCCCCGCCGCGACGCTGTACGAGATCGTCCGCAAGCTGCCCGACGGGGCCGAGGTCGAGCTCGACCATCCCGGCGGCGACGCCCAGCTGACGCTGCGCGCCGGCCGCTACGCCACCAGCCTGGTGGTGCTGCCGACCGACGATTTCCCCTCGATGACGGCCGGCACGCTGCCGCACCGCTTCGCGCTGTCGGCGCAGGAGCTGCGCGGCCTGATCGACCGCACCCGCTTCGCCATCAGCACCGAGGAGACCCGCTACTACCTCAACGGCATCTACCTGCATGCCACCGAGAGCGAGGGCGCGCAGGTGCTGCGCGCCGTCGCCACCGACGGCCATCGCCTCGCCCGCGTCGAGGAGCCGCTGCCGGAGGGCGCCGCCGGCATGCCGGGCGTGATCATCCCGCGCAAGACCGTGACCGAACTGCGCAAGCTGCTCGACGAAGTCACCGGCGATGTCGAGATGGCGCTGTCGGACACGCGCATCCAGTTCAAGGTCGGCACCATCACGCTGACCAGCAAGCTGATCGACGGCACCTTCCCGGAATACGAGCGCGTCATTCCGCGCGACAACGACAAGATGCTGCGCGTCGGCAAGAAGGATTTCTCCGATGCCGTTGGCGCGCGTCGCGGCGATTTCGTCGGAGCGGTCGCGGCCGGTGAAACTGTCGCTGGCGCGCAATCTGCTGGTGATCTCGGCCTCCAGCCCGGAACAGGGCACCGCCACCGAGGAACTCGACGACGAGCGTGTGCAATACGATTCCACACCGCTGGAGATCGGCTTCCAGGCGCGCTACCTCAACGACATCACCGACCAGATCGGCGACAAGGTGGAGTTCCGCTTCGCCGACGGCGCGGCGCCGACCGTGGTGCGCGACGCGGACGACGCGAGCGCGCTGTATGTGCTGATGCCGATGCGGGTGTGACGGCCAGCGTGCCGCCGCTCGCGTGACCGGGCCCGGCCTGTCGCTGACGCGCCTCACGCTCGGCCACTTCCGCAACTACGCCACCTTGAGCTGGCGCCCCGCCGGCAAGCTGGTCGCGCTATATCGGCGCCAACGGCAGCGGCAAGACCAACCTGCTGGAGGCGATTTCGCTGCTGGTGCCCGGCCGTGGCCTGCGCGGCGCGCGCATGGCCGAGCTGGCCCGCCGCGCACGGACGCCACCGGCGCCTGGGCGGTCGCCGGCCGCTTCGCCACGCCCGCTGGGCATGCTGGACATCGGCACCGGCACGCCGCCCGACGGCCCGGCCGACCGGCGCGTCTTCCGCCTCGATGGCGCGGCGCCGCGCAGCCAGGCCGAGATCGCGTCCCGCATCACCGCGGTCTGGCTCACGCCGCAGATGGACCGGCTGTTCCAGGAAGGCGCCTCCGGCCGCCGCCGCTTCCTCGACCGCCTGGTCTGGGCGCTGGAACCCGGGCATGCGCGCGAGGTGGCGGCGCACGACACGGCGATGGCGCAGCGCAACCGCCTGCTGGCCGACCGACCGGGCCGACCCGGCCTGGCTGGCCGGGCTGGAGGACGCGATGGCGCGCCACGCGGTCGCCGCCACGGCCGCGCGCGCCGCGCTGGTGGCACGGCTGAACGCTGCCCTGCAGGCCGGCGCCGCCGCCCCCTTCCCGGCCGCCCGCCTGACGCTGCTCTGCCCGATCGCCGACGCGCCTGGCCGAAGGCCCGGCCCTGGCGGTCGAGGATTGGCTGCGCGCCGCCCTGGCCGCGTCGCGCGCCGCGCGACGCCGCCGCCGGCGGCAGCGCCTCGGCGCCCACCGCGCCGACATGGGGCTGGAGGACGCCGCCACCGGGCTGCCCGCCGCGCAGGCCAGCACCGGCCAGCAGAAGGCGCTGCTGGTCGGCGTGATCCTCGGCCATGCCGCGCTGCTCGCCGAGGCGCGCGGCGCTGCGCCGCTGCTGCTGCTCGACGAACCGACCGTGCATCTGGACGCCGAGCGGCGGCGACGCGCTGTTCGCCGCCCTGCGGCGCCTGCCCGCGCAGGCGTTCCTGACGGCGGCCGACCGCGACGTTTTCCTGCCGCTGCGCGACGCCGCCGACGGGCTGCGCGTGGCAGATGGCTTGCTGCGCCCTGACCCGGAGTTCACCCCTGCAGCACCCGACTTGTCTGGCAAAGCCAACGGAATACCTATATAATTCGCAAATCCACCCCCTTGTTCATGACGCCCCCCCAGGAGCATTACGCCGGCATGTCCGATCCCGCCGCGCCAGCCACAAGACCGACGCCTACGACGCCGCCTCGATCTCCGTCCTGCGCGGCCTGGACGCGGTGCGCAAGCGGCCCGGCATGTATATCGGCGACACCGATGACGGCTCCGGCCTGCATCACATGGCGTTCGAGATCATCGACAACGCGGTCGATGAGGCGCAGGCCGGTTTCGCCACGCATGTCGAGGTCACCCTGAACGGCGACGGCAGCGTGACGGTGCGCGACGACGGCCGCGGCATCCCGACCGACATCCATCAGCCGAGGAAGGCGTCTCGGCCGCCGAGGTGGTGCTGACGCGCCTGCATGCCGGCGGCAAATTCAACCAGAACTCCTACAAGGTCTCCGGCGGCCTGCATGGCGTCGGCGCCGCGGTCGTGAACGCGCTGTCGGAATGGATGGAAGTGCGGATCTGGCGCGACGGCCAGACGCATTTCATCCGCTTCGCGCAACGGCGACGCCGAGGCGCCGCTTGCCATCGTCGGGCCGGCCGATCGCGAACACGGCACCGAGGTGACGTTCAAGCCCAGTGCCGGAACCTTCACGCAAGGTGGACTTCGATCTGGCGATCCTCGAGCGGCGCCTGCGCGAACTCGCCTTCCTCAATTCCGGCCTGACCATCGTGCTGCGCGACGAGCGCCACACCGCGGTGACGGAAAGCGTATTCCGCTACGATGGCGGGCTGGTTGCGTTCGTCGAATGGCTCGACCGCGGCAAGATTTCGGTGTTCACGCCGCCGATCAGCGTGACCGCGGCGGACGGCGCGCAGGGCATCCGCGTCGAGTTCGCGCTGACCTGGAACGACAGCTTTCCACGAAACGATGCTGTGTTTCACCAACAACATTCCGCAGCGCGACGGCGGCACGCATCTCGCCGGCTTCCGCCAGGCGCTGACGCGCGTGGTGACGAAATACGCCGAGGGCATGGGCAAGAAGGACAATCTCTCGCTGGTCGGCGACGACATGCGCGAAGGCATGACGGCGGTGCTGTCGGTGAAGGTGCCGGACCCGAAATTCTCCTCGCAGACGAAGGAAAAGCTGGTCAGCAGCGAGGTGCAGCCGGTGGTGCAGGCGGCGGCGGCCGACGCCATCGCGCATTGGTTCGAGACGCACCCGAAGGAAGCGCGCGGCATCATCCAGAAGGTGATGGACGCGGCGGCGGCGCGCGAGGCGGCGCGCAAGGCGCGCGAGCTGACACGGCGCAAGGGCGTGCTGGACGTCTCGACGTTGCCCGGCAAGCTGGCCGACTGCCAGGAACGCGATCCGGCGAAAAGCGAACTGTTCATCGTCGAGGGTGATAGCGCCGGCGGCTCGGCCAAGCAGGGACGCGACCGCAAGTTCCAGGCGATCCTGCCGCTCAAGGGCAAGATCCTGAATGTCGAGCGCGCGCGGTTCGACCGCATGCTGGGCTCAGCGGAAATCGGCACGCTGATCACCGCACTCGGCACCGGAATCGGGCGCGGCGAGCCCGAGCAGGGCGGCTTCGATGTCAGCAAGCTGCGCTACCACCGCATCGTTATCATGACGGACGCCGATGTCGACGGCTCGCATATCCGCACGCTGCTGCTGACATTCTTCTTCCGCCAGATGCCGGCGCTGATCGAGGGCGGGTTTCTCTACATCGCGCAGCCGCCGCTGTATCGCGCCAAGCGCGGCAACGACGAGCGCTACCTCAAGGACGATCCGGCATTGGAACATTTTCTGCTCGACAAAGTGCTGGGCGAGGCGCGTCTGAGCTATGCCGGACGGGCCTGTGTTCGAGGGTGCGGAGCTGGCCGCCGAGGCCGACTGGCTACGCGAGGTCGCGGCCCGGCTCCGCCGGATGACCACGACGGCGCCGCTGTCGGTGCTCGAACAGGCGGCCATTGCCGGCGCGCTGACGCCGGATTCGGCGCACGCGATCGCGGTCGCCCAGACGCTGGCGCAGCGGCTGGACGCCATTTCGCTGCCGAACGAGCGCGGCTGGAAGGTGGCGGCGGATGCGTCCGGCATCTCGCTCGGGCGCACGGTGCGGGGTGTCGCCGAGCGCTACACGCTGGATGCGGCGGCCCTGCGCAGTGCCGAATCGCGCTGGCTGGCCGAGCGGGCCAGCGAACTGGTCCGTCGCTTCGGCGCGGGCCCGGCGACACTGAAGCTGGACGGGCTGGAGGTATCGGTGGCCGGCCCGGCGGCGACGTTCGACCGCATCATCGCTCACGGACGACGCGGGCTGACCGTGCAGCGGTTCAAAGGGCTGGGCGAAATGAACCCCGACCAGCTTTGGCGCACCACGCTGGACCCGGCCGTGCGCACGCTGTTGCAGGTACGCGTGGGCGATATCGAGGATGCCGGGCAGGTGTTTTCGACGCTGATGGGCGACGTGGTGGAGCCGCGCCGCGATTTCATCGTCGGCAACGCGGTGAAGGTGGCGAATCTGGACGTGTGAGGGCCGTGTTGTAAGCGGGCAGAATTCTGGAGACATACACGCAGTCTCGGAGATTCTAAGCACGCATCACCGCCGACAAACGTTCATCATATCCGCTGGTTAGGTGCGTCTCCATGTCTGAGGTCTAGGTGCATTCCTGTCCGGCGACGCATCTGCCGCATCTCGCCCGGCACCTCCAGGCTTTGAAGCCTAGACCTTCCCCGCCGCCGCTTCCGCGAAGCCGCGCAGGCGCGTGGCGATGACCTCCCCCACCGCCTCCACCGCCGCGCGTCGCGGAAAGTGCGCGCGCCAGGCGATGCGCACCGTCCGCCCGGCCCGCGCCGCCAGCGGCCGCAGCACGATCCCCGCGTCCTGCGCCGCCCCGGCCGCGAGCCCCGGGATCAGCGTCGTCCCGTAGCCGGCGGCCACCATGTTGAGCAGCGTCGACAGGCTCGACGCCCGCAGCGCGCCGCCCAGCGCTCCGTTGTGCCCGCAGGCCGCCAGCGCCTGGTCGCGCAGGCAATGCCCGTCCGCCAGGACCAGGATGTCCCGCGCCAGGTCCGCCTCCGCCACCATCTCGCGCCCGGCGAGCGGATGCTCCGGCGGCAGCGCCGCGAGGAAGGGCTCGGCGAACAGCGGCTGGCTCGCCAGGTCCGGCCCGTCCACCTCGGTCGCCAGCAGCGCGGCATCCAGCTCGTGCGCGCGCAGCCGCTCGAGCAGCGCCATGGTCTGGTCCTCCCACGGCTCCACCTCGAGCGCGGGCAGCGCCTCGCGCAGCGGCGCGAAGACCAGCGGCAGCAGGTAGGGCGCCAGCGTCGGGATGATGCCGAGCCGGAAGCGCCCGGCCAGCGGGTCGCGCAGGTTGCGCGCCACCGCGAGGATCGCCTCGGCCTCCGCCACCGCGGCGCGGGCATGGCCGATCAGCCGCTCGCAGGCGACGGTCGGCGTCACCGTCTTGCTGGTGCGCTCGAACAGCGCGACGCCGAGCAGCTCCTCGAGCTTGCGGACCTGCACGGAAAGCGTCGGCTGGCTGATGCCGCAGGCCTTGGCCGCGCGGCCGAAATGCTCGTGTTCGACCACGGCCAGCAGGTAGCGGAGGTCGCGGAGGTTCATTGGGTCGGTCGGCGTGTCATCATAGACGGCGTCTATCGCATCCATTGAAGTCGCGGGGCTTCCCTTTATCATCGGGATGCCGCTAGGTTGGCGCAAGACAACCAGCACCAGGGAGTAACGGCAGGATCCAAGGCCTTGACCACGAGCGCTGGCGCGCCGGTCACCGACACCAGGAACAGCCTCACCGCCGGCCCGCGCGGCCCGGCGCTGCTGGTCGTCCGGCACGGGGTTCATCGTGCTGGCCCGGATCAATCGGATCATTTTCCAAGGCGTCACGGTCCCACTCGCGGACCAGGCAATCAACACAGCCAAGATCGGAGAGAAACATGGACGAAAATAGCGGCCAGAGCGCTGGCAAGTGCCCGGTGGTGGGCGGGCTCGCAGACAGAACGACGTTCGTCCTGGCAGGTGACGAACCGTGACTGGTGGCCGAACCAGCTCAACCTGAAGGTTCTCCACCAGAACTCCGCCCTGTCCGATCCCATGGGCAAGGACGTTCAACTACGCCGAGGAGTTCAAGAGCCTCGACCTCGAGCGCAGTGAAGCAAGGACCTCTATCGCGTTGATGACGAACTCGCAGGACTGGTGGCCGGCCGACTACGGCCACTATGGGCCGTTCTTCATCCGGATGGCGTGGCACAGCGCGGGCACGTACCGCATCGGCGACGGCCGCGGCGGCGCGGCCGCCGGCACGCAGCGCTTCGCGCCGCTCAACAGCTGGCCGGACAACGTCGAATCTCGACAAGGCGCGCCGGCTGCTGTGGCCGATCAAGCAGAAATACGGCCGGAAACTCTCCTGGGCCGACCTGATGATCCTCGCCGGCAACTGCGCCCTCGAGTTCGATGGGGTTCAAGACGTTCGGCTTCGGCGGCGGTCGCGCGGACGTGTGGGAGCCGGAAGAGGACATCTACTGGGGCCGCTGAGGACACGTGGCTCGGCGACAAGCGCTACACCGGCGACCGGCAGCTCGCGAATCCGCTCGCCGCCGTCCAGATGGGCCTGATCTACGTCAATCCGGAGGGGCCGAACGGCAACCGGATCCGGTCGCTTCGGCCCGGCGACATCCGGGAGACGTTCACGCGCATGGCGATGGACGATGAGGAGACGGTGGCGCTGATCGCCGGCGGACACACGTTCGGCAAGACCCATGGCGCTGCCGATCCGGACCAGCATGTCGGCCCCGAACCCGAAGGTGCCCCCGTCGAGGAGCAGGGCCTCGGCTGGAAGAACAGCTATCGGCACGCGGCAACGGCGGACGATACGATCACCAGCGGGCTGGAAGTCATCTGGACCGCGACGCCAACGAAGTGGAGCAACAGCTTCTTCGACGAACCTGTTCGGCTACGAATGGGAACTGACAAAGAGCCCGGCCGGTGCCAATCAGTGGACACCGAAGAATGGCGCCGCCGCCGGCACGGTGCCGGATGCGCACGACCCGTCAAAGCGTCATGCGCCATCCATGCTGACCACCGACCTCGCCTTGCGGGTCGACCCGGTCTACGAAAAGATTTCAAGACGCTTCTACGAGAACCCCGACGCGTTCGCCGACGCGTTCGCCCGGGCGTGGTACAAGCTCACCCACCGCGACATGGGGCCGCGCGTGCGCTATCTCGGCCCGGAGGTCCCGGCGGAGGAGCTGCTGTGGCAGGACCCGATTCCGGCGGTCGATCACCCGCTGGTCGACGCGGCGGACATCCGTGCCCTCAAGGCCCGGATTCTGGCATCGGGGCTGTCCATCCCCGAGCTCGTGTCGACCGCGTGGGCCTCGGCGTCCACCTTCCGCGGCTCGGACAAGCGCGGGGGCGCGAATGGGGCGCGCATCCGCCTCGCGCCGCAGAAGGATTGGGATGTCAACCAGCCTGCCAAGTTGGCGCGCGTGCTGGGAACCCTGGAAGGCATCCAGAAGGAGTTCAACGCGGCTCAGACGGGCGGCAAGAAAGTATCGCTCGCGGACCTGATCGTCATCGGTGGCGCCGCCGCTGTCGAGCGGGCCGCGAAGAATGCCGGGCAGGACGTGGAGGTTCCCGTCGCGCCGGGCCGCATGGATGCGTCGCAGGAGCAGACCGACGTCGAGTCCTTCGCGGTGCTCGAACCGGCCGCGGACGGATTCCGCAACTACCTCAAGGCCGGATTCGCCGGTTCGGCCGACAAGGCGCTGGTCGACCGGGCGCAGTTGCTGACGCTGACGGCACCCGAGATGACGGTTCTCGTCGGCGGCTTGCGCGTGCTGAACGCCAACGTCGGCCAGTCCAAGCACGGCGTTTTCACCAAGCGGCCGGAGAGCCTGACCAACGACTTCTTCGTCAACCTGCTCGACATGCGCACGACGTGGAAGCCGGCCGCGGGCGAGCGGGGCGTGTTCGAGGGCCTCGATCGCGCAACGGGCGAAGTGAAGTGGAGCGGGACCCGTGTGGACCTCGTGTTCGGGTCGAACTCGCAGCTCCGCGCCATCGCGGAAGTCTTTGCCTGCGACGACTCGCAGTCGGCGTTCGTGCATGACTTCGTGGCGGCCTGGACCAAGGTGATGAACCTGGACCGCTTCGACCTCGCCTGATCGCTGCGGAAAGGCGTTCGGACGCAGCTGAAGCCAGCTGCGTCCGGGCGTCAGGTCCGGTCGGATCGCAGGCCTGCACGGCGCATGATCATCATCGAGACCTTCACACGCCGGAAACCGCCGCAACCGCCCACCCCTGCACAGCCAAATCCGCAAGTCCCCATAAGCCTCTCCCCTGAGACCGCAGGTTCGTTCTTCGGAGACTTTCGTACGCCTCCCGGCGTCTGAAACTCTTCACGGAAGCGGAGCGTCTGCTCTTGAGTTTGTAACGAGCCAGAACGGACATTCATCTGGATGCGATAGACGAGGTGCCGAGCCTGAACCGTCGCATCGCGTTGTCGACCGCAAGCGAGAGGCCCGACTCACCCAGGCGCACGCGTTCTCAACCAAAGGCTACCTGCGTCGGCGACCAACGGCGGCTGGCTTCCTTCGAACTGTCGTACTGCGCTTCGAAGATCGGTGCGGCAAGCGTCGCGCGCACGTGCAGCGTTTCAGTTCCGGTGTTGCGAAAGCCATGCGGCAAGCCTGCCGGTATCAGGACAGACTGGTTCGCGCTGACGACCGACCTCTCGTCGTTCAGCCAGATCTCGGCGCTGCCCGAAATCACCTCCAGAACTTCTTCGACGGCGTGCATGTGCGTCGGGGCCCCGAGACCGGGATCGCAGAACTGGTCGAAGATACAGAGCTGACGGCCGCCGAACAGGTACGACATCCGCATCTGCGTGATCACGCCCTCACGCCATTTTTCGAGCGGCTGGTCAGCGTGGTTGAGGACCTCCATGGATAGCGACCTTTCGGCGACGTGTTTCAATTGATCATCTCGGTCGGCTCAAGCAGGCACTTCGCCGGCGCCGAACAACCGCGCCTGCGCTAGGCCACGCGAGGCAGGTACATGTCGCGCACCCGTTCGTCGCCACGCAGCGTGTCGGCCGGCCCCGAGCAGTGCACGCGACCATGTTCAAAGGCGTAGATGTAGTCGGCGATCTCGAACGAGAGGTCGACGTTCTGCTCGACCAGGATGATCGAGACGCCGCGTTCCGCAAGCCGGATCACGATCTCGAAGATCTGGTGAATGATGAGGGGCGCGAGCCCGAGCGAGGGCTCGTCGAGCAGCAGCAAGTTCGGGATTGCCCATGAGTGCCCGGCCGATGGCGAGCATCTGCTGCTGGCCGCCCGACAGGCGGCTTGCCGATTGCGTCCGCCGCTCGCCCAGGATCGGGAACAGGCCGTAAACCTCGTCGAAAAGCTCCGTCCGGCTCTTGCCGCGACCCGGCAGGAACCCCGCAATCAGGTTCTCCTCGATCGAGAGGTGCTGGAACACCCGCCGCCCCTCGGGACAATGGCCAAGGCCGCGGCGGGCCATCTGAAACGGCTTCGCACCCTGAACAGGCTCGCCCTTGAAGGTGAGGCTGCCGGCGGTCGGGCGGCACAGGCCGCTGATGGTGCGCAGCAGGGTCGTCTTGCCGGCGCCATTCGGGCCGATGATGCAGACGACCTCGCCCGCAAACAGTTCAAGGCTGACCCCATGCAAGACCTTCACCCGCTCGTACCCGGACGCGATTGCGTCGACCGCGAGCAGCGGCTTCGATGTTCCCCATCGCTCCGGGTTGGCCAAGGTAAGCCTCCTGCACTTGCGGGTTCTCGCGAATGGCTCCCGGCGTCCCCTGGGCCAGAACCGTGCCACGATTTATGACGTAGATCTCGTCCGACACCGACATGATGAGCTTCATGTCGTGCTCGATCAGCACGATCGCGAGTTCGGGTCCTCGCAGAGCCTGGATGTGGGCCTTCAGTTCTTCCGTTTCGCCGTGATTGAGGCCGGCGGCGGGCTCGTCGAGCAAGATCGCACGCGGGCGCGCCACCACGGCGCGAGCCAGTTCTACAATCTTCTGCTGCCCGTAGGCGAGGCTGCCGGCATGCCGGTCCGCCAGATGGGGGATGCCGAGCCGCTGGAGCACGGCCATGCAGGCGTCGCGGACGTTCGTGCCGGCACCTGGAGCGAGCCAGAACGCCTGCGCAATCAGCATCGGCAACGAGCGCGGAACCAGGGCGACTTCGAGGTTCTGCAACACCGTGAGTCCGTCGAACAGCCGGATATTCTGATAGGTGCGGCTCAGTCCGGCGCGGGCGATCTTGTGTTTCGGCAGGGCCTGCAGTTCGACCCCATCGAGCAGGATGCGCCCGCTCGTCACCCGGAACGAACCTGCCGCCATGTTGACCAGGGTCGACTTTCCGGCCCCGTTCGGGCCGATCACGGCTGTGATCACGCCGGGGCGGATCGTGAGCGAGGCATCGTCGATCGCGATATTGGCGCCAAAGCGCTTGGTGACATGATCGAAGACGAGCATCGTCAGCGCGCCATCAGCTTGCGGACGAACCAGCTCGGCCCGTATTCGCGACGGATGAGGCCCATCGGCCGGACCAGGATGATGAGCACGAGGGCCACGCCGAAGAGGAGTTGCCGATAGTCGGCATAGGCGCGCAGCAGTTCGGGGATGAGGACCAGCAGGCCCGCCCCGAGCATCACACCGAATGGATTGCCCGGACCGCCCACGACGACGACGAGCACGATCGAAAGCGACTCCCAGAAGGTGAAGCTTTCGGGGCTGACGAAGCGCTGCATGGAGGCGAAGACGACGCCGCCCACACCGCCAATGGTGGCGCTGGTCGCAAAGGCGATGAGCTTCACGCCGGTTGTGTCGATGCCGCAGCCGCGCGCCGCATCCTGATCCTCGCGGATGGCCGCCAGCGCGGTCCCGAAGGCGCTCTCCTGCAGACGCCAGACGAACAGGAACGTCAGCACCGCGAGGCCCACCAGGAGGTAGAGGTAGTCGACCGGTGTCGACACGTGCCAGCCGAACAGGCTCGCCTCATCGATCCGGGCGATGCCTTGCGGCCCGTTGGTCACCCGGTCGAGGTTGTTCATCAGGACGCGGATGATCTCGCCGAAGCCGAGGGTCACGATCGCAAGGTAGTCGCCACGCAGCCGCAGCACCGGGATGCCGAGCAGCACGCCCGCCAGCGCGGCGAGGCCCGCGCCGATCACCAGGATCAGCAGAAACGGGAGATGCAGATCGAATTGGGGCGACGCCAGCAGCGCATAGGTGTAGGCGCCGATCGCGTAGAAGGCGACGTACCCGAGATCGAGCAAGCCCGCGTAGCCGACCACGATATTCAGTCCCATGCCGAGGATGGCGTAGAGCAGGACGAAGTCGAGGATCCGCAGCGGATAGGCGGGAAGGAACATGCCGCCAACCACCACCGCGACCGGCATCAGCGCCATCGCGACCAGGGCGCGGAGGACGGGTCGGCGGCCGACGGGGGCGATGGCGACTTCAGAAGTCACGCTTGTAGACCATGGTTTCCTCGCTGACATGTTCGCCGAGGAGGCCGGCGGGGCGGAACAGCAGGATCAGCACAAGCACCGAGAACGCGAAGATGTCGCGATATTCCGTGCCGATGACCCCGTGGGTCAGGGCCGGCATCCAGGCGGTCGCGAAAGTCTCGATGGCGCCGAGGAGCAGGCCGCCCAACACCGCACCGGGGATCGAGCCGATGCCGCCCAGGATCGCGGCCGTGAAGGCCTTCATCCCGATGATGAAACCCATCGAGAAGGTCGCCACCCCGTAATAGGAGGCATAGAGGATGCCCGCCACGGCGCCGAGGCCCGGCCCCACGAAGAAGATCAGGGCGATGGGCAGATTCGGATTGATGCCTACGAGCGACGCCGTTTCAGCGCTTTCCGCCACGGCCCGGATCTTCACGCCGAGGCTCGTCCGGCTGACGAGAATTTCGAGCCCGAGCATCAGCACCAGCGCCACGGCGAGGATCGTCAGTTGCTTGTAGCTGACGATCGCGCCGGCAACGCTGAAGACGCCGCGGGGCAGGAAGGAGGGGTAGATGAGCGGGCGACGCCCGCCCACCAGCATCACGACGTTCTGGATCACCACCGCCATGCCGAGCGCCGACAGCATCGGCGCAAGCCGCGACGTGCCGCGGAGCGGCCGGTAGGCCACGGCTTCGACCGAGACCCCGAGGAGGCCGATGGCGACGAAGGTGATAAGCCCCGCCAGCAGCGCGATCCCGGGATGGCCCGCGACACCCCCCAGCAGGCCCGCCGCGAAGACGGCCACGAAAGCACCGGCCGTGAACATCTCGCTATGGGCGAAATTAATCAGCCGCAGGACGCCGTAGACCATCGTGTAGCCGAGGGCGATCAGCGCATAGATGGCGCCGACCGTCAGGGCGTTGATGACCTGCTGGAGGACGATCGTCGCCATCCCAGGCGGCCTACTTGAGCAGCTCGAACTTGCCGTTCTTCACCGTGTAGAGAAAAATGAAGGGCTGCTTTAGCTCGCCGTTGGGCTGGAAGGCCACATGGCCCACGAGGCTGTCGAAGTCGCTCTTGGCGATGGCGGGGACGATGGTCTCGCGTGTCGGCGAGGGGCCTGCGGCCTTCATGCCGTTGATGACGACCTGGGCTTCCATGTAGCCGTAGGCCGAATAGGGGCCGGGATCCTCCTTGAAGGCGGCCTTGTAGGCCTTGGCGAAGTCCTGGAGCTGCGGCGACGAATCGTAGGGGGGCGCCTGGAAGGAGACGATGGCGCCTTCGGCATTCTCGGGTCCGGCGCCCTGGATGAAGTCGGGCGTGAAGGCCGAGTTGGCCGCGAACACCTTGGCGGTGATGCCAAATTCGCGCGCCTGCTTCACGAACAGGCCGACGGCCGGCATGATGCCGCCGAAATAGATGACGTCAGGGTTCTCGCTCTTGATGGTGGTCAGCAATGCGCTGAAGTCGACGTCCGTCTGGGCCAGGCCGCTGAATGAGGTGACGGTGCCGCCGCCCTTCTTGAAGACGTCCTGGAAGACTTCCGCCACGCCCTGCCCGAAGGCCTGCTTGTCGTGCACGATGGCGGCCTTCTTGGCCCCGAGCGTCTTGAGCGCGTAGTTGGCCGGGGCCGCACCCTGCGAGAGGTCGTTGGCAATGGGCCGGAACAGGTTTGCGTAGCCGGCCTTGGTGATTTTCGGATTGGATGAGTTCGTCACCTGCGACATGCCGCAGCGGTGATAGACGTTGGAGGACGGGATGGTGACGCCGCTGTTGAAGTTGGCGATCACCGCCAACATGGCGGCGTCGTCGCACTGCTTCTGGGCCACCAGGGTGCCCTGCTTGGGGTCGCCGCCGTCGTCCTCGCGCTGAAGCACGAGTTTCTGCCCGCCGATGCCGCCGGCATCGTTGGCTTGGCGCACGGCCAGTTCCATGCCGTTCATCCAGGTGGTGCCGAACAGGGCTTCCGAGTTGGTGAGCGGCCCGGCACTGCCGATCACGATGTCGGCGTGGGCGGCGCCCGACAGCGCCATCAAGAGCGCCGCCGTCGAGGTCAAGGTCACGAAACGCATGTTGGTTTTCCTCCCCAATTGAAACAAAACGACCGCCCACCGGCAACGGTGACGAAGCGTCAGGCGATATTCTTTAAGCCCTTCTCGGCATCGCGGGACAGCGACGCCATCAGGTTGCGGGACACGCGCGCGAGGTGACGGCGCAGCATGTCGACGCCGCGCTCGACGTTGCGGAGCCGCGCATAGGCCAGCATCGCGTGGTGGTCCGACAATTCGTGCTCGACATCCTGCATCATGAAGAGCTGCAGGTTGACGTAGCGCGCCGCGTTGTCGTGGACGGATCGCAGGAGCTTCAGGGCGATGCGGCTTCCGCTCGCCCGGTAGAGCGCCTCATGGAACCGCCAGTTCAGCTCGCCCCAGTTGCTGACGTCGCCGGTCTTCGAGGCTTCCTCGATGAGGGCCTTGGCCTGGTCGAAGTCGGCATGCGTCATGCGCGGGATCGAAGCCTCGAACAACCAGGTCTCGAGCTGCATGCGGATGCCGAACAGTTCCCCGAGTTCGTCCGGCGACAGGGAGGAGACGACAGTGCCCTTGTGCAGTTCGCAGACGACGAGTCCTTCAGCCTCAAGGTGGCGGATGGCCTCCCGAAGTGGGATGCGCGAGACGCCGAGTTCGGTCGCGAGACGCTCCTGACGCAACGTCGTTCCTTCGGCGAGTTGGCCGTTGAGGATGCGACGGCGCAGCTCGGTCGTGATCTGCTCGGTCAACGATGTTCGCACCGATTTGGGGACCATGTCTTTCGCCATATTGGATATGATATCGAAGGGCAAGGCCCCATCAACCCTGATTCGTGGGGCATTTCGCCACAAATTGCCTAATTTATATGCTTTTCTCGGCGAGATGTCGGGGCTACCCTCCAAACGGTATCCAATTCTGCGGAGAACGTCGTTGAGCCAATCTGCTGCCGCACAGCACGCCGGCGCCGTCGAGGCGCCGGCTCCCGGCACGATGGGACAGGTCCTGGTCGTCCAGCCCGGAGCCGCCGAAAGCCATTGGCAGCCCGTCCCGGCCAACGGCCACATCGAGGTGATCTTCGCGCCGCATCGCGTGGCGATGGAGCACCCGATCGGGCTCGGAACACAGACAGTCGCGGTCGGCGGCTACGTCCGCGAGCATGCGCACGACCGCAACGAGGAAGTGATCTACGTGGTGAGCGGCAAGGGCCGCGCCGTGATCGATGGCGAGAACCATCCCATGGTGCCCGGCGCCGCCTTCTTTATCGGCAAGAACCGCCGCCACATGTTCATCAACGAGGGCGAGAAGGCGATGAGCTTCGTGTGGCTGATCGTCCCGAACGGCCTGGAGGATTTCTTTCGCCTGATCGGGCGGCCGCGCCAGGACGGCGAGCCCGATCCGGAACCGTTCGCCCGGCCCACCAACGTCCTTGAAATCGAGCGGGAGACCGTCTTCGCCGCCCAGCCCGCCGACCAGCGGCAGCCCTGAGGTTCGCATGCGCCTCAAGAACAAGATTGCCCTTATCACGGGCGCGGCAGCCGGCATCGGCAAGGCCACGGCCGAACTCTTCGTGCGCGAAGGCGCCAAGGTGGTGATCGCGGACCGCGACGGCGACGGGGCCTCGGCGGTCGCGCAGGGACTCGGGGCAGCCGCGTCCGCCTTCGCGGTGGACGTGAGCGTCGGCGCCGAGGTCAAGCGCATGATGGACGACACCGTGGCCCGCCTCGGCCGCCTCGACATCCTCGTGAACAATGCCGGCTACGGCATCCGCGGCAACGTCGTCACGACGGAGGAAGAGGAGTGGGACGCCCTGATGGCCGTGAACCTCAAGGGCGTGTTCCTGTGCTCGAAATATGCGGTCCCGCACATGATCGCGCAGGGCGGCGGCGCCATCGTGAACACGGCCTCCACGACCGCCAGCGTCGGCATCCCCGATCGGGTCGCCTATGTGGCCTCGAAGGGCGGCGTCGCGGCGCTGACCCGGGCGATGGCGCTCGATCACGCGGCCGACAACATCCGCGTCAACAGCGTGGCGCCCGGCGTGATCTGGTCGAGCTATTACGAGAAAATGGTCGAGACCCACGAGGATCCCGAGACCTTCCTGGCCAAGCTGAAGGCCAGAGCGCCGACCAACCGCTGGGGCGAACCGCACGAAATCGCCACCGCGATCCTGTGGCTGGCGTCGGACGAAGCTTCCTTCGCAACCGGCAGTTCGATGACGATCGACGGCGGCTACACGGCCTGGTGACGGACGGATGACCGCGCGGACCTCTGTCGGGATCATCGGCCTCGGCGCGATTGGGCGCGACCTGTCGGTCCGCCTGGCCCGCGAGGGTTACGCCGTGACCGTGCTCCTGCGACCGGGCTCCGCGTCGTGCGCCGCCGTTCCGGACGGTGCGCGCGTCGTCGATACCCTCGACATGCTCATGGCGACGCGCCCCGCCTTCGTCGTCGAAGCTGCGGGGCAGGATGCGCTCGAAACGCTGGCGCCCGACCTGCTCGCGGCTGGTGTCACCGTGGTGGCGGCCTCCACCGGGGCACTGGGCAACCTGGAGCTCTTACAGCGCCTGGAGGTGGCCGCCCGGCGTGGCGGAAGCCGCCTGATCTTACCCGCCGGCGCGCTCGGCGGTCTCGACTATCTGGTGGCCCTGCGCGGCAGTTCCGGCGCGCGGGTCCGCTACACGTCCCGCAAGCCGCCGGCCGCCTGGCGCGCGGAGCTCGTCGCTGCGGGGCATGATCTCACCGCGCTCCCCGGCGAAATCATCCTTTTCGAAGGCACGGCCTCCGAGGCGGCGCGACTCTATCCGCGCAATCTCAACGCCGGTCTCACGGTTGCCCTGGCCGCGGCTCCTGCGCCTGTCGTTGTCCGCGTGGTGGCCGATCCGGCCGTTTCGCTCAACACCCACGAGATCGAGGCCGAGAGCGAGTTCGGAACGGCCTACATGCGTTTCGCCAATCGCCCGTCGCCTGCCAATCCAAAGACGTCGGCGCTGACGGCCGCGAGCCTCGCGGCCGCCGTGCGGCGCCTCATCGAGCCGGTGGTCCTGTGAGCGTTTCGCCGCGCACCGTGGTGATCGGCGCCGGGATCGTGGGCCTCAGCTGCGCCCGCGCGCTTCTCCGCGCGGGCCACGCCGTGACAGTGATCGACCGCGACCCCGCGGGCGACAAGGCCTCATTCGGCAATGCCGGCGGCCTTGGCATAAGCGAAGTTTTGCCGGCAGCGGCACCGGGCCTGATCTGGCAGGTCCCGAAATGGCTCGCCGATCCGCTCGGCCCGCTGTCGCTCCGCCCGGCGCATCTGCCGCGCCTGCTGCCCTGGCTCGCGCGCTTCCTGCGCACCGGCACGACCGCCGAAGTGGCCCGGATCGCGGCCGCGCTCGCGGCCTTGATGGCTCCCGTCTACGACGACATGCTGCCGCTGCTGGATGACCTTGCGCTCTCGGCCGATCTCCATCGCGTGGGCGCTCTCTGGGTTTATGATACCGAGGCCGGGTTCGACCGCGACGCCCCCGCCCATGCGCTCCGGCGGCGGCACGGCATCGCGGTGGAGACCATCAGCGGCGCGGAGGCCCGTCGGCTTGAGCCCGCGCTCGGCCCAACCAGCGCCAGAGCGGTCGTCACGCCGCAATGGTCGCACGTCTCGGATCCCAAGCGCATTGTCGATCGGTTGCGCGAACAGCTTCTTGCCCAAGGCGTCGCAATGCTGCCGCGCGAGGCGAGCGGCGTCGACGGCCAGGCCGTCATCACCGAACAAGGTGATCGCGTCGCCTTCGACACTCTGATCGTGGCGGCCGGCGCCTGGTCAGGCCGCATCGCGCGCACGGTCGGCGACCCGGTGCTGATCGAAAGCGAGCGCGGGTACAATGCGACGCTTCCCTCGCCCGGCGTCACGCTGTCCCGCGAGGTGATCTTCGCGGAACGACAGTTCGTGGCCACGCCGCTGGCGATCGGCCTGCGCATCGGCGGTGCCGCGGAATTCGCGGGGCTCGATGCCAAGCCAAACTTTCGGCGCAGCGATGCCCTGGTGACGCTGGCCCGTCGCTATCTGCCGGGGCTCGACACGCGCGGCGCCGTGCGCTGGATGGGCAATCGCCCGGCGACACCCGACAGCCTGCCTGTCATCGGCCCTTCGCCGCGCCGCAGCGATGTCCTCTACGCCTTCGGCCATGGCCATCTGGGGCTGACTCTCGGCCCGACCACGGGCCGGCTCGTAGCCGGCATCGTGACCGGACGCGCAGCGCCGATCGATCTCTCCCCCTTCTCCATTGCGCGGTTCGCCTGACCATGACGCCTCCCACCCATCCGCACACCTTCTTCTGCGTCGACGCCCACACCTGCGGCAATCCGGTCCGCGTGGTGACGGGCGGGGCGCCGCTCCTGCCTGGCGCCGACATGGCCGAGAGGCGCCAGGTCTTTCTCGCAGAGCACGATTGGGTGCGACGCGCCTTGATGTTCGAGCCGCGCGGTCACGACGTCATGTCCGGCTCGATCCTCTATCCGCCCTCGCGGCTGGACTGCGATTTGGGCGTCCTGTTCATCGAGGTCAGCGGTTGCCTGCCCATGTGCGGCCACGGCACGATCGGGACCGTCACGGTGGCACTCGAAGAGGGCTTCGTGATCCCCAAGGTCGAGGGACGGTTGGCGCTCGAAGTCCCGGCCGGCCGCGTCGAGGTGACCTACGAGCGCAACGGGCGCTTCGTCGATCAAGTGCGGCTGTACAACGTCCCGAGCTACCTTCACGCGGCCGAGGTTCCGGTCGCGGTCCCGGGCTTCGGCGAGATCGTGGTCGACGTGTCATACGGGGGCAACTTCTACGCGATCGTGGAGCCGCAGAAGGGCTGGGCCGGGCTCGACGCCATGAGCGCGGACGAGATCCTGAAATGGAGCCCCCTGGTGCGCGCCGCGGTTCAGGACGCGGTGGCCCCTGTCCATCCCTTGGATGACCGGATCGCCGGCGTCAGCCATGTCATGTGGGCCGACAAGCCGAAGCATCGCGACGCTCACGCCCGCAATGCCGTGTTCTACGGCGCCAAGGGGATCGACCGTTCGCCGTGCGGCACGGGATCCTCAGCCCGCATGGCTCAACGCGTCGCCAAGGGCCAGCTCGCGGTTGGCGAGGACTTCGTCCACGAAAGTATCATCGGCACCCTGTTCCATTGCCGCGTCGAGGGCACCGCGAGCGTCGCGGACCGCCCCGCCATCCGGCCGAGCATCGGCGGATGGGCGCGGATCACCGGCCACAACACGATCCTGGTCGACCCGCGGGACCCGCTCGCCCTGGGATTTCAGCTTGGCTGAGGCGGCCGTCCTGCCCGATCGCGCGGCGCTCGTGCCGCCGAACCTGCGCCCCGGCCGCGAGCTTCTGGCCGAGGGCCGGGCCCTCGCGCGGGATTGGCGGGTGGGCCGGACGCCCTTCCTGGAGCGGGCCGGGGTGGGCTGCGAGGCCGACTACAAGCGCGCCGCCGCGGCTGCGGGGCGGATCATGCAGCACGCGCACATCGGGTTCCGAAGCGTCCAGCGCACCGTCGGGGCTATCGCCCAGGTGCACGAGACCTGCGACGCCCGCGGCGTGACCGTCGACCGCTTCGGCATCACGCTCGACTGGTCGATGGGCTATCCGGCCGGCGATCGCGGCAACCGTCGCAGGGGCACCGGCATCGTGCTTGGCGGCCCGGAGGATTTCGCGCGCATCACGGGCGCCGCCCCGGCCGCAGCCCACTTCGGTGATTTCATGCTGGGGTTGCCCGGCGCGCTCGACAACACGAAGCACGCCCTCGCCGCGGGGGCCACGGCGATCGGCAACCTGGGGCAATACTTCACCTTCCGCCTTCCCGACTGGGACGACGACGTGGCGACCACCGAGGCGACCGTGCGGGCACTCGGCCTCATCGCCGCACAGCCAGTCGACGTCATGGTCCACTCGAACCTGGACGACGGCTTCGCGGGGCTGTTCGCAGACATGAGCGCCACGCTCGGCATGGTGCTGATCGAAACGCACATCGTCGAGACCCTGATCGGCGCCCGCACCAGCCATTGCTTCGGCCACCACTTCACGGCGCCGGCCATGCGGCTCGCCTTCCACCGGGCGCTGGCCATGGTCACCGACGGGCCCGGCACCATGATCTTCGGCAACACGGTGAGCTATCGCTCGACCGCCGGCGGCAATTTCGCGAGCCTTGCCAGCTACCTGCAGGCCGACATCTGGGCCTTGCGCCGCCACCATACGGGCCATGCCATCAATCCCGTGCCGGTATCGGAGAACGAGCGCATTCCCGATATCGACGAGATCATCGAGGCGCAGATCTTCGCCGCCCGGCTGGTGGAACACGCATCGGAGTCGTTCGGCCTCGTCTCCTTCGAGGACGTCGACCGCGACGCTGAACGTCCTCGTCGACGGCGCCCGCCGCTTCGCCACCCGGGTGCTCGACGGTCTCGCCGCAGCCGGCATCGACACCGCCGATCCGGCCGCGCTGATGATCGCGTTGCGCCGGATCGGGCCCAAGCGGCTGGAGGCGCTGTACGGCCCCGGCGTTCCCGACCGCGAGGCCTGGGGCGGACGCCAAGCCCTGATCCCGGCCGAGTGGGTCGAGGACCTGCGCCGCTCGGCGCAGGTTTGGGTGGCACGGACGCCTGCGGCGATCCGCGACCGCCTGCGCGCGAGCGGCCTCCGGGTCTGCGTTGGCACCAGCGATGTGCATGAGCACGGCAAGATGCTGATCGACCAGGTGCTGGCCGGCCTGGGTCTCGACGCGATCGACGGCGGCACGTCCGTCGACCCCGCGGATCTCGTCGGGCGCGCGGTGCGGGGCGGCGCTGACCTCGTCGCGGTTAGCACCTACAACGGCATCGCCCTGCGCTACGCCCGCGAGATGCTGGACGCGCTGGCCGCGGCCGGCGCGAACCTGCCGCTCTGCATCGGCGGCCGGCTCAACCAAGTGCCGGACGACAGCAATTCGGGGCTGCCCGTCGACGTCACCCGGGACATCGAGGGCCTGGGCGCGACCCCCTGCGCAAGCCCCGAAGCCCTCGTCGCCGTACTCGATGGGCTCGCGCAGCAGCGCGAGCGCGACGGCGCGCACCGTCCATCCAAACCTGCACATACGACCGAGAGGTTTCCATGCGCTTTTCCAGAATGATCACCGTGGTCGGGGCCCACGCCTGCGGCGAATTGAACGAGGTCATAACCGGCGGGGTCCGCGACGTTCCGGGCAAGACCATGTTCGAGAAGATGCAATATGTGGAGAAGCACGCGGACGATCTGCGCCAGTTCCTCCTCAACGAGCCGCGCGGCAAGGTGAACCAGTGCGTCAACCTGGTGCTGCCGCCCACCAACCCCGAAGCCGATGCGGGCTTCGTGATCATCGAGTCCGACTATTACGTCCCGATGTCCGGCACCAACACCATCTGCACCGTCACGGCGTTGCTGGAAACGGGCATGATCCCGATGCAGGAGCCCGTCACAAACCTGACCCTGGAGGCGCCCGCAGGCCTCGTTCCCGTCTCCGCCGAGTGCCGCGACGGCAAGTGCATCAGCGTCACCTTCGACAACGTGCCGGCCTTCGTCTTCGTGCTCGATGGCGAGGTCGACGTGCCGGGCCTCGGGCGGATCAAGGTCGATGTGGCCTATGGCGGGATGATCTATTGCATCGTCGATGCCGAAAGCCTCGGCTTCAGGCTCGATAATTCAGAGGCCGCCAAGCTCGTGGAGGTCGGTGAGCGCATCAAGCGCGCGGCGGCCGCCCAGATCCCCTGCGTCCATCCTGACAACCCGGACATCCACACAATCAACCAGACGCTGTTCGCCGGCCCGCTGCGGTCGACGTCCGATGGCAAGCGAGCGCGCAACACGGTGATCGTGTCGCCGGGCCGGCACGACCGCTCGCCCTGCGGGACGGGCACTAGCGCCCGCATGGCGGTGATGCATGCGCGCGGCCAACTCGCCGAAGGCGAGAGCTTCGTGCATGAGAGCCTGATCGGGACCGAATTCATCGGCCGCATCCGCGGCACCACCGCACTCGGCGGCAAGCCAGCCATCCTGCCCACTATCACCGGCAAAGGCTGGCTCACGGCCTTCCACCAATACGTCCTCGATCCGACCGACCCGTTCCCGCTCGGCTTCCGGGTCGGCGATACCTGGCCGGTCTCCGCCTGATCCGAGAGGCGCACGCGATGGCGACGGTCACGGCGGCGGACGGCTGCGAACTCTATTACGAACGGGTGGGCTCCGGGCCGCCGGTCGTCCTGATCCCCGGGCTCGGCGGTGACGGCCGCTTCTGGGCCGGGGTCGTGGCGCGCCTCGCCGGCCGCTTCGACCTCATCGTGGTGGACCATCGCGGTGCCGGCCGCAGCGCCCGGCCGCCGGGCCCCTACAGCATCGGCGGCATCGCCCGAGACGTCCTGGCGGTGCTCGACGCCGAGGGCTGCGACGCGGCGCATCTGGTCGGTCACTCCACCGGGGGTGCCATCGTCCAGACGCTTGCGCTCGACGCACCCGAGCGCGCCCGCTCGCTGGTCATCAGCGGCAGCTGGGATTGCTCCGACGCGCGGTTCCGGGCCGCCTTCGAGGCCAGGGCCGCGCTGCTCGATGCGGGCCTGAGCGCCGCCTATCAGCAGCTCACGCACGTGTTCGGCTACGATCCCGCTTGGCTGGACGCGCATGAGGCTGACCTCCGTGAGGCGGTCGCGACCGCCGGCACCGCACTTGCTCCGTTCGAGGTCACCGCGGCCCGGGTCCGCATGCTGCTCGACTTCGATCGCTCCGCGGAGCTCCACCGGATCGGTCAGCCGACGCTGATCATCGGCGCTCGCGACGACGCCCTTATCCCCATCCACCACGCGCACAGGCTGGCGGCGCTGATCCACCATGCAGCCTTCAGCGAACTTCAGGGCGCGCATTTCCACCCCCGCACCGACCCCGGTCCCTTCGCCGACCGCGTCGCGGCCTTCCTGAACGAGCAGGGCGGGTAGCGATGTTTCCGATCGACTGGCGCACGCCCCATCTCTTGGCCCAAACCAGCAAGGAGCCGGTCCGGGCTCGTGCGGGAGGCCGCACGCGGCGCCTTCGCGCTGATCCGAGACGGGCAGATCCACGGCCGTAGACCAGACTCTGAAAGAAAGGACGAATCCGTGATCATCGAGGAACGCGACTACACGCTCAAGCCCGGCAAGCTAGCCGCCTTCGTGGAAACCTACCGGGAGCACGGGCTGCAGCTCCAGCTCGACTATCTCGGCACCTTCCACGGCTATTTCACCACTGAGATCGGCGAGCTCAATCACGTCGTCGCCTGGTGGTCGTACGAGAGCCTCGACGACCGACAGGCGCGCCGCGCCAGGATGCTGGCCGATCCGCGCTGGCAGGCCTATCTCGCCATGGTGAGCGATATGCTTCAGCTGCAGACGACGCGCATGCTGTCGCCCGTCTCCTTCTCCCCCTTGCGCTAAGGGACGCCATGCTCATCCAACAGGCCGCCGTCGTCGGCAGCGGCATTATCGGGCGCTCCTGGGCCTTCGTCTTCGCCCGCGCCGGCGTTCCGGTCCGCCTCTACGACAACCTGCCCGACAACCGCGCGAAGGCGCTGGAACGCATCGGCGAGGCGCTCGCGCAATCCGCAGCCCTGGTCGGCGACACCGCGGCTCAGAAAGCCGTGCTGGACCGCATCACGGTGGCGGACCGCTTGGCCGACGCCGTCGCGGACGCGGACTTCATCCATGAATGCATCGACGAGAAGCTCGACAGCAAGCGGACGATCTTCCGCGAACTCGACCAGTGCGCGAAATCCTCGGCCATCCTGGCCACCACCACGTCGAGCTTCCCCGTCTCGACCTTCGCTTCGGATCTGCCCGGCCGCGGACGCTGCATCGTCGTGCATCCGGCGACGCCCCCCCATCTCCTGCCCGTGACGGAGATCTGCCCGGCGCCCTTCACGGACCAGGCGGTGACGGACGCCACCTTCGCCTTCATGGAGCAGTGTGGCCAAGTGCCGGTGCTGATCCGCTTCGAACAGTCGAGCTTCGTGCTCAATCGCCTGCAGGCCGCGCTCGTCGTCGAAATGCTGCGTTGCCTGAACAGCGGAATCATCTCGCCCGGCGACATCGACAAGATCATCAGCCAGGGCTTCGGGCTTCGCTGGGCCTTCCTCGGTCCGTTTGAGGGCGTCGACCTCAATGCGGCCGGCGGCATCCGCGAATATCTCGAGCGCTTCGGCTTCATCTTCGACGACATGGCCCGGCAAAACGGGCACGAGACCGCGGTGGTCACGCCGGACGCGATCGCGATGCTCGAAAGCTATGCGCGCAACCAGCTTCCGCTCGAGGCGATAGGCGAGCGAACGGGTTGGCGGGACCGGGCGATCGCTTCGCTCCGTGTGCTCAAGGAGGGAAGTGCCTGAACCGGTGATTGAAGGCACACGCCAGGGCCCGACACGGTTGTCTCCAATGTCAATTCCTTGTCGGCCCTTACGTCAATGGGTTACGACGCAGTCTGTCTCCAAAATTCGGTTTCCTTACGGCCGGTCGCCAGCCGGATTAGGTGGGCTTTGGCTGAAATATTGCGTCGACGGAGCGATCTTCCCGGCTTCCTGATGGGCGGCACTGGCGCCGTGCTGAACGGGAATGTCCGGGACGACGCGGCGCCGCGCGCGGCGAATACCGCCACCGTGATGCCCCCGCGGGAAACAGCGATGCCGGTGCTCCGTTCCGAGGGGTGCCCCTCTCGAAAGGTGTGCACGCCGTCTTGATCGCGTCGTCGTCAGCGAATTGCGTCGACGCGCGTATTATAACGACAACCACAGGATCATGGGGGTATCCATCATGAAATGGTCATGGCTCGTCGTTCTGGCGCCGCTTGCGCTTGGTGGGTGCTTCTCGTTCAGCAGCAGCAATCCTCCGCCGCCGAACCACACGACGGTCGTCGTTCCGCCAGCGGCGCCCGTGGCGCCCGCGCAGTAAGGCTGGGCTGCCGCTCTATCGCTCGCCGCCGGACTGCCCGGCGGCGAGCGCCCGCGCCTGACGCATCACGCCGCCGGCAAACAGCACCGAATCACTGACAGGCAAATCGGCCGAGCGCATGGCGTCGGTCGTCCAGGTATTGCAGGTGTAGAAGGCGAAATACGTGCCGGAGGCGGCAAAGTACATGCTGCCGACATAAGGCCCGTTGGCGAGCCGCATCGGCCTCCCCTGCGCATCCGCCTCCGACGCTTCACGCAGAAAGGCTTCGAGTCCGGTCAAGCCGGCGCGGGTGACGCCGAGTGTCACCACGTTGGCCGCACCGAAGGCCGCCGCCGGCGTGTCGCGCAGCGCCGTCATCAACAGCGCGGACTTGCTCGGTAGCATTGCCGACAGCATGGTCAGCACGCCGTGTTCGCCGCCGACCACGTATTGCCGTTCGCCGAAGCCGAAACACAGGTAGCGCGCACCGTCGAAACCACGGGCGAACGCCATCACCCAGGCATCGGCGTCCTCGGTGCGCAGGCACACATCGGTGTGCCAGCCCCGCTCGACGATCGTGATCGTGGTTGCGACCGGGCCGGGCGCCGGGGGCGGAACGGACGCGCAGGCAGCCAGCGCCGCCAGCGCGGCACCCAGAACGAGGTTTCGCAACGCGAAGGTTTACCGCTGTCCGAAAATGTCCCGTAGCAACCCGGCGGCAACCCCGCCCTCCACGCCCGCCGCCGTGGTCTGCACCGCCTGTTCGCGGCCAAGGTACGGGGCAAGTGCATGGGCGAGGTTGGGCACCGTCAGCGTCTGCAACCATACGCGGCCCGGCCCGGTCAGCCGCACCAGGAACAGTCCGTCGCCGCCGAACAGCGCGTTGCTGATGCCGCGAATGGTGGTGATGTCGAAGCCCAGCCGCTCCTCGAACATGCCGACATGGCCCGGATGAACAAGCAATTCCTCGCCCGGCGCCAGTTCGTGGCTGACGACCTCGCCGCCGAGTTCCACCCAGGCGGTGCCGTTGCCGTCGACGCGCTGCAACAGGAAGCCGGCGCCGCCGAAGATGCCGGCGCCGAGGGAGCGCTGGAAGCCGACGCCGAGCGTCACGCCGTCGGTGGCGCACAGGAAGCCGTGGCGGTGCACCAGATAGCCGGCGCCCGGCGCCACCGGTATCGGCAGGATCGCGCCTGGCATCTTTGCCGCGAACGCGACCGCGCCGCGCGTGCCCACCGCCATGAACTCGGTCATGAACAGCCCGCCGCCGGCGAACGCCCGCGCCACCGCGCCCCACAGGCCACGTGCACCGGCTGCCGCCGTGCTGGTGCGCAACTGGATGGTGTTGGTCATCCACGACAATTCGCCGGGCTCGGCGACGATCCGCTCGCCGGGTTCGAGCCCGATCTCCAGGACCGGCATGGTGCTGCCGGTGATGCGCGATTCCATCCGCGTGCCTTCCCCTTATCCGTCGCTTGGAGAGGACCGTAGCGTACCCGCGCACGCCGCGCAGTCAGGCGCGTGCGATATCCGCCCGGGTCCGCTGGTACCGCCGAGACAAACAGAAGATCGCTGCACCTGAGACACTTCGAATGTCGGCGATGTACGCGCTAGCCTTCCAGGAAGTGTCCGAAAGCGCGCAACGGCGGCAGGTCGTCACAGACGATCTTCACGATCGCCAGCATCGGCACCGCCAGCACCGCGCCTGGCACGCCCCACATCCAGTACCAGAACACCAGGCCCAGCACGACGGCGACCGGGTTGATCGTGAAGCGGCGTGCCAGCAGCATCGGCGTGACGGCCTCGCCTTCGACCAGGTGGATCGCCAGGTAGAGGCCGGCAGGGATCAGCGCCGCCCAGCCCGGGCCGAGCGCCAGCACGCCCACGAAGGCGAACAGCACGATGCCGAGCATCGGCCCCAGGATCGGCACATAGTTCAGGCCGAACGCCGCCACGCCCCATAGCAGTGGGTCGTCGACGCCGCACACCCACATCACGCCGCCGGTCGCCATGCCCACCACCACGTTGATGGCGGTGATGGTGACGAGATAGGCGGAGATGTCGCGCTGAATGTGCAGCGACAGCTCCACCGCGCGGCGCTTGTCCTTGAAGCGCGGCAGGATTTCCACCAGCCGGCGCAGGAACGTCTCGCCGGAAAGCAGCAGGTAAAACAGCACCAGCAGCGTGGTGAAGAACCCGGCCGCCACGGCCCGGGTGCCGCTGAACAGCGTGTCGAACAGGCTCGCGAGATGCACCGGCGCGCCGGGGGTCAGCGGCGCCGTCTCGGACGTGCTGCCCTGGATCTGCGCCATCGCTTCCCGCAGCGCCGCCACCGGCCGATCGAGGAAGCGCAGCTGCTCCTGCAATTTCGGCAGCGCCTCCGGCAGCTTCGCGCCCCACGACGCCGCCGGGCCGCCAAGCAGCACGCCCAGCCCGATCAGCACGCCGATCACCAGCAGAAGCGCCACAAGGGCACCGATCACCCGCGGCAGACGCAACCGCTCAGCCAGCCGAATGATCGGCTGCAACAGCAGGTTCAGTACCAGCGCCAGCACGATCGGCAACACGATTTCGCTGGCGACATACAGCGCTGCCAGCGCGGCGAGGACGAACAGGCCGCCGAGGAACACCATCCGGGGGTCGTGCGGCAGCGGCATCGCCGGCCGCTCGGCTGGCTTCTCTGCGCTGGGCTGCAGCTCCGTTTCGGCCTCTGGTTCCGCGATCACGCCCAACATCCGGCCCCCGTTGCGCAGCCTGTCTCTTACGCGCGGCGCGTCATCAGGTTCGGGCTGCCGGTGGCAATCTCGCGTTGCAGTTTCTGCCGCATGGCGTCGGCGAAGCCGGCATAGTCCTGGCACTGCAGCGCAAACGCGCCGGGGCCGCCGATCACCTCGCTGGTGTAGCTGGCCACCAGGTCCGGCTCCTCGTGCAGCACGCACAGCCCGTTGATGGTCACGCCGGCCGCGACCAGGCGGTCGCGCACCACCTGCGGCGCGATGCCGTCATTGGCACGGCCGTCGCCCGCCATGTCGATCACGGAGCGGCCGGCCTGGGTCGGCAGCGCAGCCAGCATCTGCTCGCAGACCAGCAGCGCCTCGCCGATGGCGGTGCTGCCGGCGGGGACCAGGCGCGGGGTATCTTCCACGTCGCTGGCGAATTGCTCCAGCTGCGCCTGCGTGGCGATGCGGGTCCAGTCCACGGAGACGGCATGGGCGTCGTGGCCCGACCACAGCAGCAGCGCGCACAGGCTGGCGCCGCGCGGTCCGCCGGTCAGCCCGGTCAGCACTTCCGGCTCACGCAGGGCCGCGCCGCAGCCGCCGGCCATCAGCCCGAATTCGTCGAAGGTGACGCTGGCCGAACAGTCGAAAGCGAGGATGAGGGCGAGGTCCACCGGGTCCATGCCGGCATTGCTAGCGCCGAGACCACCCCCAGGGAAGACGATCGACACGGAGTCGCGCCCGCATCCCGGCACCACATGGCGCGTTGAGTGTCCCGTAACGAAGCGGGGAAAGCCATGGCGGCGGAACGAGTGCTGGCCGAGATCGATAGCGGCATCGGACTGATCACTTTCGACGATCAGGCCCACAACAATGCCCTGTCGCCCGCGATGTGGGAGGCACTGGGGGACATCCTTGATCGGTTCGCCGCCGACGACTCGGTGCGAGTCGTGGTGCTGACCGGGGCCGGGCCGAGAGCGTTCGTTGCCGATCCCCGCTCAGTCCGAGAGCCGGATCAGGTCGCCCGCGCGGCGCTGGAACGGCTGGAGCGGCTGGCGTGCCCGGTGATCGCGCGGATTCGCGGTGCGTGCATCGGTGACGGTCTGGCGCTGGCGTTGCAAGCGGATTTGCGCATCGCCGCCGAAGATTCCGAATACGGCCTGCCGACGGCCGGATGGGGACCGTCCGACAGCACCGGCGTCGTGTCGCGGCTGGTGCGGCTGGTCGGGCCCGGCCATGCCAGCATGCTGCTGTTCACCGGCGCACGCATCGATGCGGCGGAGGCGTCGCGGATCGGCCTCGTCAACCGGGTAGTGCCCGATGCGGATCTGTCCGACACCGTCGTGGATCTGGCACGCATGATCGCCGATAACACGCCCCAATTCATTCGGGCGGCCAAGCGGGCGGTGGCGGGCAGCGACGCCCCGGCGGCAGAGGGTGCCGACCGATAGCTACGCAAAAGCCGCCAAGGCGAACCTTGGCGGCCTATCGAAAAGCGTCGGTCGGATCAGCGGAAGCGACGGCGCGCGAAGCCCAGACCGACCAGTGCAGTGCCGAACAGGGCCAGGGACATCGGCTCGGGAAGTTCGGCCTCGGGGATGTACGTGTAGTACAGCGTACCGGTCACGGTCGCGTAAGTGGTCTGGCTGGCGGCAGCGTTCCCACCCGTGATGCTGAGGTTCGCCTTCGTCAAGGTGCTGGCGGTCAGGTCGATGGTGCTTCCGGTCGAGAACTCCGTCAGCGCACCGGCCGAGGTAAACGTCTGTTCCCCGGTATCGTCCACCGAGGAGCCCGAGAAGCTGCTGACGTTCCCCGAAATGCTGCCGATCGGCCCGATTGTGGCGCTGTCGCCTGCCCCAAGATTATACGCCTGCGGCAACGTCAGCGTGTAGAGTGCGGTGTTGGTGACGGCACCGCCGGGGGCAACCAAGGCCAGGCTGCTCAGATAACCACCGGCATCATCAACGCCGACAAACACTTCGGTCGCGGCACTGCCACTGGAGGCCGTCGTCGCGCTGACCTGCAACGTCGTGGTGAACAAGTCCGTGAGATCGAGCGTCACGCTCGTCAGCTCGCCGAGCGATGTATCGAACGCCCGGAATGCCAACGGCTGCGAGAAATCCGTGAGCGTGTCGGAGATAGTCTGCGTTTGTACAGGTGTCGTTTCTGTCGCGTACACAGTGGCGGACGCATGCCCTGACACCAGGACCACCCCAGCGCCAACAACGCCGGCGGCCAAAAGACCAATCTTACGGACCACAGTACCGCTCCATCTTCCGCAGAGCCCATCAGACCGGCGTCTGCACGTGGCATTGTCATTGCCACATGGATAGCATTTCGGCAAGGAAGAAATTGCGCGGTCACAAGGAAACGTGCTGAACGACAACCACTCGGTCTAGCGGCCGCCGGCAGATCGTGCGCAGTCTCAGAGCCGCAACGATTGCGGGATCTCAAGCCCGAGCCGCACCGGCACGTTCCATTCTTCGCGCACATGCCGCACCGGGCGGAAGCCGGCACGCAGATAGGTGGGCAGCGCGCGGGGGTGATCGGCGGTGCAGGTGTTCACCGTCACGCAGCGTGGCCCCATGCCCCAGGCACTGTCCACCGCATGCCGCAGGAACGCATAGCCGAAACCGCGCCCGACCGCGTGCGGCATCAGGCCGAAAGTAGCTGAGGTTCACGGTCGGCCACGATGTCCGGTCCAGCTCGTAGAATCCGGCCAGGTCCCCGCGCTCGCGCAGCACGTGGATGGAAATGCGCGGGTCGCGCAGCATCGCCGCCAACTGGTGGTCCGGCATCATGCGCCGCAGCCACCACACATACGCGCCGCCGACGGTATTGTAGAGCTGGCGGTACAGCTCGCACGCCGCACCAGCGGTCCCGTGCCACCTCCACCCCCTCCGGCAGCGGCGGCGCGGACAGTTCGGGCGGGCGGTCCATACGCAGGAACGTCACGACGACCGCCACCGGCACCTGGGTTCCCGCACCGCGCTCATCGCCCGGCGCCCCATGCGCACGACCACGCTTGCGGCATCAGTCGTCCAGGAAGCTGCGCAGCTTGCGGCTGCGGCTCGGGTGCTTCAGCTTGCGCAGCGCCTTGGCCTCGATCTGGCGGATACGCTCGCGCGTCACGTTGAACTGCTGGCCGACCTCCTCCAGCGTGTGGTCGGTGTTCATGCCGATGCCGAAGCGCATGCGCAGCACGCGTTCCTCGCGCGGCGTCAGGCTGGAGAGCACCCGCGTCGTCGCCTCGCGCAGATTGGCCTGGATCGCGGCGTCCAGCGGGATCATCGCGGCCTTGTCCTCGATGAAATCGCCGAGATGGCTGTCTTCCTCGTCGCCGATCGGCGTCTCCAGGCTGATCGGCTCCTTGGCGATCTTCAGCACCTTCCGCACTTTCTCCAGCGGCATGCCGAGCTTTTCGGCCAGCTCCTCCGGGCGCCGGCTCGCGGCCGATCTCGTGCAGCATCTGGCGGGAGGTGCGCACCAGCTTGTTGATCGTCTCGATCATATGCACCGGGATGCGGATGGTGCGCGCCTGGTCGGCGATGGAGCGCGTGATCGCCTGGCGGATCCACCAGGTGGCATAGGTGGAGAACTTGTAGCCGCGGCGATACTCGAACTTATCGACCGCCTTCATCAGGCCGATATTGCCCTCCTGGATCAGGTCCAGGAATTGCAGGCCGCGATTGGTGTATTTCTTGGCGATCGAGATCACCAGGCGCAGATTGGCCTCGATCATCTCCTTCTTGGCGCGCGCGCTATCGCGCTCGCCGCGGCCGACCGTGGTGTAGACGCGGCGGAATTCCTGATCGGCAGGCCGGCCTCGGAGGCGACTGCCGATCTGCGCGCGCACCTTGGCAATGTCTTCGAAGTACCGGGCGGCGAACATCTTCCAGCCCTTGCCCGGCAGCTCGCCGATGTGGTCCATCCAGTTCGGGTCCAGCTCGCGGCCCCGGTAATGCTGCAGGAACTCCTCGCGGGCACCTTGCCGGACTCGGCCAGGCGCAGGATCTGCCCTTCCAGCCCGTTCAGGCGCTGGTTGAGCTGCTTCAGCTGCGCCACCAGCTCCTCGATGCGGTTGTTGTGCAGCCGCACCTGCTCGACCTTGGCGACCAGCTCGTCGCGCAGCTTCTCGTAGGTCTTCTCCGAGCGGGAGTTGATGTCCTCGCCGGCGGTCAGCTTTCGAGCCGCTTCTGCTGCATCTTGCCAGCTTCTCGTAGAGTTTTTCGATATCCTCGAAATGGTTGAAGATTTCCGGCTTGAGCTTCTCCTCCAGCGCCGCCAGCGACATGCCGGCGCCCTCGCCTCCTCCGTCCTCGTCGTCCTCGGCGGCTCGAAGGCGGCTCGGCGGTCGGATCGGCGGCAGCTTCCGCGTCGGCCACCGCGCCGGGCTCGGCCGGCCTCCATGGCTTCCAGGTCGATCACGTCGCGCAGCAGCACGCGCCCGTTCTTCAGCGCGTCATGCCAGGCGATGATGGCGCGGAAGGTCAGCGGGCTTTCGCACAGCCCGCGGATCATCATGTCCCGCCCGGCCTCGATGCGCTTGGCGATGGCGATCTCGCCCTCGCGCGAGAGCAGCTCGACGGTGCCCATCTCGCGCAGATACATGCGCACCGGGTCGTCGGTGCGGCCGAGGCTCTCCTCGCGACGTTGCCGGCGGCTTCCTCGCCGCCCTCCTCCTCGGCCTTCTCGTCCTTGGCGGCCGCGCGGCTTCGGCGTCTTCGCCCTCCTCGCTCTCGACCACCTGGATGCCCATCTCGGAGAGCATCGCCATGATGTCCTCGATCTGCTCGGAGCAGTTCTGCTCCGCCGGCAGGACCGCGTTCAGCTCATCGAAGGTGATGTAGCCGCGCTCCTTGCCGCTGGCGATCAGCCGTTTGACGGCGGCGGATTGCGTGTCGAGCAGCGTGGTCTCGACTTCCTGTTCGGCGGTCGCGGTTCGGCGGGACGGGCTTCGTTGCCATGGTCAGGGCACTCCGGATCAAAGAAGCACGGCGGCGAGAGATCCGGCCGGCCAAATAGGCATGGGTCATGGCATTGTCCGCTTCCACCCCCGCTCGCCCCGGCCAGCGCTTCGCGGGCGCGTGCAGAGCGCGATCAGGCGGCGCTGGCCGGCCTGATCGGAGCGGCGGGCGAGGTCGCGGCTTGCAGCTGCCACCTCCTCTTCCCGCCGGCTGCGGATGCATCAGCCTGAAAAAATGCCACCAGCTCTGCCCGGCTTCCGCGACTTGGGCGTCGGGCTGCGGCGCAGGCCGGAAGCGGCATAGCGCAGCCGCCGAAAGCGCCTGCGCGGCTTCCGTCGCCAAACCGGCTTGCGCCAAGTGGGTGATCAGCGCGTCCGAGTCAAGCGTTTCCGCCGCTCGCACACCCACGCCACGACTCGCCGCAGCCGGGCGAGCGGCGCCGGCAGGTCGACGCGGCCAAACGCCTCCTCCACATCGGGCACCAGCGCCGGGTGGCGCAGCAGGATGGCGAGCAGCGCTGGCGCGTCGCGCGCAGCGCGCGCGCGGCGTCAGGGGCCGGGCGCGGCGAGCGTCACGGGCGATCGGCCGGCTTGGCCGCGCCGCGCGCCCGTGCGGCGCGTCGGCAAAAAACCGGTCGAGCAGCACCCGGCGATATTCCGCCGGCCAGCGCCTTGTCGGGAATGCGGCTGGCGGTCTCGACCAGGCGCTGGCGGAAGGCCGCGCGCTGCTCCGGCGTCGCGTCGCCGCCGGCCTCGGCCAGCAGGTCATAGAGCGCGGCGGACAGCGGCCGCGCGGCGTCCAGCCCCGCCTTGAAGGCGGCCGGCCCGCCGCTGCGCACCAGGCTGTCGGGGTCCTCCCCGGCCGGCAGGCGCGCGAATTTCAGCGTGCGGTCCGGCGCCAGCACCGGCAGCGCCAGGTCCGCTGCCGCAGCGCCGCGCGGCGCGCCGGCCGCATCGCCGTCGAAGCAGATCACCGGGCCGGCGACAGCCGCCAGATCTCTTCGAGATGCTCCTCGGTCAGCGCGGTGCCGAGCGGCGCCACCGCGCCGCGGAACCCGGCCTGGTGCAGCGCGATCACGTCCATATAGCCTTCCACGACGACCAGCCGCGCGCCTTTGCGCACCGCCTCGCGCGCGACATGCAGCCCGTAGAGCGAGCGGCGCTTGGAGAAGACCGCCGTCTCCGGGCCGTTCACGTATTTCGGCTGGCCGTCGCCCAGGATCCGGCCGCCGAAGCTGATTTCGCGCCGCGCCGGTCGCAGATCGGGAACATGACGCGGGCGAAGAAACATGTCCCCCGGGCCGCGCTCGCGCGCTTCATCAGCCCGGCCTCGACCAGCTGCTCCGGCTGGATGCCCTGCCCGCGCCAGCTCGGCGGCCAGCGCGCCGCGCCCTTCGCCGGACCAGCCGAGGCCGAAGCGCGCGGATCGTCTCCTCGGTCAGGCCGCGCCGACGCAGATAGTCCAGCGCCGGCGCGCCCTCCGGCAGGCACAGCCAGTGCTGGAACGTCGCCGCCGCCGCCTCCAGCACGTCGGCAGATCGGCGCGCCGCTGCTCCGCCTCCGCCGCCTGCGGCGCTGGCTTTGGCACCTCCAGCCCGGCTTCGTCGGCCAGTGTCTCCACCGCCTCCATGAAGCCGGCGCCCTGCGACTTCATCACGAAGCTGATCGCGTCGCCATGCGCGCCGCAGCCGAAGCAATGGTAGTGGTCGTCATAGACATAGAAACACGGCGTCTTCTCGCCGTGGAACGGGCAGCAGCCCTTCCATTGCCGCCCGGAGCGGGCGAGCTTCACGCGCCGGCCGATCACCGCGGCGATCGGCGTGCGCGCCCGCAGCTCGTCGAGGAAATTCGGCGGCAGCGCCATCAGCCGCCGAGCTTCGCCCTCACCGATCGGCGCCGACCTGCCATGTCGAGCGTCGCCCCATGCTTGGCCTTCAGCGCGGCCATCACCTTGCCCATGTCCTTGACGGCCGGCCGCGCCGGTCTCGGCGATCGCCTCGGCGACCGCAGCCTCGATGGCGTCGCCGTCCATCTGCTGCGGCAGGAATGCTTCGATCACGGCGATTTCCGCCTCTTCCTTCGCGACCAGGTCCGGGCGGTTGCCCTGGCGGTACAGCTCCACGCTCTCGCGGCGGGATTTGACCATGCCGCGCAGCATGGCGAGGATCTCGTCATCCGGCACCTTGTCGATGCCCTTCGGCCGGGCGGCGATGTCGGTGTCCTTCAGCTTCGCCTGGATCATGCGCAGCGTCGAGACGCGCGGCGCGTCGCCCGCCAGCATGGCGGTCTTGAGCTGCTCGGTGAACTGGTCACGCAGGGCCATGCGGCTCCTCCGGAAAATATTCTCCTCTACACTATGGCGGGGCGCGGAAACACCCCAGGGAAGGAATTTCCCATAGACCGCAGTCGGCATTGTGGTGGGAAGAAATTTCCCATAGGGTGCGGCCATGACCACGAGCGTTGACGCGATCATCGATCGTCTGGGCGGTGCCGATGCCGCCGCCCGCCGCCTGGGCGTGGGCACCGAGGCGCTGCGCAAATGGCGCCAGAACGCCGCCATCCCGTCCCGCCACTGGCCGGCCCTGATCCAGGCCACCGGCCTGGCGCTGGACGACATGCCCGGCGCGGCTCCGCAGGAGATACCAATGCCCGACCCGTCCGCCGCCCCGGGCGCCACCGCCTGCCTCGTGCTGGCCGATGGCGGCGGTGCTCTGGGGGCGCGGCTTTGGCGCCCACGCGGCCGGTGTCGCGGCCGAGGTCTGCTTCAATACCGGCATGACCGGCTATCAGGAGACGCTGACCGACCCGTCCTACGCCGGGCAGATCATCACCTTCACCTTCCCGCATATCGGCAACGTCGGCGCCAATCCCGAGGACATCGAGGCGACGACGATCGCCGCCCGCGGCCTGGTGGTGAAGCAGGACATCACCGAGCCCTCCAACTGGCGGGCGGCGCAGGGCCTCGATGCCTGGCTGCGCGCGCAGGGCGTGCCCGGGATCTGCGGCGTCGACACGCGCGCGCTGACCATGCGCATCCGCGACGGCGGCGCGCCGAACGGCGTGCTGGCCTACCCGGCCGATGGCCGGTTCGACATCGCGGCCCTGATCGCGCGGGCCCGGGCCTGGCCGGGGCTGGAAGGGCTGGATCTCGCGAAGGGCGTCTCCTGCACGCAGTCCTATCGCTGGGACGAGACGCGCTGGGCGTGGCCGGACGGGTTCGCCCGCCAGGACAAGCCGCGCTTTCATGTCGTCGCGGTGGATTACGGCGCCAAGCGCAACATCCTGCGCTGCCTGGCCGCCAGCCGGCTGCCGGGTGACCGTCGTGCCGGCGACCGCGACGGCCGACGACATTCTGCGCCACGCGCCGGACGGCGTGTTCCTCTCCAACGGCCCCGGCGACCCGGCGGCGACCGGCGCGTATGCGGTGCCGGCGATCCAGGGCGTGCTGGACGCCGGCATGCCGATGTTCGGCATCTGCCTGGGCCACCAGTTGCTGGCGCTGGCGTTGGGTGGGCGCACCTACAAGCTGGAGCGCGGCCATCGCGGCGCCAACCAGCCGGTGAAGGACCTGGCCACCGGCCGGGTCGAGATCACCAGCCAGAACCACGGCTTCGCCGTCGATGAGGCGTCGTTGCCGGAGGGCGTGCGGGTGACGCATGTCAGCCTGTTCGACGGCAGCAACGAGGGCATCGCCTGCGAGGCCCGCCGCGCCTTCAGCGTGCAGTACCACCCGGAAGCGAGCCCCGGCCCGTCGGACAGCCATTATCTGTTCGAGCGGTTCGTGGCGATGATGGAACCAGGGTGATGGCGGACCGGCCTTCGTCCGACCGGCATGCAGCACGCCGGTCTCCCACGTGACGGCTCCCGGATGCAATGGCATTGCAGTTTGTCACCATCCCGCGATCACCTGCACGGGCTACTCCCGTCCGCCCAACGCGTTGCCACGTGCCTGCAACGGCAACGAGGACGGACATGGTGAGGCACGTGATGGCGCACGCGGCGGTAAGAGCGGCGGCGAATGTGGCGTCGTGGTGCCTCGGCGCCGGATTGCCGGATGCCGCCACCGCCCTGGACAACGCCGGGCTGGCGCCGAACGACCGGGCGGAGATCGCCGAACCACTTGCCCAGCTCCTCGATTCCTGTACCCAAGAGGCGGCGCTGTCGCCGCTCGGGCGGGCCGGGCTGCGCTGGGACATTGCGCGCTGCCTCGCCAACCTGCGCCGGCTGGCCGAGGAAGAGACGCGGACGCCGGCCATCCTGGAGACGGCCATCGCCGCCCCGCTGATCGTGAGCGGCATGCCACGCAGCGGCACCACCTTCCTGCATCGCCTGCTGGCCTGCGACCTGGATGCCGCCTCGCCGCGTTGCTGGCAGACCATGCACCCCTACCCCGACCCCACGCGCCCGACGGACACGCGCATCCAGACGGTGGACCGGCAACTGGCCGGCTTCGCACTGCTGGCCCCCGAGTTGCGCGACGTGCATCCGATGGACAGCCGCTCGCCGCAGGAGTGCACCGAGATTACGGCCACGGTGTTCCAGAGCCTGCGGTTCGAGACGGTGTACCAGGTGCCGTCCTACAAACGCTGGCTGACCGCGCACGGCCACGCCGCCGCCTATCGCTTCCATCGCCGCTTCCTGCAACATCTGACGCAGGGCGAGACCGCCCGGCGCTGGGTGCTGAAATGCCCGGACCACGTGTTCGCGCTGGGTGTGCTGCGCAGCGTCTACCCGGATGCCCGCGTGATCTTCCTGCACCGCGACCCGCTGCACGTGCTGCCGTCGGTGGCGCATCTGACATCCGTGCTGCGCGGCCCGTTCTCGCGCCGGATCGACCACAAGGCGATCGGCCGCCAGGTTCTGGAGGATTGGACGCTGGGGGCCGGCATCATGGTTGCCGAAGCGACGCGTCCGCGCCTTGCGGCGACTCAGGTCCTGCATCTGCGCTATCGCGACCTGATCGCGTGGCCGCTGGAGACCGTCGCGTTGATCTATCGCTATTTCGACATGGAGCTGTCGCCGCCCGCGCGGGCGGCGATGGCAGCGCTGATCGAAGCGCGGCCACGCGGCGGCTATGCGCGCAACACCTACGACCTGGAGACCTACGGCCTGTCCGTTGCCGAGCTGCGGTCGTGCTTCGCGGAGTATTCCAACCTGTTTCATGTAACGCCGGAAAGCGAACCTTCGAAAACGCTGGTCAACGGTTTCCGGCTTACTCCCAGTGCCCCGGACTGAGCGGCGCCGACGCGCGTGGCGGGTCGCGCTGACTGCGCTCGCCATCGTCGGCGGTATCGGCCTGGGCGGCGCATTGCTGCGCCGGGAGGGCGCCAACGCCGTGCTCACGCTGCTGGACGGCGCCGGTTGGGCGCTGCTGGCCGATTGCGCCGTGCATGCGACGCAACTGGTGCTCGCCGGCAGCGCGTGGCGGCAGGTCACGCGGCCGGGCGCCGCCCCCCGGCTCCATGTCTTCACTGCGTTGCGCTGGCTGCGCGAAGGCATCAACGGGATGCTGCCGGTGCTGCCGATCGCCGGGCCGCTCGCCGGTATACGGCTGCTGTCGCGACGCGGCGTGACGACGGCCGATGCGGTCGCCTCTATCGTCGCCGATACCAGCGTGGAGCTGGTGACGCAGGTCGCCTTCACCGCACTGGGCGTGGCGCTGCTGGCGCTGGCGCAGGGCGGCGGCGCGGTGGCCGGCTGGATGTTTTACGGCATCGGCGGGCTGACGCTGGCGGCGGTGCTGCTGTTGCCGGCGCAGTGGTTCCTCGCACGGCTCGCCGAGCGGCTCGGGAAACGGCTGCCGTGGGCGCGCGGCATCCGCGGGCTGCATGACGCCATCCGCGCCAGTTGGCACGATCCGCGCCGTGTCGCCGGCGCCATGCTGGCGCACCTGGCCGCGTGGCTGCTGGGTGGCGCCGAGGTGTGGCTGGCGCTGCACGCCTTCGGCGCCCATGTCTCGGCCGCCGAATGCCTTGTCATCGAGAGTTCTGGCCGGGGCCATCCGCACCGCCGCCTTCATGGTGCCTGGCGCGCTGGGTGTGCAGGAGGGCGGGCTGGTGCTGGTCTGCGGCCTGTTCGGCGTGCCGCCGGCGTCCGGCCTCGCCCTGTCGCTGTTCAAGCGGCTACGTGAGGTCGCGTTCGGCGCGCCCAGCCTCGTGCTGTGGCTGTTCCTGGAACGCCAGACCGTATCCAGTCTCGTCCCGCCGGTGAAAGCCAGCGTCCAGGGCACCCGGAAAATCGGTGCGGTCGCCCTCGGTTCCGGCTTTCCGCGGAATGACGGCTGAGACGCATCAGATCTTATAAAGAGACGATCATGCCCAAGCGCACGGACATAAATTCCATCCTGATCATCGGTGCCGGCCCGATCGTGATCGGGCAGGCCTGCGAGTTCGACTATTCCGGCGCGCAGGCCTGCAAGGCGCTGCGGGCCGAGGGCTATCGCACGATCCTGGTCAATTCCAATCCGGCCACGATCATGACCGATCCCGGTCTGGCCGATGCTACCTACGTCGAACCGATCACGCCCGAGTTCGTCGAGCGTATCATCGCGCACGAAAGGCCCGATGCGGTGCTGCCAACCATGGGCGGGCAGACGGCGCTGAACACGGCGATGCAGCTCGCCGCCAGCGGGGCACTGGCGAAATACGGCGTGGAGCTGATCGGCGCGCGTGCCGAGGTCATCGATCGCGCCGAGGACCGGCTGAAATTCCGCGACGCGATGGCCGAGATCGGCATCGAAAGCCCGCGCAGCGCGATTGCGCATTCGCTGGAGGAAGCGCGCGCGGCGCTCGCCGAGGTGGGGTTGCCGGCCGTGATCCGCCCAAGCTTCACGCTTGGTGGCACCGGCGGTGGCATCGCCTACAATCGCGAGGAATTCGAGCAGATCGTCGGCAGCGGCCTGGAAGCCTCCCCCACCCGCGAGGTGCTGGTGGAGGAAAGCGTGCTCGGCTGGAAGGAATTCGAGATGGAGGTGGTCCGCGACAGCGCGGACAACTGCATCATCGTCTGCGCCATCGAGAACGTCGACCCGATGGGCATCCACACCGGCGATTCCGTGACCGTCGCGCCGGCGTTGACGCTGACCGACAAGGAATATCAGCGCATGCGCGACGCCTCGATCGCGTGCCTGCGCAAGATCGGCGTGGACACCGGCGGCTCGAACGTGCAGTTCGCCGTCAACCCGGCCGATGGGCGGATGCTGATCATCGAGATGAATCCACGGGTGTCCCGCTCGTCGGCATTGGCGTCGAAGGCGACCGGATTTCCGATTGCGAAGATCGCGGCCAAGCTTGCGGTCGGCTACACGCTCGACGAGCTGGCCAACGACATCACCAAGGTCACCCCGGCCAGCTTCGAGCCGACCATCGACTACGTCGTGGTCAAGATTCCCCGGTTCACGTTCGAAAAGTTCCCCGGCACGCCGGCGTTGCTGACCACCAGCATGAAGTCGGTCGGCGAGGCCATGGCGATCGGCCGCAGCTTCGCCGAGGCGCTGCAAAAGGGGCTGCGCAGCATGGAGACGGGACTGTCCGGCCTCGACCCGGTCGAGGTGCCGGGCGACGGCGGGGCCGATGCGTTCCGCGCCGCACTGTCCGCGCCGCGCCCGGATCGGTTGCTGATGGCCGCTCAAGCATTGCGCGCCGGTGATCGGGATTGCCGAAATCAATGATGCCTGCCGGTTCGATCCGTGGTTCCTGCGCGAGCTGCAACGCATCGTGGACGCCGAGCGCGTCGTCGAATCGCAGGGCTTGCCGCAGGACGCAGTCGGGTTGCGGCGGCTGAAGGCACTGGGGTTCTCCGATCGGCAGCTCGCCCGCCTCGCGAAAACCGCCGAACCGCTGGTGGCGGAGCTGGGTGCGCGGCTCGGCGTGCAGCCGGTGTACCGCCGGATCGATACCTGTGCCGGCGAATTCGCGTCGGCCACGCCGTATATGTATTCGACCTATCAAGGCGGCTTCGGCGTGCCGATGTGCGAGGCCGATCCCACGGACCGGGACAAGATCATCATCCTTGGCGGCGGCCCGAACCGCATCGGGCAGGGCATCGAGTTCGACTACTGCTGCGTGCATGCCGCCTATGCGCTGCGCGAAGCGGGATACGAGACCATCATGGTCAACTGCAACCCGGAGACCGTCAGCACCGACTACGATACGTCCGATCGGCTGTATTTCGAGCCGCTGACGGCAGAGGATGTCATCGCGCTGGTCCGGCGCGAGCAGTCACGCGGGAAAGTGCTCGGCTGCATCGTCCAGTATGGCGGCCAAACACCGTTGAAACTGTCGCAGGCACTGCACAAGGCGGGGATTCCGGTGCTGGGCACCAGTGCCGACGCAATCGACATCGCCGAGGACCGCGAACGCTTCCAGGTGCTGTTGCATAAGCTCGCGTTGCGCCAGCCGGAGAACGGCGTCGCGCGCACGGCCGAACAGGCCGAGACGATCTGCGAGCGCATTGGCTACCCGGTGGTGATCCGGCCGAGCTACGTGCTGGGCGGCCGCGCCATGGAGATCGTCTATGACCGCACCTCGTTGCATCGCTACATGCGCGAAGCGGTCCGCGTCTCGGGCGAAAACCCGGTACTGATCGACCGCTATCTGAACGACGCCATCGAGGTCGACGTGGACTGCATCGCCGACGGCGAGACGGTGTACGTCGCGGGCGTGATGGAGCATATCGAGGAGGCGGGCATCCATTCCGGCAACTCCGCCTGCGCGCTGCCGCCGTACACGCTGTCGCCCGCCACCGTGACCGAGTTGAAGGCGCAGACGGAGGCGTTGGCGAAGGCGCTGGGCATCGTCGGCCTCATGAATGTGCAATATGCCATCAAGGACGACGAGGTCTTCGTGCTGGAGGTCAATCCGCGCGCGGCGCGCACGGTGCCGTTCGTGGCCAAGGCGACCGGCGTGCCAGTGGCCAAGATCGGGGCGCGCGTGATGGCCGGCGCGCGATTGTCGGATTTCCGGCTCGACGACCAGTCGGTCGCCCCGCATGTCGCGGTCAAGGAGGCGGTGTTCCCGTTCAACCGCTTTCCCGATGTGGACACCATTCTGGGACCGGAAATGAAGTCCACCGGCGAGGTAATGGGATTGGACTCCAGCTTCGAGCGCGCCTTCGCGAAAAGCCAGCTGGGGGCCGGCGTGCGGTTGCCCAACGAGGGCGGCGTGTTCCTTTCTGTGCGCGACTCCGACAAGGCGGCATGCGTTGCGGTCGCCCGCCGGCTGGTGGAAATGGGGTTCACGATCCGCGCCACACGCGGCACGGCAGCACGGCTGCGCGAGGCCGGTTTGCCGGTAAGCGTGGTCAACAAAGTGCTGGAAGGCCGGCCGCATTGCGTGGACGCGATCAGGTCCGGTGAAATCCAACTGGTGATCAATACGGCGGCCGGCGCGCAGGCCGTAACCGACAGTTTCGATATCCGGCGCAGCGCGCTGACTCACGGGGTGCCGCACTACACCACCATCGCCGGTGCGCGGGCGGCGGCGCATGCGATTGCCGCAATGCGGACGGGCGCTCTTGAAGTCGCGCCGCTCCAGGCGTATTTTCGCGGTTCGTTCTGAATCCCGTCGCGGCCGGGTGGTGGGACGCTGCCGCGGGTCTGCTCGCGTGGCGTCCACAACCCAGCCGCGGCGGTCGCGTTTCACACCCCGCCCCTCCTGCTGAGCCCGAGGTTAGCCGCCGTGCAGAAGTTCCCGATGACCGCCCCTGGCCTGAAGCGGTTGGAGGATGAGCTCCGAACGCTGAAAAGCAACGACCGGCCGGCCGTGATCCGGGCGATCGCCGAGGCGCGCACGCATGGCGATCTGTCGGAAAACGCCGAATACCACGCGGCACGCGAACGACAGAGCTTCATCGAGGGGCGCATTGCCGAGTTGGAGGAAATCACCTCGTCCGTGGAGGTGATCGACCCAGCCACGCTGTCCGGCGACCACGTGAAGTTCGGGGCCCATGTCCGTCTGCTCGACGAGGAGACGGAAAAGGAGGCGAGCTATCAGATCGTCGGCGTGCATGAAGCGGACATCAAATCGGCACGGCTGTCGATTTCCTCGCCGTTGGCCAAAGCGTTGATCGGCAAGAAGGTCGGCGACACCATCTCGGTGCCGGCGCCGGGCGGCGACCGGTCCTACGAGATCCTGTCCGTGAAGTTCGGCTGATCGCCGATCATAATATGAGCATGATCGGGCTGGCGGACGTCCGCGCAGCGGCGGAACGAATCGCGGGCAGCGTGCTGCGCACGCCGACGATCTACAGCGACGCGGTGTCGCGCGCGACCGGCGCGCGCGTGACGCTCAAGTTGGACAATCTGCAGGCGACCGGCGCGTTCAAGGAGCGTGGCGCGGCCAATCGGCTGGCGCTGCTGACGCCGGAGGAGCGGGATGCCGGCGTCGTGGCGATGTCGGCCGGCAACCACGCGCAGGCGGTGGCGCGGCACGCCCAGTTGCGCGGCATCACGGCCGTGATCGTGATGCCGCAATTCACGCCGCTGACCAAGGTGACGCGCACCGCCGCCTGGGGCGCGCGCGTCGTGCTGCACGGCGAGACTCTGGCCGAGGCCCACGCGCATGCGCTGGCGGTCGCGGCGTCGGAAGGCCGGGTGTTCATCCACCCCTACGACGACCCGGCCGTGATGGCGGGCCAGGGGACGCTGGCGCTGGAACTGCTGGAGGACGCGCCTGACCTGGACACGCTGGTGATTCCGGTCGGCGGCGGTGGGCTGATCGCCGGCTGCGCGGTGGCGGCGACGGCGGTCAAGCCGGGCATCGAGGTGATCGGCGTGGAAGTGGCGGCCTACGCGGCGCTGGCGCAGCGGCTGGCCGGGCAGCCGGTGTCGGTGGGCGGTGCGACCATCGCCGAAGGCATCGCGGTGCGCGACATCGGCGCCAACCCGCTCGCGGTGATCCGCGCGCATGTGGCGGACGTGATCGTGGTGCCGGAACGCGCCGTCGAGGAAGCCATCGCGCTGCTGACCGAGGGCTGCAAGACGGTCGCCGAGGGCGCCGGGGCGACCGGTGTCGCGGCGCTGCTGGCGTTCCCGGCGCGGTTCGCCGGCAAGCGGGTCGGCATTCCGATCTGCGGCGGCAATATCGATGCGCGCATCCTGGCCAACGTGATGCTGCGCAACCTGCTGCGCGACGGCCGCCTGCGCCGCCTGGTGCTGGAGATCCCGGACCGGCCGGGCGTGCTGGCTGACATTGCCGGCAAGATCGGCAGCGCCGGCGGCAACATCATCGAAGTCTCCCACCACCGCATGTTCGCCTCGCCCAGTGTGCAGGTTGCGGAGCTGGAGGTGATGTTCGAGGCGCGCGACGCCGAACATGGCGCCGAGATCGTCCGGACGCTGCAGCAGACATATACCGTGCGTCGTGTCTGACGCGCCGCCACTCGGCGCGGCCATCCGCGACGAATGGGACCTCGATCCCGCGTTCATCACGGTCAACCACGGCTCCTTCGGCGCCACCCCGTGTGTCGTCCTGGCCGCCGAGGCGGAATGGCGCCGGCGCATGGAGGCGCAGCCGACGCGGTTCATGGCGCGCGACATGCCCGCTGCCCTGCGCGCGGCCGCCGGCCGGCTGGCGGCATTCGTAGGGACGCACGCGAGCGATACCGTGTTCGTCGAGAACGCCACGACCGGCTGCAATGCGGTGCTGCGCTCGCTGGTCTTCGCGCCGGGCGACGAGATTCTGGTGCTCAGCCACGGCTACGGCGCCGTCGTGAAGGCGGCGCACTACGTTGCGGATCGTGCCGGCGCACGCGTGGTGACGGCGCCGGTACCGTTTCCGCATCCGGATGACGACTCCGTCGTGGCCAGCGTCACGGGGGCGCTGACCGCCCGGACGCGGCTTGCCGTGTTCGACCATGTCACCTCCGCCAGTGCGCTGGTGCTGCCGCTGGCGCGCATGGCGGCCGCCTGCCATGCGGCCGGCGTCGCGGTACTGGCCGACGGGGCGCATGCGCCGGGCAATCTGGAACTCGACGTGTCGGCCCTCGGCGTGGATTGGTATGTCGGCAATTGCCACAAATGGCTCTGCGCCCCCAAAGGCTGCGGCTTCCTGTGGGCGCGGCCGGAGCGGCAGGCGGGGCTGCATCCGGTCACCATCTCGCATGGCTATGGCCAGGGGTTCCTCGCCGAATTCGACTGGACCGGCACGCGCGACGTGAGCGCGTGGCTGGCGCTGCCGGCGGCCCTGGATTTCCACGCCCGGTTGGGCGGTGCCGCCCTGCGCGCGCGCAACCGCGCGCTGGCCGCCGAAGCCGCACAGCTGCTCGCGGGCCGGCTTGCCACCGAGACGGGCGTCGGCAACGCGGCCCCGAATGCGATGGCCGTGGTGCGCCTGCCGCTCGCCGGACCGGTGACGGCGGCGCGCGCGCTGGCGCTGCGCGAGCGGCTGCTGGCGGCCGGCACCGATGCGCCAGTCCACGCGCTGGACGGGGCCGCGTGGCTCCGCATCTCGGCGCAGGCGTACAACACCTTGGAGGACTTTGTGCGCCTCGCCGACCTACTCACGCGCGAGACGGCAGGCAACGGCACCTGACGTTCGCGGGGTGTGTCCCACTTGGCACATGGTAGCTGCAACGACTGCCAGAGGCATCTACGCAGTGGCGAGAGCCGGCACCGCTGCCGTAAAAACTCTCACGGGGTATTGAGGGCCGTTACGCGATGTTCCCAAGAAAACTGTCGACGCCACCCGTGATCGAGACATATGCCGCTATGAACGTCGTTCCGCTATATCCGCGAATTATGCCGCGGCACATCGAGTTGCTGGCACGCTGGCTGGCCGCCGGCCAGAAGATGGGGCTGTGCAATGCACAGGCCTTTTACCCGGGCAAGAATGAGCGCGGGCAGCGCGATTACGTGCTGGTCTGGGTGCGGGAGAACGCCGACCCGGCCTACATGGTGCAGCCCGAGGGCAATGCCTGGGTGGTGACGGACATGGTCCGGCAGAAGGTTCTGGTGCGCGAAACCAACCTCGCCGCCGCGTTGAACTTCATCCGTCCCGTACTGCCGCTGGAAGCCGCTGCCTGAGCCGGCTATGCTCGCCGAAAAGGCGAGGAAGCGATGGACGGGAAGCGGGTCTATGTCGCCGGGACATGGGACACCAAGGCGGCTGAACTCGACTATGTCCTCCGTCTGATCGACGGTGCCGTCGCGGTGGACCTCTCCACCAGCGGCACCGCCCACGCCACCGAGGTGACAGCCGCCCAGGTCGCGCGGCATCATCCCGACGGCGCCAGTGCGGTGTTCACCGGCGACCGGGGCAGCGCGATTGGCGCCATGGCACTGGCGTTCGAGCGGTTCCTGACCTCACGCAACGACATCGGCGGCGTGCTCGGGCTTGGCGGTTCGGGCAACACGGCGCTGGTGACGCAGGCGATGCGGGCGCTGCCCGTCGGCGTGCCCAAGCTCATGGTCTCCACTGTCGCCTCGGCCAATGTGGCGCCCTATGTCGGGCCGAGCGACATCGCGATGATGTATTCGGTCACCGACGTGGCCGGGCTCAACCGCATTTCCCGCACCATTCTGGCCAACGCGGCACACGCCGTCGCCGGCATGGCGCGCGCGCCACGGCCGGCGGTGGCGGACGACCGGCCGGCCGTGGGCCTGACCATGTTCGGTGTCACGACGCCCTGCGTGAACCGGGTCAGCGCGCTGCTCGCCGAGCGGTTCGACTGCCTCGTGTTCCACGCCACCGGCACCGGCGGCCAATCCATGGAGAAACTGGCCGATAGCGGGCTGCTGGCCGGTGTGATCGACGTGACGACGACCGAGGTGTGCCGACCTGCTGATGGACGGCGTGTTCCCCTGCACCGAGGACCGCTTCGGCGCGATCATCCGCACCCGCCTGCCCTATGTCGGCTCCTGCGGCGCGCTCGACATGGTGAATTTCGGCGCCATCGCGACGGTGCCGGAGCGGTATCGCGCCCGCACGCTGTATACGCACAACCCCAATGTGACGCTGATGCGAACGACGCCGGCCGAAAACGACCGCATCGGCCGCTGGATCGGCGCACGGCTGAACCGCTGCGATGGACCCGTGCGGTTCCTGCTGCCGGAGGGCGGCGTTTCCGTCATCGACATGCCCGGCCAGCCGTTTCACGACCCGGCGGCCGATGTGGCGCTGTTCTCCGCCATCGAAGCCACCGTGACCCAGACCAGCCGTCGCCGTGTCCTGCGTGTACCGTATGCGCTCAACGACCCGGAATTCGCCGACGCGCTGGCCGCCCAGTTCCGCGAGGTCATCGCCTGATGCCGGGAATTCCGCGACAGAAATTGCTGGAGACGTTCGCAGAAATGGTGCGTCGCCGCGTGCCCATCATCGGCGGCGGCGCGGGCACCGGGCTGTCGGCCAAATGCGAGGAAACCGGCGGGATCGACCTGATCGTGATCTACAATTCCGGCCGCTACCGCATGGCCGGGCGCGGCTCGCTGGCCGGGATGCTGGCCTACGGCAATGCCAACGAGATCGTGCTGGACATGGCGCGCGAGGTGCTGCCGGTGGTCCGCAACACGCCGGTACTGGCCGGCGTGAACGGCACCGACCCGTTCTGCCATTTCGACTCCTTCCTGGACCATCTGAAGGCGATTGGCTTCTCCGGCATTCAGAATTTTCCGACTGTCGGGCTCATTGACGGCGTGTTCCGCGCCAATCTCGAAGAAACCGGCATGGGCTTCGCGCTGGAAGTGGATCTGATCCGCCGCGCCCGCGAAAAGGATCTGCTGACGACGCCGTACGTGTTCACGCCCGACGAGGCCACCCTGATGGCTGAGGCGGGCGCGGATATCGTGGTGGCGCATATGGGCCTGACCACCGGCGGCGCGATCGGCGCGGCCACGGCGCTGACGCTCGAAGGGTGCGTGCCCCGCATCGACGCCATCGCCGAGGCGGCGCGCAAGGTACGGCCGGACGTGATCGTGCTGTGCCATGGCGGTCCGATCGCCATGCCGGCGGATGCGCAATATATCCTGGACCACTGCCGCGGCATTCACGGCTTCTACGGCGCGTCGTCGATGGAGCGGCTACCGACCGAAATGGCGCTGACCGCGCAGACGCGGGCTTTCAAATCGATCACCCGGCCGTAAACACCTCGGAGACACGCAATGGCACAGGCCCACGCCAGCATCATCATCGACGCGCCGCTGGAGGCCGTGTGGCCCGTGGTGCGCGACTTCAACGGCCTGCCCAAATGGCTGCCCGGCATCACAGGCAGCAGCATCCAGGGCGGCACGCAGGCCGACGTGGTTGGCTGCGTGCGGCTGTTGCAACTTGCCAATGGCGGCACCTGCAGCGAGAAGCTGATGGCGCTGGACGATTCCCGCTACCTGGTCAGCTACGGCTTCGTGGAGCCGCCATTCCCGGTCACTGACCATCGCGCCACGCTGCAACTGATCCCCGTCACCGCCGGCAACCGCACCTTCGCCAGTTGGCGCGCCAGTTTCAACGACCTGCCGGGTCACGAAGGGGAAACCGCGCCGATCATGGAGGCGCACGTCCTGGTGGCCGGCCTCGCCTCGCTTGCCGCACGCTGCGCGGGCTTGCCGGCTCCGGCCGGGGCCGTGCGCTGGGATGGCTGGCGGCCCGCGAAGGTGTTCTGCTCGTCGGTCCTCAATGCACCGGTGCCGGCCGTGTGGAACCGCGTCCGCGATTTCATCGGCATGGCGGCGTGGCACCCGGATATCTCCGGCATGAAGATGGTCGGCGGCGTGCCGGCCGACAAAATCTCCGGCGTGCGGGATTTCCAGTTCGGTGACGGCCGCATCCTGGAGCGGCTGACCTACCTGAACGACGCCGACTACGAGTTCCGCTACACGATCGAGCAGAGCCCGATGCACTGGCTCGACTACCATTCCGGCGTGCAGCTGCTTCCGATCACGGACGGCAACCGCTGCCTGGGAATCTGGACTGCGGATTGGACGGCCTCAGCCAACGACGATGTCGTGCTGATTCCGCAGATCCACGACGGGGTGTTCCAGAAGGCGTTCGATACGTTGAACGAGCGCTATTTCAGTAAGTGAGTTAGCTTCGCTGATCCGGCAGCACGAACGGATGCGGGAAGATCTCGTCGAAGCGGAACGCGCCGATGCCGTCGATCAGCACCGGGAATGCCGCATCGACGAATTCCGCCAGGAACTGCCGGCAAGCGCCGCACGGCATGAACATCGTCGGTGGCGACCCCGGCGGCGAGTCCGGCAGCGAAATCGCGATGCGCTCGAACCGTCGGTGTCCGGCAGCGACGGCGGTGACCAAGGCAGTGCGCTCCGCGCAAATCGTCATGCCGTAGCTGGCGTTCTCCACGTTGCAGCCGCAGATCACGCCGAACGGGCCGGCCAGCGCGGCGCCGACGCGAAACCGCGAATACGGCACGTAGGCGCGCGTCGCGGCGTCACGCGCCAGCGCGAGCAGGGCGTTGTCGGCAGGATCGATCGGCTGCGGCATGGCGGCTCCCCTACAGATCCTCGACGCGCTCGACGCCCGGCAGCATCTTCATCGCCTGCGCCAGACGCGGCGAGACGTTGAAGCCGCCGGGCAGCGCGATCTCGACATCCTGGCTCGCATCCAGGCGCGGAATCAGCACCACGCGCCCCCGCCCCCGCCCCTCGCGCTCCAGCAGCGTGCGGATATGCGGCACCGCCTCGGTGCGCTCCAGCCAGACGCGCAACCCGGCGCCGGCCTGCGCCGCCGCCTCGTCGAGCGGCGTCACGTCCTGCGCGGTGATGCGCAGCGTCTCGCCTTCCAGCCTGATATCGGCCGTCACCAGCACGGCGTTGCCCTCCGTCAGCAACTCGCCGGCGCGCGTCAGCACTTCGCTGAACACGGTGACCTCGTAGGAGCCGCCGGCATCCGAGAGCCGCACCCAGGCCATGCGGCTGCCGGTGCGGGTGATGCGCTCCTTGGACGCGACCACGGTGCCGGCGAGCTTCACACGCGCGGCCCCGCGCTGCGCCTGCGCTTCGAGCGTGGTGCTGGCGACCACGCCGAGCCGCCGCAGCGCCTGCGCGTAGATGTCCAGCGGATGCGCGGTGAGGTGAAAGCCGACCGCCTCGGCCTCGAAGCCGAGCGCGTCCAGTCGGCGGCCAGTGCGGCGTGTCCGGCAGGCGCAGCGGCTCCGGCTCGGCGCCGCCGAACAGGCCGATCTGGCCGCTGGCCGTCTCCTCGGCCCGCGCCTGCGCGCGGCGCAGGATCGTCTCGGCACCCGCGAACAGCCGGGCACGGTTGCGCTCCAGCTCGTCGAAAGCGCCGGCGCGCACCAGATTTTCGATCTGCATGCGGTTGAGCTGCGCGCGGATCGACGCGGGCGGCGAAATCGGCAAGATCGGCAAACGGCGTGTCGCCGCGCGCCGCCACCAGCGCCTGCATCGCGGCCATGCCGACGTTCTTGACCGCGGCGAGCGCGTAGCGGATGGCAAGCTTGCCGTCGCCGTCGCCTCCAGCGTGAAATCCGCGCCGGAGCGGTTGATGTCGCGGCGGCAGCACGCGCGATGCCCATGCGCGTCGCATCCTGCCGCAGCGCCGCCAGCCGGTCGGTGTTGCTGATGGCGAGGCTCATGCAGGCGGCGAGGAACGCGACCGGATGGTTCGCCTTCATCCACGCGGTCTGGTAGGCGACCAGCGCGTACGCCGCCGCGTGGGATTTGTTGAAGCCGTAATCGGCGAACTTCGCCATGAGGTCGAAGATCTCGTCGGCCTTCGCCGGCGGGATGCCGCGCCCCTCGCGCCGCTCGACGAAGATCTTGCGCTGCGCCTCCATCTCGGCGCGGATCTTCTTGCCCATCGCGCGGCGCAGCAGATCGGCGCCGCCCAGGCTGTAGCCCGCCATCTTCTGGGCGATCTGCATCACCTGTTCCTGATAGACCATGATGCCATAGGTCTCGGCCAGGATGTCGTGCAGCTCCTGGATGCGGCGGCTCCCATGCCTCGCCGTGCTTGCGCTGGCAATAGGCCGGGATATTGGCCATCGGGCCAGGGCGGTACAGCGCGACGGCGGCGATCAGATCCTCGAAGCGGTCCGGGCGCATCTGGCGCAGCACGTCGCGCATGCCCTGGCCTTCGAACTGGAACACGCCGCCGGCATCGCCGCGCTGCATCATCTCGTAGGTTTGCGCATCGTCCAGCGGCAGCCGGTCGAGATCGACCTCGATGCCCCGCTTGCGCAGGAACGCCACCGCGCGCTGCAGGATGGTCAGCGTGGTCAGGCCGAGGAAGTCGAATTTCACCAGCCCGGCCTGCTCGACATATTTCATCGAGTATTGCGTGACCAGCAAATCCGAGCGCGGATCGCTGTAGAGCGGCACCAGCTCGATCGAGCGGCCGGTCGCCGATCACCACGCCGGCGGCGTGGGTGCTGGCATGGCGATACAGCCCCTCCAGCTGCAGCGCGATTTCCATCAGCCGGCGCACGCGCCTCGTCGGCGTCGCGCATCTGCTGCAGTTTCGGCTCGCCGTCGATCGCCTGCTGCAGCGTCACCGGCTTGGCCGGATTGTTCGGGATCAGCTCGGCAACCTTGTTCACCTGCCCGAACGGCAGGCCGAGCACGCGGCCCGACGTCGCGCACCGCGGCACGCGCCTGCAACTTTCCGAAGGTGATGATCTGCGCGACGCGATCGGCGCCATATTCGCGGCGCACATAGGCGATCACCTCGTCGCGCCGGTCCTGGCAGAAATCGATGTCGAAATCCGGCATCGACACGCGCTCGGGGTTGAGGAAGCGCTCGAACAGCAGGTCGAAGCGCAGCGGGTCGAGATCGGTGATGGTCAGCGCCCAGGCGACCACCGAGCCGGCGCCCGAGCCGCGCCCCGGCCCCACCGGAATGCCCTGCGCCTTGGCCCACTGGATGAAGTCGGCGACGATCAGGAAGTAGCCCGGGAAGCCCATCGCCGCGATGACGCCGAGCTCGAAGTCCAGCCGCTCGCGGTAGCGCGTCGCGCGTCGGCCGCATCGGCCTGCATCGCGTCCAGCCGCGCGCGCCAGCCCTTCCTCGCCATGGCCCGCACCGTCTCGTCCTCGGTGCTGCCCGGCGCGCACCTTCGGGCAGATCGGCAGCAGCGGCTTGCGCGTTTCCGCCATCACCGCGCAGGTGCGCGCGATCGCGAGCGTGTTGTCGCAGGCTTCCGGCAGGTCGGCGAACAGCGCGCGCATCGCCGCGGCCGGCTTGAACCAGTGCTCCGGCGTCACGCGCCGGCGGTCGGGCTCCGACAAGCACCCGGCCTTCGGCGATGCAGAGCAGCGCGTCGTGCGCCTCGTGCATGTCGGGCTTGGCGAAGAAGCACTCATTGGTCGCGACCAGCGGCACGCCGCGCGCATCGGCCAGCGCGATCAGGCCCGGCTCGATGGCGCGCTCCGAGCGCCACACCGTGGCGGTGCAGCTCCATCGCGATGCGGTCGGGGAACGCTTCGGCAAGTGCGCCAGCAGCACTCGGCGGCCTCGCGCCGACCCTCGGCGAGCAGCCGGCCGAGCGGCCCCAGCGTGCCGCCGGTCAGCAGGAACAGCCCCTCGGCATGCTCGGCGATGCGCTCGAACGGCAATTGCGGCTTCAGCCCGGCATCGCTCTCCAGGAAGCCGAACGACGACAGGCGTTGCAGATTGGCGAGCCCGGCAGCGTTCTGCGCCAGCAGCACCACCGGGTCCGGCGCCAGCGCGAATTGTCGGTGCGCGCCAGCGCGATCTGGCAGCCGATGATCGGCTGCACGCCCTTGGCCGACGCAGGCCTGGCTGAATTCCAGCGCGCCGAACAGGTTGCCGTATCGGTGATCGCCACCGCCGGCATCGCCGGCTCCCGTGCCAGTGCCGCGATCTTGTCCGCCTTGATCGCGCCCTCGCTCAGCGAATAGGCGGAGTGGACGCGCAGATGGACGAAATCCGCGTGCGGCATCAGCCGGGCACCACCCGCCCGTCGCGCAGCGTCACGGTGCGGTCCATGCGTGCGGCCAGCTCCGGGTTGTGCGTGGCGATCAGTGCCGCGACGCCGTGCGTGCGCACCATGCCCATCAACTCGGTGAACACCACGTCGGCCGTGGTGACATCGAGATTGCCGGTCGGCTCGTCGGCCAGCAGCACTCGTGGCGCGTTGGCCAGCGCACGGGCGATCGCGACGCGCTGCTGCTCGCCGCCCGAGAGCTTGCCGGGCAGGTGCTTCGCCCGGTTTGCCAGCCCGAACGCGGTCAGCAGCGCGCGCGCCCGTACCTCCGCGTCGTGCCGCTTCACGCCGGCGATCATCTGCGGCAGCACCACGTTCTCAAGGGCCGAGAACTCCGCCGAGCAGATGATGGAACTGATAGACGAAGCCGATCGAGTCGCGACGGATGGCGGTGCGCTCGCGTGTCGGACAGCGCGCCGGCATCGCGCCCGTCCACGAACACCTTTCCGCCGTCCGGCCGCTCCAGCAGGCCGGCGAGATGCAGCAGCGTCGACTTGCCGGTGCCCGAGGGGGCCACCAGCGCCACGATCTCGCCCGGCACCAGCGAAAGGTCCGCACCGCGCAGCACGGCCAGCTCGCCGTCGCCGGAGCGGAAGGTGCGGCGCACCGCGCGCAGCTCCAGCGCAGGAGCACCCTCACTCATGCCGCAGCGCCTCCACCGGGTCGGTGCGCGCGGCTCGCCAGCTCGGATACAGCGTGGCCAGCAGCGACAGCGCGAGCGCCATCACGATCACCTGCGTCACTTCATGCCAGTCCAGCACGGCCGGCAGGCGCGAGAGGAAATAGACTTCCGGGTTGAACAGGTCGGTCCCGGTCAGGCTTTGCAGCCAGTGCCGGATGGTCTCGATGTTCTTGCAGAACACCAGGCCGATGACCGCGCCGAGCACCGTGCCGGCGACGCCGACCGACGCGCCGCACATCAGGAAGATGCGCATCACGGCACCCGAGCCGGCGCCGAGCGTGCGCAGCACGGCAATGTCGCGCGTCTTGTCCTTCACCATCATGATCAGGCTGGAGATCACGTTGAACGCGGCGACCACGATGATCAGCGTCAGGATCAGGAACATGACGTTGCGCTCCACCTCGACGGCGGTGAACAGGCTGTTGTTGCTGCTGCGTCCAGTCGACGACGCGCGCGGGCAGCCCCGACAAGGCCTCGCGGATCTCACGGTTCACCTGACCCACAGCATCCGGGTCTTTCACCATCACTTCGATCTGCGTGGCCCCGTCCGGCACCTGGAAGAACATCTGCGCCGCCTGCAGCGGCATGATAGACGAAGCTGGTATCGGCCTCGTTGAAGCCGACCTGGAAGATCGCCGACGACCTTGTAGGCGCGGTAGCGCGGCACCGTGCCGAATGCGGTGGCCGACCCCTGGGCGAGACGCGAGCGTGATGTCGCTGCCGATCGTCAGGCCGAGATGCTGCGCGAGGCCGATGCCGATCGCCACCGCGTCGTCGCCCTTGAAATTGTCCAGGTTGCCGGCGCGGATGTGGTCGCTGACCTCGTGCAGCGCTTTCAGGTCGGTCTGCGGTCATGCCGCGCACCAGCCCGCCCTCCAGCGGGCCGCCATGGCCGTTGGTCAGCAGCACCTGCCCTTCGACCACGGCCATGGCGTGGTCGACGCCGGGCAGCTTCTTCACGCCGCGCGACGATGTCATCGTAGTTCGTCAGCGGCGCGCCGGCGGCATAGATGCCGAGGTCGCCGTTCAGGCCGAGGATGCGGCCGAGCAGTTCCTGGCGGAAGCCGTTCATCACGCTCATCACGATGATCAGCGTGGCGACGCCGAGCGCGATGCCGACCAGCGAGAAGATGGCGATGACCGAGACGAACCGCTCGCCGCGGCGCGCGCGCAGGTAGCGGCCGGCGACCGCGCGCTCGAAGGGTCCGAACATGTCTGCTCCCGTCAGCCGATCTGGGCGAGCGCCGCCGTCGATGTCCAGTTCCTGCCGCTCGCCGGTGGCGCGGCGCTTCAGCTCGACGTGCCCGGCGGCCGCCCCGCGCGGCCCGACCACGATCTGCCAGGGATGGCCCATCAGGTCGGCGTCGTCGAACTTCACCCCGGCGCGCTCGTCGCGGTCGTCGTACAGCGCGGCGCCGGCGAGCGTCGCGTACAGCTGTCCTCGCACAGTCGCGTCGCACGCCGCGTCGCCGACTTTCAGGTTCAGGATCGCGGCCTTGAACGGCGCCACCGAATCCGGCCAGATGATGCCGGCGTCGTCGTGGATGCGCCTCGATCAGCGCGCCGACCAGCCGCGAGACGCCGACGCCGTAGCTGCCCATGTGCGGCTCGACCTGGCGCGCCGTCGCGCCCGGCGACCGTCAGGCCCATCGGCGCGCTGTATTTGGTGCCGAAGTAGAAGATGTGGCCGACCTCGATGCCGCGCCCCTCGCGCTTCTCCGCCAACCGTCTCCCAGGCAGCCTCGTCGTGCTTCTCGTCGGTGGCGGCGTAGGGCGTGGTCATCTGCGTGAAGAACCGCTCCAGATCCGCCTCCGATCTCGTGGGAAAACTGTCGCCGGAGAAGTCCATGCGCTCGAACGCCGCGTCATAGAACACCTGGCTCTCGCCGGTCGGGGCCAGGATGATGAACTCGTGGCTCAGATTGCCGCCGATCGGCCCGGTATCGGCCACCATCGGGATCGCCTTGACGCCGAGGCGCTGGAACGTGCGCATGTAGGCCAGCATCATCTTCCGGTAGCTGACGACCGCGCCGGCATAATCGAGATCGAAGCTATAGCCGTCCTTCATCAGGAATTCGCGGCCGCGCATCACGCCGAAGCGCGGACGCACCTCGTCGCGGAACTTCCACTGGATGTGGTAGAGCGATCTGCGGCAGTTCGCGGTACGACTTGACCGACTGGCGAAAGATGTCGGTGATCATCTCCTCGTTGGTCGGGCCGTAGAGCAGGTCGCGCTCGTGGCGGTCGGACATGCGCAGCATCTCCGGCCCGTAGGCGTCATAGCGTCCGCTCTGCGCGCCATAGCTCGGCGGGCTGGATGGTCGGCATCAGCATTTCCTGCGCGCCGACCGCGTCCTGCTCCTCGCGCACGATCTGGGCGATGTTCTGCAACACCCGCCAGCCGGCCGGCAGCCACGCATAGATGCCGGAGGCGGTCTGCCGCACCAGGCCGGCGCGCAGCATGAGCCGGTGCGAGACGATCTGCGCCTCCGCCGGCGTTTCCTTCAGCGTCGGGACGAGCGTGCGGGAGAGGCGCATCTGGGCGGTCCGTGATCGGGTTAGAAGAGCCGCGGACCTACGGCCGGGCGCGGCCGGACCCGCCAGCGCGGTCCCGACGGCGCTACGCGCAATCAAAATTGACACGATCGAGAAGTCGCGCTGCGGACGGCGCTGCAACATCGCCGAAGTAATAATTGTGCGCCGCACAATGATGTCCGACGAAAGAAAATCGCATTGCAACGACCGGTCCTGCGTACGAAAGCAGGTGACAGAACAGCCGTGCGACGCGTTAGACAGAAAACGGCCCGCGCACCAGTACGAGCGCGGCGGGCCAAGTTTAGGGAGGAAACGCCAGTCACACGGCAGGATGAGGAACGCCTCTTCCTGTCCGTGATGATTCCCGAAATGCTGCACCGCGTCGTCCATGAGTAATTTTCGCGCGTGCGGCAAAAAATCGTAGCAGACCGTTTGCGCCTCGGGCTTTGCCGAGGCAAATCGGCAGCTCCGCCTCGACCTGCGGCGCAGCGCACGCTCAATGCGGTGGCAGCGCCAGCCAGCCGCGGCGGAAGCTCAGCCACGGGCCGCTGATGACCAGGTAGCAGCCGCCCCAGATGACCGCGGCGACCAGCGGTCGTCGCGATCACCTTGCGCGGCAGATGCACGGCTCGCTCCGGCGCGCCGCGCCAGCCGGTCGTCGGATCGGCGTCGGCGACCGGCTTGGTGCCGAACGGCAGCACGGCGAACAGCGTCGTCCACCAGATCAGCACGTACAGCACGATGCCGGTGAACCAGTCCACGGCGCTCCCTCAGACCCGCAGCAGATGCACGTCCACCAGCGGCCGCTTCTGCAACCGCCGGCCGAGCGCGCGGCGCAGCGCCGCCCGCGCCGCCTCCGCCAGCGCGGCATCGTCGCGCCGCAGCGGCGCCGGCAGATCGGCGAGCGCGTCGGCCAGTTCGCTCGGCGATGCGCGCCGTTTCCGGGTCGTCCGGCCTCGAACAGGCCGGGCGCGCTGATCCGCGGCGTGCCGCGCAGCCGCCCGGCCTCGTCGACGGCGAGGCTGGCGATGACGACGCCGTTGAACAGCATCCGCCGCCGCGCCCCCATCACGCCGCCCTGCAGCGGCACCAGCCGGCTGCCGTCCAGCACCAGCCGGCCGACCGGCGCGCTGTCCACCACCTCCGGCACGCCCGGGCGCGAGGCTGAGGATGTCGCCGTCCTCCAGCAGCACCGGCGTGACGCCCGCCTCCTGCGCCAGCGCCGCGTGCGCCGACAGATGGCGCCATTCGCCATGCACCGGCACCGAGTAGCGCGGCCGCACCAGCCGATAGAGCCGGCGCAGCTCGTCGCGGGCCGGGATGGCCGGAGACGTGGATCATGTGGTCGGCATCGGTCATCAGCCGCACGCCGCGCCGGACCAGGTTGTCCTGCACGGTGCCGATCGCGCGCTCGTTGCCGGGGATCACGCGGCTGCTGAACACCACCGTGTCGCCCTCGCCGAGCTCGATGCGCGGATGCGTGTCCGGCGGCGATGCGGGCGAGCGCGCTGCGCGGCTCGCCCTGGCTGCCGGTGACCAGGATCAGCAGATTGTCGTCGGGGATGTCGTTGGCCTCGTCCTCGCCGGCGAACGGCGGCATGTCCGCGCAGGTAGCCGCATTCGCGCGCCGCCGCCTCCAGGTTGCGCAGGGAGCGGCCGACCAGGCCACGCTGCGCCCGGCGTCGCGGGCGGCCAGCGCGACCGACTTCCACGCGCGCGACGTTGCTGGCGAAGCAGGTCACCGCGACGCGGCCGCGCAGGTCGCGGATCAGCGCGGACAGCGCGCGGCGCACGTCGGCCTCCGAGCCGGAATGGCCTTCCACCATCGCGTTGGTGGAATCGCAGACCATCGCCAGCACGCCCTCGTCGCCGAGCGCGGCGAAGCGCCGCCTCGTCGGTCGGCGGGCCGACCAGCGGGTCGGGTCGAGCTTCCAGTCGCCGGTGTGCAGCATCGATGCCGGCCGGCGTGCGGATCACCAGCGCCTGCGCCTCCGGGATCGAGTGCGCCACGCGCAGGAAGCGCAGGCTGAACGGCGGCCAGCTCGATGGCGCCGCCGGGCGGCACGACGATGCAGCTTCACCTGGCTGCAGCAGCTGCGCCTCGGCCAGCTTGCGGCGCAGCACGGCGGCGGCGAACGGGCTGGCATAGACCGGGCAGCGCAGCTGCGGCCACAGCCAGGCCACCGCGCCGAGATGGTCCTCGTGCGCGTGGGTGATGACCAGGCCGAGCAGCCGGTCGCGCCGCTCGGCGATGAAGGCCGGGTCCGGCATCATGACATCGACCTCCGGCAGTTCCGCGCCGCCGAAGCCGATGCCGCAATCGACCGCCAGCCATCTGCCGCCGCAGCGGTAGAGGTTGAGGTTCATGCCGATCTCGCCGGTTCCGCCCAGCGGCAGGAACGCCAGATCACCGCTCACCGCATCCATTCGTCGCCTTATGTCAGGGCTTGGCCGCTGCCGGACGGGTCGCCCGGTCGCTTTCGCTCAATCGCTCTCGCGTCAACCGTGCCCGGTCGCGCGACAATGTGGGGGCCGGGTTGCGCTCCGCCAACATGCGCAGACCGTCCAGCGTCAGATCGGGGTCGATCCGCTCGATCACAGTGGTGCCCTCGGCGAGCAGCGGCGCCAGGCCGCCGGTGCGCGATCACCTTCAGCTTGGCGCCGAATTCGCCCTGGATGCGCGCGACCAGCCCCTCGACCATGCCGACATAGCCCCAGTAGATGCCGGACTGCATGGCCGGCACGGTGGACCGGCCGATCACCGCCTGCGGCCGGCCGATGCCGATGCGCGGCAGCCGGGCGGCGGCGCGGTGCAGCGCCTCGATGGACAGGTTGATGCCCGGCGCGATCACGCCGCCGAGATAGGCGCCGTCCGCGGTCCACCACGTCGAACGTGGTCGCGGTGCCGAAGTCGATCACCACCAGCGGCCCGCCGGTAGCGCTGGTGCGCCGGCCAGCGCGTTCAGCAGCCGGTCGGCGCCGACCTCCTCGGGGTTGTCCACGCGGATCTCGAACCCCCAGTCGAGGCTGGCGCGGGCGATCAGCGGCTCGACGTCGAACCAGTCGCGGCACAGGCGGCGCAGATGGTAGAGCGCCGCCGGCACCACGGTGCCGATCACCGCGCGCGATCCACCTGCTCGCGCTCGCAAGCCGGCTATGGCCGAGCAGCGCCAGCAGCCAGACCGCGTATTCGTCGGAGGTGCGCTGCGGTTCGGTGGCGATGCGCCAGGTGCCGCGCCAGGCATTGCCGTCATGCACAGCAAAGACGATGTTGGTGTTACCGGCATCGACGACCAGCAGCATGTCAGTGCGCTCCAGGTTGCCGCATCACAACAGCACTTCGCCGGTGGCGAACGCGTGCAACCCGGCCGTCGGTGGACAGCAACAGGCTGCCGTCGTCAGCCAGACCGGCGAAGCCGCCGCCGATACGACGCTCGCCGAGCCGCAGCGTGACAGCGCTGCCCAGCGCCGGCGCCCGCCGAGCCACGCCGCCCGCACGGCAGCGAACCCGTCCTGGGCCCGCACGGTCCGCCAATGATCGCAGCCGCGTCAGCAGCACGCCGGCGAAATCCTCCGCCGGCGGCGGCGATACGAATTCGGCCAGGCAGGCAATCGCGCGGCCCGGCACGTTCGGCGCCGCCACGAGGTTGACGCCGATGCCGATCACGAGCCACTCCACCGCACCGGCCGGCGTTGCCGCGCTGTCCACCAGGATGCCGGCGAGCTTGCCACCGTTCAGCAGCACGTCGTTCGGCCATTTCAGCTGCAGCACCTGCGGATCCGGCAGAAACGACGCGAGCGTTTCGGCAAGCGCCACACCAGCCAGCAGCGACCATTGCGCGGCATCGCGTGCCTGCTCGCTGCGGCCGCAGCAGCACCGAGAGGAACAAGATTGCCGTCCGGCGACTCCCAGTCCCGGCCGCGACTGCCGCGCCCCTGCGTCTGCCGTCGCGCCAGCACGGCCAAGCCCGTCCGGCTCACCGGCTGCTGCCCGCGTCGCGGCAGAGATCGGAGGTGGACGTGACAACGCTCGTGGCATCTCCAGCCGCCAGGACGCCTGGCGGCCGGCATCGCTCACCCGAACAGCACTTTCGCCGCCGCCTCAGCCGCGCCCAACGATCGGCGCCGGAAAGACGAAGAACAGCGAGGTGAACAAGCCGGACCTACCGCCGCGACGGCAGTCGAAAGCGAGGCCGGGCGCGGGTCGAACGGCTGTTCCGGCGCATCGAAGTACATCACCTTGATGACGCGGATGTAATAGAAGGCGCCGATCACGCTGGTCAGCACGCCGATGACCGCGAGCGCCCACAGCCCGCTCTGCACGGCGGCGGTGAAGATGAAGTACTTGCCCCAGAAGCCGGAGAACGGCGGGATGCCGGCCATGCTGAACATGAAGATGGCCATCCACATCGCCAGCACCGGATCGGTCTTCGCCAGCCCGCCGAGGTCGGCTGATCTTCTCCAGCATGCTGCCGCGCCGGCGCATGGCGATGATGCAGGCGAAGGTGCCGGCGTTCATGAAGACGTAGGTGACGAGGTAGATCAGCACGCCGCGAATGCCGACGGCGGTGCCGGCGGCCAGCCCGATCAGCACGTAGCCCATGTGGCCGATCGACGGAATATGCCATCAGCCGCTTGATGCTGCGCTGCCCGATCGCGGCCAGCGAGCCGAGCAGCATCGAGGCGATCGAGACCAGCACGATCAGCTGCTGCCACTCGGCCAGCAGATGGCCGAACGGGGTCGCCATCGCACGCACCAGCAGCGCCATCGCGGCCACCTTCGGCGCGGTGCCCATCAGCAACGTCACCGGCGTCGGCGCGCCCTCGTAGACGTCCGGCGTCCACATATGGAACGGCACCGCCGAGACCTTGAAGGCGAGGCCGGCGACGACGAAGACGATGCCGACGACCAGGCCGGCCGAGGCATGCGTCGGGTCCGTCAGCACGCCGGCGAGCTTGTCGAACTGCATCGTGCCGGAGAAGCCGTAGACCAGCGAGATGCCGTACAGCAGCAGCCCGGAGGCGAGCGAGCCGAGCACGAAATACTTCAGGCCCGGCCTCGGACGAGCGCAGCTGGTCGCGCGCGAAGGCCGCGAGCACGTAGATGCAGAGCGATTGCAGCTCCAGCCCGACATACAGCGTCATCAGGTTGCGTCGGCGGAGGCCATCAGCATCATGCCGACGGTCGCGAACAGCACCAGCACCGGGAATTCGAACCGGCGCAGATTCTCGTGCTCGTTGTAGTCGAGCGAGGCGATGATCGCGAGCGCGGAGGCAACCAGCACCAGCAGCTTGACGAACGCGGAGAAACGGTCGGCGGTGAACTGGCCGCGGATAGCCGACGCCGGCGGCCCCGGCGATCACCAGCATCGCCGTGAGCAGGAAGGCGCCGAGCGACCAGCATGCTGGAGAAGCGGAAGGTATCGCGCTTCTGCAACACGCCGAGCAACGAGGATCGCCATGCCGCAGCAGCGACAGCACGAGCTCCGGCAGGGCAAGCGTCCAGTTCATCACGCGCATCACCGTCGCGAGGTGTGTGGCTGGCCGCCAGTGCCGCCTGGTGGTGATCCACCATCGCGTTCACCGTCGCGTCCCAGAAACTGCTGAAGCTGGTCGGGATAGACGCCCATCCACAGCGTCAGCACGACCAGCGGTGCGAACACCGCGATCTCGCGCGGCGACAGATCGAGGATCGCTGCGCAGGTCGGCATGCGTGATGCGGCCGAAGATCATGCGGCGATACAGATACAGCATGTAGGCGGCGCCGAGGATCATGCCGAGGCTGCCGAGCAGCGCCAGCCAGAACTTCACCTGGAACGCGCCGACCAGCACCAGGAACTCGCCGACGAAGCCGGACGTGCCGGGCAGGCCCATGCTGGCCATGCGTGAACAGCATGAACAGCAGCGCGTAGGCCGGCATCCGGTCGGCCAGCCCGCCGTAGCGCGCGATCTCGCGCGTGTGCATGCGGTCGTAGACCACGCCGACGCAGAGGAACAGCGCGCCGGAGACGATGCCGTGCGACAGCATCTGGAACAGCGCGCCGGAAATGCCCTGCACGTTGACGGTGAAGATGCCGATCGTCACCACGCCCATATGCGCGACCGACGAATAGGCGATCAGCTTCTTCATGTCGGTCTGCGCCAGCGCCACCAGCGAGGTGTAGATGACCGCGATCACCGACAGCGCGAACATCAGCGGCGCGAGCTGCGCCGAGGCCAGCGGCAGCATCGGCACCGAGAAGCGCAGGAAGCCGTAGGCGCCCATCTTCAGCAGCACGCCGGCCAGGATGACGGAGCCCGCGGTCGGCGCCTCGACATGCGCGTCCGGCAGCCAGGTATGCACCGGCCACATCGGCACCTTGACCGCGAACGACGCCAGGAAGGCCAGGAACAGCCAGGTCTGCATTCGCGCCGGGAACTGCGTGTGCAGCAGCGTCGGGATGTCGGTGGTGCCGGCCTGCGACCACATCGCCAGCAGCGCCAGCAGCATCAGCACCGAGCCGGCCAGCGTGAAGAGGAAGAATTTGATCGCCGCATAGACGCGCCGCGGGCCGCCCCAGATGCCGATGATCAGATACATCGGGATCAGCACGCCCTCGAAGAACATGTAGAACACGACGAAGTCGAGCGCGCAGAACATGCCGACCATCATCGTCTCGAGGATCAGGAAGGCCAGCATGTATTCCCGCACGCGCACCGTGATCGACTTCCCAGCTCGCCAGGATGCAGATCGGCGTCAGCACCGTGGACAGCAGCACGAACAGCACCGAGATGCCGTCCACGCCCATCTTGTAGGTGATGCCCCATTGCGGCAGCCACGTCACGCTCTCGACGAACTGGAAGCCGGGATCGGACGGGTCGAAACGCGACCCACAGCACCAGCGAGAGGACGAAGACGATCAGGCTGGTCCACAGCGCCGTCCAGCGCGCGTTGGAGGCGACGGTCGCCTCGTCGCCGCGCACGGACATGATGACCAGGCCGCCGACCAGCGGCAGCCAGGTGAGCAGCGAGAGCAGGGGGAAGCCGGCCGCGTTCATGGTCTCACCGCAGGAAAAGCAGGAAGATGCTGACCAGCACGACAAGGCCGATCAGCATCGCGAAGGCGTAGACGGCGAGCGAGCCGGTCTGCAGCTTCACCACCGTGGCCGAGCCGTCCTTCGGTGAGCGACGCGAGCCCGTTGGGCATGCCGTCGATGATGGTGCGCGTCGCCGACCTGCCACAGCATGCGCGCGCAAGCGCGATCGCCGGGCGCACGAAGAGCGCGTCGTACAGCTCGTCGAAATACCATTTGTTGAGCAGGAAACGGTAGACGAGCGGGAACATCGCGCGCCAGCCGCACCGGCAGCGCCGGCACGACCATGTAGAACAGATAGGCGGTCGCGATGCCGAGCAGGCCGAGCACCAGCGGCGAGAATGTCGACCCAGCTCGGCAGCGTGCTCCATGTCGCGCAGCACATGGTTGCTGGCCGCGATCTGGATCGAGTTGCCCCAGAACGCCTGCCAGTCGGGGCCGATGAGCTGATTGTGGAACGCGAAGCCCGCCACCAGTCGCGCCGATCGCCAGCAGCATCAGCGGCACCGTCATCACCGACGGGCTTTCGTGCACATGCTCCATCGTGTGGTGGTCGGCGCGCGGCTCGCCGTGGAAGGTCATGATGCAGCAGGCGCCAGGAATAGAACGCGGTCAGGAACGCCGCCAGCAGCGTGCACCAGAAGCCGTAATGGCCGATGCGCGGTGTGCGCGGCCCACGCGGCCTCCAGGATCGCGTCCTTCGAGTAGTAGCCGGCGAACGGGAAGATGCCGCCGAGCGCCAGGTTGCCGACCCACATCATCGCGTAGGTGATCGGGATCAGCTTCCACAGGCCGCCCATCTTGCGCATGTCCTGCTCGTCCGACATCGCGTGGATCACCGAGCCGGCGCGTCAGGAACAGCAGCGCCTTGAAGAAGGCGTGCGTCAGCAGATGGAAGATCGACGCCTGATAGGCGCCGACGCCGGCGGCGACGAACATGTAGCCGAGCTGCGAGCAGGTGGAATAGGCGATCACCCGCTTGATGTCGTTCTGCACGCAGCCGATCGTCGCCGCGAACAGCGCCGTCGTGGCGCCGATGAATGTGACGAAATCCAGCGCGCCGGGCGCGTAGTCCAGCACCGGCGAGAAGCGCGCCATCAGGAACACGCCGGCCGTCACCATCGTCGCGGCATGGATCAGGGCGGAGACCGGCGTCGGCCCCTCCATCGCGTCGGGCAGCCAGACATGCAGGCCGATCTGCGCCGATTTGCCCATCGCGCCGATGAACAGCAGGATGCCGATCACCTCGTAGGCGCGCCAGGTATGCGCCGAGCACGTGATACGTCGCGTCCTGATGCGCGCCGACCGCGCCGAACATGGTGCGCGAACTCGATCGAGCCGAACACGAGGAACACCAGCGCGATGCCGAGCGCGAAGCACAGATCGCCGACGCGGTTGACGATGAACGCCTTGATCGCCGCGGCACCGGCGCGTCGGCCGGTAATACCAGTAGCCGATCAGCAGGTAGGCAGGCGAGGCCGACGCCCTCCCAGCCGAAGAACAGCTGCAGCAGGTTGTCGGCCGTCACCAGCATCAGCATCGCGAAGCTGAACAGGCTCAGGTAGCTGAAGAACCGCCAGATGGTGTGGTTCTCGTCATGCGCCATGTAGCCGACGCTGTAGATGTGGATCAGCGTCGCCACCGTGGTGACCATCGCCACCATGACGGCCGACAGCGTGTCGTAGCGCAGCGCCCAGCGACGCATGGAACTGTCCCGCCTCCACCCAGGTGCCGAGCGAAACCACACCGGACGGCGCGCCCTGATAGACCAGCTCCACGAACGAGGTGATGCCGCAGGCCGAGGCGAGCAGCATGCAGATGATCGTCACGGCCTGCGCCGCACGATCGCCGATGACCTTGCCGAACAGGCCGGCGATGGCGGAACCGAACAGCGGGGCGAAGACGGCGACGGCGTACAGCATCGGCTCAGCCCTTCATCAGGTTCACGTCCTCGACCTGGATCGAGCCGCGATTGCGGAAATAGATGACGACGATGGCCAGCCCGATCGCCGCCTCGGCGGCGGCGACCGTGAGCATGAACATCACGAACACCTGCCCCACCAGATCGCCCAGCACAGCCGAGAAGGCGACGAGGTTGATGTTGACGGCAAGCAGGATCAGCTCGATCGACATCAGGATGACGATGACGTTCTTGCGGTTCAGGAAGATGCCGAAGATCCCCAGCACCAGCAGCAGCGCCGAGACGACGAGATAGTGATAGAGGCTGACCGCCATCATGTCAGTGGCCCCCGCCTTGCGAATGGTCGTGTTCTTCGTGAACGGTCGGTCCCGCCGGCAACGCGGCCACAACATGCGGACGACGGATGCCGATGGCGGCGATGCCGGCGCCGATCGGCACGTCCACCATCTCCATCGTCTCGGCCGGCGTGCGCGCGATCTGCCGCGCGATGTTCTGCCGGCGGGACGGACGCACGGTCGCGCAGCGTCAGCACGATGGCGCCGATCATGGCCACCAGCAGCACCAGCCCCGCCGCCTGGAACAGCAGGATGTAGTCGGTGTAGATCAGCCGGCCGAGCTGCACGGTGTTGGGTACGGTCGGGACGGTGGGCGCGAAACGCAGCGACATCGCATCCGGCGCGATCTTCCAGCCGCCCAGCACCACGGCGAGTTCCAGCAGCAGCACCACGCCGATCGCCAGCACCCACCGGCAGGAAGCGCTGAAACCCGGAGCGCAGCTCGGCGAAGTTGATGTCCAGCATCATCACGACGAACAGGAACAGCACCGCGACCGCGCCGACATAGACGATCACCAGGATCATCGCCAGGAACTCGGCGCCGGCCAGCAGGAACAGGGCGGCGGCGTTGAAGAACGCCAGGATCAGAAACAGCACCGAATGCACGGGATTGCGGGCACTCACCACCATGGCCGCCGACAGCAGCAGGATGACGGCGAAGACGTAGAAGGCGATGGTCGCAATCATGGTGTTCCTCCGGGCCGCGCGCGCTCAGCGATACGGCGCGTCCAGTTCCAGCCGGCGGGCCAGCTCCGGCTCCCACCGGTCGCCGTTGGCCAGCAGCTTGTCCTTGTCGTACAACAGTTCCTCGCGCGTCTCGGTGGCGAACTCGAAGTTCGGCCCCTCGACGATGGCATCCACCGGGCAGGCTTCCTCGCACAGCCCGCAATAGATGCACTTGGTCATGTCGATGTCGTAGCGCGTGGTGCGGCGTGAGCCGTCGTCGCGCGGCTCGGCCTCGATGGTGATGGCCTGCGCCGGGCAGATCGCCTCGCACAGCTTGCAGGCGATGCAGCGTTCCTCGCCGTTGGGGTAGCGGCGCAGCGCGTGCTCGCCCTTGAAGCGCGGGCTGATCGGGCCTTTCTCGTACGGGTAGTTGATGGTCGCCTTGCGCTTGAAGAAATAGCGCAGCGTCAGCGCCATGCCGCCGACGAGTTCACTCAGCAGCAGGCTGCGGGCGGTGCGGTCGAGGAATGCCATCGTCAGCCTCCGTTTCGCGAGGCGGGATAGACGGTCGCGCGGATGTCGACAAGCCGGACCATCACGCCGCCCCGTGCGGCAGCCAGCCGAACAGCACCAGCGCGCCGGCCGTCAGCACGAGCCACAGCAGCGACAGCGGCAGGAACACCTTCCAGCCGAGCCGCATCAACTGGTCGTAGCGATAGCGCGGGAACGTCGCGCGCACCCAGAGGAAGAAGAACAGGCACACAACAGATCTTGGCGATGAACCAGATCGGCCCCGGGATCCAGGTGAACGGCTCCACCCCGAACGGCGCCAGCCAGCCGCCCAGGAACAGGATGCTGGTCATCGCGCTCATCAGGATCATGTTGGTGTATTCGCCGAGGAAGAACAGCGCGAACGCCATCGCGCTGTATTCGACGAAGAAGCCGGCCACGATCTCGCTTTCGCCTTCCGGCAGGTCGAACGGCGAGCGGTTGGTCTCGGCGAGCGCGGAGATGAAGAAGACCACGAACATCGGGAACAGCGGGATGCAGAACCACACATGGCGCTGCGCCAGCACGATGTCGTTGAGGTTGAGGCTGCCGACGCAGAGCAGCACGGTGACCATGACGAAGCCGATCGAGACCTCGTAGGACACCATCTGCGCGGCACTGCGCAGCGCGCCGAGGAAGGCGTATTTGGAATTGCTCGCCCAGCCGGCGATGATGATGCCGTAGACGCCGAGCGAGGAGATCGCGAACAGGTACAGCACGCCGACGTTGATGTCGGCGAGCGCCCAGCCGTCGTTGACCGGGATCACCGCCCAGGCGAGCACGGCCAGCCCGAATGTCAGCATCGGCGCCATCAGGAACAGCAACCGGTTGGCGCCGGACGGGATCATCGTCTCCTTGAACATCATCTTGATGGCGTCGGCGAACGGCTGCCACAGCCCGAACGGGCCGACCACGTTCGGCCCCTTGCGCAGCTGCATCGCGGCCAGCACCTTGCGCTCGGCGTAGTGTCAGATAGGCCATGCCGATCAGCACCGGCACGATGATGGCCAGCGCCTCCAGCACCGTCAGGATCGTGAAGCCGAGGTCCGTGTCGTAGAAAAACGAATGCATCGCGCTTACTCCGCCGCGACGGCGAACGGGTGGCGCATCGCGTCCGTGCACTCGGCCATCGTCCGGCTGGCACGGCTGATCGGGTCGGTCTGATAGTAGTTCGCGACGGCCGGCACGAACGGCGCCGTACCGAGCGCGCCGCCGCCGGCCGGCCCGGCGGTGTCGGAAATGCCGAAGCGCGGCAGGATGTCGATGCGCTCGAACACCGGGTTGAGCTGCGCCAGGCGCGCGCGCACCGCCTCGATCGTGTCATACGGCAGCGTGCGGCCGAGCATCTGCGCTGAACGCGCGGATGACCTTCCAGTCCTCGCGCGCCTCGCCCGGCGGATAGCACGGCCAGGTAGCCGCGCTGCACGCGGCCCTCGGTGTTGACGTAGGTGCCGTTCTTCTCGGTATAGGCCGCGCCCGGCAGGATCACGTCGGCGACGCGCGGCGCCGCGGTCGCCGTGGTGGCCCTGGTAGACGACGAACGTATTGGCGCCGATCTGCGACGGTGTCGAACTCGTCGGCGCCGAGCAGCCACAGCAGATCGACGCCGCCGCCCAGCATGCCCGCGAGTCCGGTGCCGCGCGGCCCCGGCAGGAAGCCGAGATCGAGCGCGCCGACCCGCGAGGCTGCCGTGTGCAGCACGTTGAAGCCGTGCCAGTCCGGCTTCAGCATGCCGGTCGCCTCGGCCAGCTTCCAGGCGGCCGCCAGCACCGCGGCGCCATCCGGCCGCGCCAGCGCGCCCTGCCCCAGGATCAGCATCGGCCGCTTCGGCCGCGCAGCGCGCAGCGACATCGCGCGAATCTTGCCGAGCATTGCCGAGCAGCGACGGCGCGTCGCCGAGCCACTCCACCGGATAGGTCAGTTCGGCGACCGGCCCGATCGCGGCAATCGGCATCCGCTGACGCCAGCCAGCGCTTGCGGATGCGCGCGTTGATCAGCGGCGCCTCGTGGCGCGGATTGCTGCCGATGAGCAGCAGCGCATCCGCCTCCTCGATGCCGGCGATCGAGGTGTTGAACGTGTAGAAATCGCGCCGCGCCGACATCCAGCGCCGCGCCGTCCTGCCGGCAATCGAGGTTCTGCGAGCCGAGCGTGGCCATCAGATCCTTCAGCGCCAGCATGCTCTCGGCGTCGGCCAGATCACCGGCGATCGCGCCCGATGCGCTCGCCCTCCAGGTTCATCAGCCGTGTCGCGATGGCCTGCGAACGCTTCGATCCAGGTCGCCTTGTGCAGCTTGCCGTCGCGCTTCACCCAGCAGGCATCCAGCCGCCGCCGCTTCAGCCCGTCGATGGCGAAGCGCGACTTGTCGGCCAGCCATTCCTCGTTCACGTCTTCGTTGAGGCGCGGCAGAATGCGCAGAACTTCGGGCCCGCGGCTGTCGACGCGGATCGCGGCGCCGACCGCGTCGAGCACGTCGACGCTGTCGGTCTTGCGCAGCTCCCACGACCGCGCCACGAACGCATACGGCTTGGAGGTCAGCGCGCCGACCGGGCAGATGTCGATCAGGTTGCCGGACAGCTCGGAGGTCAGCGCCTTTTCGACATAGGTGCCGACTTCCATGTTCTCGCCGCGCGCGGTGGCGCCCAGTTCCGGCACGCCGGCGATCTCGGTGGCGAAGCGGATGCAGCGCGTGCACTGGATGCAGCGCGTCATCACGGTCTTGACCAGCGGGCCGAGGTTCTTGTCCTTCACCGCGCGCTTGTTCTCGTCGTAGCGCGAGTGGTCGCTGCCGTAGCCGATCGGCCTGGTCCTGCAAGTCGCACTCGCCGCCCTGGTCGCAGATCGGGCAATCCAGCGGGTGGTTGATGAGCAGGAATTCCATCACCCCGCGCCGCGCCGCGCGCACCATCGGGCTGTCGGTATGCACCACCATGCCGTCGGCGACCGGATAGGCGCAGGACGCGAACGGCTTTGGCGGCGCCTTCTCGATCTCGACCAGGCACATGCGGCAATTGCCGGCGACCGACAGCCGCTCGTGGTAGCAGAAGCGCGGGATCTCCTTGCCTGCCGCCTCGCAGGCCTGCAGCACATTCGAACCATTGGGGACTTCGACGACGATGCCGTCGACAGTGACCTTCGCCATGTCGTTACTCCGCCGCCAGCTTCATCGGCCGCACGGTGCGGCCGGACTTGTACTGCGCGATGCGCTCCTCGATCATCGGGCGGAAATGTCGGATCAGCCCCTGGATCGGCCATGCCGCCGCGTCACCGAGCGCGCAGATCGTGTGGCCCTCGATCTGCCGCGTCACCTGCTCCAGCGTGTCGATTTCTTCCGGCTCGGCGCGGCCCTGCACCATGCGGTTCATCACCCGCATCATCCAGCCGGTACCCTCGCGGCACGGCGTGCACTGGCCGCAGCTTTCGTGCTTGTAGAATTGGCTGAGCCGCGCAATCGCCTTGATGACGTCGGTGGATTTGTCCATCACGATGACAGCCGCAGTGCCCAGGCCGCTTTTCACGTCGCGCAGACTGTCGAAATCCATCAGCACGTCGTCGCAGATCGACTTCGGCAGCAGCGGCACCGAGGCGCCGCCCGGGATCACGGCCAGCAGATTGTCCCAGCCGCCGCGCACGCCGCCGGCATAGGTGTCGATCAGTTCGCGCAGCGGAATGCCGAGTTCTTCCTCGACGTTGCAGGGCTTGTTCACGTGCCCGGAGATGCAGAACAGCTTCGTTCCGGAATTCTTCGGCCGGCCCAGAGCGGAAAACCACGACGCGCCACGCCGCAGGATCGTCGGCGCCACCGCGATGCTCTCGACGTTGTTGACCGTGGTCGGGCAGCCATACAGCCCGACGGCGGCCGGAAACGGCGGCTTCAGCCGCGGCATGCCCTTCTTGCCCTCAAGGCTTTCGAGCAGAGCCGTTTCCTCGCCGCAGATATACGCGCCGGCGCCGCGATGCACGAACAGATCGAAATCCCAGCCCGAGCCGCAGGCGTTCTTGCCGATCAGCCCGGCCTCGTACGCTTCGTCGATGGCGATCTGCAGGTTCAGGCTCTCGTTGTAGAATTCGCCGCGAATGTAGATGTAGCAGGCATGCGCACGCATCGCGAACGAGGCGACCAGCGCGCCCTCGACCAGCTTGTGCGGATCGTGACGCAGGATGTCGCGATCCTTGCAGGTACCCGGCTCGCTCTCATCGGCGTTGATGACGAGGTAGTGCGGCCGGTCGCCGACCGTCTTGGGCATGAACGACCATTTCATGCCGGTCGGGAAGCCCGCGCCGCCGCGTCCGCGCAGGCCCGACGCCTTCATCTCCTCGACGATCGTATCCGGTCCGCGCGCCAGGATTTCGGCGGTGCCGTCCCAGTCGCCGCGTGCCCGCGCACCGGCGAGGCGCAAATCGTGCACGCCGTACAGGTTGGTGAAGATCCGGTCCTCGTCGCTCAGCATCGCGTTACTCCGCCGGATTGCCAGGAACGGTGGTCAGAGTTGTCGGCCCGCCCACGGGCGCGGAGGTCTGCCGGCCGATCATCGAGCCCGGCTGCGGCTTCTCGCCACGCCGCAAGGCCGCGAGTAACGCCTCGGTGAGCTCCGCGTCCATGTCCTCGTAGAAATCGTCGTCCACGCACAGGATCGGCGCGTTCACGCAGGCGCCGAGGCATTCCACCTCGGTCATCGTGAACATGCCGTCGCTGCTGGTCTCGCCCCACCCGGTGATGCCGGTCGCCTTGCGGCACGCCGCCGTCACCTCGTCGGAGCCACGCAGCCAGCACGGCGTGGTCGTGCAGACCTGCAGATGGAACCGTCCGATCGGTTTCGTGTTGAACATCAGGTAGAAGGTTGCGACTTCGTAGACGCGGATCGGCGGCATGCCCAGCCGCGCAGCCACCGCATCCATGGCGGCCCGGGACACCCAGGCGCTGTCGGTCTCGCGCTTCATCTGCTGCTGCACGACATACAGCACCGGGATCACGGCGCTGGCCTGCCGCCCCGGCGGATACTTCGCCACGATCGCGGCAACCGCCGCCTCGCTCTCCGCGTCGAACGCGAAGCCCTCCGGCTGCGCGATCTCTCCGCCCGTCGAGCCGTCCCCGAAATCCTCGGCCATCTGCTACCTGTCGATTTCGCCGAACACGACGTCCAGCGATCCGATGATCGCCACGGCGTCGGCCAGCATGTGCCCTTTGGACATCACTTCGATCGCCTGCAAATGCGCGAACCCGGTCGCGCGTATTTTGCAACGATAAGGCCGATTGGTGCCGTCCGCCACCAGGTACACGCCGAATTCGCCCTTCGGCGATTCGACGGCTGTGTAGGTCGCCCCGGGCGGCACGTGAAAGCCTTCCGTATACAGCTTGAAGTGATGGATCAGCGCTTCCATCGAGCGCTTCATCTCGCTGCGGGTCGGCGGGGTGAATTTGCGGTCCTGCACCTTCACCGGTCCCGGCTTCATCGCAGCGAGGCATTGCACGATGATCTTGACGCTCTCGCGCATCTCGGCGACCCGCACGAGATAGCGATCATAGCAATCGCCGTTGCGCCCGACCGGCACGTTAAACGCAACCTCGTTGTATTTCTCGTACGGCTGCGACCGCCGCAGATCCCAGGCCACGCCGCTGGCACGGATGCACGGCCCCGAGAAACCCCAGGCGAGCGCCTGCTCGGCGGTCATGATGCCGATATCGACGGTGCGCTGCTTCCAGATGCGATTGCCGGTAAGCAAGTTCTCAAGATCGTCGAGGAATTTCGGAAAATTCCCGGCCCATTCGCCGATGCGTTCCTCCAGCCCGGCCGGCAGATCCTTGGCCACGCCGCCCGGCCGGAAGTAATTCGCGTGCAGCCGCGCGCCCGACGCGGCCTCATGGAATTCCATGAGCTTCTCGCGTTCCTCGAAGCCCCAGAGGCTCGGCGTGATGGCGCCCACGTCCAGCGCATACGTGGTGACGTTCAGCAGATGGTTCAGCACGCGGGTGATTTCGCAGAACAGCGTGCGGATCCATTTCGCGCGCTCGGGCGCTTCGATGCCGAGCAGCTTCTCGGTGGCCAGCGCGAACGCATGCTCCTGCGTCATCGGGCTGACGTAATCCAGCCGGTCGAAATACGGCACCGCCTGGATGTAGGTCTTGTACTCGATCAGCTTCTCGGTACCGCGATGCAGCAGGCCGATATGCGGATCGGCCCGCTCCACCATTTCGCCGTCCATCTCCAGGATCAGCCGCAGCACGCCATGCGCGGCGGGATGCTGCGGGCCGAAATTGATGGCGTGGCTGTCGATCTCCACCCGTTTGGTGGCGCTGCCGATCTCGACGATGGCTGTTTCGCTCACGGTTTTGCCCCCATTGGCTTGGCGTCAGCGCGGGCGGCATGGGCCTTCTCATCGCCGGGCAGCGACGTGATCGCCTCCCACGGCGAGAGGAAGTCGAAGTTGCGGAAGTCCTGCGTCAGCTTGACCGGTTCATAGATCACCGCCTTGCGGTCCTCGTCGTAGCGGACCTCGACATAGCCGGTCAGCGGGAAATCCTTGCGCAGCGGATGCCCCTCGAACCCGTAATCGGTCAGGATGCGGCGCAGATCCGGCTGGCCCGAGAACAGGATACCATACAAATCCCAGGCCTCGCGTTCCCACCAGGTCGCCACCGGCCAGATCGTGCTGACCGAGGGCACCGCGGTGGCCGCATCGGTGGCCACCACCACGCGGATGCGCTGGTTCAGCGACACCGACAGCAGGTTGTAGACCACCTCGAACCGCTCGGCCCGCTCCGGCCAGTCCACCCCGCACAGATCCATCAGTTGCTCGCAGGCGAAGCGCGGGTCGTCGCGCAGCATGGCCATTACCGGCACGATCGCGTCGGTGCGGGCGCGCGCCACCACCTCGCCCTTGTCGACACCGGTGACCAGCACGCCGGGCACGGTCGCAAGCTCCTCGGCCAGCGCCACACCCGGCGCCAGGGCAATGTCGGTCTCAGCCACGGAGGATCGTCCCGGTGCGGCGGATCTTCTTCTGCAACTGCATGATCCCGTAGACCAGCGCCTCGGCGGTCGGCGGGCAGCCGGGGACGTAGATGTCCACCGGCACGACGCGGTCGCAGCCGCGCACCACTGAGTAGGAGTAGTGGTAGTAGCCGCCGCCGTTGGCGCAGCTGCCCATGCTGATCACCCAGCGCGGCTCCGGCATCTGGTCGTAGACCTTGCGCAGTGCCGGGGCCATCTTGTTGGTCAGCGTGCCGGCGACGATCATCACGTCGCTCTGGCGCGGAGAGGCGCGCGGGATGATGCCGAAGCGATCGAGGTCGTAGCGCGGCATGTAGGCGTGGATCATCTCCACCGCGCAGCAGGCCAGCCCGAACGTCATCGGCCACAGGCTGCCGGTGCGCGCCCAGTTCACCAGCTTGTCGAGGTTGGCGACGACGAAACCCTTGCCGTCGATCTCGCCGGTGATGCCCTTGATCACGGCATCCTGTGCCTCGCCCGTCCCCAGCGCCTCGCGGTTCCAGGCAATTGCCGGCACGGCAGAGTTCTCGGTGGTGACGCTCATGGCAGCTACTCCGTCGCTCATTCCCTGGCGCTCACTCCCAGTCCAGCGCGCCCTTGTTCCACTCGTAGATGAACCCGACGGTCAGCACCGCCAGGAAGCCGAGCATCGAGAGGAACCCGAATACGCCGATGTCCGCGAGGCTCACGGCCCACGGGAACAGGAACGCGACCTCCAGGTCGAAGATGATGAACAGGATCGAGACCAGGTAGAACCGCACGTCAAATCGCCGCCGCGCGTCGTCGAACGGCTCGAACCCGCATTCGTAGGCGGAGAGTTTCTCGGCGTACGGCTTCTGCTTCGCCAGCGATCAGGGAGCGGTCGACCATCGCCAGCGCCGATCACACCTGCGATGACAACGAACACCAGGATGGGGAAGTAGTTGGCGAGCAGCGAGCCCATACGCCATCCTTTCCTGTGCCGGCCGACCCTGGCCGGTGTACTCCGCGTTATGCCGCATCGCAGCGCGGCCGGACATTAGCCGCAACCCGCGCCGGGTGCTATAGGGCTACCTGGCAAGAAGCGGCGGAGGACCGCCGCCATTGCCAGAACCCAGCTATGTTCGGGGCTGCTGCCGCTGGCGCGAGTGACGGGGCTCGAACCCGCGACCTCCGGCGTGACAGGCCGGCGCTCTAACCAACTGAGCTACACCCGCAGCGGCAGGGCGCAGCGTTTAGACCGCCGCCCTGGCCGGGGTCAACCGGCAATCTCACCTATTCGGAGCGGCCCTGTTCCGGGGCAACGTGGTGGGCGGTGACGGGTTCGAACCGCCGGCCCTCTCGGTGTAAACGAGACGCTCTACCGCTGAGCTAACCGCCCGCCCGTGCCGCGGCCACGCACGGTATAACGCCAAATAGCCGCGAACGTGCAGTGGGTGCTAGTTCACCGCGTCCTTGAGCGCCTTGCCCGGCTTGAAGCGGACGGAGGTGGAGGCCTCGATCTGGATTTCCTCGCCGGTGCGCGGATTGCGGCCGGTGCGAGGCCTTGCGCGTGGCGGTCGCGAAGCTGCCGAAGCCGACCAGGCGCACCTCCTCCTTCTTCTTCAGCGCCGCCTCGATGGCGACGAACACCGCATCGACCACCTCGGCCGCCTTTGCCTTCGGCAGTTCGGTTTGATCCGCGACCGCGGCGATCAGATCCATTTTGTTCATGATGTGTGTCCTCATTGCCATCGTTCTGACATTCCAGCGACCGTCCGAATCGCCGCACGCCCGCGCTCTGACACTAGAGGCGGGTTTTCTGGCCCGTCAACGAAAGCGCGGCGGAATCGGCCGCAAACCTCGATTAAGTCGTTCACGGCACGTACAAAAACATGGCGGCCCGCCGGTTGCCCGGCGGGCCGTCAATAATCGACGCACCGACGGCAACAAGTTCAGTGCGGCAAGGACGCCGTTGCAGCCGCATCGGACTCCGTCGACCACCGGCGTATCCGCCGGCTCGACCCACTCAATTGGCCACCGGCTTACGCACCAGCGCCTGCGCGATGACGTCATCCACATGCGCCACCGGTACCAGCGTCAGGTGCTTCTTCACCGAGTTCGGCGATCTCGGCGAGATCCTTCTCGTTGTCCTTCGGGATGAACACCGTCGTGATGCCGGCCCGCAGCGCCGCCAGCAGCTTCTCCTTCAGCCCGCCGATCGGCAGCACCCGGCCGCGCAGCGTGATCTCGCCCGTCATCGCCACGTCGCGCCGCACGGGGATGCCGGTCAGCACGCTGACGATGCTGGTCGCCATCGCGATGCCGGCGGACGGCCCGTCCTTCGGCGTCGCGCCCTCCGGCACGTGCACGTGGATGTCGCGCTTCTCGAACAGCGTCGGCTTGATGCCGAAGCTGATCGAGCGGCTGCGCACGTAGCTCAGCGCCGCCGACACGCTCTCCTGCATCACGTCGCCGAGCTTGCCGGTATGCTTGATGTTGCCCTTGCCCGGCAGCATCACGCTCTCGATGGTCAGGATCTCGCCGCCCACCTCGGTCCAGGCCAGGCCGGTCACCACGCCGACCATGTCCTCGTCCTCGGGCTCGCCGTAGCGGAACTTGTGGACGCCGGCATATTTCTCGACGTTCTTGCGGGTGATGGTGACCTTCTTGGTCTTCTTGGTGACGATCTCCTTGACCGCCTTGCGGGCCAGATTGGCGATCTCGCGCTCCAGGTTCCGCACCCCGGCCTCACGCGTGTAGTAGCGGATCAGATCGCGCAGCGCGTCGTCGCTGATCGACCATTCATCCGGCTTCAGGCTGTGCGCCTCGGCCTGCTTGGACGAGCAGGTGCCGCTTGGCGATCTCCACCTTCTCATCCTCGGTGTAGCCGGGGATGCGGATGATCTCCATGCGGTCCATCAGCGGCTGCGGCATGCGCAGGCTGTTGGCCGTGGTGACGAACATCACGTCCGAGAGGTCGTAATCCACCTCCAGGTAGTGGTCGTTGAACGTCGCGTTCTGCTCCGGGTCCAGCACCTCCAGCAGCGCGGATGACGGGTCGCCGCGCCAGTCGGCGCCCAGCTTGTCGATCTCGTCGAGCAGGAACAGCGGGTTGGAGGTCTTGGCCTTCTTCATGCCCTGGATGACCTTGCCGGGCATCGAGCCGATATAGGTCCGCCGATGGCCGCGCATCTCCGCCTCGTCCCGCACGCCGCCCAGCGACATGCGCACGAAGGTGCGCCCCGTCGCCCGCGCGATCGACTTGCCGAGCGAGGTCTTGCCGACGCCGGGCGGGCCCACGAGGCACAGGATCGGCCCGCGCATCTTGTTGGAGCGCGACTGCACCGCGAGGTACTCGAGGATGCGCTCCTTGACCTTGTCCAGCCCGTAATGGTCGTCGTTGAGCACCTTCTCGGCCGCGACCACGTCGTTCTTGACCTTGCTGCGCTTCTTCCAGGGGATCGACAGCATCCAGTCGAGGTAGTTGCGCACCACCGTCGCCTCGGCGCTCATCGGGCTCATCGTGCGCAGCTTCTTCAGCTCGCCGAGCGCCTTGTCGCGCGCCTCCTTGGACAGCCGGGTCTTCTTGATCTTGGCTTCGAGCTCGGCGGTCTCGTCCTTGCCGTCCTCGCCCTCGCCAAGCTCCTTCTGGATCGCCTTGAGCTGCTCGTTCAGGTAGTACTCGCGCTGCGTCTTCTCCATCTGCCGCTTGACGCGGTTGCGGATGCGCTTCTCCACCTGCAGGACGCCGATCTCGGACTCCATGTGTCCGAACACGCGCTCCAGCCGCTCGCCGACGCGCGGCGTCTCCAGCAGCTCCTGCTTCTCGGCGATCTTGAGGTTCAGGTGTGCGGCCACCGTATCGGCGAGCTTGCTCGGCTCCTCGATCTGGTTGAGCGACACCAGCACTTCCGGCGCGATCTTCTTGTTGAGCTTGATGTACTGCTCGAACTGCCCGATCACGGTGCGGCCGAGCGCCTCAAGCTCCTTCGCGTCGCCCTCGCGGTCGGGCATCGGCTCGACGAACGCCTCGAAATAGGCGTCGATCTCCTTGAAGCCGGCGATGGATGCGCGGCGGCCGCCCTCCACCAGCACCTTCACGGTGCCGTCCGGCAGCTTCAGCAGCTGCAGAATCGTGGAGACGGTGCCGACACGATAGATGTCGTCGGCCGTCGGGTCGTCCTGGGCGGCGTTCTTCTGGGCGACGAGCAGGATCTGCTTGTCGTCCTTCATCACGGCCTCCAGCGCCCGCACGCTCTTCTCACGGCCCACGAACAGCGGCACGATCATATGCGGGAACACAACGATATCGCGCAGTGGCAGCACCGGCAGCACGTCGGCCCGCACGGGCGCGGCGCGCGGCTTCTCGCCCGCGGCGCCTGCGGTGCGCCCTCGCCGGGCGGTTTTGTGGTATCAGTCATCGGATTGACCTCCTAAAGGACAGTCGCAAGTGCCCCGCCCCGTCAGGCACGGATCACATCGCGCGGGACCGGCAGAAGTAGAACGTCCCTGTGACAAGATCCGATATCGGCGCCAGAGCCGGGTGCCGCAAGGTCTTGACTTTTCACGCAGTGGGGGCGGAGATTTCCCGCGCCCCCACCTGCCGTGTGCGCAATCTCAGGCGCTGTTCTCAGCGCGCTCCTTGCCGTACAGGAACAGCGGATTGGCACGCGCCTCGGCAACCTCGCGGTTGATTACCACCTCCTCGACGCCGTCCAGGCTCGGCAGATCGAACATGGTGCCAAGCAGGATCGACTCCATGATCGATCGCAGTCCGCGCGCGCCGGTCTTGCGCGCGATCGCCCGTTTCGCGACCGAGCCCAGCGCCTCCTCGGTGAAGGACAGCTTGACGCCCTCCATCTCGAACAGGCGGCCGTACTGCTTGACCAGCGCGTTCTTCGGCTTGGTCAGAATCTCCATCAGCGCCGGCTCGTCCAGATCCTCCAGCGTGGCCACCACGGGCAGGCGGCCGATGAATTCGGGAATCAGTCCGAAGCGCAACAGATCCTCGGGCTCCACCTCGCGCAGGATCGCGCCGGTCCGCCGCTCGTCGGAGCTGCGCACCTCGGCGCCGTAGCCGATGCCCGAGCCCTTGCCGCGCGCGCTGATGATCTTCTCCAGCCCGGAGAACGCGCCGCCGCAGATGAACAGGATGTTGGTGGTGTCGACCTGCAGGAATTCCTGCTGCGGATGCTTGCGCCCGCCCTGCGGCGGCACGGAGGCGACGGTGCCCTCCATGATCTTGAGCAGCGCCTGCTGCACGCCCTCGCCGCTCACATCGCGCGTGATCGAGGGGTTGTCGGATTTGCGGCTGATCTTGTCGACCTCGTCGATATAGACGATGCCGCGCTGCGCCCGCTCGACATTGTAGTCGGCGGATTGCAACAGTTTAAGGATGATGTTCTCGACATCCTCGCCGACATAGCCGGCCTCGGTCAGCGTGGTGGCGTCCGCCATGGTGAACGGCACGTCCAGGATGCGCGCCAGCGTCTGCGCCAGCAGCGTCTTGCCCGAGCCGGTCGGGCCGACCAGCAGGATGTTCGACTTGGCGATCTCGACGTCGTTGTTCTTCGCGCCGTGCGCCAGCCGCTTGTAATGGTTGTGAACGGCGACACTCAGCACCTTCTTGGCGTGCGCCTGGCCGATCACATAGTCGTCGAGGACCTTGCAGATCTCCTTGGGCGTCGGCACGCCATCACGCGACTTCACGAGATGCGTCTTGTGCTCCTCCCGGATGATATCCATGCAGAGCTCGACGCATTCGTCGCAGATGAAGACGGTCGGTCCGGCAATGAGCTTGCGAACCTCGTGCTGGGACTTGCCGCAGAACGAGCAGTAGAGGGTGTTCTTCGAGTCGCCGGACTTGCTCATGAGCACTCCTGCCCCGGGTCGCCGGGGACACACGCCGGAAAGTCTAGTCCCCGTCCGCGCACGGGAACGAACCACCGGGTATCGCCCAGCCCCACGACGGCGAGACCCGGGCAAACACTAAGCTGACAGACATCAAGCACGAACGATGCCATTTCGGCGGACACCCTTCCGCCGTCCTTGGCGCGAAGCTGACTGAGATATGGCGCCGCCATCAAATTGCAACGCCAACGCCAGTCGGCGCAAGTCTGCTGCCGGCCAACCGATGGCCGGCAGCGACGCCGTGCTGTTCGGGTTACAGTTTGCCGTCGCCCTCGCTCGGCGCCGGGCGGGTGGCGACCACCTCGTCGACGATGCCGAAATCGCGGGCTTCCTCGGCCGACATGTAGCTGTCGCGCTCCAGCTTGCGCTCGATCGCCTCGATCGGCTGGCCGGTGTGATGCACGTAGATCTCGTTCAGCCGCTTGCGCAGCAGCAGGATTTCGCGCGCCTGGATTTCGATGTCGGTGGCCTGGCCCTGCGCGCCGCCGGAGGGCTGATGCACCATCACGCGGGCGTTCGGCAGCGCGAACCGCTTGCCCTTGGCCCCGGCGCGTCAGCAACAGGCTGCCCATGGAGGCGGCCTGGCCGATGCACACCGTGCTGACCGGGCTGCGGATGTATTGCATGGTGTCGTAGATCGCGAGGCCGGCGGAGACCACGCCGCCAGGGCTGTTGATGTAGAAGGCGATGTCCTTGGTCGGGTTCTCGCTTTCCAGGAACAGCAGCTGCGCGCAGATCAGCGCGCTGACCTGGTCGTAGACCGGCGCCGGTCAGGAAGATGATCCGTTCCTTGAGCAGCCGGGAATAGATGTCGAAGGCGCGTTCGCCGCGGGCGGTCTGCTCGACCACCATCGGCACCAGATTGTTGCTGTAGATCTCGACCGGGTCGCGATCCGTCATCGTCCTAGCTCCCCAACTGCCGGCCCCTGCCCGGGGTTGGGCGGGCGCCGTACCCATGTATCGCATAGCAGATAGGCAGCACTTGCGCCTGTTCCAACCTCAGCCCTCGGCCCCCGTCATCTGACCGGCCGCCTCGCCGTCCGGCGCCGCGCCCTCGGCGGCTTGCTCGCCCGGTGGCGTCGCCGACGACTCACCGGCCGCCGCGATCACCGCCGGCACCTCCGGCTCGCGCGACAATTCCTCGGGCGAGACGACCGTGTCCGTCACCTTCGCCAGTTCCAGCACGAAGTCGATCACCTTCTCCTCGAAGATCGGCCCGCGCAGCGCGTCGGTCGCCTGCGGGTTCTTGCGGAAGAAGTCCATCACCTGCTGTTCCTGGCCAGGATAGCGCCCGGCCTCCACCCGCATCGCCCGGATCAGCTCATCCTGGGTGACGGTGACACCATTGCTGCGGCCGATCTCCGACAGCAGCAGCCCGAGACGCACGCGCCGCTCGGCGATGGCGCGATATTCGGCGGCCAGCGTCGCGTCGTCCTTGTTCACGTCGTCGGCGTCCAGCTTGCCGTCCTTGCGGTCGGCCTCCACGCGTTGCCAGATCTGCGCGAACTCGCCGTCGACCATGGATTGCGGCACCGGGAAATCAGCGCGCGCGGCCAGCGCGTCAAGCAGTTCGCGCTTGATGCGCAGCCGCGAGAGCTGGTCGTATTCTCGCTGCATCTGCGTGGTCACGGCCTGGCGCACCTCGGCCAGGCCGCCTTCGAAACCCAATGTTTCAGCCAGCGAGTCGTCCATCGCAGGCTCGATGGCGCGCTTGAGCTTCTTGGCCGTGATGTCGAACGTCGCCTGCTTGCCGGCGAGTTCCGTCACGCCGTAATCGGCCGGGAACGTCACGTTGATCTGGCGGCTCTCGCCGGGCGACAGGCCTTCCAGCTGCTCGGTGAAGCCGGGGATGAAGCCGCCGCCGCCCACCTCGATATCGGTGTCGGTGCCGGTGCCGCCGGGGAACGCCACGCCGTCGACCTTGCCCTCGAAATCCACCGCCAGCACGTCGCCGGTGACGGCCGGGCGCGGTTCCTCGACCTCCTCCAGCTTGCGCTGGCGCTTGGCGATCTCGCTCAGCGCACGGTCGACCGTCTCGGGCGGCGGCTCGGCCTTCAGCCGCGTGAGTTCGATGCCGGCCAGATCCGGCAGCGTGATCTCCGGCAGCAATTCCAGCTCGACCTTGAATTCGAGGTCGTTGGCCGGCGCGATGGCGGAGACGACTTCGACCTTCGGCTGGGTGGCCGAGCGCAGGCCGCGGTCGGTCATGACCTGCTGCGTCGCCTGGTTGACGCTTTCTTCCAGCACCTCGGCCGTCACCGCGCCGCCGAAGCGTTGCTTGACGACGGTGGCAGGCACCTTGCCAGGGCGGAAGCCGGGCAGGCGCACGGTCTTGCCGAGTTCGGCGAGGCGCTTGGCGCGCTTGCTCTCGATGTCGGCGGCGGGCACCACGACGGTGTAGCCGCGCTTCAGCCCATCGGAGAGCGTCTCGGTGACCTGCATAATCGGAGGGTTCCTCGTGATCCCATTGGGCCAGGGGGTTCGGCCGGTGGTGCGGGCGGAGGGACTTGAACCCCCACGGCTTGCGCCACCAGAACCTAAATCTGGCGTGTCTGCCAATTCCACCACGCCCGCATCCGGCGGCCGTGAGGGCGGGGAGGTAGCGTAAGCCGGGGCAGTGGGCAAGGGCGGCGTTTGCGCGACAAGACAACTGGCCGAACAGGCGGCCCAGGCGAGAAGAATTCCCGTCGCGATCGACCCCCATGCCCAGGCCCGCCGCTATGTCGCACCGCAAAATTCCGGGGTGACAGGCGCGTGCCAAGCACGTAAGCCACCGCGCGATTTACGCAGGGTGGTTGCTCTTGATCGAAATGGTCAAAATCGCCGCGGCGGGGATACTCGCCGCCATGGTTGCGGGCTGCAGCCCGGACTACTCCCCCAACACCTATTCCGCGAACGCCGTGCAGCAGGCCAACAAGGTCGACAGGGGCGTGGTCGTCGGCGTGCGCCAGATCGGCGTCAGTGCCAACACCGTGGTGGGCGCCGCCACCGGGGCCGCCGCCGGCGGCGTGATCGGGTCCCAGGCACCGGGCGGCGCGATCACGTCCACGTTCGGCGCGCTCGGCGGCGGGCTGGTCGGCGGGCTGATCGGCTCCTCGGTGGAACACACCACCGGCGACACCGCCGCGTACGAGTACATGGTACCGAAAGCCGAACAACGATCTCGTGTCGGTCACGCAGCAGGACACCAAGCCGCTGGGAATCGGCCAGCACGTGCTGGTGATCTCCGGCAACCAGGCGCGCATCGTGCCCGATTACACGGTGATGTCGGACGTGCCGCCCACGCCGACCAAGCCCGGCACACCAGCCGCGCCCGGAGCGCCGTCGCCGCAGACCGCCGGCAACGGGCCGACCCCGATCGCCCCTCCGCCGACGGCCACAAATACGCCCGCGACGACGCCCGTACCGGGCACGCCCGGCGCCGCTGCCACCGCGCCCAGCCCCGGCAGCGTCGAGACCGAGCCGGCGCCGGTCCCCGTCACCACCGCCCCGCTGCCACACGCCGCGCCCGCTCCCGCCGCCGCTTCGCCCACGCCGGCAACGACGCCGGCCACACCGCCGGCAACCCCGCCCGCGCCGCTCGGTCCGGCACCGTCGTCCACGGCCAATCCCGCGTCGCTCACACCGCCGCGGACGCCGTCGACGACCAACACCGCGACGCCGCCGCCCGCGACCCCGGCCACGCCGTAACGCGGTCGTTTTGCGACCGGTATCTTAACGGGCGCCACAGCCCGGGTTCGTATACGCTGCCCCAACACGCGGCCCGCGCCGCGCGATGGGGGGCATGCAACGATGCGCGCGACGCCGGTTCTGGCTCTCATGGCAATGCTGTTTGCGTCTCTCGTTGCGACGCATCCCGCCCGCGCCGATGGGTTCAATCCGCCCGGTCTGCAAGCCGACGCCCAGCGCTACGCGGCCGATCTGCACAAGCGCGCGCCAGCCGGCGGCACCTCCGCCACCCGCGCGGCCGCCGAGGCGCAGGCCGCCGCCGCCATCGCCAAACCGGACTGGCAAGCCGCTGCCGCCGCGTTGGAACAACGCATCGCGTTCGGCGGCGCGACGCCGCAGCAATGGCTGGAGCTGGCCCGCGCGCTGCTCGCCCGCACGCCGCCCGATGCCCGCCACGCCGCGGCGGCCGCCTGGAACGGCTATGCCGGTTTGCCGGAAGGCCCACCCCAGACGCCGGCGCTGGTACGACTCGCGGACGCGCTGCACGCCATGGACCGCAACGCCGACGCGGTGGCGGCCCTGGAACACGCAAAGGAACTCGCCCCCGCCGACGACGCGATCACGCAGAAACTGACCGAACTGCGGCATGAAGCCGGGCTGCTGGTCCGCACGGTCCGCGTCGAGCCCACCGCCGACCCGCCGCGCGCCTGCGTCGCCTTCACCACCGCTCCGGTGCGCCGAGGCGATTTCAACGCGCAGGACTGGGTTCGGCTCGACCCGCCGCAGCCCGCCGCCGCCATCACGCGCGAGGCGGATGAAATCTGCGTCAGCGGCCTGCAAGCAGGCAGCCAGACCCGCCTGATCCTGCGCGCCGGGCTTCCCGGCGAGGACGGCGTGGCGCTGATCAAGGAGACGGTGCTGGCGGTCGCCATGCCCAACCGCCCGCCGCTGATCGCCTTCGACACGCGCCTGTTCGTGCTGCCGCGCGGTCAGGCGCCGGCAGCGACGCTGACGACGATGAACGTCGCCAGCGTGGCGCTGAAGCTGTACCGCCTCACTGAACGCAACATCCCGGCCCTGCTGCGCCAGAGCAAACTGGGCGAGGCGATGAACCGCTGGACCGCCGACAATATCGGCGTCGACTCCGGCAGCCAGGTCTGGCAGGGCAGCGCGCCGGTGCCGAATTTCCAGGTCAACGTCTCCGCCCGCACGGCCCTGCCCTTCCCGGCCCCGCTGCTCACGGCCGGCCCCGGCCTGTATGCGCTGGTCGCCAGCCCCGATGACGGCACGCCGGACTCCAGCGTGGCATCGGTGCAACTGATCCTGCGCACCGATCTGGCACCCACCGTCTGGCGCGGCAGCGACGGGCTGACCATCCAGGTCCGCTCGTACGCCGACGCGCGGATCAAGCCGGGGATCAAGCTGCAGCTGCTGGCGCGCAACAACGACATCCTTGCGGAGACGATCACCGGCCCGGACGGCGTCGCCCGCTTCGCCGCCCCGCTGCTGGCCGGCGACGGCCCGCTTGCGCCGGCCGCACTGTACGCGTCCGCGCCCGACGGTGATTTCGCAGCACTCGACCTGAACGCGGCGGCGTTCGACCTGTCCGATCGCGGCGTGCAGGGCGCGCCCGATCCGGGACCGCTCGACGCCTTCGTCTGGCTCGATCGCGGCATCTACCGGCCCGGCGAGGTGGTGCAGGTGATGGCGCTGCTACGCGACAATGCCGGGCTGCCCGCCGATCTGCCGGCGCGCGTCACCATCAAGCGCCCGAACGGTCAGGTGTTCTTCAGCGCCACCCCACCGCGCGGCGCCGACGCGTCGCTGTACCTGCCGGTCAAGCTGTCGGCCGGCGCGCAGGCCGGCACCTGGACCGTCGAGGTTCGCGCCGACCCGCAAGCTCCGCCGATCGGGCAGGCCGAATTCCGCGTCGACGCCTTCGTGCCGGATCGCATGGCTGTCGATCTGGGCCACCTTCCTGATGCCATCCTTCCCGGCACACCGGCGGAAATTCCGGTTACCGCCCGATTCCTGTACGGCGCCCCCGCCGCCGGGCTGACCGGAAAAGTAACCTATACACTCACCCTCGACCCTTCGCCTTTCGTTGCGTATAACGCATACCATTTCGGTCTGATCGACGAAGCCTACGCACCACAGACCCAGGACGCAGAGCTGGCAGCGACCGACGCACAGGGCCGTACCAGCTACGCGCTGGCCATTGCCCAGGCGCCCGACACCACCCACCCGCTCAAGGCCGACCTCACGGTCGAGGTGGATGACCCCTCCGGCCACGGCGCGCACGCCACCGCCAGCCTGCCCCTGCGCGGCACCGGCCCGCTGCTCGGCATCCGGCCTGCCTTCGCCGACGACGCGGTCAATGCCGGCAGCGAGGCGGCGTTCGACATCGTGGCGCTCCGCCCTGACGGCACACCCACGGCCCTGACCGCCAAGATGCGGTTGGTGCGGGAGCGGCCGGATTGGCATGTCGTGATGCGGGACAGCCTCGCCCGTTATGAGGTCGTCTACCGCGACGAGCCGCTGGAGACGCGCGACATCGCCATCCCGGCGACCGGCCCGCTGCACATCGCCAAAACGCTCGACTGGGGGCGCTACCGGATCGAGGTGACGCAGCCGGGCGGCATGTCCGCCACCTCCTACCGGTTCCGCTCCGGCTGGGCCGATAGCGGCTCGCCCGACGTGCCGGACCGTGTCGACGTCTCCGCCGATCGCCGCGACGTGCCTGCCGGGCAGACCGTGCGCATCCACATCGCCCCGCCCTTCGCCGGCGAGGCGACGCTCGCGGTGCTGACCGACAAGGTGTTGTCGCTGCGCACGTTGAGCGTGCCGGAGGGCGGCACGGATGTGACCGTGCCGGTCGAGACCTCCTGGGGACCGGGCGCCTATGTCGCGGTCCACCTGTATCGCCCCGCCAAGCCGGGCGACCACCGGGCCGGACGGGCGATCGGGCTGGTCTGGGTCGGCGTCGATCCGGCGGCGCGCACGCTGCCGGTCGCGCTGACGGTGGCGGACCGCTATCCGCCGCGCGCCCGCGCGACCATCGGCGTGACGACGGCGCCGGGTGCCTGGGTCACGCTGGCCGCCGTCGACGAGGGCATCCTGCGGCTCACCCGCTTCGCCTCGCCCGACCCGACGGCACATTATCTCGGCCGACGCCGCCTCGGCCTCGACATCCGCGACGACTGGGGCCGCCTGCTGGCGCCGGCCGAGGGCGACGCCACCGTACTCAAGCAAGGCGGCGACGAAGGCGGTTTCGGGCGCCCCGACAATCCCCAGCGCACCATCACGCTGTTCAGCCCACCGGTACAGGCCGACGCGGCCGGACATGTGGCGATCCCGCTCGACCTGACCGATTTCAACGGCCAGATCCGCCTGATGGCGGTCGGCTGGCTCGGCAACCGCGTCGGCGCCGCCTCCACGGACAGTCTCGTCCGCGATCCGCTCGTGGCGGAGGCGCTGCTGCCGCGCTTCCTGGCGCCCGGCGACGAGGCGCGGCTGACCGTGCTGCTGCACAACCTCGACCTGCCGCAAGGCGAGACGGCGGTGACGCTGACCACCGACGGCCCGCTCGCGCTCGCGGGCCCGACGCAACTGACGGAAACGCTCGCGCCAGGTGCGCAGGCGCTGCCGGCAACGGTGCTGCGCGCCACCGGCGCCGGCCAGGGCACCATCCATATGGACGTCGCGGCTCCCGGCTTTCACCTGCGCCGCGACACCCAGCTCACTGTCCGTCCGTCGCGACCCGCCATCACCGTCACGGCCGCGCAGGACATCGCGCCCGGCGCGGAGGCGCGACTGGCTCCGGCCAGCGGCCCGGAAACTTTCGTCGCCGGGACGTGGCGAATGACCGGCACGTTCGGCGCACCGGTGCGCTACGACACCGCGGCCCTGGTGCGGGCCCTGAGCCTGTATCCGCTGTCCTGCCTGGAACAGGCCACGAGCCGCGGCTTCCCGCTGGCGCTGCTGCCGGACGGGCCGGCGGCCGGCGATGATCGGGCCGGACGGTTGCAACAGGCGGTGCAGTCGGTGCTGGACCGGCAGCGTTACGACGGCGGGTTCGCGCTCTGGACCGCCAGCGGCGACGCCGAGCCGTTCCTGTCCGCCTACGCCATGGAATTTCTGCTGCGCGCCCGCAAGGCCGGCGCCGCGGTGCCGGACGCCGCCCTCGCCGACGGGCTGACATATCTCGCCCAGGACACCGATGACGGAGGCGATTCGCCGGCCGAGCTCGCCGCCCGTGCGTATCACTTATACGTGCTGGCGCTGGCCGGTCAGGGGCGGCCCGGAGCGGCGCGGGTTCTCGCCGCGGATCTGGACAAGTTGCCGACGCCGCTCGCCCGCGCCCAGATCGGCGCGGCGCTGGCCTTGGCGCACGACACGCCGCGTGCCGAGGCCGCATTCGGCGCGGCCTTGCAGTCGCAGGCCCGCAGCTGGTGGGAGGAGGATTATGGCACCACGCTGCGGGATGTGGCGGCGACGGTGGTGCTGCTGAAGGAATCCGGGCTGCTGCCGGCGCGGCTGGCCACGCTGGTGGCGTCGCTGCCCGGCGCGGACATGTCGCCCGATTCACTCAGCACGCAGGAACAGGCCTGGACCGCCGCCGCCGCTGCCGTGCTGGGCCGCGACGGGCGTGGCGTGCATGTCGCCCTCGACGGCGTGGCGCAGCCGGCGACACCTGCCGGTCACGTGCTGACGGTCGCTCTGCCTGCGTTGGTGACGGTGCACGATCTGGCCGACAAGCCCGTCTGGGGCAGCGTGTCGATCACTGGGGTGCCGGCCGAGCCGCAGCCGGCCGCCCGCGCGCAGATGCGTATCACGCGCAAGTTCTTCACGCTGGACGGCGGCACGCTCGACCTGGACCACCTGCGACAGAACACGAATTTCGTACTGTTGCTGGAGGGACGCGCCGAGGATGGACAGCCGCATCGCGCGATGGTGATGCAGGGACTGCCGGCGGGTTGGGAGATCGCCGGCCGCATGCCGGCCGGGCCGGTCAGCGGCCTGCCGTGGCTGGGCGAATTGAGCGACACCGAGGCGCAGCCCGCCGCCGACGACCGGTTTGCGGCCGTGGTGGCGTTGACGCCCGGGACGCCCGGTTTTCGCGTGGCGGTGCGGGTGCGCGCGGTCACGCCGGGCGTATTCGAACTGCCGGGCGCCGAGGTCGCCGACATGTATCGCCCGGCACTGTTCGCGCGGCAGAATACCGGCCGGATCACGGTACAGACGGCCGAATAGGCGGTCTGGCCAGCCGGCGGAGACGGGAGGCGGGCGGCCCCTTCCGGATTTGCCGGAAGGGGCCGGTCAAGGCGGCGGACCCGCGCCTGGCCGTTCGCCGGCGCGGGTGACGCCCATTTAGCCTTGCTGCTGACCGTTCGTCGTATCCAGCCAGCCCAGGGTCCCCGTGTTGTACTGGGGATTGTTCCGCGCCGCCTGCCACAGCTGCTGTGCGTTCGCGTACGCCGTCACGCCGGCCGCCGTGTCATTGGTGCCGCCAGCATGCGGGCTCCCGCCGGCGCCGCTGCCGCCGGGCCCCGCCGCCAGAGCAACCCCACCCAGCAACGGCAGCATCGCAGCGGCCATCAGAATCTTACGCATGATTTTACGTCCTTGCCTCTAGACACGTGATGTTGTAGTAGACATCCCCAAGAGGCCCCCCTGACCGTGTAAACGCCCAGGGCCTATAGGCCTGTCGACGGCACTTTATGTGGTGCCTCGGCGTGCCCACTTAATCGTTTTTCAGAGCACAGGTTTTGTGCGAAAAGCGGTGAAGTCATGGATCTGCTTCGGGCACTCGGCGTGTTCCACCGGATCGTGGAAGCCGGCTCCTTTTCTGCGGTCGCGCGGGAAACCAATAACAGCCACTCGGCCGTCACCCGCGTGATCGGCCAACTTGAGGCGCATTTCGGCGTGCGTCTGTTCCATCGCACCACACGGCGGCTGAGCCTGACCGAGGACGGGCAGGATCTGCTTGGCCATGCCCGTCGGTTGCTGGAGGTGGCGGCCGACATGGAAGGCGCATTGGGCAGCCACCGAAGCTCGCCCACCGGTGTGGTGCGTGTCGGGCTGTCGGCCGGGGCATCGGCCATGCTGGTGCCGCGGATGGACGCTTTGCTGGAGCGCAATCCGGGCCTCTCGCTTGAACTGGTGATACGCGACCATTTCGGCGATCTGGTCGAAGAACGGCTCGACGTGGCGCTGCAGGCCGGTCGGCCGTCCGACACGTCGTCGGTGGCGCGGGTGGTCGCCGCGATCAGCCGTGTCCCGGTTGCCGCCCCGGCATATCTGGAGCGGCATGGCGCGCCGGCACATCCGGCCGACCTGGCCGATTACGCCTGCATCATTCACGAAACCGGGCCGGACAGCGGCGTCTGGCAGTTCAGCGGACCGGGAGGACCGATCGAGGTCGTCGTCTCGGGCGCACTGCGCGCCAACAATGCGGTCGTGGTGCAACGTGCCGCCCTGTCAGGATACGGGATCGCCTTCCTGTGGGAGCATTTCGTTGCCGATGACATCCATGCCGGGCGCCTGTGCCGGCTGCTGGCGGACTATCCGTCCGAACGCAACCACGCCTATCTCGTCTACCCGTCGCGCCGGCATCTGGCGCCACGCACGCGCGTGGTGATCGACTTTCTGGTCGAGCAGATGTCATTGACGGGTGCGCGGATGGAGACCGGACACGCCTGCGAATAGCTCCGCGCCATGCGTCAGGGACGGGCTGAGGGCCGCGGCAACAATCCGAAGCGACACGCCAGGCACCCGGTCGATTGCCTATCATGACGTCAGGCGTGCGACCTCGAATCACATGAGGAACGCTGGAGTTCTATAAATGCCAACCCCACAGCCTGTCGTCCTGATCGTTGATGACGATCAGGCCGTTCGTGATGCGCTTCGGTTCTCTCTCGGTTTAGAGGGCCTCAACGTCCGTGCGCATAGCGGGGTGCCGAGCTGCTGGCCGATCCTGACCTCATGCGCGCGAGCTGCCCCGTATTGGACAGTCGCATGCGGCAGATGGATGGCTTTGAACTGCCGAAGCATCTCCATGCCCGGAATCTGCGCGTAACTCGCCATCTTCAGGGATTTATTGAACTCGATTTGGTGGCCCAAGGCGGGCGATGGAGAATTTGCCGGCCCGTTGACGGCGGCGATCGTCGCGTCGCCGATGGCCATTGTCTTGCCCACGCAATGTCCCGCTTCGAGGACGTTGAGATCGACCTCCGATGGGCAACGCAATTATCGGGTGACGGGCATCGATTGTTTGTATCCGGCCAAGAGTGCGCCGCTGCAATCAGGCAAAAAGGCACAGCGCGACGGTCGTGACCTTGCGCGTTATGAAAGGGAAGAGCGGGGAGCCCGCTTGTTCGTACGTTCGGCGCATTCGGCGTCTTCGCCCTGATCGTCGCGCCGCCGGGTGAGGCGCATTCGAGGGCGTGACAGGCGCCGTAAGCCGGTCCATAGTGGCAACCACACAGGTCGTTACGATTTGTGAGTTAGATGACCGGGTAGAGGCCGTTGGCGCGTCAGGCGCCCAATGAACCAAGAACCCGACAACGGGGGAAAATGTTCCAGCAACTGCTCACGCCAGTCGGAAATAGCCTCGGTCTATCGTTTCTCGTTGCCGTCCTTCCGATCCTTGCCGTGTTGATCCTGCTTGGCGTGTTGCGTCGCCCGGCCTGGCAAGCTTCGCTGGCCGGGCTGATCGTTGCGTTCATCATCGCGATCGGCGTCTGGCAATTCCCGGTGGGGCTGGCGATCGACTCGGTGGTCAACGGCGTGGTGTTCGCGCTGTGGCCGGTCATGTGGATCGTGGTGAACGCGCTGCTGCTCTACAACATCGCCGTCGAGTTCCGGGCGCTTCGATGCGTTCCGCAGCTGGGTCCTGGCCCATCTGCCGAACGACCGGCGCGTGGTGCTGGTCGTGATCGGCTTCTGCTTTGGCGCGCTGCTGGAGGGGATCGCCGGATTTCGGCACACCCATCGCCATCACCAGTTCGTTGCTGATCCTGGTGGGTTTTCCGGCGCTGGAGGCGCTGACGTTCGTGCTCATCTTCAACACGGCACCGGTGGCGTTCGGCGCCTTGGGCGTGCCGGTGACGGTGCTTGGGGCGGTCACCGGCCTGCCGCCGAGCGTGCTCGGCATGATGATCGGCCGGCAATTGCCGATCATGGCGATCATCCTGCCGTTCTATGTCATGGCGCTGTACGGCGGCCTGCGCTCGTTACGCGCCATCTGGCCGGTGCTGCTGGTGGCCGGCCTGAGCTTCGGTATCGTGCAGTTCGTGACGTCGAACTACATCGACTACACGCTGACCGACGTGCTGTCGTCGCTGGGATCGCTGATCGTGACCTTCCTGTTCCTCAAGGTCTGGCAGCCGGCACCGGACGCCAAGTTCGCGGTGGTGGCGGCAGCGTTGCCGGAGGGGCAGCGTGCCCACGCCATGTCGCCCTGGCAGGGCTGGCTGCCGTGGCTCATCGTGTCGGCCGTGGTGATCGTGTGGACATCGGTCAAGATCTTCGCGATCGGACAACTGAGCATTCCCTGGCCGGGACTGCACAACGCAGTGTCGATCACGCTGTACAACAACAAGCCCTACGGCGCGGTGTGGGTGTTCCAGCCGTTGGCCACGGGCACCGCGATCCTGCTGTCGTGCGTCATCACGGCATTCGTGGTCGGGCTGCGGCCGGCGCAATTCATCACCTGCGCGGTTCGCACGCTGCAACAGACCTGGATCGCCATCGTTACGGTCGCGTTCATCATCGGGCTCGCCTACCTGATGAACTACGCGGGAATGGCCTACACGCTCGGCAAGGGCGTGGCTTCGGCCGGCGGCCTGTTCGTGCTGCTTTCGCCGTTCCTCGGCTGGATGGCGGTGTTCCTGTCGGGCAGCGACACGTCCGGCAACGCGCTGTTCGGCAACCTGCAGGTGGTCGCGGCTAGGCAGCTCAACCTCAACCCGGTGTTGTTTGCCGCAACCAATTCGTCGGGCGGGGTGATGGGCAAGATGATCTCACCGCAGAACATCGCCACCGGCGTGTCCGTCACCGACCTCAAGGGACAGGAGGGCGTGGTCTTCGCGCGCACCTTCGTGCACAGCATCGTGCTCACGGTCCTGCTCGGCATCCTGGTAGCGATCCAGCAGTTCATCATACCGGGCATCATCCCGGGCGTCGGCACCGGTCCCTGACGGGGGCCGGATGTCCCTTGGCGATGCGCAAAACCACCGGCTGGACCCAGGACCCGGCGGCCCGCAGCCGGGCGCGGGCGGCTTGACGGGCGCGCCCCCGTCGTCGTACGATGGCTGACGTGCAACTAAAATACAGGAGGATACAATGAGCTGGAAGACTCCGAAGGTCACCGAAGTGGCTCTGGGCGGCGAGATCAACTGCTATGCCTGCGCCCGTCGAAGTAAGACGCCTGGCAGCGCGGCGCCGCAAGGCGCTGCGCGAAGCCTTTTCCTGCCGGTCCGGCCATGCTCGCAGCGATCCTCGGCGCGGCCGCCGGTGGCGGATTTCCGCAATGGAATTCGCAACGCGCCCGGGTGCCGTCGTGCCCGGAGCGGCGATGCGTCGGCCCTGCCCCGGACACAAGCCTCGGTTGCTGTCAGCGGCGATGACGGCGAGTCGTGGGTGCTGCTGAACGCCTCGCCTGATCTGCGCCAGCAGATCGAAGCCAACGCGTTCCTCCACCCGCGAACCGGCCTGCGTTCCACCGCCGATCGCCGCCGTGGTGCTGACCGGCGGCGACGTGGATGCCATCGCCGGGCTTGCTGGTGCTGCGCGAGCGGCAGCCGCTTCACCGTCCTCGCTGCTCCGCGCGTGCTGGCGGTGCTGGACGCCAACCCGATTTTCGAAGTGCTCGCGCGCGACATCGTGATGCGCGAACCGGTAAGCCCTCGGCGCCGCGGTGGCGCTGCGTCGGCCCGATGGTGCGCCCTGCGGGCTGACGATGGAACTGTTCGCGGTGCCCGGCAAAGTGCCGCTGTATCTGGAGCGCCCGGGCGACGCGCCCCCGATCGCCGAGGACGGCAATACCGTCGGCGCCTGCGTGACCGACGCGCGCGGGAAAAAACTGTTCTTCATTCCGGGCTGTGCCGCGATGACCCGACGCTCGCCGAGCGGCTGCGCGGCGCCGATCTGGTGCTCTTCGACGGCACGCTATGGCGCGACGACGAGATGATCCGCGCCGGGCTCGGCCCGAAGACCGGGCTGCGCATGGGCCACATGAGCGCTGACCGGTCCCGCCGGCACCCTGGCCGCGTTTGCCGGGCTTGAGGTGCGGACCAAGATTTTAATCCACATCAACAACAGCAATCCCGGTGCTGCTCGATGATTCGCCCGAGAATGCCGAAGTGCGCGCGATGGGCTGGAACGTCGGGTACGACGGGATGAGGATCGAGCTGTGACCGACATGGCGGCGACAACACCGATGACGCCGGACGAGCTGGAAGCTGCGCTGCGCCGCATCGGCGCCGAGCGCTACCACAACCTGCATCCGTTCCACCGGCTGCTGCACGACGGAAAATGCTCGCGCGCGCAGGTGCAGGCCTGGGCGCTCAATCGTTACTACTATCAGGCGCAGATCCCGGTGAAGGACGCGACACTGCTTGCGCGCCTGCCGACGGCGGAACTGCGCCGCGAATGGCGCCGCCGCATCGTCGACCACGACGGCGACGCGCCCGGCACCGGCGGCATCGCGCGCTGGATGAAGCTGGTGGAGGGTGTCGGCCTCGACCCCGCCTACGCGGAATCGACCGCAGGGCATCCTGCCGACCACGCGCTTTGCCGTGGACGCCTATGTCGCGTTCGTGCGCGACCGCAGCGTTCTGGAGGCGATCGCCTCGTCGCTGACCGAGATGTTCGCGCCGAGCATCATCAGCGAGCGCGTCTCCGGCATGCTGGCGCAACTATGACTGGATCACCAGGGAGACGCTGGCCTATTTCACGCCCCGCCTGACGCAGGCGCCGCGCGATGTGGATTTCGCGCTCGGCTACGTGAAGGAGCACGCGCACACGCGAGCGGAGCAGGAGTCGGTGCTGGCGGCGCTGCGCTTCAAATGCGATCGTGCTGTGGGCGCAGCTCGATGCGCTGCACTACGCCTATGTCACGCCCGGCCTGATCCCGCCCGGCGCCTTCGTGCCGTCATGAGCGATTCCGCCCAGGCGCGGCGCGTGCCGTCGTTCCGACGCGGCAGCAAAATTCCGCTTCGACACGGTGCGCGGCGCCTGGGTGGTGCTGGCGCCGGAGCGGCTGTTCGTGCCCGACGAACATGCGGTCGAAGTGCTGAAGCTGGTGGACGGCGTGCGCACACTGGCGGACATCATCGACGATCTGTGCGCGCGCTTCGATGCGCCGCGCGATGTGGTGCTCTCCGACGTCGCCGCCATGCTGGACGATCTGGCGGAAAAGGGGGTGACGACGTGGTGAACCGGCCCGACCCACCGATGAGCCTGCTGCTGGAGCTGACGCATCGCTGTCCGCTGCAATGCCCGTACTGCTCCAACCCGCTGAAACTGGAGCGCGCGGCCGACGAACTTCCGACCGACGATTGGGTCTCCGTGCTTGATCAGGCGGCGGCGCTGGGTGTGTTGCAGGTGCATTTTTCCGGCGGCGAGCCGATGGCGCGCGCCGATCTGCCCGAGCTGGTGCAACATGCGGCGAAGCTGGGCCTGTACAGCAACCTGATCACGTCCGCCGTATTGTTGAATGCGCGCGCGCTCGCGGCGCTGGCCGATGCCGGCCTTGACCATGTGCAGATCAGTTTTCAGGACGCCGAGGCCCCGGGCGCCGACCGTATCGGCAACTACGCCGGCGGGCACGCGAAGAAGCTGCACGCGGCGAGATTGGTGCAAGATGCCGGGCTGGCGTTGACGCTGAATTTCGTCGTGCATCGCCACAATATTGCGAACGTGGAAAAAATGATCGCGATGGGCGAGGCGTTCGGCGCCGGCCGCATCGAGATCGCCAACGTGCAATACTACGGCTGGGGCCTTCTGAATCGCGCCGCGCTGCTGCCGACGCGCGCCGAGCTCGATGCCTGCATCGGCGCCGTGCTGTCCGGGCGCGAGCGGCTGCGCGGCAAAATGGTGATCGATTACGTCGTGCCGGACTATTATGCCGCCGAGCCGAAGGGCTGCATGGGCGGCTGGGCGCGCCGCTTCATCAACATTTCGCCCGCGGGCCGCGCGTTGCCATGCCACGCCGCCGAGACGCTGCCCGGCTTCGACTGGCCGAACGTACGCACGCAGAGCCTTGCCGATATCTGGTACGCGTCGGAACCATTCGCCCGCTATCGCGGCACGCAATGGATGCCGGAGCCGTGCCGCAGCTGCGACCGCCGCGAGACTCGACTGGGGCGGCTGCCGCTGCCAGGCATTTGCCCTCACCGGCGAGGCGGGACGCACCGACCCGGCGTGCCATCTCTCGCCCGACCACGCGATCATGGCCGAAGCGGCCAAGGAGGCGGAGGTAGCTCCGCCGGCATTCACGTATCGCCGCATCGGCGCCAACGTGGTGGTCCCGCGGGCCTGACCTACTGGCCGGGAATTTTTTTGACCTCGATCTCGATGGCCGCGAAGTAGGCGGCGAGATCTTCGATATCGCCGGGCGACAGCGTCGGCGCGATAAGCGACATCATCTCATTCTGCCGTTCGCCGGATTTGAAGGCATTCAGCTGTTTGACCATGTACTGCTGGTTCTGCCCGGCGATGTTCGGCGCTTCCGCAACCTTCGAAAGCCCGTCAAGGCCATGGCACACCTCGCATTTCTGGGCCTTCGTACGTCCCGCCATAACGTCGCCGTCGGCATTGGCGCGGCCCTGCGCCACGACAGAGAGAATCGCCAGGAACAACACAAAACAACAAGCCCTCACCGCCCCTGGGCGTCCCCGTTTCATCATGCCCCCTACCAAGCAGGACCTCAAAGGAACGGCCCCGGCTTTCGCCGGAGCCGTGACGTTGCGTTATGCCGTTCTTATTTGCCGTCGTACCAGATGCGATAGACCGCACCGACGAGGTCGTCGGAAACCAGCAGAGAACCATCCCAGTATTGCGCGACATCCACCGGGCGGCCGAGATAGTGGCCATTCTCATTCCAGCCCTCGGCGAACGGGATCGACGGTCCCGCGACGTGGCCATCGTCCTTGAGGAACGTGACCATGAGGCGAGCGCCAACCGGCACGGTACGATTCCACGAACCGTGCTGCGTGGAGAAGATCGCGCCCTTGTACTTCGCCGGGAACATGTCGCCCGTGTAGAACATCAGGCCCAGGTCAGCCGCATGCGCGACTTGCTCGACCTCGGGGAACACGATGTCCTCCGGCGGGGTCTCGTCCTTGTACTCTTTCGTCAGCGTATGCCCGCCGCCATACCATGGGAAACCGAAGTTCTCGCCGATCTTGTCGATCCGGTTCATCTCGCCGGGCGGGACATCGTCGCCCATGCCGTCGACCTGGTTGTCATTGCTCCAGAGCGTGCCGTCCTTCGGATTGAAGTCCATGCCGACCGGATTGCGCAGGCCGGTCGCATACACCTCACGGTTCTTGCCGTCCTGGTCCATACGGATGATGCCGCCCATCCCTATCTTCCTGTACAGCTCCGCCTTGTCCTTGGGCGGAACGTTATAGGGCTGGCCAAGCTGAATATAGAGCTTGTTGTCCGGCCCGACGCGGCACTCGCGCGCGGTGTGGTTGAAACTTTCTTCCGACGGCGGAATCAGCTGCCCCTGCGGGACGATGACGGTCACCGCCACGTCCGGGCTTTCATAGAAGAACTCGGCGGCCGCGTATTGTATGACACGATTCTGTTCGACGACGTAGAGGAACCCATCCTTGGAGAAGCATGGGCCGTTGGGAACGACCTTGGGAATGGTGGGGGCGAATTCCTTCACCTCCTCGGCGACACCGCTGCGGCTGCGGTCGGTCACCGCATATATCTTGGTCTTGCGCGTTCCAACGAAGGTCACCACGCCTTGCGGACCGACCGCCATGTGGCGGGCGTCGGGAACCAGTGCGTAAAGGTCGATGTGGAAGCCGGGCGGCAGCTTGATCTTGGTCAGGATTTCCTTGACCTTGTCGGCCTTCGGCCCGGTCTGCGGAATTGTCGGCCAATCGATCGGAGCGGTCTTGTGCATGGCGCCCAACGTATCGAGGACGTCATCCGCCCGTGCCATCACGGGACAAACGGCCAGTGTCGTGAGCGCCACGGCGGTAGCAATTCGAAGTTTCATCGATGCCTCCCCTGTTCGTATTTTTTTTCGCAGCCCCAGCCGCGCTAGCCTATTGCGCTCCGGCACCGGCGTCAAGCCGGCGGCACGGCCGCAGGCCCCGACAGCCCTGTTGACGATGGCCGCCAGATATCGGTCTGCTGGGCCGCAGTTTGGCCGAGCAGTCAGGCTGGTTCGTGCTATGCAAGGATCGAGGCCCGTGTATATCGCCGCCGGCGCGGACCGCGATGTGAAGGATAAGCCGCCGCCTGCGACCGCGCCCCGTTTCCCGCACTGAAAAATCACGTGACCGACATGTCGGACGCTCCCAATCCCCCCCCCTCCCCCGCCATCCCAACGCACGCGCCTATGGGTCGTGGTCGGCCTTTTGGCTGTTGTCGTGGGGATCGCGATTGCCGGCGCGCGCGCCATCTGGCCGTCATCGGTGACCGGCTTTCCAACAGCCCTCGGCGCGCCGTTCCGGGACTGCCCGGATTGCCCGGAGATGGTCGTGATACCCGCTGGCACGACAATGATGGGCTCGTCGGCGTCCGATCCTGACCACGCTTCCGAGGAGACGCCTCAGCACGCCATCCGACTGGCGAAACCGCTCGCCGTCGGGCGCTATCCCGTCACGCGCGCGGAGTTCGCGGCCTATGTGCGGGATACGTCTGGCGCCGACAGTATTGCCCGCACATGGTTCGAGTCGACCGATCGGGACCCGGTGGTGATGGTCACTTGGGGGGAGGCCAACGACTACGCCGAGTGGCTGTCGCGCCGAACCGGCCAACACTACAGATTGCCGACAGAAGCCGAGTGGGAATACGCGGCACGGGGCGGCACGCAGACCCGCTATTGGTGGGGCGACGACATCGGGCTCGGCAACGCCGATTGCGGCATGTGCCGCAGCCGCTGGGATGGCCGCTCGACAAGCCCGGTCGGCAGCTTCAACGCCAATCCCTTCGGTCTCTATGATGTGCTGGGCAACGTCTACCAATGGGTCGCCGATTGTTACTGGCGCGACTATGGCGAGGCATCCGAAGACGCCTCGACGCCGTTCGAGGGCGCGGATTGTCGCCAGCGCGTGCTTCGCGGCGGATCGTGGATGAGCAACCCGGACGACGTGCGCTCCGCAGCGCGGTTCCAGCTCGACGCGACGGCCCGGCAGGACGTGGTTGGCTTTCGCGTCGTTCGCGTTTCTTCTGAATAGGCAATATTCCGGCCGATGGTGGAAGTCGGGCGCCCGCGACCGCCACGCCGACAGCCAACTCCCAGCAACAAGGCGCTTCGTTATTTCCCGGCGAGGGACGCCGTCTCGCGTTCTTCTGGCCGATGACGGCAGAAGCCGACCCGGCGTTCTGGCCGTACGCCGGTCGATGATCGCTTGACTCACCCCGGCCTGTATTCGATCGTGAGAATTCAAAAAGAGAGCAGCGGCATGGAGGACGCAGCCCGGCCGAGATCGAAAATCATCGCCCCTCTCGGATGGATATCTGTCTGGGGTCCCGGTCTGCTGGTGATGCTCGCCGATACCGATGCCGGCAATGTGGTGACAGGCGCCCAGGCAGGCGCCCAATGGGGCTACCGGCTGCTGCCCCTGCTGCTCCTGCTGATGCCGATGCTCTACATGGTACAGGAATTGACGGTGCGGCTCGGCATCTACACCGGGCGCGGCCACGGTGAGCTGATCCGCGAACGGTTTGGCCGCAGATGGGCGTGGCTGTCGACGGCAGGCCTGGCGGCGGCGGCCATCGGCTCGCTGGTGACCGAGTTCAGCGGCGTGGCGGGGATCGGAGAACTCTACGGCCTGTCGCGCGGTCTCACCTTGCCTGCCGCCGCGGCGGCCCTGCTCGTTATCGTCGCCAGCGGCTCCTACCGGCGCGTGGAGCGGACGGCGATCGTCGTCGGCCTGTTTGAGCTCGCGTTCTTTGCCGTCGCCTGGGCCGCGCACCCGAACCCCGCCACCTTGGCGAAGGATGCCGTCGACCTACCCCTCGGCAATAGCGAATTCATGTATCTGGTGGCGGCGGTCATCGGCGCGACCTTCAATCCGTGGATGATCTTCTACCAACAGTCCGCGATTGCCGAAAAGAAGCTCCGGCCCGATCAGATCAAGGCTGCCCGCCTGGACACGGCGGGCGGCGCGGCGCTGACCCAGTGCCTGACGGGAGCGGTGCTGGTCGCCGCAGCGGCGACGCTGGCCTCCGGCGGCACCTCGGCGGGCCTGACCAGCGTCGGTGAGATCAGCAAGGCGCTCTCGCCGCTGCTTGGTGAGACCGTGGGGCGCCTTGTCTTCAGCGCGGGCGTCCTCGGCGCCTCCCTGGTAGCCGCCATCGTGTGCTCGCTGGCGACGGCCTGGGGGGTGGGAGAGGTCGCCGGCTACCGGCGTTCCCTGGAATATCGTCCGTTCGAGGCCAGGTGGTTCTATGGCATCTACGCGGCCTGCATTGTCGGCACCGCCGCCCTGGTCTGGTTCGTGCCGGACCTTGTGTGGCTCAGCATCGCGGCGCAGGTCCTGAATGCCTTTCTGCTGCCGCTGGTGATCGGCCTCCTCGTGGCACTGGCGGCGACGGCGCTGCCGGAGCCGCTGCGTCCTCGCGGGCTCTATCTCGGCGCCTTGATCGGCATCTCGGCCATCGTCATCGCCGTGGGGCTGTATGGCGGCGTCGATGGCCTGCTGTAGCGCCCGCGAGACGGCGCGCCCAGACGCGGACTCGCCGCGCGGAAACTGAAGAGTTAAGGGGCGAACGCCGTGGAGTACGCATCAGGTCTCCATTTCACCGGCGCGGTGCTCCAGATCAGTGTCATCGACCTGATGCTGAGCGCGGATAACGCGCTCGTTATCGCGATGTGCTGCGCCGCGCTGCCCGCCGCGCAAGCCCGCATGGCCGTCGTTCTGGGCACCACCGGGGCGATCGTGCTGCGCGGCCTGCTGACGACGATCGCGGGCGTGCTGCTGCAGATCCCCTGGCTGAAGATCATCGCCGCGGCGGCGCTGGCGGCGATCGCGATCAAACTGATCGCGGCGAATGACCGGCACGGTAGTCAGGCCGAGGACGCGGCCGGATCACACGACAATGCCGGCACGGCTTCCGGGCACGCGGGTGGCGCCAGGGCGTCGGCGTGGAGCGCCGTCGCAACGTTCGTTGCCGCGGACGCGCTCATGAGTCTCGACAACATCGTGGCGCTGGGGGCGATTGCGCAGGGAAGCACCTTGCTCCTGATATTTGGCCTTCTGCTGAGTATTCCGCTGCTCATGTTTGGCGGACTTCTCGTGGTGGGGCTGCTGAAGCGCTATCCGGTCCTTGTCGACACCGGGGGCGTGATCCTAGGGTGGATCGCCGGTGAGATCGCCGTCACCGACCCGGCAATCGCGAACTGGGCGGAGCGGCAGGCGCCGGCGTTGTCCATCGCCCTGCCTCTGCTCGGCGTCGTTCTGGTGTTGTGGGAGAGCCGGATCATCCGTTCGGCGCGCCGGCGCGGCGGCCCGCGCATGCGCACCCCAAGCCCGGCCGCCGCCGCATCGCCGCACGAAGCGCATTCGATGCCGCTACAAAGTCGAAGCGCCGCAACTGGGAGGACGGAATGAGCGACAATCTTCAGGATCGTCTGATCGGTGCATGGAGTCCCGGAGGCTCGCTCGACGATATCATCGCGCTGGCCCGCTCCCGCCTGCCACGATTCTCGCGCATCCCGGGCGTCGGCCTCAGGATGCTGGCGGTCGTCGTGCTGCTGGCCGTTATCGGCTGGCTGGCGACCGGCATCTACAAGGTGCAGCCGGACGAACTCGGGCTGGTCCTGCAATTCGGCAAATGGGTGCGCACCAGCGACCCGGGCCTCAACTATCACCTGCCCTACCCGATCGAAACCGTTCTGTTGCCCAAGGTCACCCAGGTCAATCAGGTCAAAGTGGGCAGCGGCGTCACCAACCAGACGCTGACGGGCGACGAGAACATCGTCGAGGCCGATGCCACGGTGTTCTGGAAGATCCGGGATCCGGTCGACTACATGTTCAAGGTGTACGATCCCGAGGGCGTCGTGAAAGTCGCAGCCGAGAGCGCCATCCGCCAGGTGATCGGCCGCAATCCCATCCAGGCGGCGCTGTCGGACCGGCGCCAGGAGATCGCCGATCAGGCCCAGCAATTGCTGCAATCGCTGCTCGATTCCAATCACGCCGGAATTCTCGTCACGCAGGTGCAACTGCAACGCGTCGACCCGCCCGACCTGGTCATCGATGCGTTCAACGACGTCCAGCGCGCCCGCGCCGACCAGGAACGGGCACGCAATGAGGCGGAGGCCTACAGCAACGACATCCTGCCCCGCGCGCGCGGTGAGGTCGAGCGCATGAAGCAGGATGCGGAGGCCTACAAGAGCCAGGAGATCAGCCTCGCCCGCGGCGAGGCGGGCCGTTTTCTGGCCGTCTACGAAGCCTACAAGCAGCACAAGGACGTGATCGCCCAGCGGCTTTATATCGAGACGATGGAGGATGTCCTGAAGAACGCCAGCAAGGTCATCCTCGATGCGTCGGGCAATGGCCGTCTCTCGGACGTGGTGCCCTATCTGCCGCTGCCGGAGGGCGGGACGCGGCCGCCTGTCGCCACCCCTCCGGCAGCGATACCCGCCCGGATACTCTCGCAACCTCCGGCATCTTCATCAGGGGGTGTGCGATGAGTGGCCGTCTCTGGATCGCGCTGTTCGTACTCGTCGGATTGGCCGGCTGGCTGCTCTCGACGGTCTTTTTCACGGTCGATGAAACGCAGCAGGCCCTGGTGCTGCGCGTTGGCAAACCTGTCGCGACGATCACCAAACCCGGCCTCAACATGAAGGCGCCGCTGATCGACAGTGTCGTCTACTACGACAATCGAATCCTGCAGCTGGTACCGAGCGGCGAGCAGATCATCCTCGGCGACGAGAAGCGCATCGAGGTGACGACGTACACGCAGTTTCGTATCGCCGACGTCCTGCATTTCTATCAGGCGGTGCGCACGGCGGATCAGGCCCGCTCCTGGCTGTCTCAGATCGTCAGTTCATCGCTGCGGCGCGAGTTGGGAAAGGTGAAGCTCGCCTCTCTTCTGTCCGCGGACCGCGACGCCGTGACCCAGCGGATCGAGACCGAAGTGTCGGAGAAGGCAAAAGCGCTGGGGATCGAAGTCGTTGCGGTGCGGATTCGACGGGCGGACCTGCCGAGCGGAACCAGCCAGGCGATTTACGATCGCATGATGTCGGAGCGCCAGCGCGAAGCAAAGGAATTGCGGGCGCAAGGCTTCGAGTGGGCGCAGAAGATCCAGGCCGCGGCCGATCGCGAGCGCACGACGATGCTCGCCAACGCCCAGCAGCTCAGCACGATTACGCGTGGCGAAGGTGAAGCCGAGGCAAACACGATCGTTGCCGAAGCCTACGACCGTGACCCGGACTTCTTCCGCCTGTACCGCTCGTTGCAAGCCTATCGCCAGTCCTTGGCGCAGACGAGTTCGACCGTGCTGCTGTCTCCGGGAAGCGAGTTCCTGCGCTTGTTCAACGCCGGCCCGACGCCAGCGAAATAGGTCAGGATTTGCTCGCCCGCCAAGGCGGTCATCGGGCCGGCAGGCTAGAGCGTGATGACTTGAGGTGGAATCACGCGAAAGTCTGAATCACGCGGTAAAACAAAGAGCTAGAGCGGGATGATGGCGCCTGTCAGACATCATCCCGCTCTAGGTCAGCCGAACTTGTTGCCTTTCGGGAACCCGCTCGGCGGCAGCTTGCCGGCTTGCCCGCGATCGCCCAGCCAGTCGCGGATCGCCGTCTCGGTGCGGACGCGCTCGCCGGACTTCCAGCTCAGCCCGTCCGCCAGCCGGAAGACTTTCGCGTCCGACAGCCCGCCATCCTTGTAGCGTTGCAGCTGCACGCCGGTGCCGCGCGCCAGCTCCGGCACCTGCTCCAGCGGGAACACCAGCAGCTTGCGGTTCTGGCCGATCACCGTGACATGGTCGCCCTCGGCCGGCACGCACAGCACGGCCTCGTCGCCGGGCTTGGCGTTCAGGATCTGCTTGCCGGTGCGCTTCTCGGCCGACCAGATCCTCGGCCTTGCACGAGGAAGCTCCGCGCCCGGTCGCCGACGCCACCAGATAGCGCCCAGCCCTCGCGCGGCACGAACAGAGAAACGAGCTCGTCCTCATTGGCCATCTCGACAAGCAATCGCATCGGCTGGCCGTCGCCGCGGCCGCGCGGCAGGTCTGCGGCGCGCAGCGTGTAGACGCGGCCATTGGTGGCGAACAGGCACAGCCGGTCGGTGGTCTCGCACGGCAGCAGAAGCCGCAGCGCGTCGCCCTCCTTGAATTTCTGTTCCGCATCGTCCGCCAGATGCCCCTTCACGGCGCGGATCCAGCCCTTCTGCGACAGGATCACGGTGATCGGCTCGCGCTCGACGAACGCGCCTCGCGTCGATCTCCGGCAGTGGCGGCGGGGCGGGAATCTCCGTGCGCCGCGTGCCCAGCGGCCCGGCGCCGAATTTCTTCGCGATCTCCGCGATTTCGCCCTCGATGGACTTCCAGCGCTAGCTTCTCGTTGCCGAGCAGCGCTTGCGCGCCTTCTGCTCCTTGGTGAGCGTCTCGTGCTCCTTGCGGATCTCGATCTCCTCCAGCCGCCGCAACGAGCGCAGCCGCATGTTCAGGATCGCCTCGGCCTGCGCGTCGTTCAGCGAAAAGGCGCTCATCAGCGCCGGCTTCGGCTCGTCCTCGGTGCGGATGATGCGGATCACCTCGTCGAGGTTGAGGAAGACCGCGAGGATAGCCGTTCAGGATTTCGAGGCGCCGCTCGATGGCGTCGAGCCGGTGACGGGAACGGCGGATCAGCACCTCGTGGCGGTGGTCGAGCCAGTGGCGCAGCACGTCGCGCAGCCCCATCACGCGCGGGGTTCGATCGGCGGTCCAGCACGTTCATGTTGAGCGGGAAGCGCGGTCTCCAGCGCGGTCGCGCGGAACAGCGACTCCATCAGCATGGTCGGCATCGACGGTGCGGGATTTCGGCTCCAGCACCAGGCGGATGGTCTCGGCGCTCTCGTCGCGGATGTCGGCCAGCAGCGGCAGCTTCTTCTCCTCCAGCAGCAGCGCGATCTGCTCGACCAGGCGCGACTTCTGCACCTGGTAGGGGATTTCCGTGACGACGATCATCCAGGTGCCGTTCTTTTGCGCCTGCTCGACGGCCCAGCGGGCACGCATGCGGAAGCCGCCGCGCCCGGTCTCGTAGGCGGCGGCGATGGTGGCGTCGTCCTCGACCAGCACGCCGCCGGTCGGGAAATCCGGGCCGCGCAGATGCGCCAGCAGCTCGGCCGTGGCGGCCTCGGGGTTGCGCGATCAGTGCGATCGCGGCGGCGCAGACTTCGCCGGCATTGTGCGGCGGGATCGAGGTCGCCATGCCGACCGCGATGCCGGCGGCGCCGTTGGCCAGCAGGTTCGGGAAAGCCGCCGGGCAGCACGACCGGCTCGTTTTCCTCGCCGTCGTAGGTGGCGCGGAAATCGACCGCATTCGTCGTCGATGCCGCGCAGCAGCAGCGCGCGCGCCATCTCGGTCAGCCGCGCTTCGGTGTAGCGCATCGCCGCCGCGTTATCGCCGTCGATGTTGCCGAAATTGCCCTGGCCCTCGACCAGCGGGATAGCGCGAGGCGAACTCCTGCGCGAGCCGCACCAGCGCGTCGTAGATCGAGGCGTCGCCGTGCGGATGGAACTTTCCCATCACGTCGCCGACCACGCGGGCGCATTTCTTGAAGCCCGGCGGTCGGGTCCAGCCGCAGCTGGTGCATGGCGTAGATCAGCCGGCGATGCACCGGCTTCAGCCCGTCGCGCACATCGGGCAGCGAGCGCGACATGATGGTGGACAGCGCGTAGGCCAGGTAGCGCTCGGACAGCGCGTCGCGCAGCGGCGTGTCTTCGATCTTGCCGGCCAGTTCGTCAGCCATCGGTGTCCTCGTCATGCGTCGCCAGGGCGACGGCGCCATCCCGCGCCGCCAGGGCGGCGACACGGTCGTACAGCGCATGGCGGGCGGCGGGCAACGGCAGATGCCGCAGGCCGAACGCATCCCGCGCCAGGAAATGCCCGGTCAGCTTCAGCCCGTCGCGCCAATCCCCCGGCGTGCCGGTATCCTCGCTCAGCAGCAGCGCCGGCAGGCGCAGCAGCCGCGACCGCCAGACGCCGGCAGCCTCGTCGGACACCGCGCGGCCGGTGCGCGGCGAGACCCAGACCAGCGGCGCGTTGTCTCCGACCGGGCCGACCAGGTCCAGCCCGTAGCCGAGATCGCTCAGCAGCGCCGCCTCCCACCGGATCAGCTCGCCCAGCTGCGCCGCCCCGCGCGGCAGGTGCGCGAGCAATCGCAGCAAGCCCGAAAAAGCACGCGGGTATGCCTCGCGCTCCGGCAGCGCGCCTTCGGCCACCGCGCAGACGGCGCGCAGCATGGCCAAGCTGAGCGCATCGTCCATGGCCAGGGCCGCGGCCGGGTGGATCAGCTCGGCGGTCAGGCTGCCGAGCTGATCGGCCAGCCGCCCGACCCAGCGCACCTGAACCAGATTGCCCGGCTGCCAGATGCCGGCGCGGGCGCGCGAGGCGCCCCCACGCGCCAGGCCGCGATGGGCGCCATGCGCCTCGGTCATGACTGTCGCGACCGCGTCGCCTTCGCCGAACGGCCGTGTGTCGAGCACGATGGCGGGCGCTTCCCACTCCATCGCCAAGTTCCTATCTTGTTCTGGTGCGGCTGTCCAGGGCCGGCCGCGACCGGGCAGAGCCGGGCAGAGCCGGGCAGATCAGGTCAGGCGGCCGCGTCGGTCCGCCGTGCCGTGACGACACGGTTGCGGCCGGCTCCCTTGGCCTCATACAGCGCGGCATCGGCACGCGCCATCCAGCCGGTCAGCGGCTCGCCGGGCTCGTATTGTGCGACTCCGACCGAGACCGTCATCTGGCCGAGCACCTCGCCGCTGTTGCGCACCACCATCTGATGGCGCGCGAACGCCTCGCGGATGCGCTCGCCGACCATCACTGCGTCGTCCGTGGTCACGCCTGGGAGCAGCACGGCAAACTCCTCCCCGCCATAGCGCGCGGCCAGATCGTTGTCGCGCAGGCTGCCGCGGATCGTGGCGGCGGCCAACTGGATCACCTGGTCGCCGACCGGGTGGCCCCATTTGTCGTTGATGCGCTTGAAGTGGTCGATATCGACCATGAGCAGCGAGAGCCACCGCCCGTCGTTCATCGCCGTCCCGGCCAGCACCTGCAACGACTCGTCCATGTGGCGCCGGTTGGCCAGCCCGGTCAGCGGGTCCGTGATCGCGGCGGTGCGCGCGTCATGCAGCGTGCGCTGCATGGTCAGGATCATCTCGCCATTGCGGGTCAGTTCGCGCTCGATGCGGCTGGCACGGGCGGCAACGCCCTGCGCCTCGGCCACCAGGCTGTCGAGCAAGGCGGCGAGCGCGGTGTCCGGTGCAGCCATCTGCGCCGCAGCCTTGGTCACCGCGGCACCGAAGCGGCTGGCATCTGCACCTGCATCGCGCACCAGCGACTGCACCTGCGCCAGCGTCTGCTGCATTCGCTCGGCGATGGCGCGCAGATCCTGATGGTCGCTCGGGTTGGCGACGAACCGGTCGTAGATGCGCGCGATGGCCTCGCGGCCGACATTGGTGCGGTTGGAGAGGATGATGTCGATCAGCCGCCGCAGTTCCGGGTTGGTGCCCTGGTGGTACTGGTACCAGACGGAAAAGCTCTGCGGATCGACCTGCAAGCCGTTCGCCTGGATCGACCGCATGGCCGCGATCGCACAGGCACTCAGCGCTTCCGGAACCATGCCGGTCACGTCCACCGGTCTCCGCCAACTAGGCCGAAAGGGCAGCGGAGGCGGCGTGCAGGCGTTGCATGAGCGAAGCCCTCCTGAGCGCGGTGAAAGGCCCGGCCGACCCGGCGCACCATGACGGGCGCGGCCTTACCAGCCCGTGAACGGACAGGCGAACGCGGCTATTCGAACTCGGTCGGCAGTTCCGGCTCGCGCCAATGCGCAAATATGCGCCGCAGCTGATGCGCCAGCACGCGGCCGCTGGACAGCTCGGCGGGCAGCGCATCCTCGGTGAAAAACGCCGTTCCCGAGGTCTCCAGGCTGGTCGTCGCCGCACCGCCGGTGATCTCGCAGACAAAGAACAGCTTGGTCACCGAGAACGGGAAGGCGCCATGGCCCTGCCGCGTGCGGTCCCACACGCCAGCAAGCTTGCGCACGCGCACCTCGAAGCCGAACTCTTCCCGCACCTCCTTGGCGACGCTCTCGGCGGCGGTCAGGTTCACGTCCGCCCAGCCGCCGGGCAGCGTCCAGCGGCCGCCATCCTGCACCTCGCGCACCAGCAGCAGCCGGCCCTGGCCGTCGAACGCTGCACCGCGCACGTCGAGCTTGGGGGTGGCGTAGCCCTCCTGCGTCGCGAACAAACCGGCGACATGCGCCAGATCGGCACCGCCCAGCTTCGCCATGATACGGCCGGAAAGAGACCGTAATGCCTCATATCGTTCTCGGTCGTAGGGCTGCTCGCAATAGGTCAGGCCGATCTGCGCGATCGCCTGGATCTCGCGCGCCCAGGCCAGCCAGTCCGGCTCGCTCATGCCGGGTCGACCGGCCGCGGGCGGCCGTCCGGCCCGATGGCGACCATGACGAAGGTCGCCGAGGTCACCTTGTTCTTGCCGCCGTCGCGCCCCTGCCGCCAGGCTTCGATGAAGATGCGGATCGAGGTGCGGCCGACGCCCACGATCCGGGCGTAGATGCTCACTTCGTCGCCGACATGCACCGGATGATGGAAGCTCATCGAATCGACGGCGACGGTCGCCACGCGCCCACGCGCGCGGCGCAGCGCGGCCGAGCCGCCGGCCAGATCCATCTGCGCCATGATCCAGCCGCCGAAAATATCGCCGTGCGGGTTGGTGTCCGCCGGCATGGCAATGGTGCGGATCACCGGCTCGCCGGCAGGGGGTATCTCCATGCCCGTCATTGCGTGTCCTCCAGACCGATGGCGCGCAGCCGGGCGGCTTCCTCGTCCCAGCCGGCGCGCTCCTTGACGTTCAGGAACAGATGCACCTGCCGTTCCAGCAGCCGCGCCAGCTCGCCGCGCGCCTTGGCCCCGATGGACTTGATGCGCGTGCCGCCCTCGCCGATCAGGATGGCTTTGTGGCCAGGGCGGGCGACGTAGATCGTCGTCTCGATCCGCACCGAGCCGTCCTTGCGCTCCTGCCAGCTCTCGGTCTCCACGGTCGTCGCGTACGGCACTTCCTCGTGCACTTGCAGGAACACCTGCTCGCGCACCAGTTCGGCGGCGAGCAGGCGGTCCGGCAGGTCGGTCAGGTCGTCGGCCGGGAACAGATGCGGGCCTTCCGGCATCGCCCCCGCCAGCGCGTCCAGCAGGCGGTCCAGCCCGTCGCCGGTGGCAGCCGAGACCATGAAGGTTTCGGCAAAGCTCGCCAGCGCGTTGAGCTCGGCAGTGAGCGGCAGCAGATGGCGTGGATCGATCAGATCGATCTTGTTGAGCACCAGCCACGCGGCACCGCCGCGCGCACCGATCCGCTTGGCGATCTCGCGGACCTCGTCGGACAGGCGGGCCTTGGCATCGACCAGCAGCAGCACGAGGTCGGCGTCCTGCGCACCGGTCCAGGCGGCGGCGACCATCGCGCGGTCGAGCCGACGGCGCGGACGGAAGATGCCGGGCGTGTCGACCAGCAGGATCTGCGCCTCGCCGCGCATCAGGATGCCGAGCACGCGGAACCGCGTGGTCTGCGCCTTGGGCGAGACGATGGACAGCTTGGCGCCGGTCAGCCGGTTGAGCAGCGTGGATTTGCCGGCGTTCGGCGCGCCGACGATGGCCGAGAAGCCGCACCGTGTGCTCATGACCGCAGCTTTCCCAACAAATCCTCGGCGGCAAGCCGTTCAGCGATGCGTTTGCTGCCGGCGGCGCCCTGGCCCCGCTGCCCGCCGACCGCGACCGCAACGGTAAATACCGGATCGTGCGGCGGGCCTTCGCACGACACCACCTCGTAGGCGGGCGGCGGCAGCGCGCGGGTGGCGAGAAATTCCTGCAACGCCGTCTTGGCATCCTTCGGCGGCTTGCCCTGGCTGTGGATGGCATCGTGCCACGCGCGGCGCACGAAGGCGCGGGCCGGGCCGAGGCCGCCATCCAGATACAGCGCGCCGATCAACGCCTCGGTCGCGTCGGCCAGCACGGTGGCGAGCTTGCGCACCCCGGCGCGCGACTCGCCCGGCGCGACCGCCAGCAGCGCAGGCAGGCCGATCCGCTCGGCGATGGCGGCGATAGCAGGCTGGGAGACCAGATAGGCCAGCCGGGGGCCGAGTTCGCCCTCCTGCTCGTCGGGGAAGCGTTCGGCGAGCCATTCGGCGATCAGCAGGCCCAGGACCCGGTCGCCGATGAACTCCAGCCGTTCGTTGGAGCCGGCGCCGGTGGCGGGCGCCGTTCGCCCCCCGCCCAGCCGCCGGCCGGGGACGGCGGAGCGGTGGGTGAGCGCCTCACGCAGCAGATCGGGCCGGCGAAACTGGTGGCCGAGGATATCGGATGCGCTCGCTGGCTCGTGCGGTGCCCGAGCGACCTGGTTGGCGGTCAGTTGATCCCCGTGAACAGGCGCGACCAGCGTATTTCGAACGGCCATTCCCACACCTCCCACCAGGGCGCAGTGGCGTCGATCGAGAAGAACAGGAACTCGGCCTTGCCGACGAGGTTCTCCATCGGAATGTAGCCCACCGCGTTCAGCACCCGGCTGTCCAGGCTGTTGTCGCGGTTGTCGCCCATCGCGAACACGCAGTCGGGCGGCACCACGTACTCCTGCGTATTGTCGAGCGGCTGGTCGTCCGACGCCTTGAGGATGAAGTGCTGCTTGCCGCCCGGCAACGTCTCGATATAGCGCTTCAGCAACATCTGCGGCCCGTCGCCCTCGACCAGGTAGTCGCCGTCCGGCTTGCGCGACACGACGGTGCCGTTGATGTAGAGCTGGCCGTGGATCATCTGGATATGGTCGCCGGGCAGGCCGATGATGCGCTTGATGTAATCGGTGGAATTGTCGCGCGGCAGCTTGAACACGGCGACATCGCCACGGTGGGGCACGCTGCCGAAGATGCGGCCGGAGAACAGCGGCGGGGACAGCGGCAGCGAGAAGCGCGAGTAGCCGTAGCTGAATTTCGACACGAACAGGTAGTCGCCCACCAGCAGCGTGGGGATCATGGACCCCGAGGGGATGTTGAACGGCTCGAACGCGACCGTGCGGATGGTGACGGCGATCAGCATGGCGTAGACGATCGTTTTGATCGTCTCGACGATGCCGCCGGACTTGTTTTTGGCCATGCTGGGCTGGGACATCAGATCAGGTACGACGCGGCTGGGGTGGCCATGACGACGGCGGCTCCGCTCGGAGATTGGCGCGGATGAAGCCCACCACCCCCCCTGCTGTCAAGCAACGGTCCTCGGCATGTCATGGTCAGCATGACGCGTCCAGCGGGTTGGGGAAGTTCATGGCGGAAGCTCCGGGCGGTCGTGGGCGGCTATGGCACGGAACCGGCCGGGGCATCGTCGCGCACCGGCTCGGCCGAGATGATCACCTGCGCGTAGGCGTACGGGTATTCATCGGTCATCGTCAGGTCCACGCGTGCGACGCAGCCGGGCGGCGTGATGGCCGCGAGGCGGTCGGCGGCCCCACCGTTCAGGTGCAGCGTGGGCTGGCCGGTGGGCAGGTTCACCACGCCCAGGTCGGACATGAACACGCCGAGCGAGAAGCCCGTGCCAAGCGCCTTGGCACAGGCCTCCTTGGCGGCGAACCGCTTGGCGTAGGTGCCCGAGCGGTTGCTGCCGCTGCGCCGCTCGGCGCGGGCCCGTTCGGCCTCGGTGAACACGCGGTCGAGAAAGCGGTCGCCGAACCGCTCCATGGCCCGTTCGATGCGGCGGATGTCGCAGATGTCGGAGCCGAGGCCGAGGATCATCGCCGCTGTCCAGATAGTGGCTGGTCGCAAGTCGATGCCCGCCTGACTGGTTTTGTCCGTGCTCTGTCCGGATCGTCCATACCGTACCGCCTGGTCGCCACGCGTTCTTCGCCGAAATTACCAATCTTTGCATGGTCAGGGCGAATTTTCCTGATGAGTAAGAACGCATCGGTCAGCCTCGGCGAGCGTCTCACCCGCTTCGCCGAGGCACAGGTCGGCCAGGGCCGTTACGGCAACGCAAGCGACGTGATGCCTACAGGCATGCGGCCGCCGGAAGAACACGAGGAAAACGGCATCAGCAGCCGAAACGTCGCCGACATCTGGACATCCGTGAAAAAAGAAGCACCAGGTATATCGAATGGGTAGCTATGCCCTCTCGGGCAAGGCTGACGACGGCTGGCCCGCATGAATTTCAAGCAACATCTCTAAACGGATGCCGGCATCAGCGGTCAGCCAACCCGGTATAAGGTGTTTCTCCACAACGGGCCGACGCGCAGAGCAAAGGCAGCCAGACACAGAACTGGCGCGACGACAACAAGAATGGCGAATGGCAAGTATTCGACTATCTGATTCGTGCCGCCGTGAAGCGTAAAGTGAGAGAAATCAACGGCGAACGCATGCCCGTCTTGGTGCAGCCCGTCTTGGTGCAGCCCGTCTTGGCGCCCCCGCCATCACCCCCGCGCCCGCTCCACCTGATGCACCCCGCTGGACGCGCGCAGCCCCGCGACCACGGTGGCGAGATGGCGCGCATCGCGCACCTCGACATCGACCAGCAGCTCGCAAAAATCGTCCTGCCGCGTCACCACCCGCAACGTCGCCACCGAGCCGTCGTGCTTGGCGATCGCGTTGGTCACCGTCGCCAGCGTCGCCGGCACGTCGTCGGCGATCACCGTGATCCGGCCGGTATGGCCATCCCCGCGCCCCACGCCGGTCACGAAGGCCGATTTCTCCCAGTCCACGTCGATGAACCGTTCCGGCGTCGCGGCAAAGCTCTCCAGCGTCGCGCAGTCCTTGGTGTGGATCGTCACCCCCTTGCCCGTGGTGACGATGCCGACGATGCGGTCGCCCGGCAGCGGATGGCAGCAGCCGGCGTAATGGATCGCCATGCCGGCCACCAGACCCGTGATCGGCAGGTCCGCGGCACGCCCGGCCGGGCGGCTACCGCCGGCACGCGGCGGCAGCGCCGGCACCATGCGCGGCACGCGCGGCGTCTGCCGCAGTTCCGGATACGCGGCGACCACCACATCCTTGGCGCCGATATTGCCATTGCCCACGGCCACGTACAGGTCGTGCACGGTCGGCAGCTTGAGCGCCTTCAGCGCCCCCTCCAGCACCTTCTCCGATCCGTCCACGCCCTCCTGGCGGAATGCCTTGGCCAGCGAGGCGCGGCCGGCATCGACGTTCTGTTGGCGCTGCTGCTGCTGCACGTAGCGGCGGATGCGCGCGCGCGCCTTGCCGGTGACGACGAACCGCTCCCATTGCGGGCTCGGCGTGCCGGCCCGCGAGGTCATGATCTCGACCTGATCGCCGTTCTGCAATTCGTGGCGCAGCGGCATCAGCCGGCCGTTGATCTTCGCCCCCACGCAGGTGTCGCCGACCTGCGAATGCACCGCGTAGGCGAAATCCACCGGCGTCGCGCCGCGCGGCAGCTGGATCAGCTGCCCCTTCGGCGTGAAGCAGAACACGCGGTCCTGGTACAGCTCCAGCCGCGTGTTCTCCAGGAACTCGTCCGGCGTGGAGTTCTCCAGGATTTCCAGCAGATCCTGCACCCAGCGGAACCGCTGCGCCTCCTGCGCGCCGGCGTCGTGCTGCTTGTAGAGCCAATGGGCCGCGACGCCGTTCTCCGCCACCTCGTGCATCTCGGCGGTGCGGATCTGTACCTCGATCTTCTGGTTGAGCGGCTGGCGCAGCGTCACGCCGGTATGCACGCTCTGGTAGCCGTTGGATTTCGGGGTGGAGATGTAGTCCTTGAAACGACCGGCGATGACCGGATAGGCGGCATGGATGGCGCCGAGGGCCGCGTAACAGTCCTCGCGTTCCGGCACCACGATGCGGAACGCCATGATGTCCGAGAGCTGCTCGAACTGCACGTTGCGGCGCTGCATCTTCTCCCAGATCGAGAACGGCGATTTCTCCCGCCCGGTCACCTCGATGACGGTCACGCCGTAGTCGCGGCAGACGCGGGCCAGCTCGGCGCACACATTCTTGATGACGTCGGCCCCCTGGCCGCGCAGGAAGTTCAGCCGCGCCTGGATCGTGTCGTAGGCCTCCGGCTCCAGCTGCGCGAAGGCCAGCGTGTGCAGTTCGTTCTTGACCCGCTCCATGCCGATGCGCTCGGCGAGCGGGGCGTAGATATCCATCGTCTCGCGCGCGATGCGCTGGCGGCGCTCCTTCTGCGGCACGAAATTCAGCGTGCGCATGTTGTGCAGCCGGTCGGCGAGCTTGACCAGCAGCACGCGGATGTCGCGGCTCATGGCCAGCACCAGCTTGCGGAAATTCTCCGCCTGCTTGGTACGGTCCGATTGCAGTTCCAGTCGCGTCAGCTTGGTGACGCCGTCGACCAGCAGCGCGATTTCGTGGCCAAAGCGGCGGTCGAGGTCGCGCAGCGTAGTGCGCGTGTCCTCGATGGTATCGTGGAGCAGCGCGGTGGCGATGCTGCTTACGTCCAGCCGGTAGCCGGCCAGGATGCCGGCGACCGCGACAGGATGGCCGATATACGGGTCGCCGTTCTCGCGCAGCTGGCCGCGATGGGCTTCCTCGGCGACGGCGTAGGCTTGTTCGATCAGGCCGGTATCGGCCTTCGGGTCATATAGCAGGATGCGGGCGGAGAGATCCGCGGCGGCGCCCGCCCCGACGATGCCGCCGTCCATATGCTAGCGGCTCTTGCGGCCGGCCAGTTCCGCCTCGATGGCCGCTTCCAGATCCTCGGGCGCCTCGTCGGCCTCGACCGGCAGCGTCTGTTGCTCCTCCTCGGCGGCAATGTCCTGCAGACCAAAAATATTCTGGTCGGTCGGGATCAGGTCCATGACCTCCTCGTCGGCCGGCTCCGGCTCCGGCGCGCGCGACAGCGACTTGATGAGGTCGGTCTCCAGCTTGTCGAGCCCGATCGTCTCCTCGGCGATTTCGCGCAGGGCGACCACCGGGTTCTTGTCGTCATCCCGATCGACCGTCAGTTCCTCGCCGCGGCTGAGGTTACGGGCGCGCTGGGCGGCCAGCAGGACCAGCTCGAACCGGTTCGGGATTTTTTTGTACACAATCTTCGACGGTTACGCGCGCCATAGGCTACTCCGATCGGTCTTTTGCGGGGAGACCAACACAAATAGGCTTGCGCGACGGTCGCGACAAGTGTGACGGCACGCGCCCCGTCATGCCGCCTGGGTCTGGCTTGGTGTCTGGCCTTGCGTTTGCCCTTGCGTTTGCTCTTGCGTTTCCGCCAGCGGCCGCCAGTCGCGGAAGAACGCGGTACCGATCTCGGCCGCGAGCAGGATCAGATCGCGCTGCACGCCATCGAGGAATTGGTGCAGCCCGTCGGCGATCAGCCGGTCCACCGGTCGACCCACCAGACCCGCGCGCAACTCCTCCACCCGCTCCAGCGCCGGCACCGTGCCGCGCAGCCCGTAGCGGCCGCGCAACTGGCCCAGCAGCCATTCCATCTGCTCCACGCACAACGCCACGCTGCGCGGAAACGCAGTGTCGGTCAGCAGGAACGCCACCACGTCGGCCGGCGTGAAGCCGGGCGGCGCCACGCGGCGAAAGGCATGGTAGCCGGCGGCGCCACGCAGCACGGACCCCCACTGCGTCAGCTCCGCCACCCGCCGCTCCTCGCCCGCCGCCGGCACCAGCAAATGGTAGCGGATGTCGAGCAGCCGCGTGGTCTGGTCGGCGCGCTCGATGAGCCGGCCGAGCTGGTAGAACAGCCAGCCCTGGTCGCGGAAGAACGTGCCCTCGGTGATGCCGGTATGCGCCTGCACGCCCTCCTTGATGCGCCCGCACAACCGCGACAGCCGGTCGCCTTGCAGCATCTCGGGCGAGATCGACAGCATGTCGCGATGGAACACATTGAGCTGCATCCACATCTCGGTGGAGATCAGCGGGCGCAGCGTGCGTGCATTGGTGCGCGCGGCCTCCAGGCTGGCCGGGATGCTGGTCGGGTTGCCGCCGTCCAGCAGGTAGAAGTGCTTCACCGCGTCAGCGCTGTGGGCCAGGCCACGCTTGGCGAAGCCATTCTCGTCGGCGTTGATGCGCACCAGCGCGAACCAGCTCTCCGCCTCGCGGCCGGGGCTTTCGAAGGTCTGCGTCACGTCGACCAGACGGGCGAGGTTCTCCACGCGCTCCAGATAGCGCGCCATCCAGAACAGGCTTTCGGCATAGCGCGCCAGCAGCGGGGTGTCGCGGTTCATCGGGCGGCCTCCCCAACGGTGCCAACCGGCCCGAACGGCGCCATCGTGTCGTCCAGCACCCAGGTGTCCTTCGAGCCGCCGCCCTGCGACGAATTGACCACCAGGCTGCCCTCCTGCAACGCCACGCGGGAAAGGCCGCCGGGCAGCACCCAGGTCTCCCGCCCGGTCACCGCGAACGGCCGCAGGTCCAGATGGCGCGGGCGGATGCCCTGCTCGGTCAGCGTCGGCCCGACCGAGAGCGAGACCACCGGCTGGCTGATCCAGTTGAAGGGGTCGGCGATCAGCGCCGCACGCGCCTTGTCGATCTGTGCACGGCTGGCACGCGGGCCGATCGTGATGCCATAGCCGCCGGACTCACCCACCGGTTTGACGACGAGCTTCTCCAGATTCTCCAGCGTGTAGGTCAGCCCGGCCGGTTCGCGACAGATATGCGTCTCGACGTTCGGCAGGATCGCATCTTCGTTGAGGTAGTAGCGGATGATGCGCGGCATGTAGGCGTAGACGGCCTTGTCGTCGGCGACACCGGTGCCGACGGCATTGGCCAGCGAGACGTTGCCGCGCCGCCACGCACCGATCAGGCCCGGCACGCCCAGCATGGAGTCCGCGCGGAACACCGTCGGGTCGAGGAAATCGTCGCTGATGCGGCGATAGATGGTATGGACCGGCCGCCGCCCGCCAGTGGTGCGCATCCATACCCGGTCGTCCTCGACGACCAGATCCGCTCCCTCGACCAGCGGCACGCCCATTTCGCGCGCCAGGAACACGTGTTCGAAATACGCCGCGTTGTAGATGCCGGGGGACAGCAGCACCACTTGCGGGTCCGCCACGTGCTCGGGCGCGATCTCGATCATCGCCGCGAGCAGCCGGCGGCCATAATCATCCACCGGGCGCAACGGCATGCCGGCCATCAGGTCCGGGAACGCGCGCGACATCAGATGCCGGTTCTCGACGACATAGGACACGCCGGAGGGCGTGCGGGCGTTGTCCTCCAGCACCAGGAAGCCGCCGGCCGCGTCGCGCACGATGTCGGTGCCGCAGATATGCACGTAGGTGCCGAAGCGGACCGGGAAATCGACCATTTCCGGGCGGAAATTGGCGTTGCCGAACACCAGCTCGCCGGGGATCACGCCGTCCTGCACGATCTTGGCGCCGTGGTAGATGTCGTGCAGGAACGCGTTCAACGCCGCCACACGCTGCTGCACCCCGCTTTCCAGCTTGTGCCACTCGCCGGCGGTCAGCAGGCGCGGAATGCAGTCGAACGGCAGGATGCGGTCGATCGCGCTGGCCTCGGAATATACCGTGAACGTGATGCCGAGGTTGATGAGGTCGGTCTCCGCCGCCGCCGCGCGGACACGCAAGGCGTCCAGGCCGATCCCCGCGATCCGTGCCCGCACCGAGGCGGCGGTGCCCTGGTCGCCCGGGCGCCGGCTGGTGAGCTCGCAGAAATATGCGCCGGCCAGATAATCAGCGAACGGATCGGTCGAGCTGAATTGCATTGCGTCGTGGTCCGGGTCGGGCGAGACCGTCTCGCCATGGCGGGAGCATAACAGACCCGCTGGCTTTGCAACCCCCTCTCGCGCAATCCGCCTGTGGCGCACCTTCGGTCACGGCATCGCGCGTAGGCGGCTAGGCAGGAGCGAAAAAAACCGTTATCGTCGCACTACCGTAACAGAATCGGCAAGAATTCGAAGAGGGAGCGTCGAGCATGCGACAGGAATATCGGTTGCAAATCCGTGCGCTGGCGGGCTTACTTAAGACGGACGTTGATCACGCCAGCGGCGCCGCGCCGGTTTGGCTGACCACCCTTCGCCCGGAGCGACAGATGCCGAAAGTGATCGTAACCCGCCTGCTGGCCGCCAGTGTTGCCGCAGCCTTCCTCGCCAGCATCGCCACCGCGACGGTCGCCCAGGCCGAGACCTGCACGCGGCCGGCGGAAAAGGCCGCGTTCGACGTGGTCGGGCTGAAGAGCGAACTGATGGTGACGGCCATCGCCTGCCAGGCGCAGGACAAGTACAACGTCTTCGTCGTGCGCTTCCGCCGCGATCTGGTGTCGCTGGAGCGGGTGCTGACCAGCTACTTCGCCCGCACCGCCGGCCGTCACGCCACCCAGGAACACGACGACTACATCACCTCGCTGGCCAACTCGGAGTCACAGGACGGCATCACACGCGGCGTTCTGTTCTGCAACGAGCATCTGTCGATGTTCGATGACGTCATGGCGCTGAAGGACGGTGCGGCCCTGCAGACATACGCGGCCGGGAAGGTGCTGGCTCAGCCGATCGCACTGGTCGTGTGCCCGCTGCCGCCGCCCAAGAAGCTCAAGAAGGTTGCGGCTGCCGATACGAAGTAGCCGTCGCTTCGGCCGCTGCCCAGACACGAAGGGCGGGCACCATCGCTGGTGCCCGCCCTGTTTTCGTCAGCCGGGCCGTCCGAAGCCGGCCGCGTGAGCGGCCGGCATCCGTCGTTACTTCAGCACGATCTCGACACGGCGGTTCTGCGGCTCGCGCACACCGTCGGCGGTCGGCACCAGCGGGTGCGTCTCGCCGAAGGCGAACTCGCTGATCTCGGACCTCGGCACGCCGAGGCGAACCAGCTCGGCGGCGACGGAATCTGGCCCGGCGCTGCGAGAGCTTCAGATTGTAGGCCGCCGTTCCGGAGCGGTCGGTATAGCCCGACACCTCGATGCGCGTCAGCTTCACCCTGCTGGCGTTTTCTGCCGCCTGGGCGATGATCTGCTTGGCGCGGGCGGTCAGGTCCGCCTTGTCCCAGTCGAAGAACACCAGGTAGGTGCGGGCCGGCGCCGGCGCCGGCGCGGCCACAGGGGCCGGGGCCGGAGCGGGCGGCGGCGGCGGTGCGATGCCGAAGACATAGCGCAGGCCGAGCAGCCCGGAGTTGTTGTACTGCGGACCAAGCTTCACGCTGGTCGGCGAGCCATTAAAGTTGCTGGAGTTGAAGGTGGCCATGAAGCGGTATTCGGCGGTCACCGACAGGCCCGGCGCGTCCGGGATCGGGAACGCGACGCCGACGATGCCCTGGCCGGCAGCGCTACCCGTGCTGCTGCCGAAGGTTTCGCCGTGGAGCAGCTGGCCGTGGGCCAGATCCTGTTCCACATAGCCAACGCCGACGCCGATATACGGGTACGCGAACGGCTGGCCGATATCGAAGTCGAACAGCCCGTTCACGAAGCCGCCATAGCTCTGGTTGAAGACCTTGACGCCGTCGCTGCCCTGGTGGGTGTTGCGGTAGTCGAACTCTGCCTCGACACGGAAACCGTTGCCGAAGCCGTAGCCCACCGAACCGAGCCCGACGACGCCACCGTTGGCCTTCAGGCTGCCCGAGTTGTCGGTCTTGACCTTCTGATTTTGCATGTAGTTGTAGCCGGCGCCGGCGCCGACATACAGGCCGTCCACCGGCTGGGCCATGGCTGCAGCCGGTACGGCCAACACGCCCGCCGCGACCAGTGCACTGCGAAGCTTCATCATGTAATCTCCTCGTCTGCGGGAACTCAGTGCGCGTCGCGCACGGAATTGGCACGAATCCGTGCCGACCCGGTACCCGGACGTTAAGACGTAACATTAACTCGCACCACCACCGAATACCGTATTGCGGCGCCGCACAACACTTCCTGACCGCCTTGTTGCGGCGCCGCCACACCTGTTGCGAGAGCGTTATCTATGCGGCGATTTGTGGCGCGGGAACGCCCGGCACGATGGGTCACACCAGCTTCGCCTCGAATGGCGGCAGCAGGTCCGGGCTTTCGAACTCCAGCACCCAGAGGTCGGGATCGAATCTCAGCTGGCGGGCGACGTAGGCGTCGGCCGCCTCCTGGTCCACCGGCGCCGTTCCGGTGGCACGCAGCCATGCCTGCTCGCCTTCCGCCGCACGCACCTGCGACAGCACGGACAGCCCGGACGACCCGCGCAGCACCACCAGGATGCCGCCGGCATCGGCATCGCCACGGCGCAGCACCGCGCCGTAGCGGCCGGCGGCGTTGCCCAGCCGCAGCGCCGCCTGCACCCACAGCCCCGCCTTTACCCGTGCCTCTGCCACTATACACTCCTCGTCCCGTCCGCGCCCTTGAACCAACCGTCCCCGCCTGCCAAAACCGCCACGCGGCGCGGGACCGCGCGGGGGTTGCGATGACGAAGCAGATGACGGAGGGCCAGCGCGCCTACGAGGCCAAACGCGCCGCCAAGGCCGGCATGAGCCTCGACAAATGGCTGCCGACCAAGGACGCGAACGCGAGGCGGCCGAGCGTGCCCGCGAAGTGGCCGCCAAGCCGCCGAAGCCAAGAAGCCCGGCTTCTCGCCGTCTGCTGGAACGCGCGCACAAGCCCCTGTGACATGCGCCATGCACCGCACGATCGGTCGCGCCGCGGTGACCATCCCACGCGGCCGTGCATGACCGGCAACGCGTCGCCGTCCCGGCCCTCGCCGCACACGCCGACTGGAGCATGGATCCGCGCAAGCGGTGGATGACACTGGCGCGCCGCCAGGGCGAGGGCTGGAGGGTCGCCGCCCCCGAGCCGGTCGGCCCGGTCGCGACGCTGCTGGCGCGCCTGCTGGCCGCGGCGGCGGGCGGCGCGGTGGCGCTGGGCGTGGACCTGCCGCTCGGCCTGCCGCGCGCCTACGCACGCATCCATGCCGGCGCCGGCGATTTCCCCGGCTTCCTGCGCGGGCTGGTCGAGCGGCCGGATTTCTTTCAGGTCTGCGACGTGCTGACGGACGTATCGGCCGCGCGGCCGTTCTACCCCGCTCGCGGCCTCGCCGGCATGACGCGCGCCGCTCATGCCGCGGCGCTCGGCCTCGGCGGCGCCGATGGGCTCAGCCGCGCCTGCGACCGCGCGACGGCGGAGCGGCCGGCGGGGGCACCGCTGTTCTGGACGCTCGGTGCCAACCAGTCCGGCAAGGCGGCCATCGCCGCCTGGCGCGACCTGCTGCTGCCGGCGCTCCACGGCACCACCCCGCCGCCCCGCCTGTGGCCGTTCGACGGCGACCTGCGCGCGCTGCTCGCCCCGGGACGGGTCGCGATCGCCGAGACCTACCCGGCCGAGGCGCTGCGCCATTTCGCGCTGCGCATGGGCGGCAGCAAGCGCCGGCAAGCGGACCGCGCGGCGCTGGCGGACCGGCTGGGCGCAGCCATGGCCGCGCTCGGCGCCGTGGCCGAGCCGGCGCTGGCGGCGACGCTGGCGGACGGCTTCGGCGCCGACGCGTCCGGCGAGGACCGCTTCGACAGCCTGCTCGGGCTGCTCTGCGTGCTGAACGTGCTGGCCGGACGGCGGCCCGACAGCGCGCCCGACGACCCGTGGATCCGCCGGTGGGAGGGCTGGGTGCTCGGCCAAACCGCACTGCCGCTGCGCCCGTTTGAACCATAAGGTGAAGTGGACTTTTGCGCCGGCGGTTTATTACATGGAGCCATGAATGTTTTGACCGCGACCTCCCCAGAGCAATTCGGCCCGGTGGTGCCGGTGATCCTGTCGGGCGGCTCCGGCTCACGGCTGTGGCCGGTGTCGCGCGAGAGTTTCCCCAAGCAGTTCTGGCCGCTGCTGTCCGATCGCTCGATGATCGAGGAAACGGCACGGCGCGCCACCGGGGTCGATTTCCTGTCACCGATCGTGGTGTGCAACCAGGACCACCGCTTCCTCGCCGCCGAGCAGATGCGGCTGGCCGGCATCGCCGGGGCCCGCATCCTGCTGGAGCCGGTCGGGCGCAACTCGGCCCCCGCCGTCGCCGCCGCGTCCCTGCTGGCCGCCGAGGAAGACCCCGGCGCGGTGCTGTGGATGATGGCCGCCGATGCGGCGATCACCGACATCGCGGCGCTGCACCGGCTGGTGGGGGCGGCGGTGCGGGCGGCGCGCGAGGGGCGCATCGTGACGTTCGGGATGCGGCCCACCGGCCCGGAAACCGGCTATGGCTATATCGAGGTCGGCGCCCCCCTGCCCGGCCTGCCCGGCGCGCATCATCTGGCACGCTTCGTCGAGAAGCCGGACGCCGCCGCTGCCGCGGTACTCGCCGCCTCCGGCCAGCATTTGTGGAACTCCGGCATGTTCGTCTTCACGGCGGCGACGATGCTGGCCGAGATGGCGCGCCACGCGCCGGACGTGCTGGCAAGCGTGCAGGCAGCCATGGCGGAGCGGACGCGGGACCTGGATTTCATCCGTCTCGGACAGGCCGCGTTCGCCGCCTGCCCGTCGATCAGCCTGGACTACGCCGTTGCCGAGCGCACCGACCGTGCCGCCGTGGTGCCAGCCGATCTCGGCTGGTCGGACGTGGGCAGCTGGGGCGCGTTGTGGGAGCTCGGCCGCAAGGACGAGGCGGGCAACGTGGCGCTCGGCGACGTGCTGCTGGAGGCGTCGGAGCATTGCTACGTGCGCAGCGACGGCATCGTCACGGCCGTGGTCGGGCTGAAGGACGCGGTGGTGGTGGTGACCGAGGACGCGGTGCTTGCCATGCACCGCGACCGCGCGCAGGACGTGAAGCGCGTGGTGGACCGGCTGAAGGCGGCCGGGCGGCATGAGGCGGTGGCGCACAACCGGGTGTATCGCCCCTGGGGCTTCCACGAGACGCTGATCGCCAGCGACCGGTTCCGCGTGGAGCGCGTGGTGGTGCAGCCAGGGCACCGGATGGCGTTGCAGAAGCATTTCCACCGTGCCGAACACTGGACCGTGGTGCAGGGCAGCGCGCTGGCCACGCGCGACGACCAGACGATGCTGCTGCGCGAGAACGAAAGTGTCGACGTTCCCATCGGCTGCCTGCACCGGGTCGAGAACCCGGGCCGCATTCCGCTGACGCTGATCGAAGTGCAGACCGGCAGCTATCTGGGGGCCGACGACGTGGTGCGGCCAGACGACAGTTATTGAAGCGGGTGTGAGCCACACTCCGACACGATTATAGGGCGGAAGTATTCCGCCTCTTTTGGTATCAACTCCGCTCAATAGTGTAAAAAAGGAAGCGGAATACTTCCGCTCTACAAGGGCCGCACGGCGGGAGCGAGTGCGTGTCGAGAACCGATATTCAACAAGATGTACGCCGTCACCCTTCCCGGCAGCACAGGGTCAACGGCCAGATGGTCCGCGCGGCGCGGTCGATGCGGGCCTCGGCGCGCAGATGGGTGCCGTGCAGCAGCATCATCACGGCCAAGGCGGCGGCGATCGGGATCGCCACGCGCAGCCCGGCCGGGCGCGGGCCGGCCAGCCGGGTCAGCGCCAGCGCTCCGGCGATGCCGAGGCACGCCCCCGCCAGCACATCCGACCGCGTATGTTCATGCAGCGCGAGCCGCGTGGCGCCGAAAACCATCGCAAACGCCGAGGCCAGCAGCAGCGCGACGAACGGTCGCCGCGCGCCGCGCGCCGGCTCCGGCAGCAACAGCGCGATCAGCCCGCCATAGATCACCGCGGCCGACGCGGTATGGCCGCTCGGGCTCTTCAGCCCGTGGAACGGCTGGAAATGGCCGCAGGCGACCACGGCCAGCTTCGCGGCCACCACCGCCAGCAGCGTCGCCGGCACCACCGTCGCCCACGCCAGCGCGCCGCGCCGCCACCCGGCGGCGGCGAGTGCCAGACACATGATGACGGCGAGAGGCAGCATCACCGCCTCGTCGGCGAAGTCGGTCAGGAATTCCATGGCGCCGGAACATATCAGATGCCAACGGGTTTCCGCACCCCCCGGCCATCGCACCGATACGTCAACCAACCGGACACGCCAGCGTCACGGCGTCGGTGCGTCGGCGCGCAGCAGCCCCTCGTGCTTCAGCTCCGCCCACAGGGCGGCCGGAATCGCACGCGAAAATGCGGCGACGTTGCGGACCACCTGATCGGGATGGATCGCGCCGGGGATCACGCTCGCAACCGAAGGATGGCCCAGCGGAAATTGCAGCGCGGCGGCGGCGAGCAGCACGTCGTGGCGGCGGCAGACGGCTTCCATGCGCGCGACGGTCGCCATCACGGCCGGCCCGGCATCGGCGTAATTGTGCTTGGCCCCGGGCACCGCGCCGGTCGCCAGGATGCCCGAGGCGAACACGCCGCCGATCACGAATCCCACCCCGTTGGCGGCACAGCGCGGAAATTCCGTGTCCAGCACGTTCTGCTCCAGCAGCGTGTAGCGGCAACGCCACGAGGAAGAAATCCAGCTCCATCATGTCGAGGAAGCGCGGGATCATGCCGAGTTCATTGATACCGGCGCCAATGCCGCGGATCCGGCCGGCCTGCTTGAGCTCCTGCAACGCCCGCCAGCCGCCGTTGAACAGCTCGGTCAGATACGCCGTCACGCGCTCATTGGTCCGGTGATACTGGATGTCCAGATCATGGATCAGCAGCAGGTCGACGCGCGTCAGGCCCAGCCGTTGCAGGCTGTCCTCGAACGCGCGCATCACGCCATCGTAGCTGTAGTCGAATTTCTCCCGGAACGGCAGGCCGCCGGCCCATATGCCACGGTCGAACCGTTCCGCGTCGTGAGACGGGTGCAGCGTGCGGCCGACCTTGGTAGACAGCACGAAGTCGGCGCGCCTCTGCTGGCGCAGGACATGGCCGGTGCGATGCTCGCTCTGCCCTCTCCCATACCAGGGCGCGGTGTCGAAGTAGCGGATACCGGCGTTCCAGGCGGCGGCGACCGTCGCCGTCGCGTCCGCCTCCGCCAGCACGGAGTAACAGGTCGCCCAATCCGGCGCTTCCGAAGCCGAGCTGCGTGAGTTCGACGCCGGTGCGGCCGAGTTTGCGGCGGGCGAGCGGGTCCATTGGCGTTCCTCCTTGATGGCTTGGGCCACGTTATCGCCGATTCGCGAACCGGCGTGACCGCGCGCCGCGCGCGAATAGGCAACGCGCTGGCAGCATGGCTATAAAAGCGCATGAGAATCTCCTGCGCTGCGCGGCCGTCCGGCTGGCCATCGACCCCATGAAGCCACCGGCCCTCACGGCCAGCCGCCCGAAACGCCGGGCCAGGGTGGTAATGGAGGCAGCCCCTCTCGTCGCCCCAACGCTGGCCTTCCAGGGTACCGACGCACTGATCGAACTGGGGGCGGACGCGACAACGGGGCTCGCGGCCGTCTGGCTGGATGGCGCGCCGTTGCCGCGCGACCGCTGGCGTCTGACCGGGGATGCGGCGCTGCGCGTATCCTGCCCGCCCACCGCGTTCGACACCCAGCCGCACACGCTGCGCCTGCTCTGGGCGGAGGAAGCGGCCGCCATGCCGCTGGAACTGAACTTCCGCTCCGAATACCGCTGCGCGATCGACACGCTGGACGACAAGGAAATCGCCGGCTGGATCTACGACGTGCTGCGCCCGGCGACGACGCTGACGCTCGACGTGCTGAGCGGTCCCGGCCCGGCGTTCGGCGTGCTGAACACGCTCGACCACCCGCACCTGCTGGCCAGCGCGCCGGAGGTGAATGGCGGCGGCTTCACGGTCCCGCTGCCGCCGCGCCGCGCCCGCGCCCGCGCCGAACTGCTGCACCTGACCGTGCGCGGCACCGGCCATGCACCGTTCGGCCCGATCCTGCGCGGCAGCACGCTGCCCGGCGCAGTGATGGCCGCCGCCAGCGCCGGCCGTACGCTCGGCCTGACGGCGCCCGGATTGCTGTTCCGCACCGTCTTGCTGCCGGCCATGGTCCGCGCGCTCCGCGGCCAGCCGGAAGCGGTTGCGCCGGATCTGCTGGACGGCGCAGGGCGGCTGGGGAGCAGCCATGGCCTGCCGCGCACCGGCGCGCCGCGGGTCGATATCGTCATTCCGGTCTATCGCGGCCTGCACGAAACGCTCGACTGCATCGCGAGCGTGCTGGCCAGCACCAGCCGGATCGGCCACCGCGTGACCATCATCGACGATTGCTCGCCGGACGCGGCACTGACGGATGCGCTGCGGGCGCTCGCCGCCGAGGGACACATCACCTATCTGCGCAACGAGGAGAACCTGGGGTTCGTCGCCACCGCCAATCGCGGCATGGCGCTGGCGCCGGACTGTGACGTGCTGCTGCTGAACGCCGACACGCTGGTCCCCGCCGGCTTCCTCGACCGGCTGTATCGCGCGCGCGTACTCGGACCCGGCGATCGCCACCGTGACCCCGCTGTCCAACAACGCCACCATCTGCAGCCTGCCGCAGCCACCCGGCACCGAGGCGGCGCCATACGGGCTGACGCTGGACGAGATCGATGCGATCTGCGCCGACGTGAATGCCGGCGCCGTGCGCGACATCCCGACCGCACACGGCTTCTGCATGTTCATCAAGCGCACGGCGCTGGACGATGTCGGCCTGTTCGACGCCGACCGCTTCGGCGCCGGCTACGGCGAGGAAAACGACTTTTCGCTGCGGGCATTCGAGCGGGGCTGGCGCAACGTCTGCGCGGCCGACGTGTATGTCGAACACAAGGGCGCGGTGTCCTTCGCCGAGACACGCGCGGCCAAGATCGCGGCCAATCTCGGCCGGGTCGAGGCGCTGTACCCGTACTACCATGATTTCGTCGCCGATTTCCTGCGCACCGATCCGCTGCACGACCTGCGCAACCGCGTGCAGAAGGCGGCCTGGAAGCGGATCGGCCGCATCGTGCTGTGCGTCACGCTGGCGCTGGAGGGCGGCGCGGTGCGGCACGTGGACGATCTGGCCGGGCGGCTCACCGACGAGGGGTTCCTGGTGCTGGCGCTGGCGATGGGCCGCGACGGCGATGACCAGCCGATGCTGGTCATCCGCCGCTGCGATCCGGCGTGCGACGAGAAACTGTGCTACCCGCTGCCGGCGCCGCCCACCGAGGCGCTCGCGGATATCCTGGAGCTGGCGCCCGGCTTCATCCACGTCCAGCACCTGCTCGATCTGCCGCACGGCGTCGCCGCGTTCATCCGCGATTGCGCCATCCCGTACGCCGTCACGCTGCACGATTTCTTCTATGGCTGCCCGAAGGTGACGCTGCTCGACGAGGGCGGCGACTATTGCGGCATGCCGCCGGCAGCCAAGTGCACGCTGTGCGTCGAGCATGGCCCGATCCACGCGCATGTCCATGCCAGCCTGATCGAGCTACGCCATCGTGGGCGAGGTCTGGCGCGCGACCTGGGAGCGCTTGCTGCGCGACGCGATGCAGGTGATCGCGCCCTCGCGCGACACCGCGGAGCGCTACGCCAAATGGTTCCCCGGCTTGCAGATCGACGTGCGGCCGCATTTCGGCTCACCGCGCGCCGCGCTGCTGCCCCTCGCCGCGCCGGCGCCGTCCGCCGGGCCGGGCTTGCGCGTGGCGGTGCCCGGCGCGATCGGGCCGCAGAAGGGTGCGCGCCATCTGGTGGACCTCGCGCGGCATTGCGGCCGGTGGGAAGACGACGTTCACGCTGGTGCTGGTCGGCCGCTCCGACCGCGACAAGGAATTGCGGAAATACGAGAACGTCGAGATGCCCGGCAGCTACCAACCGGGCGAGGCGGTGGCGGCGCTGCGGCGTGCCGGCTGCCGCGTGGCGCTGTTCCTGTCGATCTTCCCGGAGACGTTCTCCTACACGCTGTCGGAAAGCCTGGAGGCCGGACTGGTGCCGGTCGCCTATGATTTCGGTGCCATCGGCGAACGGTTGCGCGATCTCGGCGTCGGTGTGCTGGTGCCGCTCGGCGCCGGCCCGGCAGACCTCGTCGCCGCCATCCGCCGCGCGGCGGCGATGCCCCCGCCCGCCGCGTCGGCGGATGCGTATGGGCAATACCAAAATCTTGTCGGCAACTATTATGCGCCGGCGCTGACCGATCTGGCCGAGGTGATTCCGCCGCCCGATCTGCCGCGCCTGCTGGCATGGCCCACCGGCGTGCACCCGGACCGCTGGTGCGGCACCGAGATCGCGTTGCAGGTCTGGAACCCGCGTCCGATTGCGAGGCTCATGCTGTCGTTCTGGATCACGCCGGAGGCGCGGTTCCAGGCGGTCGAAATCCTGGCGGGCGGCAGGGTTCTGGCGCGCGCATTCCTCGACGAGACGCAGGTGAAGCGCGTGGTCTGTCCCATCCCGGCCGCGGATGCACGGTTCCTGGACATCACCTGCCGCTTCGATTTCGTCATCGGGCTGCAGGCACCGGACATCCGACGCTGTGCCGCCATGTTCTCCGGCATCGAGGTCAGCGACGGCGGCCCCTGGCAGCCGGTGGAGCTACCCGACCAGGGGAGCGGCGGGTAGCCGGCCCTCAGAGCCCGCGCGGCCGCCGGCCTGTCCGGCGCGGCGCCGACCACGCGACGGCGGAGATCGCCGCCACCACGCCCAGCAGCACCAGCCCTGCCGTCATATCGGCATACTGGCCGGACTGCACGGCCGCCACCGTGGTGCGGGCATACAATGTCATTGCGAATGCACAAATAAATACCAGGACGCGCCGAGTACGGCGATCAAGCCGCATGGCGTGAGTTTGCAATAGTTGAAGAATCTCACGCATTTCCGGCCACCGCTCACACAATTGATGATCGCGGCTTCTACACGCGGCTGGCCTGCGCGTCACACGGAACCTGGGATAGACGAACTATACCTTGTGCTGTTGCAGCATACCCTCAGCGTGCCAGGGCGGCATCGGTCTCGATGGCCAGCGGCAGGCTGCTCTGGCTGCCGGCGCGGCTGCAACACAATCCGGCGGCAACATTGGCACGGCGGATCGCCTCGCCGATGGACAGCCCGCGATCAAGGGAAGCCGCCAGCACGCCGGTGAAGCAGTCGCCGGCCGCCGTCGTGTCGACCACCGAGACGGGATAGACCGGGAGATCGAAATCGCCATCCCTGGTCGCCGCCGAGAGCCCGTCGCCGCCGAGCGTCATGACCACGTCGGTGCCGAGCGCCGCGCGCAGGCTGGCGGCATTGGTGCCGGCGGACAGGCTGGTGCCGAGCCAGCTTCCCTCGTCCTCGTTGACCACCAGCACGTCGACGGCGCGCAGCGCGTCCTCGGCCAGCGGGGAAGCGGGCGCGAGGTTGAGCACGATGCGGGCGCCGCCGGCGCGGGCACGGCGGATCAGCGTGGCGGTTTCCACCAGGTCCGTTTCCGCCTGCACCAGCAGCGTATTGCCGCGTACCAGTAGCGCGTCCTCCACCTGGGCGGCGTGGGCGAGCAGGTTGGCGCCGGACGCCACCGCGATCTGGTTGCCGCCGGCCGCATCGACGCAGATGGCGGCGCAGCCGGTGGAGGTATCCGCGTACAGCAGGTGGCTGAGGTCGACCCCCGCCTGCTCCATCACCCGCAGCGCCTGGGGTGCGAAGGCGTCCTGCCCGACCGCACCCGCGAACAGCACGCGGGCGCCGTCACGCGCGGCGGCGACGGCCTGATTGGCCCCCTTGCCGCCCGGTTCCACGCGCATAGCCCGCCCAAGCACGGTCTGCCCGGCGCGCGGCAGGACGGGGAGCGGGAAGATCAGGTCGAGGTTGATGGAGCCGAAACAGATGATCATGGCGTTATCATTCGGCTGCGGCGGCCGTCTGGTCCAGCGGCGGCGGTACGAACAAGGTGTCCATGACCGCCGCGGGATCACGATCAAACATGGCGACCAGCAGCAATACCGCCGCGTCCGGCGTATTGCGGCCCTGTTCCCAATTCTGCAACGTCCGCACATCCAGCCCGAGCGCGCCGGCGAAAGCACGTTGTGACAAGCCGCGGCGGATGCGCACCTCGGAAACGTAGGCGGCCGGGTCGGAAAACACACGGCGGCGATCCAGGTGGACACTCATCGCTGGCAGATCGCGCGAAAGCCCCTCGATATCGCCATCGACCGGAATCTCGCACACAGCGCGCCCTTCGGCGGCCAGCCAGTTAATCGCGGCGTGGGCTGCACGCATGGACATGCCCGCAGCGAAGAGGCGTTTGGCGACCGCTACCGCAGTGATAAACGGCCCAGGATCGCGCCGCAGCAATACAGGAGCCAATTCATCGGAAAACGAGCGGTCGTGGCTGATGACCCGGATTGGCCCCAGACGATCTAAGACCGCCTTCAATTCTGAGTTCATCGACATTCAGACACTCCCGCGCCCAGCGTGCCAGACGCATAAGCTGGCCCACCCCGATCCGGTTCGGTCCTGTTCCGTCGATATGGCACCCGCGTAATAAGACGGTTTTGCCACAGACCTGTACGTCGGCCAGGATTTCTATCCGATCGAGGCCGTTGCGAAATTCGGCCACGACAACCCCATCAGCGAACCCATAGTTCGCGAGAACCCAAGGCATCTGGGATTTCTTTCTTTCATGACCGGCGACGCCTCTGCGATTCTATGATTTGGGACGGCAGATATACGCGAATCACGTATGGGCAGTCAACCCTCCCGTCCCAACGCCGCCATCATCTCCCCCCACTCGCGCTTGCTCAGCCCGCTGCCCGGCTGCGCCACCGCCTCGCCCGCCAGCATGCGCCGCAGCACCGCCAGCATCGGGCCGGAGAACGTCACCGCGCCCAGCCGGTAGTCGCGGAAGGCCGCGAAGGTCAGCGGCACCCAGGCGGCCACCGTGGTCCAGCATCGCCTCGGCATAGACGCGGATTTCGTACTGCGCATGCGGATCGGCGCGCAGCGACAGGAAATTGCAGCAGGTTGTGCAGGTCGGTCTTCCAGTACCACTGCGTGTAGGTGTTCAGCGTCAGGTTCATCCGCGCCAGTTCGCGCGCCAGGCCCGGCCGGGCCGGATCGAGCGGCGTGCCGTCCGGCTGCCTTCGTTCAGCATCCAGCTGTAATGGTCGTAGCACTGCTCGGCATCGTGCGCGCAGCAGCGCCAGCACCTGCGCCGCCTGCGTCGCCGTCCAGCAGTCTCGCCGCGCCCCTGGCGGTTGTTGGTCGGACTGCGCGGCCAGCTGCTCCGGCGCCGGGATGTAGAACTCCCGGTCCATGATCGAATAGCGCGCCGAATACTCGTTCACGTTGGCGGTGCGGTGGCGGATCCATTGCCGCGCCACGAAGATCGGCAGCTTCACATGGTACTTGATCTCGCACATCTCGAACGGCGTCGAGTGGCGGTGGCGCATCAGGTAGCGGATCAGCCCGGCATCCTCGCTGACCTTGCGCGTGCCGCGCCCGTAGGAGACGCGCGCCGCCTGCACCACGGCCGCGTCGTCGCCCATATAGTCGATGACGCGGACGAAGCCGTGGTCCAGCACCGGGATCGGCCGTGAACAGCATCGCCTCCAGCGCCGGGACGGTGGCACGGCGCGTCGATGGCCGTGGCGTCCGCGCGGCGTCGATCTCGGCGTCTGGTCGTCGGTCAGGCTCATAGGCGTGCCTCTCTCTTCACTCCGGCGGGCAGCGTGCCTATATTCGGCTTGCCGGCTTGCCGGCTATGGCGATAAACGGTGCGTGGAATAATCGTTGTGGACCCGGGGGCAGTACCCGGCGCCTCCACCATCGGCCCGGAGTGGTCCGGGATATGGGGGCGAAACAGGCTCGACACGCGTGGTAAAGACCCATCTTTTGCCCGGCATGGTACCGCCGTTATCGGGCCATATTCACAAATGCCAACGACAACATGTTGCATTCGCTGTCGCTGCGTAAGCAGTAAGAAGCGCGGTTCGGGGGGCACCGGGCAACAGAAGCCCCCCACTTCGCTCTCGGGCGGCCTCATGAGCAGCGTACTGCACATCGCGCCGGGCCACCCGGTCCACGCCGACTACCACGCGACCGAATACGGCTTTCCGCAGCGCGACGAAGCGGTGCTGTTCGAGCGGCTGTGCCTCGAGATCATGCAGGCCGGCCTGTCGTGGGAGATCGTGCTGAAGCGCCGCGCCGGCATGCGGGCGGCTTTCGCCGGCTGGGACGTGGACCGCGTGGCGGCCATGGACTAGGCCGACCAGGCGCGGTTGCTGGCCGACCCCGCGATCATCCGCAACCGGCTGAAGGTGGCGGCCATCATCGAGAACGCCCGCCGCGTGCAAGCCCTGCGCGCCAGCCACGGCGGATTTCGCGGCATGGCTGGACGCGCACCACCCGCGCGCCAAAGCCGCCTGGATCAAGCTGTTCAAGACCCATTTCTTGTTCACGGGTGGCGAAATCGTCGGCGAGTTCCTGATGAGCCTCGGCTACCTTCCCGGCGCCCATGCGGCCGATTGTCCGGTGGCGCTGCACATCGCGGCCCTCGCGCCGCCCTGGCAGCAAGCCTGACCGGCCTTTCCGCCCCCGCGTCCAGGCGCTAATGGGATGTGCCGCGACCACCGAGAGGCAGAGCGATGAACGACGAGCAAGGAGCAGCAGCCGGAAAGCTTGCTGCCCTATGACGAATGGACCGAGACTGCGTTGCGCCAGGTGATGGTGCGGGCGGTGAACCATGTGGCGGAGCACGGACTGCCCGGGGCGCACCATTTCTACATCACGTTCCGAACCGACCATCCGCATGCCGTCATCCCGCCGCGCTGCGCGCGCAGTACCCGCAGGAAATGACGATCGTCCTGCAGCACCAGTTCTGGGACCTGAAAGTGGATGAGGGGGCCGGCGAGCTGAGCGTCGGCCTGTCGTTCGGCGGCGTTCCGACCACGCTGCACATCCCGCTCGGCGCGGTCACCGGGTTCGCCGACCCGCAGGTACAGTTCGGCCTGCGCTTCAAGCCGCAGCTCCCGGCCGAGGAACCGGCCACCCCGCAGCCGTTGTCGCCGCCCTCGCCGCCCCGCCCGAGCCGCCGGAGCCGGAGCCGGAGAAGCCCGAACCCCAGGTGGTCAGCCTGGACGCGTTCCGCCGCCGCCGCCGCCGAAAGAGTAATCGCCCACGACAGAGTTACTCCCGATGAACGCCCCGCATGCAGCGGCCGTCCGGTTTCCTGCTACGCGCCGATGTTCCCGCTCGGCCCGGACGCCACGCCGTGGCGCAAGCTGGCGATGCCGGGCGTCACCACGACGACCTGCGACGGCCGCAGCATCCTCAAGGTCGCACCCGCGGCGCTGACCGAACTGGCGTTCCAGGCGTTCCAGCGACGTCTCCCACCTGCTGCGCCCGGCGCATCTGGCGCAGCTTGCGGCACATCCTCGACGACCCGGAGGCGTCGGCCAACGACCGGTTCGTCGCGCTCGACCTGCTGAAGAACGCCAACATCGCCGCCGGCGGCGTGCTGCCGATGTGCCAGGACACCGGCACCGCCATCGTGTTCGGCAAGAAGGGCCAGCGCGTCTGGGTGGACGGCGACGAGGAGGAGGCGCTGAGCTACGGCGTCCATCGCACCTACACCGAGACCAATCTGCGCTATTCGCAGATGGCGCCGCTGTCGATGTTCGAGGAAGTCAACACCGGCAACAACCTGCCGGTGCAGTTCGACATCGCGGCCGCCCCCGGCGAGCGACCATGCCGACGAGTTCCACCTGATGTTCGTCGCCAAGGGCGGCGGCCGGCCAACAAGACGTTCCTGTTCCAGGAAACCCGCGCGCATTCTGTCGCCGGAGAAGCTGGTCGAAGTTCCTGGAGACGAAGGTCAAGACGCTCGGCACCTCGGCCTGCCCGCCCTACCACCTCGCCATCGTCATCGGCGGCACCAGTGCCGAGGCGACATTGAAGACGGTGAAACTCGCCTCGACCAAATGGCTGGACACGTTGCCGACGACCGGCAGCAAGGCCGGCAGCGCGTTCCGCGATCTCGAGATGGAACAGGCGGTGCTGGAGATGACCCGGCACATCGGCATCGGCGCGCAGTTCGGCGGCAAGTATTTCTGCCACGACGTGCGCGTGATCCGCCTGCCCCGCCACGGCGCCAGCCTGCCGGTGGGGATCGGCGTCTCGTGCAGCGCCGACCGACAGATCCGCGCGAAGATCACGCCGGATGGCGTGTTCCTCGAACAGCTCGAAACGGACCCGCACCGGTATCTCCCCGAAACCACCGACGACATCCTCGGCGGCGAGGTGGTGCGGGTCGACCTGAACCGCCCGATGGCCGACATCCGGGCGCAGCTGTCGCAGTTCCCGGTCAAGACCCGTCTGTCGCTGACCGGCACGATGGTGGTGGCGCGCGACATCGCCCATGCCAAGCTGAAGGACCGGCTCGATGCCGGCCAGGGTCTGTCCGGATTATTCAAGGAATCATCCGGTCTACTACGCCGGCCCCGCCAAAACGCCGCAGGGGCTGGCGACCGGCAGTTTCGGCCCGACGACGGCCGGACGCATGGACAGCTACGTGGCCGCGTTCCAGGCGGCCGGCGGCTCGTTCGTCATGCTGGCCAAGGGCAACCGCTCGCGCGCGGTGAAGGATGCGTGCAAGCAGTTCGGCGGCTTCTACCTCGGCAGCGTCGGCGGGCCGGCGGCGCGGCTGGCGCAGGACTGCATCCGCAAGGTCGAGGTGCTGGAATACCCCGAACTCGGCATGGAGGCGGTCTGGCGCATCGAGGTGGAGGATTTCCCCGCCTTCATCGTGATCGACGACAAGGGCAACGACTTCTACGATGGTCTGGAGTAGCACATGCGCTTCACCGTCGACCGGCTCGACCACCTCGTCCTGAACTGCCGCGACCTGGAGATCACGGCCTCCTGGTATCAGCGCGTGCTCGGCATGGACCGCGAGGAATTCGGCGCATGAGCAGCGTACCGCCTGAAGTTCGGCGGCCAGAAGATCAACCTTCGGCCCGACACCGCGAGCGAGACGGAGTGGATCGGCCGGCGGCCAAGCCGCTCGCCGGCACGGCCGACCTGTGCTTCGTCACCGCCGTCGGGCCGGACGACGTGATGGAACATCTGGCCCGTTGCGGCGTGGCGGTGGAGACCGGGCCGGTGGAGCGGATCGGCGCTCTCGGCGTCATGCTGTCGGTCTATTGCCGCGACCCCGATGGCAATCTGATCGAGATTGCGACCTATCTCGGCGAGTAGCGCCGCAGGCCGGCTTCGCGATGGACATTGCGGATTTCGATTTCGCGCTGCCGCCCGAGCGCATCGCCCAGCATCCGTGCCGGCCGCGCGATGCCGCGCGGCTGCTGCATGTGGCGGCGGACGGGTTGCACGATCGCTTCGTGCGCGATCTGCCGGATCTGCTGCGCTCCGGCGACATCCTGGTGGCCAACGACACGCGCGTCATCCCGGCGCAGCTGGCCGCGCGGCGGGGCGAGGCGCGCATCGGCATCACGCTCGACCGGCCGCTGGCGGACGGCACCTGGCACGCGCTCGCGCGCAACGCCCGCCGGCTGCATCCCGGCGATACCTTGCGCTTCGACGGCGCCGACGACCTGACCGCCGAGATCCGCGCCCGCGACCCGGATGGCGGCGTGGCGCTGGCGTTCAACCTGGACGGTGCCGCGTTCGCCGATGCGCTACGCCGCGCCGGCGCGCTGGCGCTGCCGCCCTATATCGACCGCCCGGCCGGCCCCACGGCGCAGGACGCGGCCGACTACCAGACCGTGTTCGCCGATCACGAGGGCGCGGTCGCGGCGCCCACGGCCGGGCTGCATTTCACGCCGGCGCTGCTCGACGCGCTGGCCGCACGCGGCGTCGTGCGCACCACGGTCACGCTGCATGTCGGCGCCGGCACCTTCCTGCCGATGCGCGACGACGACATCGCCCGCGCACACGCTGCACGCCGAGCGCGGCGAGATTTCTGCCCGCCGCCGCCGCCGCGATCAACGCCCGCCGCAGGCCGGGGGCCGCGTCGTCGCGGTCGGCACCACCGTCGCTGCGCCTGCTGGAATCGGCGGCCGACGCCCGACGGCACCATTCTGCCGTTCGCCGGCGAAACGGCGATCTTCATCCTCCCCGGCCATCGTCTTTCGCAGCGCCGATCTGCTGATGACGAATTTCCATCTGCCGCGCTCGACGCTGTTCATGCTGGTCTGCGCCTTTGCCGGCACCGAGCGCATGCGCGCGGCCTATGCGCACGCGATCGCTGCGGGCTACCGCTTCTATTCGTATGGCGATGCCTCGCTGCTGGAGCGCGCATGACCTTCGCATGACCTTGCACTGGACCCACCACGCCAGCGACGGCGCCGCCCGCGCCGGCACGCTGCACACCGCGCATGGCGAGGTGGAGACGCCGGTCTTCATGCCGGTCGGCACCGCCGGCACCGTCAAGGCCATGACGGCCGACGCGGTGCGCGCCACCGGCGCACGGCTGATCCTCGGCAACACCTATCACCTGATGCTGCGCCCCGGCGCCGACCGCGTGGCACGGCTCGGCGGCCTGCACCGGATGATGGACTGGCCCGGCCCGATCCTGACCGATTCCGGCGGCTTCCAGGTCATGTCGCTGGCCGCCCTGCGCACGCTCGATGCCGACGGCGTGACCTTCCGCTCGCCATATCGACGGCACGCCAGCACCGGCTGACGCCGGAACGTCGCATCGACATCCAGCACCAGCTCGACGCCACCATCACCATGGCGCTCGACGAATGCACGCCGTTCCCGGCCACCGAGGAACCAGGCCCGCGACAGCATGGAGCTGTCCATGCGCTGGGCCGCGCGCTGCCGCGCGGCGTTCGCCCCGCGCGCCGGCTACGGCCTGTTCGGCATCAACCAGGGCGGCGTGTTCCCCGATCTGCGCGCCCGCTCGGCGGAGGCGCTGGCGCGCATCGGCTTCGAGGGCTACGCGATCGGCGGCCTCGCGGTCGGCGAGGGCCAGGCAGGCGATGTTCGCGGTGCTGGACGACACCGTGCCGCGGCTGCCCGCCGACCGGCCGCGCTACCTGATGGGCGTCGGCACGCCCGACGACATTCTTGGGCGCGGTCGCGCGCGGCATCGACATGTTCGACTGCGTGATCCCGACGCGCGCCGGCCGCACCGCGCGCGCCTATACCAGCCGCGGCGTGTTCAACCTGCGCAACGCCCGCTTCGCCGACGACGACCGCCCGCTCGACCCCGGCTGCGCCTGCCCGCTGTGCACGCGCCACAGCGCGCGCCTATCTGCATCATCTGTTCCGCTGCGAGGAAATGCTCGGCCCGATGCTGCTGACCTGGCACAATATCCAGTATTACCAGGACCTGATGCGCCGGCATCCGCGCGGCGATCCGTGTCGGGCCGGCTGGCGGCACACGCAAGCCGCAATGCGCGCCGCCTGGACCGCCGGAGACACAGCATGACGGACATCTACGACGGCCTGACCCAACTCGGCCACCCCACGCGCATCCCCGCCAGCCCGGACGAGGCGGTGCTGGAGCGCGTGCCCAACCCGCGTGCGGGCCAGAACTACGTCGTGCGCTTCGCCTGCCCGGAATTCACCTCGCTCTGCCCGATGACCGGCCAGCCGGATTTCGCCCATCTCGTCATCGACTACATTCCCCGCGCTGGATCGTCGAGAGCAAATCGCTGAAACTGTTCCTGAACAGTTTCCGCAACCACGGCGCCTTCCACGAGGCCTGCACGATGCTGGTGGCGCGGCGGCTGGTGGATCTGCTGGCACCCGGTGTGGCTGCGCATCGGCGCCTACTGGTATCCGCGCGGCGGCATCCCGATCGACGTGTTCTGGCAGACCGGCGCGCCGCCCGACCGGCGTCTGGATGCCCGACCAGGGCGTCGCCCCATATCGCGGGCGGGGCTGAACGCGCACCGCCGAGCTGATACGCGCCAAGGCACTCGCGCTTCGGCTTCGATGCGGTCGGCTTCGCGCCCGCGCGAGCTGGGGCCGGAGGCGCGCGGAGGCGGCTGCTGCGCGTTCCTCGCCGCCGGCCAGCACGGCGACATGGGCTGGCTCGGCGACCGCACCGAGCAGCGCAGCCGAGCCGCAGGCGCTCTGGCCGGAGGCCCGCAGCGTGATCTGCCTCGGCCTCACCTACGCGCCCGGCCGAAGACCCGCTGGCGACACTTGGCCACGCCGAGACGCCGGCAACATCTCGGTCTATGCGCGCAACCGCGACTACCACGATGTCGTCAAGGGCATGCTGAAGCATCTCGGCCAGTTCATCGTCGCCGGCTTCGCGGCGGAGGTAAAAGTCTTCGTCGATACCGCGCCGGTGATGGAAAAGCCGCTCGCGGCGCAGGCCGGCCTCGGCTGGCAGGGCAAGCACACCAATCTCGTCTCGCGCCGCCACGGCTCCTGGCTGTTCCTCGGCGAGATCTACACCACGCTCGAGCTGCCGCCCGACCCGCCGCACGCCAGATCGCTGCGGCACCTGCACGCGCTGCCTGCACGCCTGCCCGACCGACGCCTTCCCCGCGCCGTACCGGCTCGATGCCACGCGCTGCATCTCCTACCTCACCATCGAGCATGCCGGCCCGATCCCGACGCGACTGCGCCCGGCGATGGGCAACCGCATCTACGGCTGCGACGACTGCCTCGCCGTCTGTCCCTGGAACCGCTTCGCCCAGGCCACGCGGCACGCGAAACTGCGGCCCGCGCCGACCTGCTCGCGCCGGATCTCGCCGAACTCGCCGGCCTCGACGACGCCGCGTTCCGCCGCCGCTTCGCCGGCTCGCCCGTCAAGCGCATCGGCCGCGATCGCTTCGTCCGCAACGTTCTGATCGCGATCGGCAACTCCGGCGACCGTACGCTGTTACCGCATGTTGACCGGCTTGCCGCCGACCCAAATCCGGTTGTCGCCGAGGCGGCGTGCTGGGCGGCGCAGCGATTGCGGGTGGGAAACCAATGACGCGCACCGAAGGCTAGCATGAGCGTCCTGGTCAAGCGCAGTTTCACGCTGGCCGGCCACCGCACCAGCGTGGCGCTGGAGCCGGAGTTCTGGCAGGTGCTGTGTGCGCTCGCCGCCGACAGCGGCCGCAGCGTCGCGGCCGTGGTGGCCGAAGTGGATGCGGCCCGCCAGCCGGACCGCCCGCTCGCCTCAGCCCTGCGCGTGCACGCCCTCAGACGGCCGGTCGAAGCCGTACACCATTAACAGTCGGGCAAACTTGCGGGGTGCATCTCGCGTAGGCGGCGAAACCAAATCGTCTCTGCCGCGTAATACATACGTGAACCGAGGGATGACCCCCAATGTCGCACCTTCGCGATCCGCGCGAGACCGTTCCCGTTCCGCCGGCCAGCCCGCTCGTCATGTGTGATCGTCTGCTGGCGCTGGCCAAGGACGCCGACCGCTCCGGCTTTTCGATTACGGCGGAGCACCTGCTGCATCTCGCCTTCAGCGTGCTCGAAGAACCGCCGCTGCACGTCTGACCGGCGGGCGTCAGGGCTGGGGCGCGGGCTCCGCTGCAGCGGTAGAGGCCGCGCGAGCCGTCAGCCAGCGCGTCACGGCAGCGAGTTCGGGCGTGCGGCGTGGCGTATCCAGCGGGCCGGTGAGCCGCAGCCCGATCTCCGGCGTCCCGACCACCGGCGCGGCCGGTACCGCCGGGCGGAGGGCCAGGCGCAGATCGGCCGCTGCCCCGGCGAGATCGACGCTGCCGGTCAGCGTCGCGCTGCCGGACGGCGCGACCAGGGACGCCGAGCGCAGCGTCAGCACGCCCCTTTCCGCCTGCGCCGTCACGTCCAGCGACTGGAACGGGGTGGTGCCGCCGCTTAATGCCGCCAGGGCCGAATTCGCTGGTCAGGTCGCCATCGGCCTTGCCCATCGCGACTCCGGACAGCACGCCGTCGCGCACTGCCAGATGGATATCGCCGCCGAGCGTGGCCAGCAAAGCGGCCGGGGAATGGCCGGAGGCCGTCACCGCGAGGCCGAGATCCAGCGTGCCGGCCGTGACGTCCAGCGGCAGGTCGAACAGCGGTCCCGTGACGGCAGCGCCGGTGACGGCGAGATTGAGCCCCAGCGTCGGCGGCTCGGCATGGCTGTCGAAGATGCCCAGGCCCGCCAGCGTGCCGCCCGACACCTTGGCGCTCAGCGCATCGATGCGCAGCACGCCGCGGGTCAGCGCCAGCGAGGCTTCGGCCTGCTCCATCACCGGCAGCATTCCCGCCAACACCCGCCCGGCGCGCAGCTTCACCGATGCCTCCCAGCCCGACAGCGCGTCGATCGGCAGCGGATCCAGCGCACGCGGATAGGGCAGCGGCAATGGCAGCGTCTCGGCGTCGATATGCCCGGTCAGCGACGGCAGCCGGCCCCCGGCGTGATCCAGCGCCAACGCACCGGTGGCATGCAGGCCGCCGGCGGTGAGTTCGAAACTGTCGGCGGAGAGCTTGCCGGCGGCGCCGGAGAACTGCGCGATCAGGCTGAGCGAACCGTCGCCGAGCCACGCGGCGGCGCTGGGCATGCCCAGCGCCTCGGCCAGACGCGGCGCACCCGGGTGGCGCAGCATCGTCGTCGAACTCCAGCTGTGCGCCTGGAGATTGAACGTCGGCTGTGCCTCCAGATGCAGGTCGCCGAGGTCGGCAGTCACTTTCAGTTCGAGCTTGTTCGGCATCCCGGCGCCGAGCACCTGGACGTTCGCCGCCGCCCGCCACAGCCGCGGCGTACGGCGCCCGATGTCGGCCAGCGAGTTCGGGCAGCAGCCCCACCAGCGTCTCGGCCTGCGGCGCCTGAAGATCCAGCCGCCCCTCCGTCACCTGGCCGCCCTCGCCCACCGTCGCCGAGGCGCTGGCATGCATGCCGTCGACCTGCATGTCGAGCTTGCGCAGCGTCAGCCGGCCGCCCTCGGCGCCGGCATCGACCGACAGGGGCGAAATAGTTATGCCATGTACAATGGCGGTCTTGGCTTCCAGCCGCACATCGACATCAAACCGCCCGAACCGCTCGGGCAGCGAGGCCAGCGCGGGCGGTTCGGCCGACAGCCACGGGTCGAGATCCAGCCGGTCGACGGCCAGCCCGGCGCCGATCGCGAACCGCTTGTCGTGGCGCAGCGTCAGGCTGCCGCTGAGATGGCTGCCGTCCACGGTGCCGTTGAGCGCGCCGACCGCAACCTGGTTCGCTTCCGCGACGACATGCCCGGACAGCTCCGCGCGTTCGCAGCACGCCCTCCGGCAAGGCCGCGAACGGGGTCACGCCGGCGTGCTCCAGCCAGGCGAGCGTGGTGCGCAGGGCGGGCGCGGTCACGGCGACATCACCCTCGAAACGCGGATGCGTCGGCACGCCCGGCTCGCCCGGCGTGATGCGGCCGGACAGCCGCAACGGCGCCTCGCCCGGCAGCACGGCCCGCGCCTCGCGCACCTCCGCACCCGCGGACGACAGGTCCACCGCCGCGCGCAGGCCGCGCAGCGTGCCGCCCGCGAAGGTCGCAGCCTCGGCGGACAGGTCGATGCCGGTGGGCAGCGTCAACGCCGAGGCGCGCACCAGCACCGGCAGCCAGGCATCCAGATCGATCCGGCTTGCGGCCAGCGCCACATCGAGGCGTGGCGTCGGCGACACCCGCACCGCGATGGCGCCTTTGGCCGGCGAGCCGCCGATCTCCATGGCCAGATCGTCCGCCGCCGCCAGCCCGCCGGCGACCGTGATGCGTCCTTCGCCGCGGAATGGCACCGGCGGCGCCGGCAGCAGCTGCGACAGATCGTGGCCGCTGCCGCTGACGCGCCCGGCCAGCGTGCCATCCGGCCCGATCTGGCCGCTCAGCTTCGCCGCCGGTGCCCAGCAGCGGTCCCTGCCCGTCCAGCGTCGCGTCGAGCCCGGCCGAGCCGTCCCGGCCGGGCTGCGTGAGGCGCACCGTGAAGCTCCAGGTATGGCCCGACAGCGCGGCGGTACCGGCGGCGGCATAGGTGCCGGTGTAGCCGTCCGTGGTCAGCGTGGCGTCGATATGGCTGAAGCTCAGGTTGCCGATGCGCAGCTTGCTGTCCTCCACCCGTGCCGACAGCGCGGACAGCCAGGGCGGCGTGCGGACAATCAGCAAATCCGGGTCGAGCGGCCAGGGCAATTCGAGATTGGCGCCGCGCAGCACCAGTTCGCGCGCGGCGATGCGATTCTCCAGCAGCGGCACGAGCGCCAGACGCACCCGCAGTTCGGACGCGGTGACCCGGACGCCTTCAGTGTCGCCGGCGCTCACGTCGGAGGCGGTCAGCATCGGCTCGGGCAGCAGGCGCAGCGTGATGGGACCGTCGATGCGCACCGGGCGGCCGACCCGAACGGCGGCGAGCCGGGCGATCTCGCCGCGCCAGCCGTTCAGATCGAGCCGTGGCGGCACCAGCCATGCGGCAGCCAACGTGACCGCGAACAGCGCCACCAGCACGACACCGAGGATGCGGAACACGCGCACCGGTCAGCCCGGCGCGGCGCCGAACCCGCCGCCCCCCGGGGTTTCGACGGTGACGCTGTCGCCCGGCTGCAGTTCGGCGCGGTCGGTGCCGGCCAGCACCGTGCGGCTGCCGTCGGCGCGGTCCACCCATTGCCGGCCGGGCGCGCCATCCGCCCCGCCATCGAGCCCGAACGGCGCCACCGTGCGGCGCGAGGCGACCATCACCGCCGTCATCGGCTCCAGGAAGCGGATGCGCCGGCGCGCCCCGTCGCCACCACGCCAGCGGCCAACGCCGCCGGAGCCGTGCCGGATCGCGAACGCCTCCAGCACCACCGGATAGCGCAGCTCCAGCACCTCCGGGTCGGTCATGCGGGTGTTGGTCATGTGGGTCTGCACGGCGGAGGTGCCGTCGAAGCCCGGCCCGGCGCCGGTGCCGCCGCAGATCGTTTCGTAATACTGACGGGTCGCGTCGCCGAACAGGAAGTTGTTCATCGTCGCCTGGCTGCACGCGATCGCGCCGAGTGCGCCGAACAGCGCGTTGCACACCGCCTGCGAGACTTCGGTGTTGCCGGCCACGACGGCAGCGCCGGGCGCGGGCGAGAGGAACGTGCCGGGCGGAATGCGCAACTCGATCGGCTTGAGGCAGCCGTCGTTGAGCGGGATATCGGCACCGACCAGGCAGCGGAACACATACAGCACGACCGCGCGCGTAACCGCCGGCGGCGCGTTGAAATTGTCGCCGCGCTGCTTGCCGGTGCCGGTGAAATCGACCACGGCACGGCGCGCCGTGCGGTCCACGCTGACCCGCACATGCAGGGGGGAGCCATCGTCCATGACATATGCGAACGCACCGCCGCCGATGCGTTCAAGCACGCGGCGCACACTTTCCTCGGCGTTGTCCATGACGTGGCGCATGTAGTCGCGCACCGTAGGCCAGCCGTACTGCGCCACAACGCGTTGCAGTTCGCGCACACCCTTCTCGTTGGCGGCAACCTGCGCCTTGATATCGGCCACGTTCACGTCCGGGCTGCGCGCAGGATATTTTGCGCTCGCCAGCAACGCGCGGAACTCGGCCTCGCGGAAATGTCCTTCGGAGACGAGCAGGAAATCGTCGATGACAACGCCTTCTTCGTCGAGCGTGTGGGAGTCGGGCGGCGTCGAGCCGGGCGTGATGCCGCCGATATCGGCGTGATGGCCGCGACTGCCGACGAAGAACAGGATTTCGCGTCGGTCCTGCGCAAACACCGGGGTGATGACGGTCACGTCGGGAAGATGGGTGCCGCCGTTGAACGGGTTGTTCAGCGCAATCACGTCGCCGGGCCGCAGCGTGTCCCGCCGATGCGCCAGAACCACGCGCACGCTCTCGCCCATCGCGCCCAGATGCACCGGCACGTGCGGCGCGTTGGCGACCAGCGCGCCGTTGGCATCGAAGATGGCGCAGGAGAAATCCAGCCGCTCCTTGATGTTGACGCTCTGCGAGGTGTTCTGCAGCACGGCACCGGTCTGCTCGGCCACGTTCATGAACAGGTTGTTGAACAGTTCCAGCAGCACCGGGTCCGGCCGCCCGGTCGCCTCGTCCGCGCGGTCACGCGGACTGGTTCGGTGCAGCAGCAGATGATCCTTCGGCGTGACCTCGGCCGTCCAGCCCGGTTCGATGACCGTGGTGGCGATCGCCTCGCGGATCAGCGCCGGACCCGTGATGCGGTCGCCGGGTGCCAGCGCCGCGCGGTCGAACACCGGCGCCTGCACGTCGGCACCGCCGCTCCAGATCAAGACGGTATCTATCGGCACCGGAGCACCGGCCGCACGCGGCGGCAGATCCGGCTCGGCGATCGGCTCCCCGGACGCGGTGGCTTCGATCGAGATCGCCTCGACGATCAGCGCGCGGCCGGGTGTCGCGAAGCCGAAGCGGGCGCGGTGGGCGGCCGTGAACGCCTCGGTCAGCGCGGCCAGATCGCCGAGCCGCACCGGCAATGCCGCCTCGGTGCCGACATAGCGCAGCATCACGCGGCGGGTCACCGACAGCCGCGACATCTCGCCGCCCTGGGCGCGCAATTCGTCGACCGCGCGCGCCGCGAGTTCGTCGGCCAGTCCGGTCAGCGCCGGCAGGGCTTCGGCGCTCAGCGGCATTTCCACGGCCTGCTCGCGCATCACGCTCTGGTCGGCCAGCCCCATGCCGTAGGCCGAGAGCACGCCGGCGAACGGATGGATGAACACCGTGTCCATGCCGAGCTCGTCGGCCACAAGGCAGGCGTGCTGGCCGCCGGCGCCGCCGAAGCAGGTCAGCGCGAAGCGGGTGGCATCGTGGCCCTTCTGCACCGAGACCTGCCTGATCGCATTGGCCATGTTGGCGACCGCGATGCGCAGGAACCCATCGGCGATTTCGCGCGGCGTGCGGCTGATGCCGGTGGCCTCGGCAATCTGCCCGGCAAGGGCTGCAAATTTTTCCTGCACGATCTCGGCGTCAAGCGGCTGGTCACCTTCCGGGCCGAAGATGGCCGGGAAATGCACCGGTTGGATCTTCCCGACGCAAATATTTGCGTCCGTCACCGTCAGCGGTCCGCCGCGGCGGTAGCCGGCCGGCCCGGGCACGGCGCCGGCGCTGTCCGGGCCGACGCGGAACCGCGCCGGTCGAAATGCAGGATCGAGCCGCCGCCGGCCGCTACGGTGTTGATCGCCATCATCGGCGCGCGCAGCCGCACGCCGGCCACCTCGGTCTCGAACGCGCGTTCGAACGCGCCGGCATACAGCGCCACGTCGGTCGAGGTGCCGCCCATGTCGAAGCCGATGATGCGCTCCAGCCCCGCCATCGCGGCAGTGCGCACGGCACCGACGATGCCGCCGGCCGGGCCGGACAGGATCGCGTCCTTGCCCTGGAAGCGATGCGCCTCCGCCAGTCCGCCGTTGGACTGCATGAAGTACAGCTTCACGCCATCAAGCTCGGCGGCCACCTGATCGACATAACGGCGCAGGATCGGCGACAGATAGGCGTCGACCACCGTGGTATCGCCGCGCGGCACCAGCCGCAGCAGTGGGCTGACCGCGTGGCTGGCGGAGACCTGGGTGAATCCGGCGTCCCGCGCCAGTTCGCCCAGGCGCTGCTCGTGATGCGGGATACTTCCAGGCATGCATCAGCACGATGGCGACGGCGGCGATGCCGTCCGCGCGTGCGGCGGCGAAGGCCGCCCGGGCCGCCGCCTCGTCGAGCGGCTCGATCTCACTGCCGTCGGCGGCAACGCGGCCGGCGAGTTCCACGACGCGCTCATACAGCATCGTCGGCAGCGTGATCTTCAGATCGAACAGACGCGGGCGCGCCTGCGTGCCGATCCGCAGCGCATCCGCGAAGCCGCGATTGACCACCAGCAGCGTGCGCTCGCCCTTGCGCTCCAGCAGCGCGTTGGTGGCGACCGTGGTGCCCATCTTGACGCAGTCGATGGCGCCGGGCGGAATCGCGTCGCCATCCGCCAGGCCGAGCAGCGCGCGGATGCCGGCGATGGCGGCGTCGCGGTAGCGGCCGGGATTCTCGCTCAGCAGCTTGTGCGTGTGCAATCGGCCCGCCGGATCGCGCGCTACGAGATCGGTGAAGGTGCCGCCGCGATCGATCCAGAACTGCCAGCCAGCCATCGTGTTTCCCGCAGGTAAAAAGTGGGCAGACAATGCGGACGGAGTCCTCGCCGGGCAACGGCTAATCGGTAGCCGCGATCGACGCTGCGACCCATTTGGATACTGCGCGGTTCTTTGCCGAGTGCAGCGCGGCCGTGATACAGGCAGACGAGAACGGATCGGGACCGACAGGCGTGTGGGGCAAGATCATCGGGGGCGTGGCCGGATTTGCCGTGGGCGGCCCGCTGGGCGCGGTCGTGGGTGCTGCCCTCGGCCACGCGGCGGAGGCGGGCGGGCTTGCCCAATTCGCCGGCGGCGTGCACCTGCCGGGTGTCGGCGCCGTCAATCCGGCGCGACTGGCGGCGATGCTCGGCCGCAAGGACCAGGTGTTCGCCATCTGCGTGGTGGTGCTCAGCGCCAAGCTCGCCAAATGCGATGGGCCGGTGAACCGCGCGGAGATCGACGGTTTCAAGCGCAGCTTTCGGATTCCACCGCAATCGGCACACGACATCGGCCGGCTGTTCGATCAGGCGCGCGACAGCGCTGAGGCGTTCGAGGGCTATGCCACCCAGCTCGGCGAGGCGTTCCCCGACGCGCCGGGCGTGCTGGAGGATGTGCTGGCGGCATTGTTCGCCATCGCCCGCGCCGACAAACCGCTGACCATGGCCGAACAGCAATTCCTGCTGGCGGTCTGCCACCGGTTCGGCCTGGGCCAGGCGGCGTGGGAACGGGCCAGCAGCGGAACGACACGGCCCCGGCCGCCTGCGGATGCGGAAGACCCCTATGAGGTGCTGGGCGTGGCGCGCAGCATGTCGGGCGAGGACATCCGCTCGGCGTGGAAGCGGCTGATGAGGGAAAACCATCCGGACAGTCTGGCCAGCCGCGGCGTGCCGGCGGAGTTCATCGCCCGCGCCAGCGAGAAGGTGGCGCGCATCAATGCGGCCTGGGACCGTGTGAAGCGGGAACGGGGGCTGTAACGGTGCGCGCGCGCGCGCTGCTCAGCCCGAACCACGACGCCAGGCCCGACGGCGCCACCGTGGACACGATCGTGCTGCATTACACCGGCATGCCCACCGCGCGCGCGGCGCTGGACCGCCTGCGCGACCCGGCGGCACGCGTGTCGGCACATTACGTGGTCGAGGAGGATGGCACCATCTGGCAACTGGTGCCGGAGGAACGGCGGGCATGGCACGCCGGCGTGTCGTTCTGGCGTGGGCGCACCGGGCTGAACGACTGGTCGGTCGGCATCGAGATCGTCAATCCGGGCCATGAGCACGGCTATCGCGATTTTCCGGTGTTGCAGATGGCATCGGTGTGCGATTTGTGCCTGTCAATTCTGTCGCGGCATGCGGTCGCCGCGCGGGACGTTGTCGCGCACAGCGACATCGCACCGGATCGCAAGGAAGATCCCGGCGAGAAATTCGACTGGGCCGGGCTGGCGCGCGAAGGCGTGGGGCTGTGGCCGGACGGTGTGCCCGACCTCGGCACCGGCGGGGCGGTGCGCGATGCGGCGTCGCTGCGCGACGTGCGGGCGGCGCTGGGCGCGATCGGCTACCGGGCGGCGGCGGAGGGGGCGCTCGATCCGGGATTGTCGAGCGTGTTGCGGGCGTTCCAGCGGCACTGGCGCGGTGAGGCGGTGACCGGCCAGGCCGATGCGGGCACGCTGGCGCGCCTGCTGGCGGTGGCGCGGCTGTGCGGATGAGCCAACTTCCGTGAAATTCGAATGGGACGAGGCAAAGCGGCTGGCGAATATCGCCGAGCACGACATCGATTTCCGGCTTGCGACCACGATCTTCGCTGGTGATCCGCTGATCTTGCCCGATCGGCCCAATGCGGGGAACTGCGCTGGGTTGCGATCGGTCCACTTAGCGATGTGCTGATCGCCGTAATAGACGACGGTCGCGGTCGATCCGGCCGTGACCAACTGGTTCCGCCGGCAGAATGGCGATTACGGGGCACGTATTAACGAAATAATGTGCGCTTACGTACGCGAGTATTCAGGGGGTCTACTTGAGAGACGACCCGGCCCCTGCCTCTGACCGAGGCCATTGACACGATCGCCCGCGCGGCGCACCACCCGCGCCGCCAGACGGCCGGGCGGCCGCTGCCGGGGTGATACCCCCGGTGGAGGAAAGTCCGGGCTCCACGGGAAAACGGTGCCGGCTAACGGCCGGCGGGGGCAACCCTAGGGACAGTGCCACAGAAAACAAACCGCCGACGTGAGGCCATACCCTCCCGCCGGCAAGGGTGAAACGGTGCGGTAAGAGCGCACCGCGCCCCTGGCGACAGGGGCGGCAGGGTAAACCCCACCGGGAGCAAGACCGAATAGGGGCTGCCGGCGGCAGGCTCCGGGGCAACCCGGACCTGTGACGCAGGGGCTTCCCGCCCCGCAGCCCGGGTTGGTCGCGCGAGGCGCGCAGCAATGCGCGTCCCAGAGGAATGGTCGCCCCGCGTCGCAAGGCGCGGACAGAACCCGGCTTACAGGCCGTCTGGCATTTTCTGCCTGATCAGCGCAGCAAGGATTCGCTGCCCACGTCGATCAAACCCGCGTGGTACCGGGTTGACTCGAACCGTTCGCACCGTACACGCGCCGTGCAACCGAAGGAACAAAACACGAATATTAGGCCATTACACGGCTGGCCCAAATAGGTAGACACGAATTTCTCCTAACATGCTGATTATCCTGGATTTATCGGGAACGATCCGGATTACAACCGGGACATTCCCTTTGACGCCCATGTTTACCCATGTTATCCCATGTCATCCCAGGAGCGATGGGGCCGTGCCGCGCATGCGGCCGGAGGGCGGCGCTCACACCGCAACGTGAAGTCAGCACCACACGCCGCGTGGCGGATGGATCACGCTGGAAAGGGACGCAGCCGGCCGAATGACCCGCTTCCTTGGCACCCACACGAACCGGCTGGACGCCAAGGGCCGCGTGTCCATTCCCGCGCCGTTTCGTGCCGTGCTGAAGCCGGCGGAAGCCGGTGGGGCGCCGCTGGTGCTGCGCCCGTCCCACAAGCATCCGTGCATCGAGGGCTGGCCCGCCGCAGTGTTCGAAGCGCTGGCCACCCCGCTCGACGCGCTGGACGTGTTCAGCGAGGCGCATGACGACCTCTCGACATCGCTCTACGCCGACGCCTTCCCGGTGGAGGCCGACAAGGAAGGACGCATCGTGCTGCCGGAAGCGCTGGTGGCGCACGCCAACCTCTCCGAGTCCGTGGTGTTCATGGGCAATGGCCGCATTTTTCAGATCTGGGAGCCGGCCGCCGCCGAGCGCCGCCGCGCCGAGGCGCGCGAACGCGCCCGCAGCCAGGGCCTGACGCTCGCCGGAGCCGCCGCATGAGCGGCCATGTCCCCGTCACTGCTGGCCGAGGTGATCGAGGCGCTCGCCCCGCGCGACGGGGCCGCCTACCTGGACGGCACGTTCGGCGGCGGTGGTTACGCCAGCGCCATCCTGGAGGCAGCCGCCTGCACGCTGTGGGCGATCGACCGCGACCCGGAGGCGATCGCGCGCGGCGCAGCCCTGGCCGTCCGCCATCCGGGCCGGCTGCACCTGATCCATGGCAGCTTCGGCAACATGTTGGCGCTGCTGCGCGAGGCCGGCGTGCAACGTCTGGACGGAATCGTGCTGGACCTTGGCGTCTCGTCGTATCAGATCGACGAGCCGCGGCGCGGCTTCAGCTTCCGCACCGACGGCCCGCTCGACATGCGCATGGCCAGCGAAGGCCCCACCGCCGCCGATCTGGTCAACCAGCTGCCCGAGGCCGAACTGGCCGACACGCTGTATGAGCTCGGCGAGGAACGCCTGTCGCGCCGCATCGCGCGCGCCATCGTGGCGGCGCGGGCGACGGCCCCGATCACGGGCACGGCGCAGCTGGCCGGCATAATTCGTGCCATCGTTCCGCCCGATCGATCGGGCATCGATCCGGCGACTCGGAGCTTCCAGGCGCTACGCATCCGGGTCAACGACGAGCTGGGCGAGATCACGCGCGGGCTGGAACAGGCCGCCGAACTGCTCGGCCCCGGCGGGAGGCTGGTGGTGGTGTCGTTCCATTCGCTCGAAGACCGGCTCGTCAAACGCTTCATGGTCGAGGCGTCCGGCCGCGCGGCGCAGCCTTCGCGCCACGATCCGGCGGGGCTGCTCGGGCGCCCGCCAGCCGCATGGCGACTGCTCACGCCCAAGGCGGTGCGGCCGGGTGCAGCCGAAAGCCACGCCAACCCACGCGCACGCAGCGCCCGGCTGCGCGCGATCGAACGGCTAGGCTCGGATGTCGGGGAGACACAGGCATGATCCGACCCTTCACGCTGATCTGCGCGCTGCTGGCCGCCGGGTCGGGACTGTCGCTGTACCAGATCAAGCATCAGGCACAGCTGCGCGACCAGGAGATCCGCCATCTGCGCGAGGCGACCGACGCGACGCTGACACGCGCCGGGCTGCTGCGGGCCGAATACCAGCTGCTGAACGACCCTGAGCGGCTGGAGAGCCTCGCCTCTCAGTACCTCCCGAACCTTCGGTCGACCGACCCGAAGCAATGGGCGTCGATGGCCGATCTCGACCGTCGGCTGCCGCCGGTGGGCACGCCCGAGGCCGAGCCGCCGGCACCGCTGGAACCGGAGGCGACCCCGGTGGCCCGCGCCGAACCGGCCGCCGAACCCGTGCGCCCGGTGGCCGCCGTCGCCGCGACGCCTGCCCCGCGACAGGAGGCCACGACTCCCGGGCCGGTGGTGGCGAGCGTGCATGTCGCGCCGCACCCGATGGCGCTGGCCGCCCGGCCGACGCAACCGATTCCGGTGGCCGCAGCCGCGCATGCCGCGACGCGCGCCCAGGTCGCGCGCAACACCGCCGTGTCGTCGGCGCCCACCCCGCTCTGGCCGCCGCGCGCGGCACCTTCCGCCCAGTTCGCCAGTCAGGCCGTGCCCGTCTACGCCGCCGCGCGCCCGGCCATCCGCCCCACCCGCCTACGTGCCGCCGCCCACCACGACCACTGAAGCCGTCGCCCGCATCGCACGCGGCGGGCCGGTCGATCCGTCGGTGCCGGTGGTGGCCTCCGCGCTCGGCATGGCGCGCACGATGATGACGGTCAGCCCGGTCAGCCAGGCCGGGGCCGCGACACTGTATTCGACGAGCGTCGCGCGGTGACTGACGACGACGCCTCAGGGCCGGATTCGGCGCCGGACCCGTTCACGCCCGCGCGCCGCTTCGGCGCCCCGCGCGACGCCTCGGTGCCGCGCATGGAGTTCGTCCACGTCACTGCGCCCGATCTGGCGCGCCGCGCGGCGCTGGAGAAGACACGCGGCCGGCTCCTGTTCACGGCGATCGGGTTCGCCGCCCTGTTCGGCTCGGTGGCCGTGAAGCTGGCGCTGGCGACCGTGATCCTGCCGGTGCTGCCGAAACAGGTGGCCGAGCGCCATCAGGACCCGCCGCCACCGCCTGCCGGGATCGCCGGGCAAACCATCCCGGCGGCGCTCGACCTCGACATGCACGCGCAACGCGCGATGATCACCGACCGCAACGGCGAGATCCTGGCGGTGTCGCTGCCGACCGCGGGCCTGTACGCCGACCCGCGCGAAATGATCGACGTGGCGGACGTGGCGCATAAGCTGGTCACCGTGATGCCGCAGCTCGACCAGGCGCAGGTGCTGGCGCGGCTGTCGGAATCCCACAAGCAGTTCGTCTACCTGGCGCGCCAGATCACGCCGAAGGAAGAGCTGGCGATCAATGAGCTCGGCGTGCCGGGCCTGTATTTCCAGCCGAACGAGCGCCGCCGCTACCCGCTCGGCCGCGTCGCCGCCCAGGTGCTCGGCGGCGTCGATGTGGACGGGCACGGCGCGGCCGGGGTGGAGAAAGTGTTCGACCAGCGGCTGCGCGAGGACCCCTCGCCGCTGCGCCTGTCGATCGACGTGCGCGTGCAGGCCGTGGTGCGCGAGGAGCTGGAGCAGGCGAAGACCGATTTCAACGCCATCGCCGGCTGCGGCATCGTCATGGACGTGCGCACCGGCGAAGTGATCGCCATGGTCAGCCTGCCCGACTACGACGCCAACGACTTCGACCACGCGACCGCCGACGAACAGGTCAACCGCACGGTCGGCCGCGTCTACGAGCCGGGCAGCACGTTCAAGCTGCAAACCGTGTCGATGGCGCTCGACGACGGCGTGGTCAACATCTGGAACGGCTTCGACGCCAGCGCAGCCGATCCATATCGGCCGCCATGTCATCAACGATTTCGAGGGCAAGCACCGCTGGCTGTACGTGCCCGAGATCATCGCCTACTCCTCCAACATCGGCGCCGCGCACATGGCCGAGGCGGTGGGCACGGAGCGGCAGCAGGCCTGGATGCGGAAGGCTGGGCATGTTGAGCCGCGTGCCGATCGAGCTGCCCGCCGTCAGCCCGCTGGTGCCGCCCGAGAAGAACTGGAAGGAAGCCGCGACACTGACGATCGGCTTCGGCCAGGGCATCGCGGTGACGCCGTTGCAGGTCGTCAGGGGCACGGCGGGCGTGGCGAACGGCGGCGTGCTGATGCGCCCGACCATTCTGGCCGCAGACCAGGGAGCCCCGCCCGAGCAGGGCACGCGGATCATGCAGCTTGGCACGTCGGACATCGTGCGCCGGCTGATGCGCCTCGTGGTCACCGACGGCTACGGCAAGCCTGCCGAGGTGCCCGGCTATTTCGTCGGCGGCAAGACCGGCACGGCGCAGAAGACCGGCGGCGGGCGCGGCTACAAGGCCAACGCGCGCGTCTCCGCCTTCATCTCCGTGTTCCCGATGAACGCGCCGCGCTATGCGGTCTACATGATGCTGGACGAGCCGAAGGCGAACGCCAGCACGCACGGCTACGCCACGGCGGGCTGGGTGAGCGCGCCGGCCGCCGGCCGCGTGATCGCGCGCGTGGCGCCGATGCTGGGCCTGCTGCCGGAGACGGACAACGCCGCCGCCATTCAGGCGTCGCTGGCCATTCCGTTGCAGCCCGGTCGCCCCGCGGGCGCGTCGATGGCCCGCACGGCACCCGCGCATCCGCCGGCAGCACCCGCCGCCGCGATGACGCCGGTACCTGCCATCGCCCAGCCGCGCGACCTGCGCCACGAGGCGATGTATCGCGTGCCAGCCAATGCGGGTCACTGAGGTGATGGCCCGGATGCAGGACCTCGGGCTGGGGCCGGCGCCAGCATGGGCCGGGGCCGGCGGCGTGGAGGTGCGCGGTGTCACGGCCGACAGTCGGCGGGCCAGCGCGGGCGCGCTGTTCGTGGCGCTGCCCGGGCATCGCGCGCGACGGGCGGGACTTCATCGCCGACGCGGTCAGCCGTGGCGCGGTGGCCGTGCTGGCGCCGCCCGGCACGCAATGGCCGCCCGGCGTGCCGCCGCGTCCGCTGATCGAAGACGCCGAGCCGCGCCGCCGGCTGGCGCAGATCGCAGCCATCCTGGCCGGCGCGCAGCCGGCGACGCTGGTCGCCGTGACCGGCACCAACGGCAAGACCACGACCGTGGAGTTCCTGCGCCAGCTCTGGGCGCTGTCCGGCCGGCAGGCCGCCAGCCTGGGCACGCTCGGCGTGATCGCCCCGGACGTGGCGAGCGGGCCGGGACTGACCACGCCCGACCCGGTGGCGCTGTCGGCCACCCTTGCCGACCTGGCGCACGGCGGCGTGCAGCACGCGGCGCTGGAGGCGTCCTCGCACGGCCTGGACCAGTTCCGGCTCGACGGGTTGCGGCTGACGGCGGCCGCGTTCACCAACCTGACGCGCGACCATCTCGACTATCACGGCGACGATGGCGGCCTACCGCGCCGCCAAGCTGCGGCTGTTCTCCGAGCTGCTGCCGCACGGCGCACCCGCGGTCGCCAGCACGGCGCTCGATGCCGAGAGTCTGGCCGGACTGCGCGCCATCGCCGCTCGCCGCCGGCTCGACCTGCGCATGGTCGGCGAGGGCGCCGCCTTCATCGGACTGCTCGGCACGACACCGCTGGCCGACGGGCAGCGGCTGGACATCATGCATGCCGGCGCCCGCCGCAGCATCGAACTGCGCCTGCCCGGTCGCTTCCAGGCCGACAACGTGCTGGTCGCGGCAGCTCTCGCGATGGCGACGGGCGTGCCCAATGCGCTTCGACCTGCTGCGGCTCGCTGACCGGCGTGCGCGGGCGCATGGAGCTGGCCGCGCGGCTGCCCAACGGCGCCGCCGCCTATGTCGATTACGCCCATACGCCGGATGCGCTGGACCGCCTGCTGACCGCGCTGCGCCCGCACACGCACGGGCGGCTGCACGTCGTGTTCGGCGCCGGCGGCGACCGCGACCCCGGCAAGCGGCCGCTGATGGGCGAGGCGGCCGCGCGCCTCGCCGATCTCGCCATCGTCACCGACGACAATCCGCGCAGCGAGGATCCGGCCACCATCCGCGCGGCGTGCTGGCCGGCTGCCCGGGCGCGCTGGAGATCGGCCGGGCGCGAGGCGGCGATCGCCGCTGGCGCTGGACGGGTCTGCGCGCCGGCGACGTGCTGGTGGTCGCCGGCAAGGGCCACGAGCAGGGCCAGATCATCGGCGCCACGTGCTGCCGTTCGACGATGTGACCGTGGTGCGCCGACTGGCAGGTGCCGCGTGAGCCGCTGTGGACGCCCGCCGAACTGTCGCAGGCCACTCGGCACGCAGCGCCGGCTTCGCCGCCAGCGGCGTCTCGATCGACACCCGCACGCTGCTGCCGGGCGATCTGTTCGTGGCGCTGCAGGGCGAGACCGGCGACGGGCACGATCATGTCGCCGAGGCGCTCGCCCGCGGCGCCGCCGGGGCGCTGGTGCATCGCGGCCGGAGGGCTGCCGGGCAACGCAGGCTGCTGCTGGTGGCCGACACGCTGGACGGCCTGCACGCGCTCGGCGCGTTTCGCCCGCGCCCGCTTCACGGGCCGCGTGGTCGCGGTGACCGGCAGCGTCGGCAAGACCACGACCAAGGAAATGCTGCGCGCGGTACTGGGCGCCGCGGGGCCGACGCACGCGGCCGACGCGTCCTACAACAATCATTGGGGCGTGCCGCTGACGCTGGCGCGCATGCCGCGCCGACGCGGCGTTCGCGGTGATCGAGATCGGCATGAACCATCCCGGCGAAATCGCGCCGCTGGCCCGCCTCGCCGCGGCCGCATGTGGCGGTCATCACGGCGATCGAGCGCGCGCATCTCGGCCATCTTGGCAGCATCGAAGCCATCGCCGACGAGAAAGCTTCCGTATCCGGCGGGCTGGAGCCGGGCGGCACCGCGGTGCTGCCGGCCGATTCGCCGTTGCTGCGCGCGGCTGCCGGCGCGGCGTCGCCACGCGGCTGTTCGGCGCGGTGCCGCGAACGCCGACGCGCGATTGCTGGACGCGGTCGGCGGACGCGGACGATCAACGACGTCAGCGCGCTGGTCGGCGGCGTGCGGGTGCGAATTCCGCATGGCCGCACCGGGCCGGCATATGGCGCATGAACGCGGTCGCGGTGCTGGCGGCGGCCGCTGCGCTCGGGCTCGACATCCTGACGCGCCGCCGCGGCGCTGGCCGGCTTCGCGCCGGTCGGCGGGCGCGGCGCGCGCCGGCGCATCGCGGTCGCCGGCGGCGAAGCGCTGCTGCTGGATGAGAGCTACAACGCCTCCGCCGCCTCGGTGCGGGCGGCGCTTGCGGTGCTGGCGCTGCAGCCGGCCACGCGGCGCATCGTCGGTGCTCGGCGACATGCTGGAACTGGGCGATGACGCGGACCGGCAGAACATGCCGGGCTTGCACCGATCGGTTGCATCGGCGCCGACCTGCTGTTCACCTGCGGCGCGCTGATGCGGCGGTTGCACGATGTCGGTGCCGGCGCATCAGCGCGGCGTGCATGCCGGACGACTCGGCGGCGCTGGCGCCCGCTCGTGGCGGCGGCGCTGCGGCCGGGCGACGCGGTTCTGGTCAAGGGCAGCCTCGGCAGCCGCATGAACGCGTCGTGCAGGCGCTCGATGCGGCCGGCGATGGCGGGGGCCGCGCTGATGCTGTACATCCTGGCGCGGCCGCTCGCCGAACAGTTCATCCTGTTCAACCTGTTCCGCTACATCACGTTCCGCTCCGGCGCGGCGTGCCTGACCGCGCTGGTGGTCAGCTTTCTGCTCGGGCCGACGTTCATCCGCTGGCTGAAGTCGCGTGCAGCGCAACGGCCAGCCGATCCGCCCCGACGGGCCGGAGCGGCATCTGATCGAGAAGAAGGGCACGCCGACGATGGGCGGCGTGCTGATCCTGGCGGCGCTGACGGTCTCGACGCTGCTCTGGGCGGATCTGCGCAACGGCTATGTCTGGGCGGTGCTGCTGCTCACGCTCGGCTACGGCGCGCTCGGCTTCGCCGACGATTACCTCAAGCTGTCGAAAGCGCAATCGCGGCCTGTCCGGGCGCGGCAAGCTGATCGTGCAGGCGGTGATCGGGCTGGTCGCCGCGGTCTGGATCATCGCGGCTGACGCCGGCGCCGCTCGGCACCGAACTGACCGTGCCGGTGTTCAAGGACGTGATGATCCCGCTCGGCTCGCTGTTTCCGCTGTTCGGCATGTTGGTGATGCTCGGCAGCTCCAACGCGGTGAACCTGACCGACGGGCTCGACGGGCTGGCGATCGTGCCGACCATCATCGCGCCGGCGTGTTCGCGGTGATCGCCTATCTGGTCGGCAACCACGTGTTCGCCGATTACCTGCAGCTGAACCATGTGCCCGGCGTCGGGCGAGCTGACGGTGTTCTGCTCGGCGCTGATCGGCGCCGGCCTCGGCTTCCTGTGGTTCAACGCGCCGCCGGCGGCGGTGTTCATGGGCGATACCGGCAGCCTCTCGCTCGGCGGCGCGCTCGGCGCGGTGGCGGTCGCGATGAAGCACGAGATCGTGCTGGCGATCGTCGGCGGCTTGTTCGTGGTCGAGACGGTCGCGTGATCGTGCAGGTGTTCTGGTACAAGCGCACCGGCCGGCGCGTGTTCCTGATGGCGCCGCTGCACCATCATTTCGAGAAGAAGGGCTGGGCCGAGCCGACCATCGTGATCCGGTTCTGGATCATCTCGATGATCCTGGCGCTGGTCGGTCTGGCGACCTTGAAGATCCGATGAGCTTTCCGCCCACCTGTTCGCGGGCCGGCGCTTCGCCGTGGTCGGCCTCGGCCGCAACGGCCTGCCGGCGGCGCAGGCGCTGCGCGCGATGGGCGCCGAGGTGCTCGCCTGGGACGACACGCCGGCCGCGCGCGCGCAGGCCGAGGCCGAAGGCTATCGCGGTACGCGAGCCGGATATGCGCGGGCGCTCGACGCGCTGGTGCTGTCGCCCGGCATCCCGCACACGCTGCCCGCGCCCGCACCCGATCGCGGCCGCGGCGCGCGCGATGCCGGCGTGCCGATCCTGTCCGATGCGGAATTGCTGTATCGCGCGGTGCGCGCGGCCGGCTCGCGCGCGCGATTCGCCGGCATCACCGGCACCAACGGCAAATCCACCACCACCGCGCTGCTCGCGCATATCCTGGCCGCGGCCGGCGTGCCGGTGGCGGCCGGCGGCAATCTCGGCACGGCGGCGCTGGCGCTGCCGTCTGCTGCCCGATGACGGCATCTATGTGCTGGAAATGTCATCCTACATGTTGGAGCGACTCGCGACTCTGCGCTTCGATGCCGCGGCGATGCTCAACCTCGCGCCGGATCATCTCGACCGCCATGGCGACATGGAGGGCTATGCGCGGCCAAGCGCGCGATTTTCGACCGCCAGAGCGGCGACGATGTGGCGGTGATCGGGATCGACGATGCGCCTTCGCGGCAGATGGCGGCGGATCTGCGCGCACGGCCGGCGCGCGTGATGACGATCTCGGCCGATACGGACGCGGATGTCTCGGCTGTCGATGGCATTGTGCGCGACTCGGCTGGTATCATCTGCGATCTTGCCGACGCCGTGCGCTGCCCGGCGCGCACAACGCGCAGAACGCCGCCGCCGCGGCGGCGCTGGCGCGGGCGCTCGGCATCGCTGCGCGCCGCCATTGCGCGCGGGCATGCGAACCTATCCGGGCCTGCCGCACCGGCAGGAGCATGTCGGCACGCATCGACGGCATCCTCTTCGTCAACGACAGCAAGGCGACCAACGCCGATTCCACGGCGCGCGCGCTGGCCTGCTACGACCGCGTGGTCTGGATCGCCGGCGGCATCGCCAAGGCCGGCGGCATCGAGCCGCTGGCGCCGTTCTTCCCGCGCGTCGCCAAGGCGTTCCTGATCGGCCGCGACGCGCCCGTGCTCGCGGCCACCCTCGCGGCGCATGGCGTGGCGCATCGGGAGGTCGGCACGCTGGAAAACGCGGTTGCCGCGGCATTCGCGCGCCGCGCGTGCGCGGGGCCGCGGACGTGGTGCTGCTGTCGCCGGCCTGCGCGAGCTTCGACCAGTTCACCGGCTTCGACGCGCGCGGCGACCGGTTTCGCGCGCTCGTCGGCGCAGTTGGCGGAGGGCGCCTGATGCCCGCGCTGTCGCGCGCCGATACCTCGGTGCTCGGCCGCTGGTGGTGGACGGTCGACCGCTGGACGCTGGTCGCGATCGGCGTGCTGATCGGCTTCGGCTACGTCATGATGCTGGCCGCCAGCCCGGCGGTGGCCGAGCGCATCCATCAGGCACGCGACGTGTTCATCCTCAAGCAGGTGTTCTTCCTGGCGCTCGCCGGGCTGATCGTGATCGCCGTCGCCTGCTGTCGCCGCGCGGCGTGCGGCGCGTGTCGCATCGTCGGCTGCGCGGTGGCGCTGGCGCTGACCGCGCTGACGCTGGTGGCCGGCGTCGAGATCAAGGGCGCGCAACGCTGGATCGCGCTGCCGGGCATCGCGCTGCAGCCCAGCGAATTCCTGAAGCCATGCTTCGCCGTCGTGGCCGCCTGGCTGATCGCCGAGGGCAAGCGCGCCGAGCGGTTTCCCGGCACGCTGATCGCCTGTGCGCATCTATGCGGTGATCGCGATGCTGCTGAAATCGCAGCCGGATATCGGCATGCTGGTCGTCGTCACCGCGGTGTTCTGTGCAGCTCTTCGTCGGCGGCCTGAACCTGCGCGGCCGTCGGCGTGCTGGCCGCCGGCATCGTCGGGGCGGGCCTCGGCGCCTACAGTGTTCCAGCATGTGCAGACCGCGTGCAGACAGTTCCTGCATCCCGACAAGGGCGACCACTACCAGGTGAACCACGGCGCTGGAAGCGTTCGGCAATGGCGGGCTGTTCGGGCGCGGGCCGGGCGAGGGCCATGTCAAGGACGTGCTGCCGGACGCGCACGCGGATTTCGTGTTCGCCGTCGCGGGCGAGGAATTCGGCCTGTTCGTCTGCCTGGTCATCATCGGCGTGTTCGCCTTCATCGTGCTGCGCGGCCTGCTGCGGCTGCTGCAGGAGGGCGACCTGTTCGTGCGTGCTGGCCGCCACCGGGCTGGTGGCCAGTTTCGGCCTGCAGGCGTTCGTCAACATGGCCTCCACGCTGCGCTGATCCCGACCAAGGGCATGACGCTGCCGTTCATTTCCTATGGCGGCTCCTCGGTGATGGCGATCGCCTTCGGCATCGGCCTGCTGCTGGCGCTGACGCGCCGCCGGCCGGCAGGGGAGACTGCGGTGAGGGGCCCCGTCGTGCACCCCATCGTGATCGCGGCCGGCGGCACCGGCGGGCATTTCTTTCCCGCCGAGGCGCTGGCCGCCGAACTGGTGGCGCGCGGCGCAGCGCGTGGCGCTGATGACCGATGCGCGCTCCGGCGGGCTGACGTCGCCGGTCTTCGACGGGGCGCGAGCGGTTCGTGCTGCGCGGCGCCGGCATCGCCGGGCGCGGCACGCTGCGCGCCGCCGCGGCGGTGGCGTCGCTGGCGCGCGGCGACGATGCAGGCGCGCCGCATTCTCGCGCGCCTCGACGCCGGCGGCGGTGGTCGGGTTCGGCGGCTATCCGTCGGTGCGCGCCGGTGCTGGCGACGCGGCTGCTGCGGCGGCGGCCGGCGGTGATGCTGCACGAGCAGAACGCCGTGCTCGGCCGCGCCAACCGCGCTGCTGTCGCGCTTCGCCGATCTGCTGGCGCTGAGTTTCGCGAACACCACGCGCGTGCCGGCGGGCGTGGCGCACAGCCGTGATCGGCAACCCGGTGCGGCCGGCGATCGCGGCGCTGCACGCGCACGGCTCTACGCGCCGCCGGAGGAGCGCATCGAGCTGCTGGTGCTGGGCGGCTCGCTCGGCGCGCGGGTGTTCAGCGACGTGGTGCCGGCGGCGCTGGCCATTGCTGCCGGACGCACTTGCGGGCGCGGCTGCACGTCGTGCAGCAATGCCGCGCCGAGGATCTCGACGCGGCGCGCGCCGCCTACGCGGCGGCCGGCGATCGCAGGCCGAGCTCGCGCCGTTCTTCGCCGATGTCGCCGAGCGGCTGGCGGCGCGCGCATCTGGTGATCGCCCGCGCCGGCGCCTCGACGGTGGCGGAACTCGCCGTGGTCGGGCGGCCGGCGATCCTGGTGCCGCTGCCGAACGCGATCGACGATCACCAGACGCGCCAACGCCGCGGCGCTCGCCGATGCCGGCGCCGCCTGGCTGCTGCCGCAAGCCGCGTTCACGCCGGGCGCGCTCGCGGCGCGGACTGGAACGCGCTGTTCGACGAACCCGACGCTGCTGGCCGCTGCCGCCGCGCGCGCCGCCGCGTGCGGCCACGCCGGTGCGGCCGCGCCGCCTCGCCGATCTGGTCGAGACCGCGATCGTCGCATGCGCCCCTGGAGAGCGCGCAGCATGAGGGCGCTGCCGCTTTCCATCGGCACCATCCATTTCGTCGGCATCGGCGGCATCGGCATGTCCGGCATCGCCGAGGTGCTGCACACGCTCGGCTATTCGGTGCAGGGCAGCGACATCGCCGACAGCGCCAACGTGCGGCGGCTGCGCGAGGCCGGCATTCGCGGTCGCCGATCGGCCATGATGCGGCGAATCTCGGCGACGGCGCAGGTGGTGGTGGTCTCCACCGCCGTGCAGCCGGACAATCCGGAAGTGCGGCCGCGCGCGCGCGGCTGATCCCGGTGGTGCGGCGCGCGGAAATGCTGGCCGAGCTGATGCGGCTGAACTGGGCCGATCGCGATCGGCGGCACGCATGGCAAGACCACGACGACCAGCCTGGTCGCGGCGGTGCTGGAAGCGGCCGCATCTCGATCCGACCGTGATCAACGGCGGCATCATCAACGCCTACGGCAGCAACACGCGGCTCGGCGCCGGCGACTGGATGGTGGTGGAAGCCGACGAGAGCGACGGCAGCTTCCTGCGCCTGCCGGCGATGATCGCCGTCGTCACCAACATGGACCCCGAGCATCTCGATCATTGGGGCACGCGCGAGGCGATGGATGCCGGTTATCGAGCACTTCGTCGCCAACATCCCGTTCTACGGTTTCGCGGTGCTGTGCATCGACCATCCGGCGGTGCAGCAGATGATCCCGCGCTTGTCCGATCGCCGCGTCATCACCTACGGGTTTTCGCCGCAGGCCGACGTGCGCGCCGAGCGCGTGGTGCCCGACCGGCATGGCGCGACGTTCGAGGTCACGATCACCGACCGCAGCCGCAACCGCACGCGCCGCATGGGGCCGTTCCGGCTGCCGATGCTGGGCAGCCACAACGTGCAGAACGCGCTGGCGGCGATCGCCGTCGGCGACCGAGATGGAGATCGACGACGCCACGCTGCGCAGCGCCTTCGCGGCGTTCCGCGGCGTCAAGCGCCGCTTCACCAAGACCGGCGAGGCCGGCGGCATCACCGTGATCGACGATTACGGCCATCATCCGGTGGAGATCGCCGCGGTGCTGAAGGCCGCGCGTCAGGCCGGCGCGCGCGACGTGGTGGCGGTGGTGCAGCCGCACCGCTACTCCCGCCTCGCCTCGCTGTTCGAGGAGTTCTGCACCTGCATGAACGACGCCGGCACGGTGATCGTCGCCGATGTGTATGCGGCCGGCGAGGCGCCGATCGAAGGCGTCGACCGCGACGCGCTGGTCGAGGGCCTGCGTGCGCGCGGCCATCGCAGCGTGGTGCCGCTGCCGGGGCCGGAGCATCTGGCGGAGATGGTGCACGCCATCGCGCGCCAGGGCGACTTCGTCGTCTGCCTCGGCGCCGGCAACATCACGCAATGGGCGGCCGCCCTGCCCGCGCAACTGGCGGCGTTGCAGGCCGGCCAGCCCCGGCGCGCGGCAGGCGCCAAATGATGGCCGCCGAACGTATCGCGCATCTGATCGACCGGCTGCCGCCGCTGCGCGGCCGCATGCAGGCGGACGCGGTGCTGGCGCCGATCACCTGGTTTCGCGTCGGCGGTCCGGCCGAGGTGCTGGTGCGTCCGGCCGACGCCGACGATCTGTGCGCGCTTCCTCGCGCGCCCTGCCGCCGGAGATGCCGGTGATGCGTGATCGGCGCCGCCTCCAACCTGATCGTGCGCGATGGCGGCATGCATGGCGTGGTGGTGCGCGCTCGCGCGCGGCTTCAGCGAGATCGTGGTGCGAGGCCGACGGCGTCGTCGCCGGGCGCGGCAGCGCTGGACGTCGACGGTCGCCGAACATGCCGCCGCCGCCGGCATTGTCCGGGCTGGAGTTTCTGTCCGGCATTCCGGGCAGCGATCGGCGGCGCGGTGGCGATGAATGCCGGTGCCTATGGCGGCGACGTCGCCGGCTGCCTGGACTGGGCGGAGATCGTCACGCGCTCGGGCGAATTGCTGCGGCTGGCCGGCGACCGGCTGGCGTTCGCCTATCGCCACGCCAGCCCTGCCGCCCGATGCGCGTCGTGGTGCGCGCGCGGCTTCCGCGCCCGTCCCGGCGACGCCAGCGGTGATCGCCGCGCGCATGGCCGGAGATCCGCGCCGCCCGCGAAGCGACCCAGCCGGTGCGCGCGCGCACCGGCGGCTCGACCTTCCGCAACCCGCCGGGCATGAAGGCCTGGGAACTGATCGACGCCGCCGGCTGCCGGGGCCTGACGCCGCGGCGATGCGCAGGTGTCCGAAAAGCACTGCAACTTCCTGCTCAACACCGGCGACGCCACCGCCGCCGATCTCGAGGGGCTGGGCGAAGAGGTGCGCCGCCGCGTGCTGCCGCCAGCGGTGTCACGCTGGAATGGGAAATCAAGCGCATCGGCATCCCCGGCAAGCCGCCCGAGGTGGTGGCATGACCCGCGTCGCGGTCCTGTACGGCGGCATGTCCGCCGAACGCGAGGTCTCGCTCGTGAGCCGGCGCGCAGGTCGATCGCGGCGCTGCGCGAGAGCGGGTTCGACGTGACGCCGATCGAGGTCGGCGCACGATCTCGCGCGCGCTGATCGCGGCGCTCGATCCGGCGCCGGACGTGGTGTTCAACGCGCTGCACGGCCGCTTCGGCGAGGACGGCACGATCCAGGGCGTGCTGGACTGTCTCGGCATCCCCTACACCCATTCCGGCGTGCGTGCCTCGGCGCTGGCCATGGACAAGGCCGCGGCCAAGGCCGTGTTCGCCGCCGCCGGCCTGCCGGTGGCCGCCGGCCGCGTGATCCCGATCGCCGAACTGCCGGACGCCGATCCGCTGCCGCTGCCCTACGTCGTCAAGCCGGTGAACGAAGGCTCGTCGGTCGGCGTGACCATCATCCGCGCCGGCGACAACCGCCGCGCCGAGGTCGCGCAGAGCTGGCAGTTCGGGCCGACCGCGATGGTCGAGGACTACGTCCCCGGCCGCGAGCTGACGGTCGCCGTGCTGGGCGAGCGCGCACTGGCGGTGACCGAAATCGCGCCGACGCAGGGCTTCTACGACTACGACGCCAAATATGCCGATGGCGGCTCGCGCCATGTCGTGCCGGCGCAGATCCATCCGGCGCATCACGCAGCAGGCCATGGAGATCGCGCTGGCCGCGCATCGGGCGCTCGGCTGCCGCGGCGCGACGCGGGCGGATTTTCGCTACGACGACACCAACGGCGAACCCGGCCGGCTCGTGCTGCTGGAGGTGAACACGCAGCCGGGCACTGACGCCGACCTCGCTGCTGCCGGAGCAGGCGGCGTATCGCGGCATGTCGTTCCCGGCACTCTGCGCCTGGATGGTGGAGCAGGCCGCATGCCGCGCGTGAGGAAACCCCGCGCCGTGGTGGCGCCCGTCGTGCAGGACCGCCCCGGCAAGTGGCGGGTGCTGCTGCGCCGGCAGCGGCGGCTGCTGGGACGCGCCGCGATCGGCCTCGCCTGCCTCGCGGTGATCGGCGGCGGGCTCGGGCTGCTGCATGCACTGACCCAGGGCGAGACGCTGCGCGAGCGGCTCGGCTACGCGACCGCCAGCCTCGGCCTGCGCGTGCGCAACGTGGAGATCGAAGGCCGGCAGAAGACGCCGGAGCCGCTGCTGCGCGCAGCCATCGGCATCACGCCGGGCGAGCCGATCCTGTCCTTCTCGCTGGCAGCCGCGCGGTCGCGCATCGAAAGCATCCATGGGTCGCCGTCCGCGACCGTGGAGCGCCGGCTGCCCGGCACGATCGTGGTGCAGCTGATCGAGCGGCGGCCGTTCGCGGTCTGGCAGCACGATGGCCGCTTCGTGCTGATCGACCGCGACGGCCAGACGGTGACCGATTCGGACGTGGCGAGCTTCGCCAGCCAGTTGCCGCTCGTGGTGGGCCTCGGCGCGCCGGCGGCAGCGGCGGCGCTGATCGATGCGCTGGCCGCCCAACCGACGATCCAGTCGCGTGTGACGGCGGCGGTGCGCGTCGGCGAGCGGCGCTGGAACCTGCGCCTCAACAACGGCACCGACGTGCTGCTGCCGGAAGGCGCGGAAGTGCCGGCGCTGGCGCGGCTGGCCGAATTGCAGCAGTCGCACGCGCTGCTCGACCGGCCGTTGGAGCGGATCGACATGCGCCTGCCCGATCGTTTCGTGTTCCGCCCGCTGCCGTCACACGCACCGGACGGCAAGCCGGAAGCCAAGGACGGACCAACCGCCGCGAGGAAGCCGACATGAACGATCTCTCGCGCCGCTTCCTGCCACCGAGCGACGAACCGGAGACGCCGGTACGCGCGCGCGCCCGTGCCTCGGGCCCGTTCGGCGTGCTCGACATCGGCACGACGAAGATCGTCTGCATCATCGGCCGCGTCGAATCGGACGGCAGCACGCGCGTGCTGGGCTTCGGCTGGCAACGCGGACGCGGCATGCGCGGCGGTCCATCATCGATCTCGAGGAAGCCGAGCGCGCGATCCGCGCTGCCGTCGGACAGGCCGAGAACGAGGCCGATACGCGGCTGAAATCGGTCACCGTCAACCTCTCCTGCGGCCAGCCGGAAAGCCGGCTGTTCAACGTGCAATGGCCGGTCGGCGGCCGCGCGGTGACCGAGGCCGATATCCGCCGCGTGCTGCTGGAAGGCCGCGCGCGCGCCGTCTCCGACGGCCGCGACATCATCCATGCGCTGCCGCTCGCGTTCGCCGCCGATGACGCGCAGGGCGTCGACGATCCGCGCGGCCTGCACTGCGACACGCTGACCGCGCGGCTGCACGTGGTCGATGCGCTGAAGACCGCGCTGCTGACGCTGGGCGCCTGCGTGACGCGCTGCGACCTCGATCTTGCGGAACTGGTCTCCGCCCCGATGGCCGCCGGCCTGGCGACATTGGTCGAGGATGAGCGGCAACTCGGCGCGACCGTGATCGACATGGGCGGCGGCACCACCGGCATGGCGGTCTTCGCCGAGGGCCAGCTGCTGCACACGCGCAACTGCCGATCGGCGGCATGCACGTCACCAACGATATCGCGCGCGTGCTGTCCACGCCGGTGACGCATGCCGAACGACTGAAGACGCTGTACGGCAGCGCGCAGGCCAGCCCGGACGACGAGCGCGAGATGCTGCCGGTGCCGCTGGTCGGCGAGGACGAACACCAGATCGCCAAGGTGCCGCGCCGCATGGTGGTGAACATCATCAAGCCGCGTCTCGAGGAAACCTTCGAGATGGTGAAGGAACGGCTCGAAGGCTCCGGCCTCGGCCGCGCCGCCGGCACCCGCGTGGTGCTGACCGGCGGGGCCAGCCAGTTGCAAGGTGTGCGCGAAATGGCGGCGACGATTCTTGGCCGTCAGGTGCGCCATGGCCGCCCGGCCGCGTTGCGCGGGTTGCCGGACAGCGCCTCCGGCCCCGCATTCGCGACCGCGGTCGGCTTGCTCGCCTGGGCGTCCGGCGCGGGGCGGACGCTGCACGACATCGACCTCGAGAGCGAACGACCGAACGGACTGGTTCGACGCGTCGTGAATTTTCTCCGGGACCGCACGTAATGCCGATGCAAATCGGCGCCCATCGTTACCATGCCAATCGCAGGGGGAGAGTAGACCCATGACTCTGAATTTGACGATCCCACAGCAGCAGCACACAGACTTCACGCCTCGCATTACCGTCATCGGTGTCGGCGGCGGCGGCACCAATGCTGTCGACAACATGATCGCCATGAACCTGCAGGGCGTCGAGTTCGTGGTCGCCAACACCGACGCGCAGCAATTGGTGCACAGCCGTGCGGACCGTCGCATCCAGCTCGGGCCGCACATCACGCAGGGGCTCGGCGCCGGCGCGAAACCCGAGATCGGGCGCGCCGCGGCCGAAGAAGCGGCCGAGGAGCTGTATCGCCATCTCGATGGCGCGCACATGGTGTTCATCACCGCCGGCATGGGCGGCGGCACCGGCACCGGTGCCGCACCGGTAATCGCGCGCATGGCACGCGAGCGCAACATCCTGACCGTTGGCGTTGTCACCAAGCCGTTCACCTTCGAAGGCTCGCGCCGCGCGCGCGCGGCCGATGCCGGCATCGAGGAATTGCAGCAATTCGTCGATACGCTGATCGTGATCCCGAACCAGAATCTCTTCCGTCTGGCCAATGAGCGCACCGGCTGGAAGGAAGCGTTCAAGATGGCCGACAACGTCCTGTACATGGGCGTGCGCGGCGTGACCGACCTGATGGTGGCACCGGGCCTGGTGAATCTGGACTTTGCCGATATCCGCACGGTGATGGCGGAAATGGGCAAGGCGATGATGGGCACCGGCGAGGCCGACGGCGAGAACCGCGCCATCCGCGCCGCCGAAGCCGCGATCAGCAACCCGCTGCTGGAGGACACCAGCATGGCCGGCGCGCGCGGCCTGCTGATCAACATCACGGGCGGCGAGGACATGACGCTGTTCGAGGTCGATCAGGCCGCCAACCGCATCCGCGAGGAAGTCGACGAGGAAGCCAACATCATCTTCGGCTCGGCGGTCGACGAGAGCCTGACCGGCAAGATCCGCGTCTCGGTGGTGGCGACCGGCATCGATACGCCGCAGAAGGCGGCCGAGCGGCCACGGCTGGTGGCGGTCGGGGCAGGCCAGGCCATGGGCGCGCAGGCGCCGCAACCGGCGGTCTCGAACATGGGTGTGGTGACGGCCCCGCCGCTCACCATGGCTGCCAACGGAGCGATGGCCGGCGCGGCGATGGCTGGTGGCGGCGCCGGGCAGATGCACGCCGCGTCGCTGCGCCCGGCCGCCCAGCCGATGGCGCCACGTGCGTCGCAGCAAGGCGTCCGCGCGCCGCAACCGCAACAGCAGCCGTATACGCTGCAAACCGCACCGCAACCGCGTCAGGCGCCGCCGCAGGTCCAGCCCGTTGCACAGCCGCTGGCCATGACGACGCTGCCCGAGCAGGACGACGACCAGGGTTACAACGAAGCCCTGACTGCACCGCACCCGCTGTCACAGGTCAGCCAACCGCGCCAGCAGCAGCCGCAGACGGCGCCGCGTCAGCCCGCCCGGTTCACCGCCGACCCGCGCCAGTCGCTCCGTGGCAACGGGTTGTTCGCCCCCGAACCGCAGGCCGCGGCCGCCCCGCCGCCTGCGCCGCCGCCGCGCAAAAGCCTGTTCGGCATCGTGACCGGCGCCATCCGCGGCGGCCACGCCGAGGCGCCGCAGGCCCCGGCCGCCGCCGCGGCACCCGCGGAGCCGTATTCCTACGATGCGCGCGGGGAACAGGTGCGGGCCAACGTGCGGCAGGCAGCCGGCGAGGAAATGCACATCGACATCCCCGCGTTCCTGCGCCGCCAGTCGTCCTGAGTTTGCTCCCGGCCCTCCCCGCCTTATTGCGACGGGAGGGCCGGTCTCGATCACCTTGAGGCGCCGGCTCGCGTCCCGGCGCCCACCCCACGACGCGACGTGCTTCACGGGCCGCACATACGCAAAGAGGTGCGGTGCGAGTTCGTTGTCGGGCGTGCGAATGAGGTCCGTGCGCGGGCGCCCCCAGAAGCCACTTGTCGAATGCGCCGTTCGCCTCGGCCTCGTTCGGCTGGTCTGCAAGCGCATGGGCGAATTTCATCTTCTCCAGGGTGTGCAGCGACCCTGATTCAGATCATGCCGCCGAATTCCGCCCCGCGGCCGCGCGGAAGCGCCGCGATGTCAACGTCAACCGGCATCGTCACGCCGCCGGCAGACCGGGCGTACAACGACGTACCGACTCGGTTGCGCGATGCGTTAACGCCAGGTTACCGTCAGCAACATCCAGAAACACACAATATGCTGCAAAATCAGCCTGTTATAGAGAAATATTCGGCAATAATCGTTGACTGGCGAAAGCCGTTGGGCGGTGCCAGCCTCCACTTGCCGCGAAGCCAGCGGCGGCAAGGAAGACGAGGCTCATGGACGGTCTGCCGCAGATTACCGGGTTGCAGGATGCGGTGCGAATCCAGCGCACACTGAAATCGGCCATCGATTGCGTGGGCGTCGGGCTGCATTCGGGCGAACGCGTGCGTCTGGCTTTGCTGCCGGCCCCTCCGGGCAGCGGCATCGTGTTCCGCCGCACCGATCTCGGCATCGACATCCCGGCTCGCTTCGACAATGTCGTGGACACGCGGCTGTGTACCGTTCTCGGCCTGCCCGGCCAGTCGGACGCGCGGATCGGCACCGTCGAGCATGTCATGGCCGCCCTCGCCGGGGCCGGCATCCACAACGCCGTGGTGGAAGTGGACGGGCCGGAAATGCCGATCCATGACGGCTCGGCGGCCAGCGTGCTGTTCCTGATCGACTGCGCAGGAATCGTCGAACAGGCGGAAATGCTGGCGTGCATCGAAATCCTGCGGCCGGTGCGTGTGCAGCAGGGCGAAGCCTTCGCCGAGTTGCGGCCCAGCCCGTACGGGCTCGACATGGCGCTGTCCATCGCCTTCGACGCCGCCGCCATCGGCCGCCAGGCGCTGAGCCTGCGGCTGACACCCGACTCGTTCCGGCCGAACTGGCGCGCGCCCGCACCTTCACGCTCGCGGGCGAGGTCGCACAGCTCCGGCGGCCGGGCTCGCGCTCGGCGGCAGCCTCGACAACGCCGTGGTGGTCGACGGCGCGCGGGTGCTCAACCCGGGCGGCCTGCGCATGAACGACGAGTTCGTGCGCCACAAGCTGCTGGACGCGGTCGGCGATCTGGCACTGGCCGGCGCGCCGCTGCTGGGCCGCTTCATCGCCCACCGCACCGGCCACGCGCTGAACAACCGGCTGTTGCGTGCGGTGTTCGCCGATGCCGGTAACTGGCGCCTGCGGCACGCCGCCGAGGCCGTCGTGCCGCAGGCGGCCGTATGGCAGAGCCGCGCGCAGGCGGCCGCCTGACGGGCGTCGTCTCCATCCCGGGCTTGACCTGCAGGGCTTCGTAACTTTGCGCGACGTGCTATAAGCCGCGCCCGACAACAAGCCCGGTGACCGATTTGAAAGCGATGCGCCTCGTCGCCCTCTCCGCCCTTCTGCTGCTGGGCGCGTGCTCGACGATCGATTCCATCTTCGGCAGCAGCGAGCCGACCGACAAGGAGGACCCCTCCAAGGTGCCGGTCGACGACGCTGTACAACCGCGGCGTCGATGCGCTCGCCGCCAAGCGCTACTCGGTCGCCGTCACACAGTTCGACAACGTTGAGCAGTACTATCCGTATTCGACCTGGGCGACCAGCGCGCAGCTCGATGCAGGGCTATGCGCAGTATCTGCAGCAGAAATACACCGACGGCGATCGGCACGCTGGACCGCTTCATCCAGTTGCACCCGGCGAGCCGCGACATCGCCTATGCCTATTACCTGCGGGCGCTGTGCTATTACGAGCAGATCGCCGACATCGCGCGCGACCAGAAGGGCACGCAGGACGCGATGGCCGCGTTGCAGGAGGTGGTCAACCGCTTCCCCGACAGCGCCTATGGCCGCGATGCGCGGCTGAAGATCGACCTCGCGCGCGACCATCTGGCCGGCAAGGAGATGGACATCGGCCGCTGGTACGAGGAGCAGCATCTGTACACCGCCGCGATCGGCCGCTTCCAGCGCGTGGTGGACGATTTCCAGACCACCAACCACGTGCCCGAGGCGCTGCACCGGCTGACGGAGATCTATCTGATCCTCGGCCTGCCGGACCAGGCGCGGCGGACGGCGGCGGTGCTGGGACATAACTATCCCGGCAGCGAATGGTACGTGGATAGCTATAACCAGCTCATCGCCGACGGGCAGGTGAAGGGTACGCCGGTGCCGCAGCGGCGGCAACAGCCCCGGCTTCTTCGGCCGCAGCGTTCGGCTGGATCTTCTGATCCGCCGTCCGGCCGCGCCGCCATGCTCACCGCGCTCTCGATCCGCGACGTGGTGCTGATCGAGCGGCTCGACCTTAATTTCGGCCCCGGCCTGACCGTGCTGACCGGCGAGACCGGCGCCGGCAAGTCGATCCTGCTCGACAGTCTCGGCCTGGCGCTGGGCGCACGCGCCGAGTCGGGGCTGGTGCGGGTCGGCGCCGAGCAGGCCGTCGTGGCCGCCGTGTTCGCGCCGCCGCCGGACCATCCGGCTTTCGCGCTGCTGGCCGAACAGGGCATCGAGGCGCGAGGACGGCATCGTGCTGCGCCGCGTGCTGGCGCGCGACGGCCGGTCGCGCGCGTTCGTGAACGACGCGCCGGTGGGCGCCGGCCTGCTGCGGCGGGTCGGCGCGCTGCTGGTGGAGGTGCAGGGCCAGCACGACCAGATGGGCCTTGCCGATCCGGCCGGGCATGTGGCGCTGCTCGACGCCTACGGCGTGGTCCCGGTGCTGCGCGAGACGGTGGCGGCACGCCATCGCGGCTGGCGCCAGACCGCAACGACGCTGGCCGAGGCGCGCGAGGCGATCGCGGCGGCGCAGCGCGACCAGGACTGGCTGCGCCATGCCGTCGAGGAATTGTCCGCGCTCGCCCCCGCCCATGGCGAGGAGGAAGCGCTGGCCGCCGAACGCCAGCGCATGCAGCAGGGCGAGCGGCGCGCCGAGGCGATCGCGGCGGCACTGGCGGAACTCACGCCGCGCGACCGCCGCAGCCACGGCCCGGCCGCCAGCCTGCGCGCCGCCAGCCGCGCGCTGCAACGGCTGAACGCGCCCGCCGCCGGCGATCCGGGTGGCACCGACCCGAGTGCGGCGCTGGCGTTGCTGGAACAGGCCGAGACGGCGCTGGCCGAGGCGGAGATGTTGCTCGCCCGCCTCGCCGACGCGGCGGATGTCGATCCGCGCCTGCTGGAGCGCACCGAGGAGCGGCTGTTCGCGTTGCGCGCCGCTGCCCGCAAGCACAGCGTGACCGTGGCCGAGTTGCCGGACTTCCTGGCCGGCCTGCGCACCCGGCTGGCGGCGCTGGAGACCGGCGAGGCGGCGATCACCGCGCTGGAGGCCGCCGCCGCTGCCGCCCGCGCCTCCTATGTGGCGGCCTGCGGCGAGCTGTCGCGCGCGCGCCACGCCGCGGCGGCGCGGCTCGATCGCGCCGTGGCCGCCGAGCTACCGCCGCTCAAGCTGGAGCGGGCGCGCTTCGTCACCGATATTTCTACGGCTGAGGAAGCGGCCTGGGGGCCGCTGGGTGCGGACGCGGTGCGCTTCCTGATCGCCACCAATCCGGGCCAGGCGCCGGGGCCGCTAGGCCGCGTCGCGTCCGGCGGCGAGCTGTCGCGGCTGCTGCTCGCGTTGAAGGTGGTGCTGGCAGGCGGGTCGCCGGTGCCGACGATGGTGTTCGACGAGGTGGATTCCGGCATCGGCGGCGCCACGGCGGCGGCTGTGGGCGAACGGCTGGCGCGCGTGGCGGAGCGCGTTCAGGTGTTGCTGGTGACGCACAGCCCACAAGTGGCGGCACGTGGGGCGGCGCATCTGCGGGTGGCGAAACTGGCGCGGCGCGGCCGGTCGCAGACCACGGTGGACGCGTTGGATGGCGGCGCGCGACGTGAGGAAATTGCCCGCATGCTCGCTGGCGAGACCGTCACCGAGGCCGCACGGGCGGCGGCGGACAGCCTGTTGGGCGCGGCGTGACGGGTATGGAACATCCCGCATGCCGGTAGTCAGCGGCATCCGCGCCGCCGACCTGCCGGATTTCGGCGACATCGACCGACTGCGTCTGGCGCTGCTGCACGGCCGTGAGGACGGCACGTTGCAGCACGCCGCCGCCGGCGAGGTGGCGCAGACGCCGATGGGACTGGCGCCCGGCGTGAACCTGTTTGGGCCGGGGCATTCGCCGGCCATGACGTTCTCGGCCAAGAGCATGACGCGGACGCGCGAGGTCACCTCCGTCCTGCTGCACGACGCGGCGTTCGTCGCCAGTTCGATGACGGTGATCGACCGGCGGATGCGACTGTTCCTGGACGCGATCGACAACATGGCATCGCCCGACGTCCTGGCCGGCTTCGATCCGCATTTCGAGATCGATGAGCAGGGTCGCCTGCGGCTGAAGGAGGATTTTCTGCCGCGTGCCGAGCATGTCGATTGCATCGCGCTGCCGGTCTGCGGCCTCGGCTTCCCGAATTACGGGCACTTCCTGTTCGATGGGCTGCCTGCCGCCTACCTGCTGGCGCAGATCCTGCCGGATGTGAAGCTGCGTATCGTCGGCCAGCGGCTGGCGCCGTGGCAGGAGGCCATCCTGTCGGCACTGGGCCTGCGCGAGCGTTACCTGGAGGTGCGCGCGCCGATTGTCTTCCGCCGCGTCCTGGCCTCGACGCTGATGGCCATGCATGTCTCATACCCGACCGCGTTCGTCCGCCCGCTGTTCGACACGCTGCGGTTTCGCTTCGCCGGGTCCGTCGGCACGGCACGGCGCGTGTTCATGACCCGGTCGGGCTTCGACACGCGCCGACGCCTGCGCAACCGCGAGGCTGTCGAGGCAGCGATGACCGAGCTTGGCTTTCTGGTCGTGCGGCCTGATCTTCTCAGCTTTGCCGAACAGGCCGCGATCATCGGCGGTGCGGACTTCGTCGTGGGTGAGTCCGGTGCGGCCATGGCCAATATCGGCTTCTGTCGCCCCGGCACGAAGGTGCTGGAATTGCAGCCGGAAAGGTTCGTCGAGGGCTGGACGCGGGGGATGTGCATGGTGTTCGGACATCGCTGGCACGTCTATTTCGCCCAGGTCGACTCCGAGCCGCTGACGGACGCGACGGGACAGCCCCTGGACCCGAGCCAGCACTTCGCGTTCGACATCGACCCGCGGGATCTCGGCGACACCATCCGCGCCATCGACGCGGCCTGACGCGCGCCATGGCAACCCACGACCTGAATTTCCCCCCGATCGCCGACCCGGAACGGGTGGGCCTCGACCCGGACCCGCACAGCTTCACGCTGTTCGGGGCCGCGCGGTCGCCCCGCCCGGCGCCGCTGCTGTTTGCCGGCACCGCGCGGCCGGAGACCGAGGCGGACCATCGCTACCGCGCCGACCTGCCCCCGGCCGCCGTGTATGCCGTCACCGGGCACGAGCTCCGCGCCGGCGGGCTGCTGGTGCGGGATGGCAGCGTATTCTGGCGCGACGACTGCCTGCCCAGCTATCTGCGCGATGTCTTGCAGCCGGGCGCGTCGCTGCCGGGCGCCTGGGCCCACGGCCTGGACGATCCGCAGTTGCGGCCGATCGACCTGGATCGGCCCTGCGCCGTGCCGACGCATCCCAACTTCGTCTATGGCCATTTCCTGCTCGAAATGCTGCCGAAGCTGTGGCTGCTGGACTGGCTGCGCCGCTACGGCTGCCGCTTTGCCGTGGCCCTGCCCACCACCATGCCGGCCTGGATGCAGCCGTTCGTGGCGCTGTTTGTCGATGACGCCGACATCGTCCGCTACGATCCGCGGCGCGAGCGGGTGCGTGCGCCCGCGTTCCTGGCGCCGGCGATGCTCAATGTCGGCTACTATCTGCATCCGGCAATGAACGTCATGGCCGAGGACGTGGCCGCGCGCGCGCTGGCCGCCCCGGGGGCGCCCGCACCGCCGGCCGGACGGCGGCTGTTCCTGTCCCGCCGCAGCTACGAGGGCGGCGCCCATTCCGTGCTGGAGGACGCGGCCGCGATCGAGGACGCGCTGCGCCAGGACGGCTTCGAGGCAATCCGCCCGGAAGAGCTGTCGCTGCGCGACCAGATCGCCACCTATCGCAGCGCGGCGGTGATGGTCGGCGAGTATGGTTCGGCGTTGCACAATGCGCTGTTCGCGCCACACGGCAGCGCGGTGGTCGCGATCAACCCGTTCAATACCGTGCAGAGCCGGATCGCGGCATTGCGCGGGCAGCCGTACGGCATCGTCGAGCCGGTCGGCGGGCCACGCAACCGCCTCAACGCCGACCCGTCCTCGCATCCCCGCGTGCGGATCGATATCGGCGCGCTGCGCGGCCTGCTGGCGGCAATGGCGCCGGCAGCGCCACCGCCAGTTGCACCGACGCCCGCCCCTTCGACGCTCATGGCTTACGAAGCCGAGGAGACGCCCGACGGTGCCTCGCCGGCCAGCTATCTGACCATGGCATTCGGGATGGAGGCCGCCCCCGTCCCCACCCGTGACGCAGCTGCCGACAGCTTCGACACGCTGCCGCGCGGCGAATACCTGGCCACGCTGGAAGGCGACCGACGGGTTGGCCACACGCTTGTCGTGGCCCCGCAGGAGCCGCGTGACCGCGGCGGTTTCCTGTTCGCGACATCGATTGACCCCAACATCGCGCCGTTCGGCCGCCTGTTCTCTGCCCCCGACGGACGACGCTACCTGGGCGCGCGGATGATCTGCACCGAACTGCGCGACGCCATGCTGATCGGCGCCGATGGGCTGATCGCGGTCGCCGGCAAGGTCGTCGGCGACACCGCCAACAGCGTCGAAGCCTGGCGGGCAGAGTCGCTGGTGGCCGACCCGGACGACGGCGGCCAGGTACGGCTGAAGCGGCGGCTGCGCCGGCCCGGCCGCACCGGCGATCTGGTGTTCTGCGGCTTTTCCGGCGGCTGGCGGACGATCGACTGCTGGCTGCTGGAATGCCTGCCCCGCCTTCAGGTGTTTCTGATCCTGCGGCGCCAGTTCCCGGCATTGCGGCTGGCCATGCCGAAGCTTCCCGCGGGCTCGCTGCAGGAGCGGACGTTGCAGGTGCTGGCAATCGAGCCCCGCGACGTGCTGACCGTCGGGCCGGACGATGTGGTGGCGCCCACCACGCTCTGGGCGCTGAACGGGATCGACAAATGGTGCCCGCCCAGCCTGTGCCGCGACGCAGCCCACGCGCTCGGCGCCATGCTGGCGGCGGCACCGGCCAGCCCGGCCACCCGCATCCATCTGGCGTCGCAGGCCGGCCCGCCGCGCGTCGCCAATCGCGACGACATCGCACCGTTCCTGGCCGCGCGCGGCTTTCGCACGATCCGGCCGACCGAGGTGAGCCTGGACACGCTGGTCGCCGCCATGGCCGGCGCGCGCGTGGTCGTGGGCGAAACCGGGGTCGGCCTGTCGGCGGCGCTGTTCTGCGGGCCGGGCACGCCGGTGATCGAACTGTTCAATCCCGCCGGTCCGCAGCCGACCATCTGGAGCGTCGCGGCGCTGTGCGGCCTGCCGTATGGATACGTCGTCGGCCGGCACGCGCCGGTGCCGGGACAGGACAGGGCGGCGGATGGCAACAGCCCCTACGCCGTCGATCTGGAGCAGTTGGCCGGCGCGCTGGCAATGGTTGGCGGCGATCGATAGATGGGCGAATTCACACCAGTTGCGGATCTGACCGAAGCCGAAGCCGCCGCCGAACTGGCGCGGCTGGCGGACGCCATTGCCCAGGCCGACCGCGCCTATCATGAACGCGACGCGCCGGAGATCACCGACGCGGAGTATGACGCGCTGCGCCGCCGCAACGCCGAGATCGAAGCACGCTTCCCGGCGCTGGTGCGCGCTGATTCGCCGAGCCGCCGCGTCGGTGCGGCGCCGGCCGGCGGCTTCGCCAAGCTGCGCCACGCCGTGCCGATGCTGTCGCTGGGCAACGCCTTCGGCGCTGATGATTTCCGCGAATTCTGCGAGCGGGCGCGGCGCTTCCTCGGGCTGAAGGACAAGCTGCGCTTCGTGGCCGAGCCTAAGATCGATGGTCTGTCCATCAATCTCACCTACGAGGACGGGCACCTCGTCCACGGCGCCACGCGGGGCGACGGCAACGAAGGCGAGGATGTCACCGCCAACCTGCGGACGATCGCGGCCGTGCCGGCAAGGCTGCACGGCGCCGCGCCGCGCCGTATCGAAATCCGCGGCGAGGTGTTCATGACCAAGGCCGACTTCCTGGCGCTCAATGCGGCGCAGGAGGAAGCCGGCCAGCGCCTGTTCGCCAACCCGCGCAACGCCGCGGCCGGCAGCCTGCGCCAGCTCGACGTGCGGATCACCGCGAGCCGCAGGCTGTCGCTGTTCGCCTACGCCATGGGCCAGGCCAGCGAACGCCCGGCCGCCACCCATTGGGACTATCTGGCGCGGCTGTCGGAGTGGGGGTTCAGCGTCAATCCGCTGTCGCGCCTGCTGCCCGACGAGGACGCGGCGGCGGCGTTCCAGGACGAGATGTCCGCCGCCCGCGCCGGCCTCGCCTATGACATCGACGGCGTGGTCTACAAGATCGACGACCTCTCGCTGCAGGACCGGCTCGGCTATGTCGGCCGCGAACCGCGCTGGGCGATCGCCTGGAAATTCCCGGCCGAGCAGGCGACCACGGTGCTGCAGGACATCGCCATCCAGGTCGGACGCACCGGCGCGCTGACGCCGGTGGCGCGGCTGCAGCCCGTCAATGTCGGCGGCGTGCTGGTCACGCGCGCCACGCTGCACAACGAGGACGAGATCGCCCGCAAGGACGTGCGCATCGGCGACACCGTGGTGTTGCAGCGGGCCGGCGACGTGATCCCGCAGATCGTTTCGGTGGTAATGGAGCGACGGCCGGATGGCGCGGTGCCCTACATATTCCCCGACCATTGTCCGGCCTGCGGCAGCCTCGCGGTGCGGCCGCCCGGCGAGGTGGTGCGCCGCTGCACCGGCGGCCTGATCTGCCCGGCGCAGACCGAGGAGCGGCTGGTGCATTTCGTCTCGCGCTCCGCATTCGACATCGACGGGCTAGGCGACAAGACTGTGCGCGAGTTCATCCAGGCCGGATTGCTGCGCGGTCCCGCGGATATCTTTCGTCTGCCGGAACACGAGCCCGAGATCGCCAAGCGCGAGGGATGGGGCGAGCAGTCGGCACGCAACCTGTCACGCGCCATCGCCGCCCGCCGCCACATCCCGCTCGCGCGCTTCATCCATGCGCTCGGCATCCGCCGCATCGGCGAGGCGAACGCCAAGCTGCTGGCGCGCCACTACGGCAGCTTCGCGACATGGCGGTCGCAAATGCTGGACGCCGTCGCGATCGGGTCGGATGCGCGCATCGGCCTGTCCAACATCACCGGCATCGGCCCGGCGATCGCGGAAGAACTGGCCGATTTCTTTGCCGAGCCGCGCAACGTTGCCACGCTGGATGAATTGGTCGCGCTGCTGACGATCGAAGATGCGGCGCCCTCCCCCAGCGCCGGCGGCGAACTGGCCGGCAAGGTGGTGGTGTTCACCGGCACGCTCGCCAGCATGTCCCGCCCCGAGGCCAAGGCGATCGCCGAACGGCTGGGCGCGCGCGTGACCGACAGCGTCTCCAAGCGCACCGACCTGGTGGTGGCCGGCGCCGATGCGGGATCCAAGGCGCGCAAAGCCGCCGAACTCGGCGTTCGCGTGGTGTCCGAGGATGGGTGGCGGGCCCTGGCCGGGCTTGGCGAAACGAACCAATAATACAATACCATACAGAAACGAAACATCCCGCGTTCGGCCGTCCGCCCGGACGACGTTATCATTTGGTAATTGTACGGTCCTGTGCCATATGACCGTGGTGTAGTCGGACGTTTGCACCCGATCACGAGTCACGGCATCGTCAAGCGCAATGGATAGCATCGGTCTGTATCGTCCCTCGGAGACCCGGCTTCAGCCACGCGTGCTGATCGTGGAGGATGTCGCCCCCGTCGCCACGGCCCTGGATGGCGTTTTGCGCGCCGCCGGCATGACGACCACGGTGGCGGCAACCGGCGCACAGGCGATTGAAAAAAAATCACGCTTCCGGCCCGATGTGGTGCTGGTGGATCTGCAATTGCCGGATGTGAATGGCCTCGACCTGGTGGACCGCTTCGCACGCGAAGGCGATTGCGGCGTGATCGTCGTGACCGCGAATGGCGACGAAGGCGCGCGTGTCGATGGGTTGGATCGCGGCGCGGATGACTATCTCGTCAAGCCGGTGGCGACGCGGGAAATGACCGCACGTATCCGCGCCCTGTATCGCCGGCTGACCCGTGTCGACGCCCGCGCCAAGGCGCCGTTGGCGACGCAGATCGTGGTCGATCCGGCACATCGTTGCCTGATCGGCCTGAACGGCGCAACGATCTCAGTGAGTGAGGCCGAATTCACCGCCTTGGAGACGTTGCTGGATGCAGACGGCGCGCCGGTATCGCGCGACTGGTTGGGCAGGGTTGCGCTGAAGCGTCCGCTGCATGCCGACGACCGCAGCGTGGACCAGCTCATGCTGAAGCTGCGCCGCAAACTTACGCTGTGCGGCGCCGCCGAGCGGACGATCCTGTCGGCGCGGCGGCAAGGCTATGTTATACCGGATCCGTCATTGTTCCGTGTCTCCGCCCCCGCGCTGACCGGCGGCACGACGCCGGAACTCGCCGCGGCAGCGGAAGTCGAGCGGCCCTGACGTCGGGCGACCCTGACATCAGGCGGCCGCTGGGATGCGCTGCTCGACGGGACTAAGCGGCACCATCGCGGCGTGACGGAGCGGCGATTCGGCGATGCCGCCATCCAGCGCATCGAGCAGGGCCGGCAGATTCGACGCCGAGGCCAGAAGGTCCCCGAGCGGATCGATCAGGCAATAACCGTGGCGATCATGCACCAAAAGCATGGATTCGGAATGCCGACGCCCTCGCTGCTCCAGTAGCAGCGCCTCATCGCCGCCCTCGGCACGGCCTGGCAGCCAACATAGTCCGCGCGCCTGGCACCATGCCGCCAACGCCTGCAATTCACGATATTCGATCATCCGTCACCGCCACAAAACGACCAGGAGCATGCCGACCGCGCCCCCGGGGTGAACAGTTCTGGAACAGCCGCCGAGTCGGATGTGTTAACGCGCGCCGCTTTTTTCACGCGGAAAGCGGACCGCACGCGCTCGTCAGCCACGCACAGGTAGGGTCGTCCAGCGCCGGGCCGATCTCGGCCAGGACACGGGCATGGTAGGCATTGACCCAGGCGATCTCCTCGAGCGAGAGCAGCGCCGGCTCGATCAGGCGGCGATCGAACGGGGCGAGCGTGAGCGTCTCGAAGCGCAGGAACGGCCGCGTCGCATCCGGCAGTTGCGCCGGCTGCACGAGCAGCAGGTTTTCCAGCCGGATGCCGTAACGGCCGGGGGCGTAGAATCCCGGCTCATCGGACAGGATCATCCCAGGGGCCAGCGGCACCGGCCGCGCCAGACGCGACAGGCTCACCGGCCCCTCATGCACCGAGAGGTAGCTGCCGACGCCGTGGCCAGTGCCATGGTCGAAGTCGAGCCCGGCCTGCCACAGCGCGTGACGCGCGAAGGCGTCGATATGCGCGCCGCACACACCCTGCGGGAACAGCAGCGTGGCGATGGCGATGTGGCCCTTCAGCACGCGCGTGAAACGGTCGCGCAATTCGGCCGGCGGCGCCGCGTCACCGGTCCAGACGGTGCGGGTGACGTCGGTGGTGCCGTCCGGGAATTGGGCGCCGGAATCGATCAGGTAGAGTTCGTCGGCGCGGATCGGCCGGTTGGTTTCGGCACTGACGCGGTAATGCATGATCGCGCCGTGCTCGCCGGCGCCCGAGATGGCCGGGAAACTCTCGCCGCGAAAGCCGGGCAGCGCCTCGCGCAACGCCTGTAGCTGAGCGGCCGCACTCGTTTCCGTCTCGTACCCGGCGGCGCTGTCGAGCCAGCGCAGGAAGCGCACGAGGGCCGCGCCGTCGCGCAGATGCGCTGCCCGCGCGCCCTGCTGCTCGACGGCGTTCTTGCACGCCTTGGGCAGCAGGCACGGGTCCATGCCGGCGACCACCTCGGCGCCTGCCGCGCGCAGACGCTGGGCGAACCAGACCGGGGAATTGGCGGGATCGACGCGCACGCGCTTGCCGGACAGGGCGGCCAGCGCGTCGGCCAGCGCCGCCCGGTCGCGCACCGCGACGGCGTCGCCGAGCCAGGCCCGCGTCGGGTCCGGCAGTTTGCGCGGGTTCATGAACAGGTCGACCGAGGCATCGGCGTAGAGCAGCGCGAAGCCGAGCGCGAACGGCGTGAACGGCACGTCGCTGCCGCGAATGTTGAGCAGCCAGGCCAGCGAGGCCGGATCGGTGATGACCGCCGCATCCTGGCGCGCCGCGCGCAGGCTGGCCGCGAGATCCTCGCGCTTCTGCGTCGAGGTACGCCCGGCATAGTCCAGCGGATGCGGCTCGGCCGGGTGCAGCGGCGCGCCGGGGCGGTCCGGCCAGACGGCATCGATCGGGTTCGGCTCGGCCGGCACCATCGTCACGCCGGCATCGACGAAGCGCTGCAAGGCGTCCTCGGCGATCAGCAGCGGATCGTAGCCGATGCGGGCACCAGGTGCGGCCTCGGCCAGCCATGTGTGCGGCGGCTCCTCGGTGATGTGCCGGCGTTCCCACTGCGCCGGGTCGGTCTGGGCGGCGGCCTGCAACACGTAGCGCCCGTCCACGAACAGCACCGCGCGATCGGCCAGGACCACCCCCAGCCCGGCGCTGCCGGTGAAGCCGGACAGCCAGGCCAGCCGCTCGGCATTGGCAGGCACATACTCGCCCAGATGCTCATCGGCGCGCGGCACGATGAAACCCTGCAAGCCGCGCCGCGCCAGTTCGGCCCGTAGCTCGGTCAGATGCGTCGCGCTCATGGCGAGTGCCCCCAAGGCCAGTATCATCAAATTAACATAGCTCTGCATTAACCCATGCGTCAGTCGCATGCCTGCGGCATGGACTTGGCAAGCTTGGCCATACGCAAAGCGCCTATATCCACCGCCGAACCGGCCGCGCGACGACGGGCACCACAACGCCCGCCGCCCACCACGGCCTGAGACAAGGACTTGACCAGATGACCGCCCGTTTTGCCAAGGACCAGATGTCCTTTGTGATGCCGACCAGCTTCTCCAACGGCACAACTGCGCGCGACGCCGGCCGCCGGCGCGCGGGCCTGGGTCGGCGTATCGCTGCGCTGGCACAATCGCTGCTCGACCTGCCGCGTCGCCGCGCCGTGATCTCGGAGCTGAGTGCGCTCTCGGACCACGAATTGCGCGACATCGGCCTGTCCCGCTGCGATCTTGCCCAGGTATTCAACCGCGAGTTCGCCGCCGCACGGTCCGCGGCGCGCGGCGCCCGTTGAAAACCCCTCTGTGCGCCGGATGGGCGGTCAGCCCGCCCGGGCACGGAGGCGTTCGCGGTGGGCCGAATACAGGCCGCTGCCGGCGATGATGATGGCGCCGATAATGACGGCAGGCCCCGGCCGGCCGTTGAACACCAGATAGCCCAGCACCGTCGACCAGATCAGTTGCAGGTATGAGAATGGCGCCAGCAGTGACGCGGGTGCCAGCCGATAGCCCAAAACGACCATGAACTGACCGATCGACGCCAGGATGCCGACGAGCAGGCAGAACGCCAATTCCCGTCCGCTCGGCACGCGCGCGACGAACGGCAGCAGGCAGGTGAACAGCACCAAACCGGTTGCCGCCGACCATGCGAGTGTCGTCTGGGCGGTCTCCGTCAGCACCATGCGGCGCGTGAGGATGATGCCGAACGCCCAGGCCGCGGCCGACAGCACCGGCCAGACCGCCGCCGACTGAAATGCCGTGGTGCCGGGTTGCGCGGCCACCACCGCGCCGAGCAATCCCACACCCACCGCCGCCCAGCGGCGAGGCCCAACGCGCTCGCCCAGGAACGGCACCGACAGGGCCGTAATGAACAGCGGCGAGACGAAGTTGATCGCCGCCGCGTCGGCCAGCGGCATGGCCTCGATCCCGAACAGGAACAGGATGGCCGAACCGGCGATGCAGAGCCCGCGCAGGATCTGCATGCCGGGATGGCGCGTATGCAGTGTGGCGCGCCCGTACCGCGCGGCCGGCAGCAGCGTGAGCAGCACGAACACCACGTAACGGACCCAGACGACCTCGACGACCGACAGCGTCTGGCTGACGTATTTTCCGGTGGCATCCGACAACGAGAAGAACACGCTGGACGCCACGAGCAGCAGGATACCGCGCAGCGGGTTGTCCACGCCGGCAGCCTGGCTGGGAGCGATCAGGCCGGGCGCAAGCCGGCGCGGCGGCGTGAAGGGAAGCAGCAGCGGCAAGCGGCTCGATCCGGCGGCGGAATGCCATTGTGTTACATTACCATGCCACATGCCCTGCCGCCCCGCGCTTGCAGCATGCGTGGGGCGCCCGGTCGGCACGGCGGAGCATGCGAGTCCGGTGATGTTTAATCTATAAATACGAAATGATTGCCGTCGCCACAGCACTGCCCGCGAACCGTCCCATCGGCTGAGGCATTCCGCTTCCACCCGCTTATCGTCCTGCGGTATACCTTGCGCGAGCAATTGTGAACCGAAGAGACATCATGCCCCAGAACGATTCGTTGCCGGCAGATGGTGCGCTCACGCACATGTTGCCCCACTTTGCCAACCGCAGCGTGCTGGTGATGGGCGATGTGATGCTCGACCGATACGTGGACGGCGACGTGCGGCGGATCTCGCCGGAGGCGCCGATCCCGGTGCTGCGCGCGCGGACGCGGCGGGCGGTGCTCGGGGGCGCGGCGAACGTCGCGCAGAACATCGCGGCCCTCGGCGGGCGGGCGCTGCTGGTGGGCGTGGTCGGGCTGGACGATGCCGCCAACGAGATCGGCCGCGTGGTGAGTGGCTCGCCGCTGATCAACCCCTGCCTGGTGGCGACACCGGCACGGCCGACGACCGTGAAGACCCGCTTCGTCAGCGGCGGCCACCAGTTGCTGCGGCTGGACGAGGAGGACACCGACGCCATCGACGAGACCACGACGGCCCGGCTGCTGGCCGAATACAGCGCGGCACTGGCGCAGGCGGACATCGTGGTGCTGTCGGACTACGCCAAGGGCGTGCTGACCGACCATGTGCTGGCCGGCGCCATCGCGCTGGCCCGTGCCGCCGGCAAGACCGTGATCGCCGACCCCAAGCGCGCGACCTTTGACGCCTATCGCGGCGTGGATGTGCTGACGCCCAACGAAGCGGAAGCCGCGCGCGCCAGTGGCGTCTCCTGCGACGAGGACGAGGGCGCGGTGCTGGCCGGCGAGCGGGCGCTGGCGCAGGCCCATGCGGGGGCGGTGTTGGTGACGCGCTCGGCGAAAGGATTGACGCTGGTGCGCAGCGACGCCCCGCCGCTGCATCTGCCGACGCGGGCACAGGCGGTCGCCGATGTGTCGGGCGCCGGCGACACGCTGATCGCGGCATTCGCGCTCGGTCTCGCCTGCGGCGGCGCGATGCCGGAGGCTGCGATGCTGGCCAACGTCGCGGCCGGCATTTCGGTGGGCAAGCTGGGGACGGCGACGGTGAGCCACGCCGAACTTGCCGCGGCCCTGCACCGGCGCGAGCTGCTGGCACTGGACGACAAGATCGCCGAACCGGAAGCCGCGGTGGAGCTGCGCCAGGCGTGGCACCGCAGCGGGCTGCGCGTGGGCTTCACCAACGGGTGCTTCGACCTTGTGCATCCGGGCCATGTGCGGTTGCTGCAGAAGGCGCGCGCGGCCTGCGACCGGCTGATCGTGGGCCTCAACAGCGACGCCTCGGTGAAGCGGCTGAAGGGCCCGACCCGCCCGGTTCAGCCGGAGATGGCACGGGCGACCGTGATGGCCGCGATCGGCTCAGTGGATCTGGTGGTGCTGTTCGAGGACGACACGCCGGAGGCGCTGATCCATGCGCTGCTGCCGGACCTGTTGTTCAAGGGCGCCGACTACACCGTGGATCAGGTGGTCGGCGGCGACTTCGTGCGCGCGCATGGCGGCGAGGTACAGCTGATCGACCTGGAAGCAGGGCACTCCACCACGTCGATCGTGCGGCGGATGAAGGCGGTGTGACGGGTCAACTGAACCCGTCGGTCACCCAGCTCTCCGCCCCTTCGCCGGTGAAATGCACGGCACTGGCCGTAGCCTGCATCTGATTGAGGCTGCGGATCAGTTTCACGCGGTTCTGCGGCGGCACGATGAACATGAAGAAGCCGCCGCCGCCGGCGCCCGACACTTTTCCGGCAATCGCGCCGTGATCCAGCGCGGCGCCATACAGTTCCTCGATGTGCCGGTTCGACACGCTGCGCGCGGTGCGCTTCTTGGCCACCCAGGAGCGGTTCAGGATCTCGGCGACGTGGCGGATCTCGCCGCGCAACAGCGCCTGTTTCATTTCCACCGCGTCGCGCTTGAGCTGGTGCAGGCTGTCCATCGCGCCGCGATCGGCCAGCGTCATGTGGCGCTGCTGTTCCTCGATGATGGCGTCGGAATCGCGTGACAGGCCGGTGAAACAGGTCACCAGCGATGTTTCCAGCTCGTTCATGAAGCCGCGCGCCACGCGCAACGGATTGACGATCACGCGGTCGCCGGCCAGGAATTCGATGAAATTGGCGCCGCCAAACGCCGCGGCATACTGGTCCTGCTTGCCGCCCGACAGGCGCAGATCGATCCGCTCGATCTCGAAGGCCAAGTGCGCCACGTCGTACAGCCCGAGCGGCAGGCCGAGCAGCGTGCGGAACGCCTCGACCATTGCCACCACGAGCGCCGACGAGGAGCCGAGGCCCGAACCGGGCGGCGCATCGACGTAGCTGGTGACTTTCAGCGCCGGCAGCGCGCCGCCGCCGAACTGCGTCATCATGCGGCGATACACGCCGGCATGGATCGGCAACCGGCTGCTGCTGAAAAGCGCCGCGTCGCGCGGCAGCGCGTCATCGATCCCGAGGTCGTGGGCAACCAGATGGATGTGGTCGTCGGGCGACGGCTCGATGAAGCAATAGGCATAGCGGTCGATGGTGCAGTTCAGCACCGCGCCGCCGAACTCGTCGCAGTACGGGCTCAGATCCGTGCCGCCGCCCGCGAGCCCGAGGCGCAACGGTGCGCGGGCACGAACGGTTCGCGTGGTAGGGGTCATGGTCGTGCCGCCGCTCCTGTCGTCGCGATCCGGATCAAACGGCGCATGAAATATCATGTGGTTCATGCGGAGGCATGAATTATCATGTTGAATGCGCCAAGATAACCAAGTTCGTTGGACCAATAACAATGCGCCGCCGCGTGGCGGAAACCGCTGTCGCGCAGCATGTCCAGCACGTCCCAGCCGATCTCATGCACCGCGTCGCGGTGCAGCGATGGAAGCCGGCCATCGGCGCGCCGCAGATCGGTGCGCGACGTGGTCTTGGCGGATCGATAGCGGAACGGCACCGTGAAGGCCAGCGAGCCGCCCGGCGCCAGCACGCGGCGGAATTCCGCGAAGGCGGTGCGCAGCGGCGGCACCCGATGCAGCGTCTCGGCACTGATGGCGAGATGAAACGCGCCGTCCTCGGCCGCCAGCCGGAAGCTGTCCGCCCCTTCGCCGGGGTGCAGGCTGGCCAGCGCGGTGACGGCGCCAGCCCCGGCGGATAGCCGACGGTCGCTGGCGGCCGGCGGACCGAACAGCAGCAGCCGTGTCGTCGCACGCAGCCCAGCCACCGATTCAGCGAAATGCACCAGCGCGCGCGAGCGGCTGGTCAGCCGGTCCTCACAGTCGCAGGCCAGCGCGTCGCTCCATTCCGGAATGCGCCGCCGGTCGGCGAGTTGCTCCCACCGTCCGGTGTGCGACGTGTAGACCGCCCGGCGCAGGCAGGGCGCGCAGGTGCCCAGTTGCACGAGCGTATCCTCACGCGTCGCGAGTCCGGTTTCGTGCAGGTAACGGGTGTCCAGACGCGGCTGCGCCTCACGGCAATACTCCGCGAACTCCGCCTGGGAAACGAAGGTCACGGCGGGGAAGCGGGCGTAGAGACGAGTCTCGGTCATGCGCGGCGCCACGCTGGGAGGGGACGGGTTAGGCGGGTGCTTCCCTGGAGGTCAAGCATGGTGGAGGTCAAACGTGGCGACCCTCAGGCATCGCGTGCGGCGCGCCCCAGCGGGCATGGAACGCGGCGAGCGCGCGTCGCGCGGCCTCGGCCACCACCGGGCCCGGCGCGGATGCCACGGCGGCCGGTTCCGACACGGCAACCACCGGGATGCCCAACAGCGCCGCCTTGAAGGCAAGATCGGCGCATTCCAGTCCGGCGCCGTCCTGCAACGGCGCTTCCAGCGGCCCAAGCAGGCGCCATTGGTCGCGCGGCAGGCAGAACGCCACGCCGAGGCGTGCTGGCAATGCCGCGGTGTGCGTGGGCGCGGGGCCGTCGACCCGTGCGATGGCGGCGATGACGGCCGGGCCGAACAGCACGGCCTGGGGCCGCGCCACCGCGATCTCCGCCAGTGCCAGCAGTGCGGCGGCCGAAGGATGCGCCGTGTCGTCGCCGAGCATCACCAGCCAGCGCCCGCGTGCGTGCGCGGCGGCAAGGTTGGCGGCGCGGGCCGTTCCGGCGGCAAGCGGGTCACGCAGATAGCGCAGGTTGCGCACGCGCCCGGGCAGCAGCGCGGCGAGCGGGTCGCGCCCGCAATCGACTGCCATCAGTTCCGCCCCGGCTTGCGCCAGGCCGACGGCAAGCGACGCGATCCGGCGCAATGCGGGCACCGCATCGCCGACCGGCAGGATGACGCTCAGTACCGGGCTGGCGACGTCGGGCAGCAGCACCGGCGGCCCATCCGGCAGGCCGACGCCGCCGAACGGACGGGGCAGCCACGGCCGCGATGCCGCGCCGGGCGCGTCGGCCAGGCGCGCCGCGAGCACACCGAACACCGACCGCATCCGTGTCGCCGCCGAGGGCTGGCCGAGCCGGACACGCGCCGCCTCCAGCCCTTCCCATGCCTCGGCAATCCATTGCTCGGCCCGGTCCACGCGCCGCCCACCGGCCGGCGCCACGCCCTGGCCGGGGCGCAGCACGCGCCCGATGATGGCGCCCGAGCGACGCTCACGCGCCGTCACCAGACATTCTTCGGCGGCCTCCGGCAGGTTGGGCGGCAGGCGGAGGACGAAGCCGTGGCGCCCGTCGCCGTAGCCGCGCGCCACCAGGTCGCCGCGCAGGATGGCGGCGACCATCGATGCCACCACCTTGTCGTTGACCAGCAGATCAACGACCAGCCGCTCCTCCGGCCGGGACGGTGACCAGCACCACCCGTCGAACCCGCCATCGGGGCGTTCGTGCAGGTCGCCCAGCAGCTCCTCGTCGGCCATGCCCGCCCCTTCGCAGCCCTGTCAGCCGCAGCGAGCGTGCCGCATCGGCAATGTCAAGTCACCCGTGGCGTCACGCCACCGGCCTTCTCAAGGTTGCCTTCTCAAGTCTGGCATTCTTAAGTCACTGGCGGCCGCACGCAGATCGAACGGAAGCAGAAGCCGATCTCACGCCCGTCCTGACCGTCGTTGAGATCTTTCGGGCGAATGCTGTTGGGCAGAACGAACGTCAGCGTCATTACTTCCTGGCCGTCGCGCTCGAACCACCATTCCGGCTCCAGAATCGTGGTCAGCGGCGTTTCGGTGCGCACCGTGAGGCGCCACGAGCGAATGCGATAGCCATTGCCGTAGACTGTGAGATCCTGCCACGGACGGACGCGGGTCACATAAGGTTCGCCCACGACGATCAGTTCCAGGCGTTCGACCGGCCGGCGCACGGCAATTGCCATGACGGACTCGAATCCGTCGTTCCAGGTATGGCCTTCCTCCGGACCCGACCAGCCCGATAGCATTCCGCGTGAGCGGATGTCGGCTCCGCCAAATAGTCGAGTCACGCCCAGTTCACACTCCAGTGCGCCCTCGCGCTGGATCACGTCGAGCATGTTGCAGGCTCCCCATCTCCAACGAAACCGATGCTGTCGCGATGTCGTTTCACAGTCAACGCGCCGGATACGGTCCGCCCGATACGAAAATTGACGACAAACAATGGCATCATTGTATTTACCGGGTTATTTTGATGTTTTTAACGTAATGTTAACGATTTTTTGACGTTTCCGATACCCCCGTTCTGCCTGGTGCGCTACCGTCGATGCCACTGCAATCCGAGCGGGACGGCGATCATGCGACGAATATTGGTAACCGGAGCGGCTGGCATGGTCGGCTCACATCTGATGGAGGCGCTGTCACGCACGGCGCCGGGGCAAGCGCTGGGTACCTGGTTTCGTCCGACGGTACGGATGGAAGAACTGACCGACCGATTTGCGCTTCTGGAGCTCGATGTCCGCGACGCCGCGGCCGTGCGCGAGCTGATCGCGGCCGAACGCCCGCCAGTGATCTATCACCTCGCAGCACAGAGCCTGCCCACGCTGTCCTGGACCGACCCGTGGGACACGATGACCACCAACGCCCTCGGCACCGTCAACGTGTTCGAGGCAGTGCGTCATGTCCGCGCGGCGCATGAGCCGGGCTACGACCCGATGGTGGTCGTCGCCTGTTCCTCCGCGCAGTACGGCGCGAGCCTGACGCCGGAGAACGTGCCGATCGGCGAAGATCTGCCGCAATTGCCGCTGCACCCATACGGCGTCAGCAAGGTGGCGCAAGACCTGCTGGCGTTCCAGTATTGGCGCAACGAGCGCATCCGCTGCATCCGCGCGCGCATCTTCAACACCACCGGGCCGCGCAAGCGCGCCGACGTCGTCTCGGACTTCGCGGCCCGCGTGGCCCGCATCCGCCGCGACGGCCGCGGCAGCCTGCGCGTCGGCAATACCGCGACGCGGCGCGCCATCATGGACGTGCGCGACCTGATCGCGGCCCTGGTGCTGCTGGCCGACCGCGGGGAACCAGGCGAGGCGTACAACATCTGCACCGATTCGGCGGTCGCCATCGCCGAGCTGATCCCGATCTTCGAGCGGCTGGCCGGCATCGCGTTGACATTGGCGCCCGATCCGGCGCTGTTCCGCCCGTCGGACGAAGCGGTCATTCTCGGCCGCAACAGCAAGCTGAAGGAGCGGACCGGGTGGCAGCCGACCGTGGGACTCGAGGACACGCTGCGCGCCGTGCTCGACTACGAAATGACCCATCTGGCGTGACCGAGGCGGCGCCGGTGGACATGGCGCCGCCATCGGCGGACCGGGTAGCCACCCTGCATCGCTACCGCTTCGTGCTGCCGCTCTGCCGTGGCCAGCTGGTGGCCGACGCGGGGACCGTCGACGCCGAAGGCCAGGCGCTGATCGCGGCCGTTGCCGCCGGCCTGCTGACCGCCGACCAGCCGGGGGCGGCCGCCGTGGTGCTGTCGCTGATGGCGCTGCGCGGCGTGCAGCTGGCCGGCACGCTGGCCACGCTACGCCGCCGGCTGCGCCCCGGCGGCGTGCTGGTCGTCACCGTATCAGACGACGAGCAGGCCGCCCGTGCGGCACTCGCCGCGTCGTGGCACCACGTCGCGGTGTTCCGCCAACGGCCGCTGGCGGGCACGCTGGTGACCGGGGAGCGGTTCGCCGGCGGGCGCATCGTGGCACTGGCCGACCAGCCCGACCCGGGCGCGCGCTGGACGACGCTGCTGGTGGCCTCCGACAGCGAATTGCCGCCGATCGCCTCCCTGTTGTTCGAAGCTGATCCGGTCGGCGACATGGCCGCGCGCCCGGCCAAGCCACCGGTGCCGTCGCTGCCGGCCGGCGAGCCGGACCTGACCGACATCCCGCCGGCGTCGCCCGATCTGCTGGATCTGCGCCGTCGCGCAGTCTCGCTGGTCGAGCGGCTCGTGGAACTCGACGAACGCTCGTTCGACCAGCAGGCCGAGGCGGGCAAGCTGCGGGGCCAGCTTGCGCAGTTCCAGGCGGAAACCGGCAACGTGCGGACCGGCGTATTCGACATCCCCCGCACCGCGTACGCGTGGCCGGTCGCCGACCACCCCGGCCGCGACCGTGCGGACCTGACCTATTACGAGCACCGCCCGGACGACGATGCGATCGATGCCGGGCGCGCCGGCGAGGCATTCCTGCGGCAGTTCGCGCTGCTGACCGATCAGGCCGACCCGAGTGGCTGCGCCGCCGCGCTGAACCTCGCGCCGCGCCTACTGGAACTGGTGCCCGAAGGCGCCGAACCGCCGCCGGACGTTTCCATCATCATCCCTGTGTACGGCCAGATCGCCTACACGCTGAACTGCCTGGACAGCCTGCTCGCGCACGCCTCGCGCAGCACCGCCGAGATCATCGTCATCGACGACCTCTCGCCCGACGAAACCGGCGCGGTGCTGCCGACGATCAGCGGCATCCGCTTCACCGCAACAGCGAGAACCTCGGTTTCGTGCGCGGCTGCAACGCCGGTGCAGCGATGGCGCGCGGCCGCGTGCTGGTGCTGCTGAACAACGACACCCGCGTGCTGCCGGGCTGGCTCGATTCACTGATCGACAGCTTTGGTCATTTTCCCAATGCGGGTCTCGTGGGTTCCAAACTGCTGTATCCGGATGGCACGTTGCAGGAAGCCGGCGCGATCATCTGGCGCGACGGCTCGGCGTGGAATTACGGTCGCAACGATGATCCGAACCGGCCGAACTACACCCATGCGCGGCAGGCGGACTACATCTCCGGCGCGTCGGTCGCGGTGCCGGCCGCAGTGTGGCGCGAGCTTGGCGGCCTCGACGAACTTTATGTGCCGGCCTATTGCGAGGACTCGGATCTGGCGCTGCGCATCCGCGCGACGGGGCGCGAAATCTGGTACCAGGCGCAGTCGCGGGTGATCCATTACGAAGGCCGTACTTCCGGCACCGACACGCGCAGCGGCGTAAAGGCATATCAGGAGGTCAACAGCCGCAAACTGTTCCTGCGCTGGCATGACACATTGACGACGCATCGTCCGTCCGGCGAGGCGCCGTATTTCGAACGCGACCGCGGCGTGCGCAAGCGCGCCCTGGTGGTGGATGCGACCACGCCGACGCCGAAACAGGATGCGGGGTCGGTCACCACGACGCTGACACTGCGGTTGTTCGATCAGCTCGGCTACAAGCCATATTATACGCCGCAGGATAATTTCCTGTACGAGCCAGCGCACACGCCCGACCTGCTGCGGCTCGGCGTGGAATGCGCGTATTCGCCGTTCGAAGGCCCATTCGACAGCTATATCCGTCGCTACGGCCCGCTGTTCGACGCGATCCTGGTATATCGCGTGCCGGTGCTGGAACAGACGCTCGACGATCTGCGCCGTTACGCGCCACAGGCGCCGGTGCTGTTCCACATGATGGATCTGCATTTCCTGCGCATGGAGCGGCAGGCAGAACTCGACGGCACCGCGGAATCGCGCATCGCGGCTTCGCGCATGAAGGCCAAGGAACTGGGCTTGATCCGACGTGTCGATTGCACGATCACGCATTCGACGTTCGAACGCGATCTGCTGACGCGCGCGGCACCCGAAGCGCCAGTCGTGGTGTGGCCGTTCATGTTCGAATTCTTCGGCACCGAAATCGGCTATGCCGAGCGGCGCGATATCTGTTTCCTCGGCGGCTACCGGCATCCGCCGAATGTGGATGCTGTCGAATTCTTCGCGCGCGAGGTGCTGCCGCTGATCCATGCCGAGGCGCCGGATGTACGCTTCATCATCGCGGGCGCCAATCCCGGCCCCGAAGTGCGCGCGCTGGCGGGGACGCATGTGATCGTCACCGGCCTGATCGACGATCTTCGCGATGTGTTCGACCGCACGCGGGTCTTCGTATGTCCGCTCCGATTTGGCGCCGGCACGAAAGGCAAAGTCTCGACGGCGATGTCGTATGGCTTGCCGGTGGTCTCCACCGCTTGCGGCGCGGAGGGCATGGATCTGGTCGAGGGCGACGAAGTGCTGCTGGCCGACGAGCCGGCGGCGCTCGCGTCCGCCTGCCTGCGGCTGTATCGCGACGCGGCGCTGTGGACGCGGATGTCCCTGGCCGGGCAACGGCTGGTGCGGGAGAAGCATTCGCTGGAGATGGGGCGGCGCGTGCTGGCCGAGGCGATCGAAACCGCGTTGCGGCATCGGCTGGGGTTGGATGGCGCGAAGCCGGTCGATGACGGCTGACGCCGGGCGCTCTTGACAAACTCCATATCTCCAATATTGTGGAGATATGGAGAAATCAGACGCTATCGCCGCGCTTGCTGCGCTGGCCCAGGAATCGCGCCTCGACATCTTCCGCCTGCTGGTGCAGGCCGGGCCTGACGGTTTGCCGGCCGGCCAGATCGGCGAGCGGCTCGGGCTGCCCTCGGCAACCCTGTCGTTCCACCTCAACCAGCTCAGGCACGCGGGCCTTGTCAGGTTCCGGCGCGACGGCCGCTCGCTGATCTATGCGGCCGAGTACGCCGCCATGAATGGCCTGCTCGGCTACCTGACGGAAAACTGCTGTCAGGGCGACGTCTTGGGCTGCGGCACCGGCGTCTGCGATGCCTCCGCCCTCGTCGAACTCAAGGAAGGAACCCGCCCATGAAGCGCCTGCATGTCCATGTGTCCGTGGAGGACATCGGCCAGTCCGTCCGGTTCTACAGCACGCTGTTCGCGGCTGAGCCAACGGTCATCAAGCCCGACTACGCGAAGTGGATGCTGGACGATCCGCGCGTGAACTTCGCCATCTCGACGCGCGGCGGGCAGGTCGGCTTCAACCATTTCGGCATTCAGGTGGAAACCCCGGACGAGCTGAAGGAGGTTTACGAACGACTGCAACAGGCAGACCGCCCGATGCTGGAAGAGGGCGCCACCACCTGTTGCTACGCGAAATCGGAAAAATCATGGATCGCCGACCCGCAAGGACTCGCCTGGGAAGCCTTCCTGACCTCAGGCGCCAGCACGGTCTATGGCAACGACATTGACCTCAGCACCATCCGTCCCGCGTCCGTGGCCTGCTGCATCGCGGAGACGCCACAAGTCACGTGCTGCGCTCCGAAGCCCGAACTGGCCGCGGACGCCGCCTGCTGCGGCGAAGGGGCGGCCGGATGACAGTCACGATCTATCACAATCCGGCCTGCGGCACGTCGCGCAACGTGCTCGCCCTGATCCGCAACAGCGGGGTGGAACCGGTCGTCATCGAATATCTGAAGTCCCCACCGTCGCGCGGCGAACTGAAAGACCTGATCGCGCGCATGGGCGTTGCGGTGCGCGACGTGCTGCGCCGCAAGGGCACGCCTTACGACACGCTGAAGCTGGACGATCCCGCGCTGACGGATGACCAGTTGCTCGATGCCATGATGGCGCATCCGATCCTCATCAACCGCCCGATCGTCGCCACACCGCTCGGCGTGAAACTGTGCCGGCCGTCGGAGACCGTTCTGGACATTCTGCCCGATCCGCAGCGTGGCGCATTCGCCAAGGAAGACGGCGAAGCGGTCGTTGATGCGACCGGCACCCGCGTGACAGGAACGTCGGCGTGAGCGACGCCGCCACCCTGGCACCGGCCAAAGCCGGATCGATCGGACTGTTCGAGCGATACCTGACGCTTTGGGTCGCGCTCTGCATCATCGTCGGCGTCGCACTCGGGCAGGTCGCGCCGGGCCTGTTCCATGCGCTCGGCGCCGCGACAGTGGCGCAGATCAATCTGCCGGTTGCCGTGCTGGTCTGGCTGATGATCGTTCCGATGCTGCTCAAGATCGATCTCGCCGCGCTCGGACATGTCGGGGCTCACTGGCGCGGTATCGCGGCGACGGTCGGCGTCAACTGGCTGGTCAAGCCGTTTTCGATGGCGCTGCTTGGCTGGCTGTTCGTCGGCCACGTGTTTCGCCCGCTGCTGCCCGCCGGCCAGATCGACAGCTATATCGCCGGGCTGATCCTGCTGGCGGCCGCGCCCTGCACGGCCATGGTGTTCGTCTGGTCGAATCTTGTCGATGGCGAGCCGCATTTCACGTTGTCGCAGGTGGCACTGAACGACACGATCATGGTGGTGGCGTTCGCCCCGCTGGTCGCGTTGCTGCTCGGCCTGTCGTCGATCACGGTGCCATGGAATACGCTGATCCTTTCGGTGATCCTGTATATCGTCGTGCCGGTGGTCGCGGCGCAGCTCTGGCGGCGGATGCTGTTGGCAAAGGGGCGGCCAGCTGCGCTTGGCCGCGCCTTGCGCGCAACGGCCCCGGTGTCGCTCTTGGCACTGTTGCTGACGCTGGTGCTGTTGTTCGGGCTGCAAGGCCAGCAGATCATGCACCAACCGGTCGTCATCGCGCTGCTGGCGGTGCCGATCCTGATCCAGGTGTATTTCAATGCCGGTCTGGCCTACGTGCTGAACCGCCGGCTTGGCGTCGCCTGGTGCGTGGCCGGGCCTTCGGCGCTGATCGGTGCAAGCAACTTCTTCGAACTCGCAGTGGCAACGGCCATCGCGCTGTTCGGCTTTCAATCCGGTGCGGCGTTGGCCACGGTCGTCGGCGTGCTGGTCGAAGTACCGGTCATGCTGTCTGTCGTCGGGATCGTCCGCCGGTCGCGCGGCTGGTATGAACGCGGCTGACCGTCACCTCACGGCTCGGTCGGCAACTCCAGCCCTGCCAGCAATTGCCGCCACACGTCCAGCGCAGCGTCCGGCGAGTACAGCGCCGCCACCCGCTCCAGCGCACGCGCCGACTGCGCCTCCCACAGGGCGGCGTTCTCGTGCAGCCGCACGATCGCGCGGGCAAACTCGGCTGGCGAATCGGCCACCGCTACGCCGTCGCCGTCCTGTAGGCCCGGTGCCTTCCAGCGAAATCGAGGAACCGACCACCGGCAGCCCGTGGGCGAGGCTGGTCGCGACCTTGCCCTTGAAACCCGGCGCCGAACCGCAGCGGCGCCACCGACAGCCGCACCGCGGCGAACAACGCGGCGAGATCCTCGACCCAGCCCAGCACCTCGACGCCCTCGGCGCTCATATCGCTGATGGCGGGCGGCATCGCGCTGCCGGCCAGCAGCAGCCGCAGCCCGGGCAGCTCGGCGCGGATCAGCGGCAGCACTTCGGCCAGGAACCACTGGATGCCGTCCAGATTGGGCGGATGGCGGAAATTGCCGACGAAGCAGATGTCCCGCCGCCCCGCGAACCCCTGTGTCACGCGGCACCGGCCGTGTGATCCAGCGCAGCAGCACCAGCTTGGCCGGGTTGATCTCGCCGGCCAGCACCGTCATTTCGTGGTCGCTGGTGACGATTGTGGCGTCGGCTGCGTGCATGCAGCGCAATTCCTCGGCGCGCGCGGCGTCGCTGAACGGCTGGCCGGTCAGTTCGGCGCGACGCTGCTCACGCAGGAAATGCAGGTCGGCGGTGGCGAAAACCACGCGGGCGGCCGGGGCCAGTTCGCGCACCCGGTCCAGCAGCATCGCCGCATTCGAATAGCGGTAGACATGCACCAGATCGAGGCCGACGCCCTCCGCCTGCAAGTATTGCGTGACCGAGCCGAAATGCGGCGGGCCGGCTACCTCGATGCCCTGCCGCGCCAGCCGGTCCGCCTCGGTCGGATCGAGCGTCAGCGCATGCACCGGGCAGAACGTGACGTGCCAGCCGAGCCGGCGCAGCAGCAGCATCTGTTCGAACGTGGCGATCGAGCCGGCATCGCGATCCGGGCGCGGCAGGTCGTCGTCGATCACCAGCGCATGGCCGGTGAAGCGGGCGCTGGCCGGGCCGGCGGGCCAGCCCTCGTGCTGCACGCGCTGGCGCAGCCGCAGCGTCTCCTCGTCCGGCAGGCTCAGATCCGGCGGATCGCCATCACCGGAACTCGGTCCACGCTCCACCCATAGCGCGGTGGCGACCGGCTGGTACAGCACCGGATGGCCCTGCGCGCGCAGCCGGGCGCACAGATCGGCGACGGCATGGCCGAAGCGGCGATACAATTCGCTGAAGCCGGACGCGAGCAGCAGGTCGCGCCGCACCGCGAAGCCGACGCCGGCCACCGCGTCGGCCCGACGCAGAAAACGGTGTTCGGGCCGCTCGGCCGAGGCAAGATGCCCCGGGTCGCGCAGGCGGCCATCCTCGCTGGCGAGCAGGAAGCTGTGCTGCAACAGCCCGTCCTCGCGCACCAGCCTGCCGGCCACGACGGCGGCATCCGGCTCGCGCGCGAAGGTGGCGACGATCTCGTCGAGCCAGCCCGTCGTCACGCGCGTTTCCGGCGCGAGGAACGCCATCAGCGCGCCGCGCGAGTTCCGCGCCACCTCGTTGCGCCCGGCAACCAGTGTGGCGTCGTCGCGCAGATGCACGTAGCGCAGGTTGCGTACCACCGAAGGCAGCAGCGCGCCGTAGCCGCCCTGCTTGCCGTCATCCAGCACCACGATGTCGGCCTGCCGGTCGATCCCGGCGGCCTGCAGCGCCGCGAGGCAGCGGTAGATCGCGTCGAAGCCGGCCGTGGCCGCCACGCAGATCGTGGCCACCGGGTCCGCCGGCAGCGCCAGCGTGATGGCCGCGTAGCGGGACGCGACTTGCTCCAGCGCGCCGGCAAGACCCGCTGCGCCGAACTCGCGGGCATTGCCGCCCTCGCCCCGCCCCAGCCCGCCCTTCGCCAGATCGGCGAAAAACGCCGCGACGGTGGTAAACAACTCGCGCGTGGCGCGATCCTCGTCGCGCGCTTCGGCGACCCGCGTGAGGTCTTCGATATGTCCGCGCAGGAGGCGGATCTGCCGCTCCAGATCCTGGATACGGTCTTCCGCCGCCGCCATGCGGCCGAGCCGGACGTTGATCGGGTCGCTGATGGCGCGGCCGCTTCGGCTGTCCTGCACCGACACCCGCAGCGTGCCCTTGTCGGCCAGTGCCGCGTACGGCAGCGCGAACGAGAACCCGTGGCTGCCGTCGCCGATGCCGGCATGTTGCAGGTCCTGGCGGAAATTGGCTGCGCGCGTGGTGCCGACCGGCTCGTCGTCCACCAGCACGGTCAACTCGACATGCTCGCCCGGAAAGTCCGGATACCAGCACCAGCCGGAGATCCAGCCGTCACGGGAGACGCGATCCAGGTTGCCGTGCAGCAGGCGCGGCGGTTCCGGAGCGGCCTGGACCGCCGCAAGCTGAACGGCGGCGCCGGGCCACTGCACCTCCACGCTGCCGCCGATCTGCAAGCCGCTGCGCATGTCGCGCAGCACCACGGTCGCACGCTGGCCGGGACGTATCGCCGCCGGGTCGAGGCGTTGCAGGAAGGCGTGACGACCGTTGCCGACGCCGGCGCTGACCAGATCGGCGCGCTCCTGGTCGCTGACCAGTCGCGCCGCTTCGACGCCGTCCACCAGCACGGCCAGCGGCCGCTGAACGTCGGGTTCATCCGGCGACCAGCACCAGCCCTCGATGGTGCCGTCGGGATCGACGCGGTCGAGGCTGCCGTTCAGCCTGACGGCGGTGCCGGTCGGCACCGGCGCGCGCGTGGCGGCAGCGGCCTCGGGCGGCGGCGCGACCGACTCCGCCGTCACCGCGCGGGCGGCCGACAGCTTCTTCGGCCTAGCAGCCATCGCGGCCCCTGCCCCCGCCGACCGGCGAGCTGACCACGGCGCGGACCACTGCGTATAAATCGCCGCCATCGAATGCATGTGCTGCCATGCCGGCCGCCGCCGCCGCCGCGAGATCGCTGGGCTGGTCGCCGATCAGCACGCAGGCGGCCGGGTCCAGCTCCCAGGCGTGGATCAGGTCGCGCAGCATGCCGGGGGCCGGCTTGCGCCAGTCGCTGTCGCGGCGATAGGCGTCGATCGTCGCCTCGGGATGGAACGGGCAATAGCGGGTGTCGTCGATGGTGCCGCCGCCGGCGCGCACCTCGTCGGTCATCCAGGCCAGCAGGTTCTGCACGTCCGCCTCGTGGTAACGGCCGCGCGCCACGCCGGACTGGTTGGTGACGACGAAGACATGCCAGCCGGCATCGGTGGCCGCCCGGATGGCGGGGCGGGCGGTCGCGGTCCATTCGAACCGCTCGCGGCTGCCGACATAGCCGTGGTCCACGTTGATGACGCCGTCGCGGTCCAGGAACAGCGCCGGCCGCCGCAGCCGGCGCGGCAGCTCGGCCTGGGCGCGGGCCAGATCGTCCGGCACGCCGATGTCGATGAACCAGCCATCGATGACGCTGCCGGCCAGCGCCCAGCGCGCCGCCAGGCGCGGCAATACGTCGCGCTCCAGCGAGCAGACCGGGGCCAGATCATTCAGCACCCGCCGGTCGAACAGGTAGACACCAGCGTTGATCAGGCCCGGCGCACCGGGCGCCCCGCGCTCGCGGAACGCCGTGATCCGGTCGCCGTCCCGATCCACGACGCCGTGGCGGGAGGCATCTGGCAGCCAGTGCAGCGCCAGGCGGCCGACCACATCGCCCGGCTGGTCGGCGGCCCCGGCAAGCAGAAGCGACAGGTTGCCATCCAGCAGCGAATCGCCGTTGGCCACCAGAAACCGCTCATCGAGATGCTCACGTGCGTGCCACAGCGCGCCGCCGGTGCCCGATGGCTGCGGCTCGGCGCTGACCGTGATGCGCATCGCGCGCGGCGCGGCGGCGATCAGGTCGGCCACCGCCGCTTCGACATGGGTGGAGAGATGGCCGGTCAACAGCACCACGTCCTCGACGCCGAAGCGTGCGAGGTCGCGCAGCAGCCACGCCAGGAACGGACGATCGCCGCACGGCAGCAGCGGTTTGGGGAGCGCGGCGGTGAGGCCGCCGAGGCGGGTGCCAAGGCCCCCGGCCAGCACGGCGCATTGGCGGATCGTTGCTCGCGTCACGGCAGCGTGCATACCCCGCAGCCACCCCGAACCGCAATGGCGCTGAACTCACCGCGCGATCAGGCCCCTTCGTCATCCTCCTCGGCGTCTAGCTCGTCGCCCACATCCCCGGCGCCGAGCAGCCGAGCGGCAACCTCCGGCTCCATCGCCTCCACACCGCGCAATTTGCGACCGACCGCGCGGGTCCGCACGCGGGCGCGCTCGATGGTGGTGGAAAAAGTGCTGGCCTGCTTGCCGAGCCGGTCCAGCACCAAATCCATGCGCACCATTTCGGTGCGGGTGGCGCCGAGCAGTTCGCGGACCTGCTGCGCCTTCTCGCCGATGGCGATGGTGACGTGACCGAGATGGATGGTGCGCAGCAGCGCCGGGAACAGCGTGGGGCCGAGGATCAGGACACGCTGCATGCGGCCGATCTCATCGATCAGGCCGGGAATGCGGGCGATCTCGGCATACAGCCCGTCGGTGGGCAAGTACATCACCGCGAATTCCACCGTCGCGGGCGGCACGATGTATTTGGCCGCGATCCGTCTGGCTTCCTCTCGCATGCGCCGCTCCAGCCCGCGCCGCGCCGCGCGTTCCGCCTCGGCGTCGCCGGCCTCGGCCGCCGCCAGCAGCCGCTCGTAATCCTCGACCGGGAATTTCGCGTCCACCGGCAGGCGCGGGCCGCCGCCACCTGGTGCGGGCATCACCACCGCGAACTCGACCATCGCGTCGGAGTCCGCGCGCGGCTTCCAGTTGGTCTCGTAGGCGCCCGGGGGTAGCACGTCGTCGAGCATGGCGCGGACCTGCGCCTCACCCCAGCCGCCACGGGTCTTGACGTTGGAAAACAGCCGTTTGATGTCGCCGATCTGGGCGGTGACGGCCTGCACGTCGCCCATCGCCTTCTGCACGGCGGTGAACTGGTCCACCACGCGGGCGAAGCTTGCGGTCATCTGCTGTTCGACCGCCTGATGCAGCTGCTCGTTCACGCTGCGCTGGATCTCGGCCAGCTTGGCTTCGTTGCCCTCGCGCATTTCGCGCAGCCGCATCTCGATCAGCGTGCGCTGGTCGGCCAGCGTGGCCGAAAGTTCGTGGCGCAACCGGTCGGAGGTCTGGCCCACGGCGGCCGTGGCGTCTCGGATGCCGGCGAGCGCACGGCCCATGCTCTCGGCCTGTCCGTTCTGGATCGCTGCGGTCAGCGCGCGTTCGGCGGCCGCGACGCTGGCGCGCACCAGCTCCGCCTCGCCCCGCTGGCCGGCAAGCCCCTGTTCGGCGAGCAGGCGCAGCCGGTGCAGCTCGTCGCGCTGCACCGCCATGCCGCGCAACGCGAGCAGCCCGGCAAGCAGTGCCAGCACCGCAGCCAACGCCGCGATGCCGGCGACGGTCAGCGTGTCGAGCGGCATCGGCTAAGCGGTTCGGCTCTCAATCCGCGCCCGCCGGCGCCGCCGAGGGCAGGCCCGCGACCCAGAACGCCACCAGCGCACCGCCGGCACACAGCATCATGATCAGTGTCATCGCCATCGGCCCGAATACCGGAAACAAGACCGCGACGGCGGCACTGGAGAGAGCGCCGGTCGCCATCTGCATGAAGCCCAGCACCGCCGAGGCCAGCCCGGCGATGGCACCCATCGGCTCGAGCGTCGCGTAGGCGGCCGATGGCGCACTGATACCCCGGCAGAACATGTGCACCACCAGCAACGGAACCAGCGTCGCGAGCGTGAATGGCCCCACGACGATGACAAGCATCAACGCCACCGCGCTGGCCAGCGCCAGCACCAGCGCCAACGCCAGCGGCCGGCGTGGCGGCACCCCACTGACACTTAGATGCCCGTTTACCCAGGTTCCCACCATGATCCCGCCGGCCGTGATCGCGAACAGCAGCCCATAGACCTGGGCCGACAGGTGAAAGGCGCTCATGAGCAACAACGACGAGCCGGAGACGTACGCGAATATGGACCCGAAGCTCAACGCATTGACCACCGCATATGCCATCGCGGTGCGGTGGCCGAGCATGAGTCGGAAATTGTTCAGCACGCCGACCCGGCGCACCGGCAGCGGCCTCGTCTCGGTCACGCAGGCGGCGACCACGGCCAGCAGCAGCAGGCCGCCGCCGCCCAAAAACCCGTAAATGCCACGCCAGCCGCCCAGCAGCAGCAGCCAGCCGCCCAGCGTCGGCGCGATCACCGGCGCCACGCTCAGCACCATCGTCACATAGGATAGTTTCGTACGCGCGGCGGCGCCGGTGAGCAGATCGCGCACCATGGCGAACGCCATCACCGTGCCGGAGGCCGCGCACGCGCCCTGCACCACCCGGCAGGCGATCAGCACGGCGATCGTCGGCGCCGCCGTGCATAGCAGCCCGGCCAGCCCGTACAGCGCCAGGCCGCCCAACAGCACCGGCCGCCGCCCGATCCGGTCCGATAACGGCCCCAGCACGAGCTGAGAGACCGAGAATCCGGCCATGAACACGCTCAGCGTCAGTCCGGCGCCCAACGCCGACGCGCCGAAATGCCGCTCCAGCGCCGGGAATGCCGGCAGTCCCATGTCGATGGACAGCGGCGGCAGCGCCGCCAGCGCGCCGAGCAGAACCGTGAAACCGATGCTCTCGGGGCGCACGCGCATGCGTCGACGCCTCAGGCAAGCAGCCGGAACAGATCGACCGTGCGCTCTGTCCGGTCCTCCAGTTCCAGCGTGGTCGGCACCGTGAAACGGCCGAAACGCCGCATGCCCTCGCGCGGTAGATAGGCGCGGCCCGGATCGGCGACCCACACCTCCGACTCAACCGCCATGCGCCGCAACCACGGCAGGATATGGGACGTCATCGGCGCCTCATAACACACGTCGCCACAGACAATGATATCCCACCGGCACGATTGCTCAACCAATATCGCCGAGTACCGCCGTCACCGCCGTGCCGTTGAGCGCCGCGTTGGCGCGGATCGCCGCGACGGCGAGCGGATCGATCTCGACGGCCTCGACCACGGCAGCGCCGGCACGCGCCGCGGCGATGGCGGCGATGCCGCCGCCGGCGGCGAAATCCAGCACGCGGCGGCCGGCGACCGACTCGGGGTGGTCGAGGATGTGGCGGGCAAGCGCCTGCCCGCCGGGCCAGGCGAACGCCCAGAACGGCGGCTCGATGCCGGTCTCGGCCAGCCATGCCTCGGTGGCCTGCCAGATCGGGGTGATTTCGCTGGCCAGATGCAGCGCGATCTCCGGCACCAGCGCGGGCCGGCCGATCACGGTGTTGGCGCGCAGGAACGCGGCGGGATCGGTCACAGCCAGCCGAGCAAGAGCGCCGCCGCGACCGCCAACCCGACCTCGCGGTTGGACTGGAACAGGCGCAGGCAGAGCGCCGGGTCGTCGATGTCGAGCCGGACCACCTGGCGCGCCAGCATCGCCGCCGGCAGCAGCAAGGCCGGCATAGAACCAGAGCGAGAGCCCAGCCCGATATCCGGCCAGCGCCAGCAGCATCACGGTGCCGCCGTAGCAGGCGGCCAGGAACGCGCGGCTGTGGCGGCCGAACAGGCGGGCGGTGGAGCGCACGCCGATCAGCGCGTCGTCCTCGCGGTCCTGGTGCGCGTAGATCGTGTCGTAGCCGAGATCCAGAGGATCGCGGCGGCGTAGAGCGACGCCCGCCGTGCCGTCGATCCGACCGGCCGCGGCGGCATAGCCCATCGGCGCGCCCCAGCCGAAGGTGACACCGAGCATCAGTTGCGGCCACCAGGTCACCCGCTTGGCCAGCGGATACAGGCCACCAGCACCAGCGAGCGCACGCCCAGCGCTGCGCGCGGCCGCGTTCGAGCTGCAGCAGGATGGCCAGCGCGCCGGCCAGCAGCAGCGCGAGGAACACCAACGCCTGGCGCAGGCGCAACGCGCCGGCGGCGAGCGGCCGGCCGGCGGTGCGCGCGACGTGGCGGTCGATGTCGCGGTCCCAGATGTCGTTCACCACGCAGCCGGCGCCGCGCATCACCACGGCGCCGACCAGCGAACAGCACGACCAGCCGCATGCCGTCGGCCCCGGCGGCTGGCGCGCGAGCAGGATCGACCACAGGCCGGGCAGGAACAGCAGCCATGCGCCGATCGGCCGGTCGAGTCGCGCCAGCAGCGCGTATGGCGCCCAGCCCGGCGGCAGCCGGCGACCCAGCCGCGTGGCGACGATATCGGTATGTGCGCCATGCCTGCTAATCTGCCCGCCGGCATGTCCGGGTCAATCCGCCTGTTCGTCGCCGCCCCTTTGCGGGCCGGCGGCGAGCTCGACGCCAGCGCCGCGCAGGCCCATTACCTCGGCACCGTGATGCGGCGCGGCGGTGGGCGACACGCTGCGGCTGTTCAACGGCGCGGATGGCGAATGGCAGGCGCGCATCGTGGCGCTCCGGCGCGACCGCGCGCGTCTCGGCGTCGAGGCGCCAGACCTGCGCGCCGCAGCAGGCGGAGCCCGATCTGTGGCTGGTGCTTCGCCCTGCTCAAGCGCGACGCCACCGACCTGGTGGTGGAAAAGGCCACCGAACTCGGCGTCGCGGCGCTTGCTGCCGGTGATCACCGCGCGCACCAACGCCGCCCGGGTCAACCTCGAGCGGCTGCGCGCCATCGCCATCGAGGCCGCCGAGCAATGCGAGCGGCTGACCGTGCCACGGATCGAGCGCGCCGCGCCGGCTGGCCGACCTGCTCGGCGACTGGCCCGGCGAGCGACCGCTGGTCGCCGCGATCGAGCGGCAGGATGCGCCACCAGTGCCCGCCCTGCCGGCCCAGCGGCGCTGCTGGTCGGGCCGGAGGGCGGTTTCACGGCGGCGGAGCTTGACGTGCTGCGGACGGCGTCCCTTTGTAGTCCGCGCGTCGCTCGGCCCGCGCATCCTGCGGGCCGAGACCGCCGCCATCGCCGGACTGGCGCTGTTGCAGGCGCGGCCGGGCGGTTAAGACAGCGCGCTACCCGCCCATCCCACGGCGACCACCTCGCCATGCCTGCACACACGCGGAAGCACGATGTCCAATCCTGGAGATGCCGACGACGACCCCGATCACGTCGACCCGCCAGCTGTCCGACTACATCGCCGCCGGCTGCAAGCCGCGCGATCGCTTCACGATCGGCACCGAGCACGAGAAATTCGGCTTCCGACCATGCCGACCTGAGCCCGCCGCCCTACGCCAGCCGGACGGCATCCGGCGCCCTGCTTGACGGCAATGGCGCACCGACGGCTGGGAGCCGATCCTCGACCATGGCAACCCGATCGGGCTGAAACGCGGCGGCGCCTCGGTCTCGCTGGAGCCGGCCGGGCAGCTCGAACTCTCCGGCGGGCCGCTGGCGACGCTGCACGAGACGCGCGCGGAGATTCGGCGCGCATTTCGCGCAAGTGCGGGCGACCGCCGACGCGCTTGGGCTCGGCTTCGCGCCGCTCGGCTTCCATCCGCTCGCGCCGCGCGGCGAGATGCCGTGGATGCCGAAGGGCCGCTACGCGATCATGCGCCGCTACATGCCGAAGGTCGGCGCGCTCGGCCTCGACATGATGACGCGCACCTGCACGGTGCAGGTCAATCTCGATTACGCGTCGGAGGCCGACATGGTGCGCAAGCTGCGCGTCATCGCTGGCGTTGCAGCCGGTGGCGACTGCGCTGTTCGCCAATTCGCCGTTCACCGAGGGCCGGCCGAATGGGTTCCTGTCGTATCGCGCGCATGTCTGGACCGACACCGACAACCAGCGCACCGGCATCCCGCCGTGTTCTTCGAGGAAGATTTCGGCTTCGAGCGCTATGTCGAATGGCTGCTCGACGTGCCGATGTATTTCGTCTACCGCGACGGCCGCTACATCGACCTCGCCGGCGCAGTCGTTCCGCCGGTTCATGGCCGGCGCGCTTGAGCGACGCTTGTGCCCGGCCCGGCCACGGTGGGCGATTTCGCCGACCACATGACCACCGCGTTCACCGATGTGCGGGTCAAGCGGTTCCTGGAAATGCGCGGCGCCGACGCCGGCACGCCGGAGATGATGGTGGCGCAGTCGGCGCTGTGGGTCGGGCTGTTGTACGACACGGCGGCGCTCGCCGCGGCCGACGCGCTGGTGCGCGAGCAGCCATGGGCGGAGTATCAGGCGCTGCGCGCCCGCGTGCCGCGCCACGGATTGGCCGCGGAATGGCAGGGCGGCACGTTGCGCGACCTCGCGCGCCAGGTGGTGGCGATCGCTGCCGCGGGGCTACGTGCGCGGCGGCAACTCGACGCGGACGGGGCAGACGAATCGGTGCATCTGGCGCCATTGGAGGCGATCGTGGCCGGCGCCCCGACGCAGGCGGAGCATTGGCTGGCGCGATACCATGGCGCCTGGGACGGCGACGCATCGCGGATTTTCGCCGAGGCGGCGATCTGACGGGCGTGGCCGGTGCCAATGATCGGGGACAATCCAACCGGAAGACGTCACGGCGCTTGCCAGCCTGCCCCCGCCCGACGCCATACTAGCGCATGATCGTCGGGTCACCTCAGCGTTTAGCCGTGCCGTCGTCCGCCTCGCCGTTGGGCGACCCGGTGATGGTCCGGTTGCGTCTGATCGGCCAGATGGAAGCCTGGACGCTGACCAGCGAAAGCATCCTGCCGACCGGGCGCAAGACGCGTGCGTTGCTGGCGATCCTGGCGCTGTCCTCGCCGCGGCCAGTGCTGCGCGGCAAGCTGGCCGAACTGCTCTGGAGCCGGCGGCCGGAGGAACAGGCGCGCGCCTCGCTGCGCCAGGAAATCCACCGGCTGCTCGATACGCTGGGACCGATCGGTCCGCATGTACTGGTCGTCAATCGCGACCACCTGGCGCTGCGGCCCGGCTCGGCCTGGGTCGACGTGGAGGAGGTGCTGCGCGCCACGCCGGCCAAACCCACGGCGCTTTCGCTGCTGGACGGCGAATTGCTGGAGGATCTGGACGGGGTCGATTCGACGTTCGATGCCTGGCTGCTCGGCGAGCGCGAGCGGCTGCGCGACAAGGCACGGTCGCTGGCGGAAACGCTGCTGCGCGACCAGGTGGAGCCGGACTCGGTGATCACCGCCGCCCAGCAATTGCTGACCATCGACCGTACGCATGAAGGCGCCTGGCGCGGGCTGATGCGCGCCTATGCCGCGCGCGGCGAGCGCGGCATGGCGATCCAGGCCTACGAACGCTGCCGCACGGTGCTGGCCGACCAGCTCGACGCCCAGCCATCGGAGGAGACGCAGCGGCTGGTGGCGGAGATCCGCGCCAGCGGCGCGCCCCGCCCGACGACGCCGGCATCGTCCCCCGCCGCCACGTTGCGCGGGGCGGCGCGTGGCGAGAACCGCCCGGAACCGAGGTTCGAATTGCGCGGAGAGATCCGCGCCGATCACCGCGCCGAGGCGGCGGCAGCCGCGCACGCGCCGCGCGGCGGGGCCCGCGTGGGCGTGTTGCCGCTCCAGGAGATCGGCACGACCGAGGAAGAAGCCCATCTCGGCACCGGGCTGGCGGAGGAAATCACCTCGGCGCTGGCGCGATTCCGCTGGATGTTTCTCGTCTCCTCCAGTTCGCTCGCGCGGTTCGCAGCGCAGACACGCGATGAGAGCGCCATCCGCCGCACCTTCGACCTGCATTTCCTGCTCGACGGCACCATCCAGCGTCTTCAGGACCGATTGCGGATCTCCATGCGGCTGCTCGATCTGCGGGCGGGCAACCAGGTCGTCTGGTCGCGCCGCTTCGACCGCGACGCCGTCGACCTGCTGGCGCTTCAGGATGAAATCGCCGCCGAGGCGGTGGCACAGATCGACCCGGAGCTGCTGCTGATCGAGAGCCAGCGTGCCGCGGCCCGGCCGGTGGCCGATGCCAGCGCCTACGATCTGCTGCTGCGCGCATTGTCGCTGATCGACCGGCTGGAACGGCCGCTGTTCGTGCAGGCCGGCGAGGTGCTGCGCCACGCCATTACGCTGGAGCCGGATTACGCTGCGGCGCATGCCTGGTACGCCTACTGGCATGTGCTGCTGGTCGGCCAGGACTGGGCGAAGGATCCCGCTGCCGGCATCGCCGAGGCAGGTCGACTGGCCGAGCGTGCCATCACGCTCGACCCGCAGGACGCCAAGGCGCTGACCATCGCCGGTCATGTGCGCGCGTTCCTGAACCACCGCCTGCGCGAAGCGATCGCGCTTCACGAACGCGCACTGATGCTCAATCCCAACCTCGCGATGGCGTGGAATCTGTCGGGAGTCGCGTTCGCCTATATGGGCGAGCTTGATGAGGCGGAACGGCGACTCCGGCGCTACAAGACGCTGTCGCCGCTTGATCCGCACGCATTCTTCTTCGATACCGCCTTCATCATCGTGGCGTTGCTGAAGCGCGACTATGAAGGCGCCGTGATGGCCGGCCGCCAAGTCAGCGAGATGAATCCGGCCTTCTCGGGCGCGTGCAAACCTTATCTCGCGGCACTCGGGCATCTGGGGCTGATGAACGAGGCCGCGGAGGTGCGACAGCGGCTGCAGGCGATCGAGCCTGGGTTCACTGTCGGCCGTTTCGTCAAGGCGAACGCCTTTGAGCGGGCCGATCAGATCGAGGACTACGCCGAGGGGCTGCGGCGTGCGGGCGTGCCCGAGTAACATCGCGAGTCAGCTGTCGGAGCCTGTATCCTCGCCCTTGCGGCGCTTGCGTGCCGCCGCAGCGTACTGGCCGCGCGGACGGTTTTCCATCACGTTGGGACGCACCACGGTATCGTAGAAATCGTCCCAGTCCTCCGGGGATAATTGCTCGATCGTCGGCACGATTTCATAATTGTTCTGCCCCGCCTCTTCGAGCACCTCGCGCGGCAGCGGCTGCACCTGCAGCAGCGGGAAGTCCGCACGGAACTCGATCGGGACGCCGGTCTTGGTCAGGCGCATATTGGTGATAAGCGGGCCGAACCAGCGGTCGGTCTCGATGACGCCTTCATAGAGTTCATAGGCACCATGGCGCGGCAGGTTTGCGCAAGGGCGCACGAGCAGGCTCCAGCCGGGCTGCGTGCGGGCGACAAGCCCTGTCCAGAGCTGGACCAGCCCCGGTTCCTGGAAGGCCCCCAGGAAAGGCGGCGAGAAGCCGCGAATCTCTTCCGGGGCGCGCTCGTCGAAATGAGCGGCGAAGTGCGGAAACTGAGCCGTCTTCAGCGGCAGCCAGCCGTCCGATTCCGGGTATCTCCACGAAATCTCTTCCCCGTCCCACATCATGCTGAAACTGAAGGGCGGGAACACATAATAGCCAAACGCCGATGCTGTGACGACGGGCTCACAATAACGGAAAGCGCGAGTAGGCAACGTTCCGGCGGCAGAGCGATCAGCGCGCTGCGGCATCCGAGCTTGCGGAATGAGTCGATGGAATATGATGCGCGGCGACTTTGTGGTTTCCGTCGTAGCCGCGGTGACTTTGGCGTCCAGCATCAGACACGTCCCTCGGCTTGCAGGTGCGGAGAAACAAGGACCGGGCCATAAGGCCTGTCGGCGTTCATCCTATGCGATAGCGAGAACTCACGGGAACGGAGACCGCGAGCACGGTCGCCGTGTTCCCGAACCGACCCGATCAAAACGACGACCGCATGCCCCCCAGGCGCACCTTGCCGGCATCCGCCGTCGCCAGGCTCGGGCTCATCCCGCCAAGACGCACCTTGCCGGCGTCCGCCGTCGCCAGGCTCGGGCTCATCCCGCCGAGGCGCACCTTGCCGGCATCCGCCGTCGCCAGGCTCGGGCTCATCCCGCCGAGGCGCACCTTGCCGGCATCCGCCGTCGCCAGGCTCGGGCTCATCCCGCCGAGGCGCACCTTGCCGGCGTCCGCCGTCGCCAGGCTCGGGCTCATCCCGCCGAGGCGCACCTTGCCGGCATCCGCCGTCGCCAGGCTCGGGCTCATTCCGCCGAGACGCACCTTGCCGGCATCCGCCGTCGCCAGGCTCGGGCTCATCCCGCCGAGGCGCACCTTGCCGGCGTCCGCCGTCGCCAGGCTCGGGCTCATTCCGCCGAGACGCACCTTGCCGGCATCCGCCGTCGCCAGGCTCGGGCTCATTCCGCCGAGACGCACCTTGCCGGCATCCGCCGTCGCCAGGCTCGGGCTCATCCCGCCAAGACGCACCTTGCCGGCGTCCGCCGTCGCCAGGCTCGGGCTCATCCCGCCCAGACGCACCTTGCCGGCGTCCGCCGTCGCCAGGCTCGGGCTCATCCCGCCGAGGCGCACCTTGCCGGCGTCCGCCGTCGCCAGGCTCGGGCTCATCCCGCCCAGACGCACCTTGCCGGCATCCGCCGTCGCCAGGCTCGGGCTCATTCCGCCGAGGCGCACCTTGCCGGCGTCTGCCGTCGCCAGGCTCGGGCTCATCCCGCCGAGGCGCACCTTGCCGGCATCCGTCGTCGCCAGGCTCGGGCTCATCCCGCCGAGGCGCACCTTGCCGGCATCCGTCGTCGCCAGGCTCGGGCTCATCCCGCCGAGACGCACCTTGCCGGCATCCGCCGTCGCCAGGCTCGGGCTCATCCCGCCGAGACGCACCTTGCCGGCGTCCGCCGTCGCCAGGCTCGGGCTCATCCCGCCGAGGCGCACCTTGCCGGCGTCCGCCGTCGCCAGGCTCGGGCTCATCCCGCCCAGACGCACCTTGCCGGCATCCGCCGTCGCCAGGCTCGGGCTCATCCCGCCGAGGCGCACCTTGCCGGCGTCCGCCGTCGCCAGGCTCGGGCTCATCCCGCCCAGACGCACCTTGCCGGCATCCGCGGTCGGCAACGTCGAAATCGGCTTGCTCATGCTGCATCCCCTAGGCGGGCGGCGTCTCTTCCGAGAAGGCCGCCGTTGCGATAGAGCGATACTGCATTGGTTTTCGAATACCGCCGTATTAACGGCGTTAAGACGACGTTAATACGTTAATAAATCGCGTTATTAACGCTTTGGCAGACGGGTTTTTGGAGGTGTTGCAAATTGCATGCAGCACGCAACGACACACGGTTTGGAATTCTGTCGGCGTCGGGGCCGTGGGGCGCCGCTCGTCGGGCGGACGCAAGTACAATCGGTACGCAGCTGTACCCTGGAGTCGACGGCAACTCCAGGGGGTGAGTGAGAATTCGTCTGGCGCGACTACGCGGCTGTGCCACCGACCGTCAGGCCAGACAATTTAAGCGTCGGCTGACCGACGCCGACCGGGACGCCCTGCCCGTTCTTGCCGCAGGTGCCGATGCCGGCATCAAGCGCCATGTCGTTGCCGACCATCTCCACACGTGTCAGCGCGTCGGGGCCGTTGCCGATCAGAGTGGCGCCCTTTACCGGCGTTGTCACGCGGCCGTCCTCGATCAGATAGGCCTCGCTCGCCGAGAAGACGAACTTCCCCGACGTGATATCGACCTGCCCGCCACCGAAATTGACCGCATACAGGCCACGCTGGACCGAGCGGATCATCTCCTCCCGCGTATGGCCCCCGCCCAGCATGACCGTGTTGGTCATCCGCGGCATCGGCGCGTGAGCGAAGGACTGGCGGCGGCCGTTGCCGGTGGCACGCATGCCCATCAGCCGCGCGTTCAGCCGATCCTGCAGATATTCGCGCAGGACGCCGTCCTCGATCAGCACCGTGCGGCTGGTTGGCGTGCCCTCGTCGTCCACGGTCAGGCTGCCGCGCCGATCCGGCAGCGTGCCGTCATCCACCACCGTCACGCCGGGCGAGGCGATGCGCTTGCCCAGCAGGCCGGCGAACGCCGATGTCTGCTTGCGGTTGAAATCGCCTTCCAGCCCGTGGCCGATCGCCTCGTGCAGCAGAATGCCCGGCCAGCCGGCGCCAAGCACCACCGGCATCTCGCCGGCCGGGGCCGGGCGGCTGTCCAGGTTCAGCACCGCCTGCCGCAGCGCCTCGTCCACCGCTGCGCGCCAGACCTCCGGCGCCACGACGCGGTCGTAACCGAAACGCCCGCCGGTGCCGTATCCGCCGGTCTCTCGCCGGCCATCCTGTTCCACCACCACGCTCACGTTCAGCCGCACCAGCGGCCGCAGGTCCGCCACCCGGCGGCCATCGGCGCGCACGATCTGCACCGCCTGCCATTCGCCGCCGAGCGAGGCCATCACCTGTTTCACGCGCGAGTCGCTGGCCCGCGCGTAGGCGTCGATCTCCGCCAGCAGCGCGGTGCGCGCGCCGAACGCCATGCCGGTCAGCGGGTTGGCGTCCGAATACAGCCGGGCGTTGCTGGCGCGCGGCGCTTCCGAGGCCGTGCCGGAATGCCCGGCGGCAACCGCGCCGACCGTGGCGGCAGCGCGCCTCAGCGCCTGTTCGGACAGCTCGCCGGCATGGGCGTAGCCGGTCGCCTCGCCGGCCACGGCGCGCAGGCCGAAACCCAGCGTGGTGTCGAATCCGGCGGCGCGGATACGCCCGTCGTCCAGGCTGAGCTGCTCGCTCTCGCGGTATTCCAGGAACAGCTCGCCGTCATCGACAGCCGTCAGCGCATCGGCCGTGATCCGCTCGGCGGTGTCGCGGTCGAGCGTCGATCCCTCGCGTTCGAAGAACAGATGGTCGGTGACCGCGAGCGGCGTGTCGGCAACGGGTGCGTCCCTGGTGGCTGGTGCGGTCATGACGGCTCCTGCTTCGTGCGGGGGACGATAAAATCAGTCAGCTTCAGATGGCGTGGCGACCGGCTGCACTTCAAGGCGCCGGGTCGCGGCATGCAGTGCCGCCACCGCCGCCGTCAGCACCAGGACCGCCATGGCCTGATGCGCGGTGGCCAGCGGGACCGCCACCACTGACAGCAGTGTGGCTACGCCGAGCGCGTATTGTGCAAGGACCGCAGCGCCCAACGCCAGCAGCGCCCCGCGCAACGCGCCGGACGCGCCCGACCACAGGCCGATCGCGACGGTGGCCAGGCCCACAAGCGCCGTTACCGTCGCGAGCAGGCGATGGTCGAACTGCACGGCCGGGAGGTTGTCGGTCAGATTGCGAATGAACGGGTCGAGATGCGCGTAGTCCGGCGGCACCAGATGCCCGTCCATGAGCGGAAAGGTGTTGTCGATCAGCCCGGCATGCGTGCCGGCCACGAACCCGCCGGCCAGCATCGTCAGCGACACCAGCGCCACGCAGGCCCAGGCGAGGCGTGCCATCACCGGCCGCGCAGAGGCGGCCCCGCCAGGCATCGGCGGACGCAGCACGGACAGCCCGCACCACAACAGCGCCACGTACAGGAACAGCGCCATCGCCAGATGGATCACCAGCCGGTACGGCGAAACCGCCGTGCTGTCCGGGAAGAAACCGGATGCGACCATGAACCAGCCGACCGCGCCTTGCAGGCCGCCGAGCACGAACAGCAGCACGAGGCGCGGGCGCAGCCGGCGCTCGATGGCGCCGCGCGCCCAGAGCCAGACCAGCGGCACCAGGAATGCGATGCCGATCAGCCGGCCCCACAGGCGATGCACCCATTCCAGCCAGAAAATCTGCTGGAATCCATGAAGACCGATGTCGGCGTTGACCAGCCGGTATTGCGGGATCTGCTGATACAATGCGAACAGCCGCTGCCATTCCGCGTGGCTCCATGGCGGCAGCACCCCGCTCAGCGGCGCCCATTCCATGATCGACAGGCCAGAGCCGGTCAGCCGGGTCGCGCCGCCCAGCACGATCATGACGAACACCATGCCGCATATCAGGAACAACCAGCCGGCGACGAGCAGGCGGTTGCGGTGAGCAAGCCGGGTCGCGGCAGGGAACTCATGAACGTCGAATGGCATCGGTGCAGCATATAGTGTCAGCGCGACCAAAGACAGGGCGCAGGGCGTGGTACGCCTGCCGCACGGTTGCATAAGTCTGCGCGGTCTCACGCCGAGTTCATAGCGAACACGTTGCGATCCCATGATCCAGGTGGCAGGGATCTTAAGGGATCTTAATTGATACGAATGGTGAAATGAATACCGTCGAGCGCATGTCCGCGGCCATCCGTCCAAATCCGGCGCTCGCGCTGCCCCCGATCTACACACCCTTGCTCTCAGTGGTCGTGCCGGTGCGCGACGAGGCCACCAATATCGGACCGCTGATCGATGAGATCCACGCGGCCCTGCTTGGCGTCTCGCATGAGGTCGTGGTCGTGGACGACGGCAGTACCGATGACACGCCGGCCCTGCTCGCCTCGGCCGCCGCCGGCGGTCATGTACGCTGGCGGCGCCACCGCACGAGCTGCGGCCAGACCGCGGCGGTGGTCACCGGCGTCCGCGCCGCGCGCGGCCTGTGGATCGCGACAATCGACGGCGACGGCCAGAACGACCCGGCGGATATTCCCCGCCTGCTGGCGCGGGCGATGGCGGGCGGCTCGGAACCGGCGTTGATTGCCGGCCACCGGCAACGCCGACGAGACAGCCCGGTCAAGCGCATGTCGTCACGTATCGCGAACGCGGTGCGCAGCCGGTTGCTGGGCGACGCGACACCGGACACGGGCTGCGGCCTGAAGCTGTTCCGCCGGTCGGTGTTCCTGGAGCTGCCGCATTTCGACCACATGCACCGCTTCCTGCCGGCACTGATGCTGCGCGCCGGCGGCCGGGTGGAGTCGGTGCCGGTCAACCACCGACCTCGCCAGCACGGCCGTTCCAAATACGGCACGCTGGACCGGTTATGGGCCGGGCTATTCGACCTCGCCGGCGTCTACTGGCTGCAACGCCGCTGGCGCCGGCCGATGGTGGAGATGCCCGAGCAGCCCGACGCTTGACCGCGAATCTGGCCCGGCTGCTATGGCGCCCGGCCCTGCTGCTGGCTGGGCTTGCCGTCGTGGCCGCGGTGCTGCGCACCGTTCCTGACCATCTGCTGGCCTGGGCGTCCGACGACCAGGATTCGGCGGGCGATCTGATGGGGTTCGTGGCCGCAGGGGCGGTGCTATGTGCAGCAGGCGTGCCGCGACAGGTGGTGGCCTATGCCGCCGGCTTCGCGTTCGGGCTGTGGGGCGGCGGCGCGCTGGCGCTGCTGGCGCAGATCGCCGGCTGCGTGCTCGATTTCGTCTGGGCACGCGCGGTCGCGCGCGACTGGGCACGACGGCGCATCGGCACCCGGCTGGCGCGCGTGGATACGTTCCTGGCCGCCAACCCGTTCACGGCCACCGTCATGCTGCGCCTGCTGCCGGTCGGCAACAATCTGGTGCTCAACCTCGCAGCCGGCGTGTCCTCGGTGCCGGCCGGGCGATTCCTGGCCGGCTCGGCCGTTGGGTACCTGCCGCAGATCCTGGTGTTCGTGCTGCTGGGCAGCGGTGCGCGGCTGGCACGCGGCGCCGAGTTCGGCCTCGGCGCCGCGCTGTTCATCGCGTCGGCCGCGCTCGGGATGCTGCTGTTGCGCCGCCTGCGGTCCGACTGGTCGCTCAGTGCAGATGCTTCAGATGCGCGGTATGGCGGATCTCGCCCGGGCTGATCAGGCCGACCGACGCGACCCGCACCGAATGCAGCTGCCCCTCGATCTCGCGGCTCCAGAAATCCAGGAACCGCCGCAGCACCGGGAAGCGCGGCGAGATGTCCAGCTCCTGCCAGACGAAGCTTTGCAACACGCCGGGATGGTCCGGGAGGTGATAGAGAATTTCGGCCGTGGTCAGCCGGTAGCCCTGCAATTGCCGCTGCATCCGGGATTCGATGTGCATGCGTCTCTCCGCTGTCGTGCCGCTCCTGCGCTGCCGTGCCGCCGCCCTGTCCCATCAGTCCGGCGCCTTGCGTGCCGGTTGTCATCAGCATGACACAAGCGCAGGTCAGGAGCGCAAGCAAAAAATGCTGTGGTATCAAGAGGTTGGCACTCGCATGCCACGATTGCTGCCGAGGCTTGACACGGCCGGGCGCGGCGACTAGATCGCTGTCACTCTCCGGTGGAGAGTGCTAACAGACTGCGGGCCGCCGGCTCTGCCGGATGGCCGCATTTTCAGGAGCGATCCATATGAAGTTCCGTCCCCTGCACGACCGGGTGGTGGTGCGTCGCATCACCGCCGAAGAAAAGACCGTTGGCGGCATCATCATCCCCGACACCGCCAAGGAAAAGCCGATGGAAGGCGAAATCGTAGCCGCCGGCCCCGGCGCTCGCAACGAGCAAGGTCAGGTCGTGGCGCTCGACGTGAAGGCGGGTGACCGCATCCTGTTCGGCAAGTGGTCCGGCACCGAAGTCAAGATCGACGGCGAAGAGCTGCTGATCATGAAAGAGTCCGACATCATGGGCATCATCGAGGGCGGCGCGGCCAGCAAGAAGGCGGCCTGATCTTCGCCTGTACCTGTCTGTTGAATAACAAAAGGATCGAGTGACATGGCTGCCAAGGACGTTCGTTTCGGTGGCGATGCGCGCCAACGCATGCTGCGCGGTGTCGACATCCTCGCCGACGCGGTGAAGGTGACCCTCGGCCCCAAGGGCCGCAACGTGGTCATCGACAAGAGCTTCGGCGCGCCGCGGATCACCAAGGACGGCGTGACCGTCGCCAAGGAGATCGAGCTGGCCGACAAGTTCGAGAACATGGGCGCCCAGATGGTGCGCGAAGTGGCCTCGAAGACCAACGACCTCGCCGGTGACGGCACCACCACCGCGACGGTGCTGGCGCAGTCGATCGTGCGCGAGGGCGCCAAGGCCGTCGCCGCCGGCATGAACCCGATGGACCTCAAGCGCGGCATCGACAAGGCCGTCGTCGCCCTGGTCGATGAGCTGAAGGCCCGCAGCAAGAAGATCACGACCCCGGCCGAGACCGCCCAGGTCGGCGCGATTGCCGCCAACGGCGAGTCCGAGATCGGCACGATGATCTCCGAAGCCATGCAGAAGGTCGGCAACGAGGGCGTCATCACGGTCGAGGAAGCCAAGGGCATCCAGACCGAGCTCGACGTTGTCGAGGGCATGCAGTTCGACCGCGGCTACGTCTCTCCGTATTTCATCACGAATGCAGAGAAGATGGTCGCCGACATGGATCAGCCGTATATCCTGATCCATGAGAAGAAGCTGTCCGGCCTGCAGCCGATCCTGCCGCTGCTGGAAAGCGTCGTGCAGTCGGGCCGTCCGCTGCTGATCATCGCCGAGGATGTCGAGGGCGAGGCGCTCGCGACCCTGGTGGTCAACAAGCTGCGTGGCGGTCTGAAGGTTGCCGCCGTGAAGGCGCCGGGCTTCGGCGATCGCCGCAAGGCGATGCTGGAAGACATCGCGATCCTGACCGGTGGCCAGGTCATCAGCGAAGACCTCGGCATCAAGCTCGAGAACGTCACGCTCGCCATGCTCGGCAAGGCCAAGAAGGTCCTGATCGAGAAGGAGAACACGACGATCGTCGAGGGCGCCGGCAAGAGCGAGGACATCAAGGGCCGCTGCAACCAGATCCGTGCGCAGATCGAGGAGACCACCTCGGACTACGACCGCGAGAAGCTGCAGGAGCGGCTGGCGAAGCTCGCCGGCGGCGTGGCCGTGATCCGCGTCGGCGGCTCGACCGAGGTCGAGGTGAAGGAGCGCAAGGACCGCGTCGATGACGCGCTGCACGCGACCCGTGCGGCCGTTGAGGAAGGCATCGTGCCCGGCGGCGGCGTCGCCCTGGCCCGCGCCTCGCTCGTACTCGCCAACCTGACCGCCGACAACGACGACCAGCGCCTCGGCATCGAGATCGTGCGTCGCGCGGCGCTGGCGCCGATCCGCCAGATCGCCGAGAACGCCGGTGAAGATGGCGCGGTGATCAGCGGCAAGGTGCTCGACAGCAACGAGTACAACTACGGCTTCGACGCGCAGACCGGCCAGTACAAGGACATGATCGCGGCCGGCATCGTCGACCCGACCAAGGTCGTGCGCACCGCGCTGCAGGATGCCTCGTCGGTTGCCGGCCTGCTGGTGACCACCGAGGCGATGATTGCCGAGCGTCCCGAGAAGAAGGCCCCGGCTGGCGGGCCTCCGGGCGGCGGCATGGGCGGCATGGGCGACATGGATTTCTGATCGCACCGATCAGAGTTCGTCGCCGATTTCGAAGGGGGCGGGCCGCAAGGTCCGCCCTTTTTGATGTCTGTACCTGTCCTGGCTGTCATGTGCTGGCAATATCGTGGCCGTGACAGATTGACTCGCTCGAATCTTTCTGTTCAAAATACGGCGCAATCGCCTTTTGGCTTGGCTTGCTGCGCTTCCGTCCTCGGGTGCCTTCAAGACGTCCAAAGCCCGGTTGACCGACGCTTCCGGCGATCGTGCCGGGGGCTCACGACGGAGAGTACAGCAGCTATGGCTATCGGAACGGTAAAATGGTTCAACACGACTAAGGGGTTCGGCTTCATTATGCCGCAGGACGGCGGTAAGGATGTGTTCGTCCACATCACCGCGGTGCAGGCTGCCGGTTTGCGTGGGCTGAATGAAGGCCAGAAGGTGAGCTACGAGGTTGCCATGGAACGCGGCAAGGCCGCCGCCACCAACCTCAAGCTCGCCTGATTCGCGACGGCTTGGCGCTGCACGCTTGAGCACGCCAGTGAATTGACCAAGTCCCTTATCGTTCCGCAAAATCCACCTGACAGGTGCATTAAGCATTGGTCGGGCGGTGGTCGTACGTCCCAGTTCGGGCTGCGACCCGACGATCGAAACTTCCCAAAACCCTGATCTGCTTTTAGTCGAGCAGGTTACTCAGCATCGACGCAAGGAGTCTGCCCTCATGGCCACCGGCACTGTCAAGTGGTTCAATGCAACCAAAGGTTTCGGCTTCATCATGCCACAGGATGGCGGCAAGGATGTGTTCGTTCACATCACGGCTGTCCAAGCTGCCGGGCTGAAGGGCCTGAATGACGGCCAGAAGGTCAGCTACGAGGTCGCCATGGAACGCGGCAAGGCCGCGGCCACCAACCTCAAGCTCGCCTGAGCCACGCCTGAACGGGAGCGGCCGGTCTACCCGGCCGCTCCCACGCGTTCGCTGTCAGCTTTCGCCTGTCCAGGCCGCCGCGCTCACGCCGGCGGCCGAATTCACGTCGGCGGTCGTGCGCGTCAGCTCCGCCACGCGCGTCGCTCCGGCCGCGCCCATGGCCGCCTTCGCGCGGGCCACCCGTTCCGGAGACGTGACACGGACCGACAGCACCAGCTGTCCGGCCGCCGCTGCTTTGTCGCGGGCTTGTTGTTGCGCCCCCTCGACCGCGTTGTGCGCGGCACCCACGATGGCTCCTGCGCCGACGCCGGCGACGGCCGCCGCCGCCAACGCCGCCGCAGCCGCCCCGCCGGTGGCGATGGTCACTCCCGCCGCCGCAAGCGCGCCGACCGAGCCGGCCATGCTGACGTGCAGTGCACGCTCCTGACGCGAATCGGTCTCGGTATCCGGATTGGCAGCGCCCTGCTCCGGCGTCGCCTGCCCTACGGCCGGGGTCGCTACCGGAAGGCTCAGGTCCGCGCGGTCGAAGCCCGCCTGGGTCAACCGGCCGATCGCATCCTGCATTGCGTGGTCGCTGGGGAAAATCCCCTGCACCTCGTCAACCGTGGTGGCGATCGGCGGGCCTGGCCTCGCGTCAACGGTATCGGGCATTGTTCGCTCCTCTCGCGCATTGCGTCGAGGGGGCAACGCCCGTCCGGCTTGCCGCGTTCCCGCCGGCTACGGCTTTGGCGCGTCCACCTGCTGGTGCCGCGCCCGCGCCGCCCGCTCAATGGCGGCGGCGACCAGCCCATCGAGTTGCAGCTCGGCCTTGACGAATTCCAGCAGCCGAAGACTGTCCTGCTCGGCAAACCGGTCGGCGGCCAGCACGTCGCAGGCAAAGGCGTAGGCCGTTTCACGCAGCCGCGGCTCCAGCGCCTCGCGGATCATCCGGACGGCATGCATCAGCCCGTCATCCTCGCGCAGCAGCGCCACTGCCGCCTCGGTCGCCGCCGCCAGCCGGTCGGACGAGAAATGCTCGAACACCGGCAGCGTCTGCACGAGACCGGACATCACGCCGATCTCCCGGTCGGTGATGCCGCCGCCGGTGGCGGCCACCAGGACCATCGTGCAGACCAGGGCTTCCTGAGCGTCCAAGCCGGTCCGGGCGAGCATGTCAGTCTCCTTCATATCCCGCGGACCGTGCGGGATACCGCCCTGCGGATCAAGTGGGCCGGTCATGATCTTTCCGTCAACCAGCCGGTCCCGGCTGCAAGGCGAACAGCAGCATCGAGCGGCCGGTGACCTCGTAGGCCTCGCCGAACACGAAGGTCTCGTGGCTCGTGCGGCCGGGCACATTGGTGTCGAACACCAGCGCCCAGTCCCGCCCGCCGGCGACCTCCGGCAACGTAAAGATCACCACGTCGTGGTAGGCGTTGAGAATCCACAGCAGGGTGGCGTCGCTCGCCGGCCGCCTTATGCCGGTGGCCTGCGCGCGCCCGTCCATCAACATGCCGAAGCAGCGCGTCGTCGGGCTGGCCCAGTCCTCATCGGTCATTTCCGCGCCGGTCGCGTTGATCCAGGCCACATCCTTGACGCAGAGTTCCTCGTTGTATTCGCCGGTCAGGAACCGGCCGCGCCGCAGGATCGGGTAGCGGTGGCGCAGCGCGGTCAGCCGGCGCACGAAGCCGGTCAGCGCGCGGCCGGCGTCGTCGATATTCCAGTTGACCCAGCTGATGTCGTTGTCCTGGCAATAGGCGTTGTTGTTGCCCTGCTGGGTGCGGCCGAATTCGTCGCCGGCCAGCGATCATCGGCGTGCCCTGCGCCAGCAGCAGCGTGGCCAGCAGGTTGCGCTTCTGCCGCTCGCGCAGCGCCAGTGATTTCGGGATCGTCGGTCGGCCCCTCGGCGCCGCAATTCCAGCTGCGGTTGTTGGAACTGCCGTCGCGGTTTTCCTCGCCGTTGGCCTCGTTGTGCTTCTCGTTGTAGCTGACGAGATCATTCAGCGTGAAGCCGTCATGCGCGGTGATGAAGTTCACGCTCGCCCATGGCTTGCGCCCGCGCCGATTGAACAGGTCGCCCGAGGCGCAGAGCCGCGTCGCCATCTCGGGCGCCATGCCTTCATCGCCCTTCCAGAACGCCCGCACGGTGTCGCGGAAACGGTCGTTCCACTCCGCCCAGCCGGGCGGGAACGCGCCCACCTGATAGCCGCCCGGGCCGACATCCCACGGCTCGGCGATCAGTTTCACGCGCGACAGGACCGGGTCCTGGCGGCACGAATGTCGAGGAAGCCGCCGCCCTCGTCGAAGCCGTACGGCTCGCGGCCGAGGATGGTGGCGAGATCGAAGCGGAAGCCGTCGACATGCATCTCCGTCACCCAGTAGCGCAGGCTGTCGGTGACCATCTGCAGCACGCGCGGATGCGACAGGTTGAGCGTGTTGCCGGTGCCGGTATCGTTGATGTAGTAGCGCTTCTGGTCGGGCAGCAGCCGATAGTAGCTGGCATTGTCGATGCCGCGAGAACGACAGCGTCGGACCATGCTCGTTGCCTTCGGCGGTGTGGTTGTAGACCACGTCGAGAATGACCTCGAGGCCGGCGTCGTGGAAATGCGCCACCATCTCCTTGAATTCGTTGATTTCGTGGGTGGCGATGAAGCGCGGGTCGGGGGCGAAGAAGCCGATCGTGTTGTAGCCCCAGTAATTGGTCAGCCCCTTGTCGAGCAGCAGACTGTCGTTGATGAAGGCATGGATCGGCAGCAACTCCACCGAGGTCACGCCCAGGCTGCGGATGTAGTCGACCACCGGCTTGACGGTCAGCCCCGCGAACGTGCCGCGCAGCCTCCAGCGGAACGGCCGGATGGCGCTTCGTATAGCCGCGCACATGCGTCTCGTAGATGATCGTGCGCTCCCAGGGATCAGCGGCGAACGGTCGCGGCCCCAGGTGAACGCAGGATCGATCACGCGGCATTTCGGCATGAACGGCGCGCTGTCGCGTTCGTCGAAGGTCAGGTCGTCGCCGGATCTCGAGCTGGTAGCCGAACACCGCCGGGTTCCAGGTCAGCGATCCGACCAGCGCCTTCGCGTAGGGATCGAGCAGCAGCTTGTTGGGATTGAAGCGATGCCCGGCATCCGGGTCGTAGGGTCCATGCACACGGTAGCCGTAGACCGTGCCGGGCCGTGCGTCCGGCAGGTAGCCGTGCCACACCTCGTCGGTGAATTCGGGCAGCTCGATGCGTTCCAGCTCGGTCTCGCCGTTGGTGTCGAACAGGCACAGCTCGACCTTGGTCGCGTGGGCCGAGAACAGCGCGAAATTGACGCCCAGCCCGTCCCAGGTGGCGCCCAACGGATAAGGCAATCCCTCGCTGACGCGAGTTTTGGCGGCAATCGTAGCGGACACATGGGCCTCCGTTGCGGCAACCCATGCTTACGCGCAACGGCAGGGCGGAGTTGCAGTGCAGCAATGCGCACGGCAAACCGAACGCTATTCGGCCGCCTTCGCCGGCACCCCGCGATGCAGTGCCGGCAGCAACGGCAGCAGACCCGCCAGATCACGCTCGGCCATGCACACCAGGTACTGGTCGCCACCCGGGCGCGCCGGGTCGACAGCCGTCTCGGCCGGCTTGCCCTGCGCGTCAAGCGGCAGCGCCGCAAGGCCGAGATCGGCATAGACTTTCAGCAGCGAGCGTCCCGCCCGCCAGATCGCCGGGCTGCGCCCCTCCTGCCGCGCCAGATCGCGCAGCCGCCAGATCGCCGAAATCCGGTCGCTGTCCGCCCCGGCCGGATCGCCCAAGGCAAGCAACGTCGGGCCCATGCGGCGGAACGGGATGGCGGCGCGGTCGGCCTCGCCCCAGACGATGCCATCCGCCTGCGTGGGCGGGCCGGCGCCGAGGGCCGCGTACCGCAGTCGCTGCTCGGACGACCACGGCAGCCACATCACCCGCCGCGGCCGCAGCAGCCGCCACATCGCACCCAGCCCCAGCACCACCGTCAACGCCACGGATGCGCGCAGCGAGTTCGGCACGCCGGGCGACAGGATCACTTCCCACCAACTGTTGTCCGACAGCCAGCGGACATGCCGCTCGAACGCCGCCAGCGCCAGCACGCAAACCACCAACGTGATCAGCGGTAGCGCGGTCGCCGTCTCCAGCGGGCCGGAGAGCAGTCGCGCATGGCGGTAGAACGCGCTGCGATATGGCGCGATCAGCCCGGCAGCCAGCACCAGCACGGCCGGGATCCACACCGGCTCGCCCTGCGCCACCATGAAGGCAGCGGCGACCAGCAGCAGGATGATGGTGGTGCTCCAGGCGAGGTTCACGCGCTGCGACAGCGCCGCCGCCAGCACCATCAGCGCCGCGCCGATCAGCGACGGCACGATACTGCCCCGCCTGCGCCGCCACCTCGGCGAAATCGGCGTCGATCCAGGAGAAGTCCGGCCGCTGCTCCAGCACGCCGAGCGAGAGCAGCAGGAACCCGCACAGCGCGACCGCGCCGGCGCCGGCCGCCACCGCGAAATCCGGCTCGCTGATGCGCCCCACCCGCAGCAGGTCCGGCGCCGCCTTGCTTTCCGCGACGTGCAGCATCGAACGGCCGCGCAGCAGGATCTCGTTGCCGGCGAACATGCCGCCCGCGAGAAACAGCGGGATGATGTAGTAGTATAGCCGGAACACCAGGATCGCGCCGACGATGCGCGGCGCATCGCAGATAGGGCGACAGGCCGATCAGCATCGCGCCGTCGAACACGCCCAGGCCGCCCGGAATGGTCGCGAGCAGTCCGGCCGAATACGACGCCAGGTAGACGCCGACGAAGCGCAGTATAGGACAGTCCAGGCGCGGCCGGCAGCAGCGCATAGAAGATGGCCGCCGTCACCGCCACGTCCACCGTCGCCAGCGCCACCTGAAGCAGCGCCATGCGTCACGCCCGGCAGTTCGAACTCATGGCCGAACAGCCGGAATTTGCCGAGCGCGCGCGACAGGACGACGATAGGCGAGGTCGATCGCACCAGAGCAGCGGCGGCCACGCAATACATGACCAGGTGCGGCACGCGGTCGCCCAGGAACGGCACTGCGCCCGGGCTCGACCACCAGGATGCTGCCGGCCAGCACCATGCCGCCGAGCCCGAAGGTCAGGCTGCAGAACGCGATCACCTTGCCGATCTGCGCCGGCGTCAGCCCCCAATGCGCATACAGCCGGTAGCGCACCGCCGCCCCCGACACGGCGGCGAAGCCGAGGTTATGCGACAGCGCGTAGGCGCAGAACGAGGCGAACGCGACCTTGCCGTAGCTGACGACGCGGCCGGCATAGATGGTACCCAGCCGGTCGTAGAAGGTCAGCACGCCGTACGCGGCGACCGTCCAGCCGAACGATTCCGCCAGCGAGCGCAGCGGAATGGCTTCCAGCGCGCGGCGGATATCGTCGATCTTCAGGTTTCGGAATTCGCGCTGTACGACGTAGACGGCTCCGACCAGCAGCAAAACGCCAAGCAGCGCGGGGACGTGCCGCAGTAGATTTTTCCACCGCTGAGTCAACCGATATATCCCGTCAGCCCGCATCCGCCGGTTCGGCGAGCGGTGTGCGCTCCAGGGCCGCGGCGATCAGCGCCACCGTCTCGGCGATGCCGTAGAGCGCCACGAACTGGCCGAAGCGCGGCCCCTCGGTCTGGCCCAGCAACACCTGATAGAGGCAGCCGAACCACGCCCGCAGCTCCGCGAACGGATGACGCTTGCCGACCTCGTAGATCACGTTCTGGATGTCCTCGGCCGGCGTTTCCGGCGCCAGCCTGGCCAGCTCGGCCGCGAGGTCGGTCAGTGCCGCGCGCTCGGTCGCGTCCGGCTGCGCGGAACTGCTTCCGCGGGCGCGACGAAGTCGCGGTAATACACCAGCGCGTACCCGACCAGCCTGGCCAGGAACGGCATGTCCTCCGGCGTGGCGTTCGGGTTGTAGCGCGCGGATGAAACCCCACAGGATGTCGGGCGTCTCGGCGTTGACCACGCTGGCGAGGTTCAGCAGCATCGCGAACGACGAGCGGGCGTGCGCGGATTGCCGGCACGTGCGCCGGCATGGATGTGCCAGGCCGGGTTGACCATCGCGTCGGCCGGCGCCTGGACGCGCGCCTTCTCGACGTTGGCGAGATATTCGTCCACGGCCGCGGAATCACGTCGAAGATACAGCCGCTTGGCGCGCTGCGGCGCGTTGAACATGAACTGCGCCAGGCTCTCCGGCGGCGCGTAGCGTCAGCCATTCCTCGACCGACGAGGCCGTTGCCCTTGCTCTTGCTGATCTTCTGGCCGTGCTCGTCGAGAAACAGTTCATAGGTGAACCCGACCGGCGGCTCGCTGCCGAGGATGCGCGCAGATACGGCCGAGACAGCTTCACGCTGTCGATCAGATCCTTGCCGGACATCTCGTAATCGACGCCGAGCGCGTGCCAGCGCATCGCCCAGTCGGCCTTCCATTGCAGCTTGCAGGCCGCCGCCGGTCACCGGCGTCTCGAACCACGCGCCGTCCTCCGGGTCGCGCCAGACGACCGTGCCGGCATCGGCGTCCACCTGCTCGATCTGCACCTGCATCACCACGCCGGTGCGCGGATGGATCGGCAGAAATCGGCGAATAGGTCGCCGCGCCGCTCCGGCCCCGAGCGTCGGCGCGATGACGGTCGACGATCTGCGTCGTGCAGAGCCAGCACCCGGCGCAGCGCGGCGTCGAACCGGCCGGACGCGTAGTAGTCGGTGGAGGAGGCGAACTCGTAGTCGAACCCGAATCCGTCGAGGAACGCCCGCAGCCGGGCGTTGTTATGCGCGCCAAAACTCTCATGCGTGCCGAACGGGTCCGGGATGCGCGTCAGCGGACGGCCGAGGAATTCGCGCAGCATGCTCCTTGTTCGGCACATTGTCCGGCACCTTGCGCAACCCGTCCATGTCGTCGCTGAACGCGAGCAGGCGGGACGGCAGGCCGGTCAGCGTCGGTGAAGGCATGGCGCACCCAGGATGGTGCGCGCGACCTCGCCGAACGTACCGATATGCGGCAGGCCGGACGGGCCGTAGCCGGTCTCGAACAGGGCGATGCCGCTGTTATCCCGCGCCGCCACGCGCCGCGCGACCTTCGCCGCCTCCTCGAACGGCCACGCTTTCGGCAATGGGACAGGCCCAGGGGAAAGCGGGGGACGGCTGTATTGCGGACTGTATCGGACATCCGGCCGAAGCTATGGACGGGCAAAGGCTTGGTCAATCATGCGGCGCACATATAGTGCATCGGTGTCCGCATCCCTTTCATCCCGGCTGATGCTGCCGGACTCGCCCGCGTGGTCGCGGGCGTCGGGCGCGCCTGCATTCTGACCGCCGACGGCGAGGTGTTGGACCTGCCGGTCGAGGAAGCCGGCCACGCGCTGCGCCACATGGCTCCGCCGTTGCTGGTGCATGCGCCGGCCACGCTGCGCCGCCTCGGCCTGCGCGATCTGCCGGCCTCGACCTGCTGGAGCTGTTCGCCTTCGCTCTGCCCGCCCGCCCGGTGGCGCCGACGCCGCGCGGGCTGGCGCTGGCGCTCGATCTGCCGCCGCCGGCGGGGCTGGAGGCCGCTTGCCTGCTGTTGCCGGAACTCGTGCGTGTGCTGCTGGCCCGTCTCGCCGCCGGCCGCGACACGCCGCTCAACCGCGACGCGGCTGGGCTGGCCGCCCGCATGGGCCAAGCCGGCTGGGGCTGGTCCCGCTTCGTCGCCGCGGCGCTGGGCAACGCCAACGCCAAACCCGACCCTGCCACGCTGCGCGTCTGGAAGCGGCTGCCGGAATGGGAGGAAGTTGCTCCGCCGCCGCCGCCACGTCCTTGCCCGTGGCGGCGAGCGAGGCGCGTGCGCGGCTGGCCGCCATGCTCGGGCCGGGCGCCGAGCAGCGGCCAGGCCAGGCCGATTATGCCGCCGCCGGCAGCCGCCGCGTTCGCCCCGCGTGAGCGGCGCGGCGAGCCGCATGTGGTGCTGGCCGAAGCCGGCACCGGCACCGGCAAGACGCTCGGCTACATCGCCCCCGCCAGCCTGTGGGCCGAGCGGAACAAGGGCGCGGTCTGGATCTCCACCTACACCCGCCATCTGCAGCGCCAGATCGACGGCGAACTCGCCCGCCTGATCCCCGACCCGGCCGAGCGCCGCGCGCGCGTGGTGGTGCGCAAAGGGCGCGAAAACTATCTGTGCCTGCTGAACTTCGAGGATGCGGTGGCGCGCCGCCGCGCCCGCGACCATCGTGCCGCTCGGCCTGATCGCGCGCTGGGCGCTGGCGACGCGCGGACGGCGACATCCAGGGCGGCGACCTGCCGGGCTGGTTTGCCGAACTGTTCGGCGCCGGACTGCTATACGGTATCGCCGACCGGCGCGGCGAGTGCATCCATTCCGCCTGCGCGCATTGGAAACGCTGTTTCGTCGAGCACACGATCCGCCGCGCCCGCACCGCCGACCTCGTGGTCGCCAACCACGCGCTGGTGATGGCGCAGGCCGCCTGGGGCGGGATCGACGACGCGACGGTGCCGATGCGCTACGTGTTCGACGAAGGCCACCATGTCTTCGACGCCGCCGACAGCGCGTTCTCGGCCGAGCTGTCGGGCGCCGAGACCGCCGAGCTGCGGCGCTGGCTGCTGGGCGCCGAGGGCAGCCGCTCCCGCGCGCGCGGGTTGCGCCGGCGCATCGAGGAACTGGTCGCCGACCGCCCTGATCTGGTCGCGCCGACTGGAGGCCGCCTTGCAGGCCGCCCGCGCCCTGCCCGGCCCCGGATGGTCGCTGCGGCTGGCCGATGACGACGCCGGAACTGGCCGGCACCGAGCCGGGCCGCCCCAACCCGACCGAGGCGCTGCTTCGCCTCGCGCGCCGGCAGGTGCTGGCGCGGCAGCGCGGGCGACGGCGGAGCCGAGCCCGTTCAGCGTCGAATGCGATCTGCACCCCGTTCTGCCCGAACTCCCGGCCGCCGCCGAGGATCTGGCCCGCGCGCTGGCCCGGCTGGCCGCGCCGCTGACCACGCTGGTCGAGCGGCTGGCGGCGCGGCTGGAAGACGAGGCGGAGGAACTCGACGAGGCCACGCGGACACGCATCGAGGCGGTGTGCCGCTCGCTCAAGCGCCGCGCGCTCGATTCATTGGCGGCATGGCAGGCGATGCTGCGGGCCACCGCCGCCCCGGCGCCCGCGCCGGGCACGCGGCCGGAACACGTGATGTTCCTGCGCCTTGCCCGGCGGGATATCGCCGACCGCGGGCGCGATCGCGATGTCGGGCTGCATCGCCACTGGCTCGACCCGACGGTGCCGTTCGCGACGATCCTGGCGCGGCCGGCGCACGGGCTGCTGGTGACCTCCGCGACCTTGCGCGATACCGGCGAGGATGACCCGGAGGCGGCCTGGAGTGCGGCGGAGACCCGCGCCGGGTCGATCCATCTGCCGCTGCCGGCGATCCGGGTGGCCGTGGCAAGCCCGTTCGACTATGCGGCGCAGACGCGCGCGTTCGTGGTCACCGACGTGGCCGGCGGCGACATAGGGGCGCTGGCGTCGGCGTATCGGGCACTGTTCCTGGCCGCCGGCGGCGGCGCGCTCGGCCTGTTCACGGCCATCCGCCGCCTGCAGGCCGTGCATGCCCGCATCGCGCCCGCGCTGGAGGCGGCCGGGCTGCCGCTGCTGGCGCAGCATGTCGACGCGATGGACAACGCGACGCTGGTCGACGTTTTCCGCACCGAGGAGGAAAGCTGCCTGCTCGGCACCGACGCGATGCGCGACGGCGTGGACGTGCCCGGCAAGGCCTTGCGGCTGGTGGTGTTCGAGCGGGTGCCCTGGCCGCGCCCGGACATCCTGCACCGCGAGCGCCGCCTGCATCTGTCCGACAACGGGCCGAAGGCGTTCGACGACCGGGTGGCGCGGTTCCGGCTGCGGCAGGCGTTCGGTCGCCTGATCCGCAGCGCCACCGATCGTGGCGTGTTCGTGCTGCTCGACCGGCAGACGCCGACGCGCCTGCTGTCGGCATTCCCGCAGGGGGTTCTGGTGCGGCGCGTTGGACTGGCGGAGGCGGTCAGCGAGACGCGAGATTTCCTCGCTTGACACCAAACGACAGCGGTTCGCGTTCTTACGTCCGCTAGATCGAACAGACCGGGAGGACACCGTGCCGCGAGCGCGTTGGACGATGATCTGGCTGTGTTTCCTGGCCAACACCATCAACTATATCGACCGCGCAAACCTCGCAGTGGCCGCGCCCACGATCGGGCGCGAACTGGGCCTGGACGCCGCGGCGATGGGCCTGATCCTCAGCGGTTTCTTCTGGACCTATTCGGTGATGCAGTTGCCGTTCGGCTGGTTCGCCGACCGTGTCGGCGCGCGCATCGCGCTCAGCGGTGCCGTGCTGTGGTGGTCGCTGTTCACGGCCGCGACCGCCGTGGCGCGCAGTTTCTCGCACTTGCTCGGCGCGCGCCTGCTGCTCGGCGTGGGTGAGGCCGGCGCTTACCCGTCATTCGCCAAGGTCGGCAGCATCTGGTTTCCCCGCGCCGAGCGCGCAATAGCCAGCAGCATCTTCGACAGCGGCTCGCGCGTCGGTTCGGCCCTGTCGCTGCCCGTGGTCACGTGGCTGATCGCAAGCTTCGGCTGGCGGACCTCGTTTGTCGCCACCGGCGCGCTGGGCGTGGTGTGGACCATCGCGTGGCTGATCATCTACCGCGACCCGCGCCGGCACAAATCCGTCACGCCGGAAATGCTGGCGCGGCTGGAAGCCGATCGCCCGAAGGTGGAGCCGAGGCGTATTTCCTGGGCGTCCCTGTTCCGATACCGGACCGTTTGGGGCATGATGATCGGCTTCTTCTGCCTGAATTTCGTCATCTACTTCTTCATCACCTGGTTCCCGACCTATCTGGTGCAGGCGCGCGGCTTTTCGCTGGCGCAGCTTGGCACACTGGGCACGTTGCCGGCGCTGGTCTCGATCCCCGGCGGGTGGCTGGGCGGGTTCGTTTCGGACTGGCTGTTCCGGCGCGGCTGGAGCCTGACGGCGGCGCGCAAGACCTGCCTCGTCGGCGGCATGCTGCTGTCGTCGGTCATCACGCTTTCGGCCTTTGCGCCGAACGTCTATGTGGCCTTGCTGTGCTTTGCCGTCGCCTATGCGTCACTGGCGTTCGCCGCGGCCAGCATCTGGTCGTTACCGGGCGATGTTGCGCCGACGCCCGCCCATGTCGCCTCGCTCGGCGGTATCCAGAATTTCGCGTCCAACATCGCCGGCATCGTGACCACGACGTTCACCGGCGTCATGCTCACTCTGACCCGGGGGTCGTTCATCGTGCCGCTGAGCGTGGCGGGGGCGCTGTGCGTGGTGGGGGCGTTCGTCTACTTGTTCGTGGTCGGCCGGATCGCGCCCCTGCCGCCGCTGGATGAGGCCACGCCGACGGCGACGCCCTTATCGGCGGGCGGCCGTTAGGCAGGGGGCGTCGGGCGGCGTCGGGCGCCACGCCGCCCCCTTGGGATCGCCGCTGACGCTCGGGCGTTATCGCGCGGGCACAATTGAATGATGGCTCCGGCAGATCATGGCGAACCACCCCCGCGAAACGGAACTCAAATTGCTATTCCCCTTTGGCGCGAGGCGAAGGCTCGCCCGGCAACTGGCGCGACAGGCAGGTAGCAGCAGCCCGGCGGCCAAGACGCGGCTGCTGACGACGTACTACGATACACCGGACGAAAGCCTCGCCGACGCCGGCATCAGCTTGCGAGTGCGGCGGAACGGTGACGATCGCATCCAGACGGTCAAAACGACCGGCGCTCATGGCGTCGCGGCAATTCGGGGCGAGTGGGAATGGCCCATCGAGACCGAAACCCCGGACATCGGCCTGTTCGCCAGCGCGCCGCCTTGCGCCCGCCTGGATCCCGCCGTCGCCCGGTCGTTGGCGCCAATCTTCGTCACCGACATCCAGCGCGACGTTCGCCAGATCAGCCTCGACGGTGCGGTCATCGAAGCGGCGGTCGATGTAGGGAGCATTCGGGCCGGCGAGACCACCGAGGTGGTGCGCGAGCTGGAACTGGAGTTGAAGCAAGGCAACGTCGGCGCGCTGTATCAACTCGCGCTCCAGCTGCACACCGCGCTGCCGCTGCAAATCGGCGCCGAGTCGAAGGCGGCGCGGGGTTACCGGCTTCGCAGCGGCTACGGGCCGAATGCCGTAAAGGCCGCCGACCTGGAGCTGGCCCCCTCTGTCGACACCGCGAGTGGTGTCCGGCAGGTCATCGCCGCCGCGCTCGATGGCCTGCTGGCGAACAAGTCGGCGGCGGAGGCCGGCGATGTCGAGGGCGTGCATCAGATGCGGGTTGCCATCCGGCGCCTGCGCGCGGCGCTGGTGCTGTTCGCGCCGGTTCTGGATCCGGCCCCGACGGCGCGATTCACCGAGGAGCTGCGGCGCCTGGGGCGGGTGCTGGGCGACGCGCGAGACTGGGACGTGTTCTGCCTGGAGACGCTGCCGACGGCGCTGTCCGGCCAAGCGGAGGCGGGCTGGCGTGCTCTGCTCACCCCCTTCGCTACCGTCGAGCGGAATGCCGCGCATCGGCGTTTGAAGGACGAATTGGCAGGGCCTGCGCTGACCGGGCTCGTTCTGGGCATCGCAGCGTGGCTTGATGCCGCGCCGGCGAAAGCTGGGGAGCACCCTCTATCGAGACTTGCGCCCGAGCTGCTTGACCGCGTGGCGCGCAAACCAATGCGGCGCGGCCGGCATATCGGTCAGCGCTCGATGGCCGAGCTTCATGCGTTACGCAAGTCGTTCAAAAAGCTGCGCTATGGCGTGGAGCATCTGGCAGGACTTTACAAGTCGGCGGAGGTCAAAGCCTACCTCAAGCATTGCAAGGGATTGCAGGAGCTTCTCGGCGAAATCAACGACGCGACGGTTGCGATGACGTTGACGGGAACATTGAGCCGGGATCGTATCGACCTCGTGCCGGCGCTCGGCGTCGTCTCCCGATGGAGCGAGGCGCATCGGCAGCACGCGCTACGCCGCTTGCAAGATGCCCGGGATGGGTTCCGGAATGCGGAGCCATTCTGGCAGTAATACGGTCCGCCGTTCACATGGCGGTTACGATGACGGTGAGGGCGAAGTGACCCCCTTTGTCGTGGAAACGATCGAACCGTCGCACGCCCGGGGTTTCCGGATGCCCCGTGTGCGAAATCCGCGTTGTTCACACCGGCGCGCGGATCGTGAATTCGATTTTATGATTCCGGCCAATGCCTCGGAAAAGCCCAGTCTGCCGTTACTGCGCGTGCAGCCGCATGTCGGCGACGTTGTCCGCTCGCGGCCCGGCACCCGCATTGTGCCAGGGCACAATCGGACTCACTTGGTCGCCTTGTCAGGGTGACGCCCCGTCATGCCGGCGACCTACGATTGGGAGCAGCAATTCGGTGCAACGCAACCGATCATCGGTGGAGCAGTGCTGCCCGGCATGTCGAGCAACGGATGAGGACCATTATGCAATCAAGCAAAACACCGAACGCGGGCGTCTCGCGGCGCGCGTTGCTGGAGGCTGGGACCGCTGCCGGCACGATAGCGCTGGTCGGGTTTCCGAACACGGGCTGGGCGACGGGCGCGGCCGCCGCCGAGACAGTGCCGGCCGTGACGCTGACCCTTCGCGTCAATGGGCATGCTTACCCGCTGACGCTCGACCCGCGCACGACCTTGCTCGATGCGCTGCGCGAGCATCTCGCGCTGACCGGTTCGAAGAAAGGCTGCGATCACGGCCAGTGCGGCGCCTGCACGGTGCTGGTCGAGGGACGGCGGATCAATTCCTGCCTGACTCTCGCGGTGATGCACGACGGCGACGCGGTCACCACCATCGAGGGCCTGGCGGAAGGCGACCGGCTGCATCCGATGCAGGCGGCGTTCCTGGAACATGACGGGTTTCAGTGCGGCTATTGCACGTCGGGACAGATCTGCTCCGCCACCGGCATGCTGGCGGAAGCGCGCGCCGGAATGCCGAGCGTCGTCACGGCAGACCTGACCGAAGTCCACCCCGAACTCACCGATGCCGAAATCCGCGAGCGGATGAGCGGGAATATCTGTCGCTGCTCGGCCTACCCGAACATTGTGGCCGCAATTCGCGACGCGGCGGGAGCACCGGCATGAGAGCTTTCACCTACGAACGCGCCAACAGCCCGGCCGACGCGGCGCGCGCGGTGGCCGCGCTGCATGGCGCGAAGTTCATCGCTGGCGGCACCAACCTTCTGGACCTGATGAAGCTCCAGGTGGAAACGCCAACGCACCTCGTCGACATCAGCCGTCTCACGCTGACAAGTATCGACGATACGCCGGATGGCGGGCTGCGCATCGGTGCGCTGGTTCGCAACAGCGACCTCGCTGCCGATCCGCGCGTGCGCCGGAACTATGGCGTTCTGAGCCGGGCGCTGCTGTCCGGCGCATCGGGCCAGTTGCGCAACATGGCGACCACCGGCGGCAATCTGCTGCAGCGGACACGATGCTACTACTTCTATGACGTGACCATGCCGTGCAACAAGCGCGTGCCCGGGTCCGGCTGTGCGGCAATGGCGGGCTTCAACCGCATCCATGCCATCCTGGGCACCAGCGACCAGTGCATCGCCACGCACCCCTCCGACATGGCGGTCGGCATGCGGGCGTTGGATGCGGTCGTGGAAACGGTCAGCCCGACCGGTGCGACACGGAGCATACCGATCGCCGAGTTTCATCGCCTGCCCGGCACCACGCCGGAGATCGAGACCGTTTTGCAGCCGGGCGAGATGATCTCGGCCGTCACGCTGCCGCCGCCACCGAGGGGTGTCCAGATCTACCGCAAGGTTCGCGATCGGGCGTCCTATGCCTTCGCGCTCGTCTCCGTCGCGGCCGTGGTCGATGCGGTCGGCGGCAAGATCCGCAGCGCGCGCGTCGCGTTCGGCGGCATAGCGGTCAAGCCATGGCGCGTGCCGGCTGCCGAGGAGCGTCTGGCCGGCGCGCAAATCGGCGACGCCACGTTCGCCGCCGCCGGCGACGCGGCGCTGCAAGGTGCGCGCGGCTACGGCGGCAACGATTTCAAGATCCCGCTCGCGCGGCGCACGCTGTCGGCGGTGCTTGCCCAAGCGACCAGGGCCTGAGGGGGCACGGACATGACCATCACCATGACTGCTCCCGTCGGCCCCAACAGGCTCGACAAGCCGGGCCTCGTCGGCCAGCCGATGGATCGCGTCGACGGGCGTGCCAAGGTGACCGGCCGCGCGACCTACGCCTACGAGGTGCGCGACCAGGATGCCGCTGCCGCTTACGGCTATATCGTGCAGTCGGCCATCGCCAAGGGCCGCATCGCCGGCATCGATACGCGGGCGGCCGAGCGGGCGCCGGGCGTGATCGCCGTGCTGACCCACCAGAACGCGCCGCAGCAGGACACAGGCGACCACCGCCTCGCCTGGCCGCAGCTCAACGACGACCAAGGTGCTGCATTACGGCCAACCGGTCGCCCTGGTGGTGGCCGAGACGTTCGAGCAGGCCCGGGCCGGCGCCTTCCTCGTCCAGGTGCGCTACGACCAGCAGCAGGGCGACTACGCATTGTCGCGCAACATCGGCAAGGCGCATGTGCCGGAGCACGCGAACAACCCGCCCGACAGCGCCGTCGGCGACTTTGCCGGCGCGTTCGCGTCCGCGCCGGTAAAGCTCGACGTGAGCTACACGACCCCGCTGCAAAGCCACGCGATGATGGAGCCGCATGCGACGCTGGCTGTTTGGAACGGGGATTCGTTGACCCTGTACACCTCCAACCAGATGCTGAACCAGGGGCAGCAGAGCGTCGCGCACACGCTCAGGATGCCGCTGGAGAAAGTGCGTCTGGTCAGCCGTTATATCGGCGGTGGCTTTGGCGCCAAGCTGTGGGTGATGGCCGACGCCGTGCTGGCGGCGATCGCGGCGCAGAAGATCGGCCGCCCGGTGAAGGTGGCCCTGACCCGCCAGCAGATCTTCCACGTCGCGACCCACCGGTCGGACACGATCCAGCGCGTGCGGCTGGGCGCCGACCAGGACGGCCGGCTGATCGCCATCGGGCACGACGTGCTCTCGGGCAATCTGGAAACCGAGCAGTCCTATGAAGGGGCGGCCAACCAGACACGTACCGCTGTACGCCGGCGCCAACCGGCTGACACGCCACCGTCTCGTGCCGCTCGATGCGCCGATTGCCTCGTCCATGCGCGCGCCGGGCGAGGCGGTGGGAATGCTGGCGTTGGAGTGCGCCATGGACGAATTGGCCGAGCGGCTGAACATCGACCCGATCGAGCTGAGGGTGCGCAACGAACCGACCGAAGATCCCGAAAAGCACATCCCCTATTCCACCCGCAACCTGGTCCCGTGCCTGCGTGCGGGTGCCGAGCGGTTCGGGTGGGACAAGCGCAATCCGAAGCCAGGACAGGTGCGCGACGCTCGCTGGCTGGTGGGCATCGGGGTGGCGGCCGCGACGCGGCAGAACCCGCTTCAGGACTCCACGGCCAGCGTGCGGCTCGACCCGAACGGTATCGCGACCGTGCGCATGGCGATGACCGATATCGGCACCGGCAGCTACACGATCCTGACGCAGATCGCGGGCGAAATGCTGGGCCTGCCGGCGGGACAGATCCGGATGGAACTGGGCGACACCGATTTCCCGAAAGCGGCCGGGTCCGGCGGGTCGTTCGGCGCGGCCAGCGCGGGCTCGGCCTTGTTCGACGCCTGCACGAATTTGCGGGCCAAGCTGGCACATGCGGCAGGCATGGACCCGGCGACCGCCGCGTTCGCGAATGGCGCAATCAAGGACGGCGGCCAGTCACGGCCGCTTGCCAGCCTGGTCGGACCGCAAGGGATGGCGGCCGACGGCGCGATCAAGGCCGGCGACATGACGAAAAAATACTCGCAGCAATCCTACGGCGCGCACTTCGCCGAGGTCGGCGTGGACATGGACACCGGCGAAATCCGCCTCCGCCGGATGTTGGGCGTGTTCACCGCGGGGCGCATCCTGAATGCCAAGACCGCACGCTCGCAGGCGATCGGCGGCATGACCTTCGGTGTCGGCGCCGCGCTGGAGGAGATGATGGCGCTCGATCCCCGGTTCGGCTCCTACGTCAACCATGATCTGGCCGAGTACCACGTGCCGGTGAATGCCGATATTCCCGAACTGGATGCCTTCTTTCTCCCGGAGATCGACGACAAGACCAACCCGCTCAAGAGCAAGGGCGTCGGCGAACTCGGCATCTGCGGCGCCGGCGCGGCGGTGGCGAACGCCGTCTACAACGCCTGCGGCGTCCGCATCCGCGACTATCCGCTGACGCTGGACAAGGTGCTCGCGGCCTATCCCGCAGGAGCCTGACCGGGACGCAGCCCGCCTCCCGGCTGCGTCGGCAATTGACACATGGCGATGCCGGGGACAGGGTAGCGGCCTCCGAGGGGAGTCCCGGCAAGGGGCTGAGAGACCGCTGAGGCTGGGTGAACCAGCCGGCGCGGAAACCCTTAGAACCTGATCCGGGTCACACCGGCGGAGGGACGGGACACCGAACGTACAGCGGCACCCCACCCTCGCCCGGTCCCCGTTGCGAGAGGATACGCCATGAACGTTCAGGCCAAGCCAGCCGCCGTCACCACCGGCCCCGTCGCCGGATCGCGCAAGGTCTACACCAGCCCGGAGGACCGGCCCGACATCGCGGTGCCGTTCCGCGAAATCGACCTGCATCCCTCGGCCAACGAGCCGCCATTCCGCGTCTACGACACCTCCGGCCCGTACACCGACGCCGCCGCGCAAGTCGACCTGGAAGCCGGTGCGCCGGCCGTTCGTGCGGAGTGGATCGCGCGGCGCGGCTTCGCGGGCGTCGCCCCGCGCGCGGTCAAGCCGGAGGACAACGGCTTCGTCGCGGCCGACAAGCTGGTCGCCGCCCTGCCCCGCGCCGCAAACCGTGCGCGCCGGGCTGCCGGGCCAGCCGGTCACGCAGCTGGAGTTTGCCCGGCGCGGCATCATCACCGAGGAGATGATCTACGTCGCCCATCGCGAGAACCTCGGTCGCACGCGCATGCTGGACGACGCCGAAGCCACGCTCGCCGACGGCGAGAGCTTCGGCGCCGCCATCCCGCCGTTCGTGACACCGGAGTTCGTGCGCGCGGAGATCGCCGCCGGCCGCGCCATCATCCCGGCCAATATCAATCACCCGGAACTGGAGCCGGTCATCATCGGGCGCAACTTCCTGGTGAAGATCAACGCCAATATCGGCAATTCCGCCGTCACCTCCTCGGCCGCCGAGGAAGTCGAGAAGATGGTGTGGGCGATCCGCTGGGGCGGCGACACGGTCATGGACCTGTCCACCGGCCGCAACATCCACAACATCCGTTCGTGGATTCTTCGCAACGCGCCGGTGCCGATCGGCACGGTGCCGATCTATCAGGCGCTGGAGAAGGTCGGCGGCGATCCGGACAAGCTGGACTGGGAAGTGTTCAAGGACACGCTGATCGAGCAGGCCGAACAGGGCGTCGACTATTTCACGATCCATGCGGGTGTGCGTCTGGCCTATGTGCCGCTGACGGCCAGACGGGTGACCGGCATCGTCTCGCGCGGCGGGTCGATCATGGCGCGCTGGTGCCTGGCCCACCATCGCGAGAGCTTCCTGTACGAACGATTTGGCGATATTTGCGATATCATGCGCAAATACGACGTTTCGTTCTCGCTTGGGGACGGCCTGCGCCCCGGCTCGGGCGCGGACGCGAACGACCGCGCGCAGTTCGCCGAGCTGGAGACACTGGGCGAGCTGACGCGCGTGGCATGGGACAAGGGCTGCCAGGTGATGATCGAAGGCCCCGGCCATGTGCCGATGCACAAGATCAAGGTGAACATGGACAAGCAGCTGCGCGAATGCGGCGAAGCACCGTTCTACACGCTCGGCCCGCTCACCACGGATATCGCGCCCGGTTACGACCACATCACTTCGGGCATCGGCGCGGCCATGATCGGCTGGTTCGGCACCGCGATGTTGTGCTACGTCACTCCCAAGGAGCACCTCGGGCTGCCCAACCGCGACGACGTGAAGACCGGCGTCATCACCTACAAGATCGCCGCCCATGCCGCCGATCTGGCCAAAGGGCCATCCCTCGGCGAAGCTGCGCGACGACGCAATCAGCCGGGCGCGGTTCGAGTTCCGCTGGGAAGACCAGTTCAACCTGGGGCTGGACCCGGACACGGCGCGGCAGTTCCACGACGAGACGCTGCCCAAGGAGGCGCACAAGGTGGCGCATTTCTGCTCGATGTGCGGGCCGAAATTCTGCTCGATGAAGATCACGCAGGATATCAGGGCGGACGCCGTGCGGATGGAGGGGATGGAGATGATGCGCGAGACGTTCAAGGCGAAAGGCTCGGCGCTGTACCTGCCAGAAGCCGCCGACGCCAAGGGCAGCGATTCCTGAGCGACCCGCGGGACGCTCTCGACGCGATCGGGCGGCTGGAGGACGGTGAGATCGACATCGCCGATGCCGCCTTGCAACTGGCCCGCGTCGATGCGCCCGACGCCGACTGGCAGGCGGCACGGGCGCATCTGTCGCAGATCGCGCGGGACGCCGTGCTGTTGGCCGATGAGGTGCCGGCGGACGACCTGCCGACACAGGCGGCCCTGTTGTCCGCGTTGCTGAGCGAGCGGCATGGCTATGCCGGTGACATCGAGACCTACGACGACCTTGCCAACGCCAACCTGATCCGCGTGATCGAGCGGCGGCGCGGCCTGCCGGTGGCGCTTGGCATTCTCTGGCTGCACGCCGCGCAGGCCGCGGGCTGGGGCGCTCACGGCATCGACTTCCCGGGGCATTTCCTGATCGGGCTGGAAGCCGACGAGGGGCAGGTCGTGCTGGACGTGTTCGCCGGCGGCGGGATGCTCGATATTCGCGAGCTGCGGGCGCTGCTCAAGCGGGTGGAGGGCAGCAAGGCCGAACTCGGCCGGCGACCACGCTGGCGCCGATGGGCACGCGGGCGGTGCTGCTGCGGCTGCAGAACAACATCCGGCTGCGCCGACTGCACGCGCAGCGACCTGTCGGGAGCGCTGGCCTGCGCCGAGGACATGCTGCGCATCGCTCCCGGTGACGCGGCGCTGTGGCGGGAAACCGGCACTGCTCTACGAGCGAACTGGATCAGATGGCGGCGGCCCTGCGCTGCCTCGACGCGGTTCGTCGCCCTCGTGCCCGACGGCGAGGCGGCGCTGCGGGCGCGTCTTGCCATCGATGAGTTGCGCTCGCGGCTGAACTGAGGGACAGAGCGAGCGCAGAGGCTGGGGGCACGGCAATGGCGCGCGCGCTGAAAGTCGCGGTCCAGATGGACCCGATCGAGACAATCAATATCGACGGCGATTCCACGTTCGCGCTGATGCTCGCGGCCCAGGCGCGCGGCCATGCGCTGTGGCACTACGAGGTGCGGCACCTCACGCTCAGCGAGGGCGTGACCAAACCCGGGCGCGGCGCGCGAGCACCGGCTGCGCGCGGTCGCCCGGCCGGTCACGGTGCAGCGCGAGCGCGGCGACGCATTACCGCTTCGGCGACGTCCGTCGATCGTCGATCTGGCGAGCATGGACGTGGTGCTGATGCGCCAGGACCCGCCGTTCGACATGGCCTACATCACCGCCACGCACATGCTGGAGCATATCCACCGCGACGACGGGACCGGGACGCTGGTGGTCAACAACCCGGCCGCCGTGCGCAACGCGCCGGAAAAGCTGCTGGTGACGCATTTCCCGGAGCTGATGCCGCCGACGCTGGTGACCTGGGACATCGACGCCATCCGCGGCTTCCGGGCGACGCACAAGGACATCGTGGTCAAGCCGCTGTTCGGCAACGGCGGCGCCGGCGTGTTCCTGATCCGCCACGACGACCCGAACCTGAACGCGCTGCTGGAGATGCATTTCGCCCGCTCGCGCGAGCCGCTGATGATCCAGCGCTACGAGCCGGCGGTGCGCCAGGGCGACAAGCGCATCATCCTGATCGACGGCGAGCCGGTCGGGGCCATCAACCGCGTGCCGGCGGAGGGCGAAGCGCGCAGCAACATGCATGTCGGCGGGCGGCCCGAGAAATCCGCGCTGACGGCGCGCGACCGGGAGATCTGCGCTGCGATCGGGCCGACTGCTGAAGGCGCAGGGGCTGATCTTCGTCGGCATCGACGTGATCGGCGACTGGCTGACCGAGATCAACGTCACCTCGCCGACCGGCTTGCAGGAGGTCGCGCGGTTCGACGGGACCGATCTGGCGGCGCAGATCTGGGACGTGATCGAGGCGAAAGTGGGGTAACCGTTGCAGCGGCAACGCGGTTCATCGCCGAACCACTCCCTACGCCGCCTCATCTTCCTGCGGTGCCCGCACGGCCGGCACCGTTACCGGGTTGTGGCTGAGCGCGCGGAAACTGGTGATCGGGCTTTCGACGGCCAGCTCGTCGAACCGGAGCTTGATGCGGCGGTTCAGCTCGCGTGACACCGCCCAGCGCTGCCCCGGCAGCGTCATCACGCGCGCCCGCATCACGTACGCCAGATCGACGAATTTCTCGATGCCCATGATCTCCACGTCGTCGCGGATGGCGCTCGCCCAGCGCGATTCGGCACGCAGCGTGCGCACCACCTCGCGTACCACGTCGGCGATATGGTCCGGCTCCTCGTTCAACCCGACGCTGAGGTCCATCACCGCGTAACCATAGTCGCGCGTCAGGTTGGTGACGGTGGTCACGGCGCTGAACGGCACGATGTGAACAGCGCCGTCCAGCGCGCGCAGCCGAATGGTGCGGATGGACAGGTTCTCGACCGTGCCGGTCAGGCCGCCGAGCGTCACCACGTCGCCCACCTGCATGGTGTTCTCCAGCAGCAGGAACAGGCCGGTGATGACGTCCTGCACCAGCTTCTGGGAGCCGAAGCCGATGGCAATGCCCAGCACGCCGGCGCCGGCCAGCAGCGGGGCGATGTTCACGCCGATCTGGCTCAGCACCATCAGGCTGGCGACCAGGATGATGCTGACCAGCAAGGTCGTGCGGAACATCGGCAGCAGCGTGCGCAGCCGCGCCGCGCGCGCCGCCTGCGCGTTTTCGGTCAGCCGCGCGAGATGGCGCTGGATGCCGGCATTGGCCAGTTCCCAGGCTGCCAGCCCCGACACCAGCGTCATGCCGATCGTCATCAGCGCAGACACCACGCGCGCGCCCAACGCGTCGTCCGCGAACCACGCCAGGCTGTCCAGTCCCCAGGCCTGAAACAGCGCCACCACCGCCAAGGCGGCAATGAAGGCGCTGACGACGGTGCGCGCGATCGGGTGATAGCGCCGCGCCGTGACCTCCAGCCCCGGATGGCGCGCAGCCAGCGCCGGGTCGATGCGCAACATACGGTCCAGCGCGCCGACGGCGGCCACGCGTCAGCGCGCGGCCCACGGTGATGATCAGCACGGTGGAGACGAACACGCGGATCAGGCGGGAGAACCCGTCCTGCACCTCGAACGCCGAGACCAGCCACAGCGCGATCAGGTAGAAAATGGCGACGATGTGCCAGACGCGGGCCGCGCGCCGCCGCAGCATCGCCATCGGGCCGGTGAAGACGGCGCGCCCGGCGATCGCCTCGGCCACCACGCGGCGCTTCTGGAGCACGACGATAATCAGCGCCACATGCACCGCCAGCGACACCAGCTTCAGCATCGCGTCGTGCGCCACCCGGTACAGGCCGAACAGCAGGCCGACCTCGGCCGTCGCGTAGCCGAAGATGGCGATGATGGCGATGCGGCGGACCCAGATCAGGATGTAGCTGGCCCCCGCGTCGGACAGATGCACAAGGCGCAGGCGCGGGCTGTCGGGCGCCACCAGCAGGCGGGTGACGGCGATGACGGCGCGGCACAGGATGTAGGCGTTCAGCACCGCCAGGATCACCAGCCGCGTGGTGCTCGGCGTGCCGAGCGGCGTGCCGAGCAGGAGATACCCCACGGCCGCCACTGTCAGCAGCGGCAGCAGATCCAGCGCGAATCGGCCGAGTACGAACGGCAGCCGGCGCAGCAGCGTCAGCGCGGAGGGGCGCCGCCGCAGGTGCTCGGTCTGGCCCGCCTCCGCCTCGGCGAGGCCCTCATCCTGCGGCGAGGCGTGGTTTTGGTTGCCGTTGCCGTCGGGCGCCATCGCCGCCAGCGAGCGGCCAAAGCCGCGCAGCAGGCGGGCCACCAGCGCCTCGGCGGCAAGGACGGCTGCCAGCACGACGGCCAGCTTCCAGGCCGTCTCCAGCACCTCCTGGCGCGAATCGGGGTTGTGGGCGAGATGCACGAGCCAGCGCGAAATCAGCGGGAAATCGGTGATGGCACGGACGGTGTCGCCAAGTTCCACCGACAGCCGGGACAGATGTTGCGATGCGCCGACCAGCACGTCGGCACCGAGGCTGTCAGGTGCCAGCGGAATGTCCAGCGCTGCCGCCGGCGTCGCGGGCGTCGCGGGCGCCTTGGCTGTTGCGGGTGCGGCGGGCGGCGCTGTGGCAGGAGGTGGCGCGCCAGCTGCCGGCGGCGCCGCCGGCAGCGCCTTGGCCATGCCTTCCAGCACGTTGACGAATTGCTGGCGCTTGGCGTCGTCGCGCAGCACGGACAACACCTGTTGCGCCTGCGCCGCCGTCAATGGCGGCGGTTCCGGCGCGTGTGCGGGCGGCGACAAGGACGGCGCGGGCGCGGACTGCGACTGGACAGCCGGCGCCTGGGCAAACGCCAGCGGTGCTGTCCCCAGCAGGGCAAGGGCGAGCAGAAGCATGCGTACCATGGCTGACAGCCGGATCACGTCCGACCGCCCTGTGTCAACCGCCCGTAGTTGAAGCAGCGCGTGAAACGAGGGATGGCACCACCGGCAAATCCGCCTAGATTGCAGTTATGATAACCTTCATGACCATTCTGGTCGCCCTGGCGATGCTGGCCACGCTCGGCATCCTGTTTGCCGGCATGCTCGGTGCTGTGCGCGGCAGCCCGGACCCGGCGCGCTCCAACCGGCTCATGCGCTGGCGCGTCGTCATGCAGGGCATCGCGATCCTGCTGTTCGTCCTGCTGCTCTCGATGCTCAGGTCATAGCGCCATGCGCAAATCATGGCCCGGCAGCGCGGCGCCCCTCGTGCTGCGGGTTTGACAGCCCCGCCGGCGCCGACCTAATTTTCGCGCCGTCTATTGCAGGTGCGAACAGGAGCCGCCGTGTCCGTCGCGTGCCGCCGGACGATGCGGATGGGCGGGTGGCGTCCAACCTCCTTTGACCTTTGAGCAGGAACGGCAGGAAACGCCATGAAGATCCTCGTCCCCGTCAAGCGGGTCGTCGATTACAACGTCAAGGTCCGCGTGAAGGCGGACGGCAGCGGTGTCGAGACCAACGGCGTCAAGATGTCGATGAACCCGTTCGACGAAATCGCCGTCGAGGAAGCCGTCCGGCTGAAGGAGAAGGGCATCGCGACCGAGGTCGTCGCTGTCTCGCTCGGCATCGCGGCCTGCGCGGAGACGATCCGCACCGCGCTGGCCATGGGTGCCGATCGCGGCATCCTGGTGGAAACCGATGTCGAGTTGCAGCCGCTCGCGGTCGCCAAGCTGCTGAAGGCCCTGGCCGAGCGCGAACAGCCGTCGCTGATGATCCTCGGCAAGCAGGCGATCGACGACGACATGAACGCGACCGGCCAGATGCTGGCCGCCCTGCTCGGCTGGCCGCAAGGCACGTTCGCCTCCAAGCTCACGTTCGAGAACGACGGGCTGACCGTGACGCGCGAGGTCGATGGCGGGCTGGAGACGGTGGCACTGCACCTGCCGGCTATCGTGACGACCGATCTGCGGCTCAACGAGCCGCGCTACGCGAGCCTGCCGAACATCATGAAGGCGCGCAAGAAACCGATCGAGACGCTGAAGCCGGCCGACCTCGGCGTCGACCCCACGCCGCGGCTGAAAGTGCTGAAAGTGGTCGAGCCGGCCAAGCGCAAGGCCGGCGCCAAGGTCGGCTCGGTCGCCGAACTGGTGGCGAAGCTGAAGACCGAAGCGAAGGTGATCTGAATGACCGCTCTCGTCCTGCTGGACCACGACGCCGCCGGCATCAAGCAGCCGGCCCGCTCGGCCGTCGCCGCCGCGCTGAAGCTGGGCGACGTACATGTGCTGGTGGTCGGCCACGGCGCCGGTGCCGCCGCCGAGGCCGCCAGCAAACTGCCGGGCGTCGCGAAAGTGCTGCTCGCCGACCACGAGGCCTTCGCCCACGCGCTGGCCGAACCGCTGGCCGCCCTGCTGGTCGCGCTGGCGCCCGGCTACACGCACCTGCTGGCCGCCTCCACCGCCGCCGGCAAGAACGTGATGCCGCGCGTCGCGGCGCTGCTCGACGTGCAGCCGATCAGCGACATTGCCGAGGTGGTGGACGCCGACACCTTCGTGCGCCCGATCTACGCCGGCAACGCGCTGGCGACGGTGCAAAGCAGCGATCCGACGAAGGTCATCACGGTGCGGGCCGCGAGCTTCGACCCGGTGGCGGCCGAGGGCGGCAACGCGCCGGTCGAGTCGATGCCGGCCATCGAGCTGCCGAGCGTGTCGCGCTTCGTCTCGGCCGAGCTGTCGCGCAGCGAGCGGCCGGAGCTGACGGCGGCCCGGGTGGTGATCTCGGGTGGGCGCGGCATGCAGAACGGCGAGAACTTCAAGCTGCTGGACCCGATCGCCGACAAGCTGGGCGCGGCGGTGGGCGCCTCGCGCGCGGCTGTCGATGCCGGGTTCGTGCCGAACGACTATCAGGTCGGCCAGACCGGCAAGATCGTCGCCCCGGATCTGTATATCGCGATCGGCATCTCCGGCGCCATCCAGCACCTTGCCGGCATGAAGGACAGCAAGGTGATCGTGGCGATCAACAAGGACGCCGAGGCGCCGATCTTCCAGGTCGCCGATTACGGGCTGGTGGCGGACCTGTTCGTCGCCTTGCCCGAACTTGCTGCTGAACTGGACCGGACCTGATCATGGACGCCACCGCAACACCGGAGATCAACCGCGTCGGCATTGTCGGCGCGGGGCAGATGGGCAACGGCATCGCGCATGTCTGCGCGCTGGCCGGGCTGGACGTGGTGCTGGTGGACGTCAAGACCGACGCAATCGACAAGGCCATGGCGGTGATGGCCAAGAACATGGAGCGGCAGGTCGCCAAAGGCGCCATCACCGCCAACGACAAGGCTGACGGCCTGCGCCGCATCACCACCGGCACTGCCTATGCGGCCTGTGCCGAGTGCGATCTGGTGATCGAGGCGGCAACCGAGAAAGAGGACGTCAAGCGGGCGATCTTCAAGGCGCTGATTCCGAACCTGAGACCGTCCTGCCTGCTGGCCTCCAACACCTCGTCCATCAGCATCACGCGGCTGGGCGCCAGCACCGACCGGCCGGAGAAGTTCATCGGGATTCATTTCATGAACCCGGTGCCGGTGATGAAGCTGGTCGAGATCATCCGCGGCATCGCCACCGACGAGCCGACATTCCAGGCGACCCAGGCGCTTGCCGAGCGGCTGCACAAGACCACGGCGGTGGCCGAGGATTTTCCGGCGTTCATCGTCAACCGCATCCTGGTGCCGATGATCAACGAGGCGGTCTACGCGCTGTACGAGGGCGTGGGCAACGTCTCGGCCATCGACATGGCGCTGCGTCTGGGCGCCAACCATCCGATGGGGCCGCTGGAGCTGGCCGACTTCATCGGGCTGGACACCTGCCTGTCGATCATGCAGGTGCTCTATGAAGGACTGTCGGACAGCAAATACCGGCCCTGCCCGCTGCTGATAAAATATGTCGAGGCCGGCTGGCTGGGCCGCAAGAGCAATCGCGGCTTCTACGACTATACGCAGACGCCGCCGCGCCCCACGCGGTAGTCACGGGCGCGGCGCTGCCCGCCCAACGCGCTACGCCGGCGCGGTGAAGCTGCCCGGGCTGTTCGCCGTGCCGCGCCACGCTTCCGTTCGCCCCTTGCTCGCCGCCGCCAGCGCGCTCCGGACACCCTCGGCGTCGGAATCCTTGGTGTACACCGGCGTGCCGGGCTGCTGACGCCAGGAGTCGTCAATACCGCCGGCATCGATGGGGTCGAAGCCGAGCTGATCGACCAGGTCCATCACCACCGCTTTCGCGCCCGCCTCGTCGCCGGCGATCGGCAACGCGATGCGGCCGGGCGTGCCGGCCGGCTTGCCATTCTCCTCAAGGTGCTTTGCGTAGATGTTGTTGAACGCCTTGACCACCGGCCGGCCGAGCTGCCCGGACACCCAGCGGCTCTCGGTCGGACCCGCCTCGATCGCCTTGATCCTGCCGTCGCGCTGGCGTGGATAGTAGTTGCCGGTATCCACGACGACCACCTCCGGGGGGACGCCCGCGAACAGGTCGCGTGGAAGGTCGGGAATGTTCTTTTGCGGAATGGTGACGATGACCACGTCGCCGGATCTTGCGGCTTGCGTGACCGTGACCGGCGTCGCGCCGGTCTCCGCCGCCAGGTCGCGCAGCAACTCCGGGCCGCGCGAGTTGGCGATGAACACCTGATGCCCAAGATCCGTGAAGCGCCGGGTGAGCGCGCCGCCGATGTTGCCCGTACCTATGATGCCGATCCTCATGGCGTTCTCCCCCACCGATGCAACGACACCATAGGGATGTGGTGCCGCGGGGTCATCCGCCAGGTACGCACAAATGCGTGGATCAGCCGGCGCCGAGCCGGCCTACGGCCCCGGCCGATATTTCCAACTGCCGCGCAATGCGTGTCAGCGAGTCGGCCTGCGGGTCACCGTCCGGCAGGGCTGGACGCGGTGGCAGGTCCACCTGACGTTGGGCCAGACATCTGGTCGCGCTTTCGATCCAGTCGCCCCAGGCCCGCCAGGGTGCCGCGTCGTGTCGCGCCGTTTCGGCCAATTGCAGGGCGGTGATGCGGCCGGCCATGCGGCGCAGCGCGGCGTCGAGGGTCAGCGCCGCCACCAGCATCTCGCTGCCCCCGCCGGGCTCCAGCAGCGCGCGCTGCAGCGTGGATTCCAGGTTGTTGCTGGTCAGGCCGGACGTGCGGCGGGCGGCATCGACGATGGCCGGCGTCGCATCTCCGAGCAGCACGCCGATCTCGGCGCGCGCGTAGGCACCGTGCGCCAGCAGGGCCGCGCGCACGTCGCGATGGATGCGATCAGGCTCCCAGCTTGGCCACAGCACCAGCGTTGCCACCACGGCCAGACTGCCGCCGATCAGCGCATACAGCGCCCGCATGGCCGCGATCGTCAGTTCACTCTCGCCCGGCCGCCCGAGTTCCGACAGCAGCACCACAAGCGGCGTCAGGCAGGTGATGAACAGGCCGAAACTGACCGCCCGAACAGACAGCGCGATCACGGCCAGCGGGAACAGCGCCAGCGCGATGGTAAGCGGCGTGGTACAGAGCAGTGCGACAGCCGCGGCGATCACGCTGCCCAGCATGGTGCCGCCGATGCGCTCGGCCGCACGCGCGAAGGTCAGCGCCACATAGGGCTGCAAGGTCATCACCAGCATGATGGTCAGCCAGTGGCCGTACTGGCTCGGCCAGTGCAGCGTGAACGTGAATGCCGGCACGGCCGTGGCGGCGGCGCGCAGCGCGTAGCGGAATACCTCCGACTGCCATGTCAGGTTGCCGGCGACGCTGGCTCGCGCCCGTTGCCAGACGGCACTCGCCGGCTCCTCGGCCGGCGTGCCGGGCTGCCAACCCTCCGGCGCGGACAAGGTGATCGCCGCGCGCAACCGCTCGGTCAGAAAGCCTGCCGTGCCATGCAGCCGCGTGCCGGGCGGCGCAGTGGCGGCGAGCGCCGTCGCGGCGCGCTCCAGGCGCGACAGCCGTTCGGGCGCGTCGGACACGATGTAGTTCGCCAGCACCACCAGTTGGGGCCGTAGCAGGCGCAGGATGCGGTCGGCGGTCGCGCGGTCCGCCGGATCGTAGTCGGACGCCAGCAGGTCCGAGAGGCCGATCATCGCGCCGAAAATCTGGTCCGCCGTCTCCAGCCGCAGCCAGGTCTGCGTGGCGCGGGCGCTGAGCGGGCCGCGTGAACGGACCGTGGCCAGCACGGCGGCACGCGCCCGTTCGATGGCGTCGCGCACCATGCGGCGATGCGCGCGGGCATGCTGGTCCCAGATCGTCTCGTGCGGGGCTTCATGCGCCAGGACCAGCCGGATATCGGCCACCAGGCGTGCGAGTTCGCGATACACGTCCGCCACCGCCCGGCGCGCCGGCAGATACGGGTAGACGCGCCAGATCACCAGAGTCAGCAAGGCGGCCCACAGCCCGCCACCCAGGAACGTTCCGCCGAGTTCGGCGCCGGTACGCCAATCGGCGATCGTGCGGGTGAGCGCCAGCACCTGCACCACCGTCAGCAGGTTGCCCACCTGCTGCCCGGCCTGACCGAAAATGCGCGCGAACGCGGAACAGAATATCCCGGCGCAGGCGAGCGGGACCACCACCGCGAGTGGCGCATTGCGCAACACGCCATACGCCACCGTCACGACGGCGCCGAGCGTGACGAAGGCCAGAATCGCGGGAATGCGTCGTCGGATCGGGCCGCCGGGGTCGCACAGGCAGGTCAGCAGCGCCGCCAGCGCCGCCTCCATCATCGGCGACCAGTTCAGCCATTCGTTGAGGGCGACGATGACGGCAGTGGACAGCGCGGCGCGCAGCCCCTCGGCGACGCTGATCTGCCGCAGATCCACGGCGACCAGCGTACGGAATCCGCCCAGCGCGGCTCGCGGCAGCTGCGGGCCGGGCGGCCGCGGCGCGGAGGCCGACCTTGCGGCCTCCATTGAGCCTCAGGCCGCTTTGGCCATGCCGCGCAGCACGTAGTGCAGGATGCCGCCGTGTCGGTAGTACGCCACCTCATCGAGCGTATCGACGCGGCACAGCACGGGCACCGTATCGGTCGTGCCGTTGGGCCGGTGGATGACCAGCGACAGATCCATGCGCGGGCTGAGGTTTTCGAGGCCGAGGATGTCCAGGATCTCCTCGCCGGTCAGGCCAAGGCTCCTGCGGTCCATGCCGTCCTTGAACGTCAGCGGCAGCACGCCCATGCCGACGAGGTTGGAGCGGTGGATGCGCTCGAAACTCTCGACGATCACGGCCTTCACGCCCAGCAGCAGCGTGCCCTTGGCCGCCCAGTCGCGCGAGGAGCCGGTGCCGTATTCCTTGCCGCCGACGATCACCAGCGGCACATGCTCGGCCGCGTAGCGCATCGCCGCGTCGTAGATCGGCATCTGCTCGCCGGACGGCAGATGCTTCGTGATGCCGCCCTCCACGCCGGGCGCCATGTCGTTCCTGATGCGGATATTGGCGAATGTGCCGCGCATCATGATCTCGTGATTGCCACGCCGCGCGCCGTAGCTGTTGAAGTCGGCGGGACGGACCTGATGCTCCAGCAGATAGTCGCCGGCGGGTGACGTCTTTGCGGATGTTGCCGGCCGGGCTGATGTGGTCGGTGGTGATCGAGTCGCCGAAGACGCCCAGGATGCGCGCGCCGGTGATGTCGCCCCGCGCCGACGGCTCCATCGTGATGCCGTCGAAATACGGGCGGATTCTTGACGTAGGTGGAGCTGTCCGACCAGCGATAGGTGCGGGCGTCGCCCTCCACCGCGATCGCCTGCCACTGTTTCGGTCCCTTGAACACCTCACCGTAGCGGGCCACGAACTGCGCGCGCGACAGGCTGCTGCCCACCACGTCGGCGATCTCCTTGTTGGTCGGCCAGATATCCTTCAGGAACACCGGCTTGCCGTCCTTGCTTGTGCCCAGGGGTACGGTCGCGATGTCGTCGGTCATGGTGCCGAGCAGCGCGTAGGCCACCACCAGCGGCGGCGAGGCGAGATAGTTGGCGCGCACGTTGGGATGCACGCGGCCCTCGAAGTTGCGGTTGCCGGACAGCACCGAGACGGCGACGAGCTTGTTGTCCTCGATCGCGTCGGCGATGGCGTCCTCCAGCGGGCCGGAATTGCCGATGCAGGTGGTGCAGCCGTAGCCCACGGTGTTGAACCCGAGTGCGTCCAGGTCCGCCTGCAAGCCGGATTTCGTCAGGTATTCGGTCACCACCTGCGAACCGGGCGCGAGCGAGGTCTTCACCCACGGCTTCGGCATCAGCCCGAACGCACGGGCCTTGCGCGCCACCAGCCCGGCCGCGACCAGAACCGACGGGTTGGAGGTGTTGGTGCAGCTCGTGATGGCGGCGATCACCACGTCGCCGTGGCCGATCTCGTAATTCTTGCCGGCGACCTTGACGCGGGTGCCGACATCGTTGGCGGGCACGCCGAGGCTCTTCGTCAGCTCGATCTTGAACGCCGACGCCGCGTCCTTGAGCAGCACGCGGTCCTGCGGGCGCTTCGGGCCGGCGAGGCTCGGCTGCACGGTGGACAGGTCCAGCTCCAGCGTGTCGGTGAACACCGGCTCCGGTGTGGTGGCGTCGTGCCAGAGGCCCTGCGCGCGGCAATACGCCTCGACCAGCGCGATGCGGTGGGCGTCGCGGCCGGACATGTGCATGTAGGCGAGCGTGTGCTTGTCGACCGGGAAGAAGCCGCAGGTGGCGCCGTATTCCGGGGCCATGTTGCCGATGGTGGCGCGGTCGGCGAGCGGCAGATCCTCCAGCCCGGGGCCGAAGAACTCGACGAATTTGCCGACCACGCCCTTCTTGCGCAGCATCTGCGTGACGGTCAGCACGAGGTCGGTGGCCGTCGCCCCTTCGGGCAGGCGGCCGCTGAGGCGGAAGCCGATCACGTCCGGGATCAGCATGGCGATCGGCTGGCCGAGCATGGCCGCCTCCGCCTCGATCCCGCCGACACCCCAGCCGAGCACGCCCAGGCCGTTGACCATCGTCGTGTGGCTGTCGGTGCCGTACAGCGTGTCCGGGTAGGCGAAGGTCGTGCCGTCCAGTTCGGCGGTCCACACGGCCTGCGCCAGATATTCCAGGTTCACCTGGTGGCAGATGCCGGTGCCGGGCGGGACGACGCGGAAATTGTCGAACGCGGTCTGGCCCCAGCGCAGGAAGGTGTAGCGCTCGCCGTTGCGCTCGAACTCGATATCGACGTTCTTCTGAAGCGAGTCGGCGTGGCCGAACGCGTCCACCATCACCGAATGGTCGATCACCAGATCGACCGGCACCAGCGGATTGACCTTTTCCGGCTTGCCGCCCAGCGCCAGGATGCCGTCGCGCATGGCGGCCAGGTCCACCACGGCCGGGACGCCGGTAAAGTCCTGCATCAGGATGCGGGCGGGCTTGAACGGCACTTCCTTGGTCGAGGAGGCGAGCTTCAGCCAATCGGCGATGGCCTGCGCGTCGGCGACATGGTAGCTGTGCCCGTCCTCGAAGCGGAGCACGTTCTCCAGCAGCACTTTCAGACTGATCGGCAAGCGGCTGATATCGCCAAGGGTCTTCGCCGCCTCGGGCAGCGAGAAATACGCGTAGTCGCGGCCTTCCACGGTCAGGGTGCTACGGGTTTTGAGGGTGTCCTGCCCGATCGTCTTCATACCGCGAGGCCTTTGCTTCGCCCGGCGTGACGCAGGGGTATTCCCCGCGGCAGGCGGGCGGTGTTTGTTACCGGTCAGCGGCTTAAACCACACAAGCTGCCCCCCGTCCACTCGCGGCGGCGGCAATGGTGCGGTGCGGCAAGGAGGGTACGGGTGCTGCGGGCGGAGGATGTGGCGGCGTTCCGCGGCGAGCGGCTGGTGTTCTCCGGGCTGTCCCTGACGGTGCCGGAGGGCGGTGCCTTGCTGCTGCTCGGACCGAACGGCGCGGGCAAGAGCACGCTGTTGCGCCTGCTCGCCGGGCTGGTGCGGATGGCAGCCGGGCGGCTGCTGTGGCGCGATCAGGACGCCCTTGCCGATTTGGCCGAGCATGCCGGACGGGTTGCTTATCTCGGACATCTGGACGCGGTGAAGCTGGGGCTGACGGTGGCGGAGAATCTGTCCATGTGGGCGCCGGCGCCTGCGGTGGCGGCGGCACTGGACCTGGTGGCACTGGCCGCGCTGGCCGACCTGCCGGCAAAAATGCTGTCGGCCGGACAGCGGCGGCGGCTGGCGCTGGCGCGGCTGGCGCTGCGCCCGGCGCCCATCTGGCTGCTCGACGAACCGACGCTGGGGCTGGACACCGCGTCCGTCGCGCAGTTCGGCGCCATGCTGGCGGCGCATCGCGCGGCAGGCGGCGTCGTGGTGGCCGCGACGCATCTGCCGCTGCCGTTGCCGGGGGCGGCCGAACTGGCGCTCGGGTGAGCCTGTTCCTGGTGCTGCTGCGGCGGGAGTTGCGGTTGTCGTTGCGCCACGGCAGCGACACGCTCGCGGCCTTGCTGTTCTTCGTCATCGCCGCGGCGCTGTTTCCGCTCGCGATCGGGCCGGCGCCGGAGACGCTGGGGCGGATCGCGCCGGGTATCGTCTACGTGTGCGCGCTGCTGGCCGCGCTGCTGCCGCTCGACCGGCTGTTCGGCGCGGATCTGGACGATGGCTCGCTCGACCACTTGTTGCTATCCGGCCTGCCGGCCGCCGGGGTGGCCGCGGCAAAGGCGGCGGGGCACTGGCTGGTGACCGGATTGCCGCTGCTCCTGGCCGCCGGGCCGATCGCGGTGATGCTGCGCATGGCGCCGGAGACGCTGCCTGTGCTGCTGGCGGGGCTGCTGCCGGCGACGCTATTGCTGTCATTGCTCGGCACGGTCGGCGCGGCCGTGGTGCTGGGCGCGCGCCGCGGCGGGGTGCTGCTGCCGCTGCTCGTCCTGCCGCTGGCGACCCCGGTGTTGATCTTTGGCGTGATGGCGGCCGATGCGGCGAGCGGCGGGCAAACCCCGCGCCCGCATCTCCTGTTGCTGACTGCGATGCTGGCGGCCGCGCTACCGCTGTGCCCGCTGGCCGCCGGGGCGGCGTTGCGGAGTGCCGCGGAGTAAGGCGTCAGGCAGAGCGTAGCGCCTGTGCGAACGGCCCCGAGTTTGGAACGATATCGATTTCTGTACGAGACATATCAATCTGTCTCGACCGTGCGAGCAGAAAGATCTGCGGCAGACAGACTGGAGCGGGTGAAGGGAATCGAACCCTCGTATGCAGCTTGGGAAGCTGCCGTTCTACCATTGAACTACACCCGCGCATCCACGGCACCGCGACGTATACGAAACGCCGGTTGACGGCGCAACCCGCCGCTCCTAGCGTGCCTTTCGCCGGCAGCATGCTTCGTCGTATGGGTCGGCCCTCGTGATTTGTCCGGCCGGATTGCGGCGAGGTGAAAGAAGCGCGCTAAAGAGGCCAGCGAATGTCCGGGCGTCGTCCGGCCGTCGCGGTGTCTTACGGTCGGGCCAGCGACAAAGGGCCCTGGACGATGACGTCACGCAAACCCCGCCTCCGACCCGCCACACTGCTGGTGCATGGCGGCACCGAGCGCACCCCATTCGGTGAAACATCCGAAGCGCTGTTCCTGACCTCCGGCTTTGTCTACGACAGCGCCGAGCAGGCAGAAGCCACCTTTGCCGGCACCGAGGCGCACTACCAGTATTCGCGCTTCGGCAATCCCACCGTCGCCATGCTGGAAGAACGGCTGGCCTTGCTGGAAGGCGCCGAAGCCTGCCGCGTCACCGCCAGCGGCATGGCCGCCGTGCATGCCGCCCTGCTCAGCCATCTGCGCACGGGCGACCGGCTCGTGGCCTCGCGCGCCCTGTTCGGCTCCTGCCACTGGATCGTCTCCACCCTGCTGCCGCGCTACGGCATCGATGCGGAGTTCGTCGATGGTGCCGACCTCGACCAATGGCGCGCGGCGCTGTCCAAGCCGACGCAGATGGTGTTGCTGGAGACGCCGTCCAATCCGATGCTCGAGATCATCGACCTGCCGGCCGTGAGCGCCCTCGCTCATGCCGCCGGCGCGCTGGTCGTGGTCGACAACGTCTTCGCCACCCCGCTGCTGCAACGGCCGCTGCAACTGGGGGCGGATGTCGTGGTATATTCCTGTACCAAACATATCGACGGCCAGGGCCGCGTGCTCGGCGGCGCGGTGCTCGGCAGGCGCAAATGGGTCGAGGACGTCCTGCAGCCGTTCACGCGCAACACCGGCCCGGTCCTGTCGGCGTTCAACGCCTGGCTGCTGCTGAAGGGGCTGGAGACGCTGCGCCTGCGCGTCGATGCCGCCTGCCGCGCCGCCGCTGCCGTGGCCGATTTTCTGGCCGGTCAGCCCAATGTCGCGCGGGTCTGGTATCCGACCCGTGCCGATCATCCGCAGCACGCGCTGGCGCACGGCGCAGATGGACGCCGGCGGCTCGCTGGTGACGTTCGAAGTATCGGGCGGCAAGGCGGCGGCCTTCCGGGTCATGAACGGCTTTCGCCTGATCAGCGTCTCCAACAATCTTGGCGACGCGAAGTCGCTGGCGACGCACCCGGCGACCACCACGCATATGCGCATCGGCGCCGAGGAACGCGCCCGCCTCGGCATCACCGACGGCGTGGTGCGCCTTTCGGTCGGCCTCGAGGATGTGGAGGACATCATCGAGGATCTGGCGCAGGCGTTGGTCGCCCTGCGCGCGGCCGCATGATGGCACGCCCCGCACATGGTCGGGCTTGGCCACGGCCCGTCCATGCGCGGAGCGATGCGCTGCCATGAGCGCCGAGTATTCCGAAACCACGCGCGGCGTGGTCGTCAGCGTGCGCAGCTTCTATCTTGCCGACCAGTCGGCTCCGGACGAGGCACGCTATGTCTGGGCCTATCACATCCGCATCGAGAACCGCGCGAAGCAGGCAGTGCAGTTGCTGCGCCGCTCCTGGAGCATCACCGACGCGCGCGGCCGCACCCAGCTGGTGCAGGGCGCTGGCGTCGTCGGCCAACTGCCGGTGCTGGAACCGGGCGAAACATTCGAATACACGTCCGGCACGCCGCTGGACACGCCCTCCGGCTTCATGCGCGGCACTTACCACATGATCGAGACCGTTTCGGGCGAAGCGTTCGACGTAACGATCCCGACGTTTAGCCTGGACAGCCCGCACCAGGACGGCCGCGTTCACTAAATCGTGGCCTGATCGCTTTGCAGGCGTATCCCTCAGCCCCAAATGCGCGTATGGTCGGTCCGCGAACGGCCGCAGACAGCGAGGAAATACGACGTGGATATCGTCATCACCCCATCGCCGGACAGTGTGGACGGGCAGTTGGAGACACGGCCGACACGGGATGAAGCCGAAAAGGCGGTTCGTGTCCTGCTGCGCTGGGCCTGTGACGACCCGACCCGTGAGGGCCTGCGCGACACGCCGTCGCGCGTCGTGCGGTCCTACGAGGAGTTCTTCGCCGGCTACCACGTCGATCCGGTGGCATTGCTGGAACGCACGTTCGAGGAAACCGACGGCTACGACGAGATCGTGCTGCTGCGCGATATCCGTCTGGAAAGCTATTGCGAACACCACATGGTGCCGATCGTCGGCCGCGCCCATGTCGCCTATCTGCCGCACCGCCGCGTGGTGGGAATCAGCAAGCTGGCACGGGTGATCGACGCCTACGCCAAGCGATTGCAGATCCAGGAAAAGCTGACTGCACAGATCGCCAACACGCTCAATGACGTGCTGCAACCGCGTGGCGTGGCCGTGGTGATCGAGGCCAGCCACCAGTGCATGACGACGCGCGGCGTCCACAAGCCGGGCGTGTCGATGGTGACCAGCCGCATGCTCGGCGCTTTTCGCGACGATCCGGCAACGCGGCGCGAGTTCCTGTCGATGATCCGCGGGCCGGCTGGCGGCGGGCTGGAATAACTCAGTCGGCGGCGGCGGCGCGGACGGACGGGCTGCGCCGCTCCGCCACCGCCGCGCCAAATTCCTCGAAGATGCGCCGCGACAGCACGTCGGCCTCGAAATCGAACTCCGGATGCCACTGTACGCCGACGACGAACCCGCCCGCGTTGACCACCCGGACGGCCTCGATCGTGCCATCGGGCGCCACGCCTTCGGCGACCAGCGAGGGCGCCAGCTTATTGATGCCCTGATTGTGCAGCGAATTGACCGAGATTTCGCGGGCGCCGGCAACCCGGTGCAGCCAGCTTCCCGCCACAACCCGCACGGCATGCGCCTTGGCCGTCCGCACACGCGCCGAGGGCACGATGGCGGCGGAGTGATCCATGCGGTCGGGAAGATCCTGCAACCGCTGATGCAGCGAGCCGCCCAACGCCACGTTGAGCTCCTGAAGTCCCCGGCAGATCGCCAGCACCGGCAGCCCGGCAGCGACGGCGGCGCGGATCAGCGGCAGCGTCACGGCATCACGAGCGGCATCTTCGGGCGTGGTGTCGGGATGTGGCGGGCCGCCATATAGCGCCGGCTGCACGTTGGAGCGGCTGCCGGTCAGGATGATCCCGTCCAGCCGGTTCAGCAGCGTGGCGATATCGGCCGCGCGGGCGTTGGCCGGCAGCAGCACCGGCACCGCTTGCACCACCTGGTCGGTCGCACGGACATAGGTATCCGACGCGGCGTGGTTCGGCATGCCATACATGCCGAACAGCTTGGTGCAGCAGGAGATCCCAACGAGTGGCTTCATGATCGGACCATGATCGGGGATTATGGCAAAAAACTGAAGCTGTTTTTCGCGGCGCAACATGCGCGTGGCCAGCGTACTGCCTACTGGTAGTATTTGTCGCTCCCAGGCTGGATCTTCGGATCGATGAACGTGAACATATCGGAATCGAACTTGCCGCCTTCCTCAACGTCGTACAGCGTGACCCGGGTTTCCTGATGTTGCGCGTCAACCACCGCCCATTCCCGCAACGCCAGCGGGTTATCGGCGAACACCAGTGTCAGGCTGCCGTCGTCGGGCGAATTGGTGCGCTCCAGCGTCACCTCGATTTCGCCGGGTTGGCGCGCGATGCCGGTCACCGTCACGTCACCGGACAGCGTCAGATGATCACGGAGCAGCAGGCCGAGCGGCGTCGAGCCCAGCGGCAAATTGGTGGTCTGGTGCAGTTCTCGGTCGTAGAACACGAACAGCCCATGCCCGGCGACCAGCAGCAGCGGGCTGGGTTTGTCATACTGGAAGCGCATCCGCCCCGGCCGTTCGAGCCACGTGGTGCCGTCGCTTGTCGCCCCGTTCGGCGCCACCTGAAGGAAGCGCGCCTTCAACGTATGCAGGCCGTTCAGATACGCCTCGATGCGCGCGATGTCGGCGTGGTCCTGCGCTGTCAGGGGCGCCGGCTGGGCAGTCGCCGCATGGGCGCGGCCGGCGGCCAGCAACGGCAGGAGGGCGGCAACAAGGAAGGTGCGGCGTTTCATGACGGAGCATCTGGCGATGAGGTGCGCCCGTTTGCAACGCTGTTGCGGCCGAATGCAACCCTGATGCGCGCGCCCCGTTTCGTCGAAAGGGCCAAGATATCGAGGGAGCCGAGAGATCATGGTCGCAGAAACATCTTCAAGTCACGTTCTCGACAAGCCGCGGCTGGACAAATTGCGACACGGCAAGCAGGGTTTCGCGTCGATGGACGCTGCCAAGCAGCGCGCGATCGCCTCGAAGGGCGGCAGCGCGGTGCCAGCGGAGAAGCGCCCGTTTGCCCGGAGCCAGGAGCTGGCCGCCGCCGCCGGGCGCAAGGGCGGCAAGGCATCGCATGGGCCGCGCGTGACGCCGTAGTCGCACGCGGCTTAGCCGATCATGGTACTGCGGGCACGCCCTTGCTCGTCGAGTAAGCGAAGTGCAGCGCGGTGCCGGGATGCACGATCGGATGGATGGCGTGCGCCGCCATGGCCGACTCGGCAAAACCCTGGAGAATCAGCTTCAACTTGCCCGGATAGCTGACCACATCGCCAATCGCGAAAATGCCTGAAACGCTCGTCTCGCAGGTCGCGGGCGTGACGCTGACGTGGTGGCGTTCCAGCGCCAGCCCCCAGCCGGCGATCGGGCCGAGATCCATCGACAGGCCGAAGAACGGCAGCAGCACATCGGCCGGCAGGTGCCGCGTGGCATTGTCCAGATCGGCGACCTCCACCGATGCGAGCCGTCCCCCGGCGCCGTGCAGCGCGTGCAACTGGTACGGGATGACCATTTCGACCTCGCCGCGCGCGGCGGCCGCGTCAAGCTGGGCGGCGGTCTCCGGTGCCGCGCGGAATTTCGGGCGGCGATGCACCACGGCGATGCTGCCTGCGATGCCGCGCAACGCCAGCGCCCAATCCACCGCCGAATCGCCGCCGCCGGCGATCACGACCCGCTTGCCGCGCAGATCCTCGCGCCGGCGCACGTAATACTGCACGCCGCCACTGGCCTCATATGCCGCCAGCCCGTCCAGCGGCGGCCGGTTCGGGCCGAACGCCCCGGCCCCCGCCGCCACGATCACCGCCTTCGCCGCGCACCGAGTCGCCGCCATCCGTGCCCAGCGTGAAGTCGCCCGGCGTGCCGCCAAGCCGCTCCACCCGCCGGCCGAGCAGCATGGCCGGGCGGAACGGCGCGATCTGCTGCTCCAGCCGCGAAATCAGGTCTCCGGCTTCGATCGTCGGATGCGCCGGGATGTCGTAGATCGGCTTCTCCGGGTACAGCGCCGTGCATTGCCCGCCGACCTCGGCGAGCGCGTCGATGACCACGCTGGACATCCCCAGCATCCCGCATTCGAAGACGGCGAACAGCCCGACCGGGCCGGCGCCGATGATGGCCACGTCGGCCCTGATGTCGTCACCCATGCTGGCCAACGTAGCCGCCCCCTGCGCTTACGGGAACAGGGCGAAGTGCTCCGCGATCGGCCCGAGTGCGAGTGCGGGGAAGAAGGTCAGCCCGCCCACCACCACGACGGTCCCACCGAGCAGCCCGATGAACAGCGGCCCGCTGGTCGCCAGCGTCCCCGCCCCGGCCGGCACGCGGCGCTTGGCGGCCAGCAGGCCGGCGATGCACAGCACCGGAACGATCACCATGAACCGCCCGGCAAGCATCGCCGCCGCCAGCGTCAGGTTGTAGAACAGCGTATCGGCGCTCAAGCCGGCGAACGCGCTGCCGTTGGTCGCGGCCGCCGAGGTATAGGCGTACAGGATCTCCGAGAATCCCTGCGCGCCGTCATTACCCAGCCCGGCAAGCCCGGCCGGCACCACGCTGGCCACCGCCGCCAACCCGAGGATTGCCGCCGGCACCGCGAGCAGCGCCAGCATCGTCATCTTGACCTCCGCCGCCTCGATCTTCTTGCCGAGATATTCCGGCGTGCGGCCGATCATCAGCCCTCCCACGAACACCGCGACGATCGCGAACAGCAGGATGCCGAACAGGCCGGAGCCGGGGCCGCCCACCACCACCTCGTCCAGCATCATGTTCGACATCGCCACCAGACCGCCGAGCGGCATGAAACTGTCGAACATCGCCTCCACCGCGCCGTCGGAGGAGGCTGTTGTCACGGTGGCATACAGTGCCGAATGGGCCACGCCGAAGCGAACCTCCTTGCCCTCCATGTTGCCGCCAGGATGCGCCTGATCGATGCCAAGGCCAGCCAGCGCGGGGTTGGGTTGCGCCTCGGCGTGGTACATCACGGTCAGACCGATCACGAACAGCACCGCCATCACGCCGAACAGCGCCCAGCCCTGCTTGAGATCACCGACCATGCGGCCGAACGTGCCGGTCAGCGCGATGCCGACCAGAAAGATCAGCAGCATCTGCACCATGCCGCTCAGCGCCGTCGGGTTCTCGAACGGGTGCGCCGAGTTGGCGTTGAAGAAGCCACCGCCATCGCCGCTGAGCAGCTTGATCGCCTCCTGCGACGCCACCGGCCCCCGTGCGATGACCTGGTGTGCGCCCTCCAGCGTGGTCGCGCTGACGAACCCGCCCATGGTCTGCGGCACGCCCTGCCAGACGAAGAACAGCGCCGCGATCACGCACACCGGCAGCAGCAGATAGAGCGTGGCGCGGGTGAGATCGACCCAGAAATTGCCGATCGTGGCGCTGCCGGCGCGCACGAACCCGCGCACCAGCGCGATCGCGACCACGATGCCGGTGGCGCCCGACAGGAACGACTGCACCGTGATCCCGAGCATCTGCGACAGATGGCTCATCGTCTGTTCGCCGGCGTAGCCCTGCCAACTGGTGTTGGTGACGAAGCTGACGGCGGTATTCAGCGCCAGATCGGGCGCCACCGGGTCGAAATGCTGCGGGTTGAGCGGCAGCAGCGCCTGGACGCGCTGGAGGGCGTAGAGCGCCAGGATGCCGGCGCCATTGAACAGCAGCAGCGCCGTGGCATACGCGATCCAGCCCTGCTCCTGCGTCTCGTCGACGCCGGCGAGCCGGTACAACACGCGCTCCAGCTTGCGCAGCGGCAGGAATTCGCCCTGCATGACGCGGGCGACGAAGTCACCGGCGGGGCGCACCAGCGCCACCACCAGCAGCGCGAAAATGCCGGCCTGCGCCCAGCCTTGCCAGCTCATGCCCGCCTGTCCCCCGGCGCCGCGGGGCGATGCGTAAGCAGGTCGCAGACGTGGACGAAGCCGGCGATGGCGGCAAACGCCACCGCCAGCAGCGCCAGCATCAGAAGGTCGAGCATCGCGGGTCCGTTCCTGGTTCGGCGATCGAGAGTGGACCACATCTGGCGCTCATCCGAACCGAATGCGCGATATAGGACCGATACCCAAAACCGGGTGGCGGTATAGGAATGATATACCCTCCGGCGGCTACACCTCTCGCCAGGTAGGCGTGCCTTGCTGGAGCCACTTCACGCGATTGGGGCCGATGCCGCAGATCGCGATCACGGCCGGCTCGGTCCCATCCTTCTTCACGCCGTCATAATGCGGCGTGTTCGCGACGCGCCGGACGAAACTGCCGGCAGGCACCGGAACCGTGTTGGCCGGGTCGAAATCGGCGCCGCTATTGACCCACCAGGTGCCGGAAACGACGACGCAAAGCCGGTCCGTCACGTAACTGTGCGGCGCGCTCATGTAGCCGGGATGCCAGCGAAGCAAGCTGTAGTACAGCCCGGGTGCGGTCGGATCCCCCCACAGGGACACCGTATCCACGACGTTCGGGCGGGAAACCTGGCTGCGGCTTCCAGACAAGCTGGTTCGGCAGCCGGATGATGGTCTCGCTCGGGTCCAGATTGCTGGCCTCCGCACTGCTCGCCGCGAACGCGAGCGGCAGCGCGGCGAGCAGCGAGGCCGCCAGGAGGTCGCGTCGGGGTGTCAACAGGTCATCCATGGTCCACTCCAAGAGGTCGCGGCACCGTCCGATCAGACGCCGCGTTGTTGCAGCGCGCGTTCCCGCCGCAAGTTCGCGGCGGCCACGCCTAGAACGCGGACTCCGCCAGCGCCATCGTCGCCGCCTTGCCGGACTTGATCGCCGCGAGCAGCGAACCCGTCTGCGGCAGGATGCGCTCCATGTAGAACCGCGCGGCAACCAGCTTCGAGCGGTAGAAATCCGCCTCGTGCCCGGCGCGGGGCAGTGTCTCCGTCGCGACGACGGCGGTGCGCAGCCACATGAAGCCGAGCGCGACAAGGCCGAACAGCCGCAAATAATCGGTCGCCGCGGCGCCCGCCTCCTCCGGGTCGGCCATGCCGGCGCCCGCGACATGGGCCGTGGCCAGTTGCAGCGCCCCGAAGGCGCGGGCGAAGCCTTTCACCATATCGCCCAGATGCCCATGCGCCGAATGCTGCTCGATGAACGCGCTCACCGGGTGAAAGAAGCCGCGCAACAGCCGTCCGGAGTGCTGCGGCAGCTTGCGCCCGACAAGATCGAGCGCCTGCACGCCGTTGGTCCCCTCGTAGATCATCGAAATGCGGGCATCGCGGACGTACTGCTCCATCCCGTGATCGCGAATGTAGCCGTGACCGCCATAGACCTGCATGCCGAGATTGGTCGCCTCGAAGCCGAGATCGGTGAACAGGGCCTTGACCACCGGCGTCATCAGCGCGGTGAAATCCTCCGCACGCTGCCGGGCGGCCGGGTCCGCCGAGCGTTCCATCTCATCGAGCTGGCGCGCCACCCAGCCGCCGAGTGCGCGGCAGCCTTCCGTATAGGCGCGCATGGTCAGCAGCATCCGGCGTACGTCGGGATGCACGATGATCGGATCGGCCGGCATGTCCGGGTGCTTCGCGCCGGCCAGGGAACGACCTTGCAGCCGCTCCCGCGCATAGGCGACCGCACTCTGGTAGCTGGCTTCGGCCGCGCCCAGTCCCTGCACGCCGACCGACAGCCGCTCGCTGTTCATCATGGTGAACATCGCCGCGAGCCCCTTGTTCGGCGTGCCGACCAGCCAGCCGGTCGCGTCCTCGAAGCTCAACTGGCAGGTCGGCGACGCCTTGATGCCCATCTTGTGCTCGAGCGCGGTGCAGGCCACGCCGTTGCGCGTGCCCGGCCGGCCGTCATCGGTCGGCAGGAATTTCGGCACCAGGAACAGGCTGATGCCTTTCACGCCCGCCGGCGCATCCGGCAGCCGCGCGAGCACGAGATGAATGATGTTCTCGGTCAGGTCGTGCTCGCCGGCCGAGATGAAGATCTTCGCGCCGCTGATCCGATAGCTGCCGTCCGGCTGCGGCACCGCGCGGGTGCGCAGCAGGCCGAGATCGGTGCCGCAATGTGCCTCAGTCAGACACATCGTGCCGGACCATGTGCCGTCGACCAGCTTGGGCAGATAACGCTGCTTCAGCTCATCGCTGCCATGGCTGGCAATCGCCTGATAGGCGCCGTGGCTGAGGCCGGGGATACAGGCTGAAGGCGAGGTTGGCCGAGCAGATCATCTCCTCGATCAGCTTGTTCACGCTCTCCGGCAGGCCCTGGCCGCCGAAGCTCGGATCACAGGCGATCGCGGTCCAGCCGCCTTCACGAAAAATGTCGTAGGCGTCCTTGAAGCCGGACGGCGTGCGCACAACGCCGTTCTCCAGCACGCAGCCCTCCTCATCGCCACGCGCGTTCAACGGCGCGAGAACGTGCTCGGCCACCTTGCCCGCTTCTTCGAGAATGCTGTCGATCAGCTCGGGCGACAGGTCGCCCCAGCCGCGCAGGCCCGAGAGGCTGGTGCTATCGTGCAGCTCATGCACGACAAAACGCATGTCGCGGATCGGCGTCTTATAGGTCTGCATCGCTGAAGTTCCCGCGTGCTAATTGCGCAACGGCTTGCCGGTCTCGAGCGTGTGCTCGATGCGCGCCAGCGTCGGGCCGGTGCGCACGAGCCGCATGAAAGCGCCGCGTTCAAGGTCGAGCAGTTGTTGCTCGGTGACGGTATCGATGATGTCCGTATCACCGCCCGACAATACTTCCGCAAGTGCGTCGGCGACGATCAGATCGTGATCGGTCGCGATGCCTCGCCGGTGAAAGCCTTGAGCCGCCTTGTTGAACCCGGCGCGCCCGGCTGGCCCCGGCAAGACGTAGTCGGGAGGCTGCTGTGGCGCGTAGCCCTCGACCATCGCGAGCGCGCGCGCCTTCGCGTCCGCGAGCAAACGGTCGCGGTTCATCGTCACGCCATCGGTCGCTCGCAAAAACTTCTTCGCCATCGCGTCGTGCGCCGACTTCGAAACGTCGGCGACGCTGACTGTCTCGAACACTTTCGATGGTGCCGGCATCGGCCCGCGCGGCAACTTCGGCTCGGCCCGCCAGCGCGCCAGCATCTCGCCGCAGCCACCCCAGCCCGGCAACAGCCCGACGCCGCACTCGACCAGACCGATGTAGCTCTCGGCGTGTGCCTGGACTGCATCGGATTGCAGCAGGATTTCGCAGCCGCCGCCCAGCGCCATGCCGGATGGCGCGGCCACGACCGGGAACGGTGCGTATTTCAGTGCCTTGAACGTCTTCTGGCCGGCAACCAGGAGCTTCTCGATCTCCGACCATGCGGCGATGTTCGCAGCGAACAACGCCAAGCCCAGATTGGCGCCGAGCGAGAAGTCGGAGCCTTCGTTGTAGATCACCAGCGCCTTGAACCGCGACGCCACGATCTCGAGCGTCTTGCCGAGCAATTCGATGGTCTTGTCGTCCAGCGCGTTGCTTTTGGAGGTGAACTCGAAGCAGGCGACGCCGTCGCCGATGTCCCACAGCGCGGCGGAGGCATTCTTCGCCACCGGCTTGCCGGCCCGCTTGACGTCCTCCAGCAGCAGCACGCCGTCCGGACGCACCAGATCGTGGTATGCGCCGTCAGGACCGAGGAACTGCAGCCGTCCGGCTGCTGCACGATAGAATGTGCGGCCAGCCGCATCGGCGAGCAGCTTCGGCACCGTGATGCCGGAGTCGGTGAGCCGCGCGATCACCCAATCGCTGCCAAGCTTGTCGATCAGTTCGAACGGCCCGGATTTCCAGTTGTAGCCGAGCCGCATCGCCGCATCGATGGCCACTACGTCCGCCGCGGCCGACGGCACCAGCGAGGCGGCATAAGCCAGCGTGCGCAGCAGCACGGCGGACGCATAACCGCCCACCTTGCCCGGTGCCGCCAGCAACGCGCGCAGATCGCTCCCGGCCGCGCGGATTTCCGGCAGGTCCACCTTGCTCTCCGGCCGGTATTTGCCTGTGGCAAGGTCGATAGCGAATTTCTGCCGGCCGCCATCCGTCCGGTCGAGACGGTAGAAGCCGCCTTTGCCTTTGCGTCCGGTAAACCCCTCCGCAATCATGCGCGAGATCAGCGGGATCTCGCGGTCGACAGCGTGGAACGCATCGCCCGGCGGCAGCGCCCGGCGCAGCGAGGCATTCACCTGCGGGCCGATATCGATGCCGACCAGATCCATCAGGCCAAACACGCCGGTTTTCGGAATGCCCATCGGGCGCCCGACGATCGCATCGGCTTCCTCGACCGTGAGGCCCCGGTCGATCGCTTCGAGCAACGCGACCTGCAGCCAGTAGATGCCGAGCCGGTTGGCGATGAAACCCGGGCTGTCCTCGCAGCGGACCACGGTCTTGCCAAGTGCAATGTCAGCGAACCGCACAACTTCGGCGACGATTTCGGGATTGCTCCGCGGTCCGGCAACGACCTCCAGCAGCCGCATGTAGCGCGGCGGGTTGAAGAAATGCGTGATCAGGAAGTCGCGCCGGAACGCCTCGCTCATGCCGTCGACCAGCATGCGCAGCGGGATCGTCGATGTGTTGGAACTGACCGCCGTGCCGGGGCGCCGCACCGTATCGAGCTTGCGATAGAGCGCCTGCTTGATGTCCGGCCGCTCCAGCACCGCCTCAACGATCCAGTCGCAGGCCGCCAGCTTGGGAAGGTCGTCCTCGGTGTTGCCGGTCTCGATCAGCTTCGCGGCGCCGGCGTGCATGAACGCCGCCGGCTCGGCCTTCAGCAGCCGGGCAACGCCGGCTTCGGCCAGTGCGTTGCGGTTGTTCGCACCGGCCGGCACGATGTCGAGCAGCACGACCGGAATGCCGGCGTTGGCCGACCTGCGCCGCGATGCCGGCGCCCATCGTGCCGGCGCCGATCACGCCGATCTTGCGGATGCGTTCCATCAGATGCGCTCCAGCACCGTCGCGATGCCCTGGCCGCCACCGATGCATTGCGTGGCCAGCGCGTAGCGTCCGCCCTGCCGCTTCAATAGCGATGCCGCCTTGCCGGTGATCCGCGCACCAGTCGCGCCGAGCGGATGGCCGAGCGCAATCGCGCCGCCGTCAAGATTAAGTGTTTCGTCGCGGATGCCGAGCTCCCGTGCGCAAGCAATCGCCTGGCTGGCGAATGCCTCATTGAGTTCCACGACGTCGATGGCGCCGATCTCGACGCCGGCGCGCGCCAGCGCCTTGCGGCTGGCCGCGACCGGCCCGATGCCCATCACCTCCGGCGCGCAACCGGCGACAGCGACCGACTTGATCCGCGCCAGCGGCGTGAGCCCCGCGCGCATGGCGTAATCCTCGCTGCATACCAGCACAGCCGAAGCCCCGTCGGTGAGCGGCGAGGACGTGCCGGCCGTCACCGTACCGTCCTTCTGGAATGCCGGCTTAAGGCCGGCCAGGGTCTCGGCGGTCGTGTCCGGGCGGATGCAGCCATCCCCATCCACTGTCCCGTTCTTCGCATGAATCGGCACGATTTCATCGGCGAACCTGCCCGCGGCGCGCGCCGCCGCCGCGCGATGATGGCTGCGCACCGCGAATTCCTCCTGATCGGCGCGGGTGATCTGCCACTTGCGCGCGACATTCTCAGCCGTGTCGCCCATGGCGATATAGGCGGCAGGCTTCGCGTTCTGCAGCGCCGGATTGATCAGCGGGTTGTATCCCCCCATGGGCACGCGGCTCATGCTTTCGAGCCCGGCACAGATGAACACCTCGCCGGCGCCCAGGCCGATCTGCCCCGCGGCGATGTGGATCGACTGCATCGAGGAGCCGCAGAACCGGTTGACCGTCATGCCGGCAACCGACAGCGGCAGGTCAGCCAGCAGCCCGATCAGACGGGCCACGTTCAGGCCCTGCTCGCCTTCGGGGAATGCGCAGCCGAGGATGAGGTCCTCAATATCCTCGGGATTGACGCCGGTGCGCACGATCAGCGCGCGCACCACCTCGGCCGCCAGATCGTCGGGCCGCACGCGGGCGAGATCGCCCTTGCTGGCAAAGTGGAACGGCGAGCGGACATAGCCGGCGATCACCACGTTGGGCATCAGTATCACTCCTGCTTTCGTACTATCCAGTCACGCGACGCGGCTGGACCTTGGCTTGTCGCAGCGCCGTTTCAGTCTGTGCCTCGATGTCGCGCAACTCGGCCAATGCCGCGTCGAGCGCTTCCTGCTGCTCCGTCAATTGCCGAAGCCGGTCGCGGACCTTGCCCAGCAACAGGTCGAGCTGGGCCCGCTTCGTCACATCGGTGTCATAGAGGTCGAGATATTCGCGGATGTCGCTGAGGCTGAAGCCAAGCCGCTTGCCACGCAGGACCAGGATCATGCGGGCACGGTCCCGGTGCGTGAACACCCGCGTCGTCCCGGCGCGTCGCGGCGCGATCAGGCCCTTATCCTCATAGAACCGGATCGCACGGGCGGTCACGCCCAGCTCGATAGCCAACTCGCTGATATTGTACAACCGGTCGGCCGCCATCGTCTCGTTGTGCCCTGGCAAATTTCGGCGTGACATCAGGAATTCTGGCGTTGCGCCATTTCGGCGACAAGCTCCTTGCGCGACAGCTTGCCGATCATCGTCTTCGGCAACGTCGCGCGTATCTCGATCTGTCGTGGCAGTTCGATCTTCGACAGATACGCCCCAAGGAAGCTGTGCAGTTCGTCCGACGTCGCCGCCCTGTCCGGCCGCAACGTCACGAACGCAACCGGCGCCTGACCGCGGTACGGATCGGGTACGCCGATGACGACGGCGTCGGCCACCGCCGGATGCTCATAGAGCGCGTCCTCGATCGTCCGCGGATACACGTTGTAGCCGCCGCAGAGAATCACGTCCTTCAGGCGATCCGTGACGGTCAGGTAACCCTCGTCATCAAGCGCCCCGACATCACCGGTGCGCAAGGCGCCGTCGATAAACACCGCGGCGGTGTCCGCCGGTTGGTGCCAATAGCCGCGCATCACTTGCGGGCCACGCACGCAGATCTCGCCGCGCTGGTTGGGCGGCAGCACCTGATGCGGGGCATCGAGCGCGCGGATCTCGATCTGCGTCTGTTCCATCGGCAGTCCGACCGTGCCGTCCTTGATGTTGCCGCCGGGTGGATTGCAGGCGACCACCGGCGACGCTTCGGTCAGCCCATATCCTTCGACGACTTTGGCGCCGGTCAATTTCTCGAACCGCGCCCGCACGTCGCCCGGCAACGGCGCGCCGCCGGAGATGCAGGCGCGGATCGAGCCGATATCGACGCGGCCGCTCTCGGCCTGGGCGGCAATTGCATTGTAGATCGTCGGCACGGCGTGCAGCACCGTCGGTTTGTCGCGGGCCAGTGCCTTCATCACCGCCTTGATCTCGAACCGCGGGTAAAGCTGCAACTCGGCCGCCAGTGCGATGCCGCAATTCATCACCGCGGTCATGGCAAATACGTGGAAGAACGGCAGCACGCCCATGATCCGCTCCTCGCCTTCCCGCAGGCTCGGCATGTGATGACGAACCTGCATGGCGTTGATCGTCACGTTCGCGTGCGTCAGCATGGCACCTTTCGGTACGCCGGTCGTGCCGCCAGTGTATTGCAATACGGCAATATCCGTCTCCGGTTCGATCGCCACCGGCGCCGGCGCCGCCTTCGTCGTCATGAGGTCGTGATAGGCGACAATGCCGGGTCCCCACTCCGGGTGAGCCGTCTCGCGCCGCCGCAGCAGGCGCCACGCGACCGACTTGCCCGGCGGCAGGATGCCCGCCATCGGGCAGACGACCATGCGTGCAAGCCCGGTGCCGACGCTCGCCTCGGCAACTTTGTCGTAGATCGTCGCAAGGTCAGGCACGATCATCGTCGTTGTGCCGGAGTCCACAATCTGCTGCCGCAACTCCCGCGCCACATAGAGCGGATTGAAATTGACGACGATCGCGCCCGCCTTCAGTGCGGCATAATAGAACACCACGAAATACGGCGTGTTCGGCAGGCACAGGCCGACACAATCGCCTTTCCGCACACCGAGCTGCTGCAATCCCGCCGTGGCACGGTCGACGAGCGCCGCAAGCTGGTCGTAATGCCAACGGCGCCCCATGAACGACATCGCCGGACGGCGCGGGAAGCGCGCGGCACTGCGTTCGAGCAGTGCTGCGACCGGCAACGGGCTGATCGGGTCCATGGCCCCCAAGCTCTCGTGTCAGCCTCGGACTCTGGACAAGCCACGGGCCGACGCTTGCGCCGTACCGATCCCGAGTTCATTCGGCATCATCGTCTCTCCCCGAAACCCAAGGCGACTTCGGTCAGCGACCGTGTCGCATTGGCGCGTCTGTTGACGTATTTGGGAGAAGCATAACGTATTGGGCACCCCGCTTCAAGGATGGCGAACGGCTTAGCTTGACGCCCGAGCCAGTCACCCACTACTCCGAGGGGACAATAATCGGAGGGGAACGGCCAATGGTTGCGGCGGAGCCGGTCAATCTCAACGTCACGGACGGCGTCGCGGTTGTAAGGATCGCCAACCCGCCCGTGAATGCGCTTGCCGCCCCGGTCCGCGCCGAACTCGCGGAGGCGTTGCGCCGGGCCGAGGCCGATCCGGCGGTGATCGCCATCGTGCTTGCCGCGGAAGGCCGCACGTTCAGCGGTGGTGCGGACATCACCGAATTCGGCAAGCCGCCCGTCTCGCCCACGCTGCGCGATCTGATTGCGACCATGGATGCGCTCGGCAAGCCGCTGGTTGCCGCGATCGGCGGGGCGGCGCTCGGCGGCGGGCTGGAACTGGCGCTCGGCTGCCACGCCCGCGTGGCGTCTCCGACGGCGAAGCTCGGGCTGCCGGAAGTCAAGCTCGGCCTGCTGCCCGGCGCCGGCGGCACGCAGCGCCTGCCGCGACTGATCGGGGCCGTGCCAGCGCTGAACGTGATCGCTGAGGGCAACCCGGTCGGTGCCGACGAGGCGCGAAAACTGGGTCTGGTCGACGAAATGGCCGACGACGTGCTGGCCGCCGCGACCGCACTGGCCCGGCGACTGGTCGGTGCGGCACCACGCCACACCCGCGACATCGCGGGGCGGCTCGGAGCGCGTGAGGACTTCGAAACGGCGGCGGCGGCCGTGGCCAAGCGCAACCCGAACAACCCCAGCATCGACGCAATCATCCTGGCCGTGCGCGCCACCTTCGACATGCCGTTCGACGAGGGCTTGCAGCAGGAGCGCGCGCTGTTCATGCAGCTGGTGCAGGACGACCGCTCGCGCGCGCTGCGCCACGTGTTCTTTGCCGAGCGGCAGGCGGCGCATATTGCCGCCCTGCCGCCGGGCACCGCCGCCCGCCCGGTGGCCCGTGCGGCGGTGATCGGCGGCGGCACTATGGGCAGCGGCATCGCCATGTGCTTCGCCAACGCCGGCATTCCCGTGACGATGATCGAAACCGATGAGGTGGCACGGCTGGCGGGCCTCACCCGCGTTGCCGAGACCTACAGTTTCTCGGTCAAGCGCGGCAGCCTGACCGAGGCGGCACGCGATGCGCGGCTCGCGCTGATCGCCGGCCGCGTCGGGCTGGAGGCGGCGGCCGACGCCGACCTGGTGATCGAGGCCGTGTTCGAGGATCTGGGCGTCAAGTGCGAGGTGTTCGAAGCCCTGGGCCGCATCGCAAAGCCAGGGGCGGTGCTGGCGACCAACACCTCGTACTTCAACGTCGACGCCATCGCCACGGCAAGCGGCCGGCCGGCGGATGTGCTGGGCATGCATTTCTTCAGCCCGGCCAACGTGATGCGGCTGCTGGAGGTGGTGCGCGGCCGGGTCACCGCGCCGGATGCGCTGGCCACGGCCGTGCAGATCGGCAAGACGCTCGCCAAGGTGCCGGTGGTGGTCGGCGTATGTCACGGCTTCGTCGGCAACCGCATGCTGGCCGCCCGCTCGACGCAGATGGAAAAACTGCTGGCCGAAGGCGCGTTGCCGGACCAGATCGACGCGGCCATCACCGGCTTCGGCTTCCGCATGGGGCCGTGCGCGATGGGCGATCTCGCCGGCCTGGATATCGGCTGGCGCGTCCGCCAAGCCACCGGCATGACTGCACCGGTCGCCGATGCGCTGGTGGCGGCCGGAAGGCTCGGCCAGAAAACCGGCAAGGGCTACTATCGCTACGCCGAGGGCGGCCGGACCCCGGTGCCCGACCCCGAGGTCGCATCCCTCGTCGCCCGCATCTCGGCCGAACGCGGCATCACCCGGCGCAGCGTCGGTGCCGAGGAAATCGTCGAGCGGCTGATCTTTCCGATGATCAACGAGGGCGCCCGCATTCTCGCCGAGGGGATCGCCGCGCGGCCCGGCGACATCGATGTGGTCTGGCTGAACGGCTATGGCTGGCCGGCGTGGCGGGGCGGCCCGATGTTCTACGCCGATCTGGTCGGCCTGAGCCGCATTGTCAACCGACTGGACGCGTTCGCCGGCACCTCGGGTGACGAGTCACTACGCCCGGCGCCACTGCTGCGCAGCCTTGCCGACAAGGGCGGTGGTTTTGCCGGCTGGCAGACATGAGCGCCCCCGATCCCTTCCCGTGGCACCGGAATTTCCCCGACTACGCCGACTGGCAGGCGCCGATCTCGGTCGGCCTGGTGCCCGACCTGCTGGACATGGCGGCCGCCCGCTTCGCCGAACGCCCGGCGATCGAGTTCCGCGACCGCCAGATCAGCTTCCGCGCCCTCGCTGATGCGGCTGACCGGGTGGCGGCCGGGTTGCTGGCAGCAGGGGTCGGCCACGGCCAGTCGGTCGCGCTCTACCTGCCGAACACGCCGTGGCACCCGGTGGCGTTCTTCGCGGTCGTCAGGACCGGGGCACGGGTGGTGCACCTCAGCGCGCTCGATGCGCCGCGCGAGCTTGCCCACAAGCTGCACGACAGCGGCGCGCAACTGCTGCTGACGACCAACCTGCCCGGCCTGCTGCCGAACGCGCTACGAATGCAGGAGGAAGGTGCGGTCGCACGCGTGCTGGTAGGCGAGGACAGCGATTGGGGGCCGTCCCCGGCAGGGCTGCCAGTGCCTTGGGGCGAGCACGTCGCGCCGATGCCGTCGGCCGCACCGCCGTCTCGCTGGCCGGCGCTGGCTGCCGAGGACATAGCCGTGCTGCAATATACCGGCGGCACCACCGGCCTGCCGAAGGGCGCGATGCTCAGCCACGGCAATCTGACCGCGGCAGTGAGCATGTACCAGCCTCACGCACGAGATCGCCGAGGAGCCCGGTGACCGGATCGTCGCGGTGCTGCCGCTGTTCCACATCTACGCGCTGACCTGCGTGCTGCTGCGCGGGCTGTCGGCGGGCTGGGAACTGCTGCTGCGCACGCGCTTCGATGCCGACACGCTGCTGGCCGACATTCAGCAGAAGCGCGCCAGCATGTTCCCGGGCGTGCCGACCATGTGGATCGCGCTTGCGAAACATCCTGCGGCGGCCGGCGGCCGATTTCTCCTCGCTCCAGTCTTGCAGCTCCGGCGGCGCGCCGATGCCGTACGAGGTCAGCCAGCGGATCGAGCGGCTGGTGGGCAAGCGGCTCGGCGGCGGCTGGGGCATGACGGAGACCAGCCCCGCCGGCACACGCATCCCGCCCGGCGTGCCGATGCAGCCGGGACTGATCGGCGTGCCGCTGCCGGGGATCGAGATGCGCGTCGTCGACAGCGTTGAGCCCTCGCGTGCGCTGCCACCGGGCGAGGTCGGGGAATTGGCGATCCGCGGCCTGAATGTGTTCCAGGGCTACTGGAACCGCCCGGAGGACACGCGGGCGGCGTTCTGCGACGGATTCTTCCTGACCGGCGACATCGGCACGATGGATGCGCGCGGACTGTTCCGCGTCCTCGACCGCAAGAAGCACATGATCATCTCCAGCGGCTTCAACGTCTACCCGGCGGCGATCGAGAACGCCATCTACGAGCATCCGGACATCGCCGAGGTCATCGTGATCGGCGTCCCGGACGCCTATCGTGGCCAGGCGGCCAAGGCATTCGCGACGCTGCGCCCGGGCGCGCCGGAACTGACGCTGGCGGGGCTGAACGAATTCCTGGCCGACCGGCTCGGCCGCCACGAGATGCCGGCGGCCCTGGAGCTGCGCGACAGCCTGCCGCGCAGCCCGGCCGGCAAGCTGCTGGCCAAGCCGCTGCTCGACGAAGAACTGGCCAAGACTGCGACAGGGCTGACCTGATCGACATCGTCCAGGGAGCACGCAAGATGGACCTGCGCTTCACGCCCGAAGAGATCGCCTTCCGCGACGAGGTGCGGCAGTTCTTCCGCAGCCAAATCCCGCAGCCGGTCCGCGACCGCGTCAGCGAGGGACGGCATCTGTCCAAGCAGGACATCGTGACGGCGCAGCGGATTCTGCACGCGCGTGGCTGGGCGGTGCCGCACTGGCCGCTGGAATGGGGCGGCCAGGACTGGACGCCGGTGCAGCGCTACATCTTCAATGAGGAAATGCAGTCCGAAGCGGTGCCGCCGCCGCTGCCGTTCGGCACGCAGATGGTCGGCCCGGTGATCGCGGCGTTCGGCAACGAGGCGCAGAAGCGTCGGTTCCTGCCGCGTATCGCCAATATCGACGACTGGTGGTGCCAGGGGTTTTCCGAACCCGGGGCCGGCTCCGACCTCGCCTCGCTGAAGACCGGTGCCGAACGCGACGGCGATGTCTATGTGGTGAACGGGCAAAAGACCTGGACCACGCTCGCGCAGCACGCCGACTGGATCTTCCTGCTGGTCCGCACCGATCGCGCGGCGAAGAAGCAGGAAGGCATCAGCTTCCTGCTGGTCGACATGACCACGCCCGGCATCACGGTGCGGCCGATCGTGACCATCGACGGCGGCCATGAAGTGAACGAGGTGTTCTTCGACGATGTGCGCGTCCCCGTCGAGAACCTTGTCGGGCAGGAGAACAAGGGCTGGGACTACGCGAAATTCCTGCTCGGCAACGAGCGCTCCGGCATCGCGCGCATCGGCTTGTCGAAGGAACGGCTGCGGCGCATCAAGCGCCTCGCGGCGCAGGTGCCGGCTGGCGATGGCGTGGTGTGGGACGACATGGATTTCCGCAAGCGCGTGGCGGAGGTGGAAATCGAACTGAAGGCGCTGGAGATCACCCAGTTGCGCGTCGTCGCCGCCGACAGCAAACGCCGCGACCGCAAGCCCGACCCCGCCTCGTCGATCCTGAAGATCAAAGGCTCGGAGTTGCAGCAGGCGACGACGGAGCTGCTGATGCAGGTGGTCGGACCATATGCGCTGCCGTTCGTGCCGGATGAGGAAGACGACGAAGGCCGCCTCAGCAACGCGCTGCCTGCGGAATCCGACTGGGCAGCGACCGCGGCGCCGCTCTATTTCAACATGCGAAAAGTCTCGATCTACGGCGGCTCCAACGAGATCCAGCGCAACATCATCGCCAAAGCCATTCTCGGCTTGTGAGGGCATCATGGATTTCGACCTGTCGGATGAGCAGCGGCTGCTGAAAGACAGCGTGGACCGGCTGATCGATGACAATTACGGAGATTTCTCCCGCCGCCAGGGTTACGCGCGCGAGCCGGACGGTTTCAGTCCGCGCCTGTGGGCGACTTATGCGGAACTCGGTCTGCTCGGCCTGCCGTTCGCCGAAGATGACGGCGGCAGCGGCGGCGGCCCGGTCGAGACCATGCTCGTCATGGAAGCGTTCGGCCGCGGGCTGGTGCTGGAGCCATATTTTGCGTCCGTCATTCTCGCCGGCAGCCTGCTGCGCGCAAGTGGCAACAGCGCACTCGTTCCGAGCGTGATCGACGGCTCAGCGCGTCTGGCGTTCGCGCATCTGGAGCGGCAGGCGCGCTACGACCTGCACGATGTGGCAACCACGGCGCGGCGTGCCGGCAGTGACTGGGTGATCGAGGGCGACAAGGGCGTCGTGCTGCACGGCAACTCCGCAACGCACCTGATCGTCAGCGCGCGCACGTCCGGCGGTCGGCGCGATGCGGCCGGGCTGACGCTGTTCCTGCTCGATGCCACGGCGGAAGGCGTGTCGCGGCGCGGCTATCGGACGCAGGACGGGCTGCGCGCGGCGGATATCTCGTTCAATCAGGCGCGCGTCGGTGATGCCGCCGTGATCGGCCCGGCCGACGGCGCGGCCGCGCTGATCGATGCGGTCGTCGACGGGGCACTCGCAGCGTTGTGCGCCGAGGCGGTCGGCGCAATGGCCGCGTTGCAGGCGCTGACGGTGGACTACCTGAAGCAGCGCAAGCAGTTCGGCACCACGATCGGCAGCTTCCAGGTGTTGCAGCACCGCGCGGTCGATATGTTGATTGCGGTCGAGCAGGCGCGCAGCATGGCGATGTATGCGGCGATGATGGCCAACGAGCCGGACACCCGGGCAAGGCGCAGCGCCATCGCCAGTGCGAAAGTGCAGGTCAATCGCTCCGCCCGGCTGGTGGGGCAGGAGGCGATCCAGTTGCACGGCGGCATCGGCATGACGATGGAGTACAAAGCCGGCCATTACTTCAAGCGGCTGGCGATGATCGAGACGCTGTTCGGTGACACCGAGCACCACCTGCGCGTCGTGGCCGGCGCGATGTAGCCACGACGGCAGCGCCGGCGCGGCTACATCGCGGAAACTCAGGCCGACATCACCTCTCCGAACAGTTCGAACTTCTTGCCGGTCCAGCGCTGCAACTGCATGGATCGGATGGGGTGGAAGTTGGTGGCACTGGTGCTGACCTTGATCCCCGGAAGCAGCGGCGCCAGTTCCAGGTCGTTCAGGCTCGCCGCCTGCTTCATGATGTTGGCCCGCGACAGATCGTCGCCGCACTGCTTCAGCACCTGCATCATCGTGGCGGCCGCTGCATAGCCATATGTGTTGTTGTTGTCGGACAGGTCGGCGTTAGGCTGGTACTGCTTCATGAAAGCCCGCCATTCCGTCATGCCCGGATCGTTCGCCCATTGCGGGTCGCTGTTGTCCTTCTGATAGGCAGCGGTGATCATGCCGGCGGCTTTCTCGGGGCCGGCCGGGTTGATGACCGATCCGACCGAGACCGACACGTTGGTCATGAAATGCAGGGGCTTCCAGTTCAGATCGGCGATCTTGCGAATCATCTGGGCTGCCCATTTCGGCGTGGCCGCCGTCAGCAGTACATCGGCACCTGACGCCTGCAGGCTGACCGCCTGGCTGTCGATGGTGGGATCGGTGGTCTCGTACGAAACCTCCTTCACCACCATCTTGGCGTAGCTGTCACCAAGTCCCGTCTTGAGGCCGATGATGTAGTCCTTACCGAAATCATCGTTCTGGTAGAGGATCGCGATCTTGCCGTCGGGTTTCTCCTTCAGCAGGTATTTGCCATAGATTGAAGCCTCCGTCCGGTAGCTCGGCTGCCAGCCCATGGTCCAGGGGAAGTGCTGCGGGTCGCCCCACTTGTCTGCGCCGGAGGCGACGAAAAGCTGCGGCACCTTCTTCGCGTTCATGTATTGCCGCACCGCGCTCTGCGGCGGGGTGCCCAGGCCATTGAAGATCAGCGCGACCCCCTCCTCCTCCACCAAACGCCGCGTCTGCTCCACGGCGCGCGGCGGGCTGTACCCGTCGTCCAACGAGATGAAGTTAATCATCCGCCCGCCGATCCCGCCGCGGTCGTTGATCATCTTGAAATACGCGGTCTCGCAGGTCGCGATAACGCCGTAGGCGGAGGCCGGGCCGCTATGCGGGTTGGTGTTGCCGATCTTGATTTCGGTGGCAGTAACGCCCGGCATCGCATCGGCACGCGCGCGTCCCGCCGGCAGCAACGCGGTCGCGGCCATCGTTGTAAGCAGGGCTCGACGATTCCACATGATGTCATCCTCCCGTTCTGGCGCGTTGTCGGTGCAGGCGCGTGGCGGCCAGTCCCACGACGCCCGAGGGCATCAGGCAGAGCACGATGACAAGCAGCGGCACCGTAGACGAGGCCCGGCGCGCTCTTGCTGACCTGTTCGGCCAGGTTTGGCACGAAGGTGAGGAACGCCGCCCCGACGACCGCCCCGGGCAACGAGCCGGCGCCGCCGACCACAAGGCCCACGAACAGGGCAATGGAAAGCTGCACCGGGAAGCTATCGGGAGCAACGAACTGCACCACGATGGCGGCGAGCGCGCCGGCAACGCCGGTGAATCCCGCGCTGACGGCAAAGGCGGTCGCCTTGAGGCGGGTCACGTCGACGCCCGCCGCCTGCGCCGCCATCGGATGATCGCGCACCGCCAGCATGGCCCGCAGCACCCGCCCCCGCAGCAGATTGCGTGCGAGCAGGAACATGAGCACCGCGACCCCGAGCGTGAACAGGTACAGCCACTGGTCCTGCGACAATGGCAGGCCCGCCGGCGCATCGGGGGCGATGACAACGAGACCCTGCACGCCGCCGGTCCACGCCTCCAGCGCACGGACACGCAATATCTGGGGTACGGCGACAGCCAGGGCGAACGTCACCAGTGCGAGGTACGGTCCGTGCAACCGCACCGCCGGCAGGCCGAGTGTGAAACCGAGCGCGAAGCAAACGATGGCGGCCACCGGCAGCGTCGCCCAGTACGGCCAGTCGAAGCCGGTCATCAGGATCGCCGTGGCATAGGCGCCGATGGCGTAGAATGCGCCGTGCCCGAGCGAGATCTGGCCGGTGGTGCCGGTCACCAGGCCCAGGCCCAGCACGGCAATGGCATAGACGGCAGTGATGGTAAGCTGGAACAAATGATAGCCGCTGAGCACGAACGCCGGCGCCAGCAGCAGGATCGCGACGGCCGTGGGGGCGATGACGGCGCGCATCACACGCGCCGAACGACCGCACGGCCGAACAGGCCGGCAGGGCGAAGCACCAGCACGGCGGCGATGATACCCAATGCCAGCGTCAGTTTCAGATCGGTGCCGACCAGATACGCGCCGCTGACGTTCTCGATCACGCCGACCGCGAACCCGCCGGCCACAGCACCCACCGGGTTATCGATCCCGCCCAGCAAAGCGCCTGCGAAGGCATACAGCAGGATGCCCACCATCATGTTCGGATCAAGGAACACCACGGGCGCCACCATCATCCCTGCGACGGCGCCGAGGGCGGCGGCCAGGCCCCAGCCAAATGCAAGCGTCCAGCCGACCGGAATGCCGACCAACCGGCTCAACTCCGGGTTCACGGCGGCGGCCCGCATGGCCAGGCCCAGTTTCGTAAACCGGAAGAACAGGAACACGGCAGCGAGCACAACAAGCGTCACCGCCGTCATGCCGAGTTCGTGCGGCGAGACCAGCCCACCAAACAGCCCTCCCGTTTCGCCCTCGAACGGGCTCGGAAACGGCTTCTCGCTGTAGCCGAACAGCCAGCCGCCAAGCGCATTGAAGATCAGCAGCAGCCCGATCGAGACGCCGACCACCGACAGCGCAGGCGCATCGGCCATGCGCCGCATCAGCAACCGTTCGATGGCGACGCCGAGCGCGAAGGACGCGACCATCGTCGCTGCAAACGCGAGCCAGTACGGGACGCCAGCCTGAATCAGCGCCAGCGCGATGTACGTGGAGAACGTCGCCATCTCGCCTTGGGCGAAGTTCACATGGCCGGTCGCGCGATAGACCATGACCAGCGCCAGTGCCAGGGCCGCATAGACGCCGCCGGTCGCCAGCCCCGAAAGCGTCTGATGCAGCAGACCGCTCATGTTCAGTACCCGAGGTAGACGCGCCGCACCTGATCGTCCTGGCCGACCGTCGCGGCCGTACCGGCAAGGGCGACGGCCCCCGCTTCCAGGATGCAGGCGTGATCGGCGAGCGCCAGGGCGAGGCTCGCATTTTGTTCGACGAGCAGGATGCCGATGCCCGAAATCGCTGCGAATACGGGCCAGGATCTCGAAGATCTGCCGCACGACCAGCGGTGCCAAGCCGAAACTCGGTTCGTCCAACAGCAGCAGCCGAGGGCGGGAGAGCAGCGCCCGCGCGATCGCCAGCATCTGCTGTTCCCCGCCTGACAGCGTGCCGGCTTGCTGCTTCAGCCGCGGACGCAGCCCGGGGAACTGGTCCAGCATCCGTGCGATATCGGCCGCCACGGCACGATCCCGCCGCGTGTAGGCGCCCAGGCGCAAATTCTCCTCGACCGTCAGTTCCATGAATGTGCCGCGCCCGTCCGGCACATGGGCGACGCCGCGTCGTGTCACCTCCTCCGTCGCCGCGCGGTCGATCCGCGCGCCGTCGAAGCGGATTTCGCCGCTGCGCCGCAGCATGCCGCAGATCGCCCGCAGCGTGGTGGTCTTGCCGGCGCCGTTGGCACCGAGCAACGCCGTAACGCCGCCGAACTCGACGCTGATGTCGATGCCGTGAAGGACCTCGCCGGCACCGTAACCTGCACGCAGCTGCTTCACCTCAAGCAGCACGCGAGTCGACCGGCTGGTCGCCGAGATAGGCGCGCACCACGTCGGGATTGCGCTGCACCTGCGCCGGCGTGCCGTCGGCGATCTTGCTGCCGGCTGCGAGGGCAACCACGTGGCTGCAGGCACGCATCACCAGGCCCATGTGATGCTCGACAAGCAGGATGCTCAGGGCGAAGCGCGCACGAATGTGCTGCAGCAGATCGAGCAGGCTTTCCACGTCGGCGTGGTTCAGGCCGCACGCGGGTTCGTCCAGCAACAGCAGGCGCGGCTGCGCGATCAGGGCGCGGGCAATCTCCACCCGCTTGGCGGTCGCGAACGGCAGCGCGCCGACCGGGAGCGTCGCAACGGCACGCAGGTCGAGCAGCCCGAGGATGTCTTCGAGAAGCTGCCGGGCCGCTTCCGCCTCACGCCGCGCCTGCGGTAGCGCCAAGCCCTGGGCGAGGAAGCCGGACCGCCCGAGCGGATGTGCGCCGACCAGGACGTTGTCGCTCACGGTCATGCTGCGGAACAAGGCGAGGTTCTGGAAGGTACGGCCGACGCCGAGCGCGGCCCGCCGGTGCCGTGGCAGTTTGCTGACCGGTCGGCCCTGCAACAAGATCTCGCCGCGCTGCGGACGGCAGAATCCGCTGATGCTGTTGAACAGCGTGGTCTTGCCGGATCCGTTCGGGCCGATCAGCCCGCAGACCTCGTTGCTGCCGACCGCGAATGAGACGCCGTCCAGCGCCGTGATATGGCCGAACCGGACCAGGACGTCGCGCACGTCAAGAAGCTGGGCTTGGCTGTCGCCACCCATCAGCTACGCCGCCACGCCGGCATTACCTGCCACCGTGCCACGCCGTTTGCCCCCCTTGCTTGGACAGGATGATTGCGCGGGTTAGATTGCCTGGGCAAGCAAACTGCGCAGCGGGCGGCCACTATCGCTGAAATCGTGAACCACGTGCCTGCCGCAGTCGAATAGCGTAACGTAACCCCGTGATTCCGTTCACACTGTCAATTGCCGCCCGACCGGAGGCTGACCATGGAAACATCCGACATCATTGTGCATCGCAGCGACACCACGCTGCGAATCGAGATTGCCCGGCCAGCCAAGCGCAATGCGCTGACGGCGGCCATGTATGCGGCGATGGCGGACGCGATGGCCGACGTGGAGCACGACGACGCGATCAGGGCAGTCATTTTCTCCGGCGCCGGCCAGGATTTCTGCGCGGGCAACGATCTGACCGATTTCGTCGGCGATCCGCCGAGCGGCCCCGACGCACCGGTGTTCCGCTTCATCCGCGCGCTGGCGCAGGCCAGGAAAGTGTTGATCGCTGCAGTGCAAGGGCGCGCGATCGGCATCGGCACGACAATGCTGCTGCATTGCGATTTCGTTCTGGGCGAGGCCGGCACATTGTTGCAAATGCCGTTCGTGGACCTTGCTCTGGTGCCGGAAGCAGGGAGCTCGCTGCTCCTGCCGAACCTGCTTGGGCAACGCCGTGCCGCCGAACTGCTGCTGCTGGGCGAACGCATCAGCGCGACGCAAGCGGTCGAGTTCGGGCTGATCAATCGCATCGTGCCCGACGGGCAGGCGCTGGCGGAGGCCGAAGCACTGGCCGCCCGCCTGGCGGCGAAGCCAGCGGGCGCCCTGCTTGCCACAAAAGCCCTGATGAAGTCGCCGACGCGCGACCTGGAAGCGCGGATCGGCGAGGAAAATACCGCCTTTCATGCCCGGCTACGGAGTGCCGAGCTGCGCCAGGCCGTCGCGAATTTCTATCAGGCGCGCGCCAAGGTCACTGCCGCATGAGCCTTCCCCCATTTCTGGCCGCGAAACTCCGCCTGCCGGTGATCGGGGCGCCGCTATTCATCATCTCGAACCCGGATCTGGTGCTGGCCCAATGCAAAGCCGGGATCGTCGGCGCCTTCCCGGCACTCAACGCCCGCCCGGCCGCCGTGCTGGACGATTGGTTGCGGCGCATCACCGATGAGCTCGCGGCCCATGATGCAGCCCACCCGGAGGCACCCGCGGCACCGTTCGCGGTGAACCAGATCGTGCATCGCTCGAACGAGCGGCTCGAACATGATGTGGCGCTCTGCGTGAAATACCGCGTGCCGATCGTGATCACCTCGCTCGGCGCCCGCCCCGAGGTGTTCGAGGCCATCCATTCCTATGGCGGGCTGGTGCTGCACGACATCATCAACGTGGCCTTCGCCCGCAAGGCGATCGAGAAAGGTGCGGACGGCTTGATTGCGGTCGCGGCCGGTGCCGGCGGCCACGCCGGCACGCTGTCGCCGTTCGCGCTGGTCGCCGAAATCCGTAGCTGGTTCGACGGGCCGCTGGCGCTGTCCGGCGCCATCGCCACGGGCGGCGGCATCCTGGCGGCCCAGGCCGCCGGCGCCAACGTCGCCTATATCGGCTCGCCGTTCATCGCGACCGACGAAGCCAATGCTGTGCCGGACTACAAGCAGGCGATCGTCGACGCCCAGGCATCCGATATCGTCTACACCAACCTGTTCACCGGCGTTCACGGCAATTATTTGCGAAGATCCATCGTCGCTGCGGGCCTCGACCCCGCTGCATTGCCGGAATCAGACCCGTCGAAGATGAATTTTGGTGGCGCCACGTCAAAGGTCTGGCGCGACATCTGGGGCTCGGGCCAGGGCGTCGGCCGTGTCGATGCGGTGGTTCCGGCCGCCGCCCGGATTGCCCAATGGGCGCAGGAATACGCGGCCGCCCGAAAGCGCCTCAGCGCGTAGCCGGCGCCGTCATGCCCCGCGGTCGAACCCCGCGTTCGAGCGCAGCAACTCGCGCGTATGCTCGTGCGTGACCGCACCCGAGGCCAGTGCGTCGACGTTGGTCTGTTCCACCAGCTTGCCGTGCTGCATCACGCCGACCCGCTCGCACAGATGGGCGATCACGGCGAGATCGTGGCTCACCATCAGCAACGTCAGCCCGTGGTCGCGCCGCAGCCGGGTCAGCAGGTTCAGGATCTCGGCCTGCACCGAGACATCCAGCGCGCTGGTCGGCTCGTCGAGCAGCAGGATGCGGGGTGCCACGATCAGCGCCCGCGCGATCGCCACGCGCTGGCGCTGCCCGCCGGAAAGCTGGTGCGGGTAGCGGAACCGATGCTCCGGGCCGAGCCCGACTTCCCGCAGCGCTGCCGCGATGCGCTGCTCGCCGCCGCCGATCCCCTGCACGCGCAGCGGTGACGCGAGCGTCTGGTCGACGGTCTGGTTCGGATGCAGCGAGCCGTACGGGTCCTGGAACACCATCTGCGCCAGCTTCCGCTGGTCACGGTTCCGCCGGGCCGGCATCGCCTCCCCGCCCAGTTCGACGACGCCCTCCGCATGGGCGATCAGCCCGGCGATCGCGCGGAGGATCGTGGATTTGCCGCTGCCGGATTCGCCCACCAGCCCGAACGCCTCGCCCGGCGCGACCGTGAACGAGATGTCCTGTGCGGCGGCAATGCCGTGCCGGCCATGGCCGTAGCGCACCGTGACATGATGGAGCCGGATCACCCGTCCGCCGCCCAGGCCGGGTCGCGCAGCAATTGCGGCAGGAAGTCTCGCCGCCTGCCGAGTTCCGGCAGGGCGGCGAGCAGGCCCTTGCGTGTAGGGGTGTTGCGCCTCACGCAGCCGGCCGGCCTCGCAGGTCTCGACGATGCGGCCGGCGTACATCACCAGCACCCGGTCGCAGAACGCCGAGACGAGATGCAGATTGTGGCTGATCAGGATCAGCCCCATGCCGCGCCCGCGCACCAGCTCGTCCATGATCGCCAGCACCTGCGTCTGCACGGTCGCGTCGAGCGCCGAGGTCGGTTCGTCGGCGATCAGCAGCTCGGGATCGGCGATCAGCATCATGGCGATCATCGCCCGCTGGCCCATGCCGCCGGAGACCTGGTGCGGATAGAGGTCATAGACGCGCTCGGGGTCGCGGATGCGTACCGCTTCCAGCATGTCCAGCGCAGCGCCGCGCCGCGCGGGCGCCCGCACGGACATGGGCGCGATGCGTCTCGGCGATCTGGTGGCCGACGCTCATCACCGGGTTGAGCGAGAATTTCGGGTCCTGCAGCACCATCGCGATGCGCCGCCCGCGCAACCGGCGGAAGCCACGCTCGCTCAGGCCGCGCAGGTCGGTCTCGCCGAGCCGCATTTCGTCGGCGCTGACCCGGCCGGGCGCCGGCACCAGGCCCATGATGGCGCGCCCCGTGGTGGACTTGCCCGAGCCGGATTCGCCGACGATGCCGAGCCGCTCGCGGCCGAGCGTGAAGCTGACGTTGCGCACGGCATGGAACTCGCCCTGGTCGGCCGGGAAGCTCACGCGCAGGTTGCGCACGGTCAGCAGTGGCGGCGCGGTCATGCGCTGCGGGCGTCCGCCACGTCGCGCAGCCCGTCGCCGAGCAGGTTGAAGCCGACCGAAGTGGCAAAGATCGCGATGCCGGGGATGGTCGCGACCCACCACTGGTCGAGCAGCACCTGCCGGCCGGAGGCGACCATCGCGCCCCATTCCGGCGTCGGCGGCTGCGCGCCGAGGCCGAGGAAACCGAGGCCGGCGGCGGTGAGGATGATGCCGGCCATATCGAGCGTCAGGCGGATCATCACCGAGGGCAGGCACAGCGGCACGATCTGGCGGAACAGGATGCGCGGGCGAGGCGCCTTGCAGCACCGCCGCCTGCGATGAACTCCGCGTTGCGCCGCGTCAGCGTCTCGGCGCGGGCGAGCCGCGCATAGGGCGGCCACGCGGTCAGCGCGATCGCGATGACCGCGTTGTCGATCCCCGGCCCGAGCGCCGCGGCGAACGCCAGCGCCAGCACCAGGCGCGGGAACGCCAGGAAGATGTCGGTGATGCGCATCAGCACGGCATCGACGACGCCGCCGAAATATCCGGCCGGCAGGCCGATGGCGAGGCCGACCGGCACCACGATCAGCGCCGACCAGTGCGACGATGGTCAACGTGATGCGCGCGCCGAATACGATGCGGGCGAAGATGTCGCGGCCGAGTTCGTCGGTGCCGAACCAATGCGCCGCCGAGGCCGGCTGCAGCCGTTCGGCCAGCGCCTGCAGCGTCGCGGCCTTCGGATCGGCGATCAGCGGTGCCGACGATCGCGATCAGCACCAGCGACAGCACGATCGCCAGCCCGGTCATCGCCAGCCCGTTGCGGGAGAAGCCAAGCCAGGCGCGGAACCAGCGGCCGAGCCGCGCCTGCCGCCGGCTCGCCGGCGCCGGGTCGAGCAGCCAGCCCGCCAGCGTGACGTCCCCGCTCACGTGCGGTCCCGCGCGCGCGGATCGACCAGCGGGTACAGCAGGTCGGAGACCAGATTGAGCAGGATGTACACGACGCCCACCACCATCGTGCCGCCGAGCACCGCGTTGAGGTCGGCGTTGAACAGCGAGTTCTTCATGTAAAGTCCAAGACCGGGCCAGGCGAACACCGTCTCGGTCAGCACCGCGCCTTCCAGCAGGCTGCCGAAGGTCAGCGCGATCACGGTGATCAGCTGCACCCAGACATTGCCGAGCGCGTGCACCCACACCACGCGGCACGGCTCCAGCCCCTTGGCCAGCGCCGCCAGCACGTATTCCTGCCGCAACTGTTCGAGCATGAAGCTGCGCGTCATGCGCGCCACATAGGCCAGCGACAGATAGCCCAGGATCGACGCCGGCAGCACCAGATGGCCGCAGCGCGTTCGAGAACACGTCGCGGCTCGCCGGCGAGCAGCGCGTCGACGGTCATCAGGCCGGTGACGGTCGGCACGATGTCCTCGTAGCCGACGTCGATGCGCCCCGGCCCCTCGACCCAGCCGAGCTTGGCGTAGAACAGCAGCAGTCCGACCAGCCCGAGCCAGAACACCGGCATCGAATAGCCGAACAGCGAGCCGCAGGCGGATCACATGGTCCTGCCAGCGCCCGCGATGCGTCGCGGCGACGACGCCGAGCGGCACGCCGAAGCACGACGCCGACACCAGCGCCAGCAGCGCCAGCTCCAGCGTCGCCGGGAATACATTCAGCATGTCGCGCAGCACCGGCTGCGACGTGATCAGCCAGACGTCCCGAAATCGCCGTGCAGCACCTTCTCCAGATAGCGCCAGTACTGCACCGGCAGCGGCAGATCGAGCCCGATCTCGGCGCGCACGCGGTCGTAGGTCTCGTTCGAGGCCTTTCGCCCGACGATCGCCAGCACCGGGTCGATCGGGATCACCCGGCCGATGAAGAACGTGACCAGGTCAGGCCGAGGAACGTCAATGCCACCAGACAGCAAGGTCTGCAGAACGCGGCGGGCGGTCCCGGAGCCGGGGACCCGCCCGCCACTGCCGGAGGAAGCCGGCAAGGACTATTGCTTCGCGGTCAGGCGGAAGAACGTGATGTCTTCGGTCAGCCCGTACTTGAAGCCGGTGACGTTGGCGCGCGACGCAACCGGCTGGCGCGGACTGGAACATCAGGATGAACGGCCCTTCGTCCGTCACCTTGCGTTGCAGATCCTCGTAGAGTGCCGCGCGCTTGGCGGTGTCCTGTTCCTTGCGCCGCCTCGGCGGTTTCCTTGCTGATGTCGGGAATGAACCAGGAATTGCGCCACGCCAGCGGCTTGGTCGCCGCCTTGTCTGAATTGTCGGTGTTGCGCGCGAAGGTGTCGGCGTTGGTGTGCGGGTCGAAGTAGTCCGGCCCCCAATAGATCAGCAGCGCCTGGTGCTTGCGCGCGCGGTAGTCGGGAAGGACCGACTTCATTTCCTTCGACGAGATGGTGATCTTGATGCCGGCCTGCGCCGATCGTCTGCTGGATCGATTGCGCCATGTCGGTGAACGGCGAGTTGTTCGACGCTTCGAGCGTCAGGTCGAAGCCGTTCGGATAGCCGGCCTCGGCCAGCAGAGCCTTCGCCTTGGCGACGTCGAGCTTGTAGGGGTTGTAGTCGAGCGCGCCCATGAAGCCTTCAGGCAGGAAGGTTTCGTGGACGATGAAGCGGCCCTTCAGGAAGCTGTCGGCCATGCCCTTGTAGTCGACCAGATATTTCAGCGCCTCGCGCACCTTGGGGTTCTTCAGGCGGTCGTCGGCGACGTTCAGCCCCATGTAGTAGGTGTCGGAGGACGGGAAGGACTCGACCTTGATATCCGTCTTGCCGGCCAGAGTCGCCAGTTGGTCCGGCGACAGATCGAAGGCGATGTCGACGTCGCCTTTCTCAAGCAGCAGCAGTTGCGCTGCCGTCTCCGGCACGTGGCGCACGATCACGCGCTTGTTGGCCGGAGCGCCGAGGCGAAATTTCGGGTTGGCTTCCAGCACCACGCTCTCGTTGGACTTCCACGACACCAGCTTGTAAGCGCCGGACGCGGCGGCATGCGTCTTCAGCCAGCCGTTGCCGAGGTCGCCGTTCTCCTCGTGTTCCAGCGCGACCTTCTTCTCCACCACGGAGGCGACGATCGAGGTCATCAGGTTCAGCACCAGCGACGGCGCGAGATCGGCGGTGATGGTGAACTGCAGCGTGTCGGGCGCGGTCGCCTTGACCAGGTCCTTGACGTTGTCCTTCGTCCAGCCGAGCTGGTTGAGCAGGAAGGCGGGCGTCTTGTCGAGGATGACGACGCGCTGCAGCGAGAACGCGGCATCCTCGGCGGTCACCGGGTTGCCGTCCTGGAACATCTGGTTCGGCCGCAGCTTGAAGGTGAACACCTTGCCGTCGGGGCTGATCGTCCAGCTCTCGGCGACGCCGCCGACCAGCTTGGTGACGTCCTCGGCCTCGTAGCGAAGCAGGCGATCATAGATGTTGGTGTCCATCTGGACGCCGGACAGCTCGTAATCCTCGCCCGGATCGAGGGTCAGGATGTCGTCGATCTGCTTGGCGATCACGATGGTGCCGGGCGGCGTCGCCGCGCGGGCCGCTGGTGCGGCAGCGAGCGGCAGTGCGGCGAGTGCGGTCAACAGAACCCTGCGGCGCATGGCGTGTTTCTCCCAATTCCCCGTTGGCTGGGATTAGGCAACACACGGCGCGTGATCGCAAGCAATTGCGGTCCCGTAGACCAAGGGATTAAGTGAAGCGGGTCTTACCGACCATTCGGTGCCCCGCCGCACTCCTCCCTCGCCTACCCCTCTCCCCCTGACGGGGGCGAGGGAAGCAAGGTTCAGGCAGTTCTCCGGCTGGCGGGCTTTCGATCGAGCGTCATCCACTTGCCGTCTGCCTCGCCGGGGCGGAAGCCGTACCGGGCATAGAGGCCGTGTGCATCCGCCGTCATCAGCGTCCAGTTCCAGACGGTCGTGAGTTCGGGGTGTGCCAGGATGGTCTCGACCAACGCCTTGCCGAGACCAGAGCCCGCGCAGGGCCGGTCGGATGAACACGTCGCCCAGATGGGCGCGGAGGGCGTAGTCGGTCAGCACTCGCGCGAAACCGACCTGCCCTCCGTCCGGGGCATAGATGCCGAAGCAGAGGCAGTTGGCCCAGCTGCGCTCCGTCAGCGCACGCGGTCGGCCAACGGCCCAATAGGCGTCGGCCAGCAATTCATGGACAAATTCCATGTCGAGGCGCGCGCGATCGTCGCTGATCAAGTACCCGTTCGGCAGGCTGACCTCGTGGACCATCGAGCGGACCTGCTCGTCGCGCAACCGTATGTTGGAACGTCACTTCCTAACCGCCCGCCGCGCGCCGGCTCTCGGTCCGCAACTGCCCGCACGCCGCCAGGATATCCTGCCCGCGCGGGGTGCGCACCGGCGAGGCGTAGCCGGCATCCATCACGATCTTCGCGAAGCGTCGATCGCCGCCGCGTGCTGGTCTCGTACGTGCTGCCCGGCCAGGGGTTGAACGGGATCAGGTTCACCTTCGCCGGCATGCCGGCGATGAGTTGCACCAGCGCGCGCGCATCGGCCTCGCTATCGTTGATGCCCTTCAGCATCACATATTCGAAGGTGATGCGCCGCGCGTTGGAGGCCGCCGGGATAGCGGCGGCAGGCGGCGATCAGCTCGGCGATCGGGTATTTGCGGTTGAGCGGCACCAGCTCGTCGCGCAGCTCGTCGCGCACGGCATGCAGCGAGACCGCGAGGTTCACGCCCAGCTCCTCGCCGGCCTGGTCCATCATCGGCACCACGCCGGAGGTGGACAGCGTGATGCGCCGCCGCGACAGCGCGATGCCCTCGCCGTCCATGACGATCTTCATCGCCTTCGCGACGTTTTCGTAATTGTACAGCGGCTCGCCCATGCCCATCAGCACGATGGTGGAGAGCAGGCGCGGGGTCTCGCCCTTCGGGCTCGGCCATTCGCCATAGGCGTCGCGCGCGGCCATGAACTGGCCGACGATCTCCGCCGGCGCCGAGATTGCGCACCAGGCGTCTGCGTGCCGGTGTGGCAGAACCGGCAGGAGAGCGTGCAGCCGACCTGCGAGGAGATGCAGACGGCGCCGCGATCTTCCTCCGGGTCCGGGATATAGACCGTCTCCGCCTCCTGCCGTCGCGGAAGCGGAACAGGAATTTGCGGGTCTCGTCCTCGCTGGTCTGCAGCGGCCACTTCCGGCCGGCCGATGACGAAGTGCTCCGCGAGCTTTTGCTGCAGCGGCCTGGCGATGGTGCTCATGCGCGCGAAATCGGTCACGCCCTGGTGATAGATCCAGTGCCAGAGCTGCTTGGCGCGGAACGGCGCCTCGCCGATTGCGGCCATTTCGGCGGCCAGCTCTTCGCGCGACAGCCCGACCAGATCGCGCCGCCCGTCCGGCAGCCGGGCCGGCGGCGGGCGAAACGGGCGGATTTGGCCAGGATGCGGGCGCGTTCGGCCTCCGTCAGCTCCAGGGCAGCGCTCATGAGGCGCCTCTGCCGGCTGGGCACGCCTTGACGATCGCCGCATACGCGGCGTTGAAGCCGCGCAGGCTGAACGTGTCGGCCACCGCCGCCTTCGGCCCAGGCGAATGGGCCACAAGCTCCTTGCTTTTCCGGAAGCTCTGCACCACCGCATGGCCGTCGCGGGCGAAGGCCGAGCGTTGCGCGGTGTAAAAGTCGTACGGTGGCAGCTGGTCCACCACGACCGAGACGGCGGCGTTGGCGGCATAGGGGAAGCCGGCGCTGATCGCCACCGCGTCACGCCCGCCGCTGCGCTCCGTGACGGTCAGCACCACGTCGCCACGGCCGGAGACGCCGGGGGCGGAGGAGACGGCGCGGGTGAAGGCGTAGCACACGGTCTGTCCAGCTTCCCTGTTGGTGGCCGCAGTCCAGTCCTCGAACGTGCCGATCTTCCTTGGCCCTGTGGGCGTTGTCACATGCGGCTTCGGCGTGACCTTCGGGGCAGTTTGCGCCATGGCGGCTGGTGAGAGAATGGGGAGAGCAGCGAGGAGGAGAACGATGTATGCGCGCATGGGCGCACAAATACGGGGGGCGTCGGCGCCAAACAAGCGCGGGCTTGTCATGCCTCCGGTTCGTCATCCGGCGTGCTGCCATGGCGTGTCGCCCAGTCGGGCACGAAGCGGCGGAATACCGGGTCGCCATGGCCGCTGGCCGGGGCCGCCGGCGCCGCGCCGCCGCTGTGAACCGGGCGGTCGGCGAAGCGCCCGTGCTGCAGCATGCGGTCGTACAGCACCAGTGCGCCGGCCACGGCCAGATTGAGCGCGAACCGAGTCGGGATGCGCACCACATGGCGGCAGCGCGCCAGCATCTCGGGCGACAGGCCGGACCGCTCCGGGCCGAGCACGTAGGCGGCACTGAGCGGATGACGGAAGCTGGGCAGCTCGGCGGCATCCTCCAGCAGCTCCACGCCGACCAGCACGCAGCCCTGCGGCAGCACCAGCTCGGCAGGGCCGGCAAAGCGCCACAGCGGGACATGGGCGGGCGTGTCGGCAGTGTCGGCCGCGCGGCTGGCGCGCACGTCGAACCCGGCGCCGACAGTGAAACAGAACGCCGCGCCGAACGCATGCGCCGTGCGCAGCAGAGCGCCGACATTGGCGGATTTGGAGACGCCTTGCGCCCCAATTCCAAAATAGCCGCGTGGTCTGGCCGGATGCATGGCGAGGGTCTATGCCGCCACTGGTGAGTGAGGCAATCCGGCACGCGCCGGCGATCGTCATCTTCGGCGCCGCGGTGCGCGAGGACGGGCGGCCAACCCGCACGCTGCGGCGGCGCGTGGCGGCGGCGGCCGTGTTCGGCCGGCATTTACCAATGGCGCTGTTCGTGCCGACCGGCGGCATCGGCCGGCATGGCGACGCGGAAGCGGTGGTGATGGCCCGCCGGCTGCGCGCGCTCGGCGTGCCGCCGTCGCGCATCCTGGTCGAGCCGACCGGAACCGACACGCTCTCTTCGGTGCGCGCAGTGGCGCGGCTGCTGCGCGGGCACGTGGGGCCGGTCTACGCCGCCACCAGCGCCTATCACCTGCCGCGCTGCGTGTTGCTGCTGCGGCTGGCCGGGCTCGCGGCGCGCGCCTGCCCGCCGCCGCCCGGCCCGGCAGCGCGCGGCGTGGCACGGCGCTGGTACTGGCGGCTGCGCGAGATACCTGCGCTGCCATGGGATGCCGCCCTGCTGCTGGGCCTGCGGCTGCGCCGCCGCCTGTAAGGCCGTTCGCATGGCAGCACGTCGCGACATCGCGCTTTGCCGGTCGCGAGAACTCCCTTATATGACCCGTGAAGGCTTAATTTCACGACACGGAACAGTATTTCTAATGCAGGCCAAGGTCAAAGCCGGCACGTCGCAGCCTTTGGTGGTCACGGCCAATCGCCTGCTCGACGGGCGGGTCGTGTGGCTCGCAGACGGCGAGACCTGGACCGAGCAGCCGCGCGCCGCCCGCGTGTTCGTCGGCGCCGAGGCCGAGGCCGGGCTTGCAGCCGGGGCCGCGGCCGAGCAACGCCAGGAGGTGGTCGGGGCCTATGCGGTGGTGGTCACCCGCACGCCGGATGGTCCGTGGCCGGTCGGCATGCGCGAGCAGATCCGCGCGGCCGGACCGAGCATCCAGGCCGGCATCGCCGCCTGATCGGAGGGGATGGGCATGGACATCGTCGAGAACGTCGCGGCCCTTCGGCCGACGCGCGCCGGCATCTACCACTACGACGACTATGACCGGGACTTCCTGCGCGACCGCGTGGCCGAGTTCCGCGAGCAGACGGCACGCCGCATTTCCGGCGCGCTGAGCGAGGATGAGTTCAAGCCGTTGCGGCTCATGAACGGCCTGTACCTGCAGATGCACGCCTACATGCTGCGCTGCGCGGTGCCGTATGGCGTGCTGAGTTCCCGGCAACTGCGCCAGTTCGCCCATGTCTCGCGCGTCTATGATCGCGGCTTCGGGCATTTCACCACGCGCCAGAACATCCAGTTCAACTGGATCAAGCTGGAGGAAGCGCCGGACGCGTTGGCCGCCCTGGCGGAGGCCGACCTGCACGCCATCCAGACCAGCGGCAACTGCGTGCGCAACGTCACCACCGACGAGTACGCGGGCGCCGCGGCCGACGAGGTGGTGGACCCGCGCGTGTATGCGGAAATCCTGCGCCAGTGGTCGACGCTGCACCCGGAATTCAGCTTCCTGCCGCGCAAGTTCAAGATCGCCATCACCGGGGCCGCGGTGGATCGCGCGGCGATCCAGGTGCATGACATCGGGCTGGTCGCCAAGCCCGGCGCCAACGGCCAGACCGGGTTCGAGGTCTGGGTCGGCGGCGGCCTCGGCCGCGTGCCCATCCTGGCCTACAAGATCCGCGACTGGCTGCCCGAAGCCGAGTTCCTGAGCTACATGGAAGCCATTCTGCGCGTCTACAACGCGCTCGGCGGCCGCGAGAATATCCACAAGGCGCGCATCAAGATTCTCGTGCGCGATGTCGGCCATGCCCGCTTCACTGAAATGGTGGAGCAGGAATTCGCCGTCATTCCGCACGGGAAATACCGGCTCGATCCGGCAGTGGTGGACGCCATCCAGGCGCATTTCGCGCCGCCCGCTTTCGTGGCCCCGGCGGGCGCCGCCGATACGCTGGCAGCTCACGCGGCGCGGGACAAAGGGTTTGCCGACTGGGTGCGGCAGAACACCCATCCGCACAAGCAGCCCGGCTATATCTCCGCCGTCATCTCGTTGAAGCCGATCGGCGGCGTGCCGGGCGATGCCACCGCCGAGCAGATGGACGCGATCGCCGACCTCGCCGACCGCTACTCGTTCGAGGAAGTGCGTGTCTCCCACGTGCAGAACCTCGTGCTGCCGCATGTCCGCCAGGACGAGCTGTATTCGCTCTGGCAGGCCCTCGTGCCGCTGCGACTGGCCACGCCGAACATCGGCACGATCAGCGACATCATCGCCTGCCCGGGCCTCGACTATTGCAGCCTTGCCAATGCGCGCGCGATCCCGGTGGCGCAGTCCATTGCCGAGCGGTTCCGCGACCTGGAGCGGCAATACGACATCGGCACGATCTTCGTGAACATTTCCGGCTGCATAAACGCCTGCGGCCACCACCATGTCGGCCATATCGGCCTGCTCGGCGTGGACAAGAAGGGCGAGGAATTCTACCAGATCACGCTGGGCGGCTCGGCGACCAACGACGCGGCGCTCGGCGAGATCGTCGGCCCGGCGGTGCCTTACGATGACGTCGTCGATGCGATGGAAACGCTCGATCCAGACCTATTTGGCCGTGCGCGGCGGCGGGGAAAAATTCATCGACACCTACCGCCGCGTCGGCATCGCCCCGTTCAAGGACGCCCTGTATGCCGCTGCTTGAAGCCGGCCGACCCGTCGCCGACCGGTTTGTTGCGGCGTCCGATGACGCGCCTCTGCCCGACGCCCCGGCGCTGATCCCGATCTCCCGGCTTCGCACGGAGCCGCTCGACGGCCGCAACAGCGAACTCGGCGTGCTGGTGCCCTCCGCCACACGGCCGGAGGATCTTGCGCCGCTGCTCGACCGGGTCACGCTGGTGGCGATCGAATTTCCAAAATTCCGCGACGGCCGGGGCTTCACCATCGCCCGCACGCTCCGCGAACGTTACGGCTACCGCGGCGAAATCCGCGCGGTCGGTCACTTGCTGCCGGACCAGCACAGCCACGCGCTGCGCTGCGGCTTTTCCACCGTCGCGGTGCCTGACGGCGCCGACCTCGGCCCGTGGCAGGCCGCACTCGACCGGTTCCACATCTCGTACCAGCCGGACGCGACCGGCGCCGACCCTGTTTTGTCCGGCCTGCGCCGGCTGCGCCGATTGGGCGGAGCGGCGCGCGCCGACTGATCACGCTGCCGCCCGAGCGCGGCGTGAGGCGGCCCTCAGCCTCCCGCGATGATGGATTTGATCCGGCTGGCCATGACCTCCATCGCGAATGGCTTGGTCAGCACGTGCATGCCCGGTTCCAGGTGGCCGTTGCCGATTGCCGCATTCTCGGCGTAGCCGGTGATGAAGAGCACCTGCAGATTCGGGCGGAACTGCCGGCCGGCGTCGGCCATCTGGCGGCCGTTCACGCCGCCGGGCAGGCCAACATCGGTGATCAGCAGATCGATGCGCACGTCCGATTGCAGCACCTTCAGCCCTGACGCGCTGTCCGCCGCCTCGATCGCCGCGTAGCCCAGATCCTTCGAGAACCTCGGTGACCAGCATACGGACGGTCGGCTCGTCATCGACGATCAGGACCGTCTCGCCGGCCTCTGCCCGCGACGCCTCGGCCAACGCGGCCTGCGGCACCTCCTCGCTGGCGCAGCCCTGATACCGGGGCAGATAGATACGCACCGTGGTGCCCGTCGCCCAGCTCCGAGTAGATCCGCACCTGGCCACCGGACTGCTTGGCAAAGCCATAGATCATCGAGAGCCCAAGGCCGGTGCCCTGGCCGGTCGGCTTGGTCGTGAAAAACGGGTCGAAGGCACGCGCCAGCACGTGCGGCGCCATGCCCGTTCCAGTGTCGGTCACGCTGATTGCGACATACTGGCCGGGCTGCATGTCGTGCTCGCGTGCCCCGGGCTCGTCCAGCCATGTGTTGGCGGTCTCGATGGTGAGCCGCCCGCCGTCGGGCATGGCATCGCGGGCGTTGATGCACAGGTTGAGGATCGCGTTCTCGAGCTGGTTCGGGTCGCACAGCGTCGGCCAAAGGCCGATCGCGAGCACTGTTTCCACCTCGATCTCCGGCCCGACCGTGCGCCGGACCAGGTCCTCCATGTCCGTGATCAGCTTGTTCGGAACAGTTCGGCTTCGGATCGAGCGTCTGGCGGCGCGCGAAGGCAAGCAGCCGGTGCGTCAGCGCCGCCGCGCGCGAGGCGGCGCCCAGGGCCGCCGTGATGTAGCGATCGAGTTCGCCGATCCGGCCCTGCGCCAGCCGCGTCCTCAGCAGCTCCAGGCTGCCGGTGATCCCGGTCAGCAGGTTGTTGAAATCATGCGCCAGGCCGCCGGTGAGCTGGCCCACCGCCTCCATCTTCTGCGCCTGGAACAACTGCTCGCGCGACTGCTCCAGTTGCATCTGGGCCTCGCGCCGCTCGGTGAGGTCGCGGGTGATCTTGGCGAAGCCGATCAGCTCACCGTCGTCGTAGATCGCATCGATCACCACATTGGCCCAGAAACGGCTGCCATCCTTCCGGCACCGCCAGCCTTCAGCCTCGTAGCGCCCCTCGCGCCGGGCTGCAGCAAGCGCCTTCGCGGGCAGGCCGGTGTCGACATCCTCCGGGGTGTAGAAGCGGGAAAAATGCTCGCCGATGATCTCGGAGGCGGTGTAGCCCTTGATGCGCTCGGCCCCGGCGTTCCAGTTGGTGACGCGTCCCTCCGGGCTGAGCATGTAGATGGCGTAGTCGGTCACGCCCTCGACCAGCAGACGGAAGCGGCGCTCGCTCTCCAGCGCTGCCAGTTGCGCTGCTGCGCTGCTCGGTCATGTCGCGGGTGATCTTGGCGAAGCCGATCAGCTTGCCGTCCTGGTGGATGGGGTCGATGACCACCATGGCCCAGAAGCGGCTGCCATCCTTGCGGCACCGCCAGCCCTCGGTGCTGAAACGTCCGGTCTCGGCGGCTAGTCTCAGCGACCTGGCAGGAACGCCGGCAGCACGCTCCTCCTCGGTGTAGAAGCGTGAGAAGTGATCGCCGATGATTTCTTCCGCCGTGTAGCCCTTGATACGTTCGGCACCGGGATTCCAACTTACGATCCGTCCGTCCGGGTCGAGCATGTAGATAGCGTAGTCCACCACCGCCTGGATGAGCAGCTCGTAAGGGTTAAGGGACGAAAACATCTCGGACCTGCTCATTTGACGACCTGGGATCGGAACGGCTCACCTGCGGTCCGAGTTGCGGATAGGCTTTTCAGCACCGTTAAACGCCGGCTTCAACCGCATTGCCCCGCCAAAATCCATACCTCTCCGATCGGTGACGGTAGCCCGCCACCGGCTGGAGATTTCGACGGTCGTTCGAGGCAGGAGGCGTGGTGCAGCAACGTGGCGGCTGGTGGTGGTCTGGCTGCCTGAACGACTTTCACCAGTGACGTGACGCAGGCGGCAGATCACACCCACGCGGTCGGGCGCCGGAAACCGGTCATCCGGCCGCCACACGCAGCGCCAGCCATTTCGGGCCGGGCCATTGCGACGGCGTGGGCGGATTCTTCGGCATGACCAGGAACATTGCGTATTCCCGCCCTGCCGCGCGCGCCTTATCGATCTGGCTCTGGACTTCCTCGGCGTTGCTGACCGCGACGCCGTTGATTTCCAGAATCACGTCGCCCGCCACCACGCCGAGCCGCGCGACATCGGCGTCCCGCATCACGGCGGTCACCAAGGCGGCCTTCATCCCCTTGGGCACTGGCGGCGTGCCGGCCTTGGCGCGCAGATCGTCGGTCAGCGGCGAGACCTTGAGGCCGAGATCGGGCGGGATGTTCCAGTGCGGCGGCACCGCCTTGGTGGGAGCATCGCGCTCCTCCCACTGCATCTTCGGCCATTCCGCGATCGTCGCCGGCAGCGCGATCTCATTGCCGTCCCGCAGTACGCCGACCGTCACCTCGCGGCCCGGCAGGCTGGCAGCGATGGCGCGCAGCAGCGCGCGCTCGTCGGTAGGCACGATTCCCGCGAAGCTGGTGATGACGTCGCTGATGCGCAGACCGGCTTTGTCGGCCGGTCCGCCATCGATGACCCAGGCGACGACCGAACCGACCGGCTGCTGCAGGCCCAACGCCTCGGCCATGTCCGGCGTCATCTGCTGGATCTTCATGCCGAGCCAGCCCGGCCGCACCCAGCGAAAACTGGTCAGGCGGTCGATGACCAGATGTGCGTCGTTAGCCGGGATGGCGAAGCCGAGACCGGCGTTGGCGGACGTGGGGGAGATCAGCGCCGTGGTGATGCCGATCACCTCGCCTTTCAGGTCGAACAGCGGGCCGCCGGAATTGCCGTGGTTGATCGGGGCATCGGTCTGGATGAAGTCGTCGTACGGCGTGTCCATGATGTTGCGGTTCAGCGCGCTGACGATGCCGGACGTGACCAACTCGCCGATGCCCAGCGCGTTGCCGATCGCCAGCACCGGGTCACCGATCTGGACCTTGCTGCTGTCCCCCCAGTGGATGGCGGCGAGTGGGTGGCCGACATCAACTTTCAGCAGCGCGATATCGATGATGCGCGCGGCGTTCAGCACCTCGGCCTTGACGCGCGTGCCGTTCGAGAACGTCACGTAGATCTCGTAGGCGCCGTCGATGACATGCCAGTTGGTGACGATCACGCCCGTCGGGTCGACCACGAAACCGGAGCCGGCAGATATCTTGACCTCGAACGACGGGTTGGGCTGCGATGATGCGCTGGGCTGGGACGATGACGCCGTCACCGATGACGTGGCCGGGGCGACTTCGGCGTGGGCCAGGATGTTCACGACCGTCGGCAGCAGGCCGTGCACGAGTTCGGCCTGATTGTACTGCATCTCCTGCGCCCAGGCCCGATGGCTGCCCAGCCCGGTGAGCGCCAGCGAGATGACGGCCAGCGCTGCCGCGCCGATGTTGAGAAAATGGCGCATCAGAACCCCTGCACGCGAAAACCTCAGCGTGTCAAGCTTACTCGCAACGGCCACCCGCCCGCCACTGGTGAGACGGCCGGCTTGGCGCGGCATTACACGCGGTCGCCTTGGATGAATTGATTCCCTCCGCCGGCGCCCGTAGCTTGCCGCCATGCCTGAAACGCTGAAGCTCGCCATTGCCCAGATCAATCCTCACGAAGGCCAGATCAACGCAAACCTGGACCGCATCCGTCGCGCCCGCGCCGAAGGCGCCCGGTTGGGGGCGGACCTCGTCGTGACCTCGGAATTCTCCGTCGCCGGCTATCCGCCCGAGGATCTGGTGCGCAAGCCGGCCTTCGTCGCCGCCTGCGAGGCCGCGATCGCCGCGCTTGCGCGCCGACACCGCCGATGGCGGGCCGGGCCTGATCGTCGGCGGCCCGTGGCGCGACGGCGACAAATTGCACAACGCGGCCTTCCTGCTCGACGGCGGCTGCATCACCGCACGCCGCGCCAAGCATGAACTGCCGAATTACGGCGTCTTCGACGACAAGCGCGTGTTCGATGCCGGCCCCTCGCCCGGCCCGGTGGCGTTCCGCGGCTTCCGGCTCGGCCTGATGGTCTGCGAGGACTGGTGGTTCCCTGCCGTGTCCGAAACGCTCGCTGAGAGCGGCGCGGAACTGCTGCTGTCGATCAACGGCAGCCCGTACGAGGTCGACAAGCAGGCGCAGCGCCTCCAGCTCGCGATACGCCGGGTGGTCGAGACCGGTCTCGCCTTCGTGTTCTGCGCCCAGGTGTGCGGCCAGGACGAACTGGTGTTCGACGGCGCCAGCTTCGTGCTGAACGCCGGACCGCAGCCTCGCCGTGCAGATGCCGTTCTTCGAGGAAGCGGTGACGCTGACCGAGTGGCGGCGTGACGGCGACCGGCTGGTCTGTGCCGCCGCAGCCACTGCCGCCGGAACCCGAGCGGCTGGAACTGATCTATCGCAGCATGATGCTCGGGCTGGCCGACTACGTGCGCAAGAACCGCTTCCCTGGGGTCATTCTCGGCCTGTCGGGCGGCATCGACAGCGCGCTGTCGGCCGCCGTCGCCGCCGACGCGCTGGGGCCGGACCACGTGCGCGCGTTCATGCTGCCGAGCCCCTACACCAGCCGGCACAGCCTGGAGGACGCCGCACGAATGCGCGCGGCTGCTCGGCATCAGCTGCGACACGGTGCCGATCACGCCGGCCATGGAGGCCTTCGAGACCGCGCTGGCGCCGGTGTTCGGCGAGACGGCAGGCCGACATCACCGAGGAGAACATCCAGTCGCGTGCGCGCGGGCTGATCCTGATGGCGATTTCCAACAAATTCGGCCACATGCTGCTGACCACCGGCAACAAGAGCGAAATGTCGGTCGGCTACGCCACGCTGTACGGCGATATGTGCGGCGGCTATTCGGTGCTGAAGGACGTCTACAAGACGACCGTGTTCGCGCTGGCGCGCTGGCGCAACGCAACACCGCCCGCGCGGGCGCGCTGGGGCCGGCGGGCGCGGTGATGCCGGAGCGGGTCATCACCAAGCCGCCGACGGCCGAGCTGAAGCCCAGACCAGACCGACCAGGACAGCCTGCCGCCCTACGACGTCCTCGACGCCATCCTTGAAGGGCTGATCGAGGGCGACCAGAGCGTCGATGCGCTGGTGGCGCTGGGCCATGACCGCGCGACCGTGCTGCGCGTGTGGCGCATGCTTGACCGCGCGGAATACAAACGCCGGCAGGCGCCGCCGGGCGTGAAGATCACGCCGCGCGCGTTCGGCCGCGATCGCCGCTACCCGATCACCAACGGCTTCACCGGGCTCGTGGCATGAGCGACCTGTTTGCACCCCCGGGCGGCTGGCGCGTGCGCATCCTCGACCTGTCGGGCGGCGCCGAGGACAATGTCGTCGAGGAAATCGGCGGTTTCCCGACGCTGATGCAGGCCAACGCCTTCGCCCGCAGCTATGTGCGCGACAGCGTGGAGCGATGCCGCGAGGCCGGCCTGTCCTCGGCGCGCGAGGTGCTGGATGCGTGGTTCGCATTCGGCGAGGACGCCGAGGTGGTCGACGCGGGCGAGTCCGGCTGGCGCAGCGGCACCGAACTGGCCGATTTCGCCGACAACCCGGCCAGTGCGGGCGAGCGCGACTGGCGCGCGCTCGATCCGCGCCGCGACGGCGACCTGACCGACACCGACGAATGAGCGGGCGCGTGCGCGCGCGCATCGCACCGCCGACCGCAGGGTCGTTGCATCTCGGCAGTGCCCGCCTCGCGTTGCTGACATGGCTGCTCGCGCGCCGGCATGGCGGCGAGGTATATTTGCGGATCGGCGACGTCGCGGCCCATCCCGGCCGCACGGAAGCCGCCGGCGCGGCCGAGACGGATCTGGCATGGCTGGGCCTGACCTGCGACGGGACCATCGTTCCGACTGAGCGGCTCGACCGCTATGCGCTGGCCGCCGAACGGCTGAAGCGGAGCGGACGGCTCTACCCCTGCCTCGAAGGCGAGCAGGAACTGCGCGCCAAGCGTGAGTGGCGGCTGCGGGTCGGCAAGTCGCCGGTCTATGACCGGGCAATGCTGAAACTGACCCCGGCGCAGCTCGCGGCCGCCGAGGCGGGCGGCAAAATTCCGTATTGGCGGTTTCGCCTGTCCGACGGCATCACCGCGTGGCACGACCTTGTCCTCGGCCCTACCGAGGTCAAGCTGCCGGCCATCTCGGACCCGGTGGTGATCGAGGCGGACGGCACGCCGCTGCCGGTGTTCACCGCTGCGGTGGACGACCTTGAGCACGGCGTCACCCACGTGATCCACGGCGCCGACCATGTGGCCGGCACCGGCGTGCAGCATGACCTGATCGCCGCCCTCGGCGGGGATGCTGCGCGCCATCCGGTTCGCCCACGTCCCGCAGTTGCGCGAGGCCGAGGGCACGCCGCGACGCGCGCGGCTCGAAGCGCTCACGCTTCGGCGGCTGCGCGGCGACGGGATGGAGCCGGCCGCGATCACCGCCTATTTTGCCGCCCTCGGGTGCGGCGATGATGTGCCGCTGCGGGCGCTGGACGACCTGGCGGCGGAATTCGATCTCGCCAGGCTGGACCGCGAGCCGCCGTGCTGCGACATGGCGGCCCTCGCTGCGCTCAATCGCCGCGTGCTTGGCGAAACCGCGTTCGCCGACCTGGCCACACGGCTGCCGCCCGGGGCCACGGAGGCATTCTGGACCGCGATTCGCGGCGACATCGACCTGCTCGGCGAGGCGGCCGGCTGGTGGGACGTGGTCGCGGGCACCATCGTGCCGCCGGTGATCGAGAACGAAACCGGATTCCTGCGCACGGCGCTGGCCTTGCTCCCGGCCGAGCCGTGGGATGCCGGTATCTGGTCGGTCTGGGCGCAGGCATTGGAGGGCGCCACCGGCCGCAGCCTCGCCGTCCTGCTGCCACCGCTGCGGCTGGCACTGACCGGCGAGGAACACGGCCCCGATCTGGCCGCGCTGCTGCCCTTGATCGGCCGTGCCCGCGCGGCGTTGCGGCTTCAGCTCGCCGCGGCCTGAACCGCGACCGTGGCCTGGCTGCCGACCGGTGGCACGCGGCGTACCGCGATGGCCGCCAGTGCGGCGAGCAGGCAGAACGCGCCGGCCGCCATGAAGGCCGGCACGTAGCTGGCAAGTTCGTCGCGCGACAGTCCGCCGCCGAACGCGGCCACGGCGGCCCCGACCTGATGCGCCATGAAAATCCAGCCGAACACCATGGCCGACCGCTCGCGGCCGAAATTCTGCGCCGACAGCCGCACCGTGGGCGGCACGGTGGCGATCCAGTCCAGCCCGTAGAACACGCCGAACAGCGACAGCCCGTAGAACGAGAAGGAGGACAGCGGCAGCGCCAGCAGCGACAGCCCGCGCAGCCCGTAATACATGAACAGCAACAGGCGGCTGTCGTAACGGTCGGACAGCCAGCCGGACCCGATGGTGCCGACGAAATCGAACGCCCCCATCAGTGCCAGCACGCTGGCTGCCGCAACTGCCGGCATGCCGTAATCATGGCAGAGCGGAATGAAATGCGTGCCGATCAGCCCGTTGGTCGACAGGCCGCAGACGAAGAAGGTGAAGAACAGCAGCCAGAACGCGCGCGAGCGCCCGGCATCGGTCAGCGCGTTGATCGCCATCCGCGCGGCATTGCCGCCAGCGGCGCGGTCCGGCGGTGCCGTCACGACGCGTTCGCCATACGGCGCCAACCCGAGTTCGCCCGGATGGTCGCGCCCGACCAGCAGCATCAGCACGCCCGCGCCGGCACAGGCCAGCACCGCCGGCAGCAGCGCCACGCGCCAGCCGCCATGCGTCGGACAGCCATGCCGCCAGCGGCAGGAACGCCAGCGAGCCGGTGGCGGAACTGGCCGTCAGCACGCCGATCACCAGTCCGCGGTGGGCGGTGAACCAGCGATTGGCGACGGTCGCGCCGAGCACCATGGCCGTCATGCCGGTGCCGACGCCGACCAGCAGCCCCCAGCACAGCCACAACTCCCACAGCGTGGTCATCCGGGTCGCCAGCCCGATCCCGGCCACGATGAAGCACATCGCCACCGTCACCGTCGCGCGCAGCCCGTAGCGTTGCATGAGGGCTGCCGCAAACGGCCCGAGCAGCCCGTACAGCATCAACCGCAGGGCCAGCGCGGCGGAGATGGACGACGTGTTCCAGCCGAATTCCTGCTTCAGCGGCGTCATCAGCACGCCCGGCATGCCCATGGCCGCGGCGGTGGAGAGCATGACCAGGAAGGTCACCGCCACCATCGCCCATCCGTAATGGATGCCGCGGCGCGCCAGGGCCGGGGCGAGCAGGTGTGCCAGCATATGGGTCAGTCCTTTCCGGGCAGATCGGCGGCCGCGCGCGCCAGTCTGGCGGCGGTGGCGAGCGCAATACGGGAGCGGGCGGGGTCGGTGGCGACGGCGCGGGCCAGCAACACGCCGCCGAGCATGGCCACCATCACCGCGTCGGCGGCGCAGCGGGTCTGGTCGATCTGCCAATCGGGATGGCGCGCGGCAATCTGCTCCGCCAATACGTCCACGAGCATGCCGGTCCCCTCCGCCAGCGCCGTGCGGGTCGGCGTCTCGGTGCGGGCGATATCGGCCCCCAGGGCCGGCAGCACGCAGCCTTCGCCGGGAACGTCCCGATGCTGCTCGGTCAGGTAACTGTCGATGATGGCGGCGAGCGGGCAACGACCCTCGGCGCGGGCACGTGCGGCGCGGTCGCGCCACCGATTCGCGCTCAGGGCCAGCCCGTCCCGGCAGACCGCCTCGGCGAGTGCCGCCTTGCTAGGGAAGTGGCCGTAGAATGCGCCATGCGTCAGGCCGGCCGCGCGGGTCACGTCGGCAATGCCGACCCTGTCGATCCCATGCCCGCGGAACAGATGCGACGCGGCATCCAGGATGGCGGCACCGTGCGCCGCGTGCGTCTGACGATCGACCTTCATGCAATCATTATGGAGATCACGATAAAGCCGCGCAAGCGCCGCGATCCGTTTCGTGTCGATTTTCGAGCGGGTCAAATGAACCCGGTGCCGGTGAAGTCTGTTCTGACCGCAGAGGCTAGCGCTCAGTCATTGCGCCGCCGGCTAAGTCGAGGAGACCCAGAATGTCCAATATCACCGATCTCTCCCTGCACTTCCTGCAGGACATTTACTATGCAGAACGTCAAATTCTGAAGGCGCTGCCCAAGATGGCCAAGGCGGCCGAGAGCGATAAGCTCAAACAGGCGCTGATGCAGCACCGTGACGAGACCGAGCACCAGATCGAGCGTCTGCAACAGGTGTTCGAGCATATGGGCAAGCGCGCCCGGGCCAAGACCTGCGAGGCGATTCAGGGCATTATAGAGGAAGGCGAGGAGGTTATCGGCGAGTTCGACCCGGGGCCGGTTCGCGACGCCGGTATTCTCGCCAACGCCCAGGCCGTCGAACACTATGAGATGGCCCGCTATGGGTCGCTGATCGCCTGGGCCAAGGCGGCAGGGCAGAACGAAGCGGCGAAGTTGCTCGAGCAGAACCTGTCCGAAGAGAAGAAGGCGGACGGGCTGCTCACCCAGATCGCCAACAGCGAGGTCAACAAGCAGGCGAAGGCCGCCTGATCGACCGGAAATGAAGCCGGCACCCGACGGGTGCCGGCTTGCGTCGCCTACCGGATCAGCCCGGTCAGCGGGCTGGACGGATCGGCCCCCATCGCGGCGCGGCATGCGCCCCGCCAGATGCGCCAGCCGCCCGGCCTCCACCGCCAGCTTCATCGCCCGCGCCATCCGGACCGGGTCGCCGGCATGGGCGATGGCGGAGTTCAGCAGCACCGCGTCGCAGCCCAGCTCCATGGCGATCGCGGCGTCCGAGGCGGTGCCGACCCCGGCATCGACCAGCACCGGCACTTTCGCCTGCTCGATCAGCATCGGATCATCAGCCGGGTTCTGCACGCCGAGGCCGGAGCCGATCGGCGCGCCGAGCGGCATGATGGCGACGCAGCCCATCTCCTCCAGCCGCTTGGCGGCGATCGGGTCGTCGGCGCAATAGACCATCACCTCGAACCCGTCGCGGATCAGCGCCTCGGCGGCCTCCAGCGTCGCCGCCATGTCGGGGTAGAGATGCGGCGGCGGGCCGAGCACTTCCAGCTTCACGAGGTTCCAGCCGCCGGCCTCGCGCGCCAGGCGCAGCGTGCGCACCGCCTCGTCCGCGGTGTGGCAGCCGGCGGTGTTCGGCAGATAAGTGTAACGCTCGGGGTCGACATAGTCCTGCAGCATCGGCGCCGCCGGGTCCGACAGGTTGACCCGCCGCACCGCGACGGTGACCATCTCCGCGCCGGAGGCCTCGATCGCCGCCGCCGTCTCCTCCAGGATCTTGTACTTGCCGGTGCCGACGATCAGGCGGGAGTGGAAGCGGCGCCCGGCGACCGTCCAGGTGTCGTCTTCCGAAATGTCGCGGCGTCCACCGGCGTCACGATGCCATCCATGTCAGCCTCCGCCGATGAAATGCACGATTTCCAGCGCGTCGCCGCTGGCCAGTACGGTGACGGCATAGGCGAGCGCGGCACGATTTCCTCGTTGCGCTCCACCGCCACCTTGCGGGTATCGAGCCCGATCTGCGCCAGCAGCCCGGCCACGGTCGCCGGCGCCGCAAGCCGCCGGGCTTCGCCGTTCACCGTCACCGTCACTGCCGTCGTTCATGGCCCGGAGTATGGGCATCCTGCCACGGCGCGACAAGAAACCGCACGGCGCCCCGATACTGCTGCACATGGCCGCGTGCTATGGCAGACCGGCGCAGGACCTGATTGTCCCGGCGCCAACCCACGTGCTAGGCCCCCGCCATGCCCAATTCGCCAACTCTGCCGCTGGTGGCGTGCTGAACGGCCCGAACCTGAACATGCTCGGCCTGCGCCAGCCGGAGATCTACGGCACCGCCACGCTCGACGACGTCGAGAGCCTGTGCGCCGAGACGGCCGAGCGGCTGGGGCTGGCGATCGACTTCCGCCAGACCAACGGCGAGGGCGAGCTGATCTCCTGGGTGCAGGAATGCCGCGGCCGCGCCGCCGGGCATCGTGATCAACCCGGCCGGCTACACCGCACACCTCGGTGGCGCTGCTGGATGCGCTGCTGGCGGTGGAGCTGCCGGTGATCGAGGTGCATATCACCAACATCCACCGGCGCGAGAGATTCCGCCACCATTCCTATGTGTCGAACGCGGCGGTCGGCGTGATTTGCGGACTTGGCATTCGCGGCTACACGCTGGCGCTGACCGCGATGGCCGACCTGCTCGAGGAAGACCGCCTGATGTCGGTGCCGTTCGACGCAGCGTCCGTGCGCGGCGCTTGCAACCATCCTGGCCGATACCGGCCTGACGGAGATCGAGATCGAGACCAAGGACGACCGCATCCGGGTGGTCCGCGCGCCGGCCCCGATCGTGCCGCAGGCGACCACCGTGCTGGCCGCTGCCGCCCCGGCCATGCCGGCCGCCGCCACCGCCGTCGCCCCGTCCGCCGAGGACGATCGCACGCATCCCGGCGCGGTGCTCAGCCCGATGGTCGGCGTCGCCTATCTGGCCCCCGAGCCGGGCGCGACGCCGTTCATCACGCCGGGCAGACGGTCGTCGGCCGGCCAGACGCTGCTGCTGATCGAGGCGATGAAGACCTTCAACCAGATCAAGGCGCCCAAGGCCGGCACCGTCGCCGCGCATCCTGATCGCCTCCGGCGCGCCCGTCGAGTTCGGCGAGCCGCTGCTGATCCTGGAGTAGCGCCCACGTGGCCGCCCTGTTCCAGAAAGATCCTGATCGCCAACCGCGGCGAGATCGCGCTGCGCGTGCAGCGCGCCTGCCGCGAGACTGGGCATCCCCACCGTCGCCGTGCATTCCACCGCCGACGCGGACGCCATGCATGTCCGCCTCGCCGACGAGAGCGTCTGCATCGGCCCGCCGCCGGCGCGCGACAGCTACCTCAACATGCCGGCGATCCTGTCGGCCGCGATCATCACCGGCGCCGATGCGATCCATCCCGGCTACGGCTTCCTGTCCGAGAACGCCGCCTTCGCCGAGATGGTGGAGGCGCACGGCCTGACCTTCATCGGCCCGACCGCCGCGCATATCCGCATGATGGGCGACAAGATCGCCGCCAAGGCAGCGATGGCCTCGCTCGGCGTGCCGCTGGTGCCGGGCTCGGACGGCGAGCTGGCGACGCTGGAGGAGGCGCGGGCAGGTGGCCGACCGGATCGGCTACCCGGTGCTGATCAAGGCCGCCGCCGGCGGCGGCGGGCGCGGCATGAAGGTGGCGCCGGACGCCGAGGAGCTGGAGGAAGCCTGGCGCGTGGCCCGCACCGAGGCGCGCGCGGCGTTCGGCAACGACGCCGTCTATCTGGAAAAATATCTCGACCGGCCGCGCCATATCGAGCTGCAGGTCCTGGCCGACGCGCACGGCGACGTGGTGCATTTCGGCGAGCGCGACTGCTCGCTGCAGCGCCGCCACCAGAAGCTGCTGGAGGAAGCCGGCTCGCCCGGCGATCGTCGCCGGCCGCAGCGCGACGCGCTGGGCGCCACCGTGACGGCGGCGCTGCGCAAGCTCGGCTACCGCAACGCCGGCACGCTGGAGTTCCTGTACCAGGACGGGCAGTTCGCGTTCATCGAAATGAACACGCGCCTGCAGGTCGAGCATCCGGTGACCGAGATGATGTGCGGCGTCGATCTGGTGCGCGAGCAGATCCGCATCGCCGCCGGCGAGCCGCTCGGCTACGGCCAGGCGGACATCGCGTTCTCCGGCCACGCGATCGAATGCCGCATCAACGCCGAGGATCCGGAGACCTTCGTGCCGACGCCGGGCCTGGTCGACGGCGTTCCACGCGCCGGGCGGGCTGGGCGTGCGCGTCGATTCGGCGCTCTATGCCGGCTACCAGGTGCCGCCGTACTACGACAGCCTGATCGCCAAGCTGATCGTGCATGCGCCGACGCGCGCGCGAGGCGATCGCGCGGCTGCGGCGCAGCCTCGCCGAATTCGCCGTCGTCGGCATCAAGACGACGCTGCCGCTGCACCAGCGCATCGTCGACGACGCCGGCGTTCCAGGCCGGCGACTACACCATCCACTGGCTGGAACGGTTCGTCGCCGGCTGACCGCCGTTATCATCGAGCCGGTTTCCCACCGTCTCGCCCTGCGGCACACTCCACGTATGCTGCTTCCGCTCCCCTCGCTGGCCGCGACCGAGTCCCTCGCCGACCGCGTCGCGCAGCTTGCGCGGCCGGGCGATGCGATCCTGCTGGAAGGCCCGCTCGGCGCCGGCAAGACGGCCTTCGCCCGCGCCTTGCTGCGCGCCTCGCCGGCGACCCGGCGCTCGACGTGCCCAGCCCGAGCTACACGCTGGTGCAGAGCTACGAAACGCCCCGCCTGCGCGCCCACCATTTCGACCTCTGGCGCCTCGACGGCCCGCAGTCGCTCGGCGAACTGGGGTGGGACGAGGCGCGCGCGGATCTCGTCTGGTCGAATGGCCCGACCGACTCGGGCCGCTGCGCCCCGCCGACGCGCTCGACATCAAGCTTCACCCGAGGCCACGGCGAGGCGCGCACGCGCGGACGCTGTCAGGCTGGCCGGACCGCATCGGGGCGCTCGCATGACCGTGCCGCACACCGCCATGCTGCTGGCCGCCGGACTCGGCACCCGGATGCGCCCGCTGACCGAGCACACCGCCAAGCCGCTGCTGCCGCTCGGCGGGCGCGCGCTGCTCGACCATGCGCTCGACCGGCTGCACGCGGCCGGCGTTCGACACGTGGTGGTCAACGCGCACTGGCAGGCCGACCGCGTCGCCGCCCACCTGGCAGCGCGCACCGGCCGGGCATGCCATCGCTGCTGCGCGCGAGGAGACGCTGCTGGACACCGGCGGCGCGGTCGCCGCCGGCGCGCGACCTGCTCGGGCCGGACCCGTTCTTCGTCGTCAACGGCGACACGTTCTGGCTGGACGGCCCGACGCCCGCGCTGTCGCGCCTCGCCGCCGCATGGACGCGGCGAGGTCGATGCGGTGCTGCTGGTGCATCGGACGTTCCAGGTACACGGCGAGGTCGGCGCCGGCGATTTCGCCGTCGATCCGCTCGGCCGCGTGCGCCGCCGCAGGCGGGCGAGATGGTGCCCTACGTCTATGCCGGCGTCCAACTGGTCAGCCCGGCGCTGTTCGCCGACGCGCCGGCCGGGCGCGTTCAGCATGCAACCTGCTGTGGGACCGCGCCATCGCTGCCGACCGGCTGCGCGCGCGTGGTGCATGACGGGCTGTGGTTCCATCTCTCCACGCCGGCCGATCTGGCGGAGGCCGAATCGACCGTGCAGGCGCGCGCGGTCGGCGACACGCGATGAACCTCGCCAGCATTCCGCCGCACCCAATGTGCCGTTCCTCGATCTGCTGGCGCGGCACTGGCTGCGCGTCGGTCGCCGAGCCGTCGCGCGGGCTGATCCTGCTGCCGACGCGCCGCGCCGCCCGCGCGCTGGCCGAGGCGTTCCTGCGCCAGCGCGGCGGCCGGCCGATGCTGCTGCCGCGCATCACCGCCCTCGGCGCGCTCGACGAGGCGCCGCTGGCGCTGGCCGGCGCGCTCGACCTGCCGCCCGCGGTCGGCCGGCGCGAGCGGCTCGCGGTGCTGTCGCGGCTGATCCTGGCGCTGCCGCCGAGCCGCAGGGCGGGCGCGCGGCACCGCCGATCGCGCCTGGATGCTGGCCGCCGAACTGGCGTCGCTGATGGACGAGGCCGAGCGCGCGGAGATCCCGCTGCGCGACGGCGCTCGCCGGCGCCGCGACGCGGACGCCTATGCCGAGCACTGGCAGGTCGACGCTGCGAATTCCTGCGACATCGTCACCGAGCCTGGCCGGCGTGGCTGGCCGAGCAGGGGCTGATGAACCCGGCCGCGCGGCAGGTGGCACTGCTGCGAGGCGCAGGCGCACGCCTGGGCAGGAGCAGCCCGCCCGACGACGCCGGTCTGGGTCGCCGGCACCGACGGCCGCGCATCCCGGCGGTTGCCGGCCTGCTGCGCACGGTGGCGCGGCTGCCGAACGGCCTGGTGGTGCTGCCCGGCCTGGACCACACGCTCGATGACGATACCTGGGCGCGCTGGACCACGGCGCACCCGCAGGCGGCGCTGCGCGCATCTGCTGGCCGGCCTCGGCGCAACGCGCGGCGACGTGCAGGCCTGGGGCGAGCCGCCATCGGGCCGGCGCGCCGCACGCTGTCGCAGGCGCTGCTGCCGGCGCCGCGCTGGCCGCATGGCGCACGCCCGCGCCGGCCGATACGGCCGGACTTGTTCCGCCTGGACGCCAGCCGACCCGCAGGAGGAAGCGGTCGCCATCGCGCTGATCCTGCGCGACGCGCTGGAGGACCCGGGCGGCGCGCGGCGCTGGTGACGCCGGATCGCGCGCTGGCCGGGCGCGTGGCCGGCCGAGCTGCTGCGCTGGGGCGTGGTCGCCGACGACAGCGCCGGCGAGCCGCTCGACCGACACGCCGCCGGCCGTGTTCCTGCGCCTGCTCGCCCGCGCGGTCGCCGAGCGGCTGGCGCCGGTGCCGCTGCTGGCGCTGCTGAAGCATCCGCTCGCCGCCGCCGGCCTGTCGCCCGCCGCCTGCCGCGCCGCCGCCCGCGCACTGGAACGCGCCTGCCTGCGCGGCCCGCGCCCGCCCGGCGGACTTGCGGGACTGCGCGAGCATCTGGACGAAGCGGCGCGCGCGGCGCCCGCCGCGACCGATCTGCTGGATCGGCTGGACCGAGTGCCTCGCACCGCTGCTGCGCGTCGCCGCCGCGTCCGTCGTGGCCGCGCCGGCCGACGCGCTGGCCGCGCTGATCGAAGCCGCCGAGGCGCTGGCCGCCACCGACGCCGCGGCCGGCCCGGCGCGGCTCTGGGCGCACGAGGAAGGCGAAGCGCTGGCGACGCTGCTCGCCGAAGCGCTGTCAGCGCTGCCGCGCTGCTGCCCGACCAGCCGCCGACCGTGCTGCCCGGCCTGCTCGACGCGCTGCTGGAGAGGCGACGGTGCGCAGCCGCCGCGCGCTGCGCGGGCGCGACGCCGCCGCCGAGCATCCGCGCGTGTTCATCTGGGGCCTGCTGGAGGCGCGGCTGCAGGCGTCGACGTCGTGGTGCTGGGCGGGCTGGCGGAAGGCGTCTGGCCGCCGGCGACCGATCCCGGCCCGTGGCTCAGCCGGCCGATGCGCGCCAGCCGCCGGCCTGCCGAGCCCGGAGGAACGGATCGGCCACGCGGCGCATGATTTCGTCGCCGCCGCCGTGCTGCGCGCCGGTCGCCGTGCTGTCCTGCCCGCGCCGGCGCGACGGCGCGCCCGCCGTGCCGGCGCGCTGGCTCACACGGCTGGACGCGTTCCTGGCCGGCCAGGGCACGGCGCTGCCCGCCACCCGGCCGCCGCCTGGGCGCGGGCGCTGGATCGGCCGGCCGACGCCCGCGCCGGTCTCCCCGCCGCCGCCCGCGCCCGCCGGTCGGCGCTGCGCCCGCGCCGGCTCAGCGTGACCGAGATCGAGACGCTGCTGGCCGACCCCTACGCGATCTACGCCCGGCACATCCTGCAGCTGCGCCCGCTCGATCCGCTGGAGCAGGCGACCGACGCGCCGATTACGGCACGCTCGTGCATCGCGGCCTGCAACTGTTCCTCGCCGAATCCGGCGCCGCGCTGGCCGCCCGATGCGGCGCGCGGCTGCGCAAGGCGATGGAGCGGGCGCTCGCCGAAGCCGGCGTGCGGCCGGCGCTGGCCGAGTGGTGGGCGCCGCGCCTGCACCGCATCGCCGACTGGGTGGCAGAGCAGGAGATGCGAACGCCGCAGCGTCGTCGCGCCCGAGCAGCATCGCCAGCGAGGTCGGCGGGACTGGGCGCTGCCCATGCGGCAGCTTTCGTGCTGCGCGGCCGCGCCGACCGGATCGAGCGCCGCGCCGACGGGCGGCTCGCCATCATCGACTACAAGACCGGCACGCCGCCGACCCAGCGCGCCGTCGACGCCGGCATCGCGCCGCAATTGCCGCTGGAGGCGGCGATGGCGCGGGCCGGCGCGTTCGGCCCCGAACTGGCCGGCAGCGTCGCGGAACTGACCTATTGGCACCTGACCGGCGGCTCGAGCCCGGCAAGGCGCAGACGCTGTTCAAGGGCAACGCCGACGCCATCGCCGATGCCGTGGCGCACGGCCGAGACCAGCTGCGCGCTCTGATCGCGAAATTCGACCGATCCCGCGACGCCCTATCTGGGCGCGCCGCACCCCGGCCGCGCACCGCGCTTCTCCGATTACGCGGCAGCTCGCCGCCGGGCCGAATGGGCGGTCGGGGGCGACGGATGACCGCGCTTGCCGCGACCTCGCCAACGCCGAGCAGCGCGTCGCCTCGGACCCGGACAGTCTCCGCCTTCGTCGCCGCCTCGGCCGGGTCGGGCAAGACCAAGCTGCTGACCGACCGGCTGCTGCGGCTGATGCTCGACCGGCACCAACCCGGAACAAATCCAGTGCCTCACCTACACCAAGGCCGCGGCGGCGGAGATGACGATCCGCCTGCAACGCCGGCTCGGCGCCTGGGTGATGCTGCCGGAGACGAAGCTGGCCGCGGACCTGCCGCGCTCGATGTGCCGCCCACGGCGCAGACCCTGCGACGGCGCGCAAACTGTTCGCCGCGTGCTCGACCTGCCGGGCGGCATGCGCATCGGCACCATCCACGCCTTCTGCCAGTCGCTGCTGCGGCGCTTCCCGCTGGAAGCCGGCTGTCGCCGCATTTCGGCTGGTCGCGGACGACGCGACGCCGCCGCGCCTGCGCGAGGCACGCGAGGCGGTGCTGGCCGAGCGCCCACGACATGGCGCGCCGCGGCGACCTGGCGACGCTCGCCGGGACTGGCCTCGGCCGACCAGTTCGGCCAGCCTGGTCGACCACGCTGCAACGGGCGGCGATCGGCTGGACCATGCGCTGGCGCAAGGCCGCGAGGGGCTGCGGCGGCGCTGGCCCGCGCTGTTGGGCGCGGAACCGGACGAGGCGAAACTGCTGGCCAGCGCGCCGTGGCCTGGCCGGCGAGGCCGCGCTGCGCGGCGCCTGCCGCGACCATCGCCGAACGCGGCTCGCCGCAGCGCCGAGAAGGCGTTGCGGCTGCTCGACTGGCTGGCCTTGGCGCGCGGACACGCGCGCGGAGCCTGGGCCGAACTGGCGGTGCGAGTTCCTGCACCGACGAGGGCAAGCCGCGCGGCATGGGAACGCTGGTCAACGCCAAGCTGGCCAAGGACTGGCCGGATCTGGCGGACGCGATCGCGGCCGAACAACAGCGCATCCTCGGCCATCGAGATCGCCGCAGCGCCGCGCATCGCGGCGGCGCATCTCGGCGGCGCTGGCCTGCCTCGCCGGTCCCGTTGTGCAGGCGTATCGCCGGAGCGGAAGGACAGCGCCGGGTCTGCTCGACTACGACGACCTGATCGCGCGCACTACCGCGCTGCTGGTCGATCCCGGCGCCGCCTGGGTGCTGCTACAAGCTCGATGGCGGCCTCGACCATCTGCTGCTCGACGAGGTGCAGGACACGGCGCCCGCGCAATGGGCACATCGCCGACGCGCTGACGGCGGAGTTCTTCGCCGGCACCGGGGCGCGCGAGGACGGCGGCGCACGCGTGTTCGCGGTCGGCGACCGCAAACAGTCGATCTTCTCGCTTCCAGGGCGCCGACCCCGACGGTTCGAGCACTGGCGCGACATGCTGCGCGGACGCGTGGCCGAGCGCCGGCGAGCACTGGCGCGACGGCACGCTCTACGTGTCGTTCCGCTCGACCGCGCCGGTGCTGGCGCTGGTCGATGCGGTGTTCGCCGAGCCCGCCGCCGCCGCCGGCGTGCTGGCGCCGGGCGAGACGCTGCACCATCATGGCCGACCGCGCCGGCCATGCCGGCAGCGTCGAACTCTGGCCGCTGGCGCCGCAGCCGGAGCCGCCGGCGCCGCCGAGCCTGGACCGTGCCGGAGCGCAACCTGGCCGCCGCCAGCGCCATGCAGCGCCTGGCCGACAGCTCGCGGACTGGATCGCGCGCGCAGACCGGCGGCGGCGAGATGCTGGAAAGCCGCGGCCGGCCGCTCGGCGCCGGGCGACGTGCTGGTGCTGGTGCGCCGGCGCAACGCTTCGCGCCGCGCGCTGGTGCGCGCGCTGAAGGCGCGCGGCGTGCCGGTCGCCGGGCTCGACCGCATGGTGCTGACCGAGCAGCCGGCGGTGCGCGACCTGCTGGCGCTGTGCGACGCGCTGCTGCTGCCGGAGGACGATCTTGCCGTTCGCCTGCGTGCTGACCAGCCCGCTCGGCGGGCTGTCGACGACGACGCCTGATGGACGCTGGCCGCCGCACGCGGCGCGGCCGCCTGTGGGACGCGCTGCGCGACGCGCCGCGGCGAGCGCCCGGACTGGCAGGCGGCGTGGACTGTTCTGTCGCGCGCTGTTCGCCCGCGTGGATTACGCGACGCCGCACGCGCTGCTGGCCGAGGCGCTGGGGCCGCTCGGCGCGCGGGCGCGGCTGCTGGCGCGGCTGGGGCCGGAAGCGGCCGAGCCGATCGACGAATTGCTCACCGCAGCGCTCACCTACGGCCAGACGCACCCGCCCGTCGCTGCAAGGGTTTCGTGCAGTGGCTGCGGCAATCGGCGCGGAAGTCAAGCGCGAGGCCGAGGAGGCCGGCGGAGACGTGCGCATCATGACCGTGCATGGCGCGAAAGGGTTGCAGGCGCCGCTGGTCATCCTGCCGGACACCACGACGCTGCCGCCCGACGACGACACGGTGCTGTGGGCCGCCGACGACGCGAGCGGCGTGGAGGTGCCGGTGTGGGCGCCGCGCAAGGCGCTGCGCTGCGTGGCGCGATCAGTTACGCGCGGCAGTCGCGCGGCGGCGGGCCGAGGAACACAACCGCCTGCTCTATGTGGCGCTGACCCGTGCCGAGGACCGGCTGCTGGTGTGCGGCTGGCGGCCGCGCCGCGACCCGCCGCTGGAATGCTGGTACTCGCTGGTCCGCGCCGGCTTGCTGGCGCTCGGCGCCGAGACAGCGCCGTTGGCCCGGAGCCGTGGGAAGGCGAGCGGCTGGTCCACGGCGCGCCACAGACCCGCGACCCGGAGCAGCGGCGCGGTCATGAAGCCGATGCGCCGCCGTCGCCCTGCCGTCCTGGGCCGGCGCCGCGCCGGAATGGCAGGCACGTCCGCCGCCGCCCGAGCCGGCGCTGCCGACGCCGCTGGCGCCCAGCCGGCCGCCGGACGCGATGCTCGGCCCGGTGCCGCAAGCCGCCTCGCCGCTCGCCGAGCGCGACGCCGGGGGCGCGCGGTTCCTGCGCGGACAGATCGTGCACGCGCTGCTGCAACACCTGCCGGCACTGCCGGAAGTCGGCGCGGCACGGCGCTGCGCGGCCTATCTGTCCCGGCCATGGCCTGGACGGCGCGGCAGCCGACGTGGCCGGCGAGGTGATGGCGGTGCTGGCGCATCCGGAACTCGCGCCGCTGTTCGGGCCGGCGGGCAGGCCGAGGTGCCGCTGACCGGCGTGGTGGCCGGCCGGGTCGTCGGCGGCCTGGTCGACCGGCTGGCGGTGCTGCCTGACCGGGTGTTGATCGCCGACTACAAGACCAACCGCATCGCCGCCCATGTCGACCCGACGACGTGCCGATGCTGTATCTGCGCCAGATGGCCGCCTATCGGGCCGTGCTGCGGCAATTCACCCCGAACGCGGCGTGGCCTGCGCTTTGGTCTGGACAACAGGGGCGCGCGTGATGCACTTCCTCCGATTGCTACTGGACCGCCATGCCCCCGGCGCGCGAGGGCGGCTTGATCGCCTCTGCGCCGCGACGCCCATGTTCTGTTCGTCAAGTTAACCGCGATAAAGGTGCTTCAATCCATGAGCGAGAATACCAAGCCAGTCACCGATGCCAGTTTCGCCACCGATGTGCTGAAGGCCGACGGCGCCGGTGCTGGTGGATTTCTGGGCGGAATGGTGCGGCCCGTGCCGCGCGATCGCCCCGGCGCTGGAGGAGATCGGCGACCGAATATGGCCGGCAAGCTGACCATCGCGAAGGTGAACATCGACGAGAACCCGCGCACGCCCAATGACTACCACGTGCGCGGCATCCCGACGCTGATCCTGTTCAAGGACGGCAAGCCGGTGGCGACGCAGGTCGGCGCGGCGCCGAAGAGCGCGCTGAAGCACTGGATCGCCCGGTCGCTCTGACGATGACGGTGTGACGGAAGGCGGCGGGGCAGCCCGCCGCCGGCGCGTCACGCAGGGCGGTACGAATTGCATCGGTCGCCCAATACCGCCATTCTCCCTGGACTTCATAGGGAATGACGGATGCTCGGCGTGGATTGGCTCAATCCGCTCTATACTGTATCGGGCTTTGGCGTCGGTATGCTGGTAGGGCTGACCGGCGTCGGCGGGGGGTCGTTGATGACCCCGCTGCTGGTGCTGCTGTTCGGCATCCATCCCGCCACCGCCGTCGGCACCGACCTGCTATACGCCGCAGTCACCAAAAGCGTCGGCACCATGATGCACGGCTTCAGCGGCACCGTGGACTGGCGCGTGGTGCGCCGGCTGGCCACCGGCAGTGCGCCGGCCACGATCGTCACAATCCTGGCGCTTTCCGTCATCGGCACCGATGGCGAAAATTCCGCGCGGGTGATCACCACCTTGCTCGGGATTGCCGTGCTGCTGACCGGCGCGATGATTTTCCTGCGCCCCTGGCTGCTGGTCTGGCTCAGTCCCTGGATCGACCCGCATGGCCCGCGCCGCGCGGCGCTGTGGACGATTCTGGCGGGCGCGGTGCTGGGCGTGCTGGTGTCGCTGTCCTCGGTTGGCGCCGGGGCGCTCGGTGTGACGTTCCTGTTCGTGCTGTATCCGGCCATGCCCACCAATCGCATCGTCGGCTCGGACATCGCGCACGCCGTGCCGCTGACGCTGCTGGCCGGGCTGGGGCATTGGTGGCTCGGCTCGATCAACTGGCATCTGTTGCTGTCGCTGCTGAGCGGTTCGATCCCTGGCATCATCATCGGCAGCCTGGTTGCCGCGCGGGTGCCGGAATGGTTCGTACCGCCCGGTACTGGCCGGCGTGCTCGTGGTCGTGGGCGGACGGCTGGTGCTTTAGCCGTCGGCCTTCAGCACCTCGCCGGCCAGATAGAGGCTGCCGCAGATCAGCACCCGCGCCGGCCTGCCCGTCGCGCGGCAATGCCGCAAGCGCGGCGGCGACCGTCGGGCCAGGGCGCGCGACGCCGCCCGACGCGGCCACGATCGTCCTCCACCGGCTGCGCCAGATGCTGGCCGGGTTCGGCCACGGCCCACAGCGTCGTGGCGTAGCGGCAGCAGCGGGCGCAGGAAGCCGGCGGCGTCCTTGGTCCGCTTCATGCCGACGACGATGTGCAACGGACGATCGTCCCATCGCGCGACGTGCGACGCGAGCGCCTCGCCCGCGCCCTGGTTGTGGCCGCCGTCCAGCCACAGTTCCCAGCCGTCCGGCAGCGACGCGGCCAGCCGCCCGCGCAGGCGTTGCAGCCGCGCCGGCCAGACCGACGACGCCAATCCACGCGCCAGCGCGTCGTCCGGCACCGGCAAGGCCGTGGCGCGCAGCGCGGCCAGCGCGATGCCGGCATTGTCGATCTGGTGCGGTCCCGGCAACGCCGGCGGCGGCAGGTCCAGCACGCCGCGCGCATCCGCGAACCGCATGCCGGACGCGGTCTGCTCCGCCCACCAGTCGCGCCCGCGCGCCAGCAACTGGGCCGAGGCGGCATCCGCCGTCGCCTGCAGCACCGCCGTCACCTCATCCGGCTGCACGCCGGTCGCCACGCGCATGCCGGGCTTGATGATGCCGGCTTTCTCCGCGGCGATGCCGACCAGCGTGTCGCCCAGCCAGTCGGCGATGATCGAGCGAGATCGAGGTGATCGCCCCGGCAGCGGCCGGCGGGATCACGTTGGTCGCGTCGCAGCCGTCCGCCCAGCCCGACCTCCAGCACGCACAGATCGGCCGGCACGCGTGCGAACAGCACGAAGGCGACGGCGGTGATGACCTCGAACACCGTGATCGGCGGCGCCGTCGTTGACGCGCTCGACCTGCTCCAGCGCGTCGGCCAGCGTCGCGTCGTCCACCAGCGTGCCGGCGAGCGGATGCGCTCGTTGAAATGGACCAGATGCGGCGAGGTGTAGACGTGCACGCGCAGCCCGGCCGCCTCGCCGCAGGCGCGCAGGAAGGCGCAGGTGCTGCCCTTGCCGTTGGTGCCGGCGACATGGATCACCGGCGGCAGCCGCTGCTCCGGATGGCCGAGCTCGCCAGCAGGCGTTGCAGCCGCTCCAGGCTGAGATCGATCAGCCGCGGATGCAGCCGGTGCAGTCGATCGACGATCGCGTCGAACCGGCCGCCCCGTGGCGCGTCGCTCATGCGGCTTCCGCGAGGTCCTTGACGCGCAGCAGCGCCGATCAGCCGCGCCAGCGTCGCCGGCAGCTCGGTGCGCTTGACCACCATGTCGAGTATGCCGTGCTCGAGCAGGTATTCGGCGCGCTGGAAGCCTTCCGGCAGCTTCTCGCGCACCGTCTGCTCGATCACGCGGGCGCCGGCGAAGCCGATCACGGCGCCCGGCTCGGCGATCTGGATGTCGCCCAGCATGGCGAAGCTGGCCGTGACGCCGCCGGTGGTCGGATCGGTCAGCACGACGATGAACGGCAGCCCGGCTTCTCCTTGACCAGGCGGGTGGCGATGATGGTGCGCGGCATCTGCATCAGGCTGACCGCGCCTTCCTGCATGCGCGCGCCGCCCGAGGCGGTGAACACGATCAGCGGCGCGTCCTGCAGCACCGCGAGCTTGGCGGCGGCAACGATCGCCTCGCCGACGGCGGCACCCATCGAGCCGGCGATGAACTCGAAATCCATCACCGCGACCACGGCGCGCTGGCCGCCGATGCTGCCGTGCGCGACCAGCGACCGCGTCGTCGTGATGGGTCTTGTCGCGCGCCGCCTTCAGCCGGTCGGCATAGCGCTGGCTGTCGCGGAAGCGCAGCGGGTCGACCGGCACCTTGGGCAGTTCGATGCGCGTGAAATTGCCGTCGTCGAACGTCCAGCGCAGCCGCTCGGCGGCGCTGGCGCGCATGTGGTGGCCGCAATGCGTGCAGACCTTGCAGGTTCTTCTCAAGTTCGCGTATGGAACATCATCTGCTGGCAGGCCGGGCACTGAATCCAGAGATTTTCCGGCACCTCGCGCCGCCCGAGCAGCGTGCGGATCTTCGGGCGGACATATTCGGTCAGCCAGCTCATGACGGGCTCCTCAGGCGCTCACGCGTGCGCCACGCACGCCTTCGGCCAGCGCACGCACCTGATCGAGCACGCGCCGCACCGTGTCCGGCCGCGCGTGCCCCTCGGCGTCCAGGCTGGCGGCGAGGGTTTCGATCAACGACGAGGCCACCACGGCCGCGTCGGCCACACGCACGGCGTCGACGGCCTGGGCGGGACTGCGCACGCCGAAGCCGATGGCGATCGGCAGATCGGTGGCCGCGCGGACGTGCGGGATTGCCAGCTTGCAGGTCGTCGGAACTGGCGCTGCGCGTGCCGGTGATGCCGGTGATGCTGACGTAATAGACGAAGCCCGAACTGCCGTCGAGCACCAGCGGCAGCCGCGCCGTCATCGGTGGTGGGCGCGACCAGGCGGATCACGTCGAGACCGTTCGCGTTCGCGCGACGGCAGCCAGCAGATCGGCTTCCTCGGTGGGCAGATCGACCACGATCAGCCCGTCGACGCCGGCCGTCGCCGCATCGGCGCAGAAACGCTCGGTGCCGTAGGACAGGATCGGGTTGAGGTAGCCCATCAGGATGACGGGCGTGGCCGTCGTCCTCGCGGCGGAACTCGCGCACCATGGCCAGCGTGCGCGACAGCGTGGCGCCGGCCTTCAGCGCGCGCTTGCCGGCGAGCCTGGATGGTCGGGCCGTCGGCCATCGGGTCGGTGAACGGGCAGCCGATCTCGATCAGGTCGGCGCCGGCCCCCGGCATGCCGCGCAGCAGCGCCATGCGAGGTCGCCGGATCCGGGTCCCAGGCTTCGAGGAACGGGATCAGCGCGCCGCGGCCCTGGCCGCTTTCAGCGCGGCGAAACGCGCGGCGATCCGGCTCACAGCTTCACCCCGAGATGGTCGGCCACGGTAAAGATGTCCTTGTCGCCGCGACCGCACAGATTCATCAGGATGATCTCGTCCTTCTGCCATCGTGGGGGCGATCTTCTGCGACATGCGCCAGCGCGTGCGCCGGCTCCAGCGCCGGGATGATGCCCTCGGTGCGGGTGCAGAGCTGGAACGCGGCCAGCGCCTCGTCGTCGGTGGCGGCGACGTATTCGACGCGGCCGATCTCGTGCAGCCAGGAATGCTCCGGGCCGATGCCGGGATAATCGAGGCCGGCGCTGATGCTGTGCGCCTCCTGGATCTGCCCGTCATCGTCCTGCAGCAGATAGGTGCGGTTGCCGTGCAGCACGCCCGGCCGCCCGCGCGACAGGCTGGCGGCATGCTGCTGCGTGTCGAGCCCGTGCCCGGCCGCCTCGACGCCGATCAGCCGCACCGAGGTGTCGTCGAGGAACGGGTGGAACAGGCCCATGGCGTTGGAGCCGCCGCCGATCGCCGCCACCGCGACATCCGGCAGCCGGCCCTCGGCCTCCTGCAGCTGCGCCTTGGCCTCCTCGCCGATCACGCACTGGAAGTCGCGCACCATCGTCGGGATAGGGGTGCGGCCCGGCGACGGTGCCGATCAGGTAGTAGGTGTCGCGACACGTTGGCGACCCAGTCGCGCAGCGCCTCGTTCATCGCGTCCTTCAGCGTCGCCGGCGCCCGAGGTGACCGGCTTCACCTCGGCGCCCAGCAGCTTCATGCGGAACACGTTGGGCTGTCTGCCGCTCGACGTCGGTGGCGCCCATGTAGATGGTGCAGGGCAGGCCGAACAGCGCGCAGACCGTGGCGGTGGCGACGCCGTGCTGGCCGGCGCCGGTCTCGGCGATGATGCGCGTCTTGCCCATGCGGCGGGCCAGCAGGATCTGGCCCATGCAGTTGTTGATCTTGTGCGCGCCGGTATGGTTCAGCTCGTCGCGCTTGAAGTAGATTTTCGCGCCGCCGAGTTGCTTCGTCAGCCGCTCGGCGAACCAGAGCGGGCTCGGGCGGCCGACATAGTGCTTCAGGTAGTCGTCGAGTTCGCGGCTGGAAGGCCGGGTCGGCCTTGGCGGCGTCGTACGCCTGCTCGACCTCCAGGATCAGCGGCATCAGCGTCTCGGCGACGAAGCGGCCGCCGAAGCCGCCGAACCGGCCGCGCGCGTCCGGGCCGCTGCGCAGGCTGTTGGCCCCTCGCGAGGGAGCGATCGGGGCCGGCGCAGGTGACGTGTTCAAGGCAATCCTCCAAGGCAAGCGCGCGTCTTAGCGCACCTGGACCGTGGCGGACAGGGGGCGGCTGACACGCGGCCGGGACAGCGAACTGCAACGCCGGGCGGGAAAGTTGCGGACCTGCCCCATACGGGTTGAGCCGGCGGCGGCATCCCGTCATCCTGCCGTCACGCCCGCCGGGCGAGCCCAGCAAGCCAGCCCGCCGAGGTCCCTGCATGCCGACGCCGACGCCGTTCTCATCCCAGGACCTTGCCCGGGTGCTCGACGCGCGCAGCCTCACCCGGGGGCGCGGGCTGGTGCTGGCCGACGCGGTCACGGTGCAACTCGACGGCGCCACCATCGTGGCCGACGTGCGGGAGGCCGTGGAGGGCCACCGGGTCCGCATCACGCCGGGTGCGCTCGGGCGTCGCGTCGTGTTCGACTACACGTGCACCTGCGGCGGCACGGGCTGCGCGCATGTGGCGGCGACGGCATTCGCGGCGCTCGACCGGTTCCCGGCCCTGCGGCGGCCGGAGCAGCAGAGTTTTCTCGACACGCTGGTGACGGCGGCGCCGGGCGCTCCGGAGCCGGAACGGCAGCGGACCGTGTTCGAACTGTCGCCCGCCACACCGCCGCATGCCTGTGCCGTCGCGACGCTGCGCATCGGCGAGCGCAGCGGCACCATCATCCCGACGACGCCGGCCCGGATCGCCGCCGATCCGCAGGCCGGCAAGATGCTGCGCGACATCGCCGGCCTGCTGGGCGGCGGGGACACCTCGCGGATCGGCGTGCCGCCGGCACGGGTCGCGACCATCCTGGGCGCCCTGTCGCGGAGCGGCCAGGCGCGCTGGCATGTTGGTGGCCAACGCCTCCTGCCCGGCATGGAACGGATGCTTGCCGCCGCCACGACGGCCGCGCTCCCGGCCGGCTCGGCCATCATCCGTGGTGAAACCGGCCCCTGGTACGTCGATGCCGCGTCCGGGGCGGTCGGGCCTGTCCGCGTGCGCCCGCCGGCCCCGCCGCCGCGCGCGCCGCTCCCGGCGCGACCGACCGGACGCGGCCGCGTGGAGCCGCTCAGACGGCGGGCCGACCCGCCGGTGGCCACCGAACAGGTCATCGTCGAGCGCGCCCCGACGCCCGTGCTGCATCTGACGCGGCTGCCATGCCCCGACGAACGCGGCCGCATGCAGCAGCTCGATGCCCTGCGGCTGGACTTCGACTACGACGGCGCCATCATCCCCGCCGACGACGACCGGCAATTCGTGCGCGTCGACGGGCCGGAGGGGCCGGTCTTCGTGCGCCGCGACCGCGCCGCCGAAGCCGCCGCGCTGGAGATCCTGCGCCAGGACGGCTTCGTACAGATGCGCATGGCCGACGCGCGGGCGGCAAAAGGGCGGCTTGTGTTCGTGCTGCGCGGCCGCGACGCCGCCGAAGGCTGGCAGCGTTTCGTCACCGAACGGCTGCCAGCCTTGCAGGCCGGCGATTGGCGCAGCCTGACTGACCCGGGCTTCGGCCCGCGCGTCGTCGGCTCGGTCGGCGCCTACGACATGCGGATCGCCGATGCGCCGCAATCGGGCGCGTCCAAGGCAGGCGGGTCACAGGGCAACTTTTCACTGGATTTCGGCATCGAGATCGATGGCGTGCGCCACCGCTGCTGCCGATCCTGATCCATCTGCGCGCGCGCGGCGGCATCGAGCGCGGCGCGGATCGTCGATGGCGAGCTGATCACCAGCCTGGACGACGGCCGCGTCATCAAGCTGCCCGCCGAGCGCATCGGCCGCCTGCTGGCCGTGATGGGCGATCTGATCGAGACCGCCGGCGCGCACCGCCGAGAAGACGCGCTGGTGCTGCGCCGGTCGAGGCCGCCGCCCGGTGCTCGACCTGGAGGACGTGCTCACCACGCGCTGGCAGAACGCCGCCGACCATCGCTGCCTATGTCGAGCGCTTCCGCGGCGAGCCGGAGAGTCATCCCGGTACCGGTGCCGGCCGGCTTCAAGGCCGAGCCTGCGCCCCTACCAGCAGCACGGCGTGGACTGGCTGCAACATCTGCGCCAGCCACGGGCTGGGCGGCTTGCTCGCCGACGACATGGGGCTCGGCAAGACCGCGCAGACCATCGCGCATATCTGCGTCGAGCACGCGGCAGGCCGCCTGACCGCGCCGGCGCTGATCGTGGTGCCGACCAGCCTGGTCGCCGAACTGGACGCGCCGAGCTGGCCAAATTCGCGCCGCATCTGAACGTCGTCGTGCTGCACGGGCTCGACCGCCACGCAAGCGCCGCGAACAGCTCGACGACGCGCATGTCGTCATCACCACCTACACCGTGCTGACCCGCGACATCGAGGAGATGAAGCGCGATTGCCTGGCACATCGTGGTGCTCGACGAGGCGCAGGCGATCAAGAGCCCCGAGGCGCGGGCGACGCGCGCGGTGTGCCAGCTGCGACACCGCGCACATCGGCTCTGCCTCTCCGGCACGCCGATCGAGAACAATCTCGACGAATTGTGGTCGCAGTTCGCGTTCCTGATGCCGGGCCTGCTCGGGACCAGCGCAGAGTTTCGCCAGGCGCTTCCGCACGCCGATCGAGAAGAACGGCGACCCGGTGCGCCGGCACAGCTGGTGCAGCGCATCCGCCCGTTCATCCTGCGCCGTACCAAGGCGGAGGTGGCGACCGAGCTGCCGCCCAAGCACACCATCCTGCGCCGCATCACCCTCGCCCCGGACCAGCGCGAGCTGTACGAGACGATCCGCGCCACGCTGTACGAGACGGTGCGCGCAGCAGATCGCCGAGCGCAGCCTGGCGCGCAGCCGCGTCGTCGTGCTCGATGCGCTGCTGAAGCTGCGCCAGGTCTGCTGCGACCCGCGGCTGGTGCAAGCTGGCGCACGGCCGCACCGGCCAGGTCGCGTCCGGCCAAGCTCGATGATCTGCTGGAGATGATCGGCGAGATGATCCCCGAGGGCCGCCGCATTCTGTTGTTCTCGCAGTTCACCTCGATGCTCGACCTGATGAAGCCGCGGCTGCACCGACGCCGGCATCCACTTCGTCGAGCTGCGCGGCGACACGCGCGACCGCGCGGCAGCCGGTGCGCCGCTTCGAGGCCGGCGAGGTGCCGCTGTTCCTGATCAGCCTGAAAGCCGGCGGGCGCGGCCTCAACCTCACGGCGGCCGATACGGTGATCCATTACGATCCCGTGGTGGAACCCGGCCGTCGAGGACCAGGCCTCCGACCGCGCGCACCGGATCGGCCAGACGAAATCGGTGTTCGTCTACAAGCTGATCGCGGCCGATACGGTCGAGGAGCGCATCGTGGAATTGCAGGAGCGCAAGGCGGCGTTGGCAAGCCTCGCGTTCAGTGAGGATTCCGCCGCCGTGCCGGCGATGGACGCCGAAGACATCAATTTCCTGTTCGGACCTGCCCGCGACCGTCTGGCCGCGTGACTGCCAGGGCGGGTCGTTCGAATACCGATCAGCCTGCCGCCGACAGGGCCCCGACTGCGGACACGCAACGTATGGCGTCATCACGGGAATCGCGCGATACTTGCCACGGTTCGGGAGTGACCAGGGATGCGGTGGCAGCAGCAGCAGCACAGGGCGCCGACGCCGCGGACCGGTCACGCGCGGGCTGCATACCGGACGAGCCACGGCATGAATGGCATCCTGGTGACGGGCGTTTCATCCGGCAGCAACGCAGCGCTGCGGGGGATAGGCCCCGGCGATGTCGTCAGGCAGGTCGACGACGATAGCATCGGCTCGGCAGTGGATATGCGCCGCGGTACCAAACGGGCGCTTGCCGGGAAACATGCTGTCGCTGTTATGCTCGTTATGCGCAAGAATCGAGTAGTGACAGCGGCGCAGCGTCTCGCAGCGAGAAGGGGCCGTTACGCAGCTGACGAACGGCCCGCAGGTCCGGTTTATTCAGTAACAAACGTGTGAGTGGCAGGTCCGAGTGACCCCATCAGCCGTAATTCCGTCAGCCGAGCCGAGTCGAAATGGCAGCCCCCCATTCGTCCGGGACGGCGATCCGTTGAAACCCGTTGGCCGCGTGCAAAACTCGAACATCAAGTTAATCCTGAGGAGAACTTTGTGATGAAACGTCTCACCCTTGTTTCGACTGTCGCGGCCGCCGCGCTGCTGCTGTCGTTTGGCGCCTACGCGCAGGACGCGACGGGCGTGAAGCCGTGCATCGCCGGCCAGCAGGCTTCGCGCGGCAGTGCGACCGGCACGTCGAGCGCCGGACAGCTGGCTTCGCGTGGTACCGTGAACGGCAACTCCGATGCGACCAACAACGCGCAGCTCGCCTCGCGTGGCACCGTGAACGGCAACTCCGATGCGACCAACAACGCGCAGCTCGCCTCGCGTGGCACCGTCAACGGCAACTCCGATGCGACCAACAACGCGCAGCTCGCCTCGCGCGGCACCGTCAACGGCAACTCCGATGCGACCAACAACGCGCAGCTCGCCTCGCGCGGCACCGTCAACGGCAACTCCGATGCGACCAACAACGCGCAGCTCGCCTCGCGCGGCACCGTGAACGGCAACTCCGACGCGACCAACAACGCGCAGCTCGCCTCGCGCGGCACCGTCAACGGCAACTCCGACGCGACCAACAACGCGCAGCTCGCCTCGCGCGGCACCATCAACGGCAACTCCGACGCCGCCAAGAGCGCGCAGCTCGCCTCGCGCGGTACCGTGAACGGCAACTCCGACGCGACCAACAACGCGCAGCTCGCCTCGCGCGGCACCGTCAACGGCAACTCCGACGCGACCAACAACGCGCAGCTCGCCTCGCGCGGCACCGTCAACGGCAACTCCGACGCGACCAACAACGCGCAGCTCGCCTCGCGTGGCACCGTCAACGGCAACTCCGATGCGACCAACAACGCGCAGCTCGCCTCGCGCGGCACCGTCAACGGCAACTCCGATGCGACCAACAACCCGCAGCTGGCGGCGGCGACCGCCTGCCAGTAAGTCGCTACCTGACAGCCGGACGACCCGGATCGCGCCGGGCGGGCACCCCCCGCCCGGCGCGTTTTTTGTTCGCGACCCGCGCCGGATCAGCCCCGCTGGCGTTCGCCCTTGCGCCGCAGCAGGAATTCGCGCCCGATCTTCACCATCGGCTCGCCGTCATAGGCGACGATGTCGGCGGTGGCGTAGGTCTCGCTCCAGCGTTCGGGGATGAAGCTGCCGGTGCCGACGACGTCGATCGGCGCGTGCGTATCGGCCATGACGCTGCATTTGTCGACGCCGAAGCCGGAGGAGACGACGATGCCGCACCCGCTCGAACCCCGCCTCGTCCAGCACCTCGCGCATGCGCCAGATGGCGGCGGCGGAGACGCCGGTGCCGACCAGATAGCGCAGTTCGGTCTCGCTGCGGTAGCGGCGGATCGCGCCGGGCGCGTGGCGCTCCAGCACCGCATAGCTCTGCTGCGGGTCCAGCGCCTTCCAGGAAGCGGCCGCCATGCGTGTCCAGCCGCACCGCCAGCCGCCCGGCCGCGCGCCAGATCCGGGAAACGCCGGCAGACGGCCAGCGCGTCGGTGACCTCACGGCCGAAATAATCGACCAGCACGGTCAGGTTCTTCGTCGGGGAAGGTCTCCACGAACATCTCCGCCGCGCGCAGCGGTGGAGCCGGCATAGCCGATCAGCGCGTGCGGCATCGTGCCGCAGCCGTGCGCGCGCGCCGAAATAATGCGCCGTGCCAGTCATTGGCGTTGCCGATAAAGCCCTTGGCGCCCTCGCGCCTGCGCCGCCGCGCTGAGCCGACCGCGGCGGCATAGGCCATCATCTCCTGCATTTCCGCACCTGCGCAGTGCCGCGCCTCCATGGCCAGGAAGGCGGCCTTCGGCAGCGCCATGCACATCTGGAAGGCGTTATGCGCGGCGACGCAGGCGGCGCCGAGCTTTTGCAGGAAGATCGTCTCGAGATCGGCCAAGCTGGCTCAAGCTGCCGGTGATATAGACCATCGGCTCGCCGGCGCCGACCCAGCTGCCTTCGGATGCACCAGGTCGATCTCGAACGTGTCGCCGCGCGCCGTTGGCGACCGCCTCCAGCCATTCCACCATCAGCGCCGGGGCGCGAAATCACCGGCCGGCGCAGAAATACCGCATAGGTGACGCGCTTGTCGCCGAAGCGGCTGCACGACGTCGCGCGTGCGGTTGAAATAGGCGTCGGTGCGGGCGGCGATGTCGCTGCGGCTGCCGCTGCGAGCCGGCGTCGCCCCGGCTGCCATCGCTATTGCGCCGCGACAGCGGGCGTTCGGAGCCGGCGCCGCCGCGCCTTCAGCTCCTCGGCCACCAGGAACGCCAGTTCCAGCGACTGCTCGGCATTCAGCCGCGGGTCGCAGAACGTCTCGTAGCGGCGCCGAGATCCGCCTCGGTCAGCCGCGCGCGCCGCCGACGCATTCGGTCACGTCCTGCCCGGTCATCTCCACATGCACGCCGCCGGCGATCGGTGCCCTCGGCCGCATGGCATGGCGAAGAAGTCGCGCACTTCGGACAGGATCGCATCGAAGCGCCGCGTCTTCAGCTTCTGCGCCGTGCTGATGGTGTTGCCGTGCATCGGGTCGCAGAGCCAGACCGACGCGCTGCGCCCGCGCCGTTTCACCGCGCGCAGCAGCGGCGGCAGCTTGCGCTCCACCTTGTCGGCGCCCATGCGGGCTGATCAGCGTCAGGCGGCCCGGCTCGTCGTGCCGGGTTCAGCCGGTCGATCAGCCGCAGCAGGTCGTCCGCCTCGCATGCGTCGGGCCGACCTTCATGCCGATCGGGTTCTTGATCGCCGCGCATGAATTCGACATGCGCGCCGTCCAGCTGGCGCGTGCGGTCGCCGATCCAGAGGAAATGCGCCGAGCAGGCATAGCCAGTCGCCGGTCGTGGAATCGACGCGGGTCAGCGCCTGCTCGTAGGGCAGCAGCAGCGCTTCATGGCTGGTGTAGAAATCGGTCTCGCGGATCTGCGGCGTGGACATGCTGGTCATGCCGCAGGCGCGCCATGAAGCTCGAGCGTCTCGTCGATGCGCGCCGGCCAGGTCGCGGTAGCGCTCCACCAGCGGCGAGCGGCTGACGAATTCGAGGTTCCAGCGATGCACCTCGTGCAGGTCGGCATAGCCGCCGGAGGCGAAGGCGCGCAGCAGGTTGAGCGTGCCGGCGGACTGGAAATAGCCGAATTCCATGCGCGCCGGGTCCGGCAGCGCGCCTCGGCGGTGAATTCCGGCCCGTTGACGATGTCGCCGCGATAGGACGGCAGCGCTGACGCCGTCGACGGTCTCGGTGTCGGAGCGAGCGCGGCTTGGCGAACTGGCCGGCCATGCGGCCGAGCTTCACCACCGGCACGCGCCGCCGAAGGTCAGCACGACGGCCATCTGCAGCAGCACGCGGAACGTGTCGCGGATGATGTTGGCGGTGAAGTCGCCGAAGCTTTCGGCGCAGTCGCCGCCTTGCAGCACGAAGGCCTGGCCGTCGGCGGCCAGGCGCGAGCTGACGCCTTCAGCCGCCGCGCCTCGCCGGCGAACACCAGCGGCGGATAGCGCGTCAGCCGTGCCTCCATGGCGGCCAGCTTCGCGGCGTCCGGATAGCTCGGCACCTGCCGGATCGGGCAGTTGCGCCAGCTGTCGGGGGTCCAGTGACGTCATCGCGATAGCTCCCGTTCCGCCTCTCGGACTCCTGGGACCGTACAGACGGTATCCAGGTCGGTTGTCTCCGGATTTGACCGAATGGCTACAGTGGCGTCGGCGGGGCAGGCATTACTCGCCACGCCAATCTCCGCACCGCGATTCGTCGGCTACCACCAGCTGCACTTCATCGGTGGCGGGGCGCGGGCCCTCGCCGACAACCCTGGTCGCGTGCGCAACGTGACGAATTCCTCGGCCGCGGTCGGGTGGATGCCGATGGTGCGGTCGAAATCCGCCTTGGTGGCGCCGCAGTTGATCGCGATGGACAGGCCCTGCATGATTTCCGGCGCGTCCTCGCCCAGCATGTGCGCGCCCGAGCACCTTCTGCGTCTGCCTGGTCGACGATCAGCTTCATCATCGTCTTGCGCGCCCGGCCGGTCAGCGTTGTGGCGCATCGGGGTGAAGCGGGTGAGGAAGATATTCGCCGGCCCCCGCGTCGCCGCCTGCGCCTCGGTCAGGCCCACCGTGCCGAGCGGCGGGATGGAGAAGACCGCGGTCGCCACGTTGTCCAGGCCCACGAAGCGCGGACCGGTGCCGAACAGCGTGTCGGCCAGCGCATGGCCCTCGGCGGTGGCGACCGGGGTCAGGTTCAGCCGGTCGGTGACGTCGCCGATGGCGTAGATATGCGTCACCGAGTTGGCGCGGTTCTCGGCATCGACCGTGACCGCGCCGAAGCCGTCCGGTCTCCACGCCGGCTTCGTCCAGCCCAAGGCCCTCGACGTTGCGGCATCGCGGCCGATCGCGACGAACACCAGATCGACATCGAGCACGGTGCCGTCCGCCAGACGCACCCGCCTGGCCGGCCCGTCGGCTTCGACGGATTCGATCGTCACGCCGCGGTGCAGGCCCATCCCTGCCGCCTCCAGCGCCTCGGCCAGGCGCGACCCGCAGATCCTCGTCGAAGCCGCGCAACGGCAGAGGCTGGCGGTAGACGAGATCGACTCGGCGCCAAGCCCGGCGAAGATGCCGGCGAATTCGACGGCGATGTAGCCGCCGCCGATGATGACGACGCGCTCGGGCCGCTCGTGCAGGAAGAACGCGTCGTCGGAGATGATGCAGAGCTCGCCGCCCGGAAAGTCGGGCCGCAGCGGGTGGCCGCCGGTGGCGATGACGATCCGCTCGGCCGTGACGCGCCGGCCGCCGACATCGAGCGTGTGGGCGTCGATGAAGCGTCGCCCGCGCCTCGAACACAGTCGCGCCGGCGGCGTCCAGCAGCCGACGGTAGATGCGCGTTGAGCCGGGCGATTTCCCTGTCCTTGTTGGCGATCAGCGCCGACCAGTCATGCGTCCCCGCCGGGATGTCCCAGCCGAAGCCGCGCGCATCGGCGTGCGACGGCGCCGTATTCGGACGCCATCACCATGAGCTTCTTCGGCACGCAGCCGACATTCACGCAGGTGCCGCCCCAGAAGCGTTCCTCCGCCACGCCGACGCGGGCGCCATGCCCGGCGGCGATGCGGGCGCAGCGCACGCCCGCGCTGCCGCCGCCGATCACGAACAGATCGAAATCGTATGCCGGGACCGTCACGCGCCGATACCGCCGAGTGCCACGTATTTGATCTCCAGATAGTCCTCGATGCCGTATTTCGAACCCTCGCGGCCCAGGCCGGACGACTTCATGCCGCCGAACGGCGCCACCTCGGTCGAGATGATGCCCTCGTTGATGCCGACGATGCCGTATTCCAGCGCCTCGGCCACGCGGAAGACGCGGCCGACGTCGCGGGCGTAGAAATACGCGGCGAGGCCGAACTCGGTGTCGTTGGCCATCTCGATCGCCTCCTCCTCGGTCTTGAAGCGGAACAGCGGCGCGACCGGGCCGAACGTCTCGTCGCGGAAGATCGTCGGCCGCGCGCGGCACGTCCACCAGCACGGTCGGCTCGAAGAAATTGCCGCCGAGCGCGTGGCGCTTGCCGCCGGTGGCGATACGGGCACCCTTGGCGGTCGCGTCGGCGATGTGGTCCTCGACCTTGCGCACGGCGTCGGCGTTGATCAGCGGCCCCTGGGTGACGCCCTCCTCCATGCCGTTGCCGACCTTCAGCTTGGCCACGGCCGCCAGCAGCTTCTCGGCGAAGCGCTCGTAGACGCCGTCCTGCACCAGCATCCGGTTGGCGCAGACGCAGGTCTGGCCGGTGTTGCGGTATTTGCTGGCGATCGCGCCCTCCACGGCCTCGTCGAGGTCCGCGTCGTCGAACACGATGAACGGCGCATTGCCGCCCAGTTCCATGCTGGTCTTCTTCACCGTCGGCGCGCACTGCGCGAGCAGCTTCGCGCCCACTTCGGTGCTGCCGGTGAACGTCAGCTTGCGCACCAGCGGGTTGGAGGTGAGCTCGCCGCCGGTCTCGCCGGCCGGGCCGGTGATGACGTTGCAGACGCCGGGCGGGAAGCCGGCGCGCTCGGCCAGCACGGCGATCGCCAGCGCGGAGAACGGCGTCTGGCTGGCCGGGCGGACCACGCCGGTGCAGCCGGCGGCCCAGCCGGGGCCGGTCTTGCGGGTGATCATGGCGGCCGGGAAATTCCACGGCGTGATGGCGGCGAAAACGCCGATCGGCTCCTTCAGCACCATGATGCGCCGGCCGCGCACGTTCTGCGGAATGGTGTCGCCGTAGACGCGCTTGCCCTCCTCGGCGAACCACTCGATGAAGCTGGCGGCGTAGGCGATCTCGCCGCGGCTCTCGGCCAGCGGCTTGCCCTGCTCGGCGGTCATGATGATCGCGAGGTCGTCGGTGTTGGCGAGCATCAGGTCGCTCAGCCGGCGCAGGATCGCGGCGCGCTCCTTGGCCGTATGGGCGCGCCAGCCGGGCTGGGCGCGGTGCGCGGCCTCGATGGCACGGCGGGTTTCGCCGGCCGACAGCGCCGGGACTTCGCCGATGACCTCGCCCGTGGCGGGGTTCTTCACGGCGATGGTGCGGCCGCTCTCGGCCTCGACCCATTTGCCGTCGATGTGGTTGGCCTGGCGGAACAGGGACGGGTCCTTCAGCGGCAGGCTCGCGAGCTGGTTCAGCATGATGGTTCTCCTTCTTCCCCCCAGCCTGACAAGATAGGGGCCGCACACGGCCGTGTCAGCCTGGGTCGCGCCGATGAGAGGTGCGACGCCGGCCGCCCAGGCGCGTTCCTGCGTTGCAACCGGAATGACAGGAGCAACGCCCATGATCCGCCCCGCACCGCTCGCCGCAGCCGCCGCGCTGGCGGCCACCCCGGCCGCCGCCGCGACGCTCGGCACGGCCTCGTTCGGAACCACGGCGGACGGCAAGCCCGTCAGCCTCGTCACGATGAGCAACCGCCACGGCGTCACCGTGAAATTCATGACCTATGGCGGCATCGTCACGCAGATCATCACGCCGGACCGCGCCGGGCATCCGGGCAACATCGTGCTCGGCTTCCCGACCCTGCGGGACTACGAGACCAAGAGCGCCGAGGGCGGGCTGTATTTCGGCGCGCTGATCGGCCGCTACGCCAACCGCATCGCGCGCGGCCATTTCAGCCTCGATGGCCACGACTACACGCTGGCCATCAACAATCCGCCGAATTCGCTGCATGGCGGCATCAAGGGCTTCGACAAGCAGGTCTGGGACCTGCATGCCGGCCCCGCCAGCGGCCATGCGGTCAGCGCCGACCTGCATCTGGTCAGCCCGGCCGGGCAGGAAGGCTACCCGGGCATGCTGGATGTCACCGTCACGTACAGCCTGTCCGACGACAACGCCTTCACGATCCGCTACCGCGCGACGACCGACGCCGACACGGTGCTGAACCTGACCAACCACTCGTATTTCAACCTTGCCGGCGCCGGCTCACGCGATGGCGTGTTCAACCAGGTGCTGATGGTCGACGCCGACCAATACACGCCAACCGACAGCACCGCGATCCCGCTCGGCCAGAATGCGCCGGTCGAAAACACCCCTTTCGACTTCCGCAAACCGACCGCCATTGGCGCGCGCATCCGCGCCGATGACCAGCAGCTGATCTGGGCGCACGGCTACGACCACAACTGGGTGCTGAACAAGCATGGCAACCCGGCGGAGCCGCAGCTCGCCGCGACCGCATATGACCCGGCGAGCGGCCGCACCCTGGAATGCCTGACCAACGAGCCGGGCGTGCAGATCTACACCGGCAACTTCCTGACCGGTGCCTACGCCGGCAACGGCGGCATCTATCGCCAGACCGACGCCTTCACGCTGGAAACCCAGCACTTCCCCGACAGCCCCAACCGCCCGGGTTTTCCGACCACCGAACTCAAGCCCGGCCAGACATTCGACAGCACGACGGTGTTCCGATTCGGCACGCGGACATGACGGGCAGCATGCCCTACCGGGGCCACGCCAGCGGCGGTATCAGCCGAAAGGATCGCCATATCTGGACGAATTCGGTAGGGATCTCCGCATTCATTACAGCGAGCATTGGCTTGTATCGACCCGCCGCGGCGCGGACGTCATGATTCGTCCAAACCGCGGGCGACCCCGACAAAACATTGTACATTCGGAGAGCGCGCCATGTCCGCTTCACCCCGGAACCTTGCCGATCTCGTCGGATTTACCTTCGGCGGCGCGCAGCTTGGCGCCGTAACGGCCCTGTCAGGCACGACAACGGTCAGCGGGGGCCTGCCGCAATTCCTGAGTCTGAGTGTGGATGAGACGGGAGCGCCTTTCCAGGCCGCATTTCCCGCTGCATCGTCATATAAGATTGTCGCCGCTATAGATTCGATGAATACCGTCCAAATGGAGAACTGCGACCGGAATTCTAATTTTACTGGCGATTCACTTTTTACCGTCGTCGGCTATACGCCAGATTCTTTCGCCCCGGGGCGCGTATCACAACGCTGCGCGGTCACGTGGTGGTGGAGAAATTGCGCGTCGGCGACCAGGGTTGGCTGACCGAGGGCTGGCGGTTACCGGCGGCGGCGCGTCGTATTGGGTGGCGCCAGCGGCTCATGTGCCGTCAGTCCGTCAGCACGCCGCCACGCCGTAGCGCGTCGCCCCAGCGCCGCAGCTTCTCGTCGAACGGCATGCCGGCGAAGGCCGGGCTGGTGGACGGCAGTACGGCCCGGCCGATGGCCGGTTGGCCGGGCGGCAGCGCCGGCAGGATCCGGCGCGCAAAGATGGCGGCCGACTTCGCGCCGTTGAAGCAGATCAGTGCCATGGCCGGATGCAGCCGCAACAGCCCGCCGATATCGTTCGGCACCACACTGTCGGGCTGGATCGCGGTGTCAAGCGCGCCCTGCCGGAAGGCCGTCGCGCAGACGTCCCAGAGCGCGATCCGCCGCGCCATGAGCCGTTCGAGCCGCTCGCCGTAGGGCAGTTCCGGCGCGGCGCCGACCAGGCGGCCCATAATCCGCCAGAACGCGTTCTGCGGCATGGCATAGTACCTGCTGACGCGCCAACGACAGCGGGCCGGGCAGCGAGCCCAGGATCAGCACACGCGCATCGGTGCCGGCGACCGGCGGAAAACTGTCCGATAGCATGTCGCCCTCCGTCGCGGCCCCGGGGACAGAATGCCGCGACGGCACGGGAAGCGGAACTTGCGGCCGGGGCCGCAACGCGCGAACCTGTGCGATCAGCGACTGGCCAGGATTTGCCCGATGAACGAAATCAGCACGCCGCGCCCGAACAACCTCGACGCCTTCTGGATGCCGTTCACGGCCAACCGCACCTACAAGGCCACGCCGCGCATGCTGGCACGGGCCGAGGGCATGCACTACTACACGCACGACGGGCGAGGAAGTGCTGGACGGCACCGCGGGCCTGTGGTGCGTCAACGCCGGGCACGGACGGCGCGAGATCACCGAGGCGATCCAGAAGCAGGCGGCGGTGATGGATTTCGCGCCGACCTTCCAGCTCGGCCACCCGATCGCCTTCCAGGCCGCCGCGCATGATCGCCGAGCATACGCCGGCCGGGCTGGACCGGGTGTTCTTCACCAATTCCGGGTCGGAGAGCGCCGACACGGCGCTGAAGATCGCGCTCGCCTATCAGCGCGCACGCGGCGAGGCGCAGCGGGTGCGGCTGATCGGGCGCGAGCGCGGCTATCACGGCGTCGGCTTCGGCGGCATTTCGGTGGGCGGCATCGGCGGCGAACCGCAAGCAGTTCGGCGCCATGCTGCCTTACGTCGATCACCTGCCGCACACCCATGCGCCCGACCACAACGCCTTCACGCGCGGCCAGCCGGCCTGGGGCGCGCATCTGGCCGACGCGCTGGAAGGCCTGGTGGCACTGCACGGCGACACCATCGCGGCCGTGATGGTCGAACCGCTGGCCGGCTCGACCGGCGTGCTGGTGCCGCCCGTGGGCTACCTGCAACGCCTGCGCGAGCTGTGCGACAAGCACGGCATCCTGCTGATCTTCGACGAGGTGATCACCGGCTTCGGCCGCCTCGGCACGTTCTTCGGCGCCGAGCGTGTCGGCGTGACGCCGGACATCATGACGATGGCCAAGGGGCTGACCAACGCCGCCGTGCCGATGGGCGCGGTCGCCGTGCACGACAAGATCTTCCGCACCATCGTCGACAGCGCGCCGGCCGGCATCGAGCTGTTCCACGGCTACACCTATTCCGGCCACCCGCTCGCCGCCGCCGCCGCCGTGGCCACGATCGACCTGCATCGCGAAGGAGGAGCTGCCCGCCCGCGCCCGCGCGATGGAGGGGTATTTCGAGGACGGCGCGCACAGCCTGCGGGGTCTGCCGAACGTCATCGACATCCGCAATTACGGTCTGGTCGCCGGCATCGAGCTGCAGCGCCGCGCCGGCAAGCCGACCGACCGCGCGGTGCGCGATGTTCCATCGCTGCTTCGACGCCGGCGCTGCTGATCCGCACCACCGGCGACATCATCGCGCTGTCGCCGCCGCTGATCGTCGAGAAGCCGCAGATCGACCGGATGTTCAATACGCTGGCGGATGCGATCCGGGCGGAGGCAGCCTGAACACCGGATCACCGCGAACAGCGTAATATCTTTCGAGGCGATCGGCCGCTATCGGCGACAAGGCCAGATAGCGGCGCACCACGTTACGATGGCGGATGACGCCGCGCTTATCCGCCCGATGGCACCAAACGGAGCGCGTGATTTCGCGGCTATCTGCGGGTCACCGCCCCAGCCGCTTCCACCGCTCGCGAAACAGCCCCATCACCGCCGCCGCCCGCCCCGGGTGGGCCACCACCACCACACCATCCCCCGCCCGCACCACCGCGTTGCCGTCCGGCGGGGTCTCGCTGGTCCCGTCGCGGCGGTTCAGCGCCACGACCAGAAACGCGCCGGCTGCCTCCTGCTCGATCTCCCGCACCGTGCGCCCGACGCAGCCGCTTTCGGCCGCCACCGCGACCACCTCCATGTCCAGGCCGAACCTGCGCAGCTCACGGGCAAAATCCTCCTCGTGCCGGGTGCCGTGCAGCAATTCGGCGGCATGCGGAAACAGGATCATCTCGGCGATGCGCTCGGCGCCGATATGCGTCGGCAGCACCACATGGTTCGCGCCCGCCTGCAACAGCTTGGTCTCGGTGCTCGGCACCTCGCCGCGCGCGATGATCGTGAGGTCGGCGTTCAGGCTGCGCGCGCTCAGTGTGATGAACACGTTCGCCGCGTCGTCCGGCAGCACGGTCGCCAGAACGCGCGCGCGGCGGATGCCGGCCGCCTCCAGCGCGGTCTCGTCGGTGGCGTTGCCGTGGACGCACAGGTAGCCGAGCTCACGCGCCCCGATCAGCCGCTCCTCGCGCTGCTCCACCAGCACGAATGCCGCCTGCCCGGCCTGCATCTCGCGCGCCAGCATCACGCCGATGCGCCCGAAACCGCAGATCACGACATGGCCGCGCAACGCGTCGATCTGGTTCTGCATGCGCTTGCCCCGGAAAACCTGTTGCAGCTGGCTCAGCGTCAGAAGCTGCACCAGCACGCCGGTCAGGAAGATCATGCCGGTGCAGCCGAACACGATCAGCGCAATCGTGGTGGCCCGCAATGTCGGCGTATCGACGCTGCGCACCTCATCGTAGCCGACCGTATAGACCGTCAGCACCACCATGTAGACGGCATCGCCCAGGCTCCATCCCTGCGCGACATAGGCGACGACGGCCACCGCCATCACCACCAGCATGTACAGCACGCCGCCGATCAGGTTGCGTAACGGCCAGTCGAGCAGGCTGCCCAGTGCGCCCGGGCGCGCGGGTCCGCGCCCGCTCATCTCACGTCAGCGCGCGCCAGCCGATGTCGCGGCGATAGAACCCGTCCGGCCAGTCGATCGCCGCCACCGCGCGATACGCGGCCGCATGCGCCGCCGCCAGGTCCGCCCCGTGCCGCGCACACCACCAGCACGCGCCCGCCGGCGGACACCAGGTGGCCGTCCAGCACCTCCGTGCCGGCCTGGAACACCAGCGCGCCGGGCACCGCCTCGGCCGCCGCCAGGTCGCCGATCGGCGTGTGGCGCACCGGCGTGCCGGGATAGCCGTGCGCCGCCATCACCACGGCCAGCGTCGCCCCCGGCCGCCAGCGCAGGTCGAAATGCGCCAGCTCGCCGTCGCAGGCGGCCAGCAGCGCCGGCAGCAGGTCCGAGTGCAGCCGCGGCAGCAGGCACTCGGCATTCCGGGTCGCCGAAGCGGACGTTGAATTCGATCAGCTTCGGCCCGTCCGCCGTCAGCATCAGCCCGGCGAACAGGATGCCGCGGAACGGCGTGCCGCGCCGCGCCAGCTCGGCCAGCGCCGGGCGGATGATGCGCTCCATCGCCGCCTGTTCGAGCGCCGGCGTGAGCGCGGGCGGCGGCGCGAAGGCGCCCATGCCGCCGGTGTTCGGCCCGGTATCGCCGTCGCCGACCCGCTTATGGTCCTGCGCCGCGCCCAGCGGGATCGCGTGCGTGCCGTCGCACAGCGCGAAGACGCGAGACTTCCTCGCCGACCAGGCATTCCTCGATCACCACCGCGGCGCCGGCGGCGCCCAAGCTGCCGTGCGTCCATGAAATCGGCGATCGGCCTGTTCGCGCCTCGTCGCAGCGAGGCGGCCACCACCACGCCCTTGCCCGCCGCCAGCCCGTCCGCCTTCACCACGATCGGCGCGCCGCGCCGGCGCACGAAGTCGCGCGCGGCGTCGGCATCGTCGAACCGCTCCCACAGCGCGGTCGGGATGCCGGCGGCGTCGCAGATCTCCTTGGTGAAGCTCTTGCTGCCTTCCAGCTGCGCGGCGGCGGCCGTCGGGCCGCAGCAGGCGATGCCCGCCGGCGCCCATCGCGTCGGTGATGCCGGCGACCAGCGGCGCCTCCGGCCCGGGCACCACCAGATCGATCGTGTTGTCGCGCGCGAACGCCACCAGCGCGGCGATGTCCATCGCGCCGATCGGCACATTGGTCGGCAACGCTGCGCGATGCCCGGGTTGCCCGGCGCGCACCACAGCTTGGTCAGCAGCGGGCTGGCCGCGATCGCCCAGCACAGCGCATGTTCCCGTCCGCCCGATCCCACCACCAGCACGCGCATTCGCAGCCCCTCCCGGCTTCAAGCGCCGCGCGCGCTCTAGCATAGGCTGCGGCCATGGACGATCGAGCCGCCACCGCCGCCTCCAATATCCCCGAATACACCGTCTCGGAAATCTCCGGCGCGGTGAAGCGCACGCTGGAGGGCAATTTCGGCCGCGTGCGGGTGCGCGGCGAGATCACCGAGCTGAAGCGCTATCCCTCCGGCCACATCTATTTCTCGCTCAAGGACGAGGGCGCGAAAATCTCCGGCATCGTCTGGAAATCCGGCGTCCCGCGGCTCGGGCTGCGAGCCGGAGAACGGCGTCGAGGTGATCGCCACCGGCCGCATCTCCTCCTACGCCGAGCGCTCGTCGTATCAGCTGATCGTCGAGCGGATGGAATATGCCGGCGCCGGCGCGCTGCTGGCGCGGATCGAGGCGCTGCGGGTGAAGCTGGCGGCGGAAGGACTGTTCGACGCCGCGCGCAAGCGGCGCGCTGCCGCTGCTGCCGCGCGGTGATCGGCGTGGTGACCGCGCGCGCAGGGCGCGGTGATCCAGGACATCCGCACCACCATCGCGCGCCGTTTCCCGCGCCCCATCCTGCTCTGGCCGGTGCCGGTGCAGGGCGAGGGCGCGGCCGAGCGCATCGCCGCCGCCATCGACGGGTTTTCGGCGCTGCCGGCGGGCGGGCCGATCCCGCGCCCGGACGTGCTGATCGTCGCGCGCGGCGGCGGCAGCCTGGAAGACCTGATGGCCTTCAACGAGGAGATCGTGGTGCGCGCCGCCGCCGCCTGCACGCATTCCGCTGATCTCCGCGGTCGGGCACGAGACCGACACGACGCTGATCGACTTCGTCGCCGACCGCCGCGCCCCCACGCCCACCGCGGCGGCCGAGATGGCCGTGCCCGTCCCGGCTCGAACTGCTCGCCGATCTGCGCAGAAAACGGCGCGCGCCTGACCGGCGCGCTGAACCGCATCGCGCAGGAGCGGCGGCTGCGCGCTGCAACGCGCCGAGCGCGGCCTGCCGGACCTGCCGGCCCTGCTCGGCACCGCCCGCCAGCGGCTGGACGACCGTTCGCAACGATTGACACTGTCGGTTCCCAACCTGCTCGCCGCCCGCCGCGCCAGCGTGGAACGTTGCGCCGCTCGGCTGCCGCACCCCGCACAGACGGTGGCGGCCGCACGGCAGGCGGTGACGGACCGCGCCCACCGGCTACTCATCGCGCTGCCCCGGCTCGTCGCCGCGCGCCGTGCGGCCCTGGTGGAGGCCGAGCGCCATCTGCCCCCGCCCGCCGGCCTGCTGGCGGCGCGGCGGTCGGAACTGGCGCTGGCGGCGGCGCATCTGCGCGCCGGCTTGCGGCAGGCGGTGGCGGGCCGCGCGGCCCTCGCCGGCCGCGTCCTGCCGCGGCTCAGCGACGCCCCGGTGCGCGCGCGGCTGCGCGAGGCGCATGCCAGATTGGAGGGGCTGGCGGCGCGACTGGAATCCGTTTCGTATCACGCCGTTCTGGCGCGCGGCTTCGCCGCGGTGTTCGACGCAAGCGACCACCCGGTGACGACGGCCGCCGCCGTCAAGCCGGGGATGGCACTACGGATCACCTTCGCCGATGGCGACGCGCGGGCAACCGCAGTCAAGCCGGCGGATAAGCGGCAGGGGGCATTGCCGCTTTAATACCAGGGACCGAAAGTTCCAGCTCGTGGCACCGCCCCTCCCCCAACCCCCTCCCCTTGTGGGAGGGGCCGTAGAGGTCGTGATTTACGGCACTTGGTATGAACAGACGTCTTCAAGCGGGACAGCCAGGACGACAGTCTTCAGAATTTGCTAGCCCGCGTCTGGAAAGTCCGTGTTCACGGCAGTTTCCTCCCACGCATCCAATTCCTTGCGCTGCGCATCGAGCTCCGCCCGAACACGGTCGACCGCGAAGCGTCCGAGCAGAAGCCGGAACGGCGGGTTGGGATCCTCGACGGCCTTGATAATCGCCTGGGCCGCCCGCACCGGATCGCCGGGCTGGCGGCCATCGGCATTGCTGCTTTCCTTCCGGCGCCGGCCGGCGGTGTCGGCATAGTCTGGTATCGTGCCGCGCGATTGTTGCAGTGAACGACCGGCAAAATCCGTTCTGAAGCCACCCGGTTCGACCACGATCACCTTGATGCCAAGCGGGCCGACTTCCTTGCGCAGCGCGTCCGACAGCCCTCCCACGGCAAATTTCGTCGCCGAATAATAGCCGGAACCCGGTTGTGCCAAGCGGCCGGCAACCGAAGAGATGTTGACGATGGCCCCACTGCGCCGCGCGCGCATCCCCGGCAGCACCGCCTTCGTCACGGCAACCAAACCGAAGAAATTGGTCTCGAAGAGTTCCCTCACGTCGGGCTCGTCGGCTTCTTCCACGGCGCCGCGATAGCCATAGCCGGCGTTGTTCACCAGCACGTCAACAGCGCCGAAGCGCGTCTCGGCGTGCCTGGCCGCCTGCGCCACCTGCTCCGCGTTCGTTACGTCCAACGCAAGGGCGAGAGCGGTGTCCGGATGGGGCGCCACAATGTCGGCGACCGCCGCGGGATCACGTGCCGTCACCACCGCATTCCATCCGCGCGCCAGCACGGCCTGGGCAAGATGGCGACCGAAACCTGTCGAGCAACCCGTTATCAGCCACGTGGGCATGTCGTTCTCCCTCTACGGCCGGCAGCCGTCCCTGACCGATTGGCCTCGACCGGTCGCCACCCAAACCTATGTCGTCGGGCCCGGCTGTAAAGGAACCCTTGGCAATCCATTCCTTACGGGTACGGCTGAATGGTGACCCGGCGCATGGCGTAGGAAATCCACACCCGGTTGCCGCGCAGCCAATCCACGCCAAGCAGCATGTCGGCCACGCCAAGATGTATCGGGCTGACGCCGATCAGCGGATCGTTGTAGCTGGCACCGCCGATGCGAAGCTGGCCGAAGCGGTGCCACCGCGTCTGCCGTGCCGCCCCATCGATCCCGGTGGACGTCCCCGCCCGGTCCAGCGCCTGCGCCGATGCATCGACACCGATCCGCGCGGCGACCGCCTCACTGAGCGTCGAGCGGTTCGATCCGCTGTCCAGGATGGCCGTGATGGGTTGCCCGTCCAGTTGGGCCGACAGCACGACGAGGCCACGGCGGTAGATCTGCGCAAGCACCGATGTTTTCGGCCCCTGCCACGGGACATAATCGCCGCCGCATCCCTGGACCCGGTAAAGCGCGATGCGCCGATGGCGCAGATCCAGCTCGACATCGAAATCCGTGAGCCAGTCGGCGCCGATCAGGCCGGCGGCGCGCACCACGGCATTTTCCGCAGCCGGCAACGTTCCGACGGTGACACTTTGGTCCAGCATTTCCAGCCCGCCGATCCCGAAGGACTGGAGCAGCGCGTTCTGCGTCGTGATCGCGCCACCGACGCCGGTGATCGTGGTGCGCCTGTGCGGGTCCGCTTGCAGGCCCAGGAGCGTCATCGCCGAGGGACTCACCAGCGTGGTCTCCGCCCCCGTATCGATCAGCATGGTCACCGGCTTGTCATTGATCGTCGCTGACGCGCTGACGAAGCCCCGCTCGAAGCTGATCGGAATGTCGGCGGCCTTGTGGATGTCGCAGGCCTGCGGGGTCGGCGGAGGCGGCGTCGCCGTGCAACCGGCGAGCAGCAGAACGAACAGCCAGCGGAAGGATTTCATACCGGTCTGTTTACATTTTGCGTCGGCCCGCTTCAAGACCCGGCCCATGTCGCCGGACGTGGTGAAACGGCGCGGATGTCAGCCGCCGGACGTCCACCGCTTCAGCCGCGCGGTCGCCTCCGCCATGTCGGCCTCTGGCCCGCAATAGCTGAACCGCACGAACCGGCTGCCGCGCGCACGATCAAAATCCACGCCCGGCGCCGCCGCCACGCCGGCTTCGGCCAGCATGCGGGCGCAGAACGCCTCGCTGTCGTTGGTCAGGCCGCCGACATCGGCCCACAGATAGAACGCGCCTTCTGCCGGCCCCAGCGCGAACCCACTGCGTCGGCAGTCCCGCCACCAGCAGGTCGCGCGAGCGGCGATAGCGGGCGATGTTGGCCTGCAGTTCCGCCGTGCAGTCGAACGCCGCCTCGGCCGCAATCTGGGAGATGTGTGGCGCGCTGATGAACAAATTCTGCGCCAGGCATTCCACCGGCCGCACCAGATCCTCCGGCAGCACCATCCAGCCGACCCGCCAGCCCGTCATGCTGAAGTATTTGGAGAAACTGTTCACCACGATGGCGCTGGCACTGAACGAGGCCGCCGAGGCGATCGGCTGCTCGTAGTGCAGGCCGTGATAGATCTCGTCGCTGACCAGCCGCACGCCCTGCGCATCGCACCAGCGCGCGATGGTCGCCAGTTCGTCCGGATGCAGCATGGTGCCGGCCGGGTTGCAAGGGCTCGCCACGATCAGCCCGTCCGGCCGCGGGTCCAGCGCCTCCAGCATCGCCACGTTCGGCTGGAAGCGCGTGGCGGCGTCGGCCTCCAGCAGCACCGGCGTGATGCCCAGGGCGGTCAGGATGTTGACATAGGGCGGGTAGAACGGCGCGGCCATCGCCACCCGGTCGCCCGGATCGAAGGCGGCCAGGAACGCAAGCGGGAAAGCGCCGGACGCCCCGACCGTCACCGCGATACGGTTCAGAGATATGTATGTGCCATACCAGTCGGCATAATGTTGCGCGATGCGCTCGCGCAGCCCGCGCCGGCCGAATGCCTCGGTGTAGCCGAGCGCGGCACCGCCCTCCAGCGCCGCCTGCACCGCCGCCACCGCGCCCTTCGGCGCGCCGGTGCCGGGCTGGCCCACTTCCATGCGGATGACATGCGGCGCCGTGGCCGGCAGCGCCGCCTGCCGCGCGTTGGCCGCGGTGATCACGTCCATCACGATGAACGGCGGCGCGCCGGCGCCGCGACCCACCTTCAGCGTCATGGGGGGAGCGCCATCCTACTGGCTGCTGCCCAGCGCGAGGCCGGCGTCGCGCGGGTCGGTCGCCCAGCCGCAGCTGGCATTGTTGCCGGGCAGGTAGCGGGTGCAGGCGATGACGTTGGCACGTCCCGGATCGGGCACCGGCGTCGGCATCGGGTGGGCGACGCGGCCGGTATCGGCCAGCGCCTCGCCCAGCGCCACGGCGGTGGCCAGCGGCGCGCCGGCCTGGCCGGAGCCGCCGACCGCCGCGCGGAAGGCGTGCCGGTGCGGGTTGTAGACCAGGGCAGCCGACAGCAGCGGCGGCGGCAGCCGAGGCCGGCGAGGCGGCGAGCAGCATGCCGGTGCCGGTGGCCACGCGGCCGGTGCCGAACAGGTTGTTCATGGTCAGCGCACAGACCACCGCGTTACCCATGCGGTCAAGCGTGATGAAGGTGGTGGAGGCGGGCAGCGGCGGCAGCGTCGCGGCGGGCAACGAGGGGGTGGCCAGGATGGCCTGGGCGGTGGCGCCGCCGGGTGCCTTCGCCATCTCCCGCCAGCGCGCCGCCGCCGCCAGGGCCCGCGCGCCGGCCGCCTGAAGTGCGGCCGGGTCGTGCCGCAGCACCTCGAAGGCCGCCGAGCGGCCAGGCCGCCATCGGCCGGCGGCGGCAGGAACGTGGCCGTATCGTCGCCGATCGGCAGCGACAATGGCACCAGTGTGGTCGGCAGCGCCCCGCGCAGGTCGGTCAGGCTCAGCCCGGCACCGGCGTCGTGGGCGGAATCGACCAGCACATGCGCCAGCGTGCCCTGGTAGAAATCGCCGACGCCCGCCGTCCGCAGCTGCGCCAGTGTCGCGCCCAGACCGGGCTGAATGAACTGCGCGCCCTCCGTCAGCGGCTTGCCGCCGGGGAAGAACACCGCGAAGGCGCCCGGATCGGCGGCGAGCGGGCCGGCCACCACCGACAGGTCGCGCACGAACGCGCGCGAGGCCGATGTGCCGCGGCGCGCCAGTTCCTCGGCGGGCGTGATCAGCGATTCGAAGCGGCGATTGCCGTAACGGGCATGCAGCGCGAACAGGCCGCGCGCCAGCATCGGCACCGCGGCCGGGCGGTCGGCATCCCCCGGATGCGACGGCGCAGGCGGGACGAACATGATCGCCTGGGGCACGCCCTTGCCCGGCCCACCGGTGTCGGGGGCATAGGTGAGGCACGCGCCGCCCCCGCCCAGGCCAGCGCGGGACGGCAGCGTGACGCTCAGCGCGAAGCCCAGTGCCACCGCCGCATCGGCCGCCGTGCCGCCCGCCGAGAGCACGTCACGCGCCACCAGGGCCGCCTGCGGCTCGTCGGCCACCACGCCGCCGAGAAAGCCGGTCACATAGCCCGGGTGGCCGTTCTGCGGCGCCGTCTCATCGCCGCCCAGCCCGACACTGGAGCAGCTGCTGGTGGCCAGCAGCAACGCCGCACAGGTACGGCCCAGAAGGCGACGACCCGCGGTTATCCGTGACGCCAAGGCCCAGACGCTGCTCCGCACGTTGCCCAAATCCCTTGTTTCGTGCGGCCGTTACGCGCACTGCCGGCACGCCATAGACGGCTTCGCCTGCACCGGCAACCGGCGACAACGCCAAACGCCCCGGCTAAACTGACGGCACACCAGGAGACCGCCCGCCATGCGCCGCCGCCTCGCCTGCCTGCTCGCGCCCCTGCTGCTGGCCGCCGCCGTCTGGGGCAGCGCGGCACCTGCCCGTGCCGACACGCCGCAATCCGGCTTCACGGCCGCACAACGCGCGGAGATCGTGGCGATCCTGCGGCAGGCCATGCAGACCGACCCGAGCATCCTGCGCGACGCCATCAAGGCATTGCAGGGCCAGGACGCCGCCGTTGAGGACGCCGCCGTCCGCGTCGCCATCGACCGCGCCGGGCCGGCGCTGACGCACACGCCGACCGATCCGTTCGCCGGCAATCCGCAGGGCGACGTGACGGTGGTCGAGTTCTACGATCTGCGCTGCCCGTATTGCCGGCGCATGCTGCCGGTGCTGGCCGACCTGCTCCACCAGGACCCGAAGATCCGCCTGGTCTACAAGGACATCCCGATCCTCGGGCCGGGCAGCATGCTGGGCGCGCGGGCGGTGCTGGCGGCGCAACGCCAGGGCGGCTACCTGAAACTTCACGACGCCATCATGGCCGGCCCGCCGACCATCACCGAGGACAGCATCCGCGACGCCGCAATCAGCGTGGGGCTCGACTGGGAACAGCTGCGCCGTGACATGGACGACCCGGTCATCGAGGCCCGCATCGGCGCCAATCTGAGCCTCGCGCATGATCTCGGCGTGGATGGCACGCCGGTCTATGTGATCGGCACGCGCGTGTTCCCCGGCGCCGTCGATCTGGCCGAGCTGCAAAGCGCGGTGGCGGCGGTGCGCGCGCCCTGAGCGCACGGCAAAGCCTGCGCCGCTATTGCAGCGGCACGTTCAGGTTGAGCGACGGTGCCGGGCGGTAGTGCCGGTCCTCCTCGGTCTGCTCCGTCGAGTTCGGCGTGAAGCCGTCGCCCTGGAACAGCGTGGGGTGCGGATTGCTCAGCTTCGGCGACAGCGAGGTGCCTTCGGCGACGGGGCGTTTTGCCGGGTCGACAACGTCCGGGTCGGGGACGGGTGCCGGCGCGAAGGCCGAGAATCCGTTGGGCATGGCCGGATCAGGTGCCGGCACCACCGGTGCGACAAACGTGTACTGGTTGAACGTGGGTGGCGACGCGGCCGCTGCCGCCAGCGAAGCCACCAGCAAGGCCGAACGCCAGGTCATGTGGACCTCCTGCCCTCAAGGATCTCGATCCGGGCTGTGCCGCGCGGGTCGCTGGCCGGATTGCCCGACGGTGCGCCGAGCGGCCGGTCGGCGGCGTCCCGCCATGCCGACAGCGCCCAATGCACTGTCGGGAACGCCAGTTCCCCCCATGGGATGCTGTCCCAGGCAAACAGCGCCACCTCCGCGCTCTCCGGGCCGGCGGCGAAATGCGGGCGCTCGGGGTCGGCGAAGCCGGCGCGGTAGATCACCTGCACCTGCCCGATGCGGCTGACGCTGTAGACGGCCAGGATGCCGTCCAGCGCGATCTCGGCCTCCGCCTCCTCCAGCGCTTCCCGCCTGGCGCCTTCCTCGGTCGTCTCACCGAGTTCGAGGAAGCCGGCCGGGAGCGTCCAGTAGCCGCGCCGCGGCTCGATGGCGCGGCGGCACAGCAGGATCTGTCCGGCGAGGTCGACGACAGCCCCGACGACAATTTTCGGGTTCTGATAGTCGACGTGGCCACAGGTCACGCAAACACTGCGTTCCCGTGAATCACCATCCGGTGTCAGAAGGACAAAGTCCGGCATACGCGCAAATTGCACCGCGGCGCGGTTGTATTCAACCTAAACCCGCTTCAGCCACGCAGGTGGGAACGTCTAGACCGATAGATCCAGTAACGATCCCCGCGGTGGCACGCGGCCGGCCGGTGCGCTGGGCGATTTGTCGAGATCCAACACCGGTTGGCTTTGCGGTTGCGCCGACGGCGGCGCCGGGCTGGTACGGACCGGCTGGATCGCGGCCCCCGCCGTGCCGCCGACCCCGTTGACCGCAGGAGGGGTATTGCCCTGAAGCGCGCCGGTGCCCTGCAGCACGCTCGCGGAAAACGCGGACAGGGAGCCGGTGGCGATCATGCGCAGGATCATGCGGCGCATCGGTATACGATCCATGAAGATCGCCGCCAGAATGTCCGAATAAGATATAATTGTCAAATAGAATTATATTCAGAAGATCACGGGACCGCGCCGCCCGGTAGCGGCGCGGTCCATGACGCTGCCTCACGCGGCGCGCGGCTGCACGCGCTGGGCAAGCACCTCAACCAGTTTGTGGTTGAATGCCGGAAGGTCATCCGGCTTGCGCGAGGTCACGAGATTGCCGTCGACCACCACCACCTCATCCACCCAGGTGGCGCCGGCGTTGGTCAGGTCGGTGCGCAGCGACGGCCACGAGGTCATGCGCTTGCCCTTCACGCCGCCGGCCTCGATCAGCGTCCAGGAGCCGTGGCAGATCGCCGCGATCGGCTTCCGGGCATCGACGAAATGCTTCACGAAGGCCACCGCCTCCGGCATCATCCGCAGCTTGTCGGGGTTGGCCACGCCGCCCGGCAGCACCAGTGCGTCGAACTGCGCCGGCCTGGTGGCGGACAACGCCGCGTCAGTCGGGATCTTGTCGCCCGGCTCGTCGTGGTTGAACCCGGCGATCTGGCCGCCCTTGGGCGATACCACCGTGACCTGCACGCCGGCCTGCTTCAACGTCTTCACCGGCTCGGTCAGTTCCACCTGCTCCACGCCGTCGCCGGCCAGAACCGCGACTTTCAGGCCCTTCACATCGGCCATCATCTTCTCTCCTGTTGTGATGGATACAGGAAAAAACAGATGGCGACGGCACGGGTTCCACCGCTGGGCGTCAGGAGGCGGCCGCGATCATGCCCCCAGCGCGGCCACACCAGGCAGCGTCTTGCCCTCCAGCCATTCCAGGAACGCGCCGCCGGCGCTCGAGACATAGCTCAGCTTGTCGAGCACGCCGGCATGGCGCAGCGCGGAGACGGTATCGCCGCCGCCGGCGACGCTGCGCAGCTTGCCCGCCTGCGTGGCCGCCGCGACGGCCTGCGCGAGCGCCGTGGTCGCGGCATCGAAGGGCGGGGTTTCGAACGCGCCGAGCGGCCCGTTCCAGACCAGCGTCTTCATGGTCGCGCAGCCGGCGCGACGAGGTCGGCCACCGTGGCCGGCCCGACATCGAGGACCATCTGGTCCGCCGGCACCGCGTCGACCGGCACGGTCCGCGTCGGCCGCGCCCGGCTTGAACTCGGCCGCCGATCACGACGTCGACCGGCAGTACGATCTCGCAACCGGCTGCCTGCGCGCCTTGGCCAGGATGTCGCGCGCCGTGGCGTGCATCTCGGCTTCCTGCAGCGACTTGCCGACGCCACTTGCCCTCGGCCGCCAGGAACGTGTTGGCCATCGCGCCGCCGATGACCAGCACATCCACCTTGCCGACCAGATTGCCGAGCAGGTCGAGCTTGGTGGAGACCTTCGAGCCGCCGACGATCGCCATCACCGGGCGCTCCGGCGTGGCCGAGCGCCGCTTCCAGCGCCTCCAGCTCCGCCTGCATCAGCCGCCCGGCATAGCTGGGCAGCAGATGCGCCACGCCCTCGGTGCTGGCGTGCGCCCGGTGCGCGGCGGAGAACGCGTCGTTGACGATAGATGTCGCCGAGCTGCCGCGAGCTGCCGCGGCGAAGGCGGGGTCGTTCTTCTCCTCGCCGGCATGGAAGCGGGTGTTCTCCAGCACCACCACGTCGCCGTCGCTGCAGCGCCTCGATCGCCTGCTGGGCCGGCAGGCCGATGCAATCCTCGGCGAAGCGCGACCTGCGTGCCCGAGCACCTCGGCCAGCGCCGTCGCCATCGGCGCGCAGCGACATCGCCGGCACGCGCTTGCCCTTCGGCCGGTCGAAATGGCTGAGCACGATCACCCGCGCGCCCTTCTCCGACAGCTCGCGGATGGTCGGCGCGAGGCGTTCGATGCGCGTGAGGTCGGTAATCTTGCCGTCGCGCACCGGCACGTTGAGGTCGGCGCGCAGCAGCACGCGCTTACCGGCGACCGCCACGCCATCGAGCGTCCGAAAGCTCATGGCTGCCGCCCTAGCAGGCTGCCGAACAGCGCGGCGGTGTCCGACATGCGGTTGGAGAAGCCCCATTCGTTGTCGTACCAGCGCCATCACCCGGGCCAGCGCGCCGTCCACCACCGCGGTCTGCGGCGCATCGAAGGTGCGAGGACGCGGCGACGTGGTTGAAGTCCGCGCTGACCAGCGGCGCCGTGTTGTAGTCGAGGATGCCTTTCAGCGCACCCTCGCTGGCGGCCTTCATCGCCGCGTTGATCTCGGCTCTTGCGTCGCCTGCTTCTCCAGCATCACGTCGAGCGAGACGAGCGAGACGTTCGGCGTCGGCACGCGGATCGCGGTGCCGTCGAGCTTGCCCTTCAGCTCCGGCAGCACGAGGCCGACGGCCTTGGCGGCCCCGGTGCTGGTCGGGATGATGTTGAGCGGCGGCGGCGCGGGCGCGGTGCAGGTCCTTGTGCAGCGTGTCCACGGTGCGCTGGTCGCCGGTGTAGGAGTGGATCGTCACCATGTAGCCGCGCACGACGCCGAAATTGTCGTGCAGCACCTTGACCACCGGCACGAGGCAGTTGGTGGTGCAGGAGGCGTTGGAGATGACCGTCATGTCGCTGGTGAGCGACATGTGGTTGACGCCGTAGACGATGGTGGCGTCGACACCGTCGGCCGGGGCGGAGACCAGCACCTTGCGCGCGCCGGCCTGAAGCAGCTGCGCGGCCGTCTCCTTGCTTGGTGAACAGGCCGGTGCATTCCATCGCCACGTCGACGCCGCGGTACGGCACCTTCGTCGGGTCGCGCTCGGCGGACACCTTGATCGGCCCCTAGATGCGGCCGTTGATGGCGGATGGTGATGGCTGTCGCCCGACACCTCCACCTCGCCGGGGAAGCGGCCGTGCACGCGAGTCGTAGCGGAACAGGTGCGCGTTGTCCTCGACGCTGCCGAGGTCGTTGATCGCCACGGGCACGACGTCCTCACGCCCGCTCTCGACGATGGCGCGCAGCACAAGGCGCCCGATGCGTCCGAACCCGTTGATCGCGACCGACACGGCCATGAGCTCTTCCCTTCCTTGCTCCGAGCGTTCGTCTTACAGCCGACGAGGTAAGGGCGCAAAGCGGCACGGGCCATTCAATCGTGGGACGGCCAAAGGAGGCATCGGCCGACCGGAGGGACAGTCAGCCGCGGATTTTTTTGGCCGGCCGCGAACAAACCCGCCCTTGCCACGATCAACCAGCTGCGGTCCTTCCTCGGCGTGACCCGGGTGGCCGGGCGGGCGCCGCTGGGCGCGTAGGAGCGCTGGACATGCGACATCCCTTTGTTCGCTGGGCCACGCTGGCGGTGGCGTCCGGCTGGCTTGCGGCCACCGTGGTCTGGACCAACCGCGACGACATCCCGCACACTGTCACCAGCGCAGATGGCCCGCGCCGTTTCACGTCGCCGCCGCTCGATACCGGCGACCATTTTTCCTACCGTTTCGACCACGCCGGCCGGTTCGCGTAGCTCTGTTCGTTGCACGCGCACATGCAAGGCGTCGTCCTCGTGACGTGACGGTCCGCCAGGAGCGATGCTTGTCAGAAACGAGGATGCCCGTGCCGCAGCAGGCGTCGGAGTTCGAGCGGCTCGTGTGCGGCATCGGATTCGCTCAGCAGGCCTGTACCGCACATCATACCGCCTCGGCTGCCTCGGTTCTGGCCAAGTGCCGCGTGTGATCGGGCATGATCTATTCGGGCGGGCCGCCGACCGGCGGCCCACCTGACGAACGCCGCAGGAAGGATATGGACGTAAACGCCCCGAGCCACGAGCCGATCGCGGCGAACGCCACATACGCCCAGTTTTCGGTGTAGCTGATCACGGCGTAGGCCGAGAGCAGGTACCAGATGCTGCTCCAGGTCGCCGCGGGCACGCGCCGACGAGCCGCAACGGCGGACGTGAACATCACGTAGACCGCATCGGTTGCGGCAGTGGCGAGTACGACCCCGCCGGCGATCAGGGGGTTAATCGTCGGGATCATGGCAAATCCTGCTGTTGCTTCCCCGGCACGTCGCCGTCACCGCGATCCGCCCGCACGTCACCGAATACGCGAGCGGGTCGTTGACGTTCCAGTTCATCCAGGATGGGGTGAGACGCGAGCGAGCGAGTCGCAATCGAGTAGTTTTGATCCATGTCAAATTGGGTAATGGGATAAGATTTTTCTGTCTCTTTGCGAAACTCAAGGCAGCTAGACAAATAAGCGCCGCCCAAATGAGCGGCACACCAAGTGGCAATCCGGGCGACGACACGCTGACACAAGACGATCCCGATCCGACTGATCCCAGCGCGGACTTTGGGTAGATGCCAGATACGACTTCACCGATCCGAGTAGTACCCGTCATGCCTATGGATAAATCCGGCCGAGGCCGCCTCCGATATCTCTGCCAGCGCACGACAAGCCATATTCGTGGGCAATTACTCTTCGACAATGGCCCCTGACCCCAAAGGTGAAACATGTCCGGTAGTGTCCAAGACCAGTTTCCATTGCTCGACGAATTGCTCACGGGTGGGAGTACGACAGTATTTACGGCAACCACTCCGGGGCAGGTGCTCACCCTAACCTCCGGGTCGAACCTTGTATTCACGACTACACCGGTCACGATTGATCGTGCCGGCGGCTCCGACATAATCATCGCAAGCGCCGGTGGCATCACCGTAAATGCGTCCGGCGGCGGCGACGTAATTTTTGACAGCGGCGGCGGCTCGAAGATCGCTGAAGCGCCGTCCAGCGAATATGTTTTAGCCGCGAATGCGGCAACCTCAACTATCACGGGAGCAGCGGGTGGCAGCGACACAATTTCTGCGCTCTCCGGTGTGAACGTGAACGATCAAGCTGAAACCAGCTTGCTGTTCGTTGGTGGCGCTGGTGTGGTGACGGTCGCGGCGGCGGCGAACGCGACGCTGTACGCTGGCACCGGCGGGGGTGTCTATACGCCAGGGAGCACCGGCTTCCTTCTGTTCGGCGGCGGCGGTGACGATACCATCGTCGGCGGCGTGGCCAGCCCGACCGTTTGGGGCAACACCAACGAGCGGCTCGTCGCGGAAGGCACTGCCCCAAAAGGCACCTTCATCGCCTATGGCAACAACGATACCCTCAACGCGTCCACCGCCGGTGGTGACAACTCCTTCATCGTTGTTAACGAAGCACTGACTGTTCCGAGTGGCACATTCGCGGGCAATACCACCCTGGTCGGTTCCTCCGCTGGGGGTGACACATTCGCCATATTCAGAGAAGGCAGCGCGCCGCCGGCCCATACGATCACGATCAAGAACTGGCAGGCGAGCGACAAGTTCTTCCTTGGCAACTACAGTGCCGGCGACCTCGTGGTCGCGAACGCGGCACTCGCCCTTGCAGGGATAGGACTGGGCGCGACCTTCACACTCACCGACCACACGACCATCACGTTCGTGGGCAACCATCCCGCATCTGTAACCTGATGTCAGAAGGAGGCTTGCGTTCTCCGCGCGGCCCATGCCCGGCCGCGTGCGAACTCGACCGCGGCGGGCTGCGACGTTTGGTCGCGCGGTCGCGATCCACTCCACCCACCAGTCGGCGGCCGACGCTGCCGTGGCTGTCGTGATGCCGTTCCTCGGTGGCGGTGGGGCGTAGTAGCGCGGTCTGGCTGTCAGCCACGGGATCGTTGGGAGATGGCGTACAGAGCTTCGCTCAGTCGCCGCGAGCGCCATGCCCGGATCATCGGCGGCGATCTCCCACAGCGTGGGCGCATGTGGAATTCGCCCTTCGGTATGCACGCGATCTTCTAAGCTGGAACTACGTTTCCGATCTTGTTCGTGCGTCCTTCCGCAAGGTTCAAGTATTTCAGCCCTGGCGGGACGTTTGGCGATGCGCCCAGCGCTCGGCATGTCACAACTATGCGATGCTGCCGAAGCTGACGCCCCAAGAACTGCCGCCCACGCCGGAATGGTCGTCGCGCAACCGCTGGTCGGGTAGCGTCCGGGGTTGTGGTGGAAATTTGGAGCCCATGAGGGTGTAGATGGGGATGGCCATCCGACCGGCTGGCTACGATGGAGTTGCGACGCTTCACCCTGACGCCGAGAAGACCCGATGCGGTAGACTACGTGCGGTAGACTGCATGTGTTGCCAGCGCGAGGAGTGCCATGTAGGCAGAGATCACGGCGCAGGTGACCCATTCCCAGAAAGCAAAACTGACATAAACAGGCACGCCGCGGGCTCGCCATGCGAGGCTTACCCAGTGGAGTTGCGGAGGTACATAGAAGACATATGCCTGGGCGAAGGCCGCCAGCAGGATCGGGAACACCGCGGTGCCAGCCAAAACGGCTGCATACAGCCGCGGGCGGTCGATGGAACCGCGCATCCGCAGCAGAAAGCTCCGCTCAAGAGTTCTGGAACATCAGGTGGACCATTCCCAAGCACAAGCCGGTAAACGCCAGCAACGCGATGAGTTCGTGCCCTTTATGTATGCGGAGCAGCCACTGAGGCGGCACAGCCGAACACGCCATGCAGAAACTTCCCAGCTGGAGGGCCCTGATCCCACCCGGCCGGTCTCTCGCGCTCGCATGCTTCCAGCGCTGGGCGAATACTGCCGCCCAGCACAATCCGCAAAGGCCGCACAGCGCGACGCCCCAGGACGCCCACAGATAGCCGGCGGGGTTGCGGGCCGGAGCGAGCAGATCGGATATCGGCATGTATCGCCAGTCGTACTCTGAAGGATAGCGTCGAACCGCGATCGACATTCCGCCCCAGAATGCGAGCATTCCGAGAAGTGCCGTTGCGCAAGCGGCCCGTTGCACGGGCGCCTTGGCGAAATGCGAACGGCGCGGCTCACAAGCGGGCATGATCGCTTTCATAGTCCAGTGAAAACCTGCGACCAGGAAGGGCGAGGAAGCGCGTCAGCATGTAGCCGCGACAGACCTGCGTCACCCCCCTGTCGTCCGGGTATGAGGCGCGCAACGCTCACTCGGCTACCGTTCCGCCTGCGGACTGTCGCTGCTTGCGCGCCGTTTCCATACTGCACAATGGGCGGCACATGCGGCGTGCTGCAGGGGGCGTTGGAACGAAATTCAGGACTTTGTCGCGCTTCGAAACCAGCTTCGCGAACTCAGAGAGATCTTGGTCGGTCGATGTCGTCGGGACTGACCGGATCATTTCGCCTCTCCGCCATGGCGCCTGGCTGGGCCGCCGTGTCGATGCGGCTAGCAGAACGAGGGGAGTCAAACGCCACATCCCAGCAGACTAGCCACGCCGGCCGCGTCGAACAGGAACGCGAGCGGAAGGCGGCCGCGCGTGTCGCCGCTAACCGTTCGTTCCTCCACCTGCATGCCATCGAATTGGACGGAGGCAATGTCATCGATGGACGACAAGCGAATGCTCCACATGCTTTGCAGCGATGCCCGGGCCTGGCGAGATGAATCCGCCGGTGCCTGCGGCGAGCGCGTCAGCCCCACCGGCAGCAGTCCGCGCATCTTGGCCACCGCGGCCGCCACCAGCACGCACGGCGGGCGCCGTGGCTTGATCCAGCAGGCGCCTGACTGAGTAGCCGGATGATTGCCGCTGCCCTACCCTGCGAACGGCATGCAACCACTCACCCAAGTCCTGGCGCCCTGGCACGACTTCTACGTGCTGCTCGGTACCGCCTCCGCCACCATGATCGGCCTGCTGTTCGTGGCAGCGTCGGTCGGCTCAGGCATTTTCTCGCAGGCCCGGCGCGGCGCGCTGCGCATGTTCCTCTCCGCCAGCGTCGTCCAGTTCGGCAGCGTCCTGGCTGGTTGCCTGATCGTCCTCGCCCCGCTGCCGGGCTGGGATCTGCTTGGCGCCATGATCCTCGCCGCCAGTGTCTTCGGCCTGGCCTATTCCGGCGTCGCCTGGCGCGACACGGTGCGGGATGGCGTGAACGCCAAGATCGATCTGGAAGACCGCATCTGGTACGCGGTCCTGCCGGCTGTTGGCTACCTCATTGAAACCGGGGCCGGCATTGCGCTGATCCTACGTCTCGGCCCCGGCTGCGCGGCACTTGCCGTGTCCATGTGCGCGGTGCTGCTGGTCGCCATCCACAATGCCTGGGACATCACCGTCTGGAGCGTCACGCGACGCCGAGAGTGACCCCGGCACCCCGTTGGCGCTCAAGCGCCACCTTGTCGTTGTGGTCGCGATCGGCTTTGACACTGGGTTGTCTGCGCGCCTCGGCGGTCATGATGCTGTCGCGCATCGGCCACCGGCTCCTGGGCGTGCCGTGAAGCTTCGCCGGTGGCTGGTCAACGCTGGCCGTAAGTAGCGACGGTTGAACGTTGATCCTGCGGATCTCTTGCCAGGTGGAGATCGTTGCGCAAGTTGAGCTGAGCGGCGATGGAAGTAGTCGGAAGCTGAGAAGGCGGCGTTGCTCGTCGAGGTCGAGGCAACGCTTGCCCATTCACCTTCGCCCGGTCCACCGATCATCTCGTGAATGATCCGGGGTAGAACCCTCTCTGCGAGCATAACAGACTAGGTCTTCCCGGCCGGATGAGAGCAGTGATACCTTTGCACCTGAAGGTTGGGTGCCGTCTAACCACTGCTGCCGTATTACGAGTCGGAACGGGTCGTGCTGGGTATCGAAGCGCTCATTGTGCCTCCGAGGCAGGCAAGCCGAGAAATCCGCGATCCGGTGCTTGACACACTCGCCGGGTTTCAGGGCCTGGAGTTCGCTGGTGACATCCGGGTTGGGGGGCGCTGAGGCATAGGATTTACGACATGAAGCGAACTGACTCCTTGCTCGCGCCGGCTCGGCAGCCAGCATCGGCTATTCGCGGGAAGGCAAACCCGTGCGTGCCAGCTGTCAGTCAGGCTGCCCCAAGCCCCCCTTCAAGCGAAGGGCCGAAGGATAGCTTTACCGACATTATGGCTCTTGCCATCGAAGGCAGCGGGACAGGCCTCTGGGACCGTAACGTCCTTACCGGCGAGATCCGGTACTCGCCAGGTTGGAAGGCTATTCTCGGATACCAGGGGGCCGAATTGTCGACCCGAATCGAAGAGGCCTACACACGCGTCCATCCGGATGACCTCGCGTATGTTCAGGTCACAATGCAGGCGCACTTCGAGGGACGCACCGAAACCTACGAGGTCGAGCACCAACTCCAGTGCAAGGACGGAAGCTGGAAGTGGGTCTTGAGCCGCGGCAAAGTCGTCGCGCGCGATGGCGCTGGAAGCGCGCTCCGTATGGTCGGCACGACGACCGACATCACCGCGACCCGCGGTCTTACCGAAAGGCTACGGAAGGCCGAAGAAGATCTTCGGGACCAGCGGGAACAGCTTTTCCAAGCTCAAAAGATGGAAGCGGTGGGCCAGCTCACCGCGGGTATCGCGCACGACTTCAACAACCTGCTGCAAGCGATCATCGGCTCGCTCGACATGCTTGGCGAGCAGGCTAGCCTCGGTCCGGAAGGGCGCGAATGCATTGCCATTGCGGAGGATGCGGCGAGGCGTGGCGCGACCCTCGTTCATCGCCTGCTCGCCTTTTCGCGGAAGCAGACCCTCAATCCCAGTCTGCTTCAGCCCGCAAAGGTGCTGGCGGAGATCACGCCGCTGATCGCCCGTGTGCTGGGCGACCGGATCGGGGTCGAGACCCGGATCGACCAGCCCGCATGGCCGGTCATTGCCGACGGCGGCCAACTGGGGGACTGCCTGCTGAACCTCGCGATCAATGCGCGCGATGCGATGCCCGAGGGCGGTGTCGTACGGCTCCGCGTCAGTAACGCGGGGCCGGATGTCGCGCGGGATGCCGGTCTACCGGCCGGGGACTACACGCTGTTTGCGGTTGAAGACAAAGGTACAGGCATGTCCGCCGAGACCGCGGCGCGCGCCCTGGAGCCGTTTTTCACGACAAAGCCCATTGGCCAGGGCGTCGGCCTGGGCTTGTCAATGGTGCAGGGCTTCGCCCGGCAAAGCGGCGGCGACGTGCGGATCGAAAGTGCCCCTGAGCGGGGCTCCACCGTCAGCATCTGGCTGCCGCGCGCCAACACGCAAGCCGACAGCCTGGCCGAGCCCCACCAGGAGGCCGATTACGGACACGGCCGGGTGCTGCTGGTAGACGACGAGAAGTCCGTCCGTCAGACGCTGGCGCTGTTCCTGACCAAGGCCGGGTTCAGTCCGTTAGCGGTCGCGAGCGGCGAGGAAGCACTGGAACTGCTCAAGGCTGGCGCGGCATGCCACCTGCTGGTCACCGACCAATCCATGCCGGGTCTCACAGGCAATGGCCTGATCCGCGAGGTTTCAGCGCTGCGGCCTGCGCTGCCAGCGATGCTCATCACCGGCTATAACAAAGTGAGCGGCCTGGACGAACTCCCGGTGCACGTTACGGTGCTGCGCAAGCCGTTCGGGCGCGCGACCTTCATGCGCCAAGTACAGGCGTTGCTCAGAGCCTGACGTAGAAGGTTACGTTCTTGCCATTCGACTGCACGCGATTGGATGGACTCCTATCCGGAGCCAATTCTTCAGACAGCGGCCGCCAGGCCGCAACACGTCCGAGGCCCGGTCAAGTCCAGGAGCATCGCCACGCGCTTATCATCCTCCGTACCATGCTGTTCCTCCGTGCGGCGGGCGAGCCAGCCCAGCGGGGAGCTTTTCAATTTCGCGCAGCAGTTTGGCGAGTTCCGGTTCCTGCACCAACGATGCGGCGACTTCCGGGGCAAACCATTGACGGCGGCGTTGGGCCTTCTCCGGCCAGTGGCGGTATTCCTTGTTGACGTGCAGCAGGAAGACCGTCACCCGGCAAGTGATAAACCCGCCCATCTCCAGACGCTTTTGGTAGACGTAGCTGCCGATTGCTTCTTCGCTGGTTTTACCGGCGACCCCGGCTTCCTCGAGGGCCTCGCGGGCGCCGGCCTGGGCTGGAGAGAGGTGGTGCATGGGCCAGCCCTTCGGGATGACCCAACGCCGCGTCTCACGTGATGTCACGAGAAGCACCTGGAGCCCCCAACCTTGTTCCTGGCTCACGGGGACAACCCCGAACTGATCGCGTATCTTCATGTTGCCCGGTGCCCCCGCCCATCACCGTCTACACCAGGCCCGGCTAGCTGGGCGTTAAGCAGTTTTGGTTTCCCCATCCGACTGACACAGTTGCCTGAACGGACGCTTTCCGTCCAGCCTTCCCGGTGGCAGGCGAAATGGACGCGGGCGCGGCCCGTTGCACCACGGGAGCGGATCAGGCACGCGGTGCGGCGTGGCGACTGGCATGTGACAAATGGAGAATTGCGGGCGTGCGAGGCCACGTGAGCGGCATCGTTCGCCCCCATTCGCCCCTATCCGCGAAATTTATAGCGGACAGATAAGGGGATCAGAGCCTGCGCCGCTTGGGAAGCCGCAGAAATGCCGGATTGCTGGTGGAGGGGGTTGGATTCGAACCAACGTAGGCGCACGCCAACGGATTTACAGTCCGTCCCCTTTAGCCACTCGGGCACCCCTCCAACGAGGCAGCGGACCTATCGCCAACGACGGCCCGTGTCAACGCGCCGCTACGCAACGACGATCGCCGCCGGGTCGCCCTTCAGCACCTCCGTCACCGTCGTCTCTCCCATGCGGCGGAAATGCAGGTCGAACCGCGTGCCGTCCAGCCACAGGTCACGCAACGTCAGCTCCGGCAGCCACGCGGGCAGCGCCGGGGACAGGTGCAGCACCCCGTTCGGGGCGTCGGGCCGCATCCCCAGCAGCGCCTGCAGGAACGAGAACGCCGAGCCGGCCGCCCACGCCTGCGGCACGTTTGCGCCCAGGCATTGCACCGGGAACGCCGCCACCTCACGCGGCAGGCCGGCATACAGCTCCGGCACCTGATGCAGCTCGAAGAACGACGCCGCCCCGCTCACCGCCCGCGCCACCCGGGCGGCCTCAGCGGTGAACCCGTAGCGGGCAAACCCCTGCGCGATCAGCCCGTTGTCGTGCGGCCAGACCGAGCCGTTGTGGTATGCATACGGGTTGAACGCCGGGTGCGCGGAGGACAGCGTGCGGATGCCCCAGCCGGAGAACATGTCCGGCGCCATCAGCCGCTCCACCACCAGCGCCGCCCGCTCCGGCGGCACGATGCCGGACCACAGCAGGTGCCCGACATTGGACGCGCTGGTCAGCACCTTCGCCTTGTCGCCGTCCAGCGCATAGGCGTAGCCGCCAAACCCGTCGTCCCAGAACACCGCATTGAACTGCGCGAACAGCGCCGCCGCCTTGCCGCGCAACGCCGCAGCCCGCTCGTCCTGGCCCAGCGCGGCGATAGATCTCGGCCATGCCGGTCCAGGCGGCATAGACGTAGCCCTGGAGCTCGCACAGCGCCTTCGGGCCTTTGACCAGGGTTCCGTCCGGGTACAGCACCGCGTCGCCGGCGTCCTTCCAGCCCATGTTCTCGTAGCCCTTGCGGCGAGCGCGTCTGGTATTCCTGGAACCCGTCGCCGTCGCGGTCGCCCCAGTTGTCGATCCAGTCCAGGCAGCGCTCGGCGGTCGGCAGGTGCGCTCCAGCAGCGCGCGCTCGCCGGTCCAGCGCCAGGCCTCGTGCAGCAGCACCAGATACAGCGGCGTCGCATCGGCGGTGCCGTAATACGGCGTGTGCGGGATCAACTTGAAATGGGCCAGTTCGCCGCAGGCGCAGCTCGTGCAGGATCTTGCCCGGCTCGGCATCGCGGAAGTCGTCGCGCTCGGTGGCCTGCCAGTGGCCCAGCACATTCAGCGCGCCGCGCGCGAAGGCCAGCGACACCGGGGCGGTCTGCAATGCCACGATCAGGCTGTCGCGGCCGAACAGTGCGGCGAACCAGGGCAGGCCGGCGGCCGGGATCAGGTCCGTCCGGTCGCCATGGGACAGCGGCATGCGCAGCGCCGCCATGTCGTCCACCGCCTGGTGATAGGTGCGGTAGAATTCCTCGTTCGGGGTGGTCAGCTTCAGCGCGTCCTGGCGCCATTCGGCCAACGATGCGGCGGCGTTGGAGACGGTGGCGTTGGCCGAGCAGCCGGCGGGCGCGCGGAACACCTCGTCGCCGTCGAGCAGGTCGGTCAGCAGGCAGGCGTGCCACCTGCCGCCGGGCGGCAGGTCGACATCGAAGCTGACGCGGCCGTTGGCGTAGACGGCCTGGCTGTCCGCTTGCGCGGTCATCGTCAATCCGCGCGCTGGAAATCGCCGTTGCGGTAGTCGCTGCGCAGGCGTTGCGTCGGCGTCCGACCACTCGGTGGTGATCCGGCCGCGCCGGACCAGCCGGCCGGACTTCACCTCGAACAGATCGGCGAAATCGGAGCGCAGCAGCAGTTCCAGGTTGAAGCAGACCTGGGCCGGGCCGTGGTTGGTGATGTCGATGTCCTCGTGGATGCCGTCCTCGATCCAGCGGCGCAACACGCAGGCTGAGCGTGCGCGCCGGCCATTTCGCCGTCCTGGGTGGGGATGGCGGGTTGGTCAGGAACATCTGCATGGCGTAGTGCGAGGTGGCGCCGCCGTTCAGCAGCTCCCACGCGCGCGCCGTTGGCGGACAGCTGCCAGATGCTGATCAGCCGCGTGTCACGGAACAGCAGGCCGCGCTCGTTGTCGGCGGCGAGCTGCCCGTCGGGGTCGACGTACCAGACCGTCTGGCCCTGGTGGATGGCGAGGTGCGGCGTGCCGACCTGGATCTCGAGGCTCATGGCGCTGGGCTCCGTGCAGGGGGAGGCAGGGTCAGCTCCGCCGTCTCCGGCATCACTGCCCAGACCAAGAGAGTGGCAGCAATGCCGGCGGCCGCAAGGGCCAGGAACGCGGCGGGTATGCCCGCCGCTGTCCGGCAACCCAGCCGGCGAGCGATGTTGCTGACGGAGGCGCCGACGCCGATCGACCACGCCGACCATCCCGAGTGCCATGTTGAAGCGACCGCCGGCATGGGTGATGTCGGCGACCACGAGCGGCATCAGCACACCAAGCACGGCGCCGCTCACGCCGTCGAGCGCCTGGACGGGCACCAGCAGTGCCGCCGGGCCGCCGAGGGCGAGCAGCAACGCGCGCGCCGGTAGCGCCGCGAACCCGACCAAGAGCAGTGGGCGCCGTCCAAAGCGATGCGCGAGCCGGCCGACCCAGGGCGAACAGGAAGCGACCAGGATTTGCGGCACGATCAAGGCCGCGGAGGTGATGAATTCGGCCCAGCCGCCGGCGCGCCGCTCGGCACTGGCAGCGGCCAGCGGCAGCAGGGCGGCGTTGGCCAGAAAGAACAGCGCCGACGCAAGCCATGAACACCAGCAGCCGCCGGTCGCACAGCAGCACAAATTTCCGCTGCGGGGGGCAGCGCCGGGCTGCCGGTGGCGGGGCGGTGTGGTGGCTGGTGCGGGTGTGCGAATCGAGCAGATCGGCGCGGCTGATGCGGGACAGCGCCCACAAGGCGGGGGCGCCGAACCCGGCGGCGATGATGAACACGGCCGCGTGGGACACCACGCCGCCGACCAGGCCCAGCAGGCCCGCGCCGGCCGCCGCCCCGACGGCGGCGAAGCGGACGTTGTTGCCCAGCCGCTCGCCCAGCGCCTCCTGCCGGCTCAACCCCAGCGTGATTGCGGCGATCGACAGCGACAGCACGACCCCGGCCGCGCCCTGGACGAGTTCGACGGCCAGCACCGGCACGATATCGGGCAGCACCGCCAGCAGCAGCAAGGCCGCCATGATGGCGGCGATCGCGGCGGCAGCGACGGAGCGTTTGTGACTGCTGTTGTCCACCAGTATCCCGGCCGGCACCTGAGCGGCGAGGCTCGCGAGCGTGCCGATGCTCAGCGCGGCGCCGATGCGCCCCGTCGTCCAGCCGGCGGCGGTCAGATGCACGGAGACGAACGGGCCGAACCCGGTCTCCATGTCGCCGACCAGGAAATTCACCCAGTTCAGGTTGGCGAGGCTGAAATCGGCCATGCTGCGATATTCCTGGCGCTCAGCCGGCGCGCCGCTCGGTGGCGACCAGCACGGCGCCGGCCGTCAGGATCAGTCCGGCGCCGACGAACACGGCGGTGCGCGGGATGTCGCCCCAGATCAGGAAGCCGAGCACGAAGGCCCATACCAACGCACTATATTCGACGGTGGCCATCACGGATGCGGCGGCATGCCGCATGCCCTCGAACAAGGCCAGCTGGGCGAGCGAGCCGATGCCGCCCACGGCCAGCAGCATGACCAGTTGCGGGCCGGTCGGCGTGCGCCAGCCGATGGTCGCGCAGGCCAGCGTGGTGACAACCAGGAACAGCGCATTGGTGTACAGCATCAGGAGCAGGTTGCTTTCTTTCAGCGCGGTCTGGCGCATCAGGATGACGGCGTAACCCCAGAAGCTGGCGGCGATCAGCACCAACGCCGTGGCGCGCGACAGCGGCACGGCGCCAGGGTCGCAGGCCACCAGCACGCCCGCGAAGCCGCACGCCACCGACAGCCAGCGCGCCGCCGGCACCCGCTCGTGCAGGATCGGCACTGCCAGCAGCGTGGTTATCAGCGGGGAGGCGAAGTACAGCGTCAGCAGATTGGCCAGTGGCAGCGTGCGGGCTGCACTGTAGTAGCAGAGCCACGCTACCAGCGTAATGACGGCGCGTGCCATCAGCACGCCCTTGATCGGGGTGGCGATGGCACGCTCGACCACCGCGCGCCGGCCGCCGAGCAGGCAGAACGCGACGATGAAGGCGCTGCGGAAGGCCAGCACCTGCCACACCGGAATGCCGTTGCCGACCAGGTATTTGATCGAGGCGTCGTGCAGCGCGAACAGGAAATACGCCAGCACCCCCAGCATCATGCCGGTGACGATGCCATTAGGTGCGCGCAACGGCGGCGGGAAAAGATGCGGGCGCAGGGTGGTGCCGCCGGAACGTGAGGGGCGTGACTTTGGCCATGGCCGATGCGGAGTGCCTGCGCCGGTGCCGCATGGCAGCGTCGCGCAGAAAACAATTCTTGCCGCAGGCGCCCCTTGCCGGCGGCGCCGACCCGCGCGACGAATGCCGGAGCAGTCAGGAGACAGGTTGTGGTCCCTCGCCAAGACTACCGCGAAGCGATGGCCCGCTTCGGCGCCGCCGTGAGCGTGGTGACCACGGACGGCCCGGCCGGCCGGTTCGGCTTCACGGCCTCGGCGGTGACCAGCGTCAGCGACGATCCGGCGACGTTGCTGGTGTGCGTGAACCGCAAGAACAATTCGCATCCGGCGCTGATCACCAACGGCGTGCTGTGCGTCAATACGCTGGCAGCGGGCCAGGAGGCGATATCGTCATTGTTCGGCGGCAAGGAGCTGAACCAGGACACCCGCTTCGCCGGCGCCAGATGGACGACGCTGGAGACCGGTGCGCCGGTGCTGGAGGACGCGGTGGTGGCATTCGACTGCCGCGTCGTGCAGATCACCGAGATCGGCACGCACAGCGTGGTGTTCGGCCACGTCATCGCGTTGCGGCACGGGCCGGCACATGACGGGCTGATCTATTTCGGCCGATCTGTGTTCCATCCGGCATCGTAACGACAGGGGGCAGTCCATAGTTTTTGAGATCTGACGCGTGCCTTTCCTCGTTGGAGCCGTCTTCTTCCGTGATGTCCTGGCTAGGTACACCTACCTCTGATCCGTCCTCGTTCAGTTCGATTCGGCCACGGATTTCCACTAGCCGCAAATTCTTCAAGCGTTCCTGATACCACGCGGTAGTCGATTCAGGTGGGGCATCGCTGTATCCGCCCAGTTGCAAACCGTCGAATTCACCCGGTGATCCGCGGAACCAAGCTGGGTCTAACGATAGGGAGCAATAGACGGGTTTCATGCTATTGCGGGTCGGCTTAATTCCGAGGTGCTTTTTGTCAATGTCGCCGCGCCTGGTGGCAGTGCTATGCTTGCCCAAGACGTCACGCAAGAACTCGCCTGCAAAACTACGTCAATTCGGACACTTTAATCCGCTCTCGGAATCAACCATCGCGGCTAGTTCCTGAGCTCGCCTAAGCATCTCGGCAGCTGTGCCTTTATTGTAGTTAAGCAGCCGCGTTGCGAACAGCTCGAGAAAGGCGTGTGAATGGTGCTTCAGTCTCCAATCAACATGTTCGGCTGATGGAGCCATTCGGACGTCTCCCAGCTCGGCATGGAAGCTCGTCTTACAGCGTTTACAGGTGAGATCTAAATACTTAACGCCGAGCTTTTTGGCCGCAATTATCGGAGATCGGAAGATTGGCGTTCGGTGCCCGCAACCAGGCTTCGTACAAGGACCGTGTTTCGACCAAAAGGTGTAGATAATTTGTGGGCCCTCGTAGCGATATGCTTTGCGATCCTCCTGCGCCAGGTCGAGCGGGTCCAGATTGGCAGCCATTCGCACGTCGTCGTCGGGGTTGCCGGTTCCTTGCTTCTTCAGCCATCGACCTGTATGTCCACGCGGGCATTCTGTAACGTAGAAGGGCTGAATACAGGGGCTGACTTCCGCCTCGATCCGTTTGAAAAAATTGCCAACCTCCACGGGGTCGGTGCAGGCGAGCTCGTTTTTGACTACGAACCAAGCCACCGGATTCGAGATCTACACCCGCCACTTGGAAGCCCAACCTCGAACCCTCGACCAGCGTGGTTCCGCCGCCCATGAAACAATCAAGTACCTTGAGAGTGCGGAAATTTCCAGCTCGCTGGTGGTTCGCATAGTAGGCTTCCCAGACTGCGCGCGCCGCCTCTGTCTCATCTGGGACCGGAATCCCTTCAGAATCAAGAATCGGAGCTCCATTCAAGTGCTTTTTGGTAGGGGCCTCCATCGCGGCCGCGAATAATATGGCGCGGAACACGCTACTCCGTCGCCGAGCCCACCACTTGCTCATTTGATAGATAGGTTTTCCGGCATTGCCCTCTAGCTGCGACAGTGCGTTGATCGGCAAAAGGGGAAAGTCCACTTCGAGGCAAGTTTTGGGCCGCCGGGAATCTGAGAAATTGGCAACAGGCACGATGACCGCCTGACCCAAGTTCGCGGGCTTCGTCTCATCTGGTCCAGTCCCACTGATCTCCTGCGGTTCGTCAAGAGACAGGGCGGGCTGCAACTCGAAATCGATGTTAGGAAACGACGATTGATCTAGGGATACTTTGGAACGTGCGACTTGCTTATGGTTCTTCACTTTGCCGGATACTCTATGAATGGAACCGCCGCCTCTAACAGCGAGAGCCCACCGTGACAGAGGTTCGGGAAGCCCCCCTGCACCACCCACTTACGTTGACCAATGACGGCAAGTCTTCCAGAATGCCTCGCCACAAGTGGAGGCAGATGGAGCCGTGGCCAGGGTGATGTTGGCGAATCTGCCGCATAGCGTTTAGCTCCGAAGACAGTTCGTAGGAGTTGAACCATTTCGGGTTCTTTAATCTCATCTGAAAAGGAACGGCTCACTGCGTAACCATGGTCAGAGGTGATCACCAAACGGCGACCCTGCCTGAGACGATCAACGAAAACCCAAAACTCATCCGAGGTAAGTTGCTTCTTGGCCTGGGCCGCGAGCACCTCTGGACCGTCATCCTTGGTGGCATTCCCGTGAATCAACGGTTCATCCGGCCAGGTATGCCATAGGAAGATACGAGGGTGAGAGGTTACCGAACCGACGCAGTCCGCAAACGGGCTATCGAGAACATCGGAATAAACGTCCACACCGGTAAAAACGAACGACGCAGGTGCTTTGTTGTTGGATAATTTCGAACGGTTCGGCAATCCGACGGCTTCAGCAAATCTGTCAGTATCTGTGGGAACTTGAGATCCGAAGGCTTCAGTCCTTAGTGGGGCCACGCCGCGTTCTTTGCCTGCCGCAACAATAATTGGAAGCTCGCGAAGCGAGAGGCCATCAAGAACCAAGATGGCCGTCCCGGAAGCCGTGGTTGAAGTCCAGAAGCGTTTCAATTGATTTGCTGCCAGTGGAGCATGGTGAATGTAATCCTTCCAAAGGTTCCAAGCGCCATTCGCGAGCAGCCGGTCGGGCGCAACCGTCATCCGATCTAACATGCCGGGCTTTGACTGGAGCGCCAGATCGCGTAACGAATCGAGAATAGTCTTCCATGTGGACTCCGCGTCCGACCGCCCGAGGATGATCTGAATCCAATCCGCATTCGATGCAATCATGCGCTTGGACCAACTTCCGGAGGAAGAATTAGTTGAAGTTCAGCCTGAAGCTTGGGTGGGAGCTTTGTGCAGAGATCGCGGAGTTCCTTAATAGAAAGTCCATTAAAGGTGAGAGAGGCCTGCGCGACTTTCTGATTGTCAGGGAGCGCCCATTTCTCAACATCTCCGAGAAGATTCATACCGGACTTTGCCCCCATCGAGCGCCGAATCACTGGCACGGGTGGAGTTCCTCCCAGCGCTAGCGCAACGGGATCTGGCAACACGGGAGCGACCGGTTGCGAATTCGGAATACTCCCGCCGAGTCCGCCAGAAACGGGCGGGTTAAAAAAGGTTGGAATCGAAGGAGGATCGGGAGGCGGTAGCGGCGGAGTCACGGACACTCCTCCCCCGCCGACTTGGGTCATGTCGCCAAGCTGTACTGCGAACATGGCTTGGCCTGTAAATTGGCCCAACTTCTGTTTGAGGCGAAGGTCGCCAGCTTCGACAGACTCATCGGGCTCTCGGTAATACCACCTGCCTGCGGCGTTGAGCGCGATTTTGCCTTTTGCAACGATACGGAGCACGTTCTCGAAGGTGGGAACGTCTCCGAGGTAAGGAATCGGCGGTTGCCCTGGCAGCGGAGGTTCGCGCAGTAGGGCCAGCAGTTGCCGCATAGGCTCATTACGGCTAGCCGCCTCTTGAACGGTTTGCTCGAAGTCCTCGGGAGCGAAATGATTCTCTCTTAGATGTTTCTCGATACCATCCGAGATCGCGGGTCCGCCGACTCCGTGAGATTCCACGTGGAATCTACACGAGGTCGGAGTCTGAAAGTTCCAGTCAGCCAACAAGGCATACCGATCGAAGCGATTCTTCAAATCGGACGACAACGCGCCTTCGTACTTCTTCTGCAGCTTGTCGAATTGGGGGTCATTCTGCTTCCATTCCCGAGCGAGCAGAACGCATCGGGCCGTGATAAGTAAATCTGGATCAAAGTACAGATCAGGCCGATCCGCGCGCGGTAACAAGAACCTAATCATGTTGCGATTCTGCGGAACGTGCTCCACTAACCACGGTCCGAGCGTCGCCGAAAGTTCTTTGGGTGAAACGGGAAGAACAATCAGAACAGGTTTTCCTTTTTCGGTCCAACTTCCCGGTTGCTCAGGTTGAGTGATGTTTGCCCAAGGTGCCTTGATCCAGTTCGGATCGAGCACGACGATTTGGGAGGGCAGTTCACGGGTGCTGTCGGGGGTTTTGAGGTAATGGTTTAAAAACTGTCGAAGAAATTCCTGATCTCGTCCAACTGCCAGCAGTCCTGGCACGGCAGCAGATTGGGGATCGAAGTAGCGGTCATTCCGAGCCCAAGCCTTTAGCTTCGACTCTGGATTTTCTGGCAGCTTAAAACAAAATCTCTTGTCATGAGTGCCGACTTCGTGAATGTTGAAGCTGTTCTCTACAATCTCCGCAAGCTCTGCGGTAAAGGCGTTGTCGTCAACTGGCTTCGTCCGCGTGACGTCAAGCTGGACTTCCTGGCGTGTGCCTCCTGCAGCTTGAGTGGAAGAAAGCGACCGGACCCAGATGCTGGAGATAACCTCTCGAACATCTGGGGCCTTAACATTGGCCTCCCTAAGAGCACTCAAGTTGCGAATCGCTTTTTCGCGAAGCCGCTCCTGGTCTGCGCTAGTCGCAAAGGAATCGATAAGGGTGGTTACACCGCAGGCGTCGTCATCGACCGAGAAGTCTGCGGGCGTAATGATGGGCACCTGCGGCCCGCGTACCCGGAACACTTCGGCCAACATTCGAATGAAATCGCGACTATCTTGGGCAGCGGCAGCCATGAGAATGTGATCTTCGAGGAGGCTGAGCAGTTCTGGGGAAAATGGCCAACATTCTGTAATGCACCCCAAAAGTGAGACACGGCGGGCGGAGAAAAAAAGGGACACTTGTCGGCCATAATGGAGCAGGCCGATGAGTAAGAAAACGAGGAGCTACAGCGCAGATTTTAAGCAGGAAGCGGTGCGTCGGATGGCGCAGGCGAAGACTATCACCGGTCTGGCCAAGGAGTTGGGTATTCGGCGGACGTTCCTTTATCAGTGGCGCGACCAGTTGCGGGCAGGAGGCCGGGCTGGGTTGGAGCGACGCAGAGGCCGACCGCCCGGGAGCAAGTCGCAAGCTGTTTCACCGCCGCGACCCGATGCCGCCGAATTGCGGATTGCTGAGCTGGAACGACTGCTCGGCCGCAAGCAACTGGAGGTGGATTTTTTAAAACGAACCTTCGAGCAAGTCAGGGGAGCAGCGTCGAATCGTACCAGCGATGGCGGCAAGGAGTCTATCGCGGCATCGAAGTCTCGCTCTCGTTCGAAGGGGTAGGGCTGACCGTGGAACAGCAATGCCAAGTAGCCGAGGTGAGCCGAGCGGGCTTCTATCGCTATTTGCAGCAGACTGCGCCAGTACAGGCCGACATGTTGCTGCGCGCGCGCTTGCAGGAATTAGCGGTCGCGCATCATCGTCTCCGTGGCTACCGGATGTTAACTGCTTTGCTGCGTCGTGAAGGGCAGGTAGTCAATCACAAGCGTGTACTTCGCTTGATGCGCGAAGACAACCTGCTTAGCTTGCGACGAAAGAAGTATGTGTTTACGACCGATTCGCGGCATAATTTGCCGATATACCCGAACCTGGCGCGACATGCGACGCTGACGGCGGTAAACCAACTGTGGGTGGCCGACATTACTTTCATTCGACTATGCAATGAGTTCGTCTATCTGGCGGTGGTTTTGGATGCCTACTCACGGCGTGTCATCGGTTGGGATCTGGGACGCACGTTGCACGCGGAACTGGCGACTCGGGCTTTACAGATGGCACTCAACGGGCGTAGCTGGAAAGCTGAGGTGCTGATCCATCACTCCGATCAAGGCGTGCAGTACGCCTCCAGTGATTACACCGATCTGCTGGAGCAGGGCGAGATTCAGATCAGCATGAGCCGGCGCGGCAATCCGTACGACAACGCACGCGCAGAGCGATTTATGCGAACCCTGAAAGAGGAGGAAGTGTACAGAACTGAGTATAGGGATTTAGAAGACGCACGCAGTCGAATCCGCGAGTTCTTGGAGCAAGTGTACAACCGGCAAAGGCTGCATTCCGCGTTACGATATCTAACACCGGAAGAGTTTGAGCAGGCCAGCCAAGCTCTGGAAAGTGACGGCGCTGATGGAAGCGGTGGAAAACCAAATGCAGGTTTACCACCGCTCCCACAGGCCTTGGAAATCCCTCCAGGATTTCCACACTTCCCAGAGCTCCGCGACTGCTGATCAATAACGAAGTACGAAAACAGGCCGAAGTGTCCCCAATTAACGGCGCTCGGCGTGTCTCAGCTTAGGGGTGCAGTCCATTCGATACAGTCTTGTCGGATTCGAGTTTGATCCGCCGAACTACGATTGGAGTATAAAAGCCTCACGCGCTCGGTGGCGTATGGTGAGACGATATCCTCGACCGTCGCAGGCGGAATATTTCCGCGATTTTTGAACAAACGATGCAGGACGAGGCGTTTGCGATCTTCTCGGGCCGTCTCACCTTTGAAATCGATGACGACAGGACCTTTACGGTGAATCTGTTGGAATGCCTCGGTAGTGTTGTCTCGGACCGAGACAATAAAACAGAACAAGTCTGGTCGATCTTCAGCGAGCTCGGAAAGTGTCTGAATAAAATTGAACGCCCATTGCAGACGCTTCTTTCCTTCGCTTCCAGCCTCGTCGTGCAGGCCGTCATACCAAGTTTGCAGTTCATCGAGAATCAGTGCGGTCTTTTGTTCGACGAACATATCCTGAAGTAGAGATTTGGCCGGGATGAGATTGCCGGACTGCTCAAATCGGCCCCGAAAATATGCGCCTTTGGGGTGTTTGTCGAACAGGACATCCCACAGCACTGGGTATTCCTGGTTCGAAAGCGTCTCGGATATTGCTTTGAACCCTCTTTGGAGCTTCAATCCGGAGAGCTTCGGTGCAGCCAAACGGTCTGCCCAGGCCGTGGCCCAGGCTTCCACCGCCTGCGGAGCCTCGAACGCATAATGCACGAGGGCCATGATGTGAGATTTGCCGCTGCCACGCTGACCAATCATGACGACCGGCTTGCCGTTGGAGGCGGTGGATACAGCGTCCAGAGCTCTGCGCACATCCGAACTGGGATAGGTGATCTCTAAAATGTCCCCAGCGTCTTTGCGCTGCGCCCAACCTGTGTTTTGGCGATTCGACAGTTCGATTGCGGTTCCCCGCATGTGCTGTGTTTGAAACTCTTGTCGTAGTTCTAGAATTGCCATTTGGAAATCACCCTTCGTGGACCTGTTTAGGAAGGAAGCTTGTAGAACGGGTTGCGGTCTGATTTTGCGCGATTGATTTTTTCTTTCAAGAAAGCCCTCAGATCGGCCTCGCGGTCAATGACCTGAATTATTTCTTGCAATTCAGTGAGGACGAAGACTTTCTGCGCCAGCCCTGTTTTCGCATCTTCGATAGCGGCAGGTGAGAACCCCGAATACGAGATGAAGATGCCCCCCACATCCCCGCGCCCATAGACGCTCACGAAATGCGGAGCAATTTCCTGCCGGCCAATGGGCTTATCCCACCATTTCATTTCTACCAAGTAAAGGACACCGTCGATTTCTACCACTCCGTCAATCTGCTCGATAATTCCCTGTCCGTCGTCTCCTTTCAGAGTGAACGCCTCCCGGACGAGAAACCCCGCGAATGAAAACAGACTATTCAGCACGCCCTCAAGCTGCTTTCCCCGCTTGTGCGGGTCTGTCTCGCCGAACAGCTTGTAAAGCGAATCTCTGACGGCAGCGCGTTCTTCTGTTTCCTTCTGTTTTGCTTGAACGCTTGCCGCATAGACTGCCTGACGCTGCTTGCGCTCCTTTTCCCGTTCCAGATTGATACGCGTGAAACTATCTTTGACGTTCACCAGCTTCTGAATCTGCGCCACGAGCCCCTGCGCCTTATAGCGGTCGTTATCCCAGCAACTGGAGAAGTCGTCGAACTCTGAAACCCTCTTGATAACCTCGCGCCGGAACGCGAGCGCTGGTTCGCCCGCATCGTTCAGACGGCACAAAACCGACCGCGCAATCTCGTGCTTCTTTACGCTGTCCTTGTCCTGTTGGAGTTTTGTTTTCCAGTCGCCCAGCAACTTCTTAGGCACGCCTGCACCCACGAAGAAGTCGATGACGCCCTGTTTTGATCGGAACAACGCAGGCACCGCGTCACAGAGCAATTCGAGAAGCTCTGGAGGGTAGTGATACGAAATGTCAAGTTCGGTCTGCATTTTGTGCTGTATGCCGTTCAAATCGCCATCAAAGCTATCGTCCCAATTTAGCCCTAGTTACCTTGCTCGAACTCCGCGATATCCGCCTTGGTTTTGGCGAGCACCTCCTTAAAGCACACCTGGCAAAAACGCCTTGAATTCGAGAAAGCCTTGCGCGGATTCGGGATGTCAAAACACTTTTCACCCATGCTGATCGAAGAACCACAGCCACGGCAAGGGCACTCCTTCCCGGCAACCGCGGTTTTAGGGACGCCAGCGGAGCCATTGACTAGCGAAGGGATGTTAGTTTTTGACATCTTGGAGCTTCTTAACTTCCCGCGTCAGATCGTTCAGGATTTCCCCGAGGCCGAGTATAGCGACTCCGAACTCCTCGGTAGCCCATGCCGCCCGCTTTCTTCCAGCGCCGAAGCGTTTGTCCAGTTGCTCATTCACCATCTGGAGCGCGGCGACGAAGTTATTCTGCGCGCCTATGCCCGGCTTCAGTTTCCTTGGGATTTCAACGCCTGCCGGGAGCAGCTCACACCTGTTTAAGAGAAGGGTAGCAGTCCGCTTCGCTTCCTCGTTGAGCCGTTTCTTGCCTTCTTGCCACTGTTTCAGTGGCAGAACAGCGAACGGTTGTGCGGCATCGGATTCTTTCAGCTCAGGCTTTGCCGAAGCGCTTTTTTTCACAACGTCTTTGGCCAGAGCCGGATCAAGTCCCAGGCTCTCGAACTTCCGTTCTAAGTCCGCAACAATGTCGGAGTCTTCGGCGGTTGTGAACTCCTCCTCAAAGACGCGATCCACGATCTCGCTGTTTACGACCATCTCCTCCCGAAGCCGCATCCTTGCCCTGCCATCCAGAACCTCCCGCGGCGGTTCGGGATCGCCCCCTCCGGTAACTTCTTCCCAGAAAGCCTGGTCGTCATTCTCGAATTGCTTGAACCGCTTGAGCTGCTCGTCCAGATTCATGCCGACATGCGTTACGATATGCCCGTAGTTATCAGGATGCGCGGGATCGTTTTGCACCACCACACGCAGGATTCGGCCGATGAACTGGATATACGGCGCCAGAGAGCGGAATGGCCTGAATATGGCGGCCACGCTCAGCTTCGGATGGTCGAAGCCCTCGCCGAGCATCTGCACCTGGACAATGCAATCCAGGGTGCCGTTCTTCAGATCGCGGATGACTTCTTCCTGTTTGTCCGCATCCAGCTTGCTGTGGATGATCTCTGCCCTGTACCCGCGCTCCTCATAGAGCGACCGGATACACTGTCCGTGATTGATCGAGCACGCGACAGCGATGATTTGGTGCTTGGTGCCGGACAGGCGGAGTTGTTCAAGTTTCTGCAGGCTGTTATCGACGATGCTCACGTTGCACGGATCGCTCAGGGCAACGCCCCGGCTGAACCACTCTTCCTCCTTCATCGCGAGAACCTCATCGAGCGTGAACGTGCGTTCCTCGCCCGCCACGGTGAAGGTTAACTCCGTGGGCGCGACATACGACGCCTTGAGCCTCTTGATGTAGCCCTTGATGCTGGCGCTCTTGAACGGATACCGGTAAATCAAATCCCCTTCGAGTTCCTGGCGGTCGCTCCGGAACGGTGTCGCCGTGAGATTGATAACTTTCGCCGCAGGAAATCTGGAGAACACGAGCTTCCAGCTTGATGCAGCCCCGTGATGCGCTTCATCGACGATGATCAGGTCGAAAAAGTCCGGCGGAAATTGATTGAGCCATTTGTCCGCATTGGTAGCGAGCTGGTGAATATTGGTCAGGATGATGTGCGACTGCTCGCAGACGCTGACATTCCCGCTTTCCAGCGTGCAGACATACGGGCCCGCGATCATGTCGCTGTCCCCCAGGATCTGCATCCTGCGCCAGAAACATTTTTGCCGGTTCGTGATGTCGAGGGTTTTCTGCAGCTCGTCCTTTATCGTGAGGTTTGGAGCGATGACCAGGATGCGGCCCTTGGAAATGCCGAAGGGCAGGATCGCGGCGAGACCCGACTTCCCGCATCCCACCGGCAATTGGATGACCGCTGCTTGATTTCCCGCGCTGAAGAAGTCGTAAGCTCGCAGATAAGCATCGCGTTGCGGGTCTCTGAGGTTGGGGTTGTTTTCAATGTTGGCCGTCGTTTCCATGAAATACGAAGCGAAACTCTTGTTGGCGCGTAACCACTCGTCCAAGGATCGCTGCTCATAGAGCCATTTCTTGCCGACCTTGCTTACAGGAATTCTGCCGGTCTGCGACAGCGCATAGAGTTTGGTCTTCCCCATGCCCAGGTAGTCTGCCGCCTCTTCGGTAGTAAGCCACGTCGATTCCATGCAGGAACGATAACAAATGATAGATAATGGCGTCAATTAATACCATTAAGGATCAAACTCCAGCGCTCCCCCAAGCTGGCCAAAAAGACCTGGGGTATGGCAACGATTCGTCACAAAATGGGTCATATAGCGGGAAAAGCGGTCAAGGGGGAAAACCGACCGGGTTTGTCCCTTGCGCCCGCTTCGGGGGCCGCTTTGCTGCAGTTCACCCTGAACCGGGCGGCCACCTGGTTATGCATCCAGCATGAGGAGGATGGTGCGAACCCCTGTCCCTGCGCTGATGAAAGTATCTGAAGGCAACTCTTCCCAGATACCGCCACGCGCTTCAACGATGGGCTTTAGCTTGTCGTTCTGCCTCGGGCCGTTGGCACAGACAGCGACGAGTCGGCCTCCGGGCTTCAACATCTTCAAGGCGTGCAAAATGTGCTTGATATCGTCTGCGTTCGCAAACGGAGGATTCATAACAATGCGGTCGAATGTTCCGAGATCGCCGTTGCACTCCAAGAAATCTGCCTGCCGTGTGTCATTGACACAATCAACCGTGCGGAGGCGGTGAGCCATATTGCAATTCAGCTCAACCGCTGTGATCGCGTAGCCGTGAGCGTTGCGGCGAATCGCATCAATGATTCGGCCTGTTCCCGCAGAGGGTTCTAAAACCCGTTGCCCTGGGTGAATGTCCGCAAGGGCGACCATACGGTCTGCCAACTCCGGCGGCGTAGGGAAGAGTTGCGGAGCAATGACAACCTGAACCCTTGCGGCTGATGCGTTGCCCATCTCGTGTAGTTGCTCATAGCTGGGGATTCGGTCATCCTTCGGAATGGCCGCGTGGATCGCGCGGCTCATTTCCATAGAAGGACTAGGGTCGGTGCCTTGGCGCGAATCCTTCTCACGCGCGAAAACCTCGGGACCGGCAGGAGAGAGCGGTGCGGCGGGTGGGTCAACCCGCTTGGCGTCGGTGATGAAGATGTGACCGTATTTGTAACCCGTGGTCATCGCATGACGTACTCGATGCCGCGCATGGGTGGCGGTCGCATCGACAGCGCGAGTGGTCTTGTAATCCTTGTGCTTCTTGTCCCATTCGGCCTGTGTCATATGGGCGAATCCCTCGCCGGGGTAGTTGCAAAGCGGAGGAAGTTTCGTTGCGGCTTTGACCTTCTCGGTGTCGCCCGGTCCGGGTGCGCGGTAGTCCTTTACGCGCTCGATCTCTACTTTCGTGCTGCTACCATGCCAGTGACGAAGCGGGGTTGTGCTTACGCTGTTGAGCGTCCCACCTACCCTGTTTAGCTTCAACACCACAACCCACTCGTCAGCGACTAGAACGCGCCCGCCCACTTCGATAGTGAACTGCGCGGCTGCGATACCCCCGGCCTCTCCAAGCATCGCCTTTTCATAGGCTATGCGGTTTTGTAGGTGATCGATCCATCGGCGGCTCTGCTGCTCGATAGCCGTTAGGCTACTCAACTTCGCCCAACGTCCGCCACGGCTCCCGTTGGTAATCCAGACGTGTTCTTCGCCGTCCCACATTTGAGGCTTGGTCTTCGGGTCGGGGGTGAAAGAGTTCTGATATCGGCGAAGATCGGCTTCAAGTCCCTTGATGCGGCGATGCCGCACATCGGGAAGCTCTTTGTATTTTGCGTGTCTGTGTGCGCCTTTGGCGCGGTCTTCCCAATACTTCGCCGTGCGCCACATCTTCACGGTCTTACGCATCCCGTTCTCGATCCGCTCGGCGTCCTTGCGGGCGTGGCGTTCGCTGTGGTGACCGATGAGAATAGGTTGACCTAGCGGGATATTGTCAGCGATGCGTGAAACGGCTTCCTGTGCGCGTTCCGCGTCGCTAATACGCTTATCTTTGTAATCGACAAAGCGGTCCGCCCGTTCCTCTGCCCGCTCAACTAGGCTTGTGTCTTCGTCGTCAATCTCGCCGCACAATTCGATGAGGAGGTCTTCGCGCTCGGGTGTCCACATCGGCGCAACAAAAAGCTCCTGTTTCGGCGCATAGATGAAACCTGCGCCCCTCACGCGGGCGTATAGGTCTCGGTCTAGGCGGGTGGAGCTGTACAGCCTGAGTTTGTTATCTTCCGGGGAGTATGTCGCGGTGTAAGTCATGGGTGGTTCCTCCGTTTTTGAATGGCTGTGCTGTGTTTGCTCACAAACACGCCTTGGCCCTGGCCCACGCCAGCAGGGTCGGCAAGCGCAAGAGGAGGGGTTCCCCACCCTTGGAACGGAGCGATGAGCGGAGTGGAGGGGGCGTAACGCAGCGGAGGTCTGCACAAGCGAAGCGCGGAAGATTGGGGTGCCTCTTGTCACGCGCCAGGGACGGAGTTCCCTCAGCAGGCTTGATTTCATTGCATCAGAGTAAACGCAGAGATTGCTTCTTTTGGGTTCCGGCTTCTTAGGGGTGGGCGTTGCCCGCCGGGAAAGGCCCGCAGAGATATGTGGTGGAAGACGGCAAGGCCAGGCACCCACCTTTTTCTCCAGCTAGGATCAGCGAACGGCGTTCAAATTGCCCTTCGTGTCAGAGTTGTTGGGTTTGCCCCGAGTTACGTTGTTCAGTCATAGTTTCTGTTGACGTGACGCCGCATCGCTTCATCCTCATTCGATCGGGAATGCGGATTCGAAGCGCGTCGATGTATCAACCACCACCTACCACAGATACCTAGAATGCAAAGAACGACCACCAAAGCAATCCATTGGACAGAGCCTCGTATCACGCCAACCCCATTTCCACTAGTTTCTGTGAAGCGGAAGCCGCCGGAGTTTGCGGTTTTGAGCGGTCCCCCCGTTTCACTGGGCAGCTTTCTTGAACCTGGCCCAACGAGCCTTCTGTGCGGCGGCGATCCGTGCACGGCCTGCGTCGCTCATCCCGCGGCGCTTTCTAGACATGACATATTCCCCCGGTTTGGAGCTGGTTGCCTTGCCGCTCCCAGATGCAGCGACCGGTCGGCCTGGTTTGCGCTTTGCATGGGTGAGGCTGGATGTATCAGTCAAGAGTGCCTTCGCCTGTTGCAGTCGTGCGATTGTCTGCGTCGATCGCGAGAACAATGTCGTTCGTATTCATGAATCCTCCCTCCAGAGCATAGCCCACTTGCCGGGTCATGGATGGAGAGTTGTGATCTCGCCCCACCGCTTCGCAAGGATGGGGCATCTGGCGCTAGACTGCAAAGGCCTATCGACCTCTCGATGGCAGCGGGACACGCGAGATATTGAGCTCACATGGCGCAGCGTACCATGCCGGCTCCGGTGGGACCAAGGGCCCGCAAAGGTCGGTGGAGCGGAGACATTAGTGGACACTGGCCGCTTTTCGGTACTAATCTGAACCTCGACGAGCGCATTGGCGGTTTGTCATCAAACCAGAGCCGTTCCTTCCCAGAAGCGCGATTGAACGCTCGGAAAAGCTTCGCGCCGTGCTTGCAGTAAAATGGATCTAAGGCCGGGGGTCCTTCCTTTTGAAAGTTTTGTCCGCGCCGCGCTCTTTGACTTCGCCAGCCAGCCTCGCGCACTGACCGGAACGGCCAATCATTCCGGGACGCCCTTCGGGGATTAGAGCTTACATGAAGATGCTAAAGGCCCACCTGAGAAGGTGGGCCTTTTCTTGGGTTCCAGCACGAGCCACCCTTCTAGAATCGAATGGTTGGTCACAAGGAGAACTCCAACTTGCACTGGCCTTACACCAAGCGAACCGACGGCAAAATCGCCCTCACACTCGACAACAACGTCTGGAATTTTCTTTATGACAGAAATATCGACCTCGCCGTCGAATTGCCGCGCGAAAGATTCGCCATCTTCATCACGCGAGAAGTCGAGATTGAGACATTGGCGATTCCAGCCGCAACCAAGGCCGAGCTCAAGCAGTTCATCGCACGTACTGTCGCGGATTGTGGCATCGCCACAACCTGGGTGTTCGGGTTCGACTCAGGAGGGTCGGGGCCACAACGTTATGGAGGTTTTGGTCAAGGCGCATGGCAATCGCAAACGGAGCGGGAGTTCTATGATGCGATTCGGCAGCAATACCTCATCAACAAAGGTCCGAAGAAGAGTCTCCTGAATGGAAACGAAGGAGACGCAGCCGTCGCGACACGGTCCTTCTCTTCGATTGCTTTGACCTGCGAATCTCCTGGGAAGGCCGGCCCGTTACGCTTTGCCGCCGAACACGGAGGAAAGATTCTTTATCTCGGAGACTTCGCAGCGAGTGGCCAAACCTTGAGAGCCTATATCGAACAGTTCTATCAACGGATCTAAGTGGGCAACGATTGGCGAGACCGGGTATCCGAAAGGGACCAGATGAAGAAGCGCAATGTCCAGTACGAAAGATGTCTAATCGTCTACATCGACATCCTCGGATTCAAACAGAAAATCGATACTCGGTCTGCGAACCACATTTCTCGGTGCATCCGAGTCATTGCAGAAGCTGTCGAGCCGCATCGCTTTAAGTCGACATTCCCGAAGCTGCCGCGAGAGAATTTCATCAACTTTTCCGACCTCTGCGTCCTTTGGTTTTCACTGGAAGACCCAAAGAAGGTTCCTCCGGTCGGTTGGCTCAACTCTAAAATTCTCAAACTTGTGCACGCACAAAGCTGGTTGCTCTTCGACGAGGAGCTCTTGATTCGCGGCGGTGTGACCATTGGACCTCTGGCTAAGAGTTACGGTCAGATCTTTGGGCCGGGCCTCATCCGAGCATACGAACTCGAAAGCCAGCAGGCCAAATACCCGCGAATTGTCGTCAACGAGTGCGTGCTCGAAGAGGTTCATCGTAATCCCAGTTTGTGCGTGAGCGATCCCGATACCGACGCTGGATACATGAAAGAGATGTTGCAAAAGGACACCGATGGAAAGCTATTTGTAGACTACCTGCGGATCGCGGCGGGCGAACTGGACGATCCGGCGGCCTATCCGGGGTACATGGCGAAGCTCCGCGCCTTCATCGATAGGCGATTGATTGAATTTTCCGACACTTCGTCTGTACGCGAGAAGTACGAGTGGTTGAGGGATTATCACGCCAGGACACTGAAAACGTTGCGCCGTACCTCGCGTGCCTGAGTTCGCGGGGCTCTCTTGCGGCAGCCAGAACGGGCTTCTTCGAGGCGACTGCGAAGGTCCATACAATGATGTGTGGGCCTATTTCGTTTGGAGTGCAATCAGAAGCCGTGGCAGACCAGAACAAGAACCTTTACAGCTTGGATGAAATCCAGCGTATCTACACGGAGCTGCATCTGGGGACTCTGCTCGTTCCGGTCACGCAGACTAGCCGCTCCGGCTATCAGCCCGGCCCTCATTTCTTCATTTACCGGATGTATTCGGAGATGGGTCTGGTGCCAGCCGATGGTCTGGCCGCATTTTGGGAGGCGTTGCAGGAGGCAAGCACGCTCAATGCGATCGATGAGTTCTCGAAGATCAGTGCGAATCTGACAGAGCCGAAAGTAGGTGACGGCCAGATTCAGGTGCAGATGATTCAGCGGTATGTCGAGCCGGAGTTGCGCGCGCGGCTGCTGGAGATGGATCGCCTCCAGGGGAACGCTCACTCTGTCGTCTTCAATCGCATTGGCTGCCTGATGACGATCCGCTACCTCATGCTGTATGGCGGACTGGATAAGGAAGAAGGCCGCCATATTCATAAAATCGGCCGCCTGGCTCTGCTGGGGAACCAGTTCTTGGCCCAACCGCCGGTTCCGAAGGAATCGAGCCCTTCGAATCTTGACGTGCTCCTGCTGGTCGCGCCGACGTGGGACATCATGAACGCGCGGCATCTGGGCCACGGCATGGCCCGCATGTTCACGATCTTGAACGATATCATGCCTGGGAACGAACCAAAAATCCGGACTTTGCTCAGGCGGTTGGCTCTCGATCCTGCCAAGATCGAAATCGATGGCGTACCGCTCCACCAGTTTGTGTCGATCGCATTTGGCATCTTCGCCTACGGCGGCCAACCCGAGGGCCCGAAGCGGTCGATGTTGGGGTCCGAGTAGCAATTGGACGGAAAACCGGGGTAAGCCACCACGGTCACTGTTTCTTTCCGTGCCGATTCCGTGTCTGCCCACCTTCAACGACTTTCAGCCCGTCCTTGCGTAGCGTGCCGTCCGGCGCGACATGCCGGTAGAGCGTTTGCCGGGTAATATTCAGTTCGCTGCACAAGTCGGCCACTTTCGTTTCCTTTTGCCCCATGGCGGCCATGGCCAGGCGCACCTTCGCCGCAGTCATCTTGAACGGTGCACCGCCTTTTCGTCCGCGGGCGCGGGCCGATGCAAGTCCAGCTTTCGTGCGCTCTGAGATCAGGTCACGTTCGAATTCTGCAAGCGAAGCGAAGATTCCGAACACCAGCTTGCCTGCCGACGTGGTGGTATCGATGGACGCGCCGTGGCCCGTCAGCACCTTGAAACCGATGCTGCGCATGCTGAGGTCGTGAACGACGTTGATGAGGTGGCGCAGGTCGCGCCCCAACCGGTCGAGCTTCCAGACGATGAGTGTGTCCCCGCGACGCAGCGCCTTGAGCGCCGCATCGAGTCCAGGCCGAGCGTCGAGGCGGCCGGAGGCGCGATCCTCGTAGAGTCGACGCGCGGCAACACCGGCGGCACGCAGCGCATCGCGCTGCAGATCGGTGCTTTGCGTTCCATCTGCTTTCGACACCCGCATATAGCCAATCTGCATGCTGTCACCTAAACGGCCGATTGCGTGACAGCCGCGATAGTGCCTGCCAGGGACGTCGCATTTTGTCACATATCCAATCATCTATTCTACGTCGCGCAGAGGGCCTCGCAGACTATTTGTGAGACAGTACCTGAGGATCGATGAGGTGCGTCGATGGCCGTCAGTTTTCTCACTGCAGCCCAACGTGACCGTTATGGCCGTTATCCCGACATGGTTACGCCGGACGACTTGGCCCGCTGTTTTCATCTCAGCGACGAGGACCGCGTGCAGATCATGAGCTGTCGCGGCCACCACAATCGCCTGGGCTTTGCGCTGCAGCTGACCACCGTGCGTTACCTCGGCACTTTCCTAGATGACCCGGTAGCCGTGCCGTCGCCAGTGTTGCAATCCCTGTCACACCAATTGGCTATCCAGACTCTCGACGGTCTGCAGAGCTATCGCAAGGGAGAACAGCGCGAGGAGCATGTAACAAAGATCCGCAAACGCTACGGCTACGGTGACATCACCGAACCGCGAGTGGGCTTGCGAATGACGCGTTGGCTTTACGGCGTGTGCTGGACCGGCACTGAGCGGCTGGGTTCGCTGTTCGACCGCGCCACCGCTTGGCTGCTGACCCACAAGATTCTGCTGCCGGGCGTTACCACGCTGGAGCGCTTCGTCGTCAGCGTGCGCGCTCGGGTCGAAGCCCATCTATATCGCCTGTTGACGAGGGGAATCACCGTGCAACAGAAAGACCAGTTGCAACGGCTGCTGCTCGTGCCGGAGGGCGATCGGGTGTCTTTGCTCGACCAGATTCGCTCGGGCCCGACGCGCATCAGCGGTCCGGCGATCCGCGCGGCAATCGATCGATTGAACGCCGTGCGTGCGCTGGGTATCACCGTACCGATGAAGGCACACATTCCGTCGAGCCGGATCGCGTCCTTGGCGCGCTTCGCCAATCGTGCCAAGGCCCAAGCCATCAGCCGCATGCCCGCCGCGCGGCGCCTCGCCACGCTCGTGGCCTTCGTCCATTGTCTGGAAGCTACCGCACAGGACGAAGTTCTGGAAGTGTTGGAGATGCTGTTGCACGACTTGTTCGGCAAAGCGATCACGGCCGATCAGAAGGCACGGCTGCGATCGCTCAAGGATCTGGACGAATCGGCGGCCGCTTTGGCAGAAGCCTGTCGTCTGCTACTGGACCCGGAGCTGCCCGACGAATATCTGCGCAAGAAGGTATTCGCGAAAATTCCACGAGCCTCACTGGAAAATGCTCTTGAGCGAGTCTCTGCCTTAATCCGGCCGCCAGACGATGTTTATTACCAGGAGTTATCGGAGCACTATCGCTCGGTCAGGGGTTATCTACGCCATGTGCTCACACACATCTCCTTCGAAGCGGCGCCGGCGGGTCGGCCGCTGCTCGCCGCCTGCGACTGGCTGCGCGATCAGCAGGACCGCAACAAGCCGAATAGCAATGCACCCCGCGAAGTCATCGACAAGGCCTGGCAGCGTTACGTCGTGCAGAAAGACGGCCGCGTCGATATTCGGGCCTACACCTTCTGCGTGCTCGGCCAATTGCAGACTGCCATTCACCGGCGCGACGTGTTTACCAGCCCGAGTTGGCGCTACGCCGATCCGCGAGCCAATCTGCTATCCGATGCGGAGTGGGAAGCGACACGCCCGATCGTCTGCCGCACGCTCGGACTGCCGCCCGAGCCGCAACCGATTCTAGACAGCTTGGCGGTGGAGTTGGATAGAACCTATCGCGAGGTTGCGCGACGGCTACCGGCCAATCCAGACGTTCGATTTGAAAAGGTCAACGGCAAAGAAGAACTGATCCTGACGCCTTTGGATGCGATGGACGAGGCGCCGTCGCTGATCCAGCTGCGCAAGGTCGTGGCCGAACGATTACCGCGCGTGGAGTTGGCCGAACTCGTACTGGAGGTAGCCTTGCGGACCGGCTTCACGCAGGCTTTTACGCATCTAACCGATCGTTCAGCGCGAACAGCGGATTTTGCGTTGAGTCTGTGCGCCGCGCTTCTCGCGGAGGCCTGCAACACGGGACCGGAACCGTTCATCCGTCACGACACGCCGGCGCTGCGCCGTGATCGGATTGCCTGGGTCAAGCAGAACTATCTGCGCGACGAAACGATTAGCGCCGGCAACGCCACTCTGGTGGCAGCACAAAATCGCATCGCTCTGGCGCACGCTTGGGGCGGCGGCGAAATCGCCTCCGCCGACGGCATGCGTTTCGTGGTACCGATCCGCACCGTTCACGCCGGTCCCAATCCGAAGTACTTCGGTCCGCTCCGGGGCATGACCTGGTACAACTTGCTGTCGGATCAATTCACTGGATTGAACGCGATTCCGGTGCCCGGCACGTTGCGCGACAGCTTGGTCTTGCTCGCCGTGGTGCTCGAACAGCAGACCGAACTGAAGCCCACACGGATTATGACCGATACCGGCGCGTATAGCGATGTCATGTTCGGCCTGTTCCGACACCTCGGCTATCGCTTCTGTCCGCGCCTGGCCGACATCGGCGGCACGCGCTTCTGGCGCATCGATCCGCGGGCCGACTACGGCAAACTCAATGTCGTTTCCCAGCACCGACTCAAGCTGCAGCGCATCGCACCACATTGGGACGACATGCTCCGACTCAGCGGTTCGCTCCTGCTAGGACGAGTGCCGGCCACCGGCATCATGCGTACCCTGCAGGTGGGCGACAACCCGACTCGATTGGCGCAGGCCATCGCCGAATTCGGACGCATCGACAAAACTCTGCATTCGCTGCGCTACATCGACGACAGAGACATGCGCCGGGGAACGCTGACACAGCTCAATCGGACTGAAGGTCGGCACAGCGTTGCGCGCGTCGTTTTCAGCGGCAAACGGGGTGAGCTTCGTCAACGCTACCGCGAGGGGCAGGAAGATCAACTCGGCGCGCTCGGGCTTGTCGTCAATATGATCGTGCTCTGGAATACGATCTACATGGAGGCAGTTCTGGCCCAACTCCGAAAGGAGGGATATCCGGTAAACGAAGAAGACCAGGCGCGCCTCTCACCCCTGATCCATGAGCACATCAACACGCAGGGGCGTCACTCGTTCTCGATGCCGGAGGCAGTGGTGAAGGGAGAACTGCGCCCGCTGCGCAACCCGGTGGACGATCCTGATTAGCGCTATGGGTCGCTCGATCCTCACTATAACGAGACTGAATCCGTGCGGTTGCCGTAATTATCGCCGTGGCTTACCCCGGTTTTCCGTCCAATTGCTACTCGGACCCCAACACCGTCTCGTACCAGAATGGATTCGGGCCGAGCAAGAGTTTCAACTTCGTCACCAAGGGACTGGTGAAAGACTACGCATATCATTTGCCGGATGCGACGGTTTACAACCACTGGGTCATCGATTCGCAGGTGTATCAGATGCCTACTCCGTTTACCCAGTGGACGGCGGAATTTTCCGCCGCGAACGGCGGCGATCCTTCGACGGCAACGAGGTTGCGCATGGACCTGATAGTGTCGTATCGAACCAGTGAAAATAGCTGAAGGGAATCTATGAGCAACATGACGATACCGGTACCTGCTAAACGCGGAGATGCGCAATCCTGGTTCCAGTTCTCCCCCGATTGCGCGCAAGTGTGGGCGTTCCTGGACAGTGTGGCGCAGGTGCCGAGCGACCGGGCAGCCTTCACGTCCCGATACGGGGATTTCGACAATTCGGGCGACGTGACGAGCTCTTAACCGCCATTGCAGACATCCGGAGTGTTGCCTCCGGGTTTGGGTCGCCGTCTTCGGTGAAAGCAAGCCTGGCGGCCGATCCTGGGATGCTATCTGGTAATACTCCGCCGGCTGAAGTCTACGCGAACCTGGTGTGGCTGAGCATGCAAGCTCAAACGACAGCTGGCACGCTGAGCGAAACGCTGGCCAACCTGGGACCGTTGCTGGACCCTTCGTCCGGGGATGCGGCCGAGCGCGCCAGCAGCCTCGATCAATTGTTCAATGGGAAGGGCGGTCTCGTCGAGAGTGCCCGGACTTGCGCGGCGCAGACAAGCGCGTTTCGCAAGAAGCTCGCTGCCTGCCCCACACGGCTGCAGGCGGATGTTCAGGCTGTTGCCTCGACCAGCCTGGCCAACGATGCAAACCAGGAGATTGGCGGGTTGCAGAGCGCGCTTGCGCGAGAGGCCGGGCAACTTGCGGAGATGCAAGAAAAAGCTGCTGGGTGGAACCCTATCGGCCGCCCCACGCCCGATGCGATCGCCGAATTGCAGAACGATATTGCGGCCAAGAAGAGGTCGCTTGCCGCCAGGCAGCAGTACACCGCGGACCTGAGCGATTTCTTTCCGCTTGCCAATAACTGCATCCGCGCCCTGATGGATATCGACTCGCGGCTGGCCCTGCTTGAAGATGCCTTCAACGGTGTTGCCTCAGACCTGGCGGATGTAACCAGGATCTCGAGCAAGGACCAGTTATCCGATATTGCTTGGCTCTCGAAGGCATTGGGTTTGCCGGCCAGGGTAGCGCTCTGGGAAGCCGCGGTGAGCGCGTCGCGGCAGTTTCAACAGAATTCACTCATTTCCAGTTCGTGAGGCACTTATGAACTTTCGCCGCATTCGCGCCGCTCTCACGACTGTCCTGTTCTGTGCGTTGGCTGCGCAGGGATGGTCGCAGGACTATAACTTCGGTCCTGCCAAGGACTCCGTTGCCAAGCTCTCGCAACTGAACACCGCGATCGCCAACAGCAGAGGACAGATATCTGGGTTGTTTTTTGGGCCGGCAAAAATCGATGTCAGATGCGAGTACCAGTGCTGGATAGGGATATGCCTGCGCTGGGCCACTTTTTACTACAATATGGACTTTTCCCGCTGGAAGCCCAACATGGACATTTTGTTGGCGAGCCAGCAACAGTACAGCCTCAACTTCAACAATAACTTTCAGAGTCAGTTCCGTGCCTGGGTGGGAACGGTAAACAACATCAATGCGGCTTTGCAGCAGACCTCAGCGAACGTAACACAGCTTCAGGCCGATCTGCCCAAGCTGGATCCGGCAGCGGCATCGAAGCGGCGGCAGGATATTGAAAATCAACTCACCGAAATCTCTCGACAGATCGATTCAAGTTCGAAGCAGGTTCAGGGGCTGATGAGCCAAGTGGCTGCTTACCTGCAGCAGCAGAACCGGAACCAGGAGGCGCTGGCGCAGCAGAAGGCCAGTTTCGCGACCAATGTTAACGCCTCATTCCAGAAGATGAAGGAATTCATCGATCAACAGCCGTGCTCCGGAAATGCCTGGGATCAGTTCAACGGCTTCAAGGGAAGAATCAACGGTTCGCTCGACTCGATCGATAAGACTCTTGGGAGCTTGCGAGCAAGCGCGGCAATCGCCGACCAGTCTGGAAGCGTTCTGATTGGATCGATGATGAATATGGCGAACCGGATGAATCTGGTTACCGGCCAGCTTGCAAAGGCGCAGACGATCCAGGGGACCAACGACGCGCTGTCGAATTTGCACATCAAGGTAGCAGCGCAGGCGTGGCAGGATTTCACGACCTATGCCGCGGCCCAAGCCGGCAAGTGAAGCTGCGCGCGCCCACTCTCGATCGCAACGCCGGCGGATCTATTGGTTGAGTATGCTCGGTTGTGCATTGATATTAACTTCCCTACAAAACGCAGGCCGCAATCAGTTAGCTTCAGAATCGGGTGTTGAGCCTGTCAAAAATGTCGCCGATCTCCTTGCGACCGAATGGGGAATCCTCTTCGACGCAAGAGCGCTGCAAGAGTTCGGTTCGCTCAGTGCCAGTGGCTCGCGGATACCGATAGAAGTGCTGCCATGCTCCCCCGGTTCCCATGGCTCCTGCATGAGGACGCGTGACGGGTGCAGGTCGCAATTGAGTTTGCCGAGACTGAAGCGCTTTCCGTTGCATGTTGGGCTGGAGTGCGACCTGCCGGTAATTCGAGCGGTTGGTTGTGCGCGTCGAATGTATTCAGACGCTCGATCACTTCCTCGTGAATCAATTCTTCCAGCTCTTCAAAGCCCTGAGCTTCGATATATGCCTCGGCTTTTGCTGCGTCGTCGTTACTGTCCGTATCAATGATCAATAGATTAAAGCACTGATACGCTGCGCTTCTGCTTCATGCATGCTTGCAGAAAACTCACGGAGCACCTAATGTTTTGCATTTATGACACGGGCGCCGATGGCACCCAAAGTTTCGGCCTGAAGCCGCTTGACCCCCGACTTCTTGACGATCTCCGGGTAGAGCCGTCTACGATTTGAGTGTAGGAAGCGAGCTTGAGAAATGTGTACAAATTTAGGTACGGGAGTCTGGCTTGAGGGTTGGTTAATGCTGTCAATCGTCCGGGATATCTTGTGCCCTACACTTTCCAACACGCTCGGTGCATCGGTGCATCCGCCTCGCCTTGAGCGCACCTAGAACTTTTTATACGGCGCTACTGGGGTGGCTAGGACCCTTCTTGCCGATTCTCCGATTTTAGGGCTCAAACACGCCATCTCTGTCGGAAGGGTAAATCTGGTCGCCACGAATCCTACTTCCTGACCCAAGTACAACCACCGGCCGCATCGGAGTTTGCTAGAACCTCAAAACTGGCAGTCTGATTCGGTGCAATGGTAGCCGCACCGGAGATGCTCTCCGATCCTAAGCCCGACATCGTGATCGTATTCACCCCGGAGGATGTGTTCTCAATCGTGAACACTCCCCGGGTAGGCGTGCCCAGCATCCCTATGCACTCGGGTAGGATACCGGTTGCCGGAGCCGTGGGGGCCCAATGCACAAAGTTGTCAGCCGTCGTCATGGCGTATGAGTTGGCGCTTACAACTGTGGGGGCATTGAGTGTTGCACCGTCAACGGAATTTATATAGCGGGTGATAATTCCACCCATTTCGCCGTAGCCTGCATTGGTTGGATGCAAAGCGCCGGGATTGAAATAAGTGGTGTTTAATGAAGCGCCGTCTGCTCCCAACAATGGGTCGGACGCCATGTCGATAAAACCATCACACCCGGATTGACCGTCCGTCGCCATCTGCCGAATCAAGGGATTGGTTGTATCTTTCACCGGATCAAAGCCGCCTAAAGATAACATGGTTCCAACCACTGCCATAGCATTCGGATAGACCTGCTTGATCTCTTGACACGCCTTGGCGAGATTGGCGACAGACGTAGCCGCCGGTACGGAGAACCTGACATCATTGGTTATGTAGTCGTCGAAGAAGATGTTCCTCTTCGCATTTGTAGCATCCCAGAGCGCGATCTGCGGCGCTTGGGCGGCTCCTAGAGCTGTTTCCGCACCGCCTTGGCCAAGACAGGTCACGCCGTAGACATTGTTTGGAGCCACAAACGAGCAGTAGGTACGGGGCCCATCCCACCCATAGGTTATTGAATCTCCGAACGCGACAAACTGATTGACAGACTCCAGATTGATGTTAGAAGGATTTTGAATTCCGCGGCTGCGCATTAAGGTATTGAAATAGGCGACATTCTGCGCAATCTCATCCCGCGTAAGTTGCACGTTGTAGTATGCCGACGGTCCCAGAGTACCTTGCAGATATTGTCCGGTTAAGTAGTTTCCGCCTGTCTGGTATCCGCCTACCGCACTGGCCACATTCTGATCGAAAACGACTTCATCCGCGCCGATATAGAACACGTCATCCGTAGCGTTCGAGGCCAAGCCCATCACCAACGAGAGCGTGTCCTGCCCGGCAAAGGGAGTATCGGAGCTAGAGCCTACACTTGAACTGGCGACGACCATAGTGCCCGGTTGGAAGCCGGGACAACAGGGAGTCGTGAGCTGACTCCCCAAAACCCACTGAGTATTAGCGCTACCGCCGGTGCCGGTTAAGAAATTCGGGCTACCGACATATACATTCGGGTTGTTCGGCTGTGATACGTACATCTGCACGGTTAGAGCGGAATTCAAAGCTGGGGGTAAGGAAATGTAGCCGGAGCCATTCAGCACCACTCCGATCGGGCTCCACGTATTACCAGACCCTCCAAAAGTAGCCTGATATCCGCCAACCGTGGAGGCAAGCGTGTTGCCGCCTCCTTCGTTCGCAGGAAAGAAAGCAATGAGGCCGCGAGTCACAATAGAGGTTGCAATCGTAAGCCCGAGCGAAGCATCGTGAGAGAGATTTCCAGATGTAGCCGTGAGATTGAGCGTCCCCGGACCGGCTAAGGCGTTTGGATTTGCCGCCAGGTTGACCGCTTGCGCAACCCCGGGTGCGAGCGTCAGGCTGGCAGGGGCCGCGCTAACGCCGGCGGGCAGACCGGAGAGCACAACACTGATCTGCCCGGAGAAACCGTTCAAGGCAGTCGCGGTAATATTCACCGATTGCGGGATTCCTGCAGGGTTCAGAGTCAACGAGGCTGGATATAGCTGAAGACTGAAGTCCGGTGTGGGTGCGGTAATCGTAAGGGCCAGCGCGGCGCTATGGGTGATACCGACGCGCCGCTGCGTTGAAGGTAATCGCCGCAGTGCTGGCGGCATCGGTTGAGGCGGCGGTGAAGGAGATCTGCTGTGGAGTTCCGGGCGTAAGCGTGAAGCTCGCAGGCGCGGCGGCGAGCCCCATTCGGCAATCCGCTTAGAGTCACTGCTACTGGCCCGGTGAAACCGTTGACCGCGGTGGCCGAGAATGTCGCTGGCGTTCGGCTTCCCCCCGGGACCAGAGTAATCGCGGCTGGGGCAAGGTTCAGCGAAAAGTCAGAAGCGGGGGTCGAGAGTTAGACCCACCGAAGCGCTGTGGGATAAGGATCCAGATGTACCGGTGACGCTAACCGTAGCCGGGCCGGGTATGACGCTACGAGAAGCCGCGATGGTAATTGTCTGCGATATCCCGGATTGAACCGAGATCGTCGCTGGCGATGCTGTCACCCCGGCAGGTAACCCACTGACGCCAACCATAACTGAAGCAGTGAACCCATTTAGGGAAGATGCAGTCACGGAGATCTGCTCGGTCGGACCTCCAGCCTGAACCGAGAACGTGCTTGGCGTAACTATTAGGCTGAAGTCGGGAGAAGGCGAATTTGCAGGCTTGGAGCTGCCACTTGCGCAGCCCGCCAAAAGCAAAGCAACCGAAAACGCGGCAGCAAGGAGTGAACGAACCAAAGTGGAGCCCATTCAGGGAGCAAGTTGTCAGAGGATCAACCAAACACTAGCACAAATATGGAAGTGCCGGAAGTGAATAAGAGAGGAGGTGGCCTCGCTGTAAGGAGGCCCTCTGAGTCACGACTGACAACTTTCGGTCCTGGGCCTTGACCACAAACTGCATAAACTTCATACCACACGAAAAAGTTGATCGAATGGAGGTGTTTGATTACTGCGTACTGAGGACGAATTACTGAGCAAAGACGCCGACGCAGGCGACCCCGATGCGCACGTTCGTCTGGCCTTCATCTTCGAGGCAAATGAATCCAAGCCCGAGGATCTGCAAAAGGCGTTCGAACCTCTATAAGGGGATTTGGAAGGATGCGGCGGAGGGAGGTAAGGCTCACGCTCGCTCGCGATTTTCTGGTCGGAGGAGGGGCTATTCCCCAGGACGATAAACAGGCAGCGCTACGGCTATTGCGCCGCCTGGGTCAGCTTCCACAGGTTCCCGCGCTTGGTTTGGAGAGCCATTCGCATCCGCCATCCGGCTATCGTCGCCGGGGTCTGCCCGCTCATGACGTAGAGATAATTAACTCTGAATCTATGCAACTCCCGGTTCAGATTCATGTGCCGGTACTTGGCCAGCGCATCGGCAGCGGCCTCGGGCGTGAGCATCGGCTGCAGCATATTGGCAACACGCTTGGGGGAGTGCTCAAATAAAAATGGGACATAACTCATGCCGACGGGATCGCCTAAATGATAGATCTCATCTTCTTTAGTTGGCCTCAACTGCTGCTCGACAACTGCGGGCGGGATGGAGACCAGCGCATCCGCTAATAGGAGACGATCCAGAATCTCGTCATCCGAGCCGGAACTGCGGGTTCCATTCGCCAACAGGGTGTAATTATGCGTGAAGACCGGCAGCTCCGTGGCCAGTGCGAGATCGGTCGTCGCCACCACATCGTCAGCCGCCGTGTTCCGCTCCAACCAGCCGAAGAGCCTCGCGTCCGCAGGGAGCACCCGATGCGCTTCGGCTGAGTTCAGCGCAGCGGTCACCTGAACCGCCACGCCGAGTAAGAGGAGCGCCATAAAGAGAGCCGCGCCCCAAGCAGCTGGCCACTGCTTACGGAAACGCGCCGTAAGCGCCAGCAGCACGGACAGCCCCGTGATGATGAGGGCGGGCTGGATCACCATATGCGTATAGTGCTTGTTCGCCTGGACGTTGAATCCGGTGACGACTTGCAGGTTCAATCCCGCGATTCCGCCCAGCGTCGCGCAGCCAAAGACCGCCACGATCAAGTCTGTGAACTGGCGCATCTCTTGGTCCATGCGGGTGAACTTGACCCGGCAAGCTGCCCAAAGTAGCATCACCACTACAATCGCAACGAAAAAGATAATGCTGAATTCGATATCCAGCCGCGGCGGGATATGCGAGTACACCATCCCCAGCCGCGCGGAGCGGTAAGTGTAACCGCCGGCCTGCTTTGCCGACCGGGTCCATAGGAGAAAGGGAAAGCTGAATCCTATAGTTGCTGCTAACGCGATCGCCGCTATCTTCCTGAGCCTCGGTTGGAAAACAATGCAAAGCAGCGTCAGCAGGCCGATCCCCGCGCTCCAGGCGAGTGCGTAATAAATGTAAGTGTAAAAAAGCAGTCCTCCCAATACTCCTGCAGCCAACGCATACCGTCCGGAGCGCAGGCGCAATGCGGCGCACAACACCATCAGAGCGGCCAGAAAAAGAGGAAAGCTCATATTGGGGTGTGGATTGCGCGAAGCCTGCAGCGTCTCCACAAAGCCGGAATGCAAGCCGAAGCGAAGCAGCGTCTCCTCGCCCTGGTAAATGGTGAGCAGCGAGAAACCGACGATCAACACCAAGAATGCCAAAAAGCCGGCCAGCCACGGAGAGGCTTGCAGGCGCATGAACAGAGTCATCAGAAGCCATGCGGTAATCGCGGGAAAGAGAAAATGGCAAAATATTTGCGCCGCGCCCACGCTCTGAAAAATCTCGGCGAATAGCAACTCCAACTCCACCGGCAGCACGGAATAGGGCACCGGTTCATCGCGATGCTCATAGGAATCCGTGTCGTAGGCCAGCCGGTGATGACGGTAGCTATAGTTCACCTGGGCCGCGTACATAAAGGTTTCGTCCCAGACCGTCATGCTGGCGGTACGCGCCGAAAAGGGACTGTAGTCGCGAAAGGATTGCAGGCGCCAGATCCGCACGGCATGCGGAAGAACAAAGAGAACTCCAACGAGGCACGCAAGCGTGAGCTTTTCAAACCTGTGTTTTCGAGTTGTCATTTGGGGTTAAAGAAAAAGCGTGCCCGCGCGGAAGAAGCCTCCCCTGCGTTATCGTCAGACCGAGAACGGGGAATTTCGCTCCTTGTGTTTCTCGCTCGAGCGCTTCCGCGATTCTCCTTTCGCAATTCTACAGCCAAGGGCCCCAGCACGAATTCCCATAGGCGCCCGCACGCCTTGGGCGCGAGAACCGGTTTGGGAAGTTAAAATGTTTTGAACTGCTGGACCTGCGCCGACAACCCAAACCGGAAGAGGTGTCGATTTTGTAATCAGCACACGGAAACATATAGAAGCGCCAGAATAATCGTTCGTGCGGTGAGCGTGCACAAAACCATTTGGGGCGCAAAGATTTCGAACCCTTCCTGCAGGATATTGGTGTGAAGAGCAGGGTTTGCCCATCTGCGTGATGGCCGACAGCATTATCACCCGACCCTTCACGTCCTTGTTCCATCAGAGACAACCCGAAATTATATTGGCAAGATGGAACGGCCCGAAGAACCTATGACTCTCAATCTATCGTACTGTCCTGCTGGGAAAGGAATCATCAATGGAAAACTCTGCTGAAAGTCTGCAGGCGGCGTATTGTGAGCGCACCGCTGACGCCTATGACAAAGCACACAACTCCGGCGAGGAGCATGAGCACAATCGGGCACTTGCTTACATTGACATGATGAGCAAGGCTTTTGGATTGACAAGCTTTCTCGATGTTGGCGCGGGAACCGGCAGAGGCGTTCGTTTCTTGCTCAATCGTGGGCTACAGGTTCGCGGTATCGAACCTGTAGCCGCATTGATCAGGAAGGCAGAGTCGAATGGCCTGCCCGCCGGTCTGATTGAGCAAGGAAGCGGTTATGAATTGCCTTTTGCCGACGGGTCATTCGATGCGGTCCTTGAGTGTGGTGTTCTCCACCATGTGGCGGAGCCTGCCCGTATGGTGGCGGAAATGATACGCGTGGCCAAACATGCTATTTTCCTGTCTGATTCTAATCGTTTCGGGCAGGGGAGATATTCGGCCCGACTCCTTAAGGTTGCTCTCTACAAGCTGGGTCTGTGGCCCTCCGCTCGGTTTATCCAAACAAAGGGTAAGATGTATACCTTTTCCGAGGAAGACGGTGTGGCATACTCCTACAGCGTCTTCGATTCATATGACCAGGTCGCTGCTGAGAGCACGCGTATCTGGCTGCTTCCCACCTCTCCGGAACATACGATGGTCGGGAAATGGTCCCACCCGCTGCTGACTTCTACGCACGTCCTGCTATGCGCGTTTAAGGACTGACTCTTCGCCCTCGACTCTTGCATTGCATAGCTATTTACCGTAAATCTTTGCACGCTGTCTGGCGTATGAGTCAGACGCTCAGCCCTGCCCGATAACCAAGCTGTCGCGCACCGACTCAATCGCATCTATTCGTGCTGTGCATCTGTAATCGTCCGTTTCATCGTTTCATCGACGAGGATGAGAGTCGTCGGGCCAGGAACCACCTTCTTTCGCACGTCACACCGTCCGAAAGTCCGAAAGTAGGTTGGATCGACTAAGTACCTCGGTGATCCCTCGGCGGAGGGAAGCGCATGACGATGCCCCTCAGTCTTTCTCGGGAATGTCGGATTCGACCCTGGAAGGGATGTCTGTACGGAGGTGGAGTACAGAAGGGTATTGATGGGAAGCTGGTCGCCCGATTCAGAGGTTCAGAGGGTCGAGACGATTATTTCGCAACAGAACGGGTACAGTCGTGTCCAAGAACGAAGGTGATCGACTGCGCTGTCGATACGCTATCCGATCTCGATACTTACATCAACACTCCTTTCTCCAGGCGTTGAGATTCAGCGGATCCACTGTAGGCATATGGAAGCCGTGATTGTTGAACATGCTCCACGGTAACTCTGGACCTGACACAAATGCGTGACGTGATCGCTGGCTGAAGGGGCGGCCAGCACAGAAAGAACACCGTCTGATCTCCGGTACCAAGATCGACCGTAGGGGATTGAGCCAAAGCTTTCGGGCGGCTAGAATGGCCGATCGTGTCCAAAATGGAAGTGGTACTGAACGATTACCCTCGCCCAATGGGCAGTATGGTGTTAACTGAATTTTAAGACGAGGTCCTTACTGCCTTTGTGCCTGAGCATAGTGAGGAACGATCTGGCAGGGATTCCGCGGAGTTAATGTAATGCCACTCCAGAACGCCGCAATCGTCAATGGGCACTCCGCTTTTGGAAATCCACCGTGCCGAAGGCATCCAGAATTCCTATAGCGCCCGGGGCCGGAGCACCGTACCTTAATGTTCAAGAAGTCGTGAGGTAATGAGCTTAGGCTGGCTGGCCGAATGGGCCCCGGAAATCTCGAGCCTTGCGTTGGTCACTCTATGTCGAGAGTTCTAGGCACAGAGGAAGAAAACGCGGATTGTGCGTGGGCATTAGACTTCTGTGCTATTTGAAGCGCGGATGGCCAGGGTATAGGCTGACGTACTGGAGAAGGACAAGAAAAAGGCTAAATGCTATCCGTGCTTTTCGGTGCCGGGTCGCCGCTTAGCCAAAAACAAGATGTCGCCCATGTATCAGGGCGGCTTTTCTTCAGAGCATAAGGAGAGGCTGCGCGGGCGATTCCAATAAGGGACGCTTCAAAGTAAATATAAACGATCACGGAAACACTAGCTAAACAGTGAACGCAAGCACTAGCAGATCAAGTTGCTGTCGGGACAAGTATTCTAAACGCTACATCGTGAAATCCTGCGAAAGCACCTACAGCTAAGTCCTCGATGCGATGGGGATGTGAGCAACTGGCTTTTTGACGCAACTGCAAGAAAGGCACTCTAACAATACCACGAACCCATCTTAGGCTCCCGAGCTATGCAAAGCACTTCTTTGTCAAACTCGGAAACTTAATCAGAGTATTCGGTCGTGGGAACGGAATAACTATGAAAATGCTCGTCATTCTCTGCATCCTGCTTGGTATCCTCGTATTCGTTGCGGTCGGCATAGAAACGTTGCACAAACGAGACTTTCAGATTGCCGCGTTCATCATGCCTGCATGTCTCATCCTGATCAGTCTCGCCTGTCTGGTTCTATAGTTCTCGTGGTGCCTCAGGATCTCGCCATCTTGGGTGGGCGTGCCCGTCTCCGCGATCTCCCGCTGGAGCTGGGCCGCGGCTTCGTCTTCGTCGGGAGTCAGGTATCTCTGGTGATCGATGGCCGATTGTTCTGCAAGGCGCCTCTCTGCCGCAGGCCCGGATTCGTCACACAGTTTCGCGATCAGTAGAACAGAGACCTGCCGAAAAGCTTCATTGTGATTGAGGCCGAGGTTTTTGTTCAAGTACTGAAAACAATCGCCAGGGGCTGTCCAAAGGTTTTCGGGATCGGCTGCAACTTCGGTCGTTCTTCGTTCTCCAATGCCTCCGTCGTAGATTCACCCGTAGCGGTCCCACGCGGCTACGGGAAGAAAGCCGACCCCAAACTTCGTCTCCGTGGCCTCAAATAAGAACTCCTCCTGGCTGTTGGTCCACATGCCGTGTGTGCAACTGGGGAACAACTGCATCTTCCGGAGCAGGGACTGCAGGTCCGAGTCTGCTCTTGTAGCGTGCGGAGTTTCTCGCGCTTTTCTTGGCGATACAAACGCCAATTCGCGCGACATTTCTCATCGATGGGCTCTGCGCTGTGGGTCGAAGCCGTAGTTTTCAATGGGATGACGGAGGACAGACTGGACGAGCTTGTTTTCCGCGCTGGCAGAAACAGGGCTGCTCGGTCAGGATGTAGATGAGGATCGCCGCCTCACCGGCCTGATCTTCCTCATTTCTTTCCTTTGCGGCGTCCTCTTAATTAACAGGTAAATGATTCGATTCCATCAGCGTCCGCCATGTCTAACCTCCGAACATCCAGAGGACATCGATCAAAGGTGTGCCCATCGCTAGCTGCGGCAAGACTAGTGCACGCAAATTTGAACCTGCAGGCAGACCCTGCACCCGTTGTTTTCTGGAGCGGCTGCACTGGTTGATGACCGGGCACGGCTAAAACCTTAAAACTAGGAAAGGGGTATTACCAGCGGGTAGCTGAACGGAGGTGGTTTTGGAGGCCCTGCGGTGGAGTAGGGGTCCAGCGTTATTGGTTTCATCTCGCGAATGAAGCGTTCGCGTCCCGAGGTGGATAATGCTTGCCGGCGAAAATCCGTACATTCCATGGGCCCGGCGTGCGGGCCATATCCCTATCCCCCCGGTGTTTCGTGGTACGATCCAAAAGTGAACGCTTGGCGAAAACTGTGGTACTGGCTCTTCCCTGACGCCCGCAGCCCTTACGCCGAGTGCCGCATGTGTGGCGAGCAGCGCGCGAAGCAGAGAATGCTCCATTCCCGGTTCAACTGGTTTTGCGATGAAGAGTGCGAGATGGAGCACACCAAGACTATGATCGCTATTTAGCGCACCCTCCACTGCAGACTCTATCTCGCTGGGTTGCTGTTCGCCGAGGTCCAAAAAAAATCCTGCCAGTCGATTTCGGTTTCATTGCGAAGTTTGCTGCCCACCGAGCTGAAGCGCAGCTAAGTTGTGAAGGTGAGGGAAAAGTTAGGCGGCGATAGCGAAGAGCGTGACGATGAACCGTGCTTCCGCAACAACGTCGCCCTTTGCTACGCATCTGACGCGGCCCTTGCGGATCATGTTCACGGTTTCTATTCCTGCAAGAGTTCGCCAAGCACTTTGAACGGAGCCGTACCCCTTTGCCAACCAGGTCCGCTTTTTGACGTTTCGATGGTCTTGTTCAATGACATTGTTGAGATATTTGCACTGCCGCAGACGAACTCGGCGGGGGAGAGTACCCTCGGCTTTCAAGGCTTCCAGTGCCGCCGGAAAGGCCGGGTTCTTATGCACGTTGATGACCCTCGGAATGGGGTTGGAGGATGAGCTGAATACTTTCTCAAAGAAACGTTTAGCTGCGGCGGTGTCGCGCTTTGCCGCCAGCAGGAAATCGATGGTCTGCCCGGTCGAATCCACAGCCCGGTACAGATACTCGTCTTGCCCTTTACCTTTATATAGGTCTCGTTGACACGGTAGCTCTTGTTCGTGCGCTTGAGATGGGGTTGGCAACGCTTGTTGGTTCCGTAACAGCCTCGAAGGAACCCGCAATCGAGCAACTGCTTGAAGGAACAAGCGTCTACGCTGCCATCGCATCAATCGCGGACTGCGTCCCTTTAGCCGGAAAGACGAGAATGCCGACCAAGCTGGGACTCGCAGCTCTCGCTCGTACACGACCTGGTCGAAGTTAATTACCAGACACAGCGGAATTCCCAGAGGAGATCGCGGCACTCTTCGCTACAGAACCAGCCAAGCTCAGTGTCATGAAACATTTGCGCTTTGAGGCGCCTGTCCCGGCAATAGCCGCACCTCGCGTAGGGATCATAGCAGGCAAAGTAAATCTTTCGGGATAGCCGATTAATGGCGCGAAACACCACTAGAGTTTATCCTCGGAGACTGTTGGTGACAATACAATTAGGTTTCTATAGGGGATTTGGCGGTGGATGTACACTCTACACAAACCTCGCTCCGTTTTCCCCCTGCCCTCTAAATGAGAAATATTTGGCCTCGCCAGATTCGTGTTGGCACCGACCGAAAAATGCCGCTGGTCTTCAACTACACTCCCCGGCAGCTTGCGTCCAGATCAACTGGTGCGAACAGGGCTCATCACTTTTGCAGAAGTAGCGTCTCTGGGAACGCGCTTTGGCGATTTTGCACGCGCTGAAAATACCCAAACAACGTCCATGCCCTTATCAGTCTTTCTTTCAGCCCATTGGCCAGGCCTTTCTTCACGGGTCCAATAGGGTTCAGCAGCGTGTCAGGACTGCGGAAAGTACACTGAGGCGATTCTCGCGGATGTTGCGGGCCAGATTGCTGATCATGGCCGGGAAATCCGGACCCATGACTACACCAAGGTTCGGTCCGCTCGGCGGCGAGCCTGCCCTAGACTAGCCGCCTTGAACCAGTCGAGCGCGGTCTGGGTGTCGTCGCGCCAGAACATCGCCTTGAACCCGGCTTGTTCAAGCGTCGTGCGTGTATCACCCCTCGCTGAGCAGGAAACTGGTCGAGGCGTCGCGCGCCCAAGGGGCAGGATACACACATCGCCATCGCGAAGCACGAGGTCGCAGGCGACGAAACCGGCCGCCCGGCGTCAGGTCCGACGCACCTCGGGAATAGAGGGCGGCGCGGTCCTCGATGTTCATCGCCACGCGTTGCAGGAACACCGTATCGAAGGCCGCGTCATCGAAAGGCAGATGCAGGGCGTCGCCGACCTGGAATGTGACGCGATCGGACAGTTAGCAGCGCGCTGTCAGGTAAGTGGCCGCATCGATAAAGCCGGGGCTCAGGTCGACGCCTGTCACTTTACAGCCGAAGGTGGCGACGAGATAGCGCGCCGGGCCGCCGATGCCACAGCCTAGATCCAGCACGCGTGTCGATGGCTCGAGCCCAGCGGCGGCGGCCAATTCGGCGGAGGCGAGGATGCCTCGCGTATGGAACTGGTCGAGTGGACCAAGTTGAGCAACGGTCAAAGTCTGCTCTTCGGCCATGATCGTCGCGAGCGCCGACTTGATTCGGTTGGTGAGATCCGTGGGGCTATAGTGCTCGCGCACCTTGATGGTGGTATCGAAGAACGTGAACGAACGCTCCCACTCGATTACTGGCGTTCTACAACTTTGGTCGCTTTGCGAACCCGTTCTCGCATAAAGAAGTTGACGCAACAAGCCGATAATCCGAACAGAGCCGATCCCAGATGACGGTGACCCCGGGCGATTCCGGGCCGCACGCCGGGGCCACTGGTATAGACCAAACGCCGCTCGGAATAAAAATTAGCTGCTCCTTTATCTGCGAGAGTACGAGCCCAAGATCGGCGCGTGGCCATCGTAAGATTAAACCTTGTGATCGAGTCAGGTGGCCGTCTACAGCTATCCCTCCGTTTTGAATCGATTTCATTTAACCTCTGCTTATCAATAAATATAAGTTGACCCATCCGCGCCCAACTCACCTTCCATGGGTCATGGAAAGACACATAGACGTTACCTAAGTTCCCTAACACAGGGTTGATGATCTCTCATATTTAGACATGATGTCGATAAATGCGTCATGGGAGATCTTAGCTTCATTTACTTCAGTGCGATAACGGTTAAGCCTAGAACAAACGTTTGTATCCTTGACGGTCGCGAGCCTATATCGGCGCGGAATATCCTATCGATTGCGATAGGTGCTGTCTTCTTTGGAATTATGTCGAGCTTCCTGCTCGGCTGCGGCCTCACTAATAACTCTCCCTCGGGCTCGGTAACCCCGCAGGGAAGCAGTGGCTCGCAGGGAAGTGGCGGCTCATCAGGAAGCGGCGGCTCGTCGGGCAGCGGCAGCCCGCCAGGAAGCAGTTTCACGATTTCTGTAAACCCGGCGACGGTAATTTTGGCTGCTGGCGGTAGCCCACAGACCATCCAGGTCCTGGCAACACCTGTCGATGGATTCAAAGGTACAATTAACATCGCTTTGGGGAGCCTCCCCAATGGTGTCACTGCGACTCCAACTAGCCTAGCCCTAACTCCAGGCAATCCGCAGGTGATCCATCTGGCTGCCGCGCAGAACGCTACAGCCAATGCCATGACGGTAGGTCTGTCTGCGACTTCTGGCAGCGTTAATCTGACGGCAACCTTGGATTTGGGGGTCACGCAAGGAGCTGGAGGTGCATCGTCTGTTCCGATCCCGGCATCCTTTCAACCCCTTACCGGCTGTGCCAATCCAAATACAGGTTCGTCATATAACGATTGGGGTGTCGGAACATCTCCTGTGTATGCCGATCCTGTCTCACTCAATGTTGGCAAACCCGTCTACACTTCAAACTCTATTTTTTGGATTTCCCGCGAGACAGGACCGGGACAATCGGTATTGATGACAGGGGCTTTTACTGATGCGACAAAAACTGTGAGGGTGACCCTGATTCCGCCGGGAACCACAGATTGGCAGTCGCTAGTTAAGGCGAGTACTACAGTAGTTCCTACAACGGAGCAGAACACTACAGGACTCTCGTTCATTGTTCCTTCAAATTTCTCCAATGGCGTCTATGGCTTTGAGATCGAAGATCCCTCGTCTCCGCCTATCATGGGTTTGGCAAATGTACCTTCGATGAACTGGGCCGTGGGGGTACCTCTCGGAACTGACACAAGCACCGCGCTTCAGCATCAGGTCTACGATTGTGGTGTGGAGTCGGGTGAGAGCTTGCGGCTTTTTGGAAAGAACTTTGTAACTTCGAACGATGTAATTTTGCAATCATCGAGCGGCGCCGCCTACGCACTGAAACCTTCGAAGATAGACAGCAATTCCATCGCAGTAGAGGTTCCTAGCACACTTAGTCCCGGAAAGTACAATATCTGGGTTGGGAGCATCCCTTGGAGTGCAACCTCGAGCCCGGCAAGTCAAATTACTGTTTACTCGCCGCCTTCATTCACCGTAACATACGCTATTTGCTCTAATCTTGTGGGAGACGGTAAAACTGATAACACGAGCCTATTCCAACAGTGCCTTAAACAAAATGCCCCAGCGTTAGGTTCAAATCAGCTTGTCTACATAACGATTCCAGAGGGCAACTTCGTGCTCACAGGCGCGATTCAGGCTTACCCGTATGAATTCCTTGTTGGGTCGTCGCCCACCACGTCAAATTTTATCGGAAAGCCGCAAGGCCCTGCGCCTAACGCATGGTTTTTGATCCCTCAGTATTTTGGCATGGCTAACATGTCTTTTCAGGCGCCTGCCAATATCCGACTTCTTTATTCTTCAGGTGCCGCAACGGGTGATCCAGAGACAACGGGCCATCTCTTCTTCAAGAACGTAAACTTTCAGTCCACTTCAGACGCATCGAATGGGCTCGAACAGATGTTTCTTCTGTCAGGGCCAGACATCCAGGTGTACAACTCAGTGTTTCTCTCGACCTCGAATCAGGTCTTTGATATCAATTTCGGGGATGGCGCTATTGTGTCTGGAAATCAGATACTCCTAAATGGGGTCACTGGTCTTGGGCTTAGCGACTGCCAGAATATAGTCTTCGAGGATAACCTGATTTATTCTCAAAACCCTCTAGGGCAGGGACCGAATGGGATGTCAGCGGGTGCCGGTCTCGGCATAAGCAGAGCAAACAGTCAGTGGGGTCCCTCCGCAATCTCTCAAGACGTCTACGTCGGCTACAATACATTCAAAAACATGGGCTCTCTGGGTCAACAGGTTATTACGAACGACGGAGATGGAGGGTCTTACTTCGGCCCGATAGCCTCGAGCACGGCGGGTACTGTGATTCTGGCTAATGACCCTGCGTGGAATTGGATGGGCACGACAAATTACGAGTCCTCCGCTATCGCTATTATCTCGGGAACTGGAGTAGGCCAGTACTCTCTTGTTAAGAGTTACAGCGGTCGGACGATAAATCTAGTAACTCCATGGAAAGTGCTCCCCGATTCGACTTCAGTGATTGTCATTTCTCAATATGAACTGAACATGACGATTGCTCACAATACTATCTCCAACACTTTGGGATCATCTATAGTGTTGGCAGATTCTCTCGAGGGCGTAATCGAAGATAACGTAATCACCAATTCGGACCGCGGAATATTGATCTCCGCTTTCGGCCCCTATGGAGGCCCCGCTAGTTACGGCCCCGTCATGAATACCGATGTTCTTCGCAATACGATAGCCTCAGGTACGGGAAATCTCATCGCCCCATCGGTGTTGAATGGACCGGCGGGTCTTGGGATCCAAGACATGCCCGGTTGTCTGGTATCGGGCCTTCTAATTCGGGACAATGTCGTCCCTGCTATCGATAACATATATAGTACGGATGGGTTGAACGGTATTAGTGCGACGCTAATTGAGCAAAACCAGGCTAACTGGCTCCCTACCTTTCCAATCCCAGGCTTTCTGATACAGGGCAATACACCGCAGTGAAAGGTGGAGCTAGTTCAAAGCGTAGAGGTGGAGGTCACGGTGGTTGGGCGCGTTCAGGGTAATTGAGCGCGCCGCACCATTTCACCGTTAATAAGCCTTCCGCCGCAACGGCCTCGCTTGTCCAATGATCGTAGGAACAAGAAGTCAGTGCCCGGCGGTACCCAAGGAATAGGGTACCAATGTTCAAAAACCCTCGGATCTACATGTTATTGTTCCAAAAGTCCAATTTGATACGACCAAAGTAACGTTTTAAACTCTTACTACGGCGCGTAAATTTTTCAATAGTAACCCGGTAAAAAGGTTACGTGCTACGAGCGTAGCGGAGGTTTTTCACTTGTCTATGAATCATTCCTGCCTTAGAAGTAATTCCGAAAATCACGATCCTCCTCATATAGTTGGAGACATGTTCGTACGAAAGATGAACGGGGGGAGCCAGAGTGCTCTTGTCGGTGCTTCGGATGGTAATTTTTACGTACTAAAGCTAGCAAAAAACCCCCAAGGGCCAAATACCCTTTTTAACGAAGCATTCGGCACTATTCTTTCACAATATCTGGGACTGCCAGTCCCTGACTGGTGCCCAATTTATATGGATCAAGAGTTCATCCTCGCAAATCCTGGCTTATCCTTCGCGACCGAGACCGGATCCTGTGCTCCGTCTCCGGGCTTGCATTTCGGATCCCGCTTCCTTAGGGTTTCGCCTGAGGACGAAGTGTACGAAGTAGTGCCGCACAAGTGGATGGGGCGCGTAAGGAATCCCCAATTTTTTGGGGGCATGTTTCTTCTCGATGTTTGGGCGGAAAACGTGGACCGTCGTCAGGTTTTTTTTATCGAGCGTTCGATGAGCCGCGCTCTGGACGTTCTTTTTTTCGATTTTGGACACATGTTTTCAGGGCCTTATGGGAGAAAACGGCTAGAGAGTGCCAAAGGATGCCTCTACGAGCACAGGAATGTGTATACTACGGCATTCGAAGCCGCTGCCATCGAGGACTGGGTACAGCGGATCGAATCGCTAAACGAGAGCACATTGAAGGCTCTGATGGACGCTGTGCCTCGCGAATGGTGCAATAGCACGATCGAGCGGGATACGATCAGCCTACTGATGAGGAATCGGGGCGGCTTAAAACACAGGGTAAACGAAGTAGCACGGGGGCTCCGAAATTGAAATAAAAGATAATTAGAGAATGACTAGCTCACTCACAGCTGAATTCGTTGTGCTCGCCTACGTGCCTGACCCCACACGCGAAGAGATGGTGCCGATCGCGGTCGCTGCTCGAGAAGTGGGTACGGTTGATAATGCGAGGTTGGTACTCTATGTGATCCCAACCCTGGCAAAGCTCGTAAGTAAGCGCCATGTAGATTATCTGAACGAACTCCTCCAGAGCTGGCGCCAAGTTTCGGGTGACGAAGTCGCCGCTCTCTTTTGCCAGCTCCAGGAACTCTCGCGAGGGCCTCTGTCCGTTCAGCGCTCGGGATCGTGTGCGATTGGGGATCTCCCTCAGCTGGCAACGCGAGTCCTCGGACCCAACGAAGCGCTTGACGCGCTACCTGCCAGAGAGTCCTCATAGGAAAATACAGGGTTGCTCCTGGTGGCAGGGCGGCCAAGGAGTGATATAAGCTAAATAAATAATGTCCGGCCAGTGCGCTCGGGGTTTGCTGCAGGTCAGCGAAGCACATGGTCGTTCGGACCCTACACCGAATCTCAATCCAAATCCTCATGGTGAGCAGAAGCAAAGTTGATCGAAAGAGAAAACATCTTCTCGTATGCTGGGTAGCCCCCCGGCACGCAATCACAGACGAGCAGTTCTCGCGATCACATCTCGCTCTCCTGGGAGGACGAGGAAAAACTCGTAGGATCAGGAGGAGCTAGGAAAGATCTGACATCACTTTCACGTTGCGACCTTCATTTTGCAAAGCATCCCGCCGAACTGGAAAGCGCAGACACCCCTGAATGCTTGCTACCGCAAGAAAACCAAGGACGATCACTCCGAGGCGGTTGACCCCACGCCGCCCCCGCAGACGATACCTCAATTCAGGGGATTGGCTGATTGGCTCGTCATTTTAATTGGGCTCGCCTGCCCCTCAGTTTCAATCTCGTCGGCTCCTACCTCTTGCGGAAATTCTTACGGTTTTGCGTTTCCCTTTATCCTGCAGAAGCATCCGGAGCTTCTCAGGCGCCCGGGTACCCGAGCCATTCTAATCCTCATGGGGATTTGGCTTTTTAGCCAGATGACTTCGGATATGGTCAACGGATCTGCCCTCTCCGATCGCCTCAAAGGGATGGCTCGGGTCATCTTCTTTGCTATTCATTCACCCTTCCCAGTTCCATGGATCCCGGGCAAGTGAGCGCCCACTGTGACAATGGGGTGCTGATCAATTAACGACGAGGGTCAGAACAGCAGAAGAAGAAGGATTATTGATGCTATTGCCGCTATAGGACGCAGTGATCGGATAAACTCCGGTGGCGGTCACCGTGCCGCTCATGCTGGCGGTGCCACTGGAATTAAGGGTCGCGGTAGCTACGGGAGTCGAGCCATAGAGGAAAGTGACGGTGCCGGTTGGAACTATTTGGCCCGATTGCGGGGTCACCTTCGCGGTGACGCTCAGCGTTTGCCCAGTAGTGATTGTCTGGGCAGACGCGCTGAGTGTGATTGCCGTCGGGACAACGGCGCTTGATCCGATGGTCAGCGTCAGCGGCGAAGAAGTGGAGCCGGAGAAGCTTGCATTACCGCCGTAAGACGCCGTGACCAAGTAGCTTCCCGGTGTGGGGACTGAACCGCTGATGGTGGCGACGCCGCTCGAATTCAGTTGTGCGGTTCCCACGGGAGTCGATTCATACAGAAAAGTAACCGTGCCGGCCGGAGGATTGCCGCCCGATTGGGCGACAACCTTCGCAGTGGCGGTTACATTCTGCCCCAGGATTGACCTGAGTTGCCGAGGTGGTTAGCGTGGTGGTGGTGGGTACGGCATGTCCGGTTGTCCCCGAGGTTGGGG
>CAVXUK010000007.1:0-438476 GCA_963764895.1 uncultured Pseudomonadota bacterium
CCACGTCTTCAATGGGTTACGGGCGATGCCGGCGGCGGTGAAAAATGCCAGCAACCGCATAGCAACCCGGAAGTGCTTGGAATCGGGCCACCGTCGGTCGGCCCGCGTCACAGATTTCTGACCGTGCTGTCGTGCCAAGCCCTGCGTTGTCCGCACGCCACGCGCATTCAACGCCGCTGTGATTGCGCGGTGGCCGGTCACTCCGTTCGCCTGAATCTGGCGCACGATGGGCCTCACGTTCGCCGCGAAGGCCTCCGCGCTCCGAGACAGCGCCTCGGCGCCCTTGGCCTATGCTTCGGCCAGATTGGTCTGGTTGCCCAGCTTGGCGCCCTGCGCCTTCTTGCTCGCGAGTGCCAAGCGGGTCCGCTCGGGAATGAAGTTGCGCTCTTTCTCAGCGAGTACGGCACACAGGTGCAGCATAAACGGATCGGCTTCCGCGCCCAGTTCGGCCACGATGAACGGCACCCTGTAGCGCGACAATCCAGGCGCCGGTCTCCGCGACAATCAGGACGCACAGGGCGTCAAGTGCAATGCTCTACCACAGGTAGCATCGCCCGCTCATCGTCTGGGTTGGACAGTCGGCTGTAAAGCCTGGCCTTTCAGGCCACCGCCTACGGCGGCTGCGGGCCTGACAGCCGACTGTCCAACCCGGCGATATTCCACTGGTGGATGTGGCGCTGATTGTCGCTGACAACGTGGTTCTGATTGTCGCGGGACAGGCACCCCCTGCGCCATCACCCCGACACGAAGGCCACGTCGCGGGATAGTATGTCCAGCTGGCCACCAGCACCGCTGCCTTACCGCTGCGGGCTGCTGCCAGAGCAGCGGCGAGTTGCAGGCGTTGGTCCAGTGCATCGGCCCCCCTGCCCGTCTCCACCTCCACGGCTTCGGCCAACGCGGCGCAGTTCTCCGTTGCTGTTGCTGGGCTGCATCCTGCCGTGGTGGCGCAGGTATCCTCGGGTCTCGACAAGCCCCCCGAGAGGGTGGGGACGGGCAGACAATTCGTCGGCCGCCTGGGTCCGACCCCTCGAAAAATTTTTAGATAAATCGAAAAATCGCGACCGTCATCCGGTCGTCTTGGGTAAAATGCCTGATGGCGGGCTCGGAAAGGCAGCTCGTTCAATTCCGTACGCTTGGCATGCTTCTCGGCGTCGGACCTCAAAGTCGGACCGCAGTAGCCTCCCATTGATCGCTCGCGTCTCAGACAGAAGCGGCCAACCGGACTACGGCTACCGCTACCGTTGCCGCGCTGTACGCCATATCACCAATAAGTCGTCGCACTCATGGAAGACGGATCAATGGCGGTGCCTTGCGGGCTCTGTATCGGCCGCGCCAAGCCCCATCTGTATCTGGCACCCGCCGCACTATTCTTTTGTCGAGCGCATCTCCGAACGCCTTTTCCATGTCATCACGCTGCCGCAACTCGCGGTGCCGGTCAGGTTCGGCCGTCGATGCATAGGCAATCAGCATCGCGGTCTCGCGGGCATTGGCGAACAGGCTCAAGGTCCCGATCAGGGCCGGGTTGACGCCTCGGCGCTGGGCGATCCGGATGGGTGCCCACCGGAATTGCCACCACAGGTACGCCCCCAGGGCGATGATGCCGAAAATGAGCAGGCCCCGCGCGATGTCAGCGCCGGTGCCCAGGTTCATGCCTAAGAACACAACGTTAGTTTCGTGGTCCATGGAACACCCCATTCATTTCGGTTAAGAGTTATACGGCTGGCGCCTGCGGCCTTCAACGGTCGCGCCTCAACCCTCATACAGAACTTGCGCAAGTCTGGATCATGCCGAACTTGTCGACGGGTGCAGCATGGGCGGGGCATCAAGCGGCGCTTCTCGGCACCAAAAATCCAGCCCACGTGTCATGTGTTGGGCTGCATCCTGGCGTCGGCGCGGCCGCCGTAGCGGCTCAATCAGCCGTCGATCCATGGTGGCAGCGGCGGCACGTCGCCCCCCGAGGGGGTGGGGGCGGGTCGCCAATTCGGCGTTTTAGCGGGTCCGACCCTTCGCAAAATTTTCCGATGAATTGGAAAATCGCAGTCGTCACCGTTCCGCCCGATCGGGGATGCGGGCGATGTTCGCCGCGATGCGGCGGGCCTCGTCCAGCGTCATGGAGATGTCGCGGATGGCTTTCGGCTCGTCGGTTCCATAGACGTAGGCAAGCAGGTATTCGGTTGCGTCCTCGATCAGCCAGCCGGCCGGCATACGCTTAGCCGTCCAGGCGGGGGGGGGGAAGCGGCGACGCGGCTGTCGGGCATGGCGGCATAGTGGCGTGCTGCTGTGAACGGACAAGAACACAAGCGCCACGGCTCCGCGACGCAAGCCGACACCTCCGCTTGGCGTGGCAATTCTCGTGGTGCGGTGGCTCGCCCCGTGATGGCTTTCGAAGCCGGCGGGCTTTGCGCGCCGGCCCGATCTGCGACAAATTACGTCACACCAGGAGTTCCGCCCCATGACAGCCATGATCTCTGAGGTGTATGAAGCATTCAAAGAGGCCAATGTAAGTGATGCAACGGCGAGAAAAGCAGCCGAAGCAATCACGGCCTACAACGTCCGGTTAAGCGGTTTCGAACTCAAGCTAGAACACATCGATGGCAGGTTAACGCTGGTATTCTGGCAACTCGGCATTCTAATTGCCGGGGTTCTTGCTCTTGTTATCAAGGCTTTCGTTTGATTTTCAATTATGAAAACTGGGAGATATTCTGATGAATGCCGCAAAGATTGCTCCAACTCTTATGACGGCAGACGAATTCCTAGTTTGGGATGCACCCGGTCCGAACCGGTGGGAGCTGGTGGACGGCCTGCCGCGCAAGATGGCGATATCATCCGTTGCGCAGGGCCTTGTTCACAGTGAGGCTACAGTGCTGATTCGCAATCACCTGTTCGAGACACATGCCCATTGCCGGCTGATGATCAGGTCCTGCGTTCAGCCCAGGGTGCGGGCGGACCTGAATGTGCGCACCCCCGATCTAGTGGCTTCCTCTACCCCGAGGCAGGCCGGTGACATGCTGGTGCGCGATCCAAAACTGATGGTTGAGATTGTGTCCCCGTCGAATGAACGCGACAGGTGGAGCAACGTGTGGGCCTACACGACCATTCCGAGCGTGCGCGATATCCTCGTGCTGCACGTCTCTCTTGCCCGCGCTGAGCTGCTGCACCGGGGCGATGATGGCGCGTGGCCGGATAACGCCCTCACGCTGCTGTCTGGTGACACCCTCACCTTGCAAAGCATCGACATGGCCCTACCGCTCACCGAGTTCTATCGCACGCTCTAGTATCGGCCGTGCCCGGTATTCCTTCATTTCCCGAGTATGCCCAAATGGACAGCCGAACTGTCCGGAAATTTACCCGGGACCAATCACTATTTCCGGTCGAATGACGGGCCGCTCCTTGCGGAACACCTCCTGGCATCAGGTGCGGATGCTCTACCCCGCCGGCCTCGACGCGAGCGGCGGCTTGGCGCCCGGTTACAATCTCAGCAGCATCGGCGTCGGCGGGCGGATGGACGCACGCCCCGGCGCTGGCACGTCGAAAGCGCTGCGGCGCCTTCTCGGTCAGCCGGAAGGAGGCCGATGATCTCAAGAGCTGAGGTGGACGATGCCAATCAGTTAGGGCTGGTGTGGTTCGGCCATACCCTTGCCCAGTAATCCAATAATTCCTGGCTGCATGTGTTTTCAGGCTTGAGCGGCTTCGGCCGGCGCGGCATTTGGCGAAACAGCCATCGGACGGTGACGAACAGCAGTCCGCAGACGGTGACCAAGATCAGGATATTGAGATATAGGAACCCGCCCACCGCCACGCCGGGACTGCCGAACGCCATAGCGCCGAGTGCGATATTCCGATTGCTGATTTGCATCACCCCCTCCGCTCATTCGGCACCTTGCGTAACACGCAATAAACGGAATGCCAACGCGCGCCGGAAAATTCTCAATCAGAAATAGCGGCGCGCGAAATTCTCGACGGGGCCGCAGGTGGTCGGCATCGCTGTGGTCCGCCGCCCTCGTGCTTGGCTTGTCCCGGCGCTAGCGGCGTTTCCCCTCTGCATACCACTCGCGCACCGAGGGTCTACTCATCCGGGTCGATGCCCCCGAGGGGGTGGGGAAAGTTCCCAATTCGCCGCGTCGGCGGGTCCGACCCATCGCAAAATTTTTTCAATGGTTTGAGCGTCTCGATTATGCGCCAGCGATCGCTGCCAAGGTCGACTTATCGCCTCCCGCCAGGAATTCTCAATTGAGAATAGCCAAATTTTCCGAGGGCAGTTCTCGTAAACCGGTGCCGTGTTAAGCAGACCTAAGAATGTAATGGCATTAGAGGAAAGCTCTATGGTCGCTCATCTCGACTCCGACACCCGTCAGCACGTCGTGCTGAAGCTCGCGCGTTTGGCCATTTTACGACCGCCTCCACCGTTCACAGTGCGTCGCGCGCTCGCGCTGCATTTCGAAATGCCAGTGGACCGGATTGCCACTGAGTGCGAGGCGGTGGAGGGTGCGAAATGCACGATATATGGATTCCGTGGGCGGTGGTGGACAGCCACCACGGGCCGCGCGCTGCCGCGAGATCGCCGTTGGAATTGGGCACTGGTGCCGTCCGCCGCCACCGAGGACTATGGCTGGTCAGTCTGGTGGAACGGGGTTGTCGAACGGCCATTCTGATAGTCCGTGCTGCGTAGGGCGGATAAACGAACTTTGTCGCAGCATCTCGAGTGCCCGGGCTTCAGCCGTTGTGGGGCAAGGCCGAGCACAGGCGATCGAGTGCGCCACGCCAATTTGCATCAGGCGATCCAAGGCGGCGATATTCGCGCCGTCACGCTCTGTTTGAGCAGGAAGCCTGCTGGGGCCAGCATCTGCCGCCAGCGCGAAACTGAAGCAAGGCGACGCTTGAAGCAATCGGATCGCCGCGTCGGTCGGTTACGCGCGCGTTGTCCGATGCATTAAATGCGGCAAACCCGACGCGGCGCCGCCGGCAACCGCAAAGGTATTCGTAGTCACCCTGACTTCGGCAGCGTTGCCTTGGGCCGACCCAATGGGCGCTTGCGCTTGGCATCGAGAATCATCCAATCCGGCGTCTTCCCCTGGTCGACCAAAATATATCCGGTGCTCGCATACGAAATCTGTTTAGGCGGCAGAGCGGATGCGTCGTCGCAATGGGGCCATCGATGGCCATTGCTGACTGAGTGAAAATGATATCGTCTGCAGCTCGCGCACCAGACCACAGAGCGCACGCCATCGGGGTGACGAAAAGCCGGCAAGGTCGGTGTCGCGATCATCTCTGTTATACTGTCACAGTTTGATTTTCTATAGCAGAGACCGGTTAGGATTGAAAGTGTATGCTCCGGTCATGAGCGGCTTACTCTTGAGCACTACAGCGCGGTCGTCGTCCGGCGCGACCGAGCCCTCCTGTAGCCCACGTGCCTGCACAAAGGGCGTTCTAAGGTTACCTTAGGCGTGATTGAATCCGCACCAGCCGACCAGAAGGGCGTGGTCGGCATAGATCTTGCCCATCACCCCGGTGAGCTCGCGGAGCACCTTCACGTCCACCTTCGCGTCCTGCGACTTCACCTGGACGATCAGTCGCGGCGCGTCCAACCTAGGACCTTGCAGAGAGATTCTGACGGGTTGTGACCCCTTGGCCACTCAGCCCTAATGCCGGTGGGTTCAGGGTCCCTCAGATGGTCGGTTTTGGGTGGAGTTTGCGACGGTCCGCTTTCGAGCTCGAACACGCAGCTGTCAGACATTCGGCTCGGTCCCTACCGATCCGCCAGGTGTCGGTTGCCCACCGGGCGAATGTCCATGGTATAGTCGGGACCGGGAGAAGACCGGGACTGGATATCGGACAAAGGACAAAACGATGCGAGCAGTTGGGCTATTCACTCATGGCGGTCCCGAGGTTCTCCAGGTCGTTAAATTGCCCGAAGTTCACGCCGGCCCGGGACAGGTGCGGATCCGCGTCCATGCAGCGACGGTCAACCCAACCGACGTTGGGGCCCGCAACGGCACGCGCGCCGAACAGCAGAAGGCCGATCCGCCGCCCTACGTGCCAGGAATGGAGGCGGCGGGGATCGTCGATGAGGTTGGAAGCGGCGTTCCCGACAGACTCAAGGTTGGCGACGCTGTCATGGCGATCGTGGTGCCGAAAGGCAGCCACGGCGCATATCGCGAGCAAATTGTGCTCGATGCCCGATCGGTCGTGCGCGCCCCTGCCGGAAAGACCCATCCTGAGGCCGCCAGCTTGCCGATGAACGGGCTGACGGCGCGCCAGTCGCTCGACCTGCTCAAGCTGTCTCCGGGTCAGGTCATCGCAGTGACCGGTGCTGCGGGCGCTTATGGCGGTTACGTCATCCAGCTCGCCAAAGCCGAGGGGCTGACGGTCATCGCCGATGCTTCCGAGAAAGACGAAAAGCTGGTTGCGTCGCTTGGCGCCGATATCGTCGTCCGAAGGGGCGATGATGTCGCGTTGCGAATTCGCGGACACTTCCCTCAAGGAGTCGACGGGCTCGCGGACGGAGCGGTGCTCAATGAGCTTGTCATCCCCGCCGTTCGCGACGGCGGCGCCTTCACGTCCGTCCGCGGGTTCCAGGGCATCCCGCAGCGGGATATCCACTTCACGACAACCTTTGTACGCTCCTACGCGCAAGAGTTCGAGAAGCTCGATCGGCTCCGGCAACAGGTCGAGGCCGGCAAAATCACGCTTCGCGTGGCAGAGGTCTACCCGCCGGAAAGGGCGGCCGACGCTCATCGTCGGCTGGAGGCTGGCGGTACGAGAGGACGGCTGGTCATTCAATTCTAGTCTGGGAAGACAGGCCGGAGAACCGGAGCGCGCACGCGAACGGCCCGTTCGGAGGCGCTGATCGAGCCGGTCGGATGACCCGAATGGGCGCGAAGTCCGCGCCACCAAGTGGCGCCGAGCGTCCAAATGCGGGATAGCCCGATCGGCGGTCTGGGGACCGAGATGGGTCGAATCCAGCCCATCGTTCAACCCGTCAAAACCTCTGGGTGCGGCGTACTAGGCGGTCCGCTCTCCATCGGCAACGTGCGCCACGACGGCCCGTTCGACTTCGAGAATCTTAGCCTGGGAATTAGCGCATCGCTGGCCCTTCAGCGTTGACGGCCGGGGACGTCTGGCGGCGCGCCCTGCGCACCGCGCTCGCCAGTCTCCAGGCCTCCAGCAACTCGGCGAGCGCTGGGTCAATCATCCACGCCTGTACAGACTGTCGCTCGGCGACCCGAAGGCATTCGTCGTCGCCTTGCTCGCGCGTGGCAGCGGAAGCCGCGTCCCTCGGCGGACAGTTTCGCCGTCAGCGGATCGGCGCGAGCCGTGACGCTCAGGGGACGCGACCTCATGTCACCATATTGGTGAACTTGGTGTCGAGATAATCGTGAATCGATTGCGAGCCACCTTCGCGCCCATATCCCGAATGCTTCACGCCGCCAAACGGCATTTCGGTGGTTGCGGCCTGCAGCGTGTTCACGCATACGATGCCGGTCCTGAGCGCGTCGGCGGTCTGGTGGGCCTGCTTGAGGGAATTGGTGAAAACATAGGCGGCCAGGCCCTGCGGCAGGCTGTTGGCGCGCGCGATCACTTCGTCGAAAGTGTCGAAGCCGGTCAGTAGCGCGATTGGACCGAATGGCTCGTCGATCATCGCGCGCGCGTCGTCTGGTGTCTCGGTGAACACAGTAGGCTCGAAGAAATAGCCCCGGTTCAACTCGGCCGGCTGTCGACCGCCCTGCGCCAGCGTCGCCCCGCCCGCTTGCGTTTCCTCCACCATTGCCTTGATGGTATCCAGCCGCCGCTTGTTGATCAGCGGTCCGATATCGACCGACGGGTCCATCCCGTTGCCGAGCTTCATTGCCCGCGTCTCGGCGACGAACGCGTCGGTGAACGCGGATTTCAACTTGTCATGCACGAAGAAGCGAGTTGGCGACACGCAAACCTGGCCGTTGTTGCGGAACTTCCCGGTGGCCGCGAGCTTGGCGACGCGGGCCGCGTCCACGTCGTCCCACACGATGACCGGGGCGTGCCCGCCCAGTTCCATGGAGAGCCGCTTGACCGTGTCAGCGGAGCGGCGAATGAACCATTTGCCGACCGGGATGCTGCCGGTGAACGAGACCTTGCGAACAATCTCGCTGTCCATGACGGTTTCGGAGATCTCCTCCGGATGGCCGCTCACCATGTTGACCACGCCGGGCGGCAGGCCGGCGTCGATCAGACATTGGAGCATGAGCGCGACCGCCCCGGTGCCTTCCTCGGCCGGTCGGCACACCACGGCACAGCCGGCGGCGAGGGCGGGCGCGATCTTGCGCGCCTGCAGCGAGATCGGGAAGTTCCAGGCCGTGAAGGCGGCGACGACACCGACCGGCTCGTAGGTCGCCATCAGCTTCTGTTCCGCCGCGCGACCCGGCAGCACCTCCCCATACAGGCGCTGCGCCTCTCCCGCGAACCAATCGAAATAGTCGACACAGCTCGTCACCTCGGCCCGCGACTGCCCGATGGGCTTACCGCATTCGAGCACCACCCTCCGCGCCACGTCCCCTGCACGCTCGGTTAGGATCAGCGCCGCCCTTCGCAGGATCTTGGCGCGTTCCCAGGGCGAGGTGCCTGACCAAGACTTGAAACCCTCGGCGGCGGCGGCGATGGCCGCGTCCACGTCGGCGCGGGACGCCTGCGCGATCGTGCCGACAGTCTCCTCCGTCGCCGGGTTGATCAGCGCGAGCCGCTCGCCCGAGCGGGCCGGACGCCAGGCGCCGCCGATGAGCAGGTCGACCGTCATGTCGTTGTCGCTTGGCAAAGGTGCTTCTCCTTCAGCCGAGCACGCCAGGCGGCATCGCCGGCGGGCGGCGTTGTTCAGCCGGCATCGACCAGGATCTTGAGCTGGGTGCTTCCCGGCGCCACGAGGGCTTCGAAGCCCCGCGTCACGATGTCGTCTAGCGCGATGGTGCTGGTGACGATCTTTTCCGCCGGGAGCTGGCCGCTGGAAAGCAGCCGCGCCACGCGCGGCCACATCAGCGTCGAGTAGCACCACGACCCGCGCAGGTCGATGTCCTTGCGGGCGAGCGCGAAGGCGTCCACGCGGGCGAGCTCCACGTGCAGGCCAAGCTGCACCACCACGCCCTGTCGCCGCACGGCCCCAATACAATCACCGAGCGGCGACGAATGGCCAGCGCACTCGATGGCGACATCGACGCCCGCTCCGCTTTCGGTCTGATCGCGCACCTGCTCCAGCAGACCGCCGTGAGTTGGATTGATCGTGACGAGGTTGTCGACAATCCCGCGCGCGAACGCGAGCCGGCTGTCGTTGATATCCGACAGCAGGATGCGCGTGGCCCCCGCGGCGCGCGCGGCCATCGCCACCAGCTGCCCGATCGGGCCGGCGCCGGTGATGAGCACGCTGTCGCCGGGGCGGATGCCCGCGCGACCGAGGGCATAGACCGCGACGGCAGCCGGCTCGATCAGCGCCGCCTGGGCGTCGGTCACCTCGTCGGGGATGGGCACGGCATTGTAATCGTTCACGACGGCGTATTCGCCAAAGCCGCCCCACGGCCAGCTCAGTCCGGCGATCACCAGGCTGTCACTGAGCTGGTACTGGCCGCGCACGCCGTAATGGTCGTCGCGCGGCGCGATATGCGGCTGGATCGACACTCTGTCGCCCGGCTTGACGGTGGACACCGCCTCGCCGACCGCCAGCACCCTGCCGCCGAACTCGTGCCCCAGGATCAGCGGCAGCTTCGCGCCGGAATACGGGTGCCGCTTGGTCGGCACGAAGATCGGCCCGGTGAGATATTCGTGCAAATCGGTGCCGCAGATGCCGCACAGGCCGACCCGGACCAGTACCTCGCGCGGCCCGAGCCGGTCCGACGGATCGGGGACGCTCTCCACTCGAATATCGTGGTGGGCATGAAACCGCGCGGCCTTCATGCCGGCGCGTCCTCCGCCACTGCGGCCACGCGGTCCAGCTTCGCGCGGGCGTAGTCGCTGACCGTCGGCATCACCTCGGTCGCGAGTCGCCGCATCGAGGATTTCCACAGCGCCTCACGATCCCATTCATGAAAGGCCGCGAGCAGGCCGCCGAACGGGCCAACCTCGTCGATGAAGGCGACCAGCCGGTCGACGACGTGGCGGGCGGTGCCGGCGATGACCATCGAGTCCATCACCGCACGCAATGTGATGTCCGCGTCGGCAGTGGTCGGCGTCGGCATGAAAATTTTGATGGCGCCGGCGCGGCCGAGTTGGGTGAACAGGTAGTTGTAGTAGACTTCGATGCTGTTGCCGCGCTCGGCCAGAAACTCCTCCGCTTCCTGCTGGCTGTCGGTGACCAGGATGCTGCGGGAGACGCGCCAGGTGCGCGGATCGGGCCGGAGCCCGGCAGCCTCGGCGCCCGCGCGATAGGCCTGCCAGTGGGAGCGAACCACCCAGGGCGCGTTGAAATTGGCTGAGATCAAATGCCATCCGCGCTGCCCGGCCAGTTTGGCGGTGCCGGAATGCGGGCTCATGGCCGAGGTGCAGAAGGTCGGGAACGGGTCCTGCAGCGGCTTCGGGATCGGCCCGATGGCCATGTCGGGCTGGTGCGTGTCCTTCACCTTGATCGTCCAGTACTTGCCGACGATCTCGTAGGGCGGGCCGCTGTTCCAGACCGTCTGGATCATGTCGGCCGCCTCGACCATCATCTCCTGACGGTTCTTCTCGGCGGTGCCGAACAGCTCGAAATCCGATGCCAGGCCGCCAGGCCCTATGCCCATGATTAGCCGGCCGTTGGACATGTGGTCGAACATCGCGGCGTCGGCGGCGACGCGTGCCGGATTGTGTTGCGGCAAATTCACCACACCCGTGCACAGCTTCATGGTCCGCGTTTGCGGGATCAGCGCCGAAAGGAATTGCAAGCAGTTCGATACCGGCTCGACCTTCGCCGAAGTGTGCTCGCCCATCCACAACTCGTCATAGCCGAGACGGTCGGCATGCAGCGCCGCCGCCACGTCCTGGTCGTACATTTCCTTGTAGCCCAACTTCTGCGTGTGCAAGGGCATCATGAACAGGCCAAGCTTCATGGCGCGTCCTCCAGTTTGAACGTTAAGCTTCGTCGCCCGGCACCGGCGCCGCCGCGTCGAGCAGACCCTCGTCGCGCAGCCCTTGCCAGGCCGCAGACGGAATCGGCGTCTCCAGCCAGGTGACGGCCTGCTCGATTTCATCGGCCGAGCGGCAGCCGACCAGCACCGCCGCGACGGCTGGGTGCGCGAGCGGAAATTGTAGCGCCGCCGCGGGCACGGCCGCGCCGGCGGCACGGCAGATGGCCTCGATGCGTGCCACCCGCTCCAGGATATGCGCCGGCGGATCGCCGTAGTTGAACTTCCGCAGCGCGCCGGGCGGAGCGGCCAGCACCCCCGAATTGAACGGGCCGCCGACCACGACCGACACGCCACGCCGCTCGCAGATCGGCAGCAGATTGGCCAGCGCCGACTGGTCGAGTAGCGTGTAGCGGCCGGCGAGGAGGCAGCAATCAAGATCGAATGCGTCGAGCACCTCGCGGATGATTTCCCATTCGTTGGCGCCGACCCCGACCGCGCCGACCAACCCGCCGCGGCGCAATTCGTCGAGCGCGCGGAAGCCGCCGCCCTGCGTCAGGGCTCGCCAATGTTCGGGCTGTCGCGCGCCATGCGTGGCTACGCCGATATCGTGGATCTGCAGCACGTCGATGCGCGCGACACCAAGCCTCTGATGGCTGTCGTCGAAACTCCGCATGATGCCGTCATAGGAATAGTCGAACACCTCCTCGAAAGGCGGCGCGCCGATCCAGCCCGGATCGAATTCGTTCTTCGGCACCTTGTCCGCGACCGTTCGGCCCGGCCGCTCGCGCAGGATCACCCGGCCGACCTTGGTGCCCAGCACGGCCATGTCGTCGGACGACCGTTCCGCGTGGCGCCGCAACACATGGCCGAGCATCAGTTCGGCACGGCCAAGCCCATACATCGGCGCGGTATCAAAATAGCGGATGCCACGCCGCCAGGCGGCTTCCAGCATCGCCTCACCGGCGTCCATTGGCACCGCGCGGAACATGCCACCGAGCGGCGCGGTGCCGGCGCCCAGCACCGTGACCTCCGGACCCCGAAGACCCAACTTGCGACGATCGGAGACGCGCACGCGACCAGCCCCGCTCATGTCGCGGTGTAGCCGCCATCGACGGCGACCTCCGAGCCGGTCATGTAGGAGGATCCCGACGAGGCGAGGAACGCCACGACCTCGGAGACCTCGCGTGGCTCGCCGGGGCGCTCCATGATGGTGGTGCCCAGGATCATCCGCCGCATGTCCGGATCGGCGTAGTAGTTCGCCGTCATCGGCGTCGCGATGGTGCCAGGATGGACCGAGTTGACGCGGATGTTGTAGCGCCAGAGATCCACGGCCGCCGCCTTGGTCAGCATCCCCACCGCGCCCTTGGTGGCGCAGTAGCCTGTCATGCCCGGCATGTTGGCGATGTTGCCAGACATCGATGAGATGTTAATGATCGAACCGCCACCGGCGGCCCGCATCGCGGGCACGACGGCGCGGCATCCGAGGAACGTGCCGCGGACGTTGACCGCGTGCAGGCGGTCGAAATCAGCCACCGACAAATCCTCGATCGGGACGCGGATCAGGATGCCGGCGTTGTTGACCAGCGTGTCGACCTTGCCGTGGCGCGAGGTGACTTCGCCGATTAACGCCGTCCAGTCGCGCTCGCTGGTGACATCGTGGCGGATGAACCACGCGCTGCCGCCTGCTGCGCTGATCGCCTGGGCCACGGCTTCCCCGCGCGTTAAGTCAACGTCGGTCAGGATCACGTGCGCGCCCTTCTCCGCAAGCACCTTGGCATGCACCTCGCCCATGCCCTGCGCGCCGCCCGTGACGATGGCGATATTGCCTTGCAACATCGTTCTTCCTTCAGTGCGTTGTGTCATTTGATGACGCCGATCTTGGAGCGGTCGATGGTGACGAACACGGCGGCCACCAGCACAAGACCCTTGGCGATGTTCTGGATGTACGGATCGAGACCGATCATATCCATGCCATTGCTCAGGATGACCATGATGAGGCAGCCGAGCACGGTGCGGAGTACGCTGCCCTGGCCGCCCGTTAACGGCGTGCCGCCGACCACGACCGCGCCGATCGCGTCCAGTTCGAGCCCTGTTCCCATCTGCGCGGTCGCCGACATCGACCAGGCGCCGTTCAGCACGCCCGCCACGCCCGCCAGCACGCCAAGCAGCATGTAAATGCCGATCTTGACGCGTTCCACGCGGATGCCGGTCAGCGCGGCCACGCGTTCGCCACCGCCGACGGCGCGCACCTCGCGACCAAACACGGTGTGGTTGAGCACGACCAGGCAGACCGCCGCGAGTACGGCGGCGATCACCACCGAATGCGGCAGGCCGAAACTCTTGCCGCCATACGCGTCCACGAAACCCGCGTTGTCGATGGAGATCGTAGTGCCGCTGGTGAAGATCAGGATCACGCCGCGATAGACTACCATCGCGCCGAGCGTGACAATGAACGACGGCACCTTGCCCTTGACGAATACGACGCCGTTGATGGCGCCGGCCACGAGACCGACGACGCAGGACGGCACGATGGCGGCCGCGCCCAGCGTCGGCGCGGTCAGCGCCGAGACCACGGTGGACAGGCCCACGATGGAGCCGACCGACAGGTCGATGGAACCGGCGATGATGACGAAGGTCAGGCCAAGCGCGACCACCAGCAGCGTGACCGCTTGCTGCAGGATGGTGACGAGGTTGGTCAGCTCCACGAATTGCGGGTTGGCGACCGCGAACGCGGCACACAGCACGACCAGCAGCAGGATTGGGAACAGGTCCTTGACCGCGGTCGGTCCGGACCGCCATGCGCGGCCGCGCGGCCGCTGGCGCATCGACGCGGTTTCAGTCATGTCCTGCATGGATCGTATCCGCTTTGGCTGATGCCGGGCCGGCGACGGCGCGGCGTGGTACGCGAGGTCAGACCATGCATCGGACCACGTCCTCCTCGGTGCATGGGGCGTGCAGATCGAAGCGGCCGGAAACCTCGCCGCGCCGCATGACCACCACGCGGTCGCCGAGGCCGAGCACTTCCGGCAAGTCCTCGCTCAGCATCAGTACCGCCATGCCACCATCGGCCATGGCACGGATCATGCGGTAGATGTCGGCGCGCGCGCCCACGTCCACTCCACGCGTCGGCTGGTTCAGCAGCAGGACGATCGGCCGCGCCGCCAGGCACTTGCCCAGCAGGACTTTTTGCAGATTGCCGCCGCTCAGCGTCCTGCACTGCACCGAGACATCGGAGACCTTGATGGACATGCTACGCACGCCTTCCTCGGCCAGCCGGATCGCCGCCTTCCGGTCGAAGAACGGGCCGCGGCGCGGACGCACAGCCATGACCAGGTTATCGAGCACGCTGAAATCGCCGATCAGGCCCTCGCGCGCGCGATCCGCCGGAAGATGCGCGACCCCGCGCGCCCACGCATCGCCAGGATAGGCCGGCGCGTAGGGCCCGCCCCGCAGCCGCATCTTGCCGGCGGCGGGCGGGCTGTCGCCCGCGACGGTCGCGATCAGTGCCTCGCCGCCGGCGCCCTTGAGCCCGGCCAGTCCCACGATCTCGCCGGCGTGCAGTGTCAGATCGACGGGCGCGCCGCCGGCGCGCGGCACGAGTCCGGACAGTTCCAGCACCGCGGAGCGTGGTCGTGGCGCGGAGCGCCGTGGATACATGTCCGAGGAGACGGCGCGGCCGACCATCCGCGCGTGGATCACGTCGGCGGTCATCGAACTCGCGGTCGAGCTCGGCGACGAAATGCCCATCCTTGAGGATCAGCACGTTGTCGGCGACATCCAGGACCTCCTGGATGTGATGCGACACGAACGCCAGCGTCATACCTGCATCGCGCAGCGTCCGCATCACCACCAGCACGGCCTCCACCTCGCGCCGGCCCAGGAAGGCGGTCGCCTCGTCGAGCAGGATCAGCGACGGATCACTCGACAGCGCGCGGCAGATCTCGAGGCATTTCAGTTGTCCAAGATCGAGCGAGCCGATGCTCTGGCGCACCGAGATGCCGAGGCCCAGCCGGTCGATGATCTCCTGCGCCGCGCGCCGCAGCCGCGCCTCATTCAGCAGCCCGAGGCGTCCCGAGAAGCGGCGCAGGCGATCGATGTAGATGTTCTCGGCGATGCCGAGCGACGGGTTGATGGTGAGTTCCTGGAACACCAGGGCCACGCCCCGTCGTTCGGCGTCGCGCAGCGAGCGCGGCGCGTACGGCGCGCCGTCGATCAGCATCCCACCTTCGTCCGGCGTTTCCACGCCGGCGAAGATCTTCAGCAGCGTCGACTTGCCCGCGCCGTTCTCGCCGGCCAGCGCGTGGATGCGCCCCGAGGCGAGCCTGGCCGACACGCCGGACAAGGCCCGGGTGCTGCCGAACCGCTTGGAGACGCCTTCTGCGCGCAGTTCCACCCGCCCCCCTACGCGCCGAGGATCTTGGAACGGAAATAATTGGCGTAGGGCACGCTGAAATCGCCTGGCTTCGCGGCCGGATTGAACGTCAGCGAATGCGCCTTGAAGTCGAAACTCGGCGTGTTGTTCGGATAGTCCTTGATATACTCGCCAATGTATTCGCGCGTGACCGGCAGCATTTTCATCTGCACGTTGGCGACGCTGGCCGGCAACACATGGCCCTGGATCGCGTCGTACAGGGCCAGCAGCGCGAAACCGCCAGCCAGCCAGTGACCGCCCATGTCGAACAGCAATTCGCCGTCCTCGATCGGCTTCTGGTTGCCCTTCTCCAGGTCGATGCCGACCACGATCACGTCCGTGCCGGGCTTCTTGCCCTGATTCCGCAGCGCGGTCAGCACGCCGCTCGCCATGCCGCCGCTCGCCACCCACACGCCCCGGATGTCGGAATGGCCGCGATAGAAGCTCTCGAACGCAGCCTGCGCCGTGCCGCGCTCAAAGTCGCCGTTGACCTCGCCCTCGACCACGACCTCGGGGTGCTGCTTCAGCAGGGCCGCGAAGCCGGCGCGGCGATTGACCGCGACCGAGGTGCCGGCGGTGCCGTTGACGATGCCGATGTGCTTCTTGCCATCCGGCCCCGCCGGGGTGGCGTCGATCAGCGCCTTGCCGATGCTGGCGCCCATGTCTTCGTCGCTCGGACCGACGAACGCGATGTAGTTGGGAAAGCGCGGGGTTTGCGGCGGAAAATCCGGATGCGTGTCGGTGATCGTGACAGGGATGCCGGCATCCTTGGTGATGCTGAGCACACGCGGGCCGGTGGCCCAGTAGGCGGTGAACACGATGCCGTCGACCTTGCGCGCCACCAGATCCTGGATCGAGCGGATCATCTTATCGGGGCTGTTCTGCGCGTCGAGCGTGATGAGGTCGATGTCGAGCTGCCGCGCGCCATCCCGCATGAACGCCAGGTAATTGTTCCAGAACTCGATCAGCAACTGCGGCACGACGACGCCCACTTTCGGCCGGGGAACCCGCAATGCCGTCCCCGCCGCCCTGGCCGAGGGCAAGCCCCCCGCCAGCGCCAACCCCGCTGTCGTCGCCAATACGTCTCTACGTGTGAACATGCCGCCTCCTTCCCGTGTCGCGTTCGGCCGGCCGCCTGGCGGGGGAACCGATGCCCCGCCCGAGACAGCCACCCGGCACTCGTTGGAGGTCTTTACGCACGCCCCGTGCCAGAACAGATATGTCGTGTTTTCAATTGGTTAATCGGCGCCGCGGGGCACGGGTCCCGCGACACCGCGACACCTGGACTGTCGCATGCGACAGAGTTGCGGGCCCGGCTTGCACCGAAGGGACCGACGGTGCTTAGTCGTGGCCGGGGAGTTTGTCGGAATTGGACCGGAAAAATTGGGCACCAGCTTGTCGCATGTCGAACGGGTGCTGGCGTTGGCGACAGGCGCGCCGGGGCCGGTAGAGCGGCCGGTCACGCAGATCGGCAACCACATCGCGAAGTCATGGCGCCGCTGCCTGACGCAATACGGGCTCGAGCCGGACCGGGTGCCGCGGACCCCGGTCCTGTCGCTCCAGGAGCTGAAATCCTCGCGCGAGACGGTCGACGACCTGATCGCCGTCGCCGTTCCGGAATTGCGACGGCTGCTGCTGCATCTCCAGGAATCCGAATACGTCCTGACGATGACCGACGCGAGCGGCGTCGCGGTGCTCGCGCGCTACGCCCCGTCATTGCGTCACGAGGTCGAGCTCGCCCGCACGATCGCCGGCAGCGTCTGGCTGGAGGAACACCAGGGCACCAACGGGATCGGCACCTGCCTCGCGGAGCGGGCGCCGCTGTCCGTCGTCATGGACGATCATTTCAACACCCGGCTTGTCAGGTTGTCCTGCACCGTGGCGCCGATGTTCGCTGGCGACGGAGGCCTGCTCGGGGTGATCAACGTCACCACGCCGCAGCGCAGCAGCCATGACGTGCAGGCGATGGTTCGTCGGACGGTAATGCTGTCGGCGCGGCGCATCGAGAACCTGCACCTCCAGCGCCAGCACGCAGGCCGTCGCATCCTCCGCTTGTCGCGCGACAACGATTTCGCCGACCTGGCGCAGGAGGCGCGGGTCGCGCTCGACGATGGCGGCCGCGTGCTGGCCGCGACGCCGGGCGTGGCCGAGTTGCTGGGGACGCGGACACCATCGCTGATCGGCCAGCCGGTCTCCGACGTGCTTGATCGGGACGATCTGGCCGAGACCGCCGACATGCCGATCATGCTGCGCCAACAGGCTGGTCCGCCACTATTCGTGCATGTCATGACGCGGCGACGGCCGCCGACGAATGGCTCGCGTCACACCCGCCCGCCCACGCCACCCGCTGCCCCCGATCCCACCGATTTCCGGGCCGGATCGCGTCTCGCGTTGCGCCTGCTCGCCGGCGGCCTGCCGGTGCTGCTGCAAGGCGAGACCGGCAGCGGCAAGAGCGCCCTGGCCCGCACACTGCACGATGCGGGACCGCGGGCAAAGCGTCCGTTCGTCGCGGTCAACTGCGCCGCGATCCCCGCCGAATTGATCGAGGGCGAATTCTTCGGCCATGTGCCGGGCGCCTACACTGGCGCGTCGCGCACCGGCGCGAAGGGGCTGATCCGGGCCGCCGACGGTGGCACGCTGTTCCTCGACGAGATCGGCGACATGCCACTGTCGCTGCAGACCCGGCTGTTACGGGTTCTGTCGGATGGCGAGGTCGTCCCACTCGGCGCCACGCGCGGCGTGCCGGTGGATATCGCGGTCATCGCCGCCACGCTGCACGACATCGCCGAACTGGTCCGACACAAACGCTTCCGCGAGGACCTGTATTTCCGGCTAAGCGGAATGACGCTGACGCTGCCGCCGCTGCGCGAGCGCGCGGACTGGCGCGACGTTGTCGATGGCATCCTACGCGAGGAGGCCGCGCGCGCGGGTTGCAAGTCTGCCTGGCTGGCCAATGATGCCCTGGATGCCCTGCGCGCCTACCGGTGGCCCGGAAACCTGCGCGAACTGCGCCACGCGCTGCGCTACGCGATCACGATAGTGGACGGGCCGGAGATCTCCGCCGGCTACCTGCCGTCGCATGTGTGCCGGGGCACCACTGGCGACGACGTGGACAAGCGCGGCGGGCTCGACCGCGACGCGCTGGAGCGAATGCTGGCGGAGACCGGATGGAACGTATCCGCGGCGGCGCGCCGGCTCGGTATCTCGCGCGCGACGCTGCACCGCAAATTGCCGACCTCGGCGCTGCGGCCCAGCCGGAACGCGCCGGGAGCATGCTGATCCCCGCGCAGACCGCGAAGGGGCCGCGTCAGTCCTCGCATGGGCTCGCCGCCGCCTGCCCCGACGAGCGCGGCCCGGTGGCTCAAGACTGTCGCATTCTATAAGCCTAGAATCATCAGCCTGTTACGCTGCGCCTGAGGTAACGCTACGTTTCGGGTTTCTTGGGTCTCCCACCATTGCGATCTTCGCCGGCCACCTTGCTAAAACGTGATACCCCATCACAGTGGTTTTGACTTTTTGGTGGCCTCTGGGTAGGCGTGGGCCAGTTTGACCCGCGCACGGTCGGTTGTGAACATCTACCTGATGCGTGCGCCCCTTTCATTACGCCGCTTTTCTCATGCCTTGACCTCCGCGATCAGAAGTTCGCGCTCGCCGATTCGGCGATCCAGGCATTGGCCGCGCAGCACGCCCATTTCGATTTCAACCAAACGAGCAGCTGTCGCGTTACCGTGTTCCACCTTGCCCCTCGCAGCCACCTCGCGAAGAGCCAGGAACATACAGAGAACAATTATCCCGAGTTCGAGTCATCTTCGGCCTCAACAGCCGTGGCCGAACGGACTCATGCAGTTGGAATGATTCGACGACCCAGAGTCTGAGCCATGAGCCCAAGCGACCCTGACAGGAACGTCACGCTCGTACGCGAACGCCGTCTCCCCCGACCGTAGAACCTTGCGCACCGTATTGCGCGAGATCCCCAGATCGCGCGCGATCTCCTTGATCGACTTGCCCCGGACGAAAGGCTCCCGCCGTATCCGGCCGACCGTCTCCACAACTATCATCCCCCGGCACCTGCTTCAAACCAAAGCAGGCAGCCCAACAGCCGATCATCAGGGGGGTCAATTTTCCACGCCGAAACACAGCCATTCGATCTTTCCCTGGAAGCGGATCGCGTCGTCGGTCAACCCGTTCAGGCTATCGCCGACAATGCCCTATACCCGCTTCAGACCCGCTGCGACGAGGGTTTCCACCAACTGATCTGCGACTGTCTTCATGAATCCGCTCCTTTCATCTCTGCTATGCTTTAGTAGTCGGGCCCTCACTCACGTAGCTCGCCCACGGTCCCGAAGGGCGATCTCGACCGTGGCGGTCATGCCAGCCGAAAGGACGACACCTGGCGGCATCTCGTCGATATGAATGCGAACCGGGATGCGCTGGGCCAGACGGACCCAAGTGAAGATCGGGTTGACGTTGGCGACCCCCTGAGTGGCGGGTTGTGCGTTCGCAACGTTGATGGCGCGAGCGATGCTCTCGACGTGACCGCGTAAGATCTCGCTGTGACCCATCAGCTTGACGCGTGTCGGATCGCCAACGCGGATCGGAGCCAGGTTCGTCTCCTCGAAATAGCCGTCAACCCAAAACGAGTTGGCATCGACCACCGAGATGGTGTTCGTACCGGCATTGACGAAGTCGCCGAGATGCGCCAGCAGGTTCGTCACGTAGCCATCGACGGGAGAGACAATGCGCGTGCGCTCGAGATTCACCCGCGCCTGCCTGAGCTGAGCTTCGGCCTGCGCAACATTTGCCTCGGCGCTCATCCGTTGCGCCTTCAGCGACTCGACTTGCCGCTGCGCCAGATTGAGATTGGCGCGTGCGGTTTGAACAGCAGCGGCTTGCTGATACAGCTGGGACGTGAACTGCTGGGCATTCTCAACGGTGCCCCAGCCGTCTTGCGCCAGCGTCCGGAACCGCGTGGCCTGTTGCTGTGCGAACACGAGCGCCGCCTGCGCCTGAGCCAGCTGTGACTGGCCGGCGTCGATCTGAGCCTGCTGAACCGCCATCTGCGCGTCGATATTTCGCACGCTCGCCTGGGCTTGCTGTACCGCTGCCTCGGCCTGACTAACGGCGATCGTGAAGTTGGTAGGATCGATCTCCATCAGGAGATCACCCTTATGAACGTAGCCGTTGTCGACAACCGGCAGCTCGACGATCCGCCCGGTGACCTCCGGAGCCATCGTGACGATATAAGCACGCACGGTGGCGTCGCGAGTCCACGGCGCTCCCATATAGTTGTTCCACGCCGCCCAGCCGAGCAGCCCGGCGAGCGCGACCGCCGCTAGCGTGACCAGGATTGGCGTCGCCCTTACGCGGCGCCCGGCGTGACTGCGGGGCTCAGGGACGAATTTGCCGTGTTTCGATACGACTTCGGTGGCGGTCATGATGAGCTGTACCGTGAGAGGATCAGGATCCAGGACGAGAGAACGATGATGTACACTGCAAATACGAACAGCGCCGGATGCCAGGCGTGTCGCAGCAGGCCGAAACGGACGGCGATGCGGCGCAGTGCAATCGTGACGAACCAGGCGCCGACGAGAGTAAGCGAGATCGGCGCAACGTAAACGCCGAACAGGTCGATCTCGGCGAAGTTCATGCGGGCGCCCTCGAGTCGAAATAGGGGCCGTTCTCGGCAAGCGCCTCGGAGACGGCGATGATACGACCACGCGCCCGAAGTGCATCGTCTGTCTCCGGTCCGGTATCAGGGTCGGAGGCCAGGCGGCGGCCGAGTTGATGCAGCCGCGCAATGGCGACCGTACTCTTTCCCTCCGCGAGGGACGCAAGCGCGGCGTTGAGCTCCGTGGCCATTCCAAGGCGCGAGGCAAGGTCGTGAAGCTGATTGATGTCGCTACCAACCGACAGCGCCGCCAGAAGCTGAGCGCGCTGCAACGGTGCCGCCTGGTCCGGCAATGCCGCCAGCAGGTCGTACATCCGGCGCTCCCAATCCGCCGATCGCGGCGGCAGCGAGCTGATCGCCAGCCGCCGCAGGTCGCGCAAGGTGAGAGCGAGCAGTCGGTGCGCCCGCAATGCGGGCGAGAGGGGCGGCAACAGACGAAATGCCAACGGTCCTATGGCGCACCCTGCAAAGATTGCCAGGGCGGTATTGTAGAATTGCGCCGTGTCGTAGACCATCGGGTTGGTGAGCGAGAGTAGACGAATGAAGGCAACGCCCATGCCGCCGAGCACAGTCATCAGGGCGGGTGTCCGGCTCCCAGCCACGGCAATGCCGACCGGTATGAAGAAAAGCCCGATGGCGGCGCAGAGGTCCGAAAACGTTGCGGTAGCTGGCAGAACCGCAAATTCCATGATCGCTGCGGCAACGATGCCGACGGCGGCGGTCAGCCCGAATGCAAGGGCCGCTTCGTAGGCCAGATCGCCTCTCGGCGACAGCAACACGACCACGATCGTAACGAACATCATTGCCGTGGCTCCGTTCGGCCAGGCGGTGGCGATCCAGAGAAGCTCAACCGCACCAATCGTGACGAACGCGCGGACCCCATTGACAACAGCCGGTAGCCAATCGGGTATAGTGGGCGCGACACTGCTATGTCTGGCAGGCGTCCGGCCTGGGGCATCGACGAGCAGCGCCAATCCGTCGAGCAGGCACGCTATGCCGTTCAAGACCTTCGGCCGTTTCATCGGCGAGCAACCGCCGCGATGGCGTGTCGGTCGTCAGGGTGAGCAACGTTCGCTCTCCCTCTTCGCAAGCGCGCTGCAGTCTCGTTGGATCGGCGATCCAGCGCTGAGGGGAGTTGGACTCCCACGCTGACGCAGCTCGGGCGGGACGCCGGGCAGGATGAATTCCGCGCTCTCCTGGCTCAGGTCGTCCGGCAAGCGTCCCAAATGTGCTGCAACGCCGCGCCAACCAACCAGCGCTGCGAACAGGCCGTTCACCGCGGTCCGCAACGTCGTCGACCGGTAGCGCAGGTAGCTGGACTCTCCGAGCGCCTGGTCGATCATCGGGTCGAGCTCGATGACGCGGCGCAGAAGCTCGCGTCTCTCGGCTTGCGTGTCCGGCGGCTGGGCCCCCGCCGCTGTCAGCATACGGGTAAATCCGCCCGCAATATCGGCCGCCAGATCGGCGAATGACGCCGCAAGCCTCCTCCGCGCGCCGCCAAGATCGGTCCCGGCGAGGACGATCCCGGCACACACGATGCCGATGCAGATCTCGCTGGCACGGTAGATCGCCAGCATAAAGACCTCTGAACTCGCGCCGCCGGTTGCCCCGAGCGTGTCGGCCCCGATGATCGCGGCCGTGTAGCCGGCGAGAGCCGCCGCGTAGGATGCGAAGTTGCGCAGCACCGTGGCAACGAACGCGCAGAGTCCGGCCCACAGGGCCAGCAGCGCAAAAAAAGCAATTCGATCCTGCGGAAAGCAGGCCGTGAGGACCACGATCGCTACGGCGCCGATCACGGTACCGATCATCCGGAACCAGCCCTTGCGCAGCGAAGCCCCGAGCTGCGGCTGGCACACGACCGCGGCCGAGGTAGCGGCCCAAAACGGGTCGTCGAGCTGGAGCCAGAACGCGACGAACAGAGCGAGGCAAACGGAAGCCCAGAGCCGAAACCCGAAGGGCAGCGGTGCGCGAGCGCCCGCGAACGCGTTCGCCAAGCTCCTTCCAAAGCCGGACGACATCGCGGCCGCATGCATCTGAGTGTGTCGCGTGATCATTGGCGTACCAGTGGTTCTATTCCTGCCGCGTCATTCCGCAGCCGTTCAGTGGTGCATACGCAGATTCATCAACTCGGGCGGAGGCATCATGTTCTCGTTAAGGTTCACCATGATCCAGATCGAGCCAGCTGCCACGAGGATCACGATGAGAACGCCGAGCGCGAGCGCCAGGACGTTGTTGGTGCTGTCTGGCCCCGTCGTGATGTGCGGGAAGAACACGAGATGCACGCCCATCTGGGCGATCGCGAGGACAGCAAGCCCCAGAAGCACGCCGGGCGCCCAGAGCAGCGACGTGTTGGCGACCCAGAACGATATCGCTGTGAGGACCACGGCAAGAGCCAGTCCAATCGTGTGGATCCCCACGTCGGAGGGCATTTTGCCTTCCGTGCCGGCCGACACCGGGCTGTCGCCTGGCGCGCGATCGAACCGCATTCCGGTCATGGACGGACTCCCTTCGGATAGACGACCGTGAACAGCCAGACCCAAACGATGTCGAGCGTGTGCCAGAACAGGGCAAAGCAGCCGACGCCCGACGTTTGGGCGAAGCCCCTGACCTCGACCTGCGCCATCATCACGACCAGCCAGCCGAGTTCGGCGGTGACATGCAATCCGTGGCAGCCCACGAGGGTGAAGAACGCGAACGGCAAGCAGCGAGGCGGCTGCGCTGCGTGCAAGAGCGAGTCCGAATCCATGCGCTTTGGCCCGCGAGACTTTGCCGTCAGGGATCGGACACCTGGCGGTCCGCGTCATCAGGTCGTCGATGTCGGCGTCGTACCACATGTCGAGCGCACCGGCCGCGCCGGCGCCTGGGGCGATGAGCAAGCCGACGGCAGCCGTGAACACCGGCAGAACCATCACGCGTGGCTTCATCGGCGCGATGAAATCCGGTACACGCGCGGTCAGCCCGAACCATGAGGGGAATTGCAGGCGCGAGACGGGAAACGCTGTCGTCTTCATGCTCAATCCTCTTAGGCACACAAGAGGTCTTCTGTGACGCGAGCAGTCGCAGCGCGAATTACCGCGATACCGACACCTGTCAGCGTCTACTCGCGCTCTGATGTCGTGCAAACCCGCTTCACGCACGACCCCCCGGACGGGGGGTGCACCGTATTGAAACAGGGGATGCGCACGAACGCTGCGAATGCATTCCTCTAATCGTGCCGCGCCAAGTTTGCTCATGATTTCACACGAACCGGGCTCAATCGCCTATCAACGTCGTCTGCTGCGGCGCCCCACACCATGCACGCTCCATAAGGCTGACCTCGGCACCGGGCCTCTTCTGCCTTGGCGATCGGACTCACTCGTTGGCTGTACGGCTCACGAGGATCCGAAGGCGCTGCTCCTTCTCCGGCTGCGCCGAGCCTCGCGGATTTTGCGCAAGTGGCGTGACGTCTCCGTCCGTTTGCTGGGCGGTGTGCGCTTTCGATTTGGGGGATGGGGAGACGAGTCGTGGTCTTTGGGGAGTAGCCGCACTGGCTACTTGACGCGGCTCGATTAGCTCGGATCAGCCTCAAGGCCGGCCTCCAGACCAGCCAGCCCTGTCGCCTCGTCATTGTCCGACGCGTCTCCAGTGACACCCACTGCGCCGATTATTTCCTTGTCTTCACCACGGATCAGCACTCCGCCCGGAACCGGAATCAATGCTCCGCCCACCGCGTGCGTAGCAGCAACAATGAAATATGGCTGCTTCTCAGCACGCTTTTCCAACGAACGCGATCCTGCACCCATTGCCAGCGCGCCGTACGCCTCGCCAATTGCGATGCCCGCTCGCCGCAGCGGCGTACCATCTTCCGCGCCAAATACCTTAAGCACTCCTCGGGCGTCCAATATGACAACTGTCATCGGTGCGAACGATCTCTCGCGCGCGTATGCAAGGGCAGCCATCAAGACAGTCTGAGCTTTAGCTAGCGTAAGCAGTGTCATTGTCATTTCGCCAGCAAACGAGTGGGGGTGGTTTCTCGAATTGAGGCGATCCACCAACAAAAAGCCGCGCACGTAGGGGCTCAGACTCGGCGCCATCCTGGCTGTCGTGGGTCGACAAGTTTCACATCTACTGGTGCCATTCGCAAATAGCGATCACGGCAGGTTCTGCGCCACTTGCAATGACGCCATCATAGTGGGGCGTGCCCGCAACCCTACAAATAAAGCTTCCGGGTGGAGTCGGCACACAATTTCCCGGGTCAAAATCATTCCCGCTGTTTACCCACCAGATGCCCGAAACGACAATACAAAGACGATCGGTGACATAGTAGTGAGGAGCGCTCATATAACCTGGATACCACTTCAGAAGTGAGTAATATATTCCAATGCCGTCAGGGCTGCCCGCGAGCGCCGCGCTTTCCAGACTTTTCTTCGGGAAGCCTTCCTGACCTGTCCACCTGAGAGAATCGGGTAGTTGAATTTGTGTTTGGCTCGAGTTGATTTTGCTCATCAGAGAATTCTCCAGGGCTACGTGGGTCCGATAGTTCTCGTGCGCCCGACCTCTCTGACGCGGTAAATGGGGCTGCCGCAGTGCCAAGGTAGGGCTAGACTTATGGCGCCGGCGGCCAAATCGCTGGCGCAGTCGGCCAGCCGCCAGTGGGAACCGCCACGTATGCTCCGCCAGCCATCGCTCCCGCCTCTGGATCAGCGTACCAATGCGGCGTTCTGGGTGAGCGGCATCGCGCATGCGCTGATCGCCGAGCACCTCGACGTACCAGCGCTCTTCCGGGAGGCCGGGCTGGATCTTTCAGCCCTCAAGGACCCCGACGCACGCTTTGAAAGCGATTGCGTCAGCCACCTCTGGGAGCTTGCCGTGGCGCGCTCGGGCAACCCTGCGATAGGGCTCGCCGGGGCGTCGCGCGCCGGGCCGGGGCATTTCGGCGTGGTTGCCTATTCGCTGATGTCAGCACCCGACCTGCTCGGGATGTTGCACCGGATCGTCCGCTATGTCGGAGTCGTCAGCGATGTCGCCACCCTATCGGTGCGACAGCACGGCGATGGCCATCGACTGGTGCTGGATTTGAACCCGGGACGGCGGCCTGTGCCCCACCAGCGCTTTGCCTTCGACCTGCTGGTGTTCCTGTCATTCTGCCGTTGGGTGAGCGGTAGGGAGCTGACGCCGATCGGCGTGGACCTCAGCCATCCGGGGGCCGGCTCCAGTCTCGCGTTCGAGGCTGCGTTCGGGTGTAGGCCGAGATTCGGCGCGGCCGAGAACGCGCTCGTGTTCTCGCACGCCGATGTCACCCAGCCGCTACCGACAGCAAACGATCGGCTGTCGCCAGTCCATGATCGGGTTGTGACCGAGCATCTGCAGGGATCCCCTGGTCCACGGTTGAAGGCCCGCGTCCAGACCGAGATCACACGAGGTCTGCCGGACGGCGCGCCGGCCAGCCCAAGGTGCGACCCGCGAGGCCGACGCGCAGCGCGCGGGTGGCCTCCGCGCGGCAGCGCGAGCTGGCCCGCGCTTCGGCCGCCTTGGCGCGGCGGCGATCGGCGGCTTGCTCGGCCTCGGCCGCGAGCATGGCTTGCCGCATAGATGATTGATATCATTGTACTAACGATAGATAGTGGCCCCGGAGTTTTCGCTAATTTCGCGGGAGGCCGATCGCCATCACGAACAGATGACAGACAACCAGGCAACAGCCGTTCGCGGCTGCCGGGCCAGGTGGGACCATTTTCGGTAAGTCTCGCATCAGTCGGTTCGCTGTTTTCGCGTTCGCGAACGGCGGACTCATCAGAATGCGAAATCCTGGCGTTTTCTGTCGTTTCGTGGCGGCAACCGTCGTCACAACCCCTTGATACCGCGCATCAACCAATTGATCCGATTGCGTCTTTTTCTTTCTCTTAGTCAGCGGGTCGCAGGTTCGAGCCCTGCTGCGCCCGCATGGCGGTGGAGCGCGAGGTGCCATTTGGCTTTGCCGGGCTTCCGAGCCTAGTAAACTCCGAGGCGACCGGCCACGTTTGGTGTGACATCAGGTAGCATGTCATGTCGAGGCATCCCCCAGGCCAGCACCGAGCGCCCGCGTCACGCGGCCAGCGACGAAGGGCAGGCCTGAGCGAGCCGCCATGGACACATACGGAGAATCGGTGATGTTTACAGCCCGCATGCTGGCGCCGCTCGGCGTTGCTCTCGCGCTTGGCGGCTGTGTGGTCGCTCCGCCGCCCGGCCCCTCGGTCTTGGTGCTGCCCGAAAAGGGCAAGGATCAGGCCGCCTTCCAGCAGGACGACCTTGCCTGCCGGCAAGCGGTGACCCCGCAGACAGGCCAGCCCGGCACCGCACCGGCGGCCGGAACGAACAATGCCTCCACGCCAGCGGCCCCGCTGCCCCCCGGGCTCGAAATCGCCTATGCGCAGTGCATGGCCGCGCGAGGCAACACGGTGCAATCCGTTCCCGGTGGTGTTGGGTATGCGGCCGCCTACCCCGGCTACGGCTACCCATACCCCTATGCCTATCCCTACCCTTATGCCTACGCCCCTTATTACGATTATGGCTTCGTTGATGATTATTACGGATTCGGGTTTGGTGGCGCCTGGGGCTGGGGCGGCTGCTGCTGGGGCGGCCGAGGCTTTGGCCGAGGCTTTGGTGGCCGCGGCTGGGGGGGCCGAGGCTGGGGCGGCGGTGGCTGGCACGGCGGTGGTGGTGGCTGGCACGGCGGCGGCGGCGGCGGCGGCAGTTGGCGCCATTGAGGATGCACGGTAGCCACGACATGGGCCGCCCACGCCCGGCGGCCCGCGTTTGATGAACCCGGCAGCTCCTTGCCGCCAGGGGCAGCATCATCCGATCGGCCAAGTCGGTGCATGCCGGCGCCGCCCTTGACCGCTCATCGATAAGTGCGGCATGGGCGTTTGCGATCGAGCAGCTCCGGGAACTGCGCCGTCAATCGCGTACCAAATAGGCAGCCGCCGCCCGAAGCGGCCGCATAAGGGGAGGATGCTATGAACCGTCGCTCGCTACTCAAGGGAATGTCCGCCGGCGCCGTGCTTGGCCTGCTGCCGATGGCCGCGCCCCGTGCCGCCGAAAAGACCATCGTCTATCTCACCCCGGGGCTCGACCTGCCGTTCTGGCGCTACCTCAGCAAGGGCATCGAGAACACCGCCAAGCAGGCCGGCTTCGGCTTCACGGCGCTCGATAGCCACAACAATGCCGCAACACAGCTCAAGAACGCGCAGGACGTGATCGCGCGCGGCGTCGCCGGCATCTGCATCTCGCCCACCGACAGCTCGACCGCCCCGGCCGTGCTCGGGCTGGCGCAGAAGGCCAACATCCCGGTGATCGTCTCCGACATCGGCACCAATTCCGGCGAATACGTCTCCTTCGTGATTTCCAACAATTTCGAGGGCGCGTACGGCATCGGCCAGGCGCTGGGCGCCGCGCTGAAGGACAAGGGCTGGACCAGCGGCTCGGTCGGCATCGTCGCCATCAGCCAGGCGCGCAAGAACGGCCAGGCGCGGACGGCGGGGTTCCGCAAGGCGCTGCAGGAAGCCGGCATCACCAAGTCGGCCGGGCTGCAGCAGATGCAGTCCTACACCGCCGACGAGACCTTCAGGTTCGTGCAGGACATGCTGACCGCCAACCCGGACATGCGCGGCCTGTTCGTGCAGACCGACCAGCCCACCACGGGCGCGCTGCGCGCCATCAAGGCCGGGCGCCGCGAGGGCCAGGTGCTGGTCGCCGCCTTCGACGGCACGCCGGAACTGGTCGACCTGATCAGGAAGGGCGAGGTTGTCGGCTCCGGCATGCAGCAGCCTTACCTGATGGGCGAGAAATCCGCCGAAGCGCTGCTGGCGCACCTGAAGGGCGAGAGCGTGCCGAAGGAAACCTCGGTACCGATCCTGACCGTGACGAGCACGAACCTCGCCGAGCTGTTGCCCACCATCAAGCAGACCGTATTCGCCAACGAGCTGACCTGATGGCGCCGGCCCCGGCGCGCAGCGATGCGGCGCCGGGGCCGCTGCTGCTGGCGTCCGACATCGAAAAGAGCTTCGCCCGCACCCGCGCCCTGGCCGGTGCCGGCGTGGAGATCGCCGCGGGTGAGGTGCATGGCCTGCTGGGCGCGAACGGGGCCGGCAAGTCCACGCTGTCGCGCGTCATCAGCGGGCATGTGCGGCGCGACCGCGGCACGCTGATGTGGCGCGGCGCGCCGCTCGATCCGCGCAGCCCGCGCGATGCGCTGTCCGCCGGCATCGCCATGGTGATGCAGGAAACCAGTCTCGCGCCGGACCTTTCGGTTCTGGAAAACCTCTTCCTGCCTGAACTCGCGCTGCCCGGGCGGCTGCGCTACGCCGCGTTGCGGCAGCGCGCGCGCGGCATCCTCGACAGTCTCGGCCAGGAGGCCGCGCTTCCGCTCGATTTCGAGGTGCACCGGCTGTCGGTGGCGCAGCGCCAGTTGGTGGAAATCGGCAAGGCGCTGGCGGTGGACGCCACGCTCATTATCTTCGACGAACCCACCGCCTCGCTCAGCCCCGGTGAGGTGGAGCGGCTGTTCGACGTGATGACGCGGCTGCGTGCCGCCGGCCGCGCGCTGGTATTCGTCTCGCACCGGCTGGAGGAAGTGTTCGCCATCACCGACCGGGTGACGGTGATGCGCGAGGGGCGCACGGTGGCACGGTCGCTGCCCACCAGCAGCCTGTCGCAGTCCGACATCATCCGGCTGATGGTCGGGCAGGACCTTGGCCGCATCTACGCGGAACGCCCGCCGGAAACCGCGCTGGGCACGCCGGTGCTGGAGGTGCGGCACCTGGGCGCCCCGCCGCGCGTGCGCGACGTGTCGTTCACGCTGCATCGCGGCGAGATCCTCGGGCTCGGCGGCCTGGTCGGCGCCGGCCGGTCGGAAACGCTGGAGGCGGTGTTCGGCCTGCGCCCGCATACCGGTGGAGAGATCCGGCTCGACGGCCGCCCATTCGCGCCGCAGGCGCCCGTCGCAGGCGATCCGCGCCGGCATCGGCTTCGTGCCGGAAGACCGGCGGGGGCAGAGCATCGTGCCGGATTTCTCCGTGCGCGAGAACCTGCTGCTCGGCCATCTCTCGGCGCATCGCGGGTTCGGCCTGGACTATGCCCGCCGCGACGCGCGCATCGCCGATCTGCTGAGGCTGCTGGAGCTGCCGAGCGAGCGGCTGCTGGACGCCAACATGCTGAATTTTTCGGGCGGCATGCAGCAGAAGGTCATCATCGCTCGCTGGCTGCTGCTCGATCCGCACGTGCTGCTGCTCGACGAGCCGACCAAGGGGGTCGATATCGGCACGCGCAGCGCGATCTACGCCATGCTGCGCGAGGTCGCCGAGCGGGCGACGGCGGTGCTGGTGGTGTCGTCCGACTTCGAGGAATTGCTCGGCCTGTGCAGCCGCGTCGCGGTGGTCAGCGACGGGGCGACCATCGCGGAGATGCCGAGTGCGGTGCTGGACGAGGCGAAGCTCACGCTGTTCGCCGCACCGCGCAGTTCGATGGCCACCAACGCGCGGCTGCTCGCCGATCTGGCGCGCGACACCGACGGGGCGGCCTTCTGGGCGCTGCTGGACGGCGACCGGCTGCTCTGCCTCAACCGCGTCGGCGGAGAGGGTGCGGCAGACCCCGGCTTCGCGGCCGGCGCCACGCCGCTGTTCGAGGAGACGCGCATCGCGACCGCCCTGCGCACACCACCCGGCGCGTTCGTGACCGAACCGGACGACGCGCGCGCCACCTTGCTGGTGGCGGTTGAAAGCCATCGCGGCCACGCGCTGGGCTGGGTCGGGCTGACCGTCCCCGGACGCGCCATTCCCGATGCGGCCGCAATCACCAGCCGCGTCCACGACGTCTTCGCCCGCAATATCTGACCCGCCACACGATCCGACCGGCAGAAACACATGTCCGATGCAATCGCGCCCCGCGCCCTGAGCCGCCGCCTTGTCGCCCGGCTGGAGGCCCGCATGCTGGGGCTGGCCCTGATCGTTTTCGTCGTTCTCTCGTTGGCCTCACCGTTCTTCCTGCAGTCCAACAACCTGCTCAACCTGCTCGACCAGTCGGTCGTGACCGGGATCACCGCCGTCGGCATGACGTTCGTGATCCTCACCGGCGGCATCGACCTGTCGGTGGGCTCCGTGCTCGGCCTCACGTCGGTGCTCATGGGCATCACCATGCCCGGCCACGGCATTCCGGCGGGCATCGCGGTCGCGGTGGTGGCAGGCGGCGCGATCGGGCTGTTTTCCGGCGTGCTGGTGGCGCGCTTCGGGCTCGCCTCCTTCGTCGTCACGCTGGGCGTCATGGCGATCGGGCGCAGCCTCGCCTACATCTTCTCCGGCGCCACGTCGATTTCCGATATCCCGGCGGGGATCAACGATCTGGTCTACACCCCGGTGCTCGGCGTGCCGTCCAACGTGGCGACGCTGCTGGTGCTGTACGTGCTGGCCGGCCTTTATCTCAGTTTCACCAAGGGCGGCCGCACGATCTACGCGATCGGCTCCAATCGCGAGGCGGCGCGCACCGCCGGGCTGAATGTGCTGGCCTACAGCGTGCTGCCCTACGTGGTGTCCGGGGCGCTGTCAGCTGTCGCGGGGGTGCTGTTGTCGGCGCAGGTCATGTCGATCGACCCGCTGGCGGGCACGGCGCTGGAACTGGATGCGATCGCGGCGGTGGTGATCGGCGGCGCGAGCCTTTACGGCGGCCGCGGTTCGATCGTCGGCACGCTGATCGGGGTCTTCATCATGGTCATGATCCGCAACGGGCTGAACCTGCTGGGGGTGAACCCCTTCTGGCAAGGCAGCGCCATCGGCGGGATCATCATCGCGGCGGTCCTGGTGGAGCGGCTGATCAGCACGCGGGTGCGGGCGTAGCCGGTTCGGGACGCGCCGGCTTGGGGGCTAAGGGGTCGTGGCCGCCAGATTGACCACACGGTACGGGCGGTTGAACATCGTCCATACCGCCATCTTGGCCATCCGCTGGAACACGCGCCGCCGTTCGGGCGAATAGCGCAAAGCGGGCAGGCAGCCGACCAGGAGCCGGAGCGCGAACATCCGCTCCCGCCCATCTGCCCTGACCGTGCGGCCGTTCCGGTCGACCATCTTGTGTATCCGTATCCGCGGATCGATCTGATAGTTCTTGCAGAATTTCCGCAGTTCCATGCGCGGGGACACGCCCTGTTCCCGCATCGTCTTGTAGTTCGGCCCGCCGATCGGGCGGGTATGGCAGATCGTTACGGTGTCGATGATGGCGACGCCGGTATCGGGACTGTCGGCAAGGTTCGGCCACACGAAATCCAATCCCCAGCCACTCATGTTCGACGCGAACAGCGGCAGGGACTTCGCCAGCATCCTGGACGAGAAGCATGGCCCCATGATCTCGACGAAATTCGAGTATCTGATCAATGTATTGGTATGGTGCAGCGTCGCCAGATGCGAGGAGTAGCTGTCCCAGGTCAGCGCCGGCTGGGCAATCTCCAGCCCGTATGTCTTGCAGGTTTCGAACAACCGGTTGATGCCGGCCTTGTCGATGAGCAAATCATCGTCCGGCATCCAGATGTGGCTGTACTTCTCGATCAGACCCTTGTTGGCCATTATTACGTCGTACAGAGCAGGCCATTTCGGTCCTTTGCTGTCGATCCGGGCGATATCATGATCCCGATACAGATCCGGGTCATCGCCGTAATAGCTTACGATCAGATCCCATGTCCTTGCCTCATCGCCCTTCAGCCATTCCGGATGAAGCGACCTGTCACCGGCGCGAACGATGACAAGAAACTGGCGATCCGGCATCTGCCCTCCCCCTTGACGACCTCGACCGGCCTCTCCTTGAACGACGGGCGCATCGGCGCCCTGTTTCCAGGACGGCTGCTTCGCGCCCCACGGCTGCGGCCCGACTACTGCGTCCATGCCACGACACGCCGCTTGATGCCCGGGATGATCCTCTGGCGCAGGGGACGCTTTTCGAACTGCGGGACGAACCGCGACGGGAGCGCGTCGAGATCCTCGTGATGCGACGCCGCGCTCAACGCCGGCAGCAGAAATGGTTCGCCAAACATGTGCAACCACAAACGCTCTAACACGTAGCCGTAAATCCCATCATTGTTCGCGGCTTCGAGCGCAAGTTCCACGCACCGGCGTGGCAAATCCGGAATCTTTTTCTGTCGCACCGCGAACAAGGCGCCATATGAAAAGCGTCCAACGACGTGGCGTTCCGCTTGCTCCGCCAGATCCGTCCACTCGCACCGCCGCAGGAAATGTCCGGCGATATTGACACCTTCCGGCAGTTCGTGGAGTTCGCGATAACGTTCGCCAATGAGTCTCGCACCCAGGTCGCAGAATTGGAGCTGTTCCCAATTCGACAGCGAAAAAATCTCCGGCCGCACTCGCCCGCCCTCAAGAAAACAGTTCGTCTCCTGAGCGAGAATGTTTGGCGGCGGCAGAGCCTTCGAGGAACGCCAGCCCCACGAGAGCGGCTGCAAATCCTGCCACAGCGCAGAGGCGTTCAGTAGCTTGATGATGTCCGGGCTGTGTTCGAACGGGTCACCCTGCAGGAATACCGTGTAGCCATCGCTGAATTCCGCCTTGTTGACGATGTGGCGGAAGAATGTATCGGATTCGCGGCCGACATTCCGCAGCGGGACAACCGCGTCGGCCCTTTTCAGCGCCGCCCGCGAGGTTATGGCTGGACCTTTGTTATATATAATAACAGAGAATTTATCAGGCACGTTCTCAACCCAGTCGAGATCCTCGGAGTATCGAGCAATCACAACTTCATCCTGCATGAGCCATTCTTTCATTCTCCGGTAAAAATATTGTCGCCCGCCTGTAGATACACTGCCATGCCGCTGTGCGTCTCCGTGAAACTGCTTTCGCGGTCCCCGGTTTCCCGCCGTCGCGACGACTTGTGCCGGAAAGATGCGAAGCCACGCCGCGCGTCGTGCCTCGGATGGCTGGACGCTGATTGGGGAAACATATCTGCGGAGGCCTTAGGTCGGCATCGCACTCAACGGCACGCCCCGCGAATTTTTGCTGCCGCCGCGGTGAACGCGGCGCGGCTTCGCGCGTTGCTTCGCTCGCCGCGCCGAACTCGTAGGGAACAACCGATCCGCATTGCCTGGCCGAAGCCCTTGCCCGCCACCGGCAAATGGCGAACCCGCCTCACGCGGGATTGGATTCGGTCCGCGCCGGCACCCCTCGTTAGCCTCGATAGGAACCGTATGAGCCGCTCATTTGTCGAATCGCGCCTAAAAACAGAGATTAGACGCCGCATTCTGGCTCGGTCCGGCTTCCTGGCGCGACGCATCTGGTACCCGAAACCCCCTTCAGAGCCCCTTGCACAGTGTAACACTCGATGTTGCCCGCGATGCGGGGATTGGGGATGTGCTGATGTGCACACCTGCTTTACGGGAGCTGAAGGCTAAAAATCCACGAATAATAACAAGGTTCTACACAAATTTTGTTGATCTTGTTCGGGGGCTTCCTTATATAGACGAAGTATATCCGTTTGCAGATCGTCCGGCCTCGGCTATATTTGTCGAGTATACCGATATAGTCCCTTCACCGGTACATATTTCCAAACTCCTCGGCGACAGGCTGGGCGTGAACGTCAAGGACCCGACGCCGGATTGCATCGTCGACCGGCAACTCGTCGCCCGCTATGTCGATGCGTGGAAGGATCTCCCCGGCCCTCGCGTCGTCGTCGTCAGGCGCGCCAGCCGCTTCACGCCAAACAAGGACTGGCCGGACGCATCCTGGACGGAGCTCGCGGCGCGGCTCTGCCAGTCCGGAACGGTCATCGATATCGGCGGCCGCGAGGGCGGCGGCGCTCCTGCGCCGTCCGGCAGCTATCTGGATTTGCGCGACGCGACGTCGCTCAAGGAACTCGTGGCGGTCATTGCCGCGGCCGACATCTATGTCGGGCCGGTCTCCGGCCCGATGCATATCGCCGCGGCTGTCGGAACGCCATCCGTCGCCATCATCGGCGGCTACGAGCATCCTGCCAATTCACACTATGAAGGGAATCTCGAATTCTATACGCCGGTGCCCTGTGCGCCGTGCTGGTTGCGTGAGCCATGTCCGTATGACCTCAAATGCCTCCGGGCTATTTCCGTCATCCAGGTGTACGACGCCGTGACCAGAATGTGGGAGACCATCCGGCGGCCGGGCCGAGGGTGAGGGCTGGAAGCGTCGCCCCGATCCTCAGGCGCTCCTGCGTACCAGCCGCCGTCCGACTTTCCACAGCAAGGCGTCGACCGGAAAGCGCGCCAGCACTTCGCGCAGGACCGTGGGCATGAGCAGACGCAGTGTCAGGACATACAGCAATGGGCCGACCAGCAGGATGACCGCGATCTGCACCAGGGGCTGACCGGCAAACGCAGGCAGCCAGGACGCCGCATACGCCACGCCGCACGCAATCCCGGCTGTCAGCGGCGGCGTCACGTAAATGCCGATCACGTCGCCGAGCCGCATGCTCTCGCGAAACACCAGCCAGGAGTTTATCGGTTTGACCAGCGCATAGTACAGCGACACGGCGATCGCCACGCCAAGCGATGACCCCAATTCGGCACCGGCCACGACCATGACGAAGAACGGGATCGCGAACATGAATATATAGACGAAATCGCGACGGAATTCCCGACGCGCGACCAGCAACGCACCGCCGACCCAGGCGACGGCGTCCCCCGGCAGGCCCAGGCTGAGGATCTGCACGAGCGGGATCGCGCCATCCCACCGCGCGCCGAACATCAGGTGCAGGACCGGCGCGGCCACCGCCGCCTGCATGAAGCAGACCGGCGTCACCGTGTAGGCGAGAATGCGTGACGCCCGCAGGGCTGCGTCGATCTGCCGCACCGGGTCGGTGCGAAGCTGCGTGAAGGCCGGGAACAGCACGTTGCCGAAATTTCCGGCCAGCATGCGCAACGGCTGGGCCGCCAGGCGGAATGCGAAGAAATAGACGCCGACAACCGCATCGGTGGCCATCAGACCGAGGACCATGGTGTCGCCCTGCGTCACCGCCGTGACGACCATCCGGGTCGCGACCACCAGGAAGCCGCTCGACAGGATATGGCCGATCTGCGCGCGGTGATAACGCAGCGTGATGCGCGCCGGCGCCTTGTGCCAGAACACGGCGACCTTGACCGCGGCGGCGACGGGCAGCGGAATGACGAAGCTGTAGGCACCGAAGCCGAGCGCCGCGAGAACGATGGTCGCCACCTGCATCGCCAGCGTCTCGGCACTGGTGTATGTCGCCAGATAGCGGAAATTCATCTGCGCCCGCAATTTGACGGCCGGCACGACCGAAAGCGAGCCGATCGGCAAATTGATCGCCATGATCGCGATGAGCCCGACCAGCCCCGGCGTGTGGTAGAAGCTGGCAGCCACCGGCGCGGCCAGCAGCATCAGCACCATGCCGATCAGGGACAGGATCAGGCTGCTCCAGAACGACGGCCCGACCCACAGATCGAATTTGCGCAGCCGCTGCAGCAGGATGTCGTCGATGCCGAAACTGACGACCGCGCTTGCGACGGTCGTGACCGTATAGGCCAGGCCGATGCGGCCGAACGCGTCCGGCATCAGGAGCCGTGCCAGAACGAGCTGGCTGAGGAAGCCGGTGGCGCGGCCGCTCAGGCTTTGCAGCATGAGCCAGAGAAAACCTGTCGCCGTGCTGCGCCCGAGGGTGGTGGAACTCTGCAAGATCGCCTTCTCAGTGCTACCCCTGTCCGCGGACATCGCCCGACCAGCGGCATTGTTGAAGCAGCGCAAAAAGGTGATCGTGACCGACGGGCGGAGGTTGGCGCGGTACGTCCGCCGAAGCGCCGGGCAACAGGTAGCGACATGGGCGCAGCTTGAACATAGCCCTCCAACGGACGTGATGTTTGCCCTGGCCGACCGCTCGGCCGGCATCGGTCGCCCCTCGCCCTCGCCGCGCAGGTCGCCCATATTGGGCTGCATGGACCTCGATTTTTCCGAAGACGACATCCGGCGCTACTCTCGCCACATCCTGCTGGGTGAAGTCGGCGGCATCGGGCAGGCCAAGCTGCGGGCGGCCCGCGTGCTGATCGTCGGCGCCGGTGGGCTGGGCAGCCCGCTGCTGCTCTACCTCGCCGCGGCGGGCGTCGGTTCGATCGGGATTGTTGATGATGATGTGGTAGACATATCCAATCTGCAGCGCCAGATCGCCCACACCACCGCGCGCCTGAACCAGCCCAAGGCCAGCTCCGCCGCCACGGCGGCGCACGAAATCAATCCCACCGTGGCCCTGCAGGCCCATCGCCTCCGCCTCACGCCGGCCAATGCGCTCGATCTGGTCGCCGGTTACGACATCGTCTGCGACGGCACCGACAATTTCGCCACGCGCTTCCTGGTCGCCGACGCCTGTGTGCTGGCCCGCCGCACGCTGGTCTCGGCCGCCGTGCTGCGCTTCGAGGGACAGCTATCCACCTTCAAGCCGCATGCCGGCGCGGACTGCCCCTGCTACCGCTGCCTGTATCCGGCCCCGCCGCCGGACGGGCTGGTGCCGACCTGCAGCGAAGCCGGCGTGCTGGGCGCCGTCACCGGCGTGATGGGCACGTTGCAGGCCACAGAGGTTTTGAAGGAAGTGCTGGGCATCGGCGAGTTGCTGGCCGGCCGGCTGCTGGTATGGGATGCGCTGGCCATGCGGTTCCGCACCATCCGGCTGCACCCGGACCCGACCTGCCGCGCCTGCGGGCCGAACGCCACGCTGCGCGACCTGTCGGAGCACGCCGTCGCCGAGGCCCCCGCCTGTGCCATCTGAGCCGCTCGGCATCCTGCTGATCAGTGGGACGCATGAGCGGGCGCATTATGCATTCGTGCTGGCGACGGGCGCGGCGGCGATCGGGCGGCCGGTGACGCTGTTCGCGACCAATGCCGGCTGCCACGCGCTGGCCACCGACTGGTCCCGGCTGGCGGCGGCCGGGCAGGATGCCACGGTGCGCGCGCGCGGCGTGGCCGGCCTGGCCGAGCTGCGCGCGGCGGCGGCCGAACTGGGTGTGCGGCTGATCGCCTGCGAATCCGGGCTGCGCATGATCGGGCTCGACGCCGCCGCCCTGCTGCCCGGCGTCGAGGTGGCCGGCGTGGTCAGCTTTCTGTCGGCGACATCCGGCGGACAGATGATATCCCTTTAATTCAGCCGCATACCCCTTGACCCGATGCGGTGCAGATTGGCAGGCAAGGCCGTATGATCCGTGCGCGCGGCTTTTTCCTGGCGGTAATGATGATGGCCGCCCCGGCGGCGGCGCAGACGAGCGTGCAAACGGCGCCCGTAACGCCGACGGCGCCGGCACCCAACCCGCCCCGCAAGCATAAGCCGGCGCACCCGGCCAAGCCCACGCCGGTGGTGCAGGCCCCGGCCAACAGCCACGCCCAGCGCCCGGCGACGTCATCGCCAGCCGCGCCGCCAGCGACGCCGGCCATTGCGCCGCCGCCGGCCCCGCCGAGCGAGGACAAGGGCACCGTCACCGGCCTGAAGCTGCCGCGCTGGGCCGCGCTGCGCGCCGACGAGGTCAATCTGCGCGTCGGCCCCGGCACCCGCTTCCCGATCGAGTGGCAGTATCACCGCCGCGACCTGCCGGTGCGCATTCTCCGCGAGGTCGAGGTGTGGCGGCTGGTCGAGGACCAGGACGGCGTCAAAGGGTGGGTGCATCAGGCCACGCTGATCGGCCGCCGCAGCTTCGCCGTTAAGGGCAATGAGGCCGTGCTGCGCGCCACCGCCAGCGACGACGCGGCCCCTGTCGCCCGCCTGAAACCAGGCGTGATCGGCCGCATCCGAGCCTGTGCGGCCGGTGCGGCGTGGTGCGAGGTGCAGGTGGAGGATTACCGGGGCTGGCTGAAACGCAGCCAGTTCTGGGGCAGCGACTTGGACGAGGCCATCGGCAACTGACGCCGTGACGAACCCCGCGCCGCCGGCTATCGTGGACACATGGACGATGCAGAGCCCCAACCGGAGAGCCGCCCCCACGCGATGCACGACATCGGCGGCGTCTCCCGTTTCCTGTGCGAGCCGGTCGATGCCTCGCCGCACACCCTGACCGAATTCGACCGCACCGTGGACGCGATCCGCCAGTTGCTCGGCATGAAACAGGTCATGTCGGTGGACGAACTGCGTCGCGGCATCGAGGCGCTGCCGGAAGCGGACTACCATCGCCTGTCCTACTACCAGCGCTGGCTCCGCTCGATCACCGGCACGCTGCTCGCCAAGGGCGTCATCACCGAGGACGAGCTGCGCGCCGCGCTGGAGCAGGCATGAGCCTCGCCCCCGGGACACGCGTGCGGGTGCGCGACGACTGGCCGGAGACGCGCGGCCCCTGCCATATCCGCACGCCGCACTACCTGCGCGGCCAGGCCGGCACCGTGCTGCGGCAGCTTGGCGCGTTTCCCAACCCGGAGGATCTCGCCTTCGCCCGCCCGGCGCCGCGCCTGACACTGTACCATGTCCGCTTCGACATGCCGGCGGTCTGGCCCGAGTCCGCCGCCGGCGACGAAATTGTCGCGGAATTGTTCGAGCCGTGGCTGGAGGTGGCATGATGTCGCTCCAGGAGGCCGACAGCGACCGGCTGCTCGCCGCCCTGCGCACCGTATTGGCCGCCAAGGGCATTGCCACCGCGCCCGAGATCGCCGAGCGCATCGCCATCACCGACGCAGCCTCTCCGGCGTTGGGCGCGCGGCTGGTGGCGCGGGCCTGGACCGACCCGGCGTTCCGGGCCGCTTTGCTGGCCGATGGCCGCGCGGCGGCGGAATCGATGGGGATCAGCATGCGCGGCATGCCGCCGCTCGGCGTGCTGGAGAACACGGCGGAGATCCACAACCTCGTCGTCTGCACGCTGTGCAGTTGCTACCCGCGCGCCGTGCTGGGCTATCCGCCATTCTGGTACAAATCCACGGCCTACCGGGCCCGCGCCGTGCGCGACCCGCGCGGATTGCTGGCCGAGTTCGGCACCGTGCTGCCGGACGGCCAGCGCGTGCGGGTGGTGGACAGCACGGCCGATTACCGCTGGATGGTGCTGCCGCAGCGCCCCGTCGGCACTGAGGGGTTCGATACCGACCAACTCGCGGCCCTGGTGCGGGAGGGCGATATGGTGGGCGTGTCGCTGGTGCGCGGCCCCGGCGTGCCCGCCTGACCCGCCTGGCATCCCTGCTTGCCGGCATCATCGTGCTGGCGGCGGCACCGGTGCAGGCAGCGACGCTGCCGGCCGTCGAATCCGACAGTTTCATGGTGGTGGCAGCGCAGCATCTGGCAGCCGAGGCCGGCGCGGCCGTGTTGCGTGCCGGCGGCAACGCCGTGGATGCGGCCGTCGCGGTCGGCTACGCCGAGGCGGTGGTGGACCCGTGCTGCGGCAATATCGGCGGCGGCGGGTTCATGACCGTCCACCTCGCCGATGGTCGCGACACGGTGCTGAATTTCCGCGAGCGTGCGCCCGCCGCCGCCAGCGCCGACATGTACCTCGATCCGGCTGGCGCCGTGGCGCCAGGCGGCAGCGTGCTGGGCTGGCGGTCGGTGGCGGTGCCTGGCACCGTGCTGGGGCTCGACACGGCGCTGATCCGCTACGGCACGATGACGCGCGCCCAGGTGATGGCACCTGCCATCACGCTTGCCCGCGACGGGTTCGTGCTCACGAAGGCCGACGCGAACATCCTGACGTACGGCACCACCCGCTTCCATGCCGATGCGCAAGCCGGAAAAGTATTCCTGCGGTCCGATGGCACGCCGTTGAAGCCCGGCGACCGGCTCCTGCAGCCGGCGCTGGCCGACACACTGGCCGACATCGCGGCGCATGGACCGGCGCGCGTTCTACGAGGGCCGCATTCCCCTGGCCGTCGCGGATGCCGCGAAGGCGGGCGGCGGCATTATCTCGACAGCCGATTTCGCAGCCTACACCGTTGCGGAAGCCGCGCCGTTGCACTGTACCTATCGCGGCTACCAGGTGCTGTCGGTCCCCCCGCCCTCCTCCGGCGGCGTCACGCTGTGCGAAATCCTGAACATCCTCGAAGGCTACGACCTGCACGCCATGGGCTTCCATTCGGCGGCCGAGGTGCATGTGCTGGCTGAGGCCATGCGCCACGCCTACCTGGACCGCGACACGCTGCTCGGCGACCCGGATTTCGCGTCCAACCCGCTCGACCGGCTGCTGAGCAAGGACTACGCGGCCGCAATCCGCGCCACGATCGGCCCGCGCGCGACGCCCTCGCGCGATCTCGGCCCCGCAACACCGCCGCACGAGCAGACCGAGACGACGCAGTTCTCGGTGCTGGACCACGCCGGCAACGCGGTCTCCGTCACCTATACGATCAACGGCCCGTTCGGCGCGGGGGTGATGGCGCCCGGCACCGGCTTCCTGCTCAACGACGAGATGGACGATTTCACGACCAAGCCCGGGACGGCCAATATGTATGGGCTGATGCAGGGTGCGACGAACGCGATCGCGCCCGGCAAGCGCCCGCTGTCGTCGATGGCGCCGAGCATCCTGCTGCGGGATGGGCATGTCGCAATGGTGCTGGGCTCCCCGGGTGGCGCGCGCATCATCACCATCACGCTGGAGACGGTGCTGAACATCATCGACCACGATATGGCGCCGCAGGCGGCCGTGAATGCGCCGCGCGTGCATCTGCAATACCTGCCCGACGAGTTGTTCGCCGAACCGCTGGCGCTATCGCCGGATACGGCGGCGCTGTTGCGCGGCATGGGCTACGACATCGTCACGCAACCGCCGTGGGGAGCGGCGGAGCTGATCGTCGCGGACCGCGCACCGCCGCTTCTGCATGGGGCCAACGACGCGCGGCGGCCGGCGGGAGCCGCGGTGGGGAAGTAAGGCCTCGACCGCTCCGAGCAAAATCTTGCTCGCGGCTCACGAAATCGCGAATGCACGAGCCCCAATGACGCCTCGGATCCGGCGGCAAGCCATGCCCATGCACAGGATCGTTGCATAGGTCCGAGGCATGTTACCCACGGCCTCGTGTATCACGTAACAGCCATCAACCTTCACGCGCCAACGCTGCATAGTATTCACGCGGCACGCGAAAAGATGAAACTTTCCGCATCCGTTCCGGGACTGAGACTTTGCCCATTTTTCCTGTGCCTGTGGCAAGTCCGCCAAAATTTCATTCCGTTTTTGCTTCGCTCCCAAGGTCAAGCTTGTTGACCGTAGACCTCGCGCTGGCGTCAATCGCGTCGCCGTGCATCACGCGACAGCGAACAGCACGCCCCCTCCGGCTGCCGTCCGGCCATGCCGGGCGGCAAGTCATGACCAGGCACCCGTGTCGGAAACGCACGAGAGCGGAGCAACCGAATGAGCGCATCAAACACTCTCAACACTGCCAACTACACCACCGTCTGGCAGGACAATTTCACCACGGATTCATCCCTCAACAGCAGCCTGTTCCCGATCTCCTGGGGCAATCCCGATGAATTCTCGTTTGGGAGCAATGGGCTGACGGTGACGTCCGATGGCACCGCCGCTGGGTTCATGAATGCGGACTTGGGCGCCACCAACGGGACCGGGTATGGCCTGTACTCGGCAACCTTCACCATGACCAACCAGGCGGCAGGCCCCTATGTCTGCCTGTGGCCCGCGACGAACGTCTGGCCCGGCCCGGAGATCGACCTGGCCGAAACGCTGAACGGCCAGCCCTACCTCACCGTGCATTGGGAAGGCGCTGGCGACACCAACCAGTCCCAATCCTTCGATTTCAACGGCAATCTCGCTGATCCGACAACGGTCGCGGTGGATTGGGAGGCCAACAGCCTGACGTTCTACGTCGACGGGCAGCAAGTCGTGCAGTACACGTCCGGCGGCTCGGTTCCCATTCCGAAGGATGCCGCCGACGGCGGCGAGAACGAGTCGTTTGGCGTCGGCAATGTCGGTCCGGCGGGATCGTCGCTCACGGTCTCCAATTTGAGCTATTCCGCCTACACGCCGGGCAGCTCGTCCAGCACCGATCCCTCTTCCACCAGCACGCCCACCGCGTCGTCATCGCCCAGCAGCGGGTCGTCCAGCTCGTCGTCGTCCGGCACCGACCCCAGCGGCGCGACGGCCCCGATCACGCCCGCGACGACCGGCACCAGCACCACCAGCTTCGCGTCGACCGGCGATCCGCATGCCGATTGGGCGCAGCAGCTCTACACGTCGCCGGGCACCGACATCCTGAAAGGCGGCTCTGGCCTCGATACGTTCACCGTTGATGCCTCCAGCCCGGACGGCTGGGCGCAGATCAGCCACTTCCATAGCGGCGACGTGGCCACCATCCTCGGCTTCCAGCAGGGCACGTCGACGATCAACTGGGTGCAGTCGACCGACCCGGCGGGCAAGAGCGGCGCGACGGCCGATATCAGCCTTGCCGGCAACGGCACCGTCAACTCGGCCATCACCTTCGTGGGTGCCAGCGTGTCGCAAGCTGAATCCTGGTCGTCCGGCCAGTGGTGGAGCAGCAATGGCACGCCGGAACTGAACGTCTGGAAGGTCTGACGCAACACGGGCGCCGCCATACACAGGCGGCGCCCGATTGGCGGCCTGCCGACTGTCAGTCCCAGTCCATCACCCAGGCCGGGGAGACCAGCCGCACATCCTTGGGCAGTGCCGCGATGGCGGCACGATCGGCGTCGTCCAGCACCAGCGACAGCGCCGCCAGATTGGCCTTCTGGCTGGCCGGCCGCAGCGCCTTGGGGATGGCCGCCACGCCGTCCTGATCGAATAGCCATTTCAGGCCGACCTGTTCCGGTGTCGCGCCGTGCTTGGCGGCGATGTCGCGCATCGCCTTCTGCTCGGAGAGCCGGCCGCGCGCCAGCGGCGAATACGCCGTCACCGCCAGCCCTTGCGCGCGCGCATAGGCGATCACCTTCGAGCGGTCGAGCAGCGCGTGATACTCGATCTGGTTGCAGCAGATCGGCGCCTGAACCTCCTCGATCGCACGCCGCAGCAGCGCCACCGAGAAGTTGGACACGCCGATATGGCGCGCCAGCCCGTCCTGACGCAGCCGCGTCAGCGTTTCCAGCGCCTGCGGCACATTGGTGTCCGGCGTCGGCCAGTGCAGCAGGAACAGGTCCACGTAATCGGTTTGCAGGTCCGCCAGGCTGGTTTCCAGCGAGCGGCGCATCGCGTCCGGCGCGTAGCTGTCGGGCCAGACCTTGCTGGTGACGTGCAGCTCCGCGCGCGGAATGCTGGTGCGCGCCAGGGCCGCGCCGATCGCGGCCTCATTGCCGTACATCTTCGCCGTGTCGATGTGGCGGTAGCCGAGATCGAGCGCGCCCAGCACCGCATCGGTGCATTCCCCGTCGCGCATGCGCCAGGTGCCAAGGCCGAGTTTCGGCAGCGACAACCCGTTCGCGGTCACGGTGTCCATTGGCAGGCCCCTTCAGCGTTTGGAGAAGTCAACGACGGCAGCAAAGCCGGTTTCACAGCCGAACGCCAACCGCGACCCGTCCGGGCTCCAGGCCAGCGCCGAAACCGGCCCGCGCCCCCGGTCGGCGACCGGCAGGATGCGGGCGGAGGCAATGTCCGCCAGCACAACGAGCCCATCGGAGAAGCCGGCCGCCACGGCCTCCTGCAACGGATGGCCGGCGACCATCGTGCAGAGCGCCTCGTCGCCGCCGGCGAGTTCGGTGGGCGCCTTGCCCATCGGGCCGCCGCCGGTGAACGGCCACAGCACGATCGACTCCGCGCCGGAGGTCGCCAGGAATTTCCCGCCTCGGGTGAACGAGAGCGACCGGGTTTTGGACGGATAGCCGCTCATGCGCATATGCTGGTTGTCGGACAGGCGCCAGCCATGCAGCGCGTTCTCCTGCATGGAGGTGACGACCGCGTCGCCGTCCGGGCTGATGGCGATGCCGGTGTGGCTGCCCTTCCATTCCAGCAGGCGCGGATTGTCGGTCTTCGAGGCGACGAACCATAGGCTCGCACCGTTATAATGGCTGGCGGCGATGCGCTTGCCCTTGGCGTCGAACACCAGGCCGGTGACGGACGAGGGATGGGTGAGCGTCTTGAGCTTCGCGCCCGCGCCGTCGAACAGATGGACGAGCTTGCCGACCGAACAGGCGATGGTCTGGGTCTTGGCATCGGCGAAGCTGACGACGTGTTCGACCCATTTCATGCCGAAGCCGGCGAGTTCGCTCGCCTTGCCGTCGTGGCCGCTGCGCACCAGGCGGCCGTCATCGCCGCCGGAGAGGAAGCTGGCGGGCGTGGTGCCCGAGGCGAGCGACAGCACGCCGCCGTCATGGGCCGGCACGATCGTCCAGGCCGCGCCGTCGAGCAGGCGCACCGTGCCATCGCCGAGGCCGAATGCGGCAATGGCGCCGGTGCGGTCGAACGCGGCGCCGACCACAAAGGCGCCAAGATCGGCCTGGATGCCGCGGGTTTGCAGCAGGTGGTCGGGGGAAACGGTCTGGCTCATGCGGTTGGTCCGGCGCTGATCAATCCTACACCTGCCCGTCGTTGTCGGCCGAGGCAAGGACCGGCTGCAATTTCGCAGTCACTTCGGCAACACACGCACGGATAGCCCTTTGCGGCCGATATGGTCGGGCCGACGACCGCGTCGCTGGTTGTCGGCCGGTCACCGCAGCCGAAGCTGACTCAAGATTGCATCGTCGATCAGGTTACCGCCCATCTGGCCATAGTGCGAGACGCATCCGCCGCCCCAGGGCGAGAAGCCCGCATCACCGGTGGGATAGGCCGTTCCAACTCGGCACCAGCCATATATGTCTGGCACCAGCCGAGCAGTTGGCGCTGCGGTCGGGTGTTCAAGATCAACTTCCCAGGAGCCCTGGCCCGTCGCCGCCCTGCCGGGACCAGTCTTGGCATACAGCGGCCCAGGGCCGAACATAAGAAAGTTCGTACCGGACGACATGTGATTTGGACTGTCGATCTGAAACAAGAAGGGACTGTCGAATCGCTCTATGTACTGTTTCACGAACCAGCTCTGCCCCGGCGGATCATCGCAATAGCTGACATTCAGGCGTGATCCACGGTACTCGACCTGAAACTCGGTGGTGATGGCGACACCTTTGTGGAGGCCGCAGAGGTCGAAGACGTTTGCGTAGAACGTCTCCGCCGCACGCTGCGACACGGTAAGCGGTATCGAGGTGCGAAATACGTAGGGTTGCCGTGCCGAGAAGGTCTTGGGCACCTTTCCCGCCGTGGTCCGCGAAGCCGTCGCCGCCGTCGCGCCGCTGTAGAGGTTGACCGTCTCCGAACCGATCCCGGCCGGCGTGACGGCGTAGGAAACCGAAGCGATCGTGGCGACGTAGCAATTAGCCGGCCCGCCAGGATTCGGACACTGGCTGTTTCCGGCGCCAGGAATTGCGATCTGCTGAAAGCGATGCCAGTTGCCGACCTCGGCGGTTGCGCAGGTGATGTAGCTGTCGCCTGCCGTGCCCGAGCAGTCTGCCGATGCGACCTGCCAATATTCCGTGTCGTAGCGATAAGCCAGATTGCCGGACGCGGCATCTTTGCTGATCCGCAGAATGCCGCCGGGGTAGCCCGTATTCGGACCAGGCTCGGTGAACGTCAGGAACGCGCCGCTTGCAATCTGCGCGGTCAGGTCGTTGTTGATCGTAACGGTGCCCGCGGACGGATCGACGCTTTCGATCAACGCGTCGGCCGGCAGGCCGCCCTGCCCGGATACGTGCCACCCGGCGGCATAGCGGTAAGCGTCCGGGCCGATCGTGATGGCGGCCTGGCCCGGCGCGGCGAGCGCGGTTGCCTTCTCCCGCACGGTGATGGTCTGTGGCGTGGCATTGACGTTGCCGCTGACCGTGAAGTCGATTTCACCGCCAGCGGCTGCCAGCATGCCCCCAACCGTCGGGTTGGGATTGTACCAGTGCAGCTTGTTCTGAAACGACAGGCCGGTCCGCGGCACCTGGTATTTCCAGGGGAACGTGGTGATGAACGACTGGCTCACCGGCAGTGCCGTCGCCAGCCGCATCGGCGTGGTTTCAGGATCGTCCCCGTCCACCAGGATTGAAAGCATGCGGGCTTCGTCGATCAGGAACGGGCATCGTGTCTGCCCCCCGATCGGGGCCAGCGGCGTCACGCACGACTTGACGAACGAGCGCTGGAAGGACGAAGCGTGGTTGGTGTCAACTTGGCTGAACCAGCCGGTTGGCTGCCACGGCAGCGGCATGAAGCCGATATCCGGATACCGGCCGGTCGCGGAGAGCCATGCGGGGCTTTGCGTCGCGGAGATCAGCGCAAGCGGCGCCGCTATCGATTGCTGGAGTTCTTCCTGATCGGCAAACCCGGCGATGATAACGTCCGGGTTCAGAGGCTCCACGTAGCCGGTCAGCCATGGCCGCGAAGCGTCGGTATACCAGGGCGGCAAAACCGAACCGACCGGATAGCCGTTCGTGATGCCGCCAGGGTCCAGCGAGTACATCTGCGTCCCGCCGACTGTGCGGTCGACGCAGTTCCAGGTCAGATCCGGGTAGGCGCTCTGGAATGCGGCGCAGATGCGGTCCAGCCGGCCGGAGATGAAGTTGGCGCCGTTGTCGCCGGGCTGCGCGGGCGAATTGCCCACAATGACAAGCGTCGCGGTCGATCCGGGGGTCAGCGCCGAAAGATGCTTGAGGTGGATCGCCGGGGTCACATCCTTCACATCGGGGAAGGAGCGGATTGCGTGGTTGCGGCTGCAACTGGTAGCGCCGTGATAAAATGGCTGCCCGACATCCGGCCAGTAGACCGTGCCCTCACCGCACTGGAGCATTAGATTGGTCGGATGAATGCGGCCCAGGTACGCCGTCGCCATGAACGAGTCATGCGGAAGGTACAGGGTGACGGGATTCTCGATGGTGAAGGGGTTGTGGTACGTCGCATTGACCGCCTTCTGGTAGGCGGGCCAGTCATCACAGCCCGTGAGCAACTCGCCTTCGATGCCGACACCGGCCCCGCGGATCGTCGTGCCGACCGTCGTGCGGACACTGGAGGTGAGCGTCACGGACAGCGGATCATACCGCGTCGCGATGGTGCCCTCGAACGGGTTCGTCTGGCCGCCGCTTGTGGTTCCGGCGCCGGCCTGCGGCACCTGGATCTTGCGGGCCGACCCGCTGCAAGCTGTTGCGTCGTCATTGCGGAACAGGAATCTGCCCCAGGTTACCTTGGCGTTCGCTCCTGCCTGTGTGTACGGGATCGATGGGGGCGAACTTCCGACGCCGACCGCAACAACGGTTTTGCCGTCAGCCGCATGGTCATCGACAATGACGCCACACCATTCGGTCCGGCCGGGCGTGTTTACACAAATCGTGTTGCCGTCGTTCTGCGTGGACGAGTTCGGGATCATCTCCTGCGAGAGCACGATCGTGGAGCCGTAGACCGACCCTGATATCGCATCCGTCGCATTCGAGATCGTCACCGGCCCATAAAAACTGCCGTTCAATCCGGATGTGCCGGGATAGGACGTCTGGTGAATTTCCATCACCGCCGCGGTGCCGGTTTGCGCAGCGAATGCGCATCGGGAGCAGGTTATGGTGCCCGTTGACGCATCAAGTGCGGTGATGGTGCCCGTTACGGTCGCACCGCCCACCCCGACGCCTGGGATGCTGACGGCGTATGTGTTTGGCTGGAACGCTGCGATGTTCGGCAGCGGCCATGTCGGCGTCAGTGTCGCACTGCTGCCGCCGGCCGACGTTACCGACACGTCGATGTACTGCACGGCGGCAAGGGCAACATTGACGCCGGACGCCGCGTACTGGGCGGCCCCCTTCAGCGCATCCGCGTAGCCGCCGTAGTCCTTGATGTTTACGAGCGGGAACGGTTCCGCAGCGAACGCGTGCCGGCCTGCGAAAAGCAGCACGCACGCCAGCAACGCTCGCCCAAACACGTGACGTTCCGCTCCATCCCGTCAGGCGGCCGCTATTTGGCCACCGTGCTCTCGAACCCCCGTCGCAGCTGCGGACGGTTCAGGTTACGGCCGATGAACACCAAGCGGCTGATGCGCGGGTCGCCGTCTTTCCATGGCCCGATGTAGTCGCCGTCCGCCATCATGTGCACCGCCTGGAACGCGAAGCGACGGTCCTCGCCCTTGTACGAAAGAATGCCCTTCGTGCGCAGCAGGTCCTGGCCCTTCTCGGCCAGCACCACGCCGATCCAGGCGTTGAACCTCTCCGGGTCCAGCGGTGCGGCCACCTCGAAGCTCATCGAGGCGATCTCGTCGTTATGCTCATGTGCATCATCGGTCAGGAAGTCCGGCGTGCGCTCCAGCACTCGCGCCAGATCGAACGCACGCTGCTCCAGCAGTTCGGTCACCGGCACGTCGGCGCGGCTGGTGCGGTGGATGGTGGCGAAGCGGTTGATCTGGCGGATGCGGCGCTCCACCTCGTCCAGTTCCTCGGGTGTCACCAGATCGGTCTTGTTCAGCACGATCACGTCGGCAAACGCGATCTGGTCGGCCGCCTCGTGGCTGTCGGCCAGCCGGGCCGGCAGGTTCTTCGCGTCCACGACGGTCACGATCGCGTCCAGCCGGGTGCGGCTGCGCACTGTCTCGTCGACGAAGAAGGTCTGCGCCACCGGCGCCGGGTTGGCCAGGCCGGTCGTCTCGACGATGATCCCGTCGAACTTGTCGCGCCGCTTCATCAACCCGCCGACGATGCGGATCAGGTCGCCGCGCACCGTGCAGCAGATGCAGCCGTTGTTCATCTCGAACACTTCCTCGTCGGTATCCACGACAAGGTCGTTGTCCACGCCCAGTTCACCGAATTCGTTGATGACGACGGCGTATTTGCGGCCGTGCTTCTCCGACAGGATGCGGTTCAGCAGCGTGGTCTTGCCGGCGCCGAGGTAGCCGGTCAGCACCGTGACGGGAACGAGGTCGGCCGGGGCGCCGATGTCAGGAGCAGGGGTGTCGGGCATTGGCGGTCTCGCTTGGTTGAATCCGACGGGTATATAGGAACGGTCATATAGGGAGGGCGGCGGCGCGCGGCCATGCCGCCACGATGTTCTGGCGCAGGCCAGCCAGCGCGGCGGCGGCGGGGATGACATCGAAGCGGCGCGCACGGGCACGCCCGGCCTCGGCCAGCGCCGCCCGGCGGGCGGGGTCGCGTGCGAGGGCGATGATGGCGGCGGCAAGCGCGTCCGGGTCGTCGGGGTCGATCGTGACGGCGGCGTCGCCGGTCACTTCCGGCAGGCCGCCGCGCGGCGAGCACAGCACGGCGGCGCCACAGGCCATCGCCTCCAGCGCGGTCAGGCCGAACGGCTCGGGCCAGCGGCTCGGCACCACCACGATGGCCGCGCGCGACATCGCGTCCAGCACGTCGGCGTGCGGGCGCCAGCCGGTCATGGCGACTCCGGCGGCTTCGGCCTCCGGGCGCAGCGCGCGCAGGAATTTCGTGTCCGGGCTGTCCGCGCCGAAGCGGTCGGCCCCGAGCAGCATGGCGCGCCAGCCCGGCAGCGACGGCAGCGCGCGGGCGCAGGCGCGCACGAATACGTCCGCCCCCTTGTCGGCCACCACGCGGCCGGCAAACAGGATGGCCGGATCGGGCGGCGCCGGCGGCGGAATTTCTCGCAAATCGATGCAGTTGGGCAGCACGACCACGCGCGCCGCCGGACCCGGTACCCCTCCAGCAGCCGGGACCGCAGATAGGCGGAGACGGTCACCACACCGGCAAGCGCCGCACACAACGCGGCGCGCTCGCCGGCGGTGCGGGCGCGGCGCATGCCCTGCGGGTCGTTGTGCAGCACCAGCAGCACCGGCAGACGGGGGAAGCGGCGGGCCAGATACAGCGCCACGTCGGGGCGGTTATGCACCTCGGCCAGCGCCGGCATGTCACGGGCGAATGCGCGTGCCACGCCGGCCGCATAGCGCCGCGCCTGTCCGGCCAGCAGCAGCGCCGGGCGCACCGCCCGGAAGCCCACGTCGCCAAAAGGTGCCCCGGTCGGCGTGCCGAAAATCATGGTCTCGAACGGGCCCGGCATCGCCGCCAGCCGGCGTGCCAGCAGCCCAACCGCCCCGGTCGCACCCGGCGAAAATGTCTCGCGCGGCGGCAGGACGACAGCGGCAGTCGGCATGGACAGCATGGCTGTAACGGTATCGCGTCCGCCGCCTCAGCGCAGCCGTCCTCCGGTCGCCTTTGCCACGGCCGCCGCCACTTTTGCGCTGGCCGTGTCGATCTCGGCATCGGTCAGCGTATGGTCGCGCGGCTGGAACACGACTTCGATCGCCGAGCGACTTGCGCCCGGCCTCCACCTTGTCGCCCTCATAGACGTCGAACAGCGACGACCGAGGCGATCAGCGTCGCGCTCGGCGCCACGCGCGGCACGCAGCACCGCTTCGGCCGGCACGCTGCGGTCGACCACGAAGGCGAAGTCGCGGCGCACCGGCTGGAAGGCGGGCAGGTCCGGCGACGCCCTGCGGCGGCGCTTCGGCTCGGCGATCGCGTCGAGGAACACCTCGAACGCGACCGACCGGGCCGGCAGGTCGAGTGCCGCCAGCACGCGCGGATGCAGCGTGCCGAACGTGCGCCAGCGCCGTCTTCGGCCCCTGCCGCACGCACGCCGGACTGGCCCGGATGATAGAAGCCGGGCGCATCGGCCGTGACGCTCAGCGCCTCCATCGGCACGCCGAGCGCGGCCAGCACGGCGAGCACATCGGCCTTGGCGTCCATCGCATCGTACGGGCGGGCGGGCGCGATCGAGCTGCGCGGCGTCTTGCCGACGCGCAGCCCGGCGGCGACCAGCGGCTGCTGCGGCAGGTATCGCCGCGGAAGGCCGGGCCGATCTCGAACAGCGCCGAGATCCGGCACAGCCGCGCGCGACGTTGCGCGCGGCGGCCAGCGCCAGCGGTCGCGACCGGCGTCGGGCGCATCTGGTCCAGATCGGCGGCGATCGGGTTGGCCAGCCGCAGCGCCGTCCGGCGTGTCGCCGAACAGGGCGGCGGTCTCGATGGTCGAGGAAGCTGAAGGTGACGCACTCCGGCCAGGCCGCGCGCCGCCAGCACCCGCCGCGCCAGCGCCGTGCGCGCCTGTTCGCGGCGTCAGCGTCGGCGGCGGCACCGCGGCGGCCACGCGGCATCGAGACCGGCGGCGATCGCATCCAGCCCGCTGCAGCCGCAGCACCTCCTCGATCAGATCCACCTCCGGCTCGATCTGCGCCGCGGCCCGGCGGCGGCGGCGGCGGCGCTGGGTCGAGGTCCGGCGCCGGGTCGAGCGCGGTGCGGCTGGGCGATGTCGTTGCGCCAGGACGGCACGCTCACCGTGCACCTGCTCGGCATCGCGCGCCAGCACGGTGAAGCCGAGCCGCTCCAGCGCCGCCGACCGCCTCGTCCGGCGGCACGATCCAGAGCCGCCAAAGCTCGCGAGCCGGGCGAAGCGCAGGCTCGCCGTCGCGCTGCCAATGCCGGCTCGGCGCCGGCCTGGGACCACCTCGCTCGCCTCGCCGCCGCACAGCGTCGCAGGATCAGGCGCGTGGCGGCCTCCAGCGCCGCGGGCAGCAGCGCCGGATCGATGCCGCGCTCGAAACGCTGCCGCGCGTCGGAGACGATCTGGTGGCGCCGGCCGGTCAGGGCGACGCGCACCGGGTCGAACAGCGCGCATTCGATGAACACGTTGGTGGTGCCCTCGTCGCAGCCGGTCGCCTCGCCGCCGACCACGCCGGCCAGCGACTGCACGCCGGCCGCGTCGGCGATGACGCAATCGTCCGGCGTCGACGGTGTAGTCGCTTGCCGTTCAGCGCCCGCGAACGTCTCGCCCGCGCCGCGGCGCAGCGTCAGCACGCCGCCCGCGACCTTGTCGGCGTCGAACACGTGCAGCGGCCGGCCGAGATCGACGGTGAAGAAATTGGTGATGTCGACCAGCGCGTTGATCGGCCGCAGCCCGATCGACGGTCAGCCGGCTCGGCAGCCAGTCGCGGGCTGGCGCCGTTGCGTCACGCCGCGCACGGTGCGGCCCAGCACCCACGGGCAGGCTTCCGGCATCTCGTTACGCCCAGCGAGCGGGCTCGGCGAACCGGCGCCGGCACCGGTGCGGGCGCGACCACGGCTTCAGCGTGCCGAGCCCGGCGGCCGCCAGGTCGCGCGCAACGCCGCGCACCGACAGCGCATCGCCGCGATTGGGCGTGACGCTGATGTCGATCACCGGATCGTCCAGCCCGGCCCACGCCGCATACGGCGTGCCGACCGGCGCGTCGTCGGGCAGTTCGATGATGCCGTCATGGTCCTCGCCGAGCCCCATCTCGCGCGCGGAGAGCAGCATGCCCGCGCTTTGCACGCCGCGGATTTCGCCGACTTTCAGCGTGATGCCGGTGCCGGGGATGTAGGCGCCGGGCGGGGCGAACACCGCCTTCATGCCGGTGCGCGCGTTCGGCGCGCCGCACACCACGGAGACCAGCTCGCCGTCGCCGGCATCGACCGTGCAGGCGCGCAGCCGGTCGGCATTCGGGTGCTGCACGGCCTCGATGACGCGCGGCGATGCGGAACGGCGCCAGCGCGGCGCCGCGATTCTCGCACGCCCTCCACCTCCAGCCCGATGGCGCGTCAGCGTGTCGGTGATCTCGATCGAGCGAGGCGTCGGTCTCGAGATGGTCTTGCAGCCAGGACAGAGTGAATTTCATCGGCTCAGACCCCCTCGTGCAGCATGGCGGGGGCCAGCGGCGTTGAAGCCGTAATGGCGCAGCCAGCGCACATCGCTCTCGTAGAACGGGCGCAGATCGGGGATGCCGTGCTTCAGCATGGTGATGCGCTCGACGCCCATGCCGAAGGCAAAGCCCTGGCACTCGCGCGGGTCGATGCCGCAATTGGCCAGCACTTTCGGATGCACCATGCCGCTGCCGAGGATCTCCAGCCAGTCGCCGCCGCCGCCGAGTTCGCCGGTCTTGCGGTTCCAGCCGATATCCACCTCCATCGACGGCTCGGTGAACGGGAAATAGCTGGCGCGGAAGCGCACCGGCAGATCGGGCGCGATGCCGAAGAAGGCGCGCAGGAAATCGATCAGGCAGCCCTTCAGATGGCCGAGCGTGATGTCGCGGCCGATCACCAGCCCCTCGATCTGGTGGAACATCGGCTGATGCGTGGCGTCGTGGTCGGCGCGGTAGGTGCGGCCCGGCACGATGATGCGGATCGGCGGTTCGCTGCGTCAGCATGGTGCGGACCTGCACCGGCGAGGTGTGCGTGCGCAGCACCGGCGGCGGCGGTCCGGGCGCGGTCGGCGGCAGATAGAACGTGTCATGGTCGGCCCGCGCCGGATGGTGCGCCGGGATGTTCAGCGCGCCGAAATTGTGCCAGTCGTTTTCGATGTCCGGGCCTTCCTCGATCGCGAAGCCCATGGCGCCGAAGATCGTCGCCATTTCCTCCATCGTGCGGCTGATCGGATGGATCAGGCCGGCGGCGACCGGGCGCGGCGGCAGCGTCACGTCGATGCGCTCGGCGGCCAGCCGCGCATCCAGCGCCGCCGCATCCAGCTCCGCCGCGCCGCGCCTCGATGGCGGCTGTCAGCTCGTCCTTCAGCCGGTTGAGCGCCGGCGCCGCGCTCGCGCCGCTGCTCGGCGGGCACGCGCGCCGAGTTCCTTGAGCAGCGCCGTCAGCGCTGCCGTTCTTGCCGAGCACGCCGACGCGCATCGCGTCCCAGGCGCGCAGGTCGGCGGCGTCGGCGCAGAGCGCCGCTTCGGTTTCGCTGCTTCAGGGCTCGCAGATCGTCGCTCATCGTCCGGTCACGTGCATGAAAAAGGGCTGCCCGCGTGCGGGCAGCCCTTGCGCGTTCGATCGGCAGCGCAGCGCGCCGGAGCCGATCAGGCCAGGGCGGCCTGCACCTTCTTGACGATTTCGCCGAAGCTGGTCGGGTCGTCGTAGGCGATGGCCGCCAGCACCTTGCGGTCCATCTCGATCCCGGCCGTCTTCAGCCCGTCGATAAATCGGGAGTAGGTCAGCCCGTGCTCGCGCACCGCCGCGTTGATGCGCTGGATCCACAGCGCCGCGGAAATCGCGCTTCTTGATGCGCCGGTCGCGATAGGCGTACTGCAGCGACTTCTCCAGCCGCTCCAGCGCGATGCGGTAGTTGGTGGAGGAGCGGCCGACGAAGCCCTTGGACTGCTTCGAGGACCTTCTTGTGGCGGGCGTGGGTGGTGATGCCGCGCTTGACGCGTGCCATGCTGCTATCTCCTCAACCGAGCCCGTACGGCGCCCACTGCTTCACGGTCAGCCCATCGGCGTGGGTGAGCGTCTGGCTGCCGCGATTCTGCCGCTTCATCTTCTGCGGGCGGTTGATCAGGCCGTGGCGCTTCTTGCCCGGGCCGGCGAGCACCTTGCCGGTCGCGGTGATCTTGAATCGCTTCTTGACCGACGACTTGGTCTTCATCTTGGGCATTTGGGTCTCCTTCTGGTCGGTCCGCGCCGCGATCCACAGGATCTGGCGCAGACGTCGCGGCCGGGCATGCCCGACAGGCCCGGCGCGCAAACGAGGGGCGGCTTATAACGGCGACGGGACGGCGGTGCAAGATGGACCCGAGGTGCGGGTATCCCGCGGTTCGTCTGGACTTCAACAGGGCGCCGCCCGATCATCGACCTGTCGTATCGATCCGCCAATGGAGTGCGAAGCTCATGCGCGAAATCGAAGAATCGGAGCGGCGCGGTCGTTCGCCCTGACTTGGGCGATCACCGCCCTTTGTTCGCCGCCCCGCACCCCATATAACCGGCGCCATGAACGTCTCGTTCCTCAAGATGCACGGCTGCGGAAACGATTTCGTCGTGTTCGACGAGCGCGTCCGGCGCCGCTCGGGCTGACCGCGCGCCGCGCCGCCGCCATCGCGCATCGGCGCGACTGGCGTCGGCTGCGACCAGTTCATCGTCATCGAGACCCCGCCCGCCGGCTCCAACGCCGACGCCTTCATGCGCATCCGCAACCCGGATGGCGGCGAGGCCGGCGCCTGCGGCAATGCCACACGCTGCGTCGTGCGCCTGCTGCACGAGGAAACCGGAAACCGCCTCCAGGTCATCCAGACCATCTCCGGCCTGCTGCCTGCGGAGGTGTTGCCGGACGGGCGGGTGCAAGTCGACATGGGGCCGGCGCGGCTCGACTGGCAGGATATTCCGCTCGCCCACGCCGCCGACACGCTGCATCTGGACCTGTCGGTCGGCCCGGTTCGCGACCCCGCAGCCGCCTCGATGGGCAATCCGCACGCCACGTTCTTCGTGGACGACGTGGCCTGCATTGGACGTCGAGCAGCTCGGCCCGGCGCTGGAACACGCCGCCCTGTTTCCCGAGCGGGCCAATATCGGCTTCGCACAGATCCTGGCGCCCGACCGCATCCGCCTGCGGGTCTGGGAACGTCGGCCGGGCTGACGCTCGCCTGCGGCTCCGGCGCCTGCGCGACGCTGGTCAACGCCGCACGGCGCGGGCTGACCGGGCGCCACGCCACCATCGTCGTCGACGGCGGCGAGCTGGAGATCGCGTGGCGCGAAGACGGCCACGTGCTGATGACCGGCCCGACCGCAATCGCGTTTCGCGGCACCATCGACCTCGATCGTTATGCGGCATGACCGTCGACGTGCTGACCTTCGGCTGCCGCCTGAACACCTACGAGAGCGAGGTGATGCGCGGCCATGCGGCGGGGCTGGACGACACCATCATCGTCAACACCTGCGCCGTGACCGCCGAGGCCGAGCGGCAGGCGCGCCAGGCGATCCGCCGCGCCGCATCGCGAGCGGCCGGAGGCGCGCATCGTCGTCACCGGCTGCGCCGCGCAGATCGCGCCCGACGCCTGGGCCGCCCTGCCCGGCGTCGCGCGCGTGCTCGGCAACGTCGAGAAGCTGCGCGCCGAAAGCTGGACGGACGGATGCGCCGCGGCGCGGTGTCCGACATCATGGCCGCGCGCGAGACCGCGGCGCATCTGGTGACCGAGTTCGCCGGCCGGGCGCGCGCCTTCGTGCAGGTGCAGCAGGGCTGCGACCATCGCTGCACGTTCTGCGTCATCCCGTTCGGCCGCGGACCGAACCGCAGCGTGCCGATCGGCGCCATCGTCGAGCAGGTCGCGCGCGCTGGTCGCGCACGGCTATCAGGAGGTCGTGCTGACCGGCGTCGACATCGCCAGCTACGGGCCGGATCTGCCGGGCCAGCCGCCGCCTCGGCCAGATGGTGCGCCGGCTGCTGGCGCTGGTGCCGGAGCTGCACGCGGCTGCGGCTGTCCTCGCTCGACCCGGCCGCGATCGACGACGATCTGTGGCGGCTGATCGCGGAGGAGCCGCGGCTGATGCCGCATCTGCATCTGTCGCTGCAGGCGGGGGCGGACCTGATCCTCAAGCGCATGAAGCGGCGGCATTTGCGCGCCGACGCGCTGGCGGTCATCGCCGCGCGCCCGCGCGCTGCGGCCCGGCATCGCCATCGGCGCCGACCTGATCGCCGGCTTCCCGACCGAGACCGAAGCGCTTGTTCGCCGAAACGCTGGCGTTCGTGCGCGAAGCGGACATCCCGTTCCTGCACGTCTTTCCGTACAGCGAGCGCCCCGGCACGCCGGCGGCACGCATGCCGGCCGTGCCGGTCGCGCTGCGCCGCGAGCGCGCGGCCCGGCTACGCGCGGCGGGGGCCGAGAACGCACGCGGCTTCTACGCCGCCCAGGTCGGGCGCGAGGCAGCGGTGCTCGCGGAGACCGATTCGAGCGGCCACACCGAGCATTTTGCCCCGGTCCGCATCGCCGCCCTGCCCGGGCACGCTGCTGCGCGCGCGCATCATCGGCGGCCAACGACGACGGGCTGCTGGCGGAGCCGGCCTGATGGCGCTCGGGATTCCTCTCGCGGCTCAAGCAGGGCCTGTCGCGCAGCACCGCGAAGATCACCGGATTCGATCGGTGCCGTGTTCGTCCGGCGCAAGCTCGACGACGAGGCGCTGCAGGAGCTGGAGGATCTGCTGGTCGCCGCCGATCTCGGCACGGCGGTGGCGGCCCGCATCGTCGGCGGAGTTCCGCCGCACCCGCTTCGGCAAGGAAGTCACCGACGAGGAGGTGAAGCAGGCGCTCGCCGGCGGAGATCGCCAAGATCCTGGAGCCGGTGGCCAGGCCGTTCGAGCTGAACCGCGCGCTGAAGCCGCATGTGGTGCTGATGGTCGGCGTCAACGGCACCGGCAAGACCACGACGATCGGCAAGCTGGCGCAGCAATACCGCGAGCAGGGTCTGCGCGCGGTGCTGGTCGCCGGCGACACGTTCCGCGCCGCCGCGGTCGAGCAGCTTGCAGGTCTGGGGCGAGCGCACCGGCGCGCCGGTGATCTCCGGCCCGGCCAACACCGACGCGGCCGGGCTGGCGTTCGACGCGCTGACGCGCGCGCAGCGCCGAGGGCGCGGACGTGCTGCTGATCGACACCGCCGGGCGGCTGCACAACAAGACCGCGCTGATGGAGGAACTGCGGAAGATCATCCGCGTGCTGAGGAAGCAGGACGAAACGACGCCGCATTCGGTGCTGCTGGTGCTGGACGCGACCACCGGCCAGAACGCGCTCAATCAGGTGGACGTGTTCAAGGAGATGGTGAGCGTCATCGGGCTGGTCGTCACCAAGCTGGACGGCAGCGCGCGGGGCGGCGATCGTGGTGGCGCTGGCCGAGGAGTTCGGCCTGCCGGTGCATTATGTCGGCGTCGGCGAGCAGGCGGGCGATCTGCGGCCGTTCGATCCGGGAGAATACGCGAAGGGGTTGGTGGGGGCTGGCTAAGTGCGGCCTAATCCAGGAAAGAAACCCGGACCGTCGTGAAACCCACCTGCTTGTCGCAGACGAAGGCGGCGGGTTTCACCCACCCTACACAAGAAAGATCGTCATCAGGATCAGCAGCACGGCCAGCAAAATGACCGTGACGGTGGTGGCGCCGGTGAAGGCCGACCAGAATTTCTGCCGATCGGCCAGGAAGGCGTCCTCGGTCAGAGGCGCGGGGCTGCTGATGGGGGGCTGGGCCATGGGCGCGTCGCTTTGTCCTGCAAGGTACCCAGCTTTTAGGCGACCGGGGCCGCTGCCGGCAAGGGGTTGTGCAACGCCGCATCCGGCGCCGGAAGCCGGGCCGGCTCACCGCCGGCAAGCTGCGCCAGTGCTGCGGGAAAGAGGACGTGCTCCTGCGCCAGAACACGTGCCGCGAGCGTGTCCGGCGTGTCGCCGGCGAACACCGGCACTGCGGCCTGTGCCAGGATCGGCCCGTCATCCAGCTCTGCCGTCACCAGATGCACGCGTGCAGCCATGCCGCGTCTCGCCCGCCGCCAGCACGCGGGCATGCGTGTCCAGCCCCTTATAGGCCGGCAGCAGGCTGGGATGGATGTTCAGCATCCGCCCGGACCAGCGCTCGACCAGCCAGGGCGTGAGCATGCGCATATAGCCGGCGAGGCAGACGATGCTCGATACCGTGCGCATCCAGCACCGCGTCGACGCCGCGCTCATGCGCCTCGCGGTCCCGGCCGAACGGGCGGTGGTCGATCGTGGCATGCGCCACCCCGCGCCGCCGCGCGTTCTCCAGCCCGCCGGCCATCCGGCTTGTTGGACAGCACCAGCGCGATCTCCGCCGGGTAGGATCCGGCGCCCGCGCGGCTTCGATCAAGGCCTGCATGTTGGAGCCGCGGCCGGAGATCAGGACGGCGACGCGGCGCTTCACCGGCTCATGCGAACAGGCGGTCGATGCCGGCAATTTCGAGGCCGGGCCGGTCGGTCTCGACCTGGCCGAGCACGAACGAGCGTCTCGCCCTGCTCGCGCAGCAGCGCCATCGCCGCTCGGCGTCGGAGACGATCAGCGTCATGCCGACGCCGCAGTTGAACACGCGCAGCATCTCTTCCGGCCGCGACCCCGCCCGTGCGCGCCAGCCAGCGGGAAGATGGCCGGCATCGCCCAGCGGCGCGTCCAGCACCGCCTGCGTGCCGTCGGGCAGCACGCGGGGCAGATTGCCGGGCAGGCCGCCGCCGGTGATGTGCGCCGCCACCTTTCAGCAAGCCCGGCCCGGTGCAGCGCCAGCATCGGCGCACGTAGATCCGCGTCGGCGCCATCAGCGACTTCCGCCAGCGGTGCTCGCCGGGTGCGAACGGTGCGGCGTCGTGCCAGTCGAGCCCCGCCAGGCCGCGATGATCTTGCGCACCAGCGAAAACCCGTTGGAATGCACGCCCGAGGAGGCCAGCCCCAGAATCGCATCGCCCGGCGCCGACGCTCGCGCGGCAGCAGCTCGCCGCGCTCGGCCGCCCCCACCGCAAAGCCGGCGAGGTCGTAGTCGCCTCGGCGTACATGCCCGGCATTTCCGCCGTCTCGCCGCCGACCAGGGCGCAGCCGGCGATGCGGCAGCCCTCGGCGATGCCGGCGATCACGCGCCGCGCCGCGCGCCACGTCCAGCGTGCCGGTGGCGAAATAATCCAGGAAGAACAAGCGGCGCCGCGCCCTGCACCACGAGATCGTTGACGCACATCGCCACCAGGTCGATGCCGACCGTGTCGTGAATGCCCGGTCTCGATGGCGATTTTCAGCTTGGTGCCGACGCCGTCGGTGGTGGAGACCAGGATCGGGTCCGTGAAGCCGGCCGCCTTGAGATCGAACAGCGCGCCGAAGCCGCCCAGGCCGCCCATCACCCCGGCGCGCGTGGTCGCCTTCGCCAAAGGTTTGATCGCCTCGACAAGGGCGTCGCCCGCCTCGATATCCACGCCGGCATCCGCGATACGTCACGCTGGTCATGTCAGCCTCCGATGCGGGGCAAAGCCAATGTCATGACTTCGCAACTGCCGTCCAACCATCGCTTGAGCCGCCTTTCAACAACGTGGTGCAGACGGACATGGCCCTGACCCACGACGACGGAGCGGCCGCCGGCTTCCGCGGGGGCGATCGTGACCGGTCTCCGCGAAATCGAGCCGCCGCCCTCTGGCGCAGGCGCCGGCCAAGCCTGTGTATCGCCGCGGGCCGAGTCGCATCGCCCGCGCGGCCAGCGCTGGTGTTCCTGCTGGGGCTGCTGGTGGATGCGGGCTGGCGCCATTGTTCTCGTCGATCCTGATGCCGTTCGTGGTGGCCGCCGGGATTGGCCTATTTTCTCGACCCGCGGTCACGCGGCTGACCCGGCCGGTGATCGCCCGCGGCGGCCGCGGCACCGTGCTGCTGATCATCGCGCTGATTGCCGGCGGGCTGCTGTTCATCCTGCTGCTCTATCCGGTGATCGCCGCCCAGGCCGCGGCGCTGGTCCGCAACCTGCCGACCTATATCAGGATCCGCGCGGCATTTCGCGCACAGCTCATCGCCGCGGCTGCAGAAGCGGCTCGGGCCGGACTTCGTGAGCCAGAAACTGCGCGACATCGCCGCCAACCAGGCCGGCACGATCGTCTCCTTCTTCGGCACCGCGCGCCAGCCACATCATCGGCGGCGGCTTCGCGGTGGTCAACATCCTCACGCTGCTGGTCGTCACGCCGATCGTCACCTTCTACTTCCTGCGCGACTGGCCGCGCGTGGTCGCGCACGTCGATACCTGGCTGCCGCGCCCCTATGAGGCGTGATCCGCGCCCAGGCGCTCGAGGTGGACCGCATCCTCTCCGCCTGGATCCGCGGCCAGGCGATCTGCTGCCTGGTGCTGGCGCTGTTCTACGCGGTCGGCCTGACGATCGTCGGGCTGGATCTGGGCCTGATCGTCGGCCTCGCCGCCGGGCTGCTGTCCTTCATCCCCTATGTCGGCACCTGATCGGCGCCGTCACGGCGATCGTGCTGTCGCTCGCGCAGTTCCCCGAGCTGGAACGGCGTCGCTCTGGTGGTCGGCGTGTTCGTGCTCGGCCAGGCGCTCGAACGACTACGTGATCTAGCCGCGCTTTCTCGGCGACCGGGTGGAGCTGCACGGCGGTATGGGTGATCTTCGCGCTGTTCGCCGGCGGGGCCGCGTTCGGCTTCCTCGGCGTGATGCTGGCGGTGCCGGTGACCGCGACCTCGGCGTGCTGGCCCGCTTCTGGCTGCGCCGCTACCTGCACAGCCCGCTTTATCTGGACCCGCCCTCGCAGCCGGACCAGCCGGCGTGACCGCCGCGATGCGCGTGCCGCGCGGTGGCGGCAGCTGCCGCTGCCGTTCGCGCAGAGCCGCACTTCGCCGCCGAGGATTTTCTGCGGCGCCGCCTCCAACGCCGAGGCGCGTGGCCTGGCTGGACGCGCACGCCGGAGCTGGCCGCAATGGCCGGCTGGCGCTGTGGGGCGAGGCGGGCAGCGGCAAGACGCATCTGCTGCATCTCTGGGCCGCGCGGCAGGGCGGCGACGCTCCTGGCCGGCCCGGCGCTGCCGCACGAGCCGCTGGCGCGCCGCACCGGCGCCGGTCGCCATCGACGATGCCGACATCGCGCGCCGACCGCGCGCCGCTGCTGCATCTGCTGAACGCCGCCGCCGAGGCGGGCTGCCCGGTGCTGCTGGCCGGCCGCACGCCGCCCGCGCGCTGGCCGGTGGCAGCTGCGCCGATCTCGCCAGCCGGCTGCGCGCCGTCGACCGCCGTGGAAATCCGCGCGCCCGAGGACGGCCTGCTGCGCGCCCTGCTCGCCCGACTGTTGGCCGAGCGCCAGATCGCCGTGCCGGAGGCGGTGCAGGACTACCTGCTGACTCCGCCTGCCGCGCACCGCCGGCGGCAATGCGCGAGGCGGTGGCGCGGCTGGACCGCGCGGCCTTGCGAGCCGCGGCGCCCGGATCGACCGCGCCGTGGCCGCCGCGCGCTGATCGCCGACATGGACGAAGGCAGACGCGCGACGGCCGGATCACTGAAGATTTGAGCGCTGATTGAGCCGAGCCCGTCATCTCCGGCCTCGCGCCCGCCTCCTGTACAGATGCGTCGTTCGCGGACACGGTGCGCGCCAGGCATGGCGGATATCGCAGACAGTACGGCAGCGGACCTGTTCCGACGACACGGCGGTGACCTGCCATCGTCGGTGCCGATGGTCACGCCCGGACAGCCCCGAGCGGTTCATCAACCGCGAGCTGTCCTGGCTCGACTTCAACCACCGCGTCGTTGGAGGAGGCGGAGAACGCGCGCCACCCGCTGCTGGAGCGGCTGCGCTTCGTCTCGATCAGCGCCTCCAACCTCGACGAGTTCTATTCGGTCCGCGTCGCCGGGCTGATCGGCCAGGCCAAGGCCGGCGTGCTCGGAACGCTCGCCGACGGCCGCACGCCGGCGCAGCAGCTGCGCCGAGGTCAAGGCGCGGGCGCGCGCAACTGATCGCCGACCAGCAGCGCGTCTGGTCGCGCATGCGCGCCGCTGCTGGCCGAGGCCGGCATCGTCGTCGCCGCGCCCGCCGAGCTGTCGGACGCACGACCGCGACATGGCTCGACACTTGGTTCATGGAGCGGGTGTTTCCCGGTGCTGACGCCGCTGGCGATCGACCCGGCGCATCCGTTCCCGTTCATCCCCAACATGGGCCTGGTGATGGCGCTGCTGCTGTTGCGCGACGAGGACGGTCACGCCGATGCGCGCGCTGATCCCGCTGCCGGCCCAGGTCGAACGCTTCATCCGCCTGCCCGCCGCGGATGCCGACGGACGGGCCCGGCATCCGCTTCGTCATGCTCGAAGCATGCTGGTGGGCATGTTCCTGCACCGGCTGTTCCCCGGCTTCCAGCGTGCTCGGCCCGGGCCTGTTCCGCCTGATCCGCGACACCGACGTGGAGTTCGAGGAAGAGGCCGAGGACCTCGTGCGCTCCTACGAGACCGCGCTGAAGCGCCGCCGCCGCGGCGTCGCGATCCATCTGACGGTCAATGCCGACATGCCGGACGATCTGCGCGAGCTGGTGATCGACGCGCTGGATGCCGCCCGCCGAGGAGGTCATTCTGCTGGACCGGCATCCTCGGCCTGGTCGATCTGAAGCAGCTGATCGTCGACGACCGGCCGGACCTGCTGTTCCCGCCCTACACGCCGCGCTTCCCCGAGCGCATCCGCGATTTCGGCGGCGACTGTTTCGCCGCCATCCGCGCCAAGGACATCATCGTCCACCACCCGTTCGAGAGTTTCGACGTGGTGGTGCAGTTCCTGCGCCAGGCGGCGCGGCGACCCGGCGGTGGTGGCGGTCAAGCAGACGCTGTATCGCACCAGCCGCGACAGCCCGATCGTCAAGGCGCTGATCGAGGCGGCGGAGGCCGGCAAATCGGTCACCGCGATGGTCGAGCTGCGCGCCCGCTTCGACGAGGAAGCCAATATCCGCCTCGCCCGCACGCATGGAAGCCGCCGGCGTGCAGGTGGTGTTCGGCTTCACCGAGCTGAAGACGCACGCCAAGATCTCGCTGGTGGTGCGGCGCGAGGGCAGCGCGCTGCGCGCCTACGCGCATTTCGGCACCGGCAACTACCACCCGATCACGGCGCGCATCTATACCGACCTGAGCTTCTTCACCTGCGACCCGACCTGACGCGCGACGCCGCACGGCTGTTCAACTACATGACCGGCTACGCCCGGCCGGAGCAGATGGACGCGCTGGCGTTCAGCCCGCTGACCACGCGCAAGACGCATCGACGAGCTGATCGACCGCGAGATCGCCTTCGCCCACGCCGGCAAGCCGGCCGAGCATCTGGCTGAAGATGAACTGCCTGGTGGACGACCGGCTGATCGATCAGCTCTACGAGGCGTCGCGCGCCGGCGTGAAGATCGATGGCCGTCGTGCGCGGCATCTGCTGCCTGCGGCCGGGCGTGCCCGGCCTCTCGGAGAACATCCGGGTGAAGTCCATCGTCGGGCGCTTCCTGGAGCACAGCCGCATCTGCGTCTTCGGCAACGGCCACAAGCTGCCGAGCCGGCACGCGCAGGGTGTTCATCAGCCGCCGACTGGATGGCGCGCAACATGGACTGGCGGGTGGAAACCTTCGTGCCGATCCACAACCCGACCGTGCATGCGCAGGTGCTCGACCAGATCATGGTGGTGAACCTGCAGGACACGCATGCAGTCCTGGGAGCTGCACGCCGACGGCACCTGGCGGCGCGTGACGCCGGGCAGCGGCCGCACGCGCGTCTCGGCGCATGACTATTTCATGACCAACCCGTCGCTGTCCGGCCGCGGCTCGGCGCTGCACGGGCCGCTGGTGCGCGTCCGGCGCTGCCGCAGGTCGCGCCGCCCCGACCGCGTGTTGCAGGACTAGTGCATGCCGTACGCCCCGCCCGCCGACGCCCCGCGCTGCGCGGTTGTCGATCTCGGCTCGAACTCGGTGCGCCTCGTGGTGTTCGAAGGGCGCGGCCGCAACCCGATCGCGATCTTCAACGAGAAGGCCGTGCTGCGGCTGGGCCGCGGGTTGCAGACCAGCGGGCTGCTCAACGAGGACGGCGTGGCGCAGGCGCTGACGGTGATGAACCGCTACCACGCCATCGCCCGCGCCATGGCGCGCCGACCCGTTCGAGGTGCTGGCGCACCGCCGCGGTGCGCGACGCCAGCAACGGCCCGGCGCTTCGTCGCGGCACTCCGCCAGCCGCATGCCCGGCGTGCCGATCCATATCCTGTCCGGCGAGCAGGAGGCCGAATTGTCCGCTGCGCGGCGTGCTGTGCGGCATCCCCAGCGCGGACGGCGTGCTGGCCGATATCGGCGGCGGCTCGCTGGAGGTGGTGCGGCTGACCGACGGCGAGCGCGGCGAGGCGCACACGTTGCCGCTCGGCGTGATCCGGCTGGCCGAGCGCGCGGGCGGCGACCCCGTGCGTGCGCGCGCGCTCGCCGAGGCGGATCTGGCCGAGGTGCCGCTGGCTGAGCGAAGGCACGGGGCGCGACCTCTATCTGGTGGGCGGCGCCTGGCGGGCGCTGGCGCGCATCCATATCGCGCAGACCGGCTACCCGCTGAACATGATCCACCACTACACGATCGCACGCGACGAGGCGCGCGACCTGACCGGCGTGATCGCGGCGCGCCTCGCGGCGCGCGCTGGAACGCATGCCGGGCGATGCCGCGCCGACGCATCGACGATCTGCCGTTCGCGGCCGTGGTGCTGCGGCGGGTGCTGCGGGCGACCGGCGCGCGGCGCGTGGTGTTCAGCGCCAACGGGCTGCGCGAGGGCTGGTACATGCAGCGCGATTCCGCCGGCGGCACGGCGCGCGAGGACCCGCTGCTGGCCGCCGGCCACGACCTCGCCGCGCCAATACGGCCGCGATCCGACGCTGCCGCCGGCGCTGCTGGCCTGGACCGACCCGCTGTTCCCCGGCGAGCAGCGGCGAAGCACGGCGGCTGCGCGAGGCGGCGTGCTGGATGAGCGACATCGGCAGCCACGACCATCCGGAATACCGCGCCGAGCAGGCATTCCTGCGCATCCTGCGCCAGCCCGGCATCGGCCTGGACCATCACGCGCGCGCCTTCCTCGGGCTGACGCTCGCGCTGCGCTACGAGGCCGAGCCGGACGCGCCGTTCCTCGCCACCGCGCGCGCGCTGCTGAATGCTGGACGCGATGCAGCGCGCCACGCTGCTCGGGCTGTGCGCTGCGGCTGGCCTACACGCTCTCGGCCGGCACGCCGGACCTGCTGGCTGGCGACCGGCTGCAGGTGAACCACGCGCTGACGCTGCAGCTGGCCGAGGGCAGCGGCGTGTTCGCGGGCGAGAGCGTGACACGACGGCTGGACCGGCTGGCGCAGGCGCTGGGGTTGCAGGCGACGACGGAGCTGGCGGCCTAGCGGCCAGGTCCTTCGTAGGGCGGATGCATCCGCCCTACGATCCCGCGCTCGAACGAATTGGCGAACGCCTCAGCGATCGGGCAGATGCAGCGCCGCCTCCGGGCTGAGGGCGCGATAGCGGGCGACGTTTTTCAGATGCTCCTCCAGCGTGCGGGAGAAGGCATGGCCGCCGCTGCCGTCGGCGACGAAATACAGATCGTCCAATTCGTCAGGCTGCGCCACCGCTTCCAGTGAGGCCACGCCAGGACTGGCGATCGGCCCCGGCGGCAGGCCCGGGATGCGGTAGGTGTTGTACGGGCTGGCGATCTCCAGGTCGGCACGGGTCAGCGGCCGGTCCAGCGGGCCGGCACCGCCGCTCGCGGCATACACCACCGTCGGGTCGGCTTGCAGCTTCATGCCGTGGCGCAGCCGGTTGAGGTAGACGGCCGCGATATGTGGCCGCTCCTCGGGCCGCGCCGTCTCGCGCTCGACCAGACTGGCCAGGATCAGCAGGTCGGCCGGGCTGTTCAGCGGCAAATTCGGGGCGCGGCTGGCCCAGGCCTGCGCCAGCGCCCGCTGCATCGCCAGCGTGGCCCGCTCGACCAGCGAGGCACGGGTCGCGTCGTAGTCATACGCATAGGTCTGCGGCAGCACCGCGCCTTCCGGCGGCACCGGCGTCTCGCCGGTCAGCGCGTCGGCCTTGGTCAGCAGATGGTCGATCTGCCGCGCGGTCAGCCCCTCCGGGATGGTCAGCTTGTGCTGCACCGGGCGCGCCGTGCGCAGCACCGTGAACACCTGATGCAGACTGGCCCGCTCCGGAAACGCCAGTTCACCCGCGTGCAGCGGCCGGCCGAGCACTTCCAGCGTCGCCACGACGCGGAACGCGAGCGGGCTGTCGATGACGCCGGCGCCGGCCAGCGTCGCCGCCACCTGCGCAGGCGAGCCGTGCGGGATGACCACCGCGCGCGACGCCGCCAGCGGACCCGGCCGGTCGTAGGCCGCCCGGCCATACATCACCGAACCGGTACCGGCCACGATGACCAGTGCCGATACGGCCGCGACCGTGATGAACCGCTGCGCTGGCGTGGTCAGGCTGCCCGCTTGAAGATGATGCTGGCGTTGGTGCCGCCGAAGCCGAAGCTGTTGGACAGCGCCACGTCGATCTTGCGTTCCTGCGCTACCAGCGCCACCCGGTCGATGACGCTCTCCCGGCTCGGCTGTTCCAGGTTCAGGGTCGGCGGCGCCACCCGGTCGCGGATCGCGAGGATGGAAAAAATCGCCTCGACCGCGCCGGCCGCACCCAGCAGATGGCCGGTTGCGGATTTGGTCGACGACATCGCCAGCCCCCGCGCCGAGTTCGCCGAACAGCCGTTCCACCGCCTCCAGCTCCAGATCGTCGCCGAGCGGCGTGGAGGTGCCATGGGCATTGACGTAGTCGATATCGGCCACTGTCATGCCGCCGTGGCGCAACGCGGTTGCCATCGCGCGGAACGCCCCTTCATGGCCGTCGGCCGGGGCCGTGATGTGGTGGGCGTCGCCCGACATGCCGTAGCCGCCGACTTCGGCATAAATCTTGGCGCCGCGCCGGCGCGCGTGCTCGTACTCCTCCAGCACCACCATGCCGGCGCCCTCGCCCATCACGAACCCGTCGCGGTCCTTGTCCCAGGGGCGGGAGGCCAGGGCCGGACGGTCGTTGAAGGCCGTGGAGAGCGCGCGGCTGGCGCAGAACCCGGCGATACCGAGCGGGTTGACCGCCGCCTCGGTCCCGCCGGCCACCATCACGTCGGCGTCGCCGAACCCGATCAGCCGCGCTGCATCACCGATGGCATGCACGCCGGTGGCGCAGGCAGTGACGACGGCGTGGTTGGGCCCTTTGAAGCCGAACTTGATCGAGACGTGGCCGGACGCGAGGTTGACCAGGGCGGAGGGAATGAAAAACGGCGACAGCCGCCGCGCCTTGCCCTGGTGGATCAGAATCGAGGCTTCATAGATCGTCTCCAGCCCGCCGATGCCGGAGCCGATCATCACGCCGGTGGCGCAGCGATCCTCCTCGCTGGTCGGCACCCAGCCGAAATCCTCGACCGCCTCGGTGGCCGCCACCATGGCGAGCTGGATGAAGCGGTCCATCTTCTTGTGGTCTTTGGACGGAATCCACTCGCCCACATCGAGATTGCCGGCCGCCTTGGTGCCGGTGGGCACTTCGCCGGCAATCTTGGAGGTGAGTTCGCCAACATCGAACGACTGGATGGCGCCGACCCCCAATTCGCCGTTGGTAAGCCGTCGCCAGACGTGTTCGATGCCCAGACCCAGGGGACTCACGATCCCCATGCCGGTGACCACCACGCGCCGCATCGCTGACATCCTTGAATAGCCCGCCCCCGAGTGATCCGCCGTGTCCGGCAAGGGGCCGTCCGTCCGGATTTCGTTGTGCGGGGTGCCGGTCACGGCCATCGAACGTGCCTGCTCAGGCCGCCTTCTGTTTCTCGATGTATTCCACCGCGTCATGCACGGTGCTGATCTTTTCGGCCGCGTCCTCGGGGATCTCGACGCCGAACGCTTCCTCGAACGCCATCACCAACTCCACGGTGTCCAGGCTGTCCGCGCCGAGGTCGTCGATGAAGGACGCCTGGTCCGTCACCTTGCTCTCCTCGACGCCGAGGTGCTCGACGACGATCTTTTTCACCTTGTCAGCAATTTCACTCATTGGATTGCCTGCTCCTGCCTGCGTGTCCTGGTTCAACGTCTCATATCCTGGCGCAACCGGTCTTGTGCGTCTCGGCTGCCCTCACCGCTACAATAACCGCCGCCGCACGTCCCCCGCGCCGCATAGTCAACGAGGCCAGTCCGGACGAAGCCGGCGGCGCTTAGCATGGTTTTGTCACACGCGCCAACCGGGGGGACGGCGCTATAGCATTGCCATACCGCCATTCACGTGGAGCGTGGCGCCAGTGACCCAGGCGGCCTCGTCGCTGGCCAGATACAGCACGGCGGCGGCGATATCGGCGGGCTGGCCGAGGCGGCCGAGCGGAATGGAATCGGCCAGTTTGGCGTGTTGCGCCTCGCTCAAGGCTTCGGTCATGGCCGTGGCGACGAAGCCGGGCGCCACGAGATTCACGGTAATGCCACGGCTGCCGACTTCCTGGGCGAGCGCTTTGGTCATGCCGACCAGCCCGGCCTTGGCGGCAGCGTAGTTGGCCTGCCCGGGATTGCCGGTGGCGCCGACGATGGAGCCGATGGCAATGATACGCCCGGCACGCCGCCGCACCATGCCCTTCAGCGCCGCGCGGGCGAGGCGGAACGGTGCGCTGAGGTCCACGTCCAGCACCGTCTGCCAGTCCGAGTCCTTCATGCGCAGCGCCAGCGTGTCGCGCGTCAGACCGGCGTTGTTGACCAGGATGGCGAGCGGCCCTGCGGCCGCCTCGGCCTGCCCCACCAGCGCCTCGGCCGCCGCCGCATCGCGCAGATCGGCGGGACAGACATGCGCCCGCTCGCCGAGTTCGCCCGCCAGCGCGTCCAGCGCATCGCGGCGTGTGCCGGACAGCGCCACGGTGGCGCCCTGGGCGTGCAGCGTGCGGGCGATGGCGGCGCCGATGCCGCCCGATGCACCCGTGACCAAGGCGGTCTTGCCGTCAAGGCGGAACATACAGCGGTCCCTCAGAGTGTCTTGAGCAGGCCCTCGATTTCGGCCGGCGTGCCGGCCGCGACGGCCGCCGCGTCCGGAACGATGCGGCGCACCAGGCCGGACAGCACCTTGCCCGCGCCAAGCTCGACGAAACTGTCCACGCCGAGACCGGCCATCGCCTGCACGCTTTCCCGCCAACGCACCGTCGTGGTGACCTGACGCACCAGCAGGCTCGCGATCTCGGCCGGGTCCGTCACCTTGGCGGCGCTGACATTGGCGATCAGCGGCACGATCGGGCCGCGTGGCGGCATGGCGTCCAGCGCCTCGGCCATTGCGTCCGCGGCAGGGGCCATCAGCGCGCAATGGAACGGTGCCGAGACCGGCAGCAGCATGGCGCGGCGCACGCCCTTGCCGCGTGCGATCTCGATGGCGCGGTCCACGGCGGCGCGCGCGCCGGAAATCACCACCTGCCCGCCGCCGTTGTCGTTGGCCGGGCTGATCACGTCCCGCGCGCCGTCCGGCGCGGCCACGGCGGCATCGCAGATCTCCTGCGCCAGCGGCATTTCGACGCCGATCAGCGCCGCCATGGCGCCCTCGCCGACCGGCACCGCCTTCTGCATTTCCTGCCCGCGCAGCCGCAGCAGCCCAGCCGCCTGCGCCACCGTGAAGCTGCCCGCCGCCGCCAGCGCCGAATACTCGCCGAGCGAATGTCCGGCGACCAGCACGGCCTTGTCGGCGAGCGTGAAGCGACCCTCGCGCTCCAGCACCCGCAGCACCGCCAGCGAATGCGCCATCAGCGCCGGCTGGGTGTTCTCGGTCAGCGTCAGCTCATCGGCCGGGCCGTCGAACATCAGCTTGGTCAGCTTGCGCTTCAGCGTCTCGTCGACTTCCTCGAACACCTCGCGCGCGGCGGCGAAGGCGGCGGCGAGATCGCGGCCCATGCCAACGGCTTGGCTGCCCTGCCCGGGAAAGATAAAGGCGTGAACCGGCATGAAACAGGCTTCCCGTGCTGGGAGAGGACGCAATTCATATCACGCAATGGGCGTTGGCGCGGCCAGCGCGCCGCCTGATAGCATCACGAAACAGGCGCCAACCGGCGCGGCGGGTTAACCGTGCCGGAGCGGAGTGTCAAGCAAGGCTAGTCGCGCGCCCGCCGCCGCGATAGGACAGACGGCGAACCAGGAGGGGGCGACATGGCATCGCTTATCGTCACGCTGGTCGGACCCGACCGGCCTGGGCTGGTCAGTGCGCTGTCGGCGGCCGTGACCGGAAACGGCGGCAACTGGCAGGAAAGCCGGATGGCGCAACTCGCCGGCCAGTTCGCCGGCATCGTGCTGGTGAGCCTGCCGGCGGACGCCGTCGCGGGCCTCACGGCCGCACTCGCGGCGCTGGAGTCGGAAGGCTTCCAGGTGGTGGTGCGGCCGGGCGAAGCGTCGGCGCGGCCGGCGCAGGACAGCGTGCTGCATCTGGAGGTGGTCGGCCAGGATCGCCCCGGCATCGTGCGCGACATCACCGAAATCCTCGCTCGCCGCGGGGTCAACATCGAGGAGCTGACTACCAATGTGCTCAGCGGCTCGTTCTCCGGCGAGGTCATGTTCCGCGCCACGGCGCGGCTACGCGTGCCCGCCGCGCTGGCGGCGGCGGACATCGGCGCCGACCTTCAGCATTTGAGCCACGAGCTGATGGTGGACATCACGGCGGATGGCGACGCGGCTCCTTAGAAACGAAAGACGGAAACATGATCGATCTGTATTATTGGACCACGCCGAACGGCCATAAGGTGACAATGTTCCTGGAGGAAGCCGGGCTGCCCTACCGCATCCTCCCGATCAACATCAGCAAGGGCGAGCAGTTCCAGCCGGAGTTCCTGGCCGTCGCGCCGAACAACCGCATTCCGGGGATCGTGGATCATGAACCGGCCGGCGGCGGCGCGCCGGTGTCGGTGTTCGAGAGCGGCGCGATCCTGCTGTACCTGGCTGACAAGATCGGCCGCTTCATCCCGCCGGCCAGCGACGTGCGCGGACGCGTCGAGGTATTGCAATGGTCGTTCTGGCAGATGGGCGGCCTGGGGCCGATGGCCGGACAGAACCACCATTTCGCGATCTATGCGCCGGAGAAGCTGCCGTACGCGATCAACCGCTATGTCAACGAGACCGGGCGGCTCTATGGCGTGCTGAACAAGCGGCTGGCGGACCGGGCGTTCGTCGCCGGGCCGGACTATTCGATCGCCGACATGCTCAGCTATCCCTGGATCGTGCCGTATGAGCGCCAGGGCCAGAACCTGGATGATTTCCCGCACCTGAAGCGCTGGTTCGATGCGATCAAGGCTCGCCCGGCCACCGAGCGCGCCTATGCCCGCGCGGCCGAGATCAACGCGCAACCGACTGTCACGCCGGCATCCGCGGCACTGCTGTTCGGGCAGACCGCCGCGACCGTACGCTGACCGCGCGGCAGGCCGGAGGCAGGTGACGACGCTGGACCTGTCCTTCGGCCTGCTGTCGGCCGCCGTGCTGTTCGGCATGGTGCTGGCGGCGCTGCATATGCGCCCGCGCAGAGGCGCGGCCCTGGCGCGGCTGGGACCGCTGCACGGGCTGCTGGGCGCCGCCGGAGTCGTCATCATGGCGGTGGCGCTCCGCCATGCGGTGCTGGGTGCGCTGGCCTGGGACGCGGTGGCGCTGCTGACGGCTGCGCTGCTGGCCGGGGCGACCTACTACCTGCTGAGGCTCCTGCGCGGTCCGCCTCCGAACCTTATTTTGGTGCTGCACGGGATGCTGGCGATCATCGGCTATGTGCTGCTGGCGGCATATGTCGGCAGCTGACCGGCGGGTGAGGATCCACGCGCCGGCACGATCGCGCACCCGTCTTGAGGGCCCGGGGCCACGGGTCTAGCATCCGCGTCAATGAACGGCCGCATCGGCCGGGGGGAAACGACGTGACGCCGCGCCCTGCCGTCAATCACATCACGGCCCCACACCTGCGCGTCGCCGCGCGCGTGCATTGCGTGACAGCATGGCATTCATTCGAAAGAGGCTATCCGCAGATGGCGCAGGTGCAAGCCGATAATCTGCGCATATCCGCGGGCCTCTTTCTTCAGGGAGAATAACAAGATGGTCGCCTTCGCCGTCCTTGGCTGCGGTCGTATCGGACGCATGCATGCCCGCAACCTCAAGCGCCATCCGCGCGCCGAACTGGTTTCGGTCTACGACGTGGTCGGCACGGCCGCCGCCGACACCGCGCGCGAACTGGACGTGACCGCGGCCGCAAGCGTCGAGGCGATCCTGAATGACAAGGCGGTCGAGGCGGTGCTGATCGCCACCTCCACGGACACGCATGTGCCGCTGCTCACAGCCTGCGCGAAGGCCGGCAAGGCGGTGCTGTGCGAGAAGCCGATCGATCTGGACATCGCCCGCGCAGAAGCCTGCTGGGCCGAGATCGCGCCCGCTGAACCCGCTGGTGATGATCGGCTTCAACCGCCGCTTCGATCCGTCGTTCAAGGCCGTGCGCGACCGCGTGGCGGCCGGCGAGATCGGCACGCTCGAACAGCTCATCATCACCAGCCGCGACCCCGGCCCGCCGCCGATCGCCTACGTCAAGGTCTCCGGCGGACTGTTCCGCGACATGACGATCCATGATTTCGACATCGCCCGCTATCTGGCCGGCGAGATCGTCGACGTGCAGGCGTTCGGCGCCAACCTGATCGAGCCGGCGATCCGCGAGGCCGGCGACATCGACGCGGCGATGGTCACGCTGCGGGCCGCGTCCGGTGCCCTGGTGCATATCAACAACAGCCGCCGCTCCTCCTACGGCTACGACCAGCGCATCGAGGCGTTCGGCGCCAAGGGCATGCTGCAGGCCGGCAACCGGCGGCCGACGACGGTGGAAGCCTGGGGGGCCACGGCGACCGGCGCGAAGGACCCGGTGCTGAACTTCTTCATCGAACGCTATCAGGAAGCCTACGCCGCCGAGATCGACCATTTTGTCAGTTGCCTCGCCGAGCGGACCACGCCGATCGCGAGCTTTGCCGATGGCCTCGCGGCCCTACGGTTGGCCAATGCCGCGCTGGAGAGCGTGCGGACGGGTCGGACCGTCCGGGTGGCGCAGTCATGACGACGCTGCGGCTCACGGCGGCCCAGGCGCTGGTGCGCGCCATGGCCGCGCAGCGCACCGAGATCGGCGGCAAGACGCTGCCGCTGTTCGGGGGCGTGTTCGCGATCTTCGGCCATGGCAACGTGGCCGGAATGGGTGAGGCGCTGTACGCGGTGCGCGACGCGCTGCCCACCTTCCGCGCCCACAACGAGCAGGGCATGGCACTGGCCGCCACCGCCTACGCGAAAGCCTCGCGGCGGCGGCGGATGCTGGCCTGCACGAGCTCGATCGGGCCGGGGGCGCTGAACATGGTGACGGCGGCGGCCGTGGCGCATGTCAACCGCCTGCCCGTGCTGCTGCTGCCGGGCGATGTGTTCGCCAGCCGCCGGCCGGACCCGGTGCTGCAGCAGATCGAGGATTTTGGCGATGGCACCGCCAGCGCCAACGATTGCTTCCGCCCGGTATCGCGCTATTTCGACCGTCTGGCGCGGCCGGAACAACTGGTGCCGGCGTTCGAGCGGGCCATGCAGGTGCTGACCGATCCGGCCGAATGCGGCCCGGTCACGCTGGCGTTCTGCCAGGACGTGCAGACCCAGGCCTCCCACTATCCCGCATCGCTGTTCGAGGAACGGCTCTGGACACCGCGCCGCCTGCGCCCTGATCTGTCGGAATTGGCAGCGGCGGCGAACCTGCTGCGTGGCGCCAAACGCCCCCTGGTCATCGCAGGCGGCGGCGTGCTGTACGCCGAGGCCGAGGCGGCGCTGGCAACGTTCCTGACCGAACATGGCATTCCGGCCGGCGAGACGCAGTCGGGAAAATCTTCGTTGCCGGCGTCGCATGCCATGAACATGGGTGCGATCGGCGTCACCGGCACGGCCGCTTCCAATGAGCTGGCGGCCGAGGCGGATGTCATTCTCGCGATCGGCACACGGCTGCAGGATTTCACGACCGGCTCGCGCGCGCTGTTCGCAGCGGCGGGCCATCGGATCATCGGGCTGAACATCCAGCCGTTCGACGCGGGAAAGCATCGCGGCCTGCCGCTGGTGGCCGACGCGCTGGCGGGACTCGAGGCGCTGAGCGCCGCACTTGCCGGCTGGCGGGCGCCGGCCGCGTGGACCGCGCAAGCCACGGACGGCAAGCGGCGCTGGGCCGAGGTCGCCGCGCGCTACACGGCGGCCGGCAACGACCCGCTGCCGTCGGACGCGCAAGTGATTGGCGCGCTGCAACGCCAGTCCCGGCCCGGCAACGTCGTGCTGAATGCTGCTGGCGGCGTGCCCGGCGAACTGCACAAGCATTGGCAGGCCGAACAAGCGCTCGGCTACCATATGGAATACGGCTTCTCCTGCATGGGCTACGAGATCGCCGGTGGGCTGGGCGTGAAGCTGGCGCTGCCCGACCGCAACGTGATCGTGCTGGTCGGTGATGGCTCGTATCTGATGATGAATTCCGAGCTCGCGACGTCGGTGATGCTCGGCAGGAAACTCACCGTCGTGGTGCTGGACAATCGCGGCTATGGCTGCATCAATCGGCTGCAACGCGCCTGCGGCGGCGAGAGCTTCAACAATTTACTTGTCGATACATTACACGAAACGCTGCCGGAAATCGACTTCGCGGCGCATGCGCGCAGTCTCGGCGCGATTGCCGAGAAAGTTGGCGGCATCGCCGAGCTGGAAGCGGCCCTCGGCCGGGCGCGCGACAGCACGCGCAGCCATGTCATCGTTATCGAAACCGATCCGATGACCATCACCGACGCCGGTGGCCATTGGTGGGATGTGGCCGTGCCGGAAACCTCGTCGCGCGCGCAGGTGCTGGACGCCCATGCCCGCTATCAGACCGCCACGGCCCACCGCGATGCGCTCGCCTGAACACGAGCCTTGAATGACGATACGCATCGGCGCCAACCCAGCCCTGCTGGCGCGCAAGTATCGCAACCGCATCAGCCACGTGCACACCAAGGATATGCGCCCCGACATGCGCGCGCAAAGTGCAGCCGGCGACTGGAGCTTTCTCGATAGCGTGATCGCGGGGGTGTACACCGCACCTACGCGCACCTGACCAGGGTGCTGGCCGAGGCCGGGCTGCGCTGAGCGGCGGGCGCTACCCCGCCGCCCGCAACGGCATGTGCGGCGGCAGCCGGAACGCCTCGCCATGCCGGCGCACACCGGTATGGATCAGCGAACCGAGACCGTTCTGATACAGCCACAGGCTGTTCTGCTGGCCCTGGAACGACTCCTCACCGCTCATCGCGCCCCATGGCCGGAAGCCGCTGCCGAGGCCGACGCCGAACACGTTGGGCAACGGCGTGCCATCCGCCGTCAGCAGCCGTGCGTCGGAATCCACGGCCGGCCCGGTCCGTGCGAGCGTGATGAAGCGCCCCTCGGCATCGTGGATCGGCACCGTGGTCAGCCGGTAGCCGAACGCCGGCACGATGATGTCGGCCGCATCCAACAGGCTGCGCAGCGCCGCGGGGCCAAGCGCGTCCATAGGTTCGGCAACGGCACGATGCTCGGGTGGCATGTCGCCCCGGCCGCGCAGCCGCCGCCACAACTGGCGCCCATCGCCACGCAGGCCGCCCAGGCGATGCACGCGCCCGGTCGCCTGGCAGACATCCGACTCCGAAAAGCTACAGTCGTCAGCAAGCGCGTCAGTGCGCGAGGGATAGAACACGCGCGGCGGCGTGCGGTACAGCAGCCTGACGCCGCCGGCCTTGAACGAGACGCCCGGCACCCGCTCCAGCAGCGTCCAGGCGGCCGAGAACGCGCTGTGCGAGCCGCCGAGCACCACCGCCAGCGGCTTCTCCCTCCCGGCCAGCAGCCGCCGCGCCAGCTCCGCGCCGCCGCTCGCGATCAGCATGTCGCTGCTCAGGATCTTGCGCTGCCAGCCGTCGAGCCGGACACCGGGTTGCAGGTCCATCCCGCGCCAGGAGGTCTGGCGGCCGCCGAGTGCGAGGACGGCGCTGGCGGCGTGCACCGCCACACGCTCACCGCGCGGCGATGTCAGCTGCGCCACCAGCGTGCCGTCCCGGCAGCCGCGCAGGCCGGTGACCGACAGGCCGCCGAGGAAGCGGCTGCGCGGATGGCTGGCCAGTTCGGCCGCGAGCACGCCCCCGAGCCGCCTCAGGAAGCGACCCACCAGCGGCAGCGGCGGTGCCTGCTCGCGGCAATCGGCCAGCTCGCGCGTTACAAACTCGTCACGTAGCGCGGCGAGCGGCAAATCTTCGGTGCCGCCATGCAAACATTCCATAAACGTACCGGCGGCGGTATCGGCGTTGAGCTGATATTGGCCGATCACGCCGCCCATGGTGTCGCGGCGGTCCACGACGGCGATGCCACGATCCAGCCAGGCCCCGAGTGCACCGTTGCGCGCCGCCCACACCAGCGGCCCGGTTCCGGCGGCGCCGGCGCCAAGGATGACCGTTTCAAACATCGGTGCTCGTACCGATGACCGCCCGGGCGGCGGTCGTGAGGGCATGGGCGACCTCAGCGCGGGACCGGGTGGTGAGCTAGATGGTGGATCCGTGTAGAACATCGACGTGATTTGCTCGCTGCCGCGGACTGGCCCGCGCGCATGTCTACACGTCAAAGCACAGCCTTTGGTTCTGTTGGTGAGTTATTTTTTATAATCACTCTCAAGTGAAACGTCGAGCAAAGGGCCCGATAATATTTCTGCTATACTGATAATATGAAAAAGTTTGTAATGTGGCGGACATGATCCTTATCAAAACAATCGCCCGGCTTGTCCCAGAACGGATGCGGCCCTACTGGCGTCGCACCTACGCGCAGGAAGGCGAGGACATCGTGCTGCCAGCGTTCTTCGGCTATTCCGGAGACGGAATTTACGTCGATATTGGCGCGCACGACCCGGTGGCATGGTCGAATACCAAAAAACTTGCCGAACTCGGCTGGTGGGGCCTGAATGTCGACCCGCTGCCCGGCACCGCCGCCCGCTTCCACCGCATGCGCCCGCGCAACGTCTCGCCTCGAAGCCGCCATCGATATCGGCGGCGACCACACGCTCAAATACTGGATCTTCGACGTCGAGCCGCGCTGGAACTGCCTTGCGGCGGACGAGCCGATCAATCATCGCGACGGTCGAACATTCCGGCCCAACGGGCATCGCGAGGTGCCGGTGGTGACCATCACGGACGCTCTGGACCAGGCCCATCTGCCGCACGTGGACCTCGTCAACCTCGATATCGAGGGCGGCGAGGAGCACATTCTGCGGCAGTGGCCGTGGCAGCGGTTTCGGCCGAAGGCGATCTGTGTCGAGATCATCGGCAAACCGGCCGCTGAAGTGGCCGGCTGCGCGCTGACGGGCTTCCTGGCCGACCAGGGGATGGTGTTCGCTTCGCAACTGATCAGTTCGGTAATCTATCTGGACCACGACTTCATCGTCGGTCGCTACCCCCAGGCGCACGAGATCATGCCAGCAATCGCTCCAGAACCGCTTTGTGCTGTACCATAACAATATGACGCCGAACCTTCTGCGTGACGGTCAGCGTCCCTGCGTCGATGGTGAACGGCGGCACAATGGCGTGCTTGCGAATGCGTTCGGTGACGGAAAGGTGCTTGTTGACGTTGCTGATGCAGGCGGCCACGGTGACCTCGTCGACGCCCTCGGCGGGAACCACCAGCGCGGTAAGGCCGGCACGGCCCTCGCCCAGTACCATGGCCTGCGCGATGGCAGGCTGGGCGATCAGCATGCCCTCGATACGAGCCGGCGACACATTTTCGCCGCCTGACAGCACGATCATGTCCTTCTTGCGGTCGGTGATCGCCAGGTAGCCGTCGGCGTCCAGCCGGCCGATGTCGCCCGTATGCAGCCAGCCGTCGCGGACGACGGCGCGCGTGTCCTCCGGGCGGCCCCAGTAGCCGTCCATCACCAGATCGCCACGCACCAGGATCTCGCCATCGGCCGCGATGCGCAGTTCCACGTCCGGCAGCAGCCGGCCGACCGTGCCGACGCGGGTGGCACCACGGGTGTTGGCGGCGATCACCGGGCCGGCCTCGGTCTGGCCGTAGCCCTGCATCAGTTCGACGCCCATGCCGAGAAAAAAGCGCCAGATCTCCGGCTCCAGCCGCGCGCCGCCGGACATGGCGGCAAAGAAACGGCCGCCGAAGCGGGCGCGCAGCTTACGGCGAACCAGTCGTTCCAGAACCGGGTCGGCAAGCCTCTCGGTCAGGGTCAGGGAGTCGCCCTCCCTGCGTTTGCGGCCGATGGCGATGGCGGCGTGGAACAGGCGCTGCCGCCACGGCTTCTCACGCGCGACCTGGACCAGGATGCGCGAGCGGATCACTTCGAGGATGCGCGGCACCATGGTCATGATCGTCGGCCGTACCTCCAGGAAGTCGGCCGCCAGATGCTCGATGCCGCGCGAATAGACGATCTCGGTGCCGAGGCTGGGCAGGAAGAACAGACCGACCGTGTGCTCGTAGGCGTGCGAGAGCGGCAGGAACGACAGGTAGGTCTCGTCCTTGAAGCGCAGCGGGCGCACCAGTTCGAAAGCACCGCGGCAGTTCGACAGCATCGCGCGGTGCGGCAGCATCACGCCCTTCGGCACGCCGCCGGTGCCGGAGGTGTAGACGATGCAGGCAAGCGCGCCGGGCGGGATATCCGCCGCCTCGGCCGCGATATCGGCGAACGGCGCGTCGCCCTGCACGATCGCCTGCCAGGGCAGGCAGCGCGCACCGGGCACTGTCGCACCATCGAACGTCACCAGCAGATCGAGCCGGCCTGCCGCCGCCAGCTTGGACGCCAGCGCCTGATTGGCGCAGATCGCCACGGTCGCCCCGCAATCGCGCAGGATATGGGCGTGGTCGTCCACGGTGTTGGTGGTGTGGGTGGGCACCGGAACGGCCCGGATGGCCATCAGCGCGGTTTCCGCGATGGCATATTCCGGCCGGTTCTCGGCCACGATGACCACCCGGTCGCCGGCGCAGACCCCCGCCGCGCGCAGACCGCGCGCCGCCGCGGCCGCGAGCCGGCCGAAGCGGCCCCAGTTCATGCCGTGCCACGTGCCGCCCGCGAACCAGCGCAGCATCGGCTTGTCCGGCCAGCCTCGCGCGAGGCCGAACATCATGGCTGCCATATTGGGCCAAGTCGGATAGACGTCCACGAATCCCCCTACCGCGCCGAATCAGGCAAACCCTTTGACGCATGGCCCGTCCAGCTTACATGGACATTGAGCGATCAGCACAGGACACCCACGTTCATGCCCGATGGACAGGCCGGCGCCGCGACACGGGAAGCCGATGAAACTTCTGCCCTTCCTACCTGGAATCTCGCCGACCTGTATCCGGCGCCGGACAGCCCCCAGCTGGCGGCCGACCTGTCCCGGGCAGAGGCCGACGCGAAAGCCTTCGCGGCCGCCTATGCCGGCCGCCTGAGCGCGCTGCCGGGCCGGGCGCTGGCCGAGGCGATCGCCGATTACCAGCGCATCGAGGAAGTGCTGGGCCGGGTGCTGTCCTACGCGCAACTGCTGTTCAGCGGCGACTCCACCGATTCGGCGATCGGCCGCTTCAGCCAGTCGATGAACGAGCGGGTGACCGCGATCAGCAGCCACCTGATCTTCTTCACGCTCGAACTCAACCGGCTGGACGACGCCACCCTGGAGCAGAAGCTCGCGGACCCGGCGCTGGCGGTGTGGCGCCCGTGGCTGCGCGACCTGAGGGTGTTCCGTCCGCATCAGCTGTCCGACGAGCTGGAAAAGCTGCTGCACGAGAAGGAAGTGACCGGACGGTCGGCGTGGTCGCGCCTGTTCGACGAGACCGTCGCCGGCATGCGCGTGCCACTGGCGGGCGAGCAGCTCACGGTCAGTGCCGCGCTGAACAAGCTGTCCGACCGCGACCGCTCGGTGCGCGAGGCGGCGGCGCACGCCATCGGCCGCGCCTTCGGCGACAACATCCGGCTGTTCTCGCTGATCACCAACACGCTGGCCAAGGACAAGGAAATCGTCGACACGTGGCGCCATTTCCCACGCCCGGGCAGCCAGCGCAACCGCGCGAACATGGTCGAGGACGAGGTGGTGGACGCGCTGGTGGCCGCCGTCACCGCCGATTACGGACGGCTGTCGCACCGCTATTATCTGCTGAAGGCCAAATGGCTGGGGCTGCCCAAGCTGCAGCACTGGGACCGCAACGCCCCGCTGCCCGATGACGAGGATCGCAGCATCCCGTGGGCGGAGGCGCGCCGGCGCGTGCTGGACGCCTATGGCGCGTTTTCTCCGGAGCTGGCGGCCGTTGGTGAGAAGTTTTTCGGGCAGCCGTGGATCGACGCGGAGCTACGCCCAGGCAAGGCGGGCGGCGCGTTCGCGCATCCCACGGTGCCCTCCGCGCATCCCTATCTGTTGCTGAACTATCACGGCCGCACGCGCGATGTCATGACGCTGGCGCACGAACTCGGGCATGGGGTGCATCAGGTGCTGGCCGGCGCGCAGGGCTATCTGATGTCCGGCACGCCGCTGACGCTGGCCGAGACCGCCAGCGTGTTCGGCGAAATGCTGACGTTCCGCGCCCTGCTGGATGCGGAGGGCGACCCGAAGCGGCGGCGGGTGATGCTGACCTCGAAGGTCGAGGACATGCTGAACACGGTGGTCCGCCAGATCGCCTTCTACAACTTCGAGACGCAGTTGCACGACGAGCGGCGCAACGGCGAGCTGGTGCCCGACCGGATCGGCGACATCTGGCTGAAGATACAGACGGAAAGCCTCGGTCCGGCATTCGAGTTCACGCCGGAATACAAGGTGTTCTGGTCCTATGTGCCACATTTCATCCATTCTCCGTTCTATGTCTATGCCTATGCGTTTGGCGATTGCCTGGTGAATGCGCTGTATTCGGTGTTCCAGGACGGGCATCCGGGGTTTCAGGCGAAATACCTGGATATGCTGCGCGCCGGCGGGACCAAGCGGCATAGGGAATTGCTGGCGCCGTTCGGCCTCGATGCGTCGGACCCGGCATTCTGGCGACGAGGACTGGACGTGATCGCCGGCTTCATCGACGAGTTGGAGGCAACTTCCTAATGGCGCAGGCCGAGGACAACGCGACGCTGTTCGGCGAATTGCGGCGCTTCGCCCGCACCTCGGGGGCCGTGGGCGGGATTGCGGCGCGCGTGGTGGGCGCGCGCGTCTTCGGCATCCGCACCGACCGCTCGGCGCATGCCGAGGACCTGAAGACCATCCTGGGCGGGCTGAAGGGCCCGCTGATGAAGGTGGCGCAGTTCCTGTCCACAGTGCCGGACGCGCTGCCGGAGGAATACGCCGCCGAACTGGCGCAGCTGCAGTCCAACGCGCCGGCGATGGGACCGGCCTTCGTCAAGCGGCGCATGAGCAGTGAGCTGGGGCCGGACTGGCGGACCCGCTTCGCCAGCTTCGGCGACACGGCCGCGGCGGCGGCGAGCCTGGGGCAGGTGCATCGCGCGACGATGCATGACGGCACCGAGGTCGCGTGCAAGCTGCAATACCCGGACATGGCCAGCACCGTGGAAGCCGATCTGCGCCAGTTGAAGGTGGCGATGGCGGTGTTTCAGCGCATGGACGGCGCCATCCAACAGGATGACATCTACAAGGAGCTGGCCGAACGGCTGCGCGAGGAGCTGGATTACCTGCGCGAGGCCTCGCAGATGCGGCTGTACGGCATCATGCTGCACGGCGACCCGCTGGTGCATGTCCCGGTGCCGGTGATGAGCCACAGCACCAAGCGGCTGCTGACGATGACCTGGCTGGATGGCCGCCCGCTGATGCGCCGGCTGGAGGAAGACCCGCCGCAGGAGGAACGCAACCGCATCGCCGAATCGCTGTTCCGGGCCTGGTATGTGCCGTTCTATCGCTACGGCGTGATCCATGGCGACCCGCATCTGGGTAATTACCAGGTGCGGGCGGACGGCAGCGTGAACCTGCTGGATTTCGGCGCCATCCGCGTGTTCGGCGCGCACTTCGTGCGCGGCGTGATCGATCTGTTCGAGGCGGTGCGCGACAACGACGACGACAAGGCGCGGCACGCCTACAACGTATGGGGCTTCACCGATATCAGCGACGAGCAGATGGCGGTGCTGAACGAGTGGGCGCGGTTCCTGTACGAGCCGCTGACGCAGGACCGCGTGCGGCGCATCCAGGAGACCGACGACCCGATGTTCGGCCGCGCGGTGGCCGAGCGGGTGCATGCCGGCCTGAAGCGCACCGGCGGCGTGAAGCCGCCGCGCGAGTTCGTATTGATGGACCGCAGCGCGATCGGGCTGGGCGGAGTGTTCCTGCGGCTGAAGGCGGAGCTGAACTGGTCGCGCCTGTTCCACGAACTGATCGCGGATTTCAGGACCGAAGACCTGGCGGCGCGGCAGGCAGCGGCACTGGCCGAGGCGGGCGTGCCGGCGACGGTGACGATGACGGCGTGACGCGGCATGCCGGAGGCATTCAGGCCCCGGCACGCCTTGGCTTCATCGCATCGCGGTCACGCTTGCTCGATCGCCTGGTCGCGCCGCGAATGGTCGCGGCAATAGCCCCAAACACGCCGGTCGGCCGATAACCGCCACGGAGCGCAGGTCGTTCTCCGTGCACCGCGGCCATGGAAATGTCGCCATGCAACGCTGCGGTACATGCGGTTACAAAGTTGCATCACATGCTACGTTTGCAATTCAGCCATGCACCCATCGTCCTCACGGGGGACAGGATGATGCCCATATCGCGGCCTTAGCAGTTTTTGGTGCAGTGCAGCATGAGCGACTGGCGGCGATTGGCACGGGCGGGGCAACCATCGTACATGCGCAACGAGATGGTGCGTCTCTATCGCCTGAGTTGCGCCTTCCATAATCGCATCGCGGCCCCAGAACCGGACGGGCTGTCTGATCTTCAACCCATTCAGCGTACCGACGACTGGCCCGATGGTCACAGCGGATTTTTCGGCGCCACAGACTAGCTACCGGATCCGCCCTTCCTACCCAACTACAAGGTTTCGTTGCGCATGTGGATCGTCCGGATAGCGCTTGACCGGCCCTACACCTTCGTCGTGCTGGCGCTGCTGATCCTGATCCTCAGCCCGCTGGTGATTCTCGGCAACTCCCACCGACATCTTTCCGAATATTAATATACCCGTCATTGCGGTGGGGTGGACTTATACGGGCCTCAACGCAGAAGAGATGGAAGGCCGGCTTACCACCGTCTACGAGCGCTCGCTGACCACGCTGGTCGACAACATCGAGCACATCCAGTCGACGAGCTACGACGGCCTGGCCATCGTCAAGATTTACCTGCAGCCGAATTCCAGCATCGACACGGCGAACGCTCAGGTCACCGCCGCCTCACAGATGTTGCTGCGCCAATTGCCACCGGGCACAGAGCCGCCGCTGATCATCAACTACAGCGCCTCCAGCGTGCCAATCCTGCAGCTTGGCTTGTCCGGCCAGGGGTTGTCCGAGCAGGAACTCAACGACCTCGGCCTGAATTTCCTGCGCCCTCAACTCGTCACCGTCCCCGGTTCGGTTATCCCGTATCCATACGGCGGCAAGCAGCGGCAGGTGATGATCAATCTCAACCCGGCCCAGCTGCAGGCGAAGGGTCTGTCGCCCTCCGACGTGCTGAACTCGGCGTCGATGCAGTACCTCGTGCTGCCGTCGGGCACGGCCAAAATATCTCAATTCGAATACGACGTTCGCATGAACGCGACACCGCGCACGGTGCAGCAGCTCAACGATCTGCCGATCAAGACGATCGGCAACGCCACCATCTACCTGCGCGACGTCGCCACCGTCAGCGACGGGTTCGCGCCGCAGACCAACATCGTGCGGCAGAACGGGCTGCGCGGCGTGCTGGTCAGCATCCTGAAGGCCGGCAACGCGTCCACCATCAATGTGGTCGACGGCATCCGGGCGATGCTCCCGCGCGTCGAGCAGACGCTGCCACCTCAACTGCACATTCAGCCGCTCGCCGACCAGTCGATCTTCGTCAAGGCCGCGGTTGCCGGCGTTATCCGCGAGGCGGTGATCGCCGCCTGTCTGACCGCATTGATGATTCTGCTGTTTCTCGGCAGCTGGCGAAGCACGATCATCATCGCGGTTTCCATTCCGCTATCGATCCTCACCTCGGTGATGGTGCTCAGCTTCCTCGGTCAGACGATCAACATCATGACGCTCGGCGGCCTGGCGCTGGCCGTTGGCATACTGGTGGACGACGCGACGGTCACAATCGAGAATATGGAGCGCTATCTGGAGGAACGGCACGGACTGCGCGACGCGATCCTGAACGGCGCCTCGCAAATCGCCGTGCCGGCACTGGTCTCAACGCTGTGCATCTGCATCGTGTTCGTGCCGATGTTCATGCTCGGCGGCGTGGCACGCTACCTGTTCGTGCCACTGGCGGAGGCGGTGGTGTTCGCCATGCTCGCCTCATACGTGCTGTCCCGCACCCTGGTGCCGACGATGGCGATGTATCTGCTGCGGGCGAAGCCGCACGGCCATGTTCGATCGCGCAACCCGCTGGTGTGGTTCCAGCAAGGCTTCGAGCGCAATTTCGAGCGTCTGCGTCTGGGCTATCGCGGTGTGCTGACCCAGTTGATATTCCACCGCGCCGTCTTCCTCCCGGTCTTCCTGCTGTGCTGCGTGGCGACTTTCATGCTGCTGCCGTGGCTTGGGCAGGATTTCTTCCCCGACACGGACAGCGGGCAGTTCATCTTGCATATCCGCGCCAAGACCGGGACCCGGATCGAGGAGACCGCGCGGCTCGCCGATCTGGTCGAGAACGCTATCCGGCAAGTCATCCCGCCGGCGCAGACGGATACGATCCTCGACAATATCGGCCTGCCCTACAGCGGCATCAATCTGACCCACACATCCAGCGGCGTGATCGGCGCCGCGGACGCCGACATCATGGTGTCGCTCAAGCCTGATCACCGGCCGACGGCCGACTATGTCGCGGCGATACGCAAGGTGGTGGCAAACAAGTTTCCCGGCGTGATGGCCTATTTCCTGCCAGCCGACATGATCACCCAGGTCCTGAATTTTGGTGTGCCGGCGCCGATCGACATCCAGATCGACGGTGCGAACGTCGATGGCAACCGCTCCGTCGCCGACGGCATCCTCGATCAGGTGCGCTCCGTACCCGGCGTCGTCGACGCCCGGATCCAGCAGCAGTTCGATTATCCGGATTTCGAGATCAACGTCGACCGGACCAAAGCCCAGCAGAACGGCCTGACCGAACGTGACGTGGCGACCAGCGTTCTGAATACGTTGAGCGGCAGCTTCCAGACGGCGCCCTTGTTCTTCCTGAACTGGGCAAACGGCGTGAACTACAACCTCGCTGCCGAGGCACCGCAATACGATATCCAGTCGCTGCACGATTTGCAGAACATTCCGATCACCGGAGCGGCGACAAAGGCTCCAGCGATCCTGGCGGATGTCGCCACCATCTCCCGTTCCCAGGAAATGGCGGCGGTCGACCACTACAACATCCGGCGCGTGATCGATATCTACACCAACGTGCAGGGGCGCGATCTCGGCGCGGTCGGCCGCGACATTTCGCGTATCGTCGATGCCCACCGCAGCCAACTGCCACGCGGCAGCTTTGTGACGATCCGCGGCCAGCTGGAGACCATGCGTGGCGCCTATATCAGCCTGGCAGCGGGCCTCGCCTTCTCGATCCTGTTTGTCTATCTGCTCATCGTGGTGAACTTCCAGTCGTGGCTGGATCCGTTCATCATCATCACCGCGTTGCCGGCGGCGCTGGCCGGTATCGTGCTGTGCCTGTTTTTCACCGGGACGACGCTGAGCGTACCGGCTCTGATGGGCGCGATCATGTGCATGGGCGTGGCGACCGCCAACAGCATCCTGATGATCTCGTTTGCCCGCGAGCGCCTGGCCGAGCATGGCGACTCCGTGCGGGCCGCGATCGAGGCCGGCTTCACCCGCTTCCGCCCCGTGCTCATGACGGCTCTGGCGATGATCATCGGCATGGTGCCGATGTCGCTGGGCCTCGGCGATGGCGGCGAGCAGAACGCGCCGCTCGGCCGTGCCGTCATCGGCGGCCTGCTGCTGGCGACGGTTGCCACTCTGATTTTCGTTCCGACGGTCTTCTCCCTGCTCCACGCCAAGCGAGGCGCCGTGTCGCCGCGGCTGGCGGCAGGGCCTGATGCCCCGACCGACCCAGCATGAGGAGCTTGGTGTGACGATGTTGAAAGAACCAGAACCGCGAATCCTGGCGGAGCCGGAGATCAAGGCGGCGCCGGCGGCCCGGCGGCGAAGCAAGACGGGCATCGTGGTTGTGGCGGTCGCGGCCGCTTTGCTCGGTGCCGGTATTTATGGCGGCATTCATGACCGCGCCGTCGCCGAGGCGACACTGACCGCCACGACCGAACAGCAGGCGGTACCTGTGGTGGACATTGTGCATCCGCAGGGCGATGCGCCTGACCAGGAGTTGACCCTGCCCGGCCAGACGATGGCATTCACCGACACGCCGATCTACGCGCGGACGAACGGCTATCTGAAGCAATGGTACTTCGACATCGGCGCGCATGTGCACCAGGGTCAGCTGCTCGCGCAGATCGAAACGCCTGAACTCGATGCCCAGTTACGCCAGGCCCGCGCGGATCTGTTGACGGCGCAGGCCAATGTCAGACTCGCCGGCATCACGGCGCAACGCACGGCAAACCTGTTGAAGAGCCAGTCGGTCTCGACGCAGGAACGCGATAACGCCGCCGGCGCCTATTCCGCCGACCAGGCGATCGTCGCGTCGCGCCAGGCCGATGTGGGGCGACTGGAGGAACTGCAATCCTACGAGAATGTCTATGCGCCATTCGACGGCGTGATCACGGCGCGCAACACCGATATCGGCGACTTGATCAATGCCGGGGCCGGCTCGCCGACCACCGAGCTGTTTCACATGACGGCGACCGAGACGTTGCGCATCTACGTCGCGGTGCCCGAGACATATTACCCCGCCATGCATGTCGGCGCGACTGCCACGGTGACGCTCGATGAATATCCCGGGGAGGCCTTCCACGGCCGTTTGGTGCGTACCGACGACGCGATCAACCTCGCCTCCCGCACCCTGCTGGTCGAGGTGGATGTGGACAATCGCGAAGGAAAGCTGTTGCCGGGCGCTTACGCGTTCGTTCATTTCACGCTGGCGGGTCGGGCGCAAACGGTGACCGTGCCCTCCAACGCGCTGCTGTTTCGCAGCGAGGGCCTGCGGGTCGGCGTGGTGCGCAATGGTGTTGCCGAGCTGGTGCCGATCACGATCGGCCGGGACTACGGTGACCGGGTGGAAGTGTTGTCCGGCCTCAGCTCGACCGATCAGGTCATTCTCAATCCTTCCAATTCACTGGTGGGTGGCACGGCGGTGCGGTTGGCGGGCAGCAGGTCAGCCGGAGCCGCCTGATGCGCGTCCCATGTCGGTCGCTCTCCGGTACGCTTGCATTGCTGCTGGCAGGATGCACGGTCGGCCCAAAATACGAAACGCCAACAGTGGCGATGACAGACAGCTTCAAGGAGGCGACGCCGGCCGACTACCAGACCGCCGGCACATGGCGGATAGCGCAACCCAGTGACGCGATGAGCCACGGCAAGTGGTGGCAGATCTTCGGTGATCCGCAGCTCGACAGGCTGGAGGACGAGCTGACCGCCTCGAACCAGAATCTCAAGGAAGCGGAAGCACGCTTTCGCGAGGCGCGCGCCATGATCGGCTACCAGCGCGCCTCGGAGTTTCCGACCATCTCCGTCGGCGCGAATGCTTACTCGCTGCAGGCTTCGGATCATCAGCCATATTTCCTGATTCCAAACCCCGCGAACGAGGGCGAGTTGCAGCTACCGTTCGACCTGTCCTACGAGGTCGATATGTGGGGGCGCATTCATCGCATGGTGACGGCCGCGCGCGAGGAAGCGCAGGCGACCGCGGCGGACCTTGAAACCGTCAGCCTGAGCCTGCACGCAGAGCTGGCCATGGATTACATTGAAGTGCGAAGTGCCGACGCACAGCAGCGCCTGCTCGATGACACGGTGAAGGCATACACTGACGCAGTGCGGCTGACGCAGAACCGGCTGGTCGGCGGCTACGCGCCGGAATCCGACGTGGCGCAAGCACAGACACAACTGGATACGACGCGGGTACAGGACACCGATATCGGCGTGGCGCGGGCGCAATACGAGCATGCGATCGCGGTGCTGATCGGCAAGCCGCCGGCGGCATTTTCCATGCCGCCGGCGCCGCTCGATCTGCAGCCGCCGGCGATCCCGCCTGGCATTCCGTCGGAACTACTCCAGCGCCGTCCCGACATTTCCGCCGCCGAGCGCCGTGTTGCCGAGGCGAACGATCAGGTCGGCATCGCGGACGCGGCGTATTATCCGTCGCTGTCCATCAGTGCAAAGTCCGGCTTCGAAGGCACCGGTATCGCTTCCTTGTTCGGCTGGCCCAGCCTGTTCTGGGCCGTCGGTACTTCGATGACCCAGCCACTCTTCGACGGCGGCAGAATTCACGCCCAGTCCGAAGCATCGCGGGCCGCTTACGATGCCTCTGTCGCATCCTATCGGCAGACAACTCTCACCGCGTTCCAACAAGTGGAGGACAATCTTGCGGCAATACGCATCCTCAATGGCGAGGCCCTCCAGCAGCACGAAGCGGTCGGCTCCGCGGACAACTCGCTGCGCATCTTTACCAACCGCTACATCGGAGGCGAGGATGCCTACCTGCAGGTGATCACCGCGCAGACGGCCGCGTTGTTCAACGAACGTAACGACGTCGATATCCAGCGCCGCCGCATGGAGGCCAGCATCCTGCTCGTCAAAGCGCTCGGCGGTGGCTGGGATACGTCCCAATTGCCGGTGCTCACCGAGCGGGGCCTCCCACGCGGCGCTGTCGTGCCCCTGGGGCAGTGAAACCGGGTTCCATCGGACGCCGCCCGCAGCCCACCCGCGTCAAGCGATGACGGAACAGCACCGAGCGGCGTGCGTTCGGACGCACGCTCTCGTCAGGCTTACGAGGCCGAGGACGCCACGGTTGAAGCCTAAGCAGTAAGAGTGGCAATCAGTGGCGCACCGGTCGGCTTCGTCCATACCCGTGGAGATACGCTGTGTCGAATGATCGAGCGTTGGTCCTCTTCAGCGGGGGACAAGACAGTGCCACCTGCCTTGCCTGGGCTCTGGAGCGATTTTCGCATGTTGAGACAGTCGGCTTCGATTACGGCCAGCGTCATCGGGTTGAACTCGAATGCCGTGCGGACGTTCGTTCGGCAATTGCTGAGCGCTTTCCCGCCTGGGCGGCCCGACTGGGCGAGGATCATACGCTGTCCCTGGACGCGCTGGCTGCCGTCTCGGACACGGCGCTGACGCGGGACGTAGAAATAACGATGCGCGCCGACGGCTTGCCCACCACCTTCGTGCCCGGACGCAATCTTCTCTTTTTGACTTTTGCCGCGGCGCTGGCCTACCGGCGTGGCTTGCGACACATGGTCGGTGGCATGTGCGAGACCGATTACTCGGGCTATCCTGACTGCCGTGACGATACGCTCAAGGCGTTGCAGGTGGCGATCAATCTCGGTATGGAGCGGCGCTTCGTCCTGCACACTCCGCTCATGTGGCTGGACAAAGCTGCTACCTGGCAACTGGCAGAAAGGCTTGGCGGGAAGCCGTTTGTCGAGATTGTCATTGAGAGGACGCATACTTGCTATCTCGGCGTTCGTTCGCTGAAGCACCCCTGGGGTCACGGCTGCGGTGCCTGCCCGGCCTGCGACCTCAGGCGTAAGGGCTGGGAGACATATGCCGCCTCAAGCCGTTGAAGGGCCCTACCCCTACGAGTTCATCTGCAACACTGAACGGCGCGCGCCGGCAGCTTCGACATCGACCAATAGCGACTCGCCGTCGACGCTCCCGGTCGGCACGACGTCATAAATTGCCATTGCGCGCTGGGCGGCTTCCCAGCCCTCCAGCACATCACGCAAGCCCCGTCGCGGATCGCGCATCAGCGGGTCGCCGTAGCCGCCGCCCGAGCTGTCGAACGTGCGCAGCATCTCATCCTTGCGCACATTAACCTGGACCACATTGGCAATCCGCGTCTCTCGTCCGTCCGCTCCAACATGCCAGCCGTGGAAAACTGGAGCGCGGCGGATCTCCTGGAACTGCACTGGCTGCTGAAACGGCTGGGGCAAACCGTCTGCCGGGCGCGCGAGCCAAACTGTCCAACCTGTCCCATCCGCGACGGCTGGCAAGATGGTCGCACGGGCGCCGGCCCGCGCGAACGGAAACCGGGCCGCGGACCGTGGACCGCACGTCAGAACAGGCTGAATTGCTGCGGCCGCCGCTTACGACCGGCCGATGTGCGGCGCGTGATCAAGTCCTCGGAAATATCGCCGAGAAAAGGCGACGGCCGCAGCGAACGTACCGCGCCACGCCAGAACCGCTCCCTTGCATGGGTGAGGAACAACCTGTCCTTGGCCCGGGTCATGGCGACATAGAAGAGACGCCGCTCCTCGGCCTGCGCGCCGTGGCCCTCCATCGTGGCCGAACCCCAGGAAAACGGCACCAACCCATCCTCCATCCCCACGACGAACACCACCGGAAACTCCAGCCCCTTGGCTGCATGCATGGTCATGAGCGAGACTCGATCGGCACGGAGATCGTGAAAATCCGCCTCGGTTGAGAGCGCCACCTGTTCACGAAGCCGCGTCACATCGTCCGCAACTGCCTTCGACGCGACGAGCGTGGCAAGCCAGCCCCTCGCCTCGGCCAGCGCCGCCGCTTCGACACCTTCCCGCCGCCTCGCCGCTTCGGCCGCGGCGGCAAGGCGGATCGGCAAATCCATCCCCGCCAACCCCTCGTCCTGTTCCGCCAGCATTCGGCACAGGACCACGACGCCCGCATGCCCGGCAATCGGCGCCGGCGAACTCTTCTTGAATGGAATGCCGGCCCGGTCGAAAGCATCCCTGACCGCGACAGATTGCGCATCGGTGCGGTAGAGAACAGCGAAGTCGGCAAAGCCCAGCGCCATTCCGGCTTTCGTCCCGCCGGACTTGTCCCTGTGGGCCGAAAGCAGATCGTGCCCGCCCATGAGATCCTCGATCGTCGCCGCGACATACTCGGCTTCCGCCTCTTCGCTCGCAGCGGTATGGAGGACGATTGGTTCCTGCATGGGACGGGTGAGACCGTCCGGCGCCGCGCCAACGAGCTGGGCGGCAGCGGTAACGATAATGCCGGTCGAGCGGTAGTTGCGTGCGAGCCGCACCGTTCGGACGGAGGGGAAATCGCGGGTGAAACGCTCGAAGCACGTCGCGTCGGCCCCGCGAAAACCATAGATCGCCTGGTTCGGATCACCGATCACGCAGAGATTGCCGTCGGGGCCGGCGATGAGACGCAACAGGCGGTATTGCTGCTCATCCACATCCTGGAACTCATCGACGAGTATATGGGCAAAGCGCGCCCGCCACCGTGCTGCGATTTCCGCGTCTCGCTCCAGCAGATCCACCGCGAGCGCGACCAGATCGTCGAAATCAACCCAGTTCTGCTCAAGCCCCAGCCGATCGAGGACGGCGCGTGCATCCCGTTCCTCGCCCTCCCCGGCAATACCCGTCCGTTTCAATACCGAGATGGCCTTCACCAGCCGCGTGGCCCGGCTTTCGGTGACAGCCAGCGCGGCGGCAAGCGCGGCTTTCCGTTCCGCTTCATCGGCAATGCGGAAGTCGGGGGCAAGCCCGAGCGCCGCACCGTGGGCATGCAGGATTGCAAGCCCCAGGGAATGGAAACTGTGGACCGCTACCGCACGGACATCATCCGGCAGCAGGGCGGAGAGCCGCGCCCGCAATTCCTCGGTCGCCCGGCGAGTGAAGGTGATGGCCATGCAAGAAGCCGCCGACACGCCACGCTCGCGCACCAGATAAGCGATCCGGTACGTCAGCATGCGCGTCTTGCCCGAACCGGGACCGGCGATCGCAATCAGCGGGCCTTCGACCATCTCGACGGCACGGGCCTGGTCGACGTCGAGCGCAGCGAGAAGCCCGACACGGCCGGAGGGCACCGGTGCGGCCGGCACGGAGGAAGGCACCGCGTCATCTCGCGCCGTCTCCCCGGTTCGCGGCTTCGGCGCCTGCGCCCGGCGATGCACCGGCGCATTGAACAGGAACTCACCCCTGGTCCGCCGGCTCAGTTCGCCTTCGCCGAATAACCGGATCACACCATATTCACCGTCATAGCCCGCCTGCCGGATCACCGCCCCGGCGCGAAGTCTGGTGACCGCTTCGGCGAGCAGGGAGTCGACCCGCGCGATGTCTTCAACCGGCATCTCTCCCAGCACGGAAAGCTCCGGGCCCAGCGCGGCGGTCGCGCGGTCATAGGCCTGGTCCACCGCCTTCGAGGCGACGCCACTGCCGACGATTTCGGAGAGGATTTCCGGGAGAGGTACAAGGCTCGACACCTCTCCGGCCGTCGACGGCGGGGCAGCTTCAGCCTCGCTACGATCAGCGAGTTTTTCGACGCGGTGCGCGACTCCGACAGTGACACGGTTGCCGCAGACCGGACAGCGTCCGTCGAGCGCGAGCGTTTCCTTGGGGTCCAGCCGCACACCGCAGGCACGATGCCCGTCCATGTGGTACTTCCCCTCCTCGGGGAAAAACTCGACCGTTCCCTGATATCCCTCGCCGGACTCCAATGCGCGACGGATGGCGGCATAGTCGGGTTCGCAGGAAAAGCGCGTTGCCTCGCGGCCGAGTTTGCCTGGCGAATGGGCGTCGGAATTGGACGTGAGCCGGAAGCGGTCGAGAAGGGACACACGCCAGTTCATCGCGGGATCGGAGGAAAGCCCGGTCTCGACGGCAAAGATATGATCGGCAAGATCGCCATAGCAGTCCCAGATCGAATCGAAACCGGACTGCGATCCAAGCGCAGCGAACCATGGTGTCCAGATATGGGCCGGCACGAGATAGGAGTGCGGTCCCGATTCCAGCGTGATCTCGAGGAGGTCGCGTGAATCCAATCCCAGGATTGGCCGCCCGTCAGAGGCGATATTGCCAATCCGCCCGAGGCTCGCCGCCAACCGGTCGGCTGTGTCGAAATCGGGCATATAGATCAGGTGATGGATTTTCCGCGTTTTCTCGCCCTTCTTGTAGATAGTCGAGATTTCGGTCGAAAGCATGAAACGCACGGACGTCCGACAGGCACGCGGCAGAGTCTTCTCGACCTCCGCCTCGATGTCTGGCCTGAGGCGAAACAGGCCGCTGCCATCGGGAACGAGCTTATCCTTGATCTCGGCAAGCCAGGCCGGATGCACGCAATCCCCTGTGCCGACCACGGCGATTCCCTTGCGCGCTGCCCACCAGGCGAGGTGCTCAAGATCGAGGTCGCGGCTGGTGGCACGGGAATATTTCGAATGAACGTGGAGGTCGGCGTGAAAGATCATGGCGCCAGTGTAGGGCCTGCGGAGGAACAGATAAAGCGACGGGCTTCTACTCTGGTAGAGCCGGACGATCCGAATCCAACCTGTCCGACAGGTTGACCTGCCGGCGCCAACCCGCTATAGGCCGAAACCTGTCCGACAGGCGGGCGAAGGTCGCCGCTGAAAGGGACACGTGCGAGACGACGGTAAGCCTCTGGCGATCGGCGATGTCGCGACGCATATGCGTCGCCATATCTCGCGCAACGGGCTTGGACCGGGAGCGGAACTTCCCAGTGAGATCAAGCTGTCGCGCAACCTCGGCGTCAGCCGGACGATGGTCAGGGAGGCGTCGCGACGTCTGTCGGCTATCGGGCTGATCGATGTGGAGATCGGCAAGCGCCCGCGTGTTTCGTCGCTGAAGGCGCAGGTCCTTCAGGACATCGTCGATGGCGCCCTCATGACCGGGCAAATGCAAATTGCCGACGTCCTCGAAGTGCGCAGCGGCATCGAAATCGCGATGGCTTCGCTCGCTGCGCAACGTCGGACGCCTGCAATGGCCGAGGACCTTTCCGGGATCGTTGCGGATATGGCCGGTGCCCTGCACGACCTCGAAGCCTACGTCGACCTCGATTTTCGTTTCCACGGCGTGCTCGCGCAAGCGACCGACAACGTTTTTATACATTCCTGGTCAACGGCTGCCACGCGGCATTCCGGGATTCGATGGCGTTCGGGCACAGGAGCCGGCGCGACCAGGCCGAATCGCAGCGCGTGCAGGCACTGCACGAACACATTGCCGATGCGGTCGGACAGGGTGACGCGGAGGCTGCTGCGGCGGCCATGCACGCGCATTTCACCGACGCCATCGCCGCCGTGGACCGCGGAGTCGCGACTGCGGAATCCGACAAGAGGGTTTTGGCTACCCGATAGTGAGGAGTGAGCCGGTGAGTTCCGACACAGCGCTTTTCAAAACAGTTCGCGAACGCCTATTTACCGCCGTGATCGGCGATGTGCTCGACGCTGCCGGCCTGACGCAGCAATTCCTGCCGCCCGCCATACGCGCGCTCTTCCCCGACCGGATGCTGGTCGGGCGCGCGATGCCAGTCCTCGAAGCAGATTGCGCGGGCGAGGTGGTGGGCCATAGCGGCAAGCCGGAGCCGTTCGGCCTGATGTTCCGGGCGCTGGATGCCCTTCGGCCCGGCGATATCTACATCACGACCGGGGCCTCGCCGACTTACGCGTTGTGGGGCGGGCTGATGAGCACGCGGGCCCGCAGCCTGGGCGCCGAAGGTGCCATCCTCGACGGATATCATCGCGACACACGTGAGATCCTCCAGCTCGGGTTTCAGGTCTTCTCGCACGGGTCCTATGCCCAGGATCAGCGCTTGCGCGGCCGGGTAATCGACTTCCGCTGTGGCATCACGTTCGGCAACGGCGCCCGTGTGAGTCCGGGCGATCTGCTGGTCGGCGACATCGACGGCGTTGTCGTGGTGCCGAAGGTTCATGTCGACGACATCATCGCCGCCGCTCTGAAGAAGGTCGACGGAGAGGACGAGGTTCGTGACATGATTCTCAAAGGCGAGGCCACCCAGACGATTTTCGACAAGACCGGCATCATGTGACGCAGCTGCGGCCGCGACGATCCTGGAGGAGCGGCCATGTCCACGACCGACGCCGCCAAGACCCTGCCCACTACAGTTCCCGAGCCGAGACGCGCTCTTCGTCATCGCCGGCCAAATCCTGACGATCATCAGCACGGCCTTCTCCCGCGCAGCCATCCACCGGGAAGACCGTGCCGCTGATCCGGCTTGCCGCATCGCTGACCAGCGGCCTGAACGAACTCCGCCGCGTCCATCGGTGGCGTTTCTGATACGTCGTCGCTATCCGACTGCATACCGAGATCCGGACGAGGCAGGATACCCGGGTCCCGGCATACCGCGACGCAAAGCGCTGGCATCCCTTCGAACGTCTGGCCGCCTTCGGCAAGGATCAGTGGTGCCGTCGGGCATATGTGTCCAACGACATGAAGAATCCGCCGCCAATCTCATGCCGACCGAGCCAGCCGCCTCTGGCCGGCAGCATGACGCAAGCAGCGTAAAGGAAGGTGGTTGGTGATGCCATGGTGGCCCTGGTCGCCTGTTGAACAGGCCGCATTCGACGTCACATCATGCATGACTTCAGGGAGGGCGGCATGTACGACGTTCACTTCTGGCCGACGCCGAATGGCAAGAAGGTCACGATCCTGTTGGAAGAACTCGACGAACCGTACCGGATCGTGCCATGCAATATCGGCCGTGGCGATCAGTTCAGCGAAGCATTTCTCCAAATGAATCCCAACCACCGCATGCCGGTGCTTGTCGATCATGATCCGGTCGGCGGCGGCGAGCCGATTGTCGTATTCGAATCAGGCGCGATCCTGTTCTACATTGCCGAGAAGGCGGCCCGGTTCTGGCCCCAGGATCCCCGCGGCAAATACGAGGTCACCCAGTGGGTGATCTGGCAGGTGGCGAACCAGGGCCCGAAGCTCGGCGAGAACGGCCATTTCCGCAGGCTCGGCGACCAGCAGGGCGATCAGTCCTATGCCGTCCGCCGGTTCACGGACGAAGCCAACCGGCTCTACGGCGTCCTGAACAACCGGTTGTACGACCGGCGGTACATCGCCGGCGACGAGTACACGATCGCCGACATGATTGCCTACCCCTGGACAGTGAACTGGCAGGGCCAGGGGCAGGACCTCGCCGAGTTCAAATACTTCGCGCGGTGGTTCGAGGAGGTCGGCAACCGGCCAGCCGTGCAACGCGGCCTCGCGGTCGGGGCCGACCTTCCCGGTGACCCGGCGGCCATTACACCGGAAGAACAGGAGCGTCGCGCGAAGCTGCTCTACAATCAGCGGGCGCGACCCGCGCCGGATGCCTGAGCCAACACGGCGACCGGAGGCAATCCACACTTCCTGTCGGGAATACCTTTTTCCACTCGCTTCGGCTCCATCATGAAAAGGTGGAATTAAGACTGCATTTTCCGTCTGTTGCGCGAAATCAGCGTGATCATTGCTCCGCGAATAATATTTTCTCAAAATGTTATGCTTGTTCACTATCACGGAACAGCCAACTTCATCGGAAGGCCGCACGACATCGACTGTCAGACCTTGGAAGGTACATCCCATGTCCGACCCGCTTGCACCGTCGCCCTCCGACAAGCCTGGGGTTCATGTCGATGAGCCGCCTTCAGGCCCCGTCTTCGAGCCGTATGAGAGCCCAGCCGGCGGTTGGGGCGCCCTGCGCGCCACGGCGCATGCACTGCGCGAGCAGAGCATCGTCCTCAAGGGCGCCAAGGCGCTGCTGTCGATGAACCAGCCGGATGGCTTCGACTGCCCCGGATGTGCGTGGCCTGACCCGAAGCACACCAGTTCCTTCGAATTCTGCGAGAACGGCGCCAAGGCAGTCTCGTTCGAACTGACAGGCGCGTGGTGACCCGCGAGTTCTTCGCCGCCTACACCGTCAGCGATCTGGCACGGCAGAGCGACTACTGGCTGGAGGAACAGGGCCGGCTGACCGAGCCGATGCGCTACAACAGCACGACGGACCATTACGAGCCGATCAGTTGGGACGACGCCTTTGCCACGATCGGGGCGCATCTTCGCGCCCTCGAAAGTCCCGATCGGGCGGATTTCTACACCTCCGGCCGGGCCTCCAACGAAGCTGCCTTTCTCTACCAGCTTTTCGTGCGGCGCTTCGGCACCAACAACTTTCCCGATTGTTCGAACATGTGCCACGAGGCGACCAGCGTCGGCCTGCCGCGAGAGCATCGGCATCGGCAAGGGGACGGTTCTGCTGGAGGATTTCGAGCAGACCGACGCCATCTTCGTGATCGGGCAGAACCCGGGCACCAACAGTCCCGCGCATGATGACCTCGCTGCGCGACGCGTCGCGGCGCGGCGTGCCGATCGTGGCGATGAACCCGCTGCGCGAACGGGCGCTGGAGCGGTTCGCCGCACCGCAGGACCCGGTCGAGATGGTGACGTTCAGTTCGACCCGGATCGCCAGCGAATATTGCCAGGTCCGCGTCGGCGGCGATGTCGCCGCCCTGAAGGGCGTTATGAAGCTTGTCCTCGAGGCGCACGAGGCGGCGATTCGGGCCGGCGGCGACCCGGTGCTGGATCTTGCCTTCATCGAACAGCACACGACTCGGCTTCGATGCGCTGGCGGATGATCTGCGGCGCACGTCCTGGGACGACATCCTGCGCGTCTCGGGCTTGCGGCGGGACCAGATCGAGCGGATGGCGCGGATCTACCTGCAGGCCGAAATCCGTCATCATCTGCTACGGCATGGGCTCACCCAGCACCGCTACGGTACCGAGAACGTCCAGCAGGTCGCCAATCTGCTGATGATGCGCGGCAATTTCGGCAGGCCCGGCGCAGGGATTTGCCCGGTCCGCGGGCATTCCAACGTGCAGGGCGACCGTACCGTCGGGATCGACGAAAAGCCGAGCGCGGAACTGCTCGGCCAGATCGAGAAGGTCTTCGGCTTCCATCCGCCCCAGCATCACGGGCGTTCGGTGGTGGACACGCTGCAAGCGATGATCGACGGCCGATCCGACGTGTTCATCGGTCTTGGTGGGAATTTCATTGCCGCGGTTCCGGAAACGGCGCTCGCACAGGAGGCGATGCGGCGACTGAAGCTGACCGTCGCGATCAACACGAAACTCAACCGAGGCCATGTCGTCCACGGCCAGGAGGCGCTGATCCTGCCGTGTCTGGCGAGAAGCGATATCGACATCCAGGCGGGTAGCCACCAGAGCGTCACGGTCGAAGACAGTATGTCGATGGTGCACGCCTCGGGCGGCCTCGTCACGCCTCCAAGTCCCGATCTCAAATCCGAGGTGTCGATCATATGCGGCATGGCCCGCGCCACCTTGCCGGAGAGTGGGATCGACTGGAGCGGGTTCGAGGCCAATTACGACCTGATCCGTGACAAGATCGAGGCTGTATTTCCCGAGCTGTTCGCCGACTTCAACGCCCGCATCCGCGTCCCGGGTGGCTTCCATCTCTATAACGGCCCGCGAATTCGGGAATGGCGGACAGCAACCGGACGCGCGAACTTCCTTGTTTGCACCGGCGTCGCGGAAGACCCCGATGTCGACGATCCGGCGGCGCTGCAACTGACGACGATCAGGAGCCACGACCAGTACAATACCACGATCTACACCCTGGATGATCGCTACCGCGGCGTTTTCGGGGGGCGCATGGTCGTCTTCATGAACGAAGACGACATGGCGGAGCGCCGGATCGGGCCGGACTCCCTCGTCGAACTCGAATCGGTAACCGATCGCGGCGATGTGCGCCGGACCGCAGATGGCTTCAAGGCGCGGCCCTACAACATCCCACGCGGCTCGATCGCTGCGTACTATCCTGAGACGAACGGCCTGCTGCCACTGAGCTATCACGATAAAAAGAGCAAGACGCCATCGGCAAAGTCGATCCCGGTGATCGTCAGGCCGATGGCCGCACAGGGATAAGGATCGTTCGGGGCGCCGCCGGCGCCCCACCGGCCTGCCTCCGCCGGTCCGTGTTACAACATGAGAGAATCAAATTCTGATAACGAGGATAACTCGTTTTGCGCTTCATTGCCGCCCCCCCATGCTACCGCGCAGGAAAAAATGGCAATGAGCGACCCGCGTGCATGCTCAGGACGTCGATGGCGGTGCCAATCGAACGCACTTGGGACCAGGCGCCGACTGCCATGCGCCCGATTCTGGCGCTTTTCTGACACACGAAGCCGGAGGCCATGATGAGCAAGACGAAATCCGCGAGCGAGGTGCACGTGCGGGAGCAACTAGGCACGCGCACCGACCTGAAAGCGGAGGCGACACGTGATATCTCGGCTGCCCTGGGCGGCCTGCTGGCGGATGTCTTTGCCTTGTATCTGAAAACCAAGAATTTTCACTGGCATATGAGCGGTCCCCATTTCCGCGACTACCACCTGCTGCTCGATGAGCACGGCGATCAGCTTTTCGCGATGACCGATCCGATAGCCGAGCGCGCGCGCAAGATCGGCGGCACGACATTGCGCTCCATCGGGCAAATCGCCCGCCAGCAGCGCATCGCCGACAACGACGCCGAGTACGTCGACCCGCAGGATATGCTGGCCGAGCTGCGCGACGACAACCTGCGCCTCGTGTCGATCATGCGCGAAGTTCACGGCGTCTGCGACGAGTACGGCGACGTGGCAACCGCGAGCCTGCTGGAGAACTGGATCGACGAAAGCGAGCGTCGAACCTGGTTCCTGTTCGAGGCAACCCGCCGCCCCAACGGCTAGAACGGACGCAGGTCATGGCGGACACCCATCCACCGCTGCCGCCATTCACGCGGGAAACGGCCGTCCAGAAGGTCCGGGGTGCAGAAGACGGCTGGAACTCGTGCGATCCCGAACACGTCACATTGGCCTACACGACGGACTGCTACTGGCGGAACCGCGCCGAATTCATCGAAGGGCGGCCGGCGATCGTGGCGTTCCTGACCCGCAAATGGACCAAGGAGCTCGACTACCGGCTGATCAAGGAACTCTGGGCGTTTTTGGACAACCGGATCGCCGTCCGTTTTGCTTATGAATGGCACGATGATTCCGGCAACTGGTTCCGGTCGTATGGGAACGAGAACTGGGAATTCGCCGCCAACGGCCAGATGCAGCGACGGCTTGCATCCATCAACGATGTTCCCATTAAGGAATCGGAGCGGAAATATCACTGGCGTCGCCTCGGTCCCCGGCCGGCGGACCATCCTGGCCTGTCGGAACTCGAGCTTTAGACATCTGGCTGCCTGACTGTCGATTTCCGGACCGTTATCCCCGACGCTTCGAAGGAAGGAACTCATGATCGGGCCGAGCAACGGGTTACGACGTCTTCTGGTCTTATCGGCCGCAATGCTGTCACTCGGCCAGGCCGACGCCCAGCAGGGGCCTCAAACTGCGCCTCCGAACCCGTATCTGATGGGGACGGAAGGCTATGACAAGGGACCACGCGGGCTGACAAGCTACATGCCTATCGCCATCGACCAGCCGTTCTCCGCCAGGATGGCCCAGGATGTGGCGGCCAAGCCGGGTATCGAACGCGAGCATCAGGCGATACTTGAGGAGCGCTATGACTTGGGCGATCACCCCGCCCAGGGCGTCACGCTGGAACGCGGAAAGCCGCTCCAGGAGGGCGTACGCGTCAAGCTGCCGGCCGGGGTGACGTGGGAGCAGCTCGCGGCGATGAGCCCGGACGAGATCCGTGAACGGGGTCTGTGGCCCAAGGGCTTCCTTCCCTTGCCGCACCCCTTCCATCCCACCGGCGGCTTCGTCTTTCCGCAGATCGCGATCGACGCGATCAAGCGGCAGGACGGGCGAGACCTAGCCCGTTTTGACCTCGATTTCGACCTGCCGGAGCGCTTCCTGGCCGCGTTTCCGCCGGCGATCTACCTGACCGGACGCCCCGATCTGGGGGATGTCTCGCAAGGCAAGCTCGTTACGCTCACCAACTACTACGAGCTGTTCAACGGCATTATCTCGCCGCGGGAATTGGAGGGGCTGCGCCTGTTGGTGACGCCGTTCCCGCAGCAGCAGTTCAACGCGACCGACGATCGCAAGTCGGCAGTGGCCAGCCAAGGCTCGTCCTGCTTCGACTGCCACTCGAACGGCCACCAGAACGGCGCAACACACCTTGATCCCAGTATCCGCCCGGAATGGTACCGCCATCGGCTCAAGACCGTGTCGCTCCGCGGCGTGAACATCCAACGGCTGTTCGGCTCGCAGCGGGCGCTGAAGACGATCGAGGATTTCACGGAGTTCGAGCAGCGTACCGCCTATTTCGACGGCGACATCGTGGACGCGACGAAGAAGGGCGTGAACCCGCTTGAGCGCGGCAGCCAGGTGGACTTCATGGCCGACTTCCAGGAAATCCTGGACTTCCCGCCCGCGCCCAAGCTCGACCTGTTCGGCAAGCTCGACCCCTCCCAGGCGACTCCGGCCGAAATGCGCGGGCAGGACGTCTTCTTCGGCAAGGGCCAGTGCGCAAGCTGCCATCAGCCGCCCTATTATACCGACAACCTGATGCACGACCTTCGGACCGAGCGGTTCTTCAAGCCGGAGATGGTGAACTACGCGATGGAGGTCGGCGACGGCAAGATCAAGACCTTCGCGTTACGCGGCGTGAAGGACAACCCGCCCTTCCTGCATGACGAGCGTCTGCTGACGCTGGACGACACGGTCGAGTTCTTCAACCTGGTCCTCGGCGACAAACTCTCGACGCAGGAGAAACAGGATCTGGTGGCGTTTATGCGCGCCCTGTAGCGTCAGCGATGTCGGCTATTTCATCTTCGCTCGAAGCTGGTCATACAGCGCCCGGTAATCGTAGGTCGGATAGAATTCTGTTCGGTAGCCGCCCCACGCCTCGCCTTCGATCAATCGGTTGATGTCGCGCAGACGCTCCGCCGGGAAGCGGAGCGTCACCACCCGGCCAATTCCCATCATCACGTACCACGACACGACTTCGACGCCTGGCGGCGGGAAGTGCTCGAACCAGCCGGTTTCCCGCAAGTGCTGGTTGATCTGGTCGACCGTCTTCGTCTCGTCGTGGCGCAGGAAGACGGTCAGCATTTCCATGCCGGGTGGCCCGGTCGGCAATTCGGCCGACGGCGGTGTATCCGCCTTCGCAAGGCGGCCGAGCGCTGCCAGGATCGGCAGGCCCATCAGGCTGCGCCAGAATGTCCGTCGCGTGCTCATCCCATGAACTCCGGTCCAAAAACCACCGATGAAAGGCGCTCAGGGGCACCCGGTTCCGGCCGCCGCTAAAACGCCCGCGCGACGGGGGTCAGGACGCCGGCCAGCCGCTCGCTCCAGGCCGCGGCACCGTCCGCGTCACCGATCAGGTCCTGTCTGATCTCGATCAGCGCCGTCGGAATGCCGCGCGCATCGCCTTGGTACGGCACCGTGTAATCGCCGTCGACGGTCACCCGATACGGCTCATTGTCGCCTACGACGAGCGCCTCATTGCTCGCCCGCAGGGCGGCGATCAGCGCCCGCCCCAGGTCCGCGGCCTGCAGATACAGCCACCCGGCATGCCAGGAACGCGGCACCCCGAGATAGACGGGGGTAAAACTATGGACGCCGATCAGCAGTGTCTTGCGCCCCTGCCGCACCCGCGCGTCGAGCATGTCCGCCACCGTCTCGCGAAACGGGGCGAAGAACAGCGCGTCGCGCCGCGCGCGTTCGGCCGCGTCGAGGCCGATATTGCCGGGAATGTCGGTGGCCTCGCTACGCTCGGGAATCAGGCCGGGCGCGCGCGCCGGGCGATTGCAGTCGATCAGCAGCCGCGAATAGCCGGACAGCACCAGAGGCGCATCAAGGCGTGCCGACAGCGCGCGCGCCACCGCGGCGGCGCCGATGTCGTAGGCGATGTGACGTTGCAGATCCGCTTCCGTCAGCCCGAGCCGCCCGTAGCGGCGTGGGATGTGGTTGGAAGCGTGCTCGCACAACAGGAACACCGGCGAGGCGCCAGCCGCGTTCACCACCTCCACGGCGGGCGGGTCGTCATTCAGCATGCTGCGGTCCTCAGTAGATGGCACTGTAGCGCCGGCACAGCGCGTCCGCGGACAGGCCTTCCGCGAGCGCAATCTCGTGCGCCTTCAGGCTATGGTATGCGGCGAGCAGGTCGGGTGGGAACCAGGACACCGCCTCGGCGTCGGCGGAGAGGCAGGCCAGCGCGGCGCCGAGGCTGTCGGGCAGGCGTGTGGCGCCGAGGCTGGCACGCTCGGCCTCCGTCAGATCGGCCGGATCGGCGTGGACCAGCGGCGGCGCCGGCAGCCCGTCACGCAGCCCGGCCAGCCCGGCTCGGACCAGTACGCCGAGCGCCAGATACGGATTGGCGGTGGCATCGACGGCCCGGTACTCGACGTTGAACGCGCGCGCCGGATCGGTAGCCGTGGCTGGCAGCGGGCAGATGCGCAACGACGCCTCGCGGTTGCGCTCGCCCAGGCAGGCGTAGGCGGCGCTCCAGTGATGCGGCACGAGGCGCAGATAGGACACTGGCGCGGGCGCCGTGATGGCGCACAGCGCCGGCATGTGCCGCAGCACGCCTGCCACGAAGGCGGCGGCGGTGCCCGAGAGGCCGCCGGGGCCGGCGGGATCATAGGTCACCGGCGTGCGGTCCGCATCGCGCAGACTGAAATGGATATGCACCCCGTTGCCCACGCCATCCGGCGTCGGCTTGGGGCTGAAGCTGGCGCGCCGGCCGGACGCTTCGCCGAGGTCGCGCACCACTTCGCGCAGGACCACCGCGCGGTCGGCCGCGATCATGCCGGCGGCCGGGGCGCAGGTCACCTCGAACTGGTCGGCGCCGTATTCCGGCAGGATCATTTCCGGCGCCACGCCGGCCCGGCGCAGGGCCGCGAACAGGTGGCTCAGCAACGGCTCGGCCCGCCGCTGCGCCGTCAGCGAAAAAGACGGGGCCGGCGGTGCGTCGGTCGGCGCCAGCGTGAATTCATGCTCGAATGCGCCGACCAGCGACAGGCCGTTCAGTTCCAGATCGGCGAGCGCGCGGCGCAGGAAGTCGCGCGGGCAGCAGGCCCAGGTGGTGCCGTCCAGCTCGGCGATGTCCGCCAGCACCATGTGCAGCGGTGGGCGGCCGGGAATGCCGTCCACGCGGGTCTCGGTGGCCACGTCCGGCCGCAGCCGCAGGTCGCCGATCGCCCCCCACGGATTGGGCGTGGCGATGGCGCCGAACGGGTCGAGCGCGTGGTTGGCCGGCACCCATCCGCAGCCCTGCACGCGCCACCCGGGCGCGTCGGCCGGCACCGACCGACCGCGTGTGATGGCGACGAGGTCCGTCGTCAGGATCTGCAACAGTTCGGGAGGATTGGGTTCCGACATCAGACTGATTTCTTGCGATATAGATATCGTGATGTGACATATCTAGTCACGGCTGGCGCGCGGCTCAATCGGTACGAGCATGATCGAGCAGCCGCGTCAGGAACTGCGCGCAGGCTTCGATCTGCGACAGTTCGATCCGTTCGTCCGGCGTGTGCGCCTGGGCGATGTCGGCTGGGCCGCAGATGACGTACGGCACGGTGCCGGTGCATGCGCTCGCACCTCGCCCTGCACGGCCTGGATCATGCCGGGGCGCGTGAGCTTGAATGGGTCGCGCGTCCAGCTCTGGCCGTCCACCGGCACCGCGTCGGTATGCGCGCAGAGCACGATCCCGGGGCGCCCGATCAGAGGACATCGGCGAGGAAACGCGCCAGCAGCGGGTCGAACTGCTCGGGCGCTTCCCAGAACGGCGCATGGCCGATTCCGGGCAGGACATGCACCTGCCCGTCCCACAGGTTCTTGTAGCTGATGCCCCGGAGATAGGCGTTGTTGACGAACGGCTCGTCGCCGCCTGACACGATCGCAAGCGGGCGGTCCAGCGTCTCGACCAGCCGCAACTGGTCGGTGCCCCAGCCGGCGAGGGCGGCGCTGAGCATCCGCTCGCGTGCCCGTCCGTCGGTGCGCTTCACCGCGTCCAGCAAGAATGGCTCGAACGGCGCGTTGAGGCCGCAGGTATTGCGCGCGTAAGCGTCCACCTCGGCGGCCGTGAACTCGGCCCTGCCGGCGAGACCCATATGCTCGGAGGGCCGAAAGCCCTGCATCATCGCCTCGGGCGTCAGCGCCACCGGCGGCGTGCCGGTGGCTAGCAGCCCGACCATGCCGGCGTGCCGTGTAAACAGCTCCAGGCCGATATGGCCACCCAGCGACCACCCCAGCACCGCGAACCGGCCAACGCCCAGGATGTCCAATAACTCGGCCATCATGTCGGCGTAGCCCGGCATGGTATAGGTTCGCCATGGATTGCGGGCATCGGAGGAGCGGCCGTGCCCGGGCAGGTCGAGCGCGATGGTGCGGTAGCGGCCACCGATGCTGCCGTCCAGCTGGTTGCGGAATACCTCCTTGCAGGAGGAATTGCCGTGGACCAGCACCAGCACGGGCCCGCTGCCGCTGCTCTCGCTGACCGCGATGGTGGCGTGGCTGGTCGGCACCACGTAGCTCTGCACTGGCATACCCATCCCCCTGTTTGCCGACTATGAGCCGCCGAAAAGCTCGGCGAGAGGCGGCACCGGCACCGCCGTGACGATCCCGTTCAACCCTATGGCCAGGCCGCCAAATGCGCCTGCTGTTTCCGAGCGCAGCAACATGCGTGCCGTCGCCGGCGAGGGATTTCCGTCGATCTGTTCGGCGACCCCCATCGCGATCGGCGTGGTCTCCAGGTACGCCCAGAGGTGGAACAGACCGATCACGGGCCGGCCACCGGCAGGCCCAGGCCCTGGGCCATGACCTCGCCCACGAACTGGCACAGGATGAGCAGGGTAAGCACGTTAACCATCCAACGAACGTGCAACGGCGCGAGAGACAAGGCAACTGACGGATGGCGCGGCGATGGCGCGGCCGGCAAAACGGGCCGAGCCACAAACCCCGGATTGCGATAAAGACGTGGACCAATCACGCAAAAGATTGTTCTGCCCATGTTAATTCTTTTGACTAGGTATCGACACGGCTGCGAGGCGGCTATCGTGCGGACATGATGCACACCCGAGGCGACGCGTTGCAGGCGTGGATCCGTGCGCTTGATGCGGTCAGAATTATGGACGAGGCGCCGGGGACGACGCTGCCCGGCCTGATCGACGGGCTTGCCGCCGCGCATGGCGAGCGGGCGGCGCTGCGGGACGATGGGACAGTGCTCAGCTACCGGGCGCTGGCGGGGCGGGTGAACCGCGTGGCGCGATGGGCGATCGGGCAGGGTCTTGGGGCCGGCAACGTCGTCGGCCTGCTGATGCCCAATTGCCCGGATTATGTCGCCATCTGGCTCGGGCTTACCCGTGCCGGCTGCGCCGTGGCGCTGCTGAACACCCATCTGGCCGCCGATGCACTGTCGCACAGTATCCGGATCTCCGGGGCGGCGCGGCTGATCGTGGCCGGTGCGCTGCTGCCGGCCATCACGGCACTCGCGGACCGGCTTGCCGCCGGCATCCAGGTCTGGGTGCATGGCGAAGCAGTTGGCGGCCACGCTGTCCCGCTCTGCACGCGGCCGATCGGGCCGGACCTGGCGCGGCATGACAGCGCGCCGCTGACGGACGCCGACCGCCGGCCGCCGATGCCGGCGGACCGGGCGCTGCTGATCTATACCTCCGGCACCACCGGGATGCCGAAGGCGGCCTGGATCACGCACGCACGCATCGTCGAATGGAGCTTCTGGTTCGCCGGCATGATGGACGCGCAGGCTGACGACTGCCTGTACGACTGCCTGCCGCTGTACCACAGCACCGGCGGCATCGTCGCCGTCGGGGCGCTGCTGGTGCGCGGCGGCTCGGTGCTGATCCGCGCACGCTTTTCCGCCAGCCGCTTCTGGGACGATGTCGCCGATGGCGGCTGCACGATCTTCCAGTATATCGGCGAGCTGTGCCGCTACCTCGCCGCCGGCCCGCCGCATCCGCGCGAGCGGCAGCACCGGTTGCGGCTGGCCTGCGGCAACGGGCTGCAGGGCGATGTATGGACGGCGTTCGCGCAGCGCTTCGCCATTCCGCGCATCCTGGAGTTCTACGCCGCCACCGAAGGCAACGTGTCGCTGTACAATTGCGACGGCAGGCCGGGCGCCATCGGCCGCGTGCCGCCATTCCTGGCCGGACGCTTCCCGGTGGCGCTGATCCGCTGCGACACGGAAACCGCCACGCCGCTGCGCGATGAAGCGGGGAACTGTATCGCCTGCGGCCCCGACGAGATCGGCGAGGCGATCGGACAGATCCACGCCACGCCGGGATCGCCGGCGCGGCAGTTCGACGGCTACACCGACGCTGCCGCCTCGGCCAGCAAGGTGCTGCACGACGTGTTCGTCCCCGGCGACCGCTGGTTCCGCACCGGCGACCTGATGCGCAAGGATGCCGCCGGGCACTTCTTCTTCGTGGACCGCATCGGCGACACGTTCCGTTGGAAGGGCGAGAACGTCGCCACCACGGAAGTTGCCGCCGTGCTGCGCGCCTATCCCGGCGTGACCGACGCGGTGGTCTACGGCGTGGCGGTGCCGGGGCATGACGGCCGCGCCGGGATGGCCGCCATTACCACCGACGCGCGTTTCGATCTCGCCGGCCTGCACGCATATCTGGCCGCGCGTCTGCCCGCCTATGCGCAGCCGCTGTTCGTGAGGCTCACGGAAACCCTCGATTTCACCGGCACCTTCAAGCTGACCAAGGCAAGACTGGTGCAGGAGGGCTATGCCGGCGCGGCCGAACCGGTGTGGCTGAACGATCGCCACGCCCGCCGGTTCGTGGCCTTCGACGAGGCACTGCGGCAGGCGATCGGCACCAGCCTGCGCCTGTGACGCCGCAGGCGCGCCGGCCGCTCAACCGGCGGCTCAGGCGGTGTTGCCGGCGTCGATCGTGGTCACCGTGCCGGTGATGTTGCGGGCCTTGTCGCTGAACAGGAAATCGACCGCGTTGGCAATGTCGGCGACCTCCGGCATGCGGTGCAGGGCGCTGCGCCGGGCGATCCGCGTGCGCTGCTCGCGGGTCAGGTCATGCGTCATCTCGGTATCGACGAAGCCGGGCGCGATGGCGTTGACGGTGATGCCGAGCGGCCCCAGTTCGCGCGCCAGCGAGCGGGTGAAGCCGACCAGCGACGCCTTGGTGGCGCTGTAGACCGACAGGCCGCTGTAGCCGGTCATGCTCACGATCGACGAGACGTTGACGATCCGCCCGCCCTGCCCGCTCATCATCGAGCGGACCAGATGCTTCGTCAGCGTCAGCGGCGACAGCACGTTCAGGCGCACCAGCCGTTCGATCGCTCCGTCCGGCATGTTGGCGAGGATGCCCGCGGTGCCCAGGCCGGCATTGTTGACCAGGCCGTAGAAGGCGCCGAACTCGCGGTGCAGGGATTTCGCCAGGGCGGCGAGGCCCTCGATATCCGACAGGTCGGCGGCGCGGAAATGCAGTTCGCCCGCGGCGTCCTGCGCAGCGCCCATGCGTTCCCGCGCGGCGGCGAACTGGTCGCCTTGCTGGCGGGCAATGGCCACGACGCAAAATCCCGCCGCCGCCAGCGTCTGCGCGATCCCGAGGCCCAGCCCCCGGGTGCCGCCGGTGACGACGACATTACGCATGGCGGCGCAACAGCTTGCCGGATTCGGCGATGTCGAGGGCGGCGACCTCGCGCAGCATGGTCGGGACCTTGTGCGCGGGCAGCACCTCCCGGCAGGCGGACAGGATCTCCTCGCGCAATGCGGGGAACGAGCCTTGCCCGGCGGCCGGCTGCACGACGATGTCGGCCACGACCAGCGCGCCGGTGATCGGGCTGGGGCGCCCGCGTACCCGCGCCATCCGCACCAGCGGGTGCTGGTTGATCACCGCCTCCACCTCCTCGGGATACACTTTCAGGCCGCCGACATTGATCACGCCCTCGCGGCGGCCGACGAAATGGTAGCGGTCGCCGCGCAGCTCCAGCATGTCGTTGGTGTCGACGAAGCCCTCCGCGTCCGCGAGCGCGGCGGCGGTGCCCAGATAGCCCTGTGCGGTCCGCGCCGAGCGGATGCGCAGCGACCCGTCCACGACGCGCAGCTCGGCCCTGGCGCCGGGCCGGCCGATCAGGGACGCGGGGAATCCGGCCAGGCCGTCGCGCACGTCGAAGGCCACACCGGCTTCGGTCGAGGCGAAGGCGTGGGCGATTTCGGCGGCGGGATACGCCGCGGCAAGGCCGTTCAGGATCGCCTGGTCCGCCACCTCGCCGGACAGGCGGACATAGCGCGGCGCCATGCGGCTGGCCGCGGGGCTCATCAGTGCCCGGCGCCAGTGCGACGGCGTGCCCGAGATATGCGTGACACCGTCCTGGCCGGCGCGGATCAGGAAATCACTCGCCGCCTCGCCGGCCTGCGACAGCACCATCGAGCAGCCGCCGAGCAGCGCGCGCAGCAGGATCTGCAGGCCGCCGTAGCGGCGGATGTCGTAGAACGTGCTCCAGACCGACGCCCCCGCCAGCCCCCCGGGGCGCCCATCGTCCAACGGACCGGTCAGGCTGGCCAGTGTGTGGACAACGAGTTTCGGGCGTCCGGTGGTGCCGGAGGTGAACAGCAGCCACTCCGTCGCCGCCCCGCCGACCGGCGCGGGGGCGTATCGGACGGGACACGGAAAGACCGGGATGCCGGTTTCCGGCGGCGGCAGCGGGCCGGTGCCGTCGGAGACGACGGCATCGATGCGCGCCTCGGCGATGACCGCCGGCAGATGTGCCGTGGCCAGGTCCGGCGGGCAGAGCACGACGCGCGCAGCAATGCCGTCGAGATGCAGCAGCGCGAGCGCCGCCGGCAACTGCCGCGCCGAGGAGATCAGCACCGAGCGGTCGCGCAATGCCGCCAACGGCATCCCGTGCGCGGCGTTCGTGCCGGGATGGTCCAACACCACGCGGCCGGCCGCGTCGGCGAGAAAGCGTCGCGGCGACAGGCCGGACGCCGCCGTCAGCTGCCACAGCGAATGCCGCTCAGGCTGCAGCATTCTCGTAGAGTTCGATGAACGCGCCAAGGGTTGCCGGAAAGGCGAGCGTGTCGTTGGCGGAGAACGGATCGAGGTCCAGGCTGTCGTCAAGCGAGGCGACCAGCATCGCGAGGCACAGCGAGTCCAGGCCGGAATTGACCAGCAGCAGATCGTCCGACAGCGGCGCCAGCCGCTTTCTCTGCTGTGCCGCGATCTCGGTGATCCGCCCGATGATCGTCTCTCTGACCGACATGGCTATCTCAGCTGTTTCTGCCATCGTTCCCTCGCAAGGAGCTTTTGGGCCGTTCGTTGCTCTATATCGCCACTGAGGCAATACCGACCGTTTCTGTTCCGAACAATAAGCAAAATTGCGAAGAACCGGCGCGGATACGGCTTTCGGCCTATCGTGGTTCCTGGCGGAAATCCGGCGATACCGTGATGAAAGCAGGCCGCGCGATCAGCCGAAAGGATGACATCCACCCAGGCGGGACTTGCTATCCGGCATGTTTACATGCCGCTATCGCCGTGCCACCAGTCGGCGCATGCCGCTGTGCCGTCGCTGCTAAAGGCCCGACACCGGTGCAAGGGAATCATGCCATGCGGACCGAAACAATCGCGCTGCATGCCGGCTATCAGGGCGATCCGTCAATGCGATCGGTCGCCGTTCCCATCTATCAAACTGTCGCCTACGAGTTCGACAGCGCGGAGCACGCTGCCGCGTTGTTCAATCTGGAGGCGGAAGGCTACCGCTACAGCCGGATCAGCAACCCGACCGTTGCGGTTCTCGAGCGGCGCATCGCGGCCCTGGAGGGCGGCGCCGGCGCGCTGTGCCTCGGCTCCGGGCAGGCCGCGATCCACGCCGCCCTGCTCAGCCTGGCCGATGTCGGCCGCAACGTCGTCTCGGTGCCGCAGCTCTATGGCACCACGCACACGCTGTTTTCGCATGTGCTGCCGCGCCTCGGCCTGACGGTGCGGCTGGCCGCGGGCGACAGCCCGGACGACATCGAACGGCTGATCGATGACGACACGATGGCGGTCTATTGCGAAAGCGTCGGCAACCCCGCCGGCAATGTCTGCGACATCGAAGCCCTGGCGCACACCGCGCACGCGCATGGGGTGCCGCTGATGGTCGACAACACGGTGGCCTCGCCGGTGCTGCTGCGGCCGGTCGAATTCGGCGCGGACATCGTCATTCATTCGCTGACGAAATTCCTGGGCGGCCACGGCACCACGCTGGGCGGCGTGATCGTCGATGGCGGGCGCTTCCCGTGGGACCGCCATGCCGCGCGCTTCCCGATGCTCAACGAGCCGGATGCGTCCTATCACGGGCTGGCCTACGCACGGCATTTCGGGCCGACCGCCTATATCGAGCGCTGCCGCAACTTCTGCCTGCGGACCACCGGGGCCGCCTTGTCGCCGCTGAGCGCCTTTCTGCTGCTGCAGGGGGTGGAGATGGTGGCGCTGCGTGTGGAGCGGCATGTGCAGAATGCGCGGCACGTCGCGACAATGCTGCGCGACGATCCCAGGGTCGCCTGGGTCAACTATGCCGGCTTTCCCGACAGCCCGTATTACCCGATGGTGGAGAAGTATCTGGCCGGGCAGGCCTGCTCGCTGCTGACCTTCGGCGTGCGTGGCGGGGTGGCGGCCGGCGTGGCCTTCTATGACGCGCTGCGGCTGGTCAAGCGGCTGGTCAATCTCGGCGACGCGAAATCCCTCGCCTGCCATCCGGCTTCCACCACGCATCGCCAGATGACGCCCGAGGAACAGCGCAAGGCCGGGGTAACGCCCGAAATGATCCGGCTCAGTGTCGGCGTCGAGCATATCGAGGACATTCTGGCCGATCTCGATCAGGCCCTGGCGGCCGCAGATGCCCGCCGGTGCCAGGAGGAACTCGCTCATGTGGCCCGGCGCTGAGCCGGGTACCTCTACCGCCAGCCGCAACCGGGCGATTGGGGCTCAGTCGTAGCCGAAATCGCCCGCGACCTGCGCGGTCTCACGGAAGGTGACAACTTCGTGTCGCGTCATTCGAATCCGGCGTCGAGCGGGTCGTCGATCGAGGGCGCGGGCTTGGTGAACCAGTTCGCCCCTGCGTCGGTCATGTAGATGTGGTCTTCGAGGCGAACGCCGAATTCGCCGTAGATGCAGATCGTCGGTTCGTTGGAAAAGCACATTCCGGCGGCCAGCGCCGTCCTGTTGCCCTTCACGATGTACGGCTCCTCATGCACGTCGAGCCCGAGACCATGGCCGGTACGGTGCGGCAGGCCCGGAAGGGCATAGCCGGGTCCGAACCCCGCCCCCGCGATCACGCTACGGGCCGCGGCATCGAGCGCTTCGCAAGGGGCGCCGATCCGGGCCGCCGCAAATACCGCCTCGGTCGCCGCCTTCTCGGTCTCCCATACCATGCGCTGGCGCGCGGTCGGCTCGCCGAACACATAGGACCGCGTGATGTCCGACTGGTAGCCGTGCAGCGTGGCGCCGATGTCGATCAGCACCATGTCGCCGGCTTTCAGCGTCTGCGGATACGGCACACCGTGCGGATAGGCGGTCGGCTCGCCGAACAGGACGATGCAGAACGTGTTTGCGGCGTCGGCACCCATCCGCCGGTGCGCCTCGCCGATGAACGCCTCGACCTGCTCGGTCGTGATGCCTTCAGCCAGGATCCGCGCAGTCGCCTTCTGCACCTCCAGCGTCATCGCCATCGCCTGCTTGATGAGCGCGATCTCGGCGGGCGACTTGATGCTCCGGCACGGGGCGATGATGTCTGTCGCGTTAACGAAGCTGTAGGCGTTGCCGGCGCGGCGCAGCCCGTCGAACGTGAAGAACGGCGTTGCCGGATCGACCGCGATCGTGCCGTTGGGGTATCCCATGTCCCGGACAGCGTCGATCACCAGCGCCGTCGGGTCCTCGTGCTCCTGCCAGCTCCTGACATTGCCGCCGATCGAGATCATCGTCTGCAGCTTCGCCGCCTCGAACGCCGGCGTGATGTACGTGATCTCGCCTTCAGCCGGGATCAGGACGCCATGCAGGCGCTCCGATCCGCTGATGCGCAGGCCGGTGAAATAGAAATTGCTGGTCGAGGCATCGAGGTGCAGCGCCTGGATGTCCTTCTCGCGCATGATCGCCTGGACCTTGGCAATCCGCTGGCGACGCTCCTCGGTCGATATCGGCGTCGCCTCGCCGCGGACCGATCGCAGGCGATCGAGTTCCGCCGCCATCGTCGAACCACCGACACCGCGCGTCATGCTGTCCATCCATTCATGATGATGTCGCCGGTGCCGGCGCTCAGTAGTCCAGGAACGCCTTGTAGGAGTCGATCATGTCCAGCACGGCCGCGTCATAAAGGCGCTTGCCGTGCTCCGGTGACGACAGCGACGGGTCCGAGCCGATCCGCCCGTCGTGGAAGCGCGCCCGGTAATCCGAGGCATCGAAGAACTGAGGCGCGACCGCGGCGACCTTCGGCGACATCTGCGCGTGCTTGATGTGCTGCGACTGGTAGTACTGCGACAGCGACACCTCGCTGGCGGTCGCGTGGCGGCCATCGACGCCGGGATAGAGTTCCGCGCTGATCGCCTTGCAGCGCGGGCCGGTCCAGAACTCCATGCGACAGCGCACCGCGGCACCGCCGTCACCGAGCGACAGGGCGGCGTAGATTTCGTCGAACGCAGCCGTGACCGTCGCGACGTTGCCGCCATGGCCGTTGATGAAGAAGAATCGGCGGAAGCCATGAACGGCCAGCGACTGGACGACATCGCGCACCACCAGCATCAGCGTGCTCGGCCGCAGCGTCGCCGAGCCGGCGAAGCCGAGATGATGTTGCGACATCCCGTACGCCAGCGTCGGCGCCACCGCTGCCCCGATCGCGTCGCCAACACCTTTGGCGACCACTTCGGCACAGAGATGGTCGGTACCGATCAGCCCGTTGGGACCGTGCTGTTCGACGGAACCGATCGGCACGATGATGCCGACCGAACCGCGCAGATAGTCTTCGACTTCCTGCCAGGTGGAAACCGCGAGTTGCATTGCCAGTTCCTTACTTTGCCAGCGCGACGCCAGCGAACGGCTGGCCACCGAGGAAGTGCAGCTTGAAGCCCTCGACATTATCGCGCACGCCGATGAAGCCCTGCACGTCGGCAAACATCATCGATGGGATATCGTCATGGAACACCACCTGCGCCTGCTCGTATAGTTTGGCGCGGGCGGCGAGGTCGGTGACGATGTCGGCCTGGTGGATCAGGTCGGTGTATTGCTTGTTGCACCAGTGCGAGACGTTGGAGCCGTCGGCGATGGCGTCGCAGGTCTGCGTCGCGGTGAGCTCGCTCGGGTCCGGATAGTCCCAGGTGCCGCCATTCATCGCGACGTCAGCCTCACCGGCGCGTCGGCGACGCAGGAACTCGCCCCATTCATAGGTAACGACCTTCGTCGTCACACCGATCTTGGCCCAGTCAGCCTGAATCATCTCGGCGGCGCGCCGGCCGTTCGGCATGTAGGCGCGCACGACCGGAATGGCCCAGAGATCGACGGCGAACCCGTTGGGGTATCCGGCCTCGGCGAGCAGTGCCTTGGCCTTCGCGGGGTCGTAAGGATATGGCTTCAAAGTACCGTTGTGCCCCCACAGCGCGGACGGAACCACGGCGCCGGTCGGCTCGCCGCTGCCCTGGAACACCGCCTTCACGAGACTGTCGTGATCGATCGCCATGGCCAGCGCCTGACGGACGCGGAGGTCGCTGTACGGCTTCTTGTCTGTACGGAACGACAGCATGCTCTGCGCCGCGACCGGCGCCTGCAACACCTTGATGCCCGGCATATGGCGCATCGCATCGAGGTCGGCGGGGTTCGGATAGCGCTCGATCTGGCATTCGTCGGCGCGCAGCTTCGCCAGCCGCACGGCGGCGTCCGGCGTGATCGAAAAGATCAGGTTATCAACCCGCGCCGCGCGCTGCGGCATGCCGCCCGTCTTGCCCCAGAACTGCCGGAAGGCGCGAAAGCGTATCCTGCTGTCCTTCTGGTATTCGACCAACTGGAACGGGCCGGTGCCGAGCGGCGCAAGATCAACTTGGGACTTGGTGCCCGCCTTCTCCATCGCCGCGGCGTATTCCGCCGACCAGATCGAGAACGATTGCACCGTCAACGCACTGATCAGCGAGGCGGAGGGCGCCTTTAGGTCGAACGCCACTGTATCGTCGTTGATCTTGCTGACCGATTTCAGCGCCGGTGCGACGAAGTCGTCGAACATCTCGTAGGTGGCGCCGTCGACGTCGTGGTAGCTGTTCGATTTGTCCGCCATGCGGTTGAAGCTGAACACCACGTCATCGGCATTCATGTCGCGGGTCGGCTTGAAATGCTCGTTCGACTGGAATTTCACGCCATGCCGCAATTTGAAGGTATAGCGGAGCCCGTCCGGTGACACGGTCCACGATTCCGCCAGCCCAGGGACGATCTTCGATCCGCCCGGCTCCATCTCCACCAGCCGATCGGCGATCTGCTCGCTGACATCGAAGCTCGTATTGGCGTCGCTGAGCGCAGCGTTGAGCGCGGGCGGGCTGGCCTCGCTGCACACCACCAATGTATCCGCCCAAGCGCTGCCGGTCGCCAACGCCAGCATCGCGCTGCACACGAAGACCAGACGGCTCGACATGTCGTTGCTCCCCCCACTCATCCGTTCGTAAAGTGCGGGAGCCGGGGTCCGCCGTCAATTGACCTCGTGCCGGTGCGCTCGGGCGATATGTGCAACAGAGCACCGCGCCCGCAACGGATTCGACTCGAACGATGGCCTGCAAGCTGCGGCGGACCAGCCGCCGACGCGTCGGCACGCTGATTTTCCTGGTGGTGCCTATCTATGCCGCGTTGCGGCAGGTCAACTCGCACCAGATCGAGGCCGCGCGGCTCGACGGCGCGCGCTTCCCTGCCCTGCTGCGCTCCATTCTGCTGCCGGCGATCTGGCCCGCCATCGTCGATGCTGGAGGCCGACGACAGGGATCGGCCGTTGCACGACGATGGCATCGCACTGGTCCTGCTGGATGGCGCGCTGGCCACCGATAGCGTGAACGTGCAACCGACCGTTCCGGGCTGACCGTCAGTCCTGCCGCCACAACGCTCCGCCGGACAGCACCGCGCACGGTGCTGTCCGGTAGGACGCATCAGGCTACAGCCGCGATCGCCCCGAGCAGCCTCACATGCGAGCGGCTGCCTTGCTGGAAGCAGCGCATCTCGAATTTCTCGTTCGGGCTGTGCACCTGATCGTCATTGAGGCCGAAGCCCATCAGCAGCGAGTCCAGGCCGAGCACATTCTTCATCATCTCCACCACCGGGATCGATCCGCCGCTGCCCATCAGGACCGGCTTGCGGCCGTATTCCGCTTCCAGCGCGGTCGTGGCAGCGCTCACCCACCGGCTCTCCGCCGGGATCTCCAGCCCGCGCCCGAGAAACAAGGGTTTGTAGGTCGCCTGTGCTTCGGGCGGCAGTCGTTCGGCGATGAAATGCTGCAAGCTGGCGAGCACCGCCTCGGGGTCCTGGCCAGGAACCAGCCGGAACGAGATTTTTGCGTGCGCCTCGGCCGGAATGACGGTCTTTGCGCCCGGGCCGGTGTAGCCGCCCCAGATGCCGGTGATGTCGGCGGTCGGCCGCGCCCACAGCCGTTCCAGCGCCGCCCGGCCGCGTTCGCCCGCCGGCGTGCGCAGGCCAACGCCACCGAGGAACGCCGCCTCGTCAAAGCCGAGCGCCGCCCATTGCTCGAGCACCGAATTCCGCAACGGTGTGATGTCGTCGTAGAAGCCCGGAAGCTGGATGCGTCCGTCCGCGTCCTGCAATCCGCCGAGCACCCGCGTCAGCACATTCACCGCGTTCTGTGCCGAGCCGCCATACAAGCCGGAATGCATGTCACGCTCGGCCAGCCGCAGGCCGACCTCAACGTAGGTGCTGCCGCGCAGGCGCGTGGTGATGGCGGGCGTATCGATGTCCCACATGCCGGTGTCGGAAATCACCACCACGTCGGCGCCCAGTTCGCCACGGTTGGCTTCGAGGAATGCCGGCAGGCTCGGGCTGCCAACCTCCTCCTCACCTTCCACCAGCACGGTTGCTCGTACCGGCAAGCCGCCGCCCACGGCCTGCCAGGCACGGAAGGCCTCCAGCCACATCATCGTCTGGCCCTTGTCGTCGACCGCGCCGCGCGCCACCAGGCGGGGGCCGTGCGGACCTTCCACCAAGGCCGGCTCGAAGGGCGGGCTGGTCCACAGCTCCAGCGGATCGGGCGGCTGCACGTCGTAATGGCCGTAGAACAGCAGATGCGGCGCGTCGCCGCCCGGCCCCGGATGGCTTCCGACGACGACCGGATGGCCGGCGGTCGGCCGTACCGAGGCATCGAAACCCAGCCCGGCAAGCTGCGCCCGCACCCATTCGGCCGCCGCCACGCAGTCGCGGGCGTGGGCAGGCTGGGCGCTGATGCTTGGAATGCGGAGTAAATCGGACAACCGCGCCCGGGCCTCCGGCTGATGGCTGTCGATGAAGTCGAGGATCGATGCGATATCGGTCATACGTGCAAATGCTCCCTGAACCGGGGAGGCTAGACCTGCGGACGGAGGGGTTCCACTGTCAACGATGCGAGTTTCGCGGTCGGTGCGCCACTGGCCCGCTTCTTGTATGACGTTTTGTAGCAGCGCTCCGGTGGTCGCGACATCGGGGCACGCAGCCGCGAGGGATAGCATGTCCATCAGCCTCCGCGATGCCGCGCCGCTGGCGGCCCGCCTCGACATCACGGCGCTGGCGGACGAGGCCGCGCGGTGTGCTGGAGGAAGTGGACAGCGGCGGCGGACTGGAACACTGGCTCGGCGCCTTCTGCCGCCGGCTCGGCTTCGACTATTTTTCGTACGTGCTTTGCGAACCGCCCAGCCTCGGCGACGTCCCTCCTGTACCGGCCGATGGTCGTCACCAGCTATCCGGCGCCCTGGCGGGCCCGCTACACCCAGCACGGCTACCATGAGCTCGACGCGGTGGTAACGATGGGCCGCACCAGCCGCCGGCCGTTCTTCTGGGGCAGCCTGGATTACCTGCGCCAACTCAGTCCGCCGCGCCGCCGTCTGTTTCACGAGGCGCGCGACTTTGGCATCTGCAGCGGCTTCACGGTGCCGGTGCATGGGCCGATGGGCGAGTGCGGCCTGTTCAGCACCGCGAGCGCGGCTGCGATGGGCGATTTCGAGCACGCGGTCGACCGAAGCCACCATCTTGTGCAGGTGCTCGCACCACGGGTCCATGCGGTGGTGGTCGAGCGCCTGCTCGGCCGTGCCGACAACGCGCCGGTATCGCTCACCGAGCACGAGCGCGTCTGCCTGAACTGGACCATGCGCGGCAAGACTGCCTGGGAAATCGCGCAGATCCTTGGCCGCAGCAAACCGACCATCGACTACCACATTCAAAAAGCGATCCGGAAACTCGGCACGACCAACAAGTTCCAGGCTGCCTTCAAGGCGTTGCAGGCGGGGATGCTGTGAGGCCACGCCGCGAAACTATCATCGTTGATAGGGGCGCACGCCGGCCCTTGGGCTATCATCCCTGGCAGTAACGGATGTTTCACGGTGGTCGTCGGGGCCGCAACGGCACCAGAAAAGGGAGAAAAGGGGACATGCAGCGAGACGGAGGGTTTGCCCAGGCCTGGCTGGCCGGGCGGGCGATCAGGTTCGGCCGCCGGATGGTGCCGCTGGCGATGCTGGCGCTGGCGACCGGTTGCCTCGTGCCCCCAGCCGCACAGGCGGCCGACAAGGTCGTCAAGATCGGCATCCTTGGCCAGATCACCGGCAAGTCGAGCGCCGACGGCCAGGAGTTGGTGCGCGGGGCACAGATGGCCATCGACGAGGCCAACGCGCAGGGCGGCGTCGCCGGCTATAAGTTCGAACTGGCGGTCGGCGACGTAAAGGATGGCGCGGCCGGCGACGTGACCAGTGCGGTCGAGCGCATGCTGGGCGATTCCGACATCCACTTCATGCTGACCGGCTACGCCAGCCTGACGAATTTCGAAATCGACATGATGGCCGACGCCGGCATGCCGTACATGCTCGCCGCGACCTCGGCGCAGACGCGCGACATCATCAAGCCCGATCCCGCCAAGTACTGGTGCTGCTGGTCGCTGTCGCCGCCGTTCGAGGCGTACGGCACCGACGTGACCACGCTCGTGGAGAAGCTCGCTGCCGATGGCAAGATCAAGCTGAAGAACCACAAGGTCGCAATCATTTCCTCCGACAACGTGTATTCGAAGAACATTTCGGAGGAGATGAAGAAGAAGTTCAGGGCCAGCGGCTGGACGATCACCGTCGACGAGATGGTGCCGTTCGGCGAGGTGAACGACTGGCGCACCATCATTACGAAGGTACGCAACGACCCGCCGGACCTGGTCATCAATGCCGACTACCTGCCGAACAATTCCGCGACCTTCCTGAAGCAGTTCCTGGAGCAGCCGACCGACAGCCTGGTGTTCCTGCAATACGCGCCGAGCGTGCCGGAATTCGTCAAGCTGACCGGCACGGGGTCGACCGGCGTGCTGTACGACCTGCTGGGCGGCGTGATCGACTCGCCCAAATTGCCGCGCGCCCAGGAGCTGATGGCGCGGTTCAAGCAGAAATATGGCGTGGAGACCGGCACCTATGGCATCGCGCTGTATGAAATGATCGGCATCTACTTCGACGCGCTCAAGAAGGTCGGCGACCCGAACAACCACAAGGCCATTGCCGAGGCGATCGGCGCCACCGACAAGCTCACCGCGATGGGCCGCGTCCAGTTCGACCCGAAGACGCATCTGACGCTGCAGGACAACGACCACGTCCCGATCACGTTCTTCCAGATCTGGGACGGCAAGCGCAATCTGATCTCGCCACCGCAATTCGCGACCGGCGAGTTCCAATTGCCGCCGTGGATGAAGAAGTAAGCTGGACGGACGCCGAAGGATGCCGCTGCTTGTCGTCGATTCAACCGTCAAATCCTTCGGCGCGCTGCGCGCCGTCGATCAGGTCTCGTTCACCGTGGAAAGCGGCGAGATCTTCGGCATCGCGGGGCCGAATGGGAGCGGCAAGAGCACGTTGTTCAACGTGATCTCCGGCATACCGTTCGGCCCCGACGCGGGGCGTGTGGTGCTCGACGGGCGCGATCTGGCCGGGCTGAAAGGCCACCAGATCGCGCGCCTCGGCCTCGCCCGCACGTTCCAGCGCGAGACCAGCTTCGATACGCTGAGCCTGTTCGACAATGCGCTGATGGGCGCAACCTACGGCCTGGGCGGCCGCGGCTCCGGGCGGGCATCTCAGGCAACGGTTGAGGCGCTGGAATTCGCCGGCTTCGATCGGCAGCGTTTCGACCGGCCTGCCTCCGAACTTTCGGTCTACGACCGCAAGTGCCTGATGTTGGCGACCGCGCTGGCGATGTCGCCAAGACTGCTGATGCTCGACGAACCCGCGTCGGGCCTGACGCGCCCGGAGATCGAAACGCTGATCGCGCTGATCCGCCGCATTGCCGAACGCGGCATCACCATCCTGCTGATCGAGCATGTGCTGACCGTGCTGCTGGCATTGTCGCAGCGGCTGATGGTGCTCAACCAGGGCCGCGTGCTGGTGCTCGGCGATCCGGACAGTGTGGTGCGCGACCCGGAGGTGATCCGGGCCTATCTCGGCGACCGGAAGCACTCCCGATGACCGACCTGTTGCAGATCGAGGGCCTGGAATCCGGCTACGGCCGCATCCGTATCCTGCATGGCGTATCGATTGCCACCACCGGCAACAAGAATGTCGGACTGTTCGGCCCCAACGGGCACGGCAAGACCACGCTGCTGCGAACCGTCTCCGGCCTGCTGCGTGCCTGGCGCGGCACGATCCGCTTCGACGGCACCGACATCACCCGCATGTCGGCGCGGCATATTGTCGATCTCGGCCTGGTGCATGTGCCACAGGGCAACCGGCTGTTTCCCGACCTGACCATCCGCGAGACGCTGCGCCTGGGCGCGTGGCCGGCGCACTCCCGCCCGCATGAGGCGAGGAACGCCGAGCGCGTTGTGGCGATCTTCCCCAAGCTGCGCGAACGCTGGAACCAGCAGGTACGCACGCTGTCCGGCGGCGAGCGGCAGATGGTCTCGATCGGTGTGGCGCTGATGAGCCACCCGCGGCTGCTGGTACTCGACGAACCCACGCTCGGTCTGGCGCCGCGCCTCAAGGATGAACTCTGCGCCGCCATCAAGCGCATCTCGGATGAGGGCGTGCCGCTGGTGGTGGTGGAACAGGACGTGGAATTCCTGCTCGACCTCGCCGAGCATCTGTATCTGGTGAACCACGGTGAGATCGCCGCCGAGATCCGGCCGGGAGAGATGATGAACCATCAGGCGATCATGGAAATGTATTTCGGCAAGCAGGTGGGGCCACTGACATGACGGTACTGGCCGAGATCCTGCTCAGCGCGCTGTTCATGGGCTCGCTGTATGCGATGATGGCGGTCGGCCTCGCGCTGGTCTGGACCACCATCGGCGTGTTCAATTTCTGCCACGGCGTGTTCATGACGCTCGGCGCGTATGTGGCTTGGCAGTTCGTCAGCCCCGACGCGTTCGGCCTGCCGCTGGTCGTCTCATTGCCGCTGTCGATGCTGGTCGTGGCGGCGCTCGGTTTCCTGTTGCAGGCGAGCGTGGTGCGCCCGTTCATCGGCCGTGGCGACGTGGTGCTGGTCGCCGTCATCACCACGCTCGCGGCGTCCTCGGCGCTGGAGAACGGCACGCAGCTTGTCTGGGGACCGCGGCCGCTCGGCCTGCCGCCGCTGGTGGCCGGCAACATCGATGTCCACGGCATCGGCATCTCGCTGCACCAGGTCACCATCATCGTCATCACGCCGATCATCCTTGGCGCGATCTGGTTGTTCCTGAACCGGATGCGTCTGGGCCTTGCCTTGCGGGCCGTGGCGCAGAACGAGGACGCCTGCCATCTGGTCGGCATCAATGTCACCGCGCTGTACGCGCTCGCATTCGGGCTGGCCGCCGCCCTGGCGGCCCTGGCCGGGGTGTTCTTTGGCGGCTTCAAGTTCATGTCGCCGCAGATGGGCACCGAGCCGCTGTCCAAGGCCCTGGTGGTGGTGATCTTCGGCGGCGTCGCCAATATCAGCGGCCCGATCATGGCCGCCTACATCATCGCCCTGTTCGAGGCGATCAGCACCTACGTCATCGGTTTCTACTGGACACCGGCGCTGCTGTTCGTCGTGCTGATCGCGGTGCTGATGGTCAAGCCCGAAGGCCTGTTCGCCGGCCGCACGCGGGGCCTGGCATGAGGACGGGCGGCTTCCTGCGCGAACTCGGCCTGATGGCGGTCGGGCTGGCCGTGCTGGCGGTGCTGCCGGCGCTGATCCACGACGTGTACCTGCGCCACCTGCTGATCATGGTGTACGTCTACGGCGTCATCGCATCGAGCTGGGATCTCAGCCTCGGCTATGGCGGCATCTTCAACTTCGGCCATCTCGCGCTGTTCGGTGTCGGCCTCTACAGCTACGGCATGCTGACCAAGCTGGTCGGGCTTGATCCCTGGCTGGCGCTGCTCGCGTCGGGCGCCACGGCGGCAATCGCGGCCGCGATCATGGCCGGGCCGATCCTGCGGCTGAAGGGCATCTACATCGTACTGGTCAGCTTCGCGTTCAGCCAGCTTGTGCTGCAACTGATCATCAGCGAGTCGGACTACACCGGCGGCAATTCCGGCCTCGTACGCATTCCGGCTCTGACCATCCCGGGCCACAACATGGTCCGCGACGGCAAGCTCGCCTACTACTACATCGCCCTCGCGCTGCTGGCGGTCACCACGCTGGCGCTGCGCGGTTTCGTACGGGCGCCGATCGGCCGCAGCGCGGTGGCCCTGCGCGACAATGAAGAATACGCGGTCAGCCGCGGCATCTCGCTGGCCCGCCAGCGGCTCATCGTGCTGTGCGTGAGTGCCGTGTTCACCGGCATGGCCGGCGGCTTCTACGGCGGCTACTTCCGTAACGCCTCCACCGACGTGTTCGGCATGGGGCTGACGACGCTGCTGCTCAGCATGGTGCTGCTCGGCGGCCGCGCGACCATCTACGGCGCCCTGCTGGCCTCGTTCCTGCTGACGTTCCTGGCCGAAGCGATCGCCGACCTTGGCGCGTGGCGGCCGATCATCATCGGCGTGCTCATCATCGTCGTGATGCTGGTCTATCCCGGCGGTCTGCATGCCGCCTTGCAGGCCGGGCTGCGACGCCTCGGCACGTTGACGCGCAGGACCGGCCAGGGAACACCGGCGGTCAAATCCGGAGTGGCACCATGACCGAGCTGTCCCGATCCGCAATTGCCATCCTGGACCGGCTCGTCGCCTTCGACACGGTCAGCCGCAATTCGAACCTGAAGCTGATCGACTATGTCAGCGACTACCTGACCGGCCGCGGTATCGCCCACGACGTGCTGCCGAGCCCGGACGGCACCAAGGCGAACATCCTTGCCACGATCGGCCCCGCCGGCCGTCCCGGCATTGTGCTCAGCGGCCATACCGACGTGGTGCCGGTCGATGGGCAGGCCTGGACACACGATCCGTTCAAGCTGACGCGCGTCGGCGACAGGCTGTACGGCCGCGGCACGACGGACATGAAGGGCTACGTCGCCTGCATTCTCGCGCTTGCGCCGCTGTTGCAATCGACTGACCTCCGCGTGCCGGTGCATCTGGCGCTGTCCTACGATGAGGAGGTCGGCTGCTTCGGCGTGCACGGCATCGTCGCCCACATGCGCGACCTCGGCCTGCATCCCGGCGCGGCGCTGATCGGCGAACCGAGCCGCATGGGCGTGGTGAACGGCCACAAAGGCAGTTGCGGCATGGTGACGCGGGTCGAGGGCGTGTCGTGCCACTCCTCGCGCCCCGAGCTTGGCGTGAACGCAGTGTTCCACGCCATGGACGTCATCGGTGAGCTGCGCGCGCGCGGAATGGCGCTCGCCGCGGCACCTGACAGCGTCGGCGTGTTCGACCCGCCGTACACGACCGTCGGTGTCGGCGTCATCAGCGGCGGCACGGCGCGCAATGCCGTCCCCGGCGACTGCCGCTTCGAATGGGACATCCGCGCCACTCGGCCGGGATTGGTCGAGACGATTCAGCGCGACGTGCAGGCGTATGTCGAAACGGTCGTGGTGCCGGAGATGTGGGCGCGGAACGCGGCATGCCGCGTGGTGACCGAGGAGGTCTACGACGTGCCGCCGCTGGTGCCGCAACCCGGCTGCGCCGCCGAGGCCCTGGCCAAGACCCTGTCCGGGGCGAATGCGACCGGCACGGTGCCGTACGGGTCGGAGGCGGGCGTCTTCCAGGCCGCCGGCATTCCGAGCGTCATCTGCGGCCCTGGCGATATCGCGCAGGCGCATATGGCCGACGAATGGATCGAAATCGGCCAAATCGAGGCGTGCCTGCAATTCCTTGAACGATTGCTGGCGCACGCCGCCACCGGTTAGCGACCTGAGGGGCTTCAGATGGCGGCGGATATGACCGAGTGGCGAGGAATCAGGCGGGACGCGCCGTATGAGCCGGGGGCCACCGCGCTGCTGCTGGTGGATATGCAGCGCATCTGGGTCGATCCGGCCCTCAGCCACGGCAAGCCGGGAACGACGGATTACTTCTACCGCCGCCTGCAGACGACGGTGGTGCCCAACCAGATACGCCTTCTGGAAGCGGCCCGGACGGCAGGCGCGGAGGTCATCCATACCATCATCCGCAGTTCCACATCCGATGGCCGCGACCGTTCGCTGGATCACAAGCTGTCGGACATCCACATCCGCCCCGACGATCCGGCCGGCGACGTCATCGACGAACTGCGGCCGCGCCCCGATGAGATCCTGTTGCCGAAGACTTCGTCGGGCGTGTTCAACTCGACCAACCTGCATTACCTGCTGCGCAATCTCGGCATCCGGTTCCTGATCGTCGCCGGCATCGTCACCGACCAGTGCGTCGACATGGCCGTGCGCGACGGTGCCGACCTTGGCTATCTGGTCACCTGCGTGCGTGACGCCTGCGCGACCTATACGCCGGAACGTCACGAGGCCGCGCTGATGGCGTTCGGCGGCTATTGCTGGACGGCCGATACCACCACGGTCGCCGACCGGCTCCAGCGAAGCGTCCTGCAACGAGGGGAAAATTGATGACGACGGATGCGGTTGCCGCGGTGCGCACCGAACTGGCGCGCGACGAGGCGTTCCTGGTCGACCTGACGCAACGGCTTGTGCGCATCCCCACGGTCAATCCGAAATTCGAAGCCGATCCTTCGATCAACCGCGAGGCCGAATTGCAGCGCGAACTGCGGGCGGTGCTCGACGACATCGGCATGACCACCGAGAGCCACGATGTTTTCCCCGGCCGCCCGAATCTTGTCGGCGCGCTGCCCGGCAGCGATGCGCGCAGCCTGATCCTGTGCGGCCACGTGGACGTGGTGCCGGTGGGTGACCAGGCGCTGTGGACCGTCGCCCCCTTCGGCGGCGAGATCCGCGATCGGCGGCTCTACGGCCGTGGCGCGATCGACATGAAATCGGGCGTTGCCGCCGCCGTGGCGGTGGTGCGCGCCATCCGCAAAGCTGGCGTGACGCTGGACGGGCGCCTGGAGATCCACGCCGTGGTGGACGAGGAAGCCGGCGGCTTCGGCGCCCGCGACCTGGTCGAACGCGGCCACCGGGCGGCGGGCCTGATCGTCACCGAACCGACCTGGCAGACCGTGATGCCGGCCGAGGGCGGCCTCGAATGGGTGAGGGTCACCATTCGCGGCCGCAACGCGCACTCCGCCTGGCGCTACAACGAAATCTATCCGCAGCGTGACGAACCGGGCCGGCTTGGCCCGGGGGTAAACGCGCTGGAGCTCGCTACCCGCTTCGTCACCGCCATCCAGCAGCTTGAACGCGACTGGACCACTCGCAAGCGCGCCCATCCGCTGCTGCCGGCCGGGATGAACACGATCCATCCGGGCGTGATGGTGTGCGGCTCCGGCGTTGGCGCCAACGGGCTGCCGCAATTGCTGACGAACCCGGCGATCATCCCTGATGTCGCGGTCATCGACTACGATCTCAAGTTCCTGCCGAACGAGACCTCTGCCGACATCCGCCGGGACTTCGAAGCCTTCGTGCATGCCTTTGCCCAGCAGGATTCGTGGCTGCGCAAGCACCCGCCGCGGGTGCAGTGGGATCTGTACGGACTGCACTTTCCGCCGATGAACACGCCGGTGGAGCATCCACTGGTGCGCGCCATCATCGACAGCCGCAACGCGCGTGGGCAGGACACCGAGATCAAAGGTTTCACGGCCGTCTGCGACGCGGCGTTCTATGCGGGCGTCGGCATTCCTGGCGTGATCTACGGTGCCGGCGGCGACGGCTTCCATGGGCCGAACGAATACGTCGATCTGGACTCGCTGGTGGCCGTCACGCAGACATTGGCGGCGGCCACGCTGCAATGGTGCGGCGTGAAGGCCTGACCGACACCGCAGATGGTGCCGGCCAGGGCCGTCCCGGTCAGCGCGGCCGGTCGTCAATATGCGTGCCGCGCATCCATTCGAAATACAGGCGCCGGGCGGTTCGCGTCAGCGGACCGTGCGGAACCGCATGGTCCTCGTAGCGGCTGGCGGCGACCACTTTAGACAGATTGCCGGTGCTGAAAATTTCGTCGGCTTCCAGCAGATCGGCGAGGGTCACGCTGGTTTCCTCCACCGTCACGCCGGCGTCGCGCAGCACGGAGATGACGCGGCGGCGGGTGATGCCCGAGAGGAACGTACCGTTGTCGATCGGCGTCAGCACCCGCCCGCCCCGCGCCAGCATCAGGTTCGCCATGGCAAATTCGGCAACGTTGCCGTCGCCATCGACCACCACGGCATTGTCGAAGCCGCGCTTGCGTGCCTCGGCCAGTGCCCGTTGCGAGTTCGGATACAGGCAGGCCGCCTTCGCGTTGGTGGTCGCCATATCGGCCCAGGGGCGCCGGCGTGTCGACAGGCAGGCGGTGAACGTCGCCTCCGGGTCCGGCAGCGGAATCTCGCCGACCGCAAGCGCGAAGTCGGTTGCGTCCGGGTCCGGTAGCAGGAAGCCGTCGCGGGCGAACACCATCGGCCGCAAATAGAGTTCGGCATCGGCCGGGAAGCGCCGGACCGCCTGCACGCATAGCGCCGCGACCTCCTCGGCGGTCAGCTTCGAGCGCAACATCAGCGCCTCCGCCGAGGCAATCAGCCGCGCGCAATGCGCATCGAGATCGGGCGCGAAGCCGCGGAGGCAGCGGGCACCGTCGAACACAGCGGTCGCCATCCAGAAGGCGTTGTCCGCCGGGCCTGTCAGGCGCGGGCTGTCGTCGGACCAGACGCCGTCATACCAATAGAGCCAGCGCATGCAGCCGCTCCTGTCATTCTCGTCGGATGTTGCGGTTCAAAGCCGATAGAAGCGCTGGGCGTTATCGTGAAACAGCGCACGTTGCTCCGCCGGCGTCATGTCCGCGGTGATGCGACGGAACGTATCGTAGATCTCGTCGAACGTAGTGGTCAGGCTGGCAACCGGCCAGTCGGTGGCCAGCATGGTCCGCGCGGTGCCGAAGCTCTCGATGCAATGGAGCGCCACCGCACGCACGCTCTCGTAGGTCGGCTGCGGATCGTAGGCGGCGATATTGGAGACTTTCAATGCGATATTCGGCATCTTGCCAAGCGCGCTGACCGCGTCGCGCCAACGCTGCATACCCTCGGCGTCGCGATCGATCGGGCTGGCGCAGTGGTTCACGATCAACTGCAGCTCCGGCAGGCTGCGCGCGAGATCAAGTACGCCGTCTAGCTGGTACGGGTACATCATCAGTTCGAAGTTCAGCTTGTGCTCGACCAGGCGCGCAATGTCCCGCCGCCACGCGGGGTCGAAGGCAATGTCCGGGCGCGCGGCGAAGCTCTTGCCCGGAACGGTCGGGTGGAAGCTCAGGATGTCGCGGATGCCGACCACGCGCGGGAACGCGGCCTGGGCGGCAATGATGGCCGCAGCCTCCGGCGTACCGAAGGGGGCGGCGGCAACGTAGCGGGCGGCGATGCCGCGCGATTTGTCCAGTGTTTCCAGCCAGCGCGTCTCACCGAGCACGTCGCTGCGATCCCACAGCGCCTCGATATGCACCGTGGCGACGACATTCTGGTTGGCGCTGTCGCGCAGATAGTCGGCGACCACGAAATCATGCCGCAGCTTCTCAAGCCCGCCGATCGCCTGCACGGAACTGTCGCTGGGCATCAACCACGGATGCTTTTGCAGGGACAGATCCCACAGATGAATGTGGGCATCGACAATCGGGCCGGAATACAATGGGAGACCTCCTTGCTATGGCCCGATCATAACCGCTTTTGGCGGCCGGGCTAGCCGGTACAGTGGACCTCCGATGCCAGGCTATCTTGCCGAGCGTGCAGCCCCGGGCGAGGCATAGGCAGGATCGTGGGCAAACGGCAGCGGCCCGCCCGCGCGTAGCGCATCCAGCACTTTGCCGAAATCCGCCCGGCATCGGAAACCCAGGAGACGTTCAGCCCGGCTTGGATCGTAGACGCGTCCGATGCTCCTGGGCAGCCGCCATCCCAACTGCGAGTAGAGCGCTGGCGCCTCAGGAAAATAGCGCGCCACGACGCTCGCCGCGTCATGCTTGAGCGCTTCGGCGTCTGAACGCAGGAACGGAACCGGCGCCGAAACCACGAAGGTGTCGAAACCGATCGAGGGTGCACGCTCCAGTGCCGCCACGTGCGCCTCAGCGGCGTCCTCGACGGTAAGCCGTCGGTGCAGGAACTCGTTCGCCTTCAGATTGGGGCCGGGCAACGTGCGCTGCGTGTCGTCCTCTTCCGGAAAGAACCGCCCGGTGCGCAGGATCACGCAGTTCAACCCGTGTTCAAGATGATGCAGCCGGCACAGCCCCTCCGCGGTGAGTTTGGTAACGCCGTAAATGTTGCGGGGTTCGAGCGGGCCGGATGTCTCATCGAGCCATACGGCCGCGACGCCCAGCTCCTCGCGGATCGACTGGGAAATCATCAGGGATGTGGTGGAGGTGAAGACGAACCTGTCGTGTCGGGCGGCGATGGCCGCCTCCAGCAGATTGAGCGTGCCGGTCACGTTGACGGCCACGAAGGCATGTGACGGAAACCGTTCGATGTCCGGCTTGTGGAGAGCGCCGGCGTGGATAACCGCTTCAATGCCATGATCGGCGAAGGTGCGGTCGACCACTGCCCTATCCGCCACCGAACCGACAACGTGCGTGTCGGCGCCCGGGGCCACATCGAGCCCGACCACCCTATGGCCAACGGCGCGAAGCCTCGGCGCCAGGAAGCGACCGAGCCAGCCAGAAGATCCGGTGAGTAATATGCGCATGCCTCATCCTCTGCGCCCGGGATGTTACCACAGGTGTCATACAGCCTGTTTGAAGGCGACCGACAGCGCTTCGGCGCACTCCCCCGAAACAGACCGGCTCGTGCTGGCACCCAACGCCCAAACTGCTTCGGAAGCGGCAGTGACGCGTCAGGACGCAGGCGAGAGCGCGGCGAGCCAGCCGGTGTTGTGACGGAGAAGCCACCAGGTAATCCCGCCGATCAGGGCGAGAACGATGATCGGCTCCATTGGCGAGCCGGTACGACAAACGGGCAAGGCCCAGGTGCGGCGGAATGGCCACGCGAGCCGCAGCCCGCGCGGCGTGAGCATGTCCGCTGCGAGGTGGGACAGGTAACCAACAGCCAGAGCTGATGCGACGCCGCGCCGGCCGCTCGCCTGCAAGACGAGCGCGATCAGCGCGAGCACGGCAACGGCCGAATGGGTCACGCCGCGGTGACCCAGAGTGGCGGCGATCACCGTCGAGAGGGGCCGCGAGCGCCGGCCGACCCAGGACTGGGGATGGTCGATATCGGGCAGGAGAGAGCCGGCTATAGCGAGGCCGAGATAAACTGGCTCGGCCGGCGCGAGGTGCAGCAGGGGCGCGGCGACGAGCCACGTCGCGAGACCTACAACGACGTGGGACTTGGCCATCATCCGGTAGAATTACCCGCGCTGTTGCGCCTGGGCCTTCGCAAAGTCCCAGAAATGCCGGGTCATTGGCGGAGGGCTCATCCGACGAACCGGCGTTCTCTGTCGTTCGTCAATCGTCACCAGACTGGCCGGGAACCTGAGGCATTGCCTACATCGTATCGCTCAGTCATCCGTTCCCTACGCTTGCGTGCGCCCTCATTCGGCGACATGACTAGGGGAGACACTAGGGGACTACAAGAGGCCCCGGGTTCGGCGGGGGCAGTGGCGATGCCCGTAAAAGCTGCGGGTCTGACTGCGGCGAAGGTGCGAACGGCGGCTCCGGGTCGCTACGGCGATGGCGGCGGGCTATATCTTCTGGTTCGGCCGCCCACTGAGAAGCGACAGGAGGCGGGCGAGCGGGGCGGCGGCCGGTTCCGGCTGTTCCGCTATACGCGCGCCGGCAAGATGCGGGCGGCCTTGATCTTGGCAAGTTCGGCCTTCGCCTCCTTGAATACCTTTTTAGTGCAGTGTCGTCCTTGACGTGGGCGAACTTGCCGCCCGCTTGAGCCCCCAAGAAATCGTCCAACGGATAGTCGGTGTCGCGTGACACTGTGGCAAACCGCGCAACGGGGAGACGGCAGATGAAGGCGCATATCGTCGGTGGCGGTTTCGGCGGACTGGCAGCCGCCGCGTATCTCATCCGCGACGCGGGGATATCCGGCCAGGACATCACGATCTACGAGGCGGGTGACCGGCTGGGTGGCGCGTTCTCGTTGGCCGGCAGTGCGGCGACAGGCTACATCCTGCCGACCGGCGCCCTCTTCGATGCGGAGTTCCGCTGTACGTTCGACCTGCTCGCGACGATCCCCTCGGCGGGCGATCCGGCGATTTCCGTCAAGGATGACTTCTTTGCCTTCAATGAACGCTACCCGTTCCACGACCGGGCGCACATCATCGACCGCGATGGCCGCATCGTGCACGGCCCGCATTTCGGCTTGAACGTGCGCGACCGGCTCGATCTCGTGCGGCTCGCGCTGACGCCCGAGGCGTTGCTGGACGGGCGGCGTATCGACGAATTCTTCCGGCCCGACTTCTTCGCCACCGAATTCTGGTTGCTCTGGACGACGATCATGGGGCCGCTGCCGCAGCACAGCGCGATGGAGATGCGGCGCTACATGAACCGCTTCTTGCGCTTGCTGCCGGACCTGTCGGACATGTCGCACGTCCTGCGTACGCGCCTCGACCAGTACGAGGCGATCATCGAACCGATGGTGGCGTGGCTGCGCCCGCGCGGCGTGACCTTCCTGACCGGCGCGTTCGTCCACGACATCGGCTTCGCGCCGTCGCCCGGCCGCATCACGGCCACCCGGCTCGACTACGAACGCGACGGCGCGGCAACCTCGGTCGCCGTCGCATCGGGGGATGTTGTGCTGGTGACCCTCGGATCGCAGGCCGCCGATCTTTCGGTGGGATCAATGACTGAGGCGCCACGGCCGCGACGCAGCGGACGGCCCTGGACGCTGTGGCAGCATTTGGCGCAGGGGCGCGTGGATTTCGGCAATCCTGACGTGTTCTTTGGTACGGCCCACGTGCCCGACACGCAGTGGGTGACCTTCACGGTCACCACGACCGGGACTGAATTCTTCGAACAGATGGCGGCGCTGACGGGCAGCGAGCCAGGAAGCGGCGGCCTGGTGACGCTGAAGGACTCGAGTTGGCTGTTGACGCTGACGATCTTCCACCAGCCGGAAGTCATCACCCAGCCGCCCGGCACGAGGCTGTGGTGGGGCTTTCTGCTGTATCCCGACCGCAGCGGCGACTTCGTCAAGAAACCCGGCGATGCGTGCACTGGCGCGGAAATCCTGGAGGAGGTGCTGCGGCAACTGCGGTTCGAGCGGCAACTGGACACGATCATGGCGTCGTCGGTCTGCGTTCCCTGCGACCTGCCCTACGTGAACAGCGTCTGGATGCCGCGCAGGCGCAGCGACCGGCCGCGCGCGGTCCCCGAGGGGGCGACGAATCTCGGCTTTCTCGGCCAGTTCGCGGAGGTTCCGCAGGATGTGGTGTTCACCATCGAATACTCCGCCCGCACGGCGTGGGAGGCGATCCACCGCCTGCTCAAGCGCGGTCCCGCGCCGCCGCCCGTCTACCAGGGCCAGTACGATCCGGCGGCGCTGTTCGCCGCGCTGAAGGTGCTCGCCTGAAAGGATTCGCCCGCGCGGTTCTTCCGGAAGCGTGCCGAATGACCTATACCCGGTCGTCCACGCCCCGACCCCGTGCGGGCTCGGAAAGAACGGCTCGATCGAGTACGGCAGTCGCCCAGTGCAACGTCATCTCGAGGCCATCGTGACGGACGCGATCGTCTTCGGCGGCAATCCGGGTGGCTTCAGCCGTCAGTCTTGTCGTCATCAGCAACGGCTCCGAGAGACGTTGATATGATGACCCAACGCGGATTGGGCCGTCGTTGTCGCGGGATGAAAACCTTGCGAACCGCTGCGTTTCGCTTGCGCCCACGCGTTCATTCGCTGGAGACGGTAATCCCAGAATGTACGAAAGCCCCGTATAGGGGAGCGCATTGCCTCTGCCCCGCGCTGTCACGGTAGCCGCAAAAGAGATCACCAGCGCGGATGAAAGGCGATGCATGGCACCTCGACGACAGTCGTTTCGAACCGCGCGTGGTGCGTTTTCCTGAAGCCGGCGAGCAAGGGTTGCGTACTAGCCTGACAGCGCGGTGAGTCCTGCGGTCAGCCCCGCGCCTGCGATGACCACCAGCCAGGGCGGAAACTTCCAGAGGGCGAGCGCCAGGAACGCGACCAGACCAATACCGAAATCCCGCGGCGAGTTGATGGCGCTCGTCCACACCGGCGTATACAGCGCGGCCAGCAGCAGGCCGACGACGGCGGCATTCACGCCCCGCAGCGCCGCCTGCACGGCCGTCCGCCTGCGCAGCCCGTCCCAAAACGGCAGGATGCCAACCAACAACAGAAACGACGGCAGATAGATGGCAACCAGGCAGATCAGGCCGCCGAGCCATCCATTGGGAGCCTGGCCCATGACCGCGCCTAGGTATGCGGCGAAGGTGAACAATGGTCCCGGCACCGCCTGCGCGGCGCCGTAACCCGCCAGGAAGGCATCGTTGCCGACCCAGCCGGGTGGCACCACGGCGCGCTGGAGCAGCGGCAGCACCACATGGCCGCCCCCAAAGACAAGCGACCCGGAGCGGTAGAAGGCGTCGAACATTTGGACGAGGTGATTTCCCGTCGCCGACGCGATCTGCAACCCGATCAGCAGGACCGCGAATGCAACCAGGGCCGCCACTGCGACGGAGCGGGGCAGGGAAAATCCAAGGGCAGACTCCGGGCGGTTGACGCTGCCCGGCAGCGCGCGCCAGCCGACCAGGGCGCCGATGGCAATCGCGCCGACCTGACCCGCCGCCGAGGGGGCCGCCAGCACCAGCAGCGCGGCGCCCACAGCGATCGTCGCACGTTCACGGTCCGGGCACAGATTGCGCGCCATTCCCCAGACTGCCTGGACCACAACGGCGACTGCGACGATCTTGAGCCCGTGCAGCCACGCCGCATGGCTCAGGTCGCCGAGCGTGCCCACGCCGTACGCGAACGCAATCAACGCCAGCGCAGACGGCATGCTGAAGCCCATCCAGGCCGCCAAGCCGCCAGGCAACCCCGCACGCAGGATGCCCAAGCTGACCGCGACCTGGCTGCTTGCCGGGCCGGGCAGAAACTGACAGAGGGCCACGATGTCCGCGTAGGACGCCTCATCCAGCCAGCGCCGCCGTTCGACGATGTCGGAGCGGAAGTAGCCCAGATGCGCGACCGGACCACCAAACGAAGTCAGCCCGAGCCGCAAGAAGGCCAAAAGGACCTCGATCGGCGATCCCATACGACGCGCCTGCCCCGCGCCTCGCGCCTCCGTCTCCATGCCTGTCGCGGTCGGTTCAGGCATAGGTGATCAGCCCGGCGAAGCCCTCGTCCGTGTGGTCCTGATGCTCGCAATGAAAGAAGGTCGCCCCAGGGTCATCGACCATGAAGTCGATCTCCGCCGTCGAATTGCGGCATGCTGATCGTGTCCTTCATCACCCTCGAAGGTGCGCTTGTCGCCGACGCTGGCTATGATTGTCCATGACCAAGCGGTAGCGCGTGCCCTGTGACACTGTGAACAGCGGGTTGGTATCCGGCCAGGAACGCGCGCTTCTTCTTGTCGCCAACCACCACCATGGCGACCGGCTTGCGGAACCCTGCATAGAGCAGGTCCGCCTCGGCCGCCATGGCACATCCGCCATTGCCGGCGCCAAGCACGATCTAGGAGTTGGAGGCCATGCTCAGGCGGTTCCCTTGGTAAAGGCGGATGGGGCGGTCGGTAGATGCGAGCCGTCGAAGCTGCGATCCGGCCGGTAAGGCGTTATGTCAAGGTTCGGTGTCTCATCGCGCGCCAGATTGGCGACGATGCTAGCGGTGACGGCGCCAAATGTCAGGCCGAGATGACCGTGCCCGAACGCATGGATGACATTGCGGTGGCGGGGCGACCGGCCGATCACCGGCAGCGAGTTCGGGTGTCGAAGGCCGCGAGCCCACCCAGCGGCTTGCGACTTTCAGCTCAAGATCTCGGATCAATCCGGCCGCGCCGCTAAACACGCGCAGCGCCCGGGCGTGGTCCGGCGGCGCATCGATGTCGGTGAACTCCGCCATGGTGGTCATGCGCAGCCCGTTCGACATGGAGGTGATGGAGACGTGGCGGTCGCCGGACACAACGGGAATTGCGGGGGCGATGGGCGGTTGCGCGATCATCACATGGTAGCCGCGTTCGGCGATGATCGGGATGCTCTCGCCAAGCATATGTGCGAGGCGACGGGACCAGGCGCCTGCCGCCAGCACGACAAGATTGCTCGGGTGACGCCCCGCATCCGTCACGACATGCTCGACGCCGCCCGGCCCCGTCTCCAGCCCGCGCACCTCCTCGCGGTATAAGCGACCGCCACCGGCCACAAAGGCGCCAAGAATTGCCTCGGTCAGTTCAAGCGGATTGGTAACCGTTTGCACGATCGGGTAGTACACACCGCGCACCGCACGATTTGAAATCGCTGGCTCAAGCTCTCGCAGTTGCGCCCCCGACATCTCATGGGCGACGATGCCATGACGCCGGCGCAGCTCGATGCCGCCGCGCGCGCCAGCGAAGGCAGCATCCGATTCATAGGCGAAGATAAGCCCTCCCCCATGGATCAACTCGCGCCGGCCGATCTCGGCCAGCAGGGAGTCATAGGCCAAGCCCGCGTGCTCAAGCAGGTTCGCACGGGCCCGTGTGATCGCTTCCACGCGCTCGGGCGCCATGCTGCGTGCGAAGCGCAGCAGCCAGGGTGCGGCCGTTGGCAGGTGACGCCATCGCACGACAAGCGGATGCATAGGGTCCAGCAGCATGCGGGGCACGTCCTTCAGCATGCCGGGCATCCCCAGTGGCGGCACGGATGCCAAGCCGATGCTGCCGGAATTGCCGAAGGACGCGGCGTGGCCCGGCATGTCCTTCTCGATCACTGAGACAGTGAACCCGCGGCGCAGTAGGGTGTAGGCGCAGCATACCCCGATAATTCCGCCGCCAATGACGACCACCTTCGGGGGCATGGCGGATTGGCCCGTCGTTGTCTTCAAAAAAGGCTTCTCCTTACGGACTCGGCAATGTTCAGACGCTTTTGCCTGGGGTCCCACTTCGCGGCCGATTCACAAAAAAAGACTGGCGCTGGGCTGGTCTCGTGGGCAGCAGAGGGACGGCTACTTCGCCTCGAGCGGCTGCATCGGTTCGGGGATGATCGGCAGGGTCAGAAACGATGCGTGCTCGGCATCGTGGTAAACGGTCTGATTTGCGGATTGCATTGCAGAGTCGACGCCAAACGGATGCCCAGTGTTCGGGTTGCGGTCGTAGTGCGGGAAGTTGCTGCTGGAAACCTCCAGCTGGATCTTATGCCCTGGCAGGAAGACATTGCTGGTGGGCCAAACGTTGATCACGTATTTGTAGATCTGACCCGGTGTGATCGGCGAGGTGTGCTCCAGCGACTCGCGATACCGCGCCCGAATGATGCCGTTGTTGAGATTGATGGCGTGTCCGTCGGGGAAGACGTCAACCAGCTTCGCCGTCCAGTCGGTATCCACTGCGCTCGAAGATGCGTAGAGCGTGAGACTGACCGGGCCCGTCACCTCAACGGCGTGGTCGAGAACAGGCGTCGAGTAGACCAGTACGTCGGCGCGCGCTTCGACATCGGCCTGGTTGGCCGGGCCCACAGGCGCAACATCGGGCGTGCAGCAGGAATGGCCGCCGCGGCTCGGCACGGGGTCCGCCGGATTATAAACGTAGTGGTCAGACGGTTCGTCCGCCGCGGGCTTGTTGGTGCTTATCCTGCCATTGCCGCCCAGTGAGTTCGCCTCTCCCAGCGAGTGCAGGTAGTAGGGTGTGAACTGCGTGCCCGGGATCGGCCAGTCGGCCGCCTCGCGCCAGCGGTCCGCTCCCATCACGAACACCCGGACCGGAGGTGCGCGATCCACACCATTGTCCTTGCCCTTCAGCCAGTGGTCAAACCAAGCGACCTGGAGTTCTTCGATCGGATTGTCGGCCTCAGGTCCGAAATCGGTGTCGACTGCCTTCCGTGTCCAGGGCAGATGCATGTACGGACCGATGACCAGCCTCCCGCTCGAACGGGCTACGTCGGATCCGCCGTCCTTGCGCATGCCCACATAGTTTTCCACGGCGCCGTTGAGAAACACGTCGTACCAGCCGTCGAAATTCAAGGCGGGAACCTGGACGCGTCCGTAGTTCGTCCGGATGCTCCATTGCTGCCAGTAGCTATCCCAGGTGTCATGCGCGAGCCAGTCGTAGAAATACCCGGCGACGGCGGGCATACCGGGGGAGAGCCAAGGATACTCCTTCAGCGGCAGGTACTCGTACGTCTTGTAGAGCATCCCGGTTGCATCGTTGATCTTGGCGACCGCAGCTTGGTCGCCGGTCCGACGCGCGCTGACGAGGGCGATGGTTTGAATTGGCCACGACTCCTCGAAGGCAAGTGACAATGCGCCGCCCTCGTAGGACCATCCATCGTAGTAGTCCGACGATGTCATCGCGGGAGCGATGGCAACGAGGTGCGGCGGTCGCATCACCGCGGCCAGCCACTGCGTCGCCCCGACGTACGAGAAGCCGTACATGCCGACCTTGCCGTTGGAGCCGGGCAGGGACGCCGCCCATTCGACGCTGTCGTAGCCGTCCTGCATCTCGTTCCGGAACGCATAGAACGTGCCTTGGGAGGCGTATTGCCCGCGGACATCCTGGATCGCGACGATGTAGCACTGGGAGGCATAGAATTCGGGAGACGCATAGACGTAGGTCTGCGCCAGGCTCTTGTTGTACGGCAGACGCATGAGCAGAACCGGATAGCTGCCCGGCTCGGTCGGCCGATAAACGTCCGCCAGCAGCGTCACGCCGTCGCGCATCTTGGCAGGAGTATCGACCTGCTTTGAAACTGTGCATGGCCCTTTGGGCACGGCTGCTTCAGCGGCAATGGGCAAAAAAGCAGCACTCGCAACTGCCCAGAAAAGGGCCGTGGCAATCCCGCGCCTTAACGTTCTTGGCATTAACGTTTGCTCCCTTTATTCCGCGGCACTGTGCGACGCCCCAGCCGAGGCTGCAATTGCGAACTGGCAGGACGTATGCTGGCGCCGCGCATAGCGGCCCATTCCCACGCGCGGCGGGCCTCGACGACGACCGCGCCATGGCATCCGTTCATGTCCGTCCCTCCCGAGGACCAACGCGCACAGCATGCGATGGCACCTCCCGTCCGTAGAGGCGTCGACCGTGCCAAGCCGGAACCGGAAGTCTACCGCCGGTGTGTAGCCGCGTGCAGAGCGGAGCCGGAGACGACGCTGTTTGTGGATGACAGCCGCGCCAACATCGCCGGAGCAGAAACCAAAGCCCAAGACCCCCAGGTTGCGGACGGTCTCTCATCGGAATCCGCATCCTGGATGTTGAACCGCAGGTCGAACGGTCCAAAATGCTCAGCGCCGCTCGCCGAAATGTTCGAGCAGTGCGACCGCGCCGGGCAGGTCGCGGCGCCGCTCCCACAGCAGTTGCTCGCCGCCGACAGCATAGACGGCTACTGCCGACAGAAGGTCACGCAGGCGGCCTGACGCACTAGCGTCGAACGGCAGTACGCAGCCACCGGTGCGCTTCGCAAGATCCCAGAATACCTCGGCATCCCGGCGCGCAGCGGGATCGGCCGTGTCATGCAGCACGATCAGCTTGGTGCCTTGCGCGCCCATCGCGTCTGCCAGCCGGCGACCTTGGACCATGCTCTCCTCGAACACGTCGCCGATATAGACGACCACCTGGACCGCCGGTCGCTTCAGACTGGCAGAGAGGATCGGCAGCAGTCGGGTCAGCCCGGCCTTGCACGCTACCCCGGCGGCGCGGTCACGCAGCGTGTTGGCGTCGTTGGTGAATGCGGTGAAGGTATGCACGCGTGAGCCGCCGTGCACCGCAAGCGCTACGTCCAGTCTGTCCGGCAGCGCCTTCACCAGCGCGTCCGTCGCTTGCCGTGCGGCCGCCCAGGCGGGCTCGCGTGAGGCGGTGGCATCCACTGCGAACACCAGGCGCGGCCGGCCCGGCGTGCCGATTTCCGCCGGCGGTTCGGCGTGGCCCAGCGCCGAACGCAGGCTCGCCGGGGCAGACGCGGCGGCCCCTACGGCGCTGGTCGCCATCGTCCGCAGCCTCACCAACAGGCCGCTGGCCCGGACCGGCGCCGGCGGCGCATCGTCCGGAATCAGAATGAAGTTCGGCTCGTGGGTCATCCCTGTCCCCCCGGGTGCATCGGCCAACGATCATAGCGAAAAGGCAGCTGATCCGCAGCCTTCGCGAGTCCGCTGGACCGGGCTGACAGTGTGCGTCGCGTCAAGGCTTGAGGTAGCTTGGAGGCGATCCGTATTGCGAGAGACCGATGGCCGACAATCCCTTCCTCGAGACTTGGAACACACCCTTTGGCGTTCCGCCCTTCGACCGTATCCGTCCGGAGCACTTCCCGGCTGCGCTCGACCGGGGAATGGACGGGCATCTGGCCGAGATCGAGGCGGTCGCCGATTCCGAGGAGGTGCCCTCCTTCGGGAACACCGTGGCGGCCCTCGAGCGTAGCGGGCGTCTGCTGAGGCTGGTCCGCCGGACCTTCGACAACCTTGTTTCAAGCCTGGGCGGCGACGAGCTTCAGACCATCGAACTCATGTATTCACCACGGCTCGCACAGCATGACATGCGGCCACTCCTGCATCCCGCCTTGTTCCGGCGGGTAGCGGACCTGCATGACCGGCGTCACCGGCTGGGCCTGGAGGCGGACCAGCTCCGGCTCGTGGAGCGCTATTATCTGAATTTTGTTCGTAGCGGTGCGGCACTTCCACAGGAGCGGAAGGCCCGGATGGCAGAGATTGCGGGGCGTCTGGCAACCCTCCAAACCCGGTTTGGGCAGAACGTGCTCCACGACGAGAACGAGTGGCAGCTGCTGCTTGCCGAGGCAGACCTCAATGGCCTGCCGGACTTCGTCCGCGATGGTGCCCACCAGGCCGCCCTCGAGCGCGAAATTCGGAATGGATACGTCGTCACGCTCTCTCGCTCCTCGGTTGAGCCATTTCTGACTTTCTCGCCCCGCCGGGACCTCCGGCAGGCGGCCTACGAAGCGTGGATCTCGCGCGGCGCGCATCCCGGGCTGCACGACAACACCCCGCTGATTCGCGAAATCCTGGTCTTGCGGGCCGAACGGGCCAGGCTGCTGGGCTACCCCAGCTATGCCGATTTCCAGCTCGCTGACTCAATGGCCGGGCAACCCGCCGCCGCCGAGCGCCTGCTGATGCGGATATGGGAACCGGCCAAGCGGAAGGCCGCGTCCGAGCGCGCAGAACTGGAGGCCCTGGCGCGCAGCGAAGGCATGAACGATCCCATCGAGCCCTGGGATTGGCGCTACTACGCGGAACGAGTCCGGCAAGCCAGGTATGACCTGGACGACGCGGAGGCGAAGCCATACTTCGCGCTGGACAACGTGGTGCGGGCGGCGTTCGGGATCGCCTCACAGCTTTTCGGGGTCAGCTTCGCGGAGCGGGCCGACGTTCCCCTCTACCACCCCGACGTACGCGCCTACGAGGTCAGCGAGGGCAAACGCCATGTCGGCCTGTTCCTGCACGACAATTTCGCGCGGACCGGCAAGCGGTCCGGCGCATGGATGAGCAGCTACCGGGACGCCGAGAGTTTCGACGGTGCCGTTGCGCCGATCGTCGCGAACAACAACAATTTTGCCAAAGGCACCCCAACGCTGCTCGGCTTGAACGACGCGGAGACCCTGTTCCATGAACTTGGGCATGGCATGCATGGGCTGCTCAGCCGGGCGCGCTACCCGTCCCAGTCCGGCACGTCGGTGCGACGCGACTTCGTCGAGTTCCCGTCACAGATCTTCGAGCACTGGCTGTCCGCGCCGGAGACCCTCAGGAATCGCGCCGTCCACTACGAGACCGGCGAGCCCATGCCGGAGGAATTGCTCCGCCGCTTGCTGGCGGCCCGCAGCTTCAATACGGGCTTCGAGACGGTAGAGTTGGCAGGCGCCGCCCTGCTCGACCTTGCGCTCCATATGCACCCTGCGCCGGATACATTGGACCTCGCCGAGTTCGAGCGGGACTTTCTCGACAGGATCGGGATGCCACTGCAGATCGGTTTGCGCCACCGTCCGGGGCATTTTCAGCACCTGTTCGCCGGGGAGGAATATGCCGCCGGATACTACGCCTATCTTTGGGCAGAGGTGCTTGATGCCGACGGCTTCGAGGCGTTCAGGGAAGCACGGAACCTGTTTGACCCTGGTTTGGCCGCAAGCTTGAAGACCATTTACGCCGCGGGGGACACGCGTGACCCCATGGACCTCTATATGGACTTTCGAGGGCGCGAGCCGAGCGTGGAAGCACTTCTCAAGGAGCGCGACCTCGGAGGCGCTCCATAGGTCCCGCACTTCGGTCGCAGGGCCCACCTCAGTCGGAAGCATGGCCGCTGGCTCGACAGCGTGCGGGTCCGGCGCTCGCTCCGCGAGAGGGACCACACGGCTCCTGTTGAGGAGGCGTGATACCAGCCGCCTGGTCAACGGCCGCTTAGCGCGGCAGGCCTCGCCGAATGCAGCGCGGGCCGCGCTCCTCACTAGAGTGCTGGCATTCCCGGCGGCCGTCAGTTCTCCTGGCGCGCCGTACGGGTGCCGCTCGCGATGCGGTCAAGCCTCGCCGCCATGATGAAGTCATTCTCGTGCAGGCCCTTGATCTTCTTGGTACGCAGCGAAACCGTCGCGTAGCCCCAGCCAAAGCTGATGTCCGGATGGTGCCCCTGCCCCTCGGCGACTTCGGCCGCCCGCGCTACGAAGGCGAACGCCTCGCGGAAGTTCTTGAACCGGTAAGTGCGCTCGATCCGGGTGCTGCTGTCCATCAGCGCCCACTCGGACGCCTGAGCGCGGTAGCTCTCGGCCTCCTCCTGTCTCAGTGGCGGGACGCCGCCGCGACATGGAGTGCAGATCTTCTCCGCCAGATCCATCGCCATGGTGTCGTCTCCCAGTACGAGGTGTCAACTCGGCACACGGGGCAGCGGGTTGATCCATGGAGCGCACTTTGTTAGCCAAACGCGCGGGCGGAGACAGTCGCTGGCGCGAGCATGTTTCGCGGTGCCAGAGAAAGCGGTCACTACGCGAATCTGATGTGTCGGTAATTCCAAAGTATAGCTCCGCTATACGCCTGCAGATTGGTCCTCCCCGCCCAATCCGTGGTCCACTCTGGGCATCGATCATGTCCGCACAGGAAGATCGGATGCCACGGAGCAAAGCGACCGGGGCCCGACGACGGCTGAGCTACGAGATGTGGTGCCAGTGCGTACGCCTGCTGTCCGGCTAGGCCGAAGGTGATGCCGCCCAGTGGCCGGCGCTCTATCGGGTCTCTTCGACGACGCGGCGGCTGACGTAGCGGTGTGGGGGTGCTGATGTCCAGGCGTGTGCGCCATTCTGCCCAGACTGCCGGTGCTGTCGCTCTCAGCATAGCGCTCGCCGTGTCCCCCGCGCTCGCGGCGCGCCAGGATGGTGTGCTCGGCACTTGGTTGACCCCGGACGGTCACGGCGTCATCGCGATCGAGCGATGTGGGGACGCGCTCTGCGGCAGGATTGTCGGCATCGATCGCGCGCCGGGCGCGCCAATCCCCAAGGATGTGCATGGGGCCTCGCAATGTGGCCTGACCATCCTCCGCAAGGAAAAGGCCACCGGCAATGGCTCCTGGCTCGGCGAGGTCACGGATCCGCGCGACGGCACGACATACGGAGCTAAACTTTGGTTGGACGACACGGGCAACTTGCGCATCCGCGGCTTCCTCGGCGTGCCGTTGCTGGGCAAGACGCAGACTTGGTCCCCGTTCAACGGGCATCTTACCCCGGCGTGCGAACGTGTGTGAATGCGGCGCCAAGAAGAAAGGGCCGCCCGCTCGCGGAGCGGCCCCATGCTGGCGGGAGGCGCGGCTGCGGCGCCAGCGTCACCGCCGCGGCCTGGTCTCTCTCATGGCTGGCGGAGGTGGCATCGCGCGCTAGCCTGAGGCAACTTTGAACTGCACGGGGCCCGTCGGACATCTGGCGGCGGCCATTGCTTCGGCTGCGCTTCTTGGTTCTGGTGCACGGGCACAACCTTGCCAAGGGTCGACGTGTGAATATCAGCGCCGAAGTGGGCCCCCACTTCAAATAGTCCACAACATCTTAATGTTCCGAAAGGAATTTCGTTCGGGATGGGGTTCCGGTCGGCGCCGATCGGGACCGCGGTGGTCTGTCAGTTTCAACTGTCGATCCAGTGCATTGGTCCGGTTTCGGTGGGGTCCCGCTTCGGTGCTGATTTCACATACTCCGGCTCGCCGATGCATCTTGGCTCCGGCGTTGACACTTTTCCCTCCATTCCTCGCGTCCCGCGCTCAGCGTTTGCAACAGAACCCTCCGGCAGACCCAGCGCGGTTCACCGGGCTTCAAAACGCCCGCCCATGTTATCGTTGCGGCCGACGCGGCTGCCTGGCGCGATCCCAACCCGGCGATCATGGGCCGGGACAGCGAGGTGGCTGGAAATCACGTCTGCGAGATTGCTAAGTGCCTGTCCCCGTGGTCATACTTCAAGTTAGACCCAAGGAATGGAGAAGACGCTGATGTCGTGGATGTTAGGTTCAGCCTGTGGAGAGCATTGCCTTTTCCACCCTGGAACGAGGATCGGGCTGGCTCTGCGGTCGGCCTTCCTGGCGTTTGGCGTCGTGGCGAGCGTGTTGCTCGCGGCACATGCCGCCTGGGCGCAAACTGATCAGTTGGATTTCGCCGGCTCGGTGACCTGGCTCGGCCAGGTGCCGATCATGGTCGCAGTAGACAAAGGATTTTTTAAGAAGGAGGGCCTGAACGTTAGCTTCCAGACGATACTATCCTCAAGCGACAGGATGGCGGCCGTCGCCTCGGGCTCCGCAGCATTCAGCAATCTTGGTCGCGGGACCGTTATCGCGCAGATCGCGCACGGAAATAATAGCTTCTACTTCTTCGGCAACATCGATCAGTCGCCGGGTAATGAGGGCTGCTATGCCCGCCCCGGCATCACGACCCTTGCTGACCTGAAGGGCAAGAAGGTTGCTGCCAACACCTCCTCCGAGGTTACGATGGACGAATTACTGCAGACCGTTGGCCTCAGCAACAAGGACGTCCAGCTCCTCGATATCCCACCAAACGAAATGGTGATCGCTCTGTTGAAGGGCGATGTGGACGCGATCTGCGTGTGGAAACCCTTCCTCGACAACGCGGTCACGAGTGTGCCAGGCGGCAAGGTGTTGGGGACCGACGCCGACACCGCCGCCTACAAGAAATTCGGGGCAACTGCTTCCGCCGATGTCTTGATCATCTCGCGCAAGCTCGTGGCCCAGCACCCCGACGAGGCCCGCAGGCTAGCCACGGCCATTTTCATGGGAGTCGACTTCGCCAACGCCCATCCCGCAGAGACGGCGGAGACAGTCGCGCACTACTTCAAGAAGTCGCCCGCAGAGATCGAGGCTGGTATGAAGACGTTCCATTACATTGGCCTGGACAATCTCAGTGAGCATATGGCTCAGCAGAAGGCTCATATGCAGGAAATCGCGCAGTGGCTGCTTGACAACCACAAGATTTCGCATTTGCCGGATATAGGGAAGTGGGAAAATATTAGTTTCGTGCCCGTGCAATAAACAGGGTTTCCGGGCGCGCACCATAGTGGAGGGTGCGCGCCGTTGTGGCAGTAGGCTATCGCTGGGCGATGAGGCGGTCTGCCTCCATGTGCTGGCGCACCTCTTCCTCGACGTAGCTCCAGATCCTGCTCTTCAGCTCCACGTACTGCGGGGACAGTTGCGCCGTAACGTGGCGGGGCCGCGGCAGGTCGTTCACGACGACAGCTTTGACGCATCCCGGCCGGGCGGAGAGCACGACGATCGTATCGGCCAGGATCAACGCCTCGTCGATGTTGTGCGTGATGAAGATAATCGTCTTCCCGCTGCTCTCCTGGATCCGCAGTAATTCCTCCTGCAGGACCTGCCGCGTCATCGCGTCCAGTGCCGCGAATGGCTCGTCCATCAGCAGCACCTCGGGATCGACCGCGAGGAGGCGCGCTAGGCTCACGCGCTGCTGCATGCCGCCTGACAGCTCGAACGGATAGCGATCCTGGAAATCCTGCAGTTGGACCATTTCGATGAAGTGCCGGGCGATCCGCTTCCGCTCCGCCCGGCGCACGCCCTTCATCGCCAGCCCGAACTCCACATTGGCCCGCACGGTCTTCCAAGGGAACAGGGCATAGGATTGGAACACCATGCCGCATCGCGGCTCGATCGCGGTAATCGGTCGACCACGCAGCATCACGGTCCCCGAACTCGGTTGGACGAAGCCCGCAAACATATTCAGCAGCGTGGACTTGCCACACCCGGAGGCGCCCAGCAGACAGACAAACTGCCCTTCTTCCACGGCGAGCGACAAGTCCTGGATTGCGACCATCGGGCGGCCGCCCCGGACGGAATAGACCTTGGTAACGTGATCGGCGCTGAGGATCGGTGGCATGTATAGACTCCGGGCAGTCTTGCTTCAGCCGCGGCGATGCCGCTCCCACGGCAGGAATAGTCGCTCCAGGCGATCGGCAAGGAGGTCGGCCAATAGCACCGTTATCGAGATCCCGATCATACCCACCAGCACCAGCGCCATATCGCCTTCGTCCTTGGCGCGCCATATGATCGCGCCGAGCCCGGTCTGCGCGGCCACCATCTCCGCGGTGATGACGCAAGACCAGGAGATTGCCAGCGTCACCTTCAGGCCCGAGATGATACCCGGCAGCGCAGCCATCAACACCACGTCCCGCATGATGACGAAGCGGGTCGCGCCAAGGTTGAGGGCTGCTCGGATGAGCAGCGGATCAACCCGCTTCGTGCTCTCGAGCGTATAGATCAGGATGTAGACCCACGATCCCATGAACACGATAGCCGTCTTTTGCTCCTCGCCGATGCCAAGCCACAAAATAGTCAGCGGGATCCAGGTGATTGACGGCAGCGGCCGGAGCAACGAGACGAAAGGATCCATCACCGCCTTTGCGGGCCACCAGCTCCCCATCAGCACGCCGAGCGGCACCGCCACAACCGCTGCCAGCGCGAAGCCCACGAAGACGCGCCGGGATGACGCCCATACCGCCTGCCACAGCTCGCCGCTGCTGATTAGCCCCTGCGCCTCGAGCCACACGTCGGACGGGGAGGGCAGGAAGATCTCCGACACCATGCCAGATTCTGTCACGGCCGCCCAGAAGCCGAGAAAGACCAGCACGGAGACGACGGCGATAATGAAGGCCGGTGAAATGTGGTTCCGCATGGGATGCGGAGAGGGCGCAACGGCCGCCACCGGGTGCTTCGCTGCTGCCAATGGTGGCGACGCGACTGAGGTGGCGTAGCTATCGGTCTTGCTCATCATATTGATCCGTCCCCGCCGGTCGCACGCGCTTCGGGCGCCGTCCGCCACACTGAAACGCTCGTCCAGCGCCCGCTTCCGGTAATGGCCTTGCCGAGCCCGATTGTCGCACCCGCAGTGGACGACGAAGCGGTGACCGTCGAAGGCGTTTGCGGCTGGCCGCTTGCCGCTCCCAGTATGCACGTCAGTGCATGTGGGCTATCCTCGATCTGTTGCGCTAAGTCAAGGTTCGCCAGAGGTTCGTCAGCCTGGGCACGCGCCAGGAGCTTGCGATCGGGCTTGCGGGCGCCCGGAGTGGCGCTGGCACGGCTCACCTCCGCCACCCTTGCACACCGGGGTGCGGGCCGCTTCATCGAACAAAGAAGCGATCAGCGTGCGCCATCGGCTGAGCGCCAAGGGGCCGCCGGCGGCGGTGACCACTTCCACATTGATAATGCCGCCAAGGGCGGTGCAGAAGGCATTACCAAGCGCTAAGACTCCCAATGTCAGCCTAAAAGTGCCCATATCAACCCGCATCCCTTGTGGGCGGGCAACAACCATGCGTCCAAGACATCTTTATCATAGGTGCTATACCCGGAATCTCCGTCACCATCATCTCGGCCGCCCGCTCCTCCGTCATCCAGACCGGCAGCGGCGCCAGCGTCCCGTCCGGCTGGCGGATGATCAGGGCGACTTCATCGCCATGCCGATTGCGCCCCGTCGCAACGACCGCCTCGCCACAGCGCGGATGAGAGCTGTACCGAATTGTAACCTCACCCGGTTGGTAGTGGGCATTATGTCGCTGCTTCGCCGACGCCGGGCACCGTCATCAGACACCGGCACGTGGGCTCGACGCGGACCTCATCGAGCGCGCGCTTGGTGAGTTTCTCGACCTCACGGGTCATCACGTCGATGACCGACAGCAGTGACTTGACCAGACCGGTCAGCACGACGTCACCAGCAGCCAATTCGCGCACCCGTATCGGGAAATCCTTGCGGCTCGGCAGGCCGAGCTTTTCACATGCACCGCGCGATACCACCCGGTGCGCATGATCTGCGCGATGCCGCGCGCATCGTTGCGACCGGTCTTGTTCGGCATCGCGCCCATCGCCGCCTTGGCCTGGCGGGCCTCGATGCAGAATTCGCCGCGATCCCCGCCTCCGTCAGCCCCCGGTGCAGCCATGCCGTCAGCGAGCACGCCTCCAGACCAACACGCCGCATCACAAGTCCGCTCGCCCTGAAGAACGCGACCAGTGCCTCCGGCTCGCTGGCGGCACGCGCCTCGCGTACGATCCGACCGGCGTCATCGACGATGCAGATAGCGGTCTCTTCCAGCGACACGTCCAACCCGGCAAAGTAGTCCACGGCTGCTCCTCCTCGATGCTGTGGCCGATGCACACCGGACCACGCTCTCTCATCCCGGGCGCTCGATCGACCCGTGCGGCTTTGATGCGGGCAAGAAGATCAAGGGAAAGAAGCGGCACATCCTGGTCGACACCGAAGGCTTGTTGATGCAAGCGATTGTTCACCCCGCCGATGTCCAGGATCGCGATGGCGGCGTGCTACTGGTTTCGATTTTGTTTGGACTTTATCCGTTCTTTCGGAAAGTCTTTGCCGACGGCGGCTACCGAGGGCCGGTCTTCGAACAGGCGGCCGCCACATTTCTCGCAATGTCGAGATCGAGATCGTCAAACGCTCGGACGTTGCCAAGGGGACCATCGTTCTTCCGCGCCGCTGGGTCGTCGAGTGCACCTTCGCCTGGCTCAATCGCTGTCGCCGTCTCGCCAAGGATTTCGAAAATCGGACCCGCCACGCGCTGGCCTTCTTGCAACTTGCCTCCATCCCACTCATGACACGAATGATCTGTAATCCTTGATGGACTTTATGGACCGAATCTGAGCGGGGCATAACTGCTATGCACATACGATTTTGGCGTCCTCCTTGGTCGTGTTCTACAGCGGCGTAACACCAATCGGCTATAATGAGCGCCCTCACCATGTCGAAGCATGACTTCCCGATCCAAGAATTCTCATCCCGACGTGAGCGCGTCCAGCAAGCTGCCGATGCGCAAGGGCTGGACTGGCTGATACTCGTCCATCCGGTCTCGATCCACTGGCTGACAGGGTCCGATGCCAAAAGCTATCAGGCGTTCCAGTGCCTGCTGGTACCGACCGGACCCGGCGGGACGGTCATGCTGACCCGAGAATCGGAACGCTGCGAGTTCGAGCAGGACGCTCTCATCGATGCGCTCGAGACATGGGGTGGCCCCGAGCCCGAGGACCCGATGGAGGCATTTGCGCGCGTCGCAGGCCGGCTGGGCTTGCGCCATCGCCGAGTTGGCCTGGAGGTCCCCGCCTCCTACCTCCATCCAGTCCATTACATGCAGCTACGGGACATCCTGGGCGAGGCGCTCGTGGCCGAGCCGACGACGCTCGTGCCAGACCTTAAGCTAGTGAAGTCGCCAGCCGAACTTGTTTATATCCGCGAGGCCGCCCGCATCGCTGACCAAGCCATGACGGCGTTCGCGGCGGACCTCCAGGCAGGGCGCAGTGAGCTCGAACTCAGCGGTAGCGTCTATCACTCGCTTCTGACCGGCGGCAGTGGCCTGCCTGCAAGCCCGCTGAACCTGGTCTCGGGCGACCGGGCGGCGTTCAGCCATGGCGCGCCGACCGACCGTCGCCTGTGCCGGGGCGACGCAGGAACCATCGAGTTCGGAGCGACCAGGGCACGCTACACGGCAACGCTTGGCCGACCGTTCTCACTCGGCGCCCCCTCGCTGCGGCTACTCGAGATCTACGAGGTGGTCCGGCAGGCGTGCGACGCCTGTATTGCCGTGATTTGTGACGGGGTGCCCGCGGTGGCGCCGCATGAGGCCGCTAAGCAGGTGATCGCAAAGGCGGGGCTCGGCCGGGGGCGGGTTCACACCTCCGGCTATGGCCTTTCTCCCGGCTTCCCGCCGTCCTGGGGCGAGCCGTTGAACATGTTTGGCGACAGCACATACACGCTCGCCGCCGGCATGGTTGTCTCGGTCGTACCATCCGTCTTCCTGGGCGATGAACGGTTGGGCGTGCGGATCGTCGACAACGTCCTGGTGACCCGGACCGGAGCCCAGCTCCTGTCGCGGTTCCCGCGAGACATTTTGGTTGCCGGATGAGCCGTAGGATCAACAAACAAGGCATGGCTCGTATCCAATAGATGTCTTGGATCTATAACGCACCAACGGGCCATTCTGCCGCCATCACTCGGAGGGCGGCAGAATGCAGATCGATCGGCCCCTGATCCTTGGCCTTGGCGGAACACCCCGCGCGAACTCCGGAACCGAGCGCGCGCTCCGCATGAGCCTGCGAGCGGCGGAGGGTGCGGGGGCAACGACGATACTGATCAGCGGGCCAGACCTAATCATGCCCATGTATATGCCCGGCATTGTAGACCCTTCGGCGGAGCGGCTGGTGACGGCGTTCCGGCGCTGCGACGGCCTCATCATCGCGTCCCCAGTTTACCACGGCTCCATCTCCGGTTTGGTGAAGAACGCGCTCGACTACACCGAGGACCTGCGGACGGACGAGCGCGTATATCTCGATGGCTTGGCAGTGGGCCTCATCGCCTGTGCAGCGGGATGGCAGGGCGGCAGCCAGACGCTCAGCACGCTTCGCGGCATTGTCCACGCGCTGCGCGGCTGGCCCACGCCACTGGGGGCCGCGTTGAATTCCTCCAACCCGCTGTTTGACACGTCCGGCGATTGCCTGGACATGTCGTCCAAGTTCCAACTGGAGACAGTGGGCCGCCAAGTAGTCGAGTTCGCCCGCATGCGGCGCTCTCATCAGGCGCTTTATGTCCAACCGCCGGCGTGATGCCGGTAACGGAGTTCAACGAGGGACCGATGTTCGTTCGCATTTATTGGGGCCGGGCCGCCCCAGGAGCATGGCCAGCGATCGAAGCGGCCGATACCTCGCGCCTGCAGCGCACGACACCGGGCCTTCAGGCACGTCTCGTCACGCAGGACGTGAATGACCCGGAGAGCATGTTCACGGTGACGCTGCGGAAGGATCGCGGGAGCGTCGAAACATGGAAGCATTCCGCCGAATACCGGGACGCGTTCCCGGCAGCGGTCAAGCCATTCATCATCGGCTCCCAATCGGTGTCGCTCAGCAAAGTCGTTGTCGGCAGCCTAGAGCAGCAACCAGCCGCATGACCGCGCGCCCTGTCCGAGAGCAGCCCCTGCCGGCATGGACGCGCTGCCGTCACGCCACAGGACAATCATCGTCCCACGACCAGCCGCACGCGATCCGGCGGGTGCTGCGCCGATCGCCTCCGCTGTCCCCCGATAGACCGCCATGGATGTAAGAGCCTTACGCTATTTCCAGATAGTCGCGGAGTGCGGAAGCTACAGCCGCGGTTCCGAGCTCCTGCACATCTCGCAGCCGGCGGTCAGCCGCACGATCCGCAACCTCGAAGAAGAACTCGGCCAGCGTTTGTTCCGGCGGCACGGCCATGGGGTAACACTGACTGAATCCGGCCGCATGCTCATCGGGCGCAGCCGGTCCATCTTACGGCAGCTCGAACAGGCCAAAGCCGAAATCAGAGATAGCTCTTCGACACCGTCGGGTACCATCTCCTTCGCCGTGCCGCCTGCCGCCGGGCACTTCCTCATGCCGACTCTGGTCGAACGCTTCGCGCACAACTACCCTAACGTCTTCCTGAAGATCGTCGGAGGCTTCAGCGGCTACATCCACGACTGGCTCGTCCGTGGGCAGGTGGACCTCGCCTGCCTGCACGACCCGCTGCCGCAGCGGGGTTTCAAACTGCGCCCCCTGCTGGACGAGGAGGTGTTCCTGGTCGGCAAGGTGGGAAGTTTCCCAAAGCGCAAGGATCACGCCGTGATCGAGGACCTGGCCACCCTGCCGCTTATTCTGCCGAGCCGGCCGAACGCGTCGCGCCGCCTGCTGGACAGCTGGCTCTCGCCAAGTGGATCGGTGGTGACACCGAGGATGGAGGTCGATGATCACACGATCGCGCGGGCGCTGATCTGCCAAGGCGTGGGTTTCAGCCTGCTGACGCGCGGCGCGATTGACGGTGAGTTGCGGCGCGGCGAGATCGAGGCGCTGCCGCTGCGGCCGCAGGCCACCTGGCAGCTCACGCTGATCACCTACCAAAACGCGCCACGATCCGAAATCCACGACATCTTTGCCCAGACAGTCGCGGAGGTCGTGCACGAGCAGACCGCCTCCGGCGCATGGCCCGGCAAGTCAGTGGTGCAGGCCGTCGCGTGATTATGGCGCATCCGCGCGTACTCAATCGATTATGATCAGCGCCCTGGGGGTCCGGCAGAGGCGCTCTGCGCCCGTCGACGTTACCAGCACGTTGTCGAGCAGTCGTGCGCCGAGCCCCTCCTCCGCGATAAAGATGGGCGGGCAGACCGACAGCACCATGCCTGCCTTCAGGATGGCGCTGCTGCCATCGAACAGATGCAGCGGCTCTCCGGCCGCGGGTGGGAAGCCTGGCGCAATCGCATAGCCGGAAATGTGGACGCGGTGCGGGTCGAGTTCCGCTCTGGCAATGACACGCTTGGCCGCCTCGTGCGGGACCGTTGCGGAGATGCCGTCGCGGATTTCCGCCATGCAGGCGGCGCTGGCCTCCTCCACAATGTCGAACAGCTCCCGCACCCGTGGTGCGGGTGGGCCAAGACAGAACTGGCGCCCGATCGTCACGGTGTAGCGGCGATACGGCACCGGGTATTCCAGATTTCCGGAATTGCCGGCGCGGAGCTTCCGCTCCGTCGGCGCTCCATGACTATAGCTGGCGCGTTCGCCGGACACGAAGTTCATCGGCGTCGCACCGATGCCCCCGCCTGACGACATGATCTCGTGGTACACTTCAGCCGCCACCTCGAGCTCGGAGCGGCCGACGGCCAGGGCGCGCCGAAGCCGGTCTACGGACCGATCCGCGATCACCGCCGCCCGGCGCAGGTATTCCAGCTCGCGCTGCGATTTCACCAGCCGCAGGTCGGTGACGAGGTTCGTCGGCTCTGCCACCAGGGCGCTGCCCAGCAGGCCCTTCAGCCGCTCGTAGTGGTGGGAATGCAGATAGAACGGGGGGACCGTCATGCCGACACGCGCCCGGTGCAGCCCCAATTCCTGCGCCAGACGGGAGAAGGCGACGAGCGGATCCTCTGGGTGCGGGCCGCCCCAGATACGGAGATCTCCGATCAGCGCATCACCAAGGAGCTCCGCTCGTTCCGATCCGCGCGACAGCATGACCAATGGCCGGTCATGGGCCGCCACGAGCAGGCATTGGAACGCCTGGTAGCCCTTCGCCTCGCTTCCAGTGAGCCAGAGGATATCCACTGGGTGAAAGACGAGCAGCCAGTCCAGCTCGGCGTCGGCGACCGCTCTGCGCACACTGTGCAGGCGGGCGGCGAACTCCTCGAGCGGAAAGTCGGATTTTGACATGTCGCGATATCCGAAACGATCAGGCGCTGATCGCTAACTCTGCGTCGCGGAAGTGCGGGATGACATGGCGGCCGATCAAGTCGATCGACCGCATGACCTGATCGTGGGCGGTCGGCCCGGCCTGGATCATGAAGACCATCTGGTCGAGCCCGGTCTTTGCCCACGCCTCCGTCAGACGGCAGACCGTGTCCGGGTTGCCGCCAATGGCCATTCCACTGGCGACGAGGTCGTCGTCGCTGAGGCTGGCGATTTTCTCCCGCACCTTCGCCACGCCGCCCGCGGTGGTGAAGCGCAGATGGTTGAGTTCGGCGTCATTGTCGCCGTAGTACCAGCGGGCGGCGCGGCAGGCGATCTCGCGCCCCACGCGGTCGTCCTCATGGCAGGCGGCAATCCCGAATGCGGCGACGTTCTGGTTGGAGAACTTGCCGATCTGCTTTGACCGGTCCGGGCTGCGGATGGCGGCGCGGTAGCGGTCCACCGCGGCTTTGGTTTCCGCGTGGCTGTTTCGGGTGACGCCAATCACCCCGAATCCTTGCTGGCCTGCGAACTCGTAGGTTTCCAGGTTCGTCGCGGCAACCCAGAGTGGCGGGTGCGGCCGCTGAATCGGACGCGGCACGACCTGTCGGGGCGGAAGGTCGAAATGTGCCCCCCGATATCCCCCGAAGGACGGCTCTTCGTACATCTTCATGACGGCCTCGAGCGCCTCGCGCCCCACCTCGCGTCCGTTCGCGGCATTCAAGCCAAAACCCTCGGTGATGTGGGAGCTTGTGCCGCGGCCGGTGCCAAACTCGACCCGCCCGCGGCTTAGCACGTCCAGCGTGGCGACGCGCTCGGCAATCATAAAGGGGTTGTGGAGCGGCAAAAGCACGACGCCGAGGCCTAGACGCAGTGTCGTCGTTCTCTGAGACAGCGCCGCCAGGAACATGTCGGGCGCGGGAGCATGGCCGATCTCGACCAAGAAATGCTGCTCGGTGATCCAGAAATACTCAAAGCCGGCCGCCTCGCCCGCGACACCTTGGTCGAGAGCGCCCCAATAGGCATTCCGCTCGGTGAGGTCCGTCCAAGGTCTCGGCATCTGGATTTGGGTCATGAGACCGAACTTCATCACGCATTCTCCGCAGCAGCGTGTGTACTCTAGGCTGTTAGCTCAGCAGCGGTCCAAGCGTATGTGGCGATAAGTGGTATAACACGAGGAGTGCCACTGCGGCGCCCTCGGTTGGCGAGACATCGGTTTGAACTCTGCGCGGCGAGCGCGGCGAGTTGAAGCTGGCTTTGGCGAAGGCGACTATGCACTTCGCAAACGCGAGGATTGGTATCCTCTTTCGTGCCTGACATTATAGATGCGATATCGTATCAAATAGCACACGGAACGTGAGCCGCACGAGAAGCGCCGCATCCCTGGTTCGATTTCAGCCGCACCCACCATAGGGGTGCGTGGCGCAGTCGGTAGAGCGGGCGCCTGGATTGGATGCTCACGGTGAAGGCCGCTTCCCGACGGAGGCGGCCTTCTTGCCGGCAGATGACCCATCCTTTGGTTTCTGCCGCGCGATCACCGCCAGCTTCTCCTTGAACGAGGCTTCGTGCTCGTCGGCGCCGAGGGCGCTACCCTCAATAGTCATAGCTGGGACGGTTGTGTGCTCTCCGAAGCGGACGTGCGACTGCACAGACGGGGTAATTTGGCGGCGCATCACCCACGTTCAGCGGTATTTTGATGAAGTTCTTCCCGAACTGCTAGGCCAGTGCGCTTAATGCGTCATTTCTGATCCGGAGGCAACGCGGGCCCGCTCAGATTGCCGCAGCATGCCGGGATCGGCGAAATCGTCTGCGGACAGAACCACTACACTCCGCATCAGCACAACGATCTGCTGATCAACGATCTTGCCCGTGACGACCCGGCGTACGTGCCATTCTTCCCGTTGCGGACTTGGGTGCGCGAACCGACGCCGCAAAACTCTGCCCTGATCATCCGAGCGCTGCGCACCTGCCGCATGGCGCGCTTCGACCTGTGTCAGCCCATTGTGGCTTGCAGGCGGTATCGTCGCGGAGTCATTCGGAACCAGCGCTGTACTGCGCGGAAGAAGCTGCCCTGATCCTTGAAGCCAAGGAGATAGGCCACATCGGCCAGAGGGAGATCGCAACGCGTCAGATAGTTCGCCGCAAGCTCTCGCCGGGTCTCTTCGACCACGCGTTGGAAGGACGTGCCTTCGTCAGTCAACCGGCGGTGCAACGTTCGCTCACTCATTGCCAGCGCGAGCGCAAGAGCGCTGCGCGTCGGCGCGCCGTCCGGCAGACCTCGTGTGATCTCGGTCTGGACGCGGGCCTTCAACCGTGGACCAGGGGATCCCTGCAGATGCTCGGTCACAACCCGATCATGGACTGGCGACAGCCGATCGTTTGCTGTCGGTAGCGGCTGGGTGACATCGGCGTGCGAGAACACGAGCGCGTTCTCGGCCGCGCCGAATCTCGGCCTACACCCGAACGCAGCCTCGAACGCGAGACTGGAGCCGGCCCCCGGATGGCTGAGGTCCACGCCGATCGGCGTCAGCTCCCTACCGCTCACCCAACGGCAGAACGACAGGAACACCAGCAGGTCGAAGGCAAAGCGCTGGTGGGGCACAGGCCGCCGTCCCGGGTTCAAATCCAGCACCAGTCGATGGCCATCGCCGTGCTGTCGCACCGATAAGGTGGCGACATCGCTGACGACTCCGACATAGCGGACGATCCGGTGCAACATCCCGAGCAGGTCGGGTGCTGACATCAGCGAATAGGCAACCACGCCGAAATGCCCCGGCCCGGCGCGCGACGCCCCGGCGAGCCCTATCGCAGGGTTGCCCGAGCGCGCCACGGCAAGCTCCCAGAGGTGGCTGACGCAATCGCTTTCGAAGCGTGCGTCGGGGTCCTTGAGGGCTGAAAGATCCAGCCCGGCCTCCCGGAAGAGCGCTGGTACGTCGAGGTGCTCGGCGATCAGCGCATGCGCGATGCCGCTCACCCAGAACGCCGCATTGGTACGCTGATCCAGAGGCGGGAGCGATGGCTGGCGGAGCATCACGTGGCGGTTCCCACTGGCGGCTGGCCGACTGCGCCAGCGATTTGGCCGCCGGCGCCATAAGTCTAGCCCTACCTTGGCACTGCGGCAGCCCCATTTACCGCGTCAGAGAGGTCGGGCGCACGAGAACTGCCGGACTCACGTAGCCCTGGAGAATTCTCTGATGAGCAAAATCAACTCGAGCCAAACACAGATTCAACTGCCCGATTCTATCAGGTGGACAGGCCAGGAAGGCTTCCCGAAGAAAAATCTGGAAAGCGCAGCGCTCGCGGGCAGCCCTGACGGCATTGGAATATATTACTCACTTCTGAAGTGGTATCCAGGCTATATGAGCGCTCCTCACTACTATGTCACCGATCGTCTTTGTATTGTCGTTTCGGGCATCTGGTGGGTAAACAGCGGGAATGATTTTGACCCGGGAAATTGTGTGCCGACTCCACCCGGAAGCTTTATTTGTAGGGTTGCGGGCACGCCCCACTATGATGGCGTCATTGCAAGTGGCGCAGAACCTGCCGTGATCGCTATTTGCGGAATGGCACCAGTAGATGTGAAACTTGTCGACCCACGACAGCCAGGATGGCGCCGGGTCTGAGCCCCTACGTGCGCGGCTTTTTGTTGGTAGATCGTCTCAATTCGAGAAACCACCCCCACTCGTTTGCGGACGAAATGACAATGACACTGCTTACGCTAGCTAAAGCTCAGACTGTCTTGATGGCTGGCTTGGCGGCGGCCGGTCTTGAAGCTGATCCGAGCTAATCGAGCCGCGTCAAGTAGCCATAGAAGACATTCTGTCAGTCCTGACCACCCGCAACGAATGAATCGTAACCTGTGAGGTCCTGTTATGAGCAAGCGAGTAGCCGATCTGCTGGTCGAAACCCTGGAAGCAGCCGGCGTGAAGAGGTGCTATGGAATCGTCGGCGACACGCTGAACCGGATCGCGGCCGCCATCAACCGCAGCGAGATCGATTGGGTCCATATGCGGCATGAGGAGGCCGGCGCCTTCGCGGCCGGCGCCGAGGCGCAGCTGACCGGCAATCTCACGGCCTGCGCCGGCAGCTGCGGCCCCGGCAGCCTCCACTTCATCAATGGGCTTTACGAGGCCAACCGCAACCGCGCGCCGGTCATCCTGATCGCGACCCAGATCGTGCAGCAGGACATAGGGTTCCAGTCGGTCCAGGAAGTCGACCTCGAAAACGTTCTCAAGGGCTGCAGCGTGTTTTGCGAGACGATCGTGACGCCCGAGAATGTCCGGCGCAAGGCGGTCGCGGCTTGCCAGGCGGCGCTGACGAAACGCGGCGTCGCCGTGCTGGTCGTCCCGGCGGACCTTGCCAACGCTCCCGCGCACGACGAAGCACCGTACGCTGTGCACGCACGGCGCCCTGTCATTCGCCCAACGGACAGCGACCTCGACGAGATCGCGGCCATCCTCAACGCGAGCAACGCGATTACGATCTATGCGGGTGCCGGCTGCGCGGGGGCCCATGACGAGGTGGTCGCCACGGCGGCACGGCTCAAGGCTCCGATGGCCCACACATCGCGCGGCAAGGACTTCGTCGAATACGACAATCCCTACAACGTGGGCATGACCGGCATCATCGGCCAGCCCGCGGGCTATCACGCTATCCTCGACTGCGATGTTCTGTTGTTGCTGGGGGCCGATTTCGCGTGGAGCCAATTCTATCCCGACAAGGCCAAGATCATCCAAATCGATGCCGACCCGACCCACATCGGTCGACGCCACCCGGTCACGATCGGCACGGTCGGCGATATCAAGGCGACCTTGGAAGCGCTGCTGCCCCGCCTCGCGCAGCATGACAGCGAAGGTTTCCTCACCAACCATTTAGAGCGCCACCGGAAGGTCCGGGCGGCAGCAGACGCGGAAACCGTGTCCGGTCCGGATGCCCGTATTCCCGGGACGTACCTCGCCAAGATTATCAATCGACACGCGGCCGAGGATGCGTTGTTCACACTCGACGACGGCACCGTGGGGGTCTGGACGCTTCGCCATGTCGACACGGGCGGCAAGCGCCGGACTTTTGGCAGCCTGCTGCACGGCACGATGGCGAGCGCAATGCCATCGGCCATCGGGTTGCAGAAGTGTCAGCCCGGCCGCCAGGTGATCTGCATGGCGGGCGACGGCGGCTTTACCATGCTGCTCGGCGATCTGCTGACCGTCGTGCAGGAGAATCTGCCGATCAAGATCGCGGTCTTTGACAATGGCAAGCTCGCCTTCATCGATATCGAGCAGAAGTCCGCCGGCCTGGAGCCGGTGTACACTGACCTGAAGAACCCCGACTTCGGAAAAGTCGCCGAGGCGATGGGCCTCTGGGGACGATCCGTCTCGAAGGCGGGTGAGCTGGAGGAGGCGATCGTGGCCTGGCTCGCGCAGCCGGGTCCGGCCCTGCTGGACGTGAAGGTCAATCCGATGCAGTTGGTCATGCCGCCGTCCCCGTTCGTTCGTCCCGAGGCCGTAGTCGGAATGGGGGTCTACACCGCAAAGGCTATGCTACACGGCAAGGGCCACGACGTTCTGGGAAATGATTGTGGAAAGTATCCCTTGATCGAGCGAGGCACGCGACACCCCCGACAGTGGCTTCCGGAAAGCCCCGACGATGAGTGGGACTGCGCGGCCGGTTGGTTTTCGTCTCATGCAGTTGGGCACGGATGCGAATATCCGCTTCGGCATACCATTTGCCTCTGAAGCCTCCTCTGAAAGCCTGAAGAGCTCCACCGAACCGGGTCAACTCCAACTCCAAGCTCATAGTTGATGGAGGGATGGGAAACGCCCTAGAAAAACCCCAGCGACTCGCAGCCGGTGCCAGCCGAAAAGCTTCCCTTGTGCTGCCTGCCGTGAAAGTCGATGACATGCACCGAGCCGTCACCCTGGCAGGCGATGAACAATTCGTCGCCGCGGAATGCCATGTCCATCGGTTGCGAGCCGACTTTGATCGCGGTCTGCCCGACAAAGGACGGCTCGATCAGGCTGACGGTGTCGCTGCTAAGACTCGTCACCGCCAGCAGGCTGAAGTTCGGCGCGAAGCGCGCGATCTGCGCCGGCTTCGGCACGTCCTTGAGCGACACCTCCTCGCGCACTTTGCCGGCCGCGGCGTCGATCAGAAATAGCGCCGGCTGTGCGTCGTCGACCGCGACTACGGTACGGCCGTCGGCCGAAATGGCGATGCCGGCGAGCGGTCGCGGCGTGGCGATCTTGCCGAGAAGCTTACGCCGCGGCAGGTCGATGACCGACACGGTGGCGTCCTCCTCGTTCTCGGTATAAAGACGCTCGCCGTCCGGCGCGATGATCAACCGATGGGCGTTGGTCGAGCCTGAATCGATCGCCTCGACGACTTTGTTCTTATTGCGGTCGACCACCGCGACCACCGCCGAGTGCTCGCAGGTGACGTAGATGAAGCCGTCGGGCCCGAGCTTCAGTGTATGCGGGGCGATATAGGGCGACGTATCGATGGTGGCGGCGAGCGCACGCCGGTGCAGGTCGAACACGCAGAGGTGATGCTGCGGATGCGGGTTGCGGCCATGAACGCCGTCGCCGAAGATCGGAACATAGGCGAAGCCGGTTTCCGGTACCGATGAGCAATTCGTGCACCGTTTTAGGAAAGCCGTCGATCACCACCTCGGTGGCATAGGTCTGCGGATTGAGAAATAGAACGTTGTTCCCCATCTTGTCGACCGCAATTATGCCGCGTTCAACGCTTGGCATGGCCGTTTCCCCTTGTGCTCATACCCAAACTACCCTGGGATTCCCTCGATGGACAGCGACAGCAGTGACGCCGAGAAACAGGATTAGCGCCGCCGCCACATAGAAGGTGTATGGATATTTCAGTGCAGACGAACGGACCTCTCCCGCCGTTTCTCCATCCCAGGCATGCCGACCAAAAACCAGACCGCCCGTGTTGCGGTCGAAAACTTTGCATAGATTTTCGAGACCGGAGACACGCAGCCGATCGGCTACGTCAACCAGGATCAGCCGCACCGGAGCCGATGGTGGCTGGCGGGCAGCCTACGGCAGAGCCGGCTTCGGCGCCGTGGCAGAAAAGGGGGGCGAATCCATTCGAGCACAAGCAGGTATTCGCATCGCAGAACGCCGCGAAACGTCGGAACTCGGATCTGCATACGCTCGACACGGGACTCCATTCATCATGAATGCGCGCGTCACATTGGCTGAACTGACGGCCCTTGCATTCCGGGTCACGCTTGCGCAAACGGCGTCGGACGACGTGGATGCCGTCCTGCAGAGCCTCATTGGCAAGGACGAAGCCACCGTCGAGCAGCGTTTCGGACTGCCTGACAAAATAGAGAGAAATGGCGTACAAACTTTTCTGCGCCACCACAACTTTGAGTTCTGGCGAACGAGCAGCGCGCCATACCCATTTGGATATTCTCAAGGGTTCAGCGGCCCGCCCGGCTTTCGTGCCAGAGCCAATTTCGACTGCACGACAACGCTCGTGTTCACCAACGGCAATCTGCGCGCCTACGCCCAAGTCGGTACTGGCTGCCGGCGATGAACAAATTCCCTACCAACCGCCTTGTGGCCGAACGCTCTCCCGAAAGGGAAACGTAATCTCCTGTAGGATCCGCATGCACCCGGCCGGCTACGTCAGACGGCGCCGACCGGAGATCAACTCGGATCATGGCATTCAATTGGACTCAAGCGACCCCAAGGACCGCAAGGAACAGTGACGGTGCGACGGAGTTGACGCAGCCGCCTGCGATCGGCGCGGACATCTTGGTGTCGGAAGGATAGGACGCGCGGGAAAACCCTTGACCTCGTCGGAAGCACGGCAAAACCGCCGCGCCGAGGGCGATGGCGTACACGAAGATAGCCGACATGCGCTGCCGCACCCGCCGCGCGGTCTCCAGCGCCGGCCGGGCCTCGATCGCCCGCAGCACGCCCAGCACCATCGGCGCGGTGATCTCCTTGATCGGCAACTGGCCGAGTGTCGAGAACACGTCGGTCTCGAGACTGTCGAGTACGTCCTTGCCGTGCCGCTCGGTCCAGGTCGGCAGGTTGCGGCCGTGCCAATCGCGCGCGGTCGCCTCGAACGAGTTCGCGGTGTCGCCGCCCGCCGCGCGGCGCAGCTTCTTTTCCAGTCCGGGGTCCTTGCCGGCCCGCAGCAGCGCCTTGGCGGCTTCACGCTCCTCCCGTGCCTTGGCCAGGCCGACGCTGGGGTAGGGGCCGAGCGACAGCAGCTTCTCCTTGCCCCGGATGGCATAGCGAAGGCGCCATAATTTGCTGCCCGCCGGCGTGACGAACAGCACCAGGCCGCCCGCGTCGGTCAGCTTATATGTGCGATCCTTTGGCTTGGCCGCCTTGACAGCCGCGTCGGTGAGCGTTCCGCCATCCCAGCCCGATACCCGGTCCCGCTAATCCGATACCCCGCAAAATACCCGCCGATCAGCGGGATCGCGCGGGATGACCGGTGATGAAGCGGGTCGAACTCACCGGCTAAGCCTTGGAAATGCTGGGCTTCGCGGGACATCGCGGGTGTTGGCGGGTTGGGACTTTGGCGGAGGGGGTGGGATTCGAACCCACGGTACCCGTAAGGGCACAACGGTTTTCGAGACCGTCCCGATCGACCGCTCCGGCACCCCTCCGCAGAACGGACGGCGGCTTATAGGGAGGAACCCGGCCGGCAGCAACGCCCCCGTCGCACGACCACCTGCGAAGCCATGCGTTGACTCGCGGCGGCACCCCGCTATAACCCGCCACTTCGCGGTGGCCCGGGCGCGCCCAGGCCACCTCTTTACGTGTCTGCGCGACCGATCGACAGGATAGCACGCCATCATGTTCGCAGTGATCCGCACCGGCGGAAAACAATACCGCGTCACGCCCGAACGCCGTGCTGAAGGTTGAGAAGCTCGAAGGCGGAGGCCGGCGCCACCGTCACCTTCACCGACGTGCTCGCCGTCGGCGGCGAAGGCGGCCTGACGCTCGGCGCCCCGATCGTGGCCGGCGCCTCGGTCACCGCCACCGTGATCGCGCAGGACCGTCTGGACAAGGTCATCATCTTCAAGAAGCGCCGCCGGCAGAACAGCCGCCGCAAGAACGGCCACCGCCAGCACGTCACCGTGCTGCGCGTCTCCGCCATCAGCGCGGCGGCCCCGAGATCACCGCAGCCTAAGGCAGAAGGAGACCCACCCCATGGCACACAAGAAAGCCGGCGGTTCATCGCGCAACGGGCGCGATACCGCAGGCCGCCGCCTCGGCGTGAAGAAGTCCGGCGGCCAGGAAGTGGTCGCCGGCAACATCATCATCCGCCAGCGCGGCACCAAGGTGAAGCCGGGCCGCAATGTCGGCCTCGGCCGCGACCACACGATCTTCGCCCTGGTCGACGGCCACGTGCCGTTCGAGCGCGCGCCGACGACCGGGTGCACGTCTCCGTGACCCCGCTGCCGACTCGCCGCCGAATAGCCGATCCCAGCCGACCCGTCCTGGCGAATGGGGGCCGGCACCATGCCGGCCCCCTTTTTTCTGTGTCCCAACGCCATGAAATTCCTCGACCAGGCGAAAATCTACTGCCGCTCCGGCGATGGCGGCGAACGGCGTGATCGCGTTCCGGCGCGAAAAATTCATCGAGTTCGGCGGCCCCGACGGCGGCGATGGCGGCCGCGGCGGCGATATCGTGTTCGAGGCGGTCGAGAACCTCAACACGCTGATCGACTTCCGCTACACGCAGCATTTCCGCGCCGACAAAGGCGGCAACGGTGCGGGCGCCGACCGCACCGGGGCCGCGGCGCGCGATGTCGTCATCAAGGTGCCGGTCGGCACGCAGATCATCGACGACGACCGCGAAACGCTGCTGGCCGACCTCGACGCGCCGGGCAAGCGCGTGATGCTGCTGCGCGGCGGTGATGGCGGACGGCGGCAACGCGCAGTTCAAAAGCTCCACCAACCGCGCGCCGCGCCGCGCCGACCGGGTTGGCCGGGCGAGGAACGCTGGGTGTGGCTGCGCCTGAAGCTGATCGCCGATGCCGGGCTGGTCGGACTGCCCAACGCCGGCAAATCCACGTTCCTGGCCGCCGTCTCCGCCGCCCATCCGAAGATTGCCGACTATCCGTTCACCACGCTGCACCCCGCAGCTTGGCGTCGTGCGCCTGTCCGATTCGCAGGAATTCGTGCTTGCCGACATTCCCGGCCTGATCGAAGGCGCGCATGAGGGCGCCGGCCTCGGCGACCGCTTCCTCGGCCATGTCGAACGCTGTGCCGTGCTGCTGCATCTGGTCGATGGCGCTGCCGGCAATGTCGTGATGGCCTGGCGCACCGTGCGGCAGGAACTCGCCTCCTACGGCGGCGGGCTGGCGGACAAGCCGGAGATCATCGCGCTCAACAAATGCGATGCGATGACACCCGCGGGAAATATCGGCACGGCGCGCGGCGCTGTCGCGCGCCTGCGGGCCACCCGGTCCTGGTCGTCTCCGGCGTTACCGGCCAGGGCGTGCCGGAGGTGCTGCACGCCTTGTATGAGTCCGTGGCGTGCGCCAGGGCGGAGCGCAAACAGGCGGAACTCGCGTGACCCCGACACTGCTGGCGGCACGGCGGTTGGTGGTCAAGATCGGCAGCGCGCTGTTGGTCGACGCGGCCGAGGCGGCGCCGCGCCGCGAATGGCTGGACGGCGTGGCCGCCGACATCGCGGCCTTGCGCGCGCGGGGTGTGGACGTGGTCGTGGTCAGTTCCGGCGCCATCGCGCTGGCCCGCGGCAGCCTCGGCCTGACGCAGAAGCGGCTGCGCCTGGAGGAGAAGCAGGCCGCCGCCGCGGTCGGGCAGATCCGGCTCGCCCAGGCCTGGACCGAAACGCTGTCGGCGCACGGCCTGACGGCCGCACAACTGCTGCTGACGCTGGACGACACCGAGGACCGTCGCCGCTACCTCAACGCCCGCGCCACGCTGGAGACGCTGCTCGGCTTCGGCTGCATCCCGGTCATCAACGAGAACGACAGCGTGGCCACCGCCGAGATCCGCTATGGCGACAACGACCGCCTGGCCGCCCGGGTCGCCGAGATGGTGCAGGCCGATCAGTTGCTGCTGCTGTCGGACATCGACGGCCTGTACACCGCCGACCCCAGGCGCGACCCGACTCGCCGCGCATATTCCGGTCGTGGAGGCCGTGACGCCCGAGATCGAGGCGATGGGCGGCGAGCCGCCGCCTGGCTATTCCTCGGGCGGAATGCGCACCAAGCTGGCGGCAGCGCGCATCGCCACCGGCGCCGGGTGCGCGATGGCGATCGCGCTCGGCCATGTCGAACGGCCGTTGCGGGCGCTGGAGCGACGGCGCGCGCTGCACCTGGTTTCTGGCCGCGCCGGAGGGGCGATCGGCGCGGAAACGTTGGATCTCGGCACGCTGGCGCCGCTCGGCACGCTCACGGTGGACGCCGGGGCGGCGCGGGCGCTGGCGCAGGGGCGCTCGCTGCTGCCGGCCGGCGTGCGCGGGCTGGAGGGCGATTTCGCAACGTGGCGACGCGGTGGAGGTGTGCGGCCCGGACGGGGCCCGCCTCGCGCGCGGCCTATCAGCCTATGCCAGTGCCGACGCCGCCCGCATCATCGGCCATCGCAGCGAGCAGATCGAGGCGATCCTGGGCTGGCGCGGACGCGACGAGATGATTCACCGCGACGATCTGGTGCTGCTGTAAGCCGCTGCCGTGGCGCGCGGCGGCCGTGCTTGTGACAGCCGGGGCGAACAGTGAACGAGCCCGTGAACGCCACCCCCTTCGACACGCATCGCGTGGTCAAACGCCTGACCGAAGCCGGCTTCTCGGAGCCGCAGGCCGAGACCGTGACGGATGTGCTGCGGGAGGCGCGGCAGTCGGCGCTTTCGAACCTCGCCGACAAGACCGAACTGGCGGCTCTGGGGGCGCGCTGAAGGGCGACATCGATCTCCTGCGTTCCGACATGAACGCCGGATTCGCCCTGCTCCCCAGCGAGATGAACGGGAAGATCGACGAGCTTCGGTCGGACATGCTTGCCGCGATGTCCAGCAGCCAAGCCGACACCATGAAGTGGATGATCCGGCTGTTGCTCGTCCAGGGCGGCTCGATCGTCGGTGTATTGCGGCTGCTGCCGGCGCACTGACCAGCTCGGCCAGTCACCGGTCGGCCAATCCTATGGGGGCCGGCAGCCTTCGCTACCAGCCCCATTCGAATCCGTTACTACTCAGTTTCAATCTTCGCGCGACGGCCGCGGCCGGAGGGTTTGGCCGCCGGCGGCGGGGGCACCGGCGCGGGTTCGGGGTCCGGTTCCACCGCCACGCGCTTGCGGCCCAGGCCGATCTTCTTGGCCAGGCTCGAACCGGCGCTCAGCATAGTTTGGCGCCACCATGGGATAATCGGCCGGCAGGCCCCAACGCTCGCGGTATTGCTCCGGCGTCATCTGGTAGGACGTTTGAAGATGCCGCTTCAGCATCTTCAGCTTCTTGCCGTCTTCCAGGCACACGATGTGGTCCGGGAAGACCGACTTCTTCACCGGCACCGCCGGCTGCGGCTTGTCGGGCACCGGGGCATCCACGCCCACCGTGCTGAGGGTGCGGAACACCGATTGAATGAGTCCCGACAGCGCATCCGAAGGGATGGCATTGTGCGAGACATGGGCGGAGACGATTTGCGCGGTCAGTCCCAGGACTTGCGCTCTTGAAGCAACGTCGCTCATGTTTCCCTGCGGATTGCGGAGACGGCATTATAGGGCAGACAAAACATCTGACAACATCAATGCTGTCCCATCAACGCCCCAAAGCACGAATCGTTGGGCCAAAGTCGAAAAAAGCCCGCGCGCGCCGGCTTGCCGCGCCGCATTGACGATGCCACCGTTGCATCCGATGCAATTCTGGCAACATTTCATCGCATTCGCGCCCGAGTCGCGGGTTTGGCGTGACAGTTACCCGGCGGCCATGCCGGACGGTCGCGCGTTGCTGCTGCCCCTGCGCGACCTCGGGCAGGATGCCGTCGCCGGCCTGATCGTCACACAAGCATCGTTCCAAGTGCTCGACCAGATTACGCTCTGGCTCGCCGCCCGCGCTGCCCGCCATGACGCCGATGTGGTGGTCGGCCTGCCCACGCTCGGCCATGTCGTCGCACAGGGCGTGGCGCGGGCGCTCGGCCATCCCAACTGGGTCGCCGCCGGCTTCTCCCGCAAATTGTGGTACGAGGAGGGTCTGTCGGTTCCCGTCGCCTCGATCACCTCGCCCACCGAGGGGCGGCGTCTGTGGCTGGACCCGCGCACGCTGCCGCTGCTGGCCGGGCGCCGGGTGCTGCTGGTGGATGACGTGATGAGCACGGGCCGATCGATGCAGGCAGGGCTGGCGTTGCTGCGGCAAGCCGGCGTCCGGCCCGTCGCCGTGGCGGCGGCGATGATCCAGGGCGACCGGTGGCGCGCCGGCTGGGACGCGGCATTGCCGCTGTGCGGTGCCTTCGCCACCCCCAATTCGCTCGCCACCCCGAAGGCTGGGCGGTGGTGCCCGAAACCGCGGCCGACACGCTCTGCCGGGACGGAGCCCCGGCGCTCGGCCGGCGCTGAGCGGCGTCAGGCGGTGGCCATGCGGTTCCAGGCGTCCAACGCCGCGATCTTGTAGGCCTCGGCCAGCGTTGGATAGTTGAACGTATTTTCAATGAAATAGTCGAGCGTGCCTTGCAGGTTCAGCACCGCCTGGCCGATATGCACCAGTTCGGTCGCCCCCTCGCCCACGATATGCACGCCCAGCAGCCGCCGCGTCTCGATGGCGAAGATCATCTTCATCATGCCCGCGTTCAGCCCCATGATGTGCCCGCGCGAGGTCTCGCGGAACCGTGCGACGCCGCATTCATAGGCGATGCCCTTGGCGCGCACCTCCTGTTCGGTCAGCCCGATCGTCGAGATCTCCGGCACTGAATAGATGCCGTAGGGGAAGAACTCCGGCGCGGGCGGCAGAGGCACGCCGAAAGCGTGGCAGGCGGCGATCCGCCCCTGCTCCATGGCCGTCGAGGCAAGGCTGGGAAAGCCGATCGCATCGCCGCACGAGTAGATATGCGCCACCTCCGTCTGGAAGGTGCGCGGATCGACCTTCAGCCGCCCGCGATGGTCAACCTCCAGCCCCGTCGCCGGCAGATTCAGCGAGTCGGTGGCGCCGATCCGGCCGGCCGCATACAGCAACATGTCGGAGCGCACCTGCCGCCCGTTCTCCAGGACCGTCAGCGGCCGCCCGCCGTCCAGTTCCACGCGCGCCACCTTGGCGCCGAAGCGCAACGTCATGCCGCGATCGCGGAGCTGATGCAGAAAATCGTCGATCAGCTCGTGGTCGATGAAATCCAGAATGCCGGCGCGCGGCTCGACCAATGAGACGGCCACGTCCAGCGCGCTGAAGATCGTGGCGTATTCCACGCCGATCACGCCGGCGCCCACCACCGTCAGGCTGCGCGGCAGACGGGCAATTTCCACGATCTCGTCGCTGTCGAGGACGGTGTCGCCATTGAACGGCACGTCGGCCGGGCGGAACGGGCGAGTGCCAACGGCGATCAGGATCTTCTCCGCCGTGAACTCGCGCGTGTCGCCGCCCTCCAGCGTCACCAGGACGGTGTGCGGCCCGACGAACTGCGCCGTGCCGGTCAGCGTATGCACGCCATTGCGGGCGAACTGGTGTTCCAGCACGTCCACTTCGTGGTCCAGCGTCATGCGCAGCCGGGCCATCAGGTCTTTCGCCTGGATATCCTTCTTGACGCGATAGGCGCGGCCGTAGAACCCGCGCTCGCGCCAACCGGTCAGGTTGAGCACGGTCTCACGGAGAGTTTTCGAGGGAATCGTGCCGGTGTGCACGGAAACCCCGCCGACCCGTCGCCCCTTCTCCACCACCAGCACCGAGCGGCCGAGCTTTGCCGCCTGGATCGCCGCGCGGCGGCCGGACGGGCCGCTGCCGATGACGATGAAATCGTGCTGGCTCATGGCTCGCCGCCAGGCTGGGGATCGGCAGGCTGCGTTGTGCGGGTCGGAAGATACGTCATGCGGCGATGTCCCCGATCGATGCAGCAACATCGTAGCGCAACCACGGCCAAATTCCGCAGCGCAAAATCTCAATACAACCAAGCAACATATTGACGGCGCCCGGGTGGCTTGCACCGGCCGGGAGCGACAGCCCGGTTAAACCAGCTATCGTGCCGCCTCTCCTTCCGAGAGGCACGGAATGCAACTCCTCATCCAGCCGGAACGCCCCCTGCCTGGCACGCGCGAACAACGCTCCACGAGAATGGCCTTCTTTGTCGCCGGCCTCGGCACGGCCGCCTGGGCGCCGCTCGTGCCCTACGCGAAGCACCGCCTCGGCATCGACGATGGCACCCTGGGGCTTCTGTTGCTCTGCCTGGGGGCCGGCGCAATCGCGACGATGCCCGTGTCCGGCGTGCTCACGGCACGGGTCGGCTGCCGCCGCGTGATTACGGCCGCCAGCCTGCTGATCGCCGCGTCGCTGCCGATCCTCGCCACCTTGGGAAGCGGGCCCTTGCTCGCCCTCGCGCTGCTCATGTTCGGCGCCGGTGTCGGTGCCATGGACGTGGCGATCAACGTGCAGGCGGTGACCGTGGAAAAGGCGGCTGGCCGGGCGATGATGTCCGGATTCCATGGGCTGTTCAGCGTCGGCGGCATCGCCGGGGCGGGCGGCATGAGCGGGCTGCTCTGGGCGGGCGCGTCGCCGTTGGCAGCGACGCTGTGCATCGCGGCCATCATCGCGGCCCTCCTGCTCGCCTTCGGGCCGCATCTGCTCCGGTATGGCGGGGAGGAAAAGGCGCCGTCTTTCGCGCTGCCGCACGGCGTGGTCCCGCTGGTCGGCGCCTTGTGTTTCATCGTCTTCCTGGCGGAAGGTGCCATGCTGGACTGGAGCGCTGTCATCCTGACGTCGCTGCACGGCATGTCGCCTGCGCATGCCGGACTGGGCTACGCGGTGTTCTCGGTCGTGATGGCGGCGGGCCGGCTCAGCGGCGACCGTGTCGTCCAGGCGCTCGGCGGGCGGACAATTCTGGCCGTCGGCGGGCTCTGCGCTGCGTCAGGGCTTGCCGCCGCCGTGCTCGTCCCGTCATGGATCGCCGCCCTGCTCGGCTTCGGCCTGGTCGGCCTGGGCGCCGCCAACATCGTGCCGGTCCTGTTCTCCGTGCTCGGCCGGCAAAGGATCATGCCCCCCAACCTGGCGGTCGCCTCCGTCACGACAATCGGCTTCTCGGGCATCCTGGCGGGACCGGCGATCATCGGCCTCATCGCCGGCGCGACCAGCCTCCCGGTCGCGTTCCTGGTTGTGGCGGCGACGCTGCTCGTCGTGGTGGCAAGCGCGCGGACCGCGACGGCGTAGGCGAGCGGCCAATCCGTTCTGATGGCCGACCTTCATCCGCGCGCGTCAGACCCCTGGCCGCAGGGGCTTTCCCTCGCGCACCGGCAACGGCAGGATGGGAGGGGAGACGCAGGATGTACATCGACACTGACACCGCGATGGCTTGGCTGCGCATCGCCGCCACCGACGCGCGCGACGCGTCCGCAGCTCTCGGCCGCATGGCTGGGCCGGCTCGCGATGGTGCGCTGCGCGCCGCCGCTGCCGCCGTGCGGCGCGCCACCGATCACATCGTCGCCGCCAACACGCTGGACGTCGCCGCCTTCGATGCCGCCGGCGGCACTGCCGCGTTCCGCGACCGGCTCGTGCTCACGCCTGCCCGTGTGGACGCCATGGCGCGGGGGCTCGACGACATTGCCGCCCTGCCCGACCCGCTCGACCGCACGCTGGCCGACTGGACGCGGCCGAACGGCCTGCGCATCCGCCGCATCGCCACCCCGATCGGCGTGATCGGCATGATCTACGAGAGCCGCCCGAATGTCGGCGCCGATGCGGCCGGCCTGTGCCTGAAATCCGGCAACGCCGTCATCCTGCGCGGTGGTTCGGATTCCTTTCACTCAGCCCAGGCTATTCACACGGCCATCACCGAAGGGCTGCGCGCGTCCGGCGTGCCGGAAGCTGCGGTGCAGATCCCGCCCGCCACCGACCGTGGCTTCGTCGCCGCCATGCTCGGCGCCGCCGGGCTGATCGACCTTATCATCCCGCGTGGCGGCAAGGGGCTCGTCACGCGCGTGCAGGCAGAGGCGCGGGTGCCGGTACTCGCGCATGCCGAAGGGCTGAACCACACCTATGTCCATGCCGCCGCCGACGCCGGCATGGCACGGCGCGTGTTGGCCAACGCCAAGCTGCGCCGCCCAGGTGTCTGCGGTGCCACCGAAACGCTGCTGATAGACGCCGTGATCGCGCCCGGCCTGTTACCCCTGCTGATCGCCGACCTTGCGGCCGGTGGCTGCGCATTCCGCGCCGACGCCCGGGCCCGCGCCATCTGCCCGGAACTGCCGGCGGCCGACGAACGCGATTTCGACACCGAATGGCTCGACGCCATCCTGTCCGTCGCCGTGGTCGATGGCATGGCGGACGCGCTCGCGCATATCCGCCGCCATGGCAGCGCACACACCGACGCCATCATCACCGAGGACGCGGCGGCGGCGGAGCAATTCCTGCGCGGCGTCGACTCCGCGGTGGCACTCTGGAACGCCTCCACCCAGTTCTGCGACGGCGGCGAGTTCGGTTTCGGCGCCGAAATCGGCATCGCCACCGGGCGCATCCATGCGCGTGGCCCGGTCGGGCTGGAGCAACTGACGCTGTATCGCTACGTGGTCACCGGCACCGGTCAGGTGCGGCTCTGACGGCCCGTGTAACCCAGGATGCGCTGCCGCGCTGGGGCGACCGGCGGCGGCTGCGTGTGGGCATCTTGGGCGGTTCGTTCAACCCGGCGCATGAAGGCCATCGCCATGTCGCGTTGCTGGCGCGGCGGCGGCTGCGGCTCGATCAGGTCTGGCTGATGGTCTCGCCGGGCAATCCGCTGAAGGCGGCCAACGGCATGGCCTCGATGGCGCAGCGGCTGGCCAGCGCGCGGCGCATCGCCGACGGGCGCCGCATCGTCGCCACCGCGATCGAGGCGGCGCTGGGCACGCGCTACACGGTTGCCACGCTGGCGGCCCTGCGGCGGCGCTTCCCGTTCGTGAAGTTCGTCTGGCTCATGGGCGCCGACAACCTGGAGCAGTTGCCGCGCTGGAACCGCTGGACGGACATCGCCCGCGGCAGCGTGTTTGCCGTCCTGCCGCGCCCCACCTACAATCACCGCGCGCTTGCCGGGCAAGCGGCGCAGCGGCTGCACGGCGGGCGGCGACAGGGGCATGTGGCGCCGGCGCTGGCCGGCATGGCCGCGCCGGCGTGGGTGTTCCTGCCGGCGCGCCAGCATGCCGCCTCTGCCACGGCCATCCGGGCGGGTGTGGCGCCGCGGGCGTCGCCGCCGGTCGTGTCCGGTCAATCGCCTGTCCCAGGCCAATCGCTCGCCGCAAGCCGGTCGCTTGCCTCAGCTTTGCGTGTTTCAGGAGTATCGGACCATCGCCCGGAAGCCACCCGCCCCGCCTGCACCGCCTGACGACCCACCGTCGTCGCCCGCGCTGCCCGCCGCCGCCCCGCCCCGGCGGCGCGCCGCCGCCCGGGTGCCGGCCGCGCCGAAACTCCCGGCCCCGCCCGGCACGCCGCGCAAGAAGGCCGCCGCCGCCGGGCCGGCCAAGGGCAGCAGGCGCGAGACGGCGGAACCCTCGCGGCTCGACCAGTTGCAGACCGTGATCGTCGGCAGCCTGGAGGACGACAAGGCCGAGGCGGTGGTGACGCTCGATCTCGCCGGCCGCGCCTCGTTCGCCGACCGCATGGTGATCGCCACCGGCCTCGCCGACCGCCAGATCTCCGCCATGGCGACGCATCTGGAGGAGAAGCTGCGCGAAGCCGGGCTGCACCGCATCCAGGTCGAGGGCGCGGGCGGATCGGACTGGGTGCTGATCGACGCCGGCGACATCGTCGTCCACCTGTTCAAGCCGGAGGCGCGCGCGATGTACGGGCTGGAGCGGATGTGGGGCGCGGATCTGGACGAGGAGCCGGCCGACCGCTGTCTGAGCTGCGGATCGTTGCGGTCGGCCGCATCGGCCAGGGGCCGGAGGCCGACCTGTTCGCCCGCTACGCCGCCCGCCTGCGCCCCCGCCCCGGCGTGGTCGAAATTCCCGACGGTCGCGGCAGCCCCACCGAGATCAAGCGGCGCGAGGCCGACGCCATCCTCGCGGCCCTGCCGGCTTCTGCGCTGGTCGTGGCACTCGACCTCGGCGGCGCCGCCCCGGACAGCGCCGGCGATTGGCCGCGCTGCTGACCGGCTGGCTGGAGTCGGCCCGGCCGGTCTGTTTCGTGATCGGCGGCGCCGAGGGACTGGACGCGCGGGTGCTGGCCCGCGCGGATCATGCGATCTCGCTCGGCCGGATGACCTGGCCGCATCTGCTGGTCCGCGTCATGCTGGCCGAACAGTTGTTTCGCGCCCGGTCGATCGCTGCCGGCCACCCCTACCATCGTGCCGGCCGGCCATGACGGGCGTTGTTCTTGCCGCGATGCAGCGTTAGGTCTGCGCCATGACCGAAGGAGACGCCACGATGCCCGACGCGCCGCGTCCCGTGATGCTGGTCATCCTCGATGGCTTCGGCTGGCGCGAGGAGACTGCCGACAACGCGGTTGCGCAGGCACGCAAGCCGATGTTCGACCGGCTCTGGGCCACCTGCCCGCACGCCTTTCTGCGCACCTCCGGCCTCGATGTCGGGCTGCCGGACGGGCAGATGGGCAATTCCGAGGTCGGCCACATGAATATCGGCGCCGGCCGCGTGGTGATGCAGGATCTGCCGCGCATCGGTGCCGCGCTGGCCCGCGGCGACCTGCCGACACTGCCGGCGTTCCAGGACCTGGTGGCGAAACTGAAGCAGTCCGGCGGCACCTGCCATCTGATGGGCCTCCTCTCGCCCGGCGGTGTGCATTCGCATCAGGACCATGCCATCGCCGTCGCCCGCGCGCTGGCGCAGGCAGGCATCCCGGTCGCGGTCCACGCCTTTACCGACGGGCGCGACACGCCGCCGCGCTCCGGGGCAGAATGCGTCCGCGCGCTGCAAGCCGGCCTGCCCGACGGCGCGCGCATCGCCACCGTCAGCGGCCGCTACTACGCCATGGACCGCGACAAGCGGTGGGACCGGGTCAGCCGCGCCTATCTCGCCATCGCCGAAGCGCAGGCCGGCCACTTCGCCGACGCACCGAGCGCTGTCGACGACGCCTACGGCAGCAACGTCACCGACGAGTTCATCGTCCCGTGCGTCATCGGCGACTACGGCGGGATGCGTGACGGCGACGGGGTTCTGTCGTTCAATTTCCGCGCCGACCGGATCCGCGAACTGCTCGGCGCGCTGCTCGAGCCGGCGTTTTCCGGTTTTGACCGCCCACGCGCACATCCGCTTCGCGGCGGCGGTCGGTATGACGCATTACAGCGACGAACTAGCACCGTTTCTCGGCAGTGCTGTTCCCGCCGCAGACCATGGACAAGCTGCTCGGCGAGGTCGTCGTCGCAGGCCGGCCGAACGCAGTTGCGCATGGCTGAGACTGAAAAATACCCGCACGTCACGTATTTCCTGAACGGCGGCCAGGAGACGCCCTATCCGGGCGAGGACCGCATCATGGTGCCCTCGCCCAAGGTCGCGACCTACGATCTGCAGCCGGAAATGTCGGCGCCCGAGCTGTGCGACAAGGCGGTGGCGGCGATCGGGTCGGCCAAATACGACCTGATCGTCCTGAACTTCGCCAACCCCGACATGGTCGGCCACACCGGCAGCCCGCCCGCGGCGATCAAGGCGGTCGAGACGGTGGATACCTGCGCTCGGCCGCATCGTCGCGGCGATCGAGGCGCCAGCGCGGCGCGCTGCTGGTCACCGCCGACCACGGCAACTGCGAGCTGATGCGCGATCCGGCCACCGGCGGCCCGCACACGGCGCACACCACCAACCCGGTGCCGGTGCTGCTGTTCGGCGGCGACGCAAGCGCGCTGCATGACGGGCGGCTGGCCGATATCGCGCCGACGCTGCTGCAGCTGATGGGGCTGCCGCAGCCGGCGGAGATGACCGGGCACACACTGACCGAATGAGGCCAGCCATGCGGCAATGGCGCTGCCTGCTGCTGCTCGCCCTGGTAGCCGCCGGCCCGACCGAGCAGCAGCTGCGCGACGCCGAGCGGGCGCACGCCGCCGAAATCGCGGCTGAACAGGAAGCCGCTGCGCGCGGCCGCAGGCGGCGGCCGAGCAGGAACGCCAGCTCGCGGAGGCTCGCGTCGCGGCCGCGGCGGCGCTGCGCGATGCGGAGGACGCGCTCGAAAAGGCCGCCGCGCGGGTCGCCGACCTGACCCAGCGCCGCGCCGAGGCGCAGGCCCGGCTCGCCGCCCATGCCGCTTCCCTCGCGCCGATGCTGCCGGTGATCGAGCGGCTGTCGCTGTATCCGGCAGAGACGCTGCTCGCCGTGCCGATGGCACCCGAGGACGCCGTGCGCGGCGTGCTCGTGCTGGGCGGCATCGCCCGCTCGCTGGAGCAGGAAGCCGCCAGTCTGCGGGCGGAACAGGCGGAGGTCGAGGCGTTGCAGGCGCAGGTGCAGGCCGCGCTGCCCGGTCTGGCCGACGCGCAGGCGGCCCAGGCGCGGCTGGCCGCGGACCTGGACGCGCGCATCGCCGAAGCCCAGCAGGCGCGCGCCAGCGCTCAGGATGCCGCCAGCGAGGCGGAGCAACGCGCCGCGGAGGATGCTGCGCGCGCGGACGGCCTGCGGGCTGCCATCGCCCGGATCGAAGCCGACCGTCGCGCCGCCGAAGCCCGTGCGCGCGCGGAGGCGCAGCTCGCCGAGAAGCAGCAGCAGGCGGCGGCAGCGGCGGCGGCCCGCTCGCGGGAGGCGGCGCTGGAACAGCCGGCCGGCGCCGGCGTGGGCGAACCCACCGGGCAGCTCACCGCGCCGGTGCGCCGGCACGGTCATGCGGGCCTTCGGGGCCCAGACCGAGGCGGGCCCGGCCAGCGGCATCTCGTTCGTGGCACCGCCCAAGGCGCGCGTGGTGTCGCCCTGCGGCGGGCGCGTGGTGTTCGCCGGCCCGTTCCGCAGCTTCGGCCTGCTCATGATCGTCGATTGCGGCGGCGGCTATCACTTTGTCTTGTCGGGCCTCGACCGGCTGGACGCGCAGGTGGGCCAGCCGGTGCAGCCGGGCGAACCGGTGGGTGTGATGCCGGCGTGGAATCCACAGGGCGCCGGAGAAACCCGCCCATCGCTGTATGTTGAATTACGCAAGGATGGCGTGCCGATTAACCCAGCACCTTTCTTGCGTGCGCGCTCCTAGTCATTCACTCTAGGTTTTCTGTCGTATGCTACTATCTCGGACGCGCTGGTGCGCATGAGGGACACAAGGATGAAGCTTCGCACGGGGCTGTTGCTGGGTGCCGTCTTCTCGGCGGGCGTGCTCGTCGGGCCGGCCTCCGGCCTGCTCGCCCAACGTTTCGGCGTCCAGGTCTTTCCGGCGGCCTGGGCGCAGGACAGCTCGCATGCCGACACCTACCGGCTGCTGACCCTGTTCGGCGACGTGTTCGAGCGCGTGCGCGCCGAATATGTCGAGCCGGTCAATGACAAGGATCTCGTCGAGAACGCCATCAACGGCATGCTCACCGGGCTGGACCCGCACAGCAACTACATGAACGCCAAGAGCTTCCGCGACATGCAGGTGCAGACGCGCGGCGAGTTCGGCGGCCTCGGCATCGAGGTCACGCAGGACAACGGCTACATCAAGGTGATCAGCCCGATCGACGACACGCCGGCCAGCCGCGCCGGCATCAAGCCGGGCGACCTGATCCTGGCACTCGACGGGCAGAGCGTGCAGGGCCTGTCGCTGAACGACGCGGTGGACAAGATGCGCGGGCCGCCGAACAGCAAGATCAAGCTGACCATCAAGCGCGAGGACGTGGACAAGCCGATCGAGGTGAGCCTGACGCGCGAAGTCATCAAGATCCAGGTGGCCAAGTTCGCATCTCGAAGGCGGCGACATCGGCTATATCCGCCTGACCAGCTTCAGCGAGCAGACCGATAGCGGGCTGCGCCACGCCTACCAGGAGCTGAGGGCGCAGGCCGGCGACCACCTGCACGGGCTCGTCCTCGACCTGCGCAACAATCCGGGCGGGCTGCTGGATCAGGCGGTGGCGGTGTCGGACGACTTCATCAACGACGGCGAGATCGTCTCCACCCGCGCGCGGCATCCCGAGGACAGCCAGCGCTGGAACGCCAAGAACGGCGACATCACCGGCGGCCTGCCGATGGTGGTGCTGATCAATGGCGGCTCGGCCTCGGCCAGCGAGATCGTCGCCGGCGCGTTGCAGGACCATCGCCGCGCGATCCTCATGGGCACTCGCAGCTTCGGCAAGGGCTCGGTGCAGACCGTGATCCCGCTGCCGGGCGACGGCGCGATGCGGCTGACCACGGCGCGCTACTACACGCCGTCCGGCCGCTCCATCCAGGGCCTCGGCATCGTGCCCGATGTGCCTGTGGACGAGAGCCGCACCGATCAGCCGCATTTCGGGCCGGAGCGCGAGGCGGATCTGAACAAGGCGCTCCGCAACACCGGCGGCGTGCCGCAGACCGAGGCACCCCCGCCGCGCACCGACCTGCCGCCGATGGTGCGTGACGTGCCGAAGGTGCCGCCCGAGAAATGGCCCACCTTCGATCCGGCCAAGCCGGACACCGACTTCCAGTTGCAGGAGGCGCTCGCGGTGGTGCGGGCCATGCCGATCGGCAAGCGCGCGTCGCAGTAGCGCGCGCGCCCAGGACGTTATACTCACGCGCTCGTGAAAGCGCGGGAGGTCTGGCATCGTGGCACGCGGCGCGGCGAGGAAACCAGCAATGGCCTCCGCACTTCGGGCACTCGGGTGGTTCTGGCTCGTCGTGCTGCTGGCGCTTGCCGGTGGCGCCGCCGTCCTGGAAGCCCTGGGGCCGCCCGAGCCGCGCGTGACGGTTGCCGCCGTAACGCCGGCGCCCCCGCCACCGGTGCCGCCGCCAGCCACGGCCGGGCTCGCATCGGCCGGACCGCAGGCGGCCCCGCCGCCGCCCGGTGCCATCCTCGGCGCGGACAAGGCGCTGCTCGAAGCCTCCACGACGTTTCCCGGAGGATTCCTGCCGCGCATCGCGCCTGATGGCCGCACCGCCATGCACGCCTATGCTGCGCACTACGACCCCGCCAACACCCACCCGCGCGTAGCGCTGTTGTTGTCGGGCATCGGCATGTCCGAAACCGACAGCGAAGAAGCCATCCATACCGTGCCGGCCGCGGTATCGCTCGCGGTGTCTCCCTACGCGTTCCGGCCGGAACGGCTGCTGGCCGACGCACGGGCCGCCGGCCACGAAACCCTGCTGTCGCTGCCGCTGGAGCCGGATCGTTACCCGATCGACGACCCCGGCAACCGCGCGCTGCTGACCGGCAACCAGCCCGCGCTGAACATGCAGCGGCTTGAATGGGCGATGACGCGGTTCGCCGGCTATGTCGGCGCCACCGGCGCGCTGAACGGGTTGCGGGGCGAACGCTTCGCCGCCGCCGGCGAATTGATGGCGCCGGTACTGGACGAGCTGAACCGCAGGGGCCTGCTGTATATCGACCCGCGGCCCGGCGCCCCGCACCCGCCGCACGCCACCGGCCGTGCGGTTGATGTGGTGGTCGACGAACCGGCGGTGCGCACCGAGATCGAGGCGGCGCTGGCCCGGCTGGAACGGGTGGCGCATGACAAGGGCTCGGCGCTGGGGCTGGTGGGCATGCCGCGCCCGGTAACGCTGGACCGCATCGCGGCCTGGGCCACCGGACTGGCCGCGCACGGCCTGGTGCTGGTGCCGGTCAGTGCGCTGGCGACACCCCCCGCCCCTCCGGCGCCACCGGCGGCGGATGACGCGACGACGACCGAGCCGAAGCAAACCAACTGAGCAACGGAACGCCGCCCATGGCTTTGCTGTCAGCTGCCGACGCCGCCGCGCTGCCGTATCGGCCGAATGTCGGCGCGGTCCTGTTCGACCGGCGCGGCAAGGTGTTTGTCGCCCGCCGTGCCGACCTGCCGAACGCCGAGGGCGCGCCGGGCGGCTGGCAATTGCCGCAGGGCGGCATCGACGCGGACGAGGACCCGCATCGCGCCGTGCTGCGCGAACTCGCCGAGGAGATCGGCACCGACCGCGCCGTCATCATCGGCGAGCATCCGGGCTGGCTGACCTACGATCTGCCACCGGAACTGCTCGGCAAGGCACTGGGCGGGCGGTTCCGTGGCCAGCGGCAACGCTGGTTCGCGCTGCGCTTCACGGGCACCGATTCCGACATCAGGCTCGATGCCGACCCGCACCCGGAATTCGACGCCTGGCGCTGGGCCGACTTGTCCGAGCTTCCAATCCTGGCGCCGGATTTCAAGCGTGCGATCTACGAAATCCTGGCGACCTCGTTCGCCCGTTTCGCCGTTCCCGGATGAAGGATCTTGTCATGCGCCACGTGCTGCAGACCCTCGCCGTTATCCTGATCTGTGCAGTCCCCGCCTGGGCAGACAACCCATCGCGCGTCGGTACGGTGGACACGACGTTCCGTCTGCTCGGCCGCAACGACCGCATCGTGGTCGATCGCTACGACGACCCGCGCGTGGACGGCGTGAGCTGCTACGTCTCGCGCGCGGAGACCGGCGGCGTCTCCGGATCGTTCGGGTTGGCGACCGACCCGAACCGCTTCTCGATCGCTTGCCGCGCGACCGGACCGGTGACGCTGAAAGGCAAGGTCCCTGACAACGAGATCGTCTTCGGCGAGCGGATGAGCGCGTTCTTCAAGGTGATCCGCGTCAGCCGCCTGTTCGACCGCGAGAAGAACGTATTGGTATATCTGGTCTGGTCCACGATCAGCGCGGGCACCAACGGCAGTGCGTTCAACAGCGTGACGGCGGTACCGCTGACGGCTCCGTAGCCTGCAACCCGCAGGAGCAGCGGTTCGCCAGATCCGCTTCGCAGAACCATATCGTTATCATATTGTTCCGGGCGATCCTTCGTCTTCCGGCCCCCGCGCCTGTCAGCTCAGGTGAACCGGCGCAGATCCAGCGTCCTCGGATGCTCCTTGCCGACCAACCCGCGCGGCTCGGCCGTCTGCCCCGGCGTATGGCCGATCGGGAAGAAGCGGGAGCGGCGGCGTGCCTCGGCCTCGTTGGCATTCACCGGAAACGTGTCGTAGCTGCGCCCGCCCGGGTGTGAGACATGATGCGTCAGCCCGCCCAGGCTGCGGCCGTTCCAGCGGTCGTACACTTCGAACACCAGAGGCGCCTGAGCCGAAATGGTCGGATGCAACGCGCTTGGCGGCTGCCATGCCTTGAAGCGCACGCCGGCGACATATTCGCCTGCCCGCTCGGTCGGCGACAGCGGCACCGCGACGCCGTTGCAGGCCAGCACGAACCTCTCGTCTACCCAGCCGGACACTTTGGTTTGCACACGCTCGGCCGAACTGTCCACGTAGCGGGCCGTGCCGCCGATGGCGATTTCCTCGCCCAGCACATGCCACGGCTCGAGCGCGTGGCGCAGCTCCAGCGCCACGTCGCGCACCGTCACTGCGCCGATCTGCGGGAAACGAAATTCGAAATGCGGGTCGAACCACCGGCGCGACAGCGGGAAGCCCAACAAGGACAGTTCTTCGAGAACGTCGGAGAAATCCTGTTCGACGTAGTGCGGGAGCAGGAAATCGTCGTGCAGGCGGGTGCCCCAGCGCACCATGCCGGCGCTCGTACGGGTGCTGCCAGAACGCGGCCACGGCGGCGCGCATCAGCAGCATCTGGGCGGCCGACATCTGCGCATGCGGCGGCATCTCGAAGGCGCGGAACTCCACCAGCCCGCGCCGGCCGGAGGGGCCGGACGGGGTCGTACATCTTGTCGATGCAGAACTCCGTACGGTGCGTGTTGCCGGTCATGTCGGCCAGAATGTTGCGAAAGATCCGGTCGGTCAGCCAGGGCTGCGACCTGCTTGAACGGCGTGACCTGTTCGAAGGCGATTTCAAGCTCGTTGATCGCGTCGTCGCGCGCCTCGTCGACACGCGGATGCTGGCTGGTCGGGCCGATGAATAACCCGGAAAACAGGAACGACAGGCTCGGGTGGTTGTGCCAGAAGCCGACCAGGCTTTTCAGCAGGTCCGGACGGCGCAGGAACGGGCTGTCGGCCGACCTCGGCCGCGCCCATCACCACGTGGTTGCCGCCACCGGTGCCGACATGGCGGCCGTCCAGCATGAATTTCTCCGAGCGCAGCCCGACCTGCCGGGCTTCCTCGTACAGCTGCTCGGTGCGGTCGACATGCTCGGCCCAGGAGGCGGCGGGATGCACGTTGACTTCGAGCACACCGGGATCGGGCGTGATCGAGAAACTCAGCAGGCGCGGATCGGGCGGGGCCGGGTAGCCCTCCAGCACCACCGGGCGGCCTTGTTCCAGCGCGGTCGCTTCGACGGCCGCGATCAGATCGAGCCAGTCCTCGGCCGCCACCACCGGCGGCAGGAACACGTGCAGCAGGCCGCCGCGCGGCTCGACGGTCAGCGCCGTGCGCACCACGCCCGGCTCCTCGCGGCCGACCACCGGGCGGTCCTGCGGCGACGGTCGCGAACGCGGCGGCGAAGGGCGGGGGCCGTTGCGGCTCGCGGTCGCGGCGCAGCGCGGATTGCGGCGGCAGCTTCGGGTAAGGCGCGAACGGATCGGCCTCCATCGGCAGATCGACGTTCTCGGGGTCGGCCCAGGGCAGACTGTCAAGCGGCAGGCGCAGGCCGATCGGGCTGTCGCCCGGGATCAGGAACAGCGTGTCGCCGCGGAAGAACCAGTGGCCGGTGGCCCAGCGGCGCGCGCCGTTCTCCTTGCTGGCCTTCAGCGGCAGCACGCTGCCGACCGGCGAGGCCAAGCCTTGGCCGAACACCCGCACGAGCCGCTCGCGTTCCAGCGCGTCGCCCAGCTTGTTGTCCTCGACGACCACGTTGGCCGGCAGGCGGTGTTCCTTCCACAGGTAGTAATGCACGTCCTCATGTGCCGGCAGGATCGTGGACGGGTCCACCTGGAGCCGCTCGGCCAATGCGATCGCGAAGCGTGCCGCGTCTGCGGACGTGGCGTGGCCGCGATCGCGGTCCGGGTCGGCGAGCAACGCCGCATCGCGCCACACCGCCTCCTGGTCGGCGCGCCAGTGGCTGTGCAGCGCCCAGCGCGGCAATGGCTCACCCGGATACAGCTTGCCCTGCGTGTATTGCAGCGCGCCCCCGGGCGACCACAGCTTGGCCAGCCGGCGCATCAGCGCGCCCGCGTATTTGCGCTTGGTCGGGCCGAGCGCGTCGGTGTTCCACTCGGCGGCTTCCTGGTCGGTGGCCGCAACGAAGGTCGGCTCGCCGCCCATGGTCAGCCGCACATCGCCGGCGGCCAGCGCGCGGTCCACGCGTGCGCCGCTGGCCAGGATGTCCTGCCAGTGCCGGTCGGTGTACGGCTTGGTCACGCGTGGGGTTTCTGCGATGCGCCGCACCTGCATCGCGAAATCGAAGGTCACCTCGGCCTTGTCGGCCAGGCCGCTGATGGCCGCGGCCGATTGTGGCTCCGGGCTGGCGGCGAGCGGGATATGGCCCTCGCCGGTCATCAGGCCGGAGGTCGCGTCGAGCCCGATCCAGCCGGCGCCGGGCAGATACACCTCGGCCCAGGCGTGCAGGTCGGTGAAGTCGGCGGTCGGCCCGGCGGGCCCGTCGATCGGCGTCTGGTCTGCAACCAGCTGGATCAGGTAGCCGGAGACGAAGCGTGCGGCGTAGCCGAGGTTGCGCAGCAACTGCACCAGCAGCCATGCCGAGTCCCGGCAACTGCCCTTCCCGGCCGCCAGGGTTTCCTCCGGCGTCCAGACGCCCGGCTCCAGCCGCACGATGTAGCCGGTGCGGGCCAGCACCATCTGGTTCAGCTCGACCAGCATGTCCACGGTGCGGCGCGGCGTGCGCGGCACGGACTCCAGCAGCGCCGCCAGCAGCGGACCGGCCGGGGCGGTGCGGCGGAACGGCGCCAGCTCCTGTTCCAGCACCGGATCATACATGAACGGCCAGGATTCGGCGTCCGGTTCCAGGAAGAAATCGAACGGGTTGATGGTTGCCATGTCGGCAACCAGATCGATCGTTACGTCGAAATGCGTGACCTTTTCAGGAAATACCACGCGGGCGAGGAAATTACCCTGCGGGTCTTGCTGCCAGTTCAGGAAGTGTGGCTTGGGCGCGACTGTTAGCGCGTAGCTGAGGATGGGCGTGCGCGCATGCGGCGCCGGGCGCAACCGGATGGTCTGCGGCCCCAACGAGATCGGGCGATCGTACCGGTAGGACGTGCGGTGCGTCAGCGCAACGTGGATCGACATCGGGCGGGGGCGTCCGGAAATTCAGCGGAACGGGCTGGCAGCGAAATCACGATTGCTTAAGGCGGCGCGGGTCGAGATTACCAAGCATCGGGGTGATCGGGCCAGGATCTCGCCCGGCGACGAGATCCGCTACCAGCCGCCCCGCGGCCGGTGAGGTCTGGATGCCATAGCCGCCCTGGCCGACGCACCACAGGAATCCGTCTGCGGCCGCATCCCAGCCGATGCCGAGGCTGCGGTCGGGCAGGAAGCTGCGCAACCCGGCCCAACTGCGCTCGACGTGCCGCACCTCGATATCCAGGGCCTGCTGCATGCGGTCGATGCCGATGGCGATATCGAGTTCGTCGGGCTGGATGTCCTGCGGGTCCATATCGGTCTCGTCGGCCGGCGAGACCATCAGCCGGGTGCGTGCCTCGGTGCGGGCGTACCAGGTGTGGTCCACGTCGCCGATGAGCGGCCAGTCGGCAGGCTGCCAGGGTGCCGGGTCGATAATGATCCCGGTGCGCCGTTTGGGCTGTAGCCCGAGCGGGGCGACGCCCGCGATGCGCGCGACCTCATCACCCCAGGCGCCGGCGGCGTTGACCAGGACGGGGGCGATGAACACGTCGCCGCCCGAGACCTCGACACGCCACGCGCCGTCGCGGCGCTCGATGCGCCCGGCGCGGCTGCGCAGCGCCAGATAGCCGCCCCGCGCACGCATCTGGCGCAGGAAGCCCTGATGCAGGGCCGCCACGTCCATGTCGAACGCATCATCCTCGATCGCGGCGGCAACCGCGTAGTCCGGCCGCAACGCGGGCAGCAGGGCGCGCGCCTCCGCGACGCTGATTTCGCGCAGGCCGAGACCCTCGGCCAGCACGCGACGCAGATGCGCCTCCTGCTCCGGGGGCGCCACGTTCAGCACCGGGCGGCGGGACATGAGCGGCGTCTCGGTGAAGCCCGGCGGCGGCGCCTCGAAGAACGCGCGCGACAGCCCGGTGAGCGCCTGCGCGTCGGGCGGCCCGTAATTCTGGATCCAGATGGCGGCCGAGCGGCCGGTGGTGTGATAGCCGGCCACCTCTTCCGCCTCGATGAGCGCCACGCGGCGATCGGCCGCGAGATGGGCGGCTGAGGAGGCTCCGGCAATGCCGGCACCGATGACGAGGGCGTCGCTGTGATGCACGTTCATGCGGTACAGCATCGAACGCGGGCAAGGGGCGCGCAAGTGCTGTGGTGCGATGTCCGTGCCGGTCAGCGAATCGACATCGTCGTCGAAATGATTAGGCCACTCACCCGCTCGTGGTGGCCGGCGCCGGGGTTGCCGGTGCAGCGCCGGGCGCCGAAGTCTTCATCATCGTGCCGGTCATCGGGATAAAGAACACGCCCACGTCGCGGCGGGAATGCACCTTGCCCTCGGCGTCCTTGGTGTAGACGTAGAGGAACTGGCCTTTCTTGAACGGCTGCCCGATCGGGATCACCATCCGCCCGCCCGGCTTGAGCTGCTTGAACAGATCGGGCGGCGCATATTGCGCGGCACAGGTAACGATGATGATGTCGAACCCGCCCGTCACCTGCGGCCAGCCGAAATACCCGTCGCCGACGCGCGTGGAGACGTTGTCGTAGCCCAGCGGCGTGAAAATCTTGCCGACCGCCTTGCCCAGCGGTTCGATGATCTCGATCGAATAGGCATGCGTCACGATGCGGCTCAGCAGCGAACTCTGGAAGCCGCTGCCGGTGCCGACTTCCAGCGTCACGTCTTGCGGGCGCGGCCTGCACACCTGCGTCATGTACGCCTGCCCGAGATAGTCCGACAGCGCCGAGCCATAGCCGAGCGCCCAGGGTTTCGGCGTGTCCTCGTAGGCGTCGCCGCCCGTGGAGCGATGTTCTTCGTAGATGATAGTGGAAATACTCGCGCGGCACTGCCCGGAACGCCGCCAGCACCGCCGGATCGGCGTGGCCGAGGCGGTCCTTGAGGTATTGCTCGATGCGTCCCATCGCCGCCGGCTTGCGCGCCTGGATGGCGTCGAACTGCGCGTCGGTCAGCGTCACCGGGCGGCCGGAGTGGGCCATCGCCTCCTCGTACGCCTTGCGCGTCCAGGGCATGACACTAGCGGCGCGGGCGCGGCCGGAGAGCAGCGCGGGGGCGGCGATCAGCGACGCGGCCAGCACGTCGCGGCGGGTCAGCGGGCGAAAATATCCTGCCAAGGCGAATGCTTCCTCGATCCTGGGAATGTAGCGATAGCCGTGACATACAGCAGGAGGGCAAGCAACAGAACCCCGTCGAAGCCTTGTTGCACGGCAATCAGATTCGCCAGCGGCGTGGCCACGACCGAGAACGCGCCGTTCAGCGCCCAGGCCCAGGGCAGAAAGGCGCCGGTGCCGGTGCGCGCCAGTCCGAGCGGGAATGGCAGGCCGAGGGCGACGGAGACCGGGGCCACGAGCGCCACCACCACGGCCGCACGCACCAGCCAGGGCAGGCCGATCGTTGCCAGCAATAGCGGTTGCAGGCCGACCGACATCAGCGCGCACCAGGCGACGACAATCCCACCGGCGATCGCCACGCCGCGCTCCGGTCGGGCTTCGAAACGCCGCTCGGCCATGCTGCCGAGCCCGGAGAACACCAGCATGACGGTCAGTACCAGCGCGAAACCGCTGGTGCGATCATTGAGGTAGAAGCTGGCGCGCTCGATGAAGAAGATTTCGAGAAACAGGAAGCCGAGGCCGAGCGTCGCGAAATACAGCGCCGCCCGCAGCGTGCCGATGCCGGGCGCCCGGATGCGACCGCGTGCGACCAGCGGCACCGCCAGCACCAGCAGCGCGATCACCACCGCCTGCGCCAGCACCGCCAGATTGACCATCTGGCCAATCTCGGCCTGCGGCAGCAATTCCAGCCGTTTCAGGATCGTGCCCAGATGCGCCAGCCGCAGCACCGCGTAATAGGCCGGACGATCGTACGTGATGGGCGACAGATTGAAGCTTTCGGCCGACTGGGTCGTGACACCGGCCAGCACGTCGCCTGCTTCGTCGGCAATCGCATCATGCGCGCCGTCACCCGACGTAACTTCACCTGTCTCGAAAGAAACCGCCGGCAAGTCGTTGTAGATGTTCGCTCGGGCGGCGGCGACGTCGATGCCGGGGAAAAAGGATATGTCGAATGATCGTTCGTCACAGAACGATTTGGCGGCCGCGATGCGGGCGGCGCTGAACGGCGTGGGGGAAAGCAGGATGCGCACGTTCCAGGCCGAGCGGTACACCAGGACATGCGCGGGCGGGTCGTCGATGCCGGCGGCCAGCAGCGCAGCGCGGACCGTGGCCAGCATGCGGACCGCGTAGGCCGGGAACTCGCGGATCGAAACCGGAATGGAGATCAGCCCCTCCGGCGTCAGCGCACGCAGGTCGGCGGCGAGTGCTTCGACCGCGAAGGCGCTGCTGTTGGCCTCGGCGCCATCCAGGAAATCCCCGGAAATGTCGATCAGGTCGAACCGCGCCGCGCCGCGCACGGTCGCTATCGGCCCCCGGGCGGACAGCGTTACGGACGGGGTGGCGGCGAATGGCGGCGACGGGCCGAGACCGTCGCGGAGCGCGCGATACAGCACCGGCTCGGGTTCGAGCGCCACGATCGCGGCGGCGCCGAGCGCCCGCGCCTCGGCAATGCGGAAGCCGCCGGAGGCGCCGACCAGCAGCACGCGCGGATGCGGCCACCAGCGTGTACGGCAGCGCCGCCAGCGTCGCCGGCGCATAGGCGGCCGTGAGCGGGGCGCCGGGACGCGGCAATGCCGCGATGCGGTTGCCGTCGCGATACAGCCCGAGCGTGGTCGGCGGGCCGGACAGGCCGAGCAGGCCGGCATTGTTGGACAGATCGATGTCCACCCGCTCGGTAAAATCGTCGAGCAGCATGTACAGGCCGCGCGCCGAGCGGATTTCGGCCACCGTGCGCGTGTTCGGAACGTGCAGCGGCGCGTAGATCGCCTTGTAGTCGTTGAATGCCGCATGGTTGTCGAGCAGCAGCAGCGCCTCCCCGGCCAGCAGCGCGGCGGCGGCGGCGAGCGTCACGGTGGCGCGGCGATGGGGCGTGAACAGGGCCGCGAACATGAGCGGCACCAGCAGGCATGGCACCAGGAAGAACGGATGCACGACGCCCATCAGCACCAGCACCAATAGCGCGCCCGCCCCCGCGCCGGTCAGGTCGAAGCCGTAGACGCGACCGATCTCGGTGGGGTTGAGCACGAAGCTGAGGCTGACGAACAGGCCGGCCGCGAAGAAGAACGGCAGCAGGCAGGCGTAATAGGCGGCGATGTTGGCCAGTTGCGGCGCAAACGTCGCAGTATTCTGCAACTGCAGCGGGTTGAACGGGTTGGTGGTGACAAAATGATAGCCGATGGCAGCCGTCGCGATCAGCGCCGTCGGCAGCCACGCGAGCAGTACGGCGCCATGGCGGGCGAACCAGTCGCGCGCGAGGGCCATCACCACGCCGCTGAGCGCGAAGCCGGCCAGCACGATGGAAATCACCCAGTAGCCATACTCGGACCATTTCGCGACCGCGAAGTAGCGGGTCAGCGCGATCTCGAACCCGAGGCTGGCGAGCGGAGACCAGGAACAGCGGCAGCAACGCCGTCGCCCGCCGTTTCAGGGCCACACGCGCCGCCGCACGAAATTGTCCACCAGACTGTCGAAGCGACCGGGGTCATCGACGAACAGCGCGTGACCGACGCCGCGCATCACCACGAACTCGGCACCCGGGTGGTGCAATTGCAGGTTGGCGGCCTGCCCGGCCAGCCGCGGCGTCACGACATACAGCACCGGTCGGTCGGTGGCGTAGACGGCTTCCTTCCAGATAGCTTCGTGGCTCCGGGTAGGCCAGCAGCGCGGCGGCGGCGTATTCGGGTGTGCGCAGACAGGCCTCGGTCAGCCGGTCCACGTAGGCGGCCGGTTGCGGATGGTGGAACATGCCCCGCACGAAGTCGCGCATGGCCGCCTGCCGGGATTCGGACGGCCGATACCGCGGGAAATCGCGCGCGGCGGTGACGGCGGGGGGTCTTCGCCCACGGAATTGTCCACCAGCACGAGCCCGGCGATGGCGCTGTCGCCGTCGGTATGGATGTAGGCGAGGCTGTCCAGCACGCCGAGCGACCAGCCGACCAGCAACACCGGCTCGGTGGCGACGTGGGCGATCAGTTCGGCGATGTCCCGGCCACGCCGTACCGGCTCGTAGCCATCGCGGGCGACGTCGCTGTCGCCCTGCGAGCGCGGGTCGAACGCGATAACGTGATAAAAGCGGGAGAAGTCGGCGATCTGTTCCGCCCAGATCCACGCCGGCATCGTCCAGCCGGGCACCAGCACGATCGTATGGCCGCGTCCCTGCTCGATATAATGCAGCCGAACGCCGTCGCTGGTGGTGAACCAGCCATCCGCGGCTGCCGCGGGCCGGGCGAACGCCGCCAGCAGCAGGGCAACGAAACCGATTGCGTGGAGCCGGCGCATACGGCCAACTGCACGCGCGACTCCGCCCCTGTCAACCAAACCGACGACGGCCCCCGATGATCGACAAACCCAGTGGTACGAATGGCGACAATCAGGATGACGACCAGCCAGCCCCCCGTCGTGGCGCTCTGATCGCGCTGCTCGTGGTCGTGGTGCTGGTCATCGGTGGCATCTGGCTCAGCAACTCGCTGCGCAGCACCGGCCGCCTGCAGGATTGCGTGATGTCCGGCCGCAACAACTGCGCCCCCGTGCAGCAATGAGCCACGGGCGCCAGGTTGCGGCCGGATCTGTTCAGGCGGCGCCGGCGACGTAGGCCTTCAGGCTGTCCACCTCATGATCCTGCTGCATGATGCGGGCCTTCACCACATCGCCGATGCTGATGATACCGGCGAGCCGGCCGTGATCGAGCACCGGCAGATGGCGGAAGCGTCCGGCCGTCATCATGGTCATCGCCTCATCCACCGTGGTGCGGGGCGTGGCGGTCTTCAGCGTACGCGTCATCACCTGCTCGGCCGGCATCTCCAGCCCGTCGGCGTCGTAGTCGGCGATGACATGGACGATATCCCGCTCCGTCAGGATGCCTAGCAGGCGCCCACCGGCATCCTGGACCACCACGCCACCGATACGGCGGACGGTGAGCAGGCGCGCTACCTCGGCAACGGTGGCGTTGGGGCCGATGGACGCAACGTCGGAGCCTTTGTGTTTCAGGATCGCAGCAACAGTCATGTGCGTCTCTCCCTGGCAAAGGAGGAGGGACGTCCCGGCAATCTCATGTCACGTCCTGGTACCGGATCGTCCTGCCTCGGCGGCCGGTTCCTGCGTTCTTAAGGTCGCGGGAGTCTTGAACCGGTCAATAGAGCTTTATTCTGCGCCGAATGAGACAGGGTATTCAAGCAATGTTGCAACCCCAGGCTGTAGCGGCACTTACGCAGCCTGCGGTGAGCCGGCCTCCGTCACCGGTGGCAGCCAGTAGCGCAGCAGCGGGGCCGTCGTGATGTCCAGCACGGCGGCTGGTCCAGCGTCGCACCGCAAGACCGCGTCGCCGTTGGTCCATTGCAGCATCGGCTCCGGCGCGTGCCAGCCGACGGCGCGCCGTGGGTCGCCGGGCGCGATCATGGCGCCGTCCAGCGCCAGACGCGTCACGGCGACACCGAGGCGGCGATGATCGCTGCTGTCGAGTGACAGGTCGCTCGGCGCCGCGACGCGCGACAACAACCGGACGATGGCCGTGCCGGCGGGCAACGTGGCGCGCCAGACAAGCCCGTCGCGCCGGCACGGCAGCGCCACGCCATCGGCCAGCACCCGCAGGTCGGGATCATCGGTGGCGACATGGCCGAGCAGCAGCGCGCGGGCATGCAGCCGCTGCCTGAGACCCTGATGCATGTCCGGGTCGATCCGCAGTGGCGCGCAGGCCCGCTCTCGCCATATGTGCCGCGCCAGGACCGGCGCGCGCCACGCGCTGGCGTCGTTGTCGAAGGCGTTCCGGTTTCCGGTGTCCAGGTAGCTCTCGGCCGGCAGTCCTTCGGCCAGCAGTATATCGTGGGCGGCGAGTTCCACATGCCAGTAGGTGACGCAGGCGACCGGCGTCTGCACGATGGTGGCGCCGTTGAGCAAATAGCGCACCGGCACCAGTCCGCCCTCGACATAGACCGCGTGATCCGGCGACAGGCGCAGGTCGCGGTGCGGCATGTCCGGCCCGAACGCCCCGGCGGCAACGCGCACCGGCCACAAATCGTGGCCGCGCGCGTGGTGGCGGCACGCGACGCGGCGGCGGCCGATCCAGGTTACGCGGGCGAACCGCGCACCGCGCAGCGCCACCACGCGGTCGCCGACACGCAGCAATTCGACGGCCACCTCGCCGCGCGCGGTGGCGATGTGCGTGCCGCTGGCGAAACAAGGGGCAGTGAAACCGGCGAACGCGTAGTACAGCGCGTATTCCTGCGACGGGACGAGAGCCGCATCAAGGAAGACATAGAATGTGCTGTAATTCCGCGTGGTCAGTACAATGCCGCCGCCGTTGGCGATGTCGGCATAGGCATACAGCGTCATGCTGGTGCCGTTGAGGACAGCGCTGACCGGGTCGTGGAAATTGACCGGCGAACCGGTCAACGTCGCGGTGCCGGTGCCGACGCTGCCGCCGGTGTAGAACCCCACGCCGTCATAGCCGCCGCTGCCCCAGGTGCCGGCGGCGAATACGGTGTTGTTGAACACTTCCGTCACGCTCTGCGACATGCCGCCCCCGGCCGGCGCGCCCGACGCGGCGGCGCACGATCCTGGCATCGTGCCATGAAGCAACCGTGAAAGCCGTGGCGCCCGTCAGACCTGCATGGCGGTGAAGCGGCGCGACGGGGCGACGAACTCGTCCTGGGCGGCGACGGTCAGGAGTTCCCGCACGCCGGCGGCTTGGGTGCGGGCGAGCAGACCGAAGACCGCGCTGCCTGCTTCTTCAAGCGCGACGGCGGCGCTACCGCTGCGCAGCCGGTGGAACAGGAACAATGCGGCGATCGCGTCGCCCGCGCCGTTGACCGAGACCGGCAGCAACGGCGTCCGCAGCAGATGAAAGGCGCCGTCGTCCGCCGCCAGCATATCGATGCAGTCGTCAGGCGTGGCCTCGGTGCGCAGACTGGTGACCAGGACCGTGCGCGGACCGGTCGCCTGCAAGGCCGCCACGGCGGCCTTCGCCTGTGCCAGGGTGGCACAGCTTCGGCCGGTCAGCTGTTCCAGCTCGAACTGGTTGGGGGTGATGATGTCGGCGCGCGGCACCGCCTGCTCCGCCATGAACGCCGGGATCGCGGGGCGGACGTAGACCCCGGTGTCGAGGTCGCCGATGACCGGGTCGCAGCAATACAGTGCGGCCGGGTTCGCCGCCTTTACCCGCGCCACTGCATCCAGAATCGCGGTGCCGATGCCGACGTCGCCCATGTAGCCGGACAGCACCGCGTCGCAGGACGCCAGTACGCCGCGCGCCGCGATGCCGTCGATCAGGGCGGCGATCTGTTCACCGGTGAACACCGTGCCTGTCCATTCGCCGTAGCCGGTGTGGTTGGAGAACTGCACGGTGTTGACGGCCCACACTTCGGCACCGAGGCGTTGCAGCGGAAACACCGCGCTGGCGTTGCCGACATGGCCGTACGCCACCCAGGACTGAATGGACAGGATGTTCATCAGGCCACGCGGCCGCCATCCACCGGCAGCAGGACGCCGGTGATGAAGCTGCTGGCGTCCTCGCCGAGGAAGACGCAGGCATTGGCAATATCCGCAGGTTTGCTCATGCGGCCGAGCGGGATCGAGCTGAGGAATTTCCGGCGGATCTCGGGGTTGTCGGGCTGGCCCATGAACAACTCCGTGAGCCCGGTGGCACCGAGCACCGGACAGATCGCGTTGACGCGAATGTTGTCGGGTGCCAGTTCGATGGCCATGCACTGCGTCATGGTGTTCATGGCGCCCTTGGTGCCGTTGTACCAGACCAGCCCGGGGCGCGGGCGGATGCCGGCCGTCGAGCTGATATTGATGATCGAGCCACCCCGCCCCTGCCGCCGCAGCACCGGCACCGCCGCCTGCGCCATCCAGTACAGCGACTTCACGTTCACCGCGTACACGCGGTCGAACGTCGCCTCGTCGACATCGAGCAGCGGCTGGTTGCGGTGAGTGGTGCCGGCATTGTTGACCACGATGTCCAGGCTGCCGAAGCAATCGACGGCGGCCACCACCATGGCATGCACGTCCGCGCCGACGCTCACGTCGCCCGCGATGGCGATGGCACCGTGGCCGATCTCGGCCGCGACGCGGGCGGCCGCGTCGGCGCGCAGATCGGCCACCACGACATGCGCGCCCTCGGCCGCGAACTGCCGGGCGATGCCCTCGCCGAACCCGCCACCAGCGCCGGTGACGACCGCGATTTTTCCCTGAAGACGCATGTTCCGCTCCCTGCCGCAAACCGCGCGGACGCTAGGCAGCGGCGGCGTGCGGGTCAAACCCCCCTGCCCCCGACCCCACGCCGCGTGGACTTGCGGCGATGCACCAACCCCGCTAACGGCAGCACACGCGACCGCATGAGAGCCGTCCCGATGAGCAAGTCGAAGCTGTTCGAGCCCGCCACCTTCCGGAGCATCACGGCGCGCAACCGCATCGTGGTTTCGCCGATGTGCCAATATGTCGCCCATGACGGCCTGGGCGACGACTGGCACGTCCAGCATCTCGGCGCGCACGCCTACGGCGGTGCCGGCATCGTGTTCACCGAGGCCGCATCGGTGTCGCCGGAGGCGCGCATCACGCCGGGCGATCTCGGGTTGTGGACGGATGCGCAGCAGGCGCTGGTGACCCGCCTCGCCGCGCTGATCGCCCGTGCGGGCGCCGTGCCGGGCATCCAGATCGCCCATGCCGGCCGCAAGGCGAGTTGCCGGGTGCCCTGGGAAGGCGGCAGGCCGATCCCGCCGGCGGATGACGGCTGGACGCCGCTGGGCCCCACCGCCACTCCGTTCCATCCCGGCGCGCCGGAACCGCACGCGTTGAGCGAGGCCGAACTGGCCGGCATCGCCCGGCAATTCGCCGCCACCGCCGCCCGCGCCCGCGACGCCGGCTACAAGGTGATCGAAATCCATGGCGCGCACGGCTACCTGATCCATTCGTTTCTCTCACCGCTGAGCAATACCCGCAACGACGGCTATGGCGGCGACCTCGCCGGGCGCGCGCGGTTGTTGCTTGAGGTGGTGGACGCGGTGCGCACGGTCTGGCCGGAGGAATTGCCGCTGTTCGTGCGCTTGTCCTGCGTGGACTGGATGGATGGCGGGCTGACCATCGCCGACACCGTCGAAGTGGCGCGGATGCTGGCGGCCACCGGCAAGGTGGACCTGATCGACTGCTCCTCAGGCGGCGTGCATCCGGGACAGACGATCCCGTCCACGCATCCCGGCTACCAGGTGCCGTTTTCCGAGGCGGTGCGGCACGGCGCCAAGATCGCAACCGGGGCGGTCGGCATGATTATCGCAGCCGAGCAGGCCGAGGAAATCATCGCCAACGACCGTGCCGATCTGGCGTTCGTCGCGCGCGCGCTGCTGGCCGATCCGGCCTGGCCGTTGCGGGCGGCGCGGCTGCTGGGGGCCACGCCGCCGCTGGCGCAACCGTATCACCGCGCGTATTTGCCCTGACCGGTCGGGCATGACCGCGCTGCGCCTGCGGGCCGCGCTGGTGTCGCTGCTGGCCGTGGCTGCCGCCGGCTTGGCGCTGGCGCAGACCGGCGCCCCGTCCGCCACGTTGCCGTTGACGGCGGCGCCCCCGGCAGCGCCGGCCAAGCCGATGACGCCCGCGCAGGCTGCGCGCGCGAGGCAGGAGGCGGCCAAGGTCGAACAGCAGATCGCGGAACTGCGTCGCCGACTGCACATCACGCCGGCCGAGCAGCCGCAGTGGGCCGCGTTGGCGCAGACCATGCGCGACAACGCCAACCACATCAACGAACTGTTCGAGGGGCGCGACGCGGCGGAGAACATGAATGCGGTGGAGGACCTGAAATCCCACGCCGCCATCGCCGAGGCGCACGCCAGGGACCTGGAACGGCTCGTGCCGGCGTTCGAGGCGCTTTACGATGTCATGTCGTCCGAACAGAAACGACTGGCCGACACCGCCTTCAGGCAGTTCGAAGCGCACGGCATGTACCGGGAGCCGCATGGCTGAGCGGATCGCCGCTGCTTGTGGGCGCGGACGGTTGCCGCTATAGGCGCCCGCTTGCCGTGCCGGTCGGGATCGGCGTGGCCTTGCAGGAGCGTTGCACCATGAAGCCGGGCATCCACCCCGATTACCACGACTACACCATCATCATGACCGACGGGACGACGTATACCACCCGCTCCTGCGCCGGCCGGCCCGGCGACACGCTGCGGCTGGACATCGACCCGAAGTCCCACCCGGCCTGGACCGGCGTGCAGCGCATCATGGATACCGGCGGCCAGGTGGCGAAATTCAACAAGAAATTCGCCGGCCTCGGGGTCAAGAAGGCCACGTAGTCCACGCACATCAGATATGCACTGCCGATGACCCGCCCCCTTGAACCCTGGGGGCGGGTTTTCCATTTCGAGGGTATCCGAGGCGCCAACACGGGTCTCGGGGACTGACACTGGGCCGGCCCCGATGGGCGGCCCTGCTACCAACCTTGCTCCCGCAGGAGGTTTCTCCCATGAACGCTGTCGATTTTGCTCCGCTGTTCCGTACCGCCATCGGCTTCGACCGGTTGGCGCGCTTGGTGGACGCCGCGCAAGGCGCGGATGCGTCCTACCCGCCCTACAACATCGAAAAGACCGGCGACGATAGCTATCGCCTGACCATGGCCGTCGCGGGCTTCGGCCCCGAGGACATCGAGCTGACCGTCAAGGAAAACACGCTGCTCGTTGCCGGCCGCGCCGCGGCCGACGCGCCGAAGACGGACGTGCTGTATCGCGGTATCGCCGCCCGCGCGTTCGAACGTCGCTTCGTCCTCGCCGACCATATCGTCGTGGATGGGGCGGAGCTGCGCAACGGCCTGTTGCAGATCGGCCTGAAGCGCGTGGTGCCGGAATCGGCCAAGCCGCGCCGCATCACGATCAACAGCACGGCGCCGGCACTGGCCAACGACACGGCCCCGGCGTCCCAGGCCGCATAATCCTGACGAACCCAGGAGGGGGCCGGCAACGGCCCCCTTTACGGGCTGTCTCAGGATCGCTTGAAAAATGCAGCGGCGGCATCCCGATGGCCACGCTTTCGCATGATATCCGCCTCGACACGAAGAATTTCACTGCGCAATTCGGCGATATATGCCTCCAGTTCGGCGACCCCGAGCGGGTCGAGTCGCAGCGGCTGCAAGCGGCCCGCTGGCGGCCTGATATCCTCATCGTCCTGCATTTTGCGATTTTTCCTTATCCATTACGTCGTCCCTGCCACGCCACGGAAACATACCTGCGATCTGCTCCGTGCTTGACCGCCGCGAGTCCAGCAGTCCATATGCCCCGCTTCCCAACATGACCGGCACGCCCCAACACAGGTCGCGCGCCGATGCGCGAGCCCGAAGGTTTAGAGTGCCATGACCCTGCCATTGATGCCGAAAGCCACCGCTGTGTGGCTGATCGAGAAGACCGCGCTCACCTTCACCCAGATCGCCGATTTCTGCGGCATGCACCCGCTGGAAGTCCAGGCCATCGCGGATGGAGAGGTTGCGCAGGGCATCGTTGGCTACGACCCGGTAGCCAACGGCCAAGTCACGCTGGACGAGATTCACCGCTGCGAGAAGGATTCGAGCCAGCGGCTGAAATTGCAGGCCAGCGCCATCCCGCTGCCCAAGCGGTCGCGCGGGGCGCGTTATACGCCCGTGGCCAAGCGCAACGACCGACCGGACGGCATCGCCTTCCTGCTGCGCAACTACCCGCAGTTGACCGAAGCGCAGATCGGCAAGCTGATGGGCACCACCAAGGAGACCATCCAGAAGGTCCGTGACCGCAGCCACTGGAATGCCGCCAACATCAAGCCACGCGACCCGGTGATCCTGGGACTGTGCAGTCAGACCGACCTGAATGCGATGGTGTCTCAAGCCAATGAACGGTTGGCGCGTGAAGGTCAGGCCGTCCCGTCGCCGCCGCCACCGGACGCGGACGCCGCCTGACAAGATCGGCATGGGGATCTGGACCGCGAGACGCGCTGGCCGGCCATGCCCCGTTCCACCCTCCCCCGTCCTGGGGGAGGGTGGCCGCCAGCGTCAGGCGTGCATCGGCACGCTGCGCAGGCGTTCCATTTCTTCCTTCAGTCGCAGCTTCTCAAGCTTCAGCCTGGACATGGTCTCCGCGTCCGGACGTGGCCGGTGGACTTCGTCCGAGATGCGGCTTTCAAGATCCGCGTGCCGGGTCTTCAGGCTCGCGAGGCGGGACTGTAGGTTCATGGTGCCTCCTCATCTGCTGGGTATGAACCCCTTGGGGGGGGACAGGGTTTCCCACACCCCGCCATGGAAGCGTAACGCCGGCGCGCTTGCATTCGCCACGCGAATCTGCGTCGAGAGATCGAACGGCTGGCTTTCGCGTCGCACAGGGCCGTGTGTTAAGAGAAAGTCATGTTAACCGACCGGGATTCCCTGCTGCGCAAGCTACATGAGCTGCGCAGCGAGCACCGCGACCTCGACACAGTGATCGCGCGCCTGTCGGACCACGGCGCTGTTGATCAATTACAGATCGTACGGCTTAAGAAGCGTAAACTATTGTTAAAAGATGAGATCTCCTGGCTTGAATCGCGCCTGATCCCGGACTCGATCGCGTGACGCCGGCAGCCTCGGGGGCCGCCCCGCTGGTGGGCGTCATCATGGGCAGCCAATCGGACTGGGCGACGCTGCGCCATGCCGCCGAGACGCTGGCGCAGCTTGCCGTGCCGCATGAGGTGCGCATCGTCTCGGCGCATCGCACGCCGGACCGTCTGGCGGCCTATGCCAAGGCGGCGCGCGGGCGCGGGCTGCGGGTGATCATCGCCGGCGCCGGCGGGGCGGCGCACCTGCCAGGCATGTGCGCGGCCTGGACGCCGCTGCCGGTGCTTGGCGTACCAATGGAAAGTCAGGCGCTGAAGGGCATGGATTCGCTGCTGTCGATCGTGCAGATGCCCGCCGGCATCCCGGTCGGCACGTTGGCGATCGGCCGCCCCGGCGCGATCAACGCGGCGCTGCTCGCCGCCGCCATCCTGGCCGGAACCGATGCAGATCTCGCGGCCAGGCTGGATGCGCACCGTGCGGCGCAGACCGAAGCGGTCGCCGACACACCGGCGGACTGACGCGTCATGCTGCCTCCGAATGCCACCATCGGGATCGTCGGCGGCGGCCAGCTCGGGCGCATGTCGGCGATGGCGGCGGCCCGGCTCGGCTATCACTGCCATATCCTCACACCCGAGCCCGACAGCCCGGCCCAGCAGGTGAGCGCCGGCATCACGCTGGGCGATTACGAAGACCCCGCGGCGCTGCGCGACTTCGCGGCGCATGTGGACGTGATCACCTTCGAGTTCGAAAATGTCAGCGCCGAGGGGCTGGACCTGCTGGCGTCATTGAAGCCCGTGCATCCCGCGCCGGCCGTGCTGCGGATCAGCCAGGACCGTATCGCCGAGAAGACGTTTTTGAACGGCGCCGGCGTGCAGACGGCGCCGTGGCGCCCGGTGGAAAGTTTCGCGGAGCTGGAGGCGGCGGTGGCCGAGCTTGGGCTGCCCGCGATCCTAAAGACGACGCGGCTGGGCTATGACGGGCGCGGCCAGACGCGGCTGCGCACGATGGCCGATCTGGCGCCCGCCTATGCCGCGTTGCTGCCGCGCCCGCTGGTGCTGGAAGCAGTGGTCGACTTCGCCTGCGAGGTCAGTGTGGTGGCGGCGCGCGGTGCGGACGGCAGTTACGCCGCGTTCGACACCGTGGAGAACAGCCACCGCGACCACATCCTCGACATGACCTTCGCCCCCGCGCGCATTGCCGAGATCACGGCCGCCGCCGCCCAGGCGACCGCGCGGCGGGTGGCCGAAGGGCTCGATCTGATCGGGCTGCTGGCGGTGGAGATGTTCGTCGCCGCTGACGGCCGCGTGCTGGTGAACGAGATCGCCCCGCGCCCGCACAATTCCGGCCACTGGACCATCGACGCCTGCCCGGCGAGCCAGTTCGAACTGCATGTCCGTGCCATCGCCGGGCTGCCGCTGGTGCCGGCCGTGCGGCATTCGGACGCCGTCATGAAGAACCTGGTCGGGCCGGAGGAGACCGCGCTGTGGCCGCAAATTCTCGCCACGCCTGGCTTGATCCCGCATCTGTACGGCAAGGCCGAGGCCCGGCCCGGCCGCAAGATGGGTCATGTCACGCGGCTGTTCCCGCGCGGGGCGCTGCCGGGACCGTTCGGGCTGGCGGCGGCGCTGGGGGTACTGGCGCCGGATGAGACGGCGCCGTAATCCCCGGCTGGTCGCCGCCGTGCGCCGCCGTCAGGCCCCCAGCCCCGCCAGCGCCGTGTGCATCGTCTCGGCGCTGCGCTCCAGCGCCGTACGTTCCTCGCCCGACATCGCCGGCCGCAGCACGCGCGCCACGCCGCCGCGCCCGATCACCACCGGCATCGCCAGCGTCACGCCATACTCCTCGAGATGCGCGCCGAGCGGGAACACCGCGTTCTCGTGGCGCGTCATCGCCTCCACCACCCGGCCGCAGGCCATGCCGATGCCGTACTGGCTGGCGCCGATGCCCTCGATGATGGTGATGTTGGCGTTGCGCACCTGCTGCTCGACCCGCGCCTTGAACTCCGCTGCCTCGCCGCGCGCGAGCTGGTCCAGCACCGGCGTGCCGGCCACCCGGGCGGACGACCACAGCAGCACGCGCGAGTTGCCGTGCTCGCCCACCACCTGCGCGTCCACCTCCGCCGGATGCACGCCCAACTGGCGCGCGATATAGAAACGGAAGCGCAGCGTGTCGATGTAGGTCCCGGCGCTCAGCACCCGGTCATGCCCGGCGATGCGCCGTGCCAGTTCGGCCAGCGGCTCCGGCGGGTTGGTCACCACCAGGATCGTCGCCGCCGGCACCACCGCGACGATCCTGGGCACGATCTCGCGCAGGATTTCGGCGTTGGTGCCCAGCAGACGCAGACGCCCGGCCGGGTCGTTGCGGTCCATCGCCCCGCCGGCCATCTCGTTGATGCCGACCGCCACCAGGATCAGCTCGGCGCCGTCAAGGTCGGCGTAGTCGCCGCCGCGCAATTGCACTGGCGGACACAGCGGCGTGCCATATTGCATGTCCGTCACGAGCCCACTCACGCGGCCTGGGTTCTTGTCGATCACCACGATCTCATGCGCCGCGCCGCGCCCGATGATCGCCATGATGCACGCGCTGCCGACCGCGCCGGCTCCGATGACGCCAATCTTCACCCGATATCTCCCTGCTGAACACCACGGCGACGCCAGATCGCGCGCACGTGGTCTCACTAGCCGAAGCGGCGACGTGACGCAGCAGGCGAGACATTTTCTGACAAATAACGCACGCGGCGTATCAGGCCGACAACGCCGCCAGCCTTGCCACGCAGCGCTCGAACGCCGCCAGATCGGTCCAGCGGCGTTCCGGCGGCACGTCGGCCATTTCCAGGCACCCGCCGGAGGCCAGCACCGCCCCGTCGATCATGAGATTGTCGAGGCACCCGAAGCGTTCCAGCGCCATCGCCTCATTGTCGCGCCAGCCGCCATCGGCCGACTGGCACGCGGCCGCGCCGAGAAAGGCGCGGGTGCGGGCGGAGAAATCGGCTGCCGTGTTCGACCAGCCGAACACTGGCCGCCCCAGCGCGCGCATGAATCCGAGTTCGAACACCGTGCCGACATCGGCGCTCGGCCCGCGAAACGGCGTGAGATTGGCAATCAGCGCGTCAGCGTTACGAATATGCGCCTCGTTACGCAGCGAAATGCGCTGGAATTCCGCCAGCGCCGCCCAGTCCGGCGGCTCCCCCGGCAGTTCGTCCAGCGGAAAGATGCCCTCCACGCCATGGCGCGCGCAAACCGTCTTCAGCGCGGCGCCGCGCGTCAGCGGGTCGGGCAGGAACACATCGGGGCCGGCGAGGTAGATGCGCATGGCGCAACCCTGCCCTATCGCCAGGGTGATACGGAAGGGGGGCCGCTTGATGCGGCGCGGCGGAGGTGGGAAAACACGTTTTGCGATGCGTCGGCGGAGCGCCGCCGGCCCGGCTCTTTCTCAATGAGGACGGAATGGCGAAGATCAAGGTGAAGACCCCCGTCGTGGAACTGGACGGCGATGAGATGACCCGGATCATCTGGGGCTTCATCAAGGAAAAGCTGATCCTGCCATACCTCGACATCGACCTGAAATATTACGATCTCGGCATCGAGTATCGCGACCAGACCGACGACCAGGTGACCGTCGACGCCGCCCACGCCACCAAGCAATACGGCGTCGGCGTGAAATGCGCGACCATCACGCCGGACGAGGCGCGCGTGACCGAATTCAAGCTCAAGAAGATGTGGCGCAGCCCGAACGGCACGATCCGCAACATGCTCGACGGCACGATCTTCCGCGAGCCGATCATCTGCAAGAACGTGCCGCGCCTGGTGCCGCACTGGTCCGCAGCCGATCGTCATCGGCCGCCATGCCTATGGCGACATCTACCGCGCCACCGAGACCAAGATCCCCGGCCCGGGCAAGGTGCACGCTGACCTATCATGCCGGCCGACGGCAGCGCGCCGATGGTGCTGGACGTGCATGACTTCAAAGGCCCCGGCGTGGCGATGGGCATGCACAACACCCGCGCCTCGATCGAGGGCTTTGCCCGCGCCAGCTTCAATTACGGCCTGGCCCGCAAGTTCCCGGTCTATCTCTCCACCAAGAACACGATCCTGAAAGCCTATGACGGCATGTTCAAGGACGTGTTCCAGGAGATCTACGACGCCGAGTTCAAGGCGCAGTTCGAGGCAGCCGGGCTGACCTACGAGCACCGGCTGATCGACGACATGGTGGCCAGCGCGCTGAAATGGAACGGCGGCTATGTCTGGGCCTGCAAGAACTACGACGGCGACGTGGAGAGCGACATCGTGGCGCAGGGCTTCGGCAGCCTCGGCCTGATGACCTCGCGTGCTGATGAGCCCGGACGGCCAGCACGGTGGAGAGCGAGGCGGCGCACGGCACCGTGACCCGCCATTACCGCGAGCACCAGAAGGGCCGCCAGACCAGCACCAACCCGATCGCCTCGATCTTCGCCTGGACGCGCGGCCTGATCTATCGCGGCCAGTTCGACGGCACGCCGGACGTGACCGCCTTCGCCGAGACGCTGGAGCGCGTGTGCGTCGAGACCGTGGAAGCCGGGCTTCATGACCAAGGATCTGGCGGTGCTGATCGGTCCAAGGAGCGCCCTGGCTGAATACGCAGGACTTCCTGGACAAGATCGACGACAATCTACGCGCTGCCATGGCGCTTTGAGACGACGCGATCAACTTGCTGCGCAACAGTCGCGGTAGAGGAACCAACGCTCCGTTCGCATGTATGGGTGCCACACAGCGGACGGAGCGATTTCAATGTTGATCTCGACACGAGGATGTGCGCTGGCGGCCGTAGCCTTGGCGGCCTTGCTGGCCAGTGCGCCGGCCTGGGCCGATGCGGCCGTGAACGGCAGCCGGCGCACCGAAATGCTGGATTGCGACGGTGCCGACGCCGTGGTGAACGGCGATGCCAACCGGCTGGTGTTCCATGGCTATTGCCGCAGCCTGCATATCAACGGCACCGGCAACGCGGTGGAAATTGACCTGATCCCTGGCGGCAGCGTGAACGTGGCCGGCGACGGCAACCACGTGCTCTACACCCCGGTCGAACCCGGGCCGGTGGTAGCGACCCAGGGCAACGACAACCTGGTCGGGGCTGGCTCGGGCGGCTTGGCCAGCGCCGCGCTGGCGCCCCCCATACCAGACGCTCCGCCGCCGCCGGTGGCGATCCCGCCCGCCGAGGTCAGTCCGGCCGCCACGCTGGTGCTGGACGGCGAAGGCCAGAGCCGCGACATCACCTGCGCCGGGCAGAACGTGCTGATCCGCGGCAGCGCCGGGCGGTTCGTGCTGCGCGGCGGCTGCCGGTCCGTCACCGTACAGGGCCGGGCCGACAGCATCCAGGCGGAGCTGCAGCCGGGCGCGCATGTCGCGATCGGCGGCGATGCGGTGACGCTGAACTACACGCTGACCAGCAACGGGCCGCCGCCGGTGGTTTCGGTCAGCGGCGCCAACAGCGGCGTGACGCAGACATCGAGCACGTCCGGCCCGGTCGTGGTGTCGCAGCCCGGCGGCACGACAGTTATCGGCACGACACCGTAGCGTCCGGTTGCACCCGCGCCGTATCCGCCCCACCTGCGGGCGGATAGGGGAGGCGGACATGGATCAGCACGGCGACGACGTTTCGGCACTCGGACTTGCCGGTCTCGCACAATCGCCGCTGGCGCGGCGCGGCTTCGTCATGGGCAGCCTGATGACCGGCTTCACGCTGGCCACCACGCGGGTCGAGGCGCAGGAAATCCACACCGATGCAACCGGGCTGGACGCAGGCGAAACGCGCATTCCGGTGTCGGATGGCGCGTTGCCGGCGTATTTCGCGCGCCCCACCGGCGCCGGGCCGTTCCCGACGGTGCTCGTGATCGAGGAAATTTTTGGCGTCCACGAATATATCAAGGACATCTGCCGGCGGCTGGCGCACCAGGGCTACCTCGCGGTCGCGCCCGAACTGTATGCGCGCATCGCGGACCTGTCGAAGATGACGGACGTGGGCAAGATCGTCCACGACGTGATCTTGAAGGCGCCGGACGCCACGCTGCTGGCCGACCTGGACGCGACAGCGTCCTGGGCGGCGGCCAATCACGGCGACGCGGCGCGGCTGGCCGTGACGGGATTCTGCCGCGGCGGGCGGGACACATGGCTGTACGCCACCCACAACCCGCACCTGAAGGCGGCGGTGGCATGGTATGGCCCCGTCACCGGCCCGACCAGCGTGATCCAGCCGCAGAACCCGATCGACGTGGCGGCCCAGCTCAAATGCCCGCTGCTCGGCATGTATGGCGGAGAAGACCCGAGCATCAAGGTGCCGGATGTGCAGGAGACCGCCGAGCGTGCCAAGGCGGCCGGCAAGGTGGTGGACATCATCGTCTACCCGGATGCCGGCCACGGCTTCCACGCCGACTACCGGCCGAGCTACAAACCCAACGACGCTGCGGATGGCTGGCAGCGGATGCTGGCGTGGTTCCACAAATACGGGGTGTGAGGCGGGATGCCCGACGACCTCTACAACCGTGACATCCTCGAATGGTCGCGGCAGCAGGCGAACCTGCTGCGGCGGCTTGCCGCAGGCGAGCGGGCGAATGACCTCGACTGGCCGAACCTGATCGAGGAAGTCGAAGACGTGGGCAAATCGGAATTGCGCGCCTGCGCCGGCCTGCTCACCAGGGCGATAGAGTATCTGCTGAAGGTGCGCGGATGGCCGAACGGCGATGCCGTTCCGCATTGGCGGAGCGAGGCAATCATTTTCCTTGGTGATGCCAGCGCCGCATTCTCGCCCTCGATGCGGCAAAGGCTCGACGGCCTATTGGCGTTGCTGCCGGCGTAAAGCCAAATTGCGCGGGGCGCCTGACGCCGGGTGCCTCAGTCGTCGCGATGCACGCGCTCCATGCGCTCGTGGCGCTCCTGCGCCTCGATCGACAGCGTGGCGATCGGGCGGGCCTCCAGGCGCTTCAGGCCGATCGGCTCGCCGGTGTCCTCGCAGAACCCGTAGGTGCCGTTCTCGACGCGGCAGCGAGCGCCTGATCGATCTTGGCGATCAGCTTGCGCGCGCGGTCGCGGGTGCGCAGTTCCAGCGCCCGGTCGGTCTCCACGCTGGCGCGGTCGGTGATGTCCGCCTCGTGGATGCCGCCTTCGGAAAGACTGGCCAGCGTGCCGTCCGCCTCGCGCAGCAGGTCGGCGCGCCAGCGCAGCAGCTTCTGGCGGAAATACTCCACCTGAAGCGGGTTCATGAAATCCTCGTCTTCCGAGGGGCGGTAGTCCGGGGGAAGCGTGACCATCATGCGGGGCGATCCTGCGTCCTGTCTGTGATGGTCCCCCTGCACGCGGGCGGACCCAGCCGCGAAGGCGGTGCCAATGGCCGCCCCTTAGAGTTCGCGCGGCTTATAGCCACGCAACGCAGCGCCGCCAAGAGCACATGGCAGACTCTTAAGCGCATGCCGTTCACGCAACCCCGTAGCGCGCCGCCTCCACCCGCGCGCGAACCACGATCGCCTGCATCACGTCGCGCAGGCGCGGGTCGGCCGCCAACGGGATATCGCGTGCCAGATCGGCCAGCCGGGTCAGCCGCGCCGGGTCCGGGTCGCCGGCCAGCATCTCGCGTTGCAGCCCCGCCAGTTCGTCCAGCAGGTCGCGCCCGCGCCGTTTCGCGTCGCGGTCGCGGAGCCCCATCGTCGCCGGCCTCCTGCAGTGCCAGCAGGCCGGCCATCGACACGCCGGCAGTCGGTGACGCCCGCCGCCGCGCCGCTGCTCTCTGGCACGCTGAAGCCGTCGCTGGCTGGGGCTGCGCGGGTTGGCCCCCGGCTGATCCGGGTGGCAGGGCCGAGGCGCGGAATCGGGTCCATCGTCATGTTCCTTGTGCATCCGGCCGATGCTGCCGGCCGGCTTTTGCCGCCCGGCAGGTCCTGCCGCGCCGCGCCGCCCCGCCATGGCACGGATGCGCGCCGGTCGGGGCTGGCACGGCGCTTGCGGAACCGCGCCACGACACCCGCAGCATGGCGCAAAAGCTTGACGACCCGTGACATGACGCCCCCGGCCCGACGAAAGGACCACCGACCGTGACGCTGCCGCCGTCCCGCCTGGCGCTCGCCGTGCTGCTGCTGTTCGCGGCCGCGCTCATCGCGGCACCGGCGGCGGCGCAGGTGCGCATCAAGGATATCGCCGATGTCGAGGGCATCCGCGACAACCAGCTGGTCGGCTACGGGCTGGTGGTGGGGCTGAACGGCACCGGCGACAAGCTCAGCACCTCGGTGTTCACGCGCGAATCGCTGGTGGCGATGCTGGAGCGGCTCGGCGTGAACACGCGCGACCAACTGACCGCGCTGTCGACCAAGAACGTCGCGGCCGTGGTGGTCACCGCCAACCTGCCGGCCTTCGCGCGTGTCGGCAGCCGCATCGACGTGGCGATTTCGGCACTCGGGGATGCCACCAACCTGACCGGCGGCGTGCTGCTGGTGACGCCGCTGCTGGGTGCGGACGGCGCGGTCTACGCGGTGGGCGCAGGGCGCGCTGTCGACCGGTGCGATCGCCGCGCAAGGCGCCGCAGCCTCGGTGACGCGCGGCGTGCCGACCGCCGGGCGCATCGCCAACGGGGCCACCGTGGAGCGCGAGGTGCCCTACGCGCTGGCCTCCAAATCCTCGCTGCACCTGGCGTTGCGCAATCCGGACCTGACCACCGCCGAGCGCATGGCGACCGCCATCAACGTGGCCCTCGGCGGCGATATGGCACGCGCGCTCGACCCGGGCACCGTGGATCTGGAACTCGCCGGCCGCGAGGTGGTGGCCACGCTCGCCCGCGTGCTGGAAGTGCGGGTGAACCGGACATGGCCGCCGTGGTGATCGTCGAGGAGGCCAGCGGCACCATCGTGATGGGATCGAACGTGCGGATCAGCACGGTGGCGATCGCGCAGGGCAACCTGACGATCCGCGTCGCCGAAACGCCCGAGGTGAGCCAGCCGAACGCGCTCGGCGGCGACACCGCGACCACCGTCCCACGCACCAGGATCGAGGTCGATGACGACCACGACAGGAAGCTCGGCATCCTGCGCGGCAACGTCACGCTGCGCGATCTGGTGGCGAGCCTGGATGCGTTGGGTGTCGGGCCGCGCGACATGATCTCGATCCTGCAATCGATCAAGGCGGCGGGCGCGCTGCAGGCGGACCTGGAGGTTCGGTGATGATGGCCACGATACGCGGCACGGCCGAATGGCGCAGGCGGCGCAGGCGTTCGAGGCGAACGCGCTGTCGCAATTGCTGGCGCCGATGTTCGACACGGTGGACACCAGCGGCGGCGTGATCGGCGGCGGCGAGGCCGAGAAGGCGTGGCGGCCGATGCTGACGGATGCCATCGCCAAGCATATCGCGGCACACGGCGGGCTGGGGCTGGCTGCCCCGGTGCTGCGGCAGATGTTGCAGATGCAGGAGCAGGCGACGTGAACAAGGCGCTGATCGAGGCATCGGTGGCACTGGCCGCCACTCTGGCGCGCGAGAACGCGCTGCTGGCGGCGCTCGACCTGCGCGGTGCGGCGGCACTGCTGGGCCAGAAGGAGGCCGCTGCGGCAACCTTCATGGCCGTGCAGACCGGCGTGGCAGCGGGCGAGCCGGGTGCGCTCGACGCCGCAGAGCGCGATATGGCCAAGGAACTCGGCCTGCGGTTACAGGATCTCGCGGCCGAGAACCGCCGGCTGCTGGAACGCGCCATCCATGTGCAGCGGCGCGTGGTGGGCGTGGTGGCGAAAGCGGTGCCGCGCGCGATGGCCGGCCCGCCGCGCTACGGGGCGACCGGCGCGATGACGTCCGTGCGCCGGCCGCCGCCGGTGGTTCTGTCGCGGCGGGCGTAAACGCTAGGCCGGGTCGAGATCCACGGCCACCGAGACGGTATGGCGCCCGCCCCCAAGGATCACGCCACGCACCGGGCTGATGTCGCTGTAGTCGCGCCCCCAGGCCAGCACCACGTGCTCGTCGCGCACCACGAGGTCGTTGGTCGGGTCGAGATCGACCCAGCCATGCGTGGGACCGAGCCACGCGCTCACCCAGGCATGCGACTGGTCGGCACCGCGCCGCCCCACCGTGCCCGGCGGCGGCCTGGTGCGCAGATAGCCCGAGACGTAGCGCGCCGGCAGCCCGAGCGCGCGCAGCCCGGCGATCATCAGATGCGTGAAATCCTGGCAGACCCCGGCACGCTGCGCCAGCACGCGCGCCACCGGCGTGGAGATGGAGGTGACGCCGGAGCGGAACGCGAATTCGCGCCGGATGCGGCCCATCATGTCGAGCAGGCCCGCCAGCACCGGGCGGCCGGGCGGGAAACTGACCGCCGCATAGTCGCCGGCGCCCGCATCGGCCGGCGCCATCGGGCTGTCGAAGACGAATTCCGCCGCCTGCCAGCCCGCCGCACCGCCCTGTCGCGCCGCCGCCGCCACGTCCTCCCACGGCAAGGTGCAGTCCGCCTCGGGCGGGTGCGGGAACAGCGACGTCGACGGTCGCGTCCAGTGTCACCTCGAAGCGGTCATGCGGGCGGTCCATGAACAGCCACGCGACGCCGTTGCCGAAATGGTCGGTGCGCTCCGCCACCCGCGCCGGCTCCGGCGAGGCGAGGATGTCGGAGACCAGCACCGACTGATGCGCCAGCCGGCGCGGCGCCAGATGCAGCATGTGGCTGGCCAGATCCACCGGGTCGGCATAGCGGTAGGTGGTGACGTGGCGGACATGGTATTTCATGCCGCCCCTGCCCCGGCCAGCGCTCCCGCTCGGGCCAGGGCCGTCGCCCCGCTATCCCAGCCGAGCGCCTGTGCCGCCGGCAGCAGCGCGAAATAGCGCCGCGTCACGTGGTCGGACAGATCGCCCAGGCCGGTCTTGATCGCGTGCAGCCGCTCGGGCAGCGCGGCAGCGGCGACGGCCTGATCGGGCGCGCACAGCACATCGGCCACCAGCGCCTCCACCTCGACCAGCATGCCGGCGGCCGCGCCGGCCAGCAATTCCGCGCTCGGGGCCGCCTTCGGCCAGTTCGTCCAGCAGCGTGTGCATCGCAACAAGCTGGAATGCCAGCCCGCGCGGGTTGCCCCGATCGGCCAGCACCAGGTCCAGCACCGGCGCCGGCTGGATCACCGTCTGGTAGCGGCTGCGATAGGTGATTGCCGAGTCGCACAGCTCCAGCACCAGCCGCAGCCCGGTCTCGATGCGCGCCGGCGGCTGGTCGAGCGCGCAGGCGACCTCGGCGGCGACGATGCGGGCGCGCTCGATACGGCGGCCGAGATCGAGGAACAGCCAGCCGCCACCACGCACCATGTTCTCCGCCGCCATGCCGGCCACGACCGCCGAGAACCGCTGCACCGACGCCAGCGCGTGCGCCAGCGCGTCCAGGCTGCGGCTGGCGGCCGCCGTCTCCTCACGCGCGGCGCGCAACATCGTTGTGAATGTGCCATACATATCGCCGGTCAGGCGGTCCCGCACCAACTCCGTCAGCCGCGCCACCTCGGCGAACTGGCGCGCGATCGCGCCGCGTTCGCGGCCCTCGCGCACGGTGGCATGCAGCATTTCGGCGAGCGTCGCGGGCGTGGCGGTGGCGGCGACGTCGGACGGGATCACGCGTGCATCGGCGAGGCAACGCAGCAGGCAGTCCAGTTCCGCCAGTTCGCGCGGCATCAGCGAGGTGCCGCGCACCACGCGGGCGATGGCCGCGCGTACCAGCCGCGCCGACCGTTCAAGCCGCTCCACCATGCGACCGAGCCAATACAGGTTGTCCGCCACCCGGCTCGGGACGTCGCCGGTGGTGCGGCGCAATGACAATGGCGGCGATGCCAGCGCCGGCGGCCCCTGGATGTCGGCACGGTCCTCGCTGAGCACCCAGACATCCTTGCACAACCCACCCTCCGGCAGCCGCCCGGCCGGCAGTTCGCCATCCGCCAGCACACGGCCCAGGCCACCCGGCATCGCCCGCCAGCGCGTGCCGTCATGTACCAGGAACAGCCGCAGGATCACCGGGCATGGCACCAATGCGCCGCCGCCGACGCATGGAGCGACGGAGGCGGGCACCACCTCGGCAGCCGCCCAGGCCCAGGGACGCGCCTCCACGAGCGCCGGCAGCGGCGGGGCGGCGGCCTGCGCGGTGCCATCGAGGGCGGGACCGATCCGCCAGCGGCCCGGCTCGCGCTCCACCTGCGCCCGCGCGTCCGGGTCGCCGAGCCACAGCGTCCGCACCGCCGGCAGTGACAGGGGTTCACCCAGCAGCCGTTCGGCCAGCGCCGGCAGGAAGGCGGCCAGCGCCGGCGCTTCGGCCGCCCCGCTGCCGGGGTCGTTGACCACGCGCAGCGTCCCGGCGCGCACCGCGTCCAGCAGCCCGGGCACGCCCGCCGCCATCCCGCCGTCCAGTTCCAGCGGATCGACCAGCCGCCCGTCGATGCGACGCAGCAGCACATCGATCTGCTGCAAGCCCTTCAGAGTCTTCAGAAACACCGCGGCGCCGCGCACCGTCAGGTCGCCCGCCTCCACCAGCGCACAGGACAGCTCGCGCGCCAGGAACATATGCTCGAACCATTGCGGGTGCCCGGCCCCCGGCGTCAGCAGCGCGAGCGACGGGTTGCCGCGGCCGGGGGGCGCCAGCCGTTGCAGACTGTGCTGCCAGATGTCGAAGAACGGCCGCAATTGCCGCACCTGCACCGGGTGAAACGCCTCCGGCAGCACGCGCGCCAGCAGGCGCCGGTTCTCCCGCGCGGTGCCCACGCCGGCCGCCCCGCCGGTGCGGTCGGCCAGCACACGCCATCGCCCGTCCGGCCCGCGGATCAGGTCGGCGGCGTAGAAATGCAGCCGCACGCCGCTGCCTGCGGTGTCGCCGCAGGCGCGCAGCCAGGCCGGGTTGGCGTAGACCAGCGCCGGCGGCAGGCGCCCCTCCGACAGCAGGGCCTGCGGGCCGTACATGTCCGCCAGCACCACCTCCAGCAGCCGCGCCCGTTGGCAGAGGCCGGCTTCCAGCGCGGCAAACTCGTCGGCCGGGATCGGCAGCGGCACCAGGTCGCAGCGCCATGTCCGCTCGGCAGCGCCCGTGCCGGGCACGAACGAGGTCACGCCCTCCTCGGCGAAGGCAAGCTCCAGGCGCCGTGCCCGCTCGGCCAGTCCGTCGCGAATGGAGACGAACGCACCGAGCACGCCACGCCAGTGCGGATACAGGCCACCCCGACCATCCACCATTTCGTCGCGCGCGCCCGCGACTGCCGTCATGGCGCGCATCCTGGTGCCGGGTGCGTCAGATAAGGTCCCGCTTGGCAAGGTTGCGCATCAGCGCACTGGTGCCGAAAGTCCAGCGTTCGCAGGCGTCGGTGGGGCGGATGCGGTTGACCAGCCGGCCGAGCTTCGGCGTGGCGATGGTCACGATGTCGCCCGTCTTGTGGGTGAAACCCTTCCCCGGCGCGTCGCGGTCTTCGACCGGCGCGAACATGGTGCCGAGGAACAGCACTGCCCCATCCGGAAAGGCATGGTGCGCGTTGAGCAACTGGCCGGCGAGATCGACCGGGTCGCGGGCGATGCGGGCCATCGACGACTTCCCCGTGCAGCCGGAAACCATCCTCGCCTTCGACATCCAGCGACACCACCATCGCGCGGATGTCGTCGAGCGTGAAACCCGCGTCCAGGAACCGCAGGACCGGGCCGATAGCGGTGGCGGACGCGTTGTCCTTGGCCTTGCTCAGCAGCAGCGCCGAACGACCCTCGACATCGCGCAGGTTCACGTCGTTGCCGAGCGTGGCGCCGACGATGCGCCCGGCCGAGGAGATGGCCAGCACGACCTCCGGCTCCGGGTTGTTCCAGGTCGAGATCGGGTGGACGCCGGCATCCATGCCGGTGCCGACGGCAGCCATGGGCTGCGCCTTGGTGAAGATTTCCGCATCCGGGCCGATGCCGACCTCGAGATACTGGCTCCACGCGCCCTGCGCGATCAGCACCTGTTTCAGCGCCATCGCCTGCGGACGAGCCGGGCTTGAGGCTGGCGAGGTCGTCGCCGACGAGCTTGAGAACCTGCTCGCGGATCTCGGCGGCAGCGGCGAGATCGCCGCGCGCGCGCTCCTCGATCACGCGTTCCAGCATCGAGATCGGGAACGTGACGCCGCAGGCCTTCAGCGCCTGCAGATCGCACCGGCGTCAGCAGCCACGGACGATGTCGGGTCGCGGGTCTCCGGCGGCGTGTTGGCCAGGATCGCCTCGAGTGGACCCAGCGGCTCGCCCTTGGCCGCGCGCAGCGCCGCCGCCGGGTCGGCCGCCTCGCACAGGTCGCGCATGGTGGGGAATGCGGCCGAGATGTCGAACACGCGACCCCGTCGCGGATCGCGACCACCGAGGGGCCGGCGAGGTCGGGGCGCCAGACCCGGCCGGCCAGCGCGGCGTGCGCCGCGTCGGCGGGGAGGGCCGGACGTACCGATGCCTGCAACGAAACCATGTACTTAATTCCCTGGCTGGCGTGAGGTCCGGGACCGTAGAGCCGGTGCCACGGCCCGGCAAGCAGCCCGGTCGCGGGTTTGACGCAACCCCGATCACGCTGCCACGTTCGCCTGGCCGAAACAAACAGGCATGGGGACATGACCGACAGCGCGCCCGAGGTCACGCATGTGCTGGAGACCTCATTGTATGTCGCCGATCTCGAACGATCATGCGCATTCTACCAGGGGTTGTTTGGCTTCCCGCTGTTCCTGCACGATGAGCGCATGTGCGCCCTTGGCGTTCCCGGCCGGCAGGTGTTGTTGCTGTTCCGCGACGGTGCCTCGCGCCAGCCCAGCCGGACTCCGGGCGGCGTGATCCCGCCCCATGACGGACGTGGCACCCTGCATCTGGCGTTCGCCATCACCGACGACGACCTGCCCCGCTGGGAAGCGAGGCTGGCCGCGCATGGCATCGGCGTGGAAAGCCGGGTGGCATGGCCGAGCGGCAGCACCAGCCTGTATTTCCGCGACCCCGACGCGCACTCGCTGGAACTGGCGACGCCACGCCTGTGGCCGAACGACCGCCCCACGGCCTGACCGGACGCGGGGCGGTGCTCATGGTCGTGCGGCCCGAGGCGCCGGCTCGACCCCCATCGTATCCGTCATGGCAACCCGCCGGCCCCGCCGGCGCACGTAGGCAGCGAAGGTGCGCAGCGCCGGCTTTTCGACGAACCACCAGGACAGCGTCGCCGTCGCCAGCGTCAGCGCCGTCGTGGTGACGATGTACAACAGTTGATGGTCCGCCGGATCGGTATCGAACCGCCGCCAGATCGTCGCCTGCAACGTCTCGACCAGGGCGAACGACATATAATACGAATACGAAATCTCCCCGAGCCATGCGAGCGCGGGCACGCGGCCGAGCAGCGGCTTGCGGCCCTGGCGCGCGGCCAGCAGCAGCCCGGCCAGCAGACACCACAGGCCCGTGATCGTGGGCACAGCCCCGGCGCCCAGGGCACCGACCACCACCATCAGTGCGCCGACCAGCACCACCGCGCGTCCCGAGCCATGGCCGGGCAGCTTCGCCAGCAGCGGGATGATCGCCATGCCGGCGATGAACTCGGGAAAGAAGCGCAACAGGCCGCCGTCATAGGTCAATGTCAGGTGTTCGGCGCCGGCGAGTGCCTGACAGGCGACAACGCCCACGAACGTGAGTGGCAACACCACGGCAAGCCCCATACCGTTCTGGCGACGCAGCAAGGACCACAGATACGGGAACGCCAGATAGCCGGCCCACTCCGCGCTGATCGACCACGACGGATAATTCCACGCCCACCGGTCGCTGGCGCCCCAAGCATGGAGAAGTGCCAGATGACTCATCAGCTCCCGAAGGCTGAACCGGTCCGGATCGCGCGGGTGCAGATGCAGCAGCGTGGCCGCGCCGATCATGCTTGCCAGCGCCACGATCATCGCGATGTGAACAGGATAGATGCGAACCAGCCGCTTGGCCCAGAACAGGCGCGACTGCACGAAATTCGGCACCAGATCCGGATGGGCATGGGCCAAGACCATTCCGGACAGAATGAAGAACCCGTCGACACCGAGTGCGCCGTGTTCGATGACGACGCCGACCGGCCCGAGCAAGGAGGTATAATGCGCCTGAAGATTGACATGATACGCGAATACCCAACCGGCGAAGATCGCCCGACAGCAGGTAAGGTCGGTGATGTGCTTCATTGCGTCTCGGCTTTGCGGAAATGGATGACCCCCGGTACGACTGCACCGGCAATACACGAGCACGACGTTAGCGCGGCATGGCGGCCAAGGCTTGCGCTGCTTGCCGCAACTCTTGCGCTTTTGATCGGCGGCGCGGCGCATGCGCAGGATGCGGCGGCGCCGCCATTGCAAGCGCCGTTGCCACCGCCGCTGCCCGACCAATCACGGCAGCATTACGTGCCGCAGCATTTCGACCGCAACGGCGTGTATGTGCCGCCGCATTACGAGGCACCGAAGCCGACGCAGTTCCGCGGCTATTTCGCCGACAAGGAAGCCCAGCGGCAACGCGAGAAGCAGCATGGCTACCAGGAACCGACCCCGAACTATACCACCCAGCCGGCACAGGACGGTCAGCAAGGGCAAGGAAACCAGCAAGGACAGGGGCAATAGCGGATGGAAGGCGTGAGCGGTCTGTTCGCGCCGAAAGTGGCCGCGCAGGCGTCAGCCGAGCCTGAGCTGACCGTGGTGATCTGCACCCATAACCGGCCGCATTATCTGCGCGCCTGTCTCGCCAGCCTGACAGCCGAACGGGGCGCCCGCTGCACGTTGCTGGTGGTGGACAGCGCCTCCGCCGCCGCCGCCGCGGCCGACATCGCCGCGCTGACGGCGGCGCATGGCGGCGCGCTGCTGCGGGTGGATCAGCCGGGCCTGAGCCTCGCGCGCAACGCCGGGCTCGCCGCCGTCGGCACCAAGTGGCTTGCGTATATCGACGACGATGCGCGGGTGGCGCCAGGATGGTGTGCAGCCATCGCGGAGGCTGCCGCCCGGCTGTCGCCCCGCGCCGCCGCCGTCGGCGGGCCCATTATCCCCGACTGGGAGGCACCCTGCCCGCCCTGGTGGCCGCGCGATCTGGTGCCGGCCCTGACGGTGCTGGACTGGCAGCGGCCAGGCCGCGTGGGCGACGGCAGCCTGCCGGCGAACGTGGAACCGTATGGCGCCAATATGGTATTCCGCACGCAGGCGTTGCGCGACGTTCGGCGGGTTTCCGCCACATCTCGGCCGCATCGGCAGCAAGCTGCTGTCCGGCGAGGAAGCCTGGGTGATGCGCGCGCTGCGCCAGGTTGGCTGGGACGTATATTACGAGCCGGCGATTGTCGTCACGCACTGCATCCAGGCAACGCGGCTGACACCGCGCTGGCTGCTGTCCCGGCAGCATTGGAGCGGCGCGTCGGAAGCGATGATGGCGCGTGATCTGAACGAGCGCGTCATTCCCAAGGCGCTGCGCATGGCGCTGCATTCATTGCTGCTCGCACCGCTGGCGGTGTGGCCCAAGAACAGTGCGGCATTGATCCGCCAGCGTTGCGCGCTCGCTTATGCCTCAGGCTATCTGCGCGGTGCCGCCGCCGCGCTGCTCGGTGCGTGAGGCGCTGACCGGACGAACGGCGGCAGCGGCAACCCGTTCCAGCTCGCCGCGCGCGAACACTGCCGAAACCCAGGCGAACAACACGCTGGCGGTGGCCGCGATCAGCGTGTTGTCGGTGAACGAATGCACCCCGAAACACAGGAACACCGCGCGCATGATGAAGCGATCGGTGGTGCGCATCCGCCGCGTCGAGGCGATCGCCCACAGCGCCATCATCAGAATCAGCAGACCGAGGCCAAAATAGCCGCCATCCACGCCCATGCGCAGGTATTCGTTGTGCGCCGCCGTGGTGCCGAGCAGCTTGGCCAGCAAGGAGTCCGGGTCCACCACCGATTTACCGGCACCAATGCCCCAGCCGAACACCGGCGAGGCATCCCAGGCGCGTTCGAACAACGGCCAGATCAGGTTGCGCCCGCTTAGATCCTCCGCATCGCTGGACAGCACATTGAGCAGGCGGATGGAGCTGGAGCCGCTGGCGAATGCGGCTGCCACCGGCAGAAGCAGCATTCCCGCCAGCACCAGCGGTATCCGCCGCCGCGCCGGAAAATGTACTGAACGCAGCAGGAAGAAGGCCGAGGCGGTGACCAACAGCGCGCAGGCCAGCGGCGCGCGGGCACCCGACGCAACCAGGATCACGTAGTTCACCACGATCATGACAAGGTGCTTGTTGCGCCCGTCGCGATACAGCTCGACCAGGGCGGCATACACGCCGGTCATCGCGAAGCCGCCGAGGAAGGCGGGATGCGTCGAGCCTTCCAGCCGCACCACGCCTTCCAGGCTGGTGAACAGCGGACGCAGGCCGGCGCCCGCCAGCAGCACGCCGAACAGCACGATCACGGGCGACGCCCAGATGGTGGCGGTGATGATCGCCTGGCACCAGCGCCGCGACAGCCGGCTGAACGAAAACGCGAACGGCGCTGCCGAGCCGATCAGCGAGCGCAGGCTTTCCATCGGCGACAGCGTCGGCCACAGCCCGTGCGCGATGCCGATCAGGAACATCGCGATGTAGGCGAAAGCCGGATTGAACAGGTCCATCCGCGCGCCGTAACGCACCATGCAGACCGCCACCAGCGCAAGGCCGATCACCTTGACCACGGCCGTGATGGCGCCATCGGTGCCCGGCATCAGGTCGCCCAGCCACATTTCGGGGCTGGTGGCGGCGAGCAGCAGCCATGCGGCGGACACGGCGATGGGAAAGCGAACCACCGCCGCGCCGACGCAGATCAGCACCCCGATCGCCAGGGCCACCGGCAGCAGCCGCACATCATAGAGGCTCCCGGCTGCCGTCACGGCCAGGAACAGACCGGTGCCAACAACGACGACCGTGTGCAACGAACCAGCGTCGCCAGCCATCATGTCGGAAACGGTCGGCCGAATACGGCCAGCGATACGGTAACGGGGGAGAGGACCGGTGGCGGGCACAGGAAATTCCGTTCGCGGGAAGGAGGTTAGTCTACCCTGAAACGAACGTTTTTACCCTGCACGTTCGCGCGCGCAGGGACCGGCGATCGGTCAGATCAGAGCACCAACCACAGCACGCCACCCACCACCGCAAGACAAGCCAGGCCCAGCATCAAGCCATGCACGAGGCCCCGCCCCGCTGACAGCGGATCTTCGTGTTCTTCCAACTCGTCGTTCTCATCGGGCAACACGGCAATCCGCGCCTCGGCCACCGCCGGCACGGACGCAACGAGGAGTTTCCGGTCGGCGTCGAGTGCGAGCATTGGGCCTGACCACCATCGGCGGTTGAGAATGTCTCATAACCATAACTCAGGCGCGATCACGATTCAAGAAAAACGCCGGCACAGGGGCCGGCGTTCGGCAACTTTTACGGAGGTGGCCGATCATTCCCGATAGTATCCGCCGTAGCGCGGGATGGTAGACTTCCGAGTCCGAGTAGCCGCCGCGGACATGTGCCCTTGGATCGACGCGGGTGAGCGACACGCCGACAACCCGCGCCTTCGCCTCTTCGAGCAGGTCGAGCGAGCGCGACACCACGCTGCGCGGCGTGTCGCGCCAGCGCACGCATAGCAGCGTGGCGTCCGCGACGCGTGAGATGATGCGCGCATCGGTCATCGCGAACACCGGCGGCGCGTCGAGCACGACCAGATCGTAGTCGCGCCGCAGAGTCTCCAGGCACTGTGTCATGGCGTCGGACATGAACAGGCCAAGCGAATTCGCCTTCGACGTGCCGGCGGAGATGTAGTCCATCGGCGTCAGCCGGTCGCGCCGGACGATCTCGTCCAGCGTCGCCTGGCCGAGCAGGTAGTCGACGATGCCCTTGCTGTGATCGGCGCGCATCAGCCGTCCGAAGCTTGGCTGGCGAACGTCGCAGTCCAGCACCAGCACACGCTCGCCGTTCATCGCACTTGAGCGGCCCAGTGCCATCGCCGTCGTGGTCTTGGCTTCCGCCGGCCGCGCCGCGGTGATCGCGACCACCTTGGGATGCGCCGTATCCAGCCACAGCCCGGCGCGCAACGCCCGGATCTGCTCGGAGAACGGCGACATCGGCTTGCGCACGACGTAGTCCTCCATGCGCGTCCGGCCAAGAATTCGTGCCCGCACCACCGGCACCAGTGCGAAGCAGGGCAGCCCAAGCACCGAGCGCACGTCGTCGCCGCTGCGGAATGTGCTGTCTGCGATCTCCAGCAGATAGACGATCAGCAGCCCGAACACGATGCCGAACGCGGCTGCGGCCGGCAGCAGGATCTTGGTCTTCGGAAAACTCGGATCGACCGGCGGCAACGCTTCGGATATCACGCGCGCGTCCGGCTGCTCGATGGCGCTCTGCTGTGCCGTCTGCTGGATGCGCGTCAGCACCGCCTGCAGCAGCGACCGCGCGGCGTCTGCGTCGCGCTGCATGGCGTTCAGCGGGATCATCGCCTGCTGGTTCTTGTCCACCTGCTGCTGGGCGGTCCGCGAATTCTGCTCCAGGCTCGCCACGCGCGCCCGGTCCGAGCGCACTTCGGCGTCCGACGCCGACACCATGCGGCCGACTTCGCTGCCCACCGAGTGCTGCAGTTCGCTGAGCTGATTGCGTAGCGCGATCACGTCGGGATGGTTGGGGCCCAGCCGGCTCAGCAGCGATTGCAGCTGCGCATTTATCGTGTCCTGCTGGATGCGCATCTGCACCACGTTTGGCGACACCGCCGCCTGCGCCGAGGCGCCGCTGCGGCCACGCGCCGCGTCCAGCCGCGCTTCGGCCTGCGCCAGGTCGTTGCGCGCCTGCACGAGATCGGTGCTCATCCGGCTGATCGTCTCGGTATCCAGCCCAGCCAGCACGCCCTGGAACAGACCGGATTTCGCCTTGTAGGCTGCGATCTTGTCGTCGGCCTGCTGCACCTGCGTGCGCAACTCCTGCGCCCGGGCCTCAAGCCATTCGTTGGCGCGCCGCACCGCATCGAACTTCGACGCGAGCTGGTCGGTGATGTAGAAATCCAGGATCGCGTTGACCGCACTGGCCGCGAGCTGCCGGTCCTCCGAGGTGAACTGCGCGATCAGCACGTGCGACTGCCGCAGCGCATCCACCGAGATGGCATCCTGCACGTTCTGGACGACGAGATGGCGGATCTCGTCGACCGACGGCGCAGGCGGCAAGCTCGGCGCCACGTCCGCCGCCAGCGACGCCGAGACATAACCCAATCCGTCGGCCAAGCCCCGCCGCGTCCCCGTCACGACGCGCGCGATGAGCGAAGGCGGCCGCAGTGTCGGATTATATTCCGGCATGTTCATCAGGCCGAACCGATCGGTGACGCGCTCAGCGGTCTTCAGGCTGCGCACGATCTCCGCCTGGCTCGCCATCACGGCGTCCGTCATCGGATCTTCGCGCAGGATGCTTTGCAGTTCCTGGGCCGCGTAGGTGGACGGCTCGTAGATCGCCGAGCCCTCGGCGGTATATTTCGGCGTCACCTGTTTCAGCGCCACGAACGCAATCATCGGTATCGCGACGGCGCAGACGATCAGCGGCCATTTGCGCCGCCGCACCATGGCCACCACGGTGCCCAGAGTCGCGGCCGCGACCTGCCGCGCGTCGCCGCCGCTGTCGCCGCCACGCCCGTCGCCCCCCCCGCCATCCGATCCGCCGCCATTCTTGCGCCCGCCGCCTCCGGCATCGTTGCGCTGCATCGGGCCACGGGGGCGGCGCTCAGCGGTTTCGGCAGCAACCTCCGTCGGAATATGCAGCATGTCCGTCTCCTGCGGCGCGGATTTCGGGAGGGATTCCAGTTGGGCCATGGCGTCAGTAGGCATTCTGCATGCAGGCGACGATGATCACTGTGCGCGCCATGATCGTCAGATCGAGCCACAGCGACCAGCTGTCGATGTATTCCAGGTCGCTCTCGACACGACGGATCAGCGTCTCTTCCGTGCGCGTCTCGCCGCGCAGCCCGCGCACCTGTGCGAGCCCGGTCAGTCCCGGCTTCACGCGATGACGCGCCGCATAGCGTTCGACAACTTCCTCGAACGGCCGCCCGCCAGCGCGCGTGCCGGGCGCATGCGGCCGGGGGCCGACGATGGACATGTCGCCGCGCAGCACATTGAGGATCTGGGGCAGTTCGTCGAGCGATGTGCGGCGCAACACTGCGCCCACCCGCGTGACACGCGGATCGTTGCGGGTCGCCTGATTGCGGATGGTGAATTCGAGCCGGTTGGCGTGCATCGTGCGGAACTTCAACATTTCGAAATCGCCGTTGTTGAAGCCGGTACGCTTCTGGCGGAACAGCACCGGGCCGGGTGAGTCGAGGCGGATCAACAGCGCGATCGCGGCCATCGGAATGGCGCAGATCATCAGCGCCGTGCCCGCGACCACGATGTCCTCGGCGCGCTTGAGCACGCCGGACCAGCCCGACATCGGGCGGTCGGCCACCAGCAGCACCGGTTGGGCGAGCGGGTCCAGCCTTACACGGCGCGGAAACTGCTGGCTGATGAGGTCCGCCGCCAGCCGCACATGCACCGGATAGTCCGCCAGCCGGTCGATCAGCGCCAGGATACGCTGCTTCTCGGACCACGGCAGCGCCAGCACCACCTGGTCCACGACGCCGCGCCGCACCAGTGCGAACACCTGCTCGATTGGTCCCAGATAGGCCGCCGGCTCCTGCGGGTCATCGAACAGCTCGACATCGTCGTCCAGCCGTCCGATCAGCCGCATCGCCCGCCGGTCCAGCCCACGCAGCATCGTCGCCAGCCCGGCGCCCGAGAGGCCACTGCCGACAATCACCGTGCGCGGCGCGAAGCGTCGCCCGAACGGGCTGTTCATCACGCGCGCCACGCCAAGCCGTCCCAAAGTCAGTCCGCCCAGCAGCAGCAGCCCCGCCGTGATGCCCCACATCGGCGTATGGTCCTGCGGCGCCGCGAACGTCACGGAGGCCAGCATGGCCACCGCCACCGCCGCCGCGCCGGCACGCAGCATGCCCCGTACCTGCATCCGGCGACGAAACAGCACGTGCGGCCGGTACGCGCCCGCCGCCGTGCCCGCCGCGACCGTCAGCACCGTGACGAGCAATGCCACGCGCGCCACGAACGAGACGTGCGGCGCATTCGGGTCCAGCAACGCCGCGACAAAGGGCGCGGCAGCCGCGATCAGGCCGTCAAGCGCCAGTGCCGCCGCAGCTGCAAAAGCGGGTTGAAATTGCGCTCCCCCGGCATCGAGCACGCTTAACTGAGAGGTGTTCGACGATCGCAGGACGCTCGGGCTCAGCAAAGGGCCGATACGGCTCATGGCATTTTCCATCAGGCTCGACCGCGATGGTGTGGGGGGAAACGGGAGTTCAAGATGACGCCTCATTGGTGGAACCAGTGGTCATCACGCCGAAGAATTAGCATTTTGCGGTGCAGCGAAACAAAATAACTTTAGTGTCAACGCACCACTTATGGTTTAGTTTATCGCTTCATGTTCACGTTCTAGTTGGTCATGACGCACCGTTCATGCATGAATCAATGTTGCGATACTGCACTGTCATAGACGTCATTGCCCTGATTGCATAGGGCTCTATGTCACGATCGTTTAAATGACGTTCCGCCGTAGAACACGATAATGGTATCACTGTGGCAAAACGGCGTCATATATCAGCCGTGTTCAAATATTCGTCGTCTGCGGAAGTCATTTCACGGCCACTAGCTCAGCCCGATCGTCAGCGCTTTCGCATGATGTAACAACATTCATAGCCCATCTGATCGCTGCAAAGCGACCGCTCCGCGAATTGTGACATGGGGGCAATAGCTGCCGATTAGACAGGACGGCGCTGCATTCCCACCGTGCGCAGCACGGCCACCAGGTTGTCGCGCAGCAGGAACAGGGCGCCCGGCAGATACACGGCCGCGCCGACGGCCAGACGGGCAACGATCAGCAGTGTCGGGCGGGCGGGCTCGCCCAGCCACCGCGGTACCAGGAACGCCGCCGCCGTCGCCGCCATGGCGATCGCAAGGGCCGGCAATCCGGCGCGCATCTGCGAGAGGATCGTATCGCCGAGCAACCGCGCGGTGAAATATTGCATGACGGGGAACACCGCCAGCTGAGCCGCCGCCCACACCCACACCGCCGCTTGCGGTGTGCCCGGCCGGAACAGCAGCACGCCGACCAGCGTCAGCGTCGTCATCACCACGCTGGCCCCCAGCGTGAAGCGGGTGCAGCCGCGCGCGATCAACGCGACGCCCGCCGGGAAATACAAAAAGTTGTACACGGTGATGATGATCAGCAGCGCCGAGGCGTCCGCCGACGGCGCCCACACCGGCCCGAGCAGCAGCCTTACCAGCGGCGCGATGGTCACCAGCATCGCGCCGAATGTCGGGAACAACACGAGTGCCGACAGGCTCAGGAAGCGCGCCACCGCCGCCCGCAACGCCGGCAGATCGGCCTGGCGCTCGGACATCGTCGGCAGGCTGAGCCGCCAGAGCGCCGTCGAAACCAGCTCCCGCACCGTATCGACCAGCCGGAACGCCATATGCACCTGCCCGAGCGCCGTCGGCCCGGCGGTGCCGCCGATCAGCAGCGCGAACAGGCGATACCGGCTGTGCTGCACCAGCGTGCTGGCAACCAGCGGCAGGCCGATGCCGAGCAACTCGCGCACCGGCTGCCAACGGAACACCAGACGCGGCCGCCAGGACGCCCGAACGACCAACGATAGGGCGCCGAGCAGCGACGTCACCAATTGCTGCGCCACGATCGCCCATGCGCCGGCCCCCAGCAGCGCCAACGCCACGCCCACCAGCGTGCCGCCGCCCTGCCCGATCAGCGCCCGCCCGGCCAACAAGCGGTAATCGCGTGTGCGCGTCAACAAGCCCTGCATCGCCCCGCCGGCGCCGACGAACGGCAACGGCAGCGCCAGCACAAGTCCCATCATCACGATGCGATGATCGCCGATCGCATCGGCCACCGGCACCGCGATGGCAACCTGCAGGCCCGCCGCAATCACACCCGCGAAGGTCGAGGCCCATACCGCGCTCGACGCCTCGAGGTCGTTCATCACCAGTCGTTGCACCAACGCATCGGCGAACAGCGCGTTGACGACGACCCATAGCAGGACATGTACGGCGACCACCGCCGCCCCCACGCCAACCTCGCCCGGCCCCACCAGCCGCGCCACGACGAACGCGGCGACGAATGACAACACCGCCGACACACCGGCCTCGAGACCCGACCAGAACACGTTACTTTGAAGCAGGCGCATTGCGCACTTCCGTTTTGTCTCGTCAATCGCGCGAATGCGAACGCCCGTCACATCCGTTGCGTTGCATCATAAGCATCCTGTGCACGCAAACGGATAAACATTGCGGCAGCAGGCGGGAAATTCAGTGGCCGCGCCGTCGGCCGGAAACGCTGGGAAGGCGCTGCCCATGTCATCGACGATCAATACCGCCGCGGCCGTGCCGACGCGAGCGGGCGTACGTCTCGGCGATCTGGATCGTGCCAAGGGCCTCGCGATTCTGCTCGTCGTGTTCGGGCACCTGGTCGCACGGCAAACGCCGCCCGGCGTTACCTGGTACGACCCCATGCGTATCGCGGTCTACTTATTCCACATGCCGCTATTCATGTACCTCAGCGGCTACGTCACGTTCCTGTCGGGCGCGGCGCGCACGCCGCCGTCGGCATGGCGTCGACTGGTAGGCAAGCGGGCCGCCCGCCTGCTGCTGCCGTTCTTGCTGTTCGGCCTGGCGATCCTGTGCGGCAAACTGGTGGTGGCGCATTTTGCCACCGTCGACAATGTGCCGCCGAGCCTGTGGGACGGATTGCGCGCGATGGTGTGGGACACCGAGCACAGCCCGGCTACGTCCGTCTGGTATATCGCCGTGCTGTTCGTGTTCTGTGTCGCGACGCCCGTGCTGCTCGCGCTGGACACCAGCCGCGCACTGCTGATCGGTGTGGCCGTGCTGCTCTATCTGTTACCGTTGCCGCCGCCATTCTACCTCGACCGGGTCGGCTCGTACTTCATCTTCTTCGTGGCGGGCGGCCTGGCGGCTGACGCCGGCGATGGGTGGCGGCGGCTGATGGATCTTCTGCGCTGGCCCGCGCTTTGCGGCCTCGTTGCGATCATCTATCTGGTGGCCTCCGGCGATATCGCATTTCAATGGACCGAAGGTGTACAGGGCTTTCCTTATAAATGGGCGCTGCTGATTGCAGGCCTGCTATCGCTGCCGGCGGTTCACGGGTTGGTGCAGCACGCACCGGTTGATCGGTCCGCAACGCTTGCGCGCCTCGGGCGTTACGTGTTCGTGATCTATCTGCTCAACACACCGTTCATCGGCATCACCAAGGCGGTGCTGCTGAAATTCACTTCGTGGAACGGCAGCCACTTTTTGCCGGTCGCGGCTGCATTGATGCTGGCTGGGGTTTTAGGCCCGATCCTGACCAAGCGGTGGCTGCTGGCGCGCATCCCGTCGCTTGATCGCATGACGGACTGACCCAGCGTTCACATTGCGTCGAGACAGGCATGAAACCGTGGTCGTCGATGACGTTGCGGTATAATCAAGCACCAACAAAGGCACAGAGGAGTATGCAAGCCGTGCAACGGTATCTGCGAGATGCACTCGCGATTGCGTTACTGGTCGGTGTCTCCGGGCTGAGTGCCTGTTCGCCGGGGGCCGGGCTGCCACCGATCTCCTCGGCGGACACCAACATCTATCGGCTGGGCGCCGGCGACCAGGTCCGCATCATCACGTTTTCCGATGAGCAGCTGACCGGCGAATTCCGGGTCAGCGACAGCGGCACCATCGCATTGCCGCTGCTCGGGACGGTCAAGGCGGCGGGGCTGACCACGAACCAGCTCGAAGGCGAGGTGGCGAACGCGCTGCGCCAGCGTAATCTGTATAAAGACCCGAGCGTGGCCGTGGAGGTAATCGCCTACCGCCCGGTGTTCATCCTCGGCGAGGTCAACCGGCCAGGCCAGTACCCCTACCAGCCAGGCATGACGGTGGTGACCGCCGTGGCTATCGGCGGCGGCTTCACCTATCGCGCGGTTGAGGACCAGGCGTCCATCGTGCGCACCATCAATGGCAAGGCCACCGAGGGCCTTGCCGATCGCGAGACGTACGTGAAGCCCGGCGACGTGATTACCATCTTCGAACGGACCTTCTGACGGTTCCGCGCGGATCGCGTGCCCGAGGCGGCGCGCGATCCGCTCACGAAAACGCGAATTGGCGTGGTGGGCACCAACATGATGTCTTCACGTCGCAATCTTTTCGTGTGATGGTTCCGGGCTTTCACAGAGTAGGTTCATGCAGATTGTCAGAATGATGTTCGGCTGCGCGGAAAGGCCGGCACGCTGCGCTGCCGTGGTCCGAGGCACCCTGATGGCCGCGACCGCGGCGGGGGCAATGGTGCCGCTGGCGGCCCAGGCGCAATTGGTGGACCGGTTCCTCCTGGATCAGTATTTCCAGGCCGGCGTGCCCGGCACCGGGGAGGATGTGGGCGTCACCGTCCTGTCGCGCGCCCGGCCAGCCTACGATCCACCCGGGGTTCCCGTCGGCGATTTCATCATCCGGCCGGAGCTGGACGAAAGCGTCGGCTACAACTCCAACGTGCTCGGTCAGAAGCCGGCCGACGGCAGTTTCACCGAGGATACGGCTGGTTCGGTGCGGTTCAATTCGAACTGGGACCGCAACAGCCTCGACGGCCAGATCACGTTCGACAACCGCATCGACCCGTCGGTGCCCAGCATGAACCGCACCGACTGGAGTGCCGCAGTTGGCGGCAGCTTTGAGATCGGCCGAGACGTGCTGACGATCGCGGCCAGTCATTATTCGCTGCATGAAGATCCGACAGGCATCGACGCACAGGAATTCTCCGTACCGGGTGTGTTCTCCTCTGAGCCCATCCCGTATACGCTCGACGATGTGCGCGCCAGTTACACGACGACGTTCAGCAGGTTCAGCTTCACGCCGGACGTAGACTTTACACGGCTGACATTCAGTAACTTGACGCTGATCAGCGTGAACGGCACGCCCGTGCCGCAGCCAGTAAACGGATTGGTACTTGGCATCCCGATCAACCAGTCCTACCAGGACCGGGATATTCTTGAGGGCGGCGTCACCGGGCGCTATGAATTCTCGCCGCTGCGCAACGCGGTGCTCGTCGTGCGCGACTATAACACTGAGTATTTCTCGTCCCAGGCCAATGCTTTCGGCCCGGAACGCAGTTCGAATGCCATCGAAGTGCTGGCCGGGCTTGACTATGTCGCCAGCGCGGTGCTGCGGTATCGCGCACTGATCGGCTATGAGATCCGGGACTTCCAGGCCCCGCAATACAAGTCGCACTCGGCGCCGATCGTCGAGGGCAACGTGATCTGGCAGCCCTCCGGCGTGACCACGGTGACGGCCAAGGTACTACGCAGCATCGAGGACGCAGCGGACGAAGACGTTCAGCGGCTTCGTCTATACCAGCGGAAGATTGCAGGTGGATCATGAATACCGCCGCAATATCGTGCTGTCCGGCTATGGCGATGTGCAGCACGCCGTTTATCTGGAATCGCCGAACTACGAGACCTATTACGGCGCCGGCGCCAGTGTCACGTGGCTGCTGAACCGCAATGTGCGCCTGACTGCCAGTGATGACGTGACGCAGCGGGAAGCGAGCGCCAATTTTGGCACCAGTTTCTTCCAGAACGTCACGTTGCTGCAAATTAGACTCGGCCTCTGACGGCGTTACTGGGCGGAGCCCGTTCCGCGGGCAATTATCTGGCAGCCGCGCGTCCGCAAGCGCCGCCGCTCGTGCGCGCCCGTCCCGCTCATCGCCGCGTGCTCGTCGCCCCCTAGCTGGGTAAGCCGCCATGCCGGACGCCATTCCCAGGATCATGATCGTCGAGGACGAGTTCCTCATCCGCCTGACGCTGGCCGAAGCGCTCTCCGACGAAGGCTTCGAGGTCATCCAGGCGGCAACGGCCGATGAGGCGCTGGCGGCCTTGCGCGACAATCCGGACATCGCGCTGCTGCTGACGGACATTCAGCTACCCGGCCGCCTGAACGGCGTAGAACTGGTGCGCACCGTGCGGCAGCAGGTGCCCCGGTTGCCGGTCATTTTCATGACCGGCCGGCCGGACAGCCTGACCCGGAACGCCACTGCGCCGGGAGACGTGTTCATCGCCAAGCCCTATCTCCCGTCGCAGGTTTGCGCCGCCGTGCGCCGCCTGATCGGCCCGTAGGGACGCGTCAGCAGGTCCTCTCGCCGTTCGGGCAGGCTTTTTTCGGCTCCTGCTGATGGGCCGGCGCCGGATGCAAGGCGGCCGGTTCCACATGTGCTGTCGGCGCCGGCCTGGCCGGCTCAGGCCTGGCAGCGGTGGACCTGACCGGTTCGGGCTTGGATGGCTCTGTCGCCGGCTTGACGGGCATATGGGCTGGCCCTGCATTGGTGTGCGGGGCGGCCAGTTTTGCCGGCTCGGGAACCGCCGGTTTCGCCGATTCGCCGTGGGTCTGTGGGGCACCCGGCTTCACCGGCTCGACGTGGGTCTGCGGAGCGCCCGGTTTCGCCGGCTCGGCATGCAGTTGTGGCGCACCCGGTTTCCCCGGCTCCCCCTGGATCTGCCGGGTGCCCGGTTTCATTGGCTCGGCATGCATCTGTGGCGCGCCCGGTTTCACCGGTTCCCTCTGGATCTGCGGGGTGCCCGGTTTCACCGGCTCGGCATGCAGTTGTGGCGCGCCCGGTTTCCCCTGTTCGGCCGGGGTCGCCGGTTGCACCGTCAGCGCCGCCGGCTTCGCGGACGAGGCGGGTGCCACCGGCGGCAGCGCATGTGCAACGGGGATGGCCGCGCCATTCACACGCGCAGCCGGGCCGACCGCGACGGCGGGGCGCGCCACGACGGCTGGCCCCGGCGCCCGCGGGCGGGCGGGAATTGCAGCGGCGTTGGCAGCCGGCGCAATGTGCATCTGCTGCGCCACCACCGGGGTGACGCCGGCCGTCGCCAGGGTTGGTGCCAGCGGCGCCTGCGCCGCCGGAATTGGCCGCGCCGCCGCCAATTGCTGCGGCGTCACCGGCCGGAACGCCGCCGCCACCGGCCGCGACCCAGTCATCGCCGCCGCCGGCACCACCGTCGCGGCCCCCCGGTTGACGTAATTGTTCACGATCGTGGTATTCGTGATGTTGGTGACATTGCGCACCTGCGTCACGTTGACGTTGCGCACGTAGGTCGGGCTGGCGCGGAACGGCGGCACGTACGGTTCGCGGGGCCCCAGCGGAATCCAGCCGACCGAGGCGCCGAGGGCCAGCCCGGCGGCAACCCCGACCGCCGCCCCCACGGCGGCGGCGGCGCCGACATTGACGAAACTGACCAGCGCCGGCGCATAGACGGGCCGGACATAATTCGGCTGCACCGGCACGCCGGGGTCGGTCGGTATCCAGCCCCAGCGCTCATGCACCTGCACCCAGCGCCCATAATGGAACGGCGCGAAGCCCCAGGATGCGTCATCCACCCATGTCCAGCCCCACGGCGCCACGAACGCCCAGTGGCCATGCCGGTACGGCACCCAGTCGTGCTGCACCGGCGGATACCAGACATGGCCGTATTCCGGCGCCTGTGCCCACGTGCCGGTATCGGCTATGGCGTCGTAGCCGGTCATGTTCGCCACCACCGGCGGCGGCTGGTAGACCACGGTCGCCACCGCCGCGCTGCCCGTCGCGACCGGACGCGGCGCGGGCCTCTCCTTGGCCAGTTGCGCGGTCAGGAACGGGTCGACCGTCTCCACGCCGACGCTGCCCTGGAAGTTGTCGGCCGCCGAGCCGGTGATCGCCGCGGTCTGATGCGGCGCGACATGCAGCGTGACATTGCCCACCGCGATATCGGCCCCGCCCTCCAGCACCGTCACGCGGGTCGGCTGGTCGGTATCCCCGGCCACCACCTCGTAGCGCCCGGCAGCCGTGATCGTCACCACGCCGCGCGGGGTGGTGACGCTGTCGGCATCGCCGGGCAGGAAGTTGCGGATGCGCAGATACACCGCCCCCTGCGGCGTGGTGCCCGCGAACGTATGGTCGTCGAGCGTGTCGAGGTCGAACTCGGTGTCCTGGTCCATCGCCAGATGCGTCGCATCGACCTCGATCTCGGCGGCCGATGTCGGCTCCGTCCAGAAATCGTTGCCGGTGGTCACCGGGTAGTTCAGCGTCGCCGCCTGCCACGTGGTCTCATCGGCGGTATGGAACGAGACGGTGCCGAGCAGGGCGGCGACGCGGCCGACGCGCGCGGGCGGGTCCACCGGCGCTGCATCCGGCGAGGCAGGGGCGCCAGGCGCCGGGGGGGCGCCCTGCGTCGCGGGCGTGTCTTGCGCGCGGGCCAAGGGGGCGAGACCGGGGCCCATGACAAGCCCGCCGATGGCAGCGGCGGCCGCAAATCGAAATAGCGTCTGCTCAGTGCGCACGTCTTACTCCTTGTATTGTTGCGCAATACAAACTCTAACGAATGTGCTCGTATGTCAGTCAATCGTGGCCAAACCACGCCGGCCGACTGTCCCGGCCGAGGCATGGCAACCAAGCGTAACCCAATGCGACAATTCGTAACCGCCACGGTGCTGCCATACCTGCTCCCTGGTCCGGCCGCAAACCGGTACCCACATACAGAAGCGACGAAACGCTTCTGGAGCGATTGTCATGTCCATCATCACAGACCGTCCGCACCGGGTTGGCCGCTGGCTACGGCCGGCGCTTGCTGTCGCCTGCGTGCTGGCGCTGACCGGCTGCGTCGTCTATCCGGGCGGCTACTACGGGGCGGCGCCTGCCTATCCGGCGTATGCCGGATACCCGGGCTACTACGCGGCCCCGCCGGTCGGCGTGGTAATCGGCAGCGACTGGGGCGGCGGCTGGGGCGGCGGCGGTGGCTGGCGCGGAGGTTGGGGTGGTGGCTGGCACCACTAGCGGCGCGTGGCGCCGGGGTTGTTTGGCATCGAATAGGTATGATGCATAACAACCCCAAGCGCGTCAGTCGTGGAATGCCTCCACGCTGCGACGCTTGCCGAGCATGAAGGCGTCAGCGACCAGTTCGAACGGGCTGGCGTCGACATGCGAGCGGCGCTCGCGCAATAGCGCATCGAAATGCCGATAGATGCCCTGGTACTCGGCCGGCGCCTCCGCCACCACCGGCGCGCCGTCCACCGCCAGCCGTGAGCCGCCGGCGGCCAGCACCAGATGATGGCCGGATGCCGTCGCGAGCGTGATTTCCCACGTCTCCCCGCCGGTCGCCCGCCAGTCGAATTCGGCTCGCAGATCGCCCGGGCCGGCGAAATGCAGGGTCGCGGCGATTGGCGAGTCGGCGTTCTCCGGCGTCAGCAGCTCGGCGCTGGCGATGAACACAGGATGCGGCATGATCTTGGTGACGATGGACAGCGCGTTGATGCCGGGATCGAACACCCCGAATCCGCCGGCCCGCCAGATCCAGGCCTGGCCGGGATGCCATTTGCGGACATCCTCCTTCCAGTCCACGAACAACTTCGTCACCGTCTCGCCGACCAGGCGGGTCCGCGCCTCGTCCACCGCGGCGTTGTATTGCGAATGCCAGGTGGTCATCAGCGTCAGCCCATGCCGCTGCGCCTCCGCCGCCAGGTCCGCCAGTTCGGCGATCGAGGCGGTGGGCGGCTTTTCCAGCATCACGTGCTTGCCGGCGGCCAGCGCCGCGCGGGCGATGGCGTGGCGGGCCTGCGGCGGCGTGCAGATCGCCACCGCCTCCACGGCCGGGTCCGCCAGCAGCGCCGCCGGATCGGTATAGCCCCGCGCGCCCGGCGCCCCCAGCCCGCGCTGGCTGGACACGGCCACCAGTTCGAACGCCTCGCTGGCCGCGATCACCGGCAGATGCTGGTCCTGGGCGATCTTGCCCAAGCCGACGACGCCAATGCGGTGCCGCATCTGGCCCTCCCTTCCTGTTGGCCGGGAGTGTAAGCTGTCTCCGCGGCGAGACCCAGCCCCGAGCAGGAGGTCCATCATGGCCAGCGACGACGATCGGGATTGGCCCCAGGCGGGACGTGAGCGGCTGATCGTGCCGGCGACCATCGGGTGGGCGGGCACCGGGCAGGCCAACCCGGAGCTGGAGATCATGGCGCGGCTTGGCCCGGATGCGGTGATGATGATGGGCGACAACCCGGCGCTGCCGCGCATGCCCGAGCGCCCGACGCTGCTGGATTTCTTCCGCTACCGCGTGCAGGACGTGACGTGCCGCCATCTGCTGCAGAGCGCCAAGCTGGCATTGGACGCGGGCCAGGACGAGAAGATCGTCATGGCCTGCCTGTTGCACGACATCTCCAATGGCGTGCTGATCCGCTCCGACCACGGCTACTGGGGCGCGCAGCTGGTGGCGCCGTATGTCGCCGAGGAAGTGGCCTGGGCGGTGCAGTATCACCAGCCGCTTCGCTATTTCGCCGACGAATCGGTGGGGTTCAATTACCCGGATGCGTATGTGCGGTTCTTCGGCGCCGATTTCGTGCCGCCGGAATACCTCAAGCGGGACCACGACATCGCGCGGGCGCACCGGTGGTACATGTCCGCGCGGCTGATCACGCTATACGATGTCTATGCGTTCCAGGACGGCATCGACATCGACCCGGAGCAGTTCACCGACATCATCGGCCGCAATTTCCGCCAGCCCGAGGAAGGATTGGGCTTCGACGGCTCGCCGACCGCGCATATGTGGCGGACGATCATCTGGCCGAACAATTTTCTGTAGACCGCGACCACGACACAGGGCGGACAGCCACAGCTGCCCGCCCTGCGTGGGACCCACGTCGCACAGACGCTCAGGCGGCGGCGACCGCGCGCTTGGCCATCACGCCGACCAGGTGGGCGCGATATTCGGCGCTGCCATGGATGTCGCTGTTCAGCCCGTCCGCCGGCGTGACGATTCCGTCCAGCGCCGCCGGCGAGAAATTCCTGCTCAGTGCCTGCTCGAACGCCGTGTGACGGAACACGCCACCCTGCCCCGCGCCGGTGATGGCGACGCGCACGCCGCTGGCGCTCTTGGCCACGAACACGCCGACCATGGCATACCGCGACGCCGGATTGCGGAACTTCTCGTAGACGGATTTTTCCACGATCGGAAATTCCACAGCCGTGATGAGCTCGCCCGGCTCCAGCGCCGTCGTGAACATTCCCTGGAAATAATCATCGGCTGCGATCGACCGCCGATCGGTCCTGATGGTGGCATTCAGCGCCAGCACCGCCGCCGGGTAGCATGCCGTCGGATCGTTATTGGCGAGCGAGCCGCCGATCGTGCCGCGATAACGCACCGCGTTGTCGCCGATCATGCCGGCAAGATTCGCAAGGCCGGGAATGGCCGCCTTCACCTCGGCCGACTGCGCCACGGCGCGGTGCGTGGTGGTGGCGCCGATGGTCACGGTGGTGCCGGTCACGGTGATGCCGGACAGCCCGAGCTTGGCGAGATCGACCACCATCGTCGGCTTGTTCAGCCGCTGCTTCAACACCGGAATGAACGTCTGGCCGCCGGCGAGGGCCTTGGCTTCGCTGTCGCCGAGCAGCTTCACCGCATCGGCCACACTGGTGGGCGTCTGATAAGCGAAATCGTACATCGCTCGGTCCTCTGTTATTCCGCCGCCTGCGCGGGGCGGCCGGCTTGGATGATCGACCAGATCTTTTCGGGGCTGGCCGGCATGTCGATGTGCCGCACGCCGTACTGCTTCAGTGCGTCCACAATGGCGCCGATCACCGCCGGCGGCGAGCCGATCGCGCCCACCTCGCCACAGCCCTTGGAGCCGAGCGGGTTGTGGGTGCACAGCGTGTTCTCGGTGGCCACCGTGATGTTGGGCAGATTGTCGGCGCGCGGCATCGTGTAGTCCATGTAGGAGCCGGACAGCAGTTGGCCATCCGCGTCGTAGGCGGCGTGCTCGTACAGCGCCTGTCCGATGCCCTGGGCGATGCCGCCCTGCACCTGCCCCTCGACGATCATCGGGTTGATCACGCGGCCGATGTCGTCGACAGCAACGAAGTTGACGATCCGGGTGACGCCGGTCTCCGGCTCGATCTCCACCTCGCAGATGTGGCAGCCGCCCGGATAGGTGAAGTTCTTCGGGTCGTAGAACGCGGTCTCATCCAGGCCGGGTTCCAGTTCCTCGATCGGGTAGTTGTGCGGCACGTAGGCCGTCAGCGCGATTTCGCCGAACGTCTTGGCACGGTCAGTGCCGGCGACGGAGAACTTGCCGTCCTTGAACTCGATGTCGTGGACATCGGCTTCCAGCAGATGGGCGGCGATCTTCTTGCCCTTGGCGATGATCTTGTCCATCGCCTTGACCATCGCAGAGCCACCGACCGCGAGGCTGCGGCTGCCATAGGTGCCCATGCCGAACGGGATCTTCGCGGTGTCGCCATGCACCACGTCCACGTTCGCGAACGGCACACCGAGCTGGTCGACGACAAGCTGCGCGAGCGTGGTCTCGTGGCCCTGGCCATGGCTGTGCGTGCCGGTGAACACCGAGACGCTGCCGGTCGGATGCACGCGGATATTGGCGACCTCGTACAGCCCCGCGCGGGCACCGAGCGAGCCCACGACCTTGGACGGCGCGATGCCGCAGGCTTCCAGATAGGTGGAGATGCCGATGCCGCGCAGCTTGCCCTTCGCGGCCGCGGCTGCACGACGGGCCGGGAAACCGGCCCAATCGGATTGCTTCAGCGCCGCGTCGAGCGTGGCGAAGTAGTCGCCGCTGTCGTATTGCAGCGCCACCGGCGTCTGGTACGGGAAGGCATCGCGCGGGATGAAGTTCCTGCGACGGATTTCCACGCGGTCGATGCCGGTGTCAAAGGCCACGGCATCCACGAGCCGCTCGATCAGGAAGGTCGCTTCCGGTCGCCCGGCGCCGCGATAGGCGTCCACCGGCACGGTGTTGGTGAATACCGCCTTCACCTCGGCATAGATCGCCGGGGTGGTGTAGGTGCCGGCCAGCAGCGTGCCGTAGAGATAGGTCGGCACGGCGGTCGCGAACGTGGACAGATAGGCGCCCATGTTGCACGTCGTATCGACGTGCAGTGCGAGGAATTTGCCTTCGCTGTCGACCGCCATCCGGGCGGTGCTGACATGGTCGCGCCCGTGCGCGTCGCTGACGAAACTTTCGCTGCGGTCGGCCGTCCATTTCACCGGGCGGCCCAGCTTGCCGGCGGCCCAGGTGACGATGGCTTCTTCGGCGTAATGATAGATCTTGCTGCCGAAGCCGCCGCCGACATCGGGCGCCACCACGCGCAACTTGTGCTCGGGAAGGCCCAGCACGAAGGCGCCCATCAGCAGCCGGATCACATGCGGATTCTGGCTGGTGGTGTACAGCGTGTGTTCGCCGGTGGTCGGGTCGTAATCACCGATCGCCGCACGCGGCTCCATCGCGTTGGGGATCAGCCGGTTGTTGGTCAGGTCGAGCGTGACCACCCGCGCGGCCTGTGCGAACGCGGCCTCCATCGCCGCCTTGTCGCCGATATGCCAGTCGTAACAGACATTACCGGGCACGGCCTCGTGCACCGCGTAGGCCCCCGGCGCCACCGCGTCGGTGACACCGGCGACGGCGGGCAACTCCTCCAGCTCGATCGCCAGCAACTCGGCGGCATCCTTGGCTTGCTGCCTGGTCTCCGCGATCACGACCGCGATCTGATCGCCGACGTGGCGGACAAAGCCTTCGGCGAGCATCGGGTGGCGGGGCTCCGCCATCGGGCTGCCGTCCTTGTTGTGGATCAGCCAGCCGCACGGGATGCTGCCGAGGGCCGCCGTATCCGCGCCGGTGTAGACCGCCACGACGCCGGGCGCCGCGTTGGCCGCCGCGGTGTCGATGGACAGGATCCTGGCGTGCGGCCGGTCGCTGCGCTTGATGACGGCATGCAACTGGCCGGGACGGTTCATGTCGTCCACATAATGCCCATGGCCGGAAATGAAGCGCAGATCCTCCTTGCGGCGGACCGAAGCGCCGATGCCTTCGAACGGTGCGTTCATGATCGTCCCCCCTGGGTCGTGCCGTCAGCGCGCCGCGTTCGCGCGGCGTCGTGTTCGTTCGGGTGTTATTCTGCCGCTTCTGCCAGCTGCTTGCCGTGCATCAGCGGCCATGCGGCGGCGATGGCCTTGACGATGTTGTGGTAGCCGGTGCAGCGGCAGAGATTGCCTTCGAGCTCGTGGCGGATCTCCTGCTCGGTCAGCCCCTCCGGGTGTGTGGCGACGATGTCGATCGCGCTCATCACCATGCCGGGCGTGCAGAAGCCGCATTGCAGCGCGTGATGTTCGCGGAACATCTCCTGCATCGGATGCAGCGTGCCATCGGCCGCCGCGAGACCCTCGATGGTCGTCACGCTGGCACCGTCCGCCTGCAGGGCCAGCATCGTGCAGGACTTCACCGCCTTGCCGTCGACATGCACCACGCAGGCGCCGCATTGGCTCGTGTCGCAGCCGACATGGGTGCCGGTAAGCCCGAGCTTCTCGCGCAACAATTCGACCAGCAGCGTGCGGCCTTCGACCTCGACCGATGCGGTCTTCCCGTTCACCATCAGGCTTACGTGGGGCATCGTTCTCTCCCTCTCATGTCGTCAGGACACGCGCCAAAGCGCTCGCGCGAGTGTTGGCACCGCATCGCCGACCGGTCAAGCGGACGGCGCAGAATGCGCTTGACAACGCTGGCGTTATGTGCCGACGAACATAACGATTCGTTTCAGCTTTTCTGCACGCCCCAGAACAGCGGCAGCGGCGCCCGGCCGACGCCCGACAGGCTGGTGCGCCACGCCTGATAGCGCACGAAGAAGCCGGTCGGCACGTAGGTGACGCAAGCGAGGCTGGCGCGGCTGACGGTCAGCACCGCGGCGTCGGCTTGCGCCGGCGTGATGGCGGCGTACCAGGCGGCTACCGCGTCCTGCACCGCCCGGCAGCGTGGCCAGCCGACCCCGTCGCCGCCCGCGTCAAGCGCCTCCCAGGCCGGGGTGGCGGCCTCCGCGCCGTCGTGCCAGGTGGCGAAGGCGCTCCAGGCGTCCGGCTGCGTCAGGCGCGGGACCAGCGACGACGGCGGCAGCACCTGCACGTCCGGCGACAGCCCAAGTTGCTGCAGCACGTTCGCCACCGCCATGGCCTGCGCCCGCGCTCCGTCCTGCACGGACGTGGCCAGCACCACGGTGCGCGCGGCAGCCGCCGTGCCGGCATCGGCCAGCAGTCGCCGGGCCGCATCCAGATCGCGCGGCGGCACGCCGTCGCCGGCCGCGGCCACCAGGGTGGCGGCCGGCGTGCCGGGCGTGAACACGCCCGCCATCGGCTTCCACAGCGCATCGTCGCCGCCAGTGACGGCGGCCATGCAGGCCTCCTGGCTCAGCGCCAGCAGCACCGCGCGGCGTGCCCGCACATCGTCGAACGGCGGCTGGCGGTGGTTCAGGCGCACCGCGCCGACCCAGCCCAGCGGGTCGGCAATGTCCACCAGCACGTTGCGGTTGCGCTTGAGCAGCGGCACCGCCTCGGGCGTCGGTGCCTCCCACCAATCGGCGTCGTCGTTCTGCAGCGCCTCGGCCGCCGCCGCCGGATCGGTGATGGCGGACCACTCGATGCGTTCGAACAGGATACGCTTGCCGCCGGCGAGCCAATCCGCCCCTTCCAGCCGCATGGCGTAGTCGGCGACGCGTTCGAACACCGCGCCCGGCCGCGCGCGCATCGGGCCGGAGCCGATCACCTCGTCCACCGGCTCGAACGGGTCGGTGCGGGCGAGACGCTCCGGCATCACCACGGCCAGCGGCGGCGTGCTCTTGCCGAGGGCGTACAGCATCGGGCCAAACGGCTGGTTCAGGCGGAAGCGGAAATCGCGGTCGTCGAGCGCCTCCAGCGCATCCAGCCGTGCGGCGATGACCTGCCCCATGCGATCGCGCGCCATCCAGCGGCGCAGGCTGGCCACCACGTCGGCGGCCGTCACGGGACTGCCGTCGTGGAAACGCAGCCCGCTGCGCAGGCGGAAGGTCCAGACGCGGCGGTCGTCGCTGGCCTCGTGGCCGGCGCACATCTGCGGCTGCGGCTCCAGCCGCGCGTCCACGCCGTATAGCGTATCCCAGACCAGCAGCGACGCCGCCGCCATATCCGGGCTTGGATCGGCCACCGGGTCCAGCGCGCCCAGCGGGACGCGGGGGATGAAGCGCAGCACGCGGGTGGTCTGGCCACGCGCAATGCGCGGGGCGGCGAGCGCCGTGGCGGCAGCCAGGATCTCACGACGCCGCATCGCGTTCCGCCCGCCTCCATCAATGTCGGTGTCCGGCGATTGCTACGGCGAGACGGCCGGCGGGTCCAGCGAGACTGTGTCACACAACGACGAGTGCACGCTTCCTTTCCGTCGGCGCAGCGGCTATGGCCGCGTGTGATGCATGCTCTGTTCGCCAGCGCCATCTTCCGGGAACGTCTCGCCCTGCTGGTGCAGTTCCTGCGCTTCGGCGGCGTCGGCGCTTGCGGCTTCGTCGTCGATACCGCCGTGGTCTATGCCAGCCGTGGCTGGCTCGGGCTGTACGGCGCCGGAATGCTCTCGTTCTGTCTCGCGGCGACAACGACATGGGCGTTGAACCGGGTATGGACGTTCCGCGGCCGGGGCAGCGGGCCGGCGCATCGCCAACTGGTCCTGTTCATGGCGGCCAACGCGATCGGGTTCGTGCTGAACCGGGGCGCCTATGTGGCACTGATCGCGACCAGCCCATTCTGCGCCGCCAACCCGGTGCTGGCCGTGGCGGCCGGCGCCCTCGCGGGCATGTTTTCGAATTTCACCATGTCGCGCCGGCTGGTGTTTCGCTGACCGGGCGCCGTCAGTCCGCGCAAGCCCGCGCGGGCGCCACCGGCATCGCCGCGGCCTGCCGCGCGGACCAGTTGACGAGGAAGCGGGCGGCAACCGCTTCGCTTTCGATGAACGTGGCATTCTCGGCGTTCCGCCGCTCGGCCGACGCCGTGTAGTTGTAGCTGCCGCCGATCACGATGCGGCGGTCGATGACGATGACCTTGTTGTGGGCAATGCCGGGCACATGATCGATCCAGAGCGGCACGCCCGCCGCGAGCAGATCCGCGTCCACCTGACACAGCCGGCGCTCATCGGAACGGTCGAGGATCACCGCGACATCGACGCCGCGCCGATGCGCCTCCGTCAGCGCCGCGATGATCGGGCGGGCGCTGAACCCATACGCCTGCACCCGAATCTCGGACCGCGCGGCGTCGATGGCCGCCACGATGCGCGCGCCGCACCCCTCACCGGGGACGAAACAGACGGAGACGAGAGCCGGCATCGGCGCGGCGCTCGCCACCACGAGTAGCAACGGCGCAAGCAGAACAAAACGGCGCATGGCGCGGCAGAATGCCGCCGGAACATTTAAGGAACTGCAAACAAAGCGTTAATCACGGCGCTGACGCGTCAGGCGCCTACCGCGCGCCGGCGACGGCAAGCGGACTGGCGGCCGGCGCGCCTGCGCCAGTTGCCGTTGTCCTTATCGGCAGCCCGCGCTGTTGGCATGTCCTGGATCTCTCAATGGTCGGGCGCAAGCGCGAGCAGACGGCCCACGTCGAGCACCACCAGCAGATTGCCGGTCAGCCGGTAGATGCCGTCGCTGAACGAGGACCACACGCCGCGCAGCGTCGGCGGCGTCTGCTCGAACTGGCTCGACTTCAGCGTCATCACCTCGCGCACCTGATCGACCAGCAGCGCGTACAACTCACCGCCATGGTCGGTGACGACGGACATGCGCGGTGTGCCGGGCGGGGCCGGAGGCAGGCGCAGCCGGCGGCGCAGATCGATGGCGGTGACAATGCGCCCGCGCAGGTTCAGGCTGCCGGCGACCTCCGCGGGCGCGAGCGGGATGCGCGTGATCGACTGCTCGCCCAGGATGTCGCGCACCGACAGCACCGGCACGCCGCAGAGCTGGTTGGCGAGCGTGAGCGTGACGAACACGCTCTCCGTTTCGCCGATCCGATGTTCGGCGGCATCGACGGCGGGACGGTCGATCAGATCGAGGGTCATCCGCGGCTTCTGCTCATGCCGCCATGGCGCGTGGCATGGCGTGGGCGAGGCATTGCTGCAGGCTGGCCAGCAGCGAATCCCGCTCGAACTTCTCGACATAGTCGGTGAACCCGGCCTCGCGGCCGGCGGCGATATCTTCGGGACGGGAATGCGCGGTCAGCGCGATCACCGGCAGATGCGCCCACGGCCCCTCGGCGCGCACCCGGCGCACGAAGGCGATGCCGTCCATGTCCGGCATCTCGATGTCCGAGACGATGGCGTCGAACGCCGCGCCGGCGTCGCGCAGCCGCAGCGCATGCGCTGCGTCCGCCACCGCCGTCACCTCGTAGCCGGCTGCCGACAGGGTCGGTACCAGCAGATGGCGGAAGAAATCCGTGTCCTCCACCACCAGCAGCCGCGAGGCCCGCGGGCGGCCGCCGGCGCCACGGAACCAGTCGTGGAACGCGCGCTGCAACCGGTACGAAGTGTCGATCACGTCGGTGGCCTTGCCGGCGATCACCGCGGTGCCGAGCAACCCCGGCTGCTCGCCGGTCAGTTCCACGCGCAGGTGGTCCTCCGCCACGTCCAGGATCTCATCCACCACCAGCCCCATGCAGCGGTCGCGGCCCAGGCCACGGTCCACATCGGTGAACACCAGCACCGGATGGCTCTCGCGGTCGCGGTCCAGCGTGCCGGATAGCGGCACCAGCGGCATCAATCGGCCCCGATACTGCGTGACCGGCAGACCGCTCGCCGCCGGCCTCCACGATCAGCGCCGGGGCGATTGCCAATGTCAGCGGGATCTTGATGGTGAACGACACGCCCTGGCCGGGCAGATTGTCCAGCTCGATCGTGCCGCCGATGCGCTCGATGTTGGTCTTGACTACGTCCATGCCGACGCCGCGGCCGCTGACGGCGGTGACGACGGCGGCGGTCGAGAAACCGGCGCGGAAGATGAAGCGCAGCACCTGCGTCTCGGACATCGTCGCCATCTCGGCCTCGGTGCTCAGGCCGCTGGCGAGCACCTTGGCGCGGATCCTGGCCACCGCCAGCCCGCGCCCGTCATCGACGACGCGGATCACGATATGGCCGCCCTCATGGTAGGCGCTGAGCGTGATGCGCCCGGTCTCCGGCTTGCCGGCGGCGCGCCGCTCGGCCGGCGTCTCCAGCCCATGGTCGCCGGAATTGCGCACCATGTGCGTCAACGGGTCCTTGATCAGTTCGAGCACCTGCCGGTCCAGTTCGGTCTCGGCGCCCAGCATCACGAGGTCGATCTTCTTGCCCAGGTCGCGGGCAAGGTCGCGTACCAGTCGCGGCAGCTTGTTCCAGGCGTTGCCGATCGGCTGCATGCGGGTCTTGATGACCCCTTGCTGCAAGTCCGAGGTGATCTGCGACAGCCGCTGCAACGGCACGGCAAAGGCGGTGCTCTCCTGGCGGCGGGCGACCTGGAGCAACTGGTTGCACGTCAGCACCAGCTCACTCACCAGCGTCATCAGGTCTTCCAGCACTTCGACCGTGACACGGATGGTCTGCGCGCCCTGCTGTTCGGCGCCGGCGCTCTCGGCCGTGGCCGCCTCGGCGGCGGGTTCCGCGGCGGCGGCGGGGCTGCCGCGACTGTGCGGCCTGCGGCAATGGCGTTCAGCGCCGCGATCAGGACGGTGTCGTCGCCCGCCGGTTCGGCCTCCGACGCGCTGATGATACCGACGATCTCCTTGATGCGGTCGCCCGCGGCCAGAATCGTGCTGATGACGTCCGGCGTGACCTTCAGCACGCGGTCGCGCAGGCGCCCCAGCACGTTCTCGGCCGCATGCGCCACCTTCTCCAGCCGCGGCAGGCCGAGGAAGCCGCATGTGCCCTTGATGGTATGGACGTGACGGAAGATCAGCGACAGCGTCTGCGCGTCATCCGGGGACCGCTCCAGCCGCACCAGCGCGAGATCGAGGTCGGCCAGGCTTTCGTTGGCTTCGGTCAGGAAGTCCACGAGCAGGTCGTCCATAACGCCCCCCGTTGTCCCGCACCATCGCCGGGACAAGGCGGATGCTGGCGGCAAGGAGCGAAGAAAGCCTTAAGCGGGCGGCATTCCCGACAGGTCGAGCAGCAGCGGCGGCGCCGCTTCGGCAACGGTGGCCATCAGCAGTGCGGCCCGCACGCCCGCCTGGTGCGCCAGCAGCGCCGTGAGCGGCGCCTGCACACCACGCAGGCCCGCCACGCCGCGCAGCGCGCCCAGCGCCGTCCAGGCCGCGTCGGCGGACGCGAGCAGCGCGCCAAAGCCGGCTGGCCAGGCCGCCTGCCGCCCGGCGATGGCCGCCACCACCGTCCCGCCGGGCGCGCCGGTCAGCGCCAACATGCCTCCGGCGGGCAGGCTTTCGGCGGCCAGCAGCATGACATTGACCAGCAGCCGCGTGGCGGCCGGCTGGAACGGCGCGTCCGCCGACAGCCCGTCGACCACCACCTGAAGCCGGGAGGCATTCGGCAGTCCGCGCGCCAGATCCAGCAGCCCGTCGCGTGCCAGTGCCGGCGGCTCGTCGCCCCACGCCGCGCGCAGCAGCGCAATGCGCTGGCGCAAGACATGCGCCGCATCCACGGCCAGCGGCAGGGCCTGCGGATCACCCGGCAGTTCGCCCAGCGCCGCGCCAAGCCCATGAAGCGGATTGCTGATGTCATGACAGATACGCGTCACGAGCAGGTGGGCAAGGCGCAACTCGGGCGGCTGCGCGGCGGTCATGTCCATTGGCTCGTCCCCTTGCGGCATTTCCACTGTGCGCTGCGCGCTGGGGCATTATCCTGTCACAGCCGGCGGAGTCGAGCACGACGCTTCCGATTTCTCTCCACGCGGCAATAGCCGATTTCAGAAGGCCGCCATGCAACACCAGATGGGACGCGCGATGTTGGAGCCAGGGCAATGGGTGCGCCATCCTGGCCAACCCGACTGGGGCCTGGGACAGGTACAGTCCGTTGTCGGCGACCGGGTGACGGTGAATTTCGAGAACGCCGGCAAGATGCTCGTCAACACCCGGGTTATCGCGCTCGAGGTGGTGGAAGCGTGACCCTGCCAGGCGCGCTATTGTAGACGGCGGGCATAATGCCGACATTACACACAATTGACCGACCGGGAGTGCCATCCGCGATGATTGACCCGTTCGGCCGGGCCATCACCTATCTGCGCGTCTCGGTCACCGACCGCTGCGACCTTCGCTGCGTCTACTGCATGGCGGAGGACATGACGTTCCTGCCGAAAGCCGAGATCCTGTCGCTGGAGGAACTCGACCGGCTGTGCGCGCGCCTTCATCCGTCTCGGCACCACGAAAGATCCGCATCACCGGCGGCGAGCCGCTGGTGCGGCGCGACGTGATGACGCTGTTCCGCGCCTCGGCGCCCGGCTCGGCGACGGGCTGCGACGAACTCACCGTGACCACCAACGGCAGCCAGCTGGCACGGCTACGCCGGCGATCTGCTGCGCGGCCGGGGTGCGGCGCGTCAATGTCAGCCTCGATACGCTGGTGCCGCAGAAATTCGCCGGCGATCACGCGCTGGGGCAGGATCGAGAAGACGCTGGACGGCATCTTCGCCGCCAAGGCAGCCGGGCTCGCGGTCAAGATCAATGCGGTCGCGCTGAAGGGCGTCAACGAGGACGAGTTCGACGCGCATGATCGCCTGGTGCGGCGAGCACGGCTTCGATCTCTGCCTGATCGAGACGATGCCGATGGGCGAGATCGACGGCGACCGCACCGACGCAGTATCTGCCGCTGTCGCTGGTGCGCTGCACGCCTGCGCCGGCGCTGGACGCTGCACGGAGACCGACTACGGCACCGGCGGCCCGGCGCGCTACTACACGGTCGCCGAGACCGGGCCAGCGCCTCGGCTTCATCACGCCGATGACGCATAATTTCTGCGAAAGCTGCAACCGCGTGCGGCTGACCTGCACCGGCACGCTGTACATGTGCCTGGGCCAGGACGACGCAGCCGATTTCCGCGCGCGTGCTGCGCGACGGCGCGACCGATGCGGAGCTGGAGGCGGCCATCCAGGCCGCCATCGCCCGCAAGCCGCGCGGCCATGATTTCGTCATCGACCGCCGCCACGAACGGCCCTCGGTGGCCCGGCATATGAGCGTGACCGGCGGCTGACGCCGCCCCCGCCACGACGCGCGCCGTGTCGTCTGGCGCTCTACGACCGGTGATACACCGGTGCCAGCGTATAGACCGGCGTGGGAATACCCTCCATCCGCGCCTTCAACTGCAGCGCCAGATACTGCGAATAGTGGCGCGACTGGTGCAGATTGCCGCCCTGGAACCACAGCGCCTCCTGCTGCGTCGGCTTCCACATGTTGCGCAGCTCGCCTTCCCAGGGGCCCGGGTCCTTCGTGGTGGCGGAGCCAAGGCCCCAGCACTTGCCGACCTTGTCGGCGACCTCCTGCGAGATCAGGCGCGCGGCCCAGCCGTTCATGGAGCCGTAGCCGGTGGCGTAGACGATCAGGTCGGCCGGCAGTTCGGTGCCATCGCTCAGCACAACCGACTGCTCGGTGATGCGCACGGTGTCGACGCCGCTTTTAAGTTTGATGCTGCCGTTGCAGATCAGTTCCGATGCGCCGACGTCGATGTAATAGCCTGAGCCGCGCCGCAGGTATTTCATGTGCAGCCCGGAGTCGTCATCGCCGAAATCCAGCAGGAAGCCGGCCTTTTCGAGCCGGCCATACAATTGCGCATCGTGTTCGCGGATCGCCGCCGATGTCGCCATCGCGAACGTGTGGGCTATGGCGTACGGCACCGAGGCGTTCAGCAGATCCGCCTTGTCGGTGGTGATCCCGCGTTCCAGCGCGGCCTCGGAGTACAGCTTGCTGGTGCCGAACCTGAACAGCGAGTCCGACGTGGAGACATGCGTCGACGAACGCTGCACCATCGTCACGTCGGCGCCATGCTCCCACAGGTCGGCGCAGATATCGTGCGCCGAGTTGTTCGACCCGATGACCACGCACCGCTTGCCGGCGAAGCCCTCGCCGCCTTTGTGCTGGCTGGAATGGTGCAGCGTGCCGCGAAAGCTTGCCGCACCCGGCACATCGATAATGTTGGGGACACCGGCCTGGCCGGTGGCCAGCACGAGATGCTTCGGCCGCAACGTGATCGATTGGCCGTCGCGATCGACCACCACGCGCCACTCGCCGGCCGCTTCGTCGTAGGACGCAGTCTGGCATTCCGTCGAATGCCAGTAATTCAGCTCCATGATCTTCGTATAGGCTTCGAGCCAGTCGGCAATCTTGTCCTTCGGCGAGTACACCGGCCAGTCGTCCGGGAACGGCAGGTACGGCATGTGGTCGTACCAGACCGGGTCGTGCAGGCAGAGCGACTTGTAGCGATTTCGCCACGAATCGCCGGGCCGTCGATTCTTCTCGACGACGATCGTTGGCACATCCAGCCGGCGCAGCCGCGCCGCCAGCGCGATGCCGCCCTGTCCGCCGCCGATGATCACGCAGTACGGCTGGCGGCTGTGCCCAAGCTCCGCCTGTTCCTCAAGCTGCCGCTCCAGCCAGGTGGTGCGGCCCTGGTGGATGCCATGTTCGGCCCCGAACGCGCGCCGGCGACCGTTCCGTTCCGGGAACCGCTTCAACGCCTCCATCGAGGTCAGCAATGTCCAGCAGCGCCCGTCCTTCAGACGAATGTAGCCACGCCCATGCGCCAGCCTCGTCTCGAACGTGAACCAGCCTTCGGTGACGCCATCAGCCTCGCGCGCATCATCTACGGCGCGGAACCCGGACGGCGCGGTGTCGGCAAGCCGCGCACGCAGCATTTCGGCGATCGCAGGGCGCCCCTCCGACGTATGAATGTTCCAGGTGAAGGCGACCAGGTCGCGCCAGTAGCACTCCTCGCCAAACAGCCCCGCCGCCTCGTCGATCGCCCCGCGTCCGAGGGCCGTGTCAAATGTCCGCAACCATTCCGTGATGTGAGATTGCGCGTGGTCGTCGTTCAACGTGGTCTTCTCCCGGAACGTTTGCAGGTTTTCCGCGGCCGGACGGTATCAGTCCCGGCGAATGTCGCCAACACTTGCAGGACCGCGTTCGGCGCTCAGCTTCTGCGCGGGAGCTGCGTGAGACCCGGCAGCGCCGCCAGCCGCGAGACCCAAGCGGCCACGCCTGGATACGCCGCCAGATCGAACCCGCCCTCGTCGGCAACATGCGTGTAGGCGAACAGCGCGAGGTCGGCGATGGTCGGCCCGGCATCGGTCAGCCAGTCATGCGACCCCAGCCGGCGCTGCATCACTGCAAGCGCCTGCGCGCCCCGCTCGCGGCACTGGGCCATGCGGTCGGGGAACTGATCCGCCGTCCGCAAATAGCTCAGCAGATTACGGGCGACGGCAATGTATGGCTCATGACTATATTGCTCGAAGAACAACCATTCCATCACCCGCGTGCGCGCCAGCCCTGGCGCGGGCAGCCAGGGGGTGCCCTCGGCGAAATGGGTCAGGATAGCGTTGGATTCCGTGATGATGGTGCCGTCGGCCAGCGCCACGGCCGGCACCTTGCCGTTGGGGTTGATCGCGAGGAACGCCGGCGTGCGGGTGCCGCCGGCGTTGCCATCGGTCTCGATCCAGCGGAATTGCTGGCCGGTCAGCGTCAGGATCTGCGCGGCCTTCCAGCAATTGCCGGACATCGCCATACCCCATACCGTGATCATGGATCGTTCCCCCCTGCAAGACGCCCGTACACGTCCGGATCGGTCGCCCCCTCGGTGCCGAACAGCAGCACGCGGCTTGCGGCCGTCAGATTGAGCGCTGCGCGCGCCGCCGGGTCGGCAGCGGCCAGCAGCAGCGCGGCGAGACCAGCCACGCCGGATTCGCCGATCACGATGCCGTCTTGCGCCAGCCGGCGCAGGCTCGCCACCGCGGCCGCGTCCGGCACGGCCATGAAGGCAGCGGCGCCGCGGTCCAGTTCCTGCCACGCCAGCAGGCTGGGCTCGCCGCAGGCCAGCCCAGCCATCACCGTATCGAGGTTCCCTGGTACCAAGGTCAGCGCGCCCATCTCGGCGCTGGCGAGCAGGCAGGCAGCATGCTCCGGCTCGACCACGATAAGCTCAGGCGGCGGGGCATAGCGGTCGCGCAGCTGGATCGACACGGCGGCGGCGACACCGCCCACACCGGCGGGCACGAAGGTGTGGCTGGGCGGCGGGCCGCCCCACTGGTCGGCCGCCTCGTCGGCCATCAGCCGGTAGCCCTGCATCACGTCCACCGGCACCTGCACGTAACCCGGCCAGGACGTGTCGGAGACCACGAACCAGCCCTGCGCCTTGGCCACGCGCGCTGCCTCGCGCACCGCGTCGTCATAGGTGCCGGGCACGCGGCGGATTTCCGCGCCGTAGCGCGCGATGGCGTCGATGCGACCCTGACTGACCGACTGGTGGACGAAGATCACGCAACGGCAGCCGAACCGCTGCGCACCCCAGGCCACCGAACGGCCGTGATTGCCGTCGGTGGCACAGGTGACCGTGATAGTCTGGCTCGCCGTCGCGAACCGCCCGGACGCAAGATCGGCTGAACGCGCGTGTGGCGCCACGCCGGTGCGGGCGAGTTCCGCGATCAGCAGGCGGGCGACCGCATAGGCACCGCCGAGCGCCTTGAAACTGCCCAGGCCGAAGCGGCCGCCCTCGTCCTTCAGGCGAACGCTGGCGACACCGGCGACCTCCGCCGCCCACGGCACCTCACGCAGCGGCGTCGGCGCGTAGCCGGGCCAGGAGGTAATTTCGGCGCGCGCCTGGCGAAAGCCGGCCTGGCTGAGCACCACGGTGCCCGGCGTGCCGGCCCGCGGGTTGACGAAGACGCGGAACGGCAGCGGACCGAGCATCACTCGGCCGCCGCCGGGCGCACCAGCACCGGCAGGCGACGGATCGCCAGCGCCGCCAGCAGCGGGGCGGCCACGAACAGTCCGAACAGCCACGAGGCTGCGCCCGCCGCCCCGACCGTGCCGCCCGGCACGATCAGTCCGCCGAGATTGGTTACCATGCCACCCAGCGCGCAGCCGAACGCATTGCCCACCATCACCGTCATGGTCAGCGAGGCGCCGGCCAGTTCGCGGTCAGCCTCCCGCGCGAAGCCGAACACGCGGGCGCCGAGATGCGGCCAGGTCAGGCCGATGCCCACCCCTATCGCCAGCATGCCGAGGCCGATCGGCAGCAGATCCAGCCCCGAGGCCGCCGCATGCGGCATCAGCACCGCGAGTGCCGCAAGCCCTGCCGCCTGCACCGCCGGCCCGGCCGCCAATGTGCCGCGCACGGCCCCGCCGGAGGCACCCGAGGTAGCGACCGACCCGAGCGTCCAGCCGGCCGCCATCAGTGCCGAGAGATAGCCCGCGTGCAGCGGCGTCAGCCCGTGCAGCACCTGCAGGAAATAGGGCACGAAAATCTCCGGCGTGACACCCAGCATCATCAGCAGCATCGCGCCGTAGATGGCGCATAGCGGCATGCCGGGTGTGGTCGCCCCCTGGGGCATCAGGCGCGCGCCACCGCCGGCCTCGCGCCGCGCGAACAGCAGGAAGCCGACCACCGCCACGACCAGCCCTGCCGCGTTGGCCATATCGGCGCCGCCGTCGTGCTGCCCGCGGAGACCGCCATGACGCTGCCGGCCAGGATGACCAGGCTGGTGAACGCCATCCCGGTGCGCGGCGGCGCCGGCCGCGCCAAATCGCGCGGCAGCGACACCTCCACGAGTGCCAGCAGCACCGGCACGCTGGCCGCGACCGTCCAGAACGCCGCGCGCCAGGCGCCGAACTCGGCGATACAGGCCGCCCACCGCCGGGCCGAGCAACGTGGCCGACGCCCCAGGCCACCGACACCACGCTGAGCGCGCGTGGCCACAACCGGGCGGGGAACAGCGTGCGGACCATGGTGAACGACAGCGCCGGAGAGCGTGCCGGCGCCGAGCCCCTGCAAGAATCGCCCGACCAGCAGCACCGGCATGGAGGGCGCCAGCGCGCAGCACACGGAGCCCGCCGCAAACCCGCCGAGCGACAGCCGGTAGGCGTGCCGCGCGCCCGAGGCGTTGCAGCACCCGCGCGCAGCCCGGCGCCGCCGAGCAGCGAGGCGACCACGTAGAGCACCGTGCTCCAGGCGAAATAGCGCAGGCCGCCGATGTCGCGCACGACCGAGGGCAGGATGGTGACGACGATGAACGTGTTGATGGCATGGAGGATCATGCCGCCGCCGACCACGGCGCTGCGCCCGGCATTGCCGTCGCGCACCAGTTCGGACCATTTCGCGCTCATGCCGCTTCCCCCGCCGACCGCCGGACCATGACATGACGGCCAGCGAAAGGAACCCCAACATGGCGCACCAGCCGAGGCCGCGCGCTACAGCAGCGCCGTCACATCGCGCGCGAGGCTTTCCGGCGTGGTCGTCGGCGCAAAGCGCGCGGCCACCGCGCCGGCGCGATCCACCAGGAACTTGGTGAAATTCCACTTGATGGCATCGCTGAGCAGCCCGCCCTTCTGCCCTTTCAGCCAGGCATAAAGCGGGTGCGCATTCTTGCCGTTGACCTCGATCTTGGCGAACAGCGGGAAGGTGACCCCGTACGTGCGATCGCAGAATGTCGCGATTTCGGCGTCAGACCCCGGCTCCTGATGGCCGAACTGGTCGCACGGAAAGGCGAGGATCTCCAGGCCGCGCGGACCAAATTGCTCGTAGAGATTTTGCAGGCCCTTGGTACTGCGGCGTGAACCCGCATTTCGAGGCGACATTGACAACCAGGAGGGCCTTGCCACGGTAATCGGCGAGGGAAATCTCGTCGCCGGTGCCCAGCCGGGCGGTGAAATCGTAGATCGACATCGCGGTCTCCTGACAATGGCGTACCGGCCCTCGGCGCGGCCCGGAGTCCAGATGGCGGCATTTCCAGGCATTATCAGCCTGCCAGCATGGCGCCGCCCATAACGAAAAACGGCCCGGAGCAACTGCTCCGGGCCGTCTGACAATACCAACCGCGATGCGAGCGGCTTATTCGCTCTCGGAATCCGCCGCTACTTCGGGGCTTCGGGCCGCTATCCTGGCCCTTGGCGGACAGGTCGCGATCGACCAGCTCGATCACCGCCATGTCGGCCGCGTCGCCGTAGCGCACGCCGGCCTTCAGCACGCGGGTGTAGCCGCCGGCGCGCGCCGTGATAGCGGTCGGCCAGCGCGCCGAACAGCTTCGCGACGATCACGTCGTCGCGCAGCTGCGCATAGGCCTGCCGGCGCGCATGCAGCCCGCCGCGCTTGCCGAGCGTGATCAGCTTCTCGGCCACCGGCCGCAGTTCCTTCGCCTTCGGCAGCGTCGTGGTGATCTGCTCGTGCTTGATCAGCGCGTGGGCCATGTTGCGGAACATGGCCAGCGCGGTGGCTGGAGGTGACGCCGAGCTTGCGGCCGGCAACTCCGTGACGCATCGTCTACTCTCCTGTGCCCGGCTCAGAACGGCTCTTCCAGCCGCTTGGCCAGGTCTTCGATATTCTCCGGCGGCCAGCCGGACACAGTCATGCCGAGCGAGAGCCCCATCGAGGTCAGCACTTCCTTGATCTCGTTCAGCGACTTGCGACCGAAGTTCGGCGTGCGCAGCATCTCCTGCTCGGATTTCTGCACCAGGTCGCCGATATAGACGATGTTGTCGTTCTTCAGGCAGTTGGCGCTGCGCACCGACAGCTCCAGCTCGTCCACCTTGCGCAGCAGGTTGCGGTTGAACGGCAGGTCGTCCTGCGGCTCCTCCGGCGCGGATCTGCTGCGGCTCGTCGAAATTGATGAACAGCTGCAACTGGTCCTGCAGGATGCGCGCGGCCAGCGCCACCGCATCCTCCGGCGTCACCGCGCCGTTGGTCTCCACCGTCAGCAGCAGCTTGTCGTAGTCGGTCACCTGGCCCACGCGGGTCGGCTCGACCTTGTAGGACACGCGGCGCACCGGCGAGTAGATCGCATCGACCGGGATGAGCCCGATCGGCGCATCCTCCGGCCGGTTGGCGCTGGCGGCCCAGTAGCCCTTGTTGCTGTTGACCGTGAACTCCATGCCCAGCTTCACGCCGTCGTCCAGCGTGCAGATCACCAGGTCGGGGTTCATGATGTCGATGTCGTGGCCGGCCTGGATCTGGCCGGCGCGCACTTCGCCGGGGCCGGTCGCGGTCAGCGTCATGCGCTTCGGGCCATCGCCGTGCATGCGCAGCGCGAGCTGCTTCACGTTCAGCACGATGTCGGTCACGTCCTCGCGCACGCCCGGCACGCTGCTGAATTCATGCAGCACGCCGTCGATCTGGATCGCCGTCACCGCGGCACCCTGCAGCGACGACAGCAGGATGCGGCGCAGCGCGTTGCCCAGCGTCATGCCGAAGCCGCGCTCCAGCGGTTCGGCCACGATGGTCGCCACGCGCGACGGATCGGCGCCCGGCTCGACTTCGAGCTTCTCCGGCTTGATCAGCGACTGCCAGTTCCTCTGCATGACCACCTGAGTCTCATGGCGTCGTACGATGACCACGCGGGCCACCCCCTGCTGAGAGACACGCCGTACGTTCGGCGAACATCGCATCGGAAAGCCGCATCAAATGAAGCGCCTTACACCCGGCGCCGCTTGCGCGGGCGGCAGCCGTTGTGCGGAATCGGCGTCATGTCGCGGATCGCGGTGATCGCGAAGCCGACCGCCTGCAGCGCACGCAGCGCGCTCTCGCGGCCCGAGCCGGGGCCGCTGACCTCGATCTCCAGCGTCTCCATGCCGTGCTCGCGCGCCTTGCGGCCGGCGTCCTCGGCGGCAACCTGCGCGGCATAGGGCGTCGATTTGCGGCTGCCCTTGAAGCCCTGGCTGCCGGAGGACGACCAGGCGATCGCGTTGCCCTGCGCGTCGGTGATGGTGATCATCGTGTTGTTGAACGTCGCCGCCACATGGGCGACGCCGGACGTGATGTTCTTGCGCTCCTTCTTGCGGGGGCGCGCGGCGGCGGTCGCGGCTTCGCCATGGGTGGTCCTGTCCAGTGTCAGTGCCGCGCCCGGCATGGCCAGGCGCGGCGAAAGTTCTCGGCGAAGGCGACGAGCGCCGGGCGCGCGGCCCTACTTCGTCACCTTCTTCTTGCCGGCGATCGCCACCGCCTTGCCCTTGCGGGTGCGCGCGTTGGTGTGGGTGCGCTGGCCGCGCACCGGCAGGCCGCGACGGTGGCGCAGGCCGCGATAGCAGCCGAGATCCATCAGGCGCTTGATGTTCATCGCCACTTCGCGCCGCAGGTCGCCCTCGACGCGGTATTCGCGGTCGATCAGTTCGCGGATGCGCAGCACCTCGTCGTCGGAGAGCTGGTTCACGCGGCGGTCGTCGGGGATGCTCAGCTTGCTCGCAGATCTCCTGCGCCTTGGTCGGGCCGATGCCGTAGATGTAGCGCAGGCTGATGGTGACCCGCTTGTTGGTCGGGATGTTCACGCCGGCAATACGCGCCACGCCGCTCACTCCTTCGTTCCGGACGCCCCGGACGGAGCCCCTGCGGGCCGACGCATGCGCGCCTGGCACCTATCGCCCGACGGTTCACGAACCTCGAGGCTGGGAAAACGCATGAGCGGCGGCCCACACCCGCGGGCGCCGCCGAGGGCGCGGACTATAGCGCGCGGCGTCTGCGCAGTCAACGCACGTCGATCAACATCTACGCGAATCACGGAGAGCTCACGTCGGCCGAGGTCGCCACCTGCGAGCCGCTCCAGCACCGCCACGATCTGCCGTCGTCACCTCGTCGATGTCGGCCATGCCGTCCACCGCATGCAGCAGCCCCTGCGCCGCGTAGTGCGGCAGGATCGGCGCGGTCTGGCGCTGATAGGCGTCCAGCCGGGCCTCCACCGTCTCGCGGCTTGTCGTCGGCGCGGCGGATGAAGTCGTGGCTGCCGCAGACGTCGCAGGTGCCCTCGACCTGCGGGCGCTTGAAGGTGTCGTGGTAGCCGGCGCCGCATTTGGCGCAGGTGAACCGGCCGGCGATGCGCTCCACCAGCGCCGCGTCGTCGACTTCCAGCTCGATCACCGCATCCAGCTTCGGCCGCGCTCGGCCAGCAGCCCGTCCAGCGCCTCGGCCTGCGGCACGGTGCGCGGGAACCCGTCCAGGATGAAGCCGCGCGCGCAGTCCGGCTGCTCGATCGCGGTTCGCCAGCATGCGGATCGAGGATGTCGTCGGAGACCAGCTGCCCCGCCTCCATGACCGCCTTGGCCTGCGGCCGATCTCGACTGCCGGCCGCCACCTCGGCGCGCAGCATGTCGCCGGTCGAGATCTGCACGATGCCGAAGCGCGTCCTCCAGCCGCTTGGCCTGCGTGCCCTTGCCCGCGCCCGGCGGGCCCGAGCAGGATCAGATTCACCGTCCCCTTCCCTTGCACCCGCGCCTTGCGGATCAGCCCTTCGTACTGGTGCGCCAGCAGGTGCGACTGGATCTGCGTCACCGTGTCCATCGTCACCGAGACGACGATCATGATGCTGGTGCCGCCGAAATAGAACGGCACGCCGTAGTTGCTGATCAGGATTTCCGGCAGCAGGCACACCACGCACGAGGTAGAGCGCGCCGACCGTGGTCAGCCGCGTCAGCACATAGTCGAAGTACTCGGCCGTGGCGCTGCCCGGCCGGATGCCGGGGATGAAGCCGCCGTATTTCTTCAGGTTGTCCGCCGTCTCCTGCGGGTTGAACACGACCGCGGTGTAGAAATAGCTGAAGAAGATGATCATGCGCCGCATAGGCGACCATGTAGAGCGGCTGCCCGTGCGCCGAGCGCGTTGCCGATCGTGCCGAGCCAGCCGCCGGCCGCCCGCGTCCGCGCGGAGAAGCCGGCGATGGTCGCCGGGATCAGCAGGATGGAACTGGCGAAGATCGGCGGGATCACGCCCGAGGTGTTGATCTTCAGCGGCATGTGCGTCGAATCGCCGCCGAACATGCGCTGTGCCGACCTGGCGCTTCGGATACTGGATGACGATCGCGCCGCTGCGCCCGCTCGATGAACACGATGAAGGCGATCACCGCCGACCGCGATCACGATGAAGCCGAGGATGAAGCACCGGCGCTGAGCGCGCCGGTGCGGCCCAGTTCCAGCAACGTGGCCAGCGCATGCGGCACGTTGGCGACGATGCCGGCGAAGATGATCAGGCTGGTGCCGTTGCCGATGCCGCGCGCGGTGATCTGCTCGCCGAGCCACATCAGGAACATCGTGCCGCCGACCAGCGTGACGACGCAGGAGACGCGGAAGAACATGCCCGGGTCGATCACCGCCGCGCCCGAAGCTGCCGCGCATGCCCTCCAGCCCGACGGCGATGCCGTAGGACTGGAACATGGCGATCAGCACGGTCAGGTAGCGCGTGTACTGGTTGAGCTTCTTGCGCCCGCTCTCGCCCTCCTTCTTCAGCGCCTCCAGCGACGGGAATGGCGGCCGACATCAGCTGGATGATGATGCTGGCGCTGATGTACGGCATGATGTTCAGCGCGAACACGGTCATGCGCCCCAGCGCGCCGCCGCGTGAACATGTCGAACATGCCGAGGATGCCGCCGCCGCTGCGTGCTGCAGCAGCTCGGCCATGCACCGAGGCGTCGACGCCCGGCACCGGGATGTAGGTGCCGATGCGATAGACCAGCAGCGCGCCCAGGGTGAACCAGATGCGCTTCTTGAGCTCGGTCGCCTTGGACAGCGTGCCGAGATTGAGGTTGGCAGCAAGCTGCTCGGCCGCCGAGGCCATGCGCTACTCCGTCTGGCGTCCGCTGACGCCTGCGTCTCATGGAGACGGCGCCACAGGATGTCGCCGAGCCAGGATCTCCCGAGGGCGCCGCCCGTGTGATCTCAGTTTGCCGCCGCAGCGGCAGCGACGTGCAAGGCCCGTGCGGGCTTCAGCCGCTGCCGCGCGGCGGCCGCTTTGGCCGCAACCGTGGTGGTGACGGTGCCGCCGGCCTTCTCGACCGCCGCGATCGCCGCGCGCCGAGGCGCCGGAGACGGTGATCGTCACCGCGCGCGTCGAGCTCGCCCTCGGCCAGCAGCCGCACGCCGTCCACCTTGCCGCCGCGCACCAGGCCGGCGCGCGCGCAGCGTCGCCTCGGTGATCGGCTGCGTCGGCATCGATCCGCCCGGCCTCGATCGCCGCCGCCAGCGCGCCGAGATTCACCGGCGCGTATTCCTTGCGGAAGATGTTCGTGAAGCCGCGCTTCGGCAGCCGCCGGTAGATCGGCAGCTGGCCGCCCTCGAAGCCGTTCAGCGCCACGCCCTCGCGCGCCTTCTGGCCCTTGACGCCCTTGCCGGAGGTCTTGCCCTTGCCCGAGCCGATGCCGCGGCCGAGCCGCTTGGACTTCAGGCGCGACCCGGCATTGTCGCGCAGTTCGTTGAGCTTCATCGCAATCCCCTTGCGTCCCGTCCCGCGCTTGCGCGGGTCAGGACGGCTCCTCCACCTTCACCAGATGGGCCACCTTGCGGATCATGCCGCGCACCGAGGGCGTGTCCTCCAGCTCGCGCGTGCGGCGGATCTTGTTCAGGCCGAGGCCGATCAGCGTCTCCTGCTGGCCGGGCTTGCGCCCGCCAGCCGGAGCCGGATCTGCGTGACCCGCACGGTCTTCTTCGCCAGCGGACTGTGTCAGACATCGGCCGCCTCCTGCGCGCCGGCTGCCGGCGCCGGCGCGGCGCATCGCGCTTGCCGAGAAGGTCAGACACCTTCTTGCCGCGGCGGGTGGCGACCGAGCGCGGGCTGGCGCAGCGCTGCAGCGCGTCGAACGTCGCCTTCACCATGTTGTGCGGATTGCGGCTGCCGAGGCTCTTGGCCACCACGTCGCCGATGCCCAGCGTCTCGAACACCGCGCGCATCGGGCCGCCGGCGATGATGCCGGTGCCGGCCGACGGCCGAGCGCAGCACCACCTGTGCCGGCGCCGTAGTGGCCCTGCACGTCGTGATGCAGCGTGCGGCCTTCCTTCATCGGCACCCGGATCATGCTGCGCTTGGCGCGGTCGGTCGCCTTGCGGATCGCCTCCGGCACTTCGCGCGCCTTGCCGGCGCCGTAGCCGACGCGGCCCTTCTGGTCGCCCACCACCACCAGGGCGGCGAAGGCGAAGCGACGGCCGCCCTTCACCACCTTGGCGACGCGGTTGATGGTGACCAGCTTGTCGATCAGCTCGTCGCCGCCGTCACGGCTCGCGGTCGCGATCACGCCCGCCGCCACGACCACCTTCCCTCGGTTCACGTGCCATGCTGCTTCCCCTCAGAAGGCCAGACCGCCCTCACGGGCGGCGTCGGCCAGGGCCTTCACGCGGCCGTGATAGAGATAGGCGCCGCGGTCGAACACCACTGCGGTCACGCCGGCCGCCAGCGCGCGCTCGGCCACCAGCTTGCCGACCGCCGCCGCCGCCGCCTTGTCGGCGCCGGTCTTCAGCGCCTCGCGCAGCGTCGTCGATCGAGGCTGGAGGCGGCGGCCAGCGTGCGGCCCTGGCGCGTCGTCGATCACCTGGGCGTAGATGTGCTTGCCGGAGCGGAACACCGACAGCCGCGGCCGCCCGCCGGACTTCTGGCGCAGCTGGAAGCGCAGACGCTCGCGCCGGCGCTCCCGCAGATCCTGGTTCGCGCTCATTACTTCTTCTTGCCTTCCTTGCGGCGGATCGTCTCGTCGTCGTACCGCACGCCCTTGCCCTTGTACGGCTCCGGCGGCGCGATAGCCGCGGATCTCGGCCGCCACCTGGCCGACCAGCCGCTTGTCCACGCCCTCGACCTTGATCGCGGTCGGCCGCTCGCAGGTGATCTTGATGCCCGGCGGGATCGGATACACCACGTCGTGCGAGAAGCCGAGGTTGATCACCAGGTTGCTTGCCCTGCACCGCGGCGCGGAAGCCGGTGCCGGTGATCTCCATCGACTTCGCGTAGCCGGTGGACACGCCCTTCACCATGTTGGCGACCAGCGCGCGCGTGGTGCCCCACATCATGCGCGCCGGCGCGGTGCCGTCGCGCGGCGTCGACCGCGACCTTGTTGCCCTCGACCGTGGCCTCGACCATGTCGGTCAGCGCAGCTTCAGCTCGCCGAGCTTGCCCTTGGCGGTCAGCGATGCCGGCCGACGATCGCCACCTGGACGCCGGCCGGGATCTCGACCGGATATTTGCCTACGCGTGACATGCTCCGATCCTCCTCAGAACACGCGGCAGAGGACTTCGCCGCCGACATTGGCGGCGCGAGCCTCGGCATCGCTCAGCACGCCGCGCGGCGTGGACAGGATGGAGACGCCGAGGCCGGCATAGACCCGCGGCAGCTCCTTGATCTTGGAATAGACGCGGCGGCCCGGCTTGGAGACGCGGTGGATCTCCTTGATGACCGGCTCGCCCTCGTTGTACTTCAGCTCGATGCGCAGCTGGGCGACGCCGGGCCGCAGCTCCTCGGCGCGAGAAGCCGCGGATGAAGCCCTCACGCTTGCAGCACGTCGAGCACGTTGGCGCGCAGCTTGCGAGGCCGGCGCGACGCAGATCGTGTGGCGCGCGCGCTGCGCGTTGCGGATGCGGGTCAGCATATCGCCCAGCGGATCGGACATACGACATGCTGCGTGCCTCCTTACCAGCTCGCCTTGACCATGCCGGGGATCTGCCCCGCGCTGGCCAGGTCGCGCAGCGCGATGCGGCACAGCTTGAACTTGCGGTAGTTGCCGCGCGAGCGACCGGTGAGCTCGCAGCGCAGCCGCACGCGCACCTGCGGCCCCGTTGCGCGGCAGCTGCGCCAGCTTCAGCGACGCGTCGAAGCGGTCCTCGACCGGCAGCGTCGCGGTCCATCACGATCGCCTTCAGCGCCGCACGCTTGCCCTTGTCGCGCTTGGCCATCCGCTCACGCTTCGCTGTTGCGGTTGACCTGAGACGTCTTGGCCATCCTGTCTTACCCTCCGGAACCTGCCGGCCACGCGCCGGCGGTTTTCCAAACCGCGTTGTCAGCGTCAAAGCATCGCCGTGCGCAGCTCAGTTGGCGAACGGAATGTCGAACTGCTTGCAGCAGCGCCTTCGCTTCGGCATCGGTCTTCGCCGTGGTCACGAACACGATGTCCATGCCGCGGATCGCGTCCACCCGGTCGTAGACGATCTCCGGGAACACGATCTGCTCCTTCAGCCCCATGGCGAAGTTGCCGCGGCCGTCGAAGCCCTTGCCGGTGATGCCGCGGAAGTCGCGCACGCGCGGCAGCGCGATGGTCACCAGCCGGTCGAGGAACTCGTACATCCGCGCCTGGCGCAGCGTCACCTTGCAGCCGATCGGCAGACCCTTGCGGATCTTGAAGCCGGCGATCGCCTTCTTCGCCAGCGTCTTCACCGGCTTCTGGCCGCTGATCAGCGCCAGTTCGGCGACCGCCGCATCGAGCTTCTTCTGGTCGCCGGCGGCCTCGCCGACGCCCATGTTGATGACGATCTTCTCCAGCTTCGGCACCTGCATCGGGTTCGTGTAGCCGAACTCCTTCTGCAGCGCCGCGCGCACCACTTCGCGGTAGCGCTGCTGCATGCGCGGCGATGTTCGCGCGGTGAGGCCTGCGCCTCGGCCGCGACCGTCACCGACTGGACCGCGACCGCTGGCTCGCCGCCGCCGGCCTTGCGCCCTGGGCGCCTTGGCGGCCTGGCTGGCCGCCGCCGGCCTGGCGCCGACTTGCCAGCCTTGCCTGCCGCGGCGCCGCCCTTGGCTGGCGCGCCCTTGCCGCCCTTCTTCGAGTTGCTCACCGCCGCCTCCTCAACTCTCGATCACGTTGCCGGTCGCCTTGGCAACGCGCACCTTGCGGCCGTCGTCCAGCACGCGGAAGCCGACGCGCGTCGGCTTGTCGGTCTTGCGGGTCGATCAGCATCAGGTTGGACAGATGGATGCGTCGCCTCCCGCTCGACGATGCCGCCGGGCTGGCCGCATGCCGCGCGGCTTGGTGTGGCGCTTGGCGACGTTCACGCCCTGCACCACCGCGCGATCGTCCTTCGGCAGCACGCGCAGCACCTCGCCGCGCTTGCCCTTGTCGGCGCCGGTGATCACCGACGACCGTGTCGCCCTTGCGGATGCGCGCGGCCATCACAGCACCTCCGGCGCGAGCGAGATGATCTTCATGAACTTCTTGCGCGCGCAGCTCGCGCACCACCGGGCCGAAGATGCGGGTGCCGATCGGCTCCTGCTGCTTGTTGATCAGCACCGCGGCGTTGCGGTCGAAGCGGATCGCGCTGCCGTCCGGCCGGCGCACCGGGAACGACGGTGCGCACGATCACCGCCTGGTGCACGTCGCCCTTCTTCACCTTGCCGCGCGGGATCGCCTCCTTGATCGACACGACGATGACGTCGCCGACCGAGGCGGTCTTGCGCTTCGAGCCGCCGAGCACCTTGATGCACTGCACCCGGCGCGCGCCGGAATTGTCGGCGACGTCGAGGTTGGTTTCGACTGGATCATCGCGACTCTCCTCAGGCCTGCGCGGCGGCGCGGCGGCTTCGGCGGCGCGGTCGCCGAGCGGCTGCGCCGTTGCGCTCGATCACCAGCCAGGTCTTGCGCTTGCTGATCGGCCGGCATTCCTCGATGCGCACCGTGTCGCCGATCTTGCACACATTGCTCTCGTCATGCGCCGCGTACTTCTTCGAGCGGCGGATGAACTTCTTGTACAGCGGGTGCATGACGCGACGATCGACCAGCACCGTCACGGTCTTGTCCATCTTGTCGCTGGTCACCCGCCCGGTCAGGACGCGCCTCGGCATCGCCCTTCTCCCTTCAGGCTTGTGCGCGCGGAGCGCGTGTCGCTGCTCCGCCAGGATCGTCTTCACCCGCGCGATGTCGCGCCGCACCTGCGCGCACGCGGCCGACGCCCTCGTTCTGCCCGGTGGCGCGCTGGAAGCGCAGGTTGAACTGCTCCTTGCGCAGATCGAGCAGCATGCGTGTCCAGCTCGTCCGGCGGTCTTCGCCGCACGTCGGCCGGCTTGGTCATGCCTTGGCCATCTCAGGCGTCTCCGATGCGGGTGACGAACTTGGTCTTGATCGGCAGCTTGGCCGCGCCGAGCGTCAGCGCCTCGCGCGCCAGCTCGGCCGGCGACGCCGTCGATCTCGAACATGATGCGGCCCGGCTTGACGCGGCCACCCAGAATTCCGGCGCTGCCCTTGCCGGAGCCCATGCGGACCTCGGCCGGCTTCATCGACACCGGCACGTCCGGGAAGATGCGGATCCACACGCGGCCGGCGCGCTTCATGGCGCGCGTGATGGCGCGGCGCGCGGCCTCGATCTGGCGCGCGGTGATGCGCTCCGGCTCCAGCGCCTTCAGGCCGAAGGCGCCGAAGTTCAGCGCCGTGCCGCCCTTGGCGAGGCCGTGGATGCGGCCCTTGTGGGCCTTGCGGTATTTGGTGCGCTTGGGGGAAAGCATCTTGTCCGTTCCTTACCGCTGCGGCGCCTGTTCGGCGGCGCGGCGGTCCTGCGCCATCGGGTCGTGCGCCAGGATCTCGCCCTTGAAGATCCAGACCTTGACGCCGCAGGTGCCATAGGTCGTCTTCGCCGTCGCGACGCCGTAATCGATGTCCGCGCGCAGCGTGTGCAGCGGCACGCGGCCTTCGCGATACCACTCGACGCGCGCGATCTCCGCGCCGCCCAGCCGGCCGCCGCAATTGATGCGGATGCCCTGCGCGCCGAGCCGCATCGCCGACTGCACCGCGCGCTTCATCGCGCGGCGGAACGCCACGCGGCGCTCCAGCTGCTGGGCGATGTTCTCGGCCACCAGCTGTCGCGTCGATCTCCGGCTTGCGGATCTCGACGATGTTCAGCGACACCTCGGCCTTGGCCATCTTCGCCAGGTCCTTGCGCAGGTCCTCGATGTCCTGGCCCTTCTTGCCGATCACCACGCCCGGCCGCGCGGCATAGATCGTCACGCGCGGCTTCTTCGCCGGACGCTCGATCACCACGCGGCAGACGCCGGCGCCCGACAGCTTCGCGCGCAGATGCCCGCGCAGCTTCAGATCGTCGTGCAGCAGCTTGGCGTAGTCGCTGCCGGCGAACCAGCGGCTGTCCCAGGTGCGGTTGATGCCGAGCCGCAGCCCGATCGGATTGACTTTGTGACCCATCGGTTACGCGGCCTCCTGCGCCGCGCGTCTCGGCTTCCTGCGCGCGCTCGGCCACCACGATCTTCAGGTGGCTGAACCACTTCTCCACGCGCGCCGCACGGCCGCGGCCACGCGCCTGGAAGCGGCGCATCACCATCGACCGCCCGACCTCGGCGCGCGTCACCACCAGCCGGTCGACATCGAGCTGATGGTTGTTCTCGGCATTGGCGATGGCGCTCTCCAGCGCCTTGCGCACCTCGCTGGGCGATGCGCCGCTTGCTGAAGGTCAGCGTCGCCACCGCGTCGCTGCGCCGGCTGGTTGCGGATCAGCCCGGCCACCAGGTTCAGCTTGCGCGGGCTGACGCGCAGGTTGCGCAGCACCGCCTGCGCCTCGGTCTCGGCCAGCGCGCGCGGATGCTTCGGCTTGCTCATGTCAGCCCCGCTTCGCCTTCTTGTCGCCGGAATGGCCCGGTGAAGGTGCGCGTCGGCGAGAACTCGCCGAACTTGTGGCCCGACCATGTTCTCGTTCACCTGCACCGGCAGGAACTTGTGGCCGTTATAGACGCCGAACGTCAGGCCGACGAACTGCGGCAGGATGGTCGAGCGGCGCGACCAGATCTTGATGATCTCGTTGCGGCCGGAGGCGCGCGACGGCCTCGGCCTTGTTGAGCAGGTACCCGTCGACGAACGGGCCCTTCCAGACGGAACGCGCCATGGCTCAGCCCTTCCCCTTGTTGCGGCGGCGGATGATCAGCCGGTCGGTCCGCTTGTTGACGCGCGTCTTGTAGCCCTTGGTCGGCTTGCCCCACGGCGTCACCGGATGCCGGCCGCCCGAGGTGCGGCCCTCGCCGCCGCCGTGCGGATGGTCGACCGGGTTCATCACCACGCCGCGGTTATGCGGCCGGCGGCCCGAGCCAGCGGCTGCGCCCGGCCTTGCCGATCTGCTGGTTGGCGTTGTCGGGGTTGGACACCGCACCGATCGTCGCCATGCACTCGCCGCGCACCACGCGCAGTTCGCCGGACATCAGCTTGATCTGCGCGTAGCCGGCATCCTTGCCGACCAGCTGCGCATACTGCCCGGCCGCGCGGGCGATCTTGCCGCCGGCGCCCTGCTTCATCTCGAGGTTGTGCACGATGGTGCCGACCGGAATCGCGGCCAGCGGCATCGCGTTGCCCGGCTTGATGTCGGCGCGCGGCGCGGAGACCACCGTGTCGCCGACGCGCAGCCGCTGCGGCGCCAGGATGTAGGCGAGCTCGCCGTCCTGGTACTTGATCAGCGCGATGAAGGCGGTGCGGTTCGGGTCGTATTCCAGCCGCTCGACCGTCGCCGGCACATCGAACTTGCGGCGCTTGAAATCGACGATGCGGTAGGTCTGCTTGTGCCCGCCGCCGCGGAACCGGCTGGTGATGCGGCCGTGGTTGTTGCGCCCGCCGGTGCGAGTGCTTGCCCTCCGTCAGCCCCTTGACCGGCTTGCCCTTCCACAGCTCGCTGCGGTCCACCAGGATGGTGCCGCGCAGGCTCGGCGTGACGGGATTGAAATGTCTTCAGTGCCATCGCTGCTGTTCCTGCGTCACGCCAGGCCGGTGGTCAGGTCGATCGACTGACCCGGCGCGCGAGCTTCACATACGCCTTCTTGACGTCGCTGCGCTGGCCGGGACGGCCGCGGAAACGCTTGGTCTTGCCCTTTGCGACCAGCGTGTTCACGCCGGTCACCTTCACGCCGAACAACCCCTCCACCGCCGCCTTGATCTGCGGCTTGGTGGCGTCGATCGCGACACGGAACGCCACCGTGTTGCGCTCGCTCGAGCAGCGGTCGCCTTCTCGGTGATCACCGGGCTGCGGATGATCGTGTACATCGCCTCGCGCGACAGGCGCGGGCGCTGCGGCTTGCCCGGCCGGGGCGGCTGGTCTCGCTCATGCCAGGCGCTCCTTCAGGCCCTCGACGCCGGCGGCGGTCACCGCCAGCACGTCATGCGCCAGGATGTCGTAGACGTTGGCGCCGACCGTCGGCAGCACGTCGATGCCGACGATGTTGCGGCTGGCGCGCAGGAAGTCCGCGTCCACCGCGCGGTCGATGATCAGCGCCGACGTCCAGCCCAGCGCCTTCAGCTTGCGCGGCCAGTTCCTTGGTCTTGCCGCCGCCGGTCGCGCCGTCGAGCACCACCAGCTTGCCCTCGGCCTGCTTCTGCGACAGCGCCGAGATCAGGCCGAGCCGGCGCACCTTCTTCGGCAGGTCGTAGCCGTGGTCGCGCACGACCGGGCCATGCACGACGCCGCCGGTGCGGAACTGCGGCGCGCGCAGGCTGCCCTGGCGCGCGTTGCCGGTGCCCTTCTGCTTGTAGGGCTTCTTCGTGGTGCCCTGCACCTCGCCCATGCCCTTGGTCTTGTGCGTGCCGGCGCGGCGCTTCGCCTGCTGCCAGTGCACCACGCGCGCCATGATGTCCGCGCGCGGCGTCGGCGGCGAAGATCGCGTCCGGCAGCTCGATCGTGCCGGCCGTCGCCGTTGTCGAGGGTCTTGATGTCGATCTGCATGTCCCGCGGCCCTCAGCCCTGCGCCGCGGCGACGAGTGCCGCCGGATACGGCGCATCCGCCGGCGCGTGCGCGCTTGATCGCGTCGCGCACCAGCACGAAACCGCCCTTGGCGCCCGGCACCGCGCCCTTGAGCATGATCAGCCCCTTGTCGGCATCGACGCGCGGCCACTTCGAGATTCAGCGTCGTCACCCGCTCGACGCCGAGATGGCCCGGCCATCTTCTTGTTCTTGAAGGTCTTGCCGGGATCCTGGCGGTTGCCCGTCGAGCCGTGGCGAGCGATGGCTGATCGACACGCCGTGGCTCGCCTCGAGACCGGGGAAGTTCCAGCGCTTCATGGCGCCCGGCGAAGCCCTTGCCCTTGGTCGTGCCGCACACGTCGACGCTCTGGCCGACCAGGAAATGCGCCGCACGACAGCGTCGCCCCCGGCTCCAGCAGCGCATCGGCGGCGACGCGGAACTCGACGAGCTTCGCCTTCGGCTCCACCTTCGCCTCGCGCGAAATGGCCCTTGTTCGGCTTGGATCACGTTCTTCACCTTGGCCCGGCCCCAGCCGAGCTGCACCGCCGTGTAGCCGTCCTGTCTCCTGCGGTACGCGCCGCCACCACCTGCACCTCGTCGAGGTGCAGCACGGTGACGGGCACATGCGTCCCGTCGTCCTTGAACAGCCGGGTCATGCCCAGCTTCTTCGCCAGCAATCCAGTGCGCATCTTCGTCTTTCCCAGAGGGGCGGCGGCCCGAGGCCTGCTGTCCTTAGGCCCAAATTCGGCGTTACAGCTTGATCTCGACGTCCACGCCGGCCGCGAGGTCGAGCTTCATCAGCGCGTCCACCGTCTGCGGCGTCGGCTCGACGATGTCGAGCAGCCGGCGATGCGGTGCGGATCTCGAACTGCTCGCGGCTCTTCTTGTCGACGTGCGGCGAGCGGTTCACGGTGAACCGCTCGATATGCGTCGGCAGCGGGATCGGCCCGCGCACCCGCGCGCCCGTGCGCTTGGCCGTGTTGACGATCTCCTTCGTGCTGTTGTCCAGCACGCGGTGATCGTACGCCTTCAGGCGGATGCGGATGTTCTGGTTGTCCATTGCCTCAGTCTTCCAGGCTCGCGGCCGATCCCTCGTTGCAGTTCAGGCGGTGATCTTCGCCACCACGCCGGCGCCGACGGTGCGGCCACCCTCGCGGATGGCGAAGCGCAGGCCCTCGTCCATGGCGATCGGCGCGATCAGCTCGACGTCCATCGACACGTTGTCGCCCGGCATCACCATCTCCACGCCCTCCGGCAGGTGCACGATGCCGGTCACGTCGGTGGTGCGGAAGTAGAACTGCGGCCGGTAGTTGGTGAAGAACGGCGTGTGACGGCCGCCCTCTTCCTTGGTCAGGATGTAGCTCTCGGCCTTGAACTTGGTGTGCGGCGTGATCGAGCCCGGCTTGGCCAGCACCTGGCCGCGCTCCACGTCCTCGCGCTTGGTGCCGCGCAGCAGCGCGCCGATGTTGTCGCCGGCCTCGCCCTGGTCGAGCAGCTTGCGGAACATCTCCACGCCGGTCACGATCGTCTTCGACGGTGTCCTTGATGCCGACGATCTCGACTTCCTCGCCGACCTTGACGATGCCGCGCTCGATGCGCCCGGTCACCACGGTGCCGCGGCCGGAGATCGAGAACACGTCCTCGATCGGCATCAGGAACGGCGTCCTTCGGCGCGCTCCGGCTGCGGGATGTAGCTGTCGACCGCCTCCATCAGCTCCAGGATCGACTTGCTCGCCGAGTCTCCGGGCTGCTTGTCCTCGAGCGCGCACAGCGCCGAGCCCTTGATGATCGGGATGTCGTCGCCCGGGAACTGGTAGCAGCTCAGCAGCTCGCGCACCTCCAGCTCGACCAGCTCGACCAGCTCGGGGTCGGCCATGTCCATCTTGTTGAGGAACACCACCAGCGCCGGCACGCCGACCTGACGGGCGAGCAGGATGTGCTCGCGGGTCTGCGGCATCGGGCCGTCGGCGGCGGACACCACCAGGATCGCGCCGTCCATCTGCGCCGCGCCGGTGATCATGTTCTTCACGTAGTCGGCATGGCCGGGGCAATCGACATGCGCGTAGTGGCGGTTCTTGGTCTCGTACTCGACGTGCGCGGTCGAGATGGTGATGCCGCGGGCGCGCTCTTCCGGCGCCTTGTCGATCTGGTCGTAGGCGGTGAACGTGGCGCCGCCGGTCTTGGCCAGCACCTTGGTGATGGCCGCCGTCAGCGACGTCTTGCCATGATCGACATGACCGATCGTGCCGATGTTGCAGTGCGGCTTGTTGCGCTCGAATTTCGCCTTGGCCATCGTCGTTCTCTCCGTAGCCCGCTCTACGATCCGGGGTTGGGGGTCAGGTTACCAGCGGTAGTGGCTGAAGGCCTTGTTCGCCTCGGCCATCCGGTGGGTGTCTTCGCGCTTCTTCACCGCCGAGCCGCGATTGTTCACCGCGTCCAGCAGTTCGTTGGAAAGCCGGTCTTCCATCGTGTGCTCGCCGCGCTTGCGCGCCGCGTCGATGATCCAGCGGATCGCCAGCGCCTGGCGGCGCTCGGTGCGCACTTCCACCGGCACCTGGTAGGTGGCGCCGCCGACGCGGCGCGAGCGCACTTCGACGGCCGGCTTCACGTTGTCCAGCGCCTCGTGGAACATGCGCACCGGATCGGCCTGCGCGCCGCCCCGCTTCTTCATCACGTCGAGCGCGCCGTAGACGATGCCCTCGGCGGCGGACTTCTTGCCGTCGTACATCAGCGCATTCATGAAGCGCGTGATGACGACGTCGCCGAACTTCGCGTCCGGCAGGATCTCGCGCTTGACGGCGCGGCGGCGGCGGCTCATCGCGCTCCCCCTTCACTTCGGCCGCTTCGCGCCGTACAGCGAACGGCGCTGACGACGCTTGGCGATGCCCTGGGTGTCGAGCACGCCGCGCAGGATGTGGTAGCGCACGCCGGGCAGATCCTTCACGCGACCGCCGCGGATCAGCACCACGCTGTGCTCCTGCAGGTTGTGGCCTTCGCCCGGGATGTAGCTGACCACCTCGTAGCCGTTGGTCAGGCGCACCTTGGCCACCTTGCGAAGCGCCGAGTTCGGCTTCTTCGGCGTCGTCGTGTAGACGCGCGTGCAGACGCCGCGCTTCTGCGGGCAGCCCTGCAGCGCCGGCACCTTGTTGCGCTTCGCCTGCGGCTCGCGCCCGTTGGCGATCAGCTGGTTGATGGTCGGCATAGACCCTCTTTCGATCCTACTCCGCGCGCCGCTGACACGCCGCCAGGGACCGTCTTCCACACGCAAGCCCCGCAGACGGCGGGATACTGCCCACCCTGCGGGGTTCGACCCTGCCTGCGGCCTCGGCGCCCGCTTCCCCGAGGGGAAAGCCCGGCGCGGCGCCGCATGCTCTGGTGCCTGCAAACGACGGCCGCCCACCGAGTCGGGGTCGGCCGAGGGCGCGGAACCTATGACCGGGGACCGCGGCAAGTCAAGCGCCCGCACAGCGCTGGTTCCCACCACAGTTGCGCCAAAAACACGAAGGCCGGCGATGCTTCCATCGCCGGCCTTCCATGCCATCGGCACAAAACCAGTTATTCGGCGGCGAGTTGCGCCCCGGCAGGGCCGGCGGCGCCTCCTGCCGCAGCCCGCGCGACGAGTCGCGGCCGGCTGCGATGCGCGCGCAGCCGGTTCATCACGCTGCCGGTGCCCGCCGGGATCAGGCGGCCGACGATCACGTTCTCCTTCAGGCCCATCAGAGCTGTCCACCTTGCCGGCCGTCGCCGCCTCGGTCAGCACCCGCGTGGTCTCCTGGAACGAGGCCGCGCTGATGAAGCTGTGGGTCTGCAGGCTGGCCTTGGTGATGCCCTGCAGCACCGGCATCGCCACGCGCCGGCCGCTCGCCCTCGTGCTCGCGCTTGTCGTTTTCGCGCGTCGAACTCCATCCGGTCCACCTGCTCGCCGGCCAGGTAGGTCGTGTCGCCCGGATCCAGGATCTCGACCTTCTGCAGCATCTGGCGGACGATCACCTCGATGTGCTTGTCGTTGATCTTCACGCCCTGCAGCCGGTACACGTCCTGGATCTCGTTGACGAGGTAGTCGGACAGCGCCTCCACGCCCAGCACCTTCAGGATGTCGTGCGGCACGCGCGGGCCGTCGACCAGCGGATCGCCGCGGCGCACGAAGTCGCCTTCCTGCACCGAGACGTGCTTGCCCTTCGGGATCAGGTACTCGGTCTCCTCCGCCGGTCTCGTCGTTCTTCACGATGACGCGGCGCTTGGCCTTGTAGTCCTTGCCGAATTCCACGCGCCCGTCGGTCTCGGCGATGATCGCGTGGTCCTTCGGCCGCCGCGCCTCGAACAGCTCGGCCACGCGCGGCAGACCGCCGGTGATGTCGCGCGTCTTGCTGCCCTCGCGCGGGATGCGCGCCAGCACGTCGCCGGCCGCCACCTCGGCGCCGTTCTCGACCGACAGGATCGAGTCCGGCGACAGGAAGTAGCGCGCATCGGTGTCGTTCGGCAGCCGGACCACGTCGCCCTTGGCGTCCTTGAGCTGCAGGCGCGGCCGCAGATCGACGCCACGCGCCGCCTGCTTGTAGTCGACGACGACCTTGGAGGTCAGGCCGGTCACCTCGTCCACCCGCTCGACCAGCGTCACGCCCTCGATCAGGTCGAGGTATTCCACGCGGCCGTTGCGCTCGGTGATGATCGGCAGCGTGTACGGGTCCCACTCCGCCAGCTTCTGGTCGCGCGTGACCGGCCGCGCCTTCGTCGGTCAGCAGCCGCGCGCCGTACGGCACGCGGAAGCGCGCGCGCTCGCGGCCCTTGTCGTCGGTCAGCACGATTTCGCAGTTGCGGCTCATCACCACCGGCACGTCCGAGCTGTTGATGACGACGTTGCGGTTCTTGATCACGACGGTGCCGTCGTGGCTCGCCTCGACGCTCGACTGCTCGGCGCCGCGCTGCGCCGCGCCGCCGATGTGGAAGGTGCGCATCGTCAGCTGCGTGCCCGGCTCGCCGATCGACTGCGCGGCGATCACGCCGACCGCCTCGCCGACGTTCACCGGCGTGCCGCGCGCGAGGTCGCGGCCATAGCAATGGCCGCAGCACGCCGACCTTGGCCTCGCAGGTCAGCACCGAGCGGATCTTCACCGCCTCGACGCCGGCCTTCTCGATGCGCTCGGCCTCCGGCTCCTCGATCAGCGTGTTGCCGGGCACCAGCACCTCGCCGGTCGCCGGGTCGATCACGTCCTCGGCCGTGGTGCGGCCCAGGATGCGCTCGGACAGGCTCGAGACCACCTCGCCGCCATCCATGACCGCGCGCACGGTCAGGCCCGCGCTGCGGTGCCGCAATCGTCCTCGACGATGATGCAGTCCTGCGCCACGTCGACCAGACGCCGCGTCAGGTAGCCCGAGTTCGCCGTCTTCAGCGCGGTGTCCGCCAGCCCCTTGCGGGCGCCGTGGGTCGAGTTGAAGTATTCGAGGACCGACAGGCCTTCCTTGAAGTTGGCGATGATCGGCTGCTCGATGATCTCGCCCGACGGCTTGGCCATCAGGCCGCGCATGCCGGCGAGCTGGCGCATCTGCGCCGGCGAGCCGCGCGCGCCGGAGTGGCTCATCATCCACACCGAGTTGGTCGGCCGTCCCGGTCTCCTGCTTGGAGATTTCCTTCATCATCGCGCGCCGCCACCTCGTCGGTGCAGCGCGACCAGGCGTCGACCACCTTGTTGTAGCGCTCGCCGGCGGTGATCAGGCCGTCCTGGTACTGCTGCTCGAACTCCTTCACCTCGGCCTGGGTCTTGCGCGATCAGCTCCGGCTTCTCGGTCGGGATGATCAGGTCGTCCTTGCCGAAGCAGATGCCGGCCTTCGCCGCCTGGCCGAAGCCGAGGCCCATCAGCCGGTCGGCGAAGATCACGCATTCCTTCTGGCCGCAATGGCGGTACACCGCGTCGATCACGTCGGAGACGTTCTTCTTGGTGAGCTGCCGGTTGATCAGGCTGAACGGCACGTTCGGATGCTTGCGGCAGGATCTGCGCGATCAGCATGCGGCCCGGCGTGGTGACCACGCGCTGCACGACCGGCTTGCCCGTCGGCGTCGATCAGTCTCGAAGCGCGCGCGGATCTTGTCGTGCAGCTTCAGCGCGCCGGCCTGCAGCGCGTGCTCGATCTCGCCGATCGTGCCGAACGGCCGGCGCCTGCTCGTCCGGCGGTCGGCGCGGAACTCCGGCGTCTCCAGCGACAGGTAGTAGAGGCCGAGCACGATGTCCTGGCTCGGCACGATGATCGGCTTGCCGTTCGCCGGGCTGAGGATGTTGTTGGTCGACATCATCAGCACGCGGGCTTCGAGCTGCGCCTCCAGGCTCAGCGGCACGTGCACCGCCATCTGGTCGCCGTCGAAGTCGGCGTTGAACGCGGTGCAGACCAGCGGATGCAGCTGGATCGCCTTGCCCTCGATCAGCACCGGCTCGAACGCCTGGATGCCGAGGCGGTGCAGCGTCGGCGCGCGGTTCAGCATCACCGGATGCTCGCGGATCACCTCTTCCAGGATGTCCCACACCTCGGGACGCTCCTTCTCCACCATCCGCTTGGCGGCCTTGATGGTGGTGGCGTGGCCGTATTTCTCGAGCTTGGAGTAGATGAACGGCTTGAACAGCTCGAGCGCCATCTTCTTCGGCAGGCCGCACTGGTGCAGCTTCAGCTCCGGCCCGACCACGATCACCGAGCGGCCGGAATAGTCGACGCGCTTGCCGAGCAGGTTCTGGCGGAAGCGGCCCTGCTTGCCCTTCAGCATGTCGGACAGCGACTTCAGCGGCCGCTTGTTGGCGCCCGTGATGGCGCGGCCGCGGCGGCCGTTGTCGAACAGCGCGTCGACGCTCTCCTGCAGCATGCGCTTCTCGTTGCGCACGATGATGTCGGGCGCGCGCAGCTCGATCAGCCGCTTCAGGCGGTTGTTGCGGTTGATGACGCGGCGATACAGGTCGTTCAGGTCGCGAGGTCGCGAAGCGGCCGCCGTCGAGCGGCACCAGCGGGCGCAGCTCGGGCGGGATCACCGGCACCACGTCCAGGATCATCCACTCGGGCTTGGCGCCGGATTCGGCGAACGCCTCGATCAGCTTCAGGCGCTTGACCAGCTTCTTGCGCTTGGCCTCGCTGGTGGTCTCCTTCAGGTCGGCGCGCAGCTTCACCTTCTCGGCGTCGATGTCGATGCCGATCAGGATGCGCTTGATCGCCTCGGCGCCGATGCCGGCGCGGAACGCGTCGTCGCCGAACTCGTCCTGCTTGGCCATCAGCTGATCTTCGGTCAGCAGCTGGTGCAGCTTCAGGTCGGTCAGGCCCGGCTCCAGCACCACGTAGCTCTCGAAGTAGAGGATCTTCTCGAGTTCCTTCAGCGTCAGGTCGACCATCAGGCCGATGCGGCTGGGCAGCGACTTCAGGAACCAGATATGCGCGACCGGGCAGGCCAGCTCGATATGGCCCATGCGCTCGCGCCGCACCTTGGCCAGCGTCACCTCGACGCCGCACTTCTCGCAGATGATGCCGCGGAACTTCATGCGCTTGTACTTGCCGCACAGGCACTCGTAGTCCTTGATCGGGCCGAAGATGCGGGCGCAGAACAGCCCGTCCCGCTCCGGCTTGAAGGTGCGGTAGTTGATGGTCTCCGGCTTCTTGATCTCGCCGTACGACCAGCTCCGGATCTGCTCCGGCGAGGCCATCTGGATCTTGATCTGGTCGAAGGTCATGGTCTGACCGGTCTGACCCAGGATCTTCATCAGCTCGTTCATGCTGTCGCCCCCAGATGGAGGAGTGGCGGCGGCCGGGTCAGCACTCCCGGTCCGCCGTGTGACAAATCAGTCGCCATCCGGTCGCCCGCGTTCAGGCCGGCCGCATGTCGAGATCGACGTTCAGGCCCAGCGACTTCAGCTCCTTGACCAGCACGTTGAAGCTCTCGGGGATGCCGGCCTCGAACTTGTCCTGCTCGCGCACGATCGCCTCGTAGACCTTGGTGCGGCCCGACACGTCGTCGGACTTCACCGTCAGCATCTCCTGCAGCGTGTAGGCCGCGCCGTAGGCCTCCAGCGCCCACACCTCCATCTCGCCGAAGCGCTGGCCGCCGAACTGCGCCTTGCCGCCCAGCGGCTGCTGGGTGACCAGGCTGTACGGGCCGATCGAACGCGCGTGGATCTTGTCGTCCACCAGATGGTGCAGCTTCAGCATGTAGATGTAGCCGACCGTCACCTTGCGCTCGAACGGCTCGCCGGTGCGCCCGTCGGTCAGCATCACCTGGCCGGACGTGTCGAGCCCGGCCCGCACCAGCATGTCCTCGATGTCGGACATGCGGGCGCCGTCGAACACCGGCGTCGCGATCGGCACGCCCTTCTTCAGGTTCTCGCACAGCTCGATCAGCTGCGCGTCGTCGACAGGTTGGCGATCTCGTCGGCGAAGACGCGCTCGCCATAGACATCCTTGCAGCCGGTCGAGCAGTTCCTGCCGCGCCGCGCCGGTGCGGCGGTACTCCTCCACCAGCTCGCCGATCTGCCTGCCCAGCGTGGCGCAGGCCCAGCCCAGATGCGTCTCCAGGATCTGCCCGACGTTCATGCGGCTCGGCACGCCGAGCGGGTTGAGCACGAGATCGACCGAGCGTGCCGTCCTCGAGGAACGGCATGTCCTCGACCGGCACCACGCGCGACACCACGCCCTTGTTGCCGTGGCGGCCGGCCATCTTGTCGCCCGGCTGCAGCTTGCGCTTCACCGCGACGAACACCTTGACCATCTTCATCACGCCGGGCGGCAGCTCGTCGCCGCGCTGCAGCTTCTCGACCTTGCTGTCGAAGCGCGCCTGCAGCCGCGACACCGCGGCGTCGAACTCGCGCTTCAGCGTCTCGATCTCGGCCATCACGGCGTCGTCCTGCACGCCGATATGGCGCCAGGCGCCGCGCGGATGCTCGGCCAGCACCTCCTCGGTGATCGGCGTGCCGGCCTTGATGCCCTTGAAGCCGCCGGCCGCCTTGCGGCCCAGCAGCTTCTCGCGCAGCCGGTTGAGGAAGCTGCGCTCCTGGATCGCCTTCTCGTCGTCGCGGTCCTTGGCCAGCCGCTCGATCTCGGCGCGCTCGATCGCCATCGCGCGCTCGTCCTTGTCGACGCCGCGGCGGCTGAACACGCGCACATCGACGATCGTGCCCGATCACGCCCGGCGGCAGCTTCAGCGAGGTGTCGCGCACGTCGGACGCCTTCTCGCCGAAGATCGCGCGCAGCAGCTTTTCTTCCGGCGTCATCGGGCTCTCGCCCTTCGGCGTCACCTTGCCGACCAGGATGTCGCCCGGGTTCACTTCGGCGCCGATATAGACGATGCCGGCCTCGTCGAGGTTCTTCAGCGCCTCCTCGCCGACGTTCGGGATGTCGCGGGTGATCTCCTCCTGGCCGAGCTTGGTGTCGCGCGCCATCACCTCGAATTCCTCGATGTGGATCGAGGTGAACACGTCGTCGCGCGCGATCCGCTCGGAGATCAGGATCGAGTCCTCGAAGTTGTAGCCGTTCCAGGGCATGAACGCGCACAGCACGTTGCGCCCCAGCGCCAGCTCGCCGAGCTCGGTCGAGGGGCCGTCGGCGATGATGTCGCCGTCGGCCACGCGGTCGCCCACGCGCACCAGCGGACGCTGGTTGATGCAGGTGGACTGGTTGGTGCGCATGAACTTGCGCAGCCGGTAGATGTCGACGCCCTTGGTCGTGCCGTCCTCGGTGGTCGCGCGCACCACGATGCGCGCGCCGTCGATCTGGTCGATCACGCCGGCGCGGCGGGCGACGATGGTCGCACCCGAGTCGCGCGCGACCGCCGCTTCCATGCCGGTGCCGACCAGCGGCGCATCGGCACGGATCAGCGGCACCGCCTGGCGCTGCATGTTCGATGCCCATCAGCGCGCGGTTGGCGTCGTCGTTCTCCAGGAACGGGATCAGCGCCGCGGCCACCGAGACGAGCTGCTTCGGCGACACGTCGACCGCCGTCACGTCCTCGGGCTTGACCAGGCGGAAGTCGCCCTGCTGGCGCACCGAGACCAGTTCCTCGGTGAACCGGCCGCCGGATCGGTCGGCGCGTCGGCCTGCGCGACGACCAGCTTCTCCTCCTCCATCGCCGAGAGGTACTTCCAGCCGTCCTGCACCACGCCGTCCTTCACCAGCCGGTACGGCGTCTCGATGAAGCCGTACTTGTTCACCTTGGCGTAGGTGGCGAGCGAGTTGATCAGGCCGATATTCGGCCCTTCCGGCGTCTCGATCGGGCAGATGCGGCCGTAATGCGTCGGATGCACGTCGCGCACCTCGAAGCCGGCGCGCTCGCGGGTCAGGCCCGCCCGGGCCAAGCGCGGAGAGGCGGCGCTTGTGCGTCACCTCGGACAGCGGGTTGGTCTGGTCCATGAACTGCGAGAGCTGCGAGGAGCCGAAGAACTCCCGCACCGCCGCCGCCGCCGGCTTGGCGTTGATCAGGTCGTGCGGCATCACCGTGTCGATATCGACCTAGCCCATGCGCTCGCGGATCGCCCGCTCCATGCGCAGCAGGCCGACGCGGTACTGGTTCTCCATCAGCTCGCCGACCGAACGCACGCGGCGGTTGCCGAGATTGTCGATGTCGTCGATCTGGCCGCGGCCGTCCTTCAGCTCGCACATGATCTTGACGGTGCGCAGGATGTCCTCCTTGCGCAGCACGCGCACGGTGTCCTCGGCGTCCAGGCCGAGCCGCATGTTCATCTTCACCCGGCCGACGGCCGAGAGGTCGTAGCGGTCGCCGTCGAAGAACAGGCCGCGGAACAGCGCCTCGGCCGTCTCCGGCGTCGGCGGCTCGCCCGGGCGCATGACGCGGTAGATGTCGATCAGCGCGTCGTCGCGGTTGGTGTTCTTGTCGACCGGCGAGCGTGTTGCGGATCCACGGGCCGTTGGCCTGGTCGACCGCGAGCGTCGGCAGCCGGTCGATGCCCGCCTCCTCCAGCGCCGCCAGCCGCGCCTCGGCCAGTTCCTCGCCGGCCTCGGCGTAGATCTCGCCGGTCTCTTCGTTGACCAGGTCCTCGGCGACGAAGCGGCCGAGCAGGTCGGCGCGGCCGACCAGCACTTCCTTGGTCTTCTCGGCGATGCGGCGCGCCGAGCGCGCGGTCAGCTTGGTCTCGGCCTCGGCCACCACCTCGCCGGTCTCGGCGTCGACCAGCGGCTCGAGCAGCTTGATGCCGCGGAACGCATCGGGGTCGAACGGCCGCGCCCAGCCCTTGGGCGGTGCGGGTGAACACCACCTGGCCGTAGAAGATAGCTCAGGATCTCCTCGGCATCCATGCCGCGGATCTCGCCGATCTCGAGCGTCTCGCCCTGCGCGGCGCGGGCCGCGCGCAGCGCCTCGGTGTACGGCGCTCTCCAGCGCGTAGAGCAGCGTCGTCACCGGCAGCTTGCGCTTGCGGTCGATGCGGACGTAGACGAGGTCCTTGCTGTCGAACTCGAAATCGAGCCAGGAGCCGCGATACGGGATCACGCGCGCGGCGAACAGGTACTTGCCGCTGCGAATGCGTCTTGCCCTTGTCGTGGTCGAAGAACACGCCCGGGCTGCGGTGCATCTGGCTGACGATGACGCGCTCGGTGCCGTTGATGATGAAGGTGCCGTTATCCGTCATCAGGGGCATGTCGCCCATGTAGACGGGCTGCTCCTTGATGTCGCGGATCGAGCGGGCGCCGGTGTCCTCGTCCACGTCCCAGACGATCAGCCGGAGGATCACCTTCAGCGGCGCGGCGAACGTCATGCCGCGCTGGATGCATTCCTCGACGTCGTATTTCGGCTCTTCGAGCTCGTAGTAGACGAACTCCAGCCGGCCCGCGGCCGGCGAAATCGTCGATCGGGAAAACGGAACGGAAAACTTCCTGCAGCCCGGTATTCGTGCGGCTGTCATGCGGCACGTTCATCTGCAGGAACGCCTCGTAGCTGGCGCGCTGCACGTCGATCAGGTTGGGCATCGGCGCCACTTCGGGAATGCGCCCGAAGGTCTTGCGGATGCGCTTGCGCCCGGTGAAGGACCTGGTGATCGCGTTCATGCCTGTCCTGCTGACCCGTGTGGGTGAATCCTCGTGGTAATCCAAGCGTCGGCCCTTGTGGCGGCAACCCGACGGGGCGCAGGTGCCACAACAGAGACACGGGCGGAAACCCGCTGGTTTCCGCCCGATGCAGCCCGAAAGACGGCCCCGAAGGGCCGCCCGATGGTAGCTTACTTGACTTCGACAGTGGCGCCCTGTTCTTCCAGCACCTTCTTGATCTTCGCTGCCTCGTCCTTCGTAGGCGCCTCCTTGACGGTCTTCGGCGCGCCCTCCACCAGGTCCTTGGCTTCCTTCAGCCCAAGACCGGTGATGGTGCGGATTTCCTTGATCACGTTGATCTTCTTGTCGCCGGCCTTGGCCAGGATGACGGTGAACTCGGTCTGCTCCTCGACAGCCGCGGCAGGCGCCGCCGCAGCGCCAGCGGCCGGCCCGGCGGCGACAGCCACCGGCGCGGCGGCGGAGACGCCCCACTTCTCTTCGAGCAGCTTGGAGAGGTCGGCGGCTTCCAGCACGGTCAGGCTGGACAGCTCATCCACCAGTTTCTGCAAATCGGCCATATCGGTTGTCCCTAATCTAGTCCCTGGTCGGTTCCATGCAAGCCCGGTTGCACGGGCCTGCCATCACTTGAGCGAACAGCGCGGCTCCCGCCGCCTGTCCGCGCCTCGTCAGGCTGCCGCGCTCGCAGCGTCGCCGGGGCCATCCCCGCCGCCGCCGTCCGCCGCCTCGTCCCGTTTGGCATAGGCCGCCAACACCCGCGCGAGCTGTCCGCCCGGCGCTTGCAGCACGCCCGCGATCCGCGTAGCCGGGGTCTGTAGCAGCCCCAGCAGCTTCGCGCGCAGCGACTCCAGCGACGGCAGCTCGGACAGCGCCTTGACACCAGCCGCATCAAGCGTCTGGGTGCCGAGGGCGCCACCGAGCACGACGAACTTCTCGTTGGTCCTGGCGAACTCGACGGCAGTCTTCGCCACGGCCACCGGGTCTCTCGACCACGCAAGCGCGGTCGGTCCCTTCAGCAGCGGCGCGATGCCTTCGAATCGGGTCCCATCCAGGGCGAGGGTGGCCAGCCGGTTCTTCGCGACCTTGAAGGTCGCCCCCGCCTCGCGCATCCGGTGCCGCAACAACGTCACCTCCGCCACCGTCATGCCCGCATTGCGGGTGACGACGACGAACGACGTGTCAGCGAACACCGACGCGAGCGCGGTCACGAACTCCCGCTTCTCCGTACGGTCCAAAACCCGTCTCCACTCGGTGGCCGGGCGCGTATGGACCGCGACCGACCGGGTTGCCCTTTGGGCCCGCCCGAACACCTGAACTCCCAGGCGCCCGGGGACGAGCCCGGTTCGCCTGTCCAATCGGGGAGACGCCGCACGAAATGCGGCGAAGCCCCGTAGCCGGAACCGCCCGGAACTGGGGCGCGCGATCAGCGACCGCCCGCCCTGACTCCTTGGCTTCCCCGTCTCCCATGCGCGGACACCGGAATGTCCCTTAAGGCCCGCTGGGCCACGTACGGTCTCGGACAGGTCTCGGGGGCTCCCGCCCCCTGCCCACCGGCACCCCTGAGAGTGCCGGCGTATCTCGTTGTCAGCCGCCCGCCAGCGTGGCCACGTCCACGCGCACGCCCGGCCCCATCGTCGAGCTGACGGCGACTTTCTGGACATAGGTGCCCTTGGCACCGGTCGGCTTGGCCTTGACGATGGCGTCGGCGAAGGCGCGCGCGTTCTCCAGCAGCTTGTCGGCCGGGAAGCTCGCCTTGCCGATGCCGGCATGGACGATGCCGGCCTTCTCGGCGCGGAACTCCACCTGCCCGCCCTTGGCCGCCGTGATGGCGCCGCGCACATCCATCGTCACCGTGCCGAGACGCGGGTTCGGCATCAGGCCGCGCGGACCCAGGATCTTACCCAGCCGGCCCACCAGAGCCATCATGTCCGGGGTCGCGATGCAGCGGTCGAAATTGATCTCGCCGGCCTGCACCTTCTCGGCGAGGTCTTCGGCACCGACGACGTCGGCCCCGGCGGCGGCGGCTTCCTCGGCCTTGGCGCCGCGCGCGAACACGCCCACGCGCACGGTCTTGCCGGTGCCGTTGGGCAGGTTGACGAGACCGCGCACCATCTGGTCGGCGTGGCGCGGATCGATCCCGAGATTCATCGAGATCTCCACCGTCTCGTCGAATTTGGCGGTCGCGTTGTGCTTGACCAGCGCCAGCGCATCGCCGAGCGGCAGGCTCTTGGTGCGGTCGAAGCTGGCGTAGCCCTTGGCCAGTCGCTTGTCGTGCGCCATGGGATCAGCCCTCCACCACGGTGATGCCCATCGACCGGGCGGACCCGGCCAGCATGCGCACCGCGCCGTCGACGTCGATGGCGTTCATGTCCTTCATCTTGATCGCCGCGATCTCACGCAGCTGCGTCGTCGTCACTCGTCCCACCGGCGCACCCTTGCCCGGCGTGGTGGTGCCGGACGTGATGCCGGCCGCCTTCTTGAGGAAGTACGTGTTCGGCGGCGTCTTGGTGACGAAGGTGAACGTGCGGTCACCGTAGGCGGTGATCACCACCGGCGTCGGCGTGCCGGGTTCCATCTGCGCCGTGAAGGCGTTGAATTCCTTCACGAACGCCATGATGTTCAGGCCGCGCTGGCCGAGTGCCGGGCCGACCGGCGGCGACGGATTGGCCTTGCCGGCCGGAATTTGCAGCTTGATGTAGCCGACGATCTTCTTTGCCATATCCCTGGTCCTAAACTGTCCGAGGGACCGCGGTGCATGCGACCGGCCCAGCCAATCTGGCTGGCGCACGGTCTCCCGCGTTCCAATAGAGCGCGGGGTGTTAGAGACCGACGCGGCCCCTGTAAAGCGGAAATTTCACACGACCTGCCTCTGCCGCCTCCCGCATGGGTAGAATCTGAGCCTGCCGTGCCGCCACGCAACCCCGCCATGCCGGCCAGCGATAACGCTATCAATCGCGCAATGCCCGGCAACATTGCCGCGCGCCGATGAAGGGACCGATCCATGATTGTGGCCATCACCGCCCTGAAGGGCTACGCCATCGAGGCCAGCGACGGCCGCATCGGTGCCGTCAGCGATTTCCTGTTCAGCGACGAAACATGGAAGCTGCGCTGGCTGGTGGTGGACACCGGAACCTGGCTGACCGGGCGCAAGGTGCTGATCCACCCGTCCGCGATCGGCGGCGCCGACCATGTGAGGCAGAACCTGCAAGTGAAGCTTACGACGGCGCAGGTGAAGGCCGCCCCCGACATCCTTGAGGAGCAGCCGGTGTCGCGCCAGCACGAAGCCAGGCTTTACAATCATTACGGCTGGGACCCGTTATGGGAAGGCAGCAGTTCGTTCCCGGCTTCGGCGATGTCCTATTCGCCGCTCGGTTTGCCGCCCTACCTCGCGCCAGTCACGAGCCACGCGCCAGAGGCCGTGGAACAGACGACGGAGGACGGCGACCCGCATCTGCGCAGCTGTGCCGAGGTCAAGGGTTACCACATCCACGCCACTGACGGCGATATCGGCCACGTCGAGACGTTCCTCGTCGACGATACCGCCTGGAGCATCCGCTACATCGTCGTCGATACGCGGAATTGGTGGCCGGGCCAACAAGTGCTGCTGTCGCCGGCCGCGGTGCGCGAGGTGAGCTGGGGCGAGCACCAGATCCGCGTCGATGTCACACGCGCGCAGGTCAAGGCCGGCCCGCAATGGGACCCGGCCGGCGCGATCGACCAGGACTACGAGCAACGGCTGCACGCGCATTACGGCTGGAGAGGTTTCGGCTGGTAACCACCACCGCAAAATTGCGCTTCGCGGCGAGCCGGGACGCAAACCGGATGGCCGGGCGCGCTCGCTGCCTCGGGCCGGCTGGCGGCGCTGGCGTGGCCGCAGGCCGGACTGCCGCCCACCTACGAGATCTGATGCCGCCGCCGGCGTAAGTCTGCCAGCCCGTTGCGAGCCCGCCGCAATCCCGGCGAGCGCCTCACCGCCATTTCATTGCCGGCAGCAGCCAAGCCCGCCAACGGCAGCGCCGGGAATCGCTTGCCTTGCATAAGTGCACTTGACACGATCCTATCTAGATATATCTTATCTTTCGTCATATCGACATAGGACGACAAAACATGCATCTACGACACAACTGCATCGGCCGCCGCTTCGCGCGCCAATCCTCCGGCTGGGACGGCGACGACCACGGCCGCCATCACGCACATGGCCGGAATCGCCGACACGGCGGCGGCCGCGTGTTCGACTACGGCGAACTGCGCCTCGTGCTGCTGGCAATGATCGCCGAGCGGCCGTGGCACGGCTACGAGCTCATCAAGGCGATCGAGGACCGCGTCGGCGGCGGCTACAGCCCGAGTTCCGGCGTGATCTACCCCACGCTGACCCAGCTCGAAGATCTTGGCTACACCGTGATCGAAGGCGCCGAGGGCGGCCGCAAGCTCTATACGATCACCGAGGCGGGCCGCGAATATCTGCGCGCCCAGGACGCGGCCGTGACGGCGGCATTCGCCCGCATGCAGGAATCCAGGGAGGATCGCTCCGGCGAGCGCTCACCGCAGCTTGTGCGCGCGATGGGAAATCTCAAGCTCGCGCTGCAACTGCGGCTCGAACGTACGCCGATCACCGCCGCCCAGCTCGACGCGATCGCCGCTGTGCTCGACGCCGCCGCGTCCGGCATCGAGAAGACCTGAAGGGAGCGCCGCCGATGCCCACATCCGAAGCCCGTGTGGCGACCCACACGCCGGCCCGCTATCTCGGGCAACTCTGCAAGCACTTCGAGCACAAACTGCCGGTCACGCTAACGGGCGACACCGGCAGCATCGCCTTCGCGATGGGAACCTGCCGGCTCGCGACCGACACCGACGTGCTGATCCTGCGCGCCGAGGCGGCAGACCAGGAGGCGCTGGCGCAGGTGCAGGACGTGGTAGCGCGCCACCTTGTGCGCTTCGCCTTTCGCGAGCCACCGCAGATCGAATGGCACGCGGTTGGCTGAGCCCGCCCCGCCGGCCGCTCAGCGCGCGAACACGGCCACGCTTTCGAGCCGCGCCGACCAGAGGAACTGATCGACCGGCGTGGCCGACAACAACCGGTAGCCCGCGTCGTGCAGCAGCCGCGCATCGCGTGACAGGGCCGCCGGGTTGCAGCTGACATAGATGACCCGCGCGATGCGGCTGGCGGCGATTGCGGCGATCTGGACGGAAGCGCCGGCATAGGGCGGGTCCAGCACCACGGCCGCGAACCCCGCCAGTTCCTTGGCACTGAGCGGCTGGCGCGTGAGGTCGCGGTGATGGGCCTCGACACGCCCGGCCAGTGCCGCCGCGTTGGCCCCCGCGCGCAGGGCCGCCAGCGCGGCCGCATCGCCCTCGAAGGCCGCCACACGGGCGCGGGCGGCGAGCGCGAACGTGAATGTGCCGCAGCCGGCATACAGCTCCGCCACTCGCGCACGTGCCGGCAAGGCGGTCGGCAGGCCGGCGAGCACGGCGGCCACCAGAGCTGCCTCACCCTGGGCGCTGGCCTGCAGGAACGCGCCGGGCGGCGGGGTCACGGTCACATCGCCAAACGTCACGGTCGGCGAGTGGGTCTGGCAGGCGATTTCGGGCGGGCCATCGCCGCGCGTCCAGGCAATGCGCGGGATGTCGTGTGCCTGCGCGAATCCGGCCAGCCGCGAGCGATCGGGCGCGGTCAACTCGCCATCGGTACGCAGCAGCAGGTCCGGGTTCGTGCCGAGCAGGTTGGCGACAACCGATCCCTCCCGCCGCAGCGCGGATAGGGACGCGAGCGTCATGCGCAACGCCGGCAGCAGCGCGGACAGCGTCGGGTGCAGGACATGGCATTCCAGCAGGTCGATCACCGCCACACCGCGCGGCGCGTGCAGGCCGAGGCGGACAGCGCGCCCGTCACGGCGTACGGCGAAATCCATGCGGCGGCGCATGTGCGGTGGCGTTGCGGCGATCGGGTTCAGCGACGGCGCATAGCCGGCGCGGCGCAAGGCCGCCTCCAGCAGCGCCGCCTTCCAGGCCAGATAGGGAGCTGCGTCCCATTGTTGCAGCGCGCAGCCACCGCAGGCGGGAAAATGCCGGCAGGGCGGCTCAACCCGCTCATCACTCGCGACCAGGACGGCTTCACTCTCCGCCGCCCAGCCCTCGCCACGCTTGGCGACGGGCCGTGCGCGCACTGTCTCACCGGGCAGCACGTCGCGCAGGAACACCGGCGCGCCGTCGTCCAGTTCGGCGATCCCGTCGCCCTCCGCACCGATGCGGGTGACGCGGACGTCCTGGGCTGGGGGCAGCCGAAGGGTCAGGCGCCGAAGGCCGACAGGCCGGTCTGCGCGCGGCCGAGGATCAGCGCATGCACGTCATGCGTGCCCTCGTAGGTGTTCACCGCCTCCAGGTTCATCACGTGGCGGATGACATGGTACTCGTCGGCGATGCCGTTGCCGCCGTGCATGTCCCGGGCAGCCCGCGCGATGTCCAGCGCCTTGCCGCAGGAGTTGCGCTTGCACAGGCTGATCATCTCCGGCGCCCCGCGCCCCTCGTCCAGCAGCCGGCCGAGGCGCAGCACGGCCTGCAAGCCGAGGGTGATCTCGGTCTGCATGTCAGCCAGCTTCTTCTGGATCAGCTGCGTGGCGGCCAGCGGGCGGCCGAACATCATGCGCTGCATGGTGTAGTCACGCGCCGCGTGCCAACAGAACTCCGCCGCCCCGAGCGCGCCCCAGGAAATGCCGTAGCGCGCATTGTTGAGGCAGGAGAACGGGCCGCGCAGCCCCTTCACGCCCGGCAGCAAATTATCTGCGGGTACGAAAACGTCATCCATCATAATCATTCCGGTGACGCTGGCCCGCAGGCTGAATTTTCCTTCGATTTTCGGGGCCGTCAGGCCTTTCATGCCGCGTTCGAGCAGGAAGCCGCGAATGTCGCCGGCATCATCCTTGGCCCACACCACGAACACATCGGCGATCGGCGAATTGCTGATCCAGGTCTTCGACCCGTTCAGCACGTAGCCACCTTCCACCGCCCGCGCGCGCGTGCGCATCGAGCCCGGGTCGGAGCCGGCATCCGGCTCGGTCAGGCCGAAGCAGCCGACGAATTCGCCGGTGCGCAACTTCGGCAGAAAGCGGTCCTTCTGCTGCGCCGAGCCGAACGCCCAGATCGGATACATCACCAGCGACGACTGCACCGAGAACGCGCTGCGGTAGCCACTGTCCACGCGCTCGATCTCACGCGCGATAAGGCCGTAGCTGACATAGTTCACGTCGGCACAGCCATGGCTGTCGAGCGTGGCGCCCAGGAAGCCCAGCGCGCCCATCTCCTGCATGATGGCGCGGTCGAACTGCTCATGGCGGTTGGCGAGCAGGGCCCGCGGGAACAGCTTTTCCTGGCAATATGCGTGCGCCGCGTCGCGGATGGCGCGCTCGTCCTCGGTCAACTGCTCGTCCAGCAGCAGCGCGTCGTCCCATTTGAAGGCGGCCAGCTTGTGCTTCGCGCCGGCCGCGCCTGGGGTGATGACGTTCATGCCTCGACCTCCGCTTCCTCCGCCGCCGGCTGGGCCGCTTGGCGGCGCGGCCGTGCCGACACCATCATGAACGCCGGCACCTCGTCGCCGAAGCCAAGCACCGCGGGGCCCAGATCATCGTCCCGGCGGCGATCATCGTCCCGGCGGCGCGAGCCGCGATCGAACCGTTCCGGGCGCGGCGGCGCGGCCGCCGGCTGCTCGGCCCGTGCCGCCAGTTCCGGCTTGCGTGTTTCGTCCTTGCGCGGCTCAGGTTTGCGGCTCTCGGACCGGCGTGCCTCGGCGCGACGCGGTTCCGCCTTCGCGGCCGCCGGGGGTTTCGGCTCCGCCCGTCCCTTGGCGACAGGCTTGCCACGTCCGCGACGGCGGCGACCATCGCCCTCGGCCCATTCGACCGGCTCGAGGCCGGGGATCTGCATGCGTTCGATGACGCCGCCGGTCAGCTTCTCGATCGCCTCCACCGCCAGCCGGTCGTCAGGGGTCGCCAGCGTGAAGGCGCGGCCCTCGCGCCCGGCGCGGCCGGTGCGGCCGATGCGATGCACGTAGTCCTCGGCATGGATCGGCACGTCGAAATTGAACACGTGCGACAGCCCGCCGATATCGATGCCGCGCGCCGCCACGTCGCTGCAACACAGCAGGCGCAATTCGCCGGCCTTGAACTTCTCCAGCGTCGCGAAGCGCACCGGCTGCGCCATGTCGCCATGCAGCGCGCCGACGCTGAAGCCATGCCGGGTCAGCGATTTGTAGCAGGATGTCCACGTCGCGCTTGCGGTTGCAGAAGATCAGCGCGTTCTGCACGTCCTCGCTGCGGATCAGCCGGCGCAGCGCCTCGCGCTTGTCGTGCTTCGGCGACCAGCGTAAGCCGGGGTGATGGTGGTCGCCACCGACGGCCTGGCGCGAGACCGTGATCTCCTTCGGGTTCTGCAGGAAGGCATCGGCGAGGCGGCGGATTTCCGGCGCCATGGTGGCGGAGAAGAACAGCGTCTGCCGGGTGGTCGGCAGCATGGCCGACGATGCGTTCGACATCCGGGATGAACCCCATGTCGAGCATGCGGTCGGCCTCGTCGATCACCAGCAGCCGCGTATCGGTCAGCAGCAGCCCGCCGCGCTCGAACATGTCGATCAGCCGGCCGGGCGTCGCGATCAGCACGTCGACGCCGCGCATCAGCAGCGTCCTTCTGGTCGGTCATGCTTTCGCCGCCGATGAGCAGGGCGTGGTTCAGCTTCAGGTACTTGCCGTATTGGACGAAGTTCTCGGCGACCTGGAGGGCGAGTTCGCGCGTCGGCTCCAGGATCAGGCTGCGCGGCATGCGGGCGCGGGCGCGGGAACCGGAGAGGATGTCGAGCATCGGCAGGGTGAAGCCGGCGGTCTTGCCGGTGCCGGTCTGCGCCACGCCCAGCACGTCGCGGCCCATCAGCACGACCGGGATCGCCTGTTCCTGGATCGGCGTGGGCGACAGATAGCCTTTCTCGGCGATCGCTCGCAGGATCGGCTCGGACAGACCAAGATCAGCGAAGCCTTTTGGCGCATCGGAGACTGCGGGCTGCTCATCAGCCACCGCCAGCACGGCAGGGGCTGGAACCGTGTCGTCCGGCGCAGGCGCCGCCTCAGGGGCGGGAGCCGCTGCGGGCTGCTCATCAGCCACCGCCAGCACGGCAGGGGCTGGGACAGTGTCGTCCGGCGCAGGCGCCGCCTCAGGGGCGGGAGCCGCTGCGGGCTGCTCATCAGCCACCGCCAGCACGGCAGGGGCTGGGACAGTGTCGTCCGGCGCAGGCGCCGCCTCAGGGGCGGGAACCGCTGCGGGCTGTTCATCGGGCGCCGTCAGCACGGCCGGGGCCGGGGCAGCATCGTCCAGCACGGGCGCCGCCTCGGGGGCGGGCGCCGCTGCAGGGTGTTCATCGGGCGCCGTCAGCACGGGCGCCGCCTCGGGGGCGGGCGGCTCTGCGGGCAGCGTCTCGGGAAACGGCACGGTATCGGTCAAAACGGATGTGCTTCCAGTGCAGCGCCGGCGCGGCGGCGCCACGCGCGCACGCCGTAGGCGCGTCCAGCCGGCGCGCTATGCCGCCATATCCGGAAACACATGCGATAAGTCAAGGTTGCGGGGCCTTGCCGGCATGCTTTTCACGGGAGCAGTGTCAGGCGTGAGGGGCTGCGCGTGTCCCGATATTGTGTGCGACGGCGCGCGTCACCGCCCTTATAACGTCGGCACGACTCCTATCCCGCGGAGGGTTTCGTGATGTGCCTGTCGCGCTGGTTACGTCTCGTTCCCCTGCTGGCCGTCGTGGCGGTCGGCGCGGTCGCGATGCCGCCGCCGGCCCACGCATGGGTGCGCTACGGGTTCGGCTTCGGGTTCGCGCCGTTCGTGCCGTTCGCCTACCCCTACCCGTACTACTACCCGCCGCCGCCGCCAGCGATGTACGGGCCGCCGCCGGTTGCCTATGGCGCACCGCCCGTCCCCGCCGGGCCGGTTTGCAACGCGGGCCGTTACGTCTGCCCGGCCGCGGCCGCGAAGCCGTCCGGCGCCCCCTGCTCCTGCCCGACCAACGACAACGGTCGCATCGGCGGACGCGTCGAATGATGTCAGGCGTCTGAGCGAGTGGGACCCGAGAATCTCGGATTTCCTCTGCGGCGGTCCGGCGCCGATTGAGGATTATGCGCTGATCGGGGATTGCGCGACGGCCGCCCTGGTCAGCCGGGCTGGATCGATCGACTGGCTATGCTGGCCACGCTTCGACAGCCCCGCCTGCTTTGCGGCCCTGGTCGGCACGGCGGCAAATGGCGCGTGGCGCATCGCACCAGCCGACCCGGACGCCCGCGTGCATCGAGGCTATATCGACGGTTCGGTGGTGCTGGAGACGACGTTCACGACCGCGGACGGCGAGGTGGTGCTGACCGATTTCATGCCGCTCGGCCATCCCGGCTCCTCAGTGGTGCGGCTGGTTGAGGGGCGGCGCGGCACCGTCGAAATGCGCATGGCGATGGCCCTGCGCTTCGACTACGGCGCCAGTATTCCCTGGGTGACGCAACTGCCTGACGGCGGCGGCATCATGGCGATCGCGGGGCCGGAGATGGCGGTGCTGCGCACGCCGGTGACCCTGGGCGGCGAGGATATGACGACGGTCGCCACGTTCACGGTCCATGCCGGACAGACCGTGCCGTTCGTCCTGAGCCACGGGCCGGGACACCTGAAACCACCCCGGGCGCTCGACGCACGCGCCACGCTATCCGAAACGTTGCGCTTCTGGACCCGCTGGGCGCGGCATGGCACCTACCACGGCCCGTATGAAGCCGCCGTACGGCGTAGCCTGGTAACGCTGAAGGCGCTGACCTATCACCCCACCGGCGGCATCGTCGCCGCCCCCACCACCAGCCTGCCGGAACAGCTCGGTGGACCGCGCAACTGGGACTACCGGTTCTGCTGGCTGCGCGATGCCACGCTGACGCTGCTGGCGTTCATGCGCGGCGGCCATTTCGAGGAAGCCAAGGCATGGCGCGACTGGCTGCACCGCAGCATCGCCGGTAGCCCGGACCAGCTTCAGATCATGTACGGCATCGCCGGCGAGCGGCATCTGCGCGAGTGGGAAGCCGATTGGCTGGCGGGCTACCAGGGCGCCAAGCCGGTGCGAATCGGCAATGCCGCGCACGCCCAGCTTCAGCTCGACGTTTATGGCGAGGTGACGGACGCGCTGCATCATGCCCGTGCCGGCGGCCTCGCGGCGCCGCCGGCCAGTTGGGAACTGCAACGCAGCATGATCGGCCATCTGGCGCAGACGTGGCAGGAACCCGACGAGGGGATCTGGGAGACGCGCGGCGGCCGTCGGCCATTCACGTTCTCCCGCGTGATGGCATGGGTGGCCTTCGACCGCGCCATTTGCAGCGCCGAGATGTACGGGCTGCCCGGGCCGCTTGATGAATGGCGCACGCTCCGCCGCCAGATGCACGAGACCATCTGCCGCGAGGGCTTCAATACAGCGCGCAACAGCTTTACCCAAAGCTTTGGCGACACGGCGCTGGACGCCAGCCTCCTGCTGATCCCGAGCGTTGATTTTCTGCCCGCCAACGATCCACGCGTCCTCGGCACCGTCGCCGCCATCGAGCGCGAATTGCTGGCGGACGGCTTCGTGCAGCGCTACGACACGTCGACCGGCAGCGATGGCCTGCCCGCCGGTGAAGGCGCGTTCCTGGCGTGCAGCTTCTGGCTGGTCGACAACTACGCCATGCAAGGCCGCATGGATGAAGCACACGCCCTGTTCGAGCGGCTGCTGGGACTACGCAACGATGTCGGCCTGCTGGCCGAGGAATACGATCCGCGCGCGCGCCGTCAGGTGGGCAATTTTCCCCAGGCCTTCAGCCACGTGGCGCTGATCGGCAGCGCGCTGACGCTGAGCAAGGGCGAGCCGCAGCGAGCCCCCGACAAGGTGCCCGATCCCAGCACGTAGCCGGGCGGTTCGCTAAACCGGCGCCGGAGCTGTCGCGGTCGCCCGCACCGGCCGGCGATGCTGCAGGGCCAGATAGACCACCGGCGTGGTATACAACGTCAGCGCCTGCGAGACGATCAGCCCGCCGACCACGGCGATGCCGAGCGGCCGGCGGAGCTCCGCCCCGGTCCCGAACGCCAGCGCCAGCGGCAGCGCGCCGAACAAGGCCGCCAGCGTCGTCATCAGGATCGGGCGGAACCGCTCCAGGCATGCGGCATGGATCGCCTCCTGTGGCGTGCGGCCGTGCCTGCGCTCCTGTTCCAGCGCGAAATCCACCAGCATGATGGCGTTCTTCTTGACGATCCCCATCAGCAGCAGGATCGCGATGATCGCCATGATCGACAGATCCGTGCCGGTCACCAGCAGCGCCAGCAGCGCGCCCAGCCCGGCCGAAGGCAGCGTGGACAGGATGGTCAGCGGCTGCGTCAGGCTTTCGTACAGCACGCCGAGCACGATGTAGATCGTCAGCAGCGCGGCGCAGATCAGCACCGGCTCGGAACTCAGGCTTTCCGCCAGATAGCGCGCGTTGCCGGCGAAGTCGGTGCGGATGGTGTCGGGCAGGCGCAGATCGACCGTCGCCTGCCTCACGCGCGCGAGCGCGTCACCCAGCGCCGTGCCGGGCTTGACGTTGAAGCTGATCGTCGCGGCCGGAAACTGGCCCTGATGGCGCACGGCCAGCGGCTGCGTCTGGCGGCTGACTCGCACCACGCTCAGCAGCGGCACCTGTGTGCCGCCGCTGCCGGGGACATACAGGCGGCCCAGGTAGCTCGGGTCGGTCTGCAACGCCGGATCGGCCTCCAGCACCACCCAGTACTGGTTGCGCTGGGTGTAGATCACCGAAATCTGGCGTTGCGAGAACGCATTGTTCAGCGCGTCGTCGATCGCCTGCACACTAACACCCAGGCGGCCGGCGGCGGTCCGGTCGATCGCCACGTTCACCTGCGGGCCGGGGCGGTCCTGGTCGCTGGTCACGTCGGCGATGCCGGGCACGTTGCGTAGCGCATCCTCCAGCTTCAGCGTCCATTGCCGCAGCTCGGTCAGGTTCTGGTCGATCAGCACGAACTGGTTGTCGCTGCCCTGCCGGCCGCCGCCGCGCAGATCCTGCACCGACCACAGATACGTCCGCACGCCGCCCATTGCCTCCAGCGCCGGGCGCAGCCGCGCGATGATCTGCTCGGACGAGACGCCGCGCTCGGCCAGCGGCTTCAGGCCGAGCGTGAGCTGGCCGCGGTTGAGCGAACTCCAGCCGGAGGTGACGCCGATGGTCGAGGCGACCGAAGCCACGGCGGGGTCGCGCAGGATCACGTCCACCACCGCCTTCTGCCGCGCCGCCATGGCCGCGAACGAGGCATTCGGGTCGGCGACCGTGGCGCCCATGATCAGGCCGGTATCCTCGGTCGGCATGAATCCCTTGGGCACCACGGTGTACAGCCACACCGTCAGCACGAGCGTGGACACCGTGACGAACAACATCAGCACGCGGTTGCGCAGCGCCCAGCCGAGCGTGATCGCATAGACCCGTTCGTTGGCCGCCAGCGCCCGCGCCACCGCGGCGTCGAGCCGGGTCCAGACCGTGCGGCCGGCCGCCGGGCGCGGCTGCGTCATGAACCGCCCGCACAGCATCGGCGTGAGCGTGAGCGAGACCGCCGCCGAGACCACGATGGCGAGCGTCAGCGTGGTGGCGAATTCATGGAACAGCCGGCCGAGGATGCCGCCCATGAACAGCACCGGGATGAACACGGCAACCAGCGACAGGCTGATCGACATCACCGTGAAACCTATCTGCCGCGCGCCGGCAAACGCGGCAGCAAGCGGCGGCTCGCCCCGCTCCATGTGGCGGGTGATGTTCTCGATCATCACGATGGCATCGTCGATGACGAAGCCGACCGAGATGGTCAGCGCGATCAACGAGAAATTGTCGAGCGAAAACCCCTCGAACCACATCGCGGCCAGCGTGCCGGCGATCGACAGCGGCGCCGTGACGGCGGCGGCAACGATCGGCACCAGCCGGCGCATGAACAGCAGCACCACCAGCAGCACGCAGGCGACGCTCAGCAGCAGCGTGATCTGCACCTCGTCGATGCCGGCGCGGATGGTGGTGGTACCGTCGGACAGGATGCTGAGCTTGATGTCCGGCGGCATCCAGGACCGCAGCAGCGGCAGTACCGCCTTCACGGCGTCGACCGTCTCGATGATGTTGGCGCCGGCCGCCTTGCTGACCAGCAGAATGATCGCCGGCCGCTGGCCGGACCACGCCGCCAGCCGCGCGTTGGCGACCCCGTCCATCACGCTGGCCACACTGGACAGCCGTACGACCGCGCCGCCGGCGGCATGGATGACCAGCGGACGGTACTGGCTGGCCTGGCTGATCTGGCCGTTCATGCCGATGGTCTCGGCGGTGTCCGCGCCCTCGAACCCGCCCAGCGCGCCGGCGACGTTGGCGGCACGGATTGCGGTGTAGACGTCCTGCGCCGACAGGTGCGCCGCCGCCAGCGCCGCCGGGTCCAGCCGCACCCGCACCGCCGGCTTCTCGGCGCCGTTCACCTGTACCCTGGGACACGCCGTCCACTTGCGACAGCCGCTGCGCCAGGATGCTGTCGGCGGCGTCGTAGACCTGCGCCATCGAGAGCGTGTCCGAGGTCAGCGCGATGGTCATGATCGGCGCCTGCGCCGGGTTGAACTTGCGGAAGAACGGCCGCGTCGGCAGATCCGAGGGCAGGTCGGCGGTGGCCGCGTTGATTGCCGCCTGCACGTCATGCGCGGCACCGTTGATGTCGCGATCGATGTCGAACTGCACGATGATGGAGGTCTGGCCGGTGGCGTTGATCGAGGTGATCTCCGCCACGCCGGGAATTTCACCGAGCCTGCGTTCCAGCGGTGCGGCGATGGCGGCGGCCATGTTCTCCGGGTCCGCGCCGGGGCGGGCGGCGAAGACGACGATGGTCGGGATGTCGATGCTGGGCAGTGCCGCCACTGGCAGGAACCAGTAGGCGACGCAGCCCGACAGCAGCAGGCCGACCGCCAGCAGGAAGGTGGCGACCGGCCGCTGGATGAAAATCGCGGAGAAGCCCACGCCGCCCGTTTCTCCCGGCAAAATTTCTCCCCGTACAACCCGCACCGCAGGCGGGCGACGTATCGGACTCGACTTGCCCGCATCTTGGGCTTCCGACAGTGATGCGCTATCACGAACTCATGAGCCATCCGCACCGAATCGCGCTGTTCGTGCTGAACTGCCGCTCGTGATGGCATTGTGGATGGATGGCCTCTCGCTGATCGTGGCGGCGCTGCTTGGGGTCGGGCTCGTCTCGGCTGTGTGGGGCGCCCGTGTCGCGTATTTCGGTGCCACGGTCCTGTGCGGCGTGGGCGCGCTGCTTGTCGCTGCGTTCCTGCTCGCCGGCGCCCCGCCGTCGCTGATCGCGCTGCCGATCGGCCTCCCCGGATCAAGCGTCCTGCTCGGCGCGGATGGCCTGTCCGGCTTTTTCCTGCTGCTCCTGTTCCTGGCCGGCACCGCCGCGTCGGCGGCTGCCCTCGACCATCACGGCGGCGATGACGCCACCGCGCCGGCCTTTCCGATGTTCATCGCGGGCATGGCGATCACGCTGCTGGCGGCCGACGCGTTCGCGCTGCTGTTCGGGTTTGAGGCGATGTCGCTGGCCTCGTTCGCCCTGGTGCTCACCCACCACCGGGATGCGCCGGTGCGGTCGGCGGCCTTGTTGTATCTCGGCATGGCGGCGATCGGCGGCGCCTGCCTGACGCCGGCCATGGCGCTGCTGGCGCATCAGGGCAAGCTGGGCGTGGACCTGAGTTTCGCGGCCATGCGCGCCAATCCGCCGGACGGGTGGCGAGCCGTTCTGGTGCTGGCGCTGGTGCTGGTCGGCGCCGGCAGCAAGGCGGGGCTGGTGCCGCTGCATGTCTGGCTGCCGCCGGCCCATGCCGCGGCCCCCTCGCCGGTCTCGGCGCTGATGTCCGGCGCGATGACCAAGGTGGCGCTGTACGTGGTCGTGCGCGTGCTGTTCGACCTGTGCGGCCCGGCGCAGCCGGCGTGGTGGGGCGTGCCGCTGCTGGCGATGGGTGCGGCCGGCGCGGTGCTGGGCGGGCTGCGCGCCAATATCGAGGGCGACATCAAATCGGTCCTGGCGTGCTCGACGATCGAGAATGTCGGGCTGATCGCGGTCGGGCTGGGGGTCGCGCTGGCGGCGCGCGCCACCGATCTGTCGGCCCTGGCGTCGCTGGCGCTGGCCGGGGCGCTGCTGCACGCCATGGCGCACGGGCTGTTCAAGGCGCTGCTGTTCCTGGGCGCCGGTGCGGCCCACCACGGCGCCGGCACACGCCTGCTGGAGCGCCTGGGCGGGTTGATCCACGGCATGCCGGTCGTCACCGGCTGCGTGCTGGTCGGTGCCGCCTGCCTCGCGGCGCTGCCGCCAAGCTCGGGTTTTGCGGGCGAATGGACGCTGTTCCAGGCCGTGCTCGGCGCCTCGCGGATCGGCGGCATCGCATTCCAGACGATCATCTGCGTGGTGGCGATGCTAATGGCGCTGGGCGGCGCGCTGGCCGCTTCGGCCGCCGTGCGGCTGGTGGGCGTGGCCTTCCTCGGCCGGCCGCGCACCCCGCGTGCGGCGGCGGCGCGTGACGCCGGGATGCCGGCACGGGCGGCGATGCTGGGGCTGGCCGGGGTCAGCATCCTGATCGGGTTGTTTCCAGGCGCGGTGCTGGCACTGGCCGAGCCCGGATTGCGGCTGGCGGTGGGCGCCGGCATGGCAGACCGCTCCGGTCCGCTGCTGCTGACGCCGCAGGTCGATGCGCCCGGCTACGCGCCGCTGGCGGTGGCGGTGCTGCTCGGGCTGGCGGTCGGCGGGATGCTGTGGCTGGCGCGGCGGCGCGCGACCGGCGGCGACCGGGTCGGGCCGGCCTGGGACGGCGGGTTCGGCGCGCCGCCCGCCTGGCTGCCGTTCGGCGATCCGGCCACGCAATACGGCGGCGCCAGCTTCGGCCAGCCGCTGCGCCGCGCGCTCGGGGGCGCGCTGCTCGGCGCGCGGGAGGTCGTGGACATGCCGCGCCCCGGCGACACCAGCCCCGCCACCCTCGTCGTGACCGCGACCGACCCGGCGGACCGCTATCTGTTCCAGCCGTTGACCCGCGCGCGCGACGCGCTCTCCGGCATCGCCGACGCGATGCAGTTCCTGACCATCCGCAGCACGCTGACGCTGATCTTCGCCGCGCTGGTGCTGTTCCTGATCGCCGTCGTGATCGTCGAACAGGTCTGAGCGCATGGAGACGATCATCGCGCTCCTCGCCCAGGTGCTGCACACGCTGGCGATGCTTGCGGCCGCGCCGCTGCTGATCGGCATTGTGCGGCGGCTGAAGGCGCGGCTGCTCGGGCGGACCGGGCCACCGCTGCTGCAGCCATGGCGCGACCTGATCCGCCTGGGGCGCAAGCAGCCGTTGCGCGCAGAGAACGCCAGCTACCTGTTCGCCGCCGCCCCGTTCGCCAGCTTCGCCGCCACGCTGGCCGCCGCCAGCCTCGTGCCGTCGTTCGCACTCGGGATGACGACCGCGCCGGTCGCCGACCTGCTGCTCATCGCGGGCCTGCTCATGCTCGGCCGCTGCGCGCTGGCGCTGGGGGCCATGGACATCGGCACCGCGTTCGGCGGCATCGGCGCCAGCCGCGAGATGGCGTTCTCGGTGTTCGCCGAACCGGCGCTGCTGCTGGTGATCTTCACGCTCGCGCTGCTGTCCGGCACCACGAACCTCGACGTCATCGCCGGCCTGCTGCGAGAGGGCACGCTCGGCCTGCGCGTCTCGCTCGGCCTCGCGATGGTCGCCATCATCATCGTCGCGATTGCGGAGAACGGCCGCATCCCGGTCGACAATCCGGCGACGCACCTGGAACTCACGATGGTGCATGAGGCAATGGTGCTGGAATACGCCGGCCGGGATCTGGCGCTGATCGAATGGGGGGCCGCGCTGCGGCTGCTGCTGTGGCTGACGCTGATCGGCACCATCTTCGTTCCGTTCGGCACCGCGCGGGCGAGCGGCTGGCCGGTCTGGTGGCTGGTCGGGTTGCTCGCCTGGGCCGGCAAGGTCGGCGTGCTGGCCACGGCGCTCAGCGTGTTTGAGATCAGTATCGCCAAGATGCGCGTTTTTCACGTGCCGGAGTTTCTGGGCATCGCGGTGCTGCTCGGCCTGCTCGCGGCGATCTTCCTGTTCGTCAGCCAGGGATTCGCCTGATGCATCGCATCGCCTACGGCGCGTTCTCCTACGATCTGGCGCATCTGCTGGGCGGCGCCATCCTGGTGCTGTCGTTCGCGCTGCTCTACCAGCGCCGCATCACGGCCATCATCAACATCTACGCCTTTCAGGCGATCACGCTCGCGGCGGCGGCGGCGTGGCAGGGCTGGGTGCAGGAGTTCGACCGATCTCTATCTCGCCGCGCTGATCGCGCTGGCCGCCAAGGGCATCGCGATCCCGCTGGCGCTGCACCGCATCGTCCGCCGCCTGCGCATCCAGCGGGCGATCGACCCGGCGCTGGGCGTCTTTCCCTCGATGGCGCTCGGCGTCGCGCTGGTGACGGTCGCGATCCTCGTGGTGCTGCCGACCACGATCGAAAGCCAGACGCTCACGCGTGAGGATCTGGCGATGGCGCTGTCGGTGGTGCTGCTGGGCCTGCTGATGATGATCACCCGCCGCTCGGCGCTGACGCAGGTGATCGGCTTCATGTCGCTGGAGAACGGGCTGATCCTGGCCGCCGTGGGCCTGGACGGGATGCCGCTGGTGCTCGAGTTGTCGGTGGCCGTGCTGGTGCTGCTGGCGTTCGTGGTGTTCGGCGTGTTCTTCTTTCGCATCCGCGAGCGGTTCGACAGCCTGGACGTGAGCCATCTCGACCGCGTCGGCGGCGCGCAACGGTGATCGCCGAACTGCTCACGCCGCCGGCCCTGGTGCCGCTGCTGCCGCTGCTGGGCGGGTTGCTGCTGGTGTTCGTGCGGTCAGCGACGGTGGCGACCTGGGTGGTGATTGCCGCCAGCACCGCCGGCTTCGCCGCCGCCTGCGCGCTGCCGTGGGAGGCACGGGCCGGCCAGTTGCTGCTGGTCGATCCGCTGGCCACGCACATGGCGCTGCTGACCGCCTTCGTCGGCATGACCACATCCTGGTTCAGCCGCAGCTATATCCGCGTCGAGGCAGCGACCGGGCGCATCGATGCGGCACGGCTGCGCCAGTATCACGCGCTGTTCCTGTTCTTCCTCGGCTTCATGCTGCTCGCCCTGCTGACCAACAACCTCGGCGTCACCTGGGTGTCCATCGAGGCCGCGACGCTGGCCGCCGTGGTGGTGGTGGGCCTGCCGCGCACGGCCGAGGCCGTGGAGGCAAGCTGGAAGTTTTTTGTCCTCTGCGGCGTCGGGATCGCGCTGGCGTTGTTCGGAACGTTCGTCCTGTATCTCGCGGCCTTGCCGGTGCTCGGCCCCGGGCTGCCGGCGATGACCTGGACCGCACTCGCGACGGCGGCACCGCATTGCCATGGCCCGCTGCTGAACCTCGCCTTCGTGTTCCTGCTGCTCGGCTACGGCACCAAGGCCGGGCTGGCGCCGCTGCACGCCTGGATGCCGGACGCGCACGCCGAGGGACCGACGCCGGTCTCAGCCGTGCTGGCGGGCTCGATCCTGAACGTGGCGCTGGTGGCGATCCTGCGCACCCGCTCGCTGCTGGCCGCCAACACCGAGGCGATCGCGCCGGGGCCGCCGATCATGGCACTCGGCCTGCTCTCGTTGCTGCTGGCCGGGCTGAGCCTGTGGCGGCGGCGCGACGCCAAACGCTTCTTCGCATTCTCGACCATCGAGCAATCGGGCGTGGCGGCGTTCGCGTTCGGGCTTGGCGGCGCGGGCGCGGTGTTCGCCGGCGTGCTGCACCTGACATTGCACACGCTGACCAAGGCGGCGGTGTTCCAGTGCATCGGCCGCGCCAGCCAGTTGAAGGGCGGGCAGAAATTCGCCGACATCACGGGCCTGATCGCCGGGCATCGCGCGCTGGGGCTGACGCTGGCCGCCGCCGTCGTCGGCATCGCCGGGCTGCCGCCATTCGGCCTGTTCACCAGCGAGTTCATGATCGTGACGGAAACGGCGCGGCGTGTCCCGGCGCTGGTGGTGCCGCTTGGGTTCGGGCTCGTGGTCGGCGCCTGGGCGCTGGCCACGCGGCTCATCGCTTTGTGCCTGGGTGAACCGTCGCCGGATCGCGGCCCGGCGCCAAGCCTGTTCGCGCTGGCCCCGGCATGGCTGCATCTGGCGGTGGTGCTGGTACTGGGGCTGGCGATGCCGGGCCCGGTGGTGGCGTGGTTCGCTGCCATCGCGGAGCAGATGCGGTGAGCGCGATCGCCGAACTGCTGCGCGCCGGCCGCGCCGAGCCATGCCGGCCGTGGGCGCGGTACCGTGCTCACGCAGGCGCAATGGCAGCACATGGCCCTGGCGCTGGCGGATGAGGCGCAGCTGGCGCTGCTGGCGCTGTGGGCGGACACGCAACAGGTGCATGCGCTGCTGCACGACGAAGCCGACGGCACCGTGCTGCCGGTGTCGACGAATGTCGAGGCGGGCGCCTACCCGGCCTTGTCGCCCTATCGCCCGGCGGCGGCGTGGTTCGAGCGCATGGTGCGCGACCTGTGGGGTCACGTCGCCGATGGCGGGCTGGACGCGCGCGTCTGGCTCGATCACGGCAAATGGGCGAACCACGCGCCGCTGTCGCCGCGCCCGATACCGGTCACCGGCCCCGCCGAGCCGCCCGAGTTCCTGACCTCCGAGGGCAGCGACCTGCACCAGATCCCGGTAGGTCCGGTGCATGCCGGCATCATCGAGCCGGGACATTTCCGCTTCACCGCCCAGGGCGAGACGGTGGTGCGCCTCGAGATCCGATTGGGCTATCTGCACAAGGGCACGCTCGGCCTGATGCGCGGCAAGTCGCCGCGGGTCGCCGCCCGTTTCGCCGCACGGCTGTCGGGCGACTCCACGGTCGCCCATTCCATCGCCTTCGCCCGCGCCGCCGAGGCGGCAACCGGCGCCGAGCCGCCGCCGCGCGCGGTGGCGTTGCGCGCGGTCATGGGCGAGCTGGAACGGCTGGCCAACCATGTCGGCGACATCGGCGCCATCGCCAACGACGCCGCCTTCGCATTCCTGCCGGCACGGCTCGGCTGGCATCGCGAATCGCTCCTGCGCGCGAGCGCGAATGCCTTCGGCCACCGGCTGATGATGGATTGCGTCGTCCCCGGCGGCGTGGTGGCCGACATCGCGGCTGGCAGCGCGGAGATCATCGCCGGCGTGCTGGCCCTGCTCCAGGCCGAACTGCCCAATCTGCTGCGCGTCTACGACGATTATTCGAGCCTCGTGGACCGCATGGTCGGCACCGGCACTGTCGCGCCGGCCCTGGCGCAGGATTTCGCCGCCGGCGGCTTCGTCGGGCGAGCTTCCGGCCGCAATGTGGATGTACGCCGCATGCCAGGCTACGCGCCGTACGACCGGCTGCAATTCACGGTGCCGGTGCTATCCGAAGGCGACGTCGATGCGCGTGTGCGCGTCCGGGTGGCCGAGATCGAGGAAAGCGTCGGTTTGATCCGGCAAATGCTCGCATCCCTGCCGGATGGGCCGCTCAGCGTCGCACTGCCACCGGTGTCGGGCGAGGGCATCGGCTGGGCCGAGGGGTTTCGCGGCGACATCTGGCACTGGCTGCGGCTGGATGCCGGCCTGATCGCGGCGGCCTTCCCGCGCGACCCGAGCTGGCTGCAATGGCCGCTGCTCGAAGCCGCCATTCGCGGCAACATCGTCGCCGACTTCCCGCTGTGCAACAAGTCGTTCAACTGCTCGTATTCGGGGGTGGATCTGTAATGGTCTGGCGCACCATCGCCCGCTCGTTGCGCCATGGCCCGGCGACGCTGCCGCCGGTGGCGCCGGACGCCGGGACCACCCAGGTGCTGGCCGACCGGCTGGCGGCGGCGGCGCAGGCGCGTCTGGGGCGCAGCCTGTCGATCCGGCAGGTCGATGCCGGCAGCTGCAACGGCTGCGAGCTGGAAATCCAGATGCTGAACAGCGTGGTGTACGACCTGGAGCGGTTTGGCCTGCGCTTCGTGGCCAGCCCGCGCCACGCCGACGTATTGCTGGTGACCGGCCCGGTCACGCGCAACATGCACGAAGCGCTGCTAAGTACCTGGCGGGCGACGCCCGACCCGAAATGGGTGGTGGCAGTCGGTGACTGCGCGGTCGACGGCGGCGTGTTCAAGGGCAGCTACGCCATCGCCGGCGGGGTCGACTCCGCCGTGCCGGTGGACCTGACCATTCGCGGCTGCCCGCCAACGCCAGCCCAGATGCTGGACGGCCTGCGCTGTCTGCTCGAGGCGAACGCGTGAAAATTCCGGTTGACGGCTGCCGGCGGGCCGACATAAACCCCACCTCGTCGAGCGGGCACTTCCACCGCCTCCGTAAGCGTTAACGTCACCCAACGCACCATCGTCCAAGTCACTGACCGTCATAGGGCCAGGATTGGCGTTTTAGGTGCAGTACATGAGTGACATCGCGCGTCGTTCCCCTTCAGTTGACCTTGCTGCCAGGGACGTTTTTGGCGGCATGGCGCCGCTGGTCCTGATCGTATTCTTCGGCTTCATGTCAGTGGGCGCGCCGCTGCCGGTGCTGTCGCTGTATGTGCAGCACGATCTGGGCTTCAGCTCCGTCATGGTCGGCTGGGTGATCGGCGCCCAGTCCCTGGTGACGGTCCTGACGAGGCACCGCAGCGGCACGCTGTGCGACCACCGCGGACCCCGCCGTGCCGTGCTGCTCGGCCTGCCGCTCGCGGCGTCTTCCGGTTTGTTCTATCTCGCCTCCGCCTGGGCGCCTGTTGGCCCGGAGGGGAGAACTCGGCCTGCTGCTGATCGGCCGCGTGTTGATGGGGCTCGGCGAGAGTTTGTTCGTCACAGGCACAATGAGTTGGGGTATCGCCCGCCTCGGCGCGTCGCGCACAGGCAAGGTCATGTCCTGGCAGGGCATCGCCCTGTATACCGCGCTGGGCCTTGGCGCGCCGATCGGCCTCGCGGTTCGTGCCGCCTCCGGCTTCGTCGGCGTCGCCGTGCTGACGATCGCGGTCCCGCTGTTTGCCATGCTGATCGCGCTCGGCACGCCGGCTGTACCGGCAAGCGGCGGCCATCGCGTGCCCTTTCACCGCGTGCTGGCGCTGATCTGGCGGCAGGGGTTGGTCCTGACATTGGCGACGGCGCCGTTCGCGGCCATGGCGGCGTTCCTCGTGCTCGACTTCTCGGCCAACCGTTGGTCCGGTGCCGGGCTGGCGCTGGCGGGCTTCGGGACCGGCTACGTGCTGGTACGTCTGGTCGGCGCCCATCTGCCGGATCGCCTCGGCGGCGCCCGGGTCGCCGCTGTCTCGCTCGCCGTCGAGGCGGTCGGCCAGTTGGTGCTGTGGCTGGCGCCAAACGCCGGTTTCGCGTTCGCAGGCGCCACGCTGACGGGCATCGGCTTCTCGCTCGTGTTCCCCGCGATGGGGGTCGAGGCGACGCGGCGTGTTCCGCCGGAGCAGCGTGGGCGCGCGGTGGGCAATTTCATCGCCTTCTTCGACATGGCGCTGGGATTGACCGGCCCCGTGGTCGGTCTCATCGCCGGTCCCTTCGGGTACTCGACGGCATTCCTCGTCGGCGCTGCCGCATCGCTCGCGGCACTCGCCCTGTTGCTGGCAATCCGCCGCAGGGGCGCCGCGTCCTGAAGGCGGCCGTCCGCCGTCGGCGCCGGCGTGCCCGCACCGCATGGCGAACAAAGGCGTGGCGGGCTATCCTGTCGGCGGGCTGAACAGGACGACGCAGATGCACGCGACATTCGCACTCGCCAGGATGCGACCGTGGATGGGATCGGTGCTCGGCGCGTTGCTGCTTGCAGCGGCCATCGTGCCGTCCGCACCGGCGCGCGCGCAGGATGACCGCGCGGCGGATCTGGAACGGCAGGTCCGCGCATGGCTCGCGGATCTGCTCGGGCCGCGCGCGGATCTTGCCGACCGGCCGGTGCGGATCACCGCCGAGGGCGACCATTTCCGCGTCACGATCCCGACGGAGCTGTTTGCGCCCGCGACGGCAACCGTGACGGCCGGCCCGATCACGGCCGTGGCCACGCCGCTCGCCGGCGGGCGCTGGGCATTCGACCAGATCGCGCTCCCGTCGCCGCTGCGGGTCTCGTATTCGGCGGGTGGCGGCGGTCCCACCACGCTGACCACCGAGACCGACGAGCAGGCCGGCCACGCGGTGCTGGACCCGAGCTTCACCACCGCCTCCACCTGGGATTCCACGATCAAGGGCTACGCCACCCGCGTCGAGGCGCCGCAGGGTGCCCGAAGCACGCGCATCGGCCAACTGGTCAGCCATCTGTCCTGGCAGCCGGCCGAGGGCGGGCGGATCAACGTGCTTCAGGAAATGGCGGGCACGCGCCTGGCCGGGATGTCGCTGGCACCCAAGATCGGCGTGGTGTCGTTCTCGGCGGATCGGTTCACCGGATCGGTCCATGTCGACAATCTCACGCCCGAATTGCTGCCGCCGGTGGTGCGGGCGGTGATCGACCTCGCACCGATCGCGATGGACGCGGCGGCCGAGGCACGGCGGGAACGCGACGCCAAGTCAGGCCAACCGCTGCCAGCGTATCTGCGCAGGCCAAAGCTGACGGATGCGGCCCGCGTGTCGTTGCGCGACGCGATCGTGGCGCTCCGTGACCTGACCACCGGCTTTAGCGAACAAGGGACGCTTGAAAACCTGCGCGTCGAGGAGGCCGGGCAGACCATGCGCGCGTCGCGCATCTCGGCCGGGCTGGCGATGGGCGCCCCGGCCGGGCTGCTGAGGCTACGGCTGACCTTCGCCTCGGACGGGCTGGACAGTTCCGCCATCCCCCAAGGTGTCCTGCACGACTACCTGCCGCGCCACATCGCGTTGGCCACGCGCGTCGGCGGCGTCTCGGGCAAGGCGCTGACAGACCTGCTGCTCCGCGCCATCGACAGCGACGGCAGGGATCCGACGCTCGACCTGCGGATGCGGGCGTTGCTGCGGCAGGGACCGGTTACCGTCGGCCTGGACGAACTGGCGGTGGATGCCGGGCCGGTGTCGCTCAAGGGCAGCGGCGAGATCCTGATGGTCGATCGCGACGCGTACAGCGGCCATGCGCGGTTCGAAGCCACCGGCATCGACGCGATGATCCGCGAGTCGAGCACCACGCCGGCATTGCGGCAGGCCACGCCGTTCCTGATCCTGCTCAAAGGGTTCGGTCAGCAGGATGGCGACAAGCTGGTGTGGGATGTTGTGTATGAGGAAGGAAAATTCCTGGTGAACGGCAACGATCTGTCGCAGATGATCCCTCGCAGGTAGTCGTATGCCCGATCAGTCCAACGCGCCGTGAGCGGCCCGATCTTCTGCGTCGATGCCGGCGGCAGCCAGTGCCGTGGCCGTCTGGTCGGCGCCGATGGCGCGGTGCTGGCGCAGTCACGGTCCGGGCCTTGCAATCCAACCACCGACCTCGACCGCGCCGTGGCAAGCCTGACCGAGCTGTGGTCGGCCTGCGCCGCCGAGGCCGGTTGCGCCGCACCCGAGGCGACATTGGCGATCGGCGGCGCCGGCCTGCTGGCGCCGGACATCCGCCGCCGCTTCCTCGCCGCCTGTCCGCGCTTTGCGCGCGCCGAGGTCATGACGGACGGCTACGCGGCGCTGATCGGCGCCGGTGGCGGGCTGCCCTGCGCGCTCATCATCGCCGGCACCGGCGTCGTCGGCCACCGGCTGCTGGCCGACGGAAATTCGGTCATTCGCGACGGCTGGGGCTGGATCGGCGGCGACCGGGGCAGCGGCGCCTGGATCGGGCGACGGGCCGTGCGCCACGCCCTGGCTGCCGTGGACGGCGTCGTGCCGCGCGACCGGCTCGCCGGCTCGGTCCTGGCCGCGTTGCACGCCGGCGGCAATTTTTCGGGCGGGGTGCTGGTCGGCATCGGTCCCGACCGTCTTGCGGCCCTCGCGCCCCTGGTGCTGGACGCCGCGAAGGACGCGGATGCGGTGGCCGAGCGAATTGTCGACGGCGCGGCCACGCATCTGGCAGCACTCGCCGGCAGCTTCGCGCTGGCTGCCGATGACGCGCTCTACATGGCCGGCGGTCTGTCGCCCGTGCTGCGGCCCCGCGTGGCCGCGCGCCTGGGCCGCGTGGTTGCGGCACCGGCCGCCGACGCCATCACCGGCTGCCTGCTCGTCGCCACCGGCGCGGCACCGCCCGAGACGCTGCTGCCCCAGCTCGGCGCGGCCGGGGCGTAACGGCGTCAGGTCGCCAGAACGCGCCGCACCGTCTCGGCCACGGCCACCCCGAGCCGGTGCTGCATCTCCGCGCTGAAATGCACGCCGTCCAGCCCGTCTGTGGCGATCACCTGCCCGGCGTCCAGGAACGCCACACCGGCCGCCGTCGCCACGGCCTGATACAGCGCCGGCAATTGCTGAGTCTTGGCGTGGCCGCCGGCGAACATCTCGTCGAAAGGCGGGGTCAGCGCGCCCAGCGGCGGCGGGCAGACGAGCAGCGCGCGGGGGTTCGGATAGACCGTGCCGACGCCGCCATCGAGCGTGCGCACCGAATCCAGCAGCCGTTTCGCGCCCAGCGCGATGCGCTGCGGCGTGCGTCCGAGATGCGGCTTCACGTCGTTGGTGCCGAGCATCACCACGACCAGATCGAGCGGCAGATGGCTGGCCAGCGCCGCCGGCAGATAGGCGCTGCCGTCCGTCCCGGCCCCCGCCACCTGCGCCAAATCCGGGTCGAGGATGTCGGTCGTGCGGCCACTCAGCGCTTCCTCGATCACCTCGACATCGCCGCCGAGTGTCGCCGCCATGACATGCGGCCAGCGTTGCGCACGCGCATAGCGCGTGGTCGGACTGCCATTAGGCGCCGGGATGTAGCCCCAGGTGTTGGAATCGCCGAAACACAGGATGCGTGTGGTGGCCGTCACGATGGTTCTCCCCGTCCGATCGGGAAAGACTACCAGGGGATCGTCAGGCCTCCCACTCGGCAAGCCGCGCGCCGCCCAGCGTCGGCAGCATGTCCGCGACCTCCGCGCGGTAGGCGGGGTTCATCAGCACCACGTGGCGCACGCCGCGCCCCGTCAGGGCGCGCGGTGCGACGATCGGGTGGCCGGTGCCGGGCACGAAGCGGCCCTGCTTGGCCGGGTTGATATCAACCAGACAATCGATCAGCGTCGCGTGCGGATCGGTCAGGCTGACGAACGTGGCGCCCTTGGCCCCGGCGCCCCACACCGCCACCGATCCCTGCGCCGCCAGGTCGGTGATCCGCTCGTGCCACATCGCGCGCCGCGCCGCCTCCGCCTGGCCGTATCGCCACGCCGATCCCACCACCGGTCCGGCCTGCGAACCATCGCGGCCGGGCTCCCCAGGCTCGGCCTCCAGCCACAAATACTGGTCGGCGAATACATGCCGCACGGCGATGTTCGTGAAGCCGGCACCGGCGAAGGCGCGTGTCAGCGTGGCGGCACTGAACAGCGAGCAATGCTCGTAGAAGAAATCCCACAGCACGCCGTGACGCAGGATCCAGCCGACATCCGGCGTCTCGAAGAACACCCGCGCCCGCGGTGAATGGCGCAGCACACCGCGCACAGATGCCAGCAGCGCCAGCGGGTCGGCGATGTGTTCGATCACGTGGCGGCAGATCACCACGTCGGCCGGGATATCGGCGCAGTCCGGTCCGTAGAACCGGCGCTCGAACCGCAGCCGCCCGCCGTCCGCCTGATGGCCGCCCCGATATGCCGGATCGAAGCCGATGCCGGTGTTGTCGGCACCCGGCCACGCCACCAGCCGGCGCAGGAAGTCGCCCCGGCCGCATCCCACCTCGATGATGCGCGCGCCGCGCACGCCGCGCCGCTCCACCAGATGCCGGGCCAGGGCGGTCAGATGGTCGTCGAACGCCGCCGACAGCGATTGCGTGTTGTCGTAGTCCGGGCCGTAGGCGAGCAAGCCTGCATCGAAAGCGCGGTTGAACACGAAGCCGCATATGACGCAGGCCGTCATCTCCAGCCGCCCGCGCGCCGCCGACCGTGCCCTCTCCGCACTGACGGCCGTCAGGTTCTGGTGCACCGGCACCGCCGCACGCACCAGGAACGGCGGGCCGGGCTCGCCCCCGCAGAGCGGGCAGGCGCGGGTCATGCCGCGATGCCGCGCCAGTACGCGAGCGTATCGTCGACGGTGTCCTCCAGGCTGTAGCGCGGCGCGAAGCCGGTGGCGCGGCGCAGGCGGTTGCCGTCCGGCACCATCCACAACGGCTCCCCCGGGCGCAGCTTGCGCGCACCCAGCCGTGCCACCGCGCTCGCACCCGGCACGCGCCGTACCAACTCGCCCAGGCTGACCGGGCGGCCGGCGCCGATATTCACCGTCCCATCGATCGCCGCCAGCGCCACGCGCGCAATCGCCTCACCGACATCGCGCACGTCGGTGAAATCACGCGTGAGGTCGGCCGGGCCGGTGGCGATCTCGGTTCCGGTTAGCGCAGCCCGGATCAGGCTCGGCAGCAGCCGCGCCGGCGACTCGTGCGGACCGACCGGTACGAACACCCGCGCGGTCGCCGCCGACAGCCCCGATTGCCGCGCGAACGCCGCCAGCATCGTCCAGGACGCGAGCTTCGCCGCCCCATACAACGTTTGCGGCCGGCAGGCGCGGCTTTCGCGCCAGGGCCGGCGAGTTGGCCGCGACCAGTCGTATTCGGCGCAGCTGCCGACCAGCACGAAACGCCGCCCGCCGGCCGAGCGGAATGCCCGCATCAGGTCCATCGTGGCGGACACCCAGTCGAAGATTCGCCTCGCTGGCCCAGAACGCGCCGTTGCCGGTCACCCAGGCCGCATGCACCAGCGTTTCCGCACGCAACCCGGCCAGCAGGTCGGCCCGGCCGGACGCGCTCAGCAGGTCCGGGCGCGGGCCGACCGGTGTCATCACGTCCGCGCCCAGCGCGTGCAGCGCCGCCACGATCTGGCGCCCCAGGAAACCCGAGCCACCCGTGACCAGCACGTGCCCCTCCGCCACCGCCGTCCTCCGCGCCACGGCCCCCCGTGGGGCTCAGGCGGCAGAGTCGGGCCGGACGGCTAAGAAGGCGTTACGATCGGATCGGTATCAGTATGTGGCGCGCCCGCCGGAGAGATCGAACACCGCCGCCGTGGTGAAGCTGACTTCCTCGCTCGCCAGCCAGCAGATCATCGACGCGACTTCCTCCACGGTGCCGAAACGGCCCATCGGGATCTTCGACCGCATGTACTCGATGAACTCCGGCGTGAGCTGCTTCAGGATCGGCGTATCGACCGTCGCCGGCGTGATGGCGTTCACCCGAATGCCGGTCTTGGCCAGTTCCTTGCCGAGCGACTTCGTCATCCCGATCACCGCCGCCTTGGATGTCGAGTAGGCGGACGCGTTTGGGTTGCCTTCCTTGCCCGCGATCGAGGCGATATTGACGATGCGGCCGTAGTCATTGGCCAGCATGTGCGGCACCACGAAGCGGTTGCAGTAGAAGACGCCGTTGACGTTCACGTCCATCACCCGCTTCCAGGCGTCGACGGGATAGTCCCATAGCATGTGGTTCGGCCCGCCGAGACCGGCACTGTTGACCAGGATGTCGATGCGGCCGAGTGCTTGCGCCGTGCTGTCGGCAGCCTGCTTTACGGCGTCGGGTTCGGCGAGGTCCACGGTCTCGGTATGCACGGGGCCTGCGAATTTTTCGGCCAGCCCGGCCAGGGCGCCGGCGTCGCGGTCCCAGATAGCGACCTGCGCGCCTTCGCGCAGCAACCGCGCGGCAGCCGCGAATCCGATGCCGGACGCGCCCCCCGTCACCACCGCCACCCGCCCCTCGAAACGCCTGATCTCGGCCATGTCGGACCCCCTCATCTTCATGCTGCCTTAGCGCGTCCGGCAGCCTCGCGAAAGCCGGGGCTTGCCGCGCCGGCCCGGCAGCAACGATGCTGTGAGGCATCGCCGAGCGTTCGGTCGGTCAGCACAGGTCTTGCCCAATGACGATTCCGGCCTATCGGCGACAATACCTGTGGCTCGATATCGCCAGCCGCAGCGACCGCTACGACATGTCCGTCGTCAATCCCACGGACTTCACCACCTCGCTCGCATCCAGTGCGGACCGGATCGGGCGGCTGGACGGGCTGCTGCCTTACTGCTTCGACGCCGAGGCAGAACGGGTGCTGTACACCGACACGCCCGATACCGTGCGCGCGCTTTCGGCGCCGTTTCTCTATCAGGGGCAATTTGCCGGCGCGGAACGCCTGCTGAGCGTGCCGATCGAGCGGTTGCCGGACCTGGAACCGCCGATCATCGGGTCGCCCCGCTTCGTGTTCTCGGTCAGCCGCTGCGGCACGACGCTGCTGACAACGCTGTTGCATCACATCGGCCAGCCGGCGGCGTCGGAGCCGGACATCTACACCCAGGTTGCCGCGATGCCGGCCAGCGCAGCGACGCGTGTCGGCGAAGCCGGGCGGTTGGCCCTGATCCGCGGCTGCACGGCCGCGCTAGCCCGCCAGATCGGTCCCGACGTGGTCATCAAGCTGCGCGACCATTGCAACGAGATCGCCAGCCTGATGACCCGGGCGGTGCCGGAGGCACGGGTCGTGTTCATGCTGCGCGATCGCCTGGGCTGGGCACGGTCCCGTCACCGCGCCTTTGCGGATTCTCCGCGCGCCCTTGCCGATATCCTGGCGCGCGGCGTGACAACCTATGACGCGCTGGTCCAGACCGGCCACCAGCCGGTGCTGATCTGGTACGAGGACCTGGTCGCCGATCCCGCCGGGGCGCTCCGCCGCCTCGGCGTGCCAGAGGCTACGCTGAACCCGGCCGGGCTCGCCGCACTTCTGGCGGCCGACGCGCAAGGCGGCACCAGCGTCTCGCAAAGCAACCTCGGCACCCACCAGCCGGCGGACGATGTGGCGGACCAGTTCGAGACCATCTGGACCGAGATCGCGCCGCGCGACCTGCTGCACCGCCACGGCCTGGAGCGGCTGCTGCCGCGCGCCGGCTGAGCGGCGCGTCAGACGATCTCTACGCCCTTCCAGAACGCCACCCGCCCGTTGACCTGCTCGGCCGCCGGTTTCGGCTCGGCATAGTACCATACGGAGTCCGGGTTGGTTTTTCCGGCAACCTGCAACGAATAATAATTGGCGGTGCCCTTCCAGCCGCACACGGAGGTATGGGCACTCGGCGTGATCAGTGCGCGATCGAGCGATGCTTCGGGAAAATACGCATTGCCCTCCACCGTCACGATGTCGTCGCTCTCGGCGATCACGGCGCCGTTCCAAATGGCCTTCATCACGTACTCCTGCCTTCTCCTCCAATGAGAGATCTGGGGCGTCTCCGGCCCGACGCCAGGCGGCCGATCGGCCCGGCGGCTCAACTGTTGCCGATCAGGATGCCGGTCACGAACACAAGCGCGCCGCCGAAGCCCACCTGGAGTGCTGCCGAAAACGGCGGCGTGTCCATGTATCGCCAGCGTACCCAGGTGATCACGCCGAGTTCGATGATCACCACCACCATCGCCAACGCCATCGCGGTCCAGAAATTCGCGATCAGGAACGGCAGCGTGTGGCCGATGCCGCCCAGCGTGGTCATCAGCCCGCAGATCGTCCCGCGTATCCACGGCGCGCCACGCCCGGTCAGGCTGCCATTGTCCGACAGCGCCTCGGCGAAGCCCATCGAGATGCCGGCACCGATCGACGCCGCCAGCCCGACCACGAAGGCATCCCACGACCGCCCGGTGGCGAACGCAGCCGCGAACACCGGCGCGAGCGTGGACACCGAGCCATCCATCAGCCCGGCCAGTCCCGGCTGGATCACGCGCAGCACGAACATGCGCCGCTGCGCCTCCAGTTCCTCATGCGCGACGCCCGCCGGCACGTTCTCGGCGACCAGCCGGTCGGCGGTGTGCTGGTGCTCCGCCTCGACTTCCGCCAGATCGCCGAGCAGCTTGCGGATTGACGCATCGGTGCTGTGGGCGGCGGCCTGACGGTAGAAGCGCTGCGTCTCCGCCTCCATCACCTGCGCCTGCTTGCGCACCACGTCCACGCCGAGCGGGCGCAGTTGCCAGATCGGCCGGTGCTGCACGAAGCCGCGCACGTCCTGGCGGCGAACCAGCGGAATATGCTCGCCGAATTTCTCGCGATACAGGTCGATCAACTGCCGGCGGTGGTCGCCCTCCGCCTGCGCCATTTCAGAGAACACCTTCGCGGTGGCCGGGTAATCGGTGCGCAGGCCCTCGGCAAAGTCGGCGTAGATGCGGCCGTCCTCTTCCTCGTTGCCGATCGCCAGTGCGATAATTTCCTTTTCGCTCAGCTCGTTGAAATTGCGCATAAACGCCTCCGCTCGGCGGCAAAACGCCGCAGCCGCAGTATGGGGGCGATCCGCATCGGTTCAACCCGATTTTGCAATGATGAGAGTGCGTCGCATTTACCGTAGGACGACATCGCTGCCGGCGGGCGGCGCACGGCCGGCGACGATGTCGGCGAGCAGCCGGGCGCTGCCGGCCGCGAGCGTGAAACCCAGCGCGCCGTGGCCCACATTGACGAACAGGTTGTCCAGCCCGGCGCGTCCGATCATCGGCACGCTGGTGGGCGTGGCCGGGCGCAACCCGGCCCACGGGCGCACGTCGCCAAACTCGCGCAGACCGGGGAACGTGGCATCGAGTTCGCCGACCAGTTCCGCGACGCGCCCGGGGTTCGGCTGGGCGCCGCGTCCGTCGATTTCGGCGAATCCGGCCACGCGCAGGCTGTCGCCGAGCGGCGCATAGACCACCTTGCGCGCGGCGTCGGTGATGCTGCGCACCGGCGCCTGGTTGCCCGGCCGCACAGGTGCGGAGATGGAATAGCCACGCACGGCCCGCACCGGCAGGCGCAGCCCCACCGCCCGCCCGAGGGCCGCCGCCTGCGCCCCGGCGGCCAGCACATAGGCCTCCGCCTCCAGCGCGCCGGCGCTGGTTTGCAATGCCGCGACCCGGTTGCCGTCGCGCGCGACGTGTCGCAGCTCGGTGCCCAGCATGAAGCGTACGCCGAACGGCGGGGCCATCAGCGCGCGGTGCAGCCCCTCGCACAGCAGGCGGCAATCGCCCACCTCCTCATCCGGCGTCAGGATGCCGCCGACCAGGCGGTCGCCGATGGCGGCCAGCGCCGGTTCCAGTGCCAGGCATTCGGCCCGCCCCAGCGCTTCCTGCTTGCAGCCCAGCGTGGCCTGGAGCTGCATCTGGCGCACCGCCCCTGCCATGCCGGCCGCGCTGGACTGCACCACCAGCTTGCCGTTGCGGCGGTGCAGGAACTCCACCGGCGTCGCCGCGAGCATCTCCGCGAGGCTGGCGCGGCTGATCGCGGCAAGGGCGAGCAGTTTCGCGGTGGCGGCGTCGCTGGCGGCGCTGGTGCAGGCGCGCAGGAACGCCAGCAGCCAATGCCAGTGCGCCGGGTCGGCGGTCGGCCGGACGCGCACCGGGCTTTTGGCCGAGAGCAGGAATTTCGGCAGCTCGCGCAACACCGACGGGGCCGCGAGCGGGGCGACGTAGGCGTAGGAGAGCTGCGCGCCGTTCGCGAAGCTGGCGCCCTGCCCGACGGACGCGGCGCGGTCGATGACCGTCACGTCGTGCCCGTCACGCACCAGCCACCACGCGGTACTCAGCCCGACGATGCCGGCGCCGATAATAATGATTCGCATGGCGGTATTGGGACATGCCTGACACGTCTCGGCAACCGGTGCGTCGGCGGACAGCCTGCTGCCGCGACCTTGCCACCGTCGCGGTCAGGCGGCATCATGCCTTTCATGCCCTCCTCGCGCCCCAGCGCCGTGCTGTTCGACGTATTCGGCACCGTCGTCGATTGGCGCGGCAGCCTGATCGCGGACCTCGCCGCATGGGCGGGTGAGCGCCGGATCGCCGCCGATTGGGCCGGATTGGTGGATGCCTGGCGTGACGCCTATGCGCCGTCGATGGACGAGGTGCGCAAGGGCGTCCGGCCCTGGACCGTTCTCGACGACCTGCACCACGCCTCGCTGCAACGCCTGCTGCCGCAATTCGGCCTGAACGGGCTCGCCGAGGCGGACATCGCCCATCTCGCGACACTCTGGCGCCAATTGCGCCCCTGGCCTAATTCGGTGGCCGGGCTGCGCCAGATCCGCGAGCACCACATCATCGCCCCGCTATCCAACGGCAACGTCGCCCTGCTGGTGGCGATGGCCAAGCATGTCGGCCTGCCCTGGGATACCGTGTTCGGCGCCGACCTGTTCAGCCACTATAAGCCGGACCCGGAGATCTATCTCGGCGCCTGCACCCTGCTCCGCCTGCCGCCCGCTTCGGTCATGCTGGCCGCGGCCCATCTGAGCGATCTTGCGGCCGCGCAGCAACTCGGCCTGCAAACGGCGTTCATCGCGCGCCCGCAGGAATTCGGCCCCGGCGGCACGGCGCCAGCCCCCGGCCAGTGGGACATCAACGCCACCGACATCCTCGATCTGGCCGCGAAGCTCGCCTGACGCCGGTTGAACGGCCCCGACTTTCAGTCTCCGCCTTTTATTCTCCGCGCCGCGCCTGCGCCGCCTTCAGCGTGTTCTCCAGCAAGCACGCAATGGTCATCGGCCCCACACCACCCGGCACCGGCGTGATGGCCCCTGCGACCGCAGCCACCTCGGTGTAGGCCACGTCGCCGACCAGCTTGCCGCTGTCCAGGCGGTTGATGCCGACATCGATCACCACCGCGCCCGGCGCCACCCAGTCGCCGCGCACCATCTCGGCGCGCCCGACGGCAGCCACCAGCACCTCGGCGCGACGGCATTCGCCGGGCAGGTCGCGCGTGCGCGAATGTGCCACCGTCACCGTCGCGTCGGCCGCCGTCAGCAGCGCCGCCACGGGTTTGCCGACGATCGCCGAACGCCCCAGCACCAGCGCGCGCGCGCCGCGCAACGCAATGCCGGCATGCGCCAGCAGCTTCATCACGCCCAGCGGTGTGCATGGCACCAAAGCGGCCAGCCCGTCATGCAGGCGGCCGACATTGACCGGGTGGAACCCGTCCACGTCCTTGGCCGGGTCGATCGCCTCGATCACCGCGCGGGCGCGGATCTGCGCCGGCAGCGGCAGCTGCACCAGGATGCCGTCCACCGAGTCGTCGGCATTCAGCGCCGCCACGGTGGCGAGCAACTCGGACTCGGTCGTGCTCGGCGGGCAGCCGGATCGTGCGGGCGGCGATGCCGGCGGCGTTGGCTGCGCGGTCCTTGTTGCGCACATAGACCGCGCTCGCCGGGTCTTCGCCCACCAGCACGACGGCCAAGCCCGGGCGGTACGACAGGCCAGCCGTGCGCGCCGCAATGCTCTCACGCAGCGACGCCGCCACGGCCTTGCCGTCGATGATCCGTGCCGTCATAGCGCCTCCAGCCGTGTCACGATCCAGTCCGGGTCGCCCGCGACCCGCAGCGTCTTTTCCCGGCTCGTCGCCCCCAGCGCCACCGCGACCGACGTGGCCGGCATGTCCAGCGCATGGGCCAACGTGGCGCAGGCGGCGCGGTTGGCACGGCCATCCTCCGCCGCTTCGGCCACGCCGATGCGCAGCCGCTCGCCATCCACCGCCGGCACGCGGCCCTGAATGCCGGGGCGGCGGGATTTCGGCTGCACCTTCACGGACACCAGCACCGCCTCATCGACGGTTCGCCGCCAGAACACCGTCAGAACAGCAGGCTTTCCATCGAGCCGGAGACGAGGGCGATGTAGATCCGCTGCAACAGCATCTGCGCTGCCCACAGGATCACGATCAGGATCACCGGGCTGATGTCGATGCCGCCGAAGCTGGGCAGCGCGTTGCGGATCGGGCGCAGCGCCGGCTCGGTGATGCGGTAGAGGAAGTCGCCGATCGTCCAGACCAGCCGGTTGCGGGTGTCGAGCACGCCGAACGACACCAGCGTGCTGAACACGGCAGCCAGGATCACCACCCAGCGGTACAGGCTGAGCAGTTCCTCGACGATCTCGAACAGGATGGTGAGCACGCGGTGTTCCCCAAAGCAGGCGCGGACCCTAGCTACCCTCAAATCGGCCCGCAACCAAGACCACCCACTGGCGGAAACGCCCTCTTGACGCGGCCCGGTCCCGTCAGCATTGTCCGCCGCCAGCGGCCAGCCGGGTTCGGCCGCTGTCGACGCGCGGGATGGGGCTGTAGCTCAGTTGGGAGAGCGCCTCGTTCGCAATGAGGAGGTCAGCGGTTCGATCCCGCTCAGCTCCACCACCATCCTGCGATTTCAATAGTTTGGCCGTTTCCTCCTTGCCGCTGTGGCAAGGGGCGCAACCGGAGAGGGCCGCAAGCCCCGCCGCCATGGGGCGGAGTCGCCGGGTCGGCCCTGTGATCGCCGCGCGTCGCCGAAACATCTGGCATGGACATGCAGGTCGGCCGCCCCAGGCCCATATCCCACGCGGCCACGCAGCGGTTCCTGGCCAACCGCGTTGTCGTTCGCCGACCGATCAGGACGCGTCCGACCCTCAGGGATCGAGGAACGCGTAGCCAGGTCCATTGCAGGCCGCCCGGATCGGCGGCCATTGAACCGGCGCATGGTCCATGAACGAAGCCACAGGGGCGATCATGAACCCGGTGTTCAGCGTGAACTCCCGGTTCGACCATGGCGCAATGAGCTCCGGCGGCCCGTTGTTGCCCATGTATAACTGGATCGTCCAGCCCGTTCGGTTGACCATCGTGAACGGGCACGGATAGCTCGGCTGGTGCTGCAACGTAATATTGATCGTCTGGTCCCGCCCACCGGGCGCAATGAGCACGCTGCGGCTGAACACCTGGTAGCCGGGGACTGCGAAGGACAACACGTATTTGTCGGGCGGCAGGTTGACGAAAAACGAGCCGTCGGAGTCGATCAGCACATTTTGCCATAGCCCCGCACCGCTCGTGCCGGCCGCGGTGAGCCTGACTGTTCCGCCGCCGGCGGCCCGCCCCGTCGCCGCATCGACAACATGCCCGAACAACGCCGTCGTTTCCGGCAGTTCGTTCAGGGCCGGTATCGCCTCGGGGGGCGGCGCCGCCGCAGGCGGCACGGTCCGGGGCAGCGGCGAAGGCGGGCTGACGGCTGGCAACGGTGGCGGATGGCTCAGGGCCTCCAGCACCTGCCGCCAAGCCACGTCATCCGCGGCCGGCGGCGTCGACTGCTGCTGCCGGGCGATCCGGTCGGCAACTCCCGGGTCCGCGACAACCTTCAGGGTCTTGAAGCCGAGTTGCGCGGCCAGCGGACTATCGGCGGTACAGACCTGCATGCGCCGGTTCGGGTCGTTGGACGCGTCCGGCATCTGGGCCGCCTGCGAGCCGTTGCGCCACAGGTCGAGCATCTCGATCGAGAGCAACAGCGTCGAGCCGACCTTCACCACCGTCGACCCTCCCTTGAAGGCCTCGACGACCAGCAGCCCGTTCGCAAGCGTCTTGACGACATTTTCGCCCAGCGCGCGGCGGGTGTCGGTCAGGATGTTCGCGAACGTATCGGTGCGGCAGCTCGGGTCGTCCGCCAACGCGATGCCGGGGGACAGGATCGGCGCCGTCGCCGCCAGCAAGATCGCAAAAACGCTGCAAGTACTCAGGCGCAACATGTCGATCCGCCCCTGGCTGGAGAAGGGCTTCGCTGCCTTAAGCATAGTCGTGCCAGAATTATCCCTGCAACAATCCGCCCTGCGCGATGACGGCCATGTGACACGAGCGGCATATGATGACGCTCTTTGTCAGCAGGACATCGGCGCGACTTCGCTCCTCACGACTGACGGTTCCGTGAACAGAACCAGGTGACCAGGGTCACGCAGGTGGGCATCACCGCGGACCTAGCTTGCCGTCAGCCGGTGGCAGCGCCGGCAGTGACATGCAGGACCACTCCGATGATCGACAGAGCAAAACCCGCCGCCCGTGCCGTTGTCCGGCTTGTATTTGGCATCGCCATCGGCGTCACGCTCGCAACGATTCCGGCAGGTGCCTCCGAGCCGGCGCCGATGGCGCAGCCGCCGCACGCCAGCTTTCCCGCGAACGATGCCCCGGCGCACGACGCGAGCGGGGCAGTGCCGGACCAGGACAGCGTGGTTCCGGCGCGCGCGTTCGTCGGGCCCGGTTGGGGCTGATGCGGGAGAACCGCCATGACCCTCATCGTCGTTGCCTCGGTCCTGTTCATCGCGCTTATTGTCGGCGCGGTGCTTGAGGGCCTGCCGCACCGGCACTGGGCCGGCTGTTCCAACCCTTTCCTTCCGTACGCGGCCGCCGTGTTCGGGACACGAGGTCAGGCCGGGGCTGATGCGGCGCGATGCCTGTCACCCCAGTCGTCTGCGCCTGCGGAGCCGTCATACATGTCAACGAATGCCTTGCAATGCGCCAGCGCCGTTGGCCCATCGAAACACGTCATCGTTTCCACCGACAGCGCTGGAATCCGACCGAACGACCCCGTGGCCGTCCTTTCGACGATGATGCCGTAAGTATGGTAAAATATAACCTCAGTAAGTGTCGGCATATCGACTGCCATTTTCAGATTTCGTATTGATACAGGAACCGGCGAGTCGCCACGGCTATCATTCTGATGATGCATTATCTTCGAGCCCTATACAAAATATTCGTGGCCGCGGTCCCAGGTACGGCACGAATGATTAACGGGACGTAAACATGCGCTTAAGCCCAACGGATACGGGCCGGCCGCTGACGGACTCCCCTGCGCCCGTGGCCGCCCCCGCTTGGCGGCATCCGGCCGCTCGCGTAAACCGGCCGCTCCTGACGAAAGCTCCTCCATGTCTGGCCGCCCACTGTACCGCCAAGCCATCGTGCTGGGGTTGCTGATCGCCGTCGGCGCCTTCGCCATCGACATGTACATCCCCGGCTTCGCGGCCATCGCGCGCGACCTGCATACCGATCCCGGCACCGTCCAGCTCAGCATGACCAGCTTCTTCGTGGCGCTGGCGATCGGGCAGGTGATCTATGGCCCGGTCTCGGACACGGTGGGCCGCCGCAAGCCGATCATAGCGGGTCTCGGCCTGTTCATCGTCGCCTCCGCCGCCGCCGCGTTTGCGCCGTCGATCAGGCTGCTGATCGCCGCCCGCTTCGTGCAAGGGCTCGGGGCGGCTGCCACCGCCGTCGTGCCGATGGCGGTCATCCGCGACGAGCACACCGGGCCGGATGCCGCCCGCCTGCTGTCACTGGCCATGCTGTCGCTCAGCATCTCGCCGATCCTGGCCCCGGTGTTCGGCGGGCTGCTGGTGCAGTTCACCTCCTGGCGGCTGATCTTCGTCGTGCTGATCATGATCTGCCTGGCCGTGGTGGTGATGACGCTGCGGCTGCTGCCGGAGACGCACCCGCCGTCACGCCGCGTCAGCGCCCGGCCGCTGTCCATCCTGCTGACCTATCGCGGACTGCTCGGCAACCGGCGCTTCATCGTGCCGATCCTGATCGCGGCCTGCGCGCAGTCCGTGCTGTTCCTGTTCATCTCGGGAGCGCCGTTCGTGTTCGTGACGCTGCATCGTCTGCTGCCGACGGTCTTCGGCGTGCTGTTCGCGCTGCATGCCATCGCGGTGATCGGCATCAGCCAGTTCAATGCGCCGATGCTGCACCGCTTCGGCACCACCCGGCTGATCGGCGGCGGCGCGATGGCGGTCAGCCTTGCCGCCGTCACGCTCATGGTGCTGGTCGCCTGCGGCATGACGGCGCTGTGGCCATTCGTGCTGCTCACGCTGACGATATTCACCAGCCTCGGCCTGATCCTCGCACCGGCGTTCCTGGCCGCCATGGAGCCGTTCGGCGCCGTCGCGGGGGCCGCGGCCGCGCTCGGCGCCGGGCTGGAGTTCACGTGCAGTTCGGCGATGACGGGGATGATGAGCCTCGCAGCCGATGGCACGGCCCGGCCGATGACAATTTTTGTCGCAATCGCCGCCTGCGGCACACTCGGCGGCTGGGTGCTGCTGGCCCGCACCAGGGTGGCTGGCGCCGTAACCCCCTGAGGTCACCGCCTGCCCTGTAACCCCCTGCCCCGTGGCGAACCACGGGGCAGGGTCGGCTAAAGCTACCCGTAGTGGAGGTCAGCAGTGGTGGTACCACCATCCGCAATGGCCGCCATGGCCCTCCTCAACGATGCAGCCGGAGAGCGAGGCAGCCATCAGGACCAGACCGATCACGGCGATGCCGCGACGAAGACGCACGTTCATGACTTCTCCCACATAGATCCCACATATCCGGCGACTCCCTCACGGCTGGTCGTCGGGCAGTCCTGTCAGCACACATCCAAGTCCAGCCATATATCGTCACAGCGGGCCAATAGTTGCGTCGGACGGCACAAAAGCTGGTGTGGCGTCGATCACCCTCGATCGAACAGCACCAGCCGCACCCTGCGGCCGTTGGAATAGTTGAACCCGGCGATATCGGCAAACGGATGCGCCACCAGCGCCAGCGCCGCCGCCCTGGCCGTGAACGCCGGCAACTGCCGCGCCTCCACCAGCACCACCCGTCCGGGTGCGGCGGCCAGGAAATCGGCCGCTTCCGCGCCGTCGCCGAGCATCCGCGTGCCGGTGCCGCACAGGAACATCAGGCTTGGTTCGGCGAAGCCGGCGGCGGCAAAACCGGTCACATCGGCGTGCGCCGCCAGCGCCGCCTCCACGCGCGGCGCCAGCCACAACGGCGTGAGACGTGGCAGTTCCAGCCCAAGGATTGCGGCATACAGCGGCACCGAGGCCGCGAGACCGAGGCAGGCGGCACGCAGCACCGCATCGCGTCGCAGCGCGGGCAACACGAGCGTGAGCAGCAGCACTGCCGCCGCCAGTGCCGGCAAGCCCAGCCACCAGGGCGCCTGCAGCGCCACCGGCAGTGCTGCCGCGCCCAAGCCGAGCAGCGCTGCCGCCGCCACGAACAGCGTGGTGCTCAGCCATGCCAGCCAGCGCGGGGTTGGGCGCCGCGCCGGGTCGAGCAGCCAGCGCGCCGCGAGCAGACACAGCGCCGGCACCAACGGCAGGATGTAATGCGGCAGCTTGGTCGGCACCGCCTCGAACACCAGCCAGGCCGGCACCGCCCAGGCGAGCAGGAAGCGTGTCGCCGGCGTGCGGCGTGCGGCCCAGGCGGACGGCAGCGCGCGCAGGACGGTCCAGCCGGCCGGAAACAGCGTCAGCGACAGCAGCGCCAGATGGAAACCGGGCGGCGCACCATGCGCGTCGTCGCCGCCGGCCAGCTTGTTGCCGAGGTCGCCGCCCACCGCCTCGCGAAAGAAGGCGCCGTGCGTCGCGATACCGATCGCGATGAACCACGGCAGCACCACGGCGAGCGCGAGCGGCACGCCCCAGGCCGGCCGCAACGTGCGCAGCCACGCCGCCCGCCGGTCCGCCACCGCAAGCATGACCACCGTCAGCCCCGCCACCATCGGCGTGATCGGCCCCTTGATCAGGACCCCGGCGCCCAGCGCCAGCCAGAACACGCCGGCCTGAAGCGCCGACAGCCGTTCGGTCAGATAGGCCTGCGCCAGCAGCAGCATCACCACGGTCGTCGCACCGAGCAGCGCCGCGTCTGTCTTGGCGATATGCGTCTCGACGGTCAGCAGCACGCTGGCCGCCAGCGATGCCGCCGCCAGCAGCGCCGCCTCCCTGCCGAACAGGCGCCGCCCCATCCCCTGCACTGCCAGCACCGCCAGCAGCGCGCCGGCCAGCGATGGCAGCCGATACGGCCAGATCGGATTGTTATGCGCTATACCTATCGCCCGCGCCGCCGCCGCGCCGGGCAGTTGCAGCCAATAGATCCCGATCGGCTTGCGGTTGCGCGCCTCGGCGCCGTTGCGGATGTCCACCGCATCGCCGCTTTCCACCATCTGCTTGGTCGCCTGCGCAAAGCGCGACTCGTCGCGGTCGCCGGGCGGCAGGGAGAACCATCCCGGCAGCCACAGCAGCAGGCAGAAGGTAACCAGCAGCAGGCGAGGGTGTTGGAAGAAGCTTCGGATGGTCTGCACAACGCCGGCGGCTCTAGCATGCGGGGCGGCAACGGGTCATGTCACGGAACATGACCGACCCGACCCGCGACGCCGCGTTCGCCCTGCTGAGCGCCGTGCTCGACCGCCACCGCACGCTGGAGGAGGCGCTGGACGCGCTGCCGGCGATGGACGCCGCGCGACCGCGCCGCCGGCCACCGGCTGGCCGCCGCGGTGCTGCGCCGACTCGGCTCGCTGGACGCGGCGCTGGAGCCGTATCTGGCCAAGGCGCCGCCGATGCCGGTGCGCCATGTGCTGCGGCTCGGCGCCGCCGGGCTGCTGCTGCTCGACACGCCGGCGCATGCCGCGGTGGCCACCGCCGTGGCGTTGGCGCGCGCGCATGGCCTGGCTCCGTTCGCCGGGCTGGTCAACGCGGTGCTGCGCCGGGTGGCCGCAAGCCGGGCCGGCGGCGCTCGACGGCGCTGGACGGGCCGCGCCTCGACACGCCGCGCGTGGCTGTGGACGGCCTGGGGCGCCGCAGGCGCGGGCCATCGCCGAGGCGCATCAGGCACGAGGCGCCGCTCGATCTGTCGCTGACGCCGGGCGCTGCCGCGCCGGAGGGCGGTGTCGCCCTGCCGACCGGGTCGTGGCGCTACCCGGCCGGCACGCGCGTGACCGAGCTGCCGGGCTTCGCGGACGGCGCAGTTCTGGGTGCAGGACGCCGCCGCCGCCCTGCCCGCCCGGCTGCTCGCAGCCCGGCCCGGCGAGCGCGTGGTCGATCTCTGTGCCGCGCCCGGCGGCAAGACCGCGCAACTGGCCGCCGCCGGCGCGCATCGTCACCGCCGTCGAGCGCGACCCGGCCCGACTCGGCCGGCTGCGCGAGCAACCTGGCCCGGCTGCGCCTGCACGCCGAAGTCGTCGGCGCCGATGCGGCCGCGTGGCAGCCGCCGGCGCCGGCTCGACGCGGTGCTGCTGGACGCGCCGTGCAGCGCCACCGGCACGATCCGCCGCCACCCCGACGTGCCGCACCTGAAGCGCGCCGCGCGACATCCGCGGCATCGCCGACCCAGCAGGACGCGGCTGCTCGACGCCGCCGCGCAGCATGCTGCGCCCGGGCGGGCGGCTGATCTATGCCGTGTGCTCGCTGCAACCGGAGGAAGGCCCGGAGCGCGTCGCCGCCGCCTGCGCGCCGGGAGAGCTCGCCGTCCGAGCCGGTTCGCGCCGGCCGATCTGCCGGAGCTCGCCGAGGCGCTGACGCCGGAGGGCTGGGTGCGCACCACGCCCGCGCTGTGGCCCGAGCGCGGCGGCATGGACGGTTTCTTCATCGCGCGATTGGTTCGGCGCTGATCGCTTGTGTGCGGCGCAGTCGCAGCGTCTAGAACCGTTGCCATGACAGCATCCCAGTGAGCGGCCGATACTGATCGCCCCCAGCCTCTCGGCGCCGATTTCGCCCGACTCGGCGAGGAGGTCGCGGCGGTCGAGAAGCGCCGGCGCGGACTGGCTGCATCTCGACGTCATGGACGGGCATTTCGTGCCCAACATCAGCTTCGGCCCGGCGCGTCATCAAAAGCCTGCGCCCGCACACGCCGGCTGCCGTTCGACGTGCATCTGATGATCGCACCGGTCGATCCGTTCCTCGCAGCATTCGCCGAGGCCGGGGCCGACCACATCGAGCGTCCACCCCGAAGCCGGGCCGCATCTGCACCGCACGCTGCAGACCGATCCGCGCGCTGGGCAAGCAAGGCCGGCGTGGTGCTGAACCCGGCACGCCGGTCGAGGCGATCGCCTGGATGATGGATCTGGTCGACATCGTGCTGGTGATGACCGTCAATCCCGGCTTCGGCGGCCAGTCGTTCCTGGACAGCCAGTTGCCCAAGATCGCGGAACTGCGGCGGCTGATCGACGCCACCGGCCGGCCGATCCCGATTGGAGGTCGATGGCGGCGTGACGCATGCGACCTCGCAGCGCAGTCATCGCCGCCGGCGCCGACACGCTGTCGCCGGCACCTGCATCTTCTCGTCCTCCGACTACACGGCCGCCATCACCGCGCTGCGCGGAGCCGTCCCTTGATCGCCATGGACCCGAATCGCTGGCTGCGCGATGCGCGGCGCCGCATGGCCCGCCTGCCCAGCCTGCGCATGACCCGCGTGCCCGACGCGCCGGCGCTGCCGGTGCGCGACCCATGGCCCGGCGACCCGGTGCGCGGCGCCAATCTGCTGAAGGGCGATCTGGAGCTCGGCCGGCACCATCACCGTGCTGCGGCCGGGCGCGATCGAGGAGATCGGCGGGTCCGATCTGCTGCTGTCCTACGCGCACGGGTTTACCTGGCTGCGCGACCTGCGCGCGCTCGGCACCGACGCCGCCCGCACGCGGGCGCGCGCGCTGGTGCAGGACTGGATCGGCGCCGGCGGCCTGCCGGACGTGGCACAGCGGCCCGACGTGGCCGGCGCGCGGATCGCGGCGTGGCTCGGGCATTACGATTTCTTTGCGGCCAGCGCCGATGACGGGTTCCGCCAGCGGCTGATGACCACGCTGGTCGCCGACGCCCGCGCGCTGGCCGCGGCACTGCCGACGGAGGAGCTGGACGCGCGGGCGCTGACGGCGCTGAAGGGGCTGATCGCCGCTGCCGTGGCGCTGCCCGAGCATGCCGCCTTCTTGACCCGCGCGCTGCGCGTGCTGCCGCAGGAACTCGCCCGCCAGGTTTTGCCGGATGGCTGTCACTGCGAGCGCAGCCCGGCGCAGCTGCTGGGCGCGCTGCAGGACCTGACGGAGATCCGCGCACTGTTGCAGGCGGCCCAGGCGCAGCCGCCCGTGGCGCTGGCCGCCGCGATCGAACGCATGGCCCCCGCCCTGCGCAGTCTGCGCCACGGCGACGGCGGGCTGGCGCTGTTCAACGGCACCAAGGAGGAAGTCGGCTCCCTGGTCGATCTGGTCCTGACACAGGCCGGGCGCGCGGGCCGGGCGGCGACGGCCTTGACCGAGGGCGGGTTCCATCGCCTGCAAGCCGGCCGCAGCGTGTTGGTGATCGATTGCGGCGTGCCGGCGCCGGCACGCATCGACCGCTTCGCGCATGCCGGCACGCTGTCGTTCGAGCTGTCGGTGGGCCGCGACCGCATGATCGTCAATGTCGGCGCCGCGCCCGCCGCCGGCGCCGAATGGCGCGACGCCACCCGCGCCACGGCCGCGCACTCGACGCTGGTGATCGCCGACACCTCCTCCTCCGAATTGCGGCCGGAGGGGTTGGGGCGCCGGCCGGAGGTGGTGGAGGTCTCGCGGCAGGAGGCCAACGGCGCGCATTGGCTGGAAGCCAGTCACGACGGCTACCGCCGGCCGTTCGGCGCGGTGCATCGCCGTCGGCTGTATGTCAGCGAGAGCGGCGAGGACATTCGCGGCGAGGACGCCGTGGAGGCCGCCGAGCCGCAGCCGTTCACCGTGCGCTTCCACCTGCACCCCGATGTGGATGCCAGCTTGCAGCAGGATGGCGAGGGCGTGCTGCTGCGCCTGCCCTCGGGCAGCGGCTGGCGGCTGCTGGCCGATGGCGCCCGGCTGACGCTGGAGGAAAGCGTCTACCTGGGTGGCCCGCATGTGCGGCGCGCGGAGCAGGTGGTGCTGACCGGCTACCAGGATGGGCCGCAGCAGGTGAAATGGGCCATCACCAAGCTGGGATAAGAGTGCGATGCCCAGGACGCTGCTGCGCGGCTTTCGGGTCGATCCGTCGCGCGGCGGCGATCGTGGTGCGACGCTGGCGTTCCTGGCCAACGGGCCGGTCGAGGTGGAGCTGCATCGTCCGCTCACATTCCTGATCGGCGAGAACGGCTCGGGCAAGACGACGCTGCTGGAGGCCATCGCGGCGCGCTGCGCCATCCGGCCGGGCGGCGGCCGCAGCTACGCCGAAACCAACGACGAGCGCGAGGCCACCGCGATTTCCGCCGCTGTGGAGGTGACGTTCGGCGGGAAGCGGCCGAAGGGGATGTTCCTGCGCGCCGACCGGTTCGAGGGCGCCATGGCGCGGGCCGGACGACTGCCGATGGTCGCGACCGGCGAATGGCGGCTGGCCGACGAACAAAGCCGCGGTGAAGGCGTCCTGTCGCTGCTGACCGCGCGCGTGGATGGCAGCGAGGGGCTGCTGTATCTGCTGGACGAGCCGGAGACCGGCTTGTCGCCACAGCGGCAGATGGCGTTGCTGTGTCTGCTGGACGCGCTGCATAGGGACGGCCGCTCCCAGGCGATCGTGGCGACGCATTCGCCGATTCTGATGAGCCATCCCGAATGCGACCGGCTATGGGTCGATTCGGACGGTATCACGCGGCGGCCGCTGGAGGAGATTCCGCACTGGCGGGACATGCGGCGGTTCATGCGCGATCCCGAGACGGCGTTGCGGCGGCTACTGGAATGACGGCGGCGGACACCTTCCAAAGCCGCCCGAAATGGCGCCACGTGTTCACGCGCAACGCCTCGACCAGAACCTCGCGTGCCGCAGTGGAAGCGATACGAACGGCACGCACCCTGGACCTGCCCGGCGCGTAAGGTCTATTGCCGCCGCTTCGACTGCCCAGGGGGTTTCGCCATGACCACCATCGTCCCGCTCCGCCGCGCGCTGATCTCCGTCTCCGACAAGACCGGACTGGTGGCGTTCGCCGAGGCGCTGGTGAAGCGTGGGGTTGAGATCCTGTCCACCGGCGGCTCGGCCAAGGCGTTGCGCGCGGCCGGCGTGGCGGTGACGGAAGTGTCCGACCATACCGGGTTCCCGGAAATCCTCGACGGGCGCGTGAAGACATTGGTGCCGCAGATCCATGGCGGCATTCTCGGCCGCCGCGACCTGCCCGAGCACGTCGCGCAGATGCAGGCGCACAACATCGCGCCGATCGATCTGGTGGCGGTGAACCTGTATCCGTTCGAGGCGACCGTGGCACGCGGGGCGGCGTTCGAGGACTGCGTGGAGAACATCGACATCGGCGGCCCGGCGCTGATCCGCGCCGCCGCCAAGAACCACGATTTCGTCACCGTGCTGACCGAGCCGGCGCATTACGAGGACGTGCTGGCCGAGCTGGCCGCGCATGACGGCACCACGCTCGCGCTGCGGCGGCGGCTGGCCGGCGAGGCCTATGCCCGCACCGCCGCCTACGACGCCGCCATCGCCGCCTGGTTCGCCGCGCAGCGCGGCGAGACCTTCCCGACGCGGCTGACCGTAGGCGGGTTGCTGCGCCAGCGCCTGCGCTACGGCGAAAATCCGCACCAGCAGGCCGCCTTCTATGTCACGGGCGTCCGGCCGGGGGTGGCGACCGCGCGGCAGATCCAGGGCAAGGAACTGTCCTACAACAACCTCAACGACACCGACGCGGCCGTCGAAGCCGTGGCCGAGTTCGCCGAACCGACCGTGGTGATCGTCAAGCACGCCAACCCGTGCGGCGTGGCCTCTGCCGCCTCGCTGGCCCAGGCATGGGACGCGGCATTGCGCTGCGACCCGGTGTCGGCGTTCGGCGGCATCGTGGCCGTGAACCGCTCGCTGGACGACGCGGCGGCCGAGAAGATGGCGGCGATCTTCACCGAGGTGATCGTGGCGCCGGACGCAACGCCGGCCGCACAGGCGATCCTGGCGCGCAAGAAGAACCTGCGGCTGTTGCTGACCGACGGCCTGCCGGACCCGGCTGCCCCGGGCCTTACGCTGCGCAGCGTGTCGAGCGGATTGCTGGTGCAGACGCGCGACGCCGGCCGCGTCTCCCGCGACGGGCTGCGCGTGGTGACCAAGCGTGCGCCGACCGAGGCCGAACTGGACGACCTGATCTTCGCCTTCCGCGTCTGCAAGCACGTCAAATCCAACGCCATCGTCTACGCCAAGGACAGTGCCACGGTGGGCATCGGCGCGGGGCAGATGAGCCGCGTCGATTTCGGCCCGCATCGCCGCCTGGAAGGCAGCGCAGGCGGCGGGTGCCGGGACGCCGCTGACGCAGGGCAGCGTGGCGGCATCGGATGCCTTCTTCCCGTTCGCCGACGGGCTGGAAGCAACGATCGCAGCCGGGGCGACGGCGGTCATTCAGCCCGGCGGCTCCATGCGCGACGATGAGGTGATCGCGGCGGCCGACGCGGCCGGCATCGCCATGGTGTTCACCGGAATGCGGCATTTCCGGCACTGATCGCGCCGATCTAGCGCGTGATGACTTGAGGTGGAATCACACGAAAGTCTGAATCACGCGGTAAAACAAAGAGCTAGAGCGGGATGATGGCGCCTATCAGACATCATCCCGCTCTAGTCGCGTTTGATGGCGACCTCGTAGAAGAACCGGTCGGACGGCATGATGTTGACGGCCACCATCAACAGCCGCCGCCCGGTGCTGAAGTATTTGCGGGTGATTTCAAGCGCAGCACTCCCCGCCACCGCTTCCAGCCGTTCGGCCATGGCGGCGTCGATGATGGTGGCGCGGATCTCCTGGCGGATCTCGGTCAGCGATTCGCCGGATTGTTGCTCGACCAGCAGGAACAGCGCTGTGCGCATCGTGCGCGGCAGCGTCAGGACCGGGTCTAGCCGCGCGTCGAGATACACATCCGTCCAGCACCGTGGCGGCTCGTCGCCGTCGGTGCGCCGCATGCAGCTGAGATGCAGCCATTCATGGCCGGTGCGGCACCCCAGATGGGCCGCCAGCTTGCCGCGCGCGACGATGATGCGCGACGACAGGATGGACAGCTCGCTGCCCTCGGCGATCTCCACCAGATCGGTCGCCGACAGCGCCGAGTAGCTGAACCGTCGCGGCGCCTGCTTGGCATCGACGCGCGTGCCGACACCCTTGCGCGGGCTGACGAGGCCGCTCTGGCGCAATTGCCCGATGGCCTGCCGCACCGTCTGGCGGCTGACGCCGTGCCGCGCCGCAAGGTCGATCTCGGTGGGCAGCAACGAGCCGACGCCGTACGTGCCGCTCCGGATCGCCTCCTCCAGCGTGCGGGCGAGCAGCAGGTAGCGGGGCGTTGGACCGGTTTTGGCCTCCGCCGCTGCCTCCGGCCGGTTCGGTACCGGGACGTTCATCCGTTGGCTTTCCCCCCGTCGCCCCCGTCGATGCGAGTGGTTTTGATAGCCCGATCGCAGGCCCGCGCAAGCTCCGTTTCGGCGGTGCGTTGGCGGGGCCGCCCGGCGCGATTCGGGGAAAGCCTACGGCGCGACGGAACTTGGAGCAATCGAAAGCCCGCCGGGGCCGTCAGTGGGCCGCCGGGCCGCCGCCACCGGTCCGGGTGCCCATGAACAGCAGCGCCAGCGGCGCGGCGGCGAATGCCAGCAGCGCGCAGTACCAGAACACATCCGAGTACCGCGAGCACCGCGGACTGCGTGAGCAGCGTCTGGTACACCATGCCAACCGCCGTGCTCGCCGCATCGGCCTGCGAGCGGCCAAGCGCTATCAGTGCCTGGGTGTTGTCATGCACCAGTTGCACATAGGGTTGGTCGAGCGGTGTGAGGTGCGGCACCAGATGCGCCATGCGGACCTGCGTGCGGCCGGTCACCGCCGCCGTCGCCACCGATATCCCGATCGAGCCGGCGACGTTGCGAAACATCGTAATCAACGCCGCGCCGTCGCCGTTCATCTCCTTCGGCAACGTCGAAAACGCAATGGTGTTGATCGGCACGAACAGGAAGGCGAGGCCGATGGTCTGCGCGATGCGCATCTTGGTCAGCGTGTCGAAGTCGATATCCGGTGTCAGGTGGGCCGAATACACCAGCGCCAGGCCCAGCAGGCAGAAGCCGAAAGAGATCAGGAATCGCGTCTGCACCAGCGGCATCACGCGCCCGACGACCGGAATCAGCACCAGCACGACAAGCGCGCCCGGCGACAGGATGAAGCCGGCAAGCGTCGAGGTGTAGCCGAGTATCTCCTGCGCCAGTTGCGGGATCACCACGGCCGAGGAGTACAGCACGCCACCCATCAGCGCGATCATCAGGCACCCGAGCCCGAAATTGCGATCGCCCATCACGCGCAGATTCACCACCGGCCGCTTGGTGGTCAGCAGCCAGACGATCGCCCCCAGAATGCCCAGCGCGGCCAGCGTGGCGAACGTGCGAATGAACGACGAACTCAGCCAGTCATCGTCCTCGCCGCGATCGAGCATGACCTGCAAGCAGCCGAGGCCGAGCGCGATCAGTCCCAGGCCGGTGAAATCGATGTACTTGCTGCCCTTGTTGGCCCAGGGCGGATCTTCCACCAGCGCGGTGACGGCGAAAAAGGCGAAGATGCCGACAGGCAAGTTGATGAAGAAGATCCACCGCCAGGAGGCATTGTCGGTAATCAGCCCGCCCAGCGTCGGCCCCAGCACCGGGGCCACGATGGTCGCGATGGCCACCACCGAGAACGCCCGGCCGCGCTGCGCCGGCTCGAACGTGTCGAGGATGATCGATTGCTGGTTCGGTTGCAGCCCGCCGCCGAAGAAACCCTGCAACAGCCGGAACAGCACCAGTTGCGGCAGGCTCCCGGCAATGCCGCACAGGAAGCTGCACACCGTGAACCCGGCGATGCAGGCCAGGAAATACTGTTTGCGCCCGAATACGCGCCCGAGCCAGCCGGAGATCGGCAGCACGATGCCGTTGGCGACCAGATAGGACGTGAGCGTCCAGGTGCTCTCGTCGTTGCTGGAACTCATCGCGCCCGCGATATGCGGCAGTGCGACATTGACGATGGTGGTGTCCAGGATCTCCATGAACGCCGCCAGCGTCACGACGACCGCGATCAGCCAAGGGTTGGCACGCGGCCGCCACGGCGTCTGGCCGGCCGCAACGGCGCCGCCGCTCACTTCAGATCGACCGACGGCTCGACAGAAAGGCCCAGCGGCAGAGGCAGCTTCGGGTCCAGCCCCGAATCGATGTCGATCTTCACCGGCACACGTTGCACGATCTTGACGAAGTTGCCGGTGGCATTCTCCGGTGGGAACGCGGTGAACTTGGAGCCGCTGCCGAGCTGGATGCTGTCGACATGGCCGGTCAGCTTCAGGCCCGGATAGGCGTCCACCGAGATGCTCACCTGCTGGCCGGACCGCATGCGGTTGAGCTGCGTCTCCTTGAAGTTCGCCGTCACCCATACCTGCGGCGAGACGAGCGACATGATCTGCGCGCCGGCGGCAACGTAGTTGCCGCGCTCGACATTGCGCTTCGTCACCCAACCGTCCTGCGGCGCCGTCACCGAAGTCCAGCCGAGATTGATGTCCGCCTGCGTCAGCTCCGCACGCGCCTGCTCCACCTGGCCCTCAAGCTGCTTCACCTGGGCCGCCGCCTGGGCGATGTTCTGCTGCACCGGCTCGGCCTGTTTGACGTTGGCTCCCTGGTCCGCGAGCTGTGCCGCGGCCTGCCGCTCGGCGGCCGTGGCCTGATCGACGTCCTGCTGCGTGGTCGCCTGACGCGGCAAGGCGCGTTGCCGCCGGAGATCCGTGTCCGCGCGGAAGAGCACCGCTGCGGCGGCATCCCGCTGCGCCTGGGCGGACAGCAACTTGGCCGGAAACGTGACACGGGCCAGATCGAGCGCCGCGCGCGCCGCGTCCAACTGGCCCTGCGCAGCCTCCAGCTGGCCCTCCGCCCGGTCGCGTTGCGCAATGAACGGCGCGGGATCGATCTTGATGATCAGCTGACCGGCCCGCAGAAACTGGTTGTCGTTGACCGCGAGGTCGACCACCTGCCCGCTGACCTGCGGCGCGATGATGATGGCCCGTCCGTCCGTATAGGCGTCGTCGGTCGATTCATAATTGCGGTTGATGTACCAGTACCAGGTCGCACCGATCGCGGCGATCACGATGCCGATGATCAGCGCGATGCGTAGCCTCGGGCTGCGCCGGCGCGATTTGTCGTCGCCATCGCCACGATTGTCCCCGTTGCCGCCTTCGGGCTTGTCGTCGTCCGGTTTGTTGTCGACATGCGGCGGAATCTGCGCCGGCCGCGTACGCTCCTTCGGGGCATCGGCGCTCGGTGCCGGCCGCTCGGCCGTCGGCGCGACAATGCTGGTAGGCTCGTCGTACGGCATTCCGACGATCTCCGAACGTGCAGGGCGTGCGTGACATAGGTCGCGAGGTGCTACATCGCAACGTCGGCCCTGGTTGCCGGTTGCCGCGCCGGCCTTGCGACCGGGATGCGCCTCAGGCGAAGGACTGCGTACGGACCAGCCTTGCGTAGAGCCCGTCGCGGTCCAGCAGGTCGGCATGCCGGCCCTGTTCGACCGCGCGCCCATCGGTCATCGCCACCACGAGGTCGGCGTCGCGCACGGTCGACAGGCGGTGTGCGACCACGATCGTCGTGCGGCCCCGACGCAGCCGCGCCAGCGCCTCCTGCACCGCCGCCTCACTTTCCGTGTCCAGCGCGCTGGTGGCCTCGTCGAGCAACAGGATTCGCGGGTCGCGGAGCAAGGCACGCGCCAGGGACACGCGCTGGCGCTGGCCGCCGGACAGGCGCTGGCCGCCCGGCCCCACGATCGTGGCGAACCCGTCCGGCAACGCCGCAATGAAGCCCGCCGCAGCCGCCGCTTCGGCCGCCGCCGCCACCTCGTCATCGCTCGCGTCCGGGCGGCCCATGCGGATGTTCGCCGCAACGGTGTCGTCGAACAGCAGGGAATCCTGGCCGACATAGGCGATGGCGTCACGCAGGCTGGCCAGCGTCACGTCGCGCACATCGGCGCCGTCGATGCACACACGGCCGGATGCCGTGTCATGCAGGCGCGGGATCAGCGCCAGCGCGGTCGACTTGCCGGCGCCGGAGGGGCCGACCAGCGCCACCGTCAGCCCCGGCTCGGCCACGAAGGACAGCCCGTTCAACCCCATGCGGCCATCCGGGTAGCGGAACCGCACATCCTCGAACACGACCAGCCCGTCTCCGGCCGGCAGCGCGGCCGCACCCCGGCAATCCTGGATCGTCGGCGTCTCATCGATCACGGCAAAGATGCGCGACAGCCCGGCCAGCCCCTCCTGCAACGCCGCGTTCAGGCTGCCCAGCGCGCGCAACGGCTGCGCCGCCAGCAGCAAGGCTGCGATAAAGCCGGTGAAGTCACCCAGCGTGCTGTTGCCGTGGGCGGCGCGCCAGCCGGCGAACCCCAGCACGGCCGCCACCGCCAGGCCGCCCAGCACCTCCAGCAGCGGGTCGATGCGGTTGCGGCTGCGCACCATCGACAGCAACTGCCGGTACAGCGCCTGGAACGCCGCTTGCGCCCGTCGCGTCTCGGCCGCCTCCAGCCGATACGCCCGCACCGTGCGCGCCTGGGAAAAGCTTTCGGTCAGCAGCGACGCCGTCTCACCCATGCGCACCTGCATGCCGCCCGAGGCGCGGCGCAGCCGGTTGCCGATCGTCTGGATCGGCAGCGCCGCGAGCGGGTACAGCGCGGCGGCGACCAGGAACAGCACCCAGTCGAGGTACAGCATCGAGCCGATCAGCCCGATCACCTTCACCGAGTCGCCCAATCCGTTGACGGCGCGGCTCAGCCCGTCGCGCACGGTTGCGGTGTCCACGGTGAACCGGCTGGCCAGCGCGGCCGGCGACTCCCGCTCAACACGCGCGAGATCGGCGCGAACCAGATGGGTGAACATGCGGTCCTGCAACTGCCGCACCACGTTCAGCACGGCGGTTTGCGTCAGCAGCGCCTGGATATACTGGGTCACCGCCTTGAACGCGGTGACGATGACCACCAGCACCGGCACCTGATACAGGATGCGGCCGTCGTGGTGCTCGAACATGTCGATGGCACGATCGATGACGACCGGATAAATTGCCTGTGATCCGGCGGTCAGGGCCGTAAACAGCGCGATCAGCAGCAGCCGCCCGAACTGCGGGCGGATCTCATCGCGCCAGAGCCGGAACAGGAGCGTGCGGGAGGCGATGGACTGTGGCTCGGCATTCATGACGCGGGCGTCTACACGGCAACGGCCAAGCCCGCCAGAACCCCGCCGCGTCGCCGTCTACGTCGATCTCGATCTCGTCGGCGACGCGCTGATCAAGCTGCCGTTCGTGCGCGCCTTGCGCCATGCCTGTCCTGCGGCGGAACTGATCTGGGTGGCCGGGCGCGGCAGCACCGCCTACGCCCACGCGCTGGCACCGCTGACGGGCGGGCTGCTCGACCGCACGATCGAGCGAGGCGGCATCGGGCGCGGCCTGCGCGCCGCACTGGGGCCGGCGCGGGTCGATCTGTTCATCGACACGCAAAGCCATGTCGGCACCACGCTGGCGCTACGTCTGCTCCGGCCGCGCCGCTTCATCAGCCAGGCTGCCGATTTCTGGCTGTCCGACGCGCGTCCGCCGCGCGCCTATCGCAAACCCCGGCGGCTGATCCGCCGGCTGCTCGACCTGCTGGAACTGGCGACCGGCCGCCCCGCGATGCCCGACGGCGCCACGACGGCACCGCCCGCGGCCGTGGAACTGGCCGCGCAGCTGCTGCCGCCGGGGCCGCGCTACATCGCCCAGGCGGTGGGTGCCGGCGGCCGGCACAAGGCGTGGCCGGCCGAACACCATGTGGCCCTCGCCGGCGCGCTGACGGACCAGGGCCATACGCCGGTCATGATCGTCGGCCCGGCCGAGGCGGACCTGTTGGCGCCCCTCCAGGCCGCCCTGCCCACGGCGCGGTTCCCGTTGCAGGCAGCAGCGGCGGCGGGCCATGCCGTCGGCCCGGAGCTGACCATCGCGCTCGGCGCCCGCTGTGCGGCGGCGGTGGCCGGCGATTGCGGCGGCGGGCACATGCTGGCGGCCTCCGGCGCACCGCTGCTGTCACTGTTCGGGCCGACCGACCCGGAGAAATTTGCCCCCTGGGGCAGCTCCGTGCGGCTGCTGCGCGCGCAGGATTGGGGCGGCGCCGACATGGCGCAAATCCCGGTCTCCGCCGTGGTCGCCCAGCTCGCGCCGTTACTGGCCTAACGCCGTTCCGCAAGCCGCCGCGCCAACTCGGCGCGCACATCGCCGGTGCAGCCGCCGGCCAGCCACCACGCGCGCACGTCGCGCAGCAGCGCCCCCATCGCCGGGCCGTCCGCCACGCCTGCCGCCTTCAGGTCGCGTCCGTGCAGCCCGAACACCGGCGCCGGCAGCGCCGCCAGCCGGTCGCGCAGCGCGTCCCCCCGTCCCGCCAGCCAGGCACGGCCGATCAGCACGTCGCGCGGCACGTCGGCGAGCGCGCGGCGCAGCGCGTTGTCGTCGGCGTCATCCTGCGGCACGGCGCCGTCGCGCAACGCCAGCAATCGGGTCCGCTCGGCAGTGCCCAGCCGCAGCCGCTCGCCCAGCGCCGCCGCGTCGCCGTCCAGCAACGCGGCCAGCCGCAGCAGCGGATCGGCCGGCGCCCCGGCCGCGACCAGTGCGTCGAGCCGCGCCGGCGCGAACCCCTCCGGCAGCACCTCGCCCAGCACACCCAGCTCCGCCATCAACGCCACCGCCGCGCGCGGGTCCGGCGCGGCCAGGATGCGCTTGAGCTCGCTCCAGACCCGCTCGGCCGACAGCCGCCGCAGCCCCGGCACGGCCGCCGGCGATCGCCGCCAGTCGCCGCCGGATCGGGCGCGCCCAGCCCGTAGCGCGCGTGGAAGCGGAAGAACCGCAGCACTCGCAGGTAATCCTCGGCGATCCGCGTGGCCGCGTCGCCGACAAAGCGCACGCGCCCGGCGTGCAGATCCTCGCGGCCGCCAAAATAGTCGAACACGGCGCCGTCCGGCGTCATCGACATGGCGTTGATCGTGAAATCGCGCCGCGCCGCGTCCTGCTGCCAATCGTCGGTGAAGGCCACCACCGCATGCCGCCCATCGGTGGCGACGTCGCGGCGCAGCGTCGTCACCTCGAACCCGCGGCCGCCCGCCACGGCCGTCACGGTGCCGTGCTCGATGCCGGTCGGCACCGCCTTGAGCCCGGCGTCCCGCAGCGCCTGCATCACCGCCTCCGGCCGGCGCGGTGTCGCGAGGTCGATATCCGCCACCTCCCGCCCCACCACCGCGTCGCGCACGCTGCCGCCGACCAGCCGCGCCTCGGGCAGCGCCGCCAGCACCGAGCGCAGCGACGGATCAGCCAGGAAGGCGGGCAGCCCGGTCATCGCTGCGGCACGCCATGCCCTGGCACGATCCGTCCGTTCACCGTATGCGCCGGCACATACGTCTCGCCCCGCTCCAGCCGTCGCGACAGCCCGGCCCAAATAGTGCCCAGGGCCAGCACCGCGACCACGGCCACCGTGCCCCAGACGATCGCCGGGCGCGCCAATGCCGCCGCCAGCCGCCAGGCGGCGTACAAGCGCAAAAGGCGCGCAGAACAGCGCAATCTCGGCCCAGCGCATCAGCGCCCCCGCAGCCGTGCCGCCAGATTCACCAGGATGCCGGCGGTGGCGCCCCAGATATAATGCTCGGGATGCGGCCAGACCCAGAATTCGCGCAGCCGCCCGCGAAACTCCGACCGCCGCCGCTGCGGCGCGGCCGGATCGAGCAGCACGGCCAGCGGTAGCTCGAACACCGCATCCACCTCATGCGCCGACGGCATCAGATTCAGCATGTCCAGCGCCACGCCCGGGTGGCAGCAGCCCCAGCACCGGCGTGATGCGATACCCGGTGCCGGTCACGTAATCGTCGAGCCGCCCGAGCCAGGACCACCCGCGCCGGGTCCAGCCCGATCTCCTCCTCGGCCTCGCGCAACGCCGCGGCCTCGGCGCGGCATCGCCGGGGTCGATGCGCCCGCCCGGAAAACTGATCTGCCCGGCATGGGAGGACAGATGCGCGGTGCGCTTGGTCAGCAGCACGCCCGGCGCAGGGCCGAGCACGAACGGCACCAGCACGGCGGCCGGCACCAGATCGTCGGTGACCAGATCGGCCACATCATCGCCTGCGGCACGCCCGGCAACCGCCTCGCCGTTCGCGCGCACCGGCCCGGCTTGCGGCCACGGAACGGGCGTGGGCGGCGCGGCCAGCCGCGCCCGGATCTCGGCCGCGTCCAAATCAGTCCTCGCCGTGCGGCAACTCGCCGAGCGAGAAGAACATGCCCCGGCTCCAAACGCCCATCACGCGCTGGCAATGCTTCATGCCTGGGCTCGGCCAGCGCGATCAGTTCGTAATAGACGGCGCGCGCGATGCGCGCCTCCACGGGCCATTCCGGGGTGCCGCGCACGCGGATATACGGCGTCGGCTCGCAGGTCAGGATGTCGTGGGCGATCCGGATCGGATGCTCCGGCCCGGCGGTGACGAGTTCATCGACATTGGTGCGGAAAGTCAGCGCCTGATCGCGCCCGCACCCGACCCAGTCCATCTCGACGGCGAGGAACGGCGCGTCCTCCACCTCGATGCGGCCACGCTCGGCGGGAGTTTCCAGCCAGAAACTGCCATCGTCTGCACGTTTCAGCACCGATGCGAACAGGCAGACGAGTTCCTTGCGGCCGATCGGGCTGCCACGGTACATCCAGGTTCCGTCACGCTTGATCAGGAACGGCAGATCGCCGCATTCGACCGGTGGCGGGCGTGGCCCGCGACGGTGAGTGCTCAGCATGGCTTTACCAGTCTTGCGGGCGGATAAATCCCGCCTGTCCGCGACATCCGCGGCATAGCAGTCCATGGCGGCATGCCCGTCTCCTCGTGTGTGCGTGCCGTCGTTCACGTTCGTGTCTCCACCCCTGTCCGGCAGCCTTCCGCGCACCCACGCGATATAGGGTGGGCCCCCCATCCCGTGAAAGTGCCGCAAGGAAGTTCTTGTTAGCCGACTTCCGTCTTCGGCCGGCGCTACAAGATAGGATGAGCGTGAGCCAGGAACCCAGCATGTCTTCTGTCGCGGCCAACTTCGCCCCTTCAACACCTGTGCCCGCCGCATCTGGCGACATTGTGGCGGAGGTCGAAGCACTCGGTGCCCGCATCGCCACGGTACGGGCACAGATCGGCCGCGCCATCCTCGGCCAGAGCGAGGTGGTCGATCAGACGCTCATCACGCTGCTGTCGGGCGGCCATGTGCTGCTGGTCGGCGTGCCGGGCCTGGGCAAGAGCAAGCTGGTGGAGACCCTGGCGACCGTGCTCGGCCTCGGCTCCAAGCGCGTGCAGTTCACGCCGGACCTGATGCCCGCCGACATCATCGGCAGCGAGGTGCTGGACGAGGACGACGCCGGCCGCCGCAGCCTTCCGCTTCGTGCCCGGCCCGGTGTTCTGCCAGTTGCTGATGGCCGATGAGATCAACCGCGCCTCGCCGCGCACCCAGTCGGCGCTGCTGCAGGCGATGCAGGAGCAGCGGGTGGCGGTCGGCGGCGTCGAGCACCAGCTGCCGCGCCCGTTCCACGTGCTGGCGACGCAGAACCCGATCGAGCAGGAAGGCACCTATCCGCTGCCGGAAGCCCAGCTCGACCGGTTCCTGCTGAAGATCGGGTCAGCTACCCGGACCTCGACGGACGAGCGCGCCATGCTGCTGGCCACCACCGGGACCGCCGAGGCGCGGCCGAATCAGGCGCTGACGCCGGAGGAACTGATCGCCGCCCAGGCGCTGATCCGCCGCGTGCCGGTGGGCGAGACCGTGCTGGAGGCCATCCTGCGGCTGGTGCGCGGCGGCCGGCCGGAAACCGCCGAGGATGAAAACGTTCGCGAGCATGTCGCCTGGGGCCCCGGCCCGCGCGCCGCGCAGGCGCTGATGCTCGCCTGCCGCGCCCGTGCGGTGCTGGACGGGCGGCTGGTGCCGAGCGTCGACGACGTGGCGGCGCTGGCGCATCCGGTGCTGCGGCATCGCATGGCGCTGAAATTCTCCGCCCCCGCCGGGCTGACGCTGGCTCGGCGTGATCGACCGGCTGGTGGAGCGTATCGGGTGAGTCTTGCCGCGCGCGGCGCGCCGAGGCACTCGGCGCGCATCTGCCGCCCTCTGCTGGTGGCGGCGGAGACGGGTCGCGGCGACGGTGGCGCAGGGCGTTCATGGCCGCCGCCGGGTCGGCCAGGGCGACAGTTTCTGGCAGTTCCGCCCATTCCTGCCCGGCGACCCGACCACGCCGGATCGACTGGCGCATGTCCGCCCGCTCCGACGCGCACCTTCGTGCGCGAGACCGAATGGGAGGCGGCGCAGACCGTCTGCCTGTGGCGCGACGGCGGCGCGTCGATGCGCTGGAAGTCGCGTTCGGCCGGCCGAGCAGAAGGCCGACCGCGCCGGGCTGATGCTGCTGGCGCTGGCGTCGCTGCTGCTGCGCGGCGGCGAGCGGGTGCGGCTGATCGGCCCGGACGCCCGCGCGGTCAGCGGCCGCGCCGGCCTGGACCGCATCGCCGAGCGAATTGCTGCGGCGCCGCCGACCGAAGACGGCTTGCCGCCCGAGCGAGACTGCCGCGCCACGCGCGCGTGGTGCTGATCGGCGACTTGCTGTCGCCGCTGGAACAGATCCAGGCGGCGATCGCGCAGGATGGCGGCGGTACCGGTCACCGGCATGCTGCTGCAGGTGCTCGACCCGGCCGAGGCGACTGCTGCCGTATGCCGGCCGGGTGCGCTTCCAGGGCGTGGCGGCGGGCGCAGACCACGCTGATCCCGCGCGTCGAGAGCGTGCGCGCAGACTATACGCGCAGCGGCTGGCCGCGCAGCAGCAGGGCATCGCCGCGCATCTGCGCCGCCGCCGGCTGGGGCTTCGCCGTCCACCGCACCGACCACCCGCCGGAGGCCGCGCTGCTCGCGCTCTACACCGCGCTCGCGCCGCGCAGGCGCGGCGCGCCGATGATCTTCGCCGTCGCCCGTGGATCCTGCTCGCGCTGGCGGCGCTGCCGCTGCTGTGGTGGCTGCTGCGGGTCACGCCGCCGGCGCCGCGCCGCGAGAGCGTTTCCGGCCGTGCGGCTGCTGCTCGGCCTGACGGCGGTCGCGGAGACGCCGGCGCGCACGCCCTGGTGGCTGCTGCTGCTGCGCATGGCTCGCCGCCGGCCTGGTGATCGTCGGGCTGGCCCGCCCGGTGCTGGACGCCGGCGACGCGGCTGCCGGGACGCGGCGCCGGTGCTGCTGGTGGTCGATGACGGCTGGGCGTCCGCCGGCGACTGGCCGCGCCGCATGGCGGCCGCCGACACGGTGCTCGACCGTGCCGAGCGCGCCGGCCGCCAGGCCGCCCTGCTCGCCACCGCCGCCGCCGAGACCGGCGCCGCGCCCGCAGGCCACCGCCGCCATGCCGGTCACCGATCTGCGCGCGCGGCTCGCCGCGCTGCGGCCGAAACCCTGGCCGGTCGACCGCGCCGCCGCCGCCGCCGCGCTTGCGCGCATGGTGCCGGCGACGGCGCTGCGTCGTCTATATCGCCGACGGCCTGACCGACGGCGCACGGCTGGACCGATTTCGCCGAGGCGCTCGACGCCGTCGGCCCGGTGACCGAGTTGCGCGACCCGGTCGCCGCCAGCGCGCCTGCTGCTGCCGCCGCGCACCGAGGCCGACCAGCTGGTCGTGCGCGTCGGCGCAGGTGCCGCGGCCGATGCCCGCGCAGGTCGGCGGTGCTCGCGCAGACCGGCGACGGGCGCACGCTGGCGCGCGCTGCCGGTCACGCATCGCCGGCCGGTGCCGCGACCGGCGAGGCGACGCTGAAGCTGCCGCTCGAGCTGCGCAACCGGCTCGCCGGGCTGACGCTGGAGGGGCAGTCCTCGGCCGGCTCGGTGGTGCTGCTTGACGAACGCTGGCGCCGCCGCCCGGTCGGCATCGCTCGCCGGCGACGCCGCCGCTGCCGACACGCCGCTGATCGGCCAGGCATTCTATCTGCACCGCGCGCTCGCGCCGTATCACCGAGGTGCGCGAGGGCGACGTCGACACGCTGCTGTCGCGCGACCTGTCGGTGCTGGTCCTGGCCGACCACGTCGTCGCCGACGGGCCGGAGCACAGACCAGCTGGCGAGCCTGGGTGGAGCAAGGGCGGTCTGCTGATCCGCTTCGCCGGCCCCGAGACGGCGGAGCACCCGGACAGCGCTGCTGCCGGTCAAACTGCTGGCCGGCGACCGCCAGCTCGGCGGCTCGCTGTCCTGGAGCAAGCCGGCCGGGCTGGCGCCGTTCCCGCACCGGCTCGCCGTTCGCGGGCCTGCCGGTGCCGGCCGAGGTGACAGGTGACGCGCCAGGTGCTGGCCGAGCCGGGCGCCGCATCTCGCCGAGCAGACCTGGGCGCGGCTGGCGGACGGCACGCCGCTGGTGACCGCGGCGCCGCGCGGCGCCGGGCGCATCGTGCTGTTCCACGTCACCGCCAACGCCGACTGGTCCGACCTGCCGCTCTCCGGCCTGTTCGTGGACATGCTGCGCCGGCTGGTGGCGCTGTCGGCCGGCGTGGCCGGCGACGCCGCCGGGCGCCGCCCCGCTGGCGCCCGGCCGAGACGCTGGACGGGTTCGGCCAGCTCGTGCGCGCCGCCATCCACGGCCACCGCCCTGCCCGCCGACGAGGTCGCCAGCGACGGTGGCCTCGCCGCGCCACCCGCCCGGCCTGTACGGGCCGGAGAACGGCCGGCGCGCGCTGAACCTGTCGGCGCCATCTGGCCCCGCCGGAGGCGGCGCCGCCGGTGCCCGGCGCGCGCCAGGAAGCGCATCGGCGACGTCGACGCCGGAGCGCGCGATCGGCCCGTGGCTGCTCGCGCTGGCACTCGCGCTGCTGGCGTTCGACCTGCTGCTGTCGCTGCGGCTGCGCGGCCTGCTGGCGGCCGCTGCCGCCGCCGTGGCGGCGCTGCTGCTGTTCGCCGCCCCGATCGCACGCGCAGTCCGGCGCACGGCGCCGAGCAGTCGAGCAGAACCCGGCGCTGATCACGCGGCTCGCCTATGTCGTCACCGGCGACGCGCAGCTCGACAGCGTCTCGCGCATGGGGCTGGCGGGCCTGTCCGACTACGTCAACCAGCGCACCGCGGCGACGCTGGGCGACCCGGCGGCGGTCACGCCGGGGCAGGACGATCTGAGCTTCTATCCGCTGCTCTACTGGCCGATCTCCGCCGACGCGGCGGCGCCGACCGGCCAGGCGTCGCGGCGCTGAACAGCTTCATGGCGCATGGCGGCATCATCCTGATCGACACGCGCGACGGCGGCAGCGGCGAGGGCTTCGCCGCCGGAGCCGGCGACGCGCTGCGGCAGTTCGGCCATGAGCTGGCGATGCCGCCGCTGGCGCCGCTGACCTCGGCGCATGTGCTGGCCCGCTCGTTCTATCTGCTGCAGGATTTTCCCGGCCGCTTCGACGGCGCCACGGTCTGGGTGCAGCGCGACCAGGATCCGCAGCAACGACAGCGTCAGCCCGGTCATCATCGGCGCGCAATGACTGGGCCTCCGCCTGGGCGGTCGATGCGCAGGGCCGCAACCCGTTCGCCACCATCCCCGGCGGCGCGCGGCAGCGCACGCTGGCCTATCGTTTCGGCGTCAACCTGGTGATGTACGCTCTGACCGGCAACTACAAGGGCGATCAGGTGCACGTGCCGTCGCTGCTGGAGCGGCTCGGTCAATGAGCGGAGACTGACCGATGCACATGGAACAGGCGATCGCCGCCCTGCGGTTCGAGCCGGCTCTGCCGGTCTGGCTGCTGGCGGCACTCGTGGCGCTGTGCGTCGCGGTGCTGGCGCTGTCGGCGTGGCGGCGCGCGCCGGGCACGCTCTGGCGCGCGGTCGCCTTCGCGGTGCTGCTCGGCTGGCTGACCGGGCCGCGACTGGTCGAGGAGACACGGCAGACGCTGCCGGATATCGGCCTGCTGGTGATCGACCAGACGGCCGGCATGTCGATCGGCGACCGCACCAAGCTGGCCGAGCAGGCCGCGCCAGCGCATCGAGGCGCAGGCGCACGGGCTGCACGACCTGGAACTGCGCACCATCACGGTCCCCGAGAGCGGCAGTGAGGGCACCCGGCTGTTCAGCCGCGATCGACCGCGCGCTGGCCGACATTCCGCGCGCCCGGCTGGCCGGCATCGTCGCGGTCACCGACGGGCAGGTGCACGACATCCCCGCCAGCCCGACCTGGCGGCGCGCCGCTGCACGTGCTGATCCCGGCGAAGGGCGAGGAGACCGATCGCCGCATCCGCGTCATCGAGGCGCCGGGCTACGGCATCGTCGGCAAGTCGGTGCAGCTGCGCGTGGCGGTCGAGGATCTCGGCGTGCCGCACGGCCTGCTGGCCGGCGACCCCGGCGCCGCGCGCCTGACCATCCGCCGCGACGGCGAGCCGCCGCGCGTGGAAAGCGTGCCGGTCGGGCGCGAGCACACGATCGACGTGCCGATCACCCGCGCCGGCCCCACGATCGTGGAGCTCAGCGTCGAGATCGCTGCCCGGCGAGGTCTCGCTGGCCAACAACACGGCGGTGGTGCAGATCAACGGCGTGCGCGACCGGCTGCGCGTGCTGCTGGTGTCCGGCGAGCCGCATGCCGGCGAGCGCACCTGGCGGCGGCTGCTGAAATCCGATCCAGCCGTCGATCTGGTGCATTTCACCATCCTGCGCCCGCCGGAAAAGGACGACCTGACGCCGCTGAAGGAACTGGCGCTGATCGCCTTCCCGGTGCGCGAGCTGTTCATGCTCAAGATCAAGGAATTCGACCTGATCATCCTGGACCGGTTCCAGAATCGCGGGACGTTGCCGCCGCTGTACCTGCACAACATCGCCGATTACGTGCGCGACGGCGGTGCGCTGCTGATGAGCGTCGGGCCGGAATTCGTCGGCGAGACAAGCCTCTCCGGCGGCCCGCTCGGGGACATCCTGCCGGCCATTCCGCCGGAGGACAGGCGGCGTGGTCGACGAAGCGTTCCGCCCCGCCGTGACCCCGCTCGGCCGGCGTCATCCGGTCACCGCCGACCTGCCCGGCCTGAACGCCAGCGGCCAGGCCGATTGGGGCCGCTGGTATCGCCGCATCGCCCCCGCCGACAGCGCATGGCGAGGCGCTGATGAGCGCACCGGACGGGTCGCCGCTGCTGCTGCTCGACCATGTCGGCGAGGGCCGCGTGGCGATGCTGCTGTCGGACCAGATCTGGCTGTGGTCGCGCGGCCATGACGGCGGCGGGCCGCAGGCCGAGCTGCTGCGCCGCGTGGCGCACTGGCTGATGAAGGAGCCGGAGCTGGAGGAGCAGGCGCTGACCGCCCGCGTCGACCAGGGCAAGCTGATCGTCGAGCGCCGCAGCACCGACGAACACGCCGGTCGGCACAGTGACCGTCACCGGACCCGATGGCACGACCAGCAAGGTGACGCTGACCAATGTGCGGCCGGGCCGTGCCACCGCCACGCTGCCCGCCAGCGGCCCCCGGCGTGTGGCAGGCCACCGACGGCACACTGACCGCCTACGCCGCCGCCGGGGCCGCCAACCCGCTGGAACTGGCCGATCTGCGCGCCACCGCGAGCCTGATCGGGCCGCTCGCCCGTGCCTCGGGCGGCGGCGTGCATTGGCTCGACCCGAACGGCGCGCCGGACCTGCTGCGCACCGAGCCGGGCCATGATGCAACCGGTGCAGGCTGGATTGGTTTGCAGCGGCGGCATGACCATCTTGTCACGGGCATCGCGGCAACATCGCTGCTGCCGCCATGGCTGGCGCTGCCGCTGCTGCTGGGCCTCGCGGTGGTAGCGTGGCGTCGCGAGGGAACCTGAACGGGAGGATCGTGTCTTCCTCAACGTCCAAGAGCCTGAACGAGGGTCGTCCGGCTCGTCCGCCCAGTGGCCGGCGCTGGTTGGTTTCATCGGCCTGTGCCTGCTGGTCGGCGCCGCCGACGCGGCCATCACGCGCCCGGCCATGCACAGTTGGTACATGGCGCTCGCCGCCCCGCCGGGCACACCGCCGAACTGGGCGTTCGGACCGGTCTGGACGCTGCTGTATGTGCTGATCGGTACGGCGGCGTGGCTGGTCTGGCGCCGCCCCGGCCATCGCGGGCCACTGTTGCTGTGGGGCTGGCAATTGCTGGTCAACGCCGCCTGGACCCCGGTGTTCTTCGGAATGCATGCAATCGGCGTGGCATTGGCGGTGATTCTGACGCTAGCGATGCTGATCTGCCTCACCATGATCGTATTCGCGCGCAGCGGGCGCGCGGCGGGCTTGCTAATGCTCCCGTATCTACTGTGGACGTGCTACGCGGCCTACCTCAATGCCGGGTTCTGGTGGCTGAACCCGGCCTGAGGGAGGACCCGCCCGATGATTCGTATGTCACATACCAGTTTCCTTCTGGCATTTGCTGGCCTCGGGATTCTGGCTCTTGGCGCAGCGCCGGCGTACGCGCAGGTAACCACGCCGTCGCGTCAGGTCACCACTGCCAGCAAGCCGGATCCCAAGGCGACCCCGGTCGAGCAGGCGCCACCGCCGGCCCTGCCGGGCGCGACGGCGACCGTGGCGCCGGCGGAAAAGACGCTAACCGACCTGGCGCCGACCGACGCGCTGTTCGATGCCATCAACCGCGGCGACATCGTCTCGGCCCGCGACGCGGTCAGCCGCGGGGCGGACCTCAACGGCCGCAATGTTCTCGGCATGACACCGGTCGATCTCTCGGTCGATCTGAGCCGCAACGACATCACCTTCCTGCTGCTGTCCTTGCGCGGGGCGACGCCGGGCGCGGCGTCGCCGGTGCACCAGCGGACGGCGGTGACCCTGCCGGTCAAGACGGCGCAGAAGCCGGACGCGACGCACAAGCCGGCCGCCATCGCGGCAGCCAAGCCAGCGCGGCTGATATCGGCAGCATCGGTGGCGCCCGCCCCACGTCAGTTCGCCGGCCAGAGCAATCCCGGCACGCCCGATCCGCAGGTGGGCTTCCTCGGCTTCGGCGGGCCGGCGGTGCAGTAGATACGCCCGCCAGCCAAAACGTCCGGTCTCGAACGGCGGCGATGACCCGGCCGCCGGGCGCGACAACGTAGCGCTCGCGTTGGCGTGAAATGCCCGGCATTCCTATCGTCTCGTTTCGGCAGCGTTTTTCTGTTCACCGTTTCGTGATTGTGCAGTAAAACGCACGGCATTCAAGTTCCGGTGAGTGCCGTGACCCGTGCCGTCTCCGTTGTCGTGCTGCTCGTAATTGCGCTTGTTCTCGCGTTCGTCGCCGCCGCGCACGCCGAGGAGCCGCCGCTGACCATCGTGAGCGCCGCCGATACCTTCGACGTGCGCAGCGACGGCAGTTACGTCAGCCTCTATCGAGTTGAACTGCGCGCCGGCAACGACGCGGCGGCGCGGCAGCAGGGCCAGCAGGCATTCGCCTACAGCCCGGGCATCGAAGACCTCGATATCGTCGAGGCATTCACCCGCAAGGCCGACGGACGCGTGCTGCCGGTCGACGCGGCCGCCATCCGCGACCAGTTGCCCGCCGGCACCAGCGACCGCGCGCTGATCACCGATCTGCGCGAGAAAGTGGTAATATTCCCGTCGTTCGCCGGTGGCGATTCGCTGATCTATGTGCTGCGCCGCAACGTCCGCCACCCGCCATTGCCCGGCCGGTTCATGTTCAGCGCCTATCTCTCGCGCAGCGCGCCGCTGCTCGACTACACCCTCACCATCTGCGCACCGCGCGGCATGGTGCTGCGCACGCAGACCGAAGACCTGGACTATGCCGAGCAGACGCAGCGCGACACTATCGTGCGGCGCTGGCATGGCAGCGTGCCGCAAGCCACCGACGACGAGGCCGCGCTCGGCCCGTACGACCGTCTGCCGCGCGTGTTCGTTTCCTCCGAGCCGGACTACGCCACGTTCGCGCGCGACTACGCGACGCTCGTGGCGCCGCATGCGCGCGTGACGCCGGCGATCCAGGCTCTTGCCGACCAGATCGCGGGGGCAGCCACCAGCCGGCGGGAGCAGGCGCGCCGGCTGTACGAGTGGGTCAGCGCCAACATCCGCTACGTGGCCGTCTATCTCGCGGCCGGGGCGCTGGAGCCGCACGATGCCGCCGCGGTGCTGGCGCACGGATGGGGCGACTGCAAGGACCATGTCGTGCTGCTCAATGCCCTGCTCGCCGCCCGCGGTATCGCGGCCGAGCTGGTAATGATCAACCTTGGCAATCACTACACGCTGAGCGATCCGCCGACCTTCGCGCAGCTCAACCACGCCATCACGTATATACCGGAGCTGGATCTTTACGCTGACAGCACGGCGTCGCTGGCGCCATTCGGCACGCTGCCGTTCGTGGAATACGGCAAGCCGGTCGTGCATGCCGTCATGTCCGGCCCGGCGTTGCGCCGCACGCCGGCATTGCAGGCCGGGGCGGCCAGCATCGAGCTGCGCACCGCGGCGACGCTGCGCAGCGACGGCAGCATCGCCGGCACCACCACCACGACGGCCACCGGCCCGTTCGCGATCGAACTGCGCCACGACGCCGCCTGGATCCAGGCGACCGGCGCGGGCGCCGCCGCCTCGCAGCTTCGCGCCCTCGGCACCGACGGCTCCGGCAGCTTCGCGTTCGATGCGCCGGACAAACTTGGCTGCCAGCTACACGATCAATGGCGACTTCATGCTGGAGGCGCAGCCGGAACTGCTCGACGGCGACAGCTTCCTGCCGCCCGCCGGGTTGCGCCTGCTGGCCCATGCCGGGGACGTGCTGATCGGACCACTCGGCCAGCGCGGATTGCCGGAGAGCGAAGCGACGCCCTGCTATCCCGGCCATGAGGTCGAGGAGGTTTCGCTCACGCTGCCGCCCGGGCGGCACCTGATGCGGGTGCCGAAGGACGTGCATGTGAACAACGACGCCATCAGCTACGCCTCCGTCTGGACGCTGCACGGCGATACGCTGACACATCGTGCCGAACTCGTCTCACGCATCGGCGACGTGCTGTGCACGGGCAATCTGCGCCACGTCGCCGCCGTCGCGCTGGCTGCCATTCGCCGCGCGCAGCGCACCCACATCGCACTGGCCGACGAATAGGGGACCGAAAGTTCCGACGCGTGGCACCACCCCCATAGGCGCTAGAATAGGCCTTGACCCGACGCGGACCGAGCGCGGATCACAAAGTTGGCTGTATGCCCACCTCATTCTCGCGTTGCTGTGTGACGACCACAGCCACGATTTCCTGGAATCTTCCCCCTGAGGATTTGCTCGACGCAATCTCCCCCTATGCCCCGAGACCGCCGTGGTCCAGGGTGCGCTAAGTAGGGCGCTGACCAAGGTACGAGAGACGATATGACCGACGGCGAGGGGCGAGCTGCGGCCGCTCCGCGTTCCCGCAAGCTCGCCCGGCAGACGGTGAGCGTGCGCAGCGTGGCGCTGATCGTGGCGAGCGCCATGTTCATGGAGCAGATGGACGGCACGGTGCTGGCGACCGCACTGCCGACCATGGCGCACTCGCTCGGCACCGATCCGCTACACATGAACGTGGCGCTCACCTCCTATCTGCTCAGCCTGGCGGTGTTCATCCCGGCCAGTGGCAAGATGGCGGACCGGTTTGGTGCCCGTGATGTGTTCCGCGCTGCGATCGCGCTGTTCACGCTCGGCTCCATCCTGTGCGCCCAGGCGCCCGACCTGCCCTTCCTGGTGGTATCGCGCATCCTGCAAGGCATCGGCGGTGCGATGATGGTGCCGGTGGGGCGGCTGGTGCTGCTGCGCTCCAGCTCGAAATCCGAGCTGGTGACGGCCATGGCTTGGCTGCAAATACCCTCAAGCATCGGGCCGCTCCTGGGGCCACCGATCGGCGGCTTCATCGTCACCTATTTCGACTGGCGCTGGATTTTCTACATCAACGTACCGATCGGCATTCTCGGCATCGTGCTGGTGACGCTGTACATCGAGGATGTGCGGGCGACTGGGCGGGTGCGCTTCGACTTTGCCGGCATGGCGCTGTCCGGCGTGGCGTTGGCCTGCCTGATGTGGGGCATCGAGATGGGGAGCCGCGGCTTCGGCTCTGGCCAAGGGGCGCTGGCGCTGCTGGCTGTGGGGGCGGTGCTGGCCGTGCTGTACCGAAGGCACGCGAGGCACCATCCGCAGCCGGTGCTGAATTTTCGCCTGATGCGCATCCCCACTTTCCGCATCTCCGTGCTGGCCGGCACTTGCTCGCGCATCGTCGTGGGCGCGGTACCGTTCCTGCTGCCGATGATGCTGCAACTGGGCTTCGGCCTGTCGGCGGCGCAGAGCGGGCTGATCACCTTCTGCGAGCGCTGCCGGATCGCTGGCGATGAAGACGATGGCACCGCGCGTGCTGCGCCGTATCGGCTTCCGCAACACCATGATCTGGATCGGGCTGCCCGCCACACTGCTCTCGGCTAGCATCGCCTTCTTCCGGCCAAGCTGGCCGCTGCCGGTGATCTACGGCCTGCTGCTGGTCGGCGGTTTCCTACAGTCGCTGCAATTCATGGCCTACAACACCATCGCCTATGCCGATGTGCCGCGCGGGCAGATGAGTGCCGCGACCAGCTTCTACACGACGTTCCAGCAGTTGGCGCTGAGCCTGGGCATCGCAGTCTCGGCCGCGTCGCTCGCCTTCTCCTCGAAGCTGCACGGGCATGCCACGTTGCAGCTGGGCGACTTCACCTGTGCCTTCCTGGTGGTCGCCGCCGTGGCGCTGCTGGCGCCGCTACTCTCACTGACCATGAAACCGAATGCCGGCGACGAGCTGAGCGGCCACCACGCCGGCCCGGCGCCGCAACGTCCGACGTCCTGAGCAGGGGCAGCAAAGCCCCATCGGGCGCCCTGACGCGCCCGCCGCGGCCAAACGTCAGCCCAGCCACTGCGGGTTCTGCACGGTCCCGTCGAAGTGGTGGCTGATCTTGTATTTCTCGAATTCGCCGCTGGCCGCCGCCTGCGCTGTCCGCGCCAGCATTGCCTGCTGCTGCGGTGGCGTCAGCGGCGTGAAGTCGGCGATCACGCGAAGGTCCTGATCGAGGATCGCATTGCTGTCGATGCCGGTGATGGTGACAGCGACAGGCTGGCTCATCGCGAAGGTCAATGCCTCCGGCGCCGACACGGTATTGCTTTGCAGCACGAAAGGATCGCCGAACGGCTTCATGCCCAGCACGGCGGTGCCGACCCTCTGCGCGATCGGCAATACGATGTTCCGGAAGCTGTCGTAATGCGCGTCCATCACATTGATCGGCATCTGCACCGTGTCGAAATGAAAATCATGCGCGGCCGCGACTTCGAACATGTGCCGATGGATCGCCGGGCTCTTATGGCCGGTGAAGCCGATATAGCGCAGCTTGCCCTGCTCGCGGGCGCGTAGCACCGCTTCCAGTGCGCCGCCGGCGGCGAAGATGCGCTCCGGGTCGTTCATGCGAATGACTTCGTGGAATTGCAGCAGGTCGATATGGTCGGTCTGCAGCCGCTGCAGGCTCTGTTCGATCTGTTGCATGGCAGTCGTGGCGGTGCGGCCATCGATCTTGGTCATCAGCACGACCTTGTTGCGATAGCCGTCGCGTAACGCCATGCCGAGCCGGCGCTCGCTCTCGCCGCCGTTGTAGTCCCAGCAATTGTCCATGAAGTTGATGCCATGGTCGACGGCGGTGCGTACGATGTGGATCGCATCCGACTCGTTCAACATGCCCGGCCTGGCCAGATGGTAGCCGCCGACACCGATCACCGAGACGCGCTGGCCGGTACCGCCGAGCAAGCGGTATTTCATGCCGCCTTCCTCAAGAAACCCAGGTGAAGGCGGATATTGCGGCTGCTGCGCCTGCGCAGCGCCGGTGGCCGTCGCGGCGGCAAGGGCGGCGGCGGTCAGGAAGGTGCGACGTTCCATGGCTCAATCCCCAGGATGCGCAGCGCCGCACAGGCGGCGCCATAGCCGTTGTCGATGTTCACAACGACCAGACCCGGGGCGCAGCTTGCCAGCAGCGCGTTCATCGCCGCGTGACCGCCCGCCGCCACGCCGTAGCCGACCGAGGTCGGCACCGCGATGACCGCGCCGCGCACCAGCCCGGCGATCACGCTCGGCAACGCCGCGTCCATGCCGGCGGCGACGATCACCACCGGCATCGCCTGCAATTCCTCCAGCCGCGCCAGCAGCCGCCACAGGCCGGCAACGCCGACATCGGCCACCCGCAGCGCCGAATGTCCCTGGAAGCGCAACGTCCGCACCGCCTCGTCAGCCACCGGGAGGTCGGAGGTGCCGGCCGTCACCACGGCCACGCGCGCCGGGCCGGACGGGTCCGGCACCGCACCGAGGAACGCCGTCTGGGACACCGAATCGTGATCCAGCAGCCGCCGCGTGGCCGGCGGCAGCAGCGCCGCCTTGGCCGCGTCCAGCCGCGTCAGCAGCAACGAGGCGCCGCGCAGCTCCGCGTTGGCGATGATGGCCGCGATCTGCTCGGGCGATTTGCCGGCGCAGAAAATCGCCTCGGGCAGCCCGATGCGCTGCTCGCGCTGCGTGTCGAGCACGAAGTCGGTCATGTGCGCAGGAACGCACTGCCCGTGCGATAGGCGGCGAAGCGCACCGGGCGCCCGGCGAGCGCCTGAAGTTGCCCCGCCAATCCGTCACCCAGATCGGACATTCGCTCAAGCGCCTCCACGTCCAGTTCGATCACGACCCCCTCCCCGCGCACCCGGCAGCGCACCGTGCGCGGTGCCAGCGCGTCGGTCACCAGCCGCTCGGCGCGATGCACCAGCGCCAGCAGCTCCGGCTCGACACGGATGCCGGTCTCGATGCGACTGGACAGGCAGGGCGAGGACGGCAGCTCGGCAACGTCGCCCAGCCCCATCTGCGCGGCGATCCGGCGGATCGTTGCCTTGTCGATGTCGGCCTCGACGAACGGGTGGCGCACGCCGTGCTCGGCGGCGGCCTGCAGGCCCGGCCGCCAGTCGCCCAGGTCGTCGGTGTTGGTGCCGCTCAGCACGGTGCCGCCGGCATGGGCGGCAAGCACGCCATACAGGTTGGTCTTGCAGAAGAAGCAACGGTTGGCCGGGTTGGCGCGGTAGCGCGGATCGGCGAACTCGCCGGCGTCGAACACGGTCAGGTTCCAGCCCCGCGCGTCGGCCAGCGCACGGGTCCGCGCGGTCGCCTCCGGCGGCACGGCGGGCGAGACAGCGTGGTGCATGCGCGCCTGATCGCCCATCACGTCATGCGCGACCGCCGCCAGCGTCAGGCTGTCAACGCCGCCGCTGACCGCGATATCGACGCGGCCCATCGACCGCAACACGCCGCGCAACCGCGGCAACGCATCACTCATCGGCCAGCCGCTCCGCCTCGCGCTTCAGTCTGCTGCGGGCGGCATGGCCCGGCGCGTCGAGATCGTCGCACTCGGCCTTGCCGGTCATGCCGCCGGGCCGTTCGACGCGCTTGACGCGCACGGTCCGCCCCGCCACCGACACATCGGCGACCGACCGCCGCAGCGCCCGTCCCTGCACGATCTGGGTGCGCAGCCCGATCGTGCTGGTCTCCTGAAAGCACGCCTCCACCGCCGCCTCCAGCGCCTCGGGCGCGGCGAGCACCTGGACATGCGTCGTCATGCGGCCCTTCTTGCCGAAGGCCGGCATCTGCAACACGTCATGCACGCCGGCCAGCGCCCGCAGCCGCTCGAGGCCCGATGCCAGATCCTCGGCGGTCTGGTCGTCCACCTCGAAACAGATCATCGCCAGTGCGCGATGGTTATGGCTGGTACGGACCAAACCGGCATCGCCGGCGGATTGCGTCAGCAGGATACGCAATGCGTTCGGCAGTCCGGGCAGCGTGCGGGTGCCGAAGCCGAACCCGGTGCGTAGCGCGCGGCGCACGCCGGGGGGTGGCGCGTCGCTCGCCGCCAGATGCCGCACGATGGCGGCCCCGGTCGGCGTCACCCGCTCGCCGGGAATGCCGTCATTGATCACGTTAAAGCCTTCCAGAAGCAACGCCGTGGCCGGCGCCGGCACCGGCAGGACACCATGCGCCGTCCGCACCAGCCCGGAGCCGAGCGGCAGCGGCCCGACGCTCCAGGTCGCATCGCCGTCGGCGTCCGCCTGGGCGGCGATCAGCCAGGCGGCGGCGACGATGTCCGCAAGGGAGTTGACGGCGCCGACTTCATGGAACGTCACGGCCTCGGGTTCCACGCCATGCACCCGCGCCTCCGCCTCCGCCAGCACCGCGAAGATGCCGAGCGCGTGGCGGCGCACGTTCTCGGGCAGCGCCGCGTCGTGCAGCCGCGCGCGGATGTCGCCCCAGGCGGTATGGGAATGACCGTGGTCGTGGTGATGATGGTGGTGGCCGTGGTCGACACGCACGTCGAAGCGGGCGCCCGACAGCACGTCATCGCGGTGGCGCAGCAGCCGGCAGGGCACGCCTGCCACGGCCTCGGCGACACGCAGACAATCCGCTTCGCGCTCCGGCTCGGCATCCAGCAGAGCGGCCACGAACATGTCGCCGGCCAGACCGCCGATCGGATCCAGGTGCAGATGTCGCATGACGCTGCAAATCCCTCAGCGACGCCGGGTTGCCTCACGAGGGTGCGAGGAAACGTACCAGCGCCGAGATGACGGGGCACCCGTAACACATGCGCCTCCCACGCGCATCCGGCCGGCCGCCTGCCCGGTATCGGATTCGGATGGTTTCCGTTCGGGCAGGCAAGGTGTTAGATGATGGTTGGGCTGACGTGGGTCGGGAGAGCGGCTTGGCGTATCATCGGCGACGGGCACGCCCGGTCTGAAATGGATCACGACAATTCGCCCGACGCACTGGCCGGGCTGATCCGGCTCGTCGCCGCCGGGAACCGTGGCGCGTTCCGCCGTATCTACGACCTCCAGGCGCCGCATCTGCACGCGGTGGCGTTGCGCATCACGCGCCAGGGACCGCTGGCCGCCGACGCGGTGCACGACGCCTTCCTGCAGCTCTGGCGCAACGCCGCCCGCTTCGACACGGCGCGGGGCAGCCCGGAGGCGTGGCTGGTCAGCATGGTGCGCTACCGGGCGCTGGACATCGTCCGCCGCCGCGGCCGCGAGGTGTCGGACGAGGACATGCCCGAGCCGATCGATGACACCCCGGACGCGCTGGAACGGCTGGCGAGCAGCCAGAGCGCGGCCGCCCTGCACGCCTGCCTCGGCCAGCTGGACCGCGAGCGCCGGAGCCTGCTGATGCTCGCCTTCGTCGACGGCCTGACGCACAGCGAGGTCGCAGAACGGCTCAAGATGCCGCTGGGGACCGTGAAGAGCTGGATACGCCGCGGTTTGCAGACACTGCGCCTGTGCCTGGAGGGCGCGGCATGAGCGAGGGCAAGCCGCCGGTGCCGGAAGAACTGCACGTGCTCGCGGGCGAATACGTGCTCGGCGCGCTGGACCAGGCGGAGATGCGCGCGGTGCGCAAGCGTGCGCTGGCGGACCCGGATTTCGCGGCCGTGATCGCCGACTGGGAGCGCAAGCTGGCGCCGATGGCCGAGGCGGTGCCGCCGGTGCCGCCGCCGGAGGCGCTGTGGTCGCGCATCGAACACGCCATCGCGCCGATGCCGAGCGAGCCGGGTGACGAGGCGCTGCCCTGGCCACCAGCACCGCCGGCGACGCAAGTTCACCCGATCGCGCCGCTGGTAGCGCGGCCGCGCGCGACCAGCGGCACGGTAGCGGCGCGAAAGGTCCGCGTCTGGCCCTGGAAGCTCGCCACCGTCGCCTCGCTGGCGATGGCAGCCGGGTTCGCTGCGATCGCCGTGATGCCGACGCTGGCGCCGCAGCTCGGCATCCCGGCGGGCGTGCTCGCGCCGGCGCCGATGCGCGTCGCTGCGCTGACGCCGCCCGACGCCCACATGCCGGGCTTCTTCGCCACGGCGCGGCCGGACGGAACCATCGTGCTCAGGGCGATGACGAACGTGCCGGTGCCGAGCGGCCACGATCTGCAGCTATGGATCCTGCCGCCCGGCGCCACGGTGCCGACATCGCTGGGCGTGCTGGCCTCCACCGGTGGGCGCGTGACGCTGCCGCACATGCCCGGCAACGGAACGCAGTTGATGGTCAGCATGGAGCCGCAAGGCGGCTCACCCACCGGCGCGCCGACCGGACCGGTCCTTTATGCCGGCAGCATCGGCGGGACGTTGCTGTAGCGGTCTGCCGCGATGCAACACGCGGGCGCGGGAACGTGACCACATGCGGGCAACCCGTCCAGCGCGCGCGGGTTAAACGAACGTGGTCGGGCCCATGGCCCGGCTTGGCAGCCTTCCGGTTTCCCCTCGCGCCACCGCCTCGGGCGGGGCGCCACTCGCGGGCTTAATGCCCCGGCCCGGCGGAATTCGCCGGGCCGTCATTTTTTGGGCCGCTTGTATGCGGCCCGCTCCCGCGATGACGGTTGATCTCCGTGGAATGCGGCATTTATACGTCGCTTCCAGTGGTTCCGGTCCACTGACGGGACCGAAGGAATCTTCTCCCATGACATATGCGATCCCTTTGCCAGGCAAGCGGCAATGACGACAGACACGACGACACCGCCGGCCGCGGTCGACGCCATCATTGGCGCCGGGCGGCGCATGGACCGACATGGCTGGGTGCCGGCCACGGCGGGCAACATCAGCGTGCGGCTCGACGCCGAGCGGATCGCCATTACCCGCAGCGGCTGCCACAAGGGCTACCTCGACGCCGCCGACGTCATGCAGGTGGATGTTTCCGGCCGGCCGTTGACCAATGCCAAGCCATCCGCCGAGACCGGCCTGCATTGCCAGCTCTATCGCCTGTTCCCGAAGGTCGGTGCGGTGCTGCACGGGCATTCGGTGGCGGCGACCGTGCTGTCCATGCAGGGCGGCGATGCCATCCGCTTCGCCGGCTACGAGATCGTCAAGGCGTTCGAGGGCCAGACCACGCACGAAGCGGTGCTCGACCTGCCGGTGTTCGACAACGACCAGGACATCCCCCGCCTCGCAACCCATATCGAGCCGGTGGTCGCGGCCGGCACCCCGCTCGGCTACCTGATCCGCGGCCACGGCATATATATCTGGGGGCCCGACATGAATGCCGCCCTGGCGCGGCTGGAGGGCCTGGAATTCTTGCTCGCCTGCGAGCTGGAGAGAAGGAAGCTGGAACGATGAGCCGCTTGACCGTCTACCGCGACGACGCGCCCGGTGCGGCGATCCTGCGCACCGAGGACGCCGCGACCATCGCCAACGAACTGTCCACGATCGGGGTCCGCTTCGAACGCTGGGACAGCCCGGTGGCGCTGTCGCCCGACGATTCGGCCGAGGACATCCTGGCCGCCTACAAGCCCTACCTGGACGCGCTGATCGGCGCCACGGGCGCGGGCTCGGCCGATGTCATCAAGCTGACGCCGGAGAACCCCAACGCCCCGGCACTGCGCGAGAAATTCATCGCCGAGCACACGCATACCGAGGACGAGGTGCGCTTCTTCGTCCACGGCGCAGGCAATTTCATCATGCACCTGGATGGCAAGGTCTGGGACGCGCATTGCACGCAGGGCGACCTGATCAGCGTGCCGGCCAATATCCGCCACTGGTTCGACGCGGGCGAAAAGCCGTTCTTCACCGCGTTGCGCATCTTCACCGACACGTCGGGCTGGGTGCCGCATTTCACCGGCGAGAACTTCAGCACCCACTTCCCGGCGTCCTGACCGGGCGCGCGCCGGCCGGCCATGGCGGCCGGCGCGCCACCCCTTGTCCCGCACACGTTTCCGTGCGTTTTCCGGCGGGACGCGGCGATTTTTCGGCTACGATCATTTGACTGCCGGCAGGCGGGCCCCGGCCGCGCGCACCGGCGGTCGCGCGCGGAGCCTAGATCATCGTCCGGATGGGATTGAAACGTGACCCGGCTGACAATTGTCGACCACGAGCCAAATATCGGCCCGACGCTGCACGACCTGGCCCGCGATCAGGCGTATCTGGATTTCTATCCGCTCGACGACGCCGCGGAGCTTGATCGTCCCGGGTTCTTCTGTCCCGACACCCCCGATCCCGGCGTCGGCCCGTTCGGGCACCCCATGCTCCAGCCGGAGTTCCGGCATTATCGCACCGACGTGGTCGTGGCCTATGCGCTGGCGGACGTCCATGTCATCGGCGCGGACGGGATCGTGGTGCTGGGCGGCGGGGTGCTGCGCGGCACGCTGGACCATGTCAGCACATGGCTGCCCGAGTGCTGCGTGCAGGAGTTTCGCCGCGACGACTATCTGCGGCTGAGACGGCCGATGCCGGTGTCGCGCTTCGTTACGGAGGGACGTTACCTCATCGGCTTCGCCGGGGCGTGGCGCAGCTACAGCCACTGGCTGCTGCAATGCCTGCCGAAATTGTACGCCTTCACGTTGCTGCGGCGCCGCTTCCGCGACCTGAAGCTCGTGCTGCCGCCCCTGCCGCCGGGCTCGCCGCAGCAGCGCACACTCGATCTGCTCGGCATCACGTCGGACGCGGTGTTCTGGCTGCCACCGCAGGAGGTGACCGGTTTCGCCGCCGCGATCGTGCTGCCGAATTTCGATATCTGGGGCGTGGCGCCGTTCGTCGCATCGGCCGCGGACCAGTTGGTCGCGGGCGTGCCGGACGCGCCGGCTGCGGGGTCCGGCCGCGTCTATCTGCACCGGGCCGCGCGCGGGCGGCAGCTGAGCAACTTCGCCGCCGTGCGCAGACTGGTCGAAGAATTCGGTTTCACGGTCCACAGCTTCGAGGACACCGACCTCGCGGCGCAGATCGCCATCATGCGCACGGCGCGCGAGGTCATCAGCGAGCATGACGAAGCCAGCGCCAGCATCGTGTTCTGCGAGCCCGGCGGGCGGGTGCTGGAGCTGTTCAACCCGTTCTGCGTGCAGCCTGCCACCTGGTCGGTCGCCGCGCGGCGCGGCCTCGGCTACGGCTACCTGGTGGGCAGCCACAATACGACACGGGCAAGCCCGGCGCCGGGATGGTATTCGGATTACGACATCCCGCTGGAGGCGCTGCGGTCGGCGCTGCAGCGGATGGTTGGCCGCAGCGCCGCGCCGCAGTCCGCCGCCGCGCCGCCCGCCCCGGCGGCTCCCGCCCCGCTGCCGCCCGCGCCCGAACCGCCCGGCACTATTCGCGGGATCACGGAACCGGTGTTCGAGGTGGCCGCCGATATCGGCCAGTTCGGGCGCAGCGGCGTGGCGGAGCGGCTGACCGTGTTCGCGCCGGCAGTGCCGCCGCCGCAGATCCCGCTGCACCGGGAAGGCGAGATGCCGGGCGATTTCGTTGCAGAACATTACCAGTATGCGCCGCCGATCAGCGTCAATGTCTATGCGCTGCCCGGTGCCGTGCTGTGGGGCAACGGGCTGGTCACGCTCGGGCAGCGCTTCGTCGCGCCGCCGGATTGCCTGCCCGGCTATTTCCGCCCGCTCCTCGCGCCGGACGCGCCGCCGCTGCCGCCCATCTTTGCCGGCGCGCTGGCACGCGAGGGGGTGGAGACGCTGACGGTGGACCACCCGATCGCCACCACGCTGCATCCCAACCTCACCCATGGTCATTTCCTGCTGGAGATGCTGCCGCGCCTGTATCTGCTGATGGTGCTGCGCCAATACGGCGCCGACATCAGGCTGGCGCTGTCCAGCCGTCTGCCGGACTGGGCGAAAAGCTTCGCGCTGATCTTCGAACCCGACGCCCCGGTGGTCTGGTACGACGACAGCCGCCAGTGCGTCGCCGCCCCGTCCGTGGTGATGCCGGCGATGCTGAACGTCGAGCACAACTTCCATCCGGCGATGAACCTGATGCTGCACGACCTGATCCAGCGCCACGGCGCCACTCCGGACGCGCCCACGCCGCCCCGCATCTACCTCTCGCGGTCCGGCTTCGGCGACGAGGCGCTGGAGAACGAGGCCGAGGTCGAGCAGATGTTTGCCCGGCTCGGCTATGTCACGATCCGGTTGCAGCAGATGTCCGTCGAGGAGCAGATCCGCCTGTTCTCGGGTGCCAAGGCGATCGCCGGTGAATATGGCTCGGGCCTGCACAACGCGATCTTCGCCGGGCGGGACACGCGCGTGATCGCGATCAACTTCGCCAACCATTACCAGAGCAAGATCGGCCGCCTGCGCGGCCACCGGCTGGCGTATGTGGCACCGGAGGGCGGCGGCTTCCGCCACTGGCGCTTCGCCGCCAACTTGCCACGCACGTTCCGCGTCGATGTCGATCTGCTGCGCCGCACGGCGCTGGAGATGACGGCGGATGTGGATTGATATCTGGAGCGCTGGCGGATGAGTGCTGTTGGTGGATTCTTGTCAGTCCACCGTTAGGCCGATACCGTCGGAAGCCGACATGAGCGTGTATATTGCCTTACTGAGAGCCGTGAACGTAGGTGGCACCGGAAAGCTACCGATGGCGCGGCTTTTGGAACTTTGCGTCGAGGCGGGATTTGCCGAGGCACGCACCTACATCACCAGCGGCAACGTGATCTTCCGAAGCGAGGCTTCGGAACATGAGGTGAGGGATGCGCTTGAAGCGCAGCTTCATGCCTATGCTGGAAAGCCCATAGGCGTCCTTGTTCGGTCGTCAAACGAAATTGCGAAAGTGGTGACCGCCAACCCTTTTTCGCGCGAGCCGGGCAACCGCGTCATGGTGCTGTTCACGGATGCTGCGCTGCCTGAACACCCACTGGACGGCGCGGCAGGCATCCAGAATGAAGAGGTGCGTCTGGGACGGCGCGAGCTCTTCGTGTTCTACCCGGACGGAATGGCCAGAACACGTTTGCGCCTGCCATGCGAGCGTACTGGGACGATGCGCAACATGAACACCGTTGCAAAGCTGGCGGATCTGGCTGGCAACCTCGGCTAAAACGCGATCTGGGCCGCAAGCACGGCTCGCAACAAGACGTGGCAACCCGTGACGATGCCAAAGCGGCGGATGGCGCTTCGCTTGTCCGCCCCACGCCTGCTGTTTTTGGCAAAACGGAAATCCGCTTTCCCCGGATGATCGGTGGTTCCGGCTGATATTTACGTCCCGATCCCACGTCGGAATTGCGCCGGTGGTTTCCCGAACCGTGCCCGGAACCTGCGTGTAAACTCCGACAGATCGCCGAAACCAACGTCGAGCGCAATCTGAAGCACGGACGACTGCTCCGCCCGCAAGCGTCTGGCGGCTGCGTCGAGGCGGAGATTGAGCGCGTAGTTGTAAGGTGTCACCCCGACAACCTGCCTGAAGACGGTTGCGAAACGCCGCCGCGCCATACCGACGTGACGCGCCAGCCCGGCGATGCTGAGCGGCTCCATGTAATACGCTTCCATGAACCGTACAGCCCGGACGATGCGCGCTTCGTGCCGGAGCAGCGACGGAGCCTCGGTCGCATCCTGATCGAGCGCGAGCGCGCCGGCAGCGAGGCTGAGTGCCAGCTCTTCAGCACGCAGCACGTCGGGAGCCCTGGCAACAGCGCGGACTTCCGCAAGGATGGGCAGCAGCGATTCGAGCGGCGGGATGCGGGCATGTCTGAAACCCACCCGGGTGACGCCGCTCAGCGCGCCCGCCGTCTCCTCCATCAGTTCCGGGGCGAACTGGAAGGCGACGCAGTGGTCGCCTCGGCCATGCGGGTGCCCGCATTCGAAGCACTTCCCGGCGCTGCCGAGGAGCAGCGAACCGGGTGTCATGAGCGCGTGACCGCGAGACGAGCGGTAGCTGAACGTCCCGCCGAGCACGGCCGCGATCGAGGTCCAGTCGTGCCGCTCTTCATAGGGCCGATCCGCGGGGCCGGCGCGACAGGTCACCTCCACCACCCGCCAGCCCTCGCCCTGTGCAAGAGCCCGGGTCGAGATCGCGGAAATTTCGGGTTCCGAGGCCACCATCGCGCCAGTATAGCCGTTTTCCCCAAGTCGCGCTGCCGCAGGCAACCGATCATCCCCGACGCAAGCCTATCCGGGAGAACGAGGAGGACGGCACGATGGCGTCGATTACGGTCGAAGCAAAAATCGAGGTTAGCGCCGAACGGGCCTGGGCGACGCTGCGCGACGTGGGCGCGGCCGACCGGGCGTTCCCAGGTGTTCTGGTCGCATGCCGGCTGGAGGGCGATGTTCGGACCGTCACCTTCGCCAATGGCGCTGTCGTCCGGGAGCGGATCGTGGACATCGACGAGGCGCGGCGGCGGATCGCCTATGCCGTCATCGAAGGACGGTTCAGTCATCACAGCGCATCCATGCAGATCATCGCCGAGGGACCGGACCGTGGCCGTTTCGTCTGGGTAAGCGACTTCCTTCCGGACGAAGCCGAACCGCTGGTGCGCGGCCTGATCGAGCAGGGCACCGAGGCATTTCGCCATGCCGTCGAATCAGCGACGCAAGGAGTTTTCGTGCGATGACCAGTTTCAGTGGCGGCTGCGCCTGCGGTGCCGTGCGCTATCGTCTCAAATCGGAGCCGATGTTTGTCCATTGCTGCCATTGCCGCGACTGTCAGCGGCAAACCGGAAGCGCTTTCGTGCTCAACGCGCTCATCGAGACCGACAGGATCGAGGTGGAGGCCGGCACGCCGCAGCCCGTCCCGCTCCCGACCGAGAGCGGACGGCCGCATGACGTATATCGCTGCCCGGCATGCCTCACGGCACTCTGGAGCGACTACGGGCGTCGTCCCCGCCTGCGCTTCGTGCGGGTGGGCACGCTGGACGACGCAGCTTCCCTCGCGCCCGATGTGCACATCTTCACGCGCTCGAAGCTGCCTTGGATCACGCTGCCGGCAGGCCAGCCGGCCTTCGAGGTCTACTACGACGTGGCCGCTTTGTGGCCTGCCGCGAGCCTGGCGCGCCGACAGATTGCGACGCGGTGAACGGCTCCGGCGCTCAGCTCGCCGGCTCTGCCACCAGGAGCGTGCGCGCGGCCTCCGGCGAGGTTGCCGCACGCAGCGCCTCGGCCACCGCGCGGTCGCGCAGGCGGCGTGTGCCGGCGGCCAGCAGCGCCAGATGCTCGGCGCGGGCGGCCGGCGGGCCGAGCAGCAGGAACACCAGATCGACCGGCTTGCCGTCGATGGCGGCGTAGTCCACCGGGCGTTCGAGCTGGGCGAAGAACCCGGCCGTGCCGGCGAGCTGCGGCACCTGCGCGTGCGGCACCGCGATGCCGGAACCGACGCCGGTGGACCCTAAAGCCTCCCGCGCGGTCAGCGCCGCCGCCACGTCGGCGGCCGGCAGGCCGAGCGCCTGCGCCGCGCGCCGCGCCAGCTCCTGCAACAGCCTCGCCTTGTCGGCTACCCGCAGCTGGACGAACACATGGTCGGGTCCGATCAGCTCGGACAACGTCGTCGGACGGGTCATCTCGGTCGCGTCACTCCTGCACGGCAAGTCGGTAGCCGACACCCGTCTCCGTCAGGATATGGCGCGGCTGCTCGGGGTCGGCTTCGATCTTCTGGCGCACCTGGCGGACATAGACCCGCAATTGCTGCACGTCGCCGCCGGCCCCCCAGAGCTGGCCGAGGATCAGGCGATGCGTCAGCACCTTGCCGGCGTGCTTCACCAGCAAAGCAAGGATATCGTATTCACGCGGCGACAGATGCACCGGCTGGCCGCCGACCGCAACCACCCGCCGCACCAGATCGACCATGAGGTCGCCGCTGCGGAACACCGGCAGGGCCCCTTCCTGGTGCAGCCGGTGGCGCAGCGCCGCGCGGATGCGGGCCATCAGCTCGGCCATGCCGAACGGCTTGGTGACGTAATCGTCGGCACCGAGATCGAGCGCCGCCACCTTGGTGCGCTCATCCCCACGCGAGGTCAGCACCACCACCGGCACCGGCGAGGCGGCGCGCATGCGCTTGAGCACCTCGATCCCGTCCAGATCGGGCAGGCCGAGATCGAGCAGCACCACGTCGATGCCGCCGCCGGCGGCAAGCTCCAGCGCCTCCGCGCCGGTTGTGGCTTCCAGCGTGCGGTAGCCCTGGGCGGCCAGGCTGGTGCGCAGCAGGCGGCGGATGGCTGGTTCGTCATCGACCAGCAGCGCGCAGTGCGCCTGGGTCACGCTCGCGACACCGGCAGCACCATGGTGAAGACGGCACCCGGGCGGTCGTTGCGGTTGGCCGCTTCGACGCGCCCACCCATCGATTCCAGGAAGCCGCGGGTGATCGCCAGCCCCAGCCCGGTGCCGACGCGCTGCCGGTCGGCAGCTTCCACGCGATAGAATTTCTCGAAAACTTTCTCCACGGCTTCGGCCGGCAGGCCGGGGCCTTCATCCATCACCTGCAGGCGCACCTCGCTGGGCGCGCCGTGGACCCCCGGCTCATGCCACGCGCGCAGCGTGACCAGCGAGCCCGGCGGGGCGTATTTGGCGGCATTGTCGATCACGTTGAACAGCGCCTGCTCGAACAGCACCACGTCCAGATCTACCAGCGGAAGGCCGGCCTCGATATCCACCCTTACCCGGTCCTTGGCCAGCACCTTGCTGGCGCGGGCCAGCGCGCTGCCGACCACCTCGCCGAGATCGGCCGGCTCGCGCTTGGGGGTCAGCGCGCCGGCTTCCAGCCGCGTCATGTCGAGCAGGTTGGCCACGAAGCGGCCGAGGCGTTCGGCCTCCTCCTGGATGGTGCGCAGCAGGTCGCGCTTGCCGGCCGCGTCCAGCAGGTCGTCGTAACTCTCCAGGCTGCTCGCCGCCCCCAGGATGGAGGCCAGGGGCGTTCGCAGATCGTGCGACAGGGACGTGAGCAGCGCGGAGCGCAGCCGCTCGGTTTCGGCCAGCAGGCGGGCACGGTCCACGTCCTCAACCAGCGAGATGCGCTCGATCGACAGCGCCGCCAGGTCGCCCAGCGCGTCGAGCAGGCGGCGCTGGTCGGGCGACAGCAGCGGGCCGGGGCGGTCGCTTTCGATGCCCATGACGGCCACCGGGCCGCGCCCGGTGCGCAGCGGCAAGAACAGCCGGCGCGCGCCGGGCAGCGTGTCGGCGCCGCGCCCGGCCGGGCGGTCGTGCTGCCAAGTCCACCGGGCAGCCGCCAGATCGCCCTCGTCCAGCGTATCCTCCGGCGGGTAGCCGGCGCGCACGGCGATGCTTTCACCGTCGGGCAGCAGCATGACGACGCGGACCTTGAGCATCGCCGCCACCTGATAGGCGGTGGCCCATAGCAGATCGTCCTGCGTGCCGATGGCGGCGAGCTTGCGGCTGAACTGGTAGAGCTCGTCGGTGGTGCGGGCGCGCTGTTGCGCGGTGAGCGCCTGCGCGCGCACCGCGGCGGCCAGATTGCTGGCGACGATGGCGGCGATCGAGGAAGAACACCAGCGCGACCACGTTCTCCGGGTCGGCGATGGTGAAGGTGTAGAGCGGCGGCAGGAAAAAGAAGTTGTAGGCCAGCACGCTCATCAGACAGGCGGAGAGCGACGGCCACAGGCCATAGGTGGCGGCCGAGGCCAGCACGGCGGTGAGGAACACCAGCGCAATGGACGGCGCCGTCGAGCACCTGTTGCAACGCGATGCCGACCAGCACGGCGGCGGCCACCATCGCGGCGCTGCCGCCATACGGCGCCCAGCGGACCGGGCCGGTGAAGCGCGATCGGGGACGGCCGGCGCGTCGTCCGCCGGCGCGCCGGCGCGGGTCGGCGCCGACGACATGCACGGGCATGTCGCCGGCGCCGATCGACCAGACGATGGGTGACGGTGGGCTTCAGCGTCCAGCGCGCGCGCGGCGGGATTGCCGATGACGATGTGGGTGAAATTGTGCTCGCGCGCATAGGCCAGGATGTCAGCGGCGACGTCGCGGCCGGGGATGGTCACGGCCTGCGCCGCCGAGCGTCTCGGCCAGCCGCAGCGTCTCGGCGATCCGGTCGCGGTCGGCCTCGGACAGGCGCAGCGAGCGCGCGGTCTCGACATGCAGCGCCGTCCAGGGCACGCGCAGCCGCTCGGCGATGCGGCGGCCGTAGCGCACCAGCGCCGCCGCATGCCGCCGCGCGCGCCGCGCAGCGTGACGCAGACCAGCACGCGGTCGCCGGCCGCCCAGGGGCCGGAGATGGCGTGCGTGCTGCATGTGGTCGAGCAGCTGCGCATCGACGCGCTGCGCGGTGCGGCGCAGCGCCAGCTCGCGCAGCGCGGTCAGGTTGCCGGGCGAGAAATAGTGCTCCAGCGCGCGCGACGCGGTCTTCGGCACATAGACCTTGCCGTCGCGCAGCCGCTGCAGCAGGTCGTCCGGCGCGAGGTCGATCACCTCGATGTCGTCGGCGTCGTCGAGCACCGAATCCGGCACGGTCTCGCGCACGCGGATGCGGGTGATGCTGCGCCACCACGTCGTTGAGGCTCTCGACGTGCTGGATGTTGAGCGTGGTGTAGACGTCGATGCCGGCGGCGAGCAGTTCCTCGACGTCCAGGTAGCGCTTGGGATGGCGGCTGCCGGGCACGTTGCTGTGCGCCAGTTCGTCGACCAGCGCCAGCGCCGGCCGGCGCGCCAGCAGCGCGTCGAGGTCCATCTCCTCCAGCACGCGGCCCTTGTAGTCGATGCTGCTGGCGCGGGACGATCTCCAGCCCGGCGAGCAGCGCCTCGGTCTCGGCGCGGCCATGCGTCTCGACGATGCCGATGACGACATCGACGCCTTCGCGCTTGCGCGACTGCGCGGTCGACCAGCATCTCGTAGGTCTTGCCGACGCCGGGCGCGGCGCCGAGGAAGATCTTCAGCCGCCCGCGACCCATTGTCGCGGGCGGCTGCTTTCAGCAGCGCCTCGGGCGAGGGGCGGCCGTTACGCGGCTCCATGTCGCCGCCGCGGAGCATTATTTGCCCGCGGCGTCCAGCGCCATGTTGAGCGCCAGCACGTTGACACGCGGCTCGCCGAACACGCCGAGCAGGCGCGGCGTCGTGTGCGCCGCGACCAGATCGCGCACGCGCTGTCGAGCGACATGCCGCGCGCCTTGGCCACGCGCGGCGACCTGGAAGCGCGGCGGCCCGGCGAGATGTCCGGGTCCAGGCCGCTGGCCGAGGTGGTGACCAGATCGCCCGGGACCGGCGCGCCGGGGTTCTCGGCCTGCAGCTTGCGCGACGTCGTCCTTGACCCGGTCCACCAGCGCCTTGGAGGTCGGGCCAAGGTTGGAGCCGCTGGAGTTGTCAGCGGCGTACGGGCACCGGGATGGTCTTGGTCGAGTCCTTCGGGTCCGGCTCGGTGGTCGCCGACGGGCGCGGATGGAAGTACTTCGGCCCGGTGAAGTTCTGACCGATCAGCGCGGAGCCGACCACCTTGCCGTCCTGCTCGATCAGGCTGCCATTGGCCTGATACGGGAAACACCAGCCTGCGCGATGCCGGTGATCGCGTAGCGGATAGAGCGAGGCCGGTGAGCGACGGTGAGCACCGACGAGCATGACGATGGCCGGGCGGACGATGGCGGAGCATGTGGCGCTCTCCTTTACACGAGGCCGATGGCGGTGACGATCAGGTCGATCGCCTTGATGCCGACGAACGGCGCGATGATGCCGCCGACGCCGTAGACCAGCAGGTTGCGCCGCAGCAGCGCCGCGGCGCCGACCGGCCGGTAGCGCAACGCCCTTCAGCGCCAGCGGGATCAGCGCGACGATGATCAGCGCGTTGAAGATGATCGCCGACAGGATGGCGCTCTGCGGCGTGGCCAGCCGCATCACGTTGAGCGCCGCCGAGCTGCGGATAGAAGGCGAGGAACATCGCCGGGAATGATCGCGAAGTACTTGGCCACGTCGTTGGCGATCGAGAAGGTGGTGAGCGCGCCGCGCGTCATCAGCAGCTGCTTGCCGATCTCGACGATCTCGATGAGCTTGGTCGGATCGCTGTCGAGATCGACCATGTTGCCGGCCTCGCGCGCCGCCACGGTGCCGGTGTTCATCGCCACGCCGACATCGGCCTGCGCCAGCGCCGGCGCGTCGTTGGTGCCGTCGCCGCACATCGCCACCAGCTTGCCCTGCGCCTGCTCCTGCGCGGATCAGCGCCAGCTTCGCCTCCGGCGTGGCCTGCGCCAGGAAGTCGTCGACCCCGGCTTCCGCCGCGATCGCCGCCGCGGTCAGCGGGTTGTCGCCGGTGATCATCACCGTGCGGATGCCCATCCGGCGCAGCTCGGACGAAGCGTTCGCGGATGCCGCCCTTCACCACGTCCTTCAGGTGGATCACGCCGAGCAGCCGCTTGCCGTCGGCCACCGCGAGCGGCGTGCCGCCGGATTTGGCGATGCGGTCGGCGATGGTGCGCAACTCCCGCTCGGCCGGCGTGCCCGTCGGCGCCGACATAGGCGATCACCGAATCCACCGCGCCCTTGCGGATCGAGCGGCCATCGACATCGACGCCGCTCATGCGCGTCTGCGCGGTGAACGGGATGAACTGCGCATGCAGGGCGTGCCATCTCCGTGCCGCGCATGCCGTAGCGGTCCTTGGCCAGCACGACGATCGAGCGACCTTCCGGCGTCTCGTCGGACAAGCGAGGCGAGCTGGGCCGCATCGGCCAGGTCACGCTCGGCGATGCCGCCGACCGGCAGGAACTCGCTGGCCTGGCGGTCGCCGATGGTGATGGTGCCGGTCTTGTCGAGCAGCAGCGTATCGACGTCGCCCGCCGCCTCGACGGCGCGGCCGGACATGGCCAGCACGTTGAAGCGCACCAGACGGTCCATGCCGGCGATGCCGATGGCCGACAGCAGCGCGCCGATCGTGGTCGGGATCAGCGTCACGAACAGCGCCACCAGCACCAGCACCGAAATCGACCCGCCGGCATAGGCGGCGAAGCTCGGGATGGTGGCGACGGCGATCACGAAGATGAGCGTCATGCCGGCGAGCAGGATGTTCAGCGCGATCTCGTTCGGCGTCTTCTGGCGCGACGCGCCCTCGACCAGCGCGATCATGCGGTCGAGGAAGGTCGAGCCGGGATTGGCCGTGATGCGCATCTTGATGCTGTCGGACATCACCTGCGTGCCACCGGTGACGGCCGAGCGGTCGCCGCCGGCCTCGCGGATCACCGGTGCCGATTCACCGGTGATGGCCGCTTCGTTGACCGAGGCGACGCCTTCGATGATCTCGCCGTCGCCGGGGATGATCTCCCCGGCTTCGACGATGACGAGGTCGCCCTGGCGCAGCTCGGTGCCGGGGACCGTTCTCGATGCGGCCGTCCGGCAGGAAGCGGTTGGCCATCGTCTCGGTCTTGGCGCGCCGCAGGCTCGCCGCCTGCGCCTTGCCGCGCCCTTCGGCGACGGCTTCGGCGAAGTTGGCGAACAGCACGGTGAACCACAGCCAGATATTGATCTGGAGCGCGAACCCGAGATCCGGCCGACCCGTGACGAGGTCACGGATGAACAGGATGGTGGTGAGCGTGGTGACGATCTCCACCACGAACATCACCGGGTTGCGCCACAGCAGCCGCGGGTCGAGCTTACGGAACGCTCTGACCGATCGCCGGCCCTAGGATTCGGTATCGAGCATCGAGGTGGCGCTGCGCGTGCCCTTGATCGGTGGGCGTGCAAGGCTGGGAGGCGTGATCTTGTCCATCTGCATGCCCTCAATAGAGCGTGCCGGCGGTCATCGCGTAGTGCTCGACGATCGGGCCGAGCGCGAGCGCCGGGAAGAAAGTCAGTCCGCCGACGATCAGGATGACGCCGACGACGAGGCCCACGAACAGCGTCCCGTTCGTCGGGAACGTGCCAGCGGAGCCGGCACGGTCTTCTTCGCGGCCATCGAGCCGGCGATGCGCCAGCACCGGGATGATGACGAAGAAGCGTCCGATCATCATGTCGATGCCCAGCGTGGTGTTCCAGAACGGTGTGTTGGCAGAGATGCCGGCGAAGGCGCTGCCGTTGTTCGCCGGCGCCGGACACGTAGGCGTACAGCGCCTCGCTGAAGCCGTGCGGCCCGGCTGCCGAAAGTGCCGCGAGCGGCCCGGGCAAGCACCACGGCGAGCGCCGTGAACCCGAGCATGACGAGCGGCAGGCAAAGGATGGCGAGCATGGTCAGCTTCACCTCCCTGCGCCTCGATCTTCTTGCCGAGGTATTCCGGCGTTCGACCGACCATCAGGCCCGGCGACGAACACCGCGACGATGGCGAACAGCAGGAACCCGTAGAGGCCCGAGCCGACGCCGCCGAAGATGATCTCGCCCAGCATCATGTTGACCAGCGGCACCATGCCGCCGATCGGCAGGAAGCTTTCATGCATCGCGTCTACCGCACCACAGGATGCATCGGTGGTGACGGTCGAGAACAACGCGGTCTGCGTGATGCCGAAGCGGACTTCCTTGCCTTCCATGTTGCCCAGCGACGGGTCCATGCCCATGGAGACCAGGGCAGGGTTGCCGTGGCTTTCCGAGTTGTAGAGCACCGAAACGCCGACCAGGAACAACAGCCCCATCGCGGCGAAGATCGCCCAGCCCTGCCGCTCGTCCTTCACCATGCGGCCGAACACGTTGGTCGAGCGCCGCACCGAGCGAGAAGATCGCGATGCATCTGCAGGAAGTTGGTCAGGATCGTCGGGTTCTCGAACGGATGCGCGGAGTTGGCGTTGAAGAAGCCGCCGCCGTTGGTGCCGAGCATCTTGATGACTTCCTGCGAAGCCACCGGGCCAAGCGAGATGACCTGCTTGGCGCCTTCAAGCGTCGTCGCCTCGACGGTGCCGACGAAGTGTCTGCGGCACACCCTGCCAGACCAGGAACAGAGCACCGACGACGCAGATCGGCAGCAGCAGGTAGAGGGTGATGCGCGTCATGTCGGCCCAGAAATTGCCGATCGTCTTCGTCGTGCGCCGCGCGAAGCCGCGGATGACCGCAACGGCGATCGCGATGCCGGCGGCGGCGGAGAGGAAGTTCTGCACCGCGAGCCCGAACATCTGCGAGAGATAGCTCATCGTCGTCTCGCCGCCGTACGACTGCCAGTTCGTGTTGGTCATAAAGCTGACGGAGGTGTTGAAGGCCAGGTCGGGCGTGATGGAGCCCTGCCCGGCCGGATTGAGCGGCAGGTATGTCTGCAGGCGCAGGATCGCGTACAGCAGCACGAAGCCGCCGACCTTGAAGACGAGCATGGCGATCGCGTAGGTCAGCCAGGACTGCTCTTCTTTCGGATCGACACCGGCGACTTTGTAGAAGCCGTGCTCGAACCAGCCCAGTGCCGGGGTTAAGAAATGGCGCTCGCCTTCGACGACGCGCATGATGAAGCCACCGAGCGGGCGTGTGATCGCCAGCAAGATGGCACAGAACACGATGATCTGTATCCAGCCGTTGAGTGTCATTGGGGCGCCTTCAGAACCGCTCGGGGCGGATGAGCGCGAGGACGAGGTAGACGAGCAGCACGGCGACGACCACGCCGCCGAGGATGTTGTCGATTACCATGATCGCCTCAGAGCCGCTCGCAGAAGGCCACGTAGCCCAGGCACAGGCCGAAAAAGGCGATGCCAAGGGCAAGGAATGCGATGTCGAGCATGTTCTCCCTCCGGGGTTACAGAACCGGGCAGGTTTCACCATCGCGTTCATGTGCTAGGAAAGCGATACGACGCTGACCGCGACGGCATAGGGATGTCATAGGGGCGCCGGTATGCCCCGTCGCGTTGCCGGGTCTCGGCAGGCCACGCATTCCTGGATATGAATGCACGAAAATGCCCGCGCTTCTTGATCCCAGGACAATTTCATGCGACCGGACTTCGCCGACGCTGACCTTGACCATCTGCTGGCCGCCGCCCCCCTGTTCGGGCTGGATATCCGCGCGGAGTGGCGCGACGGCGTGCGTGCCAACCTGCGGGCTTCGCTGCTGCTGGGCGGTCAGGTCACCGCCTTCCCGCTCGACGACGAGGCAGAACCGGCGCCGGTCTTCGTGGCATGACGCACGACAGCTGGGCGTCTGCCGCCGCCACGGCGCGGGCCGTGGCCGGCCGGGCCGTTCCTGCCGCCGCCGTGACGGAGGCGGCGCTGGCCGCCATCGCGCGGCATAATCCGGCGCTCAACGCCTTCACGGCCGTGACCGCCGAGCGCGCCCGCGCCCGGGCGGCGGCAGTCGATGCCGCTTTGGCTGCCGGGCGCTCGCCCGGCCCGCTCGCCGGCGTGCCGTTCGCGGTGAAGAATCTGTTCGACGTGGCCGGCCTGCCGACGCTGGCCGGTTCGCGCATCAATCGCGAGCGCCAGCGGGCCACGGACGACGCCACGCTGGTCGCACGGCTGGAAGCCGCCGGGGCGGTGCTCGTGGGCGCCCTGAACATGGGCGAATATGCCTACGACTTTACAGGCGAAAATGTTCATGACGGCGCCGCGCACAACCCGCATGACCTGACACGCATGACCGGCGGTTCCTCAAGCGGGTCGGGCGGGGCGGTGGCCGGCGGGCTGGTGCCGATCGCGCTCGGCTCGGACACCAACGGTTCCATCCGCGTGCCGGCCTCGCTGTGCGGGCTGTTCGGGCTGAAGCCGACCTATGGGCGGCTGTCCCGCGCGGGCACCTTCCCGTTCGTCGCCAGCCTGGACCATGTCGGCCCGCTGGCGCGGACCACCGAAGATCTGGCGCTCGCCTACGATGCAATGGCGGGGCACGACCCGGCCGACCCGGTGTGCCAGGATCGCGCCGCCGAACCGACGCTGCCGGCGCTGACCGCCGGCGCGGAGGGGCTGCGTGTGGCCGTGCTGGGCGGACATTTTCAACGTGGCGCCACGCCGGCGGCGCTGGCTGCGTTGCGGGCGTGTGCGGCGCAGATGCAGGCGACGCGCGAGGTGGAGTTGCCCGAGGCCGCACGGGCGCGTGCCGCCGCCTATGTCATCACCGCCAGCGAGGGCGCGGCGCTGCACATGGACCGGCTGCGTACCCGCGCCGCGGATTTCGACCCGGCCGTGCGCGACCGGCTGCTGGCCGGCGCGCTGATCCCGGCGGCGATGGTGGTGCAGGCGCAGAAGTTCCGCCGCTGGTACCGGCGCCGGGTGCTCGCGCTGTTCGAGACCGTCGACGTGCTGCTGGCACCGGCGACCCCCTGCCCCGCGCCGCTGATCGGCCAGCAGACGTTCCTGCTGGACGGCGCCGAGGTGCCGGTGCGGCCGAATCTGGGCATCTACACCCAGCCGATCTCGTTCGTCGGCCTGCCCGTGGTGGCAGTGCCAGTGCCGCAGCCGGGGGGCCTGCCGATCGGGATACAGGTGATCGCCGCACCCTGGCGAGAGGATGTGGCGCTGCGCGTGGCCGCGGCGCTCGAACGCGCGGGCGTGGCACGAGCCCCGCGCCCGGCGCTGGCGGACTGAACGACGACAACCGGGACCCTGAAGGAACACGGCATGGAGATCGACATCCCCGAGGTAAAGGCGGAGGTGGAAGCTGCTTTCGCGGCCTACGAGCGGGCGCTGATCAGCAACGATGTCGCGGTGCTGGGTGCGCTGTTCCACGATGATCCGCGCACCATCCGCTACGGTGGCGGCGAGAACCTGTACGGCTACGCCGAAATCGCCGCCTTCCGCGCCGGCCGCTCGCCGGTGGGGCTGGAGCGCACGACCGAGCGCACGGTGATCACCACCTACGGCCGCGACTTCGCCACGGCCAGCACACTATTCCGCCGCACCACCCAGCCCGGCAAGATCGGGCGGCAGATGCAGAGCTGGGTGCGCTTCCCGGAGGGCTGGCGCGTGGTGGCCGCGCATGTGTCGGTCATCGCGGAGCCCGGCTGACGCCGACGCTCAGCGCACCCCATCCGGCCACAGCACCACGCGCATGGTCTGCAGGATGATCAGCAGGTCGAACATCACGCTGAAATTCTTCACATAATACAGATCGTAGCTGAGCTTGGAGCGGGCATCGTCGAGCGACGCCCCATACGGGTAGTTGATCTGCGCCCAACCGGTCAGCCCGGCCTTGACCACATGCCGCTCCCCATACAGCGGCAGGTGGGCGGCCAAATCGGCGACGAATTCCGGCCGCTCCGGGCGCGGGCCGACGAACGACATGTCGCCGGCCAGGATGTTCCATAGTTGCGGCAACTCATCCAACCGCGTGCGGCGCAGGAAATGGCCGATGCGGGTGATGCGCGGGTCGCGCGCGGCGGCCCACGCCGCGCCGCTGCGCTCGGCATCAATGCGCATGGTGCGCAGCTTGAGGATCTGGAACACGCGCCCGCCCTGCGTCACCCGCGTCTGCCGGTACAGGATCGGGCCGCCATCCTCCCGCTTCACCGCCAGCGCCGCAGCCAGCAGCAACGGCCCGGCGAGCGCCAGCACAACACCGCTCACCGCCACGTCCAGCGCGCGCTTCAGCGTGCGGTCGATCAGGCCGAAGGTGAAGCCGTCGGCGTAGAGCAGCCAGCTCAACTCCAGCCGCTTCACGTCGATACGGCGGATCTCGCGCTCCAGGAAACGATGGTAGTCGGTCACCGGGTAGCCGGCGGTCCGACAGGCCAGCAGCGCCTCCACCGCCATCCCGCGCCGCTCATCGGGCGCGACCACGATCTCATCGGCGCCGAAGCGGCGGGCAATGGCCAGGAAGCCGTCGCTGGCTGGCAGGATGCGGTTCAGCCCGTCGGCCGCCAGCCGCGGGTCAACCTCGCCCATCGCGGGGTCGGCGACGAAGGCCAGGTCGTAGCTCAGCGTCCGCCCTTCGTTGCGCAGCAGCCAGACCAGATCCCAGGCCCGGCGGCCGGCGCCGACGATCAGCAGGCGACGCTGAAACAGCCGGCGGTGGCCGAACGCCACGAACGCGATACGCGCGGCGAGACCCGCGATGGCGAAACAGGCAACCGACACGGCCAGCAAGCCTGGCCTGGCCGCTCCGCCGAGCGGCACCGGCAGGACGGCGCCGCAAATCCATGCCAGCAGCGTGCCGAGACAAGCCGCCAGCGGCACCCGGGCCGCGGATTTGCCGACGTTCAGCAACGCGGCGCGGCGATGCAGGCCCAGCGCATACAGGAACAGCAGGTAGGCGGCCGGCGGCAACAGCAGCCACGCCACGCCTGCCGGATGGGCCACGGCTGAGACGACCGCCCAAGCCGCGGCGGCGAGCGCCATGTCCAGCAGCAGCAACGCCGTTCCGGCGGTCAGCGGCGGCCGGCCGGGGGCGGTCTGGGAGATGTCGGTCGCAGCGATACCCATCATTGCCAGCCTTCAAGGACGGCGGCACGCGGCGCGCCGTAGCAGTTCCGATCGACGACGGCACGGCTTGATGGTCGGTTTGGCACGCGCGGGCACAGCCCCATTGCCGCGAATTTATCGGCGCGGCGTAAAGCAAACGTTCGGCGGCATCGTGCGGCCTGCCGGCCGCTGGTCGTCAGGCACCCTGGGCCAGCCACGCCCGCCAGCCCCCGAAGCGGGTGATCTCCGGCGAGTCAGCCACCCCGGCCGCTTCGGCGACGAAGCCCAGGAAGCGCCCGTCCTCCAGGTCTACGCTGCCGAACCCGAGCGGCGGAGCGACCTGCGCCAGCAAGGCACCGATGGCGGACGTGGGCAGCGCCCACAACTCGCCGGCAATCGCGGCGCCGCCCGCTGCCACGCGCAGCAGGCCCGGCCGCTTGCCGAGCGCGAACAGGCGATAGTCGGGGGCCGTGCGCGACGCCCGCGGGAAGCGGCCGCCCAGCGCCACGACCTGATGGTTGAGCGACAGGCCGGACATATGGGCGCCGACGCAGAACAGCGCGGTCTCGTCGTCCCCGAGACCGTCCGGTGCCGCTGCCGGCGGCAACGGCTGCCCGGTCGCCCCGACGGTGGTGGCGAAATGGCGGTGCACCGTGTCCGCCAGCGCTGCCAGCCTGCCCTCGGACCATGCCGGGCCGACCAGCGTGACGCCGAACGGCAGCCCGTCCACGCCGAAGCCGGCCGGCACCGCGATGGCGGCGAGGTCGCACAGATTGACGAAGTTCGTCCAGGTGCCGAGCCGCGCGTTCACGCCGACCGGGTCGGCCTCGACCTCGGCCAAGGTCGGGCAGGGCTGGGTGGTGGGCAGCAGCAGCGCATCGTAGCGGCGGAACAGCTCCGCCGCTTCCCGCCGCGCGCCGGCCAGCAGGTGGAACGCGTCGAATGCGTCCACGGTCCGGCGATGCAGCCCGCCTTCGAGAATCGTGCGGGTGACCGGATGCAGGATATCCGGCCGCTGCTCGACGACCTCGCGCAATGCGGCCGTGCGCTCGGCCACCCATGGGCCGTCGTAGAGCAGGCGCGCGATGGTCAGGAACGTGTCGATCGTGACGGTCTCGACGGGGAACAACGCGGCCGCACTGTCGTAGGGCGCCTCCACGTCGCCGGTGACTGCGATGCGAGCGACCAGCGGCGCGACGAGCGACGCCGACCGGCGCAGATAGCTGGCCGGCGGTGGGCGCGAATACGGGTCGGCGGCGTCGAAGCCGGCGATCACGCGCTGGGCGGCCAGCGCCTCGTCCACGCTGCGCGCGAACACCGAAATGCTGTCGATCGAGCGGCACGCCGGCACCATGCCGGTGGCCGGCACGCTGCCGACCGTGGGTTTCAGCCCGACAATGTTGCCGAACGCCGCCGGCACGCGGCCGGAGCCGGCCGTGTCGGTGCCCAGCGCCAGCGGCACGATCCCGGCTGCGACGGCCGCCGCCGAACCGGAGGATGAGCCGCCGGGCACCCGCATCGCGTCGTATACATTCCGCGGCACGCCATAGGGCGAGCGCACGCCGACCAGCCCGGTGGCGAACTGATCGAGATTGGTCTTGCCCATAACTATTGCGCCGGCGTCCAGAAGGCGCTGCACGGCGGTGGCGTTGCGCGTGGGCGTGTAGGCGTAGTCCGGGCAGGCGGCGGTGGTCGGCAAGCCGGCCACGTCGATATTGTCCTTCACCGCGACCGGCACGCCCCATAATGGGCGGCCCCGCGGCCCCTCCTGCTCCAGCGCCCGGGCGCGCGCCAGGATCGCCGCATCCGGCACGCGAGTGATCCAGATGGCAGAGTCGGCATGCACACGATCCGCCGCGATGGCGGCTTCCGCCGCTGCTACCGGGGTCATCGGATGCCTTTCGGAGTAGTCGGTTAACGCACTTGCCGGTTGAATCGCATGGCAATGGCGACGCCGCAAGGGTTTCAAGGACGGCGGCAGAGAACCCTCGGCCCCTGATCACAAATCACGCAACGGGTGCGTGCCGCGCATGTCGGTCTCCGACAATCTGAACCTGCGCAGCTTCGACCACGATGCGACGGGCCGCCGACGCACGTGGCTGAACAGCGGCACGATGGCCGACCGGGCGCGGCGGATGATCGCCTCTTACGGCGTACGCGCGCCGTCCCGGGAGGTGCCGATCGGCGTGCTGTCGGGCGGCAACGTGCAGCGTTGCGTGCTGGCGCGCGAATTGGACGGCGACGTAAAGCTGCTGATCGTTGCCAATCCGTGCTTCGGGCTGGATGTGAAAGCGGTCGCGGACGTGCGCGCGCGGATCGTGGCAGCGCGCAATGCCGGCACGGCCGTGCTGCTGATCTCCGAAGATCTCGACGAGATTCTGGAGCTATCGGACCGGATCGTGGTGATGCATGACGGCAAGATCGTGCATGAGACGCCAGGGGCCGGAGCCGATGCGCAGGCGATCGGGGCGCATATGCTGGGGTCGCACTGACGGCCGCCGCACGGCTCAACCGACGCGTTCGATGAGCGCCATGGCCGCGGCGGGATTGCAGACCTTGTTGCCGCTGATGACATACAGATAGACATCACGAGGATCGGCCTTCCCGTGGCTTTGTTCCACGTAAGGAAGCCCGTCCGGCACGCGCCCGGACGCCCAGTTCTTTGCCCGTTCGGCCCACCGGTCGAGGTCGGCCACGGAATAGCCGAGCCGCTCGCCCTCCTTGGTTCCCATGAGACGCGCATAGACGAACGGCGCGGTCACGTCGCCGATCAGCGGGTACTCTGAATCGGGGGCCGTGACGACGGCAACGCCATACGCCCGGCACATGGCGATGAAGTCGGTGACCAGAAAACTCTTGTGGCGGACTTCGACGGCATGGCGGATGTCGCGGCCCTCGACGTGCTTCGGCAGCAGTTTCAGGAACGCCTCGAAATCCGCCGCATCAAAGGCCTTGGTCGGCATGAACTGCCAGTTGATCGGACCGAGTTTGTGTTTCAGTTCCATGAGGCCGCTTGCGAAGAAGCGCTCGATCGTCTCGCCGGCTTCGGCAAGCACCTTGCGATTTATCGCGTAGCGCGGCGCCTTGACGGAGAAGACGAAGCTGTCGGGCGTTTCTTCGTACCAGCGGGCAAAACTTTCCGGCTTCTGAGAGCCATAATAGGTGCCGTTGATTTCGATCGACGTGAGCCGGCTGCTGGCATGTTCGAGCTCGCGCTTGTGCGGGAGCTTGTCCGGATAGAAGGCCCCGCGCCACGGCTCGTAGGTCCATCCGCCAACGCCCACCCGGATAGTGCCGCTGCTCGGTTTGTTCACTTGGGTTCGCCTTGTGGGTCGCCATCACTGTCAGGGGCTGGTGCCGGGGACGGAAAGCCGCGGCGGCCGCTGTCGGTCAGGACGCAGCGGCCCTGGTCGGCATAACGGCCCGCGATGTCGGGTTTCGAGCGCAGCATGACCAGACGATGCAGGCTCCGCACGTCCATCTCGGTCAACGGCACATTCCGGCGTGCGAGATCACGGACGTAGCGAATGGCGCCGAAATGATCGATGGCTTCAAGATGATCCGTGAGCGGCTTTCCGGCGACGGTGATGCCGTGCTCGATGACCATCGTCGTCTCGATGGCGGTGAGCGTGTTTCCTTCGATCGCGTTCGATGTGTCGGTGAGTTCGATGTCCTGGGAATGATCCAAATTCGCCATCCCGCCGGGCGCACGCTGGCGGAGCCGGTCGAGCTCAGCCTTCCTGGCGGCGATGGCGGCGAGCAGGTTTTCCATGGCGGATTCCAGCCCTACCACGCATCGGAAACCCGCCTCAACAAATGCGGCTGAACGTTCGCCCCCGCCCCTCGTGGACGTTCAGACCGACCCGCCCCCAGCCGCCACCAGCTTGCGCACCGCGCCCGCCGCCGCCTCGGCGGTGATGCCGAAATAGCGGTACACGTCCTCGGCCGGTGCCGAAGCGCCAAACCCGTTCAGGCCGATGAACACGCCGTCCGGCCCCAGCCACCGCTCCCAGCCGAAACCGCTCGCCGCCTCGATGGCCACGCGCGGAACACCACCGAGCACGCCGGCCCGGTAGCTCTCGTCCTGCACGGCGAACAACTCCCAGCATGGCAGAGAGACCACGGCCACCTTGATGCCCTCGCCGGCAAGCGCCTCGCGCGCCGCCATGGCGATCGCGACCTCCGAGCCGGTGGCCAGCAACGTCGCCTGACGCGGGCCGTCCGCCTCGGCCAGCACGTAGCCGCCACGGGCCGAGCGGTTCTCGCCGGTGTCTGTGCGCATGGCCGGCAGCGCCTGACGCGAGAGCGCGACCAGGCTGGGGCCATCGGTGCGGCGCAACGCCAGTTCCCAGCACTCGGCCGTCTCCATCGTGTCGCCGGGGCGGAACACATGCACGTTCGGCATCGCCCGCAGGCTGGCGAGGTGTTCGACCGGCTGGTGCGTCGGCCCGTCCTCACCCAGGCCGATGCTGTCATGCGTCAGGACGTGGATGACGCGCTGGCGCATCAGCGCGGCGAGGCGAAGCGCCGGGCGCATGTAGTCGGTGAAGACGAAGAACGTGCCGCCATACGGGATCACGCCGCCATGCAGCGCCATGCCGTTCATGGCCGCCGCCATGCCGTGCTCGCGGATGCCGTAATGGATGTAGCGGCCGCCGTAGCTGCCCGGCCCGACCGTCGCCATGCCCTTCACCAGCGTCAGGTTCGAGCCGGTGAGGTCCGCCGAGCCGCCAACCAGTTCCGGGATCGCCGGGATAAAACTTTCCAGCACGCGCTGGCTGGCCGCGCGGGAGGCGAGCTTCGGCTTCTTGGCGGCGATATCGGCGCGCAGGGCGGCGACCGTCTCGTGGAAGTTGGCCGGCAGGTGGCCGGCCATGACGCGCTCGAACTCGGCGCGCTGCGGGTGGCGGGCGAGCCGCTTGAGCCAGGCGCGGCGTGGCACGGCGCCGCGCGCGCCGGCGGCATGCCATTGCTCGGCCAGCCCGTCCGGCACTTCGAACTGCGGGTGGTTCCAGCCCAGCGCCGCCTTGGCCGCCTGCGACTCGTCGGCGCCGAGCGGGGCACCGTGGCTTGCCGCCGTGCCGGCCTTGGTCGGCGCGCCCAGGCCGATGATGGTGCGGCAGGCGATCAGCGTCGGCTTCTTGGCCCGCATCGCCATCGACAGCGCGGCGGCAACCTGCGTCGCGTCGTGCCCATCCACGCGCTTGACGGCCCAGCCGTAGGAGGCGAACCGCTTCAACTGGTCGTCGGAGGTCGACAGCGCGGTGTCGCCATCAATAGAGATGTGATTGTCGTCCCACAGCACGGTCAGCTTTTCCAGGCGCAGATGGCCGGCAAGGCTGGCGGCCTCGTGGCTGACACCCTCGGCAAGGCAGCCGTCGCCGCAGATGACCCAGGTGCGATGATCGACCAGGGACTTGCCGAACCGTGCCGCCATCAGCCGTTCGGCCAGCGCGATGCCGACGGCCGTGGCGATGCCCTGGCCGAGCGGGCCGGTGGTGGTCTCGATGCCGGGATGCTCGCCGAATTCCGGGTGGCCGGCGGCGGGCGAGTGCAGCTGGCGGAAGCGCTTCAGTTCCTCGATGCCCATGCCGGCGTGCCCGGTCAGGTGCAGCAGCGCATAGAGCAGCATGGAGCCATGGCCGGCGGAGAGCACGAAGCGGTCGCGGTCCGGCCAGCGCGGGTCGGCGGCGTCGAATTTGTGGAAGCGCGTCCACAGCGTGGTGGCGACATCGGCCATGCCCATCGGCATGCCGGGATGGCCGGATTTGGCCTTTTCGACCGCGTCGATGGCGAGGGCGCGGATGGTGTCGGCCATCCGGCGCTCCGGCGTCGCAGGCCGTGCGAGGATCGCGGCCTGGGCGGCAACGGCGGGATTGTCGCTCGCGAGATCGCCAATGAACGCCATGGTTTCCTCCTGCTGCCGCAGCAGGCTCATAAACAGCGGGCAGGCGAACGGCAAGGCGAGCTATTGCGTGTTGCAGTATGACATGCTTACCCCGCCGGTACGTTGCAGGCTCACGGAGCAAAAAGGAACATCACGATGGCCCAGGAACTGCGTCCCCCCACCGCCCCGCGCGTGCTGCGCAACGCGGACCTGGACCGCGAAGCGGTCTGGCAGGCGCGCGTCGATCTCGCCGCCTGCTTCCGCATGGCGGCCAGACTCGGGTTGCAGGAAGGCGTGTGCAACCACCTCTCGGCCATGGTGCCGGGCCGCGACGACCTGTTCCTGGTCAACCCGATCGGCTGGGCGTTCGGCGAGGTCACCGCCTCGAAACTGCTGATCTGCGACTTCCACGGCAACGTCGTGGAAGGTAGCGGCAGCGTCGAGGCGACGGCGTTCTTCATCCATGCCCGGCTGCATATGAAGGTGCCGCGTGCCCGGGCGGCGTTCCATACCCACATGCCGAATGCGACCGCGCTCGCCATGCTGGACGGGCCGCCGCTGGCCTGGGCCGGGCAGTCGGCGCTGAAATTCTACGGCCGCACCGTGGTGGACGACGACTATAACGGTCTCGCGCTGGACGAGAGCGAGGGCGACCGCATCGCGGCCAGCCTGGGCAACGCCGATGTGGTGTTCATGCGCAACCACGGCGTGCTGGTGGTCGGCGCCGGCATCGCCGAAGCCTGGGACGACCTGTATTACCTGGAGCGCGCCTGCGAGGTGCAGCGCCTGGCGCAATCGACCGGGCGGGCGTTGAAGCCGGTGGCGCCGGAGGTGGCGGCGCGTACCTATGCGCAGATGATGACCGAGGGCCGCGACAGCGCCCGGCTGCATCTGGAGAGCATCAAGCGCGTGCTCGATGCCGAACAGCCCGGGTATCGGCGCTGATGGCGGCGCGCGCGGCGGCCCTGCTGGCACTGCTACTGCTTGGCGGCTGCAAGCTGATCGACCAGCGCACCTTCGAGACCACGCCCACCGCACCGGCGGCGGCGCAGCTCAACCGCCCTGGCCTGCCGCCACTGCCGCTGCTGACCATGAACCCGGCCAACCCCAATACCGATTGGCAGACGCCGCTGGGCGAGGCCGTGCTGGCCGCCGAGGCGCGCAAGCCGGACGTGCGGTTCAACGTGGTGACCCCGATTCCGACCTCTGCCACCCAGGCGGTGCAGAATACCTACGCGAAAAACGGCCAGGCCGATGCACAGGCGGTGGCGTGGCAGCTGCAGGCCGACGGGATCGCGCCGGACCATATCTCGATCCGCTTCCAGGGCGACCCGGGCGCGCCGCCGCGCGAGGTCCGGCTGTATGCAAATTAAGCCCACGCGAAGCTGACTGCTCGGGCATTGACACGCATCAAGGACAGGAGTGGTGGTAGGGGATGATAGAGGGAAACCCGGTACCACATGCTGGGTGCTCCGCTAAGGACAGCTGCCCGATGCACCCGTTCCGCCTCGCCGCCCGCGCTGAACTCGACCGTATCCGCGCCCAGGGGCGGTACCGCACCTTCACCCCGCTGCGCAAACAGGCCGGACGGTTCCCGGTCTACAGCATGGCGCGGGACGGAAAGGTACGAGACATAACGGTCTGGTCGTCGAACGATTACCTCGCCATGGGCGTGCATCCCGAGGTGGTCGCGGCCACGGTTGCGGCGGCGCAGGAGATGGGGGCGGGTGCCGGCGGCACGCGCAACATCGCCGGCACGAGCCATCTGCACGATGCGCTCGAGGCGGAGCTGGCCAGCCTGCACCAGAAGGAGGCGGCGCTGCTGTTCACCTCCGGCTATGTCGCCAATCAGGCGGCGCTGACCACGATGCTGACGCGGCCTGCCGGACTGGCATGTGTTCTCCGACGCACAAGAACCACGCGTCGATGATCGCCGGCATCAAGGGCGCGCGCGCGACGCGTGCACATGTTCGCGCACAACGACCTGGCGCGACCTGGAAGCGCGGCTGCGCGCCGCCCCGCCCGAGGCGCCGAAGCTGATCGCCTTCGAAAGCGTCTATTCGATGGACGCCGACATCTCGCCGATCGCCGCGATCTGCGACCTCGCCGACCGCTATGGCGCGATGACCTATCTCGACGAGGTGCATGCGGTCGGCATGTACGGCCCCAACGGCGGCGGCGTGGCCGAGCGCGACGGCGTGCTGCACCGGCTCGACCTGATCGAGGGCACGCTGGCCAAGGGGTTCGGCTGCCATGGCGGCTATGTCGCGGGCGACGCGGAGGTGATCGACTGGCTGCGCTCCACCGCCTCCGGCTTCATCTTTACCACCTCGCTGCCGCCGACCACGGTCGCGGCCGCGCTGGCTTCGGTGCGGTACGTGCGCGCCGACACGACGCGGCGGGCGACAACTGTTCGAGCAGGCGGCGCGGCTGAAGGCGAAGCTCGATGCCGCCGGCCTGCCGCGCCTGCCCTCGGCGAGCCATATCGTGCCGGTGCATGTCGGCGACGCAACGCTGTGCCGCGAGGTCAGCCGCCGGTTGCTCGACGAATTCGCCATCTACGCAACTCCGATCAACTATCCGACCGTGCCGGTGGGCCACGAGCGGCTGCGGCTGACGCCGACGCCGCTGCATACGGACGCGATGATGGACGCGCTGGTGGCCGGCGCTGCGTGCGGTGCTGCCGGCCGGGCTCGCAGTTGCAGCCTGAGCCAAGGCCGCTGCTGCGGCTCAACAAGGGACAGGAGCGGCGGCTGAAATCCGGCCACCCCTGGGCGTTCAGCAATGAAATCGCCATGAAGCCGGAGTATCGCGCGCTGCCGCCGGGCGCGCCGGTGCGGCTGGAAGGCGACGACGGCTGGCGCTTCGGCACCTTCATGTTCAACCCGCACAGCCTGATCGCGGCGCGGCTGCTGGACCGCGACCCGGCTGCGGCGATCGACGCCGGCTTCGTGCGCGGGCGCCTCGAGGATGCCGGCGGCGCTGCGCGCGCGCGTTGACGACAGCCCGTTCCACCGGCTGGTGCATGCCGAGGCCGACCGGCTGCCCGGCCTGGTGGTCGACCGCTACGACGACGTGGCCGTGGTGCAGGCCAACACGCGCCGGCATGGACCGGCTGCTGCCGGAGGTCGTCGCGGCGCTGACCGACCTGCTGCCGCTGCGCGCCATCGTCGCCCGCAACGACTCGGCCGGCGCGCAGCCACGAGGGGCTGCGCGAAGCAGATCGCGCTGCTGCACGGCGAGGACGCGGCGGCTGCGGTGACCGAGGGCGGCGTGCGGTTCCCGGTCGATCCGCTGTCCGGCCAGAAGACCGGCTTTTTCTTCGACCAGCGGCCGCAACCGCGACCGCGTGGCGGCGCTGGCCCGCGGGACGCGGGTGCTGGACATGTTCTGCCACACCGGCGCGTTCGGCCTGCGCTGTGTCGCCGCCGGCGCCAGCCGTGCGACGCTGGTCGACGCCTCCGCGCCGGCGCTGGAGCGGGCGCAGCATGGCAGCGGTGCGCAACGGACTGGCGGAGCGCGTGGCGAGCGAGCGCGGCGATGCGTTCGACGTGCTGACCGAGCTCGGGCAGGCGGCGAAGCATTCGACATCGTGGTGTGCGACCCGCCCGCCTTCGCCAAGTCGAAGAAGGATCAGGCGGCGGGGCTGCGCGCCTATGGCGCGCATGGCACGGCTGGCCGCCCCGCTGGTGGCGCCGGGCGGCTTCCTGTTCGCAGCCTCCTGCAGCCATCATGCGCCGATGGAGACGTTCGCCGCCACCATCGCCGAGGGCGTGCAGCGGGCGCGGCGCGAGGCCCGCATCGTGTTCGCGGGCGGCGCCGGGCCGGACCATCCGGTGCATCCGCTGCTGCCGGAAAGCGCCTACCTGAAGGCGCAACTGATCGAGCTGCTCTAGCCGGATCAACAGGGCGCGATGGGCGCGCCCCCCACGAAAATTCCGGCTGCACGCCGGCCAATTGCATGACATAAAGCGAGTCGCGGGAGGAAAAGATCCGGGTTCGGCGGACAACGCCGAATGAAATGCGTGCGGCCTGGGCAAGCCTTCCCGTGGCACAAAAACGCAAACTGGAAACGTTCGGGAACACGCCAATGAAACGTATTTTCGTCCCAATCATCGCCGGTGTCATCGCGGCCGGCCTCGCCTCCGGCGCGGCGCAAGCGCAGCAGAAAAAGACGCTGGTGCTCGTCACCAACGCGGCCGCGGACTTCTGGACCGTGGCAGGCCGCGGCATCGAGAAGGCCGCGAAGGAAAACCCCAACTACAACATGGAACTGATCGTCACCGGCCAGGCCTCGGCCGCCGAACAGCGCCGTGAGCTGGACGACCTGCTCGCGCGCGGTGTGGCCGGCATCTCGATCTCGGTCGACGACGCGCCGCACGCCACCGAGGAACTCGACAAGGTGGCCAAGGCGGCGGTGCTGTTCACGACCGACAGCGATGCGCCGCAGAGCAAGCGCGTGGCCTATATCGGCACCGACAACGTCGCCGCCGGCGAGCAGGCCGGCGAGCAGATCAAGAAGGCGCTGCCGAACGGCGGCAGGATCATGCTGTTCGTCGGCACGCTCGACGCCGACAATGCGCGTGAGCGCGTCGAGGGCATCCGCAAGGTGCTGGCCGGCAGCAAGGTCGAAATCGTCGACGTGCGCACCGATCAGGTCGATTTCGCCAAGGCCAAGAGCAATGTCGAGGATACGCTGACCAAGTATCCCGATATCGCGCTGCTGGCCGGCCTGTGGAGCTACAACACGCCGGAGATCTACAACGCCGTGAAGGCGGCCGGCAAATGCGGCACCGTCAAGATCGTCGGCTTCGACGAGGACGCGCGCACGCTGCGCGGCATTTCGGAAGGCTGCGTCGAGTCGACGATCGTGCAGCAGCCGTACGAGTTCGGCTACCAGTCCATGACCGGCCTGATCAAGGTCATCAACGGTGACACGTCCTGGTTGCCGGCAAACCACCTCGTCATCATCCCGACGCGGGTGATCGACAAGTCGAACGTGGGCCCGTTCGCAGCGCAGATGAAGCAGTTGCTGGCGAAGTGATCGCCTGAAACGCCCCGGCGGCACGCCGCCGGGGCATCTGCTGCATGAGGTGCGCCTTGAACACCCTGTTGGAACTGGCCGGGATCACCAAGACGTATCCCGGCGTGACGGCGCTCGACGATGTCAGCTTGCGGGTCTATCGCGGCGAGGTGCTCGGGCTGATTGGCGAGAACGGCGCCGGCAAGTCTACGCTGATGAAGATCCTCGGCGGAATCGCCTCGCCCAGCGCCGGGACGATCCGCATCGACGGACGCGACCACGCCACGATGACGGTGAATGACGCCACCCGCGCCGGCATCGCCTTCGTCCATCAGGAACTCAACCTGTTCGAAAATCTCGATGTCGCCGCCAACGTGTTCATCGGCCGGGAGGCATTGCGCGGCGGTCCGCTGCGGCTGGTGGCCAACCAGACGCTGCATGACAAGGTGACGCCGCTGCTGCAACGCCTGGGCGCCGATTTCGCCGCCGACGCGTCGGTGGAAACGCTATCGATCGCGCAGCGGCAACTGGTGGAGATCGCCAAGGCGCTGTCGATCGACGCGCGCATCATCATCATGGACGAGCCGACCTCCTCGCTGACGCTGTCGGAGACCGAGCGGCTGTTGCAGGTGATCGCCGACCTCAAGGCGCACGGCGTGACGGTGATCTACATCACCCACCGGCTCGGCGAGATCATCACATGCGCCGACCGCGTCGTCGTGCTGCGCGACGGCCGGACGGTGGGCGAATTGGCGCGCGAACAGATCACGCATGCCGCCATGATCCGCCTGATGATCGGGCGCGACCTGAAGGCGCTGTACATCCCGCCGAACGCCCCGCCGCGCGACGGCGGCTGCGACCTGGTGGACGTGACGACCACCGCGTTTCCCGATCGCTCGCTGAGCCTGTCCGGTACGGCACGGCGAAATCCTCGGGCTCGCCGGGCTGGTCGGCGCCGGGCGCACATCGCTGGCGCGCACGGTCTTCGGCGTCGACCGGCTGGCCGGCGGCGAGATCCGGCTGGACGGGGAGACCGTGCGTATCCGCTCGCCGCGCGAGGCGATCCGGCTCGGCGTCTATCTGGTCCCGGAAGACCGCAAGCAGGCCGGCCTCGTGCTCGACATGCCGGTACGCGAGAACATCACGCTGGCCAACCTGCTGGGCCATGCGCACATGCTGCTGATAGACCGCAAGGCGGAGGCCAGGACCGCGCAGGCACAGATCGCCTCGTTGTCGATCAAGGCTCCCTCGGTGGAGACGCCGGTGATCACGCTGTCCGGCGGCAACCAGCAGAAGGTCGTGCTGGGCAAGTGGCTGTCCATGCAGCCGCGCGTGGTGATCTTCGACGAGCCCACGCGCGGCATCGACGTGGGCGCGAAGAACGAGATCTATCAGCTCATGCGCGGTCTGGCCGACCATGGCGTGGCGATCATCATGATCTCCTCGGACATGGAGGAGGTGATCGGCGTCTCCGACCGCGTGGCGGTGATGCACGAAGGCCGCATCAGCGGCGTTCTGGAGCGTGCGGATTTCAGCGAATACAATGTGCTGCGGCTGGCGATCGGCCAGGCGCCGGAGGCAGCCTGATCATGCGCAAAGAACTTGGCCTGCTCGTGTTGCTCGTGGTGGTGGCCGCCATCACGGCGGCGATCAATCCGCGCTTCATCTCGGTCGAAAACCTGCTGAACATGGCCAATCTGATCGGGCTGTTCGGCGTCTTTTCGATCGGCCAGGGGCTGGTCATCATCACCGGTGGCATCGACCTGTCGGTCGGTTCGATGTTTGCGCTGCTCGGCGTCGTGTTCATCGATCTGCTGACCGTCTACGAGGTGCCATGGCCGCTGGCCTTGCTGATCATCATCGCGGGCGGGCTGGTGCTGGGCGCCCTGCAGGGGCTGCTCATCACGCGGCTCAAGCTGCAGCCCTTCGTGGTGACGCTGTGCGGCCTGCTGATCTACCGCGGGGCCGCGCGCTACTACACAACCGACTCCACGCGCGGCTTCGGCTACGGCGACGAAGCGGACATGCTGCGCGATCTGGCATCCGGGCACCTGTGGGGCGTGCCGAACACCTTCATCTTCCTGATCCTGCTGGCGCTGGTGATGGGTGTGGTGCTGCACCGCTCGGTGTATGGCCGCTACCTGTATGCCGTCGGCAAGAACGAGGAAGCCGCACGATTCTCCGGCATCAATAGCAGCGTGGTGACCGCGACCGCCTATATCCTTGCCGGCGGGCTGGCCGGCATCTCGACCGTTCTGCTGGTGTTCTACACCGACTCGGTCTCACCGTCCTCGTTCGGCAATTTCTACGAGCTGTATGCCATCGCGGCGGCGGTGCTGGGCGGCTGCTCGCTGCGCGGCGGCGAAGGCTCGATCCTTGGCATCGTGCTGGGCACGGCGTTATTGCAGGTGTTGCAGAACCTCGTGAACATCCTCGGCATTCCAAGTTCGCTCAACTTCGCCGTCATGGGCACCGTTATCCTGTTGGGCGTGCTGACCGATCAGACCTTGCAGCGGCGTCGCCGGCTGGCGATCGCCGCCGCCGTCACGGTGCGCGCCGCCGCCTCACGGCCGCTCCCGCAGGGGCAGAAGGCGACGTGACCAGGGCACCGCAACTGCGAGAGGCGGCCGGGCGCAATCTGCATGAGCGCATTGCCAATACGCTCGGTGAACGCATCGTCTCCGGCGTGCATCCGCCGGGGCGGGCGCTGCCGACAGAAATCGAGCTGTGCACGAGCCTCTCGGTATCGCGCTCGGCGCTGCGCGAGGCGTTCAAGCTACTGGCCGCCAAACGGCTGATCATCAGCCGCCAGAAGGTCGGCACGCTCGTTCGCCAGCGCGCCGACTGGAACATGCTGGACCCGGAGGTGCTGGCCTGGACGCTGCGCGCGGCGCCGACCGATGCGTTCGTCACCGGGCTGTTCGAGGTGCGGAAGATCGTCGAGCCGTCGGCGGCGGCACTGGCGGCGGAGCGGCGCACGCCGGAGGCCGTGACGCGCATCCAGCAGGCGCTGGCCGACATGATCGCGTTCCAGGACGGCAGCGGCGACCTCACCCAGGCCGATCTGCGGTTTCACCAGGCGATCCTGGATGCGACCGACAATTTCTTCCTGGCCTCGTTCGGCGCCGTGATCGAAAGCTCGCTGGTGGCGTCGTTCCAGTTGAGCTGGCATTCCGGCCACCACACGACGGCCTCCGCGCTGCGGCAGCATCAGGACGTGCTGGACGCCATCCGCGACGGCCGTGCCGTCGATGCCTATGCGGTGATGACGCAACTGCTCAGCGCGGCCATGGAGGACGTGCGCGAATCGCTGCTGCGCCGGCAACGCGGCGCGCCGATGGAGCTCGGCGCGCCGGTGAAATAGCGGGTCAGCTCATCCAGTTGCCGCCATCGACGTTGTAGGTCTGCGCGACGATGTAGTCCGAGTCCGCACTGGCGAGAAACAGCGCCATGCCGGTCATGTCCTGCGGCGTGCCCATCCGCCCATACGGCACGGCCAGACCGACCTGCCGCTTCTTCTCGCCGATCGGCAGGTTCTCGTATTTGGCGAACAGCGAGTCGACATGCCCCCACATCGGCGTGTCCACCACGCCCGGTGCGATACCGTTGACGTTGATCCGCTCCTTCGCCAGCGCCAGCCCGGCGCTCTGCGTCAGGCTGATGACGGCGGCTTTGGAGGCGCAATAGACCGCCACCAGCGCCTCACCCCGTCGCCCGGCCTGGGAGGCGAAATTGATGATCTTTCCGCCCCGCCCCTGCGCCACCATCTGCCGCGCCACCGCCTGCAACGTGAACAGCAGGCCCTCGACATTGACCGCGAACACCTTCTGGTAGCTCTCGCGCGACACGTCCAGCAGCGGCCCCATGTCGAACACGCCGGCATTGTTCACCAGGATGTCGATCCCGCCCGCCTGCGCCACGACGGCCGCGACCAGCGCGTCGATGCTGTCCTGGCGCGTCACGTCCAGGCCGATGCCGATCGCGCCGCCGCCGAGTTCGGCGGCGACGCTCTTGCACTCGGCCTCGTTCAGGTCGGCCACGACGACGCGGGCGCCTTCGCCCGCGTAGCGTTCGCCGATGGCACGGCCGATGCCGCGCGCGCCCCCGGTGACGATGGCCACCTTGCCTTGCAGTCTCATCGTGACGATCCTCACCAGCAGGTGTAGCCGCCATCTGCCAGCACGATGCTGCCGGTCAGCAGGCTCGCGGCATCGGAGGCGAGGAACAGCACGACCGAGGCGATTTCCTCCGGCTGGCCGACGCGGCCCATCGGCGTCATCTCCAGCCACACATCGGCCATGGTCTTGTTCTCCATGCCGAACTTGGTCAGCGGTGTCTCGATATAGGTCGGCGCCACGGCGTTGACGCGCACGCCGCGCGCGCCCCATTCGGCGGCGAGCGATTTGGTCAGGTGATGCACGGCCGCCTTGGAGGCGTTGTAGAAGGATTGCGGCTGCGGCTTGTTGACGATGAAGCCGGACATCGAGCCGATGTTGACGATGCTGCCGGAGCCCTTGGCCAGCATCTGCCGGCCGAATTCGCGGCAGCAATAGAACAGGCCATCGAGGTTCACCGCCATGTGGAAACGCCAGTGTTCGTCACTGGTGTCCTCCGCGCGCACGTCGCTGATCGCGACACCGGCGTTGTTCACCAGGATGCTGGCATCACCCACCTTGGCCGCCAGGGCGGCGACAGCGGCGGAGTCGGTCACGTCCAGCACGGCGCCACTCGCGTTGATGCCGAGGCCATGCAGCTGGTTGACCGCGTTCTCGACCCGCTCGGGCAGTTTCTCGGCCACCACAACCTTTGCGCCGGCTTCGCCCAACGCCTGCGCACAGGCGAACCCGATGCCCTGGCCGCCGCCAGTCACCACCGCGGTGCGGCCCTTCAGGTTGTATTTCTCCAGATACATCATCCATCTCCTGCGCAGGACTATCGGCTACTTCACGGCCCCGAAAGTGAGGCCGCGGACAAGCTGGCGCTGGCTGAACCAGCCGAACACCAGGATCGGTGCGATCGCCATCGTCGATGCCGCCGACAGCTTCGCCCAGAACAACCCCTGCGGGGCCGAGAAACTGGCGATGAACGCTGTCAGCGGCGCTGCGTCGTGCGCTGTCAGGTTCAGGCTCCAGAACGCCTCGTTCCAGCACAGGATCACGTTCAACAGCGCGGTGGAAGCGATGCCCGGCAGCACCAGCGGCAGCAGTACCATCGACATGGTCTGCCACTGCGAGGCACCGTCGATGCGGGTCGCCTCGATGATCGCCTTCGGCATTTCCTTGAAGAACGTGAACAGCATCCACACCACGATCGGCAGGTTCATCAGCATGTACATGATGACCAGCAACGTGCGGGTGTCGAGCAGGCCGAGGTCGCGCGCGAACAGGTAGATCGGCACCAGCACGCCGACCGGCGGAAGCATCTTCGTGGACAGCATCCACAGCAGCGTGCCGCGCGTGCGCTTGCTGGGATAGAACGCCATCGCATAAGCAGCCGGCACCGCCAGCAGCAGCGCCAGCAGCGTGGCGCCGAACGAGATTATTACGCTGTTCATGGCGAAGCTCAGGTAATCCGCGCGCTGCAGGATGACCTGATAGTTTTCCACCGTCGGCATGAACACCAGTTCGGGCGGTGTCGCGATGGCGCCGATCTCCGTCTTGAAGCTGGCCAGCACCATCCAGAAGATCGGGAAGAACATGAGCAGCGCCGCCAGCCACGCGAGCGTGCCGGCGACGGGGTGGGATTTGGTGCGCAGTTTCATACGTCGAGCCTTTTGCCGACGATACGGACCATGAAGGTTGCCAGGATATTGGCCAGCACGATGGCGATCACGCCGGCCGCCGAGGCGCCGCCGACATTGAAGGCCAGCAATGCGCGCTGATAGATCAGGAATGTCAGGTTGGTGGTGGCGTCGCCGGGGCCGCCCGAGGTGGTGACGTAGATCTCGGCGAAGATGCCGAGCAGGAAAATGGTTTCCATCATCGTCACCACGGCGATGGCACGCCCCATGTGCGGTACCTCGATGTTGAAGAACACCGCGATGGGGCCGGCGCCATCCAGGTCTGCCGCCTCACGGGTTTCCTCATCGAGCGACTGCAACGCGGTCAGCATGATGAGGAACGCGAACGGCAGCCATTGCCAGGAGGCGATGACGACGATGGAGGTCAGCGGCCAGTCGGCGAAGAAATCGATCACGCCCAGGCCGAGGCTGCGCGTGATCCACGCGATCAGCCCGTTGACCGGGTGCATCAGCAGGTTTTTCCAGATCAGCGCACTGACCGTCGGCATCACGAAGAACGGCGAGATCATCAGCACGCGCGCGATGCCGCGGCCGGGAAAGCGCGTCTCGAACAGGCTCGACAGCACGGCCGCGCAGCAGATGGTGATGACCAGGACTTCGACGACCAGCAGTACCGAGACCAGCAGCGAATGGAACAGCGCCGGGTCGCGCAGCAGATAGCGGTAGTTCATCACGCCGGCGAAGCCGTGGATCAGCGGGTTGAGCAGATTGTAGCGCAACAGGCTGAACCAGACCGTCGCGATCAGCGGCACAACCGAGAAGATCAGCAGCAGCACGACCGACGGTGCGACCAGCGGCAGCGTGGTGACGGCAGCCCCGCGACCGCGACGCGCGTGCGGCAACGCGCTGGGGTGGATCGCCGCGTCCGATGTACTCATTGGCGTCGGCTCCGCGAGACGGGGAAAAGCGGCCCGGAGCGGCATGCTCCGGGCCGCGCAGTCTAGCCTTACTTGTAGCCGGCTTGCTCCATCGTGCTGTTCACACTGTCCTGCGCCTGCTTCAGCGCCGCGTCGATGGTCGTCTGCCCGGCGAGTGCCGCGGCGACGAGTTGGCCGACCTGCGTGCCCATCGCCTGGAACTCGGGGATGGCGACGTATTGGATGCCGGTATACGGCACCGGATCCTTGGTCGGATGGTCGATGTCCGCCGACAGGATCGCCGTCTTCACGGCCTCGGCGAACGGCGCCGCCTTGGTGTAGTTGTCGTTCGCGTAGGTGGAGACGCGCGTGCCGGGCGGCAGGCCGGTCCAGCCGAACGACTCACCCACCAGCTTGACGTAGTCCGCGGAGGTCGACCACGCGAGGAAGCTCTTTGCCGCTGCCTGCTGCTTGGACGTGGTGGGCACCGCCATCGCCCAGGCCCAGAACCAGCCGGTGCCGTTGGAGGTGACGCCGTGCGGCGCGGCGGTGAAGCCGGTCTTGTCCCACACCTGGCTTTTCGTCTTGTCATAGACGAGGCCGGCGGCGCTGGTGGCGTCGATCCAGATGCCGCAATGGCCGGTGGTGAACAGCGCCAGGTTCTCGTTGAAGCCGTTGCTGGTCACGCCCGGCGGGCCGTCGCGGTGCAGCAGGTCGATGTACCAGTTCAGCGCGTTGTGCCATGGCGGCGTGTCGAGCATGGCGTTCCATTTCATGTCGAACCACTGGCCGCCGAAGCCGTTCACCAGCGTATCGACGAACGCCATGTTCTCGCCCCAGCCGGCCTTGCCGCGCAGGCAGATCCCGTATTGCTCCTTCGACCTGTCGGTGAGCTTGTCGGCGAACTTGGCGATCTCGTCATAGGTCGGCTTGGCCGGCATGGTCAGCCCGGCGGCGTCGAACAGGTCCTTGCGGTACAGCGTGAACGAGCTCTCGGCGTAGAAGGGTGCTGCATACAGCTTGCCGTTGGTCGACAGCGCACTGCGCACGACCGGGAAGACATCGGAATAGTTATACGACGCGGGGAAATCGTCGAGCGGCGCCAGCCAGCCCTGCTTGCCCCAGATCGGCGTCTCATACGAGCCGATGGTCAGCACGTCGAACTGGCCGCCCTTCGTGGCGATGTCCGTGGTGGCGCGCTGGCGCAGCACGTTCTCTTCCAGGACGACCCAGTTGATCTTGTTGCCGGTCGCTTCCTCCCACTTGGGGGCGAGCCTCTGCATCGTGATCATGTCGCCATTATTGACGGTGGCGATGGTGATGGTCGCCGCCGACGCGGCGGTCACGGTTCCGGCGAGCATCGCCGCACCGGCAAGCAGGTGCCTCAGGCGCATATCCCGTTTCCTCTCCCAGAGACTTGAGCTTGTGCCCAGCCTGCGGGCAGATGATCAGAAACGTTCGGTTGTTGTCAAGTCACTTTGCCCCGTCCCGAGGATGGCGGCGGCGGTCGGTTCGTCGGTAATCAGGCCGTTGCCGAGCCCGCCCTGAAGCGCCGCGCGCAACGGCATCACTTTGCCGGGGCCGGCGCCCACCAGCACGGTCACCCGGGCGGCGTTGGGCTCCGGCGCAAGGCCGGTCACGCGGTCGTTGACCGGCCCGGAGATGATCCGGCCCTCACCGTCGAACGACCAGCCGGCGATCTCGCCGACCGCCCCGGCCTCGATCAGTTCGGTCAGATCGCTGTCGGAGATGCAGCCGGAGGCATGGAGCGGCGCCTGCCAGCCGACCGGGCCGACGCCCACCATGATGCAGCGGCACTCGCCCATGAGGTCACGCAGGGTCTGGAAGGCGCGCTGGGACTGCAGCACGCGGCGCTCGGCGGCGGTCGCCGCCACCACCGGCAGCGGCATCGGGAAGCACTGCGCGCCGGTGCGCTCGGCCAGCCTCATCACCGGCTCGGTCGCGATAGCGCGACCGTTGGCGGCGATGATGCCGCACATGGAGAACACCTTGTGCTGCGGCGCCGCCATCGGCGACAGCTCGGCGGCGATGGCGCGCAGCGTGCGGCCGGTGGACACCGCCAGCACCAGGGGCGCCTTCTGCGTGAACCAGCGCTCCAGATGCCGCGCGCCGGCCACCGCCACGCTGGCCAGCCCCAGATCGACCCCGGCGGCGGGCACGACTTCGCAGGAGCGAAGCCGGAACCGCTCGGTCAGCGCCTGGCTGAGATCCATGCAGGCGGCGATCGGGTGATCGACGCGGAACTTGATCAGCTTCTCGGTCACGGCGAGCGATACCAGCCGCTGTGCGGCCTGCCGTGAGATGGTCAGTTCGGCGGCAATCTCATCCTGCGTGCGGCCGCCGATGTAGTACAGCCACGCCGCGCGCGCAGCCTGTTCCAGCCGGTCCGCCTGCTGCACGCGGCGGAACGGGTCGGCGGCGTCCATCATGCTAGCATTCCCGATTCTGGCCATCCGCGCCGTTCCGAGGTATTTGCCCATGTGCCGGGCATTTGCTGCCGGCCCAGAGGCTTTGGGGGGGAACGCAGGGTGGCGCAGATCGTGGCAGTTGGCGAGATCCTGGTGGAGATGATGGCGACCGAGCCCGGCCAGGGCTTCCGCCATCCGGGCATGTTCGCCGGCCCCTACCCGAGCGGGGCGCCGGCCATCTTCGTCGATCAGGCCGCCCGCATGGGCGCCGGCACCGCGCTGATCGGCTGCGTCGGCGCCGATGATTTCGGCGCCTGCGTGCTGGACCGGCTGCGGGCGGACGGCGTGGACGTGTCGCATGTGCGGGCTGTCGCCGATGTCGCGACCGGCATCGCGTTCGTCTGCTACCGCGCCGATGGCGGACGCGACTTCATCTTCCACATGGGCAACTCCGCCGCCGGCCGGCTGGGAGCGGAGGACGTGACGCCCGCCGCCTTTGCCGGCTGCCACATCCTGCATGTGATGGGCTCATCGCTGTTCGCGCCGGAAATGGGCGCGGTGGTCCGCCGCGCCGTGGCACTGGCCGAGGCGGCCGGCGCGCGGTTGTCGTTCGACCCGAACGTGCGGCCGGAACTGCTGCGCCGGCCCGGGACGGCCGAGCTGGTCCACGAACTGGTGTCGCGGGCGCACATCCTGTTGCCGAGTGAAGCCGATCTCGCCTTCCTGTATCCCGGCGTTGCGCCCGAGGCGGCAGCACGGCGGTTGCTGGACGGCGCGGCCGACTGCGTGTTCCTCAAGCGCGGCGCGGCCGGCAGCACGTATGTCGATCGCGGCCGTTCGTTCGACATGCCGGCATTCGCGGTGACCGAGATCGACCCGACCGGGGCCGGCGACTGCGCGGGCGCGACCTTCGTCGCCGCACTGCTGGACGGACGCGCGCCGGAGGAGGCTGCGCGGCGTGCCAATGCCGCAGGCGCGCTCGCCGTCACACGGCGCGGGCCGATGGAGGGCAACAGCACGCCGGCGCAACTCGACGCGCTGCTGGCCGGGGTGCGCTGAGATGGACGCGGCGAACCTGTTCGCTGACCGGCTGCAGCGCAACCGGGCCGGCGAGCCGGTGGGCGTCACCTCGGTCTGCTCGGCGCATCCGCTGGTGCTGGACATCGCCATGGCGCATGCGGCCAAGCAGGACGAACTGCTGCTGGTCGAGGCGACCTGCAACCAGGTGAACCAGGAGGGCGGCTATACCGGCCTCACGCCGGCGGCGTTTCGCGACCAGCAATGGGCGCGCGCCGAGGTGGCCGGCCTGCCGCGCACGCGGCTGTTGCTGGGCGGCGACCATCTGGGGCCGAACCCGTGGCGCGCGCTGCCGTCGGCGAAGGCGATGGCGCGCGCGCAGGTGCTGGTCGCCGCCTTCGCTGCCGCCGGCTATCGCAAGCTGCATCTGGATGCCAGCATGGCCTGCGCCGGCGATCCGGACCCGCTGCCGCCGGAGACCATCGCCGCCCGCGCCGCGGCGCTGTGCGCAGCGGCCGAACAGGCCGCGCACGCCGCCGGCGCGCCGCCACCGCTGTACGTGGTCGGCACCGAAGTGCCGACCCCCGGCGGAGCGCGCGAGTCGCTGGACCATCTCTCCGTCACGCCGCCGGACGAAGTGGCGCACACGCTCGCCTTGCATCGCGACGCCTTCATTGCGCACGGCCTGACCGACGCGCTGGCCCGCGCGGTCGCGGTCGTCGTGCAGCCCGGCGTCGAGTTCGGCCTGGACTCGGTGCATGACTACGTCCCGGATGCGGCCGCCCCATTGACCGCGGCGCTGGCCGCCATGCCGGGCATCGTGTTCGAGGCGCATTCCACCGACTACCAGCGCGCGCCCGCCTTGCGGGCTCTGGTCGCCGGACACTTCGCGATCCTGAAGGTCGGCCCGGAGCTGACCTTCGCCTTGCGTGAGGCGCTGTTCGCGCTCGACGCCATCGCAGCCGAGCTATCGCCCGCCGATCCCCCCGGCGTGCGCACCACGCTGGAGCGCGTCATGGCCGACAACCCGCGCTGGTGGCAGGGCTATTTCAGCCCGGATGACCGCATCGGCCGCCTGTTCAGCCTGAGCGATCGCGTGCGCTATTATTGGCCGGTCCCGGAACTGGACGCGGCCGTGCAACGCCTGCTGCACGCGCCGTCCGCCCTGCCGCCGACGCTGGTAAGCCAGTATCTGCCGACGCAATATGCCGCATGGCGTGCCGGCGAGATCGCCTTGTCGCCCCATGCCCTGATCGCCCACCGGGTCGGACAGGTGCTGCGGCGGTATGGCGAAGCCGGTGGCCAACCCATCGCCAGCACGTCCCGATAAGCCATCCGGTTGTCGCGCCGCCGAAAGACCTGATAACTACGCCGTGGTGTCGCCGGCCTGACGGCACGGCGCCCGTGCGCCACCGCGTCTGGAGAGTCTGCATGACCCTTTACGGGGATTTCCTGAGCGCTGACCATCGCCAGTCGCATAAATGGTTTCAGTATTTTGCAGCATACGAGCAACATTTCGAACGGTTTCGCAACCGTCACATTACCATCTTCGAGGTCGGCGTCAGCGAAGGTGGATCGCTGCAACAATGGCGCCGCTATTTCGGCCCCTTCGCAGTCATCGTCGGGATCGACATCACGCCGCAATGCAAGCAGGTCGAAGAGGATCAGATCCATGTCCGCATCGGCAGCCAGAACGACACGGAATTCCTTGCCGGCATAATCGCCGAATTCGGCAATCCGGACATCGTTATTGACGACGGCAGCCACATCCAAAGCGACATATCGACGACTTTCGATTTCCTGTTCCCTCACGTCGCCAAGAACGGCGTCTATCTGGTGGAAGACCTGCACGCGGCATACTGGCCGAAAGTGGGCGGCGGCCTCCGCGATCCCCGCTCGTTCATCGAGCGCGCCAAAGGCTTCGTCGACCAGATGCACGCCGAGTATACCTGGGCGGACTATCCCGGCGGCCAACTGCCGCGCAGTACGCTGGGCGACCGGGTGCGGTCGATCCATTTTCACGACAGCATCGTTGCTATCGAAGTGGGCGAGTACCGGCCGAAGCGCCATCAGTTGATCGGCGATCCGAATCTATTCGACTACGGTTGGCAGCCGCCCCAGCCGAGCGCCGGCGCGCTTTCACCGCCGCCCGCGAACGTCGCGGCGCCGCAAGCGGTGCTCGACCAGATCGTGCAGCTGCACGACCGTATCCGGCAACTGGAGGCCGGCGTTGTACCTGCGCCCGTCGCGTCGCCTGCGCCGGAGATCGGCGCGCGACAGGCGGAGTCCCCGCCGGCTCCCCCCGACACATCACTGCTGCAGCGGCTCGACGCGTTGGAGGCGGAGCTTGCCGCACTGCGCCGCTCCACGTCCTGGCGCGTCACCGAGCCGTTGCGCGCGTTGGCGCGGCTGTCGCGGGGGCGCGGGCCGGTCAGCCGCCGGACATGATCGCGCGATAGGCGATCTGGTCCTCGTACATGCGCTGAAACACCGCGTATTTGGCGTGGTGGAACGATGCTACCGCTCCACCGGCAGGCACCACCGCGACGCGGGCCCGCGTCATCGCGGCCATCGCCGCCGGGATGTCGGCAAACGCCCCAGCCGCCACCGCACCGAGTATCGCCGCACCCAGCAACACCGCGTCCGGCTCCTCCGGCAACGCCACGGCACAGCCGGTCGCATCGGCGTGCTCGCGCAGGAAAACCGGATTCCTGGCGAGCCCCCCGCAGGCCAGGATCGTGTCGATGGCGTAGCCCTGTTCGTTGAACGCCGCGATGATGTGGCGGGTGCCATATGCAATGGCCTGGACGGTCGCGAGGTAGCGCCGCGCCAGATCGTCCACGTTCTCCGACAGGGTGAGGCCGGAGACCATGCCGCGCAACGTCGCATCCGCGCGCGGCGAGCGGTTGCCGTGGAAATACGGCAGTACATGCAGCCCGCGCGTGAGCGCGGCCGGCACCGCGTCGTCACCGGCCAGCCCGACCAGGCGCGCGTTGAGAGACTCGAAGACATGGCCGGCGTCCTGCGCCAGCGCCGCACCAGCGGCACTGCTGGCCACCACGTGGTCCAGCAGGCTGCCGGTGGCAGACTGCCCACCCTCGTTCAGCCACAGCCCCGGTACCATCGCGGAGAAATATGGTCCCCACACGCCAGGCACGAAGCGCGGGTTCGGCGAGACGGCCATATGGCAGCTCGACGTGCCGCAGATCAGCGCCAATCGCCGGTCGAACGACGGCGCCGTGTCCCCCGCCAGCGCCGCGCCGATCGTGCCGATGCCGCCGGCGTGCGCGTCGATGGCCGAGGTGCCGACCGGCGTGCCCTCCGGCACCCCCAACTCGGCGGCGGCACGGGCGCTGACGCCGGTACCCACGGGCGCGCCCATCGGCAGAATCGTCGTGCCGATGCGGGCAAACCCCTCACGCGCCAGATCGCCCAGCCCCACGCTCTCGAAGAACGCCGGATCCCAGCGCCCCTCGTGGCCAAGGTAGGTCCATTTGCAGACCGTCGAGCACAGCGAGCGAGACCCGGCGCCGGTCGCGCGCCAGGTCAGGAAGTCCGGCAGGTCGAAGAACATGGCGGTGCGCCGCCACGTGTCGGGAAGCTGCTCGCGCAACCAGAGCAGCTTGGGAATCTGCATCTCCGGCGAAATGCGGCCGCCGACATAGCGCAGCACCTCGCCGCCCCCGGCGTTGATCCGCTCCGCCTGGTCGTGGGCGCGATGGTCCATCCAGACGATGACGTTCTGATCGTCGGCGCCCGAGGTATCGACACTGACCGACGCGCCGTCGCCGTCGAGCGCCACCAGCGAGCATGTCGCATCGAAGCCGATGCCCTGGACGGCGACATCGCCCGCCTGCGCCAGCGCGTCCCGCACCGCCGCGCACACCGCGCGCCAGATGTCCGAAGACGATTGCTCAACATGGTCAGGACAGGGCCGCCACATGCGGATGTCGCGCACCGCGCTGCCCAGCTTGCCGCCGCGCATGTCGAACACGCCCGCCCGGGCGCTGCCGGTGCCGACATCGACGCCTATCACCGCTGGCTGCATGTGGCTGCCCCCCGCCGGCGCACGACGCCTGCGCCGATCAGCCGCGCATACCGGTCACAGCCGAAGCTGGCAAGCATTCGAAGCGCACGGCCCGCAGAGCAAAAAAATTGGCCCGCCAATTTTGGCGGGCCATGGATCGGCCAAGTTTTGGGTCAGATCAGTTGCAGCCTCGTCACCCGCCAGCAGCCTGCCGGTCACCGATCTGACCGACAAACTGCTGTGAGGGAAGGAAGACCTTAGGCGTGGCTCGTCGGCGACGTGCCGATGAACTTGATCGTGGTGTTGTCGGACAAGGTGATCGTCGCGTTCGACCCGCCGGCTGCCTTGAGGGCCGCCGTCGCCGCAGCGGACTGAGCCGCGCTGAAACCGCCGAGATACAGGGTGTCGCTCGCCTGCCAGTTCTCGATCGTGATCGTGTGCGCGGTCGTCGTCGTCTCCGCGAAGAAGGCGAACGTATCATTCCCGGCGTTGGACCCCACCAGCGTCGTGTTGCCGGCGAAGTTGGTGCCGCCCGGCAGGGTCTCATCCACCACGATGAATGAATTGCCGCCGCTCGCGTTCATCGCGTTCAGCGTGTCGGACTCGCCGTAGGCCACGTAGATCCCACCCGTTGCCGCGCCAAGCTGCGACACCGTGGTGTTTTCGTTATTGTTGCCCCAGACCGTGACGTTCGACGAACCTGCTCCGCCCAGAATGGTGTCCGACGCGCCACCGCCCCAGAAGAAGAAGCTGCCGGTGCTGGCCGCGCCCTCGGTATAGGTGCCGCCGCCCGTGCCGCCGAACAGCGTTGCGTTCGTGCCGGCAAGCACCGTTGCCACGCCGGTGCCGCCGAGGAAGAACGAGCTCGCAGCCCCGGCGCCCTGGTAGTTGATGGACGACACGGCGAACACGGTATCGGCGCCGCCCACCGTGTCGGTGAACAGGTTGCTGGCACCCCCGGTCGCGCCGACGAATTCAGTCGCCGGGCCGCCATTGATGACGTTGCCGCCGATGTTGTCGTAAATGACCTGCGAGCCGCCCGTGGCGTTCAGCGTCACCTTGCCGCCCTGGCCGGTCACCACCGTGGCGTCGCCGCCCGAGGCGTTGATGGTGTCGGTGCCGGTCAGGAACACCAAATTGGACGACCCTTGGATGTTGGTCGTCTCGTTCGTGCCCGTGATGATAACGGTATTCACGCTGGCCGTGGTGGCGGCGGCGGCAAACGCGCTCGAAGCAGCGGTCACGCTCGAGTTGTTGCCAAGTGTGATCGTCGACCCGCTGCCGGACAACGTTACCTGGGCGGTCTCGTCGTCGCCGATGTTGATGGTGTCGCCAGCGCCCGATCCGTCGACGACCGCAGTGCCGCCGGAGAACGACATCATCGCGCCCGCCGTGCTGTCGGCCACGCTCACCGAACCGCCGGTGCCGATCACGGTGCCGGCCGCGATCGGGGCGCCCGGCGCGCCCAACGTGAAGCCACTGCCAGCGATCGCCAGTCCAGGCGAACCACCCGTAAGCGTGCCGGTGCCCGTATATACGACGAGGCCGTAACCGGCGGGGATGCTGACTGCTCCCGTGTCACCGGCCGGAATGACCAGCGCCGGAAGCACACCATTCACCGCCGCAGGCGCGGATGGTAGGGGCGCGCCGGCAGCCACCGTTACCTGCTGAGCATTCTGGAACGCCGATGCAAGGTTTGCGAGCAGGTTACCGGTGGTGCCGCCAGACGTACTGACAGATACCCCTCCGATCGACAGTCCTGTGGCATTCGCCATGATCCGGCCCTTACCAGTGAAGTTTTGTTGGTTTCGCTCTAACGCATGTTTCGCATCGAGTCAAAGCAAATTCCGCATTGCGATATCGCTATACGGATTATTTCGACAGCGGCTACATCGCTATCGCGTCGGCAACCCGCCGCAAAAAACGCTGTTGGGCACAATAGCACTGTATCCGCTGCCGTCTGTCGCGAAGATGCGTGAGAAAAATGAACAAAACGTTCTAACGCGGATGTTGCCCTGCAACATCATCTCTCCGTCCGTCCGGTTCGAACGGCGCGGAACCAGCGGGCGACGCCCGCATGCCGGCTATTTTTGAGCAATCATTGGTTGATCAGCGTTCGGCGAACCTCTGCCTTCTGCCGGTCCGCCTCCCGTCGCCGCACGTAACATATATTAACGCAAGCCGGGATGGCACCGGCGCGGAGATGCGATAGCATGCTTTCGCGGTTTGCCCTCGGGCCGCACCATTCCTGGCTGTCGTGTTTGTAACCCTGCTGAGACTTGAACCGAAGCCGCACGATTCTCCTTTCAAGGGCGAGGAATCGTCGAGTTTGGAGACCACCACCATGTGTCGCGTCGGGTCGTTTGTTGCTGTTGCTGGCGTGCTTGGCCTTGGCGCCTGCGCGGTCGCGCCGCCGCCCGGCCCCAGCTTCGCCGCCATGCCGGGCAATGGCAAAACCTACGAACAGTTCCAGGTCGACGATGCCCGCTGCCGGCAGATGGGCGCGCAGGCCAACGGCAATGTCACGCCCGGACAGGCCGCCGCGCAGAGCGGGGTGGGCAGTGCCGTCGCGGGCACCGCGCTCGGCGCCGCCGCCGGTGCGTTGCTCGGCGCGGCCGGTGGCGCCGCGGGCGTAGGGGCCGCTGTCGGTGCCGGGGCGGGGCTGCTCGTCGGCAGTGCCGCCGGCGCCGGCGCCTCGCAGGTCTCGGCGGCCGGGATGCAGCGCAACTACGATGTCGTGTACGCCCAGTGCATGGCCGCTGCCGGCGAGAAGGTGCCGAATGTCAGCGCCAGCGCGGCGGCCTATCCGGGGGGGTATCCCGGCCCGGCGTATCCCGGCTATGCCTACGGCTATCCTGGCCCGTATTACGGCCCGGCCTTCTACGGGCCGCCCGTCATCGTCGATTACGGCTGGGGCTGGCACCGCCGCTACTGGTAACGCCAAGCCTTGTAACGTCAGGCCTTGCCGGGCGCCGGCTCAGTCGGCGGCGGCAAGGCTGCGCTTGCGTCGCGCCGCCGGCCTGCCCGCCGGCGGCGCGGGCTTCGTGCTGTTCGCCGCGATGTCCTCCAGCCGGTCCAGAATCCGCAACCCCACCGCCCGGTCACCGTGGCTGCGCAGCACGTCGGTCTGGCCGCGCACCGCGATGGCCCGGCCGCGATCAGGATCGTCCAGCACCGGGGCGAGCAGCGCGCAGGCATGCGCCAGATCCGGTTCCGCCCAGCTTTGCCCGCGCCAGTGCGGATAGTCGTCGCGCTTGAGCTTGACCAAGGTATGGCGCACTGGGAGCGAATTACGCTCAGTCATGAAATCTTCATTACCTGACCAGTACGGTACCCAGCGCCAGCCGGCCCAGCGCCATCGCCTCCCCCAGCCCGCGCCCGAATCCCTCCGCGCGGTGCAGGGACACGAAGCAGTCGCAGGCGTTGATCAGGCTGCGCACGCCCAGCGTGTCCAGCGGCGAGTCGATCACCAGCAGATGCGGGTCGGCCGTCCCGCTCGCCCCGCGCAGTTCCGCCGCCCAGGCGGCGGCGGATTGTTCGCCGTTCTTCACCTTCAGCACGAGCTGCAGATCCCGCAACGGCGCCGCCGCCCGCAGCCGCCGCGCCAGTTCCAGCACGGCGGCCGGGTTCTTGCGGCTGGCGTAGGATGAAAGGTCGAAGAAATGCAGCAGCACGAAGGCGGATTCGCGAATGCCCAGCGCGCTGCGCGGCAATAGCGGCCCCGGCGGTGCCTCCACCGACTGGCCGATGACGTGGCTGGCCACGCCGGACGCCGCCAGGCTCGCCCGCACGAAGCGGGAAATCGCCCAGACCTCGTCGAACCGCGCCAGCTTGGCTGCCCACTCCTTCGGGTAGGTCGGCAGCTCCCAGGCCGGCATGATGATGTTGTAGCCGGCCGCGAAGACGCCTCCGCGCGCCTCGAAGGCGGCGATCACGGCGTCCACCTCGTCGCCGTTGATGTGAAAGACGCGGATACCGCCCGTCACCGCATCCAATTCCCGCTCGCCCAACATCGCGACGTGCGCCGGGTCGGCGCGCTGGGCGTAGCGGAAAATGTCATAGACGCCAGCTTCGATGTTCAGCCGGACGCAGGCCGCCAGATGGCTGCGCAACTGTTCGCCCATGCCGATCGGGGCGTAGGGATGGCCGATCAGGCTGACCGGAACCTCATCGAGCGCCGGCATCACGCCCACCGCCGTGCGGCCACCGCATCGCGCAACGCCTCCAGCCAGCGGTGGCCGTGGCCGGTATCCGGCTCCAGATGCGCGCCCTCGGCCCATTCGTTCCAGGCATTGATGAACAACAACCGCTCGTCGCCCATCAGGAAGCGCCGCGCTTCCTCGATCTTGGCCTCGACGAACATGCGGAACGCCTCCGGCGTCGCGCCGTCGAAGCTGGTGCCCAGCAGGGGCTGGCGCGGCGTGTTGTCCCAACTCGGGAACACCGCCGGATAGCGCGTGTAGGGCACGCTCTCACGCTCGCAGAAGGCGCGGACGGTGTGCGGGTAGTCGTAGCGGTAGCCGCTCCAGCCGGGCTTGGTGATCAGCGCATCGCTGTCCGCGCTCACCGCGCGGCCATGCGGCGGGAACTCGACACAGGCGTCGAAGCCGAAATCGGCCGGCCGCAGCTTCTTGTCCACCGACTCCATGCCCTCGACATAGACCAGCTGCACGCCGGGATGGCCGGCGGCGGCGAACGCGGTGCGGCAGCGACGGGCGAACCCGGTCGGGTCGGGCAGCAGCAACGGGCGATAGACAAGGAACAGCGGCTTGCCGTCCACCCGCAGGTAGCGCGGGTCGCCGGCATGGGCGACCGCATCGGCCACGATGCTGGCCAGCGTGGCATCGTCATAGCTCTGTTCAAGCATGATCTCGCGCGAGCCGCCGTCCCAGTGCTTGGTCCAGTTCTCGTTGGCCCAGCACAGGCACCAGTGGAACGGCATGGACGGCGTGGCGCGCACCACCTCCAGCGGTGCGTCCAGCATCCGGCGGCCGCCGAAGTTGTAGTAATAGACGCAGAACCCCTCGATCCCGTAGCGCCGTGCCAGCATCGCCTGGCGGCGCAGCGCGTCCTCGGTGCGCAGATCGTAGAACCCGAGATCGGCCGGCAGATGCGGCTGGTAATGGCCCTCGTAGCTCGGCCGCGCCTTGACCACGTTGGTCCATTCGGTGAAGCCGGCCGCCCCACCACAGATCGTTTTCCGGCGTGGCGTGGAACTGCGGCAGGTAGAACGCGATCGGCCGGACGGCGTCCAGCCGCGGCAGCAATTCGGCCCATTTGCCGGCCAGGATCTGCTGGTTGCGCGCGACGTGCCGCAGCTTGCGCGCCCGCGACTGGCGGTTGGTGGAGACGCTGAGGTGATGCACCACCTCGGCTTCGTGGATGTAGCGCACGCGGTGGCCGCCGGCGATCAGGCGCAGGCACAGATCGGCGTCCTCGCAATAGGCAGGCGCGAACGCCTCGTCGAACAACGGGCCGCCGATGTGGGTGCGGCGCAGCATCAATGCCGCGCCCGAGCAATAGGTCACGTCGCGATCACGGCAGAACCCGCCTTCGGCCGGATCGGCGAACAGGCCGACCATTTCGCTCTCGCCGTTCGGGCGGATATAGCACCCCGCTTCCTGCAACCGCCCATTGGGATACAGCAGCTTCGGCCCTACGGCCGCCACCGCCGCATCCGCGTCCAGCGCGGCCACCAGCCGGTCGACGGCGCCGGCCAGCGGCTGCGCGTCGTTATTGAGCAGCAACACATATTCGCCCCGGCACGCGGCAAACGCAGCGTTGCAGGTGCGCACGAAGCCGCCGTTGCCGGGCTGGCGCAGATAGACGAGGTTCGCCACCTCGGCGAGCCGGGCCATCCCGGGGTCGGTCGAGCAATCGTCCGCCAGCACCACTTCGAACGGTGTCGCGGGAGGTGCCGCGCTCAGCGCCAGCAGGCACGCGACGGTGTGGTCCAGTTCGTTATAGGCCGGGATCAGGATGGACAGGCGGGGCGCCGGCGCCGGCGGCAGCACGATGCGCGCGAGGTCGGCCAGCGGGTCGCTGCAGACGACGAGGTCGACGTGCCGCACCCGTACCGCATCCTTGCGCGTCTGGCGCGTCTTCTCCAGCAGCAGCCGCATGGCCGCGAAGTCCCGCTGCACTGCCTCGGGCTCAACCGGCACTCTCTCGCCGACCGCCACCACGCTGCCCGGGCCGGCCAGCCCGGCCGCCTCATGCGCCACCCGCTCGCGCGGCACCTGCCGGCCTTCCTCGCGGCCGTTGGTCAGGTAATGGCGCAGCGGCGGCACCTGCGCATCCGGAGACGTCGATATAGCGCCGGCGATACAGCCCGCCATCGAATATCGGGCCGGCAACGCGCGCCTCGGCGTCCCCGATCAGCAGGAAATGGCGCAATGCCGCGGCCGGCTCGTCCGGCGCGTCCGGGTGGTGCGCGGCATACCAGCGCGGATCGAGCCAGCGGTTCGGCTGGCGCCCGGCGGCCAGCCCGACCGTGAGGAAATGCCGCAGCAAGCCACGTTGCGGCGTCTCGCCGGCCAGTTCATCGGCGTACCATGGCAGATCGAAATACGGGCTGGGCCGCGCCAGGTCGTAATCGAGCATGTCCATCAGCGACGCCATCGACGGCGGCTCGCCGAGCAGGGCGGTATCGATGGCGTTGATGTATTCCAGTTCGATCAGCGGGTGCGGCGAGCGCAACGCATCGAAGCCGAATTCAATGAAGTGCAGCAGCGGGTCGAGCCGTTGCGCGAGCACGCCGGGGTTGGTCGCGGCATAGAATTCCCGGTCGAAGTAGACCGACAGAATCGGGCGGCGGACCACTGGAAGGCTCAGGTAGCGACCGACGGTGCCGATGTCGCCGCGTCCGCCGCCGAGCGATGCGCGGAACAACGCCTCATCGACGAATGGGGAGCAGAGCAGGCGGTACACCCGCATCAACTCGTCACGCCCGCCGCGTTCAGGCGGTTCGCCGCCGGGCGCAGTCCGGGCCGGCTGGGGAGACGGCTTGGGTCCGATGGCCAAACGCTAAACCTCGATTTGCGTATTGATGCGCAGCAAAGCCATCCAGGTATCGACATCGGGTTTGAGCCGCGCGCTCGGCAAGCGCCCTTCCGCAGCGCCGGAGCGGATGTAATGCTCTTTCGCCGAGCCGACATCGCCGCGCTCAACCGCTTGCGCGACATCCCGGTAAACGGACGTGTAGAAAACATCGTCGACCGGTGGCGGCGCGCCAAGTCGGCCCTCAAAAAATCCGGTTTCGACATAGTGTCGATGTAGATCGGGGATGTTGTCGGCTGCTGCCGCCTCGGCGATATCCGGGTAGGTGCGCTGATAGAAGTCGGCGGAAAACGGCAGATGCGCCACCACACTCTGGATCAGCATGCGCAGCAACTTGGCATCGATGGCGATCTTCGAACGACTGTTCAGCCGTTCCCGGTTGATTCGCATCGCTTGCAACATCAGATCGATATGAGGCAGATATTCGGACGGTTGCAAGGCTCTCTCCTGACCGAAGCCGGCACGTTCGGTAAGTGATGTAATCAACGCGCCGCAGGGTCGCAACACAGGCGCGCAATCGCAGGCCCTAATTCGCTCAGTCTCCGGCCAGAGCCGGCAACCCAAGCGCCAGACGTTCTTTCGCCGTCATGGCGTAGGTGTCACGCCCCCAACTCACGCCCTCACGCAGCACGCGCGCGGGTGAGCCGGCGGCCACCACCATCGACGGCAGGCTGTTGCGCACCATTGCGCGCGCGCCAACCACCGATCCGGCGCCGATCCGGTCGCAACCGAGCAGCAACGCCTCCTGGCCCAGCCACACATGGCGTTCCAGCACCGTCGTCACGGGGGGGCGGCCGATATGGGCGCCAGTGTGCAGGTCGGTCAGCGCGTGCATGTCGTAATTGCGAATCCAGACACCATTGGAGATCAGCGAGTCATCGCCGATCACCGCACCCTGACCGACGCCCTCGATCTCCAGGCTGCATCCGACGGCGGTGGCACCTTGCCCCCAGAACAGGAATTGCCGGTGCGAACGCATGAACACGTCGCTCAGCGCGACATAGCTTCCGGTTCCGATATCATTGAAGATCAGCGCCGTTTCACTGCCGAGCACGCGGATGTTGGCGAACAGCGTGCCCTGCCAGGATCGGTTGTCGAAGAACAACAGTGTGCCCGCTCCAGCCGTCTGGATTCGAATCGTGCCCAGCTTGCGGACCGGGTCGGTGACGACCACCATGATCTCGGGCCCATCCAGGTGCTCGACGCCGAGCGCGCGCGCTTCGGCGTCCTGGCCGGAGAACAGTGAATAATTGCCCTGATGGTAATGCTCTCGCCGTAGCGTGGTGACCGCCGGATCGAGCATCGCCAGGATGCCCGCTTCCGTGTGGCTGCTCAGGCCTGGTATCATGCTCCCGGTCTCATGCTGCGGTGACGCCGCCTCCTGGGTGCAGGCCGATGTCGCATCCGCCCTGCGACGTCAGTGTCACGCTCATGCCTCGTTCGTCAAACGACATCACGTGGCGCCACGCTGGCGCGGCTCCGGGGTTGCCCGTCGCGAGGCATGCTGCCATGGTGACAACTGTTTACGTACGCTTTCGACTATATTACTGACTTCCACAAGGGGCGACCATGCGGCTGCTGTTGACCGGTGGATGCGGATTCATCGGGTCCGCCGTCGTACGCCACGTCATCCGAACCACCGACCATAGCGTGGTCAATATCGACAAGATGACCTACGCGGCCAGCGAGGATGCGCTGGAAGATACACTTTTGCACAATCGTCACATACTGGTCCGCGCCGACGTGGCCGACGCGGCGGCGATGCGCGAGGTGTTCGCCACGCATCAGCCGGACGCGGTGATGCATCTGGCCGCCGAAAGCCATGTCGACCGCTCGATCGACGGACCCGGCCCGTTCATCCAGACCAACGTCATCGGCACCTTCGTGCTGCTGGACGCCGCGCGCGCCTATTGGGCCACGCTGCCGCCGACGCGCCGCGCCACGTTCCGCTTCCATCACGTCTCGACCGACGAGGTGTTCGGCGCGCTCGATCACGGCGACCCGCCCTTCACCGAAACCACCGCCTACGACCCGCGCAGCCCGTATTCGGCCAGCAAGGCGGCCTCGGACCATCTGGTGCGCGCCTGGCAGCACACCTACGGGCTGCCGACGCTCGTCAGCAACACGACCAACAATTACGGCCCCTGGCAATTCCCGGAAAAGCTGATCCCGCTGATGATGCTCAACGCGCTGGAAGGCAAACCCCTGCCGGTCTATGGCGACGGCTCCAATCAGCGCGACTGGCTGTTCGTCGAGGATCATGCCGAGGCGCTGCTGCGCGTGGTCGACGCAGGGCCAGCCCGGCGCGACCTACTCCATCGGCGCCCGCCAGCCGCGCAGCAACCTTCGAGGTGGTGCGGGCCATCTGCGCCGCGCTGGATCGCCGGCTGCCCGACCCGGCCGGGCCGCGCGAGCGGCTGATCAGCTTCGTGACCGACCGGCCCGGCCATGATTTCCGCTACGAGATCGACCCCACCCGCACCGAGGCGGCGCTCGACTGGCGCGCGCCGCATGATTTCGAGCGCGGCCTGGGCCGCACCATCGACTGGTATCTGGCGCAACCGCGCATGGTGGGAAGGTATTCGCGGCGCGACGCTATCCCGGCCAGCGGCTGGGCGCCCAACGGGCTGACGAGGCCAATGCGATGAGTACGACAGCATGAAGAAGGGCATCCTCCTCGCCGGCGGCTCCGGCACGCGGCTGCATCCGATGACGCTGGCGTCCTCCAAGCAGCTGCTGCCGGTCTATGACAAGCCGATGGTCTATTATCCGCTGTCGATGCTGATGCTGGCCGGCATCCGCGACATGCTGGTGATCTCCACCCCCAGCGACCTGCCGCAGTTCCAGCGCCTGCTCGGTGACGGCGAGCGGCTCGGCGTCCGCTTCACCTATGCCGAGCAGCCACGCCCGGACGGCCTCGCGCAGGCGTTCCTGATCGGCCAGGAATGGCTCGCCGGCGAGCCGTGCGCGCTGGTGCTGGGCGACAATCTGATCCTCGGCGACCATCTCTCCGTGCTGCTGCGCGCGGCGGCCGGGCGCGCCGCAGGGGGCGACCGTGTTCGCCTATCAGGTGCGCGACCCGGAGCGCTACGGCGTGGTCACCATGACCGGCGACGGCCGCGCGATCGACATCGTCGAGAAGCCGGCGGCGCCGCAATCCAACTGGGCGGTGATCGGCCTGTATTTCTACGACAACCGGGTCACGCGAGCTGGCCGCGCCGCGTGCGCCCCTCGGCGCGCGGCGAGCTGGAGATCACCGACCTCAACCAGATGTACCTGGAGGAAGGCGTCGCTGCACGTCGAGCGGCTCGGCCGCGGCAGCGCCTGGCTCGATGCCGGCACGCCGGACAGCCTGCTGCAGGCGGCGACCTTCGTGCAGACGATCCAGTCGCGCCAGGGCATGCTGGTCGGCTGCCCGGAGGAGGTGGCGTTCCGCATGGGCTGGATCGACGCCGCCGCGCTGCGCAGCCATGCCCGCGCGCTGGGCAAGACCGAACTCGGCCGCGTGCTGGCCGAGCTCGCCGACGGCCATCTGTGACGAAAGCTTCGCCATGAACGTCGAACGGCTCGCCATCCCCGACGTCATCCTGCTCACGCCGCCGCGCTTCGGCGATGCGCGCGGCTTCTTCTCGGAGACCTACAACGCCCAGCGTTTCGCCGAGGCGGGTGTCGAACAGCCGTTCGTGCAGGACAACCAGAGCCTGTCCGCCCGCAAGGGTACGATGCGCGGCCTGCATTGCCAGATCGCGCCCAACGTGCAGGGCAAGCTGGTGCGCTGCGTGAAGGGCGCGATCTGGGATGTCGCGGTGGACATCCGCCACGGCTCGCCGAGCTACGGCCAGCACGTCGCCGCGGTGCTGAGCGCGGAGAACTGGTCGCAGCTCTGGGTGCCGGGCGGCTTCCTGCACGGGTTCTGCACGCTCGAGCCCGATACCGAGGTGATCTACAAGGTGACCGCCGACTACGACCGCGAGGCCGAGCGCGGGGTGATCTGGAACGACCCGGATCTCGCCTTGCCCTGGCCGGTCGCGGCCGGTGAGGTGGTGCTGTCGGAGAAGGACGCCAAACTGCCCCGGCTTGCCGAATGCGACGTATGGTATAGGATATAACTGTATGGGGAGCGGACCAATCCTGGTGATCGGCGGCACCGGGCAGGTGGCACAGGCGCTGGCGGCGGCGAACGGGCGCGCACTGCGCGTTGTCGGCCGGCCGGAATGCGATTTCGACCGACCCGCAGGCATGACCGCCATGCTGCGGGAGGCGGCGCCGTCGCTGGTCGTGAATGCCGCCGCCTATACCGCCGTGGACAAGGCCGAGAGCGATGCGGACGCGGCTTGGCGCGCCAACCGCGACGGGCCGGCGGCGCTTGCAGGCTATTGCGCCGAGGCCGGCATCCCGCTGATCCATATTTCCACGGACTATGTGTTCGACGGGGCCAAGGGCGCGCCGTATGTCGAGACCGACACCACCAATCCGACCGGCGTCTATGGCGCGAGCAAGCTCGCGGGCGAACAGGCCGTGCTGGCGTCCGGCGCGCGCGCGATCATTCTGCGCACCGCCTGGGTCTATGCCGCCACAGGCAAGAATTTCGTGCTGACCATGCTGAATGCCGCGCGCAAGACCGACCGGCTGCGCGTGGTGGCCGACCAGCGCGGCTGCCCGACCGCCGCCGCCGACCTCGCCGCCGCCATCCTGGCGATCGCCGGCCAGGACTGGAGCGACGCGCAGACCGGCGTCTACCATGCCGCCGGCAGCGGCGAGACGACATGGCACGGGCTGGCCCAGTCGGTGTTCGCCGCCGCCGCGCGACACGGCCGGACGCCGCCGGCCGTCGAGCCGATCGCCACCGCCGACTGGCCCACGCCAGCGCGCAGGCCTGCGGATTCACGGCTGGATTGCGGCAAACTGGAACTTGCCTTCGGCGTGCGCCTGCCGGCGTGGCAGGACAGCGTGGCCGGCACGGTCGCCGCCATCCTCGGGTGACCGGCCGCGTCGCGATCCTGCTCTCCACCTATAACGGCGCCCGCTTCCTCGCCGAACAGCTCGAGAGTTTTTTTTGCCAGACGCACCGCGATTGGGTGCTGTTCTGGCGCGACGACGGGTCTACCGACGCGACGCCTTCGATCATGCGGGCGTTCGCGGAACGGCTCGGCGACGAATCGCTGCGTCCAGGTCGCGGCGCAAGCCGGCCGGCTGGGCGTGCTAGGCAGCTACCTCGCGCTGTTGCGGGCGGCGGCGGCAATGCTGGCCGCTGGCGATGCGGCCGCGTTCGCCGACCAGGACGACATCTGGCTACCGGAAAAACTCGCGCGCGGCCTGGCGGCGCTGGCCGAGGTGCCGGCCGGCGAACCCGCCTTGTACTGCGCGCGGCAGACGCTGGTCGACGACAGCTTGCGCCCGATCGGCGAGTCGCCGCAGTTCACCCGCCAGCCCGGCTTCCCGGCGGCGCTCACGCAGAACGTCGCGACCGGCTGCACGGTCCTGCTCAACCGCGCCGCCGCTATGCTGGTCGCGACCAGCCGCCCACCGGCCGGAACGCTGCACGATTGGTGGAGCTACCTGCTGGTGTCCGCCGCCGGCGGCCACATCATCGCCGACGACCGGCCGGCGCTGCTGTATCGCCAGCATGCCGACAACGCGGTCGGCGCCCATCCCTCGCATATGCGCCGCGCGTTTGCCGCCCTGCGGCGCGGCCCCGGCCCGTTCATGGCCGATTTCCTGCGCCATCTCGACGGTCTCGCCGAGCACGCCGAGATGCTGACCCCGACAGCGCGGCAGGACGTGGCGACGCTGCGCTACGCGCTCGCCCGTGGCGTATGGGGCCGGCTGTTCGCGCTGCGCCTGCCGGGATTGCGGCGCAACGGCCTGGGCGAAGGGCTGCTGTTCAAACTGTGGTTCCTGATCGGCTGAACCCCAGCGCGGTCACTGCGGCAAGCATGTGCGCGGGCGGCGGCGCGGTGGCCGACAGCGGCGGCGCCAGCGGCAAGACGATGGCGCGGGCCAGCAGGTGCAGCCGCCCGGCGCCACCGCCGTAGACCGGATCGCCGAGCACCGGACAGCCGAGCACCGCGCAATGTGCCCGTACCTGATGCGTGCGCCCGGTGCGCGGGCGCAGCTCCAGCCACGCCATGCCGCCGGCGCGGCCGAGGACACGGAAATCGGTCACCGCCGCCTGCCCGGCCGCATCCGCCAGCATCCGCCAGCCGTCTCGCGTGCTGCGCTTCAGCAGCGGCGCATCGACCGTCCCCTGCTCGGTCGGTGGGCCGCCGCGCACCACGGCCCAATAGGTCTTTTGCGCAAGGCCGCCGGCAAACGCCGCCTGTGCTTCCAGCAGCGCCGCCCGCCGCAGGCGCCACCACCAGGCAACCGGACGTATCGGCATCAAGCCGGTGTGCCAGCCACGGGCCATCCTTGCGGCGGGATAATGCCGGAAAACAATCCTCGACGCTCGGGCCGCCGCGCGGGCCGGCATGCACCGGCAGACCGGCCGGCTTGTCGAGCACCACGAACCTCTCGTCGCGGAACAGGATCGGAATATCCATCGTGGCCCACGTTGACAGCCGGGACGCCGTGGCGGAAGCCGCCGCGATGAAACCCGATGTGATCTGCGGCGTCCCCGCCGTTGCCGCGCTGTTCGCGTGCCGGCCCGGCGACGCGCTGCGCCTGTTCCACGTCGCCGAGCTGCGCCCGGCGGTCGGCCCCTGGTGCGCCAGCCTGGCCGCCGCCCGCAAACCCTACCGCATGGTTCCGCCCGACGAACTGGCGAAAATCGCCGGCACCCAGCATCACGGCGGCGTCGCGGTGGTCGCCGCACCACGCGCCCTGCCCCGCTTCGATGCGGCCAGCCCGCCGGCGCTCCCGCTGCTGCTGGTGCTGGACGGCATCGGCAACCCGCACAATCTCGGCGCCATCGCCCGCAGCGCCGCGTTCTTCGGCGTCCCCGCGCTGCTGATCGGCGAGGGGCCGGGCGTCGCCCTGCCCTCCGACGCCGCCTATCGCACGGCCGAGGGCGGGCTGGAGTTCCTGCAGATTTTCCGCACCCCCCGCCTGCCGGCAGCCCTTGCGGCCCTCGACCGGCAATACCTCACGGTGGCCGCCACGCTGACGCCGCACGCGAGGCCCCCCGCCGAACTGCCGCGCGACCGGCCGATCGCGCTCGTGCTCGGCGCCGAGGAGCACGGCGTGTCGCCCTCCGTGCTGTCCGCCTGCCGCCGGCAGGTCCGCGTCGCAGGGTCCGGGCGGGTGCAGAGCCTGAATGTGGCGCAGGCGGCCGCCGTGCTGCTGCATGCACTGGCCGAATGAACCGCTCCATGCCATGCTCCAGCCCATGAGAATTCACGTCCAGAATCCCCCAGACGACCTCGATTTCGGCATCACCGAGGCACTCTGGCACGACGTCGCCACGCGTGCCGGCGAGCCGCCGCACAGCCTGAGCTTTGCCAGCGCGCCGGAGGGTTTTGCCGCGGCGCACGACGAGGTGGAATTGCTCGTCGCCACCACGCCGAGCCTGCGCCCCTTGCTGCCGCTGACGGCGCCGCGCCTGAAACTGGTGTTCGTCAACAATGCCGGCGTGGACGCGCTGGCACCGTTCGACTGGCTGCCGCCGGGCGCGACGCTGATCAACAACAGCGGGACGCACGGGCCGAAGGCCGGTGAATACATCACCATGGCCTGCCTGATGCTGTCGGGCCGCCTGCCTGCCATGGCCACCAACCAGCAAGCCGGGCGCTGGCTGCCGCTGTTCAGCCCGACGCTGACGACGCGGCGCGTCACGATCGTCGGCACCGGCGCGCTCGGTGCGGCCGGCGCGCGGGCGTTGCGGGCGCTCGGCGTGAAGGTCACCGGCGTGCGCACGCGCGCCGAACCGCACCCGGACTTCGATGCCATCGTCGCCACCGCCGACCTCGACACGGTCCTTCCGGCCACGGATATTCTGGTCCTTGCCTGCCCGCTGACGCCGGCCACGCTGCGCCTGCTGGACCGGCGGCGGCTGGCGCTGCTGCCGGAAGGCGCCGGGGTTGCCAATATCGGGCGTGGCCGGCTCATCGAGCAGGACGCGCTGTGTGATGTGCTCGATGCCGGCCGGCTCGGCGGCGCCGTGCTGGACGTGACGGATCCGGAGCCACTGCCGGAGGGCCACCGGCTCTGGACGACGCCGAACGTCATCATCACGCCGCACATCTCCTGCGACGACCCCTCGACCTACAACGCGCGCGGGCTGGCCGTGCTGTTCGCCAACCTGGCCGTCTGGCGCGACGGTGGCGCCATGCCGAACATGGTCGATCCGTCACGCGGCTACTGACAGCCGACCGTCATGCCGGCTGGCGCGCGCGTAGCCGGCTAGCCGTTTCGCCCGCGTGTTGACCATTTCGATCAGGCCGGTGGCATTGACCATGACGATCGCATTCGGCGTGGCCTCGGCCACCCGGCGAAAGCGCGCCTCGTTCCTGCCGATGGTCTCGTTCAGCCGCACCGGTTGGGCGGCTCGCTCGGCGACCCGCCGCTCCAGCTTCCCGTTATGAACGGCCTGCTGGCGATTACCACCATTTCGCCCACGCGACAGCCGCTCGCCGCCAGTGATACGGCTCGACCGACGCACGCTCGGTCTGCGTCATCGGCAGATGATCGGTGTAGCCGGGCGCGCCGCCGCCGTAATAAGTCGCGGGGTCGGCCGGGCGAACCGGCGCGCCGAGGCGCAGCCGCTCCGGCAGATCGGGGTTGGCGATGAAGGCGCGGGCGAACGAGATCAGGTCGGTGCGGCCGCGCGCCAGGGCCGCTGCCGCCCGGTAGCGGTCGAAGCCGCCATTGGCGATGTAGCTGCCACGAAACCGCCGCCGCAACCGCGCCCAACTGAACATTGGCCGCCGTGTGCGGCTCTCCGCGACATGCAGATAGGCGATGCCGAAGCCTGACAAGGCGGCCGCGACATGGCCGAACAGCGCGGCCGGATCGCTGTCGGCCATGCCGCCCCACGGATTGATCGGCGAGATGCGCACGCCGAGTCGCGCCGGACCGACCGTGCCGGCCACCGCTTCGGTCAGTTCCAACAGCAGGCGGGCGCGGTTGGCGATGCTGCCGCCATAGGCATCGGTGCGGCGGTTGCTGCTCTCCCGCAGGAACTGGTCGATGAGGAACCCATTGCCGGCATGCAGTTCGACGCCGTCGAACCCGGCCGCCATGGCGTTGGCCGCCGCCTGTCGGAACTCCTCGACGATGCCGGAAATCTCGGATGTGCTCAGCGCGCGCGGCACCGGCATCGGGCGCTGGCCGTCCGACGTTCTCGATCTGGCCCGGCGCGGCCAGCGCGGAGGGCGCCACCGGCATGGCGCCGTCCGGCTGCAATGCAGGATGGCTCACGCGGCCGACATGCCAGAGCTGCAGCACGATGCGTCCGCCGGCGGCATGGACTGCCTGGGTGGCCAGCCGCCAGCCGGCGACCTGGGCGGGGCTGTGGATACCGGGCGTGCCGAGATAGCCGCGACCGAGCGGCGAGACCTGCGCGCCCTCGGCGACAATCAGTCCGGCGGCGGCGCGCTGGGCGTAATAGGTGGCTGTCAGGGGTGTGGGGACGTCGCCCGCACCGGCACGCTGGCGCGTCATCGGCCCCATAACGATGCGGTTGGGCAGCGTCCAGGCGCCGATCTCGACCGGGGCGAACAGGCCGCGGGATATGGCACCTTGCGGTACAAATCCTTGTATCTGGTCCATCCCAGTCCTCGTTTGAACAGAACGTGATAATTTCGCCTCTCTGGTGGGCAGTGTGCCGTGTAGCGCTGCGCCGCCGTATTCACGTCTACGCCAAAACGAGAGTTTTGTGCACTTTTGCTGTTGAGTAAGCGAGCCGCGTTGGACCATTGTGCGGCCAAGATCGGAACGTAACAGTGAATATTGTCGTTCAAGGAAGGTCCGGCATGGCCTGGGGGTATCAGCGCGCGTATTTTACGGCCCGCCAACGCGGCTGGACAGCTTCGGCCGTGGCCCTCGCCGATGTGCTGCTGCCGCTGTTTTCGGTCCGCTCGGCCGTCGAGGTCGGCTGCGGCACCGCCAATCTGCTGGAGGCACTGGCGCAGCGGGGCGTGACGGAGCTGCTGGGCCTGTACGGGCCGCATGACCCGCTGGACATGATGCGGCTGCCGGAGCGGCAGTTGCGCGCCTGGGATCTCAACCAGCTGGCGCCGCTGGAACGGCAGTTCGACCTGGCCTGCACGCTGGAAGTTGCCGAGCACATCCCCGAACACCGCGCCGACGATTTCGTGCGGCTGCTGGTGCAGGCCGCCCCGTTGGTGCTGTTCGGCGCGGCCATTGCCGGCCAGGGCGGCCCCGGCCATGACAACGAACGCCGGCAATCCTGGTGGGCCGCTCGCTTCGCCCGCCACGGCTACGTCGCGGTCGACTGCATCCGCCCCGCACTCTGGGGTGTTACGGATATGGAGTGGTACTACCCGCAGAACATCCTGGTCTATTGCGTGCCGGAACTGGTTCCGCATAACCATATGCCGGTAACCAACAAGTTGTACCTCGATCTCGTGGCCGACCAGGTCATGCAGCCGCTGGTACGCGGCCCGGACAGCATCGGCGGGGCCATACGCGCGCTCAAAGGCGATGCCACGGCACTCGCCCGCGCGCTGACACGGCGGATCGGCGGCTAACGGCCGCGCGCCGCCGGCTGATCGCCAACCACCACCCGAGAGGAGACCCGATGATGGCGGAGACGCTGTATAACAGCGCTTATTACGCTGCGAAAACGGATGGCTGGGCGGCGACGGCGGAAGCGATCGTGCCCGCCCTGCTGCGCTGGTTCCCGGCCGCGTCGGTCGTGGAGTTCGGCTGCGGCACCGGCGCGACGCTAGCCGGGTTCGCCGCGCGCGGGACCGTCGATATCCTGGGTGTGGACTTCCCCCATGTGCCACGCGATCTGCTGCACATCCCGCCGGAACGGTTCCGCGCCGCCAACATGCTGACGCTGAGCGATATCGGCCGCTGCTTCGACGTGGCGGTCTCGCTGGAATACGCCGAGCATCTGCCGGCGGCGCGGGCCGCCGGCTTCGTCGAGCTGCTGGTGCGGGCAGCGCCGGTGGTGCTGTTCTCGGCCGCCATCCCCGGCCAGGGCGGGCTGGGGCATGTCAATGAGCAGCGGCAATCCTGGTGGGCGGCGCTGTTCGCGCGCCACGGCTACGTGCCGGTGGACTGCATCCGCCCGGCATTGGCCGATGCCACCGACGCGCCCTGGTACTACGCCCAGAATGCGCTGGTGTATTGCCTGCCCGACCATCTGCCGGACGGGCTGCAGCCGGTCTCAGTGCCGCTGTATCTCGATCTGGTGGACGACCGCGTCTACGACACGCTGGTCAAGCCGCCGGACAGCATCTCCGGCAGCCTGGCGGCGATGCGCCGGCACGGTACGGCACTCACCCGCGCCATCGGCCGCCGCCTGGGCCGCCGCCCGGTCGCCGCCTGATCGGGGGGCTGGCCGCCCGGTCCCCGATTATTCAGGCCGTGACATGATCCGCGACGCCTGCGGCCAGCCGCGCCACCGGCTCGGCCGCACCAGGCGCCGGCATGGCGGCCAGACGGCCGCGGATCAGGTCGCTGCCGCGCTCGGCAATCATGATGGTCGGCGCGTTGGTGTTGGAGCTGACGAGGCTCGGCATCACCGAACTGTCGCACACCCGCAACCCGGCAATGCCGTGCACCCGCAGGTCCGGCCCGACCACGGCCGCATCGTCGATGCCCATCTTGCAGGCGCCGGACGGGTGGTAGCCGGTGCGGCCGAAACGGCGGACGAAATCCTCCAGCTCCGCCTGGGTGCTGAACGCACTGCCCGGCATGTGCTCCCGCTTGACGAGTTTCGCGAAGGTCGGCTGGCGCAGGATCTCGCGCATCAGCCGCACGCCCCCGACGCCCAGTTCCAGGTCGTACGGATCGGCGAGATAGTTCGGGTCGATTGCCGGGGCCTCGCGCGGATCGGCGCTGCGCAGCGTCACCGTGCCGCGGCTGCGTGGGCGCAGCATATAGGCGTTCATCATGCAGCCATTGCGCGACGGCAGCGGCGCGAACCCTGGCAGGAGGCCGGCGCCGGCGACGAAATGCAGTTGCGTGTCGACCGTGGCGGATGCCGGGTCGACGCGCCAGAACGCGCCGCCCTCCACCACCGTCGACGTGGCCGGCCCCTTGCGCAAGAGCCAGTACCGCAGCCCCGCCGCCAGCATCCAGGGTCGCCGCTGGTAGCGGTCCAGGCTCCATGGCCCGGTCAGTTCCGCGGCGAGATCGATGGCATAGTGGTCGTGGAGATTGCGCCCGACGCCAGGCAGACCGTGGACCGGCCTGACCCCGACCGCGCGCAGTTCATCGGGCGGGCCGATGCCCGACAGCAGCAGCAACCGCGGCGAGCCGATGCCGCCGGAGGCGATGATCACCTCGCGCTCGGTGCGGACGCTGTGGATGCCGGACTTGTCCTCGTATTCCACGCCCACCGCACGGCCGCGCTCGATGATGATGCGCCGGGCGTGGCAGTTCGTCCGCACTTCAAGATTGGTGCGCTTGCGCGCCGGCGCGAGGTAGCCAACGGCCGTGGAACAGCGGCGGGCATGGCGCGTGGTGGTCTGGTAGACCCCCGCGCCGTCCTGCCGGCCGGCGTTGAAATCGGCGGTATACGGGATGCCGGCCTCCTGGCACGCCTGCACGAACACCCGCGTGAGCGGCTGCGGCGCCGGAGAGGACACGCCGAGCGGCCCACCCGTGCCGTGATGCGGGCCGGCATGGCTATCGTTGTCCTCCATCTTGCGGAAGTAATGGGCAACATCGGCCGCCGACCAACCAGTACAGCCCTCTTCATAGGCCCAGCGATCATAGTCCTCGCTGGCGCCCCGCGTGAAAACCTGCGCGTTGATCGAGCTGCCGCCGCCCATCAGCCGCGCCTGCATCAGCGGCATCTCGCGATTGCCGGCATGCACCTGCGGCACCGTGTTGTAGCCCCAGGTAATCGGGCCAACCTGCAGCCGGAAGTAGCCTGCGGGAATGTGGACGAAGGGATGCCGGTCGGCTCCGCCAGCCTCCAGAAGCAGCACGCGGACATCGCGCTCCTCCGAAAGCCGCGTCGCCAGGACACAGCCGGCACTACCGCCCCCCACGACGATATAATCGTACATCGCGCGTACCCGTATGGCTTGGCACCACCCAGCCATTGGGCGGCTGAGTTATTCTGCGCGTTCGGACAGATCTCGCTCAAGGATTGCGTCACGCAGTCGTCGTCACAATTTCGTATCCGAGAGGCAGTGCGTTGCGAATGCGGCACACCGTTCGCTCATTTTCACCACGACTTAACGACTTGAGTTGTTGTGGTGGCAAGTTTTACTGTGGATCATCCACTTATGCCAAAATATTCCACAACCGGACGATCGTGGCCAGGCGGCTCGCCCAGCGCCCATCAACAATGGCAGCAATCGATCGGCTTCCGGCGGCAGCCGAACCCGTCACAGACGCTCGCCACGCAGCCGCCGCCGTCTTCGCCGCCGTGGCCTGCGCCATCGCGAGCGAGGACGGGGACAAGCCCGGCCCTATGCCGGCCGAAACCCAGTTCGCGCTGAACAGGATCGTTCGAGGCCGATCCGCCGCGCGGCGGGTCAGGTGCGCAGCAGCTTGATCCGCCGCCCGTCAACCCCCAGCGCGATGTGCCCGCCCTTCAGCGCCAGCGCATCCTGCCCGAACACCTCGTGGCGCCAGCCATGCAGCGCGGCCACGTCAGGGGCGTCCTCCACGGCCAGCAGGTCGATATCCTCGGAACTGGCTACCAGCTTGGCGGCGACGTGATGCTGCTCGCATTTGGCCGCCAGCAGGACTTTCAGCAGGCTCACCAGCGCCGGTGACGGGCGCGGGCCGTCGCGGTTGAACGGCGCTTCCGGCAGCGCCTCATCCGGCAGGGTCTTTGCCTCGGCGATGGCTGCCAGCAACGAGGCGCCGGTCTTGCCGCGCGCAAAACCCTCGGTAACGCCGCGGGCCCGCGCGAGCGTCTCCGGCGTCTCCGGCGCCGTGGCGGCGATTTCCAGCAGCGCCTCGTCCTTGAGCATGCGCTGGCGCGGAATGTTGCTGCGCTGGGCCTCGCGCTCCCGCCACGCGGCAATCGCGCGCAGCACGCCGAGCATGCGCCGATTGCCGGTGCGCGGGCGCAGCCGCTCCCACATCTGCTCCGGATCGGGGCGATAGGTGGCGGGGTCGGCGAGCAGCGCCATTTCCTCTGCCACCCAGTCGAGCCGTCCGTCCTTCTCCAGCCGCGCCAGCAGCTTCTCGTAGACGCGCCGCAGATGCGTCACGTCGGCCGCGGCATAGGCGACCTGGGCGGGTGAGAGCGGGCGGGCCGACCAGTCGCTGAAGCGGTGCGCCTTGTCGATGCTGCCGCCGGTCAGCGCCGATACCAGGCTGTCGTAGCCCACCTGGTCGCCGAATCCGGCCACCATGGCGGCCACCTGCGTGTCGAACAGCGGGCGCGGCACGTCGCCGTAGCGCAGGACGAAGATCTCGATGTCCTGGCGCGCCGCGTGAAACACCTTCGTCACCGCCTGATCGGCCAGCAGCACGCCGAGCGGGGCAAGGTCCAGGCCCGGCGCGAGGGCGTCCACCACGGCCACCTCCTCGGCGCCGCCGAGCTGCACCACGCACAGCTCCGGCCAGTAAGTGCGCTCGCGCATGAACTCGGTATCGACGGTCACGAACCGCTCGCCGCGCAATCGCTCGCACAGGGCAGCCAGCTCGCTGGAGGTGGTAATCAGGGCGGGGGGCGGGAACTCGGCCCGGGCAGGACGCGGCATGCAACGGTATCTAGACCGCTGCTCCCGGGACGGCAACTTGACAGCGTGCCGGCTCTTGCCTTCCCTGCCGCGCCATTCCTGCCGGGGCCATCGCCATGCACGCCTATCGCACCCATACCTGCGGCGCCCTGCGCCCGACCGACGCCGGCATCACGGCCCGGCTGTCCGGCTGGGTCCACAGCAAGCGCGACCATGGCGGATTGCTGTTCATCGACCTGCGCGACCACTACGGCCTGACGCAATGCGTGTTCGCGGCCGGCAGCCCGGCCTTCGCGGTGGCCGAGTCGCTGCGGTCCGAAAGCGTGATCACCGTGACCGGCCAGGTGGTGCCGCGCGACGCGGCGACCGTGAACCCGAAACTGCCGACCGGCGGCATCGAGCTGCGCGGCGCCGAGGTGGTGGTGCAGTCCACCGCCGACGTGCTGCCGATCCAGGTGGCCGGCGATGAGAAATACCCCGACGAGCTGCGGCTGAAATACCGCTTCCTCGACCTTCGCCGCGACAAGGTGCATCGCAACATGGTGCTGCGCGCGGGCGTCATCGCCTCGATCCGCCGCCGCATGATCGACCAGGGCTTTACGGAGTTTCAAACCCCGATCCTGACCGCCTCATCCCCTGAGGGCGCGCGCGACTTCCTGGTGCCGTCGCGGCTGCACCAGGGCAAGTTCTACGCACTGCCGCAGGCGCCGCAGCAGTTCAAGCAGCTCGCCATGGTCGCCGGCTTCGACCGCTACTTCCAGATCGCGCCCTGCTTCCGCGACGAGGCCTCGCGCGCCGACCGCTCGCCGGGCGAATTCTATCAGCTCGATTTCGAGATGAGCTTCGTCACCCAGGAGGACGTGTTCAACACGATCGAGCCGGTGATCGCGGGTGTGTTCGAGGAATTCGCCGACGGCCGGGCCGTGACCAAGCCGCCGTTCATGCGCATCCCGTACGACACCGCGCTGCTCGAATTCGGCTCCGACAAGCCCGATCTGCGCAACCCGCTGCGCATCACCGATGTGACGGCGCAATTCGCCGGCTCGGGCTTCGGACTGTTCGCCCGGATCGCGGCGTCCGGCGGCGTGGTGCGCGCGATTCCGGCGCCGGGCACGGCCGGCAACCCGCGCAGCTTCTTCGACAAGCTCAACGACTGGGCACGCGAGCAGGGCGCCGGCGGTCTGGGCTACATCGTCTTCGAGGCGGACGGACCGAAAGGCCCGATCGCGAAAAACCTGCAACCGGAACGGGCCGAGGCGATCCGGGTCGCTTGCGGACTGCAGCCCGGCGACTCGGTGTTCTTTGCCGCCGGCAAGAAAGACGAAGCGGCAAAATTATCCGGGGCCGTCCGCACACGCCTCGGCACCGATCTCGGGCTGATCGCACCCGACGAGTTCCGTTTCTGCTGGGTGACGGATTTTCCGATGTACGAGCTGAACGAAGAAACCAAGCAGATCGATTTCAGCCACAACCCGTTCAGCATGCCGCAGGGCGGGATGGAGGCGCTGACGACACAGGACCCGCTGACCATCAAGGCGTTCCAGTACGACATCGTCTGCAACGGCATCGAATTGTCGTCGGGCGCGATCCGCAACCATCGGCCCGACATCATGATCCGCGCGTTCGAGATCGCGGGCTATACGGCTGCCGATGTGGAAGCGCGGTTTGGCGGCATGCTCGCGGCGTTCCGTTACGGCGCCCCGCCGCATGGCGGTTCGGCGCCGGGCATCGACCGCATCGTGATGCTGCTTGCCGACGAGCCGAACATCCGCGAGGTGATCCTGTTCCCGCTCAACCAGCAGGGCGAGGACCTCATGATGGGCGCGCCGGCCGAGGTGTCGCCGGCACGGTTGAAGGAACTGCATCTGAAGCTGGATCTGCCGCCGAAGGCGAAGGGGTAAGGATCGGCGAGGGCTCCGCCCTCGACCCGCCGGGGCCTGAGGCCCCGGACCCCCTTCCTCCAACGCCAGGCCGGCCACGCCCGAGGAAAGGGATCAGTGCGAAATCGCCTCCAGCGCCAGACCACGCGTGCGCGGCCCGAAGACCCCGATCGAAACCATTGCCGCCGCCATTGCCACGCCGATGAAGCCGAACACCCCCAGCGTGCCGAATGCCTGGAGGAAGAATGCGATCATGAAGCTGTTCACCACGGTGGACAGCCGGCTGAACGAATAGACGAACCCGACCGCCCGGGCGCGCAGGCGGGTGGGGAACAGTTCCGCCTGGTAGGAATGGTACGCATACGACAGCAGGTTGTTCGAGCCGGTGATCACGACGCCGCAGCCGATCAGCCATAGCGGATTGTTGGAAAGCGTGAACAGCAGCCCGAAGCAGGCCGTGCAGCAGGCGGCGGCGACGATCTGCCATTTGCGCTCGAACCGATCGGCAAACAGCAGGAACAGGATCGGCGTCGTCGGGCTGGCGAGCGCGATGACCAGGGAATATTGCAGGCTCCTGGTGAAGCCGGCGCCCTGGGCGGCCAGCAGTTGCGGGACCCAGTTGCCGAATCCGTAGAATCCGATTGCCTGACAGACGTTGAACACGATCATCATGATCGTGCGGCGCCGATACGGCGGGCGCCACATCTCGATAAACATCGGCCGGCCTTCATCGGCCACGGCCACACTGATCTGCGGCGACGGCAGGGCGATCCGCAGTTCGGCCGCCACCTGCGCTTCCAGCGCCGCCGTCACCCGCTCGGCTTCCGCTGTCCTTCCGTGCTGCGCCAGCCAGCGGGGGCTTTCCGGCACGGCGCGGCGGATCCACCACACCAGGATCGCGGCGATCGCCGGAAATGCCGCCACGAACCGCCAGCCGGAGATGCCGAACGGATCGATCGGAACGAAAATCAGGCCCATCAGCGCGGCCAGCGGCACCGAACAGAACTGCACGATGTGGTTCACCGCGAAGGTGCGGCCACGCATGTGCTTGGGCACCAGTTCGGCGAGGTAGGTGTCGATCGTCACCAGTTCCACGCCAATGCCGACGCCGGCGACAAAGCGCCAGAAATCCACGCCGAAGCGCGTGTCGCGTGTGGCCATCATCAGCGTGGCCGCGCAGTACCACAGCAGTGCATAGGTGAAGATGGTCCGCCGCCCATAGCGGTCGGCAACATAACCGAAGCAGATGGTGCCGACGAACAGCCCGGCGAACGTGATCGAGGCGAACGCGGCCTGATCCGGCAGGCCGAGAAAACCCTTGTGCCCGGCGTCGAAGATGCCGGAGCGGACCAGCCCGGGGCTGACATAGCCAGTCATCAGCAGGTCGTACAGCTCGAAGCACGCGCCGATCGACAGCAGGACCACCAGTGTCCAGAGCGTGCGCGACGGTGGCAGCCGGTCGAGTTCGGGCCGTGATCCCGGCTGCCGTCGCATCGGGGCCGCCGATCGCGGCGCCCGTGTACTGGTTCATGTTAGAACGGTCTCCTCCCGCGCAACGCTGCGCCCAGAGTACCATCGTCCAACACTTCGAGCGCGCCGCCAATGGGCACGCCCTGTCCGACGCGACTGACCGCGACCCCCAGCGGCTTCAGCCGCTCGGTGAGCCAGTGCGCCGTCGCCGCCCCGTCCACGGTGGCGCCGAGGGCGACGATCACTTCCGAGACGCCGCCCTCGCCCACCCGCGCCAGCAGCGGTGCAAGGAGCAAATCCTCCGGGCCGGTGCCGGACAGCGCCGACAGCGTGCCACCGAGGACATGGTACAGGCCGTGATGCACGCGGGCACGCTCCAGCGCCCACAGATCGCCGACCCCCTCGACCACGCACACCAGTGACCGGTCTCGGTGCGGGTCGGCGCAGATGCTGCAGGGGTCGGTGCTGTCGAGGTTGCCGCACAGGCCGCAGGTGCGCACGGCCCGCGCCGCGTCGGCCATGGCGGCGGCCAGCGGCAGCAGCCGTGCCTCCGGCTGCTGCAACAGCCGCAATGCCACGCGGCGGGCGCTGCGCGGCCCCAGGCCCGGCAGCTTGCCCAGCAGCGCGATCAGCCGCTCGACTTCCGGGCCGCCCATCGCCGCCTCAGAACGGCAGCTTCATCCCCGCCGGCAGGTTCATGCCGCCCGTCACGTTCTTCATCTGCTCCTCGGCAGCCGCCTCCATCTTGCGGCGCGCATCGGCGTGGGCGGCAACGATCAGGTCTTGCAACATTTCCATCTCGGCCGGGTCGGCCAGCTTGGGGTCGATGCGCAGCGACTTCAGCGCGCCCTTGCCGCTCATGGTCAGCGTCACCATCCCGGCGCCGGCGACGCCCTCGATGGTCGCGGCCTCCAGGGCCGCCTGCATCTCCTCCATCTTCTTCTGCATCTGGCTGGCCTGCTTCATCAGGCCGGCAATGTTCTTCATCTCAGTTCTCCCAGTCCCCAGGCATCTCATCGGGCGGTTCGTCGGCCGGTTCGGCATCCACGGGCGCAAAATCCGGCCCGTCCGGCTCGGGTGGCGGTGCCACAGGCAATCCATAGGCGTCGGCCTGCGCGTCGTGAACCGACTCGATTCGCGCGCCGGGAAACGTCTCCAGGATCGCGCGCACGAGCGGGTGGGTGGCGGCGGCCGAGCGACGGGCCGCATCGGCTGCCTCGCCCTGTTCCGCCAGCGTCGGCTCGCCCTGGGCGGTGGACAGCGCGATGGTCCAGCGCGTGCCGGTCGCCTCGGTCAGCACGGCGGCGAGTTTGGCGGCAAGGTCGCGCGGCGCGTCGGCAAGCGGGCGCAATTCGATCACCGGGGGCGCGAAACGCACCGGATGCACCGAGTGGAGCAGATGCGCGTGCAGCATCGCCTCGCGCCGCGCGCCCACCAGGGCGACCACGTCGCGGTAGCTGGCCAGGCGCGGTGCATCGTCCGGCGCCGGGGCGGCCATGCGGGCCGGCGCCCCGTTGGCCACCGCGCGTGTGCCGCCACCACCGCCGCCGCCGATGGGGGCCGGGGAACCGGGCACGGCCGATCCCGCCTCGGTCAGCCGGCGCACAAGTTCGCCCGGCGGCGGCAGGTCTGCGACGTAACAAAGTCGGATCAGCACCATTTCCGCCGCCGCGCGGCGATCGGGCGCCTGCTCGACCTCGCCGATACCCTTCAGCAGCATCTGCCACGCCCGCCCGATCGCGGCCATCGACAGCCGGTCGGCAAAGCCTGCGCCCCGGGTCCGCTCGGCTTCCGGCAGGTCGCGGCTGTCGCGCAGCTCGGGCACCGATTTCAGCCGGGTGACGGTGTGCACCAGCTCCAGCAGATCCTGGAGCACGACGCCGAGATCGGCGCCCCGGTCATGCGCGCGGTCGGTGATGGCGAGGGCGGCTGCCGGCTTGCCGGCCATCACCGCCTCGAACAGGTCGAACACCGCTTCCCGGTCGGTCAGCCCCAGCATTTCCGAGACCGACGCGGCCTCGATTGTCTGCTCCGGCTCGCCCTGTGCGATCGCCTGATCGAGCAATGAAAGCCCGTCGCGCACCGAGCCGTCGGCGGCGCGGGCGATCAGCGCCAGCGCATCGGGGCTGACCGGCACGCCCTCCTTCTCGGCGATGCGGCCGAAATGCGCCGCCAGCTCGGTGGCCGACACGCGCCGCAGCTCGAAACGCTGGCAGCGCGACAGCACGGTGACGGGAACCTTGCGCAGCTCCGTGGTGGCGAACACGAAGGCGATATGCGGCGGCGGCTCCTCCAGCGTCTTCAGCAGCGCGTTGAAGGCGTTGCGCGTCAGCATGTGGACCTCGTCCACCACGAACACCTTCTTGCGGGCCTGCATCGGGCGGAACCGCGTCGCCTCGATGATTTCGCGCACGTCGTCGATGCCGGTGCGGGACGCGGCGTCCATCTCCTGCACGTCCGGATGGCGGTCGGCCAGGATCGCGACGCAATTCGGGCAGACGCCGCACGGGTCGGCGGTGGGGCCGCCGGTGCCGTCGGGGCCGACGCAGTTCAGCGCGCGGGCGATGATGCGGGCCGTCGTGGTCTTGCCGACACCGCGCACGCCGGTGAGCATGAAGGCGTGTGCCACCCGGTTGAGCGCGAAGGCGTTGCGCAGCGTGCGCACCATCGCCTCCTGCCCGATCAGGTCGGCGAAGCTGGCCGGGCGGTATTTGCGCGCCAGCACGCGGTACGGGGTCGCGGAAGCCGGCAACTCCGATGGCTCACCGAACAGCCCCGCGCCTTGCGGTGCCGGCACGTCAGGAAGAGCGGGGTCATCTTGGAACAGGCCGGACATGCTGGGCGCGATACCAGCCGCGGCGGCGGCCCCAAAACGCATTGAAGGGTGGGAGGCCGACAAACGACCCGAGCGGAAACTCGTTGCGGCTGCTTCCTTCCGGACCTGACCGGGTTGGCGAGGCGCCCGTCCGCCGCCGACCTCCCACCCTCCATATCGCGCGGATCATCTGCGGCCGCAAGCGGGACGGGCTGGCGGCGTGGCGGACCTGCCCCATAGACGGGCCCAATCAGCCCTAATGGCCCGGTGCGGCCGCCAAAATGTTGGCCAGCAAGGTCGATATATCTGGCACCGAGATCCCACCAGCCAATCCGACTCCGTGTCCGCGTTTGCTGACCTCCTGCATCCGTGCGAGATGCACGATGACGAGGTCATCCCGCGGGATCACGACGACCAGCTGTTCGCCAGTACCCCGGGCAAAAAAACTGCCCGCCGGAAGATGCAGCTTCTCCAGCGGACGGTCGGGGAACGTCGTCCACCACAGGTAGCCGTATCCCAACCCGATATCCGCCGTGGAGTACGGCTGGGTGCTATCGCGTACCCATTGGGCCGGGACGATCTGGCGGTCGCGCCAGCGCCCTTGCCGCAGATACAGCAGCCCGAACCGCGCCAGATCGCGGGCTGAGGCGTAGAACAGATATGCCGGATAGATCGAGGCAGGCCCGCCGAGATAATGGCATTTCGCCGGATCGAAGTCCTGCATGCCGAGGGGGGTTGCGATCAGCTGCTGGAAGGCGGTGAAGATCGGGATGCCGGTGGCGCGTTCGTAGATCGTGCCCAGCACGTTGAAGTCCCAGTTGTTGTAATACCAGAAGCTGCCGGGCGGATGGCTCCCGCGCCTCGGCCGGCCGGCCGCCATGTCCGCCGTCTCGTAGTTCGCGCCATGATAGACGCCGGACCGTGCCTCCAGCAGATCGCGCACGGTGGCCTGCTTCTCGGCGGCACTCAGGGCAGGCGAATGATCGTCGATGCCGAGCTGCGCCATCGTCGCGTCGAGGCGAATCTGGCCCTTCTCGGCCGCGATGCCGATCAGCGCGCTGGCGAGACTTTTACGCCCCGAGTTCAGCAGGATATCGGCATCCGTCTCACCCCAGGACGCGACGATCGCGCCATGCTGCACAACCACGACGGCGGTCGACCCGATCGCCCGCGACCATTCCGCCGCCGCCGCGAGCTGCATGCTCGACCATCCGGACTGCGCCGGCGGAATCTGCTCCCACGCGGCGCCGGGATAGCGGTCCGTGGTCTGTGCCAGCGCAACATGCAGACCCGCGAAGGCGACCAGGATGACGGCAGCGTATGACCATCGCTTGAACGGTCGCATGGCGATGTCTCCTGGGGGCGGATCCGCTGGCCCGGTTATACGTCATCCCATACCGCAACATATAACCCGTGCGCCCGGCAGCTCATGGGGAAGACGGCCACGGGCGGGATAATGCGTTGACCGACATGGACCATCACTGGGCCACCTCATCCGGAAGGATGAGGAATTTCTCCATCACGACGGAGGTTGGTGCCGCGTAGCCGTCATGCGTCCGAAGCTCCGTTTCACGATAGCCGCAAGCCGCAACGACCGCCCGCGAACTGCGCCCGGAAAGTTCAATCCCCGATTGGGGGCGCACCGTTCAAACCGGGCCCCTGCCCCTCCGCTGCGTCGGTTGCCGTGAACGCTGGTCGCGTGGCAGGTTCGCTGCCCCAAACCGGGAGGTTCGCTTGACCCTGATCGTCGCCACCCGTCCGAATCCGTACAGCGGCAGCCCGCTCGACCGCGCCGCCGCACTGCGGGAGGACTTGGACTGGCTTGCCGCGGCGCTGGACGCCCCGACGACTCTGTGGGCGCCCGTGTGGCGCGCGCGCAACCTGATGCGCGGCGTGGCGGAGGCGTGCCCCGAAGCCGTCTACCTGTCCGGCAGCGACGCCGCCGGTGCGCTGCGCGACCTCGGTGGCCCCTGGGCGTTCCTGGGCCTGCTGGAGGGCGCGCCGCTATTCGCCGTCGACGTCAGCGCCGTCGAGGATTCCACCGCTTTGCTGCCGGTGGAATTCGGCACGTTCACCGATCTGCGCGCCGTGCCGGGCCTGCTGCCGGCCGGCGATGCCTCGATCCTGGCGCATGCCCGTGCGCTCATGCACTGGCGCAACCGGCACGGCTTCTGCGGCGTCTGCGGCAGCGCCTGTACCCCGCGCAGCGCCGGGCATGCCATGCACTGCACCAATCCTGCTTGCGGCACGCAGCATTTCCCGCGCACCGACCCGGCCGTCATCATGCTGGTGACGCACGGCGGACGCGCGCTGCTCGGCCATTCGGTGCGGTTTCCCAACTCCACGATGTATTCCACGCTCGCCGGCTTCGTGGAGCCGGGCGAGACGCTGGAGGAAGCCGTGGCGCGCGAGGTCTACGAGGAATCCGGCGTGCGCGTCGGCCGTGTCGACTACCACTCCAGCCAGCCCTGGCCGTTCCCGGCCTCCATCATGCTGGGATTCTACGCCGAGGCGCTGACCGAAGACATCGTGATCGACCGGACCGAACTGGAGGATGTGCGCTGGTTCACCCGCGAGCAGATCCGCAACCATGAGGCGCACGGTTTCTCGGTGCCGCGCAACGACAGCATTGCGCGGCGGCTCATCGAGGACTGGGTAGCGGAGGAATGACGGTACTGTTCACCATCGGTTACGAAGGCACCACCGTGGACAGCGTCGTGTCGGCGCTGGCGGAGGCCGGCGTGCAGCACCTGCTGGACATCCGTGCGCTGCCGCAGAGCCGCAAGCCGGGATTTTCCAAGCGCCTGCTCGGCGGCACGGTGGCGGCGGCCGGGATCGACTACACGCATCTGCGCGGGCTGGGCACGCCGAAGGCCGGGCGCGACGCGGTCCGGCACGGCGATGTGGCGGGCATGCGGCACATCTTCTCGGCCCATATGGAAACGCCCGAGGCGCAGCTCGATCTCGCACGGGCACGCGACATGGGCGCGCGGCAGCGTGTGTGCCTGCTATGTTTCGAGCGGGACCACACGCACTGCCATCGCGCCATCGTGGCGGAGCTTATCGGTGGGCAGGCCCGGCATCTGGTGGCCTAGACGCGGGCCCCAACGCGCCTTCATCCGGCAGCTGACCGTTTGGTGTCATCCGGTCCACGACCGCCGGCAGGTGCTCGGCCAACATCGGAAGGATGTGGCGGGCCTGCAGGCCGGACTGCCGCGACAGATCGGTCACCTGCTCTTCACCCAGCACGTGATGCAGTTGCTCCGCCGTGATCGGCAGGTTGGGGCCGGTGCCGACCCAGGATTGCGCGATGTTGCCCAGACCGGCCGCCTCGAAGCGCGCCAGCAACACCGCCAGCCCGCCTTGCGGCGCATCCGGCTGGCCCGCGCCGCCACCGACCAGCCGGCCGAGCACAACGCCGAGCGGGTCGCCGGGGGTGGCGATGAATTCGTTCATCATCAGATCGAGAATGCCCATGGCCGATTTCCCAATGGTTGGCTTGATGCACCATTAGAAGAACGGCTCGTGCGGAGCGGGGTTGCCTGCTAGGCCTGCGTCAGAAGCGCGGCCGCGACGCACAGATCGGCAACCATCGCCGCGTATTCGCGCCGCTTGGACGCCTCGTCCGGCAACCGCAGCAGGTAGGACGGATGCACGGTGACCAACCCGGTAGCATCCGGCAACGCGAACGGCCGCCCGCGCTCGCGTGAGATGGTGACCGCGCGGTTGAACACGGCCCGGGCGGCGGTGGCACCCAGCAGCACGATGACACGCGGGCGGATTTCGGCGCGCTCGATATCCAGCCAGAATCGGCACGCGACGATCTCGCCGGTGTCGGGCTTCTGGTGGATGCGGCGCTTGCCGCGCAGCGCGAATTTGAAGTGCTTAACGGCATTGGTCACGTAGACCAGCCTGCGGTCGATGCTCGCCTCGGCCAGCGCGCGGTCGAGCAATTGCCCGGCCGGCCCGACGAAAGGTTTTCCGGCCAGATCCTCCTGGTCGCCAGGCTGCTCGCCCACCAGCATGAGCGGCGCGTCCGCCGGCCCCTCGCCGAACACCGTCTGCGTCGCATGCTCCCACAACGCGCAGCGACGGCAGGCGGCGGCATCGGCGGCGGCCTGCGCCAACGCCGTGTCGGCCGGCACGGCAACCGGTTCGGACTGGCGGCTCATCGGGTGCTGCGACGGAGTCAGGGGCTGCTCCACCATGCTGACGGCCGCCCCGTGCGGCGCTCAACTGAGATAGCGCGACAGCATTGCAAAGGTTCTTTTGCGGCCAATGCCCGCCGTTTCCGATGCCGATGGCGGCACCAGCCCGCGCCGTTTTGCAACCCACGCGCTGGCCGCGCGTCCTGTCTTGTCTTGCGCTCAACACCAAGGGGGAGCCGGGCCGTGTTGCATCTGCTGCGTCCAGCTACATTGGCCGGGGCCGTCATGCTGTGCGCGGCCACCCCAGAGCCGGCCACGTCGCCGGCGGCCCCGGCCGCGCCTGCGCCCACGCCCGCGCCGCCCGCGTCCACGCAGCCAGCACCCGCGCCTGAGCAGCCGGCGCCGCTCGCGACCGAGCAGGTCGCGGCCAATCAGGTGATGGCGGTCCTTGGGCTGATGGTGGATGCCACCGGCGCCAAGGAGATTGGCCGCATCGTGGACGTGCTGGTGGATGCCGGCGGGCATCCGCGCGCCGCCGTGATCGACGTGGGCGGCTTCCTCGGCGTCGGCAATCGCAAGGTCGCGGTGGAATGGGCGGCGCTGCGCTTCACGCTGGGCAAGACGCCGTCCGTCGCGTTGGCGCTCCCGGCCGACCGGATCAAGTCCGCGCCGGCCTACGACGCGGCCAAGCCGGTGGAGGCGGTGGAGGCACCGGCCCCCTCAGTTCCGCCTCCCGCCGTGAAGGCACCGGCCCCCCCAGTTCCGCCTCCCGCCGTGAAGGCACCGGCTCCCCCAGTTCCGCCTCCCGCCGCGGCGGCCAAGGCGCAGTAAGCGGCCGGCCGACATGGCGTTCTCCGCCACCTTCTCGGCACGTCTAGGCACTTGCCGTCGCCCGGCCAGATCGAAGGTGCCCGGCGGGCGGGCGCTCGACTGGCTGAACTTCTTCGTCGCCGATCTGCAAACCGGGTTCGGGCCATTCATTGCCGTCTACCTGACCACCAACAAATGGACCCAGGGGCAGATCGGCGTGGCGCTCAGCGTCGGCTCGGCGGTGACCATGCTGGCGCAGGTGCCGGCCGGGGCGCTGGTCGATGCGCTGCCGCGCAAGCGGCTGGCCGCGACGATAGGGCTGGTCGCGCTGGCCGCCAGCGCCGCCATGCTGGCGCTGTTCCCCGAGATGCTGCCGGTGTTCACGGCGCAGGCGCTGCACGGCTTCGCAACCTGCATACTGGTGCCGGCGGTCGCGGCGATCACGCTCAACCGGGTCGGCCGCCGCGTCTTCGCCGAACGCCTGGGCCGCAACGCGCGCTTCGCCGCCATCGGCAGCGCGGTGGGTGCGGCGATGATGGGGGCCTGCGGCACGTACGTCTCCAGCCAGGCGGTGTTCTGGCTGGCGGCCGTGTTCAGCCTGCCGGCGCTGCTGGCGGTGCGGGCCATGTCGCCGCGCGAGCCGCCGGCCGATCCCGGACTGGCCACCGCCATGGGCCCGGCAGAGGGGTACCGCACTGAGGGATGGCGCGCGCTGCTGGACCGGCGTCTGATTGCCTTCGCGCTGTGCATCGTGCTGTTCCAGCTCGGCAACGCCGCCATGCTGCCGATCGCGGCCACCGAAGTCACCCGCCGCGCTGGCGACGCCGCCAATCTGGTCATCGCCGCCTGCCTGATGGTTCCGCAGGCGGTCGTGGCGCTGCTGTCGCCGACGGTCGGCCGCGCCGCCGAGCGCGTGGGCCGCCGCAAGCTGTTGCTGCTGGGCGTCAGCATGCTGCCGCTGCGCGGCTTGCTGCTGGCCACGCTGGCCAGCCCCGCGCTGATCGTCGGCGCTCAGGTGCTGGACGGTGTGGCCGGGGCCACCATCGGCATACTGGTGCCTCTGGTCGTGGCGGACGTGACACGCGGCACCGGCCGCTTCAACCTCTGCATGGGCACCATCGGGCTCGCAGTCGGTGTCGGCGCCACGCTGAGCACCTCGCTGGCCGGCGGGCTGGCCGGGCGGTTCGGCAACAGCATCGCATTCCTGGCGCTGGCCGTGGCCGGCGTGGTGGCCGTGCTGACCGTCCTGCTGGCGATGCCGGAGACGCGGCCGGACCAGCCCTATCTGGCCGGCGTCATGCCGTCCCCATCGCCTGGCGAATGAAGCGGCGCTTGAGCGGCGGCAGGCGATGCACGGCGGCGATGCCGAGGTCTCGGGCCAGCCGCAGCACCCGGCTATCGCTGCTGAACAGCCGGTCGAGCACATCGGTCGCGGCCAGCATCATCAGGTTGTCCGGCCGCCGCGCCGCCTGATAGCGCCGCAGGAGTTCCGCCGCCCCCGGGTCCTCGCCCGCCGCCACCGCCGCGATCACCAGCCGCGCCAGTTCCGCCGCGTCCAGGAAGCCCAGATTGAGCCCCTGGCCGGCAATGGGATGGATGCCGTGCGCCGCATCACCCACCAGCGCCAGCCGCGTATCCGTGTAGCGATGCGCGTGCAGCGCCGCGAGCGGGTAGCTCCAGCGCCGCCCGACCAGCCGAATGGCGCCGAGATGGTCGCCAAGTCGGCGCAACACCTCGCGCGTGAACGCCTCGGGCGACAGCGCCATCAGGCGCCCGGCCGTCGTGGTGCGCTCGCTCCAGACGATCGCCGACAGGTTCGGCGCCTCCGCCGTGCCGGCCATCGGCAGCTGCGCGAATGGGCCGGAGGGCAGGAAATGCTCCAGGGCCACGCCGTTGTGCGGCCGCTCATGCGCGACGGCGAACACGATGCCGGTCTGCCGATAGTCCAGCTGCGTGATCGCGATGCCGGCCGCCTCGCGCAGCGGGCTGCGGCGCCCTTCGGCGGCGACGACCAGCTGGCAGGTGATCTCCGGCCCGCGCGCGATGCGCACCACCGCGCCATCGGCCTGGCGCGTGATGTCCGCCTCGGCGGGTGCGAACACCGCGATGTTCGGATCCTCGTGCAGTGCCGCGTTCACCGCCATGCGCAGGCTCCGCGCCTCCACCATCCAGCCGAACGCCTCCTCGCCCGCCTGCCGGGCGCCGAAATGCAGGTGCAGCCGTGACGCCGGGCGCCCCACCCGCCCGTCGGAGACGCGGATGTCGCTGATCGCGCCGGCCGGATAGGGCAGGCGCTCCCAAAGCCCGGCCGCTTCCAGCAATCCGCGCGCGGCGCCGGCCATGGCGTAGGCCCGCCCGTCGAACGCCGGATGTTCCATGGGCGGCAGCGCCGCGCGGTCGAGCACGGCGACACGAAGCCCGGCCCTCGCCAGCCGGCACGCCAGGACGCCACCAACCGGCCCAGCCCCCACCACGCAGACATGTGCCTGCATCATCCTAGCCTCCATGACGGTAACCACTTCGATCAACGAAAAAACTCTAGCCTTTAGGAAAAGACACCGCATTCAGGCTGCTGTGGCCAGGATTGCCGAGCCACCGCACGCAAATTCACGACTTTTGCCCATATTTTAGGCAGTCCGCGTACCGGTCATTCCTCGCTTCCCGGAGTTGTGATGGCACGGATCTTGTAAGGCCCACTGCCGTGCGTCGCGTCCGGACCCCCGCCGCGGGGGTCATATGGTGCGATACCGGTCATTGGGGAGCGGCTCCGACATGAAGTTAATCATGGCCATCATCAAGCCCTTCAAGCTCGACGACGTGCGGGAGGCCCTGACGCCCCTGGGGGTGCAGGGTTTGACGGTCAGCGAGGTGAAAGGATTCGGTCGACAAAAAGGTCAGACGGAAATTTACCGCGGAGCCGAATACCACGTGAGTTTTCTGCCCAAAGTCAAAATCGAGGTCGCGGTGCCGAACGACCTGGTCGAACAGGTCATCGAGGCAATCATGAAGTCTGGCCATACCGGAAAAATCGGCGACGGCAAGATCTTCGTGCTGGATATCGAGCGTGCGGTGCGTATCCGTACCGGTGAGACAGACGACCAGGCTCTCTAGCCGCCAAGACAATCAAGGGAATACTCAACATATGAAGAAATTTCTAGAACGTTTGTCTTTGGCGATTTTGCCGTTATTGCTCGCCGTTCCGGCCTTTGCCGACGATACACCGGCGACGACGGCGGCACCCGCAGCGGCAGCCGCAGCCGCGGCGGCCGCTAAGCTGGACAGCGGCGACACCGCCTGGATGCTGGCCAGCACGGCGCTGGTGCTGCTGATGACGATTCCCGGCCTGGCACTGTTCTATGCCGGCATGGTGCGCAAGAAGAACATCCTTGCCACCATCATGCAGTCCTTCGCGATCACCTGCCTGGTGACCATCACCTGGATGGTGGCCGGCTACAGCCTCGCGTTCACCAACGGCAATCCGTATATCGGCGACCTGTCGCGCTTCTTCCTGTCGGGCTTCGGCGCCAACTGGGACCAGCCGTTCAAGCTCGGCGCCGGCGTCGACGCCGCGACCCAGACGACGATCCCCGAGAGCGTCTACATGATGTTCCAGATGACGTTCGCGATCATCACGCCGGCCCTGATCGCGGGCGCCTTCGCCGACCGCATGAAGTTCTCGGCCATGTGCGTCTTCATGGTGCTGTGGTCGCTGTTCGTCTACTCGCCGATCGCACACTGGGTCTGGAGTGCCACCGGCTTCCTGGGCGCGGGCGTGTTCGGCCTGCCGGGTGCCGCGGACTTCGCGGGCGGCACCGTGGTGCATATCAACGCCGGCATCGCGGGCCTCGTCGCCTGCCTCGTCTTGGGCAAGCGCGTCGGCTACGGCACCGAGAACATGGCGCCGTTCAACGTCGCGTACGCCGTGATCGGCGCCTCGCTGCTGTGGGTGGGCTGGTTCGGCTTCAACGCCGGCTCCGCCGTGGCCGCCAACGGCCGGGCGGGCATGGCGATGACGGCCACCCAGATCGCGACCGCGGCGGCGGCGCTGGCGTGGATGTTCGCCGAGTGGATCGCCAAGGGCAAACCGAGCGCGCTCGGCGCTGCCTCCGGCGCGGTCGCCGGGCTTGTGGCGATCACCCCGGCCTCGGGCTTCGTGCTGCCGGGCCCGGCGCTGATCATCGGCATCGCCGCCGGCGTGATCTGCTTCTGGTCGGCGACCAGCCTGAAGCACATGCTGGGCTATGACGACAGCCTGGACACCTTCGGCGTGCACGGCGTGGGCGGCATCGTCGGCGCCTTGCTCACGGGCGTGTTCGCCTTCCAACCGTTCACCGGCACGCTCGACCCGAAGACCAACCAGTGGACCGGCGGCAATGTCGGCGGACTGCAACAGTTCGAGTCGCAGGTGGTGGCGGTGTGCGTGACGCTGATCTGGAGCGGCGTGATGAGCTTCGTCCTGCTCAAGATCGTCGATGCCATCATCGGCCTGCGCGTGACCGCCGACGAGGAGATGGAAGGGCTGGACGTGGTGCTGCACGGCGAACGGCTCGGCTGATCGCTCGCGCCGCGTGTCGATAGTGGGGGCGTCCCGCAAGGGCGCCCCTTTCTTGCGTCCAGGCTTTCTGCACGAATGCTTCTGCTGGCAGTGGGTTGTCCGGTATAGTTAATGCTCCGTGACGCCTTCCCCCAGCCGGAGCCCACTGCCCATGGCCGTTGCCGTCCAGGCCCGCCGACTCGCCTCGCCGGCGCTGCGTACACTTGCCCGCCGGCGGTTGGCCGAACTCGGGGCCGTGCTGCTGGCGGCGGCGGCCGTGGCGCTGTTGGTGGCGGTCGCCAGCTACCACGCCGCTGACCCGTCGCTCGACACGGCGACAGCGCGCCCGGTGGCCAATGTCGGCGGTCTGCCCGGTGCGATCGCCGCCGACCTGTTGTTGCAGGGCTTCGGCGCCGCCGGGCTGCTGCCGGGCCTCGCCTTGCTGGCCTGGGCGTGGCGCATCGGCTCGCATCGCGGGCTGCATGCGTTCCCGCTGCGACTGGCTGCCTTGCTGGCCGCCCTGCCGGTGGCCGGCGCGGTGCTGGCTGCCGTGCCGGGGCGAGATGGGCAGTTATTGACCTGGCCGGCCGGCGCCGGCCTGGGCGGCGCGATCGGCCGGCTGGTGGGTGAGGAAGCGCTCGCGGCCGGGCACGACCTGCTCGGCCCATTCGGCCCGCCGCTGGTGCTGACGCTCGGCGCCGTGCTGGCCGTGTTGCTGGCCGTGCTCGCGCTCGGGCTGAGCCGCAACGAATGGCGCGCGGCCGGTCTGGCCGCGCCGCACGGCCGGTCACGGCCGAGTCGCCGCCGGACTGTTCGGGCGGCTGTCGGCGCGCGTGGGATCGACCGGCGTGGCGTTGCTCGATCGGCTTAACGGCACGCGCCCGGCCCCTTCTCTGCCCGCGGTGGCCAACTCGGTTCCGGTCCGGCTGGAGCCGCAGATCGGCGTCCGCCCGCTGGCGGCGCCAGCGCCATCACCATCATCACCATCACCGGTCAAGGCGATGGCCGCGCGCCCGGTGGCGAAACTGGCGGTGGCGCCACCCAGCAAGCAATCCGCCGCCCGCGCGTCAGGAGAGCCCTGCCGCTGGAGGGCCCGTGGCGCTGCCCGCCGCTGTCGCTGCTCGACCCCGGCGCCGGCGCGCGCCACCGTCGGCGCACCGAGCGCCGAGGCGTTGCAGGCCAATGCGCGGCTGCTGGAGACGGTGCTGGCCGATTACGGCGTGCAGGGCCGCATCGTGGAGATCCGGCCCTGGCCCGGTGGTGACGCTGTATGAACTGGAACCAGCCCCGGGCATCCGCAGCGCCCGCGTGATCGGGCTGGCCGACGACGTGGCGCGCAGCCTGTCGGTGACCGCCGTGCGCATCGCCACCGTGCCCGGCCGCAACGTGATCGGCATCGAGGTGCCGAACGCGCAGCGCGAGACGGTGTTTCTGTCCGAACTGCTCGGCACCGAGGAATGGACCAAGCCAGCAGGCACGGCTGGCGCTGGCGCTCGGCAAGGACATCGGCGGCGCGCCGGTCATCGCCGACCTCGCGCGCATGCCGCATCTGCTGGTCGCCGGCACCACCGGCTCGGGCAAGTCGGTCGGCATCAACGCGATGATCCTGTCGCTGCTGTACCGGCTGTCGCCCGACCAGTGCCGGCTGATCCTGATCGACCCGAAGATGCTGGAACTGTCGGTCTACGACGGCATCCCGCATCTGATGGCGCCGGTGGTGACCGAGCCGGCAAAGGCGGTGACGGCGCTGAAATGGACGGTGCGCGAGATGGAGCGGCGCTACCGCGCGATGAGCCAGCTCGGCGTGCGCAATATCGGCGGCTACAACGAGCGCGTGGCCGAGGCGCGGGCGCAAGGGCGAGGTGGTGACGCGCCGCGTGCAGACCGGCTTCGACGCGGAGACCGGCAAGCCGATCTTCGAGGAACAGCCGCTGGCGCTGGAGCCGCTGCCGTTCATCGTCGTGGTGATCGACGAGATGGCCGACCTGATGATGGTCGCCGGCAAGGAGATCGAGGCGGCGGTGCAGCGGCTGGCGCAGATGGCGCGGGCGGCCGGCATCCATGTGATGATGGCCACGCAGCGCCCGTCGGTGGACGTGATCACCGGCACCATCAAGGCGAATTTCCCGACGCGCATCAGCTTCCAGGTGATCAGCAAGTTCGACAGCCGCACCATCCTGGGCGAGCAGGGGGCCGAGCAGCTGCTCGGCCAGGGCGACATGCTGTACATGGTCGGCGGCGGGCGCATCACGCGCGTGCACGGCCCGTTCGTCACCGACCGCGAGGTGGAGGAGATCGTCGCCTTCCTGCGCGAGCAGGGCGAGCCGGCCTATCTGGAGGAGGTGACGGAGGCGCCGGAGGAGACGAGCGACGGCGCCGGCGCTGTCCGGCATCGCCGGGTGCCAGCGACGGCGAGAAGGGCCTGTTCGACCAGGCGGTCGATCTGGTGAGCGCGCGAGGGCAAGGCGAGCACCAGCTTCATCCAGCGCCACCTGCAGATCGGCTACAACCGCGCCGCGCGGCTGATCGAGCAGATGGAGAAGGAAGGCATCGTCGGCGCCGCCAACCATGTCGGCAAGCGCGAGGTGCTGGTGCGGCGGACGCGCGACGACGACGATTGAGGCCGGCGCCACGCTCGTGTTGAACACGCTCAAGAAAGGCGATATCCGGGAACAGACCATGCGCGCCTTCACGGCGGCGGAGATGGAAAAGATACTGGAAAAAGTCACGTAGTCTGCTCGAAGCGGCCGATGCGTTCCTTGCGCGGCGGCCGACCATGCCCGGCGTTCTGGTCGAACTCGCACTGCGGGAATCAGGATTTTTGAACATCGCAACGTTCGTGATGTGGTCGACCACTTCGCGGAAAGTGATCCGTTATTCGCACAGGTGACGCATGTGCTGCAGGAACGCCCGCCAGCGGGTCGAGAACGGTCAGGCTGTCGCGGCCCGGATGAACGATCCGGCTGCGGCGATCGCGCGGCGCCCGTCGGTGAGCTGCTGGTAGAACATTGGCCATGCATGAATCATGTGGGGCCAGACCTCCAGCGTGACCCGAACGTCTGCCGTCCCGGCCCGCGCCGCGATCTGGATCGAATCGTCGAACAGCGTCTCGGCGGTGCCGACCTGGATGAGCAGCGGCGGCAGACCCTTGAGGTCGGCATAGAGCGGGGCGGCAAGAGGTGTCCGCGGCGCAGTCCCGCCAAGATACCAGCCGGCCAGTTCCAGGATGTATTCCTTGCTGATCATCGGATCGATTGCCGCCTTGGTGGCGTAGCTCTCGCCTCGCGCTTCCAGATCGACCCAGGGCGAGATGCACCAGCCGCACGCCGGCAATGGCAGGCCGCGTTCGCGCAGAGAAACCATCACGGCGAGGGTCAGTCCGCCACCGGCGCTATCGCCGCCGATTGCTATCCGGCCAGGCTGCACACCCTGTGCAAGCAGCCAGCGATAGGCGTGAAGCGCATCGTCGAGCGCCGCCGGGAACGGATGCTCCGGCGTGCGCCGGTAGTCGATCGCAAGGGTCCGCGCCTTTGCCGCGCGGCCGGTCTCCGTGACCATCGCGCGGTGGCTGACGATCGACCCGACGGAGAAGCCGCCGCCGTGGAGATAGAGCAGGACCCGGTGGGCATCCGCACCGGGCGAGACGCTCCATTCCGCCGGCACGCCGCCGGCGCTCACCGGCTCGAGGCGGATATCCTCGGCCGTCCTGTAAGCATCGCCGAGCGCGTCCAGCCGCTCGCGGCGCTCGGCAACGCCTGTCGGACGCGGCCGCGACGTAAGCAGCGCCCGCAAGGCGGTGATCTCGCTCTCGCTCATCGTCTCAATCCGCTGCGTGCTCAAGGCAAAGCATAGCCTCTCCTACACCGGGGTGTCTGTAGCCGCCCGTGTCGATCGAGAACTGCGTCTCGAACCAGAAGTGGCAAAAGATGTGCAGCAATTGGAGAAGACCCGGCCGCAGGATACGATGTGGGTCGAGATCGTGCGGTTCGGCGAAGGCATCCAGTGGAACAACCTGTACGGCCCGCTACGGGCTTTACGGACTTCGCCTGTGCATCAAATGTCACGTAGCGAGGCGGAACCCGAGCCGACATGTCGCCTAACTCCAAGCGGGCAGGCGCAACAGGGCTTCACCATCGCCACGACGGCCGTCAATGCCACGATGCGCCAGTTGCACGCACACGTGCGTCGCTGGATCGGCTGGGTGAGCCAAACTGCGCCGGCACCGAGCGACGCACCAGCGGGAGTGAATCCGACATGAGCGACATCACCGAGCGCATCCGCGAGTTCCTCGGTCGCTACGACGCCTGCATCGCCGCCGTCGAGAACGTCGCCCGCCGTGTGGCTGGACGAGGCGGCGGAGTTGCTGCGGGAGGTGGCGACGCAGATGCCGAGCCGGCCGTCCGAAGGTTCGGTGTCAACGGCCACGCCCGTCGTATCGGAAGACATCTACCAGAGTTCAAATGGCGATCGTTGGCGGCTGATTCGCGACACCGCATCGAGCCAGGCGTTTGTCCGACACGACCCCAATCCATCTTCGGGTGGCCGCACGACACTTGTCGAGGTCCACGAATTCTTGCGCCGCGACGGGCCGGGTCCGGAGTTTGACGCGCTGCGGCGCCTTCTCGGTCAGGCGGAGGGCGCCGCTGATTTCAAGACCCGAGGCAGATGACCCGATTTCATCCGATGCGCTGGTGCAGCTCGTGCCGCACTGGTTCAGGCTGCCAAGCCCGCGCCGCCCGGATCGAGCCGGTAGCCCCCACGCGTCGTGACGAGCATGCGGGCGTTGGGCTCCATCTTCCTTCGGACGCGGCTGATGTGCATCCCTAGCGTGTGGGTGTCGACGCTGGCACTTTGGCCCCAGATCTCGTGCAGAAGCTCCTGCCGCGCGACCGGTCGAGGGCCGGCCCGATACAACAACTCAAGGATCGCAACTTCTTTTTTCGTCAGCCGAATGCGGCGGTTGCGTGCCGGTTCCTGCAACAGCTTCGCCGAGGGGCGGAATGTATACGGCCCGATCGTGAAGACTGCATTCTCGCCTGCGTCGAAGATCCGCAATTGTATGCGCAGCCTGGCAAGTAGTTCCGCCATGCGGAACGGCGTGGTAAGATAATCGTTCGCGCCAGCATCAAGACAGCGGACGAAATCGGTCTCCTGGGTAGAAGCGCTGAGCAGAATGATCGGCGCTGTGACGTTGCCCTGCCGCAGCTTTGCGCACAGACCGCAGCCTGCACCGTCGGCCAGGTCGATGTCCAGGATAATGGCATCGAAGCGCGCGCATGGCGCCTTGACCATCATTTCGGCCTCTCTAGCAGTCTTTGCCTTGAATGCCGTGAATTCGCCGGCGCGTTCAAGCTCCACTGCGAGCGTTACGCGCAATGCTTGATCATCGCTGATGATTAATATTGGCCGGACTTCCTTCATTTCCTTTTTCCTTGGTTTATGTGCATTGGGCAGGAGAGCGGTTCATCGGCTCGCTGCCGGTGAGCCCCACGTCGTGTCATATTCTATACACGGACTCCATATAAGGTGCAATACCGAATTTATCGATCTCCGACAACGAATGCGCAACCGATCTTTAATCGGCATTTCGCCACAAATGGCCAAGATCGTCGCCCACGCTGCCGCCGGAGACGTAGCGGCGGCGCATCAGGAAGATCCGGCGCGAAAATCGAGCCGGCATGAACCGTGATGGCCGCCAGCGCCCAACAGGTCGCGACGCCGTCAGACGCCGTAGAATGGGCGGGCCGCACGCCGCTCCACACCGGCCGAGTCGGCGCCCCGAACGCCCTCCGCCAAACGTATTACGGATCCGAAGCGATACGCCTGAATAATGCGTGTCGCAGATCGCCGAGATGTGCTGGATCATGTCTTAGCACTGAGGGTGCATCCATGAAGCCTGCCACGCATCTCCCCGAACTACTACGCGAAACGATCCAGGGTCTCGTGAGAACGGAGGAACCGGACCTGACGGCCCGCCAGCTTGCCGTGCTGCTGGTCTGCTATCTCGACAAAGGTCCCCATACCGTGCGGGGCTTGGCGATGCGCCTGAACGTGGCCAAACCGGCAATCACCCGCGCGCTCGACCGTCTGGAGCTGTTCGGCCTTGCCAAGCGCCGCGAGGATCCGACCGACAGGCGGAGCATCGTGGTCGTCCGCACCATCACTGGCAGCGCCTTCATAGGGGAGTTGCGAGCCTCGATGAAGGCGGCCTTCGTAGAGCTCAGCCGATCGTCGGCGGCTCCCCAGACCGCGGCGGCGTAGACGCGAACAATCCCGCCAACGCGAGCCCACAGCGGCGATGTGATGGCCCAGTATGGAAACTCTGCCGGAGCGACCAAAGGGCGGCGGAGCCTCGCCTTCGCAGCTTTCTATTAACGCCCAAACTCCGGCACGCGGCTGTAAGCCCCCGATGGACATGTCACTCCGCCGCGGCGCCGGCGCCGGGCCAGCGCTGCAACGCCGCCTCGCCCAGGCTGGTCAGCCGGTAGACGCCGCGCTCGGTGCGCTCGAACCAGCCATACACGTTGGCCAGCAAGATCGCGCCCGCATCGGGCGCGACAGTGCGGAGATCGCGCGGCCGGCCAGGCCCCATGCGCAGCAACGCGGCGCAGGCAAGCGCCCGCTGTCGATAGGCGGTCATCACCGGCTGCCGGGTAGAGCCGCCCGACGACGGGTCGCCCACACGCCGTACATGTTCGCTGAGCAACCGCCCGCGCCGGCGGATATCCGGCCGCGGCCGATAGGGGCCCGGCTCGGCCAACACCTCGACCCGGTCGCGCGCCACATCGACGGCCATCAGACCGAAGCCGATCAGCCGGCACAGGCGGTGGACCCGTCGGTCGCGGTCTCGGCCGCGCCGGCTGGCCGGCACCGCCAGCCACACCTCGTCGGCCACCCGCATGCGATCGACCGCCTGTAATAGCAGCTCCAGTGCGAAACCCTGTTTCATCTCCACGACGGTGAGCTCCGGCGGATCGCCATCGCGCACGGCGACGACATCGCAGCCGTGGATTTCTCCTTTGACGTGGAAGCCAGCCGCTTCGAGGAAGCGCTTGATGGTCGGGTAGAGGACGGTCTCAGGCATGCCGCGCAGCCTGCGATACCGGGCCGCGCCGCGACAATGGCAGCCTCACGTCCCTGCCCCACCTATCCGCCACGCCCGGCCCCGGCCTTGCTGCCGGCGGTTGTCGGCGCGTGCGAGGTCAGGGCAACGGCACCCGCGCGGGCCCGAACTCGTAGCGTAGCCCAACCAGCACCTCGTGGTTGAAGATGTTGCCGAGCGTGGCGAGATCGGGCGGGTTCGTCGTTCCCCGCAGGTAGGGCGGCGGGGTCGTGACCCCGATCATCCGATATTCAGCCGTCAGCGAGAGCCCCGCCACCATCGGAAGCCGGTAACTGATCCCGACAATTCCTTGATAGGCGAGCGCGCCCTCCGCCGGCGACAGCGTTGGGCTCAACGGAGTACCGACCGCTGCCGACCCGACCTTGTCCAGCTCGAGAACCTGATAGCCGACGCCGGCGCCGAAGTACGGCGTAACCGGCCAGTTCAACGGAAGATCGTAGATCGCGTTGGCGAACACTCCATACTGGATCGCCGTGCCGGTCGCATGTCCTGCAAAGCTCGCGTGGAGTCCGCTGAGGTTGTTCTGAGCGTAGTCGCCTTCCAGCTCGATCCGCAGGCCGTTGCCGAAGCCGTAGCCCAGGGCGGGATCGAACCCAAACCCGGGGGCGAATTCGTAGGCTCGCTTGCTCGGCCCATCCGCGCTGGCGGGCGAGAGCGTGATGTCCTGCAGGAAATCCACGCCGCCGCCCAGGCTCACATAGAAGCCGGACACCGGCTCCATGGCAGCCGCCCGCCCCACGAGCGCAAGCCCCATCGCCGCAGCGCACAGCACAGCCGAGCGTATCATTCCGATCTTCATCTAATTTGCCTATCGTTTCGAATGAAGGCTGCCTTTTTTCTTTCGAAACGACAACCCCCAACGGCCGAAAATCCGCCGCCCGGGCAAACGTGAACGCCTGGCGTGGCAAGCCGTCCCCAGGCGACGCGGGCGGAGCCGCAAAACCATGCTCGCATTCCGCATCAGAAATCTGCATCAGAAAAACCTGGTCGAATTCGCGTTGCAGGATTGATGCAGATATCTTGCTGAGCGTGTGAAAACCCGATTGCCACAGGCTGCCGCGAACAATTCCATCGTCGAGGGGCGCAAGACGAACAATAAATTCAAGGTGATCCGGTGGAGCGCAACGCGATTGTTTATTGCCGTTACGGTCCAGACTTTTTACACGGTCTGCTTGAGATTTGCACCGACCGTCGGCCTTGGGTTGGATACCAGTCCGTCCGCCTCTGAGCGGCGGGGATCGGAACCGGACACCCGACTTTGGCGCGATCTGGTCGGATCCGGAATGGCGGGTTTCGGGCGGCGGATGCGAAAAGCCGCCGCGCGCTTATGGGACTACCGGCTGACGATCCTGACGCGCAATGCCGCCTGTCGCGGCACGCCGATTGAACGATTGCGCCGCGTTAAAGCGTCGGATCATCAAAATCTAGTGCTTTTTGGAAAGAACCGTCGCCTTTCCTGCGATAACACCCCGACGCGCTGAGGGGGAGGTTGCCGAGTGTCGCAACGCTCGCGATGTGGGGACGAGTCTATCCGGCCGTTCGGCTGCCGGGATGCAGGCTGCGCCCTTATCGGACGCATGCTACGGTTGGGCCTGGTCATTGGCCTGACAAACCTTCTCCTTCCCTCCGCGTCAGCGCAGGTCACGGATCGTCCGCCTGACACGATGGAGGCGCGTCTGCGGGCATGCGCGGCTTGCCATGGTGAGCAGGGCCAGGGCACGGACAACGATTATTTCCCGCGCCTCGCCGGCAAGCCTGCTGGCTACCTGATGAACCAGCTTGTCGCCTTCCGGGACGGCCGGCGCCGCTACCCGCCGATGAACTATCTGCTCGAATACATGCCCAACTCGTACCTGCAGCAGATGGCGGATTACCTCTCGGGACTGCGCCCACCGCCACCGCCGCCAACCATCGCCGATGTCAGTTCCGGCATCCTGGCGCGCGGACAGGCGATTGTGACACAGGGCGATCCCGCGCGCGGCGTGCCCGCTTGCTCGGGGTGTCACGGCCCCAAGCTCACCGGAATGGAACCAGCCATTCCTGGCCTTGTCGGGCTGCATGCGAGCTACATCAGTGCGCAACTGGGCGCATTCCGCTACGGCACCCGCACCGCTCCCTCGCCCGACTGCATGCAACTGGTTGCCGCCAGCCTCACCGAGAGCGACGTGACTGCCGTCGCTGCCTGGTTCGCGTCCCGCCCCGTTCCAGCCGATCCATCTCCTGTTCCGCGCGGTTCGTTGGCGATGCCAATGGCGTGCGGCAGCGAACCGAACTGAGACCGGGGTGGGTGTCATGCGCAACTGCCACACCCTTTTGGCCACCGTCCTCCTCGCGGGCCTGCTGCATATCGGCGGGTCTCGATT
>CAVXUK010000008.1:0-6748 GCA_963764895.1 uncultured Pseudomonadota bacterium
TGTTCTGCCAGCCAGGTCAGCCACCGGCCGTAGCCGCTGGCGACGGCCCGGCGCGTCCCCGCCGCCCAGTGCGCGGCAATGTTGGTCTGACCGGGCCCCTCCTCCGGCTGCACCGCTGCCACCCAGGCCGCCTGATCCGGCGCCGGCCATTCGGCGAGCGGCATGCAGCGATTGGACGGGTTGCGCAGGTGGGGCGTCATGAGCGACGGCCTCCGGCCGCTTTGGCGCGGCCACGTGCGGGTGCCGTGCTCTGCTCGCGCAGCGTCTGGATCACCTGGTCGTAACGGCGGAAGGCGGCCGCCGACTTCACCTCGGCATAGGACCGCAGCGTGGTGGTGGCACTCTTGTGGCCCAGGACCCGCCGTGCCGTCTCGATATCCTCCGGATAAGCCTCCAGGTGCAGCTTGGCGGCGAGATGGCGGAACAGGTGAACGTTCATCCGGATCCCGGTCTCGCGCATGACAAAGTGGGAGAGCGCGCTTGCGAACGCCGTGGTGTTGCGACACGCGCCCTGATCGTTGGGGAACAGCCACGGCGACACGGCAGGCGACAGGCGCGGGTGATACGTCGCCAGATAGCTGGCCAGGATGGCGGCGGTCTCCTGCGGCAACGCCATCTCGTAGGGCGCACCGTTCTTCGTCTCCGCGGCCGGGATCACCAAGTGGACCATGGTGCTGGCGCCGCTGCGGATGCGCACGAAATGGCGCGCGATCTTCAGACTGGCCAGATTGTCGATCCGCACCGGGGCCATGGTCAGCAATTCGACCGCGAGCGCGAGCATCACCCGCACCGCCTCGCGGCGGCCGCCGGGATCATTCTGCCGAACCTCTCGCAGCACGCGAGCCGGCAGCTTGACCAGGGCGATGACGTTGGTCGGGCTGTCGAACTGGCGCAGGCGGGTCCTGTTCCGGTCGGTCATGCCGGTGTGCTTGGGCGCCAGCCGCTGGCAGATGCCACCGATTGCCTCGATCTGGTCGGCGGGCGCCTTCACCCAATGGCGGGCAAGGTTTTCAGCAGCAGTGCCTGCTGGTGCAGGTATTTGGTCACCTGCCCGCCGGCACGATCCTTGAAGAAGCGCAACGCCAGCTTGGCGTGCGGCAATTCCACCAGCACGGCGAGGCCGGTGATGCCCTCGATGGGGTGGCCGGCCGCAGCCAGGGCGGTCGCGATCTGCAGGATCTGCTTGCGGCGCATGTGCACCGTGCTCGGCCTGGCCGGCGGCGCGTAGTCGTCGGCGAACGGATCCTGGTTGCCCAGGCGGCCGAGAAAGGCATCGGCATCAGCGCGGAAGCTGGCCGGGAACTCGCTCCAGTCGCGGGCATAGCGGCGGCTGCGGTTCGGCACCGGCACGGTCAGGCTGGGCCAGCCGGCGATGGTCGCGGCGGCGCGGTTCCACAACACGCAGGTGGTACGGAACACGGTCCCCGGCGCCTTGACGAGGCTGTCGTTGTCCAGCGCCTGCTGGAACTGCGCGAAGACGGCGGCATCGACCGCCGCCGGCGCGATCTGCTGCGCGCTGCACACACTCATGAAGCGCGACAGCCCGTGCCGTGTTTTGGCGTCCGGCAGTCGTGCCCGCAGCGCCTCCCAGGCCGGCGCCAGGGGCTCGCGGGCACGCCCCAAGGTGCGCACCCCGCCCTGCCGCAGTGCCGCCAAGGCCAGGCTGCGAACGTTGTTCCAGCGGCCGTGGCTGATCCCGCCAGCTGCCGGGGACAGGGCGGCCAGGCGATTGCGCAGGTCACGCGGGTCGGCCGGGATGGCCGCGGGGTCCAGGCCGAGGAGGCGGGCAAGGCTGCGCAGTGCGGAGATCATCTCCCGCTTGCGCCCGAGCGACAGATCCGCGTCGCGATCCAGACGGGCAATGATGTCGGCGAAGCTGAGACTATTCGGCGGGTTGCGGAGAGTGAAACCGGAAGGTGGGCGGGCTGGTCGTGGCCCATGGTGGACTCCTGTGCACGCAAGGTGACGTGGGGGGACATTCGTGAAAACTCAAGGTCGGAAACGGATGATGTTCCTGACCTATAGAACTCACTAAGATCGGCTAAATGACTGCCATGACGGGACATTGTATGCCTGCTTAGGTCATCAGCCGCGGCGCTGGTTGAGGAAGGCAGCAAGGTCTTCCTCGGAGACACGGACCTGGCGGCCGAGGCGGTGCACGCGCAGGTCGCCGCTGTCGATCCAGCGGCGAACGGTCCGGGTGGAAACACGCGTCAACTCGGCGATTGCGCGGCGACAAACAGGATGGAAGAGGGCGTCGATCTGGATGGACGACGCCGGGGTCGGCCGGAGGTTGGGCGCAGCCCGCCCGTAGGCTGACCCCGGCGTCGGCGCGGTTCCCGGTGGCGGGACCGGCCTGCGACTCGTGACGAGGTGCCGGAATGGCGGGGCTCTCAACTCTCCAGAAGAGATCCCCGTCGTGCCCGGCAGACACATCACTGATCAGCAGGCGAAGTTGTACATGACCCTCCGTAGAACCCACAGCCGCGAGACCGCGGCGGCCAAGGCCGGCTTCAGCGCCAGCACCGGCGCGCGTGTGGATGCCGATCCCCGGATGCCCTCGCAGAAGCGGGCGCCGCGTGGCCGGCGACGGCCCGATCCGCTGGCGGAGTACTGGGACAGCGAGATCGTGCCGCTGCTGCAGGCCACCCCTGGGTTGCGGCCGATCAGCGTGCTGCGCGAGATGCAACGCCGCCACGCCGGGTTCTCTGACGACCTGCGCCGCACGCTGGAGCGCCGCATCCGCCTGTGGCAGGCGCTGCACGGTCCAGAGCGGGAGGTGATCTTCCGCCAGGAACATCCGCCGGGTCAGCAAGGTCTGTCGGATTTCACCGATGCCGCGGAGCTCGGCGTGAGCGTCGCCGGCGTTCCCCTCGATCATCGGCTCTACCACTTCCGCCTGGCTTTCTCCGGGTGGGAGCAGGCCAGCGTGGTGCTGGGCGGGGAGAGTTTCGTTGCCCTGGCCGAGGGCCTGCAGAACGCCCTATGGGCCCTGGGCGGAGCGCCGCGCGAGCACCGCAGCGACAGCCTCTCGGCGGCGTTCCGCAACCTCGAGCGGGACGCGGCGCTGGACCTGACCCAGCGCTACGAGGCTCTGTGCGCGCATGACGGTATGACGCCGACCCGCAACAATCCCGGCATCGCGCACGAGAACGGCGCCATCGAAGGGCCGCACGCCCATCTCAAGCGCGCCCTGCAGCAAGCCCTGCTGCTGCGCGGCTGGGCCGATTTTGTCGATCTCGATGCCTACCGCCGCTTCGTCGACGAGGTGGTCGGGCGCGCCAACGCCGGCCGACACAAGGCGCTGGAGATCGAGCGGGCGCAGCTCAAGGCGCTGCCGCCGCGCCGCACCGACGACTTCGAGGAAGCGCTGGTCACGGTGACCCGCAGCGGCGGGTTCTTCCTCCGCCGTGTCTTCTACACCGTGCCCTCGCGGCTGATCGGTCATCGTCTGCGGGTCCGGCTGTATGATGACCGGCTGGACTGCTTCCTCGGCGGCACGCTGGTGCAGACGCTCAGGCGTGGGCGCAGCATCGACGGCAACCGCCGCAGCCACGTGGTGGACTATCGCCATGTCATCCACGCCCTGCGCCGCAAGCCGATGGCGCTGCTCAACCTTGTCTATCGCGCGCAGCTGTTCCCCCGCCAGGCATACCGCCACGCTTGGGAGGCACTGATCGCTCGGCTGCCGGCACGCCATGCTTGCCGCACCATGGTCGAACTGCTCGCGCTCGCGCATGACCGCGCCTGCGAGGCAGAACTGGCGAGCGAGTTGCAGGCCATCCTCGCCGCCGGCGATCTGCCGGACCCGGCGGTGCTGCGCCAGCGGTTCATGCCATCCGGCACAGCGGTGCCGGCCGTCACGGTCACCTTGCCGGCCGCCGTCGCCTACGACGCGTTGCTCAGCGCGCCCGGGGAGTGGCTGCGGCCATGAACGCGATCGAGGTCGACACCACACGCCTGCCGCTGCTGCTGCAGGAGCTGCGTCTGCCCGCCATCGCGCGTCTATGGCCGGAATTCACCGAACGCGCCGACAAGGAAGGCTGGCCGGCGGCCCGGTTGCTCTCGGCTCTCGCCGAGCTCGAGATTGCCGAGCGTGGCCGCCGACGCACCGAGCGGCATCTCGCCGAAGCCCGACTGCCGCCGGGCAAGACGCTCGATAGCTTCGACTTCACCGCCGTGCCGATGCTCAGCAAGGCACGCGTCATGGCGCTGGCCGCCGGCGATGCCTGGCTCGACAAGGCGTCCAACCTGCTGCTGTTCGGACCGCCTGGCGCCGGCAAGAGCCACTGCGCCGCGGCCATCGGCCGCGCTCTCGTCGAGAACGGCTACCGGGTGCTGTTCACCCGCACCACTGATCTCGTCCAGAAGCTGCAGGCGGCGCGGCAGGCCCTGCAGCTGGAAGCTGCCATCGTCAAACTCGACAGGTACCACCTGCTGATCCTCGACGATCTCTGCTACGTCCACAAGGATCATGCCGAGACATCCGTGCTGTTTGAGCTGATCGGTGCCCGCTACGAACGCCGCTCCATGCTGATCACCGCCAATCAGCCCTTTGCAGACTGGAGCAAGGTCTTTCCAGACCATGCCATGATGATTGCCGCTATCGATCGCCTGGTTCACCACGCCATCATCTTCGAGATGAACGTCGAGAGCTACCGGCGCCGCGGTGCCCTCAATCGGAAGGACCGCTCCGCCACCACTCCCTCCAGTAAGCAGCGAGAGCTGACCTCTTCCTGATTGTCGCCGCCAGCGACAATCAGCGCGCGACAATCAGACACACCGTCAGCGACAAACAAAACTCTTGCCAGTGTCAATCAACAGCGACAATCATACCCGTCAAGCGTGGTCGCAGACTCCATCCTGATCGACGCTTTCTCCCCATCCAGATCGTCGCGCTACAGGCGATGTCGGTGACCGCGAGCATGCGCGGGATCCGGGTGGGTTTTGTCATGTCAGGCTCCTGGAACTCACTGACCGCCCCCGATGAGCGGCCTGCGTGCGGCCCAGGAGGCCGTCACGACCTGGAAAAGCTGAGGGGGCGTCGCGCACCGGGAGGCTGTGGCATACCAAGAACGATTGTCACCCGGTGGCGGTCTATGTAATGGTCACCCGGTGACGGAACGCCCGCGCAAGATGGAAGACGACCGGTCGGCCCCGCTCTCCGGCGTCGAGCGCCAACGCCGCTACCGGGCGGGGCGGACCATGGTGTCGATCGACGTCTCCGGCACCACCAGCGCGCTGATCCAGGACCTCAGGGCCCGGACCAGATTGACCACGGATCAGTTGCTTGTCCTGGCTCTGGAACGTCTCCAGGCCGACCGCGATCGCCCCGCCCGGTCCGTACGGCGTCGCAGCGCCGCGACTGAGCAAACCCAGCAGCCAGCTTCCAAAGCGGGCATGTCCCCTGCGCCGGACAGTCCGAAGGCCAAGGCGGTCGCGATGCCTCCGTCGCCTTCAGCATCGCTGGGCGACATGTCTGCCGGACCGGATCGGGCGGCGTCCCGCCGGTCGTCACGACCACGGAGTGGCAACCAGGTGCCACCTCCGCAGGACGACGCCCAAGGCAACTTGTTTGCCTCGCCAGCGGACGGTCGGGTCCGCCGCAAAGGCGCAAAGCGACCCTCGTAGGCAAGATTGTGTCTTGAGCGGCATCGGTCGTGACGACGCGCCGTACGAGTTGCCCGTACCAGCAAGGGGATTATGTCATACGACCTCTGCCGCAAATGTTCTTGATGCGGTTGGGTCGTGACGACCGCGGCGGCGGTCTTCCACAGCGAATCGCGCGGACCTGGCAAGGGGACATCCCCGCCGGCGCCGCACGGCAACGTGGCCAATTGTCTGCACTGGCGAGCATCACGCTGTGCCAGCACGGCATGACACAAGCCGCTTTCGCAGCGGATGCAGGTCGGATCGCACCAGCCTCAACGGCGCGACCCCAGTGATGCCTCGCCGCTCCCACGATAGACGGCGAATGTCGGCGCAAAGTTAGAATGTCCCCTGTCCGCAAAGTAGAAATGTCAGCCTCCCGGGAATGCGGTCGGACCGGGGGAGCGGATTTTGGGCTGGGTGGTGATGAGCGAGCGCGATGTGCAGCGCATCGAGGTGCTGTCGGAGGTGGTGTCCGGCCGGCGCACGATCGCGACGGCTGCAGGCCGGTGGCGGCGCGGCTCTGTCCCACAAGGCGCGCGGCCGTCCGAAACCCCGCCCGGCGCGCGCGGCTCCGGCTCCCGGTCGTGACATCTGACAGCCGGGGCCTATTGTAATCCGTCACGTGACGCATTGGGGCTGTTCGCCAGCGGCTCAACCGCCAATCAGTTAGCCTGGCCAGGAATGCGTGTGCGATTGTTGGAAAGGCAATAGCAAGAGCTGCCCGACGGGACAGGGTGCTCCATTGGGCAGACATAGGCGCCGGCGTAGCAGGACTGCCCTGACGGTGCGCCAGGCTGTGGCACCGGTGGTGCATAGGTGGCGGGGGGCGGTGGGTAATATGCCGGCGGCGGATAGTAGGGCGGCGGCGGATAGTAAGCCGGCGGGCCGACGAAGAACGGGAAGCCGAAACTGAAGGAGACATAGGCCTGTGCGGAAGGAGCCAGGGCAAGCGAACCGATCAGCACGGCACCTAACGCCGTCATACCGAACACACGACTCAAAACGCCCGAGCGAACCATTCTATCAATCATCCCCCGATGATTCGAGATTTCAGATGGACGGTGAGAGCGGCACCACTTGTGAAGTGTTAGCCCCG
>CAVXUK010000009.1:0-773714 GCA_963764895.1 uncultured Pseudomonadota bacterium
CCAGCTCGTCCTGGCGGTTGCCGAAGATGATCAGCGGGGTCGGCCGGCCGGCGGCCTTGAACGCCTGGTAGGCGCCGTAGCCGTCGCCGCCCTGCGTCACCACGGCGTCGATCTTCGGCAGGCTCGGCAGCACGCTGGCCACCTCCTTCTGCGTGACCGTCTGCGTCCAGTTGCCGTATACGGAGCCGACGACCTTGAGGTTGGGGTCCTTGGCGACCGTCTCGGTGATGCCCTTGTGGATGTCGTCATCCACCGACACGCCGGCGATGCCGCGCACTTCCAGCACGTTGGCCTTGCCGTCGAACTTCTTGTTGACGAAGTCGGCCTCGTGCTGCCCCATGCTTTCGTAGTTGTAGGCCACCTTGTAGGCGCACGGCGCGGTGGCCAGCCCGTCGAACACCACAACCACGATGTGCTGATCACAGGCTTCCTGGATCACGCCGTTCAACGCGGTGGGCGAGGCGGCGTTGATGACGATGGCGTCCCAGCCCTCGACGATCAGGCTCTCGATCTCGTTGGCCTGCTCAGGGGCCGAGTTGTTGGCGTTGACCACCTTGGCGGCCTTGATGATGTGGTCCTTCACCGCCCCGCTGGTGGCGCGGTCCCACGTCTTCAGCATCTGCTGGCGCCAGGTGTTGCCGGCATAGGAATTGCTTAGAGCAATCTTCTTCGCGGACGTATCCCCGGTGGCGACCCCGGTGTCCGCGGCGAAGCCGGTTGAGGCGACCAGCGCGGTGGCTAGCCCGATCACGGTGGCCAGCAGCAAGGCGCGGAAAGGTCGGGTGGATGTGGTGCGGACAGATGTCATATGTTTCCTCCTCGTGCGCCGCGCCCCGCGGCAGGTCGTGCAGCCAGTGCACCGGCGTCCCGGACGCAGCAGGATACTCGCCTTGCCGTTCCCCCTGCGCAAGGGGCGGCGGGCACGATGCTATTGCTTCAAATGCGGGCTGAGCAGCGACAGATCGGCGGCACTGAGCCGGTCTTTCGCCGCGGCCGCCTGATGCCAGTAAGGGTAGAGCAGCGGCGGCGCGCTGACCGTGTCGAACCGCGCGCGCTCCTCGTCCGTCAGCGTCAGGCTGGCGGCCCCCAGGTTGTCGGCGAGTTGCTGTTCGGTGCGCGCGCCGACGATCAACGAGGTGACGCCAGGGCGGCCAAGCAGCCAGGCCAGCGCCACCTGCGCCGCCGACACACCGCGCGCCTCGGCGACCGCCACCAGCACCTCGATGATGTCATACAGCCTGGCCTCGTCGCGGATCGGCGGCTCGCCCCAGTTGTTGAAGTGGCGCGTGCCCTCCGGCGTGGGCTTGCCGCGGCGATACTTGCCCGACAGCAGGCCGCCGGCGATCGGGCTCCAGACCAGGATGCCCACGCCCTGGTCGAGCGCGATCGGCACCAGCTCGTATTCCGCCTCGCGCGCTTGCAGCGAGTAATGGATCTGCTGGCTGACGAAGCGCGCGCTGCCGGCGCGGTCGGACACGCCGAGCGCCTTCATCAGATGCCAGCCCGAGTAGTTGGAACAGCCAAGGTAACGCACCTTGCCGGCGCGCAGCAGCAAGTCGAGCGCCTCCAGCGTCTCATCGAGCGGCGTTTGGCCGTCCCACTGATGCACCTGGTAGATGTCGATGTGGTCGGTGCGCAGCCGCTTCAGGCTGGCCTCGCAGGCCTCGATCAGGTGCAGGCGGGACAGGCCGGCATCGTTCGGCCCGTCGCCCATGCGGAAGCGCGCCTTGGTGGCGAGCAGCAGCCGCTCGCGCCGTCCCTCCAGCGCCTCACCGAGAATGCGCTCGGATTCGCCCTGCGAGTAGACGTCCGCAGTGTCGATCAGGTTGACGCCGGCATCCATGCTCAGGTCGATCTGTCGCCGTGCGTCGGCCACGCCGCCGGATCCGGTCTTGCCGAAATTGCCGCGTCCGCCGAGCGTCATGGTGCCCAGCGCCAGCACCGACACGCGCAGCCCGGATTTTCCCAGTTGTCGATATTGCATCACGTTCCCCTTGCGTGCGGCGGGCGCCGCAGCTCCGCTAGTCAAGCCAAAGCGACGGGAAGGCGCAACCTCCGCCGGGATGGATTGGCGGCGGAGCCAGTCACGCTCGCGTGGTGGGGAGGGGAGCACGCGGATACCGCGCGGGGCGCAATCACAAGTCGCGCTACCGTGTCGCCATGCGCCGGCTGTTATGCAGCGCGACGGCGTGAGCACAGGACACCAATGGGAAACCCTCTCCCTCAATGGTGTTACTATCATGCATCATATTTCATCCACGAAGGCTTGTCGAAGCTTTCTTGGCGTCGATATCTATTTACCTGTCGGTGCCCGATGCATCACGCTCGGCTCGGCTTCGTGCATCCGCAAAGCCACGCCCGGGGTATAAAACCATCGCTCGACATTCTCTCTTGGGTCGCACCCGATGGTTTGAGCTATCATGCGTTGCGAGCGGACGAATGTGTTGACTGAAGGAATGCCGTCCATGCCCCTCGAACTCGGTTCGTGACCTCTTCAGCAAAATCTATGACGGGCGGCGGGACGCCGAACTGAGCCTGGATGAATATCTGGCGCAATGCCGGCGTGACCCTGCGACCTACGCATCCGCCGCCGAACGACTGCTGCGCGCCATCGGCGAAGCCGAGATCGTCGATACTGCCCGCGACCCTCGCCTTGGCCGTATCTTCGGCAACCGCACCATCGCCCGCTACCCGGCTTTCGCCGAGTTCTACGGCATGGAGGAGACGATCGAGCGTATCGTCGGCTTCCTGCGCCATGCCTCGCAGGGGCTCGAGGAGCGGCGGCAGATCCTGTATCTGCTGGGACCGGTCGGCGGCGGCAAGTCCTCATTGGCTGAACGGATCAAGGCGCTCATGGAGCGCGAGCCGATCTATGTGCTGAAGGCGGGGCGGGAGATCAGCCCGCTGCTGGAAAGCCCGCTCGGGCTGTTCGCCACCGAGGAACTCAGCTCGGCCGTGCAGCGCGAATATGGCATTCCGGCGCGCGCCATCCGTGGCCCGATGAGCCCTTGGGCGGCCAAGCGGCTGGACGAGTTCGAGGGCGACGTCTCCCGCTTCACGGTCGTGCGCATGATGCCCTCGCGCATCAAGCAGGTCGGCGTTGCCAAGACCGAACCCGGCGACGAGAACAACCAGGACATTTCCACGCTGGTCGGTAAGGTGGATATCCGCCGGCTGGAATCCTTCTCGCAGAGCGACCCGGACGCCTACAGCTACTCGGGCGGCCTGAACCGCACCACGCAGGGCGTGCTTGAATTCATCGAGATGTTCAAGGCGCCGATCAAGATGCTGCACCCGCTGCTGACCGCGACGCAGGAGGGCAATTACGTCGGCACCGAGAATATCGGCGCCATGCCGTTCCACGGCGTCATCCTGGCGCACTCGAACGAATCCGAGTGGGTGTCGTTCAAGAATAACAAGACCAACGAAGCTTTCATCGACCGTATCTTCGTGGTCAAGGTGCCGTATTGCCTGCGTGTCTCGGAAGAAGAGCGCATTTATCGCAAGATGCTGGAGAACTCCGAACTGGCGGAGGCGCCCTGCGCGCCGGGCACGATCGAGATGCTGGCCCGGTTCTCCGTGCTGTCGCGGTTGAAGGAGCACCCGAACTCCAACCTGTTCTCCAAGATGCGCGTCTATGACGGCGAGAACATCAAGGAGCAGGACCCGCAGGCGCGCTCGGTGCAGGAATACCACGACGCCGCCGGCATCGATGAGGGCATGGCGGGCGTCTCCACCCGCTTCGCGTTCAAGGTGCTGAGCCAGACCTTCAACCACGATGCCTCCGAGGTTGCGGCCGACCCGGTGCACCTGATGTTCGTGCTGGAGAAATCGCTCCGTCACGAGCAGTTTCCCGACGAGTTCGAGCGGCGGCTGCTGAACGCGCTGAAGACCATGCTCGGCGCCACGTTACGCCGAGTTCATCGGCAAGGAGATCCAGAAGGCTTATCTGGAGTCCTACAGCGACTACGGACAGAATGTGTTCGAGCGCTACATCTCCATCGCTGACCGTTGGATCGAGGACCAGGATTTCAAGGACCCGGACACCGGCATCCTGATGAGCCGCGAGGAGCTGAACGCAGAGCTGACCAAGATCGAGAAGCCGGCGGGTATCAGCAATCCGAAGGATTTCCGCAACGACGTGGTGAAACACTGCCTGCGCGTGCAGGCCAGTAACGGCGGGCGGATGCCGCGCTGGACCGAATACGCGAAGATCCGCGAGGTGATCGAAAAGCGCATGTTCAGCCAGGTCGAGGATCTGCTGCCGGTCATCAGCTTTGCGGCCAAGAAAGACGCCGAGATGGAGCGCAAGCATTCGGACTTCGTCGCTCGGATGAAGGAGCGGGGCTACACGGAGCGCCAGGTGCGGCGCGCCGTGGAGTGGTACATGCGCGTGCAGAAGGCAGGGTGAGGGCGGCGCGGAATGGTGATCGTCGATCGGACGGGCCAATCCTCAGGGCAAGAGCCTGGACAATCGGGAGCGCTTCCTTGAACGCGTGCGTGAGGATGTGCGCAGGGCGGTCTCCGACACCATCGCCCGCCGCCGGATTGCCGAACGTCGATAGCGACGAGGAGGTCCGGGTCCGTGTCGACGGCACCGAGGAAGTCGAGCTTCGGCTCGACCGGCGACGGCGAGCATGACTACGTGCTGCCGGGGCCGGGCACGCTCAATCGTGGCGACAAGATCAAGAAGCCGCAGGGTGGCAGCGCCGGCGGCAGCGGGCGGCGGGCCGGGCGAGGCAGCGGCGAGGACCCGTTCGAGTTCACGCTGACGCGCCAGGAGTTCCTGAACTACTTCCTCGATGAACTGGAATTGCCGCGGTTGCTGCGCACCAGCCTGGCGCAGGACAAGATGTCCAAGCCGCGCCGGGCCGGCATTCACCATCACGGCCAGCCGAGCGCGCTCGATGTCCGCCGCACCATGCGCAACAGCCTGGCACGCCGCATCGCGCTGCGGTCGCCCGGATGGGGCCGCCATGGAGGCGCTGCGGGCGCGCGAGGGCGGCGGCGCTGGAGGCTGGCGACGACGCGGCGCTGGCCGAGGCGCGTGAGGCGCTCGACCTGCGCCAGGCGGCGCATTTTGCGCATTCCGTATGTCGATCCGGTCGATGTGCGCTACGCGCGCCATGTCCGCCAGCCTCAGCCGGCGACCGAGGCGGCGATGTTCTGCCTGATGGACGTCTCCGGCTCGATGACCGAGCACATGAAGGATCTGGCCAAGCGCTTCTTCATGCTGCTGCACCTGTTCCTGAGCCGCCGCTACGAGCGGGTGCATGTCGTGTTCATCCGCCACACCGAGAGAGCCGCCGAGGTGGACGAGGACACATTCTTCCGCTCCCGCGAGACCGGCGGGACGATGGTGTCCTCGGCGCTGGACGTGATGCTGAAGGTGCAGGAGGATCGGTTCCCGCGCGAGCGTTACAACCTGTATGTCGCGCAGGCGTCCGACGGCGACAACGACAGCGCCGACCGCATCCGTGTGTCGCATCTGATGCAGGCGCGCATCCTGCCGGTGGTGCGTTACTTCGCATATGTCGAGACCGGCGGTGACCGCAGCGCCTTCCCGCACGCCGCCAGCCGGCGCAAGACCGAGTTGTGGGACACGTATGAGGCGTTGGCGGCGGGCGGTGATTTCGGGCATCTGGCGATGCGGCGGTTGAACGACGGTGCGGGCGTCTGGGCTGTACTTGCGGATCTGTTCGCGAAGACCGGGCGCGCGGTGGCATAGACGAGCAGGAGTGTTAGGAGCGCGCGGATGGGACTGCTGTTCACCGGGGCCGATTGGGATTTTCACACGCTCGACGCCATCCACCACGCCTGCGAGGACATTGCAGTCGGCGAGTTCGGACTTCAGGTCTACCCGAACCAGATCGAGGTGATCACATCCGAACAGATGCTCGACGCCTACTCGTCGAATGGCTTGCCGCTGATGTATCACCACTGGAGCTTCGGCAAACGCTTCGCCCGCGATGAAGCGTTGTACCGGCGCGGGCATCAGGGGCTGGCATACGAAATCGTCATCAACTCCTCGCCGTGTATTTCCTACATCATGGAGGAGAACACGGCGACGCTGCAGACGATCGTGATTGCGCATGCCTGCTTCGGCCACAATCATTTCTTCAAGAACAATTACCTGTTCAAGCAGTGGACAGACGCGGAGGCGATTCTCGGCTATCTTGCCTATGCCAAGGCCTATGTCATGGAGTGCGAGGAACGCCACGGGGTGGCCGCCGTGGAGCGCATCCTGGATGCCGCGCATGCGCTACGCCATCAGGGCATCCACCGCTATCCGAAGCGCCGTTGGCGTCTGGCCGACGAGGCGCAGCGGGCGATGGCGCGGCGCGAGCATGCCGAGACCAGCTATGACCCGCTGCTGCGCACGGTGCCCGGCTACCTGACGCCGCAAAGCACGCCGCGCGTGACCAAGCAGATGGAGGAGGAAACCCGCGCCCGACTGCGGCTGCCCGAGGAGAATCTACTGTATTTCTGCGAAAAGCACTCGCCTCGTTTGCAGAACTGGGAGCGGGAACTGATCCGCATCGTGCGACTATTGGCGCAGTATTTCTATCCGCAGATGCAGACCAAGGTGGCGAACGAGGGCTGCGCGACCTTCTGCCACTACGAAATCCTGACGCGGCTGCACGAGACCGGGCAGATTTCCGATGGCGCGTTGCTGGAGTTCCTGCATTCGCACAGCTCGGTCATCATGCAGCCTGATCTGTCCGACGAGCGGTTCGGCGGCTGGAACCCGTATGCGCTCGGATTCGCGATCATGAAGGACATCCAGCGCGTCTGCCTGACGCCCGATAGCGAGGATCGCGAGTGGTATCCTGCCATCGCCGGCAATGGTGACCCCTGGGGCACGCTGCGCGACATCTGGGCGAACTACCGCGACGAGGGGCTGATCAGGCAGTTCATGGGGCCGAAGGTGATGCGCGCGTTCCGCATGGTGCATCTGGCGGACCGCTCGGTGGACACGGTCTATCGCGTGAACGAGATCCATGACGAGGCGGGCTTCCGCCGCGTTGCCTCGCTGCTGGCAGACCAGTACGAGCCGTCCAATATCGCGCCGCTGATCGAAGTCGCGGACGTGGATCTGTTCGGCAACCGCAGCCTGAAGCTGGTCAACGACTCCTACCGCGGCACGCGGCTGGACGGCGATCTGGCGAAGAAGACGCTGCAACATGCGCAGACGCTATGGGGCTATCGCGTGTCCTTGCAGGAGCGGGATGCCGAGAGCGGCCGCGTGCTGGCCGAACACGCCTCGTCCTGAGCATCCCTAGCGGTCGGTCAGGCGGATTTCGATGCGGCGGTTCTTGGCGTAGGCCTCTGGCGTGTCGGCCGGGTCGAGCGGCTGGTTGTCGCCGAAGCCGGTGGCCGCGAGGCGGTTGGCCGGGATGCCGTCGGCGATCAGCAGCTTGACGACCGTGATCGCGCGCTCGGCCGACAGTTCCCAGTTGCTGGCGAAATTGCCGCCGCTGACCGGCTGGCGATCGGCATGGCCGTCCACCCGCAACACCCAGTTCACCTCGGGCGGGATTTCCTTCTCGATTTCCTTCAGCGTGCTGGCAAGTGCCGTGATCTGGTCCTGGCCGGCTGGCGACAGATCCGCGCTGCCGACCGGGAACAGCACCTCGCTCTGGAACACGAAGCGGTCGCCGACCACCTGGATGCCGGGGCGGTTGGCCAGGACCTCACGCAGCCGGCCGAAGAAGTCGCTGCGGTAGCGTTGCAGCTCCTCCAGCTTCTGCGCCAGGGCGGTGTTCAGGCGTGCGCCGAGATTGGCGATCTGCGCGTCCTTGTCCTTGCCCGACGTCTCGGACAGATCGAGCGAATGGGATACCGCGGCGATCTGGTCGCGCAATTGTTGTATCTGCTGCGTCATCGCCGCGATCTGCGCCCGCGCGGAGTCGGAGAATTGCTGCGACTCGGCCAGCTGCGCGGCGACGGCGGCGCGGCGTTGTTCCTCGGTGGTGGCGCGCACTGCCGCGTCCTGCGCCTGCTTTTCCAGCTCATCACGCAGCGCCGTCAGGTTGCGCACCTGTTCGGCCAGCTTGGCCATGTCCGACAGCCGGGCCGTGATGGTGGCCTTGTCGACCTGCACGGTCTGGTCGAGAGCGGCTTGCTGACGCTGCATCTCCGCCAGTTGCCGTTGCGCGTCGGCGAGCCGTGCCGCCGTGCTGGCCGCATCCTGCGCGGCGGAGTCGGCGCGCTTGGCGGTCTGATCGACCTGAAGCTGCAGCTGCTCGTTGCGCGACTGCGCCGCCTGGGTTTGCAGACTCGTATCGGCCAGCCGGGCGGAGAGCCGGTCCCGCTCGGCCTTCAGCGAGTCGCGATCGGCACTCGCTTGGTCGTTTGCGGCGCGCAGCGAGGCGAGCTGCTGCGAGAGGCTGTCACGGCTGGCCGTGGCGGCCTGCAAATCCCGGCTGAGTTGGGCGATCGAGGTGCGGAGATCCGCCGACCGGCCCTTCTCCAGCGCCAGCATGTCGGACAATTCGGCCATCTGACGGTTCAGCCGGTCCAGCGTCCGGTCGCGGCCGGACAGCGTGACCGAAAGGAACGCCTGCGCCAGCACGAACACCAGCAGGACGAAAATGATGACCATGAGCAGCGTGGACAGCGCGTCCACGTAGCCGGGCCACGCGTTCATGTGCTCGCCGGACCCGCCGCGCCGACGCAGGGCCATGCCTCAGGCTCCCAGGGCCATCGTCGTGGGCGTCATCGCGGCTGTTCCTCGGCCAGGGCTGCGATGGTGCGGGTCAGCACGCGGATATCGTTGCGGATTTCCGCTGTGGACTGGCTGCGGCCCTGCTCCAGATCACCGAGCAGGCGTTGCAGGTACATCTCGATATTGCGCAGATGTCCCCGTGAAACGTCGTCCAGGCCGGCTTCGGCCCGGCGCTCGCCGAGCCGCTGCAACGCCGGGGCGAGCGCCTGCTGGCTTTCGGCGATGCGCAGCATGAGCTGCTGATTGGCGCGCATGGTGTCCGACAGCGTGCCGATCCGCTCGGTCAGCGTCAGCACGGCGGTATTGGCCTCCCGCCTGCCGTCCTCGCCGCGCGCCAGGATGCGCTGCAGGTTCTCCATGTTCTCGGCCGTCTGCTCCAGCAATGCCTGGACATAGACCGGCACCGAGCCGCCTTCGCCGTCGCCGCCGAGCGCACCGGAGGAGACGCGGGTCAGGCCGGCCAGATACTCCTCCAGCTCGTTGAAGAAGCGGTTCTGCGCCTGTCCGGCCGTGAGGTCGAGGAAGCCCAGCACGAGCGCGCCGGCGAGGCCGAGCATCGAGGACGAGAACGCGGTGCCCATGCCCTTCAGCGGCTTGGCCAGCCCGCCCTTCAACTGCTCGAACAGCGCGTTGATGTCGCCCGAGCCGACCGACATCGAGTTGATCACGTCGCCGACCGAGGAGACGGTGAGCAGCAGGCCCCAGAACGTGCCGAGCAGACCGAGGAAGATCAGCAGCCCGACCATGTAGCGCGACAGCTCGCGGCTTTCGTCGAGCCGGCTGGCGATGCTGTCGAGCATCGAGCGCATGATCTGGGCGGAGATGGTGAAGCGTTCCTGGCCGTCGCGGCCCTTGGCCGTGCGGGCGGCGAGCATGGCGGCGATCGGCGCCAGCAGTTTCGGTGCCGGCATGGCGGCCAGCCGGGCGCGGGCGCGCTGGAAGGTCTCCAGCCACGTCACCTCCGGCGACAGGCGGATCACTTGCCGGATGTTCCAGAGGATGCCGAGGGCCAGTACCGTCAGGATCAGCGTGTTGAGCAGCGGGTTGTTCGAGAAGGCAGTGAGCAGCGCGCCGGACAGCAGGGCGGCGACCACGACGACCGCGGCGAGGAAGATCAGCATGCGGATCAGGAACACGGTCGGGCGCGTCATGGGGCGGCCTTCTGGCTCGGCGCGGCAGGAGCGGGCGGCGGCGGCGCCACGACAGTGATGTCTACGCGGTCCGGCGGACCCTGGGCGATGGCGGCGCCCGAGGCGCCGAGCGCCTTGACGTAGATCCGCTTCGATTCGATGCCTTGCTCCATCAGCAGGCTACGCACCCCCAGCGCCCGCGACAAGGACAGGCGGCGCGGCGTGGAAGGATCGTCCGGCGAGCCGGCGGCGTAGGCGGTGACCGCGAACGTCGTGTCCGGACCGGGGGGCGCGGCATGTGCCAGCGTTACGATCGCTGCCGCTGCGTCCGGATTGAGGTCCGACCGGTCGGCGCCGAAGCTGACCCGCAGGCCGTTGGCAAGCTTGCTGGTCGTGTCGGGTGCGCTGCCGGTGATGGTGGGCGGGATGGGCGGCGGCGGCAGCCGTGTCGGCACCGCGATCGGCGGCGGCAGCACCGGCAGCGGCGGTGCTGCGGCCGGCACCACCGGCGGCGGCGGCCTCGGCCGGAGCGGCGGCAGGCTCTGATGCGGGCCGTTGGGGTGGAGGGCGGTCGGCTGCGACCGGGTCGCCGGATGTGCCGGCGGTGCCGCGGGCTTGGCGGCATGCGCCGGCGCGGCGCCGCCGGGGGGCGGTCCGAGCTGATCCAAGGCCCGTTGATCGACCTGTGCCAGCCCGCGCGTGGCGGTCAGACAGAGGAGCAGGACGGCCAGCGCCTGAGTCGGAGCGGCCAGGGGGAATATTTTTGGCATGCGTGCCAGCAACCTAGCCGAGCATGGCGCGGTGCTCAACGAACCCCTTGGGCGGCAACGAAGTTTTTCTCAGGCGGCGGCGAGCGCCTCGCGAACGGTGGCGCATAGCTCCGGATGGAGATGCGGATTGCCGGCCACCACGTCGCCGTTGTCGCGCGCGTCCCCGCCGGTCGGGCTGGTGGCGTAGCCGCCCGCTTCGCGCACGATCACCAGCCCGGCCGCGATGTCCCACGTCTTGAGCTGCAATTCCCAGAACCCGTCGAACCGCCCGGCCGCCACCCAGCAGAGATCGAGCGCGGCAGAGCCGAAGCGCCGCATGCCGGCCGTACGCGGCATCAGCAGATTGAGCGAGCGGGCAAAACGGGCGCGCTGGGCGTTGCTGGAGGCGGCGATCGGGATGCCGCAGCCGAACACCGCGTTCAGCATGTCACGCCGGGCCGAGACGCGCAGGCGGCGTTCGTTGAGGAAGGCGCCGGCGCCTTTTTCGGCCCAGAACATCTCGTCCACCGACGGTGCGTAGACCACGCCGGCCACCACCTCGGACCCGCCATCGGGCAGCCGCTTCTCAAGCGCGATGCTGATCGACCAGTGCGGAATGCCGTGCAGGAAGTTGGACGTGCCGTCGAGCGGATCGACCACCCAGCGCCAGGCCCAGTTGTCCGAGCCGGAGGCGCCGGATTCTTCCATCAGCAAGGCGTAGCCGGGGCGCGCCTTGGTGAGGTCGTCGCGGATCGACTGTTCGGCGCGCATGTCGGCCTGGGTGACGAAGTCGCCGGGGCCTTTCACGCTGACCTGAAGCTGCTCGACTTCGTTGAAGTCGCGCAGCAGCCGTTTGGCGGCGCGCTGCGCGGCGTTCTGCATCACCGTCATATGAGGCGAAAGATTGGGAGCCATCGCGGGGGCCTTTCGTGGGTCGGCCGGTCAGGCCCGGACGCTTGGGCGTCAGCCCTTGAAGCGTTCGACGTAGCTCGCGTCCTCGGTGCGGACGACGATCTTTTCCCCGGTCTCGATGAACGGCGGCACGCTGGTCTTCACGCCGTTGGACAGTTTAGCGGGCTTATAGGAACTTGCGGCGGTCTGGCCCTTCACGACCGGGTCGGCCTCGACAATTTCCAGCACGACGGTGGCCGGCAGATGGATGCCGACCGGGTCGCCTTCCACAAGATCGACGGTCACCGCCATGTTGTCCTGCAGGAACGGCGTCATGTCGCCGAGCAGTGCGGCGGGGATCATCGCCTGCTCGAAGGTGTCCGGGTCCATGAGGACGAGGTTGTCGCCGTCGGTGTAGGAGTAGGTGTATTCCTTCTCCTCGGTCTGCAACCGCTCGACGGTATCCGCGGTGCGCCAGCGTTCATTGGTTTTGTTGCCGGTTTTCAGGTCACGCATTTCCACCTGGATGAACGCGCCGCCTTTGCCGGGGGTGATGATCTGCTGCTTCAGCACGGTCCAGCGACGGCCGTCGTGCTCGATCACCTGGCCGGCACGGATCAGGTTCGCCTGCTGTTTCATGGTCCATCTCACGGTTGGCGGGGCGGCGGTGATTAGACCGAAGCGGGCGAGGGGGCAAGCGTGGGTCGTGATGCTGGCGGCGGCCGCGCGTTCCGGCGTCGTGTGACGCGTGAGGCTCCATGCGGACAATCCGTCCGATGGCGCTCGACTTTTTGGCCGAGGCCGAACGCGCTGCCGCGGCTTCCGTTCCGCATGCGCGCCTGCATGGATTTACGGCGCCATAACCTTACCAATTATCCGATGTCTGCTCGATTTATCCGGTCCGCTTGGCCGCAAACGTCACCGCCTCCTCGGCCGCGCGAAACAGTGCCCGTGCCTTCTGCCGCGTCTCCTCCCATTCCGATTCCGGGACGGAATCCGCCACCACGCCGCAGCCGGCCTGCACGTACATGGTGCCGTCCTTCACCACCGCCGTGCGCAGCCCGATGCAGGTGTCCATCGTGCCGTTGGCGGCAAAATAGCCGATGCAGCCGGCATAGATGCCGCGCCGCGTCGGCTCCAGCTCCTCGATGATCTCCATCGCCCGCACCTTCGGCGCACCGGTCAGCGTGCCGGCCGGGAAGCCGGCCACCAGCGCGTCGATGGCGTCCAGCCCCTCGCGCAGCTTGCCCTGCACGTCGGACATGATGTGCATCACATGGCTGAACCGCTCGATGGCAAAGCTCTCGGTCACGCGCACCGTGCCGATCTCGGCGACGCGGCCCACGTCGTTGCGGCCCAGGTCGAGCAGCATCAGATGCTCGGCGCGCTCCTTCGGATCGGCCAGGAGTTCGGCTTCGAGCCGCTGGTCCTCGTCATGCGTGGCCCCACGCCGCCGGGTGCCGGCGAGCGGTCGGATGGTCACGATGCCGTCGCGCAGCCGCACCAGGATCTCCGGGCTGCTGCCGACCACGCAGAACGCGCCGAAATCCAGATGGAACAGGAACGGCGCCGGGTTGATCCGCCGTAGCGCGCGATACAGCGAGAACGGCGGCAGCGCGAACGGCACCGAGAAACGCTGGCTCGGCACCACCTGGAACACGTCGCCGGCAAAGACGTAGTCCTTGGCGCGTTCGACGGCCGCGATGAACTCCGCCTTGGTGAAGTTGGAGGCCGGTGCGGGCAGCGGCGGCAGCGACACCGCCGGGGCGGCCAGCGGCAGCGGGCGGGCGAGGGCTGCCTCCGCCTCGGCGATGGCGCCCTGAGCCGCTTCCCAGGCCTGCCCGGCCGTCACGCCGGCCTGCGGATAGATCGGGGCGACCAGCGTCAGCAGGTCGGTCACGTTGTCGAAGATCACGAACAAGGTCGGCCGCACCATGACGGCCTCCGGCAGATCCAGGCTCGGCTGGTTCTTGTCCGGCAGCCGCTCCATCTGCCGCACCATGTCGTAGCCGAGATACCCCACCAGCCCGCCGGCCATCGGCGGCAAACCTTCCGGGACGTCGAGGCGGGACTCGGCGGTCAGTGCGCGCAGGCTGTCCAGCGCGGTGCGGTCATCGGCCGTGAAGGCGTAGGGGGCGGAACGAGCGTGGCGGTTCAGCTCCGGCCGCCCGCCCCGGCAACGCCAGATCAGGTCCGGCGCCAGACCGATCACCGAATAGCGGCCGCGCGAGGCACCGCCTTCCACGCTTTCCAGCAGAAAGGAAAACGGCTTGTTGTCGGCGAGCTTCAGATACGCGGCGACCGGTGTTTCCAGGTCGCCGACGCCGGTGCGCCAGACCAGCCGGCCGCGTCCATTCTCGTAATCGGCGCGGAACGTGGCGAAGTCGGGTGCGGGGGTCATGGCGGTTCCTGTCAGTCGCCCGAACCGACGATGCTGGCGACGGCGGTGGCATTGACGCGCGGGTGTGCGTTGTCACGCACGGTGGTGGCGAACACGGTCTCTATGTCCTGGCCGATGGCACGCGCCAGCGCCTCGCGCACCTCGCCGTAGCCCACCGGGTCGGTTTTCGGGTCCGGGCTGCAGGATCTGCGCCAGCACCGCCACCGCGAACCCGTCATCCGACTGCACCATCGTCGCCTCGCCCCGCTTGAGCGAGAACAGCGGATTGAGCAGCGCCGGCGGCAGCCCTTCAGCGGGCGAGGCGCGGCCGGTGGGCGGCAGGTACGCGCATGGTCAGCCCGGCCTTGGCGGCGGCATCGGCCAGGCTCTCGCCGCCCTTGACGGCCGTCAGCAGCTTGGCCGCCACGCTCTCCTGTTCGCGGCGCGCCTGATCCCCGGTCCAGTCGCTGCGCACCTGTGCGGCCACGTCCGCGAACGGGCGCGGGGCGGGCGGCGTGATGCTCTCGATCGTGAACGCATAGAACGACTGCACGCCGTCCTTGCCGGTCGGGGCCTGTTCGAGCTTCGGTTGATCGCCCTTCTTGGCCTGGAACGCCGCCTGCACCAGGGCCGTGCCCAACGCCGCCGGGCCCGGGATCGGGGCCGGCCGGCCCTGCGGCGTCATGCCCTGCGCGTCGAGCGTGCCGGCGACGGCCGCCACGCCGAGATCGCCCGGCAGCTCGTCAAGCGAGGTGCCGGAGGACAGCAGGTTTTCGATGCGGTTGGCGCGGTCGTACATCAGATCCGCGGCCTTGTCGGCCACCACCTGCGCGCGCAGCGCCTCGCGGGCTTCGTCGAACGTCTCGGCGGCACCGGGGTCAACCTTGGTCACTTTCAGCACATGCCAGCCGAGGGCGCTGTGCACCGGCGGCGGCACCACGCCTTCCGGCGTGGCGAACACCGCGTCGCCCAGTTCGGGCGCGGGGAATTCGACCCGCGTTGCGTCGCTCAGCTCCACCGGCGCCGCGCCGACCTTGGACGCGGCCTGCTGCATGGTTGCCCAGTCGGCACCGGTCGACCATTCGGCGGCGAGGCGCTGCGCCTCGGCCTCGTCCTGGGTCAGGATTACCTCGACGGAGCGGCGTTCGGGCTTGTTGAACTCGGCCTTGTGCTGCTCCCAGGCGCCTTTCAGATCGTCGTCGGAGACCTGGATCTCTTTGGACAGCGTCTCCGGCGCGAGCACGATGGCCTTGATGCGGCGGTATTCCGGCGTGCTGTACTGCTCCGGATGGTTGGCCCACCAGCGCTGCAACTGCACGTCCGTCGGCGCGGGCGGCGGCGGCGCGGCGGCAAGCGGGACGTCCACCACATCGGCGATGCGCTTCTCCTGCTGGAAGGCGAACACCTGGTCGGCCATCACGGCGGGGGCGGCGGCGCCCGCCTGCACCGCGTCCAGCACCTCCCGCTGCGTCAGATCCTGCCGCAGCAAGTCGAGGAAGTGCTGTTCGGTCATGCCGTTGGCGCGCAGCAGATTATCCATCACGCTGCGGTCGAACTGCCCGTTCGCGCCGCGAAAGCCGGGCGTGTCGTACGTCGCCTGGCGCAGCGCGTCGTCGGTGACGACGACGCCGAGATCATGCCCGTACGCCTGCAGCGCCACCTGGGTCACCAGATGCTCGGCTGCCTGCATCGCCACCGCGCGGCGGATCTCGATGGAGGGGTCGGTGGTGCCCAGCATGCGCTGCGCCTGGGCCAGTTCGCGGCGGTAGGCGTCGTCAAGTTCCGGCGCCTCGATCTTGCGGCCGGCGACGCGCGCGACGGCGGTGTCGGTGCCGAGGTTGCGCACGACGTCGGCCACGCCCCACAGCCCGAAGGCGGCGACGAGCACCGCGAACAGCACGCGGGCGGGCCAGGTGTTGAGCCAGCGGCGGAAAATAGCGAGCATCGTGGAACCCTACGGCAGATTCGGCGCACCATAGGTAGGCGAAGGCGGGTTTGCCAGCCCAGGCGGGCTGGTCTAGCAGCGTGTGACACGGGGGGGAACGAACCGATGCGTCCGCTGATCGCGGGGAACTGGAAGATGCATGGGCTGCGCGCCGACGCGATCGGCTTCGCCGTCTCGTTGCGCGCGCGGGCCGGTCAACTGGATTGCGACCTGCTGGTCTGCCCACCCGCGACGCTCGTGGATGCGATGTCGCAGACGCTGGCCGGCGCGCCGGTGGCCGTGGGCGGCCAGGATTGCCATGCGTGCATGCTTGGCGCGCATACCGGCGACGTGTCTGCCGCCATGCTGCGTGATGCGGGCGCGACCTGGGTGATCGTCGGCCATTCCGAGCGCCGCGCTGACCACCACGAGACCGATGCGGAGGTGCGCGCCAAGGCGCAGGCGGCCATCACGGCCCGGCTGCGCCCGATCGTCTGCGTGGGCGAGTCGGCCAGCCAGCGCCTTGCGGGGCGGGCGGATGAGGTGGTGGGCCGGCAACTGGACGGCAGCCTGCCGGATGCGTTCGCCGACGGGGCGGGCGGCGTGGTCGCTTACGAACCCATCTGGGCGATCGGCAGTGGCCGCATCCCGAGCCAGTCCGAGATCGGCGACATGCACAGGTTCATCCGGGCGCGGCTGGTCGGGCGGTTCGGGTCGGCCGGGTCAGGCCTGCGAATTCTGTATGGTGGCTCGGTGAAGCCCGACAACGCGGCGTCGGTCCTGGCCGTGGCGGAGGTTGGCGGAGCGTTGGTCGGTGGCGCGAGCCTGCAACCCGAATCTTTCCTGGCGATCGCCGAAGCCGCGACCGCCGACCGTGTGGCGGCGGACCGATGATTGCGGCGTGCGATTTGGCGGTTCGCGGGCGCTTGATGTGCCCGGAGGTTCGGCCTAGAAGGCGCTCGGCCTGCTGTCCCATTCGTCTAGAGGCCTAGGACACCGCCCTCTCACGGCGGTAACAGGGGTTCGAATCCCCTATGGGACGCCAAGGTTTCGCGGATTTCTCTCGTATTCTGGCCCAGTCCCTCGCCGGAGGGGTGACCGATGGCCGGGACCAGATCAATCGAGAACGAAGCCGAACTCCGCGACCGGCAAGCCACTGCCGATGGGCGTCGTATGTCGCGGACCGCTGCAATAGCGCGCGCGGAACGTGGTCGATGGGAAGCGCCTCAGCGCGGGCGTCATCGCAAGCCGTGGTCAACAAGACGCTGGCGGCGATCCGTGAGGCTTATGCAGCGCTCCTCGCGGAGGGCGAGCCCTGCAGCTGCGTGCTTATGATTTGCGAAAAACACGTGAAACACGTATATTTCCGGTAGGGGTGCGCCATGCAGTCATTTCCGGCTCTCGATCTTCAACAGCGGACAGGTGACATCCAGCGGGCCGCGATCCGAAATCCCGTGCTGCTGACAAGCCACGGCAAGCCCCGCAGCGTAATCATGTCGGCGGAAGAGTTCCGCCGCCTCAAGACTGCGGCGGGCGAGCCTGTCCCCCCCGAGCTCCAAGAGGCCGGAACCACGCTCCGGGGGCGCGAAGACCCGCTCGGCTACGACATGTCGGATTTCGGTGCCGCCGTCGACCAGATGGTTGCCGATGTGAAGTCTGGCCGCAACAGGGCAGCGGTCGAAGCCGAGCTTGAGGGTGTTCGGCGGGCCTACGGTGGAAGGGCACGATGATCCGCAAGCCTGCTCCGGGTGACGAGCGCCGCCCTGCCATCCTGGTGTCGGACGCGGGACCGCTATCGCTGCTGGCGACCGTTCCGGGTGCGTTGGACTGGCTATTCGTGCCTGGCTGCGAGGTATGGATCCCCGACATCATCCTCGACGAGGTTCTCCGCAATCCGGGAGAGGGCAGGGACCAGCGTATCGAACACCGAGCCGAAGTCGCGGGCTGGGTGCAGGGGAACCGTTATCGGATCAAGAGGCTGGAGACGCGGATAGGCAAGCGATACGACGCCGAAATGCGGAGCTACGACAATGCCATGGATCTCTGGCGGCGGGCTGGCTCGCCTGCGGGGCTTGAGCCGCTGCGTCCTGATTGGAAAGACCGAGGAGACCAGAGCGTGTGGGTCGGCGTGAACATCGCCAACGACGCGCTGGCAACCGGAGAAAGCGTCATCGCGCTGGCAGACGACCACAACGTGCGGGCCGCGATCGAAGCCAGGGGGCGGCAAAAAAGGACAGCGTCCATCGACCTGATGGGTACACAGACGTTCATCCAGTGGATGGCGGGGGACTTCGCCGTCGAGGAAGCGCTGACCGCCTGGGATGCCATCGAGATCGCGCGGGAAGGCAAAGTGCCGACCTTCAATTCCGATTCCGACAATCCGGACGGCGGAGCGGACGATCCGGTCTACATCCGCGTGCCGTAGCTGGCGACAATGGCGGACGGGCGTGCAATCGCATCATATGCTAGCAGTGAAACGATGGTGCCGGGTTAATCGAGAATTCTCTCACGAGCAATTCCACGAAATTCCGGATAGCCAATCACTTACCGCCGGACGGCGTGGTTCGTCTACGTCTGCCAAGCGGCAAGCCGGGCAGTATACGCGTGGCGACCCTTTTTTCCCAGCAACACGGCGAGCGGGGGCGGCGGGCACGGATCGGCAGACGCTGCGTGACTGGGTGCATCGCGACAACGAGCGTGGCTAATGGCCCGATGCCAGCCCGACCACGGCTTTGTCCGTCCAGTCGAGGCGCGAGATAAGTTCCCTTTGGACGTCCAGGGTCGACTTTACGCCGATGCTGTCGAAGTTTTCGGCGATCCAACGCCGGGCTGTGCGCTTGCCCCTCTCACGAAGCGCCAACAAAAAGTCTTCTGACGGAACGATCTTCGACGATGCCCCGATCTCCTCCATGAAACGGTCGTCTCTGACGAGGTGGAAGCGCTTCTTCTTGTAGGGACCGCTCGTCAGATGGCCGTCCTCGATGAGCTGGTTGATGAACTCAAGGTGCCCCATCTCAAGCACCCAAGAGGCGTTGAAGCTGACCTCGTTGATTCGATCGACGATGTGCCGAGCGGTCCTGGGCGGACCGCCGCGGACATCGAGCGGGTCGATGAGGACGGTCAGCAGGTCGTCTGCCCAGGCGAGGAGGGGTGCCAGCGCCGGGTTGGCCATGTAACCGCCGTCCCAATACGGCACGCCGTCTATTTCTACCGCCTCGAAGAGCGTCGGGAGACACGCCGATGCCAGCAGCACGTCCAACGTGATCTCCCCTGGGCCAAAGATGCGGAGCGCCGTCCTATCGATTGCCGTCGCACTGGCGAAGAACTTCGGACCGCCGCTGCCCGCTGCGCCGATCGCACCGAAGTCCTGAATCACCTGCTTCAACACTCCGGCGAGGACGAGTTGTAACGAAACCGGATTGAAGTACGGCGAAGTGACCTGCTCCGCGATGCCAAGGCCGATGGTAAGGGGCTCGTTGTCGACGTTCCACCTCCTGGGCGAGTCTTCGGGAAGAAGGTTGCGCCAGGGAGGTGTTGGCCAGAGTGATTGCTGTGCGACCAGGTCCCAGAATTTCGCTAGGAGCCGCTTGGCCTCCGTGGGGCTTTGTGACAGCCCATACGCGCATACCGCGCCGGTCAACGCGCCCCCGCTGGCTCCGCTGATGGCGGCTATCTCCAGCCTGCCATCGGCAACCAGGTCCAGAAGCTCGTCGAGGACGCCCCATGAAAACGCGGTGTGCGACCCGCCTCCTTGAAGTGCAAGCGCCACCACTTTCCTGTCGTCGGTTCTCTGGCCATGTTCGGACGCCATTCCTCTGCCCTATTCAGCCGTTGTGAGGGATCCGCACGAACCGTCCCGGCCCCATTTCTTAAGTCGTCGCCGGAAAGGCAGCCTCGTGGAGCGCCATCTTACGATAGAGCTATCGTCCTTCTGCGGACTTCTTGTCGGCCGTCTGTCGTCAGCACCCGGGGACGTTAGAGGTCAACCGATCCGCGCGACAATTCACAACCGCTGTCACCGGCTCTCCACGCCGGGAAACTCGTGATGCGGCAAGGCCAGGGCAATGACGGCGGTGCCTGTCATTGGGCAATGGCGATGACGCTCATCCGGACCGCGAAGCTCAACGGGCTCGACCTGATGGCGTGGCTCACCGATGTGCTCGAACGTGTCGTCTCCGGCTATGCCAAAGCCCATGAATTGGACATCCTGTTGCCGTGGAACTGGAAGCCGTCAGAACTGCTAATGGCGACCGCTCTGTCGGCGCAACCGCAGAACCCCAAAGCGGCCACCGCGTCAACTCACATTCGTCCCCGTCGCCGCCGAACCGCTTAAGGTGCTCCTGAAGCTCCGTCATAAGGCGACAAATGGCGTCATCCTGCGCCGGATCGTTCCGGCGCTGGATGACGCCGAGGGCCGCGGCCTGATCGAGAAGCTAGGAAAGCATCTCGCGGAGGCGCGGGAACAGAATAAGCTGTGAAGGTTAGACCGGGCTCACGACGTTATCGACCACGTAGATCGTGCCGATCGTGTGCTCAGCGCCCGGTAGGGTCTGATCGAACGTGAGAGCAGACGCATGCATTCCCAGAGAGCTGGTGTCGGGCGAGACCGAAATAGAGTTGTGTGTTCCGGGCGGGCCGTGGGCCGTGACGGACGCCGGGCCATTGATTTCGAATCCACTCCCCTGAAACGAGAAAGTCCCTTCCCCGATCTGGTTGATATTGGCGACTTCCAGGGCGGTGCTTGAGGTTGACCCTTCCTGCACGTTCCCGAGATTCAGCACCCACCGGTCATTCCCCAGTTCCGTAAGGGTTCCGTCCCCACTGGTTTTAATGAAGGACGGCTGTGGTCCTGAGACAGTCCGGCTGTCGATGATTCCGTAACTCATTGTCGTCACTCCCTGGCGTATTAGCCGAGAGCACGATAGAGGTTCGCACTGACGAGTTTGCTCACTGTCGTGTCATCACGGGCCACATTCCCGGTTGACCTGAAAAGTGGCCCATAAGATACATTGAGACATGAACAGCTTTCGGCCAACTCTCTGAGTGTGACTCAGCGGAATTATGGAGCAGTTGCCACCAAGTGAGCTAAGCCCGAACAGCTCTCCCGATGCCGCGAGGTGAAGGGGAACCGAGGAAGACGAAGGGCAACATCGCGGCGTTGGACGCGGTGCTCCTGTTCCTTGACCGAGATTGTCGGCCGGACGAACCGCCGTGGCTCGGCGCGCGACTTCAGTGTGGATTCCTGCTTGGCGATCAGGCTGCGACGACTTTGTCGGTGATCAGCAATATGTCATGCAGGCCCTCGCTCGCGTAACTGACGAGCGCGATGTGCGATCCGAGTGCCGATGTATCCACGCCAATTGTTGCTGTGCCCGTGCCCTGCGTGAGGCTGAAGGTGCCATCGGGAGACAGGATACGTAAAGTGCCTCCTGCCGGCGCATTGGTGTCAAAACCTCTAAGTCGCGGGTCAGCCCGAACATCGCGGGTCCATCATGTCCATCGGACCGAGGCACCGGGCGAAGAGTTCCGATCGCCGAGCGTTAGTACAAAGTCATCGTCTGACCTCCTCGTTCTGATTTGGCTCCGCCAGCGTTCACGCGACGCGGAACGCACTTTAGAGTCTGGTCCTGCCCTGATATGGTCCAGCGACCGGACCACGGTAACAGAACCGGCGTTTCATCACGCTGATGCGAGTTGGCCCGTAATGTCGTGACGCCGCGCTGCGGCGCGGCTTCAATCCGGGACCTGGGAGGCGGCAATGTCTCGTGGTGTTGCTGGGCACGCCGTGGTCGTCGGCGCCGGGATTGGCGGCCTCGCTGCGGCACGCGCCCTTGCCAACCACTTCGATGCGGTGACGCTGCTCGAGCGCGACGGCCTCCCGGAAGGCGACGCCAGCCGCCCAGGGACGCCGCAGGATAAGCATCCGCACCTTCTACTGGCGGGCGGCCAGCAGGCGCTGTCGCGCTTGTTTCCAGGCTTCGAGGACGATCTCGTCCAGGCCGGAGCGGTGCCATACAGGGCAGGGCTCGACATACGCTTGGAATTCCCGGGTTACGACCCGTTTCCGCAGCGTGACCTCGGCTGGACCGGCCTCTGCATGTCGAGACCGCTGCTCGAGCGGGTGCTTCGCGAACGCGTCCAGGAATGCCCTGCGATCGCCATCCGCCAGCACTGCCGCGTGAGCGAGATCATCGGGTCATCGGACGGCCGCACGGTAACCGGCGTGGCCTGCCGTCTAGGGAACGGATCCGCCGAGACGATCGAGGCCGATGTCGTCGTCGATGCGTCCGGCCGCGGTTCTCTCACCATGGCCTACCTGGCGGCGCAGAAATTCCCTGTCCCCGAGGAGGTGTCGATCGGGGCTGACATCGCGTACGGATCCGCGGTCTTTGCCATGCCGGACGACGCCCTTTCTGACTGGAACTGCGTCCTAACGGTTGCCACGGCGCCGGAGACGAGCAGGGGCGGGCTCATCCTGCCGCTCGAAGGCAGGCAATGGATCGTTGGCTTGGGCGGCGCACATGGCGAGGCCGCCCCCGGCGACTGGGAAGGCTTCCTGGCCTACGCTGAGACGCTGCGCACCAGGACCATCTCCGACGCCATCAGGCAAGCCGAGCGCCTGAGTGAGGTCCGTCGGTTTGGTTTCCCGGAGAGCGTCTGGCGCCGGTTCGACATCCTTGAGGCGTTTCCGCGTGGCCTGTTGCCGCTCGGTGACGCGATCTGCCGTTTCAACCCGATCTACGGCCAGGGCATGAGCGTTGCGGCCCAGCAAGCCGAACTGCTCGATGCTCAGCTTGCCACGCTCGCGAGGGAGGACGATCCCTTGGCAAAACTCGCATCGGCATTCTTCGCCGCTGTCCCCGGGATCATCGAAGCACCGTGGTCGACGGCCATCCTGGATTTCGTTTATCCCGCCACCCGTGGGCAACGGCCATCGGATTTCGAATCGAGACTCGCGTTCGTGGAGGCTCTCCGGAAACTCGCGGCCGAGAATCCCGACGTGCATCGGCTGATGACCGAGGTGCAGCATCTGCTGAAGCCCCCGAGCGTCTACCGTGATCCGGATCTCATGGCTCGCATCAAGGCGCTGATGCCTCGTTGAAGGAGGTGGATGGTGGACATGACGGCAATCACTCATCGGATGGTGGATACCAACGGCATCCGCATGCATGTCGCGGAGCAGGGTTCCGGCCCTTTGGTTCTCCTCTGCCACGGCTTCCCGGAATCCTGGTATTCGTGGCGCCATCAGATCGGCGCGTTGGCGGCGGCTGGATTTCGCGCCGTCGCACCGGACATGCGCGGCTACGGGGAAACGGACAGTCCTGCCGACATCGGCAGCTACTCGTTGCTCCACCTGGTTGGCGACATGGTCGGGCTGCTCGATGCACTTGGCGAAGAGAAAGCCATCATCGTTGGCCACGACTGGGGTGCTCCTGTCGCCTGGCATGCGGCCCTGCTTCGTCCAGACCGGTTTCACGCGGTTGGCGGTCTCAGCGTCCCGTTCCGGCCGCGGGGCCCTGGGCGGCCGACCGAATCTATGCCCCGTAATGACGACGCAGTCTTCTACCAGCTTTATTTCCAGACGCCGGGCGTCGCGGAGGGCGAGTTCGAGCGCGACGTGCGGGCGACGATCAGGACATTCCTGTATTCCGCGTCGGGAGATGTCCCGTCCCGGACCGGGGGTGCCGGGTCAATCGGCATGGTCCCGCGCAACGGCGGCATGCTCACGCGCATGGCGCAGCCGGAGTCGCTACCGACCTGGGTGAGCGAACAGGACGTGGACGTTTACGCCGCGGCGTTTTCGCGTTCCGGCTTCCGCGGCGGGTTGAACTGGTACCGCAACATCGACCGGAATTGGGAGATCCTGTCACCGTTCATGGGACTGAAGGTCACCGTTCCGGCGCTCTACGTCATTGGGGACCGGGATCTGGTGATGTCGTTCCGCGGAATGGACCAGCTGATGGCAAATATGACGTCGTGGGTTCCCGCCCTGCGAAAAAAGCTGGTCCTGCCCGGATGTGGTCACTGGACCCAGCAGGAGCGGCCGGAGGAGGTGAACGCCGCGCTCCTGGAATTCCTGCGCGGGGCGAGCGTCTGACGCGCGGCGGGCGCTGATACCCAGAATGCCAACGCGCACGCTGCTGCTCGCTCGATTCTCCGGTCAGCGCCCGACCCTTGCCTGAAGGTGCGGGGGATACCGATCCCCCTGCACCGTGATCTTGGCGTTACCTTCTTCCGGGCTGCGATTTGACCGAGCAGATCGACCAGGGCTCGGTTCACCTTCCGGGCGTCCGGTGTGAAACAAGGAACGATGTTGCGGAAATCGGTGCTGTCGAACTTCGTGTTCTCGCTGATTGCGCCAGTGAGGAAGCCCTTGCCCCTGCAGGCTGAAAGGGACGAAGCCGATGCCGAGTTCCTCAAGGGTCGGCAGTGCCTCGCGCTCGGGCTCTCGCCACCAAGGTGAGTATTCGCTCCGGAGAGCAGTGACCGGCTGAACGGCCTGCGCGCGCCGGATCGTCTGCACGCCTGCTGCGGACAGGCCGAAGTGCTTGACCTTGCTCGCCGCGCCGAGGCGGTTGTTCCGGCCGCGGAGTGAGTGTGAGCAGGGAGCGGGATTTAAGAGAGGCGCATCATGGGCGAATTCGTCGGCAAGCTGGGTGAGGCCCTCCTGATGGCGTTCGGCATGTTCTGGGATGTCGGCTGGTCCCTGGTGCTCGGATTCGTCCTATCAGGGCTCATCCAGGCGCTCGTTTCCCAGGAGCGCATGCGTGAGCTGCTAGGCCGCGACGGCATCAAGGAAATCGCCCTGGCGACCCTGTTCGGTGCCGCCAGTTCCAGCTGCTCCTACGCATCGGCTGCGATCAGCCGGACACTGTTCAAGAAGGGAGCGGCACTCGTACCGTCTTTGGCCTTCCTGTTTGCGTCCACGAACCTCGTCATCGAGCTCGGCATCATCCTCTGGCTGCTGATGGGCTGGCAGTTCACCGCCGCCGAGTGGGTCGGCGGCATAGTGCTGGTCGCCATCATGGCCGTGCTGGTCCGGCTGACCTATCCGGCGAAGCTGGTCGAGGAAGCCCGACATCACCCGGAACCGGACGGCCGCCACGAGCACGCCAGCATGCCGGTCGAAGGAAGGAACCTCTGGGACAAGCTCCGCAGGCGGGAGACGTGGATCCGGGTCGCCCAGAACTTCGCCATGGACATCTCGATGCTCTGGAAGGACCTCGTCGGCGGCTTCCTGATCGCCGGGTTCCTGTCGGCGGCCTTCGTGCCGGGCGACTGGTGGGCGACGCTGTTCCTGAAGGGCACCTCGCCCTGGGTGCGGGTGCCGGTCAACGCGGCCGTCGGCCCGCTGGTGGCCGTCATTTCCTTCGTCTGCTCGATCGGCAATGTCCCGATGGCGGCGGTGCTCTGGGCCAGCGGGATATCGTTCGGCGGCGTCCTGGCCTTCCTCTACGCCGACCTGATCGTGCTGCCGCTGCTCGACGTTTACCGCCGCTACTACGGATGGAGGGTGGCGGCCTTCATCGCGGCCATCTTCTACACGACGATGGTCCTCTCCGCGCTGATCATGGACGTCGTTTTCACCAGGCTCGGGCTAGTGCCGCAGCCGAACCCGAACATCCGCGCGGAGATGGTGAACTTCTCCTGGAACTACACGACGTGGCTGAACATCGTCCTCGGAGCACTGGCCGCCTGGCTCTGGTACCTCCACCGCACGCATTCAATGGCCATGCGGCACAACGGGCATCACCAGGGGCACGCCCGTGGGCATGGTGGAAAATAGGACGGCTAACGGCGGGCTGCTCCGCCGTGACGGACAGCACGTGAGTGCCTTCATCTTTCTCAAGCTCGGCGCGCTGGTGATGCCGCCCGCGCTCCTGCTGGCCCTCGCGGGCGCGTTCGTCTTCGGCTGACCATCTCAGGGGACGTAAATGCAGAACAGCACCGTCCTCTCACGGCGTTAACAGGGGTTCCAATCCCCTATGGGCCGCCAGGTTTCACCGGCACTTCACGGATTTTTCAGACCGGCCGCCGAGTGCCGGCCATGAAGGAAAACCTCGACGACCGCCGCACTTCGCCCGGACATCGCTCAGTCTGCCTGGGCGCTCATCGGGCGTTGCATGTAGGCCAAACCATTGTCGATACCGACGATTTTCCAGCCGTCCATGCTGAGATCGTTCAACAACGCCTTGCACTTGGCGACCGAGCTGATTTGCCGCAGCGGAATGATCGTAGCTTCGAAACGCGGGCGGCGTCGCAGAGCGGCCACCGGTGCGTCGATCGTTGGGTCGCTGACGAGCTGAGGACGGGTACCATTCATGAAACTCTCACCTAAGGAAAAGGACCGCGGAGCATGCGGCAAGCGGCAGATTAGGTGACCGCCGCAGTGCAGCATAAAGGAACATTGAATGCGGCTGCGTCACAACATTTCGTTACCTAAAAACATGCGATCTCAGAATTCAACTTTCTGGCGTAGATGGCAGGAAACCCAGTGAGCCAAAGGGCCGTCTTGCGTCACCGGCATCGATCGGCAGTCGCGAATAATTTGCCGGTGTATCTTGTAAATAATTGGTAAGGCACCATTTATCGTCTTAATAAAGTCGCTGACGACCGTTGATGTGCGTGAATTTATATGGGGCTATCCCAATGAAATCCTTAGACGGCGATGCTGTCGCGCCCAGCCCCCGCTGGGATGGCAACCGCATCCTGTTCGATGTCAACGACGGCGGCCAGTTGATCGCCTGCGCCATCTCCCGCGCGGCGCTGGAGGAACTGATCGCCACACGCTGCTTCGGTGCGGCCGACATGCTGCGCGGCTTCGTCGGCGCGCGCGACCGGATCGAACGGCTGGCGCTGGCCAAGTCGCGGGCGCGGCCGGACGGAAACATGGGCCGGCTCACCCTGTGGGCCGATGACATCGACGACGCGCAGGATATGGGCGGGCACCACGCCGCCTGACGACGCCGGACAACGCAGCGAACCATCGAAGGAACGTCCATGGCCAAGGGACAGAAGCGGAACAGCCGCGAAGCGAAGAAACCGAAAACTGCCAAGAAGCCGGCCACACCCGTGGGCGGACAGAAATACCAGTTCCCGGGCAAGCCCGCGCCCGTCAAGGACAGCGGCAAGTAAGCCTCGACAATAGTTAATGCGGCGATCAGGCCGATGACCGGCTGAGGCAAGCAGCACCGCGACATCAGGCGGCGCTGCTTGCTTTGGCCTGTCGCTACAGGAAAGACAATGCTCATGACAGCCAAAGATGTACACCTCGGCGCCGACGCGCGTAGCCTCATGTTCCACGGCGTGGACCTGCTTGCCGATGCGGTGAGGGTCACGCTCGGCCCCAAGGGCCGCAATGTGCTGATCGAAAAAAGCTACGGCGCCCCCCGGGTGTCCAAGGACGGAGTCACGGTCGCCAAGGAAATCGACCTGCCCGAGAAGACGGAGAACATCGGCGCGCAGCTCGTGCGCGAGGTCGCCGCCAAGACCAATGACCAGGCCGGCGACGGCACCACCACCGCGATCTTGCTGGCTCAGAGCATCGTACATGAAGGCGGCCGGGCGGTCGCCGCCGGGCTGGCACCGCTGGAAGTGCGCCGCGGTATCGACAAGGCCGTGGCCGCGCTGGTCGCGGAATTGCAGAGCAAGACACGAAAGATCACCACCGAGGCGGAAACCGCCCAGGTCGGCACGATCAGCGCCAATGGCGAGGTCGAGATCGGCCAGATGATCGCCCGCGCCATGCAGAAGGTCGGCAACGAGGGCGTCATCACCGTCGAAGAAGCCAAGGGGATGGAGACCGAACTCGACATTGTCGAAGGCATGCAGTTCGACCGCGGCTATCTGAGCCCGTATTTCATCACCAACGCCGAGAAGATGTCGGCCGAGCTGATCGACCCGTACATCCTGCTGCATGAGAAGAAGCTGTCCGGCCTGCAGCCGATCCTGCCGCTGCTGGAAAGCGTCGTGCAGTCGGGCCGTCCGCTGCTGATCATCGCCGAAGACGTGGAAGGCGAGGCGCTGGCGACGCTGGTGGTCAACAAGCTGCGCGGCGGGCTGAAGGTCGCCGCCGTGAAGGCGCCCGGCTTCGGCGATCGCCGCAAGGCGATGCTGGAGGACATCGCGGTGCTGACCGGCGGGCAGGTGATCTCCGATGATCTCGGCATCAAGCTCGAGAACGTCACGCTGACCGAGCTTGGCCGCGCCAAGCGCGTGCTGATCGAGAAGGAAACTACCACCGTCGTGGAGGGCCAGGGCGCTTCGGATGCGATCAAGGGCCGCTGCGCGCAGCTCCGCGCCCAGATCGAGGAGACCACGTCCGACTACGACCGCGAGAAGCTGCAGGAGCGTCTGGCCAAGCTGGCCGGCGGCGTGGCCGTGATCCGTGTCGGCGGCGGCAGCGAGGCCGAAGTGAAGGAGCGCAAGGACCGCGTGGACGACGCGCTGCACGCGACCCGTGCCGCCGTCGAGGAAGGCATCGTGCCGGGCGGCGGTGTCGCGCTCGCGCGCGCCTCGCTGGTGCTGGAGAAGCTCAACCCGCTGAACGAGGAACAGAAATTCGGCATCGAGATCGTCCGGCGGGCCGCCCAGGCGCCGCTGCGGCAGATCGCCGCGAATGCCGGTGAGGATGGCGCCGTGATCTCCGGCCGAGTGCTGGAGAACGCCAGCTACGACTACGGCTTCGACGCGCAGACCGGCCAGTACAAGGACTTGGTGGCGGCTGGCATCATCGACCCGACCAAGGTGGTGCGCGTGGCCTTGCAGAACGCCGCGTCGGTGGCGGGCCTGCTGATCACCACCGAGGCCATGGTGTCCGAACGGCCGCCCAGCACCGACGCCTGAGCGGCCGGAGACGGTTACAAGGAGATAATCATGAACAGCAAACCCGTCGCACTGCCGGTCAACGGCACGGATTGGATCCGTTTCGAGGTCCGGGACGGCGTTCGACGGGTGAGCTGCACGGTGTCGGACGAAGCGCTGGAGGCGGCATCGGCGCTCACGCTGCCATCCACGCCGCTGACGCGGCGGCGCTCGTTCGATCGGTTCCGGACGCTGATCGACGCCGCGGCCACACTGAAGCTGGCCACGCTGCCGAGGACGGCAACCGGTCCGCTGTTGCTGACACGTGACGATCTGCGGCGCGTGCCGCCGCAGACCGGAGCGCCGGTGTTCGGCAGCGCGTTGCGCGTGTTGCCGCGTGTCGCCGTGCCCAATGTATGAGCAATAACGACTAAAATTGATCTCGCCGCGCACGAAATGGGCGCGGTTCGGCAGTTATGGCTGGCTGGTCGGGCCTCCGAAGCGGTCACGCCAGGCGGGCAGGGCGCCGGGCAGAGCCAGCGCCGTCGCCTCGTACACGCCACGCGCGACGGCACGGGCGAACACCTGGGTGGCCGTGTGACCGAGTTCGGTCAGGTCGCGTATCGGGTCGGCCAGCGCCACACGGCCCGTGGCGGCGGCGAAGATGGTGTCGCCGTCCATCGGCGCATGCGCCGGCAGCACGGCACGCGCGAGCCCATCATGAGCCATGATCGCCAGTCGCTTGGCCTGGGCCTTGGTCAGGATGGCGTCGGTGGCGACCAGCCCGATCGTCGTCGCCGGCTGGGACCGACCCTTGATGCGGATCGCCAGATCGCCGGGGGTGAAGTGCTCCGGCCAGCCACGGCCGCCGAACTCGCCCTCTACCTCGAACGGCGCCGCCCAGAAGCACGGGCCGTCGCCGATCGTCGCCGTGCCGACCGCATTGACCGCCACGATAGCCGCGACGACATGGCCGCCCCGGGTGCGGGCGCTGGCGGTGCCGAGGCCGCCCTTCAGGGTCGCCGTGGTCGCCCCCAGCCCGGCACCGACACTGCCGAGTGCGAACGGCCCGGGGCGGGCCGCGCGCGCGGCGGCATAGCCAAGGTCGCGATACGGCGCAAACCGTCCCCAGTCCTTGTCGCCGCCGTTGGCCAGATCGAACAGGATGGCCTGCGGCGCCAGCGGCACGCGGACGCCGCCGAACGGCGCGCCGCGCCCTGCCTCCCGCAGCGCCGCCTGCACACCGCCCGCCGCATCCAGCCCAAGGGCGGAGCCACCGGACAGCACGATGGCATCGACCCGTTCCACCGTCATGTCGGTGTCCATTTGCCCGAGCTCGCGCCCGCCTGGAGCGCCCCCGAGTACCGCGACAGCGGCAATACTTGGTGAGTCGAATATTATGGCGGTGACGCCGGAGGCGATACGATTATCGGATTCGTGGCCCACGGCGATGCCCGCGATGTCGCCGAGACTATTTTGCGTCATACCCGAGCTTCCCTGCGAGGCTATGCATTGTCCTCATCTCAATTCGAGGCAGTGGCCGAGCCCTCTCAGCATTGAAATTTTCGTAAGATACCGGGATCGTTCTCGATTCAAACCTTGCTAACTTTACATTGTGTTCACTAAAAAGTAATGTGTGTGCTGACCGAGCGTCGGCCAGAGGAGGCCAAACGTCGTCGGAAGCCGTCCCGGCGCGCGACAGGAGGACGCAGATGAGCTCGATCTTGCAACCGCCGGATGGTGACTCAGCGGGCAAACCGGGTGACGCGAACCTGAGCGGGGCGGAATTTGCCACGGTCATGCTGCGGGCGCTGATCGACATGGCGGCACGCAGCCAGCGGCGGCAGGCCGATCTGTTGGCGGCTTTGCGCGGCGCCGATCTGCCGGCCGACCCGCAGCAGGTGCGCGCGGCACTGAGGTTGCTGCAAAATCAGGGCTGTGTGTCCGATCTCGTGCCGCTGTCTGATGGCGGGCTGCTTGTTGACGGTGACACGGCAGGCCGTGCAGCAAGGGGATGCGCTGCCGCAATGGCTGCCGCTCGACGATCTGGAAGCATCGCCGCACGGCACACGGAGCGCCACGGCGACGGGCGATGGCGCGATGCCCGTGGTCTGACCGGGATCAAGCGCCAACCTCCGCCAGGAAACGCTGCCACCAGGCAATGACCGGGGCGGCGGCGAACTCAGTCTCGAAACGCTGCCGACCGGCCTCGGCCATTCCCCGCGCGCGCGTGGAGTCGGCCAGGACCGTGGCGATCGCGGCCGCCAGCGCGGCAGGGTCCTCGTGTGCCACCAGCGCGCCGTCGACTCCGTCGCGCACGAGTTCACGCGGGCCGTCCGCCGCCACCGCGACCAGCGGGCAGCCGGCGGACCATGCCTCGATCACCATGTTGCCGAGCGGCTCGATGCGCGAGGAACAGACGAATACATCGGCCGCCTTCAGCAACGCGCCGGCGTCGCGGCGCCAGCCGAGGAAGTTGACGCGGTCGGCCACTCCCTCGCGGGCGGCCAAGGCTTGCAGCCGGCTCCGTTCCGGCCCGTCGCCGGCGATGGCCAGGGCCGTGCCGGGCAGATGCGGCATGGCGCGGATCAGCGTGTCGAAGCCCTTGTCGGTGTGCAGCCGCCCGAGGCCGAGCAGCAGCTTGGCGCCGGCCGGGCGCGGCAGGTCGGCGGCGGGCGGCGTGTCGGCGAAATCGGCGACGAAGTTCGGTAGGTAGTGGGTGCGCTGTTCGGCCCAGCCTTGCGCACGCAGCCACGCCACGATGCCGCGCGTGTTGCCGACCAGATGGTCGCAGTCCTTGTAGTAGCGCAGATCGTAATAACCACCGAGCCGGCCCACCAGCACCCAGTCGCCGCGCGGCGCGTGCTGGTTGGCGCGGTTCATCCAGCTGACCACCACGCGCGGCCCGAACGTGCGCAGCGCAGCCCGCAGGCGCGGGCGGGTCAGCAGATCCAGCCGGCCGCCGAATGCCAGTTCCAGCGGAGCGAGCCCGCCGGCGCGCAGCCGGTCGCTGCGGACCTTGTTGCGGCGGATCACCGGCATGACGGTCTCGCCGGCGTCGTGCAGGCCGAGGCACAGGCGCTCGAAGAACAATTCGGCGCCGCCGAGCGCGGCACCCGCCATCACCTGTGCCACCCGCATCAGGCGGCTCGCGCAACGGCCACGAGCTCGTGCGGCGGCGGCGAGCGCATCGGCCACCGCGAGGCTGGCCATGTCTCTCCCGCCTGCCACCGCGACGGCGGAGCGTGGCCCGCTCGGTGCGTATTCGGCCGCGTTGGTCGGGCCGAACAGCCCGAGCGTGGGCGCACCGGCGGCGGCGGCGAGATGCATCAGGCCCAAATCGTTGCCGATGAACAGCGCCGCCTGCCCCAGCACGGCGGCCGCTTCGGGCAGCGAGAGCAGGCCGCACAGATCGATCGCGTCCGGCAGCGCTGCCAGTACCGGGGCTGCCATTTCCCGCTCGCGCGCGCCCGGCCCGGCCAGCACGACGGGGCGCGCGCCTGCCAGCGGGCCGGCGGCGAGGGCGTGGTACAGCGCGACGAATCGCTCCGCCGGCCAGACCTTGCCGCCCCAGTTGGCGGTCGGGGCCGAGCGCGATCACGGGCGCTCCGGCGGATACCAGGGACGCGGCCCGCGCGCGGTCCTCCGGCGCGGTCCAGGCCACCGGCAGCGGGGCCGGCGCCAGGCGCAGGATCGCCGCCAGTTGCTCGGTCTTATGGCCGGTCCGCCTGCGCATGACCGCCCGGCGGCGCGCCGGCACGAGCCAGGACAGCGCCGAGGCGCGGATGTCGACCACCAGGTCCCAGACCGTGCCGACGGTCGCCGCCCACAATGCCAGCCAATGGCGGCCGTAGGGCTGCTTCTCGAGCGTGATCACGCGGTCCAGGTTGGGCATGCGCAGGAACACGCCCTCGGCGACCGGCCCGCAGGCGACAGTGATGCGGCTGGTCGGGATGGGTACGGATCAGGTGATCGAGCAGGCCGGTGGAGAGGACCGCGTCGCCGATGCGGCTGGAGGTGACGAACAGAATGCGCATGGCCGGGCGGTAGCACGGACGTGACGCAAGCACATCCCCGGTGTAGAGCCGGCCGGCATGGAGGGCAGGCGGAATGTGCGGGTTGGCCGGGGTGATGACGCGGGACGGCTCGGCTCCGCCGGCCTCGGTGCTGGCGGCGCTGCGCGACGCGCTGGCGCATCGCGGGCCGGACGGGCAGGGGATGCTGGTGCGCGGCGACACCGCGCTGATCCATCTGCGGCTGGCCATCGTCGACCTGACCACCGGCGACCAGCCGCTCGGGGCACCCGGCGGCGCGGCGCTGGTGGCGAACGGGGAGATCTACAACGACCCGGCGCTGCGCCTGGAGATGGAGGGCACGCCGTTTCGCACCCATTCGGATTGCGAGCCGCCGGTGTTCCTGGCCGAGCAGGATGGCGCCGCCTTCACCGAACGGCTGCGCGGCATGTACGCCATCGCCGTCCACGACCCGCGCGCGGGGCCGGTTGCTGCTGGCGCGCGATCCGTTCGGCATCAAACCATTATACTACATACAGACCCCGATCCTGTTCGCCTTCGCCTCCGAGCCGCGGTGCGCTGCTGGCCGCCGGGCTGGCGCCGCGCGTTGCTGATGCGCGCGTCTGCCATGAACTGCTGCAACTGAAGTTTACCACCGGCGCCGAGACGATCTTCCCCGGCATCAGCCGCGTGCTGCCGGGCCAGACGCTGGTGGTCGAGCGCGGCGAGATCGTGGCCACCCGCCTGCGCCCGGCGCTGCCGGAGGGCGGGCCGCGCCGCATCCGCCACGCCGACGCGCTGCGCCATCTGGAGACGGTGCTGCTGGACAGCGTGACGGCGCATCTGCGCGCCGACGTGCCGTACGGGCTGTTCCTGTCGGGCGGCATCGACTCGTCGGCGCTTCTCGCGCTCATGCGGCGCGCGACGGGCCAGCGCATCCGCGCGCTGACAGTGGGCTGGGAAGGCGGCGGGGAGTTCGACGAGAGCTTCGAGGCGCAGCGGCTCGCGGGGATCATCGGTGCCGAGTGCCACCGGCTGGAGATGACGCAGGCCCAGTTCTGGGAACTGGCGCCGCGCATCGCCGCCTGCATTGACGACCCGACGGCCGACGCGGCGGTGCTGCCGAGCTGGCTGCTGGGGCGGGCCGCGGCGGCGGACGGGTTGAAGGTGACGCTGTGCGGCGAGGGCGCCGACGAGTTGTTCGGCGGCTACAGCCGTTACCGTAAGCGGCGCACGCCCTGGCGGTGGTTCGCCCGCCGCCCGCGCGCCAGCGGCGTGTTCGGCGGCGCGTGCCGACCTGCGCCGGCTGGCGCGACGGGATCGCGGCGGCCGAAACCGCTGCCGCCACCGCCCGCAGCCCGATGCAGGCGGCGCAGGCGGTGGACATCGCCGAGTGGCTGCCCAACGACCTGTTGACCAAGCTGGACCGCACGCTGATGGCGCATGGCGTGGAAGGGCGGACGCCGTTCCTCGATCCGATGGTGGCGGCGTTCGCGTTCCGGCTGCCGGACAGCGAGAAGGCCGGCATGCGGTTCGGCAAGCGGCTGTTGCGCGACTGGCTGGCGGGCGCGTTCCCGCAGGCCGGTGCCTACGCACGCAAGAAGGGTTTCAAGCCGCCGGTCGGCGCCTGGATGGCCGCGCAGGCGGCGACGATCGCTCCGCTTGTCGCCGTCCAGCCGGGGGTGGCCGGGATGCTGCCGCCGGAGCGGGTGCGGACGGCCTTCGCCGAGGCCGAGCATGCGCCGCAGCCGGCGTGGTCGCTGCTGTTCTTCGCGCTGTGGCACAGCCACCACATCCTGGGCGTCGATGCCGCCGGCGACATCGGCGCCGTGCTGAGCGCGGCCGGCAGCCTCGGCTGATGCCCCGGGGCTAAGTTCGGGCGCCGACGAAGGCGTTGAACGTGATGAGCGTATAGGTGTCCTTCACACCGGGCAGCGTTTGCAGCTTTTCGGTGACGAACAGGCCGGTGTCCTGCTCCGGCTCCAGATAGAATTTGCCGAGCAGGTCATACTGGCCCGACGTGGAGTGCAGTTCCGACAATTCCACGATCGTGTCGGCGGCGAGCTGGGCCACGCGGTAGGCCTGACCCATCTCGCATTTCAGCATGACATAGATCGCGCGCATCCGGCTGCTCCCATACCCCGACCGGCGTGACAGTTCGCCGCCGCGCACGCGCGGTCAAGCCGGCCGTCGCCGGTTCGCGGAAGGTCTGACAAATAGGGCTGGACCGGGGCGCGCGCCGAGATATGATCGTCGCTGGAACGGCGAGGCCATACCTCGCATTGCCTGCAACAGAAGCGTCCGCCAATCGGACGCGGGGAGGGAAACGTGAAGACATCTCACCATCGCCACGGCTGTGGCGACCATGCTTGCGTTTGGCGCGACGGGCGCTTTCGCCCAGTCGGGTGCGCTCGACAAGGCGGTCGGCGGCTATTCCTTCGGCGACGCCGCCAAGGAAAGCCCGGCCACCAAGAACTTCCATTCGCACAAGGGCAAGCTGACCTTCGCGATCGTCACCCACACGGCCGGCAACGGGTTCTTCGACCCGACCTATGTCGGCGCGCAGGTGGCTGCCGATGCGTTCGGCATCACGCTGGTCAAGCTCGGCTCCGAAGCGGCGGTGGACGACATTCCTCGCGAAATCGCCATCCTGAACCAGATCGTCAACGACCCGACCATCGACGGCGTCATCATGACCACGCCGCAATCGGGCGCCTACGACGATCTCGTCAAGAAGCTTGAGGAACACGGCGTTCCGGTCGCGACGATGAACTCGCTACGATCCGAACCTGTATGATCGTTCGAAGATCTCGCACACCGGGCAGGATGCCTCGGCGGCCGCGATCGGCGGCGAGGCCCTCGCAAAGTGCCTGATCGCCAAGGGCGTGAAGTCCGGCACCATCGTGTTCCCGAACACCACGACGCTCGGCAACGAGGAAGTCAACAACCGCATCAAGGCCGCGTTCGGCGCCACCGTGAAGACGCTGAACAAGGCCGGCGTGCTGAAGAACTTCAAGGTCGATGCCGGGCCGCAGAACATCGGCGTGGACGTGGACAAGGACAGCATCACGAACTCCGTCGTGACGCTGATCGAGAGCCGCAAGGACGTGGTCGGCGCGTTCGCCGCCAACGGCTTCGTCACCCCGGCGCTGGGCGACGCGATCACCCAACTGCACAAGCAAGGCCAGATCTGCGCGTTCGGCTTCGACCTCGGGCCGAAGCAGCAGGAGCAGATCAAGACCGGCGCGCTGACCGGATCGCTCGGGCAGCAGCCGTTCCTGCAGGGCTTCTGGCCGGTGGCGCAGCTCTATTTGCAGATCGACCGCGGCGTCGCAGCGGCCAACCTGGACACCCGCGCGCAGCTGGTGACCAAGGAGAATGTCGGCCTGGTCGGCAAGCGGTTCGAGAACTGAGGGTCACTCCCCCCTCTCGCGGTGCGGGAGGGGATTGTCCTTGCGATCTTAACTCCTCTCCTCCCTCCTTCAGGAAGGAGAGGGGACGCCGGCGCGATATGTCGAGGGACCCGGATTCGCCGTACTCGCCCGGCCATGGGAACGAAAATGTCCGCGCACGCTGCCCTGCATCCCGCTTCGCCGCCGCGGTTTTCCGCCCGCCTGCCGCTGCAACTGATCGGCGGCTGGGAACTGGGCATCCTGTTCTTCATGCTGCTGCTGTACGGCGTCGGCGCCTACATCAATCCCGGCTTCTTCGGCACCACCGACGCGTTGTCCGCCGTGCTGCGCGACACCGCGCGCTACGGCGTGATGGCGGTGGGCATGAGCTTCGTCATCGTCAACAAGGAACTGGATTTGTCGGTCGGCTCGACGCTCGGGCTGGTGGCGACGATCTTTTCGATCCTGTACGACCCGCATCACTACGATGCCACGATCGGCTGGGCCGTGTTTGGCGCAGTCGCAGTCGGGCTCGCCATGGGCGTCGTCAACGGGCTGCTGGTGACGCGGCTCAATGTGCCGGCATTCATCGCCACGCTGACCATGCTGTTCATCGGGCGCGGCATGGTGCTGGGGCTGACCGGCGGGCAGACCATCGCCTACGACCAGAAAGCCGTGGCCGACCCCGGCTTCTTCGGCATCGGTGAGACCAACGCGCTCGGCTTCAACTCGCAGATCCCTGTGTTCCTCGTCATTGCCGTCATCGGCATGGTCGTCTTGGCCAAGACGCGCGTGGGCTATGAGACGATGGCGGTCGGCGGCAATGCGCAGGCGGCCGGATATGCCGGCATCCCGACGCGCTGGGTGCGGATGCGCGCGTACCTGTTCTCGGCGCTGACGGCGACCATCGCCGGACTGATGAACGTGGCGCAGGACAAGGGCATGACGTCGCAGATCGGCCAGGGCGCCGAGCTGATCGTGATCGCGGCCGTGATCGTCGGCGGCGCCTCGATCGCCGGCGGGCGCGGGCGCGTGCTGGGCGCGTGCCTGGGCGCGGCCTTGGTCGTGCTGATCGACAAGGTGCTGCGTGAGGGCGTGCCGATCACGCACATCGTCGACGTGGACGGCGTGAAGATGGAGGTGCAGTCCTTCGCGCAGCTGCCCGGGCGGCGCGGTGCAGGCCTGCCTCGGCATCATCCTGCTGTTGGCGGTGCTGGTGGAGCCGTGGGCGATCCGCGGCGGCGGCGCCGCGCGCATCTGGGCGCGGCTGCGCGGGCAAGCGGCGCCACCGCCGCCCGATCGCGGCGAGGCCGCCATCGTTGGCGCGCAGATGCATGGCGGCAGGTCCGAGGCGCGGGCCGTCGAGGCGCGGGGCTTGCGGAAATTCCTGGCGCGGCGTGACTCGGCGGCGGTACTGCTGACCATCGTGCTGTGGCTGATCGGGCTGGCGCTGCGGCCGGATTTCTGGGGCTCGCTCGACAACACGTTCTCTCTGTTGCTGGCGTTTACGGAAATCGGGTTTGTCGCCACCGGGCTGACCTTCGTGATGGCCAATGGCGATATCGATCTGTCGGTCGGCTCGGTGCTGGCGATGTCGGGCGCGGTCGCCGCGTTCCTGATGAAGGAGATGGAGTTTTCGCCGTTGCTGGCGGTGGTCATCGCCATGCTGTGCGGCACGTTGTGCGGCGTGATCAACGGGCTGATCACGGTGCGCTTCCGGTTGCCGGCGTTCGTCGCGACACTGGGCATGTTCTATATCGCCCGCGGCATCGGGGCATGGCTCGTTGCTGGTCGGCAACTTTCCGGCTTCTCGTCCGACTTCAACCTGCTTGGCCGCAGCATCTACGATGTGCTGGATGCGATCGGCATGGCGCCTGGCCCTGGCACGGTGATGCTGGTGACGCAGGCGTTCAGCGCGCAGACGCTGATCATGGGCATCCTGGCGGTGCTGGCGGCGATCGTGCTGGGCAAGACGCCGATCGGCCAGATGGTGTACGCGGTCGGCGGCAATGAGCGGGCGGCGCGCTATTCCGGCATCAATACCGGGGCCGTGCGGTTCTGGTCGCTGGTGTTCAGCGCCGTCTGCGCCTCGATGGCCGGCGTGATCTATGTCGCTTACTTGCGCTCGTTCAATCCGTCGGCCGGCATCGGGCGGGAGCTGGACGGGATTTCCTCGGTCATCATTGGCGGTGGCTCGATCTTCGGCGGTTACGGCACAATTCTCGGTGCGCTGGCGGGCGCGGCGGCGATCACGCTGATCCGCTCGCTGCTGTCGCTGCAGGTGCTGCTGCCAAACGGCGGGTCGTTCGTGATGCCGCAGCACTGGATGAACGTGCTGATCGGGCTGATCCTGATCGGCGCCGTGGTGGGCGATATCTGGGTGCGCCAGGAACACATCTTTGCTCGTTTGTTCAAACGCCGTGCGGGTTCGCGCCGGCAAGGGGGCGCGGCATGACGCCGATCATCGAGATGCGCCGTATCGACAAGCATTTCGGCGCCGTGCATGCGCTGCGCGGCATCGATCTGCACCTGATGCCGGGCGAGATTCTGGGGCTGGTCGGCGACAACTCGGCCGGCAAGTCGACGCTGATGAAGGTGCTGACGGGCGCCTATCAGCGCGACGACGGCGAGGTGCTGATCGACGGCAAGCCGACGAATTTCGGCAGCCCGCAGGACAGCCGCGATCTTGGGATCGAAATGATCTACCAGGATTTCGCGCTGTGCGGCAACATGGACATCGGCCAGAACATTTTTCTCGGTCGCTGGCCGCGGCATTTCGGCGTCTTCGTCAACCGGCCGAAGATGTACGCCGAAGCCAATGCGGTGCTGAAGCGGCTGAAGGTCGATGTGAACTCGGTGTTCCAGAAGGTGGAAAGCCTGTCCGGCGGGCGGCAGCAATCGGTGGCGATCGCGCGCGCGATCTCGTTCAATCCGCGCGTGGTGATCTTCGATGAGCCGACGGCCAATCTTTCGGTGATGGCAACGGAACGGCTGCTGGAGACGATGGCGGAGTTGAAGCGCCAGCACGTGGCGCAGATCATCATCTCACACCGGCTGACCGATATTTTCGCCGTGGGCGACCGCGTGATGGTGCTGAAGCGCGGCGAGGTGGTGGGGGATCGCTACACGGGCCACACCACGGAGCGCGAGGTGCTGGAGCTGATCGTGTCGGGCACGCGCGGAGACGGCGCTGACGGCGGAGCAGGCGTTGCAGCAGGCGGCGTGAAAGATCCGTGGGATGCAACAGCGGCGCCATACGCCGTCGCGTGGCGAGCAGGGGGGATACCGCCTTTTGCGATGTCTGATGGTGGGATGCATAGAGCGTCCCACCCTTCGTTCGCCAGGTTCGCTACGGTCGCTAGATCGATAGCTTCGACGTGGCCTCGTCGGCCTCGACAAGGGCTGGGCGTGGCCGAAACATCAGGCCGGCATAGACGTCGTTGAGCGGTACCTTCAGCCCGAGAATTGGCATCTCCACCATGGCTTCAAGACCGGAGATTCTGACGCTCGTCCAATTCCGATTGTCATCGCGCCAATACAGGCGAACCTGCGGATGATCCGGGTCGATAAGGAGGATGTATTCAAGCGTCGGGACCGTCTTGTACTCTTCGAGCTTATCGTTGCGATCGAATGTACGGGTCGTGGGTGATAGAATTTCGATCACAAGGGTCGGTGCGCTCGCTTCGAGAGCCGTGTCGTCGAACGGACCACAATCGACGCCAAGGTCGGGAAGTCTTGCGTTGCCCGCGGGTATTCTCACGAAAGTATCGCTCGTGAACGGCTGGCACCTGCTCCCTTGCAGCTGATTGCCAGCGACGCGGATCGTATTGGTCGCAATTCTGTCGTGCCTGCGGTTCGCTCCCGCCATCATCACAGGCTCACCGCTCACCAGTTCATACTTACGGTCCTGGGCGGTCAGCCAATCGTAGAACTGTTCAAGGCTAAGCCCATGTCGTGCTAATTCGCCCATCGCTGCCTCCGTGACCGCAATGACAATATCGGAGCGGCCGACATTCATGACTACCGCCCGGGTTCATCCGGTCGGGAACGCACGGGCAGACTGAGGATACAACCGATCGCGGCGACCGTCTATTTGGGCATGGGGTGACGCCGTCCCGCCCACCGCTCTATGTTGCACCCGAATGCAAGGGACTCGACCATGGATCTGAAGCCGCGCCAGAAGCGGGGGCCGCGAACCGGCGGGCATGTGCTCGCTGACGCACTTGTGGCGCAGGGCATCACCCATGCCTTCGCCGTGCCGGGCGAAAGCTATCTCGATGTGCTCGACGGGCTGTACGCGGTGCGCGACCAGGTGCAGCTCGTCACCTGCCGGTTCGAGGCCGGGGCCGTGCATATGGCCGAAGCCTGCGGCAAGCTCACCGGGCGGCCGGCGGCGGCGTTCGTCACGCGCGGGCCGGGCGCCTGCCACGGGTCCATCGGCGTGCATGTCGCGATGCAGGATTCCACGCCGCTGCTGCTGTTCGTCGGCCAGATCCCGTTCGAGGAAACCGATCGCGAAAGCTTCCAGGAAGTCGATTACCGGAAAATGTTCGCGCCGCTCGCGAAGTGGGTCACCCAGATCGACGATGCGGCACGCATCCCCGAACTGGTGGCGCACGCGGTCGATGTTGCGACCAGCGGGCGGCCCGGCCCGGTGGTGATCGCGCTGTCCGAGGAGATGCAGAAGCGCGAGGTCGAGGTGGCCGATGTCGGCCCCGCCGCCGTCGCGCGCCCGCATCCCGATCCGGCGGCGCTGACGCGGCTGCATACGATGCTGGCCGCGAGCCGGCGCCCGCTCGCGATCCTGGGCGGCAGCTGGAGCGAAGCCGGTCGCGCCGGGGTGCGCGACTTCATGACGGCGCACGAGATCCCGGTGACCGTGGGGTTCCGGCGGCAATCGCTGTACGACGGCACGCTCGACAACTACGTGGGCGACCTCGGCGTGGGGGCGGACCCGGCGCTGGTCGCCAAGGTGAAGGAAGCGGACCTGATCCTGGCGTTCGGCACGCGGCTGGCCGAGGCGGTCTCCCAGGGCTACACGCTGTTCGATATCGGCGCCACGGTGCCGCTGGTGCATGTCTATCCGGATGCCGCCGAGATCGGCCGCGTGTTCCGCCCCGCACTGGGCATTGCCTGCGATCTCGATGCGTTCGCGGCCGAACTGATCAAGCTGCCGCCGGGGGATGTGCACTGGCGGGACTGGACGCACGAGCTGCGTGCGATCCGGCTGGCCGGCTACGCGGTGCCCGAGTATCCGGGGTCGCTCAATCTGGCTGCGGCACTGCACGCGCTGGAGGAGTTGCTGGAGGACGACGCGGTGATGACCTGCGACGCCGGCAATTTCGCGACATGGCCGCCGCGCTTCATGCATCTGCGCGACCGGCAGCGGTTCCTTGGGCCGAACAATGGCGCGATGGGCTATTCGGTGCCGGCGGCGGTGGGTGCCAAGATCGCGTTTCCGCAGCGCCAGGTGGTGGCGTTCGTCGGCGACGGCGGCTTCCTGATGACCGGCCAGGAAATCGCCACCGCGTTCCATCACGGCGTGGCACCGATCATCCTGGTGTTCAACAACAGCATGTACGGCACGATCCGCATGTATCAGGAGCGCGCGTATCCCGGCCGCGTCTCCGGCACGCCGCTGACCAACCCGGATTTCGTGAAGTTCATCGAGGCGTTCGGCGGCCATGGCGAACTGGTGACGGAGACCGACGAATTCGCGCCCGCCTTCCGCCGCGCAGTGGCGAGCGGCCGTCCGGCGGTGATCGAGTTGCGTCAGGACCCGGAGCAGATCACCACGCGCGCCACCATCGCCCAGTTGCGCGCGGCCGCCGGTGGCGTGCCGGCGGACAAGCCGAAGCCGCCGCCGGCACGCCCCACCCCCGGCGCGCGCACGACCGTCAAGCCGCCGGGAAAACGCTAGCGTCCGACCGCGTAGCCCTGCATGCCGCGCGGGTTGGCGCCCGCAAACATCTGGCCGTCCGGCTCACGCCGGGCGGCCGAAAGCCGGCCTTCGCTCCACGGCTCGCCCAGTTCGGCGAGATGGCCGCGCGACAGCAGATCGGCCAGCACGGCTTCGTCGTAACGGCCTTCCAGCACCAGCTTGCCGGGCCGCGCCGCGCGGGGCCAGAAGCTGCTGGGCCAGTGCTCGGTATGAAAGCTCGGCGCGTCGATCGCCTGCTGGATGCCCAGGCGGTGATGCACCATGCGCAGGAACATGATCAGCGACCACTGATCCTGCTGCTCGCCGCCCGGCGTGCCCCAGGCCATCCAGGCGCGCCCATCCCGCAGCGCCATGGAGGGTGACAGCGTGGTGCGCGGGCGGCGGCGCGGGCCGAGGCTGGTGGGCAGGCCCGGCGCCAGCCAGAACATCTGCCCGCGCGTGCCGAGCGGGAAGCCCAGTTCCGGCACCACGGGCGAGGATTGCAGCCAGCCGCCCGACGGCGTGGCGCTGACCATGTTGCCGTGGCGGTCGATCACATCGACATGACAGGTGTCGCCGCCGGAGGCGCCCAGCCGCGCCACGGTCGGTTCGCCGACGCCGGGGGCGCGTGTCATCAGCTCCAGCCGGCGTGCGGCGTCATGGTCCACCCGGGGCGTGAAGCCGGGCACCGTGCCGGGGCGCAACGCCAGCGACGCGTCCGCCCCCACCAGCGCCCGCCGCTCGGCGTTGTAGGCGTCCGACAGCAGATGGCCGAGCGGGACTTCGACGAAATCCGGGTCGCCGTAGTACGCCTCGCGGTCGGCGAAGGCGAGTTTTGCGCATTCGACCACCAGATGCACGAACGGCGCGCCGACCGGGTCCAGGCCGCCGATGCCAAATCCCTTCAGCAGCGCGAGTTGTTGCAGGAACGCCGGCCCCTGGCTCCAGGGGCCGCATTTCAGCACCGTGTGGCCGCGGTAGTCATAGGCGAGCGGCTCATCGACGCTCGCGGCCCAGCGGGCCATGTCCGCCCCGGTCAGCAGGCCGCGATGGCGGCGGCCGGACGTGTCCAGCACTTCGGTGGAGCGGAAGAAGCCGTCGATCGCCTCGGCGACGAAGCCGCGGTACCAGGCGTTGCGGGCCGCGTCGATACGCGCCTCGCGCGAGCCGCCGACCGCCTCGCGAACGACGCGCCCGTAGGTGGCGGCCAGCGCGGGGTTGGCGAACAGCGTGCCGGGGACGGGCACGTTGCCGCCGGGCAGGAACACGGCGGCACTGGTGGTCCATTCCTGCTCGAACATCGGCCGCACGCTCTCGATGGTCGCCGAGATGCGCGGCACCACGTGCACGCCGTGCGTGGCGTAGCCGATGGCGTAGGCTAGCACGTCGGCCAGCTCCCAGGTGCCCCAGTCGCGGAGCATCAGGCACCACGCGTCGAACGCGCCGGGCACCATGGCCGGCAGCAGCCCGGTGCCGGGCACGAGGTCGAGGCCGAGGGAGGCAAAACGGTCGAGCGTGGCGGCGTCCGGCGAGACGCCCTGGCCGCAGATGACATGCTGGGTGCCGGCGGCGGCGTCATGGATCAGGATCGGCGCGTCGCCGCCCGGCCCGTTCAGATGCGGCTCGGCGACCTGCAACACGAACCCGGCGGCAACGGCGGCGTCGAACGCGTTGCCGCCGCGTTCCAGCACGGCCATGCCGGTCTGGCTCGCGATCCAGTGCGTGCTGGCGACCACGCCGAACGTGCCGGCGATCTCGGGGCGGGTGGTGAACATGCGGGCGATGTCCTTTGCGATGGACGCCTATAGCGCGCCCCTGGCGAATTCGGGCGCTTTATCGAGCGCGTGGGCGATGAACTCCAGCGGGTGTATCTCGCGGTCTGTGACGCGCCGCGGTGCGCGCGGTTCTATCGCGGCAAGGACGGCCGCACCGGCGTTGCTGCAAGCCGACTGACCGCTTGCGCGACTCCACCGGAAGGTGTGGAGTTTTCAGCATGCGATTCGTCCATACCTCGGACTGGCAGATCGGCAAGGGATTCGGGTTTGCCGAGGACGCCCACGAATTGCTGCGCGGCGAGCGGCTGGAGGCGATTACCCGGCTTGGCAACCTGGCCCGCGCGCAAGGCGCCGGCGCCGTGCTGGTCGCCGGCGATATCTACGATGTCGAGGCGCCGTCGGAACGCACGCTGCGCCAGCCGATCGAGCGGATGCGCGCGTTTCCCGACGTTGCGTGGCACCTGATCCCCGGCAACCATGACGCCCACACGCCGCGTGGCCCGTGGGAACGCCTGCTGCGCGGGGACCTGCCCGGGCATATCCACCTGCATCTGGCGCCGGACCCGGCCCCGATCCTGGACGGTGCGGCGTGGCTGCTGCCCGGCGTGCTGACCCGCCGCCATGCCGCCACCGACCCGACCGAACCGATGGACGCGGCCGCGACGCCGGAGGGCGCGGCGCGAATCGGCCTCGCGCACGGGTCCGTCGCGAGCTTCGGCAGCGACGAGGCCAGCACGCACAACCGCATCGCGCCGGATCGTCCGGCCCGTGCCGGTCTAGCCTATCTGGCGCTCGGCGACTGGCATGGCGCGCAGGAAATCGGCCCGCGCTGCTGGTATTCCGGCACGCCGGAAACCGACGATTTCAGCACCGGCGGCGCCGGTGGCGGCGAAGCGCTGGTGGTGACCCTCGATAGCCCCCGCGCCGTGCCGGAGGTGGTGCGCCATCGCGTCGGCCGCTTCCTCTGGCAGCGCATGGAGGTGGCGCTGAACAACGCGGCCGACATCGACATCCTGGAAACCCGGCTACGCGCGCTGGCGCCGGACCTCGCCAGCGTGCTGGTCTGGCTCAAGCCGTCCGGCGCTCTCTCGCTGGCCGAGCGCGAGGCGTTCGAGAACCGTATCCGGATGGGCGTCGGCAGCGCGCTGCGGGTGCTGCGGGTGGACGATGCCGGCCTGCTGCCGCGTCCGACGCCGGCGGATCTGGAGGCGATCGACCACGCCGGCTTCGTCCGCGCCGCCGCCGACCGTCTGGCCGAGCGTGCCGCCGACCCCGCCGACCCGGAGCGCGATGTCGCGGCGGCGGCCTTGCAGCGCCTGTTTGTGCTGCACACGCAATGGAGCACCCGGCGATGAGGCTGCGGGCGTTGGAACTGGAGCAGTTCCGTAAATTCGACCGGCCGGTGCGGCTGTCCGGCTTCTCCGACCAGGTGAACGTGCTGTGCGGCCCCAACGAATTCGGCAAGTCCACGATTCTGGCGGCCATTCGCGGGCTGATGTTCGAGCGGCACACCAGCAAGGCCGAGCCGATCAAGCGCATGCAGAACTGGCGGGGCAATGCCGCCCCTCGGCTCGCGATGGAGTTCGAGACCGGCGGCGGCGTCTGGCGCATCGAAAAGCGCTTCCTGCACCAGCCGATGGCGCGTCTGCTGGCGCCCGATGGTGCCCGGTTCGACGGCGATGCGGCGGAGGAGGAGCTGCAACGGCTGCTCGGCTTCGGCGCCGCCGGCAAGCAGGGCGCCAGGGCCGAGAACATGGGCGTCTGGGGCGCGTTGTGGGTGACGCAGCGCGACTCGTTGGAGCAGGCCGATCTGAGCTCCGACCTCGCGCGGTCCACCATCACCAGTTGCCTGGATGCCGAGGTCGGCGTGCTGACCGGCAGCGAGAAAGGGCAGGCAATCGCACGCGAGGCCCGCGCGGCGCTCACCAGGCTGTTCGATGGCAACGACAAGCCGAGGGGCCGCCACAGGGACGTGACACAGGCCACTGCCGAGCTGGATCGCAAACTCGTCGAGCTGCGCGACCGGTCGGCGCGGCTGACCGATGATGTGGCGGAACTTCGCCGCTGCACCAACTCGCTGAAGCGCGAAAGCGACCCGGCGGCGGAGGAGCGCGACCGCGCGGCGCTGGAGGAGGCGCGGCGGCGCAAGGAAGCGGCTTTGCTGCACCAGGAAAAGCTGGAGAACGCCCGCCGCGCGGCGCAACTGGCCGACCGCGACTGGCAGGACGCCGACCGCGAAACCCGTGCGCGCGCGACCCGGGCGGAGGCGTTGCGGACCGAGGGCGCGCTGCTCGCGGCCGCCACCGGCAAGCGGGATGCGGCGCGCGTGGCAGCGGCGGACGCCGAGGCGGACGTCGCGCAGGGCCGCGTACCGGCTCACCCAAGCCCAGACGCGCGCCGACGAGGCGACGCAGGCGGCGCGGCGGCAACGCGAGCTGGTTGACCTGATCCGCCGCGAGGCGGTGCTCGACACCTTCGAACGTGCCGCCGAACGGGCGGAGGCGGCGCAAATGCGGCTGCGCGACCTGACGGCGCGGCGGGACGCCATGCCGATCGACCGGGCGCGCATCGAGACCGTCCGCAAGGCCGCGCTGGCGCTGAATTCCGCGCGCGCGATCCTGGACGACCGGGCAACCCGTCTGGATTTCGACCTGCTCGCCGGCGACCGGCTCTCCGTGGGCGGCGCCGCGCTGCCGGAGGGCGAACGCTCGATCGCGGTGGTCGAGGACACGGAAATCACCGTCGCCGGCGTCGGCCGAGTTCTGGGTCCGTCCGGCAATCAAGGACCGCGACAAGCTGCTGCGGCAGTTGCACGGCGCCGAGGACGCCATGCGCAAGGCGCTGTCGGCCTGCGGGTGTGCCAGTGCCGACGCGGCCGATCAGGCTTGGGCGCAGCGCGAGACGTTGGAGCGGGAGGTGAACGACGCCGCGATCGAGCTGGCGCGGCTCGCCCCCGGCGATGCTGCCACCGGCCTGGCAGCGGGAGCCGGACCGCTGCGCGACCATGTTGAGATCACCCGCCGGCGCGTGCGGCAGGAGCGGGAGGCGCTCGGTCTGGCCGAACTGCCAAGCGAAGCGGACGCCAGCGCCGGCGTGCGCGCCTCCGCCGACGAGGAGACCGCCGCCGCCGAAGCGGTCGCCGCTGCTCGCGCCTATCTCGATGTCGCCGCTTCCCGCCACGCCGACGCGCGCACCACGCTGGCGACGCTGGAGGCGGAGGCTGTGGCGAAGGCCAGCGTGCAGGCAAAGCTGCTGGCCGAACAGGACGCCGCCGAACGCGCGGAAGCTGGCGAGGTGCTGGCGCAACGCGTCGCCGCTGCCAACGCCGCCAAGGCGAGCCGTGTCGCGGACCTTGCCGCCTGCGAGCGCGACCGGCCGGAGGACACGCCGGACGGGATGCAGGCGCGCATCGACCGCTATGAAAAAGCGCTGGAAAACCGCCAGAAAACCGTGCGCGGGCTGCGCGAGGAGATCGCTGGGCTGCGCGCGCGCATCGCGCAGGAGGGCGGTGCCGGCCTGGACGAACAACTTGCCCTTGCAGAACGCGAGCGCGACGCGCTCGGCCAGGAGCTTGCCGGGTTCGAGCGCGAGGGCCAAGTGCTGCGCCTGCTGATCGACACGCTCGCCACCGCCGAGCGCGCCGCCAAGGAGCGCTATCTGGCCCCCGTCGTCCGCCGCGTCGCCCCCTATCTGGGCAAACTGTTCCCCGGCGCGGACATCGCCTGCGACGACAGGCTGCGCATCACCGGCATCACCCGCCGCGACCTCGGGGCCGAGGAATTCGACCGGCTTTCCGACGGTACGCAGGAACAGGTCGCCGTGCTGGCAAGGCTCGCCTTCGCGGAATTGCTGGTCGACCAGGGCAAGCCCGCCATGGTGATTCTGGACGACGCACTGGCCTATTCGGACGGTGAGCGGCTGGAGCGGATGTTCGACATCCTCACCGAAGCCTCCACCAAGACGCAGATTCTTATCCTTACGTGCCGCGACGACCTGTTCGGCCGGCTCGGCGGCAGCCGGCTGGCGCTGTCGCGGGCGGCCGCGGAGGTAGGTGCCTGAGCATCGGCGCAGGTGTTATGTATGCGCCATACCTATTTACGCTGCCGGTGCCTCGCGCAACGGTATGCGTCGTACCTGATTACACGAACGACGCGATAAACAGCCTGCGCATCGTGCCGGCGGCCGACGAAAGCACCCGCACCAGGCAGGTTGTGACGCACTGAAAAGACGAGCCGGCCCGCGTTGCCGCGGGCCGGTCCTTTCTTTGGTCGATGCGGGGAAGGCCGGGGCGACCGCGCCCGGCCCGCCACGTCAGAGCGCGTAGGAGCCGTGGGTGCCGGTGTAGCCGCAGACCGTCACCGCGCCCACCTGCTCACCGCAGTACAGATCGGCCGAGGAACCGCCGGTCAAGATCGTGCATTGCTGGATCTGCGACGCGTGGGCATTGAAGGCCGACTGGCTGCTGAAGATATGGACGTAAGTGTCGGTGCCGAACGAACCGGCGCCGCAGCTTGCAGCGATTTCCTGGCCGGTGGAGCAGCTCCCCTCGTAGTAAACATTCGCACCGCTCTGGTACGCATTGGAGCTGTTCGTGACCTCGATGAAGCACGTGTTGGCTGGCGTGCCGCCGTTGCAGGAACCCAGGCCCGCCGACAGGCAGGCCTGGCTGACCGTGTCGTTCGGGCTGTAGCAGAAATCGATCTGCTGGGCCTGGCCGTAATCGCCGCACAGGTTCTTGCCGATTCCGGTGTAGCCCGCCTCATCGCTGGCCGACACATCGATCGATGTGCCGCTGACGACACCGGTGACGGTCGCCGTGTCGGTCTGGACGCCGGCAAGCGCGACAGTGCCAACCACGTTGGAGGTCAGCGTCTGGCCCACCGCCAGATTGACGCTCGTGACAGGCGAGGAACTCGTCGACCCGTAGCAGTTGGAGGTCGGCTCCGTGTTGCAGCCGAACCAGGCTGTGAGCAGCGAGGAGACGCCCGGCGTTGTCACGCAGGAGCTTGTCGTCGACGACGACGACGAACCTGCGAACGTGAAGGTGGGCGCACCGTTGCCGACATCCTGCACCGACACACCCGTGAGGGCGGTCGAGCCGGTGTTGGCAATGATGACGCGATAGTCGACCGTGCCACCCACCGTGATGCTGGGGTTCTGCATGACACCGCTGCCGACATCCTCCCAGGTATTGCCGCCATCCACCGAAATCTGTTTGTCGATGCTGATGCCAGATGGCAGGCCGGTGTAGTCGGCCTCGTCGCTGCTGGAGACATCGATCGAGGTGCCGCTGATCACGCCGGTGACGGTCGCCGTGTCGGTCTGGTGGCCGGCGAGCGCCACCGTGCCGACCACATTTGTCGTCACCGTCTGGCCGACCGCGAGACTGATGCTCGATACCGACGAGGTGCTGCCGCCACCGGGCGACGGGCCGCAGTCGCTGCCGAACTGTGACGGATCGTAGCCGTAGTAGTAGTTCGAACGTCGACGTGCTGGCGAAGGTAAACGTGGGCGCGCCGTTCCCGACATCGTTGATCGACACGTCATTGAGCGCGGTCGAGCCGGTGTTGGTGACGATCGCGCGATATTCCACCGTGGCGCCCGCGGCGATGCTGGGGTCCTGCAGCACGCCTTTGCCCACATCTTCCCAGGTGGCGCCGCCATTGACCGAAACCTGCTTGTCGATCGAGATGGAACCGTTCGGCTTGTAAAGCCCTTCCTGAGCGTAGACCGTGCCGCCGGCGGTCACGGCAAGCGCGGAGTTGATGCTGATCGTTTGGGTCACCACGTCGCCGGTCGGCGTGGCGACGGCAACCTCGTAGGTTCCGGCGACCAGGTTGGAGAACTCGGCGGTCCCGCTGCTGTTGGTGACTGCCGTGATGCCGGTGGCCACACCGCTGGCGTTGAGCAGCGACACGGTGATGCCGGCATCTCCGGTGTCGCCGTTGTCGAACTTTCCGTCATCATTGGCGTCGTTGTAGACGGTGATGACGATCGCGCCGGGCTTGAACAAGCCCTCTTCGGCCGAGACGGTGCCACCGCTGGTGACCGTGAGCGGGGTGTTCATGTTGGTGGACTGGGTGACCACATCGCCAGCCGGGGTGGGAAGGCTGACCTCGTAGGTTCCCGGAGCCAGATTGGTGAAGTTCACCACGCCGGCGCTGTTCGTCACCGCCGTCACACCGGTTGCGACGCCGTTGGCGTTGAGCAGCGATACGGTGATGCCGGCGTCTCCGGTCTCGCCGTTGTCGAGCTTTCCGTCGTCGTTGGCGTCGTTGTAGACGGTGACGGAAATCGCTCCGTTCGCAACGAGACCGGTATAGTCCACCGTGTCGCCGGCGGAGACGGTGCCGGACACGTTGGTGGGGGCGCTGCCGGTCAACGTGACGGTGCCGGTCACGGTGGCCGTATTGTACTGGTGCCCGGCAGCCGCCGTCGTGGTCACCACATCCGATGTCTCAGTCTGGCCAACCGCCAGTGCGGTCGTGGCTGAGCCGGAGAAGGTGAAGCTGGGCGCACCGCTGCCGCTATCGCCGATCGAAACGTTGCTGAGCGCAGTCGTCCCGGTGTCGGTGATGATGGCGCGCTCATAGATGGTGCCGCCGACCAGCGTGGTCGGGTTGTTGAACACCGCGCTGCCGACATCGTACCAAGTGGTGCCGTTCAGCGACACCTGGTCGTCGATGCTGATGCCGGTCGTCACACCCGTGTCGTCGGCCGTGTCGACCGCCGTGACGGTGCCGGACACGTTATTGGGGCTGCCGCCGGTCAGCGTGACAGTGCCGGTGACCGTAGCGGTATTGAACTCGTGCCCAGCCAGCGCGGTCGTCGTCATCACGTCAGAGGTCACGGTCTGGCCGACAGCCAGCGTGGTGGTGGCCGCGCCGCCGACGGTGAACACGGACGCCGCGGAGCCGACGCCGGTATCGCCGATCGAAACGTTGCTGAGTGCGGTGGTCCCGGTGTCGGTGATGATGGCGCGCTCGTAGATGGTGCCGCCGACAAGCGTGGTCGGGTTGTTGAACACCGTGCTGCCGACATCGTACCAAGTGGTGCCGTTCAGCGACACCTGGTCGTCGATGCTGACGCCCGCTGTCACACCGGTGGCATCGGCCGTGTCGGTGGCGGAGACGGTGCCGGACACGTTATTGGGGCTGCCGCCGGTCAGCGTGACGGTGCCGGTGACCGTGGCGGTATTGAACTCGTGCCCAGCCAACGCGGTCGTCGTCATCACGTCGGAGGTCACGGTCTGGCCGACGGCCAGCGTGGTGGAGGCCGCGCCGCCGACGGTGAACACGGACGCCGCGGAGCCAGCACCGGTATCACTGATCGAGACGTTGCTGAGCGCTGTCGTCCCGGTGTCGGTGATGATGGCGCGCTCATAGATGGTGCCGCCGACCAGCGTGGTCGGGTTGTTGAACACTGCGCTGCCGAAATCGTACCAAGTGGTGCCGTTCAGCGACACCTGGTCGTCGATGCTGACGCCCGCTGTCACACCGGTGGCGTCGGCCGTGTCGGTGGCGGTGACGGTGCCGGACACGTTGGTGGGGGCGCCGCCGGTCAGCGTGACGGTGCCGGTGACCGTGGCGGTATTGAACTCGTGCCCAGCCAACGCGGTCGTCGTCATCACGTCGGAGGTCACGGTCTGGCCGACGGCCAGCGTGGTGGAGGCCGCGCCGCCGACGGTGAACACGGACGCCGCGGAGCCAGCACCGGTATCACTGATCGAGACGTTGCTGAGCGCGGTGGTCCCGGTATCGGTGATGATGGCGCGCTCATAGATGGTGCCGCCGACCAGCGTGGTCGGGTTGTTGAACACCGCGCTGCCGACATCGTACCAAGTGGTGCCGTTCAGCGACACCTGGTCGTCGATGCTGACGCCCGCTGTCACACCGGTGGCGTCGGCCGTGTCGGTGGCGGTGACGGTGCCGGACACGTTGGTGGGGGCGCCGTCGGTCAGCGTGACGGTGCCGGTGACCGTGGCGGTGTTCAGCTGGTAGCCGGCCAGAGCGGTCGTCGTCATCACGTCGGAGGTCACGGTCTGGCCGACAGCCAGCGTGGTGGAGGCCGCGCCGCCGACGGTGAACACGGACGCCGCGGAGCCAGCACCGGTATCGCTGATCGAAACGTTGCTGAGCGCTGTCGTCCCGGTATCGGTGATGATGGCGCGCTCATAGATGGTGCCGCCGACCAGTGTGGTCGGGTTGTTGAACACCGCACTGCCGACATCGTACCAGGTGGTGCCGTTCAGCGACACCTGGTCGTCGATGCTGACGCCCGCTGTCACACCGGTGGCGTCGGCCGTGTCGGTGGCAGAGACGCTCACGGTCGCACCGTTCAGTGTGGCAATGCCGGTGACGGTGGCGGTGTTCAGCTGGTAGCCGGCCAGCGCGGTGGTCGTCATCACGTCGGAGGTCACGGTCTGGCCCACGGCCAACGTGGTGGTGGCGGCGCCGCCGACGGTGAATACCGAGGCTGCCGAACCGGTACCGGCATCGCCGATCGAAACGTTGCTGAGCGCGGTCGCCCCGGTGTCGGTGATGATGGCACGTTCGTAGATGGTGCCGCCGACCAGCGTGGTCGGATTGTTGAACACCGCGCTGCCGACATCGTACCAAGTGTTGCCGTCTAGCGACACCTGGTCGTCGATGCTGACGCTTGCGGCCACGCCAGTATAGTCGGCCGTGTCGGACCCGGTCACGGTCGCCGTCCCCATGCCGTCGTTCGCCGTGGCGGTGACGGTCGCCGTATCCTCCTGATACCCGCTGACGGCAGTCGCGGTCATGATATCGGTGGTCACACTGGCGCCGGCGGCAAGCGAGAAGGTGGACTGGCCGTCGACGGTGAACGGCGAGGGACCGTTGGCATCGGTCACCTGAACGTTGTTCAGCGACACACCGGCGCTCGAGGTGTTGGTGACGATGGCGCGGTATTCGACGGTGCTGCCCGCGAGCGCTTGCGGATCATTGAGGGTGCCGTTGCCGACATCGACCCATGTCTGGCCGCCATCGACGGAGATCTGCTTGTCGATGCTCACGCCGGCGGCGACGAAGCCCTGCGCGATTGTGCTGAAATGCACTTCGTCGTTGACGTAGGGCGAGTTGGCTTCGACGGGGGCGTTGATTGCCGCCGTGACCGTCAACGTCACGCTGGCAGACGACACCGGGGCCGACAACGTCGTGCCGGTGGACCCGCTCGGCGTCCAGGTCGACGTGCCGACCAAGGTGCCGCCGCTCGTCACCGTTTCGACAGCCGTGAGACTGAGTTGCGACGAGGGACCGGACAACTCGTCGTATACGACCAGCGGGTCGAACGCCATGATGACGTTGCCGGTCGCGGCAGCGACATTGTAAGTGAATGTCAGCGTCTGCGAGACCACGCCGCCGTTCGGGTCGCCGTACACACCGGCACCGAAATCCGCCCAGGCAAAGCCTTCATAGGTCGGCGAGCTGCCGAAGGTGTAAGCGCCGAACGAGGTTGCGGTGTTGTAGGGGTCGTTCAAAAGCGTCGAGACATCGTAGCCGACGCTCGGCGCATAGGACGGGACGGTGTCCGTCTCCGTCAAAGAGATGTCGGTAAAGACGAGCTGCGGAAGATATACGGCAGAGTAGGTGGCGGTTGCGGTCTCGGTCTGCGACATGGCGCACTTCTCCGGGGGACTGCGGCGCCGGCCGCACCCCAATATTCAGGAATTAGTTCGAACGGTAGGTGATGAGCGGAAGGTTGACAGATCCCCTCAGGCCCGACGTTTCGCGCGCCGCGCGGCGCCGGCCGCAACCAGGCCGAACACGACGAGCGACACGGAAGCAGGCTCCGGCACCGGCGTGGTGGTGGTGACGTCCTGAGTCACGGAAGTTACCGATATCGTTCCTGACCCGCGCTGACTTGGGTTCAGGTTCACATCGAGATCGACGGTTGTGGTGCCAGCCGGGCTTGGCAGATCGTATTCGTCACCCGCCGACGTGGTGGCGGAGTTGCTGCCTGTGCCACCACTGTAATCCACCGATTTGCCGACAGTGACGCCGGCGGTGCCGTTGACTGACCCCAGCGAGACGGACGCGATAGCTTGTGTTGCACTCGAAATGGTGAACTGCATCGATAGGTCCGTGGCGTTCGGGTCGGTGCAGTTCGTTCCGTATGTGCAGGAGAGGAAGGGAGTGCCGGAGGTCGCGTCTTCGATGACGATGCCGGTGTTGGTTCCGTCCAGATCCATGACCAGGTCGGAGCAGATCGCCGTCGTGCAGCTCGACTTGGTGAACGTCTCGCCGTTGACGGTGATCGACGGATCGGTTCCCGTGTAGCCATCGGTATCGACCAGGGACACGTCCGCGGCTGCCGGCTGCGCGAGCGCCGCGGTCAGCGCCAGGACGCCAGCAAGGGCTACCACCACTCGACTGAAAACCACCATATTCCCCTTGCCTTTTGCCGCCATTGCCATCAAGCCGACCAACGTCGCCGCCTGCCGTCTCGACACAATTACATAACCGTACACGATCCAGGAGTGCAATAGGTTCGATCGTCTCAAAAACATGAATGTTTTGGAACTTGATGGGGGCGGCCGTGCTACCCTCATACGGTGCCGGCGGCCGAGGCGTCTGGCGGCCTCAACCGCCGGTTGCAACTTGCAATGCATTCGGCGTGCACGCCCGGCACGCGGTCTGCTAAGAAGGTATCAGGGAGACCAACTTCTAGTGGAGTGTCATTCATGCAAAAGAAACTGAAGCGTCCGACCGCTCCGCTTGTGGTTCCGGTCGCCACCGGAGAGGCGGTGTTCCATCGCGCGGATGTCCTGTACGCGCTGGAATGGGCCGCCGCCGCCCCAGGGCTGGGTGGCTGGAACGTGCTGCTCGACAATGATGAGCAGACAAAACTCGTCTCCGTGGTGCCGCCCGGCTCGGAGGAGCCGACGTTTTTCATCACCAACAACGGTTTGCACGTGTCGGTCACGTGGCTGCGCACTGCCCGCGAGCAGGCCACCCCGGTCGAGGTCGCCCGATTCTCTTCGTTGCGGGAAGCGGTGCGGGGCCTGTGCGAGCTGTCCGAGGAACAGCTCGAAAGCGTCAACGATGCGATGGAGGCGCTGTATCCGCGCTCGTTGCGCGCCGGCTGAGCCCGGTCGCGGCTGTTTCTGCCCATATGACGCGCCAGAAGTGACCGCGATGCGGTCGGTCCTGGCCGCGTTGGCGAATAATGACGAAAACCGGCATGCGTATGGTCGGTGGCGGTTTTCGTAACGATTTGCCGGCTTTTTCACCCACCTCGCCGAAAAGGCTCGATTTCGGCAGCTTTCGGTCTTGGCAGCGTTGCGGGGTTTGCTACGCTGCATCGCGAATGCCGCATGACGGCGCCAAGGACCGGAGGGAGCCATGAGAATGAGTGAGCGGATTTGGCGGGGCGCGGCCCTGGCCGCTGTCGCGGGGCTATTGCTGCTGGGCACGGCCGCCCAGGCGCCGGCTGCCGATGACATCGTCATCGGCTTCTCCGTCGCGCTGTCCGGGCCGATGCAGGCCTATGACGGCGACAGCACCCGCATGGCAAAGCTGTTCATCGACCAGACCAACGAGAAGGGCGGCCTGCTCGGCAAGAAGCTGCGCGCGGTCGATGCCGACACCAAGTCCGACCGCGCCGAGGGCGCGAAGGCCGGTCTGTCGGTGGTGCAGGCCGGCGCGGTGCTGGCATTCGCAACCTGCGACTACGATTATGGCGCGCCCGCCGCGTTGCAGGCGCAGCGGGCCGGCGTGATCTCGGTGTTCCTGTGCGCCGAAGACCCGAAGGCGGGTATTCTTGGCGTGGGCAATCTGTCGTTCACCGCCTCCGGGGCCGCGCAGCTCCAGGGCGCTGCGGACGCCGAATGGGCGACCGGCAAGAAGGGCTGGAAGACCGGCTACGTGCTGCTCGACGATTCCATCGAATACGACAAGTCGGTCTGCGCCGGGTTCGATTGGATGTACCCGAAGAAGGGCGGCACGATCGCCGGGCGCGACACGTTCAAGAACGGCGACGCCTCCATCGCCCCGCAGGTCACGCGGCTGGCCAACGCGATCCGCGACCACAAGGTCGATGTCGTGATGCTGTGTACGTATGAGCCGGGGGCTGCCAGCGCCGTGCGACAGATCCGCGCGGCGGGCATCACGGTCCCGATCCTCAATGGCAGCTCGGTGGACGGCTCCTACTGGCTTGCCGCAGCCCCCGGGCTGACGGATTTCTATATCGCCGTGCAGGCGGCCGTGACGGGTGACCCGCGCCCCGAGGTGCAGGCGCTGACCCAGGCGTTCAAGGCGAAGTACGGCGTGCTGCCGGCGTCGCAATACGCCTACCCGGTGTATGCGTTCATGCAGCTCTGGGCCAAGGCGGTCACCGAGACCGGCACGACGGACCCGAAGACGGTGGTGAAGAAACTGGAGACCTACAAGGATGTGCCGACGGTGCTGGGGCCGCGGTCGTTCAGCCCCAAGCTGCACATCCAGACCCAGATTCCGATGATGATCGAGGAAGTGGCCGACGGCGCCGACAAGGTCATCGACAGCCAGACCGTCTCGGAACGCGATCCCGAACGATGTCCTGTATCGCCTGAAGAAGTAGTCTGGCTCCCGTGCCGGACGGCGGCGTCCGGCACGGGTTTTCGGGAGGCTTGGCATGACGAGCATCGAGGAACGGCTGGCGCGGCTTGAGGCCATCGAGGAGATCAAGCAGCTCAAGGCATATTACTGCGCGCTTTGCGACGCCGAGTACGATCCGGAGGGGCTTGCGGCGTTGTTCGTGCCCGATGGCGTGTGGGATGGCGGCCCATCCTTTGGCCGGCATGAGGGGCGCGAGGCGATCCGTACGTTCTTCCGGGGCATCAGCGGGACGATCCGCTTTGCCGCGCATCTGGTGCTGAACCCGATGATCGAGGTGCAGAGCGCCGACGCGGCCACCGGCAAATGGCGCCTCATCATGCCCTGCACGGTGGCGCGCGACGACGGCACGCCGGAAGCGCGCTGGCTGCTGAGCGCCTATGACGAGGTGTACGCCAGGTACGAAGGGCGCTGGCTGTTCCGCTCGCTGGCCCTGACGGTGAACTTCTACGCGCCGCACCTGGCCGGTTGGGCGTAGCGCCGTCAGTCCTCCCATTCCAGGTTGCCGCTGACCGAGATCAGCTCGCCGGTGATGATGCGGCCGGCGGGGGAGGCCAGGAACAGCACCATCTCCGCGAGGTCGGACGGCGCGGTTTTCGTGCGCAGCGAGATGTAGCGCAGATAGCCGGCTTCGACCTCCGCGACAGCCTGCCCGGTCTCGCGTGCCTTGGCGGCGACGATGCCCTGCATGCGGGCGTTGTCGATCATGCCGGGCAGGATCGCGTTGCAGCGGATGCCGAACGGGCCGAGTTCGCGCGCGGCATTCAGCGTCAGCCCCTCGACGGCGAATTTCGACACCACGTAGGCCGTGCGCATCGGCAGGCGGGTGCGCGTGGAGCCGGTGGAAAAGTTCACGATCGCGCCACCGCCAAGCCGCTTCATGCCCGGCACCACGAGCTTCATCGCGTGGAACATGGCCGTGACATTCACGGCCAGCGAACGGTCCCAGTCTTCCAGCGCGATGTCCTCGATCGCCGCGCGCGGGCCGCCGATGCCGACATTGTTGACGAGCACGGAAATGTCGCCGAGCCACGCGGTTGCCTCGGCAACCACGCGGGCCAGTGCCGCCGGGTCGCCGACATCGGCCAGCGTCCCGCGCAGCGCGGGATTGGCCGCGAGCGTGGCCGCAAGCGCGTCCGCCCGCACGTCGCAGATATGCACGCGGTCGCCGCGCGCGGCGAAACGCTCGGCCATGACGCGCCCGACGCTGTCGGCCCCGCCGGTGACAAGGACGGTCTCGGCCATGGCTACAGCCCTGCCGAGAAGCCCTCGTCGGCCAGTATATTGGCACCGTGGATCGCGCGTGCGCCGTCGGATACCAGGAAGGCCACGATATTGGCCATGTCCTCGGCGCTGGAATAGGTGCTTCCGCTCGGCGTGCGCGCCGCCATGGCGTCCAGCATCGGTTTCAACGACGGATCGGTGCGGATGAATTCGTTCATCGGCGTCGCGGTGTTGCCGGGCGAGACGCAGTTCACGCTGATGCCGTGCGGCGCCAGTTCGATCGCCAGCGCGCGCGTCAGCATCACGATGCCGGCCTTGCTGGCGCAATACACCGCATAGCCGCCGAACCCCATCGACGCGACGACCGACCCGATATTGACGATCCAGCCCCGCCGTTGCGCCTTCATCGCGGGCGCCACGGCATTGATGGCGTGCCAGGTGCCTTTGATGTTGATGTCGATCATGCGGTCGAACGCGGCCTGTTCCGTCGCGCCGGCCGGCGTCGGGTAGAACACGCCGGCATTGTTCACCAGGATGTCGATGCTGCCGAGCTTCGCGGTTGCATCGGCGACCAACGCATTGACGGCGTCCGCATCGCGGACATCGCAGGCGAACGGCACGCCGCGCCCGGCGGGCAGCGTCGCGCACACCGCCTCGGCCTTCGCGAGACTGGATGAGGCGACGACCGCGACGGTGACGCCCTCGGCCGCGAGGCGTCGCACGATGGCTTCGCCGATGCCCTGTGACCCGCCGGTCACCAGCGCCGTCCGTCCCGTGATCGCCATGGCCCGCATCCGCATCGTTGATGATTTGGCCAGTATGCGCGCGGGGGGCAACGATGCAAGCGCGCCGCTTGCCAGGTCTCGGGGCATGCCGGCAAACTGCGCGGAACCTGTAGGAGTTCGCGATGCGCTTCGCCGTCGATACCGGAGGCACTTTCACCGACCTTCTGGTCGAGGATGCAACCGGCGCGCTACGTATGTTCAAGGCGCCGACGACGCCGTCCGATCCGATCCGTGGCGTGATGGATGCGTTGCAGGTGGCGGCGGACGGCATGGGCCAGTCGCTCGCGTCGCTGCTGGCCGCCGGCGAAACCTTCATCTACGGCACCACGCACGCGATCAACGCCATCATCACCGGCAACACCGCGCGCACGGCGTTCCTGACCACCGAAGGCCATCCGGACGTGCTGGTGGTGCGCGAAGGCGGCCGCATGGAGCCGTTCAACTACACGGTGCCATTTCCCGAGCCCTACGTCCCGCGCTCGCTGACCTGGGAAATCCCCGGCCGCCTGCGTCCCGACGGGTCGGAAATGGCACCATTCGATGCGGTGGCGTGCCGTCGCATCATCGCGGACATGCAGGCGCGGGGCGTGCGAGGCGGTCGCCGTGTGCCTGTTGTGGTCGATCGTCAATCCGGCACACGAGCTTGCGCGTGGCGGCGCTGCTGGAGGAGGCGACTGCCGGGCGTGCCGTACACGCTCTCGCACCGGCTGAACCCGACGCTGCGCGAGTATCGCCGCGCGTCATCGGCCTGCATCGACGCCTCGCTGAAGCCGATGATGGCGGCCTACATGTCCGGCCTCACCGAGCGGCTGCGCGGCGCGGGGTTTGCCGGGCGCGTGCTGGTGGTGACATCGCAGGGCGGCGTGATCGACGGCGTCGATGTCGCGGCAGCACCCATCCACCTGATCAACTCCGGCCCCTCGATGGCGCCGGTCTCCGGCCGGCACTTCGCCATACAGGACGAAGGCAACGACACCGCCGTCATCGCCGACACCGGCGGCACCACCTACGACGTGTCGCTGGTGCGGCGCGGGCGCATCCCGTGGACCCGCGAGACCTGGATCGGCCAGCCGTTCCGCGGCCACATGACCGGGTTCCCCTCGGTCGATGTGCACAGCATCGGCGCCGGCGGCGGCTCGATCGCCTGGATCGACGAGGGCGGCATGCTGCATGTCGGGCCGAAAAGCGCGGGCGCCGTGCCCGGCCCGGTCTGCTACGGCCACGGCGGCACCAGCCGACCGTGACCGATGCGGCGCGTCGTGCTCGGCTACATCGATCCGGATTTTTTCCTCGGCGGCTCGATGAAGCTCGACCTCGCACGGCGCGCACGCCGCCATCGCGCGCGAGGTCGCAGGACCGCTCGGCCTGTCGGTGGACGACGCAGCCTCGCGCGATGATCGCGGTGGCGACCGAGAACATGGTGCAGGCGATCCTCGACATCACGGTCAACCAGGGCATCGACCCGCGCGAGGCGGTGCTGGTCGGCGGCGGCGGCGCGGCCGGGCTCAATTCGGTGCTGATCGCGCGGCGCCTCGAGTCGCCAAGCCTGCTGATCCCGGAAGTCGGCGCCGCATTGTCGGCGGCCGGCGCGCTGATGTCCGACCTGACGGCACAGTATCACGCCACGCTGTTCACACGCAGCGCGAGCTTCGACTACGAACGGGCCAACGCAGTGCTCGACCGGCTGGAGCGCGAGGCCCGGCGTTCATCGCCGGGCCGGGCCACGGCTCGCTCGAACAGACGATCCAGTTCTGGGCCGAGGCGCGCTATCCGGAACAGGTGTGGGAGATCGAAGTGAAACTCGCCGTCGCCGCGCTTCGGCGGCCCCGCCGATGTTGCGGCGCTGGTCGAGGCATTCCACGCCACGCACGAGGAGGTCTTTGCGATTCGCGACGCCGAATTCGCCGATCGAGATCGTCGGTTGGAGCGTCTCTGTCGCCTGCCGTCTGCGTGACGACGATCGGCGGCACGCTCGCGGCGACCAAGACGGTGGCGCGGCGAGGGCGATTCGTTCGGCGTTCTTCCCCGGCGCCGGCCGCGTGCCCGACGCACGGTGCGCCGGTTCGAGGCGACTTGCGCCGGGCGAACGGATCGCCGGCCCGGCAATCATCGAATCCTCGTTCACGACGGTCGTGGTCAATCCCGGCGCGGTCGCGGAGCGGCGGCAATCCGGCAGCCTGTCGGTAGATCCCGGCGACATGGAGCGGCCTGACATGAACGACGCAACGACCCGGCGCGCCGACGGCGTGCGCCTCGCGCTGATCAACAACCGCCTGGAAAGCATCGCGCGCAAGATGGCGAACACGCTGTTGCGCACCGGACGCTCGGGCGTGCTGAACATCGCGCGCGATTTCTCCTGCTGCATCGTCACGCGCGACGAGCAGTTGCTGGCGGCAGCCGAAAGCCTGCCGATCCACGTGCTGTCCGGCCCGGATCTGATGGCCGCCGCCGATGAAGCAGTTCCATCCGGTGCTGCGCCGGGGCGATGCGTTCCTGCACAACTCGCCGTATCACGGCTGCTCGCATCCGGCCGACCACACCATCCTGGTGCCGGTGATCGACGATGCCGGCGTGCATCATTTCACCGTCGTCGCCAAGGCGCATCAGGCCGATTGCGGCAACAGCCAGCCCACCACCTACATGGGCAACGCGCGCGACGTGTACGACGAAGGCGCGCTGATCTTCCCGGCCGTGCAGGTGCAGCGCGACTACCAGAACATCGACGACATCATCCGCATGTGCCAGATGCGCATCCGCGTGCCCGAGCAATGGTGGGGCGACTACCTCGCGATGATCGGCGCGGCGCGCATCGGTGAGCGCGAGCTTCTGCAACTCGGCGCCGAAATCGGCTGGGAAGCGTTGCATGCGCACGAGGCGGATTTCTTCGACTACACCGAGCAGCGCATGATCGCCGCCATCCGCCGGCTGAAGCCCGGCAATGGCACGCATACCAGCACGCATGACGCGTTCCCCGGCACACCCGACACGGGTGTGCCGATCCGTGCCGATGTCGCCGTGGACACCGAGGCGGCGATGATCGACATCGACCTGCGCGACAACCCGGATTGCATGCCGTGCGGCCTGAATCTGTCGGAAGCGTGTGCGCGCACGGCGGCGATGGTGGGCGCTGTTCAACAGCGTCGATCACGCGGTGCCGAAGAACGCCGGCGCATTCCGCCGCCTGCGCATCCATCTGCGCGAGGGCTGCATCGTCGGCATCCCGAAGCACCCGACCTCCTGTTCGGTTGCGACCACGAACCTCGCCGACCGTGTCGCCAACAGCGTGCAGGCGGCGTTCGCCGGCATGGCGGACGGGCAGGGGCTGGCGGAATCCGGCGCCATCATTCCGCCGGCGGCCGGGGTGATTTCCGGCGAGCTGCCCAACGGCAGCCGCTTCGTCAATCAGGTGTTTCTCGGGCTGTCCGGCGGGCCGGGCGCGCCGGGCACCGATGCCTGGCAGACGCTGTGCCATGTCGGCAATGCCGGCCTGTGCTTCCAGGACAGCATCGAACTCGACGAGCTGCGCCAGCCGATCCACATCCACCAGCGCCGCTTCCTCCCCGACACCGAAGGCGCCGGCCGGCACACCGGGTCAAGCAGCATTCTCGTGGAGTTCGGCCCGGTCGGCTGCGACATCGACATCGGCTACGTCAGCGACGGCACCGACCATCCGGCACAAGGCGTGCGCGGCGGGTTGAGCGGCGCGCCGGCGCAGCAACACCGCGTCGGCCGCAATGGCGCGGAGGAGAAGTTGCCGGGGTGCGCGCAGGTGCAGATTCTTCAGGGCGAGCGGGTGCGGTCGTTCTCCTGTGGCGGCGGCGGCTACGGCTCGCCGAGCGAGCGCGACCCGGCGACGGTGGCGCGGGATGTACGCGAGGGGTGGATTTCGGTTGAGCGGGCCCGCGATGTGTATCGGGTCGCGTTGGATGCGGGTGGGGCGGTCGATCCGGCCGGGACGCAGGCTTTGCGGGTGGCGTAGCGAGCCGTAGGGTGGGCGCAGCCCACCCTACGAAGGATCAACCTGCGGCCCGTGCCGCCTTGAACTTTGCGCCGTCGCGGGGTCGGCGCTGAATGGCCACGGCACTTCGCGCCCGCGCGTCAGGCCGCTTGGCCGGAAGATCATGATCAGCGCCATCACGATGCCCAGGCCGATCTCCTGGCTGCCCTGCGGCAGATGCAGCGTTCGTGCCGCCGATCAGGCGCCCGCCTCCATATGGCGCAGCACCTCGACCACGATCGTCACCACCACCACGCCGGTCACCGCCCCGGTCAGGCTGCCGACGCCGCCGACCACGAGCATCGCCAGCGTCACGAAGGTCAGGCTCAGGTAGAACGTGTCGGCGGTCAGGATGCCGAGGAAGTGCCCGTACAGCGCGCCGGCCACGCCGACCACGAACGCCGAGACCACGAACGAGATCAGCCGCATCTTGACGACGCCGACGGCCGAGGATTTCGCCGCCACCTCGTCGTCGCGCGACGCGCGCAGCATCATCCCGAAGCGCGACACCTGGAACACGTAGGCCAACACCAGCGTCCCCAGCGTGAACGCCCACGCGACCCACGGGCCGACCACGTTCGGCACGCCGATGATCGAACTCGTACCCGCAGTGACGGATTCCCAGTTGGAATAGACGCTGTTGACGATGGCCAGGAACGCGAATGTCGCGATCGATCCGGCAATGCCGGAGAGCCGCATGATCGCCGCCCCCAGCACCAGCGCCACAAACGCCGCCAGCAGCCCGCCGCCCAGCACCGCCGCCAGGAACGGATACTGGTTGTCTTGCAGGAACTCCGGCAGGCCCGTCAGCATCATCTGCTTCCAGGTCGGATCGACGGTCGCCCAGGCGCCGGCATAGGCGCCGATGCACATGAAGCCGATATGGCCGAACGACAGAATTCCGGAGTTGCCGATGAACAGGTACAGGCCGACCACCACGATCATGCGGATCAGCATCTCCGTCACCGTCACCTGCACCTGATCGTCGCCGAGCAGCGCTGCGATGCCGACGATCACGGTCACGATGGCGCAGAGCGCAAGCAACGGCCAGTAACGGCGGACCATGGAGACGGGAGCGACCTGGGCCATGTCGGTCTTCCTCACACGCGTTCGATAAACGCGCGGGTCGGCACGATGCCGGCCGGGCGGATCAACAAGATCAGAATCACGAACGCAAACGCGAACGCATCGCGGAACACCCGCAATTCCTCCGGCAGATACGCCTGCAACATCACCACGACGATGCCGACCAGGAAGCCGCCGACGACGGCGCCGAGCAGGCTGCCCATGCCGCCGATCACGACCGCGACGAACGCGAACAGCGCCAGCGGCACGCCCATGGTCGGGCTCAGCGTGCCGGTCTGCGACAGGTACAGCAGCGAGACCGCCGTCGCCAGGATGCCGCTGATCGCGAACGCGATGCCGATCACCAGATTGCCGCGCACGCCCAGATACTGCGCCATGCGGAAATCCTCGGCCGCCGCGCGCATCATCACGCCGAACGAGGTGCGCTTCAGGAACAGCGTCAGCCCGGCCATCAGCAGCAGCGTCGTGCCGATCGTCACCACCTGCAGCATCGGCACGCGCAGATCGCCGATCAGCACGGCCGTGTCCAGGCCGGACCACAGATTGGCCGCCTTCGGACGTGCGCCATAAATCATCAGGATGCCGTTCTGAATGACGTAGCTGACGGCGAAAGAGGCGATCATCAATGTCGGCGCGCTGGCCCGCCGCAACGGCCGGAACACCAGCGCGTCGCAGATCAGCGCCACGATCACGACGATCAGCGTCACGGTCGGGATCATCAGCGTCCAGTTCCATTGGCCGATGAACAGTTGCGCGGTGACCTCGGCCGACGGGACGATCAGCGCATAGGCGCCGATCGAGATGAAGTCGCCATGCGCGAAGTTCACCAGCCGCAGGATGCCGAACAGCAGCCCGACACCAAGCGCCGCCAGCGCGTACAGGCTGCCCAGGTTCAGCGCGTCGACAAGGTTTTGCAGGAAGCCGATCACGCCGCGTCCTCCTCGATGGCAGCCGTTTCACCGAATCCGAAATAGGCCCGCTTGATCGCCTCGCCGTCCTGCAGGTTGGCGGCATGGTCGTGCAACTGGATATGCCCGCCGCGGATCACGTAGATGCGGTCGGCGTGCTTCATGATGCGGTGCGAACTCTGCTCGTTGATCAGCAGCGTCAGCCCTTCCGACTGGCGCGCCGCGAGCAGGATTTCGTACACCTGATCGACGATGCGCGGTGCCAGCCCCAGTGACGGCTCGTCCACCAGCAGCAGGCGGGGCTTCGTCAGCAGCGCGCGCGCAATCACCAGCATCTGCTGCTCGCCGCCGGACAGCCGCCCGGCCGGGCTGCCGATCCGCTCCCGCAATCGGGGAAACAGCGCCAGGACGCGATCGAAGTCGGCGCCGATGCTGCGCCGGTCGGCGCGCATGTAGGTGCCCACGCGCAGGTTCTCGGCCACCGTCAGCGTGCCGAACACATGCCGCCCTTCCGGCACCAGCGAGACGCCCATGCGCGCGATCTGCTCCGGGCGCAGTCCGGCCAGACTGGCACCCTCCAGCCGGATCGTCCCGCGCGTCGGCGTCACGCCGCCCGCGACGGCGGCCAGGGTCGTGGATTTGCCGGCGCCGTTGGGGCCGATCAGGCACACCAGCTCGCCCCTGGCCACCGACAGCGACACGCCCTTCAGCGCCCGCAGCCGCCCATAGCTGACATGGATGTCCTCGACATCGAGCATCGTCAGCCCTCCATGCCCAGATAGGCCGAGATCACCTGCGCGTTGCGCTGGATCTCGGCCGGCAATCCCTGCGCGATGGTGCGCCCGCCATCCAGCACATGGATGCGCTGGCAGACGCCCATCACGACGCTCATATTGTGCTCGATCAGCAGCACGCCGCAGGTGAATTCGCGCGGGATGGCGGCGATCGCGGTCATCAGGTCCTCGCATTCGGAATCCGACATGCCGGCCGCCGGCTCATCTAGCAGCACGAAGGCGGGGGAAAGCACCAGTGCACGCGCGACGCCGACACGGCGTTCGTCGGTGTAGGGCAGGGTGCCGGCAATCTGGTCCGCCTTGTCGGCGAGGCCGACCCACGCCAGCATCGCCATCGCGTGCTGGTGCGCGGCCCGGCGCGACATGCCGAGGCCGAGCGCCGTCACCTCGACGTTCTCGACGACCGTCATTTCGCGGAACAGCCGGCCGGCCTGGAAGGTGCGGGCGATACCGTTCTTGCGGAAGCGGTCAGGCTTCCAGCCCGTGATGTCCTGGCCGCCCAGCGTCACGCGCCCCGAGGTCGGTCTCTGGAAGCCGGTCAGGCAGTTCACCAGCGTTGTCTTGCCGGCGCCGTTGGGGCCGATCAGGCCGAACACCTCGTGGCGCATCACCTTCAGGCTCACGTCGGAGATCGCCATCAGGCCCTGGAACCGTACCACGATCCCCTCGGCGACAAGTTCAGCCGCCTGCGGCTGTGCGATGCCCGGTGGCAGGTCGTGCAGCACGTCCGTCATCGGGCGGACCAGGCAATGAACGTCAACCGCGCAGCCTCCATGAAGCGAACGACACCGGCCGGGGCGCGATCTTCGATGCGGCTCCCGGCGTTGGCAAGATGCTTGCCTGTGGCGAAATTACGCAAGAACCGTGCAAGCGCGGCGGCGATGAGCTCGACCTTGACGGTCACCCCCACCAAAATCCAAGGCAAGAGGCCACGATGAGCCGCGATCACCGTGTTCTCCTTTCGTGAGCGGCGGATGGCCTATTCCACCCGCCCTTTTTGATGCGTAATCGATAAAGTTGCCGGTAACAATGGCGGCAGCGTGTTATCTCGGCGACCCTGCCGAAGCCGGAGGCAGCGTGCTAGCGTTGTCGATCCTGTCGCAGAAAAGGGACGATGCCGTGGCCACCAAGAACAAGACCATCATCACCTGTGCCGTCACCGGCTCCATCCATACGCCGTCCATGTCGCCCTATCTGCCGGTAACACCGCAGGAGATCACCGACGCGGCGCTCGGCGCCGCCGAGGCGGGGGCGGCCATCATCCATCTGCATGCACGCAACCCCGACGATGGGCGGCCGGACCAGACGCCGGAGGCGTTCGGCAAGTTCCTGCCGCAAATCAAGCAGCAGTCCAACGCGGTGGTGAACCTCACCACGGGCGGGGCGGCCTGGATGACGGTGGCGGAGCGGGTGAAACCGGCCGAAGTGTTCAAGCCGGAAGTGGCGTCGCTCAACATGGGCTCGATGAATTTTGCCACCTTCCCGATGCTCAACCGCTTCAAGGACTTCAAGCACGACTGGGAGCGGCAGGTGCTGGAGGGCTCGCGGGATCTCGTGTTCCGCAATAGTTTCAAGGATATCGAATTCGTGCTGACCACGCTCAGCGGCAACGGCACGCGCTTCGAGTTCGAGTGCTACGACACCTCCCACCTGTACAACCTCGCGCATTTTCTCGAGCGTGGCATCGTCAAGCCGCCGCTGTTCGTGCAGACCGTGTTCGGCATCCTTGGCGGCATCGGCCCGCATCCCGACGACGTGATGCACATGAAGCGCACCGCCGACCGCCTGTTCGGCAGGCATTATCACTGGTCGGTGCTGGGCGCCGGACGCAACCAGCTGCCGGTGGCGGCGATGGCCGCCGCGATGGGCGGCAATGTCCGCGTCGGGCTGGAGGACAGCCTGTGGATCGGACCGGGCAAGCTCGCCGAAAGCAATGCCGCCCAGGTGCGCCGCGTGCGCCAGATTATCGAAGGGCTGGGACTGGAAGTCGCCACCGCCGACGAGGCGCGGGAAATCCTGGACCTGAAGGGTGGCGACAAGGTTGAATTCTAGCCGCGTGGTGCCGCCTCGCGCCGTGGTTGTTCGGCGCGGGGCGGATAATCAACCGTTGATCGTGCGCAAAGAAGTGAACCGCGAAGGTCAATGAAATCCCTCCAACCGCACAACTGTGTTTGTTGGTGTGCCGGCAGAACGTGCACATTATCGCCAGCGAAAGCGTTGTAAGTCGCGAAACCGCGCAATTTGACGATGACCCGGATCATGCGGAAGGCCCCTGGAGCGTCATGAAATGAATTTCATTCCTGCCCAGGTCACGACCAGTCCGGACGATCGTAACACCGTTCGCCCCGCTGTCAGCATCGGCATGCCGGTTTATAACGGTGAAATCTATTTGGAGCAGGCAATCGATTCAATTTTATGTCAGAAGTCTCGCCGACTTCGAGCTGATCATTTGTGACAACGCTTCCACCGACCGCACGGAACAGATCTGCCGCGATTACGCTGCCCGCGACTCTCGCGTGCGTTATGAGCGCAACCCGCGTAACCTCGGCGCCCACCCGAATTTCTGCCTGTGCTTCCAGCATGCACGCGGCGAGTTCTTCCAGTGGGCCGCGCATGACGACATGTTCGCGCCGACCTACCTGGAACGCGCCGTCGCCGCCCTGCGCGCCCAGCCGGGTGCGGTGCTGGCGACCGTCGGCATCCAGGAAATCGGCTCGGACGGCCGCACGCTGCGCCGCTACACCACGCCGCTGGCGCGCATGGAGTCGCCCGACCCGGTGGAGCGGTTCGCCAGCGTCATCCACACGTGCCACCAGAGCGAGGATTTCTTCGGCCTTTACCGCCGGGACGCGCTGATCGGCTCCGGGCTGGTGCGCGCGTTCAGCGGCTCGGACCGCGTGCTGCTGGCGGAGATGGCGATCCGGGGCCGCTGGGTGCGGCTGGACGAGTCCTTGTTCCTGCACCGCGAACATCAGCAGCGCGCCACGCGGGCGGTGCTGCTGGTGGACCGCAAGCGTGCCGCCCAATGGCAGGACCAGACCGTCCCCCGCCGCCGACGACAGCTGACCATGTTCCACCTGACGCTGTACCGGGAATATTGGCGCCTCATCGACCGCAACGTGGCCGGGCCACGAAGGCGATACTATCGGCAATTGCTGCGATGGTGGCTCACGGACGGCCATTTCGCCGATGTGGTCCGCGACATTCTTCAGGAAATCAGCCCGCAAGTCCTGCGCTGGGTGCGCGCGGTCAAGCATACGCTCGTCGGGGAAAACCGCGCGGCCCCGCCCGGCAGCCTGCCCCCGCTGGCGCCGTAGCAGGGCGGCTACGCGGCCCCCCGCAACGTATCGGCCGCCTGTCCCTTTCCCTGCCCCTGCCAGCGCAAATCCGGCGCCAGCCAATCACCCTCCAGCAATGTCGTCAGCCGGTGCAGCCGGATCATCTTGTCCGAGGCGCGGAACGCCGCATCATTGAACGCAATGGCGCGCAGCCCGCGTACCAGCGCCTGGATGCTGTCGGTCAGCGCCATGCGCGGCTGATGTCGCGGTGCCAGCTCGCGAAACAGCCCGAAATCCACGCGGTAGGAACGTGCATCGCTCACCGCCGCCGTATTGATGCTCACGCTGGTCCCCGGCATCGCGGCCGCAACTGCCTCCGCGAGGTCGCGGACCCGGTGGTTGCGCTCGTCGGAACCGACGTTGACGACCAGCATCGGTCCGCCTTGCTCAGGCGTCCGCGTCGCAGCCCATTCGATCGCCCGCGCCATGTCGCCCACGTCGATCAGCGGCCGCCAGGGCGTGCCGTCGCTCAGCACCGTGATCTGCCCGGACGACAAGGCGCAGGCGACGAAATCGTTCAGTACGAGATCGAGCCGCAGCCGGTCGGACATGCCGCAGGCGGTGGCGAAGCGCAGGCAGCTCACCGTCATCCTGCCCAGGTCCATCTGCCGCAGCCCGTCCTCCGTGGCGATCTTGGAGCGGGCATAGGCGGTCAGCGGATTGACCGCGTCCCCCTCGCGCCGCGCGCCCTGGCTGGCCGCGCCATACACGCTGCAACTGGAGGCGAACACGAAGCGGCGCACGCCGGCGGCGGCGGCGAGGGCGGCCAGCCGCAGGCTGGCGCCCCGGTTGATCGCGTCCGTCACGGCTTCGAAGCGGTGGCCGATCGGGTCGTTGGAGACGGCTGCCAGATGCACCACGGCGTCCATGCCGGCCAGCAGGCTTGCGTCGATGTCGCGCACATCGCCGAAATGCTGCGTGGTCAGCCGGGTCTCCGGCAGCGGCCCGGGCGTGCTGAGGCAGCCTGCGAACCAGCCGCAATCGAAGCCGATCAGCTCGGCGTCGGGGAACCGCTCGCGCAGATGCGCAACGACGACGGGACCGACATAGCCCATGTTGCCGGTGATCAGAATACGCATGTGATGGACTCCGTGGCACGGTCAGTCGACAGCAGGAATGTTAACGGGGCGCTGCAACCAGGGCAGCATGCGCTGGTCACCGGGGCGGGCAGCGGCATCGGCCGCGCCATCGCCCTGGCGCTCGCCGCGGAAGGCGTGCGGCTGACATTGGTGGGCCGCGACGCGGCCAAGCTCGAAGCGGTCGCGGCGGAGGCCGGGGCAGCGGCAATGGTGGCGGCCGATCTGGCTACCGAGGCCGGCATCACCGCCGTCGCCGAGGCCGCCGGGGCGGAACTGCATGTCCTGGTCCACAGCGCCGGCCGGTATGCGCGCGGAGCCTCGGGCGCGCTGTCGCTGGCCGAGTGGCAGGAGCTGGACGCCGTGAACCTGCACGCGCCGATGCGCCTGACCGCCGCCTGCCTGGACCGGCTGCGCGCAGCCCGCGGCCAGATCGTCGTGGTCAACTCGACCGCCGTGTTCAATCCGGCACCGAACGCCGCCGCGTATGCCGCTGGCAAGCTTGCATTGAAGGCGGCGACCGACGCGCTGCGCCAGGAGGTGAACCCCGATGGCATCCGCGTGCTCAGCGTGTATCCCGGCCGCACCGACACGCCGATGCAGACCGCGATCCTGGCGGCCGAACGGCGCAGCGCCGCCGCTGGCGCGCTGATGCGCCCGGAGGACGTGGCCCTCATGGTCGTTGCGTGCCTGAAGCTGCCGGCGTCGGCGGAGGTGACGGACATCGTCATGCGCCCGGCGCGTCCGCTGTAGCCGCCAGCAGCCCGACCGACCGCAGCGCCTCGGCCGCCGCGGCAATGGCCGGGAAGGGCAGGCCGGCGCGCACGGCGATGTCGAACAGCGAGTGCGCGCCGTCCGACAGGTTCAGCACCCAGAGCAGCGCCATCCGGTCCAACCCGGCGGCCCGCTCGCCATCGTACAGCCCACGCCTGCCGAGCTGCGGCTCGCCATAGGGGGCGGTGTTGCGCAGCGTCTCGTCGCCCTCGATAAGCGCCACGATGTCGCCGAGCAGCGCCAGCGAGTCCGCCAGCGCAGCTTGCGTCACCAGATCCAGGTTGTCGGCCGAGGTGTGGTACTGCGGAAATGCGCCGCCCGGCGAGCGCATCAGGCAACCCATCGGCAGATCGAAGCCCGGTGAGCCGAACTGCCGCTCGTCGTAGCCGGTCGGTGCGAACGGATATACCCTTTCGCGATGGCCACGGGCATCCAACAGGTATGTAACATACCTATCGATCGGCGCGGACCCTTGGCGCGAGCGTTTGTAGCTTGGCGGGGCGGGGTCACCGAGGCAGGTCAGCACCAGGCCGTGGGCGACGCGGTCGCTGGCGTCGCGGTTGGCGTGCAGCCAGGCGATGGCGCCGATCGTGCCGGGCGCGAACAGGAAGCGGTAGCTGAACCGCCGCCGCCGCGCCGCCAGCGCCCGCGCCAGCTCGATCGCCACCGCAATGCTGGAAAGGTTGTCGTTGGCCAGCGAGGGGTGGCAGCAATGCGCCGAAATCAGCACTTCCCGGGGTGACTCGCCCGGCAGGAAGCACTCGCCATAGGACAGGCTGCCCGGTTCCAGAGATGTGTCGATGACGACCCGATAGGCGTCGTCCGTCAGCGCCTGTCGATCACGATCGGCCAGACAGAAGCCCCAGTTCCGCGAATAATAGCTGGTGCGGTAAGGAATCAGATCGGGCTGCGCCGGCAGGCTGTAGAGATGCGCCTGCAATTCCTCGCGCGACACGATGCGATCGACTGGCGTGCTGTATTGCAGGAGATGGAGGTTGTTGCGCTGAAAATCCACCAGCGTCCGGCCGTCCAGCGTGGTGATGCTGGCGTTGCGTGCGTTCCATTCGGGCGGAATTTCCCAGTCCAGCACTTGCGTGCCGCTTGGCACCTCGCGGATGCGCAACGGGATCTGGCTGCCGATGTAGCGCAGCGTGGTGCGCAACCCCTCGCCGGTGATGCTGCGGCAGAGCGGGAACAGCGCCGTAACATGTGCATGGAGAACCTCGCCGATCTCCATCACGATGCCGCTCCATCCGCCTGGGGCGCGCCTGCATGATCTTCGAGCCGACCAAGATCGACGGACTTCTTCTGGTCAGACTGCAACGCTTCGAGGACGAGCGCGGCTCCTTCACCCGCCTGTTCTCGGCCGAGGCGTTCGCCGCGTCGGGCCTGCCGGCGCGCTTCGTGCAATGCAGCCTGTCGGTGACGCGCCACGCCGGCACCGTGCGCGGCATGCACTTCCAGCGCCCGCCGCACGCCGAGGTCAAGCTCGTGCGCTGCGTCCGCGGCGCGGTCCACGACGTGATCGTCGATCTGCGGCCCGGCTCGACCAGCTATCGCGAGTGGCTGGCGGTCACGCTTGCCCACGACAACGATGTGGCCGTGTGCATCCCGGCCGGCTGCGCGCACGGGTTCCAGACGCTGCGCGACGATTGCGAGGTGCTGTATCACATGGACACCGCATACGCGCCCGACCACGCCGATGGCGTGCGCTTCGACGATCCGGCGCTGGGCATCGACTGGCCGCTGCCGGTCGGCGTGGTCTCCGCCAAGGACCGCGCGTGGCCGCTGCTCACAGCCACAGCTTGACGCCGAAAAAGCCCTCGGCGAGCCCGGTGGGCGCGGCCGCCTGCACGCCGCGCAGCCGCATCAACCCGTAAAATGTCTCCGGCGTGAACCAGCGGCGTGACCGCTGCGTGCCGAAATGCCGCATCAGGGCCGCGACCTTGCGCTCGGCGTCGTCCTCGCCCAGCGGCACGAACACGTTGGGGTTGCCGAGATCCGGATCGTATTTCGGAATTTCGTAGGCCAGCACAAGGTGATCGCGGAACGTGTTCCACGTCAGCTCGGCGATGGCACGATGGTCCTGGTGGTGGTCGTCGCGGCGATGCGTCAGGATCACGTCGGGCTGGAATTCGTATTTCAGTCCTTCGAAGTAGTCCTTCAGGCCGGTGAATTCGGCCGGGAAGTATCCGTCGCGAAATGCTTCCACCCGTACCGTCGCCGCAGCGGCGTCCGCCAGGAACGACGCGGCGCTATCTCGCGCCTCCGCCTCGCGCGCGCCACGGCCGGAGAACACCACCCAATGAACCTCCGCCGCCGGATGGCGGCGCAGCAGCGTCAGCAGGCTACCGCCGGCGCCGATCTCGATGTCGTCGGAATGCGCGCCGAGGCACAGGATGCGCAGCTTCGTAGTCTGCGTGATGGAAAAGGCGAGGGGGAGCACGCTTTAGTCCCCGTTGGCCGCGACCAGCCGCAGATCCTCGATCGCGCGCGGTACCGCGGTGACGCGCTCGGCAGGCGGCAGGCGCCACAGCTCCCACGGCGCGGGGCCTTTGGTCAGCAGGTTCTCCAGCGTTTGCAGATCCTTGAACGTGTCGCAGCAGCGCCAGAAGCCGGTGTAGGCGAACGCCGCCAGCTTGCGTGCGGCGATCAGACGCTGGAACGGCTCCAGCACCAGCTCCTCGCCCGGGCGGATATAGTCGAAGATCGACTGGCGGAAGGCGAAGAACCCGGCGTTGATCCAGCTTTCCGCCTGCTCGGCATCGCGCACGCCGCTGACCATCCCGTCCGCGTCGTGGTCGACGAAATGCAGCGAGATGTTCGGCCGCGTGACCATGCAGACGCCCACGGCGTCTGTCTCGCTCAGCCGCGCGGTGATGGCCGGCAGCGGGCAGTCGGTCAGCCCGTCGCTGTAATTGGCGAGGAACATCTCCTCGCCCTCGAGGAACGGCTGCACCGCGACAAGGCGCTCACCGATATTGGCGTCCTGGCCGGTATCGACCAACGTGATGCGCCAATCCTCCATGTCCCGCCGCAGCAGCTCCAGCCGGCCGCCGCCGCCGGTCAGCACGAAGTCGTTGCTGATCCATTCCTGGTATTGCGCGAAGAATTCCTTGATGGCCGTGCCCTTGTAGCCGAGGCAGAGGATGAAATCCTTATGGCCGAAATGGGCATAGTATTTCATCAGATGCCACAGGATCGGCCGCGTGCCGAGCGGCACCATGGGCTTGGGCAGGTCGTTGCCCGGCCCGCGCATCCGCAGTCCCTGGCCGCCGCAGAACAGAACAACCTTCACGGTTCGTCTCCTTGCTCAGCCGATGATGCCCGCCTCCGGGATCGGAACAATGAAGCGGCCACCCCAGTTCTGGATGTGCGCCATCTGCGTCATGATCTCGTCCTTCAGGTTCCATGGCAGGATGAGAACGTAGTCGGGCCGAAACCGTTCGATCGCGTCCGGCGGCAAAACGGGAATCAGGCTGCCGGGCAGGAATTTTCCGTGCTTGTGCGGATTGCGGTCGACCGTGAAGTCCAGGATGTCGGTCCGGATGCCGCAGTAGTTCAGCAGCGTATTGCCCTTGCCCGGCGCGCCATAACCGGCGATGCGCTTGCCGTCGTTCTTCAGCCCGATCAGCAGCGACAGCAGCGCATGCTTGGTCCGCTCGACGCGCGCCTGGAAGGCCCGGTAGGTCGCCAGATCCAGCAGGCCGCCGTCCCGTTCGGCGGCGCGGACGGTGCGCACGCCTGCGTGCTCGTCATGGTGCGCCGCGTCGTGACAGGCGAATACGCGCAGGCTGCCGCCATGGGTCCACAATTCCTCGACATCGAACACGCGCAGCCCGTGGCGGGACATCAGCGCCTCGACCGAAGCAAGCGAGAAATACGAGAAATGTTCATGATAGATGGTGTCGAACTGATTCTGTTCGATCAGCCGCAGCAGATGGGGAAATTCCAGCGTGATGACGCCCTCGGGCTTCAACAGCGCAGCGAGACCGGCGACGAAATCGTTCAGGTCCGGCACCTGCGCCAGCACATTGTTGCCGGCGATCAGATCGGCCGATTTCCCCTCGGCTGCCAGCCGGCCCGCGAGCGTGCGGCCGAAGAACGCCACCAGCGTCGGCACGCCCAGCGCCTCGGCCGCGCGCGCGACGTTGGCGGCCGGTTCGATACCCAGGCAGGGGATGCCGCTGGCCACGAAGTTGCGCAGCAGATAGCCGTCATTACTGGCGACCTCGACCACGTGGCTGCCGGCATGCAGGCCGAAGCGGTCGGTCATCGCCGCGGCGTAGCGCCTGGCGTGCAGCAGCCACGCCTCGGAGAACGATGAAAAATAGGCGTAGTCGCTGAAAATCGCGTCCGGTGCTACGAATTCGGGCACCTGGCCCAACCAGCAGGTGGTGCAGATGCGCACGTTCAGCGGATAGAACATCAGCGGCGCGTCGCGCTCGCCTGCGGTCAGGAACCCCTCGCAGAGCGGCGACAGGCCGAGATCGACGAACGGCGCCAGCGCGCCGCCGCAGGAGCGGCAGCCCGCCAAGCCCATTGCCACGCCATGCCTCGCCGCGGGGTGTTCCAGATCGGCCAGTCGTTGCATCGAGACCCTCGTTCAAATCGGTCGCCGCTGCGGTCCGGTGACACCGTAACGCTGTGTCACATGTCCGGATGTTCAACCCGCCTTGATGCTGGAAAACTTCTACGTGAACCCAATAATATCAGTATCCAAAGGAGATCCGTCCAAGCGCGTCATGTCGTCTGAAATTATCTTATGGTCATGATACGTAGAGTTCTATGAGGTTACAACAGTCGTTTGGCATTGATGGACTATTCCATCCATCTAGAGCAAAACGATGCTTGATATCAGGAAGGACATCTTGCGCTGGTAACCCGATGGCGCCGGTTCGCCGTGTGCCTTCGGCTGAAGCCCGTACCAACGCCAGCGGCGGAGCATTGCTGCTCCGCCCTGTCGACACTCGACCGCCGTGTTGCGGTCGCCGGCTTCAGCCGTGCAGCGGCGCCGTCGCGACCGGCGTGTGATACTCCGCCCGCCAGAGCTGCGGCGCAGCGTGCGTCGGCTGGGGCACCGGCTGGCTTTCGACCGGTTGGCCCTCGGCCGCGCAGGCGTCGCCCGTCGAGCTGACGTTCACTTTCGGCGCGGCCCCGTTGCCGGACCACACCACGCGCTTGGTGCAGACGCCGTGGCCGTTGGAGAATGATGTCACCATCATCCCCTCGACGGGCCCGGCTGCCTCGCGCAGCGCCGCCTCGGTCGTGCCGTCAGCCCGCATCCAGCTATGGCTGCTGAACGCGCGCTGCATGTCCGCCATCATCTGATCGACCTGGCGGAACAGGGCACCAGGGTCGGGCAGCGCCGGCATCGGGAACGCCGCGTCGAGCGTCGGCCCGGCCAGCGGCGCGAACCCGAACGACGCGGGCGTCATCGCGCCGCCGGGCAGCACCACGACGATGGAGCCCGGCGGAACTTCGATCACCCGGCCCTGACTGGTCCGCGCGTTCTGGGCGACAGCAGCGCCGACTCCGGCAAGCAGGGCCAGCGAGGCGACAGCGCCAATGGCGGCAATACGTGTCTTGCTCATCAATCGACCTCCATAGAGATTGACCACGCACATTTAACGCCGCGCAGGCTGTCCCAACCAGCGAAGAATGCGGTTTAAGCCATTAAAAAGGTGACAGAAATCCGCTAACTGTTGGGGCCGCGATCCATCGCCAGCGGCTGCCAGCGGCGCAGGCCGGAGGCGGCCAGCACGGACGGGTTGACGCAGCTCATCGGCCAGCGGCCCGACAGCACCAGCGCCAGCTCCTGCCCGACACGCCGCCGCCGCGCCGGGTCGAACCGGGCGGAGGCGGATGCGACATGCGAGGTCAGCGTCACGTTGCGCATCTGCAGCAGCGGATTGTCCTGGCGCGGCGGTTCTGTGGCGAGCACATCGAGCGCGGCACCCGCGATCCAGCCCTGTTGCAGCGCCGTGACCAGCGCCGCCTCGTCCACCGTGGCGCCGCGCCCGGTGTTGATGAACAGCGCCGTCGGCTTCATGGCGCGGAACTGCGCCTCGCCGATCAGCCCGCCGGTCTCGGCCGTGCCGGGCGCGTGCATCGAGACGAAATCCGCCGCCGCCAGCAGTTCGTGCAGCCCGGCCGGCTCGACGCCGTACGGCAGCATGGCCACTTCCTCGACATACGGGTCGTAGGCCAGCATCCGCAGCCCGAACGGCTTTGCGCGCAGGGCGACCGCGCGCGCGACGCGGCCGAAGCCGATAAACCCGAGCGTCTGCCCCCATAGCCTGGGAAACTGGTACAGATGCGCCCGCCCGTCGCGCCAGCGCCCCTCGCGCACCATGCGGTCATGCTCGACGAGCCGCCGGAAGCTGCCCAGCAGCAGCGTCATCGCATGGTCGGCGACCTCCTCCACGAACGTGTCGGGCACGTTCGTCACCGGGATGCCAGCCTTCGTCGCGGCTGCGATGTCCACGTAGTCCACGCCGATCGACCCGAGCGCGATGACACGGCAGCGCGTCAGCGCCGCGATCACGCCAGCGGAGACCTTGCCGGTCGGATACAGCGCATCGGCGGTGCCGGCCGCGGCCACCAGTGCGGGATCCTCGGACGGCACGGTGACGAACGCCGCATCGAGTTTCCCGAGGGCTTCCATTTCCAGGTCAAACGGCCCCGCCGCCGTCGTGACGATGGTGAATTTGGCCATGCTGTCCTCCCGTCAGATTGATGCCGACTGCACCATGCGGCGGCCGCGCGGACAAGCGCCTATGCCTCGGATGCCTCTGCCTCGGCTGCCTCTGCAACGGCGGGCACCGTTTCTACCAGCCGGTCCGCCAGCCAGCGTGCCGCCGGCCCGGGCGGGTCGCCGGGCCGGTGGATCAGCAGCAGCTGATAGTCCACCGATAGCTGGTCGGCCAGCCTCAGCCGTACAAGGCGCCCGGCGCACAGATCCTCGCGCACCATCAACTCCGGCATGCTGCCCCAGCCGAGGCCGGCGCGCAGCAGCGCGTGCTTGGCGCCGAGATCGCCGAGTCGCCAGGTGCGCGGCGACATCACGCCGAAATCCTTTCCCTCGGTCAGCGGAGAGCGGTCGGTCAGCACGAGCTGGGTGTGGTCGTGCAAGGCCGAGATCGGCACGGGCGAGGGCAGGTGGGCCAGCACATGGGACGGGGCGGCGACCGGGATCAGTGTCGTTGCACCGAGCGGCCGGCTTTCGATGCCGCACAAGCCGATGCCGTGCGGGCCGCAGATGCCGAGCCCGCAGGAGCGGTCCAGCACCAGTTGCACGACCGCGCCCAGCGCCTCGATGCGCAGCCGCAGCGCCACGGTCGGAAAGTGGCCGGCGAAGGCTTCCAGCACCGTCACCAGCCGGTCGGTCGGGAACATCACGTCGACGGCCAGCCCCACCTCCGCCTCCAGCCCGGCGGTCAGGCCATGGGCGCGGCTGCGCAACTCGTCGACCATGCGGCCGATCCGCCGTGCATCGGACAGCACGGCGCGCCCCGCCTCCGTCAGCACCGGCCGGCGGTGGCCGCGCTCGAACAACTCCAGCCCGAGCTGGCTCTCAAGGTTGGCGACGCTATAGCTCACGACGGATTGCGCCCGCTTGAGCAGGCGGGCGGCTGCCGAGAAGCTGCCGGTCTCGGCCACCGCCATCAGCGTGCGAAGCTGGTCGAGCGTCGGAGTGCCGGTATCTGTCATTGGACGCCCGTCATGAAAGCGCCTCCTATCGAAATTCTCGATATTTAAGATCGAAGAATTTCTGATTTTCTCGATGGTAATTTGAGTCTATGTGCATCCGCAAGGCGGGCGCGGTGCCCGCGGCAGCAGGAGCATTCCCATGGCCACCAATGTGCTGATTGCATTCTACTCCCGAAACGGCTCGACCGAGGCGCTGGCAAAGGCGATCGCCGAAGGCGCGCGGGCCGGCGGCGCCGAGGTGCGGCTCCGCCGGGCGCGCGAGTTCGTCGGCCCCGAGGTGATGGCGCAGGCGCCCGGCTGGGCTGAAAATGCCGCACGCATGAACGCGGCCTATGAGGCGCCGACGGCGGCCGACGCCGAGTGGGCGGACGCGGTCGTGTTCGGCTCGCCGACCCGCTTCGGCATCGTCTCCGCCGAGCTGAAGGCCTTCATCGACAGCCTGGGCGGGCTGTGGCTCGGCGGCAAGCTGTTCAACAAGGCCGGCGCGGTGTTCGGCGCCACGGGCGGCACGCATGGCGGCGCGGAGACGACGCTGGTGTCGATGTTTGCGGTACTGTCGCATCTTGGCTTCGTGATCGTGCCGAACGGTTACGGCGACCCTCTCACGTTCGTGGGCGGCACGCCGTATGGCTCCCACACCGCGGTGGACGGCCAGTACGTGAAGGCGCCGGCGGACAACGACATCGCGGTTGCGCGCTACCAGGGCGGCCGCGTGACGAAGGTCGCCACCGCGATCAAGTCCCTGCGCGGCTGATCGCCGCCTGATTCCGGCCGGGTGGCGACGGCGCGCGCAAGCGTGCCGCCGGGGCCGGTGCATGTCCGCGTGAACCCCAAACAGAGGGAGTTGCCCCATGAATCGCCTGCAAACCGCGGTCGCGCCGGCGCTCGGCCGGCTGCTGATCTGCTACATCTTCATCATGTCCGGCTACGGCAAGATCGGCGCCCCGGAAGGCACGATCGGCTATATCGCCGCCCACGGCCTGCCGTTGCCGTCGGTGGCCTATGCGCTGTCGGTCATCGCGGAACTGGGCGGCGGCATATTGCTGCTCCTCGGGCTGCTGACCCGCCCGGTGGCGCTGGTGCTGGCGGTTTTCTGCCTGATCACCGCGTTCGTGTTCCACGGCTTCGGAGACATGAACAGCGCCATCCACGCGATGAAGAATATCGCGATGACCGGCGGCTTCCTGTATGTCGCGGCCTATGGCGCCGGTGAGTGGAGCCTGGATGCGGCGTTGCGCCGCCGCCGCGGCCTGTCGCCCCAGCCCGCCTGACTGTGTGCCGGGCGGCTTCGTCTCCGTCCGGCGCATCCATTTATTGGTCTTGCGCGTCCGGTCCTGTATCATGGCTTCGACTGTTGGACTGGACCGCGAATGATCTGCCCGTTTTGCCAGCACGACCTCGATACCGAGGCCCTCGCCTGTCCGCGCTGCCACGCATCCTACCCGCGTGGCACCGGCATGACGTTCCCGTTCAAGCTGCGCGCGATGCTGGTCAGTGGCGGGCTGCTGTTCGTGGGCATCCTGGTCATGAACGCCTGGGTGTTGCACGACTTTCCGTCGCGGGAGGTGGTCTCGCAGTGCATCGCCCGCACCGCCGGCGGCAACTGCATGGCCAGCACGCGCGCCCGCACCGTCTCGGGGCAGCTCTCTGACTCCGAGACCGCTCCGGGGCGGAGCGACGCTGTGCAGGCGTTGCTGTCGCAATGGGACAGCCACACGCAGGGCACGCAGAACAACCCGTGGCCGCAGGGCCGGCGGAATATACCGGCACCTAAGTAGCCCTCGCTGTCCGTTTCTCCCTCGTGTGGCCTTTCCCCGCGCCGTGAAATCGGGTTGACTGGGATCGAAAACCGGCGATTTGTTCGCCGCCACACGAGGGAGCAATACCAATATGGCGACTCGCGTTGCCTTCGCCTGCGCTGCGGCGCTGGCCGCCCTGATCGGGGCCGTCGACGTCGCCCAAGCCAAGACGCTCGTGTATTGTTCGGAGGGGTCGCCGGAAAACTTCAATCCGATGATCAATACCACCGGCACGTCGTTCGACGCCAACATCCCCATCTACAACCAGCTGCTCCAGTTCAAGCTCGGCACGACGGAGCTGGAGCCGGGGCTGGCCCAGAGCTGGGAGGTGACGGACGGCGGCAAGGTGTTCACGTTCCATCTGCGCCACAACGCCAAGTGGCAATCCAACAAGAATTTCAAGCCGACGCGCGGATTCAACGCCGATGACGTGCTGTTCAGCTTCGAGCGGCAATGGAAGGACAGCAACCCGTACCACAAGGTTTCGGGCGGCAGTTATGACTATTTCGGCGACATGAGCATGGCCGACCTGATCGATAAGATCGAAAAAATCGACGACTACACGGTGAAGTTCACGCTCAAGACGCCCAGCACGCCATTCCTGGCCGACCTGGCGATGAACTTCAGCACCATCCAGTCCGCCGAATACGCCAATACGCTGCTCAAGCTCGGCAAGCCCGAGCTGATCGACCAGGAGCCGATCGGCACTGGCCCGTTCGAGTTCGTCGCCTACCAGAAGGACACCACGATCCGCTACAAGCGGTTTGACGGCTATTGGGGGCCGAAGGCCAAGATCGACGTGCTGGTGTTCTCGATCACCAAGGACCCGGCCGTGCGGCTGGCCAAGCTGCGCGCCAACGAATGCCAGGTCGCGCCATTCCCGTCGCCGGCCGATCTGCCGAGCATCAAGGCGGACGCTAACCTGCAATTGCAGTCGCAGCCCGGCCTGAATATCGGCTATCTGGCGTTCAACACGCAGAAGAAGCCGTTCGACGACGTGCGCGTGCGCCGCGCGCTCAACATGGCGATCGACAAGAAGGCGATCCTCGACGCCGTCTACCAGGGCGCCGGCCAGCCGGCCAAGAACCTGATCCCGCCGACCATGTGGGGCTACAACAACGCCGTCGAGGACTTCAAATACGATCCCGAGGAAGCCAAGAACCTGCTGACCGCCGCCGGCCTGCCGAACGGGTTCGAGACCGATCTGTGGGCGATGCCGGTGCAGCGCCCCTACAACCCGGACGCCAGGCGCATCGCCGAGCTGATGCAGTCCGATCTGGCCAAGATCGGCGTGAAGGCCAAGATCGTCAGCTACGAATGGGGCGAGTACCGCAAGCGCGCGCAGCAGGGCGAGCACCAGATGGCGCTGCTCGGCTGGACCGGCGACAACGGCGACCCGGATAATTTCTTCGTCCCGCTGGCCGGCTGTGCGGCCGCCCGGCCGGGTGGCGGCAACATCGCCAAGTGGTGCGACAAGGATTTCGATGCGCTCGTCAACAAGGCCGCCACGCTGGCGGTGCAGGCCGACCGCGCCAAGCTGTACGAGCAGGCGCAGGTGATCATGCACGAACAGGCGCCGTTCTACCTGATCGCGCATTCCATCGTGTACATGCCGATGACCAAGGCCGTGACGGGCTACAAGATGAGCCCGCTGGGCGACCACCATTTCGAGACGGTCGACCTGAAGTAATAGGGTGCTCCGCTTCCTGCTGCGCCGCGTGACGCTGATCGTACCCACGTTCGTCGGCGTCACGCTGCTGAGTTTCCTGCTGATCCATCTGGTGCCCGGCGACCCGATCGAGGTCCGGTTCGGCGAGCGCGGCATCACGCCCGCCCGGCTCGCCGAACTGCGCCACGAGGCCGGGCTGGACCGGCCGTTGTGGCAGCAATTCCTGCGCTACGAGGAACAGGTCGTCACCGGCCATCTCGGCGAGTCGACGGTGACGCACGAGCCGGTCTGGAGCGAGTTCACCACGCTGTTCCCGGCCACCATCGAGCTGTCGGTGTGCGCGATCCTGTTCGCCATCATCGTCGGCCTGCCGCTCGGCATCATCGCGGCGGTGCGGCGCGGCACCGCGTTCGACTATGGCCTCATGGGCCTGTCGGTCACCGGCGCCTCCATGCCGATCTTCTGGTGGGGGCTGATGATGATCCTGGTGTTCTCGATCTGGCTCGGCTGGACGCCGGTATCGGGGCGCATTTCCGAGCAGTTCTACGTGGAGCCGTGGAGCGGCTTCATGCTGATCGATTCCTGGTTCTCCGACGATGCCGGCGCGGTGCGCTCGGCGTTCTCGCACCTGATCCTGCCGACCATCGTGCTCGGCACGATCCCGCTGGCCACCATCGCGCGCATGACGCGCTCGGCCATGCTGGAAGTGCTGGGCGAGGACTACATCCGCACCGCTCGCGCCAAGGGGTTGACGGGGCTTCGCGTTGTCGCGGTGCATGCGCTGCGCAACGCGCTGATCCCGGTGGTGACGGTGATCGGCTTGCAGGTCGGCACGCTGCTGGGCGGCGCCATCCTGACCGAGACGATCTTCTCCTGGCCCGGCGTCGGCCACTGGCTGATCGAAAGCATCCAGCGCCGCGACTACCCGGTGCTGCAGGGCGGCACGCTGCTGGTGGCCTCGCTGGTCATGCTGGTCAATCTGGGCGTGGACCTGACCTACGGCTTCCTCAATCCCCGGATACGCCGCTGATGCCGGGACCCACGACGGAGGCGGTCTCGCCGGTGATCACGGCGCCGCTGCCGGGCACGCTGCGGCTGTTCTGGCGCGGCTTCGCGGAGAACCGCGGCGCGGTGCTCGGCCTTGCCGTGATGATCGTGCTGATCCTGCTGGCGCGTGCTGGCCGAATCTGATCGCGCCGTATTCGCCCATCGACCAGTTCCGCGACCATTTCCTGACCCCGCCATCCTGGCAGGACGGCGGCAGCCTGCAATTCCTGCTCGGCACCGACGATGTCGGCCGCGATATCCTGTCGCGCCTGATCTATGGCGCGCGGCTGTCGCTGCTCATCGGGCTGTCGGTCGTGACGCTGTCGCTGTCCGTCGGCACCGTGCTGGGGCTGTCGGCCGCCTTCGCCGGCGGCATCGTCGATGTCGCGATCATGCGCTTCATGGACATCCTGCTGGTGTTCCCGTCGCTGCTGCTGGCCATCGTGATCGTCGCCATCCTCGGCCCGTCACTGTTCAACGCCATGATCGCGGTCGCGGTCGTCACGCTGCCCAACTACACGCGGCTCGTGCGCGCCTCCGCGCTGTCGGAATTGTCGCGTGACTACGTGACGGCGACGCGCTCGGCCGGGGCGGGCACGCTGCGGCTGATGTTCGATACCGTGCTGCCGAATTGCGCGGCCCCGTTGATCGTGCAGGCATCCTTGGGGTTTTCGTCGGCCATCCTCGATGCCGCCGCACTCGGCTTCCTCGGCCTCGGCGCGCAGCCGCCGACGCCGGAATGGGGCACCATGCTGGCCGGCGCGCTGCAATATTATCAGCGCGCCTGGTGGGTGCTGGCTTTCCCGGGCTTCGCCATCCTGGTGACCGTGCTGGCGTTCAACCTGTTCGGCGACGGGTTGCGCGACGCACTCGATCCGAAGTTGAAACGCTGATGCCGCTGCTCGAAATCCGCAACCTGCGCGTCGAGTTCGCCACCGCCCGCGGCCGCTTCCGCGCCGTGGACGGCGTCGACGTGGTGCTGGATGAGGGCGACCTGCTCTGCATCGTCGGCGAATCCGGCTCCGGCAAGAGCGTGTCGATGCTCGCGGCGATGGGGCTGATCAGCTATCCCGGCCGGGTGACCGCGGACGTGATGCGGTTCGCCGGCACCGATCTGCTGACACTCGGCCCCCGCCAGCGCCGCCTGCTGGTCGGCCGGACATGGCGATGATCTTTCAGGAGCCGATGTCCTCGCTGAATCCCTGCTATCCCGGTCGGCTGGCAGATCGCCGAGGCGCTGCGCGTGCATCGCGCCGTGCCGCGCCGGCAGGTGCAGGGACCGGGTGGTGGAACTGCTCGAGCAGGTCGGCATTCCGGCCCCGGCCTCGCGCATGGGCGCGTTTCCGCACCAGATGTCGGGTGGCATGAACCAGCGCGTGATGATCGCCATGGCGATCGCCTGCAACCCGCGCCTGCTGATCGCCGACGAACCCACGACGGCGCTCGACGTGACCATCCAGAAGCAGATCCTCGACCTGCTGGTCAGCTTGCAGCGCGAGCGCGGCATGGCGCTGGTACTGATCACGCACGACATGGGCGTGGTCGCCGAGACCGCGCAGCGCGTGCAGGTGATGTATGCCGGCCAGATGGTCGAGGAGGCGCCGACCGACGCGCTGTTCGCCGCCCCGCGCCATCCGTATACGGCGGCGCTGCTGGAAGCGCTGCCCGAACGCGCCATCGGCCGCCGCCGCCTGCCGACAATTCCGGGCATGGTTCCCGGTATCGCCGACCGGCCGAGCGGCTGCCTGTTCAGCCCGCGCTGCCGCTTTGCCACCGATGCGCTGCGTGGCCACCGAGCCGAAGCAGGATGGGCCGCTCGGCCGCCGCGCACGCTGCCTGTATCCGCTCGACGCCGCCGGGCAGCCGACCGGCGCCCACCCCGGCACCGCCCGCGTGCCGGCATGACGGTGATGCAGGCACGCGGGCTGCGCCGCCACTACGCGGTCGGCGGCGGGCTGTTCGCGCAATCCGGCCTGGTGCAGGCGGTGGACGGCGTGTCGTTCACGCTGACGCGCCGGCCAGACCCTGGCGATCGTCGGCGAATCCGGCTCCGGCAAGTCCACGATCGCGCGCGTCGCGACGCTGATGGAGCCGCCGACCGAAGGCGAGCTGTTGCTCGACGGCAAGCCGACGGCCGGAGCCGACGCGGCCACGCGGCGCCGGCTGCGGCTCGCCGTGCAGATGGTGTTCCAGAACCCGTACGGCTCGCTGAATCCGCGCAAGACCGTGGGCTCGATCCTGATGGAACCGCTGACCATCAACGGCCGCGGCGACAGGCCCGCGCGCGAGGAACAGGCGCGCACGATGATGGCCAAGGTCGGGCTTCGGCAGGACCAGTTCGGCCGCTACCCGCATATGTTCTCCGGCGGCCAGCGCCAGCGCATCGCCATCGCGCGCGCGCTGATGCTGAACCCGCGCGTGGTGGTGGCCGACGAGCCGGTCTCGGCGCTGGACGTGTCGATCCAGGCGCAGGTGCTGAACCTGATGATGGATCTGCAGGAGGAGCTCGGGCTGGCCTACCTGTTCATCAGCCATGATCTGTCGGTGGTGCGCCACATCGCCAACGACGTGCTGGTGCTGTATCTCGGCCGCCCGGCCGAGCAGGCGGCGAAGGATGCGCTGTTCGCCCACCCGAAGCACCCGTACACGCAGGCGCTGTTGGCGGCGACGCCCTCGGTCGATCCGCGCGCATCGCCAAGCGCAGCGCGGCCGTGCCCGGCGAGCTGCCGTCGCCGCTGAACCCGCCGCCCGGCTGCGCTTTCGCCAGCCGCTGCCCGCATGCGACGGAGCGCTGCACGGCCGAGCTGCCGGCGTTGCGGCCAGTGGGGGGGCACATGGTGGCGTGCCATTACGCCGAGTCGATCGGGGCCGCGTAGCCCGTCCGTCCGCCGATCCGATCCTCGGTCAGTCGTCCGGGTCCGGCGCCGGGGCAACGCTCGCTGACGGGGCGGGGCGCGGGCAGGGGGTCAGCGGCAGCGGCTCATAGGACGGGCTGCGGGCGAAATCGGATAACACCACCCGGTAGGGCAGGCCGAGGAAGCTATCGACCGCATAGTAGATCAATGCATCGCCGGCCAGTTCCGGCGGCGCGATCCGCTCAAAATCCGGCACGCCGAAATCGCGCAGGCGGACCACGCCTTCCTGCCACTCCGCGTCCGGGTCTTCGCGCGCGATGCGGGCGAGATAGGTGCTGGCAAACGACGCCGGGTCGGTAATGACGTCGTAGTCGGTCCCGTGGGCGAGGTGGTTGACGGCGTGCGCGAGGTCGCCGGCCGGACCGTCCGTCCGCAAACCGGGCGCAAGGCGGAGTAGTTCGGGCAAATCGGCCGCCTGCCGTCCGCCGCCGAGCAGGACGACCGGCTCGCCGTGTTCGGCGAGGCCGAGGGCGATCGGGGACGAGGCCGCGGACATCACGCCACCCTTTCGAACTGGCACCAGGGTGCTTCCACCCAGTCATCCCCCAGCGGCGCCAACGTGCCGTCGGGGTCGTCCTTGCGCCACATCTGCGGCTGACCTGTGGTCGGGTCCGGCGCGACCACGAAAAGCTGCCGCTGCGTGGCATCGCCCCAGTTGGTGTCGGCGACCACGAACTCCGGGGCGCCCATGTCGCGCATCAACCGGGTCTTGAGGCCCCTTGTCGTCGCTCCGGCCGAGACGGCCGGCTTCTTGCCAGTCCCTGCCGTGTCCAGATACGGCTTCAACGCGCTGTTGACCGCATCGACAAGCGCCTTCGGCTTCAGCGCCGTGGTTGGCCGCTTGGTCGCCGCGATTCCTTGCAGCATGATCTTCAGGTCGTGATCGCTCTCAAGCGCGATCGCATCCGCCATCTGCTGGTCGAACATCCAGCCCGCACGTTCCGGCGACAGATCGGTCCTGCTCAATGCCAGGCCTTTTTCCACCAGTTGCCGATTGATCTGGGTGCCGACAGCTTCCGCGTCATCGCCCTTGAGGGCCGCCAGCGACGGATGGTTCGGCAGGCCATTGAACGCGTGCTTGCCGCTGACGCCGAGCGGCACCATGCTGTCCTCGCCCTTGCCGAAGGTTTTTACGAAATCGGTGAGGATCTGCGTGGTGCGTTCGCCTGCGGTACCGCCTGGCGCCGTCGGGCCGAGCGGCGTCAGCTTCGTGGTGATGCCGAACAGGGCCTCGGTGGCGCCGTCGCCACTCCCCGCCGGGAGATCCCAAGGCTTGTAGGTGCCATGATGGGCCAGCACGTTCGTCTGGAACTCGACGAGGTCTTTGACCTGTTCTGCCTGTTCCGAGGACGGATCGATGGCCAGCGAGGTCATGACGGTGGCCGTGAGGTGTTTGCTGAAGTCCTTCGATGATGTGATCGGCGTATTGTCACGCGACAAAACGAAATGGCCGGTGGCGGAAGAGCCGTCTTTTGACGCGATTTTCGCCATCGCATCGTACTCGAACTCAAAGGCCTTCTTCACGTCACTTGTCAGCTTCTTCATTTTCTCGCCCTTCTCCACCTCCGACCCGGGGATGAAGTCGGCGACGTTCCTGAGCGAGGCCGAGAGTTCCGATGATAACGTCTCGCGTTCCTTGCTGTTCTCGCGTCTGGCCCCCGAGCTGGCCAGCGAAAATTCCCAGCTTCGTTGCAGCGGATCGTCGCCGGCCGGCACGTTGGTCACGGCGGGCACCTTGACGCCGCCCGGCGGCTGGTACTGGCCCGTCGAAGCGATGTCGGCGTAGGCCTGCATCGCCTTGAGCGGCTGCATCTCGCGCTGGCGGCGGGCAGGGGCGGTGGCGAAGCAGGAGCCGACCTTGCCCTGTTGCAGCGGCTTGAGCATCGCCGACAGCACGGAGCTGCGCGCCGCGTCATCATCGATCGGGTCTTCGCCGCCTTTGCCAAGAGCCTTGCGCACAAGGGACAGCCCGCCCGGGGTCACCGGCGCGGTGACGGATTTCAGCACCTCGCTCGCCTTGGGGTCTTTCAGAACCTTCAGCGTCTCCAGAACGTGGGCATTGAATTCGGGCGTCGCCACGCTGATGGCGTCGGGATGGAACAGCGTATTGCCGATCGCGGCCTTCGCCGCGTCGGAGGTGAGGTCGATTTCGCCGCCAGGCTTCATCAGGCCTTGGGCGAGCTTCAGGCCGCGCTCCTGCATGACCTGCGCAGGCGTCTTTCCAGACGCGCTGCCCATGGGGTCCGCGTCCGACTGATGCCCCGACGCGAGGTATTCGGGGAGCAGATCGAAATATCCGTCGCCGAGTTTGCCCCCCATGTCGAGCAGCGCCTTGCCGTGGGACCGTGCCTGGTCCTTCGGCATCGGGACCCTTTCCCTGTTCGGGAAGCCGGCTTCGACCTGGGTGATGACGAGGTCCAGCCCCTTGGCGATGGCGGCGGGGTATTTGGCGGTGGCGGCCTTCCTGGCCGCGACGTCGGCAAGGTCGGGGTCGCGTTCGAACGCCCTGATGATCGACTTGGCGGACTCATCGTCGATGGGACGGCCGGTCTCGCCCGACAGCGGCCCGTGGTTGATCGTGTCCACCAGCAACTGGCGGCCGCGGGTGGCCTTCTCGCGCGCGTCCGGCGTGCTGAGGTCCGCGGCGATGATCGTATCGAGCCTGCCGAGGACCAGGCGCGTCTCATCGGCGACGCCGGCGCTTCGCGCCTGCAGCGCCGCCAGCTTCGGGGCGGATTTGTAAAGATTTTCCAGCGCGGTCATCGCGGCTTTGGCCGTGCCGAAGGCGAACCGGTGGTCTGTTGCCGTTCTCAGCGCGTCGGTGGCTTGTGCGCGCAACCGCCTGCCGGCTTGCACGATGCCGTCCTCGATGCCTTCCGGTTCGGCCAGCCCGGTCAGCCGCTTCGTCAATGCGCCGAGTTCGGCGACGCAGTCGCGGCGCAGGTCTTTCGCATCGTCGATCAGGCCTTCAATCTGCGCGATCGCGGGGGCGAACTGGCCGGTTTCCTTGGCGGCGTCCGCCGCTCCAACGCGGGCACCAAAGTTGATCTTGGTCGGCGAGTCGACTGGCAACCCCTTCATCACGTCGATCAAGGCAGCGCGGCGATTAAGGAAGGTTTTGTAGTCGACGACTTTCTGTCTATTCTGGAGCTTGCCCGCTGATCTCCACGCTTTGATGAGATATTTTCCGATGAACGCCTTTTGCTGTTCGTCAAGCCCGAACTCTTCTCCAAGCTCCTGAATCGACGACGACATCGCACCATCTCCCGACCGGCTGTCCTGAATCCACTTGCTGCATCGCCGCGCCCGGTCGGCGGGGTTCTGCCTGGGGGCCGAGCTGCGTCGTCGGGGTCAGATCATGCTCATCACCTCGTCCAGCGCCGTGATGACCTGGGACTTGATGGTGAGCGGGATGAAGCCGTTATCGTCGATATCGTTCATCAGCTCGTCGCTGGCGGCGTAGGTCTGGTATTCGGCGACGATCTGCCGTGCGTCCTCGGACAGCTTCTGTTTCTCCGCCGCGTCGGTCGTCCCGCGCAATTCGTTCAGTTTGACCGTGAGGCGATCGTCCAGAATCTCCAGGATTTCTTCCAGGTTGCCGATATTGCTTTGGATCTCGTCGAACTCCGGCACATTCGCCGCGGCCTTGAGTATCGCCTGTTGCAGGGTCTTGACCTGCTGGCTGACGGAGCTGCGGGTCTGGTTCCACAGCAGCATGCCCTTCGCGAGCCGGACCACGGCCCCGCCCGGGGCGCCCTGGGATGCGCCGCCAATGCCAAGCACACGCAGTACCCATGCGCCCTGAACTTCCGTGGGTCCGTTCATACCTGTCTCGAAATCTTTCGGCACACGTGTCGTTCTGCGCGCAGCGTGGCGCGTCGCGGAGCCATGTGCAACAGCTTTCGACGCGTCCGGGCGCGAACCAGGCTAATGTCGGAGTTGTCAGCCGGCGGGCCGCCCCGGAATCGCTTGCGCGCCATACCGCGCGTCCCACGTGTCCTGCACCGTCTGCAACACCCGCATCGCCGGCAGCACCGAGGGGCCGCTGGCCAGCGGCGGTCGGCCGGACTTCACCGCGTCGATGAAATCGAAGATCACACGGGCGCAATTGTCCTGCTCGCCCTCGATCGCCGCGTCGCCCGCCGACGTGCGTAGCGTGCCGGTCAGGATGTCGAAGAAATACGTATCCCGGTCGGTCACGATCAGCTTGTCGTAGAAACGATAAGCCGCGTGGTACGAGCCATGCACCAGCAGCGTCTGGTCCGCTTCGGTCTCGACCAGCACCGTGCATTCCATCGGGATGCCGGTGGTCGCGTGCAGCGCGCCAAGATGGCTCTGGACCCGGCGGATCGGCGTGCCGTCGAACAGGAACATGCCCAGATCGACGAAGTGGCAGAAATGGTGCCACAGGATGTTGTCGGTCCAGCTACGCTGATAGCCGGTGGCGCCGATGTTGATGAGCCGCTTGATGAAGAACCGCCCGGCAATGTGGCGAATGGTCTCCTCGCCGGCGCGGATGCGCGCGCGCAGTGCCTCGCGCTCGCGGCGGAAGCGCATCGGGTGGCACAGGCCGTAGACACGCCCGCTCGCCTCGCCGGCCGCCACCACGCGCTGGGCGGCGGCCAGGCTCATCGCCACCGGGATTTCGATCAGCGTGTGCTTGCCAGCCCGCAGGCTGGCGATGGCCTGGTCCTCGTGCTGGTCGCTGGGGCTGGCGATGACGACGACGTCCACCTCCGGGTCCGCCAGCGCCTCATCCAGTGAGGCCGTGGACTTGCGGTAGCCGTAACGGGTGGCGAATTCGGCCGCCGCCTCGGCACGACGGCCGACGACGGTATGCAGCACCGCGTCGGTCCGCCGCAGCGCCTCGGAGTGCCAGACACCCATCATGCCGTAGCCGACCATGCAGACATTCAACGACATGATGAAGTCCTAACTCAGACGAAACGGTTGATGAGGTTTTCCAGGTATTCCTGGCGCCCGGACCGTGGTTTCGGCGCCGGCGCCCGGGCTGCGTGGTCCGCGATCTGCTCCAGCGTCAGCTTGCCGGCCAGGATGTCGGCGCCCGGCCCGCTGCCCCACCCGGCATAGCGGTCGGCCGTGAACTGGTCGAACGTGCCATCCTCGACCAGCGCCGCCGCCGCCAGCAGCGCGTGGGCGCAGACATCCATGGCGCCGACGTGGCCGTAGAACAAATCCACCGGATCAATGGATTGCCGGCGGACTTTCGCATCGAAATTGAACCCGCCGCGGCCGATGCCGCCGGCCTTCAGGATCTGGTAGATGGCCAGCGTCCAGTCGCTGATCGAATTTGGAAACTGGTCGGTATCCCAGCCATTCTGATAGTCGCCGCGATTGACGTCGATGCTGCCCAGCAAGCCCTGCGACGCCGCGAAGGCCAGTTCATGCTCGAAGGTGTGGCCCGCGAGCGTCGCGTGGTTGACCTCCAGGTTCATCTTCACGTCGTTTTCCAGGCCGTATTTGCGCAGGAAGCCGGCGACGGCGGCGGCGTCGAAATCGTACTGGTGCTTGGTGGGTTCGCAGGGCTTGGGCTCGATCAGGATCGTGCCGGAAAAGCCGATCTTGTGCTTGTGCTCGACCACCAGCGTCAGGAACCGGCCGAGCTGGTCCAGTTCCTGGCCGATGCGGGTATTGAGCAGCGTGTCGTAGCCCTCACGCCCGCCCCACAGCACGTAATTGTCGCCGCCGAGCCGGTGCGTCACCTCCAGTACCTGTTTCACCTGACCGGCGGCGTAGGCGAACACGGCCGGGTCCGGGTTGGTGGCGGCACCGGCCATGTAGCGCGGATGAGAGAACAGGTTCGCTGTGCCCCATAACAGCCTGACGCCGCTGCTTTGCATCTTGCCGGCGATCTTGTCGGCCATGCGGTCCAGATTGCTCCAGCCCTCGCGCAGGCTCTCGCCCAGCGGCACCACGTCGGCGTCATGGAAGCAGAAGAACGGGGCGCCGAGTTTTTCGAAGAAATCGAACGCCACCGTCAGTTTCCGCTCGGCATTCTCGAAGCTGTCGGACGTTCTGCCAGGGGCGGGCGAACGTGCCCGGGCCGAACATGTCGCTGCCGGGCCAGCAGAACGTGTGCCAGTAGCAGACGGCGAAGCGGAAATGCTCGGCCATCGTCTTGCCGAGCACGACGCGGCCGGGATCGTACCAGCGGAAGGCGAGCGGGTTGCGGCTGTCCGGTCCTTCGTAGCGGACCTTGTCGATGCCGGCGAAGAAGTCGGTCATGTCGGTGTCCCTAAACCGTGGTCCAGGCGGCGTCGGCGCGGCTGGAGGCCACGGCCGCGGTGATGAACCGCATGCCGCGCACGCCCTCGGCGATGCCGGGCACCAGCAGGCAGGCCGGGTCCGGCGCGGTGCCGGCATGGCGGGCCGCGATCTGGTCGGCGAGGTCGCGATACAACTGGGCGAACGCCTCCAGATAGCCCTCCGGGTGGCCGCCGGGGACGCGCGTGGCATGCGCCGCCACCTGGCGGGCGCCCGCGCCGCCGCGGCGCAGCAGGCGGGGCGGCTCCCCGTACGGGGAGAACAGCAGCGTGTTCGGCTCCTCCTGCTGCCAATCGAGCCCACCCTTGCTGCCGTACACGCGCAGCCGCAGCGCGTTCTCGTTGCCCGGCGCGATCTGGCTCGCCCACAGCATGCCGCGCGCGCCGCCGGCGAAGCGCAGCAGCATGCCGGCATTGTCGTCCAGCGCCCGCCCGGCCACGAACGACGACAAATCCGCCGCCAGCCGCTCCACCTGCAAGCCGGAGACGAATTCCGCCAGATTGAACGCATGGGTGCCGATGTCGCCGACGCTGCCGGCGGCCCCGCTGCGCGCCGGGTCGGTGCGCCAACTGGCCTGCTTCTGGCCCGTGGCCTCCAGCGGCGTGGTGAGCCAGTCCTGGGCGTATTCCACCTGTACCATCCGGATGTCGCCCAACTCGCCGGCCGCGACCATCTCGCGGGCCTGACGGACCATTGGGTGTCCGGTATAGTTATGCGTCAGACCGAACACCACGTTGCTGGCGGCCACGACGCGTTCCAGCTCCAGCGCGTCTTCCAGCGAACTGGTCAGCGGCTTGTCGCAGATCACATGGATGCCGGCGTCGAGGAAGGTGCGGGCAGGGCCGTAGTGCATGTGGTTGGGCGTGACGATGGCCACCACGTCGATCCCGTCCGGCCGGCTGGACTCGGCACGCGCCATGTCGGTGTATGTCGCATAACTACGGTCGGGCGAGATGTGGAGGTCCTCGGCCGAGGCGTGCGCCCGCGCCGGGTCGGCGGAGAGCGCGCCGGCGACCAATTGGTAGCGGTCGTCCATGAGGGCGGCGATGCGATGGACGGCGCCAATGAACGCACCGCGCCCGCCGCCCACCATGCCCAGCCGCAGCCGTCGCGTATGCTGTGCCATGTCACCCGATCCCCAGCAGCTTGCGGTTGCTCGCCTCGTCAACGCCGCTCGCGGCGAAATCGTCGAACGCGCGGGCGGCGGCCGTGATGATGTGGCGGGCGATGAACGGGGCACCTTCGGCCGCACCCTGTTCGCTGTCCTTGATGCAGCACTCCCATTCCAACACCGCCCAGCCGTCGAAGCCGTACTGCGTCAGCTTGCTGAAGATGGAGGAGAAATCGACCTGCCCGTCGCCCAGCGAACGGAACCGTCCGGCACGCTTCACCCAGGGCTGGAACCCGCCATAGACGCCGCTTCGGCCGGTCGGGTTGAACTCGGCGTCCTTGGCGTGGAAGGCGCGGATGCGTTGGTGGTAGAAATCGATGTATTGCCGGTAATCAAGACCCTGAAGCGCGAAGTGGCTCGGGTCGTACAACAGGTTGGCGCGAGGGTGATGCTTCACGTGGTCCAGGAACATCTCGTAGCTGTCGCCGTCATGCAGATCCTCGCCCGGGTGGATTTCGTAGCAGAGATCCACGCCGGCCGCGTCGAACGCGTTCAGGATCGGCGTCCAGCGCCGCGCCAGCTCGTCGAACGCGGTCTCCACCAGCCCGGCCGGGCGTTGCGGCCAGGGATACACGAACGGCCACGCCAGCGCGCCGGAGAACGTGGCATGCGCCGTCAGACCGAGATTGCGCGACGCGGCCGCCCCGTAATGCAGTTGCTGCACGGCCCACGCGGTGCGCGCCGCCGGGTTGCCGCGCATTTCAGGGGGGGCGAAGCCGTCGAATGCGGCGTCGTAGGCCGGATGCACGGCCACCAACTGGCCCTGGAGGTGGGTTGACAGTTCGGTGATTTGTACGCCGGCCTCGGCGCAGATGCCGGCAACTTCGTCGGCGTAGGTCCTGCTCTCGGCGGCGCGCTGCAGGTTGAACAGGCGGGAATCCCAGGACGGGATCTGTATTCCCTTGTAGCCGTGACCGGCAGCCCAGCGTGCAATGCTGGCCAGATCGTTGAACGGCGCCGTGTCCGCCGCGAACTGGGCGAGGAAGATCGCCGGTCCCTTGATGGTTTTCATGGTTGTTCCCTCCATCGTCCATCCTTTTGCCGGCCCGCCCGGCTGTCAAGCGCGCCAGGACTGCGCGGCCGGAATAGCGCTCCGGGTGGCCGACGCGCTAGGGTATCCCGCTTGCAAGGAGCGTGCGATGAGTGATGTTGCGTTTCGCAACGACTACGCCGCCGGCCAGAGCGACCAGCGCCCGTGGGGCGACTGGGCGGTTCTCGCTGCCGGCCCGGGTTATGCAGTCAAGCGCATCCGGGTGGTGCCGGGTGGCATCCTGTCGCTGCAACGACATCAGCATCGCGCCGAGCAATGGACGATCGTGACAGGGGCGGCGCGGGTGACGCGCAATACCGAGACGATCGATCTGGAAGCCGGCGAATCGATCGGCATCAGCCTCGGTGACATTCACCGCATTGCCAATCCCGGTAGCACGGACATGGTGTTCATCGAGGTCCAGACCGGGTTGGAACTACGCGAGGACGACATCGAACGGCTGTCCGACACTTACGGCCGAAGCTGAGCCATAATATCGCGGGACCAGACGCCGCGTAATCGCGTGCGATAACTGAAACTTTTGGAGTCCCCGAAAGTACTTGCGGGCGGCCGACGCTTGGCGCGAAGCTTGATCAGGCAGAGTGGTCAGGATCTGCCGGCGTATGAGTGATCGGCCCCATACCGCAGGAGAATATGACATGACCCGTTTGCTGGCTGCCGCAGCGCTGTTCATCGCTGCTTCGGTGCCTGCCGTCGCATGTACCTGGGACCAGTCCGCTTCGACCGACCCGCAATCGAGCACGGTCGCGTCCCAGCCGACCAACGACCAATCGTCTCCGCCGCCGAGCGCGCCGGCGGACCATCCGCCATCCTAGGCTTCGAGAGCACCACGCGGCAGGGGCTGTGACGGCCCCTGCCTGCTGGCGTCATCCAGCACCGCCAGCACTGCTTCCGCCGCCGCCGTCGATGGCAGGCGGTCACCGGGCATCAGACTGTCCATGACCGCGCGAAATGCCTGACGCTGGGCGGAAGCGGCGCCGTCATCCTCCAGCAGCGTCCGCAACGTGGCGGCGAGCCGGGCGGGCGTGCAGTCCTCCTGCAACAGTTCAGGCACCACCAGCCGGCCGGCCAGCAGGTTCACCATGGCGACGTGCTTCACACGGATAAGCCGGCGCGCAATCGCGGCCGTGGCCGGGTTGACGCGATAGGTCACCGCCATCGGCACGCCGGCCAGCGCCAGTTCCAGTGTGGACGTGCCGGATTTGGTCAGCGCCGCCGACGCTGCCGCGTAGGCGTCGTGCTTGTCGGCGAGGTCGCTTACGATCACCGGCGGCACCGCCCAGCGTTCGGTGGCCCGGCGCACCGTCTCGGCCACCGCCGCGGCGGTCGGCACCACGGGCACGAGACGGGGCACCGAGGCGGTCAGCAGCGACAGCGTCTCACCGAACACCGGCAGCAGTTTCGGCGCCTCGCTGCGGCGGCTGCCGGGCATCAGGACGACCACTTTCGCGTCGGCGCTCAGCCCGTGCGCGGCGCGGAAGCGGGCGGCGTTACCCTGGTTGGCGCCGGATTCCAGCACCGGATGGCCGACGAAACTGGCCGGCAGGCCGTGGCCGGCGAAGAACGCCACCTCGAACGGCAGCAGGCACAGCAGGCGGTCCCACAGGCCCGGAAATGTCTTCACGCGTTTCTCGCGCCACGCCCAGACCTGCGGCGCCACGTAATGCACGCGCGGAATGCCGTGGCCGGCGACCTGCTTCAGCACGCGCAGCGCGAAGCCGGGGCTGTCGATGGTCACCAGCACATCCGGCCGCTGCGCCAGCACGTCGGCCACGGTCTGTTGCAGCCTTTTGCGCAGGCGACGGATGCGCGGCAGCACTTCCAGCAATCCCATCACGGCCAGCTCGTGCATGGGGAACAGCGAGACAAATCCTCAGCCTCCATGCGCGGACCGCCGATGCCGCAGAATTCCAGATCCGGCCGCGCCCGGCGCAGCGCGATCATGAGGCGCGCGCCAAGCACGTCGCCGCTGTGCTCGCCCGCCAGCAGGTAGATTTTCACGAAGCCACGACCACGCGGCAGGCCGGCGGGGCAGGGGGCCAGGACAGATGGTTGCGCACCGCGCCATCCTGCCGCACCGCGTCCAGCCGCGCGCGGTCGAGATCGGCATAGACCCATTGCGCCTCATCCAGCGCGCCGCGTGCGATCAGCCCGTCCTCCGGGAAGCCGCGATCGACCGGGCCGAAGGCGGCGGCGAAGCCCCGGTTCTGGTCCAGCGTGCCGCACCAGGGCGCGTCGCCGACCGTGGGGGCGATGCAGACGAAACACTGGTTCTCCATCGCCCGCGCGGCGGCGGCAATACGGACGCGGTTGAAGCCGTGGATGGTGTCGGTGCAGCCGGGCACCAGCACCAGCCACGCACCGGCCTCGACCTGCGCGCGCACGAGCGCGGGAAATTCGGCGTCGAAGCACACCGACAGGCCGATGCGGCCCCATGGCGTTTCGAACACGCAAGGCGATGCGCCGGGCTGCATGCCCCATTCCTCGGCCTCGAAGCGTGTCATGACGTGCTTGTCCTGGAACGCCACGCCGCCATCGGGGGCCAGTAGCGGCGCGCGGTTGACCAGCCGGTCGCCGACGCGGAACGGCAGGCTGCCGGGCACCAGCCAGACGCCGTGGCGCCGCGCGACCGACGATGCGAGCACCATCGCCTGCGGCGCCCGGGCGATGGCGGCGGCGATCTCCGCCGCCACGTCGGGCACCCGGCCGGCGGCGAACTCCAGCGGCGCATATTCCGGCATCAGCAGCAGCTGTGCGCCGTGCGCGGCGGCCTCGGCCACCTCGCGGTCGAGCCGCGCGGCCCAGCCGGCGAGACCGTCGCAGGGACGCACCTGCCATTGCAGCATGCCGACGCGCAGTACCGTCATGGCAACGGCGCCCCGTGCAGCGACTTGATCCAGAACGACAGGCGGTTAGTGACCCGGTCCGTGGAATCCACCTGTTTCCAGCGCATCGTGCAGGCCAGATCGGGGTAGGGCGCAAACCCGCGCTTGCGCCAGAAATTGTCGAGCGGCACCGCGCCCGCCGGACGCAGCGGATGGTCAGGCGGCCGCTGCACGGCGCAGAACGTGGCGTAGTCGCAACCCGGCAAGGCGTTGGCGCGGGTTTCGCGTTCGGCGAAGAACGCCACGCCGATCCCCTGGCCGCGATAGGCGGGCAGCAGCACCGATTCACCGAAGTAGCAGTATTTCGTCACGTCCCAGCCGTGCGCCTCGAACGGTGCCCGTATGTAGTCATCCTCGTCGGCGAGCGGCAGGCAGGTGGAGCAGCCGACCACCTCGTCGCCATCGGACGCCACGGCCAGACCGGCGCGGGGGCAGGCGGCGAACCCCGTCAGGTAGTTGACCTCGTAGCTGTCCGACCCGTCATACAGATAGGGCCAGTCGCGGAACACGATGCGGCGCAGCCGGGCCAACGATGCCAGATGCGGGCGCATCGCCTCGCCCACGTAGAACGCCACACGCACCATGTCCGCCGCCACTCCCTGCCCGAACCGCGCCGGACGCAACCACGGATCGCCGCGCGAGGCCAGCTTCGATCCACGCTTGCACTCGGCCCCCCGCGCGCTATGTCCGCGCGGCGAGGACGAACCAGGAGGAAGACTGAATGAAGCGCGTCATGTTCACAGGCGGCAGCGGCAAGGCCGGCAAGCACGCGGTGCAGTATCTGGTGGAACACGGATACCAGGTGCTCAATCTCGACACCAAGCCGCTGGACAACCCCAAAGTCCGCACGCTGATCACCGACATCACCGATAGCGGACAGGTGTTCAATGCGCTGTCCTCCTACATGGGCCTGCGCGAGTTCGACCCGTCGTTGCGCCCGCAACCGGTGGACGCGGTGGTGCATTTCGCCGCCATTCCGCGCATCATGATCACGCCCGACAACGAGGTGTTCCGCATCAACACGATGGGCACCTACAATGTGATCGAGGCGGCCGTGAAGCTCGGCATCCGCAAGGTGATCGTGGCCTCGTCCGAGACCACGTTCGGCATCGTGTTCAACTACGAGCCGCGCGACCCGGTGTATCTGCCGCTCGACGAAGAATACCCGGTCGATCCGCCCGATAGTTACGCGCTGTCCAAGGTGTGCAACGAGGTGACGGCAAAATCCTTTGCCACGCGGACCGGGGCCGACATCTACGCCATCCGCATCGGCAACGTGATCGAGCCGCACGAATACGCCAATTTTCCGGGCTTCTTCGCGAACCCGGAGGGCCGCAAGCGGATCATGTGGAGCTATATCGACGCCCGCGACCTCGGCCAGCTTGTCGCGCGCGCCATCGAGACGGACGGGCTGGGCTTCCAGATCTTCAACGCGGCCCAGGACGATTGTTCGTCCGACCTGCCGACGGCGGAGCTGCTGCGCAGGTTCTACCCGAACGTGCCCGTCAAGCGCGACCTGGGCGAGTACGAGACGCTGCTCTCCAACCGCAAGGCCCGCGAGATGCTGGGGTTCAAGCCTCAGCATTCATGGCGCAAGGCCGTGACGCTGCGGGCCTGAGCTGGTTTTTGTTCCCTCTCCACCTTTGCCTGCGGGGGAGAGGGAATATTTCGCAGGCGAGGGAAGCAACGCCCAGGAGTTGTCGGGCCGAATGCATCATCAGAATGCGTCTGAGCACTACGGGACTGAGACCACGCCAGACGCCTCCGGGCTGACGCCGAACGCCACGTAACCGCTCGCGACCGTCGCGGCGCGCGCGTTTTCCATCACGCGGATCATCTCACCGAGGCTCACGCCGTCGGCCGCCATCAGCAGGCGGGTCAACGGATCGGTCAGCATCGTCTCGAAGCACAGCGGCCGCTCGCTCTCCTGGCTCATGCACCCAGTCCCCCAGCGTTACGGCCACCAATTGGCGCCTGAGCCTATCTCGTCCGCCATACGCAGGGGTTAACTGGATGTGAGAAATATTATGTAACCGTCTGAGACAATTGACAATCCGGCCAGATTGTTACGCGGCGTCGACGCGCGCGCGGGCGTTGTCCGGGTCGTACGGGCTGTCGCGGACCACCACCGCCGGATACCGCTCGCCGAGCATCCTCGCGGTCAGCGCGGTCCCTTCGCCGGCAAACTCCGGCCGCACGAAGCCAAGCGCGATCTGCTTGCCGAACGCCACCGAGAAGCCGCCGCCGGTCGCGCGGCCGACCACCTTGTCGCCGGACCAGATCGAACTCCACGCCCCACGGGTCGGCGTCGTTCGGGCCGTCGATCAGCAGCGTGACCAGCTTCCAGCGCAGCGTGCCGGTGGCGCGCTGCCGTTCCAGCGCGGCGCGGCCGATGAAGTCGGCGTTCTTGTCGAGCCGGATGAAGCGGTCCAGCACGCTTTCCCAGGCGGTGACCTCCTTCGACAGTTCCGCGCCCCAGGCGCGATAGGATTTTTCCAGCCGCAGCCAGTTCATCGCCCGCACGCCGACCAGCTTCATGTCGTGCGGGCGGCCGGCTTCCTCCAGCACGTCGAAGATGTGGTTGTGGTACTCGATCGGGTGGTGGATCTCCCATCCCAGCTCGCCCACGTAGTTCACCCGCATGAGCCGTACCGGCGCCATGCCGACGGTCGCCGGCTGGCCGGACAACCAGGGGAACGCCTTGTTGGACAGGCTGAGCCGGTCCACCAGCGGCGCCAGCACCTCCCGCGACTTGGGCCCGGCGACGACGAACACGCCGCACTGGTTCGTTACTTTCTGCAGCTGCACCGAGCGGTCGGCCGGCAGCATCCTTGTCAGGTAGTCCCAGTCGTAGCTTTCGGCGGCACCGGCGCCGACGATGTAGAAGCTCTCGGGGCCGTCGCGCATGATGGTGAATTCGCTGCGCGTGCCGCCGTTCTTCGTCAGCGCGTGCGTGAGCTGGATGCGCCCGTCCTTCTGCGGCAGCCGGTTGGCGACCAGACCCTCCAGCCACGACGCGGCGCCCGGCCCGGTGGCCTGGTATTTCGCGAACGCGCCGGCCTCGATGAGTCCCACGTTGCTGCGGATCGCCTCGGCCTCGGCGCGCGCGTAGGGCCACCAGTTGCCGCGCCGGAAGCCCGGCTGTTCCTTGAAGTCCCCGCCCGGGCCGTAGAAGTTCGCGCGTTCCCAGCCGAACCGCTGGCCGAACACGGCGCCGCGTGCCTTCAGCCGATCATAACTCGGCGCCGTGCGCAGCGGCCGCGCGGCCGGGCGTTCCTCATCCGGGTAGTGCAGGATGAAGACGTGCGAATAGGCTTCCTCGTTCTTGGCGATGGTGTAGGGCCGCGTCGCGTAGCCCCCGAACCGGCGCGGGTCGAGCGCCAGCGTGTCGATCTCGGCCTCGCCTTCGGTAATCATCTGGGTGAGGTATTTGCCGGCGCCGCCGGCCGCCGTGATGCCGAACGAGAAACCCTCGGCCAGATAGAAACCGGGCAGGCCGGGCGCCGGACCGACCAGCGGGTTGCCGTCCGGCGTGTAGCTGATCGGGCCGTTATAGACCGTCTTGACGCCGCCCTTCTCGAAGCAGGGCATGCGAAAGAAGGCTTCCTCGATATGCCATTCCAGCCGCTCCAGATCGGGCGGCAGCAGCTCGGCCTTGAATCCCGCCGGCACGCCGTAGGCGCCCCAGGCCGGCGCGCCATGCTCGTACGGGCCAAGGATCAGCCCGCCGCGCTCCTCACGCATGTACCAGCGCGCATCGGCGTCGCGCAGCACCGGGTGTTCCGGATTGCCGGCGCGGCGCCATTCGACGATGTCCGAAATTTCGTCGGTGACGATGTACTGGTGCTCGACCGGGATGACCGGGATCGTCAGCCCGACCATCGCGGCCGTGCGCAGTGCATGGTTGCCGGTGGCCGCGACCACCACGTCGCAGACGATGTCGCCCTTGTCGGTGGACACTTTCCATTCGCCGGAGGGCAGGCGGGTCAGCGCCGTCACCTCGGTCTGGCGATGGATCGCCGCACCGTTCTTGCGGGCGGCATCGGCCAGCAGCAGCGTGATGTCGGCCGGGTTGATGTAGCCGTCCGTCGGATGGTACAGCGCGCCGCGCAACCCCTCGGTGTTGACCAGCGGGAAGCGGCGCTTGATGTCTTCGGCGCTCCACCACTCATGCGGCGTGCCGATGGATTCGGCCGTGGTGGCGTAGGTCTGATATTCCTCCATGCGCTCGCGCGTGCGCGCCATGCGCAGGTTGCCGACGCGACGCAGCCCGACATCGCGCTGCCATTCCTGCGACAGTCTTGCGTACAGGTCGATCGAGTAGCGGTGCAGTTGTCCGCCGGCATAGGACATGTTGAACAGCGGCAGCAGCCCGGCGGCATGCCATGTCGAGCCTGCCGTGAGTTCGTCGCGCTCCAGCAGCACCGCGTCGGTCCAGCCGGCTTCGGTCAGGTGATACAGGATCGAGCAGCCGACGACGCCGCCACCCACCACCACCACGCGCGCATGCGACTGCATTGACGATCACTCCCTGCCGAACTCCATTGCAGGGTGCGGCAGCTTGCGGCAGCGGCGCAAGCCGGGCGGGGCGGGGCAGCGGCCGCATGTCGGATCGCGGCAAGCGGCATGACCGTTTTATCGCCGCTTCGGTATTCGACGATTTCGCGACGTGAAACCACCGTTCACCGGTTGCAAGAATGCCGGAGCGCCCATAAACTCATGGCAAGTCTGCGCAACACACATAGAACTGGGGAACTTCGCATGACATTCAGCCGGCGCGATGCGCTGAAGACTGCCTTGCTGGCAGCCGGGTCCACCCTGGCCGCCCCCGCCATCATGCGGCACGCGGCGCTCGGCGCCGACCCGATCAAGGTCGTCGGCATCCATGATGCGTCGGGCGGGCTGGACATTTACGGCGCGCCGATGATCGCGTGTCTCGACTACGCCGTTGCCGAGCTGAACGAGGGCGGCGGCCTGCTCGGCCGCCAGATCGAGCTCATCAACTACGATCCGCAGTCGAACATCCAGCTGTACACGCAGTTTGCCACCCAGGCAGCCACCAAGGACAGGGCTGCGGTGGTGCATGGCGGCATCACGTCCGCCTCACGCGAAGCCATCCGCCCAATACTGCACAGATTCAACACGCTGTATTTCTACAACACGCAGTACGAGGGCGGCGTTTGCGATCGTAACGAATTCACCACCGGCTCCACGCCCGCGCAGAATGTCAACAAGCTCGTGCCCTATATCCAGAAGAACTGGGGCAAGAAGATTTATGTGCTGGCGGCCGACTACAACTATGGACAGATCACCAGCAAGTGGATCACCAAGTACACCCGCGAAGGCGGTGGCGAAGTGCTGGCGGTGGACTTCTTCCCGCTCGACGTGACCAACTTCGGCCCGACCATCAGCAAGATCCAGGAGGCCAAGCCAGATGCGGTGATCTCCGCGCTGGTCGGCGGCGCGCACACCTCGTTCTATCGCCAGTGGGCGGCGTCGGGGATGAAGAAGCAGATCCCGCTTGCATCCACCACGCTGGTCGGCAACGAGAACATCACGCTGACGCCGGAAGAAGGTGACGGCATGGTCGCCGCGTTCAGCTACTTCCAGGAAGTCGACAACCCGCTCAACAAGGCGTTCCTGCAGAAGTTCCACGCCAAGCTGGGCGACAAGGCACCGTACCTCTCGGAACTTGCCATGCGCACCTATATCGGCGTGCAGCAATGGGCCGCGGGTGTGCGCCTCGCCAAGACGGTCGACCGTATGCCGGTCATTGAGGCGCTGGAAACCGGCATCACGCTCGACACGCCAGCCGGCAAGACCACGCTCGACCCGAAGACCCACCACTGCATTGTGGACGTGTATCTCGGTGAGATCCAGAACCATGCCTACAAGATCCTGGCGACCTACCCGGATCAGCCGCCGCTCGACACCGCCTCGGTCTGCGACCTCCAGGCGCATCCGAACGAGAACAAGCAGTACGTGGTCGACGTGAAGATCTGACCGCCCATGGATTACGCCGTCGTCGTCGCGCTCCAGATCCTGTCAGGCGTGGCGACGCTGGTGATCGTGAGCCTCGGGCTGGCCGTGGTGTTCGGGATGATGCGCGTCATCAACCTGGCCCACGGTGAGTTCCTGATGCTGGGCGGCTATTGCACCATTCTGACGCATGCCCACGGCGTCAATCTGTGGGTCGCGATCCTCGTGCTGCCGCCGATCGTGGTCGGGCTGATCGGGGTGGTCGTGGAACGGCTGCTGATCCGCCGCCTGTACGGGCGCATGATCGACACGATGCTGGCGACCTGGGGATTGTCGCTCGCATTCATCGGCGGAGTCACCATGCTGTTCGGCAACTCGGTCGCCGGGGTGTCGGCGCCGCTGGGCAGTTTCCAGGTGGGGCGGTTCCATGTCTCGGTCTATGACTTGTTCCTGATCCTGGCCGCCATCGTGATGTCGCTGGTGGTCTGGGCGGTGCTGAAATTCACCTCGGCCGGGCTGATCGCGCGCGGCACGATGCAGAACGCCGAGATGGCCGCCTCGCTCGGCGTCGCGCCGGATCGGGTCTACGCGGTCACGTTTGCCTCCGGGGCGGCCTTGGCCGGACTGGCGGGCGGGCTGATCGCGCCGGTGTCGGCCGTGCTGCCCACCATGGGCAGCGCGTTCATCGCCAAGGCGTTCATCACCGTCATTACCGGAGGGGCGGCGATGCTGACCGGCACGCTGGTGGCATCTGGCCTGCTGGGCACAGTGTCCACGGCGTTCACCTATCTGACGACGCCGGTGTTCGGCGACGTGGCGCTGCTGATCGTGGCCATCGTGCTGCTGCGGCTGCTGCCGCGCGGGATCACCGGACGCTTCCTGCGGCGGGCGCTGTGACCGGCACCGGACGCACGCTGGCGGAAGTCGCCGCGGCACTGGTGTTCGCGGCCATCGTCGCGGTGTTCCTGCCGCGCTTTGTCGAACTCTATGCGCTGATCAACACGACGGTGTTCCTCAGCATGGCGGTGCTGGCGCTGAGTCTTGGCCTGGTCTGGGGGTTCGGCGGCATCCTGTGCTTCGGGCAGACCGCGTTCTTCGGCCTTGGCGGCTACACCTATGCAGTCGCTGCGATCAATTTCGGCGACACGACCTACGCGGTGCCGCTGGCGCTGCTGCTGCCGACGCTGGTGGCGGCGGCGCTCGGCTACCTGATGTTCTATGGCCGCATCAGCGACGTCTACATGGGCGTCATCACGCTGACCACGACGCTGATCCTGTTCAAGTTCGCCAACTCGACGGCCGGCGACGAATGGAATATCGGCGCGGCGCCGCTGGGCGGCTTCAACGGCATTCCCGGCACGCCGCCGCTGAACATGCCGTTCGACCCGGATTCGCCGCTGGCGCCGGAGAATATCTTCGTCGTCGCGGTCGTCTGCCTTGCCGCCTGCTACGCGGTGGCCAAGCTGGTGCTGCGCACGCGCTTCGGCCGCGTCAGCGTGGCCATCAAGGAAAACGAGCTGCGCGCCGAACTGCTTGGCTACGACGTGCGACTACATAAGGTGGCATTATTCTCGCTGGGCGGCTTCATGGCCGGGCTGGCCGGCGTGCTGTTCGCGAACTGCGTGTTCGTCAGCCCGACGATGTTCTCGTTGTCCTATGCCGGGCAGGTCATCATCTGGGTGTTGGTGGGCGGCATCGGCACGCTGGTCGGGCCGGTGATCGGCTGCATCCTGATCCAGTTGCTGACCACCTGGGCCGGCACGCTGTCGGTCATCGACCCCAATCTCGTGCTGGGGTTCGTGTTCATGATCTCGGTGGTCGCGGTGCCCAGGGGCCTGTTGCCGACGGCGACCGGATTGCTGGCGCGGCTGAGCCGGCGGGCCGCGGCCGCATGACGGTATTGCTCGCGACCGAGGCGCTGACGATGCGCTTCGGTGGCGTCACGGCCGTGGACGGCGTGACGCTGGACGTCAACGAAGGCGAGCTGCGCTGCCTGATCGGCCCGAACGGCGCCGGCAAGAGTACGTTCTTCAAATGCCTGACCGGCCAGTACAAGCCGACCTCCGGCCGCATCTTCTGGCGCGGCAAGGACATCACGGGGTTTGACTCGTTTGCCGTGGCCCGGCTCGGCGTCGGCATCAAGACGCAGGTGCCGTCACTGTTCGACGGGCTGACGGCGATGGAGGGCGTGGTGCTGGCGCTGCGCCGGCAGCACGGCGAACGCGCGGCGCGCGCCGGGGCGGTGCGGGCGCTGGAACGGCTGGGAATCGGCACGCTCGGCCATCGTCGCATCGGGCTGTTGGCGCATGGCCAGCGCCAGCTGGTCGAATTGGCGATGGTCGTAGCACCAGAGCCGGACCTGATCATTCTCGATGAACCGACCGCCGGCATGAGCGGCGACGAAACTCGTCGTGCCGCCGACCTGATCCGCGAGTTGAACCGCGAGCACGCGATCGTCGTGGTCGAGCACGACATGCAGTTCATCCGCTCCATCGCCCGCAAGGTCACGGTGTTCCATCAGGGCCGTGTGCTGATGGAGGATGAGGCGTCGCACGTGTTCGCCGATCCGCGTGTGCGCGACGTGTATCTCGGCAAGGCGGTGGCGGCATGATCGCGGTGGACGACATCGTCACCGGCTATGGCCGCATCGGCGTGCTGGACGGGATTTCGCTGTTCGTCGCGAGCGGCGAGTGCGTCGGCATTCTCGGCCATAACGGCATGGGCAAGTCCACGCTGCTGCGTACGATCGTCGGCCTGCTGCCGGCGTGGCGCGGCGGCATCACGCTGGACGGCCGCGCGCTGAACCGCATGGCGCCGTATCTGCGCGCGCGCGCCGGCATCGGCTACGTGCCGCAGGGACGGCAGATCTTTCCGGGTCTCAGCGTGCGGGAGAACCTGCATTTCGGGGCACTCGCCAAGAAGCTGCCGCGCGAACAGGCGGAGACGGAAGCGCTCGCCGAATTCCCCGAGCTCAAGCGGCTGCTGGACCGGCCTGGCGGCGCGCTGTCCGGCGGCGAGCAGCAATTGCTGGCACTGGCCCGCGCACTCGCCGGCAAGCCCAAGCTGTTGCTGCTGGACGAGCCGACCGAGGGCATCCAGCCCTCCATCGTGCAGGCGATGATCGAGCGCATCGGCGAACTGCGCCAGCGGCGCGGGCTGGCCGTGCTGCTGGTCGAACAGAACCTCGATTTCATTCGCGGCCTCGCCGACCGGGTGCTGCTGATCCATCGCGGCCGGATCGTGCGGGAGCTCGACCGGGCCGCGATCGCCGATCCGTCGCTGGAACAGGAATTCATCGGCGCCGGGCCGGAGAGCACGACGACCCACTGAAGGAGGATACCAGGATGACCCTCGGCACCGTCAAAGCCCCGACCGTGGAGCAATTCCGCGATGTGGCCAGCGACCTCGGCATGTCGTTCTCCGACGAGGATCTGGCGACGCATCTGGCGGCGCTCGGCCCCAGCATCGCGGCCTACAACATCGTCGACCGGATGACCGACGAGCTGCCGGTGGTGACGTATCCGCGCACGCCGGGTTATCGCCCCGGCGCGGAAGAAAATCCGCGCGGCGCGTGGTACGTGAAGACCACCGTCAAGGGAGCCGATAGCGGCAAACTCAAGGGCAAGACGGTCGTCCTGAAGGACAATATCTGCCTGGCCGGCGTGCCGATGATGAACGGCGCGGCCACCCTGGAAGGCTACGTGCCGGACGTCGACGCGACGGTCGTCACGCGTGTGCTGGATGCCGGCGGCACCATCGTCGGCAAGTCGGTGTGCGAGTATTTCTGCTTCTCCGGCGGCAGCCACACCAGTTCGACCGGCCCGGTGCACAACCCGCACAAGATGGGCTATTCGGCGGGCGGCTCGTCCTCGGGCAGCGCCTGCCTGCTGGTGCTCGGCGAGGCGGACATGGCGCTGGGCGGCGACCAGGGCGGCTCGATCCGCATGCCGGCGGCCTATTCCGGCGTCTACGGCATGAAGCCGACGCACGGGCTGGTGCCGTACACCGGCATCATGCCGATCGAGCTGACCATCGACCACACCGGCCCGATGACCTCGACGGTCGAGGACAATGCGCTGCTGCTGGAAGTGCTCGCCGGGCCGGACGGGCTCGATCCGCGCCAGTATGGCGGGCCGGCGCAGGAATATCGTAAGGGCCTCGGCCGGGGCGCGGCCGGGTTGCGCATCGCGGTGGTGAAGGAAGGCTTCGGCCACGCCCAGTCCGAGGAGAAGGTGGACGCGCTGGTCCATGCCGCCGCGGAAAAATTCAAGTCGATGGGCGCCACGGTCGAGACCGTCTCGATCCCGATGCACCTGCTCGGCCCGGCGATCTGGCTGCCGGTGGCGGCCGAGGGGGCGACCATGCAGATGATGCTGGGCAACGGCTTCGGCTTCAACTGGCAGGGGCTGTATGTGACGTCCATGCTGGACCACCACAGCAGCTGGAAGACCCGCGCCGACGAGTTGTCGGACACGCTCAAGAACACGATGCTGCTTGGCCATTACATGGTGAAGCATTACCGTGGCCATTACTACGCCAAGGCACAGAATTTGGTGCGCCGGCTGCGGGCCGCCTATGACGCGGTGCTGGCCAACTATGACCTGCTGCTGATGCCGACCGTGCCGATGACGGCGACCAAGCTGCCGGACGAGAACGCGCCGATCCCGGAAATCCTGGCCCGCGCGTTCGAGATGCTGCCGAACACCTCGCCGTTCGACTGCACGCATCACCCGGCGATGAGCATCCCGTGCGGCTTCGCGGGCGGGTTGCCGGTGGGGGTGCAGTTGATCGGCAAGATGTACGACGAGACGACGATCTATCGCGCGGCGGCGGCTTTCGAAGCCGGCTTGGACTGGAAGAAGACGACCGCCTGACGTAGTCCGTCAGCCTTTCACGCGCGGCGTGCCGGATCGGTCGATCCGGCACGCTCTGCGGTTCAGGCGCGGGCCTCCGTCGACTATCTGGCGGCGCGGCTGTGATCCTCGCCTGCCGGGGCGGGTTTCCATCGGCGCGCATTGAGCTATGCTCGGTCCGGAGGGGCAGGACGGCTGCGCCCCAAAGGAAACGAGGGAACCCATGAGCGATAATCCGCATGTCGTGCTCGACCCGCGGTTCAACACGCTGATCTTTCGGCACACCAAGCTGGAGAAGCTGTGGACCGGCGCGCGCTGGGCGGAAGGCCCGGCGTATTTTCCGGCCGCACGGCATCTGATCTTCTCGGACATCCCCAACGACCGGCTGCTGCGCTTCAACGAGAGCGACAACACGGTCTCGGTCTTCATGACGAACTGCGGCCACCAGAACGGCCATACCGTCGATCAGCAGGGCCGGTTGATCGCCTGCGAGCACAGCGGCCGCGTCGTCTCCCGCATCGAGCATGACGGCACGCGCCACGGTGCTGGCCGTCGCACTACCAGGGCAAGCGCCTGAACTCGCCCAACGACGTGGTGGTGAAGTCCGACGGCTCGATCTGGTTCACCGATCCGACCTACGGCATCGATTCGGAATACGAAGGCTACGTGACGGAGTCCGAGATCGGCGGCTCCTACGTCTATCGCATCGATCCGGCCGATCGGCGTCGGTGACCGCGGTGGTCACCGACATGATCAAGCCGAACGGCCTCGCGTTCTCGCCCGACGAGAGCCTGCTGTACGTGGCCGACACCGGCATCACGCACGACCCGTCCGTCGCACCCGGTGATCCGCGTGTTCCCGGTGCGCGCCGGACGGCAAGAGCGTCGGCCGAGGGCCACGTGTTCGCCACCTGCGATGCCGGCCTGTTCGACGGGTTTCGCGTCGATATCCAACGGCAATATCTGGACCTCCACCGGCGTCGGCGTGCAACTGCTATCACCCGGACGGCACGCTGATCGGCAAGATGCCGGTGCCGGAGATCGTCGGCAACGTCACCTTCGGCGGCGCCGAAGCGCAACCGGCTCTACATCATGGGCCAGACCTCGCTGTACTCGCTCTTCGTGAATACGCAGGGTCCGAAATACTGCTGAGCCTGCCGCCTGCCGCGCGATTGGCGGTTGCATGAGCGGCCGAGTGATGTCTGTTCGGCTGAGCGCGTGCGTCTGCTACCGCCGGCGCGGCGGCCGCGTCCGCAGAAGCTCGACGCGAAGGGAGAAACGGCGCATGAGCGGAGGCGCAGCCCGTGCAGCCATGCCGATCGGCAGCGGCACCGCGCCGCTGCTGCAGGTGCGCATGGCGTGTAAGCAGTTCGGCGGCACCCGGGCGCTCGACGACGTGAGCATGTATGTCGACCGCGGCGAGATCGTCGCCCTGCTCGGGCGAGAACGGCGCCGGCAAATCGACGCTGATCAAGATCCTGGCCGGCGTGCATCGTGCTGGATGCCGGCAGCGCTGCCTATCGCCGGCCAGGATGCGACCGCCACGCCGCGCCGCCTGCCGATCGCCTTCATCCACCAGGATCTCGGCCTGATCGAATGGATGACGGTCGCCGAGAACATCTGCCTCGCGCTCGGCTATCCGCGCTGGTGCGGGGTGGTGGACTGGTCGGCGGCGCGCGCCGCGGGCCGCGCGGGCGCTCGAGCAGCTCGGCGCCGATATCGACCCGGATGCGCGCGTGCAGTCGCTGAGCCGCACCGAGAAATCGCTGGTGGCCATCAGCCGCGCGCTGGCCGCCGACGCCGAATTGCTGGTGCTGGACGAACCCACGGCCAGCCTGCCGGCCGACGAGGTGGCGCGGCTGTTCGCCAGCCTGCGCCGGCTGCGCGACCGCGGCGTGGCGATGATCTACGTCTCGCACCGGCTGGACGAGGTGTTCGAGATCGCCGACCGCATGGTGGTGCTGCGCGACGGCCGCGTGGTCGGCGACCGCGTCGGTCGCCGAGACGACGCCTGAGGAAGCCATCCTGCTGATTGTCGGCCGCGAACCCTCGCAGGTCTTCCGCCGCGCCGTCGAGAGCCACGGCAAGCCCCGGCTGACCTGGAGGCGTCTGCGCATCGACTGGGTCGGGCCGATTCGGCGCGAGATCCATGCCGGCGAGGTCGTCGGGCCTGGTCGGACTGCGCGGCGCCGGGCCAGGAACTGGTCGGCCGCTCGCTGTTCGGGCTGGAGCCGCCGACCGGCGGGCGCGTGCTGCTTGACGGCGAGCCGGTCGCGCCCCGCTCGCCGCGCGAGGCGATGGCGGCGGGCATCGACCTCGTCTGGGGCGACCGCACCGCCGGCTCGATCGTGCCGATGCTGTCGGTGCGCGAGAATTTCTACATCAACCCGCGCGCCGCAGGGCTGTCGCGCGTTCGCTACATCGCGCCGGCGCGCGAGACCGCGGCGGCGCGCGAGCTCGGCGTGCGCGTCGGCCTGCGCCCGAACGACCCGACGATGCCGATCGAGGCGCTGTCCGGCGGCAACCAGCAGAAGGTCGTGGTCGGCCGCTGGCTGCATCTGCGCGGCAAGGTCTACATCTTCGAGGACCCGACGGCTGGCGTCGATGTCGGCGCCAAGGCCGAGATCTACCGGCTGTTCAACGTCGCGTTGCAGGCCGGCGCCGCGATCCTGATCGTCTCGACCGACTTCGAGGAAGTCGCGAACGTCTGCCACCGCGCGCTCGTGTTCGACCGTGGCCGCATGGTCGCCGAACTCGCCGCACGCGGCCCTGTCGGTCAACGCGCTGCTCGCCGCCGCTTCCGCCGCCTCCGGCCTCGCACGCTTCGTCGGGTGACCCATGCAGTCGCTGCAATCCAACGCGCTCGAACCCACACGATCGGAACTGGCACAGCTGCGGCCGGCCGAGCGGCTGCGCCGGCTGCTGCCGGTGTACGGGCTGCCGATCCTCACGGTCGCGCTGATCGTGCTGTTCTCGATCCTGCTGCCGGACACGTTTCCCGACCGCGCTCAACGCCCGCTCGATCCTGAGCGACAAGGCCGTCATCGCGCTGCTGTCGCTGTCGGCGATGCTGCCGATGATCGCCGGGCGCATCGACCTCACCGTCGGCTACGGCATCGTGCTGTGGCATGTCGTCGCGATCACGCTGCAGGTGACGTACGGGTTGTCCTGGCCGGTCGCGGTGGCTCGACGCTGCTGGGCGGGCTGCTCGTCGGGCTGATCAACGGGCTGCTGGTCGAAGTGGCGCAGATCGACAGTTTCATCGCCACGCTCGGCACCGGCACGATCCTGTACGCGTTCGCCATGTGGCACACCGGCGGTCGGCAGATCATGGGCGCGCTGCCGCATGGCTTCATCGGCCATCAACGCCACCTGGATGCTCGGCCTGCCGATCGGCGCGTTCTACGTGCTGACGGTCGCTGTCGTGCTGTGGCTGGTCACCGAACGGCTGCCGCTCGGCCGCTATCTGTATGCCATCGGCGCCAACCCGAAGGCCGCCGCGCTCAATGGCATTCCGGTGCGCGCCTATGTGATCGGCGTCTTCGTCGCCTCCGGCGTGCTGACGGCGTTCACCGGCGTGCTGCTGGCCTCGAAACTGCGCATCGGGCAGGCCAGCGTCGGGCTGGAATATCTGCTGCCGGCGCTGGTCGGCGCGTTCCTCGGCTCGACCACGATCAAGCCGGGGCGAGTGAATGTCTGGGGCACGCTGGTCGGCGTGCTCATCCTGGCCGTCGGCATTTCCGGCATCCAGCAGTTCGGCGCTGCCTTCTTCGTCGAGCCGCTGTTCAACGGCGCGACATTGGTCGTCGCGATCGGCATCGCCGGCTACGCGCAGCGCCGTCGCTCGGCGGTGCGCCGCAGCCGGGACACCGAATCATAACGAGATTCCGCGAACGCGGATGGCAGGCCGTCACCGGGCGCGTTGCGCGCATCGGGACGGCCGCACGATGGGGGAGAGACGGATGCTGTCACGACATTTACTGAGGGCCACGTTGCTGGCCTCGGCCGGATTGCTTGCACTGGCCGGCGCGGCCCGCGCCGACGCGGTGCAGGACGCCAAGGACTACGTGGCCAAGGTGACCGCCCCGGTCACCACCTGGACCGGCCCGACCACCGGCCCGAAGGCGGTCGGCCATAAGCTGATCGTCTATGTCTCCACCGACCAGCGCAACGGCGGCGCCCGTGGCGTGGGTGAGGGCGTGGTGGAAGCAGCCAAAGTCATCGGCTGGGATGTCCGCGTCATCGACGGCCAGGGCTCGGTGAATGACCGGGCTGCGGGCATCGATCAGGCGGTCGCGCTGAAGGCCGACGGCCTGGTGCTCGGGGTCGCCGGACGCGGCCGAGCAGGCCTCGGCAATCGAGAACGCCGTCAAGGCCGGCTTGAAGGTGGTCGGCTGGCATTCCGGCCCGGCGCCCGGGCCGATGCCGAAATATCGGCATCTTCACCAACATCACCACCGACCCGCTCGAAGTGGCCAAGGCGGCGGCGAGCTACGCCGTGGCGGACTCCGAACGGCCACGCCGGCGCGGTGATCTTCACCGACAGCGCCTATGCCATCGCCATTGCCAAGTCCGACGCAATGGCCGCGGTCATCAAGGCCTGCACGACCTGCAAGGTGCTGAGCGTGGAGGACACGCCGCTGGCCGACGCCGCCAACCGCATGCCGCAGCTCACCACCTCGCTGCTGCAGCGCTTCGGCGCCAAATGGACCTACGCCCTGTCGATCAACGACCTGACGTTCGACTTCATGGCCCCGTCGCTGCAATCCGCCGGCATCGGCGGCGACGGCGCGCCGCACGCCATCTCGGCCGGCGACGGCTCGGAGCCGGCGTTCCAGCGCATCCGCACCGGCGATTACCAGGTCGGCACGGTGGCCGAGCCGCTGAGCCTGCATGGCTGGCAGATTGGTGGATGAACTGAACCGCGCCTTCGCCGGCGCGCCGCCCAGCGGCTTCGTGGCGCCGCCGCATCTGTTCATCAAGGCCAATGTCGATCAGGACGGCGGCGACAAGAACACCTACGATCCGCAGAACCACTATCGCGAAGCCTACAAGGCGATCTGGGGGAAGTGATCGGTTTCAGCGGCTGACCTCGCTTGCCTCTCCTCCCAGCTTCGGGAGGAGAGGGGGCGGGTAGGCCCTAGCCCGTGTACTCCATGATGTACAGCCCGACCTGAAAGTCGGTGCTGTAGACGATGCCGTTCTTGTCCACGAACACGTCCGCCGAGTGCAGCACCTTCGGGCGGTTCGGCCGCGGGTCGACCATCTTCGTCGGCGGCGGCGGCACGCAGGCGCCGACTTCCACCGGGCGGAACTTGTCGCGGATGTCGTAGACCCGCACGCCGGCGTTCTGATAGGTCGCGAAGATCAGCTCCTCGCTGACGAAACTGTCCGGCCGGTTCTCGTAGACGTTGTGCGGCCCGAAATGGCCGCCGACCGTCAGGTAGTCGCGGTCGTTCGGCTCCGGGAACGTCGCGATGCTGATCGGGTTCGACTTCACCCGATTGTCGAACATCCAGATCGGCTTCTCGCCGTCCTCCGGTTGTCGAGCACGGTCTCGTCCACCACGATCAGCAGCTCGCGGTTGGGCAGCGGCAGCGCGTTGTGCGTGCCGCCGCCGAACGGCGGCGCCCACATCTTGTGGGTGATCAGCTTCGGCGCCGTGCGGTCGCTCACGTCGACCACGGCCAGGCACGCGTCGCGCCAGCGAGCAATAGGCGATGTCGCCATGCACGATCGGGTGGTGCAGCCCGTAGCGGCCGTACTTCGCTCGGCCAGTTCGGCACTTCGCCGGCCGCGACATTCATGCCCGGCAGCCAGTACTTGCCCGCAAGCACCGGCTTGGTCGGGTCGGCCATGTCGATGGTGATCAGGATGTAGTCGGAGAACCCGTCGAGCAGCGCCGAGGCATACGCCCAGCGCCCGCCGACGTACCAGCAGCGGTGCAGCCCGCCGCCCTTGACCGGCATGAAGCCGATCTGCCGCGGCGCCTCCGGCTTGCTCACGTCGTAGACCGCCAGCCCGGCCGACCAGTTCTGCTCCTGTCGGCGCCTCGCCGTGGCGCCGACTCTTGCCCTTGTAGTAGTTCTTCTCGTCGGCCAGTTCCGGCTGCGCGAACATGTCCTTGGCGTGGACCACCAGCAGCAGGTCGTCGAACTGCTGCAGATGCAGCGTCCAGGTGTTCGCGGGGGCCGCGATGTAGCTGACCGGCTTCGGGTTTCGTCGGGTCGCGCACATCGATGACGGAAAAGCCCTTGGAAAAGATGTGGCCGATATAGGCGTAGCCCTTGTGCACCATGATCTGCACGCCGTCGGCACGGCCGCCGCCCTGGTCGGTGTGGCCGATGATGCGCATGTTGCTGCGCATAGGTCGGCGTCATCACGTCAGCCATTCTCGGTACTCCCTTTTATGCTTCGTTGCCGGCGCCTCGGGATCACCCGGCGACGGCGGAATTCGGCGAACATCCGCAAGAACATCTCCTGGCTGTCCACCACCTCGGCAAAACCGGCCTGCCGCAGCTTGGTCGTGGACGAGATCACATCGTAGCCGCAATTGAAGATGAAGTCACCAAAGCCCCAGGCCGCGATTGTCTCGTAGGCGTACGGCGCCAGATCATGTTTGGCAACGATGCGCTGCCAGACGGGGGCTTTGTCGGCCATGAACGACGACAACGGCAGCGGCAGCGGCGTGCCGTGCGGCATGCCGAAATCGCTGCGCGAAGGCGCGGGAACAGCTGCTCCCAGCGGAACAGGTCGCCGTTGGTCACATTGTAGGCTTCGCCGCCCGGGACCGTTGTGGCCGCGAATTCCGAGGCACGCGCCAGCAGCCCGGCATCGGTCACTTGCGCCAGCACCTTCCAGGCGCCGGCCGAGCCGGGGAAGCGCAGCGGCACGCCGAGTTCCTTGCAGATTGCGGCATAGACGGCGATGACCAGCGTGAGGTTCATCGGGTTGCCGACCGCGAAGCCGCACACCACGTCCGGCCGCAGCGCCACCATGTCCCAGCGGTTTGCCGGCCGCCTGGGCGCGCAGCCAGTCCTCCTGGTCGTAATAGAAGTTGGGCGGCAGATGCCGCGCGTCGTCTTCCTTCGCCGGCGTCTTGAACGGGCCGAGATGCACGCCGTAATACTTGACGCCCTCGTACAGCACCACGCGCTTCAAATCGGGCAGTGCATCGGCAGCCTCCACCAGGGTGCGCAGCATGCCAAGATTCACCGATGTCGATATCGTCGGGTCCTTGTGCTCCTGATAGGCCGCATAGAAGATGTGCGTGACGCGCCCGATGCGCGCCAGCGCCGACCGTGTCGACGCCACGTCCAGCAGGTCGGCCGATTCATAGCGTGCCGAGGTGTGGAAATCCGGCGCGCGGCGCGACAGCGCCACCACGTCCCAGCCATCCCGTGCGGCAAAATGCTCGACCAGCGCGCGACCGATCACGCCGAGGCCGCCGGCCACCAGTGCCACGTTCGCTGAACTCATGCGTTACCCCCCAAAGGTTTGTCCAAGCGTTCCCTGGACACCAAACTGGGGTGTGGGCGACGGTTGTCGAGGCGCCGGTCAAAAATCGGTCTTGAAGCCACCTTCCGCCTTGCGGCGTGTCACGTAGGCGTCAAGTTCCTCGGCCACGGCCGGGTCGATCGGCGGTGGCTCGTAGGCGGCCAGCATCTCCTTCCAAAGCCGGTTGGCCTTGTCCATCGCGGTCGGGCTGCCGGCTTCACGCCAGCTCTCGTAGTTGCGCCAGTCCGACAGCAACGGCGCATAGAACGCATCGCGGTAGCGCGCCTGGGTGTGCGCCGCGCCGAAGAAATGCCCGCCCGGCCCGACCTCGCGGATCGCCTCCATCGCCAATGTGTCATCATCGATGATGAGCGGATCGACGAACTCGGCGACCATCTGAAGCAGATCCACGTCCAGAACGGTCTTCTCGAAGCTGCATGTCAGCCCGCCTTCCAGCCAGCCCGCGGCATGCATGATAAAGTTGCCACCGCCCATGATGGCGCCCCACAGCGAGAACACGCTCTCATAGGCCGCCTGCGCGTCGACCGTGTTGGCGGCACAGACGTTCGAGGTGCGGTACGGCACATGGTAGCGCCGCGCCAGCTGCCCGCCGAGAATCTGCGCCTTCATGTATTCCGGCGTGCCGAACGCCGGTGCGCCCGATTTCATGTCGACGTTGGAGGTGAACCCGCCATAGGCCACCGGCGAGCCGGCGCGCACGATCTGGCAGAACGCGATGCCGGCCAGGGCCTCGGCATTCTGCTGCGCCACCGCGCCCGCGATCGTCACCGGCGCCATCGCGCCCGCCAGCGTGAACGGTGTCATCACCACAAGCTGGTTGCGGCGCGACATCTCGATCATGCCTTGCAGCATCGGGTCGTCCAGCCGCAGCGGGCTGCTCGAATTGATGATCGTGAACAGCGAGGTTTCCCGCTCAAACTGGTCGTGCGAAATGCCGCGCCCGATGCGCGCGATTTCGATGCCGTCGAGAATCCGCGCGCGGCCGAGCGAATAGGCATGGAACGGCTTGTCGGTCAGCGTCACGAAATCCGACAGGCAATCCAGATGCCGGACCGAGGAATGCAGATCGACGGGTTCCACCGGGTAGCCGCCCGTCATGTGCAGGATATTAAAGCTCTGCGCCAGCTTCAGCAGGTTGCGGAAATCGGCCTGCGTGCCAGGGTGGCGGCCGGCGTCGGTGTCGCTGCAATTCGGCGCGCTGGCCATCTGCGGGAAGATCACCCAGTCGCCGCCGAACCGCACGTCATGCGCCGGGTTGCGCGCGTGCAGCGTGTATTCGGCCGGCGCGCTGGCGATGGCCTGCTCGATCAGGCCGCGGTCGAAGCGCACACGCTGGCTGCCGCTCTCCACCCGTGCGCCCGCCCTGGCAAGAATGTCGCGCGCCTCGGCATTGAGGAAATCCATGCCGATTTCTTCGAGGATCGTCAGCGATGTGGCGTGGATCGCCTCCAGCTCGTCGGCCGAGACGATCGCCATCGGCGGAAAGCGGCGCCGTGGCTGGCGGAACGGCTTCTGCGGCAGGCCGCGTGGCTTCTGGCCGCGGGCGGCGCGCCCGCCGCCGCGACGGTTGGGCGCAGCTGGTTCGGGCGTGGTCTCGGGCATGGGGCTCTCGCGCGCTGCGGGGGGCGGAGCATGTCCGCCGCGCGCCGCCCGGTCAATCGCCGGTGGCGGAGCAGACAGGCCCCGGCGGCGGCAGCCAGTAGCGTGCCGTGATCGCGACCTCGAACGCCAGTTCCCGCGCGCCCAGCACGGCCAGGCCGGCATCGCCACGAAGTCCAGCGCCAATACGGCTCCGCCGTGTGCCAGCCATCCTCCAGCGCCGGATGGGTGAGGGGCAGGTCGCGCCCATCCAGCGACAGCCGCCCGATTGCCACGCCGAGCGGGCGCGCGTCGTCGCTCTCGGGTGACATATGCGCGGGCGTGCCGGTCAGCGAGCGGAGGCGCACGCGTCTGGTCCCGGGCGGTAGCGCCACCCGCCAGCGTTCGGCTTCGCGGTGCGCCGCAAGTACGCGTCCGTTGGCCAGCACCCGCAACGCCGGGTCGTCGGTCGCTTCGTGGCCGAGCCGGGCGGCGCGCGCGAGCAGCCGGCGGCGCGTGGCAGCCACCTTCGCGCCATTCACCAGCAGCGGCGCGCAGGCGCTGGTCTGCCAGACCCGGCGGGCGAAGTCCGGATGCAGGTCCACGGCGGCCCCGGCGAAGGCAGCCCGGTTGCCCGTATCCAGGAAGCTCTCGACCGCCAGCCCCTCGGCCAGCAGCACATCGTGATGCGGCAACTCGATGTGCCAGTAGTCGACCGAGTCGACCATCTCCTGCACCACCGTCGCGCCGTTGACCAGATAGCGGACCGGCATCAACCCGCCGGCCGCGTAGACGGCGTGGTCGGGCGACAGCAGCAGGTCGCAGGCGGGTTGGCCGACACAGAAGGCGTGCGCCCGGACGCGGACCGGCCAGACGTCATGCGGTCGGGGGTGGCGGGCGCAGCGGATGCGCCGATGTCCCAGCCATACCACCGGGGCCAATGTGCCGCGGGCGGTCAGTACCTGGTCGCCGACACGCAGCGCCTCCACCGGCACCTCGCCGGCCACGGTTGCGATGCGCGTGCCGGCGGCAAAGCAGCCGACCGCGAAGCCGAGCACGTCCATTTCCGTGATGTCGGCGGGCGACATCGTGTTCTGCGTGCCGGCGTCGACGATGGCGTCGAACGCGTCATTGCCGGCCGAGGGCGCCCAGTCGCCCACATCCGCAACGGTCGAGAAATTGTCGAGGTCCGTTTGTCCGCCATTGGCAGAGAAATACGCCGGCTCACCCGCCGTCAGTTCCAGCGTGCCGGGGGCCGAATAGCGGAAAAGGTCCAACACCGCATAGTCATTGGTTCCGAACTGTTGCAGACCGGCCATACGGCCGAGCGCATGTGTCAATTCATGTTCTGCAACACCAACGAAATCGACCTCGCCGGATGCGGTGGTCCCGTTGGTGCTGTAGTCCCACGGGATTGAGGATCCGGCGCCGAAGCCGACATAGCCGTCCACCTCGGTGCTGTCAGCCGGCAACAAGCCCCAGGCTTTCTCCTGCGCGTAGGAGACCAGAAACACGCCGGAACCGGCCGGATTGCTCGCGGGCAGACTGGCCACGGACGACAGATCCTCGGCCGACGTGGCGTGTGCAGTCAATTCCGATACGACTTCGGAATAGGACATGTAGGTCCCGTTCGGTCCTCCCTCGCTGGTGCCGGGGGCAAGTGATTCACCATCCCATTCGCCATAGCCCACATCGATCGTGATGGTGATCGGGTTAACAATGAGTGCATCCAGATAAGTGACCGCAAGATTGAGTGCGGATTCGAATCCAGCGGGCGCGCTGCCGACACTCGCATCATAAGACAGGTTAATGTCCACGTGCCGCTCCAATTCCCCGGGCGGTAACTCATATCCCGTGATCAAGGTTTCGCAAAAGTGTCTTCAACGAAATAAGCGCCGAATTAACGTACCTGGCGTCCCCGGCGTCGTCGTCCATCGTCAATTGTTACCAACTGTGATGGCAACGACACGGCGGCGGCGAGATTTGGGAACGCGTCACGACCGTTTGGTAAGGCCATAGCGTTGACAAAGTGTTCCTGAAACAGTGGTTCCAGCGCCGTTTCGATCTTTTCGATTCGCCGCACCAGCGACTCGATTTCGGCACGGTGGCCGCGATTCACGAGCGCCATGCGTGCGCCGGTGCCGGCCGCATTGCCGACGGCGCTGACGCGGTCGAGCGCGCAGTCCGGAATCAAGCCCAGCACCATTGCGTATAGCGGGTCGATATAGTTGCCGAATGCACCGGCCAACTTGATGCGATCGACATGGTCCACGCCGAGTCGGTCCATCAGCAGCCGCGCGCCGGCATACAGCGCGCCCTTTGCCAACTGGATCGCCCTGATATCCGATTGGGTCACGGTGATGGCGACCACGCCGTCCCATAGCCGATAGGCGAAGACGCGCCCATCGCCGACCACGCGCGGCGATCGTGCCGCCATCGCACCATTCATTCGTCCGTCGGCAGCAATGAGGCCCGCGAGGAACATCTCGGCCACAGCCTCGATGATGCCGGAGCCGCAGATGCCGGTGACGCCCACCGATTCGATCGCTGCGGCAAATTCCGGCTCGTCCGACCACGCGTCCACGCCGAGTACCTTTATGCGCGGTTCCAGCGTGACCGAATCGATGCGCACACGTTCAATGGCGCCCGGGGCGGCGCGCTGGCCGGCGGTGATCTGCGCGCCCTCGAATGCCGGGCCTGTCGGCGAACTGGCGGCCAGGATCGCGTTGCCGGTTGCCGAGCAGGATCTCCGCGTTGGTACCGACATCGACCACCAGCGTGATCTCGTCATGGTGCTGCGGCCCCTCGGCCAGCGCCACGGCGGCGGCGTCCGCCCCGACATGACCCGCGATGCAAGGCAGTATGTAGACGCGCGCGCCAGAGTTCAGTCGTAGCCCGATGTCGCGCGCGGGTAACCGCAAAGCGGACGACACGGCCAACGCGAACGGTGCCTGCCCCAGCTCACGCGGATCGAGGCCGAGGAACAGGTGGTGCATCACCGGATTGCCGACGAACACCGCTTCCAGCACATCGGACTCGGCCACACCCGCCTGCGCGCAAAGCCGGCTGATGAGGATCGCGATGGCGCCGCGAACCGCGTCGGTCAATGCAGTGCGATCATCGGGATTCAGCATCAAATAGGAGATGCGACTCATCAGGTCTTCGCCGTAGCGGATCTGCGGATTCGCGGTGCCCGCGGAGGCGATGGCGCGGCCGGTCGCCAGCTCTACCAGATGCCCCGCGATCGTGGTCGAACCGATGTCGAACGCCACGCCGAACAGGCCGGCATGCGTACCCGGCCAAAGTGCTGTGACCAGCGGCAGGTCGACATCCTGATGCACGGCGGCGGTGACGGTCCAGCCCCCGGCACGCAGCACGCTCTGCACCTGGAGCAGCAACGGCGGGTCGAGCGTCAGGCCGCGCCAGTCGCCTGTCCGTCTCGATGGCCGCGATCAGCCGGTCGGCGTCGCCCAGCGGGCGTTCCATGTCCGGTTCCGGTACGGCAACCGTCACCAGGCGCGTCGCCGGGTCGCTGGCGATGGCCCGCACCTCGGCGCGCTTGCGCACCACCTGCCGGTTGACGGCGAACTCGCTCGGCACGTCGACGACCAGGTCGCCCAGGATGCGCGCCGGCGCAGGACAGGCGACGGGGCGGGGCCAGCACGCCGCGCGTGCGGTAGGGTGCTTCGGTGTCTTCGGCTTCCGACAGGTTCGCGGCGGTCTGGCGATGCCGTGCTTGGCGAACGCGCCCTCGACCACCTCGACCTGGCAGCGCCCGCATAACCCGCGCCCGCCGCATACCAACTCGACATACACGCCGAGCGAGCGCGCGGCATCCAGCAGGGCATGCCGAGTGGGAAGCGGCCACGCCGGCCACTCGGCATGAACAGCGACAAGGGCGTCCATTCAGCTCTCGTGCGGCGTCTCGTGTCCGCCGGCCCGCACCAGCGCGTCCAGCCTTGTGTCACTGTAGCAGGTCTGCAGATCGGCCAGCGCCGCATCGACCTCGGCGGCGAGGTCGTCGCCGCAGGGCTCGGGCGTGCCGCGCCGCCACTGCGCCAGGTATGCGTCGGATTCGCGCAAGCCGGCACGCATGGCGGCGCGGTCGACGGCCATGATGAAGCGTTCCGGCAGCTCGCGCTTCTCGCTGGTGCGGCCCTGGCGGACGATGACCTGGGCAGGGATGTCGCGCCAATACAGGATGATGCGTTGGGCCATACGGCAGTGCCGGCTCCTTGCGCCGTCGGGTGGACACGCCGACACTACCGGCCGCACCACGGAGGGGCCATCATGTTACAGGAATTCCTGCGCGGACGCGACTGGCTGTTGGCCGATGGCGCCACCGGAACCAACCTGTTCGACATGGGTCTGACCAGCGGCGACGCGCCGGAGCTGTGGAACGACACCCACGCCGACCACATCCGCCGGCTGCATCAGATGTTCGTCAACGCCGGCGCCGACATCATCCTGACCAACAGCTTTGGCGGCACGCGGCGGCGGCTGATGCTCCACGGGCTGCAGGAACGCACGTTCGACCTCAACCGGCTCGCTGCCCGCAACGCCCGCGCGGTGGCCGACGCGGTCGGTCGGCCGGTGCTGGTCGCCGGCTCGGTCGGCCCGACCGGCGATCTGTTCGAACCGCTCGGCCCGATGACCGAAGCCGCCGCCACCGACGTGTTCGCCGAACAGATCGAGGGGCTGAAGGCCGGCGGCGCCGACGTGATCTGGATCGAAACCATGTCCGCGCTTGAGGAAATGCGCGCCGCCGCGGCCGCCGCCGCGCGGATAGGTATGCCATATACAGTAACCGCCTCGTTCGATACCGCCGGCAACACCATGATGGGCGTGCGGCCGGAGGCGATGGCCCGCGCGGTGTCTGCGTTCACGCCGCGCCCGCACGGCTTCGGCTGCAATTGCGGGGTAGGGGCCTCGGATCTGCTCTGCTCGGTGCTGGCGATGACCGAGGCCGAGCCGGACGCCATGGTGATCGCAAAGGGCAACTGCGGCATCCCGCAGGTGGGGGCTGGCGGGGTCAGCTATACCGGCACCCCCGAGGTGATGGCGGCCTACGCCAGGCTGGCATTTGATGCCGGCGCCAGGATCATTGGCGGCTGCTGCGGTACCCGGCCCGAGCATCTGCTGGCCATGCGCCGCGCGCTGGAGGGTGCCACCAGAGGCGAACGGCCGACGCTGGAGCGGATCGTGGCCGAGATCGGCCCGCTCGCCTCACCGCCGGCCCGTGCCGGGGCTGCGGCGGAGCGGCGGGCGGGCCGGCGGCGGGGCTGATCCCGGCTCAGGCTGCCCGGGCGAATTCGAGCAGGTCGGCGTTCAGGCGTGCCATGTGGGTCAGCAACAGCCCGTGCGGCGCGTCCTCGTACACAACGAGCCGCGAGCCGGGCACGAGCGCCGCTGTCCGCCGGCCGGTCAGCTCGAGCGGAGCGCTCACGTCGCGCCCGCCGTGCAGCACCAGTGTCGGCACCGCGACCGCTCGCAGCTCCGCCCGAAAGTCCGCCTCCGTCACAGCGCGGTTGCACTCCAGCAATGCCTTGGCGGACGAGCGCAGCGCCATCTCCCGCACCCAGTTGCGCTGCGCGGCCGGCGTCTGCGGTGTCACGAAGGGCTCCATGTTGTCGTCGATCCAGGTAGGGAGGTCGCGCATCAACCACTCCCGGCGGAAGGCCTCGAACACGTCGGGGTCCACGCCATCCGGGTTGTCGATCGTGCGGGACAGCATCGGCATCGTGGCGCCGATCAGCGCGATGCGGGCGACGCGGCCCGACCCGTGGCGCGTCAGGTAGCGCACGACTTCGCCCGCACCCATCGAGAAGCCCACGAGCGTCGCGCCGCGCAGGTCGAGCGCATCCATCACCGCCGCAAGGTCGTCGGCCAGCGTGTCGTAGTCGAAACCGCGGCCGGGGTCGTCCGAGCGGCCGTGGCCACGGCGGTCATAGGCGATGCAGCGGAACCCGGCCTCGGACAGGGCCAGCATCTGGTAGGCCCAGGAGTCCGAGGGCAGCGCCCAGGATGCGACGAAAACCACCGGCGGTCCGTCACCCCAGTCTCGATGGAACAGCCCGACGCCGTCCGGCGTGCGGATGGGGCTCACCATGGCCCTCATGGTCATGTCATTCATTATCGTGTCCTCCGTGTCTGGCGACGGCGTTCCTGCGTCAGAGTCCGGACGGCAGCCGGTCGATGAAGCCGGTCACGGCCTGAAGCCGGCCGTCTTCGGCCAGCACCGCGAAATCCGTGCCCTGCACCACGGCCTCGCCGCCTTCGGGCCCGAGATCCCATGAAAAGCGCAGGCGGTCGCCGTAGCCGTCCGGATTGCCCGACAGCGCAAAGCGGAAATCCGGGAACCGGGACTGCACGCCCGCGATCAGGGCCGCGATGCCGTCATGCCGCTGACCCTCCATCAGCGGATCGCGGTAGGTCGCGTTTTCCGTCCAGAGCGTGGCGATGAGGGTGCTGCGGCGATCGGGGTCGGCTTCGTTCCAGGCCGCGATGTAGCGGGCGGCAACGTCCCGTGCGTCAATGGTGGCCATTGGGGTGCTCTTCTCTGCTCGGCGCGCCGGGACCATCCCGGCGTGGTGGCCGCACCCTTCACCCGTTCGCATCGGCGTGCGATTACGTCGGAGGTCATCGGCCGCGCGCCGGGCTGCGGGCTATGATGCGGCATGTCCATGACCTCCCTGCCGGTCCCGACCGGCCCCGGCGCCCCCGTTGGCCTGCTGCTGCGCACCTGGCGGCAGCGGCGGCGACGCAGCCAGCTCGATCTCGCGCTCGACGCCGAGGTCTCCCAGCGGCACCTGAGTTTCGTCGAGAGCGGCCGCGCCAGCCCGAGCCGCGAGATGGTGCTGCGCCTCGCCGAACAGCTCGGCGTGCCGCTGCGCGAGCGCAACGCGCTGCTGCTCGCCGCCGGATTTGCCCCGCTCTACGCCGAGCGCCCGCTCGACGACCCGGCGATGCACACCGCCCGGAAGGCGGTGGACCTGATCCTGCACGCGCACGCGCCGCATCCGGCGCTTGCGGTGGACCGGCACTGGCGCCTCGTCGCGGCCAACACGGCGGTGGCGCCGCTCATGGCTGGCGTCGCCGATCCTGCGCTGGTCGCGCCGCCGGTCAACGTGCTGCGCCTCAGCCTGCATCCGCACGGGCTCGCACCGCATATCGCCAACCTCCCGGAGTGGCGTGCCCACATCCTGGAGCGTCTGCAGCGGCAGGTCGTGGCGACCGCCGACCCGGTGCTGGCCTCGCTGCTGGCGGAATTGGCGGCGCTTGGCGGCCCCGGTGCGGGCACTTTCGTGGCCCCGCGCTCGTCACATCCGGTCGGCGGTATCGTCGTGCCGCTGGAATTCGACACCGCGCAAGGTCGGCTTTCGCTGATCTCGACCACGACCGTGTTCGGCACGCCAACGGAGGTGACCTTGTCGGAGCTGGCAATCGAAGCGCTCTATCCGGCCGACAACGTCACGGCCGAACGGCTGAGACGGCTGCAAGCGGGAGAAGGCGGTTAAGTCGGGGGCGGCAGACAGGGAAGGCGGACGTGCTGATCCTCGCCTGCGGCGCGCTGGCCCGCGAGATTCTGGCGCAGATCGCCCCGGCGCGGCTGCCGCATATCCGCGTGCATTGCCTGCCGGCCAGCCTGCACAACCGGCCGGAGCGCATCGCGTCGGCCGTACGTGATGCGATCGCAAGCTATCGCGGACACCACTTGAAAATGTTCGTCGCGTATGCCGATTGCGGCACCGGCGGCGAACTGGATCGCGTGCTCGCCGAGGCGGGTGTCGAGCGGCTGCCCGGGGCGCATTGCTACGCCTTCTTCACCGGCGTCGAACGCTTCGCCGCCGCCGGCGAGGCCGATATGCGCAGCTTCTTCCTGACCGACTTCCTGGCCCGCCAGTTCGACGCGATGGTATGGAAACCGCTCGGCCTGGATCGGCACCCGGAATTGCGCGACGCCTATTTCGGCCAGTACGAAAAGCTCGTCTATCTGGCGCAGACCGACGACGCCGCGCTGTCGCAGGCGGCCGTCGCGGCGGCAGAACGGCTTGGACTGGCCTATGAACGCCGCTACGTCGGCTACGGCGACCTCGCGCCGGCACTGGCCGCGCTGTAGGGCGGCGCGACCCCCTATAAATACGACCTTATCGGCGGCGGCTCGCCGTTCACCACGTAGTTGGCGATGGCGTGGTATTTCCAGCGCACCGGGTCGTGCAGCGTGTGCGTCCGCGCGTCGCGCCAGTACCGGTCCAGGTTGTGGCTCACCAGCGTGGCACTGGTGCCGGCCAGCTCGAACAGGCCGGAGGATGCCGCCAGCGCCGCCTCGGTGGTCAGCGCCTTGGCCTCGGCCACGGCGATCGAGGCAGCGGCATAGGCATCGTCGCACGGCGCCGCGCGCGCCGCGTCCAGCGCGGTAGCGGCCCGATGCAGCAGCGCCTCGGCGGCATGCACCTGCACCTGCGTCTGGCCGAAGCGCGCCAGCAGCAGCGGGTCCTCGGTGGCGCGCGCGACGCCGGCATCGGCGAACGGGCGGGAGTGGGCGCGCACGAAGGCCACCGTCTCACGCAACGCGGCGCGGGCAATGCCGAGGTCGATGGCCGCGTGCAGCAGTTGCGCGACCGCGCCGACCGGCGTGCGGCGCGCCAACGCCAGATGCAGCGGCAGCACCCGCGCATCCGCCACGCGCACGCCGTCGAGGGTGGCCGTGCCGCTGGCCGTGGTGCGCTGACCCATGCCGGACCAGTCGTCGATCACGGTCAGCCCCGGCGCGTCGCGCTCGACGATGGCAAGCTGCACGCGGCCGTCCTCGTCGCGGGCGGTGACCGTGATCAGGTGCGCGAACAGCGCGCCGGTGGCGTAGGCCTTGCGCCCGTCCAGGCGCCAGGCATCGCCATCGCGGCGGATCGTGGCGGGCGGGCCACGTTCGGCTTCGGCATTGCCGAAGCGCAGCCCAGTGCGGACGGCCGCGAACAGGTCGCGCTGCTGCGTGTCGGTGGCGATGTGGCGCAGCGTCTCCAGCGTCGAAAAATGGTTCTGCGGGATCTGCGCGATGCTGGAATCGCCCTCGGCCAGCAGCGCGACCACCTCCGCCAGCACGGTATGGGCCACGTCGGCGCCGCCATGCGCGGCCGGCACCGTGATGGCCCACAGCCCGGCCTCCGACAGCGCGATGACCTCGTCGTGCGGCAGGCGGCGGTCGCGGTCGCGGTCGGCGGCGCCGGCCGCGAAGGCGTCGCGAAACGCGGCGGCGGCGGCCAGCGCCTCCGCTTCGGTGGCGAGGCGGCGGATGATTGGAACGTTCTGGTCCATACGGGCTGTATCGCCTGGATTGGTGGACATGGCGTTGACGCGGCGGCCTGTCGTCAGTTCCGCCACTGATGCAATCGCCGCAGCCCGCGCCGCGCGGACAGGGCCGTCACCTCAAATTCATGTATCGACCATCGCGGTCGGGACCGGATCGTCGGCATAGTCCTTGGCGGTCGTCGGTGGCGTCGCCTGCCATCCGAACCCATGCCCAGCCGCTCAGCGCCGGCCGCCGACCTCATCGAGATGCTTCAGCAAATCCGCCGGGTCTTCATACACCCGCGCCGCACCACCGCGCTCCAGCTCGTCCTGGCCATAGCCGCCGGACAGCAGGCCGACGCCCAGCGCCCGGCAGCGCCGTGCCGCCAGCATGTCCCAGATCGCGTCGCCCACCACCACCGCGTCCTCGATATTCGCGCCCAGGCGGTCGGCGGCGGCGACGAACAGGTCGGGGTCGGGCTTGGCGTATTTCACCTGGTCGCGCGTCACCACCGGCACGCCGGCCAAGTCCACGCCCAGGCCGACGACGATCGGCCCCGCCGTCTCGATGCGGCCGCTGGTGGCGATCGCCCACGGGATCTTGTTGTCGGTCAGCGTGGTCAACAACTCCCGCGTGCCCGGCAGCGGACGGACTTTCGCGGCCCGGCTGCGATAGGCGGCGGCATGGCCCTGGCGCAGCCGCTCCAGCAGTTCCGGGCTGGCCGCCAGCCCGGTCTCGCGCAGCAGCATGTTGGCGAACAGGCCGCCGCTCATGCCGATCTTGCGATGGATGCGCCAGACCGAGAGCGCGATCCCCTCGGCATCCAGCGCGTCCTGCCAGGACAGCACATGCTGGTACACGCTGAATCCACGAGCGTCCCGTCCAGGTCGAACAGGAACACCGGGGTGTGGCGGGCCGTGTTCATAGCCAGTGCCCCCTGACCCAGGTCCACGTGCCGTTCACCAGTTCCCAGTGGGCGGGCAGGAACTGGTTGCTATGACTGCCCAACTTCACCCACTCGCCCGGCTGCCATACATAGCCGTTGCCGACCCATTCCCACTCGCCCATCTGCCAGACCAGCAGGTCTTCGGACACCGGCGGCTTTGGCTGCTGCTCCGCCTGGGGCGGCGGCACGGCCGGATACGGGTTGCCCGTCGCCGCCGGGGACGAGGAGGTCATTGACACACCGACACAGCCGGCCAGACCAAGGGCGACGGCGAGCAGCGGAACGAGCGGGATCAGACGCATGAAAGGTGATTCTCCGTTGCGACGGTGACGCGAAATTACGCGATCGGTTGCACGCCCACCAGCGCCGCGCTCGGCGTGGCAACGGCGTGGCCGAGAAAGTGAACGCGCGGCAGCACCTGATCGACGAACACGGCCGCCGCCATGCGGGCGGCCGGCGGTGCGTCGGTGCGCGATGTCACCCGGCGGCACAGCCAGCCGGCCACCGTGGTGCCGAGCATCGCCAGGAACGGCGTGGCGCCGGCCTCGGCCTCCCGCACGCCGGCCTGGCGCAGCCATGCCGGCGGATGTCGGCCGTGGCGTGGGCGGCGTGGCGCAGTGCCTGGCTGGCATCGGGGTCTTTGCCGATCTCGTGCAGCAGCGCCGCACACGCCACCCCCTGGTCACGCAACAGGCCGCGCTTGAGCAGCGTCAACGCCTGGATGCCGTTGGTGCCTTCATAGATGGCAGTGATCCGCGCATCGCACAGGTGCTGCGCCGCCCCGGTCTCCTCGATGAACCCGGCGCCGCCATGCACCTGCACGCCCAGCGAGGCCGCCTCGATCCCGGCATCGGTTGCCCAGGCCTTGGCCACCGGGATCAACAGCGCCGCGCGCGGCTCCGGCGCCATCGCCGCATACAGCGAGAGCAGCCGCCCGCCGAGCGCCAGCGCCCGCATGGTCCACAGCATGCGCCGCACGTCCGGGTGCTGGTCGATGGCGGCTCCGCCTTGCACGCGCTCGGCGGCATAGGCCTGCGCGCGGCGGAAGGCGCGTTCCGCCACCGCCACGCCCTGCATCGCAACCCCGATGCGGGCCGCGTTCATCATCGCGAACATGCAGGCCAGCCCCTTGTTGGGCGCCCCGACCAGTTCGCCCGCGGCGCCGTCGAATGTCATCACGCAGGTCGGGCTGGCGTGGATGCCCAGCTTCCGTTCGATGGAGTTGCAGCGCACGCCGTTACGCGTGCCGTCGGCGCGCAGCTTGGGCACCGCGAACAGCGAGATGCCGGCACTGCCCGCCGGCGCGCCCGGCAGGCGGGCGAGCACCATGTGCAGGATGTTGCCGGTCATCGCGTGCTCGCCGAACGAGATGAAGATCTTGGTCCCGCTGATCCGCCAGCCGCCGGCGCCGTCCGGCTCCGCGCGCGTGCGGATGCCGGACAGGTCGGAGCCGGCTTGCGGCTCGGTCAGGCACATCGTCCCGGTCCAGGCGCCGGAGACCAGCTTGGGCGCGAGGCGCGCCCGCTGCTCCGGCGTGCCGTGCGCCTCCAGCAGCAGGATGGCGTCCTGCGTCAGCATCGGGGCCAGCTGGAGCGCCATGTTGGCGCTGGTGAACAGCTCATGCGCCGCATAGGCGAGGACCTGCGGAAGTCCCTGGCCGCCGACATCAGGGCTGGCTGCCATGCCGATCCAGCCGCCCTCGGCGAAGGCGCGATGCGCCTCGGCGAAGCCCGGCGGCAGCGTCACCTCGCCATCGTGCCACTGTGCGCCGATGCGGTCTCCGTCCCGGTCCAGCGGGGCGAAGAGGCCTTCGGCGGCGCGCGCGGCTTCTTCCAGCACGGCAGCGGTGTCGGCTTCGGCCAGCGCGTCGAAACCCAGGATGTGATGCAGCAGCCACCCGGTTTCCGCGGGCGGGGCGGTGATGGACATTTCCGTTCCCTCGCTGCGGCCGGCAGAGAGCGGCCGCTCTCACCAGTTTACCCGGGCAGCAGCACCGTCGCCACGGCCTGCGCGGCGATGCCCTCCATGCGGCCGGTGAAGCCCAGCCGTTCGGTGGTCGTGGCCTTCACCGAGACGCGATTCGCGCTCGACGTCCGAGAATCTCGGCCAGCCGCTGCGATCATGCGCCCGGCATAGGGCGTGATCTTCGGGCGTTCGCAGATCAGCGTCACGTCGGCATTGCCCAGCACGCCGCCGCGGGCCGCGATCCGCGCCGGCCGCGTGGCACCAGGAAGCGCGCCGAATTCGGCGTCCTTCCAGGCGGCCTCGGAGGGCGGGAAATGGCGGCCGATATCGCCCTCGGCCAGCGCGCCGTAGATCGCGTCGCACAGCGCATGGATGCCGACATCGGCGTCCGAATGGCCGGCAAGCCCGTACTCATGCGGCACCTCGACGCCGCACAGCACCAGCCGGCGTCCGGCCTCCAGGGCATGCACGTCGAAGCCGGTGCCGACGCGCGGCAGCAGCGGGTGGCCGGCGGGACGAGGACGCGGTCCAGCCGGTCCATGTCGTCCGGATAGGTCAGCTTGATGTTGTCCTCGCTGCCGGGCACCAGCGCCACCGGTCGGCCGGCTGCTTCCAGGATGGCAGGCGTCGTCGGTGGCACCGTGCACGGCGGCGCGGTGCAGGTCCAGCAGCAGGCGAACCGGAACGCCTGCGGCGTCTGCGCGCGATACAGCCCGGCACGCGACACCGTTGCGACGATGCGCGCCGTCGCGTGCCGCCGCGCTTCAGCGTGTCGGCCACCGGCACGCGCCGGGATCGCCCCGTCGCTGCTCGGCCAGCGCCGCCAGCAGGGCCGGAATGGTGCCCGGCGGGAAGAACGGCCGGCATCCGTCATGCACCAGCACCACATTCGGGCTCATGCGGCGGCCAGCGCCTCCAGCCCGAGCCGCACGCTTTCCTGGCGCGTCGACCCGCCCGGCACCGGCGGCAGATGGGCAATGCCGGACAGCGCGGCCGCGATCGGCGCGGTCTCGCCGACCGGCTGCAGCATGTCGCACCTGCGCCGCCAGCCGCTCGGCCGCATGGCGCAGCACCGAACTGCCGGCGAGCGTGAGGAACTGCTTCGGCATTTCCGCGCCGAAACGCGTACCGTTGCCGGCGGCCAGCAGCAGGGCGGCGATACGGGGTCGTGTCGAATGTGACATGGCGGCCACACACTTGCCGTCTCCGTGTTGCGCGTCAACCGGGCTGCGGTTACCTTGCCCAAATCATGAGCAACGTATCTCGCCGAAGAGCAGCACCGAGACTCTGCGACCGATCGACCTCGGCGGTGTGCGCATCGAAACGCCGGTGATCCTGGCACCGATGTCGGGCGTCACCGACCTGCCGTTCCGCCGGCTGGCGCGACGGCTTCGGCGCCGGCCTGGTGGTCTCGGAAATGATCGCCTCCTGGGCGATGGTGCGGGAGAACCGCAACACGATGCGCATGGCGGCGGTGGACGGGATCGCCCAGTTCGAGTGCAGCTGGCCGGCTGCGACCCCGCGGCCATGGCCGAGGCCGCGCGCATCGCGCGTCGATCGCGGCGCCGATATCATCGACATCAATTTCGGCTGCCCGGTGAAAAAAGTGGCGGTCGGCCAGATCGCCGGCACCGCACTGATGCGCGACGAGGCAGCCGCCGCGCGCATCCTGGAGGCGACCGTGCGCGCCGTGGAGGTGCCGGTGACGCTGAAGATGCGCATGGGCTGGGACCACGCCAGCCTGAACGCCCCCCGCCTCGCGCGCATCGCGCAGGACTGCGGCATCCGCATGGTCACCGTGCATGGCCGCACGCGCCAGCAGTTCTATACCGGCAACGCCGACTGGGATTTCATCCGTGGTGTCAAGGAGCGGTCAGCATCCCGGTGATCGTCAACGGCGACATCATCACCGAGGACGATGCGGCCGAGGCGCTGCGCCGCTCCGGCGCGGATGGCGTGATGATCGGGCGCGGCTGCTACGGCCGCCCCTGGTTCCCCGCCCAGGTCGCGCATTTCCTGCGCACACGGCAAGCTTCTCGCCGACCCCGCTCTGGCGACGCAGAAGCAGATCTGCTGGAGCATTACCACGCGATGCTGAGCGCATTTCGGCGCCGAGCCGGCATGCGGCTCGCGCGCAAGCATGTCGCCTGGTATTCGCGCGGCCTGCCCGGCTCGGCCGAGTTCCGCGCCCAGCGTGAACCGGCTCGACGACGTGGCCGCCGTGCTGGCGCCTGATCGACGGCTTCTATGACCCGCTGATCGACGTGGCGCGGCCCGCATCATGTCGCGTGAGGCGGCATTGGCGGAGGCGGCGTGAGGAGCGCGCTTACTCGCGGCGTGCTGGCGGTGGTCGGGGCGCGGGCAGCCCCGTCCGCCCGATGCAGGCGGCACTGATCTCGGCGCTGCCGGTCGCGGTGGTGCTGCTCGACCGCGACAACCGCTTCCGCTTCGCCAATCCACGCGGCCGAGCAGTTCCTCGGCTGTCGCTGGTGCAGCTCGCGCAGTACGCGGCTCAGCGACCTGCTGCCGCCGGACAATCCGCTGTTCCTGCTGATCGAGCAGGTGCGCGAGAACGACGTCGACCATCACCGACCACGACCTGACGCTGGACAGCCCGCGCCTGCACAAGCCGGGCATCACGGTGCAGGGCTCGCCGCTGCCGGAGGAAGCCGGCGCGCGTGGTGCTGACCTTGCAGGACGCATCGGCCGCGCGCGCGCTCGACCGGCAGCTGACCTTCCGCAACGCCGCGCGCAGCGTCACCGGCATGGCGGCGATCCTGGCGCACGAGGTGAAGAACCCGCTCTCCGGCATTCGCGGCGCGGCGCAGTTGCTGGAAAGCAGCGTCGGCCGAACCGGACCGCGAGCTGACCGTGCTGATCCGCGACGAGGCCGACCGCATCCGCGCCCTGGTCGATCGCATGGAGATCTTCGGCGAGAAGCCGATCGAGCGCCAGCCGGTGAACATCCACCGCGTGCTGGAGCATGTGCGCCGGCTCGCGCAGACCGGCTTCGCCGCGCATATCGCATTCAACGAGAGCTACGACCCGTCGCTGCCGCCGGTGCACGGCAACCGCGACCAGCTGATGCAGGTGCTGCTGAACCTGGTGAAGAACGCCGCCGAGGCGATCACCGGCGCCGGCGCGCCGAACGGCGAGATCACGCTGACCACCGGGTTCCAGCACGGCGTGCGGCTCACCGTCCCCGGCACCGACCAGCGCGCTCACCTGCCGCTGTTGGTCGCGGTGCGCGACAACGGGCCCGGCATCCCCGAGGACATCCGCCCGCAATCTGTTCGAGCCCTTCGTCAGCTCCAAGCCGACCGGCAGCGGCCTCGGCCTCGCGCTGGTCGCCAAGATCGTCGCCGATCATGGCGGGCTGATCGAGGTGGACAGCCGCCCCGGCCGCACCGAATTCCGCCTGCATCTGCCGGTGGTCCTCGACGACCCCGAAAGCAGACACATGAAATGCCGCGCCATGACCCCGCCGACCGTTCTGATCGCCGATGACGACCGCTCGATCCGCACCGTGCTGACCCAGGCGCTGGGCCGCTCGGGCTACCAGGTGCGCAGCACCTCCAACGCCGCGACGCTGTGGCGCTGGGTGGAGGATGGCGAGGGCGATCTGGTCATCACCGACGTGGTCATGCCCGACGAGAACGGGCTGGACCTGATCCCGCGCATCCGCCGCATCCGCCCGGATCTGCGGGTGATCGTGATGAGCGCGCAATCGACGCTGATGACGGCGGTGCAAGGCGACCCAGCGCGGCGCCTTCGAATATCTGCCCAAGCCGTTCGATCTGCAGGAACTGCTGGCGGTGGTCGCGCGCGCGCTGACGGCCGCCCGCGGCCGAGCGCGCCGGCCAGCGCCGACAGCGCCGCGCGACGCCGACGAGACGCTGCCGCTGATCGGCCGCAGCCCGGCGATGCAGGAGATCTACCGCACCATCGCCCGGCTCACGACCACCGACCTGACGGTGATGATCAACGGCGAGAGCGGCACCGGCAAGGAACTGGTGGCGCGCGCGCTGCACGATTACGGCGCGCCGCCGCGGCGGTCCGTTCGTCGCCATCAACATGGCGGCGATCCCGCGCGAGCTGATCGAGAGCGAGCTGTTCGGCCACGAGCGCGGCGCCTTCACCGGCGCCACCAACCGCAGCCGGGCCGCTTCGAGCAGGCCAATGGCGGCACGCTGTTCCTCGACGAGATCGGCGACATGCCGCCGGAGGCGCAGACCCGGCTGCTGCGCGTGCTGCAGGAAGGCGAGTTCACCACCGTCGGCGGCCGCCAGCCGATCCGCGCCAATGTGCGCATCATCGCCGCCACCCATCGCGACCTGCGCAGCTCGATCCGCCAGGGCAGTTCCGCGAGGATCTGTTCTACCGGCTGAACGTGGTGCCGATCCGCCTGCCGCCGCTGCGCGAGCGCCCCGAGGACATCGCCGACCTGGCCCAGCATTTCCTCGAACGCGCGCGCAGCCGACGGGCTGCCGGCCAAGACGCTCGACCAGCCGGCGCGTCGAGGCGCTGCGCGGCTATCGCTGGCCGGGCAATGTGCGCGAGCTGGAGAACCTGATGCGCCGGCTCGCCGCGCTGTGCCCGGACGAGGTGATCGGCGCCGCCACCGTGCGCGCCGAACTGACCGAGGCCGAGCCGCCGGCCGCAGACCGGCGGCGCCGGCCGGAGCGACGGCGCCGCCGAGCCGCTGGCGCGCGCGGTGGAGCGGCACATCACGCCAGTTCCTCGCCGCCCATCGCGACGGCATGGCGCCGTCGACATCTACGACCGCGTGCTGGCCGAGGTCGAACGGCCGCTGATCCAGATGACGCTGGCGGCAACGCGCGGCAACCAGATCAAGGCGGCGGCCATGCTCGGCCTGAACCGCAACACGCTGCGCAAGAAGATCCGCGATCTGGAGATCCCGGTCGTGCGGGGCATCGGCTGACTGGCAGCGTTGCGCGCTCGGGTGCCGAGCGGTAGGTGCTAGGCGCTTACGACCATGAACGCGCCGTTCTTCCGGCGCGCGCTGAGCCCGTCGGTCGCGCCGCCGCCAGCGCCCGCCAAGCCGCCGCGCGGTCCGCGCCTGCGCGCGGTCGCCGATGCGCTGCTCGGCAAGATGGTCACGCTGGTGCTCGCCTCGGTCGCGCTGCTGCTCGGCATCGCCACCTTCGTCGTGCTGGCCGGCGGCGCGCCGCTCGGCGTGCGGCCGACGTCGGCCATCGCGCTGGTGCTGGCCAATTTCGCCGTGCTGCTGCTGCTCGGCGCGGTGCTGGCCGGGCGGCTGACGCGGGTCTGGGTGGAGCGCCGGCGCGGCTCGGCCGGGTCGCGGCTGCATGTGCGGCTGGTGCTGCTGTTCAGCGTCGTCGCGGTGACGCCGGCCATCGTGGTCGCGGTGTTCGCCACCGTCTTCTTCGATCTCGGCATCCAGGCCTGGTTCAACGACCGGGTGCGCACGGCGCTGCAGGAGAGCCTGCAGGTCAGCCGCGGCTATCTCGACGAGCACCGCAACAACATCCGCGCCGACGCGCTCGGCATGGCCAACGACCTCGCCCGCGCCGGCCGGCTGCTCGCCGACGACCCGAACGCGTTCGCCGAGGTGCTGGCGACCCAGACCGCGCTGCGCGGCCTGACCGAGGCGGTGATCTTCGAGCCGGTCGACCGGCCAGGTGGTCGCCTCCGCCGGGCTGATGGCGGGCTTCGGCGTCACGGCCGCCGCCGGACTGGGCGACCGAGCAGGCGCAGGCCGGCGATGTCGTGGTGCTCGGCACGCACGGATCGCACCGCGCGTGCGCGCGGTGGTGCAGCTCGAATGCCACGCCGCCGCTGATGCTGATGATCGGCCGCCCGGTCGATCCGGCGATCCTCGACCACATGGCCCGCACCGAGCAGGCGGTCGCGGAATACCACCGGCTCGACCAGAACCGCTCCGGCCTGCAGGTCACCTTCGCGCTGATCTTCGCGCTGGTGGCGCTGCTGGTGCTGCTGGCCGCGGTGCTGATCGGCCTGGTCATCGCCAACCAGATCGCCCGGCCGATCGGCCGGCTGATCCGGCCGCCGAGCGGGTGCGCGCCGGCGACCTCGCGGTGCGCGTGCCGGAAGCGGCGACCGGCGACGAGATGGCCGGGCTCTCGCGCGCCTTCAACCGCATGACCGGGCAGCTCGCCGCGCAGCGCACCGAGCTGATGGACGTCTACAGCCAGATCGACGAGCGCCGGCGCTTCACCGAGACGGTGCTGGCCGGCGTCTCGGCCGGCGTGATCGGGCTGGACGAGCAGGGCCGCATCGAGCTGCCCAACCGCGCCGCGAGCGAGTTGCTCGGCGTCGACCTGCTGGCCGCGATCGGCCGCCCGCTGGCCGAGGTGGTGCCGGAATTCGGCGCCCTGATCGCGCACGCCCGCGATGGCGCCGGACCGCGCCGCAGACCGCGGAACTGCAGCATCGGCCCGCCGACGCAGCCGGCGCACGCTGCTGGTGCGCATCGGCGCCGACGCAAGGCAAGCCGCCGAGGCCGCGCGGCGAGGGCTCGCGCGCGGGTTCGGCTTCGTCGTCACCTTCGACGACATCACCGAACTGCAGTCCGCCCAGCGCAAGGCGGCCTGGGCCGACGTGGCGCGGCGCATCGCCCACGAGATCAAGAACCCGCTGACGCCGATCCAGCTCTCCGCCGAGCGGCTGAAGCGGCGCTTCGCCAAGGAGATCACCTCCGACCCGGACACCTTCACGCAATGCGCCGACACGATCGTGCGCCATGTCGGCGATATCGGCCGCATGGTGGATGAATTCTCCACCTTCGCGCGCATGCCGCAGCCGGTGATCCGGCCGGAGGATGTCGGCCGCGTCGTGCGCGAGGCGATGGTGCTGCAACGCGACGCGCATCCGCGAGATCGACTGCGCGACCGACATCCCCGAGCGCGGGCCGGTCGCGCCCTGCGACCGGCGGCTGATCGGCCAGGCGTTGACCAATCTGCTGCAGAACGCCGCCGATGCGGTGGCGATGCGGCCCGGCGCCGGCCGCATCGAGGTCACCCTGCGTGAATCCGCTCGCAGGCGCGAGGTCGGCGGCGAGGTGCTGATCAGGGTGACCGATGACGGCGTCGGCCTGCCGCAGGACGATCGCGCCCGCTGACCGAACCCTATGTGACGCACAAGCCGAAGGGCACCGGCCTTGGTCTTGCCATCGTCAAGAAGATCATGGAGGACCATGGCGGCCGGGTGCAGCTGGAGGATCGGCCGGCGCGTGCGGACTGGCCGGGCCTGGCACGTTGGCGACTCTATGGCTGCCGCTGGGCCTGACGGCGCCAGCCACGGCGTCCGGCGAGGGCGCCGGAGACTATGCGGGACGCAGGAGCAGGGGCGGAGGCTCATACCAGGAGCTGCCGCCGAGGACACTGATGGCGCATGAGATCCTGATCGTCGACGACGAGCCGGATATCCGCCTGCTGGTCGACGGCATTCTGCGCGACGAGGGCTACGAGACCCGGCAGGCCGGCGACTCGGATGAGGCGATCGCCGCGTTCCGGCCCGCCGTCCGTCGCTGGTGATCCTCGACGTCTGGCTGCAGGGCTCGAGGCTCGACGGCATCGGCATCCTGGAAGTGCTGCATCAGGAGGAGCCGCACGTGCCGGTGGTGATGATCTCCGGCCACGGCACGATCGAGACCGCGGTCGCGGCGATCCAGCACGGCGCCTACGACTTCATCGAAAAGCCGTTCAAGTCCGACCGGCTGCTGCTGGTGGTGCGCCGCGCGCTGGAAGCGGCGAAGCTGGCGCGCGAGAATGCCGAGCTGCGGCTGCGCGTCGGGCCGGAGACCGAGCTGACCGGCGAGGGCCACGGCATCGCGCAGTTGCGTGGCGCGGTCGACAAGGTGGCGCCGACCGGCTCGCGCGTGCTGATCAACGGCCCGGCCGGCGCCGGCAAGGAAGTCGTGGCGCGCATGATCCACGCGCGCTCCCGCCGCGCCGACGGGCCGTTCGTGGCGCTGAACTGCGCCATCCTGAACCCGGCGCGCTTCGAGGAGGAACTGTTCGGCGTCGAGGCCGGCGCCGACCGCGACGCAGCCGCGCCGCGCCGGCGTGCTGGAGCGCGCCCATGGCGGCACGCTGCTGCTCGACGAGGTCGCCGACATGCCGCTGGAGACCCAGGGCAAGATCGTGCGCGCCCTGCAGGACCAGACGTTCGAGCGGGTCGGCGGTGCCTCGCCGCGTGAAGGTCGATGTGCGGGTGCTCGTCGACCACCAACCGCGACCTGCAGAGCGAGATCGGCCGCCGGCCGGTTTCGCGAGGACCTGTATCTACCGGCTGCCGTGGTGCCGCTGCGGGTGCCCGCGCTGAAGGAACGGCGCGAGGATATTCCGGAACTGGCGCAACATTTCCTGCCCGTTCGGCGGAGACCTCCGGCATGCCCGGCCGCGAACTGTCCACCGATGCGCTGACCGCGCTGCAGGCCTATGACTGGCCGGGCAATGTGCGGCAGTTGCGCAACCTGATGGACTGGCTGCTGATCATGGCGCCGGGCGGCAGCGCCGACGCGATCCGCGCGGACATGCTGCCGCCGGAGATCGGTTCTGCGGCGCCGACGCTGTTCAATCCGATCCGACGGCCGACATCATGGCGCTGCCGCTGCGCGAGGCGCGGGATTTGTTCGAGACGCAGTATCTGCAGGCGCAATTGCTGCGCTTCGGCGGCAATATCAGCCGCACCGCCGGGTTCGTCGGCATGGAGCGCAGCGCGCTGCACCGCAAGCTGAAGCAGCTCGGCATCGGTTCGGAGGATCGCGGCGGAGGGTAGGGCCTTCTGCCAGCCGGGGCGCCGTCGTTACAGCGCGGCCCGGTCACGCCGCCAGTCGGCGGCCACCTCGGCGAGCAACGACCGGGCCGTCAATGACAGGTCCGGCGCCGGCAGTGGATCCGGGCCGGACTCCGGTATCAGCGTGGCGAGAGTCGCGATGGCGAATTGTGTCTGCAGCGAAAATACCCGGTCCATGAAACAGGTGCCGTCGGCGGCCGGGGTATCGGCATCAGGCGTCAGGCTGTCCGGCGACAACCCCACCTCGCGGCAGAGCATCTGATTGCTCCGCGCGAACGTCTCGGCCAGCGCGTGGCGGATGCCGGTGGCGAGGCGTGGGCGCTGGTCGCCGGCCTCGGCCGCGAGCAGCCGCACGGCGGTCAGTTCCGCCGGTGTCAGCGCCCGGCGGTCGACCCGGTTGTGGTAGAACAGCGCCAGCGCTTCCAGGAACGTCCAGCGCGGGTTGGCGCGCGGCAGTTGATCGGTGCGTATCCAGTAGCCCGGCATCAGTACCGCGAAAAAATCCGGCACGATCGAATTGTCGAGCAGCGCCTCATACGGGCGGAAGATCACCTCGCATCGCCCGCCGGCAGGCATCGCGCGCAGAATGTTCAGGTAATCGAACTGAAAGCGCCATTCCCAGACCGCGAGGCATTGCCGCTGCTGGATCTCCCGCATCACGGCGAGGCAGGTGTCGGCGATGCCGTGGCCGAGATTCTCGAAGAACAGGCTCTCCGCGTAGCCGACCTGTTCGCGCAGATAGATCACGAACACGAACCGGCGATCGCGCAGCCGCGCGTCCTCGACCAGCGGCGCGAAAAGGGCAGGCGCGCCGAGGCAGGTTTCGAAATCCTCGCTCGACAGCACGGTGTCGCCGTCGAAGGCGGCGATCTCGTCCAGCAGGCTGTCGAAGCGGCCGTGGACGTCGTCGTAACGGCGGTCGCGCGTCAGGTGCCAGGCAGCATTGTGATGGCCGCCGCCGAAATGGTCCAACCGGCCGGCGCGCGGAAACAGGATGCCATGTTCGTGCAGTACGGCGGCGAGGGCGAGCAAGACTTGCTGCAAGGCGGTGGTCCCCGTTTTGTGGAGACCGCAGTGAACGAAGACGCGACGCATCGACCAACTCGTGACTCTTCAAGAACGCGCGAGCAATCTGCCAACTTCGCAGCGGACGAATTGATACGAAAAGTTGCATTGCTCACGGCTGTCGTCACAAGGTCGTGATGATCTTGCCGTTCCTTACACGACCTGCCGCACGATGTCGGAGGCGAGAGTCAACGCGATCTTGCGGCGGTTCGGCGTGCCTCGCGCGAGTGCTTCGGCCATGTGGGCGGCCTGTGTCAGCGTGGCTTTCGGCGGCATCGGCGGCTCGTGCGGATCGACGAGCGCCTCGATCAGCACCGGGCCGGGCGTCGCCATTGCCTGGGCTATCACCTCGGCGCATTCCTCGGGCCGTTCGATGCTGAACGCCGTCAGGCCGAAGCCGCGCGCCACGGCGGCGAAATCGATGGGTTGCAGGTCGCAGGCATATTCCGGGTTGCCCAGGAAGACCATCTGCTCCCATTTGATCTGGCCGAGCGTGTTGTTCTTGATGACGATGATCTTCACGTCGAGCCGGTACTTCACGCAGGTCGCCAGCTCGCCGATCAGCATGGTCAGGCCGCCATCGCCGATCACGCAGACGGCCGGGCGGCCGGGATGGGCGATGGCGCCGGCGATGGCGTAGGGCAGCGCGCAGGCCATCGTGGCCAGCGTGCCCGAGCAGGTGAACATCATGCTGCCGCGCATGCGGATGTAGCGCGCCGCCCAGGTGGTATTGGTGCCGCTGTCGGCCGAGATCAGCGTGTTGTCGGGCAGCACGCGGTCCAGCTCATGCATCACCAGTTGCGGCTTCATCGGCGTGTCGCCGCGCGTGGCCTGGCTTTCCATCTCATCGCGCCATTCGGCCAGGCCGGCGCGGGCATTGTCGAGGAAGCTGCGGTCCTCATGATGTTCCAGCCTGGGCAGCAGCGCGCGCAGCACCTGGGCCGCGTCGCCGACCAGCGCCGCCTCGACCGGCGCGCGCAGGCCGATGCGGGCGGCGTCGGCGTCGATCTGCACCACGCGCGCCTGGCCGGGCTTCGGATAGTATTCGATATACGGCATGGTGCTGCCGACGATCAGCAACGTGTCGCAGCTCTCCATCGCATCCTGCGCCGGGCGCGTGCCGAGCAGCCCGACGCCGCCGACGCAGAAGGGGTGGTCGTCCGGCAGCACGCCCTTGCCCAGCAGCGCCTCGGCGACCGGGGCGCCGAGGCGTTCGGCGAGCTCGATCATTTCATGCCGTGCGCCGAGCGCACCGCGCCCGGCCAGCACGCAGATGCGGTGGCCGGCGTTCAGCACGGCCGCGGCGCGCGCGAGCTGGTCATCGGTCGGCATGGTGGCGGGCAGGCCCATCGCCTCGGAGACGTGATGCGGCAGGTTGCGCGCCGAGCGCATGGCACGGCTGAGCGTGCGCGGATTGCATGTCGATCGGGATCGTGACATGCGCCACGCCGCGACGGGCGATGGCGGTGCGGCAGGCCAGTTCGGTGACGTTCTCGGCGTGTGCGGGGCCCATGATGCGGGCGCTGTAGACGGCCACGTCCATGAACAGCTTGTCCAGTTCCACGTCCTGCTGCGTGTGAGTGGAGATCAGGTCGTGATACTGCATGCCGGTGATCGCCAGTACCGGCTGGCCATCGAGCTTGGCGTCATACAGCCCGTTGAGCAGGTGCACGCCGCCGGGGCCGGAGGTGGACAGGCAGACGCCGAGACGGCCGGTGACCTTGGCGTAGCCGCAGGCTGCCAGGGCGGCGGCTTCCTCATGGCGGGTCTGGATGAAGGCGATATCGTCCTGGCGCTTGCGCAGCGCCTCGATGATGCCGTTGATGCCGTCGCCCGGGATGCCGAACACTACGTTGACACCCCAGTTGACGAGCGTCTGTATCACCACGTCGCCCGCGGTCTCCGCCATTCCAGTCTCCCACGCCGCTGTGTTCGATTTCGCAAAACTCGAACAAGCCGATGGGGGGCGAGTTCCCGCGGCATGCGTGTTAGAGTCGGAAGTGATCCGGATATGCCCGGAACGCGCGTCGCGCTTGTTGCTTGACGGTGCAACGGTGATCTGCTGGGTGAAGTTTGATCGCATCCGAAGCGCGGTCGGTGCTATGAGAGTAATTTAACTGCCGCCCCGGCGGACACGGCTTCGTGTCACTGCTTGGGGGCGGATGACTACTGTGCTGGGGCTGGTATCCGGGTAACGCAACACTCCGGGCTGACCCCCGGGCAGCGTGAGAACAAGGATAAGAAGGATTAGCCTCGTGGCGAATGAAAAATCGCAGAACGTGCAGGATGTGTTCCTGAATCACGTGCGCAAGAACAAGACTCCGGTGACCGTGTTCCTCGTGAATGGCGTGAAGCTGCAGGGCATCATCACCTGGTTTGACAATTTCTCGGTGCTGCTGCGCCGCGATGGGCATACGCAGCTGGTCTACAAGCACGCGATCAGCACGGTGATGCCGGGTGCGCCGATCCAGCTGTTCGACGGCGCCAAGCCCGAAGGATCGGCCACCACGCTGACGATTCCGGCCAGGGAGACAGCGGCTGTCGGCGGTGGCTGAGGGCACGCCCCCGCGTAATGGCGCGGGGGCGCCGACCCGGGCGGCCGTCATCCTTCCCTGGGAACGGCCGGACCGCCACGACGATGCCACCCGCGCGGCCGAGGCGCGGCTGGCGGAGGCGGTCGGGCTGGCCGCCTCGATCGGGCTCGTCGGTGGTGCATACCGCGATCCTGCCACTTCGCTCCCGCCCGGCGACGCTGCTCGGCGAGGGGCAGGTGGCCACGCAAGGCGACGGCGCTGCGCGCGGCGGACGGTCGAGGTCGTGGTGATCGACGCGCAGCTGTCGCCCGGTGCAGCAGCGCAACCTGGAGACGGCCTGGGACTGCAAGGTCATCGACCGCACCGGCCTGATCCTCGATATTTTCGGCGAGCGCGCGCGCACCCGCGAGGGCGCGTTGCAGGTCGAACTCGCGCATCTGGAGTACCAGCGCAGCCGGCTGGTGCGCTCCTGGACCCATCTGGAGCGCCAGCGCGGCGGCTTCGGCTTCCTCGGCGGCCCCGGCGAGACGCAGATCGAGGCTGACCGGCGGCTGATCGGCGACCGCATCGTGCGGCTGAAGAAGGAGCTGGAGCAGGTGCGCCGCACGCGCCATCTGCACCGCGCTGCGCGCAAGCGCGTGCCGTTCCCGGTGGTCGCGCTGGTCGGCTACACCAACGCCGGCAAATCGACGCTGTTCAACGCGATGACCGGCGCCGAGGTGGTGGCGCGGGACCAGCTGTTCGCCACGCTGGACCCGACCATGCGCGGCGTTGCGCCTGCCCTCGGGCCGGCGCGCCATCCTGTCCGACACGGTGGGGTTCATCAGCGAACTGCCGACCGAACTGGTCGCCGCCTTCCGCGCCACGCTGGAGGAGGTGGCGGAGGCGGACGTGATCCTGCACGTGCGCGATATCTCGCACCCCGACACGCGCCGCGCAGCGCGCCGACGTGCTGGCCGTGCTGGCGGACATGGTGGCGGACGGCATGCTGGACGCCGACTGGCCGTCGCGCTGCATCGAGGTGCTGAACAAGGCCGATCTGGTCGGCGGCGTCGCCGCGCGTGCCGGGCGCGGCCGGCGCGATCGCGGTGTCGGCGGTGACCGGCGAGGGGATCGCCGACCCTGCAGGCGGCCATCGACGTGCGCATCGCCGAGGGCATGGAGGTCGCGGACTACGACATTCCGCCCGCCGACGGCGCGCGGCTGGCGTGGCTGTACCAGCACGGCGAGGTGCATCGACCGCGAGGACGCGGACGGCCGCGATCCATGTGCGGGTGCGGCTGCTGCCGGCCGACCGCGCGCGGTTCGAGCAGCCGGCGCGGGGATGATCCTCTGGTCATCGGGCGTGGCCGCTTGCGGCTGAGCGTTATCGGCGCATATGCCGGCCATGCTCCCCGACCCACGCGAGCGCCCGGCCTATATCGGCAGCGAAATCTATCGGGGCTCGACATACGGCCCGGCGCATCCGCTCGCCATCCCGCGGGTCTCCACGTGCACCGATCTGGTCCGCGCCATGGGCTGGCTGGACGCGCGCCAGTACGCCGACGCCCCCATGGCCACCGACGCCGAGATCACCCGGTTCCATGATCCGGCCTACCTCGCAGCCCTGAAGCGGGCCGAGGCGCGGCAGGCCGTGTCGCCGGAGGATCGCGAGCGGTTCCGCATCGGCGCGGACGGCAATCCGGTGTACCGGGAGGTCTATCGCCGCCCGGCCACCTCGGCCGGCGGCACGATGCTGGCGGCCCGCCTCACGGCGCAGGGCGGCGTCGTGCATTGCCCCGGCGGCGGCACGCATCACGGCCGCCGCGATCGGGCCAGCGGGTTCTGCTACCTGAACGACCCGGTGCTGGCGATGCTCGACCTGGCTGGATCTCGGGCTGGACAATGTCGTCTATCTCGACCTCGACGCGCATCACGGCGATGGCGTGCAGGATGCGTTCGCGGGCGATCCGCGGGTGCTGACCATCAGCATCCACGAGGCCGGGCGCTGGCCGGGCACCGGCGCTGGCGGACGACCGCGCCGGCGGCTCGGCGCGCAATTTCCCGGTGCCGCGCGGGCTGAACGACAGCGAGCATGCCTGGCTCATGCACCAGGCCGTGCTGCCGCTGATCGCGCGGCGGCCGGCCGCAGGCGATCCTGGTGCAGAGCGGCGCCGACAGCCTGGAGGAAGACCCGCTGGCCAGGCTGTCGCTGTCCAACAACGCCTACTGGGCGGCCGTGGCGTCGGTGCGGCCGCTGGCGCCGCGACTGGTGGTGGTGGGCGGCGGCGGCTACAACCCCTATACGGTCGGGCGCTGCTGGGCCGGGATCTGGGCGGTGCTGAATGATATCGCGATCCCCGACCGAACCACGCCGGAGGCGCGAGGCGGTGCTGCGCGGACTGGTCTACAACCGCGCCGCCGGCCGCAACCCGCCGCAGCACTGGTTCACCACGCTGCGCGACGCGCCGCGCGAGGGCACGGTGCGCGACGACATCAAACGACTGGCCGACATGGCCCTCATGGAGACGCCTGCATGATCCGCCGCCATCTGCTCGCCTTGCTCGCCGCCATCCCATTGGCGCTGCCGGCCACCGGGCACGCCGCCTCGGCGGAGCCCACCGGCCCGCAGCCGGACTCTGCCGACCGAGAAACTGGTGATCGTCACCCATGACGGCGTGCACCACGACTTCAACGTCGAAATGGCGGTCACGCCGGAGCAGCAGGAGACCGGGCTGATGTTCCGCACCAACGTGCCCGGCCGATGGCGGCATGCTGTTCGACTGGGGCGCGGTGCGCGCCTCGCAGATGTGGATGAAGAACACGGTGAGCAGCCTGGACATGCTGTTCATCAACGCCGGACGGCACGATCCGCCACATCGCCGAGAACACGGTGCCGCAGAGCCTGCGCCGTGATCGACAGCGGCGGCCCGGTGCGCGCGACGCTGGAGCTGGCGGCCGGCACCGCCGAGCGACTCGACATCCGCGTCGGCGACAAGGTGCTGGCGCCGGTGTTCGGCAACGCCAAGTAAGCAGACTGCTCGGCGGGCTTGCGCGCGGACGGCGGCGCTCATAGGGTCCGGCCCAGGTTCGGGGCGTGGCGCAGCCTGGTAGCGCGCGTGTTTTGGGTACACGAGGCCGCCGGTTCGAGTCCGGCCGCCCCGACCAGCGAGACAAGCGAGGGGTCAGATGGCGTTGCGGGCACGGATCTATCGGCAGCCGAAGACGGCGATGCAGTCGGGCCGCGCCGGCACCCACGAATGGGTGCTGGATTTCGAGCCGTCGCCGACCGCGCGCCGCCGACCCGCTGATGGGCTGGAACGGCAGCGGCGACACGCAGGACGCAGGTGCGCCTGCGCTTCGACATCCCGCGAGGAGGCCGTGGCCTACGCCGAGCAGGCGGGCCTCAGCTACGACATGGAACTGCCGCGTGAGCGCAAGTTCGTGCCCAAATCCTATGCCGACAATTTCCGCTTCGGCCGCATCGAGAACTGGACGCATTGAGCGTTCGGGCGCCCTTAGCTCAGGTGGATAGAGCAACAGCCTTCTAAGCTGTGGGTCGCTGGTTCGAGTCCAGCAGGGCGCGCCAAGACCCATTGGTTGCGGACCCCGCGACCGGGGGGATGGAAATGCCTGCTTGAGCGACCTTTACGACACCGATATCCTCGAATGATCCGAGAATCAGGCTGCGCTGCTGCGTCGCGTCTGCCCGATGACTCTGGACGCGCTGCTGGGCGAAGCCTGACGGGTGCCGCAGGGCGAGGCTAGGAAGGCACCATGAACACGGCTTTGCGCAGAAGACCCCACATATGTCCGATCACCTGATCCTCACGCTGTCCTGCCGCAACCGGCCAGGCATCGTCGCCGCCGTCTCGACCTATCTGTTCGAGAGCGGCTGCAACATCGCCGACGCGCAGCAATTCGACGATACGCAGTCGGATCGCTTCTTCATGCGCGTGGTGTTCAACCCGGTGCGCGAGGGAGTGGTGCTGGACGCGCTACACGCGGGTCTCGCCGCCATCGCCGAGCGCTTCGCGATGACATGGCTGCTGCGCCCGCGCGCGCAGAAGCGCCGGGTGATGCTGTTCGCCTCCAGGTTCGACCATTGCCTCGCCGACCTGCTGTACCGCTGGCGCATCGGCGAGATCCCGATGGATGTGGTCGGCATCATCTCCAACCATCCACGCGAGGTGTACGCGCATCTGGAGTTCGGCGAGGTGCCGTTCCATCATCTGCCGATCGTGCGCGAGACCAGGATGGAGCAGGAGGCGCAGATCTGGGATCTGCTGCGCACCACCCAGACCGAACTGGCCGTGCTGGCGCGCTACATGCAGGTGCTGTCGGACGGGCTGGTGGCCAAGCTGGCCGGCCGCTGCATCAACATCCACCACTCGTTCCTGCCCGGCTTCAAGGGCGCCAAGCCGTACCACCAGGCGCACGCGCGCGGCGTGAAGCTGATCGGTGCCACGGCGCATTACGTGACATCGGACCTCGACGAAGGTCCGATCATCGAGCAGGACGTGGAGCGCATCAGCCATCGTGACTTCGCCCGACGACCTCGTGCGCAAGGGCCGCGACATCGAGCGGCGGGTGCTGGCGCGCGCCGTGCGGATGCACCTGGAGGACCGGGTGATCCCGAATGGCCATCGAACAGTTGTGTTCACCGACTGACGCGATGTCGCGCGCGGCCTGAGCGTCAGGCTGCGGCCGCGCGGCGTTGCGTGGTGCGCAGCATCAGCAGCACGACGATGCCGAGGTTGAGCATGTTCCAGCCGATGCCGTTGGCGAAGGCGGCTGTGTACGATCCGGTGGCGTCGAAGATCGCGCCGGACATCCAGCCGCCCAGCGCCATGCCGATCATCGTTGCCGTGATGACCAGGCCGATCCGGCTGCCGGCCTCTCGCGCCGGGAAGAATTCGCGCACGATGATGGCGTAGGCGGGCACGATTCCGCCCTGGAACAACCCGAACAGCGCCGAGACGATATACAGCGAAACGAGTCCGTCGAAGCCGAGATAGAGCGCCAAGGCCACCAGCTGCGCCGCCGATCCGAGCAATAGCGTGCGCAGCCCGCCGATGCGGTCGGCGACGAAGCCGGAGCCGATGCGGCTGACGATGCCGCAGGCCAGCATCAGCGACAGCATGCGCGCCCCGTGCGCCGGCCCGTAGCCGAGGTCGCCGCAATACGCCACCAGATGCACCTGCGGCATCGACATCGCGACACAGCATCCCACGCCGGCCACGCACAGCAACGCCTGCAGCGCCCCAGGCGCCATGCCGGCACCGGCTGGCGGAACGCGCGCGAGCGGCTGCGAGGCCGCGGCCGTCACCGCCGGGCGGGGGCGCAGGATCAGCGAGAGTGGCGCGATGGTGACGAGGCAGAACAGGCCGATCCCGATATGCGTGGCCCGCCAGCCGTAGGCGGCGATCATGTGCTGCACCACGGGCGGCCAGATCGCGCCGGCCAGATAACTGCCGGAGGCGCAGATCGACACTGCGATGCCGCGCCGCCGCACGAACCAGTGCGAGATATCGGCCATCAGCGGGCCGAACGTCACCGAGCAGCCCAGCAGCGCCATCAGCAGCCCCTGCGCCAGGGCGAACTGCAACAGGCTCTGCGACAACCCCGCGGCGATGTAGCCGAGGCACAGCATGACGGCGGCCAGCAGCAGCGGCCGCGCGATGCCGATGCGGTCCACCACGCGCCCCATCAGCACGTTGCCGGCGGCGGTGCCGATCATGGTCAACGTGTAGGGCAGGGTGGCACTGCCACGCGCCACGCCGAACGCGACCTGCACGGAGGGAAGTGCGACCACCACCGACCACATCGCCACGCCGCCAATCGTGCACAGCAGCACCGAGGCGGCGAGCCGCACGCAAGCGTAACGTCCGTCGATAGCGGCGGTCGGTGCGGTCACTCTCGGAAGTTCCCTCGTTTCGGCGGAGACTAGCACCCGGCAAGCGGTGACGGGATGCGTTGGGCGTAGGGCAGGCCTCGCGTCAGTGCCGCCGGTCGCCCAGCATCGCACTCAGGATCGGCTCGATCGCCTCGGCCATGCGCGCCTGTCCGTCCGGCGTCGGATGCAGCGGCGGTTCCGGGGGCGTCAGCTTGGGATCGAGGTACAACGACGTATCGACCGCGCCATGCACCGTGAACACCGGCGAGACATCCAGATAGGTGACATCGGGGACCGCATGACCGCCGTAATGCGCGGCGAGGGCGGCGTTCACCTCGTGCGTCGTTTCGGTCGCCCAGGCGCTGCGCACGCTCGGCAGGATGCCGAGCAGCAGGATCTGCGTGTGCGGCAGCCGCCGCCGCGCTTCGGCCACCACCGTGTCGATGCCCAGGACCGTGTCGGCGGCCGACCAGTGCAACCGGCCGAGACTGTTGGCGCCGATCAGGATCACGGCCACCTTGGGTGCGATGCCGTCGAGTTCGCCATGCTCCATGCGCCACAGCAGATGCGAGGTCGCGTCGCCCTTGAAGCCGAGGTTCAGCGCGTGGCGGTCGCCGTAGAAACGCTGCCAGACCGGGCGGAAATCCTGCCACGGCTCGGGGCCATCGTGCTCGTAGTCCTGCGTGATCGAATCGCCGAGGAACACGAGGTCGACCCGCCCCTTGTGTTCCTCCGCCAGCTTGGCCTCGTGGCGCGCACGCCACCATGGCGTGGTCTCGCGGGAGATCGGCCGGGCGGCGGGCGGCAGCACGCCGGCGCCGGCCAGCAGCAGCGCCGCGAGCAGCAGCAGGCGGCGGCTCATCGGTACAGCAGCCATGCCACGGAGCCCAACCCGGCCACGATGCAATAGAACGCGAACGGATTGAGCGCGATGTCGTCATGGCGACGGAAATAGCGCATCAGGAACGCGGTGCTGAGGAACGCCGTCACGCCGGCCACCGCCGCCGCGATGGCGGCGAGCTGGAATGTGCCCGGCGAGACATCCGCATGCAGCAGCTTCGGCACCTCCAGCGCCACGGCGCCCAGGATCATCGGCGTGGCGATCAGGAACGAGAAATGCGCCGCCCCCTCATGGTTGATGCCGCGCAGCAGGCCGCCGACGATGGTGGCACCCGAGCGCGAAATGCCCGGGATCAGCGCGGTGCACTGCCAGCAGCCGATCACGACCGCGTCGGTGGCAGTGAGGGTGGAGAGCGGGCGGTCGCCGATGCCGCGGATACGCTCGCCGAACAGCAGCAGCAGCCCGTTCACGACCAGGAACGCCGCGGCGATGACCGGCGAGCCGAACAGCGTGCGCAAATATTTCTCCAGCACGAAGCCGATCACGACGGCCGGGATGGTGGCAACCACGATCAGCAGCAGCACGCGCCGGCTTTCCCGCACCTGATGGGGAGAGGCCGACAGGCCCAGCACGCCGAGCAGCAGCGCCCACCAGTCGCGCCAGAAATACAGCAGCAGAGCTGCCGCGGTGCCCAGGTGCAGCATCACAAGGAACGGCAGGAATGCTGGCGCTTTCTGGTCGAGGATTCCAGTGCAGCAGCGCCGGCACCACCACCGCATGGCCGAGGCTGGAGACCGGGAAAAGTTCAGTCGCACCTTGCAGCAGCGCGATCAGGATAGCCTCGACGGTGTCCATGCGGCATCAAGCCTCGGGGCTGGTGACGGGAGGCGATGTCGTGGCGGAAACGCGCGTTCCTGGCAATGCTGTCGCGGTGGTCAGTCGTTGACCGGATAGGACGCCATCAGCCGGCGCTGCAGCCGAAGGTGGCGATACATCGCCCGTATGCCGCTCGGCCGGTGGCCGCGCGCGCGCATCGCGCGGCCGATCGCGAACGCGGTGCGGTAGTGCGCACAGCTGGTCCGCCCACGCATCCAGCAGCCGGGTCCGCGCGTCCCAGACATGCGTCGCCTCGGAGCCGACGCCGTTGATCTCGATGACGGTGAAGCCCTCGCCACGCCGCAGCGCCGCCACCGAGCCGAAACGCACGTCGATCCGGCCGAAATGGAAGTCCGGCAGCGCCCGCAGCAGCGTATCGACGCTGCGCGTGAGGGCGGTCGTGACGTCGGCCCGCCCGTCATGGAAGATCGAGCCCTTGCAGTGGTTCCCGACCAGCACCAGCCGCACCCGTTCGCCGGCCGGCGGGATTTCGGCGCGGCGGCTGCCGAGGCGCGGCAGGTACATGTCCGGGATGCGGCCGGCACGCGGGTCGGCGCGGACCAGCGCCTCCAACGTCGAGCGGCCGTCGCCGATCACGATCGGGGCCTGCTTGTAGGTGATCGAGGTGATGCGGCCCACCGCGGCACCCGGCTCGCGGACGTAGAACAGGCCGGCCTCGCCCTCCTCGGCCACGAAGCGTTGCAGCACCATGGCGGCGTCGCGTGGAAACTCGCGCAGATAGCGCTCCAGGTCGGCGCGGTCGGCGAGCAGGCGCACGCCGGTGCCGTTGCAGCCGATATCGGGCTTGGCGATCACCGGCCATGACAGGCCGGAGGCCGCCATCGCCCGCTCCGCCGCGTCCGCGTCGCTGGCCGGCAGACAGACGTACGGCGCGATCAGGTCGCGCTGCGGCGATGTGACGAGATCGAGGATGGCGCTCTTGCTCTCGCCGCACAGGCCGCCGACCTCGATGCGCGGGTTGGCGGCCGTCGGCAGGCTCATGTCGCCGTAGCGCAGGCCGAGCAGGATCCACTGCGCCACGATCGGCGTGTAGAACAGCCAGCCGGGCCAGAATTCGAAATGGCTGACCGGCGCGGGGGTGCGGCCGGCCCGGCGCCGGCGCTCGGCGAGCGCGTCGCCGCTCATCGCCGGGCTGCCTGCATGCGCGCCGCGGTACGGCCGAGCAGGATCACCACCACCGCGAACCCGATGGCACCGACCCAGCGCCACGCGCCGAGATATTCCATCAGCAGCGCACCCACCTTTAGTGACACTCCGAACAGCAGCGAGGTCCAGATCAGCGTTGCCACCACGGCAGCCAGCGCGAAGCGGCCGAGCCCGGCGTGCAGGAAGCCGCAGGCCGTGTAGGTCGGCAGCCGCGCGCCGGGGATGAAGCGGCTGATGAACACCACCTGGAACACGCGGCCGTCAAGCCAGGCGCGGCCCTGGCGCATCCGGTCCCGCGGCACCCAGCGAGCGATCAGTGGCACGCGCCCCGACAGCCGGCCCAACCCGTACAGCCCGAGATCGCCCAGCACGATGCCGGCGTACAGCGCGCCCAGCGCGAGCGGGATGGACAACGCGCCGGACTGCGCATGCATCGCGGCCAGCACCGTCGCCGCGTCCTCCAGCACGAAGGTCGCCAGCACGATCAGCACGGCCTGCAAGATCGGGTTCACCCCGGCCAGCGCAAACAGGCCCGCCACAGACCAAACCGGCATGAGGTCACGGCCGGTTCAGTCGGCGGCGCCGACAAGGAAGGTTAACGTTCACGGGCGCTATATGCCCGTCCGGGCGGCGGGTTTGTGGCGCCGGTCCATCACGCTTGCGTGACACGTCTTATTGTGCGGCCGCACCGGTCCGCGGCGGGGCGGGCGCCTCCTGGGCGCTGCGAATCACCTCGCCGCAATCGTTGTTCTTGCCCAGACCGAGCTGGATCGTCGGCAACAGGGCCGCCAGCGGCGTCAGCAACACGCCCAGCCCCGCCGCCACCGCCCCGCGCGCCGCAACCGTCGCCGGGTCCGGCTTGATGGCCGGATTGCCCAGGCGCCCGGTGATGTCGATCGGCGCCGGCAGCGAGCCGATCGTGAAATGCTTGGGCTCGGTGCGCAGCTGGTAGTCGATTGTCTGGTCCCGGAAATTGATCGACCCCTTGCCGGTGAGGTTCGCTTCGCCGGTGTCGAGCAGCATGCGTGCGGGTGTCGAGGATGCCGTCGCGCAGCACGAAATCCGACACCATGCAGCGCACCCCGGTCCGCTTCGGCATGCCGAGGGAGGAGAGCAGCGCGCTGCCGAATTCCAGGCCCGACAGATCGACAAGCAGGGAACTGAGGTCGCCGCCGGTCATGAACAGTTTCAGCTCGCCATTGCCGCTGCCCATGATGGCGGCCACCGAATTGCCGGTGCCGGTCAGCACGGCCCGCCCGCCGATGGTGCCGGCGCCGCCGAACGTGTGGGTGGCCGATAGCAGGCGTGCCACGTCCACCTGCCGGAAATCCAGGTCGATCCGCGCCCGCACATCCCGCTCGCCAGATGGCGCCAGCGTCACGGTGCCGTCGATGCGGCCGGTACCGACGCCAAAGGTGACCGGGTGGATCTCCACCTCGCCGTTCCTGATCGCCACGACCACGCTCAGATTGTCGAGCGGGATCGAACGGCCCTCGATGTGGTCGCCCTTGTAGGTCAGGTCCACATCGGCGGCGCGAAGTTTGGGCAGGCTGATGCGCGCGGTCGGCAGCAGCTGGTCGCTGGCCTCGGTCTTCTTCAGCTCCGCGCGCTGCTGCGGGGTCTGGCCCGGCGTGGAGATACGCCCCGGCGTGGTGCCGATCACACCGCCCAGATCGGCAAGATCCACCTGGCGGGAATGCAGATCGGCCTTGACCTGCGGGCGTTCGCTGCCGGGATCGACGGCGATCGAACCCTCCAGGTCGGATTTGCCGACCCGGCCCTCGATGTTGGTCAGGCGGATGCGCTTGTCGGCATAGTCGAGGTTGCCGGTGACGCTGAACGGCGGTGTCGGCGGGGTGGCGATGCCGGTGAGCGGCAACAGGTCGGCGAGGCTCTGGCCTGTGAAATTCAACTTCAGACGCGTACCGGCAAAGGCCAGCGGGTTTTCCACGGTGCCCTGGAGCGCGACATGCGTCTGCCCGTTCGCGAGATGCAGGTCGACCGGATAGGGGTTGGTCTTGTCACGCAGGCTGAGCAGTGCGCCGCCGATGAAATGGCCGGTGATCGGCTGGTTGGCATAGGTGCCGTTGACGGTCACGATCAATTGCGCCGGCGCACCGCCGTCCGGCTGGCTGGTGGCGATACCGAGCTGAAAATCCGCCTTCAGCTTCGGGTCGACGGCATGCACATGCCCGTCGGTGATGCGCAGATCGCCGATTTGCGGGCCGGCGCTCGGTTGGCCGCCGGCGGAGGGGCCGCCGAACGGGAATGTCCAGTTGTTGCGCCCGTCCGGCAGCGCGATGGCCTGGATGTCCGGCCGATCGACCACGATGCCGGGCACGATCAGGGCGCGGTTATGGACATAGGCCGGGCCATTCAGCGTCACCGCCAGCCGGCCGATGCGGGCGAGCGGGCCGGGGCCGGGGAAATCCGGCGGGTTGCCGACCACGAGATCATCCGCCTCCAGCACCGGGTTTTCGGCGATGCGGACATGCAGATGCGCCATCGTCACCGGCCGTCCGAGCTGGGCGGAGGCGACACGCGAGACGACCGGAATGAACCAATCCCAGTTCCAGACCAGGATCAGCGCGACGATGCCGACGACCAGAACGCCCAAAATAAGCTGCCAAGGCCGTAACCTTCCTTGGAACATTTTGTACCCGATCTGTTTTTGGCGGAACTGGTATTTGGGCGTCGCCTGGATTATGACGACGCTGGCGGCAACCAGATCGTGGGATGAAACGTGACAATTTGTTTCGGGTTTCCGTAGCTTAAGCAAGTCCTTGTGCGCAGTGGGCGAGATGATCGAAGTCAATGGCCGTATCACGATTGCCGAAGACGAGATATCCGAGACCTTTATCCGTGCCTCCGGCCCGGGTGGCCAGAATGTCAACAAGGTGTCTACCGCTGTGCAGTTGCGCTTCGATGTCCGCCGCTCTCCCCGCCTCGCGCCGGAGGTGCGGGAACGGCTGGAGCGGCTTGGCGGCAGTCGGGTGACGCAGGACGGCATCCTGATCATTACCGCCCGCGCGCATCGCAGCCAGGAGCGCAACCGGCAAGAGGCACGGGCCGAGTTGTTGGCGCTGGTTCGGCGCGCGCTGGTGGCACCGCGCCCGCGTCGTGCCACCGCACCGACTTACTCATCGTTGCTGCGCCGCCTGAAGGACAAGCGACGGCGCGCAGATGTGAAACGTAGCCGGGGCGATCCAACGGAAAGTTGATTATGTTTCTACCTGACAACCGACGATTGGGCACCGCGTGGGCGCGCGCAACGAGACTACATTGCGCTCACGCTGCGTCTTCGAACCCGAACGCCTGCTAGGCCCTGGCAATGAACGAGGCTGCGACACGCGCTAAACCGAACATCCTGGTAGTCGACGACGACCAGGAAGTCCGCGAGATCCTGGCGGAAACGCTGGCGGAATTCGGCTACGGCGTCGTCCAGGCAGCCAGCGGCGAGGAGGCGTTGCCGGTGCTGGAGGCGCGCCGCGATATTGGCATGCTGATCACCGATGTCCGAATGCCGGGCATGTCGGGGCTCGAATTGGCGAGCCTGGCCAAACGACGAAATGCAGCACTCAAGATCATCGTCATTTCAGGCTATTTCCTACCACAATCGATCACCGAACGATTTCTCAAAAAGCCGTTTCACATGCACGAATTGGCATCGGCGGTGCGTTCGGAACTTGGTTGATGGCATCAGGACGACCCGATGGTTTCGTTTTGATATCAGAAAATCTGCGGCGGACCGACGCACGCAAGTCCCGTCTGGGCGACACCGGCCAATGGGACCGCATCCGAACGATCCTGAAGGCCGGCTCCGTAACCTTGCTTTAAGGGTGGCCGGGGCAGTCTGACCGGGCGCCCCTCGCTGGGCAGAACCCTCCGGCGTGCGCGTGGGCGTGCCACGACAGGAGGTCGGATGCTCACCATCGACGAGCGGCGCGGTGAGGTTGTGGTGCAGGCCGGCGACGGCGCACGCCGCACGCTGCGCATGGACAGCGCGGAGGCGTTCGAGGCGGTGTCCGCCGCCTGGCTGCGCTGCGGCTGGGACGTGAAATACGTCTACAGCTTCACCTGGCTTGGCCGCCCGCTGATCCAGCTCCCCGAGGACATGGTCCGCATGCAGGAGCTGGTCTGGCGCGTGCGGCCGGACGTGCTGGTCGAAACCGGCGTGGCGCATGGCGGATCGCTGGTGTTCTACGCCGGCCTGTTCGCCGCAATGGGCCACGGCCGCGTGGTCGGCGTGGACATCGACATCCGCCCTGCCAACCGCGCCGCGCTCGAGGCGCATGTGCTGGCGCCGCGCATTGCGCTGATCGAGGGCAGCTCCATCGCGCCGGCGACGCTGGCCGCGGTGCGGGCGCAGATCCGGCCGGGCGAGCGGGTGCTGGTGGTGCTGGACAGCGACCATTCCCGCTCGCATGTCGGCGCCGAGCTGGCGGGGTATGCGCCGCTGGTCTCGCCGGGCAGCTATCTGGTGGCCTGCGACGGCATCATGGCCGATCTGGCCACCGCACCGCGGGCCGGGCAGGGCTGGACCTGGGACAACCCGATATCGGCGGTCGAGGATTTCCTGGTCGACAACACCGCGTTCGCGGCGGAGGAGCCGGCATTCGCGTTCAACGAGGGGGCGGTGCGGACCCGCGTAACCTACTGGCCGCGCTGCTTCCTGCGCCGCCTGGAGGATGGCGCGTGAAGGCCGTCATCCTGGCCGGGGGCAAGGGCACGCGCATCAGCGAGGAATCGCATCTGCGGCCCAAGCCGATGATCGAGATCGGCGGGCGGCCGATCCTCTGGCACATCATGAACGGCTACCTGCACCACGGCATCAGCGACTTCATCATCGCGCTGGGCTACCGCGGCGAGGTCATCAAGCAATATTTCGCCAACTACGCGCTGCACTCTTCCGACATCACGGTGGATACGCGGCGCGGCGAAATCCAGTACCATCGCAATTATGCCGAGCCGTGGCGCGTGACACTGGTGGACACCGGGCAGGAGACGATGACCGGCGGCCGGCTGAAACGGCTGGCCCGCTACCTCGACCCCGGCGAATGCTTCTGCATGACCTATGGCGATGGCGTCAGCGACCTCGACATCGGCGCGCTGGTCGCCTTCCATCGCGCGCATGGCCGGCAGGCGACGCTGACCGCCGTGGTGCCGCCCGGACGTTACGGCGCGCTGCTGCTGACTGGCGATGTCGTGACAAATTTCACCGAGAAACCACCGGGAGATCATGCGTTTATCAATGGCGGTTTCTTCGTGCTGCACGAATCGGTGCTGAACCGCATCGTCGGCGATACGACGCCGTGGGAGACCGAGCCGCTGGAAGGCCTCGCCCACGACAACGAGTTGCGCGCATTCCGTCATACCGGTTTCTGGCACGCAATGGATACGCTGCGGGACCGTATACATCTCGAAGCCCTCTGGGACTCAGGACGCGCACCTTGGAAAGTCTGGAGCCACTGACGCCGCCATGTTGCCGGCTGTGCGGCGCGGACCTGACCACGACGCTGGTGGACCTCGGTGCCACGCCGCTGGCCAATGCGTTCGTCACCGCCGATCAGGCGGCGGCGGGCCACGACCGGTCATGGCCTTTGCATGCGTTGGTCTGCGATACTTGTCTGCTTGTGCAATTGGATACTGTCGTACCGGCGGACTCGATTTTTCGTGACTACCCTTATTTCTCGTCGGTGTCGTCCGGATGGGTGGCGCACGCAGGGCGGTTCGCCGAGACGATGACGTCCAGGCTCGGGCTCGGGCCGGGATCGCTGGTGCTGGAGGTCGCGTCCAATGACGGCTACCTGCTGCGCCACTTCATCGCGGGCGGCATCCCGGTGCTGGGCATCGAGCCGGCGGCCAATGTCGCGGCGGTCGCACGTGAAGCCGGCGTGCCGACCGAGGTGGCGTTCTTCGGTGCCGGCACGGCGCAGGCGCTGGCGGCGCGCGACGTGCGGGCGGACCTGATCGTGGCCAACAACGTCCTCGCGCATGTGCCGGATATCGTGGGCTTCGTTGCCGGATTTGCAGCGGTGCTGGCGGCGCCGGGCGTGGTGACGCTGGAATTCCCGCATCTGCTGCGACTGCTGGAGGACGTGCAGTTCGATACGATCTATCACGAACATTATTCGTATCTGTCGCTGCTGGTCGTGGAGGGGCTGCTGGCCCGGGCCGGGTTGCGTGTCTTCGATGTCGAGGCGCTGCCGACCCATGGCGGTTCGCTGCGCGTCCATGCCTGCCATGTGGCGGCGGCGTATAGCGAGCAGCCGTCGGTCGCGCTGATGCGGGCACGGGAATCGTCGGCGCAGCTGGACGATCTGGATGGCTATCGCGGCTTTGCCGCACGTGTGGCCGTCGTGCAGCGGGATTTTCGTGCGTTCCTGGCGGCCGGCCGGGCGGCAGGGCGTCGCGTGGCGGCATATGGCGCGGCCGCCAAGGGCAACACGCTGCTCAACACCTGCGGGATAGGGGCGGCTGCGATCGCCTATGTCGCCGACCGCAGCCCCGCCAAGCAGGGACGGCTGCTGCCGGGCAGCCACATTCCGGTCGTGACGCCCGACGTGCTGCTGGCGGACCGGCCGGACGACGTGGTGATCCTGCCGTGGAACATCGCCGACGAAGTGACCGGTGAACTGGCCGGCCTGCGCGCCACCGGCACGCGCTTCTGGGTCGCGGTGCCGGAGTTGCGGATGGTTTAGGCGGTGCGCGGTCGCATCCCGGCTTCGACCCGCGCGGCGCTTTCCACCCGTGCTTTCGACCGATCGTGGGCCGTTTGCAGCGCCAGCCTCAAGGGTCGCCAGTGATTTCGCGCACGCGGTCCTCGAGCTGTCTGATCTTGCGGAACGCTGCCGCGACTTCCTGGCCGAGCGACCTCAGTTCGTCGCGCGTGTTCGCGACCGCATCGTGCGCGCGCTCGGTGCGAGCCATGTTCACACCGACATCGTCGCGGATCGCGGCCGAGGCGTTCTGCAGGCGGTCCATCCGCTGCATCAGGTCAACACGCAGCGACGTGAGGTCGTTGTGCAAAGATGACTGGCCCGTTTGGAGGGACGCCAAGCGCAACTCAACGGACGCCTGACCGGCTTCCAGACGGGTCAAAGCTGCCAGCATGGCGTCTTCACTCACGGTCAGCCTCCGTTCTCGACGGCGGGCAGCGAGTCGTCGGTCCGGACTCGCCCCGCTCGCGCATTTAGGCCCTGACGTTGCTTCGCAGGCGTCTATCCCCGCCCGACGAACGGCATCTTGGTTGCCATGACGGTCACGAACAGCGCGTTCGCATCCGGCGGCAGCCCGGCCATGTAGACGATGGTGCGGCCGACACTGGCCACGTCCATCGTCGGCTCCGGCTTCAGCGTCCCGTCCGCCTGCGGCACGCCGCCGGCCATGCGCGCCGTCATCGGCGAGGAGGCGTTGCCGATATCGATCTGGCCGCAAGCGATATCGTACACCCGCCCGTCCAGCGCAATGGAGCGCGTCAGGCCGGAGATGGCGTGCTTGGAGGCGGTGTACGGCGCCGAGCCCGGACGTGGCACATGCGCGCTGATCGAGCCGTTGTTGATGATGCGCCCGCCGCGCGGCGTCTGGTCGCGCATCATGGCGAACGCTGCGCGGGCCACCAGGAACGCGCCGTCGAGGTTCACGTCGACCACCTTGCGCCAGACTTCCAAGGTCAGGTCGCCGAAATTGATGCTGGGCGCGCTGGCACCGGCGTTGTTGAACAGCACGTCCAGGCGGCCGAATTTCTTGCCGATCGCCGCGAACAGGGCATTGACCGACGCCGGGTCCGTGACATCCGCCGGGATCGCCGTGGCGCGGCCGGCATGGTCGGCGGCGAGGGAAGCCGTCTCGGCCAGCGCATCCGCCCGCCGCCCGGTCAGCACGACGGAAAAACCTTCCGCCAGCAACGCCAGCGCCGCCGCCCGGCCCACGCCGCTGCCGGCCCCGGTAACCAGTGCGATTTTTTCCCCGTTGCTCATCCGTCGCTCCTTCCCTTCGCCGCGTCGTAATGTGACACCTCTGCCATGAGCCGGGGTATGGAACCAGTCCCGCCCGGGCCGAGGTGGCAGGAGAATATCGCAGATGACGCGCAACAGTACGTTGGCGGCGGCTCTCGACGAAGCCAAGGGCCACTATGCGGCTGCCAACCCGGCCAGCCTCGCCCAGCACCAGCGCGCCGGCGCGGCGATGCCCGGCGGCAACACCCGCAGCGTGCTGTATTACGACCCGTTCCCGCTCGCTTTCGCGCGCGGCGAGGGCGCGTGTCTGTGGGACCTGGACGGTCACCGCTACACGGATTTTCTCGGCGAATACACGGCCGGCATTGCCGGCCATTCCCACCCCGCCATCCGCCGCGCGGTGGTCGCCGCGCTGGAGGGCGGCATCAGCCTGGGCGGCCATAACACCATCGAATCCCGCTTCGCCGACGCCGTGAGCGCCCGCTTCCCGGCGATGGAAAGGCTGCGCTTCACCAACTCGGGCACCGAGGCCAATCTGCTGGCGCTCAGCACGGCCGTGGCCGTCACCGGCCGCAGGCGCGTGATGGCGTTCGCCGGCGGCTACCATGGTGCAGTATTCGTGTTCTCGGGCGCCGCCAACATCAACGTGCCGTTCGACTGGGTGGTGGCGCCGTACAACGACACCGAGGCCACGCTGGCGCTGCTGGCGGCCAACGCCGACGAACTGGCGGCCGTGATCCTGGAGCCGATGCTGGGCGGCGGCGGCTGCATCCCGGCCGAGCCGGGGTTCCTGCACGCACTCCGCGCGGCCACCGAGCGCCACGGCATCCTGCTGATTCTGGACGAGGTGATGACCTCGCGCCTCGCGCCCGGCGGGTTGCAGACGGCCTACAGCGTGCGGCCGGACCTGATGACGCTGGGCAAATATGTCGGCGGCGGCATGTCGTTCGGGGCGTTCGGCGGGCGGGCCGACATCATGGCGCGCTTCGATCCCACGCAGCCGAACGCGCTGCCGCATGCCGGCACGTTCAACAACAACGTGCTGACCATGTCGGCCGGCCTCGCGGCGCTGACCGAGGTGTACACGCCGGAGGCGGCACTGGCGCTGAACGAGATGGGCGAGCGGCTGCGCGCCCGGCTCAACGCGCTGGCGCAGGCGGCCGCCATGCCGGTCCATTTCACCGGCCGAGGCTCCATGCTCGCCGTCCATTTCTGCGCCGAGGCACCCCGGACCGCCGCAGCGGCGGCGCGTGGCAGCGTCGCCGCCCGCGACCTGTTCTTCTTCGACATGCTGCGCGCCGGTTTCTGGCTGGCACGCCGCGGCATGATGGCACTGTCGCTGCCGCTGACCGAGGCAGACATGACCCGGTTTGCCGATGCGGTGGGCGAGTTCCTGGCCACGCGGGGAGCGCTGCTGGACTGAGCACGGTGCATCTGGCCGAAATGGCCGAGATGGTCAACGAAGCCCTCGGCGTCATCAAGTATGCCGACAAGGGCAACATGACGAAGGCCGGGATCGACACCACGATCAAGACGCGGATCGAGCTGAAGCAAGCCGGGGGGTGATCGTCACGCTCATCATTCTGGCGATGCGCCGGCGACGGGGCGCGAAGACGGCCTGGTTGCCCAACGTTCCGGACAACAAATCTCCCCGAGATGCTTGCATCCAAGCAAATCTCGTTACGCAACGCGGCAATGTGGCGCTGACCTCGCTCGCCGAAGTGGCGGTGCCGGAACCCGCGTCGATGGGCGTGCTCGGCGCCCGTCTGCTCACCGTCGGGTTGGTGCGTCGCAAGCGGCGTCGGTGACGCCGCGTTGCTATGGCCGCATTACGTTGGTCCGACTGACCCGCAGGACGGGTTGCCCTTTGGTAACTCATCCTGCGGTTTCTGGTACAGCGTCGCCTCATTGACGAGCGGCCGCGCAATCTCGCGCCATGTTCCGTCCCGTGCGGCGCGGAAAAAGCAGTCGCGGCGTCCGGTGTGGCAGGCAACGCCGGTCTGATCCACCAGCACCAACACCGCGTCGCCGTCGCAGTCCAGCCGCAGCTCGATCAGCCGCTGGGTCTGGCCGGAGGTCTCCCCCTTGCGCCACAGCCGGTTGCGGCTGCGGCTGAAGTAGCAGACACGGCCGGTCGCGATGGTTTCCGCGACCGCTTCGCGCGACATCCAGGCCATCATCAGCACCTCGCCGGTATCGTGCTGCTGCACGATGGCCGGCACGAGGCCCTGTGCGTCGAAGGCGATGGCGTCGAGCAGGGATGGTTCGGTCATGATGGCCCGATATGGTGTGTGACGCTCAACCGCCGAACGCCCGCAGCACGCCGAATCCGCGTTCCAGGTCGGCGATCAGGTCGCTTGGCTCCTCCAGCCCGACATGCAGCCGCACCAGCTGGCCGCGCAACCGGCGGGTCGGACGCGGCGCGGCTGATGAAGCCGTTCGTGGGCAATGCGAGGCTCTCGTAGCCGCCCCAGGACGCGCCGATGCCGAACAGGTCCAGGCTTTCCACCATCGCGTAGGTCGCGGCCTGGCTATAGCCGGGGTCCAGCGCCACGCCGAACAGGCTGCACGCGCCGGAGAAATCGCGCTTCCAGAACTCGTGGCCAGGGCAGGAGGGCAGGGCCGGGTGCAGCACCCGCTCCACTTCCGGCCGCTCCGCGAGCCACCGCGCCACCGTCAGTGCCGGACTCCATCTGCCGGTCCAGCCGCACCGCCATCGTGCGCACGCCGCGCAACGCGAGCCAGCAATCGTCCGGGCTGGCGTACTGGCCGAGCGCCAGCGCGGCCGTGCCGCACACGTTCCCAGTCGTCATCGGAATTGGTGATGACGCCGCCCAGCAGCACGTCGGAATGGCCGACGACATATTTGGTCAGCGCCTGGATCGACACGTCCACGCCATGCGTGAACGGCTGGAAGAAATGGATGCCCCAGGTGTTGTCCATCAGCACCTTCGCGCCGTGCGCGTGCGCAACGGACGCGAGCGCCGGCACATCCTGAACTTCGAACGTGTGGCTGCCGGGGCTTTCCAGGTACAGCACGGCCGTGTTCGGCCGCAGCAGCGCGTGCAGGTCCTCGGCGTCGATCAGCGGATCGAAAAACGTGGTCTCGACGCCCATCCGGGTCAGCATCGTGGTCGGCAAATCCGCGCGCCGGCCCGTAGACGGCATCGGTCATCAGCATGTGGTCGCCGGCCTTCAGATAGGCCAGCAACGGCGTGGTGACGGCGGCCAGCCCGGAGGAGACGATCTGGCAGCGCGTGCCGCCCTCTATCTCGGCAATAACGTCCTCCAGCGGGTAATGGGTCGGTGTGCCCATCACGCCGTACAGCAGCGCCTGCTCCAGCCGCTTGGACATTCCGGCGCGGCGGTCGGCCATGTCGGGATACAGCACCGTCGAGCCACGATGCACCGCCGGGTTGACGAACCCGTGCGCGTGGGTGCCGGCACGGCCGGCATGGGACAGGCGCGTGCGCCAGTCCTGAGTGCGGCGAGGCGGGGCGGCGTCGTCGGGCATTCCTATGTCTCCACGGGCGTGTCGGGTCGCCCACCCCATTCGCTCCAGGAACCGTCATACACGGCGCCAATCGGCAGCCCGGCGCGCGCCAGTGCCAGCGTGATGACGGTCGCATTCACGCCGGAGCCGCAGCTTGTCACCACCGGGCGCGAGCCGTCCGCGCCGGCGGCGGCCAGGCGGGCGCGCAGCGCATCGGGCGGCAGCATCGTCAGGTCCGGTGTCAGCAGTTCGGTGAACGGCAGGCTGACGGCGCCGGGGATATGGCCGCCGCGCATGCCCGCACGTGGTTCCGGCACCTGGGCGGTGAACCGGCCGGCAGCGCGGGCGTCCAGCACCAGGTCGCGGCCGCTGCTCAGATTTTCCAGCATGTCGCCGATGCCGCGCAGCCGCGCGGTGCGGAGATCCGGGCGGAACGTTGCGGGGGCCGGCCCCGGTGCGGCGCCGGTCTCGGTCGGGTGCCCGGCACGGGTCCAGGCCGGCAGCCCGCCATCCAGAACCGCCGCACGGTCGTGCCCGAACAACCCCATGAGCCACCAACCCCGCGCGGCCGAGAAAATCCCGCGCTGATCGTAGAACACGCAAAACGAGTCGTTACCGATGCCGAGCTCGGCCATTTTCCGCGAAAACCGTCCGGCCGAGGGCACCATGTGCGGCAGGTCGGTGTCCGGGTCGGCGATGTCGTTAATGTCGAAGAACCGTGCGCCGGGGATATGACCGCAGTCGAACAAGGCCCTCGCATCCTTGCCCTCGTTGGGCAGATAGAGCGTGGCGTCCAGCACCACGAGGCCCGGCGCGCCCAGCTGCCCCGCCAGCCAGTCCGGCGACACGAGCGGATCTGTCATCGGTATACCTATTCCGCAAGGGTTACGGTAATGCGGCGGTTCTGGCGGCCTTTGTTCTCGATCTTCAGCACGCGCACGCCGCCGATCGCGCCGGTGCTGGCGACATGGGTGCCGCCGCAGGGTTGCAGGTCCACCGGCGTTTCGCCCGCGCCGATGCGCACCAGCCGCAGCCGCCCGTTGCCGCGCGGCGGCTGCACCGACAGCGTGCGCACCAGCCCCGGATTGCTGTCCAGCACCGACTCGTCAACCCACTCGTGGCTCACGGGGTAGTCGGCCGCGATCAGCGCGTTCAGCCGCGCTTCGACATCCTCTTTCGCCGGCGGATCGGGCAGGTCGAAATCCAGCCGCGATTTGTCGGCGCCGATCTGCCCGCCCGTCACCGAGGCGCCGGGCAGCACGGCGCACAGCAGATGCAGCGTGGTGTGCATCCGCATCAGCGGCAACCGCCGCGACCAGTCCACCACGGCCATCGACCACGGTGCCCTCCGGCGGCAGCGCCGCGCCCGCGGCAGGGATGTGGCGGATCGTCTCGCCGTCGCCCTTCAATGTGTCGGTGATCGGCGTCTCGCCGCCATCCCAGCGCAGCACGCCGACATCGCCGGGCTGGCCGCCGGCGCGGGCGTAGAACACGGTGCGGTCGAGCACGACACCGTCCGGCCCGCCCGCTAGCACCGTGGCACGCGCCTCCTGCAGCGCCGAGTCGTCCTGATACAGCCGAGTTGTCATGTGCCGCTCCAATCCTGCCGCAACTGTGCGTGCCGGGCGGCCAGCCAGAGCAGCGCCAGCGACGTCACCGCATTCGGGAAACCGCCGGACAGCGCCGTGTCGATGGCGCGCGCCGCCGGCCAGACGCGGATGCGGATGTCTTCGTTTTCGGCTGCCAACCCGCCGCTGCCGACGATTCCGTCCGCGTCGGCCGGCGGCGCCGTGACGTCCCCGGCGTACAAGGCGACCTTTTCGTCCGTGCCGCCGGGGCTGAGCAGGAAATCGCCGATATGACGCACGCGGCGTGGGGCGATACCGATCTCCTCGCGCGCCTCGCGGACCAGCGTGGTTTCGGGATCTTCGCCCGGGTCGCACAAGCCCGCCGGCACCTCGACCATCACCGGGTCCATGCCGGCCGCAAGCGCCGGCAGGCGGAATTGTTCGATCAGCACCACCGTGTCCGCGGCCGGGTCATACGGCAGCAGGGCGGCCGCACGGCCGCGCCGCCACAGCTCCCAGGTGCGCAGGCCGGACATCGCGCCGTCGAAGCGGCGGTTGCGGAACCGCACCACCTGAAGCGGAAACCGCCCGCGCCACGCCGCATCATCGGATTCGACGCTGACATCGGGATGGCTGGGCATCGGGGAGGGATCGGGCATCGCGTCACCCTAGCCGCAGCACCCGAGCCAATCCAGCCATCCGCACAAACGAAAACCGCGTGCGCCGGCTGGCGCACGCGGTTCCAGGCGAGGGAAACGAAAGCCGGGACTACTTCAGGATGATCTCGACGCGCCGGTTCTGCGGCTCGCGCACGCCAGCGGCGGTCGGCACCAGCGGGTGCGTCTCGCCGAAGCCCTGGATGTCGATCGCCCCCTGCGGCACGCCGTCCTTGACCAGTTCGGCGGCCACGCTCTGGGCACGGCGGATCGACAGCTTCTGGTTGTACGCCGGCGTGCCGGAGCGGTCGGTGTAGCCGTTGACTTCGATGCGCGTGTATTTCACCCGCGTGGAGTTCTGCGCCGCCTGCGAGATGATCTGGCGCGCGCGCTCCGTCAGATCCGCCTTGTCCCAGTCGAAGAACACGAGATAGGTGCGCGTGGGCGCCGGGGCCGGAGCTGCCACAGGGGCCGGTGCCGGCGGCGGCGGCGGGGCCGGTTGATACAGCACGTAGCGGAAGCCGACGGTTGCGATGTTGTTCAAATCCGAACCGAGCTTGAGCTTGCCGGTAAAGGTCTCCGGCTTCGTGATCAGGTCGGCGGTGTCCTTGCGGTCCTGGGGCTGGTCGAGGAACCGGTAATCGACGGTAAGGGAGAGGCCCGGCACAAATTGCGTCAGCGGGAACGAAACACCCACGATACCTTGCAACGCAAGACCGCCGTCCTGCTTGTTCACGGACAGTCCGACCGGGGCCCCGCCGGACGTGGTCCCGCTGGCCGTCACACTGTTCCAGTTGTTCCACAGGTAGCCGACGCCGGCGCCGACATACGGCGTCATGAAATCGATGCCGAATGGTGTCAGATCGATATCATACAGGACGTTGGCCAGCGCGCCGTACTTCGCCTCGTGCCCCGAGCCGTTGCCGAGGCCGGCCACTGACGAGATGCCGTTGCGTAAGTAGTCGCCCTCGAGCTCGACGCGCAGGCCGTTGCCGAACCCGTAGCCGACATTGAACATGCCGGTGAAACCGACATCGGATTTCGCCTCACCACCGCCCACCGAGTGGGGGGGGCCGAAATTGATGCCCTTGACGTGTTCATCCAGCAACCAGTTCGCACCGGCGCCGGCGCCGACATACAGGCCATCGACCGGCTGTGCCTGGGCCAGTGCCGGCAGCGCCAATATGGAGCCGGCGAGCAACGCCATTTTCATTCGCATTAGCGGAATCCCTCGTCTCACTGTTAAACGCATTGGTAGCCCCCACCAGAAGGCTCTGCTTAGCGAGCGTTCAAACCCATTGCGCGAAGCGGGGTTCCTGAGGTTCGCCATGAAACCTAGCGGTTCAAGGGAACTGTTGCTTCGCTGCAACACCTTTGATCAGCTCCGGTTTTCCTTGCGACCCCGCGCAACGAGAAGCAAAACACATCCGCATGAGCGACGATCTGGTACCCACATGAATGACGTAACGCCACCACCACCACAAGCCATTCCTACCGGCCCGCTGCGCGGCTTGCGCGTGTTCGACCTGACGCGCGTGCTGGCCGGGCCGACCTGCGCGCAGATGCTGGGCGACCTCGGGGCGGAGGTGATCAAGATCGAAAAACCCAGCAATGGTGACGATACCCGTGGATTTGCGCCGCCGTACATGCCGGGCTCGCGCGAAAGCGCCTATTTCGTCGGGGTCAATCGCAACAAGAAATCTGTCACGCTGGACATCGCCCAGCCGGAGGGTCAGGCCCTGGCGCGGCGCCTGTTGTACGGTTGCGACATCCTTGTGGAGAATTTCAAGGTCGGCGCGCTGGCGAGATATGGGCTGGGTTACGGGCAGCTGCACGCCGAATTCCCGAGGCTGATCTACTGTTCCATTACTGGATTCGGGCAGACCGGACCCTATGCGCCGCGGCCCGGCTACGACAGCCTGATCCAGGCGATGGGCGGGGTGATGAGCCTCACCGGCGAGCCGGAGGGGTTGCCGCAGAAGGTCGGCGTGCCGGTGGCCGATGTGTTCGCCGGCCTCTATGGCTGCATCGGCATCCTGGCCGCCCTGCGCCACCGTGACGCCACCGGAATTGGTCAGCAGATCGATATAGGTATGTTGGATACTCATGTCGCTTGGTTGGCGAATCAGGGCATGAATTACCTGGCTACCGGCGAGAACCCGGCGCGGCTGGGCAACCAGCACCCGAACATCGTCCCGTACCAGGTTTTTGCGACACAGGACGGGCATGTGGTGCTGTCCGTCGGCAATGACGCGACGTTCCGGCGCTTCTGCGAGGCGTTCGGGCTGGCCCATCTGCCCGACGATCCGGCCTTCGCCACCAACGCGGCCCGTGTTGCCAATCGGCAACTGGTAACCGATACGCTGGCGCCGGTGCTGCGCAGCCAGACGACGACGTGGTGGGTGGAGCACCTGGAGGTGCTGAAGATCGGCTGCGGGCCGATCAACCGGCTGTCGGAGGTGTTCGCCGACGAACAGGTGCAGGCACGCGGCATGGTGCTGGAACTGCCGCACGCGGCGGCCGAGGGCGGGCGGGTCAAGGTGATCGCCAATCCGGTGCGGCTGTCGGAAACCCCGGTCGACTACCGGATCTCGCCGCCGACGCTGGGCGAGCATACCGACGACGTGTTGCGGGGACTGCTGGGCCTGACCGACGAGGACATCGCCGGGTTGCGGGCGCGCGGCGTGGTCTAGCGCCGGCCGGGCGCGTCAGGCTCCCCCTGGCTGGCGACCGCGGGGCCGCGACAACGCTTCATTAACCGTTTCACGCCAGTGCGCGTCGTCCGGCGTGCAGTGGTGGCCGTACGCGCCGACAGCCCAACGGAGGGAACCGGGACCAGCGTTCGTGCAGTCAACGGGGTCGTTGCTTGCGAACAACGCCCGACCGGCATTTGCCGGATGCGAGGGTCAGGGACGGTCGGAGTATGTCGTCAAGAAGATCGACGCAGACCTGCTCAATTGCCACATGGTATTGAATGACGATCTGACGGTCGATCCTGAGTGCTTCACCAAATTCGCCGCCCCTCCCTTGGCCAATGACGGGGTCTATGACGGATATCGCAGCTATTTCGAGTGCGATAGATCGATTCCTTAGATCGAAGGAATGACCAGCCACGACGGCGAAATTTTCGCCCACAATCCCCGCCGGTGAACCGGGCCCCGGCCGGGGACGCGCCGGCCGTGATGCGTGTGAAGTTGCCAATACCGTCCAGAATGACGGTAGAGCGTCGGCCGTCCGCCTGCTAACCAGACGCGCATGAACAGCGCGCCCGAATTCGATTGCCTCATTGTCGGGCGAGGCATCGTCGGCCTCGCGCATGCACTGGCCGCGGCGCGGCTCGGGTTGCGCGACGGCGGTGCTGGACCGCGAGACGCGTGCGGTCGGCGCCTCGGTGCGCAATTTCGGCTTCGTGACCGTCACCGGCCAGCAGGCGGGCATCACCTGGCGCCGCGCGCGCCGCGCCCGCGACGTGTGGGCGGAGGTGGCGGAGCCGGCCGGCATCGCAGGTGCAGCATCGCGGCCTGCTGATGGTCGCGCGCCGGGCCGAGGCGCTGACCGTCCTCGAGGAATTCGCGGCCGGGCCGATGGGCGAGGGCTGCCGGGTGCTGCGCGGCAATGAGCTGCCGGCGCCGATCCGCGCGCGGCCATGCCGGGCGCGCTTGCACAGCCCGCACGAACTGCGGGTGGAGAGCCGCGACGCCATGCCGCGCTGGCCGCGTGGCTGGCGCAGCGCCGGCGTCACGTTCCTGCCGCGCGCGACGGTGCTTGCGGTGGAAGCCGGCCGGTGCACACGCCAGGAATACCGTGACGGCCCGGCATATCGTGGTCTGCCCCGGCCCGGATCTGGTGACGCTGTTTCCGGAGGCATACGCGCGGCGCGGATCACGCTGTGCAAGCTGCACATGCTGCGCGTCGCGGCACCGGGCTGGCGGCTGCCGGCGGCTGTGATGAGCGATCTCGGGCTGGTGCGCTATCTCGGTTATGCCGGCGCCCGTCGCTGCCGGCGCTGCGGGCGCGGCTGGCGGCGGAGCAGGCGGACGCTGCTGGCCGACGGCATCCACCTGATCGCGGTGCAGGGCGCGGACGGCTCGCTGGTGGTCGGCGACAGCCATCATTACGCCGACAGCCCGGACCCGTTCCAGCCGCGCGACGTGGACGACCGGATGCTGTCCGAGCTTTCCGCCGTGCTGGACATTCCGGCGCCCGAGGTGGTCGAACGATGGGTGGGCGTGTATCCGTCCGGCCCGGACGACCGCGTTCATGGAGGCGGTGGCGGCCGGGCGTGCGGCTGGTCAAGGTCACCAGCGGCACCGGCGCCTCGACCGCGTTCGCCATCGCCGAGGAGACGATGGCCGATCTGCTCGGCCTGCCGCCGCCGCCGCATGTCGGGGGAATGCGTCATGAGCGACATGATCAAGCGGACGATCAAGGCCGTGATCCTGGACTGGGCCGGCACCGTGGTGGATTTCGGCAGCCGCGCGCCGATGGGCGCCTTCGTGCGCGCCTTCGCCGAGTTCGGCGTGGACATCGACGTGGCCGACGCGCGCGGCCCGATGGGCATGGCGAAATGGGACCATATCCGCGCGGTCGGCCACGCGCCGCCGTCGCCGCGGCGTGGCGGGCGCGGCACGGGCGGGATTTCACCGACGCCGATGTTGACGCGATCTTCGCGGTGTTCGAGCCGATGAACGTCGCCTCGGTGCGTGGACCATGCCGGCTTCATCCCGGGCGCGTTGGCTGCCCTCGGCGTCGCTGCGCGACGCGGGGCATCCGCATCGGCTCGACCACCGGCTACACGCAGGCCGATCATGGAGCGGCTGTTGCCGGTGGCCGCTGCCGGCGGCTACGCGCCGGAGGTGGTGGTGTGCGCCGGCGACCTGCCGGCCGGCCGGCCGAGCCCGCTGATGATGTGGTACGCGATGGCGCAGCATGGGCGTGTGGCCGGCGACCGCCGTGGTGAAGGTGGACGACACGCCCGTCGGCATCGGCGAAGGCGTGGCCGCCGGCACCTGGACGGTTGGCGTGGCGCTGACCGGCAACATCGCCGGGCTTACGCCAAGCCAGCTCGCGGCGCTGTCCGACGCCGAGGTGGACGCCATCCGCACCAGGGCGGCGGCGGAAATGGCAGCGGCCGGCGCCGACCTGACCGTCGACAGCATCGCGGACCTGCCCTCGGCCGTGGCGGACATCGAGCGCCGGATCGCCGCCGGCGAGCGCCCGCGCGGGGCCACGACGCTGTGAATTGGCGCGGGCGGCCGAACTCCCGCTAGTCTGCCGTGGCATCGCCGCGGAGGCCGGATCGTGCTTGAGGACGCCGGACTGAGCAGACTGGAAGCCGATCTGGTGGCGCTGACCGAGCGCCATCGCGGCGAGGGCGACACGCTGCGGCAACTGCCACCCGCGCTGGCCGAGGCGTTCCTGGCCCACGATGTCTACCGGCTGCTGCTGCCGCCCGATCTCGGCGGCCGGTCGGTCGACCCGCTCGATTATCTCGAACTGGCCGAGACGGTGTCGCGCATCGACGGCTCGGTCGGCTGGAACCTGACCATCGGCGCCGGCTCCGGCCTGTTCCTCGGCTATATTCCGGCCGAGACCGCCCGCGGCGATCAGCGCCGGGCCGGATTGCTGCATCGCGGGCGCGCTGGCGCCGACCGGGCGCGGCGAGAAGGTGGACGGCGGCTGGCGCGTTGGCGGGCGCTGGGGCTGGGCGAGCGGTGTCGCGCAGGCCAGCTGGATGGTGATGGGCTTCATGGAGCCCACCGACGCCGGGCCACAGTTGCGCCACGCGCTGGCCCCGCGCGGGGCAATGACGGTGCTCGATACCTGGCATGTCGGCGGTCTGCGCGGCACCGGCAGCACCGAATACGAGGTTGCCGAACTTTTCGTGCCGGACGACATGAGTTTCCGCATGTTCAACGACACGCCGCGCCATCCGGCGCCGATTTTCCGCATGCCGGGGACGTTCTTCGGCGCGGCGGTCGCCGTGGTGCCGCTCGGCATCGCGCGCGGCTGCCTGGACGGGCTCGTGGCGCTCGCGCAGCGCAAGCGCGTGCTGGGCGGGCGGTCGGGCCTGCACGAGCAGGCGTTCGCGCAATACGCGGTGGCGCGGAGCGAGGCGCTGATCGAATCCGCGCGCGCCTATCTGCGCCAGTCGATCGCGGCCATCTGGCAGACCGTGCGCGACGGGGCGCCGGTGGAGCTGGAGGCGCGGGCGCGCGGGCGGCGTGCCTGCGTGATGGCGGCCGAGGCGAGCGTGGAGGCGGTCGATCTGTGCTGCCGCGCGGCCGGCGGCCACGCGCTGTTCGAGTCCGAGCCGTTCGAGCGCGCGCTGCGCGACGTGCGGGCGGCGCTCGGCCACATTTCCTTGCAGCGCGGCGCGATGGAGGATGTCGGCCGCGTCCTGTTCGGAATGCCGCCGCTGTCGCCGATTTTCTGACGGCATGTTGCGCGTAGGGCGGGTGCAACCCGCCGCTTGAACGGGTAGCGGACCTTCCTTCGGACCGGATGCCTGTGTCTGACTGGTATGAAGAATTTCCGGGCTGAACCAGGTCCACTCGGAACGTCGCTGTCTTTTGCGCTCCGAGTTACGGCGATCAAGGGTCTGGAACAGACAATTTCCGGCCGCCCCCTAGATGGAAAGTCGCCGCGGCTAGGCCGTCGCCGTCGTCGCCGCCCGCGTGCGCATGCGCTGCGCATAGACGTTGATGATCAGCGCCAGCGAGCAGGATCAGGCCGCGGATCAGGATCTTCAGGAAACTGTCGATCTGGACGTGGTCGAGCCCGTTGTTCAGCACGCCAAGCACGAACAGGCCGACGATCGTGTTGCCGATGCCGCCCTGGCCGCCGAACAGGCTGGTGCCGCCGACCACCACGGCGGAGATGCTGTCGAGCAGGTAGGTGTCGAACTCGTTCTGCTGCGCGCTGCCGAAATGCGCGACGCCCAGCATGCCGGCGATACCCGGAGCACACCGCGGAGATCACCATCACGGCGGCGATGATCGCGCTTGCATGTTGACGCCGGAATACTCGGCCGCCTCGCGGTTGCCGCCGACCATGTACACGTAGCGGCCGAAGCGCGTGTAGGTCAGCACGAGATGGCCCAGCGAGCAGCATGAGCGCCGCAACGATGACGATCCACGGCACCGGGCCGAGCGAGCCGGCTGCCGAGCGTGTCGATGAGCGGCGGCACGTTGTAGGCGATCTGGCCGCGCACCAGCAGGGCGCAGATCGCCGGCGCCGATCTGCAGCATCGCCAGCGTCATGATGAAGCACGGGATGCCGATCACCGTCATGCCGAACGCGTTCACGCAGCCGAGCACGCACGCAGGCGAGCGAGCGCGAGCACGATCGCCGACGCAGCCGGGCAGCGGGAGGTTGGCGATGTTCACGCTCGCATCCTGCGCGGTGAAGATAGGCCACGACGATGCCGGTGGCGTTGGCGATGCTCGCCGACGCTGAGGTCGATCTCCGCGCACAGGATGACGAAGGTGAGCCCGACCGCGATGATGCCGGTCACCGAGATCTGCGGTCAGGATGTTGGCCAGATTGTCGAGCGTCGCGAAAGGACGGGCTGGCGACGCTGAAGAACGCCACCAGCAAGAGCAGCGTCGCGAACGGCGCGATGTTGCGCAGGCGGCTGCGCAGCCAGCTTCCGGCTGGTGGCGCCGTGGCGACGTCGGTCGCGTTCGGGTGCCTGTTCATGCGGCCGCCAGCAGGCGGTCCTTGCTGACCGACCTCGCCGGCGAATTCCCGCACGATGCGCCCGCGCTTCATCACCAGGATGCGGTCGGCCAGCGACAGCACCGTCTCCGGCTCGGTCGAGACCACGACGATCGCCGATGCCCTGGTCGCGCAGCGCCGCGCACGATCTTCAGCACGTCGTCCTTGGCGCCGACATCCATGCCGCGCGTCGGCTCGCTCAGCAGCAGCACTTCGGGCAGATGGGTCAGCCACTTCGCCAGCGCCACCTTCTGCTGGTTGCCGCCGGAGAGCGTGCCGAGCGGGCGGTCCACCGAGCGGCGGGCGGATCTGCAAGCTTCGTACCTGGCGGTCGGCGATCGCGCGCTCGGCGCCGGGCTTGCAGCCAGAGCCGCGAGATGCGCTCGAGGATGCTGATCGAGATGTTCTTGAACACCGGCTCCATGCTCGAACAGCATCGTGCGCCGGCTTTCCGGCACGAAGGCGAGCCCGGCGCGGCGCGCGTCGGCGGTGCTGCGCGAGCCTGGCAGCGCGCGCCGCGCATCGCGCATGCGTGCCGCGCTCCGCCGGCAGCTTGCCGAACAGCGCGCGCGCCAGCTCGAGCTGGCCCGAGCCCATGAAGCCGTAGATGCCCGAGCACCTCGCCCGCGCGCACCTGCAGAGCGACATGTCCTCGAACGCGCCGGCGCGGCGTCAGTCCGTCGGTCTCAGCACCACCGGCGCGTCGGGCTTGCTGTGCGAGCAAGATTTCGCCGGTATAGCTCTCCTCCAGCTCTTCGTGGCCGGCGCCGATCATGCGCTCGATGATCCAGCCGCTTGTCGATGCGCGCCACGGGCGCCGTCTCGATCCGCCGGCCGTTGCGGAAGATCGTCACGCGTGTCGGAGACGCGCAGGACGTCGTCGAGGAAGTGCGAGATGAAGATGAGGCTGTGGCCGTCGTCGCGCACGCGGCGCAGGATGGCGAACAGTCGCTCCACCTCCGGCGGCGATAGGGCCGAGGTCGGCTCGTCGAGGATGATGATGCGCGCGCCCGAGAACAGCACGCGCGCGATCTCGACCAGTTGCTGCAGGCCGAGCGGCAGCGTGCCCGATCGGCTGCGCGCGGATCGACGTCGATGCCGAGCCTGGCCAGATGCTCGCCGGCGCTCGCGGACCATCGCGCGGCCAGTCGATCAGGCCGAAGCGGTTGACCGGCTGCATGCCGAGAAGCACGTTCTCGGCCACCGACAGGTCGCGGACGATCGAGAGTTCCTGATGCACCATGCCGATGCCGGCCGCCTGGGCGTCGCGCGCCGAGCGGAAGCGCACCGGCTCGCCGTCGAGGTGCATCGTGCCGTCGATACTGCGGCGATGCACGCCGGCGATGATCTTCATCAGCGTGGACTTGCCGGCGCCGTTCTCGCCGACCAGACCGTGGATCTCGCCGCGCGCGCAGGGTGAAATCGACGTCGGTCAGCGCGGCGACGCCGCCGAAGGACTTGCGTGATGCCGCTGAGTTCGAGCAGGGGCATCGCCACGTGCGTGCCGTGCCACGTCGGACCGTCGTGCCGTGCGTCAGATCAGGAAGTGGTTCTTCCATCCACATCATGCCGGGCGCGTTGGCCTTGGTGACGACCGGACCGTCGGTGATGATGTTCTTGGGAATGCCGTGCCCGTGCCGGTCTTCTCGCCGCCGACGACGGCCGCGACGCCGGCGACGATCGCGCCGCCATGGATGCGGCAGGACGGGTTGCGCACGGTCGCGGTCATGCGCCCATCGGCCACGGCCTTCAGCGCCGGCGGCATCGCGTCGCAGCCGCCGATCAGGATGTTGGTGCGGTTGTGCGCCTTCATCACGTTGTAGGCGGCCAGCGCCATGTCGTCGTTGTGGAAATAGGCGGCGTCGATCTGCGGGTACTTGGTGAGCAGCGTCTCCCAGATCCGCGCGATCTTCGAGACGTCCCAGTCGGCCGGCTGGTGTCGAGCACCTTGATGTTCGGATATGTTCTTGACGACGCACTCGAAGCCCCGCGCGCGGCCCTGCGCGCCGGTGTGGCCGAGCGCGCCCTGCGTCATGATGATCTTGCCCTTGCCGCCGATCGCGTCCACCAGCGCCTGCGTCACCGACGCGCCCATGAACTCGTTGTCGGGCGCCAGGAAGCTGTGGACGTCGATCTTGTCGAGCGGCGCGATCAGCGTGTCCATGTCGATCACCGGGATGCCGGCATCGATCATCTTCTCCACCGGCGCGGTCAGCGTGCCGATGCCGAACGCCTGGATCGCGACGAAATCCCATTTCTGGGAGGCCATGTCGTCGATCGCGGCGCGCTGCTTGGTGGCGCTCAGTTCGCCGTCGAACCAGGTGACATCGACGTTGAACAGCTTGCCCCAGTATTCGGCGGCCTGCTTGCCCTGGGCGCACCAGGTGGCCTGCAGGCCGGCATTGGAGAAGGCGGCCTTCAGCGGCTTGTCGGAGCGCCCGGCCGCTGCGGTCATCTCGTCCGCCAGGGCCGGCGTGATGCCGAAGCCGCCAAGCAGCGCGGCGCCCGCCAAGGTCGCGGCGGTCGCACGCAACATGTCACGCCGATTTGGCGTGGTGTCGGTCATTGCTTCCTCTCCCTTCGTGCCGGTGGTTCTCCCGGCGCGTCTTCTTGTCTGATAATTCTGCGCCAAACCCGGCGACTTTGGCAACGGCCAAGATTGCGTCACACGGGCCTGTCAGAAAGCGGCCCGGCGGGTGCGTGTCAGGCGATCAGCCCCATGGCCTGGACGGCAAGGTCGTCAAGGCTCGGCGTGGCGGAGGTGCCGCTGGAGGCCGCCGCCTGCTGCTTGTTGAGCAGGTACTGGTCGGTGATCGTATTGACGTAATTCGGGTTCTGTAGCTGCGAAATATTGAGCGCGCTGGTGATCGCGTTCTCCTGCGCGCCGAGATCCTGCTCGGCGATCTGCTCGGGGATGTTCAGCGCGGTGGTCACCACGTCGCGGTAGACCGGATTACCAAGAATATCATCGGCGCTGGTGATCGAACTGGCGTTCTGCTTGAAGGTGATGGCCGAGGACAGCCCGGGCGTCGTCGCATCCAGCGAATTGAGCCAGGTGATCTGCGTATAGGCACTGATCAGATTGGCCTGATTCTGTGAATTCTGCAGTGCCGACAGACCGTTCTGGTAGAAGTTGTAGGCCTGCACGGTCGACAGCCAGTTGGAATTGGTCGACGAGAGCTGGTTGGCCAGTGAATTGGAATCGTTGGGGTTGGACATCAGGGCTTGCTGCGCCAGAGCCGGGTAGGGGATCTGGTCGGCCAGATTGTTGGCGGTCAGCAGCACTTGCAGGATCGCCGGGTTTTCCAGCGCGCTGCTGATGCTGGTGGCCGAGGCCACGGCGCTTTTGAACGCGGAAATGGCCTGCGCGACGCTGGGCGTGGCGGCTTCGGCGGCCACGTCCGCGGTCTGGTTGTTCTCAGCCTGCGTCAGTGCCTGGACCGGGTTGCCCGATGAGCCGCCGCCGACGCTGCCGGCGCCGGTGTTGTAGAGCGCATTGAGAATATTGGTCGAAGCACTGCCGCTGCCGGCGATGGACGCGCTGCCGGAGAACAGCAGGCTGTAATCGACGCCACTGAGGATACCACTCATGCCGCTCACGCAAGATCGTTATCTTGGTGGCAGCTTCGGCGACGACCGGTTAACAGGCCATGAAGACCGGCCTTTGGCGGCCGGACCAACCAAGGGTGACCGGGCCGCATGCGGGTGCTGACGTTGCTGGTCGGGGCGGTGGTGTTCGCCGCGATGCTGATCATGGACCCGGTGGCGCTGGGGCGCCTGGGTTATGCCTGTGCCACGGGCGGCTGCGGCGTGCGCCCGCGCTGGCTGGTGGCTGGCGTGGCGGTGCTGGTCGTGGCCTGGGCGGTGCGCGCCGGGCTCCGGCACTGGCGGCGGCCGCCGCCGCCCGTGGGGCGCGGCAAGCCGGCGCGGGCGAAGCCGGCGCGGCCCAAGCGCGGGCAGGGGCGCCCGCAAGCCAAGCCAGCCGCCAACCCGCGCCGGACGACCCGACGCAAGCCGCGGCCGGTCGGGTGAGCGCGCGGCGGATGTCATCCGGTACACCAAGTAGAAATGACCGGGTGTATCCCAAGTTACGCGGTTGTGATGGTCGGTTGAGGTTTGCGGGCTCCATTGCGATTGCTTCGGCCATGCCGCGGACCAATGCTGCGCGCGCCGATCCTGACGTTCCGATGCAACACGAAGGAGGCCGATATGCCGATCTTCATCACGCAGGGACGATTCACGCAGGCCTACGTCAAGGGAATGCTGGCAAAGCCGGAAGACCGGTCGGAGGCCATCAAGCAATTGGCGGCCAAGGCCGGCGGCAAGCTCGTGGCGTTCTATATGACGTTCGGTGAATACGACTTCATGATGATCAGCGAGGGCACCACCGAAAGCGCGGCGGCCGCGCTGATCGCCGCTGCCGCCAGCGGCGGGGTGACGGACCTCAAGACCACGCTGGCGATGACCACGTCCGAGATGAAGGACGTGTTCGTGAAGGCTGGCCCGGTCGCGCCGGTGTACCGCCCGCCCGGCTAGCCGGGCGTCCGTTTGCCCGCAGGTCGGGACTTCGAGCCTGCAGGCCGCCGCAGGGGGGCCGGTGGGCGCGCGGGCCAATGTCTGACGCTCCTGGCGCTGGCGCCCCGAAAAGCCGGATCAACGCGCCATCAGTACCGGCACCGTCATGCTGCGCAGCATGTCGCGCGTCATTCCGCCCAGGATCATCTCCCTGACGCGTGCATGGCTGTACGCGCCCATGACGATCAGATCGGCCGCGGCGTCCGCTGTGCGCGACAGCACCACGCTGGCGGGGGCGAGGTCCTTCGCGTGGATCATCTCCGCATTCGCGGAAAAGCCGTGAAGCGCCAAGCCTTTGGCCAGGCGTTCGCTGGATTCCCGTTGCTCCTCGCTCGGGTTGACCGACAGGACCGCCACCTTGGCCGCCGGCGCGAGCAGCGCGAGCGCGTCGTGCGCGGCCCTGGCGGCCTCGCGGCTGGCATTCCAGGCGATCACTGCGTTCTCGCCGACATGCGTGAAGCTGCCAGCATAGGGGACCAGCAGCACCGGGCGACCGCAGCCCAGCACGACATCCTCCGGCGCGCGCAACTCGCTGAGATGGTTCGGGTCAGACTGCCCGACAATCACGAGGTCCGCGGTGTTCCCCCAACGCGTCAGCTCGGATGCGGCGGGCCCGTCGGCCATGTGCCATTCGCCTGCAACCCCGTCGCTCTTCAGGAACGCCGTGAACTGCTCGCCGAGCGCCTGCGCCGCCGCGATCAGGTCAGCCAGCCAGCTTGCCACCGCAATCGCGGCGGTGCCGTTCGCGGGCGGCGCCATCAACCAGTCGAGCGAGGGCCGGATCGACAGGCCGGTCAGATAGGCGCCGAACCGGTGCGCGAGTTGGGCCGCCAGTCGGACGCGTTGATCGCTGCCGGGGGAGACATCGACGTGAACCAGGATGTCCTTGATGGACATGGCGGACCTCCGCGGTCTGGGTTGGTGCGTGTAGCATCGTGGCGGCTCGGCCGCCTTGACCGCAGTCAACTGGCCGATGTCGCGGCAGGTAGAAATGTCACCCGGCACGCAGATCAGCGCCCGTGCCCTCCCGCGTGTCCTCCACCGTGGCCGGCTCCGCCGCCGCCGCCGCCATTGCCGCCGGCGTAGGCCCCGGGCTCGCAGTAGCCGGTGTAGGAGGCTGGACCGCAAAGGCTGATGGTGCAGCCGCTCAACAGTAGTACGGCGAGCAGCACGGCTGGTCGGGCGAGTGCGCGGCGCGTTCGGGTGCAAACAGGGTGAGGGGCCATGACCTCCTCCGTGAAAGGAACCGCACTCAGATCCTGACCCGCCCTCAATGGCGGCTGAGTTTTGTCAAAGGCAGGACGAGTGTTCAGTGTGACAACTTGGCTGGATTGGCAAGATCGTAACCTGCGCTACCTGATTTTGGCGCCTCGTTAAACTGGGTTTGATGCAAAAACGGCGTGTTGCATGACTTTGGCTGTTGCGATTCTCCATGGCGTCCCAGTAGCGAGCCTGTCCGGCAGCCGGAAGGGCGTGTGTCCGTACCCGCATGACGCGCGGTGAACCGGCCGCCTCATAAAAAAACTCAGCGCGCCAGAGTTGCGTAGAGTGGAATTTTGCAAGGCAGCACGATCGACGACAGGGCGCCTGAGACTGTGCATGATCAGCCGGAACCCGTTGCTGTACCCGTGCCGGCTGACTCCTTCTTCGCACCGAAGGCAACCAGCATCGAGTCAAGAAAGGTAAAGAATATTTCGACCCCGTAGCCGACCAGGAACGCGACCGCGAGTGGAGGCAAATTCCACTCTTGGGTAATATTGCTGAAAAGACCAATGATCGCTCCAGCAATTACCGCAACGATAATTCGTGCCGAGTTGGTGTACGACGGATGATAGGTGCGTGCCCTCACCCGGGTGGAGTAATCTCGGAGGCTGAATGCGACGGCACCGAGAAGAGAAAATAGAACCGGCAGGACATAGGCCGTCAGGCTTCCGTAAAACACAACCGCGTCAGTTCTCGCGTTCTGTGCAAAGCTCCTCACTAATTGGTATGCTGCAATCTTGCACAATGCAGCCGCGCGGAAGTTGGCGGTTAGGGAGCGTGGCAGTTGCAGCGCTTCATCCGGATCCCCGATTTGCGCTGTCTCCGGATGCAATTTGTCTTTGGGAGAAGACGGATTATGCTCCGTATAATTTACAAAAAAATTTACCTTGACCGCGCTCCGAAGGATATCGCGCATGGATGCTGCGAATTGCTGAAGCTCGACGATCAGATCATGATCGGTGAAGGTGGGCGTGAACGGGACAGCGGGACGCGCCGTCTGAGTTGCTTCGCCGCATGTCCAATCGGCCGTGTTGCCAATGTCTGGTGCCCCAACCTCAATGGCAACCTTTGCGGCCATGACGTTCGCTTTGTCGATACCGTCCGCGATGTCCTTGTCTATGGAATTGACTACAAATAACATCAGGGAGAGAATAACTACGACAGAAGTCAACACGATCGCCCACGCGCCCCAGCTTCTTACAACGGATCCGATTCGGTCATTCGAAGCCCGGACCGTTTCCGCACTGACCGGGGCCAGCTTTGCGGACAGCTTCGCATACGCAGACAGAAAGGCGACAATGACCTGAGGGTCCAGAGGCTTCTTGCCGATTTGCGCACGCGCGGTCAGTATAGCGTTGATCAGTTCGGCGGGAATGTCGGTCCCAACCTGGGCCGCGTAGTGAAGCAAGCACTCGGCATCGCTGACCGCGGTCCTGAGACCCAGTGAGTTGTCGTCTGCCTCTGCCACGGCCTTCTCATCCAGCGCCGGATCTGTCTGCGCTGTGCCCGTTCGTGGCTCGGCTGATTTACCAGACTGCCCGTCCGACATGGTTCTGATCGACCTTTTTCCACGCTGTAGCTTGCGGCGCCTAACCCGGGAATTCCCCGGATGTTTGGTCTTCGCAGGGCACTCTCGGCCCCTCGATCTTCGGAGACAACGAAATAGCGTCGATGTGATCGCCATGGTCTGCCAGGGCGAGGGCTCCTATATCTTGTCGATATATAGACACGCTCATTTGCCCGATGGTGTTGCAACCAGATAGAAATGTCCGGGTGGCGTGCAAAGTTGAAATGTCCTGCCGGCCTGCTCAGCCCTGCGAAGCCGTAGGCGAAGCGGGACTGAGCAGGCCGGCGCGCCGGGGTGGGCGGGGCCGGTAGCCCCCGGCTTCGCTGTTGGTCTTCAGCCGAGACGGCGGCCGCTCGTGTTCCTGCCGATCCTTGATAAAGGCGAGTGCCGCACCGAGCCGTTTGTTCTCGACCACCGCGGCTTGGCTGACGCGCTGCCCCTTGTCGAACACGACGTAGGGCAGGGACAGGCCTTTCCAGCGCAGGTCCAGCCGGCCGTCGGTGTAGTGGTAGACCTCAACATATTGCCCGGCGATGCTTTCGGTGACGCCGTTGCGCGGCAGGACGAACAGCTGGCGGTCATAGGCGAGCGTGAGTTGCTGGCCAACATGGCGCAGTTCGTGATGGCACAGGATGTCCCGCAGCCGGTCGGGCGGCAGGTTCAAGGGCCGATGCAGATCGGCCGCGCGCGCAGGCGCAACCGCGAAATGGGCGTTGAAGCGTTCAATGAAGCCCGGCAGGAAAGCATTGCCGGCGTCCAGGGTGGCAATGCCGGGCAGCCGCAGTTCCTTGACCAGACGATCCTGCAAGGTGCGGTTGACGCGCTCCACCCGGCCTTTGGCCTGGCTCGAGTTGGCGCACAGGATTTCGATGTTCAGCTCAGCCAGCGCCCGCCCGAACTGGGTCATGCCCTGGCCGCCCTTGGCCTCAACCTTGGACACGCGGAAGACCGTGTGCTTGTCGGAGTAGAAAGCGAGCGGACGGCCGTGCGCCGTCAGGTAGCCACGCAGCGCCTCGAAATAGGCGGTCGTGCTCTCGCTCTCGACGAAACGCAGCTGCATCAGTCGCCCCGTGGCGTCATCGATGAACACCAGCAGCGTGCACGGATTGGCGCGATCCTCGAACCAGCGATGCTCGCTGCCGTCGATCTGCACCAGTTCGCCGAGCGACTCACGTCGCAGGCGGGCTGGTGGAAGGTGCGGCGCTGCTTGCGCGACAGCCACATGCCGGCTTCCACCATCCACATCCGCAACGTCTCGCGCGACACCTTCAGACCGTGCTGCTGGGTCAGCATCTCCCAGGCCAGGGTCGGGCCGAAATCAGCGTATTTGTCGCGGACCAAACCCAGCGCCTCGTCGCGCAGGCCGACCGCAATCCGGTTGTTGGACGGCCGACCACGCGCCTTGTGCGCCAGAGCCGAGGCGCCACCGGCCTGCAACCGCCGCAGCAGGCGATGCACGTGCCGGGGCGTCACCGCCAGAACCGCCGCCGCCGTCGCGATCGTGCGCCGGCCGGACACCACCTCCGACAGCACCTCGATGCGCTGCACATCGCGCTCGCTCATCACCACCCAGCCCAAAATCCGCTCTCCCGGTCCGACCGCATTCCCGGGAGCCTGACATTTCTACTTTGCGGACAGGGGACATTCTAACTTTGCGCCTACATACGAATGCCGCATAAGATATATTATGGAAACTCGAGTGCCAGACCAATTGGCTGCGCTGCGCCAGACCGATCGGCGGCGCAGCGTCAGGCTTCGATGGTGGTTTCAGACTCGCGAGTGCCAACCCGCCCGGCGCGGCGGCCGCGCACTGCGACGACACCAATCAGGCCGGCGCCTAACAACGACAGCGTCATCGGCTCGGGAAGCGCGGAGAGTTCGGGCACCGACGTGTCTGAGTCGCCCGTGGTGTCCGTCGACCCGCTGCTGCTGGTGGTGTCGTCCGTCGATCCAACCCACACAAAGGCGCCGAGCGTGATGACGTTGCTGGCAACGCTGAACGTGGCGACGGTCGATCCGCCGGTTGCAACCCAGTTGTTCAGGACGTCGGGCGTGCCGGACACCGGGTCCATGACGGCCACGTTGCCTGCCGATGGCTGTCCGTAGATCTCCCCGATCACCGTCGCCCCGATGAAGGTGGTCTGGAACGCGGTGCCGGTCTGGCTGCCGGTGGCTGACGGATCGATGGCATCGGCGTGGGCGCTTGCCGCAGCCAACGTGAGCCCGAGGGTGAGAACACCGCCCAAGGCGGGGAACGTCATCGATGTTCGCCTGAACACAGGAATTTCCATCAAAATCCAATCCAGAGCATCGGTATTATGCCATCTTGATTCCGATGTCTAATGGATTTGATACGACATCCGTATGCGGGGCCGGCCCGGCGGTTCGCACAGGCCCACGTCACAGCTCGATCTGGCGGCCGATTTCGACGAACCGCGCGCCGGGCAGATTGAAGCGGTCCACGGTGCGCACCGAATTGCGGTACAGGAACGCGAACAGCACCCGCCGCCAGTATGGCAACAGCCGTTCCTTGGGCCTCGCCACAACGTCGTCGCGCGTGCCGAAGAAGACTGCGTGATCGAAATCCACGTCGCAGCCTTTCTCACGCGCGCATGCCATCGCCACGGTCAGGTCGGGCGTCTCCATGAACCCCCAGTGCGCCGTGACGTGCCAGAACCGGTTGAATACCTGTTCCACCTCGACCCGCCGGTGCAGGGACACCCGCGGCACCTGCTCGAAGCGGACCGTCAGGCTCACCAGGTCTTCATGCAGCGCCCCAATGTCCTGGATGTACCGCACCATCTCCTCGGGCACCGGCCGCAGGTTGCGTGCCAGGAATACGGCCGTTCCCTTCACGCGCGGAATGCCGCCGTCGACCACACGCGCCAGGAATTGCTCACCCGCCTCGGTCTGCAACCTGGTGCGGCTGCGGATGGCGCGGGTGCCGCCATGCCACGTCGTCATCACCGCGTAGCCCACCGTGGCGAGGAGCAGCGGGATCCAACCGCCATCGGCGATCTTCAGCAGGTTGGCGGCGAAGAACGCCAGATCGACCAGCAGGAGCCCGATGCCGACCGACAGCGCCACTGGCAGCGACCAGCCCCAGTTCTCCCGCATCACGAAGAACAACAGCGCCGTCGTCAGCAGCATCGTCGTCGAGACGGCGGTGCCATAGGCCCCTGCCAGCCGGTCGGAGCTGCCGAAGCTGATCGCCAGCACCAGCGTACAGGCCATCATGATCCAGTTCATCACCGGCACGTAGATCTGGCCGTACTGCTCCTCAGAGGTCTGGCGGATCACCATGCCGGGCCACCAGCCGAGTTGTATGGCCTGCCGGGTCAATGAGAACGCGCCGCTGATGATGGCCTGGCTCGCGATGATGGTCGCGGCCGTGGCAAGCACCACGAGCGGGATCACGGCCCAGCCCGGGGCCAGCCGAAAGAACGGGTTGTCCTGCGAATTTGGGTTTTCCAGCAACAGTGCGGTCTGCCCGGCATAGTTCAGCAGCAGCGCCGGCAGCACAACGCCATACCAGGTGGTGCGGATGGACTGGCGTCCGACATGGCCCATGTCGGCATACATCGCCTCGCCGCCCGTCAAGGCCAGGAATACCCCGCCCAGCACCGGGAACACACTCCAGCCGTCGCGGGCCAGAAACCGCACGGCATACAGCGGATCGATCGCCGCCAACACCTCCGGCCGCCGCAGCACCCCCATCAGCCCGAGCAGCCCCGCCACCACGAACCACAGCAGCATGATCGGCCCGAACACGCGGCCGATCTTGCCGGTGCCGAGGCGCTGGAAGGCGAACAGCAGGAACAGGATCACCGCCGCGACCGGCAGCACATATGGCTTGAGCATGCTGGTGGCGACGTTCACGCCTTCCACGGCGCTCAGCACCGAGATGCCCGGCGTGATGATGCCGTCGCCATACAGCAAGGCGGCGCCGAACAGCCCCATAGCCACCAGCACCCAGCGGCTCCCGCTGCCCCGGCCCGAGATCAGCGACATCAGCGCCAGGATGCCGCCCTCGCCGTGGTTATCGGCGCGCATCACGAACAGGCAGTATTTCACGGATATTGTAATAATCAGCGACCAGACGATCAGGCTGAGCACGCCCAGCGCGGCCACCCGGTCCGGATGGCGGACCGTCTGCAGCACGGCCGTCATGGCATAAAGTGGGCTGGTGCCGAGATCGCCGTAGACGATGCCGAGCGCCGCGAGCCCGGTCGCCAGCCTCAGCCCGGAACGCGCGGTCTGCCCACCCTCCCCCGTCACCGCCGTTTCGCTCACCATAGGTTCCCGTGCTCGCTGGGAGAGCGACGCACGGCAGGCGGGAAGGTTTTATCGCGGATCGGTCGTTAGTCGGGAACGTCGAGCACTTGTCCGTCGAAGCCGGCTTCGATGCCGGGCGGCAGGTGTTCCGCCAGCCACGCCCAATCCATGTCCGTGCCCATATGCGTCAGCACGGTTCGGCGCGGGGTCAGCCGCGCCACCCAGTCCCGCACCCGCCCCAGCCAGGCGTGCGTGTGGTGCGTTTCGCGCTGGTAGCAGCCGACGACCCAGGTATCCACGCCCGCCAGCGTCACGAAAGCCGCATCGTCCAGCGCCACCGCGTCGGTGGAATAGGCGAACCGGCCGGCGCGCACACCCAGCGAGCGGCTGAAACCATGGTCCTGGTCGATCAGTTGCAACTGCATGCCGGCGGCCTCGACGACCGTGCCGGGCGCCACGACGTACGGCACCATGACCGGGCGGAAGAACCCGGGCGGGTTCCAGGGCCGGAAGGCGTAGTCGAACCGCAATTCCACCTCGGCGAAGGTTTTTTCGGTGGCGAAGGTGTCCAGCGGGCGATCCATGATGCGGTTGAGGATACGCACGTCGTCCAGGCCCATGATGTGGTCGGCATGGGCGTGGGTGAACAGCACGGCATCGACCCGGCGCAGACCGCAGGCCAGAAGCTGGCTGCGCATGTCCGGCGACGTGTCGACCAGCAACGTCCCTGCCCCGCCATCGATCAGGATGCTGGCACGGGAGCGACGGTTGCGCGGTTCGTACGGGTCGCACACCCCCCAGTCGCCGTGCCCGTCCGCACCGCCGATCATCGGCACACCGGCGGAGCCGCCGGTGCCGAGCAGCGTCACTTTCACTGGCGCGCGGCCTTGCGGAACAGGCGGCGGAAATTGCTGGTGGTCAGATCGGCCAATGCCTCCGGCGTCATCCCGCGCACCTCGGCCAGCACCGCGGCGGTGTGCGCGACATACGCCGGCTCGTTGCGCTTGCCGCGGAACGGCACCGGCGCGAGATACGGCGCAGTCGGTCTCCACCAGCAGCCGATCGGCCGGAAGATCGCGCGCGATGTCCCGGATTTCCTGCGATTTCGGAAAGGTCAGGATGCCGGAGAAGCTGACAATAGCCGCCGAGCCGTATCGCCGCCTCGGCCAGCGCGCGGCCGGAGCTGAAGCAGTGCAGCAGGAACAGCGAAGGGTCCGCCGCGATCCCATTCCTCCTGCAGGATCCGCGCGATGTCGTCGTCGGCGTCGCGGGCGTGGATGGCGAGCGGCAGGCCGGCCAGCGCGTGCGGCGCGGATATGGGCGCGGAAGTTCTCCTGCTGAATGTCGCGCGGCGCCTTGTCGTAGAAATAGTCCAGGCCGGACTCGCCGATGCCGATCACCTTCGGATGCGTCGGCCAGCGCCGCCAGCGTCTCCGGCTTCGGAAACAGGCAATTCGCGCCGCGTGGTGCGGATGGATGCCGACGGTGCACCAGACATTGTCGTGCGCTTCCGCCACCTCCACGCATGTCCAGCGATTGCTGCCAGCGGGTGCCGATGGTCACCATCTCGCCCACGCCGGCCGCCGCCGCGCGCGCCAGCACGTCCGGCAGCTCGCCGGGCGTGAAATAGTCCAGATGGCAGTGAGAATCGATCAGCATCAGCGGACTTACGTCGTCGGCTTCTACATAGCGCGGGAACACGCCCGGCGGGTGCCGGCAGCGGGGTGCCTTCGGCCAGCGGCGTGGCAAGAGCGGCCAGCATGCGCGCGTCTCGCCGGCACACCGAGCTGGTCCAGCAGCTTCGCCATGCTGTCCGGCATGAACGGCTGCAGCACCGTCGCGACGGCGCGCAGCACGTCCACCAGCACGCGCAGCACCGCGCGCCATGCGCGCCGTGATCGGTCTTGTTCAGCGCCCACGGCGCCTGGTGGTCGATATAGGCGTTGGCGGCGCGGATCACCTTCCACACCTCCTCCAGCGCCTCGTGGAACACCTGGCGGTCGATGCGCGTCGCGCACCATCGCCGGCAGCGCGTCGGCGGCGGCCGAGCAGCGCCGCGTCCTCCTCGGTCAGCGTGCCGCGCGCCGGCAGCCCGCCGCTCGCAGTTCCGCGCGATCAGCGACAGCGAGCGCTGCGCCAGATTGCCGAGGTCGTTGGCCAGCTCGACATTGATGCGCGTGATCAGCGCCGGCGTGGCTAAATGCGCCGTCATCGCCGAACGGCATTTCGCGCAGCAGGAAGTAGCGCACCGGGTCGAGCCCGTAGGTCGCGCACCAGCTGGCGCGGCTCGATGACGTTGCCGAGCGACTTGCTCATCTTCTCGCCCTCGACCGTCCACCAGCCTTGCGAGGACACGCGCTTCGGCAGCGGCAGCCCGGCCGCCATCAGGAAGGCCGGCCAGTAGACGGCGTGGAAGCGGATGATGTCCTTGCCGACCAGATGCAGATCGGCCGGCCAGAAGGCCCAGCGCGCGGCGCTGCTGCGTCGGGATAGCCGGTGGCGGTGAGGTAGTTCGTCAGCGCGTCCAGCCAGACATACATCACATGCCGGGCGTCGCCCGGCACCGGAATGCCCCAGGTGAACTTGGTGCGGCTGATCGACAGATCGTTCAGCCCGCCGCGCACGAAGCTGAGCATCTCGTTGCGGCGTGCGTCGGGGCGATGAAGTCCGGGATGCGCTTCGTAGAATTCGCAGCAGCTGGTCCTGCCACTGCGACAGGTCGAAGAAATATGACGGCTCGCTGCACCCACTCCACCGGCGCGCCGGTCGGGCGCCACGCGTGCTGCCGTCCGGCCGCGTGGTCAGTTCGCTCTCGTCGTAGAACGCCTCGTCGCGGACCGCGTACCAGCCCTCGTAGGCGCCGAGATAGATCATCCCGGCCGCCGTCCAGCCGGCGCCACAGCGCCGCGCAGGCGCGCTTGTGCCGCGGCTCCGTGGTGCGGATGAAATCATCGTGGGACATGCCCATGCTTCGCGGCCATGTCGCCGAAATCGCGCGACCACCTGATCGACGAAGCTCTGCGGGTCGAGCCCGGCACTGCGCGCGGCGGCCTTCTCGACCTTCTGGCCGTGCTCGTCGGTGCCGGTGAGGAAGAACACGTCATACCCGTCCAGCCGCTTGAACCGCGCCAGCACGTCGGCCGCGATCGAGGTGTAGGCGTGGCCGATATGCGGCGCGCCGTTCACGTAGTAGATCGGCGTGGTGAGGTAAAATTTTGGTTTCATCGGCTCATGTCCCGTGCCGCCGGCAGCGCGAAGCCCGGCCACCAGCGCCGGCGTTTGTCGAGATTGAAGCGTTCAGTCTCGCTCTGGAGCTTGGTCAGCTCCTGCCAGACGTCGACCCAGGCGGCAAGGGGCCGCGTGCCGAGCAGCCTCGCCTGGTCCGGGTCCGCCCGGCCCCGCGCGGCCTCGCGCACGGCCGGCGCGATGGCGGCGCGCAGCAGGTCCATGAAGGTGGCGAACGCCATCCTCGTCGCGCCCGAGCGCGTCGGCGACCTCGTGCGCGCGCGCCGGCGGCAGCGCCGGCAGGGCTTCCAGCACCTCGCCCGACCAGCCCGGCGACCGACACGCCGCCGCCCTCGGCCAGTTGCAGCGCGCGGCCGATCGAGCCCTCGCGCCAGCGCCGCCAGCCGGCTGCACGCTCGGCCTCCGGCGTCTCGGGCAGCGTAGCGAGCGAGCAAGCGTCGCCATGCGTCGCGTCGGCAGAGGGCGCACAGGCGCAGGCGGCGGCAGCGGCTGCGGATGGTCGGCAGCAGCCGGCCCGGCGCGGCGCAGACCAGCAGCAGCATCGCGCGCGGCGGCGGCTCCTCCAGCACTTTCAGCAGCGCGTTGGCGGCGTTGCGGTTCATGTCCTCGGCGCCGTCGACCACCACCACGCGCCAGCCGCCCTCGGCCGGCGTCAGGTGCAGGAAATCGGCGACGCGGCGCACGTCGTCGATGACGATTTCGCCGCGCAGCGCTTGCGCTTCTCGTCCCAGGCGCGCTCGACGGTCAGCAGGTCGGCATGCGTGCCGGCCGCGACGCGGCGGAACACCGGGTCGGTTTCCGGCGAGTGCGAGCGATCCGGCCGGTGCCGGGCCGGCGAGCAGGCAGCGCGCGAAGCGGAAGGCCAGCGTCGCCTTGCCGATGCCCGGCGGGGCCGGTGATCAGCCAGGCATGATGCAGGCGGCCGGAGCGCATCGCCTCGGCGAGCGTGGCCTCCGCTGCCTCGTGGCCGAGCAGCAGCGGGTTGGCGCGCGGTTCGGGGGCGGTCATGGGATGAGCTCGGGGTGTCGCAGCCAATTGGGAGCGGGACGGCGCTACGCTTATCGGCCCACACCTGCCCAGCCGTCGCGCACCGCGCGCCAGACCTGGGCGGCGACCGCGTCCGACGTATCAGACGCGCCAACCAAGACGCACCGCTCCGGCTCGGCCGCGGCGACCGCCAGGAACCCCTCGCGCACGCGTCGCGAAGAACCCCTCGCCCAGCCGCTCGTAGCGGTCGGCCGCCGTGCCGCGCGCGCCGCATCCGGGCCATGCCGGTCGGCACGTCGACATCCAGCACCAGCGTCAGATCCGGCCGCAACCCGAGCAGCGCCGTCAGCGCGGCGATCGCCGCCCGGTCGCCGCCGAGCGCATAGCCCTGGTAGACCATCGTCGAATCGGAAGAACCGGTCGCATACGACCCAGCTGCCGGCCTCCAGCGCCGGGCGGATCGTGCGTTCCACGTGCTCGGCGCGGGCCGCGAAATGCAGCAGCGTTTCGGCCGGCAGCGACCAGGCGACCTCGCCGGACAGCAGCAGCCCGCGCAGACGTTCCGCGCCCGGCGCGCCGCCCGGCTCGCGCGTCTCCAGCACCGGCACGCCCGCCGCGCGCAGCCGTGCGGCCAGCAGGCGGGACTGTGTGGATTTGCCGGCGCCCTCGCCGCCCTCCAGCGTGATGAACCGGCCGGGCGGCGGCGGCATCAGCCGCCGGTCACGTAATGCGACAACACGGCCAGCGCGCGGCCGGGCAGGCCGAGCCGCGGCACGTCGGCGCCGGCCAGCAGCGGCACGCTCATGTCCGGCACGCCCTCACCCGATGACCGACGAGCTTGCCCAGCGCGGTGCCGCGCACGACCGGCGCGCGGATCGGGCTGTCGTAGACCGACGCGTGACCTTGGCCTTGTTGCGCCAGTTGCGCGGCATCGTCACCCGAAGGTCGCGCCCGCCGACCAGCGGCACGCGTCGGCGCGGCGCCCAGCCAGACCGGCGCCTGCTCGACCGTGTCGCCGGCCGTGAACAGCGTCACGTCCTCGAACTCGCGGAACGCCCATTCCAGCAGCCGTTCGCTCTCCTCGCCGCGCTGGTGCATGCGTGGTGAGGCCGTTCAGCACCACGATCACCCGGCGCCCGCCGCGCATCGCACTGGCGACGATGCCGTAGCCGCCTTCCTCGGTGTGGCCCGTCTTCAGCCCGTCGGCGAGCCCCTTCTGCACCAGCGGATTGCGGTTTTCCTGATCGATGTTGTTGTACTTGAAGCTCTTTTCCGAATCATAGTCGATAGTATTCGGGAAAATCCTGGATCAGCCGGCGCGACAGCGTGGCGATGTCGCGCACCGACATCCTGTGCTCCGGGTCGGGCCATCCGGTGGCGTTGCGGAACGTGCTGTTGGTCAGGCCGAGTTCCTTGGCCTTCTGGTTCATCAGCTCGACGAACTGCTCCTCGGAGCCGGCGATGCCTTCGGCCAGCACGATGCAGGCGTCGTTGCCGGATTGCACGATCATGCCGCGGACCAGGTCCTCGACCTTCACCTGCGTGCCGATCTGCACGAACATCTTCGAGCCGCCCATGCGCCACGCGCGTTCGCTGACCGGGAGGTCCTGGTCCAGCTTCAGGCGGCCGGATTTCAGCATGCCGTAGACGATGTAGGCCGTCATCAGCTTGGTCATCGACGACGGCGTCATCGGCACGTCGGCATCCTTGTCGAGCAGCGTGGCGCCGGTGTTGTAGTCGATGATGATGGCGTAGCGCGCGGCCGTGTCGAGCGGCCCGACCGGCGTCTGCGCCGGATTGGTCGGCGTGACCGGCTCGGCGGCCGGCTTGGCCGCCGCCGCGGGCCGCGGCGCAGGGTGATGGATGGTCTGGCCGGCGGCGCCCGACAGCTTCAGGGTGGACAGGGCAGCGCCAGTGAGCAGCAGGGCGCGACGGGTCAGCACGGCGGTGGCTCCTCGTTGTTGGCGGGGCGCGGCCTATTCGGCCACGATCCGTGCGTCGTTGATCCCGGCCTCGATAGTCCGCGCCAGCATCGCGTCAGCCGCCGCCACGCTCGGCAGCGGCCCGATGCGGACCCGGTACGCCCGCTCGCGCGGCGCGTCGTAGCTGGTCGAGGTCTGCGCACCGAGATTGGCGAGCCGGCGGCGCAGGATCTCGGCGTATTGCAGGCCGCCGAACGTGCCGGCCTCGATATACAGCGCGCCGGGCCGGGGCGGGTATTGCGTCAGCGTCTCCGGCAGGCGCAGCGGGATCGGGCCGGTGATGACGGCCGGCGCCGGTTGCGGGTGCGGACTGGCGGGCAGCGCGCGCACCATGCCGGATTGGGTGGCGCCCGGCGGCGGCGGCAGCGCCTCGGCGGCAATGGCGACCGTGGGGGCCGTCGCCACCACCAGATCCGGCGTGCCGGCGGCGTTCAGTTCGGCAGCGAGCTGGCGGCTCTCGGTCTCCATCACCTGCACCCGCACCCGCACCGCCGGCTGCCCGGCGGCGCCCAGCACCTGCATGACGCGCGGCGTGAGCGCGATCAGGCGGCCGGCCGACTCCGGCCCGCGGTCGTTCACCCGCACCAGCACGGCAAGCCCCGTGTCCAGGTCGGTGACGCGAGCAATGGCAGGCAGTTGCAGCGTCGGATGCGCGGCGGCCATGGCGTCGGGGTCGGCCCGCTCGCCATCCGCCGTCAGCCCGGAATCGCGGGTGGTCACGCTGGCCAACCCGGTCTCGTTGTACTCGAAACTCTCATGCGGATAGCGCCAGACGCCGCCGGCCTGATACGGCGCGCCGACGACATAGGCGAGCGTCGGCACCGGCGCCGGATGGTGGCCGAGGCTGCACCCGGCCAGCACCGCGAGGCTCGCAGACAGGACAAGGCGGCGTTTCAACTCGCCACCAGGTCGCCGATCAGGCCGACCGAGATGCAGTAGAAATCCGACGGGTTGTAGCGGCGGATGGCCAGGAAATTCGGGTGGTAGGCCAGGAACGCCTCGCCCCCCGTCCCGCCCGGCAGGATCACGGCGGCCGGCGTCGTAGGCGGCACCGGCAGACCGCCGAGTCGGACCACGCCGAGCCGCGCCCACTCGGCCAGGGGCCGCCGATTCTCCCGCCCGGCCACCGCCGCGTCGAAGTTCGGCGGCAGGCGGGCGATCTCACCCCAGGGCAGGCCGCCTTGCCAGCCTTCGCGCGCCAGATAGTTGGCCGTGGAGGCGAACACGCAGCCGAGGTCGTTCCAGATGTCGCGCCGCCCGGTGCCGCTGTAGTCGACCGCGTATTTCAGGAACGAATCCGGCATGAACTGGGTCTGGCCCATGGCGCCGGCATAGCTGCCCGTCATCTGCGCAGGCGTGATGTCGCCGCTTTGCAGGATGCGCAGCGCGTCCATCAGCTCCGAGCGGAAGAACGCGGCCCGCCGGCCTTCCCAGGACAGCGTGGCCAGCGCCTCGATGACATTGAAGCCGCCGGTGGCGACACCGTAGTCGGATTCCAGCCCCCAGATGCCCATGATGATGCCGCCCGGCACGCCGTACCGGGCGGCGACCCCGTCCAGCAGCGCGCGGTTTTGCGCATACAATGCGCGGCCCTTGGCGATGCGGGCGTCGGAGACGATGCGCGCCCGGTACTGGTCCCAGGTCAGCGTGAATTCGGGTTGGTGGCGGTCCAGGTCGATCACGCGCTGGTTGGCATGGACGTTCGCGAAGGCGCGGTCCAGCGTCACCTCCGACACGCCGATGCGGCGCGCATCGTGGCGGACGCCAGCGATGAACGCCGGGAAACTGGCGGCGGAATCGGCCATCGCCGGTCGGCACAGGACAGCGGCCGAAGGGAGCGCGGCGGTGGCGGCGAGCAGGGTGCGTCGTGTCAGCATGACGGCCCGTGTGCCATACTCAAGAAGTCGAGAGCAACCTTGTTAATGTGTTACGCAAAGAAGACCTAAAAGCGAACCGACAATGCCAGCGAACCGAACTGGTGCGGCCCGCCCTTCTGGTGGTAGAATTCCTGGGATTGCATGACCTGCGTGTAGGTCAGCCGGGTGCCATAGACCATGAATGCCACGCCTGCCTCCAGCTCGCCCACCCACGGGTACAGCTTGACACTGGGGCCATCGCTGAAATCATTGCCGTCGAGCGTGATGTCGCGGACCACCGCCTGCCCGTCGCCGCCCGCGAACACATACCAGACGAAGGGCCGAGTCGGCTTGAATGCATCGCCGCCGGAAGGCCCGGGCAGGATGCGGGCGACGCCGTAGTCCGAGTTCAGCCCCTGGCCCAGGCGTATCACGGCGCCGGTCTGCATGTAGATCCGCACGTTGCCGAGGCCGATCGCGAGGTCCGGCAGCGCGTCCGTTTCCAGGCCGCCGACAGTTCCCATCGGCAGGCGCCAGGTGCGGGCGCTGGTGATCTCGAGGGCCGGCTCGTTGCGGAGCTGGTCATGCCAGCCGTTGTCGTGGGCCTGCCCGATCAGGTCGTGGAAGCTGTTCTGCAGTTGCTCAGCCAGCGCCCATGGACCGACCAGGCCGGCGCCGATGCTGAGGAAACCGCGGCTGTCGGACGTGTCCTGAAACAGCGACATCGTGCCGAGCAGCACCCCGGCATAGGGCCGGTCGCCGGGCGGCGGGTTATAGGCCGCGGTGTTGGCGGGGGTAAAAATTTGTTGGCTGATGTCGAAGCCGATCCGCATGGTGCCATCGCCCCACACGGCACGGCCGACGCGGGCCATTGCATCCGGCACGCCGTCCGTGCCCGAGGTGTAGCCGAGCTGCAGCCCGTTCACATAATAGCGATCGGTCAACTTGGCCGTGCTGATGGAGGCATTTTCGTCCTGGAGCGTCCAGATACTGGTCGGGTCGGCGGTGCTGGGCGCGTCTTGCGCGGCCGCAAATCGCGCGCCGATCGGCAGGCCGAAAGCCGCTAGGACGAGTGTGCGTATCAGGACGTTCATACCGCCTCCGGTGTGCGCGGTCCACACATACGGCGCTGCGCGCGACCCCGAAAGCCCTCAGCTTCGTTCGGCGTGCTTGTGAGCGGGAAAGTGAGTGAGTAGCGTTGGGTGGCGCGGGATGGGTGGCCGAGTGGTTTAAGGTAGCGGTCTTGAAAACCGCCGTGCGTGCAAGCGCACCGTGGGTTCGAATCCCACCCCATCCGCCAATGACCCGGCATTTCTGCGACTCTGCGAGGGCCCCCTTGCTTCATCCCCTCATCTATCCCTTCGGATCTTGCGGCCAAGGGCGAATGATGGCGAAATGTTCCTGCTGCGTTCGCGTCGTGCGGCGTCGCAGCCGTTTCGCTTGGCGGTGCCGACGCTGCCAAGACCATAGCCGGACGCCAAGCCACCGCCGCTCAAAACCGGGGCCGGCGGGGTAGAGCAGCCGGGCTCGCCACCAGGGCTGCTCCGCGAGGGCGGGCCTTCGCGCTCCATCCGTTCGATCTATCTCCTTGGGACCCTATCCACCCACTCTACCGGAAGACCGACAGCCGCAGCTTCCTCTTCTACCCACTCCACGGCCTCATGACGCGAGGAACAGAGCTGTGTCGCGGGGGCGCGGCTACGGGCTACCGGCGCACCGACAATGGCCGCAACAAATTCATGGCCGTGCGGTGCGACCCAGGCAAGAAGTTTGTCGCTGCTTGGCATGACGCGGAAGGTCCTCCAGGAGGCCGCGTGACGCTATAGATCTGTCGCCAACTCGTCTAGTTGGCCTCGACCAACTGAATCACGGCCGACGCTCCCAGGGGGACACTCCAATGCGATGCCGGAAATCCGGCAATGAGATCGCGATAGCGGCTGCCGCCACCAGACAGGCACCTTCACGCCGAGTTCGGCCCTGCCGGTGCGTCGCTTGGCGGCGGCGCCGGATGCGGTTTCGGGCCTACGGCATGTAAGCAACGGGGGGTGGCGCATAAACCACGGGCGGGGGCGCATAGACCACCGGAGGAGGAGGCGCCATCACGACTGGCGGTGCGACGTAATGCGGCGCCGCAAGGGCCGCGCCGACGCCCAGCCCGACCGCTGCGCCGGCGGCCACTCCTACGCCCAAGCCGGGATGGCCCCATCCGCCGTGCCATCCACCATGCCATCCGCCTCGCCCGCCCCAGTAGGCATAGGCAGGAGACGCTGCCAACAAACCCAAAACCGCCGGGAGGACAACGAAAATACTTGTCTTACGGATCATGCTAACCTCGGTATCATAGACGAGCCTCTTGCTCGCCATCGAATTTGGCATTCCGTACGGTATTTGCAGGAACAGTTTACGATTTCTTACATGATCATCTGCTTACTGGGACCTGGAGAGCTATTTATCTATTTATTGATCGGAAGAAATCGCGTCGTGCAACCCGAGGCTGCCTGGCGCGTAGCGGGGACAGTCGCTTTGATCGCACTAAGAGACGGAGCACCCGGATGCGCTCTTGTTTGGTTGTGATCGCCATATTGCTCGCTGTGGCAGGGTGCACCTACCACAACAACGGTAATCCCCCGCCACCTGCGTCGAAACCCGATGTCGTGCCTGAATACAGGCCCACACAATGATCGCGTAGGCCTATCCGGTCCGAGGTGTGCGCCAAGTCAAGCACCTCATTCTTCATCGACCGATCGGGCATAGTACCGTCCGCCCGTACACCAGCACCGTCTATAGCTGGCCTGCGGGTCACCGGGGGGCGTGCCCGCGGTGTAGTGGCGGATGGCGGCGCGCCACGTCGGTGGCGCGATGCATTTGCGACGCGAATAACCGTCGAAGCTCCGCCAATGCCGGCGCCGCGCGGCGAAGTAATTCCGCCACCCCGGTCGCTGCGGTGTGCTGGGTGCCCGGACATTGGGTCTGGCGGGGTCGGGCTTGGGTGTGGGTAGGAGGCTATAGGATTTAAAGATCCGTCATCCGCGGCACAGAAAGGCCGCCTGCGCGCACAGATGACGGCCGCGCGGCACACGCGCCAGGATTAATTGACATGGGTCAAGGCGCCGCCACCAACGATGGATGTATAGCGATAAAGCAGCGCGTCATCCCCCGAGAACCCGTGCGCTGCTCCCGGCACCTTAAATGGAGAATGCCATGTCTGAACTCGTGGTCATCGGCTTTGACGACCCGCATGAGGCGGATCGCGTGCTGAGCGAGCTTCAGCGCCTCCAGAAAGAATATCTCGTCGATTTGGAGGACGCGGTGGTCGTGATTCGCGACACCAAGGGAAAGCTGCGCATGAAACAGAGCGTTGATTTGGTTGGCCCCGCCGCGGCCTCCGGTGCCTTGTGGGGCGCGCTGTGGGGTTCGCTGGTCGGGCTGCTGTTTCTGAATCCGCTCATAGGGCTCGCCGCAGGCGCCGCGCTTGGGGCGGGGTCCGGAGCGTTGGCAGCCCGCCTCGCGGACTATGGCATCGACGACGACTTCATCCGTTCAGTAGGTCAGGCGCTGCAGCCGAATACCTCGGCCATCTTCACCCTGGTGCGCAAAGTTCAACCAGAAAAAGTGCTGGCGGATCTGTCGCACTTCAGGGGCCACGTCATCAGGTCTTCGCTTTCGCCCGACCAGGAGGCCCGTCTCCAGGCCGCGCTTTCGGGGGCGTCCATTGGCCAACCCGGCGCCGCTGCTGGCTAGACGCTTCTACACGTGCGGTCGGGGTGGTGGAGACTTGGATCGCAGCCGAGGCCTGAATGGTCAGGCTCAGATCGGCCCCACTTTCCATTCCGCCGGATCAGCCATTGTCGCGCCAAAGCAACGGGACCCGTTGGGACAGGCGGGTTTCCTGCGAGGAAATCGTTCTATGTATTTTGCATTCGTTATAAGATATTGACGATGTCTGGGAGTGGGCGTTATGCTTGAAGCCCCAATAAGGACGGGGTAATGACATGAAAAAGATCTCGGTCCTCCTCGGCGTCGGTGCGATTTTTCTCTTGGGCACCGCGACGACGGCTCAGTCCCAAACAACCGATACTCAGGCGGTCCCCGCCGGAACGCCAGTTTCGGCAGCGGAGATACGAAAGGCGATTGTCGGCCGATATGTCACGATTGGGTCAAACTTGGCGCTGTACCGCTCAGACGGCACCTATACCTACGATGGCGTCATGGCTGGGAAGTATCGCATCAGCGATGGCTCTGTCTGCGTGGACTTCGAAAAGGGGGAGCCGCGCTGCGACAAGATCATCGATGTGAATGGCAAACGATTTGTCGTCGATCCGAGTGGGAAACAATTCGCCTTTTCGCCGTTGTAATTGAAGGGCGGATGGCCGGGGCTGTGGCGGCAGGCTATTTCACCGCCACCTGTGTGGTGTAGAAGCCGGTGCGCTTCCCCCGGCCTCCAAATGCGGGTGTCCAACTGTCCTCATCGGTCGTGTAAAAGCCGGCAGCCGGCGTTTACCAGATCGCAATGCCATGACCTGCTGCCCTTCGCCGGCCTTCAACGCTGCGGCGTCGGCCCGTTGCGCGGAGCATGGGCGCAAAGGCGGCATTGTGCCACGATCCGACGTTGCCGGTGTCCGTAAACGTCTCGGCCGGGTGTTCTCGGCCAGTACCACGTCGCGGCGTTTTATTCCGATATAATAATATTCCGCATTTATGCTGATCAGGTCGCGCGCGATCGTGGTGCCGTCGCGCCGCAGCCTCGGATAAGTCGGGTTCGGTGAACCCGCGCCGGGACGCGTGGCGTCGACATGCCACACACGAAATTGCCATATTTCCGGCTGCGCTGTACGGTCATATGCAGCTCGGAGGATGACGATGGCGGCGGAGCGCGGACCAAATGGCGGCAATCGGGCGGCGATCACTGTCTGTGTGATCCTCGCCACCCTCATGCAGGCGCTCGACACGACCATCGCCAACGTTGCGCTGCCCTACATGCAGGGCAGCGTCTCGGCGAGCCAGGACCAGATCGACTGGGTGCTGACCTCGTATATCGTCGCCGCCGCGATCATGACGCCGCCGACCGGCTATCTCGCCGGGCGGTTCGGCCTCAAGCGCCTGTTCCTCGTCTCCGTCGCCGGCTTCACGGTCGCCTCGATGCTGTGCGGCATGGCGCAGTCCCTGGTGCAGATCGTGCTGTTCCGGGTCCTGCAGGGCCTGTTCGGTGCCGCGCTCGTCCCGCTCTCGCAGACCGTGCTGCTCAACATCAATCCGAGGGAGCGGCAAGGGTCCGCAATGGCGATGTGGGGCGTCGCGGTGATGGCGGGTCCCGTTCTCGGGCCGGTGCTCGGCGGATGGCTGACCGAGGCCTATAGCTGGCGCTACGTGTTCTACATCAACCTGCCGATCGGTATCCTCGCTTTTCTCGGCATGTCGACGTTTCTGTCCGAAACGCCGCTGAATCGCACGGCGAAGCTGGATTGGTTCGGTTTCGGTCACTCTGAGCCTGACGATTGGCGCGCTGCAGGTCGCACTCGACCGCGGTGAACAGCTCGACTGGTTCGGCTCCGGCGAAATCATCACCGAGACCATCATCGCCGCCGTGGCACTTTACCTGTTCCTCGTTCATACCTTCACCGCGAAGGAACCTTTCGTGAGGCCGTCGCTGTTCCGGGATCGGAACTTCACCGCCGGCGTTCTGTTCGTCGCCGTCGTCGGCCTCACCTACTACGCCTCGCTGGCGCTGCAGCCGCCCTACCTGCAGAACCTGATGGACTACCCGATCGTCACGGCGGGCATCGTGATGGGGCCGCGCGGGCGTCGGCACGATGGGCGCCATGCTGATCGTCGGAAGGCTGATCGGGCGGGTCGATACGCGAGTCCTTCTCGGCACCGGCCTCGGGCTCACGGCCTGGTCGTTCTACGCGATGACCGGCTGGACGCCGGACGTTTCGCAGACGACGATCATCGCCGTGGGGATCGTCCAGGGCGTCGGTCTCGGCTTCCTGTTCGTGCCGCTCAGCATCGCGACACTGTCGACGCTGTCGGCCGAACTGCGGGCGGAAGGCGCCGGCCTCTACAGCCTGTCGCGCAACATCGGTTCAAGCGTCGGCATCTCGGTCGTGAACAGCCTGTTGACGCAGAACACGCAGGTCAGTCACGCCAACATCGCGCAGTACGTCACGCCCTTCAACCGGGCCCTCGAACAACCGATGATTACGCGGTTCTGGAACCCGGTGACCGCCGCGGGGCGGGCCGCGCTGGACGCCGTCATCACGCGGCAGGCGGAGATCATTGCGTATATCGACGACTACAAGTTGCTGATGATCGCGACGGTCGCCGTGCTGCCGCTGCTGCTTGTCTTCAAGAAGTCGTCGAGAGCGAGCAGCCCGGATCACACGATGGCGATGGAATAACGCGACGCCGTCTACTCGAGCGACTTCCAGGTACTGGGTGAAGAAGCCGTGCGCATCGACCGGCCGGGCCGGTCCTGAAGCGACGGGCGCACCATGTGTACAGCGCCATCGGTAGATGCTGTCGTGACCGGAAATATAGGCGGGAATAAAGTCGGAGTTGGGGCTCTGTCGGCACCATGCGTCGCCTCCCCTCAGCGACCGGCTGGTATTTGCCTTCCCGCACGGCAGGTTGGCGCCGCCGTTGCAGGCCAGTAGATGGCCATCCATGCAGCGCACCACCGTACTGCGCCGCACCTGTTCGGCCGGCATGCCATGCAGACCGAACAGCCGCATGGCTTGCGGCACCAGCGATTGTGGCAGCGGACGCGGCGTGTCGTCGTCGGCCGCCGGTTTGCAGAGCGTCGCGCCTTGCGCGCGAGCGGGAGCCGGCGGGAGCGCCACCAGCGCCCACGCCGCAAGTGCCAACAAGGCAGTCAACACGCGCATCACTCAGCTTTCCAATTCCCGGCGTGAGCCTAGTGGGAGCCGCCGGTCGCGGCGAGACGTAGAGCGCCCAGCACTTTGCTCGATCATCTGGGTAGACCGGCCGCTCAAGTTGCGGCACTCATGGATGGGCACTTATGGTGACGACGTTCCTGTCGAGGCCCTCTAGCCCCGCAGGCTCTCGCTACCCAACTGGAATCGCACAGCGGCGGAGACGTGGAAAATGACCGGAACGGCATTGGTGGTTGGCGTCAGCGGCATCGTCGGCAACAACCTGGCCCGGCACCTGCTCGGCGAGGGGTGGGAGGTCAGCGGCCTGGCGCGCCGGCCGCCGGACGACATCGAAGGCGTGCGCGCCGATCGCCGCCGACCTGCTCGACCCGGCCGGCGCTGCAGGCCGCGCTCTGGACGGGCTGCGTCCGAGCCATGTCTTCATCACCACCTGGCTGCGCCAGCCGACCGAGGCGGAGAACATCCAGGTCAACAGCGCCATGGTGCGCAACCTGCTCGATGCGCTGCGCCCGGCGGCAGTGTGCGGCATGTCGCGCTGGTGACCGGCCTGAAGCACTATCTCGGCCCGTTCGAGGCCTACGGGAAAGGCGCCCTGCCGGCGACGCCGTTCCGCGAAGAGCAGCCGCGCCTGGACGTGCGAGAACTTCTACTACGCCCAGGAGGACGAGGTGTTCGCCGCCGCGGCGCGCGACGGCTTCAGCTGGAGCGTGCATCGACCCGCACACCATCATCGGCTACGCCATCGGCAATGCGATGAACATGGGCGTCACGCTGGCCGTCTACGCCACGATCTGCCGCGAGACCGGCCGGCCGTTCCTGTTCCCCGGCTCGGCCATGCAGTGGAACGGGCTGACCGACATGACCGACGCGCGCCTGCTGGCGCGCCATCTGGAATGGGCCGCCACGACCGAGGCGGCGCGCAACGAGGCCTTCAACGTGGTCAACGGCGACGTTTTCCGCTGGAGCTGGATGTGGGGCGCCTCGCCGGATGGTTCGGCCTGCAGCCCGCGCCGTTCCCCGGCAAGGGCGCGCCGCTGGAGCAGCAGCTGGCCGACGCCGGCCCAGTCTGGGCGGAGATTGCCCGGCGGCACGGCCTGATCGAGCCCGATCTCGACCGGCTGGCCTCGGCCTGGCACACCGATGCCGATCTCGGCCGGCCGATCGAGGTGGTCACCGACATGAGCAAGAGCCGGCGGCTCGGCTTCCTCGACTATCAGGCCGACGGACGACGCGTTCTTCGACCTGTTCGCCAGGCTGCGCGACGGCACGGATCATCCCGGATGTGAAGGAAGTCCGCTGAGCCGGGGCACGCATGGACGCCAAGACCGGTCAAGCTGGCGTTTCGACCTTCCTGTCCTCTGGTCGGCTCGCGAGCCTCAGCGACACCATGTTCGGCGTCGCGATGACCCTGGTCGCGACGACGCTGCTGCCGTCTATTCAGGCGCATAAAGGATCGGTTCTCGACATGTTTCCCGCGATGAACGGGGAACTCTTCACTGTCGTGCTCAGCTTTGCCATTTCCGCCAGATACTGGGTGTCGCAGCAGCAACGGCTGGCGATGACCGGCTTTGTCACGCCGCATCAGACCCGGCTCCACCTCGTCTTTCTGTTCCTGATCGTTCTGGTGCCGATCTCGACCAGCCTTCCCGGGCTGACAGGCCCGGCGCGATATGGGGTTCGGTCATGATCTATGGCGCGCATCTGACCTTGATCGCGCTGGTGAACCTGCTGCTCTGGGTCGGGGTTCATCGCGCCGTCGCTGCCCACCATCATGTCATGCGGTCCTCTCTGGCGCTCGCCTTGTTCGTCGCGGCATTGGCGGTAGGCGCGATGTGGCCCGGTCTCGCGCTCTATCTCTGGATCGCCGTCCTCGCGACGCCGTCCCTTGGCCGCTATCTGGCGCGTCGTTTGTACGGAGTGTGACGCCTCTAACAGGTTGCGGTGGCCGCAATTTGGCGCAACGCTCGTCCACCAAGTCTCCTGGAGAAAGACATGACCGCGACCGACGCCGGTATTGCCGATACTGCCGCGCTCCGTGCGCATTACGGCGCCGTGCTGCCGATTGCCGCCCGCAAGGTGTTGCCGCGGCTTGACGCGCATTGCCGCGCCTTCATCGCGCTCTCGCCCTTCGCCGTGCTGGCGACCGCCGATGGAGCCGGCAATGTCGACGCCTCGCCGCGCGGGGATGCGCCCGGGTTTGTCGGCGTCCTCGACGACACATCGCTGTTGCTGCCTGACCGTCCCGGCAACAACCGCGTGGACAGTTTCGGCAACATCCTCGCCCATGCCGGCGTCGGCCTGCTGTTCCTCGTCCCCGGCGTGAACGAGACGCTCCGTGTCAACGGCACCGCGACCGTCATCACCGATGCCGATCGACTCGCCCCGTTCGCGGCGCGCGGCAAGCTGCCGGTCGGCGGACTGCTGATCACGGTGCGCGAGGCGTTCTTCCATTGCGGCAAGGCGCTGATCCGTAGTGCGCTGTGGGACCCCGCCACACGGATCGAGCGCAGCACCTTCCCGTCGCTGGGCCGCATCATGGCCGATCAGACCCGCGCAATCGAGGCCGAGGAGGGGGATCGGCGACTCGAAGAAGCCTACCGCGACAAGCTCTACTGACCGCCGTCACGGCCGAGGGGCGGATTGCCCTCGCTCGTTGGGCGGCGCGCCTTGTATGCCGTGCGGCATCCCCCCGCGCGGACGCCGAACCCGTCCGCCGGCCCCGATGAGCCCCAGCACCAGCGCGAGGACGAGGATGACGCCGGTGGCCAGGTACTGCCAGTAAGAGTTCACGCCGAGCAGAATCAGCCCGTTGTTCACCACCGCGAACAGCCACGCGGCCAGCACGGTGCCGACCAGCGTGCCCTCGCCGCCGTAGCAGGCTGGTTCCGCCGACCACCACCGCTGCGATGGCGTTGAGGTTGTAGTTGGGCGCCTGCGTCGCGACGGCCGACGCCAGGTAGCCGCTCAGCATGATGCCGGCGAGCCCGGTCAGCGCTCCCGACAGCACGAAGATGCAGACATAGACCCAGCGCAGGTCGATGCCAGCGACATGCGCCGCGCGCAGGTTGCTGCCCGGACGCGCGCACCCATCGCCCGATATGCAGCCGTGCGCAGCATGCACGTAGCACAGGCCGAACACGCCGAGCATGACGATGAAGCTGTACGGCAGCACGCGAAGACGGTGCCGGTGCCGAGCTGCAGCACGAACGGGTTGGTGACGGTCAGCGCATTGCCCTGCGAGATGATGGCGCCGATCGAGCCGAACACGAACAGCGTGCCGAGCGTCGCGACGAACGGCGCCACGCGGCCGCGCGTGATGATCAGGCCGTTGACGAGGCCGAGCACGGCGCCCGCCAGCGACGGAGACGAGCACGATGCAGGAGCCCGCTGGCGTCGCCCGCGACCCGCACGGCCACGATCGGGGCCAGGCCGATGATGCTGGTCACCGACAGATCGAAGGCGCCTGCCATGATCAGCACGGTCATTCCCGCGGCCCCGATGCCCAGGATGGCGGTGTCGTTCAGGACCGCCTCGTATGTTCCCGGCGCCGTAGAAATTCGGCGCGGCCACGGCGAGCGTGACCAGCAGCACCGCGTTGAGAATCCAGACGCCACTGCGTTCCCGCCGGATGCGGACGTGGGTCCGCAGCCACGTCCCGATGCCCGTTCGGTTGTTCACCACCGCCGACATTGCCTGCCCACCGCCCTTCCAAGGCCTCCGGCATGAGGCCTGCGTTGCCGAACGATTTCCTTCACCGGCGGCCTACACGGCCAGCATGCCCTTGCGGCGCGTTCCCCGGCGCAGCCCGTCCACCACCAGCGCGATGATGAGGATGCCTCCGAACGCGAGGTCCTCGTACAGCGACGAGACGTTGGCGATGTTGAGGCCCGCCTTGATGGTTGAGAGCAGCGCCGCGGCGCAGACCGTGCCGAACAGATTGCCGCGGCCGCCGGAAAGGCTGGTTCCACCGACCACGACGACGGCGATCGCCGTCAGCTCCGCCCCCGTGCCGATCGTGGAATCCACGTTCTGGAGCTGCGCGCCGGCCATCAGGCCCGACAGGGCCGCGCACAGCCCGACCAGCAGGAACGCACCCACCGTCACGCGCGGCACGTTGATCCCGGCGCCGAGGGCCGCGCGCATGTCGCCGCCGATGGCCGCCACGTGCCGGCCGAACGGGGTGCGGTGAAAGATCACCCAGACGAGCGCGAACACGGCTGCAGCCAGCACCGCCGCCGCCGGCAGGACTCCGCCGATATTGCCGATCACCAGCCGGTTCAGGACGTCGCTGTGGATGGTCACCGTTTCGCCATGCGTGATCAGCAATTCTCCGCCGAGGATCATGGAGAACGTCGCCAGTGTCGCGACGAACGAGGGCAGGCCCAGCAGCGTGATGAGCGCCGCGTTGACGAGCCCAAGGATGCCGCCCACCGCGAGCGCCGCCGCGATCACGAGGACCAGCGGAACGCCGCGCTCCAGCAGTTCGGCGGCGACGATGGACGCCAGACCCCATGATCGAGCCCACCGACAGGTCGAGCGCACGCATGGCGATGATCAGCGTCATCCCCAGGCCGGTGACCGCCGAGATGGATGCGCTGACGATGACGCCGTCGATGTTCAGTTGCGTCAGGAACCGCCCGTTGATGAGCGAGAAGATGACGAACACGCTGACCAGCGCGATCACGGCCGCCGCCGAGTCGGCCGCGAACAGTCTTTTGGCCAGTTGGCGCATCGCCCCCCTCCCCTTGCCGCTAGCCCGCCATCCGCCGCAGCACCTCTTCCTCGGTGGTCTCGTTCGAGGCGAGGCGCGCGACGATGCGGCCGTTCCTGAGCACGTAGATGCGGCTGGCAAGCCGCATCAGTTCCGCTGATCTCCGACGAACTCACGATGATCGCGATTCCGCGCCCGGCGAAGGCATCGATGGCCGAATAGATCTCTTCCTTCGCGCCGACATCCACGCCCCGCGTCGGCTCCGACAGGAGGAGCAGGACCGGGCTGGCGAGGGCTGCGCGCGCGAACAGTGCCTTCTGCTGGTTGCCGCCGCTGAGGGCCGTGATCCGCTCCTCCGGGCCGGTGCAGCGGATGCGCAGCAGATCCCGGATGGTCTGGAACGCGCGGCGTTCGGTCTGCGACGGGATCGGCGCGAGGCCGCCCATGCGCCCGTGGCCGGTGCGGCCATTTGCGGCCTGGTCCGGCAGCGGCTGTACGGTCGCACCCGCATCTGCCCGGTAGTCCAGGACGACGTTTTCCTGCACGTCCAGGTGTCCGAAGATGCCTTCCGATTTGCGGTCTTCGGAAACGTAGAAGATGCCTTGCCGTATGGCCGCCTTCGGTTCCTCCAGCGAGGCCGGAGCGCCCTTCAGGCGCATCTCGCCCGCATCGATCCCGCGCAGCCCATAGATGGCCTCGCACAGTTCGGTCCGCCCGGAGCCGAGCACGCCGGCAAGCCCGATCACTTCGCCCGCGTGAACGTGCAGGCTGATGTCCTTCAGCAGATCGCCAGACTGCATCGCTTGCAGTTCGAGCAGCGGGGTTCCGTGCCGCTCACCGCTGGCCGCGGTCACGCGCGGTCGGCCGCCTTCGGCGATCAGGGAGCTCTTGCTGCCGAGCATCGCGCGGATCACCTCGCCCACATCGGTGCTGGCGATCTCGGTGGACAGGACGCGGTTGCCGTCCCGCACGACGGTGACGCAATCGGCGAGGTCGAACACCTCCCACAGGCGGTGCGAGACGTACAGGATCGCCACGCCGCTGGCCTTCAGCCGTCTGACGATCTTGAACAGCCGTTCCACGTCTTCAAGGTTCAGCGCCGATGTCGGCTCGTCCATGATGAGCACGTCGAACTTGCCGACAACCGCCTTGGCGATCTCGACAAGCTGCTGGTCGGCGACGCCCATGGTGCCGACGATGCGGTCCGGATCGGCATGGACGCCGAGCTCATCGAGCAGGGACACCACGCGCCGCCGGGCATCACCCCAGCGCACGAAACCAAACTTCGTCGGCTCCGCCCCCAGGAAGATGTTCTCGACGATCGACAGCGTGGGTACGACTTCGAGTTCCTGGGCAATCACCGAGACGCCTGCGCGCCGGGCCGCAAGCGGGTTACGGAATTCGACCGGCGTGCCGTTCAGTTCGATCTGCCCTTCGTCCGGGCGCAGCCGCCCGCTGAGCAGATTGATGATCGTGCTCTTGCCGGCGCCGTTTTCGCCAAGCAGGGCATGAACCTCGCCGGCCCGCAGGTCCAGGTCGACGCCATGCAGGACTTCGACGCCGCTGAAGCGCTTGCGCAGGCCGGTCGCCCGCATCGTGAGCCGGGCGGGTTCCTTGTTGTCGGAACCACGCATGTTCCGTCTTTCCGCCGTACTCAGTCCACTCACCGACGGCCCCTCCTGGCGCTGCGCGGTTGATCACGATCCCGGCACGGCACCCGCGTGTGCCGGCGCGCCCGAGAGCTTTCGCTGCTCGGGGCGCCGACCCAGTTGGGCGCAAGCCGCAGGCGGCTGCACGGCCGCTGTCCCGTGCGCGAGACTAGTAGGCGGTCCCGGCCTTGACGCGATCGAGGAACTCGGGGAGCGAGTTGGGAGTCACGAGTTCCACAGGCACGCTCACGGTCTTGGTTTTCGCGTCGGTGAACTTCGGCGTCTGGCCGTTCAGGTAGTCCCACGCCAGATCCACCGCGATGATGCCCTGCTGGTAAGGGTTCTGGGCCACGTCGGCCGCGAGCTTCTTTTCCTGCATCATCTGAAGCGCGATCGGGTCACCGTTGAACCCCACCAGCACGGGGTTCGTCAGCGGATCGCGCCCGGCCTGCGCGATGGCCTGCTGCGCGCCCGCGGCCATCGAATCGTTCAGGCAGTAGATGGCGGCGACCTTGGGGTGCGCCGACAGGATCGCCTGTGCCGCACTGAATCCGCCGGCCACCGCCTGATGCCCGGAAATGTCCGCAACAACCTTCAGATGCGTGTCCTTGGCCACGGTGTCGGTAAAGCCGCTGGTGCGCGGGCCGTTCACGGAGGTCGTCGGGTTAAGCGAGATAATGCCGATTTCCTGTTCGCCGCTCCGCCCTGCCAGCGCTTTTCCCACGAACTGGGCTGCAAGTTCTCCGCCATGATAATTGTCGGAAAGCACGAAGGCGTCGTAGTCGCCGCCGGCGCCCACGTCGCCGACGATCACCGGGATCTTCGCCTTGTGCGCCGCGATCGCGGTCGCGACGAGCGCGCTCGGCTCCTGCGGTGAGACGATCAGCGCGCTGATGCCGTTGTGGATGAGCGCCATGCTGCCGGACACCTGACGCTGGGCCGACGCCTGGCTGTCTTCGGTCATCAGGTTCGTGAAGCCGTACTTCTCCATCTCGTGCTGGATGCCGTGCACGTAGCCCTGCCAGTACGGGTCCTGCGCCGACTGGATGCTGTAGCCGATGGTCAGCGGCGACTTCTTGACGAAGTCCCCGGCACTCTGGCTACGACCTTCGTGCGCAGACAGTGCCAGCAGCGCGGCGGCGGCAAACAGCGTCAGCGCCAGACGGCCACCGGCCAATCCCGTGGCGGTGCTGCCGTTCGTCTCTTTGTACATTGTCCGGCTCATCCCATCCTCCCTTGTCACGACGTTGTGTCGGTCTCGCGTTGGGTCTTGCGACCGAGGAAAGCCTTGCGCGTCCCCGGCTGCCGCGCAACAGGAATTCCTGTGCGCAGGCAACCGGCCTTTCCTTCAGGCGGGCTTCTGCGGGTGGGCGCCCTAATCCTCCGTTCTGACCCAGGCCTGTGTCCGGCTCGAACTCGAGCATTCCGTCCGAGATGCGGGCGAGCCTGTAGCCATCGTAGAAGCTCGGCGCGGCGGGGGTGCCTTCCGCGATCGCGGTGACGAGCTTGAACATCTCGATTGCCTTTATGTCCGAGTAGCCGATGCCGATCGACGGGATCGGCCAGAAATTCTCGCCGAACGGATGATCGGGGCCGATCAGCACGGTGCGGAAGCCGCGCGAATCCGGAGGGTCCGACGCGTACATCACCTGCAATTCGCCGAGCCGCTGATAGTCGAAGATGATCGAGCCGGCGCTGCCGTAGATTTCAAAGCCCAGCCGGCAGGAATGCCCATACGTGTTCCGGCTCGCCTCGATCGTCCCGATGACACCGCTCTTGAAGCGAACCAGCGCCATCACGTCGTCATCGACGTCGACACGGTCCTTCGGCCCGCCGGCCGTCTTGTCTGCCGCTCCCATCTTGTCGTAGGCGCCGCTCTGCACCGGACGCTCCGGCACGAGCGTGCGCGCCACCGCATTCACCGCGACGATATCGCCAAGCAGGAACAGTGTCGTATCGAGGATGTGCGCGCCGATATCGCCGAGTGCGCCGCCGCCGAACTTCTTCTGGAAGCGCCAGGACAGCGGTGTGCCGGGATCGGCGGACCAGTCCTGGAGGAAGGAACCGCGATAGCTCAGGACGTCACCGATCCGCCCTTCGGCGATGATCTTCGCCGCCATCACCACCGCAGGCGTATGGCGGTAGTTGAGACCAACCATGTTCACGATGCCGGCCGCGCGTGCGGCGTCGACCATCTGCTTCGCCTCGGCCGAGGAAACCGCCATCGGCTTCTCGCAAAGGACATGCTTGCCCGCCTTGGCGGCGGCGATGGCGATCTCCGCGTGCGTGTTGTTCGGCGTGCAGATGTCGATTATGTCGATGTCGGGACGGGCGATCACGTCCTGCCAGCTCGTGGCATAGCCCTCGAAGCCGAAGCGATCCCGCGCGGTGCGTGCAAGCTCGTCGGTGACATCGACGACGACCTTGCGCACCGCAACGGCCGGCGGTGGCCAGAAGAATGCAGGCATCGTCGCCATCGCGATGGCATGCACCTTTCCGGCGAAGCCGGTTCCGACAAGTGCGACGTTCAGTTTCCGCATCGTGTTTTTCCTCCCCTTCGCCGGCTCCGTCAGCGTGGAGCCTATCCCGTGCCGGTTATCTGGAATTCCAGCATCCGCCGGCCTTGCAAGGCCTGTTGTTTCGTCGGCGCCTCACGAGCGACGCCACGGTTGACGTGGAACTGCCCGGGCAAGTCACGGGCCGACGGGAGGCGCTTGGCCACGCCATGGCGGCGGCTGTCGATCAGGACGCAGCCTGACAACGCTTGCCTACCCGCACTGCGCCGTCGACGCCTGTTTCCGTGCCGCGCGATCATCTCGAACATGCCAGCATCTTGGACCGCCGCCCTAATTGGTCTGACCGGTTCGGCCCGACCAAATTAGACAGTCTCGCGTGCCGGCGTCAAGCAGACGGCTTACGGCGCGTCGTTCATAGGGCTATCGGGCGTGCCAGGGTCCCAGCATGAAATTGCCGCCGTGAGCCGGAATGCCCCCGTGCATCCGGGGACGGAAAGGCCCGAAATGCGAGTAGCCGGCGTGCGGGTAGCCGGCGTGCCGGTGGTAGAAGAAGAACGGGGCGCCCAGCCCGACAGGGAAACCCAGGAAGAACGGGGGCGCATACGAATAGGGATAGGGCGGTTCGTACGAGTAGTACGCATAGCCCTGATCGTCCGGATTGCTCTCGTAGGGCGGGTTGTAGGGCAGCAGCGGCGCTGTGACCTCCAGCTCCGGAAGTTGCGGGACGGTCCCGACCATGTTCGCGAGGCTCAGGCGGAGCGTGAAATCGGCGATTTTCTTTTGCTGGTCCGACATTGACGCGTACAGCGCCTGGAACGCCGCGGTGAAGTTTTTCAGCCCCTCGAGTTCCGCCTCTTCGAGCTTCTCATAGGCGTTGAGGTTTTCGATGGCGCCTGCTTCGCGCGCGGCTTGAAAGCGTTCCCTCACCAGGGGCGCCATGGCCTTGGCGTTGTCGCGCATCACCTGGGCCAGCTTGGCCCAAAGCGGCTCCTGCGCCGGCGTGATGCGCAGCCGGTCATGCATATATTTGATGCGCGCCGCGATCGGGTCGAGGACCGGCTGCTTGGCGGTATCTTCCTGTGGTGGGACCTGCCGCGGTTCGGACGGCGTCCCGGTATCCGGAGCCGGCACCGTCGTGCCAGGGGCGATCCCCGCATCAGCAGCTTGGGCGAAGCAGGACGCGGGCGGCAGGCTGACAAAAGCGACGGTGCCCGGAAGTATCGCGACAGTGACTGCGCGGGTGATACGATTGGCAATATGTCCGATCATCAAACGAGTCCTCTCCCGCCAACGGCAGCCGGCCACGGTGCAAATGAATATATTTGCGCACGCAAATACGGCAACTGTCTGCTCCAGCAATCGTGGTACCGGAGTGCTGGAGCCGGCGGGGAGGACGCGCCCCTGGCAGATCCCGCTATGCGGCCTTGGCGAGCGGGATCAATTCGCGCTCGAAGGCTTTCAGCGCGGCACCGATCGCCTGATGCATGTCGAGGTACCGGTAGGTGCCGAGGCGACCGCCGAACACGACATTCGTTTCTTTCTCCGCACGTGCCGCGTACTGGTCATAGGTCGACTTGTCTTTCGGTGTATTCACCGGATAGTAGGGCTCGTCCTGAAGGTTCGCGAACCGTGAGAACTCCTTCATGATCAGCGTACGCCCCTTCAGGTTGGTCCGCTCCGGGTGCAGGTGCTTGAATTCGTGGATGCGGGTGAATGGCGTCGCCACGTCGGGGTAGTTGATTACCGATGCGCCCTGGTAATCGTCTATGTCGTAGCGCTCGATCTCGAAATCGAGCGTACGCCAAGACAGAGGTCCGTAGCAGTAGTCGAAGTATCGGTCGATCGGTCCTGTGTATATGACGATGGCGTCAGGCCGAATTCTGCTGACGTACTTCGAAGAAGTCGCATTTCGTGACGGTCTTGATGTTTTCATGGTCGAACATGCGCTCGAAAATCTTGTAGTAGCCGTCGACCGGCAGGCCCTCATAGATGTCGTTGAAGTAGAAATCGTTGAAATTGAAGCGGACCGGAAGCCTGGTGATCACCTCGGCCGGCAGCAGCTTGGGGTCGGTTTCCCATTGCTTGGCGGTATAGCCCTGGATGAACGCCTCGTACAACTCGCGCCCGATCAATGAGATCGCCTTCTCCTCGAAGTTCGCCGGGTTCGGATACGGCTCGGCGGCCGCCTTCGCCGCGATGAACGCCCCAGCCTCCTGCGGCTTCAGGTCGACGTTGAAAAAGCTGTTCAGCGTCATCAGGTTGATCGGCATCGTGAAGGTTCGGTCGTGGTAGCGCGTGAATACGCGATGCCGATAATTGGTGAATTTCGAGAACCGGTTGACGTAGGCCCATACCTCCTCGTTCGAGGTATGGAACAGGTGCGAACCGTAGCGATGGTATTCGATCCCGGTTTGCCGGTCTTTCTCGGAAAACGAGTTGCCGCCCAGATGATCGCGCCGTTCCAGTATGACGACCGGCTCGTTCAGCACGGTCGCGATCCGTTCGGCAAGCACGGCGCCGAAGAAGCCACTGCCGGCCACGACGTAACGGAAATCAGACAGTCCGATCATCAGTTCGATCCCTTATATCTATACGACGCTGCCGCGTGGACATGCTTCGCCCTGCCGCACTTCGACTTACGCAGTGTGGCATTTGCAACCGGCCAGCAAGCGACATCCTCGACAGTCCCGGGAAGTTTATGCAAGCCGACAATCAGGTTGACAAAACGAATGGGTGAGGTGTCGGTTTGTGATCAAAGGGCGCGTGGATGCTCGCCCGGGTCGCGGGGGGCGGATCGGATGCCTCCGACCACCGTCGCTGTCTGTCATGATCGTTTAGCTTGGCCCTCGGGCATTGTCATGCCAGCGTAACTGACCGACGACGCGTGGAGCGCGATATGAGCGAGATGACAATGCCGGCCCCGGCGACAGAGCGCAGCAACCTGCCGGCGATGAGCCTTGCCGCGCTCGGCATCGTGTTCGGCGATATCGGCACCAGCCCACTCTACACGCTGAAGACGGTATTGGATATCACCGGCGACCATCCGGCACCGGCGGCGGCGCTCGGCTCGTTCTCGCTGATCGTCTGGACGCTGGTCATCATCACCTCGGTGAAATACGTGACGCTGGCCATGCGGGTGGACAATGACGGTGAGGGCGGCATCCTGGCGCTGATGTCGCTGCTGGGCGTCAAGCGGCAGAACCGGCCCGTGATCGTGGCGCTCGGGCTGCTGGGGGCGGCGCTGATCTATGGCGATGGCGCGATCACGCCGGCGATCTCGGTGCTGTCGGCGCTGGAGGGGCTGGATATCGTGGCGCCCTCCGTCCACACCTACGTGTTGCCGGCGGCCGTGGCGATCCTGCTGGTGTTGTTCGCGGTGCAGCGCCTGGGCACGGCCGCGATCGGCGGCGCGTTCGGGCCGGTGATGGCGGTGTGGTTCGGCGTGATCGGGCTGCTCGGGCTGTACGGAGTCGCCCAGCATCCGGCCGTTCTGCTGGCGCTCGATCCGCGCTATGGCCTGTCGTTCCTGTTTTCCGGCGGCTACACGGGGTTCCTGGTGCTCGGCGGCGTGTTCCTGTGCGTGACGGGGGCGGAGGCGCTGTATGCCGACATGGGGCATTTCGGCGCCAGGCCGATCCGCCTTGCGTGGTCGGCCGTGGTGCTGCCCGCCCTCGTGCTGAACTACGCCGGGCAGGCGGCGCTGGTGGTGGCCGGCGGGCCGACCGGGGGCAATATCTTCTATCGCCTGTGCCCGCCGCTGCTCCTTGTGCCGCTGGTGGTGCTGGCCACGATCGCCACCATCATCGCGAGCCAGTCGATCATCACCGGCGCGTTCAGCATGACGCGACAGGCCATCCAGCTCGGCTGGCTGCCGCGCCTGCAGATCACGCAGACCTCGGCCGAGGGGTACGGGCAGATCTATGTCGGCCCTGTGAACTGGCTGCTGATGCTGGTCACGATCGGGCTGACGGTCGGCTTCGGCAAATCCGACAACCTGGCGTCGGCCTATGGCATTGCGGTGTCGGCGACGATGCTGATGACGACGGCACTGCTCTACATCGCCATGCGTGAGATCTGGCACTGGAGCGCCTTGCTGGCCGGCGTCGTGGCCGGCGCGCTGTTCGTGGTGGATGCGGCGTTCGTGTCTGCGAATGCGATGAAGATCCTCGATGGCGGCTACGTGCCCGTGCTGCTGGCGGCGGCGGTGTATGGCGTGATGCTGATCTGGCACACCGGCGCGGCGGCGCTGGGGGCACGCGTGCGCGAAGCCACGATGCCGATCGACGCCTTCGTGGCCCTGCTGGCCGAAAAATCCGTTCCGCGCGTGCCCGGCACGGCGGTCTTCCTGACGCGCACGCCGAAGGGCGTCCCGCCGGTGGCGCTGTGGCATCTGCGGCAGAGCCGGGCGCTGCACGAGCGGGTGTTCATCCTGAACGTCGTGACCGCCATGGCGCCGCAGGTGCCGGCCAGCGAGCGACTGCACTTCGAGCAGATCGCACCCGGCTTCTGGCGTGGCGTGGCGCGGTTCGGCTTCATGCAGCGGCCTGACGTCCCTGCACTGCTCCAGATGGCGCACGACCATGGCTGCACCATCACCACCAGCGACCTGACCTATTTCGTCGGCCACGAGACGGTGATCGCCCGCGAGGATGGCGGCGGCCTGCCGCGCTGGGTGGAGGCGATATTCGCCTTCATGCAGCGCAACTCGGCGCATGTGACCGACTATTTCCGTCTGCCGATCGAGAATGTGGTGGAGATCGGGCGGGAAATCGCGATCTGACCGGTCCGAGACATTCAGGGTCAGCGGATTAGTCCCCTCTCCTCCGCAAGCGGGCGGAGAGGGAGCATCCGTGGCCACGAGCCCCGGCGTCCGAGATCGTCGGGTTAAATCGCATACTCCGGCGGCGGCATTGTCTGGTCCATCGTGAACGCCGGCAGCGAGGTCAGCTTGGCGCCGACCGGCTTGGCCGGCACGCCCACCACCGTCGTGTGCGGCGCCACGTCGTCCAGCACGATCGAGCCGGCGCCGACCTTGGCCCCCTCGCCCACCTCGATATTGCCCAGCACCTTTGCCCCTGCCCCGAGCAGCACGCCGCGCCGGATCTTCGGGTGCCGGTCGCCGCACTCCTTGCCGGTGCCGCCCAGAGTCACGCCATGCAGCATCGAGACGTCGTCCTCCACCACCGCCGTCTCGCCGATCACGAGGCCGGTGCCGTGGTCGATCATGATGGCGCAGCCGATGCGCGCTGCCGGGTGGATATCCACGCCGAACATCTCCGAAGTACGGCTCTGGATCTGGTGGGCAAGGTGCGTGCGCTGACGCTTCCACAGCCAGTGTGCCACCCGGTAGCACTGCAGCGACAGAAAGCCCTTGAAGAACAGGAACGGGATGATCAGGTCGGTGCAGGCCGGGTCGCGGTCGCGCACGGCCAGCAGATCGTTCGCGCTGGCACGCACGATCGCCGGGTCATCGGCGAACGCCTCGCCGATCAGCGTGGTCAGCGGCCCCTCGGCGAAATCCGTGTCGGCCAGCTTGTGGCCGATCCGCGCCGCCAGCCCGTCGCTGAAACTGCCGTGACGCAGCAGCGCGCCGGTGATCGGTTGCGCCATGAGCACGTCGCGCTCGACCGACTCCACGCCCTCGCGACGGATCGTGGCCCAGATCTCGTCCAGCGACGGCAGCATCGCCGGGTCCTGCTCGCATAGGATAGGGCGGCGGGGGAGCGCTACGCCGGCAATGGCGAACTCCGGGGCGTATGCCGAAGCTCGGTTGGTCGTCCGCATGGGGCAGTCTCCGGTCGAGTGGCCTCACCGTTTGGCCACATAGGGATGGCGCCGGCAAAGCGCCATCCCCCCCGGGGTGCGGATCAGCCCGTTAGCGCCAGCCGTCCGGAATCCACACCCAGGTGCCGCCGCGCGGCGCCCAGTGGCCGGGCACGAACTCATGGTAGCCGGTGCGCCGCACCTCGTAATGGCCAGGGCGCCAGATGTAACGCACGCCGTCCCAATGCCAGTGGCCCGCCAACCAGACGTAGCGCGTGCCGGGCGGCGGCGGCGGCGGCGGCTCGGCCCGCAGCGGCGGCGGCGGTGGATATTGAGCCAACGCAAGCCCTGAAGCGCCGACTGTCAGCGCCAGGGCCGCGAGGGTGATCGTCAGGTAGCGACGCATAAAGTTAGATCTCCTGTGTATTTATCTCGCCAACGCACAAGAGCGGCTCCAGTTCAGATATCGGCATAGACGTGAGTTTCCGCGGCGGCGCCCGGATGCGTGACGGCCCCCAGATAGGCCGGCCCGACGGTCTGCGCATAGCGCCAGATGGCACCGCTTTGATAATCCGTGCGGCGCGGCTGCCAGGCGGCACGGCGGGCGGCCAGTTCGGCCTCCGGCAGCAACACGTCGATGGCGCCGGTGGTGGCGTCCATGACGATGCGGTCGCCATTGCGCAGCAGCGCGATCGGCCCGCCGACCGCCGCTTCCGGTCCGATATGGCCGACGCAGAACCCGCGTGTGCCGCCGGAGAACCGCCCGTCGGTGATCAGCGCCACCTGCTCACCCATGCCCTGGCCATAGATGGCGCTCGTGGTGGACAGCATCTCGCGCATGCCCGGTCCGCCCTTCGGCCCCTCGTAGCGGATGACGATGACGTCGCCCGCCTTGTAGGCACGCGCCTGGACGGCCGCGAACGCCTCTTCTTCGCTGTCGAAGCACAGCGCGGTGCCCTCGAAGCGCTGCGTCTTCATGCCGGCGACCTTCACCACCGCGCCGTCCGGCGCGAGGTTGCCCTTCAGCCCGACGACGCCGCCGGTCGGCGACAGCGCGCGGCTGACCGGATAGACGACATCCTGGTCGAACGGGAAAACCACATCCTTGTGGTTCTCGGCCAGCGTCTTGCCGGTGACGGTGAGGCAGTCGCCGTCCAGCAGCCCGGCATCGAGCAGCGCCTTGATGATGACCGGGATACCGCCGATGCGATGCACGTCGAGCGCCACGTATTTGCCGCCGGGCTTGAGGTCGGCGATGTACGGCGTGCGCCGCATGATATCGACCACGTCGTCGAGCGTGAAACGGATGCCGGCCTCGTTCGCCAGGGCCGGGAGGTGCAGCGCCGCGTTGGTCGAGCCGCCGGTGGCGCCCACCACCACGGCGGCGTTACGCAGGGCCGCGAGCGTCACGATGTCGCGCGGGCGGATGCGGTTCTCGATCAGGTTCATCACGGCGCGGCCGGACTCCACGGCCCAGCGGTCGCGGTCCTCATACGGCGCCGGGGCACCGGCGGAGCCGGGCAAGGCCAACCCGATCGCCTCGGAGATGGTGGCCATCGTGTTGGCGGTGTACTGCCCGCCGCAGGCGCCGGCCGAGGGACAGGCAACGCATTCCAGGGCGTGCAGGTCCTCGTCGCTCATCTTGCCGGCGGCGTGCTGGCCGACTGCCTCGAACACGTCCACCACGGTCACGTCGCGACCCTGGAAGCGGCCGGGCAGGATCGAGCCGCCATACATGAACACGCTCGGCACGTTCAGCCGCACCATGGCCATCATCATGCCTGGCAGCGACTTGTCGCAGCCGGCAAGGCCCACCAGCGCGTCGTAGCAATGGCCGCGCACGGTCAGTTCCACCGAGTCGGCGATCACGTCGCGCGACACCAGCGAGGACTTCATGCCCTGGTGGCCCATGGCGATGCCGTCGGTGACCGTGATGGTGGTGAATTCGCGCGGCGTGCCGCCGGTCTCGGCAACGCCCTTCTTGACCGACTGCGCCTGCCGCGACAGCGCGATGTTGCAGGGGGCCGCTTCGTTCCAGCAGGTGGCCACACCCACGAGCGGCTGATTGATCTCGTCCTCGGTCAGCCCCATGGCGTAATAGTAGGAGCGATGCGGGGCGCGATCCGGCCCGACGGTGACATGGCGGGATGGCAGCCGGGATTTGTCCCAGCGTTTTGTCAGCATGGCGATGACCCTAGCGTTCCAGACGATGGGCGGCAGGCTAGGCGGGGCGGCGCCGCGCGACAAGGCAGGAGCGGTTGCAAACTCGCCACGCTGCACTGTCGCGTGAACAGAGCATCGCCTGCTTCAGTCGGGTGCCAGCCAGTCTTCGGACCGCAAGCCATCGACACGGCGAAACCCGCCCAGGTTGCCGGTGATCACCACGAGGCCCTGGCTGCGCGCATGGCCCGCAATAAGAATGTCGTAAGGACCGATCACTTCGCCCCGGCGTTCCAGCTCAGCCTGAATGTCGCCCGCGTGTTCGGCGGCACGGCTGTCGAAATCCAGCACCGCAAGCCGCCCGACCATCCGCTGTACTTCGCGCCGGTTCTCGGCAGGCCTCGGCGACTTGGCAGCGCCATGCAGCAGTTCGGTCAGTGTGATCGCCGAGACGCAAAGCGTGTCCGCTTCGGCGTTGAAGCGCGGACGCAAGCCGGCCGGCCGATCCCGCAACACGCGAATGCAGAGATTGGTGTCAAGCATATTGCGCAGCATCATCACGCCTCGCGCTGCTGGGGAGGCGGCTGGACCCGATCGCCGATGTCAATCCCAGGATCGGCGAAGAAGTCGTCCCACATGGCGTCGGCCGGAACGACCACCCGGCGTGCGCCATCCCGGAAAATGGCGACTTCCCGCACGCCTATCGGAAACGCGACATCCTTCGGTAAGCGCAGAGCCTGCGAGCGATTGCTCTGAAACAGCTTGGTTCGGGCCAAAGCGGACCTCCGAATGGGATATACTTCATGTATATCCCATTGGGTCCGTCGGTCGATCTAAACCGCCGAAATCGGCCTCATACCACGGTCGCAGTCCCGCCGCCGTCCATCGTGATGGTCACCCCCGTCACATAGCCCGCGCGCGGCGAGGCCAGGAATGTCGCCATGTTGGCGATGTCCTCGCCGGACGCCATGCGCCCGAGCGGGATGCGCTCCACTGCCTTCGCCCGCGCCTCCTGCACCGACACGCCGGCCAGCGCCGCGTCGGCCTTCAGGCCCTCCGTCACACGGTCGGTATCGGTCAGGCCGGGATTGATGCCGACCACCCGCACGCCGTGCCGCGCGTAGGCGGTGGCCAGACCGGCGGTGGCCAGCATCAGCGCCGCGTTGGCCGAGCCGCCGGCCAGATGTACCGTCGAAGCCACCTTGCCGCCCCGGCCGATGATGTTGACGATCACGCCGCGCCCGCGCGCCGCCATGCGCTTGACCAGCGGGTCGATGACATTGATGTAGCTGAAATATTTCGCGTCCATCGCGGCGCGCCAGAACTCCGGCGTCAACTCGTTGGGCGGGGTGCGCCGCGCGGCACCGGCGCTGTTCACCAGCACGTCGATCGGCCCGACGGCCGCCTCCACCGCATCGACCACCCGCGCGGCCTGCCCCGCGTCCGTCAGGTCGGCGGCGACACCGAACGCGCCGCCGAGCGCGGCAATGGCGGCATCGATATTGGCCTGGTTGCGCGAGGCGATCGCGACCCGCGCCCCCTCGGCGCGGAACAGCTTCGCGCACGCCAGCCCGATGCCCTTCGAGCCGCCGGTGACCAGCACCACCTTGTCCGTCAGATCGAGATCCATGCCGTCCCTCCCCTACCCGGCCCGACATTGGCGCGGACTGCGCCGGGCGCTAGGGGTGAAGGCCCGCCAAGCGGTATCCCAGGACGGGATGTCCATCCACAGGGCCAAGGACAGCGATGAACATCCGGGACTTGGCGCGCGCGGCCGATACGGCGTTCCTTGAAATGAATGCGCTGACCGCCTTCGGCCTTTTCGCCGTGACGGCCATGCTGGTCTGCTACGCGCTGGAACATCGCAGCCGATGGTTCATTCTCGCGTTTGCGGGATCCTGCGCGCTGGGATCGGCCTACGGATTTCTCCAGGGCGCCTGGCCATTCGGCGTCGTCGAAGCGATCTGGTCGGTCGTCGCTCTACGTCGGTGGTTCGCTGCCTGACCTCCGGCCGCCGAGAAACCCGTTGGCCTTAAGATTGAGAGCAGCCATTCATCACGCGGGTATCCAGAGCGTGGTTTTCTCCATTATACGCTGGGCGAACGTCATCGGGAGACCGTCCATGATCGAGCCATACCCTCTCCACCACCGCCCCTCGCACATCGCGCCTGCCGAATGGGCACTGCGCGTGCGGCTGGCCGCCGCCTACCGCGTGGTCGACACGCTGGGGTGGAGCGAGGTCATCATGAACCATGTCTCCGTGCGCGTGCCCGGGCCGGAGACGCATTTCCTGATCAACCCGTACGGGTTGTTGTACGAGGAGGTGACGGCCTCCAACCTGCTGAAGATCGACACGCACGGGGAAAAGGTCGCGCCGAGCGACTATCCGTTCAACCCGGCCGGCTTTGTCATTCATTCGGCGATCCACGCGGCGCGGGCGGACGCGCATGCCATCATGCATACCCACACCACGGCCGGCACCGCCGTCGCCACCAAGGCGCACGGGCTGCGCCATGACAGCTTCTACGCGGCGCAACTGTATGGCCGTGTCGCCTATCACGATTACGAGGGGATCAGCATCCGGCTGGGCGAGCAGGAGCGCATCGTCGCCAGCCTCGGCGTCAAACCCTGTCTGATCATGCGCAACCATGGGCTGCTGACCGTCGGCCCCAGCCTCGCCCATGCCTTCTGGCAGATGTGGCGCTTGCAGCGGGCCTGCGAGGCGCAGGTGATGCTGGACGCGATGGCGGGCGACGATCTCCGCCTGCCGCCCGAACTCGCGCGGCAATCAGTGGCGGACGCGGACGGCTACAGCGCCGGCAATGTCGAGGACAAGATGCTCGACGCGCTGGCGCGCAAGGTCGCGGCCCGCGACCCGTCCTACGCCACCTGACCGTTGCAGACGCCGGAGGCGCCCATACATGCGGCGGGCACGACGAAGGATCGCCCAATGCGCTATAATCAGCTTGGCCGCACCGGCCTGTTCGTCTCGGAAATCTGCCTCGGCACGATGACGTTCGGCGGCAGTGGCGAGGTCTGGAGCAAGATCGGCGATCTGCAACAGCACGCGGTGGACGGCATTGTCCGCTCCGCGCTCGACGCCGGCGTCAACTTCATCGACACCGCCGATGTGTATTCGTTCGGTGCGTCGGAGCGGCTGCTGGGCCAGGCGCTGCGCAACCTGGACGTCAAGCGCAGCGACGTGGTGCTGGCGACAAAGGTGTTCGGCGTGATGGGCGAAGGCCCGAACGATCGCAGCGCCTCGCGCGGGCACATCATGGACAGCGTGCGCGCCAGCCTGGAGCGGCTGCAGACCGACCATATCGACCTCTACCAGATCCACGGCACCGACCAGATCACGCCGATCGACGAGACGCTGCGCGCGCTCGACGACCTCGTGAGCCAGGGGCTGGTCCGCTACGTCGGCGTGTCCAACTGGCAGGCGTGGCGCATCATGAAGGCGCTCGGGATCGCCGAGCACAAGGGCTACGCCCGCGTCGACAGCCTCCAGGCCTACTACACGATCGCCGGGCGCGACCTGGAGCGCGAGATCGTGCCGCTGCTGACCGAGGAGAAGGTCGGCCTGATGGTCTGGAGCCCGCTTGCCGGAGGTCTGCTTTCGGGCAAGTTCGGGCCGGGATCGAACGGGCCGGAGGGCGCGCGGCGGGTCAGCTTCGACTTCCCGCCGGTCAACCGCGACCGGGCCTGGGCCTGTGTCGCCGCAATGCGCGAGATCGCCGAGCCGAAGGGGGTGTCGGTGGCGCGGGTGGCGCTGGCATGGCTGCTGGCCAAGCCGTGGGTCACCACCGTGATCATCGGCGCCAAGACGGAGGAGCAACTGAAAGACAACATCGCGGCGACGACGCTGGAACTGTCGGCCGAGGAGATCGCGGAACTCGACCGCGTGAGCGCGCTGCCGCCGGAATATCCGGGCTGGATGCTGGCGCGGCAGGGCGAGGCCCGGCAGCCGAAGCCGTTCGTCAAGAAGGGCTGACGCCACCGGTCATTGCGGGGGTGGCGCGGTCAGCAGCGCATCGAGATCGGCGATCCGGTCGACGATCCGCACGCTCAGCGCCGCCGACCGCCCCCGCACGACAGCCTCACGCAGCGTCAACCCCGCCAGATCGAGACCGCTCAGCCGGCAGACCGATTCGGACATCACCGCCTCGCAGCCGAACTCCTTGCACAGTGCCTCCAGCCGGAAGGCAATGTTGGCGGTATCGCCGAGAATCGTGAAAACCTTGCTCTCGGCGTAGCCGATCTCCCCCACCACGGCGGTGCCGCCGTGGATGCCGACACCGAACGCGATCGGCTCGGCCAGTTCGCGGGCGAGCTGGTCGTTCAGCGCGGCCACGCTGTGATGTACCGCGCGCACCGCATCGATCGCCTCGCTGGCCGCCTGCCGCGCGCCGCTGCGCAGCCCGAAAATCGCCAGCAGGCCGTCGCCGGTGAAGTGGCTGACACGCCCGCCTGCCCGCGTCACCGCGTCGCCGGCGGCGGTGATGAAGCGATCGACGATGAACACCACGTCGAACGGCATCCGCGTCTCCGCCAGCCGCACCGAATTGCGCATGTCCACCACCAGCACGACGACGAACCGTTCGCTGCCCTGGCCGACACCGCCCGACCGCAGCGCCGCCACGCGGTTCAGATTGGCGCGCAGCAACGGCACCACGGCGATGTCCGCCACGGGGCGCAGCTGGCAGGCCAGCCGCACCTCCGGCGCCGCCCCCACGCGGTCCAGCACGGCCTGCTCGCCGGTGGTGGCCGGCGGCAGGGCGTCGCCGCCGGCCACCACCCGCACACGACAGGTCGAGCAGCGGGCGCGCCCGCCGCACACGCTGGCGTGCGGCACGCCGGCCGCCCGGCTCGCCTCCAGCACCGAGAAGCCGTGCGGCACGCGCGCCGAACGCCCATCGGGATAGGACACGCGCAGGCTGGCCCCCGTCCGCTCACGCAGCGCCCGCACCAGCCGCGCCAGCACAATGAGCGCCAGCAGCCCGGCTTCGGCCAGCAGCGTCAGGTCGCGTTCGCGGGTCAGCGCCGCGTTGTCCGCCGGCCGCCCGACCTGCCATGGCGCCAGATTTGCCGCCTGCCACGCCGGGTCATTGGCAAGGGCCAGGACGGTGCGGCCGCCCTGGTAGAAGCCCAGCAGCGCCAGCACGGGCAGCAGCACGGCGACGCAGGTCAGCAGCGGCATGACGCGCGGGAAGAACGGCTTCAGCCGCAGCCAGAAATACACGCCGATGCAGCCGTGTATCCAGGCCACGATCAGCACCGCGACCTGCTGCACGCCCTGATGCGGCGACTTCACCCAGAACGAATACAGCTCCTGCGCATAGCCTTTCTGGGTGCCGTAGATTGCCAGTGAGATCCGCGTGACGAAGATATGGTTGGTCAGCAGCGGCGGGATCGAGAGCCCGAGCACGAGCTGCGCCACCTCGGCCGCCGTCCAGCCGAAATGCCGGCGCTCGTAGAACGCCCACAGCCCGAGTGCCATATGTGTCGCCAGCGCCGTGTACAGCACCACCGTGCCGAGTACGCCCTGCCAGATGAATTTCTGCACGACCAGCCCGGCCTCCATCGTGGCGACGGAGACATTGCCCAGCGCGTGGTTGGTCAGATGCAGCCCGATATAGCTGAACAGCGTCAGCCCGGTGACGAGGCGCACCGTGCGCAGCCGCGGCAGCCGCGTGCGGCGCCGTACGTGTGTGGCCGCGTCCATCCCGCGCGCGTCAGCCCGGATCGCCCGCGGCCGCGAGCAACTCGGGCCGCAGGATCACCAGGTATCCGCCCTCCTTGCCAAGCGCGCCGTCCTGCTCCCATTGCCGGAGCTGGCAATTCACCTTTTCCCGCGACGCCCCGACCAGCGTGCTCAGGTCCTTCTGCGACAGCCGCACCTCGATGCGCGTGCCGCGTGTGGCCGGACGGCCGTACTCGGCGGCCAGCCGCCGCAGCAGCCGCGCCAGCCGGCTTGGCAGATCGAGCAGCGTCATGTCCTCCAGCGCCGCGTTGGAGCGCCGCAGGCGTTGGCACAGCACAGTCATCACGCGCAGGCACAGATCGCTGTTGGCGCGCAGCAGGCGCAGGAAGCGGCCGCGCTCGATGACCAGCAGCATGCAGTCTTCCAGCGCCGTCGCGTCGGCGCTAACGTCCTCGCCGTCCAGCAGCGACATCTCGCCCAGTACCTCGCCGGGGCCGAGGATGCCGAGCGTCACCTCGCGCCCGTCCTCCGAGGTGGTGGCGATGCGCACGCGGCCGGTGACGATGACGATGGCGCCGGGGCTGGCGTCGCCACGCCGCAGGATGCCGTCATGGCGCGCCGCACGCCGGATGATGGCGTGGGCCAGCACCGCATCCAGCTCCGGCGTCTGCAGCACTTTGAACAAGGTGCTTTTGCTCAAAGCCGCCCGGCGTGTTGCTGCGTCCAGTGTCGCCATGCCGGCGCATGTGCCGCTTCGGTGCTCCGCGATCAACCCCCGCAAACGGGTGCGGTCGTGCCCGCGGCCCGCCGCGCCCCCCGCCGACACGCCTTCTGGCTCCGTCGTTTGACAAGTGATATCCTTACACCCCCGGCGGCCTGGGTCGGCCGCTTACCGGAACCTGACACTCGGAACGTCACACCTGCCGTGTTCAAACGCCGCATCGCCTTAGACCCGGACACGTCCGCAATGACGAAGTACATCGTTGCCCGCGCCAACCTCCTCGCATTCGTGGTCTTGATCACGATATTGTTGCTGGTTGGCGGCATGACCTGGAACAGCTTCAGCGCGACCCACGTCGCCCGTGAATGGGCGCAGCACACCGATGACGTGCTCGGCACGATCAAGGACCTGAACCTCGCCGCACGCGACGCCGAAACCGGCCAGCGCGGTTATCTGCTCACCGGCAACGACGACTACCTCGCCCCCTATCGGGCCGCACTCGGCCGCGTGGCCTACCTCCAGGGCGAATTGCAGCGACTGACAGCCGACAACCCGGCCGAACAGGAACGCCTGCAGGCCCTCGCCCCGCTGTTGCAGCGCAAGCTGGAGGAGCTGGCGCAGACAGTGCAGCTCCGTCGCGACGGCGGCCTGGACGCGGCGCTGCAGGTCGTCCGCACCGATAGCGGCCAGCGGCTCATGGCGCAGATCGAGGCCATCCTCTCAGCCATGACCGCCGAGGAGCAGAGGCTTCTGGCCCAGCGGCTGGCCGCGGTCGATAGCCGCGGAACATGGGTTCGCTGGCTCGTATTGAGCGGCACAATCCTTGCCGTCGCGATGCTGATCTGGGCGGCGCGAACATTGAACCACGCATGGTCGCGTTCTTACCGGGCAGAACAGGAGCATCGGACGGTGGCGCTGAGCCTGCGGAACGTCCCTGGACAGCCTGAGCCAGGGCATCGCCGTGTTCAGCGCCGACCGGCAGCTGACGAACTGGAACGAATGCTTCCAGACCCTGCTCAAGCTGCCCAAGGCCATGGTGCGGCCGGGCACCCCGTACGCCGCGTTCCACGAGCATCTGGCCGAGGGCGGCGCCGCGTTTCTGGAGAGTGAGGACCAGATCCGCCATGGCCGCGGCAAGCCGGGCGAACCCGTCGTGTACGAGCGCAGCCGGGCCGACGGGCAGCAGTTGGAAATTCGTCGCACCGCGATGCCGGATCGCGGCTTCGTGCTGACGATCACCGACATGACGACGCGCGCGCAGGCCGAGGGCGTGCTGCGTGAGGCGCAGAAGATGCAGGCCATCGGTCAGCTCACCGGCGGCATCGCGCACGACTTCAACAACCTGCTGACAGTCATCCTGGGCAACCTGGAGTTCGTGCGCGACAAGCCGGGCGACGAGCAGAGGCTGCAGTCCCACGTCGAGCGGGCCACCTGGGCGGCGCAGCGCGGCGCCTCGCTGACCCGCCAGTTGCTCGCCTTTGCGCGCAGGCAGCCGCTCGCACCGGCGGCGATCGACCTCGCGGAAACCGTGCCGGAGCTGGTGCCGCTGTTGCGGCGCACGCTCGGCGAGCACATCGAGGTCCGCTATGTCGAAACCGCCCGACTATGGCCCGCCATGGCCGACCCGGCGCAGCTTGAGAGCGCGGTGCTGAATCTGGCGCTGAACGCGCGTGATGCCATGCCAGGCGGCGGGCGGCTGACCATCGAGCTGGCAAACAAGGTCCTCGACGACGATTACGCGCGCCAGCATGCGGAGGTCACCGCCGGCGACTACACCATGCTGGCGGTCTCCGACACCGGGCACGGCATGACGCCGGACATCATGGGGCGGGTGTTCGAGCCGTTCTTCACCACCAAGCCGGATGGCAAGGGTACCGGCCTCGGCCTTGCCATGGTGTTCGGCTTCGTCAAGCAGTCGGGAGGGCATGTAAAGATCTATTCCGAGCCCGGCGACGGTACGACGGTGCGTATCTACCTGCCCCGTGCGATCGGGACGGCCGCCGCGATGGGCCAGCGCACCGCGATCCCTCTCGAACTGCCGCGCGGTTCGGCCACCGTGCTGGTGGTCGAGGATGAGCCGGCGGTGCGGGAGATTGCGGTCGCGATGCTGAGCGATCTCGGCTACCGCGTGTTGGAAGCGGCGGATGGCGAGGAAGGTCTGCGCGTGTTCGGCGCCCACACCGCCGTGATCGATCTGATGCTCACCGACGTGGTGCTGCCGGGCAAGGTGCGTGGGCGCGAACTGGCCGAGCGCATCACCGCGATCCGGCCGGAAGTGAGCATTCTCTACATGTCCGGCTACACGGAAAATTCGATCGTGCACAACGGGCGCCTCGATGACGGCGTGCAGCTCATCAGCAAACCGTTCAAGCGTGATCAGTTGGCGCGCAAGGTCGCCGAAGCACTTGCAGCCCGCGCGCCAGTCAGGCCGGCAATCGAGAGCGATGATGCCAACGTCGTCGAGTTGAAGCCGCGGCGCGGCGACTGACAGGCGCCTATGCGAGGCGATCACACGCCTGGCATTCGGCCGCATCGACGATTATCCGGCCACAACTGCGCATATTTCTTCGAGAGACGTTCATAAACTCTGGCTTGCGTCATCGGATGGCCACGCCGCAAGCGCTACCGCGTCCATAAGCGCGCCATGCGAAGCACCGCCACCGATACGAAACAGAATCGTTTCCGGGCCACGAACACCCGCCGAACGATCAATGCCAGATCGCCCGCATGACGCAACGTAATGAAACCTTGCCTTTCTGTTATGCTTGCGCCCGTGCTTCTGTCGGTCGCGCAACAACGTGACGAGATTGCTGCACGGTCATGACAACCTATCTGTGGACCACGACCAACGGCGACTGGACGACCGACGCCGACTGGAACCGATCCGCTTATCCGGACGGTACCGGTGCTGATGCCGTTCTTGGTGGCACCGGCACGTATGATGTCACCATCGACAGCAGCACGACCGTCACCGTCCACAGCATCACGCTGACCGATCCGAACGCCACGCTCACCGACGACGGCGCGTTGACTCTGTCGGGCACGCATGACGTCGTGGCGCTGGGCGGTGGCACGTTCGTCCTCGGCACCGGCGGTGCCCTGCACGGCGGAACGTTAGAGAACGGCACCATCGTCGAGAATGGCGCGAGCCTGCACTTCTACCACCCGATCACCTTGGACGGGATCACCCTTCTCGGTCCTTTGCAGCTCAGCACTGCAAACCCCAACAGGCTTGGGGATGGCTCGACAGTCGATGTCCGCAATGGCCTGACGGTCGAAACCACCACCGGCGGCCCGGGCATCATCGACCTCACCGGTCCGAATGCGACGATCAAACTGCTCGACAGCGAAACGTGGAACAACGTCACGATCAAGCTCGGCGCGACGGATGGCGACACGCTCGGCTATAGCTCCACTCTCGATATCGCGCCGGGCGCCACGCTGACCTTGGGCAGCGGCGTCACCGTCACCACGAAAGCCGGCGAGATCGGATATATCGACGGCGGCTCGCTGGTCAACGAGGGCAAGATCGCCGACGCCGGCGGGTTGCTCGGCGTCCAGGTGAGCGGCTCCTTTACCAACGCCGGCACCATCACGCTCACTCAGGACGGATACTTCGGCGTCAACGTCAATTCCGTCGCGGGTGCCGTCTCTGCCGGTTTCACCAATACCGGCCTGATCGACATCGCAGCCGGCGCAAGCCTTTCTGTCGACGGCAGCTCCGTCGCCTTCACCAATGACGGCATCATCGAGGCGCATGGCGGGCTGGTCACGCTTTCCACCGCCGTCGCCGGCACTGGAACCCTGCGCATCGACGCGGCCGCCACGCTGGAACTCGGCGCCGGGACGTCGAACAGAATTCTGTTCGCCGGCGCCGATTCGACACTGATGCTCGATACGCCCGGCGCTGCCATCGGCAAGATTGCCGGGCTCAGCGCCGGCGATACGATCATGCTGGGCGGCGCGACCGTGGACGCGGTCAGCAGCGTCGGCACCACGCTCGATGTCTCGCTCGCCGACGGCACCACGCTGCAGTATACGCTCGCCGCGCCGCTCGCCGGCCTCAGCGAGACCGTGGTCGACAACGGCACCGCCATCGAGGTCGTCTGTTTCTGCCGCGGGACGCGCATTGCCACGCCATCCGGCGAGACACCGGTCGAGACGCTGCGGGCGGGTGATCCGGTCACCACGATATCGGGCGCGCACCGGAAGCTGCGGTGGGTCGGCTTCGGCCGTACCCTGGTCACGCCGCGCAACCGCGACCGCGCCACCCCGGTCGTCGTCCGCCGCCACGCGCTGGCCGAGAACGTGCCGTGCCGCGACCTCTACATCACCCGCGGGCACAGTCTTTTCCTCGAAGGGGTGCTGATCCCGGTCGAGGAGCTGATCAACCACCGTTCGATCGCCTGGGTCGAGAAGGCGCAGGTGGTCGAGTACCTACCACCTCGAACTCGACAGCCACGACGTGATCCTCGCGGACGGCGCTGCGGCGGAGACGTTTCGTGACGACGACAACAGCATGGTGTTCCACAACGCAGGGGCGCGTCCGCCCGCGCCGCCCCAGCCCCCCTACGCGCCGGTGCTGCACGACCATCCGACGGTCAGGCAGGTCTGGCGCGCGCTCAGCGACCGCGCCGGACCGCTTGATCTCTCCTTCACCAACGATCCCGATCTTCATCTGTTGGCGGACGGCGTGCGCGTAGACCCGAAAGCCATCAACGGCACAGTCTGGAGCTTCCGTCTGCCGAACCCGGCCACGGACCTCCGTATCGTGTCGCGCAGCATGATCCCGTCGATGACCGGGCTGGAGCAGGACCAGCGCCGTCTCGGCGTCGCTCTGCGGCGCATCGAACTGGCGCAGGCGGGCTTGCTGACGAGGCTGGACTGGGACGCCGACTGCCTGACCGACGGCTTCCACGACGCGGAACCGGCCGAGCGCCATCGCTGGACGAACGGTGACGCGGCGTTGCCGCCAGTGCTGGTTAGGCGGCTGCGGCCCGGAGCGACGCTGAGGCTCCACGTCGCTGCCACCTTGACGTACCCGGTGGAGCAGATGCGTTCCAAAGCCGCGTGACGAGGTTCGGGAACGCTCACAGCTTCTGCGCCGTCCCGTATGCTGTGATGGCCACCGCCTGCGCGGTAAACCCGCCCGCGGTCTCGAACGCACCGACACCGGTTCCGCCCAGCAGCGCCAGTGCTGTGGCAAGCGATCCGCCGGGGCTCGTGAACCCGCCTGGCGAGGTCGAATTCGCCAACGTCGGTCGGGTCGAACGCGGCAAGGTTGGTGCTGCTGGCTGCACTCGCGTTGCTCGATGACGCGAACGCGCCCGTGGCTGCTGCCAGCGTCGCCAGATCCGCGCTCGGCTCGGCCGTGGCGATGGTCTTCAGCGTCGGCCGCGTCGTGCCGATCAGCCCGCTGAAAATGTCCGCGCTCTGCACCACGGCTGCGACAGCCGTATCCGTGCCACTCGGGTTGCTCGCGAGCGCGCCCTCCGCGTTGATCGAACGCTCGCCGGTGACGCTCGTGGAAATCTGCGTCGCCTGGCTGTCCACCTCGCCGGTGATCGCGCCGCTCGCCAGCAGCGTGCCGGTTTGCGCGGCGATCGTGAGGCTCTGCTGGTCGCCGTTCGGCCCGGCCACATAGGTCAGTTGGGAAAATTGCGCGGCGGTGAAGCTGGTCTGGCTGGTCACCGCCACGCCGTTCAGCAGCAATTGTCCGCCACCGGCGCCCAGCGCCACCCGGTAGCCGACGATCGACGTGCCGGCCGGCGCGGTCGCCTTGAACAGCGAATCGACATTGTAAACGTCGCCGGAGGCGGCAGTGATGTTGCCCACCGTCGCCAGCGTCGGCCGCGCGGTGCCGGTCAGGCCGCTGAAGATGTCGGCACTCTGCACGAGGCTGGCGGTCGCGGTGTCCGTGCCGCTCGGGTTGCTGGCCAGCGCCGCCGTTGCGTTCAGCGAGCGGGTGCCGGTGACGCTGGCAGCGATCTGCTCCGCCTGGCTGTCCACCTCGCCCACAATGGCGCCGCTGGCCAGCAGCGTGCCGGTCTGCGCCGCCACGGTCAGGCTTTGCTGGTCGCCGTTCGGCCCGGCCACGTAGGTGAGTTCGGCAAATTGCGCGGCCGTGAAGCTGGTCTGGTTGGTCACCGCAACGCCGTTCAGCAGCAGCTCCCCGCCGCCATCGCCCAGCGCCACCCGGTAGCCCGCGATCGAATTGCCAGCCGGCGCGGTCGCCTTGAACAGCGAGCTTAGAGTGTAGACGTCACCGGCCACCGCCGTGAAATTGCCCTGCGTCGCCAGCGTCGGCCGCGTGGTGCCGGTCAGCCCGCTGAAGATGTCCGCACTCTGCGCCAGGGCGGTCGTGCTGGCATCGGCGCCGCTCGGGTTGCCGACCAGCGCGCCCGCCACATTGATCGAGCGCGTGCCGGTGACGCTCGCGGAGATCTGCACCGGCTGGCTGTCGACCTCGCCGGTGATCGCGCCGCTGGGCAGCAGCGTGCCGGTCTGCGCGGCCACGGTCAGGGTTTGCTGATCGCCGTTCGGGCCAGCCACATAGGTCAGCTGGGCGAATTGCGCAGCAGTGAAGCTGGTCTGGTTGGCCACCGCCACGCCGTTCAGCAGCAGTTCGCCGCCGCCCGCGCCAAGCGCCACCCGGTAGCCCGCGATGCTGCCGCCGTTCGCGGCGCTGGCCGAGAACAGCGACGCAACGTTGTAGACATCGCCGACGGCGGCCGTGAAATTGCCCTGGGTGGTCACGGTCGGCCGGGTGCTGCCGGTCAGGCCGCTGAAGATGTCGGCGCTCTGCACCAGGCTGGCGGTCGCCGTGTCGGTGCCGCTCGGGTTGGTCACCAGCGCCGTGTCCGCGTTGAGCGAGCGCGCGCCCGTGACACTCGCGGAGATCTGCACCGGTTGGCTGTCCACCTCGCCGGTGATCGCGCCGCTGGCCAGCAGCGTGCCGGTCTGGGCGGCCACCGTCAGGCTCTGCTGGTCGCCGTTCGGCCCGGCCACGTAGGTCAGGTCCGCGAATTGGGCGGCGGTGAAGCTGGTCTGCCCGGTCACCGCCGCGCCGTTCAGCAGCAACTCGCCGCCGCCCGCGCCGAGCGCCACGCGGTAGCCGGCGATCGACGAGCCATTTGGCGCGCTGGCCTGGAACAGCGAGCTGAGCTGATAGGTGTCGCCGGCCACCGCCGTGAAATTGCCCTGCGCGGCCAGCGTCGGCCGCGCGGTGCCGGTCAGCCCGCTGAAGATGGCCGCACTCTGCGCGAGGCTTACGGTGCTGGCATCGGCACCGCCCGGGTTGCTGGCCAAGGCAGCGGCCGCGTTGAGGGAGACGGTGCCGGTGACGTTGGCGGTCAGTTGCACGGCCGGGCTGTCCACCTGATCGATCAACGCGCCGCTGGCGAGCTGCGTGCCGGTCTGTGCCGCGACGACGATGCTCTGCTGATCGCCGTTCGGCCCGGCGACGTAGGTCAGTTGGGAAAACTGCGCGGCCGTGAAGCTGGTCTGGTTGGTCACCGCGACGCCATCGAGCAGCAATTGTCCGCCGCCATCGCCCAGCGCCACCTGGTATCCGGTCGCCCCGCTGGCGGTGCCCACCTGCGCCTGGAACAGCCCGCTCAGGTTGAACACGTCGCCGCTGGCGGCCGTGAAGCTGCCGGCATCGTAGGAACTGCTGATGCTGACCACATCGCCCGCTGCGCTCGCGCTGGATGAGGGCGAGGTGCCCGAACCGGACGTGCTGGTGCCGGCGGGCAGGCTGTAGCCGGCCGGAAGTTGCAGTGAATACGGGGAAACGCTCAGGCTCTGGCTCATCGTCCGCGGTCCGCGGTGGCAATCGCGGCATACGCCGGTGAGGTAAAGGAACCGGTAACGGCCCGCGCGGCGTGCTGCCTGACGGGTTCGATGCGAGTGCATATGCATGACGGATTAACTGCCGCTTAAGGGCGGGGGCCGACACTGGCATGCATGTACCACCCCCCGTTCCCTGCCTCGCTGACGCCGCTGCGCGCCGCCGTGTTCACGCGCGCCGTCGCGGCGCTGGAGGCCGGGCGGTTCGCCGAGGCTGAAATGTCCGTCGCGAGCTGGTCTCGCCAACAGCCGGCCGACATCATGGCCGCGCTGCTAATGGGGCTTGCGATCGCCGGGCAGGGCGACCCGGCGCGGGCGGCGCCGCTGCTGCAATCGGTGGCGGAGGCGCGGCCGGATTGCGCGCATCCCTGCCGCGACCTCGCCAAGCTGTGCCCGGCCGCCCCCGCCCTGGTCGCCGCCCAGTTCCGCGCCTGCCGCGCGCTGGCGCCGGACGACCCCAAACTCGGTTATGCGTATGCGGCATTCCTATTGGACGGCGGCAACCCCGCGCCGGCAGCGTCCGTGCTGCGCGCCGTGCTGGCCAGCGCACCGGGATTCGGTCCTGCGCATAACGTTTACGGTATGGCACTGTTCGATCTCGGCGATATCGCGGGCGCCATCGCGTCCTTCCGGCGCGCCACGGCGCTGGACCCCGGTGAGGGCGCGCCCTGGGCCAATCTCGGCATGGCGCTGAAAACGGAGGGATTGTTCGACGCCGCCATCGCCGCCTGCGACCGCGCGGTGGCCTGCGCGCCGGATGACGCGCAGATCCGCCTCAACCGCGCCGTGGCGCTGCTCCGCGCCGGGCGGATGACGGAGGCGTGGCCGGATTACGAGCAGCGTCTGGCACTCGGCGGCGGCCCGCGCCTGCCGCCCGCCACGCTGCTGCCGGCGGTGGCCGGGCTGGACCTGACCGGCCGAACCGTCCTGGTGTGGCATGAGGAGGGATTTGGCGACACGCTGCATTTCGCCCGCTACGTGCCGCTGCTCGCGGCGCGCGGTGCGCGCGTGGTGGCCTGGGTGCCGGCGGAGCTGTCGCGGCTGTTCGCCAGCCTGGACGGCGTGGCGGAGATCGTCAGCGGGCCGGCGGCGGTGCCGGCGTTCGACTGGCACTGCCCGTTCTTCAGCCTGCCACGCGCCTTCGCCACCACGCTCGACACCGTCCCGGGTACCATCCCGTATCTGCACGCCGACCCGGCGCTGGCCGCCGCCTGGGCGGCACGTATGCCGGGGGATTGCGCGCTGCGCGTCGGGCTGGTTTGGGCCGGACAGGCGCGGCCCTGGGTGCCGAGCTTCACCATGCTGGACCGCCGCCGCAGCACCAGCCTTGCCACGCTCGCCCCGCTCGGCGCCGTCGCGGGGGCGCGGTTCGTCAGCCTGCAAAAGGGTCCCGCCGCCGCCGAGGCGCGCGTGCCGGGGGGCCTCGTCATGGACGACCCGATCGCGGATGCCGCGGATTTTGCCGACACGGCGGCGATCATCGCCAATCTGGACGTGGTGGTCAGCGTCGACACGGCGGTGGCACATCTGGCCGGCGCGATGGGTACGCCCGTGCTGCTGCTCGACCGCTACGACAGTTGCTGGCGCTGGCTGTGCGGGCGTGAGGACAGCCCGTGGTATCCGACGCTGCGCATCCTGCGCCAGCCATCCAGCGGCGACTGGGCGCCGGTGGTGCAGCGCGCCGCCGGCATGCTCGCTGCCATGGCGGCCGGTTGACGGCTATCGAGCCTGCGGGCGTCGGCGAAACTCGGTCGCGAAGCCGGCCAGGCCGGCCATCGGCAGCGCGAAACCGATCCAGGACGTCAACGACCAGCCGCCATGCGCGAATCCCCAGCCGCCCAACGCCGAGCCGATTGCGCCGCCGGTGAAGAACGTCGCCATGTACAGGCCGTTGAGCCGGCCGCGATGGGCTGCACCGAGCGTGAAGATCGCCCGCTGGCCGAGCACCATGTTGGCCGTCATGCCGAAATCCAGCAGGATCGCGGCGGCCACCAGTATAGCGAGCGACCCGGTTGTCCCCGCCGTCCCGAGGCGGCTCAGCAGGAAGGCCCCCGCGACCGCCAGCATGGCAAAGCCGGTGGCGGGCTGGCTCAGTCCCCGGTCCGCCAGGCGTCCGGCGATCGGGGCCGATACGGCGCCGGCCACGCCTGCCAGCGCGAACAGCGCGATGCCGACCTGCGACATATGGTAGGCCGTTATCAGCAGCAGCGGCACCGTGGTCCAGAACAGGCTGAAGACCCCGAACAGGCATGCCTGATACAGCGCGCGCCGCCGCAGGATCGGGGTATCGCGCACGATCTGCACCATGGACAGCAGCAGCGCCCCGTAGCGGAGCCCCCGCGCCGGCTGGCGCGTCGGCATGGCCGCCCGCAGCACGATGGCCAGCGCGACCATCAGGGCGGCCGAAATCAGGAACACCGCGTGCCAGGACAGCGCGTGCGTGATGATGCTGGCCACCGGGCGCGCCAGCATGATGCCGAGCATCAGCCCGCTCATGACGTTGCCGACGACGCGCCCCCGGATCGCCGTGGGCGAGAGGTGGGCGGCATAGGGCACCAGCACCTGCACCGCGACCGAACTGATGCCGATGAACAGCGCGGAGGCAAGGAACACCACTGCGGTCGTGGCGACGGCGGCGACCACGAGGGCGACGGTGACAAGGGCGATCAGCGACAGCACCAGCCGCCGGTTCTCGAACAAATCGGCGAGCGGCACCACGAACAACAGGCCCAGGCCATAGCCGATCTGCGACATCGTCACGATCAGCCCGGCGGCCTCGCTGGAGATGCCCAGAGACGCACTGATCGGTGCGATCAGCGGCTGCGCATAGTAGATGTTGGCCGCGATGACGCCGCAGGCGGAGGCCAGCAACAAGACGAGCCAGCCCGGCACCGCTGCCTCGTCGCTGTCAATCTGGCAGGGCGAGAGGGACGCGCTCATGCGGACGGCTCCGTGAGGGGCTGGGGATGGCCCCCAAATCGGCATCCTGCGAGGTTGTGCTGCACTGCGACAAGAAAAGCCCGACCGACCGACCCGGCGGCAATAACGTTTTACGCATTGCTGCTCTCAGCCGTCATGCCTGCCGAGCATATCCACCGAGGTCGATTTCACCAACGCCAGTACCGGGGCGCCGGGTGCGAGGCCGAGGCGGCTGACCGCATCCGGTGTCACGCGCGACAGCAGCCGGGCGCCGCCAAGCTCCACCTCCACCATCACCACCCCCGCCGCGACGGCGGCGACCGTGCGGACCGTACCGGACAGGATGTTGTGCAGGCTGATGGCGTCGTGGAACGGCTCGACGGTGGGCCGCGCCAGGATCACCTCGCGGGCCGGAATGCGGAGCCGCGCGGCGGCGCCCGGCGGTGCGGCGAGCAACGGCACCAGCAGCTCGGCGGCGCCGGCACGCAGCCGGGTCAGGCCGCGCGCCGGGTCGTGCCCGGTGACATGACCCATGACGACGGCACCCGCATCGTCGCGCCGGGCCAGCGGAAGGTCGGCGCGGGCAGCGATGTCGGCGAGCGGCCCGGCGGCAACCACCCTGCCCTGCTCCACCAGCACCAGAGAGTCGGCGAGTTGAGCCACCTCCTCGAAGGCGTGGGTGACGAACAGCACCGGCAGCCCCAACGATGCGTGCAGTCGCGCCAGGTAGGGCAGGATTTCGGCCTTGCGGGCAGAATCGAGGCTGGCCAGTGGTTCGTCCATCAGCAGCAGGCGCGGCTGCGCGAGCAGCGCCCGGCCGATCGCCACCCGCTGCCGCTCGCCACCCGACAGCGTGTGCGGCCGGCGCGGCAGCAGCGCGGCAATGCCGAGCAGACGACACGACATCGTCCAGGCCGATATGGCCGCGCGGCGCACGCCGCAGCCCGTAGCGCAGATTGTTTGCGACCGACATATGCGGGAACAGCCGGGAATCCTGAAACACCAATCCCGACCCGGCGACGCTCTGGCGGCGGCCAGAGCCCGGCTTCGGTGTCGGCCAGCACCGCGCCGTCCAGCACGATGCGGCATCGATCGGGCCGCAGCAGCCCGGCGGCGGCGGCGAGGATGCTGGATTTGCCGGCACCCGACGGGCCGAACAGCGCGGTGACGCCGGGGCTCGGCGACCTCGAACGCCGCGTCCAGCAAGGCGGCCGGGAAAACGGTGCTGCAGTACCAGCGCGACACGTCACCGCCCGACGGCCGCGTTCAGCCGGCGACCCAGGAACTCCGACAGCAGCAGTCCGGCCAGCGCCAGCACCAGCGAGACGCCGGACAGCCGTGCTGCGATCGCCTCGCCGCCGGGCACCTGGAGCGCCGCGAAGATCGCCAGCGGCAGCGTCTGCGTCTCGCCGGGGATGTTGGCGGCGAAGGTGATGACCGCGCCGAACTCGCCGAGGCAGGTGGCATAGGCGACGACCGCGCCGACCAGGATGCCGGGCGCCGCGAGCGGCAGCGTGACCGTGAGCCAGCCGGTCCAGCCGCCCGGCGCCCAGCGTGCGCGCCGCCTGCTCCAGCCCGGTGTCGATGCCGTCGATACCGAGGCGGACCGAGCGGACCATGATCGGGAACGTCATCACCGCGCAGGCCAAGCTGGCGCCGGCCGTGGTGAACGCCAGCCGCACGCCGAACCATGCCAGCAGCACTTCGCCCACCGGCCCGCGCACGCCGAATACCAACAGCAGCAGCCAACCGGTGACCACCGGCGGCAGCGCGAGCGGCAGATGCACCAGCGCGTTCAGCAGCGATCGCCCCGGAAAGCGCAGCCGGCTCAGAATCCAGGCCATCACGATGGCCAGCGGCAGCCCGACGCCGACGGCGCGGGCGGCGACTGCGAGCGTGAGGCGAACCGCCTGCCACTCGTCCGGCGGTGAGGAAATCGCTACTCAATCTTGAAGCCGTGCACCCGGAACGCCGCCCGTGCCTGATCGCTGTGCATGAACGCCAGCAGCGCGCGCGCGTCGGCGGTGTCGCCGGTCTTGGTCAGCGCGAACGGATAGGTGATCGGGTCGTGGCTGTCGGCCGGGAAGACGCCAGCGATCGCTGACCCGGTCGGAGGCGGCGGCATCGGTGGCATAGACGATGCCGGCCGGCGCCTCGCCGCGCTCGACCAGCAACAGCGCCGAACGCACGTCCGCCGCGGGGGCCAGACGGGGTGCGACCTTGTCCCACATACCGAGTTTTTTCAGCGCCTGCTCGGCATAGATGCCGGCCGGAACATGCGCCGGGTCACCGACCGAAAGCCGCCCGTTCGGGCCGAGCAATGTGGTGAGGTCGAAACCGGGACCGATGATGACATTCGTCGGCTTGTCGGCCGGCACGATCAGCACGAGGTCGTTGCCTAGCAGATCCGTCCGCGTGTCGGCCGCGATCAGGCCGCGCTGCGCCAGATAGTCCATCCATTTCTCGTCGGCCGAGGCGAACAGATTGGCCGGCGCACCCTGCTCGATCTGGCGCGCCAATGTCGAGGAGGCCGCGAACGAGGCGCGGAACGGCGGATGGCCTGCCGCCTGCCAGAGTGCGGCGACATCGTGCATCGCGTCGGTCAGGCTGGCGGCGGCGAACACGGTCAGCCCCTGGGCACGGGCCGCGACCGGGGACAGCAACAAAGTCAGGATCAGCAACAGGCGCATGGCGTTCCTCATGGCGTCAACGGGCGAGCCGCGTCGGCAATATCGTTCACTTCGGCGGGCGACAGGTCATGGCCGTAGACGACCGAATAGAACCGTGCCGCGAGGCCGCCCGGGTCCATGCCGCTGAACCAGCCGAGACCGAGCAGCCGGTTCAGCGACGGCGGCTCCTCGACCCAGCCGAACGGAACCGCCGGGTCGACCAGCGCGTGCCCCTCGCGCACGGCCCGCAACGCACGCCATTCGGGCGACGCGGCAATCGTCTGGCGCATGCGGGGGTCGGAGAAAACGACTTCGTCCGGGTCGAGGGCGGTGATCTCGGCCAGCGTCGCGGGCCGGAATGTCCCCTGTCCGGACGGCGCCAGCACCTTGTAGCCGAGCCGGGTGAAGATCGCGGTCACGCTCGTTTCGGGCGCGGCGACGGTCAGCCCGTCCGCGCCACGGGCATACAGCACCCGCACCGGGTGATCGGTCTTGACCGGCAGCGCCAGCAGCTGCTCGGCCAGCTTGGCCAACTGCTCGGCGCGCTGAGAGCGGTGCAGCGCCACACCGAGCTGGCGCAGCACGGCCGGGGTCTGATCGAGCGCACCATTCAGCAGCAGCGTCGGGATGCCGGTGCGCTGTTGCGTCTTTTCGGCCAGCGCGACGTAGCCGGGGTTCACATCGCCGTAGTCGACGATCAGGTCCGGCTTCAGCGCCACGACGGCGGCGAACACATCTTCCTTGCCGGTCACGCGCGGCACGATCGGCAGCCCGGCCGCAGCCGGGGCGAGCAACGCGCGCGCCTCCTTGGAGGGATGGAACGGCCAGCCGAGCATCAGGTCCGGGGCCAGCGCCTCCAGCAGCACGGCGGCGGGCGGGCCGGCCGGCAGCACGCGGGCGACATTGTCGGGCACTGCGACCACGCGGCCGGTGGCATCGGTGACATCAGCCGCTTGCGCCGCGAGGGGCAACAGCAGAAAAAGGGCAATGAAGAGCCGGCGCATCGCAATGCCTCCCGTGGCGGCGGGACGATATAGCCGCCGACGCATAGCGGCAATCCAGCCAGGAGCACCATCACATGAAGCTCAGCGCACGCAATCAGCTCAAGGGCAAAATCGTCGAGGTCCAGAAGGGCCAGACCACTGCGCATGTGCGCATCGATGTCGGCGGGACGATCATCACCTCCTCGATCACCAACGAAGCCGTGGACGAGCTGCGTCTCGCGGTCGGCCAGGACGCGATTGCAGTCATCAAGGCTTCGGATGTGATGGTCGGCGTTTCTTCTTAAGATCGAGACGATCCGCGGATGGTGCGGACGAGAATAGAGAATTCGCCCTTATTCTTTTTCCGCACCAGCTGCGTCTCCGACAAGTGCGGCCAGGCGGCGGCGCGGCCGTCGTAGAACGGATAGTCGGTGTAGCCGCGCGCATCGAACGTGTAGAACGTCTTCCGGTCGTAGGGCGTGAGCGGCACGCCCAGTTCTATGCGCCGGGGAAGATCAGGGTTCGAGACGAAATAGCGGCCGAACGTCACCAGATCGGCATCGCCTTTCTCGACAACTGCCTCGGCGCTATCCGGTTCAAAGCCGCCGGCCGCGATGATCTTGCCATTGAATATCTTCCGCAGTTGTTCGGATGCGACGGGCGCCTGCCCCTCGGCGATAGCCACATTTCCCTTCACGCGCGGCTCGATGACGTGAAGATAAGCGAGACCGACATGGTTCAGCTGCTCGACCAGATAAGCGAACGGCGCTTGCGGGTTGCTGTCCGACATTCCGTTCCATGTCCCGCCCGGCCCAATTCGTACGGCGACACGCTCGCCACCCCATACCGACGCCATGGCGGCAACGACTTCCAGCGGGAAGCGTGAGCGGTTTTCGATCGAGCCGCCATATGCGTCGGTGCGCCTGTTGCTGCCGTCCTGCAGAAATTGATCGGGAAGATAGCCGTTGGCGCCATGAAGTTCGAGCGAGAACCCGAGGGTCAGCCTGCACACCCCATTCGACATGGTGCGTTTCTATATTTCGCAGTCGCCGCTTGACAGTTTGGCTTACGAGCGGGGATTGCGGCGTGGCGGCGGATTGCGTGCGCCGAAATCCGGTGTCTTCGACCCTGTCATGCACGGCATGGCAATATCGCTGACTGCCAGCATGGTGCGGGCCAATGAAGCGCCGGCACTCTATGTCGAATACATGGCGCTGGCGTTCCACGCCCACGCCATCCATGCCTACGGGGGGATGCCGGAAAGCCAGCCGCATCGCGGTGGGCTGGCACCCGCGCAATTACGGCGTGTGTGCGACGCCATGGAGGCGGAGCTGGATGCGGACCATACCATCGGCCGTCTGGCGGACGAATGCGGCCTGTTCAGCAGCCAATTCGCGCGCGCGTTCAAGCAGGCTACAGGGCCGGCGCCGCACCAATGGCTCACTCACAGGCGTGTCGAGCGAGCGCGCGAGTTGTTGGCGCGGACGTTCGATGGAGCTTGCCGATATCGCGCTCGCCTGTGGCTTCGTCGACCAGAGCCATCTCTCGCGGGTCTTTACCCGGATCGAGAAACCAAGCCCTGGCCGGTGGCGACGTGCGCGGGCCTCTTGACGTTTAGTACCCGAGCGCCATCCCGTCCTTGCGTGGATCGGAGCCGCCGATCAGCACGCCGCGCGCGCGGTCGATGCGAATTGCCTGCCCGCCGCCATGCGGGCGGTCGACGCGGTCCACCTGATGGCCGAGCCGTGACAGCTGGTCGATCAGCGACAGCGAGATGCCCCGTTCCACTTCCACCTTGCCGCCGATCGCCATCACGCGCGGCAGGTCGATCGCCTCCTGAATGTCCAGCCCGTAATCGATATGGTTGGTCAGGAACAGCGTCTGGCCCATCGGCTGGAAATGCCCGCCCATGACGCCATAGGCCATCACCGCCTCGCCATCCTTGGTCACCATGCCCGGAATGATGGTGTGCATCGGCCGCTTGCCGCGGCGCGATGCAGTTCGGGTGGCCGCGCGCGATGCGGAACCCCAGGCCGCGATTGTGCAGCATCACGCCGGACCGCTCGGCCAGGATGCCGGAGCCGAACGATTCGAACAGCGAGTTGATGAGACTGCACGCATTGCCGTCGCGGTCGACCACCGAGAGCGTGACGGTGTCGCGATGGCGCGGCAACGCAGCCTCGCCGGCGCGCGGCAGGTCGCGCAGGGCGACATCGTCGCGGATCAGGCCGCGCAGGGCGGCCAGGTACGCCGGGTCCAGCAGCCGCGCGACCGGCACCTCGGTTTGCAGCGGGTCGGCCAGGAACGCGTCGCGGTCGCGGTACACCAATCTCGCCGCCTCCAGATGGCGATGCAGCCGCGTGATACCGAGCGGACCGTCCGGCGCCGCGTCCCAGCCGCCGAGGATGCCGAGCTGCATCAGCACCGCCAGGCCGGAGCCGTTGGGCGGGCATTGCCAAACTTCGTAGCCGCGCCAGGAGGTGTGGATCGGCTCCACCGCGTGGGCCGCGGTGCGGCCGCGGGCGAAATCCGCCTCGGTGTGCAGGCCGCCGCGGCTGCGCAGGGCGGCGACTATGTCGGCGGCGATCGCGCCCTCGTAGAACGCGGCAGCCCCCGAGCGGGCAATGGCGCGCAGCGTCTCGGCGAGTTGCGGCTGCACGAAGCGGTCACCGGGCGCGGGTGTATGGCCGCCGGGCAGGAATGGCGCGGCACCGGTCAGACGCAGCTTGTCCCCCGCAACGTGCCAGTCATGCGCCACGCGCGGATGCACGGGCCAGCCCTCGGCGGCAAAGCGGATCGCCGGTTGCAGCAGCTCGTCGAGTCCCTTGGTGCCGTGCGCCGCCAGCAGCGCCTCCCAGGCCGAGACGGCGCCCGGCACCGTGACGGCGTGCGGCGAGGTGCTGTCCAGGGCCGTGATTCCCTGGGATTCGAAGAAATCGATGGTCGCGCCGTCGGGCGCCTGGCCGGAGCCGTTCAGCGCCAGCACGCGGCGCTGGCCGGCCGGCGCATAGAGGCAGAAGCAGTCGCCGCCGATGCCGGTGGATTGCGGCTCGATCACGCCCAGCACGGCGACGGCGGCGATGGCCGCGTCCATGGCGTTGCCGCCGGCGCGCAGCACGTCGAGCGCCGTCAGCGTCGCCGCCGGCATGGAGGTGGCGGCCATGCCGCTGGTGCCGTAGGCCGGTCCACGGCCCGGCAGGTGGAAATCGCGCATGCTGCCCCTTTGAGTTGTCAGTGGACGTATCGTGGTGGCAGCGCCGCCCATTGGCAACCGGCGCAGTTTTCGGGAAACTGGGCCATGGCAAGCATCGAAGACTTCGACAAGCTGGATATCCGAGTCGGCCGGGTGGTGGATGCGAAACCGTTCCCGCAGGCGCGCAAACCAGCCTTCCGCCTGTGGATCGACTTCGGCGCGGAGATCGGCGTGAAGCAGTCCTCGGCGCAGATCACCGTCCATTACCATGCGGACCAGCTGATCGGCCGGCAGGTGCTGGCGGTGGTGAATTTCCCCCAGCGGCAGATCGGGCCGTTCGTCAGCGAGGTGCTCACGCTTGGTGTGCCGGACGAGGATGGCGCCGTGGTGCTGCTGCGGCCGGATTTCGACGTGCCGAACGGGGGGCGGATGTTCTGATGGCGACGCATTATTTTACGGTAACCTGGGACCAGCTGCATCGCGATGCGCGGGCGCTGGCGTGGCGGCTGATGCCGCTGCGCCCGCTGCAGGGCATCGTGGCGGTCACGCGCGGCGGGCTGATCCCGGCCGCCATCATCGCCCGCGAGCTGGAGGTGCGCTTCATCGAGAGTGTCTCGATCGTCACCTACGACGAGGAGCAGATGGGCGCGCCGGTGGTCACCAAGCCACCCGCGGCTGCCGGCGACGGCGAGGGTTTTCTCATTGTCGATGATCTGGTGGACACCGGCAGCACGGCGCGCGTGGTGCGCGGGCTGCTGCCACGCGCCCATTTCGCCTGCGTCTACGCCAAGCCGGCCGGCAAGGAGCTGGTGGACAGTTTCGTGACGGAGGTGTCGCAGGACACCTGGATCATGTTCCCCTGGGACACCGAACCGCAGTTCTCGGTGCCGCTGGTGAAGCGCCCGCCGCAGAGCTGACGTTCCGCCTGGATTCCGCCGCGGCGTTCGCTGCATCATGGCGCAACGAACGGGCGCGGGACGAACGTTGGATGCGGGCCAGGATCTTTGCGTATGTGCCGATCACGCGTGCGCTGCGGCATGGGGTGCCAGGGCCGAACCCGCTGTTCGCGAGCTTCGTACCGGGGCTTGCCACGCTGCCCGGCACCAGCGTCATCGGCGACCGGGATGGCGATAGCCTGCCCGGGCGGGCGGCCTACGGCGCATTGCAAAGCCAGTACTATGTCTGGCGCAACCTGCTGCGAAACCACGATTACGTCGGCTTCGAGCACGGCGCCCGGCCGCTGTTCATCGACCCTATGCTGATCGAACGGTTGCGCGCGGACTTCCCTGGGGTGGCGAAGCTGCGGGAGACGATGCACGCCGACCATCGCGAGGCCTGGCTGGCGATGACGCCCGACACCGCGCGCGAACACACCGCCATGCGCGCGGCGTTCACCGATGCCGACCACGCCCGCGTCACACACTGGCTCAGCCGGTTGGACATCGCGCTGACGCCCTCGTCCCGGCTGGCGGGCGACGCCAGGCGTCAGATGTATTTCGCCGGCCTATGGAGCCGGTTCGTCGAGGTCGCGCGGCAGTTCGGCATCTTCCGCGCAGTGCCGGAAGAACTGATGATGCAGGCGGACGCCTGGCCGTGGTTCAACAGTTTTATCATGCGGGCCGACCTGTTCGATGAATTCGCGAGCGCCTGCTTCGAAGCACTGTTCGCGTTCGAGCGGATCGTGCCACGTCTGATGGCCGCCAATATCGACCTGCTCGCCGAACGCCTGCTCGGCGTCTTTCTGCATGACTGCTACTGGCGCAGCCCGCTACAGCGGGTCGCGTTGCTGCCGGTGCTGGTCACGATGCCGGAACAGGCGCCGCTGGCCCTGCCGGAGGATTTCGACCCGGCGACGTACCTTGTCCTGAATCCCGATGTGGCCGCCGCCGGCGTGCCGGCCGACCGCCATTTCCTGACACATGGCTGGCGCGAAACGCGGGATTGGGTGCAGTAATGCGACTGAAGATCTTCTCCTGCCACCACGTACATCCGGAGCATGAACTGGCGACAGGCCTGTTCCAGACACTCGTTTCCGGCCTGCCGACGCGAGCAGGCTCGTCGGCGATCACTGACATCCACAGCAGGAACATCGCAAAGGCCGAGAAATTCTGCGAGCTGCGGCATCAGTACTTCGTCTGGCAAAATCTGCTCGCCGATTACGATTATGTCGGGTTCGAGCATTATCGGCGCCCATTCTATCTGGACCCGCTGCCGCTCGACCGCCTGGAACGCGAGTACCCGCTTGTGGCCGAGGTGCGCGAACGGCTCCGCGCGGAGCCATACCGGATCCAGGTCGATGTCGGCCCGGAGGCCATGCGCCAGCACGCGACGTTGCGGGAGCGGCTGACGGCGCAAGATGAGGCATCGATCGCCGGCTGGATCGGCAACCACGACGTGCTGTTCGCGCACACGATATTCGAGGAGTCCGGCAGCAATTTCATCAGGCACCACGCTGACTCGGCGCCGCTTTGGGAGGCGTTCATCGCCGATCTTGCCGCCTATTGGCCGCGCCGCTTCAAATGCCGCTACACCGCGCTACCGCCACCGTGGTCCGGTTACCTGAACATGTATATCCTTCGTTCCGAGTTGTTCGACGAATACATGGATCTTGTCATGACCGTGCTGCTGGACCTCGATCGTCGTTTTCCCGACGGGGAACCGCGTGTCTGGGGGTTGATGACCGAGCGATTGTTCGGTGCGTATCTGCTGCAGAAGGCGATGGAAAAGCCGTTCTTCCGCTATCGTCAGCTGCCGTTTCTGTTTCCGATGCAACCATAGTCGCTGTCGGCGGCGCTTTCGAGGCGCGCTCTGGGCGGCGGGCTTGCGAGAATTGCGCCGACGCTGCACACTCGGCTGGTCAACAACAGAAAGGAGGTGATCCAGTGTCTCATTGTTTGCCGCTTCGGAATGCCGTCGCGCTCTGGGTCGCTGTCTCCTCCGTCTCGGCGGAATAGCGTTCACGTCCGACAGCATCCGCTGCCGAACAATGTGAAGGCCCCGGTTCGCCGGGGCCTTCAGCGTTTATGGGTCAGCGTAGCCGTCCGCCGTCGCCCGCCGGCCAGTCCCCACAGGCCGAGCGCGCCGACCATGGCGCCCGGCGCCAGCAGGCCGCCCGGTCGAGCCGGTCCTGGGCGCGCGCGATGATGCCGGCATCCCACCCCGCGCGGGCGAACCGCTCCACCGTGGCGCGGCCAACGCCGGCGGAGCCCCCTGATCACGACAACGATCTTCGCCATCCACCTCCCTCCGATCACGGCCAGGAAAGCGCTGGCGCGACAGCAGGTCCACGGGATGGCGGCGAATTCATCACGGCGGGCCGAGCGAGCTGGAACGACACGCCGCGCGCGGTGTTGCGGGATCATGCTCGATGCGGCCCACGCCCCCGAACCGTCGCCCATGTTGCTGACACGCATGGCATCCCTGGTGCCCGGCTGGCAGGCGAACGCCACGGTGCTCGACGCGGAGGGAAGGTTTCCCGCCGACGAACTGCGCCAGTTGCACGATATCGGCGGCTACACGGCCCCCATGCCCAGCGCCCATGGCGGATTGGGGCTGGGCACCGAGCCGGACGGCGCGCGGCCGTTGCTCGACCTGCTGCGGTTGATCGGGCACGGCAATCTGGCGGTTGGACGGGTGTTCGAGGGGCATGTGAACGCGCTGAAGCTGATCGCGCGCTACGGCACAGCGCGGCAGCTTGAGCGTGCGGCGCAGGACGCGGCGGCCGGACACCTGTTTGCGATCTGGAACACTGAGCCGCCGGAAGGTTTGCGCCTGATCGGCACGCTGCCCGACATGCGCCTGCAAGGCCGCAAGATATTCTGTTCGGCCGCCGGCCACGCCACCCGCGCGCTCGTCACGGCTGGGCCGCCGCAGGGCGAACCACGCATGCTGCTGCTGGCCCTGCGCCCCGGCGAGCGGGTCGGCACGGAGACATGGCACCTTCAGGGCATGCGCGCCTGCTGCACCGGCAGCATGGTGTTCGACGAACTGGCGGTGCCGGAGGACGCGCTGATCGGCGCGCCCGGCGACTACCTGCGGCAACCGGAATTTTCTGCCGGTGCGTGGCGCACCTCGGCGGTGACACTGGGCGGGTTGGAAGCGCTGGTGGACGCCACACGCCAGCAACTGATGGCGCGCAAGCGCGACGGAAACCCGCATCAGCGGGCGCGCATCGGTACGGCGCTGATCGCTCAGGAAACCGCGCTGCTGTGGCTGCGCAAGGCGGCGGTGATCGCCGAGGCGGGGGACGATCCGGGCGACGTGGCGGCATACGTCAATCTGGCCCGCATCGCGGTGGAGACGGCCTGTCTTGATGCGATGCGCGCAATTCAGCGATCGCTCGGGCTGGGCGGACTGGTGAAGGGCAGTCCGGCCGAGCGCCTGCTGCGCGACCTGACGACTTACCTGCGCCAGCCGGCCCCCGACGAGACGCTGGACGAGGCCGCAGCCTGGTTCATGCAGCGGGCGCTGCCGAATGGCTGAAACCACCGCCGGCGACCTGCGGCACCGCTTCCGGGCGCTGCCCTTGGCTGATCTGGACAGCGTGATCGGCGGCGGGACCGTTCTGGTGCTGGCGCCGCACGCCGATGACGAGTTGCTCGGCTGTGGCGGCTTGATCGCCGCGTGCTGCGCGCGTTGCCGCCCGCCGGTTGTCGCCATCCTGACCGACGGCATCGGCTCGCACCCCAATTCCCGCGCCTATCCGCCGGGACGGCTGCGCGCGGTGCGCAAGCAGGAAGCGCGGGACGCCACGACTATCCTGGGTCTGCCGCAGGATCGGCTGCATTTCCTCGGGCTGCGCGACACCGCCGCGCCGCTGGTCGGGCCGGAATTCGACGGGACCATCACGGCACTTAATGATCTGATGCGCGCCAACGGCTGCGACATGATCGCCGCCCCGTGGCGGCACGACCCGCATTGCGACCACGAAGCGGCGGACGCGATGGCGCGACACGCTGCTCGCGCGGGGTTTCGCCTGCTGTCCTATCCGGTCTGGGGCTGGACGCTGCCGGCCGATACGGTGTTGCCCGATGCCCCCGTACAAGGCTGGCGGCTGGACATCGCGGCCTATCTGCCCGCAAAGCGCCGCGCCATCGCCGCCCATGCGTCGCAATACGGCAACCTGATCGACGACGATCCGACGGGCTTTCGCCTGCCGCCCGAACTGCTCGCCGTGTTCGACCGCCCGTACGAAGTGTTTCTGGATACGCTATGACCGACGCCGCGCGGTCATGGCCGGCCGAGACGTTCGACCGGATCTATGCCGGCAACGCCGATCCCTGGAATTTTGCCTCCAGCGCCTACGAGCGCGGAAAATACGCGGCGACGCTGGCGGCGCTGCCGACGCGGCGCTTCGTGGCCGGATTTGAAGTCGGCTGCTCGATCGGCATCCTGACCTGCCAGCTTGCGCGACGTTGCGAGTGGCTGCTGGCCGTCGATGTGGCCGAGGCGGCACTTGCGATCGCCCGCCGGAATTGCGTCGACCTGCCCCATGTCGCCGTCCGCCGATTGCAGATTCCGGGCGATTGGCCGCAGCAGAAATTCGACCTGATCGTGCTGTCCGAAGTGCTGTACTTCCTTGGCCCCGACGACATCGCGCGGACCGCCGAACGTGCCGCCGCCAGCCTGCTGCCGGGGGGCGTGGCGCTGCTGGTCAACTGGACCGGCCAGACCGACACGCCCTGCACCGGCGACCATGCCGCCACGCGATTTATCGCCGCAAGCGGCTTTACGCCGGCACGGCAACAGCGCCAAACGACATGGCGGCTGGATCTGCTGCAACCGGTGCCCTGAGCTCGCGCCGCAACCGGTCGCGGATGCGTCGTGCCTGCACGGTCTCTCGCGGCAGGTCCGCGCGGGTCACCGGGCGGCGCACCAGCACCGGACTGCACGCCTCCAGCATCGCCCAGCCGACGCCGAAATACGGCCCGCCCAGCGCATGGGCGAGCACCGAGCGCGTCACGCCCAGCGCCTGAGCGAGCGCGGCAGGACACACGCCGGCTGCCCGCGCGGCGCGCACCCGCGCCCGCAACGCCGAGCGGCGTTCCTGGTCGCGCGCGGGTTCCAGCCGGTCGTCCACCAGCGGGTCCTGGCGCACCATGCGCCGGCGCATCGTATCCGCCATGCCGCCCGCCGCCCGCCCCTGGATCCGCCCGGATACCACCACGCGCACGCCGGGCGCATGGCGAATGTGGGCATCGACACGGCGTAGCGCGGTGACGAAGGCGCGGTCCTCGCCGACCGGGAACGCCGGCACGCCGCCCGCGCGACGCCAGGCGTCCAGAGTCACCGCGAGGCTGGCGCCGGAATCTTCGGTGTGCCGCGGCCAGGGATCGGTCGGGTCCGGGTCCAGCAAAGCGTCGATCTCGTCGAGCAAGTCGCCGTAGGTGCATTCCAGTGAGTTGTCGGCGTGCAGGTGCGCGGGGATGTCGGTGGCCTCGACCGGATCGATCAGGGCGCGGCCGGCGACTACCTCCGCTCCCAGGCACACTGCGGCGCGGTTGGCGGCGATCCAGTCCGGCGCCACGCGCCCGTCGGCGTCAGTGGTCAACAAGACACCATCCGGCCCGAGCAGCCGTGCCGCATGACGCATCGCGAGGCTGCGCGCGACGCCGGCACCCGCGCGGTCCTGCGGCAGGCGGCGCTCAATCACATGCACGCTGATCGGCAAGCTGGGCGCGAGGGACCGGACCACGTCTGCCGTGCCGTCCGTGGTGTTGTTCACCAGCAGCAGCACGTGATGGTCGCGGCCACCCTGCTGCCACGCCAGCGCCTGCAAGCAGTCGCCGATGCGCTCCGCCTCGTCCTTGACCGGAACTGCCACCACCATGGGCGGTCCCGGCCGGGCACCCGTGCCGCCATCGCCGAGGAACATCTAGGCGCCCCGGATCAGTTGCAGCGCCGTGTCCACCGCGAGCGACCGGCGCAAGCTCTCAGCCAGGATCGCCGTCTCGCGCTCCCGCTGGCACGCCACCACGGCCGCCACGTTGCCGCCGCGTACCAGGAAAGCCACGAAACGATGCTGGTCAGGATCACCGTCGATGACCACGTCGTCCCAGTGCGAGGCGTGGCCGAGATATTCGAAGCTCTTGCCGTAATGGTAGGTCCAGAAGAACGGCACGCCGCTGTACACCTCCGCGCCGCCCAGCATGTTGTGGGCGGCGATGCGGGCGTGCTGCTGGGCAACGCGCCAATGCTCCACGCGGACGCGCTCCCCGCCACGCGGCAGCGGGAACAGCGCGATGTCGCCGGCGGCATACAGCCCGTCGGCGGCAAGCATGCCGCCATCGACCGGAATGCCGCCATCCTCGGCCAGTTTCAGTCCGTCGACGAACCCGGTCGCCGGCGCCACGCCGACCCCCATGATGACCAGATCGGCCGGCAGTACGGTGCCATCCGCCAGCACCACGCGGGCCACCCGCCCCTGCCCCTCCAGCCGTTCGGCCTGCGTGCCGAGGTGGAACACCACGCCGTTGGCTTCGTGCAACGCGCGGAACATGGACCCGAGCCGCGGCCCGAACTGCCTGGCGAACGGCACCGCCTCCGGCGCCACCACGGCAACATCCAGCTTGCGCTCGCGCAGGCCGGACGCGACTTCCAGCCCGATGAAGCTGCTGCCGAGGATCACCACGCGGCCGCCGTCCCGCACGCAGGCAAGGATGGCGGCGGCGTCCTGGCGCGTGCGCAGCACCTGCACGCCGCCCAGGTCGGCACCGGGAATGTCCAGCCGCTTCGGCACGCCCCCGGTGGCCACCAGCGCCGCATCATAGGCGAATTCCTGTCCGTCCCGCGTCCGCACCGTACAGGCCGCGACGTTGAGCCGTTCGACTTCGGCGGCGATGCGGTCGATGCGCTGCTCGGTGAAGAAGTCCGGCGGCAGCAGCGGCGGCGCCTCATCCGGCGGCATGGCACCGGCCATGACGAACTTGCTGAGCGAGGTCCGGTCGAACGGATCGCCCGGCTCCTGGCCAACCAGCAGCACGCGTCCGCCGAACCCGGCTTCACGCAACGCGGCGGCGGCGGCGGTGCCGGCGGCCCCGGCGCCCACGATCAGCATGGTGCGGGCATCCTCGGGCGTGGCCGGCGCCGGCTGGTGGATCGGCTCCGGCGCCACCAGCACGTCCCCTCCCGCCGTCACCCGCACCCGATAGCGCGCCAGCCCGTCGAGCGCCGGCGGCTCCAGCAGCGAACCGTCCGAGAGGCGGAACGTGCCCTTGTGCCACGGGCAGACGATGCGCCCGTTGCACACCGCACCTTCCTCAAGCGGGCCGTTGGCATGCGGGCATTCGGCCGCATAGGCGTGGACCCCGTCGCCCTGGCGCACCAGCAGGATCTTGCGGCCCTGGACGTCCACGCGCACGCCGCGCCCCTCGGGCAGGGCCGCCAGCCTGGCGACCATGCGCAACTGATCCATGTCGTCGCCCTCCGGAATGGCAATCAAGGCGTAACGCTTGATGTGGCGGGGAAGTTGGCACGCGCCCTCCGCCACGCTTGCGTGCGCTGGCCGCAACTGTGCCCGCCACCCTTCGTTGGGAAATGGCAATCCGCGGGAGGGCGCCATGCCGTTCATCGAAACCGCCGACAAGACCACGCTGTTTTACAATGACTGGGGTAGAGGCAGACCGGTCGTGCTGATCCATGGCTGGCCGCTCGACTCCGACATGTGGGAGTATCAGGCGGGTTTTCTCGCCTCACAGGATCTGCGCGTGATCACCTATGATCGCCGCGGCTTCGGCCGATCCAGCCAGCCGTGGTCCGGCTACGACTACGACACGCTGGCCGACGATCTGAAGGCGGTGCTCGATCGTCTGGATCTATCCAACGTAACGCTGGTCGGGCACTCGATGGGCGGCGGCGAGGTCGCACGCTACCTGAACCGGCATGGCGGCGCCCGCGTGGCCAAAACGGTCCTGCTTGCCTCCGTCACGCCCTTTCTGCTGAGGACCGAGTTCAAACCAGGACGGCGTGGACCATCGAATCTTCGAACAAATGAGCGCCGGATTGGAAGAGGACCGCCCCGCTACCGTGGCAACTCTCGCCAAGCAGTTGCTGGGCGCCGGGCCGCTGACCTTCTCGATCAGCAGCGAATTGCTCGACTGGATCCAGATGCTGGCACTGCGCGGTTCAGCCAGGGCAACGCTGGCCTGCGTACACGCGTTCGCTGAGACGGATTTCCGCCGCGACCTGGCGACGTTCCGCGTGCCGACGCTCATCATCCATGGCGATGCCGACGCGACGGTGCCGGCCGACAAATCCGCGCGCCTTGCCGCGCGCCTGATCGCGGGCTCGGAATTGAAAATCTATTCCGGCGCACCGCACGGCCTGTTCTATACCGAGAGGAACCGGCTGAACCAGGATCTGCTGGCGTTCATAAAGGCGTAGGCAGCGCCGTTGGCTCTGCCGCCGCATGTTCCGCATGGTGGCGGGCGGCGATGGCGAGGTAGACGGCCGGCAGCACGAACAACGTGAACAGCGTGCCGATCGCCAGCCCGCTGGCAATCACCAGCCCCATGTTGAAACGCGAGGCTGCACCCGCGCCGGTGGCCATGATCAACGGCACCACGCCGAACACCATCGCCGCTGTCGTCATCAGGATCGGCCGCAAGCGGATCTGGGCGGCATGCACCACCGCCTCCAGCTTCGTGCGGCCCGCAAGCTGCTGCTCGTTGGCGACTTCGACGATCAGGATGCCGTGCTTGCTGATCAGCCCCATCAGCGTCACCAGGCCGACCTCCGTGTAGATGTTCAGCGAGGCGCCGCCGAGGCCCAGGCTGATGAAGACCAGCGCCCCGGCGATGGACATCGGGATCGAGACCAGGATCACCAGCGGATCGCGAAAACTCTCGAACAACGCGGCCAGCGCCAGGAAGATGATGATCAGCGCCAGCACGAACGTGGCCACGAAGCCGCTCGACTCCTGCACGAACTGGCGCAGCGGCCCGGCATAGTCGATCGATACGTCGCCCGACAGGTCGCGCTGCGCAAGAGCCTGGAGGCTTGTCAGCGCGGCGTCCTGCGAGACGCCGAGCGCCGGCACGCCGGAGATCGTCGCGGCATTGATCTGTTGGAAATGCGTCACCGTCTCGGGCACCGTCTCCTGGCGCACATTCGCGATGGCCGACAGCGGAATCGGCCTACCATTGATGGTGGCGATCTGGAAATCCATCACCTGATCGATCGTCTGCCGCGACCGCTGCTGCACCTGCGCGATCACCTTGTAGGAGCGTGAACCGAGGCTGAAGTAGTTGGTGTAGGCGCCGCCCAGCAATCCGCCGAGCGCGGTGCCTACGTCGCTCATCGACAGGCCGAGCTGGGCGGCCTTGTCGCGGTCGATCTCGATCACGGCCTGCGGCGCATCGACCTTGAGGTCGCTGTCGATGAACAGGAACTTGCCGCTGGCCGCTGCGTCGGCGAGGAATTTCTCCGCCTGCGGATACAGTTGTGCGATCGACTGGGTGGATTTCAGCACGAACTGAATCGGCAGTCCCTGCGACCCCGGCAACGCCGGCGGCAGGAACGCCGCGACTTTCTGCCCGGCGACATTGTTGAGCTCACCTTGCAGCTGGCGCTGGATCATTGTGGCGGTACGCTGCCGCTGATCCCACGGCTTGAGCGTAACGCCGCTGATCGATTGGCCCGGACTTTCGATCTGAAAGATCTGGTCGGCCTCCGGCACCTTCGCCATGATATCGTAGGCCTGTTTGTCGAACAGCAGCTTCTGCGCCAGCGTCGCCGCGGGCGCGGAGGTCGACTGCAGGATGACCACGCCCTGGTCCTCGTCCGGTGCCAGTTCGCTGTCGGCACTGCCGTAGAGGAAATAGATGCCGCCGATCACGAAGGCCGCGAACAGCAGCGTGACCGGCAGTGTACGCAGGCTGCTGCGCAACAGTCGCTCATAGCCACGTTCGACACGGCCGAAAACGTGGTCGATCGTGTCCATGATGCGTTCCTGCCAACGGCTGCCCTGGCCGTGCGGCTTCAGCAGGAACGAACACATCATCGGCGACAATGTGAGCGCCACGATCGCCGACATCGTCACCGAGCCCACCAGCGTGAAGGCGAATTCGGTGAACAGCGCGCCGGTCAGCCCGCCCTGGAATCCGATCGGCACATACACCGCGATCAGCACGACCGTCATCGCAATGATCGGATTGGCCAATGCGCGCGCGGATTTGATGGCCGCGTCGCGCGCGCGTAGACCCTCGCTCAGATGGCGGTTCACGCTTTCGACGACGATAATCGCGTCGTCCACCACCAGCCCGATCGCCAGCACCAGCGCCAGCAGCGTCAGCAGGTTGATCGAGAAGCCGAACACCAGCATGACCGCGAATGTGCCGATCAGCGACAGTGGGATCGTGATAACCGGGATCAGCACCGAGCGCAGCGAGCCGAGGAAGATGAACACCACCACCGTCACGATCAGCACCGTTTCGGCCAGCGACCTTTCGACCTCGTTGATCGAGCTGTTTACGAATACCGACGCGTCGTAGACGACGTCGCTCTCAATGCCCGCCGGAAGCTGCCGCTGGATTGCCGGCAGCGCCGCCTTCACCTCGGCGACCACATCCAGCAGATTGGCGGACGGCACGGTCTGGATGCCGAGATACACGCCCCTCTTGCCGTTGTAGGACACGCTGGATTCGTAGTCGTCGGCGCCGAGTGTCACGTTGGCCACGTCACGCAGGCGGATGATGCCACCGTTGACCTGTTTGACGATCAGGTTGCGGAACTCTTCCAGCGAATGCAGATTGGTCGATCCGGTCAGGTTGAACTGCACCATCTGGCCTTTGGTGGTGCCCAGCCCGGCGATGACGTTGTTGTTGTCCAGCGCCGTCGTCACGTCCGTCGCTGTCAACCCGTAGGCGGCGAGCTTTTGCGGGTCGAGCCACGCGCGCATCGCGAAGTTCTGCTGGCCAAGCAGCTCGGCCGTCTGCACGCCTTGCAGGGATTGCAGGCGCGGCTGCACGTTGCGCACCAGATAGTCGGTGAGCTGATTGGGCGATAGCACGTCGCTCGCGAAGCCGATGTACATCGCGTCGAGCGACTGGCCGACCGCCACCGTCAGCGTCGGCTGCTGCACGCCGGCCGGCAACTGGTTGAGCACGGAATTGATCTTGGCGCTGATCTCGGTGATCGCCTTGTCGGGGTCGAAGTTCAAGACAAGGTTGGCGGTGATCGTGCTGGCACCGGACGTGCTTTTCGATGTCAGCGTGTCGATGCCGTTGGCCTGGGAGATAGCGTTCTCCAGCGGCGTGGTGACAAAGCCGGCCACGGTATCCGGGTCGGCGCCGTAGTAGACGGTGGTGACGGTCACCACCGCGTTCTCGGTTTTCGGGTATTCCAGAATCGGCAGCGAGGTGAAAGCCTTGAACCCGATCACCAGGATCATCAGGCTGACCACACTGGCCAGGACCGGACGACGGATGAAGATGTCGGTGAATTTCATGTTCCGCGTCCCGGTCAGTAATCTTGCAGCACGGGCGCTGCGTTGGCGGACACGGGCACGCTGTTGTCGATCTTCACCGCCTCGTTGTTGTGCAGCTTGAGCTGACCCTCGGTGACGACGACGTCGTTGGCGGCGAGACCTTTCAGGACACTCACCTGATCGCCACGCGCGGCACCGGTGGTGATGAATTGCTGCCGCGCTATCTGCGTCGCTTTGCCCTGCGCGTCCTTCTCGTCATGGATCACGTAGACCACGCTGCCGTAGGGGTTGTATGCGACGGCCGCGTTCGGGATCGTCACCAGCGATTGCGGCGCACCGGTGTCGGTGGCGACGGTGGCGAACATGCCGGGCAGCAACGCGTGGTCCAGGTTGCGCAGCGTCGCCCGCACCTGAAGCATGCGGCTGGTCGCATCGACCTTGGAATTCAGCGACGTGATCGTCCCTTCGAACACCCGGCCCGGATAGGCATCGACGCTGACCTGCACTTTCTGGCCGATCGCGATATGCGCCAGCGCCTGTTGCGGCAGATAGAAATCGATCAGCATCGGGTCGAGCGCCTGCAACGTCACGATGGCCGTGCCCGCTGCCAGGTACTGGCCGAGATCGACCTGCCGCGTGCCGAGCCGGCCTGCGAACGGCGCGCGCACCACCTTTTCGGCCATCAGCGCCTGCTGGGCAGCCACCTGCGCCTGCGCAACCTTCAGGTTGGCCGCGTCGGTATCGACAGTCGATTGCGCCACGCCCTGCGCCTGCAACTGCCGCTGGTCGCGCCGCAGCGTGATCGCGTCCAGCTCCGCCGCCGCCTGCAGCTGCGCCAGTTTGGCGTCATCGTCGTTCGGGCGCAGCCGCAGCAGCACGGTGCCGGCCGCAACGTCCTGTCCGGACTCGAAGTGGATCTGGTCCACCACGCCGCCGATCTCGGCCGCCAGATCGGCCCCGTCGAACGCCCGCAGCGACCCGACGGCGGTCAGCGCCGGTTGCCACGACTGCATCGTCGCCGTCGCCGTGCCCACGGTCGGCACCGCGGATTGGATCTGCGCCGTCACCTGCTTGAGGATGCCGGCCTTGAATATCTGGAAGCCGATCAGCCCGGCGGCCAGGAGCGCCACGACCAGCAGCATCAGCGTCATGCGCAGCCACATCCGCGGCCGCTTCGGCATGGTCCGCGCCAACGTGTCGACGCCGGTGGTCGTCGTGGTGCCGTTCATTGGAATACTCCGCAGCACTGCGTGATCTTCGGGTCGACATCGGCGCGGTTCCACCAGCCGCCGCCGAGCGCCTGGAACAGCGCCACGGTGTCGGTGAAGCGGGCCGCCTGGGCGGTGATCAGGTTCAGCCGCGCGCTCTGGTCGCTCTGCTCGGCGTTCAGTACGTTCAGATAGGTGCTGCCGCCGGCGGCGTATTGCGCCCGTGCCACCGCAAGGCTCGCCGCCGATGTCCGGGTGGCGGCCAGCGCCGCGCGCAGCGTCTCGGCATCACGTTGGATCGCTACCAGTGCATTGGCGACGTTCTGGAACGCGGTGTTGACGGTGCTGCTGTACTGCGCCGCCGCCACATCCATCGCCGCCACCGCCGCCCGCTGTCGCGCGCGCAACGTGCCGCCTTCGAAGATAGGCTGCGTCACGGTGGCGGCGATACTCCAGATGATACCGGCGGGCGTGAACAGATTGGAGAATGTGCTGCCGTCGCGCCCGTAACTGCCGGTGAGCGAGATCTGCGGCAGCTCGTTGGCGACCGCGACCCCGACATTGGCGGTGGCCGCATGCAGCAGCGCGGCATAGGCCCGGATGTCGGGCCGCTGCGCCACCAGTTGCGACGGCAGCGACAACGGCACCTGCTCGGGCAGCGTCAAGCCATTCAGGTCGAGCGTGTGCTCGGCATAGTCGCTGGGCAGCCCACCCACGTAGACGGCCAACTGGTTGCGTTCCTGCTCCAGCTGCTTCTGCAGCCCGGGCAGTGTCGCGACCTGCGCATCCAGCAGCGCTTGCTGCTGCAATACGTCCACCTGGCTGACGCCGCCGAGCTCGAAGCGCCGCCGTGTCACTTCTAGCGCATCGGTGTAGGTGCGAATAATGTCTCGCGTGGTGTCGATCTGCGCCCGCAGCGACGCTTCGGTGATGGCAGCCGCTACCACGTTGGCCGTCAGCGTCAGGTCGGTGGCCTCCAGTTCGAACCGCTCATACTCAGCCTGCGCGCCGAGCTGCTCGATCTGCCGCCTTATGCCGCCGAACGCATCGAGCGTGTAGGAGACGTTGAGCTGGGCATTGTACAACGTATACAGCGCCGAGCCCTGGCCGAAGCCGAACGAGGCAAGGGACTGTTGCGCGCGCGTGTCCGAGGCCTGGGCGGAGACCTGCGGGAACAGGCTGCCCTGCTCGGCGCGCGTGTTCTCCCGCGCTTCCAGCAGCGTGGCCTTGGCCGCCGCAACGTCCGGATTGGCCTTCAGCGCGCGGATGACGAGCGCCGTGATCTCCGGCGAATGGAACATCGTCCACCAGTCGCCGGGGATGTCGCGGCCTTCGGCCAGGACCTGCGCGGCACCTCCCGGCGTGGCGGCGGACGCGGTCTTGTCGGGCAGAGGTACAGCGGTGAACCGCGTGGCCGAGGGGGCAGCGGGCGCCTTGTAGTCCGGGCCGGCCGTGCAGCCGGCGAGCAGCACCGGCAGCACGACAGCCCAGACGGCTGGCCGCCGTCTTGGCGGCTGTCGCGATAGCGCTACAATGGGGATGCCCACGCGATCATATTCCTGTACCACGGCGTCCATTATGTGGTAGCTATACCGTTAAGTCCAGTAATTGCCGCGATAGGAACATCGCGTCGTGCAGTCGCCCAACCCAACCCGGTCCGGCCGCCCGAAGGACACCGCCAAGCGCGCGGCCATCATCGCGGCCGCGCGAAGCCTGTTCACACGCCAGCCGTTCGACATGGTGACGATGGAAATGGTGGCCGTGCAGGCCGGTGTTTCGAAAATGACTGTTTACAGTCACTTCCGCGACAAGGAGGCACTGTTCGAAAGCGTTGTCAGTTCAATTTCCGATCACATGCTTGGTGAGCTGGCCGAGCCGCAGTGCCATTGCGGTGGACTTCGCGACCGCCTGACGGCGCTCGGCAATCGGTTTCTGGGTGTCATCCTGGACCCGGATACGACCTGTATGGCGCATACGCTACCCGGCGTGCTGCGCGACAATCCGGCCCTGGCGACGCGGTTCTACGACGCCGGCCCTGGCCGCGTCCGCGCGGCGCTGACGGCGATGATCGCCGCTGCGGCCGACCGCGGCGAATTGAGCGTGGATGACCCTGCATGGGCGGCCGACGATCTGGTGAGCCTATGGGAAGGCAGCCTGCCGGCGAAACTGGCGTTCGCACTGGTCCGGCCGGTCACGCGGGAGGAGATCACCCGCCGGGCGCGTCGCGGCACCGAGGTCTTCTTGCGCGCCTATGCGCCCGTTAGCATGGCCGCAACCGTCAGGAGCCGATAGTGACCGCCACCGCCGAGACCGAACTGCGCCGCCTGCTCGACATCATGGTGGCACTGCGTGACCGCGACACGGGCTGCCCCTGGGACCGCGACCAAACCTTCGACTCCATCGCGCCGTACACCATCGAGGAAGCCTACGAAGTCGCCGACGCCATCGCACGGCGGGATTTTGCCGCCCTCCCGGACGAGCTCGGCGACCTGCTGTTCCAGGTCGTCTACCACGCGCGGATGGCCGAGGAAGAAGGGCGGTTCGGCTTTGCCGATGTCGCTGCCGCCATTGCCGACAAGATGGTCCGCCGCCATCCCCATGTGTTCGGGCAGGACGCAGCCCGCACCGCCGGCGCGCAGACGCTGGCCTGGGAGGAGCAGAAGCGCCGCGAACGCGCCGACCGCGCCGAAAGCGGGACGCTGGCCGGCGTGGCCATCGGGCTGCCGGCGCTGACGCGTGCGCAAAAACTCACCGCCCGTGCTGCTCGCGTCGGCTTCGATTGGCCGGACACCGCCGCCGTGCTCGACAAGCTGGCCGAGGAGACCAGCGAACTGCGCGCGGAACTGGACACGGCGGACCCTGCGCGGCTGGCCGATGAGCTGGGTGACATGCTGTTCGTGCTGGCCAACCTCGCCCGCAAGCTGCATCTGGACCCGGAAGCCTGCCTGCGCGTCGCCAACCAGAAATTCGCCCGCCGCTTCGGCGCCATTGAGGCGTCGCTGGCCGCCGAGGGTCGCACGCCCGCCGAAGCCACCCTCGCCGAGATGGAAGAAGCGTGGCAGGCGGCCAAGCGCTACGAACGCCAGGCCACCTGACCGCGTCAGCCGGCCACGCGCGCGCGGATCTCGGCCGGATCGGCGCCGGCTTCGCGCAGCGCGCGCAACGTGGCCGCCCGGTCGCGCTTGGCCAGTCGGCGGCCGAACCCGTCGGTCAGCAGTGGGTGGTGGGAATAGCGCGGTGCCGGCCAGCCCATCAGCGCCTGGAGCAGCCGGTGCAGATGCGTGGCCGGGCGCAGGTCGGCCCCGCGCGTCACCAGCGTGACGCCGGCCAGCGCATCGTCGTGCGTCACACAGAGGTGATAGCTGGCCGGCACCTCCTTGCGGCCCAGCACCACGTCGCCGAACAGCGCCGGGCCGCAGGGCACGGCGCCCTCGCCTTCCTCCTCGAACCATAGCGGGCCCGGCGCGGCTGCCAGCGCGCGTGCCGTATCGAGCCGGAGCGCGTAGGGCATCCCGGCATCGATGCGCGCGCGCCGCGTCGCCTGGCTGAGGTCGCGGCAGGTGCCGGGATAGACCGGACCATCCGGCCCGTGCGGTGCCGCGGCGGCGCCTGCGATCTCGCGGGTAATATCGGCACGGGTGCAGAAGCACGGATACACCAGTCCGCGCGCCGCCAGCGCGTCAAGCACCGCGCGATACTCGGCGAGATGGCGCGACTGCACCCGAACCGGGCCATCCCAATCCAGCCCGAGCCATGTCAGGTCTTCGATAATACCGGCGGCGAATTCAGGTCGGCAGCGCGTGGGATCGATATCCTCCAGCCGCAACAGAAACCGCCCGCCCTCGTGCCGCGCCCGGCGCCATGCCGTGACGGCCGCAAAGGCGTGGCCGAGGTGCAGATGGCCGGTCGGGCTTGGTGCGAAGCGCGTGGTCGTGACCATATATTGACGTATATTCGGCGGGAGAAGCGAATGCGCGAGCTGGATGGACCACGCTGGGGGCCAAAATCCCGTGGTGTTGCGCGGCAACTGGTGGTGTTGTGCCATGGACTGGGCGCCAACGGCCACGACCTGATCGATCTCGGGCCCGTGTGGGCCGATGCGCTGCCCGACGCGGCCTTCGCCGCCCCCGATGGACCGGAGCTGTGCGGTGACACGCCATACGGGCGGCAGTGGTTCGACGTGGGGGATCGCTCGCCGGCGCGCATGATCGCGGGCGTGTCGGTCGGCGCTGAGGATCTGCTTGGCTTCATCACGGCCGAACTGGCGCGGCTGGCATTGCCGGCCGAGGCGGTGGCGCTGATGGGGTTCAGCCAGGGGGCCATGGTGGCGCTGCATGCCGGTCTGCGCCGGGCGGTGCCGCCGCGGGCCATCCTGGCGTTCTCTGGCTCGTTGCTCGACGTGGTGCCGCCGCGCGCCGGCGCCGCGCCGCCGGTGTTGCTCGTGCATGGCGAGCGCGACGAGGTGGTGCCGCCCGAACGCTCCATGCTTGCCGAGCACGCGCTGCGGGATGCGGGTGTGCCGGTCGAGTCGCTGTTCGTCCCGGATATGGGCCACGAACTCGGCGCCCCCGGCCTGTCCGCCGGCGCACTGTTCCTGCAGCGCTGCTTTGCCGGCACCTGAAGATTGGCCCGGAAGCCACGGATGATGACCGGAGGATGAAACCGCGCGGGGCTGGGCTTGCGGCGCGCAGGCGTGGGATGCGATAACGCCCGAGGTTCGTGTCGGTGGACACGACGATCGCGTGGATGAGGGGCGGCGCTTGCCAGACGGCGGCCAACACTTTCCGGCACTCGTACTGAATGCGGATTTCCGCCCGCTATCGTATTTCCCGCTTTCGGTGTGGGCGTGGCAAGACGCGGTAAAGGCCGTGTTCCTCGATCGTGTCAGCGTGCTGAACGAGTATGACGAGGAAGTGCGGTCGCCTAGCATCACGATGCGCCTGCCCAGCGTAATCGCGCTGAAGGACTATATCCCGGCCGCTCGCAAGCCCGCGTTTACGCGGTTCAACGTGTTCCTGCGTGACGCCTTCGGTTGCCAGTATTGCGGGGAGCGCCAGCCGGCGCCAGACCTGACGTTCGACCATGTGATCCCGCGCTGCCGCGGTGGGCGGACGACATGGGAAAACGTGGTAACGGCCTGTGGCGGCTGCAATCTGCGCAAAGGCAGCCGCCTGCCGCGCGAGTGCCACATGTTTCCGCGCCATACGCCACGGCAGCCCTCGACCTGGGAATTACAGGAAAACGGCCGCGCCTTCCCGCCCAACTACCTGCACGAGAGCTGGCGCGACTACCTGTACTGGGATATCGAGCTGGAAAGCTGATTTCGCGAGCATCAACGACAAGGCGGAAGCATTCCGTCTCTTTCGTCTCGATATTATCCGCGCGTGAAAGCGGCGGAATACTTCCGCCCTATCCCCATTACAGTCGTTTATCCGCCGTTCTTCGGCGCCGCCGCGCGGTGTTTCGGGAAATCGCCGCCCAGCCAATCGGGGTTCTTTGAATGTCTTCGCCGCTTCGAACGCCTGATCGAGCGCTCGCTGATTATCGATGCCGGCGATGACAACGCTGGTCGGCAGGTTGAGCGCATAATGCAGGCATTCAGTGGGTTTGATGTCGCTGCCGCTTTTCAGGATCACCCCATCCCCGCCGGCGAACGGCTTCATCGTCTGTACCGCGATCCCTGACTGAGCGCGACCAGCATGACATTGCGCACATGGCTGCGGAAATGCGCGTCCATCACGTTGCCCGCGGGCAGCACGGCATCGAAGTGGAGGCCTAGCGCCCGGCAACATCCAGCATGTGTAGATGGACATGCGGGTCCTTGTGGCCGATGAAACCGATAAAGAGGATTATTCCGGCCTTCCGCGCCTCCAGCGCCACGGCAAGCGCGCGATCCGGCACGAAGATGCGGTCTGGATCGTCGAGGCGCAGCACTTCATGGAACTGCCGCAGGTCGATACGCTCGGCGCGCAACCGCCTCACCATTCGTCCAGCTGCTGTTGCGCGGTCGGTCGCGTGCGGCCATCCCCCTTCGTGATCAGGAACACACGGTTGCGATAGCCGCCTTGCGACAGCGCGGTCCCCATGCGTTCCTCGCTGAGGCCTTTGTTGTAGCCCCAGGAATTGCCCAGATAGGTGATGCCGCGATCGATGGCGGCACGGCACAGCCGGATGGACGCCGCCTCATCGAGGCCCGGTTTCGCGAGATGCGAACCACCCAAACCGATGGCGGAGACAGCTTCGCCGGTCGTGCCGAATTTGCGGTACAGCATCTCGCCGCGCAATTCGCCTGGGTCGCCCAATTTGGGCGATAGCGGCGTCGCGGGGTTTGCGCTCGCGCCAACGTGGCCGTCCCCGCCCGCAATCCAGCCGCCGCCAGCGACTTGACCAAATCACATCGTTCCATCGTGCCTCTCCACCGTCTCGCACCTTGCCAACGCGTCGGGCGGCGGGGTCGCAGACACACGGGCGTGAGGCTCAGCCGCCAGCCTCGGCTGCGACCGTGTCGGCCTTGATGGCGCCGCGCTGGCCGAGCGGTTTACGTGGCGCGGTAGTGGTGTCGCGCGCGGTTTGATGCTCCATTTCCGCATTTACTTCGCCGCCCGTCAGCACCACCATGGACGAGATCCAGATCCAGGTCATGAAACCAATAGCGGCGCCGAGCGAGCCGTAGGTCTTGTTGTAGCTGCCGAAATGGCTGACATAGTACGAGAACGCAGCGGACACGAGCACCCACAGCACGGCGGCGAGCACGCCGCCCCAGGACACCCAGCGCCACCGGGCATGCTCACGCGAAGGGCCATAGCGATACACGAATGCGAGAAACATCGAGATGGCGACGAGCAGGAATGGCCAGCGTAGCGATTTCAGCAGCAGATCGCTGGTGTCGCCGAGACCAATGAACCCCAGCGCCACCGGCAGTGCCACCACGGCCGCCATCGCCACAATCACGAACAGCAATGTTCCGACTGTGAACATCAGCGACAGCGCGGTGCGCCAGATATAGCCGCGCTTCTCGCGCTCGTCGTAGACGACGTTGAGCGCATCGAACAGCGATTTGATGCCCTGGTTGGCGCTCCATAGAGAGGTGGCCAGCCCGAGTAGCGCGCCGAAGCCGAGCGCGCTGTGGTTACTGGCGAGGCTATGCATTTGATCGCTGATGATTTGCATGCCGCCGCTGGGCACCATGCCTGGTAGCGCGTTCAACTGGTCGGCGATGGTGTTGGGATCGGCGAACAGGCCGTACAGCGAGATCAGTGCGGCGAGTGCGGGGAACAGCGCCAGCAGCGCATAGAAGGTGATGCCGGCCGCTTCCGTCATGAGACGGTGGTCGGAGAATTGCTGCACAACGCGCTTGGTGATGTCCCACCAGCCGCGCGCGGGGATCTCGCTCGGGCTGTCTGCCTCGCGGCCGTGCCCAGCAGCGGCCTGACGAAACGCGGCATCATGATTCGCCGGCGGTGGCCGCCGGCCTTGCGCGGTGGCGACGGCCTCGATGCGCTCGGGCACGGCAATGGACATGCCCATGGCAGCGAGCAATACGACCAACAGCAGTTTTTCTCCGCGGTTCATCCCTGCTTCCTCCGTGCGGCCGGCGTCTTTGCCATGGCCCGGAAGCAAATGATTTCGGCCCGGAGAAGTTGCGTGCAGGCCCGGCGGACTGTGCAGCGCGAGGAACGTCGTCGCGGTCGTGGCTATTGCGGCAAGTCGGCGCCGGTCAGGCACGGGCGGGGACCGGCCCCGACGCAGATGTGTCAGTGCGACATAAGCACCGGCAAAGTCAGGGTATGCATCAGCAGCCTTGTGGCACCGCCCATCAGCCGTTCCAGGAACCGCGGGTGCCCGTAGCCGCCGGCCACGATCATGTCGCAGTCCTCTTCGCTGAGGCAGGAAAACAATGCATCGACCGGATCGATATTGCCGACATCCGGCCACGTGAACGGGCGGGCCTCGATCCCGTGCGCTGCGAGGTGCCTCCGCAGCAGGTCCGTCTCCTCCTTCAGCACGTTATGACGTGCATCGAAGGCGAAGAGGACGACGCTGTCGGCACGGGTAAGGATGGGCAGCGCATCATGCACGGCGCGCGTCGCTTCGCGGCTGGCGTTCCAGGACACCACCACGCGCCGCCCGAGTGGCTGCGGTTTCCATAGACCCGGGATGACGAGCACCGGTACGCCGGCGTTCAGCATCACGTCCTCGGGCACCCCGCGCAGGACCAGGCCGGCATCGGCCTCGCTCGCCGTGGGGGCGACGACGATGTCGGCATAGTGTGCGTAGAGCGCCTTCCAGCCGACTGTATCGGCGCGGCTGGCGGCGTGGAATACACTGTCCAGTCCCGCCGCCTCGGCTTCCCGCTGGAAAGTCTCGGCCAGTTCGACCGCGGCGGGCGCCCGGTCCGTGTCGTATACGGACGGGTGATTGACTTCGACGCCGATCAGCCGCGCGCCGTGCTGTTTTGCCAGCGCCGTGGCGGCGCCGAGCCTGGCGGGCGCATTGTCGCCGACACTGAGATAAACCAGCACGTCACGGAAGGACCGAACATTTGGTTGCGTCATGTGCGCCTCGCCTATGATCCATCGCCGATAAACCTGTCGAACGGCTTTTTCGGACCTTGGCCAAAGACCCTGCAACATACTGGCAAAATCTGGAGAAGCTCGCAATGATTAAGTCGCCTGAACGGCCCGCCAGCCGCGTGGCGGAAGGCGCGGTGTCTCGCGAGGCGACGGAAAAGCCCGCATACCACATCCGCATAATATCGAGATGCGCGCGCCATATGTTTATGTTATGTTCTCATTATGTACGCCGAGCCCCTCGCCGCCACTGCCTTCTCGTTCCTGCGCGGCGCCAGCCGGCCGGAGGAACTGGTGGAGACGGCAGTGGATTTCGGCTTCACGGCCATCGGCATCGCCGACCACAACAGCGTCGCCGGCGTGGTGCGGGCGCATGAGGCGGCGAAGCAAGTTAACACTCGCATTCTGCCGGCCAGCCGCCTGGTGTTGCGCGGCGGGCAGGAGCTGGCCTGCTACCCCACCGACCGTGCCGCTTGGGGCCGCCTGACGCGGCTGCTCTCGTGTGGCAAACAGCGCGCGCCCAAGGGCGAGTGCCTGCTCGACCTCAATGACGTGCTGGAGCACGCCGAGGGCCAGCTCATTCTAGTTATCCCGCCCGCGCGGCTGGACTCGGCGTTTGCCGTCACGCTGACGCGGCTGCGCGGGGCACTGGGCGACCGGCTATACTTGGCGGCCAGCCGCCGCCACGCTGCCAATGACCGAAGCCGGCTGCGCGCGCTGGCCGCCCTGGCGCGGTCCCACCGCGCCCGCTTGGTCGCCACCAACGACGTGCTGTATCACGTCCCCGAGCGCCGCCCGTTGCACGACGTGATGACGGCGATCCGCCTGCGCACCACGGTAGCCGAGGCCGGGCTCGCGCTGCTGCCCAACGCCGAACGCCACCTGAAACCGCCCCTCGAAATGGCCCGGTTGTTCCGTGACCATCCGCAGGCTCTCGCTCACGCTGTCGAACTGGCCACCCGCGCGCAATTCTCGCTCGATGAACTGGCCTACGAATATCCCGATGAACCTGTGCCGCCCGGCAAGACACCGGACGCGCATCTGGCCGACTTGGTCTGGCAAGGCGCTTCCAAACACTACAAGTCCGGCATCCCCGCGGATGTCCGCGCGAACGTGACCAAGGAACTGGAGCTGATCGCGCGGCTGGGCTACGCGCGGTATTTCCTGACCGTCCACGACATCGTCCGCTTCGCCCGCAGCAAGGATATTCTGTGCCAGGGGCGCGGCTCGGCGGCCAACTCGACGGTATGCTACTGCCTCGGCGTCACCGCCGTCGACCCCACCCAAATCGATCTGCTGTTCGAGCGCTTCATCTCCGCCGAACGCCGCGAGCCGCCGGATATCGATGTCGATTTCGAGCATGAGCGGCGCGAGGAAGTTATCCAGTATATCTATGAGCGTTATGGCCTGGACCGCGCCGGAATCGTCGCCACCGTCATCCACTACCGCCCGAAAATGGCCGCCCGCGAGGTCGGCCGCGCGATGGGACTGTCCGAGGATGCCACTGCAGCCCTGTCGGCACAGACCTGGAGTGCCGGCAGAGACTTATGGCCCGATGACCGTCTAGCCGAGATCGGCCTGGACCCGACAAGCCCCGTGGTCCGCCGCACGGTGGAACTGGCGCGGGAGCTGGTCGGATTCCCACGCCATCTCTCGCAGCATGTCGGCGGCTTCGTGCTGACGCGTGGCTTGCTCACCGAAACCGTGCCGGTCGGGCCGGCGGCGATGCCGAAGCGCACCTTCATCGAATGGGACAAGGACGATATTGATGCGCTGGGCATGATGAAGGTCGATGTGCTGGCGCTCGGCATGCTGACCTGCATCCGCAAAGCGTTCGAGCTTCTGCAATCGCGAAATTTTCCGCTATACGATCTGGTCGACGTGCCGCGCGAAGATGCGGCCGTCTATCAGATGTTGCAGCGAGGCGATTCGCTGGGCGTGTTCCAGGTCGAGAGCCGCGCGCAGATGAACATGCTGCCGCGCCTGAAGCCGAAAAAATTCTACGATCTGGTCATCGAAGTCGCCATCGTGCGGCCCGGCCCGATCCAGGGCGACATGGTGCATCCCTATCTGCGCCGCCGCGCCGGCCATGAGCACGTGCATTATCCCTCGCCCGCGCCTGAACACGGGCTGACCGACGAACTTGAACGCGTGCTCGGAAAAACTCTTGGCGTGCCGCTGTTCCAGGAACAGGCGATGCGGATCGCCATCGAAGCCGCAAAATTCACGTCCGAGGAAGCCAACGCGCTGCGCCGCGCCATGGCAACGTTCCGCCATGTCGGCACGATCCACAAATTCCTGACGAAGATGGTCGAGGGCATGGTCGCACGCGGCTATGCGCGCGACTTCGCCGAACGCTGCTTCCGCCAGATCGAAGGTTTCGGAACGTATGGTTTCCCCGAGAGCCACGCCGCGAGTTTCGCGCATCTGGTGTATGTTTCGTCTTGGCTGAAATGCCATCATCCAGCAGCGTTCGCCTGCGCGCTGCTGAATTCGCAGCCGATGGGGTTCTATGCGCCGGCCCAGATCGTGCGCGATGCGCGCGAGCACGGCGTCAGCGTGCGCGGCGTCGATGTGGCGCACTCGGCCTGGAATTGCACGCTGGAGGGCGACGCTCCGGCGTTGCGCCTCGGGTTGCGGCTGATCGGCGGGTTCCGCGAGGACTGGGCTTCCGCCGTCGGGGGCGCCACCGATTTCGCCACGGTGGCCCGCCTTCTGCCGCGCGCGGCGCTGGAGAAGCTAGCCGACGCGGACGCCATGCGCAGCCTGGGCCTGGATCGCCGCGCCGCGCTGTGGCAGGTGCGCGGCCTGCCCGACGCCGCGCCGCTGCCGCTGCTCTGCGAATTCGACGCACCGCTGCATCTGGCACCGCTACCGCATATGAAGTTGCCCGAGCATGTCGTCGCCGATTACCAGACCACGGGATTGTCGCTGAAGGCCCACCCGCTGCGCTTCCTGCGCACGGCGTTGGCACGTGAGGAAGTGCAAAGCTGTGCGGAGGCCACGCAGCAGCGCGACGGGGCGGCCGCGCGCGTAGCCGGCGTGGTACTGGTGCGCCAGCGCCCGGGCAGCGCGGACGGCGTGGTGTTCGCCACCATCGAGGACGAAACCGGCATCGCCAACGTCGTCATCTGGCCCAGCACAATCGAACGGTACCGCCGCGAGGTGATGGGCGCGGCCCTGCTCCTCGTCACCGGCCGCATCCAACGCTCGCCGGAGGGCGTCGTGCATGTCGTGGCCGACCGGCTAGAGGACCGCTCGGCGGCGTTGCGCCGGCTGGACGAGGCTGCCGAGAACGCCCCGCTGGCCCGCGCCGACGAAGTGGCGCGTCCACAAACCGCGCGCGACGTGCCGACACCGCGTTCGCGTGATTTCCGTTAGAGACGCGCCGGCTCTACTATGTTACATTCGGGAAGGCTCGCAATGCCCTGGCCGGTATTCGCGATTCCCCTTGACGGAGAGACTTGTGTCGTACGCACACGTATGGTCGAACCGGGAGACCGCGCCACGGTGCAAGGAGTCTGTCATGACTGGCAGGCCCACCCCGTACACGTTGCTACGCCGCGCCGACGATCTGGCCCACGTGCCGGACGCGCCGCCGCTGGAGGGGCAGGCCGGCGAGCGGCGGGCGGGGCTGCTGCGGACGGATCTGGAGCGGATTATCGCCGAGCGGCATTTCACGCTGGCGTATCAACCGGTGGTGCGCCTGCTCGACCGCCGCGTCGGCTGGCACGAGGCATTGCTGCGGCTGCAACCGCGGCCCGACCTGCCGAGGCTGCCCGCCAGCGCCTTCGTGGATATCGCCGCCGGCTGGGGGCTCTCGGCCACGCTGGACGAGGCAGTGCTGGACGCGGCGCTGACCGCCTGGGCGGAGACCGGCGGCACGCCGATCTCGGTGAATGTGGCCGCACGGTCTTTGCAGGATGGCGATTTCATCGGTCGCATCCTGGGTCGCATCGGTGGCGAGGGGGCCGCGCTGCTGGTCGAGGTCACGGCGGCCGGCGCGATCGACGACATGCCGCGCTTCATGATGGGTTTGGCGGCGTTGCAGGATGTCGGCGTGCGGGTGTGCCTGGACGATTTGGGCGGCGATCCGACAACGCTCGAATGCATGCGCGAAGCGCGCTTCGACCAGGTCAAGATCGCCGGCTCGGTCGTGCGTGCCGCCGCCGCCGGTGATCGCGGGCGGCGGCTGGTGGCAGCCATGGTGGCGCTGGCGGCCAGGGTGGGGGCCGATACGGTTGCCAAACTGGTCGAGACGCTGCCGCAGGCCTGGCAGATGCAGGAGCTGGGGGTGAATTACGGCCAGGGCTGGCTGTTCGGCCCGCCGGGCAAGCTGGCGCCATGAGCCTTACGCCGCTGCTGTCCGCCCTGGTCGTCGCCGGCGGGTTCACGCTCTACCCGGGCCGCATCATGCACCAGGTGGTGTTCGGCGGTCGATCGTTATGGGCTAGAGCCATCATGTAACTGCACGCAATTCGTGCGGCCCGAGGCGATGCAGTCCTGTTGCGTCATGTAGGCTTGGACGCGGGGAAACAGGAACCAGCCGCCGAGCAATAACAGCAACAGCACGATGAGGGTGAGTGCGGGCAGCAGGTTGCGCGCGCTGGAATTGTGTGCGGGATCGGTCATCGCCGCGATGCAGTGCCAGAACCGCGCCGCGGCGTCCAGCGGCGCGAACCTGCGGCGCCGATCGGCCGCCCGTGATACACGCGGGGCGTGATATCCCGATTGCACCATTCGCGCTTTCCTCACCACCTCGCATTAGGTCCGGCGTTCCGGCACCGTCGGCTTGTCCCCGATCAGCGAGGCGGCCGGCGCGTGGTCCGGCACATCCTCGGGCTCGGCGTTGGGCGTCCCCTGCTCCGGCGTATCCGCCGGCTGCATCAGCGGGCAGACCACCACCTGAAGCGTGCTGCCGTCGGAGCCATGAAACTCGTTCTGAGCGCAGATGCCGCTGTGCAGCAGCAGCGCGAGCAGCGCGGCGATGTTCATGGCTTGGCTCCCTTGCCGGCGCTTGCCGGCGTGCTGTGAAACAGAAGATCGCTTTTGATGGCGCTGCCGGCGGAACTACCGACCCAGTAGCTCACGACACTGCTCGCCATGGCCGCGAGCGTGCCCAGCAGCATGTTCAGGATCGTCTCGCTGCCGGACGGCAGCGCGCGCGTCAGCGCCGCCCACATCACAATGCCGAATGTGGCCAGCACGACGAGGCTCACCAGCGCCGGCGCCCATTGCACGGCGCTGCCAGCTTTTGCCAGCGATACCGTCTGAGCACGTGCGTCCTGAACGTCCTTCAGGCGGTCCGCCAACTCGTCCAGCTCCGCCTCCCGTGCCGCCTGTTGCTGGGCGCCAGCGATCTGCGCCAGTTGTACGCGCAGTTGCGCGGCCAGCTTCGGATCGTTGGTTACCGCCTGCTTCGCCGCCGTCTCGTCGTTGGTGCCGGTCACAGCCTGCACGGCTTGCGTCACGGCGGCCACGGTCTGCTCGGCCTTGGCGCCGAACAGCCACTGCCCCAGTTCCGGCGCCAGCGAAATCGCCAATGCGATCAGCACGCCCATGTCAGATGTCCTCCATCACGTTGGCGTCTTCAGCGCGGGCCCGGAAATACGCGTCGATGTCACGCCGCAGCGCCGGACTACTACCGGCCAGCTCCAGCACGCCCCATACGTTGCGCTTCAGGTCCTCGTCGGGGTCGAACGCATGCGCGGTCAGCACGTCCCACCGCTCCACATAGCGGCGGCGGCATTTGGCGCCGTGCCAACCATGCTCGATGGTTCCGTCGATGCAGCCGATATTGGCCGCGATATGCTGACGTGCCCGCTCCTGCCAGTGCAGCAGCGGGCGACGATACGCCTCGGTCAGCCCGCCGGGCAGGCATCGATCCAGGCGACGTATTTCCAGTCCGCCTGCAGATGCGCGATGCCGATATTGAGCATGTTCTCCTTGGTCCACACCATGGTGCGCGCATGGACCGGCACATGGCGCACACCGTCGTTGCCGGCCAGCTCGTGCGGCTGGTCGCCATAGGCGCATTCGACGACCGTGAGCCGCACGCCGCTGTCGCGCATATGCTGTTCGAAGTCGCGATACAGGCGGATGCGGCTGGCCCAGCGAAGCGGGTTGGCAATGGCGGTGACGACGTGCAACAGATCGCGCGCGTCGGGCGATCTCCGTCACGGGTGGAAATGCGGACGCCGCTGGCCGCATGGGGCGTGGCGGTCGGATGGACTGATGACGCGCAGCGGCATTGCGCGGTCGCGTCAGAGCACCGGTGTCAGGGCGACAATGTCAGGAGTTGAAGCGCGAAGGCCGCTCAGCGGCGGATCAGGCGGCTCCGGCTGGCAGACGCGACGGTCGTCGCGGGCGCCCGCAGTGCGGCGTGTCAGACCATGCCGAGCAGGTCGTCCATGATCCGTATGATCAGTCCCTTGTGTCCGCCCCCGTCGATGACGCGGCGGAGGTCGGCGGTGACGCCTGGGATGTCGGGCGTCTGCGAGGCGAACGAGGGGATCAGCAGGCGCGCCGCGCCAGTCTTGTCGAATACGTAGATTGCTGAACTGTGCGTCACCTGCTCGGGCGCGTCGGCGGCGGCGGGCGGGACCGAATAGGCGATCCGGTAGCGACGGGCCAGCGCCGCCAACTCGTCCGGCGTACCGCGGAGCCCGACCACCTGCGGCGCGAACGCAGCGGCATACTGCTTCAGGATCGGCAGCGTATCGCGGCCAGGATCGACGGTCACAAACAATACCCGCACACGATCGGCAAGCGGACCGAGATTGCCGAGGACCTGAACCACGCGGCCCATCGTCAGCGGGCAGACATCGGGACAATAGGTGTAGCCGAAATAAAGCAGCACGACGTTGTCCCGGAAATCGGCCGCCGTCACCGGCTTGCTGTCGCTCGCGCGGGTCATCGAAAACTGTAGAGGCGGCGCCGCACCGCTCATGTCGATGTCGTGCCAACCATCGTCGGCGTGGACGGACAGCGATGGCGTAAGGCCTGCGGCAAGCAGCATGCCGAACAGGCGCCGGCGTACGATGCCGCGGCCGCTCATCGCGCGGCCGCCCCGCGCACGACGAAATTGGCTGTGAGCGTGCCGCCGTCGCCGAACTGTAACGTCACCGGCACGCTGCCTCCGGGCGGCGTCGCCGCGAGCAACGGGGCCGCACGACTAGCGGCCGGTCCAGGCGGTGGAAGAGATCGCGACGGGACCGTCATCGTCGTACTCCACAGCCGGTTGCTGCTCTTCGTGAAGGCGAACGTTGTTGAGTGTCAGCATGAATGCCACCGAACTCATCATCGCGCTGGGAATCCACAGGATGACACCGCCGATATGCTGGTCGAGCAGCGCGCCGACCGTTGGATACAGCCGGCCGCACAGATCGTAGTAGGGATACAGCGACGTGGTACTGAAGGTGATCGACGCGCCCAGGACGATCTGTGGGAACATTACCAGCGTGGTCACAATCATCCGCATCGCGAACGACACCCGCGCCGGCGGAGCCGCGCGCGGATCAAGCGTCAGGCTCCAGAACAGCAAGCCGTCGATGACCATGCTCCAGTTCATCACGGTGTAGAGTCGCGGGTCGATCATGGCGCGGAAATGCACAGCCGGGATCAGCCAAAAATAGATCAGCCCGACGAACAGGGTACCCGCGAGCAGCGGCTGCTGTACCACCCGCATGGCACGCCGCAGGGGGGCGCTTTCGACGACGCGGCGCAGTGGTGCCGGCATGCCGCGCAGCAGGGCCGCGCCGGGCCACGCGAGCGCGATCAGGAACGGGCCGAGATGGTGCATGACCAGATGCTGCAGCCGGTTCAGGAAGAACATGTGCTGCGCCATGTATTCGAAGTGCGTGAGCAGCACGGCATAGAGCGCGATCACGCCGAGCCCGTAGGCGGCCTGACGCCATCGGCTCGGCCGCTCCAAAGCGGGCGTCAGCGCGACGCCCCTGGCGTACCAGAACAGCGCGAGAAGCGCCGCGAGGAACTGCGTCCAGGAGAACTCCCACGGCGCCCAGTCCGGCAGCAGCGCCGGATGCACGGTGCAGAGCCACCAAAGTGCGGCGGCGATGGCAAGCGCGACAAGGAGGGCGAGCCGGTCGGCGCGGTTGGTGTCGGCCCAGATCGCGCTGGCGCCACTCGCGCACACATCTTTCGCCGTCAAAAGCTGCAACGGTGCATCCTCTGCTGGCCGCCTAGTGGGGCAGCACAGCGGGTCGGGTCAAGCCGTGCACGCATGAACTCGGCGCAATGTGCCAATGAGGAGATCGAACAAAGCGACATGGCGTGACAGGAAGGCCAGGGGCTTTGCCCCTGGACCCCAGCAAAGACCAAGCCTTTGCAATCCTTGATCTACGTCAGGTGCCTACGGCGGCGGCCAGATCTGTTGCACGCCGCGATTTATCTTCACACGCTCAGGACGCTGCGGAGGATTGGGCGGGTGCAGCCGTGGCGTTGGCGGTCACCCAGAGCTGCGCCATCTGCAACAGCAATGCCGCCAGGGGCGCCGCCTGCGGCAACGCGGCAGAGGCCGCCTTCCCTGCAAGCACCGCCGCGTCGGCGGCGGCCGTGGCGAGAGGGTGCGCCGGGTCGATGCTGGCCAGCGGCGTGTTGGCATTGGCGGCCCCGGCAACCAGGCTCAGTGCCGCCGGTTCCAGGATCGGCAGCAAATCGGAGAAGAACGACAAGGGGAGGCTCCTTCCTAGGAATGCCGCCAGCCCGGCGGCGAGGGTCGGTTGGCCGCACACGGTTGATCCGCGCGCCGCGTTTTCATGCCAGGATGGGCGGCGAGATCGGATTCTTCTGATACCGGAACGTCGACCATGCGCCACATCTCGTTCGACCGCGCCACGCACGGCCTGAAGCTGCCTGTCGCGGCAATGATGCTCGTTGCGGTCGGTTGGTCAGCTGGCACCGAGCCGGCGCGGGCGCTCGATTGCCGGAACGGCTCGCAAATGGATCTGACGCAATGCGCCGACCAGGACGCGCGCCAAGCCGATACCGCGTTGAATGAGGTCTATCGCAGTCTGATGGTGAAGCTCGATGCCGCCAACCAGAACTCGGCTACGGGATGCGCAGCGCGCCTGGGTCGCTTTCCGCGACAAGGAATGCGTCTTTCGCACTGGCGGTGGCACCGGCCAGGAGGGCACGATCTGGCCCATGCTGATGCTGAAGTGCGACACGGAACTGACCACGGCGCGAACGCGCGAACTGCGCGCGCAGCTCAAATGCCAGAGCTGGGATTTGTCCTGCCCCGCCGATTGACGCCTGCCGAGAAGGGAATGATGCCGAAGATGATTGTCTCCCGACGTGGAGTGTTGGATCTCGGGCTGACGGCGGCGGCCTCAGTGGCGCTCCCCGCCCGGAGCGAAGCCATTTCAGACCGGGCAATCAGCCCACAGCCGGGTGATCTGTTCGTTGCGGTAGACGACGCAATGCGTGCGCCGCTGCGAGCGGAAACGATTCGAAGCGGCGCGATGCCGGTGCGGGCATGGCCACTAGAGCCAACGACGGGCGTCGTAAGAGACGGCGCGCTGTTCAACCAAATCCTGCTATTCCGGCTACCAGCGCAGGCGGACAACGAGCATGCGTTGGTTGCGTTCTCGGCGATTTGCCAGCATGCGTCGTGCGTCGTATCGGATTGGCTGACGCAGAATCGCCTGCTGCGTTGCCCATGTCACGGGTCCGAATACGATCCGGCGCGCGGTGGAATGGTTGTAGCCGGGCCGGCCCCGCTGCCGCTGCCGATGTTGCCAGTGCGGGTCACAGATGGCGTGGTGACGGTGGCAGGCGCGTTCTCGGCGCGCGTCGGCGGGCACACAGGCCGGACAGACTAAAATGGCCAGAGGCGAGAGACCTCACCCGGGATCGTTTATCGCCAGGCTCTCAAACGGCAGCGCACACAGCCGCCGCGCCCAGCCCAGGCCAAAGCTGCGCCACGTCGGCAGATCGGCCATGAACGTCAGCCGTTGTGCCTGGAATTCGGCACACAACGCGGCCACGGCGCCGGCGGCGACAGCGGCAAGTGTGTCCGGACCGATATCCCCGTCCACGCCCACACCCGCCGCCGCCTGCAACCAGCGCGCAGCGTGGCCCACGCCGTTGTTTACGGCCGCATCGAACACCAGCAGCGCCAGTGGCGGCGGCAAGTCGTCGCCATGCACCGCCGCCCAGTAATCGCGTCGATAAATCGCCTCCGCATCGGCCAGCGTCAGAGAAGCAATTTCAACCGAGGGATAAGCGCCGGCCGAAATGCCGAATTTCGTCCCGCGCAACTCCCCCTGCCCCACAGCGCCACCGGTCCAGTTGCCCGGATCAGCGCGCTCGGCCGAATAGCCACCCTCGTGGCCGACCACGACGGCGAACGCTTGCTCGAACACACTCATGTCTGGCTTCCTTTAGTGCGAGTGCTCGACCAAACCGGCCGCCCAGTTGGCCAACCCACGCAGCGTCCCGGCCAGACCGGCCAGAGCGCCGAGCAGCAGCAACACCTTCATTCCGCCCGAGGCGCGGGCGATTATTTCGCCCATGTCCCGCTGGTCGCGACGGATCTCCTCCAGCAGCGCCTGGACGAGCGCCATGCGCTCCTCCAGGCGTGCGATCCGCTCCGGCTCGTTGCCGGCCGGCGCGGCAAGCGCGTCCACGCTCACATCTCCGCCGCGAGCAGCACGGCAGAGGCATTCACTGTCACACTGGTCGGTGGCGTAATGGTCACCGCGAGGCCCTTGTTGGTGTTGTCCGCCGCAATCGCGATGCTCGCGGTCGCCAACGAGGAATCGGCCACGGTGGGCGCGATGCCCGCCGTTCCAGGACTGGTCACGCTGACGGCGCCGGCGCTGTTCTTGAACAGCACCGGAATGCTCCATGACGCGCCATCGCCCGTCGACACGTTGCGCGCCGCCACCATCAGGGTGCCAGCGATCACATGATTGCTGCGGATCGGCAGCGAGTTCGTCGTGCCCGCCGCGTTGCCGTCCGAGGTCATGCGCGCCGCCGCCGCCGCCGAGGAGACGAAGAGCGTGCTGACGCCGAACTGGTTGCCCACGGCCGATGCGTTGGCCGAGAACACCAGTTTGCCGTAAGCGCCGCCGTCGTTAGCGAACTGGCCGAGCGCCACGCTGCCCTGTCCGGCCGCCGAACTGCCCTGTCCGGCGGCAAGACTGTAGCTGCCACCGGCCGTATTGCCCGCGCCGCCTGGGATGATCGCATACGCCCCACTCGCCACCTGCGTGTTGGCAGTGCGCGACTGCGACAGATCCACCGCGAACTGTCCACGCTGGTCGCCGTTGGCCGCCGTGCCGTCCGACACGGCGGTCGCGATATAGCCGGAGCCACCCGGCGCCAGCACCAGCGGCACGTTGGTATTGGCGCCGCCCGTGCGCAGCACGATCGGATGATAGCCACCTGCATCCGTGGTCTGCGACACCGTCACCGTTGAGCCCGAGGCCCCTGCCACCAGCGTGCCGGGCGACATTACGCCACCGGCGATGGTGCCGGCGTTGGTGACGGTGCCCTGGAGCGTTACGCCGTTAAAGTCGGTGTGCGACAGCACGATGTTGGTGCCGTCCGCAACCACCTCGGCGCTGTAGCCCTGATCGATGACGACACCGGTGCCGGCGGCCGTCTGCACCGTCAGCGTGAAGGCGCCGGTGGTACGGTTGCTGATAACCCAGTCACCGTTGTTGGGCACCACCAGCGTGACGTTCCCGGTCAGCGTGCCAGTGACAAGAACCACCGGCAGCGCGTATTGGGTCGCGGTCAGCGTCGTGGTGCCGCCGGTGGTGCTGACGGTCGCGGCACCGCTGGTGGCCTGATAGACGAAAGCCGTGGTCGCCAGCTTCGTCGAATTGTCGCCTGCCGCCTGCGTCGCCGCTGTCGCGGTGCCGGTAATGCTCAGCGTGCCGGAGGCCGTGACAACACCGGCCAGCGTGCCGCCGGAGAGCGTGCCGGCATTGGTGACACTGCCCCCCAGCGTCCCGCCGGACAGGGTGCCGGCCAGCGTCACCACGCCCGCCAGCGTCCCGCCTGAGAGCGTACCGGCATTGGTCATGGTGCCGGCCAGCGTGCCACCGGACAGCGTGCCCGCCAACGTCACGGCACCCGCCAGCGTGCCGCTCGAGAGCGTGCCACCGGCAATGGTGCCGGCGTTGGTCACACTCCCGGCCAACGTCCCGCCCGAGAACGTGCCGCCGCTGATCGTGCCGGTATTGGTCACGGCACCCGCCAGCGTGGCACCGGACACGGTACCGCCGGACAATGTGCCGGCGTTGATGACGGTGCCCGCCAGCGTGCCGCCCGAGAGAGTTCCCGAATTGGTGACGGTACCACCGAGCGTGCCGCCACTAATCGTGCCCGCATTGGTAACAGTGCCCGCCAGCGTGCCGCCGGACAGCGTGCCCGCCAACGTTACCGCGCCCGCCAGCGTGCTGCCGGACAGCGCTCCGCCGGTGATGGTGCCGGCATTGGTGATGGCTCCGGCAAGCGTGGTGGCAGCATACGTGCCGCCGCTGATCGTGCCGGTGTTGGTCAACGTTCCGGCCAGCGTCGCGCCTGTGATGGTGCCGCCGCTGACGGTGCCCGCATTGGTCAGAGTGCCGGCCAGCGTGGCACTCGAGAGCGTGCCGCCGGTGATGGTGCCACCGTTGTTCAGCGTGCCGGACAACACACCGCCGGCACTCAGCGTCACCGCCCCGGACAGCGTGCCGCCGGCATTGGACAGCGGCGTGAAGCCCAGCGCCCCCGTCACGTCCGAACCCGCCAGCGATACCGCGCCCGCGCGGCTGTTGAACGTCAGCACGCCGGCGTTGGCCAGCGTGCCGCCGGCCGACAAGTTCATGCCGCCGCCAAGCGTGATCGCGCCCGCCACCGCGCTGGTGCCGGCAGCGTTACCCATCAGGCTGCCCGCCGCGATGGCTGCCAGGCTGATCGTGCCGGCTGTGGTGATGGTGCCGCCCGCCAGCCCGGCGCCGGCCACCACGTCCATCACGCTGCCGCCGCCGCTACCGGGCGTGTAGCCCAGGGCTGCGACCACATCGGCACTGTCCAGCGTCACCGCCCCGCTGCGCCCGTTTACCGACGCGACACCGGTTGCCGACAACGTGCCGGAGGTCAGCGTCAGGTTGGCGCCGAGTGCGACCGTGCTGGCCGACCCCACCGTGGCGCTGCCGCCCAGCAGCGTGCCGGCCCCGGCCGGCAATGCCGAGGCCATCGCCACCGGCACCCCATTGACCTCCAGCGCTCCACCCGAGACGGTGAGCGAGACGGCGTCGCTGCCGGTTCCGAAGCCGATCGCCTGGGAGGCGCCGAGCAGCAGCGCGGTGTTATCGTCAAACGTTGCCTTGTCGGTGCGCAGCCCGTGCAGGAAGCTGCCGCGCGCTTCCAGCGGCGCGTGCGGCCATGTGGTACGGTCGGTGGAAGTGCTGGCGCCACCGAGGAAGATGCCGCGCCCTTGCGCCGCGATCGAAATCTTCCGCCGCCATAAACACGCTCTGCGAGCCGGCCGAATAGCCGCCCGGCTGAAAGGTGCCGGGCACGATGCCCAGGATCTGCAACGGCGTGCCGGTGATGTTGGCCAGCGTCAGCGTGCCGCCGGCCGTGTTGCGGATCACCAAACCTTGGTTTCCACCCGAGCCGCGCGTCTGGGCTGCCACCACGGCGGGTGCGGCCGACAAGAGGTTGAAGTTGCCGCTGTTGCACCAGCCGGCCGTGGTCAGCGCGGCCTGGATCGACAGCGCCACATCGCCGACCCAGCCGGTGCCCTCGCCGCCGTTCAGCGTCACCACCACCGGGCCGTAGCTGTTGCCCGCCAGGTCGGTAGCCGTAATGCTGATCTGGTCTGATGTCGGGCAGACAGGCGACGTCAGTTCACTCGCTGCGGTGGCGAAGCCCTTCGGCGGCGTCGGCGGCCAGAACGTGCCCGCAACCAGCCCGACCTTGGCCAGCGTGGTGTAACCGGTCGGCTCTGCCAGCACGAGGCCGCCGGGGTTCTGTGGAATCCACGACGTGATCACCAGTCGCCCGGCGGCGTTGGTGTCGGCCTTGATGCCTTCGATGTTGGCCGTGTTGATGGCCGTGGCCACGTCGCTCGCGGCTCCGGCGCCGCCCGCGGTGATGGTGGTGCCGTTGATGGTCAGCTGGTCGCCGACCGCGACGCTGCCGCTGCCGCCGATCACGACGGAGGATGTACCGCGTGGCGTGGTGTAGGCTCCGGCATTCATCCCCAGCGTACTGAGCGCGGTTCCGCCCAGCGTCAGTGTGCCGAGATCAGACGCGGCGATGCCGAAGACGACAAGCCGGCTGACGGTGCTCCCCCACTGTGCGACGGCGGCGCGGACCGAGATGCCGTCGTTGGCCATTACGGTGTTGATGGCGGTCGCGATGGAGGCGAGGTTGCCATGTGCGCCGTCGGTGTTGAGTGTGACTGTGATCGGGGCGGCCGGGGTCACGCCGCCGCCGGTGAAGCTGACGGTGGGCGCGCTGGTGTAGCCGCTGCCCGGCGAAGTGACAGCGACGCCGACCACGGAGCCGCCCAGCATGATGGCAGTACCCGCGGCCGCCGTGCCGCCGCCGCCGGTGAATACCACCGTGGGCACAGAGGTGTACAGCCCACCACCCGCGGTCACGCTGACGCTGCCCACACCGCTGCCGGACAGGCTGGCGCTGGCGTGCGCGCTGGCGTCGAAGGTGATGACGATGGTGCTGTTGGTCGCGACCGCGCCGGGGTTACCCTCCGAGAACACCGCCGGATAGCTCGGCCAGCGCTGGTTCAGGCCGCCGACCTGCCCGTCATACGAGCCGACCGAGCCATAGGAGAACAGGAGGTTGCCGCCGTACAGCCCGTTCTGGCCCCATGGGTCCATCGACATGCCCTGGCTGGCCAAGCCATTGCCAGCCTTGTAGGTCCAACCGGCCTCGGGGCCATTGTTGACCACGTCGAATTCCGAATGCTCGCCGGATGCGGTGATACCGGCGCGTGCCGAGCTATCTTCGTCATAGGTGGTGCCGAGAATGACCTCCCAATGGCCCCAGCCCGAGGAGTTGTCGTAGAGGTTCAGCCAATTGAAGATGCTTTGCTCAGCGATGTCGATGCCGGTGACGTACTTGCCATAAAAGTTCGTGTTCTCGTAATTGCGCGACCAGGCAACGCGGGAGGATCCGCTGTTGCCGGCCGTGTTCTGCACGATGTCGGTATGGAATGCGTAGTTCTGGCTGCCGCCGACGCTAGGCGTGAAGCCGAACCAGCCGCCGCCGCCTTGCCACAGGCTGTACGCGCCTTGGTTGCTCTCCACCCGGTCGACGCCCAGTCCGCCGCTGCCGGTCGTGATGGCGCCCTCGTCGAACAGCACGGCGATGGAACGGCCGCCCGGCTGGTTGAGGAAGCTGTTCAGCTTGTAGGTGCCGCGCGGCACCCACACCGCACCCCAGCCGCCGGAGGCCACCGCGTTCATCGCGGCCGCGAAGGCCGGCGCGCTGTCGTTCGCACCGCTCGGGTCGGCGCCGTAATCGAGCACGTTGACGCGGTCGTCGGCGCGCGTGCCAAGCGTGCGCGCCTGGCTGCTGCCGATCGCGGTGACATCGGCGCCCGACACATCGGCTCCGGCAACCAAGCCGCCGGTGATGGCGACACTGCCCGGGTTCTGCGCCGCCATGCCGCCAAGCGTCGGCGTGCCGGTCAGGCTGCTGTACTCGCCCGAGGTGGCAACGGCCGCAAGGCTGCTGGAGGCGACGTAGTTGGCCGGATTGGTGGCGTTGTACGGAGTGTAGCCGAGCGCCGTCACCACATCGGCCGCCGCCACGCCGCCGCCGCCGGTCACCTGCCCTTTGGCGTTTACAGTGACCTTGGAATATGTGCCCGCTGTCGCGATCGGCGCCAGCGTGGTCACGATGGTGCTGGTGCCCGAGCCGGTCACATCGCCGGTCAGCGTGATTGCCGATGAGGCGGCGGCGAGCACCTGCGCCACGCTGGCGGCGACGCTGACGCCATTCTGGTCGAGCATCACTTCATCCGTCGCATTGACGGACGCAGCCGGCGGCAACTGCTGCACTGTGGGCATCAGCGAACTCCCGAGGGACAAGGGAATGAAAAAGCGGGGCGTCGGCAGCCCCGGGGCGTCTGCGCCGGAGCGGCGCTGGAAGCTCAGCTGCCAACCAGGATCGGGTTGCCGTTCTGATCGGTGATGATGCTGCCGGCATCGGTGGTCAGGGGCTCGGCTGGCGGTGAGACGGCGGCCAGCTGCTGCACCGGCAGCAGCACGGTGCGCCCGATCACGCGGCCCTTCACGGTGCTGACGGAGATCTGCACCGCGTAGAGGTATCCAGCCTGCCCGGCCGACAGCCACAGCACGGCCACCGGCCCGCGCGCGAGGATGCTGCCTACCGCGAGGTCGCCGGGGGCGCCGCTCGGCACGATCGTCACCGACACCGCGGAGAGCTGGTCAGTCGGGTCGCCGGCCAGCGCGGCGGAGATATCGAACTGGTAGTCCAGCACATCGCCGGGGTCTTTGGCCGGCCAGACCATGGGTGGCACGTCGGCCGGCAGGACGCCGCGCGGCAGCGGCAGCGGCCCGTCCAGCGATACGGTGCGTGCGCTGGACGGCTGCCAGATTTGCGAGACGATGCTTGGCATATGGCGGGCTTCCCCGAAACGGAATGCGGCGACCGAACACCCCCCTCTCCCCGCACTTGCGGGAGAGAGTGAATAGACACTTAAGTTGCTGGCTATTGCAGCAATGGGCGGATGACGAATTAACCGCCCACCAGCGCCGCCACCTTTGCCGCCAGCGCCGTGATCTGCGCGTGCAACTCGGTCGCACTCGGCAGCGGCACGGGGGGCGCCCCCAGCGGCGGCGCGAAGCCCGCTGGCGTCTGTCGCCAGCCGATTGCTACTCCCGGCGTTGGGACCTTTACCCAGACCAACGATGGATGGAACAGTTTCGCCGGATCTTGGTCGGTGGTGAGCAGCTCGGCCACCGTGCCGTCATGGATGCGTGCGTAGGTCTGCATGGCTCAATACTCCACAAGCACGAGGCCACCGCCGCCGGCACCGCCGCCGATACCAGGCGTGCCGCCGCCGCCGCCGCCGCCGAAGCCGGTGGCGTTGGTACCGGTAGCGCCGTTGCTACCGCCCTTGCCGTTGCCCGGCCCGGCCCCATCGCCGCCGCGGCCATCCGACGGGATGGCATCAGTGCCGTAGCCGCCGAAGTAATAAACCGCAGCCCCCGCAACGGTGCCGCCGACACCGCCCGTCGGCGTGGCGCCGCCCGAGCCGCCGCCACCTCCCTGCCCGCCGGTGGCCGAGACGTAGGAGCCGAAACTGCTGGTGCCGCCCGGCCCGCCGACGCCCGCCCCACTCGCCGGGTAGCCCGGCCCGCCGACCGTAATCGGTATGATCAAACCTGGTGCGATGCCGGATAGCCAGTGCTCGCCGCGCCCGCCCGCGCCGCCGCCGCCACCCGGCAGGCTGGCATGGCACCCGCCCGCGCCACCGCCGCCGATCACCGTCAACCGCAGCCGCGTGACCCCGGAGGGCACCACGAACACGCCATTGCTGGTGTAGGCGGTGGCGAACGCGAAGCCCGGCCGCAGATCGGGCAATTTCCACAGCGCGAAGCGCGGCTGCGGCGCCATCGCGATGGCCGATTGATTGACCTGCGTATCGCCGGCATTGACTACGATCGCCGCCAGCCCGGTCCAACCGGGATCGATCGGCGGTATTGTCTGCGTGCCGGTGGGCGCGGCAGCACCCGCCTTCAGTTGCAGTGTCACTCCCTGCTGGCGTAGCGTGGCCTGTGCGGTGCCGCTGTTGGCCGGCCCGAGATACGGTGTTGTCGGGTTCGCCGCGTTGTAATACGGCAGCACCACTGGATCGACATCGTTCTCACTGAAGATCGCCTGCAGCATGTAGGTGATGGAGGTGCCGGCGAACGCCGGCGCCGTCAGGCCCAGCGTCATCGGCTCGACCATCACGCCCATCTTCATGACGCTGTCGGTAACATCAGCACCGAGCGAGCCATAGGCAGTGCTGTCCATTGGCGCGAGTTGGGTGATGCTACCCTGGCCCACGACAATGCTCATCGACGCTGGCGTGGTGGCATACACCTGCAGCCCGTCGACCGCCGTCGTGGTGCCCAGCGTGGCCGAGATCAGCGCGTGCAGCGCCGTCATCGTGTTGCGGTTGGTGTTGAGCATGTCGGTATCGAGCGGGATCGCGCCCGGGTAGACGATGATGCGGTCCATGCGGGTCCTCAGTTTGAAATGCGGGTCCAGGCGGTAACGGCGACCGGCACTGTGCCGGCGATCGCCGCATCGATGTCGGCGTCGGTGACCTGGCTCTCGACCATCGCCAGAACTCGCGTATTCCATGGCGCCGACGCCCCAGCCGGCGGTACCCGTCCCCCACCCGGCGACCAGCGGCACGCCGGTGCCGATCGGGCGGTAGGCAGTGACGAACAGCTGGAACGGCAGCTTCAGGCTGCCCCAGCCGCCGGCTGCGCCGTAGCCGAGCGCGGCGGCGGCTCCCCAGGCGCCGGTGTCCGCCGGTCGCGCCGGCTCGAACACCATGGGCGTGCGGCCGGTCAGGTTGGTCAGTTCGCTGATCAGTGCGGCGCGTGTCGCGCGCGACCGTAGCATCTCGCGCTGGATGCGCACCCGGAATGCGCTGTCGCTCTCGCCGAAACGTCGCGGCAAGGCGGTGGCGAAAAAGTCCTGCGAAATGAGATCGAGGAAGCTGTCCGTTGCGGTCGCCACGCGCGTCTGCAACTTCGCGTAGGTCAGCATCGTGTACAGCCACGACCAGCCATCGGCGAGGCCGGCGAGCACCGCCGACAGCACCGGCGCGGTATCGGGAAACCAGCGCAGCGGCAGCAGCGCCAGCAGCCGCGCGATCATGTCGGCTGCATCGCCGATCATGACACCACCACGCTGCCGGCCTTCACCACGCCGCCGGGCCCCGGCGACAGATCCGTTACGGTGCCGTTCAGCGCCACGGCGGTCACGTTGGTCACCGACGCCGACGCGTCATAAGCCACCTGCGCCAGCCGCGACCACGGCAGAGTCGCGCCGACCGCCAGCCCATCGATAAAGCTCGTAATGGCAGCAGCCACAACGCTGACCACGCCGGCATGCGACGCGGCAGCCTGCGTGCTGATGCTCATGTTCACGTTGGCGATCGATACGTTTGGCGAGGTAACGGCGAAGACCGATCCCACCGGCCGCACCGCCTCGATGGCGCTCGCGACCTGCAACAGCAGCGCGGCCGGCGGATAGCCGCTGCCATCGTCCACCGTCACCACGAAGCAACCCTGTTGTGCCGTGCCGCTCTGCGTCACGTTCTCCTGGACCGTGTATTGCAGCCCCTGCTGCACGGTGGAGATCGCATAGCCGACCGCCGCCGTCGTCGCCTTGAACAGACTGATCAGGTAGGCCGCAAAGCGCGTGCGCAACGCGGTGTCGGTCTCGGCATCCAGCCCGTTCGCAGTAGGACCGGCGTTGCTGACCGTATCCACGCCGGGCACCGCCGCGGCAATCAGCGTGATCGCACCGGCCTGCACATTGCCGGCGCTGCCGGCCACGACAGCTACCACCGGCACGGTCACGCTTGCCACACCGGCGGCCAGCGTATAGCCGTTCTGTGCCGCGTTCCACGCCGCGTTGGTGGCGTCTACCGTCACGTCGAAGTTCTGCGAGCCGTCGGAGGTTCGCACCATCGTGCCTACCGGCACCAGCGCGTTGATGACGGGCGAAAACCGCGCAAACGTCACGTTGCCGCTCGCCGCCTGTGCCACCAGCCGCGTCAGCCCGAAATCGGCCATCCAGCTATCCAGGTCGCTGCCGGTGCTGGTGGCCGCGCGTGTGGTCTGTAATACCTGCAACAACAGCCATTGCAGCCACAGCCCAAGGCCGGCATTGGCCTCCAACACCGCGCGCAGCACCGAGCCGACAGTCAGGTCCAGCACGGTCGTCGCAGCCGCCTGCACGGCGGCCGCACCGGATGCGACGATCGTGTCGAATGTGCGAAGGTTCAGTTGCATAGCTCAGACTTCCCCCACGCTGAAGCTCAGAACCTGCGTCTCGCCGGTCGTACTGTCGGCATATTGCACCTGCACCGTAACGGTACCGCCTGAGCTCATCTGCACCTCGATCACCGGTTCCGGCTGCCGTGCCACTGCGGATTCCTGAAAGATCTGGCTGCGGATCACGGAACGGATACGCGCGGCACTCGCCGGCGCACCGACGAACTGCGCGAGGCCGGCGCCGTAGCCGCGGTTCCACAGGTAATCGCCCGGATTGGTCAGCAGTCGCCGCAACACACGTTGCTGGCCGAGCAGCGTGGTATCGACGGTCGCGAGATCCCCACCGGGGGCGACCAGTAGGTCGCCGCCGTATTGCTGGTACAGATCGGGCATCGCTTACTCCGGATCGGGGTTGGATGTGGTGCCCGTGCTGCTGCCGCCCGGCTGCACACCGCCATGCGTGTGCGCGTCGTAATTGCCTCTCAGCCGATCCAAGCTGCCGTGTTTGTCGTACACATCACCGTTGACATGCAGATCGCCTTGCACGCGCACGGTGCCGTCGTTGGCAAGCTTGATGAAGCTGCCGCTTTGATGCACGAGCCACAGCTCGCCCACCGGCGCCCCGGGCGTGGTGGAGGCATCGCTCCAGGCACCGCCGACGATCACGCCATGTTCGCCGTCGCCGTCCTGTGGCAGCACGAGCACCTGCTGGCCGGGCTGCGGCGGCACGCACATGCCCCAGCCGGCGCCCACCCACGGGCTGAGCACCGGCAGCCATCCGGTCATTACGCCTTCCGGCTGCAATGAGACGCGCGCGGCATGCCGCGCCGGATCGACGCTCGCGACGGTGCCAAAGCGCGGCCGTCCATGCGCCAGATCCAACGACGCAGCCTGCGCCTTCAAGGAATTGAACACCCGCTGCATAACGCCCCCGCCCCACAAAGGACTCCGCGTCGCAGATCGGATGAAATCCGCCGACGCATCGCAAGCCCTACGAAGAACTCGCCCGCGCCCGCAGCCGCTGCGAAAACCCTTGAGTCGCGTGCAACCGGCGTTCCACTTCGTCGATACGATACACCGTGTCGAAGATCGTGCCCGTGCCTCCAAGCTGCACTCGCGAGCGCGGAAACAGCGAAAGCTCACCGGGCATCTCCGCCGCCACCGCCAGCTCGTACGCGGTCAGTTCCGCGAGTTTGTTCTGGGCGTATTGCAGCGCCACGTCAGGCGTCAGGTTCGGCACCACGTAGATGTAGCTCTGTGAACTCGCAGCGCCGCGCGAAGTCTGTGCCGTCTGCACGGTTGAAGTGCCGGCGCGGCTATGCCAGCTTTTCACCGTCACCACGATGTCGCCGGCAAACGTCAAGGCGCGGTCCAGCCGCAGTGACATCACATTCGCCGGCCCCGCCAGCGTCGCCGCCGCGTTCAGCATGCCGGGCGGTGTAATCGTATTGGGCGCCTGGAAATACAGCGTGGTGCCGGACACCCACAGATCGAACGCTTCGTGCAGCGCCAGCGTCACCAACAGATCCCATTCCGTCGTGCTGCGCCCGGCGGCATTCAGCGTGACCTTGTCGTGTTCCAACTCCCAGTAGCGTCCCACTGGCGTGGTGGTGGACTGCACATTGGCGGTCAGCCCGTGTCGCCCCGCCAGGATGGTGGCGATCTCCGAGGATGTGTGGTTGGCGAAAATCTCCTGCGTGCGGGCCTCGATCAGCCCTGCACTCAGGTCACGGCCCTCGATCGTGAAGGTGCCGGCCAGCGGATCGATCGAGACATGGTCGGCCTGTCCCTGAATCGCGCTGACGAAGCCACCGTATGGCGACAACGCCATCTGCACGTCCATCAGCACCTGGGCGGTATCAGCCCAGACATCGATATCGCCGGTCAGCGCCGCACGCACCCGGAACCGATCGGCCGAGAAGCCGCCTGTGCTTGTTACGATCGCTTCGGTCACGGCCGGCATCGGGATGCCGTTGGCCAGCACCAGCAGGCGCGGCGCGCGCACCTGGTCGGCGCCGAACAGCGCGCCGACCACATCACCCAACGAGTCACTGGGGGGCAACGCCACCTCCCGCGCTCGGGGCCACCGCCGGAATCTTCAACGTCGATGTGCCCGCCAGCATCGGGTCGGACATACCGTTGAGTTGCGCGATCCGCACCCATTGCGTCGCATCGCCGAGATACTGCGCCGCGATACGGAACAGATTGCCGCCGGCCACCTGGATGGTTTGCATATGCTCACGTCTCCGCGCTGCTCAAATTCGCCAGCGTCCGCCCGACATAGCCTTGCGCGTTGGCCAGATTGGCCAGGGTGCCGGCCGCGGTCGCCGCCGTCGCCGGGTCCGGCGCGGCCAGCAGCGCGGAGCCTGCCGTCGTCATGCCCGCGCTGATCGTGCTGCCCACCTGCCCCACCGCGCCGAGCGCCTGCGCATACGCCACCGTTCCCGGCGCCGTCGCGCCGCTCACCCCCAGCGCCGTCACGGCCGCAGAGGCGTCCACCCCGCCGGTCGCAGCCGTCGCCAGGTCGCCAAGCAGGCTGGTCGCCAACGACACCACCTCGGTCGCGACCGATTGCGCCTGATCCGCCACCACCTTGCAGGTGATGCGATACGGCACCCAGTTCACGGTCTCGTACGCCGCCTCGAACGACGCGATTACCACCAGGTAACAGAACGCATCCCAGGCCAGCGACAGCACGGCGCCTTCCACCCGCATCGCGTCCAGCAGCCGTGCCCGATCCGCCGCGTCGGCGCCGGAGAACGCGCCGCTCCAGCTGATATCGGCATCGTCGCGGCCCATGGCGTCGATCACGCGCGTTCCGCCGGGAAGTATATGCACCGCCATGCGCTGGCGGCCGCCGAACACGATGCGGCCGGGCAGTTCGAAGCCCTGGAAACTCACCGGGCCGAGCAACAGGTCGTCCGCCATCTGGTCAGCCCCCTTGCAGCGTTCCCGGCCAGGCCGGCGTCATGCGCGAGTCGAACCCAGTGCTGCCGGATTGGGGCCGTCCGGCCTCCTGCGCCAGGTGGTCGGCCAGCCAGGTGCCCATGCGCGTGCCATCGAGGAACACATCGCCTGCGGTCGGCCCGCCGGAGCGTTCCCGGGATGGCGGCGGCGCCATGGCGCGTATCGGCGCCCCGTCATCGCCCGCCACCGCTGGCGCCATCTGGGCCGGCCGGAAGATCGACGCGCGCGTGGCGTGCCGTTCCGGCGACGGCCACGCGGCGGGCGCCGCCGCCGCTTGCGGCGTCTGCGCTACGTCCGGTGCCGCGCTGACATTGGCGGTCACCTGCGGAACCGGCGCGGCACCCGGCAGCATCGGTGCGAACGACGCCACCTGAATTGGCGCCGCCGTGGCCAGTGCCGGTGCGGCCGGCATCACCGGCGCGCTTGCCTCGGCTGTCACGATCGGTGGCGGCACGAAGGCCGGCAGCGACGGCGCCGGCGGGCTGGCCGCTGCCGGGGCGACCGGTACCGTAGCTGCCGCCACCGGTACCGCCGCACTCTGCGCGGCCGGCGTCGGGACGCCTGGGGCCGGCGGTGGCCCCCCAACTGCCGCCGGGTCGGCCGCCGGCGTCGGTGCCGGCAACGACAGCGCCATCGCACCCGCCATCTGCGTCTGCGCGTAGCCGGCCATCATCTGCCGGCTGGCCGCCTGCATAGCCCCCAACGTGGCCTCAGCCATCGCCAGTGCGTCGGCCAGCCCGCCGCTCAGCAACAGGCTCAACCCGATCGCGTCCGGCGAGCCCGTGCTCGGCGAGTCGCCCGAGGTTTCGCTCACCGTTTGCGTTCCTTCCAGCACATCGCGGAAAAGTCGAACTCGCCGCCATCCAGCCGCCCCAGTGCCACCACGAAGGCCATGCGCTCTTCGGGCGACAGGCAGAACGCCACGTCGAACGGCACCCCGTTCCGAATCAGGAACAGACAATCAATCAGATCGGGGTGCCGGCTCAGTTTCCCGCCGAGGCCGCCACCTCGGCGAGCGTGGGCGTCAGCTCGGCCACCGCCGCGCCGACCGCCGCCAGGCCAGCCTCGCCGAGCCGTCCCACCAGCGCCTCGATCTGCTGTTCGGTGCCTGGTTGCGGCACCGGTACGTCGTCGATCGCCGCCACGCTGGCCGCCAGCAACGCCACGCCGAGCCAGGGCTGGTTGTGCGCCAGCACCGGCCCGGCCGCCTTGTACAGCCGCAGCTTGTCGAGCGCGGACAGCCGCCGCAGCGCCAGCTTGCGGCCAAGTTGATCGACCGCCGTCGGCGCCATCTGCGCCGCGGCGATCAGGCGGGCGGAGGGCGTCCCCATCACATCCGCGTCCGCGTGCTGCCGAAGAACTCAAGCCGCTGCTTCACGCTGGCGTCGCCGCGCCATACGCCGGCGCTGACCAGCTTGAACACCACGTTGTTGAACTGATACGTGCTGGTCGAGCCATCGATCTCGGTGATGTACTGGTACAGCGTACCGGCCGCCGGGCTGTTGCCGGCGTAGTAGTCGGATTCCAGATGCGCGATGAAGTCCTCGACCGCCGGAGTTGCCACGTTCCAGCTCGAAGAATGCCCTCCCACCCTTTCGGCAGTTCGGTCCCGAGCTGCATGCCGTCGATGCGGTCCACCCGCACCGAGGCCGTGAGCTGCCGCGCCTCGAACCCGGTGACATGTTCCAGGTCGATACGCCCGATACGCGCCGAGCACGACGACCTGACAGTCGCGGCCGACCGAAAACATGCTGCCAGACATTCCGCCTCCTCAATTCTCGATGGCTTCTCTCGCGCCCGGGTGACGGCTCGCGCCTACGGCGACAGCGCTCCTGGCGTCGTCGGCAACACCTGCGACTGCACCTGCACGGTCTGCCCGCCTTCGATGTTGACGAGGAAGTATCTCGTTGATCGCCTGGTACTGCACCTGCGCGTCGCTCTGCACATAGCCGAGGCCGGTGCGGCTCTGCGGGTTGTTGCTGGTGTCGCAGATCACGCTGAACGGCAGGCGACCCATCGGTGCTGCCCAGCATTCCCTGCGACAGCATGTTCTGCAGAAAGCTCAGCTGTGTCGCGCGGATCTGCTGGAACAGCTGCGCGTTGACCACCTGCCCGACATACTGCCCCATGCCGGAGGCCAAGCGTCGCAGCGATGTAGTTGGTCAGCCGCGTGTAGTTGTCGCCGTTGATGCAGCGTTGTTGCTGACGAATTGAACCCGCCGCGCACGCCCCAGAACGCACCGCCCGGCTGCGGATTGGCGATCACGTCGATGCCGGCCTGGAACAGCACACGCCAGATCCGCCGCCGCGTAGCTGGTGCTCTGCCCGCTGCCCGGCGTGCCGCTGCTTCTGGGTGCCGACCACGCTGTACAGCGGCTTGTTCAGGCTGCTCTGCTCGGGCGACAGGTTGGCGAGCCGCCCGGCCACGAAACCCTGCGGGCTGACCAGGCGCAGCACCGCGTTCACCGGATCGTTCCACCATACCCAGTCGCCGAACATCAGCTTGCAGGCGTAGCTGTCCAGCCCAGCCTCCTGCTTCGTCGGTCACCGCGTTGGTGATCACGTCGCCGGCCGGTCCGGTCAGGATCATGTAGACGCCTTCGGACAGCCCGAACTGCGCCTGCGTGGTCCACTGCGTCGCGTCGTCGGCATCGGCCAGCAGGCCGATGCTGCAGCCCTGGCCGCGCAGCGCATACATCCCGGTGCGCGGCGCGATGTCGAGCCCCGACCAGCAGCCGCCGCCGTGACGCCGGCTGCGCCATCGGTGCCCGGCGTGCCGCCGGCGAACGAATAGAGGAACGCCGCCGGCGTGATCGCGGTGGTCGCCGGCCATCGCGGTCACCAGCTGCGCTCGGTCCGCGCTGCGAGCCCTGGCCAGCGTTCACCGCACTCGCCAGCGCCTGCCAGAACGCAGCGCCGGTGCCGCCGATATTGTCGTAAATCTCCGGCTGCTGGCCCGGCAGCGACACCGTCAGCTGCCAGGTGCCGGCCTTGCTGCCGGTGCCGAGCGCGACGTTGATCTGGTTGCCCAGGCTGCCCGGTATATTTGGCCGTGAACACGAAGCTCGTCGATGGCAGCGTGAATCTGGCCGGCGTGTCGGTGCCGTCGGTCGCGCGCACGCAGCGGAAATTCTGTGCGCCCTGCTGCACGGCGGTCGCCACCTGCGTGCCCATGTCGTATTTGCGCGCGATCACCGGCCCGAAGCTGCTGGCGTAGTCGCTCATCGTGGCCACGATCACCGGCTGGCCCACCGGCCCCCAGCTCGCGCTGCCGACCACGCCGACGACGTCGGTCGGCACGCCGTTCAGCACCAGGTTCTGCGGCGGCACGATCTGCACATAGAGGTCGGGCACCACCAGCGCGGTGGTGTTGATACTGCCCTGCTGCACGATCGGCATGTGGCTCGGCCCTCCGAAGGGAATTTGAAAGGTGGCGGTCAGCTCAACAGGTTTGGTCCGATGGACGCGCCATCGGCGGAGTACTGCATCTCACCTACCGCCATGCGCGGCAGCGTCTGGGTGATCGTGGTCGGGTAATCGACGCTGTAGGTCAGCTCACGCCGGTACAGCGCCGCATCCTCCCAGCGGTCGGAGACGTTGGACGCCAGGTAGCGCAGCCGGCCGCTGGTGCCGTCGGCCAACCCGATGAAGTCGATGCCGGACAGCGCCGCATCGATGGCGCTGCCGATCGCGTCGCGTGTTAGCGGGTCCGGGCACCAGGCCGTTACCTTGAACGCCTGCAACTGCCGCCGTGTCTGGCGCAGCACGGGCTGGTCTGCCTCCACCCGCGCCAGCAGCAGCGGCACACCCGGCAGCGTCACAGTCGCCCCAGACACGACGGCCGCCCCGGTCAGCAGCATCTGGCGCCCTAGCGCCGCCGCCACGCTGGCCGGCGTATCGCCGGTCTCGGTGCGGTACGCCGCCGCCCGTGTGCCCGCCACCAGCGCCGCCACCTGCCCGGCGCTCGCGGTGCCGGAGAACGTCGCCGCATTGCCCGCCACACTCGCCAGCAGCGTGGGAGTGGTCAGCGGCTGCATGCTCCAGATATCCGCCCAGCGCGTGGTGTTCAGACTGTGGCCCGGTACCGCGATGACGGAGACATTGACCAGCCCGGCCGCCAGGTCGGCATCCAGCGCCGCCGAGACCGGCCAGCCGCGATAGATCCGGCAGATCGCCTGCGGCACCGCGCACGGCCCGCTCAGCCCGGTAGGGTACAGCGCGCCGCCGACCACGCCGGCCAGCGCCGCCTCGACATCCGATTGATCCGCCATCAGCTCGCTGCCTGTCGAACGTGCAGCCGCCAGCCCAGATCGGTCAGTTCCGCGCTGGAGACCACGCCCGACCGGCCGAGGTCGTCATGCACCAGATCGCCCGGCCGCAGCGTCGTGTCGGCACCCGGCAGCAGCACACGCCAGCCGCCCGCGCCGCCCAGCAGCCCGGGGGCGTCGCCCGGCAGCGCCCCGCGCCCGCCGCCGCCGGCCGCCAGCACACTGGCGGGCCAGCCGTTCAGCAGCGGCACCGCGGTCGCCGGCAGCACGCCGACATAGCGGTTGACGCCGCCCGCCAACGGCGCTGCCGGCCGCGACAAGCCGATGACGCGATTGGTCCTCACGCACAGCACCGGCCCCAGTCTCGGCTGGGACGCCACGAAGAACATGCCGTCGCGGCCTCGCAGATAGTCGCCCGGCTTCGTGTAGGCAGCGTCGAAATAGCCTTCCCAAAGCGCGTCGCCGTAATCCACCGGCACCTCGAACCCGTGCGGGCTCGCGAACGCCGCCGGCAGCCGCAGTATCCGGTTCGCCGGCGCGGTCGGGTCGGACGGTCCGGTCGCGCGGAACAGGTCGCACCAGTCACCGACCGCGCGCGCCGCCACACCCAGCCCGCGCCGGATCAGATCCGGCACTGCGGCCCCTGGAAGCATCCCGCTCATCGCGTCACACCACCAGTTTCAAGCTGCCGTCACCCAGGCCCGGCCCGTTCGGCACGCCCATGAACGCGCACAGCCGCCGCCGCCAATCGTCGAACAGCCCGGCGCGCTCGCGCACCTCGTACGGGTTGCGCGTCCACACCGCCGCCTCCGCCGTGCCCAGCGTCTCGCCGGTCTCGGGCACCGCCCGCTCCAGCGTGTGCAGCGTCGGCGAGGTATCCGGTCACCACCGCGATCTCCGACGGCGACAAATTGTTCATGCGGTATTCCAGCAGACCGTAGGCCTGAAAGAACCGCCATCCCTCGAATCCGGTGGCCCCGACGCCATAGGCCGGATACCCGCAGAAGCGCCGTATGTCGGTTTTCTGCGCATCGGTGAACGACGTTGCCACAGTGCCGGACATGCTTCACACCTCCCGAACATGCCCCCTCCGCCCGCGCGGAGGGGGTCGCTGCGTCCGGATCAGCCGGCGTGTTCGACCATCACCGCGCGCTTGAACGCCGCATTGGTCGCGGTCGGGATCGTCGTCGGGTTGGTCGTGGTGTCGGTCGGCGTGCAGAACCCGCCGATCCAGTACCAGCTCTGCGCGATGATCTGTTGCAACCGGTCGATCGGCTCCCGTGTCACCATCGCCACGTCATCCACCATGGAGACGATCGACTCCGTCGGCGCCACGTCGGACTGCGCCATGCCGGCGAAATCGCCCTCGATCAGCGCGCCCTGGCCGCACACGATCGGCCGGCGGATCAACCCGCCGCTGATCGCCGGATTGGCGGTCACGAACGCCTCGGTCGTCGGGATGAAGCGCAGGCCCAGGAAATCGTTGACCATGCCCTGCTTGAACACCTGGTTGGCGCTGGTCGCCCCGGTGAACAACTGCCGGAACGCTTCGTCGGAGAACAACTGCCGCGCGCTGACCGGATCGAGATAGCAGTTGTACGCGCCGTCGATCTCCGGCACCGCGTTCAGCCGCAGGGTCGAGACGCAGTTCAGCAACGTCGACATGTCCAGGATGTCGGTCGTCTGGATCTGCGCGGTGTTGGCCCGCGCATTCGGCCGCTGGATGCTGCTCGCGGTCGCCGCTGTCACGGTGTTGCCGGCCGTCGCATCGGCCACCGTCACCGCGCTGTTGAAGGTCAGCACGCCGGAAATCCCGTTCGGCGCGGTCGAAACGCTGGTCGCGTCGGCGCTGACGCCGATCAGCGTGTAGGCGTCCGACCCGACCGTGACCACCAGCGGATTCGCCGAACTGACCGAGGTCGGCACACCATAGACCCACACGGTCCCGAAGCCGCGGATATCGTCCACGGCCACCGCGGCACCGGCGCCGCCCAGCGTCACGCGCACGCGCGTGTTGCCACCGAAATAGGAGTTGAACAGTGCGTTGCGCGCCAGTTCGTCCAGGCTGCGCGCGGCCTGCTCGCCGTTGATCGCGGCATTCAGCAGGAACTGGTTTTCGATGCCGACGCGGTTGGTCACCATGTTCAGGTCGGCGGTGGCGGCATAGAAGTTCAGCGTGACGGTGTACTGCTCCACGCCGAAACTGGCCGGGCGTCAGCCCGTTGTCGAGGTTGGTGTTGGTGGACGCGGCCAGCGGCGTGGTCACGCTGGGCTTGAGGCCGGCGCGGGTCTTGGTCAGCGTCTCACCGATCCCGACGGAGAACGCCTCCCGGTCGGCGCAGGCCCGATAGCCCAGCTTGCTTTGCAGCGCGTTTTGAAACTCGCGTTCCAGGTAGCCGAGCTGGATGATCGGTTGCAGCGCGAGCGGGAAGTTGTTGATGCTCATGTCGGCCCCTCATGTTGCGATATGATGGCAAGCACCCGCACGTCCCCGCCCCGCGCTGGCGGGTGTCGGGCGGGCAGGTTTTCCGGGTGTCAGGTTCGATCATCGGACTGAAGCAGGTGATGTCGCCATCATCCGCGCCCGTCCACGTCATGGTCCGCGTCACCCCGGCGAAAGCCGGGGTCCAGGGAGTCACGAAAGTCGCAGCGCTGTCCCCGGAGTCCGGCGCACGCCGGAACGACAAGCTTTCAGTACGAGTTCACGGCGTCACGAGCGGGCGCTGAGCGTTCAGCTAACGTAGGGCGCATAAGCAAAGCGCCATGCGCCGAAAGTGTGCCGCGCGACGACAGGATTGGGCCGACCCATGCCGAGAGTGCCGCAAGCCCGTTGGGTTGCCACGATATCCGGCCAGCCTAATCATCTTATCAACCTTCGCCGGTCGATCAAACACTTCCCCCGCCGCTATATCGCGGCCCGTCGCCACTCCAAGTAGCCTTCGCCATCGTACGCCACGGCCTGAACGGCGCGCGTCGTGCGCAGCACCGCCGCGAATGCCGCCGGGTCGCCCAGGTCGGCACGCGATGGTGTGCGCGATGGCACGCAGAGCGCGACCAGTCCGTGCCAGATCCAATTTGTTCCGGACAGCACGGCGCGCACCGTATCCGGGCCATCCTGCGCCGTCAGGAGCGCATATACCTCCGCCCCAACATCGAAGGAATTGGGCAACTGCCCGTCCTGCGCTGCCGATCGGTGCTGGTTGGCATCATCGGCGATGGCGCAAGCCGTCGCTGGCATGCGGAGAAACCGCATGACTTCGGCGACCTGCGTCTCAACAATGGTTTCGACGGGGACCAGACCGCCCCTCGGCGGCACGCGAGGCGCTGCGAAACCCGCGGTGAAATCATAAACGTTGGCATCAGGAAGTCCTGACGGAACGAAGGTAAACGCATCACCGGCTGCAAAGTCGACGGTTTCGGCCAGCACCCGGCAAAACAGCGTATCCAGCGTCAGCATGTTCTTGATGTATAAGTGTCCACGCTCATCGAGAACGCGGCGCTCCAGTTTTGGTCCGTTCGAAGTCATGCCTTAGGCTCCATTGCACCGTCCGGGTACCAACGCCACCAGCGCCCACGTCCGGGTTCTCGGTAATCCCAGTGTCGCCCCAACGGCGGAGGATGGTCCATATCCGGTCTCAACGTCTCTCGTGTCTCCGGGTTATACCAATTACCATCTATGTCGCCTGGCCGGCTACTTGGCTTACCTTGCCAGAGCCACCCGGGTCCGGGAGGTTTCGCCGGACCGGTCGGAAAATCCTCGAACGGCGGCCTGGGAATAAGACCTCACGGCGGCTTGGTCAGGAACTCCGGGACCGGCGACAGCCACCACTGTGCCGGCATCGTGTAAATATAGTCGCCTGTAGTGGAGCCAGCGCCTTCGCACGTCCCGCTGCCGAACCAGCCATGCTCCTGCCGCCCCGGCATTGCCAGCTTTGTTGCATGTCCATCGCCAGCAATCCTCACACGACAGCCACCATAGTCACGTACGGATAACCACCGCCTCACCGCCGCTTCAGCAACTCCCGCCGCGCCGTCTGCCACTCCTCGAATGTCATGTCCGTCGCCTTCTTGGTGCTCGGCGCCTGCGGCCCCGGGGCCACGGCGGTGGACGAACTCGATGCGCCGCCGAACAGCCACGGCTTGTTGCGCCGCAGCTCGCGGATCAGCGCCGCCCCGCCCTCCACCTCGCCGGCCGCATTGAACTTGATGGCGCTGGGATCGAGCAGTTTCAGCCCGTCCAGGTCCACCATCCCGGCGCGCACCGCCTCCGCCTTCAGCTCGGCCTGCGCGATGCGATGCCGCGCCTGCTCCTCCACCGCCGCCAGCTTGCGCTCCAGCTCCGCCAGCGCCACCGTCTGGTCGTGACCTTCCTCGCTCATGCCTGCTCCCGCTGAATGCGTGCCAGTTCAGCCGCCAGATCCTCGATGTCGTACACGTCGGAAATCGAGCCCACCGCCGTCTCGCGGCTCAGCAGCCCGGCGCCGGTCAGCGCCGTCAACGTTGCAGCGTCACGCTGCCGGTCCTGCGCGTCGGGCGGATACCAGCGCGGCCAGCGCAGCGAAATCCGCGCCGCGGCATCAAGTGGCGCCACCACCTCGCCACGTACCCGCAGCGGATAGATGTCCGAAGCCCGCACCAGCATGTTCGCCAGTTGCAGCAGCGCCGTGCCGTAGCTGACGCGCAGATTGTCGGCCAGCCAGATCAGCCCCTGGTTCATCAGCTCCAACGCCGTCCCGCTCTGCGGCGCACTGAGCCGGTCGGCACTCGCTCGGTTGCCATGCACACCCTCCAGCGCCAGCTCGCGCAGGAAGCGCACATACTCGATCACCGCCGCCGCCGCCGTGCCGCCGATCTCCAGCAGCTTGGCATCGCCCTTTTCGCTGACCACCAGCGCATTGCCGGCGCCGCGCACGACTTCGTTGTCCACACCAGCCGGTTCGCGAATCAGCAAGGTCGGGTCCGATGAATATTTCAGCCCGCGCCCGGCCTGCGAGAGCTGGTAATCGATCTCGATGCCGGTCTCCACGGCCGAGCGAAACGTGCAGCCACCGTCAATCTGATCGCCGCCCGGAAGATTGCGTATCCAGACGATCGGCACGAAGCCCAGCCCATGCCGCACACTGCGAGCCGCATCGACCACCACCGGCCGCCCCTCCCCCACCGGCGTCGGCACGAACCAGGTTTCCGTCTCGTCATCCCACACGCGCCTGAACCAGAACTGCGCGCCGGGATCGTCGATCTCGTAGCCCTGGTCGGCCAACATGGCGCCGGAGACTTTGTAAAGCTCGGTCACGCTGGCCAGTTGGTCGGGCTCCAGCGCATTCCAGCGTGGCGTCAGATACGTGCTGGCAAGGACCGAGAAGAATACCCGCCCCGACAGCACGCGCAGCAGCACCGCAACGCTGCCGACAGAGCCGCGCAGCGCCGCCTCCAGCATCGCCTGATTGAGCGCGCTTTCGCGCGCGATATCGGCAAGCACCGTGCGCAGCCGCGCATCGGGGCATTCCAGTGTCGGAAAATGTCCTTCGCCGAACACCAGTGAAAGACTGTCGTCTACCACGATCCGCGCCAGAGGATAGCGCACGCTGGGCCGGCGTTTGCGCAGCGGAATGTACTCGCCGCCGGCGCCGCGCTCGTCATGGAACTCGTAGGGCAGCCCGTCGTAGAACCGCCCTTCCAGCACGCGCGTCAGCACGTCGAGCCGCCGCGTCCGTGCCGGAAAATCCGGATCGGACGGGATCGAGGCGCAGATGGTGTCGAACATGCGTGTCCTTTGGCGGCAAGAGGTGATGCCGGGCAGGAAGGAAGAACAAGATCAGGGATCCGCAGATGATGCGGATTTACGTAGATAAGGAATTTCTATAAATCCTTTGTCCCAATCTGCGTAATCTGCGGATAAACAGTACTGCGGCGTTGGCGTCACCGCCCCATCACTGCCACCTGCATCCGTCGCGCCGGCGCATCCGCCAGCATCGCCAGTGCCCGCGCGAGCGCGTCCACCTGGTCGTCCTTGCGCCCGGCCGGAAAATCCCGCAGCTCGTCGAGGAACGCCCGGTTCCAGCCACCACGCACCAGCGCCAGCGCGCCGCCGGCGACTTGTGCCGCCGCCGGGCCCGCCCGCGTCATCTTCGATCCGGTCTCCGGCCAGGCCACCACGCGAAACCCGGCGAGCAGCCCGGTCAGCCACGCCACCTGCTGCTTGCCGGCCTGTCCGGGGTCTTGCGGCAGCCCCACCGCCACGCCGCGCCCGTCCAGCCGTGCCGTCTGCACGATCAGATCGGCCACTTCCATCGGCCCGCCACGCAGCCGCTGCACGTCGGTCACCACCATGCCGGTCTCGGCCCGGCCCAATTTCACGCCCACGGTCCAATCCGGGTCTCGCCCGCCCTCGGCCGTCGTCGCAGCCAGATCCCACGCCCGCACCTCGCGCCAGCAATCCGGCGCCGCGTCCAGCACGCCGATGCGGCTGACCTGGAACAGCGCCTCGGCCTCGCTGCGCGGGCTCTGCTGGTACAGCGCCGACCACACGCGCGGCCCCACCGCCAGCCGTCGCCGCTCCAGTGCGGCCGCATCCTCCCAGGCCGGCCACAGCGGCGCGCCCGGCAGGCGGCCCAGCGCGTCATCCGCCTCGGCCAGTGCCGGTAGGCATAAAGTCCGCCACACCTCGCCCCCGGCAAGCAGCCGCCCGGCCAGGTCGTCCTCATGCCAGCGCGTCATCACCAGTACGATCTTGCCGCGCGGCGTCAGCCGAGTCGTCAGGTCGGCGCGGAACCAGTCCCACAGTGCGTCGCGCACGGCGGCACTCTCGGCTTCGGCCTGGCTTTTGATCGGGTCGTCGATCACGATCAGATCGGCGCGGCGGCCCATCAGCGGCCCGCGCACGCCGGTGGCGAAGTAGCTGGCGCCTTCGGTCGTGGCGAACCGCCCGGCCGCGCGATCGTCGCGCGCCAGCGCCACCCCATTTGCCGCACCATGCTCCAGCAGCAGCCCGCGCACGCGTCGGCCGAAATGCGCCGCCAGCGAGTCGGTGTGGCAGGCCGCCACGACCGAGCCGCGTGGATGCCGCTGCAGCCACCAGGCCGGAAAGATCACGCTGGCATAGGTGCTTTTCGCGCTGCCGGGCGGCATCAGCACCATCAGCCGGTCACGGCGGCCGCGCTCGATCGCAGCCAGTTCGCGCAGCAACAATGCATGGTGGAGGGCCGGGCGCTGGCCAACCGGCGCCAGCACCTGTCTGGCCCAGTCCCGCAGCGTCATGCCCACCCGGCAGCTATTTAAGGGGTCGATGCAGGCGGCGCTTGCGCATACCGCCGATCATGAAGGAATATATACCTGAAACTGGGGCATCCGGGCAAGCGAAATCGACACCCGCGCCGCTCGCGGCCGCTCTGCCCGGCTCGGGCCGAGTCCGCCTCGTACGACGCGCCAGCCGGGCCGCGGCAGCCGTCCGTTTCACGATGTTGCAGGCCGTGGGCTACCGAAGCAATCGGCAGTGCTGCAACGCCGCATGATAAGGTCCGAATACTCTAAATAACTTCTTCAGAACTTGCGTCAGCCACCAGTCACGCCCCGCGCTGGTCTGGCACGGCGGCACACCTTCCCGCAACCGTTCCGCGCTGTTGCACGCCCTTCCGATTCAGGGTTGACGCTGGAGCCAGGAATTGCTCGGATGCGGCGCTCTATGGTCCTGGCCAACTGGCCTGTCGGACCGAATGACTATCGTGGCGCCTGTGTCCGTTCTCTGTACGGCACGGAAACGCGCGTGCAGGCATCATCCGCCCGCTCGCGTGGTGCCGCGTTGAAGGAGTTATTGCCTATGGCCGCCATTGTGCTCCGGGTCGTTCCCGGCGTCCTTGTCTCGATGCTGCTTGCCGGTCCGGTGTTCGCCGGAACAACGTCGGATATGCCCGACCTCGCCGGCGGCCACGCGCTCGAACATCATCGCCGACCGTCCGCCAGCCCGCGCGGCACCAAGGCCACGCACAAGGCCACCCAGGCCAGCCGCCGCCGAACGCCGGACACGCGCCATCCGGTGGACCACGTCACCGCCTTCATCGACGACAGCTTCAGCTACACGGACACCCCTTCCGGCCAACCCAGCTGGTCGCAGACCGGGATCGCCTCCTGGTATGGCGGCAGCCGCTGGCAGGGCCATCACACCAGCAGCGGCACGACCTACAACCAGGACGCGCTGACCGCCGCCCATGCCACGTTGCCGCTCGGCACCCGCGTGCGCGTCGCCTTGCCCAACTCGGACCGCGCCGTCACCGTCACCATCACCGACCGGCCGGGCACCCGCACCCGCATCATCGACCTCAGCCGCGGCGCCGCCCGCGCGCTCGGCATCCTCGATCGCGGTGTCGCCATGGTCACATTGACCCCCGGCTAAGTTACGCCCCCGGAAAAGATTGCACCGCAAAAGGTTAACGCCATAGTCACGCCCCGTTGCGCGTCGCGTGGTAACTCGCTGCGTTATGCTGCAGTCATCACACCTTGATGGGGAGTGGCCGGGTTTAACGCCCGATCGGATGGCGCCGTTCCAGCGCGGCCGCCCGCTCCGTCTGCTGGTCGTGCCGCACGGGGAATGCCGTCTGGCCGCCACCGGGCCGTTGCTGTGCACGCTCGGCTACGACGCGGCCAGTACCGTCGGCATCGAGGATGCCCGCGCGCAGCTTGACGCTAAAGGGGCGCCGGACGTGCTGCTCACGGTGGACAGCCTGGACGGACGGGTGTTCGCGCGCGAATGCCTCGCCCGCCACGCTCGGCTGCGGGCATTGTATGTCTGCTGGATGCCCACGCAGGTCCGGCCGGCCCTGGTCCCGCGGGAGCGACTCCTACCGGCGCCGTTCACGGCCGCCGGCCTCGCAACAGCGCTAGCACCGTGCGTTAATAATGTGTGACGTACATCACAAGAGCGGCATATGCACCCGTGCCAGCGTCGCCGGCGCGGCCTTGCAGGTCGGAGTCGCATAGCGCAGCGTAACGGCTTCCGGGTCTATATGACCGCTCACGCTGAGCACATACGGCGGCTTGCCCGGCGGCTGTGTGTTCAGCGTCGCCGTGAGCGAGCCATCCGCTGCCACTTTGCCGCGCAGGACCAGCACGCCGTCCGACGGTGCGAAGGTGAACGTATCCTCCGCTCGCGCCAGCGTCGCCGGTGTGGCTGGGCCGCAGCCCGTGATTTGTCCGGTATAACGCGACTCGCGCGTCACCGGCGTGCCGCAGCTCGCCAACGCCAGCAGCCCGCCCGCAATCAGCATCCATCTCATGACGGCGCGCTAGCACAGTGCAGCGCAGCGCACCAGATCACGCCGCTGCGACGCCACACGAGCAAGTGACGCCATCGGCGGCAGTGAATAAGCTTTTCCGCCCAGCAGAAAGGTTATGAGTTCGCGCCGCGCCCGGGCCCGAGCCCGGGCTTGAGGATATGTGCAGTGGAGGTATCCGGTTACCACGGCGCCATGGGGTCGCCGCCCCGCTTATCAGTGGGCGCCCCCTTATGGCCGGCACTCGCCGCCGGCGTCGCGGTGCTGACCGGCGCCGCTGCGGTGGCTGCGCCGCGGTGGCTCGGTCTGCCGTACGCCGCCAGCCTTGCATTCTCCGCCGTGGCCATGGGCCTGCTCGCCGCCAGCCTGTACGGCGCGGCTGTGTTGCGCGAGCGTGCAGGCCGACTTGCCGCCGTCTGCCACGCCGCCCGCCTCGGCAGCTGGCGCCAGCCGCACGGTGCCGTCAGCCCCGACATCTCGGCTGACCTGCGCGCACTGCTCGGCGCCGCGCCGGACGCCGATGACCAGGATCGGGACCCGCAAGTTGGAGGCGGCGACCCGCTGCTGCCGCTGAACCCAGACGACCGTGCGGCCCTGCGCGCCATGGCACGTCGCGTCGCCACGACGCTGCGGCCGGAACGTATGGATGTTCGGGCCGTCTCGCCCGGGGGCTGCCCACACCATCTGCTATGGGAGACGCGCGCCGAGACCGATTCTCACGGCCGTGTGGTGGCGTTGTGGGGCTACGCGCAGGATATCACCGACCGCCACGCCGCCGAGGAGCGGGAGCGCCAGGCCAGCCGCATGGACGCGCTCGGCCAGATGGCGGCGGGGCTGGCACACGACTTCAACAACCTGCTCTGCACCGTGGTGCTGAACCTGGACATGCTGGCCGAGGCGCGGCCGCCCGTCACCGCGGCCGGCATCACGCAACTGGCCGGGCGCGCCCGCGCCGCCGCCGAGCGCGGCGCAGCCCTCGCGGCCCAGCTGCTCGCGTTCGCCGGCGAGCTGCCGCTGCACGCCCAGATGCTGGACCTGCCGCATGCGGTCGACGGTGCACTGGCCGGCCTTACCGTCCCTACCGGTGTGACGATTGCCTTCGCGCCGCCGGACACGGCACTGACCGTACATGCCGACGCCGTCCAGTTGGGTGCCGCTATCCAGGCGCTGCTCACGCGTGCCACGCAGGCCGTGGCGCGGCAGGCGCCAGCCTCCGGCGGCACGATTCGCATCAGCCTGCGGGAAACGGTGCTGGATGCACGGCGCGCAGCCGCGCTGGCATTGCCGCCGGGCCGCTACGCCGAGCTCGCTGTGCATGACGAAACCGAGGCACCCCCGCCCGACGTGCTGCCGCGCATGCTGGAGCCGTTCTTCCGCCTTAGCGCCGATGGCAGCGACCCGGGCCGGCACGGCGTGCATCTGGCACTCGCGCACGGCGTCGCGCGCGGCCATGGCGGCGTGCTGACCCTGGAGGGCCAGCCCGGCACCGGCACGACGACCCGCCTGCTGCTGCCGCTGCAACCGCTCGGCTCGGCGGGCTGGGCGGACACGCCACCCGCCTCCCCCCATCACGCGGCGGCGCCGGTCGCGCTGCACGCCGGGCTGCGCGTACTGCTCGTCGAGGATGATGCGGCCGTGCGCGAAACCACAGAGTTGCTGCTGCGCGAGGGCGGTGCCGCGGTCACCACGGCCGCTGATGGTGCCGCGGCCTTGGCGCTGCTGGAAGGCGGCGCGGTGTTCGACCTGCTGCTCAGCGACGTGGTACTGCCCGGCTGGCTCAGCGGCATCGACGTGGTCGAGGCGGCGGCGGCACTGCGTCCTGGCTTGCCGGCGTTGCTGGCCAGTGGCTATGCAGCGCCCGCACGCGAACTCGGTCGTGCGCTGCCGGACGGGGTGACGCTGCTCCACAAGCCATACCGCCGCGCCGACCTGCTGGATGCCATTGCGGCCACACTGTCACGTACGCAAGCCGCCTGAGCGCTGCGCGACCGGACCATTCCCGCCACGGTTGCCGGCTAGCGAAACCATTGGCAGCTGTCAGCGTTTTGTCGCGCATGCGGATACTCATCGTGGAAGACGTAGCGGAAATCAGGGATATTCTTTGGGAAGCACTCAGCGAGGCAAGCCATAGTGTCGACCTCGCTGCCGCCTATCCAAAGGGTTCCGAGATGCTTACCGACTGCTTGCAGCCAGGCGGCAAGCCGTGGGACTTGTTGCTGACCGACCTGGATTTGCCGGGCGGCAGCGGGTGGGATCTGGCGTTGCACGCGCGTGCCTTGGGTACGCCGGTGCCACTCTGCTTGGGCCATCCGACGCAAATGGCGATGGCGGCACGGGGAATTCCCTATCTGCGCAAGCCGTTCACGCTGAGCGGCGTACTCGATCAAGTGACCGCCGCCACAGCCCAGCCGATGCCGAGCGGCGACAACCCGGGCGGCAGGCTCGCCACATCCACCGACAGTTGAGCGTGGCCGCGGACCGTTCCCGTCCCCCATATGGCTATGTTGCCATCACGCCGCTGTTCCCCGACACTGCCGCCAACCGAGAATGGGGCGGAACATGCGCGTTCTCGTCGTCGAAGATGAGGAAGTCATCCGCCAAGTTCTGGCGGAACTGCTGGCCGACACCGGGCATGAGGTGGTGTTCGGCAGTACCTACCCGGAGGCAGCGGCGCTGCTCGATGCGGGGCATTGGGACATGCTGCTCGTCGACAAGATGCTGCCGGGTGGCGACGGGGTGGCGCTGGCCGAGGCCGCACGCACACGCGGCCTTCGCGTCGTGGTCTGCAGTGGCGTGCCGCTGCCGGCGGTGAGCCTCGCCGCGCGAGGGATCGGCGTACTGCAGAAGCCGTTCAAGCTGGCCGAGCTGTTGGACCTGATCGACCCGCCGGCCTGACCCGCTCAGCCCAGGAGGCGCATACCGGCCGGCAAACGCCGGGTCGTGACGCCGTTGGCAACAATATCGCTGACAATCGTCAGCGCCGCGACCAGAGTAGCCATTGAGTACCGGCTTGACAATGACAGCGGTGCCCCCGACATCGGCTAAATCATGATCTGACCCCAATCCAGTTGCATACAGTATCCCGAGGGGCCACTGAGGGTTGAGCAATGCGGGAAAACTGGTTCCAGGCCGGCCGCCGCCGAGGTTGATGTCGACGATCGCAACATCGGGACGATGCGTCCGCGCCAAGCCTACCGCGACGGAGGCGCTCGATGCGATGCCGCACACCTCATACCCGGCATCCTTCAGGTTTTCCGACAACACCTCGGCGATCATAACATCATCTTCAAGAATTAGAATCTTCATGGCAGCCCTACACAGTGTCGCCGAGCTTACGTATGCTTCTAGAGGGGCAAAGAATAGACTGTATCATCATGCGGAGGCCGTTGTCATGCAAGACAAGGCCCGCGACAGGGCAACGGAAAAACTACGGCGGCAATAGCCGAACCTCTTGGTGTTCGGCGTGTTTCGCCTTTCGCGAGAAAAATTCGCAAAGCGTCCCGGCCGCAGCAGTGCCGGGCCGGTCCGCGAGGCTAGGCGTATCGCCTTGCGACGTCTGCGCCATCGCGCAGCGGGCGATGACGACATTGCGCCTCTACGACGATCTGACGGGCCGAGGCGCCACGCCGGCTGGGTGATGTGACCGAGGATTACGTGGCGATGCGCAGATGCAGATAACAACAAGCAGCAATCAATTATATTATTCATTCCTGCCTATCTGCGAACTCTCTGTCATCCGCGGATGATCTCGTTTTACCCCATAATCCGCCGCATCCACCTCGGCCGTGATAGCCCGCAGCGCCTCGCCGATGCTGCATGTCATTGATGCGATCCCGGGATAGAATGTCATGGCCACCTCGCCCGCCGGTGTCTTGAACACCAGCCAGCGGGGTTCCTCGGACCAGCGCGGCACCACATGCAGCGCCTCTTCCAGGTACTGATACCCCTGGAAGACCACCACGCGCAGCCCACGCGGGCGCATCAACTCCGCCCAGTGCCGGATCGCGGCGTGCTCCTCGAGCGTAAAGGCCGGCCCGACCTCGCAGTCCGCAGATTCCAAGTCAGCCCGAGCCGCCCAGTCGCACATCATGGGTATCCCAAGCCAGTTGCGTTAACATTGCTTCGCAAGAAGCAGCTTAACCGAACATGCCAAATTAGATCCGCCAAGATAACGGAAATTCTAAAAAGGACTGCTCCCAGCCGGGTAACTTTTTCGCGACAATCACCCTGCGCCAACCGGGATCACCGGTGTCGCGTCGTGGAATGTTTCCGCGCCCCCGTGCCTCGGCGACAGATTGCGCTGCCCAGCCACACTGATGGGCCCAGGCGTGCCCGCCACAAGAAGGTCTTGCCGGGGGCCACTGCCACTGACCGCCAAGCGCCGCCCAACCAGTTACGACTGTCCGTCTAGTAGCTGTGTCGAATTGTAAACGGCGGGTTTCATGTTGTAAAGAGAGTTCTCGCGCCGACGGGCGGGTATGCTCCCACCGGCGTGGGGGGATCTGCCCCGCCACGCCGGTTGTCTCATCCCACCGCATGCAGGCTGGCTACGATCAACGCGATGCCCTGTGCGTGCCAGCGCTGCACGGCCTTGTGGTCCGCCCCAAGCAGCACCCCCAGCCGGCGCCACGGGAACAGGTGCCGCTCGGTCACCGGGCTGATCAGCGCCCGCGCACCGACGATCCGCCGCAGCACGTATTTGTCGCGCGGGATGCGGGGTATCCAGCCCAGCGCCTCGTCCATCCGCGTGATACGCGCCGCGTCCGGCATTGCGGGGCGGAGCTTCGCTTCCGGCCATCCGCTGCCCTCCAGCGCCTCGCGCACCACCTCCAGCGTGCTGGTGCGCAGCCGTGGCGAGTAGCCGGTGTTGGGCAAGGCCAGCAGCGCCCGCCCGGCTTCCTCCAATCGGTAGACCACATAGTCGGCGTCGAGCCGCACTGCGCCGTCAGCCGTGCCGACGTTTGCGCCCTGCTCAGGGCTGTGCCGGACACTGCTTCCACGTATGTTCATATTATGTTCCATAATGGTCCGATCCTTTACCATCCGCGGCGCACTCATGCGTTCGATCCGGCCACGGCATGCCGGCGAGGCAGGTACCCCGTGTCAGCAACCCCCACGCGCGCGGATCACCGGATGGCAGCGGCGGGCGGCGCTTGTCGTCCGCCCATGGTTCCGGTGAGGCTGTCGGCGGGCGGGCCCCGATCCGACGCCCCCGCTCCCGTGCCACGTCCGCCGACACGGCCAGTGCCGAGGCGATCTCCGGCCATCCGGCGCCCTCGGCGCGCAGCCGCCGCAGCCGCGCATCCAGCGCCTCGGTCCATTCCAGCCGGGCCATGCCCATCCCCGCCTCGTTTGTGGCAGACGGAATGTTAGTTTAACTGACGATTTGATGTCAACATAACTATCATAGATTTGTTAGCAAAACTGACGTAAGCTGTGCCGATGGCAGAGATTTCGGACGACACCGTGGGTGCCCGCATCCGCGCCGCGCGGCAGGATCGGGGGATGACGCAGAACGACCTGGCCGTGGCGGTCGGCGTCTCGCGGAGCGCGGTGGCGCAGTGGGAGACGGAGCGGGCCGGTCAGGTGCGCGGCAACCTCACGCGGATCGCCAGTGTGCTGGGGGTGCCGGTGCAATATCTGCTGCACGGTGAGGCGGACACGCGGCCGGCGGGGCCGGAGAACGCGACGGAGCTGGCGCTGCTGCGACTGTATCGCGATTGCACCGAGGAGGACCGCGCCTTCCTGCTGCGCACCGCGACCCGCCTGGCCCGCGCGGCAGTGCGGGAGCGGTAGTCGTCATCCGCTGACGGCGCGAATAAGATCAAATAATCCGGTTATTCTTCATCTGTGGATGACATACGCTGTCACGCGCAAGCCGCTGCATCGCTCACGCGCACCACATAGTGCTGCAGCACCGCATCGAGGAACAGCAACGCGTGCGGCAACGCCACGAAGCGATCGGACGTACGCACATCCGGTTGGGCCACGGTGGCCGCCGCGCCATCCCAGCTCACCACGAACAGCAGCCCGCCATCGCCGGCCGAGCGAATGCGCAGATGGCGATCCGCCAGTTCCGGCACCGCGACATGCGGCGCCACGCGTTGCCATGACTCCACCCAGGCCGTCACCGGCTCGCTATAGGAATGCGGGCATGTATCGGGCTTGCACAGCTCGGCGCTCGACATCATCCGTATTCTCCTTACGCCATCAAACAGTACGCCCAAACGAGTACACAAGACCGTGATGTTGGCATAGCAAGAAAATGCGCCGCGGACGACTGTCGGTTCTACGCTGCGGTACGAATACACCAGAAATCCCGCAATAGTTGAATGTTATGAACTGACCGTAACCGTAACGCGATCAAGCTGCGACTTTACGGTGAAGCGCGATCTGTCCGCTCAGCCGCCGAGTGTGGCGGCCGCCATGCGCACGGCATCCGCGCCATACTGCCGCTCCAGCCGGCGAATCGTGAAATGCCCATCGGCGAGCGCGCGGTAATGCGACAGGAACGCAGTGTTCACGAGCACGCCGCCGGCCGCTCCCACCATGGGCGCCGCACCGGCGACGAATTTCTCGCCCAGTGCGATGCCCCAAAGCCGGCCGGCCTGCGTCAGGATCGCGGCCAGAGGTGCACCACGCAGCAGCAGCCGCGCCGTCCAGTAGCCGCCCTCGCCGCCCGGATCGAGCGCGAACACTTCCAGGCAGGCGAGGCGCGAGTTGTCGTGGGACAGATCTTCGCCCTCGCGCAGCGCGATGGCGGCGATCTGGCGCATGATAAGCAGCGTGGTAAAGGCGGCGTCCGGCAGCGTGCCCCAGATGCCGGCGGCGCCGCCCACGGCGCCCGAGACGGCGGTGGCCAGATGCGCGGCGCCGGCCGAGCCGAGGCGCCCGCCGGGCAACACGCTGACCTGATCGGCCGTGAACGTGTCAGGCAGACCGCGCACGGCAACCGTGAAAGCACGTTCCAGGCTGGTGCGCGCGACAGTCTCCAGCGTCGCTGCACCGCCGCTGGCCAGCATGCGCGGCAGCCGTGCAGCCCCCAGCCGCGCCACCGCGCGCGCGATCCGCACAACGCCGCCCCCGCCCCGCCCAAGCCGGCGCAACGCCTCATCGAGCGCCGTGCGGGCCTCGGGCGGCAGGGTGTCGGCGGCTTCGGGCGATGCACTCAGCATCGCCACTATATGGTCTCGCGTTGGTCACGTCGTAGCCGGCGGCGGGACATGGTTCCCCAGCTTGCGGCCAGGGGTAACGCTGGAATGAGCGTGCCGGCTAAAACGACGCGATCGCGCAGCCGCCGCCCTGCGTCTTGAGCCGTTCGCAGAACATCGTCGCCTGGGCCACGTCGGAGAAGCCGCCGGTGCGCAGGCGCCAGAAGGTCTTGCCGTTATGCTCGGTCTTGCTGATCACCGGGCGACGGCCGCCCAGCATCTCGGGGTATTTGTGCTCCAGGCGTTGCCATTCCGTCACCGCGTCCTTCTCGGACCCAAGGGCCGCCAACTGCACCACGGCACTCCCGCCCCCGACCGGGGCGCCGACGCAACAACATGAGCGGCCGGTGGCGGGGCGACGACCGGGGCGGGCGTGATCGGAGTGGGCGGTGCCACCGAAGCCTGCACGCCTGGCGCCGGCGCGGCCGGTCGCGGCGTTGTCATTGCGGCATGCGGGTGCAAGGCCGGCAATGGCTGCGTCTCGGGCCGCGACTCCGGCGGATTTGCGGCCTGCACCGGGGCTGCCGGGGCGGCAGCCGGCGGTGGCGGGGCGGCGGCTTGCGCGGCTGCCTGCTCCTCGGCCTTCAGCGCCTGCGGCGCGGGATTTTCGGGCGGCGGCGCCGCCGTCTCCTTGCCGTCGGTGCCGCCGGACAGGATCGCGTCGTTGGCGCCATCCACCTGCAAGCCGCCCGGGTTGGCCGGCTTGACACGCAGCGGGCGGCTGTCGGCCTCGATCACCGGCACCCCGGCATGGCGATGGCCGGTGAACGACCATACGCCCACCAGCAGCAACAGCGAGCCGCCGATCACGCCGGCGAACACCGCCAGCCGCCGTGTGGCCGGGTCCATCGCCGGCGCGGCCCGGCGCGCTACCGCGCGGTAGCTCGGCGCCATCACCGGCATCGGAATATCCAGTTCGTCTCGCGTGGTCACCGCCGTTGCTCCTTCCGCTGAGCTTCCTGCCGACACGCCCTACCCGGGGCGCCGGCGGGCAGCCCAGGGGTCAGCGCATTTCCTCGACCGGGGTGACCCCCATCACGGCGAGACCGGACCGGATCACCACGGCCGTCGCCGCCACCAAAGCAAGGCGCGCAAACGTCTCGGCGCGGCGGTCGGCCTGCAGGAACCGCAGTGCAGCATCGTCCCTGCCCCGGTTCCACAGCATATGAAAGTCGGCCGCTAAATCATAGAGAAAAAACGCGATCCGGTGCGGCTCGCGCGCCAAGCGGCGCCTTCCACGGTGCGCGGCCAGGCCATCAGCCGGCGGATCAGGGCCAATTCCGCATCATTTTCGAGGCTGCTCAAGTCCGATCTCGGCCAGCGCCGCTCGCTGACCGCCGCCGGCCCGAACTGCTCGGCGGCCGCGCGCAGCACGCTGCGGCAGCGCGCATGCGCGTACTGCACGTAGAATACCGGGTTGTCGCGCGTCTGCGCCACCGCGGCGTTCGATGTCGAACTCCATCTGCGCGTCGGATTTGCGCATCAGCATGGTGAAGCGCACCGCATCGCGGCCCGACCTCGTCGATCAGGTCGCGCAGCGTCCACGAAGGTGCCGGCGCGCTTGCTCATGCGCACCGGCTCGCCGTCCTTCAGCACGTGCACGATCTGGCACAGCACCACGTCCAGCCGCGCCGCTCCCGCAGCGCCTTCACCGCCGCCTGCATGCGCTTGACATAGCCGCCATGGTCCGCGCCCCAGCACGTCGATCATCTGCGTCGAGCGCCGCGCGCCATCTTGTCGGCGTGGTAGGCGATGTCGTTGGCGAAATACGTGTTGCTGCCGTCGGATTTGCGCAGCGGCCGGTCCACGTCGTCGCCGAAATCGGTGGCGCGGAACAGCGTCTGCTCGCGCGGCTCCCAATCCTCCGGCGTCTTGCCCTTGGGCGGCTCCAGCACGCCCTCGTAGATCAGACCCTGCTCGCGCCAAGCCGCGCGATGGTCGCGTCGGTGGCACCCGGCCTCGACCAGCGCCCGCTCGGAGGAGAACACGTCATGACGCACGCCGAGCGCCGCCAGATCCTCGCGGATCACTGTCATCATCTGCGCCACGGCGAATCGCGGCACGACGATCCAGCCAATGCCTCCGGCGTCGCGACGGCAGACCCGGCCGGCCAGCGATTCGCCGAACTGGCCGCGCAGCGCGCTGCCCACCGGCACCAGATACTCGCCGCGATACTGCAGCCCGCCCGGCACACGGCGCCGAATACTCCTCGGTCAGCGGCGTGCCGAGCGCCTGCAGATACCGCACAGTAGACCGCCCAGGCCGAGCGCGATCACCTGCGCCCCGGCGTCGTTGACATAGTATTCCTTGGTGACGGCAAAGCCGGCCTTGGCCAGCAGGTTCGCCAGCGCGTCGCCCACCACGGCCCCCCGGCAATGCCCGACATGCAGCGGCCCGGTCGGGTTGGCCGAGACGTATTCCACGTTGGTCGCGCCCGCCGCCGACAGCTGCTGTCGCCATAGCCGTCGCCGGCCGCCAGAATCACCGGCAGTTGCGCCAGCAGCGCGGCGGGGTCGCAGCCGCGAGATTGACGAACCCCGGACCGGCGGCGCTCGCCTCGGCGATCCAGCGGATCGGCGCGCAGATGCGTCCAGCCAGCGCTGACGCGAGCTCGCGCGGCTTGCGCCGCGCGGCCTTGCCGCCGACCATCGCCGCGTTGGTCGCCATGTCGCCATGCGCGGCATCGCGCGTCGGCGTCACCTCGACCCGCGCCGCCACCTCGGCGGGCAGATCGGGCACCGTCGCATACAGCGCGGACAACACGAGGTCGCGGATGGCGGTGAAGATGTTATGGGTCATAATAGGCATCCGTTATATCGAAGAAGCCGTCTCCTCCACGCCGCTGGCGCAATGAGGATTAGGGTATCGTGGTCAACCCGCCACCGACAGGTCGGTCAGCCGAAGGTATTCGTCGCGCGCGAAGCGGTCGGTCATGCCGGCCACGTAGTCGGCGACCGCGGCCGCCGCGCGCGCGGTGCCCGGCTCCCCGGCGCGGCCCCGCCAGTCGTCCGGCAACAGCGACGTGTCGGCGTGCAGCAGCGTGAACAGCGCCGCCGGTCAGCCGGCGCGCCTTGGCGGTCATGCGGTTGACACGCCAGTGCCGATACATGCGCGCGAACAGGAACTCCTTGATCGCGCGGTTCGCCTCGGCCATGGCCGGGCTGAACGCCACGACCGGCCGCTTGGCGCGGCGGATCGCGTCGCACGTCCTGCGGCGCGAGCGCCGCGATGCGGCGCGCGGGTTTCGGCCACCAGATCGCATGACCAGCGCGTTGATGACGCGCCGGATCGTCTCGTGGCGCAGGCGCGGCGGCGGCACGTCGAGGCTGGCACGCGCGGCCTCGGCCAGCGCCTCGCCCGACCACCGGCAGATGCGACAGGTCGGACGGCTGGAACAGGCTGGCACGCCAGCCGTCATCGAGGTCATGGCTGTGATAGGCGATGTCGTCGGCCAGCGCCGCCACCTGCGCCTCGGCCGAGGCGTGGGTGCTGAGCTCCAGTCGTATTCGGCGCGTCGTAGTCCGCGACGTAGCTGCGGCGGCTTCTTGCAGCGGGCCGTTGTGCTTGGCCAGCCCCTCCAGCGTCTCCCAGGTCAGGTTGAGCCCGTCGAACGCGGCGTAGCGGCTCTCCAGCAGCGTCACCACGCGCAGGCTCTGCGCGTTATGGTCGAAGCCGCCGAACGGCTTCATCGCCGCGGCCAGCGCCTCCTCTCCGGCATGGCCGAACGGCGGATGGCCGAGGTCGTGCGCCAGCGCCAGCGCCTCCGTCAGATCCTCGTCGAGCGCCAGTTCGCGCGCGACCGAGCGGGCGATCTGCGCCACTTCGAGGCTGTGGGTCAGCCGGGTGCGGTAGAAATCGCCCTCGTGGTTGACGAACACCTGCGTCTTGTATTGCAGCTTGCGGAACGCCGAGCTGTGGATGATGCGGTCGCGGTCGCGCTGCCACGGGCTGCGCGTCGCGCTCTCCGGCTCGGGATGGAGCCGGCCGCGCGAGGAGTCGGGGCGCACGGCCCAAATGGCGCGCGCAGGGCCTGGAGTGTCCACGCGCGGGCCTTACACCGTCACGTGCCACCCTTCAATCCGCGCCGCCGATCGCCTATGTTGCGTGGATGGACAGCATCATCCCCTCCGGCGTCCCTTTCGCCTGACCGATCGCGCCGCCGCGCGCATCGCCGAGATCGCCGGCGCCAGGACGCCGCATTGCGCGTGGCCGTGCTGGCCGGCGGCTGCAGCGGCTTTCAGTACAAGTTCGAGCTGGACCAGGCGCCGGCGCCCGACGACGTGGTGGTCGAGCAAGGCGCCGCGCGGGTGTTGATCGACCCGGCCAGCCTGGACCTGCTGGCCGGCGCCGAGCTGGACTACACGGACGAGCTGATGGGCAGCCATTTCGCGGTGCGCAACCCGAACGCCACCTCCTCCTGCGGCTGCGGAACCAGTTTCTCGATCGACTGACCCGCCCGCCGTGAAGCTGGCGACCTGGAACGTCAACTCGATCCGCCAGCGCGAAGGGCATGTGCGGCGCTGGCTGGACGCGCGTGCAGCCGGACATCCTGTTCCTGCAGGAGATCAAGTGCGAAGAAGCGGCATTTCCGGCCGCCGGGTTCGCCGATCTCGGCTATCGCAGCGCGGTGGTCGGGCAGAAGGCCTATAATGGCGTCGCGGTGCTATCACGGCTGCCGTTCACGGTGGCGGCGACCGGCGCTGCCCGGGTTGCCGGAGGGCGACGCCCAGGCGCGCTACATCGAGATCGCGGCCGAGGGGCTGACGCTGATCGGGCTCTACCTGCCGAACGGCAATTCCGGCGGCGAGCGCCGGGTTCGCCTACAAGCTCGCCTGGATGGACGCGCTGCGCGACCGCGCGGCCGCGTTGCTGGATTCCGACGCGCCGTTCGCGATGCTGGGCGATTTCAACGTCTGCCCGACGGACGCCGATTTCACACCCGGCGCCCTGTCGCCGACCGACGCGCTGGTACGGCCGGAGACTCGGGAAAAATTTCGCTCGCTGCTGTGGCTGGGACTGACCGACGCGATCCGCGCGCTGCATCCCGACCGCGAAGCTGTGGACGTTCTGGGACTACCAGGCGGCCGCCTGGCCGCGCGACCTGGGCCTGCGCATCGACCATGCCCTGCTCTCCCCCACGCTCGCCGACCGGCTGACGGCGGCGGTGCCGGACCGCCGCGAGCGCGGTGAGGACCAGCCGTCCGACCATGTGCCGGTGCTGGTCGAGCTGGACTGACGGGAACCAGGCACCAGTTCGTCGCGAATCCGAAAGCGTCTGGTCCGGTCAAGATCCGAACCTGCTGTCTACTGTCGGAATACCCGTGTGGTTAGCGTTCGACTGCGTTCGATACCGGCTTCAGTGTTCGCAACGATATTGCATGCAGTGAGCGAGCTTCGCCAGATAAGCGCCGTACACCACCCGATCATCGACTGGTTGGTATGGCGCGCCGTGCGGCCCCACGACCTGCTTTCACACCAGCGCCGCGATTGACTACTGCCGTATCCGCTGCAGCGTGCCGGCATAGACGACCCGCCCAGTCGGCGCCTCCATCGGTGCCCCCCCAGCTGGCTCCAGGGTGACCGACAGCGCGGTGCCGGCCTCCGGCATGGTCGACAGTGTCACCTGCCGCCCCGTCGCCGGCAGCACGCCGAGCGGCCTCGGCGCTTTCGCGTCCGGCGGCTGAATCCACAGTTCCAACGTCTTGCCCGCCGGTACCTGCACTGGCGCGACCGCGGTCAGCGCCACGGTTCCGTCTGGCCACGTGGCGGCGAAGAAGCCCGCCACGTGGCCGGCGGCCCGCACCGGGTCCGCAGTGTCGGGCGACGGCTCGACGAGTGTCGCCGTGCCGGTTGCGCTCGCCATCTGCGGCGCGTTGTCCGGCCGTGTTCCGCCGGGGCTGTCGGGCTGCCCCAGCATCGCCACGAGAGAGATGTCGCGCCCACCCGGCATCGGCTCGTCAAGCCGACCCGCCAGCGAGGGCATCAGGACGATCGCGGCCGACCCTGCCGCGAGTGCCAACGACGCAAACGTCGCCACTTTCCAGGGCCAGACGCGGCGTGCCGCGGCAGGCCGTAGCCATGCCGGCTCGGCGGACGGTCGCGCCACCGTCGACCTCGGCTGCGATGCCGGTTTCGCGAGCTGGCTTTCGTCCGGTGCCAAGGAAGCCGACTGCTTGATACGCTCCCACAGCGCGTCCGGCGGCGCGACCTCCGCCATCGCGGTCAGCATCGGCGCGAAGTCGCCGCTCCCAGCCAGCGATGGCGCGCGTGAGTCGTGGATCAGAGGTTGCTTGCCGCTCCACCGCGCGCATCTCGTCGTTCTCGAGCACGCAGAGTACATACTCCCCGGCAAGCATGTGCAGGTCCTCCGGAGTTTCTGGCCGGGCGTCGCTCATGTCTCACCCTCCAGACAGATGCGCAGTGAGTGCAGGCTACGTCGAACCTGACCCTTCACGGTGCCGATCGACACGTGCAGACGCTCGGCGAGTTGGCTGTGTGACAGGCCATCCATGAACGCGAGCGTGAGCAGCTTGCGCCTGTCTGGCTCCAGTGTGTCGAGACACTCGCGCAGCGCCGCCGAATCGCTCGACGCTTCCATGCGTGCCAGCGCATCCGGTTCGTCGTCTATCGGTTCGGGTAGGCTCTCGTCGGACACCTCGCGGCGCCGGCGGCGGGTTATGTCCACCGCACGGTACCGGACGAGGCTCGCCAGCCAAATATCCGGGTCACCCCGCCGCTCATCAAATCTGCCTGCATTGCGCCAAAGCTCCAGGAGCGCATCGTGGACGGCGTCAGCGGCGAGTGGCGGCTGTCGTGTGACGCGAAGCGCGATACCGTAGAGGCGGGACCCCCGCAGGTCGTAAAGTCGCCGGAATGCCGCTCCATCGCCTGCGGCCACTGCCGAGATAAGCGCCGCAAGTGAGACCGCGCTGTCATCGCGCACCGCCAGCTGGTCCACCTCACCGTTCCCATCGGGTCGGGTGGCATTCACGTACCTTCACGCGGTCCAGCTGCTCCAAGGCGCTCTCCTAGAGTTCGGACTTATCATTGCATCGTATCATGAAGCCTATTCGCGAGGAACTGTCTGTTCTACCTACGCCGACGGAGCCGAAACGGATCTAGTCGGCAACCGGCCAAGACCTCTGTGCAGAGATACTAGCGGGCCGCCGCCCGGTTCATCGCTGCCAGGATGGCGGCAAACCGCTCCTCGACCTCAGCGCGCATCTCACGCCAATGCCGAGCGGCCGGAGCTGCATTGCCAGCCCCTCCGACATATTGACCACCGCGAACTTGCTCGCCGCGTAAGGGCTGAACCCGAGCCCGCTGTTCATCCCGGCCATGGACGCGGTGTTGACGATGTGGCCGCCTTCGCCATGGGCGCGGATGTGCGGAAGGAAAGCACGGATGCCGTGAAGTACTCCCATGAGGTTCACGTCGAGCACCCAGCGCCAATTGTCGAGCGAGATGTCGTCGATGCCGCCGCCGGCGGCGACACCGGCATTGTTGCAAACCACATGGACATTTCCGAACGCCTGGTACGACGCCGTGGCCGCACGCTCGACGCTGACAGGATCGGCAACGTCACAGGTAACGCCGCGCACATCCGGCCCAAAATCGTGCAGGTTTTTGACGGCGGCGGCCAGCGCGTCCGTCTCGATATCGGCGAGCATCACGTTCATGCCCGCCTCCGCGAAGGCCCGGCCGAGCGCGAACCCGATGCCGCTCGCCCCGCCCGTCACGAATGCCGTCTTGCCGGCGAGTTCCCGCACGATTCCCCCCACTGCCTCTCGACGCGACGTGCTCGACCGCGGAGCTCTGCGCGTCACTGGCGAAGCAAGGTTACACCCGGAAACTCCGGCCTTCGCGTTACGTCAGGTACGAATGCACGATCCCGATCAGCTCTTCGGCTGCCTTGGTCGCCGACGCCCGGTCATCGGCTTCGACCACCCGTTCGCGGATATGGTCTTCGATGACCTCGGCGATGAAGCCGTCCAGGGCGCCACGGCAGGCCGTGGCCTGTTGGAGCACCGCTGCACTGGATGCCTCGGCCTCCAGCGCCCGCCGCATTGCCTCCACCTGACCGCGAATGCGATTGAGTCGCTTCAGCAGTTTGGTTTTTTCTTCGTCCGGCGCTGCCATGGCGCTTGACCTTATACTGGGTATACGTATATCGCAGTTGGGACGGATGGCGAGCCTTGTCGGCCGTCACCTGTGCCTATCCGGCCCGGCCGGGCCGCTGCAACCCACAAGGGATCACATGAAACCGCGACCTACCAGCCAGCCCTCGGAGAGCCACAGTAGGCGCTGGCCGCCTGCCGCGATCACTCTGCTGGGTTGGATCGCCACCCGGGTCGTGCTTGTGACCGCAACGCCCAACGCGCGAGTGCGCCAGGGCTAGCGGCCAGGCCCTCCCGGGTTCGAGCAACCGCTTGAACCGGAGGAGAGGGCCATGGCTGCCTTTCTCAAGATGGATGTCCTGCGGGCGCGCACAGCGCTCGGCTTCGCCACATCTCCGCCACGCGGGTCAGCCCGCGCGGCCGCGTCCCGTGCTGACCGCACGCTGGCTCGTTGCACCGGATGGTCGGCTGACCTGCCGCTGGCAGACCGACGTTTCGGCGCACTTCGGCCCTCCTCCAAGTTGAACGAACACCGGGTGCGGCGCCCCGCCGCACCCGCCGCCGTCTCTCGCCGTCCGGTTCGCCCGGACGGAACACGTCGTCGTCGTTCATCGCTGGGAAGCCACCATGTCCGATCTCGTTCTCCACGACACCGTTCTCAACGATCCCGTCCGCCCCGCCGTTCTCGACCCCGCCCACATCGGCGACATCGAGGGCGCGCTCGGCACCATCCACCAGGGCGACACGCGGCACGCGGCACCTGGAAGGCGCGCGCTTGCGACGCTGATGGCGATTGTCGGCCCCGGTCTGATCGTCATGGTCGGCGACAACGATGCCGGCGCCTTCAGCACCTACACCCAGGCCGGCCAGAACTACGGCACCGCGCTGCTGTGGACGCTGCTGCTGCTGGTCCCGGTGCTCTACGTCAACCAGGAGATGGTGCTGCGCCTCGGCGCGGTGACCGGCGTCGGCCATGCGCGCCTGATCCTGGAGCGGTTCGGCAAGTTCTGGGGCGCGTTCAGCGTCATCGACCTGTTCATCCTGAACGGGCTGACCATCGTCACCGAGTTCATCGGCATCAATCTCGCGCTCGGCTATCTCGGCGTGCCGCGCGTCTGGGGCATCGCGGTCGCGGCCGGCATCGATCATCGCCGCCGCCAGCACCGGCAGCTTCCGCCGCTTCGAGCGGTTCTCGCTGGCGCTGTGCTTCTTCAGCCTGCTGCTGGTGCCGATCTTCGTGATGGCGCATCCGCCGCTGGGCGAGATCGGCCACGACCTGGTGGTGCCGCACTTGCCCGCGGCGGGCAAGCTGTCGGACGTGATGCTGCTGGTGATCGCGCATCGTCGGCACCACGGTCGCGCCGTGGCAGCTGTTCTTCCAGCAGAGCTACGTCATCGACAAGCGCATCACGCCGCGCTTCATGGCCTACGAGAAGGCCGACCTGGTCATCGGCATCGGCGTCGTGCTGTCGGCGCGGCGATCGCCATGATGGCCTTCACCGCGGTCGCCTTCCAGGGCACCGCCGGCTTCGGCCAGTTCACCGACGCCGGCGCCGTCGCGCCGGGGATCTGGAGGCCTATGCCGGCCGCGCCGCCGGTGTGATGTTCGCGCTCGCGCTGCTGGACGCCAGCATCATCGGCGCCGTCCGCGGTGTCGCTGTCGACCGCCTATGCGATCGGCGACGTGCTGTCGCTGCGCCACTCGCTGCACCGCAAGCCGACCGACGCGCGAAGGCTTCTACGCCGTCTATGCCGGCCTGATCGCGGTCGCGGCGGCGCTGGTGCTGTTCGGCAGTGACGCGCTGCTCGGACTGCTGACCAACGCCGTGCAGACGCTCGCCGGCGTGCTGCTGCCGTCCGCCACGGTGTTCCTGCTGCTGCTGTGCAACGACAACGCGGTGCTCGGGCCGTGGGTCAACGGGCGCTGGCTGAACCTGTTCACCGGCGCGGTGATCTGGGTGCTGGTCATGCTGTCCATCATCCTGACCGCTGCGACGGTGTTCCCGGACATCTCGGGCACGACGATCGTGGCCATTCTCGGCGGCGGCACCGTGCTCGGTGCCGTGGGTTTCGCCGGCTTCTCGCTGCTGCGTCGCGGGCGCGCCGACGGCGGCGGCCGGCGATCCGGTTCCGCGGGTCAGGCGCGGACGTTGCGGGCGACCTGGCGGATGCCGCCGCTCGATACTCTGGCGCCGCCGCATCTGAGCCTGAGCAAGCGGATCTGGATGATCGTGCTGCGCGCCTATCTGGTCGCGCGCCGTCGTCCTGGTCGCCGTCAAGGTCGTCCAGGTCGCGATCGGTCAGTAACGGGAGGAGCGTATGATGATTGTGTTCGACAGGCTCCCCCCTCCGTCGGCCATCGTCGGAGCCTCGTGCGCCACGCTGCCGCTTGCCGTCTGGTGCCGATCGTCCGCGTTGCTGGCGCTGCGGGATCATGGCGCTGGCGGCCAGATCTGGCGCTCGGGCGGGCACTCGCCGGTGCGGGCGCGACGCGCCCGGACGAATTTCGCCGCTGGGGCGTGCCTGCTCGCGGCGGGCGGCGTGCTCCGGGTGGCCGGGCTGCTCCTGCGCGCCCGGCTGTTGCGGCCGGGGGGTGCGGCACTGGTCCTGGGCTGGTCCTCCTGGCTCACCAGGACGGCATTGCGGCTGTGGCGCCGTGACCACCGCCGCGCCGGCTCGATCGTACCCCCGGGGCTTGCGCAGGCCCGTGAAGCTCGTCTTCGCGGGCCTGCTTGCTAAAAATCAGGTTCGCGGGGCGACAAGGCGACACTGCCGTGCCCCGCACACGCGCGGCTTGGCAGGAACACACTCATGATCGCCACCATCGCCCTCGTCGAGCTGGTCGGCTACGTCATTCTGCTGCTTTGGGGCATGCATATGGTCCAGAGCGGCGTGGTGCGTGCCTTTGGCTCGAACCTGCGCCGGGTGCTCGGGCGGACGTTGCGGAACCGCTTTGCGGCTGTCTGCGCGGGCGTCGTCGTGACCGCGCTGCTGCAGAGCAGCACCGCCACGGCCATGATGACGACATCGCTTGCCGCCGCGGGGCATGCTGGCGCTGGTGCCGGCGCTCGCCGTCATGCTGGGCGCGAATGTCGGGACGGCGCTCATCGTCAAGGCGCTGTCGTTCGATGTGTCATGGGTCGCGCCGCTGTTGCTGATCGCCGGCTACGTCGCGTTCCGCCGCGGGCGTCGCGGTGTCGTGCATGACCTCGGGCGCGTCGGGATCGGCCTGGGGCTGATGCTGCTGGCGCTGCACCAGCTCGTCGTCACGATCCAACCGGTGCAGACGGCCCCGGTGCTGGGCGAACTGCTCGGGGCGCTCACCAGCGAGCCGCTCCTCGACCTGGCGCTGGCGGCAGTGCTGACATGGGCGGCGCATTCCAGCATCGCGGTCATGCTGCTGATCACCTCCCTTGCGGCTGGCAACGTGATCACGCCGGTCGCGGCCATCGCGCTCGTGCTCGGCGCCAATCTCGGCGGTGCCATCCCCCCGGTGCTGGAAGCGCCGAGCACCGATCCGGCCAGCCGTCGGCTGCCCATCGGCAATCTCTCGTTCCGCGCCCTGGGCTGCATGGTCGCCCTGCCCTTCGCGCACCCGATCGCGGAAGCATTATGGCGGGCCGACCCGAACCCGGCCGCGTCGGTCGTCAACTTCCACATCGCCTTCAACGTGGCTCTCGCCATCGTCTTCGTCGGCCTGCTCGATCCCGCGGCGCGCCTGCTCACGCGCGTGCTGCCGGACCGGAAGAAGACGACGGAGGACGCCGCCCAACCGCTCTATCTGGACGACGCGGTGCTGGACACGCCCTACCTCGCGCTGACCAACGCATCGCGCGAAGCCTTGCGCATGGTGGATCTGGTGGACGCGATGCTGCGCCGGCTGCTGCAGGCCGTGACGCGGAACGACACGGAGGCGCTCAAGGAGCTTGCCCGTACCGGCAAGACACTGGACCGGCTGCAGGAGGCGCTGAAGGCGTATCTGACCCAGCTCGGCACGGACGCGCTGTCCGAGGCCGATGCCCGTCGCCACCGCTTCATTCTGGATTTCGCGGTCAACCTCGGACACGCGGGGGACATCATCGAACGCAGCCTTGCCGATACCGCGACACGCAAGGCGAAGCGTGGACTGGCCATGACCAGGGAGGACGAGGCCGCCTTCGTGGCCTTCCATTGCCGCGTCCTGGAAGACCTCAAGCTGGCGGCGTCCACCTCCATGACCGAGGATCGTCGGTCAGCACAAAGCCTGCTCGACGCCAAGCGCCAGTTGAACGCCATGGAGCGCGCCACGGGCCGCCATCATCTGGAGCAGTTGCAGGCCCGTGCGCCAGGCAGCCTCGAGGCGAGCACGCTGCATCTGGCGATGCTGCGCGATCTGCGGCGCGTGAACTCCCATATCTCCGCGATCGCCTACGACGTGCTCGGTCTCTCGGACTCCCCGGAAGGGCTCAGCGAGCCGGGGGGCGATGCCGGCGACTCGCTCTCGGTCCAGGAACCGGCGTCAACGCCGAGCGAAGCGACGTAGGGCGGTCGCCAGTTCCGAGGCCACCTCTGCCACTACTGCTGCGCCATCAGCGCGTGAACGAAGGCATATCCGACGATCGGGATTGCGATGACGACATAGACGCGCAGCAGGATCAGCAAGGTCAAGGTTGTCCGTCCCAGTTTGCGACGCGGCAGCTTCTGTTGCGTGGCGGCCGAAAGCTGGCCCGGTTCAAGTGCGCCGATGAGCGAAGGATCGTATTGCACGCGGGGCCTCCCCTTATTTGCCCAACAGGTCCGGAAAGACGGTGATGACGCCGTAGACCGCACCGACCAGGGCGATCGCGACAACGATTGTTCCTCCGGCCAGGTTGGAGCGCCAGCCGTTCGCCAGGTCCCGCATGATCTCGCGGTCGTTGACCAGCAGCAGCAGCAACAGCAGTGCCGGCGCCATCAGCAGAGTGGCGATGACGTTGACGGTCAGGGTCATGGCAAGCAGGGGCGCGCCAGGGATCAGCACGATCCCGGCCGCCACGAGCGTGGAGACGATCGCCGCCCCATAGAACAGGGAGCCATGGGCGAGACCGAGGTTGAGGCTGTGCCGTGCCGACATCGTTTCGGCCAGCGCGTAGGACGAGCTGACGGAGATCGTCATGGCGGCGACCAGGCCGGCCTCGACGATGCCGAGCGCAAACAGCGTTGCCCCGGTCGTGCCGATCAGCGGACGCAGCGCGGTGGCGAAATCAGCACCGCTCGCGAACTGCGACACGTCGACATGCGCGGCGAACAGCGGCGCGGTCGCGACCACGGTTGCGATGGCGGCCACGGCGGCCAGGATCGCGCCGATCGCGGTATCCATCCGCCCGTGCCGCAGGTCCGCCCGCGTCAAGCCCTTGTCCACGACGGCGCTCTGCTGAAAGAAGATCATCCACGGCGTCACGGTCGCGCCGATGTTGGCGAGCACCAGCGTGAAGAAGGCGGAGCCGAAACCCGCCCGGCAGCGGCCCCCAGGTCGCGACCGCATGCGCCAGCGCCGCGCCGTCGGGATGCGCGAGCAGGGCCGCTGGAATGAACAGCAGGTTGAACGCGGCCAGCGCCATCAGCGAGCGTTCCCAGGTCGCGTAGCGCCGCAAGGCCAGCGAGCCAGCCACGAGCACCACCCCGATCGCGACCGAGAGCCAGGGCGGCAGCCCGAAATACAAACCGCCCGCCTGGATGGCGATGAATTCCGTGACCAGCGTCAGCACGTTGCCGAACACAAGGTCGGCCATCGCGAAATAGCCCCAGAACGGGCCGAAACGCTGGAAAATGAGTTCCGCGTGGCCGCGATGGGTCGCGACGCCAAGCCGCACCGTCATCTCCTGCACCACGTAGGCCATGACGAAGGTGAGCAGGATGAACGGGACGAAGAAGCCGACCCCGTAGGTGGCGCCGGTCGTCGCGTAGGAGACCATGCTGGGGCCGTCATTCTCGCCCAGCATGACCAGAACGCCCGGGCCGACCAGCAGCCAGAGCAGCCGCAGCGAACGCTTGGCGGCCCGGGTCTTCAGAACTTGCAGGCGGTCGCGCGCCCGCAACAAATCCTCGCGGCTCGCAACCGCCCCTGCTGTGTCGGGGAGTGCTCCAAAGCCAGGGTTCAGGGTGTTCTCGCTCACTCTACCTCCGGGTCCGCCACAGCGGCGCTCGACTGCACTCAAAGCTCCGACCTCCGAAATGTAGCTCTGGCTACATCTCGGTCAATAGGCATCTTTAAGTCGCCGATGGCTAAGTTCTACGGCATGCGTGAGCATGCGGCCCGGTGGTTTTCCCGGGCTCTGTAACGTGGGGAATTGCATGAACGACGCCAGGACCGCGCTCGGGCGCGAGATCGTCGCGCTGAAAAGCAAAACGGCTGGAGTTGGGCCAACGTCGCCGCCCAGCTGGGCCATGCGCCGGTCTGGACCTGTGCCGCCTGTCTTGGCCAGATGTCGACGCCGGCCGAACAGACCCGCAAGCTGTTCGGGCTCAGCGAGCAGGAACGTCAGACTGTTACAGGAAATCCCCTATCGCGGCTGTCGGGCAAATTCCTGCCTGCTAGGCGGTACTGACCGCGCCGCTACTCGGCGGCGACGCGCAGTACCATCCATTTCGGCGATCGGAACGCGCTGGTCCCCTTATCCTTGGGATAGACCAGCACGAGCGCCATGTCGTGACCGGCCTTGCGGGTCGCCTCGACCTGCGCGAACAGCGCGGCGGGGCCGTCTACGGCAGCGTCGCCGATCTTCATGATCACATCGCCCTGCCTCAGGCCGCGATGCGCCGCGTCCGTTTCGTGATCTACCTGCGTCACCAGCGCGCCCTCCGTGCCGTCCGGAAGGTCCTTCTCCTTGCGCAGGGGGTCAGTCAGCGCGGCCGCCGTAATGCCGAGATCGGGCGGGATCACCCAATGCGGCGGCGACACCTTCAGCGGTGCGTCCAGTTGCTCCCACTTCATGCGCGGCCATTCGCCCAGCGTCGCCGACACGTCGATCATCTGCCCGGCGCGCAGCACGCCCAGCCTTACCACCCGCCCCGGCGCGCTGGCGCCGATCTCGGCCAGCAGCTCGCGCTCGTCGCGCGGCGTCTCGGCGTCGAAGCGGACCACGATATCGCCGGCGCGCAAGCCCGCGTGCGCGGCCGGCCCGTCCGGCGACACCCAAGCGACGATAGAACCCTCTGGCTTGGGCAGCCCGATCGCGTGGGCCATGTCCGGCGTGATATCCTGGATCTTGACGCCGAGCCAGCCGGGCCGCACCCAGCCGAATTTCCTCAACTGGTTGATCACGAACTCCGCCTGGTAGGCCGGCAGCGCGAAGCCAAGGCCGGCGTTGGCGGCGGTAGGCGAGATGATCGCGGAATCCACGCCCACCACCTCGCCCTGCATATTGAACAGCGGACCACCCGAGTTGCCGTGGTTGATCGCCGCGTCGGTCTGGATGAAATCGTCATACGGCGTGTCGCTGATGTTGCGATGCAGCGCGCTGACGATGCCACGGCTGACGGAGGTGCCGATACCGAGCGGATTGCCGATCGCCAGCACCGAATCGCCCACCTGCACCTTCGCGCTGTCGGCCCAGACCACGGCCGGCAACGGATGGCCGGCGTGGACCTTCAACAGTGCGAGGTCGATGATGCGCGCCGCGTTCAGCACTTCGGCATCGAGCCGCGTGCCGTCGGGGAAGGTGACAAAAATGTCGTACGCGCCGGCGACGACGTGCCAGTTGGTCAGGATGGTCCCGTCGGGGTCGATCACGAAGCCGGACCCAGCGGAGCTTCGCACATCGAACAATTCGCCCTCGCCCGATGCGGAGGCCTGCATCGGCGCCGCGTCGCCGGAGAGCCGGGCGCGGGCCGTGATGTTGACGACGGTCGGCAGCACGTGCCGGATCACGTCGGCTTGGCTGATGGCCAAGTCATCGGCGTGGGCGGCCGGGCCGGCCAGCATCAGGCCGAGCAAGAGCGCGAGCGGACACAAGTGGCGGATGCGGACCATGACCCCTCCTGACGGCTGCGGCAGCCGCCGCGACGAATGACGGGACAAATGATAACAGAACTTCGCGACGCGGTGGGCCCCCGCGACGAACCGGTCATTCGCCCAGGGCCGTCAGAACTCGTCGCGGCCCTCGCCGAATTCCACGTCGCGATGCACGTAGGCGGACATCAGCACACCGAAGCCGATCATCACCATGATCATCGCCGACCCGCCGTGCGAGACCAGCGGCAGCGGCACGCCGCCAACCGGAATGACACCCATTACCATGGCGACGTTGACGAACACATACATGAAGAAATTCATCGACACGCCGAGCGCCACCAGCCGCCCATATTGATGCCGGCAGCGCATCGCCATCGCCATGCCGCCCAGCACGATCGCACTGAGCAGCCCAAGCACGGCCAGCGTGCCGACCAGCCCGAACTCCTCGGCAATGATCGTGAACACGAAATCGGTCTGCTTCTCGGGCAGGAAGTTCAGATGGTTCTGCGTGCCCTGCATGAACCCCTTCCCCCACAGCCCGCCCGACCCCAGCGCAATCCGCGACTGGATGATGTTGTAGCCGGCCCCCAGCGGGTCGCTCTCGGGATTGAGGAAGGTGGTGATGCGGGCGCGCTGGTAGTCGTGCATGTGGCTGTAGGCGAGCGGGGCCGCGCAGCCGACGATGGCCACCACCAGCCCCACCTTCCACCAGCGCAGGCCGGCGCCGAGGAACACCGTGGCGCCCACCACGGCGGTGATGAACGCCGTGCCGAGATTCGGCTCCTTCAGGATCAGGCCGACCGGCACCAGCACCGCCAGCGCCGGCGGCACCAGGAACAGCACATTGCCCATGCGCTCCCACGAGGCGCGATGGAACCAGGCGGCCAGCGCCATCGCCAGCGCCAGCTTCATGAACTCGCTGGGCTGCCATTGCATGCCGCCGATCTCGATCCAGCGCTGCGCACCCTTGCCGACATGCCCCATATGCGCGACCAGCAGCAGCAGCGCGACGCCGACCGCGTATGCCGGCCACGAGAACCGCGCGATGAAGCGGATGTCCACCAGCGCGATACTGAGCATCAGCATCAGCCCGAACGCGAAGCGCATGACGTGGCGCGACGCGTAAGGCTCCGCCCCGCCGCCGGCCGAATACAGTGCGACATAGCCGACGCTGGCCAGCAGGCAGAGCAGCAGCACGTACAGCCAGCTGACCTGCCACAGCTTGGTGGTCAGGCCGAACGAGGTTTCGCGGATCAGGCGGCGTTCTGTGACGCTCACGAGGCACGCGCCATCACGCGGGACCGGTGCCGTCGGCCACGCGCTGCGGCGGCGTCGCGCGCGGCTCGGTGGGATCGCGGTTCAGCACGTCAGTCATGATGTCGCGCGCGATCGGCGCCGCCGCGGCCGCGCCGGCATTGCCGTGCTCGACCACCACAGCCAGCGCGTATTTCGGCGCATCATATGGCGCGAAGGCGACGAACAGCGCGTGCGGGCGGAACTCCCAGGCCAGATCCTCGGATTTGAAGCCGTGCTCGCGCGCCTCCCGCGACACCCGACGCACCTGACTCGATCCGGTCTTGCCGGCGAGCTGAACGCCCGGCAGCGTCAGGCGGGCCTGCGGGGCGGTGCCGTGCTCCTCGTTCACCACGGCCCACATGCCCTCACGGACCGCATGCAGCTCGCGCTCCGGCAAGCCGAGCACGGGCCAGTCCTCGGGCTGCACGCCCCTCTGCACCACGCCGTCGATGGCATGCGTCAGATGTGGCTGCACCGCGCGGCCGGTGGCGATGCGAGACACCATCGTGGCCAGCGACATCGGCGTGAGCTGCAGGAAGCCCTGGCCGATGCCGTGGACGATGGTGTCGCCGATGTTCCACGGCTTGCCCTGGGCGATGCGCCATTCGCGCGTCGGCACGAAGCCGTGCCGTGCACCCGGCAGCTCGATGTCGAGCGGTACGCCGAGGCCGAAGCGGTTGGCCATGGCGGCGATGCGGTCGATGCCGGTGCGCCGCGCCGTCTCGTAGAAAAACACGTCGCAACTGTTCTTCAGGCCGCCGCGCAGGTCCAGCAGGCCGTGGCCGCCCTTGCTCCAGCAATGGAACCGTGTGTCGCCCACATCCAGATAGCCGGGGCAGTTGATGCGGTCGGTCGGTGACAGCGCCTTTGCCTCCAGCGCCGCCAGCGCCACCACCATCTTGAATGTCGAGCCGGGCGGATACAGCCCGGCGGCGGCCTTGTTGATCAGCGGCGCGCGGCGATTGCTGGTCCATTCCACCCATTGCGCCTGCGACACACCGGAGTTGAACACGCTCGGGTCGAAGGACGGGTTGGTGGCCATCGCCAGTACCTCGCCGTTGCGGCAGTCCATGACGACCGCGCTGGCGCTCTCGTCGCCGAGATGGCCGAGCACCTGCTGTTGCAGCTCCGCATCGATGGTCAGCGTGATTTCACGCCCCTGCGTGCCTTCCTGGCGCACCAGCTCGCGGATCACGCGGCCGACCGCGTTGACTTCGAGCTGCACCTCGCCGGCACGGCCGCGTAGCGCCAGGTCGTAGTATTTCTCGACGCCGGCCCGACCAACGCGGATGCCGGGCAGCGCCAGCATCGGTTCATTGCCCATATCGGCCTCGGTGGGGGGCGCCACGTAGCCCACGACATGCGACAGCGCGGAGCCGAACGGGTATAGCCGCGTGGTGCCGACATCGACCAGGATGCCGGGCAGATCGGGCGCGTTCACCTCGATACGCGCCATGTCGTCCCAGGTCAGGAATTCCCGCACCGTCACCGGAATGAAACGGCGGTGGCGACGCAGCTCGCGTTCGATGCGGGCGCGCTCGTGGTCGGCCAGCGGCACGATGCGCGAGAACGCGTCCAGCGTGCCGCCGACATCCTCGGTCTGCTCGGCGATCAACAGCGCGCGCCAGGTATGATTGTTGCCGGCGACCGAGGTGCCGAAGCGGTCGAGCAGCCGGCCGCGCGGCGGCGCGATCAAGCGGGCGCTGACGCGGTTGGTCTCGGCCAGCGTCGCGTATTTCTGGCCCTCGCCGATCTGCACCTGATACAGCTTGGCACCGAGCAGGCCGAGCGCGCCGACCTGCGCACCAGCCACCAGCAAGGCACGGCGCGTGAACACGCCAGTGCGTTTCGTCTCGCGCCTCACACCATGCCCCTCAGGCCCGCTCCGGTTCGGCGAGCGTCTGATGCGCCCGTGTCAGCAGCGTGGCAAGCGCCGGATACAGGCCGGCGCCCACCGTGGTCTGAAAGAGGCCGGGGCCGGCCGGCAGCAGGCGGAAGGTCAGCAGCGAGGTCAGCGCCCATTCCAGGGCCGCGGCACCGGCCGCCACGCAGATGAAGGTCAGCCAGACGATAACGAAACTCTGCCGCACCAGTGAGCGGCGCCAGCGCAGCGCCAGCCCATGCACGACCAGGAGCGTCAGCACGCCGACGCCGGGCGGCGCGTAGCCCAGCAGGTCGGTCAGCAGGCCGATCCCGAACACCACGGCGGGCGGCATCGAGGCCGGGCGGAACAGCGACCAGAAGAACACGCACGCCAGCGAAACCGACGCCTGCAATTCGGCCTGCCCCGGCACGCCGAGCGGTGCGGCCGAGACCAGCAGCAGCAGGGCGGTGGTCGACGCGGGGAAGCCGCGTCGCGCTGTCATGTCGAGATGGCGGGCGAGGCTCTGGCGCGGCCGGATGCCGGGCGTCTTCTCCATCAGCACGCGCCGCTCAATGCCTGCGGTCCGCCGACAGGGTGCGCGGCGGCAGCGAGGCTTCCGGCGGCACCACGCCGCGCAGGCCGTAATCGAAGATCCGCACCACCTCCAGCCGATCCAGCCGCGCAAGCGGCTCGACCTCCGGCACGTTGTTGGCCGTGTAGCGGACCACGCCGACCGGCAGCCCCGCCGGGAACGCATCGGCCTCGGCACTGGTCACGACACGCTCGCCCTCGGCCGGCGCCTGACCCTCCGGCCAATACATCAGCCGGGGCCGGTTGGCGTTGGTGCCGACCAGCATGGCGCGGGCGCGGCTGCCCTCCAGGATCACCGGGATGCGGCTGTTCATGTCGGTGATCAGCAACACGCGCGCGCTGCGGCTGCCGAGTTCGGTGACACGGCCGACCAGTCCGCGATCGTCCAAGGCGATCTGCCCCTTCGCAACCGTGTGGTTCGGCCCGATCGAGAGCAGCACCGCGCGCGCATAGACGCCACCGGCATCGGCGACCACGCGAGCCGTGACGTAGCTGGGCGCCGGATCCGGGATCCAGTGCAGGTTGCTCTTCAGTGCCGCGTTCTCGGCCTCCAGCGCCAGGGCCACCAACTCCCAGCGGCGCAGGCGTTCGTTCTCCTCTCGCAACCGCGCATTATCGCTGTACAGCGTGAACACCGCCGTGACATTGTCGATCGTTCCGCGCAGGCTGGCGAGCGGTTCGGCCAGCACCCCGTAGATCGGCGCCAGCGCGTCGGCGAGCGCCATGCGCGCCCGTGCGGCCAGCACCGCGTCGGCCTTGCCGAGCAGCATCAGCCCGAACGCGGCGGCAATCAGCACCGGCAAGGTAAGCTTGGCGAGCGCCTGACGGACCGGGATGGAAAGCCGGATCACGGGTGCGACCACATCCTTTTGTTACGACTCTGCCAAGGCCCACCATTGCAGCGCCGCACCCGCGCCGCCGCAAGCTGATTTCTTACAACGCTAATACATCGAGCTGAGTACGTTGCGCAGGCGCTTCATCTCCTCCAGCGCCCGCCCGGTGCCCAGGGCCACGCATTGCAGCGGATCTTCGGCCACCACCACGGGCAGGCCGGTGGCTTCGCGCAGCACCTGGTCGACCCGGTACAGCAGCGCGCCGCCGCCGGTCAGCACGATGCCCTTGTCCACGATATCGGCGGCCAGTTCGGGCGGCGTGTTCTCCAGCGCCACCTTCACCGCCTCGACGATCGCGGTCACTGGCTCGGCGAGGCTCTCGGAGATCTGCCGCTGGCCGACCAGCACCTCGCGCGGCACGCCGTTCATCAGGTCGCGGCCCTTGACCTCACGGTACGGCCCGTCCTCGCCGTCATACGGCGGAGCGGCCGCGCCGATATCCATCTTGATCCGCTCGGCCGAGCTTTCGCCGATCAGCAGATTATGGTTGCGGCGGATGTAGTTGATGATCGCCTCATCCATCTTGTCGCCGCCGACGCGCACGCTGCGCGAATACACGATGCCGCCGAGCGAGATCACGGCCACTTCGGTCGTGCCACCGCCGATATCGACCACCATGCTGCCGGAGGGCTCCGTCACCGGCAGGCCGGCACCGATGGCGGCCGCCATCGGTTCCTCGATCAGCAGCACTTTTCGCGCGCCGGCACTTTCCGCGCTCTCCTGGATGGCGCGGCGCTCGACAGCCGTGCTGCCGGAAGGGACGCACACGATGATCATCGGGCTCGCGAAGCCGCGGCGGTTATGCACTTTGCGGATAAAATGCTTAATCATTTCCTCCGCCACTTCGAAATCGGCGATGACGCCGTCGCGCAGCGGGCGGATGGCGGAGATGTTGCCCGGCGTGCGGCCGAGCATCATCTTGGCCTCCTCGCCGACGGCCAGCACCTGCTTCTTGCCGCGCACGTCGGCGATGGCGACGACGCTCGGCTCGTCCAGCACGATGCCGCGGCCTTTGACGTAGACCAGTGTATTCGCAGTCCCAAGATCGATCGCCATGTCGGCTGACATGAGACCGAGCAACCGTGCAAACATGAGGGGAAACCCTTTATGGCGGCGCCGCGACGGGCGCGCAGGGGCTTAGCCTTGCCGGGGACGTGGGACAAGAGATTGTTCACGCCGGCGCGTGTCGGGACTTGTTTTTGTTAGATATGTCTGTTAGTTCTGCTCCCTCCCCGGGAGAATTGCGTCCATGCCCAGCGACGACGAGACCGTCCGCGTCCCGTTCCTGTTCGTCCCGCATGGTGAGATGCCCTCGGCGGCGTGGCTGGCCGGCCATCCGGACGCGGTGAAGATCCCGGCGAGCTTCGTGCCGCGTGGCTCGGGGCGCGTCACGCGCGGCGGGGCGCCCTGGCCGATGTCGGCCAGCGGGCGGCCCTGGCCGCCGGACCGCTACGGCAGTCCGTACCGGCCGTTATGGGAGTACGGGCCGGGCGAGCGCGTGCCGGGTGCAGCGATGCCGGCCGGCTCGCCGCCGGTTCCGGACGCGGACGCGGCGATCGGGGCATATCTGGACAATGAGGCGTATTTGCACACGATCATCGGCGGGGAGGCCGTGCCGGCGGCGGGCGGAGATGCGTCAGCAACGATAGAGGTGGAGGATGCGCTGGCGGACGCAACACGAACACAAGCCCGCCCGACGGAAACCGCTCCGGGGCAACAGTAACGGCGCATGATCCGGCCGCACGGGCGGCGTGGCACCGCCAGTACCAGCGAAGACCCGGATCGCGGTGCGCACAATCTCAGGGCGACGGTATCAGAGGCCAAACTTGGCTGTTTTCGAAAACCCTATTCGAGCAACGTTCGCGCCGGATCTGCATAGCTCTCACTGTCCGCCGTGGCCCATAGGTGCTGGATAGGGAGCAGGAGACTTGGCAGGACGACACTGAAATCTCGTCGCGTTGCGATGAACTTGCGCCCGGCCGGGCCGGCACTCATTCCGGTCGGTGCGCAGTGGCGCAACGTGTACCAGTGATAAGCCAATCTATTTCGACGAAAGAGGGAAGGGGGATCATGCCTCCGGCGGAGCCACCATAGGGTTGTTCACTAGCAAAGGGATGAACTCAATGAAGCGCTTGAGGGTAAAGCATCTGGCGTTGTCCGTTGGGATGACGTGCGGAGCGTTGGCGCTTTCGTCGTTGCCTGCTCTAGCGCAGGCGAACCGCAGCAACAATATGATGGATGACATCATTGCGGCAGGCGGGAATAACACGTGCAGCGAAATGTCCTGGAATCTTCGGCGGGACGATGCCGACAACATCCGCGGCGTAATCTGGTATACCGGTGGAGCTGGCGTCAGTAACGCGATGGGCAAGGCCGACGCTGATGGCAAATTTACGATTAATATCATAAGCATCTACGGGTCTGGACCGGTCGGCACCGTAACAGGCACGCGCAACGCCGACGGTAGCACCGATGCCCAATTCGTTGGGACGAGCTGCAAGACCGGTATGATTCACCTCAAGCCGGGCCAGACATCGTCCGGTGGATAGGCCCGCTTGGTTCATTGGGGATGCCACTACGACGAAGTCCTACGGCCGTTTGAACGTAAGCCTGAGTAGGCGGAACTTGCTCCGGCAAAGCACGAGCGCAGGATCGAGACCCCCCACGGATTGTATGCTGTCAACGCCGGAGCAAATAATACCCAATCGCGCTGATCAGAACTTATAGAGTCGGTGCCCCTTGTCGCGGAGGGGGACCCGCGCGACAACGGCGCGCTTTACATGAGTTCTGATCAGAGAGGCTTGGTATTCGGCGACGGAAGGCCAAGTCTGCTTCCCCGCGTTGCCTGGATCGCGCCAAGCGTCTTGCGGGTGTTCACCCAACATCAATCCGATATGTACACTGACAGGCGCGACGTCGAAGGCGTGCGCATCGAGCTGCGTTTCGACCCGGATGCGCCGGCGACGCACGACAAACCAGAGGATGCAAGCATGGATTTGCCGCGGCCTGGTGGTCAACCGTGAGCCGCCGGCGGCCCTGCTACGGGAACATCGATGCGGCTTCCGGCGGAACGACCGACCGCGAAAGCGATCACGGTACCCGCATTGGCGGTGGCCAGCAGCAGCGCATACGGGGCAAGGCGTAACAGCAGCACACCTGCACGTCCGCCGTTTCACTGTCGTGAGACCAATATCACACGCTGCTACGTTCGCGGATAAGCCTTTCGGGACAGCGCTCGTTGCTTGGCCCTTTGCCGGCTTTGGATCGACGTTTGCGCCCGGCAAGGGAACTTCATCGGGTTTTCCACATTACTGCCACAACGCTTCGTCGCAAGGACAAAAGGAAATGCCAATGCTTCGGCGCAGCAGGACATTCGCTATGCTCGGGAAGCATGCCGTCGGCCTTGCCGCGCTGACTTTCCTTGCCGTCATGCACCTGCCGGGCAACTCGGCACACGCGCAACTGCTGAACCAGCTCAACAACGCCATGGGGACCGGCCCAGGCGGAGGCGGCAGCGGCGGCAGCGCGCTCGGCGGCGTGGGCATGCCGTCGGTTGCTCAGGCCAGCCCGGGCAATATCGGCGGGGTGCTGCAATACTGTATCCGCAACAACTACCTCAGCGGCAGTGCGGCATCTTCGGTCAAGGATTCCATCGTCAACAAGGTGCCGGGTGGGGGCGCCTCCGACGCGGGTTTCAAGTCCGGCAACAACGGCTTGCTGGAGACCGGCAATGGTCAGACCTTTGGCCTGGGCGGCAGCGGCATCAAGGCCCAGATGACCCACAAGGTCTGCGATATGGCGCTGCAGCATGCGAAGTCGATGCTTTGACGGTTACCGGCAACTAACCAACCGGATTTTGTCCGCGTCTCACGATCGCGCAGGAATTTCACGCCACGCCTAACGATCGCCCAGCGCGATCACCCGCCACTCCATGCCCGTCTCGCCGCGCACCAGGATCGGCACCGTCCCTCGCCCTTCCGCCCGTGCCTTCGCAAGGGCGTCCATCACCTCGTCCGGGGACGTGACCGGGGTATCCCGCACGCGCTCGATGAACGTCGCCGCGGGCCAGCCTTGCGTCCGCGCCAGCGCTGTCGGAACTCACGTCCTCGACGAGCACGCCATGCGTATTGCCGGACAGGCTGTAGGTTTTGCGCGCGTCGTCGGACAGTGACGCCAGCCGCAGCCCGAGCGATGGCGACGACGGGTGCGGCGGGCGCGGTGCCGGCGGCGGCGGTCCGGCCGGATCGTAGAGCGGCGGGAACGAGGCGAACACCATGTCGACGGACATCGTGCGCCCGGCCCGCCACAGAACGACCTTACCGACCGATCCCGGCGGGAAGTTTGCCAGCTGTCGCAGCATCGCCCGCACATCGCGCGTCTGCTCGGGACCGATCTGCAACACCACGTCGCCCACCTGTATCCCGGCCTTATCGGCGGGACCACCCGGCCAGACCTCCGTAACGATGCCGCCTTGTGTCCCGCTCAGACCGAGCGCCGTGGCCAGCGCCGGCGTGACGCCCTGGAGCGCCATGCCCGGAAAGCCGGCGCTGAAACGGCCGAAGCGCCGCATTTGGTCGACGACGAAGGCGGCATCGTTGGCGGGAATCGCCAGGCCCAGCCCCACGGACCCGGTGCTGTCCTCCGGCGCGATGATCGCCCAGTTGACGCCCACGACTTCACCGTGAAGGTTGAACAGCGGGCCGCCGGAATTGCCGTGATTGATCGCCGCGTCGGTTTGGATGAAGTCGTCGATCCTCGTGGACTTCAGGTCGCGGTTCAGCGCGCTGACCACGCCGACGCTGATCGAGCCGCTGAGGCCGAGCGGGTTGCCGATGGCAAACACCGTCTCGCCGAGGCGTAGCGCACTGCTGTCGCCGAAGCGCACGGTCGGCAGCTTCCCGCCCGCGTCGACCTTCAGCAGCGCGAGGTCGGGGTACCGGTTGGTGGCCAGCACGCGCGCCGGCAGTTGCCGGTCGTCGCTGAGCGTGACGGTGACGCTGATCCCACCGGCCACGACATGCCGGTTGGTCACGATGTAGCCGTCCGGATCGATGATGAAGCCCGAGCCGAGGCTGTGCCGCGGCCGATTTTTCGTGGCGCTGGCCTGCGGACCGGTCGCAGGTGCATCGGGGCTGTCGAGCACCGAGACATTCACCACCGCCCCCAGCAGCGGCGCGATGATGTCGGGCAGCGACAGCTCCGCGCTGGTCAGAGGCGGCGCCGCCCGCGCCGGCTCCGTGCCGGCCCAGCCCAGCGATAACGTCATGGCAAGTGCCGCGCATCGGAATGTCGGGCGGCTCATCATGGCAGCGCCTCCATAAGATTTCGTGGTCACTGGCCTCGGCCTGATGACATCGCGCTGGATGCGAGAACGGCATCGGGCTGTCAAACGGCACGCGCCGAGGCGGATGTCCGCAGCACCGCTTTATTTCGTTATGCGACGATGCCGCGCCGGCGGCGTTACCGGGACACCTGTCATCTGGGAACAATGCTCATGAAACGCCACCTCGTCGCCTGCCTCGCGCTGACCGCTCTGCTTGGTCTCGCTGCCTGCGGCGATGATCCGGTGACCCGTGGTCTCAGCGGCGGCGCACTCGGCGCCGGCGTGGGCGCGGGCGCCGCCGCCATCACGCACGGCAATGTCGGCACCGGCGCGCTGATCGGCGGCGGCATCGGCGCCGTGGGCGGCGCCGTCACCAGCCCATAGTCAGGGTCAGGCGGAGGCGGCGAGCTGCTCCGGCGGCTCGCTGCGGCCGCGCTTGACCAGCAGCTTGTTGAGCGCGTGCACGTAGGCGCGCGCCGAGGCGACGATCGTGTCGGTGTCCGCGCCCTGCCCGTCCACCAGCTTGCCGCCCTCCTCCAGCCGCACCGTCACGCGCGCCTGGGCGTCGGTGCCTTCGGTGACCGCGCCGACCGAGAACAGCCGCAGCGTCACCTCGTGCGGGAAGATGGCGCGGATGGCGTTGAAGGTGGCGTCCACCGGGCCGTCGCCGTGCTCGCGCGCCGCTCAGCACAGGCCGTCCACCTCCAGCTCCAGCTCGGCGCGCGGCTTCACCTTCGAGCCGGCGCGCACATCCAGCGAGACGAAGTGGATGCGGTGGTGGTCGCGCATCACCTCGTCATCGACCAGAGCGACGATATCCTCGTCGTAGACGACCTTCTTGCGGTCGGCCAGATCCTTGAAGCGGTGGAAGGCGTCCTTCAGCGCGTTGTCGCCGACCTCGCCGTAGCCCAGCGCCCGCAGCTTGTCGCGGAACGCGGCGCGGCCGGAATGCTTGCCCATCACCAGCGAGGTCTGCGACCAGCCGACGCTCTCCGGCGTCATGATCTCATAGGTCGCGGCGTTCTTCAGCACGCCGTCCTGGTGGATGCCGCTCTCGTGCGCGAAGGCGTTGCGGCCGACGATCGCCTTGTTCGGCTGCACGTCGAACCCGGTGATGGTCGCCAGCAGTTTGCTGGTCTTCAGGATGTTCTCGCGTCACCACGCCGGTCTTGCAGGCGACCGCATCGTGGCGCGTGCGGATCGCCATCACCACCTCTTCCAGCGAGGCGTTGCCGGCGCGCTCGCCGATGCCGTTGATCGTGCACTCGATCTGCCGCACGCCGGCCGCGACCGCGGCCAGCGTGTTGGCGACCGCGAGGCCCAGATCGTTGTGGCTGTGCGTCGAGAAGATCACCCGCTCGGCGCCCGGCACGCGGGTGCGCACCATGGCGAACATCCGCTGCATGTCCTCCGGCACGGCGTAGCCGACCGTGTCCGGCAGGTTGATCGTGGTCGCACCGGCGTTGATCGCGGCCTCGACGCAGCGGCACAGGAAATCCGCGTCCGTGCGGGTGCCGTCCTTGGCCGACCATTCCACGTCGTCGGTGTGCTGGCGCGCCAGGGTCACGGTGTCGGCGACCGCCGCCAGCACCTCGTCGGGCGTCCATGCGCAACTTGTATTTCATGTGCAGCGGGCTGGTGCCGATGAAGGTGTGGATGCGCTTGCGCTCGGCCGGCGCCACCGCCTCGGCCGCGCGCAGGATGTCGGCCCGGGCGGAGCGGGCGAGGCCGGCGATGACCGGGCCGCGCACGTTCTCGGCGATCAGCCGCACGCTCTCGAAATCGCCCGGGCGAGGCGATCGGAAAGCCGGCCTCGATCACGTCCACGCCGAGTTCGGCCAGGGCTTCGGCCATGCGCAGCTTTTCCTGGATATTCATGGAGAAGCCGGGCGATTGCTCGCCGTCGCGCAGCGTGGTGTCGAAGATGATGACGCGGTCGTCCGGCATCGTGCCGAAGTTCGGGATGTTCGATGCTCATGGCGGCTGTCCCGATCGTGCCCCTTGGGGGGCGAGTTGCTGCGACTGTTACCCGATGCGTCCCCTGAACGACCCCCGCGCTTGCGCGCCCGGCGTCATGCCCAGGGGCGGATAAGTCGAAGGAGCAGGCGCGGCAAGCCGCACGCGAGTGCGTGGGCAGGCACGGACAGTGCGGGCGCGCCAATTGGCATGCCCAAGACGTAGCCGTCCGGCCGCTTCATAGCAAGCCGCTTGCCGCTTTCCGCGCCAGCCCATAGGACATGGCTGCCGTTGAAGGGGCCATATCATGACCAAGGACGAGCTGACCGCCTGGGCGCTGGCGAATGGCTGGCAAACGCTTGCCGGCAGCCTGTGCCTGACCAAGCCTTCGGCCCCGAAGGAGGCGATCGTGCGGCTGTCGCTGAAGGCGACCGTGGTGACGCTGGAGGTCAAGCGCCCGGCCGGCAAATGGGACAAGGTGGCCAGCGAGAGCTACGCGCAGGTCATGGCCGATCCCGACTCCGGCGTGCCGCTCGGGCTTGGCTTCGAGAAGATTCCGGCCTTCACGCGGCTGATGCAGGACAACAAGGACCGGATGGTGTTCGGCAAACTGGCCGGCGGGGCGGCCTAGCCGCCTCAGCCTTTGACGGCGCCGGCCGTGAGGCCCTGCACCAGAAATCGCTGCAGCCACATGAACACCATGGCCACCGGCAACACCGCCAGGACCGAGGCAGCCATCAGGCTGCCCCAATCCGTCGAATAGAGGCCCTTGAACAGCATGATGCCGGGCGTGAGCGTGCGGTGCTCGTCGCTGTTGGTCAGCACATAGGCGAACATGAACTCGTTCCAGGCATTCACGAACGCGAACAGCCCTGTCGCCAGCAGGCCGGGCAGTGACAGCGGCAGGATCACCCGCGCCAGCATCGACAGCCGCGAACAGCCATCCAGCTCCGCCGCCTCCTCCAGCTCACGGGGAATGCCATCGAAGAAGCCGCGCAGCATCAATGCGCACAGCGGGACCATGAACGTGGCGTAGGCGATCAGCAGCGCCGGAAACGTGTCGAGCAGGCCAAGCTTGCGGATCAGCACATACAGCGGCACCAGCAGCAGAACGCTGGGCACCATCTGGGACACCACCAGCATGTTGCCAACGCCGCGCACCAGCAGCTGCCCGGGAAACCGGCTGAGCGCATAGCCGCCGAAGATCGCTATCGCCAGGGCAATCAGCGTGGTGCCGCTGGCCACGATCAGGCTGTTGCGGAAATACAGTCCGAAATGCGTGTTGAACAGCACTTCGCGGAAATGCATGAACGTCGGATGCGCGATCAGCAGGTGCGGGTCCACGCTGCGGATCTCGTCGGTCGGCTTCAGCGCGGTGTCCAGCATCCAGATCACCGGCAGCAGGCAGAACAGCGCAAAGCCGATCAGCACGACGTAGGTCAGCAACCGGGTGGCCGCGCGGCGGCGGCGGCTGGCGACGATCATGCCATGGCCTCCGCTGCCGCCCGGCGCGGCCGCAGCACGGCGTACCAGAACACCGCCAGCGCTGCGATCAGGAAGCCGATCATCATCGTCGCGAGCGCCGAGGCGGCGCCCACGTCATAGGTCTGCAGCGCGTAGCGGTAGATCAGGATCGGCAGGGTTTCAGAGGCGTGCAGCGGCCCACCCTCCGTCATCACCCAGATGAAGTCGAAGTTGATCGCGGTCCAGATGACGTGGATCGTCACCAGCGCCGCCGAGACCGGGCGGAGATGCGGCCAGGTGACGGCGCGGAAGCGTGCCACGGTGCCTGCCCCATCCAGCGCCGCCGCCTCGTGCAGTTCCTCCGGGATCGATTGCAGGGCGGCGAGCAGGCTGATCGTGTAGAACGGAAAGCTGCGCCAGATGTTCACCACCGTGATCGCCAGCAACGCCGTCCCGGTATCCCCCAGCCAGAACCGCGCGTGCCGGATGATGCCAAGCTGCACCAGCCATGCGTTGGTGATGCCGAAATCCGGGGCGAGCATCCAGCTCCAGGTCAGGCCGGCGACCACGATCGGGATGACCCATGGCACCACGATGATGCCGCGGAACACCGTGCGGCCGACGATCGGCTGCGCCAGCGCGAGCGCCGACGTGAGGCCCAATGCGTATTCGCCGGCCACCGACAGCACCGTCCAGAGCGCGGTGTGCCACAACGCCGGCACGAACTCGTCTGCGGTCAACACGGTGACGTAGTTGTCGACCCCGGAGAACCCGGTCGCGGTCGGGTCCACCAGGTCGACGTTGTGCACGCTGTCCCACACCACGCGCAGCAGCGGATAGGCGACGAGCAGCAGGATCAGGATGGCGGCTGGCAAGACGAAGCCGAAACCCTCCAGGCGGGTGCGGGCGACGCGGCCGAGCCGGCGCGGGCGTCGTGCCGCCCGCGTCACGATCCCGCCATCCGCCCGCCGCCGCACCGCGCTGCCGGCTGTCGCCTCGGCCATGTCAGGCCGCGCCCAACTCACCCGAGCGTTTCAGGCTGTGATTGATGTTGTCGGACAGCCATGTCGCGGTTGCATCGGGCGTCTCGTTCCGTAGCAGTACGTGCCCGATCGAATCCTGCATCGCGCGGACGATGCCGCCGAGCGCCACCGGCGGGAACACCACGCCGGTCGGCGCCAGGCTGGTAAAGCCTTCGCCCCACTGGTCATGCCGCACCACATCCATGCGCACCGACCGGCCCGGATTGCACGCCGCCTGCCACTTCGTGCCCAGCATGTAGCTGGCGAAATCCCACGTCTCCTGCGGATGCGCCGACGTGCGGAACACGAAGAACGGATTGACCTCGAAGAACGTCGCCGGCTTGCGCGCGTAGGGCGGCGGCGCGACCACCACATCGGCCATCGTCTTCGGGTTCTGCGTCAGATACGATTGCATCCACGCGCCATCCGTCACCATGGCGAACTGCCCGAGCGAGAAGTCGGTATCCTCCTCCTGCCAGCCCCACCCCTTGGCATCGGGCGATATCACGCCTTTCGCCTGCAATGTCTGGTAGAACGCAAACACCTCGGCGGCGCGGGCATGCTCCTGCTTGTCCTCGGCCCAGGTGTTGCGATACTTGCCGTCAGCGGTGGGACGGGCGATCAGCACGTCGTTCTGCGCCAGAAACACCAGCAATTCCTGCGGCGCGCGAACGCCGGTTCCGGCAATGCCGAACGCCGGCTTGCCGGTGGCGGCGGTGATCTTCGGTGCCGCCGCCAGCAGGTCCGCCCACGTCTTCGGCGGCGCGACGTTGGCCGCCTTCAGCATGTCGGCGTGGTACAGCATGGCGCGCAGGCCGATATAATTTGGCAATGCCCGCAGCTTGCCGTCCACGGTCAGCGCCCGCAGCGCGTCCGGGTAGAGGGCGCCATGGTCGGGCCATGCGGCGACGCGTTCGGTGAGGTCCGCCAGCGCGTTCATGCGCGTCAGTTCGCCCAGCCACTCCGCCAGGCCCCAGCTGAGATCGGGCGCGTCGCCGCCGGCCACGGCGGTAATCAGCTTGTCGTGCAGCGCATCGAACGTGATGCTTTGCATGTCGATGCGAACGCCCGGATTCGCCTGCTGGTAGGCTTGGATCAGCTTGGAGCCCTGGACGTAATCCGTGTCGCTTGGCGACCATGACGCCCAGAACTTCAGCGTCACCGGGTCGGCCGCACGGGCGCGCGGCGCCACTGCCAGTGACGCGGTGCCGGCCACCGCGGCAGCGCCGGCGAGCAGCGTCCGCCGATGCAGGGCATTCTTCACGCTCATGACGTTGTCTCCCGATTGTTGTTTGGAGGGACGTCACAGCCGCCCCCCTCGCGGTTCATCAATACCGATTCGGTATCAGGCATCGACCTTGCGACGCGAGGCACGCAACTCATCGACACTGCGGGTCGCCAGCCGCGCCGCGCCCTGGCTCGCCCTCGGATGTCGCGTCACCCGCGCCACACGCTCCCGCGCGCCGGGAACGGCGGCGGCATATTGCGGGAGCCACTCGGCCTGGGCGACCAACAATTCGTCGACCATCTGCCAGACCTCCTCCGGGTTGCACACGGCGCCCACCAGCGGGTCGTGCAGCACGGCCAGTCGCAGCAGATCGAGATCCCCGGTCGTCGCCGCCTTCACCGCCATGCGCTGTACGTTGACCGAGGCGGAGCAAGTGGCCGCAGCACCCATCGGCAGCTCGATCCCGGCCACCATATTCAGGCCGAAGCGATCCACGAAGCCCGGCGTCTCGACGATGCAATCGGGTGGCAGGTTCGTCACCAACCCGGCGTTCTTGACGTTGAAGTGCCCACGATAGACCCGCCCGGTCTCCATCCCCTCCAGGATATAGCTGCAATGTTCCTCGCTGCGCTTCCAGCCGGACATCGGTGAGCCGGCTTCGGCCAGCCATTGCGGGAAGTCGGTCTCGAACCAGTCGCGCTGCTCGGTGCAGTGGCGCAGATAGCCGCCGGTCTCGCCGTTGATCCAGTTGGTGAGGTCGATCCACTGGTTTATTTCGTCCGGCCGCTTGCGATACCACGGCAGGTATTCGCTGAGATGGCCGTTGCTTTCTGTCGAATAGCAGCCGAAGCGGCGCAAGACGTCGATGCGCACCTTCTCTTCCTGGCTGTAACGTGGATGCCGCTCGAACGCCGCCAGCAACTCGTCGCGGCCGATTTTACGCCCGTTCAGGCGCAGATCGACATACCAGGTCTGGTGGTTGATACCGGAGCAAATGTACTCCAGCTCCTTCGGGTCCTTGGCGCCCAGCACTTCGGCGATCTGGTGCCAGCCATGCTGCACGCCATGGCACAAGCCGATGGTGTTTTTGACACCGCCGACATCGATCGCCGCCCAGGTGTTCATTGCCATCGGGTTGGCGTAGTTCAGCAGCCACGCGTCGCTTTCGGCTACCTCGCGCAGGTCTCGGCAGAAGTCGAGCATCGCGGGGATCGAGCGCTGGCCATACATGATCCCGCCGGCGCAGATCGTATCGCCGACACATTGATCGATGCCGTATTGCAGCGGGATCTCGATGTCGCTGGCGAACGCACGCAGGCCGCCGATGCGCACGCAACACACCACGTAACGCGCGCCCGCCAGTGCCCGCCGCCGGTCCAGCGAGGATGTCACGCGCGCCGGCAACTTGTTGGCTTCGACATCCTTCTGCAGGATTTGCGCAACCATGCTGAGGTTGTCGCCATTGATGTCGTGCAGCGCGAATTCGCAGTCGCGGAATTCGGGCACTGACAGGATGTCGCGGACCAGCTTGCGTGAGAAGCCGACGCTGCCGGCCCCGATGATGGCGATTTTCATGATGCCTCCCTTGCCCGGCGGACGTCGTATTGTCGTGCCGGGTGATATCATGCTGACCATATCCAGGCATCCTGCCACCGGTAGAGGAAAGTTGTGAGATGGCGGGTAATTCCGTGCTGGCAGACCTGACCGCCCGCGCGCCCGGCGGCACGGCGGTGCTGTTCCCCAAGGGTGGCATTCGTTTTCACGCGATGGTGACCAGCGCCGGCTACGACCGCTGCCGCTCGCCGGACTACGACTGGCACGGGCTGAAGCGCGGCGAGGGTCCGTTCGTGCTGGTGCAGCACACGCTCGGCGGCCGCGGTCATCTCAGCTACGAGGGCCGCACGGTTGACGTTGGTCCCGGCCAGACGATGCTGCTGCGCTTTCCGCACGACAACCGCTACTGGCTCGGCCGCAACCGGGAATGGGAGTTCTTCTGGCTGTGCCTGAACGGGCGAGAGGTGATCCGGCTGTGGCGGGACATGCTCGCCAGCGCCGGTCCGCTGGTCAGTTCGCCGCCGCCGGTGGTGGCGCGACTGGCGGAACTCTGTCTGGCGGTGCTGGACGGACAGGCCAATTCTGCGGCCAGCGCGTCGGCGATCGCCTATGCCGCCGCGATGACATTGGCAGGCCATGTGCTCGCGCCCGGAACGACGCAGCCAGGACCGGCACGTCCGGCGGCGGTGGAGCGCGTGGTATCGATGTGCCGCGCCCGCCCCGCCGACCGGCTGGACGTAACCCGCATGGCCGAGGCCGCGGGCCTGAGTCGCCATCATTTCAGTCGCGTATTCGCAGCCAGCGAAGGCCTGTCGCCGGCGCGCTATCTGCTACGACAGCGTGTCGAGCGCGCGGCGCAGTTGCTGCACGCGGAGCCGGCGCCGATCAAGGACATCGCGCAGCGCTGCGGTTTTGCCGATCCCAACTATTTCGCGAAGGTGTTCCGCCGTATCTATGCCATCAGCCCGAGCGAATTCCGCAGCAGCGGCGCGTTCGGCCCAAGGGCGGCGACGAACGCGCCGCGCACCTGATGCGAATTGCCGAAAGTCAGTGCATCAACGCGACTGTCTTGAGCGTCGAAAACCCATAGAGCGCTTCAAAGCCCTTCTCACGGCCATGGCCGGAGTGCTTGACGCCGCCGAACGGTAGTTCCACGCCCCCGCCCGCCCCGTAGTTGTTGATGAACACCTGACCGGTGCGGATGGCACGCGCCATGCGCATCTGCCGCCCGCCATCGCGCGTCCAGACGCCCGCCACCAGCCCATACGGTGTGCCATTGGCGATGCGGATGGCCTCGGCCTCACCGTTGAACGGAATCAGCACCTGCACCGGGCCGAAGATCTCCTCCTGCGCCAGCCTGTGCTGTTCGGGAACGTCCGCGATCAGCGTTGGCGCGACGTAATGGCCGTCGGACGGCGAATTGGCGACGATGCTGCCCCTCGCAGCGATTTCCAGCCGGTCATCGCGCGCGATGTCGAAGTAACGCTCGACGATGTCCTTCTGGCGCCTGGAGATCAGCGGCCCGACGTCGAGGTCCGCCATGGCCGGCCCGACGCGCAGCGCGCGGTAACGCTCCGCCATGCGGGCTCGCACCGTGTCGTAAACCGGACGTTCGATCAGAATGCGCGATGCGGCCGAACAGGTCTGGCCGGCATTCTGGATGCCGGCGTTGACCAGGAACGGCAGTGCCGCATCGATATCGGCATCGGCGAACACGATCTGCGGCGACTTGCCGCCAAGTTCCAGCGTCACCGGCACCACGTTGCGTGACGCCGCCGCCTGCACGAGCGTGCCGGTCGCAACCGACCCGGTAAACGAGATGTGGTCGATGCCAGGGTGTCCGGCCAACGCCGCGCCCGCCTCGGGGCCCTTGCCGGTTACCAGATTGAGCGCACCGGCCGGCAGGCCCGCCGCCTCGGCGATGCGCACGAAGGCGATCGCGGTAAGACAGGCTTCCTCGGCCGGTTTCAGCACCACGGCGTTGCCCATGGTGAGCGCCGCGACCACGCTGCGCCCGATGATCTGCATCGGATAATTCCATGGAATGATGTGACCGGTCACGCCATGCGGTTCGCGCAGTGTCAGTACGGTGTAGCCTTGCAGATACGGGATGGTCTCACCGTGTACCTTGTCGGCGGCGCCGGCGTAGAACTCCAGGTAGCGCGCCAGCGCCAGCGCATCGGCCTTCGCCTGCCGCAACGGCTTGCCGACATCCAGCGCCTCCAGCCGCGCCAGCTCGTCGGCCTGTTCCATCACCAGCCGGGACATGTTCGCCAGCAAGCGGCCGCGCTCGGTCGCAGTCAGCCGCCCCCAGGGGCCTTCCAGAGCGGCGCGCGCCGCGGCGACCGCCGCGTCGATATCCTTCGCACCGCCCCGCGCGATGTGCGCCAGCAGTGAACCGTCGGACGGATTCTCCAGCACGAGCGTCTGGCCGCTATCCGCATCGCGCCATGCGCCGCCGATGTACAACTTCGACGTGTCGAACGGCAGACCGCTCACATTGATGTCCGGCAAGACAATCTCCTCTGGGCCGGGCCATATTCAACACAGCCTGCCGGCCAGCAATTATCGCCACACCGCCATCCCGTACCCGAGGCAGGGGGGTTTCCCTGCCTCGAGCAAAGGACGGCCGATGCCGCCTCAGTTCCGCGTCTTGTCCACCAGCTTGTTCTTGGCGATCCACGGCATCATCGCGCGCAGCTTCTCACCCACCTGCTCGATCGGATGCTCGGCATTGCGGCGCCGTATCGCCTTGAAGCTGGCCTGGTTCACCTTGTTCTCCAGCATCCAGTCGCGCGCGAAGCGGCCGGACTGAATGTCGTCAAGCACGCGCTTCATCTCGGCCTTCGTCTCGGCCGTGATGATGCGCGGGCCGCTCACGTATTCGCCGTACTCGGCCGTGTTGCTGACCGAATAGTTCATGTTGGCGATGCCGCCCTCGTAGATCAGGTCGACGATCAGCTTCACCTCGTGCAGGCACTCGAAATACGCCATCTCCGGCGCGTAGCCCGCTTCCACCAGCGTCTCGTAGCCGGCGCGGATCAACTCGACCAACCCGCCACACAGCACCACCTGCTCGCCGAACAGATCGGTCTCGCATTCTTCCTTGAAGCTCGTCTCGATGATGCCGGCCCGCCCGCCGCCGATCGCCGAGGCGTAGCTCAGCGCGATCTCCAGCGCGTTGCCGGACGGGTTCTGCGCCACCGCCACCAGGCAGGGCACGCCGCCGCCGCGCTGATACTCGCTGCGCACGGTGTGGCCGGGACCCTTCGGCGCGATCATGAACACGTCGATGTCGGCGCGGGGTTCGATCAGGTTGAAATGGATGTTCAGCCCGTGCGCGAACGCCAGCGCCGCACCCGGCTTCATGTTGGGATGCAGCTTGTCGCGATACAGATCGCCCTGCCCCTCATCGGGTGTCAGCACCATCACCACGTCGGCCCATTTCGCGGCGTCCGCCGGGTCCATCACCCGCAGCCCGGCCGCCTCGGCCTTGGCAACGCCCACCGAGCCGGGACGCAGACCGACAACAACGTCCGTCAGGCCGCTGTCCTTGAGGTTGATGGCATGGGCATGGCCCTGGCTGCCGAAGCCAATGACCGCGACCTTCTTCGCTTTGATCAGGTTAACATCGGCGTCGCGGTCGTAGTATACACGCATGATACTTCTCCAGTTGAAGGCCAGGGCTCCGCCCTGGACCCGGCAAGGGCCCTAGGCCCTTGCATCCCACTCACTCAGATCACGGTCGTTCCGCGCGCCATCGCCGCGACGCCGGTACGGGAAACCTCGGCCAAGCCTAGCGGACGCATCAGATCGACGAAGGCATCCAATTTCTCCGTGCTGCCGGTCATCTCGAAGACAAAACTCTCGACCGTCGCGTCCACCACGCGGGCGCGGAACGCATCCGACAGCCGCAGCGCCTCGGCGCGCTTGTCCGCCGTGGCGGCCACCACCTTCACCAGCGCCATCTCCCGCGCGATATGCGGCCCCTGCGCCGTCAGATCGGCCACCCGATGCACCGGCACCAGCCGATCGAGCTGCGCCTTGATCTGCTCGATCACCATCTCGGTGCCGGAGGTAACCACGTTGATCCGGCTGCGGCTGCGCCCGTTATCGACCGGCGCCACCGTCAGGCTGTCGATGTTGTAGCCCCTGCCGGAGAACAGGCCGATGACGCGCGCCAATACGCCTGCCTCATTCTCGACGAGCACGGAAATCGTCGCCGATCGGTATGTCGAATCACTGTTGCCGGACATCACATTTCGCTACCGAATATTCGAACCTTAAACCTACACCAGCACCAGCCCCTCGTCGGTGATGCCTTTGGCCTCGCGCTCGTGCTCGACCCCAGAGAATCATCTCGTTGTGCGCCGCGCCGCTCGGGATCATCGGGAAGCAGTTTTCCTTCTGGTCCACCAGAATGTCGGCAATCACGGCGCGCGGGCTGGCCAGCATGGCGCGGATCACGCCGTCCAGCTCATCGACGCTATGGGCACGCATCCCCTCGGCATGGAAGCTGTCCGCGAGTTTCACGAAATCCGGCAACGCCTCGGTGTAACTCTCGGAATAGCGCCCGCCATGCAGCAGTTCCTGCCACTGGCGTACCATGCCCATATATTGGTTATTGAGAATGAACACTTTGACCGGCAGCCGATATTGCGCCAGCGTCGACATCTCCTGGATGTTCATCAGGATGCTCGCCTCGCCGGCGATGTCGATCACCAGCGCGTCCGGGTGGGCGATCTGCACGCCCATGCCAGCCGGCAGCCCATAACCCATCGTGCCGAGGCCGCCGCTCGTCATCCAGTGGTTCGGCTCGTCGAACTTGAAGAACTGCGCCGCCCACATCTGATGCTGGCCGACTTCGGTCGTGATGAAGGTCTCGCGGCCTAATTCGCGAGAAATTTCGTACAGCCGCTGGATCGCGTATTGCGGCTTGATGATGCCGCCCGCGGCGCGCGTCTGGGTGAACTTCAGGCAGTCCTTGCCGCGCCATGCCTCGATCTGTTGCCACCACGCGGCCAGCGCCGCGTGATCTGGCGGCGTCGGGTCGGCGTCCCACGCCTCCAGGATCGCCTCCAGCGCACGCGCCGCGTCGGCCACAACTGGCACCTCGACGGGCACGTTCTTGTTGATGCTCGACGGGTCGATGTCGATATGGATTTTCCGGGCGTTCGGGCTGAACAGCGCGAGCTTGCCGGTCACCCGGTCGTCGAAGCGCGCACCGACGTTCAGCATCACGTCGCTGCCGTGCATCGCGAGGTTGGCTTCGTACGTGCCGTGCATGCCCAGCATGCCGAGGAACAGCGGATCGCTGGCCGGATAGGCGCCCAGCCCCATCAGCGTGCTGGTGCAGGGAAATCCGGTCTTGCGCACGAGGCGGCGCAGCGCGGCGCTGGCCGCGTCGCCGGCATTGATGACACCGCCGCCGGTGTAGATCACCGGCCGCTTCGCACTCTTCAGCAGCGCCACGGCTTTCGCGATCTGGGCCGGGTCCGGCTCGGTGCGCGGGCGGTAGCTGCGATGCTCGTCGGTCGGCGGCGGCGTATAGGGCGCGCGGCCGATCAGGATGTCCTTCGGCAGGTCGATCACGACCGGCCCGGGGCGGCCGCTGCGCGCGACGTAGAACGCCTCATGCACCACGCGGGCGAGGTCGCCGGACTTCTTGACCAGGTAGTTATGCTTGGTGGCTGGGCGGGTGATGCCGGTGGTGTCGGCTTCCTGGAAGGCGTCGTTGCCGATCAGATGCGTCGGCACTTGCCCGGTCAGGCAGACGACCGGGATGCTGTCCATCAGCGCGTCGACCAGCCCGGTGACGGCATTGGTCGCCCCAGGCCCGCTGGTGACGAGCACGCAGCCGACGCGCCCGGTGCTGCGCGCGTAACCCTCGGCGGCATGCACGGCCGCCTGTTCGTGGCGCACGAGGACATGGCGGATCGCGTTCTGCTGGAAGATCGCGTCATAGATCGGCAGCACGGCGCCGCCGGGATAGCCGAAAATGACCTCGACCCCCTGATCCTTCAGCGCGCGCAGAAGAACCTCCGCCCCGGTCAGGGTGGCGGTTTCGGGGCTCGTCACTTCGGGTGAGGGCGTGCTCATGCGGTCACTCCTAATCTGCTCCGCTGCGTTGCGTCAACCGCCGCCTTGCAGAAAATTTAGCAGATCAGCCATGAAACTTGCCGAAAATTGCTCCGCGCCTGCTATCCGCGCATGGATCGTATGCGTGCGACCCGGATCGGCTAATTTGCGGTGACGATACCAGGTTGCCTGCCGCTTGGTGTACTGGCCGGTCGCCAGTTCCGCTCGGCGTGTCGCCTCGGCCAGCGTGACCTCACCGCGAAGATACGCGGTCAGTTCCGGAACGCCATGCGCGCGCATTGCCGGCAGCGCCGGGTCGAGGCCGAGCGCCAGCAGGTCCCGCACCTCTTCCAGCGCGCCCGCCGCCAGCATGCCGGCGAACCGCCCGGCGATGGCCTCCCGCAGCGCGTCGCGCGGCGGGTCGAGCAGGATCGCCGAGAAGCGCCACGCCGCCGGCACGCCCGCGTGCGCCTGCCAGTCCGCCAGCCCGCGCCCGGTGCCGCGCCATACCTCCCAGGCGCGCGCGAGGCGCTGGCCGTCGCTGGGGCGCAGCCGCGCGGCTGTGGCCGGGTCGACCCGCGACAGTGCCGCGTGCAGCGCCGCCGGCCCATCCTCGGCCAGCATCCTTCTCGCTTCCGCACGGGCCGGCTCGCCGGGGTCGGGGATGTCGGCGAGGCCCTCGGTGAGCGCGGAAAAATACATCCCGGTGCCGCCACACAGGATCGGCAGCTTGCCCTCATTCCGCGCCGCCGCCATGGCCGCCAGGGCCGCATCGCGCCACCACGCGACGCTGCCCGCCTCGGCGGCCTGGCGCACGCCGTACAGCAGATGCGGCACCTTGGCCTCGTCCTCGGGCGGCGGTCGAGCCGTCAGGATGCGCAGCTCGCGATACACCTGCATCGAATCGGCGTTGATGACCACGCCGCCGAGCCGTTCGGCCAGCGCCAGCGCCAGTGCTGACTTGCCGCTGGCGGTCGGGCCGGCGACGATCAGTGCGGCCGGTCGTGCGTCACCCGGCATGTCTTGCGGCATCCCGCCATCCCCTGCATACGCCCGCCATGAGCCATGTCCTGACGTTGGTTGCCGACCGCCAAGCCACCACCTTGTCCACCGCCGTCATCGAGCGCGTGCGCGCGGCCGTTGCCGGCGGGCCGCCCAACGTCCTGTCACCCGGCGAGGCCGCCGACATCCCCTGCCCCACGCCTCCCGACGCAGCACTGGTGGAAGCCGCGCTGGAGCATGCGGCGATCGACGCCATCGTCACCAAGGCGCGTGGCCGGCGGAAGGGGCTGCTGGTCGCCGACATGGACAGTACCATCGTCACCAGCGAGACGCTGGACGAACTCGCCGCATATGCCGGCCTGAAGGAAAAAATCGCTGCCATCACGAAGCGCAGCATGAACGGCGAGATCGATTTCGCCGAGGCCCTGAAGCTGCGGGTCGGTATGCTGAAAGGGCTTGGCCTGGATGCCCTGGAAAAGACCTGGGCTGCGACCCGGCTGATGCCGGGCGCCAAGGAACTGGTGGCGACCATGAACGCCCACAACGCGACGACGGCGCTGGTCTCCGGCGGCTTCACGTTCTTCACCAGCCGCGTCGCCGCGACGCTCGGTTTCGACGTGAACCGCGCCAACGTGCTGCTCGACGACGGCGAGCGGCTGACCGGTGCAGTGGGCGAGCCGATCCTGGACCGCGACGCCAAACTGAGCACGCTGCGCGAACTGGCGGCGGCGAGGAATCTCAAGATGGCCGCGACTCTGGCCGTGGGCGACGGTGCCAACGACTTGGCCATGCTGCGCGAGGCCGGACTGGGCGTAGCCTTCCACGCCAAGCCGATCGTGGCCGCCGAAGCGCGCGCCCGCGTGGACCACGGCAATCTGCGCGCGTTGCTGTTCGCACAGGGATATCGGGCAGCGGAATTCGCCGGCGTATAGCGCCCTTGCCCGAGTATTCAGCACAACGAATCACATCTCAGTGTGCGTCCGGAAACTTTCTACCGTTTATCAAGTAGTATTCGCCCTGCCCGGGGCAGGCCGCGCGTCCACGTGTCGGCCCGCACCAGGCCATCGGCTCGTCGTCGTGGATGGCCGGGACAAGCCCGGCCATGATGCAGTTCGATGCGCCCTGATATCATTCAAATTGTTTTTGACCGGACACGCAGGGCAATAAAGATAAATTTAAGAAAATTCGTTCTCGAAACTGGCAAGAAATCAGATTACATTATGGATGTGTTAATAATCATTGCAGGTACGTGCCATGTTCGTCAGCGTCAACTGGTTGGGCATTGCGCTTGTTGCAGCCGCAGCTCTGGCATTGAGCGCCTGCTCGACACCTCAACACTACTCCAGCGGTGCCGCGCTTGATGCTGCCTACGGCATCCCGCCGGACAGCGTGCCGCCTTATCTGATGCAGCCGGACGGCCTGCTCATCAACGGCCTGCTGCCGAAGCGGCCCAACGAAGAAGTCCTGATCGCGCAGGCTTCGCCGCGCTCGTGTGGACGACGAAGGAGAACCGGCCGGCAACCGGCTCCCCTCGCGGACGCCCGCGTCAGGCCGCGATACGGTACCGCGACGCGGTAATTCCCGCGGGCGCTTCGCCGTCGATCTTCGAAGCATCGGCTCCTTCCAGGCCCTTGAGCAGGGGCCGGCGCCATGCCCGCGTCTGTTGGGGAGAGATGGCGGTGCGTGCCAATCGCCGCCGGCGAGGCCCGTTACGCGGTGCGACGATCGCATCTCCGCCATTGATCGATCGGCCCGATTGGATCGATCCGCGCAATGCGTTGGAGGTTTAAACGCCGGGTCTGCATGTTCCGTCTGTCGGTTGATGAAGGACAACGACCAGGCAACAAGGGAAAAGAAAGGGAAAGGGTCGCGTCCATGAAAACTCCCAGTCAAGACCTTCATCGACGCCGCCTCCTGATCGGGGCTGGATTGACGGCGCTGTCGCTGCTGGCGCCGCGCGCGCGCGCCGATCAGGTGATCGACCTCGGGCTGCCCGGCGGTGTCGACAGCCGGCCATTGACGACGACATTCCCCGAAAAGGGCACGATGATCCTGCAACGTACGCGGCCGCCGTTGCTCGAAGCTCCATTCGACGTGTTCGACCGGGGCATCATCACTCCGAACGACCAGTTCTATGTCCGTTGGCACTGGTCCAACATCCCCGGGCAAGTCGACGCGCAGGCATTCCGCCTGCGGGTGCGCGGACATGTCGGCAAGGAGTTGAATCTGTCGTTGGGCGATCTGCTGGCGATGCCGGCGGTCGAGCTGGTCGCCGTGAATCAATGCTCGGGCAACTCGCGGGGACTGTTCCAGCCGCGCGTGCCGGGGGGACAATGGAGCAACGGCGCGATGGGCAACGCACGCTGGAGAGGCGTGCGGCTGAAGGACGTGCTCGACCGGGCCGGCGTCCAGGCAGGCGCGGTCGCCGTGCGGTTCAACGGCCTCGACGAGCAGGTTATGCCGGACGGCCCACGCTTCATGAAGTCGCTGGCGGTCGATCATGCCCGCGACGGCGAGGTGATGATCGCCTACGCGATGAACGGTGAACAACTGCCGCTACTGAACGGCTTCCCGCTGCGGCTCGTCGTACCGGGCTGGTATGCGACCTATTGGGTCAAGATGCTCAGCGACATCGAGGTGCTCGACCGGCCGGACGACAGCTTCTGGACGACCAAGGCGTATCTGATTCCGGACACGCCGGGCGCCACGATGAAGCCGGGAGAAACCGGCGTCACGATGGTGCCGATCAACCGCATGGTTCCCCGCGCCTTCTTCACCAACGTGACGAGCGGCGATCATGTCGCGGCGGCCGCGCCGGTGGCGTTGCGCGGGATCGCTCTCGGCGGTGATACCGGCGTGAAGCAGGTCGAACGTCTCCCTTGACGACGGGGCAACGTGGCAGGCGACGCAACTCGGCCAAGACGAAGGCACCTACAGCTTCCGCGCATGGCAGGCGACGATCCGGCCGCCGCGCGGTCGGCAGCAGGTGATGGTGCGATGCACCAACAGCCGTGGCGAAACCCAGCCGATGCAGCCGAACTGGAACCCGTCCGGCTTCATGCGCAACGTCGTCGAAACCGTAAGCTTGGTCGCGAACTGAGGAGAGGTGAGATGACGCTAACATTCGCTGCGTTCGCCACCGTCACCGTGCTCGCGACGACTGCGTCCGCATTGGCCGCGGACGGTCCCATAAGCTTCAAGTCCGTCGATATCGACTTGCCGTTCGGTGATGCCGCGTTTCCGCCCGGCCCTGGCGCGGACACCGTCACCGGCAACTGCCTCGGATGCCATTCGGCGGAAATGATCCTGTACCAGCCGCCGCTCTCGCGTGCGACGTGGCAGGCCGAGGTGAACAAGATGCGCACGGCCTATGCAGCGCCGATCGATGGCGGAGACGTGAAGCAGATCGTAGATTATCTGGCCCGCATCAAGGGCGCCGACTGAGCCACGCCGGGCGATTGTCGCCCTGGTGCGCCACTGGAAGGCAAGTCGCGCCCCGCTTCAGAGAGGCGGAACTAACCCTGCGCGGTGGGCCGGACGATAACCTCCCCCACATCCACATCGGCCGGTTGTTCGATCGCGAACGCAATAGCGCGGGCGATCGCATCCGGCGGAATCGCGAGCTTGTCCCGGAACTCTTCGAGCTGGGCTTTCACCGCCGGATTTGTCACGGATTCCACGAAATCCGTTCGAACGAAGCCAGGCGAAATGACCGTCACGCGCAGCTTATCGCCGGCCTCCTGGCGCAAACCCTCGGAGATGGCGCGCACGGCGAATTTCGTGGCGGAGTAGACCGACATGGTCGGCCTGACGATAAATCCGGCGGTGGAAGCGACGTTGACGAAATGCCCGAAACCCTGCTTGCGGAACACAGGCAGCGCCGCCGCGATGCCGTACAGAACACCTTTGATGTTGATGTCGATCATCTCCTCCCACTCCGCGACGCGTAGGTCGTCGAGGGGGGAGATCGGCCCAATGCCTGCATTGCTGACGAGAACGTCAAGCTTGCCGTACCGCTCACCTGCCAACCTGACGAGGCCGGACAGGTCGTCGCGCTGTTTTACGTCTGTGCGTGCATAGGCTGCCTCGCCACCCGCTGCCGCGATACGGTCAGCGAGAGCCTTCAGGCGATCCAATCGGCGCGCACCGAGTACGAGCTTCGCGCCGCGGTCAGCGAGTAGCAGCGCCGTCGCCTCGCCAATTCCACTGCTTGCGCCCGTGACGACGACAACCTTGTTTTTGGTTTCCGACATGACATTCTCTTTTCTGCGATCTGTTGGATGTTCTCAATTGCAGCCAAGCTCCGGTGGATCTTGGAAAACGCTATGTCAGCACCACGATCTTTCCGCCAGCCTTGTTCTCCTCCATGCAGCGATGCGCTTCGACGATTTCGGGGAGGTGAAAGACCTGTCCGACCTGGACGTGCAGCGTTCCCGCCGCGATCTGCTTGACCAGCTCCTGGAGCGGCGTCCGCATGAAATCTTCCGAGTTGCCGGCATAGGTTGTCAGGCCGACGGCGGTCGGGATCACCTCCATCGGGCTGAAATTGTCGAACGACCATTTGTTGCCGACCATCCCCGTCATGCAGACGATCCCGCCCTGTTTGGCACAGCGTAGGGAGTCCTGCAGCGTCGTCGTGCCGACCAGCTCGAGAACCTTGTCGAACCCGCCCGGATACATTTCCCCAACCTGTTCGGCGATCGAGCCGGTGTCGATAAAGACGTGATCGACGCCGCTCCCACGCAGCAGCTTATCGCGGTCGGGGTTGCGGGTCGTCCCCGCGACGAATGCACCGTGGCTCTTGGCAATCGCGGCCGCTGCCAGCCCGACCGACGTCGTGCCGCCGCGGATCAGCAGACGCTGGCCGTTTTCCAGACGAAGCGACTTGAACAGCGAGCCCCACGCCGTCTGCAGCATTTCCGGAATGGCGCCGAGCGTGTCCCAGGCGAGGTCAGTTTTTATGGCCTGCACCTGCGACGCGGGTATGCAGGTGTATTCGGCATAGCCGCCGTCGAACTTCCGCCCCATTCCGCCCATCGCGGTCGCGACGATATCGCCCTTGCGAAACTCGTTTCCCGGCGCTGCCTCGACAAGACCGACCGCCTCGATGCCGAGGACGCGTGGGAACCTCACGTCCGGCGAATGGCCCTGCCGGGTGAACAGCTCGGAGCGGTTGAGCCCGAACGCCTTGACGCGGATCAGCACCTCGCCGTGTCGCGGTGTGGGGATCGGGCGGCTCTCGAGCTTGAGAACCTCCGGCCCACCCGGTTCATGGATCACTGCGGCTTGCATCGTCGTCATCGAACGGTTCCTTGCGGTTGCCCAAGCACCGAAGGCGGTCGTCGGCCCTCAGGAGCGCGGTGGGTTGACGGTGGAAAAGCAATAGCGTGCGATTTTCCGGGCGCCGCCGACCTTCTGAAACACGAACAGCTCCTGGTTGGCTTCCGGGCCGGCCTCGCCGGTGGCTTGGACCTTGACCGTCCCGGCCGAGTTGGTGCGTGCGAATGCCCAGTCCGGGGCAACCTGGCGGATTTCGGCGACCTTGAAGTCAACGGTCAGCGTAATCGCGTCGAACACCGCGTCATACGCCTTGCGAACCGCTCCGGTTCCGACGCTGGAGGGGAAGTTCTGCGGCATGAACACGCCGTCGGGCGCGTAGTGCTTCATCACGGCAGCCGTATCGGGGCTATTCAGGGCGTGTTGGTATACTTACAGCACAGCGGCAATATCCTGAATTGGGATAATGATGACTGACCTCAACTCGCTGGTGATCTTCGCCAAAGTTGTCGAGGCAAACAGCTTCTCGGAGGCGGCGCGCCGCCTCAACATGCCGATCTCGACCGTCAGCCGCCGCGTGGCCCAGCTTGGCGCCTGTCTCTCACGAGGCCACTGCTCAATGCGCCCCGCCGCCCCCCGCCTGCTTCGGCTTGGCCAGCAGCAACGTTACCGGCACCGCCATGAAAAACGCCAGCGACATCAGGAACAGCACGTCGTTGTAGGTCAGCGTGGTCGCCTCGCGCGTCACCATCAGCGTAATCTGCTTCATCGCCGCCAGTTGCGCGTTGCCGTTCATCGCGGGCGTCAGGCCCCACGTCATCTGATTGAGAATGTTCTGCGCCGCCGGGCGCGCCCATGTCACCTGCTCATTCAGGTGTTGGGTATGCACGAACAGCCGCGCCGTCGCGACCGTGTTGATCAGCGCCAGGCCCACCGCGCCGCCCAGGTTGCGCATCAGGTTGTATAGCCCGGATGCATTCTTCAGTTTCTGCGGCGGCAATGTGCCGAGCGCCAGCTGGTTCGTCGGCAGCATGATGAACATCATCGAGAAGCCACGCAGCGCCTGCGGCAGCAGCATCTCCCAGAACGACGACTGGTTGGTCAGGTGGCCGAGCCACCACAACGAGCTGCCGAACATCAGCAGGCCCACGGCCAGCATGCGTCGCATGTCGATCTTGGACACCAGCTTGCCCGCGATCGGCGAGGCGAAGAACATCGCAACGCCGGTGACGAACATCGTCTCACCGATCTGCATGGAATTGTAGCCGCGCACGCGGCCGAGGAACACCGGCACGACATACACGCCGCCATACAGCCCGATGCCGAGCACGAAACTGAACACCGAACCGGCGGCGAAATTGCGATCGGCGTAGGCGCGCAGATCCACCATCGGATCGCTGCGCACCAGCATGCGCCAGAAGAACAACACGCCGGTCACCACGGCCACCAGCGCGAACGCGGCGATCGTGTCGTCGGAGAACCAGTCGTTCCTGTTGCCCTCCTCCAGCACGTATTCCAACGAGCCGAGGAACGACGCCATCAGCAGCAGGCCGGTCAGGTCGAAGCTGCGGCGCAGCTCCGGGTTCGGGCGGTCGATGTCGAGCAGCGTCCAGACCACGGTGGCCACCCCGATGCCGAACGGCACGTTGATCAGGAACAGCCAGTGCCAGGACAGTTCTTCGGTCAGCCAGCCGCCGAGCGTCGGGCCGATGGTCGGCGCCAGCGTGGCGGTCAGGCCGATCAGCACGGACATGCCGGCGCGCTTCGCAGGCGGAAACATCAGGAACGTGGTCGCGAACACGGTCGGGATCATCGCGCCGCCGATGAACCCCTGGGCCGCACGGAACACCACCATCGAGCCGAGGCTGGTCGAGAATGCGCAGGCCACCGAACAGATGGTAAAGCCGGCGGCGCTCAGCGTGAACAGCACGCGCGTGGACAGCAGCCGCGACAGCCAGCCGGACAGCGGGATCATCACGATCTCGGCAATCAGGTAGCTGGTCTGCACCCAGGCCGCCTCGTCGGGGCTGGCGGACAGTCCGGCCTGGATCTCGCTGATCGAGGCACTGACGATCTGGATGTCCAGGATCGCCATGAACATGCCGAACACCATGGCCATGAAGCCGGCCCAATCGCGCCATGTGAGCTGGCGGGCAGCGGGCGGCACGAAGGTGGCGGCGAGCGCCATGGAGGTCAGCCGAGCCCGAGCAACGCCGCGATGGTGCCGAACAGACCCAGGCGCACCGCGCCCGGCCCGCGCGTGTCCACCTCGGCCGTGACCGAGAGGCCGGCGCGCAGCCAGGTGGCGCGGGCGGCCACGTCCGGATCGATGACGATCTTCACCGGCACGCGCTGCACCACCTTGGTGAAGTTGCCGGTCGCGTTCTCGGGCGGCAGCAGCGAGTACAGCGCGCCGGTGGCCGGCGCGAGGCTGTCGACATGGCCCACGATGGCAGCCCCGCTGTCGATGTCCGGCGTCAGCAGCACGGGCTGGCCGGGCTCCATGCGGCGCAACTGCGTCTCCTTGAAGTTCGCCACCACGTAGAGCCGGGTGCGCAGCGGCGTCACCGAAACCAGTTGCAGCAGCGCATTGACATGCTGGCCGAGCTGCGCGGCGCGGTTGCCGACCACGCCGTCGACCGGCGCGCGCATCACGGTGTCGTCCAGGTCGTGCTGGGCGAGCCGGACGGCGGCGTCCTGCGTCACCTTGTGCGCCTGCGCCTGCACCACCAGCGCCTGGGCCACGGCCAGCGCGTGCGTGGCATTGTCGCGCTGCGCGCGGGCCGACGCCAGTTGCGCCACGGCCTTGTCGTGGTCGGCCACGGCGAGGTCGTTGGCCTGCCGCGACGCCCAGCCGGCGCCGACCAGCGCGCCGGCGCGGCCGGCATCGGCAGTCGCGCGCGTCAGCTCGGCTTGCGCCTGGGCGATCATCGCCTCCGACTGCGCGATGGCCGCTGTCGCCTGCTCCACCTGCCGCGTGGCGGTGACGATGGCCGCCGCCGCCTCGTCGGCCGCACCGCGCGCCTGGTCGAGCTTCGCCTGCCAGGAGACCGGATCAAGCAGGATCAGCGGATCGCCGGCGTGCACGATCTGATTGTCGGCGACCGGAATGGCGACCACGTCGCCCTCGATGCGCGGGCCGAGCACGGCGATGTCACCCTGGACGTAAGCGTTGTCGGTGCTCTGGATCCAGCGCCCCTCCCGCGCCCACCAGGTGCCAACGACAGCCGCCACCAGCACCACGACAACCGCCAGCGCGGCACGGATCGGCAGCCGGCGGCGGGGCACCGCGGGCAACGTCGCAGCGGCGGACGCGGCCGGAACCGGCTTTTCAGTGACGGCGTTCATAAGCGCATGCCCCGGGGTAAACCGAACCGTTCAGTTCAGTAGACGGCAACATGACCGTCGCGCATCGTTCCGTCAAGGTTGAACTGAACCGTTCAGTTCAACCTTGACGCAACTATCGCTTCGGCCCCAGGTAATGGCCATGGATACGTTAGTGATGCCTGAACCAGGGCCGGCCGAGACGCCGAAGCGGCGGCAGGTGGTCGATGCGGCGCAGACCTTGTTCCTCGCCCATGGCTACGGCGCAGTGAGCATGGATGCCGTGGCGCGCACGGCAAACGTGTCGAAGGCCACGCTGTACGCGTATTTCGCCTCCAAGGACGAATTGTTCGCCAGCATCATGGCCGAACGTGGCGTCACCGCCTTGCTGGACGACGCGTTGTTCCCGGATCAGGTCGCGGATCTACGCGCGGCGCTGGAGCGGATCGGCCAGGGCGTATTGCGCTTCATGCTGCGCGAGCGGACGCTGGCGATCTATCGCATCGCGATCGCCGAGAGCGCACGGTTCCCGGAACTGGGCCATGCGTTCCACATCAACGGGCCGGAACGGTGCTACGAGCGGGTGGCGGCCTGGCTCGCTTTGCAGCAGGCAGCAGGCAAAGTGCGCCCGGCCGATGTCGTGGTCGCCACCCAGCAGTTCATGGCGCTGTTGCGCGCCGGGGTGTTCCTGCGCGCCAGCCTCGCCTTACCGCCGGCGCCATCGGATGAAGAGATCGATGCCACAGTGACCAACGCCGTGGACACATGGCTGCGGGCGTTCATCGCCTGAGCACGTGCTCGCTTCGCGGGCAGATACGGCGGATGCTGCGGAAATCCCCCCGCGTAGCGGCGTAGACCCCTGCCCTCTCCCGCACGGGCGGGAGAGGGCAACGCGGCTTGGCTCAGCCGTTGGTGGCGGGCGCCGGGGTGGTCGCGGGCGTGGTCTTCTTCCGGGTCGCGTGCGTGGTCTTGGAGAAGGCGTGGATATCGTCGATCGTCACGTAGCCCTTCTTGTCCTTATCCATCGCCGCGAAGTTGCGCGTGACATAGGCCCACTTGCCGGCGGTCGCCTGATCCTTGGTCAGGTGGCCGTCATGCGTCGTGTTCACCTTGTCGAAGTGCTGCTGCAGCGTCTGGCGATGCACCACGTGCTTCGGCGTCGTCATTGCCGGGGCAGCCGGGGCGGCGGGTGCTGCCGGTGCGGCAGGCGCCTCGGTGGCCGGCGCGGACGTGGCCGGGGCCGGCGTAACGGGCGCGACCGGCGCAGTGGTCGTCTGCGCCTGCGCCTGAACGGCCAGCAACAGGACTGCGGCGGCGGGTATCAGAAGTCGCATCATCGAGTCTCCTTGCTGAATGCGGGCGCACCCTAATGCAGCCGCTGCGAAGCTGGGATTGCAATGCCGTCATCTGACCCCTGCAACAGGTCGTGTGTCGGCTCAGCCACGCAGCGCGCCGCGTACGGCCGCGACCGCATGTTCCACACCCGCGCGATCCACGTCCAGATGCGTGCAGGCACGGGCGCGGTACGTCCCCATCGCCCCGAGCAATATGCCGTCCTGACGCAGCCGTGCCGCGAGGTCGGCCGCCTTCAGGCCGGTCGCGGTGGTGTCGAAGAACACGAGGTTGGTCTGCGGCGTCTCCACCGCCAGCCCGTCAATGGCAGCGAGGCCGTGTGCCAGAGCGGTCGCGTTGTCGTGGTCCTCGGCCAGCCGCTCCACATGGTGGTCGAGCGCATACAGGCAGGCGGCCGCACAAATGCCCGCCTGCCGCAGTGCGCCGCCGAGCCGCTGCTTCCAGCGCCAGGCCGCGTCGATGAACGATGCCGTTCCGCACAGCACCGCACCGAGCGGCGCGCCGAGCCCCTTGGTGAAATCCAGCCACACGCTGTCATAGCCGGCGACCATCTCGGCCGCCGGGATGCCCGACCGGACGACCGCGTTCATGAGCCGCGCGCCATCCATATGCGTGGCCATGCCATGCGCGTGCGCCAGCTCGGCCACTGCGCGCAGCGTCGCCAGCGGCCAGACCGTGCCGCCGCCAAGATTGGCGGTCTGCTCGACCTCCACCAACGTCTGCGGGATGGCATAGCGCGAGGCCGGCGTGATCGCGGCCTTCAGCGTATCGAGATCGAACTGGCCGCCGTCGCCGGGCAGGCCGGTGATCTGCACACCGGCCAGCGCGGCCGGCGCGCCGCCCTCGGCGGCCAGGATGTGCGCGGTGTGATGCGCCAGCACGGAGTCGCCGGGGCGGCAATGCGTCAGGATGGCAATCTCGTTGCACATCGTGCCGCTGGGCAGGAACATCGCCGCCTCGGTACCAAGCAGGGCCGCCATGCGGTCGCACAGCGCGTTGACGGTCGGGTCCAGCCCGAACTGCTCGTCGCCCACCTCTGCCGCCATCATCGCTTCCTTCATGGCCGGCGTGGGGCGGGTCTGCGTGTCCGAATATAGGTTGACCCGCACCGGCGGCATCTGGGCGGCGGGGCGCGGCGGGGCATGGACCATGAGGCGGCTCTCCTGCGGACGACGATCCTGCCAGGGTGCCCGACGCGCCGCCACCACGCCAGACCCGGCTCGGGCGAAAGGGGCCAGAAGCGGCCGGCCATAGACAGGTTCCGTAAACCGTTTGGCACCATCCTGCGCCCGGCCACTGCCTGACGCCCGCGCATCCTCGGGGCGGACAAGGAGACCGCATGACCGACCCGGGCAACAACTCCATGGCGGACCTCTGCCTGCGGACCCAGCGGTACGAGATCCTGTTCGATAACATCTCGACCGGCCTCTGCATGTTCGACGCCGGTCGCCGGCTGCTGCTGAGCAACCGCTTCTATGCCAAGCTGTACGGGCTGGCGCCGGAGGCGATCCGGCCCGGCATGACGCTGCAGGAGATCATGGCGCTACGCGCGGCTGCAGGCTCCGCGCCAAAGATGTCGCTCGACCGCTATCTGGCATGCAGCGAATCATCCGCCACCATGATGGCGTCCAGCGGCACGCTGGTGGAGCTGATGAACGGCCACATCATGGAGAACCGGTTCCGGCCGCTGCCGGATGGCGGCTACGTGGCCGCCCACGTCGATGTTACCGAGCAGCAGCACGCCAAGGCGCGACTGGTGCACCTCGCCCATCACGATATGCTGACCGGCCTCGCCAACCGGACCTTGCTGCGCGAAACGCTGGAAGCCGCGCTGGCCGATTGCGACGAGGAGCGGCCTTGCGCGGTGATCTGCGTCGACCTCGACCGCTTCAAGGATATCAACGACACGCTGGGCCATGCGGTCGGCGACGAGGTGCTGCGCGCGGTGGCGGCGCGGCTGCGCGAGGCCGTCCCGCCGGGCGATCTGCTGGCGCGCGCCGGCAACAATGAATTCATCGCCATCCAGCGCGGCGGCCCGCAGCCCGCCAACGCGCTCGCGCTCTGGCGGACACTTGAGGGCGCGCTGGCCCGGACGTTCCAAGTCCTGGACCAGGCCGTCATCGTCAGCGCCAGTTGCGGCATCGCCGTGGCCCCTCGTGACGGGCAGGAGACCGAGCGCATGCTGCGCAACGCCGCGCTGGCGCTGTCGGCGGCGAGGGCCGGCGGCGGCCGGGCCGAACTGTTCGCGCCACCCATGAACGCGGCGGCGCAGCGGCGGCGGATGCTCGATTCAGACCTGCGCTCGGCAGTGGCGCGCGGCGAGATGGCCCTGGCATACCAGCCGGTGGCCCGGCTGAAGGCCGCGCGGGTTGGCGGGTTCGAGGCACTGCTGCGCTGGACCCACCGGTCGGTCGGCCGCATCTCCCCGACCGAGTTCATCCCGTTATCGGAACAGAACGGCCAGATCCTGCCGATCGGCGCCTGGGTGCTCAAGACCGCCTGCACCGAGGCAGCCGACTGGCCGGACAACGTGAAGGTCGCCGTCAACGTCTCCGCCGCGCAGTTCGTCGTGCCTGGACTGCTGGAGACGGTGGCCGACGCCCTTGAGGGTTCCGGGCTCGCGCCGTCGCGGCTGGAACTGGAGATCACCGAGTCGGCGCTCATGCGGAACTGGCAGGAGACCGCCGCCGTGCTCACGCAGATCAAGCAGCTCGGCGTGCGGATCTCGATGGACGATTTCGGCACCGGCTATTCATCGTTGAGCTACCTGCGCCGCTTCCCGTTCGACAAGGTCAAGATCGACCAGTCCTTCATCCGCGAACTGACCACCAATGGCCAATCGGTGGCGATCATCCGCGCGATTCTGGCCCTGTGCGACGCGCTTGGCATGACGACGACCGCCGAAGGCGTGGAGACGCGGGAGCAATACAATATCCTGGCGTCCGAGGGCTGCACCGAGGTGCAGGGCTACCTGCTGAGCGAACCTCAGCCCGCCAACGCCGTGCCGGGGCTGCTGGCGCGGCTGAACGACGGCAGGCTCGGCGCCACGAGCCGACCAGCCTGCCGGCCGGCCATTGGCAGGCTCATGCGCCCTGCGTTCGCGGCGGCGGCGCCCGGGTTGGGCGGCCCGGGGCGACCGTGACGCCTCCTGGGGCGCTGCCGGGTTCCGGCTCGTAGACCTCGCGCGCGCGCTTGAGGAAGGCGTTGACCATGCGCCGAACCGCCTCGTTGAACACGACGCCGATGGCGGCTTGCAGGATGCGGTTGCGGAACTCGAAATCGACGAAGAAGTCCACCCGGCAGCCACGCGGGTCCGGCGTGAACGTCCACTGGTTCTTCAGATAGCGGAACGGGCCGTTCTCGTAGCGCACGCGCAGCCGATGCGGACGCTCCAGCGTCACGCGGCTGGTGAAGGTTTCGCGGAACGGGCCGAAGCCGATCGTCAGGTCCGCCACAAGTTCCTCGTCGGTCCGCGAGCGTACCCTTGCGCCCGCGCACCAGGGCAGGAATTGTGGATATTTCCCGACATCGGCGACCAGATCGAACAGCTGGTCGGGGCGCCAGGACACAATTTTACTCTCGGCATGCGTGGGCATGAGGCTAGGCGCGCCCAGTGACCGGTGAGGCGATATGAACTGCGCGCGCCGCCTGGAGGGCCGCAAAATCCGCGTCCGCGTGGTAGGAACTGCGCGTGAGCGGCGTGGCCGAAACCAGCAGGAACCCCTTGGAACGGGCCACGCGGGCGTAATCCTCGAACGCCTCCGGCGTCACGAACTCGGCCACGGCCGCGTGCTTGACGGTAGGCTGCAGGTATTGTCCGAGCGTGAGGAAATCCACGTCGGCCACGCGCAAATCGTCCATGACCTGCATGATCTCCGCCCGCCCCTCGCCCAGACCCACCATCAGGCCGGACTTGGTAAAAATCGACGGGTCAAGCCGCTTCACGCTATCGAGCAGCCGCAACGACTGGAAGTAACGCGCGCCGGGACGGATCGAAGGGTATAGCCGGGGCACGGTTTCCAGGTTGTGATTGAACACGTCCGGCCGCGCCGCCACCACGGTTTCCATCGCGCCCGGCTTGCGCAGGAAATCGGGCGTCAGCACCTCGACGGTGGTGCCGGGCGCCGCCGCGCGGATGGCGCGGATGACCGCCGCGAAATGCGCCGCCCCGCCATCATCCAGATCGTCGCGATCGACCGAGGTGATGACCACGTGGCGCAGGCCCAGCTTCGCCACCGCATCCGCCACCCGCCCCGGTTCGCCTGTGTCCAGCGCGTCGGGCAGGCCGGTGCGCGACGTTGCAGAACGCGCAGGCGCGCGTGCAGGTGTCGCCCATGATCATCATCGTGGCATGGCGCTGCGACCAGCACTCGCCGATATTCGGGCAGGCGGCTTCCTCGCACACGGTGACGAGGTTGTTGTCGCGCATCAGCGCGCGCGTCTCGTGGTACACCGGATGCGTCGGCGCCTTCACCCGAATCCAGGCGGGTTTGCGCTGGATCGGGTTATCGGGCCGGTGGGCCTTCTCCGGGTGACGCATGACCGTGGCGCCGCCGGCGCGGTGGTCTGATCATCACGCGAGTCTGTCATCGGGGTGAAGCCCTGCGAACTGTGACCCGTTTGGCAGAAGTGGATGGCGCGGCCGTACGCGTCAAGCACCGCCTCATGCATGGTCTCGCTGACGGTGGGATGCGGAAATACCGTATGCATCAGGTCGGTCTCGGTCGTCTCCAGCGTGCGGGCGATGGCGTAGCCCTGGATCATTTCGGTCACTTCAGCGCCGATCATGTGGGCGCCGAGCAATTCGCCCGTCTTCGCGTCGAACACGGTCTTCACCATGCCGTCCGGCTCGCCCATCGCGATGGCCTTGCCGTTACCGATGAACGGGAAGTGGCCGACACGCACCTCACGGCCGGCCGCGCGGGCACCCGCCTCGGTCAGCCCCACCGAGGCGACCTGCGGGCGGCAGTAGGTGCAGCCAGGGATGTTCTGCACGTCCATCGGATGCACGTCATTCAGACCAGCGATCTTCTCGACGCAGATCGACGCCCTCGTGGCTGGCTTTGTGGGCGAGCCAGGGCGGGCCGACCAGATCGCCGATCGCATAGACGCCCGGCTCGCCGGTCTGGCCGAATATTCGTCGATGACGACGTGGGCGCGGTCCACCTTCACGCCGGTGCCCTCGAGGCCGAGGTTTTCCACGTTGCCGACGATGCCGACGGCGGAAATCACCCGGTCCACCGTGATATCCTGCGAATTGCCGCCGGCTTCCACAGTGACCGTCACGTTGTCGCCGTTCTTCTTCGCCCCCTTCACGGCCGCCGAGGTCAGGATTTTCATGCCCTGCTTCTCGAACGCCTTGCGCGCGAAGGCCGAGATTTCCTCATCCTCGACCGGCAGCACGCGGTCCAGCACCTCCACCACGGTCACGGCGACGCCCATGTTGAGGAAGAAGCTGGCGAATTCGATCCCGATGGCGCCGGAGCCGATCACCAGCAGGGATTTCGGCATGGCAGGCGGCACCATGGCGTCCTTGTAGGTCCAGATCAGCTTGCTGTCGACTTCGACGCCGGGAAGCTGGCGGGCGCGCGCGCCGGTGGCGAGGATGATATGCGGCGCGTGCAGCGTGGCGACCGGCTTGCCGTCCTTCTCGACGGCCAGCGTGCCCTTGCCCGCGAGCTTGCCGCTGCCGTCGAACACCGTGACCTTGTTCTTCTTGAGCAGGAAGCCGACGCCGGAGGCCAGTTGCTTGGCCACGGCGCGCGAGCGTTTCACGACCTTGGCCAGATCGAAGCTGATGTGGTCGGCGGCGAAGCCGAACTCGTCCAGGTGGTGCAGCAGATGGTTGATCTCGGAGCTGCGCAGCAGCGCCTTGGTCGGGATGCAGCCCCAGTTGAGGCAGATGCCGCCGAGATGCTCGCGCTCGACGACGGCGGTGTTCATGCCGAGCTGGGCCGCGCGGATCGCCGCTACATAGCCGCCCGGGCCGCCGCCGACCACGATCAGGTCGAAATTCTGTCCGGCCATGTTTGATCCTTTGCCTCAATGGTCAGATTTGCAGCGCCGGGTGAGGGCCGCGCACGATCAACCCGCAAGTTTCGCCAACGCCGCGCCGGTCAGCCGCTGCACCGTCCAGCCGCGCACCGGGACGGCGCCGATGCGTTGATAGAACGCGATCGCCGGTGCGTTCCAGTCCAGCACCGACCAGTCCATCCGCTCGCAGCCACGCGCCACTGCGCGCCGCGCAAGGTCCGAGAAGATCGCACGGCCGATCCCCTGGCCACGGACGGCCGGAGTCACGAAAACGTCCTCGACATACAGGCTGGGCGCGCCGGTGAAGGTGCTGAAGGTATGGAACCACACCGCGAAGCCGACCGGCTCGCCGGCCCGTTCGGCCAGCAGCGCCTCCGCACACGGTGCGTCACCAAACAGCGCCGCACGCAGCAGGTCCGGCGTGGCGTGCACCTCGTGCAGCAGTTTCTCGTATTCGGCCAGCGCCCGCACCAGGCCCAGCAACACCACCTCGTCGCCGGGCCTCGCGTCGCGTAGCGCGACACCGTCCGCCATCGCGCGGGCCTTAGAGCATCAGGCTGAGCGGGTCTTCCACGACACGCTTGAACTCGGCCAGCCATTCGGCCCCCAGCGCGCCATCGACGACGCGATGGTCCACGCTGAGCGTACACGTCATGACAGTTGCGATTGCGAGCGCACCGTCCTTGACCACCGGCCGCTGCTGACCGGCGCCGACGGCCAGAATGCCGGCCTGCGGCGGGTTGATGATGGCGGCGAAGCTGCTGACGCCGTACATGCCCATGTTGGAAATCGAGAACCCGCCGCCCTGGAATTCCTCGGGCTTCAACTTGCCCGCCTTGGCGCGGGCCGCCAGATCCTTCATCTCGTTGCTGATGGCGGCCAGCCCCTTCTGGTCGGCCTTGCGGATGATCGGCGTGATCAGCCCGTCCGGGATCGACACCGCAACCGAAATGTCCACGTCGTCGAACAGCACGATGTTGTCGTCGGTGTAGCTGGAATTGACCTTCGGGATGCGCCGCAGCGTGATGGCGGCGGCCTTGATGATCAGGTCGTTGACCGACAGCTTGAAGGCGCTCGGCCCGTCCTTCGCGCTTTTCGCATTCAGGTCGGCGCGCAGCTTCAGCAGCGCGTCGAGTTCGATGTCCATCGCGACATAGAAATGCGGAACGGTCTGCTTGGCCTCGGTCAGCCGGCGCGCAATGACTTTGCGCATGCTGCTGTTGGGCACCAGCTTGTGCGGCGCCGTGATCGGCGGGCCGGCGCCTTGGCCAGCACCGGTGCCGGAGCCGGCGCGGCTGCAGCCGGCTGCGGCGCGGCCGCGCCCTTCTGGGCGGCTTCGATATCGGCCTTGACGATGCGCCCGTTGGGGCCGCTGCCTTTCAGTGCGCCCAGATCCAGGCCCGCCTGCTTGGCCATGCGGCGCGCCAGCGGCGAGACGAAGATCCGTTCACCCCCGGCCTCGCCGCCCCCTGCTTGACGACCGGTATCATGGCCGTTGCGTTGCGGGGCGGCGACCGGCGTGCCGGCCGTGACCGGGGCGGCATCGCTCGGCGCGGGCGCGGCCGGCTTCGCGGCGGGCGCGGCGGCGGTCGGCGCTGCCTCGCCCTGCTCCACCAGCACGGCGATCGGCTCGTTCACCTTCACGCCGGCAGTGCCGTCGGCCACCAGGATTTTTCCCAGCACGCCCTCGTCCACCGCCTCCACTTCCATGGTGGCCTTGTCGGTCTCGATCTCGGCGATCACGTCGCCGGCCTTGATCTCCTCGCCTTCCTTTTTCAGCCAGCGCGACAGCGTGCCCTCGGTCATTGTCGGGCTCAGGGCCGGCATCAGGATGTTGGTGGCCATTGGCGGCGATCCCCCGGGTCAGAACAGTTTCTTGGCGGCGTTCACGACCCAGTCGGGCTGCGGCAGGGCCAGCTTCTCCAGATTCGCGGCATAGGGCAGCGGCACGTCCAGCCCATGCACGCGGGCCGGCGGCGCATCCAGCCAGTCGAAGCACTGTTCGAGGATCTGCATGTTCACTTCCGCGCCGATGCCGGCGAACGGCCAGCCCTCTTCCACGGTCACGATGCGGCTGGTCTTCTTCACGCTTTCGACGATCGTCGCGGTGTCGAGCGGTCGCAGCGAGCGCAGGTTGATGACCTCCGCACTGATCCCCTGCTCCGCCAGCGCCTCGGCCGCCTTCATGGCCACGCCGACCATGATCGAGAACGCCACGATCGTCACCTGATCGCCGGCGCGCTCGATCTTGGCCTTGCCGATCGGCAGCACGAAATCATCGGCCGTCGGGCAGTCGAAGCTCTGGCCGTACATGATCTCGTTTTCGAGGAAGACGACCGGGTTGGGGTCGCGGATCGCGGCGCGCAGCAGGCCCTTGGCGTCCGCGGCGGACCAGGGGGCCACCACCTTCAGGCCGGGGCAGTGCGCGTACCACGAGGCGTAGCACTGGCTGTGCTGGGCGGCGACGCGCGAGGCGGCGCCGTTCGGGCCGCGGAACACGATCGGGCAGCCCATCTGGCCGCCCGACATGTACAGCGTCTTGGCCGCCGAGTTGATGATCTGGTCGATCGCCTGCATGGCGAAATTGAACGTCATGAACTCGACGATCGGGCGCAGCCCGTTCATCGCCGCGCCCACCGCCATGCCGGTGAAACCGTGCTCGGTGATGGGCGTGTCGATCACCCGGCGCGGACCGAATTCGTCAAGCAACCCCTGGCTGATCTTGTAGGCGCCCTGGTACTGGGCGACTTCCTCGCCGAGCAGGAACACGTGGTCGTCGGCGCGCATCTCGGCGGCCATGGCGTCGCGCAGCGCCTCGCGCACCGTGATGTGCGCGGTCGGCCCCCAATCCTTTTCGGGCGCCGGCGCGGCCGCGACGGCGGGCGCGCGCGCGGCCGTGCTCTGGTCGGCGATCGCTTTCGCGTCCTCGGCCTGGCCGCCACCTTGGGAAGTGCCGGCGCCTCCCGCTTGGGCGGTGGTGCCGCGCTGGCATCCTCGCCGTCGGCCGCGAGTACTGCGATCGGCGTGTTGACCGCCACGCCCTCGGCGCCCTCGTCGATCAGGATTTTTGCCAGCTTGCCCTCGTCCACGGCCTCGACTTCCATCGTGGCTTTATCCGTCTCGATTTCGGCGATCACATCGCCGGCCCGGATCTCGTCGCCGACCTTCTTGAGCCAGCGCGACAGCTTGCCCTCGGTCATCGTGGGCGACAGCGCCGGCATCAGGATCTGGGTGGTCATCCGCTCAGCTCTCCACCAGGACATCGGTCCAGAGTTCGGACGGGTCAGGCTCGGGGCTGGACTGGGCGAAATCGGCGGCTTCCTGCACCACGCGCTTCACCTCGTCGTCGATCGCCTTGATCTCGGCCTCCTCGACGCCGAGCGCATCGAGCTTGTGGCGGACGCTCTCGATGCAATCGCGCTCGCTGCGCATCTTCTGGACTTCCTCGCGCGTGCGGTACTTGCCCGGGTCGGACATCGAGTGGCCGCGATAGCGGTAGGTCTTCACCTCCAGCAGATACGGCCCACGCCCGGCGCGGCAGGCCGCCACGGCCACTTCGGCGGCCGCACGCACCGCCTCCACGTCCATGCCGTCCACCTGTGCGCCGGTGATGCCCCAGGGCGCACCGTTCTTGGACAGGTCGTGCGATGCCGAAGCGCGCTCGACACTCGTTCCCATGCCGTATTTGTTATTCTCTATAACAAACACCACCGGCAGCTTGAACAGCGCCGCGAGGTTGAGGCTTTCGAACACCTGCCCCTGGTTGGAGGCGCCCTCGCCGAAATAGGTCACGCTGACGCGATCGTTGCCGCGGTACCAATTGGAGAACCCCAGCCCGGTGCCGAGGCTGACCTGGGCGCCGACGATGCCATGCCCGCCGAAGAAATTCTTCTCCTTGCTGAACATATGCATCGAGCCGCCCTTGCCGTGCGAATACCCGGTGGCGCGGCCGGTCAGTTCGGCCATGACGCCTTTCGGGTCCATGCCGGTGGCGATCATGTGGCCATGGTCGCGGTACGAGGTGATGACCTGGTCGCCCTCGCCGAGCGCCAGTTGCACGCCGACGACCACGGCTTCCTGGCCGATATACAGATGGCAGAAGCCACCGATCAGGCCCATGCCGTAGAGCTGGCCGGCCTTCTCCTCGAAACGGCGGATGCGCAGCATGTCCCGGTAAGCCCGCAGCAGTTCGTCGCGGCTCATGCCGCCGGAACCGTCGCGGCCCTTGCGCCTCTTTGCTTCGATCGCTTGCGCCATGACAACGCTCTCCCGCTCGGTGTAGCCGGACCTGGAACGCGGCACACCTAGCCCCGGCAGCACCGCCCGGCAAGCCGGTGGAAGGCGAAAAGCGCTGATTGTGCAATGCAATAGGAGACGTTAACCAGAAAGCAGTTAACTGCTTGGTGGTTGATCGTCCGATAGCGTCGCCACGGCACGGCGTTGCGGCGCGGACACGCCGGCGGTTTTTTTGTGTCCCGAAAGCAGGAAAAATCGCAGCGTCATTGCCGAACGGCGCGGCGGCGTCAGAACAGCCGCTGGCCCTTGTCGTAATTAACGATCACGTCCGACGGGTCGGAGCGGTTGAGCATCGCGCGGGCGCGTTCATCGAGTGCGTCAATGTCGATGCGCGTCCGCAGGCCGTCGATGCGGCGTTCCCAGATGGCCTGTTCGGCCTGTGCGCGGGCCAGATCGGCCTGGGCGGCCGCGAGTTCCCGGTCGCGCCGCGCGCGTTCCTCTAGCCCGCGGTCGCCTTGCATGGCGTTCCACAGGAAATATCCGGCCACGAGCAGCAACGCCAACGGTGCCGCCGCCCCCCGAACCTTACGCCGCACGACGCGACCGACACTCATCCGAATCCCCGCAAGCCATCACGCACATCACTCAAGCACATGCGGCAATGCGACTGCACCGGCAAAATCGAACAACTCAGCGCAGGATGGTCCGCCCTGCGAACCGGGCGGCCGCGCCCAGTTCCTGCTCGATGCGCATCAACTGATTGTATTTCGCGGTACGATCGCTGCGGGCAAGGCTGCCAGTCTTGATCTGGCCGCAATTGGTCGCAACCGCCAGATCGGCGATCGTCGAGTCTTCGGTCTCGCCCGAGCGGTGGCTCATCACGGCCGCGAAGCCGGCACGGTGCGCGGTCTCCACGGTCTCCAGCGTTTCGCTCAGCGTGCCGATCTGGTTGACCTTGATCAGGATGGCATTGGCGCTGCCGAGCGCGATGCCGCGCTTCAGGCGCTCGACGTTGGTCACGAACAGGTCGTCGCCGACGATCTGAACCTTGCCCCCGAGCGTGCTGGTCAGCAGCTTCCAGCCGTCCCAGTCGTCCTCGGCAAGCCCGTCCTCGATCGAGACGATCGGATAGCGCGCGGTGAGGTCGGCGAGGTACACCACCATGCCGGCCGAATCCAGAACTTTTCCTTCACCCTCAATGTGATAGTGCCCGTCCTTGTAGAACTCGGTGGCCGCCGGATCGAGCGCCAGCACCACGTCCTCGCCCGGCCGGTAGCCGGACTTTTCGATCGATTTTGTAATGAATCCAAGCGCCTCGTCGGCCGATTTCAGGCCGGGCGCGAAGCCGCCCTCGTCGCCGACATTGGTGTTGTGGCCGGCATCGTGCAGCGCCTTCCTCAACGTATGGAACACCTCGGAGCCGATCCGCACCGCGTCGGCGATGCTGGCGGCACCAACCGGCTGGATCATGAATTCCTGGATGTCGATCGGGTTGTCGGCGTGCTTGCCGCCATTGATGATGTTCATCATCGGCACCGGCAACGTGCGCGCGAACACGCCGCCGACATAGCGATACAGCGGCAGTTCGTATTCCGCCGCCGCGGCCTTGGCGACCGCGAGCGAGACGGCCAGGATGGCGTTGGCGCCGAGCCGCGCCTTGTTCGGCGTGCCGTCCAGATCGATCATGAGGCTGTCGATGCGGAGCTGCTCGGTCGGGTCGATGCCGCCGATGGCATCGAGGATCTCGCCCTCGGCGAACGCCGCAGCGTGGCGCACGCCTTTGCCGCCATAGCGGGATTTGTCGCCGTCGCGCAACTCCACGGCCTCGTACGCACCGGTCGAGGCGCCCGATGGCACGGCGGCCCGACCAATCGCGCCGCTGTCGAGCACCACATCCACTTCGATAGTGGGGTTGCCTCGGCTGTCGAGGATTTCGCGGGCGACGATATCGGCGATGGCACTCATGGCATCTCTCCATGCGGCTGCTGGCGCACCGTGCCTATCACCCGAATGGAGGAGCGCCAAGCCGCTTATCAGCCCGCCTGCGTAGCCCGCGGTGCCGACCTCCACGCCGCGACAGGCGGCAGCCAGTATTTTTCACGCCATGCGAGCCGGAAGCGCAGCGCGCGCGCGCCGCTCACCGCGAGCGACGCGTCGCCGTCGGTCCAGCGGAAATCGCCTTCGTCGGCATGCCAGCCGGCACCGAACGCGGCCGGTGACGGCGCCGCGCCGTCGAGACGCAGACCGGCCAGTGCCACGCCCAGCCGGCGGCCGTCACCGTTCACCACGCGCTCGGCCGGCAGCACCGCGCGCGAGCGCAGACGCACTTCAGCTATGTCGCACGGCAGCATCACGCGCCAGGCGGTGCCGTCGCGGATGACAGGCAGCACACGGCCCGCCGCCTCGATGCGCAATGCGGGCGCCTTGGTCAGGCGCCAGCCCAAGGCGCGGGCGCGATCGGCCAGACGCCGCCGCGCCACCTTCACCACCTCGCCGCCGGTGAGCAGCGGCAGGCAGCCCCGGGCGGCCCAGACACGGCGGGCGAAGGCGGGCGAGAGGTCCACCGGCCCCGCCGCGTTCTCGAACGCACCGCGATTGCCGGTGTCGAGAAAACTCTCCGCGGGCAGCCCTTCGGCGAGCAGCACGTCATGCGCGTCCAGCTCGACATGAAAATAGGTGACGGTCGCCATCGCCTCCTGGGCGATGGTGGCACCGTTGCGCAAGTAGCGGATCGGGATCAGCACGCCGTCCAGCATCACCGCGTGGTCCGGCGAAAGCAGCAGATCGCGGGCCGGCACGCCGGGGCCGAACGCGTCGGCCTTTACGCGCACCGGAGCGACATCCCAGGGATACGGCTGGCGGGCCATCTCGAGTGTGCGGCGGCCGACCCAGCGCACGCGCGACAGCCGGCGGGACACCTCGGTTGGCACCAGATCGCCCGGTCGCAGCGCCTCTACCACCACGTCGCCGAGAACGGTGCGGATGCGAGTGCCGCGCGCAAAGCAGGCGACGCCGCCGATGCCGTAGTCGGCGCTGAAGGTCACGGTGCCGGTGTCCGTGACCTGCCCGGTCGAAAGAATGCTTGTCACAGGCTGCAAATCGCTCAGGCCCGCCTGGCTCGTGGTCGCGAATTCGCTCGCATTCGCGCCGGAGAGCAGCAAGGCCGCGCCGGTGTAGCCCACGACACAGAGGGTCGTGACACCGATGCTGCTGCCTGACACGACCTCGTTTATCGTGACCGTGTTGTGCACGTCCGAAACGGCGACAATCGTGAAGTTGGCGTTGCTACTATAGAGAAACGGCGTGCCCGCGGCCGTCGCTGTGATCGTCTCCAGCGCCGGCGCGATATAGGTGCCGTTGCCGTCGATGGTGACGGCGGTCGCGGTCACCGACAGATTGGAAACGGCGGACCACTGGTTTTCCGTGAACTCATAGGTCAGCAGCGAGTCGAGGCTGCCGGGTGCAGCCGCCATGACGCAGTCTCCGGAATGGGCACGGCATCATGCCGATGCGCATGCGGCCTTCGTGACGGCGCAATCTTAATTTGGGATTATTGTGCAAGCCCGCGACAGCGAATTTCTGTTGCGGAACGCTGTCCGGAGCGTTGCGCAGACCTATGTGTCAGCTGGCCAGATACGCACGGAACGGGACCGTTTCGGTACCGACCGGCGGCAGCCAGTATTTTTCGTGCCACGCCAGCCGGAAGCACAGCGCGCGCGATCCGCGCACGGCGAGCGATGCGTCGCCGTCGGTCCAGCGGAAATCGCCTTCATCGGCATGCCAGCCGGCGCCGAACGCGACCGGTGACGGTGCCGCACCATCGAGACGCAGATCGGCCAGTGCCACACCCAGCCGGCGGCCGTCGCCGTTCACCACAAGCTCGGCGGGGATCGTCGCGCGCGAGCGCAGCCGCACCTCGGATACGTCGTGCGGCAACCGGACGTACCAGGCGCCGCCGTGGCAGATGGCGGGCAGCACGCGGCCGGCCGCCTCCACGCGCAACGCCGGCGCATCGATCAGGCCCCAGCCCAACGCGATCGCACGGTCGGCCAGGCGCCGCCGCGCCGCCGCCACGGCGTCGCCCTCGGTGAGCAACGGCAGGCAGGCGTGTTTCGCCCAGACGCGGCGGGCGAAATCCGGCGCCAGATCCACCGGCCCCGCCGCGTTCGCGAACGCGGCGCGATTGCCGGTGTCGAGGAAGCTCTCCGCTGGCAGGCCCTCGGCGAGCAGCACGTCGTGGGCGTCCAACTCGACATGAAAATAGGTGATGGCCGCCACCGCTTCCTGCGCGATGGTGGCACCGTTGCGCAGGTAGCGGATCGGGATCAGTGCGCCGTCCAGCATCACCGCGTGGTCCGGTGAGAGCAGCAGATCGCGGATGGGCACGCCGGCGGCAAACGTGTGGGCACGCACACGCACCGGCGCAACGTCCCACGGGCGAGCGTGGCGGGTCACGTCGAGCGTGCGACGGCCGATCCAGCGCACGCGCGACAGGCCGCCCGAGACCAGTGTCGGCACCAGTTCGCCGTCCCGCAGTGCTTCCACGGGCACGTCGCCGTTCGCGGTGCGGATGCGCGTGCCGAGGGCGAAGCAGGCGAGGTTGAGCGAGTTGAATGTGCCACTGGCATTGAACGTTATTAGACTGTTCCGCGAAATAGCAGATAGCGCAATTATGCTTGTCGTTGACGCAAAATTTGTTGGATTTATTGAACCCGCGTAAGTCACGGCCGATTGTTGGCCCAGCACAATCGCGTCGGCCGTATATGCGAGCACATAATATGTATTTTCAAATGACTGTATGCCGCTGCCAATTCTGATCGTGATTTGGTTGGTCGTGTCCGAGTATCCAACAATCCGAAATGTTGGCCCGCCGTATCCCTGAAAAGTCGCGCCGGTCGCCGTCGCCGTCACGCTTTCCAGCACCGGCGGGGCGTAGGCCCCGTTGACGACGGATGCGGGGAGCGCATTGACGACCAGACTGGACACGCCGCTCCATTGGCTTGTCGCAAACACATAGTTCAACAGGCTGTCGAGGCTGCCGGACGAAGCCGTCATGACGCCACCTCCAGACGCGGAGGATCTGTGCCGCTATAGAATCGATCCTCGCACGCAAACGTACTCTGCCGGGAGGACGCGGCCAAGGGCGGACGGCGTGCTGGCGCGGGCCGTCCGCACCAGCACGCCGACCAGTCACCCCGCCAGCGCGGCCGGGATCGGCGTTGCCTCGGCAGTGACCGGGGGCAACCAATATTGCTCGTGCCACGCGAGCCGGAAGCACAGTTCGCGCGATCCACGCACCGCGAGCCGGGCGTCGCCGTCCGTCCAGCGGAGATCGCCCTCGTCGGCGTGCCAGCCGGCGCGAAACGCGGCAGGTGGCGCAGGGGCGTCGTCGAGGCGCAGATCGGCCAGTGCAACGCCAAGCCGGCGGCGGTCGCCCCCCATCACGCGCTGGGCGGGCACGATCGCGCGCGAGCGCAGATGGATCTCCACCGCGTCCGCCGGCAATACCACCCGCCACGAGTCGCCCTGGCGCGCGGCCGGCAGCACGCGGCCGGCGGCCATCACCTGCAACGCCGGTTCAGGGGTCATGCGCCAGCCCAAGCTGCCGGCACGTTGCGCCAGGTTCTCGCGCGCCGCCGCCACCGCTTCGCCCTCGGTGAGCAACGGCAGGCAGCCCTGTTCGGCCCAGACACGGCGCGCGAAATCCGGCGCCAGATCCACCGGGCCCGGTGCGTTGCCGAACGCACCGCGATTGCCGGTGTCGAGAAAGCTCTCGCACGGCAGCCCCTCGGCGAGCAGCACGTCGTGCCTGTCGAGTTCGACATGGAAATAGGTAATTTTCTCGGCCGGCTCCTGGGCGATGGTGGCGCCGTTGAGCAGGTAGCGGATGGGCATCAACGCGCCATTCAGCATGACGGCATGGTCCGGCGACAGCAGCAGATCGCGAGACGGCAGGCCGGGGGCGAAGGCGTCCGCGCACACGCGCACGGGCGCCACATCCCAGGGGCGGAAACTGCGCGCCACATCGAGCGTGCGGCGACCGACCCAACGCACGCGCGACAGCCCCTCCGCGACCAGCGTCGGCACCAGATCGCCCTCACGTAGATCCTGCACGGCCACGTCGCCCCGCGCGGTGCGGATGCGGGTGCCGAGCGCGAAGCAGGCGACGAGATTGGTGCTGCCAGTGGCATCGAACGTGACGTTGGTGCCTTCTGGCAAAGCGGTCGTCGCGATAATCGCCAGCGAACCGGAGAGTTCGGACAATGCAGCCGGACTTGAGGCATAGCCCGCCAATTCCGGTGCGAGATCCCCGAGTGACACTAAAATTGCACCGGGCGAAAAGGCAATCACGTAATAGGTCGCATTCGAGATAACTTGGCCGTCATATTTCTCCGCAACGGTAATCGAATTTGCCGCATCGTTGACACCGGTCACCGTGAACGTCGTATCGGACTCCGGCAGGAAAGGGGTGCCGGTCGCAGTCGCGGTCACGGTTTCCAGAGCCGGCGGCACATAGGCGTCCGCCGCGTTGAAGTATCCGGCAATCGCGGTGACAGACACCTGCGATATCGCGTTCAACTGACTGAAAGAAAACGTATAATTCGAAAAGCCATCGAGGCTGCCTGGTGACGCTGACATGAAGGCCTCTCCATTTTGGCGGGGGTCCGCGTTGATCCGGAACGTATCTCCTATCGAAAACGTCGCAATCAGCGGTCATTCTGTCAACGCCACGGATCATGACATTTCTTCGTGCCCCGCTACCACACGAACACTCAGCCGAAGCCGAGGAACCCCGGCATGGCGCTGATCGGACCCGCCGTCCGCAGCGCCGCCAGGTCCGGCAACGGCCGTGCTGTCGCCGGATCGGCCGCAAGTGCCGCCTCCAGCGCCGCCGCCGCCGCGAGCACGAGGGCGTCGCCGCCGCGCGGGCCGACGATCTGCAGGCCGAACGGCATCCCTGCCGCATCGCGACCCACCGGCAGGCACACGGCCGGATGCCCGGCCAGCGTCACCGCATAAGCCAAAGCCAGCCAATGGAAGTAGCTGCGTGTCGCCACACCGTCGATCTCGGTCGGATACAGTTCGGACCATGGACGCGGCGAAATGGTGATCGCCGGGGTGATGACGACATCGTGGGCGCTGAAGAAATCCTGCCAGCGCCGGTACAGCGCGGTCTGCGCCAGCATCGCCTGGGCCACGTCGCCGGCCGAATAGCGCGCGCCCTCGGCGACGTTGGCGCGCACGTTCGGCCCGACATCCTGCGGACGGGTGCGCACTTTCTCGGCGTGGCCGGCGAGGAAATTCGTCGCACGCAACACCGCGAAAGCGTCGTCCGCCCCGGCACAGTCGGGCGTCGCGTCCTCGGCCCGCGCGAACATCGGCCGGACCTTTGCCGTCACCGCGGCAAAGGCGGCGCGCACGACGCGCTCGGTGGGCGCGAAGCCGAAATCCGGGGTGAACGCGGCGCGGAGATGCGACAGATCCATTGCGGGCAGCGGCGTGAAGTCCGCCGGCTGTCGGATCTGACGGCCGTGGATGGTGGTCGCGAGCGGGTCGCGCGCGTCGTCGGACACCATGGCCGACAGCATCAGCGCCAGATCCGCCACGTTGCGCGCCATCGGCCCGTTCACGGACAAATTCGACCATCCGAGGCCGCGGGTTTCGCTTGGCACCAGCCCGGCTGTCGGCCGGAAGCCGACGATGCCGCAGAACGCGGCGGGGTTGCGCAGTGAGCCGCCCATGTCGGAGCCGGTGGCCAGCGGCACCATGCCGGTCGCCAGCGCCACCGCCGAGCCGCCGGAGGACCCGGCCGCCGACCGACGCGGGTCGAACGGGTTGCCGGTGGCGCCGTAGACGGCGTTGCGGGTGTTGGCGCCGGCACCGAATTCCGGCGTGTTGGTCTTGCCCAGCACGATGGCACCGGCGGCGCGCAGCCGCGCGACGGTGCCGTCGTCCTGATCGGGAACGAAATCCCGAAAAATCGGGCTGCCATAGGTGGTGCGCAGCCCTTCGGTGCACTCCAGATCCTTCACCCCGATCGGCAGGCCGTGCAGCGCGCCCAGCGTCTCGCCGCGCATCACCACCTGCTCCGCCGCGCGGGCGGTAGCACGGGCGCGGTCGAAATCGCGCGCCACCATGGCGTTGACGGCGTGGTCCAACGCCTCGATGCGGGCAATGCAGCTTGCCACCAGATCGACCGGCGAAAGCTGCTTGCGGCCGATCAGCGCGCGCGCCTCGCGCGCGGTCAGGTCGCAGGGGTCGGTCATGGCGTGTGGCTCCTATCGGATGGTGCGGGCGTCCCTCGCCCGCACTTGGATAACGACGCCCCAGGCGCCTGCCTAGCCCGTCAGCCGGCGCCCGGTCGCCGCCGAGGGTCAGGAATTGGCCTGGGACATGCGCCACATCAGCCTGTCCTGCATCCGGTCGGACAGCAGACGCAGCAGCAGCAGGATGGCCTTTGCGCCGCCGCCGGCCGGATAACGGGTCCGCGGCCGTTTGGCGGCCACCGAGCGGGCAATGACCCGGGCCACGACCTCGGGCGGCGACGGCAGCCTGGACGTGGCTGCCCGCTCATGCATCTTGGCGTGTCGGCGGGCATACGGACCATATGCGGTCTCGCCGGACATCCTGAGCAGGCTGTCATGCGCGATGCCGCCCCATTCAGTGCGGATCGCGCCAGGCTCGATCACGACCACGTCGATGCCGAACGGGATCAGTTCCATCCGCAAACAGTCGCTGAGCCCTTCGACGGCGTATTTGGTGGCATGGTACCAGCTCCCGAACGGCTCGCCGCCTTTGCCGCCGATCGAACTGACATTGACGATCTTGCCGCTCTTCTGAGCGCGCATCATCGGCAATGCGAGCTGGCTGAGCCGGGCGAGGCCGAACAGGTTGACCTCGAACTGGCGGCGCGCCTCATCGATCGGCACATCCTCCAGCGCGCCATAGCTGCCGTAGCCGGCATTGTTGACGAGCACGTCGAGCCGGCCTGCCTCGCCACGAATCTTCTCGACCACCGCGACGATCGAAGCGTCGTCGGTCAGGTCGAGCGCGACGACCCGTGCGCCGGCCATGCTCAGCGACGCCATCCGGTCGACCCGCCGCGCCGCCGCATAGACGGTGTAGCCGTCCTGCATGAGCCGCATGACCGTCGCCTCGCCAATACCCGACGAGGCACCGGTCACTAACGCCGTCCTGTCCATTTTCCGGCTCCATAATCCAGGGAGCACGTCCTATAAGCCTGGACCATGGTCCATGGTCAACAGCCTCGAACGATGCAGATTTCGGAATTCGCTCGGGCCACCGGCCTGACACCTGACACGGTGCGCTTCTACGTGCGGCGCGGACTGCTGACACCCGAGACGAACGGCAAGGGTGGCCGCAACCCGTATCAGGTCTTCACCGCGGAGCATGTCCAGGCGGCGAGGATGATCCGGATGGCGCAGTCCCTTGGCATGTCGCTCAAGGAGATCGTCGCGATCAGCGAAGAGCGCCGTGACGGCGGCATCACGCGCGAGCGCAGCATCGACATCATGAGCGCGCAAATGGCCCGGCTGGAGGAGAAGGCGGCAGAGCTGAATGCAATGGCCGGCTACCTGCGCGCCAAGATCTCCTGGCTGACGAGCAGTAACCCGGGACCGGAGCCGGAATTTGAACACTTTGCGCAGCGCAGACCCGTATAGGGCGGACGCAGTCCATTCCGTTCGAGTGGCGGACTGTCAAGCCGACAAATGGGGTGCTCGAAACGGGGACACAGCATCGCTTGAGGTGTCCGCGCTCCATGCACCGAGCATCGCTGCGCCAGTGAACCGGACAGCTCACCGAGACCAGCGAATAAAAACCATAGAGAACGTCTCAAGGAGCACAGCCCGAAGTTCGCCGTCTACCAACTCAACATCCTCAAGAAGACACCCGGCCGCAGGGCATCATCCGTCACGCATTCATCTCTAAATCGGCTCCATCGGCTCACGCCGCGCATTGTCCGGCGACGGCCGGCGGCCGCCCGGCTGCGCCGCCCAGTGCACGGCACTGGCGATCACCTGTTGCACGGTGGCGTCGTGATAGGTCGGAAACGTCTCGTGGCCGGGGCGGAAATAGAAGATGCGGCCGAAGCCGCGATGCCAGGCGCAGCCGCTGCGAAAAACCTCGCCGCCGTTGAACCAACTGATGAACACCAATGCATCCGGTGCCGGGATGTCGAAGAATTCGCCGTACATCTCCTCCTGCGGCAGCTCGAAGCAACGGTCCAGGCCGGCGGCGACCGGATGCGCCGGATCGACCACCCAGAGCCGCTCCCGCAAGCCGTCCACGCGCCAGTTGACGCTGCAACTGGTGCCCATGAGCCGGCGGAAGATCTTCGAATAATGCGCCGAATGCAGCACGATCAGGCCAAGCCCGCCCAGCACATGGCGACGCACCCGCTCCACGACCGCGTCCGCCACCTCCTCATGCGCGCGGTGGCCCCACCAGACCAGCACGTCAGCGGCGGCGAGTGCCGCGTCGGTCAGGCCGTGCTCGGGCTCGTCCAGCGTGGCGGTGCTGGTCGTGCAGCCGCGCGCGGACAGTGCGGCGGCGATGGTGGCGTGGATGCCGTCCGGGTAGATCGCGGCGACCTCGGGGTTCTGGCGCTCATGGCGGTATTCGTTCCACACAAGAACCGGCATCGCGTCAGTCTCCCAATTCCGACGGGTCGGTCCAGGCACCGCCACGTTCGGCCGAGCGCATGGCGGCGAAGCACACGGCGAGCGTGCGGATATTATCGGCAGCATCAGTGAAATCGGCGGGACGATGGCCGGTCGCGACCGCGTGCGCAAACGCCGAGAGCGTCCCGGCGCGGTCCAGCGCCGGGACGGGCAGCAGCGGCACCGGCGTCGCGCCGCCGTTGGCGGCCTGGATCGTCACCACGTCGGCCGCCGGTGCGTCGCGCGCGGTGAAGGCGATCACGCCCTGGTCGCATTCGATCGCCCAGGCGCCGGACCACGCGGTCGCCGTGCCATGCGACAGCCAGGAGCCGTGGTAGCCGACAATCAGGCCGTTGCGCAGTTCCAGGATCGCCTCGGCGGCGGCGTGCTCGGCGAACGGGCTGCCCGGCGTGGTCCAGCTGCGGCAGGTCAGCCGCGCGACCTCGCCCAGCAGCATGCGCAACAGGTCGACGTGATGCACCGTCATATCCAGCAGCAGCGGGCCGGGAATGTCGTGGTAGCGGTGCTGGGTCACGTCCCAGTGCTTGCGGAAATCGATCCGGGCGCCGCGCGGCCCGCCGACCACGCCGCGCCGCAGCAGGTTGGCCACCGTCGCGACCGCCGGATGATAGCGATAGTTCTGGCTGACCATCAGCATACGGCCACATGCGTCCGCCAGGGCCGCCAGTGCGCGCGCCTCGGCCAGCGTGGACGTGAACGGCTTTTCCACCAGCACATGCAGCCCGGCCCGCAGCGCCGCAGCCGACACCGCCGCATGCAGCGCGGTCGGCAATGTCGCGAGCACCGCGTCGGCCGGCGCGGCGGCGAGCGCCGCGTCCAGGCTCGCAAACAGCATCGTGGCATTCAGGCCGAGCCGGTCGCGGGCGCGCGCCAGCATGGTCGGGTCGCTGTCCACGAATGCGACCGGGCGCACGGCCGGCACCAGCGGCAGCACGCGTTGGGCCCAATCCAGCCCCCAGCCGCCAATGCCGACCTGGATCAACCGCATGCGCCACTCCGCCCCACCCGCATCCGCAAGCTAACGCGCGGGCGTTCAGGCCGTCGTCAAACGGCTGCAAAAGACGCCCGGCAGACACGCGGCTAAAGTGATCGCGCCGGCTGGCCGAACCGGGATAACCCGGTAGAATGCCGGTTTCGGGAGGGTTCTCTGATGCATGTCCTGATTATCGGTGCCGCCGGCATGGTCGGCCGCAAGCTCATCAGCCGGCTGGTGGCCGACGGCAAGCTGGGCGACACGCCGATCACCGAATTTACGCTGGTCGATGTCGTACAGCCCCAGGCACCCGCCGGGTTCGCCGGCAAGGTCACTGCGATGGCGGTGGACCTGTCCGACGCGGGCGCCGCCACGAAGGCGGTGGCCAATAAGCCGGACGTGATCTTCCACCTCGCCGCCATCGTTTCGGGCGAAGCGGAGGCGGATTTCGACAAGGGCTATCGCATCAACCTCGACGGCACCCGCTATCTGCTGGAGGCCATCCGCCATCGCGGCATGACGGAGCGGTACCTGCCCCGCGTGGTGTTCACCTCCTCGATCGCCGTGTTCGGCGCGCCGTTCCCGGAAGCGATCGGCGACGAGTTCTTCACCACGCCGCTGACCAGCTACGGCACCCAGAAGGCGATCGGCGAGCTGCTGCTGGCGGATTACTCGCGGCGCGGCTTCCTCGACGGCATCGGCATCCGGCTGCCGACCATCTGCATCCGCCCCGGCACGCCCAACAAGGCCGCCTCCGGCTTCTTCTCCAACATCCTGCGCGAGCCGCTGGCCGGACAGCCGGCCGTGCTGCCGGTCGACGAGGACGTGCGCCACTGGCACGCCAGCCCGCGCGCGGCCGTGGGCTTCCTGCTGCATGCCGCCACGATGGACCTCGCCAAGCTGGGCTGGCGGCGCAACCTGTCCATGCCGGGCCTGTCGGCCACGGTGGGTGAGCAGATCGAGGCGCTGCGCCGCGTCGCCGGCGAATCGGCCGTGAAGCTGATCCGGCGCGAGCCGGACCCGGGCATCATGCGCATCGTCGCCGGCTGGCCGCGCAACTTCGACACCGCCCGCGCCCACGCGCTCGGCTTCACGGCCGAAACCTCGTTCGACGACATCATCCGCGTGCACATCGAGGACGAACTGGGCGGGCGCGTCGGCGGCGGCTGACCCGCCCTACCCGCCAGGCGCCGCGCTCCATGTCCTGGTGCGCGGCGCCGTCGATCGCGTTCCGCGCATCTCCAGGTGCAGGCTCTGCCGGCTGAGGCGCAACAACCGGGCGGCGGCCGTACGGTTGCCGCCGGACAGCACCTGCGCCGCACAGCGAATGAGCGCCGGCCCAGCGTCGCGCAGTGTTCACAACGGACCGCCCCGATATCGGCTAAGCCGTTCCGGCGGATGAAGTCATCCGCCATAAAAGGAAACGTAAAATGTCACAAGCAACCAAGATTGCCGAGCATCACGAGAAGGCCGCCGAGCATCACGGACACGCCGCGACGCATCATCGCGAAGCGGCCAAGCATCTGCACGATGGCAACCACGATGAGGCGGCCGAACACGCGCACGCCGCCCACGGCCACTCGCTGCATGCCAAGCACCATGCCGATGAAGCTGGCAAGGCCCACGCCACGCACCACGCTCCGGCGCTGACCGCCTGAACTTGCCGGGAGCCGTCGCCCCGGACGGGGCGGCGGCTCCGTTGCCGATCATGCTGCCGGTGGCGGGGCTGTTGGCACGGCGAGAAAGCAATGAAATCGCCGAAAATGATACGGATCCGCGCGGATAAATAACCCGCGCCGGCCAGGTCATCGGCGGATACACTTTTCGCCGGCAACACGATATAGCCGCTGCCATCATGCCGCCATTGACCGATATCCTCGCCACACTCTGGGCCAGCGCGTTCGTCCGCACGCTGGCCGTGATCGTCGTGGCCTTCGTGCTCGGCCTCGCGATCGGGTTCGAGCGGCAATGGCGCCAGCGCACAGCCGGACTGCGCACCAACGTGCTGGTGGCGGTCGGCGCTGCGGCGTTCTCCGATCTCGGTATGCGGCTGTACGGAAACGACGGTGCGACGCGCATCATCGCCTATGTCGTCTCCGGCATCGGCTTCCTCGGTGCCGGCGTGATCGTGAAGGACGGCACCAATATTCGCGGCCTGAACACGGCGGCAACCTTATGGTGCTCGGGCGCGGTCGGCGCGTTCACCGGCAGCGGCCTGTTCGCGGAGGCAACCGCGCTGACGGTGGCCGTGCTGTCCGGCAACACGCTGCTGCGGCCATTGGTGAACTGGATCAATCGCCATCCGATCAACGCGCAGATCACCGAGGCGGAATACCGCGTACACGTGTTCTGCCGCCCCAACGCGATGTCCGACGTTCGCGATCTGCTGGATGCGGCGTTGCGCAGTGCCAGCTACCCGATCCGCGAGGTCGAAACCCTGTCCGAGAACGACGACCAGGTGGAGCTCGCCGCCATCCTGGTGCCGACGACGGCGCAAGACAGCGAACTGGACAAAGTCGTCAAGGATCTGGAGGGCTCGCCGCTGGTCCTGTCGGCGACCTGGACCGTCAGCACGACATCCTGAGATTCAGCGGGCGCGGCGCGGGATGCGGAGCGGCAGCATCGCCTGCACGACGTCGGATCGGAGGCGATCCAGCGACAGGCTTTCATGCGTGCCCACGACCGTCTTACCACCCAGCTGCCACGCCACCTCCGAGCGGGCGTAGAACGGCGCATCCTCGAACGTGCGGCGCAGCTCGGCGGTGCCGTCCTCGGAGCGCACGCCGCGCGCCACACGCCAACGTGTGCGCGGCAGAAGGACCGGCGGCGGCGGCGCGAAAGTCTCGACACCGCCGGCGCCGTCGACCCGCAAACAGAGGCAGCGGTTTTCCCCGCTGCGCATCGTCACGTCATAGATGATCGCGGCGCCGTCGCCGACGCGGGCGCAGCACCAGTTCCAGTGCGAGAAATCCTGTTCCAGCGGCGCATCGCCGGCGTTCATGTCGAGGTATCCGTCGCCCGACCAGCTATGGTCAGCGACTTCAACCTCCACCCGCGATATCGGCGCCAGCGGTACCCAGCGATGCCGGCCGGCGCCGTCGAGCATGACACGCCGACCCGTCAACGCGGCGGGGATGACACGTACGAAGCCCCGCAGGCGACGCGGCAGCGGTGTCGTGACCTCGTCCATGGATATGGTCAGCACGGTGCCGTCCCAGTGCAGCGCGCTCGGGCCGATTGCGAGATTGGTGGCATCCCGCTGCAATCCGGCGCGGCCGCGCTCGGTCATCGCCCAACGCTTGCCCCTCGGGCCGTACAGCGTCACGTTCAGCGCGCAAAAATTCTCCGGGTCCGCCGGCCCGCGCCGCCGCGCCCAGGCATAGTACGGCGAAAACACGCTGCCGATGAACGCAGCCAGCGTGATGGCCCGCGTACCATCCGCGCTCAGCGCGCCGACATACCACCACGCATAGCCGTTCGGCGGAACCGCAATGTCGAAGCGAGGCACGCTGTCAGTCTCACCGCCGCTCGCCGGGGAATCGCCCTGCCCGCCGCCGGGAACGGACGGTTGAATTGCATCAGCGGCACCGCTATCGTCCGGTTTGCCGCCGCCGTCCGCAGCAACAAGCGGCATCGCCGGAATCGCTGGAACATTTTGCTCGCGCATTGCTTGATCTCCGCGGCGGTCGGGGTACAGGTGTCGCCGATGGCCGGCATGTCCGCCATACACAGCAGGCGGCGCGCGGCCCCCGCGTCGGCCGGCGCGTCGTCGTCACGTTTCTGCCCGCAGACATACACGCTGGGCGCCGACGGCAGCGACCGGCGCGTGAACAATTCCGCGAACCAGGCCAGGGCCGATTTCATGCCCGCCGTCGGCTTGCTGGCTTCACATCATGGCCGTAAATACGCCGCGTGCGCAGGGTCTCGTCCGGCAGGTGGTTGCGCTGCCGGGCGCGGCACTTTATGGCCGTCCGATAGCCGGTTTCGTCTCAGGAGATGCGTTGCATGGATAGCATGGAGGTCAACAAGGCCATCGCGGCGGTGCTTGTGGGGGGGATCGCCTTCATGGGGGCCACGCTGATCGCCGACGGGCTGGTCCATCCGACGCCGCTCGACAAACCGGCCATCACCATCGAGGGCGCGCCGTCAGCCGCGCCCGCCGAAGCTGCCGCCGAACCGCCGATCGCGGCGCTGCTGGTCTCCGCCGACCCCAAGCGCGGGCAGGCGGACACGATGGCCGCCGGCTGCGTCGCCTGCCACACGTTCAACGAAGGCGGCAAGGCCGGCGTCGGCCCGAACCTGTACGGCGTGCTTGGCGCCCCGCATGGCCATATGGAAGGCTATGCCTACTCGGACGCGCTGAAGAGCAAGCAGGGGCCGTGGACGTTCGACGAACTGAACGAATGGATCAAGAAGCCCTCCGCCTACGCGCCCGGCACCAAGATGACATTCGCGGGTCTTCCCGACCCGAAGAAGCGCGCCGACGTGATCGACTATCTGGACACGCTGTCGCAGCATCCGGAACCGCTGCCGGCGCCGCCGCCGGCCCAGGCGGTCGCGACGACCAGCACGCCGGGCGCCGCGGCCCAGGGCGCACCCGCCGCCGGTGGCCCTGCCCCGTCGTTCGATTCGCTGCTCGCCGTCGCCGACCCCAAGCACGGCCAGACCGAGACGATGCGGCTGGGCTGCGTCGCCTGCCACACGTTCAATGAGGGCGGCCACGCCGGCATCGGCCCGAACCTGTACGGCGTGGTCGGGGCGCCGCACGCCCACATGGAAGGCTACGCCTATTCCGACGCGCTGAAGGCCAAGCAGGGGCCGTGGACCTATGCCGAGCTGAACGAGTGGCTGACCAAGCCGTCCGCCTACGCGCCCGGCACGAAGATGACCTTCGTCGGCGTGCCGGACGAAAAGACCCGCGCGGATGTCATTGCCTATCTGCGCAGCCTGTCGCCGAAGCCGGAGTCGCTGCCGACGGCAAACAGCCAGTAACGCCCGTGGCGGCCATCGCCCCCTCCCACGCGGGACGGGACGATGGCCGAGCCGAGTCCCGGTTCAGCCGTTCTTGGGGGCGTAGGCGACGCACCAGCCGTCCGGACTGATCTTGCCCTCGACGATCTTGCAGGCAGCCGGGTCGATATAGTTGATGCATGTGCCGCACTTGACGCCGTTCTTCGGCGTGTCCTGATACTGCACGAGGTTCTGGGCGAGCTTCTCCTGCGCGTCGGCGGCGCGGAGCGTGGTGGTGGCAGCGGCGGCCACCGCGATCACACCCAGCCCGCCTTGCAGGACCCGGCGCCGCGAAGTCCGCTGATGTTCGTCTTTGCTCAACGTCAGACCCTCCTGATAACCAGCCGCAGCCCAGATCCGACCGCGGCCACGTTGATGTCTGGCAGCCCCGGCTGTCCGCAAGGGCCGGCCGTCAGGCCGCCCGGTTCAGTTCTAGGTGTGACCAGAAGCGAGGACAACGCGCTGTCGAGCCATGGACGGCGCGCCCGCCATCGATCAGTGGGTGACCAGCGCCGCCCCATCCCGGTAGTGTTGCCGTCGGGCATATGGGCAATGCGATGCAGGTTCTGACACCGGGCGCCGTCACGCTGGAGTCCTGGCGCTCGGTGTTCACGGGCGCTTCGGTGGCGCTGGACCCGGCCGCGTCCGCCGCGATTGCCGCGAGCGCCGATGCGGTGGCCGCCATCGTGGCACGCGGCGCGCCGGTGTACGGGGTCAACACCGGCTTCGGCAAACTCGCCAGCGTCAGCATCGCGCCGGGAGACCTGGGCGCGTTGCAGCGCAACCTCGTGCTGTCGCACGCAGCCGGCGTGGGGGCGCCCCTGCCCGCGCCGGTCACGCGGCTCATGATGGCGCTGAAACTGACCAATCTTGGCCAGGGCGCCTCCGGCGTGCGGCCCGGGACGCTGCGGCTGCTCTCCGACATGCTGGCGCGCAACGTGCTGCCCGTGGTGCCCGTCCAGGGGTCTGTCGGCGCGTCGGGCGACCTCGCGCCGCTCGCGCACATGACGGCGGCAATGCTCGGCGTGGGTGAGGCAATGCTGGACGGCCAGACCATGCCGGCGGCGGCGGCCCTGGCGCGCGTAGGGCTGGCGCCGGTGATGCTGGGGGCCAAGGAGGGGCTGGCGCTGCTGAACGGCACGCAGTTCTCCACCGCCAACGCGCTGGCCGCCCTGTTCGCGCTGGAGCGCGTGTTCCACGCGGCGCTGGCGGCGGGCGCGCTGACCAACGACGCGGCGCGTGGCTCGGACGGGCCGTTCGATCCGCGCATCCATGCGCTGCGCCGCCATCGCGGCCAGATCGAGACGGCGGCGGCGTTGCGCGCGCTGATGGCTGGCAGCGCCATCCGCGCCTCGCACCTGACCGGCGACGACCGTATCCAGGACCCGTACTGCCTGCGCTGCCAGCCGCAGGTGATGGGCGCCTGCCTCGACCTGATGCGTCAGGTCGCCGCCACGCTGGCGACCGAGGCGAACGGCGTCACCGACAACCCGCTGGTGTTCGCCGACCCGGCGGAGGCGATCTCCGGCGGCAATTTCCACGCCGAGCCAGTCGCGTTCGCGGCCGACACGCTGGCGCTGGCGGCGTGCGAGATCGGCAGTTTGTCGGAGCGGCGAATCGCGATGCTGGTCGACCCGGTCCTGTCACGGCTGCCGGCGTTCCTGACGCCGCGCCCGGGCCTGAACTCCGGCTTCATGATCGCGCAGGTGACGGCGGCCGCCCTGGTGGCCGAGAACAAGCAGCGCGCGACGCCGGCGAGCGTGGACTCCATCCCGACCTCGGCAAACCAGGAAGACCATGTCTCGATGGCCGCGCACGGCGCCTACCGGCTGCACGCGATGGCCGAGAATGTCGCGAACGTGGTGGCGATCGAACTGCTGGCCGCAGCCCAGGGCTGCGACTTCCTGGCCCCGCTGACCTCCAGCGCGCCGCTGGAACGATTGCGGGCACTGGTGCGCGGCGTGGTGCCGACGCTGGCCGAGGACCGTTATTTCGCGCCGGACATCGCCGCCGTCGCCGGGCTGGTGCGCGATGGCGCAGTGGCCGGCGCCGTGGGCGCCGCGTTGCTGCCGACGGTTTCGGCCTGATCGGGGAGTCGTTGCCGTCCCGGACAGACCGAGGATGGGGTCACGTGGTCCATGGCGGTGTGACCCACACCGCCATGGCCCGAGGCTTGCGGCGCGCTGCTACTGGAACACCCCGTAGATCACGTCCTCCACCTCGTCGGTGGTCAGGTTGACCAGCAGCAGATCCGGCCCATAGCGAACCCAGGAATAGCCGGGCGGTGGGGCCTGGAGGCCGAGCCCCGACCAGTCGCCGTAATAGTACCCGGGCACAACCAGCGCCGGCGGTATCCGCGCGCCGATCGCCCATTGCCGATAGCCGAAGCCCGGTGGGTATGCATAGGCCGGGCCGTGAATGCGGTTGTAGTATTGCCCGCGATGCCAGAACTGGTTGCCGCGCGGCGGCAACGGCCGCGCATAGGTCGGCATCGGCCGGCCCGCTTCCTGCCGGCCGGGCTGCGGCCGAGGCGGCTGTGGATGGCCTTCCTGTGGCCGAGACGGCTGTGGATGGCCTTCCTGCGGCCGAGGCTGCTGTGGGTGGCCTTCCTGCGGCCGAGGCTGTTGTGGGTGGCCTTCCTGCGGCCGAGGCTCCTGTAGGTGGGATGGCTGCGGGCCGGCGGGCGGGCGGGCAGCAGGCGCCGGATGGCCGACATTGCCGCCCGGCCGCGGCGGCGGGCCGGCACCCGGCTTTTCCTGCTGTTCGGCCTGGGCCATCGCCATGCTGGGGAGCGCAAAGCTTAACGCCGCGGCCAAGATAAATGCCCGATTCATCCCATCTCCTCATCAAATCGATTCGCAGGCCCACCATAGAGCCTCCGGATTGGCAGCAAGCCGGCAACAAATCGTGAGCCCAGGTGGTCCTCGGCCCGCTGTTGCGGCAACGTGTCAGCGTTCAATCCGTGAACGGATCGTCCAGCTTCGGCCACCATGGCCTGCTGAGCCTGGTGTACGGCATGGCGGCAAAATCCCGCCCCAGCGCACCCGCCGCACCCGCATACAGGATCGCCCGGGCCATCGGCGCGAACCCTGCATGAAAATGCTGGCTGGATTTCACCACCACGATCCGGCGCGATGCCAGATCGAGCCCGGCCTTGGCGAACCCCTCGGGATGGAACACCTGCGTGCGGTGGGAGATCAGCAGAAGGTCGATCCCCTGCGCCGACACCCACGCCGCATCGCCCATCGGCGCCGGCGAGTTGCCGAACAATTGCGTCACATTCTCGGCCAGGCCGCGCACCGTCACGGTCAGATCCACCGGATCGCCCGACGCCACCCCGGTCTTGCCGCCGATCCGCAACGGAAATGTGGCACCCACGCCGGCATCCTGACAGAATCGCACCGCGACAGGATCGAAATAATACCCACTGGCCACGTCGCCGATGCCGCGTTCGAGCAGCCGGCGCAGGATGAACGTGGAATCCCCCGGCGCCCCGCCGCCCGGGTTGTCGGCCACATCGGCGATCACCACCGGCCCGTCATCCATCGCCAGCGCCGCGTCCAGCGCCGCATCGACGCTCAGGAACCCGGATTGAAGTTCTTTCCGCATGGCGAAGATTTCTTCGCCGAGCGTCCGCGCCACGCGCGCCGCCTTGGCCTTGTCGCCGTCGACGACAGCAAGCGTCTTGACGCCGAGATCCGCCACGTCGGCCCACGGGAAACAATGGCCGAGCGAGACCGACAGCACGCCGTCCCGCCCCTCCATGGCATACATCCGGTCCACGAACCCACGCAGCGGCTGCTCCGTGGTGCGGAAGCTGCCGACCATGCGGCAATCCCACATCGCCATCACCGGGCGCGTGCGGCCCTCCGCCGCGTCGGCCGCAATCGCAAACAGCTCCTCGGCGCGGTCGCCGATGTCGACGTGCGGATATTCCTTGTAGATCACCAGCGCGGTCGCGTTGGCCAGCATCGCCTCGGTCAGATGGCAGTGCAGGTCCAGCTCCGCGCCGACGAACGCGTCCGGTCCGACAATATCCCGGATGCGCCCGAGGATATCGCCTTCGCAATCATCGCAGCCTTCGGCGGCCATCGCGCCGTGCAGCGCGACCAGCACCGCATCGACCGGCATGGCGCGGCGCAGATCGTCGAGCAATTCGTCGCGCAGGCGCTGATAGGCCGAGGCCACGATGCGCCCGCCCGGTTCGGCGAACGTGCAGAGCCCCTCGGCCACCTGCCAGCCGCGCGCCTCCGCCCGCTCGCGCCAGATCACCAGCTGGCGCGAGCAGTAGTTGACCGGCTGGCGCGTGGCATCGCCATGCGCCAGGAAGGCATCGACAAAGTTACGATAGCCGGTCGGGATCGGCGCGAACGTGTTGGTTTCGGTATCGATCCCGGCGATGAACAGACTTGTCATCGCGCGTAGTCGGCGCCCTTGGCGTCCAGCATGCGCTTCATTTCCTCAAAATGCGCGTTGATCGAGCTCGGGAATTCCTCCCAGTCGCGCGCAGTGCGCTCGGCAAGCTCGTGTGGCATCACGTTCAGGGGCCGGCCGGTGGAATAGGCCAGGACCAGCGTGCGGCAGGACCGTTCGAGGTAATACAGGTCGTCATAAGCCTCCGCGACCGTGCTGCCGGCGACCAGCACGCCGTGGTTGCCCATCATCAGCACCCGTTTCGTACCCATGATGCCGGCCAGCCGCTTGCCCTCGTCCAGGTTGTCGGCGATGCCGGTGTAGGCGGAGTCGATGGCGATACGATTGTAGAATCGCGCGGCGTTCTGGTCGATCGGCGGGATCGAAGGGTCCGCCAGCGCCGCGACGACGGTGGCGTACGGCGAATGCACGTGCAGCACGCAGCGCGCATGCGGCAGGGCCGCGTGGATGGCGCCGTGGATGCCCCAGGCCGACGGGTCCGGCGCGTCCGGGCGCTGCATGGTGGTGGCGTCGTCGGCGTCCAGCAGCAACAGGTCGCTGGCTGCGATGCGCGAGAAATGCTGCCAGCGCGGGTTCATCAGGAACCGCCGCCCGTCCTCGGACACCGCAAGGCTGAAATGGTTGGCGACCGCCTCGTGCCAGTCATTCTCCACCGCCAGCCGGAACGCCGCCGCGAGGTCCACCCGCAGCCGCCATTCCTCCAGCTCCACGTTCCGCCCAGGCCGCTGTATGGTTGCCGACATCGCCTACCGCCCCGTTCGTTGCCGGCCGCTACTGTGCCAGCACGGCGGCGGCGCGAGAAGGCTGAACCGATTCACGCCGCGTCGCGGAGGAACTCGAGACATGCTGCCCACGCTGTTCCTGAGCCACGGCGCGCCCACGCTACCGCTGTCGCACGCGCCTGCCACCGACTTCCTGCGCCATCTCGGCGCCACCATGCCGCGCCCGAAAGCCATCCTGGTGGCCTCCGCGCACTGGGAGACGGCACGGCCGGAGGTGACGTCGGTGGCGCGCAACGACACCATCCACGACTTCTACGGGTTTCCCCGTCCCCTGTACGAACTGCGCTACCCCGCCCCCGGCGACCCGGTGCTGGCCGCGCACGTGCAGGCGCTGCTGACCGAAGCCGGCCTGCCCGGAACGCTCGACACCACGCGCGGGCTGGACCATGGCGCCTGGGTGCCGTTGCTGCTGGCCTACCCCGAGGCCGACATCCCGGTGCTGCAACTCTCGCTGCAAACCCGCCTCGGCCCGGCCCACCATCTGCGCCTCGGTGCCGCCCTGGCCGCTTTGCGGGCGGAGGACGTACTGGTGGTCGGCTCGGGCAGCTGGACGCACGATCTGCGGCGCTTTCGCGGTCAGGCAGAGGACGCGCCGGAACAGCCGGACGTGACGCAGTTCGCCAACTGGATGGATCAGGCCGTGCGCGAGGGTCGGGTCGACGATCTGCTCGACTACCGCCGCCGCGCGCCGCACGCCGCGGACAATCACCCGACCGAGGAGCATCTGTTGCCGCTGTATGTGGCGCTCGGCGCCGCCGGGCCCACCGCGACGGCGGAGCGACTGCATTCGAGCGGCATGTTCTCGATGCTGCGCATGGATGCCTACGCGTTCCACTGAGCGATGCGGCTGTTTCTGTACGGCACGCGCTATCCCACGTTGCGCCGCCGGTCCGCCTATGAGGGGGTGCGCTACCGGCTCCATTGCGTCACACTGCGCACGTCGCGCGGCCTGCTCACGGCGCGTGCCTGGATCGCTGTCGCCTCCATCAACCGCCCCTGGCCATAGGAGCACGCATGCTGCAACCACCCCCCGCCCACCCTGGAATGCGCGAAGAGGAGGTGGATACGCCCGCGCTGCTGATCGACCTCGATGCGTTCGAGTTCAACCTCGATCGCATGGCCGGCCTGCTGGCCGGCACCGGCGCAAAGCTGCGGGCGCACGCCAAGACGCACAAATCGCCGGTGATCGCACAGTTGCAGATCGCGCGCGGCGCGGTCGGCCAATGCGTGCAGAAAGTCGCCGAGGCGGAGGCGCTCGCCTGGGGCGGCGTGCCGGACATCCTGGTCAGCAACGAGGTGGTCGGCGCCGGCAAGCTGGCGCGGCTGGCCGCCCTCGGCCGCATCGCCCGCGTGGCGGTCTGTGTGGACGACCCGGCGCAGGTGGCGGCGGCCGAGGCGGCCGCGCGCGATGCAGGGCTGCGGCTGTCGGTGCTGGTGGAGATCGATGTCGGCGCCGGCCGCTGCGGCGTGGCGCCGGGGCCGGAGGCGGTGGCGCTGGCGCAGTCCATCGCCGCCTCCCCGCACCTGCGGTTCGGCGGCTTGCAGGCGTATCAGGGCAGCGCGCAGCATCTGCGCCGGCCGGAGGAGCGCGCGGCCGCGATCGGCTTCGCCGCCGAGGGCGTGCGCCGCACGCTGGAGCAGTTGCGTCAAGTGGGTCTTGAGTGCCCGGTCGTCGGCGGCGGCGGCACCGGCACGTTCACGCTCGAAGCGGGCAGCGGCGTGTACAACGAGATCCAGGCCGGCAGCTACTGCTTCATGGACGCCGACTACGCCCGCAATCTCGACGCGACCGGCCAGCGCGTCGATACGTTCCGCCATGCGCTGTTCGTGCTGGCCACTGTGATGAGCGCCCCCCGCTCCGGCCTCGCGGTGGTGGATGCCGGCCACAAGGCGGTGGCGGTGGACAGCGGCCCCCCCGACATCTGGCAGCGCCCGGACATCCGCTACAAAGGCGCCTCCGACGAGCACGGCACGCTGGTGTTCGGGCCGGAGACGACGGCGCCGAAACTGGGCGAAAAGCTGCGGCTGGTGCCGGGGCACTGCGACCCGACCGTGGACCGGTATGACTGGTACGTGGGCGTGCGCGGCGGCCGCGTGGAGTGCCTGTGGCCGGTGGCGGCGCGGGGTGGGATGGCGTGAGCCGGGCGTAGTAGCCGGCTGTCGTCGGTTTGTGTGCTGCAAGGCGCGATGGGAGCAGGTGCGATGTCCGTTCCCGTTTCCATCCGCCAGCAGAGCCGGGCGGTCGTTCCTTGCATCACCGATGGGCAGTCGACCGATATCTGACGGTGTGCCGCGGTCGGGCGATCGGGCTGGAGGCGAGATGCGGGATGATTTTTCGCGCTAAAGCTGAGATTTATAGCTGCCTTATCTATAACCGACATACTTGCAAATCTTCTCGCTTCGAATTCATAGAAACGTCTCGGAGAAACTCTTCGTTACATGGAGTTGGCGGTGTGCCGCGGTCGGCGATCGGGCTTGGAGGCGAGATGCGGGATGATTTTTCGCGCTAAAGCTGAGATTCGATAGCTGCCTTATCTATAACCGACCATACTTGCCAAATCTTCTCGCTTCGAAATTCATAGAATACGTTCTCGGTAAAGGAAACTCTCTTCCCGTCTACATGGAGTCCAAGGAACTTTCCCTTTGGCGTACAGTCGAATTCTAGCCGGCTCGCTATATAAGGCGGATCAGAAATCAGCAGCTTAATGTCGAAATAAAGGTCCGGAATTTCATAAAAATCTTTCTCCAGCATCTCGCGATAACCTAATATCCCGATCCGCCGACCGTTATAGTATACTTCATCATGAACGAACTGGTCCAGCTTCGGCCAGTCCTTCTTATTAAGACAGGTAATGTAATTTCGGTAGACGTCGGATATTTCGGCTTTAATCATGGGAATCTCTCCTGTTCTTCTACGACAAAGTAGCACGAGGTGAAATTCTGCACCAAAAATAACCTCTCAGAAATCGACTCCGTTCCCTCCCGTCATTCGTCGCCGCCCGATGCGCAAAGCTTCGCGCATCGGGCGGCACAGCAACGAAAGCTCTCAGGATGTCCGCGTTGTCCGCAGTGCGGACGGCCTCAACATCGGCTACCCACCAACACCGGTCATCGGCTCAAATCAACGGGGCCTACAGGACGGGAAATGAAGTAGGACAACGACCGCCCTACCCCGGCACCTGGATCTGCGCCACCTGCACCGCCGCCACCGTGATGAACAGATAGGCCAGCCCAAGTTCGTCCTGTAACTTCTTCAGCAGCCGCAGCAAGCGTAGCGCGAATAAGCGAAGCGCCATCCACCGCTTCGGCGTTAATGCGGGTGTCCGTTGCCACCGTCTTGCTGCGAGCCATGCTTGCGGTCCGATCGCATCGCCGTTCTGCGATGGTGATGATGCTTCGCTTTTCCACCCTCCGCTTGCTTTGTGTTGCCAGATTACCTCGCCGAGCTGTACAAGAGCCTCAAGGACAACCTGCCGGCCTTTGATGGGAACGCGGCTGGATGTTACCCATGCCGGGCCGCTTCGTGATCGGTCAGGACCGGATGATCCGCTATGCCGAAGTCGACCCAGACGACACACATCGTCCCGAGCCCACGGATATGCAGCCCGCCTGCGTAGCCACGTCACTCACGCAGCGCAGCGCCGCCAACCCGCCCGGGCTGCGATCCTGGCCGCGGATTTGTGATCGTGACAACCGAACATGGAGGAAGCAATGCCCCAACCAGAGCGGTTCGAAGTCCTGGTCTTTGGCAGTGGACAGGGCGGCAAGTTGCTCGCCTGGCATATGGCGCGGTCGGGGCGAAAGACTGCCTCCGTGGAACGCCGTTGGATCGGCGGCTCCTGCCCCAACATCGCCTGCATGCCGAGCAAGAATGAAGTCTGGAGCGCGCGGGTCGCGCACCTGACGCATCACGCCGCGCAATTCGGCACGATGACCGGCCCCGTCGTGACCGACATGGCGAAGGTTCGCCAACGCAAGCGCGACATGGTGGACCGCGAGGTCGCCGCGCATCTGGAGAACTACAGGACAAGCGGCGCCGAGTTGATCATGGGAACCGGGCGCTTTGTGGCACCGAAGACGCTTGAGGTGCAGTTGAATGACGGCGGCACACGAACGCTGGTCGGCGACCAGGTCTTCGTCAACATCGGGACGCATGCGGCAATTCCGAACATTCCCGGCCTTGAGGCCGCCCGGCCGCTGACGCATATCGAAAGCCTGGAGCTTGACTATTTGCCGTCACATCTGATCGTGCTCGGCGGCGGCTATGTCGGTCTGGAAATGGCACAGGCTTACCGTCGCTTCGGCAGCCGTGTGACGATTATCGAAGCCGGGCCGCAGGTCATCGCTCGCGAGGATCCTGACGTCGCGGATGCAGTGCAGCGGATTCTGAGCGACGAGGGGATCCAATTCGTCGTGGCGGCCGAGACCCTCAATGTGCAGGGTCGATCCGGAGAGAACGTCCGCGTCACCATGCGCACGCCCTCCGGTGAGCAACAGATCGAGGGCAGCGATATTCTGGTTGCGGCGGGGCGGATTCCGAACACCACCGGGATCGGGCTCGACAAGACCGGCGTCGAGCTGGATGGTCGCGGCTATGTTCGCGTCAATGAGCGGCTGGAGACGACTGCGCCCGATGTCTGGGCGATAGGGGAATGTGCCGGCAGCCCACAGTTCACGCACGTATCGGTCGACGACTTTCGCGTCATCAGGGACAATCTCGCCGGACGGAGCCGCAGCACGCGCGATCGGCTGGTGCCATACTGCGTGTTCACGGACCCGCCACTCGCCCACATCGGGCTAAGCGAACGCGACGCGCAACGTGATGGCGTTGCCGTGCGGGTCGCGAGGCTGCCGATGAGCGCCGTGCTGCGGACCGAGACGACGGACGAGGCTCAAGGCTTCATGAAGGCTCTTGTCGGCGCGAGTGACGACCGCATTCTCGGCTTCACGATGATTGGCGCCGAGGCCGGCGAGGCCATGGCGGCGGTACAGGCGGCGATGCTGGGAAACCTGCCATATCCGAGGCTTCGCGACGCCGTTATCGCGCACCTGACGATAGCGGAGGGACTGGGCTCGCTCTTCTCGAATGTGCCGCCCCGATCCGAACAATAGGGCAGCCAAACCAAAGCAGGCCAGCGGCTTACCAATTGTCGAATCTGGTGCCAAAGGCCCGCATTGGGTCGAACTGAGCCGTCTGATGCCGAGGTCATGTGATGCCGAGGTCACGGGCGACCGCTTCTGGCGCTGGCCGGTCCTCGGCGCATCAGGTCCGGAAGTGAAGTAAAGCGACGACCGCCCTACCCCGGCACCTGGATCCGCGCCGCCTGCACAGCCGCGATCGTGTCCTTGCGCCGCGTCAGCACCCCGTCCAGCCAGTCGCTGCGCATCTCCGGCACCGAGGACAGCAGCAACTCCGTATACGGATGATACGGCGGCGAAAACACGGTCGATGTCTCGCCGCCAGCCACCAGCTTGCCCTTCAGCATCACCGCCACCTTGTTGGCGATCCGCTTCACGGTGCCGAGGTCGTGCGTGATGAACAGATAGGCCAGCCCGAGCTCGTCCTGCAATTTCTTCAGCAGCCGCAGGATTTCCTCGCCCACCAGCTGGTCCAGCGCACTGGTCACCTCGTCGCAGATGATCAGGTCCGGCTCGGCCGCCAGCGCGCGGGCGATGCCGACGCGCTGCTTCTGGCCACCCGACAGTTCGCCCGGCTTGCGGTCGATGAAGCCCTCCGGCAGATCCATCATGTGCAGCAATTCCAGCACCCGCGCACGCACCTTGTCGCGCGGACGGCCGAAATAGAACTGGACGGGGCGGCCGATGATATCGAGCAGAGTCTGATTGGGGTTCAGCGCCACGTCCGGCATCTGGTAGATCATCTGCACGCGGCGCAGCTGCTCCTTCGTGCGGTGCTTCAGCGCCGGCGGCAGGCTTTCGCCACGGAACTTCACGTCGCCGGACTGGCGCGGCAGCAACCCGATGATGACGCGCGCGAGCGTGCTCTTGCCGGAGCCGAACTCGCCGACAACCGCCACCGTGTCACCGCGCCGCACGTCCACGCTGACATCGTCGATCACGCGCAGCAGCGAGGAATAACTGGCGACGACGTTGGAGACCGACAGCAGCGGCGGCTCGCCGGTCGCGATGTCGGCGCGGAAATTATGGCCGGCCACGCGTTCGGCAACCAGACGGCGCGTGTATTCCTCGCGAGGCGCCTGCAATATCTGGTCGCTGGTGCCGACCTCGATCATCTTGCCGTAGCGCAGCACCATGATGTGGTCGGCGATCTGCGCCACCACGGCCAGATCATGCGTGATGTAGATCGCCGCCGTGCCATGCTCGCGAATCAGCTTCCGGAACGACGCCAGCACCTCGACCTGCGTGGTGACATCCAGCGCGGTCGTGGGTTCGTCGAACACCAGGATGTCCGGCCGCGCCGCCATCGCCATCGCCGCCATCGCGCGCTGCAACTGTCCGCCCGACACCTGATGCGGATAGCGGTTGCCGATGGTATCCGGGTTCGGCAGTTCCAGTTCGCGGAACAGCTGCACCGCGACCTTGCGCGCCTCCGCGACACCCATCAGGCCGTGCCGGACCGGGATTTCGCACACCTGCTCCATCAGCGTCATCGCCGGGTTGAAGCTGGCCGCCGCACTTTGCGCGATGTAGGCCACCCCCGGGCCGCGCAGCGCACGCCGCTCGGCGGCTGTCATCTGGCGGATGTCCGTGGCCCCGAACATCAGCTTGCCGCCGGTCATGTAGCAGCCGTCGCGCGTGTAGCCGAGCGTGGTCAGGCCGATCGTGGATTTGCCGGCGCCGGACTCGCCGATCAGCCCCAGCACCTCGCCGCGCCGCAGATCGAAGCTGACATTGTCGACCAGCACTGGGCCCGGTCCCCTGTCGGTGCGCACCTCGACGCGGAGATTCTCGACATGCAGGATATCCTGGCCGACCTGACGGCCGGTGGTTGACTTGCCGATATTCATGCCCCGTCTCCATGCGACCGGGAATGGATGGCGAGTATCCAGTCCACCACGAAGTTCACGCCGATGGTGAGCAACGCGATGGCGCCGGCCGGGTACAGCGGCGCCGGTTCACCGAGGTTGATCATGTCGCGATAGTCGCGAACCATGCTGCCCCAGTCGGCATTCGGCGGCTGCACGCCGAGGCCGAGGAAGCTCAACGCCGCGATCAGCAGGAACGCGAACGAGAAGCGCATGCCGAATTCGGCGATCAGCGGCGCCGTCGCGTTGGGCAGGATCTCCTTGCGGATCACCCACCACAGCCCCTCGCCGCGTACTCGTGCCACCTCGACATATTCGAGCGCCGCGATATTCATCGCCAGCGCGCGACTCAGCCGGAACACCTTCGTGCTGTCGAGGATGGCGATGGTGACGATCAGCACCGGAATGTCGGTGCCGAGCACGGAGAGGATGATGAACGCGAAGATCAGCGTCGGCATCGACAGCAGCAGATCGACGAGCCGCGACAACGCGGTATCCACCCAGCCGCGCAGCACGGCGGCCGTGAAGCCGGCGGTGATGCCGATGCTGAACGACAGGCAGGTGATGACGAAGGACAGCCCGATCGACATGCGCGCGCCGTAGATCAGCCGGCTGAACAGGTCGCGCCCGAGATTGTCCAGCCCCATGATGTGCTGCGGATCGGGATCGGCCCAGGCATCGCCGATCACATCTGCCTGATCGAACGGCGCAATGATCGGCGCGCCGAGGGCCGCGATCACGTTGATGGCGATGATGATGAGCCCGATCAAAGCCGGAATGGTCAGGCGGTGGCCGAACAGCCGCAAGATTGGCCTCCGTTTGACGACCGTCACCGACTTATCTGCTGTTGGCTGGCTCACCGCTGGTGTCGCAGACGTGGGTTGCTGAGGATGGCAAGGATATCAGCGGTCATGTTCAACAGGATGAACGCCGCCGCGAAGATCAGGCCGGTCGCCTGCACCACCGGCACGTCATGCTTGGACACGGCATCGACCATCAACTGGCCCAGGCCGGGATAGACGAACACCGCCTCCACCACCACCACGCCGACGATCAGGTAGGCAAGGTCGAGCGCAATGACGCTGATGATCGGCGCCAGCGCATTCGGAAACGCGTGCCGCGCCACCACGCGCCACTTGGGCAGGCCCTTCAGGAACGCCATTTCGATATACGGGCTGGCCATGATGTTGAGCACCGAGGCGCGCGTCATCCGCATCATATGCGCGACCACGACGAGCACCAGCGTGATCATCGGCAGGAAGGTCAGCACGATGCGCTGGCCGAACGGCGTATCCGGCGTCACGTTCGCCAGCGACGGGAACCAGCCGAACTGCACCGACAGGTATTTGATGAGGATGTAGCCGACCAGGTACTCCGGCACCGAGATGGTCAGCAGCGTGACGAAATTGACCAGCCGGTCGTAGATGCCGCCCTGCCAGATGGCCGCCATCAGGCCCAGCACGACGCCCAGCGGCACCGCGATGATGGCGGCGTAGGCTGCCAGGAACAGCGTGTTCTTCAGCCTCGGCGATATCTCCTCGATCACGTCGCGGTGGCTGGCCAGCGACTGGCCGAAATCGCCGACCGCCGCGTCGCCCAGCCACTCGACGTAGCGCACCGGCGCCGGGCGATCCAGGCCGAGCTCCTTGCGCATTTCAGCCAGGCTTTCCGGCGTGGCGCTGTTCTGCAACACCGCCGACGCCAGATCCCCCGGCAGGATCTCCGTGCCCGCAAAAATGAGCACGGAGGCTGCGATCAGCGTCAGGAAGCCAAGCCCGAGACGTTGCCCGATGAGGCGGAGCAAGGGTTCAGGCCTTCAGCCAGGCTTTTTCGGCGATGTAGCCGTTGTCCATGTCGAAGCCGCCATGCGGCGTGTGTCCTCCCACCTTCTTGCTGTCGCCGTCGAGCCAGTCGCGGAACACCGGCACGACGGTGGCACCGTCGTCATGCAGCAGTTCCTGCATTTCCCAGATCATCGGCTTGCGCTTGGCCTCGTCGGTCTCGGCGCGCGCGGCGGTCAGCAATGCACTGAATTTCGGGTCCTTGTAGTGGCTCTCGTTCCACGGTGCGTCAGGGCCATACGCGACCGCCAGCATCTGCGTCGCTGCCGCCCGGCCGCCCCAGTAGCTGGTCACGCAGTCGCCCTTCAGCCACACATTGTCCCAGAACCCGTCCGCCGGCTCCTTCTTCAGCTCGAACTTCAGGCCGGCCTTGGCGGCACTCTGCTGGAACAGCTCGCCCATCGACACCGCGCCGTTGAACGCCGCGTCGGAGGCTTGCAGCACGATCGGCGGGTTGGTCAACCCGGACTTCTTCAGATAGAATTTCGTCTTGTCCGCGTCGTAGTGGATCTGCGGCAGCTGCGAATTCCAGTACGGATCGGTCTTCGGGATCGGGTGGTCGTTGCCGATGGTGGCATAGCCCTGGAACAGCGCCCTGATGATCTGCTCGCGGTCGATGCCGTATTTCATCGCCATCCGCAGATCCTTGTTATCGAACGGCGCGCGGTCCTGCATCATCGAGATCACGGTGTGCCAGCCGCCCGGCGCACGAACCACATCGAACTTCGGGTTCTTCATCACCGTCTTGACGAATTTCGGATCGACGCGGTTGATGGTGTCCACCTGCCCGGTCAGCAGCGCGTTCAGCCGCGCGCTGCTGTCGTTGATGACGGTGATGTCCACCGCATCGACATGGGCGCGGCCTTCCTTCCAGTAATTCGGGTTGCGCTTGCCGGAGACGCGCACGCCCGGATCGAACTTGTCGAGGAGATAGCCGCCGGTGCCGATCGCCTTGCTCCAGTCGGTATGGCCGTTCGGCACGATCAGCACGTGATAATCGGTCAGCACATAGGCGAAATCGGCATCGCCGCTGGCCAGTGTCACCTGCACCTGATTCTTGCTCAGCGCCTTCACGTCGCTGACCGCCTGGAACGGGCCGGCAGCGCCGGACTTGGTTTTGCCGCGGTGCATGTTCAGCGAGTACACCACGTCGTCGGCGTCCAGCGTCTTGCCGTTGCTGAACGTGACGCCCTTGCGGATGTTGAAGATCCACTCGGCGGCGCCGGGCTTGATCTCCCAGCTCTCGGCCAGCTCCGGCGCCGGCTTGCCGTCCTGCGCCCATTCAACGAGCCCGTTCCACAGCATGTGGCCGGCGTCGATCATGACCGAGTCGTTGTAGCTGCCCGGCTCGAGGCTGTCGGTGGTGCTGCCGCCGGCGAGGCCGATGCGCAGCTGCCCGCCCTTGACAGGCGTTTCGGCGGCATGGGCCTCGATGCTCGCGAGCATCGATGAGACCAGCGCGGCGCCGGCGCCCAGTGCCGCGGCGCGGCCGAGGAACTCGCGGCGCGAGACCCGGCCTTTCATGGTCTGCTGCTTCAGATACTCAAGCTCGTTCATCTTGGGTTGCCTCATTTTTGGTCGGCTTCACGTGTGCGTGGCCATGCGCGGCAAAGGAATAGGCATCCGGGCGCCTACCAAGCACGAATGATGCCACGCGCGTCTGCGCCTGACAGATGCGTGATGATCGCTGTGGACATGGAAGCTGTCAACACCGTGTCGGAACACCGCACTATCGCTTTTACATATCGCTCAATGACCTAGCCTCGTGCAACGGTACTCAGGACCCGCCCCAGCCGATCACTGCCTTGGTCTCCAGGAACTCCTCCAGCCCCCAGGCGCCGTATTCGCGCCCGTTGCCGGACTGGCGGTAGCCGCCGAACGGGGCGTGCAGATCCCAGCCGGCCTCGTTGATCGTGACATTGCCGGCGCGCAGCCGGGACGCCACGCGCCGTGCCGCCGCCAGATCGGCCGACTGCACATAGGCCGCCAGCCCGAACGGCGTGTCATTGGCCTGCGCGACGGCATCGTCCAGCGTGTCGTACGGCAGGATCGCCAGCACCGGGCCGAAGATCTCGGCCCGTGCGATTTCCATGTCGCGGCGGACGTCCGCGAACACGGTCGGGCGCACGTAGCAGCCGCGCGCCAGCCCCTCCGGCCGTCCGGGCCCGCCGCAGACGAGCCGCGCGCCCTCGGCGATGCCGGCGGCGATCAGCGCCTGGATGCGGTCGTACTGGCGCCGGCTGACCACCGGCCCGAGCGTGGTCGCCGGGTCGTCCGGGTCGCCCACCGCGAACCCTCGCGCCGCTTCCGCCGCCAACGCTGCCGCCTCATCGTGGCGGTCCGCGGGAACGAACATGCGGGTGGGGGCGTCGCAGGACTGGCCGTTGTTGTTGAAGCAGCCGGCCACGCCGCGCGCCACTGCGTCCGGCAGGTTGGCATCCGCCAGCACGATGTTGGCCGATTTGCCGCCGAGTTCCTGCGCCACGCGCTTGACGGTCGCCGCCGCCAGTGCGGCCACCCGTGTGCCGGCGCGGTTGGAGCCGGTGAACGAGACCATGTCGATGTCCGGATGCGCGGCGATCGCCTCGCCCACGGTGGGGCCGTCGCCGGGCACCATATTGAACACGCCAGCCGGCACGCCGGCCGCGTGCAGCGTCTCGGCCCACAGTATGGCCGAGAGCGGCGCCAGTTCGGACGGTTTCAGCACCATGGTGCAGCCGGCGGCCAGTGCCGGCGCGACCTTGCAGACGATCTGATTGACCGGCCAGTTCCACGGCGTGATCAGCCCGCACACCCCGATCGGCTCACGCGCGATCAGTGTGCCGCCCATCCGGTGTTCGAAGGCAAATCGCTGCAGCACCTCGATCACGGTTTGCAGATGCGCGGTGCCGGAGGGTGCCTGCGCCTCGCGCGAGAACGTGATCGGCGTGCCCATCTCGCGCGTCATCGCCTGCGCGAACGCTTCCGCACGTGCCTCGTACTCGGCGAGGATGCGGCGCAGCAGCGCCACGCGCTCGGCGACCGGCGTTGCGGCGAAGGCCGGGAAGGCGCGCCTCGCGGCGACGACGGCACGGTTCACCTCGGCGGCGCCACAGAGGCCGAGTGTCAGGATGGTCTCGTCGGTCGCCGGGTTCACCAGATCGAATGGCACCGGCGCCGCCGGGTCCACCCAGGCGCCATCAATGTATGCTTGTGCCTCGCGGGCCATTGGCCTCCCCCCAGTCCGTCACAGCCCGGGCTTGGCATGACGGGACGCCGGCGGCAAGCTCCCTCCGCGCCGCATGATAATAGCGACGCCGGTTGGCGCCAAGCCGGCGTCTTATGCGAAGGCGCTCACCGCCTGGACAAGGCCGGATACGGCGCTGTAGGCGCTGTAGACGGTGGACGCTATCGTCGCAGCAGGCGCCGCGCCGCCGATTACCATGTCCGGCTTGAGCCCGCGCAGTCCGGCCACCATTCCCTTCAGCTTTTCGAGGTCGGTGGTATCGTCGACCTTGATATTCAGCGACGCAATCGTCGCCTTGGCCTGTTCGGCATAATCCTTGCGGTCTTGGAAGAATTTCAATGCGGCGGCGCAGCCGGTCTTTAGCTTCTGAAGTTTCGGCCACGCGGCGACCGCGTCCTTGATCGAGGAGTCCTTGAACTTGTCCATTGCATCGGACATCTTCTTGAACTGCTCATCGAGCTTGGCAAGAAGCTGGCCGAGCGCGACAAGATATCGCCTGCGTACCGTCTCCGGTTGCTGGGCCACGTCCTTGCCGATGAAATCCTTGATCGCCCTGGTGACCTTGTCCTGTGCGACGCTCACCGCCTCACCGGCCGTCGTGGCCGCCGCGGCGATCTGCTGCAACTTGGTCTTGGCGGCCAGCTTGTTGGCGTCGTACGCCTTCTGCACCGCGGTCATGAAATCGCTGGCGCTGCTCTTGTAGAGCTCGATCGCCTTGTCCAGCTCGGCCGCCGCTGCCGCCTCAGTCTTCATGAAGTCCTTGATCAGCGTGTAAAACGACATCGCGCAGCTCACCACGCTCTTGTAGGCCGTCACATCTGCGCCGTGGCTGGCCGCCAGCCGCACGAACGCGGCGGCGAGCTTGATGGTGGTGACAATCGCCGTGCAGGCGCCCTTGATCTTCCACTCCTTGAGGTGCTGCTTCAGATTGTTGTCCGCCGCGACCATCTTGCCGACGGCGTCCTCGAAAACCTTGGCGACCGTGGCTTCGTGGAATAGCGCCTTGAATTGCTTGTCCGCCTCCGCCGCGACCTTCTCCAACGTCGTGCCGCTCTTGACCGTCAGCTTGGCCAGCGTGGCGGCAACCTCGTCGGCGATCGCCCGTGCCTTCTTGCTGTAGTCGTCGCAGAGGCGCTTGTGCACGTCGGCGACACGCCCGCGTAGCCCGGCGCTCTTGTCGGCGCCTTCCACCTTCAACGACAGCTTGATGCCGTAGCCGGTGCCGATATCGAGATACTCGTTCAGCAACGGCTTGCAGTCGCCGGGCGTCAGCGCCATGAAGGTCGGAAAATCGATATCGTCCGTCGCCTTCTTGGCGGCGGCGGCGGCCTTCAGCGAGCAGCCCTTCAGCAGCAGCGCGTCTTTCTGGTCATAACCCAGGATCTGCGCGATACCCTTCTGCTTGGCCTTCACCCGCAGCACAAGATCCGACCCGATCAGACCGATCTTGAAATAGGTGTCCTTGACCGCTTCCTTTTTCTTGCGAGCCTCCGCGATCAGCGCGTCGGCGGCGTCAAGCTTCAGCTTGTCGAGTTCGCCGTCGATCAACGGCAGCAATATCTTCTGCAAATTGGATTTATTCATGCTGGACCAGGCGCCGAGCACGGCATGCCGGTCCGCCGGGTAGACGACGTTCTTCGGGTCCATCGTCTTGCCGGATGTGTCGGCCATGTCTCGGCTCCCGAAGATGCGTCGTACCGCAATGAACAACATTATATTGGAACGGCACCATCGGGCTAGCCGAATATGCGTGCCCCTACGCTGGCAAGCCCGCCCGTCCGCCCCCGCGCGCCACTCGGCGCCACGCCATGCAGTGCCTTGAATTGGCGGGAGAAATGCGCGCAGTCGGAGAACCCGGCGTCGAGCGCGATGGCGGTGATACTGCGCTCGGTGGTGTCCAGCAGGAAGCGCGCATAGCGCAGCCGCAGCGTGCGGTACAGCGCCGCCGGGCGCTCGCCGAGCGCCGCCTGGAAGCGCCGCTCCAATTGTCGCGGCGACAGCTCCAGCCGGGCCGCGATGCCGCCGATCGGCAGCGGGCGCGACAGGTTCTGTTCCATGAGCAGCAGCGCCCGCCGCACGAGGTTGTCTTCCACCTCGCCCTGCACGGGCGGGTGCGGCTGCGCCCGATCGCCGCCGCGCGCGGCATCGAGCTGCATGACCTGCCGGCTCTTCTGCGCCGCCGCCGCGCCCAGATGGCGCTGCACGAGGAACGTCGCGAGATCCGCCGCCCCCACACCACCGGCGCAGGTGATGCGGTTGCCATCGACCAGGAACAGCCGGTCGGCCACCACCGGATGGTCAGGGAACTCGGTGAGGAAATCCTGGTAGTGCATCCAGCTCACGCAGGCCGTCCGCCCGGCCATCAGCCCGGCGCGGGCGAGGATGAAACTGCCGGTACAGAGCCCGACCAGCGTGGTGCCGGCGCGTGCAGCCTCCCGCAAATACGCCAGCGTCGCCGCGTCCACCTGTCGCCCGGCATGCAGCAGCCCGCCCACGACCACCAGATAGTCCAGCCCGCGCGGGTCGAGCAGCCCGGACGTGGGCGTCACGCTCACGCCGCAGCTCGCCCGCACCGGCGCCTCACGGGCCGCCATCACCTGCCAGGTGCAGCGGATCGGGCGCGACCGGTCGCTCTCGTCGGCGGCCAGGCGCAGATGGTCGACGAACAGCGCGAACGGCGCGAGCGTGAAATTCTCCGCCAGCACGATCCCCGCCGCCAGCGATACTTTGTCCCGGGTCGCCATTTCAGCCTCCGCGTCGCGTCCATACAAGCCATCGCGGCGTCCGGGTGCAACATGCGTCCCATGACCGACCCGCTGCTGACCCCCTTCCAGCTCCGCCACCTGACTCTGCGCAACCGCGTGATGAGCACCGCGCATGAGCCGGCCTATTCCGAGGACGGCATGCCGAAGGACCGCTACCGGCTGTACCACGTCGAGAAGGCGCGCGGCGGGACGGCGTTGACGATGACGGCCGGGTCCGCCGTGGTGTCGCGCGACAGCCCGCCGGCGTTCGGTAACCTGCTGGCGTGGCAGGACGAAATCGTGCCCTGGCTCGCCCGGCTGACCGACGAATGCCACGGCCATGGCTGCGCCGTGATGATCCAGTTGACGCATCTCGGCCGCCGCACGGGCTGGAACAAGGCGGACTGGCTGCCGGTGCTGGCGCCCTCGCCGGTGCGCGAGCCGGCGCACCGCGCCTTCCCCAAGGCGATCGAGGACTGGGACATTTCCCGCATCATCGCCGAGTACGCTGCGGCCGCGCAGCGCATGCAGGCGGCCGGGCTGGACGGGCTGGAGGTGGAAGCCTACGGCCACCTGCCCGACCAGTTCTGGTCGCCCGCCACCAACCGGCGTGACGACGAGTACGGCGGCAGCCTCGAAAACCGCATGCGCTTCTCGCTGGCGGTGATGCGGGCGATCCGCGCCGCGGTCGGGCCGGATTTCATCCTCGGCCTGCGCATGGTCGCCGACGAGAACTGGGATGCCGGCCTGTCGCGCGACGACGGCATTGAAATCGCGCGGCGCTTCAAGGCGTCCGGGCTGGTGGATTTCCTCAACATCATTCGCGGCCATATCGACACCGATAACGCGCTGACGGAGGTGATTCCGATCGCGGGCATGCGCTCCGCCCCGCATCTGGATTTCTCCGGCGAGGTGCGCGCGGCCGTAGGCATTCCGGTGTTCCACGCCGCCCGCATCAATGACGTTGCCACCGCACGCCATGCCATCGCATCCGGCAAGCTGGACATGGTGGGGATGACGCGCGCGCTGCTGGCCGACCCGCATATCGTGCGCAAGGTGCAAGCAGGCGACGAGGAAAATGTCCGGCCCTGCGTCGGCGCCACGTATTGCCTCGACCGCATCTATGACGGCCACGAGGCGCTGTGCATCCACAACCCGGCGACCGGCCGCGAGGCGACGATGCCGCACATCGTGCCGCGCGCCGCCGGTCCGTCCCGCCATGTCGTGGTGGTCGGCGCCGGCCCCGCCGGGCTGGAGGCGGCGCGGGTCGCCGCCGAGCGTGGCCACCGCGTGACGCTGTTCGAGGCAACCGAAAAGCCCGGCGGCCAGATCCTGCTTGCCACACGCGCGCCGCGCCGGCGCGAGCTGATCGGGATTGTCGACTGGCGCATGGCGCAGCTGCAACGTCTCGGCGTGACGACGCGGTTTGCCACCTACGCGACCGCCGACGACGTGTTGGCGGAGGCGCCGGACATCGTCGTCATCGCCACCGGCGGCGTGCCGAACACCGAGGTTCTGCGCAGCGGGAACGATCTGGTGGTCTCGTCATGGGACGTGATTTCGGGGCAAGTGAAGCCGGCCGAACGCGCCTTGGTGTTCGACGACAACGGCATGCATCCCGGCATGCAGGCCGCTGAGATGCTGGCGGATTCCGGTGCGTCGGTGGAGGTCGTGTCGCCGGAACGATTCTTCGCGCCCGAGATGGGCGGCATGAATCATGCGCTGTACGCCCGCGCGTTCCATCGCCTGAAGGTGCGCATCACCATCAACACGCGGCTGCTCGCAGTGCGGCGCGAAGGCAACGCGCTGGTGGCAACACTGGGCAGCGATTACGGTGATCGGCAGGAGGAGCGCCATGTCGATCAGGTCGTCGTCGAGCATGGCACGTTGCCGGCCGACGAGCTTTACCTCGATTTGCGCCCGCTATCGCTCAACCATGGCGAAGTGAACTACACCGAGCTGCTGGAAGGCCGGCCGCAGACGGTGGTGCGCAACGCGGACGGAAAATTCCGTCTGCTGCGCATCGGCGATGCGGTAGCCAGCCGCAACATCCATGCGGCGATCTATGACGGACTTCGCTATGCGAAGGATTTCTAGGCCTCTCACTTCATCTGCGCCGATCTGCGCAATCTGCGGATAAATCCTGGATGCGAACCGTTACCGAATTTCCCCGCCGCGTCGTCATGCACGACCCCGTCTGGATCACGCTTGCGGACGGCACGAAACTCGCCGCGCGCATCTGGCTGCCCGACGACGCCACCATCGACAAGGTGCCGGCAATTCTCGAATACCTGCCGTATCGCCGCCGTGACGGGACCGCCGTGCGGGACTATCTCACGCACCCGTACCTCGCCGGCCACGGCTATGCCTGCATTCGCGTGGACATGCGCGGCACCGGCGATTCCGACGGGCTGCTGCTCGACGAATACCTGAAGCTGGAACAGGACGACTGCCTGGACGTGATTGCCTGGATCGCGGCCCAGCCCTGGTGTACCGGCGCGGTCGGCATGATGGGCATCTCCTGGGGCGGCTTCAACGGATTGCAGGTCGCAGCCCGCCGCCCGCCGGCGCTGAAGGCCATCATCTCACTATGTTCCACGGACGACCGTTACGCCGACGACATCCACCACATGGGCGGCGCGCTGCTGACCGATAATCTGCGCTGGGCCTCGACCATGTTCGGCTACCAGTCCCGCCCGCCCGACCCGGAGATCGTCGGCGAGCACTGGCGCGAGATGTGGCTGGACCGCCTGAACGCCGAGCCGCTGCTGCTGCGCACCTGGCTGCACCATCTGACGCGCGACGACTACTGGAAGCACGGCTCGGTCTGCGAAACACCGGGCGACATCACCGCCGCCTGCTACCTGATCGGCGGCTGGGCGGACGGCTACTCCAACGCCGTGCCACGCATGCTGGAACGGCTGACCTGCCCGCGCAAAGGCCTGATCGGGCCATGGGCCCATAAATACCCGCATTTCGCCACCCCCGGCCCTGCCATCGGCTTCCTGCAGGAAGCGCTGCGCTGGTGGGACCAGTGGCTGAAAGGCATCGACACCGGCATCATGAACGAACCGCAATTCCGCCTGTGGCAGGAAGACTACCTGCCGCCCGCGACCGACTACACGCAGCGCCCCGGTCACTGGATCGCCGAAGCCGGCTGGCCCGACCCGCGTATCGAGCAACGCCCGTGGCCGCTCGGCGACCACACGCTGGGCGCCCCCGCCACGGCGCCGATCATCATCGCGACCCCACAGGACCACGGCGAAAACGGCGGCGCGTGGTGCGCCTACGGCAGCGGCCACGAACAGCCCGGCGACCAGCGTCCTGATGACGGTTTCGCCACCGTTTTCGACAGCGCGCCGCTGACCGAGACCACGCACATCGTCGGCGCGGCCGTCCTGCAAGCCACACTTGTCTCCGACCAGCCGGACGCGCTGCTGATCGCTCGGCTGTGCAGCGTCGCCCCGGACGGGGCCAGCCTGCGGCTCAGCTATGGCGTGCTGAACCTGACCCATCGCGACAGCCACGAAACTCCGACGCCTCTGCCGCAAGGCCAGCCCGTCACGGTACGGCTGCAACTGAACGACTGCGCCGCCACAGTTCCGCCCGGCCACCGGCTGCGCCTGTCGCTCGCCACCAGCTACTGGCCGCTGGTCTGGCCGTCGCCCGCCGCCACGCGGCTAACGCTGCTGCCCGGTGCGGTGCTCACCCTGCCACACCGCCCGCCCTCGCCGGACGATGCCGCGCTGCCCGATTTCGCCCCGCCCGAAGCAGCCAGTCCATTGCCGCGCACGTTCATCACGCCGCCCGCCCCCGCCCGCCGCGCCGGCCGCGACCAGCTGACCGGCGTCGCCAGCTTCGAGGTGGTGGACGACACCGGCCTGTACCGCATCGACACCACGGGCATCGAGTACCGGCTGTCCTCGCGCGATCTGTTCAGCATCCATCCCGACGACCCGCTCAGCGCCCGGGCCGACATCACGTTTGAGATGCAGAACGGCCGCGGCGACTGGCAGACGCGCGCCGTCACCCGCACCGTGCTGACCGCGACACCGACCAGCTTCCACATCACGGCCAACCTCGATGCCTGGGATGGCACCGAGAAGATCGCGTCGCGTGAATGGGACGTGACGGTGCCGCGCCGCCACGTCTGACCCTTGCGCAACCAGCCAGTCCCCGTCACGCTCGCCGCGATCTACGCCGGAACCCGATGATGACCCCGATGCTCGCCCGCGACCACTTCCTTCTCGGCACCTTCGCCTCCAACTGTTCCGGCGGCATGTCGGTGACGAAGGTGCCGGAACGCTGGGCGAGCACCTGGGAGAACAACCTGAAACTCGCCCATATGCTGGACGAGGCGGGCATCGACTTCATGCTGCCGATCGCCCGCTGGATCGGCTACGGCGGTGAGACCAACTTCCACGGCAGCGTGCTGGAAACCATCACCTGGGCCGCCGGCCTGCTGGCGCAGACCCGCGACCTGACGGTGTTCGCCACCATCCACACGGCCGCCAACAACCCCGTGGTGGTCGCCAAGCAGCTCGCCACGATCGCGCAGATCAGCGGCAACCGCGTCGGCCTCAACATCGTTGCCGGCTGGAACAAGCCGGAATACGACGCGCTCGGCCTGACGCTGCCCGACGAACATCAGGTGCGTTACGGGTATGCGCAGGAATGGTTCGATATCGTCCGGGCATTGTGGCGACAGGACGCGCCGTTCGACTGGAACGGCGCCTATTTCCAGCTCAAGCAGGTGCATGGGGACCCGCACCCGACCGCCCGGCTGCCGATCCTGAACGCCGCAGGATCGAACGAGGGCCGCGCATTCGCCATCCGCAACGCCGATTTCCTGTTCACGCCGGCCATCGACCTTGCGCGTTCTGCCGAGGAGGTTGCCGCCCTCAAGGCGCAGGGCCGCGAGGCTGGCCGGGACATTTCGGTGCTGACGTTCGCCCACGTCGTCTGCCGCCCGACCGAGCGCGAGGCGCAGGACTACCTGCAATACTACGCCCGCGACAACGTCGATGACGGCGCGCTGGACACGCTGATGCGGCTGCAATTCGCCCACGCGCAATCGTTCCCGCATGACCTGCTGGCGCTGATCCGCGACCGCATGGCCGCCGGCCATGGCGGCTTTCCGCTGATCGGCACGCCGCAGATGGTCGCCGACGGCATCGTCGCGCTGCACGACGCGGGGTTTGCCGGCACCACGCTGTCGTTCGTCGATTACGTCGCCGAATTCCCGTATTTCCGCGACACGGTGCTGCCGCTGCTGGCCGAGCGCGGCCTGCGCCCGGCCTGACCCGCGGGCCTCACCCCGCCATCGGCGCGGTGGTGACACCGTCCGCAACGCCGGTGACGAACAGCAGCGCGCCGGCCTCGGGCGTGCTGACCAGCAGCATGTCGCCGATGGCCAGCATGTCGGCAGCGGCGTCGAAGAAGCCGGGCGCACGGACATTGGCCACGCTGGCCGGCGGCACCACGCTGGCGGCGAGCGTCGGGACATGCGCGCGGTAGTGCCAGAGCGTAAAACCCTGGGCATAGGCCAGCACCGAAAGATTGCGGATCGCGAACGCCATCGGCCGACTCCTGTTCGTGCGGGGAAACGAAAAAAGGCCGCGTCCCGGAGGGGGCGCGGCCGATATCGAGGCTGGGGGAGAAAACTTGGCGGAGGAGTCACCTCTCCCGCCGACAAAAAACCTATACGTTGAGGGTCAGGAGACCGTCAATAGCTTTTTTTCCTAAGAACGCAGCGATCTTGTGCTGAGCGAGGTGCTGCAAGGTCTGGCCTCGGATCAGGAGGCAGCGCGGGTCGAAGCTGCCATGCGGCGCTTCGCCATCATGCCGATGGTCGACGAAGACATCGCAATCCAGTCGGCCGCCAATTATCGGTTCCTCCGCGCGCGCGACATAACGGTGCGGAAAACTATCGACATGCTGATCGGCACATTCTGTATTCAAAATGCCCTGAAGCTGCTTCACGCCAATCGTGGCTTCACGGTCATGGAGCAGCATCTCGGCCTGGTTGCGCTGTGATCTACCCCAACGTCACCGTCACCACGATCCCCCGCACCCGCAGCGGCCACTCCAGCCGTTCAATGGCCTCCTGCCACAGCCGCGCCTCGCGCCGTTCCGCCGGGTAGCGGCCGTCCGGCGGCACGCCGCGTTCGCCCCAGGCGCGCAGCACGCGGGCATGCGCCAGATCGATGCGCTTGCGGTCGTACAGCAGATCCAGGCAGCGGATCACGTCGTCCGGCTCGCACGGGCGCGGCACCGCGCCGCCCGGGCGCGTCGCACCCTCGTGGCGCGCCAGCAACGCGCCCATCGTCCAGAACCACGCCTGCTCGGCGCTGCGGAACGGCTCCGGCGGGATGCTCGTCACTGCCTTGCGCTCATACCCGGGGTTGACGTAGGCGCGAACCGGATGCATTCGCCGCTCCCTCATAACAAGAACACTACAGGAACATTTAACCACGCAACGCCGCCGCCGGGCAAGCGGAATGCGCAAACTTTCCTATTCACACAGGCGCCGATTCCCATCAAACTGCATCCGCCCTCGAGTCGGTCCTGACGGTCCAGCGGAAGACGCGCAATGAAGCATGAAGACATCTGGCGCGCGCTCGACACGCTCGCCGCCGAATACGGCATGTCCCCGTCCGGCCTCGCGCGCCGCGCCGGGCTGGATGCGACGACATTCAACCCCTCCAAGCGCCGCATGCCGGACGGCCGCGCGCGCTGGCCCTCCACCGAGAGTCTCGCCAAGGTGCTGGAAGCGACCGGGGCGGAGCTGGAGGCGTTCACGGCGCTCGTCACCGGCGCCCGCGCGGTGCCGCAGGGCGGGCGCAGCGGTCGCGCGCCGGGTGCCGCTGATCGGCTTCGCCCAGGCCGGCGGCGAAGGCTATTTCGACGACGGCGGCTACCCGGTCGGCGGCAGCTGGGATGAGGTGAGCCTGCCGGAGATCGCCGACCCCAACGCCTACGCGCTGGAGATCGCCGGCGATTCCATGGAACCGGTGTTCCGCGACGGCGACGTCGTGATCGTCTCGCCGGCCGCGCCGATCCGCCGTGGCGACCGCGTGGTGGTGCGCACCCGCAACGGCGAGGTGATGGCGAAGCAGCTGCTCCGCCGCTCGGCCCGCCGTGTCGAGCTGCACAGCCTCAACCTCGACCACCCGGACTATACGTTCGAGCTGACCGACGTCGCCTGGATCCACCGCATCGTCTGGGCCAGCCAGTAGCGCCGGCCGTCGCGAAATACGATCGGCACGAATCTGCAACTGTGATGCGGTATTGCTATTTCGATTTGGCATCGTATGCCGCGGTGCTGACCGGGGGCGCGGCTGTGGCCAATCTCCGGTGACCGAACCTTGCCGCGCCGGGCTCTCGGGCAGGCGTTGCGCCTCGCCGGGCCAAGCCTTGGCTAGCTGGCCATGCGCTGTTCGGGGGCGTTGCGGACCGCCTGGGCACGCGGCGGGCGTGATGCCTCGTCGAGCATGGCGCGCAGGCTGGTCAGGAAGGTCTGGCCCGCGCTGGTGCGCGCCACCACGATGCTGCGGCGGTCGCGCGGGTCCTGCCTGCGACTTGCCAGGTCGAACTGCTCCAGCCGGTCGAGCGCACGGGTAATCGCGGGCTTGGCCACGTCCAACCGCTGTGCCAGCCCGCGTACCGTATGCGGACCGTCCTCAAGATAGCAGATCAGCAACACGGCCATTTGCCGCGCGGTCAGGTCGGGGCCCTCCTGCCGAACTAAATTCACCACGGTGTCGCGGAGAATCTGCGGTAGGCGCGTTTGGTGGCTCGATGCCATAGTGACTCCTCGGTCATTACACCACCGTAGCCTACGGCATCATTCCCGGTCCGCATAGAGCCGAAAATATGCCTGATTTGGTTAGGTTAATTTGACGCTATGGGTGCCGATGGATCGGGTCCACCCAATAGACCTGCTCCGGCGGCTCCACCGGCGCGATGTCGAGGTTGACAACGACCGCCTCATTGTCACTGCGCACCAGCACGCATTCCAGCGTCTCGTCGGCGCTGGCATTGATCTCCTGATGCGGCACGTAGGGCGGCACGAAGATGAAGTCGCCGGGCTCGGCCTCGGCGGTGAACTCCAGATGATCGCCCCAGCGCATGCGGGCACGGCCGCGCACGACATAGATCACGCTCTCCAGCGCGCCGTGATGATGCGCGCCGGTCTTGGCGTCAGGGTGGATGCTGACGGTGCCGGCCCAGATTTTCTGGGCGCCGACACGGGCGTGATTGATCGCGGCCTGGCGGAACATGCCAGGGGTCTGCGCAGTATTGCTGTCGAGGCGGTCGCCTTTGATGACGCGTACCCCGTTCTCCCGCCAATCGGTCGGCTGTCCCGCCCGGTCCAGATCGTCGCCCATGTCGCCTCCACTCGCGCTCGCATTTGACGCCAGGATGGGTGATGTTGGGGGCATTGCAAGGATTGCCTGAGACATGTCCGCTTCCGAGCCGTACGCCGCATTCTTCGCCCCACCGCCGGAGGCGTTCGACCTGGCTCCGCCGCCGCCTGCCCCCCCGGCCGCAAACATGGCGGCCGCACCGAAAGCGCCGGTCGCACCGGCAATGCCGGCCATGCCGGCGACACCGATGACATTCGGCATGCCGCAACCGGCCCAGCCGCCGCAGGCTGCACCTCCGGCCAGCACGGTACCGGCCGGCGCGGCGGCGGTCGGCATCGTTGCGGGCGGTGCGCGCACGTTGCTGCGCAAGGCGGAGCTGGAGCTGGCGATGCTCCGCAACCCGGCGGACCGGGCGCTGCGGACGGCGTATTTCGAGCATCTGACGCAACTGGCCGGGAGCCACACCGGCCTGCTGATCGCCAACCTGCCGGATGTGCCGACGCCGCTGTATTTCCGCGCCGGCACGCCGGACATCGCGGTGATGGCGCATTACTTCCGCGACGATGCGCTGGTGCTCGATCTGGCGGCCACGCCACGGCAAATCCTGGTCATCGGCGCCTATGCAGGCTACCTGCCGGTCGAACTCGCCCGCCGCTTCCCGCACGCGAACATCCTGTGCGCCGAGCCGCTGCCGGATAACTTCCGGCTGCTGAGCGTGAACACCACGCCCTGGCGGCGCATCCGCGTGGCCCAGGTGGCCGTGTGGCACAACCCGGCGCGGCTGGCGGCCCTTGGCCGCATGCAGGCCGACTGGGCCGTGCGGCTGTCCGACCAGGCGCTGGAAGCCGACAAACCGATCCCCGCGCTGCCGGCCGGCGGGCTGATGGCGCGCGCGGGCTGGAACCATGCCGAGATGATCGTCTGCGACGCCAGCGGCAACGAGCGCGAAGTGTTCGCCGATCCGTTAGCGCCCTGGCTGCGCTTTGTCGACGTGGCGCTGATCCGCCTGTACGAAAGCAACTCCCCCGGCGCCACGGCGGCCGTCGAGGCCTGCTTCGACCCGGAGGTGTTCGAGCGCCGCAAGATGTCGGACATGGATCTGTTCACGCGCCGCGTGCCACGGCTGGCGCTGCCCCCAACGCCACCCGAGCTGATGCTGCTGCGCAACGAGAGCGCACTGGCGCCGTTCCAGCTGCGCAATACCGAAGCCGCCGCCTGGGCGTTCTTTGTGTTCGACGGCACCAGCTGCCAGCTGCATCCGAACGGGCCGGGCAGGCCGGCGGCCACCGCCATCTTCCCGGTGGCGCTGGACGGCCACACCAAGCTGACCAGCGGGCTGCTGCATGCCGGCAACCCCGGCTCCCCCTCGGTTCGCTTCATGGCCACCGTGCAGCGCGAGGACGGCTCGGCGCTGGCCCACGAGGAGGTGATCGTGGGCACGCACGAGTCCGGCGTGCGGATGACGCTGAAGCTGCCCGGCTATAGCGGCCCGGGACGCGTGATGCTGCAGACCGAAATGGCGCCCGGAATGCCGCACAACAGCATGGCCTGGGCCCGCTGGATCAACCCCCGGCTGAGCTGACCAGATTTTCCGCGCCCGCGTACACCTGCAGCCAGCGTCTCGCAGTGCCGCCATTGGAGGGCTAACGGCCGGCGGTCGCGTTGGGTATGATCGCCGCATGTCTCAGTCCGACCAGACTTCGGGGTTCTGGCGCCGCCTCCGCGTCCTTGTCGGCGGCGCGCCCCCGCCCGCTCCGCCGCCAGCACCGCTGTTCCGGCTCCGTCCGGTGCCGCCGCCCGAGCCGAAAGGCCCCGGCCTGCCCGATTGGGACGAGATCCTGGCCGAGCCGCCGCCGGTCACCGAGAACATGACCGACCCGGAGCGGATCGCCACCTGGCTGGCCGCCACGACGCCGCCGGCCCGCCTCGTCGAACCGGAGGAGCCGGCCCCGCCCGCGCCGGCACCGGAGCCCGAGCCGCCGCCGCCCGAAGTCGAGCGCGTGGTGTCGCTCGCCACGCCTTCCGGCTACAACCTGACCGCGCAGGAAAACGACGCGCTGGACCAGATCCGCGGCATGATCGTCGCCGGGCGGTTCGAGCAGGCGCAGGCGCTGCTGAACGGCGTCTTCGCCGGCCGGCCGGAGGCGCGCGACCGCAACGGGTTGCCGGTGTATCTCGTGGAATCGCTGCGCTGCGCGCTGGCGCTGAACGAAGCGGCGCGCGCCGAGGGCCTTGCCCGCCAGCTCCGCCCACAGCTGGAGACGAGCGACCCGCTGCTGGAATCCCTGTTCGCCCGGGCGGCGATGCAACGCCGAGACCGTGCCACCGCCCGTGCCGCCTGGCAGGCGGCTCTGGCGCGGGCGCCCGATCTGCTGGAAGCCCGCGACTGGCTGAAGCGCAACCCGGTCAGCCCGGATGGCGGCATCGCGGCATTCGACCTGGTCGCCGGGCAGAAGCCGGCCGTGTTGAGCGGCGGCGTGCTGCCGACCCCGTCCGGGGCGGATTCCGGCACGCCACCGCACGGCGCGCCCGCGACGCTGCTCGGGGCCGCCACGCTGTCGGTGGACGCGGACGGCGCGGTGGTGATCGGCGGCGGCGACGCCCCGGCCCGGGCGGTGCCATCCGATAACTCCGACCTCGCCATCGTGCTGCGCCATCCCGAGGGCCTGGAGGCGCCGCACGGGTTCATCACCGCCGTCTTTGCGCTGCATGCCGTGCTGCGCACCGGCTTCGCGCATCTGCGGCCGGCGCGGATCTATGTCGGGCGGCAGCCCTGGGCACTGGCGCCGGGCACCGCGTTGCAGCCGGAATTGCTGGCGGTGCTGTTCCCCGGCATCCGCGTGGTCGGCGATTTCGACGGCACGGTACGCGAGGAAAGGGTGCTGTTGCTCGACGGCGCCAAGCGTGACGAAGCGACGGACACGCTGCTGGGCGGGTTCTTACCCGCCGTCGTGCGCGAATCGGTGGCGGCGCGACAGCGCATCTTCGCCGCCTTCGGCCTCCCCGGCACCGCCGAGCCGCCGCGCACGCCTGGCCGCCCGCCGGTGGCGCTCGTGCTGCAAACTCCTCCGCCGCGCGCGCTGACCGAGCCGGCAGTCACGCAGCTGATCGAGATGCTGCGTCGCATCGGCTACGGCGTGATCGTGGCCGACACGGCCCGGCTGACCTGGCGCCAGCAGGTGCGGCTGGGTTGCGCCGTGGACCTGATCATCGGCGCGCACAGCCCGGAGATGACGATGGTGCTGTGGGGCCACCCGCAGACCCGCGTGCTGGAATTCTTCCCCGAAGGCACTTGCCGCTACGATGGCCAGTTGCTCGCCGAAGCGGCTGGGCTCGGCTATCTGGGGCTGGAGGGTGTCGCCGAACGCGGCTTCGTGATCCGCGCGCGCGAACGCTGGGGCAAGCCCGTGGGACAGGCCGACCGGCTCGTCCACGCGCTGCCCTGGGCAATGCTGGAACAGACGCTCACGCCGCAAGCACCGCCCCCACCCGCCCCGCCCTCACCAGCAGCGCCCCCGCCTGCGGTCTCGTGAACGGCGGCGTCTGGCAGGTCCACGACGTGGCACCCGATGTGCGGGTGCGCGTGGCGCGCGACATGCCGGCCCTGCCGCCGGCGCTGGAAACGGAAGTCTCGGCGCTGCGGGACGCGGCCCAGGCGCGCATGGGCGGCAAGCTGTTCAACGGCCGCGTGTTCAGCGCCGACCGAATCACACCCGCGCTCATCGCCGGCCACTGGACCGAATTCCGCCGCGTCGTCGCGCGCATGGATCGCCCGACTCTGGCGGACACCCTGCCGGTGCGGCCGCTGGCGGCCGGCGGCGTCATCATGGGCGACGGCTTCGTGGTGTTCGGCCGCCGTCCCGCGGGGGCCGTGTATCAGGCCGGCGAATGGCAATTGCCGCCCGCCGGCAGCCTGGACCCGGGCTGCGCCGGCGCGGACGGCTGGGTCGATCCGGTGGCGCAGCTGCACGCCGAGCTGGAAGAGGAACTCGGCATGCCCGCCGATGCCGTGAGCGGCGCGCGCGCCCTGTGCATTGTCGAGCATCCCGGCAGCGGCGTGCTGGATCTGGGGATCGCGGTGCGCACCGCCTGGGACGCAGCCGCGATCCATGCCGCGCACGCCGCCCATGGCAACGGCGAATACGATCCGCTGGCGCTGGTGCCGCTGTCCGACCTTGCCGATTTCTTGGCCCGCCATGCCGGGCAACTGACCCGGCAGGCGCCGTTCTTCTTGTCCCGTGCTGGGCTGCTGACGTAGGTTTCCGGTCCCATGCACGCGATGGTGCTGAAGCAGATCGGGGCCGCACTGGAATGGACCGAGCTGCGCGCGACCGTCGCCCGGCCCGGGCGAGATCCGCGTGAAGGTCGGCGCCTGCGGCGTCTGCCGCACGGATCTGCATGTCGTCGACGGCGAATTGCCGCGACCCGCAGCGTGCCGATCATTCCCGGGCCACGAGATCGTCGGCCGCATCGACGCGATCGGCGCCGGCGTCGAGGGGCTGCGCCTCGGCGAGCGGGTCGGCATCCCCTGGCTCGGCCATACCTGCGGCGTCTGCCCCTATTGCACCAGCGGGCGCGAGAACCTGTGCGATCAGCCGCTCTTCACCGGCTACACGCGCGACGGCGGCTTCGCCACGGCGACGATCGCCGATGCGCGCTTCGCCTTCCCGCTGGGCGAGGCCGGCGACGACGTGGCGCTGGCGCCGCTGCTGTGCGCCGGGCTGATCGGCTGGCGCGTCGCTGGCGATCGCCGGCGACGGCAAGACGCTGGGCCTCTACGGCTTCGGCGCGGCCGCGCATATCCTGGCGCAGGTGGCGCGCTGGCAGGGCCGCGTCGTGTTCGCCTTCACCCGGCCGGGCGACACGCCAGCCAGGATTTCGCCCGCAGTCTCGGCGCGGTCTGGGCCGGCGGCTCGGACGAGATGCCGCCGGAGCCGCTCGATGCCGCGATCATCTTCGCCGCCGGTCGGCGCGCTGGTGCCGCTGGCGCTGAAGGCGGTGCGCAAGGGCGGCCGCGTGGTCTGCGCCGGCATCCACATGAGCGACATCCCGAGCTTCCCCTATCGCGCTGCTGTGGGAGGAGCGGCAGCTGGTGTCGGTCGCCAATCTGACCCGCCAGGACGGCCTCGATTTCCTGCGCCTGGCGCCGCGAGATCGGCATCGTCACCAGACCACGCGCTATCCGCTGCACGCAGGCCAACCAGGCGCTGGCCGATCTGCGCGCCGGCCGCTTCGACGGCGCCGCCGTGCTGGTGCCCTGATATCAGACGCGTGGCGGCCAGACTGTCTGCATAGTGGTGGCGCGGACGGGTTCATGCGACAAGACGCGCTTGAACCCTCCGCCGGGAAGGAAGCCATGGTCTTCAAGCCGAACTACAACCAGCAGCGAGCCGAGCGGAACCGCGCCAAGCAGGCCAAGCAGGAAGCCAAGCGTCTGGAGAAAGAGGAGCAGGTGGCACGCCGCCGCCAAGGCCAGACGGAAGGCGGGACAGCAGGCAGTGAGCCGCCGACGCCCGAGAGCGGGCCGGCCGATGCCACCTAAGCGCAAGATTCTCAGCAGCTTCGTGGCCTTCGACGTGCTCTACGTCGATGGCACGCGCAGCTCCAACCGCCGGGTGCCGTTCACGGAACTCGGCGGGCTGGACGGCGACGCGCCGGCGCAGGCGTTCATTGCCGCGCAAGATCGTGAAATCGGCCTCGCCTCCGGCCGACCGCGGGCGGATATCCGCTCGATTACGCGCTCGGGGGCGAAGCCGGCAAAGGGGTAGCCTCCGGTGCCAGCGCATGGGTGATGCGGGCATCCGGGTCAGCCAAAATAGCCCCGATGTCCGCGTCGCCCAGGCGGCGGCAACGGTGCCAGGATGCCTGTCGCAACGACCGCAATGTGCTCGAGACTGGTCTGCATGCAACCGGCCCTTTTTGCGTCCACCACGCAGTAGAGCCGCGCGTGTGTTCCCACGCGGTTAGCCGCCGAACCCCGCCCGCTTGAGCCGGTTGAGCGCGAGGTCAAGCGCCGACAGGAACGCCGAGCGATCGCGGGCCGTGAACGGCTTCGGCCCGCCGGTGATCTGGCCGGCGCCGCGCAGATCCTCCATCAGGTTACGGGTGGCCAGCGCCATGCCGATGGCCGCGTCGTCGAATGCGCGGCCGGTGGGCGCCAGCGCGGTCGCGCCTGCCCGCACGCAGCGCGCCGCCAGCGGCACATCCTGCGTCACCACCACGCAGCCGGGGGCCGCATGGCCGGCGATGTAGTCGTCGGCCACGTCGGGACCGGATTCCACCACCACCCGCTCGACCAGCGGGTCTGCCGGGATCGCGATCAGGCTGTTGGAGACGACGACCACGCGCACGCGATGCCGCGACGCGACGCGATAAACCTCCGCCTTCACCGGGCAGGCATCGGCATCGAGATAGATCGTGATCGGGCCTCCGGACATCGTCAGCCCCGCCAGAGCCGGAAGAACCAGCCGCGCGGTGGTGGCGCGACCATCGGTGAGGGCGTGTCGTCACGGATGCGGTCCCAGGCCGGCGTGCGCGGCGGCGGAGCGACGTGCAGCTTCCTGGCGAAGGCGACGCACCAGTTCATCAGCGGATACGGCCGCGCCAGCAGCTCGGGAATGTTCGCCGCCGGGTAATGGCCCGTGGTCGGCTCGTAGGTGTAGCGGTCGGTGGCGGCCTCGGGATCGCTGTCGCACAGCGCACCGCGCCCCTCGTGCAGGCGGTCGGCATAGCGCAGCGTGGCCTCGCCCTCCGGTTTGCGCGCCAGCGTGAGCGTCACCCCGTCCCGCCCGACGATGGCAACGGCGGTGATCGGGATGACGCCGGCCGCGTCCAGCACCGTGAAGCCGCGATCCGCCGGGTCGCAGAACCCCTGCCCCAGCATCGGCCGCCCCCAGACCAGCGGCGGCACCGGCACATGGAACGTGATGCGGACGCTGGTGCCGGCCACCTCCGCGTGCAGCGGATACAGCGGCCGCCACGCCTGCCCCAGCGAGAGCGCGCGATGCAGCACCTTGCCGAATTGCATGCCGAGCCAGCGGTAACCGTTGGCGTCGAGATGCCCGCCCTTCTCGGTCACCGGATAGCTCGGCGCCACCATGAAACATCCCGGCGTCTCCAACGCGGTCTCCAGTTGCGCCTGGGGAATGGAATTGGTTTCGCTGCTGTAGGCGCCGCCGGTCTGATACATCAGCAGCGCCGGCGCATCCGGCTGGCCGGCGATGCCCTGCGCCAGCTCGGCCGCCGCGTCGCGATAAACTCGTTGCAGCAGCGCCTTGTAGGCGGCCGTGTCGGCGGTACCGCCATCGAGCGCCCAGTTGTTGGACTCGCCTTGCAGGAACAGCAGCGCGGTGACGCCGTAGCTCAGGTTTTGCCGCTCCGCCGTGGCGCGGGCGAGGCGGACGCAATCGCGCAGCCGCTGGAACAGATCCGGCTCGGCACCGGCCGACAGCGCCTCCAGCGTGCGTGCGCCGACGCCGGTGGCACTGGCGAGCAGCCGGTTTCGATCGCGTGGCGCACCGGCTTGCAATTGCCGCGTGCGCCAGAAATTCACCGCCCCTTCCAGCACCGTCTCACCGGCCGCGATATCGCCCCGCGGCAGACCGGCGACCTGCTCGGGCGTCAGCAGCGTGCCGGTGGCAAGGTCCTGAACGGTGGCGCAAAGCGGCCGGAACGCCGCCTCACCCACCGGCTGCCACTCGGGCCGCTCGGCGTCACGCGGGCGCACGCTGTCGCCGAGCATGAGCGAGTCGTGCGGCTGGGTGAGCGAGAGCGCCGGCCACCCCTCAAAGCCGACAGCGAGGGACTGACCGTAGACAAGGACGTGGTTGATGTCGCGATCCGGCCGGGCGGGACGCTCCTGGTCGGGCATGGCTGCTCCTTGACGGCGAGACGCCGCACCCCGGATGGATGGCGGCTGGATGCTTCCGTATACGCCAGACAAATTGCACGCGGCGTTGCAAGCTTGCTATGGCGTAATCCCCAGCAAGGTCGGCGACCGCTTTTGCAAGACCCCCCGCACAGCCATCAGAATTCGCCGTGAGTCGTCGATCGACCGGAATGATCGGCCGGAGAGTGCGTCTTGGAAACTGACCTGGAGCGAGCGACCAAGGCCGCCTGGGCCGCACATGAGCGTGGTGACTGGCCTGACGCCATCCGTCAGTGGCAGATCTGCATTCGTCACGATCCTGCAATGGGCGTCGCCTATTGGATGGGCGGCGGATTGCTGTTCAACGCCGGCCGTCTGCAAGAGGCCGAGGCACTGCTATCGGAAGGCGTCAGGCGCGATCCGTCCAACGTTTTGATGGCGGTCGACCACGCAAGAGCAGCGGCTGCTTTGCAGAACTGGCCGGAGGCGATCCGCCGCTGGGAGGCGCTCGCCCAACAGGCGCCCGACGCGAAGGAAGTGGTTACGGGCCGGGCCGACTTCATCATGCAGCTGAGGAGCGCGCAGATCGACGGGATCATCGGCGGTGGCGCCATCGGGATCGACTGGGACCGGCTGGACGCCACGACGAAGCCGGCGACCGATACCGAGCTGATGATGCAGTTCGAAAGCCTGGGCGACAGTTGCGAATTCGAACTCGTGCAACGTCATTTCGGTGCGGAACCGTTGAGCCTGCTGCGGTGGAATGCCATCTCGCTCGGTGCACTCATCGTCGGCGTCGAGCAAGAATTCAGCGGCATTGGCGACCTGAACGCCACCGACCTTATCGTGGCCCCCAACGACGAATTCGTGCTGCAAAACCACCGCTATGGAACGGCCATGCACACGTTCCTGACCGCATCGCATGTCACGGCCGAGGAGCGCACGGCGCTGCACGCCAAGATGTGTCGCCGCCTCGCGTATCTCGCACGCAAGATGATGGAGGATTTGCAGGCACCGTCGAAGACATTCGTGTTCAAGGCGGTCGGCGGCGCGCCATGGCCGGATGTGCTCAGGCTGCATCGGGCGATGGAGCGCCATGCGCCAAATCGGCTGCTCTATGTAGTCGAGGCGAATGCGGAGCGGCCAGCCGGATCGATCGCGGAGGTCAGCCCGCGGCTATTTGTCGGCGCCGTCGACAAGTTCATACGGGCCGGCGAAAGCTGGGAGACCATCGCCTTCCAGGGGTGGCGCGACCTCTGTCGTGCTGCGCTACAAGCCGGACGGCCAGCAACAGGACCAGAGCGGACGACAGGGCTGGCGCAGACAGCACCGGCGCAGGTGGCGGACGCGTCGGTCGATCAATCCGTACTGGTGACCGCCTGGGGTCTCCCGAAGCTGCCCGACCCACCGCCATCCGATATGCTCAAGCCGCCCGCCACGGCCGCCCAGGCGTCGCCGCCCGTGCCAGCGGGCCCGGCGCGGATCAACGGGCTCATCGAACCGATCTTTGAGGTCACGACCGAAATCGGATCGTTCGGCCGCGGCGATGCCCCCGAACTGCTGACCTTGTTCGCACGCGCATTGCCGCCGCCGCAGCCTCCGCTGCACCGGGAAAGCGAGATGCCCGGCGATTTCGTCGCCGAACACTACCAATATCCGTCGCCGGTCAGCGCCAACGTCTATGCGCTGCCTGGCGCCGTGCTGTGGGGCAACGGGTTGGTCACCCTTGGGCAGCGCTTCGTGGCACTGCCGGACTGCCTTCCCGGCTATTTCCGTCCGATCCTGGCGGCGGACGAACCGCAATTGCTGCCGGTGCATCGCGGCGCGCTGGGACGCGAGGATGTGGAAACACTGGCGGTCGGTCATCCGATCGCCGCTGCGCTGCATCCGAACCTCGTGCACGGCTATTTCCTGCTGGAGATGCTGCCGCGACTGTATCTGCTGATGGTGCTTCGCCGGTTCGGCGCCGACATCCCGCTCGCACTGTCCACCCGGCTGCCGGATTGGGCGAAAAGCTTCGCGCGGATCTTCGAGCCGGACGCTCCGGTGGTCTGGTACGACGACAGCCGCCAGTGCGTGACCGCCCCGTGCATCGTCATGCCGGCAATGCTGCATACCGAGCACAACTACCATCCGGCGATGAACCTGATGCTGCAAGATCTGGCGCAGCGCCATGGCGCCGCCGCCATCGGCACTCCGCCGACACCCAGGCGCATCTACGTCGCGGGCCAAAGCGTTGGCGAGAACGGGCTGGAGAACGAGGCCGAGGTCGAGCAGCTGTTCATCCAACTCGGCTTCACGGTGATCCAGCCGCACCTTCTCTCGATCGAGCAGCAGATCCGCGTGTTCTCGGGGGCGCGGGTGATTGCCGGCGCCTATGGCTCGGGCCTGCACAACGCGATCTTCGCCGGGCGGGACACGCGCGTGATCGCGATCAATTTCGCCAACGACTACCAGAGCAAGATCGGCCGCCTGCGCGGCCACCGCCTGGCGTTCGTAGCGCCGGCAGGCGGCGGCTTCCGCCATTGGCGACTGGCGCCCGGCCTGCCGCACACGTTCCGCGTGGATCTCGGCGTGCTGCGCCGCACGGCGCTGGACATGACCGAGGATCCGGACTGAGCCGCCATGGCCAAGCAACTCAGTGCGCACCAGCCCCCGCGCCGGCGGCGGCCGTTCTGCCGCGGAACAGGAACACCACGGGCACCATGCTGAACGACAGCAGCGCCGCGACCGAGAACACGTCGATATAGGCAAGGAACGCCGCCTGTGCATCCAATGTCTGGTTGATGAGGCCGAGCGCGACCTGATGCAGATCGCCAGGATAGTTGCGTGATTGCAGCGTGGCCTGCATCTGCGCCACCAGCTCGTTGAACGGCTGCTTCAGCGGCGTCAGATCACGCGACAGAAAGGCGCGATGCACCTGAGACTGCTCGCGGATCATCGCGGTCGCGAGCGAAATCCCAATGGAGCCGGAGATGTTGCGCAGCATCACATACAGCGAACTGCCATCGGTGTTCAGCTCGCGCGGCAGCGTGGAATAGCTGATCGTGCTGTTCGGCACGAACAGGAACGCGAGCCCGAACGTCTGCGTCACCCGCAGCGACGCGAGGTTCCAGAACGATAGCGTCGGTGAGATCTCGAAGGTCGCGAACAGCAGCGCGCAGCCGAGCGAGAAGAAGCCGAAGCCGATGATGTAGCGTGTCTGGATGTTGGGCATCAGCAGGCGGCTGACGAAGGGGATCAGCGGCAGGATGACGAAACCGCCGGGCGACAGGATCAGCCCGGCCCAGGTCGCGTCATAGCCGAGCTGTTGCTGCGCCAGCTGCGGCATCACCACGGCGCTGGAATACAGCGTGGAGAACATCGCCAGCACTATCACGCAGCCCACGGAGAAATTGCGGTCGGTGAAGGCCTGCAGGCTGACGACGGGCCGCGGCGTGGTCAACAGCCAGACCACGGCGGAGGCAATGCCGACCGCCGCCAGACTCGCCATAAGCACGATGAACGAGGAGCCGAACCAGTCCTCGTCCTCGCCGCGATCGAGCATCACCTCCAGGCAGCCGAAGCCGATCGCGATCAGCCCGATGCCGACCCAGTCAAGGTCGATGAAGTGCTGACGCTGGCGCCTGGTCCAGGGTGGATCTTCAACCAGGGCAGCGTTGGCGATCAGCGCCACGATGCCGACCGGGATGTTGATCAGGAAGATCCAGCGCCAGGAATAGGCATCGGTGATCCAGCCGCCGAGCGTCGGCCCGATGATCGGCGCGAAGATCACCGCCACCGCCACGACCGAGAATGCCTTGCCGCGCTGGCTGGGTTCGAACGTGTCGAGGATGATGGATTGCTGGTTGGGTTGCAGCCCGCCGCCGAAGAACCCCTGTAACAGCCGGAAGATGATGAGCTCTCCGAGGCTCGTGGCAATACCGCATAGGAACGAACATATCGTAAATGCACCAATGCAGAGGAGAAAGTATCGCTTGCGGCCGAGCACGCGGCCGAACGAACCCGAGATCGGCAGCACGATGCCGTTGGCGACGAGATAGGAGGTCAGTGTCCAGGTCGCGTCGTCGTAGCTGGAGGACAGGCTGCCGGCGATATGCGGCAGCGAGACGTTGACGATGGTGGTGTCGAGGATCTCCATGAACGCGGCGAGCGTGACCGAGACCGCGATGACCCACGGATTGGCGCGCGGACGCCATTTGCGATCCGCTTGCTCCTGGGTTTCGCTCATGCGCCGCCCTCCCGTGTTTAGGGTTTGTGAGCGCGGCGTTCGACAAAAGGTTGCCTGTCTAGCCCTGCCGAAACCTCATCCGAACAGCCCGTGCAGGAACCATCCGGTGCCCGGCGCGCCGGCGTGGCGGCCGGTGCGGAACAGCCAGAAGCGCGCGCCGTCCTGGTCCTCCACGCGGTAGTAGTCGCGCACCAGATCCGCCGGCTCCCGGCCGGCCGGCGTCTGGCTCTGCCACCATTCGGCGGCGATGCGTTCCGGGCCGCTGGCGGCGCGCACGCGGTGCAGGCTGCCGCGCCAGCGGAACAGGATCGGCGGATCGTCCGGCACCGGCGCGGTTGCGTCGATCGGCTCCGGGCGGGCCAGCAGGCGCAGCGGGCGCGGCGGGGCCTCGTCATCCGGGGGCGGATCGGGGCTGCGGCGGGCCAGCGGCGGGGCGCGGCGCACGCTGCGCTCGGGCACATGGCTCGGGTACGGCGCCACGCGCCAGACCTGCGCCGGGCCGAGCCGGCTGGTCAGCGCATCCACGGTCTCGGCCAGTGCCTGTGACTCCCCGGGACCGTCGAAGCGGGTTTGCGCGGGCGCGAGCGGGGCCACGCTCTCCGCCTCCAGCACCACCGCGTCGACGCCGAACCCAGGGTCCAGCGTGTCCAGCTTGGCGATCAGCAGTTTGGCGACGTAGGCCACGTCATGCACCGGCAGGGCGGTGGCGGCCGCGATGCGCGGGCGGGCGCCGTCCACGCGCAGGAAGGTGGCGGTGAAGCCATGCGCGCCGCGGTGTTCGGCCGCCAGCCGTTCGCACAGTCTTTCGGCCAGCAGCGCCAGCACCCGGCAAAGATCGTCCGGCGTGCCGATCGGCTCGGCGAAGGCGCGGCGTTCGCACCAGGGCGGTGGCGGGTGCGGCCACGGTATCGGCTCGTCGGCCGCGCCGAACGCCTGATCCAGCCGCAGCACGGGGCCGGAGCCGAACCGGGCGGTAACGTCCGCGCGCGGCAGCCGTGCCAGTTCGGCGACGACACGCACGCCCAACCGCCGCAACCCTGCCACTGCGCGCGGTTCCAGCCGCAGCAGCGCGAGCGGGGTTTTCGCCAGGGCCGCCCGCTCCTGCCCGGACGGCAGCATCGTGATCGCGTTCGCGGCCGAACGTGCGAGCGCCCAGGCGCAAGCGGCCGTGCCGGCGATGGCGAGGCGGGCCGGAAGGCCTTGCCGGGTCAGCCTTGCGTGCAGGTCGGCGGCCAGACTTGGCTCATCGCCGAACAGATGCGCGCAGCCGGTGATGTCCAGCGTCACGCCGTCCGGCGGGTCGGCGACGGCGAGCGGCGTGTAGCGTTCCGCCCAGCTCGCCAGCGCCGTCAGACCGGCACGGTCGGCAGCCGGATCGGCGTCCATCACGGTCAGACCGGGCAGGACGGCGCGCGCCTGGGCCAACGACATGCCCTCGTCCAGCCCGGCGGCTTCGGCCAGCTCGCAGACGCCAGCGAGCCGGCGCAGGCCGTGCACCGCCTCGACCGTGGCGAGCGGCTGGTCAGGCGGAGCGGCGCCGATCCGTCGCAGGCGCAGCGTCGGCCAGCGCGGCCACCACACGCAGAGCAAACGGCGCATCTTCGCTCTCCCCTGCTTCCATCAGCCACGCGCCGGGCCGGCCGCCCCGCGCGTGCTCCAGCGTCACGCGCCAGCGCGGCGCGCCGGGTTCATCGTTGTCGTGCCGGCTGGGGGCGGGTGCGAGGCGCCAGCGCGTGGCGGCAGCGGCCCCGTCCTGGTCCTGGGCGGGCTTGCGGCCATGCGGCCAGCGGCGCAGTACAAAGCCGGTGGCACCCTGGGCCAGACACGCCAGATGCAGCCGCCGCCCGGCCAGCCGCGTCAGCCGCCCGACCTCGGCCACCACCGCGACGGCAGCCCCGCCGCGCAAGCCGGTCTCCATGGCCGCGAGCGTGCCGGCATCGTCGCCGGTGCGCACCAGCAGCAGCCGTGCCGGGTCCAGCCCATAGGCGCGCAGCCCGGGCGGGTGCAGGTCGGTACGCTGGGCGATCCACAGCACCGGCCGGCCCGCGTCCAGCCGCGCCAGCCAGCTTGCGGCAAAGGCGGCGGCAAGCGCGCCCAGCTCCGCCTCGATCCCGCCGGCCCCGATCTCATGCCATTGGCCCAGCGCCAGCCCGCCAGGCGGCAGGCAGGCATCGACGCGGCTGTCGCCGAACGCCAGCCCATCCCAGGCCGGCGCAAGCGATGTGGCCAAAGCAGGGGCAGCGGCGCTTGACACGGCGCGGCGGGGCCTTTCATGTTTACTGTTTGTTCTCTATGGATTCCCTGTCGAGGGGGCGGAGTCAAGTGCCGTGATTGGCGCCGTGCTCGGCGCCCTGATCGGCACTGCCACGCAACGTGGCGTCCACGCCGCGCGGCACGGTCAGCCACACCCAGGCGAGGCTGGTGGCCAGCACGGCGGCCGTCATCACGAACACCCAGCGCAGCCCGAACGCGGCCGCCACCGCGCCGCCGGAGATCGGGCCCAGAAACCCGCCCAGGAACGTCGCCGAGGCTGTGGCGCCATAGACCAGTCCCCGGTTCTCCCGCCCCGCCAGCCGCCCGACCAGCGCGTTGGCCGTGGGCAGAATGCCGCCCACGAAGATGCCGAGCGCGAACCGCCCGGCCAGGAAGCTCCAGTAGCTGTGCGCGAACGCCTGCGGCAGGCTGGCAGCCACGCTGCCGGCCAGACACACCAGCAGCACGCGCCGATAGCCCAGCACGTCGCTGCGCTTGCCCAGGAACGGCGAGGCGATCAGGTCCGCCACCCCGGTCATCGAGAATGCGATCCCGCCGAGCGTGGCCAGCGACGGGCTGTTGCCGACCAGCGCCTGCACATACAGCGTGACCACCGGCTGCACGGTGCGGGTGCCGAACTGGGCCAGCAGCAGCACCACGAACAGCGGCAGCAGCGCCGTGGTGCCGAACAGCAGCGTGAGGCTCTGGCGCAGCGACGGGCGCTGGCTGTCCTTGGCCGGCGGCGTAAACCGCTCCGGCACCAGCCGCCAGCACAGCAGCAGCGCTATCCCGGCCAGCGCCGATGTCAGGAAGAACGGCGCGCGGTAGCTGCCGGTGAGATCGGCGAGCCCGCCGCCGATGACCGGGCCGACCAGCGCGCCGACCAGCTGCCCGCTGGCCAGCCAGCCGAGTGCATAGCCCAGCCGGTCCTCCGGTGTCTGCGAGGCGACCAGCGCGATGGCGGCGGCCGAGAAGCCGCTGAACGCGCCCATGAGCCCGCGCAGCGCCAGCAGCTGCCAGACATTGCGTGCAAACCCCATCAGGAACGTGAACACGCAGACCGCCAGCGAGCAGCGCAGCACCATGAGCTTGCGGCCATGCCGGTCCGCCAGCGCGCCCCACAGCGGCGAGGCGACGGCGGCAACCAGGAAATTGATGGCGTTCAGGATGCCGGCCCACAGGTCGATGCGGGACGCGTCATGCACGCCCAGTTGCGGCAGCAGCAGCGGCATGATCGGCGCGATCATCGTGAACGACGCCGTCATCACGAACTGGACCACCACCATGCCCAAGAACGTGCGCCGCCAGCGCGGATTTGCCGCATCCGTTCGTGCTGTCGTGGTGTCCACGCCCGCCCCCGTCCGCCATGCTGGCGGAGCGTGGGCCGGGTGGGGCGGGATTGGCTAGGCGGGATTTCGGAGCGGGCCGAATGACAGCCTTGCGCCACGTCAGGCAGCGCGCCAGCCCGCGTTGTCAACGCCCGCCGCCGCCGTCATCATCGGCCGATCGGAGGACGTCGTCATGGACAGCGCTGCCGTGCCCATCGTGCTGGCGATCGAGGACGACCTCGCGCGCATCCGGCTGAACCGGCCGCACAAACGCAACGCGATGTCGCGCGACATGTGGCGCGCGATCCCCGGCCTGGTCGCCCGCGCCGAGGCCACGCCGGCGCGGCTGCTGCTACTGGACAGCATGGTGGAAGATTGCTTCTGTGCCGGCGCCGACATCGCCGAATTCGAAGCCACGCACGCAACGCCCGCCGAGAGCGAACGCGCCGCCGACGAAATGCAGGCGGCGCTGGACGCGATTTCGCATGCCCGGCTGCCGAGCATCGCCGTCATCCGCGGCCTGTGCGTCGGTGGCGGCTGTTCGCTGGCATTGGCCTGCGATCTGCGGCTCGCCGCCGGCAATGCGCGGTTCGCGATCACGCCCGCGAAACTCGGCATCGTCTACAGCCACGCGCAGACGCAGGCCCTGGTCGCCCATGTCGGCCCCGGCCGTGCCAAGGACATGCTGTTTTCCGGGCGCATGCTGGACGCGGCGGAAGCGTATCGGATCGGGCTGATCGACCGCCTGTGGCCGGCGGATTCGTTCGGCGCCGAGAGCGACGCCTATCTGCGCACGCTCAGCACCGTCTCGCCGGTATCGTTGCGCGCGACCAAGCAGATCGTCGATGCGATCGCGGCCGGTGCCTATGCGGAGACGCCGCACACCCGCGCGCTGTTTCTCGACGCGTTCTCCAGCGATGATTTTCGCGAAGGCCACCGCGCCTTCCTCGGCAAGCACCCGGCCAAATTCACCGGCACCTGATCCTGCGCCCCGCAAGGGCGGGGAATGTCCCGCGGTTGTCATGATTCCCAGCGATCTGCCGTCGCACTGGCATGCTAGTGGTTAAAATCTGACACTTGGTACCCAGCTGCGAAAATGGACCTCAGATGGAGAGGAGCCGTCTCGATGTCGAAAGTCAGCACCTGCCTCTGGTTTGGGAAAGATGCGGAGGCGGCCGTCCGCTTCTATGTTTCTCTCGTGCCCGGGTCCAACCTCACGCACATCCAGCGCTCGCCAGGGATTTGGCCTGGTGGCGTAGCGGGCGACGTGATCATGGTGACCTTCACCCTCGGCGGTCAGAGCTTCCAAGCGCTGAACGGTGGGGCGCCAGCAAGTTACGGCACGGCTGCTTCGATCTCGGTAGAGTGCGCCGACCAAGCGGAGGTAGATCGGCTGTGGACGGCGCTCACCGCGGATGGAGGCTCGGAACTCATGTGCGGCTGGCTGCGAGACAAGTGGGGCGTGCCTTGGCAAATCGTGCCCAAGACCCTGCCGCGTCTGCTGGCCGACCCTGACCCAACCGTCGCGGGTCGTGTCTTCGCTGCCATGGGGGCAATGGTTAAGCTCGACATTGCCGCTCTTGAGCGTGCGGCTGCCGGGTGAGGCAGGTGCAATTGCGTTGGACTACAAGGAATGCCTGCGGGCATTGGCCGCAAGCGCTCACGTGGCGGACGGAACCAAGTGTCAGATTTTGACCACTAGGCGATGCCGGATGGGGTCTTGGTCGTTGTTGCGTGGGGATCTGCATGTTCGTCGTTGCCGTGGACGTTGGCTATTCGAACCTGAAGGTGCTCGCCGGCACGGCGGGCCATGACCCGGCGGCGACCATCCTGCCGGCCGGCGCCGGGCCGTCCTCGACGATGCCGGAACAGCTCGGCCGCGCCCGCGATGACGGCCATGTCGTGGTCAGCGTCGATGGCGAGGCCTGGGCCGCGGGCGTGGAACCGAGCCGGCTGCAGAACTGGGAACGCGAGCTGCACCCGGACTATCCGGCCACGCCGGCGTATCGCGCGCTGTGCCACGCGGCGATGCTGGTGGCAGGGTCCGCGCGGATCGACCGGCTGGTGACCGGCCTGCCGGTGGCGCAATACCAGGGCACGGCACGGCGCGAGCGGCTGCGGGCGATGCTGACCGGCACGCATCAGGTGACGCCGCAGCGTCAGGTCGAGGTGGCAGCCGTGGACATCCTGCCGCAGCCGGCCGGCGCCTATCTGGACATGACGCGCGACGCCACGGCAGCCGAGGCGTTCGAGGAAGCGCGCACGCTGGTGATCGACCCGGGTTTCTTCTCGGTGGACTGGGTGCTGATCGACGGCGGCGAATTGCGCTCGGCCAACTCCGGTTCGACCACCAACGCGATGAGCCTGCTGATCGAGGCGGCGGACGACCTGATCCAGCAGGAGCACGGCGCGCGGCTCGGTCGCGACCAGATCGAGAAGGCGATCCGGCTGGGATCGGCGCGGGTAAAACTGTTCGGTGAGCCGATCGAGCTGGCGCCGTATATTGCGGCGGCGGCGAAGCGGACGACAGCGGTGGCGCTGGCGGCCGTGCGGCAATCGATGCGCGGTGAGCGCCGCGAGGTGGACGTGATCCTGCTCGCCGGCGGGGGTGCCGCGGTGTACGCCGATGCGACGCGCGATGCGTTTCCGAAGGCGCGCGTGGTGGTCCCGGAGGCGCCCGTGCTGGCAAATGTGCGCGGCTTCTGGACCCACGCGGCGCCGACGGATGCGGTGACGGAGAACGCCGCGACGGACGTAGATGACGGCGTCGCTGCGCCGCCCAAAGTGGCGAGCAAGCGCCCCGTGGCCACTCCGGCGCGCCGCGGTGCGCCGTTGCGCGGGGTAACGGGACGCGGGGCGAAGCCGCGCGGCGATTGCTAGCGGCCTGATTCCATCAAAGATAAACAGGCATTGCGCCTTGGGTGCCCTCGCTGTCCGCTCGCGCGGGCTTGCCAGGATTTGAAGGGAAAGGCGCGCCGTGGGCGCACAAATCAGGTCATCAACGCGCGTCAACCGCGGAAATGTTGATTGGTCCTAACTCGCATAGGGGGCGAGGTGATAGATGAAGGATTTTACGTCGGGACGGCTGCCGATCCGCATGTTCTTCGGGATGGGTCGCTTGAAGGAGACATCGGCACTCCGGCTCTCCGAGAGCTTATACAAACCGTCGCCGATCCTGTAAGACCCCTTCCATTGTCTGCCGCTGTTCATGTCGCGCACCTTCTGCGATGCGACCGGGCCACGACGGGTCAGCTTCTCCGCGGTGGTTGTGCTGTTGACGAAGTGTTGCCACTTCAGGATCACATCCGCCTTCATTTCGTTAAGGCCCTCATCGGGGGCCAGATATTCATCCGAGGATGCCAGGTCCCAGGCGTCCGACACGATCTGTTCCAGGCCGCCCAGGCCGGAAGGGTGCTGTTCGTCCAGAATATCGTAGAGAGACAGTTTGGGCCAATCTAGCTTCCACTTGGCATATTTTTCCTTTAGCTTCTCTATTCTACCGGCAAAAAATTTCCGGTTTTGGCCCCGTTCTCCGGTTTTGAGGTTGTCCTCGGCCCCTGCGATCGCGTCGACCCAATCCTTGTGGGCGTCATCGACGAGCTGCTCGATGCGCGATACGCTGATGAACTCAGTGGGTGTCAGCCTGCCCTTTTCCAGGACGGTATACTTGCCGCGTATCTTGACATACTGACTATCGAACGCCTGAAGCCCCTGCGCGAATTGCTCGTACTCCTCGAGGGCTTCGAGGGCTTTTTCGGGAGGGGTATCCTTCTTGATGGCGTCAGCGAATTTTTTCTGCAGCCCGCGGCCCTCGGCTTTTATTTCTTCGACATTCTCCTCACCCATGCCCTGGACATTCGCGAGGCTGCCAAGGGTACCCTTGCCCTTGGAATTCAGTGCGTTTGAAGCCTTCCTGAAATCCGTACTGACCTGACCAAGTTTTTCGCCAACGGGCTCGAAATCCTGCAGTTCCTGCTCGGTTAGCCCAAGTTTGCCAAAGAGCTTGTCGTTCCGTTTTGCGATTTGACCGAGCTCGAGAACCAGGCGGTCCTTCTCCGTCGGCTCAGTCGCGTCGCCGATGCGCTGCTTGGCCTTGTCCCACGTGGCCGCCGACATCGACTTGCCACGAATGTCCCCTTCCTTGCCCAGAAGCTGCGGATACTTCGTCGTGTGGATGTCGCCAGGCGTGCCGACGAGCGGCTCGGCCTCTCGGCACCATTGCTCCAGAGTATTGTCGGACATCGCTGGATACCTCAGACGACTGTATCGGCAACGCGCTGCAACGCCGCCGACAGACTAGTCGCAATCTGCAAGGACTTGATGGGATTGCGATCAACGTGCGCAATCAGCTTGTTGCCGGAGATCTTGTCGATAAGACCCAGCACGTCTCGCCTGACCTCTTCGTTGCGCTTGCCGCGATCCTCGTCAGACGCGTTGATACCGCGATCGATCGTATCCCCGATCTCGTCGCAGAACTCCTCGATCATGTCCGCGACGCGGGTGGCAAGCTCCGCTCGCTCCGGCAGAGTGTCGGCGATCTGGTCAGCGAGGTCGCGGGCCTGCGTCGTCACCCGCTCGCGGGTTGTTCCAAGGTCGAGCAGGGCTTTGCGATAGGCGACGATACCAACCGGTGGCGCACCGTCCAAGTTCGCGTCAATGCCCAGGACGCGACGCACCCATTCTGTTTGGGCCGAAGTCGGATCATCACTCATGTCGTGGTCCAGATGTGGAGTTGTTCCCTCGCCACGGCTCTCCATCGTAGCAACGCCTACGCGGCCGCGCTAGATCCGTCTCCGCCCTCAAGGGCGGAGACGGACATGAAGCAACCCGTCAGCGACCGCTTGCGTAACCGGAATCACCCGATCCGCGTGAGCGCCGCCTGCAGCTTCGCCGCCTCCGCAAGCGCCGCCTCGTACCGCTCGCGTATTTCCGCTTTCACCTCATCCGGCGCGCGGGCAACGAAATCGGCGTTGTCGAGCTTTTTCTGATTCGCCTCGACCTCTTTCATCGCCTTCGCGTGGTCCTTGAGCAGCCGGGCACGCTCCGCAGCAAGGTCGATCAGTCCGGCGAGCGGCAGCACGATGGTGGTCTGCCCGATCACCCCCTGCGCGCTGCCCGGCGGGACCTCGCCGGGCAGTCCCGAAACGTCGGAGGCGCGTGTCATCCTGACGATCAAGTCTCGCCACGCCTGCAGGCGACGCAGTTCGGCATCCGAAGCGTCCTTCAGGAAAACCGGCACGAGCACGGCCGGCGGGACGTTCATCTCGGCGCGGATCGTGCGCACCTGCCCAATCAGGCTCGTCACCCAGTCCAGTTCGGCCCGCGCACCCTCGGCGTCGGGAACCGCGAACGGCGTCGGCCATTCGGCGCGGATCAGGCTGCACTCCGGCCCATAGCCGAAACGGTCCCACAACTCCTCGGTCACGAACGGCATCACCGGATGCAGCAGCCGCAGGATCACGCCGAGCACATACGCGGCCGCGCGCTTCACCTCTTCCGCCTCGGCGCTGTCGGCATCGGCCAGTGCCGGCTTGGCGAATTCCAGGAACCAGTCGCAGAAGCTGTGCCACGTAAAGCGGTAGCAGGCGGCGGCGTAGTCGTCGAAGCGATATGCCTCCAGCGCCGCCGTCGCCTCGGCGACCGCGTCGGACGCGGCGGCCAGAATCCAGCGGGTCAGCGGCAGCATCGCCATCGCGGGCGTAAATTCGGCGTCCGGCGCAATCGCGTTCATCTCGCAGAACCGCGCGGCGTTCCACAGCTTGGTGACGAAGCTGCGGTGGTTCTCGACAAGCTTCGGCCCCAGCTTGATATCCCGCCCCGGGCCGGTCAGCGAGGCGATCGCGAAGCGCAGCGCGTCGGTGCCGTAGCGGTCCATCAGCTCCAGCGGGTCGATCACGTTGCCTTTGGACTTGCTCATCTTCTGGCCGCGCTCGTCGCGCACGAGGCCGTGGATGTAGACGGTGCGGAACGGCACATCGTCCATGAAGTGCAGGCCCATCATCATCATCCGGGCGACCCAGAAGAAGATGATGTCGAATCCCGTCACCAGCACGTCGCCGGGATAGTAGCGCGCCAGCTCGCGCGTCTGGTTCGGCCAGCCGAGCGTGGAGAACGGCCACAGCGCCGAGCTGAACCACGTGTCGAGCACGTCCTCGTCCTGCGTCAGCGCCACGTCCGCGCCAAAATGTGCACGGGCCTTGGCCTTCGCCTCTGCCTCCGTCCTGGCGACGAACACCGTCCCGTCCGGCTGTACCAGGCCGGGATGCGATGGCCCCACCACAGCTGCCGGCTGATGCACCAGGGCTGGATGTCGCGCATCCAGGCGAAGAACGTGTTCTCCCATTGCTGCGGCACGAACTTCGTGCGCCCGCTTTCCACGGCGGCAATGGCCGGTTTCGCCAGTTCGCCGGCGTTGCAATACCATTGCACGGTCAGCAGTGGCTCGATCGGCACGCCGGAACGGTCGCCGTGCGGCACCTGGTGCGTGTGCGGCTCGATCTTTTCCAGAAGCCCGAGCTCTTCGAGTTTGGCGACGATCGCCTTGCGGGCGGCAAAGCGATCCTGCCCTGCCAGCCCACGCACGAACGTCAGGTCGGCGACACCGGGCACTTCGGCAAGATCGCCCGCGATCTCCGCCAGCGTGACGCGCCCTTCCTTGTCGAGAATCGACGGCATCGCCAGCCTGTGCCGCTGTCCGACCTCGAAATCGTTGAAGTCATGCGCCGGCGTGATCTTGACCGCGCCCGTGCCCTTCTCCGGGTCCGAATATTCGTCGGCCACGATCGGGATGCGCCGCCCGGTCAGCGGCAGCACCGCGAAACGGCCGATCAGGTCCTGATAACGCGCATCCTCGGGATGCACCGCCACCGCCGTATCGCCCAGCATCGTCTCGGGCCGCGTCGTGGCCACCGTGATGGTGCGCTCCGCCTCGCCCTCGATCGGATAGCGGATGTGCCAGAGGTGCCCACGGACCTCGCGGCTCTCGACCTCAAGGTCGGAAATCGCCGACTGGAATTTCGGGTCCCAGTTCACCAGCCGCCGGTCGCGATAGATCAGGCCCTGGTCGTGCAGCGTGACGAACACCTCGCGCACCGCCTGCGAGAGGCCATCGTCCATCGTGAACCGCTCGCGCGGCCAGTCCAGCGAGGCGCCCAGGTGGCGCAACTGGCGCGTGATGGTGCCGCCCGACTCGGCCTTCCATTGCCAGACCCGTTCCAGGAATTTTTCCCGGCCGAGCGTGCGCCGGTCGATGCCCTCGGCCGCGAGCAGTCGCTCGACCACCATCTGCGTGGCGATGCCGGCGTGGTCGGTGCCGGGCTGCCACAGCGCGTCACGCCCCTGCATCCGCCGCCAGCGGACCAGCGTGTCCTGCACCGTCATCGTCAGCGCGTGGCCGATGTGCAGGCTGCCGGTGACGTTCGGCGGCGGGATCATGATGGTGAACGGCGCCGCGTTGCGAGTCGGGGTCGGCGGCGAACGCGCCTGATTCCTCCCAACCTTGATACAGGCGGGGTTCGGATTCGGAGGACTGATAGGTTTTGCTCAACATGGTAGGCGGGGGTGTATCAGGACATCGCCCCGCCGACCAACCTCTCGATCTCGGCGCGCACCAGCCGCTCGACCAGCGGCGGCAGGTTCGCATCCAGCCACACCTTCAGCAGCGACCGGATTTCCTCGCGCACCACATCCTCGATGCTCGGGCCGCCGCGATACACCGGCACCTGCTGGCGCTCGGTCGAGAGGGTGCGCAACAACGCCCCCACCGAGGAGGCCGCGGCGGCGGAGGCGGCGGCGCCGATCAACGGTTGCGGCGCGCCGGTCGGCGGTTCGGATACGGGCGCAGGCTCAGGTGCCTGAAGGGACGGGGCCGGGGCAGCGGGTTGAGGCGGCGGTGGTGGTGGCGGTTCAACGCTATGCGCCGTCTCCCGCGCGGGCAGAGCGGGCGACAGCGGCTCCACCAGCATCGACGCATCCAGCGCCAGCACGTCCGGGCCGGGCGCAGGCGGCGCCTCCTCATGCGGCGGCGCGGGCAGCGGGCTCGGCTCCGCCTCGTCCTCGCTGAGGATGCGCCGGATGGAGGCGAGAATATCCTCCATCGATGGATCGCCCGCCCCGCCAGGCGCGGCCGGGTTGCCAGGAGCGGAGGCGGGCGGAGTCATCAGCGATTGGGCTGGTTGGTGGCGTAGTCGCCCGTGCCGATCCAGAGGTCGCGTATGGCCGTGTAGTACGCCTTCTCGTCATACAGCGGCACACTCAGGCCCAGATCGCGCGCGGTCAGCCGGCCGACCGCCGCCGCCACCAGATAGGACGAGTTCACCAACTGCGCGACGGACTGCGCCAACGTGGTTTCCGCCGTCAGCAGGTTCCCGACAGCCACCAACACATCGAGCGTGGTGGCACTGCCAACCAGTGCCTCACGCTCCAGCCCCTCGACCGCAATCTCGTTGGCGCGGATCGACGCCCGCCCGCTGATGATCGCCGCTCGGGCGGAGGCCACCTGTTCCCAGGCGCTGGCGGCCTGCTGCACGGAGGCCCGCCGCTCCACGTCCAGCTGCTGCCGCGCCTGCTGCTCCTGCTGGCGCGCCTGCCGGATGGCGGCATACTCGCTGCCCCCCTGGTAGATCGGCACCGACAGATTGAGCAGCAATTGGCCACCTTGCTCGATCTCGCCGGGAAGAGACTGGTTCTGGGTGCGGAACGCCGAGGCTTGCAGCGCGAGCGTGGGCATCAGCGCGGAATATGCGAGATCGAAGGCATCGCGCGCCGCCGAATCGGCAAACAGCGCCGCGACCACGTTCGGGTTGTTGCGGGCCGAGATCGCCTTGGCCTCATCCACCGACTTCACCGGGGATTTCAGCGGCTGCGGGTCGGCCAGCTTGCCGGCGGGAAAGCCCACCTCCTGCTCGTAGGTGGCGCGGGCGGCTTCGAGCGTGCCTTCGGCCGTCTGCCGTACCGCCGTCGCGTTCGCCAGGGCGGCTTCCGACTGCGCGACATCGGTGCGCGTCAACTCGCCGACCCGGAAGCGGTCGTTGGTCGCCTGCAACTGCTTGGCGAGGATCTGCTCGTTGCTGATATCGTATTGCAGGATCTGTTGATCCTCGACCACGCCGACATAGGCGCTGATGGTGTCGGTGAAAACCTGCTCCTCGGTCGCCATCAACTGGGCGCGGGTCGAAAATACCTGGTTCACGGCCTTGTTGGTGGTGGCCTTGACTTTGCCGCCGCTGTAGATCGGCTGGGTCAGCGTCGCGGTAGCGGCGGTTGAGCCAAACTGGGCCGGAAGGCCAGATTTTGTAACAACTCCGAAGCTTTTTGTGATCGTATCAATTTTGGCATAGGTTTCGCCGGCAGAGCCGGTGACCACCAGCGTGGGCCGCCAACCGCTAAGCGCGGCCGCGACGTTCTCGTCGGTGGCACGCAACTGGGCGCGGAACGCCAGCAGCGTCGGGTTGTTCGCATAGGCAGCCGCAAGCGCCTCCTGCATCGTGTTCGGGAGTCGCGGCGGCTGGGCCTGGGCGGCACCGGACCCGAGCGCCCCGATTGCAAACAGGGTGGCCATTCCGGCCCGTGCGTAGCGCGACAGCATGCTTTCGACCCTCACGTTCTGCGCCGCGCGGCCATCCGTATGGCAGACGGTGTCGCCGCGGCCGGGCCGCTCCTGGCCCGTGCGCAACATCTGCCACAGCGTCGCGGCGCGCGCCATTGCTTTGGCACGGTCGGCCGCGCTGCCGCTAGAAGACGAATTGCGGCGCGCGACGAAATGCCGGCAGCAGAGGGGTAGCACAATCGAACACCGGCTGGAAACTCAATCCGCCCTCGCTCGGCTCGGCCAGCACGCCCTGGCACAGGCCGTTGGCCCCACGCCGCACCGTCATCAGCCGCCCGCCCGGCGCGCGTAGCTGTGCCGCCAGCGCTGGCGGCACGTCCTCCACCGCGCCCTCGATCAGGATTAGGTCGTATGGCGCGCCGGACGGCCAGCCCTGCGCCAACGGCCCTTTGACGATGGTAATGCCGGCCAGGCCGCTAATAGCGTCGCGGGCGATCCCCAGCAGCGCCTCGTTGTCCTCCAGCGCCGTCACCGCGGCATCGCAGGCGGCCAGCAGCGCAGCGCCATAGCCGGTGCCGGCAGCCACGACGAGCGCCCGATCACCGGGCTTGACGGCGGCGATCTGTATCAGCCGGGCGATCACCATCGGCTCGATCAGCGCCCGCCCGTCGCCCAGCGGCACGTCCTCGTCGACATAGGCAAGCGTTGCCAGCGCGGGCGGCACGAACCGCTCGCGCGGCAGCGTGCGCATCGCCGCGATAATGCGCGGGTCGTACACCTTGTTCGGCCGCACCTGGCCGTCGACCATCAGGTTGCGGGCGGAGGTGTAATCGATCATCTGGCGGGCTCGCGGAAAAAATGGGGGCGCAGTGTTATAGAGAGAGGCGGTGGCCCCCGCCAAGCCGTGCGCGGGGATCTGGCAAGCGGAGCGACGTGCAATGATCCTGGCCTTGTGGACCTACCCGTGGGACGTGCTGGACCTCGGCCTGGAGACGGTGGTGAGCGATCTGACGGCGCGCGCCGGCGCCAACGGCATCAGCCTCGCCACGTCGTACCATGCCGGCCACTTCCTGCAACCGCGCAGCCCGCGCCGCAAGGTCTATTTCCCGCAGGACGGTACGGTCTACTTCCACCCCACGCCCGCCCGGTGGGATGGGCTGACCATCCAGCCGAAGCCCGCCGATCTGCTGAGCGAGGGCGATACGCTGGCAGCGCTGACCAATGGGCGTGACCGCACCGGATTGTCGGTGGCCTGTTGGACCGTGTGCCTGCACAACACGCGCCTGGGCATGCGCCACCCGCACGCCTGCACCCGCAACGCCTTCGGCGACCCGAACTATTATTCGCTCTGCCCCAGCAACCCGGATGTCCGCGCCTACGCGGTCACGCTGGTCGCCGACCTGACGGCTACCTACAAGCCCGACATCGTCGAGCTGGAGGCGATCGGCTTCATGGGGTTCGTCCATGGATACCATCACGAGAAGGACGGCGTCGATCTGACCGCCGAGGATGATTTCCTGCTGTCTCTGTGCTTCTGCGATTCCTGTCTGACACGCGCGGCGGCGGCCGGCGTGGACGGTGACGCCGCACGGCACACCGTGCGGCGCTGGATCACCGAGACGTGCGAGCGCGCCCTGCCCGCCCCACGCTGGCCGGATTTCGCCCGGCGGGGGATCGATATATTCGATGACCATCCCGAAGTCGCATCATATGTCGCCTGGCGGTTCGAGCCGGTGACCAGCCTTGCCGCCGAGATCCGCGCCGCCGCCAACCCGGCCAGCCGCATCCATGTGCTCGACATCGACGATGGCTGGCGCTCCGGCTGCGACCTCCCCGGCCTCGCGGCGGCCACCGATGGCGCGACCTTGTGCGTCTATGCCCGCCCGCCCGAAGCCGTGGCCGATGGCGTCGGCCGTGCCCGCGCGGCCGTGCCGGCCGGGCGGACGCTGCGCGCCGGCCTGCGCCTGTTCCACCCCGAGGTCGCCAGCGCCGAGGATGTCGCGGCCCGCGCGGTGGCAGCTGTACGGGCCGGGGCCGAGGGGCTCAACTTCTACAATTACGGTCTGGTGCCGGCGGCACGGCTGGACTGGGTGCGCGCCGCCGCGGATGCGCTGCAATCCGCCACATGAACGCGGCGGATTGCATCCGCCTTACGCCGCCGCGTGCCGCCCCACCACGCGTTGCAGCAGCGGCGCGTAATGCGCGAACGGTGGCGTGACCATATCCCGGACCTTGCCGCCCTCGTCCCACAGCCGCACCCGCACCGCCTCGCGGAAATGCGGATGGCGCTCGAACTCGGAAACTTCCTCGGCGCCCATCGGGCCGCCCTGCAGCGCCAGCGTCTGCACCGAGGTCGGCGACAGGCGGCCGAAATAGGTTGGATCGGTCGCGCACAGATACCGTTTGGCCGCGACATGCAGCCGCACGCAGTCCACCACCAGCGGCGGGAAATATCCGGCGATCACGCGCGCGCCGGCTTCCTCGTGCAGATCGTCGACACCCTGCGCGATATAGTCCTCACCGAACTCGCCCAGGTAATGGCCGATGTCGTGCAGCAGCGCACCGGCGACCAGATCGTCGGGCGCGTCCTCCAGCTCGGCCAGATGCGCGGATTGCAGCATGTGCTGCTGCATCGTCACATCCTCGCCGAGATAGGAATCGGCGCCGCGGCGGGTCAGGATATCGGCGATGAAATCGACGATGGTGGCGTGTGTCGGAGCTTCGGTCATGCGGATCGTCCCTCGTACGGCTCCGAGATTAGCACGCGTCCGTCCTGCCGCCGATGTGACAATCCGCCGACTCAGGCCGCCGCCACGCAATCACGCCGGCGCAGCATCGCCTCGAACGCAGCCATCAGCCGGCGCATCTGCCGGGGCTTGTAGGGAAACAGTTCCGGCGGGTCCATCATGTGGACGATGCCGGCCACGTCCGCCTCGAACAGCAGCAGCCGCCCGTCCGGGGCCTCGGCGCAATCGATTTGCAGATAGTCCAGGCCCGCCCATGCGTTCACCGCCGCAAGCGCCCCAGCGTACCGGCGGGCGAAGCCGGTGTCGAAACCCGCCATCGCCGCCGCCTCGGCGTCGCGGCGTTCGGCGCGGTCGGCCATGCCGGCGTTCAGGTAGTGCACCATCCAGTGCTCGGACGCCGCCATATGCACAAGGAACGGCGTACCATCGACGAACGCCACGCGGTATTTGCGAAACAGCCCGTCATCGTCGCTGTAGTCGATGAAGCCACTCAGGAAGAAATCCTCGCCCGCCGCGTCATCGAGGCACACGGCCAGCGCGGTCGCGCTGCAGGCCTTGGCAAGCCCGTTCCCGCCATGCGAGCCCGCCGGGCGCAGCAGCACCGGATACGCCCCGCCCGGCAGCAGTGCCGACACATCGTCCCCGCTCGCCAGATGCGCCATGATCGCCGCCCGCGTGGCCCTGGCCAGCGGCGGCACGAGCACGCCGGGCGCGCCCGCCAGCCCGGCCGTAACCAAGTCCCGCGACAGACGCGCCACGCGTGCGGGATCGTTCAATGCCGGGCGCGGCCATTGCGCGAACAGCGGCGCCAGGCGGGCCAGTGCCGGCGCATCGGATTCGCTGACGGCGAAGAACGCCACGTCATGCTCCGGCATCGCGGCCGGCAACGGCGCATCGGGGCGGACGAACAGCAGGTCGAGCTGGACGTCCAGATGCGCGGTGATGAAGTCGAGCGGCGTGTTCACCATCAGGTCGCCCGGCGCCACCAGCGCCAACAGCCGCAATCGGTCCGGCGTGCGCGGCACGAAGCTTTCCTGCACCCGGAACAGCGCGCCGCGTTGCAGTGCATGGCGCTGCAAGGCCGCCGCCTCCGTCGCCTCGCCGCTCAGCCGCAGCGCGAGTGAAATGTCGTAGGACAGCGCCGCATCCTGGGCCGCCGTATGGACCGGCCGCTGGATGCTGGCCAGCAACCCTTCCAGCTGCATGCCCGCGAAGGCCCGATGCGACAATGCCGCGGTGCCGTGGATCGGCGATGGCAGCAGATCGGGATCGACCCGCGGAACCGCGTCCTGCATGTCACCCGCCCCTTCACATACGGGGATCTTCGGCGGCGGGTGTGAACGAGCGGTAAACGACCGGTCAGGTCGCCTCGCCGTCCACCTTCTTTTGCAGCATGTCCAGCCGGTCCAGGCCGCCGGGCGTCAGCGGGTCGATATCCAGCGCCTTCTGCCACGCCTCCAGCGCGCCCTTCCAATTGTGCTGCTGCTCGGCGATGCGCGACAGGCCCTCCAGCGCCGAGAAATGGCGCGGCTCGCGCTTGAGAGTCTCCTCGATGTCGCGGATGGCGCCAGCGTAGTCGCCGAGCGCGGCGCGGGCCACGGCGCGATGGTTAAAGCCCTCGGCATAGTTCGGCTCGAGCGCCAGCGCCGCGTCGAAATCCTCCAGCGCCTGATCGTTGGCGTTGTTTTGCAAGTCGCGTTCGCCGCGCGCCATCAGTAGCGTGGTGGCCGGCGAGCCTTCCTGCACCCAGATGGCGCGGATGCGTCCTTCCAGCATGGTGGCCGTCGACACGTCGGGCGCGGCGCGCAACGCCTTGAACAGCTTGTCGAGTTGCGCGTGTGACGCATCGGGCTTCTGGTCAGCCCAGGCAGGGCCCGCGAGCAGCAGCGCGACCATGGCGCAGAATACAGTCCGCATACCCCGATCATCGTGCCGGCATTGCCATGGTTCAAGCCCTGACTTGCACCTTTGCGTCAGCGACCGCCGCCGGTCGCGGCCCGCCGGCCATCCAGTCGAGCAACTGCACGGTATGCACCACCGGCAGGCCGCCGCCGGCCAGTTGCGTCAGGCAGCCGATATTGCCGGCGGCGATCAGGTCCGGGTGCGTGCGGGCGATGTTGTCCAGCTTCCGGTCGCGCAGCCGCGCCGCGATGTCCGGCTGCAGCAGGTTGTACGTGCCGGCCGAGCCGCAGCACAGATGTCCCTCGGCCGGCTCCGTCACGCGGAAGCCGGCGCGCCGCAGCAGCGCCTTCGGTTCGCCCGTCACGCGCTGGCCGTGCTGCAGGCTGCACGCGGCGTGGTAGGCGACGGTGAGCCCCGGCGCCTCGCGCGTCGGCGCGTAGCGGCAGCCGGGTCAGCAATTCGGAAATATCGGCCGCCAGCGCCGAGACCCGTTCCGCCCGCTCGCGCCATGGCGACGGCTCATTGCGGAACATGAAGCCGTAATCCTTCACCGTGGTGCCGCAGCCGGAGGTGTTGATGACGATCGCGTCCAGCCCCTCGCCGTCGGCCTCACGGCTCCAGGCGTCGATATTGGCGCGCGCACTGGCCATGGCCGCGTCGTGATGGCCCATATGATGCGTCAGCGCGCCGCAGCAGCCGGCGCCCCTGCGCCACCACCACCTCCACGCCCATGCGGGTCAGCAGGCGGATCGTGGCGGCGTTGATCTCCGGGTCCAGTACGGTCTGCGCGCAGCCGGCCAGCAGCGCCACGCGGGCGCGGCGGGTGCCCTCGGCCGCATGCACGCGCGCGCCGGCGAGCGGGCTCGGATGGCGGCAGGTGCTTCGGCGCCAGCGCAAGCATGGCCCGCAACCGTTTGCAAGCATCGTCCTTCGCGCGGCAGCAACCCGACCAGCGGCCGCGCCAGCCGCGCGCCCATCAGCGCCAGCCGCATCCGCCCCGGCGACGGCAGCACGGACGCCAGCGCGTTGCGGATCAGCCGCTCATGCCAGGGCCGGCGATAGGTCTTCTCGATCACAGTCCGGGCGTGATCGACGAGGTGCATGTAGTTCACGCCCGACGGACAGGTCGTCATGCAGGACAGGCAGGACAGGCAGCGATCGACATGCCGCACCACCTCCTCGGTCGCCGGGCGGCCGGATTCCAGCATGTCCTTGATCAGGTAGATCCGGCCGCGCGGGCGATCGAGTTCGTCGCCGAGCAGCACGAAGGTCGGACAGGTCGCCGTGCAGAACCCGCAATGCACGCAGGTGCGCAGCACCTGGTTGGACGACGCCGTATCCGGGTCGCGCAGTTGCTCGGGCGAGAAATTGGTCTGCATGTTCAGCCTATAGGCCGGCGTACATCCGGCCGGGGTTGAGGATTCCCTTCGGGTCGAAGGCGGCTTTCACGGCCGCGTGTGATGCGCGCCAGCGCCGCCGGCTCGGCCGGGATCACCTCGCTCGCCGCGCGCAGCGTCTCGGGCGCACGGAACAGCAGCCAGCTGCCGCCCGCCGCCCGCGCCGCAGCGACCACGGCGGCGTGCGTCGCCTCGTTCGCCGGACCGGCGACCCAGACCAGCCCGCCGCCCCAGTCGAGGAACCACGCATCTGCCACGCCCGCCAGAGCGGCCACCACGCCCGGCCCGGACGAGGGCCGCACCGACACCCGCCAGATCGCACCGTCATGGCCGTGCAGCGGCGTCGCATCCCGCACGCCCTGCCACGCGGCCACGCTGGCCGCGTCGTCCAGCACTTCCGCTGCCCCGAACGCGGCGAGGTCGGCGCGGAGCCGGTCGGTGCGATAGGCCACGGACTGCGCGAAATCCTCGATCCGCGCCAGCGCCACCGATCCGCCGAGCCACGCCAGCGCCGGCACCCGTGCAGCCGCCGCCGCCGGCAGGTAGGCGGCGCCAGAGACCGCATAGGGCGACCCCAACGCCGCCGACAGCGCCGCCACGCCGCGTTCCGGGTCGAGCCCGGACAGCACCACGGTGCCCCGCCGCTCCGGCTTCGGCAGCACCTTCAGCGTGATCTCGGTCAGCACGGCCAGCGTGCCGTGGCTGCCGGACAGCAGCTTGCAGATATCCAGGCCGGTGACGTTCTTCAGCACGCGCCCGCCCGAGCGGATCACCTCGCCGGTGCCGTTCACCGCGCGCACGCCGAGCACGTGGTCGCGCGTCGCGCCCCAGGCCACGCGGCGCGGGCCGGACAGGTTGGCGCCGACCACGCCGCCGATGGTCTGTGCCGCCTGCGTGCCCAAAAGAACTGAAAAATCCGGCGGTTCGGAGGTGATCTGCTGCCCCTTGTCGGCCACCGTCGCGGCAATGTCGGCAATCGGCGTGCCGGCCTTGGCCGACAGCACGAGTTCCTGTCGGCGAATACAGCGTGATGCCGTTCAGCGCCCGCGCCGACAGCGTGCGCGCCGCCTGCACCGGGCGCAGCAGCCCGCGCTTGCTGGCATTGCCGCATACCTCCAGCGGCGTGCCGGACGCATGCGCGTCCATGATGACGGCGGCGATGCCGGCCTCGTCGTCCGGCGCCAGATCCTCGGTCATGCGGCGGCGGCGAGCGGCGGCGGCACCAGCAGCGGAAACACCTTGCTGGGGTTGAGCAGCCAGCCGGGATCGAACGCGGTCTTGATGCGGCGCTGCTGGTCCAGCTCGGCCTCCGTGAATTGCACGCCCATCAGGTCGCGCTTCTCCACGCCCACGCCATGCTCGCCGGTCAGGCAGCCGCCGACTTCGACGCAGAGCTTCAGGATGTCGGCTCCGAACCGTTCGGCGCGTTGGAAACTGTCGTGGTCGTTGGCGTCGAACATGACCAGCGGATGCAGGTTGCCGTCGCCGGCATGGAATATGTTCGCCACCTGAAGATTATAGCTCGTGCTCATCTCGGAAATCCGCCGCAGCACGTCCGGCAGCCGGCTGGTCGGGATAGTGCCGTCCATGCACAGATAGTCCGGGCTGATCCGCCCGACCGCGCCGAACGCGCCTTTCCGCCCCTTCCAGATCGCCAGCGACTCCTCGGCCGACTGCGAGACCTTCAGGCTGATCGGATCGAATTGCGAACAGATATGCCGTATACGATCGAGCAGGAAGTCCTGTTCGGCGACGCTGCCTTCGACCTCGATGATCAGCATCGCCTCGGCGTCGAGCGGGTAGCCGGCGTGCGCGAAGGCTTCGCAGGCATGGATGGCCGGGCGGTCCATGAACTCCAGCGCCACCGGGATGATGCCCGAGCCGATGATCGCGTCCACGCAGGCGCCGGCCACCTCATTGCCCCGGAACGCCGCCAGCATGGCGCGCGCACCTTCCGGGGAGCGCAGGATGCGCACCGTCACCTCGGTGACGATGGCCAGCTGGCCTTCGCTGCCGGTCAGCAGGCCGAGCCAGTCGTAGCCGGCCGCGTCCAGATAAGCGCCGCCGATGTCCAGCACCTCGCCTTCGACGGTCACGATCTTCAGGCCGAGCAGGTTGTTGGCCGTCACCCCGTAGCGCAGGCAATGCGCGCCACCCGAGTTCATGCCGACATTGCCGCCGATCATGCAGGCCAGCTGGCTGGACGGGTCCGGCGCGTAGAAGAACTTCTCGTCGGAAACGGCCTGGGTGATGCCGATATTGGTGACGCCGGCCTGCACCACGGCGCAGCGGTCGGCGTAATCGATGTCGAGGATGCGGTTCATGCGCATCATGCCGACCACCACCGCATCCGCCATCGGCAGTGCGCCGCCGGACAGGCTGGTGCCGGCGCCGCGCGGGATCACGCGCACGCCTTGGCGGTGCAGGAAGGCCATGACCGCGGCGGTCTGCTCGGTGCTCTCCGGCAGCGCCACGGCCAGCGGCACCTGACGATAGGCGGACAGCCCATCGGTCTCGTAAGGCTTGAGGCGCAGCGGCTCGGCGATCACGCCGCTTTCGGGCAGGATGGCGCGCAGGCCGGCGACGATGGCATCGCGGCGGGCCAACACATCGCGCTTCGGTTGCGGCTGTTCGATCATGCGGGCGCCCTCCAGATTACAATCTGGCGAGTCGGCCGCGCGTCGACAAGGCGCAGCGGCGGCGTGTCAGCCCTGGCGGGCCTTCATGCGCGGGTTCTTCTTGTTGATGACGTAGACGCGCCCGTGGCGGCGCACGACGCGGCAGTTCTTGTCGCGGGTCTTCGCCGACTTCAGGCTGTTGCGGATCTTCATCGGAGTGGCCTTGCGTACGCGTGAGTTTATCCGGCGCGGCGGCGCCAGCGAGTGAGGGGCGCGGATTAGAGGCGCCGCCCGCCCCTGTCAAGGCGAGCGGCAGGTCCGGCACAGGCGTCGCCGTCAGCGGCGTGGCATCCGAAGCTGTGTCGTAACGTCTTCGCAGCGTGCTTGACGCGGCGCGCGGAACCAATCTAGAACGCCGGTTCAGTTGCCGGTTTGTTCCAAACGTGCGTTTCCGCGCGGCCGGCGCCTGGGGCGATTGCTGGGGGATTCGATGCTGACGCGAAAACAGCATGAGCTGCTGACGTTCATCGACAAGCATTTGAAGGCAACCGGCTTCTCCCCGAGCTTCGAGGAGATGAAGGAGGCGCTGCAACTGAAGTCCAAATCCGGCATCCACCGGCTGATTTCGGCGCTGGAAGAACGCGGGTTCCTGCGCCGCCGGCATCACCGGGCGCGGGCGCTGGAAGTGGTGCGGCTGCCCGACGACATGGCGGCCCGCGCCGTCGGCGCCCCTGCCCCGGCGCTTGCCGAGGCGCGGGCTGACCCTGCTTCGTTCTCACCCAACGTGATCCGCGGCGATTTCACGGCCCGGCTGACCGGCGTGCGCTCGGCCGCGGAGGTCGGCGCGGTGCAGCTGCCGCTGTATGGGCGCATCGCGGCCGGCCAGCCGATCGAGGCACTACGCGACTCGGCAGCGCAGATCGAAGTGCCGATGGCACTGCTGGGCAGCGGCGAGCACTACGCGCTGGAAGTCGCCGGCGACTCGATGGTGGATGCCGGCATCCTGGACGGCGACACCGTGATCATCCGGCGCGGCGAGACGGCCGAGAACGGCCAGATCGTGGTGGCGCTGGTTGACGAGAACGAGGTGACGCTGAAGCGGCTGCGCCGGCGCGGCAACTCGATCGCGCTGGAGCCTGCCAATCGTCTGTATGAGACGCGCATCCTGCCGGCCGACAAGGTGAAGGTGCAGGGGCGGATGATTGCGTTGCTGCGGCGGTATTGAGACGGATTCGTTCGGGCCGCGCCGCGGCGTAGCAACGACGCCGCGGGGCGGGAATGTCAGAGCCAGACGAAGCCCCTGCGGCGCCGGCCGATCTATCCTCCACGCCTGAAACCACGGCCTTGCTGCTCGCGACCTTTGCCGATCTCTACCGGCAGGAGGTGGGGGCCGAGGAAGACGTCCACCGCACCTTGCCATTCTTCGGGACGGCTTTGGGCCTCGTGATCGGTGCCCTCGCCTACGCGGCGAGCCGCCTGCCGAAATGGCCCGACCTCGTGATGCACCGCGCGCTGGCGGCTTTCATCGTCGCCGCCGGACTGCTTGCGGCGGCGATTTGCGAGGCTGGGTGTGTGCTGGTGTGGTTGTCGCTTGCCATCGCCCGCCGGGACTATCAGCGGATCGGACCGGAGCCGAAGCTGTGGGCCAGGCTGACGGCGCTACAGGCTTATTATGACGGGCAAGGCGTCACCGGGCCGACGCGCGACAAGGAACTGCTTGAAGATGTCCGGCAAGCCCTGATCAAGTCCTATATCGCGACCACCCCGGCGAACCGGAACCTGAACCAGCAACGCTACAAATACCGCGCACGGGCGTCGCTGCACCTCGTCAGGAGCTTGATCTGGGCGTTGGGGGCAACCAGTGTCATATTCGTGGCTGACAAGCTGGGCTATCTGCCGAGGATGATCCCATGAACAAGCCGAAGGCCGGAATATCGATCCCGCGCCCCCTGCATCCCACGTCGAAAGGCGACAAGCCTGCGGCGGCCCCGGTGTTGTCTGAACGCCACGCCGCGCGGAAGCCGACCGGACCCGTGATCTACAAGATCGAAAAAGGCGCGAACGTCTGGCCGGGAAGAAGATAGGCCCCCACAAGAACTGCCTCAGGGACGGCCGAAGCCGAGCCAGCGCGCCAGCGGCGCCACCGTCCAGCCCTGCACGACCAGCGAAGCCAGAACGATAACGAAGGCGGCGGCAAAGCCCCGCTTGGCGTCGGACACGTGCTCCAGGACCGGGATGGTCGCCAGATAGAGCGGCACGCCGCCGCGCAGGCCGACCCAACTGACGAACCCGGTCTCCCGCCAGGAAAACCCGAACGGTTTCAGGCACAGCACCGCCGCCACCGGGCGCGCGACCACGATCAACACGCCGGCGAGCGCCAGCGAAGGCAGCAGCAGCGGCACCAGCTCGTGCGGGTTCACCAGCAGACCGAGCATCAGGAACAGCCCGATCTGCGCGATCCAGGCGAAACCCTCAAAAGTCTGTTCCAGCGCATGCCCGGCCTCGCCGGCGCCGTCGCGCACCAGCACGGCGGCCACGTAGACCGCCAGGAAGCCACTCGCGTGCAGCATCTGCGCGGCCCCGAACAGCGTGAGGCCGCCGGCCAGCAGCAGCACCGGATGCAAATCCGTCTGGCGCGGCAGCCGGCGCACCGCCAGCCGCAGCACCCAGCCACCGGCCACGCCCAGCACCGCGCCGCCGCCCATCTCCTCCAGCAGCAACATCCCGGCGTGTTGCAGCAGCCCGGCGCTGCCCGTGGTCGCGGCCGGCATCAGCGCGATCTCGACCAGCAGCACCGTCAGGAACACCGAGACCGGGTCGTTGATGCCGGATTCCACTTCCAGCACCGCCGTCACCCGAGGCGGAATCGCCACGCGCGCGGCGCGCAGCACGGAGGCGACGGCGGCCGCGTCGGTGGGGGCGATGATGGCGCCGAGGCCGAGCGCGAGCGGCCAGGGGACATGGTAGTGCACGGCGGCGACGGCGCCGACGATGCCCGCGGTCAGCGCCACGCCCACCGTCGCGATGGCTATGGACGGCGCCCACACCGAGCGGATGGTCGCGAGCGAGGTCTTCAGCCCGCCTTCCAGCAGGATCACCACCAGCGCCACGCTGCCGACAAGATAGGTCACCCCGAAATCGTCGAACGGGATGCCGCCCGGCCCGTCCTCACCGGCGATCATGCCGAGGGCGAGGAACACCAGCAGCACCGGCGTGCCGATACGCGCCGCGAACAGGCCGGCGGCGATGGCCACCAGGCCCAGCGCGCCGCCGACCAACAGGAATTCGTGGGCTGCTTCCATCGGGCGGGGATCAGTCCGGTTCCGGCGGCACCCACGGACGGTCGCCGCGGTACGTCCCGATCCGACAGCACGCGCACGCCGTCCGGGTCAAGCCAAACGGCCTGGGCGCCGTCTCGCCATACGCTGAAGCGGTCCAGAATCCATGGCGCCGGGTCGGCGCAGTGCAGCCGGATCGGCTCCAGCGACAGCAGCACATCGGCGGTGCAGTCCCTGCGCGTGGCATGGCCGAGCAGCAGCAGCGCGACGGGGCCGCCCGGACGCGGGCGGAACGTGCAGACGGGTTTCGGTGCAGGCGATCCCCGGCTCCGGTCGTGTCGGGCAGCGCGCGCGGCGGGGCGGCGGCCCACATCTGCTGCCACGCGTCCTGCGTGAAGCCGGAGAACTGCCTGCCCTGCTGCACGAACATGGTGCGGCCGATGCGCAACCCGGCCAGCCCGCCATCGGCGGCAAGCAGGATGTCCGGCGCGCGCTCGAACGCCGGCGTGGCAAGACCGAACAGGACCACCGGCACGCCGGCCAGCCGCACGCGCGTCCGCCACAGCCCGAGCCACGCCATGCCGAGTGCGACGCACCGCCAGCCCCCAGGGCGGCATGCGCGGCACGGCGACCGTGGCGGACGGCAGGGCCGAGACCGCATGGCCGATCCACAGCACCGCGGCGGCGCCCCAGCCCATCGGGACGAGCGCAAGAACCTCCAGGTGCAGCGGCATCAGCGCCAGCGCGATCAGCCCCGCCGGCATGATCCACAGCGCCGTCAGCGGCACCGCCGCCACGTTGGCCAGCACGTTGTACAGCTGCACGTGGCCGAAATGATACGCCGCGAACGGGGCCGACGCGGTGCCGGCCAGCGCGCTGGTCAGCGCCAGCGCCACCACATGCCCGGCCAGCCGGCGCGGCCAGGACCCGTGCCCGTGCAGCCGCGACAGCGCCGGTCGCAGCGCGTCGTAGCCGGCGATCAGCGCCAGCACGGCGGAAAAGCTCATCTGGAAGCTGACGCCCATGGCCTGTTCGGGCGCGATCAGCAGCAATGCCGCCATGGCCAGCGCCAGCCCGCGCAACGACAGCGCGCGACGGCCCAGCAGCACGCCGAGCGTCACCAGGCAGGCCATGCTGAAGCTGCGGATGATCGGCACATGCGCGCCGGTCAGCAGCATGTAGCCGCCGCCGGCCGCCAGCGCCGCCAGCGCCGCGATCGGCTTGGTCGGCCAGCGCAGCGTCACCCGCTCCGACGCGGCCAGCAGCATTCGCGTCAGCGCCGAAGATCAGGCCCATGACGATGCCGATATGCAGCCCGGCGATCGCCAGCAGATGCGCGAGCCCCGAATCGCGGAACGCGGCGCGGTCATCCTGCGGGATGGCGGCCGTCGTGCCGGTCAGCAGCGTGGCGCAGATCGCACCCACGGCGCCGTCCAGCACGGCCGCGACGCGGGCGGCGATGGTTTCCCGCAGGCCCTGGATGGTACGGGCGATGCCGGACGGCGTGCCGCTCGCCAGAATGTCCGCGCGGCGCAGTGCGTAGCCGTAGGCGCCGATACCGCTGAACCAGGCATCGCGTTGCAGGTCCCACGCCCCCGGATAGGCCGGCGGCGACGGGGCACGCAGCAGCGCGCGTACGGCAAGCCGGTCGCCGGTGACGGGCATCACCGGGTCTTCGTCGCGCAGCCGCACGCGCACCACGCGTGGCTGCGGCGTGCCAGCATCGAAGGCGGGTGCTTCCAGCGTCACCCGCATCCCCTCCGGCAGCGCCTCCACGGCGCGGACGAGGCCGGTGACGGTGATGCCGCGGCGCGGCACGTCCATCGGCGGCGGCGCGCGGGCCGTGGCGAGCTGCGCGGCAGCGAAGCCCACCGCCATGGCGGCAGCGGCCAGGAATGGTGCGCGGGCCAGTTGCCGGCCCCGCGCGGCCAGCGCCAGCGCCGACGCCGCCAGCACCGTCGCGCCGCCGGTCCACCAAGCCGGCTCCGCCAGCAGCGCGAAATACCAGGCGTTGCCGGCCGTCATGAACACCGGCAGCCACAAGGCGAAGCGGCCATGCTCGGCAGTGACCCAGCCAGCCAGCGCTGTGCGCAGCGCCGGCCAGCGGCCGGTGCTCAGCGCGGGTGCGGCAATGCCCTGGAACACCGCATCACGCGAGGCAGGCCGCGTTCAGCACGCCGAGGATCAGCGACGCCGCCGCCATCACGGTCGCCTCGGCCATGTCGCCGCGCGCGAGCGCCGCGACCGAGGTCGCGCCGCAGCAGCCGCATCGCGGCAAAGCAGGCAAATTGGAGCGCTCGGCGCCCGGGTCGTTGTGCGCGCGCGCCTCGCGGCAGGCGCGCCAGCTTTCCGCCGACACGGCCACCCCGGCCGACAGCACGCCACTGCCCATCAGCACCAACGCGAGCTGGGTACTCGTACGCATTGCGACCCCATTGCGGCGTCAGCATGAAAGCACAGCCATGGGCGGTGCGCGAGGCGGGTCGCGCGCGGGGCCCAGTTTGCGCTACATGCGTGGCCATGACCGTCCGTACCCGCTTCGCCCCCAGCCCGACCGGCATGCTGCACATCGGCGGCGCCCGCACCGCGCTGTTCAACTACCTGTTCGCCCGCCACCACGGCGGCGAATTCCTGCTGCGCATCGAGGACACCGACCGCGAGCGCAGCACCGAGGCGGCGACGCAGGTGATCCTGGACGGGCTGGCCTGGCTGGGGCTGGAGCCGGACGCGCCACCAGTGTTCCAGTCCACACGGCAGGCGCGTCATGCCGAGGTCGCGTGGCAGATGGTGGCGTCCGGCCACGCCTACCGCGCCTACGACACGGCCGAGGAATTGCGCCAGATGCGCGAGCAGGCGGCGGCGGAGGGACGCTCGCCGCGCTACGACGGGCGCTGGCGCGACCGCGACCCCGCCGAGGCGCCGCCGGGCGTGGCCCCGGCCATCCGGCTGCGCGCGCCGCGCGAGGGCGAGACGGTGGTGGCCGATCTGGTGCAGGGCGAGGTCCGGGTGGCCAACGCCGAGCTGGATGACATGATCATCCTGCGCAGCGACGGCATGCCGACCTACCAGCACGCGGTGGTGGTGGACGACCACGACATGGCGATCACGCATGTGATCCGCGGCGACGACCATCTGACCAACACGTTCCGCCAGATCCAGGTGTATCAGGCGATGGGCTGGGCGCTGCCGCGCTTCGCGCACATTCCGCTGATCCATGGCGCGGACGGCGCCAAGCTGTCCAAGCGCCACGGCGCCGTCAGCATCCTGGAATTCCGCGAGCAGGGATATCTTCCGGATGCGCTTTGCAACTACCTGCTCAGGCTCGGCTGGGGCCACGGCGACGCGGAAATCCTGTCGCGGGACGAGGCGATCCGGCTGTTCGACATGGACGGCGTCGGCCGCGCCCCGTCACGGATGGACTATGCCAAGCTCGCGCATGTGAACGGCGTCTATCTGCGCGCCACCGACGATGCGGTGCTGGTGCGCGAGACGCTGGCGCGGCTGGGCGTGGCCTCCGACGCGGCGGCTGGGCGGCTGCTGGTGCTGATGCCGCATCTGAAGGAGCGCGCCAAGACGCTGGTCGATCTCGCTGCCGGTGCGGCGTTCCTGGTGCGCAGCGTGCCGCTGCCGATGGACGCAAAAGCCGCCGCCCTGCTGACCGGCGAGGCGAAGTCGCTGCTTCGCGGGCTGGCCGGGGCGCTTGCCGGCGCGGAGTTCACGGTCGCCGGAATCGATGCGGCATTGCGGGCGTTTGCCGAGGCATCGGGCAAGAAGCTCGGTCAGGTAGCACAGCCGTTGCGCGCCGCGCTGACCGGCAGCACCGCGAGCCCGCCGATCGACATCACCGCCGTGGCGCTGGGCCGCGAGGAAACCCTGGCTCGCATTGCAGCGGCAGCGGCGTGAGTGTCTATCCGGTCTTCGTCGACTCGCTCGATCGGCCCTCATCGCAGGACATCGGCGTCCGCCAGGCGCAGCTCGTCGTCCGCGCGCGCCTGCCGCGCCGGCGCAAACAGGCGCCGATGGCTCAGATGCCGCGTCAGCCGGCGTGAGGTGAAGCCGGCGCCGAAGGCGAAGCGCAGGACCGGACCGAAGCTGTAAGACGCGGCAAGGCCGACGAAATACAGGCCGGGCACCGAGCTTTCGAAGTTGCGCGACAGCGCCGGTTGCTCGGCCGTGGTGCGGATGCTCGCACGCAACTCCGCGCTGAGGAAACCGAGTCGCTGGACATCGGCCCGGTAGCCGGTGGCGGTGACCAGATGGTCGGCGGCAAGCACGCCGCGCGTGCCGTCGGCATCGGCCAGCGTGAGCTGGATACGCCCATTCGCCTCGCGCGCCTCGGTCACGGTCTTGCCGAGGTGGAACGCAACTTTGCCTTCCACCATCCGGCGCGTCCAGTAGCCCGGCGCCGGGCCGAGATGGCCGCGAGCGACCCGGATGCGGACATCTTCCGGCAGGGCGCGGAACAGCAAGGGTGCGTCGGTGGCCAGCTGCGACCGCCAGCCCGGGCCGAGGCCCGACATCGGCGCGCGCAGCCGATCCAGCAGCGGGCGCGGCAGCCTGGTCGGCCCATCATGGAAGTGAATCACCGGCGCGCGCGCCACCAGCCCCACCGCAGCGCCGGCCCTGACCAGCAACGCCGCGCAATCCAACGCCGAAGCGCCCGCGCCCAGCACCAGCACCTCGCGCCCCGCAAACACCGACAGATCGGTGTGGCGCGAGCTGTGCGACACCAGCGCCGACGGCAGGACCGCGAACTCCGGCGGCATGTAGGCGAAATGGCTGATGCCGACCGCGAGCACGACGCGACGCGCGATGAAGCGTCTCGCCGGTTGCCAGCGTCAGACGAAAACCCTCTGGCGACCGCTCGACGCCGGTGACATCGACCGGTTCGAGATGCGGCACGAAGCGGCGCTGGAACGCGACGCCGTACTCCGCGAACACCTCCCGGCTCATCGGCAGCCCGATATCGGCGTATGGTACACCGCGCTCGGCGCAGTAGCGCGCCAGCGGAAACGCGGCCGATGGGTCGTACAGGTTCGAGGCGAAGCCCTCGGACTTCAGGAACATGCCTTGCGGCATGTGGGTCCGCCACATCTGCATCGGCGGGCCGAAAATCCGATGTTCGATGCCGCGCGCGCGCAAGTGGCTTGCGATCGACAGGCCATAGGGCCCAGCGCCGACGATGGCGACGTCAACTTGCATCCCGGTCTCCCGAGGCCAAAGTCCTGAAATAGTTTTGGCCGCCCGCTCGCGGTTGCGAAAAGCGCCATGGCGCGCGCCGCAACCGGGCCACCAGCCGTGCCAGCAGCCCGCGGTCGTAATAGGGTTGGCGGACCAGTTCGCGCATCAGATCCGGGTCAGACCACGGGACGTCGTGGTAGCCGGTGGACAGGAACGCGCTGTCGGGCTTGAGAAGCCAGGCATTCGGGAAGAACGCGATCACCGATTTGTCGGTGACCGGCTGCAGGGCCGGCGGCGGCCCCGCCGCGCCTTGCAGCCGCGCCAGCAGCGCCGCAATCGGGTCGCGGCCCGCGCCGAGGCCGAGATGGCAAAGCTGCGTACTGCGCGGGTTCATCTCGATCATCTGCGCCCGCCCGGTCGCATCTTCGATCATGAAGTCAAAGCCGTAGAACCCGGAAAGTCCGAGCCGCCGCGCCAGTGTCTGGGCGGCCCGCGTCATGTCCGGGTGCTTGATCACGCGCACCACGGTGGACGAACCGAGTCCCTCATGGCCGCTCAGCACTTCGACCTGGATGCCGGCCAGCACCTCGCCCTCCCAGCAGGCGACGAGGCTGTTGGCCGGGCGGCCGCGCACGAAGCGCTGCACGTTCACCCGCTGCGGCATGCGCGCGAAATAAGGCTGAAGCTGGAACGGGTCGCGGTCGACCAGGAGGTTTCTCAGCGCGCGCGCCGCCCCGATCGGGCGCGCCAGCATGCCAAGCGCGCGTTCCGCCTCGGCCGCGGTATGCACGACCTGCGTGCCCAGCCCGCCCCAGCTACCATCGACCTTCAGCACCACCGGCAAGCCGAAATCGTCCAGCACTGCCCGCAACGCGGCAACGTCTTCGACCAGTCGCGTTTCCGGCGCCAGCACCCCCTCCTCGCGGGCGATACGGATCAGATCGGCGCGCCGGTCCACGACCTGGAAACTCTCCGCCCGCCCCAGCGACCGGGCGATAACCGGCCGCATCTCCGGCCGCCGATGCAAATCGTGCAGATGCGTGACGGCACGGTCGTCGCACGGCACGATCAGGTCGGGTTCGGCCGCCGTGATCGCCGCGGCCAACGACGCCGCCGGTCGCAGCGCCGCATACGGATGCAACCGCGCCACCGCGCGCGCCGCGCGCAGCGGGTGGCCGGGCGGACAGACTGCTTCCACCCGCCACCCAAGGGCAGCGAAGCGCATCGCGATGCGCGCGGGGAATGCCCACCACGAACTGCTTGTCAGCAGCGCCGTGCCCGGCCTCTCGGAGGCTGGCAGGGGTATCGGGTCGACATCGGTGCGATCTTCGTCATCGGAGAAAACGACACCAGCAGGTTCAGGCGTTGCGTGCTGCGGGATAAACTTCATGGCCTCTTCGCGCGCCCAGGCACGACGTTATGCGGTGACCGGCCGATCCCCGTCATCACAAGAATAAATTACCTATCGATCGGTTGTGGAAAGTCTCCATGCGTGGAAGGCCGCCGGCGCGCTTACTCGCGGCTCATTTTTTCGTCAGCCCCCGACGCCGTCGCGCACCAGATCCTCGCCGGTAACGACTGTTTGCGTCCCGTCGCGGTCGGTCGCCGTCAATTGCACCAGCAGGAAACTGAGGGGGCGCCGGTCCTCGTTGTAGCCGGCCGAACACGGGTCGAGACTGATCGCGCATTGGACCACGAGCACCTTCTCCAGCCGGTCCAGATGACGCGGCGTCGGCACAAGGATGGAAAACCGCTCGCCCGGCACCAGCCGCACCGTGCCGGCCGGCTCGCCGTTCAGTGTGAGTGACAGCCCGGTGCCGGCCGGCAGATGCTGCGCCGCGATGCCATGCAGCTCCACCCCGCGCAGCTCCGCCTGGGCCGCGAACACGATGGTCGCGCGCGGATAGGCCCAGCGATCCGCGTACAGCCCGCCGACACTGGCGATCAGGGGAGAGTGGTGGCGCGCCAGCCGTTCGGCGCCACCGCCGAGCTGGCGGATCACGCGCCATGCCTCGTGCAGTGCCTCGCTGCCCATCAGCGCCGCCGGGCCGAGCCGCAGCCGCATGGCCTCGGCGCGCTGATGGGCGACGATGGCGTCGATGCGGTCGTCGTCGACCGGATCGAACAGCCAGTCCGCCTCGGGATACGCGCTTTCCAGCAGCATGCCGGCCTCGTCGCCGATGCGCTGGGCGCAGATGGCCACGCTGGCGACGCGCGCCAGCCCGAGCGTGTTCAGCGCCACCGATTTGGCGACCTCATGGCTGGTCGGCAGCGGCGGCCAGCCGATGCGGGCATACCAGCCGGCGATACGGTCCAGCGGGCGGTCGCGATAGTCGCAGCCTTCCAGCAGCCGCATATAGTCGGCGGTCAGCGTCTCGCGCCGCGCCCAGGCATCACGCGTCAGGCCGAACGCCCAGTTGTGGTGCATCGGCCCGATCGCGGCGCGGTGTTCGTACTGGTGCGCGACGCTGGCACGGCCGTCTGCGCCGTAGGCCGCGAACATGGCAATGCGCGGCTGCGCCAGGGCCAGCGCGTGCAGCCGCGCCATGACGCGGAAGTAGCGCGGCGAAACGACGATGTCGTCGGTGAAGAATAGCGCGGCCCCGTAGCGCATCGTCTCGAACGCCCAGCGTTCGGCGCGATCCATGTTGGCGGCGGGGCCGAGGTTGACCGGCGACTCGAACACCGTGCCGTACGGGAACATGTCGAGGAACAGCGACGTGCAGGCAGCGGCGGGCACCTGGGTCTTGTACTGGCGGGAGGCCGGGCTCCAGGCGCCGTCCTGGAACAGCGCCACCGGCCCCTCCATGCCGCCGACCGCGACGGCGTGGCGCAAGGAGTCCAGCGTGCGGCGGAGCAGATCCAACCGGCCGAGCGAGAAGATGCAGATCGGGAACCGTCGGAACCCCATGACGATGATCCTGCGCCGCGCTCGCCAACACGGCAACATGACTGGCATGGCCGTGCCGGCTGGCGCGGGGTGGGCCGGATTTGTAGGGTGCCCGCCGCAGAATCAGGGACACGCGGCGTGACGCCTCCGCAAAAACATCTGCTGGCGATCGAAGGCATGTATCCGCCCCAGATCGCGGCGCTGCTCGACGTGGCCGAGAGCTACGTGCTGCTCAACCGCACCGGCACCACGCCGCGCGAACGGCTGCGCGGGCGGACGCTGATCAACCTGTTCTTCGAGGACAGCACCCGCACCCGCACCAGCTTCGAACTGGCCGGCAAGCGGCTGGGTGCCGACGTCATCAACATGTCGGTCGCCACCAGCAGCGTGAACAAGGGCGAAACGCTGCTGGACACGGCGGCGACGCTGAACGCGATGAATTGCGACCTGCTGGTGGTGCGCCACGCCAGCTCCGGCGCGCCGGCGCTGCTGGCGCGCAAGGTGGACGCGGCCGTCATCAATGCCGGCGACGGCACCCATGAGCATCCGACGCAGGCGCTGCTCGACGCGCTGACCATCCGCCGGCGGCGCGGCCGGCTGCAGGGGCTGACGGTCGCGATCTGCGGCGACGTGCTGCACTCGCGGGTCGCGCGCTCCAACATCCACCTGCTGACGGCCATGGGCAGCCGGGTCCGAGTGGTCGGCCCGCCGAAGCTGATCCCGCCGGAGGCCGAACGGTTGGGCGTCACGGTGTTCCACGACATGGCGGCCGGGCTCGACGGCGCCGACGTGGTGATGACGCTGCGGCTGCAACAGGAGCGCATGGGCGGCGGCAAGGGCATGGTGCCGAGTGCGCGCGAGTATTTCCGTTTCTACGGGCTGGACGACGCCAAGCTGTTGCACGCGAGGCCGGACGCGCTGGTGATGCATCCCGGCCCGATGAACCGGGGCGTGGAGATCGACAGCAGCGTCGCCGACGATCCGGTGCGCAGCGTGATCCGCGAGCAGGTGGAAATGGGGGTCGCGGTGCGCATGGCGGTGCTCGACACGCTGTCACGGGCGGGCGCCAACGCATGAGCGACTGTCTGATCGCGAACGTGCGGCTGCTCGATCCGGCCTCCGGCCTCGACCAGCCAGGCGAGCTGTTGGTCCGGGGCGGCGTGATCGCCGATCTCGGCAAGGGGCTGGGGCGGCCGGACGGGATTGCGGTCGTCGATGGCGATGGCGCGGTGCTGTGCCCCGGGCTGGTCGACATGCGCGTCGAGGTCGGCGAGCCCGGCGGCGAATACCGCGAGACGGTGGCCTCGGCGGCCCTGGCGGCGGCGGCGGGCGGCATCACGACGCTGGCCGCACTGCCGGACAGCCGGCCGCCGATCGACGACCCGGCGCTGGTGCGCCTGCTGCGCGCGCGCGGCGAGGAAACCGGCAGCCTGACGGTGCTGCCTTACGGCGCGCTCACGCGCGGCTGTCGGGGCGAGGAACTGGCCGAACTTGGCCTGCTGCGTGAAGCGGGCGCGGTGGCGTTCACCGATGGCGCGCATACCATCGGCCCGGCGCGGCTCATGCGCCTCGCGCTGAGCTATGCTCGCACCTTCGGCGCCATGGTGGTGCAGCACCCGGAGGAAAAATCCCTCGCCGCGGGGGGTGCTGCCACCGAGGGCGAACTGGCGACCCGCCTGGGCCTGCCGGGCATTCCGCCGGAGGCCGAGGCGATCCAGGTGGCGCGCGACATCATGCTGGCACGGCTGACCGGCGGGGCGGTGCATTTTGCCCATGTTTCAACTGCTTCCGCGCTAACGCTGATCCGTCGTGCCAAGGACGAGGGGCTGGCGGTGAGCTGCGACACCGCGCCGCCGTATTTCGACCTGAACGAGACCGCGATCGGCGACTGGCGCACCTACGCGAAGCTGTCGCCGCCGCTGCGCGGCGATGCCGACCGGCAGGCGGTGGCCGCGGCATTGGCCGATGGCACGATCGACGCGGTGGCCTCGGACCACCAGCCGCGCGACCCGGACGACAAGCGCCTGCCGTTCGCCCAGGCGGCGGCGGGCGGTGCCGGGCTGGCGACCTTGCTCGGCATCACGCTGGCGCAGGTGCATGGCGGCACGCTCTCGCTGGCGCGGGCGGTGGAGTTGCTGACGGTGGCACCGGCGCGGTTGCTCGGCGTGGCGGCGGGCACGCTGGCGAAAGGGTCGCCGGCCGATCTGTGCCTGTTCGACCCGGAACGCGCCTGGCAGGTCGTGGCCGGCGCGCTACCGGGCCGCGCGCAGAACACGCCGTTCGACGGGCGGGCGCTGGAGGGCCGTGTGCTGGGGACGTGGAAGGCCGGCAGGCGGGTGTTCGGCGATTGCACGTGATGCGCGCAAAGCTTCTGCCCCCTTACGTCGCCGCCATCTGAAGCGCCGCAACCAGGCTCGCAAAGTCCCACGCGCCATCGTGGCGCACGCCGTTGATGTAGAAAGTCGGCGTGCCGTTGACGCCGCTGTGCACCCCGCTCAGGAAGTCTTCGCGGATTTTCGTGGCGTATCTGTGCAGCGCGAGGTCGTCGTCGAAACGGGCGACGTTCCAGGCCAAGTGCCCTGGCATAAGCCTGAAGGTAGCGGGCTGCGAGGCGCTGCTGGTTCTCGTACAGGGCGTCATGCATCTCCCAGAACGTCCCCTGGGCGCCGGCCGCCTGCGCCGCCTCGGCTGCCAGTTCGGCGTGAGGATGCACGGTCGTCAGAGGGAAGTTGCGGAACACAAATCGCAACCCCGTGCCCGCGCGGGCCAGGATCTCGTTAACCTCCGGGTGCGCGGCACCGCAATAGGGGCATTCATAGTCGCCGTACTCCAGGAGAGTCACCGGTGCGTCCACCGCTCCTCGGATGTGGTCCCGGTCTGGCGACACCGGCAAGGCAAGCCTCGGCTCCCACAGCGTGGTGCTCATGCCATGGCCCTCTTCCTCGCCAGATGGTCAAGCGCGCGAAGGATGCCGTCGGCGCCGGGGTTCACGCCGATGGGCGATACGTAGCTCCAATGGATCGTACCTTCCGGGTTGATCACGAACAGCGCCCGTTCACAGACACCATCGGCCTGCCGATAGACCCGGTAGGCGCGGGATATCTCCCCCTTCGGCTCAAAATCCGCGAGCAGCGGAAAGCGGACCTTCCGGTCCTTGGCGAACGCCAGATGGCACCAGACGCTGTCCACCGAGATGCCGAGCACCTGCGCGTTATGCTTTTGGAACTCCGGCATGATTTCCTGATAGAGCACCATCTGGTCGCTGCAGACCGGGCTCCAGTCGGCTGGATAGAACGCCAGGACCACCGGCCGCCCGCGGAAGTCGGAACGCGAGACCGTCTGATCCGGCGTGTCATGCAGCCGGAAGTCGGGCGCCGGTGTGCCCGGCTGGAGGACAGTGTTCGACGGGGCTTGGCTTTCGGTCATGGCAGATCCCTTCTTCACGCAACTGTCGCGCTGGCCGGATCGCTGGTCGGTGCCGGTCCCTGGCCCTCCGCTTGGCTCCACGGCGAGGCGGTCTTGCCGGCATTCGCACGGTGACTGGCATCCGCAGGGTACGACGACCGGCCCGTTTCCGCCTTGATCCGCGTCAATCACTGGGGTGAACGATTTGGAGAGTATGACCAGGGATGCCGTGTCCTGCGCACTCGATGCCATCTTTCGCGGCGACCCGGTCGGTCTGCCCCTGCACTGATTTGAGCGGTCGTCCAACCAGCACTTGAGCCGGCCCCCCGCCCCGCGCCACACTTCGGCATGATGGCCGCCCTGCCGATTCTCCTCGCGATTGTCGTCGGCTACCTGCTCGGCGCGATACCGTTCGGCCTGATCCTGACGCGGGCCGCCGGGCTGGGCGACATCCGCGCCATCGGCTCGGGCAATATCGGCGCGACCAACGTGTTACGCACCGGCAACAAGGCGCTGGCCGCCGCCACGCTGCTGCTGGATGGCGCAAAGGGCGCCGCAGCCGTCATCGCCGGCCTGTGTCTGGCTGACGGCAATGGCGTCGTCGCCGGCGGCCTCGCGGCCGTGATCGGCCATCTGTTTCCGGTGTGGCTGCGCTTCAAAGGCGGCAAGGGCGTCGCCACCGGCTTCGGTGTGATGATCGCCGCCAACCCGATCGCCGGCCTCGCCGCCGGCGCGGTGTGGCTCTTGGTGGCACGGCTCACCCGCATCTCCTCGGCCGGGGCGCTCGCCGCGTACGCCGCGGCACCCGTGCTGGCCTTCGCGCTCGCGCGGCCGGACGTTGGGCTGCTGGCGCTATGCGTGGCGGTCCTGGTGTTCATGCGCCACGAGGACAACATCCGCCGCCTGCTGGCCGGTACCGAACCGCGCATCGGGGCCAAGCGATGAGCGAGGAGGTCGCCCGGCTGCGCCTCGCCCGCACCGACGGCGTCGGGCCGATCACCTACCGGCGCCTGCTGCGCCGCTACCAGAGCGCCGAGGCAGCGCTTGATGCGCTGCCCGGTCTCGCCCGTGCCGGTGGCCGCGCCGCGCCGCTGTCGGTGCCGCCGGCCGCCACCGTCGAGCGCGAGATCGATCGCATCACCCGACTGCGTGGTCGGTTGCTGTTCCTCGACACGCCGGATTATCCGCCGTTGCTGGGGCTGCTGGACGACGCGCCATCCGTGCTGGCCGTGCTCGGCAACGTGGCGGTGCTGTCCCGCCGGGCGATGGCGATGGTGGGCAGCCGCAACGCATCGTCCAACGGCCAGCGGCTGGCCGAGCAATTGGCACAACAACTTACCGAAGCCGGCTTCGTCGTGGTCTCCGGGCTCGCGCGCGGCATCGACGCCGCCGCGCATGAGGGCGCCCTGCGTACCGGCCAGACCGTCGCCTGCGTGGCCGGCGGCGTCGACGTGCCCTACCCGCCCGAACACGCCTCGCTGCAGGCCCGCATCGTCGGCGGCGGCGGCGCGGTGGTGGCCGAGATGCCGCCGGGCACCGCCCCGACAAGCCCGGCTCTTCATCCGCCGCAACCGCGTCATCGCCGGCCTGTCGCTCGGCGTGGTGGTGGTCGAGGCCGCGATGCGCTCCGGCGCGCTGGTCACGGCCCGCGTCGCCCAGGACAGCAACCGGGAAGTCTTCGCCGTGCCCGGCTCGCCGCTCGACCCGCGCTGCCGCGGCACCAACGACCTGCTGCGGCAAGGTGCGACACTGGTGGAAACCGCCGAGGACGTGACTGAGACACCTTCCCGACCACCCTGCCCGCGAGGGTCTGGCCCGCCTGCCGATGTTCGCTCGCGGCCCGGCGCCCACCGGGCTGCCGGAAGCCTCCCCGCCCTGGGCCGTCGGACGATCCGCCGGCCGGCGAACGTGACATGGCACGCACGCGGCTGTTGGAACTGCTCGGCCCATCGCCTACTTCGGTTGACGATCTGCTCCGCCGCTGCCAGTTGTCTGTGGCGTCCGTTAACTCGGCCCTGCTGGACCTGGAACTCGCGGGCCGCGTGGAGGCTCTGCCCGGCAACCGGGTGGCGCTGCTGAGCGAACCGGGACCATAGTCGGCCCACGAACAGGACGCCATGCCTGACGTTGTCGTCGTCGAATCGCCGGCCAAAGCCAAGACAATCAACAAGTATCTTGGCGACAAATTCACCGTGCTGGCCAGTTTCGGCCATGTGCGCGACCTGCCGCCGAAGGACGGCAGCGTGCGCCCGGACGAGGATTTCGCCATGGACTGGGACGCCGACGAGCGCGGCGACCGGCAGGTGGCGGCCATCGCCAAGGCGCTGAAGGGCGCCAGCACGCTCTATCTCGCCACCGACCCGGATCGCGAGGGCGAGGCGATCTCCTGGCATGTCCGCGCCATGCTGGACGAAAAGCACCTGCTGCGCGGCGTCGACGGTGCGGCGCATCACCTTCAACGAGATCACCCGCTCGGCCATCCAGGCCGCGATGGCGCATCCGCGCGACCTCGACCAGCCGCTGATCGAGGCCTATCTGGCGCGCCGCGCGCTCGACTACCTGGTCGGCTTCACGCTGTCGCCGGTGCTGTGGCGCAAGCTGCCGGGCAGCCGCAGCGCCGGGCGCGTGCAATCGGTGGCGCTGCGCCTGATCTGCGAGCGCGAGGCGGAGATCGAGGTTTTCCGCCCGCGCGAATACTGGACCGTCGAGGCGCACCTGACGACGCCGGCCGGCGCCCCGTTCACGGCGCGGCTGACGCATCTGGACGGCAAGCGGCTCGACCAGTTCGATCTGCCCAACGAGGCCGCGGCGCTGCGCGCCAAGGCAGCGGTGGAGGCGGCCATTTCTGCGGTCGCCTCGGTCGAGCGCAAGCGCGTCAAGCGCAACCCGCCGCCGCCGTTCACCACCTCGACGCTGCAGCAGGAGGCCAGCCGCAAGCTCGGCTTCGGCGCGCAGCAGACCATGCGCCTCGCGCAGCAGCTCTATGAGGGCATCGACATCGACGGCGATACGGTCGGCCTGATCACCTACATGCGAACCGACGGCGTGCAGATGGCGCGCGAGGCGATGCTGGCGATCCGCGACCATGTCAAGCGGGGCCTACGGCGCGGCCTACCTGCCCGGCGCCCCGCGCGAATACAGCAGCAAGGCCAAGAACGCGCAGGAGGCGCACGAGGCGATCCGCCCGACCGACGTGTCGCGCACGCCGGAGCAGCGTGGCCCGCTACCTCAACCCGGAACAGCGCCGCCTCTACGAACTGATCTGGAAGCGCGCGGTCGCCAGCCAGATGCAGTCGGCCGAACTCGACCAGGTGACGGTCGAGATGGCCGACCCGGGCAAGCCCAACGGCCCACGGCTGCGCGCCACCGGCTCGATCCTGGCCTTCGACGGCTTTCTGAAGCTGTATCGCGAGGACCGGGACGATGATCCGGAAGGTGCCGAGGACGAAGACGGCCGGATGCTGCCGCCGATGGCCGAGCGCGACCCGCTGCGGCGCGGCGAGGTCGACGCCGAGCCAGCATTTCACCCAGCCGCCGCCGCGCTATTCGGAGGCCAGCCTGGTCAAGAAGATGGAGGAGCTGGGCATCGGCCGGCCCTCCACCTATGCCTCCATCCTGTCGGTGCTGCGGGACCGCAATTACGTGCGGCTGGAGCAAGCGGCGCTTCGTGCCGGAGGATCGCGGCCGGCTGGTCACGGCCTTCCTGACCAGCTTCTTCGAGCGCTACGTCGATACCGGCTTCACCGCCGCGCTCGAGGAACAGCTCGACGAGATCTCCGGCGGCCGCGCCGACTGGCGCGAGGTGATGCGCGCCTTCTGGCAGGATTTCTCCGAGGCCGTCGAGCAGACCAAGGATCTCAAGATCTGCGACGTGATCGACGCGCTGGACGAGGATCTCGGCCCGCATTTCTTCCCCGCCCGCGAGGACGGCACCGACCCGCGCCTGTGCCCGGCCTGCGGCAGCGGCCGGCTCGGGCTCAAGCTCGGGCGGCACGGCGCGTTCATCGGCTGCTCGAACTATCCGGCCTGCCAGTACACGCGCCGGCTCGCCATCGACACCGGCGAGGACGACGGCGACACGCTGAAGGAGGGCATGCGCGTGCTCGGCCACCACCCCGAGACCGGCGAGGAGATCACCGTCCGGCGCGGCCCGTACGGGCTCTATGTGCAGCAGGGCGAGCCGGAGAAGGACAGCAAGCGCAAGCCCAACCGCACCTCGCTGCCGCGCGGCATGGATGGCGAGACGATCACGCTGGAGCAGGCGCTGGCCTGCTGTCGCTGCCGCGCCTCATCGGCGTGCACCCGGAGAGCCAAGGAGCCGATCGAGGCCGGCATCGGCCGGTTCGGGCCGTATGTGAAGATGGGCGGGGTCTTCGCCTCGCTCGACCGCGACGACGACGTGCTGGCGGTCGGCCTGAACCGCGCCGTCGACGTGCTGGCGAAGAAGCTCGCCTCGGTGCGCGCGCTCGGGCCGCATCCGGCGGACAAGGAGCCGGTGCTGGTGCGCAAGGGCCGCTTCGGTCCCTATGTGCAGCACGGCAACATGGTCGCCAATCTGCCGCGCGACGTGACGATGGACGAACTGACCCTGGAGCAGGCGGTGGCGCTGCTGGCCGGCAAGGGCAAGCTGCTGAAGCCCAAGGCGGGCGGGCGCAGGGGAAAGTTCAAGGCGAAGCCAGCGGCCAAGACCGCCGCTGCCGCCAAGCCGGCCGCGGCAACGCCGCCGGTCGCGAAAGCCAAGCCGAAGCCCAAGGCGAAACCGAAGCCCGCGAAGAAAACCAAGGCCGTCGCTGCCGAGGCGCCCGCCCCCCGTCGCAAGGCCGCCGGCTGAGTGGCGCGCAAGCGCCCGCCCGACACGCAAGCACCCGGCGGCTCCGCGAAGGGGCTGCCGAGCCGCGAGGAGATCCGCCGCTTCGTGCGCGAGCAGCCCGGCCGCGTCGGCAAGCGCGAGATCATCCGCGCCTTCCGGCTCGGGCCGGAGGATCGCGGCGCGGTGCGCGAGCTGCTGAAGGATCTGGCCAGCGAGGGCAATCTGGCGCCCGCCGGCCATCGCCGTTTTCGTGCGCCTGGCAGGCTGCCCGAGGCCATGGTCGTCCAGGTCACCGGCATCGACCGCGACGGCGAGGCGCTGGCCCGCCCGGTCGTCTGGGACGGCACGGGCCGCCGCCGCTGATCTTCATGGCGCCGAGGCGCGCGGCCAGGCGGCGCTGGCCCCCGGCGAGCGCGTCCTGGCCCGGCTGCGCCCGATCGGCGCCCGACAAATACGAGGGCCGCACGCTCAAACGCCTGACCGACGCGCCCGGCCGCATCGTCGGCGTCTTCCACCCGACCAGGCCGGCGCGGCGGGCGGATCGAGCCGACCGACCGCCGGCAGAAGGCGGAATGGATGGTCCCGCCCGGCGAGACCATGGGCGCGCAGGACGGCGAGATCGTGCGCGCCGAGCCGCTGCCCGGCGGCGGCGTTCGGCCTGAAGCCGGCGCGCATCACCGAGCGGCTGGGCCGCAGGGCGATGCGCGCTCGGTCAGCCTGATCGTCATCGCCACGCACGACATCCCGATGGAGTTTCCCGAAGCGGCGCTGAACGCGGCGGCCAAGCGCGCGCGCGGCGTCGGGCCGGATGGCCGCACCGATCTGCGCGACATGCCGCTGATCACCATCGACGGCGCCGACGCGCGGGATTTCGACGACGCGGTGTTCGCCGAACCGGACGGCCGGCGGCTATCGCGCTGATCGTCGCCATCGCCGATGTCGGCGCATTACGTCCGGCCCGGCTCGGCGCTCGACCGCGCCGCCCGGGAGCGCGGCAATTCCTGCTACTTCCCCGACCGCGTGGTGCCGATGCTGCCCGAGGCGCTCTCCAACGGCTGGTGCAGCCTGCAAGCCGGACTGAGGATCGCGGCTGCCTGTTCGTGGAGATGCAGCATCGACGTGCACGGCCAGAAACAGTCGCACCGCTTCGGCCGCGGGCTGATGCGCTCGGCGGCGCGCATGACCTATGAGCAGGTCCAGGCGGCGTTCGAGGCCGACCCGACCCAGCACCGTCGCATCTCTATGCCGCGCTTGCCGCGCGCTGCTCGCCAGGCGCGCGCAGGCGCGCGGCACGCTCGATCTCGACCTGCCGGAGCGCAAGGTGGAGCTCGACGACGACGGCCAGGTGACGAGCGTCGCCACCGCGCCCGCGGCTCGACAGCCACCGGCTGATCGAGGAGTTCATGATCCTCGCCAATGTCTGCGCCGCCGAGGAACTGGAACGCAGCAACCTGCCCTGCATGTACCGCGTGCATGCCCCGCCAGCCCGGAGAAGCTCGACAATCTGCGCAGCTTTCTGCGCGACGCTTGGATATTTCCCTGCAGCCGGGCGACCAGCTGCACCCGCGCGACCTCGACCGCGTGCTGAAAGCTCGTCGCCGGCACCGACAAGGCGCCGCTGGTGAACGAGACCGTGCTGCGCAGCCAGAGCCAGGCGGAATACGGCCCGGAAAATATCGGCCATTTCGGCCTGGCTCTGACGCAAATACGCGCATTTCACCTCGCCGATCCGCCGCTATGCCGACCTGCTGGTGCATCGCGCGCTGATCTCCGGGCTGAAGCTGGGCGACGGACGGGCTGAGCGAGGACGATATGCGGCGCAATTCGAGGACACCGCCGAGCACGATCACCGCCACCGAGCGCCGCGCCACGCTGGCCGAGCGCGATTCCATCGACCGTTACCTTGCGCTCTTTTTGCAACACCGCGTGGGAGAAGTATTTTCCGCCCGGATTTCCGGGGTGACGAAGTTCGGACTTTTCGTCACTTTACCGGAGAGTGGCGCGAGTGGGTTTTTGAGCATGGCGAATCTTGCCGGACGATTTCTGGATGCATGACGAAGCGGCGCCAGACTGTCATCGGCAAGCGCAGCCGCAAGACCTATCAGCTGGCACAGGATCGTGGACGTGCGGCTGCTCGAGGCCCGGCCGGTGACCGGCGGGCTGCTGTTCAGCATCGCTGAAGGCGTGCCCGGCGCCTGCAGCCGCGGCCCCGGTTCCGCCGGAAGTCACCGGCCGCGAAGCACAAGGCGAAACGCCGCAGGTGACCCGGTCCTGCCTGGATTTTCATGCTGCTGACCCTGTTGCCGTTCGGCGCCGGGCACCGCCGGCCGCGCCGCCGTGCCGCCTTCGACACCGCCATGGCCGGTTCGGTCTGGGGCGCGGCGCTTCGCCTATATCGAGCCGCGCTCGCTGCAAGCTGTGCCATTCCGCAGAATGACGATCTGGGGGCTGAACGGCCTCGCCGCGCTGGATCCGGACTGCAGCGGACGCAGCTGCAGGGCGCACCAGATCCGGCTGCTACGGCCCGAATCGGATGATCATCGCCGTGCCCGCCCCGGCCGCCAACGATGCGCACGGCTGGGGCCAGGCGGCGGCGACAGTGGCGGCGGCGGCCTATGCCGCCTCGCCGGCTGTTGCGGCAGGCCGGCACCCAGGGGCTGATCAGCAGCTTTCTTCGACGAGCTGTTCAATCATTTCGACCCGTATTCACGCTACGACCCGCCGGCTGCAGGCCGCCCGGAGCAGCTGATGATCACCGGCCTCGCCGGCACCGGCGTGACGTTCGCGGCGCATGGCCGAGCGGTGACCATCGGCGGCCGTGCCGCCGACAGCCCGGCGGCGAAGGCCGGCGGTGCGCGGCCGGCAGACGGGCTGCTGGTCGTGGCCGGCCAGTCTATCCTTCCGAAGTCTCACGCTGCCGAACGGCGCGATGCCGGGCATCCTCGGCAGCAACGTCACGCTGTCGCTGCGCGGACCCGACCGGCGGCGATCGCGGCGCAGGACATCACGCTCACCCGCGCTTACGATCCCGCCGCAGACCGTGTTCTCCGAGCGCCTCGCCCGCGCCCGGCATCGCGGTCGCTGAAGATCACCGGCTTCAACGACGACACCGGCGACCAGATTGCCAGCCCTGGTGACCTCGCTGATGGCGGCCAGCCCGGCACCGACCGGGCTGGTGCTCGATCTGCGCGGCAATCGCGGCGGGGTGCTGCGCCAGGCCGTGCTGGTCGCCGATGTCGCTGCTGTCCCACGGCCCGATCGCCGAGACCGCCGGGCGCGACCCGGATGCGGACCAGGTGTTCCGCGCCGACGGCTCGGACCTGACCGGCGGCATGCAGCTCGTCGGTGCTGGTGGACGGGCAGACCGCCAGCGCCGCGGAAATCTCTCCGGCGCCCTGGCCGATGACCATCGCGCCGTGGTGGTCGGCTCGCAACACGCTCGGCAAGGGCCTGGTGCAGACCGTCACCCGCCTGCCCGATGGCGGCGAACTGTTCGTGACCTGGAGCCGGGTGCTGGCCCCCGGCGGCTGGCCGTTGCAGACGCTGGGCGTCATGCCGCAGGTCTGCACCAGCAATGGCGAGCAGGCGCTGCGCCGCCAGCTCGACCACCTCGACCGTGGCGTGCAGGACATGGCCGCGTCGCTCGACCGCCATCGCGCCGCCCGCGCGCCGCTGACCGCCTCGGAGGTCCTTGACATCCGCAACGCCTGTCCGGCGGCCGAGGGGCACGAGGCCGATCTGCTCGCCGCACGGCGGCTGATCCACGACGCGCGGGCCTATGCCGCGGCCCTGCTCGGCCCGCCGCCCCCGCCGGTGCATGGCACTGCCGACCTGCAAGGCTTGACGACGGGCGCCGCAATGCGCAATTAGCGCCGCTTCCCGAGGATTTCAGGCCATGGCCAAGAGCAACACCGTTCAGATCAAACTCGTGTCGTCCGCCGACACCGGCTATTTCTACGTCACGAAAAAGAACGCCCGCGCGCAGACCGGCAAGCTGGAGTTCAAGAAATACGACCCCGTCGCGCGCAAGCACGTCGTGTTCAAGGAAGCCAAGATCAAGTAAGCGACATCGCCGCTCGTGACGGCCGGTAAGCGCGCGGCTGATGAGCGCGCGGCCGGTCAGCTCAACTCCGGCATATTGCCGGAGAAGATCTCCACACGGTTGCGGCCGTCGTTCTTGGCGCGGTACATCGCCTTGTCGGCCTGTTGCAGCAACGCCTCCGCGGTGCGCCCCGGCCCGTCGGCATAGGCCACCCCGATGCTCACGGTCAGCCGGTGTGTCACACCGGGGACGGGTTGGAACGGCAGGGCTTCGATCGTCGTGCGCAGCCGTTCGGCGGCCGTGACGGCGTCCTGCTCGGAAGCGCCGGGCATCACCACCACGAACTCCTCCCCGCCGTAGCGGGCGATGCTGTCGAACACGCGCGTGCGCCCGCGCAACGCCTCGGCCATGGTCCGCAGCGCATGGTCGCCGGCGGCGTGGCCGAAGCGGTCGTTGACCGACTTGAAGTGGTCCACGTCCAGCATCAGCAGGCCCAGCCCGTTCGGCAGCGTTCCCGACAGCAGGCCGCGCAGGTGGCGCATCAGGTAGCGCTGGTTGTAGAGCCCGGTCAGCGGGTCGGTCAGCGCCATCTCCAGCGCCTGGCCCAGGTCGGCGCGCAGCTGATCCTGGTAGAATTTGCGACGGATCTGGTTGCGCGCACGCACGCGCAGCTCGTTGTTGTCGATCGGCCGCGCGATCCAGTCGTTGGCCCCCAGGTCGAAGCCGCGCAGGATGCGGTCGCGCTGTTCGGGTTCGGCGATCAGCAGCAGCGGCAAGTCGTGCGTGCCATCGGCCGCCCGCAGGTGCGAGGCCAGCCGCAACGGGTCCTCGGTGGACATGCCCAGGCTCAGGACGATCAGATCGAACGGGATCGCCGCCGTCAGCGACATCGTCTCGGCCTGGCTGGCGGCGCGGCCGGGCCGGATGCCCTCGAGCGCCAGCGCCTCCTGCACCGCGCGCGCCCCCGGCTCCCAATCGTCCACCACCAGCGCCCGCGCGCCCGCCACCGAGGGAATGCCCGGCAGCTCGCCGACCAGCCCCAGCGCCCGCGCGGTCTGCCCACGCGCGCGCCATTCGTCGAGCATCCGCTTGAGGCGCACCAGCGATTTCACGCGCGCCAGCAGCGTGTCGTATTGCACCGGCTTGGTCAGGAAATCGTCGGCCCCGGCTTCCAGGCCGCGCAATCGCTCGCTCGGCTCGCCCAGCGCGGTGACCATGACCACCGGGATATGGTGGGTGGCGGCATCGGCCTTCAGCCGGCGGCAGGTCTCATAGCCGTCCAGCCCCGGCATCATCACGTCGAGCAGAATCAGGTCCGGCTGCCAATCGTGCGCCTGCCGCAACGCCGCAAAACCATCCTGCGCCGTCGCCACCTGGTAGTATTCGGCGTTGAGCTTGGCTTCCAGCAGCCGGACATTGGCCGGAAGATCATCGACGATGAGGATGCGTGCGGTCATCCGAGACGGGCCGGTCCTTCGGCTTTTGGTTTGTTTTGCATCGCACGCCTTATCGCGCAGACGCCGAGACACGACGATAGCCGGTGCTTCGTTGTCACGAAAGCGCCTTCCCTCGGGTGGCAGGCCATGGCGTGAACTCTTTCACGCGGGCGCGGTTTGGGCTAGCACCACAGACTTGTGACCCACGCCCACCTGAAGTGACAAGTTGATGACACAGACAATAAAGTCGGAGGTTGGCCGCCCTTTTGTAATGACCGGGCGCGCAGGCGATCCGGTGGCCAACCCGTGGATGTTCTTTCGTCGCTGGATCGCCAACCCGTTGCAGATGGGCTCGATCGTGCCGTCCTCGCCGGCGTTGTGCCGGCGCATCGTGGCGCAAACCCGGCGCACGCCGGACGAAGCGGTGATCGAACTCGGCGCCGGCACAGGCGTGGTCTCGCGGGCGCTGCTGGACAGCGGGTTGCCGCCGGAGCGGTTGTTCGTGGTCGAGATCGTGCCGGACATGGTCATCCATCTGCGTCGCAAGCTGCCCGGCGTAACCGTCATCGAGGGCGATGCCCGCAAACTGCCGGAACTGATCCCGCCGCGCTGGCATGGCCGGATCGGCACCGTGATCTGCGGCATCCCGATGGTGCTGCTGCCGCTGGCCGAGCAGCGGCGCTTCATCGACGCGATCGAGGCAGTGGCGCCGGGCCGCGGCTTCCTGCATTTCAGCTATTGCGTGACCTCGCCGCTGCCGGCCCCGCGCCTGGGGATGGCAGCGCGGCGCGAGGCGTGGACGCCGTTGAACTTCCCGCCGGCTTCGGTCTGGCGCTACCGGCCGGCCTGAGCCCTACGCCTTCCCAACGCGTGGCGGAGTCGCACCCCGTCGAATTCCTATGCGACCCCGTCCAATCTCTGTTCCGTCACTACGACGAGACAGATCATGCCGCGCACACGAACCGCCCTGGCCGCCCCGATACCACCGCTGACATCGCCATCCGGGGCGGCAAACGACCAATTGCTCGATGCCGTCGGCCCCATCGACGGCGCACGGGTCCTGGTGATCGGCCACGGCGCGCTGGAGACGATGTGCGCGCTGATCCGCCGCGGCTGCACGATGGCCACCGAGATGCGCGGCGGCGACCGCCTCGCCCCGGAGGCCGACTTGGCGGATGTGGTCATGGTGCCGCATCTGGAATCGGCCGTAGAGGCCGCGGACGCCATCACGCGCGCCCGCCGCGCCTTGACGATGGGCGGCTCGATCGCGCTGCGCGATGTCAGCGGCGGCCTGCACCAGACCGTTGCCGGCCTGCTGCGCCGGGCCGGGTTTTCTGCCATGCGTACGCGCATCACGCGCGCCGGCGTCATTATCGTTGCCGAACGCCCGATGTTCGGCCCGCTGCACAGCGCCTGACATGGCAGCCCCGCCGATCTGGCTCCGGTTGGCGGTGCTGTTCGTCGCCCTGTTCCTGGGCACCCGCATCCTGCGCACCATGACGGACACGCTGACCGGCATCGTCGGCGTGTCGCAGCCGGCGGCCATCGTCAGCCCGGCGCGCTGGTCTGGCCCGTAGACTCACCACTGCATGACGCGCTCGGGCCTGGGCTTGCGGCGCACGCCGCGGCCGCCGAGCAGGCTGGTCCATTCCTGAACCGGCATGAAGCGCGGGGCAAGGAACTGGTAGGTCCGCGACAGGCGCGGCCATGTCGATTTGTCCACCACCGGCGCGGCCGCTCCCCAGTCGGCGAACACCGGCTCCCACGCGCGGCGCGAGCAGTACAGCCAGTTCCGGTGCGAACGGATGAAGCTGCGATGGCTGTCGGCGTTGCGCAGCATCGCCAGCACCTCGCCGGTCTGCGCATCCAGTTCGGCGAAGCGCCCGGCGATCTGGTTGAGCGCCAGCGACATCAACCGCCGCACCTGCGTCAGCGTCGTCTGGCGCTCGGAATTCATGCCCTTGCCGCCGGTGAGCGAGCCGATCTGGCCGGCCAGCACCTGCACCCTGGCCAACAGCGTCTCGCGCAGCGCCTCGATATATGAAAGTTCGCCGGCGATGTCGGCAACCAGCGAAGTCACCTCCCCCGCGTCCTGCAACTCCAGCTCCGCGGCCGCGCGTTCGAAGGCGCGCTGCACGCCGGCGCGCAGCTTTGGGTCGGATTCCAGCGCGTCGAGATAGATGCCATCGGTTTCGCTGAAACTGGGATCGGCCCAGGCCAGCAGCTTCGCCCGCAGTTGCGCGGCCGCGCGCCTGCGGTGGCGCGGCGCCGGGTCCCAGCTCGCCTTGCCGGTCAGCACTTCGCCGGGCAGCTCATCGCCGAATTGCAGGGCGCTGACGTAGTTCAGCGCTTCGGCGATCAGCCGCAGCATGCGGCCGTCCGGGCTGTCGTCGGGAATGGCGAATTCCCGCTGCAACGCGGTCAGCGGCATGGCCGCGATCTTGTCGCCCAGCGCCACCAGCATGACCGGCGCGCCGTCCGACTCACCGCGCCGGAACGTCACCATGCCCAGCGCGGTGAACACGCGGTTCCGAAGTACGCACACCTCCGGCATCTCACTCGAAATCATGACCGCCTTACAACCCGTTGGCAAAGGATGGAAGTTTCGACGCGTTAAATGAATAGCCCGATAATTTCGTTATGCCATTCATGGGGACGAGTCTCACTCCATGCGACACTCAGGGCCAGCAGGAGCGGTCGGTTAACGCGATCCTCATCATTGGAGCCGAAATCTGGACGCGCCCCAATCAGGTGAGACAGATGATGCTCTCGCACGCGGACACATTCGATGGCGGCGCCGCCCGGTCCGACGATACCGACGGGCCGCCCAGCCGCTACCGCCTCAAACCCGACACGCGCACCGAGGCTGCGGAGCGGCGGCGGATGTTGCGTGATCTGGACGCGGCGACGCGCGAAGGGACGCTGCTGCTGCAATTTCAGCCGCGGCTGGCGCTGGACAGCGGCGCCGTGGTCGCCGCCGAGGCGCTGCTGCGCTGGCCGCATCGCAAGCACGGGCTGATGTCCCCGCGAGCGTTCTTGCCGCTGGCCGAGCGCGTCGGGCGGGTGCCGGACATCAGCGCCTGGGCGCTGAGCACGGCCTGCCGCGAGGCCGGGACGTGGCGGTCGTCCTGCCCCGTGTCGCTGACCATCCCCGTCACCGCAATCGCGGCGGGGGCGCTGCTGGCGCAGGTCGCGGCGGCGCTGGAGGGGTCGCACCTGGCGCCCGACCGGTTGGAAATTTCGCTGACCGAGGCATTGCTGACCGATATCGATACCGAGGTCTATCTGACGCTGTCCGCGATCCGCGATCTGGGCGTGGGCGTGGCTCTGGATGATTTCGGGGCCGGGCTGGCCAGTCTGGCGATGCTGAAGCGGCTGCCGCTGACCGCGATCAGGCTGGACCGCTCGCTGCTGCGCGACCTGCCCGCCAACGCCGAGGACGCCGCCATCGTCCGCGCCACCATCCACGCCGGCCATGCCTTGGGGATGGTCGTTGTGGCTGATGGTGTGGAGAGCGAGGCGCAACGCGCGTTCCTCGCAGGCGCGGGCTGCGACATGGCCCAGGGCAGCCTGTTTGGCGGTCTGCTGGCGGCAGAACAGATGCGGGGCCGGTTCGGAAAATGACGTGAGGGCGGTCGGCCGGGTTACCGGCGCCGTATCCACGGGAGCCGATCTGGCCTATCCTGCTGTGATGAGGCAGACCGACGTCATCGCCAGTGAGCGATACGATTGCGACGCGAGCGACGGCGCGCATTGGGCGGCGGCCGCGCCGTGAACATTACGGCTATCGACACACATGAGATCGTCAAGGACCTGACAGCCGCCGGCCTGACCGAGTTGCAAGCGGAGGCAGTCACACGGGCCGTCCGCAAGGCACAGGACATCGATCTGTCCCACCTCGCGACGAAAGCGGACGTGGAGGGGCTGCGGCGCGACATTGAGGCCGTACGCCTCGGCGCGAAAACCGATACCGAGAGCCTGCGCGTCGAGCTGAACGCAAATATCGAGAACCTGCGCGTCGAGCTGAACGCAAATATCGAAAACCTGCGCATCGGAATGAACGCAAATATCGAAAACCTGCGCATCAGCGGCCGGGCCGACCTGGATGCGGCCAAGACCGAAATTCTCAAATGGGTCGTCTCGACCATCGGCCTTCAGACTGTCGTCATCCTTGGTGCCGTCGTCGGTCTCGTGAAGCTGCTGGCGCACTGAAGCGCCATCAATCTCGCCATACACGACGCGCCCCGCGTCAGGCCCCCGCTGACAGCGCCTCCTCGATGGCGCCGCGCAGCTTCGGCCCGTCCGGCTCGTCCTTGGCGCCGAACAGCCCGGCGATGGCGCCGTCGCGGCCGATCAGGACCTTGTTGAAGTTCCAGCCCGGCGCCCAACCGCGCGTCTGGCGGACCCAGGCGTAGAACGGGTGCGCCTGCGGTCCCACCACATGCGTCAATCCGGCCATCGGGAACGCCACGCCGAACGTTGCGTCGCAGAACGCCTTGACCTTGCCGTTGCTGTCGGATTCCTTGCCGAAATCCTGGCTCGGCACGCCCACCACGGTCAGCCCGCGCGGCGATAACGACGCATGGAGCGCCTCCAGCGCCTTGTACTGGTAGGTGTAACCGCAGAAACTGGCGGTATTGGTCACCAGCAGCACCCGGCCACGAAAATCCGCAAGGTTGAGCGTGCCGTCCTCGATCGAGGTGAAACGGAAATCCCAGGCCACCGGCGGCGGCGCGGCGGCGGCCGTGCCGATCGCGGCGATGCCCAGCAGGAAGGCGCGGCGGTTCGGCTCAGCCATAGCGTTCCTCCAGCCACGGGTCGGCGTTGTTGTGGTAGCCGCGGGTTTCCCAGAAGCCCGGGCGGTCGGTGGCGCGCAGCTCGATCCGGCGCACCCATTTGGCTGATTTCCATAGGAACAGACGCGGGATCAGCACCCGCACCGGCCCGCCATGCAGGCGGGAGATCGGCCGGCCATTCCACAAATGCACCAGGAACACGTCCGGCTGGTCGAACTGGTCCAGCCGCACATTGGTGGTGTAGCCATCATGCGCGTGGAAGATGACATGGTTGGCCGAAGGCTTCGGCCGCGCGATTTCCAGCAGCGCGCTGGCAGCCACGCCGCGCCAGCGGTTGTCGTAGTTCGACCACTGGGTAACGCAGTGCATGTCCGAAACGCTGTCCTGCTGCGGCAGCGCCATGAACGCATCCAGGTCCAGGCTCAGCGGGTTCTCGACCGCGCCGTTCACGTCGAGGCGGAATTTCTGCGGCGTCACGTCGGGCTGGATGCCGAGGTCCAGCACCGGCCAGTCGCGCACCAGCCGCTGGCCGGGCGGCAGCCGGGCGGCTTTCGGGTCGGCGGTCGAGCCGGTCAGCAGCCGTCCCTCGCGCGCCCAGTCCTGCTTGCGCGCGATCAGTTTCGCTTTTGCCCCTTCGGGCACCGCGTCGTCGGCCATGCCTGCTCCCCGTGCTACTGGCAACGTAAGACTTGCCCGGTGCAGCACAAGCGACGGCGCGGCGGTTAGTACCCTTGCACAGAGGTTTTGACAGGTTGCGAGGGTCCTGGTCACGGCTAGTCTATCAGTAAGTGTGTGAGGTCTGGGGGCAGCCGCTCTCGACCCATGTCGGTCATAGGTCGGCCCGTCAACCGATCCCAGGAGCGGACCTTCAGCACTGACTGGCCCTGGCGGCCTCGCGTCCAAAACCGAAGGAGACCCTCAATGCGCGCACTTCAAATCTCAGCCTATGGAGGTGACCCGCTCAAGGTCCTGGAACTCGCCGATATCCCGGAGCCGGGTGTGCCGGGAGCGGGCGAGGTCCTAATCGACGTCGAACTGGCGCCGCTGAATATGCATGACCTCCTCTTCATGCGCGGCTACTTTGGGGGCCCGCCGACGCCAACTGTCGTCGGAAACGAGGGGTTCGGTCGGGTTACGGCGGTAGGTCCTGGTGTTGCCAACGTTAAGGTCGGCGACCACGTCCTAGCGCCCAATTTCGGCCTGACCTGGAGGGAGCGCCTGATCGCTCCGGCCCAAGGGCTGTTTCCGCTACCCGAGGGAGATCGGTTGCAGTTCGCGCAGCTCGGCAGCAACCCATCCACGGCGGCGCTGATCCTCAGTGAATATGTGGACCTCAAGCCCGGCGATTGGGTCGTCCAAAATGCAGGGAATTCCGGCGTCGGCCGGTCTTTGATCGCAATTGCGAAGCTGCGTGGCATTCGAACGATCAGCCTCGTGCGGCGGCCCGAACTGATCGACGAACTCAAGACCGCGGGAGCAGACGTGGTGCTGGTGGACGAACCGGCCGCAGTCGAGGAGGCGGCCCACGTTATCGGCACAGGTTCGGTCCGGTTGGCGGTTGATTCAGTGGGTGGTGATGCGACAGCAAAGCTCGTTCAATTGCTGTCGGACCACGGCGTGCTCGTCACCTACGCAGCGGCCAGCGGACAGCCGCTGGCGGTTAACGCCCTTTTCCTGATCGGCAAGCACCTGACAGTGAAAGGTTTCTTCTTGGGCGATTTCGATCATGTGTCTAAGGTCCTCCCAGCACAGATCGAAGCCGCTCCTCTCGTCGCCTCCGGTGCGCTACGCGTTCCGGTCGCCGCGGTTTATCCGATGTCGAAATTCAAGGAAGCCGTCACTCATCTGCTCAAGGGCGGCAAGATCCTGATCGACGTCGCGAGCACATCCAATGCGTAGCGTTCCCACGACCAACACGGAGAACCCGCCAAGGTGCTTCCGTTGGAGCACGTAGCCGACGCGCGGGCCGCCCTAAGGCGAGGAGGTTCTGATCCGCGTCGTCGCGCGACCCCAGCCTGCCGTCTCGTTCGAACCATTTGGCTCGGTTATGTCTGAGCTTTCTCCGAAGCCTGTCGGTGAGTGGTCGGGAAGCCATGAAGTCGGCTTCGGCAACCTGTCAACACCTCTGTGACGGGGTACTAGGACGGGGCATCCAGTTCGGGATAGTGGCGGAAGATGCCGGACTCGTTGAACGCGATGCGCCGCGGCGAGGCCAGATACGCCGCTACACGGGGCACGCGCGCCACCGCGTCGTGCAGCGCCACGACATGCGGCGCATCCCGCTCCAGCCGCGCCATGGCGCGCGGAAACGCATAGCGCAGGCCGGCGACCACCTGGAACAGGCCGAGATCGGGGTAGCTGAGCGCATCGCCAACCAGATGCGCGGACCCGGACGGATTGCGCGCCAGCACCTGCTCGAACCAGTCGAGGAATATCTGCCATCCGCTCGCCCCGGAACGCCTCGGCGCGGCGCAAGGCCTCATTCTTCTGGTCTTCGTAATACAACGAGCCGGCGATCGGGTGATGCGTGTCGTGGGCCTCCGCGACGATGTCCGTGATCGTGAGCTGGATTTGCTGCGCCCACAGCCGGTCGGCCTCGTTGTCCGGCACGAGGCCGTGGCGCGGCCCGAGAAACGCCAGGATATTGGCCGTCTGCCCGATCAGCAGGTCGCCCGCGCGCAGGAACGGCGGCGCGAACGGCGGCCGCTCCAACGCAACCCCATCCATCAGCCGCATCATCGCCCTGACGCCGCCGGCCTTGCCCGGCTGGCGCGCCACATCGACGTAATCGGCGCCCGCCGCCTCCAGCGCGAGGCGGACGAATTCACCGCGCCCCTGGATGGTCGGCCAGTAATATAGCTCGTAACGGGTCATGCCTTGGCAACGTCGGTCGCGATGCGCGGGTTGCAAGTCCCTGCGATCCCTTTCGGATCGGTGCGCGAACGGCTACGGCCCGCCCGGTAGATCAGCCTTTCTCGCGCATCAGCCGCGCCTTGTCGCGCTGCCAGTCGCGCGCCGCGATCGCGTGGCGCTTGTCGGCTTTGTTGCGCCCCTCGCCCAGCGCCGAGCAGCACTTTCGCCACGGCCGCGCTCGTTGAAATGAATGTCCAGCGGCACCAGCGTCGCGCCCTGGCGCGCGACCGCGCCGAGCAGCTGGTCGATCTGCTTGTGCTTCAGCAGCAGCTTGCGCGGCGCGCGCGGCTCGAAGCGCGACAGCACGCCGCCCTGGTATTCGGGAATGTAGGCGTTGAACAGGAACATCTCGCCGTCGCGCTCGCCGGCCCAGGCCTCGGTCAGCGTGGCGCGGCCGAGCGCGCAGGCTCTTCACCTCCGGGCCCTTCAGCACGATCCCGGCCTCGATGGTCTCCTTGATCGTGTAGTCGAACCGCGCCTTGCGGTTCTGCGCCGCGATGCCGTGCGAGATCAGGCCGGATTTGCTTTTCGGCTCGGCCATTGCGCGTCAGTTCAGCAGCCCGACTTCGACCATCGCCGCGCGCACGCGCGCCTTGGTCGCGTCGCTCGCACGGGGCCAGCGGCAGCCGGCAACGGTCGCTGGTGAGGCCGAGCAGCGACGCCGCGTATTTCACCGGGCCGGGGCTCGGTCTCCACGAACATGCGCGTCGTGCAGCGGCAGCAGGCGGTCCTGGATCGCCATCGCGTCGGCCAGCGCGCCCGTCGCTGCCAGGCCGCGTGCATCTCGCTGCAGAGCCGCGGCGCGACATTGGCGGTGACGCGAGATGCAGCCGTGCGCCGCCGGCGGCGAGGAAGGCGAGCGCCGTGTGGTCCTCGCCGGAGAGCTGGCAGAACTCGGCGCCGCAGGCGCGGCGCGGTGTGCAGCGGGCGGGTCAGGTTGGCGGTCGCGTCCTTCACGCCGACGATGTTCGGTGCTTGCGCCAGCCGCGCCATGGTCTCGACGCTCATGTCGACGACGCTGCGGCCGGGAATGTTGTAGATGATCATCGGAATGTCCGCCGCGTCGGCGATCGCCGTGAAGTGCAGGAACAGGCCTTCCTGCGTCGGCTTGTTGTAGTAGGGCGTCACCACCAGCACGGCGTCCGCGCCGGCCTTGCTGGGCGTGCCGCGCCAGGTCGATCGCCTCGGCGGTGCTGTTGGAGCCGGCACCGGCGATCACCGGCACCCGTCCTGCTCGCCACCGCGATGGTGATCTCGACCACGCGCTTATGCTCGTCATGGGTCAGCGTGGGCGATTCGCCGGTGGTGCCGACCGGCACCAGCCCGTGCGTGCCCTCGGCGATCTGCCAGTCGACGAAGCGCGCCAACGCGTCCTCGTCGACGCGCGCCGTCGTCGCGCATCGGGGTGATCAGGGCGACCAGCGAACCCTTGAACATCGACATCATCCTCCGGCGGGGGCGGGGGCGGGAAAACTAGGCGCGCGGGGGATGCACCGCAAGGCCGCGGCAGGATAGAAGGCGCGCATGCGCGCGTTCGTTCCGCACTCGCCTGCTCGATCGCCACACTGCTGCTCGCCAGCGCGTCACCGGCGCGGGCGCAGGACGTGATGGCGATATCCGCGCCGACCGCTGGGCCGAGGCCGAGGCGGCCGTGGCGTCCGACGCCGGACCCGGTGGCGCGCAAGCTGGTGACGTTCTACCGCCTGCTGGCGCCGGGGGCCGCGAGGCCGCCGAGATCGACCAGTTCATGGCCGACAGCCCGGACTGGCCGCTGCAAGGCACGCTCGCGCGCCGCCGCGACGAGGCGCTCGCCGCCGAAACCGACAACGCCGCCGCGGCCGGCCTGCGACGCAGGTGCCGCGCTGACCAGCGCCGGCGCTGGGCCGCTGCGCCGACGCGCGTTCTCGGACCTCGGCCGCACCGGCGATGCCAAAGCGCTCGCCCGCCGCGCCTGGGTGGCGCTGCCGGCGGACGCGGCCCGCGAGGACGCTGTTTCTGACGCGCTGGGCATCCGCGCTCGGTCGCGCCGACCAGTGGCAGCGGTTCGACCGCCTGGCCTGGAGCGATACGGCCGGCGCGGCGCGAAAGCCTGTCCGCCTCGACCCGGCCGACCGGGCGCGCGCGACGGCGCGGCTGGCGCTGCGGCGCGACGACGTGACGGCAATCGCGCTGGTGGAGGCCCTGCCCGCTGGCCGAACAGGCAGACGCCGGTGCTGCTGCTGGAGCAGGCCCGCTACCTGCGCCGCGCCGGGCTGGATGCCGGAGGCGCTGAAACTCTGGACGAACAACGGGTCCGCCGCCGAGCGTGCCGCGCCGCCGGCAACTGCGGCCGCGTTCTGGGACGAGCGCAACATCCTGGCCCGCCACCGGCTGCGCGACGGCGACCCGGCGGGCGCCTATGCGCTGGCCGACGACGACGCGCAGACAGCGCCGGAGCAGCGTGCCGATGCCGAGCTTCCTCGCCGGCTTCATCGCCCTGCGCAAGCTGGACGACCGCGCGCGGGCGCGGCCGCATTTCCAGGGCTGGCGGACGTCTCCAAGGCCGCGATCACGCAGGGCGCGCGCGCATTACTGGCTCGCCCGCGCCGCGGCCGACGGACGCGGCCGCGCGGCGCGAGTACGCGGCCGCCGCCGCCTATCCCAGCACGTTCTACGGCCAGCTCGCGGCGCTGGCGCTCGGCGACGGGCCAAGCGGGCTCGCGCGCGCGCATCACCGCGCTGCACGACCCCGGCTGGAATCCCGGCGAGGCGCTGGCCTTCGCCGGGCGCGAACTGGCGCGGGCCAGCGCCTATCTGGTGGCTGGGGCGAAGCGGCGCCGCGCGCAGGCGTTCCTGCTGCGGCTGAACGAGATCACGCCCGACCCGGTCGACCGCTCGATGGCGGCGCGGCTCGCCGCCGGCTTCGGCATGCCGGAGACCGCCGTCGCGATCGCCCGGCGTGCCGGGCGCGACGGCGTGATCCTGCTCGACGCCGGCTGGCCGAGACCGGCGGACGTGCCGCCCGGTGCCGGCGTGGAGCCGGCGCTGGCGCTCGGCATCATCCGCCAGGAGAGCAGTTTCGACACCGACGACGGTCAGCCCGGTCGGCGCGCTCGGGCTGATGCAGCTGATGCCGGACACGGCGGCGCAGACTGGCGCCAGGCTGATCGGCCTGCGCGGCAGGCTGCCGAGCCTGACCGGCGACACCGCGCCTGAACATGCGAGCTGGGCACGGCCTATCTGCGCGAGCTGATGGACACAGTTCGACGACTGCACGCCGCTCGCGGTCGCCGCCTACAATGCCGGGCCGACCGGGTGCCGCAATGGCTCGGCGACCAACGGCGACCCGCGCGCGGGCGGGCGTGGACATGATCGACTGGATCGAGCAGATCCCGTTCGGCGAGACCCGCAACTACGTGCAGCGGGTGATCGAGAACGAGGTGATCTATCGTGCCAAGCGCGGTGATGCCGTCCGCACCCGCTCGCGCAATGGCTGCGATGAACTCGCCGCGTCTGGTTGCCGGCGGGTTCGGCTGCGGCGCGTCGCCGTGGGCGCCGGGCACGGTTGCCTCGCTGGTGGCTGTGGTGGTGGGCGCGGGCCTGCTGTCCGTCTCGCCGTGGCTGCTGGCGGCGGCGGCGGTGCTGGCCTGCGTCGGCGGCGTCTGGGCGATCCGGGCGGCCGGTGGCGGCGATGATCCCGGCTGGGTCGTCATCGACGAGTTCGCCGGCCAGTGGCTGACGCTGGTCGCGCTGCCGGGTGCATCGCTGCGCGGGCTGGCGGTGGGGTTTCTTCTGTTCCGGCTGCTGGACATCGCCAAGCCCGGCCCGATCGGGTGGGCCGACCGCCGACCCGGCCCGGTGGCAGTGATGGCCGACGACGTGATCGCGGGGGTGATCGGGGCCGTGGTGCTGCTGGCGGTGCGGCTGGCGTGGCCGGGATTGCTCGGCTGACGGCGGCCGGCCTGCCCGTCAGTGGCGCATGAGTACAGGCAGATCCGCCGAGGCGAGAACGTCGCGCGTGGCCCCTCCCAGCACGAACTCGGCCAGCCGGCTGTGGGTATAGGCGCCCATGACCAGCAGGTCGGCGTCCACGCCGTGCGCCTCCTCGATCAGCGCATCGCCGATCTTGCGGCCGCCGGCCTCGAAGCGATGCACCATCACCGGGACCCCGCCCTGCCGCAGCCGCTGCAACCGGCCGGCAGGTTCCGCATCCTGGTTGCCGTCCTCCGTCTCCATCAGGACGATGACCCGCTCGGCCCGAAGCAGTAGCGGCAGTGCGGCATCGATCGCCCGGTCGGCAGCCTCGCCTGGCTTCCAGGCGACCGCCACGTTCCGACCGAGCGAGGCCGGCACCGTCTCCGGGACCAGCAGCGTCGCCAGCTTGGCGTCGAACAACGCCACATGGATGGCCTCCCGCGTATCGCCTTGATAACGGCCCGGACCGTGGCCGATGACCGTCAGATCGGCGTGGGCCGCCGCCGCCGCGATGACCTTGCCGGCCTCGCCGATCACCTCCCGCCACTCCCCGATGCCGGACGCTTGCCGCCATGCCGCGAAAATCCCGTGCATCTCGGCGGACTTCCCGGCGACCGCTGCTTCGAATTCCTCTCGGCGTTGCCTGGTCATGACCTCCTCGCTCGGCATGAAGCCTTCCAGTAAATCGTGGCGAAGGTGCAACGCCTCGATGCGCGCGTCACCGACGCGCTGGGCCACCAGCGCCGCCGCTGCCAGCACCGCGGGTTCGGTCTGTGGCCGGTCGAGGATGGCGAGAATGCTGTGGGACATGGTGGGCGCCTCCGACCGCAGTGCGCCGATCCGCCCGGCGGCAGCCTGCCCAAGCGTGACTGCCAGCAAGCACACGGTGACGGAGAGCAGCACGTTGGCCATGGCCCCGAACCAGCTTCCGTCGCGCGCCAGGTTCAGCGTCTGCAGGCTGAACGACGAGAAGGTGGTGAAGCCGCCGCAAATGCCGACCATGACGAAGATGCGCAGGTTCGGGTTCGCCGGCATGGCGCCGTCCGGCACGGTCAGCGCGCCGAAGAAGCCGATGACGAAGCTGCCGAGGACGTTGATGGCGATCGTGCCCCAGGGAAAGCTGTCGCCCCAGAGCCTGCCGGCCATGAGACTGAAGCCGTAGCGGGCGACACCGCCCAGCGCGCTGCCGAGCGCGACCCAGAGATAGGGGATCATGCGTCACGGCCCCCATGCGCCACGAACGCTGCCGAAACCGTAGCTGCTACGTATGTCCAGTCGATCGCCATGTCCGCTCCATCGTTCACCACCATGGCGCACGAGGGCGGAAAAAAACCGCCTCACGGCGGATGCTGTCGATGTCCGGACAAACTCCCACCGCGATGCTCTCGCACGGTAGGAGTCATCAGCCCTCACGGGCGGTTTCGGGGGAACTCCATCCCCATCGGCACAAGTCTTTAGGCGAAGACCGCATGGACGACAAGACGTGCGGGACAGGTTGCCTGGGTGACGGCGCACGGGCAGGATCGGCGCATGATCGATGACGATGTCCTGGCGCAGGCCGACGCGTTGCTGGCGGCCTGCCGCGCCGCCGGGCTGATGCTGGCGACGGCGGAGAGCTGCACCGGGGGCCTGATCGCGGCCAGCCTGACCGCCATCGCCGGCAGTTCCGACGTGGTGGACCGGGGGTTCGTCACCTACTCCAACGCGGCGAAGACCGAAATGCTGGGCGTGCCGGCCGAACTGATCGCGCGCGTCGGCGCCGTCAGCGAGGAGGTGGCGCTGGCCATGGCCGAAGGGGCGCTGACCCGTTCGCGGGCGGACATCGCGGTATCCGTCACCGGCGTTGCCGGGCCGGGCGGCGGCAGCGCGGACAAGCCGGTGGGGCTGGTATGGTTCGGGCTGGCGCGGCGCGGGGCGCCGACCCATGCGCGGCACGAGGTGTTTCCCGGCGACCGTGCCGCGGTGCGGTTGGCGACGGTGCGCGTGGCGCTGACATTGCTGGCACCCTGATGACGCGCGCATGGCTGGTGTTGGCTCTGGCCACCGCAATACCGGGCGTTGCACGGGCTGCCACGTGGCCTGACACGCCGCTTGCCCGCGTCGAGGCGCTGGCGGCACTGCAATCCTTCAACGCCGATCTGCTGAGCCATCCGAGCGCGACGCTCATGCTGGAACAGTGGTGCGCGCGCCATCACCTCGCGCCCGAAGGGAAGATCACCGCACGGCTCGACCGCACGGTCCGGAAGCCCGCCACCGAACAACTCCGCCAGCAATTGCAGGCCGGGCCGGACGAGGACATCATCTATCGCCGCGTGCGGCTGACCTGCGGCGAAAAGGTGCTCAGCGAAGCCGACAACTGGTACGTGCCGAGCCGCCTGACGCCGGAGATGAACCGCATGCTGACCGAAACCGACGCGCCGTTCGGTCGGGTCGTGCTGGCGCTGGGGTTTCACCGCCAATTGCTGTCGGCCGAATTGCTCTGGCATGTGCTGCCGCCGGACTGGGATACGCGCCCGAGCCTGCCGGCCGCCGGCGCCGGGACGCTGGCGATCCCGCCCACCGTCCTTGAGCATCGCGCCATCCTGTTGACGAAAGCCAACGTGCCATTCAGCGAGGTGGTGGAAAGCTACACGTCCGCGATCCTCGATTTCGCGCCCCCCGCCGCGCGCTAGGCGCCGCCGGACCACCAGAACAGAGCGCCGGCATCAATCGCCCGTGTGTCGTCGCACTGATCGAGGCTCGCAAGACAAACCTTGAATTGGCTTGACCTGGCAGCCGATAAAAACGTCAATCGTGGCGGTGATCCGACAACAGAGATCACATGCGGGGAAACGCAAAATGCCATTTGATCGCAACTTGCCGCTCCAGCGCGCGCATGCGGCTTCAGGCGTGTTGTCGTCTCGGTTCAGGCTGTCGCTGCTTGCCGGCGCCGCGGCCATGCTGGCGTTGGGCTTGCAAACCGGCCCTGCCGCTGCCCAGCCGGCTGCTGAAGCGTGGATCGGGACCTGGGCCGCGCCCGCACAACCCGTGTGGGGGGCGGATTTCCCGGTGCCATGGAACCTGCCGCGCAACCTGTGGAACCAGACGGTGCGGCAGATCGCCCATGTCAGCATGGGCGGCAAGCAGGTGCGGGTGGTGCTGACCAACGCGTTCGGCATCTCGCCGCTGGTGATCGGCGCCGCGCATGTGGCACTGGCCGGCCCGGGCGCCAGCATCGCCGCTGGTTCGGACCGTGTGCTGACCTTCAGCGGGGCAGCATCGGTGGCGATCCCGCCAGGGGCACCGATGATCAGCGATCCGGTAGACCTCGACGTGCCGCCGCTGGGCAACGTCGCCGTCAGCCTGTTCCTGCCGGGCGTGACACCGCTCGCGACGGCGCACTGGGAGGGCGTGCAGACCGCCTACATCTCCGGTCCCGGCAACCATGTGGGTGATGCCGAGATCACCCCGCAAGGCGGCACGATGAAGGCGCGGGTATTCCTGAGCGGAATCATGGTCGATGCGCCGCCGGACGCGCAAGCCGTTGTCACCTTCGGCAACTCGATCACCGACGGCGCGAACTCGACCCCCGACGCCGACCACCGCTGGCCCGACGTGCTGGCTGCCCGGCTTCAGAAGGCCGGTGATGCCCATGTTGCGGTTCTGAACGAGGGGATCTCGGGCGAGCGCGTGCTGCGCAGCCGGATGGGCCTGAATGCCCTTGCCAATTTCGGCCCCGATGTCCTGGCCTGGTCGCGTGTAAAGACCGTGGTGCTGATGATGGGCATCAACGACATCGGCTGGCCCGGAAGCGGGCTGGCGCCGCACGAACCGGGGCCCGCAGCCGACGACGTGATCGAGGGGTACAAGCAGATCATTCTGCGCGCCCATCTGCACGGGCTGCGCATCATCGGGGCCACGCTCACGCCGTTCGAGAATGCGTTCAAAGGCACCCCGTTCGAGGGCTTCTACACCGCCGAGAAGGAGGCGAAGCGCGAAGCCATCAACCAGTTCATCCGTGGCGGCGCGTTCGACGGCGTGTTCGACTTCGACGCGACCGTCCGCGACCCCGAGCACCCGACACAGATCCAGGCTCGCTTCAATTCAGGCGACCAGTTGCACCCGAACGACGCCGGCTACACTGCCATGGCGAACTCGATCGATCTCGGCATGCTGACCCGGCCGAACCCGTAGCGCCCGTCCCCGCCAGCCGCGATCGGCTGGCGGGTCGGCTTGCGTTACCTTAGCCCGGCTTGCGCTTGTCGTCGGCCACCGACAGCGGCACCCAGCGCAGCCCGTCGCTGCTCTGCACCAGCATCAGCACCGAGGACGCGGCCGGACTTGCGGACTTTCTCGACGCGGTCCTTCACGTCGGCCGGCGTGCTCACTTCCTCCTGCTGCACCTCGACGATCACGTCGCCGGCCTTCAGCCCGCGATCGGAGGCCGGCGTGCCCTGGCCGACATCGGTGATCAGCACGCCCTTCTGGTCCTGGCTGAGCTGGAACTTGTCGCGCGCCTCAGGCGTGATCGGCGAGAGCTGCACGCCGATCCCGGATAGCTCGACGGTCGAGGTCGGCGTCGGCTTTTCGGCCGGCGCCGTGCTGGTGGCCGAGGCCTGCTGATCTTCGGGCAGCTCGCCCACGCGGACGTTGAGCGACACTTCCTTGCCGTCACGCCACAGCGTCACCGGCACGTCCTGGCTGATGTTGGTCTCGGCGACGATGCGCGGCAGGTTGCGCATCTCCTTCACCTCCTGATTGTTGAATTTCAGGATGACGTCGCCGTTGTGGATCTGCGCCTTCTCGGCCGGGCCGTTGCTCTCGACACCCGCGACCAGTGCGCCGTTGGCCTCCTTCAGGCCGAGGCTTTCGGCGATGTCCGGCGTGACCTGCTGGATCTTCACGCCCAGCCAGCCGCGCCGCGCGTGCCCGAAGTCACGCAACTGCTCCACCACGGTCTTGGCCAGGTTGGACGGGATCGAGAAGCCGATGCCGATCGAGCCGCCGGAGGGCGAGTAGATCGCGGTGTTGATGCCGATCACCTGGCCTTCCATGTTGAACAGCGGGCCGCCCGAGTTGCCGCGATTGATCGCCGCGTCGGTCTGAATGAAGTTGTCGTACGGCCCCTGGTTGATGTCGCGACCGCGCGCCGAGACGATGCCGGCCGTCACGGTGCCGCCCAGGCCGAACGGGTTGCCGATCGCGAGCACCCAGTCGCCGACGCGCGAGGCGTCCGAATCGCCGAACGCGACCGCCGGGAGCGGCTTATCGGGCGTCACCTTCAGCACTGCGATGTCGGTGCGCTGGTCGCGCCCGATCAGCTTGGCCTTGAGGACGGTGTTGTCCTGCAGAGTCACCGTGATCTCATCGGCGCCGTCGATGACGTGGTTGTTGGTCACCACGATACCGGACGGGTCGACGATGAAGCCGGAGCCGAGGCTTTGCATCCGGCGCGGCGGCTCCTGCTGCGAGTCGCCGTTACCGCTGTCGGGATGGCGCCGGTTGCGCTCCATGAAATCCTTGAAGAACTGCTCGAACGGCGAGCCCGGCGGGAACATCGGTATTTCCGGCCCAACGCCGGGCTTGTCGCTGTTGGATGCAGTGACCGTCTGGCTGGACGAGATGTTGACGACGCCGGGCAGCAGTCGCTCGGCCAGATCGGCAAAACTGTCGGGCGCCGGGCGGGCCTGGGCGGGCGGCGGCAGCGCGACCCCGATCGGCACGGCCAGGACGGTCGCCAGTGCCAGGGAGACGATGCGGGCGGAGCGGAGTGTCACGGAGCGCATGGCGGTCCTTCCTGATGGTCTCAAAGTGTGGTCATGCCGCGCTGCGACGCAACCAAGAAGCGACGGTGGCAGGGGCGGGTCATGGTGTGGCCGGGGGCGGCGCCGCCGGCGTGGTCGTGGCCAACGGGGAGCCCGCGGCCGCCTCACCGGTCTGACGCGGTGCGTGGCTCAACAATTTCAGGAAGTCGTCGCCCGGCGTCATGACGAGCCGCGAATTGCCGGAGGCAAAGGCGTCCTTGTAGGCTTGCAGCGTCCGCCAGGTGCCGAAGAACTGCGGGTCGCGCTGGAATGCATCGGCGTACGTGGCGATCGCCTGCGCCTCACCCTGCCCACGCAGCCCGTCGGCCGTCGCGCGGGCGTCGGCCAGCAGCACGGTGCGCTCGCGTTCGGCGTTGGCGCGGATGCGCGCGGAGGCTTCCGCGCCCTCGGCACGGGCTTGCGTGGCCACCCGTTCGCGCTCCGTCTGCATGCGTGCCAGCACCGCCTGCGTGTTCTCCTCCGGCAGATCGGCGCGGCGGATGCGGACATCCTCCACCTCGACGCCGAAACCGGCCATCTCCTTGTTCGCCAGATCGCGGATCATCCCCATGATGCGCCCGCGCTGCGACGACAGCACGTTCAGCAATTGCTCGTTACCGAGCACCCGGCGCAGGGCCGACGACACGACAGAATTGAGCCGCGCCCGGATCGCATCCTCGGCCGCACCGACAGCCTGATAATAGTGTAGCGGGTCGGTGATGCGAAATCGTGTAAAACTGTCGACAATCAAGCGCCGCTGGTCCCCCAGGATCACTTCTTCCGGGGGGACTGCATAGTCAAGCAGGCGCCGGTCGAAAGTGATGGCGGTCTGCACGAACGGTATCTTTGCGTGCAGGCCCGGCTCGGCGATCACGCGCACCGGCTGGCCGAGCTGGGTGATCAGCACCTGATCGGTCTGCGCCACCGTGAACAGCGACGAACTGGCGATCACCACCACCACGACGAGGGCCGCGAGGGCCGCCACGAGCGAGCGATTCATGGCTTGGCTCCGGTGCCGGAGGATGGTGCAGCTGGCGGCCGGGGCGCCGCGCGCGGCAGCTCGGTCAGCGGCAGATACGGCACGACGCCTTGCAGCCCCTGGTCCACGACCACGGTCGGCGTGTGGCTCAGGATTTCCTGCATCGTCTCGATATAGAGGCGTTGCAGCGTCACATCCTTGGCGGCGTCATAGGCTTTGAGCACCGAAAGGAAGCGCTGCGACTGCCCGGTTGCCTCGGCGATGTTGGCTTGGCGGGTCGCGTCCGCCTCTGCGACGATGCGGGCGGCATCGCCGCGCGCACGCGGCACGATATCGTTGTGGTAGGCTTCGGCCTCGTTGCGCATGCGGTCGGCATCCGTGTTGGCGCGCTGCACATCACGAAAACTGTCGATCACGGCGGCCGGCGGGTCGACTTTCTGCAACTGCACCTGCGTCAGCTCCACGCCGGTGCCGTACTGGTCGAGGATGAACTGCACGCCCTTCTGCACCGAGGTCTCGATCTCGGCGCGGCCCTGGGTGAGGGCCGACTGGATCGGCGTGCGGCCGATCACCTCGCGCATCACGCTCTCGGCGACGGATTTCACCGTCTCCTGCGGGTTGCGGGTGTTGAACAGGAAGGCGGCCGCGTCGCGGATGCGCCAGAACACCGCGAAATCGATATCGATGATGTTCTCGTCGCCGGTCAGCATCAGGCTTTCTTCCTGCACGTCGCGGCCGCTCGAGTCACGGCCCTGCTCGATGGGGGACTCGCCGTTGCTGGAGCGGTAGCCGATCTCGATGCGGTTGATGCGGGTGACCGTCGGCCGTTCGACCGTTTCGATCGGCCAGGGCAGATGGTAGTTCAGGCCGGGCAGCGTGCTGCGGTTATAGGCGCCGAAGCGCATCACGACGCCCTGCTCGTCCGGCTGCACGCGGTAGAAGCCGCTGGCCAGCCAGAGTCCCACCACGCCCAGCACGATCAGGATCAGCCCGCGCCCGCCGGGCGACCCGCCAGGCCCCGCACCGCGGCGCGTGAAGCGCGGCGGCAGCAGCGAGCGGATGAAGCCCTGCAGGCGCTCAATCACTTCGTCGAGTTCCGGCGGCACGCCATTGCCGGGTCCACGCCCGCCGCTCGGCCCACGCCCACCACGATCGCCCCACGGGCTACCCGGGCCGGAGCCATTGCGCCCGCCCGGGCGCGGGCCATCACCCGGCGGCTCACCAGGAGTTCCCCAGGGACCAGGTCCGCCAGGGCCACCGCTATTCCAGGGCATCGGGACGTACAGCTCCTCAATCTCGGCGCAAAACGCGCACGCGACATACAGCGCACCACGGCGCCATGGCTGCAAGCGCCATTGGCATGACGGCGCTCCCGCGCCATATCGTCGGCGAGATGCTTCAGCATATCGACCCACTGCAAGGGTTTTCAAGCGCATGAGCCCTCCAACCGCCCAATCCTTACGCGAGGCGTTGCGCTCGGTCATCGACCCGGCGACCGGACAGGACATCGTTGCGGCCGGGCTGGTGGAGGGAATCGAGGTGCGCGGCGGGCTCGTGCAGGTGAGCCTGCTGACCGACCGCGCAGCATGCGCCGGCGATGGAGCCGGTGCGTCAGCAGGTCGAGAAACAGCTTGCGCGCCAGCCGGGCGTGACCAACGCCACCGCCGTGCTGACCGCCCAGAAGCCGCCGGCCGCTGCCGCGCCGGCGCCGCGCGCGCACGGCCACGCGCAGCCCAAGCCGCAGTTGCTGGCAGACGTACGTGCGGTGGTGGCCGTGGCGTCCGGCAAGGGCGGAGTCGGCAAGTCCACGGCGGCCGTCAACCTCGCGGTGGCGCTGGCGCAGATGGGCCTGCGCGTCGGGCTGCTGGATGCCGATATCTATGGCCCCAGCCTGCCCCGCATGCTGGGGCTGAACCGCAAGCCGGAGGTGCGCGGTGACCGCATGCTGCCGCTGCCGGCGTGGGGGTTGCTTGCGATGTCGATCGGGTTCCTGGTCGAGGAGGAAACTCCAATGATCTGGCGCGGACCGATGGTCATGGGCGCGCTGGAACAGATGATGGGACAGGTCGAATGGGGACCGCTCGACATCATGATCGTCGACATGCCGCCCGGCACCGGCGACGCGCAGCTGACGATGGCGCAGCGCGTGGCACTGGCGGGGGCCGTGATCGTCAGCACGCCGCAGGACATCGCGCTGAGCGACGCGCGGCGCGGCGTGCGGATGTTCGAACGGACGCGTGTGCCGGTGCTGGGCCTGATCGAGAACATGAGCTTCTTCTGCTGCCCGAATTGCGGCCATCGCGCGGAGATCTTCGGCCATGGCGGCGCGCGGGCGGAGGCGGCGCGGCTGGGCGTGGATTTTCTCGGCGAGGTGCCGCTGCTGCTGGACATCCGCACGGCCAGCGACGAGGGCACGCCGATCGTTTCGGCGGCGCCGGACAGCGCGGCGGCACGATCGTTTCACGATATTGCGGAACAGTTGTGGGCAAAGTTGAAACGTACTGGCCAAACGCCAGCCTTTCCTCGTATTGTCACCGACTGACGCGGTTATCGACGAGGTGATGCGCGGTCAGCCGTTTACCCTATGACCCGCAGGCACCATGGAAGAGTTGACGGCTGAGGTCGTGCGGGTTGCCTACAACCTGTTCTTCGGTCGCGCGCCGGAGAGCGAGGACATGGTGCGTTACGCGCTCTCGTTCGGCACGCTGCCGCGGCTGCGCGAGGCGTTCCTCAACAGCCTGGAATTCGAGATGCTGCTGAACCGCTGGCCCCGGCTGGTGCGCGCGGACGCGCCACCGCTGGCGCTGGAATGGCGGGTCGACGAGTCTGCCGCGCGTGCCTTGCTGCGCCGGCTGCGCGCGGCCTGGGCGGCGACACCGCCCGGCCTGCCGGCCGATGCCGGCGCCATCCGCGACCCATCCGGTGAGATCGAGGCGGCGGAACTGCGGGCCTGCCTCGATCGTGCCGGCCTCGATCCGGCGGTGCCGCGCGAACATTTCGTGTTCGGTTGCGCCAGCCTGCGGGTCGCCCGCCACCTCCCCCGAGCGACCGGCTGCGATCTTTCGCCGCTGCGCCTGGCTGCCGGCGCGCGTGAGGGCGCGTTCACCTTGGTCAGCGATCTGCGCCTCGGCATGACCAGAGGTTTCGATATCTGGTACAGCCACCTCACGCTGCAATCCTATCCGCCGCCGCTGATCGCCCGCATCCTGGCGCGCGCGTTTGCACTGCTGCGCCCCGGTGGAGCGGCCGTGTTCCAACTGCCGACCTACGCCTATGGTTACCAGTTCGACCCGCTCGCGTCGCCGCGCGCCGACCCCATGGACGATCGCCACGTGCTGCCGCAGGCCGTCGTGTTCACGCTCGCGGCCGAGGCCGGCTGCACACCCGCCGAAGCGTTCGACGATCTGTCCGTCACCCCGAACCCGCTGTGGCGCTCGACAATCTTCGTGATCCGCAAGGCCGGCTGAGCCGATGGACGAGAAGCTCACGGCCGAGATCGTCCGACTCGCCTATCTGATGTTCTTCTACCGCCCGCCGGAAAACGAGGAAGTGGTTCGCTACGCGCTGTCGTTCGGCACGCTGGGCCGGTTGTGCGAGGCGTTCCGCAACAGCCTGGAATTCGAGATGACGCTCAACCGCCGGCCACGCCTGGTCCGTGCGGACGCGGCGCCGCTGGTGTTCGACTGGCGCATCGACGATGCCGGCGCGCTCGCGCTGCTGGCCCGGCTGCGCGCCGCATGGTGCGATACGCCGGCAGGCCCGCCGGCCGACGCCGGCGCCATGCGTGACCCGGACGGCAGCATGCAGGCGGATGAGTTGCTCGCCTGCCTGCGGCGCGCCGGCATCGACCCGGCGGCGCTGCCATGCGCCTTCGTTTTCGGCTGCGGCGGCGGGCGCGTCACGCGCCAGTTGGCCGCACGCTTCGCGACCGTCGCCGGTTGCGATCTTTCGCCGCTCCGGCTCGCCGCCGCCGCAGGCTCCGGATACGGTCCGTTGCTGCCGGTCGAAGATCTGCACTTCGGCATGACCGAGCCCTTCGATCTTTGGTACAGCTACCTTGTCCTGCAGTCCTATCCGCCGCCGCTGATCGCACGGATACTGCAGCGTGCGTTTGCGCTGCTCCGGCCCGGTGGCGCCGCGGTGTTCCAATTGCCGACCTACGCCTACGGCTACACGCTCGACCTGGACGCCCCGCCCCGCGCCGCCCCCGCACTCGATCGCCATGTGCTGCCGCAGGCCGCCGTGTTCGAGATCGCCGCCACGGGAGGCTGTGCGCCCGCCGAGGTGTTCGACGACCTTGCGGTCACGCCGAATACGTTGTGGCGGTCAACGGTGTTCGTGATGCGCAAGCACGGCGGCGACTGAAATGATGCCCTGGCGCACGCTTTCGTTCACCGTCACCCAATTCGATCGCGAGCTGTTCACGCTCTGCCGGGCCGTGCCCTATCTCGACCACCTGCTGTGCTGGATCGACGAGGCGCATTTCACGGTGTCTTCCGAAGACCGGCGGCGGCGTAACCTGTACGCCGAAATCGCCCGCGAAGGCGCATTCTCGATCCGTCTCCCCGGGACGGCGGCAGGACCTGCGCTCGGGCCGGTCGGTGATGCTCGAAGACAAGACCGTCTTCTTTACCGTGCAAGGCCGTGCCGACATCATTCTTGCCGCCAGCAGGGTCGGGTTCGGCCACCCGCTCACCGCGGTCGTGCTGCCGGAACAGCGTGTCGTCATCGGCGTGCACGGCGAACGCTGGAACGTAGACGCGGCCCAGGCGGAACGCGGCGTCGCGTTGCTGCGGCAGGACCGCGCCGATTCCGGTTCACCGCCCCCGTTCTGGCTGTTGATCTCCGGCGACATCAACTACGCACATCATCTCTGGAATCAGCTTGGTGCGCTGGATGCCGTGCTTGCGTACGGCCAACCCACGCAGGTCGCCGCGACGCACCAGCCGATCGCGCCGCTGGCCGAGATTTTTGCCAACCGCCCAAACCTGAGCGTCATCCCAATTCCCTCGCAGGCATTGCCGAACCTCGATCCACGCAACGTGCTGCCGTTCCCGGCCGGCGGGATGATTGTGGTCGCGGCGGTTCGCGATCGCATCTCGACGATTGCCCATCAACGGGCGCCGATGACGGCACGGCGTTTCATTGCGCAAACTGATGGTTTGCATCGGGTATGGCTCACTGTGCGCACCGGTGAACGCACCGCGACGAATCTTCTCGACATGCTCGCGGCACTCGCTGCTTCGCTGCTCGCGGACGGCATGGCGATCGTGCTCGATGGCTTCTCGCGGCCGAACGACTATGCGAGCAACCCCGACTACGACAAGCCCGTCATCGAACGCAGTATCGCGCGGGAACAGGGGTTCGTGGCGGCGCTGCGCATGGAGATAGAACGGCTGATCGGCGCGGATGCCTTGCCGCGCGTCCATGATGCCATCGGCTGCGACTTGCTGGAGAGTATCTTCCTGGCCTCGCAGTGCCACGCCTATTTCGTGCATCACGGTACATTGCAGCACAAGATCGGCTATTTTACCAAAGTTCCGGGCATGGCACATGCCAACCCCGGCATTTTGCAAATCGACCCTGCCGGCACGCATCGGCACGTCACGGAAGACCCGGGCGTGATCGAGTATGTCGATGCGGCATTGATCGAAGCCGTGCCAGTCGCCGACGCGCAAGGCCCGCTGGACCCTCGCAACAGCTATCGTTTCACCGATATTGCCCGCATGGTCTCGGTGTTTCGCGATTTCATGGCGCGGCACACGGATCAGGCGACGCGCTTATAGAACAGCACCGTGTCGTGGTACGTGCCGTCGGCATTGAGCGCGTAATCGGGGATTCGGCCGCACGCGATCCAGCCGGCATTGCGGTACAGGCTTTCGCCGGAGTCCCCGCCCCGCGTGTCCAGCACCAGCAGCGAACGCCCGGCGCCGGCCGCTTCCGCTTCGGCCCGCGCCAGCAGCATCCGCCCGATGCCGCGCCGCCGTGCCTGCGGATGCACGATCATCTTTGCCAGATCGGCGCGGTGCGGCTGGTTCGGCTGCGTCGCCAGATCGAGCGTGACGGTGCCCACCATCACGCCATCGAGCCATGCGGCCAGCAGGATCTTTTCGCCGCGCGCGACGCCGCCGGAGCCGCGACGCCAGAAGCCCAGGGCGGTATCCCGCGCCAGCGGCGGCAGAAACGAGACCGCCGCGCCTGCCTCGACACACGCTGTCAGAATCCGCGCCAGCGGCAAGCTCGGCCGACGCGGCGCCGGCCGCATCCAGCCGCTCCACGGCGGCCCCGGCCAGCGGCTTGGCATAAGCGAATTCGATCGAGTTGGATTTGTCGCCCAGCACACGGAGCGGGCCGGCGCGCACGTAGTCGCGCTTTTCGTAGAAGCGATGCGCGCGGTCGAAGCGCGTGTCGCTCCATAGCCTCATGCGCGCGGCGCCATGCGCCCGCGCATACGATTCGGCGGCGTCGATCAGGTCGTGCGCCACGCCGCTGCCGCGCCACGGGCGCGCGACATACATCTTGCCGAGCTGCCACGCATCGTCGGCCAAGCGGCGTGGTGCAGACCAGGCCGACGATCCCGCCATCCGCCTCGGCCGCCCAGACAGCGCCGCCGAGGCTCGCGCAATGGCTCGCGAGCGCGCGCAGTTCGGGCACCTCGCCGTCGATGTCCGTAACGCAGCCGGGATATTCGCCCCAGCAGCCGCTGACGACGCGGATGAAGCCGTCGGCATCCTCGTCGCGTCCGGCGCGCAGCACCGGGCGCAGCGGAGTCACCGCAGCGCGCTCACGAACGCCGCGATGCGGCGGCAGCCTTCGTCCAGCGTCGCGTCGTCGGTGGCGTAGCTGATGCGCAGATACGGGCTCATGCCGAACGCGGCGCCGAACACGGTCGCGACGTGCTGCTCTTCGAGCAGGGCCGATCGCGAAATCCTCGTCGGTGTCGATGCGACGGCCGCCGCCGCTGGTGCGGCCGAGGCAGCCGGCGATGTTGGGAAACACGATAGAACGCGCCTTCGGGCCGGTGGCAGGAAATGCCCGGCACCGCGTTCAGCATGTCCAGCGACCAGGTCGCGCCGCCGGCGATAGATCGTCGGCCTGCTCGGCCACCAGGTCCTGCGGTCCGTCGAGCGCCGCCGCCGCCGCGGCCTGGCCGACGATGGACACGCCGGCCGTCGCCTGGCCCTGCATGTTCACCATGGCGCGGATCAGATCCTTCGGCCCGGCGGCGAAGCCGATGCGCCAGCCGGTCATGGCGTAGGTCTTGGACACGCCGCTGACCGTCAGCACGCGGTCGCGCAGGCCGGGGGCCGACGGCCGCGAGCGTGGCGCAGTCGAACCCGTCATAGACGAGATGCTCGTACATGTCGTCGGACAGGATCCAGACATGCGGATGCTTCGCGCATCACCGCACCGATCGCCGCCAGGTCGGCGCGCGAGCAGGCCGCGCCGCTCGGGTTGTTGGGAAAGTTCAGCAACAGCCAGCGCGTGCGCGGCGTGATGGCGGCGTCCAGATCCTCCGGGCGCAGGCGGAAACCGTTGTTCTGCGGGCAGCTCACGAAGGTCGGCGTGCCGCCCACGACATGCGTCATCAGCGAGTAGGAGGACCAGAACGGCGTCGGGATCAGCACCTCGTCGCCGGCTTCGACGGTCGCCAGCAGCGCGTCGAAGATCACCTGCTTGCCGCCGTTGCCGACCAGGATCTGGTCCAGCGCGTAGTCCAGCCCGTGATCGCGCTGGAATTTGCGCTGCACCGCCTCCTTGAGCGCCCGCGTGCCGTCCTGCGGCGGATATTTCGTCTCCCCGCGCAGCGCCGCCGCATGCGCCGCCTCGATGGCGTGCGGCGGCGTGGCGAAATCCGGCTCGCCGATGGTCAGCTGGATCACGTTGGCGCCGGCCTCGCGCAGCTCGCGCGCGCGCGTCGTCAGCGCGACCGCGGCGGCGACCCGCGCCCGCTCCAGCCGGCTGGCAAATCCGGGCATGGCGGTCAGCTGCAGCCCTTGGCAGAACCGCTGGATGCGCGTGCAGGCTTCGCGCAGGCTGTCGGTATCGGTCGCGTAGCTGATGCGGAAATGGCCGGGATACATGAAGGCCGACGCCATGCACGGCGGCCACGCCCTGCTCCTCCAGCAGCGCGATGACGAAGCTCTCGTCGTCGGTGATCTGCGCGCCGCCCGCCGAGGTCTTGCCGATGCAGCCATGCACCGACGGGAACACGTAGAACGCGCCTTCCGGCTTGTGGCAGTGTGATGCCCGGCGCCTGGTTCAGCATCTCCACCACCAGGTCGCGGCGCGTCGCGGTACACCGCGACCATCTCGCCGATGAAATCCTGCGGCCCGGTCAGCGCCTCCACCGCCGCCGCCTGGCTGACGCTGCTGGTGTTGCTGGTCGACTGGCTCTGCAGCTTGTCCATCGCCTTGGTCATCGCCAGCGGCGCGCCGGCGAAGCCGATGCGCCAGCCGGTCATCGCGTAGGCCTTGCGAGCAGCCGTTCATGGTGATGGTGCGGTCGCGCAGTTTCGGCTCGACCTGCACGATGGTGGCCGGCTTGAAGCCGTCATAGGCGAGCTTTTCGTAGATGTCGTCGGTGAACACCCACACATCGGGATGGCGCAGCAGCACGTCGCAGATCGGCGCGCAGCTCCTCGGCCGAATACGCGGCACCGGTCGGGTTGCACGGGTTGTTCAGCATGAACCATCGGGTGCGCGGCGTGATCGCCGCTTCCAGATCCTCGGCGCGCAGTTTGAAGCCGTTGTTCTGGCCGCACGGCACGATCACCGGCTTGCCGTCGGCCAGCGCCACGATGTCCGGGTAGCTGACCCAGCACGGCGTCGGGATGATCACCTCGTCGCCCGCGTTCAGCGTCGCCACCATGGCGTTGAAGATCACCTGCTTGCCGCCGGTGGAGACGATGATCTCTTCCGGCTTGTAGTCGATCCCGCGAGTCGCGCTTGAATTTCTCCGCCACGGCCTGGCGCAGCGCCAGCGTGCCGGCGACGTCGGTGTATTTCGTCTCGCCGGTCTGGATGGCGCGGATGGCCGCGTCCTTGACGTTCTGCGGCGTATCGAAATCGGGCTCGCCGGCCGACAGGCCGATGACGTCCCGCCCGGCGGCCTTCAGCGCGCGCGCCTTGGTGGAGATGGCGATGGTCTGGCTCGGGCTGATCCGGTCCAGGCGGTCGGCGGTCAGGTGCATGGGGCGGCTCTGTCGCAGGGAAAAGCGGGCGCCGGAGTAGCGCGGAGCGCGCACGGTAATCCGGGCCGCCGGTGGGGGCAACCCGGATGGTGCCGGACGACAGCCGCGCTGAACGCCAGAGGCCGTCGCGCGTTCAGCGGCCGGCGGATTTTCCGCGCGGGGGGCGTGGCCGTGCAAGTCGTGCTGATCTCGTTCACCGCAGCGCTCGGTGGGCTGCTGTTCGGCTACGATACCGGTGTCATCTCCGGCGCGCTGCTGTTCCTGCGCGACGTGTTCCACCTCTCCAGCCTGATGCAGGGCGTGCTGACCAGCATTGCGCTGGCTGGCGCTGCGGCGGGGGCCGCCGTGGCCGGCGGGTTGGCCGATCGGTTCGGCCGCAGGCCGGTGCTGCTCGTCATCGCCGTCGTCTTCACGATCGGCGGCATCATCTCGGCGCTGGCGCCTGACCTCACCACGCTGCTGGTCGGGCGGCTGCTCGTGGGCATCGGCATCGGCGTCGCGTCCATGCTCACGCCGCTCTACCTGGCCGAAACCGCACCCGCCAGATCGCGCGGGGCCATGGTGTCACTGAACCAGTTGATGATCACGGTCGGCATCCTGGTATCGTATCTGGTTGGCTATGCCTTCGCGCACGGCGGCCAATGGCGCTGGATGCTGGGGCTGGGCGCGCTGCCGGGCGCGGTGCTCGCGGTGGGAATGCTGGTTTTGCCGGAGACCCCGCGCTGGCTCGCGGGCCACGACCGAATGGCGGACGCCGAGGCGTCGCTGCGCCGGCTGCGCGGCCCCGACACCGATGTTTCCGCCGAATTGTCCACGCTGCGCGCCGATCTGGTGCGCGAGAAGCGATCCCAGCGGCGCGAGGAACTCAAGCGTGCGGGGATGCGGCTGCCGCTGATCATCGGCGTCGGGCTGGCGATCTTCCAGCAGATCACCGGCATCAACACCGTGATCTACTTCGCGCCGACCATCTTCCAGGGCGCCGGCCTCTCTTCGGCCTCGGCCTCCATCCTCGCCACCGCCGGCATCGGCGCGGTCAATGTGGTCATGACGCTGGTGGCCATCCGGCTGATCGACCATGTCGGCCGCCGGGCGCTGTTGCTGGTGGGGCTGGCGGGGATGACCGTGAGCCTGTGCGTGCTCGCCGGCGGCTTCCAGCTCGGCACGCAATCGGGGGCCGTCGGCTGGATCACGGCGGCCAGCATCGCCGGCTATGTCGGGTTTTTCGCCGTCGGGCTGGGGCCGGTGTTCTGGCTGCTGATCGCGGAAATTTTTCCGCTTGCGGTGCGCGCGCGCGGCATGTCGTACGCGACCATTGCCAACTGGAGTTTCAACCTGCTGGTGGCACTGACATTCCTGTCGTTGGTCGACCTGCTCGGCCGCACCGGCACGTTCCTGCTGTACGCCGCGCTGACGGTGGCGGCCTTTGTGTTTACCTACAAGCTGGTGCCGGAAACCATGGGCCGCAGCCTCGAACAGATCGAAGGGGAGATGGCGGGCGGGTCCGCGCAACGGCCGCAGCCGGCGGTGTGACCTGGCCCCTCGCCGCCACCGACCCGTAGCCGGGGCAAAACGCCGGGCACGAGGCGTCAGGCAGGCCGGCCGCGGCACCGGATAAGATCGGCGAGTTCAGGCACGTCGGCGTGCTTGGCGATACCGATCCGGTCACCGAGATAGTCCCAGAAGCCGATGCCGAGCTTGGCGCAGGTGTGCATCAGTCCGAGAAAGGCGTCGCGGCAATCACGGCCGGCGTCGCTGCGGGTGCCGCCACTGATCTTGCGCTTGATGACCTGGCAGCGAATGTCGCGCTCCGAGCCGTTGGTGTGCAGCGGAATCTCCGGTCGGTCGAGCACCATCAGCAGTTCGGGCTTGTTGGCGTGCAGCCGCGCCAGCAGGCGATCGAGCGCGGCGAACCCGGTGCGGCGGGCGAAGATGCGATCGAACCGGGCCCGCATCTCGCCGCGGCGGCGTGGGCCAGGATCGGCACGATACGCCTTGAGATCGGCGTAAAACCACCAGATCAGCGCGCGCATGTGCGCCTGGGCGGCGCGGTGCAGGTCGGTGAAGGTGTCGAGCTTGTGCACCAGCCGCTCCGCATGCACCCAACACAGCGCGTGCAGGCCGATGTTGAACTGACCGGCGTCATCGCTGACGATCACTGCTTCGCGCAGGAACCCGTGGTCCGCCACAGCCCCCCACAGCGCGCCTTCGGTAGCGATGCACACGGGGTCGGGTGTGACCTGCAGGTCGGCAATGCCGAGACGCTGCAGATGCGCTTGCCAGTCAGCGTGGTCGGCGAAGCGGCTTTGCGGCGCGACCGCCAGTTGGCCGATCACTGGGCCGGCGAGCGAACGACCGCGCATGTAGTCCAGTGCCGCGTCGTTGACGACGTAATCGCTGTGGCCGGCACGCAGCAGGTCGAGGAAGTTGAGCCGGCTCTTGCTCGCGCGCGTGCCGAACCAGGTGAAGCTGTCGTTGCCGATTTGCGTGCAGAAGCCGTTGCGGCCGGCGTGGCGCGCACCGGTGTCATCGACGGTGACCCAGGATGCGGTCTGCAAGCCCGCCCGCAGCACGTCGCGGCTTTCGGCGAGGAAGCCATCGTGGCGGTCGATCAGCAGGCGCATCACCTGGCGTTTGGAGATGCTGAGGCCGAAGGCGCGCAGTTGCGTGGTCAGCCGCTCCACGGTTACTTGCCCATGGTGGTGCTGGGCGAGCACAAAGCGGCGCAGTTCCGGGCCGAAATGTCCAGCCACACCGGATGGCAGCGGCGCCAACACCGTCTGCCCGGCCGGCGCCACCCAGCGTTCGCGGCGGTAGCGGATGACCCGGGCGTGCAGCACCAGATCCTGCACGACGAAGGTCTCGTAGCCCTTGAAGCGCGACCCCGGCGGCGGGGCCGCCTTCACCACCCGATCCTCGATGCTGACCCGCGGGGCCGACTTGCCGCGCCGGCGATGCTTGCCGTGGCGCGGCGGTGGCTTCGGCGTCGTCGCATCGTCCATCCCGCTTGGCTTGATGTCGGGGCGGCCCTTGAGCCCCTTCAGGCGCGCGATCTCCTCGCGCTGCTCCGCCACCACGCGCTTGAGCTCGGCCAACTCGCCGAACAGACGGATCACCAGTGCTTCAAGGTCAGCGCGAGGAATACTCGCGAGATCGGCGGGCGGGGACATGTCCAGAGCGAATCGTACCCGACCGCGTCGGGGGAACCCCAAAAATGCGGTTCGCCCGGGGTTTTGCCCCGGCTACACCGACCCCCTATAACTGATTGATTCCATTATCTCGGATTCGTCCATGGCCGGATGGGAACAATTTGGGCGAGGCCGCGTATGACCCGATGCTGACGAATTTCTCGCGGGTGGCCCCCATGAAGCTGCTGTGCGTCCATCCGGGCCCGCTGATGTATACGCGGGTGTTCCTGCGGCTTGAGCCGCTGGGCCTGGAACTGGTCGCCGCCGCCGCGCGCAATGCCGGCCACGACGTCCGCCTGATCGACCTGCAGATCGAAACCCACCGCGATCTCTTCCGTCTGCTGCACCGCTGGCACCCAGACGCGGTGTGCTTTGGCGGCAACTATCTCGCCAACGTGCCCGAAATCGTCGACCTTTCCCGCGCGACCCGCGCGCTGCTGCCCGACTGCCTGATTTTCGTCGGCGGCCACAGCGTCTCATTCATCGCGCCCGACGTGCTGGCGCATGCCGACGGCGCGATCGACTGCGTGCTGAAGGGCGAGGGCGAGGTGGGCATTGTGGCCCTGCTCGCGGCCGGCCGCGGCAGGCAGTTGGCGCGTGTGCCCGGGGCTGTCACGGCCGACGGCGAAGGCCCGCCGCCGCACTTCGTCGAGCGCCTGGATGTGGTCCGCCCAGCCCGCGACCTGCTCCGGCACCGGCGGAAATATTTCATCGGCACGCTCGACCCGTGTGCGTCCATCGAGTTCGCGCGCGGCTGCCCGTGGGACTGCACGTTCTGCAGTGCCTGGACGTTCTACGGCCGCAGCTACCGCACCGCCGACCCTGAATGGATCGCCGATGAACTGGCCGCGGCTGCGCGAACCGGGCGTGTTCATCGTCGATGACGTGGCCTTCGTGCACGAGAAGCACGGGATGGCGATCGCGGACGCCATCGAACGGCGCGGCATCCGCAAGCAGTACTACCTGGAGACCCGTGCCGACGTTCTGTTGCGAAACCGCGACGTGTTCCGCCGCTGGCGCAAGCTCGGCCTGCAGTACATGTTCCTCGGCCTGGAGGCGATGGACGCGGAAGGGTTGCAGCGGTTCCGCAAGCGCGTGTCGCTCGATGACAGCATGGCCGCGCTGGAATTCGCCCGCTCGCTCGGCGTGGCGGTGGCGATCAACATCATCGCCGATCCGTCCTGGGACCGCGAACGGTTCGCGGTCGTGCGCGCCTGGTGCCTGGAAATCCCCGAGATCGTCAATATCAGCGTGACCACGCCCTATCCGGGCACGGAAATCTGGGCTCAGCAGGAGGCCATGCTGACCACGCGCGACTACCGGCTGTTCGACATCCAGCACGCGGTGCTGCCGACCTCGCTGCCGCTCGCGGAGTTCTATGGCGAACTGGTGAAGACGCAGCAGATCTTGAACCGCAAGCATCTCGGCTGGCGCGCCTTGCGCAGCACGCTCGGCATCGCGGCGGCGCGGCTTGCGCACGGGCAGACGAACTTCGTTCGTATGCTTTGGAAGTTCAATTCGGTATTCGATGCCAAGTTGCAACTTGGCGACCATGCGAGGCCGGTGCGCTACGAGTTGCCGCATCTCGATCCGGCTTCGGTCAGCCTGGGCGCGCGCTCGCTTTACATCCATCAGCCGCAGGGCAGGCGCGCCCGCGCATTGGATGAGGCGACACAGCAATTCGTCGAGACGACGCGCGCCGGCTAGAGCGCGATCACCTTCGCGGGCATCACTGCCTGAGGGCGGCTGGCGATCATCGGGCCGGACGAGGACGAACAGAATCACATCGGCTTTTGGCCCGTCATTAGCTATTTTGCGATCATTGATGGATGCCAGTTGGCTTCCGGTCTCATAAGAACGTGGGCGGGACAAGTTCTGTGCGTGTTGGCAAGAAAATCCGCCCGACCGTACATCTGCAACGAACGCCTGCAACACGCGTCGTGTTGTATGGGCTGGTTGGGCTGGCAGTCGCTTGTACACTGACGATCATCGTCGGCGCCTTGGCCGTTCGGCGAACGCTGGAACGCGAGGCGGCGGCGCGCGTCGATCGAAGCATGCAAATCGCGTGGCATCTGCTGCACGAGAAGGGAGCGCAAGCGCGGCTGGCCGATGGCCGGCTCTACATGGGCAATGCGCTGGTGGACGCCGATCTGGCCCTGGTGGACGACATACAGCGTCTGACAGGCGGCGTCGCCACCGTGTTCAAGGGCGACGAGCGCGTCACGACCAATGTACTCGGCCGAAACGGCACGCGGGGGATCGGCACGCATCTGGCCTCGGCGGCGGTGCGCGATACCGTGCTGCAGCAACAAAAACCGTTTCGCGGCGTTGTCGATGTGCTCGGACAACAGTATTACTCGGGCTACGACCCGATCACCGACCGCGACGGCCATGTCATCGGCATTCTTTATGTCGGGCTGAAACAATCCGAGGTAACGGCCGCGGTTACCCGGTTGAGCGCAATGGTCGCCGCCGTTTCCTGCGGGGCGGCGCTGGTGGCCGAACTCATGTTCCAACTGTTCGGGCGCCGGCTGAGCCGCCTGATCACCATGCGCGAGCGCTCTCTGGCCGCCGCGAACGCGCATCTGGATACGGCGCTGGCCACCATGGCGAACGGGCTGTGCCTGTGGGATGCCGACAACCGCCTGGTGCTGGCAAACGCGCGGCTGTGCGAAATGCTCGGCCTGCCGCCGGAGCAGGTGGTGCCCGGCATGCCGTACCGCGAGTTCCTGCGCCTGCGGGATGCCGCGGGAAATTTCGCCGACAGCGATGCGGATGAGCGGTATGCGAAGCGCCTGGCGGTGATCGCGCGCCGCCAGCCGGAATCGCAAATCGACATTTCGGCGACCGGTCGGATCGTGTCATGGCAATACCGCCCCATTGCCGCCGGCGGGTGGGTTGCAACATATGAGGACGTGACCGAGCAGCGGGCGGCCGAGCGTGCCCGCGCCGCGACCGAGGCAGATCTGTTGCGCGAACGCAAGCGGCTGGCCGAGGACGCGAGCCGCGCCAAATCCGCTTTCCTGGCGATGATGAGCCACGAGATCCGTACGCCGATGAATGCGGTACTGGGCCTCGCTGACCGCCTGCTGGACGGCTCGCTGCCGCCGGAACAGCACCGCATGGTCGAGGCGATCCACGATTCCGGGGATATCCTGCTGCGCATCCTCAACGACATCCTGGATTTCACCAAGCTGGAAGCCGGCCGGATGACGCTGGAGGAAGCGCCGTTCTCGCCGGTCCTGCTGACGCATAGCGTGAGCAGCGTGCTCGGGCCGCAGGCCGTCGGCAAGGGCCTGACGATCGATGCAGACTGTGACCCCTCGGTGCCGGCGGTCGTGGTCGGCGATGCCGGGCGGATCCGCCAGATCCTGCTGAACCTCGCCTCCAACGCGGTAAAATTTACCGAGACCGGGTCGGTGTCGATACGCGCGACCTGCATGTCGCGCGGTGCCGACGCCGCGACCGTCCGTTGGACGGTCAGCGACACCGGCATCGGCATTCCGGCCGACCGCATCGGGTCGCTGTTCGGCGACTTTGTGCAGGCCGACAGCTCGATCACACGCCGTTTCGGCGGCTCCGGGCTGGGGCTGGCGATCAGCAAGCGGCTGGTGGAGCAGATGGGTGGCGACATCGGCGTGGACTCCGCGCCGAGCCATGGCACGACGTTCCGGGTCGACCTCACCCTGCCCGTTTCGGCGCAGCCGCCGAACACCGGCCCCAAGCCGGCCGACCGGACATCCGCCTTCCTCGCCCTGCTGGAGGCGCGCGACGACCCGCTGCGCATCCTGTTGGCCGAGGATAACGCAACCAACCAAATGGTTGCGCGCATGCTGCTGAAGGACCTGAACCTGACCTTGGATGTTGTCGGCGACGGGCGCGAGGCGGTCGAGGCCGCGGCCAATTTCCCCTATGACGTGATCTTCATGGACATGCGCATGCCGGAGATGGACGGATTGCAGGCAGCGCGGCTGATCCGCAGGAAGGGCGGGCGGTTTGGCAGCGTGCCGATCATTGCGCTGACCGCCAACGTCTTCGCCGAGGACATCAAGGCCTGCCTGGATGCCGGCATGAACCAGTTCGTGCCCAAGCCGGTCAGCAAGGAACTGCTGCTGACGGCAATGTACGAGGCGCTGACCGATGGCACCGCCGCGGCGCGGCTGCCGGACCAGGGCGACCTGGCGCCGCCCGCCCGGATCGTGTGCGATCAAGCCGCGCTGGCTGCGCTCCGCTGCGAGATCGGTGCGCCGGCCGTCGCCGAGATGATCGAGGTATTCGAGGCCGATGCCCGCGCCCGGTTGCGCACGATGGCGGCAAGTCTGCACGACCGGCCGGCCCTGCTGCGGGAGGCGCATTCGCTGCGTGGCGCCGCCGGCGCCGCGTGCGCGCCTGCGCTTGCCGACATGGCCCGCGACCTCGAAATACGCCTGAAGGCGGGTGTCGCGGTGTCCGACGACGAGGTGGCGCTGATGGCCACTGCGTTTGACGCATATCTCACAATAGCGGAGCCGGAAGGCCGACTTAGCGGACAGGTCGCCTGACAGCCACGCCGCTCACTTGGAAGAACAAGGGGATATGATGGTGCTGCACGACAGGATTGAACTGTCGACCTCTCCCTTACCAAGGGAGTGCTCTACCACTGAGCTAGTGCAGCGCCGTCGTCCGAAGCGGCCGTTGTCCTAGCCGTCGAGGCCGGCAGGCGCAAGGGCCAGTTTGTCCCGGGCGGCCCACCGCCTACGTCAGCGGCAGGCCCACGTAATTCTCCGCCAGCGTCGTCTGCGCCGCCCGCGACCCCCGGATATAGGCCAGTTCCGCCACCTGCATGCGCCGGTCGAACGGCGTCATGCCGGGGAAGCGGTGGGTCAGGCCGGTGAACCACCAGGAAAACCGCTCGGCCTTCCATACCCGCGCCAACGCGCGGGCCGAGTAGCCGTCGAGGCCGGCGCTGCTGCCCTCCCGGTAAAACGCCGCCAGCGCCTCGTGCAGCATGACCACATCGGACACCGCCAGGTTCATCCCCTTGGCGCCGGTCGGCGGCACGATATGGGCCGCGTCGCCGGCCAGGAACAGGCGGCCGTGGCGCATCGGCTCGGCCACGAAGCTACGCAACGGCGCAATGGATCTGTCGAACGACGGGCCTCGCGTGACACGCGCCGCCGCCTCGGGGCCGAGACGCAGGCACAGCTCGTCCCAGAAACGTTCGTCGGGCCACGCCGCCAGATCCTCGTCGACATTGCATTGCAGGTAATAACGGCTGCGGGTCAGCGATCGCATGCTGGCGAGCGCGAAGCCGTGTTCGTGATTGGCGTAGATCAGCTCGTGATTGGCCGGCGGCACATCGGCCAGAATGCCGAGCCAGCCGAACGGATACACGCGCTCGAAGATCTGCAGCGCGGCAGGCGGCAGGCTGGCGCGGCTCACGCCATGGAAGCCGTCGCAGCCGGCGATGAAATCGCAATCGAGATGCCGCTCCTGCCCGTCCTGCTGCCAGACCACGCGCGGGCGGTCGCTGTCGATCCCCTGTAGTGCCGCGTCACTCACGTTGAACACGATGCTCAGGCCGCGCGCCTCGGCCGCGTCGAACAGGTCGTGCATCACCTCCTGCTGGCCGTAGACCATGACCGTGGCACCGCCGGTCAGCGCCGCCATGTCGATCCGGAACATCTCGCCGTCGCTGGCGAGGTTGGTGCCGCCATGCACCACCCCGTCACGGTGCATGCGCGCGCCGAGGCCGAGCCGGTCCATCAGCGCGATGGTGATCTGTTCCAGCACGCCGGCCCGCACGCGGCCTTCCACATAGGCGCGGTCGCGGCGCTCCAGCACGACCGCGTCGATGCCGCTCCGATGCAGCTGGTGCGCGAGCAGCATGCCCGCCGGCCCCGCACCGATGATCGCCACCTGTGTCCGCATAGGACATCCGCTCCCGCGCCGTCGCCGCGCAGTCTGACGCACGATATAGCCGCTGACGATGGGCGCCGCGCCCATAAAGTTGGATTTTTCGAACCGTCGGGAGGGCGATCCTGTGTCCAGGCGACAGGTTCTGCCACGCGTACGGCGAGCCGCGGCGCTCTCGAGGACCGCAGCCGTCCGAACGGCTGGACGATCCGGCCGCACGCCCATGCCGACTTGCACCATCTGATCTTCATCATGGCCGGCGGACGACCACAGGTTGAAATCGGTCATTTTATCCGGCGGCAGCGACGCAACCGAACCGGTACGGCTACCCTTGTTGTACCATGTCCGATGTGATTGGAGGGCCGGACGCAGCCTCTCTCGCCCAGGCGGCGGTGGCTGCGGGCGCACGCGCCTATTTCGCCGCGCGTCGTGACCGCGTTCGCCCCTTCGTGGACCGGCATTTCTCGCTGCGCGGTACGCTTCGGCTGCATCGCGCGGCAATCGGCTGGGACATCGCCCGCGCGCCGATCAACCTGACACTGGCCGGGCCACAGATCGGCCTGCACCTCGGCGCGGCCGTGGCCGCGCGTGTGGGTGCTCCACGCATCGAACGCCTGCTGCGCCGTTCCCTGCTGCTCGACACGGCCGTGGCGCGGCAGATCGTGTGGCTGATCCATACCGAACTGCTGGAACTGCCGCTGCAGCAGCGCGACCGCGTGGCCACCCGCGACGCGCTGGCCGAAAGCATCCTGGCAACGCCCGCCGTCGCGACGGCGCTCGGCGACGCTATCGCCGAGATCGGCCGGCACGGGAACGACCCGGCGTTCCGGGCGCGGCTGGCTCAGGCGATCTCCCGGTCCACAACGAGCCGCGCGGCGGCGGCGGAGATCACGACGGGGCTGCTCAGCCTGGGCGCGGGGGCGGCAGCGCTGAACAAGCTGACGCCGGGCGCGGCCTCGCTCGGCCCGACGCTGGCCGCGATCATGGCGCAGCAGGCGGCGGTGGCCTCGTTCCCGCTGGGCGGCTGGCTGGGCGGGGTCTGGTACGGGATGTTCCCGGCCGTGCCGTCCGTGGGCCTGATTATCGGCACCACCGGCGGGCTGATGCTGGCCGCCACCAGCTTCGCGGCCTTCGCGGGCGTCGTTTCGGACCCGATCCAACGCGCACTCGGGCTGCACCGCGCCAGACTGCTGCGCATGATCGCGGCGCTGGAGCGGCAATTCTTCGACGCCTCGGCGCCCGGCTTCGCGGTCCACGACCATTACGTGGCGCGGCTGCTCGACCTGTTCGACATCGTCGGCGCCGCGCTGCGGCTGTCACGGATTTAGGCGAAGTGACAGGCGACCTGCCGCTCACCGTCTGACCGCAGCAGCGGCGCCTCGGTCTGGCACCTTGGTTGGGCCATCGGGCAGCGCCCCGCATAGGCGCAGCCGCCTGCGGGCGCGGGCGCCTCGGCCGCGCCGGCACGCACCCGCCGCGCCTGGCCGATGCGCGGCACCGCCGCCACCAGCGCTTGCGTGTAGGGGTGCAGCGGGCGGTCGAACACCTCGCCGGTCGGCCCCTCCTCGACGATACGGCCGCGATACAGCACCACGACGCGCGCGCTGATGCAGCGCACCACGCCGAGGTCGTGGCTGATGAACAGCCACGCCAGACCGCAGCCGCTCCTGCAAATCGAGCATCAGGTTCAGCACCTGCGCCTGCACCGAGACGTCGAGCGCCGAGACCGGCTCGTCGGCCACCACCAGCGCCGGGTGCGTCACCAGCGCGCGCGCGATGGCGATGCGCTGGCGCTGGCCGCCGGAAAACTCGTGCGGATATTTTGTCGCCGCCGCGGCCGGCAGCCCGACCGCGCTCCAGCATCGCGCCAACGCGCTCCCGCCGCGCAGCGCCGCGAGTTGCGCGGCTCCAGCGCCGCGATCGGTTCGGCCGACGATGCGGCCGACGGTGTGGCGCGGGTCGAGCGAGCCGTACGGGTCCTGGAATACCGCCTGCACATGCCGCCGCGCGGCGCGCAGCTCCGCGGCCGGTCAGCGCGAACAGGTCATGTCCGTTCAGCCGCACGCTGCCCGCCTGCGGGCGTTCCAGCGCCAGCACGCAGCGCGCGAGCGTGGATTTGCCGCTGCCCGACTCGCCGACGATGCCGAGGCTGCCGCCGGCCGGCACGCTCACGTCGACACCGTGCAGCACGCGCAGCCGGCCGGCGGCCGCGAACGGATGGCGGCGCGGCAAGCGCGTAGTCGCGCACCAGGCCGGCGACTTGCAGCAGCGGTCGTCGGCTCATGGCGGCGCGTGCGGATGCAGGCAGGCGGCACGGTGCGTCGCCGGCGCCACCGAGCGGCGGCACAGTGCGACGTGCAATCGTGCTGCGCGCGGCCGCAGCGCGGCGCGAAGGCGCAGCCGGGCGGACGATGCGCCGGGTCCGGCACCTGGCCGGGGATCGGCACCGGCCGGCCGCCCGCCTCGTGCGGCGAGGCGGCGAACAGCGCGCGCGTATACGGGTGCGACATGCGCGCCGAACACGCCGGTCGGTCGGCCCCTGCTCCACCACGCGCCCGGCATACATCACCAGCACCTTCGCGCCACCGTCTCGCTGACCACCCCGAGGTCGTGGGTAATCAGCAGCAGCGCCATGCCCGTCCGCCTGCGCGAGACTCGGCCAGCAGGTCCAGCACCTGCGCCTGCACGGTCACGTCGAGCGCGGTCGTCGGTTCGTCGGCGATCAGCAGGTCGGGACCGCAGGCGAGCGCCATCGCGATCACCACGCGCTGCCGCTGCCCGCCGGAGAGCTGGTGCGGATACGCGTTCGCGGCGAGACGCGCGCCCTCGGCAGGCCGACGCGCGCCAGCAGTTCTCACGTGCGCGGGCGCCCGCCTCGGCGCGCGACAGGTGCAGATGCAGGCGCAGCGACTCGGCGACCTGCGCGCCGATGCTCAGCAGCGGGTTGAGCGCGGTCATCGGCTCCTGGAACACCATGCCGATGCGCCGGCCGCGCAGGCCGCACAGTTCCGGCTCCGACGCCGCCAGCAGGTCGCGCGCCGTCGAACAGCGATGCGGCCGGCGACGCGCGCGCCGTCCGGCAGCAGCCCCATGATCGCAAGCGCGGTCATCGACTTGCCGCTGCCGCTCTCGCCGACCAGCCCGACGCTCTCGCCGCGTGCGAGCGCGAACGACACGCCGGACAGCACCGGCACCAGCTGGCCCGCCCATCGGCAGCGCCACCGTGAGGTCCTCGACCGTCCAGCATCAGCGTGCCCGCCGCAGTCGCGGGTCGAGCAGATCCTGCAACCCGTCGCCGAGCAGGTTCAGCCCGAGCACGGCCAGCGTGATCGCGAGCCCCGGGAAGATCGCCAGCAGCGGCGCGCGCCAGATGAAGGTCTGCGCATCGTTCAGCATGCGTCCCCAGCTCGGCTGCGGCGGCTGGGTGCCGAGGCCGACATAGGACAGCCCGGCATCGGCGACGATGGCCAGCGCGAACTGGATCGTCACCTGAACCAGCAGCACGGCGGCGATGTTGGGCAGCACGTGCGACAGCGTGATCGCCGCATCGCCGCGCCCGGCGGTACGCGCGCGGCAAGCACGAAATCCCGCGCGTCCAGATGCCGCGCGCCGAGGCGCGGGTGATGCGGGCGAACACCGGGATGTTGAAGATGCCGATCGCCAGCATCGCATTGCCGGCCCCCGGCCCGGCCAGCGCCGTGATCATCACCGCCGTCAGCAGCGCCGGGAACGCGAACGCGAGGTCGCAGCCGCGCATCACGGCGTCGTCGATCCAGCCGCCCCGCGCCGCCGCCAGCGCGCCCAGCGGCACGCCGAGCCCCGCCCCCACCAGCACCGCGATCAGTGCCACCGACAAGGACGATTGCGCACCCGACCATGATCATCGAGAGTACGTCGCGTCCGAGCGGGTCGGTGCCGAGCCAGTGCAGCCGCGACGGCGGGGCGAGCCGGTGGATGATGTCGATGGCGGTCGGCGGATACGGCGTCCACGCCAGCGACACCAGCGCGATCGCCAGCATCACCAGCGTGACCGCGCCACCCAGCAACAGGCTGCGGCTGCGCCAGACCCCCCTCATGCGGCGGCACGCCGTTGCCGCGGGTCGATCCAGGCGGCGGCGAGGTCCACCAGGAAGTTCACCACGATCACGCTGCCGGCCAGCAGCACGACCAGATCCTGCACCACGATCAGGTCGCGCTGCGCGATCGCCTGGAACACGAGCCGGCCGAGACCGGGCAGGGTGAAGACGTTCTCGATGATGACCGTGCCGGCCAGCAGAAACGAGAATTGGAGCCCGATCAGCGTGACCACCGGGATCAGCGCGTTCGGCACCGCGTGGCGCCACAGCGCGGCGCGGCGTGTCAGGCCCTTGGCGCGCGCGGTGCGCACGAAATCCTCGCCCAGGGTTTCGATCACGGCCGCGCGCGTCACGCGCGCCAGGATCGCGCCCTGCGGCAGCGCCGAGCGCCAGCGCGGGCAGGATCAGCGCCTGCAAAGCCGGCCAGAACCCGGTGCTCCAGCCCGGAAAGCCGCCCGCCGGGAACCAGGGCAGCCGGATGGCGAACAGCAGGATCAGCAGCAGCCCGAGCCAGAAGTTCGGCAGCGCCACGCCCATCTGCGCGGCCCCCATCAGTGCGGCATCCGCCACCCGCCCGCGCCGCGCCGCCGCGATCACGCCGAGCGGAATGGCCAACGCCGTGGACACCAGGATCGCCAGCACGGCGAGCGGCAGGCTGACCATGACGCGCGTCGGCGAATCAGTTCGGCCACCGGCACGCCATAGGTGTAGCTCACGCCGAAATCGCCGCGCAGCATGCCGCCGATCCAGCGCGCGTAGCGCAGCCACATCGGCGCATCAAGGCCAAGCTGATGGCGCAGGGCCGCTAGCGTGTCCTGCACGCGCGCCGGTGCCCAGGATCAGCGCCGCCGGGTCGCCGGGCAGGATCTGCAACACCACGAACACCACGACGGACGCCGCCAGCAGCGTCAGCAGCAGGATCAGCAGGCGACGGACGACGTATGACGACACGAAAAGCCGGTACCCCCAGGGGCTGAAGTGACGACGGACAGTCCCCCTCTCCTCCCTGCTTCAGGGAGGAGAGGGAAAACTAGCGCCTCTGGCGTTCGCAGCGCCTCAAGGCGCCCAGCTCACGCCTGTCACATCATTGGCCGGGATAGGGTCGTTGTCCCAAAGGCCACGCAGCTTGGCATTGGCGACGCCGACCTTGGGCAATGCGAACAGGAACAGGTTCGGCTCATCCTGGGCCAGCTTCTTCTGCAATTCGCCGACCAGCTCGGTCTGCGCCTTGGCGTCCGTCGTCTCGACGAACTTCTTGTACAGCGCCTTGTACTCGGGGCTGTTGTAATTGAAGTAGTATTTGTCCCGCGCGTAGATGTCGAGGTCGCGTGCCTCGAGGTGGGAGATGATGGTGGCATCGTAGTCGGTGCGCTTGAACACCTGGTCCAGCCACTGGCCCCACTCGATCGGCACCAGCTTGGCCTTGATGCCGACCGCCTCGAACATCGCGGCGATCACCTCACCGCCGCGCCGCGCATACGGCGGCGGCGGCAACATGATGGTGATCTCGGTGCCGGGCGCCACGCCGGCCTCGGCCAGCAGCGCCTTGGCCTTGGCGGGATCGTACGGGTAGGTGCCGGTCAGGTCGACGTAGCCGGGGTCGCTCGGCACGTAATGGGAGCCGATCGGCGCGCCATAGCCGGACATGACGCCATCGATCAGCGCCTTGCGGTCGATGGCGTAGATCAGTGCGCGGCGCACGCGGATGTCGCTGAACGGCTTGCGGGCGTTGTTCAGCGCCACGATGGTCTTGCCCTCGGTGGTGCCGACATGCACGGCAAAGCGCGGGTCCGATTTGAACTGGTCGAGCGCCTCCGGTGCCGGGAACAGCGGGAAGTCGTCGATGTCGCCGGCGAGCACGGCCGCCGTTGCCGCCGACGGGTCGGAGATGAACTTGAACGTCACCGCCGACAGTTTTGGCTGCGAGCCCCAGTAATCCGGGTTCCGCACCAGCTCCACCCGGTCGCCCTTCACCCATTGCTTGAACTTGAATGGGCCGGTGCCGATCGGGTTGGTCTTGTTGGTCGCCGCCGATTTGGGCGAGACCATGACCGCATCGCCCCAGCCCATATCGAACAGGAACAACGCGGTCGGGCGCTTCAGCTTGACCACCGCGGTCGATGCATCCGGGCATTCGGTACTGGCGATCGGCTCGAACAACTGCTTCTGCGCGTTCACGCTATCCGGCGCCATCGCGCGCTCATAGGAAAACTTGACCACGCTGCAATCGAACGGCGAGCCGTCGTGGAACTTCACGCCATGGATGAGCTTGAACGTGTAGGTCAGCCCGTCCGGCGAAATCGTCCAGCTTTCGGCCAGTCCGGGTTCCACCTCGCCCTTGGAGTTGATGCGGGTCAGGCCCTCGTAGATATTTGCGTACGTCACCTCGCGGATTGCCGCGGCGGCACCGTCGGTCGGGTCGAGGCCCGGCGGCTCCAGCACCATGCCGATGGTCAAAGTGTCCTTGGCCTCAGCCGCGCCCGCCGGGCCGAACCCGGCCAGCAGCGCGCCGGCAAGCGCCACCACGAGCAGTCTCGTCATACGCAAATCTCCCCCGGCCCGGCTTTGCGCCGGAGTTGCCCCGGGCAGCAGCACAACAGCGCATCGGGCGCCGGTCAAGTCGTGAGTCATCACCCGAACATATGCCACCCCAAGCCCTGGACGCAGGACGTCCAACGCCCTGAGCGGCCCGACAGCGAGAGCGATGGAAGTGATCGTCGGCTAGCCGTTAGTGGCCGTCGTATGCCTTCCTCCTCAGCTCGTCACCGTCGCGCGGATATCGCCGGACCGGGACAGCACTGTCGCCGAAACCGACTCCCAGTGCCCCTCCAACGCCACATCGATGCGTGCCCCGCCCACCGACAGCCCGCGTAGCGTGATGCGGTCGGTGAAGCCGGGCATCACCGGGCGGTCGAACGTCACGGTGCGGCCGGCCGGGTCGAAGCCGATGCCCAGGCACGCCTGCAACAACGCGAGCGGTGCGGCCGCCGACCATGCCTGCGGCACGCACGCCACCGGGTAGAAGGTCGGCCCCTGCCCGCGCCGGCGCGGGAAGCCGCATACCAGTTCCGGGAGCCGGCGCAGGTCGATATAGGTCGCCGCCTCGAACAGCCCGTCCAGGATGCGCGCCGCCTCCCGTCGCAGCCCGTACTGGCCGAAGCCCATGCCGATCAGCGCGTTGTCGTGCGGCCAGACCGAGCCGTTGTGGTACGACATCGGGTTGTAGCGCGCCTCGCGACGTGCCGATCGTGCGCACGCCCCAGCCGGAGAAGAACGCGCTGCCGAGCAATTGATCGGCCACCCGCGCGGCCCGCTCGCCGCTTGCGACGCCGGCCAGCAGCAGATGCCCGGCGTTGGAGCTTCGCACCGCGCACGGGCGCTTGGCGCCGTCCAGCGCCAGTGCGTAGGTGCCGATCTCCTCGCACCAGAAGGCGCGTTCGATCTGCTCGCGCAGCCGGTCGGCCTGCGCGCGCAGGTCGGCAGCACGTTGCTCGTGGCCAAGCCGCGCCGCGATCTCCGCCGCGTCCCGCCGCGCGCGCCAGGCGTAGCCCTGCACCTCGACCAGCGCGATCGGCCCCTGCGCCATGCTGCCATCGGCGTGGAACACCGAATCATGGCTGTCCTTCCAGCCCTGGTTGGCCAGCCCGCTATCGGTCATGCGGAAATATTCGACGAACCCGTCGCCGTCGCGGTCGCCGTATTCGTCGAGCCAGTGCAGCGCCGCCTCGATATGCGGCCACAGCGCGCGCAGCGTCGCGACATCGCCGGTGCGGCGCAGGTAGCCGCCGGCCAGCATGACGAACAGCGGCGTGGCATCGACGCTGCCGTAGTAGCGGCGGAACGGCACCTCCTTCAGCTCGGCCATTTCGCCGCGGCGGACCTCGTGCAGGATCTTGCCGGGTTCGGCGTCCGATTCCGGGTCGATGCCGGTGGCCTGGTTGGCGGCGAGGAAGCCCAGCACGCCGCGCGCCACGGCCGGGTCCATCCACAGCATCATCTGCGCCGTGATCAGCGCGTCGCGCCCGAACGCCGTGCTGTACCAGGGAATGCCGGCGTACGGATACGCGCCCTGCTCGGTATCCGTCATCAGCATGTACAGGTCCGAGACCGAGCGGCGGATCGAACTCGTTGAAGATGTCGTTGCCGGTCTCGATGGCGGTGGCCCGCGAGGAGGAGCGGCGCAGCGCGCGGCGGGCGTCGCGCATCGCGATGAAATAGCTGTCGCGCGCGCGCGGCGGCGCGACCGCGGGCTCCCCGCAGCTCGCCTCGGCATAGACGGTGACACGCTCGCCGGGCGGCAGGTGCAGCACGAACACCGCCCGCCCCGGCTCCAGCCGGTCGGGCACCGGGTCGAAGCGCAGCCGCGTCTCGCGCAGCACGTCGTCGAGCCCGGTGTAGGACAGGCGGACTCTCTCGCCCTCGCAGACCGCCTGGTGGACGGTACCGCGCCGGGGACGGCGCTGGCCGCGCACCTCGAACAGATCGGCGAAATCGGCGCCGAAACGCAGTTCCAGCTCCAGCGTCTGGTCGGTGTCGGCATAGCTGCGCACCGCGAGGCGTTCGTAGCACACCGCCTCGAACAGGAACGTGGTGCGGCGGATATGCACGAGGTCGTGTTCCAGCCTCAGGTACCTCGCCCTCACGCAGGTCCGGGTTGGTCAGGTCGCAGGTGAGCGTCGCGTTGTCCTCGCGCACGTCCGAACTGAGCAGCAGCGGCCGCAGCCCGGCCAGGAGCAGGTCGAGCTGCGACAGATGGCGGGTGTCTCGGTAATACAGCCCGCCCGGCTCGCCGTGCCCGGACAGCACGTTGCCGGCGTGATCGAACACGCCGAACATGTCGCCGTGCTTGAGGGTGCGGGGCCGCTGCTCCTGGAGCGAGGCGGTGGCGCCCACGGAAAACATCTCCGCGCCGGCGACGCTGCCCGGGTCGATCTGGTCGTTCATGCTTGGCACTTCCGGCTTGGTGCGACGCACAGAACCAGCGGAGGGCGCCAACGGTTCCCGCACGATTGCGATGGTTACGCAGGCAGACGGTCGGGCCGCGTCAGGGAGCCTTGCAGGACGCGTGCTTTGACGGGTGCAGCGCCGGCACCGGGGCCGGCGCCGGACCGACCCACACATGGCTGACCGCCAAGGACGTGGCGCCTGCCCGCTTCATTGAAACGGCCTGCCATCGTCTGCGCTTCCTGGTGCGCAAATTCCGCGAGGATGCCGGCGGCGAGCGAATTCTGGTCCGCGCGAGCAAGAAGCCCTTCACGACCGCGCAAATCCTTGATCTGCATCGCGCGCTGCGGCGCTATGGCCCGGCTGTGCTGCTGCACGTCACGGAGGTAGGCGATTCAGGCCATGCCAATGCCGTCGAATGGATCGACGATGGCCTGATGGTCGCCGGCATTCGCCGCCTGGGAAGAACGCCCGACGAAAGATGGGATATCGCCTTCGACGACTGGCTCTCGATCTGCCGCGAGGCATTCACGCTGCACGACCAAGCGAACGGCCCTTCCCGGCCGGTTTCTGGGCAGCACGGCTCCGGCCACGCGGCGCTGATGCGCGCGTTCGCGTCGATCGGAGAAAGTGCCGAATTCGCGCTCGTCCAACGTCATTTCGGCGCCGAGCCGCCGGGGCTGCTGCGCTTCGCCTCGGCAGGACTCGACGAACTGATGACGGCCCTGGCCGCCGATTTCGCCGGCCTCGGCGACCCGACGCAAACCGACCTGCCGGTCCAGCCCGACGACGAGTTCGCCATCGTCGACAGGCGCTACGGCCTGTTCACGCCGACCGGCACGAAATCCTCCGACGTCGAACGCTATCATTTCTCAGCGGTGATGTGCCAACGCCAGCAACTGCTTGTGGACAGGTTCCGCGAAGACGCCGGCGGCAAGCGGATCATGCTTCGCATCGACCGGGCGCCCGTTTCGATCGACCAGATCCGCGCCCTGCATCAGGCACTGCGGCGCTACGGCCCGACGATGCTGCTGCATGTCAGTGAGAGAAACGAGCCCACCAACACGATCGAACGGATCGACGACGGCCTGCTGGTAGCCCGCATCCGCACGCGCGAACAACCGCCCGACGGCACCTGGACCCTGGCATTCGAAACCTGCCGTGCGCTGTGTCACCGGGCTGTCGGCATGCTCAAGCAGAACTTGTAGTCCCGCACTGAACGGTTTGCTGCAGTGAAGCGGCGCCTGCTGGATTCCCTGCGAAGCTACGGCACGCATCGCATATGCAGCGAAGTTCGGCATTCGATCTGTCGGTCCTCAACTGCTCGAACCATGATCGGGCCGAGGTCGGGCCGGCTACGGCATGATCGTGTCGATCAGCGCGGCGCCCTCGCTCGGAATCTTCTCCGGCCTCACCGGCATATCGACTTCCCAGCCGCCGCCCAGCGACTTGTAGATCTGCACGAGATCGGTCGAGACCATCGTGGTGCTGTTGGTGAATTGCTGTTCGGCGTCGAGCAGGCTGCGCTCGGCCACCAGCACCGTCAGGAAGTCCGCGACGCCCTGCGTGTAGCGCTCCTGCGACAGCTGCACCGCACGGCGGTTCTGCAACACCGCCCGCTGCAACTCATCGCGGCGATGCTGTTCGGCGTCGTAGTTGGTCAGCGCGTTGTCCACTTCGTGCAGCGCGCCCAGCACGGTGCGCTGGTAGTTGATCGCGGCCTCCTGCTGCTGCGCCTTGCGCAACTGCAGGATGCGGGTCAGCCGCCCACCCTCGAAGATCGGGATCGACAGGCTGGGTCCGAACGACCAGGTATTGGCATCCGCCCAGGAACCGAGAAACTTGAACTGCGTCGCCTGAATGGCAACGCTGCCCGACAGCGTCACGCGCGGATAGAAATCGGCGACGGCCACGCCCACAGTGGCCGTCGCCGAATGCAGCTGCGCCTCGGCCTGGCGAATATCCGGCCGGCGGCGCGCCAATTCGGAGGGCAGGCCCACCGGCACGCGCGGCGGCACCGGCGGGATCGCGTGCGGCCTGGACAGCATGGCACGCAACGCATGCGGCGGCTCGCCCAGCAACAGCGAGACTGCGTTGATGTCCTGCTCCTCCTCCGCCTGCAGTGTCGGGATCTGGCTCGCGGTATTGGCGACCTGGGCGGCGGCGTTGGCCACGTCGAGGTCGGTCGTCAGTCCGCCCGCGGCCCGGTCCTGGGTGAGTTGCAGGCTTTGTTGCGCAGTTTGCAGGTTGCGCTCGGTGATTTCGATGTTGCGCTGCACGCCGCGCAACTGGATGTAGTCGCGCGCCATCTCGGCCAGCGCGGTCAACAGCGCGTTGCGCTGCTCCTCCTGGGCGGCGTTGATGTCCGCACCAGCGGATTCCACGTTTCGCCGTACGCGGCCCCACAGATCCAGTTCCCACGACGCGTCGAAGCCGTACTGATACAGGTCGAACGGTTGGAACAGGGCGGATTCACCCGGGCTGGACAAGGGTGCGTTCGGGGTGGCCTGGCTGGTCCCGCCCAAGCCGTTCGATGCGGTGCCCGGCGTGCCCGATTGCGGCGTATTGGCCAGCCCGCCGGAACCGGACCCGCTGGTCTGCGAGGATGCCGTGGACGGCCCGCCGCCGCTAAACAAGGACAGCGCGCCCTCCTTGCTGATCTGCTGGCGCGTATAGCTGGCGTTGCCGTCGGCGCTCGGCAGCGCGTCGGCCATTGCGACCCCGAGCGAGGCGCGGCTTTGCGCCAGACGCGTCATTTCGACCCGCACATCGAGGTTGGCGGCTGCCACGCGCTGCTCAAGCGCGGTGAGCTGGTCGTCATGGAACAGCGTCCACCACCGCGGATCGATTGGCTCGGCGACCGGCTCGCTGATCGCTTGCTTTGCCGGTGCCGCCGTCTCATGGCCCGGCAGCCAGGAGGCAGGCGACCACCAGGGTTTCGGTTCGTCGAAGTTCGGACCGACAGTGCAGGCGGTGAGACCGGTCGCAAGGGCCAGCGCCAAGGGATGAAGCAGCTTAGGCGAAACGGCCAACGAACGTACTCCCGCGGCGAAACAACAATAAATACTGCAGTGGGCTCATGCTGCCGATTGCAGCGGCGGCGCACCGTAGCCCCTGTCACGGGTGCGTCAACGCATCTCCGCGAAATTGATCGCGGCGCGCGTGAATTTGCATCCCACCGGTTTGCGGATGAAACTGGCCGGACGATGGAACAAACGCTCGGTTACTCGCGGGCGCGGCTCGGCCGCGTGCTGCTCGTTTGCATGCTGGCCGGCTGCACCGGCAGCCCGCGGCCGGGGGTGCCGCCGGTCGCCGGCGCACCTGGGCTGCCGGCAGCGCATGGCGCCAACGAAATGGTCGTGGCCGCGAACCCGCTCGCGACGGCGGCCGGGCTGGAGGTCCTGCATCACGGCGGGACGGCGGTCGACGCGGCGGTGGCGGTGCAGGCGGTGCTGGGGCTGGTGGAGCCGCAATCCTCCGGCCCCGGCGGCGGCAGCGTGCTGCTGACGTGGCGCGAGGCGGATGGCGGCGTGCGCGTGTTCGAGGGCACGCCGCGCGCCGGGCGAAATGCGCCGCCCGGGCTCAATGCCGGCGACGGCGGCCAGCCGCTCGACCCCCGCATGGTGGAATACGGCGGCGCCGCCGTGGGCGTGCCGGGCACGCTGCCGGCGTTGTTTGCGGCACATGCCGCGCAAGGCAAGCTGCCCTGGGCGGCGCTGTTCGCCCCCGCCATCGCATTGGCCGACGGCGGTTTCCCGATGCCGCGTGCGTTGCACGACGTGCTGGCCGCCCCCGGCGCGCTGGCCGCCTACGGGCCGGTCGCCGCACCCTGGCTCGGGCCGGACGGCACGTTGCCGCCGGTCGGCGCGACGCTGCGCAATCCCGCCTACGCCGACACGTTGCGCCGGGTCGCCGCCAGCGGTCCCGGCGCGCTGTACGATGCGTCGGGCCTGCCGCGGATGATGGACGCGCTGGCGCGCGGCCTGCGGCCATCCCTGCTCACGGCCGAGGATCTGTCCGGGTTTGCCGCCGCGACGCCGGCGCCGTTGTGTGCCGCGTGGCAGGCATGGCGCGTCTGCACCGCGCCGCCGCCATCCTATGGCGGACTCGCGGCGTTGCAGACGCTGGAAATGGTCGGCGCGATGGCGGGCACCGGCGACCTTGACGAACCGGAATACGCGCACGCCTTCCTCGAAGCATCCAGGCTCGCGCAGGCGGACCGGCGGCGGTATCTCGGCGACCCGGATTTCGTGCCGGTGCCCGATGCCGGATTGCTCGACCCGACCTACCTCGCCGCCCGCGCCGGGCTTATCGCACCTGCGCATGCGATGGCCCGCCCGCCCGCCGGCGACCCGGCCCGGGCCGACGCCGCGCGCGCGCCCCTGACGGACGATCCCGGCGCGCCGACCACGGCGACGAGCCAGGTGGTCGTGGTCGACCGCGCCGGCGACGTGGTGACGATGACGACCACGCTGTCGCATGTGTTCGGCGCGCGGCTGCTGGCGGGCGGCGTGGTGCTCAACAACGCGCTGGCCAATTTCGCGCCCATGCCGCCCCAGGATTCGCACTACGCCAACGAGATGGCCCCCGGCAAACGCCCGATCGGGCCGCTGGCGCCGGTCATCGTGCTCGATGCGGCGGGCCGCCCGGTGCTGCTGGGCGGCAGCGGCGGCGGCCCAGGCGTGCCGGATTTCGTCGCCGCTGCGCTGCTGGACATACTGGTCCGCCACCGCAGCCCCGCCGAGGCGCTGGCGCGCGGACATATCAGCGCCGCCGACCCCGATCACATCGCCGTGGAGGCCGGCACGCAGGCCGAGGCGCTGCTGCCGGCGCTGGCGGCCATGGACCATCCGGTGCGCGCCGAACGGCTGCCCTCCGGCTCGGCCTTCGTGCTGCGGCGCGACGATGGCTGGGTCGGGGCCGCCGATCCGCGCCGCGACGGCGTGGCGCTGGGCGACTGATCCGCCGTTGGCGCTGGCCCGCTTTCGGCCAATATTGCGGGATGCGACAGGAGAGGGCGACGATGACGACAAGACAGGTTCTCGACCGTATCGAGACGGATTTCGCAGCCCATCAGGCACGCTGGCTCGACTGGCTGCGCATCCCGAGCATCAGCGCGCAGCCGGCCCACGCCGCCGACTGCCGCGCCGCCGCCGAGTTCGCGCCGCGACGCGCGCCGAGATCGGCTTCACCGCCACGCTGCGCGAGACCGCGGGGCATCCGGTGCGTGCTCGCGCACCATCCCGGCCCGGGCCGCCACCGCCGTGCCGCATCTGCTGTTCTACGGCCATTACGACGTGCAGCCGCCGATCCGCTCGACCTGTGGACCAACCCGCCGTTCGAGCCGACGCTGGTCGATGGCCCGCACGGCAAGCGCGTGGTGGCGCGCGGCGCCGTCGACGACAAGGGGCAGGTCGTCGATGTGGCTCGGCGCGCTGCGCGCCTGGGTGGAGGCGACCGGCAGCCTGCCGGTGCCGGTCACCGTGCTGATCGAGGGCGAGGAGGAGATCGGCAGCCTCAACCTCGACCCGTTCCTCGCCGCCAACCGCGAGCGAGCTGCGCGCCGATGTCGCGGTGATCAGCGACACCGGCATGTGGGACATCGACACGCCGGCGCTGACCACCGGCCTGCGCGGCCTGCGTCTATTGCCAGGTGATCGCTGAAGGCGGCCGCGCGCGACCTGCATTCCGGCGTGTATCGGCGGCTCCGCGCTCAACCCGATCAACGCGCTGACGCGCGCGCTCGCGGCGCTGCACGACGACAGCGGCCGCATCACGATGCCCGGCTTCTATGACGGCGTGCGCGAGGTGCCGGCCGCGCAGGCGGCGCAATGGGCGGCGCTGAACTTCGACGAGGCGAAGTTCCTCGGCGGCATCGGCCTGTCGCGTCCCGTCCGGCGAGGCCGGGCGCGGCGGGCTGGAGCGGCTGCTGGGCGCGGCCGACCTGCGACGTGAACGGCATCTGGGGCGGCTATGCCGGGCCGGGCGCGAAGACCGTGATCGCCGCCGAGGCCGGCGCGAAGGTCAGCTTCCGTCTGGTCCCCGGCCAGGACCCGGACAAGGTGATCCTGGCCGCGTTCCGCCGGTTCATGCAGGCCCACGTGCCCGCCGACGCGAAGCTGGAGATCGACCGGTTCAGCGGCAGCCCGGGCCATCGAGGTGCCGGCCGACAGCCGCTTCGTCCAGGCCGCGCAGGCGGCACTGGCCGAGGAATACGGCCGCCCGGCGGTGCTGATCGGCTGCGGCGGCTCGATCCCGGTGGTCGGCGAGCATGCAGCAGCCTGCTCGGCCTGGACAGCCTGCTGATGGGCTTCGGGCTGGAGGACGACCAGGTGCACAGCCCGAACGAGAAGTTCGAGCTGCGCTGCTTCCACCACGGCATGCGCAGCCATGCGCGGCTGCTCGGCCATCTCGGCGGCTCGTGACGGCGCGGCTGCGCATCGCGGGGCTGCGCAGCCCCCTCGCCGGCCCGTTCGACCTGGAACTCGGTGCCGGTGCCTGTATCGCCGTCACCGGCCCGTCCGGCGCCGGCAAAAGCCTGTTCCTGCGCATGGTGGCCGATCTCGACCCCAGCGAGGGCGAGGTCTGGCTGGACGGACAGGCTCGCGCAGGCGTCTCCGGCCCGGCGTGGCGGCGACAGGTTGCCTATGCTGCGGCCGAGCCGGGCTGGTGGGCCGACGGCGTGGCGGCGCATTTCTCCGAACCGCCCGCCGCCCGCGCGCTGGCCGCGCAACTCGGGCTGGCCGCCGGCCTGTTCGACGGCCCGGTGCAGCGCCTGTCCACCGGTGAGCGGCAGCGTCTCGCGCTGGTCCGCACACTGGCCACGAACCCGCCGGCCCTGCTGCTGGACGAACCGACCGGCGCGCTGGACGCGGACTCGGTGGGCCGGGTCGAATCCCTGCTGCGCACGCGGCTGGCCGATGGCGTGGCGATCCTGCTGGTAACGCACGACGCGGCGCTGGCCCGACGCCTCGGGGACCAGCATCTGTCGATGCGGGCAGGCAAGCTGGTGCCGGCGTGAACGCGATCCAGCTCACGTTCGGCGACCTCGCCATCGCTGCCGTGCTGGTGGTGCTGGACGGCGCGCTGTCAGTGGCGCTGCGGCTGGGGCTGCACCGCCAGCTCGCCATAGCGGCGTGCCGCATGGTGCTGCAATTGCTGCTGATCGGGCTGGTGCTGCGCGCGGTGTTCGCGCTCGCCTCGCCACCGGTCACGCTGCTGGTGATCCTGGTCATGATCGCCATCGCCGCGCGTGAGGTCGCGGTGCGGCCGACGCAACGCCTGTCGAGGCTGGGCAATTACGCGGTCGGCGGCGTCGCGGTGGCGCTGGCCACCTTCGTGACCTCGCTGCTGGCGCTGACCACCGCGCTGCGGCCGACGCCCTGGTACGATGCCCGCTACGCCATCCCGCTGGCCGGCATCGTGCTCGGCAACGTGCTGAACACCGCCAGCATCGCGCTCGACTCGCTGCTCGCCGGCGTGGCGCGCGAGCGTTCGGCGATCGAGGCGCAGCTGGCGCTGGGTGCGACCATGCGCGTGGCGATGGCGCGACTGGTGCGGGAGGCGATGCGGCGCGGTCTGTTGCCGATCATCAATGCCATGTCGGCCTCCGGCGTGGTGACGCTGCCGGGCATCATGACCGGCCAGATCCTGGCGGGTCTCGACCCGATGCAGGCCGTGAAGTACCAGATCCTGCTCATGTTCCTGCTGGCCGGCGGCTCCGGTCTGGCAGCCGTCGCGGTTGTGCTGCTGGCCGCGCGCCGGCTGACCGATTCGCGCCAGCGCCTGCGGCTCGACCGGCTGGTGGCGCGCTAGTTCGTGTCGACCGACGTGAAATCCTCCGCCAGCGCCGCCTCCAGCTGCGCGACCAGTTCGGCCGGGCGGAACGGCTTGCGCACGAGGCGTTTCAGCCCGTCCTCGCCAGCCACCGATTCCGGCTCGGCGAAGCCCGAGAAGAACACCACCGGCAGACGCGGCCAGCGCGCGCGCGTCTCGCGCGCCAGCGCCGGGCCGCTCATGCGCGGCATGGCCACGTCGGACAGCATGACGTGCACCACGGCACCGCCGGCCAGCAGTTCCAGCGCCTCCGGCCCGCTCGCCGCCTCCCGCACCGCAAAGCCGAGCTGACGCAGCAACTCGGCGGTGGTCTCGCGCACGGCGGCATCGTCGTCGACCAGCAGCACGGTGACGTTGCCGTTGCGCGGTGTCAGTGGCGCTGCCGGCGGCGGCGGCATGGGCGCCGGCACGGGCAGCGTCGCGCGCGGCAGGAATACGCTCACCACTGTCCCCGCGCCGGGCGCCGTCTCGATCTCGACGCCGCCGCCCGACTGGCGAGCCACGCCGTAGACCTGCGACAGCCCCAGGCCCGACCCCCTCCCCGGCCCCTTGGTGGTGAAGAATGGTTCGAACGCCTTCGCCAGCACCGCTTGCGTCATGCCCGTGCCCGTGTCGGACACCGACAGGCGCACATACTCGCCGGCTGGCGGCTGCTCCGGCCGGGTGGGTGGGCCAAGCACAATGTTGACGCTGGTGATCGTCAGCGTGCCGCCATCCGCCATCGCATCACGGGCGTTGATGGCCAGATTCAGCACGACCAGTTCGATCTGCGTCGGGTCGACCATGGCCGGCCACAGCCCGGGTTGCAGCCGGGTGATCACGCGCACCCGGCTGCCCAGCGCGCTCAGCATCAGGTCGCTCATGCCCGACAGCACGGCGTTGACGTCCAGGGGAGTCGGCACCAGCGGCTGGCGCCGCGCAAAGGCGAGCAACTGCCCGGTCAGCGCCGCGCCGCGGTCCGCGGCCACCCGGATGGTGGCGAGCCAATTGACCTCGGTCGGCGTCAGCTGCTCCGAGCGCGACAGCAGATCGACATTGCCCAGCACCACCGTGAGCAGATTGTTGAAGTCATGCGCCACGCCGCCGGTGAGCTGCCCCACCGCCTCCATGCGCTGCGCCTGATTCAGCGCCGTCTCGGCGCGGGCGCGCTCGTCGATCTGCTCGCGCAGGCCGGCGCTGGCTTGTTCGGCGCGCTCCTTGGCCTGCCGGAATTCCGCCAGCAGCGCCTCGATCTGCCGCGACCGCTGCGCCAGCAGCAGCAGCAGCGAGACGACCAACAGCCCGGCCGCCAGCGCAGCGAATCCGAACACCATCGCCTGATGCTTCCAGGGCGCTGTGATCAGGCCCTCGTCCACCGACACGTCCACCGCCAGCGGGTACGCCTTCAGCGCCCGGATCGCCAGCACGCGCGGCTTGCCGTTCACCGGGCCGTTAATGGTCACCGTGCCGGCCGCGGCATGGGCGAGGATGTTGCGGAACGGCGGCAGGTCGCCATAGCTCTTGCCCACCACCGCATCGTCGTGCGGGTAGCCGGCCAGCACCGTGCCGTCCCGCCGGTGCAGAAGGATGGCGCCGTCTTCGGACAGGTCGACGGAGCGATAGAAATCCTCGAAGCAACGCAGGTCCAGCCACGCCGCCACGAGCCCGTCCCAGGCGTCGCCGGGCGCGGGAATGCCGCGAACCATCAAGACGACCCAGTTTCCGTCTCTGTTTCGGAATGGCTTGCTGAACCGCAACCCGGCTCCCGGCGCGACGGCGTAGCGGCGCAGGATGTCGACGGCCTCCGGCACGTCCGCCCCGGCGGCACCCGGCGCCGAGGCATACCTAATCCGCCCGGCGGGGTCGGTCACGTCGAGTTCGGTGATCTGCCGCACGGTCTTGGCGCCGCGCTTCAGCAGTTCGCCGAGGGCCGCCGAGTCGCTGCCGGTGCCGCGCAGGGACTGCACGGCCTCAATCGTGCCACGCAGCAGCATATCGACGGGTTCCACCGTGCGGCTGGTTTGTTCGGCGAACGCCATGTCCAGCCGCGTCAGCTGCCGCTCGGCGTCGGCGATCATGGCCGAGCGTGCCTCCTGCAGCTGTTCCGTGGCGACGCCCACGATGACCACCAGCACAAGCAGCGCCACGTATTGCAATGCGTGGCTAACCGGCGGAAACATCCGCTCCCTTCCCGAACCGTCCCGACCGGAGGCCGGGGTTGGAGCAGGCATGCATGCTCCCCATCAATGTCATGTGAACCCTAACCGCTTCCCGACATCACCGGCAACGGGCAACCACCGGCGCCTGGGAGATGCAGGGGCATTGCACTACGCTCATGACGTCACTCTCATGAATAAGGCGAGGAAACGAATGACCGGATTCAGCGAGGCCTGCATCGCGCACATGCGGCGGGCGTCCACTGCGACGCTGACCACGCAGTTGTTCAAGCGCGGCCTGCGCAACGTGTTCATGCACGGCGTGCGGCCGCTTGGCCAGTATGGCGCGAACCTGGTCGGGCCGGCCTTCACGTTGCGCAACATTCCGGCGCGCGAGGATCTGGACCGCGTGGAAGGCTTCGCCAATCCCGAACACCCACAGCGCAAAGCCATCGAGACAACACCGGCCGGCCACGTGCTGGTGGTGGATTGCCGCGGCGACACGAGGGCGGCCTCGGGCGGGGAGATCCTGACGACGCGCCTCATGCCTGCGCGGCGTCGCCGGGGTGGTCAGCGACGGCGGTATCCGTGACAGCCGCGCCGATCGCCAAGCTGCCGATGCCGGTGTTCTGCGCCGGGCCGGCCGCACCGCTCAATCTGGTCGCGCACCACGCCAGCGAGTTGCAGGTGCCGATCGGCTGCGGCGGCGTCGCGGTGTATCCCGGCGACCTGATCGTCGGCGACGCGGACGGCGTGGTGGTGGTGCCTGCACACCTGGCCGAGGAGGTGGCGCGCGACGCCGACGAGCAGGAGCGGATGGAAACCTGGATCTTGTCGCGGATTCAGCAGGGCGCCCGCCTGCCCGGCACCTACCCGCCGGACGCCGCCACGCGTGCCGCATACGAGGCATGGCGCGCGACGCAGGGCTGAAGCCTTTACAGATGCCGGCATTGCAAACACTTGCCCACCCGCGGCCAAGACACAGCACTGGAGCGAAGCGTATGGACGACGTTACGGCCGGCGGGCTGACCATTGCGCGGTGCGCTCGCATCATTTCGTCGAACAGGAGGCGCTGCCCGGCACCGGCGTGACGCCGGCGCGGTTCTGGGACGGGCTTTGCCGCGCTGGTAGCGAGTTCGCGCCGCGCAACCGCGCGCTGCTGGCCAAGCGCGACGCGCTGCAGGCCAAGATCGACGCCTGGCACGTCGCGCGATCCGGCCAGGCGCATCGACGCGCGCCGCCTATCAGGCGTTCCTGACGCGAGATCGGCTATCTGCTGCCGGAGCCGCCGCCGTTCGCGGTCGACACCGACAATGTCGATGCCGAGATCGCCAGCATCGCCGGGCCGCAGCTCGTCGTGCCGGTCAGCAATGCCCGCTACGCGCTGAACGCCGCCAATGCGCGCTGGGGCAGCCTGTACGACGCGCTCTACGGCACCGACGCGATCCCCGACGACGGCGGCGCGGCGCGCGGCCGCGGCTACAACCCGGTGCGCGGCGCGCGCGTGGTGGCCCGCGGCCGCGCCTTCCTCGACGCAGCCGCCCCGCTCGCCGACGGCAGCCATGCCGGACGTCGCCGGCCTACGCGTCGAAGAACGGCCAGCTCGTCGTGGCGCTGCCGAGCGGCGAGACCGGCCTGAACGACGGCGCCGAGCAATTCGCCGGCTATCAGCGGCGAGGCCGCGCCGCCCCAGCGTCGATCCTGCTGCAGCAACCACGGCCTGCATGTCGAGCTGCGTGATCGACCGCGACCACCCGATCGGCACGCGACGATCGCGGCCGGGCTCGCCGACATCGTGCTGGAAGTCGGCCATCAGCACCATCATGGATTGCGAGGACAGCGTCGCCGCCGTCGATGCCGCCGACAAGGTCGAGGTCTACCGCAACTGGCTCGGCCTGATGCAGCGGCACGCTGGCCGCCACGTTCGAGAAGGACGGCCGCACCATCGAGCGCCGGCTGAACCCGGACCGCACCTACACCGCGCCGGATGGCGGCACCGTCGACGCTGCACGGCCGCAGCCTGATGCTGGTGCGCAATGTCGGCCATCACATGTTGACCGACGCGGTGCTCGACGCCGACGGCAGCGAGATGCCGGAGACCATGCTCGATGCGGTGATCACCTCGCTGATCGCGATGCACGACCTCAAGGCGACGGCACCGATGCGCAACAGCCGCGCGGGCTCGGTCTACATCGTCAAGCCGAAGATGCACGGGCCGGACGAAGTCGCGTTCGCCGACCGACCTGTTCGCGCGCCGTCGAGGACCTGCTGGAGCTGCCGCGCAACACGCTGAAGATGGGCATCATGGACGAGGAGCGGCGCACCAGCGTCAACCTCAAGGCCTGCATCCAGGCGGCGCGCGACGCGCGTGGCGTTCATCAACACCGGCTTCCTCGACCGCACCGGCGACGAGATCCACACCTCGATGGAGGCCGGCGCCGATGATCCGCAAGGACGGACGATGAAGAACACGCCGTGGATCACGGCCTATGAGGACAGCAACGTCGATGTCGGCCTGGCCTGCGGGCTGCGCGGGCGGGCGCAGATCGGCAAGGGCATGTGGGCGGCGCCCGACCGGATGGCGGACGATGCTGGCGCAGAAGATCGCGCCATCCGCAGGCCGGCGCCAACACCGCCTGGGTGCCGTCGCCCACCGCCGCGACGCTGCACGCGCTGCACTACCATGAGGTCGACGTCGCCGCGCGCCAGGCGGAGCTGGCCGCGCCGCGCGCCGGCCAAGCTCGACGACCTGCTGACCATCCCGCTCGCCGACCGGCCGAACTGGTCGGCCGAGGAGGTGCAGCAGGAGCTCGACAACAACTGCGCAGGGCATTCTCGGCTACGTGGTGCGCTGGATCGACCAGGGCGTCGGCTGCTCGAAGGTGCCGGACATCCACGATGTCGGGCTGATGGAAGACCGCGCGACGCTGCGCATCTCCTCGCCAGCACATCGCCAACTGGCTGCACCACGGCATCGCCACCGAGGCGCAGGTGATGGAGACGCTGCAAGCGCATGGCGCAGGTGGTGGACCAGCAGAACGCCGGCGATCCGGCCTACCGGCCGATGGCGCCCGGCCTTCGACGGCGCCGGCCTTCCGGGCGGCGCTGCGACCTGGTGTTCGAGGGCCGCGACGCAGCCGAACGGCTATACCGAGTTCATCCTGCACGCGCGCCGGCGCGAGGCGAAGGCGGCAGGGCTGTAGACGGCGAGCGACCGCAAGCGGAGAGCGACAGCGGTATTGCCTCGGCGCCGCTGCCAATTATTTGACCGAGCAAGCACCAGGCGGATATAGGGGGCAGCGCTTCGCCTGGAGGTTGCTGTCATGTCGCGTGCGCACCTGATCGAGGCACTCGTTGCCCTGTTTATCTGGGCAATGATCCCCTGCCTGTTCTTCGGTCGTGACCTGCGGCAATGGTGGAGAACGCGCTACGAGCGGCGCGCCCGCAACGCGAGGCTCGCGCGCGAGAAGGCGGAGGCCCAGCGGCGCACGCTGGACGAGCTGGCGGCCAAGTACCCGCTGCCGTCGTCGTCGCAGACGCCGTAACGGACGATCTGGCGACGGTCCATCGGGGGCTCATCTTCAGCTGAAGAACGATGTTTGCAGGCTCGCGATGCCGGCCAGCGTGACGCTGGTTCCATCATTCAGCTGAAAGGTCACGCCGAGGCCGCTACCGGTCTGCGATGCCACTGCCTGGGTGGCCGTCGAACCGCCGTAGCCGACCAGAGTCAGGTGATCCTCGCCAGGGCGGAAGCCCACGATCATGTCCTGCCCGCCGCCCTGCCCGGCCATCAGAACGAAGGTGTTCGGGCCGCCCTGGTTCCAGACGGTCGTGTTGCCCGCGCCGAACACCACGGTGTTCGCCGCCGCGTCGGCCGCCATGACGACAACATTGTTGCCCTGGCCCGCTTCGATGCAATCCGGCCCTGCCGCGACAAAGATCGTGGCATTCCCGCCGCCGCCCACGATCGTGGCGGCGCCGGAGCCGCCGATGATGGTACTGGTGGACCCAAGCGGACCGCCGAAAAAGGCGTCGGTCCCCGAGCCACCGATCAACAGGTCCTGCCCCGAGCCGCCGATGATCACGGCATTCGCGGACGGCCCTGGACTGGCCCAAATGGTGTCGGCGCCGCTGCCCGTGAAGATCGTTGTTTGCCCGATACCCGCGATGTAGACGTTGCTTCCGGCGCCGCCGGCGAGGGTCACCTGGCTTGTGGCGGAACCGCCGTACAGGAAATTGTCGCCGCCACCCGCATAGAGGGCGGCATTCCCCGAGCCGGCAACCAGGGTGTCGTCCTCGGTGCCGACGATCACCGTGTTGCCGGACCCTGCCACCAGTACATCATTTCCCTGCGCGCCACCGATCAGCGTGGCGCTCCCGGATGCCCCGAATGCGGTCACGCGTCCCAGGCCGCCCGTCACCACCAGATTGCCGGCGCCGCCGAACACCGTGCTGGCGCTGGCGCCGCCATCGAAGAAAAGTGGCCCGCTCGCCATCACCAGCTCGTTGCAACCCGGCTGTGCCGTCAGGACCGTCGCCTCCGACGATGTGCTGATCGTCTGGGTCATCGCCGCGGCGGTAGGCGCGGCGGCCACGACCAGCCCCACAGCCGTTTCCCACAGGGGCATCCCCTGGTTATCATAGACGGCCGCGTCCTGCCCCGCCGCCTCGGCGGCGCCGGTCGACGGGTCCGTGGTCTCCGGGAAAATGCGGCCTGGCCCGTAGCCGTAGAACAGGCTCGCCTGGCCATCCACGCTCACCGCCCCGGTAAACGTGACCAGCAGATCCTGGCCGCCGTCCACGAGCTGGGCGGCGGTGCCGTAGACCACGTTCCTCCCGTCGCGAACCTGCCAGCCCGCACCGTCGGCAGCCGCGGCCGACAGCGGCTGGATCGAACTCGACCCCGGCGCCAACGCGAGCTGGACAAGTAACTGGTCGGGGTGGCCCGCCATGGCTTGCACGGAGATGGCCTGCGGCCCGGCGGCATCCAGCACGCCGCCGGCGAGCGCAACCGGCGAGCCCGGCTGGGCGTATTGGGCGAACTCGTTGGCGATCGATACCGCCAGCCGTGACACGAGCTGCGTCATGTCGGTGGTGTCGAGATGCTGGCCGCCGAAATATGGGTCCGTCCCGTCCATGTCGACGTCATCGATCTGCGCGCCGATGGCCGCGTTGAACGACGGGTCGTCCGTCAGCCCTTGCTGAACGGCCTTGATGATCTGGTTGCCGTTCCCATCGCCGACCGCCTCGACGCCGCCTGGGCCAAAATCATACGGGATATTGACGAACAGCACCGGGGTGGTGGCGGCGCTCTGGCCGAGCGCCGCACGCTCCTCCGCCATGGCCTGGCGAACCCCCGCCGCATAGTCGGCGGCATTGAGATTCGGGTTCACCGAGTTCTGATTCGTTCTGCATCCATACCGTGACGGTTGGCGCCGCCGTCACGCCAGCGGGTAGCGAACCGAGGTAGCTGAGCAGATCCGTTTCATAGACGCCGTCGCTATAGACGACGGGTGACGCCGGGGCGAATACGCCGTCGTCGAGCATCGCCTGGAAACCGGCGTTGGTCGGTGTGGCGGCATCACCGGCCGCCTGGTCGGTTCCGGCCTGGCTCAGCAGCGGGTCGCCGCCGGTGAACCATGACGGACTGTTGGGCGAGGGCAGCAGGGACGTGCCGGCGAATGCCGTCTCACCGACGCCACCCAGGATGGTAACCGTGTTGGTTACGCCATCGAAGCCGAGCAGCCGTTCAACGTCGGCTTGCAGTGTCGTTATCAGCCCGCTGCTGAGCAAAAAATCAGCGTTGGATTGGCCGCGAACGAGTACATTGACATCCATGAGTGCCACCCGCCTGTGCGGGAAGACTTTTCTTCCCGGCAAGAAGGCGCGAAGGCAGCGTTATTTTTGCTAAAGCGAAATTGTGACAAAATAGGTAGTTATACTGTCCGGCCCGCAACTAATTCGGAATCCGGCGTCGATCCGAGACAAAATGCTTTTCTGACAATGCCTTCCGACCATCAGCCGGATGGAGGTCCAGCGTCGGAATGGTGAGGCGCTATGGCTCAGGCAACCGCATCTGCGTGCAGCAGCAGGCCTTGCACGGGCGGAGCCATCCGGAACCGGCTAATTCGCTGCCGCGCCGTTTTGTGACGGGGACTCCGGCGTCCCAACCAGTTCGCGGTGCAACGCCAGCGTCGCGGCCACCATCGCGGCGGCGGTGAAGCGCTCGCCCTCACGCCGTGCCCGCGCCGCCGCCGCCTCTGGCCGGGCGAGCAGGCGGTTGAGCACATCGGTCAGGCCGCCGGCGTCTTCCGGATGGAAGAACAGTGCGGCGCCATCCCAGAACTCGCGAAACGTCGGAATGTCCGACAGCGCCAGCGCCATGCCGGCCTGCGCGGCCTCCAGCACCGCCGTGCCGAACGGCTCGTGGCGAGACGGAGCGACGAACACGGTCGCCTCTGCCATGCGCGCGGCCAGCGCCGGCGCGCTGAGCAGGCCCAGGCAGCGCAGCCGGGCGAACTCGGCATGCACCCCGCCCGGCCCGATCAGCCGACCGGCCGCGAACACCGGCGCATCGAGTCGTTCCGCCGCGCGGTCGAGCACGGCGATGTTCTTCCCCTCGTCCCACAGCCGCCCCGCCGCAAGCACCGCCGGCCGCCGCCGCGACGGCGGCAGGATGATGCGACTGCGCCCGTACGGCACCACGGTGAGCGACCGGCCCGGCCGATACAGGCGCGACAGCGCCCGCGCGAAACCCCGGCTCGGCGACACCGCCGCGTCGGCTTCCGCCAGCCCCCGCGCCATCGCCTCCGCGCGCCACGCCAGCTGCTCGGGCAGCGCGCCGCCATGCACCGATTGCCACCAGGTGCCGACATCGTCATGCGCCACGGCCACGACGGGGACCGGCCAGGGCACTTCGGCGGCCAGAATGGGCGTGTGCAGATGCACCGTGTCGGCCGCCATCCGACCGGCAAGCCCGGCCAGCGCGGCCCCGGCTTCCCGTAGCGTCGCCGCGTCGGCCAGGACGTTCTGGGCCGGCAGCCCAGTGGCGATCAGGCGGAGTCCGTCGATCACGAGCGCCTCGTGCGCCCGCATGCTGTCCGGTTCCGGTCCCATGACGGCCAGGACCGGCTCCACGCCAGCGCGGAGCAGGCCGCGCGCCAAGTCCAGGCTGTAGCGCCAGAGCCCTGCCCTGGTCTCGACGGTCAGCAGGATTCGGGTCAGGCTGGGCACGCAGACGACTCCACGCGCCGGACAAGCCCGCGACAGGGGAACAAAATCCCGTTCCCCGGGGGTGACGACCAACTCATCGCGATGCTAAGCACGTTCGGGCCCGACCCCACCTGACGCCCCACGCGAGCCGCCTGACCCGCGTGCCACCACCCCATTCGGCCATCACACGCCGCCGGACGCGGGCAGAACACTCATGGGCGCAATCCGTTCCCGGCGTCCCCATATATTAAAGACGCGGAATAAAATAAGGGTGTTTTTTTCTTCCGGCGAAAGCGTTGCCGCAACGGACTGAGACTCCGCTTGAGGTTTACGTCCAGCCCAACGATGATGATGGTCAATATGGAACATTCCCCCCCTGGTCCTGCCCCCGGCCGACGCGGCATTCAATCGGTTGAAACCGGCTTGCGGGTGCTGGCGGCGCTGGCGGCATCGACGGGGCCGTCCACCCTCACGTCGCTCGGCACGCGCAGCGGCCTGTCGCCCAGCCAGACCCACCGCTATCTGCAAAGCCTGGTCGCGACCGGCATGGCGGTGCAGGATTCCTCGTCGCGTTACGATCTCGGCCCGGGCGTGATCCGCATCGGCGTTGCCGCGTTGGCGCGGCTCAATGCCTTCTCCCGCGCCGAGGCGGCGTTGGAGCAATTCGTCGAAGACACGGGACGCACGGCCCTGATGTCGGTCTGGGGCGAGGCCGGCGCGGTTTGCGTGCGCTGGCTGCCGGGCCGTCCGCCGGTCATCACCTGCGTCGGCGTGGGTTCGGTCATGCCGCTGCTGTTCAGCGCCACCGGACGGGTATTTCTGGGCTTCCTGACGCCGCAGGAACTCGCAGGCCCGCTGGCCGCGGCCCTGGCCGAGCCGATCGTGGCCCCCGACATCGAGGCCATCCGCCGCAAGGTGCGTGCAACGATGGCCGAGATGCTCAACGACGACGTGACACCCGGCTTGCGCTCGGTCGCCGCCCCGATCTTCGACCTGCAGGGCCGCACGACGATCGTCGCCACCAGCGTCGCCGCGCCGGTGACGCCGATCGAACAGGATGCGCAAGTGAGGGAGCGCCTGCTGCTGGCCTGCCGTGAGGCCACCGAGGAAGCCGGCGGCACCTGGCCGCGCTGAGGCTTTCGCGACGGCGGTAAACGTGGAACATACGCCGGCAATGGAGACTGCATTCCCTGCCACGCGCGTATTCCTGGACGATCTGCCGCTCGACGTGGACCTCGACTGCGGGGCCTTCACGCTGACCCGCGACGAGATCGTCACTTTCGCGCATCAGTTCGACCCGCAGCCCTGGCATCTCGACGAGAATATGGCCGAGGCCAGCGCGTTCGGTACGCTGGTGGCCTCGGGCGTGCATTCGCAGGCGGTTGCGCTTGGCTTGGTGGTGCGCCGCATCGCCGACGTGGCGGTGCTGTTCGGCGGCTCGCTGCACGAGGCGCGCTTCGCCATCCCGGTGTGCCCGGACATGCGGCACGCGGTCACCGCGCGCTGGACATCCGCCCGCCCCTCGGCCAGCAACCCGACGCGCGGCATTGCCCGCATCGCAGGCCGCGCCACGGCCCCTGATGGGCGATCGGCGTTCACCTTCGGCGTCACCTACATCGTGGCAAGGCAACCAGCATGACGTCCCTGCGCCGTGTCGTTATCGCCTATGAGACCGAAGCCGCCGGCCGGGCGCGGTTGCAGGCGCATGGCTATGCGGCCGACATCGCCGCCGAGATCGCCGTGTATCTGGCGCAGTCCACCGACCTGCCGGCGTTCATGCCGGACATCCGCGCGGCGCTGGAGGCCGAGGGAATCGCGGTCAGCTTCGTCGAACTGGACGATCTCGCGCCCCTGCTCGCCGGGCTGGAAACACCGGCGGCGGAGACGTTGCTGTGGAACATGACCGACGGAATCCGGTTCTATCGGGGCTCCGCGGTGCCGGCGCTGGCGCGGCTGCTCGGGGTGCCGCGCTACGGCGCACCCGCAACCGCGCAGCATCTTTGCCAGGACAAGTTCGCCTCGCTCGCGCTGGCCAGCACCGCCGGCGTGCCCTGCCCGCCGACGCTGCTGCTGGAAGGGCCGGACAGCATCGCGCGGCTCGGCGATATGCCGGATGCGGGGCCGTTCTTCGTCAAGCCGAACACGCTCGGCGCCAAGATCGGCATCTTCGCCGACAGCCGCTGCGCCACGCTGGCCCAGGCGCGGGCGCTGGCCGCGACGCTGTGGGACCGCTACGGCGACCGTGCGCTCGTGCAGCCGTTCATCGCCGGCGACGATGTGCGCGTGAGCTTCATGGACACCGGCGGCACGCTGCGCGGCCAGCTCGGCCTGTTCCGGCTGGCGCGCGACCCGAACAGCGAGACCGGCGGCGCCTTCATGACCATGAAGGACAACGAAACCCTGTCGGGCGCCCGCGACACACAGGGCACGCGCGGCGGCTTCGGGCAGGCGCGCGCGGCTGCCTTCACGCCCGCCATGGCCGACCTGCGCGCCGACCCCGCCGCCACCGGCCTCGTGGTCGCCGTCGAAGAGGCCGCGGAAAAACTGGCGCGGCTGCTGGGGCTGACCGACTGCTTCTCGATGGATATCCGCGTCGGCGCCGGCAACCGGCCGGTGTTCCTGGAATTCGAGGTCTGCCCGGCCGTTACCATCTACGACTTCCAGGCGTATCTGCGCGGCATGCATGGGCTGACCCTGGGCGCCGCGCTGGCGCGCTCGTTCCGCCGCGCCCATGTCCGCCACAGCGGACGGGACGACGCCTGAGCGGCAATTTACGGTCAATCAACGTAGTAACTCTGCGATTCTTGTCTTTAAACGTGGAATCGGTTCAAGTGCCGGGCGGCACAAATGACCGGAGGAAACCCCGATGACCAGCAAGCACCCTGAAACCCTTGCGCTGCATGCCGGCTGGCGCAGCGACCCCGCGACGCATGCGGTGGCGGTGCCGATCTACCAGACCACCTCGTACCAGTTCGACAGCACCGAACAGGCCGCCAACCTGTTCGCGCTCAAGGAACTCGGCAACATCTACACCCGCATCATGAACCCCACGAACGACGTGCTGGAAAAGCGCGTGGCGGCACTGGAGGGCGGCGTGGCGGCGCTGGCGGTGTCATCGGGCCAGGCGGCCTCGGCCTTCGCGGTGCAGAACCTGGCACGGGCGGGCGACAATATCGTCTCCTCGACCGACCTGTATGGCGGCACCTGGAACCTGTTCCAGAACACGCTGAACGACCAGGGCATCGAGGTGCGCTTCGTCGATCCGTCGGACCCGGAGGCGTTCGCCCGCGCCACCGACAGCCGCACCCGCGCCTACTACGCCGAGACGCTGCCCAACCCCAAGCTGCGCGTGTTCCCGATCGCCGAGGTGGCCGAGATCGGCCGCAAGGTCGGCGTACCCCTGATCGTGGACAACACGGCGGCCCCGGTGCTGGTGCGCCCGCTGGACCACGGCGCGGCCATTGTCGTCTATTCGCTGACCAAATATCTCGGCGGCCATGGCACCTCGATCGGCGGCATCATCGTCGATGGCGGCAATTTCGACTGGGAGGCGCATCCCGCCCGCCAGCCGAGCCTGAACACGCCGGACCCGAGCTATCACGGCGCGGTCTGGACGCAGGCCGTCAAGCCGCTCGGCCCGATCGCCTACATCATCCGGGCGCGCGTGGTGTTGTTGCGCGACATCGGCTCGGCACTTAGCCCGTTCAACGCCTTCCTGTTCCTCCAGGGCGTCGAGACCGTGGCGCTACGCATCGAGCGGCATTCCTCCAATGCGCTGGCCGTCGCGAAATTCCTCGGCGAGCGGGCGGAGGTGACCAAGGTGATCCACCCCTCCACGCTCACCGGGCGCGACGCCGAATGGACCGCGAAATACCTGCCGCGTGGCCAGGGCGGGCTGGTCGGCTTCGAACTGGCCGGCGGGGCCGTTGCCGGGCGGCGCTTCATCGACTCGCTGAAACTGCTGTACCACGTCGCCAATATCGGCGACGCCCGCAGCCTCGCGATCCATCCGGCAACCACAACGCATTCGCAACTGTCTGGTGACGAACAAGTCGCCACAGGCGTCTCGCCGGGCTATGTGCGGCTGTCGATAGGTATAGAGCATATCGATGATATCCTGGCCGATCTGAGCCAGGCGCTGGATGCGGCTGGCGGCTGATCCGCACCCGGCAAATTCCGCCGCCCGGCGGAATCTGCCGACCGCGCCGCCGCCGGACACCGCCGATTCGCGGCACCGCGCCCTGGCACGGGCTTTGCTCTTTCGGTTGTTGTTGCGCGTGCCAGAGGAGGCCAAAATGTCGATCAGCGGCATAGCCGCGAATGCCCTGACACCGACGGCGCGGGCGCCGGCCAGCGACACCATCGCCAGGTTGTTCGGCCAGCCGGCGCAACCCGCCGCCACATCGATGGCGCCGCCGACCACGGGCGGCGGCTCCTCGCTCGCCACCATGTCCTCCGAACTCCAGGCCCTGTTGCTGCAATTGCAGGGCGGCAGTTCCCCTTCTGCCACGGGCTCGGTGGACAGCAGCGACACGGCGGCCCAGGCCGGCAACACCGCGAACGGCGCCAGCGGCAGGAACACCAATGCCAGCACCCAGAACGGCAGCAATGCCGGCGACGCCAGCGCCGCCGCGTCGAGCAGCGACGGAGCCAGTGAAGCCTCCTGGCTCGCGCAGGCGCTGAAGGCCTACACGCCGGTTGCCGGACTGGCCGGACCCGCTGGACTGGCCGCGCTGGCCGTCATCTAGCTGGCATTCGTGCCGGAGCCTAAGCGCGAATACTGTAGCCGCCGTCGCAGGCGATTGCGGTCCCGGTGACGAAATCCGAGGCTGGGGCCGACAGGAACACCGCCAACCCGGCCAGGTCGCTCGGCTGACCCCAGCGACCCACTGGCGTCCGCACCACCACCGACTCGGCCAGCCCCGGCACATGCGCCTTGGCGCCGGCCGTCATCTCCGTCTCGATAAAGCCGGGCAGGATGGCATTCACGCCGATATGGTCGCCGGCCCAGGCGGTCGCCAGCCCGCGCGTCAGTTGCACGATGCCGCCCTTGCTGGCCGTGTACGGCACATTGTGCGGCGCGCCCATCAGCGAGTTGACCGAACCGATATTGACGATCTTGCCGCCGCCGGCCCGCAGCATTTCCGGATAAGCGGCCTGGCACAGCAGGAAGACGCCGGTCAGGTTGGTGTCCAGCACATGGTGCCACTCGGCTTCCGTGTAGTCCTGCGGCGGCTTGCGGATCGAGGTGCCGGCGTTGTTGACCAGGATGTCCAGGCGGCCGAACCGCGCCACCGTAGCGGCCACCAGTGCGACGCATGCCGCCTTGCTGCTGATATCGGCGGCGATGAACTCCCCCCGTGCGCCGAGGCTCGCCGCTGCCTGCGCGCCCTTGGCTGCGTTGCGCCCGGCCACCACGACATGCGCGCCCGCCTCCACAAGCCCGCCGGCGATCCCCAGTCCGATCCCGCCATTGCCGCCTGTCACGATCGCGACCTTGCCCGTCAGGTCAAACATCCGCATCATCCGTTTCCTTATCTCGCCGTGCTCGCAGCATGATTGCGCCCACTGGCGTCGCCTGCAATGCATGACCGTTCCACGGGGTTGACACCGACGATTGGCGTATCGGAAATTGCAACGTGGGGCGGAGATGCGCCATTGGTGCGCCATTTTTCATGATTTGGAGTACGCGCTAACCGGGCGATTCCGCTTCCGCTCGCCGCGGTGTTGCGCGGTGCTCCCCACCGGACAAGCCATGCAATGCGCGTGCGATTGATCGCCACACGCATTGCCGCCCTGTTTTCGCGGCAGACGGCGGGCCAGTGGAGATATGTGTCCCTGGTCGCGACGGTAATCGGACTGGTCTGGGGAAGCATATGCTGGAATCTCCATCGGGATTTCGTTCGAACGCATGCGACGGCAATCAGGGATAGCGGCGTCGTCGCGCAGCTCTTCGAACAGTACGTCGCCCGCAGCATCGATCGTATCGACACGACATTGTTGTCGGCTCGTGACGGCTACCTGCATGATCCGACCGGGTTTGACCTGACGGCGTGGGCGCGCCGGCAGAACGCCGTGACCAAGGCGGTCTCCCAGATCAGCATCGTGGACCGCAACGGACTCATGGTGGCGAGCAGTCTGGGCCCCGTCACCAGCCTCATCGACCTGTCAGGTCGCGAATACATCCGCGCACAACGGGCAGCCACCGGGGATCGCCTGTTCATCGGCGCGCCGGTGTTCCGCCGCGTGTCCGACTGCTGGTCGCTGGACCTGTCGCGCCGCATGGTCGATGCCGATGGGCACTATGCCGGCGCGGTGGTCATGTCGCTCAATGCGAATTTCCTGTCGCAGCTGAATGACACGCTGAACATCGACAACAGCCTGGTGCTGCTGCTCGGCAGCGACGGCCTCCTGCGCGCGCGGGCGCCGGGCGATCCGCTGCCGTCGGCCCGGCCCCTGGACGACAAGCTGGTGGGAGCCATGCTGTCCGGGGCGGACAGCGGAACGTTGCGCGGCCGCGTCACGATCGACGGGGTCGAGCGGATCGTCAGCTTCCGCCGGGTGGCTTCGTATCCGCTAGTCGTGGCCGTGGGCCTGGCCGTCGAGGAGGTGTTCGGCGGCGACCGTCTGATCGGCATGACGCGCTTTACCGTCGGCACCGTCATCAGCCTGGCCCTGCTGGTGGTCGCCGCCATATTGCTGCGGCAACACGGCCAGATGGTGCGCGGCCAGCAGGCGCTGCACAGCACGCTGGAGAACATCAGCCAGGGCCTCCTGATGCTGGATCCGGATGGCCGCATCGTGGTGCACAATCAGCGATTCTTCGAATTGCTGGGATTGCCGCCGCAGATGATCGCCCAGAACTGGTCGTTCCGCGAGCTTGTGGACTGGCAGCTCGCACGTGGCGAATTCGGCGCCCCCGAATCGGTCGATCCGTATCTTCTGCAGCAGATCCGCGGCGGGGCCTCAGTCATCCCGGTCGGCACCTATGAGCGCGTGCGGCCCAACGGCACGGCGCTGGAGGTCTGCACGCACAGGCTGGCGGACGGCAGTCTCGTGCGCACCTACACCGACGTCACCGCTTGGCGCGCCAACGAGCAGGCCCTGGCGGCGGCGCGCGACGTTGCGGTGGCGGCCGGGCGGGCACGCAGCGAATTCCTTGCCGTGATAAGCCACGAAATCCGCACGCCGCTCAACGGCATCATCGGCATGGCCAGCCTGCTGCTCGACATGACGCCGGGCGCAACCGAGCGGCAATACCTGCGCATCGTCCTCGAGTCCGGCAACCACCTGCTGCAGATCATCGACAACATCCTGGATTTTTCGCACCTGGATTCCGGCCGGCTGGAGATGGCGAACGCCGCCTTCGACCTCCGCCGCATGGTCGCCGATGTGGCGGACAGGCTTGCCCCTCAGGCCGCCGCGAAATCGCTGGGGCTGACCGTCAATATCGCCGAGGGCGTACCATGCACGGTCGAAGGCGATGCACGGCGGTTGCAGCAGGTGTTGCTCAATCTGGTGGGCAACGCGGTGAAGTTCACCAACGAGGGCTGTGTCCGGGTGCTGGTCACCAGCCCGCCGGCCGAACTCGCGTGACATACGCGTGGGATTCGCCGTCAGCGATACCGGCATCGGCATCGCGGCGGCGGCCCTCGAACGGCTGTTCACGGCGTTCACCCAGGCCGACAGCTCGATGTCACGCCGGTTCGGCGGCAGTGGCCTGGGGCTTGCGATCAGCCGGCGCCTGATCGAGCGCATGGGCGGCCGCATCACGGCCGAGAGCACCCCCGGCGTCGGCAGCACCTTCCGCTTCGAGGTGCCGCTGAAACCGGTGCCGGCCGAAATCGTCGCCGGCCCCTGGCAGCCTGAATCCGCTTCCGGCCCGACGCTGCCCGACGCACCGCCGCCCGGGGGGGCAACCGACGAGGCAACCGTCGGCGCGCTGCATGTCCTGGTCGCCGAGGACAATCCCACCAACCGGCTGGTCGCCACCCGCATGCTGGAGCGCATGGGACATCGTGTTCATGCGGTCACCAATGGCAGGGAGGCGGTGGCGGCCGTGATGTCCAGGCCGTACGACCTGATCCTGATGGACATGATGATGCCCGAGATGGACGGGATGACAGCCACCAGCCTGATCCGCGGCATGCCGGGCCCATGGGCACGGATCCCGATCATCGGCCTGACCGCCAACGTGATGCACGCCGACGAGATGACCTGCCGCAACGCCGGCATGGACCACTTCGCCACCAAGCCGATCAGCGGCGCGCAACTGGCCGAGGTGATCCGCGAGGTGGTCGATCGCCTCGGGGCGGCCGTGGCGCCGGCCGAAAGCGGCCAGGCGCCCGAGCCGCCCCGGAGCTGAGCCGGCCGGCGTCACTCAGCAGGGCGTCACTCAGCAGGAGTGACCGGGTTGGCAATGCTTCGCCTCCTGCGCCGGGCGCGGTGCGGCCGGGTGGGGTGCCTGATGTGCTTCCGGCGCGGGACGCGATGCCGCCGGGCGGGGTGCCGCATACGCCTGCTGCCCCGGACGGGATTCCTCGCGTCCTTGCGGCGCCGGACGGGCTGGCTCGTGCATTTGCGACGCCGGACGGGCCCCGATGGGGTGGGACACTTCGGCTGCCCGCGGCGCCTCATGCATTTGCGGCGCGGCCCGGGGCGCTTCGTGCAGTTGCGTTACGGCGCGCGGGCCGGGCGCTGCGTGGAACGCGGCGCCCGCATTGGCGTGGGGCATGTCTGGCGCGCCCGGCCGGCCAAGTGGCGCGCGCAGGGCCGGCGTGGCCATGCCGACAGCGTGCGGCACGATGCGCGGCCCCGGCGCGCCGTTCAGGTGCGCCACGTTGGCATGGGATGCTTCAGGGACATGCGGAAAGCTGGCCACGCCTTGCCGCACCGCCGCCGGCCGCAACGCGACCGGCCCCACGCCCGGCCGGCCCGCCTCCCGGTTGGTAAAGGCCGGGCCAGGAGCCATTGCACGCCCCGGCCCACCGCCGACGGCAGGTGGCAGATGTAGTTCGCGCGCCACCACCGGCGTGACGCCCATCGTCGCGGCGCTCGGGCGCACGTATGGGCCGGCGGCCGGGCGGAAGGCGGCCAGCTGTTGCGGCGACAGGCGCTCGAAGGCGCCGGCGACCGGCCGCGAGCCGACCATCACTGCGCCCGGCACCACCGTCGCACCGCCACGATTGGCGTAGTTGAAATTCGTCACGTTCGTGATGTTGGTGATGTTCGTGACGTTGGCGACATAGCCACGGTTGACGCGACCCAGGTAGTCGCCGCCATGGCCGTACCATGGGCGGTACGGCTCGTTCCAGCCGAGCGGAACCCAGCCCACCGACCCGCCGAAGGCCGCCCCGATCGCGACACCGGCCGCGAGGCCGACAAAGCCCACCAGGGCCGGCGCGTAGACGGGTTCGACGAAGGCAGGCGCCACGTAGCCAGGGGCGGCATAGACCGGTGCCCAGCCCCAGCGGCCGCCCGCCTGCACCCAGCGGCCGTAATGGAACGGCGCGAAGCCCCACGGCGCGTTATCCACCCAGGTCCATCCCCAGGGCGCGACATAGGCCCAATGCCCGTCACGGTACGGCACCCAGTCGGCGGCGACCTGCGGGTACCAGACGGTGCCGTATTGCGGCGTGGCCTGCCAGCCGCCGTACTGCGCCAGGTCCTCCGACCCACACATCGCGGCCACCGTCGGCGGCAGCGCCACCTGGGCGGCCGGCGGCGGCGCCGGCCGGCTAAGCAGTTCGGTCACGAACGCATCGCGCACGGCGGGGCCGATGCTGCCCTGGAACGCCTGGTCGCCGGTGACCGTCGCGGTCTGCCCCGCCAGCACCGTCAGGTCGAGGCCATTGCCGCTGACCTTGGCGGCGCCATCGATCACGGTGACGGTGGTCGGCGTCTGCGTGTCGCCGGCGGCGATATCGTAGTGTCCTTCGCCGGCGATGCTGATGGTGCCGCGGGGCGTGCGCAGCGAGAAGCTCTCGCCCGGAGCCAGATGGCGCAGATCCACGAACACCTCGCCCTGCGGCGCGGTGGCCACGGTGGTCTGCGCGTCCAGCGAATCGATGTCGAGTTCGCTGCCGCCGCTCAACGTCAGCCGGCTGGCCGAGATGTCCACCGCCGCGCCGGCACCCGGCTCGGTCCAGACCGCATCGCCCGATGTCACCGGGAAATTGAGCTGGGCCACATCCCAGTGGTCCGCGCCGGGGCCGTGGAACGAGACCGTGCCGGACAGCCGCGCGAGGCGACCGGCGCGCGTCGGCGGGTCGCCGGCGGTGGCCGGCTGCGGGGCACCCGAATCGGGCGGCGGCGGCGCGTCCTGCGCGCGCGCGGGCGGTGGCGGCAGTGCCATCGTGCCGCCGAGCGCGGCGGCCACTGCAAGCCGGATAATCCTGGTGCGACGTGTCATGTCTGATCCTTTGGGCTGTCGTGCCGTGCGCCCGGGGCAGCACCATGAACGTCGGCAACGTGGCGGAATCGCGACCGTAACGCGGCGAATCTTGGCCGGGTGCGCGGCAATCGTATTGCCCGCACCATGATAACGGTCACAGATGATTGCGGTCAGAAGTCGCTGGACAGTCCTTCGGCCTTCCAGCTGTGCAATTTCCGGTACACGGTGGAGGGATTGATCTGCAGCAGAGCCGCCGCGCGCGGCACGTCGCTGTTGGTGCGGCGCAGCGCCGCCAGGATCAGCCGCCGTTCCATGACCGCCAGCGGCACGATGTCCGGCTCGGCCGACGGCGGCGGGATGCCGCGCACCGGCTGCTCCAGCGTCACCGGCGAGTTATCCTGCCAGGACGGCTCGGGAGGCAGCAGGATCGTCGACGCCGGCGGCATCTCGGCGCGCGGCGCCAGCGGAGATGCCAACGGAGGTAGCTGCGGCGATGGTGGCACATGCATCCCGGCCGCCACGCCCGGCGGCGCCCGCGACACCACCGGCGGCGGCAACATGCCGATGTCGACCCATTCGCCATGCTGGTGCAACACGACAACGTTGCGCAGCACGTTCTGCAGCTGCCGCACATTGCCGGGCCAGGAATAGTTCATCAGCGCCTGTTCCGCCTCCGGCGTGAAAGCGCGGAACTGCCGGCGCTCCTCGCGGCTGAACTGGTCGAGGAAATGTCGTGCGATCAGCAGCACGTCCTCGCCACGCTGGCGCAGCGGCGGCAGTTCGATCGGAACGACATAGAGCCGGTAATACAGATCCTCGCGGAACCGTCCGGCCTGCACCTCCAGCATCGGGTCGCGGTTGGTGGCGCAGACGAAGCGCACGTCCACCCGCTGGACGCGCGAGGTGCCAACCGGTGAGAACGTGCCGGTCTGCACGAAGCGCAACAGCTTGACCTGCATGTCGAGCGGCATCTCGCCGATCTCGTCGAGGAACAAGGTGCCGCCATCGGCCAGCTTGGCCCCGCCCACCCGGTCGCCGGTGGCGCCCGTGAAGGCACCCTTGATGTGGCCGAACAGCTCGCTCTCCAGCAGGTCGCGCGGAATGGCGCCGCAATTCAGCGCCAGAAACGGGCGCGCGGCGCGCGGGCTGGATCTGTGGATCGCCTCGGCGGCGAGTTCCTTGCCGGTGCCGCTCTCGCCGGTGATGAACACGCTGGCCTTGCTGGCGGCGACGCTGCGGATGACCTGATAGGCGGCGGCCATCGGCGCCGAGCTGCCGATGAAGCCCTGGAAGCCCTGGAAGCCGCGTTCCGGCCGGATCTCCTCGGCTTTGGCGAGCCGCCGTTCCAGCGCGCGCTTGTTCAGCGCCTGATGCAGCGGCGTGGCCATTGCCAGCTTGTGGTACGGCTTGACGATGTAGTCCCATGCGCCGAGCCGCATCGATTCCTTCAGCGCGCGATGCGAGCCGTCAGCGGTGATGACGATGACTTCCGAGTCGATGCCCTCGGCGCGCAATTTGCGGAACAATTCGAAACCGTTGTAGTCGGGCAGGTCGATGTCGAGCAGGATGGCGTCCGGCCGCCAGGCGCGCGCAACCGCCAGCGCATCGCCGGCAGTCGATGCCAGCCGCGCCTCGTGGCCCATGCCGCGCAGCAGCACCCGCGCCAGCTCCGCCTGCGTCGGGGTGTCCTCGACGACCAGCACGCGGGCGGATATCGGGGCGTCCACCATGACGGGCAGCGGACCCGCCGCGCCATAAGCCATCGGGTCCGCGCTCGTCTGGCTCATGCCCGCCGCGCGGCGGCATCGAGCCGCTCCACGAACGCCGCCAGCTCGCGCAGCGACGTGTCGGCAAGCCCAGTGATGTTGAGCGCGATCGGTTTCAGTTCGGCCGCCGTCAGGTCGGTACGCGTCATCGCGCGGCGGCAGGCCTGGTCCAGCGCCGCGGCGCCGACGGCCCCGGCAGCACCCGCCAGGCCGTGCGCCACGCGCTTGAACGCATCCGGATCGGCCGCCGCCGCCGCTGCCGTGAGGTTGCCCACGAGCCGTCGCACGTCGGTGGCAAACACAGCCAGAACGTTACGCAAATCCTCTGGCGACAGATCCTCGGCCAATTGCGCGAAGTCGTTTGCCGCCGCCATCATTCCTGTCCCAACCAGTCGCGCCGGTATGCGTGGCCACGGATCTAGCTGATGGTCAAGCTATCGCATTTTGCAAGGAGATGTATCGGAACGAACGCGCCGGCGAAGACCCGAGAGCACGAATTCTCGCGCCAGGACGCCGCCTGTTGCGGCCGTGCCGCGATCAGGCGGGAACCATCGACCGCGCGGGCGCGTCCTCACGGTCCAGCATGCGGCCGAGCCCTTCGAGGAGCGTCGTCGCCGCCCTCACCCGCAGTGCGGCGCACGCGCGCGCCGGATCGCCGACGGAGGTGCGGATATCGCCTGCGCGGGCCGGTCCGAACTGGACCTTGGCGTCGCGTCCGGTCACCGCGCCCAGCGTATCGACCAGGTCCAGCAACGATGTGCCGCGCCCGGTGCAGACATTCAGCACATCGGCTTCGGGCGTGGTGTGCAGCCGGGTCATGCCGGCAAGCAGGTGGCGGACCACGTCGCCGACATAGACGAAGTCGCGCGTCTGCTGCCCGGAGCCATGGACCGTCACGTCCCGGCCACCGGCAATGCGGGCGGCGAAGATCGAGATCACGCCGCTGTACGGGGAGGTCGGCTCCTGCCGCGGGCCGTAGACGTTGAAGAAGCGCAGGCCCAGCGTCGGAACGCCGTGCACGCCGAACGCGACGGCGGCGTGCAGCTCGCAGCCCAGCTTGTCCGCGCCATAGGCGGAGCGTGGCCGCAACCTTGCGTCCTCAGTGATCGGCGCGTCGCCCTGGTCGCCATAGACGGCGGCCGAGGACGCGTAGACGACGGGCACGCCGCCCTGCTGGCGCGCGCCTTCCTGGCGGGCAGCATCCAGCACGGCGATGGTGCCGGTCTGGTTGCTGCGATGCGTGCCCAGCCAGTCCTCGTTGCCACGGATGACCGACGCGACCGCCGCCAGGTGGAAGCATCCAGCCGCGCCGGCCAGCACATCCGGCATCAGGCCGGGCTCGGCCACGTCACCAACGATCAGGTCGGCGCGCGCGTCCAGATTCGCGCGGCAGCCGGTGGAGAGGTCGTCCACGACCCGCACCGCATGCCCGGCCGCCAGCAGCGCATCGACGAGATGCGACCCGATGAACCCTGCCCCGCCGGTCACGACATACAACGCCATCGTCCAACCCCCGCGCCAAAACGCTCACGTCCCGGCACTGCGACCGGTGTGCCAGCCATTCGCATCGCAAACTGCGATTAAATCCTGACCGGAAGAATCCGCGGGCAAAGCGGCTGATGCCGCGCCTGGCTCGGACGGCCGCGTGTCGTCGCCCGGCATCCCCGGCGCGGCTGTACCCACGTCTGATTGATCCGGTCATTGCAGCCTCGCCATGCCGCCCGCCGGGGGTTGCGGTCAAGAAATAAAAGCGGCCCTACAACGTATTCGGCTGCGTGGAGACGCGCATCGGCCGGCCGACCGATCTCGCCGGCCTACGACGTGTGCGCCAGTTGCAGCGCCAGCTTCACCGCCGTATCGGCCTGGATCAGCCCGGCGCCGGTGGCATTGGCCGCGCCGTAAGCCGGGAGTGCGGATTGCTCCAGCAGGCTGGTCACCTGGGTGGTGGTCAGCGACGGATCGGCCTGCAGCATCAGGGCCGCGACCGCGGCGGCCGCCGGCGCCGCCGCCGAGGTGCCGTAGAACGGCGCGAACACGCTGGTGACATCGCCGTCCGGCGCCAGGAAGTTCACCTTCGAGGCCGATTCCGGGGTGGCCAGCGCCTGTCCGTTGGCGCCGTACAGGAATTGCCCGGTGCCCTCCGAGGAGAACGATTCCGCCGTGTCGTTGCCGCCATAGGCCGGGGTGCTCGACCACGCCATGGCGCCGACCGTGTTGGCGCCGGTGACCATTTCGTGGCCGATGACGGTGCCGGAGCCCTGCCCGCCGCCGCTGATGTTGCCGCTGCCGTAGTTGATGATCTTGAACGTCTCGGCCGATGCGGCGCCGCCGTTGCTGTAGACCACCAGCCGGTAGGCCGTGCTGGCGGACTCGTTGGTGAAGGTCAGGATCTGGTCGGGGTTGCCGCCGACATCGTTGCTGGTCGCGCTGGCGACCAGCTGGCCGGCGCTGTTGTAGAGCGCCATGCCGAGGCTGTTGGCCGCGCCGGCGCTGGTGCCGATGCTGGCGAAGGGCTGCGCCCATTGCATGTCCAGCTCCAGCTCGCCGCCGGTCGGCACGACCACGTTCGCCCAGGGCTGCGGCGCGGCGGCGGAGCCGAAATTCTGCGCCATGGCCGCGGCCGGGAGGCCGGGCAGCACCACCGGCATGCCGCTGAAGGTCTGCTGGATGAAGTCGTTGCCCTCGTTGCTGGCGGCCGTGAAGTAGTCCACCCCGCTGGCCACCGCGTTCTCCACCGCCGTCTGCACGACGCCGCCATCCTGGAAGAACGGCTCGTCCAGATACGCCACGTCGTCGACGATGACATTGCAGCCGGCCGCCTGAAGCGCCGCGATACCGCTGGCGAAGCTGGCCTCGCCGTCCACGGCGGTGGTGAACACGATCGACGCGCCGGGTGCGATGCTATGGACGATCTCGGCCATGGCACGGCCCTCGTCGTGGCTGCCGGCCGGGCCTTCCCGCAGGATCTGCACGTTGGCCGGCAGGTTTCCGTCGGCGATGTCCTCCGCCATGCCGCCGAGCACATTAAAGCTGTCCGACAGGATGCCGATCTTGATGCCGGCGCCGGTGACGCCGAATTCGCTCTGCGCGGTGTCGGCACGCAGCGCGACCGCGACGTTGCTGCCGACGAGCAGGCCGCTCGCGGCGCTGGTCACCGCAACGTCGGACATCTCTCCCGGCAGCACGCCCCCCAGCACGAACAGCGACGATCCATCGGCCGGCGTGTCCGCGGTTGTGTCGACGCTGACGGCGGCGGCCGACGAGACCGGCACGACCGGCGCCGCCGCGACCATGGCGGCAACCAGTGAGGGCGCAACCGCCGCGGCGGCGGACGGCAAGGACGCCGTCGACGTGGACAGGACCGGGGACGACAGCACCGCTGCGGGCTGAGCCACGGCGGACGCTGCCGGCGCCGCAGCCGACGCCTCGACCGCCAACGATTGCGTCGCGGACGCGGCCAGCGTGGCAGCCGCCGGCTGCGACTGTCCGGACAGCGCGGCCGATGATTCCGTCCGCCGCGAGTTCGTCTGCAGCAGTGCATAGGCCGCGAGCAGGGTTATCCCGCTGTATCCGGCCAGCGGCGACAACGGCGATGGCAGCGCGAGTTGCGACCAGTCGATCGGCGCGTCGAACAGCGCGCCTGCATCCGGCATCGGCGGCAGCAGCGAGTTGGTCGTGAAGAACGGCCAGGCCCAGGCTTGGGTGACGGCCGAGATCGAGAAGATGTCCGGTCCCACGGTCGGTGCTCCGCCGCGCGGAGCGAGCCAGCCGTTGGGACATCCTGCCCCGTGGCGCGCCTCCGTGCTGGAGCAAGCAGTGCCTCAGGAACCCTTACAACGTCTTTCCATACGAGATTTTGTCTCTATTTTTGATACTCCGCTCTTCGGTGGCAACGAGCGGACACCGACCGAGCGTCGGTCAGTGCGTCGTCGGCGGCCGCGGCGCCGCCATCTCGATCAGGCGCGACCAGCGCCCGGCGGAAAACAGGTGCGCGTAGATGGCGGCGAGATAGCCCATCCGCCGCCAGTCCAGGAATGTGGCGTCATCCACGTCGGCCAGCCGTTCGGGCTTGACGATCTTGAAGCCTCGGATGCGGGCGGCGCCGCCGCCCGTGAAGTTGACCGTCGCCTCCTCCTCCTCCAGCAGCCGGGCGGCCTCCAGCGCGCGGCCGAAACTGGCCGCGGCGTTCACCGCCTCACGGAACGACTGGCAGAAGCCGACCGCGTCGTTCAGCGCCTGGGATGGGCGGCCATCCTCGAACAGGGGCTTGCCGATATCCGGACGGATCTGGTCGGCGTCCGGCTCCATGCCCACGAACAAGGACTTGGTGTTGGCATCCTCGACGAAGATGAACGGGAAGGCACGGACATAGGCGGGCACGTAGGAGTCCGGCAGCCAGCCGCCGTCCGGGCGGACGAACAGGTTCTGCCCCTCGCGCAGGCCCAGCAGCGCCACCGGTACCGGGTTGGGGCCGCTGGTGAACAGGATCGGAAAATGCTGCGCCGTCGCCTCGAACTCGGTCAGGCCGATCGGCACCGATTGCGCACCGGCCGCGAAGCGGTAGCCCGAGCTGCGGTCGAGCTTGAGGCTGCCATGCAATTGCGGATTGACGCCGACCACGCGCTTGAAGAACAGCGGCAGCGCGGTCGGGGGCGCGGAGGCGTCGGACATGGCGATGTATCCTTCAGCGTAACGAGCCCCCACTGTGCCGCGCCCGACGGTGGAACGCCAGATGCGGCAATCGGGTGGCTGGCATCGCCACGGGCGATCGGCTATAGGCGTGTCGGCGCCGCCATGGTCCGGTGGCAGAGTGGTGATGCAGCGGACTGCAAATCCGCGTATGCCGGTTCGATTCCGGCCCGGACCTCCAGCCCGCCCTCACCCGGTCAGGCCGTGAACAGCGTCTCCCGCAGCGCCAGGAAGCTGGCTTCGTCCGGCGTACAGATCAGCCCGCCGCGCGTGCTGGTCGGCGTGTAGGGCGAGCCGTCGAGCTTGGCCGAATAGCCACCGGCCTCGCGATGCAGCAGCCAGCCGGGGGCATGGTCCCAGGGCAGCAGGCGGTTGAACATCATGTAGTGGCACTGCCCGCCGGCCAGCATGCGGTACTGATGCGCGGCACAGCGCATGTCGAAGGAGGCCGCCAGCTTGTCGAGGTTGCTCAGCACGACGGCGCGCTGCGCCGGCGGCAGGTGGCGCCAGGAGGCAGCGCCGCTCATCTGGGCGGGCGGCACCGGCGCGGCCACCTTCAGGTCCTCTGTCGCGCCGTCGCCCGTCTCGGTCCAGGCGCCCTCGGCGCGCAGCGCCAGCGCGGTATCGCCGCCGACCGGGTCGTGGATTGCTGCCGCCACCACCTCACCCTGGATGATCGCCGCGGCCATGGTGCCGAACAGCGTCAGCCCGGCGGCGTAGTTCGCCGTGCCGTCCACCGGATCGACGACGAAAGCCAGATCGGTGCCGGCCAGCCGGTCGAGAATGGCGGGATCGGCGGAGGCGGCTTCCTCGCCCACCACCACGCAGCCGGGAAACAGTTTGTGCAGCCCATCGGTGATGACCCGCTCGGCTGCCTCGTCGGCCTCGGTCACGAGGTCGAGCGGGCCGGACTTGGCGCGCACGGCGCCGGGCACAAGGTTGCGGAAGCGTGGCATGATTTCGGCCCGTGCGGCGATACGCAGCAGCAAAGCCAGTTCCGTGAGGTCACGATGGGAGAATGCGCTCATGCGGCGCAACGTGACCTGATGGCGGCACGGCGACAAGCCACAACACCATGTCAGCCCGGCGGCGCGCCCGATTGATGACGCTTCAGCGGCTCGCGCCTCGGGTCGCAGAGGACCGCAACGTCAGATCCGCTCACTCACCGCGATGGCCACCTTGCAGCCGGTCTTGATGGCGCGGGTCAGCAGCCGATAGCCGAAGGCCTGCTCAGCGCCGTTGTCCAGGCCGATGTCGCGATGCTCCAGCTCCTCGCCGCGGAACGTCTCGATGGTGTCGCGCAGGCCGGCCTCGTCGTCGCCCAGCGTGGCGGACTGGGCGGCGTAGTGCTCGTCGATGGCTTCCTCGACTGCCACGGTGCAGGCCATCGCGGCCTTGGTGCCCAACGCCGCGGTGGCCGCCCCGAGCACGAACCCGGCGACATGCCACAACGGCAGCAGCGCCGTCGGCCGCACGCGCCGGCTGGCGATCAGGTCCGAGAAAATGTCCAGATGACGCTGCTCCTGCGCCTGCATGTGGCGCAGCAGGTCGCCCGTCTCGCCACGCCCCAGCACCGCGAGCTGGCCCTGATAGATGCGCTTGGCACCGTATTCCCCGGCATGGTCCACGCGGATGATGCGTTCCACCAGGTCGCGGGCGCTCGGGTCGCCCGGCAGGCGTCCGGCGCCGGTTTCGCTCATGGGGGTCGCGCTCATGGCCGGCTCCTTGCGTTGCGGATGAGGAAGATGGCGATGGCGCCCGAGAAACCAAGCGCGAACAGCAGATCGAGCTGGGCGAACGACACCGGCAGCCAGTCCAGCACGTACACTGGGTCTTCGCAGGACTTGGACGGGCGCAGCGGCATGCTGCGCAGCCGTTCGGCGATGCTGCCGCCGCTGAAATGCGGCGCCGCGCATTCCGGCAACGGACTTGGCCACCAGCCGAATTCGACGCCGACATGCACGGACGCCGCCGCGACGCCGGCCAGCCCGACGAGCAGCACCAGAACCAACGCCACCCAGGCCAGCCGGCGCGGCAGCGCCAGCCCGACCACGGCGAGCGCGATGGCAACCCGGTACGGCCAGCGTTCCACCAGGCACAGGGCGCACGGCACCAACCCGCCCCACCACTCGAATGCAAAAGCCGTCGCCAGCGCGCAACCGGCCGCCACGGCCGCCACGGCCAACGCAATCCGCACTGGGGGATTCCTCATTGGCGAGATATGATTGGTTGCATCGCCCACGACAAGTTGCTGACTGTGTCAACTCCGACTACAATTGAATACATAACGCTCTGAGGGCAAACTGATATGATCCGCGTCTGGGGCCGCATTAATTCTTCTAACGTGATGAAAGTGCTCTGGCTGCTGGGCGAGCTTGGCGTCACCTACGAGCGGATCGACGCCGGCGGGAGTTTCGGGCGCACCAACACGCCGGCATACCGGGCGATGAATCCGCTCGGGCTGGTGCCGACGCTCGAGGATGACGCATTCACGTTGTTCGAAAGCAATGCCATCCTGCGCTATCTGTGCAACTCCCGGACCGGCGGAGCCGCGTTCTACGCCACCGAGCCGCGCGCGCGGGGCGTCGTGGACGCATGGCTCGACTTGCAGCAGACGGCTCTCACCCAGCCGCAGGCCGCGGTGTTCCTGGGCCTGATCCGCACCGCGCCGGAGCACCGTGACCACGCCGCCATTTCGGCGGCCGTCACGCAAGCCGGGGCGGTGTGGAACCTGCTCGAAAGCCGGCTGGCGCGGCAGCCGTATATCGCGGGCGACCAGCTCAGCATCGCCGACATCGCGTTCGGCGTGCATGCGCATCGCTGGTTCGTCATGCCGATTGCGCGGCCCGATTCGCCGTGTCTGCACGACTGGTATCATCGGCTGCTGCAACGCCCGGCCTACGCCACGCATGTCGCGCAGCCGCTGAGCTGATCAGGCGGCCTGCGCCGCACCCGGTTGCAGCCGTGCCAGAAACCGGTGTGCCCAGGCGCCAGCCGTATTGCGGCTGACCGACTGCCACATCGACTGCCAGCGCGCCCGGCGCTCCGCTGCCGGCAGCGTCAGCGCGATGTGCAGCGCCTCGGCCGTCTCGTCCGGGTCGAACGGGTTGACGATGATCGCGCCTTCCATCTCCTGCGCCGCACCGGCGAAGCGCGACAGCACCAGCGCGCCGGGGTTGGTGGGGTCCTGCGCCGCGACGAACTCCTTGGCCACGAGGTTCATGCCGTCGCGCAGCGGCGTCACCAGCCCGATGCTCGCCACGCGCTGGAAGCCCGCAAGCGTGGTGCGCGGCATGGTCTGCGTCAGGTAGCGCAGCGGCACCCAGTCGAACTCCGCGTGTTCGCCATTGACGCGCCCCGCCAGCTCGTCCAGCTCGCGCCGCAGCGTGCGATACTGCGCCACGTCACCGCGCGAGACCGGTGCCACCTGCAGGAACGTGACGCGGTTGCGATGCTCCGGGAACCGCTTGAGCAGTTGCGCGAACCCGCGGAAGCGCTGCGGGATGCCCTTGGAATAGTCCAGCCGATCGATGCCCAGGATCAGCGCCCGCCCGCCCAGGCTTTCGCGCAGCCGCTGGCTTTCCGGCCCCTTCTCTTCCTCGCGGGCCTCGGCGGCGAATGCGTCGGGGTCGATACCGATCGGATAGCACTCGGCCGCCGCCGCGAGCCCGGACCTGGCCAGCAGCTCATTGAGGTTGGCGCAATCCTCCTCGGTCTGCATCCCGAGCACGTCGTAGGCCGCGAAATCGCCTAGCAGCGCATCGCCCTGTGGCAGCGTCTCGTAGATGGCGCGCGGCGGGAACGGGACGTGCAGGAAGAAGCCGAGCCGGCCGCCGAAGCCGCGCCGGCGCAGGCAGGCGCCGAGCGGGATCAGATGGTAGTCGTGCACCCATACCATGTCGCCCGGGCGCAGCAGCGGCATCAGGGCGGCGGCGTAGGCGTCATTGACGCGGCGATAGGCGCCCAGATCCTCACGGCGGAACAGCGCCAGGCCGGTGCGATGGTGGAACAGCGGCCACAGCATCCCGTTGGAATAGCCGCGGTAGAACCCTTCGTAATCGTCCTGTTGCAGATCGATGGTGGCGAACGTCAGGCGGCCGGAACGCGTCACCTGCGCTTCCCCCGTCGGTGCCGGCACACAGGTGCCGGACCAACCGAACCACAGCGTCTCCTGCTCCGCGATGGCTTCCCGCAGCGCCACGGCCAGTCCGCCGGCCAATTGCCCGCGCTCACGCGGCGCCGGGACGCGGTTGGAGATGATGACGAGGCGGCTCATGTCGCTGCCGCCGTGCCCGCCAGGGATATCAGCCACGCGCGCACGCCGGCGGCGTCGCCGAACACGTCCTGCACGCGCAGCCCGAGCCCGCCGGCATCGCGCGCCGCGCGCATGCCGTCCTCGTCCGTCACGTCGTCGCCGACATAGACCGGCACCCGCCCGGCGAACGGTACGCGGGCCATCAGCGCGGCGACGGCCGTACCCTTGTCGGCCCCGAGCGGCTTGACCTCCCACGCCATATGCGCTGGCAAGATTTTATGGGTCGTCTGGTCGCCCAGCAGCGCGCGCAGGCCGCGGCCGAGCGCCGGGCCGGCTTGCGGTACCAGTCGGTAATGCAGCGCGAAACCGCGCGCCTTTTGCTCCAGCAGCGTGCCGGGATGGGCGACCACCAGCGCCGCCGCCTGTGTCACCCATTCCGGCGGCAGGTCCGGCAGCGCGGCGCGCACCAGCGTCTCGCCGGGGGCGAAGCGGATGGCGCCGCCGTGTTCGCCCGCGATGGCGTAGGGGATGCCGGGCAGCAGTGCCTCAACTTGGGCGACCGGCCGACCGGTGACCACCGCGAGCGCGTCGGCGAACCGCGCGCGCAACACGCGCAACGCCGGCGGCAGCGCCGGCGGCACTACCACCGCCTCGGGCGTCGCCGCGATGTCCAGCAGCGTGCCGTCGAGGTCAAGCAACAGGGCGGCCCGGTCGGGGAGCGGCAGGGCATCAGACGTCATAGAACGCTCAACCGTCACGGAGGCGGCGAGTTGCACCCCCCACTACCGAAAAACCTCAACCGCTGCAGCCGGACAGCCGCACGCCGTAGACGGGATGCTGCAGGACCGCCAGCGACGGATCGGACAGGATCATCCAGCCATGGAACGCGGGCATGCCGCCATGCGCGTCGGTGATGTCGAGGAACGCCGCCGCATCCGCTGCCTGATCCGGCGGACGCACGACGCAGGCGCGCACCGCGATGGTCAACGAGCCGAACGTCGCGGACTGGCCGACCTTCACCGCAAGCGGCGTGGCCCGCGCGGAAATCTTGTCGAGTGCAATAAGGTTGGCGACCGGGCGGGGCAGCCACGGGTTGGGCGGCGGGGCCTCCGGTTCGGCCGGGGCCGGCGTTTCGGGCACCGTGTCCGGCGTCGCGGGGGCCGGTGTGGTCTGGGCGAGCGTGGTCTGGGCGAGCGTGGTCTGGGCGAGCGTGGTCTGGGCGCGCGTGGTCTGGGCGAGTGTGGTCTGGGCGAGCGCCAGCGTCAGCAGCGCCAGCGTAGCCGTTGCCAGCCGCCTCATCCGGCGCTGCCGGTGCGCCTCGGGCTGACCAGCGCGGCCACCATGTCGGTCAGGATGGCGCGCATCGCGGCCTCGTCCACGCCCATCAGCACGGCGTCCTCGAACACGTCCTGCATGGTCTGTGCGAGTTCGGCGTGGTTCTCGGCAAGCATTTTCAGCTTCTCGCGGCACGACAGGGGCGTGCCGTTCGGCTGCGGCCAGATCAACGGCGCGGCCACCGTGGCGGTCTCGATCACTTCGGCGCCGCGGCTGGAGGCGCCGCCCCGCCCGAGCTGCCCTCGCCCGAGCCGCCCTCGCCCGGCTTCTGCGAGCCGCCGAGATTACCGGCGCTGAAGATGAACTTGCCGAGCAACTGCTCGATGCTGATCGACGACGTGGTGATCGTCATGGTGCCGCCCGGGGGGATCATCGCGGTGTCGCCGCCCGGCTCGAGCTCAGGTATTTGCCGCCGAGCAGCCCGTCGCTGGTGACGGAGACGCTGCTGTCCTTGGGCAGCTTGATATCGTTGGCGACCGTGAAACTCGACCGCCGCCTGATAGGTCTGCGTGTCGATCGTCTCGCTGTTCACGCTGCCGACCTTCACACCGGCAATCCGCACCGCGGAACCGTCCGCCAGCCCGTCGATGTGATCGAACTTGGCGTGCAGCGTGTAGCCGCCTCCGGTGATACGGCCGGTGTTGGCGAAGGCGTAGCCGAGGAAGCCGATCGCCACGACCAGCACGACCGCGCCGGCGACAAGGTCCGAGTTCTTGCGGGTTGCCACGTGGCGGCTCAGGCTTGCGGCAGCGCCGGGGGTCGCGTGTCCGCCTCGTCCCCCGGCGTCCATGCCTCGTAATCGCCGGTTGCCAGCGCGCGGTTGCCGCCCTGGTAGTCGTGGCCCTGCGGGCGATAGCCCAGCGGCGTGCCGGTAACGTTGGGCAGATGCGGCTTCAACCAGGGGCGCGCGGTCACCTTGATCGGCGTCTCGGTGGTGTAGTGCAGCCACGCGTGCCATTCGGGCGGCACCTTGCTCGCCTCCGGCGTGCCGGCATAGATGACCCAGCGGCGTGTCCGCTCGCCGGGGCGCGCGCGCTTGTCCTCGTAATAGACATTGCCGTCGCCATCGACGCCGATCCGGCGGCCGTTCAGGAGCGTAAAGATGCGCGTGCCGATATTCATGCGCGCTGATATACGCGCGGCTGCGGCCCTGGTCCATGGCACTTGCAACGGTGTCGCTTGTCCACAGCATTTTGTGGCCATCTGCATCGTCGACCCCCAAAATGCGCTTCCGAGTCGCGCCGCGCTCGCCTAGCATCCGGCGCATGAAGCGCACCCTCCCCCCTCCGAGCGGTCTCTGGCGCGGCGTCCGCATGCGCACCACCCAGGCGGCTTCGGACCCGGACGCCGATCCGCGCCAGGTCAGCTTGCCGGCATCCTGGGACGACGCGGCGGCGGACGCGTTGGCGGGCCTTGTGCCCGGCACCGGCATGGCGAGCCTGGCCGCGGCCGCGGATGCCTGGATCGCCCCAATCGAGGCGCGCGCGCGGGATGCCGGGCTGGAGGCCGATATCGGCGCCCGGCTCCACGCGCTGCTGCTGGCGCGACGCGGCGCCCCGGCCGCGTCGGTATGGCGCGGCGCTAGTGCCGGCGGCACCCGGCTTCGTGCTGAACCTCGCCGCGTTCCACGACCCGTCTCACGGTTTCGATGCCGCCGGCTTCGCGCAGGCCGCCGAGACCGCGACGCTGGCGCTGGCGCTGCTGGCGCCCAACGCGGCGCGGCTCTGCGTCGGCATGGCCGATCTCGCGGGCCTGCTCGCCGCGCTCGGCCAGCCCTATGACAGCGCCGGCGGCACGCGACGTGGCCGGCGGCCTCGCGGCCTTGCTGCGGGCGACCACCGACAGCGTCTCGGCATCGCTCGCCGAGCGGTTCGGCGCGCTCGACACGGCCGCCGCCGTGCCCGCCCCGCCGCAAGCCACCGCCGTTCCAGGTCTGGCCAGCATGGCCGCCGCCGCGCAGCAGCGTGCCGCCGCCGCGCCGGCCCGCCGCCACGCCGCGACCACCGCGATCACCGCACCGGGGGCAGCCGAGGCACTGCTGGGCGTGGAGACCGGCGGCATCGCGCCGGCATTCGGCCCGCTCGACGATGCCGGCCATCTGACGCGCACGGCCCGGCTGTGGCTGTCCGCGATGGCAATGACGCCGGATGCGGCCCTCGCCGCCACGCTCGCGGGCCGCCCGCCGTTTCCCGCCACCGGCACCGCCGCCCATGCCGCCATGCACGACGCGGTGTCGCCCTGGCTGCACGCCATGCCGCCCCGCCCGGCCGTGCTGGCCGCGCCGCAAGGCGCCGGGCAGCGCCGGGAGTTGCCGGCGCGCCACGCCGGCACCACGCAGAAGGCCAGCATCGGCGGACACCGTCTGTTCCTGCGCACCGGCGAATACACGGACGGCACGCTCGGCGAGATCGCCATCACGCTGCCCAAGGAGAACCCGGCATTCCGGGGCCTGATGGATGCCTTCGGCCAGGCCGTGAGCCTCGGTCTGCAGCATGGCGTGCCGCTCGCGGAATTCGTCGACGCCTTCACCCTCACGCGCTTCGGCCCGGCCGGCGCCGTGGAGGGCGACCCGGCGGTCGCGCGCGCCACGTCGCGTGCTCGACTACGTGTTCCGCACGCTGGCGGCGCATTACCTCGGCCGCACCGACCTGCCGCTGCCGGAGACGGACGACGAAACGCCGGCGCCAGCCGCACCGCTCTTGCCACTTGATCTGCCGCAGGATACCACGACACGACGCCGCACGCTTCGCGTTGTGAAATAATCATACGACATACGGAGACGACTGCATGCCCGGCCGGATCGACGCAAAACTCGCGGAACTCGGCATTGAGCTGCCTGCCCCGATGCAGCCGATCGCCAACTATGTGCCGTATGTCGTAGTGGGCGACCTCGTCGTCGTCTCCGGCCAGTTGCCGACCATCGACGGCAAAGTCGCCTGGACCGGCCGCGTCGGCGAGACGGTCAGCGCCGAGGACGCCGCGGCGGCCTGCCAACGCTCGTTCGTCAATCTGCTCGTGCAGCTGAAGGCGGCCTGCAAGGGCGACCTGGACCGTGTGGTGCAGGTGGTCCGGCTCGGCGGCTTCATCGCCTCGCCCGCCAGCTTCACCCAGCACGCGGTCGCCATGAACGGCGCCAGCGACCTCGCCGTCGCTGTGTTCGGCGAGGCCGGGCGGCATGCCCGCACCACGATCGGCGTCGCCTCTCTGCCGCTCGACGCTTCGGTTGAGGTCGAGGGCATGTTCCGCATTGCCTGATCGGCTGCGGCACCTACCTTCACGAGCATGCCTGACTGCTCTGCTTCCTTCACGCCTTTCACTGCACAAGGCGATCGCGGATATCCCGGCCGCCGCATGGGATGCCTGCGCGGGGGCAGACAATCCGTTCGTCTCGCATGCCTTCCTGTCGGCGATCGAGGACAGCGGCTCGGCCAATGCGCGCACCGGCTGGCTGCCGCAGCACGCGTTGCTGCGCGACGCCGGCGGCGAGGTGGTCGCGGCGGTGCCGATGTACGCGAAGTCACATAGCTATGGCGAGTACGTATTCGACCACGGCTGGGCACAGGCGTTCGAACGCGCCGGCGGCAACTACTACCCGAAACTGCAGGTCGCGGTGCCGTTCAGCCCGGTGCCCGGCCCGCGCCTGCTGATTCGCCCCGACAGCCTGCGTGCCCGCCGAAACGCTGGCCGACGCGCTGACACAGGCGTGCCGCGAACTCGACCTGTCCTCGGTCCACGCCACGTTCTGCACCGAGCCCGAATATGACACGCTCGGCGAGGCCGGCTGGCTGCAGCGGCTCGGCACGCAGTTCCATTGGCAGAACAACGACTACCTGACGTTCGACGATTTTCTCGGCGCGCTGTCGTCGCGCAAGCGCAAATCCATCCGCCGCGAACGGCGCGACGCCAACGCGTGCGGCCTGGAATTCCTCGCGTTGCGCGGCCCGGAGATCACGCGCGCCGACTGGGCCGCGTTCTACGAGTTCTATATCGTCGACCGTGGACCGCAAATGGGGCAGCGCCTACCTGACGCCCAGGTTCTTCCCGCTGCTGTCCGACCGGCTCGGCGAGCGGTGGTGCTGATGCTGGCGCGCCAGGGCGGCAGGCCGGTGGCCGGCGCGCTCAACCTCGTCGGCAGCGAGGCGCTGTACGGCCGCAACTGGGGCTGCCAGGGCGACTACCCGTTTCTGCATTTCGAGCTGTGCTATTATCGCGCCATCGACTTCGCCATCGCGCACGGCCTGAGGCGCGTCGAGGCCGGGGCGCAGGGCGAGCACAAGATCCAGCGCGGCTATCTGCCGGTGCCGACCTACTCGGCGCACTGGATCGCCCATTCCGGCCTGCGCGCGGCAGTCGGCGACTTCCTGGAGCGCGAACGCCCGGCGCGAGAGGCCGAAATGGCAGAGCTTGCCACGCTGTCGCCGTTCCGCAGGGACGGCGAGGCCGAATGAGCGGGCGGCGCTAACCTTCCTGGCGCAGGTCACGGCCCGGCGCTGAACACGGCCGCCTTCAGCTCGGCCCGGCGCGGCCCGGCGGGGAACGTACTGCCGCAAGGGACGAAGCCGAACCGGGCGACCGCCGTTGATTTGCGGGTGGCAACGGCGTCGGGTACTCCCATATCCCGGCGGTCAGAAACGCAGAGGAGCGGACCAATGCCCGAATATGCAGCCCACGCCACCACCACCGGCGGCCGCAACGGCCATGTCGAAAGCAGCGACGGTCTGGTTAAAGCGGACCTGTCCGTACCCAAGGTGCTCGGCGGCCCGGGCAAGCCGAACACCACCAACCCCGAGCAGTTCTTCGCCGCCGGCTATTCGGCCTGCTTCGGCGGCGCGGTGGACTACGCGGCCCATCTGGAGAAGGTGAAAATTGGCGCCGTGACGGTCACCGCCGACGTGACCCTCCATGCCGGCGATGCCGGGTTCAACCTGTCGGTGGTGCTGAAGACGCATGTCGAGGGTGTCGACCATGCCACCGCCGAGAAGCTGGCGCACAAGGCGCATAACGAGATCTGCCCCTACTCCAAGGCGACGCGCGGCAACATCGACGTGAAGCTCGAGATCGTCTGAGGCGCTGTCACGACAACGCGAAGCGGCCGGCGCGAATGCCGGCCGCATCACCGTTCCGGATCGAGAAGGCCATCGCCATGAGTCGCCCAAAAAACTGCGCAAGCTGGTGGCCCGCTATCGCGTCGAGGCCGGCGACGGGTTCGAACTGAAGCATCACGACCCGGCCGATACCGCCGGCGACATGATCGACAAGGATCTGAGCCAGGAGTTGCTGGCCGATGGCGTGCGGCGGCTCGCCGACCTGCAGGCCCTGTTGGCGGCCCAGGCTTCATGGGCGCTGCTCGGCGTGTTCCAGGGAATGGATGCGGCCGGCAAGGACGGGACCCTCAAGCACGTGATGTCCGGCGTGAACCCGCTGGGCGTCACGGTCGCGAGCTTCAAGCAGCCGGGGCCCGAGGAACTGGCACATAATTTCCTGTGGCGGGTCATGCGGCGAACTGCCGGCGCGCGGCCAGATCGGTATCTTCAACCGCAGCCATTACGAAGAAGTCCTCGCCGTCCGCGTGCAGCCGGAGCTGCTGGCGCACCAGCATCTGCCACCCACGCTGACGGGCCCGAAGATCTGGAAGCACCGGATGCAGGACATCACGGCGTTCGAGCGCTACCTGAGCCGGCAGGGACTGGTGATCCAGAAATTCTTTCTGCACGTGTCGAAGGAGGAACAGCGGCGGCGCTTCCTGGAGCGGCTCGACACTCCGGAGAAGAACTGGAAGTTCAGCGCCGCCGATATTGCCGCGCGAGCGGACTGGGACGCCTATCAGGACGCCTACGAGGAAGCGATCGCCGGCACGGCGGCGCCGCACGCACCATGGTACGTGGTGCCGGCGGATCACAAATGGTTCACGCGGCTCGTCGTCGTCGAGGCGTTGATAGCGGCGCTGGAGGATCTGCACCTGGAGCCGCCGGTCGTGGACAACGAAGAAAAGGTGCGGCTGGCCGAGGCGCGCCGGCAACTGGAAAGTGAAACCGGCTGACGCTGCATTGACGGCATCCGGTTAACGGTGCGGGCGTTACCAGCGGCGGCCCGCCATTCCCCCCGGCGCCAGAAGCTGGACACCCCGAATGCCTCGGAATTTCTTTCGCCGCCCGCCCGTGAAGCCGCCGAGAGCAGCATGGGTTCCGTTGCGGGTCACGACCGCCGTCTGGTCGGCCGGCGCGTGGTGGATGGACGACGTCGAGAACGTTCGCGACACACCCGCGAATACCGGCATTCGGACAGACAGCGCCCAGTTCCAGCCCTTGTCTTCGTCCGAAACGACACTGGAGATTTTCAGAAGGCGTAATGTTGCCCCGACGAAAGCCGGGGACCAGAGCAACGCGCAAACCGGTGCAGTCGCCCTGGAGTCCGGCGCCCGCCCGAATGACGGGGAGCCGCCCCGAGCTTCGCCCTTCTTACGATACCCTCCCCTCCCTGAAGGAGGGAGGAGAGGTATGAATCGGCTGGCCCGAAGCTCTATCGGCCGTCTCGGGCTCGCGCTCGCTGCCGCCCTCGTCGCCGTCGTTCTCCGGCTTCGGCAGCGCCGGCACCGCGGCTTCGATGAACTCGAAGTCCAGCTTGCCGTCCTTCATCGTGACCTTGACCGCGCCGCCCTTGGCCAGCTTGCCGAACAGCAGCTCCTCGGCCAGCGGCTTCTTGATGTGCTCCTGGATCACGCGCGCCAGCGGCCGCGCGCCATAGAGCCGGTCGTAGCCGCGCTCGGCCAGCCACTCCTTGGCCGCCGAGGACAGCTCGATCGTCACGTTGCGGTCGGCCAGCTGCGCCTCCAGCTGCATGACGAACTTCTCGACCACGCGGCCGACGATCTCCGGCGTCAGCCCGGCGAAGGCGATCACCGCGTCCAGCCGGTTGCGGAATTCCGGCGTGAACATGCGCTTGATCGCGTCCTCGTCCTCGCCCTCGCGCACCTCGCGGCCGAAGCCGATCGCCTCCTTGGCCATGTCGGCGGCGCCGGCATTGGTGGTCATGATCAGGATGACGTTGCGGAAATCGACCGTCTTGCCGTTGTGGTCGGTCAGCTTGCCGTGGTCCATGACCTGCAGCAGGATGTTGAACAGGTCCGGATGCGCCTTCTCGATCTCGTCGAGCAGCAGCACCGCGTGCGGATGCTGGTCGATCGCGTCGGTCAGCAGGCCGCCCTGGTCGAAGCCGACATAGCCCGGCGGCGCGCCGATCAGGCGGCGAGACGCGAGTGCCGCTCCATGTACTCGGACATGTCGAAGCGGATCAGCTCGATGCCCAGCGTGCTGGCGAGCTGGCGCGCCACTTCGGTCTTGCCGACGCCGGTCGGGCCGCTGAACAGGTAGTTGCCGATCGGCTTCTCCGGGTCGCGCAGGCCGGCGCGCGACAGCTTGATCGCGGCCGACAGCGCCTCGATCGCCGCGTCCTGGCCGAACACCATGGACTTGCAGGTCGCGCTCCAGGTTGCGCAGCGTCTCCTTGTCGTCGGCCGAGACGATTTGGGCGGGATGCGGGCGATCTTGGCGACGATCTCCTCGACGTCCTTCAGCGTCACCGTCTTGCGGCGCTTGTGCTCCGGCTGCAGCATGCGGCTGGCGCCCACCTCGTCGATCACGTCGATCGCCTTGTCCGGCAGCTTGCGGTCGTGGATGTACTTCGCCGACAGCTCGACGGCCGCGCGGATCGCCTCGTCGGTGTAGCGCACCTTGTGGTGCTTCTCGTAGTTGGTCTTCAGGCCGCGCAGGATCTTCACCGCATCCTCGAGGGACGGCTCGTTCACGTCGATCTTCTGGAAGCGCCGGACCAGCGCGCGGTCCTTCTCGAAGTAGTTGCGGAACTCCTTGTAGGTCGTGCTGCCGATGCAGCGCAGCGTGCCCGAGGCCAGCGCCGGCTTGAGCAGGTTGGAGGCGTCCATCGCCCCGCCGCAGGTGGCGCCGGCGCCGATCACGGTGTGGATCTCGTCGATGAACAGCATCGCGCCGGCTGGTTCTCCAGCTCGGTCACCACCGCCTTCAGCCGCTCCTCGAAATCGCCGCGGTAGCGGGTGCCGGCCAGCAGCGCGCCCATGTCGAGCGCGAAGATCGTGCGATTTCGCCAGCACCTCCGGCACGTCGCCCTCGACGATGCGCTTGGCCAGGCCCTCGGCGATCGCGGTCTTGCCGACGCCGGGATCGCCCACATAGAGCGGGTTGTTCTTGGTGCGGCGGCAGAGGATCTGGATCGTGCGCTCGATCTCGCTCTCGCGGCCGATCAGCGGGTCGATCTTGCCGGCCATGCGCCTTCTTGTTGAGGTTGACGCAGTAGGTGGTGAGCGCGTCCTGGCCGCGTGCGGCGGCTTCTCCTCGCGTTCCTGCTCGCGGCTCGGCCTCGGTCGGCGCCCTGCACCGGGCGCGGCGCTGACTGCTGCCGGGCGACTTGGCGATGCCGTGGCAGATGAAGTTCACCGCGTCCAGCCGCGTCATGTCCTGCAGTCTGCAGGAAATACACGGCATGGCTCTCGCGCTCGCTGAACAGCGCCACCAGCACGTTGGCGCCGGTCACCTCGTCGCGGCCGGAGGACTGCACATGGATGGCGGCGCGCTGCACGACGCGCTGGAAGCCGGCGGTCGGCTTCGGGTCGCCCGGCCGGTCGGTCGCCAGGCCGGCCAGGTCCTTGTCGAGAAATTCGGTGAGGTCGTTCCGCAGCTTGTCGAGATCGACGCCGCAGGCGCGCAGCACGGTGGCCGCATCGCGTATCGTCGGTCAGGCCGAGCAGCAGGTGCTCGAGCGTCGCGTATTCGTGCTTGCGCTCGCTGGCGAGTGAAAGGGCGCGGTGGAGCGTTTGTTCAAGATTGCGAGAGAGCATGATCGGACGCTCCTTCAGCTCGGTCAGCCGGTCCGCCGACGGCAGGCCGTGCCGGGCTGCGCACGTGCCCGTATCAGCTACGCAGGTCGGGCATGCATGGCGACGCCGATCACGATGCCATGCGCATACCTTGTCACGATCCTGGGTCGACCGCGCCAGTGCTATCTTGCCGCCGATCGATCTCAAATTTCGAAGCGACGCCGAACATCCACCGTCACCGGCAGTCGCCGGCCGAGCCAGGCAATCGGCGGGCCAGCCGAACATGGTCGGCCGCGATGCGCCGACGCGCGCCGTCATTCTTTCTCAATCGTGCATTGCAGCGGGTGCTGGTTCTGGCGCGCCAGGTCCATCACCTGCGTCACCTTGGTCTCGGCGACCTCGTAGGTGAACACGCCGCACACGCCGACGCCGCGGCGGTGCACATGCAGCATGATCCGCGTCGCCTCCTCGCGCGACTTCTGGAAGAACCGCTCCAGCACATGCACGACGAACTCCATCGGCGTGTAGTCGTCGTTCAGCATCAGAACCTTGTACATCGCCGGCTTGCGGGTCTTCGGCCGCGGCTTGACCACGACGCCGGTGTTCGGGCCGTCGTCGCCGTCGGTGCGCCCGTCGTCGTTGCGCTCGTCGCCGTCGCCCGTCACCACTTGCGCCCGTCGTCCCTGCGCCTGTCACCGATCGCTCTTGCCGCATCCGCTCGCCTCTGGCCGGCACGTATGGCACCCGCGTTGCCAACGACCTCGGCAATCGGGCCGCCATGCGGGGAAGCCGCGTGCGCGCGCGGCTACTCGAAATCCGTTGCGCAGCCGACGACGAACGCGCGACCGATCAGGGTGCACCTGTTCACGAGCGCTGATCGGTGCCCGGCCGGCGCCAGGCGGCGCCGGCATTGCCGGCGCCCGGACATGCGATCCGCCGGCCCAGGTCGCCCCGGGCCGGCGGATCGGCCTCGGCGCAGGTCGCGCAGCGTTCAGGCGGACGCGGCCGAACTTCTCGACCGCCAGCGTCATGCGGGCGGTCGATCGGCGCGATCGCCTGCTCGGCCAGCTTGAGCGAGGCGTCGGTCAGCTTGCCGGTCTCGGCCACCGCCTTCTCGACCGAGGCGCGGGCGAGGCTGGACTGCAGGTCGATCGCTTCCTTCAGCGACTTCACGCCGGCCAGCGCCTTGAAGGTCGCGATCGTCTGCTCGAGCTGCGCCTGCGCGTTGGCGGCCACATGCTTGCCGAGGTCCTGCACGCCGGTCGCCCAGATCTGGCTGGACTTGGCGAACGCCTCCAGGTTGCCCTGGCCGAACGACACGAATTCTTCCGCGGTCTTCATTGCTTTCTCCATGTTGGCTTTCACCTCTGCTTGCGTTTTGTCGAACTGGGCGCGGGGCCGCCGCGGCGGCCGTCTCGGATCCTTGATCCAGATCGCACCACGGTCAACGCCGTCCCGATCGCACTCGCAACGTCCTGCTCCGCAGGCGCTGTGCTCTCGGTAGGCGTTCGTCGCGGGCACGACCTCCGCGCTCTTTTTGGTTGCCATCAGTTCACCTCCTTGCTATCCAGCTGGAGTCACGTGACCGTCGGCCAAAATCGTTTCGCTGCCGCCGGGCATCGCCGCTGGATCTGCATCACGATGCATATGCTGCATCGCACAACCGGAAGATAAGGAAGCTTCCATACCGGGTCAAGGACGATATTGTGCGCTGCACAAAAGCCTTTCGGCGCCGGATGCATGAGCGTGCGATACCGGAGCGAAGCAAGATTGCGACAAGGCTGTGCCCGGTAAGCCTTTCAAAAGCCGAAAGTTCGGTAGTCATGAGGCTGGACAGTCGGCAAGCTCTGCCAGCTATGAGGGAAGCATGACGGTTGAGGGATAAGCATCGCAGATGGAAGCATTGCGCCACCGCATTCGCGCAAGCGTGATGCCTTCCGGCGTGACGGTTTGCGCCCCGCGTTTCATCGCGGGGCTCGTATTGGCGGTCTGTCTGCTGGCGGCGTTGCCGGCCCGCGCGCAGATCGGCTCGGACCGTTACAGCGCCATCGTGATGAACGCGGCCGACGGCAATGTGCTGATCGCCGCCAACCCCGACGAGCCGCGCCACCCGGCCAGCCTGACCAAGATGATGACGCTCTACATGGTGTTCGAGGCGCTGCGCGACCGGCGCCTGACGCTCGATCAGCTGGTGCCGGTGTCGCCGCACGCGGCCTCGATGTCGCCGACCAAGCTCGGGCTGACGCCCGGCGACGCGGATCACCGTCGAGCAGGCGATCCTCGGCCTGGTCACCAAGTCGGCCAACGACGCGGCCGCGGCGCTGGGCGAACTGCTCGGCGGCGACGAGGATCGCGTTCGCGCCAGATGATGACGCTGCGCGCGCGCGCGCTGGGCATGGCGCACACCATGTTCCGCAACGCCTCCGGCCTGCCGGACCCGCAACAGGTCACCACGGCGCGCGACCTCGCCGTGCTGGCGCGGCATCTGGTGCAGGATTTCCCGGACGACTACCATTACTTCAGCACGCCCGTCGTTCGTGTTCCACGGCCAGACCATCCTCAACCACGACCATCTGCTGCAGACCTATCCGGGGGCCGACGGCATCAAGACGGGCTATATCGAGGCGTCCGGGTTCAACCTCGTCACCTCGGCGGTGCGCGGCGACGTGCGGCTGATCGGCGTGGTGATGGGCGCGGCCCATCCCGGCGAGCGCGACCTGCACATGGCTGCGCTGCTGGATCAGGGCTTCGAACAGCTCAACGTGCCGATCTCCGGCCCGCGATCAGAGCCGAACGGCGAAGGGTCTTGGCCTGATCGCCAGCGCCCAGGCCGCGACGGTCGAACCGCACGATGGCCCGCACACGTGTCTCGTCGGCGCGCTGGTCGGTGCAGATCAGCAGCTTCACCAGCGAAGCGGCCGCGCGCGCGGCCGCCAGCACCGGCGCGCCGTGCGGCGGATGCCGGCGATATCCGCATCGAGGCCGCGAGCATTCATGGCCGCACGCTGTTCCGCGCCGTGCTGGTCGGCCTGAACGCGGGCGACTCCCGCGCCGCCTGCGCGGCGTGGCGCATCGCCATCTGGTCTGCACAGCGCTGCGGCCGGAGACCGGGCAACTCGCCAGCCGTTAAGGAGTGGCGGGCTGCTCTTGCACCCACGCCGACGCTTGCGCATTTTGGCTGCTTGCGCATTTTGGCGTTTTGGCGGTCGTGATTGGTCCATTGCCTGAAGGGCCAGGTGTGGACCGCAGGCGGTCGAACGGGGTACGGAGCGGATAGATGGACGGCGGGATCGACGGGCGACGGATCACGATCCACAAGCTGGAGGATTTTGCCGGCATGCGCGCGGCGGGCCAGCTGGCCGCCGAGACGCTGGACATGATGGCGGCGCATGTCCGCCCCGGCGTCAGCACCGGCATGCTGGACAAGGCTCTGCCATGACTTCATCACGGCGCATGGCGCCATGCCGGCGCCGCTGAACTATCGCGGCTTTCCGAAATCGATCTGCACCTCGATCAACCATGTCGTCTGCCACGGCATCCCGGGCGACCGGCGGCTGGAGGACGGCGACGTGCTGAACATCGACGTGACCGTGGTACTGAACGGCTGGCATGGCGACAGCAGCCGCATGTACTGCGCGGGCATGCCCTCCACCCGCGCGCGCACGCTGATCGACGTGACCTACGAGGCGCTGCTGCGCGGCGTCCGCGCGGTGCGGCCAGGCGTCACGCTGGGCGATGTCGGCCACGCCATCCAGAGCTTCGTCGAGGGCAACCGCTTCAGCGTGGTGCGCGATTTCTGCGGCCACGGCATCGGCCGGCGCTTCCACGAGGCGCCGAACGTGCTGCATTTCGGCCGGCCGGGCGAAGGCCCCGTGCATCAGGCCGGGCATGTTCTTCACCATCGAGCCGATGGTCAACGCCGGCCGCCCCGAGGTGAAGGTGCTGGACGACGGCTGGACCGCGGTGACGCGCGACCGCAGCCTGTCCGCCCAGTTCGAGCACATGATCGGCGTCACCGAGGACGGAGCCGAGGTGTTCACCCATTCGCCGGCCGGCCTCGACAAGCCCCCCTTCCACGCCTGATGGCGCCCGGTTGATGGCGGGCGCCCTGGTCAGCACGGCGAAGCTGCGTTTCTGCGACACCGACCGGTTCGGACACATCAACAACAGCGTCTACTCGGTGCTGTACGAGGCCGGGCGCGTGGACCTGATGCAGGCGGTCGGGCTGCTCGGCAGCCCGCTGGTCGTCGTGATCGTGCGGCTGGAAATCGACTTCCTGCGCGAAATGAACTGGCCGGGCGAGGTCGACATCGAAACGTCAGTGGCGCGGATCGGCGGCAAGTCGATCCATCTGCGCCAGCGCCTGATGCTGGATGGCGAGACGGTGTCGCGCTCGCGTTCGGTGGTAGCGGCCATCGACCAGGTGACACGCCGCGCGGTGGCGCTCGGGGCGGAGTGGCGGGCGGCGATGGCGCCGTACCTGGTGGCAGACGAATCGTCTTCCGCAACGGACGAGGCCGTGGCAGGCTGACACCGTAACGTATGAGGCCATCATGGCGCGCCGCCCGCGCGGACTGGCCGAACAGCCCGGCCTGCTGGCGCTGGAGGCGGAAGCGGACGCGGGTGTCGCGCCTGCGGGCGCCGAGGGGCATCGCGCGCGGCTGCGCCAGCGCCTGCTGACCGCCGGGCCGGACGCGATCGCCGACCATGAACTGCTGGAGATGGTGCTGTTCCTGGCGCTGCCGCGCAAGGACACCAAGCCGATCGCGCGCGCGCTGATCGCCCGCTTCGGCAGCTTCGCCAACGTGATCGCGGCCCCGCTGACCGATCTGCGGTCGGTCGAGGACTGGGCGATGCCGGGGCGGCGGCGCTGAAGATCGTGCAGGCGGCGGCGCTGCGGCTGGCGCGGGCCGAGGTGATCGACCGGCCGGTGCTGAACAACTGGGACCGGCTGATGGACTACCTGAACGCGGTGCTGGCGCGCGAACGGGTGGAACAGTTCCGCGTGCTGTTTCTCGACACCCGCAACCGCCTGCTGGCCGACGAGGCGCAGACGCGCGGCACCGTCAACCACACGCCGGTCTACCCGCGCGAGGTGGTCAAGCGCGCGCTGGAACTGCACGCGACCGCATTATCCTGGTGCATAACCATCCCAGCGGCGATCCGACCCCGTCGGCCGACGATCTCGACGATGACGCGCGAGATCACGCAGGCGGCGCGGGCGCTGTCGATCGTGGTGCATGACCACGTGATCATCGGCAACGGGCGCTGGCTCAGCTTCCGCCAGGAAGGGCTGCTGTAGCAGCGCGGAAATGGCGTGACGTTAGCGAAGCTAAGAATGCGCGTCCGGAATGAGCCATCTGTCGCGCAGGATGGGGTGCCGAGTGATGTCGGGCACGGAGGCCGCAAAATTCGACACCGCAACCATGCTGGCGCTGGGCTTCGCGGCCGGCACGTTCCTGCGCACCGCGCGCGGGGCGCAGGCGGTGGAGGCGCTCCAGCCGGGCGAACTGATGGTGGCGGTGCGGCGGGGTGGCTTCGCACCGGTGCGCTCCGCGCTGCCACGGCGGATTTCGCCGCTCGCCTATCGTCGCCCGCGGGATGTGGCGCCGGTGCGGCTGCGCGCCCATGCCTTCGGGCCGGACCGGCCCTGCCGCGACGTGCTGCTGTCGCCGGGGCACGCGGTGTTTGTCGACGGCACGCTGTTCCGCGCGGGCGATCTGGTCAACGGCGTGACCATCGTGCAGGAGGACGTGGCGACGATCGTCTACTACCAGGTGGCGCTGGACCGCCACGACGTGGTGATCGCCGATGGCCTGCCGGCCGAGAGCTTCCTGCCGATCGACGACCGGCACCCGGCAGCGGCGGCGACGGACCTCATGCGGCGTGCATGGGATTCCGAGCGCTGCGCGCCGCTGGTCCAGCAAGGACCGAAGCTGGTTGCCGCCCGCCGCGCACTGGCGGCGCAGGCGGACCTGTTGAGCGGGTCCGTCGCGCCTGAGCCGCGCGTGCGTGACGCTCTGGTCCACGCCTGACGCGGGCGCTCAGGCCGCGGTGACGCTGCCGACGACCTGCTCGCTGCCTTGCCAGATCAGCCGCAACGCAACGATCGAGCACGATCGAGCAAGCCCGATCCAGGCGATCCAGCGATGCCGCCCCAGCAGCCGCGCCACGAAGGTCGGCCGCGACGCCCATCAGCACCACCGACAGCGCGAGCCCGCACGACCAGCACCCAGAGATGGCCGTCGGCCGCGCCGGCCACCGCGAGCACGTTGTCCAGGCTCATCGACACATCGGCGAGCACGATCTGCGTGATGGCCGCGCGCAGCGTCTTCGCCGGCGCCTCCGCTGCCGCGTGGCCGTGACGGCGGCGCAGTTCGCGGAACATCTTCCAGCACGACCCACAGCAGCAGCAGCCCGCCGGCCAGCAGCAGGCCGACGATCGCCAGCAGTTGCAGCGTGACCGCGCCCGAGCGCGATGCGCAGCATCGCCGCGGCAGCGCCGACACCGAACAGGATGGCGACGCGCCGCTGCCGCGCCGCGGCAGCCCGGCGACCGCCAGACCGACCACCACGGCATTGTCGCCGGCCAGCGTCAGGTCGATCAGCACCACCTGGAACAGAGCGACGAGGTCGTTCAGCAAGCTGGCGTGTGGCATCCATGGTCCTTGGATTGCGGCGCGGACGCCGGCGCCGTACATGGCCGAAGCCCTGATGTGATCGGAGCAACCATGGTTCCCCGCTACACCCGCCCGGCGATGGCCGCCATCTGGGCGCCGGAGAACCGCTTCCGCATCTGGTTCGAGATCGAGGCGCTGGCCGCCGAGGCGATGGCCGACTCGGCGCCATCCCGGCCGAGCCGCGCTGGCGATCCGCGAGCGCGGCGGCGCGCGGGTCGCGGCAGATTCACCGGCCGATCTGGAGCGCATCGACGCCATCGAGCGCGAGACCCGTCACGACGTGATCGCGTTCCTCACCTGGCTCGCCGAGGCGATCGGGCCGGACAGCCGCTTCGTGCATCTCGGCCTGACCAGCAGCGACGTGCTGGACACCTGCCTGTCGGTGCAGCTGACGCAGGCGACCGACCTGCTGCTGGCCGATCTCGACGCGGTGCTGGCGGCGCTGAAGGCACGCGCATTCGAGCACAAGCACACGCTGACCATCGGCCGCAGCCACGGCATCCATGCCGAGCCGACCAGCTTCGGCCTGAAGCTGGCCGGCCACTACGCCGAGTTCGCCCGCAACCGCGCGCGGCTGGAGCAGGCACGGGCCGAGATCGCCGTGGCGGCGCTTGAGCGGCGCGGTCGGCACCTTCGCCCATGTCGATCCGCGCGTGGAGGCGCATGTCGCAGCGGCAGCTGGGGCTGGCGGTGGAACCGGTCTCGACGCAGGTGATCCCGCGCGACCGGCATGCCGCGTATTTCTGCGCGCTCGGCGTGGTGGCGTCCGGCATCGAGCGGCTGGCGACCGAGGTGCGGCATCTGCAACGCTCGCGAGGTGCGGGAGGCGGAGGAATTCTTCCACCCCGGCCAGAAGGGCTCCTCCGCGATGCCGCACAAGCGCAACCCGGTGCTCAGCGAGAACCTGACCGGGCTGGCCCGCGTGGTGCGGGCGGCGGTGATGCCGGCGCTGGAGAATGTCGCGCTGTGGCATGAGCGCGACATCAGCCATTCCTCGGTGGAACGGGCGATCGCGCCGGACGCGACGGTGACGCTCGATTTCGCGCTGTCGCGGCTGGCCGGGATGATGCGGCAACTGGTGGTGTATCCGGAGCGGATGGCGGCGAACCTGGAAGTCGCTCGGCGGCGTGGTGCATTCCGGCGAGGTGCTGCTGGCGCTCGCGCGGGCCGGCATTTCGCGCGAGGACGCCTATCGGATCGTGCAGCAGGCAACGCGATGGCGACGTGGACACAACTTGGCACGCCGTCGGGCCGGAGTTTTCGCGCGAACCTGGACGCGGACCCGGAGGTGGCGGCGCGGGTGTCGGCGGCGGAGCTGAACGCGGCGACGGATGCACGGCTGCACCTGACGCAACTGGACACCATTTTCACGCGGGTGTTCGGCGAGGCAGGGCCGAAGGCCGCCTAACCGGCGGCACGGCGCGTCCAAGGGCACCAGCAGGCCGCGGACGCTGCCGGCGGCAGATCCCGTCCGCGCGCCACGCACACCGCTTAGTGACCGCAACTATCGCCGTGAACAACGGCAGATGGCGGTCGGCGGGTTGCTCTCATATCGTCATCTTTCCTGCGGCAGCTATAATGCCCATGCCAACCACGCCAACAGCGGTTCGAGGGGGCAATGAGCGTCAGCAAAATCGGCAGGTACGAGCTACGCCATGTGCTGGCTCGTACGCCGTCGAGCACTGTCTATGAAGGTTGGGATGAGCTGATCGCCCGTAAAGTAGCTGTCAAAATTGTGCCGGTCCAAGATAGAAATGACGTAGAAACACATGATTTACTGAGTCGCTTCAGTCGCGGCGCGCGGGCCGCTGGCATGTTGAACCACCCCAACATTGTGGCCCTCTACGACTACGGAGAAACGGAGGACAGCGCCTATCTGGTCATGGAATTCATCGACGGCACGACACTGAAGGCGCTGCTCGAAAAGACCAGCCGGTTGGCGCCGAAGGCCATTCTGCCGATCATGGACGATGTGTCGGCAGCCCTGACCTACAGCCACGGTCGCGGCGTGGTGCATCGCGACATCAAGCCCGCCAACCTGATGATGCTCGCCGACGGGCATGTGAAAATCACCGATTTCGGCGTGGCACGGATCGAAAACAGCAGTCTCACGCAAACCGGCACCATCATCGGCACGCCCGCGTACATGTCTCCGGAGCAGTTCCGAGGCGAGTTGGTCAATTCGCGGACCGACATCTATTCGATGGGCGTCGTCCTGTATCAGATGCTGACCGGCCATCGGCCTTACGAGGGCAGCCTCGCCACGATCGCCCACAAGGTTCTGCACACCGAGCCGACGCCGCCCTCGCAGGTCGCGATCGGGTTTTCGCCCGCCTTCGATCCGGTCGTCCGCCGCGCAATGGCCAAGCATCGCGACGACCGCTATGCGACCGCCCACGATCTTGCCCTGGCGGTACACGAAGCTGCCGCGGCGGCTGACCCGAGTGCCACCATCGCGCGCCCTGCCCTGTCGCGGCCTGCGCCCACGCCATCGTCGGCTCACCTCAGCCCGCTCGCGCCGCGCAAAGGACGCAGGCGTGGCATCGATGGCCTGGTAATCCTTGCCGGCGCGGCGCTGGGCGTCGCGATCGGTGTGGTCGCGCTGTGGCCGTCCGGGAAACCCAGTTCGCCGGGGCAGGCGCCCGCCCAACCCGCACCCCAGATCAAAGCGCAGGCATCTGCCGCGCAACCGCCGGCGGCGACGCCGCTTGCCGACCAGCCGGCCGTTCAGACGGCCACGGCGGCAACGCCGCCTCCCGACGTGCCTCCCCGGCCGCCACCTGCCGATGTGCCTGCCCACCCGCCCCCGAGTCTTCCCACCCCAACGCCGCAGCTTGCTGTGTCGCCCAGCCCACCGCTGGCAGTCCACCTGCCCGACGTCGTGCCGCCGGTGCCGCGGCACGCACCGCCTCCGCCGCCCAATGCGCCACGGCCGCCGGCGCAGCGTCTGGCCTCGCTCGGCATGCCGGTACCGCCGCCGGTCGCGCCAGCAGCCCCGCGCCCGCTGCCGACGCCGGACATCAAGCCGGCGGCCAGCACCGAACGCTCGCGCGTTTATCTCTACTACCCCGCCAACTCGGAGGGCGGGCAGAGATTGAGCACCGAGCTGGCCAAGCGGCTGCTGTTCTCGGACTTCAACTATGCGGACACCCGCTCGTCGGGGACCGCGCCGCCGGAGTCGGAAATTCGCTACTTCCACTCCGAGGATCAGAACGCGGCAATGCGGCTGGCCGCCCTGCTCAACGATCCCGGCCAGGAGTTTCGTATCCGCGACGTATCCAACTCCACCACTTCCCGGCCGCGTGGTGCCCTGGAAGTCTGGATCGGGCGCTAGGCGCGTTCGACGCTTGGGCGCGGCGCAGCGGCGGAAGAGCCCATCAGCCGGCTCCCTTCAGACTGGTTTCAGGTGTTATTGCGGCGATCACGTCCGCGGAGGTGCCGACCCAGCCGAAAATGCCGCCCTGGGCCTTGATCATCGCCAGACCGAATTCCTGGAACTGCGGGAAATACGAGCCGACGCAGTCCGCCAGCACCAGGCAGTCGTAGCCGCGGTCGTTGGCCTCGCGCACCGTGGTGTTGACGCAGACCTCGGTGGTGACGCCGGTGACGATCAGCTGCTTGATGCCGCGGTTCTGCAGGATGGCGTGCAGGTCGGTGGCGTGGAACGCGCCCTTTCCGGGCTTGTCGATCACCGGCTCGCCGGGCGCGGGGTAGAGTTCGGGGATGATGTCGTGGCCGGGTTCGCCGCGTACCAGGATGCGGCCCATCGGGCCGGCGTCGCCGATGGTCACCGGGCCGTGGCCGCGCACGCGCTTGGCGGGCGGCAGGTCGGCGAGGTCGGGGCGGTGGCCCTCGCGGGTGTGGATGGCCAGCAGCCCCGCTTCGCGCCAGGCGGCGAGCAGGCTGCGGTTGGGTTCGATGGTGCGGCGAAGCAACGACACGTCGTTGCCCAGCGCCTCGCCGAAGCCGCCCGGCTCAAGAAAATCCCGCTGCATGTCAATGATGACGAGCGCGCAGGCCGCAGGGTTGAAGTCGTACGGATAGGGCTCTGCGGCGATCTGCGGCACGGCGCGGCACTCCGACGGGCGAAGCCGTTACAAAATTCCGTAGCGACGCAAATGCCGGGCCACTCTCCGCAAGGCGGATAAAGCGCATCGGGCGCTGGCGATCGCCGATAAATGCCCGTGTTTTGTTCAAAATGGACAAAACTTAATCAGCAATTCATCGTATGCGGTGGTGACCGCAGGCGCACGCTGGGCGGCCTTGAGCGGCCGGGCGTGGCATGGCGCCCGCTTGGCTGCTATACCCCCGGCCGCGCCGTCGGCACGCGGCGGCGCGGCTTGCCGTTGCGCCCATCGCGCGACGTTTCGGGGGAGGAGCCCCCGAGGAACCGCGACAGGAACCGCTTATGGCCCGCCGCCGCCAGCTCTACGAAGGCAAAGCCAAGATCCTGTTCGAGGGACCGGAACCCGGCACGCTCGTGCAGTATTTCAAGGACGACGCCACCGCGTTCAACGCGCAGAAGAAGGGCATGATCACCGGCAAGGGCGTGCTGAACAACCGCATCAGCGAGTTCCTGATGCTGCGGCTGGCGCGAGATCGGCATGCCCACGCATTTCGTGCGCCGGCTGAACATGCGCGAGCAGCTGATCCGCGAGGTCGAGATCATCCCGATCGAGGTGGTGGTGCGCAACGTCGCCGCCGGCAGCCTCGCCACGCGGCTGGGCATCCCCGAGGGCACCCGGCTGCCGCGCTCGATCGTCGAGTATTATTACAAGAACGACCAGCTCGAGCGACCCGATGGTGCGGAGGAGCACATCACCGCGTTCGGCTGGGCCAACACCGCAGGACCTCGACGACATCGTGCGCGCTGACGCTGCGCATCAACGATTTCCTCACCGGCCTGTTCCTCGGCGTCGGCATCACGCTGGTCGATTTCAAGCTCGAGTTCGGCCGGCTGTGGGAGAACGAGGACATGCGCATCGTCCTGGCCGACGAGATCAGCCCGGACAATTGCCGCCTGTGGGACAGCAAGACCAACGAGAAGATGGACAAGGACCGCTTCCGCCGCGATCTCGGCAAGGTCGAGGAGGCCTATCAGGAAGTGGCCGCCGCCTCGGCATCCTGCCGGAAGCCGGCACCGGCGACCTGAAGGGGCCGGAGATGATGCAGTGAAAGGCGATCGTCACCGTCATGCTGAAGCCCGGCGTGCTCGACCCGCAGGGCAAGGCCATCGGCCACGCGCTGCACGGCCTCGGCTTCCGGCGTCGGCGAGGTGCGCGCCGGCAAGGTCATCGAACTCGAATCTCGCCGAGACCGACCCGGCAGGCCGCCCGCGCGCAGGCCGAGGAGATGGCGCGCAAGCTGCTCGCCAACACCGTGATCGAAAGCTTCCGGGTGGAGATCAGCCTGAATGCGCGCCGGCATCGTTGTCTTCCCCGGCATCAACCGCGAGCGCGACATGGCGATCGCGCTGGACCGCAGCGCGCGGCGCCAAGCCGCGCATGATCTGGCACCGCGAGACCGACCTGTCGGGCCTCGATCTCGTCGTCATTCCCGGCGGCTTCTCCTACGGCGACTATCTGCGCTGCGGCGCCATGGCGGCGCAGATCGCCGGTCATGCGCGCGGTGCGCGACCATGCCGCGCGCGGCGGCTACGTGCTCGGCGTCTGCAACGGCTTCCAGATCCTGACCGAGGCCGGGCTGCTGCCCGGCGCGCTGCTGCGCAACGCCGTCGCTGCGCTTCCTCTCCATGGACTGCCATGCTGCGCGTCGAGCGCAGCGACACCGTCTTCACCGCGGCATTACCAGAAGGGCGAGATGTTCCGCGCGCCGATGGCGCATGGCGACGGCAATTACTTCGCCGACGCCGCGACGCTCGACCGGCTGGAGGGCGAGGGCCTGGTCGCCTTCCGCTACGCGCCGAGCGCGGTGCCGACGCGCCAACCGCAACGGCGCCGCCCGCGACATCGCCGGCATCTATTCGCCCAATCTGCGCGTGCTCGGCCTGATGCCGCATCCCGAGGATCTGGTCGACCCGCTGATCGGCGGCACCGACGGCAAGCCCCTGTTCGACGGTCTCACTGGCGGCGCCGCATGAAAGCACGCGATGTCGACGCCGCTCTCGCCCGCAATCCTTCGGCCTCAACGCCGAGGAATACGCCAAGCGTCCTGGAGATCATGGGCCGCACGCCGACGCTGACCGAACTCGGCATCTTCTCGCGTCATGTGGTCGGAGCATTGCTCCTACAAATCCTCCCGCGTCTGGCTGAAGGAACTGCCGACCAAGGCGCCCTGGGTCATCCACGGCCCGGGCGAGAATGCCGGCGTGATCGATATCGGCGACGGGCTGGCCGCCATCTTCAAGATGGAGAGCCACAACCACCCGAGCTTCATCGAGCCCTACCAGGGCGCGGCCACCGGCGTCGGCGGCATTCTGCGCGACGTGTTCACCATGGGCGCGCGGCCGATCGCCAACCTCAACGCGCTGCGCTTCGGCGATCCCGACGCTGCCGCGTCACCAAGCGCGTCGTCGACGGCGTGGTGCGCGGCATCGGCGGCTACGGCAATTGCGTCGGCGTGCCGACGGTCGGCGGCGAGGTGAATTTCCACCCCGCCTATAACGGCAACCCGCTGGTCAACGCGATGACGGTCGGCATCGCGCCGCAGCGACAAGATCTTCCTGTCCGCCGCCGCCGGCATCGGCAATCCGGTCGTCTATGTCGGCTCCAAGACCGGCCGCGACGGCATCCATGGCGCGACCATGGCCAGCGCCGAGTTCGGCGCGGACTCCGAGGAAAAGCGCCCGACCGTGCAGGTCGGCGATCCGTTCACCGAAAAACTGCTGATCGAGGCCTGCCTGGAACTGATGGCAGACCGACGCCATCGTCGCCATCCAGGACATGGGCGCGGCCGGCCTGACCTCTTCCTCGGTCGAGATGGCGGGCAAGGGCGGCGTCGGCATCGAGCTCGACCTCGACGCAGGTGCCGCAGCGCGAGACCGGCATGACCGCCTATGAGATGATGCTCTCGGAAAGCCAGGAGCGCATGCTGATGGTGCTGCAAGCCCGAGCGCGCCGAAGATGGCGCGCGCGCATCTTCGAGAAATGGGATCTCGACTTCGCCGTCATCGGCCAGATCACCGATACCGGCCGCATCGTCGTCACGCCATCAAGGGCGTGGTCGAGGCCGATATTCCGCTGGCGCCGCTGGCCGACGCAGGCGCCGCTCTATCACCGCCCGATCGCGGCCGACGCCGAAGCCGGCGCCGCTCGGCGCCGGTCGCACAGCCGATCGGCACTGGGCGACGGCGCTGCTGAAGCTGATCGCCTGCCCGGATCTGTGCTCGCGCGCGCTGGATTTGCGACCAGTACGACACCACCGTCGGCGGCCAGACCGTGAAGCGGCCCGGCGCCGCCGATGCCGCCATCGTCCGGCTGGAGGGCACGCAACCGCGCGCTGGCGCTGACCACGGATTGCACGCCGCGCTACTGCGCGGCCGATGCCCGAGGCCGGCGGCGCGCAGGCGGTGGCGGAAGCCTGGCGCAACATCACCGCGACCGGCGCGCCGCCCGCTCGCGATCACCGACAACATGAATTTCGGCAATCCCGGAGAAGCCGGAAATCATGGGCCAGTTCGCCGCCGCCATCAAAGGCATGGCGGCGGCCTGCACGGCGCTCGACTTCCCGGTCGTGTCCGGCAATGTCCGCTCTACAACGAGACCGAGGGCAACGGCATCCTGCCCACCCCGGCGATCGGCGGCGCTCGGCGTGCTCGAGGACGCGGCCAAAGCGGTCGGCATCGCGCTCGCGCCCGGGCCTCGACCTGGTCCTGATCGGCGAGACGCAAGGGCGAACTCGGCCAGCTCGCTCTGGCTGCGCGAGATCGTCGGCCGGGAGGACGGGCGCGCCGCCGCCAGTCGATCTCGCCGCCGAGCGCCGCAACGGCGATTTCGTGCGCGCGCAGATCCTGGCCGGCCGCGTCGCCGCCTGCCACGACGTCTCCGATGGCGGCCTGCTGGTCGCGGTGGCGGAAATGGCGCTGGCCGGCGATACCGGCGTGGACCTGCTGCCGCGCGCCGGAGGCGGTGCGCCGCACGCCTTCTGGTTCGGCGAGGACCAGGCGCGCTACGTGCTGGCGGTCGCGGACGGCGCCGCGCTTCCTGGCGGCCGCGGCGGCGGCCGGCATGCCGGCCGCGATGCATCGGGCGCACGCGGCGGCAACGGAATTTGACACTGCCGGACGGCGTCGCCATATCTCTGACACAGTTGCGCGAGGCGCATGAGCGGTTCTTCCCGGCTGGATGGTTCGCTCGTGAAGGATCCTGAACATGGCGATGTCGGCCAGCGAGATCGAAGCCCTGATCAAGGCAGCCGCATTCCCGGATGCGCACGTGACCATCGAGGATCTGGCCGGCGACGGCGACCACTACGCCGCCACCGTGGTCAGCGAGGCGTTCCGCGGCATCTCCCGCGTGCAGCAGCACCAGATCGTCTATGCCGCGCTGCAGCGGCCGCATGGGCGGCGAACTGCACGCTCTCGCCTTGCAAACCTCAGCCCCCGAATAAGGATTACTCTATGAACAACCCCGTCTTCGACCGAATCCAGAGCGAGATCACCGAGCAACCCGGTGATGCTCTACATGAAGGGCAACGCGATGTTCCCGCAATGCGGCTTCTCCGCCCGCGTGATGCAGATCCTCACCCACATGGGCGTGCCGTTCAAGACCGCGAACGTGCTGGAAGACGCGGAACTGCGCGACGGCATCAAGCAGCTTCTCAGCAACTGGCCGACCATTCCGCAGCTCTACGTGCAAGGGCGAGTTCGTCGGCGGCTGCGATATCATCACCGAGATGTACCAGAGCGGCGAGCTGGCGACGCTCCTGGCCGAAAAGGGCATTCCGCACGAAGTGACGGCCTGAACGTTGCCGTGGTCCCTTCCTGTCCGGCGCGGGTAGGAAGGGCACGGATCGGATTACGCGGCCTGCGCCGGCGCCAGCCACCAGCGCGTCAGCTGCGCTGAGAGAGCGGCGTCGTTGATCCCGGAGCAGGTCGCGTCGACCACGCCGACCAGTCGCTGTTCTGCTTGCAGACCAAGCGCCACACGCAGATCGTGCAGCACTTCAGTTGGCGCCATCAGCACGAGCTGATCGTATGAGCCGCTGGCCGCCTCGTCGTCGAGCCGTCGCGCGAGATCGGCGGTGAACACCTCACACGCGCGGCCAAGCCGCTGGTCGCGCAGCGGCGGCGGACAATGCGGCGGTTGCACGGCGCCGAGCCACAACAATGTGCGGAAGCGGCCGGGCGTTGCGTCGGGCACCATCACCCGCGCCCGCTCACCATCCGCCACAAGCACCCACATCGTCGTCTCCCACATGCGCGCCATCTCCCCCTCCCCAAGCATCTTGTAACCAGGGGTAACGCAAGGGAGAAATGCCGGTTCTCAAGCAGCCGGTTTGTGGGCGCGAAAATCCTTGATGTCCCGAAAAGTCAAGCTGGGATTTAGTTCGAACGTCCGGCGCAGCATAAAGTTGGAGCTGGCGAGGAACACCGGGTCGCCGTCGACGTCGTCGGCCATGCCGCCGCGCTGATCGGCGATGAACTTGGCGAGCGCCGTCTTCTCGCCCGACACCCAGCGGGCAAGCTGAAACGGCGTCTGCTCGAAGCCGATGCCGACGCCGTACTCGGCTTGCCAGGCGCGCCTGCAACACGTCCAGCTGCAAGGTGCCGACCACGCCGACCATCGGCGACGAGCCATCCTGCGGGCGGAACAGCTGCACCACGCCCTCCTCGGCCAGCTCCTGCAACGCCTGGCGCAGCTTCTTCGCCTTCATGGCGTCGTCGAGGCGGACGCGGCGCAGGATTTCCGGCGCGAAATACGGGACGCCGACGAAGTTAATATCCTCGGACTCGCTCAGCGTGTCGCCGATGCGCAGCGTGCCGTGGTTGGGGATGCCGACGACATCGCCGGCGAACGCCTCATCGGCGATCTGCGCGGTCGCGGGCGAAGAAGAATTGCGGCGCGTGCAGCGGGATCAGCTTGCCGGTCCGCACCTGCTTCAGCCGCATGCCGCGCGCCAGCCGCCCCGAGCAGACGCGGGCGAAGGCGATGCGATCGCGGTGGTTCGGGTCCATGTTCGCCTGGATCTTGAACACCAGCGCCGTCAGCAGCGGCTCCGTCGGCCTCCACCACGCGCGTGTCGGCCGGCTGGGCACGCGGGCGCGGGCCGTATTCGGCGAGGCCCTTCAGCAGATCCTCGACGCCGATTTCCTTGATGGCGCTGCCGAAGAACACCGGCGTCAGATGGCCGGCGGCGAACGCCGCTTCATCGAATTCCGGCAGCGCGCCGCGCACGAGGTCCATCTCCTCGCCCATCGCCTGCATGCGCGGATCGGATTGCGACAGCTCGACGGTCAGGCGGTAGGCGCGGTTGCGCAGATCGTAGGTGCCGACGAACTCCGCCGCGCGGCCGACCGGCCATGTGACCGGCGCGGTGTCCAGCGCCAGCGACGACGACACCTCGTCCAGCAGCGCGAACGGGTCCTGGCTCTCGCGGTCCATCTTGTTGATGAACGTCAGGATCGGGATGTCGCGCAGCCGGCAGATCTCGAACAGTTTCCGCGTGCGCGCCTCGATGCCCTTGGCCGCGTCGATGACCATCACGGCGGCGTCCACGGCGGTCAGCGTGCGGTAGGTGTCTTCGGAAAAATCCTCGTGGCCGGGCGTGTCCAGCAGGTTGAACACGCAGCCGGCGTATTCGAAGGTCATCACCGAGGTGACGACCGAAATGCCGCGTTCGCGCTCGATGCTCATCCAGTCCGAACGCGTGCGCCGCCGCTCGCCCTTGGCGCGGACGTTGCCGGCAAGCTGGATGGCGCCGCCCGCGCGCAGCAGCCGCTCGGTCAGCGTGGTCTTGCCTGCGTCAGGGTGCGAGATGATCGCGAATGTCCGGCGGCGGGCGATTTCAGTGCGGACATCGGTAAGGTCGGCGATATTCAAGCGACAACCCGTTCATGAAGGAAACGCGCAATGTGACAGCGCGCGCGCGCCATCACCCCGAGGTGACGGCGAGCACGTTCGCCACGATGACCGACACATAGGGTTTGGCTGGTGAACATGCCATTGGCCGCTCAGGCGATCACGGCTGAGGCGCGCAGCGTGCCGACCTCAAGGCCGTTCCAGTTGCGCAGCACCGGCTGGCGCAGCCGCTCCGGCACATCTGTCACCCAGGAAGCGGGCGGCCAGCGTGGCCATGACGAGGTCCGCAGCGCGGCCGGCGCCGTCGTCGCATTTTACCGCGATGCCCAGGCCCAGTTCCGGCAGCGCCGCGCAGTGCACGCCCTCGGCGCCGACCTTCACGAACAGCCGCGCGCCGAGCGCCTGCATGATCGTCGTGTCGAATCGCCCGGTGCCGGCCGACCATGAACGGGTGGCCGCCACCGCCGCACGGATGCGGGCGGCCGCAGCGGCGCGCGCAGGCGGCAGGCGGCGGCCGGTGCCGAAGCGCGCGAAGGCCAGCGCCAGCGCGCGCAGCGGGATCGCGATAGGTCGGGATCGAGCAGCCATCCGATGCCCCGGTTGCGCGCATCCAGCACCGTGCCGGTCATCTCCGCCAGCGCGGCCGTCACCTGTCGCATCGTGGGATGCTCCGCGCCGACATAGCCGGCCGGTTCGTCGCCGCGATCGCAGGCGAGGCAGATGAAGCCGGCATGCTTGCCCGAGCAGTTGTTGTGCAGCGCCGTCGCCGTGCCGCCCGAGCCCGCCAGCGCCAGCGTGGCCGCCTGGAGGGACGGCCAGTGCGCGCCGCATTCCAGGCATGCGGCATCCCGCCCCGCCTTGCGCAGCATCGCTTCGGCCGTCGCCACGTGGGCCGGCTCACCGTTGTGGGAGGCGCAGGCGAGCGCGATTTCCGCGTCGGTCAGGCCAAGCCGGTCGGCCGCGCCGCTTTCCACCAGCGGCAACGCCTGCAACGCCTTCACCGCCGAGCGCGGGAACACGGCGGCGTCGATGTCGCCGGCCTGGAACACGACGCCGCCGTCATCGTCCATTACCGCGACGGCGCCGCGATGCCTCGATTCCACGAGCGCGCCGCGCGTGACATCCACCAACACCGGGTCCATGCAACGCCCCTCACAAAAACAGCCCGCCGCACATGCATGCGGCGGGCTGATGCGTCAACGCAGCCGGATCAGCGCGAGTAGAACTCGACCACCAGGTTCGGTTCCATCTGCACCGGGTACGGCACGTCGGACAGCTTCGGCGGCGCGCGTGAAGCGGCCCTTCATGGCGCGGTGATCGACTTCCAGATACTCCGGCACGTCGCGCTCGCCGCTCTGCGCCGCGTCCAGCACCATCGCGAGCTGCTTGGACTTCTCGCGCACTTCGATCACGTCGGTGTCGCGCACCTGGTAGCTCGGGATGTTCAGGCGCTTGCCGTTGACCAGAACATGGCCGTGGTTGACGAACTGGCGGGCGGCGAACGGCGTGATGGCGAATTTCAGCCGGTAGACCACCGCGTCCAGCCGCCGCTCCAGCAGCTCGATCAGGTTCTCCGAGGTGTCGCCCTTGCGGCGCACGGCCTCGAAATAATACTTGTGGAACTGCTTCTCGCTGATGTTGCCGTAGTAGCCCTTCAGCTTCTGCTTGGCCATCAACTGCACGCCGAAATCGGTCGGCTTGCCCTTGCGGCGCTGGCCGTGCTGGCCCGGACCGTAGTCGCGCTTGGCGAGTGGGCGACTTCGGGCGACCCCAAAGATTCACGCCCAGGCGGCGGTTGATCTTGTACTTGCTCTCGGCGCGCTTGGTCATGCGCGTTGCCCTTTCTTCAGGCGCCACGGTTGTGGCTTGTTGCACCGGTAGTCCCGCGCCGGCGGCGCGAGCGGGCGCGGGCGACGAGCGCCCGTCCACATTCCCGGCAGTGGGGCGGGCCTATAGGCGCGCGCAGGCGGGCTTGTCAAATCCCGGTGGGTTGCGTAGCACCGTCGCCATGATCACCCGTGGCGACATCATCATGCTCGGCCTGTCCGCCGGCGTTACCGGTGGCCTGATCGGTGGCTTGCTGCTCGGTGTCGGAATGACGCTGGCGCTTCAGGGTGCAAATATCGGCTGGCTCATGGTGGTGCCGGCCGCGCCGATCAGCGGTGTTGTGGGCTGGATTTTGGCAAGACGCCTCGCGCAGAAGTTGCCGCAGGGCTGAAGTCTCCCGTCCGCAGGCCTGACGGCCGCGGTGATACCTACTTGTGCGCCATGAAAAACTTTCTTAGCACGGCGCTCCCCAACGGCAAGCGCTTCCTCCCGTGGTTCGCAGTCCTGCTCGCCCTGAGCGGTTGTGTCCCAGCGGAAGACCCACTCGACAGCGGCGCCCCTTCAGCCAGTGTGCCGTATAGCTCAACCGGCATCTATGATGATGGTGGTGACTATGCGGATGGCGATTATGCCGGCGACGTGTATGACACGCCGTATGGCGATGACTACTATGGGGCCGATGGCGGTGTGTTCCTGGGCGGCGTGTTCGGTGGCTATGGCTACGACCATCACTTCCACGACCACTTCCACGACCACCCCGGTTTCGGTCACCCCGGCTTCGACCACGCCGGTTTAGGCCATGCCGATGCCGGCCACGATTTCGCGGGTGGCCACGATTTTGGGGGCGGCCACGATTTCGCGGGTGGCCACGATTTTGGGGGCGGCCACGATTTTGGGGGCGGCCACGGCGGAATGATGGCCGGCGGTGGGGGGCACTTTGCTGGAGGCGGTTTTGGCGGCGGCGGCGGCCATCGCTGACGGGCGGCGCTCGCCGCTCCGCGGCATGCTCATGCCAGTTGAAACTGTCGACGCTGTCGCCACATTAGTGACTGGATTGGCCGTACTACCTTCCAATTCTTGAGAGCAGCGTGTCATGGCAAAGCGTGTTGTGCGTTATGGCCTGTTCGTGCTGAGCATCTCGTCGCTGGCCGCAATGAGCGGTTGCGCCCAGATAGCGGGAAATGCCCCCTTCCCGACCACTGCCTACGGCCCCACCACATTCGGCTCCTACGGGTCATTGGCCGGCTGGGCCGACCCCGGGGACGAAGGTACGTGGGCGTACATGGCCTGGCCGGAATCCCGGGGCGAGGGCTATGGTGGAGGCATGAATCCGCAGATGGTGCACCCCGTCTGCGGCAACTGCACGCAAGTGAACGGCGCGAGCAACGCGGCTTCGGCGTCTATGGCGCCCGGTGTGCCCCACAGCGTCACGGCGTCCCACAGCGCCACGGCGTCCCATGCCGCCGGCGTGCGGCCGTGAGGTAACAGCCGGCGGCAGACAGACTCAGGATACGGTGACGATCTCCGGCGGCCGGTGTGCCGTCACGTCCGTCAGCGTCCCGGTCCATCGCTCCACCTGCACCAGGCAGCTGTGGGCGCTTGGCCCTTGCCCCAGCCGCGACGTGCCGATGTCCTGCGTCAGCACATTGACGTTGCCGTGCACGCACAGGCTGCCCGGCTCGCCCGGCTGCAGCGGGTCGAGCCATGCGCCGGTGGACATCACGGCCACGCCCGGAAGCTGCCCCGCATCGATCCGTACGCCCGCGAGGCAGGCCCCGCGGTCGTTGAACACCCGCACGATCTCGCGCTCGCGCAGCCCGCGTGACGCGGCATCGTCCGGGTGCAGCGTGATCGGCTCGCGCCCGTCGATCTTGCTGGCCAGACTGACCCGCCCCTGATCGAGCTGGCTGTGCAGCCGGGTTGCCGGCTGGCTCGACATCAGATGCAGCGGAAACCGCTCGGCCAGTTTCGCCCCCAGATATTCGCTTGGCGCGAACCAGACCGGGTGGCCGGGACAATCGTCATAGCCGAAGCCCGCAATGGTGTCGGAAAACAGCTCGATGCGGCCGGACGGCGTATTGAGCGGCGCCGCCGCCGGATCGCGCGCAAAGGCCGCGAACGGCACCGACGCCTGGTCCGGCGCCGGGATCTCGACATGGCCGGCGTCCCAGAACAAGTCGAAATTCGGCAGCTCCGTGCCGAGGCGCGCGCAGGCATCGCGGCAGCGGCCGTAGATGGCGCGCAGCCATGCCGGCACGTCGCGTTGCTGCGTGAAGCGCTGGCGTTCGCCCAGCGCGTCCGCGACATCCGCCATGTAGTCGAACTCGCTGCGTGCCTGGGCGAAGGGCGGCACCGCCTGCTTCATCGCCAGGATGAACCGGTCGCGGGAGGCCGAGCCGATATCGTCGCGTTCCAGCGTGGTCGTTGCCGGCAGCACGATATCGGCGTGCTTCGCCAGGCTGTTCCACCATGGCTCGCTGACGATGATCGTCTCGGTGCGCGCCCAGGCGCGGAGCAGGCGGTTGAGGTCCTGGTGGTGGTGCAGCGCGTTGCCGCCGCACCACCACATCAGCCGCGTGTCCGGGAAGGTCAGGCGGCGGCCGTTGTAGTCGTACACCTCGCCCGGGCGCTCCAGCATCTCGGTGATGCGGGCGACCGGTATCCAGGTATTGGCAGGGTTGGGAAGCGCCGGCAGCCCGACCGACGGCACCTCGGTGCGCGGCGTCCCCATGCCGTTCATGCTGCCATGGCCGAAACTGAAGCCGCAGCCGCGACGGCCGATCTGCCCCAGCATGGCGGCAAGCGCCGTCAGCATCCAGAACGGCTGCTCGCCCCGTTCGGCGCGCTGCAGCGACCAGGCGGCGGTCAGCATGGTCGGGTTGGCCGCGCAGTCGCGCGCCAGCTGGGCGATGATCGCGGCCGGGATGCCGGTCTCACCCTCCGCCCATTCCGGCGTGCGCGCGGCGCCGTCGCTTTCGCCGAGGATATAGCCGCGCAGCGCCACGAAGCCGGTCGTGCAGCGATCGAGGAACACCGAATCGGTCAGGCCCTCGGCGATCAGCACATGTGCCATGGCGAGCATCAGGGCGGTGTCGGTGCCCGGGCGGATCGGCAGCCATTCCACGCCGGGCAGGTCGGGCATGTCACCGCGAATCGGCGAGATGTTGATCAGCCGCATTCCGGCGCGGCTGGCCCGCTCCACCCACGTCGCCATCTCGTGCGAGCCGGAGCCGCCGGAGGTGATCTGGCCGTTGCGCAGCAGCATGCCGCCGAAGCACAGCATCAGCCGGGCCTTGGCGACGATGTCGCGCCAGTCGGCCACCGGCCCTTCGACCACGCTGTTGGTGCCGACGATATGCGGCAGCAACGTCATCCCGGCGGCGAACGAGTAGTTCGTCAGCTGCCCGGTGTAGCCGCCGGCGACCGAAAGCAGCCGGTGCAACTGGCTGCGCGCATGATGGAACCGGCCGGCCGACGACCAGCCGTAGCTGCCGCCGAAGATGCTCGCGGGTCCATGCCTGTCGCGCACCCGCGCCAGTTCGCCGGCGACGAGGCCGATCGCGGTATCCCAGTCGACCGGCACGAAGGGTTCGCCGCCGCGATACGTGCCGCCGCCCCGGTCGCCGTTGAGCCAGCCGCGACGAATATGCGGCCGGTCGATGCGCGACGGCGCATGCACGATGTCCGGGGTCGAAGCGAGCAACGCGGGCGGATTGGGGTCGTCACCGAACGGGCGCACGCCGGTCAGCCGCCCATCCTCGACCACCGCCGTGAAGGCGCCCCAATGCGAGGCATGTGGCGTCAGTTTGGCCAAGTCACCCTCCTCCGGCAAACCCTGCCATCCTGCCGAGGTCTGATGGGGTACGCCAGCAGGGTTTCGTGCCCGCAGGATGATGGCCGTTGGTCGGGGGTTTCCTATAAGACCGACCCGCGCCTACTATGAAAAATACATTGCTCCCGGTGAAGGAAGTCCACCATGACCCCGCCCCGCGCCAACTCGCTCGCCGCCCGCGACATCGCCAATGCGATCCATCCGTACACCGATCTGATGCGCCCATCAGGAAATCGGGCCGGTGGTCATCACCCGCGGCGAGGGCGTGCACGTGTGGGACGATTCCGGCAAGCGCTACATCGATGCACTGGCCGGGCTGTGGTGCGCATCGCTCGGCTTCTCCAACGAGCGGCTGGTCGAGGTGGCGACCAAGCAGATGAGCACGCTGCCGTTCTACCACTCGTTCGCGGCCAAGTCGCACGAGCCGATGATCGAGCTGGCGGAAATGCTGATGGCCCGCGCACCGGTGCCGATGAGCAAGGCGTTCTTCTGCCAATTCCGGCTCCGAGGCCAACGATACCGCCATCAAGATGGTCTGGTATTTCAACAACGCGATCGGCCGGCCGAAGAAGAAGAAGCTGATCGGGCGCATCAAGGGCTATCACGGCATCACGCTCGCCGCCGCCAGCCTGACCGGCCTGCCGGCCAACCACCGCAGCTTCGACGTGCCGCTGCCCGGCTTCCTGCACACGATGACGCCGCATCATTACCATCGGCGCCGAACCCGGCGAGAGCGAGGAAGCGTTCGCCACGCGCTGCGCCGAGGAGCTGGAAAAGCTGATCCTGGCCGAAGACCCGGACACGGTCGCCGCGATGTGGGCCGAGCCGATCATGGGCGCCGGCGGCGTGATCGTGCCGCCGCGCGGCTACTACGAGAAGATCCAGGCGGTGCTGCGCAAATACGACGTGCTGCTGGTCGCCGACGAGGTGATCTGCGGCTTCTGGCGCACCGGCAACTACTGGGGCAGCCAGACGCTGGGGCATGGAGCCGGACATCCTGATCTGCGCCAAGGCGCTGTCGGCCTCCTACCTGCCGATCAGCGCGGTGCTGGTGAACGAGCGCGTGTTCCAGGGCCTGGCCGACGAGAGCCATGTCATCGGCACGTTCGGCCACGGCTACACCTATTCCGGCCATCCGGTGCCGGCGGCGGTCGCTGTCGAGACGCTGAAGATCTACGACGAGACCGATATCGGCTCGCATGTGCGTCAGGTCGGGCCGTATATGCAGGCGGCGCTGCGCGACCGCCTCGGCGGGCATGAGCTGGTGGGCGACATCCGCGGCGTCGGCCTGATCGCCGGCGTCGAGCTGGTCGCCGACAAGGCGACGCACAGGAATTTCGACCCCAAGCAGAAGATCGGCGCACGGGCTTCCAAGCTCATGGAGGCGAACGGCGTGATCGGCCGTGCGATGACCAACGATCTGCTCGGCTTCTGCCCGCCGCTCATCATCACCGAGTCGGAGATCGACGAGATCGTGACCGGCGTCAGCAACGCGCTGGACGAACTGGCGGTGCAGCTGCGCCGCGAGCAGATCAGCGTCGTCGCCTGAGGCTGCCGGGATGATCGCCGGGTCTGCCGACCCGCGGTTCGCCGCGGTGCGCGATGCCTTCGCGAGCTGTTTTGCCGATGGCATCGAGCACGGGGCGGCAGTCTGCGCGATCGTCGACGGCCGGGTGGTGGTCGATCTGTGGGGCGGCCACGCCGACCGGGCACGGACCAAACCGTGGCAGCGTGACACGCTGGTCAATGTCTGGTCGGTCACCAAGGGCATCGTCGCCACCGCCGTGGCCATGCTGGTGGAGCGGGGCAAGCTCGACTACACGGCCCCGGTCGCCGCCGTCTGGCCGGAGTTCGCGGCGAACGGCAAGGACGCCATCACGCTCGACCTGGCGATGTCACACCGCGCCGGGCTGAATGGCCTCTCCGTCCCCTGTACCGAGGCACAACTGCTGGCGTGGACGCCGTATGTCGACGCGCTCGCGGCGATGGCGCCGTTGTGGGAGCCGGGCAGCCGCTGCGTCTACCACATGCTCAGCTACGGGCATCTGGCGGGCGAGCCGATCCGCCGCGTCACCGGCGTCTCGCCCGGCCGGTTCATCGCCGAGGAAATCGCCGGACCGCTCGGCGCATCATTCTTCGTCGGCGTTCCGCAGAGCGAGGACCACCGGGCGGCCGAGATTGTCGAGGGGCCGCTGGTCTATCAGGGCATGGATCTGGTGGCGCAGAGCCCCTACCCGCAGGGCGTGCACAACCCCAAGCCGATGGCCGACGCGCCCAATCATCGGGCATGGCGGGCCGCCGAGGTTCCGGGCGGCAACGGGCATGCCGATGCGAAGGGCCTCGCCACGATCTATGCGGCGCTCGCGCTGGGCGGCAGCCTGAACGGGCACCGCCTGCTCTCGCCCGCCGGCATCGCGGCGGCAACCGCGGAACGTTTCCGTGGCGAGGATTCCGGCTTCGGGCTGCCGACGGCCTTCGGCGCCGGCTTCCGGCTGAGCGATCTGTCGTTCGGGCCGCGCGCGACCGAGACCGGATTCGGCCACACCGGCTGGGGCGGATCGGTGGCCTTCGCCGACCCGGCCGCCCGCCTGGGTTTCGCCTACGTCACCAATTGCATGCGGGACTTTGACGACGGCGTGGACAAGCGCCGGCAGCGGCTGGTGGCGGCCGTCTACGACGCGCTGTGACGCCGAACGGTTACCGCACCCGGCTGATCGTGTAATCCGCCACTGCCTGCAAGGAACGGCGCAGCTTCGTGTCCGGAAACACGGCGAGGCTGTGCTTGGCGGCACTGGCGAACTGGCTGGCGCGGTCCAGCGTGACGGTGATCGCATTGCTATTGCCGATCAGTCGCATCGCCTCGTCCAGATCCGCCTCGGTCTGCTCGCTGGCCTCGATCGTGCGGCGCCAGAACACGCGCTCGGCGGCACTGCCGGCCGCGTAGGCGGTCAGCACCGGCAGCGTGATCTTGCCCTCGCGAAAATCGTCGCCCACGGTCTTGCCCAGCACGCGCCTGGTCGGCGGCGTAGTCCAGCGCGTCGTCCACCAGTTGGAACGCGATGCCCAGGTTGGTGCCGTAGTCGCGCAGCGCCGCCTCCTCGGCCGCCGGACGAGCGGCGACCACGGCGCCCACCTCGCAGGCGGCGGCGAACAGGGCGGCGGTCTTGCCGCGCACGACATCCAGATACCGTTCCTCCGGCGTCGACAGATCGTTCTGCGTGACCAGTTGCAGCACCTCGCCCTCGGCGATGGTGGCCGCCGCGCCGGACAGGATCTCCAGCACCCGCAGCGAGCCGTCAGCCACCATCAGCTGGAAGGCGCGGGCGAACAGGAAATCGCCCACCAGCACCGACGCCTTGTTGCCGAACACCGCGTTGGCGCTGGCCAGCCCGCGGCGGAGCTGGCTTTCGTCCACCACGTCGTCGTGCAGCAGCGTGGCGGTGTGGATGAACTCCACGCAGGCGGCCAGGTGCACATGCCGCAGCCCACCGCCATAGCCGCACATCCGCGCGGCGGCGAGCGTGAGCACGGGCCGCAGCCGTTTGCCGCCGGCCGCCACGATATGGGCCGCGAGCTGCGGGATCAGCGCCACCGGACTGTCCATGCGGGCAACGATGACGTGGTTGCAGGCTTGCAGATCGTCGCGGACCTGCGCGACCAGGTCCGTGAGCGCATCCTCGCCGCTGTCAGGCAGAACGGCGATGGAGTCACTCGCCGTGGCGTCCGACGCGGTGGGCAGGCTGGCGACGATGCCCAAAAGCGATCTCCCGGCACGGTTTATTCAGCGCACTTGCGCTGCGCGTATGCGCGGGCACCATATCGGCGGGCCGGAAGAAGGGTCAAGGCAAGCCGATTCAAGGCTTTGTCGTGTTACCCGGCCACGATGGGGGTTGCATGCGCGTGATTGCCAGTTCGACCAACCAGGTACGGCTCAGTTTCCTGGTGGCGCTACTCGCCGATGCCGGCATCGAAACCGTGCTGCTCGACAGCAATATCAGCGCGGTGGAAGGCGGGATTGGTGTCTTTCCGCGCCGGCTGGCCGTCTCACCGGAAGATGAGCGCCGCGCAGTGCGCGTACTGCGGGAAGCCGGCGAGGCAGATATGTGATCGACGCCGCGGACACCCCGGGCTGGCTGCTGGGCGGTCGGGTGTGCCACGCGCAGCCGCGCGTGGGCCATCGCACGGGGCTGGAGCCGGTGCTGCTGGCCGCCAGCATTCCAGCCCGCCCCGGCGAGCACGTGCTGGAGGCAGGGACCGGCAGCGGGGCGGCATTGCTGTGCCTCGCGGCCCGGGTGCCCGGCCTGACTGGTCTGGGCATTGAGCGCGACTCCACGATGGCGGCAATCGCGCAGGCCAACATCGCCGCCAACGGGTTCGCCGGCATCGACATAACGGTAGCGGATCTGGCCGATGCGCATCCGGACGGCACGTTCGACCATGCGTTCGCCAATCCGCCCTGGCATGACGCGGCCGGCACCGCCTCGTCGGACGCGGGGCGGGACTCGGCACGGCGCGCGGTGCCGGGATTGTTCGGTCTATGGATCGCCCGGCTCGCGGCGCCGCTGCGCCATCGCGGCACACTGACGCTGGTGGTCGCCGCGGCCGCCCTGCCCGCCTGTCTGGCCGGCATCGACGCGGCCGGCTGTGGCAGCCCGGCGGTGCTGCCGCTCTGGCCGAAAGCCGGTCGCGCCGCCAAGCTTCTTCTGGTGCGCGGCATCAAGGGCGGGCGCGGCCCGTGCCGGGTCCTGCCCGGATTGGTGCTGCACCGCGCCGATGGCGGCTTCACGCCGGAGGCCGATGCGATCCTGCGCGACGGCGGCAGCCTGATGTTCGATCAGACCTTCGGCGCGGCCGGATGACGCAGATGCCACAGCCGCTCATGTGCGGCGACCAGATTTTCCATGGTCCGCCGCCTGTTGCCATCCGGCGCCAGCGGGCGGCGCATCACCAGCATTTCCAGCGTGCGCAGTAATTGTTCGGCGATTTCGTAATCCGACTCGTCGCACGCATGGTGAAACGCGATCAGAATCCTGTCCGACAGTCGGCGGGTGTAGCGGGGTGTGCCGCGGGAGAGGGCCTCACGGCCAGGGTCTTCGCTCTCGCCCACCGTTTGATGATCCATCCTTGAAGGCCGCAGACGACGCCACGGCATCCCATTCCTTGATCACCGTATCGTTAATCTGACAGTCGTGGCAAGTCGCGCGTGGTCCGTGCAACCGCCTGACCGACCATCTCATCAAAAGAAACGAGGTGGCCGCCCATTCGGGCGGCCAGAGCGCGCGTCAGGTGGGCAGCACGGAACCGCTCGGCTGCGGCGTTTCGAACACCGCATCGCCGAAGGCTTCTTCCCACGAGCCGGTGGTGGAGGCCTTGCTGTATTCGGTGGCGCGATTTTCGAAGAAATTCGTGTGTTCCACTGCGTTCAGCATGTCGTCGAGCCAGGGCAGCGGATTGCGGTCGACATGATACAGCGGGTTCAGGCCGAGTTGGGTCAGCCGGCGGTCGGCGATGAAGCGGATGTAGCGCTTGACCTCGTCGGCGTCAGCCCCTCGATGTCACCCAGTTCGAAGGCGAGGTCGATGAAGGCGTCCTCATGGTCGACGATGGTTGCGCAGCAGACATAGATGTCGCGGCGCAGCGCGTCCGTCCAGATTTCCGGGTTTTCCTGCACGAAGGTGCGGAACAGGCGGATGATCGACAGGCAGTGCAGCGTTTCGTCGCGCACCGACCAGGAAATGATCTGGCCCATGCCCTTCATTTTGCCGAAGCGCGGGAAGTTGAGCAGGATGGCGAACGAGGCGAATAGTTGCAGCCCTTCGGTGAAGGCGCCGAAGGCTGCCAGGGTCTTGGCGATCTCATGCTTGCTGTCGACCGTGAAGGTCTGCATGTAGTCGAATTTGTCCTTCATCTCCTTGTATTTGAGGAAGGCGTTGTATTCGACCTCGGGCATGCCGACGGTGTCGAGCAGATGGCTGTAGGCGGCGATATGCACCGTCTCGATGTTGGAGAACGCCGACAGCATCATCAGCACTTCGGTGGGTTTGAACACCTGGCTGTAATGCTTCATGTAGCAATTGTTCACCTCGACATCCGCCGGGTGAAGAAGCGGAAGATCTGCGTGAGCAGGTTGCGTTCGGACGGTGGTGAGGTTCTTGTGCCAGTCCTTCACGTCGTCGGCGAGCGGCACTTCCTCCGGCAGCCAATGCACGCGCTGCTGGGTCAGCCACGCCTCGTAGGCCCAGGGATAGCGGAACGGCTTGTAGACCGGGTTTTCGGTCAGCAGGTCGATGTTTTTGGGGCGTTCATCGGTCATGGGCGAAATGGTCCATCTGACTTGATCGGCAGTAGCACCGTCCCCTCCCCCAATAACGGGGGAGGGGGAAGCAAGGTTCAGCAGGGCGGATGCAATCGGCCTCGTCGGCACAAGCCAACGCTTGTCAGCGGCCGAAGGGGCGGAATACTTCCGCCCTACGCGCGCCGGCCCGTTCTGGCGTTCTTCACTGACACGCCAGGCACTCGTCATAGTCAGTCGGATTGGCCCTGGCGACCGCCAGCGGTAACCCCGCCTCCGGCGGCGGCACCGGCAGGCCGGCCGGGCGCTGCACGATCTCATCCGGACGCACCGCCTTCTCGCTGACGTTGTCGGCGCGCGCCAGCGACATGCTGCGGCAGTAATACAGCGATTTCAGCCCACGCTTCCACGCCAGCAGATGGATCTGGTGCAGGTCGCGCTTATGCACATTGGCCGGCAGGAACACATTGACGGATTGGCTCTGGCAGACGATACGGCGTGCGGTCCGCCGCATGTTCGATGATCCAGCGCTGATCCAGTTCGAACGCGGTCTTGTAGACCGCCTTCTCCTGCTCGGTCAGGAAATCCAGATGCTGCACGCTGCCGGATGTGCGGGTGATCGAGGACCAGACATCCTCGTTGTCCTGCCCCTTCTCGGCCAGCAGCCGTCTGCAGATGCCGGTTGCGCACCGCGAAACTGCCCGACAGCGTCTTTTGCAGGAACACGTTCGCGGCAATCGGCTCGATGCCCGGCGAGGCGTTGCCGGCGATGATGGAGATCGACGCCGTCGGCGCAATCGCGAGCTTGTTCGAGAACCGCTCCATCACGCCATACTCGGCCGCATCCGGGCAGGCGCCGCGCTCCTCGGCGAGCATGCGGGAGGCTGCGTCGGCCTGCTTGCGGATATGCGCGAACATCCGCTTGTTCCAGACCTTCGCGATTACGCTCTCGAACGGAACGTTCTGCAATTGCAGGAACGAATGGAAGCCCATCACGCCCAGGCCGACCGAACGTTCCCGCATCGCGGCGTAGCTGGCCCGCTCCATGCCCGGCGGCGCGCGGTCGATGAAATCCTGAAGCACATTGTCGAGGAAACGCATCACGTCCTCGATGAACAGCGGGTGGTCCTGCCATTCGAACCAGGACTCCAGGTTCAACGACGACAGGCAGCACACCGCGGTGCGCTGGCGACCATGATGGTCGATGCCGGTCGGCAACGTGATCTCGCTGCAAAGATTGGAGGTCTTCACCTCAAGCCCGGCCAGCTTGTGATGTTCCGGCAGCGCGCGGTTCACGTGGTCGCTGAACACCAGATACGGCTCGCCGGTCTCGATGCGCGCGGTCAGGATGCGAATCCACAGCGCGCGTGCCGAGATCTTGCGCACGATGCTGCCGTCCTTGGGCGAGATCAGCGCCCAGTCCTCGTCAGCCTCGACCGCGCGCATGAACGCGTCCGGCACCAGCACGCCATGGTGCAGGTTCAGCGCCTTGCGATTCGGGTCGCCGCCGGTCGGGCGGCGGATTTCCGCGAACTCCTCGATCTCGGGATGCGAGACCGGCAGATACACGGCCGCCGAGCCGCGCCGCAGGCTGCCCTGGCTGATCGCCAGCGTCAGGCTGTCCATGACCCGGATGAACGGGATCACGCCCGAGGTCTTGCCGTTCTGCCCGACCTTCTCGCCGATGGAGCGCAGGTTGCCCCAGTAGCTGCCGATGCCGCCGCCCTTGGAGGCAAGCCAGACATTCTCGTTCCACAGCCCGACAATGCCTTCCAGGCTGTCGGTGGCCTCGTTCAGGAAGCAGGAGATCGGCAGGCCGCGACTGGTGCCGCCGTTGGACAGCACCGGCGTCGCCGGCATGAACCACATGCGGCTGATGTAGTCGTACAGCCGCTGCGCGTGCGCCGCGTCGTCGCCGTAGTAGCTCGCTACGCGGGCGAACAAATCCTGGTAGGACTCGCCGGGCAGCAGGTAGCGATCGTCGAGCGTAGCGCGCCCGAATTCGGTGATGCAGGGCGTCGCGGGAGCGATCCATCCGCACCTGGTGGCGGCCCTGCATCTGGACGGCGTCGAGCACGACGGAATCTCCCGCGGTCATGAACATCATGGTCTCCATTCCTGCCCAACGGCTTGGCGGCGTCAATTGAAAAACTACTAGATGTGGCGGTTGTGCCGCGTCCCACCCACAATATGAGGGTTCACTGACAATCGCACAACCTCAGGGCTGGGAGAACAATACAGGAACCATGGCGACTTCGTCGAGTCGCTCGGGGCCATAGTCTGCGCCGGCCCTGACCGGCTCGTGAACAGGGTTTGCGTCCGAACCCGCTACAATCGTCCCGTCGACGAACCGCGCTCGCCGTGACCAACCCGCCCGACACGTGGCGCCCGGGGTCGTGTACAAGCGCCAACAACTGGAGGGAAACGTCGTGGACATCGATTGGAAGGCGGAGTTCAACCGCCCGGTCACACTGGTGCTGGCCGGACTGGCGGTGATCGGCTGGATCGCGGCGATTTCGGCATGGTCGTCCGAGTCGTCGCTGCGTGAACGCAGCACGGCCGACATCAACCAGCTTCAGGCCAGCCAGCTACAGCTCACCTCCGACCTGGACACCGAGCGCAAGGCGGCCGGCACGCTGGCGGACCTGCAAACCAAGGCCAAGGCCGTCACCGCGCAGGCCGACACGGCAACCAAGAACCGCGATGCCGCGGCCGCGGACCTCGCGGCGACCACCAAGAGCCTGGACTCGGCGAAGGCCGCGCTCGCCGACGATCAGCACCAACTGACCGCGCTCACCGACCGGACGAAGCAGGCCCAATCCGACACCGATGCCGCCGAGGCGAAGCTCGCGCAAAGCCGCGCCGCCGCCGCCAAGCTCGACGCCGATCTGGCGACCCACAGCCGCGAACTGGCCGATGTCAGCAAGCGCATCGAACAGGCGCATGACCAGGAGGCGCAGAGCCGTCAGGCGCTGACGCAGATGACGCAGGAGGCCGCCACCCGCTCCGCCGACATCGCCAAGGCCGAGGCGGCGCTGCAAAAGACCCAGCAATCGGTGGCCCAGGAGCAGCAGCAGCTGGTGGCGTCGCGCGCTGAACGCGAGAGCACCATCAAGCAGCGCTCCGATGTGGAGACGCAGCTCGCCGCTCTGCAGCAGCAATTGCCGGCGGCGCAGAACGCTTCCGAGGCGGCGCAGAAGCGGCTGGCCGACACAACCGCGCAGCTTGACCACGCGACGGCGCACCTCACCGCCACCGAGCAGCACCTCGCCACGCTGCAGCAACAGATCAGCGATGCGCGCAAGGCTGCCGATGCCTCAACCAAGCAGGCGGCTGACACAACCGCGCGGCTGACCGATCTCGGCCAGCAGCGCAGCGCCATCGAGCAGCAGGTCAAGAGCCTGCAGGCCGAGGCCGACCGGGCACAGCAACAGGGTGTGGCCGCACGCAAGCAACTGGCCGACGCCCAGGCGGACCTCGCGAAACTGGCCGACCAGCGCAACGCGGCCACCCAGGTTCTCGCCACCACGACCGCCGCGGCCGACAAGGCGCGGCAGGACGAGGCGGCGGCGCGCAAGCAGGTGGCGGACGCGCAGGCGCGTCTGACGGCCCTGACCGACCAGGACAACACGGCCGAAAAGCAGTTGACGACGCTGCAAGCGCAACTGACGACCACGCAGAAGGCCGCAACCGACTCCGCCGCCGCACTGTCCGCCTCGCGCGCCCAGCTCGACCAGACCACGGCGCAGCAGGCCACGCTCCAGCAACAGATCAAAGCGTTGCAGGAGCAGCACGAGGCGATCCGGAAGGCGGCCGACGAGGCGGTGGCGAGTCGCGACAAGGCACAGGGCGACCTGCAGCAGACCCAGCAGCAGCTCAGCGACGCGCAGGCCAAGCTGACCGCGGTGAAACAATCCACCGGCCCCGCATCACCGTCTCCCGCATCGGCTTCGCCTGGGCAGACCCAGTAGACCGGCCGCAGACCGATCCGGCTCAGCCCCTTCCCTCGACCGCAAGGCTGGGGAAGAGGCTGCACCGGCCGCCCTGGCGGCGTGGACGGCGCAGGTGGATCGATAAAGCACTGGCTTATCGCGGTGGCGCGCCAAAGCCCTGCCTGCCATACTTCCGCGATGAGGCGGAACGCCTGTGTTTAGCGATCTAGCCTCGTCGCAAGAGGCCGGCGGCAACCGGCCCTCGCGAAGCCTTCGCTGGGTTGTCTGCATGGTCTGTGGCTATGCGGCCGCGGCGCTGGCACTGCTGCCGTTCGCCCACCACAACGGTCCCCAGGTACCGGCCATCACGGCGTTCGTCATGGCCGGGCTGCTCGTCACCGACCTGTCCACCAGCTTTCTGCTGTTCGTCTGGTTCCGCCAGGCCCGCAGCTGGTCACTGCTGCTGCTGGGCTGCGCCTACCTCTTCGGCGGCGCGATGGCCATCCTGCACCTGCTGTGCTTCCCCGGCGCCGTGCTGCCCGGCCGGCCGATCATTGGCACGCTGGAATCGCCCGGCTGGGCGTTCCTGCTGTGGATGGGCGGATATGCCGCGCTGACCCTGGCCGCCGTCATCCTCGAAGCCTTCGCCGCCCGAAGGCAGGTGGCCCCCGAGCAGGTCGGCCTTGCCATCTGCGGTGGCGCCGGCGCCGTTGTGGTCGCCATCCTGGGTTGCGGCGTCACAGCGACCGTCCTGGTGGACCGACTACCGCCGCTCATCATCGGGACGTCGTTCACCGGCTCCAACATGGTCGTGAACGTGGCGGACCTCGCCATGCTTGCGGCCGCCATCGCGCTCGTACTGGGGGTCATCCGGCAGCGCAACACGCTGTTCCTCTGGCTCAGCCTCGCGATCACGATGATGCTGTTCGCAAACATCCTCTCCCTTGTCGGCGGAGGCCGCTACACGCTCGGCTGGTCGGTCGGACGCATGAGCTGGCTGGTATCGGCATGCGTGCTGTTCCTGTTTTTCATGGCACAGTTCGCCAGGCAGCAGCGGCAGCTGGCCGACACCCAGACCGTGCTGGAGCAGCGTGTCGCCAAACGGACGGCGGACCTGACATTGACGGTCCGCCAGCGTGACATTCTTTTGCGCGAGGTCTATCATCGCGTGAACAACAATCTGCAGATCCTGGACGCGCTGGTCGCGCTGGAAAGCGGGCGCGTCGCCGACCCCGTGGCCCACGATGCGTTTGCCGATCTGCATAACCGCATCATCACGCTCGGTCTGGTGCATCAGCATCTCATGTCCTCCAGCAGCCTGCAAAGCTTCGGCCTCGCCGCGTTCCTGCGCGACGTGGCGGACACCGTCTCGGCGTCGTTCAGCGATGCCGACCGCGGCGTGAGTGTGGTGGTCGACGCCGACCCCATCACCGTGAACATGGATTTCGCAATCCCCATGGGGTTGCTCGCGACGGAATTGCTGGCCGGCGCAATCAGGCGCGGCCGCGCGCGGACCGTCACGATGGAGTTCCGCCAGTCCCGCGATGGCGGCGGACTGCTGGCGATTGGCGCCGACGACGACAACATCGGCGGCGACGGCCCGGCGGCGTGGCCGGAAAGCGGGATCGTTACAAGCCTGACCCGGCAACTGGCCGGGCGCATCGGCGTCACCTACCAGGACGGCACGCGAGTCGAAATCCGCATGCCGTTGCCGGAGGTCGCCTGATGCCCGATCGGGTTCTGGTGGTCGACGACGAGTCGCTGATCGTCGACCTGCTGACGATGATGCTTGCCAAGATGGGACTCGAGGTGTGCGCCAGCGCCGCGAGCGCCACGGAAGCTGTCATGCTTGCGGAACGGTATACGCCGCGGCTGGTGCTGATGGATGTGCGTCTGCGCGGCACCGTGGATGGCATCGACGCCGCCATGGCGATATGGCGCGCGGTTGGGTCGCGGATCATCTTCATTACCGGCTCGCGTGAGCCGGAGACGATCCGGCGCATCGAGACGGCGCATCCGGCGCCGGTGCTGTTCAAGCCGATCCGGTTCGACCAGTTCCGCGACGCCGTGCTGCAAGTCCTCGCGTGAGCGGTGAGGCTCAGAACGCCAGCTGCACCTTCATCGCGCGTGACCGGTCGGAGGCGAGGTCGAACGCCCGCACCGCCTCGGCCAGCGGTACCGTTTCGGTCAGCAGCGGGCTCACATCGATCGCGCCGCGGCCGAGGATCGCGACCGCATGGGCGAATTCCGCGTGGAAACGGAAGCTGCCGCGCAACGTGATCTCCTTGGCCACGAGCGTGTTCAGCGCCACCGGCGTCTCTGCCCCGCCGATACCGACCTGCACGATCACCGCGCCCGGCCGCGCCACCGGGATCGCCCCAGCCAGTGCCGCGCCGCTGCCCGAGCATTCGAACACCGCGTCGAACCACCCCTTGTCGGCGGCGAACGGCGCCAGCGCGTCGGGCTGCTCGCGCAGGTTCAGCGCCGTGTCGGCACCGATGCGGCGCGCCATGGCGAGCGGAGCGGCCGCCAGGTCGGTCGCCACGATCTCACGCGCGCCGGCGTGGCGGGCGACCATCACACAGAGCGCACCGATCGGCCCGGCGCCGGTAACCAGCACGCGCGCGCCCATCAGGTCGCCGGCCTGCTTCGCCGCATGCAGGCAGACCGACAACGGCTCGGCGAAGGCGGCGCGGGCGGGCGGCATCTCGGCCTGCACGGCCTGGCCGACTTGGCAGACCAGCACCTCGCGGAACCCGCCGCCGACATGCGGCGTCCGCATCGCGCTGCCATAGAATCGCATATCGAGACAATGATTCGCCATACCCATCAGGCAGAACCGACACTTGCCGCAGGGCAGGCTCGGGTTGACCGCGACCAGATCGCCGGGGTGCAGGTCCGTCACGCCCTGCCCTACCTCCTCGATCACGCCGGCCACCTCATGGCCGAGCACCATCGGCTCGCGCACCCGCACGGTGCCGAAGCCGCCCTGGTGGTAGTAGTGCAGGTCCGAGCCGCAGATGCCGCCCGCGCGCACCCGCACGCGCACCTCGCCCGGGCCGGTGGGCGGCACCGCGACGCTCTCGATGCGCAGGTCGTGCGCCGCATGGATCACGGCGGCATAAGTCGTCTCAGCGGTCATCGTCGGCGTTTCCCTCCGGGCCCGGTACCCATCATGGCATGCGGCGGCCGGCGCCTCTATTGTGCAAACGCGCCACCGGAGGATGCTTCTCATGACCCAGCGCACGCTGCTGCTGACCGGCGCCAGCCGGGGGATCGGCCACGCCACCGGCAAACTGTTCGCCGATGCCGGCTGGCGCGTGGTGACCATCTCCCGGCAGGCGTTCTCGCCACGCTGCCCGTGGCTGGGCGGGCCGGAGAACCACGTGCAGCTCGACCTCGGCGACCTCGACCGCATCGAGTTCGGGCTGGAGGAAATCCGCAACCGCCTGCCGGAGGGGCGGCTGGACGCGCTGGTCAACAACGCCGGCATGTCGCCCAAGGGGCCGGACGGGACCCGGCTCGGCGTGCTGGACTCGACCTACGCCACCTGGCTGCAGGTGTTCAGCGTGAACCTGTTCTCGACCGCGCTGCTGGCGAAAGGTCTGATCCATCATCTTTCGGCGGCGAAAGGTTCGATCGTGAACGTTACCTCGATCGCCGGCACGCGCGTGCATCCCTATGCCGGCGCCGCCTATGCCGGCAGCAAGGCTGCGCTGCTGTCCCTGACGCGCGAAATGGCCGCGGAATTCGCGCCGCTGGGCGTGCGCACCAACGCGATCTCGCCGGGCGAGATCGATACCGCCATCCTCTCCCCCGGCACTGCCGCGTTCGCCGACCGCGAGGTGCCGATGCGCCGGCTGGGCAAACCCTCCGAGGTCGCGGCGGCCATCTACTTCCTGTGCAGCGACGCGGCGAGCTACGTGAACGGCACCGAACTTCACATCAACGGCGGCCAGCATGTCTGACCAGATCACCGTGCTGGGCCACCCGCTGATCCAGCACAAGCTCACGCTGCTGCGGCAGAAGCAGACGCCGGTGGCCGATTTCCGCCGCATCGCGCGCGAGATCAGCCTGCTGATGTGCTACGAGGTCACCCGTGACCTGCCGCTCGAAACCGTCGAGATCGAGACGCCGCTGGAGGTCATGCAGGGCAAGCAGCTCTCCGGCAAGAAGCTCTGCCTCGTCTCGATCCTGCGCGCCGGCAACGGCATCCTGGAGGGAATGCTGGACGCGGTGCCGAACGCCCGCGTCGGCCATATCGGGCTGTATCGCGACCCGAAGACGCTGCAACCGGTCGAGTATTACATGAAGGTGCCGGACGACATCGCCGAGCGCATGGTGATCGTGGTCGACCCGATGCTGGCCACCGGCCACTCCGCCGCCGCCGCCGTGGCGCGGCTGAAGGCGGCCGGGGCCACGCAACTGCGGTTCGTCTGCCTGATCTCCGCGCCGGAGGGGCTGAGCGTGTTCACCGAGGCGCATCCCGACGTGCCGGCGTTCACCTGCGCGGTCGATCGCTGCCTCGACGATCACAGCTATATCCGGCCGGGCCTCGGCGACGCCGGGGACCGGCTGTTCGGCACCAAGTAGCGGGGCCTACGGCAGCCCCGCCAGCCGCGGCAGCAGGATCGCGAAGAACTGGTCGGAGTCCACGGTCTCCAGCAGCCGTGCATTGACCGGCCGCTTGAGCCGGCTCCAGCGGTCGATGATGGTCCGCCCGCGCGAGGGGCCGGCGCCGAGATCCATATGCGCGACGACGGGGCGCTCGGTGAACAGATGCGGTGCCACGAGCCACATGATCGCGGTCGCGTCGTGCTGCTCGTGCCCCTTGCGGCCGGTGCGGCGCGACGTGGACTCCCGATCCCAGATCGCCAGCGCCGCCGCCGCGCTGCGCCCGCCGCCAAGCGCGCGAAGCTGCGCGACATGCTCGGGCGTGCAAAGCGCCTGGGTGGTCACGTCCAGCGTCGCGAGCGTCACCGGCACGCCGGATTGCAGCACGATCTCCAGCGCCTCCGGATCGTTGTAGGCGTTGAACTCGGCGGACGGGGTGATGTTGCCTTCGCTGACCGCGCCGGTCATCAGCACCACCTCGGCGAGCCGCGACGCCAGTTCCGGGTCAGTCGCGAACAGCAGGCCGAGATTGGTGGCCGGGCCGAGCCCGACCAGCGTCACCGAACCGGGTTCCGATTTTCTGAGCAAATCCCGCATGGCGTCCACCGCGATGCCGGGCGTGGCGGGCGGCCCCTCGGGCAGCACGAGCCCGCCGATGCCGTTGTCGCCATGCACATGGGCGGCATCCTCGTAGCGGCCGACCAGCGGCCGGTCAGCGCCGGCCACCACCGGCACCGATGCCCCGGCGATCCCTGTGATGGCGCGCGCGTTGGGCAGCGTGCGGTCCAGCCCGACATTGCCGCCGACCACGGTGATCAGCCGCACATCCACCTCCGGCGAGGCGAAGGCCAGCCAGAGCGCAATGGCGTCGTCGGTGCCGGGGTCGCAGTCGATGATGATGGAACGCGGCGTCATGTAGGACCTCGGCGGGTTGAGGGACGCAGGTTAGCGCGGGCGCTCTGGTTCGTCAGGCCCTCGCGAGATGGGCGCGTCGGGGCTTGAATGTCCAGAAATGACGCAGCCCGGTCATCCCGTAGAGTGGATATGTCCCGAAACAATCGGTTTGTTGCCTACCAGCGAGCCGTAGGGTGGGTAAGCGAATCGCCACCCACCTGAGCAACGCGCCACAAACACGGGCCGCTGGCCATCCGCCGTACCGGATCGCGCTGGAACCGTGCGAGCGGAGGCCTGCGTTGGTGGGTGGCCCTTCGCTTACCTACCCTACGCTTGCTGCTACGCCTGAAAAACGAATCGAGGTTGTTGGCCCCACGCCGAGCGGCGGCGGCTACACGTGGCGGCGGGACAAGGTCAGCCGGCCCGCCAACCCATGTCCCAGAATGCCGTCTCCAGTCGCGTCGCCGCGACAAAGGTGGCGAGGAGCTGCGGATAGCGCGCCGCCGCGCCGCGCGCCTCGCCCAGCCGGTCGAGCATCGCGATCGCATCACACACCGCGCCGCGATAGCCCTCGCTCGTATAGGCGGCGATCCATTCGTCATACGGATTGCCGTCACGCCGCGTCGCCGGATCGACCAGCAGCCGCTCGCCACTCTCGCCGTAGCCGACGAGGCAGGGGGCGAGCGCCACCTGCAAATCGAGCAGGTCGCCGGCGAGGCCGCGCTCCAGCACGAACCGCGTATAGGCCGTCGTCTCCAACGCTTCGGGCGCGGCGGCCATCTGTTCCTCGCTCAGCCCCCAACCGGCGCAATACGAGACGTGCAGCGGCATCTCCACGTCGACGATGGCGGAGACCGCGGCTGCGGCGGCGCGGATATCCGCGAGCTGCGTCGCCTTGAAGCCGGCGAGCGCGTGCGCGCGGGCGAAATGGATCAGAAACAGGTAGTCCTGGACAAGGAAGTGCCGGAACGCGCCCTCCGGCAGTGTGCCCCGTCCGAGCGCACGGACGAAATCATGCGCGACGTAGCCGTCCCACACCGCGCCCGCATCGCGCCGGAGACGACCGAACAGGCCTTGGTCGAGGGGAAGCGGACCATCCGTCATGCCCCCAGTCTGTCCGTTGCCCCTGCCGCCCGCAAGGCCGGGCTGCGCAGCGTCATGCTTCGAGTCCGTCGCTCACGGGCACGTTTTCCGGCTTGGACCCTACACTTGCCGTACCCCCTCCCGCACCGGGTGGGGTACGGCAGTGCGACTAGAACTTCAGCTTCTTGTCGAGTTCGTCGGCGTTGTCCTTGGTGATGGCGAGCGTCGGCACCGTCACGGTGGCGGGCACCGATCGCGGCGCAGTCGAGCAGGATCTTCTTGGCGAGATCGAGCGCTTCCGGCGCGCCGGTCGGATAGGTGAACGTCGCCGCCCACTGCCCCGACGCCACCGCGCGGATGCCGCCCGCCGGGCCCGGCAGCCCGTCCGTGCCGATGACTTCGACCTGCTCCGCCTTGCCGGCACCCTTGGCCGCGAGGTAGGAGCCGGCCGCCATCATGTCGTTGCTCGCATAGACGACGCCGATGTCCGGATGCGCCTGCAGCATCGCCGAGAACGCTGTCTCCGCCTTGTCCGGCAGCCAGTCGGCCGCCTGCTCGGCGACGACCTTGATCTTCGGGTTCTGCTTGACGCCGTCCTTGAACCCGTTCAGCCGCTCCACTGCCGGCGTGGAACTCGGCAGGCCTTCCAGCACGGCGACGTCGCCGCCATCCGGCAGCAGCTTCTTGGCGGTGTAACGTGCCGGCCTCGTAGGCGATCTTGTAGTTGTCGCCGCCGACGAAGGCGGTGTAGTCCTTGCCGGGCGTGCCGTTGGTCTGGCGGTCGAGTTCGATCACCGGAATGCCGGCCTTCATCGCGCGGGCGACCGCCGGCGTCAGCGGCGCCGCCTCGAACGGCGAGATCAGCAGCAGATCGACGCCCTGGGTGATGAAGTTGTCGACCTGCGAGGTCTGCGTGTTGTCGTTGCCGGCGCCGTCGGCGATCTGCAGCTCGAATTGCGGGATCTTCTTGGCCAGCGCGATCAGGTCGTTGTTGACGTGCTGGCGATACGGCTCGGCGTAGTTGGCCTGCGAGAACGCCGATCACGTAGTGGCATCCTTGCCGCATTTCTGCGCGATCTGGTCGGCGGCGGCGCCACGCCGCCAAGCCAGCGGCACCGCCAGCAGCGCGACGTGAACAGTCCCGGATCGATCGGTCATTTTGATTTTCCTCCCGTGTCGGCTCCATGGATGTCGATCGGGCGCCGGGCTCAGCGCATCGAGCCCTCCCGGCGACCGACGATGGTCTGCAGCACCGCGGCAAGCACGATGATGGCGCCTGTCGCGAGCAGTTGCAGGGCCGCGTTGACGTTGTTGAGCTGTAGGATGTTGGCGAGCGCGCCGAGCATGACGCTGCCGGCGATCGTGCCGATCATCGTGCCGGCGCCGCCGAACAGGCTGGTGCCGCCGATCACCACGGCGGCGATGGCGGTCAGTTCATAGCCGGCACCGTCGTTGGCGCTGCCGAAGTTGAACTGGCCGGCATGGACGATGCCGGCAATCGCGGCCATCAGGCCGGTGAGTGCGAAGACCGTCACCTTCACCCGCGCGACCGGGATGCCGGACAGCCGTGCCGCGCGCTCGTTGCCGCCGACCGCGAAGACGTAGCGGCCGAACCGCGTCGTGTTCAGCACGACGGTCGCAACCACGGCCAGCGCGAGAAACACCAGCGTCGCCACCGGCACCGTGTTGCCGAACAGCCGCGTCGCCCAGTATCGCGAACGCCGGCGGCGCGAAGCCCGGGCCGTCGCCGTAGGAAATGTTGATATAGGCGTTGCCGGATACGATCAGCGCGAGGCCGCGGGCCATCTGCAGGCCGGCCAGCGTGACGATGAACGCCTCCAGCCGGAACCGGGTGGAGATCACGCCCTGAAGCAGCCCGAACGCGGTGCCGGCCAGCACCACCGCGGCCAGCGTCGACAGGATGCCCCAGCCGAGATTGACCATCAGCGACGCCGTCGAGAACGCTGGCCAACCCAAGTGCCGCACCGACCGACAGGTCGATGCCGCCGGTGATGATGACGAAGGTCATGCCGAGCGCGATGATGCCGGTCTCGGAGATCGCACGGACGATGTTGGCGATGTTGTCGGGTGCGAGGAACAGCAGGTGGCCGTGCCGCACCGGCGAGAACGCGATGCCGCCGATCAGCACCAGCAACAGGCCGATCACGCTCTGGAAGCGCACGATCAGCGCCAGCGGGTCGCGTCGGCGCGGCCGGCGCGGGCGCCGGCTTCGGCGATGATGTCGGTCTCGCTCATGCGGCCGTTCCCCAGGTCGCCGCCGGTGGCTTCCCGCAGCACCGCGTGTTCGTCGATGTCGCCGGCAAATTCGGCGATGCTGCGGCCTGCGCGCATGACCACGACCGGTCGCACAGCCCGACCAGCTCCGGCAATTCGCTGGAAGCGACCAGCACGCCCAGTCCCTGCTCGGCGAGCGTGCGGAGCTGGCGATAGATTTCGCCCTTGGCACCGACATCGACGCCGCGCGTCGGCTCATCGAGCAGCAGCAGGTCGCGGCCGCCGAGGATCTCCTTGGCCAGCACGACCTTCTGCTGGTTGCCACCGGACAGGTTGCCGACCGGCAGTTCGCCGCGCGGCGGGCGGATGTCGAACTGGCGTAGCGCGCCCCGCACCACGGGGGCCTCACGGGCCGCCGACATGACGCCGAACGGCGACAGCGCGCGCAGGATCGACATGACAAGGTTGCGGGCGACCGGCATGCGCAGCATCAGGCCGCCGCCGCGCCGGTCGTCGGTGACGAAAGCCAACCCCTCGCGCCGCGCCGCCCGTGGCGAGCCGATTCGGGCCGGCCTGCCCGCCGAGTTCGACGGTGCCCGACCAATGTCCACGCGGGCCGACACCGTACAGCGTCGACAGCAGTTCCGTGCGGCCAGCGCCCATGATGCCGGCGAGGCCGACGATCTCGCCGGCACGCACCGTCAGCGACACCGCGTCCGGCGTCTGCCAGCCAGGCACGACGCGGCGCGGCGCGAAGCAGGCGCCCTCAAGCCGCAGCAGTACCTTGCCGGTGGAACGCGCACGCGGCGGAAACAACTCGTCAAGCGGCCGGCCGACCAGGAGCCGGACCAGTTCGCGACTGCCGCGCATCGGCGGCGACCTCGCCCACCACGCGGCCGTCACGCATGACCGTGGCGCGGTCGGCGACGCGTGGCACTTCCTCGAGCCGGTGCGAGATATAGACGATCCCGACGCCGCGACTGCGCAGGGAGCGGACCACCCCAAACAGGCGTTCGGCCTCGGCGGCGGTCAGGGCCGCGGTCGGCTCGTCCATCACCAGCACGCGCGTCGCGTGCGACAGCGCCTTGGCGATTGCGACCAGCTGGCGCTGGCCGATGGACAGTTCCGCGACCGGGCGGCGCACATCGATGTCGAGATCGGCCGCCGCCATCCGTTCACGCGCCTCGCGGCGCATCCGGGGCGTATCCAGCATGCCGCCCGGCCGCATGCGTTCGCGGCCGAGAAACAAATTGGCCGCAATGTCCAGCGACGGTACCAGATCGAGTTCCTGGAAGATCGTCGCGATGCCGGCTTCCTGTGCCTCGCGCGGGGACTGCAGGCGCATGGGGACGCCGTCCACGTGCAGCTCCCCGGCGTCGGGCGCGTGAACGCCGGACAAGATGTTCATGAGGGTGGATTTGCCGGCGCCGTTCTCGCCGAGAAGTGCGTGCACCTCGCCCGCCCGCAGATCGAAATCAACGCCACGCAGCGCCTGCACGCCGCGGAAGTGCTTTTCGATACCGCGCATTTGCAGCAACGGCCCGGCATTCGTCGGCGCAAGCCCGACAACAGCCGGCGATGGGCTATGCGAATGATCAGAACCGGCGCTCCCGTGCGGCCGGATCACGGATGGAGGCTTGATGCAACGCAGCATAAGCGCAGATGCGCAAACCGCGTCATTTGATTTCCTCCAATCGCGGGAATGCGAGTTCCCCGCGTGTCACTGTTATGTGATCTTGAGTCCGTTGAGCCAAGACTATGCGCCGTGACGAACTTTCGCCAGCGGTTTCATGCCGGAATTGCCGGGTGGGTCAGCCGCCACTGAGCCCGCGCGCGGACCCGGCTCAGGCGGATCCGGTAACGATTTTGCGGGGCAGCCGCGCCGACATTTCGGTCCCGAGCTGGCTGGCGGCGATCCGGAGCAGCTCGGCCGGCACTGCCTTACCGAACACGGATCCCTGCCCGAACGTGCATCCCGGATCGGCCAGCTTCTGCAATATCATCGGCCTCTCGATGCCTTCCGCCGTCACGTCGAGATGCGGGCATTTTTCCAGGCTGATGATGGCGCCGATATAGTCGATGCCGGAAGGGTCGCTTCCGAGCTTCAGAATGAACGACTTGTCGATCTTGACCTTATCGAACGGCAATTCGTGCAAATGGGGCGGCGCATGCCGGAGAGAGGGCCATGCTCCGACTTCGCGCTTCCGACCAGACATCCGAGCCGGTCCATCGCTGCCAAGACTTTTGCAGACACGTTACTAATTTTGCGAAGGGCAAGCGCGCAATGCTATGAAGTGCTGTCGTCGCCATGGATATCTTACGACGAAGAGCATCCTGCGGCGGAGGCATTTGGTGCCAAATGAAACGAAGGTCGGCCCCGGTCGCTAGCCGACGTTCATGCTGAAACACCACCCGAGGCCGTCGCCTGCCCGTCCGCTCAGCCAGCGCAGCACGGAACGGGCATGGCCGGCGCCCCGGCGGCGCGCGACCTTCACCATCGGGGCGGCAGCCGGGGCGGCGGCGCTGCCGTCCACCAGCGAGGCGATGGCAAGACGCACCCGGCCGCGCGCGCGGTGCAGCAGCACACGCTGATTCTCCGGAGTGATCGCGAGCAGTTCGCAGGCCTCTTCGGCCGTCCGGTCCTCGATGTCGCGCAGGATGATCACGGCTTTCTGGCCGGCGGACAGACGCTCGATGGCGTCCTGCACATGCGCCCAGAGCTGCTTGCCGCCGACCACGCGCTCCGGGTCCAGCACGTCCCATAATCTGGGCGGTTCGTTCCAGTGCCCGGTCGGGTCGAAGCGGTCGAGCGGCACTGCGCGCTCGGACCCATCGCCGCCGTCGAGCGCCGGGAGTGCCACCAGCCGCCCCTCCCGGCCGGCGCGGGTGCGGGCGCGGTTGAATACGATGGCGAACAGCCAGCTTGCCAGGCTCGACCGCCCCTCGAACCGGCCGATGCCGGCGAACACGGCCAGCCATGCGTCCTGCACCACTTCCTCGGCCTGGGCGCGGCTGCCAATGATGCCGCTGGCAGTGCCGACCAGCGAGCCGTGGAACCGCCGGATCAGCTTCCGATAGGCCGCCGCGTCGCCCTGGCGCAGCAGGGCGAGGAAAGCCGGGTCATCGAATTCGCTGTCGGCCAACGGCACGCGGTCCTTTGAGACTGGGGGACGATGACGTGAATGGGAGTGTAACGTGCCCCGGGTGGGCAAGTCTCACGAAAACCCGCTGAGTTACGCGTTACGAAGGATGCGTGATGCTGCCGAAGTGCCGGGACATGACGGAACTGTCGACCGACTACGTTGAAGGGGCGCTGTCCTGGCGCGCGGCGCTCGGTGTGCGGCTGCATCTGTCCTACTGCAGCATGTGCCGTGCCTATTACGACCAGCTCGCCAAGACCCGCCGGCTGCTGCGCGGCCGGGCGCTGGACGGCGCGGATGCGGCTGTCGAGGCCCGGCTGGTCGACGCCCTGGCGCGCGGCACGGACACGCCGCCCTGACGGGGGCTCAATCTGCCGGCCGCGTGGCGTGCGGCGCCAGCCAGCCCATGGTGGCAGCAGGTTCCGCGTCCGTGCTCGCCAGATAGGGCTTGATGTCGAGCAACGGCGTGCCGTCGATGCAGTCGAGGTAGCGGACGCGCAGATGCCCTGGGGCGGCAAAGCCGTCGAACGCGACGACGGACAGCCCGATCGGGTTCGGGCGCCAGGGCGCGCGAGTGGCGAACACGCCGCGCGGCGCGCTGTCGAACGGCGGGGTGAAGACCAGATCGGCCGCGCGCGTCTCATGCAGCCAGTACAGCAGGATGAGGTGCGAAAACCCGTCAAGACCGGCAAGACCGGCGCGGAATTCCTCGGCCACGATGGCGAGGCATTCGGGCGCCGGGCTGGGCTGGCGGCCATTGCGTGGGCACTCCGCGCGGGTGCGGAACGGCGTGGCGAGGATGCCGATAGGGCGCAGGGCCGGACTCAGAGATCCACCATGTAGGCCTGGCCGCCGCCTGGGCGGGTTGCCGTCACCTTGCTCGACATCCATGCCAGATCCTCCGGCGCCACGAACGGGTCTTTCTTGCCGCACTCGTCGAGGATCAGCCAGGTTCGCGGTGGCGCCGCGCGACATTCAGGGAAGCAGAAGCTGGCGTGCGTCGGACAGCGGCTAGATCGGCGGCGCAAGCCGCGCGGCGGTGCCGATGGCGGTCACGCGGCCCACGACGTCCTGTTCCCGGTCGCGCAGCTTGCCCGACACCGGGTCGAGCGTCACGCAGGCGTCGGGCAGGATCGAGTTCCTGCACGATGCAGAAACCGCCACCGTCTTCCCGCCATGTCAGCGGGAACGGCAGTATCGCCCCGGTGCGGGCATCGCGGACCCGGGCACGGCCGCCGGGTGCCAGGATCAGCGGGCCGCCGCCGGCCACGAGGCCGATGGCATCGAGCGTCGCCCCGGTCGCGGCCAGCGTGGCCAGATCGTAGGACCGCACCTCGCCCGCCAAGCGCGGGAAACCCACCGCATCGACCAGCGCGTAGGTTGAAAGGCCCGGCGCCATCAGGCTGACCACCAGACCAGCGCACACCGCAAAGGCCACGTCCGGCGCCGGCGGGACATAGCGACGGCCCAGCCGGCGGCGGGCGGCCTGCTCCTGCGTGCCGAGACGGAAGATGATCCACAGATAGGCCGAGGCACACCCCAACGCCGCTGCCGCCAGTTCGCCGGACCGCAGCCGCCCGACAGACGCCCACAGCAGCCACGGCACCGCCGCCCCGGACAGTATCGGCAGCACGCCGACCAGGACCGTGCGCCAAGCATGCGCAGGGCGGCAGATGTCTCCGGACAGGTCGCGCGGCACGGACATGGGACACCGCTGTAACCGCCGGACCGTCGACCCGGTTCCGGCGACGCAAGGCCATCCTGCCAATGGATGGGAGGCGTGAACAGATCATGGCTCGTGCCGCTCCTCGATGATGAGCAAGCCATGCGGGTCGGTCCGCAGCGTCTGGCCCGGCAGCACGAGGGTGGTGGCGGTGGCTTCCTCGATCAGCAGCGGCCCGGGCAGGTCGGCGCCCGGCGGCAGCGCATCGCGCTCGTACACCGCGGTCGTCACTGGCCCTGGCAGATCGGCGAACAGCACGTTCCGTACCCCGCGTTGCGCGCCCGCGACAGTACCGGTCTGCGGTAAAAGCGGCAGTTCCACACGGGGCGCATCGCGTTCGACCGCGAGATGGAAGGTGACCAGTTCGGCCGGCGTGTCCGGCAGCGCGAAGGTGTAGGCGCGCCGATGCGCCGCGTGGAAAGCCGCCATCAGCCCGTTCGGCGTCAGCCGGTCCGGGTCGATCGGCACGGCGACGCTGTGCTCCTGGCCGGCGTAGCGCATGTCGACCGCCCGCGTGACGATCGCCGCACCGGTCGCTGCACTGATGAAATGTGCGTCGGCCTCGCCGCTCAGATCACGGAAGATTGCCCCCACCTGCGCTGGCATGCCGGCCGAAACCGGCAGGAAATGCGTCCGCCGCAGGTCCAGCCGCGGGCGGGCGGCCAGCATGCCCCAGGCCGAGAACAGGCCGGCGAAGCGCGGGATGACGACGCGGCGCGCCCCCAGCTCCCGCCCGAGTTCGGCCGCGTGCATCGGCCCGCCGCCGCCGCTGGCCACCAGCGTCAGGTCACGCGGGTCGTGGCCACGCTGCACCGTCACCAGCTTCAGCGCATTCATCATGCCGGCTTCGGCGAGGCGGATCACCGCCCGCGCCGCGTTCGTCACCGAACAGCCCAGATGCGCCGCGAGCGGCTGCATCGCGGCGGCGGCCAGCGCCATGTCGAGCCGTATGCTGCCGCCGGCGAAGCGGGCCGGATCGAGCACGCCGGTCAGCAGCTTGGCGTCCGTCACGGTCGGAAGCGTGCCGCCCAGCCCGTAGCAGGCCGGTCCGGGGTCGGCGCCGGCGCTGTGCGGGCCGACGCGGATGGCGCCGTGCGGATCAGTCCAGGCGATCGAACCGCCGCCGGCGCCGATCTCGACGATGTCGACCACGGGCACCTGGACCGGATAGCCGGGGTCGAGGCGGCTCCATTCCAGCTTGTAGTCCGGCTTGAGCACCGGCTTGCCGTCGCGGATCAGCGAGCATTTCGCCGTGGTGCCGCCAACATCCAGATACAGCAGATCGGTCTCACCCAGCGCCTGGCCGACCCGTACGGCGCCGGCCACGCCGCCGGCCGGGCCGGACTCTACCAGCGTCAGCGGCGCCCGCGTGGCGGCGGCGAAGCTGGCGAGGCCGCCGTTGGACTGCATGCAGTGCAGCGGACAGGCCAGCCCGGCCTGCTCCAGCGCCGCGCTGAGATTGTGCAGGTAGCGCGTGATGATCGGTTGCACGTAGGCGGACAGCACCGCGGTGTTGGTGCGCTCGTACTCGCGCCATTGCCGCGACACCTCGTGGCTCGCGACCACGCTGAGGCCCGGCAGCCGCGCGCGCAGCAATGAGGCCGCCCGGGCCTCGTGCGCCGGATTGGCGTAACCGTGCAGGAACGCGACGGCGACGGCGGCGACGCCGCTCGCCGCAATCCGGGCCGCCACGTCCAGCAATTCCGCCATGTTGAGCGGCGTGCGGGTCGCCCCTGTCGCGTCGATCCGCTCGGTGACCTCGAAGCGCAGGTGGCGGGGCACGAACGGCACCGGCGGCGCCGCTTTGAGGTTGTAGAGGTCCGGCCGGTTGCCGCGCCCGATCGCCAGCACGTCGCGGAAGCCGCGCGTGGTGACCAGCGCGGTCGCGACGCCCTTGCGTTCGGTGATCGCGTTGATGACGGTGGTGCCGCCGTGGACGAAGAAGCCGATGTTGGATGGTGCCACATCGTCGTCCATCGCCTGACGCAGCGTCGCGAGCACGCCCTGCGACGGGTCCTTCGGCGTGGTCAGCGCCTTGCCCAGCACGATGCGGCCGGTGGCGTCGTCGAACCCGACCAGATCGGTGAATGTGCCGCCCGCGTCGGTGGCGATGCGGATCATGACAGAGCCACGCCATACAATCGGGCTGCGTCGGCCGCATCGAGCAGACCGGCGCGCACATCGTCGGCGACAGCCTCGGGCGCGCGGGTGCGCGGATCGCCCCAGCCGCCACCGCCGCCGGTCACGATGCGCACCCGGTCGCCGCGCCGCAGCGCAAAACGCGGCGGGCGGGTCAGGCGGATGCGGTCTCCGCCGCGCAGCACCTCGATGAAGTTGACGCTGCCCTCTCCGCCGCCATCCATGCCCCAGGGGCGCGTGCGGTTGCGTCCGAAGCTGCCGTACAGGACGGCGCCGTCGGTCTCGACGACGTATTCGCGGACCAGCCCGAACCCGCCGCGCTGGCGGCCGGCGCCGACACCGCCGGCCACGTTGTAGTCGTAGCGGCCGACCAGCAGCGGAAACTTCGCTTCGAGCAGTTCGACGCTGTAGTTGTACGTGTCGCCGTCGGTGACCGAGATCATGCCGCTGGCACCGTCACGCGCTGCGGTGGCGCCCCAGCCGCCGTTCTGCGGCTCGATATGCACGAACCCGCCGGGTCCCTCGGCCGCGATGTAGGTGGCGCACAGGCTCATGTAGGAACCGGCGCTGAACCGCTCCGGCGCCACGGCGGCCAGCGCCTTCCAGACCAGTTCGGAGGCCTGCGCGGCGGCCTCGTAATACCAGCCGGTCGGCGACGGCTTCTCGGCCGTGAAAATCGTGCCGGGCGGCGCGGTGACGGTCAGCGGGCGGAACCAGCCGTCGTTGGCCGGCTCGCGCGGGCCGACCACGGCCTTGAACACGGTCTTCACGGCCGAGGCCAGCGCGCCGCGGCTGCAATTGATCGGCGCGGCGCGCGCGGGACTGCAGCCGGTGAAATCGGCTTCGATGGCGTCGCCGCGGATGCGTACCGTGACGCGCACCGGTATCGGCGCATCGCTCGTGCCGTCCCCGTCGAAGACGTCCTCGGCCTCGTAGTCGCCATCCGGCAGGGCAGCGATGGCGGCACGGGCGCGGGCCTCGCTGCTCGACAGGAGATGGGTAAAACTGTCGCGCAGCGTCGGCAGGCCGTATTTGCCGACCACCTCAGCGAGCCGCGTCCCGGCGATGCGCACGGCGGCGAGTTCGGCGTTGATGTCGCCCAATGTGAGCTGCGGCATCCGCACGTTCTCGGTGATGATGCGCACCACATCGTCGAGCAGCACGTCGTCGCGGGTCAGACGGATGCCGGACAGCCGCAGCCCCTCCTGATAGACTGAGGTCGCATCGGGCGGCAGGCTGCCCGGCACCGCGCCGCCCACGTCCAGCAGATGCGCCACGGCGATGGCGAACGCGATGCGCTCGCCCTGGTGGAACAGCGGGCGGATGATGGCGAAGTCGCAGGCGTGCGTGCCGCCCTCATAGGCGTCGTTGGTCAGGAACGTGTCGCCCGGCGCCATCGCGGCCCCGAAGCGCGCCAGGATCGCGCGCACCTGGGCCGAGAACGTGCCGGTGAACAGCGTGATGCCGTTGGTCTGCGCCACCAGATCGCCGGCCGCGTCGCACAGGCCGCAGGCGAAATCCAGCACCTCGTAGACCACCGGGCTCATGCTGCTGCGCGCCAGCACGATCGCCATCTCGTCCACCGCCGCCAGCAGCTTGCCGGCGATGATTTCGCGGGTCACCGGGTCCGTGATGCCGAGCGCAGCGCCAGGTCGCGGTTGGTCGGCGGCGCTCACGCGGCGGGGGTCTGCACCACCGGCGCGATCCGTTCGGCCACGTCGAGCAGGGCAAAATCCGTGAAGCGCGGGCCGGTCAGTGTCACGCCCACTGGCAGCCCGTCGACCGTGATGCAAGGCAGGTTGATGCACGGCACATGCAGCAGCGTCCACATCTGGTTGAACACCGGGTTGCCGGGCGAGCGGCCGGCCGGCGCGGTGCCTGTCGCGCTCGGCGTTAGCACGCCATGGAAGCCGGACGCCAGCGCATCGAAGGCCGCGCGACAGCGGCCGGCGTTGTCATACGCCTCGATGATCTGCGCCGGCGTGAAATTCTCCCGGTTGTCGGCGCGCGAGCGCAGCTCGGGGTGAAATTTCCCGCCATGCAGCCGGGCAGTGCCGAGGAAGGCGGCGCGGCCTTCGCCATGCAGGACCGCCTTGTGATGCTGCGTCGGCAGCAGATCGAACGCGGGCGGCAGCGTCAGTTGCACGATGGTCACCCCGGCGGCGGCCAGACGGTCGGCGGCCGTGGCCATCGCCTCATGCGTGGCGGCGTCGGCGCGGCCCCACACCGGCGACCGGCAGACGGCGATCTTAAGGCCCGATACCGCTGGCAGCGGTGGCGCTGGCGGCGTGAGCAGCTCGTACACCTCCGCAAGCAGCCGCAGATCGGCGATGCTGCGGCCGTACCAGCCGACCGTGTCCAGCGTGACCGAATACTGCCTGGCGCCCTCGCGGCTGACCGTCCCCCAGGTCGGCTTGAGGGCGGGCACGCCGCAGAACGAGGCCGGGCGGATCAGCGAGCCGCCGGTCTGCGTGCCAAGCGACAGCGGCACCTGCGAATCGGCCGCCGCCGCGGCCGAGCCGGAGGACGAACCGCCCGACGAATGCGCGGGATTGGACGGGTTGCCGGTCGCGGCCCAGCGCCCGCCGGCCGCAAATTCCGTGGTCTCGGTCTTGCCGAAGATCAGCGCGCCGGCCGCGCGCAGCGTCGCCACGCAGCCGGCATCCTGGCCCGGACGGTGCCCGGCATAGATCGGCGAGTTGTGCTGGGTCGGCATGTTGAACGTGTCGAAAACGTCCTTGATGCCGATCGGGATGCCGTGCAGCGGACCCTTGCGCGGCGTCTTGTCCAGCTCACGCGCCTCGCGCAGCACCTGCGCCGGGTCGAGATACGACCACGCCTTGATGGTCGGCTCCCGCAGCGCGATGCGGTCCAGGCAGGAGCGGGCAAAGTCCTCGACCCCGAGGATGCCGGCGGCGATCTGCCGGGACGCCTCGGTGGCCGTCAGGCTGTATGGCGGGATATCGACGGGCATGACAGCTCCGATGGGGGGCACGCCGGCAGCCCCGTCTTTGGCGCTAGGCGGTCGCCGCGATCGGCGCCGACCGCTGTGGGCTCAACCGGCAGTCGTTCTTCGTGAAATACTTGCCTTTCAGATCGGACTTCCCGGTGGTCCAGAGCTGCTGCATCACCGGGGTCTATTCCGTTAGCATCTTGTAGCGGCTCTCGAAATGTTCGTCGCCGGGCCACAGCCCCATCTGGTCGTATTCGTTCTTGGCCCAGCCGGCGATCAGGTTGATGCCGAAGCGGCCCGGCGCGATGCTGTCGATCGTGCTGGCCATCCGGGCCACGATCGCCGGCGGAATGGTCAGCGTCGCGACCGTCGCGTTCAGGCGGATCTCGGAGGCGTCCGGCCTTCCTGCGTTAAATGCCGGCCTGTGCGTCAGGCCGGGCGGTCGGCGTGCTGGCGGTCGAACTCCCAGACGCGCTCGAAGCCCATCAGCTTGTTCATTTCCGAGAACGGGAACAGGTCCAGCCCGGCGCCCTTGCTCGACCCTTCGGCACGCAACGCGCCGTAGGCGCGGGTGAGGACCTGGGCCACCGAGAGGAAGCCGGTGGCCGGGAAAATGGCGATCCGGTAGCCGATCTGGCGCAGTTCCTCACGCGTCATCAGCGGCGTGCGCCCGCCCTCGACCATGTTGGCGAGGCAGGGCAGGTCGAAACTGCGGCAGATCTTTGCCATTTCCGCCTCGCTCTCGGGGCTTTCCACGAACAGCACGTCCGCGCCGGCTCGCGCGTAGGCGTCGGCACGGCGCAGTGCTTCGTCGATGCCGTAGGTCGTGCGCGCGTCGGTGCGCGCAATGATCAGAAAATCGCGGCTGGCGCGCGCCTCGCGGGCGACCTGAATCTTCTTCACCATCTCCTCGGCGGGAATCACCTCGCGCCCCGGCGTGTGCCCGCATTTCTTTGGAAACACCTGATCCTCGATCTGGATCGCCGCCGCCCCGGCCGCCTCGTAGCCGCGCACGGTGCGGTCCACGTTCAGCAGCCCGCCGAAGCCGGTATCGGCATCGCAGATCACCGGCGTCGCGCTGCCGCCGGCGATGGCCGCCACCCGGCTGACCAATTCGGTGTAGGACGCGAGCCCGGCATCCGGCAACCCGAGCGAGGAGGCGACGGTGCCGTAGCCGGTCATGTACAGCGCGCCGAACCCCATCCGGTCGGCGATGCGGGCCGAGATCATGTCGAACACGCCGGGGGCGATCAGCAGCTCGCCGGGTGCCAGCTTTTCCTGCAGAGTCATGCGTTCAGCCCCCGCAAATAAGTGGTCACATCAACTTCCGCCAGCACGTCGGCGTATTTCGCGCTCATGTCGAACAGATTGGCCGCGTGCGGCAGCAGCCCGGGCGGCCACGCGCCGAGCGGGTCGCCGGTGGAACGCGCAGGACAGGCCGACGATGCCGGCCCCGATCACGGCGATTTGGGCCATGGAGTGCCTCAGTGGCATGGCGTTATGCTTCGCCGATACGGTTTGCCGCGTCGAGCCGATCAGCTAGGTAACGGGAATGGACCGCGCCGTCGAATTGCTCCTGCTGGGCATGCGCTGGCTGCTGCTGCCGCTGTATGTGGCACTGCTGCTGGCGCTGCTGGCCATCTACGTCACGGTCGGCCGGGAGCTGTGGCACATCGTCGCCGTGCTCGGCAGCATCACCGACGCGGAACTGGTGATCCTGCTGTGCTCGGTGCTCGACCTCGTGCTGATCGCCAATCTGCTGGTGATGGTCGCGGTGTCCTCCTACGAGAGCTACATCTCCCGCATCGTGACCGACGAGACTCTGCAAGCCGGAATGGCTCGGCAAGCTGGACAGCGGCAACGTCAAGGTAAAGGTGGCGGTGTCGGTGACGATGGTCTCGGCCATCCATCTGCTGCGCGTCTTCATGCAGGACGAAGCGGACGACCGGCTGATGATGCTGGCCGGCGTGCATATCGTCTTCGTGCTTTCCACGCTGGGCCTCGCTCTGGTCGACCGCACATCGAGGCACGTGCATGACTGACCCGTTCGCCGCCGATTTCCGCGCCGCACCCTATTGGTGGGACGCCGCCGAACCTCCGGTCCGCGACGGCACCCTGCCCGACGAGGCGGACATTGCGATCGTCGGCGGCGGCTATGCCGGGCTGTCGGCGGCGCTGACGCTGGCCGGGGGCGCCAATGAGCCGTTCGCGCTCGATGGGCTGCGATTTCCGGCGCTGCCGCTGTACGAGGGGCGGCCATGGTTCCTGCCGCTGGTCGGCGAATGGTTCCGGTTCCGCGACAGGATCGATCGGGCCGCGGCTTAGCGTGGTCGGCGACAGCGGCGTTCAGCCGACATCGAAGGACTGAGGCGACGGCGGCTGATGTCCGGCAATTTCGTTGCCCTATACATTGATAACGATCAGTCATTATTCCGGAGCGCGGCAACGATTTCCAGATTGTGAACCCTGATAAAGAACACGGAACCGGATGCGTCCTGGTGCATTCATTCCTTACCGGCCATTGTCCCTGACTTGCGACGGGCTCTACTTGTTCCTTTCGAGGGAAAATGTCGGATCGTGGGCAAGGCGCCTGCACATCCCGCGGTGAGGCGCGCCAGCTCGGTCGTGGCGACTTGGTTGGGGCCGCCGGCGCCAGCTTCGGCAACCCGGTGGATGGGCCGGCTCGATACATCTGACCGTTCGCAGCGCAGGCAGGACCCGGTGATGGATGACGAGGACGAGATAGCGGCCAGTCACGAGGATGGTCACTTTGTCCGCGAACTCCGCAAAGCCCTGCACGCCCGCGACGAGTTTCTGTCCGTGGCGGCGCACGAACTGCGCAACCCGCTGACCCCGATAACGATGCAGGTAGCCATGCTACTGCGCAGGGCGCGTGCCGCCGACCCGCCGCTCCCTGTCGACATCATTACCCGGCTTGAGCGGCTGGAACTGGCAACGGCACGCTTCCTGAAGCGCGCCACCGTCCTGCTCGATGTCTCGCGCCTCGTCGCCGGCCATCCGTTTCGCCCCGAGGTGTCACGCTTCGACCTGTCGGCGCTGGTCCTTGAACGCGTGGTGGAGCACGAGGTCATGGCCGAGCGCGTCCATTCCCAACTCGTTTCCTCGGCCGTAGAACCGGGCATCGAGGGCGTCTGGGACCGCGTTGGCGTCGAGCTCATTCTCGACAACCTGCTCAGCAACGCGATGAAGTATGGCGCCGGGATGCCGATTACGGTGGGTGCCGCCCGCCATGCGGCGACCAAGGCGGGTGCCGCGCATGTGTCCTTCTGGGTGACCGACAACGGACCCGGCATTGCTGATGACGACCATGAACGCATTTTCGAGCGTCTTCAGCAGGCGCTCGGGCGTAGGGCGACGGCCGGCGGGTTTGGCGTCGGCCTCTGGGTCGCGCGTGAGGTGGCGCGAGGCATGGGTGGCGATATCGGCGTCGAGAGCCGGCCGGGTGCCGGCGCGACATTCCGGGTGATCTTGCCGCAAGACGTTCGCGGCATATTTGCAGATACCAAAAAGGAGACCAGCCGGATGACGACTGACAGAGGGGCCGGCGCCGGACTCCCACGCATCTCCAGCGGCGTACCGGGCCTTGATGCGGTGCTCGGCGGCGGCTTTTTGCGCGGCGGGGTCTACATCATTCGCGGGACGCCAGGCACCGGCAAGACAACCTTCGGGCACCAGGTCTGCTTCGCGCATGTGCGCGGCGACGGGGCGCGCGACCCGGAGGAGCCGGGCAGCAGCCGCGCGCTCTACGTCACGCTGCTCGCCGAAAGCCATGCGCGCATGATGCTGCACCTGCGCGAGATGAGCTTCTTCGATCCCGACGCCGTGCCTGACAGGCTCTATTACCTCAGCGCCTTCCGCACCCTGGAGGACGAGGGGTTGCGCGGCCTGGTCGCCTTGATGCGGCAGGAGGCCAGGCGGTACGGCGCCGGCGTGGCGGTGCTGGACGGTCTGGTGGCGGCTGCGTCGGTCGCTCGCAACGACAACGAGTTCAAGCGTTTCGTCCACGACCTGCAGGCCGTGGCCGGTGCCACCAATTGTACGATGTTCCTTCTGACCAGCGCCGGCACGGCCGACAGCGTGGTTACGCCCGAACAGACGATGGTCGACGGCCTTGTCGAATTGTCGCGGGTGGCACGGGGCGCCGTGACGCTGCGGCGCCTCGAAGTGCACAAGTTCCGCGGTAGCGACTATCTCGACGGTCAGCACACGCTGCGTATCAGCAACGACGGGATCGTTGTTCTCCCGCGTTTCGAGGTGATCTACGGCAATCCGCCCGAAGATGACCCGAACGGCGGCCGGATCACGTCGGGCATCGGCGACCTCGATACGGTGCTGCGAGGCGGGCTGCCGGCGGCATCTTCGACCCTGCTGGTCGGCCCGACGGGCGCCGGCAAGACGACCCTCGCCCTGCACTTCCTCGCTGTCGCGTCAAAGCGGGAACCAGGGCTGATGTTCAACTTCTTCGAGGCCCCGCCGCGGCTTCGTGCGAAGGCGCGCGCTCTCGGCATCAACCTCGATGACCAGATCGCGGCGGGGCACCTGGATCTGCTGTGGCAGGCCCCGACGGAACTTCTGCTCGATGCGCTCGGGCACCGGCTGGTGGATGCGGCGCGGCGCCTGGGCGCACGCCGCGTTGTCGTGGATGGGATCGGCGGCTTCGTGGAGGCAACGGCAGAGCCGGAGCGGCTCGCACGCTTCTTTGCCGCGCTGGCCAATGAGCTTCGTACCCTCGGCGCCACGACGCTGTTTAGCATTGAGACGCCGAATTTATTCGGTCCCGAGATGAACGTGCCGTTGGTCGGCATTTCCGCCGTGGCGGACAACATCCTGTTCCTGCGGCTGGTCGAGTTCGATGGGCAGCTGCGACGGAGCCTGGCCGTGTTGAAGGTACGCGACAGCGACTTCGATTCGTCGTTGCAGGGATTTTCCATCGGATCTTCGGGGATCGCGCTCACCTCTGGCGCGTTCGAGGGCATTGAGGCGGTGATGACGGGGGTTGGCCGGCGCCAGAGTGGTGCCACGCCAGATGCCGGCAAGGCCAGGGAAGGCAGCTAGGCAGTGCCAAGCGTGCAGACGGTGCTGGTGGCGGACGACGAGTTCGGTATCCTTCTCGTCCTCGAAATGGCGCTCTCTGACGCGGGCTACAGCGTCGTGACGGCCGGCAACGGTCGTCAGGCGGTGGAACTGGCGAGGGCAGACCGGCCCGACCTCATTGTACTGGACTGGATGATGCCGGTGATGGACGGCCCGACGGCAGCGGCGGCAATACGACGCGATCCTCTCCTCGCAGAGGTTCCGATCGTCTTTATGAGCGGCGCGCCCGAGACGGCGCTCCGCGGGAGATTTCGGGATTACGACGCCTTCCTGCTCAAGCCGTTTCTTGACGACGAATTGCTCAAGGTCGTCGCCCATGTCCTGGATGGCGCGGGGCGGGATGCATGAGCATTCGTGACGGTCGGCGGCGGCCGATCGGGCCGGCCTGCCGGAATGGCGCGGTCAGGCCGAGCCAGCCGCCAGCTCCTCGACATAGGCCTGCAACGTCCGCGGCTGCCGGCCAAGGATGGCCCGCAGAGTCAGGCTGTTCCCGCCCGAACCGTGCCGACCGTAGAAGTCGTACATCCGCTTGAGCAGGCCCTTCTGACGGTCGTCGTACGGCAGCTTCGCCTTCGCCGCCCAGTCCTCGAATGAGGGCTGCGCCGCTTCGATCCGGCGACCCAGCACGTCGCTCATGACCGCGGCGATGTCTTCCCGGCTCGGCCAGCCGTCGGCGACAAGCTCGAACGTCCCGTAGGCAAGGCGGTCTTCGGTGAGCGCGATGGCCGCCACCTCGGCCACGTCGCGATAGTCCACGCGCGCGACGCGGGCCGTCCTGGAGAACGGCTCGGCCAGTACGCCCTGGGCCAGCACCGCGGGCCACCCGGCGACGAGGTTCTGGAAGAACGTCGTCGGATGCAGCACCACGTACTCCATGCCGGAGCCGTAAAGCGCCGACTCGACGGGCACCTTGGCTGCATGGTTCTCAAGGTCCAGCGTCGGGTGAATGGCGGACGAGAACACGAACCGGCGCACGCCCGCGCGCTGTGCCGCCTGCACCATGTTCAGGCCGAGTTGCGCCTCGTCGCGCGCGAACACCGGGGCGATGTAGAACACGCCGCCGACCCCGCGCAGCGCCACGTCCAGGGTAGCCGGGTTGGCGAGGTCACCGATCGCGACCTCCGCCGCCCCGTTGCCGCGCGCCCGGTCGGCGTTCTCCGGCTTGCGCACGAGGCCTCTCACCGTGGCACCGTGCCGCACAAGCTCCGGCACGACCATGCCGGCAAACCGGCCATCGGCGCCGATCGACAGGATCAGGGGTTGGGTCATCGCCGCCTCGCATCTGCGCTGTATCAACAACGGCGCAAGGCAGACGTGGCTTCCGGCACATGATCACGGCGCGGAGACAGGGCCGGCGATATCAGCCGCCGGCCCTCGCGCAGGATGCGGTCAGTGGATCTCGCCAGCCTTGCGCAACGCCTCGCGCATCCGCGCCGCGTTGAAGCCGGGTGTCCGCGCCATGTCCAGAATGGCCTTCTCGCGCCGCGCGATCAGGTCGATCGCCGCCGGCAGCTTCGTCACCGCGTCGGCCGGGATCACGACCGCGCCGTGGTAGTCGGCGTGGATCACGTCGTCGTGGTCGCACAGCATGCCGAACACGTTCACCTGGCAGCGCATCTGCAGCATGTGGACGTGCGCATGGCTCGGCACGACGCCGCCGCCGATGATCTGGAAGCCGGGCGCCAGCACATCGACGTCGCGGAACGTGCCGTTGGTGACGCAGCCCAGCACACCCAGCGCCAGATGCACCGTCGACTGCACCTCACCCCAGAACGCGCCGTGGCCCTGGCGGTCGTCGATATCCTGGATCACCGCAATGGTCGGCAGGCCGTCCGCCGCCACGTAGTCGTACCAGTCCTCACGCGGCGGGATCACACCGCGCGCCGGTTCGCGGGCGCGGATGAGCCCGGTGCGGGCAAGCCCGACGATCGGCGGCAGCTTGTGATTCGCGACGACCATCGGAACGGTCGTGAAACCGATGGCGCGACGGTCCGGCACCACCAGTTCCAGACCGTTGCAGATGGTCGGCGTGTCCCACTGGCGCAATGTTTCCAGATCGGCGGGCGTGAACGGCCGGTCGGCCATGGTCTTCTCCTTCGTCCCTGTGCGACGCCCCGGCGTTATAGGGCATCAGCTCGATCGGCGGGAGGCGGGTGAATTGGGGCGCCCGGCCGTCGCCGGCTTCCCGGATCGGCGGGACCGGGGCAACATACGAACGTGGCGGGCGATTGGATGCCCGCGCGGGAGGATTGTCGGATGATCTATGAATTGCGGGTCTATCGCAGCGTGCCCGGCCGGCTGCCGGCGCTGTTGTCACGTTTCCAGAACCACACGCTGCGCATCTGGGAGAAGCACGGTATCCGTCAGGCCGGCTTCTGGACCACGCTGATCGGCGAGAGCAACCAGGAGCTCATCTATCTGCTCGCCTGGAACAGCATGGCCGAGCGGGAAACCAAATGGTCCGCCTTCCAGGCCGACCCCGAGTGGCACGCCACGCGCGCCGAGACCGAGAAGGACGGCCAGCTGGTGGAGAACGTCAGCAGCCAGTTCCTGGCGCCGACCGCGTTCTCGTCGGTGAAATAGGCCGGCTCCGCGCGTGCCCCGGCACGCGCGGACGCCTGACCCGGCAGCTACTTGCCCCAGATCTTGCGGTACTGGTCGCGGTAGCCGTTATCGGGGTCGAACACGTCGTGCGGGCCGCCATCGGTGCCGATATTGGCCGTGGTAAACAGATGCACGGGCGGCACGTAGCCGCTGGACGGCACGCCGGCGAAGGCCCGGTTCATCTCGTCGATGCATTGCCATCCCTGCAACCGCAGCGGGTCCGCCGCGGTGCCCACCTGGTATTCCGTCTGGCGAATACGCTGAAACGCCGAAGGCGAACCGTCGCCGCCGGAAATGTTGCGCGGATAGCCATCGCCGGAAATGCCGGCGGCCTGCAACGCGGGCGCCATGAAGTCGTAGTACAGATCGTTGATGCCCATCGAGTACGTCCACTTCTTGCCGAAGCGTTGCAGCAGCGAGGTCGTCAGCTGCCCCATGCGTTCGGACGTCGTGGCCAGCGGGGCGTTCTCGACATCGAGCAATGTGCAGCCGGAACACTGCTTGATGACCGCGGCCATCGCGTCCGACTTGGCGATGGCCATGCCGTAGATGCTGTCGGTGAAGATCACCACGCCGGCGGTGCCGTTGCTGTCGGCAACCGCGTACATGGCCGCCGCCTTGCCCACCTCGGGCGGCTCGGTGTTGATGTTGAAGAAGACCGGCGGCTTGGCGATCGGCCCGGGTTTCGGCCCGACATGCCAGCCGACCACCTTGATGCCCTGTGCCACCGCCTGCTCGATGGCGTCGGCATGCGAGGCTGCGTCGATCCCGCCCAGCACGATGCCGTCGGGTTTCAGCGCGATGGCCTGCGAGATGGCGGACAACTCGCCGTCCATGGTGCCGCGCCCGTCGATGGCGCGGAACTTCCAGCCGATGACGCCGGCGGCTTCCTCCACGCCGTCACCCGCGCCACGCACGCCGCTGTTGCGCTGGTCGGTCGAGACATAGATCACCAGCTTGCCGGGCAGCGCTTTCGGACCAGTGGTCGGCCCGTTCCAGGCCGCGCTGGGGGCCGTCACCTGGGCGACGAACGCCTTGGCTTTGGCCACGAAATCATCGTCGGCCCGCGCCGGCTGCCACGCCGATGCCGCGAGCACAAAAGCGCCGCCGACCAGAAGGCCGCGGCGCCATGAGAGTCCTGCCATGCTTCCCCCGATATTTTTATGCAGCGGGGGAAGCGAAACGCGAAGCCGCTACCGGGTCAAGCCGGGATCGCGTTCGTCAGCGGTTGGGGCGAACGATGGGGATCGAACCCACGACATCCAAGACCACAACCTGGCGCTCTACCAACTGAGCTACGTCCGCCATCCGCTCCGAGGCGCGCGGTTTAGGCCGATCGGACCGCCTGCGTCAATGCGGGCGCCGCCATCGTCTTCCGCGCGCCGCCAGCCACGCTTCGAGCCGCGCCAGCGCCTCGTCCAGCACTTCCGGCCGCTTGCAGAAGGCGAAGCGGGCGTAGTGGCGCGGCGCGCTCGCTCGTCATAGAAGGCCGAGACCGGGATCGCCGTCGACGCCGGCCTGCTCGGTGATGGTGCGGCAGAAGGCGACGTCGTCGCCGTCGAAGCCGAGCGGCCGGAGAAATCGGCGGTGATGAAATAGCTGCCGTCGCGCGGGCAGCGTGCCGAAGCCGAGCCGCGCGCAGCCCGCCTCCAGCTGGTCCCGCCGCGCCTGCAGCTCGCCGGCGAGGGCGGCGAAATAGGCATCGTCCTTGGCCAGGCCCACGGCGACCGCGCGCTGCAGGTTGGGCGGCGGTGGTGAAGGTGAGGTTCTGATGCGCCTTGGCCACCACAGCCGGCCAGGGCGCGCGGGGCCGGTGACGTAGCCGACCTTCCAGCCGGTGAGCGAAAAGGTCTTGCCGGCGCTGCCGATGCGCAAGGTCCGCGTCGCGCATGCCGGGCAGCGTCATCAGCGGGATGTGCCGCGCGCCGTCGAAGACCAGATGCTCATAGACCTCGTCGCAGATCGCATAGGCATCGTGCTGCTGCAGCAGATCGGCGATGAAGGCCAGTTCGTCCGGCGGTGAAAACCTTGCCGGTCGGGTTCATCGGCGAGTTGAGCAGGATCGCCTTGGTGCGCGGCCCGAAGGCGGCGGCCAGTTCGGCGCGCGGCAGCTCCCAGTCGCGGCGGCGTCAGGCGCACCAGCCGCGGCATGGCGCCCAGCATGCGTCACCACCGGCAGATAGGTGTCGTACAGCGGCTCGATCAGCACCACCTCGTCGCCCGGGTCGAGCAGCGCCATCAGGCAGGCGGTGATCGCCTCGGTGGCGCCGGAGGTGACGACGACCTCGCCGTCCGGGTCGATGTCCAGGCCGTAGAAGCGCTGGTTGGCGGCGGCGACGGCCTGGCGCAGCTCCGGCACGCCGGTCAGCGGCGGGTACTGGTTGCGCCCGTCCAGCAGCGCGTCGGCGGCGGCCTGCACCACATCCGCCGGCCCGTCGGTGTCGGGAAAGCCCTGGCCGAGATTGATCGCGCCGTGCTGCGACGCGCCAGCGCCGACATGACGGTGAAGATGGTGGTGCCGGTTTGCTGCAAGCAGCGAATTGGCGGGTTTCACCGGCGAGCTCCTCATCAGACGGTGATGGCGCAAGCCGCGAGTATGCGGGGACAGTGCCATCGCTGTGCGGCAAAACATCGGCAGATCGCGGCCGTCTGCCGCAGCTGGTAGCAAGTTGGCGCGAGAACAGGCATGTCTGCCGCACATGGCAATCCGGCCGCCGCGCAGCTGCCCGACTGGCAGCGACCGCACGCCAAGCTGTCTGCGGCAGCTCCGTTGGCCGGCACATGCAACCCTGGACGCGCCGCCCTGGCCGCACGCGACGGGATGCGCCGGCGTACGGGATGCCCGGGCGATGGAGCGTGCAGATGAAAAAGATCGAGGCGATCATCAAGCCGTTCAAGCTCGACGAGGTGAAGGAGGCGCTGCACGAGGTCGGCCTGCAGGGCATCACCGTCGTCGAGGCCAAGGGCTTCGGCCGGCAGAAGGGCCATACCGAGCTGTATCGCGGCGCCGAATACGTCGTGGACTTCCTGCCCAAGGTGAAGATCGAGGTGATCTGCGAGGACGGCGTGGTGGAACGCGCGGTCGAGGCGATCATGAACGCCGCCCGCACCGGGCGCATCGGCGACGGCAAGATTTTCATCTCGCACGGTCGAGGAGGTGATCCGCATCCGCACCGGCGAACGAGGGCGAGGACGCGATCTGAGCTTTGATCCGGCGACGCGCTGGCGGTCCGGCCTGGGGCATATGTCGCGGTCGGCGGCATGCGCGACATGCCGGGCATCGACGTGGCGCGGCTTCGGCTCGCGCGGCGCGGTAGCCGTGGCGACTGATTAGACAGTAACGGGGACATCAGCATGGCGAAGAAGCCCGCTGACGGCGCCGATGGCGTGCAGAAGGTGCTGGATCTGATCAAGGAGAACTCGCGTCGAGTACGTCGACCTGCGCTTCACCGATCCGCGGGGCAAGTGGCAGCACACGGCCCAGCACGTCTCGACGATCGACGAGGATGCGTTCCGCGACGGCTTCATGTTCGACGGCTCCTCGATCGCCGGCTGGAAGGCGATCAACGAGTCCGACATGATCCTGATGCCGGACCCGGAGACCGCGGTGATGGACCCGTTCGCGGCCAAGCCGAGCCTGATCCTGTTCTGCGACATCATCGAGCCCTCGACCGGCCAGGGCTACGCGCGCGACCCGCGCTCGACCGCCAAGAAGGTGCGAGGCCTATCTGAAGGCGACCGGCATCGGCGACACCATCGTGCGTCGGCGCGGAAGCCGAGTTCTTCATCTTCGACAGCGTGAAGTTCGGCACCGGCGGCAATTTCGGCACCTACCAGCTCGACAGCATCGAGGGCCCCGGCTCCGTCGCTGAAGGACTATCCGGAAGGCAATATGGGCCATCGCCCGGCGGTCAAGGGCGGCTATTTCCCGGTCCCGCCGGTGGACGGCGATAGCGACCTGCGCGCCGAAATGCTCTCGACGATGGGCGAGATGGGCCTGCCGATCGAGAAGCACCACCACGAGGTGGCGCAGAGCCAGCACGAGCTTGGCACCCGGTTCGGCACGCTGACCAAGATGGCCGACCAGATGCAGATCTATAAGTACTGCGTCCACAACGTCGCGCACAGCTACGGCAAGACCGCGACCTTCATGCCGAAGCCGATCTATGGCGACAACGGCTCGGGCATGCACACCCACCAGTCGATCTGGAAGGCCGGCAAGCCGCTGTTCGCCGGCAACGGCTATGCCGACCTGTCGGAGATGTGCCTGTACTTCATCGGCGGCATCATCAAGCACGCCAAGGCGATCAACGCCTTCACCAACCCCTCGACCAACAGCTACAAGCGGCTGATCCCCGGGCTTCGAGGCGCCGGTGCTGCTGGCCTATTCGGCGCGCAACCGCTCGGCCTCCTGCCGCATCCCCTACACGACCAGCCCGAAGGCCAAGCGCGTCGAAGTGCGCTTCCCGGACCCGACCGCCAACCCGTATCTCGCCTTCGCGGCGATCGCCATGGCCGGCCTCGACGGCATCAAGAACAAGATCCATCCGGGCGACCCGATGGACAAGGACCTGTACGACCTGCCGCCGGAGGAGCTGAAGGACATCCCGACGGTGTGCGGCAGCCTGCGCGAGGCGCTGCAGGCGCTGGAAGCCGACCACGAGTTCCTGCTGGCCGGCGACGTGTTCTCGCAAGGACCAGATCGAGAGCTATATCGAGCTGAAGTGGAAGGAGGTGTATCGGTTCGAGCACACGCCGCACCCGGTCGAGTTCGAGATGTACTACTCCGTCTAGCACCGATGGCGGGCCAGACGGCCCGCCCGTGTGGCGAAATGACCGCCCGCGCCGCTTCCGGCGCGGGCGGTTCGTTTTTTGGGAAGGCCGTCAACTCACCGAAGTCTTGTTCTCGGCGGCTTGGCCGCTCGCCGAACACGCCGGCACCGGCGTAGCCGGTCACGATCAGGCCCGGCAGCGACGGGCGCATCTGCGCTGCTTGCAGCAGCAATTCGGGGCCGGACAAGCCGGGCATCCGATCCCTGCTATTGGGCCAGTCGCGCGTGAATGTGATGAGCCGAGCCATGCCTGGACCGTTGGCGTTAAGCAGCAGGTAAGCGTCGGATGCTAATCTCGAGATCGTGATAGGTCGCGCAAAACGCGGGCCAGGGCCCTTGCTAAGCCTGGAGGCCACGTGGACCAGTTTGCAGCGACACGCGTCGCGGACCGGTTGAGCCTGACCGAAACAGATCTTCAGACCATCCGTTCCACCCTGCCGCGGCTCATGGGCCGATGGTCGATGCTGACCGAATCCGGCGACGACGGAGAGCTCTATGCGCGTCTGCTCCCGCCATGGGGCGACGGCCAGAAATCGGCGTTCCTGCTTGAGCGCGAGGACAACGTCATCATCCTGACCGACAACCTGAGCGAGTTGGAGCGCTGCCGGGTGACCGGCTTCGCCAGCGCGGCATCGGCGATGGGAGCCGTAAAGCGCGTGGTGACGGGAGAATCCACATGACCGGACGGCACTGCATGGCGTGACGCCATCATTGCTCCAGCGCTCCGGGCGGCCGCGTTGCAATAAGCCGGCACGCGGTGATATCGCGCCGGGGATGGCACCACGGAGGACGCGGCGATGGCGATCGCAATGATGCAGCGCGGGCGAGACCGGCCGGGCTGGAGGTCGTGACGCTCGATCCGACCGACTGGGACGATCTGCGGACGCTCGGTCATCGCATGATCGACGACCTGTTCGACGATCTGGCGCGGCTGCGCGAACGCCCCGTGTGGCAACCGGTGCCATCCAGCGTGCGGGCCGAACTGCGTGCGCCGATGCCGCGCGATGGCGCCAGCGCCGCATCGGTCTACGCGGATTTCGCCCGGCTGGTGCGTCCCTACCCCACCGGCAACACGCATCCAGGATTCATGGGCTGGGTACATGGCGGCGGCAATGCCGTCGGTATGCTGGCGGAACTGCTGGCCGCCGGGCTGAATGCCAATCTGGGTGGACGCGATCATGCGCCGATCGCGGTCGAGCGGCAGGTGGTCGCCTGGGCCGCGGACATGCTCGGCCTGCCGCCCGAAACATCCGGGCTGCTGGTGACCGGAACGTCGATCGCCAACCTGATCGCGCTGCTCGTCGCGCGCACCGCTTCACTCGGCACCGAAGTGCGGCGCGACGGTCTCACCGGCGCCGGGCTGGTCGCCTACACGTCGGAAAAGGCGCATGGCTGCATCGCCCGGGCCATGGACATGGCCGGCATCGGCACCAACGCACTGCGGATGATCGCGTGCGACGACGCGCATCGGATGCGCCCTGCGGCGCTGACCGCAGCCATTGCGGAGGATCGCGCGGCCGGCCTGCGACCGTTCCTGGTGGTCGGCACAGCCGGCACCGTCGATACCGGCGCCTTCGACGACCTTGCGGACATCGGCGCGATCGCGCGCGCAAACGGGCTGTGGTTCCATGTCGACGCCGCGTTCGGCGCGATGGCCGCCCTGTCGCCCGCGCGGCGGCCGCTGCTGGACGGGGTGGCCCGGGCCAACTCAGTGGCGTTCGATTTCCACAAATGGATGCAAGTGCCATACGACGCCGGCTGTGTGCTGGTGCGCGACCCGGACCGCCATCTGGACGCCTTCGCGCAGAACGCCGCCTATCTGCGACGCGAGGCGCGCGGGCTGGCCGGCGGCCACCCCTGGCCCTGTGATCTCGGCCCGGACCTGTCGCGCGGCTTCCGCGCGCTGAAGGTCTGGATGACGTGGCGCACCTATGGCGCCGACAAGCTGGGCGAGGTCGTGGACCATTGCTGCGCGGTGGCCCGCGCCCTCGCCGCGCGGGTCGACGCCGAGCCGGCGCTGGAACGTCTGGCGCCGGTGCCGCTCAATATCGTCTGCTTCCGTGTCCGCGACGCCAGCGATGCGCGCAGCCGGGAAATCGTCGCCGACGTGCAGGAATCCGGCATCGCCGCCCCCTCCACCACAATGGTCGGCGGCCAACTCGCGATCCGTGCGGCGATCGTCAACCATCGCACCGACATCGCCGACACCGACGCGATGATAGACGCCGTGCTGGCTGCCGCCGCGCGCGGATGACAGAAGGCGGGCTCAGTGCCCGCGCAGGATCTGGCTCAGGAACAGCCGCAGCCGGTCGGTCTCCGGTGCCTCGAACATGCGCTTCGGCGGACCGCTCTCGACGATCTCACCGCGATCCATGAACACGACGCGGTCGGCGACTTGCTGCGCGAACCCCATCTCGTGCGTCACGCACACCATCGTCATGCCGGTCTCAGCCAGCCCGATCATGGTGTCGAGCACTTCCTTGATCATTTCCGGATCGAGCGCCGAGGTCGGTTCGTCGAACAGCATGATCTTCGGCTTCATGCACAGTGCGCGCGCGATCGCCACGCGCTGCTGCTGGCCGCCGGAAAGCTGGCCGGGATATTTCTTCGCCTGCTCGGGGATCTTGACGCGGCGCAGATAGTCCATCGCCAGATCCTCGGCTTCCGCCTTGGGCATCTTACGGACCCAGATCGGCGCCAGCGTGCAGTTCTGCAGGATGGTCAGATGCGGAAACAGGTTGAACGACTGGAACACCATGCCGACCTCGCGCCGGACGGTGTCCAGCGCCCGCACGTCGTCGGTCAGTTCGGTCCCGTCGACGACGATGCGGCCTTCCTGATGCGTCTCCAGCCGGTTGATGCACCGGATCATGGTGGACTTGCCCGAGCCGGACGGGCCGCACACCACCACGCGCTCCTTTTCGGCCACCGTCAGCGTTACGTCGCGCAGCACGTGCAGCGCGCCGTACCATTTGTTCACCTTGTCGAGCACGATGGCCGGTGCCTCGGTGCCGGAAGCCGCCGCCGTGTGTGACAATTCCGCTGTTTGGCTCATGAGACTTTCCTATCGCGTCAGCGGTTGCGGGAGCGGCCGAACTCACGTTCGAGGCCGCGGCTGTATTTGGACATCGCGAAGCAGAACACGAAGTAGATCACCGCGAGCAGCAGATAGACCTCGATTGCCGAAGCCCTGCCACACCGGATCGGCGATCGCCGTCGTGCCGGCCTTCAGCAGATCGAAGATGCCGATGATCAGCACCAGGCTCGTGTCCTTGAAGAAGCCGATGAATGTGTTGACCAGCGGCGGGATCACCAGCCGCAACGCCTGCGGCAGGATGATCAGGCCGGTCTTCTTCCAGTATGACAAGCCCAGCGCATCGGCCGCCTCCGCCTGCCCTTTCGGCAACGCCTGCAGGCCGGCGCGTACCACTTCGGCCAGATACGCGGCGGCGAACAGGATGATGGCGATCTGCGCGCGCAGCAGTTTATCGATGTCGACACCTTCCGGCATGAACAGCGGGAACATCACGCTGGCCATGAACAGCAGGCTGACCAGCGGCACGCCGCGGATCAGCTCGACATAGACCACGCAGATCATCTTGACCGCCGGGAGCCGCGTGGAGCGGCGGCCGAGCGCCACCAGCACCGCGAGCGGGAACGCCAGAACCAGCCCGAACGTCGCCAGGATCAGCGTGATCGGCAGGCCGCCCCACTGGTCCTGCGGCACATAGGGCAGCCCCAGCACGCCGCCCCACATCAGCACGCCGATCACCACCAGCGCCACCAGCCAGATATACAGCAGCTCCTTGCGCCAGAGCCGCTTGTTGGCCGACGCCACGAACAGGCCCACGAACAGCGCCACCACAAGCGCCGGCCGCCATTGCTGGTCGAACGGGTAGAATGCGAACAGGATGAAGCGGATCTTCTCCGGCACCACGGCCCAGCACGCGCCGATGCCGATGACGTTGCGGCACACCGTGCTGTCCGGCCCGCTCGCCGTCACCGGCACCGACCAGACCGCGTGCAGCACGCCCCAGGAGAACAGCCCCCACGCCGTGCGCAACAGCAGATAGAGCAGCACCAGCGTGACGGCAGTCGACCACCACGAACCGAACAGATTGGCGCGCAACCACGCCACCGGGCCGACGAGATTGGCCGGCGGGACGGTCACGCGCGGCGGATGGCGTATGGGTGATTGCGCCGCCGGTGGCTATCGATGCCATCTCTCAACGCTCCACGAGCGCGATGCGCTTGTTGTACCAGTTCATGAACGCGCTGATCGACAGGCTGAACGTGAGATAGACCAGCATGATGATCAGAATGACCTCGATCGCCTGCCCGGTCTGGTTCAGCGTGGTGTTGGCGATCGAATACGATGTCCTGATAGCCGATCGCCACCGCCAGCGAGCTGTTCTTGATCAGGTTGAGGTACTGGCTGGTCATCGGCGGCACGATCACGCGCAGCGCCTGCGGCAGGATGATGCGCCGCATGATCGTGCCGCGCCGCAATCCCAGCGCGCCCGCCGCCTCCCACTGCCCCTGCGCCACCGCCTGGATGCCGGAGCGCACGATCTCGGCGACGTAGGTCGCCGTGTAGACCACCAATCCGATCAGCATCGCCGAATATTCCGGCGTGACGATGATGCCGCCGGAGAAGTTGAAGCCGTGCTGGGCGGGAACATTGACGGCCAGATGCGCGCCCAGCGCCGCCCACACCGCCACCGGTATGCCGATGACCAGCAGCACGCCCAGCGGCCAGACTCGCGGGCGCTGCCCGGTCGCCTCCTGCGCGCGGGTTGCGCGGCGCGTCAGCACGACCGTGGCCGCAATGCCCACCAGGAAGGCCAGCAGCACCCAGATGTGCGTGTTGAACCAAACGAGCGTCGGCAGCGTGATGCCGCGATTGGACAGGAACACGCCGGCCAGCGGATGGAACGCGTGGCGCGGCGCCGGGAATGTCTGCAACAGGCCGTACCAGAAGAACAGCTGCAGCAGCACGGGAATGTCGCGCACCACCTCGACATAGACCGCCGTGATCCTGGACAGCAGCCAGTTCGACGACAGCCGGCCGATGCCCACCAGCGTACCCAGGATGGTCGCCAGCACGACACCCACCACGGCCACTTTCAGCGTGTTCAGGATGCCGATCAGCAGCGCGCGCCCGTACGTGGACACTGACGGCGTGAAATCGAGCAGGCTCTCGCCGATCGGGATCGCCGCCGACTGGTCCAGGAAACCGAAGCCGGTGGCGATGTGCCGCGCGTCCAGGTTGCGGGCGGTGTTGTGCGCCAGATACCAGATCGCCAGCGCCAGCAGCCCGATGATCACAATCTGGGACACCGCGCTGCGGATGCGCGGATCGCTCCAGCTCAGCCGCAATGCCCGGCGCGGCGCGGTGCGGGCGGCGGACAGACGGGGATCGGCGGTTGCACCGGACATCACGCTTCCTCGGCTCATGGCGGTTGCCGAATGCAGGTCGCAGTGCCGGAGGGCCTGCGCTCCGTGCAAAGCGGACTCGCGTCTACCGGGGGACTTTGCGCACTCATGCCCGCCGAGGCAACGCCCCAACCGTGTAGCGGACAAAGAAAAGGCCGCCCCCCGGTCGGGAGCGGCCTGTTTTGCGATTAGTTGCTCCGGAACGCCGCCCGGAGCAGTGGCGTCAGCGCATCGGCGGCGCGTATTCCAGGCCGCCCTTGTTCCACGGCGCATTGATGCCGCGCGGCACGCCCAGCGGCGCGATGTCGCGGTCCCACACCTCGGCCTCGTTGCCGACCTGCTTGATGACGTTGTACGCCCATTTCGGATCAAGCCCGAGCGACTTGCCGAGGTCGCCGTCGATCCCGAGCAGACGGCGGATGTCGGGGTTGGTCGTGTTGGCGAAAGTGTCGACGTTCTTGGAGGTCACGCCGTCCTCCTCGGCGGTGAACTGCGCGAATTCCGTCCACTTCACGATGTCGAACCACTTGTCGTCGCCCTTGCGCACGGCCGGCGCGAGCGGCTCCTTGCTGATGATCTCGGGCAGCAGCACGAAGTCGCTGGCGTGCTCGCCCTGGGTGAACCGGAAGCCGGCCAGCGCCGAGCTGTCGGTCGAGTAGGCATCGCAGCGGCCGGACAGGAACGCCTGCTGGATCTGCTGCAGCTGCTCGATCTCGATCGGCGTGAACTTGAGGTTGTTGACGCGGAAGTAGTCGGCGATAGCCAGTTCGGTGCTGGTGCCCGGCTGCACGCAGACGGTCGCGCCGTCGAGCTGCTTGACGGAGGAGACGCTCAGCCGACTTCTTCACCATGAAGCCGGTGCCGTCATAGAACGTGATTGGCGCGAACTCGAATCCGAGCGAGGATTCGCGGCCGAGCGTCTCGGTGGTTTCGCGCGACAGCACGTCCACTTCGCCCGATTGCAGCGCGGTGAACCGGTTCTGCGTGGTCAGCGGCGAGAATTTCACCTTGCTCGCGTCGCCGAACACGGCGGCGGCGATGGCATGGCAGGTGTCGGCGTCGATGCCCTTCATGACGCCCTGGCTGTCCGGCAGCGAGAACCCGGCAGTGTCGCCGGCGGTGCCGCACACCAGTATGCCGCGCGCCTTCACTGCGTCCAGCGTCTGCGAGCCGCTGGCTTGCGCGTGGGCCGGTGTCGCGAAGCACGCGGCCAGCGCGGTCGCCGCGATCGCCCCCGCCGCCAGCCGGGCAGCGTGTCGGGTCGTCCTGACCATGATTCGTTCCTCCTGAATGTCGCCATCAGCGGACCCATGCCCGCAACGAGTTCGGACTGTGCGTTGCCGCTGCCGCCAGATCAATGGGCCGGCGACGCGCCCGGCCTTACGGCTGCACAGCCGGGATCAGGATATCCAGCATCAGCAGGACCAGCAGCAGCATCACCGCGAACCGGATCAGCCCCGCGAACATCTGGATACATGCCAGGATCATCACGATCAGTACAGTGACCAGCACGACGGTCTGGCCAGCCCGGGGCAACCCGGTCATGGCCAGTTGGTCGCGCAGCCAGATTTCGATGCCTGCCACGAGCGAGCCGATCACGGTGGCAACATAGACCACCAGATGCAGCACGAAGGCCAACGTATGGTCGATCTTGTCGCCGATCTTGTCCATGAACGTTCAGCCTGACACGGGCGGCGCCGCGGCTGCCACATGCGCGCAAACTACCATGCACCTGCCCTCAGGTTCCGATTCGACCATAGTGTGGTGAGGGAGTTGCGTGCAAATCACGTGGCACGCGGGTCACAGCAGCCCGGCCGCGCCCAGCCCGGCTCCGGCCGCCAGCAGCCATAGCGGGTGCAGCCGCGTCTTCAGCAGCACGGCCGCGGTGACAAACGCCATCAGCAGCGTACCGGTATCCACCGCCGCCGCCTCGCACAGCAACACGGCGGCGGCCATGACCAGCCCCACCGTCACCGGTGTCAGCGCGGCCTGGATCACCCGGCGCCATGTCGCCTCACGGAACCGATGCCAGACGCGCGCGACGGCGTAGGTCAGCAGCCCGCTCGGCACCACGAAGGCGCTGGTCGCCACCAGCGCGCCGAGCGGCCCGGCCACGCGCCAGCCCACCAGCGTGACGATCAGCATGTTCGGCCCCGGAGCGGCTTGCGCCAGGGCGAACAGGGCCGCGAACTCGGTGGGCCGCATCCAGCCGTATGCTGCCACCTGCCGCTGCATCTCCGGCACCAGCGTATTGGCGCCGCCGATCGCCAGCATCGACAACTCGGCGAACAGGGCGGCCAGGGTCGGCAACTGCCCGGTCATGCCGGGCGCCGGTGCAGCAGCAGGCTGACCGGCAGCAGCAACAGCAACACCAGCGGCATCGACAGGTGCAGCAGTGCCACGCCGGCGAACACCGCGACCGCGACGGCAATCGCGCGCCGCCTGCTCCGCAAAGGTGCGGCGATACGCAGCGCGGTGGCCAGCACCAGGCCGGAGGCAGCGGCGGCCAGCCCGGCGAACAAATTCGCCACCACGGGCAGGCTGCTGTAGCGCCCGTACAGCGTCCCCAGCACGATCACCACCGCGATCGGCGCCGCCAGCAGCCCCGTCAGGGCCGCCATCGATCCGGCCGGCCCCTGAAAGCGGCTGCCCAGGCTGATCGATACGTTGACGATGTTCGCACCCGGCAGGAACTGGCACAGCGCGAGCAGATCGTTGAACTCGGCCGGCGACAGCCAGCGCCGCTGCTCGACGATCATCCGCCGCGCCAGCGGCAGCACGCCGCCGAAGCCGAGGATGCCGACCGAAAAAAAGCCGCCGAACAAGGCCCGCAAGCCGGGCGGCCTGTCGGCTGGCGTCCAGTCCGCCGCCTCAGGCACGGTGTCGGGTCACCAGCCGCCCGGCGCGGGCCGCGGTGGCGCCGGCGCCCCAAACGTAAGCGCTTTCGCCGTTCACCCAGGTTTCCAGGATACCGTCCGCCGGCGTCGTCGGCGTGTCGAAATCCGCCGCGTCGCGCACCGTCGCCGGGTCGAACAGCACGAGGTCGGCATAGGCGCCGGCGCGGATTACGCCTCGATCCACCAGCCCGAACACGCCGGCCGTGCGCCCCGTCATCTTGTGAACCGCCGTCTCCAGGCTGAACAATCCCAGGTCGCGCGCATAATGCCCAAGCACGCGCGGGAAAGTGCCCCACAGGCGCGGATGCGGGAATGCGTCGTGCGGCAGACCGTCCGAGCCGATCATGCTGCGCTCGTGCGCCAGGATGCGTCGCACATCCGCCTCGTCCATCTGGAAGAACACCGCCCCGGCCGGCACCAGCCGCCGTGCCGCCTCCTTGCTGTCGACGCCCCATTCGGTCGCGATATCGGCAAGCCAGCGCCCCTGCATCTCCGGATGCGGGACCGACCAGGTGACGCGGGCCGGCACGTCGTCGCGCACCCGGTCGGGGATCAGCACCGTCGAGCCGGCGACGTAGGGATAGACGTCGAAGTCCACGGTCTGCTGACGCGCACCGGCCTCGATGGCCGGCAGCGTTTCAAGCGACCGGCCGAAATTCTCCGGCTGCGCGCATTTGTGGTGGCTGATGACGACCGGCACGTCCACTGCGCGGCCGATCTGCAGCGTCTCCGCAATGGATTCCAGCACGCCGGACGCTTCGTTGCGCATATGCGTCACATACAGCCCGCCCGCACCGCGCAACGCCTCGGCGACCGCGATCACCTCCTCGGTCGGCGCGTTGATATTGGCGGGATAGTACAGGCCGGTGGAGAAGCCGGAGGCACCTTGCGCCAGCGCCTCGGCCAGCCGGACGCGCATGTGCTCGGCCTCGCCGTCCGTCGCCGCGCGCTGCGTGTCGCCCTGCATGGCCTCGACGCGCAAGGACATGTGGCCGATGAGGGCAAAGGTGTTCACCGGCGACGGGTCACGCGCCAACCGCTCGGCGTATTCGGCAAAGCTGCCGAACACCCACCAGCTTTCGTCGCCCAGCAGGTCGAGCGGCGGGATCGGCCTTGTCTTCATCGGCACCGGCGAGAGGCTGATGCCGCAATTGCCGACCACGACTGTGGTGACGCCCTGCGACATCTTGCACAGCATGCAGGCGGGGCCGCACAGCACGGCGCGGTCGTCGTGGGTGTGCGCGTCGATGAACCCGGGCGCCACGGCACGGCCGGTGGCGATGATTTCGCGATCGGCTGCCATGGCGCCGAGGTCGCCGACCGCCAGGATGCGATCGCCGGCAATGGCCACGTCGCCTTGGCGGCGCGCGGCGCCGGTGCCATCGAAGATGGTGGCGTCGCGCAGGATGGTGTCACAGCGCAGGGTCATCGGGTCAGCTCCTCATCGCGGCCGTCGCCGCTTCATCCAGCGTGCCGTCGCCGGCCACCACAACGCCATACCGCGCACGAGCGGCCTCCACCGAGACCAGCCCGTCGCGCACATCGCGCGCCACCAGCGCGGGGTCGCGCGCCGCCGCATCGCCCATGCCGCCGCCGCCCGGCAGCAACAGCATCAACCGTTCGCCATCGGGGATCACCTGGAACCCCTTGGTACGCAGCGTCCTGCCGGATTTCAGCGCCACCGCGCCCGCCGCCCCGTCACCGCCGCCATCGCGTCCGCGCGGGGCATTCGCCACCCGGTCGAACACCGCGTTGACGGCGAATTCCAGGTCGTCCTTGCCGGCGATCTCCATGATCTGCCCGAAGCCGCCGCGCGTATGCCCGGCCCCCGCCGAATCCGGCCGCAGCTCCTTGCGCCAGAACACCACGGGCGCCACGTTCTCGGTCGCCTCCACCGGCATGGTCCGCACGCCCGACGGGAACGCGGTGGCGTCCAGGCCGTCCAGCGTCCGCCGCGCGCCGGTGCCGCCCGAATTGAACGTGATGATCTCGAAATCCGGCAGCACCCGCCTGTTGCCGTGCGCCTGCCCGGAGACCGCGCCGCCGCCGCGCAACGGCGGGTTCCATAGCGCCGACGATCCCTCGGCGGCCACGCGGTCCGGCACCGCCTGATGCAGGCAGCCCATCATCAGGTCCGGCAGCAGATGCCCGATCACGTGGCGCACCGCCACCGGATAGGGACGCGGCGCATTCAGGATGCAGCCCTCCGGGATCGTGAAGCGGAACGGCAGCAGGCTGGCCCAGTTGTTCGGGATCTCCGGCGCCACCACCACCTTGATGCCGAAGCAGCCATAGGCGCGCGTATATGCCGCCGGCACGTTGATGCCGCGGCTGGACAGGCCCGACGTGCCCGCGAAATCCACCTCGATCGCATCGTGCGCGATCGTCATGCGCGCCCGCAGCGCCACCGGGCTTTCGTAGCCGTCCGAATGGATTTCCCGTTCGTAGGTGCCGCTGCGGCAGCTTTTCGATCTCGGCCAGCGTGGCGCGCAGCGAACTGTCGAAGATGAAGTCGGCCAGCGGGACCAGACTGTCCATGTCGAACTCGTCCATCATCTGAACGAGCCGCCGCGCGCCCTCATCATTGCAGGTGCACAGCGAATAGATGTCGCCTTCAAGCTCCACCGGCAGCCGCGAGCCGGCGCGCATGAAGTCGAAGAACGTCGCGTTGGCCTGGCCGCGTTCGAAGCATTTGACGATCGGGATGTATATCCCTTCCTCGAACACGCTGCGCCCTTCCGGCCCGAAGCCGAGCCCGCCCACGTCGATGACATGCGCGGTGTTGGCGAACAGCCCGACGATCGTGCCGCGCCGGAACGCCGGCGTTACCACCGTCAGGTCGTGCAGATGCCCGGTGCCAAGCCACGGGTCGTTGGTGATGTAATGGTCGCCCGGCTGCATCGTCTCGGCCGGAAACTTCTTCAGGAAGTGGCCGACACTTTCCATCATCGAATTGACATGCCCCGGCGTGCCGGTGACGGCCTGCGCCAGCATGCGGCCTTGCAAGATCGAAGATACCGGCCGACAAATCGCCGGCCTCGCGCACCGTGGTGCTGAAGGCCGTGCGGATCATGGTCTGCGCCTGTTCCTCGACCACGGCGATCAGGCGGTTCCACATCACCTGCCTTTGGATGTCTGCCAGCGCCGTCATAGCGAAGCTCCGCGCACGAGTTCGATGTAGCCATGCCGCTCGATCCGCGCCGTCCAGCCGGGACCGACGAGGGTGGAGGTTTCATCCTCGGCAATGATGGCCGGTCCGCGCAGCGTGGCACCAGGGCCGAGCGCGGCGCGGTCATAGACCTCCCAGTCCGCCACCTCGCCGGTCGCGGTGTCTCGCACCGCCTGCGTGCGTGCCGGCGATACATCCGTTGCGGCAACGACATCCGGAACATCCTCGGATGCGTCCGGCACCGTCGCCACCGTCACGGCATATGACAGGATCTCGACATCCGATCCCGGCACCGGCCGGTCATAGAACCGGGCATATTCCGTGTCATACGCCGCGCGGATCGTCGGGATGTCCGCCTCGGTCAGCGTGCGCACCGGCAGCCGGACGGCAATCTCGTGCCCCTGCCCGACATAGCGCATGAACGCGATGCGCCCCTGCTGCGTCGGCGCGCCGAAGCTGCCCTGCGCCACGACCGAGTCGGCCTCCGCCGCCATATCCTCCAGCAGCGCATTCACCGCCGCCACATCGAGGCGGGAGAACCGCTGATACAGGCTGCGCACCACCTCATAGCCGACCGGCGCGCGCAGGAAGCCGATCGCACTGCCCACACCCGCCCCGCTCGGCACCAGCACGCGGCCGATCCCGACCTTCTCGGCGACCCGGCAGCCATGCACCGGCCCGCCGCCGCCGAACGCGATCAGCGTACGCCCGGCATAGGTCTTTCCCGATTCGATGGCGTGAACACGCGCCGCATTGGCCATGTTCTCGTCCACCATCTCGACCACGCCGAGGGCTGCGAAATCCGGCGCCAGCGCCAGCCTCTCGCCGACATGCGCCGCCACCGCCGCCCGCGCCGCCGGCACGTCCAGCCGGATCGTGCCGCCGGCAAATTTCTCCGGATCGTAACGCCCCAGCAGCAGGTTGGCATCGGTCACCGCCGGCCGTGTGCCGCCGCGTCCGTAGCAGGCCGGGCCGGGCGCGGCCCCGGCGCTCTCCGGCCCCACCGCGATCCGCCCCAGCGCATCGACATGCGCGAGGCTGCCGCCGCCGGCACCGATCTCCACCATCTCGATCACCGGAATCCGCAGCGGCAACCCCGAGCCTTTGCGGAAGCGCCCGACCCGCGCGACCTCGAAGGTGCGCGCCGTCTGCGGCCGGTAATCGTCGATCAGGCAGATCTTCGCCGTCGTGCCGCCCATGTCGAAGCTCAGCACGCCGGTCAATTCGCATTGCCGCGCGACATGAGCGGAGAAGATCGCCCCGCCCGCCGGGCCGCTCTCGACGAGGCGGATCGGGAACCGGCACGCCGTCTCGATCGTGGTCAGCCCGCCGCCCGACAGCATCAGGAACACCGGGGCGGTCAGTCCTTCGTCGCGAAGGTCGCGTTCCAGCCGGCGCAGATAGCTGGCCATCAGCGGCTGCACATAGGCGTTGGCCGCTGCCGTCGAAAACCGCTCCCACTCGCGCATTTCCGGCGACACGTCGCTCGACAGCGTGACCGGCACATCGGGCAGCGCATCCGCCAGGATGTCGCGCGCGCGCCGCTCATGCACCGGGTTGACGAAGGAATGCAGGAAGCCGACCGCGATGCTCGCGACAGCGTCCCGCCGCAGCACCGGCACCAGCGCCCGCACGGCCGCCTCATCCAGGGGCAGCAGCACGCGGCCGGTGTTGTCGAGCCGCTCCGGCACCGGCAGCCGCAGATGGCGCGGCACCAGCGGCTCCGGCAGCACGATGTTCAGGTTGTACTGGTCGTACCGGCTCTCATTGCCCATCGCCAGCACGTCGCGAAATCCCTCGGTCGTCACCAGCGCCGTGCGGGCACCCTTGCGCTCGATGATCGCGTTGGTCGCGAGCGTGGTGCCGTGCACGACGATCGCGATGTCGGCCGGCGCCAGCCCGGCCGCGCGCAGGATGGCGCGGACGCCTTCCATGACGCCCTGCTCCGGCGCGGCCGGCGTGGTCAGCACCTTCGCGGTGCTGCGCCTCCCCTGATGTTCCAGGGCGAGATCGGTGAAGGTGCCGCCGATATCGACGGCCAGACGTGCGGATGCCATCCGGGCAGGTTGCCCGGACGCGCCCGCCAGTCAAGCCTCACACCTCCAATTTGCCGGCCTTCGCCGCCGCGTAGCGGGATGCGACGCTGTCCCAGTTCACCACGTTCCACCACGCCTTCAGGTAGTCGGCGCGGCGATTCTGGTATTTCAGGTAATAAGCGTGCTCCCACACGTCGTTGCCGAACAGCACGCGGCCGCCGTCCATCAGCGGGGTGTCCTGGTTCGGCCGCGCCACCAGCGCCAGCTTGCCGTCGCCGGTCACGCTGACGAACACCCAGCCGGAACCGAAAACGCCCAGCCCGGCCTTGTTGAACGCCCCCTGGAATGCCGGGAAGCCGCCCAGGTCCCGGTCGATCGCGGCGGCCAGCTCCCCGGCCGGCGCGCCGCCCTTGCCGCCCATCACGGTCCAGAACATCGAATGGTTGGCGTGTCCGCCGCCATTGTTGCGCACTGTGGTGCGAATACTGTCCGGCAACTCCCCCAGCCGCGCCAGGATCGTCGGCAGCGGCATCGCGGCGACCTGCGGATACTCCTTCAGCGCGTTGTTGAGGTTGGCGACATAGACGGCATGGTGCTTGTCGTGATGCAGCTGCATCGTCTGCGTATCGATGTACGGCTCGTTGGCGCCGAACCCGTAGGGCAGCGGCGGCAGCGTGAACGGCCCGGGGGTCTGCGCCGCCGCGGGGCGGACCCGCAAGGCGGCAACGGCCGCCAGCGTGGCAGTGGAGGCGAGCACGGCACGGCGGCTGATGACGGTCACGGCACGGTCTCCGGCATTGTGGGCAGGGCGGCTGTTGGGTCGTCCGCCCGCGCGCCGTCAGATATGGCCGGGTTCGCCCCCGTCAATTGTGACCTGGGTCACAGGCCGGGCCGGGCGGTCGCTCGCGGCAATGCCTCCGCCGGCTCTCGTCAGCCCGACACCTTGAAGGACACCAGCTCATCCTGATACTGTTCGTTCCGCTTGCCGTTGGCGTCATAAAACTCTTCGAGCGACTTCACCCATTTCTTCACCGCCGGCACATACCAGAACGCCTTGTAGAGGCGCCCACTGACGATCGATGCGGCAACGCGGCGGTTCTGCATCACCGTCGTGGCGCCTTGCGCGTCCACCCTCGTGCCTGACGCGGCGGCCACGGCGGGGGCAATCGCCGCCTGCCATTCACCGTCGCCTTCCACCTTCAGCGCATGGAACGTGCCGGCCGGCACCGTCACATCCTCCCAGCCGGTCACGGTGTACGTGGTCTTGATATGCGCGCTGCTTTGCTCGCGGTTCGGATGCTGCTCGGTATAATCCAGCTCCCAGCTCTTGCCGACACTGAGCGGAAACACGAACGGCCGGTTCACCACGGTCTGATGGCCATTGACGCTGCGCGACCGGCTCCAATCCGCGCCCACCAGCTGCTCAGCCGGCGGCATCGTCGAGCCGGCCTGTTTGGGTACTGAGTTCGATGCCCATGGCGCCGGCACGTACGACGGTGGCTTCGACCCGCGTCTGGTGCCAGCCGGTGCGGTTCTCCGTCGTGCTCTGGTAGGTCCAGGTATCATCCGCGCTCACCTTCGGCGCGGCCACCGATTGCGCCTGCGCATGAACGGCCAGCATCATGCAGCAGAAGCCGATGATCGTCGCCCGCACCATAATTTGCCCTTTCGTTCCGAGAGAGGGACGCTGTCCCAGTCATCACGTTAACGGACCGCAAGGACGCTGTCGACGCGTAAGACAAGTTGGCAGCAGTTGCCCGCAACCACGGGGCCGGCTGAAAAGGCGACACCATCGTGTTACTTTTCGAGCCGATTTTCCTCCCTGATTCATCTACCGGGAAATGACAGGCTGACTGGTTCGGGTCATCAATTCGGCGCCGTCGCATCAAGCGACGTGTCAGCGCGGCGGCTTGGCGTAACGCAGCCCCTGCAACAAATCTGTTTCCGTTTCCCGACACACTGAACCGGCCGGCGAAGCGGATTCTTGGCGAGTACAAATTATTTAATCTTCCGTAAAAGTATTCTACGAATAATGTAACGTTCCATATTTCTGACAACCCGCTCAACTACTCTGAACAAATCTTGATCGACCTCCGGGGTGACGCGTCTGCTTGCAACGCTATACCGTAGCATACGTTGACAGACACACATGATGGCTAACGACTGTGGCCCGGCTAGGCCATGGCTCGCCTTTGCCGGAACAACACGCAGGAAGCGGTATGGCGTCACGAGAGATCCGGCCCCTGACAGGCCTGCGCGGCGTGGCGGCCTGTTTCGTCATGGCCTACCATTATGCGCCCGGATGGCACCTGTCCGGGCGCACCAAGACCTTCGTCGAGCACGGCTATCTTTCGGTCGATCTGTTTTTCATACTGAGCGGATTCGTCATGGCGCTCACCTACAGCGGGGCGTTCCTGGGTGACGTTGTACGGGGCAGCTACGCCGACTTCATGTCTCGTCGCATCGGCCGGGTCTATCCGCTCTACATCGTGGCCATGGCCATCGCGACGGCGTTCGGCATGTACAACAGCTATATCCATCTCAGCTCGATCGGTCTCGTCGCCAACGCCCTGCTCATACAGACGTGGGGATTCGCCGACAGCTATCTCGGCCCATCCTGGTCGATCAGCACGGAGCTCGCCGCCTATTTCGTCTTTCCGATCCTGGTCTATCTTGTCCTGCGTCGCGGTGCCGTGGCGCTCGGCGCCACGCTGATCGCCGTTGCCGTCCTGTTCTTCGTCGCGACAAGATCGACGATCGAGTTGAATCAGGTGAGAGACGGCGTGCCCGGGCGCGCCGGACCTCTCGATGTGTACGGGATCAACACCGCCTATCCCTTGCTGCGGTGCCTTGCCGGATTCACGCTCGGCATGTTCGCGTATCGAATCGCCCAGATACCCGCGGTGGCGCGCATCGCCTCGACCTGGATCGTCGCGATCATCTCGGTTTCGTCGGTGATCCTGCTGTTGCTGACACCCGGGGCCGACGTCGCAGTCGTGTTGTCCTTCGTGCCGCTCATCATCGTACTGGCGATGTCGCGCACGCCCATCGCCAACGCCTTCGGGAGCCCGGTGGTGCATTGGCTGGGCGTGGTGTCATACTCGATGTACCTCGTGCACTGGATCGTGCAGTGGTCCCTGCGTCACGTCGTCTGGTCCACGCTGACCCAGCTTCACGTCCCGCACGCGTTCTCGCTGACGATCCCGATCCTGTGCGCCTTTTCGATCGCATGCGCCGCCGTGACGTATCAGCTGATCGAGAAGCCGGGGCGCGATCTGTCCCGCAGGTTCTGGCACCGGCCGGGCCGGGCCGCGGCAACGCAGGCTTAGGTGCCGCGGCCCGCGGCGGTCAGGCCGCCACCGCCATCCCGCCGAGCTCTCGCAACTCGTCGGCCGTCAGCGTCTCCTTCTCGAGCAGCGCCTGCGCCGTCCGTTCCAGCACATCGCGGCGTGCGCGCAGCAGATCGCCGGCGCGCTCCAGCGCGTGGCGCACCAGGTCGCGCACATGCCCGTCGATGGCCTCAGCGGTCGCCTCGCTCTGCTCACCCCGCCCGGCCTCCGGCAACTCGCCGCGCGCCGTCAGCATCGACGCGCGCTCCTGCTCGAAGGCGGCCGGACCGAACTGCTCGACCATGCCGAACCGCGCCACCATCGCGCGCGCCAGATCGGTCGCCCGCCGCAGATCATCGGCAGCCCCCGTCGTCAGCACATCGAACACCAGCATCTCCGACGCCCGGCCGCCCAGCAGCACCGCCATGCGGTTCTCCAGCTCGTCGCGCGTCATCAGATAGCGATCCTCGGTGGGCCGCTGGATCGTGTAGCCGAGCGCCCCCACGCCGCGCGGAATGATCGACACCTTGTGCACAGGATCGGTGCCCGGCAGCGCCGAGGCGACCAGCGCGTGACCCATTTCGTGGTACGCCACCAGCTCGCGCTCATGCGGCGTCAGCACGCGCCCGCGCCGCGTCAGCCCCGCCAAGGCACGCTCAATCGCCTCGTTCACGTCGACCATCTCGACCTGATCGGCATGCCGCCGCGTGGCCAGCAGCGCCGCCTCGTTGACCAGATTGGCAAGATCCGCGCCCGTCAGGCCGGGCGTGAGTTCGGCGATCTGTTCCGCCGACACGCTGCTCGCCATGCGGATGCGCTTGAGGTGCAGCTCCAGGATCGCCACGCCGGGCGGCGCGGTCGGGCTTGTCGACGAGCACCTGACGGTCGAACCGCCCGGCGCGCAGCAGCGCCGGGTCCAGCACTTCCGGGCGGTTGGTGGCCGCCAGCAACACGACGCCGGACCGCACATCGAACCCGTCCATCTCCACGAGCAGCTGGTTCAGCGTCTGCTCCTTCTCGTCGTGTCCGCCGAACGCGAAGCCGCCGCGCGCGCGCCCCAGCGCGTCGAGTTCGTCGATGAACACGATCGCCGGCGCCTTCTCTCTGGCCTGGTGGAACAGGTCGCGCACGCGCGCCGCCCCGACGCCCACGAACATTTCGACGAATTCCGAGCCGGAGATCGAGAAGAACGGCACCCCCGCCTCGCCCGCCACGGCGCGCGCCAGCAGCGTCTTGCCGGTGCCGGGCGGGCCGACCAGCAGCACGCCCTTGGGCACGTGCGCGCCGAGCCGGCCATAGCCTTCCGGGTCGCGCAGGAATGCCACGATCTCGCTCAGCTCCTCCTTGGCCTCTTCGGCGCCGGCGACATCGGCGAACGTGGTCTTGGTGTCGGTCTCGACAAAGATCTTGGCCCGCGACCGGCCGATCGACATCAGCCCGCCCTGCCCGCCCATGTTCTCCGCGTAGCGCGCGAACACGAAGCGCCAGAACACGAACAGCAACACCGCCGGGATGACCCAGGACAGCACGGTGCTCCAGAGGCTGCTGGGCACCACGCCGCTGAACTGCACGCCGGCGGCGCGGAATTCGCGCGCCAGGTCTTCGGGCACCACCGTCGTCGTCGTCAGCTTGCGCCCATCCGGCAGCGGCTTGGCCAGCGTGCCGGTCAGGTACGGCCCCTCCACCTGGACGCTGGTGAACTGGTGCTCGTGCAGCATGTCGAGGAAACGGCTGTAATCGACGGGCTGCACCGTCTCGTGCGACAGCCACCAGCTCTGAAACAGCATCAGCAGCACGAAGGCGACGAACCAATAGCCGAAATGCGCCCGCACTTCGTCCGGCGCCGGCTTCTTGCCATCGGGGCGTCGCAGCCCCCGACGATTGCGATGCGCGTCGATCCAGTTTCGCAGCCGAGCGAGTGGACCGCCCGGCTCCGGCGTGGGTGGCTGCCGGCCCGGCACGTCGTGGCGATATTCCATCGGCATGTCGTCCATCTCCACTCAAGCGATGCACAACCGCCGGGTTCACGCGCCCCGCGGTGCCGGCCGCTCACGTCACGGCGATGTCGCCAGCCCAGCGCGTGAGGATCGCGGTCGCGTCGGCGAAATCCTCCATCCTCATAGCCTCATGAGGGTTATGGCTGCCATTCTGATTGCGCACGAAGATCATGCCGGCCGGCACCCCGGCCTGCGCGAATGCCACCGCATCGTGGCCGCCGCCGCTCGGCATCGCACGATGCGCGATACCAAGCGCGTCCGCCGCCCGCGTCAACCCTGCCCGCACCTGCGCATCCATCGGCGTCGGCGGCGCCGCCAGCTCGGCGCCAAGCTCGAACCGCACGCCACGCCGCGCCTCGATCTCGCCCACCAGCTCGTGCAGCCGCGCGAACATCGCATCCACGCTCGCCTGCGCGACACTGCGCACATCGAGTTGAAAGACCGCTTCCCCCGGAATTTTGGTGAAGCCGGCCTCCGGCGTGGTCGCCAGCACGCAGAACGTGGAGACCAAGCCGTGGCCATGCGCCTCCAGCTCCGCCCAGGCATCGTCAAGCCTGGTGGCCAGCTCGGCCAGCGCGATGGCCGCGTCGCGCCGGTAGCGGCGGGGCGTGGCGCCGGAGTGATTGTATTCACCCACCACCCGCGCCGCCCGCAATCGCCGCGAGCCCGGGATGCCGGTGACGATGCCGACCGGAATACGCTCGGCCTCCAGCACCGGCCCCTGCTCGATATGCAGTTCGACATAGGCGGCGACGGATTGCGGCGGCAGCAGGCAGCGCCCGGCGCGCACGCCGTCGGGGTCGAACCCCTCCTCGGCCATGTGATCGGCAAGCGTGCGCCCGCTATCCAGCCGTGCGACCTCAAGGGCCGCCGGCGGCAGCGTGCCGAGCGCCGCCCGGCTGCCGGGGAAGCTAGTGGGGAACCACGCGCCGCCCTCCTCGGCGCGGATGGCAATCACGGTGATGTCGCGCCGTGGCCGCACCCCCGCGCGGCGCAGGCCGGAGACCGCGGCCAGACCCGCCAGCACGCCGGCCGCGCCGTCGTAGTTGCCGCCGCGTGGCACCGAGTCGAGATGGCTGCCCAGCACCACGCGCGGCGCCGTCCGGTCCTGCCCGGGCATCGTCATGAGCAGATTGCCGGCCGCATCGGTCGCAATCTGGAGTCCCATCGCCTCGGCTTCGGCGCCAACCAGGGCGTGCGCGATCCGCTCGCCTGGCCCGTACGCCTCGCGAGTGATGCCCACGCCGTCGAATGTCTGCTGCCGCAGGACGGTGAACAAACGCTCGGTCAGCTCCATGTCGGGGGTAACGTTATTCCCCATAACAATTCACTCTCGAATTTTGCCGGCACCGCAGCGGACGCCGACGCCCCTTTCGCAACCGCCGCCCGCCCGCCATCATACGCCGTCGCACGGCGAGGAACAGGAGAAGCCATGAAGCCGCGTCTGATCGTCAGCCGCCAGATCCCTGAAGCCGTCGCCGCGCGTGTCGCCGCAGAATTCGACTGCCCGTTCCCCGAAGGCCGCGACATGACGGCCGACGAGGTCATCCGCCTGCTGACGGAAACCCATGCAGACGCCCTGATGCTCACCTCGCACCTGAAACTGACGGCCGACGTGATCGCGCGGATCCCGGCGCATGTCCGCATCGCCGCCACCTGCAGCGTCGGCTACGAGCATATCGATGTGGCCGCCGCCCGCGCGCGCGAACTCCCGGTGACCAACACGCCCGACGTGCTGACCGAGTGCACCGCCGACCTGACCTTCCTGCTCATCCTCGCCGCCAGCCGACGCGCCTATGAGTATGACGCGATCATGCGGGCCGGCTGGCGGCGCGGCTACGGGCTGGGCGAGATGCTCGGCACGCGCGTCTGGGGCAAGCGGCTCGGGATCATCGGCCTCGGCCGGATCGGCCAAGCCGTGGCGCAGCGCGCGCGCGGGTTCGGGATGCAGGTTCTCTATCACAACTCGCGCCGCCTGCCGGCGGACCAGGAGCAAGGCGCCCGGTATTTCGCCGACATCCGCGACCTGCTGCCGAACTGCGACGTGCTGTCGCTGCACGCGCCGTTCGCCCCGGCCACGGCCAGCATCATGAACGCGGAGACGTTCGCGCTGCTGCCCAAGGGCGCGGTGTTCGTCAACGCCTCGCGCGGCGGGCTGGTGGATGAGGACGCGTTGATCGCCGCCCTCACGTCCGGTCATCTTGCCGCCGCCGGGCTGGACGTGTTCCGCTCCGAGCCGGACTATGACCTGCGGTTCGCCAGCCTGCCCAATGTGTTCCTGACGCCGCACATGGGCAGCGCCACCACCGAGACCCGCAATGCCATGGGCATGCGGGCTCTGGACAACATCGCGGCCGTGCTTGATGGCAAGCAGCCGATTGACCCGCTCTGGACCTGACCCCGCTCTGGACTTGACCTGCCTTGGACTCGACCCGCCTTGGACTCGAAGGGAGCCCGCGATGACCAAGCCCGTCCTGCTCGTCACCCGACGCCTGCCGCCTGCGATCGAGGCGCGCGCCGCCCGTGACTATCAGGCGCGCCTGAATGCCGAGGATACGCCGCGCACCGGCGGCGACATCCTGCGGCTTGCGCAGGGGGCGGACGCGATCCTGTGCAGCCCGGGCGAGAGGCTGGACGGCGCCGCCATCGGCGCACTGCCGCCGACCGTGAAGGTGCTCGCCACGTACAGCGTCGGCTACGACCACATCGACATCGCCGCCGCGCGCACGCGCGGGCTGCCGGTGGTCAACACGCCGGACGTGCTGAGCGTCGCCACGGCCGAATGCACGATGATGCTGATCCTGGCCGCCTCCCGCCGCGCCGGGGAAGGCGAGCGGCTGTTGCGCTCCGGCAAATGGATCGGCTGGGCGCCGACGCAATTGATGGGAACGCTGGTCTCCGGCAAGCGGCTCGGCATTTACGGCATGGGTCGCATCGGCCGCGAACTGGCGCGCATGGCCGCGGGGTTTGCGATGACGGTGCACTACCGCGACATCGCCCGCCTGCCGCCCGAACTGGAGGGCGGCGCGATCTGGCACGACGACGACGACTCGTTCCTCGCCGCCTGTGACGTGCTGTCGCTCAACGCGCCCGGCGGCGAGAGCACCCGCAAATGGCTGAACGCCGCGCGCATCGCCAAACTGCCGCGCGGCGCGGTCGTGGCCAACGCCGCGCGCGGCACGCTGGTGGACGATGCGGCGCTGATCGACGCGCTGCGCGAGGGCCAGGTGGCCTTCGCCGGGCTCGATGTCTACGACGGCGAGCCGAAGCTCAATCCCGGCTATCTGCAACTGCCGAACGCCGTGTTGCTGCCGCATCTGGGCAGCAACGCCGCCGAGACGCGCGACGCGATGGGCAATCTGGTGCTGGACGGCATCGACGCCGTCCTGGCGGGCCGGGTTCCGGGAAATCTGGTGCGATAACGGAAATATCCGGCGCCAGACACCCGGCTGGCCATGGCCGCTCGCAACGAATAGCTGGCCGTCGCGCCTGGCAGCATGAGGTCGGGCTCTTTGACCCATTGCGGACCTCTGGCACCGTCCACTGCTCACCTCAGGCGGTGCGGCGAATTGTCCGGACCAGTCCTCATCCGGCTTTGGCGGGGGAAGAAATCGGCCGCTGCGGCACGAGGTAGATGTCGAAGGCGACGGCGGCCCGGCTGTGGCCCCAGAAGGTGTGGGTCAGCTTCGTTCCAAACTTTCTGGTTTCGGGAGTGAGGAATGGCTTTACGTCGTCTTCGCACGCCGCATCGCCCCGGACGCAGACCGCGAGCAGGCCATCTCTTTCCAACGCGGCCCGAGTCGACCGCAACGCCTCGCGGCGATCGAGCGGGGTGAACACCGCCGGGTGGTCGGCGCTGTAGAAGCCGATGGCGTTCTCGTACGGGTCAGAGCCCACGACATGGCGCAGCTGGGTCTTTGCCTGCTCGTGCCACAGACGGGTGACGAAGGCCGCGAGTTCCTGACGTGGCTCAGTCGCACCCGGGTAGTCGCCTATGTTGAAGGTGAAGTACGCGATGGCGGGCGAGGCGATCAGGACGGCAGCCGTGGAAACGGCGACCAGCCAGAGTGCGCGCCGGAACAGATGCCGCGGTCTGAGCGTGCATACAGCCCTCATGGCCAGTAATGGGAGGAGCGGGAACGTCCCCATCGCCATGTTCGACGATATCTTCAACTCGAATACAACGCCAAAGAAGGCCGTCAGGATCACGGGGGCGAGCGCGAGGATGGCCAGAACCCTGTTGCTGACGAAGAACTGCCGGACGAACCGGATTCCGCCCGCCACGTATGCGTCCGCGAACACCAGGAGCAGCACGAAAATATGGAGCAGGGCGACCGACGCGAAGAACACAGCGCAATAGCCGATAGCGCGCAGCAGGCCGATCCCGGCGCGCCCCTCGATATACGCGACCGGCGGCGCATCGGTGGCCAGCAGCCAAATCGCATGCGGCATGACGAGCAGGCAGCAAACTCCAATCGAAATGTAAGGGGAAGCCGAACGGTAGTAATCGCGCGCCCTCGGATGGGCCGCGGACGCGGCCAGGCAGGTGATGTCGAGCGTGACCGCGTAGTATTTCGACATCAGCCCGGCCCCGAGCAGGAGACCGAACCACAATGCCTGGGATCGTCGGCCGGTTTCGATTGACGTTATTAGAAAGTAGAGGGTCCAAGGCCAAACTGACAAAAATATGGAATTGGCATTGTACTTGTAGCATAGAAACGTATAGAAGGGTGTGAGCAGCAGCAACGTGAAGGCTGCGCGCTGCTCCCAGTCACGGGCGAACAGCCCGATCAGGCGCCAGCATCCGACCAGGCCGATGGCCGAGTTGACGACCGCCAGCAGGTAGAACGACCAGTTGGTGGTGGGGAAGACCAGAAACCAAACGCCAGCGATCCAGGCCCAAAACGGCGGATGCTGGTTGTAGCCCAGCTTGAACTCCCGTCCCCAGACATACGCCTCGGCCATGTCCCCGTGCACCGACAGGCCTGCTTTCGTGATGCTACCGTACAGGGTCCATATCGCCACAAAGGCGATGGCGCAGACAGTAATGGCAATTGGCGACGCGGTCGGCACTGCTGCCGCGTCGCTCGCTCGCATGCGGTTGGGCCTGAATTGCGCGATGTTCAGGTCGAATCTCCGCATGAGTTGTTCGCGGCGAACGGGATGCCGAGAAGCCGACTTGGCGCCGTTCTGGACTCATGCACCAACTCTGCCGGCGGCGCCAGGGTGCAGATCATCGAGCGGCGAGGTCACGACGGCCACGGTCGTTCAGTACGCGCTCGCCGAAACACCCCGACGCGGACTTTGCCGAAATTGCATAGTCAGCCTGTCACATTACAGGGACCCTAACAGATCGAACGTCACGGGCGCGCGAAAGACGGCATAAAAAGGCCAAGCGCGCGGCTAAGCAACGCAAGGCGTGTCCCGGCAAATCGCCTGCTCGCATGCTCAGGTGGGGAATTACGCGACGATGCGTTCAAACGACATGCAGGAACTCCCGCCCGACGCAGCGTATAGATCGACCCTTCGGCTTGCCTTCGGGCGATTCGTATTCCGATATCGTGATGTGATGTTCCCGATATTCTGCCTGATCCTGCTTGTGAGCCTCAGGCCTCGCGTATACCAGAGCGATTCTTGGGAGCTGATTATTGATTTGGCGGGGCTGGTGGTCGCCGGATTCGGGCAGGCCATACATGTCGCAGTGCTTGGCGGAGCCCCAATAAAGCGCGGCGGGGAGAACAAGAACGTGCACGCCGACAGACTGATGACCGTGGGATGTTTTGCCCACTGCCGCAATCCAATCTATCTTGGAAACCTTCTGATATTAACTGGTCTTCTCATTATGTTTAACAGTGTTTTGGCATTTATTTTTTCTGCAATTTTTTTCATTACCTGCTACAGCGCGATGATTGCGGCTGAGGAGGCCTTTCTTGTTACGCGATTCGGCCAAGAATATCTATCATATTGCAAGAACGTCCGACGTTGGCGCCCGGCGTTCAAGAATTTGGGGTCAACGCTGGCGCATAGCTCGCTGAATTGGCGGCAGGCGGTCTCGAAGATTTATTCAAGCGCATACGCTTGGATGACTGGTGTCCTCCTCGTCCTTGGTTACAGGGCATGGCTGTCCCGCGGTCTCGGCCTGACGGGCGAATGGATCGGCCTTGCGATCGCGTTCGTCGTTTTTACTATCCTGTTCCTGCTGGCGCGCTATCTGAGGAAGAGCGGTCTCCTGGGGCGGTAGCGCCTCCTGGGCCATGGGTGCCCACAGTTCGTGCCCCGGCCGGGCCGGTGTGCCGATAGCAACGCGACGCGCGAGCATGCATGCTTGGCTTCTACGAAGGCTCACCGAGGCTCCCTGCCGCTCCATGCAGCTGCTGAAACTGCGACTCAACCAACCCCTTACAGGCGACGCCTTCGCGGCCTCGTCACGAAAGGCATCTGGCCTCGATCATGGGTTCGATCTTCAAGGGTGACCTGTCCACCTCAGGCGGCCGGCTCAATGCCTGGTTGGATGCGCTGCTCGTGGACCACGCAGTGTTCCGCCTGTTGTGGACCAATTGGGCGGCGGTCCGACCGGGCGTGCTCTACCGCTGCAATCATCCCACGCCCCGCCGCCTTGTCGCGATGACCCGGCAATATGGTTTGAAGACGCTGATCAACCTGCGCGGCGCGGAGGCAAGGAACGGGGCGGACGCACTGTCCCGCGAAGCCGCGGCGCGCCTCGGGCTCCACGTCATCGACATTTCGGTGCAGGGACGCCGCGCGCCCGCCCGCTCGGAGATCCTCAAACTCGCCGAGGTCTACCGGACGATGCAGGTCCCGGCGGTGATGCACTGCAAGTCCGGTGCTGACCGTACCGGCTTCGCCGCTGGCCTGTTCGTCCTGCTCAACGGCGGTACCGTGCAAGAGGCATCGCGCCATCTGTCGCTCCGCTTCGGCCATCTAAAACGGTCCAGGGCCGGCGTCCTCGATGCCTTTCTGCTTCGTTTCATGGCCGAAGCCGAGGGCCGAACCCCATTCCTCGACTGGGTGCGGCAGGACTATGACGAACGGGTTACTTAATCTGGAACAGATATATTTTCTGCTGCCAGGTTCATAACTTCGGCACCAAGCAGGAGGCCAGGGCGCGTTCAATTGCCAGGATCTGGACAGCGATCAGGTGCCGCATTTCCTCACCGCTCCGGGCGGTCTGTTTGAAACCCTGCATGGCTGAGACGATCACCCGCGCCAGGTCACCGGCCGTGACGCCAAGGCCCGACCGTTCGACCGCCTCCCGTAGGATGTCGGTCAGGCAGGCCTCGAACCGAGCGTAGCTCTTCCGAACCGCGGGCAGCCCGGACATGTCGCGCACGTCCGGGTTGGCAAGGGCCCGTTCCAGCCCCTCCACGCACCAGATCTCACAGGCGAAGCGGAGTTTCTCCCCAAGCGTGGAGCAGGCAGCAAGGCCGGCGGCGATCCGCGCCAAACTATCCTCGATCCAGTGGGCGACAACGGCCTCGAACACCTCCTCCTTGCTGCAAAAGATCAGGTAGAGCGCCGGGCGCGACATGCCGGCCGCCTGCGCGATGTCGCCCATGGTCGCCCGCGCAAAGCCGAAGCGCAGGAAGACGCGCGCGCCCGCCTCGATGGCGCGCTGTCGCTTTGATGGGGGTGTCGTCGATTCGTTCATGCCTCTTATCTTGACATTCCCACGGGAAATGTCATCTCGTCATGGCTGTGACGAAATGCCGTAAAATGTCAAAGCGTCAGATTCCCTGATGAGGAGAGCGATCATGTCCGACGGAAAAGTGTGGTTCATCACAGGCTCATCCCGCGGCTTTGGCCGGGTCTGGACGGAGGCGGCGCTGAAGCGGGGAGACAAGGTGGTCGCGACAGCGCGCAATCCAGCCGTGTTGCAACCGCTTGTGGCATCGTACGGGGACAGGGTCCTGCCGCTGGCGCTGGATGTCACCGACCGGGCGGCAGCCTTCGCAGCCGTGGCGAAAGGCAAGGACGCATTCGGGCGGCTCGATATCGTCCTCAACAATGCGGGCTACGGCCAGCTCGGCGCCATAGAGGAGCTCAGCGAGGCCGAGGCGCGCGCCCAGATCGAGACCAACCTGTTTGGTGCGCTGTGGGTGACGCAGGCAGCGGTACCGATCCTGCGGGCGCAGAAATCCGGCCATATCCTCGCCGTCTCCAGCATCGGCGGCGTGGGCGCGTTCCCCACCGTGGGCATGTATCACGCCTCCAAATGGGGGCTGGAAGGGCTGATGGACGCGCTATCGCAGGAGGTCGCGGCCTTTGGCATCAAGGTCACGCTGATCGAGCCCGGTGGCTATGCCACGGATTTCGCCGATCCAAGCTCCATCCGGGCTTCCTCGCCCGTGCCGGCCTACAACCCGGTCAAGGAACAGCTTTTCGCGGCATTCGCCGCAGAGAGCATGGGTGATCCTCAGGCGACATCCGAGGCGCTCTTTAAAGTGGTGGACGCCGCAGAGCCGCCGCTGCGTATCCTGCTGGGCGCGACAGCCGTTCCGATGGTGCGCAAGATGTACGAGGAGCGCCTGGCAACCTGGGACAAGTGGGCGTCCGTCTCGGCCGCGGCCCAAGGAACGCGGACGGATCTGCGGTTGCCGGAGACGTTTCGGCAGGCTTCCTGAGCCTTCCCACGGTGCGGCGGCACCGTTGCCGCCGCGCCGCGAACGGTCAGCCCACACCCTGGATATCAAGAGGCATGTCGCTGTTCATGAGCGACGCGCCGCCGTCGGCATGGATCGTCTGCCCGGTAATGAAGCCTGCCTCGTCGGCGCACAGGAGTGCCACGGCATCGCCTATGTCGACAGGCGTGCCCATGCGGCCGAACGGCGTCCAGCCGCTCTCGTTCCAGGCCTTGATTCCATTGTACACGGGCTCCGGCAGCGCGTTTATGATGCTGTCATCAATAAGACTTGGACTCACTGCGTTTACGGTGATCCCTTTCTTGACCAGCGCGACCGCAAAGTAACGAACAGTCGATTCCATCGCCGCCTTGCCGCCGCCCATCGCGATCCAAGCCTGCCAACTTCCTGTGCGGCTGCCCATCGCGTAAGTGATGCCGATGATTCGGCCCCCCTTCGGCATCAGCGGAACGCATTCCTGACAGGCGACCGCCATCGCCACCGACGCGGAATCGAACGCTTGACGGAGTCCTTCCGGCGTCGCCTCCATCGGTGGCGCCAGCCAGGCGCCCGGAGACATCGGCGCTGCCACACAAAAATGGCGCTCTGACGTCGCTGACACTTCTCGAATAAGCGTCCACTATTTCTCTGTACTCATGAAAGATGGCAGGGCGTGATATCGGGTTATGGCGTTGTCCCGCCCCCTGGGCGCGGCAGCCTGGAAGAGTTCGGAATTCCACCTGGCGTCAGGCGGCCTTCAGGGCTGCCAGGAACTCGGCAACCTCGCGGGCCAGCACCGCCGACTTGCCGGTCAGCGCCGTTGCCGCCGCAACCACGTCGCCGGCTTGCGAGCCGGTGTGATGCACCGTGCGGCTGACCTGCGCCATCACGCCGTCGACCTCGGCGGCGCCGGTGGCCGCGTGCTGCACGCTACGCGCGATTTCCTGCGTCGCCGCCCCCTGCTGCTCGACGGCGCCGGCGATGGCGGTGGCGATCTCGTTCATGCGCCGGATCGTCGCCCCGATCGAACGCAGCGCCGCGACCGCCTGCCCGGTCTCGTCCCGGATCGCCGCGACCTGACCGGCGATCTCCCCGGTCGCCTTCGCCGTCTGCCCGGCCAGCGCCTTGACCTCACTGGCGACCACCGCGAAGCCGCGCCCCGCCTCACCCGCGCGTGCGGCCTCGATGGTGGCGTTCAGCGCCAACAGGTTGGTGCGCGCGGCGACGTCGCCGATCAGCTTCACCACGTCGCCGATCCTTGACACGGACCCGGCCAGGCCGGTGACCGAGCGGTCCGTCGCGTCCGCCGCCGTCACCGCGGTGCCGGCGATCGTGGCACTTTCGGCAACTTGCCGGCCGATCTCGCGCACCGATGCCGCCAGTTGCTCGCTGGCCGCCGCGACGGTCTGCATGTGGCTGGCCGCGATCCGCGAGGCGTCGCCCGCCGCGACCAGAAGCTGGCCGCTGTCGTCCGCGGCGCGGGTCATCGCCTCGGCGGTGCCGGCCATCGCCTCGGCCCCGGCGCCGACCTCCCGCGCGATGCCCACCACCGAGCGTTCGAACTGCGCGGACAGTCGTTCCTGCCGGGTGCGCATCGTCCATGTCAGCATCGGGCCGGCATAGCTGCCGTCGCTGTTGCGCAGCGCCGACACATGCAGTTCCAGCACCTCGTCGCCGAGCCGGACGATGGTGCGATACGGCAGACGCGCGGGGTCGGACAGCACCGCGCGCGCACCTTCGGGATGGAGTTGGAACGTGTCCACGCCCTGCCCCACCACCGGCCCGTGGGGCAGCCGCATCGACTGGCGGATCACCGCAAGCAGGCGGTCGGTCTCGGCATTGGCATAGGTGATGCGGAAATCCCCGTCCGGTTCGGCGGTCATCACCGCCGCCGGCATCTGGTCGATCATTTCGCTTTGCACGAACGCGCGCCCGACGCGCTCGCGCAGCACGTCCAGCGCCGCCGCCATGCGTCCCACCTCGTCGCTGCGCCCCGTGAAGCCGATCCGCGGGCCGGTGTCGCCGCCGGCGATCCGCTGCACCGCGCGCGTCATCACCGCGATCGGGCGGGCGATCGCACGCGCGGTCAGCACGCCGGAGACGAGCAGCACCAGCACAATACCGGGCGCCAGCAGCGGCACGCGCCGCCGCGCATCGGCGAGGCCGCCATGGGCCTCGCTCCTTACGGCTTCGGCAAGATCGCCAAAGGCCGAGACGGCAGCGTCGAGCTTGGCCTCGACGGAGTGCGTCGCGGCATTCTCCGGGCCGGCGGTGAAATCCGCCAGCGCGGCCACCGCCCCGAATATCTGTATCGTTGCCGCGGTCTGCGCGGTGCCGATCGCGAACAGCGCCGTCGCGGCCTGCCGTGTGGCATCGCCCAGCCCCAGCCCAAGGATCGCCGCCGCCGCGGCGCGCGCGACATCGCTGGTAGCCTCGATCCGCGATTGCAGCGCGGGATCGTCGGTCGCCAGGAACAGCAGGCCGCTCTCGGCGATGGACCGCGTCGCATCGAGATAGGTCCGCAGATGCGCTTCGAGCTCGGGCGGCGCGGCCGGCGCGTCAGCGGCGATCGCGCGGCGCAGGTCGCCAACCCCGGCGTTGAACCGGACACTCAGCGCCAGAAGCGCGGCGCGCTGCGCCAGGAGTGCCGAGCGCAGCTTCCCCTTGTCGGCGACCGCGGTGCGGAGCACGTCGAGCGCCCCGACGGCCCGGTCGACCAGTTCAACTGCCTGCGCGTCCTGGGCGCGGTCGGTCATCTCGTGCAGCAGCCGGTCGGCACGGGAGGCTTGCAGATCGAATTGGCCGAGCACCTTCGCCAGCGCCTCCGGCGTCTGCCCGTACTGCACGTCGCGGGCGGCGATGCGTGCCTCCCGAACCGCCGCCAGTGCGCGGCGGCCGGCGCGCTCCGAATCCGACGCGGCGGCCGCCCGGTTGTCGAGCAGCCCCTGGCGCGCCGTCATTGCGAAGTCGCTCCACGCCAGTACCGCGAGCAGCATGAGCGCGCACAGCGATGACAGGGCGAACTTGGCGGCGATCGGCAGGTTGCGCAGCAGGCGCATCGGGGAACTCCGGCGGCATTTTCCTTAAAGTGGAAGCTTCGCCTTAAGGCTGCGTGAAAGCGGCGCGGCCGTGGACAGGGCGCCAGCGGCACGGCAGTGTTTCACCACGCCGCGACCACGGCGAACGACAGGAAGGATGCCGCCTGAGCACCACGCGGTTGCCGCCGATCCTGCGCCCGCTGCGCGACCCGGCGCTGGCGCTGCTATGGGCCGGGCTGGCCACCTCGGCGGTCGGCGACCAGTTGTTCGCGGTGGCGCTGGCCTGGGTGACGGTCGGCGTGTTCGGCGCGGCCGCCGGTTACCTGTCGGCGTTGCAGGCCGCGACCGTGTTGGCCGTGGCCTTGCTGGCCGGGCGCTGGGCCGACCGGCGCGCGCATCGCCCGCTCATGATCGCCGCCGATCTCGGCCGTGCCGCCGTGCTGGCCTGCGTCGTCGTGGCGTGGCTGCTGCGCGGCGCGCCGCCCGCCTGGGCGCTGGTGGCGGCCGTGCTGGCGCTGGCGATCGGACAGGCGCTGTTCCGCCCGGCATTGCAGGCGACCATTCCGGCCGTCGTCCGCGATTTCGCGGCGCTGCCGGCGGCCAACGCCCTGCTCGACACCACCGACCGCATCGCGCGGCTGCTGGGGCCGGGCCTTGTGAGCCTGCTCGCGGCGCTGCTGCCGCTGGTGCATTTCGTGACGCTGGACGTGAGCACATTCCTGGCCTCGGCGTCGACGCTGGTGGCAATCGGCCGCCTGCGCGCGCTGCCGCCGGCCGAGGCGCCGGCGCAAGCAGAGACCGTGTGGCGCGCTGCGTTGCGTGGCTTCGTGGCGCTGCTGGCGGTCTGGCGCTGGTGGGCGTCGGCACGGCACTGATGGGTGCCGCCGGCCTGTTGCTGCCCCCGGGGTGGCTGCTGCCCGGTCTGTGCGCCGCCGCCGCGTTGGGCGCGATCGGCGGCCCGATAGAGGATGTGGCGATAGCGGTTCTGCGCCAGACCCGCCTCGCCCGCGCCGATCAGGCGGCGGCGATGCGGGCCTACCTGGTCAGCGGCAACCTGGGCATCCTGCTGGCCCTGATTGCGGCTCCCACGGTGTTCGATCGGCTGGGGGCGGCCGCCACCGTGGCGCTGTGTGGTGCCTCACTGCTGGTGGTGGCGGCGGTGGGCTGGGCGAGGCACCGTCACGCGACGGCGTGAGGCTGCGCGCGAGCGGGCGGTGGTTCGCCAAAGTGCGGCGGCCGCCGCCCGGCGCAGGTCAGGGGCGCAGCACCACCTCCGCCGACACCTCGGCCGTCACGTCCTCGGGCGCACCCGTCGCCTGCGGCGCCGGCGCGCTGGCCCTGGCCGCCATCGCCATCATTGGCCTGCCCGGCCGCAACTCCGGCTGCAGCTGAACGTCCTTGAGATGATCGACGTGCAGGCCGAGCGTCGCGGCCGCGGACGCCGCCTGCGCCTGCAGGGCCTTCAAAGCCGTCGTTGTCGCCTCCGCGTACGCCCTGCGACGCAAGGCCGGCGAAAGCTGCCAGTCCAGCGACGCCGTCACGAAACCCATCTGCTGCAACCTGCTCGTCAGGTCGAGCAGCGTCGGTCCATCGGTGCTTCGCAATTCCAGTGTCTGCTGGGCGAGCCATTTCGTCCGCTTCTCGTCGGCCGGCGATACCTCGTAGCCGATTGCCCGCGCCTCAACGACGGACACCGAGCGCGCCGCCTGCATGCCCTGTGCGACCAGGGCATTCACCCGTCGCTGCGCGTCCGCGGCGGACGGCGACGTGTCCTGTGCCACCAGATCGGCCACGAGCTGGTCCGGGGCCGCCTGCACCGACCCGGCCGCAGACAGACGCAACAGCGTCTCCGTCGTCGATGCCGGGGCTTGCTGCGCCAGCGTGAGACCCGGCGCACCTGCCAGCATGACGACCAGGGCAACAGTCGCAGTCCGGTTCATCGAAATCTCCTCGGGGAGCCGGCGATCGCCACCCCGTTTCCCCATACTCGCCCAGAAGTCAAGCAATTGCCCACCGTCTGCCACAATTGCCCACCAAGCGGGAAGCCGCGTTGCCGAACGCGGCGCGCTGTGCGTAACTCGCATGAAGCACAGGGGAGTTGGGGCCATGGCAGGGGTGTCGATCCGCAAGGTCGAGAAAGCGTACGAAACGTACAAGGCGGTGCACGGCATCGACCTGGAGATCGCCGACCAGGAGTTCGTCGTGCTGGTCGGTCCTTCCGGCTGCGGCAAGTCGACCACGCTGCGCATGATCGCGGGGCTGGAGGAGATCACCGGCGGGGAAATCTGGATCGGCGGCGATCTGGTCAACGACGTGCCGCCGCGCGACCGCGACATCGCCATGGTGTTCCAGAACTACGCGCTCTATCCGCACATGACCGTGTTCGAGAACATGGCCTTCGGCCTCAAGCTGCGGAAATTCCCGCGCGACGAGATCAAGCGCCGCGTCGATGAGGCCGCCCGCATCCTCGACATCACCGCCCTGCTCGAACGCCGGCCCAAGGCGCTCTCGGGCGGGCAGCGGCAGCGCGTCGCGATGGGCCGCGCCATCGTGCGCAACCCGCGGGTGTTCCTGTTCGACGAGCCGCTGTCCAACCTCGACGCCAAGCTGCGCGTGCAGATGCGCACCGAGATCAAGAAGGTGCACCAGACCGTCCGCACCACCACGGTCTACGTCACCCACGACCAGGTCGAGGCGATGACGCTGGCCGACCGCGTGGTGGTGATGAACCAGGGCCGCATCGAGCAGGTCGGACCGCCGCAGGAGTTGTATCACAATCCGGCCACCCGCTTCGTCGCCGGCTTCATCGGCAGCCCGTCGATGAATTTCCTGCCCGGCCGCGTCGTGAACGAGGGCGGGCTGTACGTGCAGCTGCCCAGCGGCGACAAGCTGCCGGTGCCGCCGCAGCGCGCCAATCGCTATGCCAGCCATGCCGGCCACGCGATGCTGCTCGGCATCCGCCCCGAACACCTCACCGACATCAGCAACGCCGAGAAACCCGGCGTCGCGCGCATGAACGTGCTGGTCGACGTGGTCGAGCCGATGGGCATGGAGACCATGGTGCATTTCCTCGTCGATGGTGCCGAGATGACGGCGCGCATCGACCCGAATGTGCGCGCCGTGCCTGGCGAGGTGCTGCCGCTCGCCGTGGACATGAACCAGATGCACCTGATCGACTCCGACAGCGGCAAGGTGGTCTGATGCCGGGCATCGCGGGCCGCGTTGCCTGGGTCACGGGGGCCGGGACCGGCATCGGCCGCGCCACGGCACTGGCGCTGGCCGAGGCCGGCGCCAGCGTGGCCCTGACCGGCCGGACGCTGGCAACACTGGAGGCCACGGCCGCCCTGGTGCGGGACGCGGGCGGCACCGCGCTGGTCGCGCCCGCCGATGTCACCGACGCGGCGGCCGTCAGCAACGCCCACGCGGCCATCGTCGCGGCGCTGGGCGAGCCGGACATCCTGGTCAACAACGCCGGCTGGAACGAGACGCGGCGGCACTGGAACCAGTTGACGGCCGAGGCGGCGCAACGCCTCGTCGCCGGCAACCTGACCGGCCCGATCCTGTGCACGCTCGCGGTGCTGCCGGCGATGCGGGCGCGGCGCGACGGCATCCTGGTGCATATCGCGTCACTCTCCGCCACCGGGATCTTTCTGGCGTCCGGCCCGATCTACACGGCCGCGAAGTTCGGCGCCCGCGCGATGAGTGCCACGCTGAACGCCGAGGAAGGCATCAACGGCATCCGCAGCATCTGCATCAACCCGGGCGAGGTCGACACGCCCATCCTCGAGAAGCGGCCCGTCAAGCTCACGCCGGAACAGCTGGCGCTGGTGGTGCAGCCGCAGGATGTGGCAGCGGCGATCGTGTTCGCCGCCACGCTGCCGGCGCGGACCTGCATCACGGAACTGACGATCGCGCCCACCGACAACGGTTTCTACCGTTCGGGCGCGAAAGCCATCGCCCAGCGGACCTAAGCGGGAGAACCCAAACGCCCATGGACACCCACATCATCGCCGCCGACACGCTACGCGGCGTGATCATCGATATTTTCCACGCCGCCGGCTGCTCCCAGGACGAAGCCGCCGGGATCGGTCGCTATTTGCTCTCCGCCAATCTGGCCGGCCATGACAGCCACGGCGTCATTCGCACGCCGCGCTACGTGCTCTGGCTGAAGGAAGGCAAGGTGCTGGCCGGCCAGGGCCTGACGGTGGTCAGCGACGGCCCCGCCCATGCCACCGTCGACGGCAATTACGGCTTCGGCCAGACCGTGGCGCCGCTCGCGGTCGACCTGGGCATCGCCAAGGCCCGCGCCACCGGCATGGCGGTGATCGCGCTGCGTCACGCCGGGCATATCGGGCGCATCGGCGACTGGGCGGAACGCGCCGCCGAAGCCGGCCTGGTTTCCATCCATTTCGTGAACGTCGCCGGCGGCGAGCTGGTCGCCCCGTTCGGCGGCGTCAACCGCCGCTTCTCGACCAACCCGTTCTGCATCGGCATCCCGGCCGAGGGCGACACGCCGATGCTGCTGCTGGACATGGCGACCTCGCTTGTCGCCGAAGGCAAGGTGCTGGTCGCCTCCAACGGCGGCAAGCCGGTGCCGCCGGGCTCGCTCGTTGAGCCGGATGGCACCTTCTCGACCGACCCGCAAACCCTGTACGGCCCGCTCAAGCCGGGCGGCCCGCGCGATCCCGGCCAGGGCGACGGCGCCCTGGTGGCGTTCGGCGAGCACAAGGGCTCGGGCCTGGCCTTCATGTGCGAGATCCTGGCCGGCGTGCTGACCGGCGGCGGAACCTCCGGCCCGATTCCCGGGCGGCGCGGGCGGATCAGCAACGGCATGCTGTCGATCTATCTCGATCCCAAGCATTTCGGCACCCAGGATTTCGTGCGTAAAGCCAATGAGTATGCGATATACGTAAAATCCTCCGCCCCCACCACGCCGGGCGGCGAAGTGCTGGTGCCGGGCGAAAAAGAGGCGCGGACCCGCGCGGAGCGGCTGGCCAACGGCATTCCGCTGCAACTGGACACCTGGACCAGCATCGTCGCCACGGCCCGCTCGCTGGGTGTACGGACGCCGAACTGAAGCACGACATTTCCGTGATGACTGGCATCCCGGCGCCGACGCTGCCGTTGGCGCCGGCATGCTCGCCACGTTTGCGCCGTCCTCGGCACCCGCCCTCGCCGCCCTGATCTTCTGTCTGGTGTTCGTGCTGGCGTTCGAGTTCTCGAACGGCTTCCACGACACGGCCAACGCTGTCGCCACCGTCATCTACACGCACTCGCTCAAGCCGGTGCCGGCGGTGATCCTGTCCGGCCTGCTGAATTTCGCCGGCGTGCTGCTCGGCGGTGTCGCGGTGGCTTATACGCTGGTGGAATTGCTGCCGCCCGACGTGTTGACGCCGCCCGACGGCAACCCCGCGGTCGGCATGGAACTCTCGCTGTTCGTCGCCGCACTGGTCTGGAACGTCGCGACATGGTGGATGGGCATCCCGTGCTCGTCGTCGCACGCCATCATCGGGGCGCTGCTGGGTGTCGGCATTGCCAACTCGGTCATCACGCAGCGCGGCTTCGGCAATGGCGTCGACTGGGGACAGGTCTGGGGCGTCGGCCGCGCGCTGCTGTTCTCGCCCATCCTGGGGTTCGCGCTGGCCGGGATTCTGTTCCGCATCGTTCGCCTGACTCATCAGGGACCGGCATCTGTTCGAGGCAACCAGCGAGGGACGTCCCGCCGGTCTGGTGGGTCCGCACGCTGCTGATCTTCACCTGCAGCGGCGTCAGCTTCAGCCATGGTTCCAACGACGGCCAGAAGAGCATCGGCCTGATCATGCTGACGGTGATCGGCCTGATGCCGGTTCAATACGCGCTGAATTTCGACCTTTCCGGCGACCGCATGGCCCATCTCGCCGCCGCCGCCGCCCAATCCGCGCCGTTGATCGAAAAATACGGCGATGACGAAAACGACGTGGCCGTCCAGGCGGCGCAGCGGCTGGCGGGGATCGTGGCCGGCAAATCCAGCCCCGCCGACATCCCGGCCCATCAGCGTTCGGCCACGCGCGACAACGTCTACCGCATCGACATGGAGCTGCAACGCGCTGCCGGCGACAAGACGGCCAGCCCGCAGGAGCGGGCGGATGCAAACCGTCTGCGGGCGGAACTGCGCACGCTGGTGGAATACGCGCCGGCCTGGGTGCGGGTGCTGAGTGCCGCGTGCCTGGGGCTCGGCACGATGATCGGCTACAGGCGCATCGTCACCACCATCGGCGAGCGTATCGGCAACGAACATCTGACACCGGCGCAAGGCGCCTCGGCGGAGCTGGTGGCGGCCGGGCTGATCGGCTCGGCGGGATTCTCCGGCTTGCCGGTCAGCACGACGCATATCGTGACCTCCGGGGTGGCCGGCACGATGGTGGCGGCCGGGGCCGGCATACGGCGCCAGATCGTCAGCCAGATCGCCATCGCCTGGCTACTGACGCTGCCGGCGACGATGCTGATGGCCGGGGGACTGTTCTGGCTGCTGCACTGAGGAGGTGGAGTCGCGTCCGCAGCCGCCGCTAGAGTGCGCGCATGCCGGATTACGAACTCGAGTCGCTGGCGGGCGGGCGTGTCGCCGGGGTGGATGAGGTCGGGCGCGGGCCGCTCGCCGGCCCCGTGCTTGCCGCCGCCGTCGTGCTGCCACCGCGCGTGCCGCCGGAACTGGCGGCCCTGCTGGACGATTCCAAGCAACTCGATCCGGTGCAGCGGGAGGCGGCGTTTGCGGCCCTGCTCGCCGCCCACCGCGCTGGCCTGGTTGAAATCGGCGTCGGCGCGGCCTCGGTGACCGAGATCGGCCGCATCAACATTTTGCGCGCGGCACTGCTGGCCATGGCGCGCGCCGTCGCCCGCCTTCCCGCGCCGCCGGACCTGGCGCTGGTGGACGGCAACCAGCCGCCGCCGCTGGCCTGCGCGCTGCGCTGCGTCATCGGCGGCGATGCGCGCTGCCTGTCGATCGCCGCCGCCTCGATCGTGGCCAAAGTGCTGCGCGACCGGGCCATGGCGCGGCTGGCGGTGCGCTGGCCGGGCTACGGGTGGGAGACCAATGCCGGCTACGCCACGGCCACGCACCGCGCGGCGCTGCTGCGCCTCGGGCCGACGTGCCACCACCGCGCCGCGTTCGGCACGGTTCGCCAGATGGCGCTGACCTTGACCGTCTGACGGCCGCAACGGTTGACGCGACCTCCGCGGCATCGTCACCATGCGGCTCCGCCAACCGGAGCCGCCTTCCCCTTGGAAATCGTTCGCGAATTGCCCCTCGACCAGATCTTGCTGGGCGATGCTGTGCGCATGATGCGCATGTTGCCGGCGGCTTCCGTCCACTGCGTGTTTGCCGACCCGCCATACAACCTCCAGTTGCGCGGCGAGCTGCGTCGGCCCGACGACAGCCTGGTGGATGGCGTCGACGACGACTGGGACCGCTTCACCGATTTCGCCGCCTACGACGCCTTCACCCGCGACTGGCTCGGCGAATGCCGCCGCCTGCTGCGCAAGGACGGCACGCTCTGGGTGATAGGTACGTATCATAACATCTTCAGGATCGGTGCGATCCTGCAGGAGCTGGATTTCTGGCTGCTCAACGACATCGTCTGGCGCAAGGCCAACCCGATGCCGAACTTTCGCGGCCGGCGCTTCACCAATGCGCATGAGACGCTGATCTGGGCGGCGCGCGGGCGCGACAGCCGGCACCGCTTCAACTATCAGGCGATGAAGGCGCTGAATGACGACGTGCAGATGCGCAGCGACTGGTACTTTCCGCTGTGCACGGGGCCGGAGCGGATGCGCAACGAGCACGGCCTGAAGCTGCACCCGACCCAGAAGCCGGAGGCGCTGCTGCACCGCGTGCTGCTGGCCAGCACCAACCCCGGCGACATCGTGCTGGACCCGTTCCTCGGCACCGGCACCTCGGCGGCCGTCGCCCGGCGGCTGCACCGGCATTATATCGGCATCGAACGCCACCCCGCCTATGTCGAGGCGGCACTCGGGCGGGTGCGCCGCGTCCGCCCGGCGCCGCTGGAGGGGATGGGCACCACGCCGGACAAGCGCGACGCGCCGCGCGTGCCGTTCGGCACGCTGGTCGAGCGCGGGCTGCTGCCGCCCGGCACGGTGCTGACCGACCGCACCCGCAAGATCACCGCCGTGGTGGTGGCCGATGGCAGCATCCGCGCCGGCGACCGCCAGGGCTCGATCCACAAGATCGGCTCGGAGGTGCAGAACGCCCCGTCGTGCAACGGCTGGACGTTCTGGCATGTCGAGCGGGAGGGCGTGCTGGTCGCCATCGACGTGCTGCGCAGTTCCCTGCGCGCAACGTGATTCGCGCCTGCGCTCTTGCGGCGGCGCTGGCGCTGACCGGCGGAGCCGTGCATGCCGCGACCTGTTTCGATAGCCAGTTGCCGCCGGCGCCGTGGGCGGAGGCGGCCGCCGAGGCGGCGGTGCGGCTGGTCGCGGCCACGGCGGACGGGCACGCGTTCGCTTACGCCTCCGGCATGGTGGTGGCCGACAGCGGCCGCCCCAACCGCATCCTGACGGCAGCCCACGTCATGCGGATCGTGCGGGAGCATCCGGGCGCGTGGCTGGCGGTCTATTCGGCGCGCGGCCAATATCTCGGCCGCGCGCTGCTGGTGGCGCAGGCCGCCCCCGGCCCGGCCTTCGGGCTTGGCGGCGGCGGCCATGGCGATGCGCGGGGCCTGCGCCTCGGCGACGCGGCGGTGCTGGAGATGGCAGGGTTCGCGCCGGGGGGCGAGGCCGCCTACGCCGCCATCGCGGGGCTGAAGCTGGCGCCGCGCCAGCCGCGCGGATTGCTGGAGGGTGTGTTCGCCACCCCGGCGGGAGTGGACCATGGCGTGTCCGGCGCGGGCGTGGTGGTAGACGGGGCCATCGTCGGCGTGATGGTGTTCAAGGCACGCGACGTCACGATGGTCGCCCACGCGGTGCGCGGCGGCGACGCCGAGGCGGCATGGCCTGGCGCCCCCCGCGCCATAAGCCTGCCACGCGAGGCGACCGGCTATGCCCAGCCGGTCACCGACACGACGCTGCTGGCGCGCCTCGGCGCGGCCGGGCGGGGGGTGAGCCTGGCAAGCGGCGCCGACCGCCTCGCGGTGTTCGTGCCGGCCTTCGTGCATGGCGCCTGCATTGGCTTTCGCGCCCGTATGGGACCGGCCTGAACCTGCTATTCGGCCGCCGTCGCGCCCAGCCGCCGCGCCGGCCCGACATGCACGGCCAGGATCGCCACGACGAACGCGGCGGAGGCGACCAGGAACGGCACGCCGGGAAACACCAGGACCGCGCGCACCCCGGAGAATTGCGAGAACAGCACCGAGGCGATCAGCGGGCTGACGATGGCCGTCAGTCCCTCGACCACCGACAGCCCGGCCATCACGTGCCCCTGGTTGTCCGGCCCGGCGCGCGCCGAGATCAGGGAGCGCACCGCCGGATTGGCCACCTGCCCGAGCGCGTTCACCACGACCGCGAGGTAGATCACCCAGCCGAACGGCGCCAGCGCCATCAGCAGGAACGCCGCCACGCTGGCAGCCTGGCCGAACATGGCCGCCCCCCGCTCGCCGAACCACGATGTCACGCGACGCACCAGCAGGCTCTGCACGAGGGCGCCGCAAGTCCCGACCAGCGCCAGCGCGGCGCCGTTCTGGTGCGGCCCCCAGCCGAAGCGCAGCCCGTTGGACAGCACGAACACCGTCTGGATGGCGCCGATGCCGAACCACATGCAGGCCCAGGCCAGCGCGAGGCGCTTCAGCACCGCGTCGCGCGTCAGCAGATGCAGCGCCGCGATCGGGTTGGCGCCGCTCCATCGGAACGGCTGGCGGTGCTCGGCCTCCAGGCTCTCCGGCAGCACCAGCAGCCCGTACAGCGCGTTGCAGCCGGCCAGCGCGGCCGCGACGATGAACGGCAGGCGCAGATCCATCGCCCCCAGCCAGCCGCCCAGCGCCGGGCCGATCACGAAGCCGAAGCTGAATGTCGCACCGATCAGCCCGAAGCGGCGGGCACGCAAGTCGGGCGGCGAGAACGTCGGCGATATAGGCGGTGGCCGTGGAGACGTTAGCCGCCGTGGCGCCGGCCAGCAGCCGGCCCAGATACAGCCACGGCAGGGACGGCGCCCAGGCGAGCAGGATGTAATTCAGCGCGATGCCGGTGACCGACAGCAGGATCACCGGCCGCCGGCCGAACCGGTCCGACAGCGCGCCGAGCACCGGGGCGGCGAGCAGTTGCGCGAACGCGAACAGCGCCACCGAGGCGCCCATCGCGAACGCCGCGTCCGAACGGGACAGGCCGGACAGCGTGCGTACCAGTTCCGGGAAAATCGGGATGACGAGGCCGAAGCCGAGCGAGTCGAGCGCGAGCGTCACCAGGATGAACGCGACGGCCGCGTGGCGGGCGGGGGCCCGAGTCAAATCCGTTCTCCGTCAATAATATTCATCCGCGGATGACACGGATCGACGCAGATGGAAGATCAATGCTTTCGATCCGCGCGCATCGGCGCCTGTCTTCGGACAAAAGCGCGCCCACTCAATGCAGCTTCACACTCGGCGTCGGTCGTTGCAATATGGATCTGACAACGGTGCGCCACAGCACCGAGGCGCCGCCAAAAAGCGCCGCCTCGTGCATCTTGTAGAGCGAGCGATACATCATGCGGGCAAAGAACCCCTCGATGAACATGTTGCGACCGACCACGAAGCCCATCAGGTTGCCGACCGTGGTGTAGCGGCCGAGCGATACCAGCGAGCCGAAATCCCGGTACCGGAACGGCTCCAGCTTGCGCCCGTCCAGCCGCAGACGGATCTGGCGCAGCATGTGGGACGACATCTGGTGCGCCGCCTGCGCCCGGGGCGGCACCCAGGCAGGCGCCGGCTCCCCCGGGCGCGGGCAGCCGGCGCAGTCGCCGATGGCGAAGATATCCGGGTCATGCGTGGTCTGCAGCGTCTCGGTCACGACCAGCTGGTTGATGCGGTTGGTCTCCAGCCCGTCGATCTTGCCCAGGAAATCCGGTGCCTTCACGCCGGCCGACCAGACCACGAGTTCGGACGGAATCATCTCGCCGGTCGCCAGCACCACGCCGTCCGCCCGCACCTCGGCCACGCGCGAGCCGGGGCGCACCTCGATGCCGAGCGTGGCCAGCAGGTCGCTGGTGGCGACGGACATGCGCTCGGGCAGCGCAGGCAGGATGCGCTCGGCGGCCTCGATCAGCACGATATGGATGTCGCGTTCCGGATCGATGCGGTCCAGGCCGTAGGCGACAAGGGCGCGTGCGGTACGGTGCAGTTCTGCCGCCAGTTCCGTGCCGGTGGCGCCGGCGCCGATGATGGCGACATAGAGCTGGCCGGGCCGGATCGGCCCCTCCTGCGCGTTGGCGCACAGGCAGGCGTTGATCAGCCTGACGTTGAAGCGGATGGCCTGCTCGGGCGTGTCCAGCGGCACGGCGAATTCCGCGGCACCCGGCGTGCCGAAATCGTTGGTGACGCTGCCGATGGCCATGATCAGCGTGTCGTAGGACAACACCGTGGGCGGGATGACCTCCCGCCCCTCCTCGTCCAGCATCGCCGCCAGATGCAGCGATTTATTGGCGTGGTCCAGCCCGATCACGTCGCCGTAGCGGTAAGTGAAATGGTGCCAGTGGGCCTGCGCCAGATAACTGAGTTCATGCTCCGACGGCAGTATGCTGCCGGCGGCCACCGAGTGCAGCAGCGGCTTCCACAGATGGGTGCGCGCGCGTTCGACGAGCGTGATGTGTGCCCGGCCGCGCTTGCCCAGCGTGTCGCCGAGCTTGGTGACCAGTTCCAGCCCCCCGGCCCCACCGCCGGCAACGACGACGTGGTGCGGCTTGCCTGCGGATGTCGTGGACGCCGACATGGGTCGCCCCTTTTCAGGCCGCACGCATTCTGCGGGCGGGCACAAGGTTATTTATATTGTGAGATGGCGTCACCTTGCACCTGGGCAACAGGCGGGGGCGGCAGCTTGCGCTGCCCGTTGCTAAACAGCCAACCCACGCGCCCGCGCCGCCAGATCGTCGCGCACCGCCGCCAGCACGCCGTCCCACTCCCCCGGCCGTGCCTGCCGATACTGGCGCAGCGTCGGATACCACGGGCTGTCGGTGCGGTCGCAGCAGCCAGCGCCAGCAGGTGTCGAAGCGGTTGAGCAGCCAGACCGGCTTGCCCAGCGCCCCGGCCAGATGCGCGACCGCCGTGTCGACGCTCGACCACCAGATCGAGTGCGGCGATCAGCGCCGCCGTGTCGGCGAGGTCGCGGAGATCGCCGGTCCGGTCGTGCAGGGCGATCGGTGCGGACGCATCACGTTGCAGCGAGACGAACGCAGACCCCCGGCAGATCAGCCAGCGACCGCCAGCCGGTCCGGCCGGATCGACCGGCGCGAATCGGCCGCATAGGCGGGGTTGCCGGCCCAGGCCAGCCCGACCCGCAGCCCCGGCACATCGGCCAGCCGCGCGCGCCATACGGCGGCATCGGCGGCGTCGGGGTGCAGATACGGCACCGCCGGCCGGGATGTCCGCCAGCCCCAGCTTCAGCGCGAATGGCAGGCTCGGCAGCGGGCAATGCAGGTCGAACGCCGGGCGTGCCGCGCCAGCGGTCAACACCGTCACCGCCGGCGCGAACCGGTCGGCCAGCCGCGCGCAGCGACGCCGGCACCTCCAGCACGCACCGCGCCGCGCGCGGCCAGCGCCGGCACGAAGCGCAGCATCTGGATCGCGTCGCCCAGTCCCTGCTCGGCATGCAACAGCAGCGTGCGACCATCGAGCGCCTCGCCCTGCCATTGCGGCTGCGCGATGGCGTGCGGGCAGGCGAAGCCGCGCCGGCGCCAGCGCTGTTCCAGCCCGGCGAATCCCTCGGGCCATTGGCCGCCGAGCAGCCGGACGGTGCCGAGCAGGTAGGCCGCGTCGGCATGGTCCGGGTCCAGGCGCAGACAGGCAAGGCTCGCCGCCTCCGCCTCCGCCAGCCGCCCGGCGGCAGCGAGGCAAGCGGCCAGATTATGCTGCGCGTCGGCTGCATCGGGCCGCAGCAGCGCGACGCGGCGCAGCAACGCCTCCGCCTCCTCCGGCCGGCCGCCTGCCACCAGCAGATTGCCGAGATTGGTCAGGCAGGGTGCGTTGTCGGGCTGCACGGCCAGCGCGGCGCGATAGGCGGCCTCCGCCGCATCGGGCTGGCCGTGCGCCGCGGCGGTGTCGGCGATCCGGTGCAGGCAGGCGACCAGATTGGCGCCGGCATCTGTACGCCCGGGCGCGAGCGCGTGGGCGGTGGCGAAGCAGGGCTCGGCCTCGGTGTCCCGCTCCTGGCGCAGCAGCGCCAGACCGAGGTTGTTCCAGGCATCGTCATTCCCCGGCTGACGTTCCAGCACGGCACGAAAACAGGCCTCCGCCCCCGCATCGTCGCCGGAGGCGAGGCGGGCGGTGCCAAGATTGGCGCGGAAATGCGCTACGTCCGGCCGCAGCGCCACCGCGCGCGACAGATAGCCGATGGCTTCCTCATGCCCGCCGGTGCCGTGCGCCACCAGCCCGAGCAGATGCAGCGCATCGGCATTGTCCGGCATGTCGGCAAGCACGGCGCGGTAGCATGCGCGCGCCGCGGCCAACCGTCCGGCCCGGTGCAGGCCGAGTCCGTCCGCCAGGAGGCCGGCCAGATGCAAGTCGTCCAACATGCCGCGAGGCTTCAGCCAAGAGGGTTGCGGAAACGTGAAGGCACGGCGTCATGCCGCCGCGATACACGCCATCGCCCGCCGCGCGCGCGAACAACGTCTTGAAATCATCGCATGGCGGCCGCACCGTTCCTGGTAATAACAAATCGCAAATATGGAGGAATATCATGGCAAATCCATTCGTTCATGTCGAACTGAACACGATCGACATCGCGGCGGCAAAGGCGTTCTATAGTGCGCTGTTCGACTGGAAGCTCACCGACGTGCCGATGGGTCCGGGCTTCACCTACACGATGATCAACGTCGGCGAAGGCGTCGGCGGGGGTATGGCGCAGCATCCGGTGCCGGGCGAGCAGTCCGGCTGGCTCGCCTACACGATGGTCGACGATGTCGCCGCGGCGACCGAGAAGGCGCGCTCCCTGGGCGCCACGATCGTCCGCGAGAAGACGGAAGTGCCGGAGACCGGCTGGCTGTCGATCATCATGGACCCGACCGGCGCCAAGCTCGGGCTCTGGCAGCCGGCACCGCGGGCCTGATCACGCGCCGGCGCATCGCGGCGGGTCATTCCGCCGCGATGCGCGCTGTCTCGACCAGATCGCTGGCCTGCCGCAGATCGACCGACAGCAGCCGCGAGACGCCGCGCTCCTGCATCGTCACGCCATAGAGCCGGTCCATGCGCGCCATCGTCAGGTGGTGGTGCGTGACCACCAGGAAGCGCGTGCCGGTCTCGCGCACCATGTCCTCCAGCAGCCCGCAGAAACGATCGACGTTCGCGTCGTCCAGCGGCGCGTCCACCTCGTCCAGCACGCAGACCGGGGCGGGGTTGCAGCGGAACACCGCGAAGATCAGCGACAGCGCCGTCAGCGCCTGCTCGCCGCCCGACAGCAGCGTCAGCGCCGCGAGCTTCTTGCCCGGCGGCTGGGCATAGATCTCCAGGCCGGCCTGCAGCGGGTCGTCCGAGCCGACCAGCGCCAGATGCGCCTTGCCGCCGCCGAAATTGCGCGCGAACAGCGCCTGGAAATTGCGATCGACCTCCTGCGAACACCGCGGCCAGCCGCTCGCGCCCCTCGCGGTTGAGATGGCCGATCGAGCCGCGCAGCTTGGCGATGGCGGTGGTGAGTTCGTCGCGCTCGCGTGCGATGGTCGTCGATCTGGCGTGTCGACCTCCTCGGCCTCGATCTCGGCGCGCAGGTTGACCGGCCCCATCTCCTCGCGCTCGCGCTGCAGCCGCTCCAGCCGGCGGCGGGCTTTTTCCTCGGCCTCCGGCGCCGAGCTCGGCGGGCGGGTCGGGCAGTGCGGGGTTGGCGCCGAGCCGTTCCAGGATGCGTTCGGCGACCACGCCCCAGGCCTGCTGCGGCCTGCGTGCTGTCGCCGTCCGCGCGGACCACGGCCTCGCGCGCCGCGGCGAGCGGCCGCCTCGGCGGCGCGCGCGGCGCGGTCGGCGGCCGCTGGCGGCAGCTCTCCGCGCGGGTCAGCACGTCGGCGGCGGCGCGGTGCGCGGCCTCGGCCTGCTCCATCGCGTCGCGTGCCGCGGCGCGGCGGGCGGCGATCTGCGCCGGGGCGGCGGCAGCCCGGCGAGCGCCGCGCGCGCGTCCTGGCGGCGCGGGCGGCGAGATCGGTGACGCGGCCCGCGTGCGTCGCGCTGCGCGCATCCGCCAGTCCTGCGCGCTCGGCAGCGAGCGTGCGGGCGCGATGGGCGCGGCCGGCGGCGGCGCGCGCGCAGCGCGTCGCGCTCGCCGCGCGCTGCGGTCTCGCGCGTGCGGGCAGCGGCGAGCGCCGCGCGCGCGCCTGCTCCATCGCGGCGCGGGCCTCGGCGGGATCGGCCAGGCCGGCACGGGCCTGCACGCGCCTGCCGCCAGCGCCGCGGTCGGCCTCGGCCACCTCGGCCTCGAGCCGGCCGGATTGCTCGTCCAGCGCCGCCGGCACGGGCGGCGGCAGCTGGCGGCCTGCGGCGGCGAGGCTGCCGGCGGCGGCGCGGGCGCGCTCCAGCCGCTGCTCGGCGTCGCGTCGCTCGGCCGCGCGCGCGCTGCTCGGCCTCGGTGGCCGCGCGCTCGGCCGCGTCGGCGGCGGCGCGGGCGGCACGTTCCTCGGCTTCCGCCTCGGCGCGCGCGGTGCGCTCGGCGGCTTCGGCGGCGGCACGCGCCGTCGCGCGTTCGCGATGCCTCGGCCTCGGCCTGGCTCAGGCGGGCGCGCAGGTCGGCCAGCCGGTTGCGCTGGCTGCAGCCGCACCGCCGCGGCGGTCGGCGTGCCGGCCGGATCGTGTAGCCGTCCCAGCGCCACACCGCGCCGTCGCGCGACACCAGCGCCTGCCCGGGCCGCAGCGCCGGCTGCGCCAGCTCGGCCGCCGCCGCATCCTCGGCCAGGCCGATCTGCGACAGCGCGCGCGCCAGCGCCGGCGGCGCCGTGCACCAGGGCGGCAAGGGCAGCAAAGCCGTCCGGCAATGCTGGCGCATCGGCAAGCGGCGGCAGATTCGCGCCAGTGGCGGGCGGCCTGGGTGTCGGTCGCGGATTCCAGTTCCTCGCCGAGCGCCGCACCAAGCGCCGCCTCCAGCCCGTCGGGCACGGCGAGCAGATCGACCATGCGCGGCCATTTCTCGCCGTCCTTGACCGCCAGCACCTCGGCCAGCGCGTGCGCCTCGGCGGCCAGCTTGGTGCGCGCGGTCTCGGCCGCGGCGGCGGCATCGCGGGCGGCAGCCAATGCCGTGTGCGCCTGCCGGCGCGCCTGCTCGGCGGCGGCCTGGGCGGCCTGCGGGCGGTGGCCGAGTCGCGCCAGGGCCGCGGCGCGCGCCTGCTCGGCGGCTTCGAGGCGGGTGCGCGACTCCTCGACGGCCTGCTCGGCCGCCGCGTTCTCCGCTTCGGCAGCCGCGAGCCGGTCCGGCTCGACAAGCTGAGCCGCGACCCGCGCCTTTTCCTCCCGCAGCTTCTCGGCTTGGTCCTGAACCCGTCTGGCGCGCTGCTCGGCTTGCGCCGAGCGCCTCGGACAGCGCGCGGTGGCGGGCGGCGAGGTCGGCGGCGTGCTCGGTGGCGCGATTCGCCTCCGCCTCGGCGCGCGCGCGGCGGCGTCGGCGGCCTCGGCGGCCGCCTGTCCGGCGCGTGCCATGCGCGGCGGGTGCGCTGCCTCCTCGGCTTCGATGCGCGCTTGCTTCCTGTGCCAGCCGGGCCGTGGCGGCGTCGGCGTCGGCCAGGCCCTGCTTCGGCATGCGCGAGGTCGCTGGTGACCTGGGTGGCGCGGGCGCGAGCCTCGGTCACGGCGGCTTCGGCGCGCGTCTCCTCGGCGGCGAGCTGCTCCAGCCCGACCCGGTGGCGCTCCAGCGCGGTGCGCGCCGTGGCCTCCTCGGCCCGCAGCGGCGGGCAGGGCGGCGGCCTGTTCGGTCGCATGCGCGCTGGCCGCCGCGGCGGCGGCGGTGGCGTCGGCGACCGCCTGTTCGGCGGCATGCAGCGCGGCCGCCGCCGCATCGCGCGCACCCTGGACGCGGGCGCGCTGGACGGCGAACAGCTCTGCCTCGGCGGTGCGGACGCGGCAGAGACGGTGCGGTAGCGCGCTGCCTGCCGTGCCTGCCGCTTCAGGCCCTCCAGCTGGCTCTCGAGCTGGCCCTTCAGGTCTTCGGCCCGCGCCAGATTGGCCTCGGCCGCGCGCAGCTTCAGCTCCGCCTCGTGACGGCGGGCGTGCAGGCCGGTGATGCCGGCGGCTTCCTCCAGCAGCGCCCGCCGCTCCTCCGGCCGCGCGGCGACGATCGCGCCGACGCGGCCCTGGCTGACCATCGCCGAGGCGCGCGCGCCGCTGGCCAGATCGGCGAACAGCGTCTGCACGTCGCGCGCCCGCGCCTCGCGCCCGTTGACGCGGAACGCGCTGCCGCCGCCGCGCTCGATGCGGCGCGCCATCTCCAGCTCCGGCGCGTCGTGGAACGGCGGCGGCGCGATGCCCTGCGCCTCGTCCAGCGACCAGCGTCACCTCGGCGATGTTGCGGCTGGGACGGGCGGCGGTGCCGGCGAAGATCACGTCGTCCATCTCGCCGCCGCGCAGGCAGCGCGCCGAGCTTTCGCCCATCGCCCAGCGCAGCGCCTCGACGACGTTGGATTTGCCGCAGCCGTTCGGGCCGACGATGCCGGTCAGCCCCGGGCGGATCTCCACCACGGCCGGTTCGGCGAAGCTCTTGAACCCGGCGATGCGCAGGCGCGTGAAGCTGACGGGCAAGCGGGCCTCTCCCTCAGGTCGCTGCCGCCGACCTCCTTCACGACCTGCGCGAAGGCGTCGTAGGACATCTCGCCCGAGGCGTGACGGTCCTTCTGCGTCGGTCCGTTGAAGATGAAGGTCGGCGTCGAGTTCGACGTGAAAGTCTTTCGAGGCATGGTCCTGCGCCCGCCAGGATCGCGTCGCGCAGCTTGGTGTCGGCGATCGTGGCGTCGAAGGTCGACGCGCGACATGCCGGCCAGCGCCGCCATCTTGAAGATCTCCTCGGTGTTGTTCACGCCGCGCGCGAACGCCCAGCGGTCCTGCGAGGCGAGCAGCGCAAGCACGAACGGCTCGTAGCGGTCCGGCGGCAGCGCGCGCGCGACCATGGCGGCCGTCAGCGCCACCTGATCGAGCGGGAAGTCCTGATAGACGTAGTGCAGCTTGCCGGTGTCGATCAGGTCCTTCGTGATCTGCGGCAGCGTGTCGCGCGCGAAGCGGGCGCAGTGCGGGCAGGTCAGCGAGAAATATTCGTTCACCGTCACCGGCGCGCTCGGGCTGCCGACGCCGCGCGGTGCCAGCCGCGGGTCGTCCTCGGCCCGGGCGCCGGTGGGAAGCAGGGCGGGCGCGAGCGCAAGGCCGGGCACCGTCAGCAGCAGGGATCGCCGGAGCAGGGACATTTGGAACCTCAGGTCGTGATGACAGCAGTGGTGATGTCAGGGGCGTAGGGTGGGCGGTCGGCTCCGCCGTGCCGTCGTGCAGGCGTTCCGTCAAGACGGCGCGGCCGAGTCGCTCCAGCGCATCGCGCAGTTCGCCCGGCTGGCAGCCCGGAGACGGCACGGCTGGCGGCGGCGCTGCCGCGGGGCGGGGCGGCGGCGGCCCGGCAGCCGGCGCGGCCGGCAGCGCGGACTGCACGAAGCGCAGCCGGACGACCGCCACGCTGCCCGAGATGCGCGTTGATGCGGTCGCGCAATTCGTCCGACAGATGCTGCAACTCCATCGCCACCGGCCCGGCGCAGCCGATGGTCAGCGTGCCGCCGGTCAGGCGCAGCGGCGTCGTCATGGCAGCGAGCGCCGGGCCGATGATCGCCGCCCAGTCCGCCAGCACCTGGGCCGTGGCCGGCGCGCGGCGGCGGAACGCCGGGCGCAGCAGCGGCGGCACCAGCGCCGCGATCGGGCGCGGACCGTACAGATGGCGGATCTTGTCGCTGTCGTCCTGTCCCGCCATACCCCGCCCGTGTCCCTCTCCGTTGCCTCATCGCCGTCGGCCGCCGATCTGCTGGCCTGGTACGACCGCCATCGCCGCCGCCTGCCCTGGCGGGCCGAACCGGGCGAGACCGCCGACCCGTACCGCGTCTGGCTCAGCGAGATCATGCTGCAGCAGACCACGGTGGTCGCGGTCCTACCCTATTATGAAAGGTTCCTCACCCGGTATCCCGAGCGTGGCCGCGCTGGCGGCGGCCGATGAAGCGGACGTGATGGCGGCCTGGGCCGGGCTCGGCTACTACGCACGCGCCCGCAACCTGCATGCCTGTGCCAAGGCCGTCGCGGCGGCGGGCGGCTTTCCGCGCGACCTGATCGGCTTGCGCGCGCTGCCGGGCATCGGACCGTACACGGCGGCGGCGGTGGCGGCCATCGCGTTCGGCGTGCCGGCGGTGCCGGTGGACGGCAATGTCGAGCGCGTGGCGGCACGCGTGTTCGCAATCGACGCACCGCTGCCCGCCGCCAAGGCCGCAATCGCGGCGGCCGCGGCACGATTCGGCGCGCAGCCGGCGGCCATCGCCCGTCCCTCGGATTTCGCGCAGGCGTTGTTCGACCTGGGCGCCACGGTCTGCACGCCGACCACGCCGGCCTGTGGCGTCTGCCCGTGGCTGGCCGCCTGCGCCGGCCGCCGCGCCGGGATCGCCGCCGAACTGCCGCGCAAGGCCGCGAAGCCGATGCGCCCGCTGCGCCACGGCGTGGCATTTCTGGCTGATCGATGCGCAGGGCCGCGTGCTGCTGCGCCGCCGCCCACCGCGCGGATTGCTCGGCGGCATGACGGAGCTGCCGGGCACGCCCTGGCTGGATACGAAATGGGAAGAGGCCGCATGGCGGGCACATGCGCCAATGGCGGTACCGTGGCGCGCCATCGGCGAGGTGCGGCACGGCTTCACGCATTTCGAGCTGCACATCGCAGTGCTGGCGGCCACCGTGCCGGTGATCGCCGGGGAGGGATTCCTGCGTGATGCGGCCGATCTGGACGCGGAGGCGCTGCCGTCGGTGATGCGGAAATGCGTGGCGCTGGCTGGAATCAGCCCCACAGGCCCGTGATGCGAAGAATCACGGCAACAAGCAACAGCAATGACACTGCAGGCACGACAATGAACAAAGCCTGCCACCTCGCGTCGCGCGGCAGCGGCAAGAATTTCCGGCCAGGATAGTGCGCGATCAATTTCTCCCGTTACTCATCGATATCCCGGACGCGTTCTGTCATGATCGGCCGGATCCGAGGGTCTGGGTCTTCCACGTCGATAGGGTCTATGTCGGCAACCCTGCCCTGGAAATTGGTCCCGGTCATTTGCACCGGCACCTCGGGCGACCCATCCTCGCACGAAAGGTCGAAGTCCAGTACGATCGTCGGGCCATACGGACTGGCAACGCCTTCCGAATAGCGCATGTTCTTGACGCGCCCTCGCAGGAAGCCGGGTCGCGCCGGCACGTTGCCCCAGCGATCAACCTTGGCCCGCTTCTCCGCATTGTCTGACGCCCGCTCGTTCATGAGCCTTGACCTCGTTCCGCCGACAGAACCCGTCTCATGCCACGGGATAGCGGATCGCTGCCACCTCCAACTCTTCCAACCCGGACGGCGTGTGCAGCCGCACCGTGTCGCCCACGCCGGCGCCCAGCAGCGCGCGGGCGATCGGTGCGTGCAGGCTTACCTCGCCGCGCGCGATCTCGGCTTCGTCGGCGCCCAGGATCGTCACCGTGCGCGCCTCATCGGCCTCGGTCAGATACGTCACCGTGGCGCCGAAGAAGACGCGATCCCGCCGGGTCTGCGCCGCCGGGTCCACCACCTCGGCGTTCTCCAGCCGCTTGATCAGGAACCGCGCGCGGCGGTCGATCTCCCGCAGCCGCTTCTTGCCGTACAGATAATCGCCGTTCTCCGAGCGATCCCCGTTGCCGGCGGCCCAGGAGACGATCTCCACCACCTTCGGCCGCTCCACTTTCATCAGCGCATGCAACTCGGAACTCAGCCGGGCATGGCCGGACGGAGTCATGTGGTTGCGCGCGCCCTTCGGCAGTGCCGGCGCGCCCTGGTCGTCATCATCCTCGTCAGCCGGCGCCACGCGATGGTTTCCCCTTCCTGTAACCATGTTTCACCATAGCGCGGTTGACGAAGCGACGTAGCAGGGCCACCCGTTGAACAATGTTCCGCCTGTTCGAAGCCATCCTCCGTCCGACCGCCCCCCCGCCCGAAACCCCGCCACCGCCGCTGGCCGGCAATTGGCCGCTGGTGCGCTTCTATTGGCATTTCGCCCGCCAGGCGCGCTGGCTGGTCGCAGCCCTGTTCGCGACCGGACTGACCGTGGCGGCGCTCGATACGACGGTGCCGGTGTTCATCGGCCGCGCGGTGACGCTGGTCTCCACCCACCAGCCGGCCACGCTGCTCGCCGACGCCTGGCCGCAATTCGCTGTCATGGCCGCCGTGCTGCTGCTGGCGCGGCCGGCGGCGCTGCTGCTGCAGTTCCTGATCACCAACCAGGCCATCGCGCCCGGCATGACCAACCTGATCCGCTGGCAGAGCCATTGCCATGTCGTGCGGCAGAGCTGGACATTCTTCCAGAACGATTTCGCCGGCCGCATCGCCAACCGCGTCATGCAGACCGGCCCGGCGCTGCGCGAGAGCATCGTCGCCGGCATCAACGCGGTCTGGTACATCCTGGTCTACGGCAGCAGCGCGCTGGCCCTGCTGGCGAGCACCGACTGGTGGCTGGCGCTGCCGATGCTGTGCTGGTTCGCCGCCTACGCCACACTGCTGCGCGTCTATGTGCCGAAGATGCGCGACCGTTCGCGGCGCATGAGCGAAGTGCGCTCGGCGCTCACCGGGCGGGTGGTGGACAGCTACACCAACATCCTGACCGTCAAGCTGTTCGCCCGCGCGCGCGACGAGGACGACTTCGTGCGGGAGGCGGTCGACGACCATACCGTCGCCTTCCACGCCCAGCAGCGCATGATCACGCGTTTCTCGGCAACGCTGTTCGCCATGAACGCCCTCATGGTCACCGGCACCGGCGCCATGGCGGTATGGCTGTGGACCGGCGGGCACATCAGGGTCGGCGCGGTGGCGATGGCGCTGCCGCTGGCCCATCAGATCGCGCAGATGTCCGGCTGGGTGGCGCAGAACGTCACCTCCATCTTCGAGAATGTCGGCATCGTGCAGGACGGCATGCACACCATCGCGGTGCCGCGCCAGATGCCCGACCCGCCGGGCGCGCGTGAGCTGGCGGTGACGCGCGGCGCCATCCGCTTCGAGCATCTGCGCTTCGACTACGGCCGCGCCGCGCGGCAATGGCAGGACGGCAGCGCGCGCGGCGTGCTGCACGACCTGTCGCTGGACGTGGCCGGCGGCGAGCGAGTCGGGTTGGTCGGCGTCTCCGGCGCCGGCAAGTCCACGCTGGTGAATTTGCTACTCGGCTTCTACGCGCTGGAGTCCGGCCGCATCCTCATCGACGGCCAGGACATCGCCGGTGTCAGCCAGGAGAGCCTGCGGCGGCAGATCGCCATGGTCACGCAGGATACCTCGCTGCTGCACCGCTCGATCCGCGACAACATCCGTTACGGCCGGCCGGAGGCCAGCGAGGCCGACATCATTGCCGCCGCACGGCAGGCGGAGGCGATGGATTTCATCGCCTCGCTGGAGGACTGGGCCGGACGGCGTGGGTTCGAGGCGCATGTCGGCGAGCGCGGGGTCAAGCTGTCGGGCGGGCAGCGCCAGCGCATCGCCATCGCACGCGTGATCCTGAAGGATGCGCCGATCCTGGTGCTGGACGAGGCGACCAGCGCGCTCGACTCGGAGGTCGAGGCCGCGATCCAGGGGCAGCTGGAGCGGCTCATGCGCGGGCGCACCGTGATCGCGATCGCCCACCGCCTGTCAACCATCGCGCGCATGGACCGGCTCGTGGTGCTGGATCGCGGCCGCATCGTCGAGCAAGGCGGCCATGACGCGCTGCTGGCGCTGAACGGTGCCTATGCGCGGCTCTGGCACCGCCAGTCCGGCGGGTTCATGGATGCGGCGGCGTAGCGCCCTCGGCCAGCTTCGGCGCGAGCAGCGCGGCGAGGTGCGGCAGGTCGGAAACCTGCAGCAGCTGTACGCCGGCGACTTCGGCCGCCTTGTGCACCGGCGGCGGGATTTTTTCGCGCGATCGCAGCACCACCACCGGCACCGCCCCTGGCACCCCGGACGCCGCCAGAGTCACGGGTACGCACCGAAACCGGGTCTAACGTCGCGCCGTCCGGCTCGCACAGCAGAAGGGCACGGGCGGAGGCGCCGCGCGCGTCCAGATAGGTGCTCCCGGCCACCTCGGACAGCATCGGCGCCACCTTCCAGCCCTGGCCGCGCAGGAAGGCAGTGCAGAAGGCCTCCAATTCCACGCGGCTGAGATTGCGTGGCCAGTCAAGCCTGGCCACCGTCGCCGGGTCCGGCACGCGCAGCTGCGCGCCCTCGGTGCCGGGGCGCGCCGCCAGCCGCCGCCAGATCAGCGCCAATGCCACGAGTGCTGCCACCGCGGCGACAATGATCAGCACCGTCTGCCCCAGGCCGGAATCCGGCTCCTCCACGAGTTTGCCCACGATCGGCAAGACGACCGCGACAATGAACAACAACCAGATGAGGCACATGGGCCGGCTCCGTCACGGCGATCAGGGGATTGCGGGCGGAGAGCTAGGCCGATCCGGCGCCGGCGCCAACCACCCCGCCCATAACGCCGTGGACGGCCGCATCCACCGCGTCGCCCAGCCGCGCGACGATGGCCTCGATGTCGCCGGCCGCGGCGATATAGGGCGGCGCGACGATCACGTGGTTGCCGCGCGTGCCGTCGATGGTGCCGCCCATCGGGTAGACCGCCAGCCCACGCTCATGGGCGGCATCGGCGACGCGCTCGTGCAGCCGCAGCGCCGGGTCGAACACCGCTTTGCTGGCGCGGTCGGCGACCAGTTCGATGGCCCAGAACAGCCCGCGCCCGCGAATGTCGCCGACATGGCGGTGGTTGCCCAGCCGTGCCGTCAACCCGGCCGACAGATGCTCGCCCATGGCGCGCACGTTCGCCAGCAGCCCGTCCTCGGCGATCACGCGCTGCACCGCCAGCGCCGCGGCACAGGCGACCGGATGCGCCTGGTAGGTCTGGCCGTGCATGAAACTCCCCGAGCCGGCCCGCAGTGCCTCGACCACGCGGGATGCGATCAGGATGCCGCCGATCGGCTGGTAGCCGCCGCCGAGTCCCTTGGCGACCATCTGGATGTCCGGCGCCACGCCCTCCTGCTCCCAGGCGTGCATGCGTGCCGGTGCGGCCCATGCCGCACATCACCTCGTCCAGGATCAGCAGCGCGCCGTGGCGGTCGCAAATCTCCCGCACACGGTGGAAATAGCCCGGCAGGGCGGTCACGCAGCCGGTGGTGGCACCCACCACCGGCTCGGCGCAGAACGCCATCACCCGGTCGGGGCCGACGCGCTGGAACTCGGCTTCCAGCTCGGCTGCGAGACGCGCCACGTAGTCGTCGTCCGACTCGGCGCTGTCCTGGAAGCGGTAGGCGAAGCAGGGTGAGACATGGCTGTACGGCCCGGCCAGCATCGGCAGGTACGGCGCGCGCCGCATGGCATTGCCGCCGGCGGCCAGCGCGCCCAGCGTGGTGCCGTGGTAGCTCTGGCGGCGCGCGATCACGTGCGCGCGCTGCGGCTGGCCGATCTCCAGGAAATATTGCCGCGCCAGCTTCAGCGCCGCCTCCATCGCCTCGGAGCCGGAGGAGACGAAGAAGGCATGGCTCAACCCGCCCGGCGCGTCCGCCAGCAGCACATCGGCAAGCGCCTCGGCGGCGGCGTTGCTGTACAACGAGGTATGGACATAGGCGACCTCCGCCAGCTGCGCGGCGATCGCGGCGTTGACCCGCGCGTTGCCGTGGCCGAGGCAGGCGACGGCGGCACCGCCCGATCCGTCGATGATGGCGCGGCCGTCCGCGCCATACAGAAACATCCCCTGCCCGCGCACGGCGAGCGGAGGGGCGGCGTGCAGCGAGCGGTGGAGGAGACGGCTCATGGGATCAGATGCTTTCATGACGGGAGTGACTGGCGAAACGATGAAGACGGCGCCTTAACGACCCTTGACGCACCGGCAACCCAACGGTAGCAAGCCCGCGCCTCCCGGCAAGGTGACCTGCCGAGGAATGCACGAATGACAGACGACGACACGCCAAATGGCGGCAAACGCAAGAACCCCGAGGGGGCAGACTTCGACGCCCGTCTGCGGGCGGCACGCCAACAGCGCGGCATGGACAAGCCCGTTGCGGCGAAGCCCGGCTCCGGGCCCGCATCGTTCTCCGCGCTGGGGATCGGAATGCGGGTGGGCGTGGAACTGGTCTCGGCCTTGGTGGTGGCGGTGGCCATCGGCTGGGGGTTGGACCGCTGGCTGCACACGTCGCCGGCGTTCCTGGTGGTGTTCGTGCTGCTGGGCGGGGCGGCTGGTGTCGCCAATGTCTGGCGGCTGATGGGCCCCGGGCGGATGCCCGGCGGTAAATGAGGCAGCGGGCCGCAAGGCCTGCCGAGACTGAACGGGCCGCGAGGCCCACGGAATGAAGGACCGGATCGTGGCGGCTGGCGAACCCACCATCGACGCCTTGGGGCAATTCCGGCTGCACACCGTGCTGGGGCCGATCGGCCGCTCGGTGAATTTCACCCAGTCCAACCTGCTCATGGTGATCGCCAGCGCGCTGGTCCTGGCACTGCTGTATTTCGGCTCACGCCCGCGCGCCGTGGTGCCGGGACGGCTGCAAGCGGCCGCCGAACTGAGCTACGACTTCATCAGCCGCATGGTCACCGACCAGATCGGCGAGGAAGGCCGGCGCTTCTTCCCATTCGTGTTCACGCTGTTCTTCTTCGTGCTGTTCGGCAACCTGCTTGGCCTGCTGCCCTACAGCTTCACCTTCACCAGCCATATCGCCGTCACCGCGGCGCTGGCGATCGCTGTCATCGTGCTGGTGACGATCGTGGCGCTGGCCTACCATGGGCTGCATTTCTTCACCTACTTCTTCCCGACCGGTGCCCCGAAGCTGCTCGCACCGATCATCGTTCCGGTCGAGATCATCTCCTACCTGTCGCGGCCGGTCAGCCTGTCGATCCGACTGTTCGCCAACATGGTCGCCGGCCATGTCATGTTCGAAGTGTTCGCGAGCTTCATGGTGATGATGGCCGGGGTCGGCGCGATCGGCTACCTGGGCGCCCTCGGGCCGCTCGCCCTGAACGTGGTGCTGATGGGCTTCGAACTGCTGGTCGCCTTCCTGCAGGCCTACGTGTTCGCCGTGCTCACCTGCATCTACCTCCACGACGCGGTGCATCTGCACTAACCGCCGCGCGTGCCTGCCTTTCCACCGAAACCAGAAGGACTGACCAAATGGACGTTGCCGCCGCCAAGGCTCTCGGAGCCGGCATTGCCGTCATTGCACTCGCCGGCGTGGGCGTGGGCATCGGCAACATCTTCTCTGCGCTCGTGAACAGCGTGGCCCGCAACCCGTCGGCCCGCGACCAGGTGTTCGGCCTGGGCATTCTTGGCTTCGCGTTGACCGAAGCCGTGGCGCTGTTCGCGCTGCTGATCGCGTTCCTGATCCTGTTCACCTGATCGTTCGGAGCCGAAAGGTGATGGCGCATACGCAGGCCCGACGGTGGCTCGTCCCCACCGCCGCCCTGCCCCTGCTGCTGGCCGCTGCGCAGGCGGAGGCGGCGGAGGGCATGCCGCAGCTCAACTTCGCCAACCCGCTGATGCTGGCGCAGGTGGTGTGGCTCGCGATCATCTTCTTCGCGCTGTACGTGCTGCTGTCGCGGTGGGCGCTGCCGAAGGTGGCCGACGTGCTGGAGCTGCGCGCGGCCACCATCGGCGCCGACCTTGACGCAGCCCGCCACGCCAAGGGCGAGGCGGACGCCGCCGTGGCGGAGCAGACGCGCGCGACGCGGGAAGCCCAGGCAAGCGCGCAGGCGCAGATCGCCCAGGCCGCCACCGCCGCGAAGGCGGCCGCCGAGGCCCAGTCGGCCACGCTGAGCGCCAAGCTCGACGGGCAGATCGCGGCCGCCGAGCAACGCATCGCTGCCGCCCGCGCGGCCGCGATGGGCGCGCTCGAGCAAGTCGCCGCAGAGACCACGCGCGCAGTCGTGGCACGCCTGACCGGCAGCGCGATCGGTGCCGGAGCGATCGACCGCGCGGTGGCCGACGCGCTCGCCGCGCGGGCGCGCTAGAGGGAGCCGACACATGCACGAGGAAAGCTTTTTCGCCAATCCGCGCACCTGGGTCGGCGTCGCCTTCGTCCTCTTCGTCGTGATCTTCGGCCGCCGGATCTGGAAGGCGCTTGTCGACATGCTGGACAAGCGCACCGCGGCAGTGCAGCGCGAGCTTGGCGAGGCCCGCCGGCTGCGCCAGGAGGCCGAGGCGATGCTGGCCGATGCCAGCCGGCGGCGCGAGGCGGCGCTGGCCGAGGCGAAGGCGATGCTGGAGCGCGCCCACGCGGAAGCGGAGCGGCTCTCCGTGGCCACTGCGGCCGAAGCTGAGGCCGCCGCCCGCCGGCGCGAGAAGATGGCCATGGACCGGATCGCCGCCGCCGAGAAGGCGGCCGTGGACGAGGTGCGGTTCGCCGCCGCCGAAATTGCCACGGTTGCCGCCGAGCGGGTGATCCGCGAGAACCTGACCCCCGACGCGGATGCGCATCTTGTCGACCACGCCATCGGCTCGCTCGCTGGTGCGCTGGCGCCGCGCCGCGCCGCCGCCTGACGGCGGAGGCTCTCTGCGCCGCCTGACGGCGGTGACGGCAAGTCTCTAAACGTCCCGGCGAACGTGTGCCGGGACGTTCGCGTGACCGGCGAACCGTGCGGCGAAATTCCGCCGTTCGATGCCGCTCACGCATCTGCGTCTGCGCTTTGCAGCGCGGCAAGGGCATACAGACGCCATGCTGATTGAGAAGGAAGACCGATTGTCGCGGCCGGTATCGGCGCCACGGCGGTCGGCTTACCGCCAGCGCCGTCCTCCGCGCGACTGGCAGAAAACGGCGCGGCGGGTGCTGCACGGACTGCTTGGGCTGCTGGCCGGCATGGCGGTGCTGGCTGGCGGGCTGTTGCTGCTCGACCGTGGCGAGGCCCCGCCCGTGCGGCCGCCCCAGAACACCGTGGCCACCGCCACGCAACCGCCGCCGCAGGCGACCCCGCCCGCGCCGCCGCCACCGGCCCAGCCTGTGCCATCGCAGGCAGCCTCGCCTACGCCATCGCAGGCAGCCTCGCCCATGCCATTGCAGGCGGCCCCACCTGCGCCATCTCAGGCGGCCCCGCCCACGCCTTCGCAGGCAGCCCCGCCCGCGCCACCGCAGACGGCTGCCGCTACATCGTCGCAGGCAACACAGCGGGAACTCGCCGCCCTTCAGGCGCAGCTCCGCGAGACCCGCGCCCAGCTCTCGGCGTTGCAGGCGCAGGAAGCGCAAGCTCGGCAAGCGGCAGCGGCTTCGCCGGCGTCGTCCGGGGCGGACAGCGCGCGTGCGGCGCGGGAAGCTGCCGCGGTGGCCGCGGCAGCGAACGCCCGGGCCAATGCGGCCGCCGCCTGGACCGAAACCGAGCGCCGGATCCGCGCGCTCGCCGCCCAGGCCCCCTCCCCCGCCACGCCGCAGCCCGTTCCGCAAGCCGACGCGGGTAACCTCGCGGCCGCGTCCCCCGCACCGGCGCCGCTCCCGCAACCACACTCCGGGGCTGATGACGCGCTCACCCCGCCGCTGCCGCCGGGCCTCTCCGGAGGGAATGCGGCGGCCCCGGCCCCGCAGCCGCGCCCCGCGAACATCAACGGCGCGACGCCGCCGCTGCCGCCGGGTCTCGCCGGCGAGGCCACCACCGCAGCAGCGGCGCCGGCCGCCCGGCCGCGCGTGTTCCTCCACTACCGGGCCGGCTCGCTCGGCGCGCAGCAGGAAGCCACCGAAATCGCGCGGCGGCTGTTGTTCTCCGACTACGCCTATGCCGACACGCGCTCGGCCACGCGTGTCCCGCAAACGCCGACGGTGCGCTATTTCCACCCGGAAGACGCCCCTGCCGCCGCCCGGCTGGCGGCATTGCTCGGCTGGACCGGCCAGGATTTCCAGCTCGACGATGCGGTTGAGCGCCACGCAGCCGTACCGCCCGGCACGCTTGAGGTCTGGATCGGCCGCTAGGTCCGCCCCGCTCTCGTCGGCGCCGGACCCCGTTCCCTTCACAGAATATTTACCATCACGAAGGAGAAATTCGTGAGCCCTGTCACAACCAGGACGTGGGCCTGGTGCGTAATGACGGGGTCGCCGTAATGTCCCTCTAGAAAGGAGGCGGACGTTCATGACTCAAATGTCGCAAAGCGTCCCGTGCTTTGGCTTCCCCATCTCGATCCTGTTTACCGATGTCGAGCCGCATGTCCTGGCCGACGAAGATGCCTCCGAGCTGCCTCCTGGCGAGGCGGCGGCTCAGGGTTCCTGGCAAGCATATCTGCGTCGCGTTCTGCCGGCGCTGGAACGTGGCTCGGCCAGTGCCATGGCGGAGGGCCTGCTCGCCGCCGGCACCCAGCAGAACGCCGCCCTGGCGCATTGCGCGACCATGCGCCGCCGCGCGCTGGCGGCCGGCGATGCGCGCCGCGTGCGGTTCTGGGATGAGGTGAGTGCCGCGATCCGCGGCGCCTAGGCCACCCTCAGCGTGACCGGCCGGCTGCCGGGCTGGGACAGGTCCAGCAGCGGGCCGAGCGGCACGATCCGGGTCGGGTTGATGCCCTCGTGGCTCATGAAGTAGTGGCGCTTGATATGGCCCAGATCGACGGTCGCACCGATCCCCGGCACATGGTACAGAGAACGGGTAAAGTCCCAGAGTGCCGGATAGTCGGTCAGCCGACGCAGGTTGCACTTGAAGTGGAAGTGATAGACTGAATCGAAGCGGATCAGTGTGGTGAACAGCCGCACATCCGCTTCGGTCAGCCGCTCGCCGCAGAGGAAGGTCTGGCGGGACAGGATGCCCTCCAGCCAGTCGAGCGTGTCGAACAGCGGCAGCACGGCCGCCTCATATGCCTCCTGCGTGCGCGCGAAGCCGGCGCGGTAGACGCCGTTGTTGAGCGTCGCATAGACGCGCTCGTTCACCGCGTCGATCTCGGCGCGTAGCGCCGGCGGATAATAATCGCCGGGCGCGGCGCCGAGACCGTCGAAGGCGCTGTTGAAGACGCGGATGATCTCCGCCGATTCGTTATTGACGATGCGATTGCTGGCGCGGTCCCACAGCATCGGCACCGTCACCCGCCCGCTGAAATGCGGCGCCGCGCGGGCATAGAGCTGGTGCAGGAACGCCGCATCCATCACCGGGTCCGCCACCACGCCGGGGCCGGGCGCGAACGTCCAGCCGTTCTCGGCCATCAGCCAGTGCACGACCGAGACGCCGATGAAGCCTTCCAGCCGCTTCAGCGTGCGCAGGATCAGCGTGCGGTGCGCCCAGGGGCAGGCGAGCGAGACATACAGGTGGTACCGCCCCGCTTCCGGCGGGAAGTCGGTGCCCGGCGCGATCGTGTCGCGGAACACCGTCTCCGGGCGCTGGAAGGCACCGCCGCTGCTGGTGGGAATGGCGCGCTCCTCGCCATGCCACACGCCGTCGATCATCTGGCCCATCGGCGTTCCTCTTGTGTCAGCCCGGGACCAAATACGCTGTCCTGATCGTCGGTCAGAGGGACATCGGCGTAAATTTCCGCGAGCGGGATTTCGATGCCCTGCTCCGAAGCGGACACTGCCGGCCGGAGCCGTCAGCGGCGCAGGCTTGCCCGGTCATACCTTCACGGTCGAGGCCGTGTAGATCTCGTCGATGGCCTGCGCCAACGCTGCGTTGAACGTCGCGTCGCTCATCGAATACCGCAGTTCCTGGAGCAGCGCGCGTGAGAAACTGGCGATCATGCCGTGGTTCCGGGCCAGGCGCTGGCAGGCATCGGTACGGCTATAGCCGCCCGACAAGGCGACCACGCGCAGCACCCGCTGGTGGGCGATCAGGTCCTTGTAGAAGTCGGGAACGTCCGGGATCGTCAGCTTCAGCATCACCTGCCTGTCCGACGGCAGCGCATCGAGGTGCCGGACCAGCGCATCCTTCAGGAGGGCCTCGGCCTTCGGCTTGTCGGGGCTCTTGATGAGCACCTCCGGCTCAAGAATGGGAACCAGCCCGTGCTTGCCGATCTGTGCGCCGATCTCGAACTGCTGCTTCGCGATCGCTGCGATACCGCTCTGGGACGGCAGGTTGATCGTCGAGCGCATTTTGGTGCCGAAGACACCGAGCTTGACCGCCCGGTCGAGCAACGTGTCGAGCGCCGGGATCGGCTTCATCAGGCTGACGCCATCGGCTTCCGCCTCCAGCCCCTTGTCGACCTTGAGGAATGGCACGCACCCCCGGTCCTCCCACAGGAAGGAGGGAGTTGGCTTGCCCTGAACCTCGCCGTCCATCGTGCGCTCGAACAGGATTGCGCCGATCACCTTGTCGCCGGTGAAGGCCGGCGCCGTCATCACCCGCGCCCGCATCTCATGCATGCGGGCGAACATCTCGGCCTCACCGCTATAGGCGCTCTCCGGAATGCCATAGAGGCGCAGCGCCCCGGGCGTCGACCCGCCGCTCTGATCGAGCGCGGCGAGGAAGCCCGCCGCGCCCGCTATGTGCGCTTTCATGCCTTGTGAGGCCATGGATGTGTTCCTCAGCATTGCCAGGATTTCAGTATAGATGCTGGGCGACGTCGGGCCAACCTCGGCAGTCTGTTGGCCGGGGTCCGTCTCAAACTCGGAGACGGACCCCGATCGTCGTGGGAGATGGGTGGTTTTCGGTCGGTCTCCTTTGCCGGTAGAAACAGGGCGAAAGCAGACGTTTGGCCGTCCGGATTTCGAAGGGGGCGCAAATGAAACTCGCCGCGGTGACGTTCGGAACAGAAGGTGACACGCGCCCGATCGCGACGCTTTGCAGCGCTCTTCGGGACGCTGGTCATGATGTGATGCTGTTGGCTGCCGACGGAACGCTGGGAAGTGCCCGTGATCTCGGCGTACCGCATGCGGCGTTGGCTGGCAACATCCGCAGCATGCTGCAACCCCGAAATGGCAGTGCATCGACAGTTTCGCGCAAGGCGGGCCTGAATGCTACGACGAGAGCGCTCTCACGCGTCGCGAATGACAACGCGACGACCTGGATGCGACAGACACTCGAATTGGCCACCGACTGCGACGCAATAATCTGCGCGGGTCTTGCGGCCTTCGTCGGTCTTTCTGTCGCCGAAAAGTTAGAAGTCCCTGCCCTCGGGGCCGGAATGATTCCGCTTACGCCGACGGCTGAGTTCCCGTCGTCATTCCTGCCTCCGAGACGAGTGCCGCGACTGCTGAACCGGTTCAGCCATCGCATCGTCACGGAAATGTTGTGGCGGGCGTTTCGCCGGGCGACCAACGAAGCGAGAGCCGGGGTTTGCGGCCTGCCGCCACGGTCCAAATTATGGTCAGCCCATCCGATGCTCTATGGCATCTCGCCGAGCCTGCTGCCGAAGCCCGCAGATTGGCCGTCGAACGCCTACATGTGCGGTCAGTGGGTACGACCCGTCCACGACTGGAATGCGCCGCAGTCGCTACAGGATTTTTTTGCCGCCGGAGAAGCCCCAATCTACGTCGGTTTTGGCAGCATGGTGGGCTTCGATCGAAACGTCATGCGCGATGCGGTCGTCACTGCCGTTGCAGGTCGCCGCGCGCTGTTCTACCCAGGCTGGAGCGGCGCGCAGGGACTGGAGCTTCCAAGAAACTTCTGTCTGATCGAAGACACTCCGCACGACTGGCTGTTTCCGCGAACCTCGCTGGTCATCCATCACGGCGGGTCAGGAACCACGCACTCCGCTGCACGTGCTGGCATCCCCTCGGTTGTGCTGCCATTCGCCGGCGATCAGCCCTTTTGGGCAGAGCGGTTGCGGCTGCTCGGGGTTGCACCTGAAACAACGAGTGGCCAGGACGTGGACGCGCATTCCTTGAAGCGCGCGATCAACGCCGCCGGAACGACGGAAATGCGAAATCGCGCAACTGCCTTGGGCGAGAAGATGCGCGCCGAAGACGGTTTGGCATCGGCTGTTGCGATTATCGAATCGCTGGTCAATCCTCACGTTGAAAAACGGCGCGACGATCGAATCGGCGAGGCCATCCGGGCACGTATCGGTGGCTGACGTCAGCGCCAACCGAGGGCGGGCGCGACGTGGGTGAGAATCGCCTCGATGACATGTGCATTGTAGGCGACACCCAGCTGATTCGGGACCGTCAGGAGCAGCGTGTCGGCCTCGGCGATGGCCTCGTCCCTCCTGAGCTGCTCAACGAGAACGTCCGGCTCAGCGGCATAGCTGCGGCCGAAGATTGCTCGCGTCTTCTCGTCGATGAAGCCGACCTGGTCCTCTTCCTCGCGCCCGCGTCCGAAGTAGGCGCGATCGCGATCGTCCATCAGCGCGAAGATGCTGCGGCTGACCGAGACACGCGGTTCGCGCGCATGGCCGGCCTCCTTCCAGGCGGCGCGGAAAGCCCGGATCTGGGCGGCCTGCTGGATGTGGAAAGGCTCTCCGGTCTCGTCGTCCTTGAGGGTCGAGCTTTGCAGGTTCATCCCGAGCTTCGCCGCCCAGACCGCTGTGGCGTTGGAGCCGGCGCCCCACCAGATCCGCTCGCGCAGGCCCTCCGCATAAGGCTCGGGGCGCAGCAGGCCCGGCGGATTTGGGAACATCGGCCGCGGGTTTGGCTGCGCGAAGCCCTCGCCGCGCAGCACGTCGAGGAACACCTCCGCGTGGCGCCGGCCCATGTCGGCGTCGCTCTCGCCCTCGGCCGGGCTGTAGCCGAAATAGCGCCAGCCGTCGATCACCTGCTCGGGTGAGCCTCGGCTGATCCCCAGTTGCAGGCGCCCGCCGGCGATGAGGTCGGCCGCGCCCGCGTCCTCGGCCATGTAGAGCGGGTTCTCGTAGCGCATGTCGATGACCGCCGTGCCGATCTCGATGCGGCTGGTCTTCGCGCCCACGGCCGCCAGAAGCGGGAACGGCGAAGCGAGCTGGCGGGCGAAGTGATGGACGCGGAAATAGGCCCCATCCGCGCCCAGCTCCTCAGCCGCAACGGCCAGGTCGATGGATTGCAGGAGCGCGTCGGCTGCCGAGCGCGTCTGCGACTGCGGCGAGGGTGTCCAATGCCCGAACGAGAGGAAGCCGATCTTTTTCATACGGACGCAGCCTACCGATGTTCCGGATCCAAGTCAGCAGGACAGGCGTAGCCGGGTTGGTCGCGAAGCGGCCGCCGCTTCTTCAGATATCTCGCAACGTGCGGCACTCACGCTGGCCAGTTCAGGCGAAATTCCGCTGGCTGCGCCACGCGCGACGGCTCACCCGCCTCGCCCGCCAGATCGCGCAGGATCGGGCAGTCGGGCCGGTGGTCGCCGTGACAGGTATCGGCCAGTTCCTGCAACGCCCGGCTCATCGCGGTCAGCTCGGCGATGCGTGCTTCCAGTTCCGCCACATGCGCCAGCGCGATGCGCTTGACCTCGCCGCTTTCCCGGTCGCGGTCCCGCCACAGACCGACCAGCAGACGGATGCGCTCCATCGGCATGCCGAAATCGCGGGCGCGGCGGATGAAGCGCAGCGTGGCCACGTCGGTGGGGGAATAGCGCCGATAGCCGGCCTCGCTCCGCGCGGCGGGCGGAATCAGGCCGATGCTTTCGTAGTAGCGGATCGCCTTGGCGTTCACGCCCGCCGCCTGGGCCGCCTGCCCGATGTTCATCGCCGTCCCTCCGGCCGCCAGCGCCGCAGCAGCAGCGCGTTGCCGACCACGCTCAGGCTGCTCAACGCCATCGCCGCCCCCGCCAGCACCGGGCTCAACAGCCCCAAGGCCGCCAGCGGGATGCCGATCGCATTATAGGCGAACGCCCAGAACAGGCCCTGGCGGATCTTCGCCCAGGTGCGGCGCGCGATGTCGATCGCATCGGGCACCAGCGCCGGGTCGGCGCGCATCAAGGTGATGCCGGCGGCGCTGATTGCCACGTCGGTGCCGGTCGCCATGGCCATGCCGATATCGGCCGCCGCGAGGGCCGCCGCATCGTTCACCCCGTCACCCACCATCGCCACCACGGCGCCGGCCGCGCGCAGCCCGGTGACGGCGTCCTGCTTGTCCGCCGGCAGCAGGCCGGCCCGCACGTCGTCGATGCCCAGGCCCGACGCGACGGCGGCCGCAGCCCCCGCGTTGTCGCCGGTCAGCATGGCGACGCGAACACCGCGCGCCCGCAGCCGCGCCACCGCGCCGGCCGCACTCGCCCGCACCGTGTCGCCGAACGCCAGCAACCCCAGCGCGGACGCCTCCGGCGCAAGCTCGGCAAGCCAGGACACCGTGTGGCCCGATGCCTCCAGCGCCGCCGCGCGCACGGCCAGCGCCGATGTGTCGAGCCCGGAAGCCTCCATCAACGTGCGGTTGCCCAGCACCAGCCGCCGTGCGCCCAGGTCGGCGGTCACGCCGCGCCCGGCCAGCGTGCGTGACGCGGTGGCCAGCGGCGGCGTCAGGCCACGCGCGGCCGCCTCCTCCCGCACGGCCGTCGCAAGCGGATGCGTGCTGTCGGCCAGCACGGCGGCGGCCAGACGCAGCACCTCGTCGGCCGGACGCTCGCCGCCCACGATCTCGGCGACGCGCGGGTGCCCCTCGGTCAGCGTGCCGGTCTTGTCGAACGCCACCAGCGTAACCGCATGGGCGCGTTCGAGTGCCTCGGCGTCACGGATCAGGATGCCGCGCCGCGCCGCCGCCCCGGTGCCGACCATGATGGCGGTGGGCGTGGCGAGGCCGAGCGCGCAGGGACAGGCGATCACCAGCACCGAGACCGCATCCAGCAACGCCCGTCGCGACATCGCCCGAGGCGAACCACCAGCCCAGGAACGTGACGACCGCGATTCCCAGCACCACCGGCACGAACACCGCGCTGACGCGATCGACAAGGCGCTGGATCGGCGCCTTGGACGCCTGCGCGCCCTCGACCAGCCGCACGATGCCGGCAAGCATGGTCTCGGCGCCGACGGCGGTGACCGCAATCACCAGCGTGCCGTCGGTCGCCAGCGCACCGCCGGTCACGTGCGCACCGGGCTGCTTGGCGACCGGCAGGCTTTCGCCGGTGAGCATCGACTCGTCGACGCTGGCGCGCGCCCTCGATCACGCTGCCGTCCACCGGAATGCGCTCACCGGCGCGCACCACCACCACGTCGCCGATGCGGATCTGGCCGAGCGGCACCTCGGCATCGGCACCGTCGCGGCGGAGGCGGGCCGTGTCCGGGCGCAGCCGCGTCAGGGCCGCGACGGCGGCAGCGGTCTGGCCGCGGGCGCGCGCCTCCAGCCAACGGCCGAGCAGCACGAACGTGATGATCAGCGAGGCGGATTCGAAATACAGCGGCGGCATGTGGTCGGCGGGTGCGGCCAGCAGGTTGAACAGGCTGAGGCCGAACGCGGCCGAGGTGCCGAGGGCCACCAGCAGATCCATGTTGCCGGTCAGCGCCCGCAGCGCCTTCCAGCCGGCCACGTAGAACCGCGCGCCGAGCCAGAGCTGCACCGGTGCTGCCAGCGCCAGTTGCGCCCAGCCCGGCAGCATGAGCGGCAGGCCCAGCAGGTCGCCGGCCATGCCGAGCAACAGCGGCGCCGACAGCAGCGCCGCCGCGACGACATGCCACAGCTCCCGCCGTTGCCGCCGCATGGCGCGGGCGGCTTCGGTCTTCGGCGCGGCAAGTATCGTCGCGTCGTAGCCGGCCTCCCGCACCGCCGCGATCAGGCGATCCGCCGGGACGGCCGGCGAGGCGGTCACGCGGGCGCGCTCGTTGGCAAGGTTCACGACGGCATCGTCCACGCCGGGCACGCGCTGCAACGCGCGCTCCACGCGTCGCACGCAGGACGCACAGGTCATCCCCTGGATCGCGAGATCCAGGCTGGGGTCGGTCATCGTAGTCCGGGTGGTGGAATCCATGGCTGATCTCCTGCCGATGCAGGTGGGGCTTCCCATGATGGGAAGGTCAAGGGGACCGTGCCATTGATCGACGTCAATGAGGCGCACGTGGGAGTGGGCGCCGCCCAGCCGGAGCAGAGCGCCGCCGGCATGCTCGCCACGCATTGAGCGCAGGCCACCTTCCTTGACCTTCCCCGATGGGAACGTCCCATGTGGGCGGCTCAAGGCTCAGGAGATGGCGATGCTGGAACTTAAAGTGACGGGCATGACCTGCGACCATTGCGTGCGCGCGGTGACGCAGGCGGTGCGCGCGGTGCCGGGGGCCGGCGACGTGGCCGTGGATCTCGAGGCCGGGCGCGTGCGCGTCCAGGGCAACCCGGAGGCCGACGCCGTGCGCGCGGCGATCATCGAGGAAGGCTACGACGTTGCCGCCTGAAGCGGCGCGTTAACGCCGGTGCAATGCGTGGCGACGACGATGGCGGCCGGAACAAGATGGGCTGGCCGCGATGCGCGAGAACACGGCGCAGGACGCCGGGGCGCCGGAAGATATCGGCGCGCTGTTCGACCGGGCAAGAAAGCTCGACCTGGCCGGGCGGGACACGGACGCGCAGCAGGCCTATCTGGATGTGCTGGCGCGGGACATGGCGCATGCCGGGGCGCTGAACCATCTCGGCGCCCTGCTCAGCGCCGCCGGCTACCAGGGCGCGGCGCGGCTGAGCTGGCAACAGGCCGTCGAACGCTGCCCGGACGATCCGGCGGCCTATGTGCGCCTCGGCAACCTGCTGCGCCGTGAGGGCGAGGCCCAGGACGCGCAGCGCCACTACGAGGCCGCCCTGCGCCGTGACCCGTCGCTGGCGGAGGCGCATCAGGGTCTCGCGTTGCTGTGTGCCGACCAGGGCGCGGAGGACGCCGCCGCGTGGCATCGCACCCGCGGGTTCGCGCCCAGGGCGCTGACCTCCACGCTGTTTCGCGGCACCGGCACACCGGTTCCGGTACTGCGCATCGTCTCCTGCCTCGGCGGCAACGTGCCGACCGAGCTGCTGCTGCCGGACCGGGTGTTCCTGACGCACACGATCTTCGCCGAATACGCGGCCCGCGTGCCGATGCTGCCGCCGCACGCGGTGGTGTTCAATGCCATCGGCGACGCCGATCTGTGCCGTGAGGCGCTGGTGGCGGCCGAGGCGTTGCTGGCGGGTGGCACGGCGCCGGTACTCAACCGGCCGCGGGCAGTGCGGGAGACCGGGCGCGCCGACAACGTCGCCCGGCTCGCGAACATTCCGGGCGCGATCGTGCCGCGCGTCGCGACGCTGTCGCGTGCGGAGCTGGCGGGGCCGGATGCCACGGAAGCGGTGGCGCGCGCGGGGCTGGGCTTTCCGCTGCTGCTGCGCGCGCCCGGCTTCCACGGCGGCCGCCATTTCGTCAAGGCGGACCGGCCCGAGGATCTGCCGGCTCTGTTCGCCGAGCTGCCGGGCGATTCGCTGATGGCGATCGAATACCTCGATGCGCGCGGCGCCGACGATTGCGTGCGCAAATACCGCGCGATGATCGTCGGCGGCCAATTGCTGCCGCTGCATCTGGCCATTGCCGCACCCGGCGCCGAGCACTGGAAGCTGCATTACTTTAGCGCCGACATGGCCGAACGGCCCGACCACCGTGCCGAGGAAGCCGCGTTTCTGGCCGACATGCCGCGTGTGATCGGCCCGGTCGCGATGGGCGCGCTGGCGGCCATCGCCGGGGTGCTGGCGCTCGACTATGCCGGGGTGGATTTCGCGCTGGCACCGGATGGGCGGCTGATGCTGTTCGAGGCGAACGCGACGATGGTGGTGGTGCTGCCGGCCGACGAGCCGCAATGGCACTATCGCCGGGAGGCAGCGCGCGTGGTGCTGGAAGCGGCGCGAAAGATGATCCTGTCGCGGGCCGCCGAGGCGACGCAGCCGCGCGGCCGGGTGCGGCGCCCGCCCCTGTCCGCCGCCTGATGAAGGATCTGTGGCGGGCGACTTAGAATGCCCGGCGGTCAGGGCACCACGACGACCGGGGGCGCGTAATAGGGGTAGTAGCCGTAGTAACCCGGATAGTAGCCGCGATACGGGTAGTACCCGGGAAAGTAGCCATAGCCTCGGAAGCCCCCGTAACCGTAGCCGTAGCCGCCGCGGTATCCATAACCGTAGCCGCCGTAGCCGCCGCGGTACCCGCCATATCCGCCGCGGTACCCGCCATATCCATGGCCATAGCCGCCGCGATAGCCGCCGCCGCCGCCCCCGCCGCCGTGCCACGAGTCAGCCCGCGACGGTGTTGGGACGAACGCCGTACAGGTTGCCGCCAGAACAGCCCCGAGCAGCCAAAGTCGAGCAGATTGCTTCATGACCTGTCTCCCGCAGGGCGCATTTGCCAGTCCGATGCGGCACCCGACTAATACTAGTTTTGCCGGAAACGGATTTCGTCAAGCGCGATCAGTGACCAGCGCGGGAGTGTGATGGGCGGTCACGGCAGGGCCGTCATGCGCAAATCTCCGGATTCGCGCGCTGTTCCCTCTCCGCCCGCACTTGCGAGGGAGAGGGAGCCACCCGTGGGAGGGGACTTCAGCCAGTCCCGAGGCGCGAGGGCGGGACCTAGACGGTCAGCAGCGTCGACGATTTGGCCGCTTGCGCGCCGCCGTAGGTCGACTGGAACGCCTGGAGGATATCGGCGGCAAAATTCTGCGACACCGTCTGGTTGGTGCTGGCCGACGCTGTCGCGCTGGTCGCCGATGACGCAGGTGTCGTCGGTGTCGCCGTGGTCGATGTGCCGGATTCCGTGTTGCTGGCCGAGGCGGCCGTGGCGTCGTCGCCATCCCCGCCACCGCCATGATGATGGTGGTGGTGATGCACTGCCCCCGTCTCGGTGCTCCCTGTGGAGCCCGTACCGCCGGTCTGCGTGGTGCTGGCGGTCTGGTCGTTGCCGCTGGACTGTCCGCCGGCCCCGATCTGGCCGGTTTCCGCCGCTTCGGTGGTCGACGCGCCGCCGGTGATCTGGCTGATGAACGCCTGCAGATCGGTGGCCAGTTGCTGCTCGGGGGTGGTCGCCGTGCTGCCGGTGCTCGCCGTTCCGCTGGCAGTGGCCGCGGTGCTGGCCGAGGCGCCGGCGGCCGTGGCGCTGCCGTTCTGCGCCTGCACCAGCATTGCCTGGATGTCCGACGCCAGGCTCTGGAACAGATCCGCCGTGCCGGTGGCCGGCGACGCCGTGCCGGTCCCCGTCGTGCCGGCTGCGGCCGTACCGGCGGCGGATTGCGTGCTGCCGGACAACGCCTCGGCCCCCCACGCGCCGCCGACCGTGGAGACCGGCGTGTAAGGCTGGTCCCATGGGTTGGACTGTAGACTGCTGATCGACACGATACCTCGCTCCTGGCTGGTGTGGGCATCGCGCTGCAACCCGGGTGCCAGCATGAAGCCGGCGGAAATCCGCCAGTCAAGCGCGATCGGGCCGGCACGGTCTGCCGGGCTGGAACGGCCGGCGGCAGGATTTGCCGGGCGGCCTGCGTCACCAAACCTTCACCCGCACGCTCCCCGCGACCGATTAGACCAACCGGAGGCAAGGCGGAGCGTGCGAATGCTGGTGGTGGACGGCATCGCAAAGAGATATGGCGACTCGATTGCTGTCTCTGGTCTGTCGGTAAACATCCCGCAGGGCCAGTTCGTGGGCGTGATCGGCCGCTCCGGCGCCGGCAAATCCACCTTGCTGCGCATGCTCAACCGCCTCACCAACCCCAGCAGCGGCCGCATCCTGTGGGACGGCACCGATGTCACGACGCTGGACGGCCGCGCGTTGCGCGACTGGCGGCGCCGTTGCGCCATGATCTTCCAGCAGTTCAACCTGGTCGGCCGGCTCGACGTGCTGAACAACGTGCTGATGGGCCGGCTGGCGCACACCCCGTTCTGGCGCTCGGCCGCCAAAGTCTGGACGCGCGAGGACCGCGCCCTGGCCATGGCGGCGCTCGATCAGATCGACATCGCCCCGCTCGCCACCCGGCGGGCCGAGACGCTGTCCGGCGGCCAGCAGCAGCGCGTGGCGATCTGCCGGACCTTGGTGCAGGAACCGGACATCGTACTGGCCGATGAGCCGGTCGCCTCGCTCGACCCGCGCAATGCCAGGATCGTCATGGACACGCTGCAACGCATCAACCGCCATTTCGGCCTGACGGTGCTGTGCAACCTGCATTCGCTTGACCTCGCCCGTACGCTATTGCGACCGCCTGATCGGCATGGCCGCCGGCCGCTGGTGTTCGACGACACGCCGGTCGAGCTGACCGAGGACGTGGCCCGCGAGCTCTACGGGCTGGAAGCCGACGAGGTTCTGCGCCCTGCCGAGCCGCCGGGCGCCGCCGCATCGAGCGAAATCGCCGCGATCGCCTGACTCGCTCTCTGTCACAAGGAACCGACCATGATCGACCGTCGCACAATGCTCGCCGGCCTCGCTGCCGGTGCCGCCGCCATCGCGCTCGCCGCGCGGGCGCAGAGCTGGAAGATCCGCCTATCCCGAACTGGTCTTCGCCGCAGTGCCGGCCGAGAACGCCTCGGGCGTGGTCGACCGCTATACGCCGTTCGTGAAATACCTGTCGCAGCACGCTTGGCACCAAGGTGACGCTGCGCGTCGCCAACGACTACGCCGCGGTGATCGAGGGCCAGCGCGCCGGCAACATCCATATCGGCTATTACGGCCCGGCCTCGTTCGCGCGCGCGCGGATGACCGGCGTGCAGACCGACGGCCTTCGTGATCGACGTGAACAGCGACGGCACCAAGGGCTATTACTCGGTGTTCTATGTGACGCGCCGACAGCCCGTACAAGACATCGAAGATCTGAAGGGCAAGAATCTCGGCCTGGTCGATCCGAACTCGACCTCCGGCTACAACATGCCGCTGTATACGCTCGACAAGCTGGGCATCGAGACGCTGAGACCATTACTTCAGCAAGGTGCTGGTCACCGGCAGCCACGAGAACGCGGTGATCGCGGTGGCCGACAAGACGGTGGAGGTCTGCGCCAACTGGTGGAATGCCGCCGACGACAGCAATCTGACGCGCATGCTCACCAAGGGCATGCTGAAGAACGTGGACGGCAAGCCGATGAAGAAGGACGATTTCCGCATCATCCTGAAGTCGGCGCTGATCATCAACTCGCCGACCGCGATGCTCGACAACCTGCCGACGGATCTGAAGGCCGCGATCCGTGCCGCCTTCCTGGATGCCGCGACCGCCGACAAGGCGGCGTTCGACCGCCTGTCCGACGGCAAGAACCGCCCGTGGCGAAACGATCGACAACGCCGCCTACGACGACACGATCAAGATGGTCGCAGTTCGTCGACCGGCTGCGCGAAAGCAGACCGGTTAACCTTCGCCGGGGCCGCGATGACACGCAGCATTGCGCGTCCCGCCCGACCGGCAGATGGCGCCGCGCTGGCCGCCGCCTACGATCGGTGGTGGCGGCACGGCGGCGCAACGTGGCGCTGTTCGGGCTGCTGCTGCTGGTCGCCGTCGCGCTCTCCGTTATCGGGGCCGAGGTCGATCCAGCATGTTCTGGGATCAGGCTCGGCAATTTCACGAGCTATTTCGACCGCCTGCCGACGCTCGACACCGGTGCGCGCGTCTGGACCGATCCGGTCGTACTGGTTCTGGGGCCTGCGTCGCTGGCTGCCTGCTGGGCGAGACGGTACTGATCGCCTATGTCGGCACGACCGACCGGCACCACGCTGGCCTGGCCGGCGGCTTGCTGGCCAGCCGCAACCTGTGCAGTTCGCGCCTGCTGCGCTTCGCGGTCGTGCGCGTGCTGGAGTTGCTGCCGCACGGTGCCGGACATCGTGTTCGCGATGGTCTTCGTGTTCGCCTTCGGCCTCGGCCCGCTGCCCGGCGTGCTGGCGATCGACGCTGCATACCACCGGCACGCTCGGCAAGCTGTTCACCGAGGTGGTCGAGAGCATCGACATGCACCCGGTCGATGGCGTGGCCGCCGCCGGCGGCGGCTGGCTGTCGCGGTGCGCTTCGGCGCGCTGCCGCAGGTGCTGTCCAACTTCGCCAGCTACGCGCTGTTGCGTTTCGAAGTGAATGTGCGCGGTGCGGCGGTGATCGGCTTCGTCGGCGCCGGCGGCATCGGCCAGGACCTGATGATCGCCATCCGCAATTTCTACTATCCAGGACGTCAGCGCGATGCTGCTGCTGCTCGTCGTCTGCGTCATGCTGATCGACATCGGCTCCGAACGGCTGCGGCATCGGCTGCTGGCGCTGGAGCACCGGCAGTGAGCGAGCTGCGCGCCGAGTTCCTGGCGCGCGCGCCGAGATGGAGGCGCGCTACGGCGCCCTGCTCGCCGGCAACACCGGCGGGCGGGCGGTGACGCTCGCGCTGATCGTGGCGGTCGCTGGCGCTGTATGCGGTGGGGCTGGTGGCCTCGACATGTCACCGCTGCGCGATCTGGCACGGCCTGGGCCGGCTCGGCGACATCGCTGCTGCTGATGCTGCCGCCGTCGCCGGCAGCGGGACGCATTTCTGGACCTATCTCGGCGCGCTGGGGCAGACGCTGTCGATCGCGTTCCTCGGCACGCGGCTGCGTCGGCGATCTGCGTTGCCGCTGGGCTTCCTGGCCGCGCGCAATGTCGTCGCCGGCCGCATCCTGCATTTCCTCACGCGCCGCGAGCTGGATACGCGTGCGCAGCGTCGACACGCTGATCTGGGCGCTGATCTGGATCAACGTGGTCGGGCTCGGCCCGTTCGCCGGCGCGCTGGCCATCGCCTCGCACCGATTTGGCGGCGCTGGCCAAGCTGATGTCGGAGGCGATCGAGACCGCCGATCAGCGGGCCGATCGAGGGCGTGCTGTCCAGCGGCGGCGGCCGGCTGCGGTGATCCGCTTCGGCCTGCTGCCGCAGGTGCTGCCGATCTTCGCCGAGCCAGGCGCTGTATTTCTTCGAATCCAACACCCGCTCGGCGACCATCATCGGCATCGTCGGCGCGGGCGGCATCGGGCTGTATCTGTCCGAGATGATCCGCGTGCTGGAGTGGCGGCAAGCCGCGTTCCTGATCCTGATGGTGCTGATCACGGTGGCGGCGATCGATGCGGTCTCGCAGCCGGCTGCGCGCGGCGATCATGGGCCAGCGGACGACGGCCGGCGCGCGGGACGAGGCGGTCTGACCAGTTCATCGGCGGCCGTTTAGCCCCACGCGCTCGTGACAGCCGCCGCCGGACTCGCTTATGGGTGCGCCCCGGGGGCAGGCTTGCCAGCCGGGACTACTTGGCGAATGATCGCAACGGATCGAGACAATCGGGGGGAGAATCAGAATGCTCATCAACACGACGCGCCGCACGATTCTGCGGACCGGCGGGGGTCTTGCCCTCGCGGGGGGGCTGTCCGTCATCGGCGGCGGCGGGTTGATCCGCCCTGCCCGCGCGGCCGACAAGAAATTCAAGATCGCGCTGTCGAACTCCTATATCGGCAACAAATGGCGCATCGAGATGGAGAACGTGTTCAAGGCGGCGCTGCTCATGGAGCCGTACGCCAGCACGGTCGAAGGCTCCTGGTTCAACTCGGGCAACGACGTGAGCAAGCAGTCGCAGCAGATGTCCAACCTGATCGCCGAGCGGGTGGACGCGATCCTGGTCGACGCCGCCTCCCCCACCGGCCTGAACGGCATCATCAACCAGGCCGTGGGGCGCGGCATCCTGGTGATCTCTTACGACAACACCGTCACCACCGAAAAATGCCTGAAGGTGAACATCAGCCAGTTCGACCTCGGCAAGACGCTTGCGGAATGGCTGGTGAAGAAGCTGAACGGCCAGGGCAACGTCATCATGGTAACCGGCGTCGCCGGCACGCAGGTGGACGAGGACCGCAACAAGGGCGCCGAGCAGGTCTGGGCCGCCAATCCCGGCATCAAGGTGGTCAACCGCTACACCGGCATGTGGGACAGCTCGACCGCCGAGCGCAACACCGCCGCCGTGCTGCCCTCCATCCCCAAGGTCGACGGCATCTGGTGCCAGGGCGGCACCGACGGCGTGCTGAAGGCGTTCATCTCGGCCGGGCGCACGCCACTGCCGCCGACCGCCGGCGAATGCGAGAACGGCTTCCGCAAGTTCATGGTCGGCTACATGGGCCAGAAGGTCTCCGGCATCTCGATCGGCAGCCCGCCCTACCTGTCGGTCGTCTCGCTTGAGTTGGCGCGGCCGCATCCTGGCCGGCGAATACCCGAAGAAGGACGTTCGATCTGCCGCTGGGTATCGTCACCGACGAGACCGTGAAGGTGGGCGAGACGGTGTTCCCCGATCAGCCCGACAGCTTCTTCGACGACTTCACCGACAGCGGCGACCACGCGCTGCTGAAGATGTGCGTCGATGGCGCGCTGGACGGCAAGGCGTGCCCCGGCAAGCTGAGCGTGACGCTGCCCGCGGCATGAGTTCGGCCGACACCCCGATCGCCGTCGAAGGCATCGGTCTCAGCAAGTCCTTCGGCGGCGTTCACGCGCTGTCGGAGGCCTCGCTGGCGGCCCGCAAGGGCGAGGTGCATGCGCTGGTCGGCGAGAACGGCGCCGGCAAGAGCACGCTCATCAAGCTGCTCGGCGGCCGTATCGCGCCGGATACCGGCGAGATCCGCATCAAGGGCCAGCCGGTCACGCTGGGCGACCCGTCCGCCGGGCATCGCCTCGGCGTCTGGACCGTGTTCCAGGAGCTGACGCTGCTGCCCTGGATGACGGTGGCTGAAAACCTGATGCTGGGGCGTGAACCACGCCGCGGCGGCCTGATCAGCCGCCGCGCGCTGGCCGACCAGGCCGAGGCGATGCTGGCCGGCATGGGCATCAACCATGTCGATCCGCTCGCCGCCGTCGAGGACATCCCGCTCGCCGAGCGCCAGGTCGTCGAAATCGTGCGTGCGCTGAGCCACGACCCGGAGATCCTGTTCCTCGACGAGCCGACATCCTCGCTGGTCGAGCGCGAGGTGGCGTGGCTGTTCGCGCGCATCCGCGATCTGCGCGCGCGCGGCACGGCGATCGTGTTCACGTCGCACCGCTGGGGCGAGATCGCCAGCATCGCCGACCGCATCACGGTGTTTCGCGGCGGCCGTCATGTCGGCACGTTCGAGGAGCTGGACGAGGATCGCGCGGTCACGCTGATGACCGGCCAGCGCGTCGAACAATTGTATCCGCCGGTGCCCGCCATGCCGCAGCCGGTGCCGGCCTTGCAGGTGCGCGGGCTGGCGGCGGGGCGGCTGCGTGGCGTGGACCTGACGCTGCATCGCGGCGAGGTGCTGGGCATCGGCGGGCTGGCCGGGCACGGCCACCGCGAACTTTTTTTCTCGCTGTTCGGCGCCATGCGCGCGGCTGCCGGCACGATCGAGGTGGAGGGCCGCACGGTACGCGTCCGCAATCCGCGCGATGCGATGAGGCACGGCGTCGCCCTGGCGCTGGTGCCGGAGGACCGCAAGACCGAGGGCCTGATGCTGCGCATGAGCGTGCGCGACAACATGACGCTCTCGGTGCTGCGCCGCCTGTCGCGCTTCGGCATGCTGCGCCTGGGCGCCGAGCGGTCGCTCGCGCAGGGCATCGTGACGCGGCTGAAGGTGCGCACGCCGGGCCTCGCCGATCCGGTCGGGGCACTCAGCGGCGGCAACCAGCAGAAGGTGCTGGTCGGCCGCTGGCTGCTGGCCGAGCCGCGCATCCTGCTGCTCTACGACGTGACACGCGGCGTCGACGTGGCCACCAAGCACGACCTGTATGAACTGATGCTGGGCCTGGCGGCGGAGGGACGGTCGATCCTGTATTATTCAAGCGACGCCGAGGAACTGGCGCATCTGTGCCACCGCGTGCTGGTGCTGCGGGAAGGCCGCATCGCCGCCGAACTGCGTCCGCCCGGCCTGGACGCTGAGCAGATCGTCGCCGCGGCAGTGCGCGAGACCGTGGCAGCGTGAGCCGCCGTTCCTCCGTGGCGCCGGCCGCCGCGCGTCCGGACCGGCGTGCACCCGCCCTGCACTGGCTGACGCAGAATGCCGGGCTGGTGCTGGCCATTGCCATGCTGACCGCCGCGGTGATCGCCTATTGCGCGGTCTACTACGCCACGCAGCAGCGCTTCCCGGGCGGGTTCGAGCTGACCTCGACCGTCAACAGCACGCTGCCGCTGGTCATGGCCGGCGTGGGCCAGACCATCGTGATCCTGACGCGCGGGCTCGATCTGTCGGTCGGCGGCGTGGTGGACCTGACCAACGCGATCGGCGCGGTGACGCTCTCCCATGGCGGCGTCGGCGGGATGGTGCTGTGGACGATCGTGATCCTGGCGGTCGGCGCGCTATGCGGCCTGCTGAACGGCCTGCTGGTCGCGATCGGCCGGCTGCAACCGATCCTGGTCACGCTCGCGACGCTGTCGATCTATCAGGGGCTGGCGATCCGCGTGCTGCCGCAACCCGGCGGCGAGGTGCCGGAGACTTACACGGCCGCGCTGACCAATCCGGCCAGCCCGACCTCGCTGGTCTATGTCGTGGCGGTGATGCTGCTGTGGGCCGCGTTCCGCCGCTCCGGCCTCGGTGTCAGTGTGTTCGCCATCGGCAATGACGAGCAGGCGGCGCGTGCGCACGGCATCCGCGTGGAGCGGACCAAGGTGCTGGCCTATGTGCTGTCCGGCGTGCTCGCCGCGGCGGCCGGGCTGTTCCAGGTGGCGAGCTCGACGGCAGGGGACGCGACAACCGGCAACAGCTACACGCTGACCTCCATCGTGCGCGGTCGTGCTGGGCGGCGTCAGCCTGTTCGGCGGGCGCGGCAGCGCGGTCGGCACCGTGATGGGTGCGTTCGTGACCACAATGATCGTCAACATCCTGTTCTTCGCTCATATCGACCCGCTGTACCAGGCGTTTTACGAGGGCGTGTTCCTGATCGCGGCGGTGCTGCTGGCCGGCGGCATCGGGCGGCTCGTGCGGGGCCGGTCATGATCGCGGTGCTGCGGTCGGTCGAGCAGCGACGCATCCTGTATGCGATCGGCGCCGCCATCCTGATGTTCGTCGCCGGGGCCCTGGTGCATCCCGGCTTCGCCAAGCCCGACAGCGTGCGTGCCGTGCTGGTCGTGGCCAGCTTCGTCGGTCTGGTCGCGGCCGGGCAGACATTCGTCATCCTGATCGGCGGCATCGACCTGTCGGTGCCCTGGGTGCTGAACGGGGCCGCCATCCTGCTGGCCACCAGTTCGCTGGGCCAGGACGACCGCGCGATCCCGGCGCTGGCGCTCACGCTGGGCATGGGGGCCGTGGTCGGCATCGCCAACGGCATCGGCGTGGCGCTGTTCGGCATACCGGCCGTGGTCATGACGCTGGCGATGAACGGCGTGATGGAGGGGCTGACGCTGGGCCTGAGCGGCGGCCTCACTTGCTCCTCCTGCGCCTCCTACGCGCCGCCGGTGGTGCAGGCGGCGGCCCATGCGCGTGTCCTGGGCATGCCGGTGGAATTGCTGCTGTGGCTGGGCGTGGTGGTCGTGGTGACGATCCTGCTGAGCCTGACGCGGTTCGGCCGCAACACCTACGCGATCGGCAACAACGCGCGCGCGAGCTTCCTGGCCGGCGTGCCGGTACAGGCGACGACGGTGGCGCTGTACATGCTCAGCGGGCTGTTCGCCGCACTTGCCGGCGTGATGCTGGTGGGCTTCGGCGGTCAGGCGGCGCTGGGCATGGGCGAGCCGTACCTGTTCCAGTCGATCGCGGCCGTGGTGATCGGCGGCGCCTCCATCCTCGGCGGGCGCGGCAACACGATCGGCAGTGCGGCCGGTGCGGTCAGTCTGGTGGCGCTGATCAGCGTGCTGATGGCGATGAACATGCCGGAATACGGCCGCAGCATCGTCTACGGCGTCATCATCCTGCTGCTGTTGCTGCTGTACGGGCGCGAACGCGACGAGCGCTGAGGCCGTTCGGCGCCGATCCTTTGAGCGATTGCCCTCGGGCGTAACTCCCGGCTTGACAGAACCGACGTCGCGGCAATACTGAACCATATGGTTCAGCATCAGTCATCCACTCTGGACGCAACGTTCGGGGCGCTCTCCGACCCGACCCGGCGCGCCATCCTCGCCCGGCTCGGCGACCGCGACCACGCGGTCAGCGAACTGGCGGGGCCCTTCGCGATGTCGTTGACGGCGGTCGCCAAGCACCTGCGCATTCTGGAGGGAGCAGGTCTGGTTCGGCGTGAAAAACGCGGCCGCGTCGTCACCTGTCGGCTGAACGCCGCGCGCCTGAGAGACGCGGCGGCCTGGCTGGCGCACTACGAGCGATTCTGGTCGGTCAGCCTCGATCGGCTCGCGGCCTATGCCGAAGGCAAGGAAGCCGAAGCGAGGGAGAGCGGCCAATGACCAGCCTGACGATCGTCCGCCGGATCGCGGCGCGGCCTTCGATCGTCTGGGGCGCCCTGACGACGCCGGAGGGCATCGCCTGCTGGTGGGGTCCCGACGCCGGCCCTGTGCTGCTGGCCGAGACCGATGTCCGCCTCGGCGGCGCCTTCCGGGTCCGCTTCCGTATGATCGACGGCAGCGAGCACGAGAGCCGCGGCGAATATCGCGAAGTCGTCCGACCCGAGCGGCTGGCCATGAGCTGGCGCTGGGTGGACGGCGGTGACGATCCCGGCGAGTCGCTCGTCGAGATCGAGCTTCGCGCCACTGCCGGCGGCACCGAGCTCACCTTCACCCATTCGCGTCTGCACGACGAGGAAGCGCGCCGCAGCCACCAGCAGGGCTGGAGCGGGGCGCTCGACAAGCTGGAACGTCATTTTCTCGCACTGTCGGAAGGAGATCGCCATGACCAAGCATGAAGCCGTCCCGGACGAGCAGAGTCATCGGATCGTGTCCCGCGACGCGTGGCTCGCCGCTCGCCGCGCGCTTCTGGTGCGCGAGAAGGAGGCGACGCGGCTGCGCGACAGCATCAACGCGGAGCGTCTGGCGCTGCCATGGGTTCGCGTGGAACGGGACTATGTGTTCGGCACGCCGGGCGGCCCGAAACGTCTGGCCGAGCTGTTCGCCGGCCGCAGTCAACTGATCGTCTACCATTTCATGCTGGGTCCGGATTGGACGGCGGGCTGCCCGGGCTGCTCCTTCCTGGCGGACCACCTCGATGGCGCGCTGCCGCACCTGGAGCATCATGACGTGACACTGGTCGCGGTCTCCCGTGCACCGCTGGCAAAGATCGAGGCCTACAAGGCCCGCATGGGCTGGCATTTCCCCTGGGTCTCGTCGTTCGGCAGCGAGTTCAACTTCGACTACCACGTGTCCTTCACGAAGGATGACCTGGCAAAAGACAGCGTCTTCTACAATTTCGCCGAGACCGCCGTCGCGCAGGCGAACGACGAGTTGCCGGGCCTCAGCGCGTTCTTCAAGGACGACGCCGGCGACGTATTCCACACCTACTCGTCCTACGGGCGCGGGCCCGAGGAGCTGATCGGCGCGCTCATGATCCTCGATCGGGCGCCGAAGGGTCGTAACGAAACGACGACCATGGATTTCGTGCGCCGCCATGACGAATACGAGGCGACGGCCGGCGCGCGATCCTGCAGTGACGACTCACGAAGCGCGGCGCCATGACCGGCACATTGCACGCAGCGTCCATCGGCGACTTTCTGCGCGCGCAGGTCGATCGCGGTGTGATCGCAGGCGCTGTCGCACTCGTGGGGCGGAGGAACGCCGTCGAGGTGGATACGGCCGGTGTCCAGGATCTGGCCGCCAACGTGCCGATGCGCCGCGAAACGATCTTCCGCATCGCCTCGATGACCAAGCCGATCACCGCGGCCGCCGCGATGATCCTGGTCGAGGAAGGTCGGATCGCGCTGGACGACGCGGTCGAGCGCTGGCTGCCGGAGCTGGCGGACCGCCGGGTGCTGCGTACGCATGAATGCCGCACCCGACGACACCGTGCCGGCGCGACGTTCGATCACGTCGGATGATCTGCTGACGTTCCGGCTCGGCCTCGGCGCGGTCATGGCGCCACCAGGCACGTACCCGATCCAGGCCGCCATGGCGGAGCTGGGCGTCGCGCCCGCGCCGCAGCAACTGCCCTTCGGTCCGGACGAGTTCATGGCGCGCATCGGCCGCCTGCCCTTGCTGCACCAGCCTGGCGAGCGATGGATGTATCATACCGGCGCGGACATCCTGGCGGCGCTGATCGCCCGGATCACCGGCACGACGCTGGAGGATTTCCTGCGCGAGCGGATCTTCGCGCCGCTCGGAATGCGCGACACCGGCTTCAGCGTGCCCGCCGGCGCGCTCGACCGATTCGCGGCATGCTACGCGCTGGACGAGGACGGCAAGCTGCGGGAATGGGATTCGGCCCGGAACGGAGAATATGCCCGTCCACCCGCGTTCACCACGGAGCTGGTCTCGACCGCGGACGATTATTTCGCCTTTGCGCGAATGCTGCTGGATGAAGGGCGCGGTCCGCATGGGCAAGTGCTGGCGCCCGGCAGCGTACGGCTGATGATGACCGACCACCTCACGCCGCAACAGAAGGCCCTCTCGCCCTTCTTCCCCGGGTTCTGGGACAATCGTGGCTGGGGATTTGGCGGCGCGGTGACGCTGGCGGGCGGCCGAGGCGCCGGGCGTCCTGGCAGCTACGGCTGGGCCGGCGGGTTCGGCACGACCGTGCTGATCGATCCGCAGTCGCGCATGACGACGATCGTGCTGACGCAACGGCTCATGCGCGGCCCCGAAGACGCGACGATCCACAACGCCGTGCAGGAGCTTGCCTACCTGCCGCGCGACGCCTGACGCCAAAGACCGAAAGTTCCGACTCGCGGCACCGCCCGCATCGGTGCGGGCGGAATCGGCTTGCGGCACCCTACCCCAACCCCTCCCGCGCTCGGGTCGCGAGCACGTCGGCGCGTTCGTTCATCACATCGCCGGCGTGGCCGCGCACCCATTTCCATTCCACGTCGTGCGGCTTGGCGGCATCCAGCAGGCGGCGCCACAGGTCCATGTTCGCCACCGGGTCGCCGGCCGCGTTGCGCCAGTTGCGGCGCACCCAGCCGGTGTGCCACCGCGTGATGCCGTTGCGCACATACTCGCTGTCGGTGTGCAGCACCACGCGGCACGGGCGCGTCAGGGCCTCCAGCACGGCACACGCGGCGGTCAGCTCCATGCGGTTGTTGGTGGTCATGGGCTCGACGCCGGACAGTTCCTTCTCGGTCGTGCCGTAGCGCAGGATGGCGCCCCAGCCGCCGGGGCCGGGGTTGGGCTTGCAGCCGCCATCGGTCCAGGCCTCGACGACGGTGCGCGCGTCAGACTCCATAGGCGTGCGCGTCCTTGGCCATCATGTGGAAGCGCAGCCGGCGCACGTAGTCCATCGGATTCTTGCGCGTCACCAGCGCACCCGGCGGCGTGTTGATCCAGTCATACAGCCGCGTCAGCGCGAAACGGATCGCCGCGCCCTGGCACAGCACCGGCAGCGCCGCCAGTTCGGCCTCGGAGAGCGGCCGCGTGGCCGAGTAGGCGTTCAGCAGCGCCCGGGCCCGCGTCACATTGAACGACAGATCGGACTCGAAGCACCACGCATTCAGGCAGACCGCGATGTCGTAGGCCAGGATGTCGGTGGCGGCGAAGTAGAAGTCGATCAGGCCGGAGACCTTGCCGTCGAGGAAGAACACGTTGTCCGGGAACAGATCGGCGTGGATATGGCCGACCGGCAGGCCCATCGGCCACGTTGCGAGAATATCTTCCAGCGCCGCTTGCAGCTCCTCGCCCAGCCCGGGCGACAGCTCATCGGCCGCCGCCCCACCATCGCTCAGCGCGCGCGCGAGCAGCGGCGCCCAGCCGGACGGCCCGAGCGCGTTGGCACGCGTCGGCGTGTAGTCGGCGCCCGCCCGATGCAGTGCGGCCAGCGCCGTGCCCAGCGGGCCGCAATGCAGCGTGAGCACCCGGCGTGGCCAGACGCCAGGCAGGAACGTCGTGATCGCGGCGTGGCGCCCGGCCAGCATGCGCAGCGCCGACCCGTCGCGGCCGTGCACCGGCCGCGGGCAGCTGATGCCGTGCGTGGCCAGATGGTCCATGAGGCCAAGGAACCAGGGCAGGTCCGCCGGGTCCACCCGCTTCTCGTACAGCGTCAGGATGAAATCGCCGCCACCGGTTCGCAGCGAATAGTTGGAATTCTCGACCCCCTCGGCGATGCCGCGATAGGCGATCAGGTCGCCGATGTCGAACGCGCGAGGAACGCGCGCAGCGCGTCGTCGGTTACCTCAGTGTAGACGGCCATGACGTGCGCGCGGTCTTTCTTCCGGAAAGGGAGGCGTCCAAGGGGCGGCTGGCGTGCGCCGCTTCCCCTCGTGGCGCTCAATCCGCCAGCGACGCCGGCAGCTTGAAAACCACGTCCTCGTCGGTCACGCGCCGCTCGTCAATCTCCAGGCGATAGCGTTCGCCCAGCCGCGCCAGCAGGCCGTCCACCAGCGTCTCCGGGGCGGACGCGCCGGAACTCAGCCCCAGCGTGCGCACGCCCGCCATGTCCGCCCAGTCCAGCGCCGCCGCGTCCGGGATCAGCAGCGCGCGCGCCGCCCCGGAGCGTTCGGCCACCTCGCGCAGCCGCTGCGAGTTCGAGGAGTTGGCCGAACCGATCACCAGAACCAGGTCCGCACCCGGCGCGATCACCTTGACCGCCGCCTGCCGATTGGTGGTAGCGTAACAGATATCCTCCCGCCGCGGCCCGTCTATGGCCGGGAAGCGGGCACGCAGGATGGCGACCATGTCGGCGGTGTCGTCCACGCCCAGCGTGGTCTGGGTGATGAAGGCGAGCGGGCCCGGCGGCGGCCGCACCGCCCGCGCCTCGGCCGCGTCCTGCACCAGCGTGATGGCGCCGGGCGGCAACTGGCCCAGCGTGCCTTCCACCTCCGGATGCCCGGCATGGCCGAGCATCAGGATGTGCCGGCCCTGCTCGAAATGCCGTTCCGCCTCGCGATGCACCTTGGAGACCAGCGGGCATGTCGCGTCCAGATAGTGCAGGTCGCGCCGCTGCGCCTCCGCCGGCACGGATTTCGGTACGCCATGGGCGGAGAACACGACCGGCGCGTCGTCCGGCACCGCGTCGAGTTCGTTGACGAACACCGCACCCTGGCGGCGCAGCGTCTCGACCACATGGGCGTTGTGGACGATCTCGTGGCGGACATAGACGGGCGCGCCGAAGCGGCGCAGCGCTTCCTCCACCACCCGGATGGCACGGTCCACGCCAGCACAGAAACCGCGCGGGCTGGCCAGCCGCACCACCAGTGCCGGCAGCGTTCCGACTGGCGCATCGCCGCCGGACGCTGTAACCCCCACCCGTCCCATGTTGTCCCGCCACGACGCCGGCCGCACTATGGCCTCCCCCCCGATCGCGGACAATCGGCCTCCCGCCGGTCCCGCCGCCGAACTTTCTGATCCGGAGTCCTCGATGTCTGCCACGCCATCGCGTCCCTTGCTGTCGCCCCCACGCCCCAACCGTACCAGGCAGGGTCGGCGCGCGGCCCTGGCGGCAGCGCTCCTACTGGTCGCGGGCGTAAGCGGATGCGGCCCGAAAGACGACCAGTTCCCACCCGTCTGCCCGTCGCTGTCGCTGCTCGGCGATGGCGGCGACCTCACGCGCTTCGCCAACGGCGGCCACGATGTGACCGATATGGTGCTGCAAGCCCGGATCGTAGGGGTGCCGGCAAAATGCCAGGCGACATCGCCCACCCAGGTGACCGCCACGCTGACGGTGCAGACGGAGGTCACCCGTGGGCCCGCCGCCCATGACGCACGCCTCCAGGCAACCTATTTCATTGCATTAACTGAAGGCCCTAAGGTGCTGAAGGAGCAGGATTTTCCGCTCGTTCTCAACTTTCCGCCCAACGTCGATCACATGAACGTCGGGAGCGACGAGATCGAATTGCTGCTGCCGGTCGGCAAGAACAAGACGGCGGCAGCGTATCATATTTATGTCGGTTTTCGGCTGACGCCGGAGCAATTGGCGTATAATCGCACGCATCGGGCGCCCTAGCGGGCGGGGAGCCTGGATCGCGCCGATGTGAGGCGCCGATAAGTTGCTTTCCTTCGTCGGCGGCGTACCTGCCGTAGATGAAAGGCGGGTCGGAAGGCATCGGATGTCGCAGACTGTCAAGCGATCAAGTCGCGACCCGCGGGTAGACGTGGCGCGCGGCGCGGCGCTGCTGATGATTTTTATCGATCATATGCCGGGAAACCCGATCAGTTTCTTGACGATGCATAATTTTGGCTTCAGCGACGCGGCTGAAGTCTTCGTCTTGCTGGCCGGCGTCTCCTCCATGATGGCGTATGGCAAGCTTTTCGCGCGTGACGGCGCCTGGGCCGGGCTGCGGCGAGTCTGGGCGCGTTGCGTGCGCATCTATGCCGCCCAGATCCTGCTGCTGCTGATAACGCTGGCGCTGGTCCGGTGGTGGACGTTCACCTTCGGCCTGAAGCCGACCATCATCGCACCGCTGCTCGATGCCGGCCTGATCGGCCTGGTGCACGGGATGATGCTGTATGCCCTGCCCGGCTATCTGGACATCCTGCCGCTCTATATCGTGTTGCTGGCGGCTTTCCCGCTGATCTATGTGGCGGTACGCCGCAGCGTATGGCTCGCATTGGGGATATCGGTCCTGATCTGGGCTGCGGCAAATCTTGATCCGCGCCTGACGCTGCCGAACTGGGTCGATGCCAAAGGCTGGTATTTCAATCCGTTCACGTGGCAATTGCTGTTCGTGTTCGGCGCGGTCCTGGCCGTGGCGCTGCGCAGTGGTGGCGGCTCGCTGCCGCGCAACCGCTGGCTGACGCTGGTCAGCTGGCTGTATCTGGGGTTCGCGTTCATGGAGACCGCGCCCTGGACGGACTGGCACCTGCCCAACCTGCGCCCGTTCGAGATGGCACCGCCAGACAAGAGCAGCCTGTCGCCGCTGCGTCTGCTCGACATCCTGGCGCTTTTCCACCTGGTGTTCAGCTCGCAGAAGGTGCTGGAGCTGGCACGCCACCGCTACGTCCGCGCGGTGGAAGCCTGCGGCAAGCACTCGCTGGAGATCTTCGCGCTCGGCTGCCTGCTGGCGCTGATGGGGCGGCTGTTATTCCGCACCTTTGGGCGGAACTGGGAAATGGTGGGTGCCGTCAACATCACCGGCCTGACGGTGATGTGCGTCGTGGCGCTCTGGATGGAGCGCCCGCGGAACACCGCGGGGGTGCCCGTCGTCGCTGCCGCCGAATAATGCCAACGGCGTACGCCTGTGGGTCGCCGCAGGAATTTATCAACCCATGACAGGAAAGTTGTTGCCTCCCGCGGCAACACTATGAGACTTTCCGTTGCATGTTGTTTCGCAATCTCCTGTTCGCGGCGGTTGGCCTGACGGCGATCGCGGCATCCGTTCCGGCGTCCGCAGCGAACCCGCTGCTGGCCGTCGCCGCCGGTGACCTTGCCGCCAGCCATGTGCTGCGGATCACGGCATTCGGCTCCTCCTCGACCGAGGGCATCGGCGCCAGTTCGCGCGCCATGACCTACCCGAGCCGCCTGCAAGCCGACCTGATGGCGGCGTTGCCGGCCGGGGAGCGGGTGGTTGTCACCAACCGCGGCATCGGCGGCGAGGATGCCGAGGACATGATGCGGCGCCTGCCGGGTGTCCTGGCCGAGCATCCCGATCTGGTGATCTGGCAGACCGGCACCAACGACTTGCTGCGCGGCGTGCCCCTGGCGCGCTTCGTGGCGCTGACGCGCGCCGGGATTGCCGAGATCCGTGCCGCCGGCGTCGACGTGATGCTGATGGAGCCGCAATGCTGCCCGGTATTCGCCAAAAGGGCCGGCGCGCTCGCCTATCGGGATGCGGTGCGCACCATCGGGGCCGAGTTCGCTGTGCCCGTGGTGCGCCGCTATGACCTGATGGAATCGTGGATGGCCAAGGACAAGCTGACGCCCGCACAGCTTGAGGCGCCGGACGGCCTGCACATGTCCGACACCGGGTACGCCTTGCTGGCCAAGGCCGTCGCCCGCACCATCCTGTCCGAGCTGACGCCGAGGCTGACCACCGCCGTCGCCACCATCGGCCCGAAATTGTAACTGCGGACACCGGCACGGGTTGAACGCGCGCGCGCGTTCGGCCATTGTCTGTGTGTTCGGAGTCACCCGGGCGGGAGAGCGCGGACTGAAGGCAACAGCCTCGGTGCCGCCGCCGAAGGCGCAACCGGCCCCCGGAAACGCTCAGGCCCCAGGACCGCATCGGGAAAACGAACCTCTGGAAAGCCGGCGCGTGCCCATAACGGGTCGTGCTGCACCGACGGAGTAACGGCGCGTTGGCCCGGCTGGGCAGTACGTGCCGGAATCTCTCAGGTTCCGCGACAGAGGGGGGTCCGGTTGGCTGATCGCGCGTTGCGGTCGCAGCCGGATCGTCGGCATTCCGCCGGTGGTCCCCTTTTGCGCGGAGACGGACCTTGCCCATCGAAATCGGCCCAGACGAAGAGACTCAACCGCCTCGCGAACTGCCGCTGGCACGGCTGCATGCCGAGCTTGGCGCGCGGATCGTCGCCGTTCGCCGGATGGCTGATGCCGGTGCAATACCCGGCCGGCATCATGGCCGAACTTCGCCATTGCCGTGAACACGCCGCCCTGTTCGACGTGTCGCACATGGGGCAGGCCAGCCTGCACGGCGCAGGCGCTGCCGCCGCGCTGGAGAAGCTGGTGGTCGGCGACATCACCGGCTTGCGCGCCGCACGGCAGCGCTACACGCTGCTGACCGACGAGGCCGGCGGCATCCTCGACGATCTGATGGTGGCAAAGCTGGAGGACCGGCTGCATGTGGTGCTCAACGCCGCCCGCACCGATTCCGACCTGACGCATTTCGCCACCCACCTGCCGGCCGACGTGCGGGTGGAACACCACGAGGACCGCGTGCTGCTGGCCTTGCAGGGGCCGCGCGCCGCCGCCGTGCTGGGCCGCCTCGCCCCTGCCGCTGCCGGATTGTCGTTCATGGCCGTGGCGGCGCTCGACCTCGCCGGCATCCCCGCGCTGGTCACCCGCTCCGGCTACACCGGTGAGGACGGGTTCGAGATTTCCGTCCATGCCGAAACCGCCGAGCGCTTGGCCCGCCGCCTGCTGGCCGAGCCCGAGGTGGCCCCGGCCGGCCTCGGCGCCCGCGACAGCCTGCGGCTGGAGGCCGGGTTGCCGCTGTACGGGCAGGACATCGACGAAGTGACCACGCCGGTCGAAGCCGGGCTGATCTGGGCGATCGGCAAGCGGCGGCGGACGACCTGGGATTTCCTCGGCGCGGTCGCCATCCGCGACCAGCTCGACAACGGCGCGCCGCGCCACCGCGTCGGCCTGCTGCCGGAGGGCCGCGCGCCGGTGCGCGCCGGCACCACCATCGTCGCCGGGGACGGCACGGCGGCAGGCACCGTCACGTCCGGCACGTTCTCGCCGACGCTCGATCGGCCGATCGCCATGGCCTACGTGCGGCGCGACCTGTCCGCCGACGGCACGCGGCTGTTCGTCATGCTGCGCGGCAAGCCGGTGCCCGCCGTGGTGGCGCCGCTGCCGTTCGTGCCGCATCGCTATGTCCGTTAACGAAAGGCAATAGATATGTCTGATACACGCTTTACGCGCGACCATGAATGGGTGCGTATGGAGAATGGTGTCGCGACGGTCGGCATTACCGACCACGCGCAGGTGTCGCTGGGCGACATCGTGTTCGTCGAGCTGCCCGAGCCGGGCCGCGAGGTGGCGGCGGGCGAGGCCTGTGCCGTGGTGGAAAGCGTCAAGGCCGCGTCGGACATCTATGCGCCGCTCGCCGGGCGGGTGGCCGAGACGAATCCGGCGCTGGCCGATGACCCGGCGCTGGCGAACCGCGACGCAACCGGTGCCGGCTGGTTCTTCCGCCTCACGCCGAGCGACCCGGCGGCCTTCGACGCATTGCTGGACGCGGCGGCCTATGCCGCGTTCGTGGAGACGCTGTGATGGATACTGGCTTCGACGCGCTGGCCGACCTTGCCGCCCTGGAACGGGCGGACAATTTCGCCAACCGCCATATCGGCCCGTCGGCTCGAGGTCGCGGAGATGCTACCGGTGGTGGGCGCCGCGAGCCTTGCCGACCTCGCCGACCGCGCGGTGCCGTCCGCCATCCGCGCGGCACCCGGCCAGCTGCCGGACCCGCTCAGCGAAGCCGCCGTGCTGGCCGAACTGGCCGAACTGGCGGGCCGGAACGTGCGGAAGAAGTCGCTGATCGGCCGCGGCTATCACGGCACCCACACGCCGCCGGTCGATGCAGCGCAACGTGCTGGAAAATCCCGGCTGGTACACCGCCTACACGCCGTACCAGGCGGAGATCGCGCAAGGCCGGCTGGAGGCGCTGCTGAATTTCCAGACGGTCGTCTGCGACCTGACCGCGATGCCGATCGCCAATGCCTCGCTGCTCGACGAGGCGACGGCGGCGGCCGAGGCCGTGCATATGGCGCACGCCGTCAGCCGCAGCAAAAGCGACGTGGTGGCCGTGGCGACCGACCTGCACCCGCAGACGCGCGCGGTGCTGGCGACGCGGGCCTGGCCGCTCGGCCTGCGGCTGGTCGACGTGGTGCCGGGCGATGCGGCGGCGATCCGGGCGGCGCAGCCGTTCGCGCTCGTGCTGCAATATCCCGGCACGACCGGCAGCGGTGCGCGACCTGACGGCGGAGATCACGGCGGCGCACGAGGCGGGCGCGCTGGCGATCGTCGCCACCGACCTGCTGGCCTGGCGCTGCTGACGCCGCCGGGCGAGATGGGCGCGGATGTGGTGGTCGGCTCGGCGCAGCGTTTCGGCGTGCCGATGGGCTTTGGCGGCCCGCATGCCGGCTTTCTCGCCACACGCGAGGCATTCCGCCGCGCCGATGCCGGGGCGGCTGGTCGGCGTGTCGCGTGGATGCCGCCGGCGCGCCGGCGCTGCGCCTGGCTTTGCAGACCCGCGAGCAGCATATCCGCCGCGAGAAGGCGACCAGCAACATCTGCACGGCGCAGGTGCTGCTGGCCGTGATGGCCGGCTGCTACGCGGTCTGGCACGGGCCGGAGGGGCTGACCCGGATCGCCCGGCGCGTGAACCTGCATGGCCCGCCTGCTGGCCGGCGCCGCCGCCCGCGCCGGCTTGGCACGACGCCACGACGACGTTCTTCGACACCATCGCCATCGAGGCCGGCGACCGTGCCGATGCGCATCATGGCGGCCGCGCTGGACGCCGGCTTCAACCTGCGCCGGCGTGGACGAAACCGGCATCGCCATCGCGCTGGACGAGACCGTCACCACGGCCGAGCTGGAGGCGCTGTGCGGCGTGCTGGGCGGCACCCGCGCACGACGCGCCGGCTGTCGATTCCGCCCTCGCTGCTGCGCGCAGTCGCCGTTCCTGACGGCGCCGGTGTTCTCCGCCCATCACGGCGAGCACGCCATGCTGCGCTACCTCAAGCGGCTGGAGGATCGCGACATGGCGCTCAACCGCTCGATGATCCCGCTCGGCTCCTGCACGATGAAGCTGAACGCCACCGCCGAGATGATGCCGGTGACCTGGCCCGACTTCGCCGACGATCCATCCGTTCGCGCCCGGACGAGCCAGACCGCGGGGTTCCGCGACCTGATCGGCCGGCTTGCCGACTGGCTCGCGACGCTGACCGGGTTCGCCGCCGTGTCGTTGCAGCCGAATGCCGGCAGCCAGGGCGAGTATGCCGGCCTGCTGGCGATCCGCGCCTATCACGAAGCACGCGGCGAGGCGGGGCGCGATGTCTGCCTGATCCCGTCCTCCGCCCACGGCACCAACCCGGCGAGCGCCGCCATGGCCGGGCTGCGCGTGGTGGTGGTCGGCTGCGACGCCGAGGGCAATGTCGATCTGGCCGATCTGCGCGCCAAGGCCGCGCCAGCACGAAGCAAAGCTGGCGGCGCTGATGATCACCTATCCCAGCACGCATGGCGTGTTCGAGACGCAGATCCGCGAGATCTGCCGCGCATCGTCCATGCGCCGGGCGGACAGGTCTACATGGACGGCGCCAACATGAACGCGCAGGTCGGCCTGACCAGCCCCGGCGCGATCGGCGCGGACGTGTGCCATCTCAACCTGCACAAGACGTTCTGCATCCCGCATGGCGGCGGCGGGCCGGGCGTGGGGCCGATCTGCGTGGCGGCGCATCTGCCGTCGCCGCTATCCTGCCGCGGCGGCGGCGACCGTCGGGCCGGTGGCGGCGGCACCGTTCGGCAGCGCGCTGATCCTGCCGATCACCTACGCCTATATCCGCATGATGGGCGCCGAGGGGCTGACGCGGGCGACCCAGGTGGCGATCCTCAACGCCAACTACATCGCCGCCCGGCTGCGCCCGCACTACCCGGTGCTGTATCGCCGGCGCCGACGGCTGGGTGGCGCATGAGTGCATCATCGACTGCCGCGGCTTCGCCCAGACCACCGGCGTGCAGGTGGAGGACATCGCCAAGCGCCTGCAGGATTACGGCTTCCACGCGCCGACCATGTCCTGGCCGGTGCCCGGAACGCTGATGATCGAGCCGACCGAGAGCGAGCCGAAAGGCGAGCTCGACCGGTTCTGCGACGCGATGATCGCCATCGCCGGCGAGATCGCGGCCATCGCCGAAGGAAAGCTGGACCGCGTCGACAACCCGCTCAAGAACGCGCCGCACACGGCGGCCGAGCTGGCTGCCGAGCCATGGCCGCACCGCTATACGCGCGAACAGGCGGCCTTCCCGCTGCCCTGGGTGCAGGCCGCGAAATACTGGCCGCCGGTCAAGCGCGTCGACAATGTCTACGGCGATCGCAACCTGGTTTGCACCTGCGCGCCGCCGGAGAGCTACGCGGCAGCCGCCGCGTAGCCTCTGCGGCTCTCCTCCCTCGGCTCCTCCCCCACAAGGGGAGGGGCCGAGGGATCACCAGGGATCGAAGCCCATCTGTTTGCGGCCCAGCTCCGTCAGGTCCGCCTCCGTTGCGCGGCCGACGAAATCCACCTCGTAATCCTCGGCGGCGAAATCCGGGCTGCTGCGGCCTGCGAGGAACGCCGCCTTCTGCAGCGGCATGAATTCGCGGTTCTTGGCGCAGTCCGGCGCCGCGCCGATGTAGATCACGCTGCTGTAGCCGCTGCCGCGATTCTCGTCCTCGACCGCGTGCACCACGTCCGGGTGCCACCAGACCGTGTCGCCCGGCTGCACCTTCGGCACCGGCACCAGCGCGCGCAGCAGTGGCGCATGGTACTGCTCGTTCATGCGCAGCGCACGGCCCGCCATGGCGCCGCACAGCTCGCCCTCGGGCACGTCGTCCTGGATGGCGCGCAGCAGCATGTAGCTCATTGCCTGCGTCATCGGCACCAGTTGCAACGTGCCGTCGCCCGGTCCCTGCCCGGTCAGCGCCGTCCAGCCCTGGTAGGTGCGGAACATGCGGCACACGGCCGGCGACGGGATTTCGCGGGTCTCGGTGCGGCCGTCACCATCCCATGGGTCGTGCGCCTGCCAGTCGCCGGAGAACACATGGCGATAGACATGGCGGAAGCTCGGGTCGATCCAGCGTTCGATCGAGCCGCCATCGACATGCGGCGACAGGCCCAGCGTGGCGTCGCCCGGCTCGCGCTGGCGGATGCGGTCGGCGTAATTGTAGTTGCGCGTCGGGTCGAAGAACACGTCGCCATCCGCCTCGAACCGCCAGAGCCGGTTCAGCCACGCGCGCGCGGTCGCCAGGCTTTCGGCCTGCCGCGCCTGCATCTGCGGGCGCGACCAGTAGATGCCGTAGATCTGCGGGCGGCCGCTCTTGAGCTGGCTGAAATACTTGTCCAGGCCGATCTTGGCCTTCGACTTCTCGATGTAGTCGTTGCGCTGGACGTATTCGAGCAGCTCGGCGTCCCATGCTTCGGCCTGCGCGCGCGGGAACACGCCGCGCACCACCGTGCAGCCATGGCGGCGGATGGCGGCGGCGGTGTCGGGCGCGACGTTGCCAGCCACGATGTCGGCATATTCCACCGAGGGCACCACCGGGTCGCCATCGGCGTGGCGGGCGGCGATCTCCCCGGCTTCGCGGCCTAAAGCCTCATCGATGTCGGCGAACACGGCGGCGTGGTTGGGCAGCGCGCGTCGCAATTCCGCCTTGGCGGCGGCAATGGCGGGGGCGTAATCGGTCGGCATGTGCGATTCCTCCTCGCGGGTTATTGCAGCCGCAGGCTCGTCGCCGGGTCGAACAGCACGGCGCGCGCCAGATCGAAGGCGAACGGAATGCGCTGGCCGGGGCGCACATCGGCATCGCCGCGCATGCGCGCGATCACCTCGCGCCCGGCGGCGTGGGTGACGACGTAGGTGTCCGAGCCGGCCGGCTCGACCACTTCCACGCGCGCCTCGACGGTCTCCACCAGCGCGGAATTGCGGTCGGCCCCGTCCGGGTCGGTGATCGCCTCCGGGCGGATGCCGACGATCACGTCCTGCCCGTCCGCCAGCCGCGTCACCGCCACCGAGGACGGAACGCCAAGCATGATCGGCACGTCATCGACCCGCGCCAGCTCCAGCGCCGCGCCACCGTTGCGCGCCACCACGCGGGCATTCAGCAGGTTCATCGACGGCGAGCCCATGAACTCGGCCACGAACAGGTTGGCGGGCCGGTTGTACACCTCATTGGGCGTGCCAATCTGCTGCACCTCGCCCTCGCGCAGCACGGCGATCTTCGTCGCCAGCGTCATCGCCTCGATCTGGTCGTGGGTGACGTAGACGATCGTGGTGCCGGTGGCCTGATGCAGCTTCTTGATCTCGGTGCGCATGTCCACGCGCAGCTTGGCGTCCAGATTGGACAGCGGCTCGTCGAACAGGAAGACCCGAGGATCGCGCACGAGAGCACGGCCCATTGCGACACGCTGCCGCTGGCCACCGGAAAGCTGACTCGGCCGGCGGTCCAGCAGGTGGCCCATTTGCAGCAGCTTCGCCACGCGCTGCACGGCCACGTCGCGCTGCGGCTTCGGCACGCCGCGCATCTCCATGCCGAACGCCATGTTCTGCGCCACGGTCATGTTCGGGTACAGCGCGTAGGACTGGAACACCATCGCGATGTCGCGCTGCGAGGGCCGCAGATTGTTCACTACGGTGCCGTCGATGCTGATCTGCCCGCTGGTGATCGTGTCCAGCCCGGCAATCGCGTTCAGCAGCGTCGATTTGCCGCAGCCGGACGGGCCGACCAGCACCAGGAAGCCGCCCTTTTCCAGGTCCAGGTCGATGCCCTTCAGTACCTCGACGCGGCCGAAGCGTTTGGTCAGGCCGGCGATTTCCAGAAACGCCAATGTCTATCCTTTCACGGCGCCGGCCATCAGCCCGCGCACGAAATAGCGCCCGGCGACGACGTAGACGAACAGCGTCGGCAGCGCCGCGATGATCGCGGCGGCCATATCGACATTGTATTCCTTCACGCCGGTCGAGGTATTGACCAGATTGTTCAGCGCCACCGTCATCGGCACGCCGTCGCCGGACGCGAACGAGGAGCCGAACAGGAAGTCGTTCCAGATATTGGTGAACTGGAAGATCACGGTGACGATGATGATCGGCCCCGAAGCCGGCAGCAGGATGCGGTAGAAGATCTGGAAGAACCCGGCGCCGTCGATCTGTGCGGCGCGCACCAGCTCGTTGGGAAACGCCTCATAGTAGTTGCGGAAGAACAGCGTGGTGAAGCCCAGGCCGTAGACGACATGCACCAGCACCAGCCCGGCGATGGAGTTGCCGAGACCGAGGATGCCCAGCACGCGCGCCACCGGGATCAACACCGCCTGGAACGGGATGAAGCAGGCGAACAGCATCAGCGCGAAGATGATCTTGTGGCCCGGGAAGCGCCATTTGGTCAGCACATAGCCGTTCACCGCCCCCAGCAGCGTAGAGATCGCCACCGCCGGCACCACCATCGCGATCGAATTGCCGAAATATCCCTTGATGCCACCGCAGGTCAGCCCGATGCAGGTGGTGCCCCAGGCGGCCAGCCACGGCGCGATCGTGGGATGCACCGGCAGCGCCAGCATGTTGCCGTCACGGATCTCGTCCAGTGTCTTTAACGAGGTAATCAGCATGACGAACAGCGGCGTCAGGAACACGGCGGCGAAGAACAGCAGCAACCCGTAGATGACGACCCGGTTGACGATGGAGCCGCCCACTCTGCCGGATTCGACGCGCCCGCTCATCGCGCCGGCTCGCGCAGTTCGGAATACAGATACGGCACGATGATCGCCGCCACTGTCATCAGCATGATGATCGCACTCGCCGCACCGACCGACATCTGGTTGCGCGTGAACGTGTACGAATACATGAAGGTGGAAGGCAGCTCCGTGGCATTGCCCGGCCCGCCGCCGGTCAGCGCGATCACCAGGTCGTAGGATTTGATGGCCATGTGCGTCAGCACGATGAACGCCGAGAGGAACACCGGCCGCAACGCCGGAATCACGATGCGACGGTAGGTTGCGTAGGTGGAGGCGCCGTCGATCTGCGCCGCCTTCATGATCTCGCCGTCGATCCCGCGCAGCCCAGCCAGGAACATCGCCATGCAGAACCCGGACGCCTGCCACACGCCCGCGATCACCACCGTGTAGATCGCCATGTCGGTGTTGATGAGCCAGTCGAAATGGAAGCTCGTCCAGCCGAAATCATGCAGCGTCTTTTCCAGGCCGGTGCCGGGGTTGAGGAACCATTTCCAGGCCGTGCCGGTGACGATGAACGAGACGGCCATCGGATACAGGTAGATCGGCCGCAGCACGCCCTCGCCGCGAATTTTCTGATCGAGCAGAATGGCCAGCGTCAGGCCCAGGCCGATGCAGATGAACACATACAGCACGCCGAAGATGGCGATGTTCTTCAGCGCCATCCACCAGCTCGGCTGCGCGAACAACCGGCGGTAGGAGTCGAAGCCGGTCAGCTCGTACACCGGCATCATGCGGCTATGCGTGAACGACAGATACAACGTCCACAGGATGAAGCCGTAGACGAACAGCAGCACCACGGCGAACGACGGCGCCAGCACAAGGCGCGGCAGCCAATCCTGCAACGCCTCGCGCCGACTGTGGCGCTCGCGGGGAATGACGCCCGGATCAATCGCCGTCGTGGACACGCCCTGCCTCCTGGAAAGGCGGCGGCGCTGCAGGTTGCCGCGCCGCCGCGTTCGTCAAGCGCAGCCTATTGCGCCGCCGAAATCGCCTTCGGGAACTCCGCGAACGCCTGATCGGCGGTCGTCTGGCCGTGGAATTCCTTGGTGATCACGTCGTACATCGCATTCTCGACGGCCGGCGGCACGCCATAGCCCTGCGCCGCGGAGCCGAGCAGCGTGTTCTTCGCCACGGCTTCCTTCAGATCGGCCATGCCCTTCTTGCCGCAGGCGTCGAACGCCGCGTCCGACACGTCGGTGCGCGCCGGAACGGAGCCCTTGATGACGTTGAAGGCCGACTGGAACGACGCACTTTCAAGATCGGTCGCCATCTTCGTCTGGCCCGCGTCCAGCCCGCTGCCTTTCTTGAAGAACACGAACTGGTCGGCGTTGAAGGTCACGCTGCCCTGGGTGCCCGGGAAGCGGAAGCACAGGAAATCCTTGCCCGGCACCTTGTGCGCGTTGATGAATTCGCCCTTCGCCCAATCGCCCATCACCTGCATCAGCGCGTCACCCCGGATCACCATCGCGGTGGCAAGGTTCCAGTCGCGGCCAGCGAAGTCCTTGTCGGTGTACGTCGCGATCTTGGCCAGACGCTCGAAAGCGGTGTGCATCGCGGGCGACGACAGCGCCGCCGGATCGAGATCGATCATCGCCTTCTTGTACAGCTCGGGGCCGCCGGTCGTCAGCACGATCGAGTCGAACAGCGTGGCTTCCTGCCAGGCCTGCCCACCTTGCGCGAGGCCGACGATGCCCTTCGCCTTGGCCTTGTCGAGCACGGCGACCAGCTCGTCCCAGTTGGTGGGCATCGGGCCGCCGATCTTGTCCATCGCCGCCTTGCTGACCCAGATCCAGTTGGTCGAGTGCACGTTCACCGGGGCCGCGACCCACTTGCCGTCATGCTTCGAGAACGCCTGGATCGCCTTCGGAATCGCGGCGTCCCAATGGTTTTTGGTAGCAACCGGCGTCAGGTCGGCCAGACTGCCGGTGTCCGCCCAGTCAGTGATCGTGAAGCCCAGCATCTGCGACGCGGATGGCGGGTTGCCCGCCGTGACGCGCGCCTTCAGCGCGGTCATTGCACTGCCGCCGCCGCCGCCGGCGATCGCGTCTTCCTTCCAGACGACTCCCTGCTCCTGCAGCGTCTTCTTCAGCACGGCCAGCCCAGCCGCCTCGCCGCCGGAGGTCCACCAGTGCAGCACTTCAACCGAATCGGCGGCGCGTGCCGGTGTGGCGGCCTGGAACGCCAGCAGGGCCGCGCCGGCGACGGCCACGGACAACATCTTCCTGAACATCAACAAAACCCCCCGGTCCCGCACGATGCCGGTGACCATGAGGGGCTTGTAGTAGGCTCATCCGCCGCGCGGAAGCCGTTCCGCGCTCCCGCGCGCGATGTCCCGTCTAGGCTGCGAGGGCGGCCGGGCGGCCGGAATAGCGGGCGACACCGAGGTCCGACGTATCGATCGGCGGCGCGCTGCCGGACACCAGATCCGCGAGCACCCGGGCGGAGCCACAGGCCATGGTCCAGCCGAGCGTGCCATGGCCGGTGTTGGTGAACAGGTTGCCGAACGGCGTCGGCCCGACGATCGGCGTGCCGTCCGGCGTCATCGGCCGCAGACCGGCCCAGAAGGTTGCGCGCGTCAGGTCGCCGCCGGTCGGGAACAGATCGCCTACCGAATGTTCCAGCGTGCGCCGGCGCGGCGCACGCAGCCGCAGGCTGAAGCCCACCAGCTCCGCCGTGCCACCGACACGGATCCGGTCGCCCAGGCGCGTGATGCCGACCTTGTACGTCTCATCCATCACGGTGGACACGGGCGCGCCCGCCGCGTCAGTGACCGGCACCGTGATCGAGTAGCCCTTGACCGGGTAGACCGGCAGCTGGATGCCAAGCGGCCACAGCATCGCCGGCGAGTAGGACCCGAGGGCCACGACGTAGCGGTCTGCCGTCAGCACCCCGTCGCTGGTCTGCACGCCGCTGACCCGGCCGGCGTCGGTCAGCAGCCGGCCGATCGTCACCCCGTAGCGGAAGCGCACGCCCAACCCGGCCGCCACCACGGCCAGACGCTTGGTGAACAGATGCGCGTCGCCGGTCTCGTCGCCGGGCAGGCGCAGGCCGCCGACGAACTTGCCGCGCACCAGCCCCAGCGCCGGCTCGGCGCCGACGCAGCCGGACTGGTCCAGTACCTCATAGGGCACGCCGTACGCATCCAGCACGGCGATGTCGCCGCCGATGTGGTCGAGCTGCTTCTGGGTGCGGAACAGCTGCAGCGTGCCGCGCTCGCGGTGGTCGTATTCGATGCCGGTTTCCGTCCGCAGGTCGCGCAGCACGTCGCGGCTGAATTCGGCGATCCGCACCATGCGGGCCTTGTTGATGCGGTAGGCGTCCTCGGTGCAGTTGGCCAGCATCTGCGCCAGCCACCAGCCCAGCCGCGCATCGGCGCGTGGCCAGATCACGAACGGACGGTGGCGCATCATGAGCCATTTCAGCGCCTTCAGCGGAATGCCCGGCCCGGCCCACGGCGCCGAATAACCCGGGGAGACCTGGCCCGCATTGGCGAACGAGGTCTCGAGGCCGGAGCCCGGCTGGCGGTCGACCACCTCCACCTCATGGCCGGCGCGGGCGAGGTAATAGGCCGAGGTCGTGCCGACGACACCGCTGCCGAGAACCAGGATCTTCATGTCGAAACTCCCTCCGCCGCGATATAGCGGCGGTGATAGCGATGACCGAGGCTGGTCAGCACCTCGTAGCCGACCGTGCCGGCATCCGCCGCCACGGCATCGACATCGCGATGCGGACCGATCAATTCCACCAGCCCGCCTTCCGCCAACGCGCCCGCGGGCACGCCGGTGGCATCCAGCACGATGCTGTCCATCGACACGCGGCCGAGCAGCGGCATCGGCGCGCCGCCGCACCACGCCGCACCGCGATTGCTGCCGGCACGGAGATACCCGTCGGCGTAGCCTACCGCGATCGTCGCCAGCCGCGCCGGCGCCGTGGTGTGCGCGGTATGGCCGTAGCCGACCGGCGTGCCGGCCGGCACCTCACGCAGCTGCACGATCTTCGCGTCCAGCCGCACCACCGTCCGCAGCGGGTTCGGCTGCCCCACGACCGGCGCCACGCCGAACAGCGCCGCCCCCGGCCGCGCGAGGTCATGATGGAAGGCCGCCGGCAGGAAAATGCCGAACGACGCCGCCAGACTGGCCGGTGCCGCCGGCAGCATCCGGCGCAATCTGGTGAATTCGGCCAGTTGCGCCGCGTTGGCCGGGTGCTCCGGTGTGTCGGCGCAGGCCAGATGGCTCATCACCAGGCGCGGCTCGAGCGCCGCGAGGTCACTACCGTCCGCCGCCAGCGCGGCCACGTCGGCCGGCGACAGGCCGAACCGTGCCATGCCGGTATCAATCTGGATGACCGCCGGCAGACGCGCACCAAGCTGCCGTGCCTCGCCGGCCCAGGCGGCAAGCTGCGAGCGGCTGTTGAGCACCGGGATCAGGTCGTGCTCCAGGCAGTCCGCCTCGCCGCCGGCAAACACGCCGTGCAGCACATGGATCCTGGCCGCGCTCGGCAAATGGCGCCGCAACGCAATACCTTCGTCCAGATGGGCCACGAAGAACTGTCGGCAGCCGGTCCGGAACAATACCGGGGCAACCTCTGCGGCGCCCAGCCCGTAGGCGTCCGCCTTCAGCACCGCGCCGCAGGCAACGCCGCCGAGCCGGTCACGCAGAATGCGGTAATTCGCGGCGACGGCGCCGAGGTCGATGGTCAGGATCGCGCCGGCCTGGTTCGCCTCTGGATTGCGGGATGGAGCCGGCATGCGGGAACGCGCCTTCGCGGATCAGGCTGTAACGCTACAGCAAGGGTTCGGAAATTTGCCTCCTAACCGTCGCAGAACTATGCGAATTTGCCGCCCGGACGCAATCTTGTGCGAGGCCAGCCGCAGAATCTGCCATGACCGAGCTGGACCAGATCGACGAGCGGATTATCGGCCAGCTGCGCGCCGACGCGCGCATCAGCAACGCCACGCTGGCGGAGGCGGTCGGCCTGTCGCAATCCGCCTGCCTGCGGCGCGTCCGCCAGTTGGAAGCGCGCGGCGTGATCCGCGGCTACACCGTGGTGCTGGATTCGCGCCGGGCGCAGCGCGGCATGGTGGTGTTCGTCCAGATCGCGCTCGAACGGCAGACCGACGACTGCCTCGCGCGCTTCGAGAAGGCCGCGCGCGGCTGCCCGGACATCACTGCCTGCTATCTGATGACCGGCGCCTCGGACTACCAGTTGCAGATCGTTGTCGACGACATGGCGGAATACGAGCGCGTGCATCGGGATGTGCTGTCCGCCCTGCCCGGCGTGGCGCGCATCCAGTCGCATTTCACCATTCGCACGGTGATCCAGCCGGTGTGATGGACGGCGAAGCCCTTCGGGCCTGCCGCCGCCGTGCCGGTCCGTCCGGCAGCCTGGCGCGTCAGACGGGCGCGATATCGTAGGGCTTCTTCAACTCCGTCTCGACGAAAGCGATCGGGTGGGCTGAGCCGTTCATGACGTTATGCTTGATACCCGGCGGGCGGGTATAGGTCTGGCCCTGCGCCAAGGGTACGTCGACGATATCGCTCCCGTTATGGATCCGCAGGGTTCCCGCCACCAGCATGGTGACGACATATGGCCAGCCATGCTCATGCCAGCCGGTCACCGCACCGGGCTCGAAGTCCCAGCGCGTAATGCGCACGGCAGCGTCATCCTGCTGCACGGTCGGACGGGCCGGAATGTCGCATTTGAAAGCCATCACGGCGTCTCCGCTCACGAGCCCGGAACCATGGCACCACCCCTCGCCGATGCACAAGCGAGCCAAGCCTGGTGCTGATGGCAACGTGGCTCTGCTGCCCGGCCGGCTTGCCCTGCGACCTTCAAGTTGACCGAGCGGCAGCGGAGGCAAGCCCTTCGTCGCCGCGAGGTGGCCGAGACGTTGACGACGATCCGGCACAGTCGCGGTGATGGACTGATTCGGGTGCCCATGACTCCGGGTAAACCCCGCTCGGCGCCACATCCGGTCCTGAATCGCGTGAGCGGCCCGCAGCCATCAAGGCGAGCAAGGTCGCGGTGCCGAGCGAGTGAATGCGCAGCAACGGCCTTACTCCCCTGCCTTTGGCGATGACGGCGACACGTCGGGGGTCCAGGCTTCGGTGGCACTTCGCTCTCGCGGCAGCCGGCGGCGGGGAAAGAACAGCCCGGCCATGGCGAACATGTCGCCCAGCTCCGTCAGCGTGCCGAGCGCGAATTCCGCACCTTGGGCGGTCAGCAAGGCCGATCGCAAAGCCTGTTCGGCCAGTTCGCTGTCGCCGGCCTGTGCCAGGCTTGCGGCATGGAGCAGGCGCTGTTCGTCCTCGGACAAGGCGGCGCATTGCGGGCGGTGAATGTCGACCGTCCGCCGCGCCGTGCATGCCACGACCGCCATCAGCGTATCGACCGAAAACGCGGCATCATGAACGCCGGCGTCAGCCATGTCGGCGCAAAGTTGCGGCAAGGGGGATTCTCTCCGCTGGAAGGTGACGACCCACCAGCGCACGGCGCCGAGCAGCAGGCGCTCGGCGACATCGAGCGCCGCGATTGCGGCGGGGTAAGTGCGCGATACTGCGGTAAAGCGAATGACCTGGCCCATGCGCGGTGACTCCGTCGGAGCCTGTATGCTGGCCTAATTGAGAATGCGTCGCAATAGCGATTCCTACCCTCCCGATCCTGGCTCCTTCGTTGTTGTTCCCGGCCCTGCCCTCACCCCACGGCCACCCCGTTCTCGACCAGCCGCATCAGCGTCTCCAGCCGGTCCGCCTCTGCCGCCGGTTTGTCGGTGCGCAGCCGGGCGATGCGGGGAAAGCGCAGCGCCACGCCGGATTTGTGCCGCGTTGAAAGCTGCGCCGCATCGAACGCCACCTCGACGACCAAACTTTTCTCCACCTCGCGCACCGGGCCGAACCGGGCGATCGTGTGGTTGCGAATCCAGCGGTCGATGAATGCCAGTTCCTCGTCGGTGAAGCCGAAATACGCCTTGCCGACCGGCACCAGCTCGTCCGCGCCTCGCCGTCCCGCCACAGCCCGAACGTGTAGTCGGAGTAGAAGCTGCTGCGCTTGCCGTGGCCGCGCTGCGCGTACATCAGCACCGCGTCGATGGTCAGCGGGTCGCGCTTCCATTTCCACCACAGCCCGCGCGGCCGGCCCGGCACATACGGCGCGTCGCCGCGCTTGAGCATCAGCCCCTCGATCGCCGCCGCCCGCGCGCCGTCGCGCAGCGCCGCCAGGTCGTCGAGGCTGGCGAAGGGAATCAGCTCGGACAGGTCCATGCGCGGCGGCCGCTCGCGCGCGAATCCATGCCTCCAGCCGCGCGCGTCGTGCGTCGAACGGCAGTGGTCGCAGATCGTCAGCGCCGTCGAACAGAATATCGTAGAGCCGCACCGCCGACCGGGAATTGCTGCATCAGCTTGGCGCCGACCGTCTTGCGGTTCAGCCGCTGCTGCAAATCGGCGAACGGCGCCACCTGCCCGTCGCGGACCACCAGCAACTCGCCATCCAGCACCGCATAGAATTCCATCGCGTCGATGATTTCCGGAAATGCACCGGAGATATCGTCGGCACCGCGCGAATAGAGCCGCCGCCCGCCGCGCGTGGCCACCAGTTGCACGCGGATGCCGTCCCATTTCCATTCGGCGCGGTAGGCTGCCGGGTCCAGTGCGGAAAAATCCGGCGCCTCCAGCGGGTGCGCCAGCATCGGCGGGCGGAATACCGGCGCGTCCTCCGGGTCCGGGCGCGGCGCGCGTCCCTCGATCCAGGCGAACAGCGAGCCATACGGCGGCGCCAGCCCGTGCCAGACTTCCTCGATGTCGTCCGGCGCGATCCCGCCCTCTGCCGATTTCCGCCAGCGCCACCTTGGCCAGCCGCGCCGAGACGCCGACGCGCAGGCCGCCGGTGATCAGCTTCAGCAGCGCGAACCGCACCGAGGCGTCGCGACGCATCGAGCCAGCCGGCGACGATCCTCGGCAGCTCGGCCTTCGGCGCCGTATTCAGCGTCTCCACCACCTCGGCCAGACGTGGCGGCGGCGGCGTTGGTGGCGGCGGCCGGCCACATCAGCGCCACCGTCTCGGCCAGGTCGCCGACATAATCGTAGGACCAGCGCGAACAGCTCCGGGTCGGTGCGCGCCGCCGCCAGCTCGCGGATCAATCGCCGGCTTGGCAGCCGCGAACGAGAGCTCGCCGGTCACCGCCGCCAGCCCGAGCCCGCGATCCGGGTCCGGCTGGGTCGCGAAATAGCGCGCGCAACAGCGCGATCTTGGCGTTGCGGCCGGGCGTGAACACCAGCCGTTCCAGCAGGTCCGCGAAGGCGATCACGCCGTCTGCTCCTCGTCCTCGTCGCCGTAGCCGAGCAGGCGCAGCGCGCGGCCGCGGATGCCGCGCTTGCCGGCTGCATGGATCAGCGCCTCCTCGCGCGCCATGCGTCACCCACACCTCCGGGGCGCCGACCTCCTCCAGCGTGGCGTTGCAGTTCGTCCCAGTCGGCGTGGTCGGAGATGACCAGCGGCAGTTCCACGCCGCCCTGCTTCGCGCGCTGGCGCACGCGCATCCAGCCGGAGGCGGTGCACACCACCGGGTCGGCCAGCCGCCGCGCCCAGCGGTCGGCGACGGCCGAGGGCGGCGCCAGCACGATCGCGCCCGCCAGGTCCGCCTTGGCCGCCACCGTCGCCGGCCGCAGATCGCCGAGCGCCACGCCGAGCGCCTCATAGGTGCGCGCAGACCGGCACATGCGCGCCGTGCAGGTAGATCGGCCGGTCCCAGCCGGCCTGCGCGCAGCAGCGCGATCAGCCGCTGGCATTTGCCGAGCGCGTAGCAGCCGACGACATGCGTGCGCTCGGGGAACAGCGCCACGCTGTCCAGCAGCCGGGTGATCTCCGCCTCCGGCTTCGGATGGCGGAACACCGGCAGGCGCAAAGGTCGCCTCGGTGACGAACACGTCGCAGGCGATCGGCACGAAGCCTGCGCGTCGTCGGGTCGCGCTGGCGCTTGTAGTCGCCGCTGACCACGGCCCGGCTGCCGCGCCATTCCATCGCCACCTGCGCCGAGCCGAGCACATGCCCGGCCGGCTCCAGCCACACGTCGACATCGCCGATCCGCAGCCGCTCACCCCAGCCGAGCGGCTGTTGCGTGAGGCCGGCACGGTCCTCACCCATGCGGGTGCGCATGATGGCGAGCGTGGCTGCGGTGGCGAGCACCGCCCGTGCCCGGGGCGGGCATGGTCGCGAGTGGCGCATGCGTGATGACGGCGCGGTCCACCGCGCGCAGCGGGTCGACATAGAAGCCGCCCGGCTCACAATAGCAGACCCGATGGGGTGACTTTCAGCCATGTGTCGGGATGCGGCATGGCACATAATATAGGGTGACGATAGGATGCCGCGATGCCCGCTTTCGCCAGCAAACCCCTGCCCGCCGACTACGACGTGCTCGCTCCGGACGGTTCCGAGGTGCGGCTGTTGCTATCCCTTGCGGGCGGCAGCATGGCGCATTTCGTGCTGCCGCCCGGTCAGGTCTCGCGCGCCGTGCGGCACTGCACCGTGGAGGAGATCTGGTACGTGCTGAACGGCCCCGGCGAGATGTGGCGCGAGCAAGATGGCCGCGCCGAGGTCACGCCGCTCGCCGCCGGGCTGTGCCTGACGATCCCGGTTGGTACCTCGTTCCAGTTCCGCGCCGGGCCGGACGCACCATTCGCCGCCGTGGCCATCACGATGCCGCCCTGGCCCGGCGCCGATGAGGCGGTGTTCGTGGACGGCGCGTGGCCGGCAACAGCGTAAGCGGCCTGCCCGCCGCGTTCGCTGACTGGTTCGCCCGCCGGGGCTGGACGCCCCGCCCGCACCAGCTCGCGGTGCTGGACGCGGCCCGGCACAACGAGAGCGTGCTGCTGATCGCCCCCACCGGCGGCGGCAAGACGCTCGCGGGATTCCTGCCCTCGCTGATCGATCTCCGACGCAAACCCGCGCCCGGGTCTTCACACGCTCTACGTCAGCCCGCTGAAGGCGCTCGCGGCCGACATCGCGCGCAACCTGACCACGCCTGGTGGCCGAGCTTGGCCTGGACATGACCATCGAGACCCGCACCGGCGACACGCCCGCCGCCGAACGCCGGCAGCAACGCGACAACCCGCCCAACCTGCTGCTGACCACGCCGGAGAGCCTCGCGCTGCTGATCTCGCTGCCCGAGGCGGCCGCCATGTTCGGATCGTTATGCGTCATCATTATCGATGAAGTGCATGCGCTCGCCGGTACCAAGCGTGGCGACCAGCTGGCCCTGTGCCTGTCGCGGCTGGCCGTGTTGGCGCCGGGAGCGCGGCGGGTCGGCTTGTCAGCGACGGTGGCGCATCGCGATCCGCTGGCCGCCTATGTCTCACCGCTCGGGCAGGCCGGCGCGGTGCGGGTGATCGAGGCGGACGGCGGTACGCCGCCGGTCATCGGCATGATCCTGCCGCAAGGCCGGCTGCCCTGGTCCGGCCACATGGGGCTGTTCAGCGCGCCCGACATCCTGGAGCGCATCCGCGCCGCCGGCATGACGATCGTGTTCGTCAACACCCGCGCCCAGGCCGAATTGCTGTTCCAGGAAATCTGGAAGCTCAACGAGGAAACGCTGCCGATCGCCATCCACCACGGCAGCCTGGAGCTCGAGCAGCGCCAGCGCGTCGAGGCGGCCATGGCCGACGGGCGGCTGCGCGCGGTGGTGGCGACATCCTCGCTCGATCTCGGCATCGACTGGGGCGGCGTGGATCAGGTGTTGCAGGTCGGCGCGCCGAAAGGCGTCTCCCGGCTGCTGCAACGCGTTGGCCGCGCCAACCACCGCATGGACGAAGCCTCCCGGGCGATCCTGGTGCCGGCCAACCGGTTCGAGGTGCTGGAATGCGAGGCCGCCATCCTCGGCGTCGCGGCGCGGCGAACTGGACGGTGACCCGCCCAGGCCGGGCGGGCTGGACGTGCTGGCGCAGCACATTCTGGGCATGGCCTGCAGCGCGCCGTTCCGCCCCGATGAATTGTTTGCCGAGGTTCGCCGCGCCGCGCCCTATGCCGGACTGACCCGGCAGGATTTCGACGCCGTGCTCGGATTCGTCGAGGACGGCGGCTACGCGCTCGCCGCGTATGATCGTTACCGAAAGCTGTTCCGCGATTCGGAAGGCCGCGTACACGTCCGCTCCGACCGGATCGCCCGCCAGCACCGCATGAATATCGGCACCATCGTCGAGGCGCCGATGTTGAAGGTGCGGCTGGCCGGGCGCGGTGGCGGCACGCTGGGCGAAGTCGAGGAATATTTCGCCAACATGCTGACGCCGGGCGACACGTTCATGTTCGCCGGCCGGCTGCTGCGCTTTCTGCGCATCCGCGAAACCACCGTGGAGGCGATCGAGGGCGGCGATGGCGAGCCGATGGTGCCGGCCTATGCCGGCGGACGCATGCCGATGACGACGAACCTCGCCGACCGGGTGCGCGCGATGCTGCAGATCGCCGGAAAGCTGGGGCGCCTTCCCCGAGCCGGTGCAGGACTGGCTGGCCATGCAGCGCCGCGTCTCACGCCTGCCCGGCCGCCACGACCTGCTGGTCGAGACGTTCCCGCGCGGCGACCGGTTGTATCCTGGTCGCCTATTGCTTCGAGGGCCGCAATGCGCACCAGACGCTCGGGATGTTGCTGACGCGGCGGATGGAGCGCTTCGGCTTCCGGCCGCTCGGCTTCGTCGCCACCGACTACGTGCTGGCGACCTGGTCAGCGCCAACGAACCGACCGACGTGGCGCGGCTGTTCGATCCGGATCTGCTGGGCGACGATCTGGAAGCCTGGATGGCGGAAAGCTCGATGCTGCGGCGTACGTTCCGCAACGTCGCGGTGATCGCCGGGCTGATCGAGCGGCAGATGCCGGGCGCGGAGAAGACGCGGCGGCAGGTGACGGTGAACAGCGACCTGATTTACGACGTGCTGCGTCGCCACCAGCCGGACCATGTGCTGCTGCGCGCCACCCGCGCCGACGCGGCCGGCGGGCTGACCGACCTGTCTCGGATAGTGGGCATGCTTGAGCGTATCGGCGGGCGTGTGCGCCACATGGTGCTGTCGCGCGTGTCGCCGCTGGCCGTGCCTGTGCTGCTGGAAGTTGGCCGAGAGAGCGTGCGCCACGCGGGGGGCGACGACATGCTGCTGGAGGAGGCGGAACTGGTCGCCGAGGCGCTGGGTGAGGCGGAACCGCCATCTGCCGCACGGCAGACCGGCGGCCCGCGCGTGCCTGCCGTGTTGCGACCCAACCTGACACGTCGGCAGGCGAGGCAGGGCCGCTTGCCGGTATGATATAGGAATCTCATATATATGTTCCGGACATACACTGAAGTTCTCGCGTCCATACGGATACCGCACACGGCCAAAAAATGACCCTGCCCCATCGCATGACACAACACTGCAGTTCCATTTGGCGGCGTTGTTGGGTTGCATGCATGCAGATATTGTCAAACGGCCCTGGCAGTGCCGGTACGATATTGGGAATTCTGATGCAGGCCTATTGTTCGAGATTGTATCATGGCGCTGTCGAAGCAGACGATCAATCTGAAACTAAAACAATTTTATGGGCGAGAGCGTTCGTGTATCAGTGCGTGACAATATTATTTGGGAATTCTGATGCAGGCCTATTGTTGCGAGATTGTCATACATGGCGCTGTCGAAGGCAAGACCGATCAATCTGAAACTAAAACAATATTTATGGCGCCGTCGCCAAGAGAAAGGCGTAATTCGCCTCGCCTATCATGTGCAGTTGATCACGGTTTTGTGATTTTGAAGGTCCGGGGCGCTGCAATGCCGCACGTCGAGTAACACTTTGAGCCGCATTGACGGTTGCGTGATTATGCGGGCGCCGGTAGATTTCAGCCGCAATTGGCTTCGAGTCTGCGTTGACGTACGGGGCAAACTAACGATCATGCCGTATTTGGTATCTTATGCAGTCATGGAAAGATGGCTGAATCGTTTTTCTGTGGCAGATACTAACGAGCTGGACATGCCTTATGTTGCCTATATCGGGATGATTCGCCGGCTGCTCGAACCGGTCATCGTCGACACAGAATGGTATCTGACAACTTATCCGAAAGTATCCGATTCCATCACGCGCGGCAACTTTAAGTCCGCCGATCAGCATTTTCTTCTGCATGGGTATTTCGAGAATCGATTGCCGTTTGCCGCCGACCGGACGGATCGGGCGCTTCCGGTGCCGTTCGACGAAATCCGCGCAGCGACGCCGGTACGCGCAGCACGCGGGGGGCTGCGGGTGCGGATGCCAAGGGCCGACTTGATGGCGATCGTACGGCGTCTGCTCCGATCGGTTCCGGTGGACGAGACATGGTACCGGGACACATACCCTGCGGTCGGCAACGATCTGGGCCGGAATGAATTCTCCTCCGCGACCGCGCATTTCGTTGAAACCGGTTACAACGAAAACTATTGGCCTTTCCCCATGCGCGTCGATGAGCGGTGGTATCTCAGGCGCTATCCCGACGTGCCGCGCGCCATCGCCGAAGGGCATGCGACATCGGCGCAGGATCATTTTTGGCGCACCGGCTATCGAGAAGGCCGGTTCCCGGCAGCATCTCCGGAGTTGGTGTAACGTCTCGGACGCTGGGACACTCTGGCCCGTCGATCGATTCTACAATAGAGAGCTGTCAGGGCGGGTCCGCAGGACACTGCCTGACCCGGCAGAGGCGCTCGTGCAATGCTTGACGATCACGGTTTGACCAGGGGCGCGACGGACGGCACTGTCCTGTTCGTGGATTTCGCCGCGTCCGGCAGCAGCGCCGCTGTTCGCAAGACCGGATGGAGCGGACAGGAACGCGATAGCGTCTGTTCGATCGGCCCGCGGAGCACGCTGGCGCTGCCTGGTCTGCCGAACCCGCAGGGTTTGATTCTGGAACTGGATGTCGATGGGTGCGCGGCACCGCCCGAAATTCGCGGGCAAGTGCTGTCGGTGGTGGTCAATGGCCGCGCGGTCGGCTGGCACCGGCTGGCGGGGCCAAGCCGCGTCAAATGCCGCATCCCGCCGAATCTACTGATGCCGGACGAGCCGATTCATGTCGCTTTCGAGCACCCCTGCCATTTCAGGCTGGATATAATCGGTGTGTCCGGAGACGATCGCCCGTTGGCGATCCGCTTTTTTGCGCTGCGAGTTTACCCGGCGGCACTGGCCATCAGCATCGACAAGCTGATGCCGATGCGTCGCCACGCCGAGCGGCTGGAACTGCGGCCGATGCGTGAAGCCGGGCCGCCAACGCCGGGCGAGCAGGCGGTCCATGAGTTTGCAGCCGGCGGGTCCGGCGCCGCGTGCCTTCTGGACGGGTGGCATACCGATCCCGATGGCCTGGTCTGGACGGCGGCGCCGGTCAGCCATGTGGACATTCCCGCCCCCGCGGGCCCCGGCCCGCATAGTCTGCGTATCGCGTTCGCACCGTTGCTGATGGGCAATCTGCTGCCCAACCACCGCGTGTCGGTCGTCGTCAATGGTCTGGTACTCGGGCAGTTCCGGCTGCGGCCGGACACGGTTGTCTCATTACCCTTGCCCGATACGGTCATCGACGGCCACACGATGTTGCTGGTGAGCTTCGTCACGCCGGACGCAGCACCGTTGGGCGATTTTGCCTGCGGCGACAATACGCTCGCGTTGGGCGTCGCCATCGACTGGATCATCGTCGAGAGCGTACCGCCGCGGCTGCGTGCCGCCGCGGCGTTGCGCGGCGACGAAATGGTCCAGCCGCAGCCGCTTGCCGTTTCGGAACTTTTCCTGGACCTGCCGGCAGACGCACTGCGGGAGGCCATTACGGCAGAGTTGGGCATCAAGCCGTCCGACCTGATGCGCGGCTTTGAAAGTCTCGGCGACAATTGCGCCTTCGGGCTTGCGCAGCGCAAGGCGGGGACGGAGATTCTCGGCCTGTTGCGCTTCGCCAACACACCGCTGCGTAATCTGATGCGCGGTCTGGCCGACGGGTTCAAGGCCGCGACCGTCAAATCCGCAGTCGAATTGTTCCTGCACGATGCCGAACCGCGCGAATACATGCTGCACATTCCGCGATACGGTATCCGATGGCACACCATGATCTATGAATCGGATGCCGACACAGCCACCGTCGAAGTAGAACAACGAAAAAAGCTTGGCTTCCTGCGGCGCAAGTTCGAAGAAGGGTTGCGGGGCGGGCGCAAGGTCTATGCCCTGGTGCGATCCGAACCAAAGAAAGTCGAGGTCGTGATGCCCGGTTGCGGATGCGCCGTTGAAGGGGAGCCCCGATCACGGCCCGCTGCAGCTCGCGCCCGTGTGGGATGCGCCAGTCGCCTACGAGGAAACGCCGCCCCCGCTCTATCTGGCCGAGGCACAGGCGGTGCTGCAGGAGCTCAACCGCAACGGCCCCAACACACTGTTGTATTTCGTCCCGTGCACGCGGGGTCGGCGCGCCGGCACTGTCGAACTGATCGCGCCCGGATTGATGCGCGGCTATATGTCCAGCTTCGTGATTCTGCCCGAGGGCGAAAGCGCGAACGATCTCGACTGGGTGCGAGTCGCCGCGAATGCGTGGCGACTGCACCGGGACATCAACGCCAACGCCTTCGCCCCTGAACAGGCAACAACGACATGACAACGCAGCCCAACACGATCGCAGCCCTCCTCGCCGCCGGTGCCGACACCGCGCCGGCCATCGGCGCGCCGGGGCGGCCACCGCTGAGCTACGGCGGATTGCGCGATCTGGCCGCGCGCACGCGGGCCGCGCTGCATGGTATCGGCATCGGCCGTCACGACCGGGTGGCGATCGTGCTGCCGAACGGGCCGGAAATGGCCACTGCCTTCCTGGCCGTCGCCACCACGGCCACCACGGCGCCACTCAATCCGGCTTACAAAAGCGAAGAATTCGATTTCTATCTGGGCGATCTGAATGCTCGCGTGCTGCTGGTGCAGGCGGGTGCCGACACGCCTGCGCGCGCTGTGGCCGAGGCCCGCGGCATCCCGGTGATCGAACTGCACGGCGGCACCGGCCCGGCCGGCGATTTCACGCTCGGCGTGCCGAACGCCCCCGCCGCCGCGCCGGCCGCCCCCGGCCACGTGGAACCGGCGGACGCGGCGCTGATCCTGCACACATCAGGCACCACGGCCCGGCCGAAGATCGTGCCGCTCAGCCAGGCGAACCTTGTCGCCTCCTCCGGCAACATCGCGCGCACGCTGGCGCTCGGGCCGGACGATGTGTGCCTGAACATCATGCCGTTGTTTCACATTCACGGCCTGATCGCCGCCGTGCTGTCTTCCATCAGAGTCGGCGGTGCCGTGGTCTGCTCGCCCGGCCTCAACGCCTTCCGTTTCTTCGGCTGGTTCAAGGAGGCGCGGCCCACCTGGTACACGGCCGTGCCCACGATGCACCAGACATTGCTGGAACTCGCACCGCGCTACCGCGAGGTGATCGCCGGCGGGCGGCTGCGTTTCATCCGCTCCTCCTCGGCCTCGATGCCGCCACAGGTGATGGCGTCGCTGGAGGAAACATTCGGCGTGCCGGTCATCGAAGCCTATGGCATGACCGAAGCCACGCATCAGATGGCCAGCAACCCGCTGCCGCCCGCGCCGCGTCACGCCGGCAGCGTCGGCATCGCGGCGGGACCGGAGATCGCCATCATGGACGATTCGGGCGCGCTGCTGCCCCCCGGGCAGCCCGGCGAGGTCGTCATCCGCGGCCGCAACGTCACCGTCGGCTACGAGAACAATCCCGACGCCAACCGCAAATCCTTCACCAACGGCTGGTTCCGCACCGGCGACGAGGGCGTGCTGGATGATGCGGGATATCTGCGGCTGACCGGCCGGCTGAAGGAGATCATCAATCGGGCCGGCGAAAAGATCTCCCCGCTCGAGGTCGATAACCGGCTCATGGAACATCCGGCCGTGCAGCAGGTGGCGACGTTCGCCATGCCCAGCCGGCTGTTCGGCGAGGATGTCGCTTCCGCCGTCGTGCTACGCGACGGGGCGACAGCCAATAGCGAGGCGCTTCGCGATTTCGTGGCCGAACGGCTCGCGCCATTCAAAGTACCGGCGCAGATCGTTTTCCTGACGGAGATTCCGAAAGGCTCGACCGGCAAGCTGCAACGTATCGGCTTGGCGGCGAAGCTTGGGCTCGGCGATTGACGCCGCGTCAGTCCGCCGCCTGCGTCTTGGCGCGCAGGATCTCGATCAGGGTACCCATCGTGTGCATGTTGTCCACTTCCTCCTCGCTCAGCATCACGCCCGCCGCATCTTCGATGGCAAGGATGAACTGCACGGCCTGAACCGAATCGAAGCCACGAATAGATTGGAACACTAATCCCGGATCATAGACGAGATCAGGCGCTTTAAAGATAGTGCGAGCATTTTCGATGGCGATGGCAATCAATTCGTCGTCGGACATGACAGTGTGGCCGTTCATGACAAGGCGGCGACATGCCGCGCTGCGGTAGCGAACAGATAGCCGAATCCGAATCGGCCTCCAAGCGCGATCGGTGATGTCCGCCAGGGTGCGGGGCATGGGCGCGTCGTGATAAGTCGTACGAGGCTTGACTATCGCTCCGCGGTCTTGTCGACGCGTGCCCGCTGTCCGAGGCATCCAGGAAACCGCCTTGCAATCGGGGGCGCGACACGCCGACGCTCGCTGTATAGTCGCCGCAGACGTGTTCGATATCGATACGAGGAGTGCCTGCGATGGCGAAGCTGCGGCTGAAGACCCAGATGGACCTGTTGCGCTCGGCCCAGCAGCTTGAGCTGCCATTTCCCGAAACGCTGCGTGCGTTCTTCGAGATCCTGGCGCTGCACGACCCTCGCCGGGGACTCGATGAATTCCTCGACCGATTCGCCTGGCATTCGGTAACGTTCACCCAACTGCAAAAGCTGTTTCCGGAGATCGCGCGGGACGGCCAAGCCGCGACGGACCAGCCTGAAGACCTGCGCGCGTCGTTCGCAGCAATGCTGGCCTCCAACGCGTTCCGGGCCAACGCGATGCTGCTGTTTCTCGCCGCTTTCCCGGAAAAGCGGCGCGAAGTGTTTATCCATATTCCGCGCTGCGCCGGCACCGACCTATCTCTCAGTCTGGGACCGACCCGCCTGACGGTGCCACAATTCATTGAATCGCGCGACGGGCTTTCCACCGAGGAACTGTGCGGAGCACTGGCCGACCTGGCACGCAACGTCCGTTATTTCGATCATGTCTTCGTCTATGGCCAGATGCACCTGAGCAACTATATTCGCCGGTGCGGCGTCCGGCCGGGCGATCGGATCTTCACCATCTTGCGTGATCCGATCGATCTGATGCTGTCGCAGGCCAACCATGCCATCGCGCAGCTGCGCACCGACCCGGATGTGCGCAACCCGCAAACGCGCGTGTTGCGCGCGCATCTTGGGCTGCCCGTCGAGGCAGGGCCGCTCTCGGCGGCCCAGTTGCGCGAAGCCGGGATCCGCGCGCTGTTCGACGCGCGCATCACGCAGCCGAATTCTGATGTGCCGCTACCTCGGGTCGCCCGACCGCGCCTCGGCGGCCGAGGCGCTCCGCGCCATCGTAGCCCATGATGTCGAGGTCACGGAGACGCGCCGTTACCCGCGCTGGCTGTCCGAACACTGGGGCGTAACCGACAGGCCGGAAAGCACTCCGTCGTGGACGATCCTCCGCCGGGCGGAGATGCTGCGGCTGTTCGGCCCCAGGCTGCACGAGCGCGCGGCCGACGATATCGCCCTGTTTGCGGCCATCGAGGCGGGGCTGACCCACGGTGACCGCGCGGCGATCCGTGGCAGCGATCTCAACCTGGCGGCCGTTCCGGCCCGAAAGCCGGTCGAGGCCGCCGACGCGCCGGTGCTGATCGCAGGCGACGCGTTCGCCATCGAGGCGCAGGCGACGCTGCTGCCGGAAAGCCTGACCGGCCATGTTCCGGTCGTCGCCGCCACGATTCGGTTCGGCAACGAAGGCAACGCCCAGAGCGTGCAACAGGAAGGCTGGTCGGGCGCAGAACAGGGCTACACCTGGGCGATCAACGGAAGCAGTTCGGTCGGTCTGCCACGCCCGAAACAGCCGGCGGACTACCTGCTTCAGGTCCGTGTCGCACCGTTCATCGGCAAGCCCCTCCCCGAGGGCCAGACCCTGCGGATCGTCGTCAACGGCGTGCTCGTTGCCGAAACTCTTCTGACCAAGTCGTCGCTGGTCGAATGCGAAGTGCCCTGGTCGGCGATTGCGCTTCGCGACACCGTCACCGTGACCTTCGTTTGTCCCGACGCGGCACGCCCGATAGACGCCGGCACCAATGCGAACGACGACCGGATGCTGGGGGTCTCGTTCGGCTGGCTGCGACTGATCGCCTATATCGCGCCGCCCCACGCGCAACCCGCACCGGTCGCGGCAGCCTCGCGGTTGCTGCCCAACGAACTGATGTTGCGCTTCGAGAGCATCGGCGAGAATTGCGAGGTCGGCCTGGTGCAGCGGCAGTGCGGTGCCGAACCGTTGGGCTTGCTGCGTTTCTCGAGCACACCGTTGCCGCGGCTGCTGAAAGCCTTGCGCTCCCGCTTCGGCGGCATGGGGGAGCCGGGCGCGCTGGAGGTCGAGGTCGCCGCCAGCGGCCGCGAGTACATGATATACGACAAGATTTTCGGCTTTCGCTACCACGCCTGGGTGAAGCTGGGCGAAATGGAGCCGGCGGCCATCCTGGCGCGCGAGCTGCGGCGGGTGCCGTTCCTGGTGCGCAAACTGGTCGAGGACCTGGAGGACGGCAGCAAGATTTTCGTCTTCCATGGCATGAAGCCGCTGACCGACCTGGAGGCGCTCGATCTGGCGATATGTGTGCGGATGTATGGGCCGGGGACGGTTCTCTGGGTGGAATGCGCCGATGCGATCAACCCGCCGGGCAGCGTGGTCGAGATCGCGCCCGGGCTGCTCAAGGGCCACGTGGACCGCTTCGCGCCGGGCGAGAACGCGCACGACCTGTCGCTGGATTGCTGGATGGCGCTGTGCCGCAACGCGCTGGCGACGGTCGGCGCCGCGCCCGCGCAGGTCTGAGCGGCAGGCGCTGCCCGGTTGCCGCTTGCGGCCGGCCGCGGCTGCGCTATTAGGCTGCCGATGACGCCCGCACCATTCCATTTCGCTGGCGAGCGGCTGATGCTCGATCCGGACGGCGCGGTGTGCTGGCCGGCGCGCAAGCTGCTCGTGGTGGCTGACCTGCATCTCGAGAAAGGCACCGCGGCCGCCGCCCGCGGCTCGCTGCTGCCACCCTGGGACACGCGGGCGACGCTCGACCGGCTGGCCGCGCTGCTGCGGCGGTGGCAGCCGGAAATTGTCGTGGCCCTCGGCGACTCGTTCCACGATGCCGACGGCAGTGCGCGGCTCGCACCGCACGATCAGGCACGGCTCGCCACCATGGCGGCCGCGCATCGCTTCGTCTGGGTGCTCGGCAACCACGACCCGTCGCCGCCTTCCGGCTTGGCGGGCACGGCGACGCCGGATTTCCAGCTGGGCCCGCTGCGCTTCCTGCATCAGGCGCAGCCCGGGCCGGCCAGCGGCGAGTTGTGCGGCCATCATCACCCGAAGGCGCAGATCCAGACCCGGGGGGCGGTCGTCTCGCGGCCCTGTTTCGTGGCGGACGGGCGGCGGCTGATGCTGCCGGCAATCGGTGCCTATACCGGCGGGCTGGACGTGCGCGACCCGGCCATTGCGGCCTTGTTCCCACGCGGCGGGCGCGTCTTCCTGCTCGGGCAGGCGCGGCTGTTCAGCTTCGCCTATCCTGCCATGCGCGGTACCGCGCTGCGGCCGCCCGCGGCCTGAACGGATTTTCACCGCCGGCCCCAGTCCAAAATCCCGCCGCGCCTTCGTATATAAAAGGCGATGACGACAACGGTCCCATGACGGCGGCGGGTTCCAGCGCGCCGGTGTTGCTATGGCTGCGACGCGAGTTGCGGCTGCACGACAATGCGGCGCTGGCGGCGGCCATGGCCTCCGGTCGCCCGGTGTTGCCGGTGTTCGTGCTCGACGACACCACGCCTGGGGCGTGGGCCAGCGGCGGCGCCGCGCGCTGGTGGCTGCACCACAGTCTGGCGTCGCTGGCCGCCGATCTCGCCGCACGCGGCGCGGCGCTGGTATTGCGGTACGGGCGCATTGCCGAGGAACTCCCTCGACTCGTGCGCGAGACCGGGGCGAGCGAACTGCACGCCGGGCAACCGACCGAGCCGTGGGCCCGCCGCGCGCTGGCGGAATTGTCGCCCGGCATCCCGGTGCATCTGCATCGCACCACCACGCTGTTCGGGCCGGACGCGGTCCGCACGCAGGCCGGTGGACCCTATGGCGTGTTCACGCCGTTCGCCCGCGCCTGCCGCGCCCAGTTGGCGCCCGGGCCGGCGCTGCCCGCACCCGCCCGCATCCCCAGCCCCACCCCGCCGCACTCCGACCGGCTGGAGGACATCCTGCCGTTGCCCACCCACCCCGACTGGGCCAGCGGCCTGCGCAATGCCTGGACTCCCGGCGAGGCGGCCGCCCACGCGGAGACTCGCGCATGTCGTCGACAAAATTCTGCCCACCTACGACCGCACGCGCGACCTGCCCGGCCAGGACGGAACCTCGCTTCTGTCGCCGCATCTGCAACACGGTGAACTCTCGCCCGGCGCCGCGTGGCGCGCGGCCGATGCCGCCGGTGACGGCAAAGGCGTGGAGACTTGGCGCAACGAGCTGCTGTGGCGGGAATTCTCCGCCCATCTGCTCTGGCATTCGCCGCATCTGCCGGAAGCGCCGTTGCGCCACGAATACGCGGGAATGCCGTGGCGCGCCGATGCCGCCGGGCTGGCCGCATGGCAGCGGGGCCGCACCGGCATCCCGATCGTCGATGCCGGCATGCGCCAGCTCTGGCACATCGGCTGGATGCACAACCGGGTGCGGATGATCGTCGCCAGCTTCCTGTGCAAACACCTGTTGTTACGATGGCAGGACGGTGAGGCCTGGTTCTGGGACACGCTGGTGGATGCCGACCTCGCCAGCAACAGCGCGCAATGGCAATGGGTCGCCGGCTGCGGCGCCGATGCGGCACCGTATTTCCGCATCTTCAATCCGGTCCTCCAGGGTCGGAAGTTCGATCCGGACGGCGACTATGTGCGACGCTGGGTGCCGGAACTCGCCCGCCTGCCGGCAAAGCAGATCCAGGCACCGTGGGATGCGCCGGAGCGGACGTTGCGCGACTCCGGCGTGGTGCTGGGCGAAAACTATCCGCACCCGATCGTCGATCTCGCTGCCGGGCGGGAAAGGGCGCTGGCCGCACTGGCGACCATCACGGGCGCGCGGCCGTGAGCGGCACGCCCGCCATCCCGCCGGGGGCAGCGTTGCGCGTGGTCGGTGACGTGCATGGCGACGCGCGCGGCTTCGCCGCCGCCGCCGCCGCCGCCGCGGCCGGCGATCGCTTCCTCGTTCAGCTCGGCGACCTGACCGATGGCGGCCCGGACAGCGCCGAAGTGCTGCGCATCATGTTCCGCCTGATCGATGCCGGACACGGGCTGTTCCTGCTCGGCAACCATGAATTGAAACTCGCGCGCGCCCTGGCCGGGCGCAGCGCGCGAATCGACGCGCCGCTGGCCGGCACGCTGGCAGAGCTGGACCCGCCCTTGCGCGCCCGTGTGGCCCGCGAGATCGCCCGCGCTCCGGCCTGGCTACGGCGCGGCCGCACCGTGTTCGTGCATGGCGGCTTTCACACCGGCATGCTGGCTTCGCGGCCGCCGCCAATGCCGCAGACGCGGGTGGACGGCATCCTGGCGCGCGCCCTGTATGGGGAGACAACCGGCCGCCTCCAGGCGGACGGCTATCCGGAGCGCAGCCTGCGCTGGGTAGACCGGGTACCGGCCGGATATACTGTCTATTGCGGCCATGACCGGCGCAGCAGCAACGGCCGGCCCTATGTGCATCATGGCACCGCCGGCGGCGTCGCGGTATTCCTCGACACCGGCGCCGGCAAGGGCGGCCACTTGTCCTGGATCGACCTGCCGGCGGATGCGGGCTGACCGCTGCTACGGCGCGGCAGTGAGCCGGAAAAATCCCTGCATCATCTCCACCGCCTGCCCGCCGACATGCGCCGACACCACCGTGCCGTCCCGCTTGACCGCACGTGCCCGCAGCCGGCTCGGCCGCCCCATGTCCACGCCCTGCGCCACCCGTACCACAAGATCGCTGTCGCGGGCCGGGTCCAGCGCGGCCAGCAGCGCGGCAAGCGCAGCATTGGCGCTGCCGGTCGCCGGATCCTCGCCGATGCCATCGAGGGGGGAGAACATGCGGGCGTGGACGTCGCACGACGCGTCGCTGCCGTCGCGCGCGTACAGCAGCACGCCGGCCGCCAGTGCATCCGTCAGTGCCGCGGACAGCAGCGACACATCCGGCATCGCCCGCCGCAAGGCCTCCCGAGTCGCCAGCTCGGCGAACACGAACGGCAGGCCGACCGAGGCGAGCGTCGGCGGATGCGCGGCCATGGCGATATCGGCGGCGGCCAGCCCCACCGCCCTGGCCAGCCTCGCGGCCGGCAGGTCGCCGCCCCGCGACAGCGGCGTCGGCGCGGTCAGCTCGGCGCCGACCACCACGCCGCCCACACTCAGGATATCGACAGGGACCAGTCCCGCCGTTTCCTCGAACACCAGACGGGACGACGCAGCGCCCGACGCACGGCGCGCCAGCACCACGGCGGTGCCGATGTTGGGATGGCCGGCGAACGGGATTTCCGCGCCCGGCGTGAAGATGCGAACGCGCGCGGCGTGCGAAGGCTCCGCCGGGGGCAATACGAAACTGGTCTCGGAATAGGCAAATTCGCGGGCCAGCGCCTGCATCTGGGCCGTGGAAAGCCCGTCCGCGTCCAGCACGACGGCAAGCGGGTTGCCGCCAAACGGCTGATCGGTGAATACGTCGATGGTGACGTAGCGGCGCTGCATGGATGGCTCCGGCGCGGCATGCGCCGGGGCACTTGGTGGCGGGTCGGGCCGGGCGTCAAGAGAGTGCCGCGGGGACTCCGAAACGCCAGCGTCCCCCGCCGGTAGGGGCCGGAGAGGGACGTTTTACGTCTACTGAAAACCCGGGAGGCTTAAGCCTGCCACTGCGGGCTGCGGGCGGAGGCCGCGAGGACGATCACCGGATGGTTGTCGCGCATGGCGTGCTCAACGCGGGTCGTCGGCCGCTGGCTGATGATGCCCTCGCTGTTGGTCTGGAGTTCGGCGTTGAACCAACCTGCGGTCGCGGCGGGCGGGGTGCTCGGAACGGCCGGGGCGGGGTCGGCATAGGCGAGGCCGCCGGCCACCGAAGCGGTGGCGATAATGGCGGCGGCAAGAAACATCTTGCGCATAACGTAGATCCTTACCTTGTTCGTCAATCGCGGCCCCTGTCGGTGCCGCTGACTGCACGGAAGATAGTAAGCTGCGTTATGATAAGCTATCACTGCCTTACGGCCGGCGGCCATGCGTGTAGCGCAGGCATACGCGCGCAGTCGTGATTAGCAATCGAGCCGTTACGGCCCCGGCTGGCTGCCTCACGCGTCACGCGCGCGGTTGCAGACAGGACAAGATATGCGATCGGTGGCAGAGTTCCACCACACCACGAGAGACGATTTGCTTTGCGCCAGCTTCTCCTGCTCCGCCACGCGAAATCCGCCTGGGACGATCCGGGACTGTCTGATCACAGCCGGCCGCTGAACAAGCGTGGCCGTCTTGCCGCCGGCGCCATGCGCCAGGTGATGCTCGGTCTGGCGCTCACGCCCGACGTGGTCCTGGTCTCCTCCGCCCGGCGCACGCTGCAGACGCTGGAGGCGCTGGAGCCCTGGGAGGAGACACCGATCGTCGAGCCGATGGACGCGCTCTACCTCGCGACTGCGCCGCAGATACTCCAGGTGCTCAACAAGGTCACGGAGACGGCGCGCAGCGTGCTGCTGATTGGCCATAACCCCGGCCTGCACGAGCTCGCGACGCAGCTCACCGGCAGCGCCCGCGACCCGGCCGACGCGCGCCGGCTGGCGGAGGCCTATCCGACCGGCGCGCTGGCCGAATTCTCGGTGCCCGGCGCCTGGCGCGCGCTGGCACCCGGCGGTGCGCGGCTGCACCGCTTCCTGGCACCGCGCGACCTGCCCCATCTGTCAGTGTAATGCCACGCGACGATGCATCGCCACGCGACGATCTCGGCCGTTCGATGCCGATGGAGCTGGAACTGACCCTGGCGCCTGCGGACGCCGGCCGGCTCGCCCGCCTCCACGACCTCGGCAGGCCGCGCGGCGGCCGGTCGCGCGCCACCGTGATGCGGCAGCTCTGGCACGACACGCCGACCGCCGCGCTGGCCGCCGACGGGCTGGCGCTGTGCGAGGCGACGCTGGGGCGGGAGACCCAGTGGCGGCTGGCGCGGATGCATGGCGCCCCCGGCATGCCGCCCGCCCTGGTCACCGAGGCGCCGGCCAGTGCGGGGCTGGGCGTGGATCTGCCAGGGCCGCTGCTGCCGGTGGCGGCCTGCGAGGGCACGTTGCGCGTGCTGGCGCCGGGTGCGGCGGAGAGCGCCCCGCGCGTGACGCTGCTGGAGGGGGTGCTCCGCGCGGTCACGGGCGAGCAGCCGGTCTGCCGCGTCATGATCGCCGGGTCGCCGGGCGAGGTGACGGGGCTGGCGCTGGCGCTGGCGGCCCAGGTCCGGCTGTACGTGCCGGCGGCATCGCTGGCGGCGGAAGCCTATGCCACCGCCGGCCGCGTGGTGGCACCGGCGGCCATCGGCGCGCCATCCTTGCCCACCGGCGCAAGTGTCGGCGATGCCTTCGCCAGTATCGCGGCCCACCTGACCGGCGTGCTGCTGCACTGGGCACCGGTCGCCAGCGCCGATGGCGGGCCGGAACCGGTGCATCAGATGCGCGTGGCGCTGCGGCGGTTGCGCTCGGCCATCGCGCTGTTCCGCCGCGCGCTCGCCGGACCGGCGCTGGATACGGCCGATGGGGAATTGCGGGCGCTGATGCGGGTGTTGGGGCCCGCGCGCGACTGGGACGTGTTCGCCGCCGGCCCCGGCCGCGCCGTCGCCGAGGCGTTTCCCGACGATCGCGCGGTGCAGCGCCTGATGGCCGCCGCCGAACGCCGGCGCGTGGACAGCTACGCGGCCCTCGATGCGTTCCTGAACGGCCCGGCATTCCGCGCGCTCGGCATCCGCCTCGCCAGCCTGGTCGCCAGCCGCCCCTGGGAGCAGCCGCCGGCGGAGGTGCCGGCGGACGACCCGGCATTGCGCGACGCCGCCGACAAGCAGGCGGCGGCGATGGCGGCCAGCCTGCGAGATTTCGCCGACCACGCACTGTCACGGCGGCTGGCGCGGGTGAACGATGCCGGCGACGACCTCTCGCCGCTGCCGGCCGAAGCGCTGCACGGCATCCGCATCCAGGCCAAGCGGCTGCGCTACGCGGCGGAGTTCTTCGCGCCGCTGTATCCGCCGCGTGAGACGCGCCGCTTCATCCGCCGGGTCGCCGCCATGCAGGACCGGCTCGGCCAGCTCAATGACGGCGTGGTGGTGCAGCATCTGATGGCGCAGCTCGGGGCGGCGGGGGAGCGCGGCTATGCCGCCGGCGTGGTGCGTGGCTTCGTCGCCGCCGGCCTGCGCAACACGCGGGCAAAAGCGGAGCGCTCCTGGCGTAAATTCCGCCGACTGGAGCCATTCTGGTCATAAGGCATGCACGCTTAACGAATCGAACTCTGGGGCGGCTCGATAATTTTGACGGCAGAAGCCCCGTTGCGGAGTTGCGGGCCGCGCGGTAGGCGTTAACGGCATTGTGACTTCGCCGTTGGGAGGTACCGTTGCCACTACGCCGTCCGCGTCGGATCTTCCGTTCCGGCTCGCTCGGTTCCGGCACCGCCGGACCGGGCGTGAGCCCTGCCCTGCTGGCCGGACTTCTCGGCGCCGCCATTGGCGCGGCGGTGGTGCTGTTCTCGCTGCCCTCGGCGCTGTTCGGCCGGGTGCCGCTGCCGTCCGGCGTGCTGGAGGCCGATGCGCCGCAGATCGCCGTGGTGGATGGCGAGACTCTGCGGCTGCGCGAGACGGTGGTGCGTCTGCAGGGCGTGCTGGCGCCGCCGCGCGGTCGGACCTGCCGTGACGGCCAGCGGCGTCACCTACGATTGCGGCGCGGCGGCAACCGAGGCGCTCGCCGGGCTCGTCCGCGGTCATTCCATCGCCTGCCGGCTGGCCGGGCGGGACAGCAGCGGCTTTCCGGAAGGCCGCTGCGAGGCCGGCGGGGCGGACGCTCAATCGCGCGCTGGTGGCCGCCGGCTGGGCACGCGCCGAATTGCCGGACATGGCGGGCGACGAGACGGCGGCGCAGGCGCGCCATCTGGGGCTGTGGCGGGACGGCACCGCATCGTTCTGACTGCACCATCACTCCAACGCTGACCGTGCAGTCCAGACGCGGAAAATTGCTGCGACCGCGAAGGTTGCGCTCTTTCCTGGGGCGCCTTAATTTTTTGGCAACGGCCTGCCGTTGCCGATGGCGCTTCCTGACCCGAGGGCTGCAGAACGGGAGCCGGACGACGGGTGCATGCCAGCTTGGATGGCTTTCGGGTTGAAAAGGATAAGCGAATGAGTTCCCCCAATGTCGAGTCCGTGTCGGTCACCCTCGGTAACCGCACCGCTTCGCTGCCGCTGATCCACGGCACGATCGGCCCCAGCGTGGCCGACATCCGCAAGCTGTATAACGAACTCGGCATCTTCACCTTCGACCCCGGCTATGGCGGAACCGCCGCCTGCGACAGCAAGATCACCTACATCGACGGCGATGAAGGCATCCTGCTGCATCGCGGCTACCCGATCGAGCAGCTGGCCGAGCATTCGACGTTCCTCGAAGTCGTCCCATCTGCTGCTCAACGGCGAACTGCCGACGGTGGCGCAAGCAGCGGAGTTCGAGCGCGGGGTGATCCACCACACCATGCTGCACGAGCAGCTCCGCAGCTTCTTCAACGGTTTCCGGCGCGATGCCCATCCCGATGGCGGTGCTGTGCGGCGTGGTCGGCGCGATGTCGGCCTTCTATCACGACAGCCTCGACATCAACGATCCGGAACATCGCCGCATCAGCGCCTTCCGGCTGATCGCCAAGGTCCCGACGATCGCCGCCTGGACCTACAAATACGCGATCGGGCAGCCGTTCATGTATCCGCGCAACGACCTCGGCTATGCCGAGAACTTCCTGTACATGATGAACGCGGTGCCGGCCGAGCCGTACCACGTCAACCCGATCCTGGCGCGGGCCATGGACCGCATCCTGATCCTGCACGCCGACCACGAGCAGAACGCCTCGACCAGCACGGTGCGGCTCGCCGGCTCGACCGGCGCCAACCCGTTCGCCTGCATCGCCGCCGGCATCGCCAGCCTGTGGGGGCCGGCGCATGGCGGCGCCAACGAGGCGGTGCTGAAGATGCTGGCCGAGATCGGCCACGTCGAGCAACATCCCGGACTTCATCGCCAAGGTGAAGGACAAGAACAGCAACGTACGGCTGATGGGCTTCGGCCACCGGGTCTACAAGAACTACGACCCGCGCGCGAAGATCATGCAGCGCACCTGCCACGAAGTGCTGCGCGAACTCGGCATCAAGGACGACCCGCTGCTCGACCTGGCGGTCGAGCTGGAAAAGATCGCGCTGCACGACGAGTATTTCGTCAGCCGCAAGCTGTACCCGAACGTCGATTTCTATTCCGGCATCATCCTCAAGGCGATGGGCTTCCCGACCAGCATGTTCACCGTGCTGTTCGCGGTGGCGCGCACGGTCGGCTGGATCAGCCAGTGGAAGGAAATGATCGAAGACCCGTCGCAGCGCATCGGCCGGCCGCGCCAGATCTATACCGGCGCGACCCGTCGCGATTTCGTGCCGCTCGACGCCCGCGGCTAAGACCGTTCCGTTCCGCGAGGCCCGGCCGGCTGATGCCGACCGGGCCTTTTTTGCGGTCGGACGCCGATCGCGCCGCGATATCGGATTACATTTTTGTAATTTTTATATCGAATCGGCCGCCGCCGCCGCGGCGAAGCGCCAGCGCACGGTTGCTTAGATATTGCGTGAAGGTCGGTTCGTAACCAATTCTACAGAGTCGCTGAAGTAATATATTGCCATATTGAATCAAATAACCATCGGGACAGAAGAGACGATGAATTAACGAAATAGAGACGGAATGGCACCTCCGTTATCACGTTGGCGCATCGGAATTCTTCCACAATCGATCCAAGTCGGCCCGAACCGTGCACTGTTTTCAACGGGTTGCCTGGGTTAGAGTTGCTTGGACGGCGAGCGTTTTCGCTGCCTTAGCAGGAGTGAGGTTCAATGATAGAATACCGCTCACTTGACGAACTCGTACGCACCCGCCTGCGGCAATGGCCGCAACGCCCCCCGGGTCTCGCGGCTGGCAAGTGCGATCGGGAAACGTGGCTGCGTGGTCGGCCATCTGACATTTCAGGTAGTTCTCATCCGTTTCTAAAGCTTCCTGGAAATCACCGGCTGCGTACCTTGCCCGACGGGTTGTGGCTGAATTTTGGCGGCACGCCGCAGGAGCCGTTTGTCGATATCTTTGCGATCGAGGCCTGCGGGACGCTCTCCAATCTTCTTGACAAGCGGGCCCGCTTCGCGCCGAGCACCAATTCACTGATAGCCGTCTGCCCGGTACCATGGCTGCTCGGCGCGATTTCGCAGACGGACCCGACACCGCGCTGGCGCTGCACCGGCATCTTCCGCGCCGAACCGACTGAGCTGGTGGCCCTGCCGGTGCGCGACATCCGCGTGCTCTATGCGCTGAAGCCAAGGCATTACAACGGGCTGCTGCAAAGCCACGTGCCGCACGCCCATGAATATTTCATCCCGATGGACAAGCTGGTGGCCCGCGATGCGCCGGACGACCCGGAGGTGCGGGCCCTGGTCGCGCGGACGGCGGCGGCGGGGCATTTCCTGACCGGGGCATAAACGGTCGCGCGGTCCAGGCATGTCTGCCGGTGCCGCGCCCCGTCGCCCTCGGACATCGCTCATCGCGCACCGCCCGCGGCGGCCATCGCCAGTTGCGCGAGGTCCGGCCGATCGGTGCAGATCCCGTCCACGCCCCACGCCATCAGCCGCGCCATGTCGGCGGGTTCGTTGACCGTCCAGGGCACCACGCGCAGCCCGAATGCGTGCGCCTCAACCACCTGATGCTCCGCAAGCCCGTTATGGTCGGGCGCCCAGGTCGGCAGCCATCGCGGCCGGCCGGCTTCCTCGGCAACCGCGCGCGCCGGCGGGGCGGCAGGTCGCCCCCACCACAGCGCAGCCTCCCCGACCGTCTCGGCATCCGTCAGCCATGTCAGTGGCAGATCGGGACACGTGGCGTGCAGATGCCGCAGGCCGCGCCAGTCGAACGACCGCACGGCCAGCCGCGCCAGCGCCCCCGCCGCCCGCGCCACCGCCAGCACGAGATCGGCCATCTGTTCCGGCGCCACCGTCAGCCCCGGCGCGCGCGGATCGGTCTTCAGCTCGGCGTCGATCCGTACGCCGGCGTCCACCGTCAGCGCGAACACCTCGGCCAGCGTCGGCACGCGGGCGCCATCGCACGGGCTCTGCTCCGGAAACGCCAGCGCGGTCGGGCTGCCGGGGCGCGCGCGGCCGACATCCAGACGCTTCAGGGCCGCGAGCGCCAGGCCGCGCACGGCCGGCCCGGGCGGGCAGAGCCATGCGCCGTCCTCGGTGCGGGTCAGGTCGGGATCGAGGAGCGGGTCGTGCACGACCACCGGCACGCCGTCCGCGGTGACGGCCACGTCCAGCTCCAGGGCGGACACACCGAATGCCAGCGCGCCACGAAACCCGGGCACCGTGTTTTCCGGGAACAGTCCGCGCGCGCCCCGGTGGCCCTGGATCTCGAAACCCGGCGTCAGTCGCAATCGCAGCCGGGCGTGGGGCCGCGCGCCTCGCGGATGACATGGTGGTCGATCCACTCGGCCACGAGCCGCCGCGCCTCGTTCAGAGACGCCTCCGGGTGATGGATGCGGTACAGCGTGGTGCAGGCGCGGAACGAGTCCACGTCGCCGTTGCCGTGTGCACGCAGCTCACGGTAGGCGGTGACCACCGCGCGCTCGCAGTTGCGGGCGATGTAACTGAACTCTCGGGCCATCTTCTGCTCCCGCCCGCCGGAGATGGCGCGGGCGGCGTCAATCTAGGGACGCCGGACGGCGCTCGCAATGCAGTCGATCAATCGAGATGGAAGCGGCGATGGATCTCGGTCGCCACCCGCCCCGCCTCGTCCAGTTTCGGGCGCGGCCAGGCGGCCAGATCGTCGCGCAGCGGGCGGGCGTGGCCGGCCTGGAACAGCGCCGCCGCCAGCCGCCGCTGGCGCATCCCGGCCAGTTCCGGCAGCGTCGCGAACACCGGCGCCTGGGTGGCGCACGCCTCGCTCAGCATGGAGGCCGAGTCGGTCGTCACCACCACCGCATCGGCGCTGGCCAGGAAGCCGAGATAAGGGTTTTCCCCCGGCTCTCCCCAGCGATACAGCAGATGCATGGCGCGCGACAGGCCCGCGGCCAGCGCGTCGCCCGCCTCGCCCCCGGTGCGCCGGCTGGTGGAGGCCAGCACCGAACCGCCACGCTGCATCGTCAGCCGCGCCACCTTGCGGCCGAGCGCATGTGCCATCGCCGGCGGCATGTCCGAGCCGCGCGACGGCCCGCCGACCAGCAGCACCACATGCGGGCGGGGCAGATGCGCAAGCCGCTCATGCCATGCCGCCGCCGCATGCCGCAGGGCCAGCGGTGAGACCCGGTGCGGCGCCCCGAACACCGGGAACACGTTCGGCAGTTGCCGCGGATTGTCGTGCTCGGGCAGCACCAGCAGGTCGTAGGCGCCGGCGCGCAGCAGGCCGCCCAGGCCGGGGCTCATGCAATGCACCAGATGGCAGGCGAAGCGCGCCTTCAGCCAAAGCGCCACGGCCGAGGACCGCGCGCCGGAGGAGATCACCAGCCGTGGCCCCTCGCCGCCCGGCGGCGGTGCCAGCAGCGAGACGGCGGGCGAGAACGCCGGCGCCCGCTCCTCGCTGCCGCGCCCCGGCTGGGCGAGGCCGATCAGGCTGCCGCGCCGCGCCAGGCCCGCGACATGCGCCATCCAGTTCCACGACAGCGGAATGCGGCGGAACGGCACGCCGAGCCGCTCGGCGATGCCCACCGCCTGCGCGGAGGTGCCGGCACGCGGATCGTCCAGCACCCAGACCGGCACGTCTTCGGTCAGCCGGGTGCGAACGTCGCTCATCGCTGCCGCGCCCGCAATGGACGCGGGCCAGGGCGTCGCGTAGGACAAGGGAGCCGCACGGGAGACGGGGCCATGACGAAGCTGCACATGACGGATTGGGATCGCGACGCTGCGCTGACCACGGCGCGCATCCTGCTGGAGATCAAGGCCGTCAATTTTCGTCCCGCCGAGCCTTACACATTCACGTCGGGCTGGAAATCGCCCGTCTATATCGATTGCCGCCGCATCATCTTCTTCCCGCGCGCCCGCGCCAAGATCTGCGAGCTCGCGGTGGAAAAGATCGGCCGGCACGTCGGCTACGAAAGCATCGAGGCGGTGGCGGGCGGCGAGACCGCCGGCATCCCGTTCGCCGCCTGGATCGCCGACCGGATGCTGGCCGCCGATGGCGTATGTGCGCAAGCAGCCGAAAGGGTTTGGGCGCAACGCGCTGATCGAGGGCGACGTGCCGGAGGGCAAGCGCACGCTGCTGGTGGAGGACCTGACCACCGACGGACAAAGCAAGGTGCGCTTCGCCCAGTCGCTGCGCGATGCCGGCGCGATCGTGAACCATGCGTTCGTGGTGTTCTTCTACGGCGTGTTCCCCGGCAGCTTCGAGACGCTGGCGCGCATGGACGTGACGCTGCACCACTCTGGCGACCTGGTGGGACGTGCTGGAAGCCTGCCGCGACCGGCCGTATTTCGACGACTCCGCCTTGGCCGAGGTGCGGCGCTTCCTCGAGAACCCGGTGGCATGGTCGGCCGCCCATGGCGGCGTCGCCAGTGCCGAGGAGGCGGCCGCCCACAAAGCTGCGCGCCCCTAGCAGCAGCCTTGCGCGTCCGCCTGCCGGCGCGCGATGGTGTTCGTCGGAGGCTGCCAATGGATCTCGGTATAACGCATAACACTTCGGCATCGATTGATTACGTTGCCCGCGCCCGCGCGCTGCGGCCGCTGATCGAGGCGCACGCGGCGCGCACCGAGGCCGCACGCGAACTGGCGCCGGAGGTCGTGGCGGCGCTGCACGAGGCCGGCATATTCCGGCTGCTGATCCCCGCCGAACTCGACGGCGCGCAGCTCGATCTGCCGACCTACCTCGCGGTGATCGAGCAACTCTCGGCCGCGGACGCGAATGTCGGCTGGTGCATCGGCCAGGGCTGCGGCTGCTCGGTCACTGCGGCGTATCTGCCGGCGGCAGCCGCGCGCGAGATGTTTGCCGCCGAGCGGCGGCCGGTGCTCGCCTGGGGGCCGGGGCCGAACGGGCGGGCCGTGGCGGTGCCGGGCGGCTGGCGCATCAGCGGGCGGTGGGGATTCGCCAGCGGCTCCCGCCACGCCACCCTGCTCGGGGGCATGTGCCCGTTGCAGGCGGCGGACGGCACGCCGATCCTGGAGCCGGATGGCTCGCCTTCGGTGCGCAGCTTCGTGTTCCCCAAGCAGGATGCGACGGTGGTCGACGACTGGCAGGTGGTCGGCCTGCGCGGCACCGGCAGCGACAGCTTCACGGTTACGGATCTGTTTGTGCCGGCGGCGTTCTGCTTCCAGCGCAACGGACCGGCACCGCATGAAGGCACGCTGTACCGCCTGCCGCTCACGCATCTGTATCCGCCGGCTTTCGGCGCGGTGGCGCTCGGCGTCGCACGGGCAACGCTGGACGCCTTCATCGCCCTGGCGACCGCCAAGACGCCGCGTAGCGCCCAGCCGATGCGCGAAAATGCGGCCATCCATTCACTGCTGGGGCACGCCGAGGTGCGGCTGCGATCGGCGCGCACGTTCCTGATGGACTCGGTCCACACCATCTGGCGTGACCTGGACGGCGGCGCTGCACTGTCGGCGGAGCATGAGATCACGCTCCGCATGGCGGCCACCTTCGCCATCCAGGAATCGCTTGCCGTGGTGGACATCGCCTATCACGAGGCCGGTGCTACGGCGATCATGCTGGCCAATCCGTTCGAGAAACGGCTGCGCGACATGCATGCCGTGGCCCAGCAGATCCAGGGCCGGCGGGCGAATTACGAACTCGCCGGGCGGTTCCTGCTGGGGCTGCCGACCGGCATTCTGTTTCCATAGCGGCCCAATGGCAACGCGCGGGCCGGCGCCACCGGCCCGCGTGTTGCCCGCCCGCTTGCGTCAGCCGGCGGCGACGGCCTGCGCCAGCGCACGATGGCGCAGGCCGGGCATGGTCCAGGTGCCCGACGGCCCGACGGCGGCACTCGCGGTGTCCGGCGTGCCGGACAGGCACAAGCGGTAGCCGCCCGCTTCGTTCACCAGCAGGTCCTGTCCATCGCCGGGCTCGATCTTGCGGCGCAGCCGATACACGTGCGTTTCCACGGTATGGGAGGACACGGACGCGCTGTAGCCCCACACCTCGCGCAGCAGCGTCTGGCGGGAGACCGGAAGACCTCCCGCGCTGCACAGCCGCAGCAGCAACGCCGCCTCCTTTTCGGTCAGGCGCGTGCGGCTGCCCCGGCCGGGGCACAGCACGGTGCGGTCGCCGGGACGGTAGATCACCGGCCCGATCCGGATGTCGCCGGCATCCGGCGTCATCGCGATCCGGAACTGTGCGCGGATGCGGGCAGCGAATTCGCGCGGCGGTGGCGGGCGCACGATGTAGTCGTCCGCGCCCGCGTCCAGCCCCCGCACCACGTGGTCCTCAGTGGCGAACGCGGACAGCAGGATGATCGGGATGCCGACGCCACGCCCGCGAAGCCGGGCAACAAGGTCAAGCCCGTCGCCATCCTCCAGCACGGTATCGAGGATGATCAGGTCGATCTGCGCGGCCAGGAACAGCGCCCGCGCATCCGCCTCGGCGGCCGAACCGACCTGCATGACGGCATAACCGAGACCCGTCAGATCCCGGGCCAGATCGCGCCGCGCGTTGGGGTTGCTGTCAACGATCATGATCTGTCTTGGCGTATTCATTGCGGTGCCCCCTCATTGTTCATGCGCCGCAACCTGAGCGTTTTCCGCCACGACCGAAGTGACGGGGATCACAGGAAATCACAGATAAACGATACGGTCACACGCCGGTGACGCGGCTTGTCATGTTCGTTTCGGCCTCTCAAACCGGGTTCAACACGATTGCGGTATTTGACAATTACGGCGTCTGAACATGACCCAATATATTCGGAATCCAGGCCGATATGCTGAATTTCGTGACAAATACGGGGCGGGAAAGGTGAAAAAATTGCCGGAACTCGCATCGACGGCGCGCCGTTCTTATGAACAGTCGAGAGAAATTCGAACGAACGATGGCTTTCGACATCTATGAAATGGAGGATCGACATGGCTCAGCAGCATACCGGTAATCCGGGTAACTTCGCCGAAGACCGCGAGAAGGCGTCCGAGGCCGGCCGTAAGGGCGGTCAGCACAGCGGCGGCGGCGGCGGGGCCGAGCATAACCCCGGTAACTTCGCCAACGACCGCGAGAAGGCAGCGGCGGCCGGCCACAAGGGCGGCCAGCATAGCGGCGGCGGCGGCGGGGCCGAGCACAACCCCGGCAATTTCGCGCAGGATCGCGAAAAGGCGTCCGAAGCCGGCCGCAAGGGCGGCCAGCACAGCCACGACGGGCACTAGCCAGGAGGGGGCCGGAACGGTGTTCCGGCCCCGTTTCCGCCTCAGCGCCCGCCGGAAACCGCCACGACGGTGCCCGTGATGTAGGAGGCCGCTGGCGACAGCAGGAATGCCACCGCCTCGGCGATCTCTTCCGGCTCTCCCAGGCGGCCAACCGGAATGCCGCCGCGCGCATTCTCCCGCATGGACGGCGAGACCATGTCAGTGGCGGTCAGGCCGGGCGCGACCGCGTTGACGCGGATCCCTTCCTGCGCCACCTCGTTGGCGACGCCGCGCGTGAATGTTTCAACGGCCCCCTTCGTCGCGGCATACGGGGCAATGCCCGGCAGGCCGCCCAGGCGCGCAGCCACCGAACTGATATTGACGACGGCACCCCCTTGCCCGCCGTGCCGCGTGGACAGCCGGCGGATCGCAGCACCCGTGCACAGCAGCGTGCCCGTGACGTTGACCGCGAACAGCCGGTTGATCGACTCGGCGTCCTGCGCGTCCATCCGCGCGGATTTGCCGGTGATGCCGGCGTTGTTGACCAGGCCGACCAGCTTGCCGAGCGCCGCCTCGGCCGCCGCGAACATCGGTTCAATCTGGGCCGGGTCGCCGACATCGCCGGCGACCGCCTGCGCTCTGCCGCCGGCGGCGGTGATGGCGGCCACCACAGCGGAGGCGGCGGCCTGGTTGGAAGCATAATTGACCGCCACCGCGTAGCCGAGGCTGCCCAGCTTGCGCGCCACGGCGGCACCGATGCCGCGACTGCCGCCCGTGACGATCACCATACCGGTTTCGGCCATTCCTACGCTCCTTGTTCAGGGTCGGCGTCATGGTGCCGCAGCAGGGGCTGCGCGTCACGCCGGTTTGCGGCGCGGATGGGAAGCGGAACGGTCTTGCGACCGGCGCATGTCGCGCTCCGCGTCCCCGGTCAGCCGCGCCTGGTTGCGCTTGATGAAGATGAACGCGGCCACCAGCGCCGCCGCGCCGACCACGCCGAGGGCGATACCGAGCGGTCCGTTGATCCGCTTCGCGGCGTCGCCGAGCAGGTAGGCGCCGAACCCGTACAGGCTCGACCAGCCAATCCCGCCGAGCGCGTTCCACAGCAGGAAGCGGTGCCACGGCATGTTGTTCGCCCCTGCCAGCAGGGCGGCGAACGTGCGCAGGACCGCCACGAAGCGACCGAAGAACACCACCCGACCGCCGTAGCGGCGGAACAGGTAGCGCCCGAGGTCGATGCGCTCCTGCGTCAACCCGACCTTGCGCCCCCAATGCGCCAGCACCGGCAGCCCGACCCAGCGGCCAACGAAGAAGCCGATCTGATCGCCGCAGATCGCCCCGGCCGCCGCGATCGGCACCATCAGGAAGATGTTCAGATGATGCGTGGTGGCAGCATACACGCCCGCGGCGACCAGCAGGCTCTCGCCCGGCAGTGGCAGGCCCATGCTTTCCAGCAGGACGCCGACGAAAACGGCGGCGTCGCCGTACTGCCTGAGCAGCCCATCCAGTGCGTGCAGCGGAAGCAGGGACACGGTCGAACCTTTGAGCCGGACGGAATGGTCACGGCTTCAAGGTTGGGCACCACAAAACAGTTCCGGCGCGCCGATGACGGATCATCGGCGCGCCGGCAAGCGAACGGTGTGTCGCCGAGGCGCTAGCTGCTGCTGTTGCGGTTGCCCGTCAGCTGCAGCAGCAGCATGAACAGGTTGATGAAGTTCAGGAACAGCTTCAGCGCGTCATAGACGCTGCGGCGGGCGGCCATGTCCGAGCCCTCCGCATAGGCATACTGCAGGTAGTCCGACTTGATGCGCTGGGTGTCGTACGCGGTCAGGCCCACGAACACCAGCACGCCGATGATGCTGATGGCGAACTGCAACCCGGCGCTGCCGATGAACATGTTCACCAGGCTCGCGATGATGATGCCGAACAGCCCCATCATCAGGAAGCTGCCCATCTTCGTCAGGTCGGCCTTCGTCGTGTAGCCGTAGATGCTCGTCGCGGCGAAGGTGGCGGCGGTGATGAAGAACACGCGCACGATGCTGGTGTGCCGGTGTAGCTGGAGAAAGATCGTCGTCAGGCTGGCGCCCATCGCGACGCAGAACGCCCAGTACAGCACCTGCACCGTGCGGGTGCGACAGCCGGTTGACGCCGAAACTCAGCACCAGCACGAAGGCCAGCGGCGCGAAGATCGCGACATAGGCGAGCCCGGTCGGCTGGACGCATGATGCCGCGCACCGTCTGCACCGGCGCGTAGAACGCGTGGATCAGGTCGGTATTGGCGATGGCGTAGGCGACGATCCCGGTCAGCACGCAGGCCGGAGGTCATCCAGTTGTAGACGCGCAGCATATAGGCGCGCAGGCCCGCGTCCAGGACCGCCGCGCTTTGCGCGACGCGCGCACCCGTGTAGGTCCGATAGTCGGGACTGATAGCCATGGTGGTTCTCTTCCCTCTGTGGGCGAAGCGCCCTGTGATCAACATCTTGGCGCTGCGCGACGCACGATCAAGCGAATTCGGCGTAATCCGCAGCCTACTCATTGCGCAACAGCGGCCCCGCCTTGGCCCGCAACGCGGCGGCGGTGCCAGCATAGCCGAAGCCCAGCATCAACACCACGCATCCCGCGCACGGTCGCCGCCAGCGTGCCGGGCAGGAACGCCCAGTCGGCGTGCATGACCAGCCGCACGACGCCCCAGCTCGCCGCCGTGCCGACCACGCACGCCAGCAGCCCGGCCGCGATGCCGAGAATGCCGAACTCGACCAGCCACGCCGCCCGGATCTGCGCGCGCGTGGCGCCGAGGCTCTTCAGGATGACGGCCTCCTGCACGCGCCGCCGCTGCCCGGACGCGACCGCGCCGGCCAGCACCAGCGCGCCGGACGCCAGCGTCAGCGAGCCGGTGGCGGCCAGCGCGGCGCCGATCTGCCCCAGCAGGTCGGCGACCGCCTGCAGCACGTCGGCGATGCGGATGCCGGAGACGTTGGGGAAGGCGTCGGTGACCGTCCGCAGCAGCGCGCCCTGCTCGGCCTGCACGGCACGGACGGTGGCGATATGCGTGTGCGGCGCGTGCGCCAGCAGTCCGGGACTGGCGACCAGCGCGAAATTCAGGCCCAGCGAGCGCCACGCCACGTCGCGCAGGCTGGCGATGCGCAGGTCGATGTCGCGGCCCAGCACGTTCACCCGGATCGTGTCGCCGACGCCCACGCCCCAGCCCTTGGCCAGCCCGGCGTCGAACGACACCAGCGGCGGGCCGTCATAGTCGGCCGGCCACCATGTGCCCGCCGTCAGCCGCGTGTCGTCGGGCATGGCGGCGGCGTAGGTCAGGCCGCGATCGCCGCGCAGCGCCCAGCGCGGTGTCGGGCGTGGCATGGACCTGGTCCACCGGCACGCCCGTTCACCGCGACGATGCGGGCGCGCAGGCTCGGCACCTGCTCGAAGTCCGTGACGCCCGGCGTGCGCCTCGACCAGTTTGCGGAACGCGGGCGAGCTGGCCGTTCTGGATGTCGATGAAGAAGAAGCTGGGCGCGCGCGCCGGCATCTGGTCCAGCATCTGACGGCGCACGTTGCCCTGCGATCAGCGCGACGGCCGCCAGAGTCGACAGGCCCAGTCCGACCGAGACCAGCATCAGCGGCGTGGCCGCACCCGGCCGGTGCAGGTTGGCGAGCCCAAGCCGCGCCCACGGCCAGCGCGGCGGGCGGCATGCGGGCGGCGAGCAGCGTCAGCAGCGAGCCGCCGACACGGAACAGCAGCAGCGTGGCCGACGGCCGCGACGCAGAACCACAGCGCGAAACCATGTTCCGCCGCGCTGGCGACGGTCAGCGCCGACCAGCGCTGCGGCCAGCACGCCGTTGGCGGCCAGCAGCCAGACTGGCGGGCGGACGCGCGCCGGCAGCAGCGCGTCGCGGAACAGCGCGCGCGCCGGGAATCCGCATGGCGCGCGCCGAGCGGCCACAGCGCGAAGGCGGCGGCGGTCAGCAGACCGTACACGCCGGCGAGCACCAGCGGGCCGGGAACACGCCGACTTGAGGAACGGCAGGAAGCAACACCAGCCAATAGATTGACCGCCAGGAACGGCAGCGCCACGCCGGCCATCAAGCCCGACCAGCAACGCCGAGTGCCGCAAGCACCATCACCTGGATCAGGCAGATCGCGAACACCAGGCGCGCCGAGGCGCCGAGGCAGCGCAGCGTGGCGATGCCGCGGGCGCGCGCCTCCAGCCAGGCGCGCACGCCGTTGGCGACGCCGATGCCGCCGACCAGCAGCGAGGTCAGGCCGACCAGCGTCATGAACAGGCTGGTCTGGTCGATGAACTGCGCCACGCCGGGCGCCGCGTTGCTGGTGTCGCGGATGCGCCAGCCGGTGTCCGGGAAATCGCCGTCGCGAGTCGGCCGCCAGCGCCGACGGCGACGTGCCCGGCGGCAGCACGGAGCCGCAGGTGGTGGTCCACGATCGAGCCCGGCTGCAGCAGCCCGGTGGCCGGCAGCGCCGCCAGCGCGATCAGCACGCGCGGGCCGAAAAGCGACGGGCTGGCGACGCGGTCCGGCTCGGCCGCGACGCGGCCACGCAGCACGAACGTCTCGTTGCCAAGTCGCACTTTGTCGCCGTCATGCAGACCCAGGCGGTCGAACACCAGCCCGTCGGCCGCCGCACCGTATGCGCCATCACTATTGCCGATTGCACTGAAACCGGCTGCGCGGGGGCGAACGCCGCCTGCCCGACCAGCGGCCAGCCGCGTCGACGGCTTTCAGCTCCACCAGCATCCGGTCGCCGGAGGGTGCCACCAGCATCGAGCGCAGCGTGGTCACGTCCGACATGCGGCACCGCGCGCGGTCAGCCAGGTGCGCAATGCGTCGGGCAGCGGGTGCGCGCCGCCCTGCACTTCCAGATCGCCGCCAAGGATGCGGCTGTCCGTCGGCGGCGAGGCCGCGATCGATCGCCCGCGCGCAGCGTGCCGACGGCGGCGATCGCGGCGACGCCCAGCGCAAGGCAGGCCAGCACGATGCACAATCCCCGCACGCCACCGCGCAGCTCCCGCCGCGCGAGGCGGAACGCCAGCCTCATGCGATCACGCCCGTCGGCGATGTGGACGATACGGTCGCAGCGCGCGGCCAGCGCCGGGTCGTGCGTGATCAGCAGCAGCGTGGTGCCGTGCCTGGGCGCGCAGCGCGAACAGCAGGTCCATCACCGCCTCGCCGGTGGCGCGGTCCAGGTTGCCGGTCGGCTCGTCGGCCAGCAGCAGGCGCGGACGGGCGGCGAAGGCGCGGGCCAGCGCCACGCGCTGCTGCTCGCCGCCGGAGAGTTGGCCGGGCAGATGGGTCAGGCGATGGCCGAGGCCGACCGCCCGCAGGCTGGCCGCGGCGCGCTCCATCGCATCCGCCACGCCGGCCAGTTCCAGCGGCACCGCCACGTTCTCCAGCGCCGTCATGGTCGGCGATGAGGTGGAAGGCCTGGAACACGATGCCGACCTGGTCGCGACGCAGCCGCGCCAGCGCGTCCTCGTCGAGCCGGGTCAGTTCCTGACCCGCGAGCGTGACGCTGCCGGCGGTGGCGCGTTCCAGCCCGGCCAGCACCATGAGCAGGCTGGTCTTGCCCGACCCGGAAGGACCGACGATGCCCACCGCCTCGCCCGCCGCCATATCGAGATCGATGCCGCGCAGAATGTTGACCGGCCCCGCCGCGGCGGGCACCGTCAGGAACAGCCCCCGGACTCGCACCAGAGACGCCCTCGAGTCGCCGGCGGGGAGATGGTCTTGGGATATGATGAGGTCCATGGTGAAGCGATATGGCCTTCGCGGCGCCATGCGGAAAGCCGCCCTGGCGTTGGCTTGCGGATTGTTCATGGTAGTTGCCACTAAAGCGCGGGCGGCCCCGGTGCGGCTGCTGGTGCTGGGCGATTCCCTCTCCGCCGGCTACGGCCTGGCGGCGGCGGACGGGTTCGAGGCGCAGCTGTCCGCCGCGCTGCGTGCCCAGGGCCGCAGCGTGACCATCGTGGACGGCGCCGTCTCCGGCGACACCACGGCGGGCGGGCGGGCGCGGCTCGATTGGGTGCTCGGCGACGGCGCCGATGCGGCGATCGTGGAACTCGGCGCCAATGACGGGCTGCGCGGCACGGACCCGAACGAGATGCAGGCGAACCTGGCCGCCATCCTCGATGCGCTGGCGGCCAGGCACATCCCGGTATTGCTGTCGGGCATGTATGCGCCGCCCAATCTCGGGGCGCAGTACGAGGCGCAGTTCCGCGCCGTGTTCGACACGCTCGGCAAGCGGCCGGGCGTGATCTACGATCCGTTCTTCCTCGAGGGCGTGGCGCTGCACCCGGCGCTGTTCCAGGCGGACCACATGCATCCGAACCCGGCCGGCGTGAAGCTGGTGGTGGCGCACATCCTGCCGGAGGTCGACCGGCTGCTGGCGGAGGTGCATTGATGCGGCTGTTCGTCGGCCTCGATCTGCCCTGGGAGCTGCGGGAGCGTCTGGCCGGTCTGGCCGGCGGCATTCCGGGTGCGCGCTGGGTGCCGCCGGACAACTACCACATCACGCTGCGCTTCATCGGCGAGGTGGCGGCGCATCAGGCCGAGGAGATCGACATCCTGCTGGCTGGCCTGCGGGCGCGCGGCTTCTCGCTGTCGCTGACCGGCGTCGGCACGTTCGAGAAGGCCGGGCGGCCGGTGGCGCTGTGGGTGGGGGTGGAGCGCAACCCGCAGCTCGATCTGCTGCAGAGCAAGATCGAGACGGCCTGCCAGCGCGCCGGCCTGGAGCCGGAACGCCGCCGCTTCGCGCCGCATGTGACGCTGGCGCGGCTGGACAACGCCGCGGAGGCGAAACTGGTCGGCTGGGTGCAGTCCCACAACCTGTTTCGCTCCGAGCCGGTGCCGGTGGAGCATTTCACGCTGTTCAGCTCGCTGCTGGGCAAGGAGGCTTCGGTGTATACGGCGGAGGTGGAGTATGCGTTGGGGTAATGCCCACCCTGTCTCCCGACCGCTACGGCCGGCCCTCGTCCATGGAGGCCTGTCATGAATGACGCTGAAACTCTGCGCGGCCATCTGGGACAACGCGGCGGATGCCGCCTACGATCTGCGTACAACCGGATCAAGCCCGATGTCGTGTTAATGGCCATCACCAGCCAGCTTCGCGCCATTCCGGCTCTGGGCGAAGTCTGGGTCGCCTCATGGCAAGCCGCCGGTCTTCTCAAACCTTCGGCCATCAAACCGGTATTCGCCACGCTGGAATACGCCCTCGTTATCCGTCAGCTCGGGACGCTTGCCGTCGGTGACAAAGCGAGCCTCAGAAGCGCAGTCGCCGACATCATCGGATAGCACGCAGCGCAGAGGCGACAGACGGCGTTACGCTGATCCGCCTTCGGAAAATCAGGCTGTCGCCCGGTCGCTCTGCTTGCGCATGGAGGCAGGCATAACGCGCCAGCACGTTTCGGCAACGCTCGATACGATGTCGATTACGCTGTATCGGCTGGGAGAGCCGTATCGTACAGGCGGTGCCTGGGACCGTTACGTTGGCACATCGGCTATTGATCTGACGTGCGCCGCCTCCCCAAACATCATGGCTTCAGCACCATCTTGATGCAGCCAGTCCTGTTTGCCGCGGAACGACCATCCTGGCGTCCTCGCCGGGGCAGACCGCGCAACGCTGACGACGCGCGACACGGTGGCAGGCGCGGTGCTAGGCTTCCCGCATGAACATCGCGCTCCGCAAGCCGCGCATGTCGCGGGAAGAGTTCTTCGACTGGGCGGAGGCCCAGGATGCCCGCTACGAGTTCGACGGGTTCGCGCCTGTTGCGATGACCGGCGGCAGCCTCAGGCACAATCTGATTACCCTGAACCTCCAGGCAGCCCTGCGGACGCGGTTGCGCGGCAGTGGATGCACGCCGTTTGGGCCGGACGCCGGAGTGCGCACGGCTGGCGACGCCGTGCGCTACCCTGATGCCGTCGTAACCTGCACCAAATTCGACGAGGCGGCCCGCGAAGTGCCCGGCGCCATTGTCGTATTCGAAGTGCTGAGCCCGACCTCCGGCTACACCGACCGCATCCTGAAACTGCTGGAATACGGTGCGGTCCCGTCGATCCGGCGATATGTGATTGTCGAATACGATAGTATGGGGCTGACACTGCACGCGCGGCGACAGGCCGGCGGCGACTGGATCACCACAGCGCTGACCGGCGACGCGACGCTGTCGCTGCCCGAGATCGGCGTCGAGATCCCGGTTGCCGAATTATATGCCGACACCGACCTCACGAACGGCGAAGCACAGGCCGAGGGTCAGCCGTAGCCGTCACACGCCCGGCAACTCGTTCACGCACGCCACGCGCCAGCCACGCGGCATCCGGTCGAGGCGGGTGAGCGAGATGTTCTCGATCGAGAAATGCAGCGCGTTGTCGGCCGTCAGGCCAACCGCATGCGCGATCGCGGCACGGATCGCGCCGCCGTGGCTGACCGCCACCACATCCTGATCCGGGTAGGTCTCGGCCAGCAGATCCATCGTCCCGCCGACCCGGACAATGCCGTCCTCCATGCTCTCGCCGCCCGGCGGGCGCTCGGTTCCGGCGAGCGGCCAGAAGGCGTGCGGCGGCAGCGTCAGTTGCGCGGCCACGTCGGCATGCGGCTGGCCCTGCCAGGCGCCGAAGCCGAGTTCGATCAGGCCGGGTACGATGGTCAGTTCCTGCTTCGGGTAGCCGGCGCGGAAGATGGCGGCGGCCGTGCGCTGGGTGCGCGAAAGCGGGCTGGCCAGCCATGTCGCCGGCCGCGGCAGGCGGCGCGCCAGGGCCGTATACATGGGCACCTGCGCCTCCAGCGTGTGCGGGCATAGCTCCACGTCCATCGTGCCGTAGACGACGGTGCGCGCGTTCTCCTCGACGAGCGCGTGACGGATCAGCCAGAAGCGGGTTTCGGTCATGTACTCACTCGCCGATGGAAATCAGCGCGCCGCGTGTGCGGGCGGCGCGGAATTGCTGGGCGAACAGCGCCACGCCGACCCCCAGCCACAACAGGTTCAGGCCGGTCGCCCAGACCAGATGGCCCCATGCCACGGTGCCGGTGGCCATCGCCGCGCGCATCCCCTCGAACACATGCGTCGAGGGCAGCGCCAGCGCGATCGGCCGCACCGCTTCGGGCAGCACCGCGAGCGGATAGAACACGCAGGAGAACGGCGTCAGCCCGAACAGCACCGACCATGCCAGCGCCTCCGCGCCCGAGCCGTGGCGCAGGATGAGCGAGATCACGCCCAGCGCCACCCACCAGCCCATGACCATGAGGTTCGCCACGAACGGGATCAGCACCAGGCCGACGGAGAATATGTCGAAGGCATACAGCAGCCAGGCCAGCAGCAGCGCCGGCACCAGGCCGAACGCCACGCGCAGCGCCGAAACGCCGACCAGGGCGGCCACCAGCTCCCACGGGCGCAGCGGGCTGACGAAGATATGGCCGAGGTTGCGCGACCAGATCTCCTCCAGGAAGCCCAGCGCGAGGCCCATCTGGGTGCGCAACGCCACCTCCCACAGCAGCACGCCGCCGAGCAGCGCGCCGGCGGCGACGATCCCGGGATTGCCGAGACGGGCGGCGAAAAAGCGGGCCGTGAACCCCCAGATGCACAGTTGCAGCGTTGGCCAGTACGCGAGCTCCAGCAGGCGCGGCCAGGAGGCGCGGTAGAGCGAGATATGGCGGTACAACAAGCCCCAGATGCGCCGCAGGGAAGCGGAGACGCCGCTCATGACAGTGCCTCGGCGGCACGGGTGCGGTTGCGGACGATGTCGAGGAACACTTCCTCCAGATCGTCGCGGTGGTGGCGAGCCAGCAACTCGGCCGGCGTGCCGCGATCGACGATGCGGCCCCGCTTCATCATCAGCACGTCCGAGCACAGCCGCTCCACCTCGGCCATGTTGTGCGAGGCAAGCAGGATCGTGCAGCCGCTTTGCGCCCGGTAGTGTTCCAGCCAGGTCCGCACGAGGTCGCCGGTGTCCGGGTCCAGGCTGGCGGTCGGTTCGTCCAGCAACAGCACGTCCGGCCGGTTGATGAGCGATTTCGCCAGCGCCACGCGGGTCTTCTGGCCGGCGGAGAGCCGGCCGGCCCGGCGCGGCAGCAAGTCGCCCAGATCGAGGTCCTGCGCGAGTTCGGCGATGCGCTGTGTGGGGCGGCGCACGCCATACAGGTGGCAGTACACGCGCAAATTCTGCTCGACGGTGAGGCGCGCCGGCAACGCCACGTAGGGCGAGGAAAAATTCATCCGCGCGAGCGCGGCAAACCGGTCGCGGGCCATGTCGTGGCCGAGGATACGGATTTCGCCGGACGTGGGGATCAGCAGGCCGAGCAGCATCGCGATGGTGGTGGACTTGCCGGCCCCGTTGCCGCCGAGCAGCCCGACGGTCGCGCCGGATGGCACCGTGACATCGATATTGTCCACCGCAAGGGTGGCGCCGTAGCGTTTGGTCAGCCCCGAGACCGCGATCACGTCCATGCGGGCGGATTAGGCCCGAGGCGGCGCGGCGCCAAGTGCAATGTTCGATAACTGTCGCGCGTGGCCGTCAGGACGTCTGCACGAGCGGTAGCGCGCGCCGCGCACAAGCGGCATAGTGGCGGCACAAAACTGGAGGAAACGGACATGGCAACAGCCGAACAACGGTTGAAGGAACTCGGACTCGAACTGCCGCCGGCGCCCGCCGCGGTGGGGGCCTACGAGCCGTGGATCATCGCCGGCAACATGCTTTACACGTCTGGGCAACTGCCCTGGCGCGACGGCAAGACATTGTTGTTCAAAGGCCAGATCGGCCGCGACCTGACCGTGGAGCAGGGCATCGCCGCATGCCAGCTGTCGACGCTGAACACCATCGCGCAGATGAAGGCGGCGCTGGGCGATCTGGAGCGGGTCAAGCGCATCGTGCGCGTCGAAGGCTCGCTGCACGTGGCGCCCGGCCTTGGCGACGCCACGCCGAAGATACTCAACGGCGCGTCCGATCTGATCAACTCCGTGTTCGGCGCGCGCGGGCGGCATACGCGCAACCTGTTCACGTTCACCGAGATGCCGCTTGATACGGCGTGCATTGTTGTTGTCTGGGCGGAGGTCTGAGCATGGATGCAGCGGTGACTGAGACGACGGCATCCTGGCCGCAATGGCGGCGCGACGAACTGGCGGCGAACACGGCGAACGGGCATGTCGGCACCTGGCTGGTGTCCGAGACCGAGCGCGGCCGGGTCTGGCACCTGACCTTGCGGCCGGGCGAGCGGCTGCCGTTCCACCGCCACGTGCTCGATTATTTCTGGACGGTCACCTCGCCCGGCGGCGGCAAGGGCCGGTCGCATTACGGCGACGGGCGGGTGGCGGACGTTGACTACGCCGAGGGTGACACGCGGCACATGACATTCGCGGCGGGCGAGTCGATGATCCATGACCTGGAGAATATCGGCGACGCGCCGCTGTCGTTCGTGACCGTGGAGTATCTGCCGGGGGCGAATGCGCCGCTGAAGCTGTGAGCGGGCGGCGGTTCAGCCCGCCGTCCCGAGCACCAGTTCCTGAATCCGCACCGGGTCGGTCTGTTCCATGACGCGGCGGGCGAAGCGGGCGCAGTCGTCGATGTTGGCGGCGCGCACCGCCTGCTTCACGCGCGGCACCGCCGACGCGTTCATGCTGAAGCTGCGCAGGCCAAGCCCCAGCAGCAGCGGCGTGCAGCCGCGGGATTGGCCGCCATCTCGCCGCACACCGAGACCGGCATGCGCATGCGCAACGCCGCCTCGGTGGCGAACTGGACCAGGCGCAGCACCGCCGGGTGCAGCGGATCGTACAGATGCGCCACGTCGGTCTCGGCGCGGTCGACCGCCAGCGTGTACATGGTCAGGTCGTTGGTGCCGATGGCGAAGAAATCCGCCTCCAGCGCCAGCGCGTCGGCCGACAGCGCGGCGCCCGGCGTCTCGATCATGATGCCGAGCGGCGGCAGCTTGTCCGGCAGCTGTCTCGCCGCGCCGGCGCAGGCGGCGCGCGACGCGCTCGTAGATCTCGCGTGCCGCGCGCACCTCGGCGACCGTCGTGACCATCGGCAGCAGCACGCGCACCGGCCCGTGCTGCGCGGCGCGCAGGATGGCGGCGAGCTGGGTCTCGAGCAGCGCCGGCTCGCGCAGCAGCAGGCGGATGCCGCGCAGGCCCAGCGCCGGGTTGGGGTCGGCCACTTCCGGCAGCCAGCCCGGCGCTTGCAGCGCCTCGATCTCCTTCTCGCCGCCCCAGTCCAGCACGCGGATGGTCACCGGGTCGCCTTCCATCGCCTCGACGACCGTGCGGTAGCTGTCGGTCTGCGCCGCCTCGTCGGGCAGGTCGTCGCGGTTCATGAACAGGAATTCGCTGCGCAGCAGGCCGATGCCCGCGGCGCCCGCCTGCGCGATCAGCGGCAGCTCGGCGGGCAGTTCCAGATTGGCCTGCAGCTCGACCGTCTCGCCGTCGGCGGTCTCCGCCGGCAGGCGGCGCAGGCGCGCGAGCTTCTGCTGCTCGCGGGCGAAGGCGGTGACGGCGCGGCGCGCGTCGGCCAGCGTGGCCGCGTGCCGGGTTGAGCACGACGCGTGCCGGTCGCGCCGTCGACCACGAGGTGTCGCCGGGCCGCGCCGCCTGCGCAGGCCGGGGGCGCCGAGCACGGCCGGCACGCCGAGCGCGCGCAGCATGATCGCGGTGTGGCCCTCGGCGCCGCCCTCGTCGGTCACGACGCCGGCGAGCCGCGACGGGTCGAGCAGCGCCGCGTCGGCCGGACGCAGCGATTCGCAGACCAGCACGGCGCCTTCCGGCAGCCCGGCGAAGCTGCGGAACGGGGCGTGGGTCAGGTTGCGGATCAGGCGGCGGCCGATCTCCCGCACCTCGTCGGCGCGGCGGCGGCAGCCGGCGGGGTCGTCGTCATGCGGCGCGGCCATGACGGCAGCCGCGATCGCCTCGGTCTCGTCGGCCACGGCGGTCTCGGCGCTGACCAGCACCTCGGCGATGCGGCGGCGGATGCCGCGCACCAGCCGCGACGGGCCGATCATCTGCAGATAGGCGTCGATCAGCGGCGCGATTTCCGCCTGGCTGTCCTCCGGCAGCACGCCGAGCCGGGCGCGCAGCTTGGTCAGTTGCTTGCGCGACTGGGCGATGGCGGCGTCGAGCCGCGCGGTCTCGCTCGGCCACCTCCGGCGCGGCGATGGCGCGGCGCGTCACCACGGTCGGCGGCTCGTCGGCGCCGAACACCGGGCCGATGGCGACGCCGGGCGAGACCGGGATGCCGACCAGGCGGCGCTGCGCCGCGGGCCGCGCCGGCATGATCGTGGAGGTGGGCCGGGCGTGTCGTGCCGTGCGGCGTGGGCGGGGCAGAGTGCCGCCGGGTCCTCAGCCTTGCTCATTGAAGCCGGACTCGACCAGGGCGACGAGCGCCTCCAGCGCCTCGTTGGCGTCCCAGCCTTCGGCGCGCAGCTCGATCGTCGCTGCCGGTGCCGGCGCCCAGCATCATCAGCCCCATGATCGAGCGGGCGGAGACCGATTGGCCGTCCTTCACCACCTCGACCGAGGCGCCGAAGCGCTCGGCGAGGCGCGACGAACTTGGCGGCGGCGCGGGCGTGCAGGCCACGCAGGTTGCAGATGGTGACAACCCGGCTGAGCACCGGGGCTGGCGGATCGGAAGCGGATACGTCGCCGGCGGAGCCGTCGGCGTCGTTAATCATCCACGCGTTCCGTTGAGTTTGCCGCC
>CAVXUK010000010.1:0-532952 GCA_963764895.1 uncultured Pseudomonadota bacterium
CGAGAGCATCTGCCGGTGGATTGTCCCGATTGAGAATGCGCTTAAACGTGCCGGTGATGCAGTGTGGACCGCCGATTTTAGAGGCGGCGCCCGAGCAGGCGCAGCGCGTTGAGCGTCACGAGCACGGTCGCGCCCGTGTCCGCCAGGACCGCCCCCGGCAGTCCGGTCGCCCCGACCAGGGTCGTCGCGAGGAACACCACCTTCAACCCGAGCGCGACCGTAACGTTCTGGCGGATGTTGGTCAGGGTCGCCCGGGACAGCCGCACGAGCGCCGCGATGTCAGCCACACGGCTGTGCAGGACGGCCGCGTCCGCCGTCTCCAGCGCCACGTCGGTGCCACCGCCCATGGCGATACCGATATCGGCGGCGGCCAGCGACGGCGCGTCGTTGATTCCGTCGCCCACCATTACGACGGGCCCCTGTGCCTTCAGAGCGGCGATCTCGCGCAGCTTGTCCTCGGGCAGTAGCCCGGCCGCCACGTCGAGCCCGAGGTCGGCGCCGATGGCCTGCGCAGTGCGCCGATTGTCGCCGGACAGCATGACCGGCCGCACTCCGAGTTCACGCAGTGCCTGGATGCCCGCCGCTGCGTCCGCACGAGGCTCATCCCGAACGGCGATGAGACCTGCGGGTGTACCGTCCACCACCACGACGACGACCGTTTTCCCTTGACCCTCCCAGCCCTCGAATATCCGCGTTACGTCATCCGGGAGCGGTGCCTGCTCGCCTGCGTAGACCGGCGAACCCACGCCGACCCGCTTGCCGCCGATCAGCGCCTCGACGGCGCGGCCGGGAATGACCTGCGAACCCTTGGAGGGCCGCACAGGAATGCAGACTGCCGCGGCGCGCTCAAGGATGGCGCAGGCGAGCGGGTGATTGGACCCGTTCTCCACTGCGGCGGCAAGGCCAAGGACAGAGCGCTCGGTGCCGGTCAGGACCAGCACGTCGGTGACGCGCGGCTTGCCCTGCGTCAACGTGCCGGTCTTGTCGAAAGCGGCGGTGCGGACCCGGCCGATGGTCTCCAGGGCGGCGCCGCCCTTGACCAGCAGCCCGCGCCGGGCGCCCGCCGCAAGGCCGGAGGCGATGGCCGCAGGCGTCGAGAGGACCAGCGCGCAGGGACAGGCGATGAGGAGCAGCGCCAGCCCGCGGTAGATCCAGGTCTCCCATGGCTGGCCGAAGGCGAGCGGGGGCACTAGGGCGGCCAGAACGGCGGCGCCGACCGCAGCGGGCGTGTAAACCTCGCTGAAGCGCTCTATGAACCGGGCGGTCGGCGCCTTGGCCTCCTGCGCCTCCTCTACCATGCGAATGATGCGGGCGATGATGTTGTCCTTGGCGGTCCGCATGACCCGTACCTGGAGCGCGCCCACAGTGTTGATGCTGCCCCCAACCACTTCGTCACCCTCGCACCTGGGCACCGGCATTGACTCCCCAGTGACTGGGCTCTCATCCACCTCGGACTGGCCCTCGACCACCATGCCGTCGGCAGGCACGCGATCGCCCGGCCGTATCAGAACGACGTCTCCGACCTGGAGGCTGGCGGCAGGCAAAGGGCGGGCCGCCCCCTCCTCGACCAGCAGCGCCGTCCGCGGCACCAGGGATTCAAGCGCCCGGATGCCCTCACGTGCCCGGCCCGCAGCCACGCCTTCAAGCAGCTCGCCGACGGTGAACAGGAAGACTACGGCCGCGGCCTCGCACGTCGCGCCGATCAGGATGGCGCCGACCGCAGCAATGGACATCAGCATCTCGATAGCGAAGGGCGAGCCTGCGCGCGCCAGGGCAATCGCCTTGCGGCCGAAGAAGGCGAGCCCGACCAGGACGGCGGGCAGGTAGCCCCAGTGCCCCAGTCCGGGCGCGAGCGCTGAGACGGCGAACCCGGCTACCAGCAGCAGGAAGATGACCAGCGCCAGCCGGGCCTTGCGGTCCCGCATCCATGTCTTCCACGCAGGAACGGCTTGAGCGTCCTCAGGTCTCGGTTCATCGCCCGCAAGCACTGTCAGCGCCCCGGCGGGCGTCACGCCGTAGCCGAGTTGGCGAATCCTGTCCTCGACGGCCGAGCGGGATGTCATTGCCTCATCAATCCGCAAAGCGAGCACCTGGGTCTGAAAACTGACCCGAATGTCCTGTGTGCCGCCGAGGCGTCTGACCGCTGTCTCGATCTTTCCAGCACAACTGGGACAGTCCATGCCTTCGATCCGGTAACGCAGGACCCCGTCGGGATTCGTCGCTACCTCCGCGAGTTCGCCGTCCGCCATCGCCGTCTGCCTCCGCTCAGGGCTCCGCCAGGTTGCGAAGAGACCCCGTGCCATCCCAGATAGGGTCTGTAGTAACTACAGGGTCAAGGGATGGCGGACAGGTTTGGCATCGGCGCCGTCGCGAAGGCGACCGGCATCACGGTAGAAACGGTCCGGTGGTACGAGCGCGTCGGTTTGCTACCGCCGCCTGCCAGGACGACGGGCAACTATCGGAGCTATGGGCAGGGGCATTTGGCGCGCCTCAGCTTCATCCGGCGTGCCCGCGATTTGGGCTTTACCCTCGACCAAGTGCGCGGTCTGCTGCGCCTGGCCGACCAGCAGGACGAGTTCCTGCGAGGCGGTGGACGCGATCGCCCGCTCGCACCTTGGCGACGTCGAGCGCAAGATCGCGGACTTGCAGGCGCTTCATCGCGAACTTGCGGAGATCATCGGTCGGTGCGGCAGCGGTACAGTCGCCGAGTGCCGAATATTGGAAGCGCTCTCGCCGTCAGCGACCAAGATCCTCTCATGAGCGCGTTGGTCGTCTATCCGCTGGTCGTTTTCACAGCCATTGCCATCCCAGCCTCCTTATTGAAGGCGGGATGGCGAGTTGTGAGAACGTCCTGCTGAGCGGGCATTGCGGCGGGGGACGAGTTCGGAGTGCCAAGCTGCCGGATAGCGAGGCCTTCTAGCGGTGACCCTAGAGATCGTGTGCGACGGAGCGCGGATCAGGAGCGATGGCCTCGGCTCGTCTTGCGCGGAGGTCGGGCAGCATGCGCCACAGTACATCGTCCCGCAGGACGAAGTGGTGGAACAACGCCGCGGCGGCGTGCAGACCAGCGAGGATGATGATTGTTGTCCCTACCCAGTAGTGGGCTGCACCGATGGTGTTTGCCTGGTCCTTGGCGAACGTATACGGGGAGGGAATTGCAAACAGACCGAATAGAGCAAGCGGCTCGCCCTGCGCCCAGCGAAAAGACAGGCCAAGCAAACCCGGCGCGGTTCAACCGGTTCGCCGTCTTTGATTTCTCCATCGCTCCAACCTCTCAAGGTTCAGAGCCTCCGGCAAACCTGGCGCGGTTCAGAGTGACTGGGCGGCGTTGATCGAGGACGACGGCACCCAGGTTCTGGTGACCCCTTTCGTCGGGTTCATGGATGCCATCAAGGACGACGCCTTCGAACCCGCGCCGGACATCGACGAGCGGCTCGACCAGGCCGCCGCCGAAATCCCGCCCTCGATCCTGCTGTTGCGCAAGATTGCGGAAATCCGTGTCAGCCGGACCACGCGTCCGGCGCCGACACGGACAACCAAAGTTGGCCGCAACGAGCCGTGCCCCTGCGGTTCGGGGAAATTCGAACGCTGTTGCGATCCGGTCTGACCCGCCAACCGCCGGTCAAAGTCCGTCTGAGGACGCAGATGATCAACGCCTTGCGCGGTCATCTGGCCGAGTACGGGCTGGTGGTGCGCAAGGGCGCGGAGAGTGCGCTCAAGCTGGTCGAACTGGTTGGGGATCCAGCCTCCGTCGCGCTCGCGCCAGGTTGACGTTGTTCACCTTGGCAACGCTGCTATTCCGAGACAATGTACACTCGCCTGTTACCCGCTCCCCGGGAACGCTCCGGTGATTGGCTGAAACTCAACGCGAAGCAGTTTGGCCGTTTGCGGGCCTGTGGGAGGCGGCGAGGCCGTGCCGCCATCCGCAAGGAAAAACGCCGTCCGGCCTGGCTGGCCTGGTATGCGGCCCCAAGCGCCGCCGCTTGGACCGATTAGCTTTTCCGTGAAGGGATCTCCGGCCACGCACTGCGTGAATCCGCTGTTCAGCCCCGGCTCCATCGAGACGACGTCGATTGTGTTTTGCCGGTGGGTGGCGAGGTAGATGACGCTCGCGTTCTCGTCGATGCAGAAATCATCCCCCATCCGTCCTGCAACAACTAACTCGGGTTCACCCTCCGCCTCCAGCGTGTGAGGATTGACGGCCACGCGCATGAACAGCTTCTTCGCCGTCGCGGTATAGTAAGCATAGTTGGTTTCGCCTGCGTACCGGACGCCGTTTACACCGGGCTGCTCCGGCTTCATCTTGCCCGGGTAATAGCCCATGCTGTCGTGAGACTTCCAGACGCGAACCGAAGGGTCACCGCCCTCCAGATTGAAGTCGACGCGCCAGATGAGGCTTGCGAAGGAGTTGGCCACGAGCAGGACGCCTGGCCCCAACAGGCAACACCCATTCACCCCGCGAGCCTCGGTCGGAAACGTGCAGAAGAGCTCCGGCTCTATCGGCGCACCCGGCCTCCAACGCCTTAGATCGATCTTGTAGACGGCTGACTCATGGGTGGTGTAGAAGTTACAGGCCAGCATCAGGAAGACATCGGGCTCGACCTCGGCAATCCCCATCGTCAGCATGTCAAACTTGTGCAGCAACATGGGTGCGACCTGCTCATCGCCGTCGGCGGGAGGCACGTACCAGAGTTCGCTGTGGTTCATGGCCGTGATGAGAATGGAGTTGTCACTCCGCACGGCCAAGTTCTCGAGGAAGTAATTCTTCGGGAACTCCGCGACCGTGGTCAGGTGCGCCTTCGGCGCCTTATTATGCTGAGACATAGGCACCCCGTCATCGTACATTGAAGTCTGAAGCGAGGCGTCGCGATCCCGTGCAAATCAAGTCGGCTTCGGGATCTCGAAAGCATTCAGCAGAGAAGAGAGGAGGTCGTAACACCCCGCCAAAATGATGAGGTCTAAAACTCCACGCTCTTTGAACGTCTGCCGAGCTTCTTCGAACAAGGCGTCATTCACTCTGTGCTCTGCAGTTAGGGCCAGCGCAAATCGACGCGCGACGTCGTCGTCGCCTTTGAGATACTCACTCGCCCGGCCCGCGCTCAGGGCTTCGATCGCCGCGGATGACAGACCAGCTTCTCTTGCAACGGCCGCATGAGCGTAACGCTCATAATCGCACCCCCAGACGGCTCCGACCGTCAGTATGACCACTTGACGTACGCGCTCCGAGAGACTGGTGCCCTTTCCCTCGACACTCTGCAGGTGCAGGAAGGCCTGCGAGAGAACGGGGCTGAGCAGGAGCGGATTGAACGGGCCGATCCAGCGCCCGTCGGGTAATTTGGCCTGGAAACCCGCCTTATCGGCCCACGGCGCCCAACTGGCGGTCATGTCGTCATGGAGACGTCGCTGCTCCGCCGTCAGTGCGTCGGGTTTGAAGAGGGGGAGTCTGCCGCCGAGGCGCTCGAGATCGTCAGGCATCGGTCCGCCCCTATTGCTTGAGGCCAACGGCGTTTGACGGCACGTCGAAGGCGTTCAGTGTGAGCGACACCGCGGTGAACCACCCCATGAGGACGGTGACATCGACGATGCCCGCTTCAGTGATTAAGTCCTTTGCGCGCTGGAACAGGCCGACGGGTACGATGCGAGGCTGCGCGAGTGTCGTGGCGAGCTCATAGACAACCTGCTGCCTCGGATCGTCGAAGGAGGTCGGAAGGTTGGCGATCAGGGCGCCAACCTTCTCGGGTGGCAGATGGCCTAGGTTCTCGCCAATCATTTCATGCTCGTAGTTCGAATAGGCAGCCAGCCAGCGACCGTTGATGACGTTGGTGACGATCTCGATCTCTGCTTTTGAGAGCGTGGATTTGGTCTGGTAATAAGCTCCGGTCGGAACGATGGTCTCCGACAGCTTCGGATTGCAAATCCAGATCTTGTGCGGACCCGGCACCTCGCCTCGCAGCTTCATGGTAAAGTCAAAGGCGGCCTTCATGTCCGGGGACATTTCCGCCTTAGCATTACAGTTGCGGATCTCTGCGATCTCTGAATCAATGGGTGACCATGATTCGGGAGATCATGGATGGCGGGCGCTTCGATCGAGACGACGCTGGAGCTTTGGGCGTCGTCGCTGCGGGATGTGAAGGCGCGGATCAGGCCGCTGTTCACGCGGGAACGGGTCGCAGCATCGGCGGGCCTGTTCCTGGACGGCCTGCTCGGGGATGAGCGGCGCAAAACCGGCTGGATGCGCGCGGAGGCGGCTGGCGATCGCGGACCATGGCGGCAGCAGGCCATCCTGGGGCGTGGCCGATGGGACGCGGATGTGTTGCGTGACGTCGTACGGGACTATGTCGTCGAGCACCTGGCGGCCGATGATGCGGTTCTGGTCATTGACGAAACCGGCTTCTTGAAGCAGGGCAAGGCCAGTTGCGGTGTCGGTCGGCAGTACACGGGCTCGGCTGGCAAGATCACCAATTGCCAGATCGGTGTGTTCGCCGCGTATGTGTCGGGCCACGGCCACGCGTTCATGGATCGGGCGCTGTATCTGCCAAAGGCCTGGACGGACAGCTCCGCCCGGATGACCGCGGCGCATGTGCCGGACGGAACGGGCTTCGCGACCAAACCCGCGCTCGCCGTCAGGATGATCGAACGTGCGGTCGCGGCGAGGGTGCCGTTCGCCTGGGTCGTGGCTGACAGCGTCTATGGGGTCGGCGATGTCGAGATGGCATTGCGGCGCGCTGGCAAGGGCTACGTACTCGGGGTCAGTTGCAATCACCATGTCTGGTCCGGGCACAACAAGCCGCCGGTTGCCGGCACGGCGGAGCAGATCGCGGGCAGTGTTGATGCGTCGCGATGGCAGCGCCTGTCGGCTGGCGAAGGGACGAAAGGTGCGCGACTGCATGACTGGGTCTATTGCGAATTGGCGGATCTCGACGCCGCCGAATGCAACGATGCGCGCACCGGCCTGTGGACGCGTGGCCTGTTGATCCGCCGCAACATCGCCGATGGCGACCTGGCCTTCTTCGCGACCTGGTGCCCAGCCGGAACAGGCATCGAGATGCTGGTCAAGGTCGAGGGGCACCGCTGGGCGATCGAAGACAGCTTCGAGACCGCGAAGAACGAGTTGGGGCTCGACCACAACGAGACCCGTTCCTGGCACGGATGGCACCGCCACGTCTCGCTCGTCATGCTGGCCTTCGCCATGATGGCCGCTATCCGGCACCGCGCGAACACCCGGACGCCCCAAAAAAGCTGCGCTTGGCTGCGAACACCTCTCGCCGCCGCTGATCCGCTGGTCGATCCAGGAAATCCGCCGCATCGCCGTCAGGCTCGCGCGAAGACGCATCGAACCTGCACACGTCATCGCTTGGTCACTTTGGCGACGGGCCCATCAAGCCTCCGCTCGGAAGGCTCACATCGTCCAAAATCTGCAACTGTAATGTTAGGCGTCTCCTGAAAGCGACCAAACGAACCGAAAACGGGATTGTCTTTCATTGCATGCTCCATCTGCGCCGAGGCAATGGTCTACTCGCGGCCTCGGCCCTAAAGCGGCCCTTCCCAAGGTCACCTAAGTGTCTGACCGCAATCTTTCTGAGTCATTTGAATCACTTGCCAATGGGTCACTCCGACGTGCCCATTGAAATCGCTGAGTTTTATTCGTTTCAAACCAAGATCTCGCCAAGCACCTTCGTTGCAACTCATTGATATAGCGCAGAAAGATCTCGGCCAGACTCTAAGACGTGGGGGCTCTGCGTTGACACAGTGGCCGATGTTGATTGCTGCAGCATGCGCCACGGCGCTCGGACGCGAAATTGAACGATGGTCGAGCCTGGCTCATCGGATCGTTGGGCCTACCTAAACCTTGGTCTAGGTTTGGTCTTTGTCCATCGGCATCGAAACGGGACCCTCTATTGGAGTGCGTCCAAAAGGGACCCCTCTGGGAGCGGTTTGTGCCGGTAGTCCACAGGGGGACCCGCGCGCCGCGGCGAGCCCTTCGAGTGGCTGACGCGGCGGCGCGTGGGGGTTCCTGTGGACCCACCGGTGCAAGCCGCGAGGCACGCGGTGTAGTGGGTTAGCTCTCCAGAGCGGCGCCCTCGCGGCGTTGGATAATATGGTGGAATTGGTCCATCAGATCGCGAGCTGACACCAGATCCGGCACCGCGCTCACGATGATCGCCGCCACGCGCAACAGTCTTCGACGGGCGGTCGCGTTCCGTCGTCATCATGCGGGCGATGCTACGAGCAGACGGTGACTGGCGTGGCCGACTATTTCCCCGCGCCATCCCTTCCTCCTTGCGCCGCCTGGTCGCCCATTCCGTCACCACCCGAAGACTGCCGACAAACCCCGCCGCCGTCGCCCGGCGCCAGAGTGCTGCGCCGTTGCGGCATCCGTTGGTCCATGCCGTCTCAAGCTGCTTGGTGAAGGGGGCAAGCGAATTCATCCGACTGCGGAAGACGTCGGTGCGCCCGCCACGCACCACCTGACGCACAACCCCACGTGACTTGCCGGTCCGCCTCACGATCTCCTTGATTGCGATCCCCTGGCCCGCGTGCGCCAGGATAGTGCAACTGCCGGAGCAGGGCGAGCAGTGCTGTTCCCATCAGCGTAGGCCACACCAACATGGCGGAGCCTGACAGCGGGTCATCCTTGGCGGAGAACGTGATGACGGGAAGCGGATGGAAACGTGAGGGCGGGAAGCGGCTCTTCTGGTGGGCTGCGGCGATGGCGATGCTGCTAGCCTGTGCGTCGCCTGCAGTGTCCAGTGCGGCTACTACCGTCGACGGCGTGACCTTCCCGCCCACCTTCACCGTCGAAGGGCGTATCCTGCAACTGAACGGCGTGGGACTCCGGACGCTGACGTTGTTCCATATCCATGCCTACCTGGCCGCATTATACTTGGAACATCCCAGCCACGACGCCGATGCCATCGAGGCGTCGACTGAAATCAAGATGCTAATCGTGGAGTATCTCCGTGCCGCTTCGAAGGAGAGAGTCCAGAAGTTGTTTCGGAGAAGCGCGACCAGGTACTGCGCTGCGGGCGGTTGTCCAGCGTCAGACGTGCAGGATTTTAAGCAGCTGATTGCGCGGTTACCCGGGGTCAAGCGCGGAGATTACACCACCTATGTATTTTCGCCACGTGGCGTCCGGGTACTGATGAACAACGTTCCTCTTGCCACCTTCGATAATCCAGACCTCGCGCGCCGGTTGCTGGACGCCTTCATCGGGCCGCGCGCGGCGTCACAGTCGCTGCGCAATGCGTTACTCGGACGTCCGGGAGGATAACTACAGAGAAAGGCCAAGTGCTCCGCGCCCTGCGCAGGGTGAGCGAGACGGCGATGGGCTTGGGATACAGGAGCCGAGCGGCCCTGCCACCGAGCGCCGCGTCGGGATCGCGCGACCGATTCAGCGTGTGCCAAGCTGTACCGCCCCCCGGTTCTTGGGTCAGCAGATTGGAGCCTACGCGGCGAGCGCGGCGGGCTAAAACTGGCATGGCCTCACCGGCTGAGGGTGTCCGGGCCGGTCGTCGCCACGATGTATCGCCGCCACGCCGACACAGATCGGAGCCGGATCACGCGGGAACTCGTCGCTCGAAAGACCGCGGTCGCGAGGTGGCCCGGGCGGGCGGTTCGGGGCGGCGGCGTTTGTGACCGGCGCGCTCGACCCGGTCCGGGATCGCCAATCTTTCCTCGCACTGGCCAGCCCGCCGACCGCGTCGACCCTGCTGGTCTATGGCCCAGATACGCCACGCCGGTCGCTCGTGGGTATGGAGTTACTCGCAGCGCTGCCCGGCATGGAAAGGCGCCGCTACAACTTCGGCTCGCTTGGCATCCATGAAGAGCATCCAGGCGCCGTGGCGCACGCCGTCGCCGGTTTCCTGCGCGAGGAGAGACGGAACGAAGTGTCCGGGCAGGCTCGGTCGGTGTTTCGAGATTGCGTCCGCCAGCAAGACGTTGCATGAGTCCGAGGGCAATCTTGCCCCGGAGCGCCTGCGGATGCTGGCCCCCTCATTTTCTATCGGATATCGGAACGATGGCCGCCACTAGCGCACGGGACGCCAGCCGCCTGAGAGAGGGCGGCATGACCGACAACCCGCACGCCGGGCGGATTTCACCCGAAGAACTCGACCGCTTGGTCATCGACTTCTACGGGACGAAGACATTGGTCTTTGACCGCCCGTTCGCCGAGGCGGTCCTCCGCTACAACACAGGCAACCGCCGGGTGAACCGGCGCAAGCTCGCTGTCCTTGTCGATCAGATGCGGAGCGGTGCGTTCGAGAACACCGGTGAGCCGATCATCATCTCCGCGGAGGGTGTGCTCAACAACGGCCAGCACAGGCTGCTGGCGGTGGTCGAGGCGGACGCTACGGTGGAGATGGACGTCCGCTTCGGCATTCCGCGCCGGGTCTTCACCAAGACCGACACCGGCGCGCCGCGGACCGGGGGTGACGTCCTGACCATCAAGGGCGCCCCACACGGGACCCAGGTCTCATCAGCCGTCCGGCTGCTCATCCTCTACAGGCGCGGCCTGCCGGACAGCATCCGCGCGTTCGTCAGCAACGACGAGGTGGGGCGGGCCTTCGACCGCTGGAAGGACATGACCGACGTTGCTCAGCAGGTCCAGGGCTACAATTTTCCCAAGGGCATCCGGAGCACGCCCTTGTTCGCCACGGCCTACCTGGCGTCCCGCTCCCCTGGGAAGGCTGGACTGAATGGCTGGCTCTACACGTTAGCCACCGGTCTGGATGCCACCAAGGACAACCCGGCGTGGCAACTGCGCGAGCGTCTGTTGCGGGGCGTGGAGGCGCCGATCGGCACCCGTGAGGGCTTGCTGGAGCGGTTTGCCCTCATGATCAAGTCGTGGAACCTCAATGCGAAGGGCGAGACCCTCCCGATGCGGGAGTTCCGCTGGCGGGCGAGCGGCAAGGGTGCCGAACCGTTCCCACATGTCGAAGGGGCGCGGCTTCCGGCCGTGGACGCGACGGATAGAAGCTGACCACTGCTCCGCAGAGCAGGAAACTGCAGCAGGCAAATGCTTCCTTGAGCCCCTTGCTTCGGCCCACGTGCTCCCGCGCAGCCTTCAGCAGAAGGCCCAGTGACCCGGGCATCAGTTCGGTCAGAATTGCCATGGAGGCATTACGCGAGACTGCAAACTGCCGCCGCGGTGACCGCCCTCGACATGAGACGGGATAGGTGGCTCCTGCGTCGCCGATTAGGATCCGATAGGATGCCACATCTTCTTGCCCCCGATGTTTTGGATTACGAGGATCTCGGACCAATCGGTCGGGACGAGTCACAGTCGGACACGCAAGGATCGCTTTATCGGACATCTCCCTGAGGAACCTAAGGGGCACAAGGTTCTCCTGGACACATCGGCAATGGGTGGGCTGCTTGCGGCATACCCACAGTCGCGTAAGCGTCCTCAGCGACGGTTCGCGGCGGCCGTCGGCAGTATCGTGACCATATGCCGATTGAGAAGCTCAACGGGATATTGCCGGTCAGGGTTCTGCCGCACGATTATGCCCCGCTCGAGGGATTAGTCGGCCCCATTCCCTTGTCGGCAAGCTCCTTGACCGCCTTTGCATTCTTGGCGAAGTGTGTCAGCCCCATGCCGCGCAGTACGTTGGGCGCCTTGGAGAACTGGATGTTATCATATCCAACAACCTCGAACCGATTGCCCCAGGGGTCGCGGAAATCGAGGAATGGTCCGGCTAGCACCTCGACGCCCGCTTCCACCAGCGCTTGGCGGACGGCCTCCTTGTCATCGACCACGAGCCCGAAGTGCCGACCGTCATCTGGTGGCTGACGGCGTCCCTTCTGAAGCGCGAGGAACTGATCTCCCAAATCGATGAAGGCCATATCCTCACTTTTTCCACGAAGCTCAAATTCGAATAGCCGTGCGTAGAATGATAGCGCTGCGTCAATATCGCCCACTTCAAGAGCGACATGGTTGAAGCCTACGGCGCGGGCTTTTTTGGCTTCTGGCATGAGTCCCTCACTGGCCGGTTGCGGTGGGATAGATAGGTATCTCAATCACACGCTTCCAGCATTGAGGTTGAGTTTGCTAGGTCGCTTCGCGACCCGACTGTTGGCAATTGCTGTTGGTTGACACATAAAGTGTCGTTATGGCGCATAACATGTCACAGTAACGATCGAGAACCTGGGATTTCCCGCAAGACGACGGGGGACCAGATTTGCTTCACGAATTGTTGCCAACGCCAGCGCACAGGATCCGCCAGTCTGGGTCGTCGCTGCACAGACGCAGAATTGTGGCAACTCGGAAATCTGGCCAATCCCGGCTCGCACCCATCCCGTGCGACTGCCCTCTGCAGCCGCATCGATGCCGCCCCGTAAGCCCCCGCTTCCGGGATAGTGTGCCCGTCGTCTTGGCCAGCGCCTTGGCGCCGAGCCGGTCCCGCGGGTCGAATTTTCAGCATCTGCGGCCGCCCCGAGGTGGGACCCTACCTCCGGTCAGGCATAACACACTGACATTGCCCGGTAATCTCGTGCTCCTGGGGTCCCGATCGGCGCCGATCGGGACCCGCAGGGAGAACGAATTAGGATAATTCTATCAAGGACATCCCGCGCTTTCTGCCGGGGTCCGCACTTCGGGGCCGATTCACAGCCTTCGGCGCCCCGGAGATCGACGGCTATCTTCCGGGCGGGGGCCTAGCCCTGGGTGCCTTGCATGAGGCCGTGGGCGCCGGAGCCGAGGTTGATCACGGGGCCGCAGCGGCATTGCTCGTCGTCGGCCTGCTGGCCAGGACCCGGGGCAAGGTGGTCTGGACCCTGGAGCCCCGCGACCTGTTCGCCCCGGCGCTGGCCTCCGTCGGCCTGAAGCCCGATCGGGTGATCTATGTCGAGGCGGGAAGACCGCGACCGTCCTGGTGGTGATGGAAGAGGGCCTGCGGCACCGCGGCTTGGCCGGGGTGGTGGGCGAGGTGAGCGGGCGGTTGACCCTGACGACCTCACGCCGCCTGCAACTGGCGGCCGAGACCTCGGGCGTCATCGCCATCGCGCTCCGCCGCAGCCAGTCGTTCGACGATCCGGCGCTCGCCGAACCGACCGCGGCACTCACCCGGTGGCGGATTGCCGCCCTGCCGTCGGTGCCGCCCGTGTCGCATGCGCCGGACACACCCGGCCTGAGCCCGGCACGATGGCGGCTGGACCTCACGCGCTGCCGCGGCGGCGAACCCCATTTCTGGATCGTGGACGCATGTGATGCGACGGGTCCTCTCGCTTTGGTTTCCGACTCGGCCGACCGACAGGCTGCGCCGGAGCCCCGGCGCCTGGCCGGACGATATGCCCCTGGTCACGTCGGCCCATGATGATCGGCGCCTGGTGGTCGCGGCAGCGGACAGGACCGCGCTGGCGCTGGGCCTGTATCCCGGAATGCCATTGGCGCAGGCACAGGCCATGGTGCCCGGCCTGACTGTGGTCGACGCGGGCCACGAGGGCGACCAGGAGGCGCTGCGCCGGATGGCGGCGTGGTGCCTGCGGTCCGCGCCTCTGACCGCGGCCGCGCCGCCGGACGGAATCTGGATCGACGCCACTGGCTGCGCGCACCTGCACGGCGGCGAGCAGGCGATGCTGGCCGACATGGTCAGCCGCCTGGGCCGTGCCGAGTTCACCGCGTGCGCCGCCCTCGCCGACACGCCTGGCGCGGCACATGCCATCGCCCGGCATGCGCGGGCGCACGCTACCGTGGTGCCCCAAGGAGCGACGATGGCCGCGCTGTCCGGCCTGCCGGTCGCGGGCCTGCGCCTGGACGCGGGCACCGTTGCCGGGTTGCGGCGCCTCGGCTTCAAATTCATCGGACAGCTGGCCGACACGCCCCGCGCCCCGCTGGTGCGCCGCTTCGGGCAGGATCGCCCTGCGGCCCGACCAGGCGTTCGGCCGGGTCTTCGAGCCTATCCAGCCGGTGTTCCCGCCTGACGTGGTCGGCCATCGGCTGACCTTTGTGGAAGGCTCTGTTCGCGCAGATTGTTGATGCTCCCTCTGCCTTATCATATCTGATGCCATGAGAGGGACAATATGCAGGAAGGCAAGTTCAAGGCGATGCTGGCGCGGTTGGGCGACCTCACGCCCCAGCAGCGGCGCACGGCGATCGAGGCGCTGACGAAAACGACGGCGCTGGACGAGGTTGTCAGCACGGTCAACGCCCGCGTCGCTGACACCCCGCGCTGCCCGCACTGCCAAGGCGAGGCGATACACAAGTGGGGCCAGTCGCAGGGCATCCAGCGGTTTCGCTGCAAGGAAGGCCGCAAGACCTTCAACGCGCTCACCGGCACCCCGCTGGCGCGGGTGCATCACCGCGAGACGTGGTCAGCCTATGGCGCGGCGCTGCGCGACGGGTTGAGCGTGCGTAGGGCCGCCGAGAAATGCGGCGTCCACTACACCACCACCTTCCGCTGGCGGCAGCGCTGGCTGAACGCGCCGCGCGACCAAAAGGATTCCATGTTCACCGGCATCATCGAGGCTGACGAGACCTTCTTCTTGGAGAGCCGCAAGGGATCGAAGGCATGGACGCGCGTCGAGCAAGGCAAGCCCACCGAGCCGCCACCGGATCGAAAGCCGCGCAATCGGGGCGGTGAGGCGAGCAAACGCGGCTTGTCCGCGGAGCAGGTCGCGGTGATCGTTGTACGCGATCGCCACGGAGGGACAACGGATGCCGTGCTCACAGTGCCGAGCCAGGCCAGCGTGACGCCAGTGCTCAAGCCCATCCTGAACCGGGACACGTTGCTATGCACGGACGGCGCGGCGTTCTACAAGGCGGCGGCGAAGGCTGAGGGATTCGCCCATCAACCGCTCAACGTGAAGGCCGGGACGCGCGTCAAGGAGCGCGTGTTCCACATCCAGCACGTCAACGCCTACCATGAGCGCCTCAAGGGCTGGATGCGCCGCTTTCGCAGTGTGGCGACCAAATACCTGCCCAACTATTTGGGCTGGCATCGGATGGTGGATCGTCATGGCAACGGCCCGCCTCCGCTGGGCGTTCTGTCGGCAGCGCTCGCCTAGTGGAGACTACGGTCCAGACGGCCGCCAAGTGCTGCCGATGGCGGCCGGATCATCGACGCGATCCGGCAGGTCGGTGAAAGCGCGTGTGTCTGATGGACGGCGATCCGGCTTCGACGGGTGGGTCATCTCGTAGATGATGGCATCCGCCGATGGAATGACGCCGACGCGCTCCAGCCCCCGCAACAGCCCCACGGTCGAAAGCAGGTGGAGGTTCGGTGGCTTGTTGAAGACGCGGACCCCGGCATCCTCAAACAGGATGGCCACCGGATCGCCAACGCTGACATACTTGCGTAGCCCGTCGTCCGACGACATGAAATCAACGATGGCGAGTTCGCCAGCGTTCTTCTTGAGTTTCTTTCCCGTGCGCCGTTTCTCGCGTTCCTGTTCGCCAATCTCCGTGTTCTCGATGACGAACGGTGGCTGGTTGCCGTCGACGAACGTCTTCACGGCCCGCTCCTTGGGATAGGACAGGTCGCTGGTCAACTCGTCGTAGACCGCATCGACCGCGACCAACCGCATGTCGAGCGCCAGCAGCAGATCCAACCGGTCGGCCACCCAAAGGCTGTTGAACGGCCCCGCATCTGGGATGATGACGGTACACCGCTTCACGACTGCCTCCAGAGTTTGGCGAAGGTTACGGCTTGGTTCTCGACGTCATGGGCTGGTGGCAGCGGCATCGGCAGGTCGGCATCCCCGAGCGTCAAGAGCAACTCGGCGTAGTCGCGCAACCCAAGAAGCCGGATGGCCTGGTTTCTCGCCAACCGCCCCTGCGAGTATGCCAGCAGCGGATCGTCCGTGATGAGGTCGGCGCCATCCGAGGTCACCGCCTCCAAGTGCTCTCGGACGATTGCCGTCATCGTCGTCCCATGGGCGGCGGCGTACGCCATTACTCGCGCCACAAGGTCGCCTGGCAGGTTGAGCGTTGTATTCCTCAATCCCCGGATCAAGTCCGGGGACCAGGCCCGCTACCGGGCCGCCCGCGCCGCGAGCCGTCCGGCGACCCGCACCCGCCGCCCGGCCGACCATCGCAGCCGCTCCCGCCGCTGGCACGATGCGGTTGCAGCGCTGCTCGTGCTGCAAGCCGAGCACGAAGCCTGGCTCGAGGCCCTGCCCGATAGGCTACGCGATACCACGACCGCTGAGGCGCTCCGAACCATCTGCGAGTTCGACCTCTCCGACCTCCAGGCGATCGAGCCGCCCCATCGATCCGGCAGGGATTGATCGGTCATGCGTCGATCCGGCCGCCTCCAGAACGTCAATTGAAAACAGCCTCGTCGCTGCTCAAAACACAAGGCAGCTCGCATATCTGGATTGACAGCCGCCCGCGATTAAAGGGCTGATTTACAACCACGCGCCGTCACGGCGGCGGGGCGTTGGCCGAAACGGAACATCGGGAGCGGCCCGAGCGGCAAAGCCGTCAGAGAGCGCTCGACTTCATTCCCGCTCAGGCCCGGAATCAGGCGGCAGCATCGGGCCAGGCTTGATCACGTAGAGCCCCTCTCGTATCGTATCGTCTTCATCCAGGAACCGAATTCCGTGTTTGCGCAGCACATTCAGCACCGCAATGACGGTGGCGCTGCGCGGTGAAGTCCCTTCAGCTTCAATTCGATTGACCGCGGCTTTCGATACCTTTGACTCTGCGGCCATTTCTGATTGGGTCAGCCCTGCCCTTACTCGAGCCGCCGCAAACAATTTAGGGGAGGGCAACATGGACTTGGCTCATCTCTCCTGGGGAGCTCGCGACCGAAGCCGGTCCGCTGTCGCCGCAATTTGTGGTCGGTGCCGTCCGCTTTGCTCCGACGCTCATCGGCCCGGCGATCGCCGGAACCGCCACTGTTCGGTTAGGCTCGCATCGAGCGACTGGTCTCAAACCGCCGCCGTCAGTCGCGTCCCTTGCCTTTCCTTCCAGGCGAATTCTGGTCCTCGGGATTCTGATCGCTTCCACGCCGCTTTCCTTTCAGTAGAAGCACATTCATAGCGATTTCTTCGGTTTCCTCTACGAACCGGACGCCATGCGCCCTAAAAACGGCAAGGATCGCTGGGTATTCATAGGCTACGCGGTCAGGCCAGCAAGCGGTCCATTGCCAGTCGGAGACCACAATCTCGTTTCAGGCAAAATCGACCTTTCGGATGGGCGGCTGGTGCTATGTCCGTGTATGCCGCGAATGAGCGTACTGACGTATTTAGACTAAGACGAATGCGCGATTGAAGACTGATGTATGTCGACCAGACTTTATCGACTGACATGCCCCTTGGACCGGTTCGATCCGGGACTAACGCTGCGGGGCAGCGTCTCAACGACGCTCGCCTTGGGGTTCATCGTCTGTTAGGCTAGCTGAATGGGTGGCCCTCACAGCGGCTACACCACCTACCAGCCGGTCGTCTTCGCTGATCATCTGCACATTGTGCTTTCTCAAGGCATCAATAAGCGCCAGGACAGTCGACAGTCTTGGATCTGATTTTCCTTGCTCAATTGCCTGCAGAACCGACACTGAGACACCGGCTGCCTCCGCAAGCTCCCGTTGACTGGGTCCAGCCAATACGCGGCCAGCAACAAGCAGTCGAGGTGTACGCAGCATATATCGCACGGGCCCATTCATAATGGGCGAAAGGACATTCGCCTCATCGAGCCGCTTACAGAGCATCCATGGCCGCGAATTTCAATGTTGACATGCAAAACCGGAATTCCGGTTCACAGATAGTGTATACCGGTTGACAGCACCGGTGTTCAGGTCCAGAGAGTGTGGCATCAGCAATCATCCTCAACGACGTCGTGCGAATCGGAGTCGCGGATGAGACGAGTTCGGACTTGGTGCACCGTCTGCTGGCATCCTCGCTCAGAGGGCGGACTGGAGAGCGGCCTGGCTGCGTCGGCGGGCGATCATCCACGTGGATGGCCTGGACACCCACTCCGGGCTCGCCCTATCCCGGGAGCTCGCTGTGGCTTACCTCGATCCGCGACGGGCAACGAAGTCCTGGCTTGTGCTGCCAGAAAAACACTGGGATGGCTGGCTCGAGTTTGATGCCCGACATGGATCCGGCGAGCCGTCGCTTTATAGTGGCGCGAGAGGCTTCGACCCCAAGCTCGTTGCATTCGCTTTGGCGAGTGCGCTCCACGGTGTGACCCCCTATGCGTACCACCCGGTACCGCTGATGAAATGGCTCGACCGCCTGCTTACGATGGCGAAACTCGAGTGGCGACTGCATGTCCTAGACGCCGAGGGTTTGTTGCGATCTCAGCGGGCGTCGAGCGAGCTCCTACAGCAAGCGACTGCAGAGGTCAGTCAACGCTACCCGGCTTCAAATCGAGCGGCGCGAGATGCAGCCTACTGGGCCACCCTGATCCGCATTCTTGGTGACGTTCGGAATCGCCAATGAGTGTTCGGGGGCCCCAAGCCGCGGACATGAACTCTGTCTCTCTTGGCGGGCACCCGCACGCTTGCATGGACCCGTGGTGCTTGATCTCTCTTCGGGACGGCGCATGCCTGTTTGGGTTTGCCACTCGTCACAATGGGACGGGCGGCTCTTCCTGGATGCGGTCCTCACCGGTCGCGCAGCTGGACGAAGCTCGGGGCCGCGCCAGGACCGCCTCCGGGCGCCTCTACGAGCTTGGGCGCCGTACTGAGCCTGGTCACCTGCAGGACCCGGAGGCGTGGGCTGCGTTCCGACTGCTCATCGAGACACCGGGGACCCCAATGAGGAAGCGCAAATGCTGGGCGCCTGGCTGGCCGCCTGCAAGGTGGCACGCTGGCTCCGTTTGCAGCCGCCGCCTCGTGATCACGACGAGGTCCGTCGGTTTCTGGCCGCCCACGCCGAGGCTTACCGAGCTCGCCGGTCCGGTCAGCTGTGCTGATGCAGGAGTACTGGGTTTCGGCCGGATCAGGCTCACAACGGCAGACGTCCTGCATTGGGCGATGTCGCTGAATCGGTCATCAGCTGCTTCCGGTGTGGCGCGCGACGTTGCGCTCGAGCCGAACTGAGGGATCGGAACGTGCGCGCGGTGCAGCTTAAGACCGATGTTTCGTGGTCGTCTGGGGCGGAATCTGGTCCGGTGCGGCAGTGCTGAAACGCGGAAGCAAGGGCAACGTCTCCGAGATACCGGGGCGCGGCTTAGTGTCACTCCATCTGTGCTCCTGCATCCGATGAGGCCCAATATGCGCACGGTCCGTCGTGCTGGATTTCGTTCCGCAGACTCGGATGACTCCCCCGGGGCTGAAACGAAGACACCGTTTGACCCGGCGGTCGCCGTCGCCGAGCAGATGCTCTCGCGAGCGTTTACCGCCGTGGCCGACGCACATTTACCAATCGGCAGCCCGGGCTGGGTGACCATTGTGCACACGCCGTCCGGTGATTGGACCGAAGTGCTGCATGAGGCGTGGCGCAACGTGGTTCATGATGGCGCAAATGGCGCCGATGGAGACGACACCCGCTGGTGGGGCACGGAAACCTGGATCGCGTTTGTCCGGCCGGAGGAGACGTTGGCCCGCGAGGGTCGCCGATCAGCCGACGAGGTGGTGGCATTGGCATTAGGGCGGGGCATGGCTGTGACCGGCTTCTAGCCTGCGCCGGATACGCTGCTTCCGCGCGACCTCGTGCTAGGCGCCGATCATCGCCTCGAGGTGACCGCGCCGACGCCTGGCGACGTTGCAAGAGCGGTGAAATCACTGACGGGAGGCAATCCCAGGTTCCGCCTCATCGAGAACGAGGCTGGCGGACTGACGCCCCGGATTCTGCGTCTCGCCCGCAGGCCGGGTCAGAGGGCGAACGAGTACGTGTCGAAGCTGCGCGACCTCCTCGCGCGGGAGCGCAAGTTGGCGACCAAGGTGCCCCAGGCCACGCCGCGGGACGAACCGAACTCTGGACCGGCTGCACGGCATGGATGAGGCGGTCGCCTGGGGCATGGCTGTCGTCTCCGACCTGAAGGAATACGTGGCCGGGAAACTGTCCTGGTCGCAGGTTTCGGGCCAGGGATGCCTGCTGAGTGGGCCGCCGGGGTGCGGCAAGACACTGTTCGCCCGCGCCCTGGCAGCCAGTTGTGGCGTGCCGCTGGTTACCGGCTCCTACGGCCAGTGGCACGGGAGTGGAGCCGCACATCAGGGGAGCTTGCTCAAAGCCATGCGGGAGACCTTCGGCGAGGCACGCAGACGGAAGCCCAGCATCCTGTTCATCGACGAGGTGGATTCGTTTCCGAACCGCGGGACGCTGCGCCACGACTGGGCCGACTGGGAGATTCAGGTCGTGAACGCCCTGCTTGCGGAAATCGACGGTGTTGGGGGGCGCGAGGGCGTGGTCCTTGTCGCAGCCTGCAACCACCCCGAGAAGCTCGATCCGGCGCTGGTCCGGAGCGGACGCTTGGACCGGCACATCCGCGTGCACCTTCCTGATCAGGCTGCCCTGGAGCGCATCCTGCGCGAGCACCTCGGCTCCGATGTCGCTGGCGTCCCGCTGTCCGGCGCCGCACTTGCCGCGATGGGCGCAAGCGGCGCCGACTGCGAGCGCTTCGTCCGAGGTGCCCGCAAACGGGCGCGCGAGGCGGACCGACAGATGGCGCTGGGCGACCTCATGGACGAGATCGGCGGTGGCGACGACCGAAACGAAGAAGAGCTCGAACGGACGGCCATCCATGAGGCAGGTCATGCGGCGGCCATGTGCGACCTCCACCCGGGCACACTCCGGGCCGTAACACTGCGGCCTAATGGTGAGGCCGGAGGCGCAACGCTGTCTTCGATGTCAAACTCGTTCTTGCTGGCCGATGACGTCCACCGGCGCCTCGTCTTTCTCCTCGCCGGGCGCGCGGCCGAGGAAGTGGTGCTCGGCGCGCCCTCGTCCGGCGCAGGAGGTGGCGTCGACAGCGACATTGCCCGGGCTACAGGGCTGGCGGCCACAGCTGTGGCCTCGCTCGGGCTCGACGTACCATCGGACTACTCTGGTCAGGCGTACCCAGCCCGACCAGCCTGCCGGAAATGTTGGTTAACAACTCGGCCTTGGCCGCACGAGTACGTACACGGTACTTGAGGCTGCCTATCGCGATGCGGTGACCCTGGTCCGACGGCGGCGGCCCGCCGTGGAAGCGTTGGCTGCCGTGTTACTGCAGCGGCGAGCGTTGGATGGCGCCGAGGCTGCCAGTATCGTGATGCGGCACCCGACGACCTTCGCTGGGGAGCGAGTGCCATGAGCGGCAGGTCATCCACGACTGCTGAGCGGGAGCCCGCAAACGTCTGTGTCAGTCAACTGAACGAGGGGGGAGTGGAATGGCCGAAGGCGAAATGAACGACCTCAGTCGCAGGGCGACGATTCATTTCTGGTCGTGGTCTGCGCTGAGCAGCCTGGCGATGGCGCTCGAGTCCGTCAAAATGAGAGCGCACGAGGTGGGCTTGGCTGCCGCCTATGCGGTCGTCGAGCAGGTTCTGGACGGCGTCGAGAGAGAGGGAGCCGCAGCTTCTCAGCCGCTCCCCCGTCCGCCGCTCGTCCAGTTGAAGGGACAGCCGCGCGGCACGGCAGACGTGCTGGTCCGCGGCGAACGCGTCGGGCCTCTCGTCGTCTTCGTCGACGTGCATGGACTGCGCTACGCGCTGCCCTCTAGATCGGTTCTCGCCTTACACGACGAAGATGAGCGCCAAGAGACCACGGTGATGCAGATAACGGGCGGGCGCCACATGCGGATCCAGGCGCCCCTCGACGAAGTCCTGACCTGGTTCCGCTGAGCAAGGTCTGCCGTCGTGAGGCCGAGCGGTGCGCACGAGCAGTATCGCGGCCGCTCGAAAGCGCTGTGCCCAAGCATGCAGGACCTGCATTCCCCGAACGCCCGGAAGGTGGGCCGCATCCCTGGGGTTCCTCGATGCTTTCTGCTCCGTCGCCGAGGACCTCGACGGCACAATCTGGCTGAGCTCCTCTTGGTTTCGCCGGGGGACTACCGGTTCCAGGTGCGCGTTGGCGCTTGGCTGAACGCGCAGGCGCCTCGGCACCGCGAGGAGCGCGAGATCGAGTTGCGGATCGCCCGGCATCTCGCTCACCAACTACGTATCAGGTGGTCCGAGCCACCGCTCGGCGTTCTATGGACTCTTCGCGCCATCGGCCGGGGCTTGCAGGACGCGAAGGCCAACGGACGCCGGGGCGTTACGATTTGGCTGCTGCAAGCCAATGGCGCGGTCGATAGCGAACGCGAATGGCGCCGCAAGAGAATCCGACTGCGGATCAGACATAAGGGCACTGCTCCGGATCTTGAGGGCGCCGAATAGCCCAGCCTCTACACAAAGGTGTTGCGCCGCCAGGCCACTGGCGGCGCAACTTGCTTACGTTTCTTCAGTTCAGGCGAACAGCGTGGGCAGCGGCCTTTAATCCAGAAGCGGGAGCAGATGTTCACTGACCGCCTGAGCTGCTGCGGCATCCGCGTCATTCGTAGCCACGGCGTTCACGTGCTCCCGGACAATCGCTCGTCGCGCCGCCGGTCGCCCAAAATCATACAGGCGACCGGCGGCTCGAACGTCTTCCTCAGCATATCACACCCATCTGTCGCGCAAGATGAGACTGATCGGCTCACCTGGCACCACCACGACTCACGGCCGGGGCGGGTGCAGCCGTGTGTCCAGCGCAAACGCTTCCTGCATGCGGGGCCCGTAAGCTCCGCTCGCCGTGGCGGCGACGAAGACGAGGTTCCAGCTATGGGTGGACACGACGCTCGGGAGAAGGACGAACTTGTGAGCGGAAAGCAGGGCATCCCCGAACGCCTGCTGCCCGGCGCTTGGGATCGCCGGATGGAGCCAGTTTGGGTTGGGGACCGAGGACGGGGCGACGACGTGGACGGCGGTGGCATCGAGGATCGTTGCTGCGGTCAGCGTGTGCGCCACCGTGTCGAGTGCGTGGAACCCTTTGTGAACCGCGACTTCGAGGATTGCCGTGGCCGGGTCGAGCGCGCAGTAGACGGCCCGGATACCGCGACTGTTCCACCGGCCGCCAGACAGGTAGGCGCCTTCACCGCTGTCCCAGGTGGCAGCGTGCCGGGCAGCATCGAGGCGCCAGGCTACGAGTTCGGAGCCGCCCAGCGGCGGTGGCAGTGGCGTCATGGCCTGCCAACGCTCAGGTGTAGACGCCGTAATCGAGGCGGCGGAGGAAGTCCTCGACGATCTCGACACCCGCGGGGGTCGTCAGCAGGTCAATCGGACGGCGCTGCTCCAGGCCGGTGGCCGGGCGTTCCATCCATGCCTCGGCTTCGGCCTGTGAGCCGAACACCTCCGTGGCCCTGGTCAGGATCTCGGCGAACTTCCAAGTGCGACTGCTCTGCTCGGAGGTGAGCGGCTTGGTCTTTGCAGCCGGGTCACGGCGCCGCTGGAAGGTGCGCAGGCTCATGCCGACTGCCTTCTCCAGTGAGCCCTGATTGCGCAGCACGAGCAAGTTGGCAACCAGATGGGTCAGTGCGGCCCCGGGCAGCCCGTCTGACAGCAATTCGTGTGCCTCCAGCGGGCTGCTCAGCCGACGGTGCAGCACCTGGACCCCGCCAAGCAGGTCGGCGACCCGCTGCGTGATGCCACCCTCGCCCTTTAAGATCCCTATGCCCGCGCCGGTCATCTTCTCTTCCGCGACACCTGACGCTACCTACATGTCACTTGTCATGCATCAGATCAAGCCTCGCCATTCGGCCGGGAGGTCGCTCGACCCTGACTAACCGCCGCCCGAACGTCACGTCGCGCGGTCCTAACATGTCCGCGCGCTGATCGCGGACTACGCGCAGGATTGCAGGCAGGGCTCCTATCGGCCGAAGCTGCTGGGTTCCGGCGCCTTAACCAGGCCATCCCCTGGCTCGACCATCGGATACCCGATCCGCGGCCTGGTCGACGTGCATAGTGCGACCAGCACCCCCGGCCAGTTCGTCGGCCGTCTGCGCTGTCATGTGGGCGGTCGGCCGCCCGTCAATGTCGGCGCGGCAAGATGGCCGACCCCGGCAGATGGAGCAGCTGTCTCTAAAAGACCCAGAGTTCGTTTGGCCGGACCGGAATGGATGCCCCCTCACGCCGTCAACACGCAAACGGCGCGTGGTGGCAACGACCTGACGGCGCGGGTGACGTTGCAGAGGCTTGGCGTGCGGACAGTGCGGGGTGGCCAGAGGCGACCATGAATCTGCATGACCAACTCAACAAGGCGCTCGGCCGACGCAGTGCTTTCGCCATTGTGGCATTGCTGATCCTTTGCTGCAGCAGCGTAGCGCCCGCCCATGAAGTCCGCACCGGCGTTGATGTGTGCTTCGTTCCTGCCGATGCGTGCGAACCGGGAATCGTTCAGGCCATCGACGCGGCACGCACGCAGATTCGAGCTGAAGCCTATGGTTTCACCGCCGCGGCGATCATTCAGGCGTTTGTGCGCGCACGCCAGTGTGGCGTTGATGTGGCAGTCTTGCTCGACCGCAGCAATGAAGGCTCACGCTACTCAGGTCTCTCCGCAATCGAAGCGGCAGGTATTCCGGTCTGGATCGATGCCCCACGCGGCATCGCGCATATGAAATCCATCACGATCGACCGTCATTTAGTCATTGGCGGCAGTTACAACTACACGGCAAGCGCAAAGACACGCAACGTGGAAGATGTGACCTTCATCGAATCATCCGATATCGCCAGCCGCTTCCCTCGAAATTGGGATGAGCGGCGAAATGTGGCCGTCACCGCTTCGACCGCAGCGGGAACGGCTGCGGCTCCCGCTCCCATTCCGGCGCAGACGACAGACTTAGCCCGTCCTATTCAGCGCGAAGGCACCGACGCTGCCCGGTGAACGGCGGACGCGGATTTGCGCGGCGGCTATTTCATCGCGATTTCGGACCAGACGTGGTGGGCGTTGGGGTTTGCGGGAGATGGCGGGCGCGGGGCTTTGACCCCGATCGTCATGGTCCGGCAGGTTGCAGGCTGCGCGCAAGACCGGCGAACAGTTCGGCGTTCGGACAGGCAGCGGCGAAGGCGATGCGCACGCGTGTGGCGGTCTCGGTGATGCGGGCGGCGATCTTGATCAGGCGGAGGCGCAGGGTAGTGAACTCGGCGGTGGCGAGGGGTTGCGGTCTGGGGATCGTGTCACGCAGCGCGAGCAATAGCCAATAAGCGCCAGTGTGCAGGACGAGGCGCACCTGGTTGGCCAGCGGCGAGCGGCAACTGGTGCGGTCGGAGGCAAGCTGGGTCTTGTGCAGCTTGATCAAATTCTCGGCCTGACCGCGGGCACAGTATAGGGTGTCGTACAGCCACTCGGCGCCGCCGTGCGACAGGTTGGTCACGACATAGCGGATGTCCAATCCCATTGTGCTGGCCTCGATGCGGGCGGCGACGCGCCGCTCGCGGTGCCACGACCTGGCGCCATAGCGGGTCTCGCTGTAGCGGCGCACGACCGGTGCCTCGGCTTCGGCGCGGCGGACCCGCACATCGTCGGCAGCCGCCTCGACCAGGCGGTCCAGCACGGCGTTGCCCGGCAGGCCGAGGATGTCATCCACACCGCTGGCCTCGCACCACGCCATCACCTCGGGGCGACCGTAATGGCCGTCACCGCGGATGGTCAGCCGCGTGTCCGGCCAGTGGCTGCGGATGCGCCGCACCAGGCGGCGCAGATGGTTGCGGATTTCCGACCCCGACGGGGTCTTGCCCGGCCGCAGCAGCATCGCCACCGGCCGCGAGGTGGCGGTGCCGTAGACACGGATCGGCTGGAAGCAGCGCTCGTTGTAATGTGCGTTGAACAGCGCGAGTTGCTGGTAGCCATGCACGACATCGACGGTGTCGTCGATGTCGAGCGTAACGGCGGCGGGCGGAACAGCGTAGCTGGCACAATAGATGTCGACCATGGCGTAGGTCATGCGCACCACCTCGCGCAGGGTCGGCGCGTTCTCCCAGCGCGACACGGTCGGCTGCGAGCACAGATCGGCGCCGCTGACGGGCAGGCGCCCGCAGGCCAGCTTGAAGGCGGGATCGGTGCGCAGATGATCGAGGTCGTCGGCGTCCTCGTAACCGCAGGCGATCGCCAGCATGCGGGCACGCAGGATGTCGGCGACGCTGTGCCTCACCAGAGCCGGGTTGCGCGGGTCGGCGATCAACGGCGCCAGCATCTGCGCGATGCCGATGCGCCGCTCGGCCGCGGCCAGCAGCATGACGCCGCCATCGGAGGTGATGCGTCCGCCGTCGAACGCGGCGGTCAGCTTCTTGCGGCCCACGGCTGGCAAACCGAACGGCTCGATCGTATCGTCGGACATGGCGGGTGTAGCTCGGCGCGTTCGCGGGGACAGGATGGCTTCGACACCCAATCCTTAAGCCCGATCAACGCCTTACGCGACACCCGCCAGCGAATCGCTGCCATGCCGTGAATAAGAGCGGCTAGATGCCCCTGGATGGCGTCTAGGCCGTGACGTTTGGCCGCCGCGAATCCAACTCATAGATCGCAGAAGTGGCGACGCAGTCGCTTCCTGCTCTGGCTTTGGTCGCCAGATCCGCGGACGGATAGATGGCCACGTCCGGCCTCTGCGGGCCGCCGTAGTCACCGCTCACCGTTCTGAATAGACCACCATTGACCAGAACGAATGTGGTCGCTCGCGGTGGACGTGCAGGCTTCGCCTTCAGCACATCCTGTTCACCTGCCGGTCCAGGGGGTGCCGCGGCATTGGCATCTACACTGGCGTCGGATAGTCGGCTTTGTTCGTTAACGCCTCGGTCGTATGCGGGCTGCTCCGGCGAGGTCAGATCGATGTCCACGCGTCCCTGGACCTGATCCTGGCCTTCTAGAGGCATCTGCGACGCGTGGACATCCTCATGTGCGAGGCCAGCGGCGCTGTCGGCCTGGTCCCTAGAAGCAGCGACCTCTGCGAGCTCCCGTTGATACAGCATGATCTCGGCGGCCGTCTCCAGCAAAACCCGATCGGATGCGTTTTGAGCGTTATCCAAGGCAAACCCCTTCGTCCGTTATCGGACGGAATATGGAATCTTTTCGACAAAATGCAACCGATGAATATTATCCCAATACCTCAGTTATCGAGACAATAGGCGGTACGACACGAGAAGTAACTCGATGGGGTCTGTGAACATCCCTAGAGCTAAACCCCGAGCGTACTGGCTGTGCCGTGGTGTTGCCTTGCCGGGGCTCTCGCGGCGGATTTGACCACGTCGCTACAACCTCCCCGCTTCGTCCATCCGTCCTGCCGTTGGACAGGCTCTTGACCCGGACCTCGTGCCCCCGGGCCGGACGAATGTGCACGGGGCTTTCGTTCCCACTGTCAGCTTCACCGTGCCGCGGGGTGACACAGGTCACAATGCGAATGTCGGAACCCCCGTAACAGAAGGCGCGTGACCTGACGTGTCAGCGTGGAGAGCAACAGACAGAGCGATCGTATCGACTATCGCCAAAGAAAACAATCAATCCAAGGGAGTCAGAGAATGCCAAAGTCATCGTCCAACCCATTGACACAGCAGTTGCAATCTGCGGCATCTTCTGTTTCCCCGCCTAATTCGGTGGCGGCGATACAGAGCACAGTAAACTCTCCTGCCGCAGATAACTATCTGAGCACGCTGGCAAACGCGGCCACTGATCCGGCGTTGTCCGGTTTCGGGCAACAAAGCTACGCCTCCGGCTTGGTCAGTGCCTTAGACTTGATAATGGCGGCAGAACAGGATTACGCGTTTTATGCCGCACTGTCCCCACAATATCAGCCTGCTGCCCTTGCCCTCGTATTCACCCGAACTGAACCCCGTCAAGAATGTTTGGCAGTTCCTTCGCCAGAACCATCTCGCCAACCGCGGTTTCGCCACCTACGACGCTATCGTCGATGCATGCTGCGATGCCTGGAACGCCCTTGTCGCCGCACCAGACGCCGTTCGCTCCATCGCTTCCCGAGAATGGGCTAAACCCGTCAACTCATAGGGTGGCTGGTATAAGTCAGCCGAAGACGAAAGCGCCCGCCAGGGCGAGCAGGAGTGTGGGCGGCGTCACCAGCAATCCCAGCTTCAGGAAGGTCGAGGCGGTCACATGCTGTCCCTCGCGCCGCAGCGCCGTGAGCCACAGGATGGTGGCGAGAGAACCGGTGACCGACAGGTTCGGCCCGAGGTCGACGCCGATCAGCGCGGCGCTTCGCACGTGCTCCGGAACCTTGGCGAGCTCAACGACGCGGCCCGCGATGAGGCCTGCGGGCAGGTTGTTCGCCAGGTTGCAGCCGATGGCGAGCAGTACGCCAGACGCCCAGGCCGCTGATGTCGCCGAGCGCTGCACGAGATCGTGGAGCAGTCCGGCAAGATGATCCGTGACGCCTGTCTTCTCCAATGCATCGACGAGCACGAACAGCCCCGCGACGAGCGGCAGGACACCCCAGGAGATGTTCCGGAGCACGGTGATCGGACCGCACCTGGACCGGATCAGGACGAGCATCGCAGTGACGCATCCGGCCAGAAACGTCGGCAGGCCGAGTTGAACATCGAAGCCAGATGACGCCAGCAGCACGATCGCGGTCAGCGCGATGCCGAACGCAGCCATCTTACCGCCCGGCGACAGCGTCGGAAGGTTGATGTCAGACGATATCCGCTGGGTCAGTCGGCCAGCTTGGGTCCAACGCAGCACGACGTAGGTGGCGACGATGGACAGCGCCGACGACAGTGCATATTGCGGCAGCCAGTGCAGCAACGGCGGCATGCGGCTGCCGTAGATCACCAGGTTCGCGGGGTTGGAGATCGGCAGCGCGAAGCTGGCCGCGTTGGCGATGAAGACGCAGATGAACAGGTAGGGCAGCGGTTCCTCCGCCTTTGCCGCCTTCACGACGGCAGCCACCGCGGGCGTCAGCACAACCGCGGTCGCATCATTGGACAGGAAGATCGTCACGATGGTGCCGACGGCGAATACGAGCGTGAACAGGCGTGTCGACGATCCATTCGCCCGTACGGCGGCCTTCGCTGCCAGCCAGGCGAACAGCCCTTCCTGCCGGGCAAGCTCGGCCAGCAGCATCATGCCGATCAGGAACAGATAGACGTCCGTGCCTTTCTCGATCCCTGCGATGGCATCCTGCGCAGGCAGCAAACCCAGCCCGACGAGCAGCACGGCGCCTGCCAACGCCCATATGAACTCCGGCCACGAGAACGGACGGACGATCACGCCTGCGGTCGCCACGGCGGCGATGCCCCAGATCGTCCAGGGCGAGTCTCCTGCGAAAGCTGTAAGAGCGCCCATCACGCCACCGCCGCACTTGGCGCAAGACCTGAGCATGATATGTCGATCGAGCCAGCGTCTCGCGTCTCCGGCATCAGGAGGGCGAAGAAGGCGAGAGCGCACGCGGCGATGCCCGCCAAATACAGGAACGCGGTGGCGTAGCCGCACCACTGCACGACATAGCCTGCGGTGGCGTTGCTCAGGGTAGCGCCAACACCGACGGCAAGCGCGGTCAGTCCTTGCGCTAGATTGAACCGGCCGGTGCCGCGCATCAGGTCGGAGGCGATCAACACCGAGATCACCCCGAAGATTCCGGCCGCGACACCGTCGAGCAGCTGGATCGCGACGACCCCGTACGGACTCGTGGTGAACGAGAACAGCACGCCACGCAGCGGCAGCACGGCAAGCGCGACCAGAAAGGTCGTTTTGCGGCCGACACCCTTCGCCGATGCACGACCCACCGCCCAAGCCACACCCACCATGACAAGTTGGGCTGCGATGATGCAGGTGGACAGGGCGATGGTGTCCGATCCGGGATGCTTCAACGCGAGGACTTGTCCGGCTATGGGCAACATCGCTGCATTGCCAAAGTGGAACAGAACCACGGCGGCGAGGAAGACCAGCAGGTCTCGTCGCCTGAGCAGGTCCCTAAAGGCAATCGGCTCGCATTTGCGGCGCGGGTCTTCGCCGCCGCGGGCCCGCTCGTGGTCGATCTCCGTCGGGTTGATTAGGGTGACGACGCCCGCGCTCGCGATGGCGAAGGCGCAGACGAGATAAAAGATCCAGTGGTAGCCAACGTACTGGCCGAGCACCCCGGCCAGGCTGGCGGCGATGAAGTTGCCGCCGTGGTTGAAGCTCTCGTTGCGGCTGATCCGCGCATCGAGCAGACGCCGCCCGATGATGCCCAGCGAGAGTGCCGCAATGGCGGGCGGGATCACGGCGGACGCCGCGCCAAGCACCGCCTGCGCCACAACCACGGCAAGGAAGCGCGGGAAGAAGACGATCAGCAGGCAGCCCAGCGCCACCATCAATCCGGAGGCGACGATCAGCAATCGTTTGGCGCGCGTTCCGTCAACCAACAATCCGGCTGGGATCTGGCACAACGCAGCGGCGATGGAAGACGCGGCCATGGCGATGCCGATGGCGCCCGGATCCCAATGCTCCCCGCCTTTGAGAAAGACAGAGAGGTAAGGTCCGACGCCGTCCCGCACATCGGCCATCAGCAGGTTGATGCCGTCCAGGCCGTGCAGCGAACGTGCCGAGGGGGCAGGCTCGGTCGCCGGTTCGTGGCCCGGCTGGCTCGACGCGGCGCTCACCACTTGTGCCCGTTGCGGTTGGGACCGAGCTGGGTGCCCAGAATCCCCTTCTCCGGCCAGGCGCCGACCCGGTCGCGGTCACTGCCGTCCGCAGCGCGCTCGGGCGGATTCCAGTTCAGCCGTGGTGGCTCAACAACGTCTTCGTCATGTCGTCCTTGGTCGTCCCGCGTCCGGACGCGAACGCTCGCGGCTAGACCCTCGCGGCGGGCCTGCCACAACGCGACCTCCAACGGCACCGGCACCATCGGCACCCGGTCGCCGTCGTCCACCCGCACCTCCACCGCCGTGATCGGCGCTGATCGTGTCCGCATGGTGTCCTCCGTCTAAAGGGCGCAAGGCCCGTCAGGCGGAAGCGCAAGCACCATGCCAGATCTAAATCATTGATTTGACCGGAGTTGGTTCGGCACCTGAGCCGCAGGCATGTCCCCTTCGGGGACGCTCCTGGTCTCATTCGGGGACACGTCGAACCCGTAGCGGGCGAGCTTTTGATACAGCAACTGACGCCGGATGCCGAGACGTTCCGCCGCCTGCGCGCGGTTGCCGCCAGCAGCGTCGAGGGCGCGCCGGATCAGTTCCTTCTCGACGCGCTCGACAACCTCCGGCAACGTTCCGGTCAACCAGTCGGTTGGCAAGCCGTGTTCATGCGCCGTGCCGCCCAGTCCGACCGAAAGGAAGTCGAGATCGCTGGCGGCAATCACCTCGCGGCGGACCAGGGTCGCCACCCGCTTCATGGCGTTGACCAACTCGCGCACGTTGCCGGGCCAGGAATACCTCAGCAGCCGAGCGGCGGCGTCGGCGCCCAGCCGCTTGAGTTCGCCCGTGCCTGCCGCGAGCGCCAGGAAGTGTTCGGCGAGGGGGATGATATCAGCCAGGCGCTCGCGCAGCGGCGGCAATGGCAGCGGCACCACGCCAATCCGGTAGTAGAGATCCTCACGAAAACGACCGTCCCGGACGGCCTGGATCAAGTCACGGTGCGTCGCCGCGATGACGCGAACGTCGATCGGCATCGGACGGCCGCCGACCGGCGTCACCACCCGTTCCTGCAACGCGCGCAGCAGCTTCGCCTGCATGGCGGGATCCATGTCGTCGATCTCGTCAAGGAACAATGTGCCGCCCTGCGCTTCGCGGAACGATCCCAGCCGGTCCGACACCGCGCCGGTGAACGCGCCGCGCACGTGGCCGAACAGCAGACTTTCCAGCAGCTCGCCGGGAATCGCGGCGCAGTTGACCGGCACGAAGGGCGCCTTCGCTCGCCTGCCATGCCCATGAATAGCGTGCGCGACCAGTTCCTTGCCAGTTCCCGTCTCGCCCAGCAACAATACCGTCGCGTCGCTGTCCGCCAGCAGGCCGATCGCCTTTTGCACGTCGCGTATGGCCGCGCTGGAGCCGACCAGATCGCCTTCGCGCGCCACGCCGCCCGACATGGTGGCAGATCCCGCGCCCTCTGCCGCGGGAAGCATCCGGGACAGCAGCGCCTGGAGGCCGTCGCGGCCGATCGGCTTGGCGAGATGGTCTGCCGCCCCCAGCCGCATCGCCTGGATGGTGTTGTCGCCCGTGGGGACAGCGGTGAGCACCGCGACCGGCGGCGGCGCGGGACGGGCCCGGATGTGTTGCAGCACCTCCATTCCATCCATGCCGGGCATGCGCAGGTCCAGCAGCACCGCATCCGCGCGGTGTTTCGCCAGCCACGTGAGGGCCGCCGCGCCGTCGGGGGCCTCGGCCGCCCGGTGGCCCAGGTCAGCCAGCGTGGTGGCGATGGCCCGGCGCAACGCCGTATCGTCATCCACGATCAGGATGGTGGCCAAGACGCCTCCTGTGGCAGTTCCAGCGCGAAGACGGCCCCGCTGCCGCCCGGTTCGCCGCCCGTGCTGCGCAACACCAGCCGACCGCCATGCGCGTCCGCCAACTCACGGGCTATTGCGAGACCAAGTCCGGTCCCGTCCGGGCGGCCGGTCACAAACGGCTCGAACAGGCGCTCTGCCAGGTCAGGCCTGACGCCTGCGCCGGAGTCCGCGACCGTCAACGTGAGCAACCCGACGCTGCGTTCGGCGGCGACGACCACCGTACCGCCCGAAGGCGCATGACGGATGGCATTGGTCAGCAGGTTGTCCAGGATGCGCTCCACCGCAGCGCGGTCGAAGCATGCGGCTCCCTCCGCACCGTGCACTTCAACGCGCAGTGCCTTGGCCGAGGCGATGGCCTCGTGCCGCTCGGCAAACGCGATTGCGAACGCAGCCAGTTCGACGCAGACCGGCTTCGGGGCGACCCGTTGCGTCATCGCCAGCAGTTCGCCCACCAGCGTGTCGAGGCGATCGACCTGCTCAAGCATATCGCCGATGGCCTCGCGCCGTCGCGCGTCGTCGCCCGCAAGCGCGTTCTCGCCTTGCAGGCGCGCCGCGGCAATCGGGTTGCGGATCTCGTGGGCCACGCCTGCCGCAACCCGGCCGAGCCCGGCCAGCCGCTCCGCACGTGCCACGCGCGCGGCCATCGCCTCTGACTCGCGCCGGGCTTCGGCCAGCCGCGCGCCAGCGTCGTTCAAGGCGTCGATGATCCTGTCGAGTTCGAGTTCGCCGGTCCGCCGCACCTCGGGCATGCTGCCCGACCAGGAGGCGCCGAGCGCCGCCTCGATCCCCCGCACATGCCGCCCCCACACCAGCAGCGTGCGGCCGAGCCAGACGGACATCAGCACCATCAGGGCGAACAGCGTGCCCAGACCGAATCGCACCGGCACCAAGCCCTCGGCGTTGTGAACCCGCACCATGGTCTAGGCGGTAAGGCCGCCGATCGGGCCTCCCAGCGGACAGGCATGCAGCAGCAAGGTCTGCGCTCGGGTGGTGACGTGCCGGTCGACCGGTTGTTCGTCGCGTGCCGCCTGCTGATTGATGGCCGCGATCTGGTCACGCTCTGCCGCCGGGAGATCGGTCTTGGGGCCAGTGCCCTCGTAGGTGGGAAACGCATAAGCCAGCGGGCCCGCAGTCGTCTGCCAGATGCCGCCTTCCACCCCATCCTGGTGCGCAAGCGCCAGTCCGACGGCGGTCGCAAGGTCGTGGTGTAACGGCTCATCGGCAAGCGCATGCGTCGCGATGGACCAACCCGCTGCGTAGAAACGGTAGCGCTCGCGGATCAGGTCGCAGGACCGCGCGGCCACCGCTTCCGCCCGACTGACCTGAGCCTGGGTCGACTGCCGGTAGAGTTGGACCAATAGCGCGCCCACCACGACGCTTGCGACGAGCGAGAGGGTCCAGAAGCCTAGCAGGCGAAGCCTAAGCGAGTGCACGGCAGGATCTGCTCACACGGGGAACGGTATCCCGGGTAACGCTTGCGCTCGGCCATCGCTCCATCGACGGCCTGATCTCGGACGTCCCGCTGACGGCGGTCAAACCCCATAATGCTGGGGAGTGAGACGCCCACGGCGGCATGCTCGACCTGGCGGGCGTGCTTGCATGCTCCGCCCCTCCCGTCGCGCCTATCGGTAGCGCGGTCCATGTCGGACATTGCGCGGGATGCTGCGCGCCGGGTTGACGCAACGCAGGAACAACCCGTTCCGGCGCGATGGGCCGTCGTAGATCCAGGCGCGCAGGTAGTTGGGGCGCGTGTCACGTGCCAAGCGGGACCGGATGCCCTCCTTGGTGTGGCTTTGTTCCAGCGGCTCGCGTGGGACAGCGACGTCATCGGTCATGTCCGCCCTCTGGTTGCTACCGCAGATGCGTCACGATCACGGCATACCCGATGCCCGCCGGTATCCGGCGGCGCAAGCGCCCCTTATGTCAGACTTCCTCAATGGGCGTTCATCGGCTGCGGCGCCATCCTCCGCCTGATCGGAAGAGAAGACAGGGCAGGGGGCGGGACGAAACAGGCACCGGTGACCGGTGCGACTGGCGGGATAGGCGGCGAGGTAGCCGCGGCGTTGGTGCGGCACGGTTGGCGAGTTCGCGGCTTGGCGCGCGACCCAACCCGGGCGCGGCACACGGGTCTGGACGGGGTCGAGTGGGTCACGGGGGATGCCATGCGGGAGGCCGAGGTGATGGCCGCGGCACGGGGCGCCGCAGTGGGGTTCCACGGCGCCAACCCGCCCGGCTACCGCAACTGGCGCGGCCTCGCGATCCCGATGCTACGCAATGCGAAAACCGCGGCAGAGGCAACCGGCGCGCGGCTGATCTATCCCGGTAGCCTCTACGTCTACGGTCCCGATGCCGGGGAGGCGGTGGCGGAAGATGCACCGCAACACCCAAGCACCCGCAAGGGAAGCATCCGCGTGGAGATGGAGGCGATGCTGCACGCAGCGGCCGTTCGAGGCCTGCGTACGCTAGTGGTGCGCGCGGGCGACTATTTCGGTCCGCGGGCACCGAGTTCCTGGGTCAACACGATCCTGCTGCAAGGCGGCAAGCCCCTGCGCAAAGTGGTCACGCCCGAGCGGCCGGAAGTCGGCCATGCCTGGGCCGACCTGCCCGACCTGGCCGAGAGGGTGGCATTGCTGGCGAACCGCGAAACGTCGCTGCCGGGTCAGGAGCGGCTACATTTCAGCGGTCACTACCTGCGGGGCCGCGGCATCGCGGAGGCAGTTCAGCGCGTGGTGGGAGGCGCGGTTCCGATCCAGCCGTTCCGCTGGTTGCCGTTCTACCTGGGCGTGCCGTTCGTCACCTTCCTGGGCGAGGTGATCGAGATGCGTTACCGTGGCGGGTCCCGCTCCGCCTGGACAACATGCGGCTACTCGCCTGGCTCGGCCGGGAGCCGCATACGCCGCTGGACGAAGCGATCCGCACCAGTCGCGAAGCCCTGCGTGCCAGCTCGGCTGAAACGGACCGGACTCACGGCGGCCACGCAGGCGCCCGTCCATGAGCACAAGAGTCCGCTCAGGGTCGAGGCTGTGCGAAAACGCGATTGCCGCCGGGTGCCGTGCAACGATCAATCAAGATCGACCCGCTTGGCACCGCTGAAGATTTACCATGCAGCCGCTGAGCGTCACGTAATTGCTCATTGCCGTTACGGTATGGCGTTTTCACACAGGTGCGCCGGGAGACCGGCAGGAAGGAAAGGGTGCGAGTCCCTGACGATGAAGGCAGAGCGAGCCACATCGGCCCCGAGTTCATGCGTGTCAGACCGCGAGGTCTGGGGCGAAGCGTTGACAGGGGAGGCGATGGGGCCAAGTATTGAGCCACGTAACAAAACTAGTCCGGGATGCCAACGCTTTTTGCGTAGCGGAAGGCAACACGGAGGGGTGCGCTATCACCAGTGCCCCACCGGTCCTGTGTGGTCAGAGACCCTGGCACGTCGCCGACACTTACTGCACGGGAACCGGGAGATCTCATGGCTGGCCGACCAAGAAGGGTCGGTCCGCATCGGGAAGGCGGGAGAGCCTAAGCCCCATGATCCGGTCGGCGAGGAGGTCGCTGCGGAAGACCACGATGTCGTCGTGGATCTGGGAGTCGCGCAAGAAGGCGCCGACGGGTTCAGGGGCGACATCGCGGAACAGCAGGCCGCCGTGGCATTTCACAGGCGGCGAAAGCCCGGCGATCAACGCGTCCGCCAGGCAACGATGAGATCTCTTCGGCCATGCAGCCAGATTCGCATACCGGCCCGGCGTCGTGAGTCCTTCGTCTGCGCCGGTGCACAAGCGACTCCGTCTGGCCGATGCCCCGCTCGCCGACCCATACTTGGCGCCTGTCTGGACACACGCTTCATCGCGTTGAACAGCGACGCGGACCCTGCGGCGCACCCATCTCGACCCGAAAAGATCCGCGCAGAGGGGGAAGGAGTATAGTTGACATGATGATCTCTGAAGAACTTTGAGTCCTTGTCATAGGACTGTAGTTCCTATTGTCAAGGATTCGAATCATTTTAGGCGCCTCTATGCAAACGGTGACCTGACCGGACAAATAGACTATTGCGCTTCGACTGCAAAGGTGGTATGGGTCATTCAGAAAGCAGGTGGGCCGCGAATGGGTTAATACGAAAGCGAAATGAGAAGGCAGGCGTGGAAACCGTGGGCGACCGCATCGTGAGATGCAAAGAGGCTTGCCGTGGCACCGGGTTGTCGCGGACGACCATATGGGGGCTTGAGCAGAGGGGGCGGTTCCCACGGCGGCTGCGTCTCGCCCCGAACGCCGTGGGGCGGCGGGAAAGTGAAATCCGCCAGTGGATTCTGGACCCCTCCTCGACTCCGCCGGGAGGGCCGGAGCGGGGCGGAAGAGGCTACATGAGCCGCAGAAAAGGGGCTCAGTGATGCACTTGCTAACCTCGACCGGCAAAGATCGCCGCCGCGGATCGGCCACAAGCAAGCATGCGCGGCGGACCTTTGGCCGAAGTTCGGACGGGCGCGAGCAGGCCCCGGCTGGAGCAGGTACCGGTTTCTGTGGCTCCTATAGGGTGCCTAAACGCAGGCCAAAGCGAGGTTTGTCGTAGCCGGGGCAAAACCCCGGGCGAACCGCATTTTTGGGGTTCCCCCGACGCGGTCGGGTACGATTCGCTCTGGACATGTCCCCGCCCGCCGATCTCGCGAGTATTCCTCGCGCTGACCTTGAAGCACTGGTGATCCGTCTGTTCGGCGAGTTGGCCGAGCTCAAGCGCGTGGTGGCGGAGCAGCGCGAGGAGATCGCGCGCCTGAAGGGGCTGAAGGGCCGCCCCGACATCAAGCCAAGCGGGATGGACGATGCGACGACGCCGAAGCCACCGCCGCGCCACGGCAAGCATCGCCGGCGCGGCAAGTCGGCCCCGCGGGTCAGCATCGAGGATCGGGTGGTGAAGGCGGCCCCGCCGCCGGGGTCGCGCTTCAAGGGCTACGAGACCTTCGTCGTGCAGGATCTGGTGCTGCACGCCCGGGTCATCCGCTACCGCCGCGAACGCTGGGTGGCGCCGGCCGGGCAGACGGTGCTGGCGCCGCTGCCGGCAGGAGTTGCTGGACATTTCGGCCCGGAACTGCGCCGCTTTGTGCTGCAACAGCACCACCATGGGCAGGTAACCGTGGAGCGGCTGACCACGCAACTGCGCGCCTTCGGCCTCAGCATCTCCAAACGCCAGGTGATGCGCCTGCTGATCGACCGCCACGATGGGTTTCTCGCCGAAAGCCGCGACGTGCTGCGGGCGGGCTTGCAGACCGCATCCTGGGTCACCGTCGATGACACGAGCGCGCGCCACGCCGGCCGCAACGGCTTCTGCACGCAAATCGGCAACGACAGCTTCACCTGGTTCGGCACGCGCGCGAGCAAGAGCCGGCTCAACTTCCTCGACCTGCTGCGTGCCGGCCACAGCGATTACGTCGTCAACGACGCGGCACTGGACTACATGCGCGGTCGTTCGCTCGCCGGCCCAGTGATCGGCCAACTGGCGGTCGCGCCGCAAAGCCGCTTCGCCGACCACGCTGACTGGCAAGCGCATCTGCAGCGTCTCGGCATTGCCGACCTGCAGGTCACACCCGACCCCGTGTGCATCGCTACCGAAGGCGCGCTGTGGGGGGCTGTGGCGGACCACGGGTTCCTGCGCGAAGCAGTGATCGTCAGCGATGACGCCGGTCAGTTCAACATCGGCCTGCACGCGCTGTGTTGGGTGCATGCGGAGCGGCTGGTGCACAAGCTCGACACCTTCACCGACCTGCACCGCGCCGCCCAGGCGCACATGCGCGCGCTGATCTGGTGGTTTTACGCCGATCTCAAGGCGTATCGTGCCGATCCTGGCCCACGCCGCCGCGGCGAGATGCGGGCCCGGTTCGATCGCATCTTCGCCCGCCGCACCGGGTTCGCCGCGCTCGATCGCCTGCTGGCGCGGCTGCATGCCAACAAGCCCGAACTGCTGATGGTGCTCGACCGACCGGAGATTCCGCTGCACACCAACGGCTCGGAACGCGACATCCGCTGCCAGGTCATCAAGCGCAAGATCAGCGGCGGCACCCGCAGCGACGCCGGCCGTGATTGCCGCGACGCCTTTCTCGGACTGATGCACACCTGCGCCAAGCTCGGCATCGGCTTCTGGGACTATCTCGGTGACCGGATCGGTATCGCCAAGCACGCCGACGTGCCTGAACTCGCCGATCTTATCCGGTGCCGCGGCCGGCCTGCCTGACGCCTCGTGCCCGGCGTTTTGCCCCGGCTACGGTTTGTCTCGCCAAGGCTATGGTAATGCACAGATTTTCTTGGAGCGGGCGAAGGGATTCGAACCCGCGCGCCGGAGGTTGTTCCTATGGAACGAACGCCAAGCAATCTAGCGTCGCCCGCGAGGCCAGTATGTCCTTCCCCAGCCGACCTGTTCGAGGAGAGCTTGGTCGTCGTCGGTGCTCCGCCAACTGCGACTGCTCGGCCGGACAAGGGCCACGACGCGGAAGAGCCAGCGCGTGGGTCTCCGCGGGGGGCGGCGCGGGATGCCAGCCGCCTCGCCGCTACGGGCGCTCCTCAGTCGAATCCGGAGGTCGCGCAGCCGGAGCTCATGACCGTCGAGGACGTCCGGCGGCGGCTGGGCAACCGGGTGAGCCTCTGGACGCTGCGTAAGCATCTCAAGGCGATGCGCGCCCCCGGCTCGGCCCGGCAGCGGGTGTACCTTCGCGAGGCTGATTTTCAACGTTTGTTGGAGTTGTTGGCATGGCCCTCGAACTCTGTCACCGGGACGGCATCTGGTACCTCTGCGGAACGGTCCGCGAACAGCCAGCACGCGAACAGCCGGTATATGAAGGCACTCGCACTGGTGGCCGCAAGACCGCCGACGCGATCCGGACCAAAACGGAGAACGACCTCCTAGACGCGAGCGTCTCCGGCCAGGAGGTGATCCTGCACGCCAGGGCGACGGCTTTGGTGCGCGGCGCCACCGCACCTTCGGCCGCCGCTCGTCTTCATTATCGGCGCGGGGTGCCGCGCCGACGAGGCGCTGATGCTTGATTGGCGGGACCTGGACCTCGGGGGCGAGAGCCACCGTTTGGCTGCGAAAGCGCGTCTAGCTTCGCGAGGCTGATCATCAACGCTTGTTGGAGTCCCTGGCATGGCACTCAAGAAATTCCTCCGCGGCGACATGTGGTATCTCCGCGGCACTGTCCGCGAACAGCCAGTTTACGTAAGCACTGGCACTTCCGACGAGGAAGCCGCGGAGGCGATCCGCATCCTGACGGAAAAGCGGCTCCTGGACGAAAGCATCTTTGGTAAGGAGGCGGTCTACATCTTCCCCGACGCGGTCGTGAGCTATCTCGAGTTCGCGACGCGCAGCGACGATACCAAGGCCACCGTTAAGAAGCTGCTCGGCCATTTCAAAAGCACCAAGCTGCGGGACATCGGCCAGGTCGCGGCGGATAACATGTGCCGGGTCCTGGTCCTGTCCGGCAGCGCTCATGCAAAGAAGAATTCTGCTCGTTATCCTGAACGCGATCCTCGAGCACGCGGCGAAACGGCACATGTGCGCGCGCCCTTCTGGAGAAGCCGAAGACGCCGGAGGCAGCGACGCCATTCCTGTATCCGGCCGAGGCGACGAAGCTGGCGCGTGCGGCGGCCTTGCATCTGCGGCCTCTTATCGTGGTCCTTATCAGTGTCGGGTGCCGCCCGGAAGAGGCCCTCGCGCTCGATTGGCGGACCGTCGACCTGAAGGGCGGCCAGGCGATCCTGACGCTCGGCAAGGTCAACAAGGTGCAATGGACGGTGACGTTGCGCCCGGCTGCGCTGCGTGCCCTGAAGGCCCTGCCGCATCGCGAGGGGCGCGTCTTCAGGACCTGGCTTACGGCAGAGGAGCGCGCAGGTGGCCCGATCGGTCCCGGCTATCGGGGAGGGCGCATCACCACTGGCTGGGAGACCGCCTGCGCGGCTGCCCAGCTGCCCGGCGAGTGGGTCGAGTGGGTGGCGCGGGACGGGACCACCAAGCGGCGCTTCGATCCCCTCCACGACCCGTACTGCATGCGCCATAGCTTCTGCACCTGGCACCGCTGCGTCTACAAGGATTTGGGCGACCTCAGGGACGAGATCGGCTGGACGACCACCCGGATGGGGGAGCGCTACGCAAAGAAGATGTCCAGGGTCTACGAGCCGGAAATCCTTGCCTTCTGGAACGGCGAGGTTGACCTGGGGCTGGCCGAGGTCGAGGAGGTCTCGTGCAGAATCCGTGCATAGCTGCCGGACACGGCCCAGGCGGCGGCGAGAAAAATCTTGTGATGTCAACACATTAAGACTGGAGCGGGCGAAGGGATTCGAACCCTCGACCCCAACCTTGGCAAGGTTGTGCTCTACCCCTGAGCTACGCCCGCGCTCCAACGCCTCGCATGCGGCGAGGGCGGCTTCTAGGCAGGTTCCGGGACGATTGCAAGTGCCCTGTCCACGCCGGGCGCTTGCCCGAGGCGTCGTTTCATGGCTTGTGCGCGGCTTGCGCGGGCGACATCCCACGCAACATCATACCCTATTGACCAACCCAGGCGAGGACGCCCAGCAATGGACTACATCATCGGTCAGAAGCCGGGCCAGGGCGGCGCTGCACCCGCCGCCAGGCCTGCCGGCAAACCGGCCTCCGCCGTCCAGCCACCCGCATCCAGGGCGCCCGCTGTGCCGCCCGCCGGGGCAGACGGCGATATCATCGTTGACGGCGACCAGACCACCTTCATGCGCGACGTGGTCGAAGCCTCGCGCACCGTCCCGGTCATCGTCGATTTCTGGGCAACCTGGTGCGGCCCCTGCAAGACGCTCACGCCCACCATCGAGAAAGTCGTGCGCTCCGCCGGCGGGCGCGTCCGGCTGGTCAAGATCGATATCGACAAGAACCAGGCCCTGGTCCGCCAGCTCGCTCAGCTGGGCCTGCCGCTGCAGTCGGTGCCGACCGTCGCCGCCTTCTGGCAGGGGCAGATCGCTGACCTGTTCCAGGGCGCCTTGCCGGAATCCGAGGTCAAGCGGTTCGTCGAGGCGTTGCTGAAATTGGCCGGCGGGTCGCTGCCCGCGGCCGACCTGCTGGCCGAGGCCAAGGCCGCGCTTGACGAAGGCCAGCCGCAGGACGCCGCCGAACTGTTCAGCGCGTTGCTGCAGCAGGAACCGGAAAATCCCGACGCCTGGGGCGGGCTGATCCGCGCGCTGCTGGCACTCGGCGACGAGGGGCAAGCCGCAGAGGTGCTGGCGCAGGTGCCGGACAAGCTGCGCGACCATGCCGAGGTCGCCGGTGCCCGCAGCGCCCTGGTGCTGGCCGAGGAAGGCCGCAAGGCCAAGGCCAAACTGGCGACGTATCAGGCCGCGCTGGCGGCCGATCCGGCCGACCACCAGGCGCGCTACGACCTCGCCACCGCGCTCAATGCCATGGAACGGCGGGAGGAGGCGGCCGACGCGCTGCTGGCCATCGTGCGCGCCGACCGCAAATGGAAAGACGACGCCGCCCGGCTGCAGCTGCTGAAGTTCTTCGAAGCCTGGGGCTTCGACGACGCGGCGACGCTGGCGGCGCGGCGCAAGCTGTCCGCATTGCTGTTCAGGTGACGCCACTCGCAGCGCCCCGGCCGGACGAACTGCCCGACTGCTTCCCGGTGTTTCCGCTCGCCGGGGCGCTGCTGCTGCCGGGCGGCCGGCTGCCGCTGAACATCTTCGAGCCGCGCTATCTGGCGATGACGGAGGACGCACTGGCCGCCCGGCGCATCCTCGGCATGATCCAGCCGGACCCGCAGCGCCCGCGCCAGCCATCCGGCCCGGCGCTGTACCGGGTGGGCTGCCTGGCCCGGCTGTCCTCGTTCAGCGAGACCGATGACGGGCGCTACCTGATCACGCTGACCGGCGTGACCCGGTTCGCGGTCGTCGAGGAACTGCCGGGACGCCATGGCTACCGGTGCGTGCGGGCGGATTTCTCCGGCTTCGCCGCCGACGCCACCGGCCCGCCGCCGATGGCGTTGGACCGGGACGTGCTGCTGGTGGCGCTGCGTGCGTACTTTGCGCATCACGGATTCGATGCCAATTGGGATGCGATCACCAAGATGGACAACAGCCTGCTGGTCACCACGCTCAGCATGGTCTGCCCGTTCGATGCCGCCGAGAAACAGGCGCTGCTGGAAGCGCCGACGCCCGACGACCGCGCCACCGTGCTGCTGGCCCTGCTGCGAATCGACACCCATGCCGGCCCCGCCGAGGGCACACGCCCAAGCTGACGGCCGAAATTATCTGTGAAAACGAGATGGTTATGACAGATACCGAAAATCATCCCAGCGAGCCCGCCGCCGCCGCGCCCGCCCAGGTGGCGGTCGATCCGCGTCTGCTGGAGGTGCTGGTCTGCCCGCTGTCCAAGGCGCCGCTGATCTATGATCGGGCGGCCGGCGAGCTCATCAGCCGGGCCGCCGGACTTGCCTACCCGATTCGCGACGGCATCCCGATCATGCTGCCCGAGGAAGCGCGGCAGCTGGACGACGCGTGAATGCCGACCCCGGTCGAAATCCATCTCCGGCGGGCCGAGAAGCGGCTGGACGTGACGTTCGACGACGGCAGCAGCTTCGCCTTTCCGGCCGAGTTCCTGCGCGTCGAAAGCCCCAGCGCCGAAGTCCAGGGGCATGGCCCCGGCCAGCGGCGCACGGTCGCGGGGCGGCTTCACGTCGGGATCATGGCCGTCGAGCCGGTCGGCCATTACGCCGTGCGGCTGGTCTTCGACGACCTGCACGATACCGGCATCTATTCCTGGGATTACCTGTATCAGCTCGGCCGCGAGCAGCCGCAGCGCTGGGCCGCCTATCTGGCGTCGCTCGCGGCACAGGGGCTTCGGCGGGAGCCGTGACCGGCTAGGCCAGCAGCACGCGCAGCGCCGTCAGGCCGTCGGCCAGCAGCACGCGCAGATCGGCCGCGTCGAGCGCCACGCAGCCGTCCGTTGGCGCATAGCCGGGCCGCGCCACATGCAGGAAGATCGCCGAGCCGCGACCGCGCTCGACCGGCGCGTCGTTCCAGCCGAGCACGCGACGATGTCGTAGACGCCGTCGCGCCGCCACAGCTCCTCGCAGCGCGCGGGGTGGGGCAGGCGTGACCATGCGGTTGTAATCGGGATGGCCGGGATCGTCGCACCAGCCGTCGGTCGGGCGCGATCGGTTCGCGCGGCACGCGCGGCGCGCGGGATCGGGCCGCGGTCGGCGCGGTACAGCACCCGGCGCAGCGGCAACAGCCCGGCCGGCGTGGCGCCGTCGCCTTCCTGCTTATCGGCGCGCACGCCGCCACGCCCGAGTGCCGCGCGAAATTCGCGCTGGCGCAACACCACGCGCCCGTCGGCATGCACGAGGGCTTCGGTCATGGCCGGGTCAATCCAGCAGATGGCCGAACCGGGCCGCCTTGGTGGCCAGATAGCGATCGTTGATGCCGTTGGGCGCGAAACTGTGCGGCTCGCGCTGGACGATAAGCCCGCAGGCAGCCAGCGCCGCCACCTTGTCCGGGTTGTTGGTCAGCAGCCGGACGCTGGTCAGGCCAAGCGCCTCCAGCATGGTGGCGGCGACCAGGAAGCTGCGCTCGTCGCTGCCCCAGCCCAGCGCCCGGTTGGCGTCCAGCGTGTCAAGCCCGCGATCCTGGAGCTGGTAGGCGCGCAACTTGTTCACCAGCCCGATGCCGCGCCCCTCCTGCGCCAGATATAGCAGTACCCCTGAACCGTCATGCGCCATACGCCGGATTGCGCCACGCAACTGCGGCCCGCAATCGCAGCGCAGGCTGCCGAGCAGGTCGCCGGTGAAGCATTCCGAATGGATGCGCACCAGCGGCATGGTGGCGTCCTCCGGCCGGCCGACCAGGATCGCCAGATGCTCGATGCCGGCGTCCGGGCCGCGGAACGCCACCACGCGGGCGTCCGGCGCATCCTCCATCGGCACTTCCGCCTCGGCCACGCGATTCAGGCGGCTGGCCATGCCGGCGGGGTAGGCGAGCACGTCGGCTGCCGGCACGCTGAGCAGGGCCAGGGTGGCGGCGCGGGCCAGCGCGTCCGGCCGCAGCGGGGCGGCCAGCACGCAGGGCAGCAGGCGCGCCAGCTTGGTCAACGCCAGCGCCGCCGCTGCCTCGGCAGGCACGGCAGCGGCGGCCGGTTCGCCGGGCAGGATCTGTTCGGCCGTCGGGTCGGCGAGGCCGCGCAGCACCGCAGGTTCGAGCAGCGCGCGTGACGTGCAGCAGCGCCACCGCGGCGGCGGCATGCTCGACCGGGCGGCGCAGCACGGCGGCCGCGCGCACCGGGGCCAGCAGCAGCACCGGCGGTGCGGCCGCGACAGCCGCCAGTTCGCCCAAGCCCCGCGCGCCCGCCGTCTCCGCCGGCAGCAGCACGAGGCCGCCGCCCGCCTCCGCCGAGCAGAGCAGCACGGGCGTGCCGCGGCGCATATCGGCCAGCGCGCGATGTACCGAGCGCAGCCTCAGCACGGTGAGATCGGGCGCCGGGCGAGCCTCGGTCTGCGGAGGCGCGAGCCGGGCAGTGCCGTCGTCGAAGCGGATCACCGAGTCATGTCTCCTTGCGAGCTGCGGAGCGAGAGGCGTACCCTCGGACAGCTCCATCTTCACTGCGACTTGGCGACGCTGCCGAAAAATTCCACCATTGACCAGATCCCGGCGCATCCCGACATCTGTGCCACCGCATATGGCGGGATGATGAAAAACACTTGGCATTGCACACGGAAATGTGTGTGCCTTGAACAGCGGCAAGAACGTAACCAGGATAATCTCGCGCGTTGGGATACGGCTGCGGCGCCGGATCGCCAAAAATGTACTGCGGGCCGCATACAGTGAAACGGCTTCGGCGCCGGGCCGCGTCTGGGGCCGGCGCCGTGCGAACCAAGGGAACAGCGAATGGCGGGCGAGCGCCCCATACTTATCGTCGATGACGACCGTGCGTTGCGGGCAATGCTCGCCGAGCAGCTATCGGTCGACGGCGAGTTCGCGGCGAGCGAGGCGGAGACGGCGCACGAGGCGGAGGCCAAGATGACGGCCCGGGAAGCGCGGTTCGACGCGGTGATCCTGGATGTCGGCCTGCCGGATGGCGACGGCCGCGACCTTTGCGCGCAAGCTGCGGCGCGGCGGGCTGAAGGTGCCGATCATCATGCTGACCGGGTCGGACCAGGAAGCCGACATCGTGCGTGGCCTCGATTCCGGCGCCAACGATTACATCGCCAAGCCGTTCCGGCTGGCGGAACTGCTGGCACGGCTGCGCGCGCAGCTGCGCATCTTCGAGAACAGCGAGGATGCGGTCTTCACCATCGGGCCCTACACGTTCCGGCCGGCGGCGAAGCTGTTGCAGGAACCGGCGCGCAACCGCCGCATCCGGCTGACCGAGAAAGAGGCGGCGATCCTGAAATTCCTGTACCGCGCCGGCACCAAGCCGGTGGCGCGGCAGGTGCTGCTGAACGAGGTGTGGGGCTACAACGCCGCCGTCACCACGCATACGCTGGAGACCCATATCTACCGGTTGCGCCAGAAGATCGAGCCCGATCCGTCCAACGCCCGCCTGCTGGTGACCGAAGGCGGCGGCTACCGGCTGGACCCCGGCGGTATCCAGCCCGCCGCCTGACACGCTTCGAACGCCACACGAACTGGACGCCCGGTGCATCGGCCGTCCAGTTAGGGTGGGCTAGCTCGGGTCTGTCGCGGTCGGGATTGTCCGGGCGGCAGCCTCAGGCGCGGGCAATGTCGCTGGAGTTCGCCAGCGCCCGCGCCATCTGGCTGAGCGCCTCCTGGTGCTTTTCGTTGTCGATCGCCGCGAAGTTGCGTGCCAGTTCCAGGCACATGCGTTGCCGCTGCGTCATTTCGACCGGCGCGTGGGCGCGCGACAGGCCGTCGAAGAACCATGACACCGGCACACCAAGCACCTGCGCGATCTCATACAGCCGGCCGGCGGAAATGCAATTCAATCCACGTTCGTATTTATGCGCCTGCTGGTAAGTTACGCCAATTAGTTGAGCAAGTTGCTGCTGCGACAGGCCAAGCATGATGCGCCGTTCGCGAATGCGCGCGCCGACATGGTGATCGGCGGCGTTGGCGCGAGGACTGGGGCGCGAATCAGCATCCGCGGCAACATCGCTGCTGTCAGCCGGCGCGACGGTATGCACGGATAATTCTTCGCTGGTGTCCGGCATGACGTTCAACCCTCCTGTGCCATATGAAAATGCCACAGGCGAAAGGGGAACGATAGACAAAGGTTCCCCCCTCGCGCGAATGCTACTTCATAACTTGACGTGACGGTGTTCCGACGAAATTGCAAATTAATTCATGCCCGTGTCCATGTTGGGCTTTTTTTTATCGACCGTCGCCACGACTTGGCCCGAGACCGGTTTGGTGTCGGACTGCTGAGCAACTCGCACGCGCGTGAGTTGCGCGCGTAAAAATTCAACTTCTGCGCGAAGAGCGGTCAATTCGTCGGTTGAGACCGGTGACGGCACCCGTGAGTCGGATGACGGTGCCCGCGGGTCGCTTGCGTCCTGCCCGCGCGCGAATGGTGAGAACAGGCTCATCGCGCGTTCCATCATCGCAAGATTCTGCCTGCTGACTTCTTCCATGCCGAATGGAAAGAAATTTCCCATGGTTTGCTGCATCGCCAGCCGCATCTGTTCCTGCTGGCGGGCAAAACTGGACATGGCTTGTTCCAGATAGCGCGGCACCAATGTCTGCATCGAGTCGCCGTAGAAGCCGATGATCTGGCGCAGGAAGCCGGTGGGCAGCATGGCGCGGCCCTTGCTTTCTTCCTCGACGATGATCTGCGTGAGCACGCTGCGGGTGATGTCGTCACCGGTCTTGGCGTCGTAGACCACGAAGTCGCGGCCGTTACGGACCATTTCCGCCAGGGTGTCCAGCGTGATGTAGCTGGAGCTCTCGGTGTTGTAGAGGCGACGGTTGGCGTATTTCTTGACCACGACCGGCGGTTGTTCGCCGGGCTTGGCTGCGGGTTCGGCCTGGAGCGGCTGCGACATTGGGAGCCTCGTGGGGTACGGTAGCAAATTGTAGCACAATGGTTCACAACACCCAAAACGCGATGGCCGCGGCCCCCGCTGCCGCTTAACGGTTTTAACGCCCGCGGCTGGCGCCTATGGTCCGGCCGCGATGCGGCCCGCCCGCGTTTGGGTGGGCCTGCCTGTAGCTGGGAGGATGGATGACGGATGGACGAGGGCGACCCGCCCCGCGATCGTCCGGGCGGATCGGCGGGCGAACCACGTGCGCCGGATATGCAGGCCCCGGATATGCAGGCATTGGCGCGCGACTGGATCACGCTGTGGCAGAGCGAGCTTGCCGCTGCCGCGACCGACCGCGAGATGCAGGAGACGTGGCAATCGCTGGCCGCGCTGTGGGCGGGCGTGGCCGGCGCCATGCTGCACGGATTGCCGCGCGGGTTGCCTGATGGCGGGGGCATCTCTGGCGCCGGGGCCGCTGCGCCGGCGCGGCCCGCGCCCGCTGCTGCTGCACCTGACGCTCGCGATGCTGAGGTCGAGCGCCTCGCTCGCCGCGTCGGCGAACTTGAGCGGCGGCTGGCCGAGCTGGACCCCAGACCACCCGCCAACGCCCCAGATTGAGCGCGCGCGGGCGGCAATGGCGGCTGCGCTCGGCAACGACGCGGCGGCCTTCCCGCATGCCGTGATGGCGGAGATCCTGCGCCAGGACACCGCGCTCGTCGCCGGTATCGCCGCGTACCGCCGCCACCCCTGGACCCGCACGCTGGCCGACCCGCCGACCCTGTGGGCCGAGGGGGAGACGAGGCTGCTCGACTACCGCCAACCGACCGATGCGGCTGCTCCGACGGTCCTGTTCGTCCCCAGCCTGATCAACCGTGCCTACGTGCTGGACCTGATGCCCGACCGCTCGATGCTGCGGTGGCTGGCCGCCAACGGGGTGCGCCCGCTGCTGCTCGACTGGGGTTGGCCGGGCGAGACGGAGCGGGAATTCAGCCTGACCGACTATATCGCCGGGCGGCTGGAGCGGGCGTTGGCCTCGCTGCCCGAGCCGGTCCTGATGGCCGGATATTGCATGGGTGGGTTGCTTGCGGTGGCGGCCGCCCAACGTCGGCCGGATCGGGTGGCCGGCCTCGCGCTGCTCGCCACTCCGTGGGATTTCCATGCCGGCGACCCGGAACCCGCGCTGTCACTGGCGCGGATGCGGCCGTTGATGGAGCCGGCGCTTGCCTTCGCCGGCACGCTGCCGGTGGATGCGCTGCAATTGCTGTTCGCGCTGCTCGACCCATACGCGATCGCCGAGAAATATCGCGGCTTCGCGCGGCTCGATCCGGCGAGCCAGCGGGCGACCCGGTTCGTGGCGCTGGAGGACTGGCTGAACGACGGCGTGCCGTTGGCCGCCCCGGTGGCGCGCGAGTGCCTGGATGGCTGGTATGGCCGCAACACGCCGGCGCGGCTGCGCTGGCGCGTCGCGGGGCTGCCGGTGGACCCGGGGGCGTTGCGTGTGCCGGCGTTCGTGGCGGCGCCGGGGCGGGACCGAATCGTGCCGCCGGACAGCGCGCGCGCGCTGGCGGCGGCGGTGCCGGGGGCCGTGCTGCACCAGCCGGGCGCCGGCCATATCGGCATGGTCGCCGGCTCGACCGCCGAGACGGCGCTGTGGCGGCCGTTGCGCGACTGGCTGCGTATGGTTTGATACTGTTCGACGACATGACGCGGGCGCGGCCCTCGCCGGCGGGTTCGGGAGTTGGCATTGCCCCGTCGACGCGCCAGTTATTCATGATGGTCCTCAGGAGAAGCCAGATATGGACGACATCGTTATCGTGGCCGCCGGGCGCACGCCGGTGGGCAGTTTCAACGGCGCCTTCGGCAGCGTGGCCGCGCATGTGCTGGGCGCCGCGGCGATCCAGGCGGTAATAGGCCGCGCCGGGCTGGAACCGGACGACATCGACGAGATCATTCTGGGGCAGGTGCTGACCGCCGCCCAGGGCCAGAACCCGGCCCGTCAGGCAGCCCGCGCGGCCGGCATCCCGGACGACAAGACAGCCTTCGGCATCAATCAGGTCTGCGGCTCCGGCCTGCGTGCCGTGGCGCTGGCGGCCCAGCAGGTCCGCACCGGCGAGAGCGCCATCGTGCTCGCCGGCGGGCAGGAGAGCATGAGCCAGGCGCAGCACGCCGCCTATCTGCGGTCCGGCACCAAGATGGGCGACATGCAGTTGATCGACACGATGATCAAGGACGGGCTGTGGGATGCCTTTAACGGCTACCACATGGGCACCACGGCCGAGAACGTCGCCAAGGCGTACCAGATCACCCGCGAGGACCAGGACGCGTTGGCGCTGGCCAGCCAGCAGAAGGCCTCCGCCGCGCAGAAAGCCGGAAAATTCAAGGACGAGATCGTGCCGGTGACGATCAAGGGCCGCAGGGGCGACACGGTGGTGGATCAGGACGAATACATCCGCCACGATGCCTCGGCCGAAGCGATGGCCAAGTTGCGCCCGGCGTTCAGCAAGGACGGCACGGTGACGGCGGCCAACGCCAGCGGCCTCAATGACGGTGCGGCGGCGCTGGTGGTGATGAGCGCGGCCGAGGCATCGCGCCGCGGGCTGACGCCGCTCGCCCGCATCGCGAGCTTCGCCACGGCCGGCGTCGATCCGGCGCTGATGGGCACAGGGCCGATTCCGTCGAGCCGCAAGGCGCTCGGCCGCGCCGGCTGGAAGATCGACGACCTGGATCTGGTCGAGGCCAATGAGGCGTTCGCGGCACAGGCCTGCGCGGTGAACAAGGATCTCGGGCTGGATCCGTCCAAGGTGAACGTGAACGGCGGCGCGATCGCGATCGGCCACCCGATCGGCGCCTCGGGTGCCAGGGTGCTGGTGACGCTGCTGCACGAGATGCAGAAGCGCGACGCCCACAAGGGCCTGGCGACGCTGTGCATCGGCGGCGGCATGGGTGTCGCGATGTGCGTCGAGCGTTAAGGCGGCGGGCGACGCAAGCCCTGAGCGACCAATCGGATGGACAACGCGGCGCGGCCCTGGCCGCGCCGCGTCCGCGGCAAAGCGGTGACACGACAACCGCTTCCAGGTAAGGGCGTTCCTGCCTAGCCGATCCGTCCTCGTCTGCGCGCGAGGGCGGCAACGTAAGAACGAAGGGAGTGAAGCGATGAGTGCCAACCGAGGGGTGGTTTATCTCGGCCCCAACCATGTCGAGGTGCAAACCATCGACGACCCGAAGTTCGAATCGCCGGACGGACGCAAGATCACACACGGCGTGATCCTGAAAGTCGTTTCCACGAATATTTGCGGCTCGGACCAGCATATGGTGCGCGGCCGCACGACCGCACAGCCGGGCCTGGTGCTGGGACACGAGATCACCGGCGAAGTTCTCGAGACGGGCGCGGACGTTGAGATGCTGAAGAAGGGCGATCTCGTGTCCGTCCCCTTCAACGTCGCCTGCGGCCGGTGCCGCACCTGCCACGAGGGACATACCGGCGTCTGCCTGCACGTCAACCCGTCGCGTGCCGGCGGCGCATACGGCTACGTTGATATGGGTGGCTGGATCGGCGGCCAGGCGCGCTACGTCATGGTTCCGTATGCCGACTTCAACCTGCTGAAGTTTCCCGACAAGGACCGGGCGATGGCCCGCATCCGTGACTTGACCATGCTGAGCGACATCCTGCCCACCGGCTTCCATGGCGCGGTTTCCGCCAAGGTCGGTGTCGGCTCGACCGTCTATGTCGCCGGCGCCGGGCCGGTCGGCATGGCTGCGGCGGCTTCGGCACGCATTCTCGGCGCTGCGGTGGTCATGGTCGGCGACTTCAACGCCGACCGCCTGAAACACGCGAAGGCAATGGGCTTTGAGCCAATCGACCTGTCCAGGCACGACCGGCTGGGCGAAATGGTCGCCGAGGTGGTGGGGGTCCCGGAGGTGGACAGCGCGATTGACGCGGTGGGCTTCGAGGCCCGAGGCCATGGCGGCGGCGAGCAGCCGGCCGTCGTGCTGAACCAGATGATGCAGATCACCCGCGCTGCGGGCTCCATCGGCATTCCTGGCCTCTACGTCACGGAGGACCCGGGCGCAAACGAGCAGGCCGCCAAGACGGGCAACCTCAGCCTGCGTTTCGGATTGGGTTGGGCGAAGTCGCACTCGTTCCATACCGGGCAGACGCCCGTGTTGCGCTACAACCGTCAGCTCATGCAGGCGATCCTGCATGATCGCTTGAACATCGCCGAAGTCGTCAATGCCACGGTGATTTCGCTGGACCAGGCGGCCAAGGGATACAAGGAGTTTGACAAGGGGGCGGCGAAGAAATTCGTGCTCGACCCGCACGGCGACCTTGCCAAGGCGGCCTGAGCCTCCGGCCTCGTCGAGGGCTTGGGTGCCGTGACGCTTCAGGGCCGCTCCGCAAGGGGCGGCCCTTTTTGCGTGGCGGGCCTTTCACCGCCGGCATGTCCGTGCGGATCGCAGGCGACTGCGTCCTCTTTGCGGAACCGTCACGGCCCTCCGATTCCGCGAGGCCGCCTGACTTCGACCGACAAAGCCTGATGATGTTCCCGTCCAATCCCAAGTCCCAACGTCGTATCCATCGTCAACCTGACAACGCCCTTGGTCGCGCCATCACAACGCGTGGCAATCACCGCGCGAGTTCGCCGTCGTCGTGCCCAACCGATTCAAGGTGCTATGCCAAAGTATACCTCATCTTGACCTTCCGTGGCAGCCGGTCCTTCCCCGAGGGCATGAGGGGCTTACTTGTGCATAATAGCGGCCGGCCGCCGGTCTGCGGCAGTCTGGCGTTGTCAACTCAACCTCAGGCAGCTCGCCACTGAGCAATTTTCTGACCTGTTGCAGTACACCAGAGGCATGAAACGACCGCGGCAACGGGGCTCTTCTGCAGGAATATGACCAGAGTCCGTTGCCGTTGGGGTTGATTTGACAATGCCCTTGAGATTCAGCAGCGGAGAAAATGTTGCATGGCCTCAATCTTCCTCGATACCATCAGACGGGACGAGAGCACCTATCTTCGGCGCGTGCATCAGTTCCCCGTATTGTCGGCCGAAGAGGAGCGCACACTTTGGTGCCGGTGGCGCGACGACCGCGACGCAGACGCGGCGCATCGCCTTGTCACGTCGCATCTGCGTCTGGTTACCAGGATCGCGCGCGGCCTTCGCGGCTATGGCCTACCGGCGGCGGAACTGATCGGCGAAGGCAACGTGGGCTTGATGCAGGCCTTGAAGCGGTTCGATCCGGAGCGTGGATTCCGCTTCGCCACCTACGCGTTGTGGTGGATTCGCGCGGCGATGAACGAACATGTCCTGCAGAACTGGTCTCTGGTCAAAGTGGGTACTACCACCTCTCAGAAACGGTTGTTCTTCAACCTGCGTCGCTTGAAGGCGCAGATGGGCATGGCCGGCGACGGCGACCTTTCGCCTGAGCAGGCCCGCCGGATCGCCAAGGTGCTGGACGTTGCCGAGCAGAACGTGATCAACATGAATCGCCGGCTCGCCGGCGCCGATCACAGTCTGAATGTGCCGGTCGGATCGAACGACGACGGCGAGTGGCAGGACTGTTTGGTGGACCCGGCCGACAGTCAGGAAACTGCGTTTGCGGCGCGCGAAGAGTTGGCCGTGCGGCGAACCCGGCTTCCCATTGCCATGCAGACGCTGAACCCGCGCGAACGGCACATCATCATCGAACGGCGGCTCAAGGACCAACCTGCCACACTCGAAGTGCTGTCGCAGCATCACCGGGTTTCCCGCGAGCGGATCCGTCAGATCGAAATGCGGGCGATGGCGAAGCTGCGCAAAGCGATGAGAGACACAGGGACCGCGGCGCAGCGTTATCTGCAGGAAGCGGCGTAGGCGTTCTACGACGGCATCAAGCACAAGCCGCACACCACCTTCGGCAACGTCAAGGCCGACGTGCTCGCCGACAAGGACCCGCGTTTCAAGCCTGGTAATTTCTGCAGCGTGATCCGCGGCTCCGCCTGGCGCGCGTAAGCATTCCTCGATTCACACGATAACTCGGGAGTTGACCGTGTCCTCATCGAAGGTTTTCACCAGCGCGACTGGCGCGCCGGTGGCCGACAACACCAACATCATGACCGCAGGCCCGCGCGGTCCGGCGCTGCTGCAGGATATCTGGCTGATCGAGAAGATGGCGCATTTCGACCGCGAGGTGATCCCGGAGCGGCGGATGCATGCCAAAGGCTGGGGCGCCTACGGCACTTTCACGGTGACGCAGGACATCACGCACTTCACGCGGGCGAAGATCTTCAACGCGATCGGCAAGCAGACGCCGATGTTCGTGCGCTTCTCCACCGTGGCCGGTGAGCGCGGCGCCGCGGATGCGGAGCGCGACATACGCGGAACTTCGCTGAAGTTCTATACCGAAGAAGGCAATTGGGATATCGTCGGCAACAACACCCCGGTGTTCTTCTTCCGCGACCCGCTGCGCTTCCCGGACCTCAACCACGCGATCAAGCGCGACCCGCGCACCGGCCTGCGCAGCGCCGACAACAACTGGGACTTCTGGACACTGCTGCCCGAGGCGCTGCACCAGGTCACGATCGTGATGTCGGACCGTGGCATCCCGAAAAGCTTCCGCCACATGCACTTGTTCGGCAGCCACACCTTCTCGATGATCAATGCGGAGAATGAGCGCGTGTGGGTGAAATTCCATTTCCGCACGCAGCAGGGAATTGCAAACCTCACCGATGCCGACGCCGCGGCGCTGGTCGCCAAGGATCGCGAGAGCCACGGGCGGGACCTGCTGGACGCGATCGAGGACCGGCGACTTCCCGCGCTGGACGCTGTTCATCCAGGTGATGACGGAAGCGCAGGCGACGGCGCACAAGCACAACCCGTTCGATCTCACCAAGGTCTGGCCGAAAAGCGACTATCCGCTGATCGAGGTCGGCGTGATGGAGCTGAACCGCTATCCGGACAACTACTTCGCGGAAGTGGAGCAGGCGGCGTTCTCGCCGGCCAACGTCGTGCCGGGCATCGGCTTCTCGCCCGACAAGATGCTGCAGGCGCGGCTGTTCTCCTATGGCGACACGCAGCGCTACCGGCTCGGCGTCAACTTCAACCATATTCCGGTGAACGCGCCGAAATGCCCGTTTCACAGCTATCATCGCGACGGGAAGATGCGCACGGACGGCAATCTGGGCGGCACGCTCAGCTTCCATCCAAACAGCGCCGGCCTGTGGGCGAACCAGCCCGATTTCGCCGAGCCGCCGATGCCGGTGGACGGCGACGCGGCGCATTGGGACCATCGCGTGGATGACGACCATTGGGAGCAGCCGGGCAACCTGTTCCGCAAGATGACCCCGGCGCAGCGGCAAGCGCTGTTCGAGAACACCGCCCGCGCGATGGGTGATGCGCGGGCGCACATCAAGCAGCGCCATGTCGAGAACTGCACGCGGGCGGACCCGGCATACGGCGCCGGCGTGGCGCGGGCGCTGGGGATGGAGGAGTTGGCGCTGGTGCGGTAGCAGACAGAGCGGCCGGCGACATGATGGCCCGTCGCCGGCTTGCTCACGATGCAGGAGGCAGATGACCCACCCCTGAGGCGGTCACCAAATCACTTGCCGCGGCATCGGCCGAAGGCGAAATGGGCCCAACCGCCTTCGTAGCCGTAATGAGGCCTTTCCGCGTGATCTCTGCTACGCTGATGCCTCAACCGAGCCCGTGCCAAAGATGAACCTCCGTTCCTTGATGCTGTGCGTGTCCGCAACTGCGTTCCTGGCCGCCGGACCTACCGCAGCAGAGGAGCCGGCGACGACGCCGATCCGGCTGGTCGCGCAGCCCGCCATCAGCGCGCAGCTTGCGGCCTTTCCCCGCGTTGCGGAGCCAGTTGGACCGCAGGAGCAACGCGTCAACCAGGCCCTGACGAACGCCGATGCCCGGGTCCGGGCGGCGGCGGCGCAATGCCATGAGGCTGCCATCGAGGCGCAGGCCGACGCGGGGGATGCCGGCTGGCAGCGCAGCGTCACGGTGGCCATGCGCGGGCCCCGCTACCTCGCCGTGGTTGCGTCCGATAGCTGGTACTGCGGCGGCCCCTATCCCAGCGCCGCCAGCTTTGCCCTGGCCTACGACTTACGGACCGGCGCGCCGCTGAATTGGGAGCGGCTGCTGCCGAAGGCGCTGGTGCACACCGCCGCGCTCAATTCGGCCGGTGACGGAACCCGGCTCGGCGTGGTGGCCTCGCCCGCGCTAAAGGCGCTCTACATGAAGGTGGCGAAGGTGGAATCGGACTGCGTGCCGGTGCTGCAGGACGCCGACCTGCAGTTCATCCTCTGGCCCGACGCGCAGCGCGAGGGCGTTGCCCTGGAGCCGTCCGGTCTGGCGCATGCCATCGCCGCCTGTGGGCCGGATGCGGTGATCCCGCTGCCAACGCTGCGCCAGCTTGGCGCTGAACCAGCGCTACTGGACGCGATCAGCGCGGCGCACAAAGCCCGGCTGTACGGCCTGGCGCCGTAGCGTCGCGCAATCGCTGCCTCCCGCCAGGGCTGGGCGCCGCCGGTGTGGCGCTACCCGGCCGCCGCCCGCGCGCCGCGACGGGGCAGGGCACCAGCTGCGCACAGCCGGATGCTCACCACTTCCACGTGAGGGGTTATTCGGCTTCGTCCCGCCCCGTTTTGCTACGCCTTTGCCGGATCAGTGCCGTATGGCCGTCGGTCCAAAGGGCTCTGCTGCGTCCGACGGTTTATTTTCCCTGGTATCCCGTACGGGATTCGAACCCGTGTTACCGCCGTGAAAGGGCGGTGTCCTGGGCCTCTAGACGAACGGGACCGAGGCGGCGGCTGGGTAGCGGAGGGGGCGGCTCGGGTCAAGCGCGCTCGCAGCCCACGCTCAGACAAACGCCGCATCCGTCACCACGAAACCCGCCGTCACCGTGCCGTTCCATTCCTCGGCCCGCAAATGCCCGGCCAGATGCAGCGGCGCGCCGCCGCGCGCGGACCAGCGCCTCGGCCAGCGGGCCTTCCTTGGCGCGGAACAGCAGCGCCTTCAGCCGGCCGCCGCCTTCGCCCTCCACGAAGGCGCGGATCGTCGTGCCGTCCTTGCCGATCCGGTCGCTCGCACCACCCGGGCGCGCGGCAGCACGAAGAGCGGCTCGTCGTTGCCGGTGCCGAACGGCGCCGAGCCGCGCCACCATCTGCGCCAGGTCGGCATCGGCAGCCGGCCACCGCCAGCATGCCCTCCACGGTCAGCTCGGCGACCGCCGGCAGGTCCGCCGCCGCGGCCAGCCGTTCGTCCAGGAACGCGTGGAAGCTCCGGCAGCCGCCTCCTGGGGCAGCGAGAACCCGGCCGCCATCGCGTGGCCGCCGCCGGTGGCGAGCAGCCCGCGCCTGCCGCGCCGCGATCACCGCCGCCGCCCAGATCGACCCCCGGCGACCGACCGCCCCGAGCCTTTCGCCAGCCCGTCGGCAATGCCGGCGACCAGGCCGGGCGGTTGAAGCGCTCCTTGATCCGGCCGGCGACGATGCCGACCACGCCGGGATGCCAGTCCGCTCCGCCGCCAGCAGGATCACCGGATGCCCGGCCGCCACCTGCGCCTCGGCCTGCGCCATCGCCTCGTCCAGCATCGCGGCCTCGACCTGCCTGGCGCTGCCGGTTCACCTCGTCCAGCGTCGCGCGCCAGCACCGCGCCGCCTCGACCGGGTCGTCGGCCAGCAGCAGCCGCAGCCCCAGATCGGCCTCGGCGATCCGGCCGGCGGCGTTGATGCGCGGCCCCAGCGCGAAGCCGCAGCGTCATGGCGGTCGGCGCCGTCGCTGCAGCTGGGCCACGTCCAGCAGCGCGGCGATGCCCGGCCGCGCCCGCCGCGCCATCACCCGCAGCCCCTGCGTCACCAGCGCGCGGTTCAGCCCGGTCAGCGGCATCACGTCGCAGATCGTCGCCAGCGCCACCAGATCGAGCAGCGCGCAGCAGGTCCGGCTCCGCCCGGCCGGCGAAAAAGCCCGGCGCGGCGCAGCGCCCGCAGCAGTCGCGACGCGGTCAGGAAGGCCACCGCGGTGGCGCAGAGCATGGTCAGGCCGGAGCTGCAATCCAGCCGGTTCGGGTTGACCGTGGCGCGGCATCGGCGGCGGCGGCCCCTCGGCCTTGTGGTGGTCGAGCACCACGCACGTCGGCGACGCCGTGCAGCGGCGCGACAAGCCGTCGCCGCGCCGCCGTGCCGCAATCGACGCAGACGATCAGCGTGGCGCCCCGCGCCGGCGAGGCCGCGCAGCGCCGGCAGCGTTCGGGCCGTAGCCCTCGGCCAGCCGGTCCGGCACGTGAGGCAGCACGCCGCAGCCGAGGTCGCGCAGCAACGTGACCATCAGCGGCGGCGCTGCAGGCGCCGTCCACGTCGTAGTCGCCGAACACGCCGACCGTCTCGCCGTCGCGCACCGCGTCGGCCAGCCGCGCGGCGGCGGCGTCCATGTCGACCAGGCACGACGGGTCGGGCAGCAGCGCGCGCAGCGTCGGCTCGAGAAAATCGGCCGCGCGCCTCGAGCCCGACGCCGCGCGCCGCCAGCAGCCGGCCGAGGATTTCCGGCACGCCGAGCCGCTGCGCGATGCCGAGGCCCAGCCGGTCCTCGCGCCTGCGCGCCAGACCCAGCGCCGGCCGCGTCAGGCTGCGGGCGACGCCCGAGGCGCGGGCGCCAGATCGGCACGCGTGCACACGTCAGTTCGGCGTCCAGGTCTTGGTGGCGAAGTTGTGGTGCGCCTCGATGTAGCGCACCGTGCCGGACTTGCTGCGCATCACCACCGAATGCGTCACCGCGCCGTTGCCGAAGCGCCGCACGCCGCGCAGCATGGCACCGGTGGTGACGCCGGTCGCGGCGAACATCACGTCGCCGCGCGCCATTTCGGTCACCGAGAACACGCGGTTCGGGTCGGTGATGCCCATCTCGCGGGCGCGCTCGCGATCTGCTCGTCGTCCTCGAACAGCAGCCGCCCCTGCATCTGGCCGCCGATGCAGCGCAGCGCCGCCGCCGCCAGCACGCCCTCCGGCGCGCCGCCGGAGCCCATGTAGATGTCGACGCCGCTCTCCGGCTGCGTGGTCGCGATCACGCCGGCCACGTCGCCGTCGCTGATCAGCATGATGCGCGCGCCGGCCTCGCGGCGTCTTGGCGATCAGCTCCTCGTGCCGGTCGCGGTCCAGCATGCAGGCGACCAGGTCGGACACGTCGCAGCTTCTTGGCGCGCGCGAGATTGCGCAGATTTTCGGCCACCGGCGCGTCGAGATCGACCACGCCCGCCGGCAGGCCGGCGCCGACCGCGATCTTCTCCATGTAGATGTCCGGCGCGTGCAGGAAATTGCCGTGCTCGGCCAGCGCGATCACGGCGATGCGCGTTGGGGCCGCCCTTGGCGGTCAGGCGTGGTGCCTTCCAGCGGATCGACGGCGATGTCCATCTCCGGGCCGCCGCGCGCCGACCTTCTCGCCGATATACAGCATCGGCGCCTCGTCCATCTCGCCCTCGCCGATGACCACGGTGCCGTCGATCGCCACCGCGTCGAAGGCGCGGCGCATCGCCTCCACGGCGGCGCCGTCGGCCTCGTTCTTCTTGCCCAGGCCCATCCAGCGGCTGGCGGCCAGCGCGGCCGCCTCGGTCACGCGCACGAGCTCCAGCGCCAGGTTGCGGTCGGTCTGGCTGCTCCAGCGGGTCGAGGCGGTGGTCGGTGGTGCTCATGACGATCTCCCTCGGCGTGCGGTCACGCCGGTTCGATGCGGATCACGGCCGGGTCTTCCAGCACGGCATCGAGGGCCGCGATGCGGGCGAGCGCCTCGCGCATCGCCGCCTCGCGCGTCTCGTGCGTCACCAGCACCACCGGCACCGCCTCGCCGGGGCTGCGGCCGCGCTGCAGCATGCTTTCCAGCGAGATGCCGGCATCGCGCAGCACCGCGGTCGACGTCGGCGATCACGCCGGGTCGGTCGACCACCATCAGCCGCAGATAATAGGCGCCGACATGCGCCGCCATCGGCACCGACGGCGCGTCCGACAGCGCGCCGGAATGCGGCGCCCCAGACCGGCGTGCGGCGGCCGCGCGCGATGTCGATCAGGTCGGCGACCACGGCCGAGGCGGTCGGGCCGGCGCCGGCGCCGCGGCCCTCCAGCATGACCCGGCCGACGAAATCGCCTTCCGCCACGACCGCGTTGAACACGCCGTCGACGCGCGCGATCGGCGCGTGCTGCGGCACCATGCAGGGATGCACGCGCGCCTCGATGCCGGCCTCGGTGCGCACGCGGCGATGCCGAGCAGCTTGATGCGGTAGCCGAGTTCGCCGGCGAACGCGATGTCCAGCGCGGAGACCCGGCGGATGCCCTCGACATGCACCGCGTCGAACGCGACCGGCCGGCCGAACGCCAGCGCCGCCAGGATCGCCAGCTTGTGGGCGGCATCGATGCCGTCCACGTCGAAGCTGGGATCGGCCTCGGCGTAGCCGAGCTTCTGCGCTTCGGCCAGCACTTCGGCGAACTCCCGGCCGCGTTCGCGCATCACGGTCAGGATGTAGTTGCAGGTGCCGTTCAGGATGCCGGCGACGCGGGAGATGCGGTTGCCGGCCAGCCCCTCGCGCAGCGCCTTGATGACCGGGATGCCGCCGGCCACCGCTGCCTCGAACGCCAGCGTGGCACCGGCCTGTTCCGCCTGGGCGGCCAGCGCCGCGCCGTGCACGGCGAGCAGCGCCTTGTTGGCCGTCACGACAGGCTTGCCGCGCGGCCAGTGCCGCCTCGCACCACGGCGCGCGCCGCGCCGTCGGCGCCGCCGATCACTTCCACCACCACGTCGACGCCCGGCTCGGCTGCCAGCGCCACCGGGTCGTCGAACCAGCGCAGGCCGGCCAGCGACACGCCGCGGTCGCGTGTGCGGTCGCGGGCGGAGACGGCGGTGACGGCGATCGGCCGGCCGGCGCGGGCGGCCACGATGTCGGCATTGCGCGCAACAGGTCCAGCACGCCGACGCCGACCGTGCCGAGACCCGCCAGCGCCTACCGATAGCGGGCGCGTCATTGGGCTACATCCATCACGGGTGCTTCCATTGCCGCTGCGACCGGGCCGCCGTTGTCCTGCGCCAGGAAGGCGCGGATGTTGCGTAGCGCCTGGCGCAGCCGGTGCGTGTTCTCGACCAGCGCGATGCGGACATGCCCGTCGCCGTACTCGCCGAAGCCGATGCCGGGCGCCACCGCGACACGGGCGCGGGCGAGCAGTTGCTTGCTGAATTCGAGGCTGCCGAGATGGGCGAAGCGCGGCGGGATCGGCGCCCAGGCGAACATCGAGCCGTCCGGACTCGGCACGTCCCAGCCGGCCGCGTGCAGCCCGCGGATCAGCACGTCGCGGCGGTCGCGATACAGCTCTCGCATCTCGGCCACGCAGTCCTGCGGCCCGTTCAGCGCGGCCGTGGCGGCCACCTGGATCGGCGTGAAGGCGCCGTAGTCCAGGTAGGACTTCATGCGCGTCAGCGCGGTGATCAGCCGGCGGTTGCCGGCGGCAAAGCCCATGCGCCAGCCGGGCATCGAGTAGGTCTTGGACAGGCTGGTGAACTCCACCGCGATGTCCTTCGCTCCCTCGACCTGCAGGATCGAGGGCGGCACGTTGTCGCCGAAATAGATCTCGGCATAGGCGAGGTCGGACATGATCCAGATCTCGTGGCGGCGGGCGAATGCCACGATTTCCCGGTAGAATTCCAGGCTGGCGAGGCAGGCCGTCGGGTTGGACGGAAAGTTGACGATCAGCGCGGTCGGCTTGGGCACCGAATGGCGCACCGCGCGGTCGAGCGCGCTCAGCATGTCGTCGTCGGGCGTGGCCGGCACGCTGCGCACCGCCGCACCCGCGATGATGAAGCCGAACTGGTGGATCGGGTAGGACGGGTTCGGCACCAGGATCGTGTCGCCCGGGCTGGTGATGGCGGCGGCGAGGTTGGCGAGGCCTTCCTTCGAGCCGAGTGTCGCGACCACCTCCGTCTCCGGGTCCAGCGCCACGTCGAACCGGCGCTGGTAGTAGCCGGCCAGCGCGCGGCGCAGGCCGGGGATGCCCTTGCTGGTGGAATAGCGGTGGCTGCGCGGGTCCTGCACCGCCTCGATCAGCTTGGCGACGATGTGCGGCGGCGTCGCGCTGTCCGGGTTGCCCATGCCGAGATCGATGATGTCCTCGCCGGCGGCCCGCGCCTTCGCCTTGGCCGCGTTGACCTCGGCGAACACGTAGGGCGGCAGGCGGCGGATGCGGTGGAATTCGTCGGTCATGGCGATCAGGGTCCGGGTGAAGCGTACAGTAGCGGCGACGGCGGCGAGTCTGGCAACCGCCGGTATCAGCGGACCACGGTTGCGGCCGCACCCTTGCCAAGCGGGTCAGCAGCGATGCGGATGGCGGTGTTCGGCACGCCGGCCGCGCGGAGTGCCGCGGCCACGGCGCGGGCGCGTTCCAGCGCCAGCGGCAGGGCGGCGGCCTGCGCGGCCGGATCGCTGAAGTCGCCATCGCCGAAACCGACCACGTTGACCGTGCCGGGACCGCGCTGGCCGACGACCTGCTGAATCGGCACCTTCGCCGCGACCGGCACGACGGCGGAGCCGGGCGGGAACGGGATGGCGACCGGCTTGCCGGCCACTGGCGTGGGTGGCGGCCCGGGTGGCGGCGTGGCCGGGGGCGGTGTGGGCGTGACGACCAACGGCACGTTCACGCCGGCAATCCGCGGCGGCTGCGGCGGCCCGTCCGGGATCTGCGGCATCGGCCCGCTCGGCATCTGCGTCATCTGCTCGCTGGGCGTGGCAGCGGGTGGCGGTACCGGCACGGCCGGCGAATGCGGCGGCGACGGCCCTTCGTTGGCCGGCACCACCGCCTGCGAATACGGCGGGTTTGGCGGCAGGCCGGCCGTGGTGGTCGGGGGCGGGGCAGGGGGCGGCGGCGGGGGAGGCGGCGCGTTGGCGGCGGGCAGCGAGGCGTTGGGCTGGTCGTCGGAGCCGCTGGTGGCCGGCGGCGGCACCGGGTGCGCCGGCGGCGGCGGCAGCACCGGTATGGGGTCGGCGCTCGCGGCATAGATCGCGTTGGTGCGGTCGGCCAGCAGTGTGCTGGTGATCTTCGCATGCGCCGCCGCATCGGGGGCCGGCGGCTTGGCGGGCACACTCTTCAACGACGGGTAGGGCGCATCGGCATTCGGCGGCGGCGGCCGTATCTGCGCCACCGTGCCGCCTTCCAGGTCGTGCCACCAGTCCTCCGGGTTCATCGAGGACAGCTTCGGTTCGCTCGAGCACCCGCCCAGCCAGACCGCCAGCAGGAGGCAGCGGGCTACCGACACCCATGAACACGCATGGAACGCCTGCGCCCGGCCCCCTTGAACCCCGGCGGGGGCCCTTGTAACACCGTGATGGCTTGCAACTGGCATGTGACGGGCTTGTCCCAGGACGACGCGATCCTCGCGTGCGGCACGTGTAGCAGCGGCAACCCACCGACGAAAGGACGCCCGCATGTCCGAGCCGCAGAAGCCGGATGCCGCTGCTGCCTTCAAAGCTCCCGACGCCGCCGAGATTGGGCGTTCCATGGCCGACATCGCCGAACGCTCCCAGCGCATCGTGGCCGAATGGCTGAAGCGGCAGACCGAGGGCACCGCCGGTGCCAGCCCGGACCCGCTGAACATCGCCGGCGCCTTCATGGAGATGACGGCGCGGCTGATGGCCAACCCGGCCAAGCTGATGCAGGCGCAGATCGGCTTCTGGCAGGATTACATGTCGCTCTGGCAGAACACCGCCCGGCGCATGATGGGAATCGAGGCCGGGCCGGTGATCGAGGCGGACCCGAAGGATCGCCGCTTCAAGGACGACGCCTGGAAGGAAAACGAGGTCTTCGACTTCATCAAGCAATCCTATCTGCTCTCCGCCCGCTTCGTGCAGGACGTGGTGACGCATGTGGACGGGCTGGACGCGTCGACCGCCCAGAAGGTCGATTTCTATGCCCGCCAGTTCGTCGACGCGATGAGCCCCAGCAACTTCCTGCTGACCAACCCGGAAGTGCTGCGCAAGACTGCCGAGACCGGCGGCGACAACCTGATCAAGGGCTTGCACAACCTGCTGGCCGATCTGGAACGCGGGCGCGGCTCGCTGCGCATCCGCATGACCGACACCGACGCCTTCCGCATCGGCGAGAACATCGCCGTCTCACCCGGCAAGGTGGTGTTCCAGAACGACCTGATGCAGTTGATCCAGTACGCGCCAACGACCGAGAAAGTACTCAGGCGGCCGCTTCTGGTCGTGCCGCCCTGGATCAACAAATATTATATCCTCGATCTGCGTCCGAAGAACAGTTTTGTGCGGTGGGCGACATCCCAGGGCCATACCGTATTCATGGTCAGTTGGGTCAACCCGGACGCGCGGCTGGCCGAAAAGGGTTTTGACGACTATATGAGAGAAGGTTTCCTCGACGCGCTGTCGGCGATCGAGGCGGCGACCGGTGAGAGCGACGTGAATGCGATCGGCTATTGCCTCGGCGGCACGCTGCTGGCCTCGACGCTGGCCTGGATGGCCGAGCATGACGACCAACGCATCAAATCGGCGACGTTCTTTGTCACATTGCTGGATTTTCACGAGTCCGGCGAACTGAACGTGTTCATCGACGAAGAGCAGATAAAGATGCTCGAAGACAAGATGAACAAGCGCGGCTATCTCGAAGGCAGCGAGATGGCAACCACATTCAACATGCTTCGGGCCAACGATCTGATCTGGTCGTTCGTCGTCAACAATTACCTGCTCGGCAACGACCCGTTTCCGTTCGATCTATTGTATTGGAACAGCAATTCCACGCGCATGCCGGCCCGCATGCACAGCTTCTATCTGCGCAACATGTATCAGGAGAACCGGCTATGCGAGCCGGGCGGGATCACGCTGGCCGACACGCCGATCGACCTGTCGAAAATTACGGTCCCGGCCTATTTCCTGTCGACGCGCGAGGACCATATTGCGCCGTGGTCCGCCACCTATCGCGGCACGCAGCTGCTCAAGGGGCCGAACCGGTTCGTGCTGGCGGCCTCCGGCCATATTGCCGGCGTGGTGAACGCACCGGAGAGCGGCAAATACAGCCATTGGATCAACCCGGAGCTGCCGCCCACGCCGGAAGCATGGTTCGCCGGCGCCACCGAGATCGCCGGATCGTGGTGGCCGGACTGGCAGCGCTGGATCACCAAGCTGGACAGGCGGCAGGTGAAGGCGCGCGTTCCCGGTGACGGCCGGCTGCAACCAATCGACGACGCGCCCGGCAGCTACGTGAAGGTGCATGTGAACTGAGGCGCCGGGACCACCCGAGCCGTCACGGCTCGGTCGCCTCGCACACTTCGGCCAGGCTGGCGCGGACGCGCAGCAATGCCTCGTTCAGCCTCGCGGCGGCGTCGGGCGACAGGCCGGACAGCGCCTCCGCCCGCACTTCGCGGCGAATCGCCTGGATGCGCTCCACCATCGGCTGGCCGGCCTCGGTCAGCCAAAGCGTCCGGCTGCGCCGGTCGCGCGGCTGCGGGCGCCGCTCGGCCAGCCCCATTGCCTCCAGCCGGTCGAGCAATCGCACCAGCGAGATCGGCTCCATATCCAGCCGCGCGGCCAGCGTCGCCTGGTTGACGCCTTCGGTGCGGGCGATCTCGCCAAGCACCATCGCCTCCGACCGGTTCAGCGGCAGGCCGGCGTCCCGGGCACGCTGCACGAAACGGCGGCGCATGAGCCGAGAGGCGTCGTGCAGCATGAAACCCAGTGTCAGCCGTTCGCTCGGGATCGTATCCATACCCGCACCCTCGCTGTAACAGCCGGGTGATAGAAGCTGCTTATCGTAGGGATTGCTCACCTTATCGGTAATTTAATAAATCTTGCGGCCTCGTGAATGATTTACGCATGGACGAGAGGGGGGCGGGAACCGTATCGGGCCGTGCGGACGGGCCGGCCCTCGTCGCGCGAGGGGTACGAGGACATGACAGGCAAGCAGCGGCGGCGACTTTTCCAGGCGAGCGGGCTGGTGGCGGTAGCCGCCGTGGCGGCGGTCCTGATGGCTGGCCCGTCGCGGGGCCAGGCGCCGCCGCCCGCTCCGGCGCCGCAGGGCGGCGGCAATGCGGTGCCGGTGACCGTGGTGAAGGCGGTGCGGCATGACCTGCCGATCTATGCGCGCGGCATCGGCACCGTGCAGGCGTGGCAGTCCGTGCAGGTGCGCGCGCAGGTCAACGGCTACCTGCAATCGATCAATTTCACCGAAGGCCAGGAAGTGAAGGCCGGCGATCTGCTGGCAATGATCGACCCGCGGCCGTACCAGGAGGTGCTGGCCGAAGCCAAAGCCAAACGGGCCAGCGACGCGGCCACGCTCGCCAACGACCAGGTGAACGAGCGGCGCGATTCGACGCTGGCGCGCTCCTCGTTCGCCTCGATCCAGCAGGTCGACAACGACGCCGCCCTGGTCGCCGCGTTTCAGGCCAACGTGCAATCCGACGACGCCGCAATCGCGGCCGCCCAGCTCAACCTGGAGTTCTGCCGCATTACCGCGCCGATCGACGGCGTGGTGGGCTTCCGGCAGGTGGATATCGGCAACCTGATACAGGCCAACAGCACGCAGCCGATCGTGACACTCACCAAGGTCCGGCCGGTGCAGATGGTCTTCACGCTGCCGCAGGAGATGCTGCCGCAGGTCCGCGCCGCCATGGCGGCCGGCCCGATGCCGGTGCTGGCGTTCGCGCCCGACGACAAGACCCAGCTCAGCAGCGGGACACTGGTGACACCAAACAATACGATCGATCAATCGACCGGAACGATTTCGCTGGAGGCGAAGTTTCCGAACGAGGATCGCGCCCTCTGGCCCGGCGAGTTCGTCAATGCGCATGCGCAGCTTCGCATCGATCACAACGTCGTGGTGCTGCCACCGAGTGCGGTCCAGCACGGCCCGGACGGGCTTTATGTGTTTGTCGTCAAGCCCGATCACACCGTCGCCGATCAGCCTGTCAGCGTCGGCAACGAGGATGCGCAATACTTTGAGATAATAAAGGGTCTCGACGGCGGTGAAGACGTGGTGCTCGATGGGCAGTCGCGGCTGCAGAACGGCACGTCGGTCGCCATCAAACCGGCATCGTAACATACGGCACCAGGCGGGTGGCCCCAAGCCGCCGTTATCAAAGCGAATAGGCATCGCCGATGAGCATTTCGAGTACTTTCATCAAGCGCCCGATCGGCACCTCGCTGCTGATGGCGGCGATCTTTTTGGTCGGTGTCGCCGCCTATCCGCTGCTGCCAGTGGCCCCGCTGCCGCAGGTCGACTTTCCCACGCTGACCGTTACCGCGCAGTATCCCGGCGCCAGCCCGGACACCATGGCGTCCACGGTCGCCGAACCGCTGGAGACGCAGTTCGCCCAGATCTCCGGCCTGACGCAGATGACCTCGATCAACGTGCTGGGCACCAGCACGATCACGCTGCAGTTCGACCTCAATCGCAACATCGACGCCGCCTCCACCGACGTGCTGGAGGCGATCAACGCGGCACAGGGCCAGTTGCCGAAGGACCTGCCGAGCCAGCCGACGATCCGCAAGATCAATCCGGCCGACGCGCCGATCATGATCCTGGCGGTGCAGTCCGACGAGGTGCCGCTGACCACGGTGGACGACTACGCCGAGAACATTCTGGCGCAGCGGCTGTCGCAGATCGCCGGCGTGTCGCAGGTGCTGGTGGGCGGCCAGCAGAAGCCGTCCATCCGCGTGCAGATCGATCCGGCCAAGCTCGCCTCGATGGGCCTGACGATGGAGGACGTGCGCAGCGTCCTCTCCAACGCCACGGTCGACGAGCCGAAGGGCAGCATCGACGGCACGGACCAGTCGTTACGTCGTGCTCGACAACGACCAGCTCACGACGCCGGAGCCTTACAACGACGATCGATCGTGGCCTACCGCAACGGCGCGCCGATCCGCATCCGCGACATCGGCCAGGCCGTGCGCGGCCCGCAGAACCGTGAGCTGGCGGCGTGGCAGAACGGCAAGCGCGGCGTGCTGCTGCTGATCTTCAAGACAGCCGGGCGCCAACGTCATCGGCACCGTGGGGCGCGTGGAAGCGGCGCTGCCGCCACTGGAAGCCAGCATTCCGCCGACCATCCATGTCAGCACCATCGTCGATCGCACGCAGACCATCCGCGCCTCGGTGAACGACGTGGAGTTCACGCTGGCTCTGTCGATCGGCCTGGTGGTGATGGTGATCTTCCTGTTCCTGCGCAACGTGTGGGCGACGATCATTCCCAGCGTCACGGTGCCGGTGGCGCTGGTCGGCACGTTCGGCCGCGATGTATCTGCTGGGCTTCAGCCTCGACAATCTGTCGCTGATGGCGCTGACGATCGCGGTCGGCTTCGTGGTCGACGACGCGATCGTCATGCTGGAGAACATCTACCGGCATATCGAGGACGGCATGAAGCCGATGGAGGCCGCGCTGAAGGGCGCCGGCGAGATCGGCTTCACCATCGTGTCGATCAGCCTGTCGCTGATCGCGGTGTTCATCCCGCTGCTGTTGATGGGCGGCATCGTCGGCCGCCTGTTCCGCGAATTCGCGATGACGGTCAGTTGCACCGTGGTGCTGTCGGCATTCGTGTCGCTGACGCTGACGCCGATGATGTGCTCACGCTTCCTGCGTGCGGAGCACCGGCAAGCACGGCCGGCTGTACCGCATCATCGAGGCCAGGTTCGATGGCATTCTCGCCTTCTACCGCCGCACGCTGGATGTGGCGCTGCGCTTCCGCTTCATCACGCTGATGACGTTCCTCGCCACGGTCGCGCTGACCGGCTGCTGTATCGTCACCATCCCGAAGGGCTTCTTCCCGACCCAGGATATCGGCCTGATCATCGGTACGTCCGAAGGCGCGCAGGACGCGTCGTTCGACCAGATGGTGCGGCTTGCAGACGCAGCTGAACGACCTCATCATGAACGACCCGGCGGTGGCGTCGTTCGCCTCGCAGGTCGGCGCCGGCACGGCCGGGCCAGCAGGGCAATGACGGCCGCTTCTATATCAACCTCAAGCCGTGGGACCAGCGGCCCAACGACGGGGTGATGAAGGTCATCGCGCGGCTGGCCGAGAAGGCGCACAGCGTTGTCGGCGTGTCGCTGTACATGCAGCCGGCGCAGGACATCAACGTCGGCGGCCGGCTGGCGCGGACGATGTACCAGTACACGTTGCAGGACGCCAACGCCGAGGAACTGAATCATTGGGCGCCGAAGATGCTCGACCGTGTCACGCGCGCTGCCGATGGTGCGCGATGTCGCCACCGACCAGCAGATCGCCGGCACCACGGCGACGCTGACGATCGATCGCGAGGCGGCCGAGCGCTTCGGCATCCAGACGGCCACAGATCGACGACACGCTGTACGACGCGTTCGGCCAGCGCGAGGTGACGCAGTATTTCACCCAGCTCAACTCCTACTATGTGATCCTGGAGGTGCCGCCGGGCCTGGAGGGGAATGTCGAAACGCTCGACAAGCTGTACGTGAAAGGTGTCAGCGGCAAGGCGGTGCCGCTGTCGCAGGTGGTCAAGATCGACACCACGCCGGTGTCGCCGCTGGCGGTGAATCACCAAAGCCAGTTTCCGGCCGTGACGATCTCGTTCAACCTGGCGCCGGGCGCGGCGCTCGGCGATGCGGTGACCGCGATCGAGAAGATCCGCTCGCAGCTCGATGTCCCGCTTTCGCTGCAGGGATCGTTCCAGGGCACGGCGCAGGCGTTCCAGTCCTCGCTGTCGAGCGAGCCGTAGCTGATCGCCGCGGCGCTGGTCGCGGTCTACATCATCCTGGGCATCCTGTACGAAAGCTACATCCTGCCGCTGACCATCCTCTCGACGTTGCCCTCGGCGGGCGTCGGCGCGCTGCTGATGCTGATGCTGGCGAAGACCGATCTGTCGGTGATCGCGCATGATCGGCATCATCCTGCTGATCGGCATCGTGAAGAAGAACGGCATCATGATGGTGGACTTCGCCATCTCGGCCGAGCGCCGCGACGGGCTCACGTCGCTGGAGGCGATCCGTCAGGCCTGTCTGCTGCGCTTCCGCCCGATCCTGATGACGACGATGGCCGCGTTGCTGAGCGGCCTGCCGCTGATGCTGGAGTCCGGCGCCGGTTCGGAACTGCGCAAGCCGCTGGGCCTTTCGATGGTGGGCGGGTTGCTGGTCAGCCAGGTGCTCACGCTCTACACGACGCCGGTCATCTATCTGTATCTCGACCGACTGCAGCATTGGCTGGCCCCGCGCCGTTCCTCCCGCATGCCGACGCTGGCGGCCAAGCTGGGGCACGCGACGGGCGACTGAACGGGCAAACCCCGCATTCCTCACCCTCTACGCCCCGTTGGGGCGGAGGGGGCCGGGGGGAGGGGCTTCGGATGTCAAACTGGCGGGCGGGACGCGCCGTGCGCCTCGGCGGGCAGGGTTGCCGCGAAGCGCCGCGGGAACTCGTTCATCGCCGCTGTCGAGACGGACGGCAGCACCAGGCAGAAGCCGCTGCCGGCTCGGCGGTGGCGAAGCCGTCGCCAGTTGCCCTTCAGTTAGATGCGACGGCCGCCGGCGCGGCCGGTCGCTCAGTCCGCGTCATGCCCTCTAGCGTATGGGCCATCGCGAACCCCGCGACGCAGCCTGCGGACTATCCGCCGCCGCGCCCAGGTGCGAAGTTATGTCGCGGACTTGCCCGCTGATCACCAACGCCATCGCGCTCCTCCGCCCTAGAACGCCGTCAGAGAATCACGGCCGTTCCGCGTCAGAGGATCGCAAGGGCGGGTCAGGTCGGGCGCTCGCCGGGATCAGTTCCCCGGCTCTTCCTCGTTGTCTTCCTCGTCGTCCTCGTCCTGGTGTTCGTAGTACCAGTCCAGGACGTCGTCGTGGAAGTCCGGGTCTTTCAGCAGCCGCATCGCCAGTGCCAGCACGATCTCGGGTGCGGCCGGCAGCTCAGCCGTCCCGTCGGGCACCTCACTGCCAGCGACGACGCGGACGGACATCGCGCCATCCTCCTCACCGATAATGAGGGCGACTTCAGCCGAATCGAGCTCGATCGAAACGGTGTCATTGTTTGGACCGACGGGCATGGTCGCTTCCTTCTCCTGCGCCGCAGCCTGCTTAGCAGGGGATCAACGCGCTTCCCAGCCCAAGGTGGCAGATCACCTGTGCGTGGTGCCGGTCACAACGATTCCAGGCTCGCGTCAACCCCGATCGACTGGCCGGAGATGTTGGCCCCGGCCGCCGAGACCAGGAACAGCACGGTACCCGCCACATCCTCGGCAGTGACCATGCGCCGCATCGACGTGCGTTCGAGATACGTGCGTTCCATCTCCGCGTAGCTCACGCCGGTCTGCTCGGCGCGGGCGCGGATGACATTGGTGATGCGCGGGCCGGCGACAATACCGGGCAGGATAGCGTTGACGCGGATATTCGCGGTCCCGAGTTCCTTGGCCAGGCTCTGCGTGAAGCCGATCACGCCCCACTTGGCCGAGGCATAGGGCGTGCGCCACGCATAGCCGAACCGCCCGGCGGCCGACGACAGGTTGACGATGGCGCCGCCGCCGGCCTGCTTGAGCATCGGCACGGCATGATGCGCGCACAGATACTGGCCGGTCAGGCACACCTCGATGGTGCGGCGCCAGTCGGCCGGCGAAATTTCATCGACGCCGCCAGTCGGTCCGGCAATGCCGGCATTGTTCACCAGCACGTCCAGGCCGACCAGCGCGGACTGCGCCGCCTGAAACAGCCGTGCCACGTCGGCCTCGTTCGACACGTCGGCGAGCACCGCGCCCGCGCCGGGATGTGCCTGACGAAACTCCGCCAGCGCCGCCTCGTCCACGTCGCAAACCACCACGCGGGCGCCGTTGGCGATCAGCGCCTCGGCAATGGCGCGCCCGATGCCGGCGGCGCCGGCAGTGACCACGACGCGCAGGCCGGGCGGGATGGCAAGTGAGGCAACTGGATTGTTCATGGCCCGATATTAGCGGAGGGACATGCCGTCTGGAAAGACGGCCGCGATGCGCCGCCGCCGCTTCCTGCTATGTAGACGCGTTGTTCCGAGATATCCCCCTGGCAAGGACCGCCGCGTCATGGCAGCCGACCCGTCCCAGCCCACCTCTCGCGCGCCCCGCGGCGCGCCGCCGAGCCGGCCGGACGCGGTCGCGCTGGTCTGGCTCGGCGGCATCGCGCTGGCGGTGGTCGCCTATGTCGTTGGTCCCAGCCATTTCCTTGCCAGCGTCCTGGCGGCGATCTCGCACGTCGGCGTTGTGCTGGACGATCTGGTGCGCAACCTGACGGCAACGGCCTTCGATGTCATGCGCGCGGCCGCGATCGGCCTGTATGGGACATTCGCCGCCCTCAGCATCATCGCCATCGGGCGCGGCGAGCGCGGCCGGCTGGGACTGGTCGTTATCACGATCGTGTTCCTGATGCTGGTATGGGACGCCTGGGGCGAGGTGCCGGCTTCGACGACACGCTGGCTGGCGGCTCTGGTCCTGGCCGGCGTGGCAGCCATGACCATGACGCGCCGCCTGATATATCCCAGCCGACGCGGCTGAGCTTTCTCACGCTGCCGTGCCGTCCTAGAACCGCGCGGCAAGGAGAGTCTCATGCCGCCCACCGGACTGCACCTCAGCGACGAAATCGCCGCCGCCCTCGCGCATGGGCGCCCGGTGGTGGCGCTGGAATCGACGATCATCACCCACGGCATGCCCTGGCCGGAGAACCGCGACACCGCGCGCGGCGTGGAAGACGTGGTGCGCGCCGGGGGCGCCACGCCCGCCACCATCGCGGTGCTGGATGGTGTGGCGCGCGTCGGCCTGACCGCATCGCAACTCGACGATCTCGCCGGCCGCACGGACGCCGCAAAGGCCTCGCGCCGCGACCTCGGCGCGGTGGTGGCGCGCGGCCAGACGGCTGGTACCACGGTCGCCGCCACCATGTTCCTCGCCGCCCGCGCCGGCATCCCGATCTTCGCCACCGGCGGCATCGGCGGCGTGCATCGCGGCGCCGAGGACAGCTTCGATGTCTCGGCCGATCTGCTGGAACTGGGCCGCAGCCCGGTCGCCGTGGTCTGCGCCGGCGCCAAGTCGATCCTCGACATTCCGAAGACGCTGGAAGTGCTGGAGACGCAGGGCGTGCCGGTGGTGGGTTACGGCACGCATGATTTCCCAGCCTTCTACGCCCGCGCCAGCGGCGAAAAGCTGGAGCATCGCTGCGACTCCCCCGAGGAGCTTGCGGCCCTGATCGGCGCCCATCGCGGGTTGGACCTGCCCGGCGGCATCCTGATCGCCAATCCCATCCCGGTCGAACACGCCCTGCCCGAGGCCGATATCACCGCGACCATTGCCCGCGCGGTGGCCGACGCAGACGAACGCGGGATCACGCGCAAGGCGCTCACGCCGTTCCTGCTGGCGCGCATCGTCGAACTGACCGGCGGACGCAGCCTCGTCGCCAATATCGCGCTGATCCGCAACAATGCCGCCCTGGCGGCCCGTGTGGCCGTCGCGCTGGCCCGGATCGCGTGACGGCCGAGATCGTCGTCGTCGGCGACGTGATGACGGATGTGATCGTGCGTCCGCACGGCCCCATCGTGCGCGGCAGCGACCGGGCGGCCACGATCCGCCCCGCCCCCGGCGGCTCCGGCGCCAACCAGGCGGCATGGCTGGGCTATCTCGGCGGCTCGGTGACCTTCGTCGGCCGTGTCGGCACCAATGACGGGCCGGCGCAGGCGACGGCGTTACGGCTGCACAACGTCGTGCCCGTGCTGGCCACCGACGCCACGCTGCCGACCGGCCTGCTGGTCACGCTGCTGGACCCGGACGGGGAGCGCAGCTTCCTGACCGATCGCGGCGCCAACGCGGCGCTGTGCCGCGCCGACCTGCCCGATGCGCTGCTCGATGGCGCGCGCCTGCTGCACCTCTCCGGCTACAGTCTGTTCAGCGAGGCGCCGCGCTCGGCGGTGCTGGATTTCGCCGCCGCCGCCATGCGGCGCGGCCTGCCGGTCACGGTCGATGCGGGCTCGGCCGGGTTCCTCGCCGAGATCGGTGCGGCGCGGTTCCTCGACTGGACGCGCGGGTGCGACACGCTGTTCGCCAATGCGAGCGAGGCGGAATCGCTCGCCGGCAGCGCCGACACCGGCACCCAGATCGCTCGTCTCGCGCCGCTTTACGGCACCGTCGTCATCAAGCGCGGCGCCGCCGGCGCCATCGCGGCGACCCAGGGCGGGCAGATCCGCGAGGTTCCCGCCGATGCGATCACGGCCGTCGACACGACCGGTGCGGGCGACGCCTTCCTCGCCGGCTACCTGCTCGCCCGTCTGTCCGGGATGGACGCGCACGCCTGCCTCGTGGCCGGCGTGCGGCAGGGCAGCCGCGCCGCCGCGATGCTGGGCGGGCGCCCGCCCGCGCCGTCCCTCAACTGACGGCGAGATTGCTCGTGCTGAAATGCGACAGCCCGACGAAGGCGATCACGGTGCCGTCCGAGAGTTTCAGCCAGCTGTTGCCGCCGATGTCGTACTGTCCGGCCGCCGCCGTGTCCGCCGCCGTCTGGCCGTAGCCGCTGAGCAGCAGCGTGTCCTCGGCCGGATTGAACCCGTACAGGAAATCCATGCCGCCGGCCTGACCGGCAACGAATTGCGCCACCTCCGAGCCGCTGCCGCCGAACAGCGTGGACTCGCCGGTGCCCATCGTGACGACGGCGGCGCTGCTCAACGGCGCCACCAGCGCGTCGGCCGCACCCACATCGAACGCATTGGTGCCCGACGTGCCGCCGACCATGATCTCGGTGCCAGTGCCGCCGATCAGTGTGTCGCCGCCGGTCGTGGCGGCATACATCAGGTCGCCGTTGCCACTGCCCACCACGGTGTCGTTGGCGCCGCCGCCGAGCAGGATGCTTTGGCCGCTGCCGGATTCCAGCAGGTTGCCGCCGTCGGTGCCGCCGAACACCAGCGGCGTGCCGCTGCCGCCGTGCAGCGTGATGGCGCCGCTGCCGCCAACGACCGTATCCGCGCCGGGGCCGGTGTTGATCGCGGCCGTTCCGGCGCCGCCGAAATACTCTGTGGCACCGCCGTAAATGCCGAGCTGCACGTTGCCCGACCCGGCAATCACCGTGTTGGCGCCCGCCGCCGCGTTGATCAGCAGCGCGCCGCTATTGCCGTACAGCAGCGCGGAACTGCCCGCGAGCCCCACCGTGTCCGCGCCGGTGCCGGCCACGACGGCCTCGGAGCCAACCGCCTGGATGTCCGTCGCTCCGGTGCCAGCCCAGATCTGCTGGGTCGCGGCGCCGCCGACAATGGTGCCGCCGAGCGAGGTGCCGAAAAGATCCGCCTGATCGCTGTCGGTGATCACGCCGGTTTTGGCGTAGCTGACCGCCAGATCAGCCTGGATCAGCCCGGCGCCGGCAACGCTGGCGACGCCGGCCGGAATGGCGGAATCGTCCAGCAGCACGGTGACATCGTTGGTGTCCAGTGACGGCTGCGCCTGCAACATCAGCGCGGCCGTCGCGGCCGCCACCGGCGCCGCCGCCGAGGTACCGTCGAACGGATCGAAGATGCTCGTCTCGGCGCCATCGGGCGCAAGGAAGGTCGGCACGTCGAGCGTCTCGGGCGTCGCCAGCGGCGTGCCGATGGAAGAGAACAGCAATTCGCCCGGCCCGGTCCTGGAATAACTCTCGGGCGTCAGCGTGCCGCCCTCCGCCGGCGTGTCCGCGACGTTCACCGCGCCAACGGCATTGGCGCCCGGCACCAGCGCCTGCCCGAGCGCCGAGCCAGAGCCGACGGCCGCCCCGGCCCCCTCGACCGTGCCGCCACCCTCCAGCACGTATTTGATCAGCGTGGGCTGCGGGGTACCGGCATTCTGCAGGATAACGATGCTGTAATCCTCGTTCACCGCCCGCATCGGCAAGTTCAACGTCACATTCGGCTCGGTGCCCGACTGGCTGGACGTCGCGATGACGCGGCCATCCTGGATCGCATCGACCGTGATGCTGTCGGCGTTGTCCGCGTCGTACGGCGCGTTCCAGTCCAGCGTGAACGTGGTGTTGTAATTGGCCGGGATCTCGATGGTCTGGTTGGCGGTGCCTCCGGCGAAGATCTGCGCGTCCACGGTGGCGCCCAGCGCGCTGATATAGGTGCTGCTGGGCGTGAAACTGGCCTGATAGAAGCCGGTGCCCTCGTTGCCGATGGCGGTGAAGTAGTCCACGCCATCGGCGACCGCCTGCGACACGGCCGTATCCACGGGTCCCGCCACCTGGAACATCGGCTCATCGGCATAGGTCGTGTCGTCGACGATGATCTGGCAGCCGGCGGCGACGAGCGCGTTGATGCCGTTGGCGAAATCCTGTTCGGAATTGAACGCCGAGTAGAAATAGATCTGCGCGCCCGGCGCCGTGGCATGGACGATCTCCGCCATCGCCTGGCCTTCATCGGTGCTGCCGGCCGGCCCGTCTTCCAGGATGTGGATATCGCTCGCGGGCGGCAGCAGCCCGTCGGCGATGGCGTTGGCCTCTCCGCCCAGTCACATTGAAGCTGTCCGACAGGATGCCGATCTTGATGCCGGCGCCGGTCACATCGTTGTCCGCTCGTGCCGCCGGCCCGCCCACGGCCACGTCGGCCTCATCCACGTCCGCCGCTGTCACGGCCGCTGCGGCTGCGAGCGGCGTCGCTTCGGCATCGGTCGGCGAGACGGCCGCGTCCGTCACCGGCTCGTCCGGCTCCCAGGCGGCGGTGGAAAGGGCGGTCGGCAGATAGGTCGAGTCGGTGGGTTGGCGCATCGATCCTCACTCGCGCGGGGGGGTAGCTGCGCGACGATAGGGCGGGGCGGGCCGCGCCCGCCATCATGGCGGCAATCACGAATTGAAATTGCCGCCCTTGCAGCGAAGGCGAATCGGTGGCTGAAACATGGACGGGCGTTCACAGGCCAGGGCAGGGCGCATGATCGGCGTGGATTGGGGCACCAGCAGCTTCCGTGCCTTCCGGCTCGACGCCGACGGCCGCATCCGCGACCGCCGCGCCTGCCCGCGCGGCATCCTGACCATTGAAGCTGGCCGGTTCGACGAGGAACTGCTGCGCCAGGTCGGCGACTGGATCGCCGACGGCGAGGAGCGCGTGCTGCTCGCCGGCATGATCGGCAGCCGCCAGGGCTGGCAGGAGGCCACTTATTTGCCGTGTCCCGCCGGCAGCGCCGAACTGGCTGGCGCCCTGGTGCCGGTGCCGTTCCACGGTGCCCGCGTGCTGCTGGTCCCGGGGCTGTCGCATGTCGACGAGGCCGGCACGCCCGAGGTGATGCGCGGCGAGGAGACGCAGATCATCGGCGTGCTGCCCGAATTCGATGTCGAGACCGGTCCGGGCGGCGTCGCCTGCCTGCCCGGCAGCCACGCCAAATGGGCGACCATCACGGACGGCCGCATCACCGGCTTCGCCACCTACCTGAGCGGCGAGGCATTCGCGGCGCTGCGCGGCCATACCATCCTGGGCCGCATGATGCGCGACGGGCCGACCGACCTTGCCGGGTTCGACCGGGGCGTGGCGCGCTCCGGCGATCCCGGCCATCTGCTGCACCATCTGTTCGGCGTGCGCACGCTCGGCCTGTTCGGCGAGCTGACGGAGGCGGACAGCGCCTCCTACCTCTCCGGCCTGCTGATCGGCCATGAGGTGCGCGCCGCACTGCCGAACAGCGGTGGCACCGTGCACCTGATCGGCGCGCATGCGTTGAGCACCCTCTATGCCCGGGCGATCACGGCCTGCGGCGGAATGTCGGTGACGCATGACGAGGACGCGGCCGCGCACGGCCTGGCGCTGATCGGAAAGGACGCGCAATGGACATGACGGTCGCGGGGAACATGACACTGCCGGACTGGCTGCGGGTTTGTCCGCTGATCGCGATCCTGCGCGGCGTCCGCCCGGACGAGGTGCTCGACATCGCCGGTGCGCTGGCGGCCCAGGGCATCGTGATCGTCGAGGTGCCGTTGAATTCGCCGGACCCGCTGGCGAGCATCCGCCGTCTCGCCGAGGCATTCGGCGGGCGCATGCTGATCGGCGCGGGTACCGTGATGCGGGCGGAGCAGGTTGGCCAGATCCACGATGCCGGCGGCCGGCTGATCGTGACGCCGCATGCGGCGCTGGAGGTTGTCCGTGCGGCCAAGCGCCTGGGCATGATCGCCTGTCCCGGCATCGCCACGCCCACCGAGGCGTTTGCCGCGCTGGACGCCGGTGCGGACGCGATCAAATTGTTTCCGGCCGAAGGGTCGAGCCCGGCGGTGTTGCGGGCGATGCAAGCGGTGCTGCCGCCGGGCACGCTGGTGTTGCCGGTGGGCGGGATCGACGCGACCAACATGCAGCCCTGGCGAACGGCGGGTGCGGCCGGCTTTGGTCTGGCCTCGTCGGTCTACAAGCCGGGCGACACAGCCGAGATCGTCGCGGGCAAGGCGGCGAAGCTGGTGGCCGGCTGTCGCGCCCTGGCGTGAGGTGCTGCGATTGGTCGGTCGGAAGTGGTGCTCGGATAGGATTTGAACCTCTGACCTTCAGGCTATGAGCCTGTCGCCATACCCCTGCGTAGCGGCGCTGGCACGGAGTGCTTCTGGGCGTGCTCGCGAGAAGGCAGTTCCCGGGAAGCCGAATGATGTTTGACGGGCGTGTGCTCCGTCGTGCCAGGCACAACTATCAAACCCCACCGAAACATAAGGCAATCAGAACGTTCGGCGGATGCGGCCTTTAGAGCGGAGCTTGGTTGCAACGAATATTTTCTGTTGTGAAATCGAATGAATGGCGTGGGCACATCTAGAAAAGAGAATGCCGCAAGGTTGCGGGGCCATAACGGAAGTGGTATTCGTTCGGTTGCAGTGCATACCAGCTTTGTCGTGCTTAGAGCCGGGGAGCAGGTGGTAGGCGCAGGAGACCGATATGGATACGATGACCACGATCCGCGCCGGCGTGGGACTGGCAGCATGTGCACTCGCCCTCGTTGGCCGGACCCTTCTGCGACAAAGGTCCAGAGCACGGCCAATTGCCAACGAAACTCCGTTTAACGCACTTATCGAGCGGCGGTCGCAAGGATCGGAGCGTCAACGCCGACCCGGGAGCGTGCCGGATTTTCACCGGCCTGCCAGCGGCGGGCCGCAGATCTCGGCGCTTGAGAGCCAATTGCGCAATGCCATTTTCAGCGCAGATGCCAGAGAGCGGCTCGTAAAGGACGCCTTGCGGCGCACCGGTGGCGACCGCGCGGCAGCAATCCGCAAGGTACTGGACGACCTGCACACCGAAAACAACCGGTGGTCCTGAGCGCGCTTCGTCATTGCTGCGAACAAGCCAGGAGTGATCGGGGCAGCCGCTCACTCAGACCGAACGGGTGATGCCGCCGTCGACCCGAATGTTCTGCCCGGTGATATAGCCGGCGCCATCGGAGGCGAGAAACGCGATCGTCGCGGCAATCTCCTCGCTCGTACCGTAACGTTTCATGGGCACACTCCGGCGGCGCTCGTCGGTCGCAGGCAGGCTGTCGATCCATCCCGGAAGGACGTTGTTCATGCGGACGTTATCGGCGCCATACTGGTCGGCGAAGATCTTCGTGTAGGACGCGAGGCCCGCCCGGAACACGGCCGATGTCGGGAACATCGCGCTGGGTTCGAATGCCCAGGCCGTCGAGATATTGATGATCGCTCCCGCCTTCTGGCCGATCATGATCGGCGCAACCAGACGCGTTGGCCGGATAACGTTCATCAGATAGACATCGAGACCCGTGTGCCACTGCTCGTCGGTGATCTCGAGGATCGGCGCGCGCGGGCCATGCCCCGCACTGTTGACCAGGACGTCGATGCGGCCCCAGCGGGCAAGGGTTTCGTCCACGAGCCGCTTGAGGTCATCATTCGACTGGTTGGAGCCGGTCACGCCGAAGCCGCCAAGTTCGCCGGCAAGCGCCTCTCCCTTTCCGGACGACGACAGGATGGCAACCTTGAAACCATCCTTGGCCAGCCGGCGCGCCGCAGCCGCCCCCATGCCACTGCCGCCCGCGGTTACGACAGCCACTTTTTCAACAGACATCTGGACACCCTCCAATCGAAGCGGCGAGGCTAACGCGTTGTTCCGCTATGCCTCTATCGTGCATTATAGTCGATCGGATGTGTTTGCGTAGCAATTCACCTGCCGCCGTTGGCGCGTCGCGACTGTAGAAGCGCAGCAGGCGCCAGCCACGGGTAGAGCCATTGTCAATGGCGCCGGACCGACCAAATCCCAACCGGCCACTGGAGCACCGATCATATGACCCCACCAACAGAAACCATCCTGATCGTCGGCGCCTCGCGCGGGCTGGGCCTCGGGCTTGCGCGCGAATACGCCAAGCGGGGCTGGCGGGTGATCGGTACCGTGCGGACGGCCGAACCGCCCACCGGTCTTCACACCTTGGCCGCCGAACGTCCCGACAGCGTGCGGGTCGAACTGGCGGATATCAATTTCCCCGACCAGGTCGCTGCGCTGCGGGCGCGGCTCGCCGGGGAACGGCTTGATATCCTGTTCGTCAATGCCGGCATCTCCAACGGGCCGGCGGAGACGCTGCCGCAGACCTCCACCGACGCATTCACCACGCTGATGGTCACGAACGCGCTCAGCCCGCTGCGCGTCATCGAGGCGTTCGCCGATCTGGTCCCGGCGGACGGCGTCATCGCGGCGATGTCGTCCGGTCTGGGAAGCGTCGCCAACAACACCCGCGGCGAGTGGGAGATCTATCGCGCCAGCAAGGCGGCGCTGAACACGTTGCTGCGGAGCTTCGCCGTCCGCCGGGGCGGCAGCCGCACCGTGCTGTCGATCACACCCGGGTGGGTCAGAACCGATATGGGCGGGCCGAACGCCGTGCTGGACATCGAGACCAGCGTGACCGGCATGGTCGCCGCCATCGCCGCCCGCCGCGGGCGCGCAGGCTCGGCGTATGTGGACTACCAGGGCAACGACGTCCCCTGGTAGCCGGCGCCGCTAGTCGATCCGCGCGGCCAGGCTGGCGCGTTCGTGCCGTACGTCATCGGGGCTCACGGCTGGCGCCGCATTGCCCCAGGCGTTGCGCACATAGGTGACGACGGAAGCCACCTGCGCGTCCGACAGCATCCAGCCGAAGGCGGGCATGGCTGGACCCGTCGGCGCCGGATCGGTCGCGACGCTCCTGGCGCCCCGCAGCACCACGCGGATCAACGATGTCGCGTCGCGCGATTGCACCGAGGGCGCCGCGTCAAGGGCCGGGAACAGCCCGTCAACCCCCTGGCCCTTGGGCGCATGGCACGCCGAACACTCGTCGGCGTAGATGGCTGCACCTTCACGCATCACCGGCGTGCCATCGCTCTCCGCCTGGACGGCATTCGGCTGGCCCGGCTGATCCTTCAGGTAGTCCGCCATGGCGCGCAGATCCGCGTCCGTCATCTGCGAACTCGACAACGCAACCTCCTGCGCCATCGGTCCGGTCGCGGCCGCGTACGCATTGTGCCCGGTGCGCAGATAGGCGACGACATCATCCACCGACCATCGCCCGAGGCCGGACCGCATATCATTGGTGATGTTCGGCGCGAACCAGCCCTGCAGCGTGGCACCTTGCAGGTATCGCGTCGTGTCGTCGGCACCCAGGGGATTCTTCGGCGTGTGGCAAACACCGCAATGCCCCAGGCCGGTGACCAGATACGCGCCGCGATTCCATTGTACGGATTTGGTCGCATCCGGCCGGAATGGACCGGGCCTGAAGAACAGCTTGTTCCACGCGATCATCGCAACACGGATGTTCAGCGGGAACGGCAACTGGTTCGACACCACCCTGTTGCGCACCGGCGCGATGGTCGCGAGATACGCGCGGATCGCAAGATCATCGCTGCGCGTGACGTGCGTGAAGGAGGGATACGGCATGGCAGGGTAGAGATGTTTCTCGTCCCGGCCGATACCTTCCTGCAGCACACGAACGAAGTCTTCATCGCTCCAGGCGCCGATCCCGGTCTCCTGATCCGGCGTGATGTTGGACGACACGATGATGCCGAACGGAGTTTCGACCGCAAGCCCGCCGGCGAATGGCTGGCCGCCGGGTGCCGTGTGGCACGCCGCGCAATCGCCGGCCGTGGTCAGGTAGCGGCCGCGCTCCACCAGCGGGAAATTCTGCCCATCGGGTGTGGTGGCCGCCGCGCAGACGGGCAGCAACGCCAGCAGCAGCAAGGCGCCGGCGCTACGCATGCACGAGCGGCCCGGGGTTTCTCAGGTACTGCGTGCGGATCGCTTCGGCCGCCCTGAAGGCGAGCGCCGCGACCGTGTTGGTAGGGTTGTACCCGGCATTCTGCGGAAACGCGCTCATCCCGGTAACGAACAGGTTCGGCACGTCCCAGCTCTGCAAATAGGTATTGAGCGCACTGTTCCCCGGATTGGTCCCCATTATTGCGCCGCCGCAGATATGCGATGTCTGGTACTTTGTGATGTCGTATGGGCCTTTGCGGGGTTGCTTGACGACCTGCTTGGCCCCCATGCGTTGCAGGATCTCGGCATATTTGTCGGTCAGATAGGCGCTCATTTTCAATTCGTTGTCGTGGAGATCCATCGTCAGCCGCAGCAGCGGGCGGCCGAAGCGATCACGGTAGGTGGGGTCGAGGTCCAGGTAGTTCGTGCGATAGCTGTAGCAGCTGCCATGCACGCCGGCGCCCGCGAAGACCGTGCTGTTGTAGTTGTCGCGCACGGCCTGCTTCCAGCCATGGCCCCAGAGCGGCGTGCCGGGCGGCACGGGTGTGGATTCCATCGGGCGGCCATTGGTCTGCACCTGCCCCATGTAGCCGCCGCCGACGAAGCCCAGATCGGCGTGGTCGAAATTGTCGCCGTTGAATTCGTCGATGCACATGCCGATCGCGCCCGACGCCATGAACGGGTTGAACCGGTATTTCGTGTTGTCGAAGAACGCGATCGCGGTGGACACGGTCTGGTGGCTGAAATTACGCCCGATCTGTCCGCGGTCGGCTCGCGGATCATAGGGCGTGCCGATGCCGGACAGCAGCAACAGTTGCACGTTGAAGATGCTGAACGCGCACAACAGCACCAGTTCGGCCGGCTGCTCCCATTCCTTGCCCGACGTGTCCACATAGGTCACGCCAGTCGCGCGCTTGCCGGTGTAATCGAGATTGATGCGCATCACCTCGCATTCGGTGCGCGCTTCGAAATTCGGGTTACGGGTCACCACCGGCAGGAGCGTGGTCTGCGGGCTTGCCTTGGAATAATTACCGCATCCGAACCACTCGCAGAACCCGCAATAAGTGCATGGTCCCAGCTTCACGCCGAGCGGGTTCGTGTAGGCCTGCGACAGGTTGCCGGAGGGCTGCGGATACGGATGGTAACCCATCTCGGCCGCCGCCTTGGCGAATAGTTCCGCGCTGTAGGGCTGCGATTGGGCAGGCGTGGGATATGGGCGCGATCGCGCGCCCTCGAACGGATTGCCGCCCGGCAGGATCTGACCGTTCACGTTGCCGGCGGTGCCGGAGGTACCGCACAGGTACTCGAATCTGTCGTAGTACGGTTCCAGTTCCTGATACGTGACGCCCCAGTCCTGGATGGTCATGTCATCCGGCAGGATTTTCGCGCCGTAGCGTTGCGTCAGGTGGCTGCGGAGCTGGAAGTCGGTTGGCAGGAAGCGCCAGGTTTCGGCGTTCCAGTGCACGCCGGCGCCGCCGACGCCGTTGCCCAGCATGAACGCACCCCAGGTGCGCACCGGCAGCGCAGTCTGGTCAAGCGTGTTGCGGAAGGTCAGCGTGGTCTGGTCCGGGCGCAGGAACAGGTCGTGGCGGATGCGGTAGCGCAGCTCATCCGGTGCGTAGGATGGCGGGAAGCTGGTCGCCGTGTCGCGCCACGGGCCGCGCTCGATGGCGACCACGCGCTGCCCGGCCTCCGCCAGCTCATGCGCGAGGATCGAGCCGGTCCAGCCGAGCCCGATGATGACGACATCGGTGGCGGGCAGCCTGGTGGCACTCATGGCGTCCAGTCCGGATGGGCGCCGATGCCGATCGGCGGATGCGGGTAAGGCTCGTTGTGGCGGGTGATCCAGTCGCGATAGTCGTAGCGCGCGCCCGGGAAGCCGATCATCTTCCAGGCACACATATCCTTATTGCCGCCATAGATCGGGTCGGCCCAGAAGCCTTGCTGCGTGTCCTTCAGCAATTGCTCGAAGAACGCGCGGCCACTGACACCCGGCAGCTGCAAGGCGGAGGATTCCAGATCTCGGATGATCTGGTCCTGCTGGTCGCCGCTGAGTTGCGCGAAGGACTTGCCGATAAAGGCGCTGCGGCAATGCTGGTCGAGAGCCGCCAGTGACACCCGGTAGCGGGTGGCGGGCGTCATCGGCGACTGCACGCCTTGCGTGGGTGTGCCGTCCTGGAACGGCGGGCGCATATACCAGCCGCGCGATGCGCCGTAGCCCCCAGCCAACTGGCGGTCGATGAACACGGCACAACCGGCGTCCTTGCCGCCGGGCGTCTCCAGTTCGGGCGGGATCAACCGGTCGACGAGCGCCTCGACGGCCGCTCCTTCTTCACCGGTGAAGAACGCCCAGGATCCGGGACGGAGGGGTTCCGGCGGATCGGCCTGGTCGGGCGCCCATGGCATGCCGCCCTTGATGACCAGGGCACGGGCGGGTGCGGCCGACAGGGCAACTGTGGCCGTCAGAAGGGCACGCCTGGCGATCGTGCGCATGAAATCTTCCCCCGGGGACCCCTTTAACATGCGAGACGGCAGCCGGTTTCAGCGCCCGGGCCTGCTGCGGCATCGCGAGGCGTGGCGCAGCTCCACGCCAGCTCCGCCATCGCCGCTCTACGGAAATCACGTGGCCCGATCGGCATTTTAACGATTTTCTCCCGATCCGGTGGCAGCGATTTAACCAAGTAGGTTTTATTACATCCAATGTACTCGCTTGTAGGTTAACCGATTTTCTCGCTAGTTTATTATCTGAGACCCGAAACAACTTGAGGACTTGAAAACAATGTCTAATCTCACTGTTGTCGGATCGGACGGATCAACAGTTCGAGTTTCGATTTCTTCGGCGCAAAACGCGATAGTTGCTCAAAATCTACTGTCGTCGATTGATCAATATGTAGATAATGGCAAACTTACACCATACGAATATGCCGGTACCGGGTCGCTTACGCCGCCGACCACGCCGGGCTATCTGATCGTGACGGGGCCTGGAAGCGCCTCTCTGTCGAGCAGCACCAATGACGTGGTCAATGTCGCCAATGGCCCCGTGCTGCTGTTCGGCGGCAACGCCTCCGTGCAGTCCGTCGTCAGTGACTTCTGCAGCTGACCTATTACGCCAATACCGGCGTGGGGACCGTGGTCGCGAGCGGGGGCGACAACACGATCATCGCCGACGCGCCCGGCATGGGCGCCCATCTGTTCCTGACGGACGGCGGCAACAACCGTATCCTGGCGCTGACGGGTAATGACACGATCGGCGCCGGCCCCGGCGACAACAGCATCGTGCTGGGCACCGGCAACGATCTTGTCGACGTGACCGGCTTCGATAGCATCGTTGCGGGCAGCGGTAACGACACCGTGGACGCACTGAGCGGAGCGGCGGTGGTGCAGGCCGGCTCGGGCAACCTCGTCTTCGCCAACGGCGCCGGCAGCTCAACGGTGCTGGGGGGCAGCGGTGCGGTCACTGTCACCGGCGGCACGGGCGGCGGCGTCTATGCCGGCGGGTCTGCGGGCAACAACCTGCTCGTCTCCGGGCTGCAAGCCACCACGCTGTTCGGCGGCGGCAACAACGACCTGCTGATCGCCCAAGGCAACGGCAACGACCTGCTGGTCGCCGGACGCGGCAACGAAACCCTGCTCGGTGCCGGGTCGGGCAGCGACACCTTCAAGGGCGGCACCGGCGCCGATTCCATGGTCGGCGGCTTCGGCAAGAATACCTTCCTGGCCGGCAGCGGCGGCGGCACGATCATCGGCGGCTTCGCCGGCAACACCTACGAGTTCAATGCGGCGACCAGCGCCGGCCACTTCACGCTCACCGACTTCGTGCCCGGCACGGACACGTTCCAGCTCAACGGCTACACCGGCGCCCAAATCAACCAGGCGATCGCGACCCAGCAGGATTCAGGGTCGAGCGTCACGATCCATCTGAACGACAGCACGACCATCACCTTCACCAACCTCAGCCACATCGACAAATCGTCGATCTGATCCGCGATGTGCCGCCGGCGGCCCGCGGTCGATGTTGACCGCGGGCCGTTCCGACATCCGCCATCGTCTCGCCATTCCCGCCTGTGCCAGCTAGAGGAGGCCCCCCGGAGGCGCTCGGCTGGCATTGCGATTGCGTGGCGGGTTGGATGTGGCGGGAGGATGTCGGACGATGACGCGGACCACGGTGGACCCTTTCGCGCTGGCGCTGTTCGGCCACGCCATCACGTCGCTCGCCGACGAGATGGCGCTGACCATCTATCGCACCAGCTATTCGGGCGTGCTGAAGGACATCATGGACTACTCGACCGCGCTCTGTGACCCGCAGGGGCGGCTGGTCGCGCAGGGGCTGACGCTGGCCGGGCATCTGGGCTCGATCCCGGTCGCGCTGAAGGCGGCACTGGCGCGTCTCGGCGGCGACCTGCATCCGGGCGACGTGATCTGCATGAACGACCCGTTCGAGGGCGGCATGCACCTGCCCGACATCTTCGTCTTCCAGCCGATCTTTGTCGCCGGCGTCATGGTCGCGTGGCGGCGACGATCTGCCACCACACCGACGTCGGCGGCCGGGTGCCCGGCTCCAACGCGTCGGACTCGACCGAGATCTATCAGGAAGGGCTGCGCATTCCGCCCCTGAAGCTGTACGAGCGCGGGCAGCGCAACGAGACGCTGTTCGCGTTGATCGAGCGCAATGTGCGGCTGCCGGTGAGGGTGTTCGGCGATCTGCGCGCACAGCTCGCGGCCTGCCATATCGCCGAGGCGGGCGTGCGCGACCTCGTCGCGCGCCATGGCGCCGCCGCCTTCGCCGCCATGTCGGCGGCCCTGCTCGATTATTCCGAGCAGCTCGTGCGCGCCTGCCTGGCCGAGCTGCCGGACGGCACCGTGCAACTTCGAGGACTGGATCGACGATGACGGCATCGATGTAGGCCAGCCGATCCGGCTGTTCGTGACGCTGGACAAGCGCGGCGACCGACTGGTCGCCGACTGGACGGGCACTTCGCCGCAGGTGAAGGGCGCGATCAACAACACCTATTCCTACACCAAGGCGGCGACTTTGACGGCCGTGAAGTCCGTGCTGTCGCTGAACATCCCCAACAACGACGGCGTGTTCCGCGCCATCGAGGTGATCGCGCCGGCCGGCACGATCGCCAACGGCGTGCTGCCGGCGGCCTGCGCCGCGCGCGGGCTGACCGGCTTCCGCATGGTCGATTGCTGCTTCGGCGCGCTGGCGCATGCTGGTGCCGGACAAGGTGTATCGCCGCCAGCGACGGCGGCAACACCGGCATCTCGATCGGCGGCTGGACGCGCGAGCGCAAGCCATTCGTCTACGTCGATTTCATGTGCGGCGCCTGGGGCGCGCGGCCCTGGGCCGACGGGCTCGACGGCAACGCCAACATGTTCGCCAACATGGCCTCGCAATCGGTCGAGGTGCTGGAGAGCGAGCAGCCGGTGGAGATCCTGGCATTCGAGTTCGTGCCGGATTCGGCCGGGGCCGGGCAGTATCGCGGCGGAGTTCGGTTATCGCCGCGATTACCGCTTCACCGAGGCGGAGGCGGTGTTGCAGGTGCGCTCGGATCGGCACGACGCACCGTCCGTACGGGTTGTGGGGCGGCTCACCCGGCAAGCCGTCGCGCAATGTGCTGGACCCGTACGGCGCGGCGACGGCGCTGCCGTCCAAACTGACGATGACGATCCGCCATGGCGACGTGTTCCGGCACGATCTGCCCGGCTCCGGCGGCTGGGGCGACCCGCTGCTGCGCGAGCCGGGCGCCGTGCTGCGGGACGTGCGCAACGAGTTTCTGTCCGTGCAGGCGGCGCGGGACGAGTACGGTGTGGTGGTGCTGACCGATCCGTGGCGCGTCGACACGGACGCGACGGAGGCCGCGCGGGCGGCGCTGCGGGCGGCACGCGGCTGGACCGAACTGCCGGCGGTGGTGCGGGCATGAGGGCGCGCATCGGTATCGATATCGGCGGCACGTTCACCGACTTCGTGCTCGTCACGGGGGCGGGCGCGGTGCATCGGTTCAAGTGCCCCTCCACGCCGCACGACTATGCGGAGGCGATCGGCCACGGGCTGGAGTCCATTCTCGCGGCCGCGAACCTGACGCCCGGCGCGTTGTCGGAAGTGCTGCACGGCACGACGGTGGCGTCGAACGCCATCCTGGAGGGCAGGGGGGCGCGCACCGGGCTGATCACGACGCGGGGATTTCGCGACATCCTGGAAATCCGCACGCTGCGGATGCCGCGGCTGTACGACCTCACCTGGGACAAGCCGCCGGTGCTCGTGGAACGCCATCTGCGACGCGAGGTGGACGAGCGGCTCGACGCGCAGGGGGCAGTGCGCACGCCGCTCGATGAGGCGTCGGCCGTGGCCGCCTTGCGGGCGCTGGCCGATGCGGGTGTGGAGGCGATCGCGGTGTGCCTGCTGCACGCCTACGCCAACGATACGCACGAACGCCGCATCGCCGAACTGGCGGCCGAATATGCGCCCGGCATCCGGCTGAGCCTGAGCTGCGACGTGCTGCCGGAACTGCGCGAGTATGAACGGACCTCGACCACCGTCATCAATGCGTATCTGCAACCGGTGGTCGGCGCCTATCTGGACCGGCTGCAGGGAATGCTGCGGCGGCGCGGGGTGACGGCGACGCTGCTGCTGATGCAGTCGGGTGGCGGGCTGATGCCGGCCGAGCAGGCGGCGTGGCTGCCGGTTGGCATTGTCGAATCCGGCCCGGCGGCCGGCGTGATCGGCGCCGTGGCGCTGGCGCGCAGCAGCGGGATGACGGACCTGATCTCCTTCGACATGGGCGGCACCACGGCCAAGGCGGCGCTGGTCACCGGCGGCGAGGCGTCCAGGGCCGCCGAGTTCCAGGTGGGCGGCGGGATCATGAGCGGCTCGCGGCTGCTCACGGGCGGCGGCTACACGCTGCGGGTGCCGGCGATCGACCTCGCGGAGGTGGGGGCCGGCGGCGGTTCGGTGGTGTGGCTGGATCGCGCCGGCGCGCCGCAGGTCGGGCCGCGCAGCGCCGGCGCGGTGCCCGGGCCGGTCTGTTACGGCCAGGGCGGCACGGATCCGACCATCACCGATTGCAACCTCGTGCTGGGCTGGCTGGGTGAGGCCGGGCTGGCCGGCGGCACCGTGCGGCTGGACGGGCAGGCGGCGCGGGCAGCGTTGCAGGCGCGCATCGCAGCACCGCTGGGCATCGAGGTGGTGGCGGCTGCCTATGGCGCGGTGGCGGTCGCGACGGCGACCATGATCCGGGCGATCCGCGCCGTGTCCAGCGAGCGGGGGCGCGACCCGCGCGATTTCGCACTGGTGGCGTTCGGCGGCAATGGCGGGATATTCGGGCCGCTGGTGGCGCGCAGCCTGGGGATGCGGCGCGTGGTGGTACCGCCCTCGCCGGGCCTGTTCTCGGCCGCCGGGTTGCTGGAGGGTGTGGTGGAGCACCAGGCCACCCGCACATACAAGATCCTGCTGGCCGGGGCCGCGCCGGAGCGCGTGGCGCAGATCCTGGCGGCATTGGCCGACGATGTGCGCGCGAATCTGGCCGGGGCAGGGCACGGCGGCGACGGCGTGGCGCTGCACCGCTTCGCCCGGCTGCGCTACCAGGGCCAGTCATTCGAACTGGCGGTGAGCCTCGACGCGGGGTTCGACGCAACTGCGGTGGCCGAGGCGTTCGGCGCGGAACACGAACGCACCTATGGGCACCGCGCCGGGATCGGCGAGCCGGTCGAACTGGTCAGCCTCGGCGTGCTGGGGCGCGGCCGGGCGACGGGGGCGGGGCACGTGGCGGCGTTGCCGGCGGGTGTCGCCGGAAACGCGACGCGGCGCGCCTATTTTGGTGCCGAAGGCTGGCACGACGTGGCGCTGATCGGGCGCGCCGACCTGCCGGTGGCGCCGCGCCAGGGGCCGCTGCTGATCGAGGAGTACGATGCCACCATCGTGGTGCCGCCAGACGCTCAGGCATGGCGCGACGATGGGGGGAATGTGGTGATCGAGATGGATCCGGCGCCGACCGCGCAATGACGCTGCGGCTGGCGACGCTGGCTGCTTCCCGGCTGCGTCGTGACGGTGATCCGCGACCCCGGTCCTGGCCGGGGCGTCGCTATGCGTCGGTCAGTCCGCGGCGCCCTCGCCCATCGCCTTCGCCAGATGCGACAGCTTGCCCCGGCGGCGTGGTGACATGAGGCCTTGCAGGCGATCGAGATACAGATACACGACCGGCGTCGTGTAGAGCGTCAGCACCTGGCTGAACGCCAGTCCGCCGACCATCGCGTAGCCGAGCGGGCGGCGCAGTTCGCTGCCCGCGCCATGTCCCAGCATCAGCGGCAGGCCGCTGAGCAGTGCCGCCATGGTCGTCATCAGGATCGGTCGGAAACGCAGCAGGCAGGCCTGACGGATCGCCTCGGACGGTGACATTCCCTGATTGCGTTCGGCGTTGATGGCGAAATCCACCATCATGATACCGTTCTTCTTGACGATGCCGATCAGCAGCAGCAGGCCGATGATCGCGATCAGCGAAAGGTCGTAACCAAACGCATAGAGAATGATCTCCGCGCCGACGCCGGCCGAGAAAATGGTCGAGAGGATGGTGAGCGGCAGGATGTAGCTTTCGTACAGGATGCCCAGGATGATGTAGACCGAAATGATCGCCGCCGCCAGCAGGTAGGGCATCGTCGACAGCGAGCTTTGGAACGCCTGCGCAGTGCCCTGGAACCCGCCTTGCAAAGCCAGCGGCGTGCCGATCCGCGCCATGGCTCCATCGACTGCGCTCACGGCTTCGCCGAGCGCCACCCCTGGCGCAAGGTTGAACGAGATGGTGACGGCCGGAAACTGGCTCTGGTGGCTGATCGACAGGGGCGCGACCTTGCCGGTATCGATGCTGACGAACGTGTCCAGCGGCACCGGCTTGCCACTCGCGCTGTTGACATAAAGTTTGTGCAGCGTATCGAGCCTGCCGCGTGCGCTGTTCGGCACCTCCAGGATCAGGTGGTACGAGTTCACCTGGCTGAAATACTGGGCGATCTGTTCCTGGCCGAACGCGTCATACAGGATCTGGTCGATCGCCGCCGGCTGGATGCCGAAGCGGGCGGCGGCGTCGCGGTCGATGGTCAGCGTGGCCGCCGTGCCGCCGATCTGCTGGTCGGTGGCGACGTCGCGCAACTGCGGCAGTTTACTCAGGGCCGAGAGCACCTTCGGCGCCCAGGCGTAGAGTTCGTCGGCGTCGGCGTCCTGCAACGTGTATTGATAGAGCGTCTTGGACAGCCGCGCGCCCACCCGCACATCCTGCGCCGCCTGGAGGAACAACGCTCCGCCCTCCACCGCCTCCAGCTTGGGGCGCAACCGCGCGATGACCTGCTGGGCCGTGGCGGTGCGCACGGCGAACGGCTTCAGCGTGATGAAGAACCGGCCGTTGTTGCCGGTCTGTCCGCCCGAGCCGGCACCCAGGATGCCGGACCAGTGATCCACGTCCGGATCGGCCGCCACGATCTCACCCAGCGCGAGCTGGCGCCGCGACATCTCGGCGAACGAGATATCCTGCGAGCCTTCCGAGATACCGAACACGATGCCGGTATCCTGGTCAGGGAAAAACCCCCATTGCATGACGAAGAAGGCCATGCCCATGGTCAGGCCCACCGTGGCGACGAACACCAGCAGCGTGATGGGCTGGAACCGGAGCGCGATATCGAGCGTGCGGCGGTAGAAGTTGATCAGCCCTTCGAAGAACGCCTCGATCACCCGGTAGACCCAGCCATGCGTCGTGTGATCGTGACGCAGGAAGCGCGAGCACATCATCGGCGTGAGCGTCAGCGACACGAACGCCGAGACCAGCACCGCGACGCTGACCGTGACGGCGAATTCGCGGAACAGCCGGCCGACGATGCCGCCCATCAGCAGCAGCGGGATGAACACGGCGATCAGCGACAGGCTGATCGACACGATGGTGAAGCCGATCTCGCCCGCGCCCTTGACCGCGGCCTCCATCGGCTTCACGCCGTCCTCGATGTGGCGGTAGATGTTCTCCAGCATCACGATGGCGTCGTCCACGACGAAGCCGACCGCGATGGTCAGCGCCATCAGCGACAGGTTGTCGAGGCTGTAGTTCAGGATATACATGACGGCGAAGGTGCCGATCAGCGCCAGCGGCACGGTGACGCCGGGGATCACCGTCGCCCAGACGTTGCGCAGGAAGATGAAGATCACCATCACCACCAGCGCGATGGTGAGCAGCAGCGTGAACTGCACGTCGGCGACCGAGGCGCGGATGGTCTGCGTGCGGTCGCTGACGACCTTCGACACGTACGGAGGGCGGAATGGAGGCGATCAGCGACGGCAGCCGCGCCTTGATGGCGTCCACCGTGCTGATGACATTGGCGTCCGGCTGCTTGAAGACCACCAGCAGCACGGCCTGCTTGCCGTTCTGGAAGCCGGTCATCTCATCGTTTTCCGGCCCGTCGATGGCGCGGCCGATGTCGCGCACGCGCACCGGCGCGCCGTTGCGGTAGGCCAGCACGACATTGTCGTATTCTTTGGCGCGGGTGAGCTGGTCGTTGTCGTACAGCGCGTAGCTGCGCCGGTCGTCGTCGATGGTGCCCTTCGGATTATCGACCGTGGCGTTGACCAGCATGTTGCGGACATCTTCCAGCGTCATCCCCATGCGGCGAGGCGCGACGGGTCGACCTGGACGCGCACGGCACGTTTCTGTTCGCCGCCGATATAGACCTGGCTCACGCCGGAAATCTGCGAGATCTGCTGCGACAGGATGTTGTCGGCGTAGTCGTCCACCGAGATCAGCGGCAATTCGTCCGACGTGACGGCCAGGATCAGGATCGGCGCGTCGGACGGGTTGACCTTGTAGTAGGTCGGCGGGCTGGGCAGCGTCTTGGGCAACTGGCCGGTCGCGCCGTTGATCGCCGCCAGGATGTCCTGCGCGGCGGCGTCGATGTTGCGGTTGAGGTCGAACTGCACGGTGATCGGGGACGCGCCGAGCACGCTGACCGAGGTGAGCTGCGCGACGCCCGGGATCTGCGCGAACTGGCGCTCCAGCGGCTGCGCCACGGTGGCTGCCATCGTCTCCGGGCTGCCACCGGGCAGTTTGGCGTTGACCTGGATGGTCGGAAAGTCGACGCGCGGCAGCGGCGCCACCGGCAGCAGCGGATAGGCGGCGATGCCGATGAGCAGGATCGCCGCCATCAGCAGGGAGGTCGCGATCGGCCGATGGATGAACGGAGTCGAAATGCTCATGGCGGAAAGGTGCTCCGGCCGGCTAGCTGGCGGTCTTCTGGTTCACGGTGACATGGCTGCCGTTCTGCAGCCGTGATTGACCATTGGTCACCACCTGCGCGCCTTCGTCCAGGCCGCTGGCGATGACCGCCGTCACGCCGTCGTCCTGCTGCACCGTCACCGGCTGCATCGCCACCGTCGGATCCTGCTTGACGACGTAGACGTACAGGCCGTCCGGCCCGTGCTGCACCGCGACCGAGGGCACCCCCACGACGCCCTTCAGCTCGCCCACCAGCAGCCGCGCGTTGACGAACTGGCCGGGCCACAACCGATTGTCGAGGTTAGGGAATTCGGCCTTCATCTTGATCGTGCCGGTGGTCTGGTCGATGGTGTTGTCGGGGGTCAGCAGCTCGCCCTCGCCCAGCTTGGTGCGATCGTCGGAGGTGTAGGCGAGCACCGTCAGCGCGCCCCGCGCCATCGCCGTCTGCACCTGTGGCAGCGTAATCCTGCGGCAGCGTGAAGATCACCGCGATCGGGTGGATCTGCATGATGCTGACGATGCCCTGCACGTCGGTGGCATGGATCAGGTTGCCGGCATCGACCAGGCGCAGCCCGACGCGCCCGGTGATCGGCGAGGTGATGGTGCAGAACTCCAGGTTCAGCCGCGCCGTGTCGATGGCGGCTTCGTCGCCGGCCACGATGGCCTGATCCTGCGCGACAGTGGATGTCTGCGTGTCGAGCTGCTGGCGGGAGGCGAAGTCGCTGTGCGCGAGGTTGGTGTAGCGCACCAGATCGTGCTGGGCGTTGATCAGTTGCGCCAGGTCAGCCGCCTTCTTGGCCTGGGCCTGCGCCAGTGCGGCGGCGTACGGGCGTGGATCGATCAACGCCAGCTGATCGCCGACATTTACGTCCTGCCCCTCGCGGAACATCACCTTTTCCAGCGTGCCGTCCACCCGGGCGCGCACCAGCACGGCCTGATAAGCCTGCACCGCGCCGATGTTGCGCAGTTCGACCGGCGCATCCTGACGGGTCGCCACCGCCGCCTGCACCGGCACACTGGACACCTGCGCGGCGGCGGACTGAATGGCCCAGGCGAGCAGAATGGGGACGAATAGAACGGGGGCGAGCGGAATAGCGGCGATCATCCAGCGACGGGGGGTCGGGGATCGGCGGATCATTGCGGGGTGGCTCCGAAAAGCAGATGCGCGCGCCAAAGCGCCGCGAATCACTCAGGCCACGGCCCCGGCAAACGTGACCCTAACATGAAGAATTCGCCACGTCGTGAACGCAGATCAGGGAGCTCGTTCCGAACACAACGGCTCGGACAGTCACGTCCGCGTGAAGCGCCGGCTGATTCAGCCTTTGCTGTTGACGTTGCGCACCAGCGGTGAGGCGGCGGCCGGTCGCGTCGCCAGCGGCAAAAGCGGCATGCGGATCGGCAGTGCCCGATAGACGGACAGGCTGCGGCCGACGGTGCCGACGGGTTGCGGCAGGATGCGGCTGTGCCCAGCCGGGCGAGGCAGCACGAAGGCCGCACCCACCGGCGTCGCGGAGCCGGCCGTGGCGCTGGCGAACGTCGCGGTGACGCCGCGGGTGGCCGCCCAGGCGTCAACGAGGTCGGTGCGCAGCGTGTCGCCCTGGTGGCGCTTTTCCTCGGGCCAGACTGCCATCACCTTGCGCTGGTAGTCGGCGCCGAGTTCGGGCGTCGCCGAATGATACCACGCGGTCGCGGTCGGCCAGGCGCCGGTCTGCGCGTGCAGTTGCACCAGGAAGCGCGCCGCGTAATTGGCGTTCGCGACCGGGTCGAACGCCTGGTCGAGGCTCGCGAAGGCGTCCGGGTGGTGCATCAGGTTCACCTGCATGCAGCCAACGTCGATCGATCGCATGCCATGGGCCTGCAGCGCCCGCACGGCCGCGACCGCCTCGGCCTTGGTGTCGAAGACATGCGGCTCGCCGTCGGCATTGATCGACCAGGGCCAGGGGTTGACGCTGCCATCCGCCTCGCGCCGGCCGCTTTCGACGCGGCCGATGGCCGCCATGAGCTGGTCGGGGATGCCGCTCGCCCGTTCGGCGGTACGGATCGCCTGCCGGCACCGCTGGCCGGGCGAAACCCCGCCGGGGGAGACAATCATGGCCGGCGGCGTCGCGGGGCGCGTTATGGCGATGGGGATCGGCACCACCGGAATCGTGCCGGCGGGAATTTCCGCGCGGACACGCGCCGCCGGCAGCGCAAGCGCCGCCGCCAGCGCAAAGGCGCCGGTACGGGCAAGGCGGCACGCGGGCAGCAGACGGTCCGGCATGGGGCGCACCCTATCGGCTGGAGGTTAAACAGCCGTGTTTCAGCGCGTGGCGATCGAGTGCGTTGCAGGGGGCTCACCCAAGAGTGTGCGCTGGGTTACCAGCCGTTCATCTGGCGGTGCCTTGAGCGAAAGTGGATGCTGCAATGCAAAAAGTTACTTGCACACGAATGACCGCATAGCTAGATTGTGCATCGCAGCAAGGCGGTTATGCCGCTTTCCTGCTTCTTGGACGTTTCCTCCCTAAACTTGGCGGCGCTTCACAGCGCCGCCATTTTTTTGCGCGGCGCGGGCCCCAGCGCGATTGGCCGGGATCAGCCGCCCTGGCGCGCGGCGCCGGCCAGCACGGCGATCAGGCTGGTCATGTCCTGCTGCACGCCGGAGAAGGCGGGCAGGCGCTCGATGCGCGCTTCATCCATATAGAGTGAGCGGCTGACCTCGATCTGCAGCGCCTCCACGCCTTCGCGCGGGCGGCCATAGTGGCGGGTGATGAAGCCGCCGGCATACGGGTCGTTGCGGCGGACCCGGTAGCCGAGGCCGTCCAGCACCTGCTCCACCAGCCGGACGGTGCGGGCGGCGCAGGCGGTGCCGTGGGCGTCGCCGAGAATCACGTCCACCCCCCCGCGCGGCGGCTGCACGGCGGCCGGCATGGAGTGGCAGTCGACCAGCAGGCAGCTGCCGAAGGTTCGGCGAGTCTCGGCGATCAGGCTGCCGAGCGCGTCGTGGAACGGTTGCCAGAACGTCTGGACGCGGGCTTCGGCCTCGGCAAAGCGCAGCTTGCGGCGATAGATGGCCTCGCCGGAGGCGACCACGCGGGCGATGGTGCCCAGCCCGGCGCCGACCCGCGGGCTGGTGGTGTTCACCCAGCCGGGCAACACCTCCTCGAACATCCCCGGGTCGAGTTCCCAGGCTTCGCGGTTGGGGTCGCAGAAGGCGCGCGGAAAGGTGGCGGCGATCAGCGGGGCACCGTAGGCGGGGGCGGCGGCGAACAGTTCGTCGACGAAGCTGTCCTCACTGCGGCGCAGGCTGACCGGGTCCAGCCGGACGGAGGCGACGAAATCCGCGCTGTAGCGCCGGCCGGAATGCGGCGAGGCGAACACCAGGGGGGTCGTCTGCACGGTCGGGTAGGCGATGGTAAATGCCGGCCCCGAGGTGTCGGTCAGGCCAGCGTGTGCGAGCGGGAGCGGCAGGTCCATGCGTGCATTCAAGCCCCGGCCGCGCGTGGCCGCAATCGATTTACCACGCTTTCCGTCCCGCGTGCGCCGCCGCTTGATCCCGCGCCCGGCAGCGCCACTGCCCCCGGCACTATTGCAGATTGCCCCAGCGTGTCACCGCCGGCTCTGCCGCCGCCCATTTCCAGCGCGCGGTCTGCTTGCAGATGCTGGCCGTATACCAGACAGGCGGTGTCGGCGGGTCCTCCACCGAAAATGCGATCTCCCGGCAGTCGGCGAGCGGCGAGGCGATGAGGCGGATCATCCGTACCTCGCCGCGCTCGTTGCCGATCGGGATGTCGTGGCGGATGCGCCAGGGCGCCTCACCGCCCTCCGGCAGTGTTCCGGCGACGGCCGCGATGGCGTCCTGCTCGGCATTCTGACGGCTGCGGCTGTAGTATTTCACCGCCTCGGTGGTCCCCGCAGCGACTGCAATGCCGACCGCATACCCGACCGCGGGGCTGGCCGTCGCGACCCCGGCGCCGCCGCCGACGACCAAGCCGGTAATCTCGCCGACTGAATCGCACCCGGCCAGCCCCAGCAGGGCCAGCAGCACCAAACCACGCGCGATCACTGCAGCGAGCCCCAGCGCGCGGTCGCCGGCTCGGCGCTGGCCCATTTCCAGTGGTCGCCGTCACGGCAGACCGTGGCGGTGTAGAACGCACGGTCCGGTACCTTTTTGGTGCCGCCATCGACCGAAAACACGATCTCCCGGCAGGTGAAATCCGGGCCGCCAATGGTGCGCGTCACCACCACCGAGCCGCCCTCGTCCGGTTCGATCGGGACGGTATGGGAAACGGTCCAGGTGCCCACCACACCCTCCGGCAGCGCGCCGGCGGTGGCGGCGATGAGGTCCTGTTCCTTCCCATGCACGACTCGCTCGGTGTACTGCAGCCCGGCCGTCGCCACCGAGGCGACGCCGAGGCCGATCGCGGCCCCCACAGTCGCGTTTTTGGTGACCGCTCCGGCGATGCCGGCGCCCGCGACGCCAGCCGCATCCGCCGTTCCCGCACTGAGAAATGAGCTGCAGCCGCCGAGCTGCAGCGACGCGACGGACAGCAACGCCGCCCCCGCCAGGCGCCCGGACAGGCGCCATCCCGATCGTTTAGTCCGCATCATACCCCCGTTCGCGTATCAATTCGTCGGACAGCGAAGAGTCCCTCAGGCCAACCCGGCCAGGAAAGGATTCGTCCGCCGTTCCGCACCGATCGTCGATCCGGGGCCGTGACCACACAGGAACGCGGTGTCGTCGCCCAGCGGCAGCAGCCGCTCCTTGATCGAGCGCAGCAACGCTGCATGGTCGCCATAGGGCAAATCCGTGCGGCCGACGCTGCCCTTGAACAGCACGTCGCCGACGATGGCGAAATGCTGGTCGCGGCTGGCGAACGCCACGTGGCCCGGCGTGTGGCCGGGGCAGTGCAGCACGTCGAACATCACGCCGCCGGCGGTGACCTGCATGCCCTCGGTCAGGAAGCGCGTCGGCGTGGCGTTCTCCAGATCCCCGATACCGTAGGCGTGGCCCTGGGCAGCGATGCCCTCGAGCAGGAACTGGTCGCGCGCGTCCGGCCCGATGATCGGCACGTCTTCCTGCCCCGCCGCCGCCAGCAGGCGCTGCAGCGGCATCGCGCCGCCGGCGTGGTCCAGATGGCCATGCGTCAGCAGGATCAACTCGATGGTCAGCCCCAACTGCCGCACCGCCGCCATAATGCGCGGCGCGTCGCCGCCCGGATCAATGACGCTGCCGCGTTTGGTGGCGTCATTCCAAATCACGGCGCAGTTCTGCTGGAACGGGGTAACGGGTACGATAGCGGTCTTAAAGTCTGGCATGGCGCTCTCCGGCGACGGGCGCAGTCGGTCAGCGCGCCACCGTCCCAAAGGTCACGCCGCGGAGCAACTGGTTCTGTAGGAAGAACGCGACCAGCAGCACCGGTGCTAGGTAGATCGTGCCGGCGGCCGCGAACAAGCCCCAATCGGTACCGAAATCCGCCCCCATCACGCGCAGCATGGCGATCGGGATCGTGCGGGTGTCGACCCCGGTGAGCATCTGGCTGAATAGGAAATCGTTCCAGGTGAATACGAAGGCGATAATGGCCGTGGCCGCGAGCCCGCCGCGCATCTGCGGCAGGCAGATGCGCCACAGGATGGCCAGCCGGGGCGTGCCGTCCAGCCACGCGGCTTCCTCCGTGGCCAGGGGCAGCTCGATCAGGAAGCTGCGCAGCATCCAGATCGCGAAGGGCAGGTTGAACGCCGTGTAGACCAGGATGATGCCGAGATAGCTGCCGCCCAGCCCGATGCGGCTGAAGATGACATAGAGCGGGATGATCGTGGTCAGCGGCGGGATCATCCGAACTGCCAGTGTGTAGAACAGCAGATAATGCGCGCCGCGGATCGGCATGCGGGCGAAGCCGTAAGCGGCCAGCAGCCCGAGTGCCAGGGCCAGCAGCACGCTGGCGCCGGCGATGAAGACGCTGTTGAAGACGTACGTTTCGAAGCCCGTCGAGAACACCTGCTTGCCGTCGCTCGTGAAGCCGGTGAACAGGCTGCGGTAATGCTCGAATGTCGGGCTGAAGATCAGCTTCGGCGGCACCGCCAGCGCGTCCTGCCGGGTCTTGATGCCGGCCAGCAGCATCCAGACCACCGGGACGAAATACACCAGCCCGACGCACACAGCACCGACGGAGCGGCGCCACGTTGCTGGGCGGAACAGGATATGGCCGTCGTCAGCGCCCTCCATTGGCGTGCGCACTCGCGTCTCCCCGGCTGCTTGGTGGGCGTCCGGTAACATGTGCGGCCGGCTGCACACGCAGTCCGGCGCACATTTGGACCGCCAACTGGCAGCGCCGGCGGCATGGGCTGAAACGTTAGCCGTGCCTTTCCCAATCGCGCAAGCATCACCAATCCCGTTCAGAATCCCGTTGCGTGGCGGGCGAGAGTGGGAATACCAATGCGTCTGTCCAAGCTACCGATTAAACAACAATGAACGGCCCGCACGGGCCAACGGAATACGGGGAGGCATTGTATGCTGACCAGCAGGGTTGCCGCGGCCACACGTTACACGTTTTACGCCTGAACGGCGACCAGCGGGAAGAGCAGACACGCTTATGGATTTAACGATACACGACGTGCACAAACGGTTCGGCGCGGTGGCCGCGTTGCGCGGTGTCGTGTTGCACGTGCATTCCGGCGAGTTCTTCGCTGTGCTCGGGCAGAGCGGTGCGGGCAAGACCACGCTGCTACGCATCATCGCGGGCATCGAACGCGCCGATGCCGGCCGCGTGCTGATCGACGGACGCGACGTGGCGGAGCTGCCAGTGCGGATGCGCAACACCGCCATGGTGTTCCAGACCTTCGCGCTCTACCCGCACATGACGACGTTCGAGAATCTGGCCTATCCGCTGCGCGAGGCGCGCGTGCCCTCGGCCGAGATCAAGCGCCGCGTGGCCGAGGTTGCCGAGATGCTGCGGCTGACGCACACGCTGGCGCGCAAGCCCAGCACGTTGTCGGGTGGCGAGCAGCAGCGGTGTGCAATCGGGCGGGCGCTCGTGCGGCGGCCGCGATTGCTGCTGCTGGACGAGCCGCTGACCAACCTCGACGCCAAGCTGCGGCACGATACGCGCGCCGAGTTCAAGCGGCTGCATCGTGAACTGGGCAACACCACCATCGTCTATGCCACGCCCGACCAGCTTGAGGCGCTGAGCATGGGCAACCGTGTCGGCGTCCTGCGGCAAGGGCAGATCGTGCAGGTGGCGGCACCCGGCGATCTGTACGAGGCGCCGAACGATGATTTCGTCGCGTCGCTGGTGGGCGATCCGCCGATCAATCTCGTTGCCGGCACGCTGCGCGAAGCGGCAGCGGGCCGCAGCATCGATCTGCCGTTCCTGGGCCTGGATGCCGCGCCCTGGCGGGGGGCGCTCGGCGATTTCCCGGCCGGTACGCGGCTGAAAGTCGGCTTGCGCCCGCAGGCGATCTGGCCGCGGTCGCTGCGCGACACGGGGCCGAATTTCGCCGCCCGCGTCTATCTGACGGAGCCGCTGGGCGATGTGACGATCCTGGACATCGTGGCCGGCGGCGACACCCGCCTGCGCATGGTGCTGCCGCAGGAACAGGCGTGGCGGATCGCGGTGGACGACCACATCGAATGCGCCGTGGACCCGGACCAGATCAGCCTGTTTACCGAGGAGACCGGAACGGCGATACGCCGTACCGTGGCTGACGCGGCCTGACGCGATCCGGTCACGCGACGTGCCGCAAAAAAATCAACAAACGTCCAAGGGAGTTCGGAGAGCATGCAAGGGCTGAAGGCGAGTTTGGCGGCGGCTGCCATTGCGGCGGGCGCCCTGGTCGGCGGGGCGGTCATGCCAACGCCGGCGGCGGCAAAAGACATCATCCTCAACATGGCGGCGCCGGACTGGCTGCCGACCCGCTTCATGCAGGAGGAATTCAATCGTTCCTACAAGGCGAAAAGCGGCAACAACGTCAAGCTGGTGATCGACTTCATCCCGTGGCCGAGCTTCTACCAGCGCGTCGCCGCGTCGCTCAGCTCGGGCGAGAAGAAGTACCAGATGATCGTCACCGACAGCCAGTGGCTGGGTGACTTCGTCGAGGGCGGCCACTACCTGAAGCTCAACAAGTACATCGAGGCCGACCCCGAGCTGCAGGCGGTCATGGCCGACATGCATCAGGTTCTGAAGGACACGTCGTCCAGCTATCCGTACAAATCTACCAACTATTACGGTTTTCCGCAGTTCCCGGATAACCTCGTGACCTTCTACAGAACTGATCTGTTCTGCAACAAGAAGGAGCAGGCGAATTTCAAGGCGAAATATCACAAGACACTGCCCTGCTATTACCACGAATGGCAGGACGTCGACTGGAACGAGTGGGGCCAGATCGGCGAATTCTTCACCCGCAAGAAGGGCTCGCCCCTGGGTGACGGGGTCGCGGACGACGATTTCTATGGCGTCGCCTATCAGGCCGGCAAGGGCTACGACTTCTCCTCCATGCAGGTGAACAGCATGGTGTGGGACTACGGTGGTGACATCTGGGACGAGACCAGCACCAAGCCCGCAGTCGGCGTGGTCAACTCGCCGGTCGCCGTGAAGGCGATGGAGCAATATCTCGACCTGCTGAAATGGGCGCCGCCGGTGGCCAAGACCGGCCAGATGGACATCTTCGTCGTCCAGGACCTGTACATGCAGGGCAAGGTTGCGGCGGTGGTGGACTGGGTGGGCACTGCCGGCCCGGTGGTGAACCCGAAGGTCTCCAAGGTCGCCGACAGGAGCGCGTTCGCGCAGACGCCGGGCGTGCGCAAGGCCGATGGCTCGATCAATCGCTTCGCCAACATCGGCGGCCAGCCCTTCGTGCTGACCACATGGAACAACGACGAGGTGATCCACGAGGCGCTCGACGTTGTGAAATGGTGGCTTTCGAAGCCGGTGCAGACGAAGTTCGTCAAGGAAGGCGGCGGCGAAAGCGGCATGCTGAGCGTGCTGAACGATCCGGCCTACGGCACATGGTCGCCGTTCAGCCGCGCCTTCGCCGACAATCTGCAATGGCAGAAGGACATCTGGCACATCCCCGAATTCTTCCCGCTGCTGACGGAGCAGCAGGAGCAGTTCGACAAGGCGATCACCGGCCAGGTCTCTGCCAAGCAGGCATTGGATACCGCGGCAGCATTCCAAGACAAGATGCTGCGGGAAGACGGCCGCATCAACTGATGCCGGCCTGAACCACCTCGGGTCGCCCGCACACCGGGCGACCCGGATTTCTTTGCTGCTCTGCTCTCTTACGCCGAACGGTCGTGCCGCATGACGATCCTGACACCGGTGCAATCACCGCCCGAGACGTCCTCGCCCCAGACGCTGGCCGTCGCGCCGAGCGAGCGGGGGGCGCGTGGCTTCCTTGCCTGGGTCATGGCGCCGGAGCGGCGCGGGCCGCTGCTGATCGCGCCAGCCATCATCACGCTTGTCGTGGTCAACATCTTTCCGTTGCTGTGGTCGTACGGGTTGAGCTTCTTCAACTACAACGCCAAGCGCATCGCGGTGCCGCCGCGCTGGGTCGGTCTGCATAACTACATCGATCTGTTCACCGACTCGGAGGTCTGGGGCCGTTTCCAGAACACCGCCGTCATCGTCATGGGCAGCGTGGCGCTGCAACTCGTCATTGGCTTCCTGCTGGCGTTGCTGTTCGCCAAGGAGTTCCCGCTGCGGCGCTATCTGCTGATGCTCGTGCTGGCACCGATGATGCTGTCGCTGTCGGCGGTGGGCGTGTTCTTCAAGCTGTTCTACGAGCCGACCTTCGGCTTCATCCCGCGCATCGTGCAGACGTTCACCGGCGAGCCGTTCGTGATCCTCGACACGCCGGTGAAGGCCACCATCGCGATCGTCTGCGCGGATGCCTGGATGTGGTCGCCGTTCGTGATGCTGCTGGTGCTGGCAGGGTTGGTCAGCGTGCCGAAATACCTGTACGAGGCTGCCGAGATCGATCGCGTCGGCACGTGGCGCCGCTTCCGCACCATCACCTTTCCCTATATCCGCAGCCTGCTGCTGCTGGCGCTGCTGTTCCGCACCATCGAGACATTCAAGATCTTCGACGTGCCGTATGTGCTGACCGAGGGCGGCCCGGGCACCTCGACCGAGACGATCTCGGTGTATCTGTTCCGTGTCGCGTTCAACTATTTCCAGACCGGCCGCGCTTCGGCCCTGGGGTACGTCGTGCTGTTCGGCGTGATCGTGCTGACCAGCCTGTACCTGTATGCGATCCAGTCCCGCCGCGACGAACCGGCCCAGTGAAGGCAGCTTTCCGATGAGCAACCGAGACCTCCGCGCCATCGGCGTTGCCGGCTGGGGCCGCACGCTGGGGGCCGCGGCGATCAGCGTGGTGTACTTCTTTCCCGTGCTGTTCATCATCCTGACCGCGTTCAAGACGCGTCAGGACGCGATGGCGTGGCCGATAAAGTTCGTCTTCACGCCGACGCTGAGCAATTTCGTCTCGGTGTTCTTCCGCACCACGGTCGAGGGTGGGCAGGCGGAGGCAACCGGGTTCGGGCTGTATTTCTTCAACAGCGTCTTCATCGGCGGGTCGAGCGTGCTGCTGGCGCTGCTGATCGGCACCTCGGCCGCCTACGCGTTTTCGCGGTTTCCGCTGAAGGGCAACGACACCTACCTGTTCATGATCCTGACGACGCGCATGATGCCGCCGATCATCGCCATCATCCCGATCTTCGTGCTGTTCCGCATCTTCGGGTTGAGCGGCACCTATGTCGGCATCATCGCGCTGTACACGGCGTTCAACCTGCCGTTCTCGATCTGGATGGTGAAGAGCTTCTTCGACGACCTCGATCGCGACATCGAGGACGCGGCGCGCATGGATGGCAGCAGCGAGTGGAAGGTGTTCCGCAAGATCTGCCTGCCGCAGGTCTATGCCGGGCTCGCCGCCACCTTCGTGTTCGCCGTCATCCTGACGTGGAACGAGTTCGTCTTCGCGCTGCTGCTGACCGGCACGCAGACGCGCACGGTGCCGGTGCAGATCGTGCGTACCATCGGCGGCTCGATGGGCGTCGACTGGGGTTTGCTGTCGGCACTGGAGACGCTGTTCATTATCCCCGTCGTGCTGGTGACATTCGCGTTGCAGAAGCAATTGCTGCGCGGCGTCACCTTCGGCACGATCCGCCGCTGAGGACGCCAGACGATGTTGGACATGCGATCGGATATCCGGCTCGAAGGCGTCACCAAGCGGTTCAACACGCTGGTCGCGGTCGACCATGTGGACCTGACGGTCGAGGCCGGAGAGGTGATGTGCCTGCTCGGCCCGTCCGGCTGCGGCAAGACGACGACGCTGCGCATGATCGCGGGCCTCGACAGCGCCAGCGACGGCGACATCCTGATCGCCGGGCGGCGCGTGAACGATCTGCGCGCACGGGACCGCAATGTCGCGATGGCGTTCCAGTTCTACGCGCTGTACCCGAGCCTGACGGTGGAGGAAAACCTTGCCTATCCGCTGCATGCGGATGGGCTGAACCGGGCGCAGATCGCCGAGCGGATCGCCCATGTCAGCAAGGTGCTGGACCTTGAAGGCATCCTGAAACGCCGCCCGCATCAGCTTGGCGAGGGCGAGAAGCAGCGCGTCGCGGTGGGGCGCTCGATCGTCCGCACGCCGACCTGCTTCCTGTTCGACGAGCCGCTGAGCCGGCTGGACATCCAGTTGCGCCAGCAGATGCGCACGCAGATCAAGGAAGTGCTCGAGAAGCTCGACAAGCCGACTGTGATCGTCACGCACGACCAGATCGAGGCGTTGACGATGGCCGATCGCATCGCGGTGATGCGGGCCGGGCGGATCGAGCAGGTGGCAAGCCCGCACGACCTGTTTTCCCGTCCGGCCAATCTGTTCGTCGCCGGGTTCATCGGCACGCCGGCGATGAATTTGGTGGACGCGGTCCTGCTGGACGCGGCCCCGGCGGCTGATGGCGCGTCGGTCGCCCGCTTCCATCTACTGGGCAAAGACATTTCCGCGCATGTCGAACCGGCCGTGCTGGCGGTCGCCGCCGGCAGCAAGGTGACGCTTGGCGTGCGGCCGCGCAGCTTCGAATTCGTGCCGCCGGGAACTGCGGATGCGCTGCACGCGACGGTGGACCTGATCGAACCGATGGGGGCCGAGGTTCTGCTGCATCTGGTGGAACATGGCGCCGAGCTGCGCTGCGTGGTGCCGCACACCGCGCACATCGCGGTCGGTGCCGTCATCGGCCTGCGCTGCAAGCAGGGCCAGTTGCATGTGTTCGACGAGCAGGGGGTCTTGGTGCGATGAGCGGCCTGGAGGTGAAGCGGCCCAGCCTGACGGTGCGCCAGGCGCGCACGCTGGAATATGCCATCGTCGGCGCGAGCATCCTGGCGCTGGTGATGATCTTTCAGCCGTTCTCGCTGGAGCTGTTCACGCTCGGCGCGGCGGCGATCGTGATCGTCGGGCTGGCGTTCAACCTCGTGCCGATGTGCCAGCCGGGCAAAGCGCTGCGCTCGCTGGGGATCGGGATCTTCGTTATCGTGGTGTCGTTCGGCGTGGTGACGCTGCTGTCGCTGGGGATGGCAGAGTTGTACGCCTACTATATTTCGCCGGTGACCTGACGGGCGGCGCGGCGCGCCTCACCCCGCTGCCGCCCAGCCGTGGCGGATCAGCGCGATGCCTTCCTGATACACCTCTGTCGGCGGCGAGAAGTCGCGCCACACCCGCGTGGCCGCCGCCAGCGCCGGCAGCGCGCGGCCGAAGGCTTCGATGGTCAGCCAGCCATCGTAGCCGACCGCGCGCAGCGCCTTGAAATGCGGGCCGAACGCGATATGCCCGCGCCCCGGCGTGCCGCGATCGTTCTCCGAGATATGCACATGCTTCAGCCGCGGCGCGGCCTTGAAGATGATGCCGACGGGGTCTTTTTCTTCCAGATTGGCGTGAAACGTGTCGTGCATGACGCCGAAATACGGATGGTCCACGCGCGCCGCGTGTGCCAGCGAGTCGGCCATGGTGGTGACGATGTAGGCCTCGAAACGATTGAGGTACTCCATCACCAGCGGGATGCCCAGCGTGGCCGCGTTCTCGGCGGCGGCGCGATGCACCTCGGCCAGCCGGCCCTTTTCGGCGTCCGTCGGCGCCACGCCGGTGAACAGGCCGAGCGGCTGGTGGATCGGCCCGCACAGGATCGGCGAGCCGAGGGCCGCCGCCCAATCGGTGGCTGCCTTGATCCAGTCGACGGCTTTCTGGCGCGTGGCAGCGCTTTCGCTCAGCGGGTTGTGGTCGGCGTCCGGAATGATGGTGATGGCGGTGGCTTCCAGCCCCAGGTCGCGGATCTGCCGGCCGAGGTGCTGGTAATGCGCCAGGTCGCCGCCGAACATCGGGATTTCCACGCCGTCATAGCCCGCGGCCTTCAGCGCCTCCATCTGCGGCAGGTGGCTGTCGTCGACATGCCCGGTCCACAGCAGCAGGTTGAAGCCGATCTTCATGGCGCTCTCCGCGGCATTGTTGTTGCAGCCATCTGACAAGCAGCGGCGGCGTCAGGCAACAGCAATATCAGGCAAAGGCGTCCAGCACACCCTCCGGCGCCACGCCGCAACGGCGGCATTCCGCGGCGATGGCGGCGTCGTCGGCGTCCGCGATGATCCCCGAGCGCACCAGCCACCCGGCGCACCCGGCTGCACGCGCGCCGGCCACGTCGTGCTCCACGCTGTCGCCGATGCCGGCCACGCGCGCGGGCGGTGGGCCACCGATCGCGTCCAGCGCGGCGGCGTAGACCGGCAGATGCGGCTTGCCGATCCAGGTGACATGGCCGCCCAGGCTTTCGTACAGCTCCGCGATGCGCCCGGCACCGAAGGCGAGGCCGCTCGGCGTCAGCATCGTGCGGTCGGGGTTGAGGCACAGCGCCGGCCGTCCGTCGCGCGCCAGCGGTGCCAGCAGCGCCGCGTAGTCATCGAGCGTGCGCCGGTCGCCCTCGCTGCCGGCGATGATCACCAGATCGGCTGAGGCGGCCGGCGCCGGTTCCAGCCCAAGCCCGTCGAGCACGGACCCGTCGCCGTCGCGCTCCAGCAGCAGGCAGCGCCGGGCGCCGCGTGCAGCGGTGATGCGGTCCTCGGCGAGTAGCTGGAAGGCGACTTCGCCCGACGTGATGAACACGTCATAGGCGTCCGGTGCGATGCCGAGGCGTGCCAGCCGGCGGATGTTGGGGGCGCTGCGCTTGCCGGAGTTGGACAGCAGCACCACACGCTTGTTGGCCGCGCGCAGCCGCCGCAGTGCGTCGGCCGCACCCGGATACAGCGCCATGCCATCGTGCAGCGTGCCGAACTGGTCCACCAGGAACGCGTCGTACAGCGGCAGCAGCGCGTCGATGCCGGGCAGGTGCCTCATGCCAGCGCCCGCAGCGCCAGCCCGGCCGTGCCGACGGCTGCATCCTCGGAGCGGGCAGGGGCCATGGCCGCGCCCACGATGCGGGCGCGCAGTGCGGTCCAGGTGGCGTTGCCGGCGCCACCGCCGACGCTGCGCAGCCGGCGCAGGCGGGGCGCGCCAAGTTCGGCGAGGCGCGCATAGGCGAGGGCTTCGATGCGTGCGATGCCCTCCAGCAGCCCATGCAGGAACGCCGTGTCGTCGTCCGGGCGCGGCGTGTCGCGCGGCGGCAGCGTGGCATCGGCGATCGGGAAGCGCTCGCCGATGCCGGGCAGCGGGTAGTAGTCGAGGCCGCTGTCGCGCGCCGGGTCGATGGTGGCACTCAGGCGGGCGATGGTCGGCGCGTCGAAATGCCGCAGCAGCGCCGCGCCCCCGGTGTTGGAGGCGCCGCCGGGCAGCCAGCGCCCGCCGAGCCGGTGGCTGTAGATGCCGAAGCGCGGCGCGAATACCGGCGTGTCGGACAGCAGCTTGATCGTCAGCGTCGAGCCGAGCGACGACACGCCGTCTCCTGCCTCTGCGGCACCGGTTGCCAGGAAGGCCGCGCAGCCATCGGTGGTGCCGGCCACGGCCACCGCCGCACGCGGCAGCCCGAAGCGCGCGCACACGGCGGCGGTCAGCGGCGCCACCGCCGTTCCCGGCTCCAGCACGGTCGGCAGCAGCGCGGTCCGCGTGCCCAGTGCCGCCAGCCAGTCCGGCCAGCGCCGGGCGATCGGGTCGTAGCCGGTCTTCAGCGCATTGTTCTCATCGCTGACATCGAACCGGCCGCACAACCGGCCAAGCACCCAGTCGGCCTGGTGCAGCAGCCGCGACACGCCGCCGGTGTCCTGCAACGCGAGTAGCTTTGCCAGCGGTGAGGTGGCGCCGTGTGCGGCACTCTCCCGCGGCGCCGCGGCGGCGACGCGCGCTACCAGGGCTGCGTCCGCCGGGTCGTTGTACATGCTGGCCGGCCCGAGCGGTTCGCCCGCCGCATCGACGGCGACGACGGTGCCCGAGGTGCCGTCGACCGCTATGGCGCGAACGCCGGACAGGTCCGCCGACGCACGCAGCGCATCGAGCGCCTGCTCGACGCCGCGCCACCAGACAAGCGGGTCGCGCCGGTGGTCGGCGGGGATCGGCGCGGACCCCCAGGCGTGCGGTTCGCGCGCGGCATCGACCAGGGCGGCGCGGACGCCCGAGGTGCCGATGTCGATGCCGATGGCAACGCCGCTCATGCCCGGTTCAGCGCCTGCCGGTATTTCTCCGCGTCCCAACCCAGCAGTTCGCCCTCCTGCGCCGTGGTCAGCGCGATGATCGGTTCGGCCGGGTCGAGCCGTGCGCACACATCGGCGAGGCACCGTGCCAATGGTGCGACGCCCGGCGTGACGTCCGCGCGCAGCAGCACGCCCACGCCCGGCGCGACAAGCATCGGCGCCGAGCCGCCCGGCGGCAGCGTCACGATGCCCGGTCCCAGGAAGATGACATGGTCCGGATACAGCGAGCCGATCCGCGCCACCGCCAGCGAGGCCGCATCGGTGGCAGTGCCGTGCGTCGCCACGTCTTCGGCCGGGCGGTAGCCGGTCGCCGCCGCCAGCGCTGCCAATGCCGCCGGATTGGCCGGTGGCGCGATGCGGGCAGGGCGGCGCAGGCGATGCGCCACCTCGGCCAGCAGCGTGCCGGCCGCCGCGGTGTCGCCGCCGCCCACGATCAGGCCGTGGTTGCCGAGCACGATCACGTCGGTATCCGGCGCCATGCGGCGCATGATCTCGCGCGTCAGCGGCGCGCCGGGGCGGACATAGGGCACGTAGCACCAGCGCAACCCGGCCAGCTTCGGCGCGATGGCGGTTTCGGCGTCGGCGCGGCTGGCCCAGGCCATCGTCTCCACGCAATGCACATGCACCACCACCGGATGCGGCAAGGCGCCGTGGAACGTGGTTTCGATCGACGGGCGCAGGCCGGACGGGTTCGCCTCCGCCACGACGAACGGCGCGGTGTCCTCGGCGGCCTGCGGATCGGCCGCGTGCAGCGATGCCAGCAGCGGCGTGAGCCGAACCGGCACCATGATGTCGCGCTGCTCGGCATGCGCAAGCCAGGCGCCGGAAGCTTTCACCCACAGCACGCCGTCCCGCTTGAGCGAGACATTGCCGCCGGCCGCCTGCACCAGCGCCGGGTCGGCGCCGATATGCGCCGCGTAGCGCAGCAGGGCACGGTATTCGGGATCGTCGGTGATGGTCATGCCGGCTACGCCTTGGCCGCGAATGTCCGCAGCAGCAGTTCGGCGAACCGCTGGGCCGCGGCGTCGAACGCCACGTCGCAGTTGGGCGCCTGATCGCCGCGAAAATGCGTGTCGATCACGGTGCGCCCGACCGTCAACGGCCCCTGCGTCTCGACAGCGACATGCAGCCGCCGTGTTACGATCAGCGACGGATCGATCAGCGAGCCGACCGCCAGCGCATCATGCACCGGCGTTGAGTGGGGCACGTGCTGCTTCTGGTGCTCGTCATGCACCACGATGCGATGGCCGATGAACGCCGCCGCAGCCTTCCCGGCCGGCGTGCCCAGCGCCTCCAGCGCGACGCAATGCTCCCGCGTGATCAGCGCGCGGTGCGTTGCATCGAGCGGCACCAGCGTGACCTTCGCGAACCCGGCGGCGAACACGGTTGCGGCGGCCTCCGGGTCGGCCCAGATGTTGAACTCGGCCGAGGGCGTCACATTGCCGAGTGCGTGCGCGCCGCCCATGATGATGACCTCCGGCACCCGTTTGACGAAGCCCGGGTCCAGCACCAGCGCTGCGGCGATGTTGGAGAGCGGCCCCACAGGGATCAGCGTGATCTCCTCGGTCGCCGCCCGGTAGGTCTCGATCAGGAACTCGACGGCGCCGGAATCTTGCTTGCGGCTCGTGGCCGGCGGGATCGGCAGCGCAGCCGGGTGGTATTTGCCGGAGCGGTCGCTCTTCGCGCGCGGCACCGGGAAATCGATCCGCGCGATCGGCCGTGTCAGCCCCTCGTAGACCGGTACGTCGCTGCGGCCGATATGGTCCAGCACGCGCAGCGTGTTCTCGGTGCAGTACTGCACCGGCACGTTACCGTTCACCGTGGTGCAACCCACCAGATCGAGCGCCGGATGCAATGCCGCGAGCATCACGGCCACCGCATCGTCGGTGCCGGTGTCCACGTCCAGAATCAGTTTGCGCGCCATTTTCGCCCTCTCACGCCGCGGGGAGCGCGACGGTGCCCGACCCGCCGGACGCACGCAACGCCTGCGCGGCGGCAAGCCGGGGGCTTTCGCTGCCGGCCGTTCCGGCGCTATGAGGCGCTGCCGGGCGGCCGGCCGTCAGAATGGAGAAAATCGTGCGGAACCAACGGAAAACGCCGTCGCGTCAGGTTCTTGGCATGCTGGTGGCTGCCGGCTTGCTTGCTGCGCCAGTTGCCCGAGCGGACGATGCGCCCGACCCGGTGGTCGCCCAGCGCGGTAACATCACGCTGACCGCCAGCGCCGTCCGCCAAATGATCGCCATGGCGGACCCGGATGCCCGCGTCCAGATGGAGCACGATCCCGCCTTCCTGGCGCAACGTCTGCGCGATCGGCTGCTGCAACTGACCGTCCTGGCCGAGGCAAAGGCCCATCAATGGGACCAGCGCCCGGACGTCGCCTACCGCGCCGAACTGGCCCGCGAGGGCGCCATCGAGGAAAGCTACGTCGCCGCTCAGGTGCAGGCCGATCCGAACTTCCCGACCGAGGAGCAGGTCCAGGCCGCCTATGACGCCAACAGGGGCAAGCTGCTGGTGCCGAAGCAGTACCATGTGGCGCAGATCTTCCTGGCGTCGCCGCAGAACGGCCCGATCCAGCAGGACGCAGACGCGCTGCACAAGGCCAACGAACTGCGCGCGCAGGCAACCAAACCCCACGCCGATTTTGCCGCCCTGGCCAAGACCAAATCGGACGACAAGACCACCGGGCCAAACGGCGGCGACCTGGGCTGGCTGCGCGAGGATGCGCTGGCGCCGCCGATCCGTGCGGCGGTGGCAGCGCTGTCCGACGGCGCCGTGAGCGAGCCGGTGCGCAGCCAGCAGGGCTGGCACGTGCTGAAGCTGCTCGGCGTCCGCCCTTCGACACCGGCCACGTTCGCCGAGGCGCATGAGACGATCGTGCGGGCAATGCGCCAGGATCGGCAGATGCAGGGGCAACGCACCTACCTGAGCGACCTGATGCAGCAGACGCAGATCCAGATCAACGAGATCGAGGTGTCCAAGCTCGTCACCAAGTAGCCGGTCAGCCGGGCACCTCCGGGCTGCTGCGCGCGATCGTATCGGCGCGCCGCAGCCCGGCCAGCAGCAGCCGTACCAGCACGGCGGCGGCGACCAGCACGACCACCACCACGGCCGCGCCGAGCTGCCAGCCGAGCAGCGTGGCACTTTCCTCGTACGCCATCTCCGCCATGCCGCGCACCCGCGCCCCGCCCACCATGGCGACGGTGACGTAGGCGCCGGTCGCCAGTGCGAACACGCTGGCGACACCGATCGCGGCCCCGGGCAGGCTGAGCGGCACCACCACCTCGACGAATGCCCGCGCGGCGCTGGCGCCCATGTTGCGGGCGGCGCGGATCAGCACCGGGTCGATCTTGCTGACCGCGCCGTACAACGCCAGCACCATGAACGGCAGGAACACCTGCATCAGGCTGCCCAGCACCGCCATCTCGCTGAGCAGATGCGACCGGTGCGACATGTCCGCCTCCAGCCGCAACGTGCGCAGCACCAGGCGAACCAGCCCGAACTCGCCCAGCACGACCAGCCAGCCCAGGCTGCGCATGACCACGCTGATGACCACCGGCGCCATCACCCCCAGCATGACCGCGCGGCGCAACCGGTCGGAGGCGATGCGCAGGCCCCAGGCCAGCGGATAGCCGATCACCAGACACAGCAGCGCGCACAGGCCGGCGAGCTTGAACGTCTCGCCGAGCAGGCGGCGGTACAGCGGGCTGGTCAGCACCCGCACGTAGCTTCTGTGCGGGACGCCGCCGCCATGATGGTGCAGGCTCTCGAGCCCCAGCAGGCCGAGCGGGGCCGCGTAATAGACGGCGTAGCCGATCGCTGCCGGCAGCAGCAGCAGGGCGGCCAGCAGCAGCGCGGTGCGGCGGCGGATCATGCGCCGGGCGCCTCCGCCGGCAGCAGCCACGCATCGCCGGCCGCCCAGCCGAGCGCCAGCCGGTCGCCGCGGGCGAGGCTCGGCGCCTGCGCCAGCTCGGCAACGAAAACGCCTTCCGGCAGGCGCAGCGTGACCCGCGTGAGCGCGCCCTGGTAGGACACCGCCTCGACAATGCCGCGCACCGGCCCGTCCTGATCGAGCCGGACGCCATGCGGCCGGACGCAGACCAGCACGGGGCCGGGCGCGAGGGCGTCGGGGGCGCGGGCGTAGGCCAGCCCATCAGGCAGCGCCACCCGCGCGACGCCGGCCTCCTGCCCGAGCAGGGCGGCAGCGAGCAGGTTGCAGCCGCCGGTGATGCCGGCGACGAAGCGGTTCGCCGGGCGCTCGAACAGGTCGCGTGGCGTGTCGAGCTGTTCCAGCGCGCCGGCGCGCAGCACGGCCACGCGGTCGGCGAGCGCGAAGGCCGTGGCGCGGTCGTGGGTCGCCAGGATCGCGGTCGTCTCGCCGGTGCCGAGCAACGTGGCGAGCGCGGTGCGCACCGCCTCGCGTGGCGGCGCATCGGCCGGCGCGGGCGGCTCGTCGATCAGCAGCAGCGCGGGGTGGGACGCCGCGGCCCGCGCCAGCGCCACCAGCCGCCGCTCGGTCGCGTCGAGCCGCGCGAGATGGCGGCCGGCAAGGCCCGCGAGGCCCAGTGCGTCCAGCGCCGCCGCCGCCCGCCCGCGCCGATCGGTCCGCGCCAGGCCGCGCATCTTCAGGCCGAAGGCAACATTGTCGAGCACCGAGAGATGCGGGAACAGGGCGTCCTCCTGGAACACCAGGGAGATGTCGCGGCGGTCGGGTGCGGCCGCGGTGATATCACGCCCGGCCAGCATCACGGTGCCGCGCACCGGGCGCAGGAAGCCGGCGAGCAGCAGCAGGGCGGCCGTCTTGCCCGCCCCCTGCGGCCCGAGCAGCGCCAGCGTCTGGCCGCGCGCAACCGTGAACGAGAGGTCGCGCAGCACCTCCCGCCCGCGCGCCCGCGCGGTCACGCGGTCCAACAGCAGCTGCACATCGGCTATCGGCATGCCCCCGAGGTCGCAGCGGCGCGGTTGCCTGTCAAGCGGCGCTCGCAATGATGGCGGCCGCGCGACAATCCCGGCAAACTGCGGCGAACATGAGGGGTTCCATGCGCCGGAGGCTGGCTTTTACCGGGCTTGTCGCGGCGGCGCTGCTGCTGGGCGCCGCGCCGCGCACGGACGCGATCCAGACCGACCTGCTGTGGCTGGTGATCTGCAGCGCCGGCCACCCGTCGCCGCCCGACGCTCCCGAGGTGGTCGAGGATGCCACCGCCCTGCCGCCGATGGCGCCGTGCGGTCCGGCGCCAAGCGGCTTTCATGTGCTGCCGTCGGTCGGCGGGGCAGGGGACGTGACCGTGACGCTGGCGGTGGGGGCCGACCGCACGACGGCGCGGCTGTGCTACGTCGGACCCACACTGCCGGAAGCACCGGTGATCCGTGTCGCGGCGGGCCATCGGCTGACCATCAACCTCGTCAACACGATCAGCGATCCGGGACCGGACCGCCGCCATAGTTGTATGGTCGATACCTATGTCGAATCCGGTCCGTGTTTGCCGAAGCCGCGCCTGCGTGCCGTGCCTGGGCCGGATGGCGGCTTCTACCCGATCGCTGCCACGCTGCCGCATCTGGCCGATGGCGCGACCAGCCTGCTCGTGCATGGGCTGCCGGCCCCGTCGCCGCCGTGCGCGGGCGGCATGCTTTATCCGGCCAACTGGCCCGAGCCGATCGATGCTGCGGCGTCCTGCCAGAAGGCGCCCAATCAGATCACCGAGACCATCGACATCCCCGCCGATCATCCTTCGGGACTGGATTGGTATGGCGCATACCGATATGGCGAATCCGAGCCGCAGACCATGATGGGCCTGGCCGGGGCGATCGTCGTGACGGATGCGGCCGAGGCGCGCTGGGCGGCGCTGGGGGTGACGGATCTGGTACTGGTGGTGCGTGACCAGCCGGTGTCGCGTGCCCCCGCCGCCGTGCCCAACGGGATCATGGCCGCGACGCCGATTGTTCTGCACCTGCCACCGCCCGGCGGCGCCATCGACCCTCACGTCGACCGGGCCAACGAGGTCGGCTGCGCTGCCGACGATACGGACGAGGGCGGGCCGGAGGGGACGCGGCTGTTGCTCAACGGCGCGCCGGTGGCCGAGGCCGAGAATGGCGCCCTGCCGCCCGACGCCGCCGTGCCGGCGACCACGATGGCGCCGGGGCAACGCCAGCTCTGGCGTATCCTCAACGCCTCGGCCGACACCGCGATCGCGCCGCGTCTGGTGCTGGAGCGGGGCGGCGTGCGGACCCTGCTCAAATTGGCCGTGGTGGCCCGCGACGGCGCGCGGCTGACCGACGCGGCGGGACACCCGCGCATCGAAACCGACGCCGATCCCCCGCTGATGGCGCCCGGCAGCCGGCTGGAGATCCTCGTCCGCGCCCCGCCGCCCGGTGCGACGCTGTACCTCGACTCCGACAGGCTGCGCCCCGGCTGCGTCGGCGACGGCGCCCCTGCGCGCCGGCTGCTGCGCGTCACCGCCGGCGGGGCCGCCGTGGCGCCGGGAGCGGCGGACGATTCGGACCTGCTCGCCGCACTGCCGATCCGGCCACCCACGCCCGGCCCGGCGCCGAGCGTGCGCCGGCGGTTCACCTTCTCCGAGTATCCGCGCGGCTTCACGGTCGCGCACGCGCGCTGGCCCGACGGGTCGCCGCGACCGCAGAACTACGACCCCGCCGCAACCGACTTCTTCCTGACGCAAACCCAGTCAAGCGACGATCCGGATGTGCCGGTGCGGCTGTTGGGATTCAGCGAGACCATGCCGCCCATCGTCGTGCATCTGCACGGCGCGGACAGCGTCACCGAGCAATGGACACTGACCAACGCCACGCTGGAGGCGCACGCCTTCCACCTCCGTCACATGCGCTTTCGTGAGGTGACCGGAACCCAGCTCGACACGCTGACTATCCCGCCAGCCGCCAATGCCAACGGCACGCCCGGCGCGCCCGGCGAGCGCACCGTCCTGGTCACGTTCACGCGGGCGCAGATCGGCACCGTTCTGTTCCAATGCGCGATCCTCGCGCACGCCGACAACGGGATGATGGGCCGCCTCCAGGTCGTCGCCGACTGACGCCGCGATCGCAGCGCCCGAACGGTATTGCAGTTGACGCCTTCGCCGGCCCGGCCCTTCAATGCGGCGGGAAGGACGTTCAATGCAGCCAGCGCGCCGCCACGAAACCGTATGCAACCCGGACTGCGCCGTGCCGCCAGCTTCCCGACGGTTCTGGCCGTGAACGTCGATCCGCGACTGCCGGCGCACATCCCCGCATCGGTGGCGCCGGTGCTGGCGCTCGACGGCATTACCAAGTCCTTCCCCGGCGTCAAGGCGCTGAAGGGCGTGTCGTTCGACGTGGCCCCCGGCGAAGTGCATGCGTTGCTGGGCGAGAACGGTGCCGGCAAATCCACGCTGATAAAGATCATGTCCGGCGTGCATGAGGCCGATAGCGGTACCATGCGGCTGGACGGGCGGGAGATCCGGCTGGCGGGCCCGCACGACGCGGGTCGCGCCGGCATCGCCACCATCTACCAGGAATTGCTGCTGTTCCCGGAACTGACCGTGGCCGAGAACGTGTTCATGGGCCACGCGCCGCGCCGCCCCTGGGGGGCGCTCGACTGGCCGGCAATGCGGGAAAAGGCGCGCGTGCTGCTGGACAGCCTGGACATCCACGACCTGGATGTGGCGCAGGTGGTCGGCACGCTCTCGGTCGGCAACCGCCAGCGCGTCGAGATCCTGCGCGCGCTGTCGCAGGACGCGCGCATCCTGATCATGGACGAGCCGACGGCCGCCCTCACCGAACACGACGTGCAGCGCCTGTTCGAGATCGTCCGCCGGCTGCGCGCGCGCGGCGTCAGCATCGTCTACATCAGCCACCGCATGGAGGAGATCTTCCTGCTCGCCGACCGCGTGACGGTATTGCGCGACGGCGAGCATGTCGCGACCAAGGAGGTCGCCCAGACCGACACCGCCGACCTGATCCAGATGATGGTCGGGCGCCGCCTGGAGAGCCTGTTTCCCAAGGTCGAGGTGCCGATCGGCGGACCCGTGCTCGAAGTTCGCAGCCTTTCGCGTCCGCCACGTACGCGTGACGTGTCGTTCACGGTGCATGCCGGCGAGATCGTCGGGTTCGCCGGGCTGGTCGGCTCCGGGCGCAGCGAACTGGCGCAGGCGATCTTCGGCATCACGCCGGCGACCGGCGGCACGATCGCGGTCGACGGGCAGCCTGCGCGCGTGGCGTCGGTGGCCGATGCGCGCGCGCTGGGCATCGCCTACGTGCCGGAGGATCGCGGCACGCAGGAACTCGTACGGCCGATGACGGTTCGTGAAAATGCCTCGCTCGCCGTGCTGCGCGACATTTCCCGGTTCGGCTTCATCGATCGCGCGGCCGAGGAGCAGTTGGGCCGCGATGTGGTGGCGCGGTTCGGCGTGCGCACGGCCGGCATCGAGCAGGTCGTCAACAAGCTGTCCGGCGGCAACCAGCAGAAGATCGTGCTGGGCAAATGGCTCGCCGCCAAACCGAAAGTGCTGATCCTGGATGAGCCGACGCGCGGCATCGATGTCGGCGCGAAGGCGGAGATCCATCGGCTGATGAGCGAACTCGCCCGGCAGGGTCTTGCAATCATCATGATCTCCAGTGAATTGCCGGAGGTGCTGGGCATGAGCGACCGCGTGCTGACGATGCGCGAGGGCAGGCTGGTGGCTGAATTCCCGCGCGCCGAGGCGACGCAGGAGCGCGTCGCGGGCGCCATGATGGGCGGTGAGGCAGCATGAGCGCCACCGTCGCCGCCACGGCGCCGCGAAGCTGGCGGATCGGCGTGTCGCAGGAATGGCTGCTCGTGATCGGGCTGGCGGCGCTGTTCCTGGTGGTGGGCCTGATCAACCCGCGTTTCGTCGCCACCCGCAACCTGCAAACCATCCTGCTCGGCAACGCCTATATCGCGGTCGCCGCGATCGGCATGACGATGGTCATCATCTCCGGCAACATCGACATCTCGGTGGGCTCGTTGATCGGCGTGCTGGCGACGATCAGCGGATCGCTCGCGGTGGCCGGTGTTCCGATCATTTTGGCATGGCTGATTCCGGTGGCCGTCAGTGTGCTGGTGATGATGTTCCAGGGCGCGCTGATCGCCTATCTACGCATTCCCTCGATCGTGGTCACGCTGGGCATGCTCAGCATTCTCAAGGGCGGCCTGATCAGCGTTACCAACGGCGCCTGGATCAGCAACCTTCCCGACGGTTACCATCTGGCGCAGGTGATGGTCGCGCGGCTGATCCCGATGCCGGTCTTCTTCATGGTCGTGCTGACCGTGGCGGCGGCCTGGTGGATGCGCAACACGGCGGCTGGCCGCAGCATCTATGCGGTCGGCGGCAATGCCGAGGCGGCGCGGCTGTGCGGCATGCCGAGAGAGCGCACGCTGATGATGGTGTTCGCGATCCATGGCCTGTTCGTCGGCCTCGCCGCCGTGCTGTTCTGCACCCAGCTCAGCGTGATCCAGTCGACCGTGCCGTCGAATCTGGAACTGACGATCATCACCGCCTCCGTCGTCGGCGGTGTCAGCATCCTGGGCGGCACCGGAACGGTGGTGGGCGCCACGCTCGCCGCCATCCTGATCGCGGCCATCGGGTCATCGCTGATCTTCGTCAACATCTCGCCGTTCTGGCTGCGCGCCGTGCAGGGCGTACTGATCCTCGTCACCGTGCTGGCCGACATCTATCGGCGGCGCCGGCGGGGAATGGCCGGATGAGCGATATTGCCGTCCGCGACCGCAAGCGTCACGCCGTCGCGTCGCATGAGCTCGTCCTGATCGCCATTCTGTTGCTGGCGGTGGTCGTTCTGGCTGTGCTTTCAAAACCGTTCTTCACGCTCGACAACCTGCTCAATCAGGGCCGGTTCATGACCGAGGTGGGGCTGATCGCGATGCCGATGACATTCGTCATCGTCACTGGCGGCATCGACCTGTCGGTCGGCTCCACGCTGGGGCTGTGCGCGATCCTGCTCGGTTATTCGTGGAAGAACTGGGGCTTCCCGCTGGAGGCGGCGATTGCGTTCGCGGTGCTGGTCGGCGGCGTGGCCGGGTTCGTCAACGGCTGGTTCATCACCCGCTTCCGGGTGCCGCCGCTGATCATGACCATCAGCACGCTGGCGTTGTACCGCGGGCTGGCCGAGGGCATCAGCCAGGCGCATTCGGTGCGCGGCTATCCGGACTGGTTCTACGTGCTCGGCCAGGGGCAGGCGCTCGGCGTGCCGACACAGCTATGGCTGTTGCTGCTGGCCATCGTGGTGTTCTGGGTGGTGCTGTCGCGCACGACTTTCGGCCGCGCGCTGTACGCGATCGGCCACAATGAGACGGCGACGCGGTTCTCCGGCATTCCGGTGGATCGCATCAAGCTGCTGATCTACACATCGGCAGGGCTGCTGGCGGGGCTGGCGGGCTGCATCTTCGTCTCGCGCGTCAGCACCACGCGGTCCGACATGGGTACCGGCGTCGAACTGGACGTGATCGCGGCCGTCGTGCTGGGCGGCACCAGCATCTTCGGCGGCGTCGGCACCATCGCCGGCACCGTGCTGGGCCTGCTGCTGATCCAGTTGCTGAAGGATGGGCTGGCACTGACCGGCGTGAAGGGCGATGCCACCATCGTCGTCATCGGCACCGTGCTGATCCTGTCGATCCTGCTGACCAACTTCGCCCAGCGGCGCCGCGAGGCACGCCGCTAGGCAAGACCCCGTACCCGACGTACCTGCTAATGAAACGCAACGAGGAACGAACCATGAGACTGTCACTGATGGCGCTGGCGCTAGGCGCCACGCTGCTTGCCGGCAATGCGTGGGCCGCCAAATGGGACGGCGGCGACGATCTGCCGACCAATCCGCTGCCGTGCGACGGCGGCGCCGGCACGGTCGCGGCCAAGGCCTATGACGGCGGCACGCCGACCAACGCGCCCGACAAGGCCGGCAAGCCGATCACGCTGGTGGATGTGCCGAAGCTGATCGGCATCGGCTACTTCAACGCCACCAGCAAAGGCATCCAGGACGCCGCGAAGGAACTCGGCAACGTCACCGTCACCACCGACGGGCCGACCGAGGCCAAGATCGATGAGCAGGTCAAGTTCATCGACAACTACATCACGCGCGGCGTGGACGGCATATTGTTCTCGGCCAACGATCCGGTGGCCATCGCGCCGGTGCTGAAGAAGGCGCTGAGCAAAGGCATCCATGTCGTCGGCTACGACGCCAGCTCCACGCCGGACGCGCGGGAGTGGTTCGTCAATCAGGCGCAGGCCAACGGCGTCGCCAAGGCGATGATCGACAACCTCGCGAAAGAGATCGGCGAGGACAAGAGCTTCGGCATCGTCACCAGCACCTTCACCACGCCCAACCAGGCGCGCTGGATCGCCGAGATGGCGGCCTACGCCGCCAAGTGCCATCCCAAGCTGAAATGGCTGGAGACGGTGGAGGCGCAGGAGGACAACATCCAGTCGTTCAACCAGGCCTCGGCGCTGATCAACAAATACGGCGACCAGTTGTCCGGGCTGCTCGGCATGACCTCGGTCGCCACGCCGGCCTCGGCCGAGGCGGTGAAGCAGGCGGCTCTGTGCGGCAAGGTCGCCGTGGTCGGTCTGGCCACGCCGAACGCGATGAAGCCGTACGTGGCAACCGGCTGCGTGAAGTCGGTGGTGCTGTGGAACCCGGTCGATCTCGGCTACGCCGCCGTCTACGTCATGCGCGCCGTGGTCGACGGCAAGCTGAAGGCGGGCGACACGTCGGTGGACGCCGGCAAGCTCGGCAAGCTGTCGGTGGTGAACGGCAGCGAGGTCCTGCTCGGCCCGCCGTTCGTCTACACCAAGCAGAACATCGACGGCTTCAATTTCTAGGCCGGGTCCGCGCCCTCTCTCGCGTGCCGCGCGGGAGGGGGCGTGCGCCTTACATGAGCATCTGCGTCCTCGATATCGGCAAGACCAACGTCAAGCTCGTGCTGCTGGACGCGGATGGGCGCACGCTGGCCGCACGGGCGCGGCCGAACATGGTGCTGGACGGGCCGCCCTATCCGCATTTCGACGTGCCCGGCATCGAGGCCTGGATCATCGAGACGCTCCGAGGCTTCGAGGATCGCGACCGGATCGAATGCATCGTCCCGGTGGGGCATGGCTGCGGTGCGGCACTGGTGGCGGGCGAGGCGCTGGCGCTGCCGTTTCTTGATTACGAGTTTCCCGGCCCCGACGAGACGCAAGCCGGGTACGACGCGGCCGCCGATCCGTTCGGTCTGGCGTTCACGCCGAAACTGCCGCTGGGGCTGGTGCTGGGGCGGCAGTTCTGGTGGCTGGCGCGCCGCTTCCCGGACACGTTCGCCCGGGTCACCGACATTCTGCCCACCGCACAGTTCTGGGCGTGGCGGCTGTCCGGCCGGAAGGCGACCGAGGTCACGTCGCTGGCCTGCCACACCGGCCTGTGGTTCCCGGCGTCCGGCCGGCTGTCGGACCTCGCGCAGCGGGAGGGCTGGGCGGCGCGGATGCCGGGGCTTCGCAACGCCTGGGACACGCTGGGGCCGTTGCGGCCGGAGATCGTGACCGCCACCGGGCTCGACCCAGCCTGCCGCGTGCTATGCGGCGCGCATGACAGCAACGTCTCGTTACTGGCGCATCGCGCGACGCGGCAACCGCCGTTCACGGTCGTATCGACCGGCACCTGGACGATCGTGATGGCCGCCGGCGCCACGCTGGAGCGGCTCGACCCGGCGCGGGACATGCTGGCCAACGTGGATGTGTTCGGCCAGCCGGTGCCGACAGCGCGCTTCATGGGCGGGCGGGAGTTTTCCATCGTCGCCGGCGATGCCGCCGCGGCCACTGCTACGCTCGCCGACGCAGCGCGCGTCATGGCGCGCGGCATGTTTGTGCGCCCCGCCTTCGTGCCGGAAAGCGGCCCGTTCGCCGGGCAGCGCGGCGCCATCCTGGGTCCGCCGGCTGAAACTCAGGGCGAGCGCGTGGCGCTGGCCGGGCTGTATCTGGCGCTGGTCGTGGACGTGATGCTGGACCTGCTGGGTGCGCTGCCGCCTTTCGTCGTGGAGGGGCCGTCGGCGGCGGATACGGTGTTTCTGACCGCCCTCGCCGGGCTGCGGGGCGGGGCGGCCGTGGTGGCATCGTCGGATGGCACGGGGACCGGCGCCGGCGCGCTGGTGCTGGCCGGTTGGGGGCACGGGGCGCCGCGCGCACCCGCCGGCCGCGTCGTCGACGGGTCCGGGCTGCCCGGCATCGCATCCTACCGGGCACGGTGGCACGATCTGCGCGCGGGGCCGGCAAGGTGATGCACCCGGCCGGGCTGGTGGCGTGGTTTTCAATACAACTCGGGTGGTTGCATGCGCGAACCAGCCCATGTACGCACACCAAGTTGCGCCATTTCGGAAGCCAAGAGCCGGGGTGGCTGGATTTATGTTGTCAGTCCGTGTACCGTTAACGTTATGCCATCGTACCAGATGCGGGTGTCAGCCGTCCTGAGCAATTGCAGCGCATATCCGGATTCGGGTTGGATCGGCGGCCAGGACAGTTTCGTGGCTGAGACGGGTCCGGCGAACGATGGTGCGGCGGCACGCCCCGCGTGGCCGGCCGGCATGACATCCGGCAGGCGGCGGCCGGTGCCGGCCGAGCCGCCGGTGCCACTGGCCGAGTTGGAGGCGGTGCTGGCCGGGGCGGGTGTTCGCAATCGCTATCAGCCCGTGGTGCGCTTCGGCGACCGGCTTCCGGTCGGGCTGGAGGTGCTGGCGCGGCTTGAGCATCCGGGGCGCGGGCTGCTGACGGCCGACCAGTTCGTGCCGCAGTTCGAGGATGCCGGCCTGTTGTGGGGGATGACGCAGGCCGTGGTGGGGCAGGCGTTCGCGGACTGGGGCAGTTGTCACCTCGATCTGCTCGGACTGTCGCTGGCGCTGAATTTTCCGCTCGATCTGCTGTTGCTGCCGGCCGCCATCGTCTGGCTCGACGAGCAGCGGCAGGCAGCAGGCATTCCCGCCGCCGACCTGGTCATCGAACTCACCGAAGAGTCAGCCGGTGACGCGCATCGACGATCTGCGTGAGGCCGTGGCCTGGCTGCGTCGCACCGGCTACGGCGTGGCCATTGACGATGTCGGGCCCGGCGTGCGCGACCATCGCATGCTGCTCGATCTCGATTTCTCGATGTTGAAGCTCGACAAGGATCTGGTGCGCGAAAGCGGCGAAGCCCCGGCCGCGAAGGAATTCCTGCTGCGTGCGGTGGCGGCGGCGCGCGCGGCACGGCTGCAGCTGGTCGCCGAGGGAATCGAGGACGCCGAGATGTGGGACCGGATGGAAGGCCTCGGCGTCGATGCGGCCCAGGGCTACCTGATCGCGCAGCCTATGTCCGCCGAAGCGGTTCCCGCCTGGCATCACGCCTGGTGCGCGCACCATCTCGCGTCCGGTCCGTCTCAATCGATCCAGCCGACGGTAGACCCGGTCTGAACCGCACTCCGCCATCCTCATGACCCATCCCGCCGACGTGTCCCGGCTCGCTGCATCGCCATGGTGGCGCCCTGATCCGGGGACCAGCCTCGTGATCCGGGGCGGCTTGCGGCTTGTCGGTACCTACCCGATCAGCGGTGCCAAAAACGCCGTCCTGCCGCTGATGGTCTCGGCGCTGCTGACGCCGCACCTCGTGACCTTGCATAACGTGCCGGCCAGCCTGGACGTGGCAGTGCTGTCCAACCTGCTGCAGCGCCTCGGGGTGAGCCTGAACTGGTCCAGCGGCCGCACGGGTCTCTCGCTGACGCTGTGCGCCGATGACGTGCATCCGGGGCGGATCGACGGAGACCTTGTCGGTCGGATGCGGGCGTCCGTCCTGCTGCTCGGCGCGGTCCTCGCCCGCTGCGGAGAGATCCGCCTGCCCATGCCGGGCGGGGATGCGATCGGGCTGCGGGGCATCGACTTCCACGTCGCCGGCCTGCGCGCCATGGGCGCCAGCATCGATCTTGCCGGCGGCATGATCCACGCCAGGGCGCCGCATGGCTTGCACGGCGCGGAGATCGTGCTGCCGCAGCCCTCCGTCGGCGCGACGGAGAACCTGCTGCTGGCGGCCGCGCTGGCGACTGGCCCGACTGTCATCCGCAACGCGGCGCGCGAGCCCGAGATCGCCGATCTGGCTCGTTGCCTGGCAGCGATGGGCGCCCGGATCGCGGGCGCCGGCAGTGACGTGCTCACCATTCACGGCGGCAATCCGATGGCCGGCGCCGTCCACACCGTGATGCCGGACCGTATCGAACTCGGCACCATCGCCTGTGCCGCGGCCGTCACGGATGGCGAGGTATTCCTTGAGCACGGTCGCGCCGATCTGCTCGGTGCGGCCGGGCCGGCGCTCGCGTCGGCGGGGGTGGTGCTGGAGGAGGCCGGGACCGGCCTGATCGCCCGCCGGGCCGCAGCCGGATTGACGGGCATCGACCTGCACACCCGCCCATACCCGGGCTTCGCGACCGACCTGCAAGCCCCGGCAATGGCGATGCTCGCGACCGCGACGGGCGCGAGCGCCATCACGGAAACCATTTTCGAGCAGCGGTTCAGGCATGTGGACGAACTGAGGAAGATGGGCGCGAGTATCACCGTGCACGGCAGGACCGCCTGGGTGCGCGGCGTGACGCACCTGCTCGGCGCCCGCGTGACGGCAACCAACGTCCGGGCAGCGGCGGCGCTCGTGCTGGCGGGTCTCGGCGCCAGGGGAGAGACCGTCCTCGACGGGTTGGACCACCTGGACCGCGGCTACGATCGGATGGTCGAGAAGCTCGTTGCGTGCGGAGCGGAGATCACCCGATCAACGGTCTAAGCGCAGGACCGCTAGGGGCGGGGAGGGGAATTTCAATGAGATACGACCGGTCTTCCGTCGGGTGCGGTTGACACATGCGTGTGACGGGTAGCAGCTTTGCGGGCCGTGCCCGCGATCCGTTTCGCATCGCGCGCGGCGAGCCCGGTCCACACCCAGCCCCACGAGGGATGATCATGACGAAGCTGCTTCCCGCCGCCCTGCTTGCAGCCGCGGCGTGGGTTGGCGCCACCCCGCTTGGCGCCGCCCGGGCCGACACCATCAAGCCTGCCATCCTGTTCGACATGGGTGGCAAGTTCGACAAGGGCTTCAACGAGGGCGTCTATAACGGCGGCCAGTCGTTCACCAAGGCGACCGGCATCAAGATCCAGGAATTCGAGGTCCAGAACGAGGGCCAGCGCGAGCAGGGCCTGCGCAACTTCGCCAAGCGCGGCGACAACCCGATCCTGGCGATCGGCTTCGCGCAGGCGGACGGGCTGACCGTGGTCGCCAAGGAATTCCCCAAGACGCATTTCGGGATCATCGATGCCGTCGTGGATCTGCCCAACGTCCGCTCGTTCACGTTCAAGGAGCACGAAGGATCGTATCTCGTCGGGATGCTCGCCGCGATGGCGAGCCCGGGCGCCAAGGTCGGCTTCGTCGGCGGCATGGACATCCCGCTGATCCGCAAGTTCGAGTGCGGCTACAAGCAGGGCGCCAAGGCCGTCGATCCGAACATCGAGATCCTGTCGAACATGACGGGCAGCACGCCGGCCGCGTGGAACGACCCGGTGCGTGGCGGTGAACTGGCGAAGAGCCAGATGGAGCGTGGCGCCACCGTGGTCTACGCAGCCGCCGGCGCCACCAGCCTCGGCGTGTATCAGGCCGTGGCCGACGCCGGGAAGCTGGCGATCGGCGTCGATTCGGACGATCGATTACCTTCATCCCGGCCACATGCTGACCTCGATGGTCAAGCACGTGGATGTCGCCACCGAGGATCTGTTGACCGACGCCAAGGGCGGCAAGTTCACCGCCGGCCATTCCGAGCTCGGCCTGAAGGAAAACGGCGTGGACGTGGCTTTCGACAAGGAGAACGCCAGCCTGATCAAGCCGGAATGGAAGGCCAAGATCGAGCAGGCCAAGCAGGACATCATCTCGGGCAAGGTCCAGGTCCACGACTACACGGCCGACAACGCCTGTCCGTTCTGATCCGCTGACGGACGCGATGCCGCGGGACGACATGGCGCCCGCCCGCCCGCCGGCCGTCGAACTGCGCGGGATCGACAAGCGGTTCGGCAGCGTTCACGCCAATCAGTCCGTGGATCTGTCCGTGCAACGCGGGCACATCCACGGCCTGATCGGCGAAAATGGCGCCGGCAAGTCGACGTTGATGAGCATCCTGTACGGCTTCTACACGGCCGATGCGGGGGAGATCCTGATCGACGGCGGGCCGGTCCGCATCCACGAGAGCCGTGACGCCATCAGGCACGGCATCGAGATGGTGCATCAGCACTTCATGCTGGTGGACACGATGTCGGTGCTGGAGAACGTGGTGCTCGGGGTGGAAGGCGGCGCGTTGCTCAGCCGCCATCTGCCGGCCGCGCGCGAGCGTCTGAAGGGGTTTGCCCGCGATTACGGGCTGGATGTGAACCCGGACGCACTCGTGGGAGACCTGCCGGTGGGCGCGCAGCAGCGCGTGGAAATCCTGAAATCGCTGTATCGCGGCGCCGACATTCTCATTCTCGATGAGCCGACCGGGGTGCTGACGCCGCAGGAAGCCACGGACCTCTTCCGTATCCTGGCGGCGCTGCGCAACCAGGGAAAAACCGTCATCCTGGTCACGCACAAGCTGAAGGAGATCATGGCCATCACCGACCGCGTCTCAGTGATGCGCGCCGGTCAGATGGTCGGCCATCGCGACACGAAGGACACGTCGCGGGAGGAGTTGGGCGAGCTGATGATCGGCCGCAAGCTGGCCGCCCAGCTCGACAAGGCGCCGGCCGTGCCGGGTGCGGTGGCGCTGGCGGTCGATGGCCTCGTCGTGCGCGACGCGATGGGCGTGGAGCGCGTGAAGGGCGTCAGTTTCACGCTGCGCAGCGGCGAGATCGTTGGTGTCGCCGGCGTGTCCGGCAACGGCCAGAACGAGTTGATGGAGGCGCTGGCCGGCATGCGCCGGTTCGACGAGCGGCACCATCCGGCTCGGCAACACCAGCATCTTGGCCGACCGGCCGATGCCTCCCGATGCGCTGCGCCGGCTCGGCATGGCACATGTGCCGGAGGATCGGCTGCGCACCGGCATGATCCCGGCCTTCGCGGCGTGTGAATCGGCCATCCTCGGCTACCATGACAATCCCGCGTATTGCCGCGGCCCGTTGCTCGACTGGGGCCGCATCGACCGCCATACCGGCGGGCTCATGCAGCGCTTCGAGGTGAAGCCGCAGTTGCCCCGGCTGCGCGGGGCGCTGTTTTCGGGCGGCAACCAGCAGAAGCTGATCATGGCACGCGAGATGGAACGTGATCCGACCGTGCTGCTGGTCGGCCAGCCGACGCGCGGCGTGGACATCGGCGGCATCGACTTCATCCACCGCCAGCTCGTCGCCATGCGCGACCGTGGCAAGGCGGTGCTGCTGGTGTCGGTGGAGCTGGATGAAATTCTGCGCCTTTCCGACCGTATCCTGGTGATGTTCGACGGCCGCCTGGTCGGCGATCTGCTGCCGGGCGACGCCGATGAACGCCAGCTTGGCCTGATGATGGCGGGGGCGGCATGAGCTCGTCGTATGCACGGGCCATGCGGCGCGATCCGACGCCTCCGGAAAGTCTGCCCTGGCGGGCGCTGCGGCGCCAGGGCCTCGGCGGGTCTCGTCTGCTCGGCTGGTCGTGGAGGTCGATGGCGGGACTCGCGCCGAACAGGGGCAGGACGCTGTTCGCGATGCCTGGATGCTGACGCAAGGAATTCGCGTGTTTCGGGTTTGGAACAACGACGTGATGGGCAATCCGGACGGGGTGCTGACTGCGATTGCGGCGGTCGGCAGGCCCCACGACGGCATCAGCATGAGCGGCACGTCGGCGCGGCTGCCGTGGTGGGCCGAGTATGCGTTGCTGCCCTTGCTCAACCTGTGTCTGGCGCTGCTGGTCGCGGGCCTGGTGGTGCTGGTGACCGGGGAGAACCCGATCGAGGCCGTGACATCGATGGTGCAGGGCGCGCTCGGCAGCGGCGAGGGCATCGGCTACACGCTCTACTACGCCACCGACATGATCTTCACGGGCCTTGCCGTCGCCGTCGCATTCCATTGCGGGCTGTTCAATATCGGCGCCGAAGGGCAGGCCTATGTCGCAGGCCTGGGGCTGACGCTGGTGTGCCTGTATCTGGACTGGCTGCCGTTCTGGGTGATCCTTCCGCTCGCGATCCTGGGGGCGGCCGTGTTCGGCGCGGCGTACGCGGCGCTGCCGGCCTGGCTGCAGGCCAAGCGCGGCAGCCACATCGTCATCACCACCATCATGCTGAACTTCATTGCCTACGCGCTGATGGAATGGCTGCTGGTCAATGTGCTGATCAAGCCGGGCCAGATGTCGCCCGAGACGCGCGGCTTCGCGCCCAATGCCATATTGCCGTCGGCGCAGGATCTGCTGGCGCGTATCGGCGTACAGATCGCCGATACGCCGCTGAATGCGTCGTTTCTGGTGGCATTGATCTGTCTGGTGCTGGTGTGGGTGCTGATCTGGCACACGCGCTGGGGCTATGCGGTGCGCGTGGTCGGCGCCTCGCCGCGGGCCGCCGTCTATGCCGGCATCGCGCCGGGCAAGCGAATCGTCCAGGCCATGCTGCTGTCCGGCGCGCTGGCCGGCGGTGTCGCACTGAATGAGGTGATGGGCGCGCAGCACAAGCTGCTGGTGAACTTCCCGAACGGCTACGGCTTCACCGGCATTGCGGTGGCGCTGATGGGCCGCAACCATCCGGTCGGCGTGCTGCTCGCCGCCGTGCTGTTCGGCGCGCTGTATCAGGGTGGCGCCGAACTGTCGTTCGACATGCCGGACGTCTCCTCGTACCTGATCGTGGCCTTGCAGGGATTGGTGATCCTGTTCACCGGCGGGCTGGCGACGATGCTGCGGCCGGGGCTGACGCGGCTGTTCGGGCGGGCGTGAGCATGAACCAGATCGACCAGATCGCGCCGTTGCTGGCCGCCACGATCCGGGTGGCCGTGCCGCTGATCCTGGCGGGCTTCGCCGGGCTGTTCTCCGAGCGCGCCGGGATCGTCGATATCGGACTGGAGGGCAAGATGCTGGCCGGCGCCTTCGCGGCCGCCGCCGTCGCCGCGATCACCGGCAATGTCTGGCTCGGCCTGCTGGCGGCCGTCGCGGTGGGGGCTGTGCTGGGGCTGCTGCATGGCTTCGTCTGCATCACCCAGCGCGGCAACCAGGTGGTCTCGGGGCTGGCCATCAACATCATGGTGTCCGGCCTGACGATGACACTGGGGCTGGCATGGTTCGCCCAGGGCGGCCAGACGCCGCCGCTGCCGCCCGACGGCACGGTTCGGCGAGGTCATCTTTCCCGGCACCGATCTGGTCTCCGGCATTCCGGTGCTCGGCGCGATCTGGGGCGAGGTGATCGGCGGCCAGAACATCCTCGTCTATCCCACCTTCCTGCTGGTGCCGCTGTCCTGGTGGGTGCTGTTCAAGACGCGGTTCGGCCTGCGCATCCGTGCCGTTGGCGAAAGCCCGGCGGCCGTGGACACGGCGGGCGTCTCGGTGGTGCGGCTGCGCTATGCGGCGACCGTCATTGCGGGCGCGCTGTGCGGCGTGGCCGGCGCCTACATCTCCACCGCGCAGGGCGCCGGCTTCGTGCGCGACATGACCGGCGGGCGCGGCTATCTGGCGCTCGCGGCGCTGGTGCTGGGCAAGTGGCGACCGTGGCCGACATTGTTCAGCTGCCTGCTGTTCGCGGCCCTCGACGCCGTCGCGATCCGCCTCCAGGGCGTCATCATCCCGGGCCTGGGCACGGTGCCGGTCGAGTTCGTGCAGTCGGTGCCGTATATCATGACGATCGTGCTGCTGGCCGGCTTCGTCGGCCGCGCTATCCCGCCCAAGGCGAGCGGCAGCCCATACGTGAAGGAGCGCTAGCTTGTTGCTGCCGCAGGAGACGATCCGCCGCAAACGCGACGGTGGCGTGCTGAGCGGGGCCGAGATCGCGGACTTTGTGGCGGGGATCGCCGACGGCCGCATCAGCGATGCGCAGGTGGGCGCGTTTGCGATGGCCGTGCTGCTGCGGGGCATGACCACGGCGGAGACGGTGGCGCTGACGCTCGCGATGCGGGATTCCGGCGAGATTCTGGACTGGCGGCGCCTCGGTTCGAACGGCCCGGTGGTGGACAAGCACTCCACGGGCGGGATCGGCGACAAGGTCAGCCTGATCCTCGGCCCGTTGCTGGCCGCCTGCGGCGCCACGGTGCCGATGATCTCCGGCCGCGGCCTTGGCCATACCGGCGGCACGCTCGACAAGCTGGAGGCGATTCCGGGCTACCGGGCGAGCGTGGACCGCGACGACGTTCGTCCGCGTCGTGCAGGCGGTGGGAGTGGCGATCGTCGGCGCCACGGCCGATCTGGCGCCCGCCGACCGCCGCCTCTATGCGGTGCGCGACGTGACCGCGACAGTGGAGAGCATCCCGCTCGCCACCGGCTCCATCCTGTCGAAGAAGTTCGCCGAGGGCACGCAGGCGCTGGTGATGGACGTGAAGTTCGGCTCGGGCGCCTTTTTCTCGGCGCTGGACGATGCGCGGGCCAAGGCGCGCTCTGTCGTCGACACCGCCAACGGCGCGGGTGTGCCGACGGTGGCCCTGCTGACCGACATGAACCAGGTGCTCGGGCGCACCGCCGGGAATGCGACGGAGGTGGCCGAGGCGCTGGCCTTCCTGCGCGGCGCCGCCCGCGATCCACGGCTGGCCGAGGTGACGCTGGCGCTGACCGCCGAGGCGCTGGTGTTGTGCGGCATCGCGCCGGACACGGACGCCGGCTTGCGTCTGGCACACGCGAAGCTGGACGACGGCAGTGCGGCCGAGCGGTTTGCCCGCATGGTGGCGGCACTGGGCGGCCCGGCCGACGTGTTCGGGCGCAACGTGCTGCCGGATGCGCCGGTCGTGCTGCCGGTTCATCCCGTCCAACCCGGGATCGTGGCGGCGGTCAACGGCCGTGCAATCGGTTTGGCGGTGATCGGCCTTGGCGGCGGGCGCACGCGCGGCGACCAGGAGATCGATCCGCGCGTGGGGTTTTCCGCGTTCGCCGGGCTGGGCGAGGCGGTGGACGGGCAGCGCCCGCTCTGCCTCGTCCATGCCGCTGACGAAGCGGCGGCGGCGCGGGCGGCGGAGGCGGTCCGGGCTGCCGTGACGGTGGGCGAGACGGCACCGATAGTGCCGGGGCCGGTGCTGGAGCGGGTGGCCTGAAGCCCTGTCAGGCGTAAGCCTTTCCGGCCGTCAGAACGCGATGTCCCGATAGATCTCGTCCATCGCGATCGCGATGCCGGGCGGATCGAGTGAGATCACGCCCTCGGTTGCGACGACAGAGACGATGTCGTTGCCGGCTCTTCTGTGATGCACCACTTGACGACGGCTGGCGCTGACCACGAGGTAGTGCTGAATGGACGGCACGCGGAAATATCCGGAAAGCTTCCTGCCCCTGTCGGCCGATTGCGTCGAGGGGGACAGAACCTCCACAACAATAATGGGGTTTGGTGCGACAACCGCGTTCGGCGCAGGGCGCGGGCCGGCGTTGACGAGCGCATCCGGCCTGAAATCGCTGTCCTCGCCGACCTCGACCGTGAGACCGTCGACGAAGGCCTGACAAGGCAGTTCGGCTGCGCGGATGGCATCGCGCAATGCAACCCAGATCGCGCCCTTGAGTTCGACATGCGCCACTTGTTCGGCCGGCATCGGCACCACCTGTCCGGCGACACGCTCGTAGCGCCGCTGCTGGCTGTCTTCCCAGCGGCGGAAATTCTCCCGGCTCATCTGAATGACAGTGTCGGGCATCGCGACCTCTCGCCAAGGCCCTAGTCTAGACCACGATCAGGCACCCGGCCATTGAAGTTCGTTCACCGCGCGGCCTTGGCCTTCGCGGACGGTGCCACCGGCGCCGCGACGTCCCGCCGCAGCCGGTTCTCGCCCAGGAACAGCAGGATCGGCGCGGCGATGAAGATCGAGGACGAGGTGCCGACGACAATGCCGAACAGCATCACCCAGGCGAACCCCGACAGGGTCGAGCCGCCGAACAACGCCAGCGGCAGGCCGCCAGGAACACCGTGGCGGACGTGCCCAGCGTCCGGTTCAGCGTCTCGTTGATCGACAGGTCGATCAGGTCGCGCAGCGGCATCGTCTTGTACTTGCGCAGATTCTCGCGCACCCGGTCGTACACCACCACCTTGTCGTTGGTGGAATAGCCGATGATGGTCAGGATCGCGGCGACCATCACCAGGTCGAACTGGAAGCGCGTGACCACCAGGAAGCCGATCGTCTTGGTCATGTCCAGCATCAGCGTCACCACGGCGCCGACGGCGAACTGCCATTCGAAGCGGAACCAGATATAGACCAGGATCATCAGCAGGCTGAGGCCGAGCGCCAGCAGCCCGTTGCGGAACAGCTCGCGCCGAGACCGAGGCGCCGACCGCCTGCGTGCTCAGCATCTTGGTGCCCGGCTGCGCCTGCTCCAGCGCCGTGCGCACCTCGGCCACCATCTGCTGGTTGCCGCTGCTCGGTCGGCTGCGCTCTCCAGGCTGATCAGCACCTCGTCGCGGCGCGCCGAAACGCTGCAGCCCGGCTCGGCACGCCCTGCGGCGGCCAGCGCCGCGCGGATTTTCGCGAAATCGGCCGGCGCCCTCGGTGCGCACCTCCATCACGACGCCGCCCTGGAAGTCGATGCCCAGGTTGAGGCCGGGATAGAAGAACAGCCCGACCGAGGCGGTGGACAGCACGGCGGAGACGATCGAGCCCGGCGAAGCGGCCGCGCATGAAGTTGATGCGCGTGTCGTCGGGGACGAAGCGGAACAGCGGGCGGACGAACATCGCGAACGTCCTTCAGACCGGCAGCGCGGCCGGGCGGCGCGCGGCGTACCAGCGCACCGTCAGCAGCCGCACCAGCATCGTGGCGGTGAACAGGGTGGTGACGATGCCGACGGTGATCGTCACGGCGAAGCCGCGCACCGGCGCCGAGCCGAAGATGAACAGCATGACATGCGCCAGCAGCGTGGTCACGTTGCTGTCGATGATGGTGCGATAGGCGCGCTTGAACCCGGCTTCCATCGCGTCCAGCGGCGTGCGGCCGTTTCGCACCTCCTCGCGGATGCGCTCGTTGATCAGGATGTTGGCGTCCACCGCCATGCCGAGCGTGAGCAGGATGCCGGCCATGCCGGGCAGCGTCAGCGTGGCTTGCAGCAGGCGACAGGATCGCCATCATCAGGATCAGGTTGATGACCAGCGCGATGTTCGCGAACCAGCCGAACAGGCCGTAGAAGACGCCCATGAAGACGATGACCAGCACGAAGCCGACGGCGAGCGAGATGGCGCCGGCGCGGATCGCGTCGGCGCCGAGTTCCGGCCCGACGCTCCGCTCCTCGACCACGGTCAGCGGCGCGGGCAGGGCGCCGGCGCGCAGCAGCACGGCGAGGTCGGTGGCGCTGGCGGCGGTGAAATTGCCGCTGATCTGACCGCGGCCGCCGGTGATCGGCTCCCGGATCACCGGCGCGCTGATCACCTTGCCGTCGAGCACGATGGCGAACGGATGGCCGACATTGGCGCGTGGTGACATCGGCGAACTGGCGGGCGCCGACGCTGTCGAAGGTGAAATTCACCACCCAGTCGCCGGTCTGCGGGTTCTGGCCGGCCTGCGCGTCGGTCAGGTTGGCGCCGTCCACCTCGACGCGCTTGCGCACCGCGATCTTCTGCTCGGGCTGGTCCTGCATCGGCAGGAACTCGCACGCCCGGCGGCGGCACCGGGCCGCGAGGTTGGCGGTCTCGTCGACCAGCTGGAAGGTCATCTGCGCGGTCTTGCCGATCAGCTCCTTGATGCGGTCCGGGTCGGAGATGCCGGGCAGCTGCACCACGATGCGGTTGCTGCCCTGCCGGGCGATGGTGCGGGTCGAGCACGCCGGATTCGTCGATACGGCGGCGGACGATCTCGATGGATTGCTGCACCGCCTGGGTGGCGCGATCGTTCAGCGCCACCGGCGAGAGCGTGACCGTGATGCCGTCCGGCGTGCCGGCGACATCGAGGTCGGGGCGGGCGCCGACGCCCTGACCGACGTTGCTGGCCATGTCCGCTGGCAGCGCCGCCAGCGCCGCGTCCGTCTTGGTGGAGTCGGGCAGCTTGATCGAGCAGCCGGTTGTTCGCCGGCTGCTCGACGCAGCGAGATACGGCCGCACGCCGGCGCGTCGCAGCGCGCTGGCGCGCCTGGTCGGCCAGGCCGTCCAGCCGCTCCTTGATGACGGCGCCCATGTCGACTTCCATGAGCAGGTAGCTGCCGCCGCGCAGGTCGAGGCCCGAGATGGATGCCATGCCAGGGCAGCCAGCCGGCCGGGCGCTGACCAGGTTGGGCAGGCACAGCAGCACGCCGAGGATGCAGGCGCCGAAGATCAGCGCGGTCTTCAGCCTGGAGAAATACAACATGCGGGCGCGGCGTCTCCGTTGGGCGGCCTGTTGGGCGGGTATGCGAAAGGCGGCGGAGAATGGCGATAACCCCTTTCCGGCGCAACCCGCGCCCTTTCGGCGCCGGTGGCAGGGCTGCTACCTGGCGGGCGCAGACAGGGGACGGCAGATGGTGGCGACAGGTTTGCGGGTCGGCGTGGCAGGTGCCGGGCATTTCGGCCGCTACCATGCGCTGAAGCTGGCCGCGCGCGCCGCGCGCCACGCTGAGCGGCATTTTCGACCCCGATGCCGGCGCGCGCCGCAGACCGTCGCGGCCGAGGCCGGTGCGCGGCCGCTGCGATTGGCACGCGCTGCTGGCGGCCAGCGACGCGGTGGTGATCGCGGCCCCGGCCGAAGCGCATTTCGCGCTCGGCCGCCGCGGCGCTGCGCGCCGGCAAGCACGTGCTGGTGGAAAAGCCGATCGCGGCGACGCTGGACGCAGGCGGAGGAACTCGGGCGGCTGGCGGCGGCGCAGCGGCGTGGTGCTGCAGGTCGGCCATCTGCTACGCTTCTCGGCCGAGCACAAGGCGATCAGCGCGCGCATGCGCCGGCCGCTTTATATCGAGTGCGTGCGCATCGCCCCGTTCAAGCCGCGCGGCACCGACGTGTCGGTCATCCTCGACCTGATGATCCACGACCTCGATCTGGTGCTGGCGCTGGTGGACAGCCCGATCGAGAGCGTGGACGCGGTGGGCGCGCCGGTGGCGAGCGCCGCACGAGGATATCGCCAATGCCCGCATGCGCTTCGCGAACGGCTGCGTGGCCACCATCACGGCCAGCCGCATCTCGCTGAAGACCGAGCGCAAGATGCGGCTGTTCAGCCAGGAGGGCTACATGTCGGTGGATTTCGCGGCGCGCAAGCTGATGATGATCGGCCGCGAGCGCGGCCTGCCGCTGCCGGGCACCGGCGGCGGACGGCTGGAGGAGATCACCTGGAAGGATCACGACGCGCTGGCGGCCGAGCACGCCGCCTTCGCCGCCGCGATGCTGGACGGCGCACCGGTGGTGGTGGACGCCACGGCCGGCGCCGTGCGCTGGCGGCGGCCCTGGCCGTGGGCGAAAGCATGGCGGCGTCCCGGGCGAAGGCGGAGGCGTCGGGGCTGATACGGGGTGGCTGAACGGTGGCCGCGGGTCAGAAGCTCAGCCGCGTCGTGGCGATCCAGGCGTGATTGTACGACGGCAGCAGTGGCGACTTGCGGTAGTCCGGCGAGACCGCGCTTTCGTAGCCGACACCGAAAGTGAACGCGAGGGCGTCGGTGAGGCGAAGCTTGCCGACCACCAGCCCGGGGGTAAGGAACACCTGATTCTTGCCGCCGCGCTGCGTCCCGTCGAGATAGTCCGTCCAGTTCACCTCAAGCTGCGGCCACAGGATTTTCATCACGTTGTACTGAAAGGCCAGGTTGCCCAGCAATTGCGTGCCGAGCAGGCTTTGATAGGCCGTGGGGATCGAGAATCCGATCGTTCCCTGGATGTCGAACGCCCCCCAGCCCTTGCCGAAGCCCAGCGTGGGCAGCAGTGTATAGGCCTTGCTCGTCAACTGTTCGATGCCGTCAGGCGCCTGCAGTTGCAGCCACGCTGAGACCACGTAGTTACCCTCGCCCGCCGGCGCGCTCGCCAGCCGTTCCTTCAGGCGCAGCACCGGCCAGTCGGCGAAGCCGGAGAATTCGTTCTTGCCGTTGGTCGTGCTGCGGATCTCGTAAGGATCCGCGGCGATCTGCAGCTCCGTGGTCTCGCCGATAATCAGGTCGAGACCCTTGCCGCCGTCGAGTTCGACCGTATCCGCGCCATTACCGGCATGCTGGAACTCGGTATCGACACGAAAGCGTTGCTCGAGCATTGCGGTGGTGGTGACGACCGGGCTGCTCCAGATCGGCTGCGACGCGCGGGCGGCTGCGACGCGCGTGGCCCAGGCGTTGAAATAGGCGTCGATCGAGCTCGATATGGTCGTGTCGCCGTCGACCGGCTGAGTCGTCTCCGGCTGGGCCGGCGGCCCCGTCAGGTTGACGGCGGAATCGGCGTCGGCAGCGCCGCCCAAGCATAGCAGTGCCGCCGCCAGCAGGCAGGCCGGCGCGATTGCCGCAACATGTCTCATCCGATCGGTCTCCACGCGAAAGCGCCGGCATCGCCCATTCGTGAGCGCGCCCCGAGAACATTGCCAACGCCCGCGTGCTCCGTCGATCACGACCGCCCTGACAGGCTCAGCCTTGATCTTGCAGTATCAGATCCCATTACGCAGGGCACTGTGTGCGAACCTCAGTCGTGTACTGCAGGCCCGTGATGGAAGATCAATGGAACTCCGAACGCTGCGTGCCTTCGTCGAGGTTGTGCGTCAGGGCGGATTTTCGCAGGCCGCCAAGGTCGTGTTTGCAACCCAGTCCACGGTCAGCAAAGCAGTAAAGCAGCTTGAGGAGGAACTCGGCCTGCCGCTGCTCGATCGGATTGGTCATCACAGCGCGCTGACGGCCGCCGGAGAGATCGTCTATCGCCGGGCCTTGGCGATGCTGGCGGAGCGGGACGATCTCGCGATCGAACTGGACGAACTGCGTGACCTCAAACGTGGGGTATTGCGCCTGGGATTGCCGCCACTGGGCAGCAGTATCCTGTTCGCGTCTGTATTCGCGGCCTACCGAGGCCGTTATCCGGGAATTGACATCCGACTGATCGAGCACGGCAGCAAGCGACTGGAGGAAGCCCTGCTGGCGGGCGAGATCGATGTTGCCGGTACCCTGCTCCCGGTTTCGGATGAGTTCGAGTGCCAGCTTGTGCGAAGTGAGCCGGTCATGGCGCTGTTGGCGTCCGATCATCCACTCGCGGAACGCGAGCAGATCGATCTTGCAAGCCTTGCCAGCTCGCCCTTCATTCTGTTCGACACCGAATTTGCGACCACTGAGCTGATCCTCGCCGCGTGTCGCCGAAGCGGGATCACGCCCCAGATCGCGGCGCGAAGCGGACAGATCGATTTCGTTATCGAGCTCGTGGCCAGCGGCTTGGGCGTGGGTTTCCTGCCGCGGATGATCGCGGAGCAGCGCAAGCATGCCGCCGTGCGCCGCGTTCTCCTTTGCGAACCTGGCACCAGTTGGGATCTGGTACTCATCTGGCGTCGCAGCGGCTATCTGTCCCATGCCGCCAAGACCTGGCTCGCGCTGGTACGTGATCTGAATAAGTCGGCCTGACGCGCACCATTCCAGTTCCGACTGGTTAGAAGTCGCACAATTCATTGGCGAATGCTGCGATGCAGCATAAATGGCGTTTGGACCAATCACCAAAGGAGCGTCGTATGTTTCGTCGAAATTTCACTGTGGCCAACGCCTCCAAGGTCGTCCTATTTGCGGCCGCAGTTACTATTTCAGCATGTTCCAGCTCCGACCCAGGCTCGCAGATGGTCGCGGACGCAAGCAACCAGATAGTCCCGGTGGTTGATCCTCCGGCGCACCGGCAAGGGCCTCCCGTATCCTACTGGGATCCCAGCAAGTCTTCAGCTCCACGCCCAGGCGTTTACTATTATCCGCGATGAGACGCTCTGACAGGGCCGCCCGCCAAGCCGAACTGATTCTCCCATCAGTACCAGGACGCTGACGATCAATTCGCCGCGTCTCGGCCGGCTCGACGGGCAAGCGCCACCATATCGTGGTTTCGGCCATGCAGCTCGTTTCGGCCGTGGGGTTCTTGGGAGGAATTATGCGTCTCGGCACCGCGCTTGTGCTTGTCTTTTTGCCACTCTGGGCGTCGCTTGCTGAAGCGCAACAGCAGCCGCCACCGGACCAGAATACCAACACTCCCGCCGTCAACCAGCCGCCGCCGTCCGCCACGGCCCCCGCAACTCCCTCGCTTTATTCCGCGCCGTTCGGTAGCGAGCATCTGTTGGGCGACTGGGGCGGCGCGCGGACCTGGCTTGAGGACCACGGCGTCAATCTCGGGCTCGACTACTTCTCGGAGACCGCCGGCATTGTCTCCGGCGGTCAGCGGCATGGGGTCGACAACACGTCGCAGATCGGGCTTTCGATCGATCTCGACGGCGAGAAGCTGTTCAACCTGCCCGGCTTCAGCGTGCATTCCGTGATCGTGGAGCGCAACGGCCGCAGCTCCAGCGCGGATTTCCTGCACGACGACCTGGATGCGGTGCAGCAGATCTATGGTGGGGGCGGCGATGTGCTCGCGCACCTGGTCTATCTCTACGGCGAGCAGACCCTGGATAACGGAAGGGTGGACCTGGCGGGTGGCTGGTTGCCGGTGGGGACGTATTTCGCGTCCTCGCCGCTCTACTGCGAGTTCATGAACGTGATCTATCTGCGGCAATCCGCACCCGTTGCCGGTCTATCCCGGCGAGCCGGACTGGCCGGCGGCGACGTGGGGCGGCCAGGCGCGCGTGTTCGTGGTCCCGACCGTCTATGCGATGGCAGGACTGTTCCAGGTGAACCCGAAGAATGGCGGCATTTCCGGCTGGAACCTGTTCGAGCATGGCAGCACCGGCCTCAGCATTCCGGTCGAAATCGGCTGGGTGCCGAGCTTCGGGCGGAATGGGCTGCTCGGCCACTACAAGGTCGGCTTCGATGAGGACACATCGAGCTATCCCGACCTGTTCCTCGGCAGCGGCGGCCAGCCTATCGCGCTGAGCGGGCAGGAGGGCCAGCCGCATGGCGGGCGGCGCATGTATTACGTGCTGGTGGACCAGATGCTGGTACGCAACGGCCAGAGTGACACCGACGGGCTGATCGCGTTCGGCGGCTGGGTGCATAGCGATCGCGACACCTCGCCGCTGGAGAATCAGGTGTTCGGGGGCGTGTCCGAGACCGCAGAGTTCCTCGGGCGTCCACAGGACACGCTGGGCTTCGCGGTGAGCTGGTTTCAGGTCAGCGGGGCGCTGACCGCAACCCAGCAGCTGGAGCAGACGTTCGGCCTGCCGCTGACCGGCGGCGGGCTCGGCACGCCGCTGGGCGTCCAGACGCACGAGGAGACGCTGGAGGCGATGTACACGGCCACGATCTATCACGGCGTGAGCCTCATGCCCGACATCCAGTATGTCATCCATCCCGGCGGCACGTCGCGCACGCCCAACGCGCTGTCACTCGGGTTGCAGACCAACGTGACATTCTAACGACCGCTGCGCACTGACGATACCGGCTCCGGCGGCAACGCGGGGCCGGGCGTCGTGCCGTGGCTCCGTCTGCGCGTGTCGCGACGATGCGGGTGAGGGAGAGTGGGCCTGACAGGATGCCTTCCGTCACGACCCATTCACTGGCAACCTGCCGAGTCGGCTGCCTGTCCGAGGCCGCCACGGGGAGACCGCAATGAAAGCCATCCACCTGCTTGCCGTGGTGCCGATCATCTGCATGCTGGCAGGACCGATGATGCATAATCAGGTCGAGCCGCTGATCCTGGGTATGCCGTTCCCGCTCGGCTGGATCGCCGTCTGGATCGTGCTGACCGCCGCCGCCATGGGGCTGCTGTATCTCATCGATCCGGCGAACCGCCGGTGATCGCGCCGCTGGTGATCCTGGCGGCAGCCGCGCTTGGCGCGCTGCTGCTCGGCCTGCGCGCCCGGTCCGGCCACGCCATGGGGCTGGAGCAGTGGACCGTCGGCGGCCGCGGTTTCGGCTTTCTGCTCGTGTTCCTGCTGCTGGCGGGCGAGATCTACACCACGTTCACCTTTCTCGGCGCCTCGGGCTACGCGTACGGCCTGGGTGCGCCGGCGTATTACATCCTCGCCTATGGCTCGGTGGCCTATGTCATTTGCTACTTCATGCTGCCGCAGATCTGGCTGCTATGCGCGAAACGGCACAACCTGGTGTCGCAGCCGGATTTCTTCGCCACAAATACGACAGCCCCGCGCTCGGCGTGCTGGTGACGCTGGTCGATGTCATCGCGATGGTTCCGTATCTCGTGCTGCAGTTCACCGGCCTCGGCATCATCGTGGAGGCGGCGAGCAACAACGAGATCAGCCAGGCGCTGGCGGTCTGGATCGGCGCGGCCGTCGTCACGCTCTATGTCGTTGTCTCCGGCATTCGCGGTTCGGCCTGGACGGCGGTGGTCAAGGACGTGGCGATTCTGGCGGTGGTGGTGTTCCTCGGCATCTATCGTGCCGCTCCACTGTACGGCGGCATCGGCGCGATGTTCGCCGCGATCGCGCACGGCGAGGCCGGGCTTCCTGACCTTTCCGGCACAGGGGCAGAGCGTGTGGTGGTTCGTCTCCACCGTGCTGCTGACCGCGCTCGGGTTCTTCACCTGGCCGCAGGCGCTGGCGGCCTGCTACACCGCGCGCGACGAGCGGGCATTCCGCAAGAACGCCATCGTGCTGCCGTTCTACCAGCTGATCCTGCTGTTCGTGTATTTCGTCGGCTTTACGGCGGTGCTGACGGTGCCTGGGCTGAAGGGTGCGGACAGCAACCTGGCGCTGTTCAAGATCGTCGCTCAGGTGCTGCCGCCCTGGGCGGTCGGCGTGGTCGGCGCGGCCGGCGTGCTCACCGCCCTCGTGCCCGGATCGATGACTGGTGATGACCGCCGCGACGCTGATCTCGCGCAACCTGTACGCGATCGCCCGCCCCGCCGCGAGCGACGACGAGGTGGTCACGCTCGCGAAATTCCTGGTGCCGGTGGTGATGCTGGTGGTGGTGTATTTCACCATTACCGGCAGTTCGACGATCGTGGCGCTGCTGCTGGTGGGCTACAGCTTCGTCACGCAGCTGTTCCCGGCACTGATCGCGAGCCTGCTACCCGGCTCGCGCGTCACTTGGCAGGGCGCGTTCGCCGGCATCCTGGTGGGGGTGGTGGTAGCGGCGTATCTCAGCTTCGCGCATGTCTCGGTGGGTATGCTGGCGCCGTTCCTGCCGCAGGCGATCAAGGACTTCAACGTCGGCATCATCGCGCTTGCGCTCAACGTCGTGGCCATGGCCGCAGTGAGCGCGGCCACGCGGCGGGTGCAGGTGGTGCGCATACCCTGATCAGCGCGCGGAAGCGCCGCAACACCTGCGCCCGGGCCTGATTGCGATCGGCGATGCGGATTTCGCCAGCCGGTCGGGCGCCACGCTCAAGCGCGTCAGGTCGAACACGCCGCGGACGCACCGGTCGGGTCAGGCGCCATTTCAGCGCCTGTGCCGCTTGCGGCGGGCCTTCAGGTGTGCATTCGCGTCAAGTCCAGAAGCACGTTGGCCTCCAGCGCTTTTTCGTCCAACCGGTGCTTGACCAGGTCACCGATGCTGACGATGCCCTGAAGCTCCCCGCCATCGATCACCGGCAGATGGCGTATCTTGGCCAAGGTCATCGTCGTCATCGCCGCCTCCACCCCGTCCGATAGACGGCAGCTGATGATGGGCGCGCTCATCAGGCCTTCCACTGTCATCGACAGTGTCGCCGCCCCATGCTTGGCGACTGCATTCACGAAGTCACGTTCCGAGAAGACGCCCACCGGTCTCATCCATGCGTCTTCCACGACCATCGCGCCGATCCGGTGCTCGGCCAGCTTGCTGACCGCCGATAGCACGGTGTCCGTCGGCCGGGCCTTAACCACCTGGCGGCCCTTCTTATACAGGATGTCCGAAATCGACATGTGAAACTCCTCCACATGGACTGCCCGGTCGGTTCCGCATGGCGGCGGAGACCGATTGAAAGCACAACCTCCAACATAGGACGCGGCGCTTCCAGCTCAAGAAAATGGCCAATTATTCAGTTCGCCCCGCACTCCACCGTCAGCCGGCATACAGCCCGGGCCGCGCCCCGATACGCACCGGCGTCCGCTCGCGTGAGGCGAGCGCCTGGAGTGCTGCCGCCGCCGTCTGGGCGACAACGAAGCCGTCCCATGCCGTCGATCCGCCGGGGGTGCGGCCGTCGCCGATGGCGGCGACCCAGTCGCGCAACTGGATGCGATAGGCATCGGCGAAGCGCGGCCGCCAATCCTCCGCCACCGTATGGCCGTCGAGGCCCCGCCGGCGCAACGCCACCGGCGGGGCCGGTGCCAGACTGACCGTGCCGTCCTCGCAGACCAACTCAGCCTGCACGTCGTAGCCATACTGGGCATCAGGCGTCATCTCGACGCTGACCACCACGCCGCTGGCCGTCTCCAGCACCACGAACAGCGGCCCGCGCCGGGTGGAATGCCGGCTTGCGCGCGCGGCCGTCACACTGACGGCGGCAAAATCCTCGTCCAGCAGGTAGCGGGCGATGTCCATCTCGTGGACCATCGCATTGGCAATCACGAGGTCCGAGGTGATGTAGTCGGGCGCCACCTTGTTGCGGTGGATGCAGTGCAGCAACGTCGGCCGCCCCAGGCTGCCGCCCGCGAGCGAGGCTTTCATGGCGCGGTAGCCGGGGTCGAACCGCCGCATGAAGCCGACCTGCACCAGCAGCCGGCCGGCTTCCAGTTCGGCGTCGACGATCGCGCGGCACTCGGGCAGCGTCGCCGCGAGCGGCTTCTCGCACAGCACCGGCTTGTTCGCGGCGATGCAGGCCAACACGTAGCGCGCATGCGTCTCGTCCGGAGAGGCGATCACGACCGCGTCGATCGACGGATCGGCGATCAAACTTTCCGCGGAGCCGAACACGGCAATACCGCCCAACCTGCGGGACAGCGCATGCGCCCGCGCGCCGTCGGCGTCCTGAAGCCCCGCCAGCCGACCGCCGGCGACATCCCGCTGAAGGATCTCGGCGTGGTCCGCCCCCATGATGCCGCAGCCGATCAGACCGATATTCATGTCGTGCTCCTCAAGACAGTTTCCGCCATGCCTGTCGGTCGAGCGCCGCCGCAAACGTGCCCGGCTTCCAGCCCTCCGACAGCGCGCGCCGCATGAGCCCCTGCTGGCACTCGGGTGCCAGCCCGCCGATCGGCGGATCGCGGTCGAGGTTGGTCGGGAACGCATAGCCCTCGGCGGTGGCCGCGATCGCGTTCGCCGCCTCCATGCCGGTCAGCCGGCCGGCGGCGCACATGGACAGCAGCGCCGGATACAGCACGCGGCTCATCCGTGTGCGGTCCACGCTCTCCATCGCGCGGCCATAGGCCGAGGAAATCTGCAACAGGTTGGCCATGCGCCGGATGTCGTGGGAATGGTTGTGGCCGGCGGCATGGAATAGCGCCGGATTGAAGAACACCGCGTCGCCCTTGCGCAGCGGCAGTTGCACATGATGCCGCTCGAAATAAGTACGGAACTCCGGCCGGTTGGTGGCGAGGTATCCCGGCTCATAACTTTGCGAGAACGGCAGATATAGCGTCGGGCCGCTTTCGAGCGGCATGTCGCAATGCGCCACGGCCCCTTGCAGCGTCAGCAGCGGCGACAGGCGATGCACATGCGCCGGATAGCGCTCCATGACGGCGGCCGATTGGAAGCCGAGATGATAGTCGCGATGCGCGGACTGTGCCGCGCCGCCGGGATTGACGCAGTTGATCTGCGAGGTGACCTGATAGGCCGGCCCCAGCCACGCCTCGCTGATCAGCGCGATGACGTCGTTGCCGTAATAGGCGGCGAACACCTCAGGGTCGCGCAGGCAGAACTTTTCCAGCGCATTCCAGATCCGGTCATTGGCGCCCGCCTTGGCGAAATGGTCGCCGGCCGCAGCCCCGGACGCGCGCTGTTCGGCGATCATCGCGTCGAAATGCGCCGTTGCGGCATCGATGACGGCGGTGTTGTCCAGCGCGCCGCGCACGGCGACCACGCCCGGCCCGTGCATCATGGCGTCCGACCATTCGGCCAGCAGCATGTCGCGCTGTTCGGTGACGGTGGCGGCGGCCCGGACGGCGTCGCCGTCGTAAATGAGGACGTTGGAGACGATCTCGGCGGCAAACGGGTACTCGGCCGGGTTGGTCCGCCGGGACTGCTGCGCGGCGAAATCCTCGATGGCGCAATCGCCGATCCTGATCCAGGCCCGACGGCTGCGGATTTCCGCGAGATTGTCGGCTTTCATCGCGTCCTCCCTGGTTCTCGTTTGCCGCTCGGGGCGTCATGTGCCGCCCGTCGGGTCTTGTTGCCGACAGCCTACACCGCCCGCGTAAGCTTGTGCAGCCCAGGTTCGCGAACAGCATCGGGCGCCTCACGTCGGGCGTTCAATGGTACTGCTCGTAGTCCACGAGCACTGCATCATCGCCCTCCCAGGCGAAGGTCAGGCACCATGGCCCGCTGATATGGACGGAATAACGGACTGGTTTTCCGCGCAGTTTGTGGAAGTTGTAGCCCGGCACGTTCATTTCTTCCGGCAGTTGCGCAGCGTTCAGAGAATCCAGGCGTCGGCGCAACCGGTCTACATGGTCAGCACGTATCTTGGCTGAGTCATTCTTGCGCCAGAATGCCGCTAACGCACGACTCCGGAACGAACGGATCATGGACGTCGTGTAAGGTGGCGCATTCCGAAGTGTCAAGCGTTGCTTGACATATGCCGGTGGCGTGTGCATTTTTGCACTAAGCGCTGAGTTCTGGGTACGGTATCGGGATTGGTTAAATGGCGGAATATCGAGCAAAGGGCCCAGCCGCGTGGCAGCCGTCTCACCCTGGCGCAACTCTGCGAGAGGACGTGCTGCCCGCCCTCGAACTCACCGTGACGGCAGCGGCCGAGGCGCTTGGCGTGTCGCGCCAGGCCTTGCACGCAATTCTGGCTGAAACGGCCAATGTGACACCGGAGATGGCCGCGCGGCTCGGCAAGCTGTGCGGCAATGGCGCCGGGTTCTGGCTACGCCTGCAACAGGCACGCGACCTCTGGCGGGTCGAGCATGAGATGGCCGAAGAATTAAGCCGTATTCCGACGTTGCACGCAGCGTAAGCCGTAGGAGTCAGGCGAGGTCGGTCGTGCGGTAGGCTGCCGCGAGCGGCATCTCCAGCAGCCGTTCACCGCGCGGCGGGCAACAGGTCACGGCGAGGTTGGGAATGCGCAGGTTTGCAAAGCACCCATGTGCGCGGCCTACACCGTTCGTGTCACCTTGTGCAGCCCGGGCGGATTGTCGGGGTCCCGTCCGCGTGCGATGGCGGCCGCCTCGGCCGCGACATAGAAGCTGACAAGCTGCGGCAGCAGATCGGTGTCGGCGTGGTCCGGCGCCACGGTCGGCAGCGTGCGAACCCCGTTGCCCGCAAGTCCGGCGGCGAACACCGGCGTGGCGCGCGCCGCGAGGTCGGCCAGCAACGTGGCCGTGCCGGCCCGGGCCGCGTCGTCCTGCACGAAGCCGAGCACAGGGAAATCCGCCCCCGCCAGCGCGCGCGGCCCGTGCGACAATTCGGCCGAGCTGTAGGCAAGCCCGGCCACTCCCGTGGTCTCGGACAGTTTCAGCGCCGCCTCGCTGGCGATCGCCAGCGCCGGGCCGCGACCGACCGTGAACATCTTGTCGACCCGCGCCAGCTCCGCCGTCAGCGCCGACCAATCGAGCGCCGCCGCTGCCGCCAGCCGTGCCGGCAGCCGCTCCAGTGCCATCGCCAGCGGCGCCGCGCCGGTCCAGGCGGCGGTCAGCGCCAGCCCGGCGGCCAGGCTCGCCAGGACGGATTTGGTGGCCGCCACGCTGCGCTCCGGCCCGGCGGCGATGTCGATGACGATCTCGCAGGCGCGGGCGAGGGGAGAGCCCACGTCGTTGACCAGCGCCAGTGTCAGCGCGCCCACGGCGCGGGCGTCCTCGGTCTGGCGGATCAGGTCGGGGCTGCGGCCGGATTGCGAAATGGCGATGAACAGCGCGCCCGCGAGCCGCTGCCGCCGCCCGTACACCGAGGCGACCGAGGGCATCGCGGCGGCGGCCACCACGCCAAGGTCGCGCGCCAGCAGGTAGCGCAGGAACGTGCCGGCATGCCCCGAGCTGCCACGCGCGCACACCATGACCACGCTCGGGTCCAGCGCCCGCAGCCGCGCCCCGGCCGCTGCGAACGCCGCCGGCTGCGCGAGGCAGCGCGCCACCGCCGATGCCGAACTCCATCGCTTCGTCGCGCATCAGGCTCATCGTTGCCTCCCTCCGGTTCGGGCGGCACGAAACCACCCCGCCGGCCGGCCGGCAAGCGGCCAGCGCTGGACACCGCCGGTGCGGTTATGCTGTTCCAGCGTCCTGGAATTGATGAGGGATGCCCCATGGAGACCAACGACGCCATCTACCCGAGCCTGCGCGGCCGCGCTGTGCTGGTGACGGGCGGCGCCGGAGGGATCGGCGCCTCCATCGTCGAGCATTTCGCCGCCCAGGGCGCCCGCGTGGCGTTCATCGACATCGCCGACGCGCCCGCCGAGGCCCTTGTCGAACGGATCGCCGCCGCCGGCCGTCCGCGCCCGGTCTATCGCCACGCCGACATCACCGACATCGTCGCCCTGCGCAGCGCGATCCGGGCGGCGGTGGAGGTGGTCGGGCCGTTCCACGTGCTGGTCAACAACGCCGCCCACGACGAGCGCCATCGCTGGCAGGACGTGACGCCGGAATACTGGGAGCAGCGGCTGGCGGTGAATCTGCGCCACCAGTTCTTCGCCATCCAGGCTGTCGCCCCGGCCATGATCGCGGTCGGCGGCGGTTCGATCATCAATTTCGGCTCCATAAGCTGGCGGCTCGGGCAGGGCGGCATGCCGGCCTATACCGCCAGCAAGGCCGGCATCGAGGCGCTGACCCGCAGCTTCGCCCGCGACCTCGGCGAGCACCACATCCGCGTCAACTGCGTGCTGCCGGGCTGGATCATGACCGACCGGCAACTGTCCAAATGGATGGACGCGGAGGGCGAGGAGCGCCGGCGCGCCGGCCAGTGCCTGAAAGAACGGCTGTATCCGGCCGACATGGCGCGGATCGTGCTGTGGCTGGCGGCCGACGACAGCCGCATGGCGACCAATCAGACCTGGTGCGTCGACGGCGGCTGGTCCTGACCGGCCGCGGCGCGCAACGCTTCCGCCACCGCTCCCAGGACACTATCCCAGCTGTTCGGCCGCGCCTGACGGAACAGGCGCGCTGTCGGATACCACGGGCTGTCGTCACGCCCCCGCAGCCAGCGGAAATCGGCGCTGGACTGCACCAGCACCCAGACCGGCAGCCCCATCGCGCCGGCCAGATGGGCGACCGAGGTGTCCACGCTGATGACCAGATCGAGCAGCGACAGCAACGCCGCGGTCTCGGCGAAGTCGGTCAGGGCGGCGCTGTGCACCCGTATACCGATCGCCTGCCGCAGCGCCGCCAGATCGGTATCCGTTATATCCTTCTGTACGACGTGGAACTCGACCTCCGGCAGCGCCAGCAGCGGCAGCAACGCGCTGACCGGAATCGAGCGGAGCGCGTCCTCCGGATGCTCCGGGCTTCCGGAGAACGCGATGCCGACGCGCGGCCGCGTGGACTCCCCGAGTGCCACGCGCCACGCCGCGCGCAGTTGCGGGTCGGCGTGCAAATACGGGATGCTGACGGGAATGCTGAGCAGTTCGGTGCGGAACGCCAGCGGCAGGCTCATCAGCGGGCAGTGGGCATCGCAGGGCGGCAACGCATCGCCCTCGGCGACCACCTGGTCCGCCAGGCCGCGCAGCAGCTTCACCAGCGGCGCCTGCACCTCCAGCACCACGCGCGCGCCCAGCCGGCGCACCAGCGCCGCATAGCGGACGAACTGGATCGTGTCGCCCAGACCCTGCTCGGCATGCAGCAGCAGCGTCTGGCCCTCGGCGCTGGTGCCGGGCGCGTTGGTCCAGCGCGGCATGTCGTAGTCGCGCATGCCCTCGCGAAAGCGCGGATCGGTCCAGCGGCCTTCATACGCGGCCCACCCTTCGGCGAACCTCCCCAGCGCCAGCAGCGCCAGCGCCTCGCCGAAGCGCGCCTGCACCTGGTCCGGGTCCAGCGCCACCGCGCGCCGGAACAGCGCAACGGCCTCGGTGTTGCGGTCCAGCGCCAGCATCGCGCCGCCAAGGTTGTTGCATGCCTCGGCATAGTCCGGCTGGAGCCGCAGCGCCTCCATGAAGCAGGCGGCCGCCTCCGCCGGGCGGTGCAGCGCCAGCAGCGCGGAGCCGAGGTTGTTGTGCGTGCCGGCGAATTCCGGCCGCAGCGCCAGCGCCGCGCGGTAGCTCGCGGCCGCCTCCTCGGCGCGGCCCTGCGCGCGCAGCGCGTTGCCGAGGTTGTTCAGCGCGCCGGCATGGGCCGGGTCGCGCGCCAGGGCGGCACGGAAATGCGGCTCGGCCCGCGCCGGCTCGCCGCAGGCCAGCAGCGCGTTGCCGAGGTTGTAGGCGGCCGGTGCATGGTCCGGCCGCAGCGCCAGGGCCGCGCGGTACTGCGGCACCGCCTCCGCCGGGCGGCCGAGTTCGATCAGCGCGTTGCCGAGGTTGTTGCGCGCGTCGGCATGGTCCGGGCGGATTGCCACCGCGCGCGCCAGGGTTGCCACCGCTTCCTCCCGCTCGCCGCGCCGCCACAAGGCGTTGCCGAGCGCAAACAGCGCCGCCGGGTCGCCCGCGCCGGCCGGCGGCGAAGGGATGCCGGCAACGCGCGCGGGCGCGGCGGCATCGTCGGCATCCGTCTGGGACATGTCAGCCGCTCACCAGGAGGTCATCCCGTCATCGGCGGTGATCACCGAGCCGTTGATGAAACGCGATGCCTCGCCGGAACACAGCAGCAGCAGCAGCGCGTCGAGGTCGCGCGGCTCGCCCAGCCGCCGGCGCGGCAGCGAGGCGACCAGCTTGGCGCCGGCCTCCGTCTCCCACATTTCGCCGGCGATCTCGGTGCGGATGTAGCCGGGGCAGATGGCGTTGGTGTTGATGCCATGGCGGCCCCACTCGCGCGCCATGCTGTGCGTCATGTGCACCATCGCGGCCTTGGCCATCCCGTACGGCGCCTGATGCCCGATCGTGCGCATGGCGGCCACCGAGGCGATGTTGACGATCCGCCCCGGCCGCCTGTGCGCGATCATCTGCAGGGCGGCGCTCTGTGCGGCAAAGAACGGGCCTTTCAGGTTGGTATCCAGAACGGCATCGTAATCTGCTTCGCTGACCGCCTCCAGCCGCGCCTGGCGGCTGGTGCCGGCGTTGTTGACGAGGATGTCGATCGGGCCCAGCTCGGCCTCGATCCGCCCGGCGGCGTGGCGGATGGCGGTCACCTGTGACGTATCGGCCGGCACCACAACCGCCCGCCCCCCGGCCGCCGCGATCTCCGCCGCCAGGGTGTCCAGCCGTTCCGCGCGGCGCGCCGAGAGCGCCAGCTTCGCCCCGACGCCCGCCAGCACCTGCGCGAACCGCCAGCCTAGGCCGGAGGATGCGCCCGTGACCCAGGCGACCTTGCCCGCGATGTCGTCGCTCATGGCAGCCACACCGAAGACAGCAACATCCCATGGGTTCGATGCACGGTTTTCCTCCCCGATACGCGACATCTCGCGACGTTCGTAATAGCCTATCGAAATCCCGGTATTTCGTCTGTATTCCCGGCCTCATTGTTAAAGTCGCATGGCCGGTCACGCCCGCCGGCCCGGTTCGTTGACAGGATTTTGATCTTAGCGGTAGCAGGATAAGCAGCAGAAGGCTTGGTGGGTCACCCCGGATCTGGCGCATTTCGTCCTGTCGCATTTCGTATCGAGGTTGTTCAAGGATGATTGGCCCATGGGGGTGGCTTGACCGACATCGTGCAACCCGCCTCCCGTCGCGCTGGTACCCGGCCGCCGGCCTGGTGGCGGCGGCGATTACGCTCGTTGCCGGCGTGTCGGTCGCCGTCCGCACACTGCGCATGGTGGTCGAGGACTGGTGTCCGCTGCCCTTCCTCGATCAATGGGACGACCTGATCAGCGGGCGCGCGATCACGTGGTCCTGGCTGCTGTCCCAGCACAATGAACATCGGCTGTTCTTCCCGCGACTGATCTTCATTGCCGACTGGTGGCTGTCGGGCGAGACCAACCGCGTCGATTACGCGGCCAATATCCTCATCCAGGCCGGCTTCGCGGTGCTGATCTTTCAGTTGTCCAAGGGTGCCGGCATTCGCGGGCGCGTGGGCCGCGCCTGGGCCGCCGGGATGTGCCTGTCTCTGCTGCTGTGGGCGGGCCAGTTCGAGAATTTCGTCTGGGGATTTCAGCTCCAGTTCTTCGGCGTGGTGCTGGCCGCTGCCGCCGCGTTCACGATGCTGGCCCTCGGCCGCGCGACGATGGCGACCGTGGCCTGGACCATCGTGTTCGAGACGATCGCGGTCTACACGCTGGCCAGCGGCATGCTGGTGCCGTTCCTGACGATCGGCCTCGCGGTGCTGCTGGGCCGCCCGCGCCGGATCGTCATCGTGCTCGCGATCGCGGCCGTGCTGCTGCTGGCGAGCTACCTCTGGGGCTACCAGACGCCGCCGTATCATTCGGACCCGCTGGATGCGCCGCGCCATGTCGCCGGCATCGTCGCGTTCATGCTGGTCGAACTCGGCTCGCCGATTGCCGCCGCCGTCCCCGCCGTGGGCAGTGCGGCGCGGCACGCCATCACGGCCGGCGCCGGCGTGTTCGGTGCGGTCGCGTTCGGCTGGCTTGCCTGGACCACGCTGCGCCAGCGCCGCACGTTGCCGCCGCAGCAACTGGCGCTGGTGGCGCTGGCGGGTTTCGTGGTGGGCATGACCGTCATCACCGCGACCGGGCGGTTGCGCTTCGGCCTTTGGGCGGCGGTGGCCGGGCGCTATGCCACGCCGGTGCTGGCGTTCTGGATCTGCGTGGTGCTGCTGATCGCCGCCCGCGCCGGCCGTGGCGGCCGCACCCCGGCCGTGGTCATGGCCCTGGCGCTGCCGCTGCCGCTGCTCATGGCCGGCAGCGAAGGGGCCAACGTGCGTGGCGCACACGACTGGCTCGCCTTGCGCCGCGCCGCGACGCCGGCCGTGCTCGCCGGCGTGGCGGACACCGACATGCTCGGCCTGCTCCACCCGGACCCGCAGCTGCCGCTCCAAGGAATTCCCATCCTGCGCGCGGCCAAAACCTCGATCTTCGCCGATCCATGGGCAGGCTGGCTGGGGACGCCGCTGGCCGGGCATGTCACCGGCACCGACGACACGCTGTGCCAGGGCAGTCTGAACCTTATCACGCGGGTCGCCGACCTGCCGGTGCCGGGCTGGCGGGTGGCGGGGCAGGCATGGGCGCGCGTCGGCGGCGCCGCGCTGGAGCGGTTGCTGGTGGTGGACACCGGCGGGCGGGTGGTGGGCTACGGCATCGGCGGCCTGAACCTGCGGGTGCTGAAAATCCCGTCCCTGCTGCTTCTGTCGCAGCGGCGCGGCGCGGCATGGGTCGGCGCGTTCAGCGGCACCGCCCCCGATTCGGTCGCGGCTTATGCGCTGGTCGGCCCGGGCCCGACCGCCTGCAAGCTGCCGCGCGTCACCAGGCCATTGCAGGCGCTGAGCGTATCGGACAGCCATCCGACGGGCCTGACGCCGGGCGGGTTTGTCGATGCGGTAACGATCGGCGCCGACGGCGTGCGAATTGAGGGCTGGGGGCTGCGCGCGCCGGCCGCCGCCGCCACGCTGCACATCGACACCAACCTTCCGATCGCCGGCACCCAGCTCGGCAGCGCCGACCGGCCCGACGTGGTCACGGCGCTGCACGACGCGCGGCTGACCGATGCGGGGTTTATCGCCGTGCTGACGCTGGCCCCCGGTGCCGCGCTGCCGCGGCCGATCAGGCTGTGCGTCTGGAGCGAGGACCCGGTGTTCGGCCGGCACCTGCTCCGCCCGCGATCCCATCCGGAGTTCTGCCCGCCCGACGCGCCGTGACTGCGTTCTTGCGGCCGGCGACGGAAGGGCACATCTCCGCGCTCACATAGCAGGAGACACGCTGATGCGCGCCGTCGGATACAGGGCTTCCTCCCCGGGCGAGGCCGCCCCGCTCGTCGACATGGAGTTGCCGCAGCCGCAAGCCCAGGGGCGGGACATCCTGGTGGCCGTCCGGGCCGTGTCGGTGAACCCGGTGGACACCAAGGTCCGCACCCGCGTCCAGCCCGAGGCCGGAACCTCGAAGGTGCTCGGCTGGGATGCCGCCGGCATCGTCGCCTCCGTCGGGCCGGAGGTGACGCTGTTCAAGCAGGGCGACGAGGTGTTCTACGCCGGCGCGCTGGGCCGCCCAGGCACGAATGCCGAGTTCCATCTGGTCGACGAGCGCATCGTCGGCCGCAAGCCGTCCTCGCTGTCCTGGGCTGAGGCCGCGGCGCTGCCGCTGACCTCGATCACGGCGTGGGAGGCGCTGTTCGACCGCCTCGATGTCCGCAAGCCGGTGGCAGGTGTGACGAACGCGATCCTGATCGTCGGCGGCGCGGGTGGTGTCGGCTCGATCGCCACGCAGCTTGCCCGCCAGCTCACGGACCTGACCATCGTCACCACCGCGTCGCGGCCCGAGACGCAGGCATGGAGCCGCACGCTCGGCGCGCACCATGTCATCGATCACACGAAGCCGCTGGCAGGCGAGGTCGAAGCGCTCGGCATCGGTGCGCCGGTCTTTGTGTTCTCGACCACGAACACCGACCGCCATTTTGCCGACATCGCGAAGTTGATCGCGCCGCAGGGCCGCTTTGCGGTGATCGACGACCCGGGGCAGCTCGATGTCATGGCGTTCAAGCAGAAAAGCGTGTCGGCGCATTGGGAGTTCATGTTCACGCGCTCGATGTTCGAGACCGCCGATATGGCCGAGCAGGGAAAGCTGCTGAGCGAGGTCGCCCGACTGGTTGACGCCGGCAAGCTGCGCACCACCATCGGCGAGAACTTCGGCACCATCAATGCCGCCAACCTTGAGCGTGCGCATGCGTTTCTGCGCAGTGGGCGGGCCAAGGGCAAGATCGTCCTGGAAGGGTTCGGCGGTTAACCCGAAGGGACCACCGTTTCGGCGGCGCCGGCGTGGGGCCGGCGCCGAACATCCAGCCCCCGACAGGAGATAATCGATGTCCGATACGCATTCGTCGTCCACGGGCCGCTTCGACGTTGCAGCCATCGCGGCTGCCTTGCCGGCGACCGCCAAGACACTGCTTGTCGACACGTACCTGACGAACCGCGACGCGGCGAGCGCGCGGGTGTTCCGCGTCTATCGGGGAACGCCGCCGCACTACCACGCCGGCTGCGACGAGTATCTTTACGTGCTGTCGGGCCGTGGCACGTTCTGGATGGGCGATGCGTCGACGAAAGCCGAATTCGCCCCCGGACAGCTGTTGTTTTTCGAGCGCGGGACGGTGCATGCGCTGCCCGACATCCTGGCCGAGCCGGTGGTGTTCCTGTCGTTCGATACGCCGCGACGGGAGCCGACCGATATCATCTTCGTCGATCCGAATGACGGGACGCCGGCGACGTTCATGGCGCGCAATGCGGCGGCGGACGAGTAGGGGGTAGGGCAGGGGACAGTCGCGCCCGGGGCGATCCTGTCTGGCACAGGAATCTTCGACAAGGAACATTGTAGTAAAGGACGGATATTTAGAATCTGTCCCGGATCATTGCGCGCTCCTGCATAGCCTTCCGACCATCGGCCGGATGGGCGCGAGCAACAGGAAACCGCGTGCCTGCCTCACCAAATGCGAACAGGCCCTGGCCACGCGAACTGGGCCGCGAACTGAGCTTGCCACAAGAGGCGGCAAGGCTGTCCACGCCAACGTCAAAGCGGCGGATGGCGTTTCGCTTGGTGGCATGCAGGGCGTGCGCGTGATCACAGTGAATTGCAATCGGCGCTCATAGTTCTCACACTGATAGAGACCGGGACATGCATGCCGGCCGACATCGCGTTTCAGGCACGTCAGGCCGGAAGCCCTCATGGATCCTGAACTCGATGCGGTTCAGTATAAAACCAGTGATTGTGCTTTCAGCGCGAGGTGCGTACGTGCGCGATATGACCAGTCAGGAACAAAATCTTTGCATCGTCGCAGCTTGGCTCTTAGCATACCGCCTCATCGTCTCCGGGTTGGCTGCAATTTTCATCTAATGCCGAGAGAGAGCGATGATGCGATTTGGTGCATTTTTGGCATCCATGGTCGCGCTTGCCAGCCCATCCATAGCGGCAAGCACGCCTGCCGGACTGGTGCAGGAGCTGAACCGCGCTGTCCACACCGGAGACTTAGAAGGCTTCCTCGCGGGCATGAGCGTCGGCACACGCCGTTCGTTCACCGAGGCCGAGGCCGCTCAATCCAAAGTCGTCAACGCGGAAATGGACTTTTACGCGGCCATCAATGAGCGCTTCGGCGCGGGTCGGGTGGGCGGGGGCCTGCCCGTCCCGCCTACCGGCCGCCAGGCTGTGCTGTCCCAATTCGTGAACATCGACCTGATCGGAGTAGAGCGACAAACTTCGGGCGGAGCACTCCTGCGGCTGAGAACCACCACCAAACGCGTCGGCGGTCCCGCAACCGAGGACGACGCCTTTCCTGCCGTATTGGAAAGCGGTGGGTGGAAATTGGACCTGACAGGGTTGACCCTGGGTATCATCAGCACAGATGGGCGACTAGCGGCTGCTTACAGCCGCGTGGCTCAGGAGGTCCGTTCGGGCGCGTTCGGGCAGCGAGTCTCCGCGGTGGTGGCCATGATCAGGGATCGAGGCGCCGCGCTCGGAGGTCCGAGCAGATGAAGCGCACGTTGTTCGCGGTGCCATTGGCGCTGTTGCTTGGCGGATGTCCTCCGATCACGCTGAAGACGGTCACGCTGTCGCCGACGCAGCTCAATTCAAGTGTCAACGACCAGTGGGCGCAAAATGCGTGGTGTAGCGTGCCGAACGGGGGAGGTTTCCTGAACGGACTGGGGCCGCCACCGGTCTCACCACCCGAGATTTACTCGGGTTATGACGACATTTTCGACAAGGGTGCGGAACCCTTTCCATGCGAATATGAGCAGCAAAACCAGTTACGAGGACAGGTGCAGTTCGACATCAGCATGTTCAATAGCATTGCGGACGCTACACTGACGTTCAATGTAGATTCATCGTATGCCAACGCCACCATCCAAACCCCTGCTATTGGTGTCGCGACCGTACTCGGAATGTCGACGGGGCAATCTCGCGGAGACAATGGTCCAATTTACTGGAACTATGACAACCCTGCCTCACTGCCCTCCTGCCAGCAGGGTGTCATAAAGCCAGACTGTTCCGTGGACGTCAGTTCACAGGCCAGGGCATGGGACAGCTCGGCTCATCCGAACAATGGATTTATTTTAGCTGGACCCGTGCTGACATTTCCCAGTAATCTGCCGCAGGATAACAACAACGCGGTAAGTTATTATTCTGGTTTTCAGCTTCAGGTTACCTATAATCCTTCGCTCAATCCGAACGCTCCGCAGTAGACCCGATTTCGTGGAGTGGTGGGGACTCGGTTGTTACGGTTCTGCCGCGGCGTTCTCCATCGCCGCTTCGTAGGCCATGGGTGATCGATAGCCGAGCGCCGAATGCAGCCGGACGGGGTTGTGCCAACCCTCGATGAAGCTGAAGCAGGCCATGCGCGCTTGGGGACCGCCCCGCTGTCTACAACTCGTTGCCGTGCTGCTCCGGCAGGAGACCGTTGATCATCAATCCATCCGGCCGCATGACATAGCTCGGCACGGTGCTGGGCTCTACGCCTAGATCGGTGTCGAGTGTCTTGACGCTCTTGCCGGACCACGCCGACGCGCAGCCGCCCAACGCCAGGGCGACTGTGACGACAGCCGCGGTGGCGGAAGCGCCTGTGCTGCTACCGGAACGTAAATCAAGTCGGCACATGATCGTTCCCCTTCCGTAGACGGACATCGCAGGATGCAGGGGTGACGCTGCGCTTATCCGCCTTGTGCTTGCTTCTGGTGCTCTCCGGGTGCAGCCGTGATCCCCATCACGCACCCTTCCGCCACAGCGCCGCCCTCCCGGCAAACCGCCCACGCGGCCCCATCGCTTCCTCGATCCGCAGCGCCTCGTTCCATTTCGCGGTCCGCTCGCCGCGCGCCATCGACCCGACCTTGAGCTGGCCAACCCCCCAGCCCACCGCCAGATGCACGATGCTGGTGTCCTCGGTCTCACCGGAGCGGGCCGAGACGATGCCGCCGTAGCCGAGCTCCTTGGCCGCCGCCCAGGCCGCCGCCGTCTCGGTCACCGTGCCGCGCTGGTTGGGCTTGAGCAGCACGCAGTTGGCCACGCCCCGCGCCGCCGCCTCGCGGATTTTCCCCGCGTGCGTGACCAGCAAATCGTCGCCCACCACCTGCACCCGCTCGCCCACCGCCTGGGTGAAGCGGGCGAAGCCGTCCCAGTCGTGTTCCGATAGCGGGTCTTCGATCGAGACGATCGGGAAATTGTCGATCCAGCGCGTCAGCAGCGCGGCCATGCCGTCGCTGTTCAGCGTGCTGCCGTCCAGACCGAGCCGATAGGTGCCGTCCCGATAGAAGTCGGAGGCGGCGACGTCGAGCGCGATGGCGATCTCCTCGCCCGGCTCGAAGCCGGCCGCGTCGATGGCGCGCATCAGCGTCTCCAGCGCCTGTTCGTTGCTGGTGAAATCCGGCCACCAGCCGCCCTCGTCGGCGACGCCGTGCAGCGCGCCGGACTGGCGCATCAGGCTGCCGGCGGCGCGGTAGACCTCCGCCGTCCAGTCCAGCGCCTCGGCGAAGCTGCGCGCGGCGGGGCAGACCACCATGAAATCCTGGATGTCGACGCGCCGCCCGGCATGTGCGCCGCCGCCAAAGATCTGGATCTGCGGCAGCGGCAGCAGGCCGGCGTCCTCGCCGCCGAGATGGCGGTACAGCGGCACCCCGGCGGCCCCCGCGGCCGCGTGGGCGGCGGCCAGCGACACGGCCAGGATCGCGTTGGCGCCCAGCCGCGACTTCGCCTCCGTGCCGTCGAGCGCGATCAGCATCGCATCCAGCGCCGCCTGGTCGCCGCAGTCCTGGTGGATGATGCGCGCCGCGATCTCGCCGTTCACGCTGGCGACCGCGCGCGCCACGTCCCAGCCGCCGAACGTCTCGCCGCCGTCGCGCAGGTCGTGCGCCTCGCCGCTGCCGGTCGAGACGCCGGCAGGTGCGATGGCGCGGCCGACCGTGCCGCTGGCCAGCATCATCTCCGCCTCCACGGTCGGCCGGCCGCGGCTGTCCCACACCCGGCGGCCATGCAGGTAGACGATCTCGGTCTCGCTCATTGGCCCAATTCCTCCTGCCATGCCGCTAGTACGTCGCCCAGCCGGTCCACCGGGTCCGCCAGCAGTGCCCGTGCAACGCGGCGGACGCGGGTTCGGTCCGCGTCGTCGGTGATGTATTCGACCGGCGACTTGCCATCCACGCGCGCCAGCAGCAGCCCGGGCAGCAGCCGTGCCGCCCGCCGCTCCAGCGCCGCCGCCGGCTCCCAGGCGACGCCGCCGAGATAGACCTGGGCCAATTCTCGAAAGCAACGAAAAAATCCGCGACGGGCGGCCGGCGTCCACAGGCATTTCAGCAACAGGTGATTGAGGCAGAAGGCGAGGTCGAAGGCCGGGTCGCCCCACCACGCGCATTCCGCGTCCAGGAACACCGGGCCGGAGGGGCCTGCCAGGATGTTTTTCGGCGACACGTCGCCGTGCACCAGCGCGCGCCGCGTGGCCTGCGTGGTGGCGACGAGCTCCTGCAGCGCCTCGGCGCGGTCCGGGTGGCGGGTTGCGGTCGCGAGCAGGTACGGCGCCAGCCGGATGTCGAAGAAGATGTCGTCGGTCGGGAACTCGGCGGCGAGGGCGGGCGTCGCGGCGGTGGTGGCGTGGATGCGCGCCAGCGTCTGGCCGACCTGCGCGGCGAAACCAGGGTCCGCGTGGCCGTCGCGCAGTTCGGTCTTCCAGAGTTTGTACGACTCGGGCGGCAGGTACTGCATCGCCAGCACGCCTGCGTCCTGTCCGAGCAGGTCCGGCGCGGCGCCCGGCACCGCGGCGTTGGCCGCCCGCATCCAGCGCGCCTCATACTGGTTGCGCGAGACGGGCGCGTGCCATTCGGCCGCGACCTTCAGCTTCGCGAGCGCGCGCTTCACGCAGACCGGGCCGTCCGCCAGCGCGACGACCCAGATGTCGGAGGACACGCCGCCGGCCAGCGCGTGCCCGGTGGGGGCGGCAGCGCCGTCCCACAGGCGCAGGCGTCGCAGTGCCGCAACGATGTCCGCCGGTGGCGTTTGCCCGTCCATCGCGGCACTGTGCGCGAGGGCTGCGCGCCCGGCAACGGAGGGAATCGGGTGGAAGCTCTGACGACGCAGGCCTTGTCGCGTGGCCAGTGGCGGATGATCCTGCTGGCCAGCTTCGGCGGCGCGCTGGAGTTTTATGATTTCGTCGTGTTCGGCGTGTTCGCGCCATCGATCGCCGCGGCGTTCTTTCCGGCCAGCGACCCGGTGGTGTCGCAGGTTCTGGCCTTCGCCGGATTCGCGCTCGGGTTCGTGGCCCGCCCGGTCGGCGGCGTGGTGCTGGCCCATTTCGGCGACCGGTTCGGCCGCCGCCGGGTGTTCATCGGCTCGGTGCTGGCCGTGTCGCTTGCCACGCTCGCGATGGGGCTGGTGCCCGGCTACGCGACATGGGGGCCTGCCGCGCCGCTGCTGCTGCTGGGCCTGCGGCTGATCCAGGGCTTCTGCCTCGGCGGCGAACTGCCCGGCGCCGTGACCTATGTGGCCGAGACGGTGCCGGCGCGCGCCAGCTTCGTCTGCGGCGTGGTGTTCGCCTGCGTCAATTCGGGCGTGCTGCTGGCGACGCTGGTGAACCTCGCGGTGCAGACCGCGCTGCCGGCGTCGCTGGTGCCCGGGTATGGCTGGCGCATCGGTTTCCTGGTGGGCGGGTTGCTGGGCCTGGTCGGCTGGCGGTTGCGCCGCGCGCTGGAGGAAACCCCTGCGTTCGCCGAGCTGCGGCAGCACGTCGCCCGTGTGCCGCTGCGCGAGGTGTTTTCGCGTTTTCCCGGCGCGGTGCCGGTCGGCATCGCCACGACGGCGGCGACGGCGTGTTTCAACGGGCTGCTGTTCGTGCACATGCCGGCCTATCTGATCCGCGTGCTGCACGAGCCCCCGCTGCTGGTGGCGATCGCGCAGAACGCCGGCATCGCCACGCTGTCGGTGGGCTTGCTGGCGGTGGCGTGGCTGGGGGATCGCGTGTCGCGACGCTGGCTGCTGGCGGCCGGGGCCGCGCTGCTGCTGGCGGGCAGCTGGCCGTGGTATGCGGCGGCGGCCGGGCGCGCGTTGCCGCTGGTGCTGCTGCTGATCCTCGCGGGCTTGGCCGCCTCGCTGGCCACCGGCGTGTTCGGCGCGGTGGTCGCCGATCTGTTCCCGACGCGCGTGCGCTTCAGCGGTGTGGCGCTGGCCTACAATGTGAGTTTCACGGCGTTCAGCGGCACCGCGCCGTTGCTGGCGACGGCCGCGATCGCCGCCACCGGCAGCGTCTCGGCGCCGGCGCTGGTCATGGGCGTCTGTGCCGCGCTGGCATTGATCGGCAGCTTGTTCGTGCCGCGGTACGGCGGGCGGATCGGCCGGATCTAGGCAGTTACGCCATCTCGCAGTGTGGAGATTGTGTGTCGTCGCGCGTCACCTGCTCCGACGCATATAGGCCGCTGACACGCCCACCACGAACACAACACCCGCGCCGCCTAGCGCGCCCATTGCCCAGAGCGGCCCGAGCCGTCCCGCCAGCCAGCCGGCCAGCAGCATGCCGAACGGCCAGGTGCCGACCGCCACCGTCAGCAGCCCCATGACCCGCGAGCGCATCGCCGGCGGCGAGTCGGTCAGCGCGATCGTCACCTGCGCGTTGCCGTACACCGCGATGCCGATGCCGCCCACGAACAGCAGCAGGCAGGCGGCCCAGAACCGGGGCGCCAGCGGTATCAGCATCATCAGCGCCAGGAATGAGCCGGCGCCCAGCAGTTGCATCCAGATGCGGCCGAACGGCGGCACGCCAAGCGCCGCGATGGCCAGCCCGCCCAGCGTGCCGCCCGCCGGCTCGGTCGCCGCCAGCAGGCCCACCAGCGTGTCCGAGACCCCGAACACGCCGCGCCCCACCGGCGCCACCAGCGAGGAATAGGCGAACCCGAACAGGTTCATCGCCACCGTCGCGCCCAGCATGGCGAGCAGCACCGGCGCCGCCCGCACCGCACCCACCGCCTCGGCGAGATCGTGGAACGCCCCCGCGACCGACATTTTCCGGGTTATCTGTGCGTGCCGTACCCGCGTGGCCAGCACGGCTGCCAGCAGGCAGCATGCGGCCGAGCCGCTATACGCCCCCGCCGCGCCGAGCGCCTGGTACAGCGTGCCGCCGATCAGCGGGCCGAGCACGCGGCTGGCCGAACTCGCGAGGCTGTCGAGCGCGATGGCGCGCGGGACCAGCCTGGTCGGCACGCTCTCGCCCACCATGCGCCGCCGCACTGACAATTCCGTGCCGTAGACCAGCCCGCTGGCGAGGTTGGCGACCACCAGATGCCAGGGCTGCAACGCCCCCGCCCAGGCCAGCCCCGCCACGCCGGCGGCCGAGGCCGTCATCAGCAGCAGCCCGCCGAGCAGGATGCTCTTGCGGTCGATCGCATCGGCCAGGACGCCGGCGAAAGCGCCCATGAACACCAGCGGCATGCTGCGCGCCGCCACCACGGTCGCGACCGCAAAATCCGAGCCGGTGGCGTCCAGCGTGTACAGCGCCGCCGACAGCACCTCCAGCCACATCATCATGTTGGCGACGGCGCCGATGCCCCACAGGCGGAGGAACGCGGGCGAGCCCAGCAGACCCGGCTCACCCAAAACCGTTGGTTGTTGGCGTCCCCGCATGCGGGCGCGATCCTGAGCCATGCGGTCTGGTCCGGCCACCCCCGCGCGCGGCATGACAGTCACGTCCATCTGGCAGCCGTGACCACACGTCGCTACATGGAGGTGACCACCAGGAGGACGCCGGAATGAGCGACGCCTGCATCGTCGGCTGGGCCCACACCCCGTTTGGCAAGCTGGAAGAGCCGGACGCGGAAAGCCTGATCGGCCGCGTCGCGGCGACCGCTATCGCCGACGCCGGCATCGCGCCGGCCGAGATCGGGGCGATCTTCGTGGGCCATTTCAACAACGGCTTCGCGCACCAGGATTTTCCGTCCTCCCTGGTGTTCCAGTCGCTGCCGGAGCTGCGCTTCACGCCCGCCACCCGCTTCGAAAACGCCTGTGCCTCCGGCTCCGCCGCCGTGTACGGCGCGCGCGACTGGCTCGCCGCCGGGCGCGGCCGGTTCGCGCTCGTGCTGGGGGTCGAGAAGATGACGGCGACCCCGGGCCCCCGCGTCGGTGAGATCCTGCTCAGTGCGAGCTATCTGCGCGAGGAAGCCGACATCCCGGCCGGGTTCGCGGGCGTATTCGGACGCATCGCGGAGGCGTATTTCCAGCGCCACGGCGACCAGTCCGACGCGCTGGCGGCGATCGCGGCGAAGAACCACCGCAACGGCGTGGACAACCCCTATGCGCAGCTGCGCAAGGATCTCGGCTTCGCGTTCTGCCGCGCCGAATTGGAGAAGAACCCGTTCGTCGCCCCGCCGCTCAAGCGCACCGACTGTTCGTTGGTCAGCGACGGCGCGGCGGCGCTGGTGCTGACCGACGCCGACACCGCACAGGCCATGCCCAAGGCAGTGCAGTTCCGCGCGGCCGTGCAGGTGAACGACTACGTGCCGCTGTCACGCCGCGACCCGACGCTGTTCGAGGGGCCGGCCTTGGCATGGGCGCGCGCGCTGGAGGCCGCCGGCCTGACATTGTCGGATCTGTCGTTCGTCGAAACGCATGACTGCTTCACGATCGCCGAACTGATCGAATACGAGGCGATGGGGCTGACCCCGGTGGGGCAGGGCGCGCGGGCCGTACTGGAGGGCTGGACGGCGGCCGACGGACGGCTGCCGGTGAACCGCTCGGGCGGGCTGAAGGCGAAGGGCCATCCGATCGGCGCCACCGGCGTCTCGATGCACGCGATCGCGGCGATGCAGCTGACCGGTCAGGCCGGGGCGATGCAGTTGCCGCGCGCCGACATCGCCGGCGTGTTCAACATGGGCGGCGCGGCGGTGGCGAATTACGTGTCCATCCTGGAGCCGCTGCGGCGGTGACGTCTCGGCGTCAGCCGCCGCTGTCCTCCGTCAGGCGGGTCGTGCTGACGATGCCCGCCGCCGCCCGCTCACCGCTGCGGAACGCGCCGCCGACGGTCCCGGCCAGCCCGTCCGAGCACCACGCCTCGCCGGCGAACCACAGCCGGTCGCCGACCGGCCGGTCCATCGCCGCGCGCAGCCCCGTACAGCCCGGCGGCGCATAGGCGTAGGCGCCAAGGAACGCCGGGTCGGCACCCCAGCCGGTCACGACCGCGGCGTCGAACGCCGATTCGACACGGGCCCCCAGCAGGCGGCGCAGTTCGGCGCGCGCAAACGCCTCGGTGGCCGCCGGGCCAGCTTCTGAAAGCTGCCAGGACGCCGCCCCGCCGATGAAGCCGACCAGATGATCTTCCCCGCGCGGCCAGGCGTGGAAGAACATCGCCGGTTCGTGGAAATGCGCGATCTGCCGGTGCAGCGAGGTGCCGGGTGCCAGATCGAGCCGGTCGGCGGTGGCTGCGTGCAGCGCCACCTTGGTCAGCAGCCCCATTGGCAGCCCGGTGATGGCCGCACGCGCCGCCTGCGGCAAAGGCGGGTCGAATGCGATCTGCCCGGCCGCCAGCACGCCTGTCGAAACCGTCACGATGCAGGCGCGGGCGGTAACCACGCCCGATGGCGTGGTCACCGCGACCAGCCCGTCCGGCTGCTCCCATGCGATGCGGGTGACCGGCGTGCGCAGCCGCACCGCGCCGGCCAGCGGCGCCAGCCGCCGGGCGATCAGCGCGCCGACTCCGCCGGCGACCGTCAGGTTGCTGCCGGTCAATTCGTTCAGATGCCAGTCGCGCACGCTCAGCGCGTCCGGATCGGCGGCGGCAATCAGACTGGCTTCCCAGGTCGCCACCGTGGCCGTCCACGGATCGTCGCGCAGCTGCGCCAGGGCAGCACCGAAGCTGATATCCGGCTCTCGCGCGGCGGCGGCGCGGCCGAGTTCGTCGCAGCGCTCCCAGGTGCGGTCGTAGGCGGCCAGTTCGGCCTCGGTCGCGTGGCGGTCGCCGACAAAGACGTACCGTTTCCATTCCCCGCCGCGCTCGCCCAGCGCGTCGCCATGGGCGCGGGCAAGGTCCGCGAGCGGGTTGCGCTCGGCGGCGTGCAGCCAGGACGCGCCATGGTCGAACGGGGCGCCGGCCAGCGCCGCCGGACGTTCGGTCCAGGCCCGCCCGCCGACGTGCCTGCCTGCTTCCAGCACCACGCAATCGATATTGGCACGACGCAGTGCCGCGGCCGCGGCCAGCCCGGCGACGCCGGCGCCGACGATCACGACATCCGTATGGGGTCTCATTCGTCCTCCTCGGAGGGCGGCGCATCGTCGGGGCCGCCGGAGGTGGCGTAGCCTTCGGTGAGCCATCGTCCGAGGTCTATGTCGGCGCAGCGGGCGTTACAGAAAGGGCGATATTTTTCCTGTGATGTCTTGCCGCAGATCGGGCAGCGCGTCTCGGCCATGCGGGTTACTCCTCCAATCGCCAGCCCAGCGGTGCCAGCGCCGGCTCAGGCCGCAGCATGAGGGGTCGCCCGGCGCGGCGTGCAAGGTCGGCCAGTGCCGCCGCATCCTGCCCCAGCGCGGCCGCCACGGCAGGGGCGGCATGCAGTACCGGGGCGCGATCCGGTCGCGCGGCGACCTCCCTCGCGAGGCGCCGCAGCGCAGTCAGCCCGGCGGCGTGCGGACCGGCGAGCAATTCGTGCAGCGGCGGATGCACGCGCGGGCGCAGGATTTCCGCCAGTCCCAACGCCGAGAAGCCCAGGAAGTGCGGGCGCAGCGGGTCGTCGGCCAGCGCGGCGGCGATGTCCGGCCCGAGTGCCGCGCGCCGCTTTGGCGACAATCCAGCCAGGTCCACCAGGATGGCGCCAGCCAGATTGCGCAGCCGGATCTGCCGCGCCAGCGCCGGCAGCAATGCGCGGTTGCCGGCGGCATGGGTCGCCGTCTTGCCGCCCCGTCCGCCACTGGCGGCAGCGAGGTCGATGTCGATGGCGGTCAGCGCCGGCGTCGGATGCACGCTCATGCGCGCGCCGCCGGGCAGGTCGCACGCCGGTCTCGCCAAGTGCTTCGGCTGCGGCCTCGCTGTCGTCGTCGAAGGCGTGCGGGATCAGCGAAAGCCGCTCGCCCAGCGCGGGGCGCAGCAGCGCCAGCAACGCGGTATCGTCGACCCGTACCGGCGCATCCGGGTGCAGCGCGGCCAGACGCTCGATCACGGCCGGGCCGCGGCGCAGCAGGGCAGGGGGGCCGCTGCCGACCAGCGCCCGCTCGGCCTCGGACAATCTCGCCGTCAGGCGGGGCCCTTTGCCGCCTGGGCCGCGCGGGTGACGCGCACGCCAAGCACGGTGCCCTCGCTTGCCGCGCGCCTCGTTGTCGGGCAGGAACCCGTCATCATCACCGATGGCGACGAAGCTGCCGGCCAGCGCCGGCATGCGCGCCGATGATCCGTCCGCGATGCAGATCGCCGACGCCGTCCGGAGCGCCCGGCCGCCAAAGTGCGTAATCGAGCAGCCCCGTCCGCATCGACCGCCGCCACGCGCACCTCGCCGGGGCTGGCGGCGGCGAGGATCACTGTCACGGCAGCGGGAAGCCGACGCCACGCAGCAACTGCGCGGTCTCGAACAGCGGCAGCCCGACCACGTTGGAGTAGCTGCCGGACAGGAAGCGGATATACGTCGCCGCACGGCCCTGGATGGCGTAGCCGCCGGCCTTGCCGCGCCATTCGCCGCAACTCGAGATAGGCGCGCCTTTGCGGTTCGCTGAGCCGCGCGAAGCCGACGACGCTCTCCACGGTCCGCTCGGTGCGCTTGCCGTCCGGGGCGGTCAGCACAACGCAGGTCAGCACGCGATGCCGCCGGCCGGACAGCAGGCGAGGCAGGCGCGGGCCTGCTCCATGGTTTCGGCTTTCGGCAGCGACGCGCCGTCCGCTGCGACCACGGTGTCGGCGGCCAGCACATAGGCATCCGCACACGAAGCCGCTGCCCGACTTGGCGTGCGCCAGCCGTTGCGCGAGCAGGCGCGGCAATTCGTCGCGATGCGGGGATTTCGTCGATGTCGGTGGGCGATGATGGAGTCGGGAACGATCCCGATCTGCGCGAGCAGGGCGAGCCGACGCGGACTGGCGGAGGCCAGGATCAGACGGGGCTGCGCCCTGCTGTCAGGTGTCTCGGCCAATCACTTGAAGCGGAATGTGATCCGGCCCTTGGTCAGGTCGTACGGCGTCATTTCGACGTTGACCCGGTCGCCGGCCAGCACGCGGATGCGGTTCTTGCGCATCTTGCCGCTGGTATGGGCCAGGATCACGTGCTCGTTGTCGAGCTTCACGCGGAACATCGCATTCGGCAGCAGCTCAGTGACCGTGCCGCTGAACTCGATCATGTCTTCTTTCGACATCAAACCTCTTTTGCGGGTTGAAATCTCCGGGCCGGAACATGATGATCCCGGCGCGGTCAGGTCAAGCGGTCAGACCTGTGCCGAGCCGCAGGGCGACGCTGCGCGCATGGGCGTGCAGCCCCTCGGCCTCGGCCAGCGCCACCGCCGCCGGGCCGACCCGCGCCGAGCGCCGCGGCGTCGGCGGCGACCCAGGTGGTGCGCTTGAGGAAGTCGTACACCGACAGGCCGGAGGCGAAGCGCGCGGTGCGGCCGGTCGGCAGCACATGGTTCGGCCCGGCCACGTAGTCGCCCACCGCCTCCGGGACAGTGCCGCGCCGAGGAACACCGCGCCGGCATGGCGGATGCGCGCGAACAGCGCGGCTCGGATCGGCGGTCATGATCTGCAGATGTTCCGGCGCGATGCGGTCGACCAGCGCCGCCGCCTCGTCCCAGTCGCGCACCAGGATGATCGCGCCATGGTCGCGCCAGGAGGCCGCCGGCGATGGCCGCGCGGGGCAGGGTGGGCAGCTCGGCCGCCACCGCCTCGCGCCACCGCGTCGGCGAAGCCGGCGTCGTCGGTGATCAGGATGGCCTGCGCCGCCTCGTCGTGCTCGGCCTGCGCCAGCAGGTCGACGGCCACGCTGACGCGGGTCGTTGGCGGCATCGGCGAGCGATCGACGACTTCGGACGGGCCGGCGATGGAATCGATGCCGACGCGGCCGAACACCTGGCGCTTGGCCTCGGCGACATAGGCGTTGCCGGGGCCGACGATGCGGTCGACCGGCGCGATGCGTCGCGGTGCCATAGGCCAGCGCCGCCACCGCCTGCGCGCCGCCGATGCGGTAGATCTCGTCACGCCGGCGCGGCGCGCGGCCGCCAGCACCAGCGGGTTGAGCGACGCCGTCCGGCGTCGGGCACGCACATCGCGACGCCGCGCGACGCCCGCGACCCGGGCCGGGATCGCGTTCATCAGCACCGAGGACGGATAGGCCGCCTTGCCGCCCGGCACATAGAGGCCGACCGCGTCCAGCGCGTTCCAGCGCATGCCGAGCGTCAGCCCCGCGGCGTCCTGCGAGCTCCAGGTCGGCGCGGCATCTGCGCGCGGTGGAACGCCTCGATCCGCGCGGCGGCGAGATCGAGGGCCGCGTGCAGCTCGGCGGGCACGGCGGCGATGGCGGCGTCGATCTCGTCGGCGCTGATGCGCAGTCGGTCGGGCGTCGAGCGTCAGCCGGTCGAAGCGGGTCGTGTAGTCGCGAGCAGCGCCGCATCGCCGCGCGCGCGCACGTCGGCGATGATGGCGGCGACGGCGGCTCGCACGGTCTCCGGCGGTTTCGCGCGCCGCGCCAGCAGGGCGGCGAAGGCGCCTGGGAAATCGGGTCGGCGGTGGCGAGGCGGTTCATGGCCCAGCGCGGCCCGGAACCGCGCGATCCAGGCGCCGATCACTTCCGGCCGCGTCTTCAGCGCGGTGCGGTTGACGATCAGGCGGCTGGTGACATGTGCGATCACCTCGGTCTCCACCAGCCCGTTGGCCTTCAGCGTCGATGCCGGTCTGCACCAGATCGACGATCAGCCGCGGACAGCCCCAGGCCGGGGGCGAGTTCCATCGCACCGTTCAGATGCACGATCTCGGCCTGGATGCCGCGGGCGGCGTAGTGCCGGCGGGCGATGTTCGGATATTTGGTCGCGACCCGCACCTGCGACCATGTCGCGGGGATCGTCGCTGCCCGCGGTCTCGCGCGGCTCGGCCACCGAGATGCGGCAGCCGCCGATGCCGAGGTCGAGCGGCGCATAGATCTCCGGATAGTCGAACTCCATCAGCACGTCGGCCGCCGCAAATGCCGATCTGCGCCGCGCCGAACGCGACGAAGGTGGCGACATCGAACGGGCGCACGCGCACCACGTCGAGGCCCGGATCGTCGGTGGGAAAGCGCAGCCGGCGGCTGTCCTCGTCGGCATAGTCGGGGCGGGGACGATGCCGGCGTGCGCCAGCAGCGGGCCGCATTCCGACAGGATGCGGCCCTTGGGCAGGGCCAGAATCACCCGGCTGTCCGCTTCGGGCTCCAGGGCGGCGGCTTTTGCGATCGCGGTCATGGCCCCTCCGGTGGCGAGCGGAGCCTCTACACCTCGGGCGCCGGGCGCGGAAGGCTCAGCCGGGCAGGCGTTCGATGTCTGCCCCGCATGCCGCGAGCTTCTGCTCCACGGCCTCGTAGCCGCGGTCCAGATGATAGACGCGGTTCACCACGGTCTCGCCGCGCGCTGCAAGGCCGGCCAGCACCAGCGAGACCGAGGCCCGCAGATCGGTTGCCATCACCGGTGCGCCGGACAGCGCCGGCACGCCGCGCACGATGGCCGAGGCGCCGTGCACGTTGATCCGCGCGCCCATCCGGTTCAGTTCCGGCACATGCATGAAGCGGTTCTCGAAGATCGTCTCGGTGATCATTGCGGCACCCTCGGCGACCGACATCAGCGCCATGAGCTGCGCCTGCATGTCGGTCGGAAAGCCCGGATACGGCTCGGTCATCGCATCGGTACCGTGCAGACCATTCAGGCGCCGAATAGTCAGGCCGTCGTCCTGTTGCGAAACGTCAACTCCGGCTTCGGCCAGCACGCGCACCAGCGCGCCGAGATGGTCCAGCCGCCCGCCGCGCAGATGCACCGATCCGCCGGTGATCGCGGCGGCGCAGGCATAGGTGCCGGTCTCGATCCGGTCGGGGATGATGCGCGTGCTCGGCCCCGTGCAGCCGCGCCACGCCCTCGACGGTCAGCCGGTCGCCGCCGATCCCCTCGATGCGTGCGCCCATCGCCACGAGGCAGTCGGCGAGGTCGGTGATTTCCGGCTCGCGCGCCGCGTTGGCGATGACGGTCTGGCCGTCGGCGAGGGTGGCGGCCATCAGCAGGTTCTCGGTGGCGCCGACGCTGGGCATCGGCATGCACGATGGTCGCCCCGTGCAGCCCCTTGCGGCGCGCTGGCTTGCACGTAGCCGCCGTCGAGGCGGATCGACGGCGCCCATCTGCTCCAGGCCCTTCAGGTGCAGGTCGATCGGCCGCGTGCCGATCGCGCAGCCGCCGGGCAAGCAGACGCGCGCCTCGCCGACGCGCGCCACCAGCGGCCCGAGCACGAGCACCGAGGCGCGCATCTTGCGGACGATGTCGTACGGCGCCTCGGTGTTGGTGATGGCGCCGCCGATCGACAGCGTGCGCCCGTCATTGGTGGGCCGGTCGACCGCCGACGCCGTGCTGGGCGATCAGGGCCGCCATCGTTGCGATGTCGGCCAGTTGCGGCACGTTGGTGAGCACCAGCCGCTCGTCGGTCAGCAGCCCGGCCGCCATCAGCGGCAGGGCGGCGTTCTTGGCGCCGCCGATGGCGATTTCGCCGGAGAGCGGCTGGCCGCCGCGAATGCGAATCTGGTCCATGGACGCGCTCTTAGCGAAGATCTTAACCGAGCCGGGGAAGTGCGACGCCGCGCTGGCCCATGTATTTTCCGGCCTTGTCGGCGTAGCTGGTCTCGCACGGCTCGTCGCCTTGCAGGAACAGGAACTGGCAGATGCCCTCGAAGGCGTAGATCTTCGCCGGCAGCGGCGTGGTGTTGCTGATCTCGATGGTGACCTGGCCCTGCCATTCCGGCTCCAGCGGCGTCACGTTCACGATGATGCCGCAGCGGGCGTAGGTGGATTTGCCCAGGCAGATCACCAGCACGTCGCGCGGGATGCGGAAATATTCGATGGTGTGGGCGAGGGCGAAGCTGTTCGGCGGGATGATGCAGACCGGTCCGCTGGCGATCGACGAAGCTTTGCGGCGAGAATTGCTTCGGATCGACGATGGCCGAGTCGACGTTGGTGAACATCTTGAACTGGTCGGCGACACGCGCGTCGTAGCCGTAGCTGGACAGGCCGTAGCTGATGACGCCGTCGCGCTTCTGGGTCTCGACGAACGGCTCGATCATGCCGTGTTCGGTCGCCATGCGGCGGATCCAGCGGTCGGACATCACGGCCACGGCGGCCCTCCAGGGAACGGGGTTTCCGGCAGCAAGCGCCAGCGTCTAGCGCGCCCGGGCCGCCACGTCCAAGCCGTGTTGCCGTCAGTACGGTGTACCGCCAGCCCGCTCCCGCTTCAGCGCGCGTGCGTACCAGAAGAACTCGTCCAGGAATTGGTCGAGCGATCGGGTGGTCGTGTCGCTCTGCGCCGTGCCGTCCTCGGCCAGCGCCTGTGCAATGCGAGGGATCGGCAGGATGCTGGGAATGCTGGGCATGCCCAGTTCGGCCAGCATCATGCGCAACTGCATGGCCGCCCGCACGCCGCCAAACTGACCGGCCGAATAGCAGACGATTCCCGATGGCCGCCAGAAATACTCTTCGAGAAAATAGTCGAGCAGGTTCGTCAGCGCTGGCGGGATGCTGTTATTATATTCGCCGCTGACGACCAGGAAGCCGGCGGCGCGCCGGTACAGCGTGGCAAGCCGCTCCAGCACCTCCGGCGCCTGGCCTTTCGGGTGTTCCTTGTACATCCGGTCGAGCAGCGACAATTGCAGTTCCATCGGGTCCACCAGAACCGGCTCGTGCCCGCGTGCGCGCACCGCGTCGACGATCAGGCGCGCGGCCCGGATGCCCTTGCGGTCACTGCGGACCGATCCGAGCAGGACAGGGATACTCAAAGCATCGGTCGGTTCGGTCATCGCCTGGGTCCCCTGGCTGATCGGTGGCGGCACAACGCCGGCCGAGCCCCGGGGTTGAGGCGGTGCGGCGCCTTAGTTCGTGGTGTCCGGCTTGGGCGGCGGCGCGGTTTCGGCGCGGCTGCGCGCCTGCTGCTTGCGTTTGCGCAGATTGGCGCGCAACGCCTCGGCTTCGCGCTCGGCACGGGCCTGCTTCTCGGCCAGCGCGCGCTCGGTCATGCTGGGTCGCTTGCGGTCGGGCGGTTCCATCATAGCGGATAAGACCGCGTCAGTCGGCGGCAGTCGCCGGTGCGGCCGGGGACGACGCCACGACGGGGCGGCGGGATGGCAGCGTCAGGCCGAAGCGCGTGCCGGCTGAACCGGTCTCCAGCAGCACCACGTCGCCGCCATGCGCGCGCATCAGATCGCGCACGATCGCCAGCCCCAGCCCCGTACTGTCGCGTCGCCCGCCATTGACGAACGGACGGAACAGCGCCGCCTGCACACTCTCGGGCAGGCCGGGGCCGTCATCCTCGACCGTCACCGTCAGCTCCGACGACGTGTTCTCCGCGGTCACACGCACCCGTGCCGCCCCAGCCTCACCGGCGTTGCGCAGCAGGTTGCTCAGCACCCGCACGACGCTCTCACGGTCAGCCTCCACCTCGATATCGTCGGGCACCGCGTTCTCCACCGCGAGCCAGGGGCAGGCGGACCGCGTCTGTTCCGCAGCCTCCTCGGCTGCCGAACGCAGCGCCAAGCGGTGTTTCGGCAGCGCCGCCGGCGTTTCGCGCGCGAACTCCACGGTGCGCCGCACCAGTTCGGTCGCCCGCTCCACGGTGCGCACCAGCACATCCCCGGCGCGCTTGACGGACGGTTCCTGGCTCATCTGCAGCCGCTCGGCGGTCAGCAGCGCGGGTGAGAGGATGCCGCGCAAATCGTGGCTGACCTTCGCCATCGCGGTGCCCAGCGCGGCCAGCCGTGCGTTGCGCCACAGGGCCGCGCGCAATTCATGCTGCATGGCGGCCAGCTCCCGCGCGGCGGTGGCCACTTCGTCGCCCGGCGCCGAAATGAGCCTGTCCGCGTCAAGCGGTGCCGCGTGTTCCGGGTCGGCCCGGAAGGCGGCGATGCTTTCGGTGAGGCGCCGCATCGGCCGCACCAGCAGCTCCAGCAGCACCAGATACAGCAGCGCACCGGCCACGACGGCCACGACCAGCGAAAGCAGGCCGACTCGGCGAAGGTGGGTCAGCAGCGCATCGTGCAGCCCGTGCCGGTGCAGCACCACCGTCACCGTGGCGCCGTCGCGCAGCGGGCTGGTGGCCTCAATGGTCAGCATCCGGTCGCCGCCGCGGAAGATGTCGGCGATCGCCCGATACATGCCTTCGAGGAAAGTCTCATGGCGCAGGTTGAGCGCCATCGTGTTGCGCAGTTCGCCGTTCGGCGCCAGCACCAAGATGCTGCGGCCCGGCTCATCCAGCCGGATCGCCTCCGCGCCGGTCAGCCGCAGCAATTCGTCGCGGGTATGGCGGTCGATCACGCCATCGGGCGCCACCGTCGCCGACAGCGCGGCGATCTGCGCCTCGGTGATACGCTCGTCGAGCCAGAACAGGCGGGTGCGGGCGAGCGACGGCAGGAACATCATCGCTTCGATCAGCAGAATGACGACCACGGTCAGCCATGCCAGCCGGCGCGACAGGCTATTGCGCGGCCGCGCAAGCTGCCGCAGCCCCGGCAGGGCACGGCGTTCCTGGTGAGTGGGCGGCGGCGCGATCGGCACGTCAGGCATGTACGCCATCCGGGTTTCCCCCGTCGCGCGACGCTGGCTGTTGCGCGATGGCCGCCAGAGCCGACGGGGACCAGAAATCTTCGTGACCGTCCATCGCAACATTGTAGGCGCCTCACGTTCTGCCGTCTCATGTATTTCATGTCATGGCTCTAATCCTCGTGAACCGGGCCGGGGCGGCTTCGCCGGCGCTGGTTGACGGCGCGGCGCCGCCGCTTCTATAAGCCGCGGCCTGCGACGGGTGCCGGTCCGGCCCCCGTCCGCGCGTGTTTTGTCGCGTCCACCGATCATGCTGGGTCGGGACGCCTTCATTTGTGGACTTGGAGAGTTGCCGTGAAGCGCACCTATCAACCGTCGAAGCTGGTCCGCAAGCGGCGGCATGGCTTCCGCGCCCGGATGGCGACGGTCGGCGGCCGCAAGGTGCTCGCCAACCGCCGCGCCAAGGGCCGCAAGCGCCTGTCGGCCTGATCGGCCGGGGGCCCGGCAGATGGCGCCGCGCGGGAGCGCAGTGCGCTGGCGCCGGAACGCCTGAAGCGCCGGGCGGAATTTCTGCGTGTGGCCGCGAAGGGCCGCAAGGCGCCGTGCATGGCCTGGTGCTGCAGGCGCTGCCGCGCGCCGATGACGGGCCGCCCGTGTCGGGTTCACCGTGACCAGGAAGGTCGGCAATGCCGTCGTGCGCAACCGCACCCGCCGCCGGCTGAAGGAAGCCGCCCGGCTGTGGCTGCGCGACCATGCCGGTCGTCGGCGCCGACCTCGTGCTGATCGGTCGCGACAGCACGCGCGGCCGCCCGTTCGCCGACCTGATCGACGATCTGCGCCGCGCGCTCGCCAAGCGGCGCGGCCGTCATGACGCCCGCCGCCGCCGTGCTGGCGGGCGCGGTGCGTGCCTACCAGCTGACGCTTGAGCGCCGGTGATCGGCGCGCCATTGCCGGTTCGAGCCGAGCTGCAGCCACTACGCCATCGAGGCGCTGCGCCAGCACGGCGCCGCCCGCGGCAGCTGATCTCGCCGCGCGCCGCGTGCTGCGCTGCAACCCCTGGACGCCGGGCGGCTACGACCCGGTGCCGCCCCGCGCACGCCAGATGCCGCAAGGCCGGACCGACCGCGCTGATGGACCAGAAGCGCCTCTTTCATCGCGATCGCGATCTCCGTCGCGATCCTGGTCGGCTTCCAGTTCCTGCTGCCGCACCCGAGCGCGGCACGCAGCCGCCGCCGGCCGCGACCGCCAGCGCCGGCGCCGGCGACCGCGCCGCCAACCGCTCGGACACGCTGCGGCGCGACACCGCAGGACGCCGGCAACGCCGCCGCGTGCCGCCGCCGCGCCGAAGTGCCGCGCGTCAAGATCAAGGCGCCCGCGCGTCGACGGCAGCATCAGCCTGCTCGGCGCGCGGCTCGACGACCTGGTGCTGAACGACTACCGCGAGACGATCGACCAAGGACTCCCCGCTCGTGCAGCTGCTGGAGCCGCGGCAGCGACCCGCAGCCCTATTACGTCGCAGTTCGGCTGGACCGGCCGACGGCACGGCGTGCAAGCGTGCCTGACAACTCGACACGCTCTGGACCAGCCTCCGGCGACCACGCTCACGCCCGACCATCCGGTGACGCTGAGCTGGGACAACGGCGCCGGGCCTCGACCTTCCAGATCGACGTTCACGATCGACGACAACTACATGTTCACGGTCGACCAGACCGTGCGCAACAGCACCGACGCGCCGGTGTCGCTGTATCCGTGGGCGCGCGTCCGCCGCGACTACACGCCGCCGACCGGCGGCTACTAGCGTGCTGCACGAGGGCTTCGGTCGGCTGGATCGGTCACGCTGCACGACGTGACCTACTCCTCCGCCAAGAGCGAAGGCGACGAAGCAGCGACGGCGTCTGGCATTCCAGGGCACCGGCACCGGCGGCTGGGCGGGCTTCACCGACAAATACTGGCTGATCGCGGTGATCCCCAACCAGGCCGAAGCAGGACGACCATCAGCTACCGCTACATCCCGCGAGGACGCGTGGCGGCTTCCAGGCCGATTTCGTCACCGACGGCGCCCGAGCTGGTGCCGGCGCACGGCGATGTCATGCAGTCCGCCCGCGCCTTCGTCGGCGCCAAGGTGGTGCGGCTGCTGAACCACTACCAGGACAACGAAGGCATCCCCGAGTTCTCCAAGGCGGTGGACTGGGGCTGGTTCTAGTTCCTCACCAAGCCGTTCTTCTTCGCGCTCGACTGGCTCAATTCGCTGCTGGGCAATTTCGGCCTGGCGATCCTGGCCTTCACGATCTGCGTCAAGGCGCTGTTCTTCCCGCTGGCCAACTACTCCTACCGCTCGATGAGCAAGATGAAGCTGCTCGCGCCGAAGATGACGGCGCTGCAGGGAGCAGTACAAGGACGACCCGACCAAGATCCAGCAACGAGATGATGGCGCTCTACAAGGCCGAGAAGGTCAACCCGGCCAGCGGCTGCCTGCCGATGGTGATCCAGATCCCGGTGTTCTTCTCGCTCTACAAGGTCATCTTCGTCACCATCGAGATGCGGCACGCGCCGTTCTTCGGCTGGATTCACGATCTCTCGGCGGTCGATCCGACCAACGTCTTCAACCTGTTCGGACTGATCCCGTTCGATCCGACGACGATCTCGCCCTTCCTGCATCTCGGCGCCTGGCCGCTGATCATGGGCTGCACGATGTTCGCGCAGCAGAAGCTGAACCCGCCGCCGCCGGACCCGATGCAGGCGAAGCTGTTCCAGTTCATGCCGATCATCTTCACCTTCATGCTGGCGCGCTTCCCGGCCGGGCTGGTGATCTACTGGAGCTGGAACAATCTGCTGACCATCGCACAGCAATGGCTGATCATGCGGCGCACGCGCCTGACGCGACCGAACCTCGCGCGCACCTGACCAAGGCGGAGCCGATCGCGCAGGGCCGCACACCCGAGGAGCAGGCGGCTTGGCTCGAAGCCGGCCGCCTGCTGTTCGCCGCCGAGTGCCGCTTCTTCTTCGCCGCCCAGCGGCTCGACCAGTTGCCGCCGCCGGCAGGGGCCGAGGTGGCGTTCGCCGGCCGCTCCAATGTCGGCAAATCCTCGCTGGTCAACGCGCTGACCGGGCGGAGGACGCTGGCCCGCACCTCCAACCCGCCGGGCCGCACGCGGCAGCTCAACTTCTTCGACCTCGGCGGCCGCCTCACGCTGGTGGACATGCCCGGCTACGGCTACGCGCAGGCCGCGACGCGCCGTGAAGGAGGACTGGCAGGGCCTGATGTTCGACTATCTGCGCGGCCGTCCCACGCTGCGCCGCGTGATGCTGCTGATGGATGCGCGGATCGAGGTGAAGGACGCCGACCGCGCGGTGATGGACCTGCTGGACCGGGCGGCGGTGACCTATCAGGTCGTGCTGACCAAGGCCGACGGCGTCAAGCCGCCGGCGCTGGCCGCGCAAGCAGGCGGAAATGCTGGCGCTGATCGCCCGCCACGCCGCCGCCTTCCCGGAAGTGGCCACGACCAGCAGCGAGACCGGCACCGGCATCGACGCGCTGCGCGCCACGCTGGCAGAGCTGGCCGACCCGGCCTGAGCGGCGGCGCCCCCGATCCGGCGGGCGTTAAATCTTCGCTCATTCCCTGCGCGGCAGGATAGGCGGCGGCGGGCCGGGCGGGCCGCCGCGTGCCGCCGCGTGCCGCCATGCGAAGGGACCAGCGATGGACGATGCCGAACACGCAAGGTGCCCGGCGGCACGCCGGCCGTGCCGTGGGGCTGCCGGATGACCGCCGGCCGCGGCACACCGAGGCTCTCTCTGTTGCTGGGCACGATCGGTTTCCTGGCGATCAATCTTGGCCTCGGCGCCTTCGTCTATGAAAAGCAGCGTCAGCTCGGCGTGTTTGCGACCGGGATCTACGATTGCGCCGTGATCGGCCTGACGCATGTGGACACGGCGCGCATGCTGTTCCCGCGCATGCTGGCCGCGCGCGCCGCGGCCGACGAGCTGTCGTTCCAGGCCGACCGGCAAAGGATCGTCGATGAGCTGCAGGTCGTGATCGACCGCGCCGGGTCGCCCGCGTTCCGCACCCGCGCCGGCGCGGTGCGTGACGACGTCCGCCGGCTCGGCACAGGCGGCTGGGATGCCTCGGCACCGCTGGCCGGCGTCGAGGCGGACCTGGGCGCCCTGGCGCAAGCCGCCCGGGCGGACGGGCTTCGCGCGCGTGACCGTGTCGAGCTGTTTGCGGTGCAGAGCCGGATGGTCCTGCTGGCGTCGACCGGCGTCAGCGCCTGCTTCGTGCTGCTGACCGGCGTGCTGCTGCGCCGCGCCGTGCTGCGTTGGCAACGCTCGCTGGCGCGCCTCGACCACGTCCGCCGTCACGACCCGCTCACCGATTTGCCGAATTCGGGTGGCGTTCGTCGACGCGGTGCGCCTCGCGACCGAGCGCGGCGGGGATTTCGCGGTGCTGTGCCTCAATCTCGACCGGTTCAATCCCATCAACGACACGCTCGGGCACCCGATCGGCGACGCGCTGCTGTGTGCGGTCGCCCGGCGGCTGCGGCGGCGGCTGGCCGAGGACGATTGCGTCGCCCGTCTCGGCGGTGACGAGTTCGCCATCCTGCTGGGCGCGGGCGTCGGGCCCGATCAGGCCGCGGCACTGGCGCTGCGACTGATGGAGGCTTTGTGGGTGCCCTATCAGATTGCCGGCCATCGGGTGGTGGTCGGGGCCACCGTTGGCATCGCGCTTGGCAATGCCGCCAGCCCGGACGTGGATACGCTGATGCGCAACGCCGACCTGGCGCTGTGCCGGGGCAAGCAGGAGGGCGGTGGCGTGTTCCGCTTCTTCGAACCCGAGATGGACACGCGCGCCCAGCAGCGGCGGGCGCTGGAGCTCGATCTGCGCGCGGCGCTCGATCATTGTGAGTTTGAATTGTTTTATCAGCCACTTATCTCGGTCAGGGAACGCCGCGTCGTGGCGTTCGAGGCGCTGATCCGCTGGCGCCATCCAGCGCGGGGCCTGGTGCCGCCCGATGCCTTCATCCCGCTTGCCGAGGAGCTTGGCCTGATCCTGCCGATCGGCGCCTGGGCGCTGCGGACCGCTTGCCATCAGGCCGTGCAATGGCCTGACCCGGTCAGCGTCGCCGTCAATCTTTCGGCCCCGCAGGTCGGCTCCGGCGATCTGGTGGCGCAAGTCGTCGCGGTGCTGCGCGACAGCGGGCTGGCGCCGTCGCGGCTGGAACTGGAAATCACCGAGTTCGCGCTGCTCAAGGACAGCGGGGCGACGCTGGCGGCGCTGCGCGCGCTCCGGGCGCTCGGTGTGCGTATCTCGATGGATGATTTCGGCACCGGCTATTCGTCCTTCAGCAACCTGCGTAGCTTCCCGTTCGACAAGCTCAAGATCGACCGCAGCTTTGTGGGCGACATGGGCCGGACCGGCGAAAGCGCGGCCATCGTGCAGGCCATTGCCGGCATGGGCCGCTCGCTCGGCATTGCCGTCACGGCCGAGGGGGTGGAGACCGAGCAGCAGATGGCGCAGGTGATCGGCGACGGCTGCACCGAGATCCAGGGCTATTTCTTCAGCCCGCCCCGTCCGGCCAGTGAGTTGGCGGCGCTGCTGCGTGATATTCCCGCCCGGCGGGCGGCCTGACGGGACGACCGCTTCCTTGACGGCAGCCGGGCCGGGGCCCCACAACGGCGCCCCTTTGCCCCGGGAAACCGCGACGCATGACCGACCACACCGTCATCGACCTGCCCACGCCGGAGAGCGCCGAACAGCAGGCGCGCATCCTCGCCCAGGCGCTGCCGTTCCTGCGACGTTACGCCGGCGCGACCATCGTGGTGAAATACGGCGGCCATGCCATGGGCGACGAGCGGCTGGCCGATATGTTCGGCCACGACATCGCGCTGCTCAAGCAGGTTGGCGTCAACCCGGTGGTCGTGCATGGCGGCGGACCGCAGATCAACGACATGCTGAAGCGGCTGAAGATCACCTCGACCTTCGTCGACGGCCTGCGGGTGACCGATGCCGCGATGGTCGAGGTGGTGGAAATGGTGCTGGCCGGCACCGTCAACAAACAGGTGGCCAGCCTGATCAACCGCGCGGGCGCGCTCGCGGTGGGCATCTGCGGCAAGGATGGCGGGCTGATCCGCGCGCGCAAGCTGCAACGCACGGTGCGCGACCCGGACAGCCGCATCGAGCGCGAACTCGATCTCGGCTTCGTCGGCGAGCCGGAGCATGTCGATGTGCGGGTGATCCATGCGCTGACCGGCGCCGGGCTGATCCCGGTGATCGCGCCGGTCGGCGTCGGCAAGGATGGCCAGACCTACAACATCAACGCCGACACCGTGGCCGGGGCGGTGGCGGGGGCGCTGCACGCGAGCCGGCTGCTGATGCTCACCGATGTGCCCGGCGTGCTGGACACCGACCGCCGGCTGATCCCGGAGCTGACGGTGGCCCAGGTGGCCGAGAAGATCGCGAGCGGCGTAATCACCGGCGGGATGATTCCGAAGGTGGAGACCTGCGTGGAGGCGGTGCGCGGCGGCGTGAAGGGCGCGGTGATCCTGGACGGCCGCCAGCCGCATGCCTGCCTGCTGGAGATGTTCATCGAAAGCGGGCTGGGTACGATGATCGTGCCGTGATCCGCTGGCTGGCTGTCGCCTGTTACGGCCTCAATGCATCCGGGGCGCGCGCAGGAACCGCGTGCGGTCGGCGGTGGTGATGCGCAACGCCATGTCGGTGCCTTCGCGCGACAGCTGCAGCGGCACGATCGAACCGGCGGCGCCGGCCGACCACAGACGGCGCCAGAGCGTACCGAGATCGCTGACCTCCTCCCCGCCGAAGCCGGTGATGCGGTCGCCTGTGCGCACGCCCGCCTTGTCCGCCGGCCCGCCATCGGCCAGCCCGCCCACGACGAGCCCGCCTTCGCTCTCCATCACGTAGATGCCGAGCCACGGCCGTGGCGGCTCGCTGGCGCGGCCGGTCGTCAGCAGGTCGTTCAGGATCGGGCGCAGCAGGCCGATCGGGACGATCATGTTCATGTCGTGCCGCCGCTTGCCGTCGCCCTGTTGCAGGATCAACGAGCCGGTGCCGAGCAGCTTGCCGTCCGCGCCGATCAGGGCCGCCCCGCTCCAGAACGGATGCGCGGGGGCGGTGTAGATCGCCTCGTCCAGCAGATATTCCCAATAGCCGGCGAATTCCTGTCGCCCGACCACCTTGGCCTCGATCGCCCGCTCCCGCCCGCCGCTGGCGGCGAGGATGCTGCGGTCACCGATCCGGACGCTGTCCGAGTCGCCGAGTTCCAGCGCCGGCAGGTCAAGCCGCCCCAACGCCTGTACCAACCCGAAGCCGGTCGACTGGTCATACGCCAGGGCATGGCCCGGGACGGCCCGTCCGTCGGCGGTAATCAGCCAGACCGTCTCCGCCTCGGTGATCAGATAGCCGATGGTCAGCACCAGACCGTCTTCGCGGATCACCACCCCGCTGCCGCTGCGCTCGGTGCCGAGCGCGCCAGCCGTGAACGCATCCGCCGGCACGTTGGCGCGCAGGCCGACAACCGCCCGCAACGCACGTTCGAGATCGAACGTGTAATCGTCCGCGTCGGGTCGCAGATTCAACGGTATCTCCCAATCGGGTTTCTGCATCGTTACGCCTGCATTCTCCACCGCTCCGCGCCTCACTCTAGACCCCTTATAATCTCTTATATCGTCTGCCCGCACGACAACGACAACCCGTGTGCGACATCGTGTGTCAGGCATCGCCCGTTCGCCGCCCGGCCGCTCAAGACACCGCGAGCAGGCGCCGTTGTGCTGATCTGGCAGCGCCGCCGCTCGGCCCCTGTGCCAGAACAATGCAAAGTCGTCGTGAGTGTCGGAGTTCCGCGTTGAGCCTGCTCACCCGTGTTGTGCTCGTTATCGCCGTAGCCCTCCTGCCATCGTTGTGTATGCAGGTCTATAACGAAGCGGCATTGCGTCGTGCCCGGGAGGCCGAGACGCGCGAGCAGGCGCTGTGGGAGGCGCGAGCCGTCGCCGGCGAGACCAACGTGGTGGTGACCGTCGTGCGTAACGCGCTGGAGGCAACCGCGCGGTTTGCGGACATGCGGGCGGGCGAGGGGGCGGACTGCGCGGCCCTGCACGACGCCAGGCTGATCCGGTTCGCCTTTCTGCGCGAGGTCGAACTGGTGGGAGAGGATGGCCACGTCCTGTGCGAGAGCCGCAGCACCGGGGGCGGCGAGGACCGCTCGGCCTCACAGGGCGTGCGGCTTGCCCGTACGGCCGCCGGCTTCGCGGTCGGCGGTTATGAGACCGGCGAGGTGGACGGCGCGACGCGCAACTTCCTGTCGATGGGGTATGACATCGGCGACGGCAGGGTGCTGCTGGCCGATGTCGATCTCGGATGGCTGCGCGACCAGTTTGTCGGCCAGGGCCTGCCGCCCGGTGCTTCGCTGACAGTGGCGGATCGTGATGGCACCATCCTGGTGCGGCTGCCGGATCAGGCGCGGGTCGGCCACAAGCTCGCGGCTCCCCTGCTGCGGGTGCTCGATGCCCCGGCGCCGGGGGTGCTGGAGGGCCGCGGCCCGGACGGGGTGCGGCACATCGTCGGCTACGTCACGCTGGCAGCCCCGCCCAATGGCCTGTTCGTCAGCGTGACCATCGGCACCGCGAGCGCCTATGCCGCCAGTAACTCGGCAGCGTCGCGAGGCTATGCGCTGATCGCGCTCGGGCTGGCGGCGGCGCTGGCGCTGGCGGCCTGGATGGGGCACGGCACGGTGACCGGGCCGGTGCGTGCGATCCTGGCCGCCACCGAGCGGTGGAGGAATGGTGACTCGGCCGCCCGCGTGCGCGCCCCTGCGGCGGGCGCGGAATTCGGCCGGATCGCCGATGCGGTGAACCGCCTGCTGGACGCCGTGCAGGCCGGCGAGAGCGGGTTGCGCGACCGGCTCGCCGAGCTGAATGCCGTCTACGACGCGGCGCCGGTGGGGCTCGGTTTCTTGGATACCGAATTGCGGTTCGTCACGGTCAACGCGCGCCTCGCTGCGCTGAACGGCATGTCGGCCACGGTGTATCGCGGCCGCACGGTGGCCGAGCTGCGCCCGGCGGCGACCTGGCGCATCGAACCGCTGCTGCGGCGCGCGCTGGTGGGCGAAGCGATCCCGCCAACCGAGGTGGTCCCCGAGCCGCCCGGCCGCCCGGCCGGCGATGAACCGGATACCGCGGACCCGGCGCATCCGTTCCAGCGGCTGCTGGTGAGCTATCAGCCGGCCGTGGCGCCGGATGGTCACGTGCTCGGCGTCGTCATCGCGGTGCAGGACATCACGGCACTGCACCGCGCCGAGGCCGCCTTGCAGGAGACGCTGCAACGCGCCAACGCCGAACTGGAAAGCCGCGCCGCCGAGCGGACCCGTCAGCTGGAAGCCGAGGTGCGCGAGCGTGAGGCGGCCCAGGCCCAGTTGCACCAGGCGCAGAAGATGCAGGTGGTCGGCCAGCTCACCGGTGGCGTCGCGCATGATTTCAACAATCTGCTGACGGCGATCATCGGCAACCTTGAACTGGCGCTGGTACGGGCCAGCGACCGCCCGGAACGTCACGCGCCTGCTGCAATCCGCGATCCGCGCGTCGGATCGGGGCGCGGCGCTGACCCAGCGCATGCTGGCATTCGGCCGCCGCCAGTATCTGCGGTTCGAGGCGGTTGATATCGCGGCATTGCTGGAGGGAATCACCGATCTGGTGGCGCGCAGCATCGGGCCGCGCGTGGAGGTGCGGATCAACTCGCCCAGTGGCATCGGCCCGGCGTATGCCGACCCGAACCAGGTGGAACTGGCTGTGTTGAACCTCGCGGTCAACGCGCGTGACGCGATGCCGGATGGCGGCGTCGTCACCATCGCGCTGGCCGAGGATCAGGTGGCCGACCCGCTCAGCCATCCCGCGGGCCTGTCCGCCGGCGATTATGTGCGAATCACCGTCTCAGACACCGGCACCGGCATGGACGCCGAGACGCTGGCGCGGGCGTTCGAGCCGTTCTTCACCACCAAGCCGGTCGGTTACGGCTCCGGCCTCGGGTTGTCGATGGTGCAGGGGCTGGCGGCGCAGTCCGGCGGCGGTGCCGCGATCGCCAGCACGCTGGGGCAGGGCACGACGGTCAGCCTGTGGCTGCCGCGCGCCGAGGTGCGCGATGCGCCGGACGAACCATCCAGCGCGCCGCACGCGCCGCAGCCGCAGCCGCAACCCGGAGCATGCGTGCTGGTGGTCGATGACGATCCCGAGGTGCTGGCCTTTTCCGCCGCGAGCCTGGAGAGCGCCGGCTATTGCGTCGCACGTGCCGCCAGCGGCGCGGCGGCGCTGGCGATGTTGCGGGACGGCGACGTGCCGGCGCTCGTCATCGCCGACCTCACGATGCCGGGAATGAGCGGGGAGACGCTGCTGGTCGCGGCACTGCGGATGTATCCCGAGTTGCCGGTGCTGATCGCCACCGGCTACGCCGATCCGGGCTCGACGAACGCGGAAAATCCGGGCTTGCCGGTGCTCGCCAAGCCGTTCAAGGCGGCCGAGCTGGTCGCGAGAGTGGCCGAGCTGATCGGTTCCCGGCAGGCGCCCGTTACCTGACCCGCGCCGCGGCGACGGAACGCACCGACGCGCCGCGCGCTGTGGAGTCAGTCGTGAGAAGGACACCGCAATGACCGGTACCAAGCACCAGGAGCGACGGCTGGACGAGACCGTGGAAGACAGTTTCCCGGCCAGCGATGCGCCGTCCCACACGCCGACCACCGGCACCCGCAAGGCCGAGATCGCCGAACGGCATCATGACGACGACCATACGCCGAAGGGCACGCCGAACAGCGATCGCCACGCGGCGGAGACCACGTCCGGCCGGGTGCACGGCCATCCGGTTCCGGAGCGGCACGACCCTTGACCGGGCCGCGCCGCCGGCCGCGCGGTCAGGCAGCGTGCGGCCGGCGGAGCCGGTCGGCAAAGCTCTTGCGGAACTTCAGGACCTTCGGCGCGATCACGGCCTGGCAATAGCCGCTCCAGGGATTGCGCGCGAAATAGTCCTGGTGCTCGGCCTCGGCCGGGTAGAATGGCGTGGGACCGGTGATTTCGGTCACGATCGGGTTCGGCCAGATTTTGGCCTGCGCAATCTCATCGCGCACCCGCTCGGCTGCCGCCTGCTGTGCGGCGTCGGCCGCGATGATGATGCTGCGGGTACTGCGGCCCGACATCGTTGCCCTGGCGGTCGCGGGTCGTCGGGTCATGGATGGTGAAGAACACCCGCAACAGATCCTCATAGGAGAGTTCGACCGGGTCGAACGTCACCTGGACGACCTCGACATGGCCGGTGTCGCCGCCACAGACCTGCTTGTAGCTGGGATTGGCGACATGGCCGGCGGCGTAGCCGGAGACCACGCGCGAGACGCCGCGCAGATCCACGAGCACCGCTTCCAGGCACCAGAAGCATCCGCCGCCGAGAATTGCAGTCTGCTCTACCATTGGGTTCCTCCATCGCTGGGCCGATAGATGGCGAAGCTGTGCAGGATTTCCAGCGTCGCGCACACTTGGCCGCGACTGCCGGCCGCGCCATGTCGGCAAGCTGGAAGGGGAGCGGACCATGCCAGACCTAAGACCGGCCGCCGTCGTGCTCGCGGGCGGCCTCGCCCGCCGCATGGGCGGCGGCGACAAGGCCCTGGTGCGGCTGCGCGGGCGGCCGTTGCTGGACCACGTGCTCGACCGCGTGCGCTCGCAGGTGCGGGCGGTGGCGCTCAGCGCCAACGGCGACCCGGCGCGGTTTGTCAACTGGGGACTGCCGGTGCTGGCGGACCCGGTCCCCGGACATCCGGGGCCGCTGGCCGGCATCCTGGCCGGGATGCGCTGGGTGCGGCAGGTATATCCGTCGACGACGCTGCTGCTGTCGGTGCCGACCGACATGCCGCTGCTGCCCGATGATCTGGTGACACGGCTGCTGGCGGCGCGCAGCGCGGATGGCGTGGCCTGCGCGGTGTCGGCAGATCAGCGTCATCCGGTCGTGGCGCTGTGGCCGGTATCACTGGCCGATGCGCTGGCCCGCTCGCTGGCGGACGGCGTGACCGACGTGGCGGCGTTCGCCGAGGCACACGGGCTGGCGACGGTCACGTTTCCGGTGACCGGTATCGACCCGTTCTTCACTATCAACGATCGCGAGACGCTCGCCCGTGCCGCCAGCGCGGTGGTCGGGTCCTGACGGGGCGGCGTCAGGGATCGATCGCGTTGGCGCAGGCGTCGGTCGGCGTCGCCGCCGCATGGCCGACCACCGGGACCATGTCGAGCGCCGCCGATCCCACCCGGCACGGTGCAGCAACGACGCCGCACCCGCTCAGCGCGGCCAGCATTGCCAGCGCGGCCGCGATACGAAAAATCTTCATCGGCCTTCCACTTCCTCACGCAGCAGCTCCAACGTCAGCCACTGCTCCTCGGCCAGCGCCAATTCGGACTCGGCGCGGGTCAAATTCTCCGTCAGGCGCTGAAAGCGCGACGGGTCACGGGCGTACAGATTGGGATCGGCCAGCGCGTTTTGCGCGCGCCCGATGCCGTCCTGCAAAGTTTTGATACGGTCGGGCAAGACCTCCAGCGCGTGCTTGTCCTTGAAGCTGAGCTTCTTCGGCGCAGGCGCGGCCTGCGTACTCGGCAGCGATGCGGCGCGCCGCGCGCCCGGTGCCGGCACGGCCACCTCCGGGCTCGCGCCGGCCGCGCGCTGCGTCAGCATGTCGCTGTAGCCGCCTGCATAATCGACCCAGCGCCCATTGCCCTCCGAGGCCAGCACCGACGTTGCCACCCGGTCGAGGAAATCGCGGTCATGACTGACCAGCAGGACCGTCCCCGGGTAGTCCGACAGCAACTCCTGCAGCAGATCCAACGTCTCCAGATCGAGATCGTTGGTCGGCTCATCAAGCACCAGCAGATTGCCCGGCCGCGCCAGCGCCACGGCCAGCGCCAGCCGCCCGCGCTCACCGCCCGACAGCACGCCGACCGGCGTGCGCGCCTGCTCGGGCGTGAACAGGAAGTCCTTCATGTAGGACATCACGTGCCGCGCCTGCCCGTTGACCACCACCGTCTCGCCATGGCCGCCGGTGAGCGTGTCGGCCAGCGTCGCTTCCGGGTCGAGACTTTCACGACGCTGGTCGAGCGAGACCAGATGCAGTGAGGCGCCCAGCTTCACGGTGCCCGAATCAGGCGCCATCTGCCCGGTCAGCAGTTTCAACAACGTGGTCTTGCCGGCGCCGTTCGGCCCGACGATGCCCAGCCGGTCGCCGCGCAGCACGCGCGTCGACAAGTCGGAAATGATCGGCCGGTCACCATAGGATTTCGAGACGGATTCGAGCACGGCGACCAGCCGCCCGGAAATCTCGCCCTCGGCGGCGGCGAGTTTCAGCGTCGTGGCGGAGCCCCGGCTTTCCTTTCGCTGCGCCCGCAGCGTATGCAGGTTGGCCAGCCGCTTCTGGTTGCGTTTGCGCCGCGCGGTCACGCCGTAGCGCAGCCAATCCTCTTCCATGACGATCTTGCGACCGAGCTTGTGGCGGTCGCGCTCCTCCTGTTCCAGCACCTCGTCGCGCCACGCCTCGAAATGCGCGAAGCCGCGATCCAGCCGCCGCGTTGCGCCGCGATCGAGCCACACGATCGAGCGCGACAGGGATTCGAGCAGCCGTCGGTCATGGCTGATAATCACCAGTGCGGAACGCAGCGAGGCCAGCTCCTGTTCCAGCCAGGCGATCGCCGGCAGGTCCAGATGGTTGGTCGGCTCGTCGAGCAGCAGGATATCCGGCGACGGCGCCAGCACGCGCGCCAGCGCCGCCCGCCGCGCCTCGCCGCCGGACAGCACGGACGGGTCTTCCGCGCCGGTCATGCCGAGCTGTTCCAGCAGATAGCGCGCGCGGTACGGCTCGTCGTTCGGCCCGAGCCCGTCCTCGACATAGTCCAGCGTGGTCGCGAAGCCGGACAGATCCGGCTCCTGCGGCAGGTAGCGGACGGTGGCGCCCGGTTGCAGGAAGCGCGTGCCGCCGTCGGGCCGCAGCAGCCCGGCCGCCAGCTTCAGCAGCGTGGATTTGCCCGAGCCGTTGCGGCCGACGACGCATAGCCGTTCACCGGGCGATACAGACATTTCGGCGCCGGTCAGCAGCGGCGCGGTGCCGAGCGTGAGGCGGATATCCTGGAGCAGCATGAGGGGTGGGGCCATGCGCGCCTCCTACCACGCGGCGGCATGCGATGCGCGCGCCGCCGCCCGGCCGGTCCGGACTTGGATGAGGAGCGCGAATTAAATTGCCGCAAACGACGCGGTTCCAATGCGCAGGGCGCGAGGCAGGCTTGCCAACGGCTCATGACAGCCGCATTGTTCTGTCTGCGCGACCGAAATGCCGGCGCGTCCGTTCCATGGGGAGACCGTATATGTTCGCTTTTCGTTCCACGTTGCTGGCCGCCTCAGCACTGGTCGTGGCCGGCCTAGGCGTCGCGCCGTCCGCGCATGCCGCCGATCAGCTCGTCAAGATCGGCATCGATGCCTCGCTCACCGGCGGCGATGCACATGAGGCGCTGGTGGTCAAGGACGCTGCGCTCATGGCGATCGACCAGGCGAACGCCACCCATGCCGTGAAGGGCGTGACGTTCGAAGCGAGCGTGTTGGACGATGGCACCGCGACAGCCGGCCAGTACGACCCGGCGCAGGGCGCCATCAACGCGCGCAAGTTCGTGTCCGACAAGGCCGTGGTGGCCGCTGTCGGGCCGCAGATGTCGGGCGTCGGCAAGGCGATGGCGCCGATCCTGAGCTGGGGCGATCTGGCGATCATCACGCCGTCCTCGACAAATCCGGACCTGACCGACCCGAAATTCGCCGCCCAGTATCGCCCGGCCGGCAAGCCGATCTACTTCCGCACGGTGGCGACGGACGCCTACCAGGGCCCGAACATGGCCAACTTCTTCGCCGAACAGCTGAAGGTGAAGACGATCTATATCCTCGACGATTCGGGCGCCTACGGCGCCGGCATCGCCGACACGTTCTCCGCGGAGATCGAAAAGAAGGGTGTGAAAGTCCTCGGCCGCGACAAGCTGGACCCGAAGGCCGCCGATTATTCCGCGGTGCTGACCAAGATCAAGCAGCTCAATCCGGATGCGCTGTATTACGGCGGCGTGCTGCAAGCCGGCGTGAAGCTGGTCAAGCAGGTCTATGACATCCTGCCGCACACCATCGTCAGGGGCGGCGGCGACGGCATCGTCGGTGCCGAGATGTTCACCGCTGCCGGCTATCCGGCGGCCGAGGGCTGGTATGCCACGCAGGCGTCGCCGCATGTCACCGAAGACCCGGCGCTCGGCGAATGGATTGCCCAGTACAAGGCCAAGTTCAACAACGCGCCGGACGACTACGCTGTCACGTCCTACGACGCCACGTTGGTAATCATCGACGCGGTGAAGCGGGTGGCCGCGACCGGCAAGCCGGTCACGCGCGACGCGGTGCGTGACGCGATCCAGACCGTCAACGTGAAGACGCTGCAAGGCCCGGTCTCATTCGATGAGAACGGCGACATCAAGGACAAGGTGATCTCGATCTTCCAGGCGCACGAGAACAAGGACAGGCCGCTCGACGATACGGACGGGCAGTTCAAGTATGTCGGTGTGGCGCCGCAGTCCTGACCGGATCAGCAGATTTTCCCTTCTCCTCCCTCCTTCGGAGAGGAGAAGGGATAACTGCGGCACGATGTTCATCAGGTACCAGCACGATTCCATGCGGGATGTTTCCGGATAAGCGCTGATCGGACGGGGAAACAACGGCAATGAGTACGTTCGATGTCTATCTGCAACAGGTTGTCAACGGCGTCAGCCTGGGGGCGATGTATGCGCTGCTGGCACTGGGCTTCACCTTGGTCTACGGCATCCTGGAGCTGATAAACTTCGCGCATTTCAATGTATTCATGGTCGGCTCGTTCGTCGCTCTGGGTATGCTGGAGGTATTAGGCGTCACCGCGGGCGGCGCGGCGTGGACCGGTCTGCCGCTCATTGCCGTGCTGCTCGCCACCTTGGCGGTGACGATGCTGAGTTCCGGCGTTCTGGGCGTCGTCATCGAGCGTGTCGCGTTGCGCCCGTTGCGCAACGTGCGCGGCCCGGCGGCGATGATCACGACCATCGGCGTGTCCTACGTGCTGTTCAACGTGGTGCTGCTGGCGTGGGGCGCCGAGAGCAAGAACTTCCCGACGCCGCTGCCGCCCATCAAGTTTGAATTCGGCGACGTCGTGATCCGCATGCGTGAAGTGCTGATCGTCATCGTTTCGCTCGCGCTGATGGCGGGACTGACCTGGTTCGTGCAGTTCACCCGCATGGGCAAGGCGATGCGCGCCACCGCGCAAGACCCGGAGGCCGCGCGCATGATGGGCGTGGACGTCGATCGCGTCATCATCATCGCCTTCTTCGCTGGCTCCGCGCTGGCCGGCGCCGGCGGGATGATGTTCGGGCTGTACTATAACTTCACCAGCTACGTGATCGGCTTCACGGCCGGGCTGCGCGCCTTCACGGCCGCCGTGCTGGGCGGCATCGGCAATGTGCCGGGCGCGATGGTGGGCGGCATCATCATCGGGCTGGTCGAGGCGCTCGGCGGGCAGTTGATTTCTGCCGCCTGGGCCGACGTGATCATCTTCTCGATCCTGGTTCTGGTGCTGGTGTTCCGACCGTCCGGCCTGTTCGGCCGCGTGGCGCCGAACAAATCCTGAGCAGGGGGGCGGAACCGATGGATGCCACCGTTGTCACCGCCACTGCGTCCCGGTTCGCGTGGTTCGCGACCCCGCTGGCCCGCAGGCTCGGCACGGCCATGCTGCTGATCGCGGTGCTGCTGTTTCCATACCTTGAAGGCGACGACGCCGATATCGACAGCATCGCCAACGCCGCCGTGTTCGCGACGCTGGCGCTGGGGCTGAACATCGTGGTGGGCTTCGCCGGCTTGCTCGATCTCGGCTACGCGGCGTTCTTCGCTATCGGCGCCTACGTCTATGGCATCCTGTCCTCGTTCCAGGTGATGCCGCCCTGGACTTCGTTCTGGCAGCCGTTCGCCTACCTGCATCTGGTGGAGAAGCTGAACCAGGGCAGCGGCGATCTGGTGCATTTCACGCTGTCGTTCTGGCTTGCCTTGCCGCTGGCTGCCATCATCACCGCGTTCTTCGGCGTGCTGTTCGGTGCGCCGACGCTGCGGCTGCGCGGCGACTACCTCGCCATCGTCACACTCGGCTTCGGCGAGATCGTGCCGATCGTCGCGCGCAATGTTTCGTACCTGACTAACGGCGCCGCCGGCCTGAACGGTGTCGCGGCCCCCAGACTGTTCGGCTTCAACTTCCAGGTGGATGCGACGCCGTATTATTACGTCGGTATCGCGCTGGTGGTGCTGCTGATGTTCGTCAGTATCCGCCTGCGTGACAGCCGCATCGGCCGCGCCTGGATGGCGATCCGCGAGGATGAGACGGCAGCGGGTGCCATGGGCGTCAACCGCACGCGCACCAAGCTGCTGGCGTTCGCCATCGGCGCCGGGTTCGCCGGCATGACGGGCGTGTTCTTCGTCGCCAAACTGCAGACCGCGACACCGGATATGTTCGGCTTCCCGGTTTCGGTGATGATCCTTGTCATGGTCGTGCTCGGTGGCATGGGCAGCGTCTGGGGCGTGGTGGTCGGGGCCGCGGTGCTGTCGCTGATGCAGTCCTGGTTCCTGCCCAGCCTGAATAACTGGTCGCACGCGCTGGGCGCGGCCCTCGGCATTGCCTGGATGCGGAAGCTGGATTTCGTCGAGTTCGACCGAGCTGATCTTCGGGATCATCCTGGTGCTCATGATGCTGTATCGCCGCAACGGGCTGATTCCTGCGACGCGCAAGCAGAAGGCGTTGAGCTTCGACGCGCAGCATGTGCAGAGCGTGCAGCGCGGCGGCTTCGATGTCGCGAACGCCGCCGGCGTGCTCGGCACCATGCCGGCGCGCGGCGGCAATCTGCTGGAAGTGCGTGATGTCAGCGTGCGCTTCGGCGGATTGACGGCGTTGAACGGGGTTACCATCACGGTGCCGGCCGGCGGCGTGGTGGCCGTGATCGGGCCGAACGGCTCCGGCAAATCAACGCTGTTCAATGTCATCACCGGGCTGGTGCCGGCCAGCAGCGGCAGCATCCGCTTCGACAGTGCCGAAATCCTCGGCCTGCCACCGCACAAGATCCTCGAACGCGGTGTCGCCCGCACGTTCCAGAGCATCCGCCTGTTCGCCAATCTGCCGGTGCTGGACAATGTGATGATCGGCCAGCACGCCCGGCTGCGCACCGGCTGGTTCGGCGCGGTGTTGCGGCTGCCCGGCACGGCACGGGAGGAACGTGCCGCCCGGCTGCGTGCGCTGGACATCATCGCGCTGTTCGGCAACCGCCTGCTGCCGCGGCTGACGCAAACCGTCTCCGGCCTGTCCTATGCCAATCGCCGCCGCGTCGAGATCGCGCGCGCGCTGGCCACGCAGCCGAAAATCCTGCTGCTGGACGAGCCGACGGCCGGCATGAACCCGGCCGAAACGCTGGAACTCGCCGAGCAGATCAAGAGCCTGCACGCGCTCGGGCTGACGATCCTGATCATCGAGCACAAGCTCGACGTGGTCACGCAGCTCGCCGATACGGTTGTGGTGCTCGACCACGGCGAGAAGCTGACCGAAGGCTTGGCCGCCGAGGTGCGGCGCAATGAGGATGTGCTGCGCGCCTATCTCGGCCGCGCGGCGACGGAGGCCGCCCATGCAGCGTGAAGTGACCCGCCCGTTGCTGGAATTCCGCGATGTCAACACCTACTATGGCGATCTGCACGTCCTGAAGGACGTGAACTACAGCATCGGCCGCGGTGAGATCGTCTCGTTGCTTGGTGGCAATGCATGCGGCAAATCCACCACGATGAAGACCATCATGGGCGTGGTGCGGCCGGCGCGCGGCAGCGTGCTGTTCGACGGCCAGCCGATCGAGCGGCTGGCCACCAGTGAGCGGGTGAAGCGCGGCATCGCCCCGGTGCTGGAAGCCCGCCGACTGTTCCCGCGCATGACGGTGTTCGAGAATCTGGAGATGGGCGCCTACACCCAGAAGCGCGGCGCCCAGTTCCATGAGGATCTGGAGCGGGTGTACGACTTGTTCCCGCGCGTGAAGGAACGTCGCAACCAGATCTCCGGCACGCTGTCGGGCGGCGAGCAGCAGATGGTGGCGATCGGCCGCGCGCTGATGGCGCGGCCCCGGCTGATCTGCATGGACGAACCCTCGATGGGCCTGTCGCCGCTGTACGTGGAACAGGTGTTCGACATCATCCAGACGATCAACCGGCAGGGCACGACGATTTTCATGGTCGAACAGAACGCTGCGATGGCGCTGTCGATTGCCCACCGCGCCTATGTGTTGCAGACCGGGCAGGTGGTGCTCTCCGGCACCGCCGCCGCGTTGCAGGAGAATCCGGCGATCCGCGAAGCCTATCTCGGCGAGATGCAGGTCGCGGCGGCGGCATAGGTTTTCCCGGGCAACCCGGCGGGCCGGTCGGCGTTACGCTGCCGATCACGTTCCAGGTTGTTCGCGGAGTTGCCCGATGTCCCGTTTTGTCGCCGCCGGCGCGCTGGCGGCGCTTGCTGCCGTCGCCGTTGCACCGTCCGTCTCCGCCCAGCAGCCGCCACCGCCACCACTCGCCTACGTGCAGCCGCTCGCGCCGCCCGCGCTGCGGGCCGTGCAGCAGGCGCTGCATAGCGCGGGTGTCTACGGCGGGGCGGTCGACGGCGCCTGGGGCCAGGACAGCGAGGCGGCCCTGCAGCAATTCCAGCAGACCCATAGCCTCCAGGTCACGGGCCAGATGAATCCCGCGACGGCGCAGGCGCTTGGCCTCGACCCGGACCGCCTGTTGCAGATCGCCCCGCCGCAGCCGCAACCGCCGCCGATCCGGCTCAGCGCCGACGCGATCCGCAACATCCAGGCCCGGCTGCGCCAGATGGGCTACTACCAGGGCGGGCTGGACGGCGAGTTCGGACCGGAGATGGGATCGGCCATCGCCCGCCTGCAACAGAATCGCGGGTTGCAACCCACCGGTCGGCTCGACCCGCAAACGGTCACCGCCATGGGCCTCGACCCGAACAACCCGGGTGCGCCCGCCCCCTAAGCGGGGGCGTTGGCGCCGCGGATCGCGTCGCAGACGGCGCGCGTCACGTCCTTGGTGGTGGCCGTGCCGCCGAGGTCAGGCGTCAGGATGCCGGCGGCGCAGACCTGTTCCACAGCCGCCATCAGGCTCGCCGCCGCCGCCGGCTCGCCCAGGTGCTCCAGCATCATGGCCCCGGTCCAGAACGTCGCCACCGGGTTGGCGATGCCCTTGCCGGTGATGTCGAATGCCGAGCCGTGGATCGGCTCGAACATCGACGGAAAGCGGCGCTGCGGGTCCACGTTCGCGGTCGGCGCGATGCCGAGGCTGCCGGCCAATGCGGCGGCGAGGTCGGTCAGGATGTCGGCGTGCAGGTTGGTCGCCACCACGGTGTCGATGCTCTTCGGGCGGCGGACCATGCGCATCGTCATTGCGTCCACAAGTTCCTTGTCCCAGGTCACGTCCGGGAAGCCGCCGGCGACCTCGGCCGCGATCTCGTCCCACATGACCATGCCGAACCGCTGGGCGTTGGACTTGGTGACCACGGTGAGGTGCTTGCGCGGACGCGAGCGGGCGCTCTCGAAGGCGTAGCGGATGATGCGTTCCACGCCGGTGCGGGTGAAAATCGCCACCTCGGTCGCGACTTCCTCAGGCTGGCCGCGATGCGAGCGCCCACCCTGGCCGGCATATTCGCCCTCGCTGTTCTCGCGGATGATCAGCCAGTCGAGGTCGCCGGGCCCGACATCACGCAGCGGGCTGGTCACGCCCGGCAGGATGCGGGTCGGGCGGACATTCGCGTACTGGTCGAAGCCCTGGCAGATCGCCAGCCGCAGGCCCCAGAGCGTGATGTGGTCGGGAATGTCGGGGGCGCCGACCGCGCCGAAATAGATCGCGTCGGCGGCGCGCAGCTGCGCCAGCCCGTCCTCCGGCATCATCGTCCCGGTACGGCGGTAGCGCGCCGAACCCCAGTCGTAATTGTCCACCGTCAGCGTGAACCCGGCACGCGGCGCCAGCGCGTCGAGCACCTCCAGCCCGGCCGCGATCACCTCCGGGCCGATGCCGTCGGCAGGGATGGCGGCGATCCGGTAATTGCGCATATCGTTTCCTGCTCCCGTGCGGGACATGATTGGTATAGCCTATACCTATGTGGCCAGCGGGATGCCGCCACGTTCGATCCAGAGCCATCGTACCGCGTTGAGTTGCATGGAACCGCAGCTGGAGCGACCCCAATGTTCCACCGTACCCCGATGTTCCACCGTACAGCGTCCCACGTTGGGATAGCCGCCATATTGATATCGCTGCCGGCCGGGCCTGCCGTGGCCCAGGCAACGCCAACGCCCCCGCCGCCGAATGGCGCGCCGGCGCGTAACGCGGATGTGTGGGACGGCCGCTCGCACGTGTCCGGGCCTGCCGTGCGCAGTGCGGAGCAGGCGGCCGGCGTGGCCCTGCCGCCGGCCGTGCAGCAGCAGCAGACCGACGAGGTCGAGCAGTTGCAGCAGCAGATCCTGAAGCGCGCCGAGCAAGGCACCGACGACGGCGAGATGGACGGCGGTGACGCCGCCGGCCCGACGCCGTGATTTGACGGCCTGCTGCCAAGGGTTGGGATGCGGAGGCTTGACCCGGCCGCCGCGCGCGCCTCCCATGCGTCAAGCATCGAAGCGGGGGGAAGCAACATGCGGGCCTGGGCCGTGGTGGAGAATGGAGCGCCGCTGCAAGAAATCGACTTGCCGACGCCGGACCCAACCGGCACGGAGGTGCTCCTGGAGGTGACGCATTGCGGCGTCTGCCATTCCGACCTGCACGTCTGGGAAGGCAAGTACGATCTCGGCGGCGGCCGGGTGATGAACCTCAAGGATCGCGGCGTGAGGCTGCCGCTTGCGATGGGCCACGAGATCGTCGGGCGGGTCGTCAAGCTCGGGCCGGATGCGACGGGCGTGGAGTTGGGCGCGGTGCGCATCGTGTATCCCTGGGTCGGCTGCGGCAAATGTGCTGCCTGCCTGGGCGACGAGGACAATATGTGCCTCACGCCACGCAGCATCGGCATCTACCAGCACGGCGGTTATGCCACGCATGTGCTGGCGATGCACCCGCGCCATCTGGTCGACCCTGGGACGCTCGACCTGGCGCTGGCCGCGACCTATGCCTGTTCCGGCATCACGGTGTATTCGGCGGTCGCCAAGGTCATGCCGCTGCCGCCGGATGAGCCGCTGGTGCTGGTCGGTGCCGGCGGGCTCGGGCTGAACGCGCTCGCCGTGCTGAAGGCGCTCGGGCATCGCAACACCATCGTGGTCGACATCAGCGCCCAGAAGCGGCAGGCGGCGCTCGATGCCGGGGCCGCGCATGTGGTGGATGGCAGCGGCGAGGGGGTGTCGGCGCGAATCATCGCCGCGGCCGGCGGGCCGGTGGGCGCGATCATCGACCTGGTGAACGGCAGCGCCAGCGCCGCCGCCGCATTCGACTCGCTGCGCAAGGGCGGCAAGCTGGTGCAGGTCGGGCTGTTCGGCGGCGAGCTGCGCCTGCCGCTGCCGATCATGGCGATGCGGGCGCTGACCGTGCAGGGCAGCTATGTCGGCACCGTGAAGGACCTGCGCGCGCTGGTGGCACTGGCGCAAGGTGGCACGCTGCCGGCGATGCCGATCACGCAGTTGCCGATCTTCGAGGCCGACGCCGGCCTGCGCCGCCTGCGCGAAGGCCGCGTCACCGGCCGGGTCGTGCTGCGCGCCGAAGCATTGGAACCGGGGAGGGCGGCATGATCGAGCCGACGCGTCGTTCGATGGTACTGCGGCAGCGCCCGGTGGGCGCGCCAGGCGCCGCGCATTTTGCCGTCGTCGAGGAAAACATGCCTAAGCCCGGTCACGACCAGGTGCTGACGCGCACGATCTGGCTGTCGATCGACCCCTATATGCGCGGCCGGCTCTATGACCGCGCCTCCTACGCGGCGCCGGTGGCGATCGGCGGCGTGATGGAGGGCGAGACGGTGGGCGAGGTGGTCGCCTCGGCCGATCCGGGCTTCGTGCCCGGCGACGTGGTGGTCGGCAGCCGTGGCTGGCAGACGCACACGCTGACGCCGGCGCGGGCGCTGGTGAAGCTGGACCGCAACGGGGCGCGGCTGTCGGCCTATCTGGGCGTGCTCGGGATGCCGGGGGTCACTGCCTATTCCGGGCTGAAGGATATCGGGCAGGTGAAGGCCGGGGAGACCGTCGTCGTGTCGGCGGCCTCCGGCCCGGTGGGGTCGGTGGCGGGGCAGCTGGCCAAGCGAGCCGGCGCGCGCGTGGTCGGTGTCGCGGGCGGGGCGGTGAAGTGCCTGTGGGTGCAGGAAGCGCTCGGGTTCGATGATTGTGTCGACCATCGCGGCATGGATCTGCCCGGCGACCTGCGGGCCGCGTGCCCGAATGGGATCGACGTGTATTTCGAGAATGTCGGCGGCGCGGTGCAGGCGGCGGTGTTCGCGCAGCTGAACCCGTTCGCCCGCGTCGTCATGTGCGGCATGGTGGCGCAGTACAACGACGCCAATCCGCCGCCCGGCCCCAACCTGGCCTTCGTGGTCGGCAAGCGGGTCCGCATCGAGGGGATGATCGTCATTGATAGGCCGGAGCGGTTCGCCGAGTGGCGCGCGCTGGCATCTCCCTGGGTGGCCGACGGCAGCCTGAAATTCCGCGAAACCGTGGTGGACGGGCTGGAGAACGCGCCGAACGCGCTGGCCCAGGTGCTGAGCGGCGGGAATTTCGGCAAGATGCTGGTACGGGTGGGGGCTGATCCGGCGTGAGCGGCCGGTTGGGAGTACACTGGAATGCCGACCCTGTTCTCCTACCCGGACTTGTATGGCGTTGCGGACAACAACCCGTATGGACTGAAGGTCTTCGCCTTCCTCAGGCTGTGTCGTCTCGCCTTCCGGCATGAACACATCTTCGATGCGACTCACGCCCCACGCGGCCAATTGCCGTTTCTTGTGGACGACGACAAGACGATCGGCGACAGCGACGCGATCATCACCCACCTGATCACGCGCTACGCGCTGTCGATCGATGACGGACTGACGCCGGGCGAGCGCGATACCCACCTGCTTGTCAGGCGGATGCTCGATGATCTGTATTGGGTGATGTCCTTCTCGCGCTGGAAGGACCCACGCTTCTGGCCGCTCTTCAGGGATGCACTTCTCCGCAGCCATCCAAGTCTCACGGCGGACGGACTGGATGCGGCCCGGGACTACAATTTCAAGCGCTACCATTATCAGGGCATCGGACGCTATGAGCCCGACGCGGCGTACGCCAGGGGTGTCGCGGACCTGCGGGTTCTGGCGAACCTGCTTCCTGCGAGCGGATTTCTGTTCGGCGAGAAGCCGGGCAGCATCGATGCGGGAATCTATGGGTTCACCGCCAACATCTATTTCTACGAGATCGACACGCCACTGAAGGCGTTTCTTGTTTCACAATCGAACATTGTCGCGCATTGCCTGTCGGTCCACGCCGCGCTGGAGGGATGAGCAGCGGCATCCATCTGGGGCCGCCATGGGACCGGTCCTGGATTTCATTAGAGCGGTTTCCGCTCTGATTGACTCGGCGGAGTGGTGTTGGGCTGCTGTTTGTGATTCGGGTCTGGGCTGTGTTGGAGGGCCGAGCCGCGGGAAATACTCTAGCTGCTAATCGTGGCTCGCAGGCCGCGAGCAGCTGTATTCTTTCAACACCCGAGTAGCCCGTGGACGACCAACGCTACCCTTTCGACGCGCGCGCTGCGTCTGATCCGGCCCGAGCGTTCGAGCTCGGCGAGCCCGTGTAGAGCTGCCCAGAACGTCTCGGTCGCGATAGCGACATCGCTGTTTGCCGGCGTGACGACAGCCGCAAGCGCGTCGAAGGCAGCCTTTAGTTCCAACCTGGTTTCGGCTTCGGCGAAGCGCAAACCGGTCGGCAGGGTGAACATGGCCTCATAGAGAGCCGGATGCCTCCGGGCGAAGGCGAGATAGGCCATGGCGACGTTCTCCAGCGCATTGCGACGATCGGTCGATCCTCGCGCTGCCTTCCGAAGCGTCGTCGTGATTTCCAGAAAACCCTCGACTGCGACTGCCGCCACGATCGCGTCCCTATTCTCGAAGTGCGAATAGAGGACCGGCTGGCTATATTCGATCTCCTCCGCCAGGCGGCGGATCGTGACGGCATTCCATCCCTCGCTTTCCGCGATTAGGCGCGCCGCCGCGGTGATGCGGTGCTCGCGTTCAGCCCGCTGCCTGCCCTTTCGCTCGGCGATACCCAACCTTCGATCTCCCGGCGTCGGACGGCCGACGCGCCTGGATGATAGGGAGGCTTGAAAATCTAGCAAGACTAGATTATGTATCTCTGCCAGAGGGAGGCGCGAATGCACTGGCTTGCAATCGGACTGGCGCTGTTGCTGGCGCTCGCGATCATCGCGATCGGTGCCCAGTATGTGGCAAGCCCGAGGACCGCAACACGCAGCTTCGGCCTGCCGCTTCCCGAAGAGGGCACGAACATCGCCTGGTGGCTTCGCCTCAAGGGGGTGCGCGACATCGTCTTGGGATTGACCATACTCGCCTTCATGGCGTGGGGCGGGCCCCGGGCGGTCGGCATCATTCTACTGGTCGAGGCGATCGTCCCTGTCGGCGACATGCTGCTCATTCTTGCCGCGAAGGGCTCGGCCAAGAGCGCCTTCGGCATCCATGGTTTCACGGCGTTGCTGATGATCCTGGCAGCGATCCCCCTGATAATGGGGGTGCCCTGAGATGCTGCATGCCCTCTCGATCTGGTTTCTCGTCGCCGCGTTCTTCGGCGCAGGGCTGTTCAACGCGATTGGTACGCCCGCGACGCAAAGCGGCTTCGTCCGCTGGGGCTATCCTCCGTGGTGGTGCCGTTTAACCGGCGCCCTCGAGATGGTGAGCGCCGTTCTAATTGCCCTTCCTGTCAGTCGCGGGGCGGGCCTGATGCTTGGTGCGGTGATCATAGCGGCAGCGGTTTTGACCGTCTTGCGTCACCGTGATTTTCCGCACCTCGTGCCGCTCAGCGTCTTTGTCGCCTTGCTTGCGCTGGCGGAGATCTCGTCTTGAGAGGGCGGCGCTGGAAGAGCTCCGCGACGCCCGGCGCAACCTGAGCGGAAAATACTCTAGCGGGACGGGCGGGGAACGTCATAAAGTTTCGTTGGCGGCCCGCTACCGCCGGGTTCGCCCTACAGTGGGCCTTCATCGGTCGCGACGACGCAGGATCGCCTATACCAATCGGTGTTCTGCTTAAGCTAACCGCTTTCAAACGCGAAGATGCGCTTCCAGTCGTTTTTCATGCTGATCACGGACCAGCCTCTGCTCTTCGCTTCCGTCATCAGCGCCTCGGAAAACGTGCCAACCTTGGTGTCCGGCTGGCCGCCGGCGGGGCCATAGGCATACTCGCGCTGGCCGTCATCGTGATGCACGAGCATTCTCAGCCTCGCGCCTGCCCCCGCGCCAGTCCATTCCAGCATCTCCCGATCGCCGTCGGAATTGCCGAAGGCTGCATAGGGGCGCTTGCCGATGGCGCGTTCGATGCCGATCGCTTTACCGTCGCCATCGTCGATGAAGGCCACTTTCGGCAGCCGCATCAACACCGGGTTGCCATCCTTCATCTCATACTTCGTCTCGATGACCGACCCCACGACCTGTTCGGGCGGAACACCGTAAACGCGCTGCGAATATACCCGCACGAAATCCTGCCCGCCGCCGGTGACGATGTAGGTTTTGAACCCGCTGGCGCGTAGATACTCCATCACCTCCTGCATCGGCTGATAGACGAGGTCCGTAAACGGCCGCTTGAACCGGGATTCCTTCGCCTCCTCCAACCACGTCGCAACGAGCGCCGGGAACTCCTCGGTGGTCATCCCGGAATGGGTTGCGACGACGATCTCAAACCACTCATGCTCGGTGAACTTCCCCAGCGCTTCGAGATTGCCGGAGAGAACCGACGCGAACGGCTCGACGGTCTTAAATTCCGGGTGCTGCGGCGCCATTGCATGCACTCGGTAGAGCGCGAACATGGCCTGCGTGTAGAGGGGGTGCTCCGTCCACAGCGTGCCGTCCTGGTCGAACGTGGCGATGCGGTCTTCCGGTGCCACGAAAGCCTTGCCCGACCGGTCGGTCGTGGCGCGGACGAAATCGAGAATTGCCTGCTTCGCCGGCCCGTCGTTCCACGAAGCCAGCGAACCGGCTGGTGTCTGGGCCTTCGTCTCGATGGAATTCAGCGTGGCGGCGGTTGCGACCATCGCGGTCGCCGCGATCAGCATCGATCGCCGGCCCAGCCCGTTGGCTTGCGACGATTTATGGTCCGCCATTTTCCATCCCTCCTGTCCAGAGACTGGGGCAAGCGTTGGCCAAGGCAGACCTCACTGCTATGGAATTTCGGCGGACGACTGGTGTCCTCACGAATTCCTGGCCTTCTGTGCCACTCCTGGCCGCTCATGGATCCGGAACGACCAGCTTGCGCACGTTCGGGAAGGCCCGGAATCCGCAACTTTTTGGTTGCGGATTTCGTGCTGGGATGCCATGAACAGGCAACAAGGAGGTTGCCCTTCATGGTCGATCGCATCGAGAAGAGCATCGCATTGCGCGCGCCCGTCGAGAGGGTCTGGCGCGCACTGACCGACCCTGTCGAATTCGGCGAATGGTTCAGGGTGAAGCTGGAAGGCCCTTTCGTCCCCGGTGAGCTGTCGCGCGGCCGCATCACCTATCCCGGTTTCGAGCATGTCACCTGGGAGGCCAGGGTCGTGGCGATGGAGCGTCCACGATTGTTTTCCTTCACATGGCATCCTTACGCCGTTGATCCGGACGTGGATTACTCCCAGGAATCGCCTACGCTCGTCGAATTCCGGCTCGAACCGATGGCGGACGGAACCCGGCTGGTCATTGTCGAGTCCGGGTTCGATGCCTTGCCGGCCCACCGTCGGGCGCTCGCCCTGCGCATGAACGAGGGCGGATGGGAGGCGCAGACCGGGAACATCCGGACATATGTCGACGCCTAGCGGCCAGGGGGCCGCGACGAACCCGGTGCCGGTGTTTGCGGCGCTGGGCGATCCGACACGCCTCGCGCTCCTGATGAAACTCAGCGACGGGGAAGCACGGTCGATCGCCAGGCTTTCGTCGGACACGAAGCTCACGCGGCAAGCCATCACCAAGCATCTTCATGTCCTGGAACATGTCGGGCTGGTGAGCAGCATTCGCGTCGGTCGCGAAAGCCGGTTCGCTTACCGGCCCGACCCGGTGGCTGAGGTGAGGTCGTTCCTCGATGCCGTTTCGGCGCAATGGGACGACGCCTTGGCACGGCTCCGTGCGCTCGTGGAAGGCTGATTGTTGAAGCGCCGCAGCTGATTGGTCCGCAGGCGCGGCCGCATGCCGCCAGATGCGGAAATTCGAACCGAAATACTATCCGGCAGCCTATGTAGTTGCTATGCGTTCGTGTGTTTGGCCCGAGCAGAAGGCGAACGCTTTTGCCGATTCAGACAATCCGCACGCCAACGCTTGAAATTGCCTACGAGGCGCACGGCCCGCAGGGTGCGGATGCCATCGTGCTGCTGCACGGTTTCCCGTATGATCCGCGCGGCTATGACGCGATGGCGCCGGCGCTCGCGGCACAGGGGTACCGGGTCATCGTGCCCTATCTGCGCGGTTATGGACCCACCCGGTTCCTCTCGCCCGACACGCTGCGCTCCGGGCAGCAGGCGGTACTGGCACGGGATCTGGTCGATCTGCTGGATGCGCTGGCGATCCCGCGCGCGGCGCTGGTGGGATACGACTGGGGCGGCCGCGCCGCCTGCATCGTCGCGGCCCTGTGGCCGAAGCGCGTGCGCTGCCTTGTCAGCGGCGAGGGCTACAACATCCAGGACATCGTGAAATTCGCGATCCCGGAACCACCGGCCATGGAACATCGGCTGTGGTACCAGTTCTATTTCCACACGCCGCGCGGCCGTGCCGGGTTGGCGGCGAACCGCTACGAGCTGGGCCGGCTGCTCTGGCGGCTGTGGTCGCCGTCTTGGCGGTTCGACGAGGCGACGTACGCACGCACGGCGGCGTCGTTCGACAACCGGGATTTTGTCGAGGTGGTGATCCACTCCTACCGCCATCGCTATGGCTATGTGGCCGGCGATCCGGCCGTGGAGGATATCGAGCGGGCGCTGGCGCGACAGCCGCGCATCGCCGTGCCGACGATCTCGCTGTGCGGCGCAGATGACGGCGTGGCGTCGCTGTCGAACGCTGATCATGACGTCGGAAAATTTGCCGGCCACTACGAACGCCGCGTGCTGCCCGGCATCGGGCATAACATTCCACAGGAAGCGCCGGACGCGACGGTGGCGGCGCTGCTGGATCTGCTGCGCTTGTAACGGCGCCTGAGTCGCGAGCCATGGATGCCGCCGCACGCGGCGGCATCCATCCGGGTCGGATCAGAGCGAGCCGAGCGTCCGCACCAGCGAGGACGCCGCCGGGTTGTGCACCTCGCGTCGCAGCACGATGTCGCTGCTGGTCACCGACCGGCCGTAATAGGCGGCATCGTCCTCCCGGCGCGGCTCGATCAGCGTGCCGTCCAGGCTGATGCCGGCATACGCACCGGAGGAGGACGCCCAGACGACGATATCGGCGCCGGCTGCGGCGGTCGTTGCGCCTTCAACCGTCGAGCCGAGCGTCGCAATGGCGAGACCGGCATTCGCGCCGATCTTGAAGTGGTCCTGCATGAGCGCGCGCATCGCGCGATCGGACATGACCAGCATGACCATTTCGGATTCCTGTGCGCCGATCTGCAAGCCGAAGCTCGCCGATGCAACCGTATAGAAGGCAGGGTTGCTCCAGCCATGCGAGTTGCGCGCCAGCAGCACCGCCTCACCGCCCTCGCCACCGAAGAAGAAGCCGGCCTTGAAGATTCGCGGCGCAATGAGCACGCCGCGCGCCCGGTTCAATAGCGCCTTGGCGTTGCCGAACTCCTTGTCGCTCCGCAGATCCCGTAGCGTGCCCAGCGCGTGATCCACGACCGTCTGGTCGTCGGACGCCGACTGCGCCCATGCGGGCGGGGTCGCGGCACCGGCAAACAGCGATACGGCGAGCGCTGCCGCCAGTATCAGCCGGTTCTTGCGCGATTGCATTAGCTGCCTCCTTCTTTGCATGCGTGGACGGGGCAGAAATCCATTCGCTGCCCCCGCGCACGGAAAAGCCTTCAGGTTGCACAACAATCCTGAACCTCGGTCGTTCTCCGCACGTTTCTGAGATGTCGGAATGGCTGTCATGCCCATTCTGTGACGCAGGGCGCGAGGTCGAGAGGATGGATATGATTTATAGGTGCATGGGGCGGACCTGACATGGCGGCCGGCGAGACGACTGTCATTGGCCTGTTGGGACCTGGGCCATGATGGCACCAGCACTGCGACTGGCGCTCGTGATCGTGGGCAGCGTTGTCTATCTCGGACTGGCCGTCCTCGGCTGGGGCGGGATTGCCGCGTTCTTCTCCCACCCCGCGCTGACCGCGCTCGCGATCGCATTTCTCGCGTTGTCCGGCGTGGCGCTCTTCGCCGGCGGGAATGTCAGCCCCGGGGAGCGCGAGGATCGGGGCAACCGCTGGGTTCTCACCGCCTTCGGCGTGATCGGGTTGCTCGATGCGTTTCTGCCGGCCTGGACGGACCGGAATGGCTTCTGGACAATCGACGGCGATACGATCCGCTGGCTTGGCGTTGTTCTCTTCGCGGCTGGTGGCGTGCTGCGGCTCTGGCCGGTCTTCGTGCTCGGCTATCGGTTCAGCGGGCTGGTGGCGATCCAGCCCGGACACACACTGGTCACGAGCGGCGTCTACGGCGTTATCCGTCACCCCAGCTATCTGGGGATGTTCATCAACGCGTTGGGGTGGGGCCTTGCCTTTCGCTCAGGGGTCGGCGTGTTGCTCGCCGCACTCATGGTCCCGCCGCTGCTCGCCCGCATCCGTGCGGAAGAGACGCTGCTGCGATCGCAGTTCGGCGTTGAATACGACGCGTTCCGCGCCCGCACGTCCAAGCTGATTCCGGGCCTCTATTGAGCATCACTCGGCGCATCGGGATGCGGCCGATTGTGTGCGGCGCCGCGCTAATCGCTCATTCGTGAAGGTACATCGGACGTTGCTATCCCACTACAGTCCCCGGGGGCCGAGCCCGAGCCCGGTTTCGCTCGACGACGGAAACTGAAAGGTGTTGCTGCGAAAGGATCACCAGGTCGATGAAAGCTCCGATGCACGTTCATACGCCGGGCTGGGTCGGTGAATTCAAGTCGTTCATTCTGCGTGGCAACGTCGTCGATCTTGCCGTCGGCATCGTTGTCGGTGCGGCTTTTACCGCAATCGTTTCAAGTCTGGTCAAGGACATATTCACGCCGATCATCGGCATGCTGGTCGGAGGGATCGATTTTAGTAATATTTTCATTACTTTAAAGGGCACATCTCAACCAACGCTGGAAGCGACGCAGAAATCGGGTGCGGTGACGCTGAATATCGGCGTGTTCCTCAACGCGGTGATCCAGTTTCTGATCATCGCCTTCGCCATCTTCTGGGTCGTCAAGGTCATCAACCGCTTTCAGCGCAATGAGGCCCCGCCCGCGCCCCCGCCACCGCGCTCGGACGTGCTGCTGCAGGAAATCCGGGACACGCTCGTCACGCGGCTCCCCGCCCAGGACCGCATGGGCGGGTCATAGCGGCATCGGAATGCTCACGCTGCCGTGCGCGCCTGTTTCGGCGGCAGCCAGTTTACCGCGCCGCCGCCTGCGTCGGTCAATTCCCAGCCGAGCGCCAGGGCCTGTGCCACCAGCCGCCGGTACACGATGTCGCGTGCCGGCCCTGCGGTGACCAGCGGCGCGCACCCCGCGCGCTCCCAGACGCCGCGCGCGAAATCGGGATGCGCCATGGCCGTCTTCCCGCCATTGGTGAAAGCACTGCGATTGCCGGTGTCCAGGTAGCTCTCCGCCGGCAGGCCCTCGGCCAGCAGCACGCCATGCGTCGCGAGTTCGACGTGCCAATAGGTGATCGTGTCAACGTCCTCCTGCCGCACGGTCGCGTCGGTCAGCAGGTAGCGCACCGGGATCAGCACGCCTTCCATGAATACCGCGTGATCTGGCGACATCAGCACGTCGCGCGCCGGGCGCCCGAGGCCGAAGGCGTGGGCGGCGATGCGCACCGGCAGCACGTTCGTCGGGTGGGGATGGTGGCGGCAGAACACGCGGCGATAGCCGAGCCACACCACCGGCGCTGTGCCGCCATCGGCCAACCGCACGAGATCGCCGATGCACAGATCCTGCACCATCATCTCGCCGTTGGGGGTGGCGATGCGCGTGCCGGCTGCGAAACAGGGGTTGCTGAGATCCGCTTCGGCGAGGCTGGCGACCGCCAGTTCGCCGGTTTCGGTGGGATGCAGGTGGTCCCAGAACAGGTACTGGTCCTGCGTCGCGGTGACGGTCGAGGCCAGCGTGCCGCTGCCCGGCACGCTGTAACTGCCGGTCCAGACCGGCGAGGTCACATTGCTCAGCCCATATGCCGAGGGGCTCGCGACCGCGTCGTCGATGAGCTGATAGGCATTCACCACGGTCACGTTGGCGCCGTGGACCGTGGCGAGCTGGCTGGTGAGGTCGGCGTTGTATTCGCTGGCCAGGGAGGATGCCAGGCTGTCGAAGGCGGCCGACGCCACGCTGGTACCGTTGGCCAGCCCGTCCATCACGTCCGGCGTCTTGCCGAGATCCGGCACGTTCAGCACCAGCAGATGCTCGGCGCCATAGCCGACCAGCGAGTCGACGAAGCCGATCTCGTTATTGACCGCATCGTCCACATCGGTGGTCTGTTGCGCCGCGGTCAGCGACGTGTCGGCCAGGATGTCGAGCAGGTCGTTCGAGCCGATCGAGAGCGTGTACAGAGCGTCCGGCGACGGGTGGCTGACGCCTGCCTCGAACTGCACCAGCTGTGAGGGCAGCGAAATGGCGTCGATTTCCGCGTCGTCGGCGTTCTGCGGCGTGGCGCCGGTTTCAGCGCCGCCATAGGCGAAGTCGTTGCCGTCGAGGAGGCTGGGCGCCAGCGTGCCCAGGCCGAGCGTCACCGACAGGTTCTGCACCCAGGTCGGCCCGTTGCTGAACACGTTGGCGCTGACGTCGGTGCCAATCACCGGGTCGTAATAGGTTTCCCGGTAATACGGCGGCGATACCGGTACGACACCACCGGTCACGTCAGTCGCCAGGGACAGATTGCCGGCGTCGGACAGGCTGTCGCCGAACGCGTAGAGGACGCTGAACGTCGGCAGCGCCGAAGTCGTGGCCATAGGCCGGATTCCTTCTCCCAAGCGTCATTGCCGTCGGCCCTTACGCCACAGGACGCGAGGACCGTGCCGGCGGTCAAACGTTGGGCAGCAGCATTAGTTGAGTGGCGCGCCTTCCGGTAACAGTATGTTGCCACGTAGTTTGTCGCGTTCGGCGCCGATGCGCTCCATCAGCCGCATGTCACCCAGCGGTGGCGCGTGGTCCGTGGCGAGCGCCGCACTGCCGTGCCGCGCCGGCACGGCGGCAATCGAGGAGGCGCGCAACAGGGCGGCGACGAAGCAGCGGCCCCACACCATCGGCGAGCAATCCTCGATCGCGGCCCACATCGCCTGCCAGCGGTCCTTGCGCTCACTGAGCGACATGGTCAGCGCGCGGTCCAGCGTGTCGGCCATGGCATCGGCGTCGTGCGGATTGATCAGCAGCGCGCCCGGGTCCTTCTGGCCGCCGAGCTGCTGGGCGGCGCCGGCGAAGCGGGAGAGCACCAGCACACCAGGGTCGGCCGGGTCCTGCGCAGCCACAAACTCCTTGGCCACGAGGTTCATGCCGTCGCGCAGCGGCGTCACCAGCCCGACGCGCGCGAGGCGCATGTAGCCGGCCACCAACGAACGGTCCACGCCGCGCGACACCAGACGCAGCGGCAACCAGTCCGGCTCGGCGAGGTCGGCGTTCAGGCCGCCGGCCTCGCGGTCGAGCGCCGTGCGCAGTTCGCGGTAGCTGATGACTTCCTTGCGCGACAGGGCGGCGATCTGCAGCAGCGTCGCGCGGCGCGTCCAGCCCGGATGCTTCTCCAGCAGCAGCCGCAGCCCGGCGAGGCGCTGCAGCAATCCCTTGGTCGGGTCCAGACGTTCGACGCCGAGGATCAGATGCTGGCCGGTCAGGCTGCGCCGCAGCCGCTCGGCCTGCGGCGACTGCGCCATGCGCTGGGCCAGATCGGCGAAGCCGTGCGATTCGATCTCGACCGGGAACACGCCGAGGCGCACACGGCGGCCGGCGACCGACAATACGTTGCCGGGCAGACGGACCGCATCGCCGAACAGCTCGGCGGCAGCGGCGAAGTTCGCGAGATCGTTATCGGTCTGGAAGCCGACCAGGTCGGCGGCGAGCAGGTCGCGCACCAGCGCCCCCATCTCCGGTGCCGCGGCCAGCACGTCGGCGGAGGCGAACGGGATGTGCAGGAACACGCCGATCGGGTTGACCACGCCGCGTGCGCGCAGGGCGGCCGCGAGCGGCAGCAGATGGTAGTCATGGACCCACACCAGATCGGATGGGCGCAGCAGCGGTTGCAGCGTCGCCGCCATGCGCGCGTTGACCTCGCGGTACACGCGCGCGTCGCGGCGGTCGTAGCGCATCAGCTCCGGCATCGTGTGCAGCAGCGGCCACAACACGCCGTTGGAGAAATTGCTGTAGTAGCGGTCGTGTTCCTCCTGCGACAGGTCGATCGTCGCGTAGTCCACGCCATCGTGCTGTTGCAGTGTGACGCTGCTGGGGCAGGTGTTAGCCACCACTGCGCCGCTCCAGCCGAACCATAGCCCGCCACGCTTCTCCATCAACCCGTCCAACGCGACCGCAAGGCCGCCAGCAGGGGCGCCGGCGGATGGCAGCGGCACCCGGTTGGACACAACGACCAGACGGTTCATCTCGCCTCCAGCAAGGCAACAGGCAGAGCCGCGAACAGCTCGGCAAGGGGAACGCGGCCCGTCCCTCCCGGCGGGGCGATATCCGGTGCATCGGCGCCAGCAAGCGCGTTCACCAAACGGCGACCATGCAGATGACGCGGCAGCACAGCAGTGGTTCCGTTCCACGCCGCAGGCAGAACGTTCAGCGGCGCTACCGAAACGCTCTCAGAAAGAGATAATCCGGCAACAAGACGACTGACGGCGACGATGATCGTGCGATCGCCGTGCGGCCGCGCGAAAGCGAGCGCATGGTCGGCCATGCTGCCTTCGATGCGCAGCGGCACGTAGGAGCCGAACGCGAACAACGCCGGCATCTGTTCACGCACCGCGAGCGTGCGGGCGATCACGGCCTGCTTCAGCCGCCCGTCGCGCCACGCCGCCGACAGCGCCGCCCAATCGACCGTGTTGCCGATCGCTGCGAGCGATGCCTGCCGCGCCACCCAGTCCACCGGCCGCCGATTGTCCGGGTCGACGAGCGAGAAATCCCAGAATTCGGTACCCTGATAAAGATCCGGCACGCCCGGCGAGGTCAGCCGCAGCAGCGTCTGCGCCAGCCCGTTGATGGCGCCGGCGGGCGCAATGCGGTCGGCGAAGGCGGCGATCTCGGCCGCGACCGGGGCAGGGCGGTCCGGATTGAGGCACTCGGCCAGGAAATTCCGACAGGCATCCTCATAGGCCGCGTTCGGCGCCGCCCATTCGCTGTGGCGCTTGGCCTCGCGCACCGCTTTCTCCTGCCACGCGGCCACGCGGTCGCGGAACGCGAGGAGCCCGTCGCGGTCGTCGGGCGTGAGGCCGAGCGGCCAGGCGGCGACCAGCGTCTGATACAGCATCAGCTCGTCGGCCATGTCAGGCGCCATCGCATCGTCGATTTCGCGCTTGTGCGGCGCGTTCAGGCGTGTCCAGCGGCCGATCGCCGCGTCCCATTCCTCGGGGATCTCGCTGAGCACGGCCAGACGGACACGCGTGTCCTCGCCGCGCTTGTGGTCGTGGGTGGCCGTGGCCAGCAGCGCGCGCCGGTAATTGCGACGGCGCTCGCGCGCGGCGGCGTGGAAGCTGGCCGGCGGCAGCGCGAACTGTTCCGGGTCCGAGCCGACATCGTTACGGCTGAGCAGCCGGCCGTAGCGGTAGAATGCGGTGTCTTCGACCGATTTTGCCGCGGTTGGGGCAGTGAGCTGCTGGAAGCGCACCATGGCGCGCAGCCGCTCCTTGCGTTGCGGTCCGGCCGGGACGGCGCGCAGGCCCTCGCCGGTCAGGTAGGAGCCGATCAGGTCCAGCAGCCCGCGATCGGCGGCGCGTACGGTGCGCCGCGCACCGGCCATGGCCCAGGCGAATTCGCGCAGGTCGGTCTCCGACGCGCCGGCAAGCCCCGCGTAGATCCTGTAGCCATGGAAATGCACCAACAATTCCTCGAGCGCCCGCCGCACGGCCGTAAGTGTCCAGTCTCGTGTGGCGACATTACGGCGGCAGATACGGTGCAAAGCGGCAGCTGTTGCCCAAAGTTCGCTCGACAGCGCCTCCCGCAGCATCTGGCGGCGTGCGGGCTCGGCCTCGCCGACGAAGGCGGCGGGGCGCCCGGTCAGCCGGGTCCATAAATCGGTCAGCGGCGCCTCGCCGGACGGGCCGTGCAGGACGCCCGCGACCTCGCTCATGAAGTCATAGCCGGTGGTGCCGTCGGTCAGCCAGTCGGCGGGCAGGTGCTCGTGGGCGGACAGGATCTTCTCCACCCAGATCACCGGCTCGCCGTGTTGCAGGCTGGCCGGGCGCTGGACGTGGGCGGATCTGCAGCCGGCGGCGCAGCTTGCGGCAATAGCCGCGCGGATCGGCCAGACCATCGACGTGGTCGATGCGCACGCCGTCGATCAGGCCCTCGGCGTAGAGGCGCAGGATGGTGGCATGCGTCGCGTCGAACACCTCGGGCTGCTCGACGCGCACGCCGGCGAGGCCGTTGATGTCGAAGAAGCGCCGCCAGTTGATCTCGTCGGACGCGGCGCGCCACCACGCCAGCCGGTAGTTCTGGCGTTCCAGCAGCTGGTGCAGCCGTTCGTGGCCGTACGGCGTCTTGGCGTCATAGGCTGCCAGTGCGGCGCGGAAGGCGTCGGGGCGGTCGCGCTGGGCGGCCTGCAGCGCCTGCCGCCCGGTCTGTGCCCGCTGCCGCGCGGTGTCCCGATTGGCGCCGCCGTCGACGAACGGCGCCGCCAGATCCTCGCAGCCCGCCCGCGCGCAGGATGGCGAGGTAGTCGCGCGGCGTGATCGGGAAGCGGTGCGCGCCATAGGCGGAGACGAAGAACCGCCCGTCCGCCGGGTCGAAATGCAGCACGAGGTCGCCGGCTGCCAGCGCCTCGCCGTACGAGGCGCCCAGGAACGGCGCCAGCAGGCGGCCGCGCAGCGTGACGTCGGGCGGCTCCCAATCGATGTCGAAATACGTCGGCGTAGGGGCTGACGCGGCCCCATTCCAGCACGTCCAGCCACCACGCATTGTCGGCGCCGCCGACGCCCATATGGTTCGGCACGATATCGAGAATCAGCCCCATGTCGCGCGGCGCAGGCGCCGCCACCAGCCGGCGCAATGCGTCGCTCGCCGCCCAGCTCGGGGTTGATCTCGGTTGTGGTCGACGATGTCGTAGCCGTGCGTCGAGCCGGGGCGGGACATCAGCAGCGGTGAGGCATAGATGTGGCTGATGCCAAGGCGATGAAAATACGGGACCAGCTCGCGGGCGTGGTCGAGCGGAAAGTCGCGATGGAATTGCAGGCGGGCGGTGGCGCGCAGAAAGGTCATCCGGTCCCCGGCGTGGACATGCGTGCGGCGGCAATGGCGGCGATGCGGGCGGCCACGTCCGGCGGGTCGAGCAGCGCGCCCGCCGGGCCGTCCAGCCGGCGGCGCCAGTTCGGGTGCTCGCTCTGTGAACCGGGCAGGTTGGGCTGTTCGATCAGCGCCAGTGCGTCCTCGATCGGCAGCAGCGCCAGCTGGCAGGCCGCGTTGGCGACATGGGCGCAGGCGGCGGTGGCGAATTTTCCGGCATCTTCCGGCGGCGGTGCGTCCGGTTCCGCCGCGCCGCTGTCGCGGAAGGACTGCCAGAGTTCCGCGCGTTCCCGCGCCCGCTCGCGCCGTGCCGCCGGCACGTCGGGCACGAGGCCGATGCGCGCGCGCCAGTCGATGTCACGCCCGCGCCACCAGCCGGCGACGGTGGGCAGGTCGTGGGTGCTCGTCATCGCGACCCCGCGTGGCGACCAGCGGGACGGCGGGCGGAAGCGGTCGCCGTCGCTCTCGAACCACAGCACGCGCATGCCGAGGATGCCGGTGTCCGTCAGACGCTCGCTAAACCCTTCCGGGACCGTGCCAAGATCCTCGGCCACGACGATGGCGCGATGGCGGCTGGATTCCAGTGTCACGAGCCGCAGCAGGTCGGTCAGCGGATAGTTGACATAGGCACCGTCCGCCGCGTCGGCGCCGTGCGGTACCAGCCACAGGCGTTGCAGCCCCATGGCGTGGTCGATGCGCACGCCGCCGCCATGGCGCAACGCCGCGCCGCAGCATGTCGATGAACGCGGCGATAGCCGTGGCGGCGCAGCCCGTGCGGGTCGAACGTGGCGAGGCCCCAGTCCTGGCCGCGCGTGTTGCAGAAGGTCGGGCGGCGCGCCGACCGACAGGCTGTTCAGCATCTCGGCCTGCCGGCTCCAGCCCTGGCTGCCGCCGGCGTCGGCGCCGACCGCGAGATCCTCGATCAGGCCGACCCGCATGCCCGCGTCGCGTGCCGCCGCCTGCGCCGCCGATAGGCCGCAGTCGGCCTGCATTTGCAGCCAGGCATGGAAGGCGACCGTGCGCGCCTGCTCGTAGGCGAATGCGGCGACGGCCGGACTGGCCGGGTCCCGATATGGCTCCGGCCAGGTGCGCCAGTTCCACAGCCTTTCATCCTGGCCGTAGAAATGCGCGTGCAGCGCCTCGAACCGGGCATGGGCTTCCAGTGTCGCGCCGCGTTTGGCGCGAAATGTCGCCAGCGCCGCCTCGTCGACGCCGGCCTCGAAGGTCGTGCGGAATTGCTCGAGCCGCCGCTCGGTCGCCGCCGGCCAATCCGCCAGATCGGCCGCCTCCAGCGCCGCATCGCCGTGCGGCGGGGCGGCGTGGAGCACGTTCAGCGTCAGCGCGGCTGGATGGCGCGTAGGGGCTGAAGCTGTGCGGATCGGCGGAGAACTGCGCATGCACCGGGCTGATCGCGACAGCGTCGGCGCCTCGTCGAGCGGCCGAGCGCGCGAAGCCCGCGAGTGCCGCAAAATCGCCGATGCCGCCATCGCCGTCCCGGCGCAGCGCATAGAGCTGCACCGTCAGACCCCAGGGCCGACCGGCCGGCACGTCCTGGCACTGTTCCGGCGACACCGCCACCACGATTTCCCGCCCGTCGACCTCGACAGCATGGTAGCCGGGCCTGTCGAGGCGCAGCGTGTCGCTGCCCTCGGCCGTCCCGCCATCTTCCAGCCGCGCGCGCCATTTGCCGGGCACGCGGATCGCCCCGCGGGGCATGGCGGTGACCAGCGGCGGGAGCTTGTCCCGATCGGCTTGCAACGACGACAGACTGTCGCGGATATCGCTGTCGCTATCGGTCGCGATACCGATGCCGCGCAGCACCGCGCGCAGCGTGTCGAGGCCGACCTCGTGCTGCGTGCCGTGCACATCGTGCCAGCGTGGAGCGACGCCAGCCGCTTCCGCCAGCGCGATCAAGGCTGCATCGGTCATGTGCGTTCCAGTAGCAGCGCCACGGTGCAGCGCGCCGGCAGGCGACCGTCGAGGACGGCGTCGGCGTCACCGCGATGGCTTTCAAATAGCGTTGCGCCGGCCACGCTATCGAGCGGCAGCGGTGCCAGTCCCAGATTGGTCGCGACGATGTATTCCGAGCCGTCGCCCAGGTTCCAGCGGGCCAGCACGCCGGTGTCGCCGACGGCGCCGGCGTTCAGGCTGGTTGTGCCGGGCAGCCGCGGCATCAGGTAGCGATGGCGAACCGCGAGTAGCGTGGCGGTTTGCGCCAGCGAGCGCGGCTCGATATCCGCCGGATCGGGCACCGACAGCTCGAACGTCTCCGGCGCATTCGGGTCGGGGATCTGTGCGCGCTTGCGCTCATCGGCGAAAGCAGCGAAGTGGGCGAATTCGCAGTGTCTTCCGTCACGGACCAGCTTTGCCAATTCTTTGTTGTGGTCGGTGAAGAACAGGAATGGCGCTCGGCTGGCGTATTCCTCACCCATGAACAGCATCGGGATTTGTGGGGCAAGCAACAGCAGTGCCTGTGCGGCGAGCAGCGCATCCGGGTCGGCCAGCATCGTCAGCCGCTCGCCGAATGCGCGGTTGCCGATCTGGTCGTGGTTTTGCAGGCAAAGCACGAAGCAGCTCGGCGGCAGGTCCGCGCTGGGTTCGCCGCGCCGGCGCCCGCGCGGCGATTCCTGGCCCTGGTAGGCGAACCCTTCCATCAGGCAGCGCGCCAGCTGCGCGGCCGGGTCGGGATAGTCGGCATAATAGCCCTCGTGCTCGCCGGTCAGCAGCACGTGCAGGCAGTGATGCGCGTCATCGGCCCATTGCGCGTCGAACAGCCCCGGTTTGAGCAGCGACGCGCGGTTGCCCTCGTGCTCGAGCACCAGATGTACGTGGCGGCCCGGCTCGACGCCGCGGCGGATGGCGCGGGCAAGTTCCGGCAGGAAATTCTGCGGCGCGATGGCGTGGGCCGCATCGAAGCGGAGCCCGTCGAAGCGGTACTCGTTGAGCCAGTAAAGCGCATTCTGAATGAAGAAATTCTGCACCTCGCGCCGCCCGAACGCGATAGCGGCGCCCCATGGGCGTGTGCGTACCCTCATCGAAGAATGCCTCGGCATAGGCGTGCAGGTAATTCCCGTCAGGACCGAAATGATTGTAGACCACGTCGAGGAACACCATCAGGCCGAGCCCGTGCGCACGGTCGATCAGTGCTTTCAGTTCGCCGGGTGTGCCGTAACTCTCATCCGGTGCGAACGGCAGCACGCCGTCGTAGCCCCAGTTGTGCTGGCCTGGAAAATCGGCGATCGGCATCAGCTCGATCGCGGTGATCCCGAGAGCGCGCAGCGCGTCCAGACGATCCGACACACCGCGGAAGCCGCCGAGCGTCCCGACATGCAGCTCATACACGACCGCTTCGTGCCACGGCCGGCCGCGCCATTGAACGAAATGCCATTCATGCGCGCGCGGGTCGATCACCACGCTCTTGCCGTGAACATCGCCATATTGCCGGCGCGACGCGGGATCGGGCACCAGCATTCCGCCAGGCAGGCGATAGCGGTAATGGGCCCCGGCGCCACACGGCGCGTCGGCCACATGCCAGCCGCCAGCCTCCTCGCGCATCGGCAGCGGTGGCAGGCCGTCAACCTCCAGGGTCATGCCGACGATGCTGGGCGCCCACAAGCGGAAATGCGTGGTGCCGTCGGGCCGTAGTTCCGCCCCGAACGGCAGTGTATGTGCGAAGCTCCCGGCCATCACGCGGGTTGGAGCACGATGGTTGCCAGCGGCGGCAGCTTCAACGCGAGCGACGCCGGCAGCCCGTGGCTCGCTTCCTCGTCCGCATTCACCCAGCCGCCATTGCCCATGTTCGACCCGCCATAGGTTTCCGCGTCGCTGTTGAACACCTCGCGCCAGCCCCCGGCGCGCGGCACGCCGACGCGATAGCCAGAACGCGGCACAGGCGTGAAGTTGCAGACCACCAGCGCCGGTTGATCGTCGGCATCGCCGAACCGCAGCCAGGCGAAGACGCTCTGATCGCGGTCGTCCAGCACCACCCAGCGGAAACCGTCTGGCTCCGCATCCTTGCGGTGCAGCGCGGGAAGGTTGCGGTACAGGTGGTTCAGGTCGCGCACCAGCCGCTGCACGCCGGCATGGCGCGGATCGTCGAGCAGATACCAGTCGAGCTCACCGTCATGGTTCCATTCGCGCTCCTGCGCGATCTCGCCGCCCATGAACAGCAGCTTCTTGCCCGGATGCGTCCACATGAAGCCGAGATAGGCGCGCAGATTGGCGAAGCGCTGCCAGTTCGTCGCCGGGCATCTTGCCGATCAGCGAGCCTTTGCCGTAGACCACCTCGTCATGCGACAGCGGCAGCACGAAATGTTCGGAGAACGCATAGATCAGACCGAAGGTGATCTGGTCGTGGTGCCAGCGGCGATGGACCGGGTTCTCCTGCATGTAATGCAGGGTGTCGTGCATCCAGCCCATGTTCCATTTGTAGTCGAAGCCGAGCCCGCCTTCGTCGGCAGGGCGGGTGACGCCGGGCCAGGCGGTGCTTTCCTCGGCGATCAGCACCGCGCCGGGGCAGCGGTTCCGCACGACCCGGCTGAGTTCCTGGAAGAAGGACGACTGCCTCGAGATTCTCCCGGCCGCCGTAGATGTTGGGCACCCATTCGCCCTCCCGGCGGCTGTAGTCGCGGTACAGCATCGAGGCGACGGCATCCACGCGCAGCCCGTCGGCGTGATAATGCTCCAGCCAGTGCAGCGCGCTGCCGATCAGGAAGCCGCGCACCTCGGTGCGGCCGAGATTGTAGATGTACGTGTTCCAGTCCTGCTGGAACCCTTCGCGCGGATCGGCATGTTCATACAGCGGCGTGCCGTCGAAGCGCGCCAGGCCGTGCGCGTCGGTCGGGAAATGCGCCGGCACCCAGTCGAGAATCACGCCGATGCCGGCCTCATGGCAGCGATCGACGAGGCGCGGCGAATGCATGCGGGCGGCCCGAGCCGGGCGCTGGGCGCGAACTGGCCGAGCGGCTGATAGCCCCAGGAGCCGCCGAACGGATGCTCCATGACCGGCATCAGCTCGATATGCGTGAAGCCCATGCGCTGCACATACGGCACCAGCCGCGCGGCAAGTTGCGTCCATCCGTCGATGCCGCGCTCGCGCGGCATGCAGCCAGGACGCGGCATGCACCTCGTAGATCGCGATCGGCGCATCGGCGGCCTGACGCGGCGCGCGCGTTTCGCGCCAGCGCATCATCATGCCAGCGGACAGCGCTCGTCGATGACGATGGAGGCGGTGGCCGGCGGCATCTCGGCGTCGCCGGCCACGGGATCGGCCTTCAGCGGCAGCAACGCGCCGTCCGGCCCCAGGATTTCGTATTTGTAGAGCGCGCCGGCGCCGAGGCGCGGGATGAACATCTCCCAGACGCCGGCGCCGCGGCGCAGCCGCATCGGATGGCGGCGCCCGTCCCAGCGGTTGAAGTCGCCGACGACGGAGACGCGGCGTGCATTCGGCGCCCACACCGCGAAGCGCACGCCGCGCGCCGCCCTCAAGCTGGTCCAGATGCGCGCCCAGCGTCCGGCCGAGTTCGCGATGGCGCCCTTCGGCGAGCAGATAGATGTCCACATCGCCGAGCGACGAGGCCGAACGCGTAGGGATCCTCGGTCAGATCATCGCGGTCGCCTTGCACGCGATGCGCAGCCGATAGGGCAGGCGGCGCCGGCATCACGCCGCACCAGAACTCCGGCCGGATCGATGCGGCGCAACTCGCGAGCACCGCGTCGCGTATCGCGCGGCGAAACCGCGGCGACGCTCGTTGCGTCCGGCAGGAAGGCCCGCACGGCGCAGCCGCCCTCGACATCGTGCGGGCCGAGCACGGCGAACGGGTCGCCGTGACGCGCCTGCACGATGGCGTCGATCGCGCCGCGATCAGGCGCGCCGGCGGCTGCGTCTGGCAGTGCGTCGGCTGGCAATGTGGCGCTCATGCGACTTCCTCGCTCTGCAGCACGCGGTGCGGCGATGGCGTGCAGGCCGCGCAGCGGAATCGGCAGCCATGCCGGGCGGTTCGCGGCTTCGTAGCGGATTTCGTAGGCGGCCTTTTCCAGCAGGAACAGATCGAGCAGCGGCTGCTCGGCCACGCTTCGGCACCCAGGGGTTCGCGGCGCTTCTCCAGCGACGGCGCGATAGGCCTCCAGGAAACGCTGCCGCCGCTTCGGTCGCGGAAACGCTCGCAGCAGCGTGGCCCGGCGCTCACCGGTCGGCCGGCGAGGCCGCCGCGCGTCCCGGGGCGGCGGCTGCGGCCGCGTAGTCGAAGCTGCGCAGCAGCCCGGCGACATCGCGCAAGCCGGAGGACTTTCGTCGCCGCTGTTGCAGCGGCCGCGCCGGCTCACCCTCGAAGTCGATGATGTAGGCGTCGCCCTGCACGACCAGCACCTGGCCGAGATGGAAGTCGCCGTGGATGCGCGTGCGCAGCGCTCCCTCGCCGCGTGTGGCCAGATCGCGCACCGCGTCGCGCAGCGGCTCGGCGCGTTCGAGTCAGCGATCGCGGCCAGGTCGCCGCTCGCCTCGTCCGGCCAGTCGCGCTGGCGCACGCAGCAGCGTCGAGCGCCAGTCGAGCTGGTCGATGCGCGCCATCGGCCCATGCGCGCGCAGCGTCGCCTCATCGGCCGGCTCGGGCGCGAAGTCCGGATCGTCCGCGGGCTCGCGCCAGCACCGCGTGCAGCTCGCGCCAGGCGTCGGCCGATGGCGGTCGGCAAATGCGCGCATAAGTGGCGAAAGCGTCGCTGTCGCCGCCTCGTGCTCGCGGCCGGTGACGGCGAGTTCCTCGACGGCGCGGGCGAGGAAGTCGAGCGTCCAGGTCCAGCCGTCGCCCTGGTTGCGCACGAACCCCTGCGCCAGCATCAGCGTGTGCGGCGTGCCGTCGGCGTCGACCCGCGACCACCTCGCCGAGCAGCGGCGCGGCTGTTGGCGTAGCCGCGCTCGGTCAGCAAGCGCGTCATCTCCACCTCCGGGATGATGCCGGCGCCGACGCGGCGCATCAGTTTCAGCACCAGCGCGTCGCCGAGGATGAGCGAGCTGTTGGATTGCTCGGCGGACAGGCGGCGGATCTCCGGCGCGTCCGGCAGCTCGAGCGCGGCCAGGCGCGCGGTCGGCACGAAGCGGATCTCGCCGCCGTCCGGCAATGTCAGGTCCGCAGCCGCGCCGCAGCTGCGGCGACGACGCCGAGCGCGAAACCATCCACGGCGAAGCCGTCGGTCAGCACGCCCACGCGCGGCCGCGGCGGATGCGGGCCAGCGCCAGTTGCTGCGGCAGCGGACTCGGCCGTCTCGCTCTTCCCAGGCGATGCCGAGCGGCAGCACGTAGCTCTCGGTCCGCCGCCGGCAGTTCGGCGGCGACTCTCGGCGAGCACGACGTCGCGCAATGCCGGGCAGCGGCACCGCGTAGGCGATGCGCGTGCGCGATGCAGCCTTCGTCCTTGGCCGCGAACCAGCGGCGCTTCGGCAGGTAGGCGGGCAGCGACCTCGGTCTCGAGGATGGTGCGGCCGGGCGGCTGCAACGCCTCGGCGATGTCGGTGCGGATGACCACGGTTGCGAACTCCGGCAGCGGCTCGGGGGCGGGCACGTGCCAGGCCGGCAATTGCGCCTCGGTGGCCAGCAGGAACCAGAAGAAGCCGTACGGCGGCAGCGTCAGCAGGTAGGTGAGCTGGCCGATCGGCGGGAAGACCGAGCCGCCGACCATGTCGACCGGCACGCGCCCGGCGAAGCTGGGCAGATCCAGCTCCACCGCCTGCGCGGTGCGCGACAGGTTGTAGACGCAGAGGATGGTCTCTCGGTGCTCGCCGGCGTCGTAGTCTCGCGCAGAAAGGCGAGGACCTTGCGGTTGCCGGGGTAGAGAAAGCGCAGCGTGCCGCGCCCGAAGGCGGTGAAGCGTCTTGCGCACCGCCAGCATGCGCCGCGTCCAGTTCAGCAGCGAATGCGGATCGGCCGCCTGCGCTTCGACATTCACCGCCTGATAGCCGTAGAGCGGGTCCATGATCGGCGGCAGCACGAGGCGCGCCGGATCGGCGCGCGAGAAGCCGCCGTTGCGGTCGGACGACCATTGCATCGGCGTGCGCACGCCGTCGCGGTCGCCGAGATGGATGTTGTCGCCCATGCCGATCTCGTCGCCGTAATAGATCACCGGCGTGCCGGGCATCGACAGCAGCAGCCCGTTCATCAGCTCGATGCGCCGCCGGTCGCGCTCCAGCAGCGGCGCCAGGCGGCGGCGGATGCCGAGATTGAGGCGCGCGCGGCGGTCCGCGGCATAGGTCTCCCACAGATAGTCGCGCTCGCTGTCGGTGACCATTTCCAGCGTCAGCTCGTCGTGGTTGCGCAGGAAGATGGCCCATTGGCAGTTGGCCGGAATGTCCGGCGTCTGGCGCATGATGTCGGTGATCGGGAAGCGGTCTTCGCGCGCGATCGCCATGTACATGCGCGGCATCAGCGGGAAGTGGAAGCACATGTGGCATTCGTCGCCGTCGCCGAAATATTGCTGGGCGTCCTCCGGCCACTGATTGGCCTCGGCCAGCAGCATGCGGCCCGGCGCGTGCGCGATCGAGCTCGGCGCGGATGCGCTTCAGGATGGCGTGCGTTTCCGGCAGGTTTTCGTTGATCGGTGCCTTCGCGCTCGACCAGATAGGGCACGGCGTCCAGGCGCAGCCCGTCGACGCCGAGGTCGAGCCAGAAGCGCATGACCGACAGCACTTCCTGCAGCACCCGCGGATTGTCGAAATTCAGGTCCGGCTGATGGCGAGTAGAAGCGGTGCCAGTAATAGGCGCCGGCGACCGTCGGTCCCAGGTCCAGTTGCATTTTTCGGTATCGACGAAGATGATGCGCGTGCCGGCATATTTTTGGTCGTTGTCGGACCAGACATAGAAGTTGCGCGCGGCCGAGCCCGGGCGGCGCATGGCGCGCGCGCTGGAACCAGGGGTGCTGGTCGCTGGTGTGGTTGATGACCAGCTCGGTGATGACGCGGAAGCCGCGCTCATGCGCCGCGGAGATGAACCGGCGCACGATCGGCCAGCGTGCCGTATTCCGGATGCACGCCGCGGTAGTCGGCGATGTCGTAGCCGTCGTCGCGCCGCGGGCTGGGATAGAACGGCAGCAGCCAGATCGCGGTCACGCCAAGCTCGGCGATGTAGTCGAGCTTCTCGCAGCAGCCCGCGAAAGTCGCCGACGCCGTCATTGTCGGCGTCGAAGAACGACTTGACGTGCAGCTGATAGATGACCGCGTCCTTGTACCAGAGCGGGTCGTCGATTGGGGCACTGGGCGATGATGTGTCATGTCTGGCTCCTCAGGCAGGGTGCGACGCCGCCAGATGCTGGAAAGGGCTTGTCGGCGGGTGAGCGATCACGGTCTGCCATTTGCCGCGCCAGGTCGTTGCGGCCTCGCCGCTCATCAGATCCTCGGCGACGACAGCTGCGCCGTCATCGGGCAAGCCGCCAGCGCCACAGCGGCAGCTCGATGTCGGCGTCCTGCGGGCTGAACGGATCGAGACTGACCGCGACCAGCACCACGTTGGTGCGGTCGTCCGTCGCCTTTTCGATAGACGAGGACATGGTCGTTGGCCGCCGGCAGGAAGCTCGAGGCCGAGCATGCGATTGCAGCGCCGGGTTGCGCGCGGCGGATGCGGTTCAGCTGCGGTGATTTCGGCGACGATGTTGCCGGGCCGCTGCCAGTCCCAGGCGCGGATCTGGTATTTTTCGGAATCGCGATATTCCTCGCGGCCGGGCAGCGGCGTCGGCCTCGCACAACTCGAAGCCGTTATACATGCCCCACAGGCCGGACAGCGTCGCCGCCAGCGCGGCGCGGATCAGGAAGCCGGCGCGGCCGGATGTCTGCAGGAACAGCGGGTTGATGTCCGGCGTGTTGACGAAGAAATTCGGCCGGAAGAAGTCGGCCGACCGCGCGGCGTGCTCAGCTCGGTCAGATACTCCTGCAAGCTCGCGCTTGGTGTTGCGCCAGGTGAAATAGGTGTAGGACTGCGAGAAGCCGAGCTTTGCCAGCCGGTACATCACCTTCGGCCGGGTGAAGGCTTCGGCCAGGAACATCGCGTCGGGATAGCTGCGCGCGCACATCGGCGATCAGCCATTCCCAGAACGGCAACGGCTTGGTGTGCGGGTTGTCCACGCGGAAGATGCGCACGCCCTGGCCTGGCCCAGAACAGCACCACGTCGCGCAGCGCCACCCACAGATCGGGCACGGCGTCCTGGGCGTAGAAGTCGACGTTGACGATGTCCTCGTATTTCTTCGGCGGATTCTCGGCGTATCTCAGCGAGCCGTCGGGCCGCCAGTCGAACCATTCGCGATGCTCGCGCAGCCAGGGATGGTCGGGCGCGCACTGGATCGCGAAGTCGAGCGCGAGTTCCAGCCCATGCTCTGCCGCGGCGTCGCGCAGCGCGCTGGAAATCGTCAAGCGTGCCGAGCTCGCGGATGGATCGCGTCATGGCCGCCTTCGGCGCGCCGATCGCATACGGGCTGCCGGGATCGTCCGGCGTCGCGGCCGCAGCGCGTTGTTGCGGCCTTTGCGGTTGGTGCGGCCGATCGGATGGATCGGCGGGAAATACAGCACGTCGAAGCCCATGTCGCGAATGCGCGGCAGATGCCGGATGACGTCGCGGAACGTGCCGTGCCGCTGCGGATCGTCGCTCATGGAGCGCGGGAAGAGTTCGTACCAGGCTGGCAAACCCGGCGGCGGTGCGATCCGCATCGACGGGGCAGGGGGGCGAGAGCCGCATCGCGAACGGACGCGGATCGGCTTGCCGCATCCATTCCGCTGTGTCGGGGGCGAGCAGCAGATCGATCTGTTCGTTGCGCGTGGAGCGCGCGAGCTGTGCGGACAGATCCGCCAGCGCCGGCACGCGCGACGCCGCCTGCGCCACCATCTCGCAGCCTTCCAGCAGCTCCAGGCGAACATCCACGCCGGCGGAATGCTTCTTGGTCAGTTCGTTGCGATATGTCGCAAACGCGTCGCGCCACGCTTCTATCGTGAACAGCCACCGCCCGATGCGGCTGACGCGGAATTCGCCCTCCCAGACATCGTTGCCGAGCGGGCGCATGCGTGTCTCGTGCCAGTCCGGCTCGTCCGCGCTGCGCCACAGCAGCACCACTGCAAGCTGGTCGTGCCCCTCGCAGATCACGTCGACGGTCACGGGCAAGGTTTCGCCGATGATCTGCTTGACCGCGAAACGTCCGCCGTCCACGGTCGGAGCGACATTCTCGATGGCGATGCGCGGGGCGCGAGCGGCCTGCTCGGCGGAACGGGTGCGCGGCGGCCGCGCCAGCGTCACCGGCACGGTACGGTGCAGGGCGATCAGGCGTACCTCGCCGGGCGCCAGCGACGCGTCCGCCGGGCCGTCAAAATCGCCCGGCAATGGCGCGATATCGAGCCGGGCGGACCGCACCAGATCGGCATTCGCCGCAATCAGCGTGGCGTCGTCGTCGTCGCGGGCGCGCAGCAACGCCACTACGTCGCCGCCCGGAGGGCTCACCACCTGCGCCGCGCCGTCCGGACAGGCCGTAAGGTTGGCTGCAAGGACCGCCTGTACGATAGCGCCGTCCGGCGCGGGCAGATCGGCCGGCGAATCGTGCCGCGCGTCCAGCGCCTCGCGGGCCGCGCACTCGAAGCCCATCGGCATCATCCAGCCATCCGCGAACGCGGCAGCGAACCGCGCGGCACGCCCTGCGGCCGTGGCGGCCACGGTAAGGTCGCCCACCGACGCCGCGAGCCGTGGCCCAAACGGCGCCTCGACCGGGGCCAGCACGCGCGCCACATGGCGCAATCGTTCGGTCTCATGCCAGAACTGCTCGTCGCGAAAATTCCAGCCGGGCAGCGGGGCGAACACGAAATCCAGGCCGCAGCCGGCGAATTCGGCCAGCCGTTCCGGCGGCAGTCCCAGGGTCCATCCCAGCAGGACACAGGCCGGATCGCCCGCGTGCAGCGTGCCGGCGAGCGCGCGCAACGAGGCCGGACCGATCGCGCGCAGCGAGGCCAGGCGAAACCCGCGCATGCCCGCCTCGCGCCAGGCCTTGAGCCGCGCCGCCCACCATGCGGTCACCGCCTCGGCCGCGTCGTCGAAACGCGTGACAGCGATATCGCCTTCGATCGCATAGAAGCGCGGGTCCAGCGCACGCGCCGGGTCGGACGCACGGAACAGGTCGGGCCATCGTGCCGCCATCGCGCCGCCCGCCGCGATATAATCGGGAAGCACGTCGAGCAGCGGGGTCAGTCCATGTGCGGCGCACGCCGCCGCGATGCGATGCAGCGCCGAGAGCGCGTCGTCGCCGGCGCCAAGCGCCGGATGCGGCCGGTCGAAATCATCGACCAGGAATATGCTGTCGCCGAGGAATGGCGGTGCGATCAGCAGGTGCGAAAACCCCGCCGCCGCGGCCCGCGCGAGATGCGGCTCCCACGCCTCCAGCCGTCCCGCCAGCCTCGGATGCAGGTAATATATCCGCGGCCGCACGGCCACGGATGTATCGGCCGCCACCGTCGCCCGCGTCGCCGCCGCCGGCAAGTCAGCGGGCATATTGATCGTGTCTGCCATCGCGCCTCTCGGGTCCGCCGCCGCTTCAATGCGCGCGCGTGGCCGTGAGTTCCCGTGCAGAATCAGACGTGGATGTAACCGGCCCTGGCCAGCAGCGAGATCAGGAACAAAATCAGGAAGACGGCGAACAATATGCGCGCGACGCTGGCCGCGGTCGCGGCAAGGCTGCTGAAACCCAGTACTGCCGCGATCACCGCCACGACGAGAAAAATGATCGTCCAGGTCAGCAACATTGCCCGTGCCTCGACCCGTGAGGCCGGCGCAACGCCGATGCGATGCAACAGTTGCGCGGGCCGCGCGCGGCCGCCGCTACTCCAGGCGGACGCCGCCGGTCACCGCCTGGTAGGTCGCGATCGCCAACGTCACAGGCTCGAACGGTTTGGTGATGACGAAGGCCGGTTCCACGGTTTCGCCGGTCAGCAGCCGTTCGGGATAGGCGGTCACGAAGATCACCGGCGCCTGGTGGTGTTGCAGGATGCGCGCCACGGCGCTGGTGCCATCGCCCCCGGCGCCGAGATTGATGTCGGCGAGGATCAGGCCAGGCCGTTCCCGCCGCGCGATGGCGACGGCCTCGCTCTCGCTGGAGGCGACGCCGACCACGCGGTGGCCGCAGCCTTCCACCAGTTCCTCGATATCCAAGGCGATGATCGGCTCGTCCTCGATGATCAGCACGTCGGTCGCTGCCGCCTCGCGCAGCCGCTCGCGCGCGCGTTCCAGTTGTTCGGCGGCGATGCCCACGCTCATTGAGACGATAGGTGCGGCATCCTCCACGCGCACTTCCTCCAGTGCCGTCAGCAGCAGCAATTGCCGCTGCGCCTGGGAAAGCCCATCGATTTCCCCGTTCACCGGCAATCCATTGAAGCGGCGCGTGACATGCTCGTACAGCGCCAGCCGTGCGTCATCGACGGTGGCGGCCGGTTGCAGGATGTCGCCCAGGCTCTCTGCCACCAGTCGGTCGCCGGTGGATTGCGCGCCGGTCAGCGCACGGGCGTAGCGCCTCGCGTATGGCAGGGCACGCATCAGGTCTTCGCGACGCAGGCCGGTCATCAGTAGCTTCCTCTTGCGCCCGGATACAGCGTATCAGACATGCACGCTCTCCGGTTGAACGAAGTATCACAGTCTTGCAAAGACACGAACTTGGCAACGCGCTGATCCCCTTGCTGGCCGACCTGCGCGCCTATGCGCGCTTCCTGGCCCCTCAGCGGGCCGAGGCCGATGATCTGGTACAGGAAGCTTTCGTTCGAGCGCTGGCGGCACTGCCGCAGTTTCGTGATGGCACCAATTTGCGCGCCTGGCTGTTCGCCATCCTGCGCAACAGCTTCTTCGAACAGAGCCGCCGCCGCCGCACCGAGCGTGCCATGCTCGCCCGCAGCGCGCCGCTGGACGAATCCGCGTTGCCAGAGCAGGAGGCGCGCACGGACCTCGCCGACCTGCAGCATCATCTGTTCGCCTTGCCGCCGCTGCTGCGCGAGGCCCTGGTGCTGGTCGGCGCACAGGGCATCAGCTACGAGGAAGCAGCACAGATCTGCGGTGTGCCGGCCGGCACCATGAAGGCGCGCGTCTCGCGGGCACGTGCGCAGCTCGCGCGGGAGATGCAGCACCCAGGCGTCTGCACCGCTCCGCTGGCCGATGCGGACGCGCAAGGTACGCTCTGAAGCTTCGGCCCGGCACCCTCGTCGCACCATGCGGCTGGCGCAGCGGGTGCAAATTTCGCTCCTGCATGTTCCTTGGCGGACTTTGGTGCATTGCACTCCAGATAGGGTGTCGCAATGCATGCGGCGGCCGCTCTCGCATACGTGAGAACCGGCATGCAACCTGACAAACCGCTCGTTCATTGGTTGGTCATGGATAAAACACCGGAGAGTTCGAATGACCATCCCCAGTTTCCATGACCAGGTGATCGCCATTCTCCCCAAGCTGCGGGTGCAGGCCCTGGCACTCACGCGCAACCGTGCAAGCGCCGAAGATCTTGTCCAGGACGCTGTCTGCAATGCCTTGTCGGCCCAGGACAGCTTCATTCCGGGAACAAATTTCGCGGCCTGGATGCATCGCATCCTGCGTAACCGTTTCATTTCGAATCTCCGCAAGCGCCGTGATACGACCGATATCGACGATGTGCCGGCGTCGGCATTCGCGACCGAGGCACCGCACGAGGATCGTTTGGCGCTCAAGCAACTCGCCAAGGCGATGACGCGCCTTCCGGCCGACCAGCGAGAGGCGCTGGTCATGGTTGTGCTGCATGGCATGAGCTACGAGGCTCTGGCCGACGCCACCGGCTGCGCCGTCGGCACGGCCAAGAGCCGCGTGTTCCGCGCCCGCCGGCAACTGGAAGCCTGGCTGCTGGGTACCGTCGCCGAGCCCGCACCGGCGCTGGCCCGCAATGGGCACGGCACGCCGGTCTCGGTTGCGCGGCCGCGGCAACTTGTTGCTGGCACGGGATCGTCCCACACGCTAGTGTGATATCATCACGCAGCGGCGTCCTCGCCGGTGGCTCCGCGTTGTTGCTGCCGGCGCCTCGGGACATTTGGGCATGAAGCACTTCGTAATGACCCGGCCAAAGGAGCCCCCGAAGCAGGCGTCGCAGCCGCAGCCTCGGGACCGAGACGGAGCGCCGGATGCGGCATTCGACCTTTGGCTGCAACGCGGGTTGCACCAATTGTTCGATAATGTCGCGAAGGAGCCGATTCCCGAGGAACTGCTGCGCCTGATCGAACAGGCGCGGCGAAAATGACACCGGGCGGCGCGTGCGGTGGCACACGATGGTGTGATCGCCCCGTGTGCCGCTTTTAGTGCGTGCGTGGCATGAACAGGATGAACTGGCCCGGCGGGGGCTTTAGAAACCGCTGAAGGTGGAACCGGCCGTCGGTTTTACCGGCCGTCAGGGACAGGTGCATCAACGTGGGGTGGCCGGCAACAAGCCTCGGCATGCTTGTGCGTGTTCGCATGCTGGCGGGACTGCGCGGGCGCGTGACGCTTCTGCTCCTGGTGGCGGCGGTGCCGGTGCTGGTGCTGGCGGTCGTGTTCGCGTTGCAGAACTACGGTATGGTGGCAGGGCAGGCGCTGGAGCGTGCCCGGCTCATCCGCGCCGCCGCTGCCGCGCGTCATGAGGCGGTGCTGAACAACAGCGTCAGGTTGCTCGCAGGCTTGGCAAGCATGCTGGCGCCGATGGATCCGGCGACGTGCGATGCGATGCTCGCGCGGATCCTGCCGCTGGAGGCCGATCGCTATCGTGATCTGGCAGAGATCGCGCGGGACGGGCGGGTGCTCTGCCGCGCGGCGTCTCAATCTGGTGATGAGTTCGGCAGCAGCGTCGCGGCGGCACCCTGGTTTCAGGCCCTCGCCGCCGGCCGGCCGGCCGTGGTCGCAAATATCGGTGGCGCCGCGGATGGCGCGCGTGGCGGCCAGCTGATCGTGGCGGTTCCGTTCCACGACACCGCCGCAGCGCGGACCGGCGGCAAGCCCGGCGTGATGGTCGCCACCATGTCAATCGACTGGTTCGAACCATTCGGCCATCAGCGACGAGCCGTCGGGCGCCTCCTGGCTGGTCGATGCAAGTGGGGCGGTGGTGCCGATGGCCGACGCATCCCCCGCCGCATTGCCACCGGCCCACGTCATGGCCCAGCTCCTGGCGACGCCGGCGGAGGCGCTGTCGGCCACTGCGCGGGGCGGCGTGGCCTACGCCTATGCGACGGCCCCGCTGGGCGGCGGCTTGCGGCTGCTGGTGGCAACCCCGGCGACGGGGGATGTCGCGCATGCACGCTCGGTGCTGGCGCGGCGGCTGGCGGGCCTCGGCCTGCTGCTCGCCGCGGGTCTTGCCGTCGTGGCATTCGGCGCCAATCAGGGCGTGGTGCTGCCGATCAAGCGGCTGTCGGCGGCCGTGACCGGTTGGCGGGCCGGGGGCGTGTTCGATCCTGGGCTGCCGGAAGGCATGCCACTGGAAGTCCGCCAGCTGTCTGCCTCGTTCGCGCAGGCGATCGGCGCGCTGGCGGAACGCGAGCACCAATTGGGCATCGCCATTGAGCAGCAGGGCCTGCTGATGCAGGAAATCCATCACCGGGTGAAGAACAACCTGCAGATCATCGCATCGCTGATGAACCTCCAGGCGAGCCGCATCCGTCTGCCGGAGGCCAAGCGCGAATTCCAGTCCGCCCGCGACCGCATCCGCGCGCTCGCGACGCTGCACCGGCATCTGTACGCCTACGGCGACCTGCACACGATCAACATGCGCAGCTTCCTGAATGAGCTGTGCGACCAGTTGTTGCAGGCGATCGGCGAATTGGCCGGCAGCCGCATCCAGCTCCATATCGAGGCTCCGGAGTTGCAGATCAGCTCGGATCAGGCGGTGCCGATGGCGCTGATCGTGACCGAGGCCGTGAGCAACGCCGCCAAATACGCCTTCCCCGGTGGCCGCGCCGGCCGTATCCAGGTCCGCCTGACCACCGAAGGCAACAGCGCCAAGCTCGTCATCGAGGACAACGGCGTCGGCATTCCCGCCGGGCCGGCAGAGACCGAGACCGGGCTGCGCGACGGGATCGGCCTGCATCTGATCCGCGGCTTCGCCCGCCAGCTCGGCGGCCAGCTCACGGTGACCCAGGACCATGGCACCCGCTACACACTCGACCTGCAAATCGTGCGTGAGCGGGATACCGCGGCAGACGCCGACGCGCTCGCGACGCTGGGCTGAGTGGCGCCGCGCCCCGTCAGGTTGGGAGCGTCAGATCGGGCGGGCCGCACAGTGCCAGCACGTCCTCGGTCGCCGCGTCGCACGGGTGCGCGAGAAAGGCGATCATGTCGGAGCGGGCCACCGCCAGCCTCTGCTGCCAGGTGCCGGCCAATGGCGGGCGTTGCGGTGCGTCGGCGAGCGCCGCGCCGGCATGCCATGCCAGCAGGTCGGTCCAGCTTTCGCGCCGTGCGGTCAGGTTGCCGCGTGAGGCGGCTGCATCGCGCTCCAGGCGCAGCCGGGTCCGGTCGCCGGTGGCGGCGATCCGGGTGGTCAGGCGCGCGCCGAGCGCGGCGTCGTGACCGGAAGCCGCCTGCCATGTCAGGATCTCCAGCGCCAGCAGGCGCAGCGCCGCGCCGTCCCATCCGACAATCGCGGCCAGATCGAGCTGCCCCTGGGGGAGCGGGCCGGGTGACGGGTCGGCGGCAAAGCTCAGCAGCGCCACCTCGCGTCCGGCCAGCGGCAGCACGGCGCGGATCGCGGCGCGCGCCACCGGCAGGATGACGCCGCCCGGCAGGCCGGTGGCGCGGAACGCCACGCGCTCGCGCGGCAGCGGCGCGAAGCCGATGGCGCTGGCCAGATCCGGCCGCAACCGTGCCCGCGCCGGCGCCGCTTGCAGCCGGGCTGGCGCAAGCAGAAAGGCGAGCAGCACGCTTCTGCGGGCCAGGGTCATGCCCGCAGCAGGCAATATGGCGGTAAAGGAAGTGTTTCAGTCTGTCGGCTTGCCTAACCGTAATGCGTTCGAAGTCCCTGGAGGCGGTGGCAAACCGGCGCTCGTACGCTAAACCCCTCGCCATCATGGAAGCCTCCAAACAGGCCTCACGGATCTGGCTTCGTCAGCAGACCCGACTCGGGCGGCGCGGTGCGCGTCCGGTGCTGGGATTTGGCATTGCCGGCACGGTCGCGGCCATCGCTCAGGCGGGATGCGTCGCCATCGTACTCGGGATAGCGTTGGCGGGCGGCGGCGTGGCGGTGCTGCCGCTGGCCGGCTTCGCGGCGCTGGCGGTGCTGCGCGCGGGGCTGACGCTGCTGGCCGACCGCGCGGCCTTCGCCGCCGGCGCCACCGCGCGCCGTCGCCTGCGCACCGACGCGTTGCACCGTCTGCTGGCTGCCGGCCCCGCCATCCTGCGCGGCCGCCACAGCGGCGAACTGACCGCCGTCGTAGTGGACCGCATCGAGGCACTGGAAGGGCTGTTCGCCCGCTACATCCCAGCCGCGACGCTGGCGGTCGCCGGGCCGGTGCTGGTGACGCTCGCGGTGCTGGCGGTGGACCCGTGGGCGGCCGCGATCCTGGCCGGCGCCGGGCTGCTGGTGCCGATCGCCATGGCGCTGGCCGGCATCGGCGCCGCCGCCGCCTCTCGCCGGCAGTTCGTGGCCCTGGCCCGGTTGCAGGCGCGCTTCGTCGACCGCGTGCGCGGCATCGCCACCATCGTCATGTATGGCCGCGTTGAGGATGAGGCGGTGGCGCTCGGCCGTGCCGCCGACGAGTTGCGCCAACGCACCATGCGGGTGCTGCGCATGGCGTTCCTGTCCTCGGCGGCGCTCGACCTCGCGGCGGTGCTGGCGTTGGTGGTGCTGGCGCTGCGGGCCTATGGGCACGGCGCCTTCGCCGGCCACGGCCTCACGCGCGCGCTGTTCGAGTTGCTGCTGGTGCCGGAATTCTTCGCGCCGTTGCGGGTGTTCGCCGCCGCCTACCAGGACCGCGTGCATGCGCAAGGCGCGGCCGCAGCCCTGGCCGAGCTGCCGCCGCCGCCCGACCAGCCGGCCCCCTTGCCGGTGCGCACCGTGGCCGCGCGCGGCGTCGCGGTGGCGTTCGAGGATGTCAGCTTCACCTGGGATACCGCGCGCGGCCCGGCGCTGAACGACTTGAGTTTTCGCGTGGCGTCCGGCGAGACGCTGGTGCTCGCCGGCCCGTCGGGTGCCGGCAAATCGACGGTACTGGAAATCCTGCTCGGCTTCGTCCGGCCCGACAGCGGCCGCGTCACCATCAACGGCGCCGACATTGCTGCGCTGGTGCCGCAGGCGCTGTCCAACCTGACGGCCTGGATCGGCCAGCGCCCGGTGCTGTTCGCGGGCTCCATCCGCGACAACATCCGCTTCGCCCGGCCGGAAGCCAGCGACGAGGAGGTGGCGGAGGCCGCGCGCTTCGCCCGTGTGGACGGTTTTGCCGCCACGCTGCCGCTGGGGCTCGACACGCTGGTGGGCGAGGGTGGCTTCGGGCTGTCGGGCGGGCAGGCGCAGCGCGTGGCGATCGCGCGGGCGTTCCTGAAGAACGCGCCGCTGCTGCTGCTCGACGAACCCACGGCCCATCTGGACCCCGCGACCGAGGCCGAAGTGTTGGACAGCCTGCGCCGGCTGACGCTGGGGCGGACCGTGATCCTGGCCAGCCACTCGGCGGCGGCGCATGCGTTCGGCGGCCGGCGGCTTGACCTGCGCGACGGCCGCGCGGCACTGGTGCGGGGCGTGGCATGAGCGCGTTGCTGCGCATCATCGGGCTGTGGCGCCGCCGCGCCCTCTCGCTTGCGATCGGCGTGGTGATCTCGCTGGGCGCGCTGATCGCCGGCATCGGACTGATGACGCTGTCCGGCGGGCTGGTCGCGGGCGGCGGCGCACTGGTGGTGCTGCCGATCACGCTGCGGCTGCTCGGCCCGTCGCGCGTGGTGCTGCGCTACCTGGAGCGGCTGACCACGCATGACGCGATGTTCCGCGCGCTGGCCGACCTGCGCGTCTGGTTCTTCCGCGGCCTGGCCCGCAGCAGCGCCGGCGGCCTCGGCTTCCGCCATGCCGGCGACCTGCTGGCGCGGCTGGTGCAGGATGTCGAGGCGCTCGACGGGCTGTACCAGCGCGTCATGATCCCACTCGCCGGAGCCGTGCTGATTCTGCCCGTTATCGTAATAGTCATGGGTCGTACGGATCCGCTGCTGGCGGTGGTGGTGGCGCTGTTGTTCGTCGTGAGCGCCTTCGTGCTGCCGGCGCTTGCGGCGCGCACGGCCGCCGCTGTCGGGCAGCGCCTGGCCGCCGGTGGGTCGGGATTGCGGGTGGCGTGTCTGGACGCCTTGCACGGTCTGCGCGAGGTGCGCGCCTTCGCTGCCGAGGGGCGGATGCTGGCGTCGGTGCAGGCGCGCGAGGCCAGTCTGCTGTCCGCGCAGCACGATCTGGCCGGGCGCAGCGCGCTGGCCGGTGCCGGCGCGTTCCTGTGTGCGCAGGCCGGGATCTTCGCCGTGTTGCTGGCGGTCGGCGCGCATCCGGCGGGGGCGGCGCTGCTGGCCTTCCTGGCCGTGGCGGCGTTCGAGGCGGTCGGTGGCCTGCCGCGCGCGGGCGTGTCGGCCGGTCAGGCGGTCGCCGCCGCGCGCCGCGTGCTGGACGCCGCACAGGCGCCGCCCGCCCTGCCGGACCCGGCCCGGCCGGCGGTGCCCCCCAAAGGCAACACACTGAAATTCGAGGGCGTGCATTTCGCCTGGTCGCCCGACCGGCCTGCGGTGTTCGACGGCCTGACGCTGGAGGTGCCGCAGGGCACGCGCGTGGCACTGCTCGGGCCGTCCGGCGCCGGCAAGTCCACGCTCGCGGCGCTGGCGCTCAAGGTAGCGGCGCCGCAGACGGGGCGAATCCTGCTCGGCGGCGTGGACATCGCGACCCTGCCGACCGACGAGGTCCGTGCGCGGATCGGCTGGTTGAGCCAGACCACGCATCTGTTCGACGACACGGTCCGCAACAATCTGCTGCTCGCCCGCCCGGGCGCCGATGACGCGGCGTTGTGGGCGGCGCTGGACGCTGCCCGCGTCGCCGATGTGGTGCGCGCGCTGCCGAACGGGCTTGATGGGTGGATGGGCGAGCAGGGCGCACATCTGTCGGGCGGCCAGGGGCGGCGCATCGCGCTGGCCCGCGCGCTGCTCTCACCGGCGCCGGTGCTGATCCTCGACGAACCCTGTGCCGGGCTCGATGCGGAGACCGAGCGCGCGTTCCTGTCGACGTTGAACGAGGTCGCGCAGGGGCGCAGCATTGTGCTGATCGCGCACCGGCTTACCGGGGTGGAACGGCTCGACCGCATCTTTCGGTTGTCGGCCGGGCACGCTGTGGCGGCGGCGGGCTGAGGCGAGTCGTTGACGGGACTCCGGCGAATGCGCACTCCTGCGCCGACAGGCCGGGAGTTTTCCGATGCGACGGTCATTTCGATTCAGTGTTATTCTGTTGCTGCTCGCCGGCTGCGCGGTGTTCACTCGCGAACACTATGCGGTATTCTTTCCGCCACAATCGGCGGCGTTGGACCCCGCAGCCAAGGCGGTCATCGCCAGTCTTGCCGACAAGGCCAAGGTGCGCCCGGGCGCCATGGTGGTGGTCAGCGGCTTTTCCGACCCGGAGGGAAGTGTGCCGGATAATCTGAAACTGTCGGCGCGGCGAGCCCGCGTGGTGGCCGACACGCTGGTCGCCGACGGCGTGCCGCCTTACCGCATCGAGCGCCGCGCCCTCGACGGCGTGGATTATTCGATCGATTCGCTGGAGAGCCGGCGGGTAGAAATTACGCTGGGCGAACCATAGCCCGTGCGACCAGGGGGGTACGGCGTGGCGGCCGCTGCGGCGCTCGAGGAGACCGGGTCGCCGATCGAGGTGCTACGCCGCGTGTTCGGCTTCCCGGCGTTTCGCGGGCTGCAACAGGACGCCGTGGACCACATCACTGACGGCGGCGACGCGCTGGTGCTGATGCCGACCGGCGGCGGCAAGAGCGTCTGCTACCAGGTGCCCGCGCTGTGCCGCCCCGGCACCGCGATCGTCGTCTCGCCGCTGATCGCGCTGATGGACGACCAGGTGGCGGCGCTGCGGCAGCTCGGCGTCGCCGCCGGCGCGCTGCATTCCGAACTTGACCCGGAGGAGCAGCGCCGCGTCGCGCGCGCGCTGGAGGCGGGGCAGCTCGACCTGCTCTATGTCGTCGCCGGAGCGGCTGCTGATGCCCGGCACGCTGGAGCGGCTGGACCGGCGGCGCATCGCGCTGATCGCCATCGACGAGGCGCATTGCGTCAGCCAGTGGGGGCATGAGTTCCGCCCGGAATATCGCGAGCTGGCCAGTCTGCGCGAGCGTTTCCCCGGCGTGCCGCGCGTCGCGCTGACCGCGACCGCCGATCCGCGCACGCGCGACGACATTCTGGCCGCGCTCGGCGATGGACGGACGCCACGGTGTTCGCCGCCAGCTTCCACCGGCCCGAACCTGCACATCGCGGCCGAGCCGAAAGATCGGCGAGACGGCGCAGTTGCTGGCGCTGCTGCGGCGACATCGCGAACGAGGCCGGCATCGTCTATTGCGGCAGCCGCGCCAAGACCGAGCGCATCGCGGCCGGCTTGCAGGCCAAGGGGCTGACCGCGGTGGCGTTCCACGCCGGCCTGGCGCCGGAGGACGAAGCGCGCGGCCTCGACGCGGTTCCGCTCCGGCGAGGCCGTGGTGATGGTGGCGACGATCGCGTTCGGCATGGGCATCGACCGGCCGGATGTGCGCTTCGTCGCGCATCTGGACATGCCGGACAGTCCGGAGGCGCTACTACCAGCAGATCGGCCGCGCCGGCCGCGACGGCGAGCGCGCCGACACGCTGCTGCTGTACGGCGGCGAGGACATCGCCCGCGCCCGCCACTGGCTGGCGCAGTCGACGGCGCCGGAAGCGCAGAAACAGGTGATGCGCGCAGCGGCTGGAGGCGATGATCGCGCTGACCGAGACCGCGCAATGCCGCACCCGCGCGCTGCTCGCCTGTTTCGGCGAGGCGCTGGCGGGGCCGTGCGGCCATTGCGACAATTGCGTCGCCGCCGGCGTCGCTGTTCGACGGCACGGTGGAGGCGCAGAAGGTGCTGTCGGCGGTCTACCGCACCGGCCAGCGGTTCGGCGCCAAGCACGTGGTCGACGTGCTGCTGCGGCGAGGCGAGCGAGGCGTGTCGCGCGCTGGGCGCACGACCAGCTGCCGACCTTCGGCGTCGGCGCGCGACCGGCCCTCGCGGTTCTGGCACGGCGTGATCCGCCAGCTGATCGCGATCGGCGCGCTGGATGTGACGGAGGAGGAGGGCGACTTTCGCACGCTGCGGCTGGACACCGACGCGGCGCGCCCGATCCTGCGCGGCGAAACCCGCGTGATGCTGCGCGAGGATGCGGCGCCGGTACCGCGCGAGGAGCGTCACGCGCGCGGCGCGAGCGCGCTGCGGCCCAGGCGGGGTCGCCGGCTGCCGGCGGATGACGGGGCTGTTCGAGGCGCTGCGGCAGTGGCGGGCGAGCGAGGCGAAGTCGCAGATCTGTGCCGCCCTACGTGATCTTCCACGACAGCGTGCTGCGCGAGATCGCGGCGGTGCGGCCGGCGACCTGGACGAACTCGGCACGCATCAAGGGCGTGGGCACCTCGAAGCTGGCGCGCTACGGCGCGGCGGTGCTGGCGATGCTGCGGCGGGGGTGAGATAACCCCGAGAGGACGCGCGACGAGATCCGTCAGGCCTGTCCGGCGCTTGAACGTCATGGCGGAGGTGTTCGGTAGTCAGGCGGTGGACGCAGTGCGGCACGGCCCTGCGGCGGCCGCGCAGGAGAGATGACAACCTATGAAGCCGTCAGTCGCTCTCGACCTTAAACGAACTGCTGTGCGCGAAGCCGCCGGCCGCTTTCGCGCCGCGAACCCGCGCATCTTCGGCTCGGTGCTGCACGGGACTGATCAGGACGGCAGTGACCTCGACCTGCTGGTAGACGCTCTTCCAGGCGCGACGCTGTTCGACCTCGGCGGCTTGCAGCTGGAATTGGAAGATTTGTTGGGCGTTCAAGTCGATCTGCGAACCCCTGGCGATCTTCCGCCCACGTTCCGCGATCAGATAATCGCGAAGGCGCGGCCGGTTTGATCGAGAACCGCCTTGCTGATTATCTCGCTCACATGCGGCAGGCGGCGTCGGACGCCCGTGGCTTCGTCGAAGGCCTTAGCAAGGCCGAGTTCATGGCTGACAAGCGGACGCAGCAAGCGATCATCATGAGCCTCGTCATCATCGGTGAGGCAGCCGCAAAGGTGATGGATCGTCACGTCGCGTTCGCGGATCGCCATCCAGGTGTACCGTGGCGGGGCATGCGTGGCATGCGCAACCGCATCGCGCACGGCTATTTTGACATGAACCTGGAGCTGGTCTGGGACACGGTGCAGGTCGCGCTACCAGAGCTATTGAGCCAATTGCCTGCCGCCGTTGACATAACGGATGCCGGCGGCGATCCCCCGACCGATCGGAATGCTTGAGCGCCTGCTGGCGCGGCATGGGTTGGGATCGGCGAGATCCTGTATTTCGATCGCTGGGTATCTGCGGCAGGGTCGGCACTGCCGGCCCTGCCGCGCGATCACTGAGCCGGTGGTGGCGGCGGAGCGCCCGGCGGCGGGGGCGGCGGGGCATCCTCGCCCATGCCCGGCCCACCCCCCGGACCATGCCCGAAATGTTCGTGCATCCAACGCTCCCAGCCCGGTCGCGGGCCGCCGACGGCGACCATGTGGGCGCTGTCCGGGCCGATCTGCCGCGCGCCAATGGCCCGGCCGAGCGGCCCCGAGAACCCGTCGCCATAGGCCACCAGCATCTTGCCGACCGCGAGTTGGTCGGCAAGGCGGGCGGCCTCCGGCGGCGGCAGATGCACGACGGTGCCGTCGTCCAGCACGACCCCGGACAGGTCGCCGCGCGACGTGTGCAACTCGGCCTTGATGCGGCCCTGCACATGCACGTCGGACGCCTCGCTGTGGTGCCAGGGGCCGGTGTCCACCACGGTCACCTTGGTCGCGTCGTTGGTGATCGAGGCGGCATCGACCATCGGCTCGGCGCGGGCCTTCAGCCCGTGGATGGTCACGCTGTCGCCGGGCTTCACGGCGAAGACAAGCTCGGCGGACAGGTGCGGCGGGAAATGCACCTCGGTGCCATCCTCCAGCAGCAACCCGTCCACGTCGCCGCGCGGTGTGGGCAGGTATTGCGCCACCTTGCCGGTGACGGTGGGAAGCTGCGCCGGGTCGAAATTGCTGCTCATCTGGGCGTAGGCGACGCCGCTGGCGGCGAGCGCGATGAGGGTAGCAGTCAGAAGCGTATCTCGCAGTCGAAGCATCTCTGTCTCCTTGCCGCAGGTGGGCCGGAGTTGCCCACGGCAGTACACAATGCGAGCGGCGTGCCAGAACGCAGTAGATTGTAAATACGCCATTTCATAGGCCGTCGGGCGGGAACCGCCGTCTGGTGCCGCGACAGCTGCGTCTGCTATCCGGACAGCGGACGGCTACTGCCGTATTCCCGCGATGCCGATCGCCAGCAACGCAGTTCTGCCTGCCAATGCCCGCTCCAGCACCGCCCGCAGTTGCTCGCAGCGCGCGAGCACGTCGGGAAGGGCCATGCTGCCGTCGACCTCCGGTGCCAGACAGCCTGCCAGCTCATGGGCGCCGCCGACCAGCAGCGTGTCGGCGTTCAGCAGCTGCGCGAGCGTCTGAACGTGGTCGCGATGGGCTGCCCAGATGCGGTCTTTGGGCGGCATCGCAGCGCTGCGCAGCTGCGTCTCGACGGTGGCAATGCGCGCGCGCAGGTCGGCGATGGCTCGCGCCTCGCCCAGCCGGAGCGGGTCCGGCACCGGCGCCGCGCGGGTCGGCGGCGGCAGGAACCGCTTGCGAAACGCCGCTTCGATGTCGCGCAGCCGCGCCATCGCGGTATCGAGGTGGCCGCAGGCGCGATTGCGCACCAGGATGTCGTCGGCCTGCAACTGGTTGTCCAGCCGATACCAGTTGAACCCCCAGCCATTCAGCAGCAGCGTCCCGACCTCATGGAGCGCCTGTTCGATGTCGGCGCCGTCCGGTGCCACGTCAGGCGTCCTTGCCATCCGGGCGCAGATTGGGAAAACCGACCAGCCCCGGATTGTATGGGGCTCCGATCGCCATATTCGGGGCCGATACGAGGCCGTTCGTCGCCATCAGCATGGCCGCATAGTAGCGCACCGCGTCGAGTTCCGAGAGGCCGAACGCCTTCAGCGTCATCAGCGCGCGCAGCCGCTCGTCCTGCGGGCGGATCAGCACCTTGACTGTATCGAGCGTGATGCCGAACACCTTCAGGAATTCCTGCAAATGCGCCTTCACCACGTCGGTGATGTCGTGGATGCGTTCGTTGACACTTTCGAACGGCGTGACCTGCACGATCTGGTTGATCGCCTGCTCCACGACCGGCGTCGCGTAGGCGTTGACCTGGGCGGCCGTGATCACGTGGCCGTCGACCGGCATGTGTGTCACCAGCGCAACGGCGTCTTCCTTGCTGGCGACATGAAAATAGAAATCTACCTCGTAGCTCAGTTCGGCCATCTCGACCGATAGCGCGAGGCCGGTCGCCTTGGTCAGCATCTTCGAGCGGTTGACGTACAGCGCCTCGTATTGCCATGGCGAGTTGCCGCCGAAAAACGCGATGGTGAACGAGCCGAGGATCGGCTTGTCCGGCGTCTGCACCGGATACTGCCCGGTCTCGTAGACGTTCAGCACCGCACCACGTGCCTTGAGCACGCAGAAATGGTTGCTCTCGACCGTGAGCAATGAGCCGCTGACGATCGACGAGCCGGGATAGTGCCAGAGCAGGACGCCCGGTCCCATCGTCTCGGTGCCGTCCGACTGGAGCGTGGAGATGACGTCGCGAATCGCCATGGACGTTTCCTGTTTGCAAACCGGCGACACCATAGGCTTGCACCGCGCACTATTCGATGCCGTAACGGCGGATCTTGTCGTAGAGAAGCTGCCGATGGATGCCGAGCCGGCGCGCGGCCTCGGCCCGGTTGCCGGCGCAGGCGGTCAGCGCGCGGCGGATCATTGCCGTTTCCAGCCGCGCCACCGCATCCGGCAATTCGCCGTCCAGCCAGTCGGTCTCCGGCGGTTTGGCGGCGCTGCCGAGAAACGCCAGATCGGCGGCGGCGATGACCGGGCGGCGGGCCAGGGCGGCGACACGCTCCATGGCGTTGCGCAACTCACGCACATTGCCCGGCCAGGGATGTGCCAGCAGCAGTCCGGCCGCTTCGGCCGACAGCCGGCGGGGCTGCGTGCCGCCGGTCAGCGCCAGAAAATGCTCGGCGAGCGGCAGGATATCGGCCAGCCGGTCGCGCAGCGGCGGCAGCGCCAGCGGGACCACGCCGAGGCGGTAGAACAGATCCTCGCGGAAGCGGCCCTCGCGCACCGCGAGCGCCAGATCGCGATGCGTGGCCGCCAGGATGCGCACGTCGACCGCGACCGGCCTGCCGCCGAGCGGTGCCACCACGCGATCCTGCAACACCCGCAGCAGCTTGGCCTGCAGCGTGGCGTCCATGTCGCCGATTTCGTCAAGGAACAGCGTGCCGCCATCCGCTTCGCGAAAGCTGCCGGCGCGGTCGGCGATGGCGCCGGTGAAGGCGCCGCGCACATGGCCGAACAACTGGCTCTCCAGCAGCTCGGCGGGAATGGCCGCGCAGTTCACGGCGACGAACGGGCGCGCGCCGCGCCGTCCGTGGCGATGGATGGCGCGGGCCACCACCTCCTTGCCGGTCCCGGTCTCACCGGTGATGAGCACCGTGGTGTCGGCGTCGGCCAGCATGCCGATGGCTTTCTGCACATCGCGCAGCGCCGCTGAGCTGCCGACGATATCCTCCTCCGCGGTCGCCGGCGATGCTGGCCGCGCGGGGCCATTGTCCGGCAGCATGCGGGCGAGCAGGTCGGCGACGTCGGCCCGGCCGATCGGCTTGGCCAGATGGTCGACGGCGCCGAGCCGCATTGCCTCGATGGTGTTGCCGGCTGTCGGCACGGCCGTGAGCACGGCGACGGGCGGGGCATCCGGCTGGGCGCGCAGGCGGCGCAGCACCTCCATGCCGTCCAGGCCGGGCATCCGCAGATCGAGCAGCACCGCATCGACGCGGCCGCGTGCCAGCCGCGCGAGCGCGGCCTCGCAGTTCGCCGCCTGCTCGGCGATATGGCCGAGATCGGTCAGCGTTTCGGCCAGTCCGTCGCGCAGGGCCGCATCGTCGTCGACGATCAGGATCGTTGGCATGGGATCTCCAGCACGAACACGGCGCCGTCGCCGGGCACGGCACCGCCGGGGTGGACCAGCGTGAGGTGGCCGCCCTGAGTCTCGGTCAGTTCGCGCGCGATGGCGAGGCCAAGGCCGGTGCCGTCGGCGCGGCCGGTGACGAACGGCTCGAACAGGCTGTCCACGAGATCTGGTGCGATGCCGGGCCCGCTATCGGCCAGCGTGATGCGCAGCAGCCCGGCCGCCCACGCCGCGCGTAGCGTGACGGCACCGTCCGGCGGGGTGTGGCGTCGCGCGTTGTCTAGCAGCGGGTCGAGTGTGCGGCGCAACAGATCGGCGTCCAGGCACAGGATGAGATCGGACGCTTCGACATGCAGCGACACACCCGGGTGGTCGGAGGCGGCGGCGTGCAGCAGGGACGCGATATTGGCCGATGCGCGGTTCGGCTCGCGCCGCTGCGTCATGGCGAGCAATTCGCCGATCAGCCGGTCCAGCCGCGCGACCTGCGCCAGAACGGACGCGAGCGCGGTCGCCTGGCGGGTCGGATCGGCGAGCGCGTTCTCCGCCTTCAGGCGCATCGCGGCGATCGGGTTGCGGAATTCGTGTGCCACGCCGGCGGCAACGCGGCCGAGCGCCGCGAGGCGTTCGGCGGCGGCGACACGGGCAGACAGGTCGGCGGCATTGCGGCGGGCTTCGCCCAGTCGGCTGCCGGCGGTGTTGAGGGCGGCGATGATGCGATCCAGCTCCGCCTCACCGGTCGCGGCGAGCGTCGGCAGGTCTTCGGCGCCGGCGCCGGCCAGTGCGGCTTCGATGCGGGCGATGTGGCGTGTCCAGGCCAGCACGAGCCAGGTGAGCCAGCCGGACAGGCCGAGCACGAGCGCCATCAGCACGCCCAACCCGGCGCGCAGCGCGTCCCAGCCGGCGGTCTCGGCCACGCGCGTCATCGTCCAGGCGGCAAGGCCGGGCAGCGGGCCGCGCAACGGGCAGGCATACAGCAGCAGCGTCTGCGTGCCGGTGGCGTATTGCCCGCCCACCGGCCGGTCGTTCTGCGTCGCGTCCTGCGCGAGCGCCTGGATGCGCGTACGTTTCCGCCGGCTGCGTGGTATCGGACGCGGCGAGCAGGCCGGCGCCCTGGTCGAAAATCCCGCCTGCGATCCCGGAGCTGTCGGATAGCGCCAGCGCCACCACGGCCCCCAGGTCGCGGCGGAATCCGGCGTCGTTCACGGCCTGGGCGGGGGCGGTCCAGCCGGCGGTGTAGTAGCCGAAACGATCGCCGATCCGGTCGCAGGCTTGCGCGATGGCGGCGTCGGCGCGGGCGTTCCGTGCGAAGGTGGACTGATGGTAGAGCTGCACCAGCAACACGCCGACCGCGCACGCGGCCGCGAGCGAGAGCAGCCAGACGACGAACAGGCGCGCGCGCAGCGACCTCACTCGATATCCCTCTCATGCGCCGCCCGGGCATCCGCCCGATACCGGCCGTCGTCCGGACAGTCGATAGTCCCCGCAGCGAAACCGACCAAGGTGCGCGCCATGACCGATACTGCTGCGTTTTCCGCCCTTTCATCTGCCGTGGCCGCGGTCGCGCGAAGCGCGGCACCTGCCGTGGCGGGGGTGGAATGGGGTGGCCACAAGCATATCAGCGGCGTGCTGTGGCGCGCCGACCTGCTGGTCACGTCGGAGCAGAGCCTGCCCGACTCGAATTCCTATACCGCGACGCTGCCCGGCGGCGCCCGTGTGGCCGCTGCGCTGCTTTGCCGCGACCCGTCCACCAATGTGGCGGCGCTGCGCGTGGCGGCCTCGGCGTCGAGCCTGCGGGCCGGCGAGCCGCACGGCGTCGGCGCGCTGGTGCTGGCGATCGGCAGCGACGGGGCAGGGGAGGTCACCTCGCGCATCGGCAGCATCGAGGTGCTCGGCCCGGCCTGGGAGAGCCAACTCGGCGGCCGTATCGACCGGCTCGTGCGGCTCGGCGTGGATCTAGGCTCGTCTGCCGAGGGCGGGCCGGTGATTGATGCCGAGGGCGCGCTGCTCGGCATGTCCACTTTCGGGCCGCGTGGTCGCGTGATCGTGATCCCGGCCAGCACGATTGCGCGTGTGCTGGACCACTTGGAGCAACAAGGCACTGGCGCGCGCGGCTGGCTTGGTGTGGGCTTGCATCCGGTGGCGCTGCCGCGCGAGCTTGCGGAGCGAGCGGGCGTCGGCAGCGGGCTGATGGTGGTGAGCTTGGCCGAGGACGCCCCGGCGGGGGCGGTGCTGATCCCGGGCGATATCCTGCTGGCGATCGGCGACATTCCGGTGAGTTCGCCGCGCTGTGTGGCACGGGCGCTCGGGCCGGACACGGTCGGCAAGGTGCTGGTGCTGAAACTGTTGCGGGGCGGCGGGGTGACGACGGCGAGCGTCACCATTGCGACGAGGCCGGCATGATCGCCACGGTGACGAAAGTTATGTCCGATGTGACCAGCGACTCCAGGCCGGCCGCCGCCATGCAGGTGCGCGATCCCCTGCGCCGGCGGATGCTGGAGCGGGCGCTGGCCAGTGTCGCCGGGTTGCAGGCCGACCCGCTGCTGGCCGACGTGCTGCTGCTGGATCTGCGCCCCGGCGAGAAGCTGCCGCCCGAGGCGGCGGCATTTGATGGTGCGTTATTGGTGCTGTCGGATGACGCGGCGCTTGCGGCTGACCATGCCATCGCGGGCGTGCTGCCGGCGGCGGCCAGCGATCGGCAGGTGGCGGCGGCGGTTGCGGCGCTGGCCGAAGGCCTCGTTGTGCGCACCCCCCATCTGCCCGAGATCCCCGGTTTCGCGCCGCGTGAGCCGCAGGCCCGCGCGCTGCTGACCCCGCGCGAGGTCGAGGTGCTGGCGCTGGTCGGCCAGGGCCAGAGCAACAAGGCCATCGCCCGCCGCCTGAACATCTCGGCGCACACCGTCAAATACCACCTCGAGGCGATCTTCTCGAAGCTCGGCGTGCGCAGCCGGGCGGAGGCGGTCACGCGGGGGCTGCGGCTCGGCGTTCAGGTGCTGTGAGGCGCTTCGTAGTCGATCGGCGTGGCGTGCCAGCCTTCCGCGCGCCTGGACCAGAACCGGTCGTGCAGCCGCATCGTGAGCGGCCCCGGCCGGTCGTTGCACAGGATGCGGCCATCGATGCGTGACACCGGCATGATGCCGCCCGCCGTGGTGGCGATGAAGATTTCGTCGGCGTCGCGCAGCTCATCGGGCTGAACAGCGCGCGCGGCGTAACCGAGGCCAAGTTCGCCGCAGAGGTCCTGCACCGACAGCCGGGTGATCCCTTCCAGCATGCCGCGATCCGGCGTGACCACGGTATCGCCGACGATGGCGAACACGTTGAAGCCGGGGCCTTCGGTCACCAGCCCGGCATCGTCGAGCAGCACGCAGGTGTCGGCGCCGGCGTCATGCGCCTCGAACAAGCCGCGCGTGAGGTCGCCCCAGTGGAAGTTCTTCACGCGGGGATCGACGGCGCGCTCGGAAATGCGCGGCGTCTCGGCCACGATCATATGCGCGCCGCGCGCGCGGATTTCGGCCGACAGCAGCCAGATCCACGGGATCGCGTAGGCCGCCAGATAGTTGCGGGCATTTGCCGGATGATACGGCACGCCCGCCGGCGGCCGGCCGCGCAGGCAGTCCATCGCGACATAGGCGTCACGCAGGCCGGACAGCCGCACGCAATTGGTGAGGATGTCGCGGATGTCGTCGTCGGTCTGCGGCGGACGCAGCCGGAGCGCGTCCATCGAGGCACGAAACCGCCTGATGTGGTCGTCGAGGCGGAAGAATGCGCCGTCGCGCACGCCGACCACGTCGTATGTCACGTCCGAGCGGCGGTAGCCCCAGTCGGTGATCGGGATTTGCGCGTCCGCGATCGGCATGTAGCTGCCGTCGATGAAGGCCGCGCCGGCGGCGAACGCGTTCATTGGCGCAACGGCATCGCAACCGGGCGCATCGGCGAGCCGGTGGCGCCCCGCAGCTTGATGCAGGCGCCGATGAACGCGAATTCGTACACCTTGTCGGCCGCCAGCTCGTCGAGCTGCGCCATCTCCAGGATCGGCACGCCGGCCTCGGCGAACAGGTAGCAATGCACCGGCAGGTAATTCCCCGGCTCGGTGGACGGGGTCTGTTCGAGCGTGAGGTTGTCGGCGCCGATCATGACGGCACCGCCCTTGCAAAGATATTCGGCGCCCTCGCGGGTCAGGCCGGGCGTGTTGGCGATGAATTTCTCGGTGTTCAGCCAATGGACCATCTGCCCGGTACGCAGCAGCACCACGTCGCCGGGCAGCAGTTCCGTGCCCTGGTGCTTCAGGCAGTCGTCGAGTTCCTTGGCGCCGATCCCGTGGCTCGGCGGCAGCACATCAACGCCGTGCATGCCAGCGATATCGAGCAGGATGCCGCGTGCGATGACAGGCGGATGCTTCTCCGCGCCGCAGACGTCCCAGGTACGGCTGCCGAGATGCTTCGAGACTTCGAAGTTGTTGTAGATGCGGCCGTTGTAGCCGAAATGGTTCAGCGCATCGATATGCGTGCCGCAATGCGTGTACATCGAGATCGCGTCACCCGAATAGGCGATCAAATCGTTGGTCGCCTCGTCCTGGCCCATCGAGTTCCAGACTTTCTCGCCGGGCGGCGTGTGCGTCATCCAGATCTGATAGGTCGGGTCGCCGGCCGCGACCCAGCCGGGCATGCCGACAAAATTGTCCACCGAGAGGTCGAACACGCGGGACGCGTCGGCGCGGCTCATGATGGCGTCGCGGGAGGCGGCATCGATCAGGTTGAGCATGCCGATCTCGTCGTCCGCCCCGAACGGGCTGGCGGTGACCTTGCGGAAATTGGCGTTCCAGGCCGCGATCCTCTGCTTCATCGCCGCATCCACGATCCTGGGGGAGCACATGGCTTTGTTTCCTGTGATTGTTGCGGACTTGGCCGCATTGTCACGCCATGAAAGCGTACGGCGGTTGGAAGGGCAATGGCGCTTGCCCGGCGGCGTCCGCTCCCGCAGGTTGGCCGGAGCGGGCGAGGGGTGCAAGCGATGGGCAAGTTGAGCGGCAAGGTGGCGTTGGTGACCGGCGGCGCGAGCGGCATCGGCCGCGCCGCCGTGCTCGCCATGGCGGCCGAGGGGGCGGCGATCGGCATCGTCGACCGCAATCCGGCGGGCGCGGAGGCGGTGGCGGCCGAAGCGGCGGCGCTCGGCGTGGCCAGTGCGGCGGCCGGCGCCGATGTGGCCGACGAGACCCTGGTGGCCGAGGCGTTCGGCAGCATCGTGGGCCGGCTCGGCGAGATCGATATTCTATATAATAATGCTGGAATCGATACAACAAGCCTGCTGGTGGAGATGCCGGCTGCGATGTGGGACGAGATGATCCGCGTCAACCTGCGCAGCATGTTTGTCTGCACCAAGCAGGTGCTGCCCGCCATGCAGCGGCGGAAATGGGGGCGGATCATCAACACCGCGTCCCAGCTCGGCCATAAGGGCGCGCCCAGCATGGTGCATTATTGCGCGGCCAAGGCCGGCGTGATCGGCTTCACGCGCAGCCTTGCCTACGAGGTGGCGCGCGACGGCATCACCGTGAACGCCATCTGCCCCGGGCCGATCGACACGCCGCTGCTGCGCGCACTCCCGCAGGACTGGCTCGACATGAAGCGCCAGGAGCTTGCCATCGGCCGGTTCGGCCGCGTCGAGGAGGTGGTGCCCACCGTCGTCATGCTCGCTTCCGACGAGGGCTCGTACTATATCGGTGCCACGCTGAACATGAACGGCGGCGACTACATGATCTGACGGGGCCGGACCGCCGCCGCCGCGTGATTTTCCCCGGCGGGCCGCTGCGTGTAGGGTGGCGCCCCTCGGAATGGCGGCAGGCATGGAATTGCGCGGTATGGCGGATACGGACGACAGCACAATGGCGGCGGGCCGCGACTTCATTCGCGACATCGTCCAGGCCGACCTCGACGCCGGGCGGGTTACGGACGTTGTCACGCGCTTCCCGCCGGAGCCGAATGGCTACCTGCATATCGGCCACGCCAAATCCATCTGCCTGAATTTCGGCATCGCGCAGGAGTTCGGCGGACGCTGCCATCTGCGCTTCGACGACACCAACCCGACCAAGGAGGAACAGGAATACATCGACGCCATCGAGCGCGACGTGCGCTGGCTTGGCTTCGACTGGGGCGCGCACCTGCACCATGCCTCGGACTATTTCGAGCAGCTGTACGAATGGGCCGAACACCTGATCCGCACCGGCTACGCCTATGTCGATGACACGCCGGTGGAGGAGATGCGCGCCCAGCGCGGCACGCTGACCGAGCCGGGGCGCCCCAGCGCGTTCCGCGACCGCCCGGCCGAGGAAAGCCTGGATCTGTTCCGCCGCATGCGGGAGGGCGAATTCCCCAATGGCGCCAGGGTGTTGCGCGCACGCATCGACATGGCCGCCGGCAACATGAACCTGCGCGACCCGGTGCTGTACCGCATCCTGCACACCCCGCATCCGCGCACCGGCACGGCGTGGTGCATCTACCCGAACTACGACTTCGCCCACGGCCAGTCCGACGCGATCGAAGGCATCACGCATTCGCTGTGCACGCTGGAGTTCGAGGACCATCGGCCGCTGTACGACTGGCTGCTGGAGCATCTGCCGGTGCCGGCCCGGCCGCGCCAGTACGAGTTCGCGCGGCTCAACCTCGGCTACACGGTGCTGTCCAAGCGGTTCCTGACCGAGCTGGTGCGCCAGGGCCGTGTGAGCGGCTGGGACGACCCGCGCATGCCCACGCTGGCCGGGCTGCGCCGGCGCGGCGTGCCGGCGGAAGCGGTGCGGGAGTTCGTGCGGCGGGTCGGCGTCGCCCGCGCCAACAGCACGGTGGAGCTGGCGCAGTTCGAGCACCCGATCCGCGAGTTGCTGAACCAGACGGCGCCGCGCCGGATGGCCGTGCTGCGGCCGCTGAAACTGGTGATCGAGAATTTTCCGGAGGGCCAGACCCAGACGCTCGACGCCATCAACCACCCGGACGACCCGGCGGCCGGCACGCGGCCGGTGACATTCGGGCGGGAAATCTATGTCGAACGTGACGACTTCATGGAGAATCCGCCGAAGAAATTCTTCCGCCTCTCGCCGGGGCGCGAGGTGCGGCTGCGCTACGCCTACCTCGTGACCTGTCGGGAGGTGGTGAAGGATGCGGCCGGCGAGGTGGTGGAATTGCGCTGCACCTACGACCCGGCGACGCGCGGCGGCAACACGCCGGACGGGCGGAAGGTGCAGGCCACGCTGCACTGGGTGGCAGCGGCCGACGCCCGCCCCGCCGAGGTGCGGCTGTACAGCAATCTGTTCACCCGTCCCGATCCGGGGGCGGACGGCGACCTGATGGCGGATCTGAACCCGGACTCGATGTCGGTGCTGACCGGCTGCCTTGTCGAGCCGGCCCTGGCAGACGCCGCGCGGGGCGAGGCGGTGCAGTTCGAGCGCCAGGGCTATTTCTGTGCCGACACGGACAGCCGGCCGGAAGCCTTGGTGTTCAATCGGACGATCGGGCTGCGGGATACCTGGGCAAAGGTTCAGGCCGGCGGGGGCTAAACGTCGAGAAAGCGAATAAAACACATCGCATGACGATCGGCCGGCACGCCGGGCGTGTCGGCAGATCGGCGCCTTGTCAGGCCAGCATCGTGGTGTCGCTCGTCGCTTTTCGACCATCCGTCGACAGACGCACGAGCCGGCTTCTTGGCTCCGCGATGCGGCAGGCCAGGTGCTTGAGGCGCGCCCAGCCGGAATTTCGTGCGATCAGCATTTCGGCGGCGGGAACCCTGTCGCAGGCGTGGCGCAGCAGGCCGGAGCATCTGCCGACGAAAGCGAGGTTGCGGATGCCCTCGTCGCTCAGGTGCTCGATGATGAATGACCGCATCATCAGCGATGGGTTTAGGGACCGGTAGGCGCTGTGGTTGTATTGATAAAGTAACAGCGCCAGATTGCCCTCCATGAAGCCGCCGCCGGCACTGATGAGCTTGCCGCGGGCACTTCGGAGATATGCGTGGAAAGGCCGCGCCTGGCCCGCAATGAGCCGATGCACGCTGGCGATGCGGCGGCCGGACGATGCGGTCGGCATATTATACCGGCAGAGCCGTTTCAGTTCCCGCATGTCGGCCGCCGGCCCTCCGGTCGACCATTTGAAGCCGATTCCCAGTTCGGCAGCCAGGTTGCGGCAGTTTCGGACATTGCGGCGGGTGCTGCGGCCGAGCTTCTGCAGGAACTCCGCGTAGCTGGAGCCCAGCGCAAGCACCTCCTGAACGTCCCGGGCGACTGTCACCAACGTCATGCAGCGCCCGTGAACGATGCGCCTGGTGCTGCTCAGATCGATTGGGGCCGGGCCGGCGACCCGGAACGTCGCCAGATCGGCGGCGGCGGCGCCGCCGATCTGGTCCGCCAGGCTCGTGGCTGACAGGCTGTCCGGCGCGGCATCGAGCAGGACAACGCCGTCACGGATGCCGACGCCCATGCCGAAAATCCGACGCTCATAGCTGTAGACCGTTCCGGCCTTGCGACCGGCCAGCTCTAATGGTGCGACATCGATCCGACTGCCGTTCCAGAACGCCTGGGTCTCCACTTCAGCCAACAGCGACGTCTCGGCTGACCGAATGGCGAGCGGCGGCTTCGTTTGAGATCAACAGCGGGACATCCCCCGGACTACGACGGAAAGACAATTTGCGGTGGATCCGGGTAAGGCCGCAAGCGGCAGTGTGACCGTGTTCGCAATAACAACGTTGCGTCTATCATTGGCAAACGGCATCGACAACGTCAACTTTCCGTCATGGGGGAACCATGACTGTGATGTCGTTACAAAGGGTTACCACGGCAACAACTCCGTATGGGCCCGCGATCCGGGCTGGGCCGCAGGAGCATTCCAGCCGACGCTGGCAGCGGAACGAATGGCCTCGTCGCATGACATGCTATCGTCGTACTTCTCGGTTGCGATGAGGATCGGTCGGCCGGGCCGGCTGTCATGCCGATTTCAGAATGAGCGACAGGATCTCCGGGCACAGCGAAACCGGCGATAACTCATTCTTTTATCATAATCATATGGCGTCTGCGTGCCAGAGGTATTGCCACGGCTGCCGATCGTCTGGCTGGCTGTATCTGGCCGGGGCGGCGGCGGGAGCCGCTCCGTCGCGCTCATGCCAAGCGTGGCCTTCCCCTCGACGGCAATCTTGGCGACCATCGACTTCGCCATTGCGCGTCAGTGATTGCTCTATGGCACGCTTGACGTTTGGACACGTCGACCTGCGGCCGAACGGTGGGAAGGTCGGTGACGCCGGGAACGTTGCACAACTTGCGAGCCGCGTTCTCATACGGCCGTTCTGCATCTCGAACCGAATTGAGCCGTCGGGAATTGTTGTATCCCAGACGATAATGTTCAGTGCCCGTTTAGCAATTTTGTCATCTCCTCCGCCGCTTGACGCCGTTTTCGCACGTCGCGTGCGGCTCACGGGCGCATGCCTGATCGACCGTTTTGTGGTGATCGTTATTGAGCCGGGTCAAACCGCCGATCCCGGTTGTGTGAAGAGGGGGCAAAATGCTGACCAACCACGTCGGATGAGACCTGAACAACATGACGTGTTCGCGATGATCGATGACGCCGACATACGAGTTTTTTGGCAGAGATATTATGGTCTGCATCGGCGCCCATCGACGCTGCCATGTTCGTCGCCGGTCCGGACGCCCGGAACTTGACGTCACGGCGGCCGCGGTGGGACAAAGCGCCCAACGATTGCTGGCAAGCGGCAGGAGAACATCGGCAATGCCGAAAGGAAACGGACAAGGGAGGCGCGTGATGGACACACCCACCGCGCTCGAACAACTCGGCATCGGGCCCGACAGCCTGACCCAGGACCAGCGACGGCAGCTTGATCGGGACGGCTACTTCATTTTCCAGGATGCCTTCACCGAGGCGCAATGCGCTCGCATGGCCGACGAAGTCGACCGCATCGTGCGGGCCGAAGGCGACAAGGCGGGCAGCGAGGTGAGCATCGAGCGAGGTGCGATCCGCGTCTCTAACGTGTTCAACAAATCCGACGCCTTCGACTTCTCTGTTGCAGCTGAAGCCGTTGCTGGCGGCGTCCTACTATTTATTGGGCGACATGAAAGTGCACGGCGCCAACATGCGCGAGCCGCAATTGGGCACCGGCCGGCAGCCGCTCCATTCGGACTCCGTGAAGCACGGCGACGGCCGGTGGTGCATCGTCAATGCGCTGATTACCTTCGACCCGATGACATTGGACAACGGCCCGACGCGCGTGGTGCCCGGCTCGCACATCTGGGCGCCGCTGAACGTGCCGGGCGAGAACGCCGCCGACTACACCGCCACGCCGCGCAGCCAACCGCACGAATGGGCCGTCGAAGGCGACAACGTGGCGGACCATGTGGCGGCTTCCCCCGTGGTCGGCGATGCCTCCCGGGCACCGGCGGACCCGTTCGCACCCTTTCCGGGCGAGGTGCTGGTGACGGTGCCGGCGCGGGCGGTCGTGGTATGCAATGCCCATATGTGGCACAGCGGTACTGCCAAGCAGACCGACATGCGGCGGCGACAACTGCACCTGAGCTACACGCGGCGCGACCTGCCGCAGCAACTGGTGCAGCGTGCCTACCTGACCCCGGCCCTGTACGCGCGGATGAGCCCAGCACAGCGCTACCTGCTCGACATCGACTGAGCGGGATTGCTTGACGCCTCGGCGGATGGATGGAATGAATACGGCAACCGGGCTGCCCAAGCAGACCGTTGGCGCAACGCCGCTGGGGAGGCAGTCGGGCCAAAGAGTTCCACATAATCATTAGCCTAAAGGCCGATCTTGCTGCGCTGCCTCCACTCGTAAATGCGGGCGCCAAGATTGTTGGTCATATCGCTGACTCCGCTGCTGCCGCGGCGGTGGTGATGATGATTGACGCATCGGCAGGCAACCAGGCGGCGTTGGCGACCGCGCCGCCCGAAAAGTGACGACCGCCACAGCAACGGGGCGGCAATAACAAGCCAAGGGGAGTTCGTCCAAATGCTGAACAGACGCCAATTCGGACAGGTTACGCTGGCCGCCGCCCTGCTGGCCGGCACCGCGCGCCGCAGCTTCGCGGCCCTCGGCCCGATCGACGTGAGCAAGGTGCGCACCGACATCGCCGCCGCCGGCGGCAAGAAGCTGCAAATTGCCACCGTCGTGAAGGTCGACGGCATCGCCTGGTTCGACAGGATGCGCGAGGGCGTCAAGGAATTCGGGGCGATGACCGGCCACGATACCTGGATGGTTGGCCCCAGCCACACCGACGCCGCCGAGCAGGTGCAGCTTGTCGAGAATTTGATCGGACAAGGCGTCGATGCCATCTGCATCGTGCCGTTCTCGGTCGAAGCGGTCGAGCCGGTGCTGCAGAAGGCGCGCGACCGCGGCATCGTGGTGATCGCGCACGAGGCCTCCAACCTCAACAACGCGGATTTCATCATCGAGGCGTTCGACAACAAAGCCTATGGCGCCAAGCTGATGTCGGTGCTGGGCGAGGAGATGGGCGGGGAGGGCGAATACGTCGCCACGGTCGGCAGCCTGACCAGCCAGAGCCACAACGAGTGGATCGACGGGGCGATCGAGTACCAGAAGGCCCATTTCCCGAAGATGAAGCTGGCGATGGACCGCATCGAGACGTACGACGATGCCAACCAGGACTATACCAAGCTGAAGGAAGCGCTGACCACCGACCCGAAGATCAGGGGCATCGTCGGAGCACCGATGCCCACGTCCGCCGGGGCCGGGCGGCTGATCGCCGAGCGTGGCCTGAAGGGCAAGCTGTTCTTCGCCGGCAGCGGGCTGGTGTCGGTCGCAGGGCAATACATGAAGGACGGCGACATCCAGTACATCCAGTTCTGGGACCCTGCCGCCGCCGGCCTCGCCATGAACATTCTCGCGGCGATGGCCGTGAAGGGCAAGAAGGGCGAGATCAAGGAAGGCCTCGATCTCGGCATGCCCGGCTATGAGCACCTGATCACCCCGGTCAAGGACAAGCAGAATTCGCTGTACGGGTCCGGCTGGGTCAGCGTGACAACGGCCAACATGGCTCAGTACAACTTCTAGTCCCGCCTTTGCCCACAGCCCCCTGCCGCGCTGGCAGGGGGCTGTACCAGCCGGATTGCCGACACCCCCAACCACGTCCCGGACGCATGACGGTCCCGCTCATCGAATTGCGTCACATCGGCAAGAGTTTCGCGGGCGTCCATGCGCTCGATGACCTGTCGCTGGCCCTGGCACCCGGTGAAATCCATTGCCTTGCCGGCGAGAACGGCTCGGGCAAGTCGACGCTTATCAAGATCATCTCAGGCGTGTTTCAGCCCGACCAGGGCGAGGTGCTGTTCGACGGCGTGCCGATGCGCGGGCTGACACCAATCGGCGCGATTGCGCGCGGCGTGCAGGTGATCTTCCAGGACTTCTCGCTGTTCGGTAACCTGACGGTGGCCGAGAACCTCGCCCTCAGCAACGAGCTGCGCGACAAGCGGCGGGTGGTGAACTGGCGGCGGGTGCGCAAGATTGCCGCACAGGCGGTCGCGCAACTCGGCGTCGACCTCGACCTGGACGCCGATGTCGAACGGCTGCCCACGTCCGGCCGGCAGCTGGTCGCGATCGCGCGTGCGCTGGTGTCCGACGCGCGGCTGATCATCATGGACGAGCCGACCACCGCGCTGACCGGCAAGGAGGTCGAGACGCTGTTCAGCATCGTGCGCGACATCCAGGCGCGCGGCATCTCGGTGCTGTTCGTCAGCCACAAGATGCGCGAGATGCTGGAGATCAGCGAGCGCATCACGGTGATCCGCAACGGCAAGCTCGTCGCGAGCGGACCGACAGCGGAGTTCGACGAGATCGCCATCACGCGGGCGATGACCGGGCACGACCCGAGCGGCCAGTCCTATGCCTGGATGCCGCCGGCGGCCGGCGCCGCGCCGCGGTTGCAGGTGAGCGGGCTTGCGGTGCCCGGCCTGTTCAGCGACATCAACCTGACCGCGCAGGCCGGCGAGATCATCGGCATCTCGGGGCTGCTCGGCTCCGGCCGCACCGATTTCGCGCTGACACTGTTCGGGATGCATCCGCATTATCAGGGCAGCATCCGCATCGACGGTGCCGAGGTGAAATTGGCCAGCGCGCAGGACGCCATCGCCCACGGCGTCGCTTACGTGCCGGAGGACCGGCTGACGGAGGGGCTGTTCCTGTCGCAGACCATCAACCGCAACCTGCTGGCCAGTTCCTACGACCGGCTGGCGCATCATGGCCTGCTCGACCTTGCGGAGGCGCGCGACGGTGCCGAGGCGATGATCCGCGACATGCAGATCGCGACACCGACCGGCGAGCGGCCCGTGGTGGAACTGTCGGGCGGCAACCAGCAGCGCGTGGTGATCGGCCGCTGGCTGATGACGCAGGCGCGCGTGCTGGTGCTGAACGGCCCGACCGTGGGCGTGGATGTGGGCAGCAAGGCCGACATCCACCGCAAGATCCGCGACCTCGCGGCCACGCAGGGGCTGGCGGTGCTGATGATCTCCGATGACCTTCCCGAACTGGTCGAGAACTGCAACCGCATCGTGGTGATGCATCGCGGCCGCTTCACGGCCGAAATGGCAACGCACGACACCAGCGAAGAGGCGATCAGCGAACATCTGAAGGGCCTGACATGAGGCCCGGCGCATTGCTGCGACGGTCGGAGGCCGTCATTTTCCTGGTGCTGCTGCTGGCGATGGTCGCCATCGGGCTGGTGAACCCGGCGTTCTGGAACCTGGGCAACCTGTTCTCGCTGCTGCGCGCCAACATCGTCACCGGCATTTTTGCGCTGGGCGTGCTGACGGTGATGATCTCCGGCGGTATCGACGTGTCGTTCCCCGGCTTCGCCATGCTGGCGATGTATCTGCCGCTGCTCTGGATGCTCGACACCGGCTACACGGGCGTCGTGGTGCCGTTCGTGATGGCGACGCTGATCGGGCTGGCGCTGGGCGCGCTGAATGCGTTCTTCGTGCACACCATGCGGATGATTCCGCTGATCGTGACACTGGGCACCGGCGCGCTGGCGCGTGGCTTCCTGCTGGGTTTCGTCGGCACCAGCAACATCAACATCGACCGGATGCCGCCGTCGCTGATCGCGTTCACCCGGCAGGATCTGGTGTCGGTGCCCGGGCCGGACGGCGGCAATATCGGCCTGACCGCGATGCTGCTGATCTATCTGGTGTTCGCGCTGCTGGTGCATCTGCTGCTGCGCCACACCATGATCGGCCGCGCGGTGTTCGCGATGGGCGGCGACAAGGAGGCGGCGCGGCGGGTGGGGTTCAACATCCCGCTGACCACGCTGTTCGTCTATTGCCTCGCCGGGGCGCTGGCCGGCTTCACCGGGCTGTTGCATGTCTCGATGGCGTGGCTGGCCAACCCGCACGATCTGGCGGGCATGGAGCTGGACGTGATCGCCGCTGTGGTGCTGGGCGGCGCCAGCATCTTCGGTGGCCGTGGCAGCGTGCTGGGCACCGTGCTGGGCGTGTTCATGCTGGTGATGATCAACAACAGCCTCATCATCATGCATGTCAGCACCACGTGGCAGCGCGTGGTGGTCGGCGTGATCGTGATCGCGGCCACCGCCGCGACATCCTGGCGCGACCGCAGGCAGGCGGCATGAGCGTGCCGGATTCGAAAGGGCGCGGGATGGGTGGCACGGGTGTGGACCTCCGCCGCATGGCCAACCGCCATGCCAATCTGGTGCAGCTGCTGGTCCTGACGGTGCTGATCTTCATCGTCATGGCGGCACTCAACCCCGACAAGTTCCTGCGCCCGTACAACTTCGAATCGATCACCTATGTCGCGCCGGAGCTTGGCCTGCTGGCGGTCGCGATGATGATTGCGATGCTGACCGGCGGCATCGACCTTTCGGTGATCGGGATCGCCAACCTGTCGGGCATCCTCGCCGGGCTGTTCTTCCATACCGTCGGCGCGCCACGCGGCGCGGCGCTGACCGGGCTGCCGCTGGCGCCGGTCGCCGCCGGCGTGGCGATCGCGCTCGGCACCGGGCTGGTGGCCGGCGCGCTCAACGGCTGGCTGATCGCGCGCGCCCGCATCACGCCGATCCTGGCCACCATCGGGACCGGACAGATCTTCGTGGGCCTGTCGCTCGTGCTGACCGGCGGCCCGGCCATCGTCGGGTTCCCGAAATGGTGGGACGCGATCGGCAACAGCACGGTGCTGGGCGTGGCGCTGCCGGCGGTGCTGTTCGTGGCCATCGTGGCGGCGGTGGCGCTGGTGCTGACGCGCACGCCGCTGGGCGTGAACCTGTTTCTGATCGGCACCAGCGCCAAGGCGGCGGGCTTCGCGGGCATCCGCCTCGGCCGCGCGATCTTCCTGTCCTATGTCGCCACCGGCGTGCTGTCGAGCATCGCCGGCATCCTGCTGTCCAGCCGCACCAATGCGGCGAAGTCGGACTACGGCACGTCGTATCTGTTGCAGGCGGTGCTGATCGCGGTGTTGGGCGGCACCAACCCGGCCGGCGGACGGGCGACCGTGCTGGGGCTGTCCATTGCGCTGGTGGCGCTGATGTTCCTGTCCAGCGGCTTCCAGCTGATGCGGTTCAGCAATTTCCTGGTGGACTTCATCTGGGGCGCGTTCCTGCTGGTGGTGATCGCCATCAACGCGCTGCGCAACCGCCCACGCTGAGGCGGTCGCTCAGCTCAGCACGATGCCGCCGCACACGTTCAGGCTCTGGCCGGTCACGAACGCCGATGCATCCGACGCCAGGAAGCACACCGGCCCGGCGACATCCTCCGGCTGACCGAGCCGACGCAGGGCCGTGACGCCGACCCAGCGGTCCACGTTGGCCTGATCGGCGAGGTTGGTCCGGCCCATGTCGGTCACGATGATGCCGGGGCAGATGCAGTTCGCGGTGATGCCGTCAACGCCGACTTCCTGCGCCAGGACGCGGGTGAAGCCCATCACCGCGGCCTTGGAGGCCGAATAGTGCGCCTGTTCCGGTGCGCCGTGCTTGCCGCCGATCGAGGCGATGTTGACGATGCGGCCATATTTGCGCGCCCGCATGTGCGCCAGCAGCGCCTGGGTGACCAGGAACGTGCCTTTGGCGTTCACGTCCATCACCGCATCCCACTGGTCTTCCTGCAACACCTCGACCGTGTTGGGGATCAGGATGCCGGCATTGTTGACCAGCGCGTCGATATGGCCCGCGGCGGCGATGGCGGCATCGGCCATCGCGCGCACCTCGGTACGGTTGCTGACATCGGCCGTGAAGCTCCAGCAGCGGCGACCGGCTGCCGTGATTTCGGCCTTTACCGCGTCGAGCGCCGCTTGTTGGCGGGCGATGTCGTTGAGCACAACATTGAACCCTGCCTGCGCGAGGCCGAGCGCGATGGCGCGGCCGATGCCGCGGCTTGCACCCGTCACCAGGGCGACCCGTCCGTTGTCCATGATCAGCTTCTTCCCTTCTTGTGTCAGAAGAACCGGATTTCGCCACGCAGCACGGCCAGACTCACGGCGGCGATCATCACCACGCCGCGCACCTCGTTCTGCAAGTAGAAGGGCGCGCCAAGCAGGTTGAGCCCATTGTCGAGCATTCCGATGATCACCACGCCCACCACCGTGCCTTGCACCGTCGCGCGGCCCGGCTTGAACACCGTCATGCCGAGGAACACGGCGGTCAGGCTGTCGAGCAGATAAGGCTCACCGGCGCCGGGCTGACCGGTGCCGAGGCGTGCCGTCAGCATGATGCCGCCCATGGCGGCACCGAACGCCGACAGAGCGAGCGCGATCAGCCGGCAGCGGTTGACGTTGATGCCCGACAGCCGGGCGGCCTGGAGATTGGCGCCGGTCGCCACCACGGCGCGGCCGAGCCGCGTGCGGTTGAGCAGCACGTAGAACGCCACGACGACCACAAGGGCGATGACGATCGGAACCGGGATGACGCCGAACAGGCGGCCGGTCGCGATGTAGTAGAACGAGTCCGGGAACGATGCGTAGATGGAATCGCCGCCGTCATAGGCGTAGTTCGCGCCGAGCGCGATCGGGCCCATTGCCAGCGTGGCGATCAGCGAGGGAATGCGCAGCCGCGTCACCATCAGCCCGTTGATGACGCCGATGGCGACGCCCACGATCAGCGGCAGCACGATCGCCAGCACCACCGGCAATCCCGACCACACCATCAGCCCGGCCACGAGCACGCCGGCCAGTCCGGCCGTCTGGCCGACCGACAGATCGAATTCGCCGCTGGCGACCGCGACGGTCAGGCCGGACGAGACGACCATCAGCACCGAGATCTGCACGAGGATGTTGCTGATGTTGGCGGCCGAGACGAAGCGCCCGCTGGCCAGCGCGAACACCGCGAAGATCACCACTGCGGCCAGCACGGTGCCGTAGCGCGACAGCAGGTTCAGACGGCGCGCCCCGGCCGCGTCGCGCGTGGTGGTGGGTGCGGTGGCGACGGTTTGGGGTGGAGCCATGCTCATGCCACTTCCAGCAAAAGACGATCCTCGGTCAGGTCGGCACGCGACAGGCACGTCTGCAACGCGCCATGCGAGATGCAGTAAACCCGATCACAGAGCTTGATGAGCTCGGCGAATTCGGCGCTGGCGATCAGAACCGCGGCACCTTGGCGGGCGAGGTCGCGGATCAGCGCATAGATCTCGGCCTTGGCGCCGACATCGACACCCTCCGTCGGGTTGTCGAGCAGCAGCAGCGGCGGTTGCGATGATGGGCCGCGCGCCATGCGCACCAGCCAGCGGCCGAACGCCACCTTCTGCTGATTGCCGCCCGAGAGCTGCATGACATCCTGCTGATGACCGCTGCATTTGATACGTAGTTGCGCGATCACGCGCTCGGCCTGCCGGACGGCTTCGCCCTGGTCGACCATGACGCGGCCGCTGATCTGCGCGAGCGAGCCGGTCACCAGATTCTCCTGCACGTCCAGGCCGGGGAACAACGCCTTGCGGACACGGTTGTCGGCAACGAGGTAGATGCCGGCTGCGATGGCTTCCTCGACGCTGCCGGGCAGACGCTCCAGGCCGGACAGTTGGGCGACACCGGCGCGCGACGGATGCGATGCGCCGGCGAGCCGTTCCAGCAGCTCCGTCTGTCCGGCGCCGAGCACGCCGGCGAGGCCGACGATCTCGCCCCGGCGCAGCATGAGGTCCGGGATATCGAGGTGGCCGATCCGTGCGTCGTGCAGATGCAATGCGGCCTCGCCGGCGCGGCTGTGGCTCGCCCAGTCGGTTTCCTCGATGGCGCGGCCGACCATGAGCCGCACGACTTCGCCGGGCGAGGCATCGCCCACCGGGCCGTCGAACACCTTGCGTCCGTCCTTGAGCACGGCCACGCGGTCGCAATGCGCGAAGACTTCGTTGAGGTGATGCGAGATGAACAGGATGGCGAGGCCGCGCTGTTTGAGGTCGTCCAGGAACGCGAACAGCAGCCGGCTTTCCGCGAGCGACAATGACGCGGTCGGTTCGTCGAGGATCAGCACTGCCGGCTCGTGCGCCATCGCCTTCAGGATGTCGAGGATCTTGGTCTCGCCGAGCGTCAGCTCGCTGCACTCGCGGGCGAGGTCGATCGCCACGCCGAAGCGGTCGGCGAGCACCTGTGCGGCGTGGCGTAGCGCACGCGTGTCGATCAGTCCGCCACGGCGCGGCTCGCGGCCGAGCATGATGTTTTCGGCCCCGTCCAGGCAGGGGATGATGGCGACCTGCTGGTGCGCGACGGCGATGCCGGCGGCGTGCGCGTCGGCCACGCTGCGGAACGCCACCTTGCGGCCATCGATCGTGATGCTGCCGGCGTCCGGCGTGACCGCGCCGCAGATGATCTTGACCAGCGTGGATTTGCCCGCGCCGTTGGCACCGACCAGCGCCAAAATTTCACCGGCACGCAGCTCCAGCGCCACATCGTCCACTGCGAACGTGGCGCCGAAGCTTTTGCTGATGCCGCTGGCTGCGAGGCGAACGGACTGGGGCATTGCGGTTGCGGTCATGGTGGTGTGCCGGGGGCCGCGACCCGCATTGCCCCACGCGAAGCGGGGCGGATGCGGGCCGCAACCACGCGGTTTGTCAGCCCTTCATGCCCGAGACGGCACGGTCGCGGTAGATGTAGTAGAGGTCGGTGAAGTCATAGGTCGGCTGGCCGGCAGGCGGCAGGTTGACGCCCTTGACCAGCAGCGGGGCCGGGAAGTCGACGGTCGGCACCGGCACCACCTCCTTCGCCGGTCGGCCCTTGCCGACGATCTCGTTGACCATCCAGCCGCCATAGGCGCCCCACAACTCAAACGCCTGCGCGCAGGTCGCGACCAGCGGGTAATCGGGATTGCGCATCCGCTCCAGCGCGGTCGGATGGCCGTCGCAGCCGACGACGAAGATCTTGTCCTGCAATTTGTGGGCGGCGATCACCTCCGCCGCCGCCATTGCGGGCTCATCCCACGGGCACCAGATCGCGTCGAGCTCGTCGCCATAGCGCGTGAGCCAGTCGTTCACCGCGTTCTGCGTCGTCTCGAAGAAACCCTGATACTGGATCACGCGGTCCGCCTTCAGCGTGATCCACTCGTTCTCGGTCAGGATGTCACGCATCACCTTGCCGCGCTTGCGCGTGCCGTGATGGAAGTTCGCGACGATGGCGCAGATGTTCGCCTTCGTCTTGCCGTCGGCCAGCAGCTTTTCCACCATGAACTGGCCGAACGCGCCGCCCATCACCCAGTTGTTGCTGGTGATGTCGGCGATCGCGGGCGCCTGCCATCCGGAATCGAGGCTGAAGAACGGGATTTTGGAACGTTCGAGGCTCTGCAAGGCGCTGTGCGCGGCAGTGAGCGTGCCGAACAATACCATGATGGCGTCGGACTTGGCGGTGATCGCGTCCTCGATCTGGCTGACCAGCGCGCCCGGATCACCTTTCGCATCGGTCTGGCTGACCTGCCAGGTCTTGTCGAGGCCGGTCGCTTTCAGCCACTGCTGGAAGCCGGCCCAGGCGCGTTGGTCGGACTGCGCCGACATCTGCTGCGCCACCACGGCCAGCTTCACCGGCTTGGCGCTCTGCGCCATCGCGGGCGTGCTGCCGAGCGCAAACTCGGCCAGCTTGACGCTCGACAGCGCGGCAGCGCCGAGGCCAAGGCCTTTCAGCAATCCCCGCCGCGACGTACCATCCGGGACGATCAGGTTTTCGTTCATCAGCTCGCTCCTCCGTTGTGCCGCGCGGTCGATCCGGCGGCCTTGCGTCACCTGTGCTGCCGGCTCAGCCGGAAAACAGCGCGGCCACCTGCTGTGGCGCATCCCAATGCGGCATGTGCCCGGCGCCCGCCACCAGATGCACGGCGACGTGCGACGGCAGCCGTGCCACCTGAGTCCACGGGATGATCCGGTCCTCCAGCCCCCACACAACGCGCACCGGCATCGGCAGCGCGTCCAGGTCCGGCACGATGTCGATCTGCTGGCGGCCGTCGGCCACCAACGTATCGGCCAGCGCGGCCAGCCGGCGGGCGGCGAACGCCTTGGCCATCTGCGCGAGCTGGGTTGCGGACAGTGCCAGCGGCCGCGCGGACAGCCGACGCAGCAGATGTGCAAGGCCGCCGGGCGTATGGGCGGAGGCGACGCCATGCACGAACTCGGCGTCGATGACCGCGTCCAGTCCGGCCGGCGCGATCAGCGTGAGACGGGCGATGCGATCGGGGTGCGCCCGCGCCAGGGCCACCGCCACGGCGGCGCCCATCGAGTGCCCGACCAGTTCGACCGGTGCGCTATCCAGCAGCCCGGCCAGCGGTGCTGCCAGCCCGGCTATGTCCGTCGCATCCAGCCGCGTCGCGCCGTGGCCGGGGAGGTCGGGAGCCGCAACGCGCATTCCCTGGCGCACCAGATGGGCGGCGAGCGCCGCCCAGGTCTGCGCATCGCCGCCAAATCCGTGCAACAGCACAGCGGTGGCGCGGATCGCCGCCGATGGCTGCCAGTGCTGCACGGCAAGGCCATGACCCTCGCCATTGCCGGTCTCCGCCGCCCGCACGTCGCGCGCCTCGACGCGTCCGCGCCGGCCGGTGCCATGCAGGTCAGCGAGGTCGATGCCCTGATCGCGGGCGAGGCGGCGGGCAAGCGGCGTCGCACGCTGCCGCGCGCCGGCGGCGCGGTCGGGCAGTGGCGGCGGCTCGGCAGGTGTGGCGACTGCCGGCTCCGCCTGTGCGGTCGGTGGTGGTTCCGCCACCGCCACTGGGGTGGCGCCATCGGCAGACTCGTAGCGGCACAGCGGTGCGCCGACATCCACGTCGCTGCCCTCAGCGGCAAGCACCTCCAGCAGCCGGCCGTCCGCGAGTGCCGGCAGCTCCACGACGGTCTTGTCCGAACTCGATCTCAACGATCGTCTCGCCGCGCCGGAACGTCTCGCCGGGCTGCTTGAGCCAGCCGACCACGCGGCCGCTCTCCATCGTCTCGCCGAGCCGGGGCAGCGTGAGCAGCATCGTCATCGCCGCAGCATCCGCCGCGCGGTCTGTACGATCAGCGTCGCCTGCGGAATCGCGCCCGCCTCCAGCTCCGGGGAAACCGGGATCGGCACGTCCTCGCCGGCGATGCGGATCACCGGGTCCTCAAGGTAGTCGAAGCATTCTTCGCTAATGCGGGCGGCAAGTTCGGCGGCGACGCCGGCTGTCAGGTGGGCCTCGCTGATCACCATGGCGCGCCCGGTGCGTTCAACCGAGGTACGCACCGTCTCCATGTCCAACGGATTGAGCGTCCGCAGATCGATCACCTCCGCCGCGATGCCTGCCTCGTGCAACTGCGCGGCGGCGTCCAGCGCGGTGTGGACCATGCGCGAATAGGTCACGATGGTGATGTCGTCGCCGGCCCGGCGCACGGCCGCCTGGCCCCATGGCGCCACGGGGGCCGCGAGATCGGCCATCTCCTTGCGGGCGTACAGTGCCTTGTGCTCGATGAAGACCACCGGGTCCGGCAGCGTCAGGCTGTGGCGCAGCAGGTGATACGCGTCGGCCGCCGTGGCCGGCATGGCGAGGCGCAAGCCCGGGATGTGCATCACCCAGGCTTCCAGGCTTTGCGAGTGCTGCGCGCCGGCGGAGCGACCGGTGCCGCCCTGGGTCCGTAGGACCATGGGCACGCCGATCTGGCCGCCGAACATGAAGCGGATCTTCGCGGCCTGATTGCCAAGCTGGTCCATCGCCAGCCCGAAGAAATCCACGTACATCAACTCGGCGACCGGCCGCAGCCCGGTCATCGCGGCGCCCACAGCCGCGCCGACGATGGCCGGCTCGCTGATCGGCGTGTCGATCAACCGTTCCGCGCCGAATGTTCCGATCAGATCCTTGGTGACGCCATAGGCGCCGCCATAACGGCCGACTTCCTCGCCGATAACGACGATGCTGTCGTCCAACTGCATCGCGTCGTACAGCGCCTGGCGCAACGCGTCGCGATAGGTGATTTCTGCCATCGCCATGTCAGCGTTCCGCCAGCACGCGATCGAGGCGCGTTCGCAACGGCTCCGGTTCCGGCTGCGACGGCGCATAGACGTCGCGGAACATTGCTTGCAGCGATGGTGCCTGCGCCTGCTCGGCAAATGCGATCGTGTCGTCCATCTCGCGCACGATGGCGGCGTCGAGCGCATCGAGTTGTTCGGCCGTGGCGAGACCGCGCCCGATCAACGCGCCGCGCGCGGCGGCGATCGGATCGCGCTTGCGGCCGGCTTCCTCTTCGGCCGCGGTGCGATACGGGCTCTTGTCCATGCGGCCATGGCCGAAGAAGCGGAAGCATGACACGGCCAGGAAGGCCGGGCGGCCGGTGCGCGCGCCGTCCATCAACTCCTGTGCGGCCGCGAACACCGCTTCCACGTCCTCGCCATCGACGCTTGCGCCGGCCAGCCCGAGTGCGGTCGCACGCAGCGAAAAATCCACCGACCGCGTGGCCTGGTCGATGCGCGTGCCCATGCCGTACTGGTTGTTGATGCAGACGAACATCACCGGCAGGTCCCACAGCCCGGCCATGTTCATGCTTTCGTACATGATGCCCTGCTGCATCGCCCCGTCGCCGAAGAACGCGACGGAGACTGCGTCATTCTTCAGCCGCTTGTAGCTGAGGCCGGCGCCGACGACGTGCGGGATGCCGCCGCCGACGATCGCATTGGCACCGAGATGGCCGAGCGCCATGTCGGCGATGTGCATCGAGCCGCCCTTGCCGCCGCAATAGCCGTCGGACTTGCCGGCGATTTCCGCCATCATGCGATTCGGGTCGGCGCCGCGCGCGAGAAAGATGCCGTGGCCACGGTGATGCGTGGTGAAACTGTCCTGCGGGCGCATCGCCGCGCAGATGCCGGCGGCAGCACCTTCCTCGCCGATCGACAGATGCAGCATCGAACCGGCGGACAGGCCGCGGACGTACAACTCGGCGACGCGCTCCTCGAATGTGCGGATGCGTCGCATGGTGCGGTAGAATTCCTGCAGCGGCAGGTTGGGCCGTGCGCTCATCGTAGGTTCGATTTCGTCAAGTGGGGGCAGGTCGCTCATGCGGGCGCTCGCAGCGGTTTCAGCGCCGGGTACAGCGCGCTGTAGCGCGCATAGATTTCCTCGTAGCGTGCCACGTTGGCCGGAATCGGCTCGATACGTCGGCCGGGGCGGACCATCGCGGCAATGCCTTCGTCGATGCTGGCGAAATGCCCGCTGCCGACGGCGGCGAGCACGGCCGCGCCCAGCGACGGCACCTCGCTGACATCGGGCACCGAGACCGGCAGGTTCGCCGTATCGGCGTGGATTTGCAGCCAGAGCGGGGAATTGGTGGCGCCGCCGCCGGCGATGATCTCGGCAGCGCCAAAGCCTGCCTCGCGCATCTTGTCGATGATGGCGCGCGTCCCGAAGCCGATCCCCTCCAGCGCCGCGCGGAAGATATGTGTCATGCCGTGGTGCAGCGACAAGCCGACGATGGCGCCGCGCGCCAGCGGGTCGGTGTGCGGCGTGCGGTTGCCCTGGAAATGGTCCAGCACAAGCAGCCCCTCGGCACCCGGCGGCAATGCGGCCGCCTGCTCGTTCAGCGCCGCGAGATCCAGGTTGCCGCCGGCCAGCCGCCGCAGCCATGCGATGATCGATCCCGTCGAGGTCTGGCCGCCTTCAAGAATGTATCGGCCCGGATAGACCGCGTCCTTGTAGGTGCCCCACAGCCCGGGCACGTGGCACGGCTGGTCGCTGACGCCGAACTGCAAATGCGACGAACCGGTGATGAGCGCCAACTGGCCGGGGTAGGCGACGCCGAGCCCGATCATGCCGATCAGCGCGTCCGCCCCGCCCTGTACCACCTGAACCGATGCCGGCAGGCCCAGATGTTCGGCGGCGGCGGCAGTAAGCGGCCCGATCACCGCACCGGGGGCCAGCACCTCCGCCGGCCATTTCTCCAGCAGCGCCTCGACGCCAAGCGCGCGCACCAGGCTCGCCGGCCAGCCGCCCCGCGTGGTCGCGTAGTGCCAGCGGATGGAGGCGTTATCGAGGCTCGCCGTGCGCCGATCGGTCATGCGCAGCGTCATGAAGTCCTGGTATTCGCAGATGGTCTGTGCCTGCGCGAACACCGCCGGTTCGTTGCGCGCCAGCCAGAGCGCCTTCGGGATCATCCACTCGGCGGAGACCGGACCTTCGCCGGCCCCGTTGACCGCCAGCGCCGCGTCGCCGGTGGCCAGCACGTCGGCTGCTTCGGCGGACGCGCGCATGTCCATCCACAGGATGGCTGGCCGCAGGGCACGGCCCTGCGCGTCCAGCGCAACCACCGTGCAGCAGGTGGTGGCCAGCGATACCGCCTCGATCTGCGCGGACGGCACGCCCGCTTCGGCGACCGCTGCCCGCACGGCGAGGCCGGCGGCGGCCCACCAGTCCTCCGGGTTCTGCTCGGCCCGCGCGCCCGGCGCGAACCGGGTCTCGTAAGGGGAGGTCGCATTGCCGACGCAGCGCCCGGCCAGGTCGAACACGCGGGCACGGAGGCTCTCGGTGCCGCCGTCAATACCGATCACATACGCCACCTTGCCCTCCCAGTGCCTTGCGCATCGAACATCTGTGCTACGATACGACGTTTGTGCGTTGCCGCGACACTTGTCCTAGCTTTCGACATTTGTCAAGCATGGCATAGCCCGCTGACCGGGAAGAAAGAGCACCCATGTTGAGCCTGAATCTTGCCCATGAACCCGACGATGCGCTGATGGTCCGGGCGGCCTGGCTCTACTACGTGGTCGGGCTGACGCAGGAGGAGACCGCGGCGCGGCTCGGTCTGCACCGAACCCGCGTGGTACGGCTGCTGGCCGAGGCGCGGGAGCGTGGGCTGGTCAGCATCAGTATCCACCACGACTCCATCCGAGACCTGGAGACCGAGCACGCCATCGCGACGCGCTTCGGGCTGGAGTTCTGCCTCGCCACGCCGCCGATCGGCATCGAGGTCGGCGACGACCCGGCGCTGGCGGCGACGCAGGCGCTGATCGCGCGCCGCGCGGTCGGCGGCGCGGCGGCGGCGCTGCTGAAGGGCAAGCTGGCGAACGGGCCGGTCACCGTTGGTGTCAGTTGGGGCCGCACGCTTGAACAGGTCGCGCTGCAGCTTTCCGGCGTGCGCAACAAGCAGGCGCGCTTCGTTTCCCTGATGGGGTCGCTGACGCGCAATTCGGCGTCAAACCCGTTCGAGGTTGTGCAGGCGCTGGCGGCGCGGACGGGCGGGGAGGGGCATTTCCTGCCGGTGCCGTTCATTGCCGACAGCGAGGCCGACCGTGAGGTGCTGATCTCCCAGCGCATCGTCGCCGAGGCATTGGAACTGGCGTGCGCCGCGGATTTTTATCTCATCAGCGTCGGTGAACTCACCGAGAGCGCGATTCTGCGCGAACAGGACATGATCCGCGCCGACGAACTGATGGCATTGCGCGCGCTGGGCGCCGTCTGCGATACGCTCGGCGTGTTCATCGACGCAAACGGAAAGCTGGTCGAGAATCCTGTCGCGCACCGGGCGCTGGCGATCGACTTCGCCCGTCTGCGCGGCCGTGATGTCGTGCTGCTGGGCGCAGGCCTGCAGAAGGTCGACGCGATCATCGCCATGCTGCGGACCGGCGCCATCAAGGCGCTGATCATCGATGGCGACGCGGCGCTCGAACTGCTGCGCCGCGTCACGCGATGAGTGTCAGCGGATAGCGGGCGAGAGCGCGTCCATGGCGCCGGCCGTGATCGGGTCGCGCACGACGAACAGGTAGGACATCGCCGCGCCCGTGCCGACCACGGTGCCGACGACCAGCGCCAGCACGAACGACCCGGTCGCCTGCACGATCAGGCCGGTGACGGTCGGGGCCAGCGCGCCGCCGAGATAGCCGCCGAAGTTCTGCATGGCGCCGATCGAGGCGGTGCAGTTGGTCGGTGCGGCGACCGAACTCAACGCCCAGGCGCAGCTGCTGGTGACGTAGACCAGGAACAGCGAGGCTGAGATGAACACGATCGCCAGCGTGTTGCTGGTGGTGTAAGCGGCGAGGAGGGTGAACAGCGCGGTGCCGAGCAACGCCACGGTTGCCGGATACTTGCGGCTGTTGATCGGCGAGAGGCCCCACCTCAGCAGCAGATCGGTGAACCAGCCCCCCGACACGCCGCCGACCACGCCCCAGGCGAACGGGATGAACGACAGCAGCCCGGCGCCCTTGACGCTCATGTGCCGCTCGATCTCCAGATAGCCCGGCAGCCATGCCGTGTAGATCCAGGTGAGGTAGATGCAGCCGAAATAGCCCAGGATCATTCCCCAGGTCGTGCGGAAGCGGAACAGCAGCTTCCATTCGCGGATGGTGACCCGCTCGCCACGGCCGGGCGGATCACCCTGGGTGCGGTAGTGCTGTTCCTCGGCCGTCAGCTGGACTTCTGTCGGGTTGCGGTAGACCAGGTACCAGATCGCGGCCACCAGCAGGCCGGCGACCCCCATGATCATGAACATCCAGCGCCAGCCGAACGCGAGCATCAGATACGTGAGCAGCGGGGCGGCGATCGCGGTGCCCAGGCTGGAGGCGCAGTTGAAGATGCCGGTGGCCAGCCCCCGATCGCGCGGGTTGAACCAGTCGCGCGCAACGCGCGCGGCCGCGGGGAATTGAGGCGCCTCGCCGATGCCGAGCAGGATGCGCGCGCCGAAGAACTGACCGAAGCTGGCGACGAGGCCGCCGAGGAACTGCGCGCCCGACCAGAGCGTCAGCCCGGCCGTGAGCAGCACGCGTGGCCCCAGGCGGTCCACCAATGCGCCGGTGGGCAACTGGGCGAATGCGTAGGACCACAGAAACGCCGACAGCAGATAGCCCATGTCGGCGATCGACAGCCCGAGATCCTGGCGGATCAGCGGATTGGCCACTGCGAGCGTGGCGCGGTCGATGTAGTTGACCACGCCCCCGACGACAAGCAGCGCCAGCGCGGTGCGCTGGATGGTCTTCAGACGCGGAGTCGCCAAGATTTTGCCGGACATTGTGATCCTCCCTGTCCGGACATTAGCGGCGGCGGCGGCGACTTGGCGAGGCGGTTGCGGGCGCGGCGGCCTGATTTGCAGCAAGATCCGGCCCAGGTCCCGCCGCCAGGCGGCGCAGTGCGTCAGACATTCGCGGTCTGCCGCAGGCTCACGGTTGCCGTCGTTGCATCCGCCATGGTATCGGAACGCTATCGGCTCGGCGTGCAGCGAACCTTCAATGCGCGGGCGCCGGCGCCTTCAACGACCTCAAGGCGCGCGGTCGACTGCGTGGCGAATTCGAAACCGCTATTCGCCGCTTCGAGCCACGGCTGATGTACGCACGCAACGGCCGGCGGAACTGTCCGTGCGCGTGATGGCGCGGCTGGCCAAAGGCGCGGGCGTCGCGGAGGTGACCGTTGTCACTGACCCGACCGGCACCTTCGACTACTACGTCTCCAGGGTGACAACCGCGCGAAGAAAGATGTTGCGTCCTACCACCCGATCGACACGAAAGCGAACGGCGCAGCGTCGACCGAACCATGCGACCGGCCCGGCGGCACCGTGCTTCCGGACCGTTTCGCCCAACTTATACTCGAAATGAAACGGACAAGACCATGGGACTGCGGGCGAAGTTCAACCTGGCTTTCATTGTGGCCTTCGTGATCGGCTCCGCACTGGCCGGCTATGCGCTGCAACGGGTGTTCGTCGAGAACGCGCGGGAGCAGGTCGTGCAGAATGCCCGCATCATGATGACGGCGGCGGACGCCGTCCGGCACTTCACAGACACCCAGGTGGCGCCGCTGGCCAGTGGCGTCAATACCGGCAAGTTCATCGCTGCCTCGGTGCCATCGTTCGCGGCACAGACCACGTTCCGCGACGTTCAGGCGCGCTTCAGCGACTATACCTATCGCGAACCGACTCTGAACCCGACCAACCTGAGCGATCGGCCGTCGGACTGGGAAGCCGACGAGATCAACACGTTTCGCAACAAGGCAGGGCTCGATGAGCTGGTCACCGAGCGCGACACGCCAACCGGCCGGTCGCTGAGCCTGGCGCGTCCGATCCGGGTCGACAGCGCCGATTGCCTGTCGTGCCACAGCACGCCGTCACGCGCACCGGCCGCCATGATCGCGACTTATGGCAGCAACAACGGGTTCGGCTGGCAGCTGCACGATGTGGTCGGCGCGCAGGTGGTCTCGGTGCCGATGGCGCTGCCGCTGCGACAGGCGCAGCAGGTGTTCATCACGTTCATGGCGATCCTGACCGCCATGTTCCTTGTGATCCTGATCGTGCTGAACATCCTGCTACATTACACCGTCATCCGTCCGGTGGTGAAGGTATCGCGCATCGCCAACGCGGTGAGCCTGGGCGAGCAGGATGTCGAGGAATACGAGCGGCCCGGCCGCGACGAGATCGCGGTGCTCTCCGTCTCGTTCAACCGCATGCGTCGCAGCCTGGACAGCGCGATGCGGATGCTGGAGCGTTGACATGGCAAACTCCCGCGACCTTCCGCGTATGATCGGGCGCTATCACGTGCTCGATGTGCTCGGTGCCGGCGGCATGGGCACCGTTTATCGGGCGCACGATCCGCTGATCGATCGCAACGTTGCGATCAAGGTCGTCCGCACCGATGCGCTGGACGGCGACACGCGCGCCGAGTACCTCGACCGCTTCCGGCTGGAGGCGCAGGCGGCGGGACGCTGCATGCATCCGGCGATCATCGCCGTCCACGATTTTTCCAGTGGCGACGGTGACCCCTATATCGTCATGGAACTCGTCGAAGGCCGCTCGCTCCAGCGGATGCTGCGCGAGCCCGGTGGTCGCGCGTCGCTGCCGCTGGCCGCGATCCTGGAGCAGGTGCTCGGTGGCCTCGCCTTCGCGCACAAGCTGGGTGTCACGCATCGCGACATCAAACCGGCCAACATCATCGTCACAGCATCGGGCCATGCCAAGATCGCGGATTTCGGCATCGCGCGGCTGGGCGGTGGTTCGATGACGCAGGTCGGCGACCTATTGGGCACGCCGGGCTACATGGCACCGGAACAACTTTCCGATGTCGGCATTGATCATCGCGCCGACCTGTTCGCCGTGGGCGTCCTTCTCTACGAAGGCATCGTCGGCCGCCCGCCCTTCGTCGGCCGCAGCACCGGCGAGACGTTGCAGCGGCTCAGCGGTCCTGATCCGGCATCGATGGTGGCCGTGGAGGCTGCCGGCGCCGGCGCATACGTTCCGGTGCTCCGGCGGGCGCTGGCGAAGGCGCCGGATCAGCGCTTCCAGTCCGCCGAGGCGTTCGCCGCCGCCCTGCACGCGGCCAGCATCGCCAAGCCGCCGCCGGCGCCGACCGTCAGTGATGACGACGCGCTGGCAACCGTCGTCATGCCGGCAAGGAGCACGCAAGCCACGCGGTGGGATCCGGCGACGCTGCAACGGGTCGAACGGGCGCTGGCGCAGTATGTCGGGCCGATGGCGCGCGTGGCGGTGGCGCAGGCGGCACGCGAGGCGACCAACGCGGATGAGTTGTATCGGACGCTGGCGAAGAGCCTTCAGGATGCCGCCGACCGCAGCGCCTTCCTGCGCACGCTTGGCAGTGGACGAGTTGAGCCGACGCTGGGGCCGCGCACCCGCGTCGAGCCGACCGTGACACAGACACTGGCGTCCGGAACCATCCCGCCGGAGGCTGTGGCGGCCGCGCAGTCCGCGCTCGCCTTCTTCGTTGGCCCGATTGCGCGCGTGCTGGTGCGGCAGGCGGCGGCGCAGGCGACCTCGTCGCGCGACTTCATCGACCGGGTATGCGCGCATGTCAGCAAGCCCGGCGAGGATGCTACGCTGCGCCGCCGCCTGCGGGCCGATGTCGAGCCCCGGCTGCCGTAGCCGGCATATCGTCGTGCCCATGTGATCCGGCTCGGCCGGCCCTGATGATGCACGAGACTGGTCCAGATCATCTCGCCGGGTACCCCGTTGCCGACGACCGGGCTTTGCGGGTTTAGACCGAGGATCGGGCAGCGGCATCCAAGTTCGGCTCCGGCGCGCAGCAATCCGACCAAGCCTGTGACGCCTATCACCGCCTCTCGCATCGTTTCGCGCTAGGTCATCGGCGAGCGCGGCAAGCTGCCGCGGGTTCCGGCCGGAGACACGCCATGTCAGTGAAGTCGGATATCGTCGACGCCGATGCCGTCGCTTCACGCAACGGCGGGACGGGGCAGAGGCCCTGGCGGCCGATCCTGGTCACGCTCGGGCTGATCGGCCTGCTGATGCTGGCGTGGGCCGGTTTCCTCGTGGCCTGAACCGGCTCGGCGCCGGACCTGCCGGCCCCCAACCCACCTCAGCGAACGACGCGACCAGCCGCGACCTCTCGCGCTCGGCCACCAGCGGTCATCAACTCGGCGAGTTCGGGGCGCCTGACCAGCTGGGCGCGGTAGATCTCGTTCACGGCCTGCACGATCTCGCCGCGTCGGTTCAGCATGGCATCGCCAATCTCGATGAGCCGCAGGTTCGGCCATGCTTTGGAACGGATATTCAAGATCTCCCGGGCGACCGCGGAAGCTGCCAAATCTGGCCGAGCTTGCGCAACCATGAGGATCATCGACGCCGTCGATCTGGACACCCCAGCATGACAATGCACCAGTAAATGGGCCCCTGGAGCCGGCTCGACCATCATGTCCCGCCCGAACGCCAGCAACTTTGCCACATGCTCCTCGCGCGGTGGAATCTTGCCCGGGACTTCCTCGATGACATCGTTAAATCTCAGCTCAAGTCGCTCGTGCTCTCCGAAGGACCCAAAGGCGTCAGGGACGGGCCATTCGGGGTCCAAGATCGATAGAACGTGGGTGACGCCGACTTCGCTGTGGTCCGGCAACTCGTCGATGCCGCAAATGGTGATCTTGAAGGGGATTATGGTGGGCATTGTCAGGTCGCTCCGGTTGCCGGCGCGGTTTGTCCCGGAGAAATAGGCCCGGAAATGCATCCCGGCGCAGCACGCAGTGGCTGTTTCTGGCCCGGGCGCCTATCCCGCATAATATACTGTGTCCCGAGGGACGCCTAGGGTGGCTCTGCGGGCCCCTTTCTGCCAGGCCAGTACCGCGACACCGGCCGAGGCTCCCGCGGTTCCATAGGGTCGAGCTGAGCGCTTTTGGCGGCTCTTCCGCGGTCCTGGGCGGAACATCGATGGGGAGATAGCGGCGGCTTCACCTTCGCGACGGCCCCTCCCAGCAGCCCAACGAACGATTCCAGCCCATCTCCCCCCCCGACGCCGGATGGCCGCCTCAATCAGCCCGAGCGTGAGCGGGCGGGGCAGATCATTTGGAAGGCCATGAAGCGATAGCAGCCGCCGCGCCGCTGGCCGGGGTCAAGACGGACTATCAAAGGGTCGATGCCGTTGGTGGCTGGGGGACTAGGATTTCGAACCTAGATAAAACGAGTTAGAGTCGTTTGTCCTACCATTGAACGATCCCCCAGCAAGACCGAAGGCCAGCCGGCGCCGCAATGCCGAGCCGACCTCATGGCGGGGCAGGGCACTACCATAGGGCCGGAGGGCCTGCAACGCCTCTGCCACACGCGCGCGCCAGCCCCCACGTTCATCGAACGGAAATGAGGGCTTGCCCCCTGCCATGCTGCCAAGGAAGATACCAAGTCGTGCCTTGAAGGCGTCCCATGGTCGAAGTCGTGCCGCCATCGCCCCAGGAGGGGATGTTTTTGCCGGAAGGGTTCCGGCCGTTGCCGGCTGCCTTCGCGGCGCTCGACCTCGGCACCAACAATTGCCGGCTGCTGGTCGGTGCGCCCGTCGGCGAGCATTTCCGCGTTCTCGACAGTTTCAGCCGCATCGTTCGCCTCGGCGAGGGCCTGCAGCAATCCGGCCTGCTCAGCCAGATGGCGATGGACCGCGCCATGGCGGCGCTGCACGGCTGTGCCGCCCGCCTCGCGCGCCGCCCGGTGCGCCGCCTGCGCGCCATCGCCACCGAAGCCTGCCGCCGGGCCGAAAATGGCGCGGAATTCCTCGCCCTCGTGCGGCGGAAGACCGGCCTGCCGCTCGAGATCTCCACCCGCGAGGAGGCGGAGCTGGCGGTGGAAAGCTGCGCCTCGCTGATCTGCCAGGGCGGGACGGCGGGCGCTGCTGTTCGACATCGGCGGCGGCTCGACCGAACTCGCCTGGGTGCGGGTGACGTGCGACGGCGCGGCGCCGGAGCTGATCGGCTATCTGTCGCTGCCCGTCGGCGTGGTCACGCTGTCCGAGCGCTGCGCCGAGGTCGGGTTCGACCCGGAGCAGTTCGAGCGTGGTGGACGGACGTGACCGCCAGCTGCGGCCGTTCGAGGCGGTGCACCGCATCGGCCAGGAAATCCGCCAGGGCGGGGTGATGATGGTCGGCACCAGCGGCACGGTCACCACGCTGGCCGGGGTGGCGCTGGCTCTGCCGCGCTACTCGCGCACGCGCGTCGATGGTGCGGTGCTGACGCAGCCGTGAGGCGGATGCGGCGATTGAGCAACTGCGCGCGCATGGGGCGCGAGGGGTTGGCGCGACACCCCTGCATCGGGCCGACCGGGTGGATTTCGTGCTGCCGGGCTGCGCGATCTTTGCGGCGATCCATCGACTGTGGCAGGTGCCGATCAGCTCATGGTGGCGGATCGCGGATTGCGGGAGGGTATGTTGCTGCGGTTGATGCGCGACGAGCGCGGCAGCAATGCGCGGCGCCCGCGGCAGCAGGCCGCCGGGATGCTACCGGCCGTGGTGCCGCTGCACGTCTGACGGACAGGCCGATCATGTCGAAGCCACCGGGCAGCCGTCCGCGCGCAGCGCTGAGCGTGCGCGTGCGCAGCGCCAGCGTCGCACCCCGCCGCCAGCGCTGGCTGAACCGGCAGCTCAACGACCCCTATGTGGCGGCGGCCAAAGCGCAGGGCTATCGCTCGCGCGCGGCGTTCAAGCTGATGGAGCTCGACGATAAATATCAGCTGCATCGCCCAGGCATGCGCGTGGTCGATCTCGGCGCCGCGCCCGGCGGCTGGAGCCAGGTGGCGCTGCAGCGCGGCGCCGCGAAGGTGATCGGCATCGACCTGCTGCCGATCATCCCGGTGCCGGGCGCGACGTTCATCCAGGGCGATTTCATGGACGAGGGGATGCAGGCGCGGCTGACCGAGATGCTCGGCGGCAAGGCGGACCTCGTGCTCTCCGACATGGCGCCGAACACCACCGGCCATGTCGCCACCGACCATATCCGCATCATGGCCCTGGCCGAGACGGCGCTGGCCTTCGCCTGCGACATTCTGGCGCCCGGCGGCGCGTTCGTGGCGAAAGTGTTCCAGGGCGGGGCGGAGCGCGACATGCTGAACGACGCTGAAACTGCGGTTCCGCAACGTGCGCCACGCCAAGCCGCCGGCCAGCCGCAAGGATTCGAAGGAAATGTACGTCGTCGCCACGGGGTTTCGCGGCGATAGACGCGCGGGCGAGCCCCGCGGCGCAAAACTTCACATGAGTTTGGCTTGCGTGGCGACGGCATGGCCGAGCGAACGAGTATGAGGGCGCTTGCACAAAGTGCCTCTACGTTGAAATGCGCCCTCGCGCCATTGCGCCGCCGCCGGTTAATGAGGGCCGCCAAGGTCTTTTCATTGAAAGCGCGGGGCCATGGCGATCGACACTTCTGCAAAAACCGATTTCAGCGACCGGATCACCGAGGCTCTGGCCTTCGACGATGTGCTGCTGGTTCCCTCCTACTCGCAGGTTCTGCCGACGCACGGTGCGCACACGGCACGCGGCTGACGCGCACGATATCGCTGAACATTCCGCTGGTCTCCGCGGCGATGGACACGGTGACCGAAGGCGGCGATGGCGATCGCCATGGCGCAGCAGGGCGGCATCGGCGTGATCCACAAGAATTTCACCATCGCCGAGCAGGCCGCGCAGGTGCGCCGGGTGAAGAAATTCGAGATGCGGCATGGTGGTGAACCCGCTGACCATCTACCCCGACCAGACGCTGGCCGATGCGCGCGCGCTGATGGCGCAGCACCGTATCAGCGGCTTCCCGGTGGTGGAGCGCGGCACGGGCCGGCTGGTCGGCATTCTCACCATCGCGACGTGCGCTTCGCCACCGACCCGACGCTGAAGATCTACGAGCTGATGACGCGGGACAATCTCGTCACCGTCACCGACCGGCGTCTCGGCCGAGGAGGCGCGGCGCGCTGCTGCACAAGCACCGGCTCGAGAAGCTGCTGGTGGTCGATGAGGATTATCGCTGCGTCGGGCTGATGACCGTGAAGGACATGGACAAGGCGCGAGGCGCATCCGCTCGCCAACAAGGACGAGCTGGGCCGGCTGCGCGTCGCCGCCGCGACCGGCGTCGGCGAGGACGGCGCACGCGCGCGCGCCGGCGCTGGTCGACGCCGGGGTGGACGTGGTCGTGGTCGATACCGCGCACGGCCATTCCGACGGCGTGCTGCGCGGCGGTCGAGCGCATCAAGCGCCTGTCCAACGCGGTGCAGGTCATCGCCGGCAATGTGGCCACGCCGGAGGGCGCCGCGGCGCTGATCGATGCCGGGGCGGATGCGGTGAAGATCGGCATCGGGCCGGGCAGCATCTGCACCACCCGCGTGGTGGCCGGCGTCGGCGTGCCGCAGTTCTCCGCCGTGCTGGAAACCGCCGCCGCCTGCCGCGCGCGCGGCGTGCCGGCGATCGCCGATGGCGGCATCCGCACCTCGGGCGACATCGTCAAGGCGATCGGCCGCCGGGCGCGGATGCGGTGATGGTCGGCAGCCTGCTGGCCGGCACCGACGAGGCGCCGGGCGAAGTGTTTCTGTATCAGGGCCGCAGCTACAAATCCTATCGCGGCATGGGCAGCCTGGGCGCGATGGCGCGCGGCTCGGCGGACCGGTATTTCCAGCAGGAAATCAAGCGACACGCTGAAGCTGGTGCCGGAAGGGCATCGAGGGCCGCGTCGGCTACAAGGGGCCGGTGGCGGCGGTGGTGCACCAGCTGGTCGGCGGCCTGCGCGCCGGCATGGGCTATACCGGCAGCGCGACGATCGCCGAGTTGCAGCCGAGCGCGCGCTTCCGCCGCATCACCGGGGCCGGCCTGCGCGAGAGCCATGTGCATGACGTCGCGATCACCCGCGAAGCGCCGAACTACCGGCAGGAGAGGTGATGGCCAGCGAATGTCGTCGCCGTCGATTTTCGACGCCTACGGCACGCTGCTCGACCTGCACTCGGCGATGCGCGTCATGCCGGGCGGCTCGGGCCGGAGTGGCAGGCGTCTGTCGCAGGAATGGCGGGCCAAGCAGCTGGAATACACCTGGGTCCGCAGCGCTCGCCGGCCCCGCGCAGGCATCGCGATTTCGGCCGGCTGACCGACGACGCGCTGGCGTTCGTGGCGGCGCGGCACAGGCATCGACGATGCGGCGCTGCTGGCCGATCTGCGCGCGGCGTATCGTGCGGCTCGATGCCTACCGCGGATGCCAGGCCGACGCTGGCGGCGCTGCGGCAGGCCGGGATCGCGCAGGTGCATCCTGTCGAACGGCGCGCCGGCGATGCTGGCCGAGGCCGTTGCGCGCCGCTGGGATCGGCGCGCTGCTCGACGACGTGCTCAGCGTCGAGCAGGTCGGCGTGTTCAAGCCCGATCCGCGCGTCTATCGGCTGGCGACTCGAGCGTTTCGAGGTGGCTGCCGGCAGCGGCTGGCGTTCGTCTCCTCGAACCCGTGGGATGCGTTCGGCGCGCGGCACTTCGGTTTCCGCGTCTTCTGGGTCAATCGCGCGCGGCCAGCCGGACGAGTACGGGCTGCGCGGCGCCGGTGACCGAACTTGCCGACCTCGTCGGCGCTGGCCGAGCAGTCCTCGCGCAGTGACACCCGCCGCCCGTCTGGCCGCCGCGATCGAGTTGCTGGCGCGCGATCGAGACCGATCCGCGCCGCCCAGCCGACGCCGTCGCCAACGACTTCTTCCGCCAGCGCCGCTTCATCGGCGGCGGCGACCGCCGCGCCGTCATCCGACCGCGTCTGGAGCGTGCTGCGCGCGCCGCCGCCGCCTGGCCTGGTGGCTGGCGCGCCGACAGCGCGCCGGCAACGCCGCGCCTGCTGGTCGCGGCCTCGCTGCTGCTCAGGGCTGGACGCTGGACGGCGTGGCCAAATCCTATCTCCGGCGGCCAGTTCGGCCCCGACGCCGCTGACGCGCCGGAAGAGGCCGGCGCTGCGCGCGCTGGACGGCCACACGCTCGACCATCCGGACATGCCGGAGGCGGTGCGGCTGGAGGTGCCGGACTGGATGCTGCCGCAGCTGCGATGCGCGCTTCGGCGCCGAACTGGAGGCGGAAATGGCGGCCCTGGGCGAACCCGGCGCCGCTCGACCTGCGCGTCAACCTGCTGAAGACGACGCGCGAGCGGCGCGCGCGGCGCTGGCCGCCGAAGGCGTGGCAGCCGAGCCGACGCCGCTGTCGCCCCTGGGGCCTGCGCGTCGCCGGGCCGCCGCCCGGTCACGCCGGGCAAGACGTTCCAGGACGGGCTGGTGGAGATCCAGGACGAGGGCAGCCAGCTGGTCGCGCTGCTGGTCGATGCCGAGCCCGGGATGCGGGTGGTCGATTTCTGCGCCGGCGCCGGCGGCAAGACGCTGGCGCTGGCCATGACGATGGACAATCAGGGCCATATCGTCGCCTGCGACGTCTCGGCGCGCGCGGCTGGACGGCGCGGTGCGGCGGCTGCGGCGCGCCGGGGTGCACAATGTCGAGCGCATCTGCTGGAGCCCGGCGACAAATGGGCCAAGCGCCGGCCGGGAGCTTCGACCGCGTGCTGGTCGACGCGCCCTGCACCGGCACCGGCACCTGGCGGCGCAACCCGGATGCGCGGCTGCGGCTGCGCGAGCGCGATCTCACGGAATTGCGGCCGAAGCAGGCGGCGATTCTCGATCAGGCCGCACGACTGGTTCGCACCGGCGGCCGACTGGTTTACGCTACCTGCTCGTTGCTCGCCTGAGGAGAACGAGGCTCAGGTGGAGCGCGTTCTTGACCGCGCATCCGGCCTTCGCCGTGGTGCCGCTCGCCGCGCGCCTGGACGCTCGACGCGCCCGGCTGCCGGGGCCGGACCGTATCTGCGCTCACGCCGCGCCGCCACGGCACGGACGGGTTTTTCGCCGCGGTGCTGGAGCGCGTGGGGCCGAGACGCCGTGATCGCGATCCGCCGCGCCCGGCTGTCCGACGCTGCCGCCATCGCCGCGGTGCATGTGGCGACTTGGCGCAGCGCCTATGCCGGCATTCTGCCGGACGGCTTCCTGACGCGCATGTCGGTCGCCGCGCCAGGCGGCGCTAATACGACCGCGCGATCCGCTCGGCGATCGGCGTGCATGTGGCCACCGCCTCGGGGCTCGACCTGGCCCGCCGGCGGCCCGCGCGCATCGTGGGCTTCGTCACCGTCGGCCCGCGCGCGAGCGGCGCGGCAGGCGCGGCTGGCCGAGGGCGAGATCGAGACGCTGTATGTGCTGGACGACTGGCGCGATCGCGGGCTGGGGCGGCGGCTGATGCGCGCCGCGGCTGCGCATCTGGCCGGTGCCGGCTGCCGCTCGGCCTTCGTCTGGGTGCTGCGCGAGAACCCGAGCCGCTGGTTCTACGAGCGCCTCGGCGGGCGGGCGGCTGCAGAATCCACGGTCCAGGTCGGCGGCGAGCCGATGGCGCAGGTCGCCTATGTCTGGGTCCCGATCGAAACGCTGTTGCAGGCGACGTCGGCGGCGCCTAACGTCCGCGATACGTACAGGATTAACTGCCATGTCCAATTCGACCCCGGCCGCGGAACGCATGCTGATTCTCGATTTCGGCAGCCAGGTCACGCAGCTGATCGCCCGCCGGTGCGCGAGAGCGGCGTCTACTGCGAAATCTTGCCGTTCAACGCCGACCCCGCGCGCATCGCGGCTTCGCCCCGCGCCGGCATCATCCTGTCCGGCGGCCCGGCCAGCGTGCCGATGACGGCAGCCCGCGCGCGCCGCGATCAGGTGTTCGAGGCCGGGCGTGCCGGTGCTCGGCATCTGCTACGGGCAGATGACGATGTGCGTGCAGCTGGGCGGCGAGGTGCAGGGCTCCGACCATCGCGAGTTCGGCCGCGCCTTCGTCGACGTCGATCGAGCATTGCGCGCTGTTCGACGGCGTCTGGGCGCCCGGCGCGCGCGAGCAGGTGTGGATGAGCCATGGCGACCACATGACCGCGCTGCCGCCCGGCTTCCGCACCGTGGCGGTCAGCGAGGGCGCGCCGTTCGCCGTCATCGCCGACGACGAGCGCCGCTTCTACGGGCTGATGTTCCACCCGGAAGTGGTCGCACACGCCGCATGGCGCGCAATTGCTGCGCAATTTCACCCATAAGGTTGCGGGCTCGCCGGCGACTGGACCATGGCCGGCTTCCGCGCCGACCGAGATCGCACGCATCCGCGCGCAGGTCGGCACCGGCCAGGTGATCTGCGGCCTCTCCGGCGGCGTCGATTCCTCGGTGGCCGCGGCGCTGATCCACGAGGCGATCGGCGACCAGCTCACCTGCATCTTCGTCGATCACGGCCTGCTGCGCGCCGGCGAGGCGGAGGAGGTGGTGACGACTGTTCCGCGACCACTTCAACATCCAGCTGGTGCATCGCGACGCCTCGGATCTGTTCCTGCGGCGAGCTCGCCGGCGTCACCGATCCGGAGAAGAAGCGCAAGACCATCGGCCGGCTGTTCATCGACGTGTTCGAGGAGGAGGCGCACGAAGCTCGGCGGCGCCGATTTCCTCGCGCAGGGCACGCTGTATCCGGACGTGATCGAGAGCGTCAGCGTCACCGGCGGCCCGAGCGTCACCATCAAGTCGCACCACAATGTCGGCGGCCTGCCGGAGCGGATGCGGATGAAACTGGTCGAGCCGCTGCGCGAACTGTTCAAGGACGAGGTGCGCGCGCTGGGCCGCGAACTCGGCCTGCCGGAGACATCGTCGGCCGCCATCCGTTCCCCGGCCCGGGCCTGGCCATCCGCATCCTCGGCGACGGTGACGCGCGAGCGGCTGGAGCTGCTGCGCAAGGCCGATGCGATCTACCTGGAGGAGATCCGCGCCGCCGGGCTGTACGACGCGATCTGGCAGGCCTTCGCCGTGCTGCTGCCGGTGCACACCGTCGGCGTGATGGGCGACGGCCGCACCTACGACCAGGTCTGCGCGCTGCGCGCGGTGACCAGCACCGACGGCATGACGGCGGATGTGTATCCGTTCGACATGGCGTTTCTGCACGCGGGTCGCCAACCGCATCGTCAACGAGGTGCGCGGCATCAACCGCGTGACCTACGACATCACCAGCAAGCCGCCGGGAACGATCGAGTGGGAGTGAGGGGGAGTGCCGTGGAGTAGTATCGGATAGCAGAGGACACTCGGCCAAATCCTAGGCTATCGATAGCAGTCGATAGAGTCTGAGCGACCCGCAGATCTGCCGCTCCGTCGGCGTCTCCCCGCTCTTCGCACGGCGCCTACACGCTGATTACTGCTCCTTCTTGAACAGATCCTGGAAGATGAGCTGGCCCCAAATGCGGCCGCGTGCGTGCACCAGCGCGCCACCCTCGTTGAGCTTTCCCAGCTTGACGGGTGCGAAGCCGAGTTGCTTGGCCAAGGCCGCCACGGGAGCGGGCGCGTCCTCGTCGTCGCTCGACAGAAAGACGACCCGGTGGCCGCCCTCGACGATCGGATCGGCCGCCAGGGTGGCCGCAATCAGGTGATTGAAACCTTTCACAAACTTGGCGCCGGTGAACGCCTTCGCGACGAAGGCGGAGGACGGGAGACCGTCCAGCTCCTCAGGCGGAACTAACGCGTTCATCGCGTCGATGACCGTCTTGCCTTTCCAACTCGGCAGGGCCTTCGCAACCTCGCGATGCTCGCCGAACGGGACCGCCAAGATGATTGTGTCGGCCTCGAGGGCTTCCCGCAGCGACTTGGCGACGACCGTGGGTCCAATCGCCCGAGCCTGCGGCGCCAAGGCCTCGGGCGGCCGGCGGCTCGCGACGGTCACGTCGATGTTTTTACGGGCGAAGGCCCGGGCGAGAGCCTGGCCTATCTTACCGAATCCTATAATCGCGTAGCTCATAATGCTTCTCCGATTTTCAGATGGCCGAGAAGCCGCCGTCGACAGACAACTCCACCCCATTCACAAAGCTCGAATCGTCTGACGCCAGAAACAGCGCGACCGCCGCAATTTCCTCAGGGCGACCCATCTTTCCCCGCGGGATCAGGGATTCGAACATCTGCTTCGCTTCCTCGGTGAGGACTTGGTCCTGCATCGGTGTGGCGATCGGCCCCGGGCTCAGCACGTTCACCCGGATATTCCTGCCCTTGAGTTCGTTGAGCCAAGTGCGTGCGAATGAGCGCAACGCCGCCTTGCTCGCCGAATACACGCCGTAACCTGGAAAACCTTTCACCGAAGCAACGGACCCGGTCATGAAGATCGATCCGCCATCGTTGAACAGCGGCAACGCCTTCTGCACCGTAAACAGCGTGCCGCGCGTATTCAGGCCGAAGGTCGCATCGAAATGCTGCTCGGTAATCTCGCCCAGTGGGACGGCTTCGCCCATGCCGGCGCTCGCGTACAGGACGTCGATCTTGCCCTTTTCCCGCTTGACCGTGTCGAACAGACGGTCGAGGTCGTCGAGATTGGCCGCGTCGCCGCGCACGCCGGTCACGTTCCGGCCAATCAGCCTGACGGCCTCGTCGAGCGCCTCCTGCCTTCGGCCCGTGATGAAAACATAGGCGCCTTCTTCAACGAACCGCCTGGCGCTCGCCAGCGCCATGCCGCTCGATCCACCCGTGATGACTGCAACCTTACCCTCAAGCTTTCCCATGACTTCTCCTTTCAGGCTCCGTCCTTGGCTCGTCCGGGGAGGCCCCGGAGACCCTCGAGATGGGTCCGCCGGCGTCAGGCGTTGAGTGCGGAAGCGCGCACATCGGTGGTGCGAAATCGATCCGGTCGGATGACCGGCGCCAGCCGCGACGATCGGTGTCCGCCGTTCGGAATTGGGCCGCGCTTGGCGGCATGGGCTATGATGACCGCCAGTGCTACCCACAGACGAGATGCTGTTCGATGTGTTGGACACGGGCTTTGGAAGGCGCACCCCGGCGGTGCCGGATTGCACCATGATCGACTGGGATGACGTTCGCTACTTTCTTGCCGTCGCGCGTGGGGGCTCGGTGCGGGCTGCCGCCGCGCATCTCGGGGTGAATCACTCGACCGTGCTGCGACGCATCGCCCAACTGGAGGAACGGCTCGGGGCGCACATGTTCGAGAAGCTGCCTTCGGGCTACCGCCTGACGGCTGCGGGCGAGGAGGTCCTCGAGCTCGCGGTCCAGATGGAAGCGTCGTCGCACCAGCTGGAGACGCGCGTCTTCGGCCGCGACCAGAGTGTGCGCGGGCTTCTGCGGGTGACACTGGCACCGACCCTCGCGACACACCTGCTCATGCCGGACTTCGCCGATTTCGCGCGGTCTGCATCCGGATATCGAGATGGAAATCTTGTCGTCCGGCGAGCTGGCAAATCTGACCAACCGAGAGGCCGACGTCGCGATCCGCGTCGTCTACGACCGCAAATCCCTGCCGCTCAATCTTCACGGCCTGAAGGGACCGGAGCTGTTCGGCGGCGTCTACATGTCCCGCGATCGACTAGCCGCGTGGCGTGCGGGCGCGCCTGATCCCATCCGGTGGATCGTCATCAGCCTTCATGGCATCGCGGACTGGGCTCATGAGGGTGAGGTTCGCACCACGGGGGTTCCGTTCAGGACCACGGACGGCGAGGCGCAGATCGTTGCGGTACGGCAAGGGCTCGGGATGACGACACTGCCGTGCTTCGTCGGAGATGCCGACCCGCTGCTGGTGAGGGTGCCGGGCACCGACCTGCACATGCACGGAACGCTCTGGCTGCTCACGCAGGGCGAGACACGCAAGACGAAGCGCGTGCGGCTCTTCACCGAGTTCGTATCCCGCAGGCTCGCCGCATACGCGCCGCTTCTCGCGGGACTGTCCGTATCGCGCGACTGACGCGCGGCAGGTCGCCGGCGACGCTTGCCGTAATCCGGTCGGAAGCCGAGCTGCGAATCGCTCCAAGCGAAATCGCGATCAATCCTTCGCGCTGCTGACGGTAGTCTTCGGCTATGTCGGCGGTGCGGCGTTGCCAGTGGAGTTCGAGAAAAGTGGACCGATCGATATTGATAGTCGCTGAAAGCGGAGATTTTCTGGAGCGATCAAATTCCTCTTTGAATTCAAAAGCCATGCGCATCTGACGGTTCGGGCGACGGGAGTTTTCAAGGCGGAGAATTTTTTTGCAACGACAAATCAACTTATTAGGTACGATGCGAACAATCGAGTGGGAGTGAGGGATACAAACGGCGGCAATAGCGTAATTTCGGCGGCGGTTTTCGCTGCCGTTCGAACATCATTCTAGTCCTTATCTCAATTTCTGACGCCCTCCATTTCTGATTTCCAGGTCCAAATCTGAGCTTGTTGTCGGAATGATGTAACGTCGCTTCGACGAACCGGAGTGCTCTAGAATTGCCCGGCGTGGCGCGAAGTAAGAGCCAGATGGCCGACCGCGAGATCGACGACTTCATGACCGTCCTACGCTCGTGTTCATGGTGACGAGAAGCTCGTCCAGTTGCTCGAACGTCTCGCTAAACCCACCCGTACTCCCGGAAGCGATAGCACTGTCGAGAGCTGCCTTCGAGGGATAGAGGTCGTGCATGACGACCGGTGTCTCGCCACCTCTTTCTTCGAAGGTCACCGTGGTAACAGCCCCACCTTCGCCGTCTTCGTCATTCGTCCAGACCAGGCGGGAGTGCGGCGTCACTTCGATGTATCTACCGAAAAACTCCATAGGCTGCTCTGAGGCAGCGTGGCCGAACACGAAACGGTACGTGCCCCCCGCACGAACATCGGCCTCGCAGGAAAGGAAGGACACTCCAAATGACTTCGGTGCCCACCACCGCTTGAGCAGCTCGGGCTTGGTCCAGGCCTCGAATACGATGCGCGCCGGGGCGTTGAAGGTCCGCGTGACGACTAGCTCACGCTCGGACTTCCGTTCCACCGTCGTGCGGTTCTTCCCGGAGGTGGGATCACTCTCTCCTTTTGCGTCCATCGACCTTTTCCTTCTGTTTCGGTTCCTCGACAACCTTGTCCAACTCGTCGAAGCGTGAGGCCCAGAGCTGGCGGTACTTCTCGATCCATGCCGTCTCTTCCGCCAGTCGGCGCGGGCCGAGCTTGCAGGTCCTCACGCGCCCGGGGAGGCCGAGCGCGCGCTGAGTTGCCGGCCGCCGTCACTCCCAAATGCAGATTCGATCGACTCGGCGATCGCGTAATGCTGCCGATGCCTAAACGCCGATAGTAGTCGATAGAAGAGCCAGAAAGGTCGATGAAAATTCCTGAGCAAATTCCACAGCGTAGTTTTTTGACGGTGTCGCTGACGATAGTTTATCGACGCAAAAACATTTTCGCTTGCAAATTCAGTTGGTTATCGAGCAGCGGGATAATCGAGTGGGAGTGAGGGGGAGTAGTGTAGAATGAATTAGGACACTACGGCGTACCAGATGCGATGTCGTGCCCCCGATAGTAAGCAATAATTCTCACATCGCTCTGTGATCTGCATGGCGTGCCAATGTATCCGGAGGTCTTGTTCCAGGCAGCGGCGCCCTCGGGGGCTATGCTGGTATTCTGCTGCGCCGGTTACGCCGGCGCAGCGTGTTGTCGATTGCACGCATCTTTAGATCGTCATGCGACTGCCTCGTCGTCGGCAGCCCTGACAGTTGCGAGGCGCACCAAGGCCGCGGCGACGCCGGCGCCATATTCGGGGTCGGCCTTCGTACAGTTGGCGACGTGGCGTTCCTGGATGTGAACCGCAGCGCCTCCGCGCTCGCTCATTACGATCGTGACCTGATGCAACGCTTCGGGCAGCAGCGACCAGAAGTCCCAGTTGTTGTCGGCGCTGCGCATGCCGGTACGCGGGTCACGCTTGATGGCATGGTTGAGATCGGGAAAGCGCAGCGGATCGCGGAAGAAGAACACGGGCGTGTTGTTGCCCACCATGTCCCAGTTGCCTTCCTCGGTGTAGAACTTCAGCGCGAAGCCCCGGATGTCGCGTTCGGCGTCGGCCGCGCCGCGCTCGCCGGCGACCGTCGAAAAGCGCGCGAACATTGGTGTCTGCTTGCCGATCTGCGAGAAAATCCTAGCCTTGGTGTAGCGGCTGATGTCGCGCGTCACTGTGAACGTACCGAACGCGCCGGAGCCCTTGGCGTGCATACGCCGTTCGGGGATCACTTCGCGATCAAAATGCGCGAGTTTCTCGATCAGCCAGATGTCTTGCAGGAGTGCCGGTCCTCGGCGGCCGGCCGTCTGGATGTTGATGTTGTCGCTGACGGGCGCTCCGGTCGCGTGGGTCAGATATGCCGGTTTGTCGGTCATTGGACGGTCCTTCGTTTGATGCCGTTAGGCGTGCGTCGGTCGGGCCGCGCGATTGTTGGTCGAGAGTGGATCAGCCGTGCCAGTGGGAGCAGCGGATGACGCTGCAGAAGTTGCCGCGGTGGAAATGCGGCTCTTTGTCGGCGATGACGTCGGCCTTGACGTTGCCGAAGGTGGTGTCTGGCTTGTGTTTGATGCCGTCGTAGAACGCTTGGATGATGTCTTCCTTGAATTGCGGCGTGCGCGGAAACGCCGTCACGACGGCTTCGCGCTCGTGGTCCGGATATTCCGTTGTAGGTGAGGCCGAGCACATCCATCTCGACGCCGGCGGTCACCAGCGCGACGACAGGATGCATGTGAACTGGCACGCCCGGCGTGGTGTGCAGCGCGATCGCGGTCCAGACCGTGTAGGCGTCTTCTTCGGGAATGCCATGACCGCGCAGAAAGTCGCGGGCGGCGTGGGCGCCATCGACCTCGAACCGTTCGTGCTGGCTACTGTGGCCCGGCATCAGGCCGATGTCGTGGAACATCGCGCCGGCGTAGAGCAGCTCCCGATCAAACTTCAGTCCGCGGCGCACTCCGGCGAGCGCGCCGAAATGGTAGACGCGGCTCGAATGGTTGAAGAGCAGGTCGGTCTCGGTGTCGCGAATGTACTCGGTGATCGCGCGCGCCAGCTTGCTGTCGGGTATGGCGGCCGCTTCGGCTATTTGTGTCATGACTTTCTCCAGCGTTTTCGCTCGTCACGACGATAAATCTGGCGTAGGGTTGTCTGCAATTGACGTGAAACGTCAAATACGGTCAAATCCAGACTGAAGCGGACGTGGGCATGAAGGCAAAGACAAAGACGGTTGTGATCGTCGCGCTGCCCGGTGTGCAGCTTCTTGACGTATCCGGTCCCCTCGACGTGTTCGCGGAGGCGAACGTGCAGGCCGGTTATCCGGCGTATCAGCTATTGGTGGCGGCAGGGAACCCCGGGCCGATCCGAAGCTCGTCAGGCGTACGTCTGATGCCCGACAAAATCATCGACCGCGATATCGAGGAGAAAATCGACACGCTTCTCGTTGCGGGTTGTCCGAATGCGGCGGAGGTACCGGCCGATGGCGCAGTCGTTGCGTGGCTGCGGCGTAGAGCACCAACCGCGCGGCGTTTCGGATCGGTTTGCAGTGGAGCGTTTTTCCTGGCCGCCGCCGGTCTGCTCGATGGCCGCAGGGTGACGACACATTGGGCGGTGGCGGAGCGGTTGGCGCTTAGAATTCCCGACGGTTACAGTCGATCAGGACGCGATCCACGTCAGCGACGGCCGGCTCAGGACGGCGGCGGGCGTGACGGCTGGCCTCGATCTGGCGCTGGCGCTGGTGGAAGAAGATCTCGGGCATGAGATCGCGATGAACGTCGCAAGCCAGCTCGTCATGTTCTTCAAGCGCCCGGGTGGACAGATGCAGTTCAGCCGCAAGGGCGAAGCCATGCCGGCAGGCCGCGCTGCGCTCCAGGAGCTTCAGCGTTGGGTCGCGGCCAATCCGGCGTTCGATCATAGTGTCGCCAACCTTGCGAACCGCATGGAGCTAAGCCCACGCCATTTTGCCCGGCTGTTTCGGAACGAGGTGGGAATTACGCCCGCGACTTGGGTCGAGGAAGCCCGGGTGAACGCGGCCCGGCAACTGTTGGAGCGGGGCCACGAAACGCCCAAGCAGGTCGCCGCGCATTGCGGATTTGCTGACGCCGATACACTGCGCCGTGCGTTCGCACGCCATGTCGGGGTCACGCCGGCGGAGTACCGGAAGCGGTTCGCGCGCATCGCCGCCTAGCGCCAGTCGCGATGTCAGGCCACCTCGGCTTCAGCGCGAGGTCGAACGCGCTAATGCAATGAGCGCCCGCATCGCGGCTGGGAGATTGCGGCGGCCCGAATAGTAGAGCGACGGTACTCCTGGCGCGCTCGCCCGACAGGGATGTTGGAATGTGCGGCCGTGTGAACTTCACTGCACTCCGCGCCTCACCACGATCGAACAACAGACAGGCGGCGGCGTTGTTCATTGATGGGCTCCTGAAGATCAGGATCATTGCCGCAGCCGCCACTCACTCCTGCAGCGATGCCCCAAGGCGGTCGAGCAGATACCCGGTGCCATGCTCGCGCGAGCCTGCGTCATCATAGCCGTCGAGAAAGGCACCTTGCTCCGCCACCATGAGCGTCGTGCCTCCGTCTTCGCTCTTGAGCTGCATGGTGGCCAGCGAGACGGATATCTTCTTGTCGCCCAGATACATGACATAGCTGTAGACCAGCCGTTCATGGCGGACGACATCGTGGTAGCTGGCGTCGAAGGTGGAGACCACACCGTTCTTCCAGCGACCCTTCGCCCGCTCCCGGCCGCCTTCGCGGACGTCCATGTGGCGTTCCAGCAGCTCCCATTCGCCGGGCGGGCCCCCGAACCACTTCTGCTTGGCTGCTTCGTCGGTCAACGCCCTCCACACCCGTTCGAGCGGCGCCTCGTAGTGACGTTGCAGATGGAAACTGCCATGCACTAGCGAACGCATGTGGGTGCCGACGGCGCCCGACATGCGGAGCACCTCCTGCTCCAGCTTGTCGAGGGTCGTGCGCCAGCCCTCGGGTGCGCCGGCGACCATCGGGGCCGCCATCGCCGGATCGACGAAGGTATAGGTCTGCACAACGTCCATCGTCGTGCCGCCGGCGAGAGCGTCCGTGAATGTCACCTCCGTGTACGCGCGGAAGAGCGGCCGGCCCTGCGGGTCGGTGGCGTGCATATCGATCACGAGGCGGCTGTGGGGCGTCACTTCCACGAACGTGCCGCGGGTCCAGTGCTTCTCGCCGGACGGCGATAGCATGCAGACCTCGAACGCGCCGCCCACATGCATCTCCACCCTGGCGTCGGGGACGCTGTAGGTCTGCGGGCTGAACCAGTTCTTGACATGGTCGGCGGTGCTCCACGCCTTGAACACCGTTTCGCGGCGGGCATGGAAGGTCCGCGATACCCTGAGCGGCTGCGGTTGCTGCAGCCCGGCCGCGTTGCCCGCAATCAATCGACTGAGTCATCGTGATCTCCTTCGTTTTCCATGGATTTCAGGTATTCGCCGAGGCGGTCGAGGCGACGTTCCCATTCCTGCCGTCGGGCATTGATCCATTGTTCCGCCAGGCTGAGCGTCGCGGTCTGGATCGAGCACGTCCGCACCCGGCCGATCTTTTCCGAACGCACGAGCCCTGCGGCCTCCAATACGCCGAGATGCTGCATCGCCGACGGCAGCGACATGGGAAGCGGTCGCGCCAACTCGCTTACGGGCGCCGGGCCGCGGCTCAGCCGCTCGACCATGGCCCGCCGGGCTGGGTCCGCAAGCGCATGGAACAAACCGTCGAGGTCGGAAGCTTGGTTAGGCATATGCCTAACTATCAACGTGGCGACAGTTAGGCAAGCCCTTTAGCGATTATTCGACGGTCTACGGCCGTCGCGATCGTGCGTGGGTGTCATTCCGCAGATGGGTTCGAGAAATCGCCTGATGGATGTCGATGGTCTCTGAAAGTGAGAAATTTTCGAGCGGCAAAATTCCTCTTGAAAATCAGAAGCCACGCGTATCTGACGGTTCGACCGACGGAGGTTTTCAGTGTGACGAAAAAATTTGCGCAGAAAAATCAACTCATTACATCGGATGAGGACAATCGAGTGGGAGGTGGGGCGACGGCCCGGTCGGTCACGATCTACGGCATCAAGGCCTGCGAGACGATGCAGAAGGCGCGCGCGTGGCTGGATGCGCATGGCGTCGTCCATGTCTTTCACGACTACAAGGCCCAGGGTATCGAACGTGGCACGCTGGAAGGCTGGGCGCGCGCGGTCGGCTGGGAGACGCTGCTCAACCGCGCCGGCACCACGTTCCGCAAGTTGCCTGACGCGGACAAGGCAGGTCTCGACGCGGCCAAGGCGATCGCGCTGATGCTGGCGCAGCCCTCGATGATCAAGCGCCCGGTGCTGGACGTGAGCGGCACGCTGCTCGTCGGCTTCAGGCCGGAGACCTACGCGGCGACGTTCCGCTAGCTAAAATGCGGGGAGAGCCGGGGCAACACGTGCGCCGCGGCACTGCCCAGCTCGCGCCAGATCCTGCTCGCCTCGACGAAGAGATCAGTGAGGCCGTGAATCGCGGCAAGCTGGGAATCAGGATAGGCTGTGATGCCGACCGCCGTCCGGGCGTCGCTGGTCACTATTGTCAGTATCGCCTCGAAGAACGTCAGTTTCGCCAATCCGCATCATGGGCCAGGCGGCGTATCTCTTCCATGTCAAAGGCGTTCGGCTTCCAATCGACGAAAAGGATCAAGGACATGCCTACGATCACCACCAAGGACGGCACCGAGATTTTCTACAAGGACTGGGGCACGGGTCAGCCCATCGTGTTCAGCCATGGCTGGCCGCTCTCGGCGGACGATTGGGACACGCAGATGCTCTTCTTCCTCGGCAAGGGCTTCCGTGTGATCGCCCATGACCGGCGCGGCCATGGCCGCTCCACCCAGACCGGCGGCGGCCATGACATGGATCATTATGCCGACGATCTCGCGGCGTTGACCGCACATCTGGATCTGAAGAACGCGGTGCATGTCGGCCACTCCACCGGCGGCGGCGAAGTGGTGCACTATCTCGCGCGTCACGGCGAAAGCCGGGTGGCGAAAGCGGCGATCATCAGCGCGGTGCCGCCGCTGATGGTGAAGACGGCGGCCAATCCGGGCGGGCTGCCCAAGGAGGTCTTCGACGGGTTTCAGGCGCAGCTCGCCGCCAACCGTGCCCAGTTCTATTACGATGTGCCGGCCGGACCGTTCTATGGCTACAACCGGCCCGGCGCGAAGCCCTCGCAGGGCGTGATCTGGAACTGGTGGCGCCAGGGCATGATGGGCGGCGCCAAGGCGCATTATGACGGCATCGTCGCCTTCTCCCAGACCGACTTCACCGAAGACCTGAAGAAGATCACGGTGCCGGTGCTGGTGATGCACGGCGATGACGACCAGATCGTGCCTTATGCCGATGCCGGGCCGCTGTCGGCGAAGCTGCTGAAGAACGGCACCCTGAAAACCTATAAAGGCTTTCCGCACGGCATGCCCACGACCGAGGCCGATACCATCAACGCCGACCTGCTGGCTTTCATTCAAGGGCTAGAAATTGCGCGGTGCCGGGACTTCGGTCCCGGCACCAAGGCTGACGGTCTTTCTCCGCCAAGCCGTCCCAGAGCGCGGGCAAGGACCGGTTCCAGGTTTTCCAGCTCTCGGAGATGCGCCTCGGTCAGCTGATCGAGCAGGGCTGCCGCTTTTGCGGTGAGCGTCAGTTCGTGACGTCGGCGATCCGCCAATGACGTCGTTTTCGTCAGCAGGCCTGCCTCGGCCATGCGCGATACCAGTTCCGCCGCCGTATGCGGCGCGATGATGAGGTGCTCGGCCAAGTTTCCGACCGAAGGCCGCTCTGGTCCGGCATGGCCGGCGATCGCCAGCAGGGCCTGATGCTGCTGCGGCGGTAGCCCGGCCGCGGCGGCGGCGGACTCGCTGAACGACAGGAACCGGCGCAGTTCGTGGCGGAACGCCGCGATGGCCGCGTACTGCTCATGGCTGAGTGTTCGTCTCGTCCCTGCCATCATCCCCAACCTTCACTGGCAATGTATCGTGTCACGACATATATGGCTGATCCGGATCCACGGGGACAGCGGCATGGCATTGGAAGAACGCGCGGGTAGCGCAGCGGGTGAGACACGGGGCGGCGCGGACCAGCGACGGCTGGCGGACTTCCGCGCCGATCCTCGGCTGCTGATGCTCGCGGCCATGGCCCTCCTGATCGGAACCGGCGGCGCTTTCGCCGCCTGGTTCCTGGTAAAACTGATCGTGCTGGTCACCAACGTCGTCTGGTTCGGGATATTCGACGCGCAGTCCCGCTCCATGGCGGGGGCGACGCGTGGCCCGTGGATGGTGGCAGCCCCCGTGCTGGGCAGCCTCGTCGTCGGCCTCATGGCGCGCTTCGGCTCGGAGAAGATCCGTGGCCACGGCATCCCGGAGGCCATCGAGGCGATCCTGATTGGCGGCAGCCGCATGTCGCCCAAGGTTGCCGTGCTGAAGCCCATTTCCTCCGCCATCTCCATCGGCACGGGCGGCCCGTTCGGCGCTGAGGGGCCCATCATCATGACGGGCGGCGCAATAGGTTCGCTGTTCGCCCAACTGTTCCACCTGAGTGCAGCGGAACGGAAAACGTTGCTGGTTGCCGGTGCCGCCTCCGGAATGACAGGGATCTTCGGCACGCCGGTCGCTGCCGTGCTGCTTGCGGTGGAGTTGTTGCTGTTTGAATGGCGGCCACGCAGTTTCATCCCCGTTGTCGCGGCGGCAATGACGGCGATCTGTTGGCGCCCGCTTCTGTTCGGTGCTGGGCCGCTGTTCCCGTTCGCGGGTGATGTGCCGCTGCCGGCATGGGGCATGGTCGCCTATGTCGGTGTCGGGATCGTGGCGGGTCTGCTGTCCACGGTGCTCACCAAGCTCCTTTACGCCATCGAAGACCTTTTCGAACACCTGCCGATCCACTGGATGTGGTGGCCGGCGTTGGGCGGGCTGATTGTCGGCCTGGGCGGATTGATCGAACCCCGGGCGCTCGGCGTCGGATATGACGTGATCGGCGACTTGCTGACCGGCCATCTCGTCATGCATGTCGTCCTGTTGATCCTGCTGGTCAAGGCAGCGATCTGGCTTGTGGCACTCTCTTCGGGCACGTCCGGTGGTGTGCTCGCGCCGTTGCTGATCCTGGGCGGCGCCATGGGCTGGCTGGTCGGGCTTGCCCTTCCCGGCGTGCCTGGTTTCTGGGCGCTGCTTGGTATGGCGGCGATTCTGGGCGGCACAATGCGGGCGCCGCTGACCGGTGCCGTGTTCGCCGTCGAATTGACCGGCGATTTCCACACGCTTCCTGCCCTTCTCGCGGCGACGGTTGCAGCTTATGCCGTGACCGTGTTGTTGCTACGCCGCTCGATGTTGACGGAGAAGATTGCACGGCGCGGCCAGCACATCACGCGTGAATACCAGGTCGACCCTTACGAGCTGACGCGGGTCGGCGAGGTGATGGCGCGCGAGGTGGATGTGCTTTCGGCCGATCTGCCGATCTCTCAGGCGGTCAATGTGTTGGAGGCAGGCCGTCACCGCATCTATCCTGTCGTGGATGGTGCAAAGCGCCCCGTCGGGCTGGTTTCGCGGGCCGATGCGCTGCGCTGGAAGGTCGACGGCACGGATGATGACGAGCCTTTGGGAAGTCGGGTGTCCGACACGTCCCTGGCGGTCGTTCATCCCGACGATGTGGTGTCGCATGCGATCGACTGCATGCTGGTGACGGACCAGGGCCGCATTCCCGTGACCGATCCGCGCACCGGCGTCCTGGTCGGCCTCATCACTCGCAAGGACCTGCTGCAAATCGGGGCGGCCGTGGCGCGCTCGGAGCGGGAGCGACGCTCCTATATCGGACGGCCGGGAGAGCGATTGATTGCGTCGGAGGGTTCGAAACCCGGACCCTGAAGGACCGGCCATCCGAAGCCGTCATCGGACGGAGCGTGGCTCGTCCGCACCGAGGCGGCACGCGCTGCGCGCCGGGCCGATGGTTGGCGCTGCCATCGTTTTCCTCTAACTGGTCGGGACATCAAACGGGGTCGTCGACATCTCCGCGACGAGCGCGCATGCCAACAGAGGACCCATATCTCGCGGTTCGACATGAAGTACAGCGCAGGGGCGCTGCCGCACGAGAAGCTCATGCGGTGCATCGACCTCTACGGCACCAAGGTCATTCCGCGCGTGCGCGAGATTCTCGGTGTGCCCGGATAGGCATCCGGGAGCGACGCCGGCGGCTCCGTCATGCCGGCGGCGGCTCGCGATGGATGGCGAGCGGTCCGAAAGCCTGGCTCACCGGCATCATCTCGAGCGTGTTGATATTCACGCGCGCCGGTAGCGTGGCGACCCAATGGACGGCCTCGGCGATGTCCTCGGGTGTCAGCGGGTCGGCGCCCTCGTAAATCTTGGCTGCCTTCTCCGCATCGCCGCGGAAGCGCACGGCGGAAAATTCGCTGCCGCCGACCAGACCCGGCTCGATATCCGTCACGCGCAGCTTCGTGCCCAGCAGGTCGGCACGAAGATTCAACGAAAACTGACGGACGAAGGCCTTGCTGGCGCCGTAGGCATTGCCGCCGGGGTAGGGGTACCGCCCGGCCGTGGAGCCCATGTTGACGACATGGCCACGGTTTCGCGCGACCATCCCGGGCAGCACCGCGCGCGTGACATACATCAGGCCCTTGACGTTGGTGTCGACCATCGCATCCCACGCGTCGAGGTCCGCCTTCTGCGCCGACTCCAGCCCGACCGCGAGGCCGGCATTGTTGACCAGAAGATCGATATCCGCGAAGTCGCCCGGCAGGCCGGCAACCCCGGCCTCCACAGCCGCCCGGTCGCGCACATCCAGCACCAGCGGATGCACGCGGTCACGGCCAAGCTCGTCGGCGAGGCGGTGAAGCCGGTCCTGCCGGCGGCCCGCGATGATGATTCGGTGCCCTTCGGCGGCGAAGCGCCTGGCGATCGCCGCACCGAAGCCGGAGGTAGCACCTGTGACGAAGACGATCATGAGGATTTTCCTGCTGAGACGTTGCTCTGTGATGAACGCACGCGGGCCTGACGGCGGCGAGCGGCAAGCGGGTTATCGCGCATGAATGAGCGCCGAGCCGCATACGCCATGCTGGTCCGGATCATCGCCGGTCCGCGAACGGGTCGAACGTCCGCACGCCGAAAGGTGCGAAGTCCTGCACGTTTCGCGTCACGACGGTCAGGTTGTGAACAAGGGCGATCGCCGCGATCATGGCGTCTTCAGCCAGGGCATCGGAGCGCCGATGCAGGAGGCGCGCCCAGCCGCGGAAGGCGCGCGCGTCCATCGCGAGGACGTTGTACGTCTCGGCCACTCGTTCCAGCCAAGTCTCGATTTCGCCGGCCATTTCAGCATCCTGCTCGCGCGTGATCTCGATCCCCGACTGGATTTCGCCGATCGTCACCGCGGAGAGGTGCAGATCGGCGTCGTCGACGCTGTTCAGCCATGCCAGAACCGCACCGTGCGGCGTTCTGCGGCGCAGTTCCGAAACGACGTTCGTGTCCAGCAGATACATCGCTGCTATGCAATCGCGTTCGGAGGACGCCGTCGCGAGTGGCCACGCGGCGGCAATTCGAGGTCCTCGCGCGGCGCGGCCGCAAGCAGGAGTTCCTTCAGTGTGGGCCGTGCCAACTGCTGAAGGCGCCGCCATTCACGGACCGGTACCAGCACGGCGGTGTCCGTGCCACGTTTGGTCACGATTTGCGGCCCTTCCTTCAAGCAGGTCTCCAGCAACTCGCTGAAGCGAGCCTTGGCGTCCTGAACCGGCCAGCTCCTCATGCATGTCACCATTGCCCAAAACAAACCAGTCAGAAGCCTAGTCTGTTTGCTCCCCGCCGGCAATGCCTCCGGGTTCGCTCAGCACGCCTTCCGGCGCCTCATCGACCGGAGCCGGGCTGACTGCTAAAGGCCCTTCATGTCCGCGCTCCGCCGCTTCGCCAGCTATTACCGGCCGCACCGAAGGCTGTTCATGCTCGATTTCGGCTGCGCGGTGCTGTCCGGGCTGCTGGAGCTCGCGTTCCCGCTGGCGGTCCGCGCTTTCGTCGATCGGCTGCTGCCGGGCCACGACTGGGGGCTGATCGCCGGCTGCGCGGCCGGGCTGGTAGGCCTTTATCTGGTCAACACCGGCCTGATGGCGGTGGTGACCTACTGGGGCCACGTGCTCGGCATCGCGCTGGAGACGGAGATGCGCCGCCGCGCCTTCGACCATCTGCAACGCCTGTCGTTCTCGTTCTACGACGAGCAGAAGACCGGCCACCTGATCGCGCGCGTGACCAAGGACCTCGAGGATATCGGCGAGGTCGCCCATCACGGCCCGGAGGATCTGTTCATCGCGCTGATGACGTTCGCGGGCGCGTTCGCGCTGATGTTCACCGTGAATGCCGACATGGCGCTGCTGACGGTGCTCATCGTGCCGCCGATCCTGGCGCTCGCGACCCGCTACGGCAACCGGATGACGCGCAACTTCCGCGCGATCTTTGCCGGCATCGGCACCTTCAATGCGCGCGTGGAGGAGAATATCGGCGGCATGCGCGTGGTCCAGGCCTTCGCCAATGAGGCGCATGAGCGGCTGTTGTTCGCGCGCGACAACGATGCCTACCGGCACACCAAGCTGCAGGGCTACCGCCTGATGGCGGCCAGCACGGCGCTGACGTACCTCGCGATGCGCGCCACGCAGATGCTGGTCATGGTCGCCGGCACCTGGTTCGTGCTGCACGGCACGCTGTCGGCCGGTGGTTTCGTCGGCTTCCTGTTGCTGGTCGGCGTGTTCTTCCGCCCGGTCGAGAAGATCAGCGCGGTACTGGAGACCTATCCCAAGGGCATCGCCGGATTCCGCCGCTATTGCGAGCTGATTGACACGCCGGCGACGCTGACCGACCTGCCCGGCGCGCGCCCCGCGCCTCCGCTGGCCGGCGATATCGTCTATGAACAGGTGACGTTCAGCTATACGCCCGGTCGGCCGGTTCTGCGCGACGTATCGCTGCGCATCGCGGCCGGCGAGACGGTGGCGTTCGTCGGCCCTTCCGGCGCGGGCAAGAGCACGCTGTGCGCGTTGCTGCCGCGCTTCTACGACGTAGACAGCGGCAGCATCACGATCGACGGCATCGACATCCGGGCGATGACGCTGACCTCGCTGCGGCGGCAGATCGGTGTGGTGCAGCAGGACGTGTTCCTGTTCGGCGGCACGCTGCGGGGCAACATCGCCTATGGCCGCCTCGATGCGAGCGAGGCGGAAATTGTCGAGGCCGCCGAGCGCGCCCGGCTGAGTGCCATGATCGCGGAACTGCCCGACGGGCTGGACACGGTGATTGGCGACCGCGGCGTGAAGCTGTCCGGCGGGCAGCGGCAGCGGGTGGCGATCGCGCGGATGTTTCTCAAGAACCCGCCGATCCTGATCCTGGACGAAGCGACCAGCGCGCTGGACAGCGAAACCGAACGCGCCATCCAGCAATCGCTGGCCGAGTTGGCCGCCGGTCGTACGAGCCTTGTCATCGCGCACCGTCTGGCAACGATCCGCGACGCCGACCGGATCGTTGTGGTCGATCAGCGCGGCGTCGTCGAGCAGGGGCGGCACGCGGAGCTGCTGGCGGCTGGCGGCGCATATCGGCGCCTGCACGACGTGCAGTTCGGCGCATAACGCAGCAGAGGAGTTTCCCGCATGTACATCGCGATGAACCGCTTCAAGGTCGCGCTCGGGTCCGAGGCGGCGTTCGAGGACGTATGGACCAGCCGGGACACGCATCTGCGCGAGGTGCCGGGTTTCGTCGAGTTCCACCTGCTGCGCGGCCCGCAGCGAGATGACCATGTGCTGTATGCGAGCCACACGATCTGGGCAAACCACGCGGCGTTCGAGGGCTGGACGAAGTCGGAGGCCTTTCGGGCCGCCCACCGCAACGCGGGCAATGTGGGTCGGGGCGATGCGCCGCTGTACCTGGGCCATCCCGAGTTCGAAGGCTTCGAGGTGGTGCAGACGGTGAAGTAGCCTCGCCTTACGGACGTGTGATGAAGCGCAGCACCGGTCCGGCCCATCGGCGCCCATCGCCCGCGCATTCCTCTATCGGGCCATCGGCGACCGCCGCGATGGCCCGGCGCGGCGCCGCTCAAAGCCGCCTGACCTCCGCCAGCTCCGGGCGCTCTCCCAGCGCGACGCCGCCGGTCCGATCGTCGTCATGCCGAGCGCGGTAGCGCCGTGCCAGCGTGGCGCACACCATGAGCTGGATCTGATGGAACAGGATCAGCGGCACCACGATCATTCCGGCTGCGTGAGCCGGGAATAGCACGTTCACCATCGGAATCCCGGCGGCAAGACTCTTTTTGGAGCCGCAGAACACGATGGCGATTTCGTCCTCGCGCGAAAACCCGAGCCGCCGGCTGGCGAACGTGGTGCAGGTCAGCACGATGGCGAGCAACACGATGTTCAGCACCAGCACCGTTGCCAGACTGCGGACATCGAGCTGATGCCAGATGCCGCTGACAACGCCCTCGCTGAACGCCGTGTAGACGATCAGCAGGATCGAGCCGCGGTCCACCAGCCCGGTCAGCACCTTGTGCCGGTCGAGCCAGCGGCCGACCCAAGGCCGGGCGAACTGTCCCGCCAGGAATGGCGCCAGCAGTTGCAGCACGATCCCCTCGACACCTGCGGCCGACGCGCCGCCATGCGCGCGCATCAGCAGGCCGACCAGCAGTGGCGTCAGGATGATGCCGAGCAGGCTGGAAGCCGAGGCGGCGCACACGGCCGCCGAGCACGTTGCCGCCGGCGATCGAGGTGAACGCGATCGAGGACTGCACCGTGGACGGCAGCGTGCACAAGAACAGGACGCCCAGATACAGTTGCGGTGCCAGCAGCACCGGCACCAGCACGCGCGCGCCCAGGCCCAGCAGCGGGAACAGCACGAAGGTGCTGGCCAGGATCACCGCATGGAGCCGCCAGTGGGAGAATCCCTGCCAAACCGCCTTACGCGACAGCCGAGCGCCGTAGAGGAAGAACAGCAGCCCGATCACCACCACGGTCGCGTCGCTGAAGCCAACCGCCACCTCGCCCCGGCACGGCAACACCGAGGCGAGCGCCACCATGCCGACGATCGCGAACAGATACGGATCGATATTCAGCCGGTCGAGCCAGGAGCGGAAAACCATGCGGTCTCCTGCCGACGTTCCGATCAGGCAATGGTTTTCAAGTAGTTGATCAGCTTGGTGGTGGCCGTCGTCTTGTCAGTCTGGTCCAGCGCCGCCAGTTCCGCCGCCAGCCGCTCCAGCGCCGCCTCGTAGATCTGGCGCTCGGAAAAGCTCTGGTCAGGCTGGCCGGAGTTGCGGTGCAGGTCGCGGACCACCTCGGCGATCGCAAGCGGGTCGCCGGAGTTGATCTTTGCTTCATATTCCTGCGCGCGGCGCGACCACATCGTACGCTTGATGCGGGCCCGGCCCTTGAGCACGCCCAGCGCCTCGTCGAACAGCTTGCGCGTCGCCAGCTTGCGCAGGCCCGCGCTGCGCGCCTTGGCCACCGGCACGCGCAGCGTCATCCGGTTTTCTTCGAACGTGATGTGGATCAGCTCCAGCCGGTGGCCGGCGATCTCCTCCACGGCGATCTTCTCGACGCGGCCGACACCGTGCGTCGGGTAGACCACATGGTCGCCCTCGGCGAACGTCTCGTCCTTGTTGCTGGCGCGCGAGATCTGCGGCGGCCGGCCGTTCATCATGCCCTGGCCGTGGCCCGGCCGCGACATCTGGCCGCCCGGATGGTGGGCGGGGGCATGCGCGGCCCCCACGGGGAGCGCGTCCTCGTCCTCGTCATCTTCGACGACAATCTCGGCCGCGACTTCGGCAAGCGCGGCCTCGGCCAACTCGGTCTCGGTCGCCTCGGCGCCAGCCTCGTTGATGCCAGCCTCGTTGATGTCAGTATCCTCAGCGCTACGGATTTCCTCAGCGCCAACTTCTTCGGCGCGGATGCGGTCGCGTGGGTCGGCACTGGTCTCCGCCGGCGCAAGGGCGTCCGGTGCTATCGTCGCTGTCTCACTCGTCACTGTGCTGCTACTCCCGCTTACCGTCGCGATTGCCGCGTCGGCCGGCTTCTTCCCTGCCGTGTCCTGTATTGCCGGCCCTGCCGCCCGCGAACCATCAGCCGGAGCGATCCTGCCGGACCCCGCTGTTCTGGAGGACGCCTTCATGCCGAACCTCGTCGCCTGCCGGAACGCTGGTCGACGCCCGGAGCGCTGGCCAACGCACGCGACGCCGCGCCTGCGCTGCTGGCGCCGTTGCGATAACCAAGCACCATAACAGCAAAGGGTTATACCACGGATTTCGCACCCCGTCATCGGCTGGGATAGCCGGCGACCGGGGGTGCGGACCTGAAAATCGCATGGCAGCGTCGCGGCCGGTGGCCGCGACGTATCAGGATACGCCGGTGTCAGGCCTCAGGCGGTCAGGGCGTGCCGGGCTCCGGCGAGAACAGCTTCCCCTTGCCGGGCTTGTCCTTCCACTCGTCGGCGTCGGCCGGCGGCTCGCCCTTGCGGGTGATGTTCGGCCAGGTCGCGGCATAGGTGCGGTTGCGCTCAGCCCAGGCGGTGGCGCGGTCGTCGCTGTCCGGCACGATCGCCTCGGCCGGGCATTCCGGCTCGCAGACGCCGCAGTCGATGCATTCGTCCGGGTGGATGACCAGCATGTTCTCGCCGACATAGAAGCAGTCGACCGGGCAGACCTCGACGCAGTCCATGTATTTGCAGCGAATGCAGTTTTCGGTGACCACGTAGGTCATCGCAGGCTCCTGGTTGCGTGCGGGCATGCGTTCCTGGCGCGCGGTATGGCGTCGATTCCGCCTCGCCGCAAGGGTCGTTGGCTGCAGCTTCGGCGAGTCGCACGATACTCGCGTACAGCGCTGCCTCGCTTGCCGGCCCGCGCCGCGCTGCCAGCGCGCAGCACCTCGAGCACCAGCACCTGCGGTCGCGCAGCGGCAGCGTCAGCACGTCGCCGAGGCGCAGCCGCGCGTGCGGCTTGTCGGTCGGCTGGCGGTTGATGCGCAGGCCGCCGGCGCCGACCAGCCGCGCGCAATCGGCTGCGGGCGCGCATGAAACGCGCGCACCACAGCCATTTGTCGAGCCGCTGCCAGTCCCTGTCCTCGATCGGCACGGTCTGCCGTCATGCGCCCAGGCGCAGCGCCGCCAGGCCGCGAACGGGCCGTCGCCGGTACCGGCGCAGCGACCGGGGCTGCGGCTCGGCGCCGGCGGCGGCGCTGCGCGGCGCCATCATCGGCGGTGCGGGCGGGCCGAACTGGTCGGCCGCCAAAGGTGCCGCCGGCAGCAGCTGGAAGCCGAGCCCGCGCAGCACGGCCGGGAGCAATTCCGCCTTCACCGACAGGCGGGAGGCGAGGTCGGGCGGCACCGGCACCGCGCGGAAGCGGCTGCTCCAGGCCAGTTCGGCGGCCACTCGCTCCGCGATGTCGAGCCGCAGCAGCACCGGGCCGGCCGCCACCCAGCCCATCGCGGCGGCGAAGCCCGTCCGGCCAGTCGCCGGTGGCTCGGCGCAGCGAGACGAGGCCGGGCGCCGGCAGCGCCGGCACGGCGATGCCGCGCGCCAGCGCCCACAGCGCCGCCCGCGCGTGCCGCCGCGCGCGGCTTCAGCAGCGGCCGGCATGAACAGCGCGAACCGGCCGGCGCGCACGCCCGAGCGCCTTCAGCCGGCCGCGCAGCGCCGGCGGCAGATCGGCCGCCGTCGCGCCGGCGACCACGCCGCAGCTCCTCGCACCAGCCGGTGCAGCGGGCCGCGCAGACGCGGCGTCCGCCTCGCCGGCGGCGGCCAGCGGCGAGCAGCGGCGCGAGCGTCTCGCGCACCTCGGCGTCGACGAAGCGCTGCAGCCGCTGGCGCACCCGCTCGCGCGGCGGCGCCGTCGAGGAATTCGCTGTCGAGCACCTCGACCTGCGGGCGCAGCGCCGACGGGCCGGGGCGCAGCCGGGCGATCGCGGCACCGTCCCAGGCGATGCGCTGGCTCGGCAGCCAGGCGAAGGCCGCGTCGGCCGCGGCCTCCAGCCGCGCGACGCGGCGCGGCATTTCCTCGCGCAGCGCGCGGCGGGCGGCGCGCAGCACCAGGCGGCGCTCATCGCCGTCCGTCGAGCGGGTCCGGGATGAAGCCGAAGCCCTCGACATGGCCGACCGGATGGCCCTCGACCACGACCTCGCCGCGGCGCGGTGACGGCGGAGAGCAGGTCCTCGCGTCTCGCCGGCCTCCAGCCGGCGCATCAGATGCGCCGCGCGGCGATCGACGAAGCGCGCGGTCAGCCGCTCGTGCAGCGCGTCGGACAGCAGATCCTCGACCTCGCGCGCGCGGGCCTGCCAGTGCGCGGCGTCGCGCACCCAGTCGCCGCGGGCCGCGATGTAGGTCCAGACGCGCACGCCGGCGAGCCGCTGCATCAGCGTGTCGATGTCGCCGTCGGCCCGGGCGAGGCCGTCGATCTGGCCGGCGATCCAGTCCGCCGGGATGCTGCCGTCGCGCACCACGTGGCCGAACACGCGGGCGCACAGCTGGACATGGCTGTCGTCGGCGAGCTTGCGGAAATCCGGGATCTGGCAGGCCTCCCAGAGCAGCCGCACGCGCGCCCGGCCGCGGGCGAGGTCGCGGATCTCCGGCTCCCGCGCCAGCGCGGCCAGGGTCTCCAGATCGGTCGCGTCGTTGCCGCGCACCAGGCCGGGGCCCGGCGGCGGCAGCGTCAGGCTGTCCAGCAGCGCGTCGACTGGGCAGAAATCGAGGTCGCTGTTGCGCCAGCAGAGCTGCTCCAGCGGCTCGAAGCGGTGCGCCTCGACCGCGGCGACCAGTTCCGTCGAGCGGCGGGCAGTCGGCGGTGTCGCCGAACGTGCCGTCGCGCATGCCGCGCCCGGCGCGCCCGGCGATCTGCGCCACCTCGGCCGCGGTCAGCGCGGCGCGGGCGATGGCCGTCGAATTTGGTCAGCCCGGCGAAGGCGACATGGTCGACATCCATGTTCAGGCCCATGCCGATCGCGTCCGTCGCGACCAGGAAATCGACTTCCTTGTCCTGGTACAGCGCCACCTGGGCGTTGCGGGTGCGCGGCGACAGCCGCCCCATCACCACGGCGCAGCCGCCGCGCCGGCGGCGGATCAGCTCGGCGATGGCGTAGACCTCGGCCGCGCAGAACGCGACGACGGCGGTGCGCGGCGGCAGGCGCGTCAGCTTGGCCGGGCCGGCTATGCGTCAGCTGGGACAGGCGCGGGCGGGTCTCGATCTCGGCCTCCGGCACCAGGCGTTGCAGCAGCGGGCGGATGGTCTCCGCGCCCAGGAACATCGTCTCGACCAGGCCGCGCGCGTGCAGCAGCCGGTCGGTGAAGACATGGCCGCGATCCGGGTCGGCGCAGAGCTGGATCTCGTCCACCGCGACGAACTCGACCTGCGCGGTCGAGCGGCATCGCCTCGACCGTGCAGGAAAACCAGCGCGCGTCCGGCGGGACGATCTTCTCCTCGCCGGTGATCAGCGCGACGTGGCGGGCGCCCTTGCGGGCCACCATGCGGTCGTAGTTCTCGCGCGCCAGCAGGCGCAGCGGAAAGCCGATGATGCCGGAGGCGTGCGCCAGCAGGCGCTCGATCGCCAGATGCGTCTTGCCGGTGTTGGTCGGACCGAGCACGGCCTTCACCCGGGGAGCAAATCCCGACATGCATCTATGGTCGGGTGCTGCGGCGCGGAATGCAAGCGACAACCTTGCGCAACCAGGCGCCTCGCGCCGACGCGCAGCAAACCGTTGAAAGATCGCCAGACCCGCCGCATATGCGGCGCCGAAACGGAGGACCTTGACGATGAGCGACTCGACGGTCGAACCACGAGCGGAAACCCATGAGTTCGGCGCGGAGGTCGGGCGGCTGCTCGATCTGGTGGTCTACTCGCTCTATTCCGAGCGGGAGATCTTCCTGCGCGAGCTGGTCGCCAATGCCGCCGACGCCATCGACCGCCGCCGTTTCGAGGCATTGACGCAGCCGGCGCTGGCCCTGCCGGACGAGGCACGCGTGCGGATCGTGCCCGACAAGCCCGGCCGCTCGCTGACCATCTCCGACGACGGCATCGGCATGAGCCGGGAGGAGATGATCGCCAATCTCGGCACCATCGCACGCTCCGGCACCCGCGCCTTCGGCGAGACGCTTGCCAACGCCAAGCCGGAGGACCGGCCGAGCCTGATCGGGCAGTTCGGCGTCGGCTTCTACTCGGCCTTCATGGTGGCCGAAGAGGTGGAGGTCATCTCCCGCCGGGCGGGAACGGCCGAGGCGTGGACCTGGGCGTCCGACGGGCGCGGCGGCTTCACGATCGCAGCCGGCCACGCGGGCCGAGGCCGGCACCGACGTGGTCCTGCATCTGAAGCCGGATGCCGAGGAATACCTGGAGCCGTACCGGCATCGAGACGGTGGTGCGCAAATGGGCCGACCATGTGACCATCCCGGTCACCATCGAGCGCGACGGCAAGGACGTGACCGCCAACGAGGGCACCGCGCTGTGGCGCAAGGCCAAGAGCGAGATCACCGAGGAACAGTATTACATCGAATTCTACCGCCATCTCGGCGCGATGTTCGACAAGCCCTGGGCGACGCTGCACTGGCGGGCCGAAGGCGCGCTGGAATTCTATGCGCTGCTGTTCATCCCCGTCATGCAAGCCGTTCGATGCCGGTGGAGCAGGACCGCACGAGCCGCGTGCGGCTGCATGTGCGGCGCATGTTCATCACCGACGAGGCCGAGCTGCTGCCGCCCTGGCTGCGCTTCGTGCAGGGCATCGTCGATACCGAGGATCTGCCGCTGAACGTCTCGCGCGAGATGCTGCAGGCGACGCCGGTGCTGGCGCGCATCCGCAAGGCGGTTACCAACCGCGTGCTGACGGAGCTGAAGACCAAGGCGAAGGACGCGGACGACTACGCGAAATTCTGGGAGAATTTCGGCGCGGTGCTGAAGGAGGGCGTCATGGGACGACGCCGAGCACCGCAAGGACGTCGCGCCGCTGCTGCGCTTCCGCTCCTCCGCCGTCGAAGGCTGGACGTCGCTGCCCGATTACATGTCGCGCGCATGAAGCCGGAGCAGGAGGCGATCTACATCCTGGCCGGCGACAGCGATCGAGGCGCTGGCACATTCGGCGCAGCTGGAAGGGTTTCGCGCGCGCGGCGCTCGAAGTGCTGCTGCTGACGGACCCGATCGACGCGTTCTGGCCGGAGCGGCTGGCCGAGTTCGACGGCAAGCCGATCCGCAGCGTCACCCAGGGTGCGGCCGACCTGGCCAAGTTGCCGCTGACCGAGGGGGAGGCCGGCGAGGCGCCGGACGTGACCGCGCTGGTGGCGGCGCTGAAGATCGGCGCTCGGCGATGCCGTGTCCGAGGTGCGCGCCACCGACCGGCTGGTGGACAGCGCGGTGGTGCTGGCGGCCGGCCGAGCGGGCCCGATCTGCAGATGCAGCGGCTGCTGCGCCGCGCCGGGCGCGCCAGCTTCGCCGCGCCGCCGGTGCTGGAGATCAACCCGCGCCACGCGCTGATCGCGCCTTGACTCGCGCGCCAGGCGAGCGGCGCGCGATCTCGCCGAGATGGCCGGGACTGCTGCTCGATCTCGCGCGTGTGCAGGACGGCGACCTGCCGCGCGATCCGGCGGCGTTTGCGCGCCGGATCGAGCAGGCGCTCGCCGACGCGTGCGATTGAGCAATATGTAGGCGACGATAGGTTCTGCACTCCCGTCGCGCGCAACGACGCGGGTCGTTTTTACAACCCTCACGTGGAATCGGAGTCAGCTCGCGGGATTTACCACGAATAGGCGATAATTTCAGTATCGGCGATTTTGCCAGCGGGGTTGTCGGCGGCGCGTCGCGATGTCATGTGACTGCGCATCGGCCGTTGCGGACCGCCGCGGCGCAGGAGCAGTCGATGCTCGGAGTGGAGCTTCCGTGCGTGGGGCGGAGCCGGCCGCGGCACGGTGCATGCGGTGCGTCCGGCGGGAATGGAGGCGTTGCTGGCGTCGCTGACGCCGTCGCAGGCGGTCTTCGTGCGCGGAAGCCGGCTTTACCGCGCGGCAACCGGCGAACTGCTGTTGCTGCCAGGGACGAACGGCGTCGCCGGCGCCGTCTTCGGCATCGGCGAGCGACCGCACGCCGCATGTCGTTCGGCGACCTGCCGTTCCGGCTGCCGCGAGCCGCTGGTCTGGCGCTTCATGCCCGGTGATTACGATCTCGACGCGGCTCTGCTGGGATTCTGCTCGGGCGCGTATCGGTTATCGCGGGTTCAAGACCCCGAAACGGGAGCCGGCGTGGGTGGTGGCCGAGGGCACGACGCCGCGGGTGCGCACGCTGGCCGCCGCTATCTGGATGGTGCGCGACCTGGTGAACACGCCGGCGAACCTACTCGGCCCGGCCGAACTGGCCGACGCGGCGATCACGCTCGCCACCCGGTATCAATGCGATACCGCATCGTGTCGCCGGTGCCGCGCTGGCGCGGGATTATCCCACCGTGGCCGCCGTCGGTGCCGGGGCTTCCCGCGCCGCCGGAGGTGGCCGGGTTCTCCTGGCGCGGCAGCCAGGCCACCGATGCCAGCCCGTTGCTGGCGTTGTGCGGCAAGGGCGTGGTGTTCGACACCGGCGGCAACGACATCAAGCCGGCCGACGGCATGCTGCGCATGAAGAAGGACATGGGCGGCGCGGCCACGGTGCTCGGCATCGCGCGCGTCATCATGGCAGGCCGACCTGCCGCTGCGGCTGCTGGTGCGCATCGGCTGCGTCGAGAACAGCATTTCCGGCAGCGCCATGCGCCCGCTCGACGTGATCCGCACCCGGCGCGGCCTGACGGTGGAGGTCGGCAACACCGACGCCGAAGGACGGCTCGTGCTGGCCGACCTGCTCGCCGAGGCGTCGGATGCGAAGCCGGACCTGCTGGTGGATTGCGCGACGCTGACCGGCGCGGCCCGCGTGGCGGTCGGGCCGGACATCGTTCCGGCATGTTCACGAACGACGTCGACCTGGGCGTCGCTGGCTGTCCGATGCAGCGGCGATACTGTGCATGATCCCGCTCTGGCGGTTGCCGTTGTGGGACGGCTACGACGTCTGGCTGGATAGTTCGATCGCGGATCTAAGCAACGTATCATCGAAACCGACTGCCGGCGCAGTCGTCGCTGCCTTGTTTCTGCGGCGCTTCGTCGCACCGGCAACCCCGTGGATCCATCTGGATCTTTATGCGTGGAACGACACGACCCGGCCAGGACGGCCGGAAGGTGGCGAGGCGCAGGCATTGCGAGCAGTATGCGCGGCGATTGAGACTGCAACTTAGCGTAAACGAAATCCAACCGGAACACGCCGGTAACGTAATCGGGATTACCGTGAAAGCTTTAGAACCCATTAGAGTCTTGTACTACGCGATTTCGCCTACCGATTCGGGATAAGTGGCTTCGCGTCGCTTGGCGACGCTATAGCGGGTATATCCCGCTGCGAGATAGAAAGGACGTACCTATGGCAACCCCTCCTTCCGCCGACCAACTGGTTGGCATTCTCCGCGACACGGTCGTGGCGCTGGTGCGCCGCGATGGTCCGGATCTGTCGGCACGACAGCTCGGCGTGTTCCTGACCTGCTACCTGCAGGACGGGGCGCACACGGTGCGTGGTCTTGCCGCCGATCTGAACGTTTCCAAGCCGGCGATCACGCGCGCGCTGGATCGGCTCGGCGAACTCGACCTGGCCCGCCGCAAGGTGGACCCGATGGATCGCCGCAGCGTGCTGGTGCAGCGCACGCTGAAGGGCACCGCGTTCCTGCGCGATCTGCGCGGCATCATGACCGATGCCGGCATCGTCGGCCAAGAAGACGGGAAGCGGCAGCGCCGAAAGCGCCCCGTCGCGCAAAGCCGCCAACGCTTGATCAGCCGGCGCGCCCGGGCCTGACCGGGCCGCCGGTGGCAGGCGATAAGATGGTTCGAGGTCCCCGGACGGGCTAACTCGTCCGGCCGCCTAAGGAACGGGCATCTCGGTGATCTGGCACAGATTGTCGCGCCGCTTTTCCTTGGCGGTGTGGTCGGCGAAGACCACGCGCAGATCGAAGATGCAGTTGCCTGTGCGCGGGATGCGGATCAGCTTTGCCGCCCCGCCGGGCAGGCCGCCCGCGTCCAGCCGGTTCTGTCCCCACTTCGTCAGGCCGGCGGGTGTGGCGAAGAACTCAACGATTCTCTGGCTGCCGCGATTGACCAGCCGGAACGATGGGTCGTCGGCTGGTTTTGCGGATGCCGGCTGCCCGATGGCTGTGCCGGCGAACGTCACGAAGCAGGCGAGCAGAATGCGGCGAACCATGGCGATGTCCTTCAATCCGGGTGCCTGGAGACGGGCGCGGGTGGCGGGATGGCGCAGCGGACGATAGCCTTGCGGGGCCGGCGTGGTGAAGCGCGGCATCGGAGGAGTGATGTCCGCGCCCGAGCCGCCGCACCCGTACGCACCGAGGCGCGCGATCGCCGCCTGGGTACTGTATGACTGGGCCTACGGCGCGTTCAGCACCGTGGTTACTACCTTCGTGTTCGCCGCCTATTTCACCCAGAAGGTGGCGCCTGACCCGGCCACCGGGGCGGCTCTATGGGCCGGCATGCAGGCGGCCGCGGGCCTCGCCATCGCGGTCCTGAGCGTGCCGCTCGGCGCTGTTGCGGACCGAGCCGGGCGGCGGCGGGCGATGCTGGGCACGGCGAGCGCCATCATGGCGGCGGCCACGCTCGGCCTGTGGTTCGTCCGCCCGGCGACGGATGATGTGATGCTGGCGCTGGTGCTGGCCGGAGTCGGGACCACGGCGTTCGAGGTCGCGACGGTATTCTACAACGCCATGCTGCCGGGCCTCGTCGCCCCGCGCCGACTCGGCCGGTTGTCGATGCTGGCCTGGGGTGCGGGCTATGCCGGCGGGCTGATCTGTCTGGCGTTGTGTCTGGTGGTGCTGGTGTTTCCGAAGCCGCCGCATTTCGGGCTGGACGCGGCGCAGGCGGAGCAGATCCGCGCGACGGCGCTGCTGGCGGGCGGCTGGCTGATTCTGTTCGGCTGGCCCGTCGCCGTGTTCGTCCCGGAAGCGGGGCGGCGCATGCCCTGGGGCCGCGCGGTGCGCGAGGGCAGCATCGAACTGCGTCAGGTGCTGCGGGCGGCGCTGGCGCAGGTGCCGCTGCGTCGTTTCCTGATCGCACGGCTGTTCTACATGGACGGCCTGACAACGTTGTTCGCGTTCGGCGGCATCTACGCGGCCGGACAGTTCGGCCTGTCGGCAACCGAAGTGCTGATCTTCGGCATCGGCCTGAACGTGACGGCCGGGCTGGGCGCGCTGGCGTTCGCGTTTCTGGAGGATCGCATCGGTGCCAAAACCACCGTCCTGATATCGTTGCTGTGCTTGTCGGGATTGGGCTTCGCGTTGCTGCTGACGCATGACCGCACGGCATTCTGGGTGCTCGGCCATGCGCTGGGCCTGTTCGTCGGCCCGGCGCAGGCGGCCAGCCGCAGCATGATGGCGCGCATGGCACCGGACGGCGCGCGCGCGGCCTATTTCGGGCTGTTCGCGCTCTCGGGGCGGGTCACCGGGTTCATCGGGCCGCTCGCGCTCGGCATCGCCACCGCTGCCTTCGCCAGCCAGCGCGCCGGCATGGCGGTGATCGTCGTGCTGCTGGCCGGCGGCGCCGCGCTGCTGAGCTTCGTCCGCTCACCAGCGACCGAGATCCGCGCGGCGGGCGCGGCCGGTCACGTACGCTAGCCAGACCAGTTGCGGCGGGATCAGCAGCAACGGGACCAGCGGTTTCAGGCTGGGCGGCGTATGGATGAAGGTGATGCAGACGATGCCGCCGATTGCCGCGAACGCCCACTCCACGATGGCCACCCAGCGCGCATCCATGCCCGACCGCTGCGCCACCTGATACAGATGCCCGCGATGCGGCTTGGTGACGCGCTCGCCGGCCAGCGCGCGGCGGGCGAGCGTGAACGCCACGTCGAACAGCACGCCGGACAGCAGGCAGGGCACCAGCAGGAACGACATCTCGACCGACTCGAACCGCGCCGCCGCGACGCCCAGCACGCCCATCACGAAGCCGCAGAACTGGCTGCCGACATCGCCCATGAAGATGCGTGCGCGCGGAAAGTTGAACGGCACGAAGCCCAGCACGCCCGGCGGCCAGCAGCATGGCGGCGAAATAGACGAACCAGCCGCCCTGTTCCTCGGCCACGAACGCCAGGAAGCCGCAGGCGACGAACACGGTGCCGGCCGCCAGCCCGTTCAGCCCGTCGATGAAATTCATCGCGTTGGTAACAAAGAGCAACCACGCCAGCGTGCCGGCGGCGCCGATCCAGCCGAGTTCCACCGCGCCGACATACGGCACGTTGAGCGTGCGGACATACAATCCGCTGCCCACCGCCGCCGCGGCAGCGATGAGCTGGGCGGCGAGTTTGACGCGGAACGGCCAGTCGTTGAGATCGTCCAGGAACGCCACCACGGCGATCGAAAGCGCCGCCAGAATGACGCCGCGGAAATACGGGTCGGCGAGGCGGGAGAAATCGGCATAGCCGTAAAGCACGGTAATCCCGAGCATGAACGCCACGACGATGCCGACTCCGCCGCCTTTGGGGGTGGGCCGCGTATGCGCCTTGCGCGCGTTGGGCGTGTCCATGACCCGCGCCGACATCATGGCGGCGACCACCATGGCGGAGACGAGCGCGAGGGCGGCGCAGAACGCCAGATGGCGAAGGAAAGCAACAAGAGTCATGGCGGCCTGCTTAGCCGCCCGCCCGCGCGCCGCCCAGCCCCGCACACCAAGCGTGGGGCCTGACCGGCCAGCATGATTGGGCTATAGCGGCGTGATGGCCACAAGACGCTCGCTCTTCCGCATCGCCGTGAACGTGACGCTCGACGGCATGCTGGCCGCGGTGAGCGTGGTGCTGGCCCGCCTGCTGCTCGCCCCGCAGGTGGACCCGACCGCGCCGGCCTGGACGCTGGCCTGGGCGGCGGTGGCGCTGCTGCTGGCCGGGCTGCCGTTTCGCCTGTCCGTCCAGTACTGGCGCTTCGCCGGCGCCGGCGAGCTGCTCGGCGTCGGGGCGGCCAGCCTGACCGCGGCGGCGCTGTTCTCGCTGGTGCTGCACGAGGCGCGCGTCCCGCTGCCGGGACCGACCTTTCCGGTGCTGCTCGCGTTGTCGCTGATGGTGCTGCTGGCGGTCCCACGCGTGTTCTACCGGCTGTTGCAGGAGGGTGCGGCCGGCGGTGACGGCGCGCAGCCGGTGCTGCTGATCGGCGCGGGCGAGGCGGCGGACCTCTTCCTGCGCGCGCTCGCCAGCGACCGCGAGGCGCCGTATCGCGTCACCGGCCTGCTCTCGCTCGGCCAGGCGCAGACCGGCCGGCGCATCCATGGCTGCCCGATCCTGGGCCACGTGGACGAGGCTGCCGCCGTGCTGGACCGCCTGCGCGCCGACCAGAACCTGCCGGCGGTGCTGGTGGTGACCGAGGCGGATCTGCCCGGCCCGGTGCTGACGGCATTGATACGGGTGGCCGAGGCCGCCGGGCTGCGAGTCGCCCGCGCGCCGCGGCTGACCGCGCTCGACCCGGCGCGTGGCCCGGAGCGGCTGGAACTGCATCCGGTCGCCATCGAGGACCTGCTCAATCGCCCGCAGGTGCCGCTGGACCGGGAGGGGATGGCGCGGCTGGTCCAGGGCAGTCGGGTGCTGGTGACGGGCGCCGGCGGCTCGATCGGCAGCGAGCTGGCGCGGCAGGTGGCAGCCCTCGGCCCCGACCTGCTCGTCCTGCTCGACAACGGCGAGTTCGCGCTGTGGCAGATCGACCTCGAACTGAGCGAGAGCCATCCCACCGTGCCGCGCCGCACCGTGCTCGCCGACATCCGCGATGAGGCACGGGTGCGTGCGGTGGCCGAGGAGGTGCGCCCCGACCTGGTGTTCCACGCCGCCGCGCTGAAGCACGTGCCGATGGTCGAGGCCAGTCCGCTGGAGGGTCTGCTCACCAACGCCTGTGGCACCCGCATCGTGGCCGAGGCGGCGCGGGCGGCCGGGGCGCGGGCGATGGTGCTGATCTCGACCGACAAGGCGGTGAACCCGAGCAGCGTGATGGGCGCCTCGAAGCGGCTGGCCGAGATGTATTGCCAGGGGCTGGACATGGCGGCGCGGCGTGTGGGGGCAGGGATGCGCTGCGTCACCGTGCGCTTCGGCAACGTGCTGGGCAGCACCGGCTCCGTGGTGCCGCTGTTCCAGCGCCAGCTCGCGCGCGGCGGGCCGCTGACGGTCACCCACCCCGACATGCAACGCTACTTCATGACCGTGCGCGAGGCCGTCGGACTGGTGTTGCAGGCCAGCGTGGTCGGGGCAGGGGAGGCAGTACCCGATGGCGGGATTTTCGTGCTCGACATGGGGCCGCCGGTGAAGATCGTCGACCTCGCGCGGCAGATGATCCGGCTGGCGGGCCTGCGGCCGGAGGTGGATGTTGCCATCAGCTTCACCGGCCTGCGTCCCGGCGAGAAGCTGTTCGAGGAATTGTTCCATGGCCGCGAGCCGGCGGCGCCCACCGGCACGCCCGGCCTGCTGATGGCCACCCCCCGCACGGCCGACCCGGCGATCGTCGGCCGCGCCATCGAGGAGGTGGCGGCCGCCTGCCGTGGCGGTCAGGCGCGGCTCGCGTTTGCCGTGCTGGGGCGCATGGTGCCCGAATTCTCCCACGCCACCGACGGCAGCGCCGCGCGCGCCTGACGCAACCAAGGACTCCGTTTCGCATGGACCAGTCTTCCCGCCCGGTGCCGTTCCTCGACCTGAAGGCGCAGCAGGCGCGCATCGCCGAGGATCTGCGGCGGCGGCTCGATGCGGTGCTGGCGCATTGCCAGTTCATCCTCGGCCCCGAAGTTGCGGAGCTGGAGCAGCGGCTCGCCGAATTCTGCGGCGCGGCGCATTGCGTGGCGGTGTCGTCGGGCACCGACGCGCTGCAGATTGCCATGATGGCCGAAGGCATCGGCCGGGGCGACGCGGTGTTCCTGCCCGCCTTCACCTACACCGCCACGGCCGAGGTGCCGTTGCTGCTGGGCGCCACGCCGGTGTTCTGCGACGTGTCGCCGACGACATTCCAGATCGACCCGCTCTCGCTCGCCGCGCGCGTGGCCGACGTGCGTCGCGCCGGGCGGCTGCGGCCGCGCGCCGTCATCGGCGTGGATCTGTTCGGCCAGCCTGCCGACTGGCCGGCGTTACGCGCGCTGGCGGCGGCCGAAGACCTGTTCACGCTCGATGATTGCGCGCAGAGCTTTGGCGCCGCGCTGGCTGGCGTGCGGCTGGGGCGGGCGGGCGATGCGACGGCCATCAGCTTCTTCCCGAGCAAGCCGCTCGGAGGCTACGGCGACGGCGGCGCGCTGCTGACCGAGAGCGCCGAACGCGCGGCGCTGTATCGCAGCCTGCGCACGCACGGCGAGGGCACCACGCGCTACGAGGTGCTGCGCACCGGCATGAACGGGCGGTTGGACACGCTGCAGGCCGCCGTACTGCTCAGCAAGCTGACCGTGTTCGAGGAGGAGCTGGCGGCGCGCGAGCGCATCGCCCGCATCTACGATTCGCGTCTCGGCAATGCCGTCCGGGTGCCGGCGCGGGTGCCGGACAGCACCAGCGCCTGGGCCATCTACGCCATTCTGCTGCCCGATACTGCCGCTCGCGACCGCCTGCAGGCCGGTTTGAAGGCGGCCGGCGTGCCGAGCGCGATCTACTACCCCAGGCCACTGCACCATCAGCCGGCCTATCGCGACGCCCATGACGGCACGGCGCTGCCGGTCAGCGAGGATCTGGCGACCCGCATCCTGGCCCTGCCGATCCATCCCGACCTGACCGACGCCGATGTCGACCGGGTCTGCGCAGCGGTGCTCGCAGGCGCCTCGTAGGGCGGGTGAAACCCGCCCTACGACACGACTTCCAGCGTGTCCGCCCGGATCGGCGCGGACGTCGCACGCTGGGACCGCGGCAGGAAATCCCTCGCCGTCCGATAGGCGATCTCCGGTGACAGCCGCGCCGAGAAGTCCAGCACGAAAGTCGGGTTGTCGAGTGCCAGCAGCGGCGAGAAATACCGGTCGCCCGCGTCCAGGAACGCCCCGTGCTCGCCGCGGAACAGTATCGAATCAAACGGATGCGGATCGTCGCCGGGCCCGCTCTTGCCGCGGCTGGCGGATTCGTAGTGCACCAGCACCGCGTCCGCGCAATTCAGGATGCGCCAGCCCAGCGCGCCGATGCGCAGGCACAGATCGGTGTCGTTGAAGCCGATCACGAGGCGTTCGTCGTAGCCGCCGACCGCGTGGAACACCTCGGCAGGCACCAGCATGCAGGCCGCCGTCACCGCGCTGTAATCGCGGGTGGCGTGCAGGCTGGCGCCGTAGCCCGGATCGTGCCCGGTGAACGGCAGCGTCTTGAAGGCATGCTCGGCCGCACCGTGGAGGCCGATGACGACGCCGGAATGCTGTATCGCGCCGTCCGGATACAGCAGCGTCGCCCCCACCGCACCGACATCGGCGCGCATCGCGAGGTCGAGCATCGCGTGCAGCCAGCCTTGCTGCGTCGCTTCGATATCGTTGTTGAGGAACAGAAAATAATCGTAACCGGCGCCGGTCGCGCGCACGGCGTAGTTGTTGATGGCGCTGTAGTTGAACGCGCCCTGATACGTCAGAACCGTCGCCGTCCCGGCATCGCGCAGATCCTCCAGGTAGTCGCGCGTCTCCGCCTCGTCCGACTGGTGGTCGATCACCACGATGTCGACCTGCAGCCCCGACGTGGTCGACCGCAGCGTCTCGATGCATTGCCGCAGCAGGGCGGCCCGGTTCTTGGTGGGAATGATCGCCAGGATGCGTCCGGCTGGCGCAGCGAAGTAGCGCACGCTGAACGTGTTGAACGAGCGCCCGGGGCGCACCACGGCGCCGCTGAAGCCAAGCCGCTTCAGATGCGCCGTCTTCAGCGCGCAGGTGGTTGCCATCACCGCCGCGCGACGCTGGTGTCCCGCGCTGCCGGGGCTGGTCCGCCATCGATACAGCACGTCCGGCACATGGGTGACTTTGGTCGCCGCCTCCAGCGCGCGCAGCACGAAATCGATGTCCTGCGAGATGGTCAGCGCGGTGTTCAGCCCGCCGATCTCGCGTGCCAGCGACGCGCGCACGGCCAGCGGATGCACGACATACGGGTGCGACAGATAATAGGCATGGGAGAACGCCGGGCGTGCCTGCACGCCGAGGATCTCATCGATGTCCTCGCCGGTCACGACCTCGTCCCCGTAGAGGATGTCGGGGTCCTCCGCGGACGCCGCATCGCCGAGGCGGGCGAGGGCGTGCGGCTCCAGCACATCGTCGTGGTCCATGAACAGCACGTAATCGCCGCCTGCCCGTGCAAGGCCGGCATTGGTGGCGACCGCGGCGCCCTGGTTGCGTGGCAGCGTGATCACGCGCACCTGGGGCTCGTCGTGCGCCGCGCAGCGCAGGATGGCACTCAGCAGCGGGTCGGCGGAATGGTCGTCGACACAGATCAGCTCCCAGTGCGGATAGGTTTGCGCCACCACGCTGGCGATGGCCGCACTGAGCCAGTCCGGCCGCACCTTGTAGACCGGCATGATGATGCTGAACCGCGTGGCGCCACGCCACGTGACGGCGGCATGGTCGGCATCCCGCTGGTAGCGGGCGAACCAGGCGGCATGGGTGTACCGATCGGGCGGCGGCGTGGCCGTCGGTAGAATCGGTGTCAGTGGTCCGGCCGCCGGCGTGTGCCGGGAGCGGCGACGCATCCGGCGCAACGGCGCGGCCACGCGGCTCGCCAGCATCCGGCGCAGCGGCGCGGTGGCGCGCCATATCGTCGAGGTGCGGATGGCGTCCCGCTCGTGCTCGGCTTCTGCCAGCTGACCGCGCAGCGGCGTGAGCGTTGCCAGCAGGTGGTCGCGATCCGCCTCGGCCCGTGTGGCACGCTGCGCCAGCCGCGCGCTGGCGACGAGCTTGCGCGTCAGATGCGACAACTCGTCGATTGCCGCGTCATGGTCCTCCGTGATGGCGGCGAGGCGCCGATCGGCCTGGGCGGCGACGTGTTCGGCGGCGATTGCGCGGGCCTCCAGCGCGTCGCGCTCGGCCCGCAGCACCGCGATCACCGGCGCAGGGTCGGGGGCGGGGTCCGCTACCGCCGGCGGGCGCTCGGCGAGCGCGGCTTGCGCCTGCAGCAATGTATGCTGCCGGGTGACGGCCGCGCCGAGCCGGGCATACGCCGCCCGGATCTCGTCGGCCGCACGATCGTCCGCGAAGAACAATCCGTGCAGCGCCGCCGGCTGTTCCGGCCCGGGTGCCAGCACGCCGAGGCCGTGACCGTGCAGGAATTCGAACGATGGATGCCGGCCGGCAAGCTCGCGCCACAGGCGCCAGACGCCGAACCCGTTGGTGCGTTCCGTGATGTCGTGGAACAGCACCACCGCGCGCGGCGACAGCTTGGGTCGCCACGTCTCGAAGTCTTGCACCACGTCGTCGTAGCGGTGCCGCCCGTCGATATGCAGCAGGTCGATTTCGCCGTCGCCGAAACAGCCCACCGCGTCGTCGAAGCGCGCGCGGATCAGATGCGCGAAGCCGGCGTAGAGCTCGGCCGTCGTGGCCTGGACACGGGCAAACACATCCTCGCCGTAGAAGCCGGCATGCTCGTCGCCTTGCCAGGTGTCGACGGCGTGGCAGCGCGTCGGCAGGCGGAATTGCGCGACGGCCTGGCAGACCGCGAAGAACGAGAAGCCGGTGTGCGTCCCCAGCTCCACGAAACAGCGCGGCCGCAGCGCGCGGGTCAGCCAGAAGGCGAACGGGCCATGCTCCATCCACGCCGCCACGATGGACGGATCGACGTGGCGGGGCGCGAGGAACGAGGCCGGTCCGATGCACGCCGCCAGTCCGGGAGGGCAATGCCGCGCCGACCGCAGCCATTCCTCGGCGTTATCCGCCGGAATTGCCGTGGGGTCTGAGTTCAGGTTGGTATCCATGCCGTACAAAGCCCATCGCTGCTTTCGGCTAGTGTTATCGAGGGCGGCATGACAGGGGCAGGGCCGCGGTCCCTGCTTCACAAGCTTATGTGACGGTTGTCGCTGTCGTGATCGCTACACGGATCAAAACCAATGACACCCACGTGAATTGGCGTGCCGGGATCGCCCGCCGCCCATGCTTGGGGCATGCCTTGGGGAGAAATCACTGCCATAGTCGGGGGGTAGGGGCGCTCTATTGCGGGCGCCTCATCGGGGGCGAGATGCGGGCATGAGAAAATTCGTTGCATTTGCCGGGCTGCTGGCCGGCACCGTCGTGCTGTCGGCCGGGTTTGCCGGACAGGGCTGGGGGCAGGCGGCGATCCAGATGGCTCCGTCCACGCTGATCGAGACGCGGCAGGCGGGCCAGGACCTGATGGCTTCGATCGTCGACGACATGAAGGCCACCGTCGCCGCCAAGGGGGACGTGAAGCCGTATGCCGATCAGGCCGACGCGATATCGCGCTGGCTCAAGAATTTCCCGCAGCTGTTCCCCGCTGGCACCGAGACCGGCCACGACACCAAGGCCAAGCCGGAGGTGTGGTCCGACCCTGCCGGTTTCGCCAAGGCTGCCGCGAATGCCTCGGCCGCCGCCGCCAGCCTCGCCACGGCTGCCAAATCGGGTGACGCGGAGGCATTCGCCGCGCAGTTCAAAACGCTCGGCGGCACCTGCGGCGCCTGCCACCGCACCTACAAGGTTCGCACCTGAGGTTGCGCCCGCCGCCGGGCCTCACATCCCGGCGGCGATGAACGCCACGATGCCGACCGCACAGGCGAACACCGCCAGCGCCAGCAATGGTGTCACCATCCGCGGCGGCGCCACGTCCTGCGGCAGTTGCTTGCGGCCGGTGATCATCGGCCGCACCAGATTGTGCCGCTTCAGCACCGCGTAGGCGACGATCGCCAGCACATGCAGGACGATCACGACCTCGATGATGTTGAAGTTGATCGCATGGATCACCGACAGCCGGTCGCTGAGCCGCTTGCCGACATACTTGGCCAGCGGTCCCTCGGTGAGCACGTCATCGTTGGCGCACAGGCCCGTCAGCACCTGCACGGCCAGCACCAGCAGCATGACCAGCACCACCCAGCCGCCGGCGGCATTATGGCCGATCTGCGTGTCTGGCTCGCGCCGCGTCAGGTGCGACAGATGGCGCAGCCCGGCCAGCGGGCTGGCCAGGAAGCTTGAAAAGCGCGCCGTCTGGCTGCCGGTGAACCCCCAGATCAGCCGGAACAGCAGCAGTGCGGCCGTCGCGTAGCCCGACAGCAGATGGATCTCCATCCAGTTCTCATGGATGCTGAACCAGCTGAAGGCGATCAGCACGACGATGGCCCAATGGAACAGGCGCGTCGGCGCGTCCCAGACCCGGACGGAGATGCTTGTCATGCACCCCGCTCCATCCGTTTCGGACCGGGCGGGGGCCGGCAAATGCTGCGCAACAAGCGCTTGCGGCCTCAGCCCTTGGCGGCGGCCTTGTCGATTTCGGCGAATGTCTCGACGGCGGCGCGGAACGCCTCAAGCCCGGCCGGGATGCCGGCATAGACGCAGGACTGCATCAGGATCTCCTTGATCTCGTCGCGCGTCACGCCATTGGTCAGCGCGCCGCGCACATGCAGTTTCAGCTCATGCGGCTTGCTCATCGCCGCGAGCATGGCCAGCACGATCATGCTGCGGGCTTTGCGGTCCAGGCCGGGGCGGGTCCAGATGGTGCCCCAGGCGACCTCGGTGGTGATCTGCTGGAAGCCGGCGAAGAAATCGTCGGCACGGGCCAGCGAGGCGTCCACGTAATCCGCGCCCAGCACCTCTCGGCGCACCGCCAGGCCGCGCTGGAACAGATCGCTGCCGTATTCGGGGCGGTCGGGGATGTCGGTCATGGCGGCGGGCACTCCAGCGGTTTGGGACATGCGGACCCTACGGATCGGCGTTGTTGCGGGCAAGCCGCACGACGCCCTTCCATCCGGCACGCGGCAGGGCCATTTTGCCGGCATGCGTTTCATTTCCCGCTGGCTCCGCCGCGCGCTGGCCGTCCTTGGCAGCCTCGTGCTGCTCGCCATCGTTGCGGTCGCTGCGGCGCTGTGGCTATCGCTGCCCGGCGGCGGGGGCTCCGCAGCCATCGCCGGCCTGTCGGCGCCGGTCGCCATCGCGCTGGACGCGGACGGCGTGCCGCACATCTCGGCACAGAGCGAGACAGACGCGGCCGCAGCGATCGGCTACCTGCATGCGCGCGAGCGACTGTTCCAGATGGACCTGATGCGCCGCGCCGCCGGCGGCGAATTGTCTGAAATCGCCGGTCCCGCGACGCTGCCGCTCGACCGGCTGATGCGCACGCTTGGCCTGCGGCTTCGCGCCACGGACGATCTCGCGGCGCTGCCCGCCGACACGCGGGCGATGCTGACCGCCTACGCGAACGGCGTGAACGCCTGGATCGCGCAGCGCGGCCGGTTCGCCGCCCCGGAATTCGTGGCCTTCGGCAGTCCGCGCCCGTGGACGCCGGTGGACAGCCTGCTATGGGGCAAGTCCATGGGGTTGTACCTGTCCGGCGACTGGCGGCAGGTGCGCGCGCGCATGGTGCTGGATGCCGCCCTGCCGCAGGCGACGGTCGACGAACTGTGGCCCGATGGCGGCGGCACCGGCAACCCGGAAGCGTCGCTGGCCGATCCCGCGCTGGCGCGGCTGGCAAGCCTGCTGGACGACGCGATTCCGGCATTCCCGGCCCGTTTCACGCTGCCGGACAGCGCCAGCAATGCCTGGGCGGTGGACGGGCGGCACTCCGCTACCGGCGCGCCGCTGCTGGCCGGCGACCCGCATCTCGGCTACGGCTTTCCGAGCATCTGGTACCTGGCGCGCATCGACACGCCCGCCGGCACGCTGGCGGGCGCCACCGCGCCCGGCGTGCCGTTCCTGGTGCTGGGCCATAACAGTCATATCGCCTGGAGCTTCACCACCACCGGCGCCGCCGTGCAGGACCTGTTCGTCGAAACCCCGCTCGTCGACGGCAAATACCAGACGCCGGACGGCCCGCGCCTGTTCGTCACGCGCACCGAGACCATCCACGTGCGCGGCCAGCGCGACGAGACCCTGACGGTGCGGGAGACACGGCATGGTCCGGTGATTTCCGATCTCGTGGACCCGACCGGCCCGGTGGTGGCACTGGCAGCCGCGAACATCATGCCCGGCGACGCCGCCGCCGCCGGCTTGCTGGCGCTGAACCGTGCGGCGGACGTGGCGGCGGCCGGGCGGGCGGCGGCCGAGCTGACCTCGCCTGTACAGAACATGATGGTTGCCGATACGCATTCGATCGGCCTGTTCGTGACCGGCCGCGTGCCGATCCGGAAATCCGGCGACGGGTTCCGCGCCGAGCCGGGCGCGGATGGTGCGCATGACTGGGTCGGCTGGGCCTCGGGCGACGCGCTGCCGCATTACGTCGACCCCGCCAGCGGCCATCTGGTGAACGCCAACGAGCGTGTGGCGCCGCCGGACTTCCCGGTGTTCCTCGGCCGGACATGGTTCAGCGACGAACGCGCCCGGCGCATCCGCACACTGCTGGGTGAGACACCGCAGCACACGCTGTCCAGCTTTGCCGCCATGCAATCCGACGTACTCAGCCTCGCCGCCACCGATCTGCTGCCGGTGCTGCGTGCGGTGCCGCCCAGCCTGTTGCCTGCCACCGGTGCCGCGCGCCCGGCACTGGCGTTGCTGACCGGCTGGGACGGCGCGATGACGCGCGAGGCACCGCAGCCGCTGATCTTCAATGCCTGGATTCAGCATTTTCATAATGCCTTGCTGGAAAAGATCGGCGTGCCGCGAGCCGGGCGCCCCGCCGTCGCGCCCTGGTCGCAGTTGCTGCGCTATGCGCTCTCGCCGGCCGGGGCCCATTGGTGCGGCGGTGACTGCACGCCGATGCTGGCCAGCACGCTGGCCGACGCCGCCGCGGAATTGTCCCAGCGGTTCGGGCCGGACCCGGCCGCGTGGCACTGGGGCGACGCGCATCGCGCGGTGTTCGCCCACCCGCTCCTGCGTTCCGTGCCAGTGCTCGGCCCCCTGTCCGAGATCGGCATCGCGGCGCCGGGCGGGGACGCCACCATCGATCGCGGCGGCGTCGCGGCCGGTAGCTACGAGGACATCCACGGCCCGGAGTTTCGCGGCGTCTACGATCTTTCCAACCTGGACCGCAGCCTGTTCGTGGTCACCCCCGGCGAGTCCGGCAACCTGTTGAGCCCGCTGTCGCGCAACTTCCTGTTGCGGTGGCGTGACGGCGCCAGTGTCATGCTGACCCGGGCGCCGGATCAGGTTGCCGCGCGCATCACCCTCACCCCGCTAGGCCAGACGCCATGATCCCCTATCCGAGTGCCGCGATGGAGGACGAATTTCTGACGCACGGCACCATCCCGCGCCGGCTGGTCGGCTTCGTGGTGGACGGGCTTATCGTGCTGCTGATCTGGAAGGTGCTGGCCATTGCCTTCTTCGTGTTCGGCATCCTGACGCTCGGCCTCGGGTTCCCGCTGCTGACGCTGCTGCCGGCGGTGCCGCCGCTGTACAACTGGATCAGCCTGCTGACGCCGCTGTCGGCAACGCCGGGGCAGGCGCTGCTTGGGCTGGCGGTGCGGCGCGAGCAGGATCTGGGCCCGCCGGGTGCCGCGGCGGCGGCGATCTGGGTGGCGGGGTTCTACGTCTCATTGGCGCTGTCCGGCCTGCCGCTGCTGATGGCCGTGCTCAGCCCGCGTCGGCGTACACTGCACGACATCGGCGCTGGATTGGTAGTTGTACGTGTGAGGGCGTTGACCCAGGCCGCGGGGTTCGTGAACATGGCGTCTGGAGGCGAGTGGCGTTGATGATCGAGCGTTGCAGCAGCATTCAGGGCGAGAGCCGGCCAGCATGAGCTACAAGCCGCCGCGCCGGCCGCAATTCTTCTACACCACGGCGCCGCTGCCGTGCCCTTACATCGCCGGCCGCACCGAGCGGAAAGTGGTCACCGAGATCACCGGCCCGGACGCGGACGCGCTGCACGACCGGCTGTCGCGTGCCGGATTCCGCCGCAGCCACAACATCGCCTATGCGCCGGTCTGCCCGGGCTGCAACGCCTGCGTGCCAATTCGGATTCCGGTCGCGACCTTCCAGCCGGACCGCACGCTGCGCCGCATTGCCCGCGCCAACGAGGGCATGGAGGGCTTCGAGGTGCCGGCCCGCGCCACGGCCGAGCAGTTCCAGTTGTTCCAACGCTACCAGCAGGCCCGCCACGGCGACGGCGACATGGCGACAATGAGTTTCTACGACTACCGCGCCATGGTCGAAGATACGCCGATCGACAGTTTCATCGTCGAGTTCCGCGACCCGGACGACCGCATGGTCGGCGCCTGCCTGACCGACCGGCTGGGCGACGGGCTGTCGGCCGTCTACTCCTATTTCGTGCCGGGGATGGAACGCCGCTCGGTCGGCACCTACACGATCCTGTGGCTCATCGATCGGGCGCGGGCGCTCGGGCTGCCGTATGTCTATCTCGGCTACTGGGTCGCCGAGAGCCGCAAGATGGCCTACAAGGCCCGCTTCCGCCCCAGCGAGATCCTGGTGTCCGGCATCTGGCGCATGCTGACGGACGACGAGGCGCACGGCGCGCAGCCGCACACCGCCTTCTCGCTGGTGCCGGAAACCACGGTCTGACGCGAGACGACAGGCGGCGCGGCTTCGGCGAAGCTGCGTCATTCAGGCGTCGTCCGGGCGGCTGGCATGCGGTGTGCGGATAACCATCGCTGTTGGCGCATTGCTCAGGCGGCGGCAGGATGGCGCAGAGACGCAGGAGAACGGCGATGAGCGGACGCACGCAGGAAGCCTTGGCGGTGGATCAGTTCGGCCAGCAGGCGCGAGCCTACCTGGCCAGCGAAGTGCATTCCCAGGGCTCCGACCTCGCGGCGCTCACGGCGTTGGCAACCGGGCAGGGGCGGGTGCTCGATCTCGGCTGCGGCGGCGGCCATGTCGCCTACGCGGCGGCCGCGCTGGCGCGCGAGGTGGTCGCCTACGATCTGTCGGCGGAAATGCTGCAGGTGGTGGCGCGCGCGGCGGCCGAGCGCGGGCTGGCGAATGTGACAACGCAACAGGGCCCGGCCGAGCATCTGCCGTTCGCCGATGCCAGTTTCGATTGCGTGCTGAGCCGGTACAGCGCGCATCATTGGCGAGACTTCGATGCCGGCCTGCGCGAGGCCGCGCGGGTGACGCGGCCGGGCGGGATCGCCGGTTTTGTCGACGTGGTCTCGCCGGGCCGTCCGGTGCTGGACACGTTCCTGCAAGCGGTCGAGGTGCTGCGCGACACCTCCCACGTGCGCGACCGTTCGCGCGCGGAATGGGAAGATTCCGGCGCCCGCGCAGGGTTTCTGCCCGGCGCGGTGACGCAGTTTCGTGTGCCGCTCGATTTCTCCACCTGGATCGCCCGCATGCGCACGCCGCAGCCGATGGTGGCGGCGATCAAGGCGCTTCAGGTGGCGATGGCCGACGACGTGCGCCGGCATTTCGACGTGCAGGCGGATGGCAGCTTCACCATCGACGTGACTCTGTTCGCGTTCAGCCGACCATAGGCCGTCGGATCTGCGCGGGAGGGGGGCGGGGCGACCCGCGTCCCTGCCGCGATCCTTCGATCGGCGCTTGACGGCACGCGTTGCTAGGCCGGTTCAGCGTCAGCATGGGCCAGCTTGTTGTGCACCGCGACCACCGCCGGAAGGGGCCGCCACAGGACCGTCATCTCCTGTATCAAGCCCGCTTCGTTGATGCGCCAGTAGTCCACGCCGTCCAACTCGTTCGGCCCGACGGTAATCCCGAAGAACGCGGATGCATGCTGATGGCCTTGCATGATTTCGCGAAAGTCGAACTTGTCGACCACGCGCAGCAGGGCTTCGACAACCGGTCTGATTGCTGTCTTGCCTTTGAAGGGCTCGGCGACGAGTGGGGTCTTGAGGATTATGTCGTCAACCATGTGAGTGAGCATGGCCTCCAGATCCTTGCGCTGCATCGCAGCGGTGAAGGCGTTGATATGGGTCAGATCCATGGCATCGGTCCTGTTCGCAAAAGTATTGAACTCGTGAACGCCGGAATGGTGCTGCGACGCCAACTGTCGGGCATCACCAGGAGCAATATGGGGGGCAGGCATCGGCAGAAGTGCCAATCCCCCCTCGCTTTCCGCCAAAGCGAGGAGCGCGGAAACCTGTTTGGGCGCTCTCGGTACACATCCGACATGGAGGGGAGTTTTGTCGCGCTTCCGCGCCAATCTCGTTTGGTGGCGGTTGCTACTGAACACCGGGCAAACCCGCCCGGTCACGCTTCGGCGGAAATGCCAAGGCCCCCTCGCTCTGCGCCAAGTGCAACCCGCGCAATCGAAGTGCTCACCTTCCCGGCGGTGCAGTTGCTCGATGTCACGGGCCCGCTTCAGGTGTTCGCATCCGCCAACGACCTCGTCGCCGAAGCTGGGGGAACGCCGCCCTACGCGCTCCGGGTCGTGGCGCAAGGCGGGCAGGGCGTGACCGCCTCGGCCGGGCTGGGGCTCGCAGCGGCGCCGCTCCCGCCCATTGGCGAGGCGCTCGATACGCTGATGGTCGCCGGTGGCCAGGGCGTCGAAGCGGCGGCCGCGGACCCGGTGCTGGTCGATTGGCTGCGGGGGCGTGCGGGGCAGGCACGTCGCGTCGCCTCCGTCTGCACCGGGGCGTTCCTGCTGGCGGCGTCAGGCGTGCTGGATGGCAGGCGGGCGGTGACCCATTGGTCGTTCTGCGCCGAGCTTGCCCGGCGCTTCCCCGCCGTGCGTGTCGAGGCCGACCCGATCTTCGTGCGCGATGGCCCGGTCTGGACCTCGGCCGGGGTGACGGCCGGCATCGATCTGGCATTGGCGCTCGTGGAACAGGACCTCGGCCGGACCGTGGCGCTGGCCGTGGCTCGCTACCTGGTTGTCTTCCTCAAGCGTCCGGGCGGGCAGGCGCAGTTCAGCACCGCCCTGTCCCTGCAAGCGGCAGACGACAAATTCGGCGCGCTGCATGACTGGATCAACGGGCATCTGGCTGACGACATGTCGCTTCCGGTCCTGGCCAGTCGCGCAGGCATGAGCGAGCGGAGTTTCAGCCGGCACTATGCGGAGGCAACCGGCCTGACGCCGGGCCGGGCTGTCGAGCGGCTGCGGGTGGAAGCGGCCCGGCGGCTGCTGTCGGAGTCACGCCTGCCGGTCAAGCAGATCTCACGGCGTTGCGGCTTCGGATCGGAGGAGACGATGCGCCGCAGCTTCCTGCGCCTGCTGGCAGCCACACCGCAGGACTATCGCGTCCGGTTCAGCGCCTGACTGCCGCGCTCACGCGGCGTCCGGCTCCTCCAGGGTGGCGTGGCAGTCCATCCAGCCGCTCACCAGCATGCCGTAGCCCCAGAGTTCGTGCAGCACGCCGTAGATGGCGCGGATCTCCTCGAAGCTGAACCATCGGTTGCCGGCCAGCTCGCGGCCGAACGGGCCGGACCAGTGGAACGGGTCGGGGCGCTCCACATACCCGCCCTCCAGCGGCGGGTCGGGCAGCGTCACCCCGCCCAGCAAAGTCTGGTTGATCAGCCGGAACCGCTTGTAGCCGATGCGGTGGAACAGCTCGATCGGCTGGAAGGTCTGCACCTCGGCGGAGATATAGAGCGGGATATCGCCGGCGTTGAGCATGGAGCGCAGGAACCCCGGCTCCGCCCCCTCGATGTCCAGTTTCAGGTAGTACGGCACGCCGGCCACCGCGCGCAGCCCCGACCAGTCGATGGTGCCGACCCGGTATTCCGCCACGCCGACCGAGCGGCCCTGGCGGTCCAGCGAGGAATGCCCCTGTTCGGTGGAGTCGTGGTAAAAAGTGACGTAGTCGCCGCTGGTTTCGGAGGCGGCACGGTGCAGCACCAGCAGGCGGCCGGCCGTGATTTCGTCGGCGAAACGTGCGGTCAGGTGCGGCTGCAAGGTCGTGTCCGCCTCGACGCCTACCACCTGGAAGCCCTTGGCAAGGTAGAACGCGGTATCGTTGCCCTCGCTCATCCCGATATCGACGATAAGGCTGTGATTGACGGCCATGGCGCGACCTCACGCGGCGGTGATCCGCTCACAGCTATGCCGCGTGGCGCGGGTCGGTCAAGCGGCGCAACGTTATGGGCTGTTATCGCGTCCCGTTGCGCCCCGGTGGCGCCGGCCGGTCACGCCGCGACGTTGGTGCCCAGAATCTGGCGCAGCCGCGCGGCCCCGGCAGCCCCCTTCAACGCTTCGCGCCACAGCGTCTCGGCCACCCGCTGATGCGCCGTCACCGCCTCGTCCGCGCCGGTGATCATCGCAACACCGCTGGCGGCGGCCGGGTGGCAGTCCGGCCGGAAGGCGTTCACCGCCAGCGTGGCGCGGTCGCGCGACCGCAGGACGGTGAAATCCCCGCTTGGCTCGGCCGCCGTCAGCAGGCCGAATTGCAGGCCCATCGGCTCGGCTTCCATCAGGTCGGCGATGTGCGCCACTTCGGTGCTGGCGACGCTCAGGCAGACCTTGCGCATCCGGTCGCTGAGCGGCAGGCCGACGGCTATCCCGGTTTCCAGCAATTGCTGGACGCGCTGGACCGAGATCATGCAGATGATGCTCGGCCGCCTGATGCCCTGCATGCGCTTGCGCGCCGCCAGGATGCCCATCACCTGTTCCGCCGTCGCCCGGATGGCCGCCCGCTCGCCGCCGGCGGCCTCGCCGATCTCCTCGAAGACCTGCCCTAATGCCGCGTCGTAGCTATCGGAGGTAGTCAAGTAGCAGATCGGACCACTCATGATCAGCAATTGGTCGGCGGTTTCCTCGATCTGTCGGATACGTTCGAAATACCCGATCGGCCTGCTGTAATATTCGACACCAATACCGAGTAACGATAATGGCGATATCTTGAGCAATTCCGCCAGACGCTGAATTGTATCCAGTTTGATGACTTCACCTTTCTCATAGCGATAAAGAGCAGCGCGCGACACCCCGAGACGGGCGGCGATCTCTTCAGCACGAAGGCCTGACTCCAGGCGATATGCCCGGAGCTGTTGCCCGATCTCGGTGAAACGCATCAATCCCTGCCTTGTTCGCCGCGCCGGTTTGACAGGCGTTGGTGTCTGCCGCGACGCGAATCTCATATAGCATTACAAAGCTAGATTATTGCCGGTTCGAGGGCGAAATCAACCCCAATTTTTGACAAAGCGTATCCCGTATGCACCATTTACTAGTGTCTGGGGTCGGGACTAATCCCATCGTATGAGCCGCATGGCTAACCCGGCATACCTGCCATGCGCTCAATCGCCTTCACCAGCGCGGAATGGTCGAGATCGGCGCCGCCCCCGGAAACCACGACGGAAAACATCTGCTGCGCCACCGCCGTATTGGGCAGCGCCATGCCCATCTCGCGGGCCGCCGTCAGTGCCAGGCTCAGGTCTTTCTGGTGCAGGCGGATGCGGAACCCGGGGGCGAAGCTGTGGTCGATCATGCGTTGCGCATGCACCTCCAGAATGCGCGAGGAGGCGAAGCCGCCCATCAGCGCCTGGCGGACCCGCGCGGGGTCCGCGCCCGCCTTGCGCGCGAAGGTCAATGCCTCGCTGACCGCCTGGATGGTCAGCGCCACAATGATCTGGTTGGCCACCTTGCAGGTCTGCCCGGCGCCGTTCTCCGACCCGACATGGGTGATGTTCTTGCCGAGCCGTTCGAACAGCGGCCGCGCACGTTCGAACGCGGCGTCCGGTCCGCCGACCATGATGGTCAGCGTCGCGGCCTTTGCCCCGACCTCGCCGCCGGAGACCGGGGCGTCCAGGTAGTCGCAGCCCAGCCCGCTGATACGGGCGGCGAAGGCCTTGGTGGCGATCGGGCTGATCGAGGACATGTCGATCACCAGCTTGCCAGCCGACAACCCCTCGGCGACGCCGTGCGGGCCGAACAGCACACGCTCCACGTCCGGCGTATCGGGCACCATGAGGATCACGACATCGGCGGCCTCGGCCACTGAGGCTGCGTCGCTGACCACGCTGGCGGCTTGCCGCAGATCGTCGGTCAGGCTGGGGCGGTCGGGCACCACAAGCGAATGTCCCGCCGCCGCCAGGTTGAGCGCCATGGGACGGCCCATGATGCCCAGGCCGATGAAACCGATCTGCATATCCCTCGCTCTCCCCTGTCTGTTCGCGTATCCGTCTCTCGGCGTCTCAGACGCCGAATTTCCGCCGCCACGCCAGCCCGGCCACCGTGTCGCCGGCCGGGCGGTATTCGCAGCCGACCCAGCCCTGATAGCCGAGCGCGTCGATGCGCCCGAACACGAACTCCCAGCCGATCTCGCCGGTGCCGGGTTCGTGGCGGGCAGGCACATCGGCGATCTGCATGTGCCCGATCACCGGCAGCAGCGCCTCCATGCGCTTGGTGACGTCACCCTGGGCCACCTGACAATGGTAGATGTCGAATTGCAGCCCGAGCCGGTCGCGCCCGAGCGCTTCCACGATGGCGGCACCCTGTTCCTGGGTGTTCAGGTAGTAGCCGGGCATGTCGCGATGGTTGATCGGCTCGATCACGATGCGCTTTCCGGCCGCCAGCGCCTGCTCGCCGGCCCAGGCGAGATTGGCGGCATAGAGTGCGGCGGCCGTGGCCGGCGGCGTGCCGGCGGGCGGGATGCCGGCCATGACATGCACCAGCGGGCAGTCCAGCGCGACGGCATAGTCCAGCGCACGGGCGATACCGTCACGGAACTCGCCGACCCGGCCGGGCAGGGCGGCCAGCCCCCGCTCGCCGGCCGCCCAGTCGCCCGGCGGCGCGTTGAACAGTACCTGGCGCAACCCGCCCGCATCCAGCCGTGCCCGCAGCGCGGTGGCCGGGTGCTCGTAGGGGAACAGGAATTCGACGGCCTTGAAGCCCGCGTCGGCAGCGGCCGCAAAGCGGTCGAGGAACGGCACCTCGTTGAACATCATGGACAGATTTGCGGCCAGACGCGGCATGTTGGGTCCCCCTGTTCGGCCCACGGAAGCTAGCGGGGGCGCTGCGGCTTGGCCAGAACGGGCGCTGCGTGCCGACCCCTTCTCACGCGGCGGTGTCGACGCCGGTTGAAGTTCCGGTCGGTCGGGCCGATACCAGAACCACGAGTCACAGGGAGGGACTATGGCGACCGAGCGCGTCCTGATGGCGCTGTTGCTGGGGGGCATCGCCGTCGGTTGCGTGGTGGTGCTGCAACCATTCTTTTCGGCTATCCTGTGGGCTGGTATCCTTACATTCACCACGTGGCCGATCTACCAATGGTTCAGGACGCATCTTCGCCTCGGCCGCATTCTCACAGCCTTGCTCATGGTGCTGATCGTGGCCGTCGTGGTGGTGCTGCCGCTGGCCGCCGCGGTGCCCGGCGGGGCGGACGATGCCGAGCATCTGCGCGCCCTGATCCAGGACGCGGTGGCCGCAGGCCTGCCGGAGGCACCGCCCTGGGTGGCGGGCGTGCCGGCGATCGGCCCGACCATCGCGGGCCTGTGGGATACCTGGGCGGCCGACCTGACCGCCATGGTGGCGTTCTTCAAGCCGTATTTCGGGCAGGCGGCGGAATTCGCGCTCTCGGTTCTGCTCGGGGTTGCCAGTGGCGTGCTGCAATTCCTGCTGGCGCTGCTGGTGGCGTTCTTCTTCTTCGCCTCGGGCGATCGGCTGGCCGATGTGCTCACCGCCTTGATGGTGCGCATCGCCGGTGCCCGCGCGCCGCGGCTGATCGCGGTGACCGGGGCGACGATCCGCGGAGTGGTCTACGGCATTCTCGGCACGGCGGTGGTGCAGGGCATCCTGTGTACGTTCGGGCTGTGGCTGGTCGGCATTCCACGCCCACTGCTGCTGGGGGTGATCGCCGGCGGGCTGTCGGTGCTGCCGATCGGCGCGCCGGTGGTCTGGATACCTGCGTCGCTATGGCTGCTGGCCAATGGCCATACCTGGCGGGGGTTGCTGCTGTTCGGCTACGCGCTGGTATTCGTCAGCGGCGCGGACAGCGTCATCCGGCCGTATTTCATCGCCCGCGGCGCGCAGCTGCCGTTCCTGCTCACCATGCTCGGCGTGCTGGGCGGGGCGCTGGCGTTCGGGCTGCTGGGCGTGTTCCTCGGCCCGGTGCTGCTCGGCGTGGGCTTCACACTGGTGCTCGAATGGGCGCTGGCCGAGGCCGCACCCGTCAGTGGCAGTACCGCCATCGCCTCATTGCGGGCGGTGGCGCGCAAGGGGCGGCGCGGGCCGGAGGCATGATGCCGATATTCGCGCGGCTCGTGCTCATGCGGCTGGCACAAGCGGTGCCGGTGCTGCTCGTCGCGGCCGCCGCGGCTGTCGCACTGGCCAGCCTCGCCGGCGGCCCGCGCGACAGGCCGGCGCCGGACGCGCCTCCGGTGCGCTACGCGCGCTTCCTGTGGCATGCTGCACAGGGCGATTTCGGCCTGTCCACGCGGTCAGGGCGCCCGGTCGGCGCGCTGATCGCCGAGCGCCTGCCGGCCACGCTGCAACGCGCCGCCACCGCTTTGCTGCTGGCGCTGGTGGTGGGCGTGCCCGGCGGCATGCTGGCGGCCGCGCAGCGCGATACATGTATCGGCCGTGCCATCCTGTCCGCCTCGCTGCTCGCCGCGTGGCTGTCCGTGCTGGTGACCGGCATGCTGCTGATACCGCCGTTTGCCGCGACGCTGCGCTGGCCGCTGCGGTTCGGCGCCGCGGGCGACACGTATGGCGGTGGCGCGCTGGTGCTGCCCGTCGTCACGCTGTTCCAGGCGGCGCTGCTGCTGTTGCGCGTGCGCGCCGGCATGGTCGCGGCGTTGGACAGCGACATGGTCCGCTTCGCCCGCGCGCGCGGGCTGCCGCGCAGCGTGGTGTTGTGGCACGCGCTGGCCAACGCGCTGGTGCCGGTCGCGAAGGCGTCGGCCACGCAGCTTGGCCTGCTGCTGGCCTTCGCGGTGGTGACGGAAGCCGCGTTTCAATGCCATGGAATCGGCCTGCTGCTCGCGCGGTCCCTGGCCACGGCCGATATGCCGGTGCTGGCGGCGTGTCTGGTGCTGGCGGTGCCGCTGTTCGTGGCGCTCCGGCTGACCGCCGACCTGCTCTGCCATGCGCTCGACCCGCGCTTGCGCAGGCCCGCCTGATGACGTTGCTCACCGTCGACCAGCTGCGCATCCGTGTGCCCGGCGGCATGGCGGTGGACGGCGTGTCGTTCACGCTCGCCCCGGGCGAGGTGCTGGCCCTGCTGGGCGAAAGCGGGGCTGGCAAATCGCTGATCGGGGCGGCGCTGGCCGGCCTGCTGCCGCGCGGGTCGGCGCTGGCCGGCGGGGCCATCCTGCTGGATGGGGCACGCATCGACCATTTGCCCGAGGCGGAGCGGCACAGGCTGCGCGGGCGGCGGATCAGTGCCGTGTTCCAGGACTCGGCCGTCGCACTCGACCCGCTGCGATGCATCGGCGCGCATCTGGCCGAGACGCTCGCCTGCCACAATCCGTTGTCGGCCCGTGTGCTGCGCGAACGGGTCGGTGACTGGCTGGACGCGGTCGCCATCCCGGCGGACCTCGCCCGCGCCTATCCGCACCAGCTGTCCGGCGGCCAGTTGCAGCGCGTGGCGCTGGCGCTGGCGCTGTGCGCGCGCCCGGAGGTGCTGGTGGCCGACGAACCGACCTCGGCGCAGGACGTGCCGTCGCGGGCTCCGTTCGCGGCCCTGCTGCGGCGGTTGGCGCGCGGGCAGCGGTCGTCACTGGTGCTGATCTCGTCCGACGTCGGCACGGTCGCCGCGGCGGCGGACCGGGTGGCCGTGATGCATGCCGGACGGATCATCGAAACCGGCGCGGCGGCCAAGGTGCTGAGCGCCCCCGCGCACCCTTACACGGCCGCGCTGCTGGCCCGCCCGCCCGGCCTGATGCAAGTCACACCGGCATTCAGCGTGCCGCCAGCCGGCTGCGCCTTCCAGCCGGCATGCCCGCACGCCAGCCAGCTTTGCGCCACCCGCCCGGATCTGCCGGGCGAGGGGGCGGCCTGCTGGCATCCGCTGGTGGCGAAACACTCCTCGCCTGCGTCTTCCGTCGTCCCGCTGTCCGGGGCTTTGGATCGCGGCGCGGGCAAGGTTGCGGCAAGGCCGGAGCGGCGCGGCCGCGAGCGGCGGCGCGACCTGCCTTTCCCGACGCTGCCGACCCGGGAGGAGCGGCAGAACAATGAGTCGCCCGACCCGGCGGCATGACCCGCGGCGCCTCGCACGCGCGGGGCATCGACGCGGAGGCAGCGGCCCGCGTCGCGCTGGCGGCGGATGGCTGGACGCTGCACGCCAGCCGCGTCCGCACGCCAGCCGGCGAGATCGACCTGGTGGCCGAGCGGGACGGGCTGCTGGCCTTCGTGGAGGTCAAGCGCCGCCCGACCCTGGCTGATGCCGCCGCCGCGCTGGGGCCGCGCCAGCGCGCCCGGCTGTTGGCCGCCGCCGGCATCCTGCTTGGCGCGCATCCCGAATGGGGCCGGGCCGGTGTGCGGTTCGACGTGCTGGTGGTGGACGATGACGGCCGCGTGCGCCGGATCGCCGATGCGTTCCGCGACGAGGGGTGATGACGCAGCGGCTGACGCAGGTGCCTCGTGTCGTTGGCGACCCGGCGCTCGCAAAAAGCGCTTTGCTTCATCCTTTTGATTTGCCAAACGACGTATAGTCGTTCTACAGCATTGTCCCGCGGGTTGAGTTCTGGAACTCGTAAACCCAAAGGTCGCCGCTGATGGTCTTCCGGTTCGCAAGCCTTTGATGCAGGCCGTCGTGGCGAACTGATTGCTCCTCATCCCGACGCAGGTCAGGAGAGCGCGGACCATGTTGGCTAATTACGGTTTTGTTGCCGTCATTGTCGGCGCGATTTCCCTGGCTGGGTGCACGCCGCCGCAGCCACCCGCCTCGTCGCCGGTAGCCAGTCTGCCGCCAGCGCCGACGTCGGCGCACCCCGAGCTGTTGGGGGTCACGGCGGTCCAGGCGCTGTACAGCGTTCCACATCGTGAGGACGGCGTTGTGCTGCACGGCCGTGTCGGCGCGAAGTGGACGAAATGGATTGCACCGGACGGAAGCCTGCGGCTCAGCGCGGGGGGCGGCATGTTCACCGACACGGGCCGGCTGGCCATTGTCGGCAACGAGGTGTGCGCAACCTGGACGCATATCGACGGCGGCAAGACTAGCTGCATGCATCTCGCCAAGGTCGGCCCCAACACCTACGTCAGCTACGATGCCGAAGGCCTGGAAGGCTCCAAGTTCCACATCAGCGGCGCCGAAGCGTCGACCGCTTCGGATAACTGATCATGCGGGCGCCAGGACCAGCCCGGGTGGCGAGCGGCCGATCCATTTCGCGATAGAAATAGAGGCATAATAGCTGCTGCGGAAGATCCCGCGGGATACCAGGTCCGTGGTCCCTGGGTTTTCCATGTAATGCCCCATCGAGCGGGGCAAATGGCCGACATCGCCGGCATGGAAATTCTTCGTGCGGGCATTCTCGCCTGACGTGCAGCCGGGCTTTTCGTTTCTGCGTCGCGGGGAACGGCCCGGCCGCGCCGTGCTAGGCTGCCTCCGGTCCTTGGGAAGCTACGGCCATGTTTCGCTGCGTTATCGGATTGGCAATCATGCTCGCACCGCTCGCCATGACCCCGGCTCAGGCAAGCGCCGTCGGCTTCGCGACCGTCAGCGTGGACGATCCGCCCGGCATTCCGTTGCACGTTGGCATCTGGTATTCGACAGACGCATCCGCGTCGCCGCAGCGGCTGGAACTGTATATGCAGTCGGTCGCGCCGGACGCCGCCATCGCCGGCACCGCGCTGCCGCTGGTGGTCATCTCTCACGGCAACGGCGGCTCCTATGCCGGGCACTACGACACCGCGCTCGCGCTCGCCGGCGCCGGCTTCGTCGTGGCTGCGATGACGCATACCGGCGATAACTGGCGGGATCAGAGCCGCGCCCTGCACCTGCAGGATCGTGCGCGGGCCGTCCATGCAGTGATCGGCTACATGCTGACGGCCTGGGCCGGCCATGCCCGCATCGACCCGGCCCGCGTCGGCATGTTCGGCTTCTCCGCCGGCGGGTTCACGGCGCTCGTGGCGGCCGGCGGCGTGCCGGACTATGCGGCGCTCGCGCCGTATTGCGCCCGCCATCCGGACAGCTATGTCTGCGCGCTGATAAAAGGCTATGGCGTGACCGCCGCGCATCCGGTGCCCGAGGGCACCTGGATCGCCGATTCGCGCATCAAGGCCGCAGTCGTCGCCGCGCCGGCGCTCGGATTCGCCTTCGACGGCGCCGGGCTGTCACGGGTGACCATCCCGATCCAGCTCTGGCGTGCCGAATTCGACCATGTGCTGCCGTCCCCCGATTTCGTGGAGCCGGTGCGCGATGCGCTGCCCCGTCCGCCGGAGTACCACGTCGTCGTCGTCGGCGACCATTTCGACTTTCTGGCCCCATGCAGCCCGGCGCTGGCCGCCGCCGCGCCGGCGATCTGCGAAAGCCGCCCGGGCTTCGACCGCGCGGCGTTCCACGCAAGCTTTGATCGAGAGGTCGTACGCTTTTTCAACGACAAGTTCCAGCGTTGAAGCGGTCATCAATGCAACGTCTTTACGAATGATATCAGGCCGCTGAACGGCGGCCGTACGATTTCTTGGCAAACACTGGCCACCGCTCACCGAGCCGTGCGACATTGCCGGGCATGAGCGTGAAGAGCCGCCCACGTTGCTGCCGGACGGCCATGGCGGCGCAAGATGCAAGCTGAAGGCGACCAGGCGGTGACCGGGGACGCAGCGTTGCCGGCCGAGATCGTCCGGCTGCGCGCCTGCCTCGCGCCGGTCGGTCAGAGCACGGATGCCGAACTCCTGCACGGCGTGCTCGCCGCCTCGGGGGATTGCATCGAGGTGCTGGCGCCCGATGGCAGCCTGCTGTTCATGAACGAAAGCGGGCTGGCCAGCATGGAGGTGAGCGACTTCGCGGCCATTCGCGACCGCTCCTGGGCCAGCCTGTGGCCGAAGGAGGCGCGCGCGCAGGCCGAGGCTGCCGTTGCCACCGCGCTGGCCGGCGGCACCGGCCACGTGCTGGCGCCCTGCGACTCGCTGGCGGGCACCCGCAAGATCTGGGACGCTCGCGTCACCCCGATCCGCGATGCCGACGGCCGGCCGGAGCGGCTGCTCGCCGTCTCGCGCGACATCACCGCCATACGTCACATCGAGGATGCGCTGCGCGAGGCGCAAGGGCTGAACACCTCGATCCTGGCCTCGTCGCGCGACTTCATCGTGGTGATGGATCTCGACGCCCGCTTTCAATACGTCAGCCCGGGCGGCATCGAGGGGATGGAGATCGCGGATGTGCGCGCCATCCTCGGACAGTCCTGGCTGCGCCTCTGGCACGGTGCGGACAACGACGCCGCCCGCGCCGCCGTGGAGCAGGCGCGCGACGGCGGCACCGGGCGCTTCCAGGGGTTCTGCCCGACCCAAAAGGGCACACCGAAATGGTGGGACGTGGCCATTTCGCCGCTACCCGGTGCCGATGGACGGCCGGAACGCGTTCTCGCCATCGGGCGTGACATCACCGAACGGATGCAGCCGGAGGCGCGGCATGCCTTCCTGCTGCTGCTGGCCGACCGGTTGCGCACGCTGGCCGAGCCGCAGGCCATCATCGACGCGGCGGTGACGCTGCTCGGTCGGCATCTCGGCGCCAACCGCGTCGGCTACGGGCAGATGCTGGACGACGGCGCGACGCTGCGGCTGGACACCGGCTACGCAGACGGCGTGGCGCCGATCACGTGCAGCTTCGCGCTCGACGCGTTCGGCGGCCACTACGCCGACCGCCATCGGGCCGGGCAGACCGTCGCGGTGGCCGACGTGGCGGCCGATAGCACCTGCGACACGTCCGCCTGGGACGGCATCGAAACCCGCGCCTTCGTTTCGGTGCCGCTGATCCGTCACGGCCGCCTCGCGTCCACGCTGTATGTCAGCCGCCGCGCGCCCTACGCGTGGTCCATCGAGGATGTGGCGCTGATCGAGGATGTGGCGGCGCGCATCTGGGACGCGATCGAGCGTGCCCGCAGCGAGGCGGCACGGCGCGACGCCGAACGGCGGTTGCGCGATCTCAACGAAACCCTGGAACAGCGCGTCGAGGAGCGCACGCGCGAACGCGACCGGTTGTGGGAGCTCAGCGAGGACATGCTGGTGGTCTCGACCTACGACGGCCGCCGCCTGCGCGTCAGCCCGTCCTGGACGCACGTGCTCGGCTACGATACGGCCACGCTGCTGGCGCGCCCCTATACCGAGATCACGCACCCGGAGGATGTCCCGAGGGTCATGAAGGCGGTGCGGGAAATGCGTGATACCGGCCGGCCGGTCAGCCTGGAGAACCGGCTGCGGGCTGCCGATGGCACATGGCACTGGGTGGCATGGCGGCTCTCGCCCGAGCCGGGCGGTGAGCGGATGACCGGCACCGGCCGCGACATCACGGCGGCGAAGGCGCGCGAGGCGGAGCTGGAGGCCGCACAGGAGGCGTTGCGCCAGTCGCAGAAGATGGAGGCGGTGGGCCAGCTGACCGGCGGGCTCGCGCACGACTTCAACAACCTGCTGACCGGCATCGGCGGCAGCCTGGAGCTGATGCAGTCGCGGCTGGCGCAGGGGCGTATCGGCGAGCTGGAGCGCTATATCACCGCGGCGCAGGGGGCCTCGCGCCGCGCAGCGGCGCTGACGCACCGCCTGCTGGCGTTCTCCCGCCGCCAGACGCTCGACCCGCGGCCGACCGACGTGAACCGCCTGATCGCCGATCTTGCCGAGCTGGTGGGCCGGACGGTTGGGCCGTCGGTGACGCTGGAAGTGGTGGCCGCCGTCGGGCTGTGGACCACGCTGATCGACCCGCACCAGTTGGAAAACGCGCTGCTGAACCTGTGCATCAATGCCCGCGACGCGATGCCCGACGGCGGCAAACTGACGCTGGAGACGGCCAATCGCTGGCTGGACGCCAAGGCGGCGCGCGAGCGCGACCTGCCGGCGGGACAATACGTATCTCTATGCGTCAGCGACACCGGCACCGGCATGACGGAGGATGTGCGCAAGCGCGCGTTCGATCCGTTCTTCACCACCAAGCCGCTGGGCCAGGGTACCGGCCTCGGGCTGTCCATGATCTACGGCTTCGTGCGGCAGTCGGGCGGCCAGGTGCGCATCTATTCGGAGGTCGGGCAGGGCACGACGGTATGCCTGTATCTGCCCCGCCATGGCGGCACAGACGAGCCCGCCGCCCCGCCGCCCAAGCCGCAGTCCGCGCCGCGTGCCGGCCGGGGCGAGACGGTGCTGGTCGTCGACGACGAACCGACGGTGCGGATGCTGGTCAGCGATGTGCTGGAGGGTCTCGGCTACATCCCGATCGAGGCGGCGGACGGTGCGGCCGGTCTGGCGGTGCTGCGCTCGCCGGCGCGCGTGGATCTGCTGGTCAGCGATGTCGGCCTTCCCGGCGGCATGAACGGGCGGCAACTGGCCGATGCGGGGCGGGCGTTGCGGCCGGCGCTGAAGGTGTTGTTCATCACCGGCTACGCCGAGAACGCGGCGATCGGCCCTGGCCGCCTGGAGCCGGGGATGCATGTGTTGACCAAGCCGTTCACGATGGATGTGCTGTCGCAGCGCATCCGCAATCTGATCGGTGCCGCGCCGGGGCTTCCGGGGGGAGGGGGCCGTGCGGCACCGCAAGCATTTTCCGCCGATGACGAGGAATGAACCAGATCTCGTGTCTTGTTATTGATGTTTTATAAGTCGTTGCGCGCAACATATTTTGCATGATAATGCCGCGCTGGCGGCACCGCGCGGCAATGATGCAGCACTCTTATCTGTCTAACACTTCCCGGAACGCGACATTGCGCCCCGTCAGTGACGAGTCTCAGCGAGTGAAAAGACGGCTTCCCGCAGTTCTGCGTTGGCTGTTCGATCGCACGCCGATGGACGAGGGCGTGCGGGCCGCGCTGGTCGCGCCGCTGTATGCGCGCCTTGGCTCGCTGATGCTCGGGCACCTCGCGGGCCTGTTCCTTGGCGTGCTGGCGGTCCGGCGCGATGCCGGGGTCTGGCCTGCCGTGATGCTGGCCGGCCTCGTGATCGTCTTGGCCGCGCGGCTGGTCGTGCTCTGGCGCGTTCGGCGCCTGCGCGGGTCGGAACGAAACCGCGCATCCCTGATGTTCGCACCTGGCTACTGTCTGGTCGGCGTGGCATGGGCGGCGATCAGCGGGGTGTTCTGCGCCCTTTGCGTCGCCATGGCGGGGACCAACGATACCGTCGCCAAGCTGGCCATCATTCTGGCGCTCGGCACCTGCGGCGGCATCGCCTCGCGCAATGCCGGCACACCGCGCTTCGCACTCACCCAGCTCTGCGCGTGGCTGCTGCCCGTGGCGACGGTGGCGTCGCCGCTCGGTCGCGATCGCTGGGCACTGAGCGTCATGCTGCTGCTGTATCTTGCCGCGCTGTGCTCGATCGTCCGACAGCATTATCGCGACCTGATCGCGCTGCTCGGCACCGAGCGGGCCAATCACGCCTTGGCCAAGCAGTTCGATGCGGCGATCAGCAACATGGCGCAGGGCCTGCTGCTGTTCGATGGCGACGGCCGGCTCCAGGTGGTCAATCGCCGGTTTCGCGAGCTGTTCGCAGTGCCGGCCGAGCGGCTTGCCGCCGGCGCCAGCATCGACGAGGTGGCAGCGTGCTGCGGCGCCATCGGCATCGCCGACGGCGGCGCGGCGGACACGGCGGCCGAGGTCAGCGACGTGCTTGACCTGCCGGATGGCCGCGCCCTGGCGGTGCGCCGGGAACGTCTCGCCGATGGCGGGCGCGTCATCACGTTCGAGGACATCTCCGCCCGCCGTCGTGCCGAACTGGCGCTGCGCGCCAACGAAGAAACGCTGCGCCTGTCGATGGCGGCCGGGCGCATCGCCGGCTTCCGGTGGGACATGGCTGCGGGCGTCCTCCATTGCGGCGCCGAAGTGCGGGAGATGCATGGCCTCCCGCCTGGTGAGGGGCCGCTGCCGCAGGACGAGTGGGGGGTGACGATGCTGCCCGAGGATCGCAAGCGGGTCTGGGTAGAATTGTTGCACGACTTTGCCGAGCGCCGCACGGAGCGGCGTGCCGAGTACCGCATCTGGCATCCCGCCTACGCCGAACTGCGGCATATCGAAGTGCGCAGTCATGTCGACTACGATTCGCGAGGTGAGCCGGTCGCCGTCGCCGGCATCGTGATGGACGTGAGCGAGCGGCGGCTGGCGGAGGCGCGGATCGCTCACCTGGCGCACCACGACGCGCTGACCGGCCTGCCCAACCGCCCGCTGTTCGCCATCCGCCTTGCCGAGGCGCTGGCACGGGCACGGTGCGGCGAGGGCTTCGCACTGTTCTGCCTGGATCTGGATCGCTTCAAGGAGGTGAACGACACGTTCGGCCATCCGGTCGGCGACGCGCTGCTGCATGCGGTCACGCGGCGGCTGCGCGCGGAACTGCGCGACACCGACACCCTTGCCCGGCTGGGCGGCGACGAGTTCGCCATCATCGCGTCCCGGCTGGGCGGCGCACGCGATTCCGCCGCGCTGGCCGACCGGCTGGTCGCGGTGCTGGCCGAACCGTTCGAGCTGGACGGCCACCATATCGTCGTCGGCACCAGCGTCGGCGTCGCCGCCGCCCCGGATGATGGGATGGACGCCGACGATTTGTTGAAGAACGCCGACATGGCCCTGTATCGCGCCAAGTTGGATGGGCGCGGCCGGGTCCGGTTCTTCGAGGCGCAGATGGATATCGAGCTGCGCGCGCGCCGCGCCATGGAACGCGAACTGCGCCGTGCGCTGAACAACGGTGAGTTCGAGCTGTTCTTTCAGCCACTGATCGACACCGTGACCCGCCACGTCACCGGTTTCGAGGCGCTGCTGCGCTGGCGCCATCCCGAGCGTGGCCTGATCGCCCCCGACAATTTTGTGCATCTGCTGGAGGCCAACGGGCTGATCGAATTGGTCGGAGCCTGGGCGCTGGGTGAAGCCTGCCGGCAGGCCGTGCGCTGGCCGGCGCCAATCAAGGTGGCGGTGAACCTGTCGCTGGCGCAGTTCGTCAACGTATCGCTGTTCGACCAGATCGAGCGGGCGGTGCGCGAGGCCGGCCTGGACCCCACGCGCCTGGAACTGGAAATCACCGAAACGGTGGTGTTGCGCGACACCGAAACCACGTTGGCGACGCTGCACCGGCTGAAGGGGCTGGGCGTGCGGATTGCGCTGGACGATTTCGGCACCGGCTATTCGTCGCTGAGCTATCTTCAGAAATTCCCGTTCGACAAGGTCAAGATCGACCGCTCGTTCATCGCCAACCTGACCCGGACGGCGGAGAGTGCGACGATCGTGCGTGCGGTGATCAGCCTGTGCACGGCACTCGGCATGGCGACGACGGCCGAGGGCGTCGAGAGCGAAGCGCAGTTCCAGGCCGTGGCGCACGAGCGCTGCGCGGAGGCGCAAGGCTTTCACTTCGGCCGGCCGGTGCCGGCCGAGGACGTGGCGGGGCTGCTGTCGAGGCTGGACGCAGCGGCCGATGCCATGGCGGCGGCCGACGACATGGCGTGGCGCCGGCCGGGTGTTGATGTCGGCCGCGACCTGGTGCTGTCCGCCCGCCGCCCGGGCCGCGCCGACCCGCGCGACGGTTGAGGCGGCCGGGACTTCCACCACCTCTGGTCACATGCCCGCGCCGGTGCAATCGTATCGATTGTCACGTCCTCCGGCGCAACAATGTCGATCGCCCGCATCCGCAGCTTCGCCTTCTCTGGCATCGAGGCGGTGCCGGTGGAAGTGCAGGTGCAGATCTCCGCCGGGCTGCCGGCCTTCCTCGTGGTCGGCCTGCCCGACAAGGCGGTGGGCGAGGCGCGCGAGCGGGTGCGCGCGGCGCTGACCGCGATGGGGCTGTCGCTGCCGCCGAAACGCGTGCTGATCAACCTCGCCCCCGCCGATCTGCTCAAGGAGGGCAGGCATTTCGACCTGCCGATCGCGCTCGCCGTGCTGGCCGCGATGGACGTGCTGCCGCGCGAGGACCTGGCGGAGTTCGCCGCCCTCGGCGAACTCTCGCTGGATGGCTCGCTGAACGCGGTGGCCGGGCGTGCTGCCGGCGGCCATCGCGGCATCGGCCGCCGAGCCTTGGCCTGATCTGCCCGGCGGCGCAAGGCGGCGAGGCGGCCTGGGCGGGCGGCATCCAGGTGCTCGCCGCGATTGATCTGCTTTGCCTGATCAACCATTTCCGCGGCACTCAGGTGCTCGCGCCGCCCGACCCGGCGGGCTCGGCGGAGGGGCCACGGCCGCCCGATCTGGCCGATGTGCGCGGCATGGAGACCGCCAAGCGGGCGCTTGGAGATCGCCGCGGCCGGCGGGCACAACCTGCTGCTGATCGGCCCGCCGGGCGCCGGCAAGTCGATGCTCGCCGCCCGCCTGCCCGGCTTGCTGCCGGACCTCGACGCCGCGCGAGGCGCTGGAGGTGAGCATGATCCACTCGGTCGCCGGGCATGCTGGATGGCGGCCGGCTGGTCAAGCGCCCGCCTTTCCGCGAGCCGCACCACTCGGCCAGCCAGGCGGCGCTGACCGGCGGCGGCAACCGCGCGCGGCCGGGCGAGGTGTCGCTCGCGCATCGCGGCGTGCTGTTCCTCGACGAGCTGCCGGAATTCCCGCGCGCGGCGCTGGAGGCGCTGCGCCAGCCGCTGGAGAGCGGGCGCACCACGGTCGCGCGCGCGATGGCGCACGTCACCTATCCGGCGCGGTTCCAGCTGATCGCGGCGATGAACCCCTGCCGCTGCGGCCATCTCGGCGACGCGGCGCGCGAATGCGGCCGGGCGCCGCGCTGCGGCGAGGACTATCAGAGCCGCATCAGCGGGCCGCTGCTGGACCGCATCGACATGAGTGTGCAGGTGCAGCCGGTGGCACCGGCGGAGTTGTCGCGCGCGCCGATGGGCGAGACGTCGGTGGCCGTGGCCGTCCGCGTCGCGGCAGCCCGCGACCGCCAGCGCGCGCGTGGCGGCGACGATGGGCCGTTCACCAACGCCGAGGCCGACGCCGGCCAGTTCGCGTTGGCGCCGGAGGCCCGCACGCTGGCCGAGCACGCCGCCGAGCAGCTGCAACTGTCACCGCGCGGCTTCGCCCGCACGCTGCGAGTGGCGCGCAGCATCGCCGATCTGGCGGAGGCGCCGGTGATCCGCCGGCAGGACGTGGCGGAGGCGCTGGCCTATCGCCACCGCACGCCGGGGCGGAGCGTATGACGGGTCAGCGTGGATCGTCTGCCGGTTCGGGCGCGATGGTCACGCCGTCATACAGTTCGGTCAACGGAAGCTCGATGCCGATTTCCGGCAGGTTCAGCGTCGCGTCCGCTAGCAGAATATGGCCGGACCAATCGCTGCCGTTGCGCGCAAAGACGGTGGCGCCGATGCGGTCCTGCGTCAGGATCACGTAGCGCTGGACGGACGGCGTGGCGGCGTACTCGTGGTTCTTGGTGATATGGTCGACGCCAGCGGTGCTTGGGCCGAGAACCTCGAAAATCACGACCGGTTCTCGTACCACGGTGCCGCGCGGCGGAAGCTCGGCACAGAATACGAAGCCATCCGGGTAGCGGATACTCCCCGCGACGGCGATCTTCACATCGTTTCCGCAGTAGACACACGGCTTGCCACGCAACCGTCCGCCGATCGAGATGGCGAGATTGCGTTGGATCAGGCCGTGCGCCAGCGTACCCCCGGTCATTGCTACCGGCCGGGTTCCGTCAAATTCGAATTTCTGTTCCTGGCGTTGTTCCCAGGCAAGAAATTGCGCAAGGCTCATTGGTACACAGAGGGCGAGGGACATCGCTGCGGACCCATAGTGTCACAACCAGCATAGCACATGTGCGAACGCCAGAACGCCCGGCCACGATCCGGCCGGGCGTTTTGGTCGTCCCGTTCAGGGCCGAGGGCGAGGGGCAGCGTGCCATTCGTCCTCTTCACCACGAAAGGCCCGACGCACCGGCCGGAAGCTCTTTGGTCAGTACCCCGCCGTCGCCAGCATCGGTGCGTCGCGCACCTCGACCAGCCGCGCGCGGTCGAAGCCGTTGAACGCGGTGCGCAGGCAGGCGCCATAGGCGCCGAGCTGGCCGAGCTCGATCCAGTCGCCCTCCCGCACGTCCTCGGGCAGCAGGAACGGGCCGCGCATGCGGTCGGCACTGTCGCAGGTCGGGCCGAACAGCTCGAACGCCACGCAGGTTCTCCGACGGCGCCGGTGCGTCCGGGCGGATCAGGCGGGCCGGGAAGCGGAACCCCAGCGCGCCCGCGTCCGACAGAGCTGCCATACACGCCGTCATTGACGAACAGCGTGTCGCCGCGACGCAACTGCACCTGCACCACCACCGAGGCGCCACCGGCCACCAGCGCACGGCCCGGCTCGGCCCACAGCCGTGTGCCGGGCAGCGCCAAACGCTCGAACGTCGTCTCGATCTCGGCCATGAAGGCGCCGAGCGGCGGCGGGTCGATGTCCGGGTATGCAACCGGGAAGCCACCGCCGACGTCGAACACCTCCACGGCACGCCGGCGGCGCGGATCACGGCGCCGGCCAGCTCCATCGCGTCGCGCCATGCCAGCGGGTCGAGGCACTGCGAGCCGACATGGAACGACAGCCCCAGCCGTGCCGCGTGCGGACGCGCGGCACGCAGCAGTTCGACGGCATCGTCGAAGGCGGCGCCGAACTTTCCCGAGAGATCGTAGGCGGCACGGCCACGCGGCAGCGCCAGGCGCACGACCAGCCCGCGATCCGCGTCGCCGCTCGCCGTTTCGGCAAGGATCTTCGCCAGTTCTTCGGCGCTGTCGAAGACGAAGTCGCGCACGCCCTGGCTTGCCCATGCCTCGCGGATGGCGCCGCGCGCCTTGACCGGATGCATGAAAGCGATATGCGCGTCGGCGAACATCGTGCGGACCAGCGCCACCTCGGCAGCCGAGGCGCAGTCGAAATGGCGCACGCCGCCCTCGTAGACGGCGCGCAGCACGGCCGGCTCCGGGTTGCATTTCACGGCGTACAGCACGTCGCCGGGGAAGCCGCCGACAAAGGCGCGGGAGGCGGCGACGATGGCAGCTCGGGCGCAGCGCGTGCATCGGCTCCTCCGGCCGCTCCACGGCGACCAGATCGGCAACGGCGGGCAGCAACGTCTCGGCGGACTCGAATGAGCGGCGCAGCGGAGACACGGCGGCGCGGGCGCGAAGCAGGCTCATGGCAAAATCCTCGCAGCAACGATCGGCCGCGCGCATGGCGGCGGTCGGCAGGTCGGCGGACTGGGAAACGCGCGCGCCGGGGCGCGCGGCACTCAACCGGAGATGCGAGGACTTCGCATTGCGCCGGACCGTTCAACCAACATAGGCGTCATCCTCACGATCCCGGCCCACTGTCGGCCGGCTCCATCGAAAAGGACGCGGTACGTCGTTGCTGTGCCCCCCATCAGGGTGGGCTCGCGGCACGTGCGATGCGTCAAGGCGCCGCCACGGGATCCGTGGCGGGAGCGCGGATATAAGGGGTGGGGAGTCCGGTGAGAATTGCGTATCGCGGGGCCAAGCATCCCGCCAGGGTCATGGCCGATCGCGGGCACCGATGAGGGAAAGATATTCCCAGACCATCGTAGCGCCGGCGAGCGCCGTGATCTCCGCCACATCGTAGGCGGGCGCCACTTCCACGAGATCCATGCCGGCGAACGCGATCCCGCCCAGCCGGCGCAGGATCGCCTGCGCCTGCCAGCTCGCCAGCCCGCCGATCTCGGGCGTGCCGGTGCCGGGCGCAAACGCCGGGTCCAGCGCGTCGATATCAAAGGTCAGATACGCCGGCCCGTCGCCGACCACGGTGCGCACTCGGGCCGCGATGTCGGCCGGCGTGCTGGCGTGAATGTCCTGCGCGGTCAGGATCGTCACGCCATGCCCGACTGTCCAGTCCCATACCTCGCGCTGCACCGGTGAGCGGATGCCGAGCTGCACCATGCGGCGCGGCTCGACCAGCCCTTCCCGGATGGCGTGGAAGAACACCGAACCGTGCGCGAAACGCTGGCCGAAACTGTCCGACCACGTATCGACATGCGCGTCGAAATGTACCAGGCCGAGCGGCCCGGTGCGCCGTGCAAGCGCACGCAGCAGCGGCAGCGTGATGCCGTGCTCGCCGCCCAGCGCGATCAGGTGGGACAGGGGCGCGGCCTGGGCCTCGATGAGCCGCAGGCTGTCCTGGATGTCGCCCAGCGCGATGGCGAAATCGCCGATGTCGGCCAGGTCCAGCGTCTGCGGATCGATCCAGCTTGCCGGGTGCGCACCGTCGGTCAGCATCCCGCTCGCGCGGCGAATGGCACCGGGGCCGAAGCGGGCGCCGGGGCGGTGCGTGGTGCCGACATCCAGTCCGATGCCGGCGACGACCAGTGCGGCCGTCGCGTCGTTGCGGGCAATGCCCAGAAACCCGGGCGGAATGGCGAAGGTGGGTGTGCCGGCCATGCACGGCGATCCTGCGGAAAGGGGCGCCACCGGACCACGGCGGCGCCCCGATCTGACAGGCTTAAGGGCGGCCGATCAACCCCAGTGGCCGCGTATCCAGTACGGCCCGCGCCAGTAGCCCGGGTACCAGACCGGCCGGGCATAGACCACCGGCGGAGCGGCATAGGCCACCGGCGGCGGCGCATAGGCCACGGGCGGCGGCGCATAGACCACCGGCGGCGGTGCCACCACGACCGGGGCTGGGACGGGGATCACCACGCCGAAACCGGGGCCGATCCACCACGCGTGGGCGGGTGTCGGCAGTGTCAGTGGCAGCACGGCGGCGGCGGCCAATGTGGCCCCACCCACCACGCGCAGCAGCCAGGAACGGGAGAATTTGATCATCGCACGATCCTCACATACGACATGCGGTACTTACGACATGCGGTTCTTTTGACACTCGAAGCATGCCGCCCGATTTTGTCTGCAAGATGGCTGGATTGTATCGAAATGTGGCCATCCCGTCCGACCCGAGCAGTCGGCAGCGAAATGGTGGCGGCGGACGCCCCGGCAAGGCCGGTCGGTGCAGATTGCGATTAATTAAGGTCGACCGCATGCGCCTTCAGGTCGTCCAGCGTGCAATAGCGAAGCGCCCCTTCATGCGTCGCCCGCAATGCCACCTGAGGCGGTTCCCCGGCTTCCAGCGCCTCCTGCCAGCGCGGCGCGCACAGGCACCAACGGTCGCCCGGCCGCAACCCGGGAAAGCCGAACTCGGGTCGCGGCGTCGACAGGTCATTGCCGCACGCCTTCGAGAATGCCAGGAACCCCTGCGTCATCACGGCACAGACGGTATGGCTGCCGAGATCCTCGAGGCTGGTGTCGCAACAGCCGTTGCGGAAGAATCCGGTCAGCGGCGCCAGCGAGCAACTCTCCAGCACGCCGCCCAGCACGTTGCGCGCAAGCGGCCGTTCGCCGCGTCGTCCAGGACCGCCGGTTTCGTCGAACAGCATTGCGGGACTCCCTTCGTCGCACGCGTCTACCCACCCGTTGTATATCGCGTGAACGCACGACGATGCACCGCCGCATGCGGAGGGACCGATGCTCAACACACGGGTTGCCGAGATCACCGACCGCATCGTCCGTCGCAGCCAGGACCGGCGCAGCTCGTATCTGGATCGGATCGATACGGCCGCATTGCCGACCGGGCGGCGCGGCAAGCTCGGCTGCGCCAACCAGGCGCACGCCTTCGCCGCCTGCGGCCCGACCGAGAAGGGGCGACTGAAGGACGGCATCACGCCCAACCTCGCCATCGTCACCGCCTACAACGACATGCTCTCGGCGCATCAGCCCTACGAGCGCTTCCCGGAGCTGATCCGCGCGCGTCGCCCGTGAGGCCGGGGGCGACGGCCCAGGTCGCGGGCGGCGTGCCGGCGATGTGCGACGGCGTGACCCAGGGCGAGGCGGGCATGGAGCTGTCGCTGTTCTCCCGCGACGTGATCGCGCTCGCGACCGCCGTCGCGCTCTCGCACCAGACCTTCGATGCCGCCGTGTATCTCGGCGTCTGCGACAAGATCGTGCCAGGGCTGGTGATCGGCGCGCTCAGTTTCGGCCATCTGCCGGCGGTGTTCATCCCGGCCGGGCCGATGACTTCAGGCCTGGCCAACGACGAGAAAAGCCGCGTGCGGCAGCTGTATGCCGAAGGCAAGGTCGGCCGCGCGGACCTGCTGGAAGCCGAGATGCAGAGCTATCACGGCCCCGGCACCTGCACCTTCTACGGCACCGCCAACACCAACCAGATGCTGATGGAGATCATGGGCCTGCATCTGCCCGGCAGCAGCTTCGTCAACCCCGGCACCGGGCTGCGCGACGCGCTGACCACGGAGGCGGCGCGGCGGGCGCTGGCGCATCACCGCGCTCGGCAACAACTACACGCCGGTCGGGCGCGTGCTGGACGAACGGGCCTTCGTCAACGGCATCGTCGGGCTGCACGCCACCGGCGGCTCGACCAACCTCACCATCCATCTGGTCGCGATGGCGGCGGCGGCTGGCATCCGCCTGACCTGGGACGACTTCTGCCGACCTCGCCGACGTGACGCCGCTGCTGGCGCGCGTCTATCCGAACGGCAAGGCCGACGTGAACCATTTCCACGCCGCCGGCGGCATGCCGTTCCTGATCCGCGAACTGCTCGACGCCGGGCTGCTGCATGAGGACGTGTCGACCGTCTGGGGCCAGGGGCTGCGCGGCTACGTGGCGGAGCCGGGCCTGGCGGCCGACGGCGGCGCTGGAATGGCGTGCGCCGCGCCGAAGACAGCGGCGACACCGGCATCCTGCGCGGCGTCGGCAAGCCGTTCCAGGCCACCGGCGGCCTGCGCGTGCTGGCACGGCGACCTCGGCCGGGCGGTGATGAAGACCTCTGCCGTTGCCGCCGAGCGGCACGTCATCGAGGCCCCGGCGCGCGTGTTCCACAGCCAGGAGGAGCTGCAGGCGGCGTTCAAGGCGGCAAGCTCGATCGCGATTTCGTCGCCGTGGTGCGCTTCCAGGGGCCGCAGGCCAACGGCATGCCGGAACTGCACAAGCTGATGCCGCCGCTCGGCGTGCTGCAGGACCGCGGGCTCCGCGTGGCGCTGGTCACCGACGGCCGCCTGTCCGGCGCCTCCGGGCAAAGTCCCGGCGGCGATCCATGTCACGCCGGAGGCCGCCGATGGCGGCGCCGATCGCGCTGGTGCGCGACGGCGACATCGTGCGGGTGGACGCAGTGGCGGGGCGACTGGACGTGCTGGTCGATCCGGCCGTGTGGGCGACGCGCACGTCGGCACGGGCCGATCTGGCGGGTAATACTGTGGGCGTCGGACGAGAGCTGTTTACCGCGTTCCGAGCCACGGTCGGGCGCGCCGATGCGGGTGCGGCGATCTTTGCGGCATAAATCGCGTAAACGTGATCTTTGCTACCCATTAAAGATCACGTTAACGCATTTCGTTCTTGCTATGCGACATCCTCGAACGAGCGGCACCGAACCAACGGCGGCGCCATGCGTGACAGTCTGCAGGACCCGCACGAACGAGACGTAGGCCCCCCCCCGGATGCCGCCCGGACGGACTCGTCCTTGCAGCTTGGCGACGGCGGCGCGCATACGCCGGTCGCCCACCTCACCGAGGGCGTCGCCATTGGCGAACTGACGTTCCGCAACGTCGTCACCGAGCGGCGTCGCGCCGCCGCATTGCTGGAACTCGGCGACCGCCTGCGCCAGCTTGCCGATCCCGATGACATGGCCTTCGCCGCTGCCGAAATCATGGGCCACGCGCTGGGCCTGGTCCGCGCCGGCTACGGCGGCGTTGACATGGCGCGCAAGTTGGTGGTGATCGCGCGGGACTGGACCGCACCGGGCATCGCCAGCATCGCCGGCCGGCACCGCTTCTCCGGTTTCAGCGCCGATTTCGGCGGTCTGCGACGCGGCGAGACCTTCGTGGTCGCAGACGTGACGCAGGACGCCCGTACCGCGGACGCGGCGGCGATGTGGCTGGCGCTTGGCGTTCGTTCGGTCGTCAACCTGCCGGTCATCGAGCGCGACGCGCTGGTGGCTCTTTTCTTCCTCCATGATGGCGCCGCCCGCGACTGGTCCGCCGCTGATATCGCGTTCCTGCGCGATGTGGCCGACCGTACCCGGGCAGCCATCGAGCGCCGCCGCGCCGAAGCCGACCTGCGCGCGCTGGCCACGACGCTGGAGCGGCAGGTCGCCGAGCGCACTGCAGACCGTAACCGGATGTGGCTGCTCTCCACCGACATCATGGTGGTGTGCGACCCGGATCTCGTCCTTCTGGCGGTCAATCCGGCCTGGTCTGTCGTGCTCGGCTGGACCGAGGCGGAACTGCTCGGAATCCCGGCGTTCGACCTTATCCATCCCGACGATGTCGCCGCCACCCAGACGGTCCGCCGTCGCGTCGCCGAGGGCGACACGCTCCGGTGGTTCGAAAACCGCCTGCGCCACAAGCAGGGACACTATCGCTGGATTTCCTGGACGGCGGTGCCGGGCGAGGGCCTCATCAACGCCGTCGGCCGCGATATCACGGACGAGAAGGCGCGAGCGGAAGCACTGAAGGTGTCCGAGGCGCGGCTGCGGTCGGTGTTTGACAGCCTCTATCGGTTCCAGTGCCTGCTGGCCGTGGACGGCACGCTTCTCGACGCCAACCGCGCCTCGTTCGCCGTGATCGGCGAGCGGTTCGACGACGTGGTCGGTCGCAAATTCTGGGACACACCGTGGTTTGCCGCCACGCCCGACATAGCCGATCTGATCGCCGCCGCCGTGCCGCGCGTCGCCGCCGGGGAGACGTTCCGTCAGGAGATTGCGCTCAACCTGCCCGTCGCCGGCCAGCGCGTGTTCGATTTTTCGCTGCGCCCCGTCCACGATGCCGCCGGCGTGGTGATCGGGCTGGTGCCCGAGGCGATGGACATCACCGAGCGTCGCACGGCGGAGGAGCAACTGCGTCAGGCGCAGAAGATGGAGGCGGTCGGTCAGCTCACCGGCGGCATTGCGCACGACTTCAACAATCTGCTGGCCGGGATCGCCGGCAGCCTGGAACTGCTGCAACGGCGCATCGGGCAAGGCCGACTGGACGACGCGCGGCGGTATATCGACACCGCCACGCGGGCCGCGCACCGCGCGGCGGCACTGACGCACCGGCTGCTGGCGTTCTCGCGGCAGCAGACCCTGGCCCCCAGGCCGACGCCGGCCGACGCGCTGATCGCCGGAATGCGCGACCTGATCGAACGCACGGTCGGCCCGCGCATCACGCTCGCGGTAATGCCGACCGTGGACCTGTGGCCGACGCTGTGCGACCCGCACCAGCTGGAGAACGCGCTGCTCAACCTCTGCATCAATGCGCGTGACGCGATGCCGGATGGCGGCCGGTTGAGCATCGAGACCGCCAATGTCAGCCTGGATGCCGCCGATGCCGCCGCGCGCGATGTCCCGCCGGGCGATTACGCGACCATCGCGGTGACCGACACCGGCATCGGCATGCCGCCCGAGGTGGCCGCGCGGGCTTTCGAACCGTTTTTCACCACCAAGCCGCAGGGGCAGGGGACAGGTCTCGGCCTGTCGATGATCCAGAGCTTTGTTTGCCAGTCCGGCGGGCACGTGCGGATCCGCTCGCAGCCCGGCGCGGGAACCACGGTCCGCTTGTATCTGCTGCGCCACGAGGGCGACGCGGCCGCCGAGGCGACGCCCGCCGCTCCGGGGGCCACGCTGCAGGCCAGGGACGGTGAAACGGTGCTGGTCGTCGATGACGAGGCCACGGTGCGCATGCTGTTGGCCGAGGCGCTGAGCGATCTCGGCTATGTCGTCATCACGGCGGCGGACGCCGCGGAGGCGTTGCCGGTGCTGCGGTCGGGGCGCCGGATCGACCTGCTGGTGACCGATATCGGCCTGCCAGGCGCCTTCAACGGGCGGCAGCTTGCCGACCTGGCCGGGCAGATGCGGTCGGCGCTGAAAGTGCTGTTCATCACCGGCTACACTGAAACCTCGGTGATCGGCCACAACCGCCTGACGCCGGACATGCGGCTGATGACCAAGCCGTTCACGCTGGACGTGCTGGCGGAGCAGGTCACCGAGATGCTGCGTAGCTAGTGTTCAGACGCAATCCGGAGATTCGCAGGCGCAGCCGCCGCATTCTTCTGCGCGACGACGCTATTTACTGCGAATCCAATATGTGCGGTCACTCCAGTCGATCCGGCTGCACGTGCCGTTAACTTTCCCTGATATCATGGTTCCCTTAATATTATTAACTATTGTGTTGTCATCTTTCCAGTATCCGTTGGTTGCATCGGTGCCTCTGACCTTCTCGGGGAAAAACCTTATGGTGTTTCCTGTCTGCTGGGCGTGCGCTATTCCTCCAGGCCTTAGACAATTTCCGTTGCAAATCCAGGCGCCGCTAACATTACATGGGGCTCCAAGGGCTGTGCCAGACGCGAGTATTAGAACATACGCAAGTGACAACCCCACCGCTTTCATGGCGCCCCTCCGCCCATTGATTGCTTCTCACTACTATTAGCACTCTCTCAACTGACCAGCACTCACCATTGTGCGACGGACTCCCGCAGACTACCTCCAGGTCAAGACCACGCTACGTTCGGTCCCGTTTTAGCTGATGACCCGCTTGCGCTGGTGGGATTCCAGGTACTCAGAACTCAGACACATGGTACAGCCGGGGAAAGGCATTCACGCCGCGCAGGCGGCCGTTCCTGTTGCCCGGTCATTGCTTGGCCACCTGCGATGGCGCACCGATCAATGCGGCCACCGCTTGCCGCACCCAGAGAAGATCGCGGCCGTGCGGGAACCACGCCGCCCGCGCAGCCGCCTCGTCGGCGGGGGAGCGGGCGAATTCCAGTGCCTCGGGCAGCGCGGGCGGCAGGTGGACGGGGTGGCACAGCTTGTAGTCGCGCATCCGCCAGACGGGGCGGTGCGTGGTGAACAGCGCCAGGCACGGCACGGCGAACGCATCGGCCAGATGCGGCATGGCGGTGTCGGTGGCGATCATCGCGCGGGCGCCGGCGACCAGACCGCAAAGTGCTTCGAAATCCGCCGCCGGCGGCACCGCGCGGGCGCCGTGGCGCGCGGTGCCCTGGGTCATGACGCTGACGCCGTGCGCGGCCAGCATGGCCAGGATCTCGTCATGGATCTCGTCGGGCATGGCGCGCAGCGCCATCGAACTGTGCGGACACACCAGAACGTAGTCGCGCGGCAGCCCCGGCCACGCCGCCGCTGTAACGCGCGGGGCGAGCCAGGCATTGCGGCGCAGCGACGGCGGCACCGCCTCCGGCTCCAGGCCGAGGCGGCGCAGGAAGAAATCGATCATCGCGACGCCGCGAAACCCCGGGTCGTAGGCGAAATCCCGCAGGTCGATGGTGTGGGCGAACGCGGCGCCGGGCGGGAAGGGACGGGCGGGCGTGGCGTCCGTCCATGGCAGCGTACGGATTTCGGCCAGATCGCCGGCGGCCGCGTAGGCGCCCTGGACGATCTTCGACAGGTCAGGCAGGCGGAACAGCACGGGCGGGGCGGCCCATCGCCTGTCATCGGACCCGCCCAGGGCCCGTGCCGCTGCCAGCGCCTGCAAGCCGATGATGCTGTCGCCCAGGCTGCGGCCGAAGCCGTTGAGGATGGCGACGCGGGCGCTGTCGGGTGGCGCGGTCAGCTTTCCTCGGCGTCCACTACCGCCACGTCCAGCAACCGCTCGATCACCTCCGGCTCCTGCGCGCCGGCGATCGCGTGGCGGCCGCCGACAACGAAGCAGGGCACGCCGTTGATGCCCAGGCGATGCGCGCGCAGATTCTCCGCATGCACGGTGTCCGCCTCGGCATCGCTGTACAGGAAGTGCTGCGCTTCCCTGCTGTCCAGGCCGCAGGACGCCGCGATCGACACCAGCACCTGCACGTCGCCGATGTCCAGCCCGTCGGCGAAATGCGCACAGAACAGCGCCTCCACCGCTTCGGCGCCGCGCCCGTAGCCGCACGCCCAGCGCACCAGCCGGTGCGCGTCCACCGAGGATGGGGTGCGGCGGATCCGGTCGAAGCGGAACGGGATGCCCTCGGCGCGGCCGATCTCGGCGATCGAGGCGTACAGGCGCCGGGCGCGTTCCTCGCCGCCGAACTTGCGCACCACGTATTCGGCGCGGGACATGCCGGTGCGCGGCATATCCGGATTGAGCAGGAATGGCCGCCAGGTCAGATCGAACGACAGGTCCGGCCGCCGCCGCAACGTCCGCAGCAGGCGCCGCAGCCCGAGGAAGCACCACGGGCAGACCAGATCATGCACGACCTCGATCGACAGCCGCGCCCGCGGCGGCGCCAGCACGTTCATGTCGACTTCCCCGGGTTGGACACGCGGCCGAACATGACGGGATTATCGTGACGGGCCCCCCGGCACGCAAGCCGCAACCCGGCAATGCCGCCGGCAGATCGCATCATCGCGGACATCGTTGTCATAAAACAGCAAAGCATTCCCTGGTGACATCCGCACCCGGTCTGGGCTAACCGCTTCGTGAGCTGCGGCACCGCCGCCGCGTAACCGCCCCGTCCGGAACATGCCGATGTCCAACACTGCTCATCCAGCCATGGCGGTCGGCCGCCGGCTGCCCAACGCATGGGACGCCGCAGCCATTCTGTGCGTGATGGCACTGATCCTTGCATTCGCGCATGTCACGCCGGCGGCGCTGATGCCAATCGATGCGCCCAAAGCGCTCGAACGTCAGCCTCGACCCGATCAACCTGCCGAATTACGCGCTGCGTACCACAATGCGCATGTTCGCGGCCCTGGCGGCGTCGTTGCTGTTCACCTTCACCTACGCGCCGCTGGCCGCCAAGAGCCGCCGCGGCGGGCTGGTGATGATCCCGATCCTCGACATCCTGCAGTCGGTGCCGATCCTGGGATTCCTGTCGTTCACGACGGTGTTCTTCATGAGCCTGTTCCCCGGCAAGGTGGCCGGGCTGGAGCTGGCGGCGATCTTCGCCGTGTTCACCAGCCAGGCGTGGAACATGGCGTTCAGCTTCTACCAGTCGCTGACCACGCTGCCCGCCGATCTGAATGAGGCCACACGCAGCTTCCGGCTGACCGGCTGGCAACGATTCTGGCGGCTGGAAGTGCCGTTCGCCATGCCCGGCCTGGTCTGGAACATGATGCTGTCGATGTCCGGCGGCTGGTTCTTTGTCGTCGCTTCGGAGGCGATTTCGCTCGGCGACCATAACTGGACGCTGCCGGGCATCGGATCGTACGTGTCCGTGGCACTGGACAAGCGCGACATGGCGGCCGTGTTCTACGCCATCGTGGCCATGCTGGTGGTCATCATCCTGTACGACCAGCTGTTGTTCCGCCCGCTGGTGGCGTGGTCGGCCAAATTCCGCTTCGAAATCGTCGAGGGCGCCACCGCCGAAGATCCCTGGCTGCTGAAGATCCTGCGCCGTACCCGCGTGCTGCGCGTGGCCGGCGAGTGGATCGGCGATGCGCTCGGCCGATTGGGCACGATGAAGCTTGGCGGCCCGGCGCGGGCGGCGCGCGGTGCCGTCGGCACGCGTGGCTCGCGCGTGGGCGACGTGGTGTTCGCCGTCATCGTCGCGGCCGTGACCGCGTTCGCGATCTGGGAGATTGTCGACTACGTCACCGCCGCCAAGGTCGGGCTGCCGGATGTCGGCCTGACCTTCGGCCTGGGCTGCATCACGCTCGTGCGCGTGGTGACGATGATCGGGCTGGCCACGCTGGTCTGGGTGCCGGTCGGTGTATGGCTCGGGCTGCGGCCAAAATGGTCGCGGCGCATCCAGGTGCTGGCGCAGTTCCTGGCGGCGTTCCCGGCCAACCTGCTGTTTCCGATCTTTGTCGTCGTCATCGTACGCTTTCATCTGAACTCGGACATCTTCTTGACGCCGCTGATGATCCTGGGAACGCAGTGGTACATTCTGTTCAACGTCGTGGCTGGCGCCTCGGCGTTTCCCGGCGACCTGCAGGAAGTGGCGAAGAATTTCCGCGTCGGCGGCTGGCTGTGGTGGCGCAAGGTGATTCTGCCCGGCGTGTTCCCGTATTTCGTCACCGGCGCCATCACCGCCTCCGGCGGCGCGTGGAACGCCGCCATCGTCTCGGAGGTCGCCTCCTGGGGTGACGACAAGCTGTCGGCGCACGGGCTGGGCGCGTATATCGCGCACGCCACCGATGCCGGCGACTTCCCGCGCATCGTGCTGGGTGTCGCGATGATGTCGCTGTTCGTCGTGACCTTCAATCGCTTCTTCTGGCGGCAACTCTACGCCTACGCCACCCGCCGCACGTCATTGGGCTGAGAGGACGCCGCCATGGACGCGACCGCCACCACCACGCCGCTGCTGGAAGTTCGCGGCTGCAAACAATCCTATCACAAGGATACCAGCACCGATCTGCTGGTGCTGGACGATGTGAACGTGTCGATCGCCACCGGCGAGATCGTCGGCCTGCTCGGCCGCTCCGGCTCCGGCAAGTCGACGCTGCTGCGAATCGTCTCCGGCCTGCTGGCACCGACGGCCGGCGAGATTCTGTGGCAAGGCAAGCCGATCGACGGCCCCGCTGCCGGGATCGCCATGGTGTTCCAGAGCTTTGCGCTGTTCCCCTGGCTGACGGTGGAGGAGAACGTCGAACTGGGGCTGGAGGCGCAGGGCGTTCCCAAGGCCGAGCGCGAGAAGCGCGGCGAGGAGGCGATCGACCTGATCGGCCTCGGCGGCTACGAAAGCGCCTACCCGAAGGAACTGTCGGGCGGCATGCGCCAGCGCGTCGGTCTGGCGCGCGCGCTGGTGGTGCATCCCCACCTGCTGCTCATGGACGAGCCGTTCAGTGCGCTCGACGTGCTGACCGCCGAGACGCTGCGCACCGACCTGATCGACCTGTGGTCGGAGGGCAAGCTGCCGATCAAGTCGGTGCTGATGGTCACGCACAACATCGAGGAAGCGGTGCTGATGTGCGACCGCATCCTGGTGTTCTCCTCCAACCCCGGCCGCGTGGCGAGCGAGCTGACGGTGCCGTTCCCGCATCCGCGCAACCGGCTCGACCCGGCGTTCCGCCAGATGGTGGACGACATCTATGCGCTCATGACGCGCCGCGTGCCGGTGCCGACGCACACCGCCGCCACTGCCGCCACGCCGGCGCCGGACGCGATGTACACGATGGCGTTGCAGCCGGTCTCCACCAACCTGCTGGCCGGCCTGATCGAAACGCTGGCCGCCCCACCGTACAACGGCCGCGCCGACCTGCCGGCGCTCGCCAACGCGCTGCAACTGGAGGCCGACGAGTTGCTGCCGATGGGCGAGGCGCTGCAACTGCTCGGCCTCGGCGTGCTGGAGGATGGCGATCTGCGCCTGACCGAACATGGCCGCGCCTTCGCCGATGCAGATACCGACACGCGCAAGCAGATCTTTGCCGAAGCATTGCTGGCCCATGTCCCGTTGGTGGCCGCCATCCGGCGCACGCTGGGCGAACGCTGGAACCACCGCGCCTCGGCCGTACGCTTCCGCGACGAGTTGGAGGATCACATGTCCCCCGACTATGCCGAGGACACGTTGCGCACCGCCATCTCCTGGGGCCGCTACGCCGAACTTTTCGACTTTGACGAGGAAGCTCAGTTGTTCAGCCTGGAGGAGACCGAGGCGGCGAAGTAGCCTCACGCCTCACCCGGCCAATCGCCGTCAGACATGGCGGCGTTGATCGCCGCGGTGAGGGCACTGGCCCCGTTGGTGGCGCTTATGCGCGAGGCAGCCGGCTGCGCGGCGCGGGACGAGTCGCAGCCCTTCGCAGCCTGCCTGAGCGATGGGCATGCGGCCGGCCGGCATCTGGCCTTCGCGCCGTGGCACCTTGAGAATTTCGGTGGGATGTTCCTGGGTCTGCCGCCGAGCAGCGAGCAGTTCTGACGCGGCGGGGGGCGGTAGCCGGCTGCCGCCATGGCATCCGGCGGCATGGCGTGGTACGCGCGCGCTGCCCAACGGGGAATGCCATGCCGACCAGCCGCGCCGTCATCGTCGGAATTGCCGGTCCTGTCCTGACCGACGCGGAGGCGGCGCTGTTCGCGGCAGCGCCGCCGGCCGGCGTCATCCTGTTCCGCCGCAACGTCGAGAACCCCACCCAACTCGCGGCCCTCACCGCCGCGCTGCATGCCGCCCTGCCGCCGGACGCGCCGACCCTGGTGGATCAGGAAGGCGGCCGAGTCGCGCGCCTGCGTCCGCCATACTGGCGCGGCCATCCGCCGGCCGCCGTCATCGGCGACCTTCATGCGCGCGATCCGCACGCCGGCCTGCGTGCCGCATGGCTTACCGGGGCGCTGATCGGCGCTGGACTGCGCCGGCGTCGGTATCGACGTGGCCTGCGCGCCAGTACTGGATCTGCGGCTGACCGAGGCGCGCGACGTGATCGGCGATCGCGGCTATGCCGCCGAGCCCGACGCCGTCGCGGCGCTCGGGCGGGCGATGGCCGATGGGCTGCTCGCCGCCGGCGTGCAGCCGGTCGGCAAGCATGCGCCGGGACACGGGCGTACGGCGGTTGACAGCCATCTCGCGCTGCCGGTGGTCGACGCGGATGACCTGACGGCGGACCTTGTGCCGTTCATGCGCAATGCCGACCTGCCATGGATGCTGACATCGCATGTCCTGTACCGGGCGCTCGACCCCGAGCATCCGGCCACGCTGTCGCCGCGCATCGTGGCCGACGTGATCCGTGGCCGCATCGGCTTCGCGGGCGTGCTGGCCTCCGACGATCTTGCCATGGCGGCGCTGACCGGCACGCCGGCCGAGCGGGCGCTGGGCGCGCTGGCGGCCGGCTGCGACGTGGCGCTGTATTGCCCCGGCGATCCCGAGGGCAACGCGGCCGTGCTGCGCGCCTGCCCGGACCTGACCGACGAGGCGCGAACGCGGCTGGCGGCGGCGCGGCGACTGGCGGCGGTGCGGCGCGTGGCGCTGGACGGAACGGCGCTGGCCGCCGAACGGGAGAATTTGCTCACATGAGCGACATGATCGTCGCGTTCCTGCTCGTGGCCATTCCCACGGTGATCGCGATCACGCTGCACGAGGCGGCGCATGGCTATGCCGCACTGGCGATGGGCGACGACACCGCGCGGCAGGCGGGGCGGCTGTCGTTGAACCCGCTGCGGCATATCGACCGCGTCGGCACCATCCTGCTGCCGGGTTTCCTGCTGATCTCGCAACTGCTGACCATCGGGCATGTCGCGTTCATGTTCGGCTGGGCCAAGCCGGTGCCGGTGGCCGCGTGGCGGTTTCGCGACCCGCGACGCGGTATGATGGTGGTGGCCGCCGCCGGTCCGGGCATGAATTTTCTGCTCGCCTGGATCGGCGCGGTGGCGCTTCACGTCGTCCCCTGGCTGTCGGGGGCGCCACGGGAACAGGAATGGGCGCTGACCTTCCTGTTCTATTTCCTGCTCGCCAATATCGTGCTGGGCATCTTCAACCTGTTGCCGATCCCGCCCCTGGACGGCGGGCGCATCGTGGTCGGCCTGCTGCCGGAGGCCGCCGCGCGCGTGTGGGCGCGCACCGAACGCGCCGGGCTGCTGATCGTGTTGCTGTTGGTGTTCCTGCTGCCGAGCCTGCTGCACCAGTTCGGCATCACCTTCGACCCGGTGCGCCAAGCGCTCGGCGCGGTAACCGGCCCGATATTCCGGCTGTTGCTGACGCTCGCCGGGCGGCCGGAGGCGGGTATGGTGCTGATGGGCGATGGACAACAGGACATCTGAGCCACCGGTCAGCGCCGACGCGCTGCTGCTGCGGCTCGACGGGTTCGAGGGGCCGCTCGATCTGCTGTTGGATCTCGCGCGCCAGCAGAAGCTGGACCTCGCGCGGATTTCGATCCTGTCGCTCGTCGAGCAGTACCTCGCGGTCATCGAGGGCGCGCGGCGCGTGCGGCTGGAGCTGGCGGCGGACTGGCTGGTGATGGCGGCGTGGCTGACATGGCTGAAACGCCGCCTGCTGGTGCCCGCGGACGACGTGGCGGAGGAGGATGCCGAGCTTGCCGCCGAGCATCTGGCCGAACGGTTGCGCGCGCTGCAGACCATTCGGGCTGCGGCGCAATGGCTCGACGGGCGCTCGCTGCTGGGCCGCGACGTGTTCGCGCGGCGCGCACCGGAGAACCTGACCGAGACGCTGCGCTCGCGGCTGGCGCTGGACATGGCGGGCCTCATGCGCGCCTACCTCACCGCGCTCCGCCGGGGCAGCGCCGGGCAGCAGTACCGGCCGGCCGTCGTGACGCTGTGGAGCGTGCGGGACGCGCTGGAGCGGCTGGCCGCGCTGGTCGGCGGCCTGCCGGACTGGAGCACGCTGGAGCTGTTCCTGCCCGATGCCTTAGGCTCGCCGCTGGAGCGCCGCGCGGCGCTGGCCAGCACGCTGCTGGCCAGCCTGGAAATGGCACGCGGCGGCGCGCTGCGGCTGCGGCAGGAGGCGGCGTTCGGGCCGATCCTGCTGCGCCGCCCGGACCAAGGAGCAACCGATGCCGAATGAACTGCCAGATGTGACACCGGACGAGGATGCGCTGCGGCTGGCCGAAGCCCTGGTGTTCGCCGCCGCCGACCCGGTGACCGCACGCCAACTTGTCCAGGTGCTGCCCGACGGTATGGACGCCGATGCGGTGCTTGCGGCGTTACGCGCCCGCTATGCAGGGCGCGGCGTGGAACTGGTCGAGGTGGCCGGCGGCGTGCGGTTCCAGACGGCGGCGGATCTCGCTCCGCGCCTGCGCAGAGTGGTGGAGGTAGCGCGCCGCCTGCCGCGTGTGGCGATGGAAACGCTGGCCATCATCGCCTACCACCAGCCGGTGACGCGGCCCGAGATCGAGGAGGTCAGGGGGGCGGCACTGTCCCAGGCGACGCTGGACGCGCTGCTGGAGGCGGCGCTGATCGCGCCACGCGGCCGCAAGGAGGTGCCGGGGCGGCCGACACTGTGGACCACCACGCCGGAATTCCTGCGCCATTTCGGGCTACGCGAGCTGCGCGATCTGCCCCGGCGGGAAGATTTGCTGGTGGAGCCGCCAAGCCCAGGCGAACCGGCGGCGGCAGCGCCGGAGGAGAGCGAACCGCCCGACTCAACCGCCGCGTAACGTCCGCATCAGCCGGTGCAACAGGCGGGGCTGCGTTGCCTTGCGGGTGCCGATCAGCGTCGAGCCGGCTGGAACCATCCGCTCCACCTCCGCAGCGATGTTGCGGCAATACGGCTCGGCAAGGTGCGCGGCGGGCGGACGCGCCAGGATGTCGGCGACCGTCAGTGCCCGGAACCGCTCCGCATCCGCCGGTGCAAGCCCGGTCAGCCACACCTCCAGCAATCCCCACAGCGCAAAAATGGGCTTCTGGCCCTCGCTGACCACCAGATGCTCGACATCGACCGAGTCGGCGAACAGCGCCCGATTCCCCTCCGGTGTGGCGTTGTAGTAATGATGCGGGAAGCCGTGGACCTGTTGCAGGAACGGCCAATCGATAATCACCCGGCCGCCCGGCCGCAGCACGCGGCAGATCTCGCGCGCCACGTCCCAGGGCCGCTTGGTATGTTCCAGCACCGCGAAGGCGAACACACCGTCGAACGCCGCGTCGGCGAACGGCAGGTCCTCGCCGACGCAGAGCACATCGGTGGAGATGTTGGCGTAGATCTCGGCGTTGACCACATTGCTGTAATAGGTCCGGCGTAGCCCGGCGCCGAGGTCCAGATACAGCCGCTCCGGGTGGGCGGTGAACTCGGCGATCAGCGAGTCCCAGTACGGATGGCCGGAGGCCGGCGGATGCTCGGGGATGCCGAACGATGCAATCAGCGCTGGCGACAGGAAGTTCAGCACCCCATCTTGCTGACCAGACGGCGCACGGCGGAAGCGTGTGCGGGCAAGCTTGTCGCGGCGGATGCGGGCCACCTCGGCATGATTGATCCACTGCTCGCGACCCTCGGCGCGGCCGCTGGCCAGGAAATGCGTACGCGCGTCGACGCCGGCACGGCGCACGTCCGGATTGGCGGCAAGGTAGCTTTCCGGGTCGACAGCATCGGGGTCGCTGGGCGTGGCGACACACGCGACCGCCTCGAAACGCTGGGGTGGGGTGCGCATCGTCATCGTCCTTGCGGCCAACACCGGCTTGCCGCCCGCGCCCGGTTTCCCAACGTAGAGGTTTCCTGCTAGCACACCGGGCCGTTGGAGTGAACTGCCGTATGTTTGACTTCGCCTGGTCCGAGATTGCGCTGATCGGTGTCGTGGCCCTCGTGCTGATCGGCCCCAAGGACATGCCTGTCGCCATCAAGGCCGTGTCGGACATGGTCAAGAAGGCCCGCCGCATGGCGAGCGAACTGCAGAGCCATGTCGACGAGATCGTCAAGGATACCAGCATCGCCGAGGTGCGCCAGCAGATCAACGAGATCCGCAACTTCGACATTCGCGGCGAGATCGAACGCGCGGTGGACGCAGATGGCTCGATTCGCTCCACCTTGACCGAAGATCCATTCCGCAACCTGCCGCCGACGCCGTCCTCACCCCAGGCGGTGGCCGAGGCGGAGACCCATGTGATCGAACGGCCGGAAGGGGCGGACACGGTCGTGCATCCGCCGGTGGCCGCGCCGTCGTTCGTGCCGCCCGAATTCGCGCCGCCGGAAGCGGCGCCGACGCCAGCCGTGGAACCGGCCGCCCCGGCGTTCATCCCGCCGAACGTGCCCCATCCGCACTCGCCCCCGCCCGGCGCGCCGAGCGCCTGAGCCAGAAGACACAGGTTTTCCGTGGCCACCACAACGAAAGACGACCCGATCAACGACAAGCCCATGCCGTTGCTCGACCACCTGATCGAGTTGCGGCGCCGGCTGATGTGGTCGATGGGCGCGCTGATCATCGCCTTCGTGATCTGCTACTACTTTTCCGGCGGAATCTACCACTTCCTGGCCAAGCCGCTCGAGCGATGCGCTGGTGGCGCAGGGGGCGGCAATCACGCGCTGATCTACACGCAGCTGTACGAGGCGTTCTTCACCTATATCCGGGTGGCGTTCTTCGGCGCCGCGTTCCTGTCCTTCCCGGTGATTGCCGACGCAGTTGTGGCTGTTCATCGCGCCCGGCCTGTATCGCAGCGAGAAGCGCGCGATCGCTGCCGTTTCTGGCGGCGACGCCGGTTCTGTTCGTGGCGGGTGCGGCGCTGGCGTATTATTTCGTATTTCCCGTTCGCCTGGCGCTTCTTCCTCAGTTTCCAGATGCCGGCGGGCGCGGGCGGCATTCCGATCGAGCTGATGGCGAAGGTCAGCGATTATCTCGATCTCGTGATGAAGCTGATCTTCGCGTTCGGCCTCGCCTTCGAGTTGCCGGTGGCGCTGACGCTGCTCGGCGAAGGTCGGCATCATCACCTCGAAAGGGCTGAAGAAGTATCGGCGCTATGCCTATGTCGGCATGTTCATCGTCGCCGCGGTGCTGACGCCGCCGGACATCATCACGCAGTGCGGCTTGGCCCTGCCGCTGATCGCGCTTTACGAAATTTCGATCTTCTCCGCGACACATGGTCGAACCGAAGCCGGTCGAGGTCTGAGATGCACGATATCCACGCGATCCGCGCCGATCCGGCGGCGTTCGACGCGGCGATGGCACGGCGCGGGCTGCCGCCGGTGGCGGACGATCTGGTGGCGCGGACGCCGCGCGCCGCGGCGGCCTGACCCGCGCTGCAGGAATTGCAGGCGGCGCGCAACGCGCTGGCCAGCCGGATCGGCGAGGCGAAGCGGCGCGGCGCAGGATACGGCGGCGCTGGAGGCCGAGGCGGCGGCGCTGCGCGCGGAGATGGAAGGCGCTGGAGGCAAGTGCCGCGGCGTCCGACGGCGATGATCCGCGCCGTGCTGGCGGCGCTGCCCAACGTGCTGGACGCCGACGTGCCGGAGGGACGCGACGAGACCGCCAACGTGATGGTCAAGCAGGTCGGCGAGCCGCGCGATCTCGGCTTCGCGCCCAAACAGCATTTCGAGACTCGGCGAAGCGCTCGGGATGATGGATTTCGATCGCGGCGGCGAAACTCTCGGGCGCGCGCTTCACCGTCCTGCGCGGCGCAGCTGGCGCGGCTGGAGCGGGCGCTCGGCCAGTTCATGATCGACCTGCACACGCGCGAGCACGGCTACGAGGAAACGTACGGTGCCGTTGCTGGTCAACGACGCGACCGTGTACGGCACCGGCGCAGCTGCCGAAATTCGCCGAGGATCTGTTCCACACCACCGATGGCCGCTGGCTGATCCCGACCGCCGAGGTGCCGCTGACCAATCTCGCCGCGGGCGAAATCCTCGCCGGACAAGACGCTGCCGATTCGCGTGACCGCGCTGACCGAGTGCTTCCGCAGCGAGGCCGGTTCGGCGGGCGCGACACGCGCGGCATGCTGCGCCAGCACCAGTTCCGCAAGGTGGAGCTGGTCAGCATCACGCGGCCGGAGGACAGCGAGGCCGAGCACGAGCGCATGACGCGCCTGCGCCGAGCCGGTGCTGGAACTGCTCGGGCTGCCGTACCGGCGCATGCTGCTGTGCGCCGGCGACACCGGGTTTGCCGGCGGCCAAGACCTACGATCTGGAAGTCTGGCTGCCCGGCCAGGGCCTGTGGCGGGAGATCAGCTCCTGCTCCAACTGCCGCGACTTCCAGGCGCGCCGCATGAACGCCCGCTATCGCGCGGCGGACGGCAAGGTGGGGTTCGTGCATACGCTGAATGGTTCAGGCGTGGCGGTGGGGCGGGCGCTGATCGCGGTGATGGAGAATTACCAGCAGGCGGACGGGTCGATCCTGGTGCCACAGGCGCTGGGGCAGTGGATGGGCGGCGTGACGCGGCTCGCCGCCGCCTAGGCCCGGCGGCGCCACCAACGGACGAGCGCCAACATCGCCACGGCCGCGATGAACACGATCACGCTGCTGGGTTCCGGCACGTTGATGGGCTGGACGATGCCGCCCGGCAAGCCGCCGCCGTCCGCTGGGCCCAGATTGCTCACTGGGCCAGGGTCGGTCGGCGACAACAGGTAGCCGCCGGGGCCGGCGCCATTGCCGTTTGAACCGAATGCGGGGAAGTCGGCTGCTGTCTGCGCCGCCGGGCCAAAGCGGCCACTTATTCCCGCGGCTGCCCCCGCCAGACCCCCGAGTCCCAACAGGCCGATGCCCGCGGCTGCCGCTTTGCCGGCCGGAGTGGCGAGGACCCGAGCCATGGAGCGCAGCGAGCTTCGCCGGCGAGCTTGCGCACGCGACGCTCTGGCTGGCGGCGGTCGTCGGCAAGGCCGTCGCCGCTTGAGAGGCCGGATGCGATGCCGCATGCAGGGCGTGATGCGTCGCGCCATGTCCGTGACCCGAGCCATGCGCGACACGTCGGAAGCTGTTGTGCGGAGCCGGATGGTGATGCACGGCCGCCGCTCGTGGGGCGGTCGGCGCCGAGGCCGGGTTCGGAATGCCGCAGGGATCATCAACCATGGCACACTTGCTATTGACGATAGTCAATAGTTTCTATCTAGCAAGTGACTGCCATGGGAGTCATGCTTTTTGGTGATATGACGCGTACTTTTTTGGACCTCGACGCAAAATAGGAGAAAACGGCTAACGCGGCCGTGCCACGTCGCCCGGCGAGGGGGGGCGACAAGGCTGCTCCGCCGCCTGGTCAAGCCATGCGGGCAGCCAGGAAACTTCGGCGCGGCGCCTGGACGGGCCGCACCGCAGCTTTTCGGATGTCGCCGGGCTTACCCTGCCGTGGTGACGCCGAGCCGCCCGGCCAGATCCTGAATGAATTGCCACGCCACCCGGCCCGAGCGGCCGCCGCGCGTGACCGACCATTCCACGGCCTGCGCGCGCAACGCCTCCGGTCCGATCGGCAGCGCGAAGGCCTGGGCGTAGCCGTCGATCATGGCGAAGAACGTCTCCTGATCGCAGTTGTGGAACCCGATCCACAGCCCGAAGCGGTCAGAGAGCGAGACTTTTTCCTCGGTCGCCTCGGATGGGTTGATGGCCGTGCTGCGCTCGTTCTCGATCATGTCGCGCGGCATCAGATGGCGGCGGTTGCTGGTGGCATAGAACAGCACGTTGGCCGGCCGGCCCTCGATACCGCCGTCCAGCACCGATTTCAGCGCCTTGTAGTCGGCATCCTCTTTCTCGAAACTCAGATCATCGCAGAAGATCAGGCACCGCCGCGTCTCGCCCCGCAGCGCCCGCAACAGGTCGGGCAGGGTTGAAATATCCTCACGATGGATTTCGATCAGCGCCAGGCTGCCGGGGTGGCGCGCGTTGGCTTCGGCGTGGGCGGCCTTGACGAGCGAGGATTTGCCCATCCCGCGCGCACCCCACAACATCGCGTTATTGGCCGGCAGGCCGCGCGCGAAGCGCAGCGTGTTGTCGAGCAGGATGGATTTCGCGCGCTCCACGCCCTGGAGCAGCGTGATCGGCACGCGCGACACGGTCGGCACCGGCGCCAGCCGGGGCGGCACCGGGTGCCAGACGAAGGCGTCGGCCTGGCCGAGATCGGCGCGGGTCGGCGGCGGCGGGGCGAGGCGCTCCAGCGCGGCGGCGATGCGGGTCACGGCATCCAGCAGGCGCTCATCCATCGTGTGTTCCAACCTTCGGTCGCTTGACGTTCGGGGGGCGGAAACTATGGTCCGCGCTCGCTCATCGCAATCCGGAAACCCTCGATGCTCATCTCTCCCGCCTATGCGCAGGACGCCGCCGGCGGCCCGCTCGCCTCGCTCGGCAGCCTGGGGCAGTTCCTGCCGCTGGTGCTGATCTTCGGCGTCTTCTATTTTTTGCTGATCCGCCCGCAGCAGCAGCGCCAGAAAGAGGCCAAGCGCATGCTGACCGAACTCAAACGCGGTGACCGCGTGGTCACGGGCGGCGGGATTCTCGGAACTGTCACCAAGCCGCCGAAGTCGGAAGATCGCGAAATCGAGGTGGAAATCGCGCCAAACCTGCGCGTGACGGTGCTGCGGGAAACCATCAGCAGCGTCGTCAAGCCAGTGGTCGCCAACGACACCGGCAAGAAGTCCTGAAGCTCCGTCACCCCGGCGACGCGCCGGGGTGACGGCTTTTGCTCAACGTCCGGCGGTTACAGCTGGGCGGCGGCGAATTCGTAGTTCGCCAGCTTGTCCAGCCAGTTGGTCACGTAGTCCGGGCGGCGGTTGCGGAAGTCCAGGTAGTAGCTGTGCTCCCACACGTCGATGCCGAGCAGCGCCTTGCCCTCGCCGGTGGCGAGCGGGTTGGAGCCGTTCGGGGTCTTCGTCGTCTTCAGCTTGCCGTCGCTGCCCAGCACGAGCCAAGCCCAGCCGGAGCCGAACTGCGTCGTTGCGGCAGTCTTGAAGGCATCCTTGAACGCCTGGACAGAACCGAAATCGGATACCAGCTTGGATTCCAGCTTGCCCGGAATGCCGCCGCCGGTGGGCGCCATGTTCTTCCAGAACAGAATGTGGTTCCAGTGCTGGCCGGCATTGTTGAACACCGGCGCCAGGTCGGCCTTGCCGTGCGCGAGGGCAACGATTTCTTCCAGCGACTTGCCCTTCAGGCTGTCGTTCTTCTCGACGAAGCCGTTCAGTGCGGTCACGTAGGCCTGGTGGTGCTTGCCGTGATGCAGCTCCAGCGTTTCCTGGCACATGCCGCGTTCGGCGAGCGCGCTGGTGGTGTACGGCAGCGGCGGGAGTTCAAAGGCCATGCGGAGTTCCTCCATCGTGGATACGGGCAGTGCGTCGGGTAGCTATGGTCCGCGACAAGCCGCGTCAAGCAGGCGGCCGCGATGAGTAGTGCGGCACGTGGGCTCAGCGCGCCCGCGGCGCTGGTGCGGCGCGTCGACCCGGACCGGTTTCTGACCGCGCTGCTGGCACCGTCGGCCCGGCGGGAGACATTATTGCTACTGTACGCTTTCAATCACGAACTCGCGCGGGCGCGGGAGGTGGCACGCGAGCCGGCGCTGGCGATGATCCGTCTGCACTGGTGGCGGGAGGTGGTGGAGGGCGCGCGGCGGCGTCACGAGATCGCCGGACCGCTGGCCGATGCCGTCGCACGGGGCGAACTGGCGTGCCGCCGACCTGGCGGCGATGGTGGACGGGCGGGAGGCCGAGGCGGAACCGGGCATCGCCACACGGGCGGCTTGGTACGACTATCTGCGCGCCACCGCCGGGGCGCTGGCGGTGGCGGCCGGGCGGCTGCTCGGCGCGGAGCCGGCGATTCTGGAGCGCGTGCGGCAGCTTGGCACCGCCTATGGCGTGGCGGGACAATTGCGTGCCGTGGCGGCGCTGGCGCGGCAAGGGCGCTGCCTGCTGCCGGAGGACGCGCTGGCGGCGCACGGGCTGACCCCCGAATCGGTGATCGCGCGGCCGGACGATGCGCGGCTGCGTCCGGTCCTGTCCGAGCTTGCGGCGGAGGGAGGCGCGCTGCTGCGCGCATCGGGCGGGCGGCTGCCGCGCGAGGTGCTGGCGGCGGCGCTGCCGGCGGTGCTGGCGCGTCGCGACCTGCGGCGGATCGGCAGGCCCGCCGGCCCTCGCGGGTTCGCCGACAAGGCGGCAGTGCTGGCAGCGTTCCTCGCGGCGCGGGTGTGACTTCGCTTGCGACTTTGGTAAGGCTTGGCTGACGAGATCGGGACGGGGGAGACGATGATGCAACGTCTGGCGTTGGTGGCGTGCATGCTTCTGTCGGTGGCCGCCGTTGCGCCACGCACCGCGTCCGCGCAGTCGGACACCCCGATCAAGATCGCGCTGATCGAGGACAAGACCGGGCCGCTCGAGGCTTATGCGAAACAGTCCGTGACCGGGTTCCGCCTCGGCCTCGAATACGCGACCCACGGCACCAACATGGTTGCCGGCCGCAAGATCGAGATCCTGGAGAAGGACAGCCAGACCAAGCCCGAACTCGGCCGCAGCCTGCTCGGCGAGGCGTTCGGCGACGATGACGCGGATCTCGCCGTCGGCGGCACCAGCTCGGCGGTGGCACTGGCGATGCTGCCGGTCGCCGAGGAATACAAGAAGCTGCTGATCGTCGAGCCCGCGGTCGCCGACAGCATCACCGGCGCCAAATGGAACCGCTACATCTTTCGTACCGCCCGCAATTCGACGCAGGACGCGATCGCCAACGCACTCGCGGTCGGCAAGCCGGGCGTGGTGATCGCCACGCTGGCGCAGGACTACGCCTTCGGACGCGACGGGGTTGCGGCTTTCCGCGAGGCGCTGGAGTCCACCGGAGCCAAGCTGGTCGCTGAGGAATACGCGCCGCCCGCCACCACCGACTTCACCGCGCCGGCGCAGCGCCTGTTCGACGCGCTGGCGAACCAGACCGGGCGCAAAATGATATTCGTGCTTGTGGGCCGGTGCCGATCCGATGCCGAAGCTCAAGGCGCTCGACCCGGAGCGGCTTGGCATCGAACTGGCGACCGGCGGCAATATTCTGCCGGTGCTGAAGGGCTGGAAGGATTTTTCCGGCATGGAAGGGGCGCTGTATTATTATTACGGCATTCCGAAAAACCCGATGAACGACTGGCTGGTCGCCGAGCACCAGAAGCGGTTCGGCCAGCCGCCGGATTTCTTCACCGCCGGCGGGATGGCTGCGGCAGCGGCGGTGGTGGCTGCGCTGGAAAAGACCAAGGGCGACACCGACACCGAAACGCTGATCAAGGCGATGGAGGGCATGACGTTCGACACGCCCGAAGGGGGCGATGACGTTCCGCGCCGCCGATCATCAGGCCCTGCAATCGATGTACGGCTTCAAGATGCACCGTGGACCCGACGCTGCCGTGGGCGGTGCCGGTGCTGACGCACGAATTCACCGCCACCGACATGAAGGTGCCGATCCTCAACGGGAAATGATGGCCGCCGAGCAGGCCGCGCTCGCTGGAAACGCGCGATCTGACCATCCGTTTCGGCGGTCAGGTCGCGGTGGACTGGCGTGAGCTGCGCGTTCCATCGCGGGCACGCTGACCGCGATCGTCGGGCCGAACGGCGCCGGCAAGACCACGTATTTCAATCTGATTTCCGGCCAGCTTCGCGCCAGCGCCGGCGAGGTGTTTCTGCGCGGCGAGCGGATCACCCGGCTGCCGGCGCCGTTGCGCGCCCGGCGCGGGCTGGGCCGGGCGTTCCAACTGACCAACCTGTTCCCCGACCTCTCGGTGCTGGAAAACGTCCGGCTCGCCGTGCAGGCGCGCGCCGGCATCGGGCTGCAGCATGTTCGGCTCTTGCGTCGGACCTGCACGGAGCTTGACGGACAAGGCCGACGCGATCGCTGGGCCGGGTGCGGCTGACGCCGCGGGCGCGTACGCCGGCGGCGTCGCTCAGCCACGGCGACCAGCGCAAGCTGGAGGTGGCGATCCTGCTGGCGCTGGAGCCGGACGTGTTCATGTTCGACGAGCCGACCGCCGGCATGAGCGTCGACGAGGTGCCGGTGGTCCTCGACCTGATCGAGGCGATCAAGGCGGAGGGCGACAAGACCATCCTGCTGGTCGAGCACAAGATGGACGTGGTGCGCCGCCTTGCCGACCGGGTGATCGTGCTGCACCAGGGCGCGCTGGTGGCCGACGGCGCGCCCGATGCCGTGGTGGCGCTCGCCGATCGTGCAGGAGGCGTATCTCGGCATGCGGCCGAGCGGCGGCGCATGGCTGAGCCGATCCTGCGCCTGTCCGGCGTGCACACGCATATCGGCCACTACCACATCCTGCACGGCGTCGATCTTGTCGTGGCGCCGAGGACGGCTGACCATGCTGCTCGGCCGCAACGGCGCGGGCAAGACGACGACGCTGCGCACGATCATGGGCCTGTGGCGCGCGAGCGCCGGTACGGTGGTGTTCGACGGGCGCCGATATCACGGCCGCTGCCACGCCCGACATCGCCCGCCGCGGCATTGCCTACGTGCCGGAGACGATGGGCATTTTCACCCAGTTGACGGTGCGGAGAACATGGTGCTGGCGACCCGCGCCGGCCGGTTCGAGCCAGCGCGGCTGGATGCGGTGTTCGATCTGTTTCCGATCCTGCGCGAGAAATGGAAGAACGCGGCCGGCTCGCTGTCCGGCGGCCAGAAACAGATGCTCGCCATCGGCCGCGCGATCGTCGAGGAGCGGCGCGTTGCTGGTGGTGGACGAGCCGACCAAGGGCCTGGCGCCGGCGGTGATCGAGCACCTGATCGACGGGTTCCGCCGGTTGAAGGCGCGCGGGACGACCATCCTGCTGGTGGAGCAGAATTTCCACATGGCGCGTTCGCTCGGCGACGAGGTGGCGGTGATGGATGACGGCCGGATCGTCTATGCCGGCTGATGGCTGATCTCGCCGCCGACGAGGCGCTGCAGCAGCGGTTGCTCGGCCGTCAGCCTGGCCAGCCACCAGTGACCGCTACCGTGGATGGCACGGCTGATCGTGCCGGTGATCGCCGTCGCGGCGCTGCCGCTGATGCCGATGTCCACCTGGCTCACGCTGACCGTCGCCGGGGTCGCGACGGGCATGATGCTGTTCCTGATGGCGTCCGGCCTGACGCTGATCTTCGGCCTGATGGACGTGCTGAACTTCGCGCATGGCGCGTTCATCACGTTGGGGGCGTTCGTCGCCGTGACCGTGCTCGGCGCGCTGTCCGGCTGGGTCGCGGCGCCCGAGTCTGATGCTGAACCTCGCGGCGCTGGCCGCCGCCGTGCTGGCGGCCGCGGTCGCGAGCGGCGCCGCCGGTGCGGTGTTCGAGCGGGTATTGGTTCGCCGCGTCTATGGCTCGCATCTGCGGCAGATCCTGATCACCGTCGGCGGGCTGATCATCGCCGTGCAGCTGCATCGTGGCGATCTGGGGCGCGCAGCCGCTGGCGCTGGCCAAGCCCGCGCTGCTGCGCGGCAGTTTCACGGTCGGCGGAGCCGCCATCGAGCATTACCGCGTGGTCGCCATCGTGCTCGGGCTTGCGGTGTTCGTGGGCATGGAGCTGGTGCTCAACCGCACTCGCCTCGGCCTGCTGGTGCGCGCCGGGGTGGAAAACCGCGAGATGGTGGAAAGCCTCGGCTTCCGCATCCGCCGGCTGTTCGTCGGCGTGTTCGTGGCCGGCACCGCGCTCGCCGGCGTGGGCGGCGCGATGTGGGCGATCTATCAGGAACTGGTGACGGCCGCGATCGGCAGCGACATGACGATCCTGGTGTTCATCATCGTGATCATCGGCGGGCTGGGCTCGGTGACCGGGTGCTTCGCCGGATCGGTGCTGGTCGGGTTGGTGGCGAACTATGTGGGGTTCCTGGCGCCGACGCTGGCGCTGGGATCGAATATCGCCGCGATGGTCGCGATCCTGCTCTGGCGGCCGCGTGGCCTGTTTCCGCTGGCGAAATCATGACGTCGGCCGGCACCTGCTGTCGGGCGACACGCCGGGGCATCCGGTGGCGGCGGCCCTGGTGATCGTGCTCGTCGCCGCCCTGGCCGTGGCGCCATTCGCGTTTCCCGGCGCGCGGGCGCTGGCGGCGGCCTCCGAGATCTGCATCTTCATCGTGCTGGCCGCGAGCTACGACATCCTGCTCGGCTACACCGGCATCGTCTCGTTCGCGCATACCATGTTCTTCGGCATCGGCGCCTATGGCGTGGCGATTCCACTCGCGTCCGGCTGGGTCGGCTGGGGCGCGATCCTGGTCGGCACGGCCTGCGCCGTCGCGCTGTCGCTGGCGCTGGCCGTCGTCGATCGGGCTGCTGAGCCTGCGGGTGCAGGCGATTTTCTTCTCCATGATTACGCTCGCGGTCGCGAGTTTCGCGCAATTGCTGGCCACCCAGCTGCGCGGCGTGACCGGCGGGGAGGACGGACTGACCTTTTCCCTGCCGCGGGCGCTCAGCCCGGCATTCCGGCTGCTGCACGATCCGGTGCTGGGCGTGCGGATCGACGGGCGGGTGCTGACCTATTACCTGATCTTCGCGGCGGCGGCGGTGCTGTTCCTGGCGATGCTGCGCATCGCGAACTCCCCGTTCGGCCGGGTGCTGCAGGCGATCCGCGAGAACGCTTTCCGGGCCGAGGCGCTGGGCTATCGCGTGGTGGTCTACCGCACCGTGGCCGGCGCGGTGTCGGCGGCGATCGCCACGCTGGCCGGCGGGCTGTTGGCGCTGTCGCTGCGCTACACCGGGCCGGACACGACATCTGTCGTTCTCGATCATGGTCGACGTGGTGCTGATGGTGGTGATCGGCGGCATGGGCACGCTGTACGGCCCGGCGCTGGGCGCGGCGGCGATCGTGCTGGCGCAGCATTATCTGCAGCCGGCAATGCAGATGCTGTCCGACGCAGATGACGGCGCTTCCGGTGCTGGCGGCGATCTGTCTCGCCCGATCGGTGGCTGCTCTGGCTGGGGCTGCTGTTCGTACTGACGGTGTATTTCATCCCGTCGGGGATCGTCGGCAGCCTGCGCGCGCGCCGTGGCTGATCGGGCGGAAGAAGACAGCCGCCCGGGGGCGGCTCAGGCGTCGGCGTGCGCGCGTGCCGGCTCCGCGTGGAGCCAGCTTTGCGCGAGGAACGTGACCCGCGCCTTCCGGCGCAGTTCCACGAGACTTGGCCAGATTTGGCCATCCAGCGCGTCCAGCCGGGTGTCCACGGCAACGAAACGGTAGCCGTCTGCCAACCGGATCGCAGCGCCGACGAAGGCACCATCGATTTCAATAACATGCGACTGCATCATGGCGAGGTCTCCGCCGCGATGGGGCGCGGCAAACCGTGGGATGGGCTGCGTCGGGGGAAACCGGGTGACCCGACAACACCCGCCGCGACGCCATCGCCCCGACGCCGTACCCCTCATCCAACCCTGCCGCCCGCGCATGCTCGCCTGCCCTGTGCCATCACCGGCGGCAGTATTTGTTTACCGATCTTCTGGCGTGGTCAAGACCCAATACACAGCCATAAAACGTTAAATGAAAATCGTTCGATGTCGGATAGTTATGCCCGCTTCCTTGCTCGCGGCGCTGTCTGCGCGATCACCCTGGGTGCCAGCAGCGGGGCGAGGAACCGGCCGGTATAGCTCTCCGGCGTGGCGGCGATGTCCTCCGGCGTGCCGGAGGCGACGATGCGCCCGCCGCCTTCGCCACCCTCGGGCCCGAGATCGAGGATCCAGTCGGCGGTCTTGATGACTTCCAGATTGTGCTCGATCACCACCACCGTGTTGCCCTGGTCCACCAGCGCGTGCAGCACCTCCAGCAGCTTGCGCACGTCCTCGAAATGCAGGCCGGTGGTCGGCTCGTCGAGAATGTACAGCGTGCGTCCGGTGGCGCGGCGGGCGAGTTCCTTGGAGAGCTTGATCCGTTGCGCCTCACCGCCGGACAGCGTGGTCGCCTGCTGGCCGAGGCTGATATAGCCGAGGCCCACTTGTTGCAGAATCTTCAGCCGGTCGTAGATGCGCGTGGCGGCGCTGAAATACGGCACCGCTTCGTCCACGGTCATCGCCAGCACGTCGGCGATCGACTTGTCGCGGAACTTCACCTCCAAGGTCTCACGGTTGTAGCGACGACCCTTGCAGGTGTCGCATGTCACGAACACGTCCGGAAGGAAGTGCATTTCGATCTTCAGCACGCCGTCACCCTGGCAGGCTTCGCAGCGCCCGCCCTTGACGTTGAAGCTGAACCGGCCGGACTTGTAGCCGCGCGCCCGCGATTCCGGCAGCTCGGCGAACCAGTCGCGGATCGGCGCGAACAGATCGGTATACGTCGCCGGGTTGCTTCGCGGCGTGCGGCCGATCGGCGACTGGTCGATGTCGATGATCTTGTCGAGCTGGCCGAGATTATCGATGCGCGTGTGCGGTGCCGGCACCTCGCCGGATCCCATCAGCTTGCGCGAGGCGGCCTTGTACAGCGTGTCGACCACGAGCGTGCTCTTGCCGCCGCCGGATACACCGGTGACGCAAGTGAACGTGCCGAGCGGGAACTCCGCCGTCACGTCTTTCAGGTTGTTGCCGGTGGCACCGACCACGCGCAGCCCGCGATCGGGCTGCATCGGCCGGCGCATCAGCGGCACCTCGATGCGGCGGCGGCCGGACAGGTAATCGCCGGTCAGCGAGGCGGTATTGGCCGCGACCTCATTCGGCGTGCCCTGGGCCACGACATGGCCCCCGTTGATACCGGCGGCCGGACCCATGTCGATCAGATGATCGGCGGCGCGGATCGCATCCTCGTCGTGTTCCACCACCAGAACGGTGTTGCCGAGCGATTTCAGCCGCCGCAGCGTGCCGAGCAGGCGTTCGTTGTCGCGCTGGTGCAGCCCGATGCTGGGTTCGTCGAGCACATACAGGACGCCGGTGAGGCCGGAACCGATCTGGCTGGCGAGCCGGATGCGCTGGCTCTCGCCACCGGACAGCGTGGCCGAGCCGCGCGCGAGGGTGAGATAGTCCAATCCGACATCCACCAGGAACTGCAGCCGCTCGACGATCTCCCGCAGGATTCGCCGCGCGATTTCCTGGCGCTGCGGTGTCAGGCCGGGCAGCACCTCGCGAGAACCACGTCAGCGCGCGGCGGATCGACAATTCGGAGGCTTCGGCGATCGTGTGGCCGCCGATCTTCACTGCCAGGGCTTCGGGTTTCAGCCGCGCGCCATGGCAGACGGCGCAGGGCTTTTCGGCCTGGTAGCGCGACATCTCCTCGCGCACCCAGACGCTATCGGTTTCGCGCCAGCGACGTTCCAGATTGCGCAGCACGCCCTCGAACGCCTTCGTCACGGTATAAGCGCGCAGGCCATCCTTGTAGGAGAACGCGACCTCCTGATCGCCGGTGCCGTACAGGACCGCGTCGCGTGCCTTCTGCGGCAACTCGAACCACGGCGTGCGCATCGGAATCTTCAGGTGCTTCGCGAGGCTTTGCAGCGTCTGGTCGTAGTACGGGCTTTGCGCGCCGGTCCAAGGCGCGATGGCACCCTCGGCGAGACTTTTGCGTTCGTCGGGAACGACCAGGTGCGGATCGAAGAAGCTTTCCACGCCGAGGCCGTCGCAGGCCGGGCAAGCGCCGTGCGGGCTGTTGAAGCTGAACAGGCGCGGCTCGATTTCCTCGATCGTGAAGCCGCTCACCGGACAGGCGAAGCGGCTGGAAAACACGGTCCGCTCACTGCTATCGGCGTGCTCGACATAGGCCACGCCATCGGACATCGCCAACGCGGTTTCGAAGCTGTCGGCCAGGCGCGGGGCGATGCCCTCGCGTACCACGACGCGGTCGACCACCGCTTCGATCTCATGCTTGGTCTTGCGGTTGAGCGCCGGCACCTCGCCGATCTCGTACAGCTTGCCGTCCACCTTCACGCGCGTGAAGCCGCGGCGCTGCAACTCGGCGAGTTCCTTGCGGTATTCGCCCTTGCGGTCGCGCACCACGGGCGCCAGCAGCAGCAGGCGCGCGCCGTCTCCCATGGTCAGCACGCGATCGACCATCTGGCTGACGGTTTGCGCCTCGATCGGCAGGCCGGTGGCGGGCGAGTAGGGCACGCCGACGCGCGCCCAGAGCAGGCGCATGTAATCGTGGATTTCCGTCACCGTGCCGACCGTGGAGCGTGGGTTGCGGCTGGTGGTCTTCTGCTCGATGGAAATCGCAGGCGACAGGCCCTCGATGGAGTCGACGTCGGGCTTGCCCATCAGTTCGAGGAACTGGCGGGCATAGGCGGACAGGCTTTCGACGTAACGGCGCTGGCCCTCGGCGTAGATGGTGTCGAACGCCAGCGACGATTTGCCGGAGCCGGACAGGCCGGTAATGACGGTCAGGCTGTCGCGCGGGATATCGATATCGACATTCTTCAGATTATGTTCGCGCGCGCCGCGCACTCGGATGGAGGCAGCCATGCCAAGGGTTCTCCGGAATCGGATTTGCGTTCTACAAGTGTTCTTCTAATATGGCCCGTCCGGCGCTATTTGGGAAGGCGCGGCAGGCCGCCGCCCTGGTTCCCGGAGCAGGGCGGGTCTAGGTTGAGACACATGGTGCAATGGCGGCGGGAGCGGGAGATCAGGCAATGGCGGGCAGCGTGAACAAGGTGATCCTGGTGGGCAATCTGGGCAAAGACCCAGAGGTGCGTACCACGCAGGACGGCGCAAAGATCGTCAATTTCACGCTGGCCACGAGCGAGACCTGGAACGATCGCGCCTCCGGCGAGCGCAAGGAGAAGACGGAGTGGCACCGCGTGGTGATCTTCAACGAGAACGCCGGCACCATTGCCGAGAAATATCTGCGCAAGGGCCGCAAGGTCTATGTGGAAGGCGCGTTGCAGACACGCAAATGGACCGACCAGTCGGGCCAGGAGAAATACACCACGGAGGTGGTCATCGGCCGGTTCAACGGCAACCTGACGCTGCTTGATAGCCGCGCGGAAGGTGAGGGCGGTGCGGCGGAGAGTGGCGGCGGCTACCAGCCGCGCGAACGCGCGCCGGCGCGCAGCACCGCGCCGAGCGCCGGGCGCGGAGCCGCGACGCCGTCCTGGGAGGCGCCGAAGGGCGGCGATCTCGACGACGAAATCCCATTCTAGGACCCGTCCGCCGCCGCACGACGCCTTGCCCGTCTTTGATGTGACCCGCGAACACTGTGCTGTCTCCGGCTACGCGCCCGATCCGGATGCCACATCGGCGGGCATGCGGGCGGGCCGGGTCAGCACGTGGCAGGTAGGCGATCAGCCGCCGGCTATGCCTTCGCGGGTGCCCGGCCGAATAAATTGCGCAGTTCGGATTTGGCCGCCTCCAGTGTCTTGCGCTCCTCGTCTGAAAGATTTTCTCCCGCACGATTGATGTAAAACGTCAGCATGGACATTGCCGAGCGATAGGGTTCGGCCTTGCGGCGTTTGCTTTTCTCGGCAGAGTTTTTTAGGGAACTTGCGATCTCCTTGGGATCGTCCGACTTGAAAATATTCTTTTCAAGGTCGAGGGCGTCGCTGTGCTCGGTGGCATCGGCGGACCACTTGTGATCTTGGTGATGAGAGGCCGTCATGGCGTTTTCCCGCTGTGTTTCGGGCACCAACCAGGCAAGGGCTTCTTGGTTCCCTCCACATTTCGATAGTCCTTTTCCATCCATGTGATCCGCCCGGCCATGGAATTGCGCCGTGCCGACATCAACAGGCGGCACCGGGCAGCCTATCTTTGGCCTTCGTCACGAAGGAGATTGTCATGCACATGATCGATTGGAACACTTATCGCCAGCAGGTGGTCGCCGGCGTCGCCGGCCTCGCCGGGGTGAGTCCGGATACCGTCAGGGGATACGGCGCTCTGGGAGGCGCCGGACAGAAGACCGGCCATCTCGATGCCAAGAACTCGTGAGCTGATCGCGGTGGCCGTCGCGATCAGCCTGCGGTGCGACGGCTGTATTACCGTGCACACCGACGCTGCCCGCAAGCTCGGCGCGACGCAGGGGGAGCTTGCGGAGGCATTGGGCGTTGCCGTCAGTGTCAACGCCGGTGCTGCCATTGTGTACTCGACGCGGGCGCTGGATGCCTACGCCGCCTCTGGCGAGGCCTGACCGGAATCGCCGTTGAGGCGGCTGCACCATATACCTATGCTGTCCGTGAAAGAACTGCGCCGGAAAGGCGTTGGATCGGGGGGGCGGCAAGCTGATGAGCACGCATGTTGCCGCGGCCGGATGGCGCCGGCTGCGGCTCAGCCGCGCTCCGTCACGCGGATGGATCAAGCAGACAGGCGGTGCGGCGTTCGTCGCTCCGGCCCTGTTCGTGCTGGTCCTGATGAACGTGCTGCCAATACTGTGGTCGTTCGGCATGAGCTTCTACCGCTTTCGTGCCGACCGGCCGCACACACCGCCGAAGCTTCATCGGCCTTGGCAATTATATCTACGCGCTGCTGAACGAGGACGTATGGGAGCATATACAGAACACTGGCATCTTGATGATTTCCAGCGTTCTGGTCCAGATCACTGTCGGTAGCCTGCTGACATATCTGTTCTATCGGCCGTTCCCGGCGCGACGGCTGATCCTGATGCTGGTGCTGACGCCGATGCTGCTGTCGACCGTCGCGGTCGGCACGTTCTTCAATCTGTTCTACGACCCGACCTTCGGCTTCATCAGCGCCGTGCTGCGCCCGCTGGTCGGCCATCCGGTGGTTTTGCTGGCCACGCCGACCACCGCGATGCTGAGCCTGATGGTCGCCGATGCCTGGATGTGGTCGCCCTTCGTCATGCTGATGCTGCTGGCCGGCCTCCAGGGCATTCCCAAGGTTCTGATGGAGGCAGCCCAGGTCGACCGCGCGACCCCATGGCAGCAATTCCGGACCGTCATCTTGCCGTCCATCCGCGGGGTATTGCTGCTGGCCGTGCTGTTCCGCCTGATCGAGAGTTTCAACCAGTTCGACCTCGTCTACGCCATCACCAACGGCGGCCCCGGCACGTCCACCGAGACGCTGTCGACCGAGATCTACGACACCGCCTTCGTGCTGTTCCAGACCGGGCGTGCCTCCGCGCTCGCCAATATCGGCCTGTTCGTCATCATGGTTCTGGTGCAGTTGTATTTTCAGGCGCTGCGGCAGACCGACCCGGCCTACGCCGCGGCGTGGCAGACCGAGCGGGAGTTGCGCACCGCGCCGCGCCAGGTGGCCGTCCTGTCGCGCCGCGCACGGCTGGCAGTGGTCGGCCTGGTCATGCCGCTGGCGGCGTTGCTGCTGGTGGGCGTCCCCTATCTGCTGCGCCATTTGCGGGTCTATCCCCGGCTGCTGATCGTGCCGCCGCCGCCGGGCAGCGTGGCGTCGGTGCAAGGCTGGGCCAATCTTGAGACGGCACCGGTCGGCACGGCCGATTTCGCGGGCAAAGATAATGCGACGAGCGCGGTTCTCGCGGTGCCCGAATCTGCGCGTCGTGTTCGAAAATGAGGGCGCACGCGTCTGGGTTGTCGGCGACGATGGCGTGCCCGCTCCACGCCCAGTGCGCATTGGCCGGATCGGCCATGGCATGGTCGAAGTGCTCGACGGGCTGCGGCCCGGCGAGCAGGCCGTCACGCGTGGCGGCCTGTTCCTCGATCGCGCCTGGAAAGGATACTGAGGGCGATGGGGCGACTCTCGCTCGCGCTGACGGGCTTCGCGCTGCGCCACAGCAAGCTGATGGCCGTCCTGCTGTTCGTCGTGTTGGCGAGCGGCGTGCTCGCGTACCTGCGCCTCGATATCGAGGCCTACCCCGATCCGGTGCCGCCGCTGGTCGATATCATTGCGCAAAGTCCCGGCCAGTCGGCCGAGGAGGTCGAGCGCTACGTGACCATTCCGTTGGAGCAGGCGCTGGCGGGCCTGCCGCATCTGTCTGCCATCCGGACGATCTCGCTGTTCGGCCTCGCGGACGTAAAGCTTCAGTTTACCTATGATGTGAGCTACGAAGCGGCCGAGCAGGCGGCAGTCAGCATCCTCTCGCAGGTCAACAATTTGCCGACCGGTGTGACGCCGCAGATTTCGCCGGAGAGCCCGATTGGCGAAATCTATCGCTACCGGCTGACCGGGCCGCCCGGCATGAAGGTGGTGGATCTCAGGGCGATCCAGGATTGGACGCTGCAACCCCGCTTCAAGGCAATCCCCGGCGTGATCGACGTGACCGGCTGGGGCGGCGCCACACGCGCGCTACATCGCCTCGATGGACCTCGATAAACTCAACGCGGCCGGGCTGACGCTCGCGCAAGTGGTGCAGGCGATCGGCAACAACGACCAGAATGTCGGTGGTCGAACCATCCAGTTCGGCGCCCACGCCGCCGTGGTGCGCGGCGTCGGTCTGATTCGCTCGCTGGAAGATCTGCGCACGACGCTGCTTGCGCCCAACAACGGCAACCCGGTGCTGCTGCGCGACGTAGCCGACGTGCGCGAAGGCGAACAGCCGCGCTTGGGCATCGCGGGCCAGGACGACGCCGACGACATCGTGCAGGGCATCGTGCTGATGCGCCGCGGCGAGCCAAGCCTGCCGACGATCCGCCGTGTCGAGGCCGAGGTGGCGCGCATCAACGCCTCCGGCCTGCTGCCCCAGGGCGTGCGGCTTGCGCGCATCTATGATCGTTCGGAGCTGATCGACCTGACGACGCGCACGGTGCTGACCAATCTGCTGGTCGGGATCGCGCTGATCTTCGCCGTACAATGGTTATTCCTGGGCGATCTGCGCAGCGCCGTGGTGGTCGCCGCGACGGTGCCGTTCGCGCTTGCCTTCGCCGTGATCCTGCTCGTGCTGCGCGGAGAGTCCGCCAACCTGCTGTCGGTCGGCGCGATCGATTTCGGCCTGATCGTCGATGCCACCGTGATCCTGGTGGAGAATGTGGTGCGGCATCTGCACACTGTGCCATCCGGCGGTCGCGGTGTGGCGGGGCGGTCGCGGCTGATTCTGGAGGCAGTCGGCCAAGTCGACCGCGCCGTGGTGTTCTCGGCTGCCATCATTCTCGCGAGCTTCGTGCCGTTGTTCACGCTGTCAGGCATCGAGGGCCACATCTTCGGGCCGATGGCACGTACCTATGCTTATGCAATTGCCGGCGGGCTGGTCGCCACCTTTACGATCGCGCCCGCCTTGTCCGCGCTGCTGCTGCCCGAACGCCCCGCCGTGCGCGAAACGGCGCCGATGCGCGCATTGCGCAGCGTCTATCGCCCGCTGCTGGAATTTATGCTGGCCAATGGCGTGCTCGCGTTGGGGGCGGCCGTGTGGCTTTGCGTGCTGGCGGGTGCCGCTGCGTGGTCGCTCGGCCTGGAGTTCCTGCCGCATCTGGAGGAACGCAACCTGTGGGTCCGCGCCACGATGCCGCAGTCGATCTCGCTGGAGGAAGGCAACCGCCTGGTCAACCAGATGCGTGCGACGATCGCGCATGTGCCCGAGGTGGTCACGGTGATCTCCCAACAGGGCCGACCGGATGACGGCACCGATGCGACCGGGTTCTTCAATGCCGAGTTCTACGTCCCGCTGAAGCCGCGCGCGCAGTGGCGGCGCGAGATCTGGACCAAGGAGGAACTGACCTCACGGATCGAGGACGAGCTGCGCGGCGGTTTCCCCGGCGTCGCCTTCAACTTCTCGCAGTATATCGAGGACAACGTCGAGGAAGCGGCATCCGGCGTGAAGGGCGAGAACGCGGTGAAGCTGTATGGCGACGATTTGGCCGCGCTGGAGACGACGGCAGTCCGCGTGCGCGACGCCATGCGGACCGTTTATGGCATCACCGACCTCGCCATCTTCAACGCGCTCGGCCAGCTCACGTTGAATGTCGAGACCGACCGTGTGCGTGCGGCGCATGCCGGTCTGGCGCCGAGCGACGTGAACGCGGCCGTGCAGACCGGCATTGGCGGGCAGGTGGCCGGCAGCCTCTACGACCCCGACAGCGCGCGGACTTCGCCGATCCTGGTGCGGCTCGCGTCGCGCTACCGGGAGGATTTTTCTGAAATTGCGCGCATCCCGTTGCCGACAGTGGGTGCCGGCGGCGCCGCCGGAACGGTGGCGTTAGGGGATATCGCAAAAGTCTCGCTGGCGAACGGAGCTGCCTTTATCTATCGCGAGAACCAGGAGCGCTATGTGCCGCTCAAGTTCAGCGTTCGCCTGCGGCCGCTGGGCAGCGCGGTCAGGGAGGCGCAGCAGCGGGTCGCCGAGCAGGTCAAGCTGCCGCCAGGTGTCCGCCTGGAATGGGTGGGCGAGTTTCGCGACTTGCAGCAGGCGATGCGGCGGCTGGCCGTGATCGTGCCGATCAGTGTGGTGCTGATCGGTCTGTTGCTGCTGGCGCAGTTCGGTGCCGTTGTCGATGCGCTGCTGGCCGCGAGCGTGATGCCGATGGCGTTGGTGGGCGGCCTGTTCGCATTGGCGCTGACCGGAACGCCGTTCAGCGTCTCCGCCGCGATCGGCTTCGTCGGCCTGTTCGGCATCACCGTGATGGAAGGCATCGTGATCCTGTCGACGTTCAACGCGCTCGTCGACCAGGGTGGGGAGCCGGGGGCCGCACTTCGGCGGGCCTGCGACATGCGGCTGCGGCCGGTCATGATGACCTGTCTGGCCGCTTGCGTCGGGCTGTTCCCGGCCGCTGTCTCACGCGGCATTGGGGCGCAGGTGCAGGGGCCGCTGGCAGTCGTCATCGTCGGCGGCAGCCTGTTGGCGCCGTTGTTGATCCTGGCGTTGCTGCCGGTCCTGATCCAACGCTTTTCGTCGCGCGCCAGGCCGTTGCGCATCAGGGCGGCCGTATCCGTTAAAGCCGACATCCGCTCCGGCCTGTAGCCGCAGTCACCGTCGACGATGCGTCCAACGGCGTGCACGCGCCCGGGGGGGATATGATGCCGTGCAGTAACAAAAACCGAGCGTATCGCAACGAAACGGTTCCACTCGCAAGCTTGCCATGGTCGCGCCGACGCGGCGTTACGCCGAACGCGACACAGGGTTCACCGATGGCATACGGACGATATATTACTATATCGGTCCATATCGGAGGCACACCGAAACAGGTTCCAGTTCGGCTGGAGCGTCAGGCAAAGGACCCCGATCCTTCGGATCGGGGTCAATGATGTTCATCGGGGTATCCGCCGCCGTTGGCCCGCTCCCGGCGCGCTCATCGCGTTCGACGGCGGTTGGTCCGCTGATCGGACAACGCCGCGCGCCCCGCAAGCAAGCCCCTGCGGACGTTGCATACGTTACGCGCGCGAAGTCCGGACCGCCGGCGCAGCGCCGCCGGCGGCTCACGCTCAGGCAGTAGCGGCGGCAGCCGATGTCCGCTTGGCGCGGCGTGCGGGGGCAGCGGCGGGCGCCGGTTCGGGCGCAGCAACGGCCTGCTTCTTCGACGCCGCGGTCTTGCGCGCGATCTTCTTCGGTGCCGCGGCCTTGCGCGCCACGGGCTTACGCCCGACGGGCTTGCGAGCCGCTTCCTTCGCCTTTTCCGCGAGCAACTTCACTTCCTCGCGGATAGCGACCTGGGCGGCTTTCGCGACCTCGACGCGGCGAGCATCGGGGATGTCATCCAGGGCCGCCAGAAAAGCGGAAACGACTGTCTTGGCACCACGCGGGGCGCGGGCTCGGCTAGCTTCGGGAGTGGCCATTCGCACATTCTCACTTCATACAGAGGATTTACGCACGTGAGAGATAGCACAATATCTCGCGTCTTCAATGCCAAACGAAATTGATGCACCAAAGATGAACGCTGGTGATGCTTGGCCGTAACGCTGGCCGATGGCGCCGCTCACCCGGAATTGCCTTCCACGAGTCGTAAAGATCCTGATGGGAACAGCGGAGTTAGCAATGGCAGCGGTCCCGGCCGGCGCGGAATTGACGATATCGGGGGCGGCCGCGGCGCGGCGCCGCTGCCGGCGCGGAGGCCGCATAGGGTGGCCCGGCGGTCGGCGGCGCCCGAGTCGCATGCGACCGGTCGCGAGATGCTGGCGGGTTTGCTTGGTGCGTGGCAGCCGCGAGGGAACGCCGGTGCGCTTCGTGCGCTGAAGTAGATCGGCATCCAACTCGCGGCCAGGCAGCGAGGCAACCATGTATCTGCGCATCGGCTTCGAACTCGGCTTTACCCATCCGCAGCCGACACCCGTCGTGCTGATGCTGACGGTCCACGAGGAACGCCGGCGCGACCTGCATGCGTCCGACGATCTGGTGTTCGACCCGGCACTACCCTGGGCCGCATATCGCGATGCGTTCGGTAATCGTTGCACGCGTATCGTCGCCCCCGCTGGTCCGGTCCGCATCACCGCCGACGCGGTGATCGCCGATAGCGGCGTGCCGGACACCGTGGCCTGGACGGCGCGGCAACACCCGGTCGAGGAGTTGCCGCATGAGACGCTGATGTTCCTGCTCGGCAGCCGCTACTGCGAGACCGATCTGCTGTCGGACTTCGCATGGCGGCAGTTCGGCACCACGCCATTGGGCTGGGCGCGGGTGCAGGCGGTCTGCGACTTCGTCCACCAGCACATCCAATTCGGCTACCAGCACGCCCGCCCGACCAAGACGGCGTGGGAGGCGTTCAACGAGCGTCGCGGCGTGTGCCGCGATTTCGCACATCTGGCGATCACCTTGTGCCGTTGCATGAACATTCCGGCACGCTACTGCACCGGCTATCTCGGTGATATCGGCGTGCCACCGGTCCCTGCGCCCATGGATTTCTCTGGCTGGTTCGAAGCGTTCCTGGGCGGACGCTGGTATACGTTCGACGCACGCCACAACGTCCCGCGCATCGGCCGCGTGCCGATCGCCTTCGGCCGCGATGCCGCCGACGTTGCGATCAGCACGTCGTTCGGCCCGAGCTATCTGACGCAGTTCAGGGTCTGGACCGACGAGGTCACGTCAATCGGCCAGCTTCACGCCGCCGATTGACGCGGCGCCCTTGGCGACGCAAGGCATCAGCACATATCCGGTATGCGAGTAGGGGGCGAAGGTCATGCGGGTTCAGGTCAGCGTCACGTCGGATTTCGTCTGCCCCTGGTGTTTCGTCGGCGAACGCCGTCTCGCCGCCGCCATCGCACGGCTGCCGGACGGCATCGACGTGGCGGTCGAATGGCGGCCGTTCGAACTCAACCCCGCGATGCCGCCGCAGGGCATGGACCGTCGGGCGTATCGGGTGGCGAAATTCGGCAGTTGGGAGCGTGGTCAGGCGATGGATGCGCGGCTTGCGGCGGTGGCGGCGCAGGACGGCCTGCAATTCAATTTCGACCGCATCACACGCACGCCGAACACGCTGCCGGCACACCGGCTGATGTGGCTCGCCGCCACCGAGGGGCTGGACACCGGCCGCCTCGCCTCGCGGTTGCTGGAGGCCTATTTCACCGAGGGACGCGATGTGTCCGACCCGGCGGTGCTGGCCGACATCGGCGGCGAAGTGGGTTTTGACCCTGCGCGCGTCACCGGATTCCTGGCTGGCGATGAGGGGGCTTCGGCGGTGCATGCCCTGCTGTCGCAGGCGCGGGCCGAAGATATCGACGGCGTGCCGTTCTTTCGCATCGGCGACGCCGCGCTGTTCGGCGCTCAGCCCGTGGAGGTGTTCGCGGCAGCGTTGCGGCAGGCTGCGAGCGGGCAGGTGGATGCCGCCTGACGCGCGTCAGGTCCGCCGGCTGAGGCGCAGCGTCGCGCCGATCTGGCGGGACAACGCGGCCATGATGCTGGTGCCGAGCCCGGTTTTGGGCAGTGTGGCGGGCAGCACGCCGATTCCCGTGTCGGCACATGCGATGATCACGCTGTCCGCGCCATGCGTGGTGGTGAGCGTCACGGTGCCGCCGGCATCTCCCGGATAGGCGTGGCGGGCACCCATGCCTGTTATGCCACGCCGGCGCATGCGGGGTGTCATTATGCACGAGGGAGCATGGCCGAGTCGACGCGCGCCCGGTTTGGCGGCGCCGCCCCCTTGTGGTATCCCAAGTGCCCGCTAGAGACCCCGCCCTACTAAATCAGAGACCCATTTGAGCGATACGCCTGAAGACCCCACCGGACCGTCGGACATGCAGCCGGTGATGCTCGAGGAGGAGATGCGTCGCTCCTATCTCGACTATGCCATGTCGGTCATCGTCAGCCGCGCGCTGCCCGATGCGCGCGACGGGCTGAAGCCGGTGCATCGGCGCATCCTGTACGCGATGCAGCAGAGCGGCAACACGCCCGACAAGCCGTACCGCAAATCCGCCAGGTGGTCGGCGACGTGATGGGCAACTACCATCCGCACGGCGACAGCGCGATTTACGACGCGCTCGTGCGCATGGCGCAGCCGTTCTCGATGCGCCTGCGGCTGATCGACGGGCAGGGCAATTTCGGCTCGGTCGACGGCGATCTGCCGGCGGCGATGCGTTACACCGAGGTGCGGCTGGCCCGGCGGCCAGCTTCTGCTGGCCGACATCGACCAGGACACGGTCGATTTCCAGCCGAACTACGACGAAAGCGAGCAGGAGCCGAAGGTGCTGCCGGCGGCGTTCCCGAATCTGCTGATCAACGGCGCCAACGGCATCGCCGTCGGCATGGCGACCAATATCCCGCCGCACAACCCGACCGAGATCATCGACGCGACGCTGGCGCTGATCGCCGATCCGGCGATCACGCTCGAAGAGCTGATGCGCATCGTGCCCGGCCCGGATTTCCCGACCGGCGGGCTGATCCTCGGCCGCTCCGGCATCCGCCAGGCCTTCGAGACCGGGCGCGGCTCCATCACCGTGCGCGCCCGCGCCGAATCGAGCAGATCCGCAAGGACCGCGACGCCATCATCGTCACGGAAATTCCGTATCAGGTGAACAAGTAGCACGCTGCTGGAACGCATCGCCGAACTGGTGCGCGCCAAGCAGATCGAGGGCATCGCCGATCTGCGCGACGAGAGCGACCGCGACGGCATGCGCATCGTCATCGAACTGAAGCGCGACGCGACGCCGGAGGTGGTGCTGAACCAGCTGTACCGCTTCACCCAGCTGCAGACCGAGCTTCGGCATCAACATGCTGGCGCTGGACAAGGGCCAGCCGCGGCAGATGGGGCTGAAGGACGCGCTGCAGACGCTTCGTCGAATTCCGCGAGGACGTCATTCTCCGCCGCGCCCGGCTCGATCTGGCCAAGGCGCGCGACCGGGCGCATCTGCTGGTCGGCCTCGCCATCGCGGTGGCCAATATCGACGAGGTGATCCGCATGATCCGCGCCAGCCCCGACGCCACCGCCGCGCGCGCCGCGCTGATGGCGCGCGACTGGCCGGCCGACGATGTGCGCCGCTGCTGGCGCTGATCGAGGATGCGGCAACGTGATCAGCGCCGGACGGCACGGTGCGGCTGACCGAGGCGCAGGCGCGCGGCATTCTGAATCTGCGCTGCACCGCCTGACCGGGCTGGAGCGCGAAAAGATCCAGGGCGAGATGACCGAAGTCGCCGAGAAGATCGCGGAACTTCTGGACATCATCGGCTCGCCATCCGCGCGCCTGGAAGTGATGCGCGAGGAACTGCTCACGGCGCGCGCCGAGATCGCCTCGCCGCGGCTGACCACCATCGTGGATGCGCGTCGCCGACCAGGACGACGAGAGCCTGATCGAGCCCGGCCAGATGGTGGTGACGATCACCCGCGACGGCTTCATCAAGCGCACGCCGCTGGAGACGTTCCGCGCGCAGAATCGCGGCGGCCGCGGCCGCTCCGCCGACGTCCACGCGCGGCGACGACGTCGTGACGCGCAGCTTCAATGCGCATACGCATCAATGGGTGCTGTTCTTCTCCTCCGGCGGCAAGGCGTTCCGCGAGAAAGTCTGGCGACTGCCGGAGGCCGGGCCGACCGCGAAGGGCCGCGCGCTGATCAACCTGCTGCCGGAACTGGGCACCGACGAGATCACCACCGTGCTGCCGCTGCCGCAGGATGAGAGCCTGTGGGAGAGCCTGCATCTGGTCTTCGCCACCGCGCAGGGCAACGTGCGGCGCAACAGGCTGTCGGATTTCCGCAATGTGCGCGCCGCCGGCCTGATCGCGATGAAGCTGGACGAGGGCGACCGCCTGATCGGCGTCGCCACCTGCCGCGAGGGCGACGACGTGTTCCTGGCGACCAAGCTCGGCCGCTGCATCCGCTTCCAGATCACCGACGACAATCTGCGCGTGTTCGCCGGCCGCGACAGCTCCGGCGTGCGCGGCATCAGGCTCCGGCAGCAGCCGGACGAGGTGATGAGCCTCTCGGTGCTGCGCCATGTCGAGGCGACGCACCGAGGAGCGCGTCGCCTATCTGCAAGCGCCGCCGCTGCGCACCGCCGCAACGGCGAGGACGAGGCGGCCGAGCCGGCCGCGGAGGCCGAGGAGCCGGTCGCCGACGTCGCGCTGTCCGACGGAGCGCTTCGCCGAACTGGAGGCGGCGGAGGAATTCCTGCTGACCGTCACCGATGCCGGCTTCGGCAAGCGCTGCTCGGCCTACGAATACCGCGTCACGGGCCGCGGCGGGCAGGGCATCGCCAACATCACGCTGACGCCGCGCAACGGCACGGCCGTCGCCGCGCAGCTTCCCGGTGCGGGCGGGCGACGACGTGATGCTGGTCACCGATGGCGGCCGGCTGATCCGCGTGCCGGTCGACCAGGTGCGCATCACCGGCCGCGCCGGCCATGGGCGTGACGCTGTTCCGGCTCGACGACGACGAGCGCGTCACCAGCGTGTTCCCGGTGCTCGACGAAGCGAGGACGAGCCGACGGGACGCCGCCGAGCCGCCCGAGGACGCGCCGGATGTCTGAGGTGGCGTCGCGAGCTTCCGCGTCGGCCTCTATCCCGGCACGTTCGACCCGATCACCAACGGCCATCTCGACATCATCGCGCCGCGCCGCGCGCATGGTCGACCGGCTGGTCGTCGGGCGTGGCGATGAATGCCGGCAAGGGGCCGCTGTTCCCGCTCGAGGAGCGGGTCGAGCTGGTGCAGGCCGAGCTGCAGGCCGATCGCCGCGCGCACCGGCACCGAAGATCGAGGTGCGGCCGTTCGACTCGCTGCTGATCGCCTTCGCGCACGAGGTCGGCGCGAACGTGATCGTGCGCGGGCTGCGCGCGGTCTCGGATTTCGACTATGAGTTCCAGATGGCGGGGATGAACTACCGGCTCGATCCGAAGATCGAGACGGTGTTCCTGATGGCGAGCGAGCATCACCAGTTCATCTCGTCGCGCTTCGTGAAGGAGATCGCCCCGCTGGGCGGCGACATCTCCACCTTCGTGCCGCCGCTGACCCTGCGAACGCACGCTGGCGCGGGTCGGCGCGCAGACCGTTCGTTCCGTGACCGTCCAACCCAGTGGGAGAGACCGCCCGATGCGCCGCCGCGCCTTGCTTCCGCCGCCACCGCCGCCTTGTCCGCAACCGCTTATGATCGGAGTGACCATGAGCGACGCCGCTGCTCTCGACCTCGAGAACACGATTTAGATGGACCTCAAGGACGGGCGGGTGGTGATCCAGTTGCTGCCCGGACATCGCGCCCAAGCATGTCGAGCGGGTGAAGGTGCTGGCGCGCAAGGGGTTTTACGACGGCATGCCGTTCCACCGCGTGATCGAGGGCTTCATGGCGCAGGGCGGCGACCCGACCGGCACCGGCACGGGCGGCAGCGGCCTCGGCCACCTGCCGGCGGAGTTCACCCGCACGCGCCGCTTTCTGCGCGGCACGGTGGGCATGGCGCGCACCACCGACCCGAACAGCGCCAACAGCCAGTTCTTCATCATGTTCGCGCCGGCGCCGAGCCTGGACGGCCAGTACACGATCTGGGGCCAGGTGGTGTCGGGCATGGAGTTCGTGGACAAGATCAAGCGCGGCGGCGGCGGCGAGCGGGATGGTGCAGAACCCCGACCAGATCGTGCATTTCCGCGTCGCGGCCGACGTGAAGGAATAGGCATCCGGCGGCCGCTTGACCAAAGCCGCGCCTTGTCGTTGAAGGCGCGTGCGTGAGCCCGTAGCTCAGTTGGTAGAGCACGAGACTTTTAATCTTGGGGCCGTGGGTTCGAGTCCCACCGGGCTCACCAAGATATCAATGCGTTACAGGCACCTCTGCCATGGCTTGGCAGATTTATCAGCAATACATCAGCAGTTTGGGGCCTCAAACTGCTGATGCGGGGCAGTTCGACCCAAGCCGCCCCACGGTCTCTTGTGCCGAGCGCAGATATCGGTCAGCGGATCGCGGCCGGGGAATATCCGCTCAAATCCTAATGCCGTCATAGGTAGCCGGTGGCCTCGCGGCCGCCGAGACGGTTCGATCTCTTGTCGACCTTCGGAATGAAATGCTTAATGCCGCTTAGGGCAAAAGCCTACACGTCTGGGGATTCGCAGTGCCGAATTTGGAAAGCGATATTGTCGGCCAAGTGGCCCGCCTGCCCCTGCGCGCCTCAGAAGCTAATGCCCTTCTTCCCGTATATGAGGCCATCAGCAACTCGCTCCACGCGATTCAGGACCGGTTCGGCGATAAGGAAATTGCCACCAGCGGCCGTATCGACATTCGCCTCTTGCGGGAACCGGCCAACTCGGGGGCGGGACCGGTCATTGGATTTACGATCGAGGACAACGGTGTTGGTCTGACCGACGAGAATTATCGCTCCTTCCTAACGCCGTTCTCGATGCTCAAGGTCAAACGCGGCGGTAAGGGAATCGGCAGGCTAGGCTGGCTGAAGGTTTTCGAGGACATCCACGTCAGATCGGGCTACCAGACCGATGACGGCATAGCCACCCGTGACTTCAATTTTGTCCTTCGCAAGAGCGACCAGATCGCGTTGCGTAAGGGCGACGGGGGCGCGTCTCAAGGCATTGGGACCGTAGTTGCCCTCCGGACATTTCTCGGAGCGTACGGGCCAAAATGCCCGATCAAAGCCACTACGATCGTCCAAAGGATCATCGCTCATTTTCTGCCGGTCTTTGCGGGTGACAAGGCGCCCAAGATCCTTTTACATGACGAAATTGTCTTTGATTTGAAGCGAGAATTCGACAGTAGGATTAGAAAATCCTCCGAGGAAATGGTCGACGTCCTGATCGACGGAGAGTCGCAGCCATTCATCATCCGGCACATGCAGTGCGACAAGTCGATCCGCCCTCGTGGCGGTCAAAACAATTGGCTTTGCTTCTGCGCGGACGATCGAGGCGTTCGTGAGTTCCCTATCGACGAGCAGATCGGTTTGTCCGTTCTCGACGGCGAGGAAATCTATGTTGGCACCGTAGTTGGAGACTTCCTCGACAATCACGTAAATCCCCAGCGCAACGACTTTACGTTCGATCCGGAGGATGGTCGCGAGATCCGACGGCGAGTAGCGTCGAGCGTCAAAGAGTTCCTTCGCGTCTACATCGAGGCGGCTCTCGGTCACAAGAAATCCGTCACACGTGCGGTTATTCTGAAAAACCCTCAGTATCTTTATATTCAAGGGGAAATTGATGAGTTCGTCGAGGGGCTGAAGGCGAACAGCAATGCTGAGGAAGATATCTATGTCGAGATGGCTCAGCATCGCTATCGACGTCAGCGGCGATTCACTGGCGTTCGAAAAGAAATTAACGACGCAGAACAATATTCTTCGGCGGTGGCGCAAAAGATCGAGGAGTACAAGTCCTATATCCTCGATGATCAAAAGGGTTCGTTGGCCGAGTATGTCGCGAAGCGTAAGTCGGTGCTCGATCTTTTCGATAAACTCCTTGGCTTCGATCGCCCAGAGGATGGCCACTATCATCTCGAGGAAGCAGTCCATAGCCTGATTTGCCCGATGCGGCTCGATTCGCATCAGCTGGATATTGAGGATCATAATCTCTGGGTGCTGGATGATAGGCTTGCCTTCTTCAACTTCTTCGCTTCTGATCGACCACTGTCTCAGATTTCCGGCTCCGACTCCGGTCGAGAGCCCGACATTGCGCTGTTCTACGACAGTTGCATCGCTTGGCGGGAAAGCGATCGGGCCTGTGATACCGTCATTCTGGTGGAGTTTAAGCGTCCTAATCTCGAGAGCTACACGGACAAAAACGATCCGTATATGCAGCTTATGGACTATGTTTCCTTATTTAAGAGCGGCAAAACCGTAAAGGACCGAACCGGCAAGGTTATTTATGGGATCGGAAGTAACACGTCGTTTCAGTGCTACATCGTCGCCGATCTTACGGAAGGCTTACGGAAGCGTTTGCGTGGCCGTTTCCAGCCCACACCGGATGGTAACGGGTTGTTTGGGTACACAATTGGGCCGGAAGCTTATGTCGAGGTGGTGCCTTACAAAAAGCTTCTGTTGGATGCCCAGACAAGAAATGCCGTTTTCTTTCAGAAGTTAGGATTGAACGGCTGACTCAATATAGCTAGAAGGCATTAGTGCCCCGTCACAGTGGTTTTGACAGGTTCTGAGGGACTTCCTGGTCATGGTCGATCTATCAGTAGGTGTGAGAGATTTGGCGGGACAGCCGCTCTCGACCGAGGCTATGCGAAAACGCCCTACCGTAACGGCAATGAGCAATTGCGTGACGATCGGCGGTCCCATGGCGTATCTTTGCTAATGTCGGGCGGGTCGATCTGGATTGATCATTGCGTTGCACGCGGCGACAATCGCGTTTTCGCACACCCTCGACCCTTAGCGGTACTTCGCAGCCACGGCTCAACCGCCGAAACTGCTCGATTTGGAGAACGGCTGTTGGTGGCCCGATTGGCGGTCGACCGACTTAGCTAATCAAGGTCGTCCAAGCGTCTTCAGGTGAGTGGGGGAGAAGCACAATGGTCGCCGCTGAGTCGCCACCTGCCATGGGACCACGCTAGACGCGAACAAGTCAACGAGCGCGTGCGGATCGAACAAATCAAGGGTGGCGCCGTAGAACTGCCCCAGGATGCCCATGAGCGCGCTTCCAGCGACGGGCTGTTCCAACAGTAGGCGGGTTCGAACCTCTCCTGACAATGCGCCCCACAGTTCGGAGGATCCGACGAAGGCCCGTGTAGCGCCTCCACCCGCTATGCCCATCTCAATCTCAACAGGATCCGCCATAAGTCGCTCGGCTTCCAGCCCGTGACTCCTACCACTCCCGAGCGGATGATCGCCGAAGATCTCGAGCAGCCGAATCAACGATGATAGGGAAGTAGCAATTTGCTCCGCCGAGTAGGGGTGAGGGCGGAGACCCTCCCAAAGGCTATCCACAGCGGCCTGTGCCGTACCATTCCTGCGCGGGAAGTCGGGATTGACCATGAGCAGGTCGGTGCTGTTCCGCCGGGTGGCGACGAGGTCCGCAAGTTCGGCAGGGTTCGCCTTGATGCGCTCGACGGACCAAGAAGGCGGCATCGACTCGATGTCGACGACAGGCCAAGGCTCGTCCGGGCCAGCGCCCCATGGCGACTTCAGCGGCGTTAAGTCAAGCTCCGGCATGCGGTCGCCCGAGGGGTGTTCGACGTTAAGATCGAGCACTCCCCCTCGCCTCGAGGCTTCGATCAAGTCCTCAAGGGCGAGCTCCCCGGTTCGCTGCAGGCGATAGTCATCGATCATTTGCTCGAGATGGCTGCGGCGGTCGGGGTAGATGCGGCGCCTCTCGATGGCCGGACCCGCCCCTGTCTGTGCAAAGATGATGCGGTCGAACAGCCAGATCGGAGCGATGTCACGCTGCGCCTCCAGGAACAGCCCCGACTGCGCCTGCAGGCGCCATAGGTTGGATACCTCCACCTGCAGGAACCTGAGCACGGGTCCTGAGCGGGTCATCGCTTCGAAGAACCCGCCGACCTCGTCTGGATCGACCATGTAGATAGCGCCTTCTTGACCTAGTATCCAGAATTGATGAAGCGCGATACAGGGGCAACGCCAACCCAAGAGCTGGCCCGCGGCCGTTTCAGCCCGATTGCCCGTGACTCGCGGTTCAATGATAGCGGGTACTAGCACACCTTCCTCAGTCGCGAACCAGCCCGCGACCGCAGGGTCCGTCGAGAAATCGATGAAGGTGGTCGGCGTCAGCCGGTGATGCTGTGCTGCCGCGATGATTTTGTCGTCGTCTGCCAGGTAAGGCACGAGCCTCTCGGCTCCGCGCACCCATGCGGCGAACGCGCCAATTTCCTCCCTTGCCTTGAGCCGTCCGGCGGCGTCCGCGCGCCCGAAGCTTGAGGTCACCTCCCAGCGAGCGTCCCTTTGGCCGCGAAAGTAGCGGTATTTCCCGGCGACCCTGAAGCGTTCAGCCAGCGCGATCGCCTCTTTGACGTCCGCCACGTCGAACTGAACGAAGCCTCCGGGCCTCTCGCGCCCGGGCGGAAGGTCTAAAACAAGGTCACCAGACGCTGCGCGATCGATTCCGGCCTCATCGCCTGCTTCCGCGCCTTCGCTCATTCAATCCCCCGACCAAGCCTAAAGCTCGGCTAGCACTTCGCCATTCTGTCGGCAAAAAGACAAGCTAATGAGCGTGGCCGATGAAGCGGCGGCGGCTTTTTGGGGGCAAGGTCCCGCGCCCATTTGGACCCCGCTCTTGATCGCGTGGGCTGGACAAAAGGGGTATCAGCGGCGCCCTTAACCGATTGCGCTATCAGCCAAGTTTAAGCGCGTATCTCGCAACACATGTGGTAACATTTTGCATATATAATCGATATTACTCGATATTATAGGTTGCCGTTCACAAATATCTCCAATATATAGCCTTGCTATGAGAGAAAAATCAAATACTAATACCCTATTATTGTTACCGCCATGCGACTTGATCGAGCAACTAGACCAGATCGCCCGAGACAGTTCTGTGTCCCGAGCCTGGGTGATCAAGAAGGTCTTGCAAGGTTGGGTCAACGATCGGGGCGCAGACCCAGATGCCGAAGGTGGGCCGGTCCGGCGGCACGGGCGCGCGGTTACGCCCAAATGATTCAGTTCCCCCTTCCGGCCGCCGACTTCTCCTCCGGCACCCATTCCAGGACGGCCCAAATGATCCGGTCCGCAAAGCGAACGGCAGATGATCTTGCCCAGATCCAGATCATCGAGCGGGACTTGGCGGCCCGCGCCGCTGAGGCGAACGTCGACGAGCGCAAGCTCATTGAAGCGATCGCCGGTCTGGCGTTCGGCGTCTGTCGCCTCGATCTCGCCATCGAAGCGCACGGCGCCGATCAACCTACCATCCGCTACTATATATCTATGAGCGCGTCGCTCATGCGCAGCCTGCATGCGTTCGGCCCGGACAAGGCCGGCGGCACGCTCGCTGAAGCCATCGCCGCGCGCTCCTGCGCCGTCGCCGATGCGCTCCTTGCCGCCGTCACGCCGGCGGGCCGCGCATGACCGAACTCGAAGCCGCGCAGGACATTGTCGCCGGCAAGCTGCCAAGCCCATGGCAGTACGAAAATTGCTGGCTGTTCGCGCTGCGGATCACAGGCACCGGGATGGCCTACCGAAAGGGCCGTCACGAGTACGTTTGGCGAGATCCGTCGCTCTATCTCAGTGACGAGTTCCAGGCCCGCTGCAACGGCTTGCCGGTCGTCTGGGAACATCCGGGCCAAGCCATCCTCAACAGCCGCGAATTCGCCGAGCGCGTGATCGGCACCATCCTTCTGCCTTACGCCAACGGCGACGAGGTGTGGGGCATCGCTAAAATCTACGACTCGGATGCCGCCCGCGTCATGCAGAAGCGGCAGCTCTCGACATCGCCTGCTGTTGTCTTCCGCGACCCCTCGGCGAACACGCTGTGGCGGGCGCCGGACGGACAGTCGTTGCTGATTGAAGGCAAACCGACCCTGCTTGATCACCTTGCCATCTGCGAGCTGGGCGTCTGGGACAAAGATGGCAGTCCGAAAGGAGTAGCAACGATGGCGGATGAGACCACACAGGCCGGCCAGGACGACAAGCTTGATCGCGTCCTCAATGTCCTCGACGCGATGTGCAGTCGTATGGACGCGGCGGAGAAAAAGATGGGCGACATGGAGAAGCGTGTGGACAGTGCGCTCGCAGGCGCCACCGGCAATCCCGTCGGCGGCAGTCCCATCAACAGTCGCCGCGATGCCATTCCCACCAAGACCGAGGTTAACCCCGGCGACGAGCCGGGCAAGCCTGCACCGACCGCGGCCGACGCCGAGCCGGCATTGCACGCACAGGAGAACTCAGCGGAGACCGAGCGCAAGCTGTCCAGCGCCATGGCCGACGCGCAGGCGCGTGCCGATCGTGTCTTCGGCGCCCACGCCACCCAGGCGCCGCCGCCGATGGCGGGCGAACGGCTGAGCACCTACCGTCGCCGGTTGCTGCGCCATATGCAGAGCCACTCTGCCGACTTCGGCAAGGTGGATTTGCACGCAATCAACGACGCCGCGACGTTCGACGCGATCGAGAACCGCATCTATGCCGACGCGATGGTCGCCTCTCGCAACCCGCCTGTCGCCGAGGGGCATCTGCACGAGGTCAAGCGCCGCGATGAGGCCGGCCGGATGGTGAGCACATTCTACGGCAGTCCCTCGGCTTGGATGGACCAGTTCAGGTCGCCGACCCGCCGGGTGGTCGGCATCCACAAGGGCCGGATCGACTAGGCTGTCCGCCCGGTAGATCAGTATGGACGAACGGTCTGCTGATACAGGAAAGAAGCAGGCGGGGCGCTGGCGACGCGGTCAGAGCGGCAACCCCGCTGGCCGGAAACCGGGCAGCAAGAACCGTGTCCTGATCGCGCTGGACAAGATCGGCGACAATGCCGCCCAGGATGTGCTGCTCAAGGCCGTTGACGCCGCCAAGGGCGGCGACCTGCGGGCGGCCGAGATCATCCTCTCGCGCACCTGGCCCGCGCGAAAGGGCCGGCCTGTTCCGATCGCGTTGCCGCCCTGTGATACCGCCGCCGGTCTGTTGGCCGCCCAGTCGGCGGTCACCGCTGCCGTGGCGGCTGGGGAGCTGACGCCGGATGAGGCTGTCGCACTGAGTTCTGTGCTCGATGCGCAGCGTCACGCCATCGAGACGGCCGATCACGAGCGGCGCATCGCCGCGTTGGAAGAGCAACTCACCAATGACCATCCGTAACCGGCTTGCGTCGCTCGAACAGCGCAACGCACAGCGCAATGAACTTTCCGTGATCATCGTCTCCGGTGGCTGGTCAGAGGGCGTGGCGCCGGTCGCACGGGCCGGCGTACATACCTGGGATCAATTGCCCGAGGAGCCATTCGACGCTTTCAAGGCGCGTGCGAAGCGCGAGGCGCGCGCGGCCGGCAAATCCTACCTTCTCATCGGCGAGCTGATCGATTGAGCGCGGCGGCGCGATTGCCGTTTGCCGCCTGAGTATTTCGCTTCTGCGCCTATGCAGCCGTGATCCGGATCGCTGACGCCGGCCGATTTAGCTCGCCGCCAGCGGCAAATTCTTTGCCTGAGCATGCGGTCCCGGGATCGCTTTGCTGATGTGGCGATGATGCGTTCTCGCCAGCCAGTAAATTTTCCGGTGCAACTCAAGTTGGTTATGATCCGTAAGCGCAAGATACTGTATCAGGCGGGGAGGGGGCATCGGGGCGACGACCGGATAGCGGAGTAGGTAACACCAGTTAAAGGGCCTATCTCTCGGATCGATAACGACATAGGATCAGAGCCAGCATGGTTCCGAGGAAGTATCTCAGATGTCGCCTGATCTCGAAGAGTTTCGGCAGCGTGTTCTAGCCCACTCCAAGCTCGTTGCAACTCGGGCGCCCAAGGTCAACTCAGAAGCCAAAACCAATGCCTCTCTCGTACAGCCATTCCTCACGGCATTAGGCTACGACATCGGCAACCCTGATGAAGTATCTCCCGAACATCACGCGGATTTTTCAGACAAATATCAAAATAAAGTCGACTTCGCTATTCTGCATAACGGCGTCCCGGTAATTGCTCTCGAATCGAAAAAGGCTGGCGCCCCAATGAAAGACGATAGGGGTCAACTGCGGAGCTACTTTAACGCTTCTCCGACGGTCAAGTTGGGCATCCTAACCGACGGAATTAAATACGAATTTTACGCCGATTCGGACAAGCCGAATATGATGGACGAGGCGGCGTTTCTGAGGGTCGATTTCGCTGATATCAACAAAAACAGTTCAATAGACGATAATACCTTGAGTGGCATTGCCGCAGTCCGCAACGGCTCCTTCAATCCAGAGAATGTAGGAGCGGAAGCCAAGCAAAAGATGCTGTTTGAGTCCATTGTAGAAGTTATTAAAAAATTCAAGACAGATCCGTCTGACGATTTCATCCGCTTTATCCTCGGAAGTTCCGCGATTGGCGGTAAGATCGTCAAAGTCACCCAGAAGATTGTGGATGCAAACCGCGATATCGTCCGCTCGGCTATGGATGCTTTCGTTGACCAGGAGGCCCTGGCGCGCTTCGGATATGCCCCAAAGGATGTCGTTCGGACACCGCTTGAGCGCCAGGAACCGGTAATCGTTGCCGCTCCGTCGCTAGAGAGCGAGGCCCTGGCACCGTCTGAGGAGGAAAGCAAAACATTGACGTACGCGAAGAACCGATTGCTCTATCTAGTGCGAAATGACCAGCTTTTCGAAGAAGTTCTGAAGATTACCTATAGGAAGAGCAAGTCCTCCTTTCGCGTCTATTATGGGAAACCGAACAATGGATCACTGTTTGATTATAGAGAAGCAAAAGACCACAAGGTCATCTGCAATTTCCCGCACTTGAGAATAGGGAGATACCCAACGAGCCTTCGGCCAAATTCGACGAATGCCTCCTACAAGCCTTTACCCAGCGCGTCACCGAGGCCGGAATTACGTTTGAGTCGGCTCCAGTCCTCCACTCGATCAAAGGCGGCCAGTCCACAAGCGCCGTATGATGTGGTGGCGACGAACGCGGATAACCGTCATGCCCCAGAGTGCGCCTGTTCAGCCTCGATCGCCACCAGTCCCGCAACACATCCATCAGGCTGCAAGTCGACGAGCCGCTCTAGCCCAATGCGGCCCGATCCCTGCATCTCGATCCGGACGATCGGTCGACCGGCGCAGCGCCCTAAAACTACGGCTGCAAATAGGGTGATGGCCTATTCCGACCTTGTGAGCCGGCCATGGCGGCACCCTGGATCATCCGATTGCGGATACGCCTAACTGCATTGATGTCCTACTTGGACAAGCTTGCTCCTATGGCAATTGCAACAGCGGTGTCCGCCTGATCTTTGGCCTCACGGGTGATATCTTGGGCTTTCCGCACCGCTTTTCCTTCCGGTGAAGCGTCAAATTGCTCCTGGGCTATTCCATCGGCTTCAACCTGATGAATGTTGTACAATAACGCCTCAGTCTGCGCTTGAGGCGTCAACCAGTGGCGCACATCCCCTTTTTCAAATAGTTCGCTACGTTTTTCGTCATCCGCAAATCGGCTGCTGGAAATCGCTACCGTCATACTGGCATCCACAGATGAGTGGACCATCATCATTTTCCCGAGGCCCGAGAGCACCAGCAATCCAAGAAGAGATATTGCAACCTTATAGAAGCTCACTGCCGACCCTCGTATCCCCGTCCTTACGTGGCGACAACGCCCCGCACTGGCAAGCATGGAGAATACGGCCATGAGTTGCCTAGCAAGCCGCGAGCTAGGATGGAACGCTTTTATCACGCGCATTGCAAGACCGCTTATTCCTGCTTCATACTGGTCTTTAGACGGCAGACGGACGGTGCGACCCTCGGGCCCCGTGGGATGGACGAGCGGCTCGGTGAATCGTCCGATTGCGACCAAGGAGCAGATGCCACATAGCAAGTGTTTTCGTTCAGATGCATAGGCTGCATAGGCACCCTTAGTTCAAGATAAGCAACATGCCTGGGTTAGATATCCGCTGCGCAGTGGCGGAAACGCCTATGCAGCCTATGCAGCCTGTGCAGTAACGTCATCTTTAATCAACAGCTCGAAACCTGCTCCGTCTTTGTTCTGCCATCGCGTCCTTATGCTCGCTATATTCACGGTTGGTAAAATCTGCTTCGCGCTCGCCTGTAACGCCGTCGAGCCTTACCACCTTCCACTTTTGTGCTCCGGTTCGGGTGCGCTCACCTGAATTGAGCTGATAGCCACCTAGCCGCAGATCTTTGTTGCGCTTGAGGTAGTTCCCAAGCCTTGAATTATCAATCGCACCACGCGCCCCGGCAACAGCGAGTAGAGCCTCGCGAAGATCCCGCTTCGCCGCGGTCAAATCATTATCCTCGCGAACGATCACGGTGTCGGTCACGTCCGCGATCGACACCGCATCCTCACCAAACACGTTGTGCCACGACGCAAGCACCGCCGCGAGCGCGTTTCGTTGAGGGTCGTCAGCACGGACCGCCTCTACCGACTCAGCAGGATCGGCGCAGCCGAGCCACACGAGCGCCTCGCGCACCCTTGCTGACCACTGCCCAAAGCTCTGAAGCGGTTGTAGTTTTATCTTCTCGCCGCTCAGTTGGTAGGCTTGGAGGATGGCCAAGGCGGCGGAGACGTAGAGCGCACGATCCTTGACGACCTCTTCGAAGGGCTTAAACGAGAATAGCCTCGTTTCTGGCCGCTCCATTTTGGCATCCATTGTGCATCGCAAGCTCCGCCGCGCCATGTCGCCGACAAGCCTCAAATTGTTGCCGGTCGCGAGAATTATGCTCCGGCTCTCAATCTGGGGTAACTCGTTCGTGCCGAGCCGTCGTACTACGATTACTGGCCGCTCGATAGCCTGACAGAGAAGTGGGCCACCGAGCTCTGTTTCAACGTTATCGATAGAGACGATTGGCAATGCCTGAAGCAATATTGAATTCAGCTGTTTGTCAGCTTCCTCCCCTTTGCCCCAAGCGATGACGGGGCAGCATTGCCCGGTCACAACAGCGGCGATCACGTCGGCCAAGTAGCTCTTGCCCGACCCCGAGGCGACTGCCGAAAGAGCGTGCAGGGGCATTACGCTAAAGCTTGCGCGCCCGACTGCCGAGAGCATGGCGGACAGGGCAACGGAACGATCTACAGGCCCGACGAATGGGAAGCCATCCAGGAGCTCGTTGAGCAGATTAAGAGAGGCGACTGCGTCCGCCCTTGTCGGGTGCTCGGGTAACGGCAGCTCCCCGAGTTCTGGATCGACTTTGTAAAACAGGCGGGTGATGGGATCGTATCCTGGCGCTGAGAGGATGGATCCGTCTGGTCGCATTGTTGGCGTCATGATGACGCCAACAATGCGAGGTAGGCGCCATTCACCAGCTCGGCTCAAAAGGAGCTCCGCGATTTCGGGTGGCGGCGCACAGGGCACAAAAGCGTTGTCTCGACGGTCCCATCTCTGCCAAGCCGCCGCTTGCGCCAGCTGGTCGCGCAAACTGGTGGCGGTCAGTACCTTCAAGGCAGGCGAAATGGTTTCTCGCTGATCGGACGCGTCAACTTTCAAAGAAATCGGAAGCACAAGATTTTTGCTGCGCTGATAGATCGGCCGCTGTGATGCAATCAGGGCATCCTCGGCTTTGTTAGTGACCTCGTCTATGTTTGTGTCGACAGTAACTATAAGCCGTGAATCTCCCATTACGCGCGCTCCCGGCTCGCGCTGAGACCGGATTGCACGGTGCGTTCGGCCTCGCGCTGGTCGAGTCCAGCCCGTATTGCCGCAACGACGAGGTGATCCACAGCTGCCTCGCGATACTCAGGCCGTACGAATGACATCTCGGCCAACCGACAAGCGGCCCAGTAAAGGCGGCTATTCCGCTGACCCTCCCGGCTCTCCGCTACGTACATGGCGAGCCTGATGATTTGGTAGCGATCCGCGATCACGCTGCCTTGTACCGCAGTTTGCCGCGAGGCGTGTCGAGAGGGCTTTAGCCAATGTGGCCAGGGGGCTATCGCATTCCCGCAGCTCACTGCGTCCAGTAGCCGATCCGGGTGCCATAAAATGACGTAGCCGCCATCGCCACGCGTATCGACACCGAGCGCGATCGTGCCCGCAGTGCTGCCGATGCCTTCACGGTGCTCAAAGAAGAGATGCAGTCCGCCTGACCGCGTCTCGACAACAAGCGTATCAGGCAGCTGTCGGCAATGGGTCGAGTACCATGATCGGGCCTCTTCGTGCTTCGGTAGATCGAGGTCGAGCACAGAGAAGCCTGAGCCGTGGCCTGTCGGCATTCCGATCAGGCCTCCCCACCAAAGCCGCCCGATAGTCTCAGGGCTTGTAGTGGCCGCTTTGTAACCTATACGTGGCGCCGGGGTCTTGTCCCGGTTGCAAGGAAAAACTGGTATTTTCGCTAGCGCAAGCTGGCGAGCGTAGTTTTTGACGTCAAGCTGTTTGTGCTGGGTTCGGAAATCCATGAGACATAGCTCCTGCAAGTATAACGGAGCCGGGCCCGGGGTATTGCAGAAATAGCGACGATGCGATATAAGAACCGTGTGCTGTTTGTCTGCATCGTCGGTACCGCCCCAACAGGATCGACTTGTACGAAAGTACCGAGCATGGGCCAGTCGTTTGCGCGGCTGGTCCATGATTTTTCTTTGTTTGGACAGAGGAAGCGTTTTCTAATCGGCGGGGCAATCTCCTTATTGTTCTAGCGCAAGATTGGTTATCTTCTGCGCTTGGATAAAAAGACGTTTTATATCAGATGTTTAGCTGTTCCATCGCCGGCGCATCATCAGGACATCAGCGCAAGTCATGGATTTGCCGTCGATGAGCGTGCGCCGCATTGCCCTCACGACGCCGAGGCCATCGCCCGCCTTCTGGCGATTGCGGTCTTTGTCGGTCGTCCGCGTGAGCGCGCACTGCGATCGGTCTGGTGTGACAGCAGCCAAGCGCGGACAGCTTCAATATCGAAGTATCGCCGGGCCCCGACCTTGATGAATGGCATCCCTCGCGCTGTGTAATCATACATAGCGCGGTCGCTGAATTGAAATATCGTGCTTATCTGCTCATGGGTATACAAATTCTCGAACAGCTTTGCACGGCCCGCAGCTATGAAATCGGCGTCATGTGGGGAGCCTGCGTCTGATGTTGAGTTGATGGGGCGGCGTTGCATCGTTGATATTCCTCGCGATTGACAGCGAGATCATGGCGAATCCCCGCGAGAGCCGGCAAGCGACGATCATCTCCAATAATAGCCGATCATTGCGCTATTTCATGCTCTCCATCAGCTTCTCGCCGGGCCCATCAGGCTTTTGCCTGAATTCTCAGGGCGTCGTACAAACCCTGGAGGCCTACGTTGAACGCCACGCCGCGGCCGGGACGATCGTTAATACTGTCAATCGGCTCTTCGTTCGTCAGCTCTCGAAAGGCCTGTTCTGCGAATCCCCTAACGGCCGAGGCCGTGAGGTTGGGCGGTCTCCCTTTACGATTCTTGCCCGTTAGCAAGGTGTCAGCGGCGACTCGCAGTTGGTCCGCATAGCTCTGAAATTCGTCAGGGCTGCCGAGCACCTCGTCAGAGCCGACCAACCCAATCGCGATCAGCGCGCTAATGGCCTCTTCGTTCAGGTCGGCTTGTGCAAGTTTACGAAGTACTTTCGCAAGCAGGTCGAGGTCCGCCGCTGCCTTCGTGAGCGCCTTGGCCTCTGTTCCTATGTCGCCGCTTCGCCTCAAGCTCTCGACAGCACGAATAAGCTCATTCGCTACGTTCGTTATCTTAGAATTTAATTCGATATGGTCCTCCTGCTTACATACCCACGCCTGCAACGCTTGCTCAACGGCCTGGTGGTCATAGAGATTGTCGCTCATGACCGCTTGGCCGGCAGCGGCAGCACCTTCGCGGTCGCTGCCGTCGCCTCCGACACAAATGTGCTGACCCGCTCGGTCGCCAGTCTCAGTGGTTCATCTAGTAGGTGTGCGTAGCGGGCGGTCGTCTGCGTCTGGGTATGGCCGAGCAACTGGCCGATGATCGGCAGGCTCAATCCTTGCGAGGCAAGGATGCTGGCATGGGTGTGCCGTAGATCATGCAGGTGCACGTCGGGCTTGAACGCCTGTGCGGGCTGCCCGTCCTTGCCCTTGATGATTTTGCCTGCTCCGTCGCGCTTCCCCGCGTGGTCGCCGAGCGCGGCCTGTTCGCACACCGTCTTCCAGAAGGACCGCATTGATTGTTGCGTTTCGCTCGCGCGGCCGGGGAACAGCGCCTTCTCGGGTGGCTGGATGCGGCTTTGCCGCCGAGCCATGGCAGTCGCCTTATCCGCCGCTGCCCGCATATTGCGCAGGAGTTCCAGAGCTGCGGCATTCAGCGGGATGCGATGGGATTTCTTCTGCTTGGTGTGGCTGCTCGGCTTGGTCCATAGGCCCGCCTCAAGATCGAACTGGGGCCACTCGGCGCGCAGCACCTCGCCGAGCCGGGCGCCGGTCAGTAGCAGCAGACGCACCGCATTGGCACTCGACTGCCGTGGATGCTGGTTCAGCGCCGCCATCAGCCGGGCGATCTCGGGGCCGGTGAGGAAACGTTCTCGACGGTTCTCCGGTGACTGCTCGACGCCCCGGCAAGGGTTTTCGTGGCACCACTGCTGCTTGACGGCGAGGCTGAACATCTTACTCACCAGGGCGACCGTCCTGTTCGCTGCGGTGGGGTAGCGGATCGCAATATCGTGATGCAGGTCAACGATGTCCGCGTGTCTGACCGCCGCGACCTTTTTGTTTCCAAGCTTGGGCAGGACGTATTTGGCCAGCGTCTTCTCGTCGTTGTACTGGCTGCCGGGCCGCTTCCTCGGCAGGTGAAACTTTCGATACCATTCCGCGAGGTCGGTGACCGTGGGCGCCTTGCGCCATGCGTGGCGGTCGCCCATCGGGTCCTCGCCCTGGTCGACCCGGCGCTTCAGCGCAGCAGCTTCATCGCGTGCTGCCTTCACCTTCCAGTCTGGAAAGCTCCCGATGGTGAGGCGGCGGAGCACGCCACCCGCCCGGTAATTGAGAATCCAGGCCTTGGCCCCAGCCTTGGTGACCCGGATGCCGAAGCCTTTGACTTCATCATCCCAAGTGATGGTCTCGCCGCTTTCGGGCGGCGCGAGGCTGCGCACCATGGAATCTGTAAGCGTTTCCGTGGTCATAGACGTTTTCCTGTATCAGCTCTATATCAGCAAATCGGCCGCGATAGCGTGCGATATTGCGCGATCGAATGCAAGCGCGCTTCGCTATAATGCGAGATTTTGCAGCAACTTAGTCTGTGGAGGCTGCTGATACGGAGACGACGGATATCCTAAAACAAGACTTTTAATCTTGGGGCCGAGGGTTCGAGTTCCCTCCGGGCTCACCAAGTTGAAAATAAACGGTCATCCACCCCTTTCCGGATGTCGGATTTTTGGGCGCCTGGCGGCCGATTTGGGCCGCGACAGGACCATAACGGGACGGTTGGGCCGAGAAGCCTCCGTCGGGTCCACGAAGCGGCAGCGTGGAGGCGGTAGCGATTATGCATTGCAGGAATGCAACATTGGGGTGGATAGGATCTCGTTCATCCGCCCTTCCGGTGCTTGAGGGTCCGCAACTGCTAGCGTGCCATCACTGCCGGCACTGACGGCGGCAGCAATTGCCTGATAGCCCGCCGATTCCGGCCCCGCACGGCACCCATCCTTCAAACTGAACAAGCGGATTTCGAGATGCCCTGGGTCGAGGCGTGCGGTTGCCGTTTCGCGGCCCAAACCCGCCGCGACCATGCGATGCTGGGACGCTCGACAGTCCACCAGACGAGCCACGCCACGGGCAGCACTAGCACTACACCAAGCGCCGGTCCCACTGCGTGCAGCACGACCGAGTGCGACAGGTAGAGCGAGTAGGACACCTTTCCGAGCCACAACAATGGCGCCGGGACGCGCTGCGGCCAGCCGATCGGCAATGTGGTGCATGCAACGCCGGCCGCCATGAACAACAGTGGGAACGTCGCGGGCACGGCCAGCATCAGCGCCATCCCGGCGACCATCATCGCGAGCGCCGCAGCCTGCCCGCGCCGCGCGGTCCAGAACATGACCGGCAGCAGCGGCGTCGCCCAAACCTCGGCGTAGAGCGACCACGCCGGCGGATCGACCATCCGCACCGGATCCAATGTCATCGGCCACCAGAGCAGGTCTCCCGCGGGCGCAAGAGTGCCGTGCGTCGCATAGGCGGCGGTGAGGCAGATTGCGAACACGGGCCACAGCCGGATCTGTCGGCGCAGAAGGAACGCGAGATACCGACCGTCGTGGGCGCGGGCCAGGACGTAGCCGGACATGGCAAAAAAGCACATCACGGCGGCGTCGCCGGCCATTCCCAGGACATCCGAGCCAAGGAACAGCGCAACGTGATGGACCACCACCACGACCGCCAGCACGCCGCGGGCCGCGTCTAGGGCGTGAAGGCGTTGGGCTGCGGGCATGGTGCGCGTCCTGAGCCGTTGCGCTGCCGCCTATACTACATTCGCAACGGATCCCACATACGTCGTCCGCACCGCTATGGGCGAGATCACCACCACCGGCTGCCCACGACGGTGTACCTGTCGTAAGGGGTGTTCAGGGCCCACGCGGGCGGGGACCCTGTAAGCCACACCGGCATACCGTTCGAAGCCCCTTATTCATGACCCACGACGACAAGGCCGGCCGGCCGCTCAATGCCAAGCCGGCGCTGGCCTCGGTCGGCGGTGTGCCGCGGTAGCCTAAACCCCGCACCACCAGGGTGCGCCTCGAAAAGGCGCCCCTTTCGCCTGGGATAGACGGCTTGATCGGGCGCTTCAATCTATCGGCGACGGTGGTGTCACCTTCAGCATCTCCGGCGGTCACTCTTAGATAATTGAAGCCAAATTAGTGAATATAATAAGTATACATATTCTGTAAGTACAAATGAAACCTAATGTGAAGGGAAAAGAGCGGTATGCGCGCCTTGGTTGTCGAGGATCATAAGAGCCTAAACGATATCGTCTGCGAAATTCTTCGGCATAGCGGCATAGAGGTGACTTCCGTAACAAGCTACAAATCGGCCATAATGCTTATTGGAACAGAAAAATGGGATATTTTATTGTCAGATATGCTGTTAGCCGGATGGCGAACTGGCCTGGACTTGGCCAACGCAGCGGGCGCCCAGGGTATCCGCTGCATTATCATGTCGGGCGCGCTGGAAAGACGCCGGGATGTCGAGGAGCATGGCATGCGCTTCCTGGCCAAGCCGTTCTCGATGGCGGATCTGTTGGCTGCGGTCATCCTTGAGGCCGACGCCAGTCCCACCCTGCACTAGATCGCGTGCGCGGTTGGCCACTCTGGGTCTGGCCGCCAGCGGCCTGGTCCATCCCGCGCCCACTGTCAGTACGGGCGCCGTCTCGGCGCCTACGCCGAAGAGGTAGTTGAGCCCAGACCCCCAGCAGGGCCGCTCCGCGAGGGGCGGCCCGTCGCGCACCCATCCGTTGCGATCTATCTTCTTGGGACCCCATCCACCCACTCGACCGGAAGACCGACAGCCGCAAATTCCTCTTCGACCCACTCCACAGCCGCGGGGCGCGAGGAACAGAGGTGTGTAGCAGGAGCGCGGCGTCGGGCTACCGGCGCACCGACAATGGCCGCAACAAAGTCATCGCCGTGCGGCACGACCCAGGCAAGAAGTTTGTCGCTGCTTTGCATGGCGCAAAAGGCCCTCCAGGAGGCGGCGCACGCTATAGATCTGTCGCAAACCTGTCTAGTTGGCCCCAGGTCACCCGATGAATGGCAGGGCGCGTTCGTGACCCGGCAATTGTCTGCCTGCGCGACCCAGCGCTCAACGACGGCTATCCGAAACGCAAGCGTTCGGGATTGCCGAAGTCGAGCGTCAAGCCGCCGCCGCCTCTCGTCGAGCCCGGCGTGTTACCGAAAAGTGGAGTAACGGGGGACGACATCGACGGGCGGTGTGCCTCTGTCGGGACCATGTCCGACGCAGAAGCAGGTTGCGCGTCACCACCGGTGCGCCCATGCTCGTGCGATGTTCGCTGTCGACGACGCTGCTGCCGAAGCGATCCGCCGCGCATTCGAGGAGTGCGGGGAGTTGGCCGCCGTTGTCGAGTTCCGCCAGCGCTTCCCTGGCATTACCGACATGGCACTGGCCCGGCAGCAGGTTCGCATCATCGCCTCGTGGGAGCCGCTGCCACCTCCACCAGCCCCGAAAGAGACCAGGCCACGGCGGTGATGCTGGGCTGGAGACGGCGGATGGTGAGCGTGCAGCTACTCCATCGCAGCCTGGGAACCCGCCGGCAACCGGTCGAGATCTGCCGAGGCCTCCGTCATCAAGCCTCCCAGATCGTCTACGAAGACACGTCCGACAGTGGTGAGGGCGAACACGATACTCCGCCTGCCCGTCGGGTCCAGGCGGCGCTCGGCAAGGCAATCCAGTTCTAGTGCACTGACGCTGACGGAAGGTTCAGGCCACCACAGCCTGACAACTGAGGGACCCGTCACCATGCTCGAGCTGTTCGACCTCACGGTTTAACTATCAGCATCGAGAGGCAACCCATGAGATCTTTCAGAAGCTTCACGCTGACCCTCGCGGTCGCGGCGGCTCCGGCTGGCATAGCAGCGGCGCAGTCCCCGACCCCGCAGCCGCTTGAATACTGGCACGTCTGGGTTGATAGCGCGGGGACGACCCATCAAACCCAGTGCGAGTTCAAGGATTTCGGCCCGCTCTCCCTCGGCAAGGGCGTGGAGCCGATCTTCGTCGACAAGCTACCGGACACGCCAGCTCACGTCGTGATCGCCCAGTTCCCGAAGGGGTGGGTCGGACAATGGCATGAAAATCCGGCGCCGCAATGGATCGTCCCGCTGTCGGGGCGCTGGTTCGTCGAGACGACGGACGGACACCGGATCGAGATGGGACCGGGCAACGCCTCCCTGGGCGAGGACCAGGGCTCGAAGCCGAATGCCGCCGGTCATGTCGGCCACCTGTCGGGGACGCTGGGCGACGCGCCCATCACGCTGATGTTCGTCCAGTTGGATCACAAGGTGACCCTCAACGACGCTTGCAGGGACAAGTGAGATCAGCGGTCGGCCGCGCCTCATCTGTCAACATCATTGCTCTTGCGACCACAGGGATCGATTGCATGCCTCCGAACATGGTCGCCTGGAGATAGCAGGTGCCGACTATGTCAACTTTGGGCACCCTGCCGTCGCGTCGGTCGCCCCCCGTTCGCGCGGACCGGCACCACTACTATGATGGCCGCCCGCGAAGCGTACGAGGACATGGCGCGTTGGCTGGTAGCCGGGTATCAGCGCGCATCCACGCCGCGATGGGCGTCGGCGCCGGCTACCAGCCCATGCCTGCGCCATAGACCGGGCCGTAATCAGGCCCCCATGGTCCCCAGCCGTTCCAGTCCCAGTTCGAATCGGAATACATCTCCGCTGTCGCCTCCTGCTCATCGGCGATCTGCTTTTGTTGCATATACTGCCGATATTTGTCGTACGCCTGCTGCGACCCGACATAGAGGCAATCGCACACCAGCGGGTCGGCATACACGAAGCTGACGGACTGGCCGTGAACCTGCTGGACGAATTTATGCGGCGGCAGGCGGTTCAGCATCGCCTGGCGCTGCGGGGTGTCGGCCGTGCGGACCACGAAGCCGGCCGCGGCAAGATGATCCTCGCGTTGCGTCACCCGCTCCTGCGTCGTTTCGCACGCGGCGAGGCCGATCAGCAAAACCACGGCCAGCACATAGCCGGACACGCGGCCAACCTGCCCGACCGGTCGAGAGCCGTCTCGCATCATGGTTGTCTCCACTGCCATTAAGTGACGGCGTCGCAACGCAGCAACCACCAGTCAGATGCCGGTCGTTACGGCCGGGTCGCAACACGGCCCGGTGAGGCCGTCTCGGCGGAAGCTAGAAAATCTGCGGCTCCGGCGTCTCGCCGGGCGCGCCGCGCATGAAGCAGTACCGGCAAGCTGTCAGATCCCGACCATCTTGTTGCACAAGGTCCAAAATCGTTTGCCGTAGCAGTTCGAGCAGGTGCGGGGCTGGCTTCCCACAAACCTGGCCAAAATGATTAGGTTTGCAAAGGCGGCTGCGGGAACAAGGGCGGCATCGCCGGGGGGCTGCGGATCAGAGCGCGATGGTGTTCCACAGTGGGACACCTTTGCCCGGCGGGGAAGGTCGCGCCCCGATATCGGAAATCCGATATCGGCCATCTGCCGCTGCGGGATTCCCCGTCTATTTCCCGATTTGTCGCTCGTCGGTCGCAAAAGGTAGCCGGCAGCCGCAGGCGCGCAAGTCAAGATGCCGTGGTGCCAGAGAAAGGAATCACTACGCGAATCTGATACGGCGGTAATTCCAAAGTATAGCCCCATTATGCGCCTGCAGATTCGTCCCCGCCATCCAATCCGTGGTCTACTCCGGGCATCGATCATGTTCGCACAGGAGGATCGGATGCCACGGAACAAAGCGACCGGGGCCCGGCAGCGGCTGAGCCTACGAGATGTGGTGCCAGTGCGCACGCCTGCTGCTCGGTTGGGCTGAGGGTGATACCGTCCAGTGGCCGGCGCTCTATCGGGCCGGGCTCACGCCGTTGCAGGCCGCGCGAGAGACAGGCTTCGGCGACGCGGCAGCTGACGTAGCAGTGTGGATCTAGCAGGGTTCTGATGTCCAGGCGTGTGCGCCGTCATCCCGCCGCTGCTTTCACTGGCGGGTAGCTTCAGGCCGCAGGCGGCGCCCCTGGGCCAATGGTTTGACGCAGCGGTACAGTGATGATCGTCTTTGCCGTGTTCGCGCGGTTCAAGACCGCGGCCATCGCGACGATTATAGCGGGGGGAACATGCGGTCTCAGGCTTTAGCAGCTTGGTTGTCGCTGGTGCTTGTGGTTATCGGCACCGTGGTATGGGGCTATGGGGATTTGCTATTCCCCCGCCCCATGCGGGATGAGATCGCCGCCGACGTGTGCCTTGCTCACTCCTTTCCCTGCACTGACGCCCATTAATGTTCGACGCTTCTTCCGAAGCGTCACGGGTCATTTTTCCAGCCATCAATTGCAGGTAACTCGATCAACGGGTTGGCCTGCGCGATAGCCCGGTGCGTATGGTCGAGCACTCTGCGCTGCCGGGCGGTGGGCGAGTGGGCGACGCGAGCGGCGGTCGATTTCGGCAAGTCGATTACGGGACTATCCTACAAGCCGCCGGTGACAAACAGCGTTTCGCCGGTCACCCAGCGCGCGTCATCGGAGGCCAGGAACACAACGACCGACGCAATGTCGGCCGGCTGCCCGAATTTGCCGAGTGGCGTAAGCTGCACCGCTTGCCGCTCGAATTCGCTGCCGATGATCCCCGCGGTGTGCGTGCCTTCAGTCTCGACTATGCCGGGATTGACCGAGTTCATCCGTATCTTTCGGGGCCCGAGTTCCTTGGCGAGTGCACGGGTGATTCCGTCGACGGCGCTTTTCGTCGCGACGTAGACGGCATTTTCCGGCGGCGCCAAGCGGCTGACGACCGAGCCGATATTGATGATGCTGCCGCCTGCTGGCGCAAAATGCCGCAGCGCCTCCCTGGTCGCCAGCAGCACGCCAAGCACGTTGGTGTTGAAGTGGCGGTGGAACACCTCCTCCGAGACCGTATCGATTGAGCCGAACTCATAGAGGCCGGCGTTGTTCACCAGCACCCCGATCGGCCCGAGCGCGTTGGCTGCCTCGGCGAACAGGCGCTCCATGTCCGTGGCCTTCGCGACATCGCCCTGGATCGCCACCGCCCGGCCGCCACTGCTGGTGATGTCGGCCACGACCTTGTCCGCGCCGTCGCGGCTGCGCGCATAGTTCACCACGACGGCGGCCCCGGCCGCCGCCAGCTCGCGGGCGATCCCCGCGCCAATGCCTTTCGACCCGCCGGTCACGACCGCCACCTTGTCCGAAAGCTTGCCCATTGCACCCTCCATGATTCCCGTCGCCATTGTCCTCAGCGGGACGGCACGTTCGCGAGCAGGGGGCCCAGCCCCTCCGCCATCGTCAGATGCGTGATGACAGCGCCGCCAAGCTTCGGATATGGCAGGCCCGCCAGCATCGCCGTCTGCACCGCGGTCATGACCTCGCCCGCCTCCGAGCCGATCATGGTGAAGCCGAGAATGCGGTCGTCGTCCGCGCCGACGAGCACCTTCATGAAGCCGCGCGTCTCGTCGGTCGTATGCGCCCGCAGCACAGCCTCCATCGGCAGCCTGGCGACGCGCACGGCGATGCCCGCGCGCTGGGCGTCGCGCTCGCTCAGTCCCACGTGCGCGAGCGGCGGGTCGGTGAACACGCAATACGGCACCAGCCGGTCGCGCGTGCTGCGCGTGCCGCCGCCCAGATGGTCCGCGATGATCTGGAAATCGTCCACGGAGGCGTGCGTGAACTGCGGACTGCCGGCACACTCCCCGATCGCCCAGATACCGGGCGCGATCGTCTGCAGCCGGTCGTTGACGCGGATGTAGCCGCGCGCGTCCAGTTCGACGCCGGTGGTCTCCAGCCCGATCCCCGCCGTATTCGGGACGCGCCCGGCCGCGACCAGGATGTCGCTGCCCTCGATCGCCTCCTCGCCGGAGGTGGCGCGCACGGCAAGCGTGACGCCCTCGCCGGACTGGCCGCGCACGCTGAGGGTCTCGGTCGACACGAGAAGCCGGATGCCTTCATCGCCGAGGATGCGCTGCATGGCCTCCGCGACATCCGGGTCCTCGCGGCCCATGAGTTGCGGCCCGGACTCGACGACTGTCACGCGGCTGCCGAAGCGGCGGTAGGCCTGCGCCATCTCCAGACCGACATAGCCGCCGCCGAGCACGATCAGATGCGGCGGCAGGTAGTCCAGCTCCAGCGCCTCGATATGCGTGAGCGGCCGGGCGGCTTCGAGCCCGGGAACATCAGGGATGGCTGCGTGCGATCCCAGGTTGAGAAACACCTGCTCGGCCATCAGAAGCCGTGTCCCGCCCGTGTTCAGCCGCACTTCGAGCGTCCTCGGCGCCACAAAGCGCCCGGTTCCCATGATCAGCTCGGCGCCACTTGCCCTGTAGTTCTGCAGATGCGCGGCAACCTCGCGCTCGACCATGTCGCGCTTGCGCTGACGCACCTTCGCCATGTCGACCGCAATGCTGCCGGTCGTCGTGCCGAACTGCGCGGCGTGATGCACCAGGTGCGCGACGCGCGCGCTCCAGACTTCGTTCTTGCTGGGCATGCAGGCGATGTTGGGGCACGAGCCGCCGACATACCGCCGCTCCACGACAGCCGTGCGTCGCCCCAACCGAGCCATGTGCCACGCCAACAGTTTGCCGCCCTGTCCGCTGCCAAGGACAAGCACGTCCAGTCGTTCGGGTTCAGCCATCGTTCTCTCCGTCTGTCGCGTTTGCGGTCACGGGAGTGCGGCCGGGCTTTCGGCCCGGCCGGCCTAAGCGGCGCGGGCCGCCTGAGAGCGCAGGGCCGGCAGCATGTCTTCCGGCTCGGGACGGTGCGTGTAGTCGGGGTTGACCTCTGCGTAGCGAATGACCCCGTCCTGGCCGATCACGAAGCGGCCCGGCATCGGCAACGTCCAGCTCGCATCGCCATTGAAGGCCGGCAGGTCGTTCTTGAGGCTTGTGTACAGCTCGACAAGGTAGTCCGGCAACGCGAAACGAAGCCCGAACGCCGCCGCCGTCTCGTTGCCCGGATCAGAGAGGATCGGAAACTCAAGCCCATTGGTGCGGATTGACTTGCGGCTGTTCACGGCGTTTTGCGGCGAGATTGCCACCAGGTTGGCGCCTAGCGCGCGAAATGTCGGCAATGCCTGCTGCAGAGCCTGCAGCTCCATGTTGCAGTACGGGCACCACGCGCCGCGGTAGAAGCTGACGATCAGCGGTCCCTCAACGAGCAGTGCCGACGAGGTGACCGGATTGCCGTTCGCGTCGTTCAACACGAAGGAGGGGGCGGTGTCGCCGGCCTTCAGCGCACGCGAGGCAGTGCCGGAGGCGATCAGTTCGGCGGTCGCGCGGTGCATCGTCCCGATCACCGAACGGGGCACGCTGTAGGGCGGCTTGCCGGCCTCGAAATCGGCCTTGAAGGCATCGAGCCTGGCTTGCAGGGACATGGCGTTTCTCCGGGCTTCTCGTGCGCGGCGGAATGGCGCGGCGTGGGGAAGGTGACGTGCCTGGGGCTGGTGCGGCAGGCGCCGCGTGGCGATAAAACCTATTCCCCGGAGGAATGGCGATGGATCGTCTTGCTGCGATGGAGACCTTTGTCCGCGTCGTTGAGACCGGGTCGTTCTCGGCTGCGGCGCGTGCGCTGAATGTCGGCCAGCCGGCTGTCTCCAAGACCATTGCGCAACTGGAGGAGCGGCTGGGCGTGCGCCTGCTGGTGCGCACCACACGCGGCCTGTCGACGACGGAGGCCGGACAGAATTTCTACGATCGCGCCCGGCGCGCGATCGAGGAAGCTGATGAAGCCGAACTGGTCGCGCGCGGCGCCGGCGCGGGCCTGACCGGACGCCTGCGCATCTCGGCGCCGGTCACCTTCGCGCGTCTGCACGTTGTCCCGCGTCTGGCGAAATTCCTGGCCGGGCATCCCGGGCTGACGATGGACGTCATCCTCGACGATCGGATGATCGATCTGGTCGAGGAGGGGGTGGACGTCGCGCTGCGGATGGGCTCGCTTCCTGACTCGTCGCTGATCGTACGGAAGCTCGCGTCCGCGCCTCGGTACGTCATGGGAACCGCCACTTATTTCGCCCACTCGGGCGTGCCGGCCACGCCCGCCGAGCTGGCGGAGCATGCGGCGGTCATCTATGTCCAGGACAGCGGAGGAGATACTTGGGGTTTCCGCCAGGGCGCAACGGAAGTCTCGGTGAGCGTGTCGGGTCGGCTGCGGGTCACGGCGGCGGAAGGCGTGCGGGCAGCCGTGCTCGCGGACATCGGCCTGGCAGTCGCATCGGCATGGATGTTCAGTCCGGAGCTGGCATCGGGCGCGGTGCGCGCCGTGCTGACGAACTGGACTTTGCCGATGATCGATCTCTGGGCGGCCTATCCGACGGGCCGCATGCCGAGCGCCAAGGCCCGGGCCTTCGCTGCGTTCGTCGAGGCCGAGATGCAGGTGCATCCGATGCGAGAATGATGCCGCCGGCTCGAACCGCGCCGCGGCTGGCCTTTCCACGCGAATTGCAACGGTGCGACTCGCCCCGCAACGAGTATAGTTGCTTCCGGCAGCGATAGGGCGACGGCCCAGCAGCGGCAATCTTCGTGGACACGAGCGGCCCGACAGCCACGACAGGCGGTGTGGATCCGGGCACCGACTATGTTGCCCGCGACTTCTTCCGCCGCATCGGCACCACGTTCGCGGATTCGTCCGCCCCCTCACCGGCGCGCAGCACGTGCGCGGCCCAGGCATTGAGGGCGGCCTGTCGCTCCGGGAGGAACTGGTTGCGCTGGTAGACCGCCGCCACACCGCTGATATTGCCGGTGACGCGGTTCAGCAGCCGGTCGCAGACGTGGGGGGCGAACCCCATACCGGCCAAAGTCGTCACGCCAGCCCGCCGGAAATCGTGCATCGTCCAGCCGGGCAGGGCGGTGGCGCTGTGCTTGATTTTGGTGCACTGCTCCGCAACGGCCGCGTCCAGCTTGCGCTTGGCCAACGAGAACGCCGACACCGGCTTGTTGCTCTTGGCCGCGAACACGAACGGGCAACCTTTGCGGCGGGGTAGGGCCTTGATGATGGTTTGCGCCGGTTCCGGCAGATGAACGATATGGCCGCGGCCGTTCTTGGCGCGATCGGCGGGCAGGGTCCAGGTCGTCAAGTCGGCGGACAGTTCTTCCCAGCGCAGTGCCGCCACCTCGTCGCGGCGCTGGAGAGTCGAGCAACAGGACGCGGACGAATCCGCCATAGGTGGCGCCCAGCCCGCCCGCCGCCCGCCAGATTGCTCCAAGTTCCTCCGCTGACAGCACCCGACCGCGGGACTTGTCGCGGCTCGGCGCCTCGACGCCAGCAAACGGGTTCCTGGCATCCAGGTCGCGAACAATGATGCGCTGCCTGTCGGCGCGGCGGCGCCAAACCGAGTTGATGGTGGCTCGCGTGATCCTGACCGGCCCCTCGCTCACGACCAGCATCCGCCCGTCTCCGTGCTCGCAACAGGACGCTAACGGGACAAACCGTGCGGTTGCAAGCGGGCTTGAGTGGGAGGCGGCGGAGGCATCGTGGTGTTATATTCTGATTCCATTCACTTTCGGCGCAAGGCTGCGGAGAGTGTCGGAGGACGTTCCTGAGACTTTTAATCTTGGGGCCGAGGGTTCGAGACCCTTCGGGCACACCAAGGTTATGCGGCATCGCCAGGTGGCCGGGCACGTTCGCCCCGCACCGCTGGGCGTTCAGCGAGAATTCCGGCCGTGGCCAAAGACGCGCGCCAGGATGAGCGCTGGCGCCGCGGTCGCGTTGCGAAGACCGTTACACAGCTCGTTGACGCAACTGCGCTGCACACCCATCGCCTCGGCGAGCCGCCACTGCACGTTGCTGTTGCTGGACATCTGCCGGCAGACCGCCGCAATGGACGCCGCCGGGTCGGCCGGCGGCGTCAGGGACCGCACAGCGAACGTGGAATTCACCTCCTATCTACCTCAGACCAGTTTCTCCTGGCTTGAAGGCCTGACAGGGCTGGTGCCGCACAGCGTGCTGCTGCCGGTCGGCCTCGTCATCGCCGCCGCCGTCACCGTGCATGTGCTGCTCGACAAGCGTGACATCGGGTCGGCCATCGGCTGGGTCGGGCTGGCGTGGCTGTCGCCGATCCTCGGGGGCGTCATCTACTTCATCTTCGGCATCAACCGCGTGCAGCGCCGCGCCCGCAGGCTGCGCGACGAGCCGGACGACGACGGACGCCACGCGCCACCGCAATCCGCGCGCGACGACCATCTCGCAGCCCTGGAACACGCGGCTTTCGAAATCACCGGGCGCTCGCCGGAACCCGGCAATGCCGTGCGCATGTTGCACAACGGCGATGAGGCCTATCCCGAGATGCTCGCCGCTATCGCCGACGCGCGCACCAGCATAGCGCTGTCCAGCTATATCATGCGCGCCGATCCCCTCGGGGAGCGCTTCATCGCAGCACTGGTTGCCGCCCACCGGCGCGGGGTCGCGGTGCGGGTGCTGATCGATGGGATCGGCGGCGGCTATTTCCTCTCGCCGGCCTACCATCGTCTGCGCAATGCCGGCGTGCCGGCTGCGCGCTTCCTGCACTCGCCGCTGCCGTGGCAGATGCCGTTTCTCAACCTGCGTACCCATAAGAAGATTCTCGTGGTGGATGGTACGCTTCGGATTCAGCGGCGGCATGAACATCTCCGCCCAGAACCTTGTGCGCGAGCGGCCCCGCAATCCGGTGCGCGATACGCATTTCCGCTGGGAGGGGCCGGTGGTCCGCCAGCTCGTCAAGGCGTTCGTCGAGGACTGGGATTTCGCGACCGACGAAACCCTCGGCGGACCCGCCTGGTTCCCGGAGCTGGCCGAGGCGGGGGCGGCGGTGGCGCGCGTGGTCACCTCCGGCCCCGATCAGGATCTGGAGAAGATCCTGTTCCTCGTGCTCTCGGCGATTTCCAGCGCACGACAGTCGATCTGCGTGATGACGCCGTATTTCCTGCCCGAGGAGCGGGTGGTGACGGCGCTCGCGCTGGCGGCAATGCGTGGCGTGGCGGTCGACGTGATCGTGCCCCACCACAGCGATCACCGGCTGCTGGACTGGGCGACGCGCGCGCAGATCGGCCCGATGCTCGACCATGGCTGCCGGCTTTGGCTCAATCCGCCGCCATTCGACCATTCCAAGATCATGGTGGTGGATGGCTGCTGGTGCTTGGTCGGCAGCTCCAACTGGGACATGCGCAGCTTCAGGCTGAATTTCGAGCTTGACCTGGAGGTCTACCACTCGGATCTCGCGGCCAATCTGCAAGCGCTGATGCGCGGTTGCATGGCCGGGCAGGTGACACCGGCGGACCTGGATGCGCGCAGACTGCCGGTGCGGCTGCGCGACGCGGCGATGCGGCTGATGCTGCCCTATCTATAGCAGCGCGCCGCGGCCGACTCTCCGTTACGCCGCCGCACGGCCGGCGGCTGCCAGCGCCAGGCGCACCACGATCGGGCAATGGTCCGATCCGCCGCGCGGCAGTACCACGGCTTCGGCGCAGCTCATGCCGCGGACCAGGCAGCGGTCGATACGGATCGGCACGATGCTTCCCATGACATGCGTGGCCTGTCGCGGCCCGACATCGTGGAACCCGGGCAGCAATGCCGGGCCGACCAGGTTGAAGTCGCCAAGCACGGCGGCATGCGCCGGCAGCCGCGTCGCCACGCGGCGGAGCTGGCGGCGGTTGAGCACCTGACCATGCGACAGATGCACGTTCGCCACCGCGAACAGCCCGAGATCCAGGACCTGGCAGACGCGGTGGACGATCGCGCCGGAGGGCAGCGGCAGCACCAGCGGCGCGTGTCGCATCTGCGCGGCACTCCAGATCGCGGGGCCATGGATGCGGCCGGGCAGCGGCGCACGGGCATAGAAGCCGCCCACGTCCTGCGAAAGTCCATCCATGTCGATGGTGGCTTCCTGCATCAGCAGCAGGTCCGGCCGCTCGGCGCGGATCAGGCGCGCCACTTCGGCCCGGGTGGCGCCGGTCAGCCGCAGCAGGTTCCAACTGATGATCTTAACCGGCTTGCCGAGGCCGAAGGCGGCGGACGTGGCCGCGAGGCGCGCAGGACGTTGCAGGACGTGCATTAATTGCGGATTCCGAGAAACAAGAGGATTGCCGGGCGACACAGGCTTCCCGACCCGGGCTTGCATATGGGTTAACAATTGGCCGGGCAATGCTTGCGACCGCTCGCGCGCTCAGTCCGGCCGCAGCGCACGCAGGCAAAATTCCGCCATTCTGGCGGCAAGCGACGCCAGATCCTCGGTCGCCGTGCATTGCTGCACAAGCGTCGGATGCGTGAACAGCGGGCAGGTGGCGTGCAGCATGCGGCCGGTCTGGACGGGATCGATGTCTGCGAACATGCCCTGCGCTTGGCCGTCGGCGATCACGGCCGCAAAGCATTCGTCGATGGCGGCAATATGCCGCTCGATCGTCGGCCAATGCTCCTCCAGCGCCGCGGTGACCATGTCGTGCATGCGACGCTCATGGAAGAACAGCGCCAGCGTCTGCTCCTGCAATACCCGGAACAGGGCGCGGATGCGCTCGGGCGGCGTACCGGGACCATGCGCCACGGCTCTGATCGCCTCATCGAGCCCGGCGAGGATGCGGGTGCACATCGCCTCGTTAATGGCGGCCTTGCTGGGAAAAAACCGATAGACGTTGGCCGGCGACATGCGCAGTTCGCGCGCGATGTCCGCTACTGTGGTCTTCTGATAGCCAAATGTGCGGAACAGCCGTTCGGCGGTCTCGACAATGGCGGCTCGGGTGGTGGCGGCGGCCGGGCTGAGCGGCTGCGGGGTGAGGCGGGCGGCTTCTGACATGGCGCTAACGTATGACGAATTGCGTCATTTGTCATCCTCTGCATGGCTGACCGGACGATACCGTGTAACGTCTGGCGGGCGCGCGGGACATCGTAGGGCAGGATAGGGATGTGTGCGATGCGCTTGGTCTTGATTGCCGGGGTTGCGTGTCTGTCGGCTCTCGTGGCGGCGGCGCCTTGCCGGGCCGGGCGGCTGGTCGTGGCCGAGCTGTTCACCTCGCAGGGCTGTTCGTCCTGCCCGCCGGCCGATGCGCTGCTGACGGAACTGGCGCGCACACGGCCGGATGTGCTGGCACTGGCGTTCCATGTCACCTATTGGGACCGGCTTGGCTGGCCCGACCCGTATGCGCTCGCGGCCGCGACCGACCGACAGCGCGCCTATGCGGCGGTTCTGGGGCTGGACGGCATCTATACGCCGCAACTGGTGGTGGACGGGGTGACGGACGTCGTGGGCAGCGACCGCCCGGCCGTGCTGTCGGCGCTGGATCGCGCGCGGGCGGCGGCAGCCGGCGTCAGCCTGACGCTCTCACGCGCGGCGGATGGCGTCACGGTCACTGTTGGCGCCGGGCCGGCCGGCACGCGGGCGAGTCTGTTGCTGGTCGGCTACGACACCGCGCATCGCACAGTGGTGGCGCACGGCGAGAATGCCGGGCGGACGTTGACCGAGTCCAATATCGTCCGTGGGCTGGTCCGGGTCGGTGAGTGGCACGGTGCGCCGCTGTCGCTGCACGCGGCCTTGCCCGGGGGCGCGGATGTCGCGGCTATTTTACAGGCGCCGGATGGGCATATCCTGGGGGTGACGCGCCTCGACTGAGGCGGGCAGGGGTTACCTTTCGCGCGGCACCCCCATATCCGCCGCCATGCGCATCGTGACCCTGGCTGCCTTGCTTCTCGCCACTCCGGCGCTTGCCGCCGACATCCGAACAGGGGCCGCCGCATACGGCGACTGGCACGACGATAGCCCGGGCGTGATCCGCCAAATAACCCCCGCCGACCTGCCGAAGCCCTATGCGACGGCGAACGGTGCCGAGGGCCCCAGCATCGTCGCGCGCCCGCCGGGCGCCATGCCGCGCGTGCCGCACGGGTTCACGGTCTCGCTGTTCGCGCACGGTCTGAGCGGGCCGCGCGTCTTGCGCACCGCGCCGGACGGCAGCGTGTTCGTGGCTGAGAGCGGCGGCGGCCGGGTGACGCAATTCGCGCCGAATGGAACGCGCGCGTCGTTCGCCGACGGGCTGGACCGGCCGTTCGGCATCGCTTTCTGGCCGGCTACCGCGCCGCGCTATGTCTATGTGGCGGAGACCGACCGCATCGTGCGCTTCCCCTGGACGCCGGGGCAGGCGTCACCCAGCGGCCCGGCGGAGACGATCATCGACCACCTGCCGACCGGCGGGCACTGGACGCGCGATCTGGCGGTGTCTCCGGACGGCGCGCGCCTGTTCGTCTCCATCGGGTCGCGCGGGAACGACGGCGACGACATGGGCGACCCGCCGGCGGGGGGCCTGGCGGCGTGGGAGGCGGCGCATGGGCACGGCGCGCCGTACGGGCGGGAGACGGGGCGCGCCGCCGTGCTCTGGTTCCAGCCCGATGGCAGCAGCGGCTTGCACCCGTATGCGCAGGGCCTGCGCAACTGCTCCGGGCTGGCCGTGCAGCCGGGCTTCGGCACGCTATGGTGCGTGGTCAACGAGCGCGACGGGCTGGGTGCCAACCTGCCGCCCGACTACGTGACCGGGCTGAAGGAAGGCGCGTTCTACGGCTGGCCCTGGTACTATATCGGCGCGCATCCGGACCCGCTGATGAAAGGCGGCCGGCCGGAGCTTGCCGGCGATGTCACGGTGCCGGACGTGCTGCTGCAACCGCATAGCGCGCCGCTGGGCATCGTGTTTTACGAAGGCACGGCGTTCCCGCCCGCCTGGCGCGGCGACGCGTTCGTGACGCTGCACGGCAGTTGGAACCGCTCGAAGCGCACCGGCTACAAGGTGGTCCGCGTGCATATGGTCGGCGGCCATCCCGACGGCACGTACGAGGATTTCCTGACCGGCTTCGTGGCGTCGGAGGACGGGGTGTGGGGCCGCCCGGTCGGTGTCACTGTGGCGGCGGACGGCGCGTTGCTCGTCAGCGAGGACGCCAACGGCAACATCTGGCGGGTCGCGCCCACCCACCCATAGCGCGCCGCGCTGCACGCCCGATGCCGACGCTTTCGCTGGCGCGGGACGGCGTCGCCTGCGACAATCCGTTCCGCCCTCGTCAATACGCCGGAGTCCCCGCGTGATCCTGCTGCATCTGAGCGACCTGCATGTCCGCCCCCATGGCGTGCCGGCCTACCGCGTCGTGGAAACCTCGCAGCTCGCCGAGCGCGCCTTGCGTGCCGTGCGCGCGATGGTGCCGCGGCCGGATGCCGTGGTGATCTCCGGCGATCTGACCGATTGCGGGCTGGCGGCGGAATATGACGAGCTGCGCCTTATGTTGCGCCGCTATCTTGTGGGGCTGCCGGTGTACCTGATTCCCGGCAACCACGACCGGCGGGACAATTTCCGCGCTGGCCTGGCCGAATTCTCCGGCGTCAATGAGCACCCGGAGTTCGTGCAATATGTGGTGGACGATCTGCCGGTGCGGCTGGTGATGCTCGACAGCGTGGTGGCCGGCGCGGGCCACGGGCTGTTGTGCCCACGCCGGCTGGCGTGGCTGGAGGCGCGGCTGGCCGAGGCGCCGGACCGCCCCACGTTCCTGGTCCTGCATCATCCGCCGATGCTGTGCGGCCTGCCCACCTTCGATGCGATCAATCTGCGCAACACCGACGAGCTGGGTGCGGTGCTGGCACGCCATCCGCAGGTGGAACGCATCCTGTGCGGCCATCACCACCGCAGCATCACCGGCCGGCTGGGCCGGACGATCATTTCGGCCGCCCCCGCCGCCGCGCATCAGGGTGCCTTCGAGCTGGACGACGATCGCGGCCGCTTCGTGATGGAGCCGCCGGCCTACCACCTGCACGTGCGCCTGCCGGACGGCTCCATCGTCAGCCATCTGGTCTTCGTCGACCAGTTCCCCGGGCCGTTCCCGTATATCGCCGACCCGGACTACCCGGGCGGGCCGGAGATCACGGCTGCGACGGACCAATAACCTCACTCCCCAGCCGGGTTCATGAACAGGCACCGATTCCAGGCGAAATGACGTAAAAATAACGCCGTTCTTCGAGCGACAAGATACGGCACCGGCGCAATAGGGTCGCCCTCGACCGCACGCCCTCGCCCTGACAACTGTCGCCGGCCTTGGCATGCACCCCTGGTGGTTACATGCCAATGTATGTTCTGCATCACGCGAGAGCGTACGACCATTTGGCGAGCTGCTTGGTTTTCCGAACGAAAGGATGCTAGCGTCGACCGACCGGGCGTTGGGGGGCGGGAATGGCGGCGATTTCATGGCGCGGCGGCAGCACGGGCCCCAGCAACTGGTCGAACGCCAACGACTGGAGCACGTTCCAGCAACCGGGCTCCGGCGATGACGTAACGCTCGGCGCGATCGCTGCAGGCGCCTACACTGTTACGCTGGACGTGGCCGCCGCCGCCGCGAGCATCGCACTGGATGCGTCCGGCGTGACGCTCGAACGTCATCTCCCCGTTCGCGCTTGGCGGCATACTGAGCCTCGTCGGCGGCGCCGATCTGCTGCTGGCGGCCACCGGCACGATTACCGGCGGCACGATCGACTCCGCATCGGGCGTTGTCGGTGCCTTCGGCACGCTCGATGGCACCACGCTGAGCGGCGGCGCCGATGGCACGACCGAGATCTCCGACGTGACCATTACGGCCGCCACCGCCACCGCCAATATCGGCACCACGCTGCAGATCGGCCAGTCCGTCGCGCTGGCCGCCGGTAACTATGACAGCACCTCGTTCCAGTTCGCGCTGACGACCGCCGACGCCAGCGGCACGCTCGCCACCGATGCCGTCGTCACCTTCGGTACCGCAACGACCATCGACCTGTTCGAGGACGCGACCCAGCTCGCCACCCCGAGCCCCGGCCAGTCGGCGGCCTTCGCCGGCACCGGCACGATGGTCAATCTCGGCACCATCATCTCCGACTACAGCAACCAGGTTGGCGGCACGCTGGTGGTTTCGGTCGCCAGCTTCACCAACGACAATACGATGAGCTTCGCCCCGCTGGCGCTGTCGGAGGACGGCTATTTTCCCACCACGATCGAACATTTCGGCCACGGGTCGCAGACGATCGACAGCGAATTGCAATGGACGCAGGACGACGCAGCGACGCTGGATATCGCTTCGGCGAGCTTCGTCAACAATGGCGGCCTCTCTGTGGCCGGCGGCACGCTCGATCTGACGGGGACATCATTCGACAATACCGGCGCGGTCGTGCTGGACGACGCGACCGGTCAACAGATCATTTATAGCCAGGGCATTGCCAGCGTTGCGAACGTCACGCTGCCGACCATGGTCGATGTCGGCGCCGACACGACATTCAACAATACCGGTGTGATCACCGCAGACAGCATCGTGTTCGCCGGTCCGGTCACGCTGGCGTCGCTCGGCACGCTGGACGGCGCGCTCACGTTCGACGGCACGCTCGACCTCGGCGGCGGCACGCTGGACGCCGCGCAATATCCGCAGGTGACGCTGGGCGGACTGATCGAGGACGGCACGATCGGCCCCGGCGTGGTGGTGCTGGACGGCGCCACGCTCGACAACGTGGCGATCGAGTTCGGCGGCACGGTGACGGCCATCGGGCCGATCACGCTGATCGATCCGCCCGCGTCGGTCACGGCTGTGACGCTGGACGGCACCACCACCGAATTGCAGCTCTCCGCCGGCGCCACCACGGACATTTCGGTGACGGCCGGGGCAACGTCCACCACCGACCTGATCCGCATCGCCGACACCGGCGATGTAACGTTGGCAGCGGGGTTTGCGCTGTCCGACACGGTGGCCGGCAGTACCGTCGAGATTGGCGGCTTCGGCACACTGGCAAACCAGGGAACGCTGACGCTGGATGCTGCGACGCTGCTGGTGGCGACCACGCTGGACGGCGGCGGGACCATCACGCTGGAAAATGGCGCCGCCGTTACGCTTGATGCGCTGGCGGCCACGGCAATGCCGACCATCGATTTCGGCGCCGGGGCGGCGCTCGTATCGATGCCGGGCACCGGCGCGCTCGGCGTCACCTTCGTCGGCCTGCACAGCGGCGACGTGATCGACTTCACCTCCGTCTCCTCGGTGCCGGACGGCTTGTTCGGCACCGGCGGCGCAATTCAGAACGACGGGTCGCTGGACGTGACGGGCGCCAGCGGCGTTGGCGCTTCGTTGTCGTCCACCGACGCGTCTGACGGGCTGACCTTCAACGTCGGTGCCGACGAGAGCGGCGGCACGCTGGTCGTGGTCGCCTGCTTTGCCCAGGGCACACGTATCGCCATGGCGGCCGGCGAGAAGGCCGTCGAGCACGTGCGCCCCGGCGATGTGGCGCGTACGCATGGCGGGCGGCTCGCGCCGGTGCGCTGGGTGGGACGCACGCGCGTCGATCTGCGGCGCCATCCCGCCCCGGAACGTGCTGCCCCGATCCGCATTCGCGCCGGCGCTTTCGCCGACGGACTGCCACGCCGCGACCTTCTGGTCTCGCCCGAGCATTGCCTGCTGGTCGATGGCGCGCTGGTGCCCACGTTTCTGCTGGTGAACGGCGCCACCGTTGCGCGCCAGGACGGGCTGGAGGCGGTGACCTACTGGCACGTGGAACTCGACCGGCACGATGCGCTGCTGGCCGAGGGGCTGGCGGCGGAAAGCTACCTGGATACCGGCAATCGCGCACTGTTCGCGGGCGAGGCGGGCGTGCGGGCGCTGCACGCGGAACCCGTCGGGCCGCCCGCGGCGGCGGCGTTGCAGGTCTGGGCGGAACGGGGCTGTGCACCGTTGCGGCTGGAGGCGGCGGCGGCACGCGCGAACCTGCTGGCGCGGGCGCGGGCCCTCGGCTGGTCGCTGACCGAGGCGCCCGGGGTGCGCGTGTTGGCCGATGGCCGGGCGCTGCCCCTGACAGTGACAGGCGATGGCGTATGGACGCGGGTGCCGTCCGGCATCACGCTGCTGCGCGTGGTGTCGGACAGTTTCGTGCCGGCGGAAATCATGCCCGGGTCCGGCGACACGCGCCGGTTGGGCGTGGCGGTGTCGACGATATGGCTCGGGACCGATGCGCTGCCCGCCGATGCGCTCGGCGCCGGCTGGCACGCCGCAAGCGGCGAGGCGTGGCGCTGGAGCGATGGCGATGCGACCATCGCTTTGCCTCGGCTGGCCGAGCCGAAGCTGCTGGCGATCAGGTTTGCCACCCCAGGCTGCTACTGGCGCCCGCCCGCCCCGGCAACCGCTTCGGTGTTGGCTGGCAGCGGCCGCCGGGCGGTGCCAGGATAGCCGATCATTGGTCCGTACCGGAGGCCCGCCGACGTGACCCAGTCCGCCCCGCCGATCCCTGCCGACCCGCAGTCCATCCGTGGCTGGCATGCGCATGTCTATTATGAGCCGGCCACGCGGCCCCACGCCGAGGCAGTGCGCGAGGCCCTGGCGGTGACGTTTCCCGATGCGAAGCTGGGACGCTGGCACGACCAGCCGATCGGCCCGCACACCAGGGGCATGTACCAGGTCGCGTTCGCCCCCGACCGGCTGGCTGCCCTGCTGCCGTGGTTGTTGCTGAATCGCCACGGTCTGGCCGTGCTGGTCCATCCGGACACCGGGCACGACCTGACGGACCACAGCGCGCATGCCGCCTGGCTCGGCGAGATGTTGCCGCTGCGCCTGGACGTGCTGAGCGACTAGGGCGTGCGCCGGTCTATAACCGGGACAGCACGCCCAGCCGGGGCGCGATGACATAGTTGAGCTGCACCAGCACGATGAACGCGAGGCTCCAGAGAGTGTCGACAACGCAGAGCGCCGCGCCGACGGCATAGAGTGCCTGCGCGATGACGATCCGCCGTTCGATATGGCGGCTCATGCCGGCCGGGTGGCCGGGTTGCAGCAATCCGGCGCGTACCAGGTAGCGCCAGCTGGCGAACAGGATGGCGCCGAGCAGCAGAATATTGACCCAGTACAGCAACAGCGCCGACCGGTAGGCAATGAAGCTGGCCATCAGCGCGGTGGAAAACGGCATCAGCGAGACGGCGAACAGGAACGCCAGATGGATCCACGACAGATCGCGGTCGCTGCGCGCCATCACATTGAGCTGCGTCTGCTGGCCGACCCAGAAGATGCCGAGCGTCAGGAAGCTCATCATGTAGACCAGCAGGCGAGGGGCCATCGCCAGCAGCGCCGCGAGCAGGTCATGTTCGCTGCGAATGGCTTCGACGGCCGGCGTATGCAGGTCGAGCACCAGCAATGTCATGGCCACCGCGAACACTCCGTCGCTGAGGGCTGCCAGCCGTTCGGCGCTGCTACCGGCAATCTGGTTATATGTGCCCACCGATCGTCGCTCCGTGCTTCCCCGCCGCCAAAACCTTGCCGAGATATGAACCACAGGTGACAACAGCACCACGCCGGGGAAGAATGGCGGAAAGTCAGAGGGTTCGCATCATGTCCGAGAATGCTACGCTCGAAACGCCTGCCGCGCCGAAGCATCCCGTCCCCGCCGATTCGGTGACGTCCCAACCGGCATCCGGCGGATTTCTGCTCCGGCGCATCGCGCGGCACTTCGCCAATTCGCCGGTCTCGTTCGCACTGCGGATGCCGGATGGCACCGTCCATTGCTTCGGCCCCGGGGTGGCGGAATTTCAGGTGTCCTTGAACAATCCAGCCGGGCTGAAGGCGCTGACCAGCCTTGACGAAGGCCGCTTCGCCGAGGCGTACCTGGCCGGCAACATCGATATCGAGGGCGACATGCTGCGCCCCTTCGCGTTGCGCGGCACGATGGGCGACTTCCACCTCGGGACGACGGTGTGGCGCTTCCTGCAACCGCTGCTGATGGGACAGGTCAAGACCAACCGCAGCGCGATTTCGTCGCATTATGACATCGACCCGCGCTTCTTCCTGTCGCTGCTCGACCCGGTGACGCCGTGCTACACGCAGGGCGTCTACGAGCATGACGATGAGACGCTGGATGTCGCGACCACCCGCAAATTCGCCTACTGCTTCGAACGGCTGGGGTTGAAGGCCGGCGACCATATCCTGGAAATCGGGCCGGGCTGGGGCGCCTGGTTCGAGTATGCCGCCTCGCGTGGCGTGAAATGCACCGGCATCTCGATCAGCCAGGCTTCGATCGACTACCTGAATGGTCGCGCAAAGGAACTGGGCTATGACTGGGAGCTGATCTTTTCGGATCTGCTCGCCTACAAGACCGACCGCAAATACGACGCGATCGTCATCATGGGCGTGATCGAACATTTGCCGCAATACGACCACGTGCTGGCAAAGTTCATGGAGCTGCTGAAGCCCGGCGGCAACATTTTTCTGGATGGCAGCGCCTGTATCAAGAAATACGAGCTGTCGTCGTTCATGGTCAAATATATCTACCCCGGCAACCATAGCTTCCTGGTGCTGCACGATTTTCTCACGCAGCTTGCCAAAACGCCCTTGAACATGAAGGAATGCTTCAGCGACCGCTGGAGCTATTTTCTCACGTTCAAGCAGTGGGCAATCAATTTCGACAATAACAAGGATTTCGTCATCGACAATTTTGGTGAATTCAACTATCGGCGTTTTCGGTTGTACCTGTGGGGTGCGGCTTACGAGTTCTACAGCCGCAGCCTGGATTGCTACCGCATGATTATCCATTATCCAGGTGAGAACCCTGCCGTCTGATCGGTCTTGATCCGCGATACGTCTGCTCGCCACGCTCGCCGGATAGCATAATTAAGAAAATGTGTGGGGCGGAAGTATTCCGCCCTACACTTACTGCCGCATCATTATCATCGCCTTACGCCGCGCCCCGCGTCACAGATATCTGAACCGCTGCATCATCGTCCCATGATCGCGCTCGATTTGCGCCTGCTGCGCGGGGCTGAGCACCGAGCGCCAATGGCCGGGCTGTCCGGTGCCAAAGAACGGCCCGGTGGAGTCCGCCACACGCTCCTTGAACCCCTTCGCCTGCTCCTGCGCGCGCAGCTCATCGAATGCGCTGAACCGGATCGCCCGGTTGAGCCGCTCTTGAGGAGGCTCCTGTCCCAGCCAGCGGACCAGCGCGCCGAATATCGCCTCCGGTGCGCCGATCATGGCCTCGTACCGCACAACCAGCACCCGCGGGTCCCGCGCGTTCGTCCACGAATGGACATGCTCGGACCAGCCGCCAAGCCGTTCGTAGATCGCCTTGTCGGTTCCGCCGGTCGCGGCTTCTGGGTCCGCCATGAAGGCGATGGTATCATCGATCGAACGGCCCCGATGGCGGCTGTAGGAGACGGCGACGTCGCGTGGGTCGCGCACGACGTAGATCGCCCCCGCCGTCACCTCCGGCGTGATCAGCGGCGCGCCCTCGACATGCAGCTTGGCATTGTGCGTCTTCACGAAGACCAGGGTTGAAATCGAGGGCCGTGAGGTCGCGATGCACCAGCCGCCGCATGCGCTGCACGTCAGCGATTGAGTATCGCGACGCCGGACGCGGGTCATAGCGGCGATAGCGTTCTGGGTTAACGTCGGCCGCCGTCAGATCCGTCAGGCGGTTGATGTCAAAAGGGGCGTCGGGCTGCCGGATATAATTGTGCAGGAATGCCCGCACCCAGGTGTTGCCGGATTTCGGATAGGACGCGATCCAGACCAGTTGTCCCATGCTTGAACCGATGCCTCTGGCCCGTCGCCTCGCCGGCGCGGGCCGGGAGAGAATGCTTGAGGATAGTGCCGCTTTGTCCGGCGGGAGAAAAGCGTGGGCCGGCCGTCAGCCCTGCGGCACGCTCGCCAGCGCGCGGTCGATAAAGGCCGCGGTGCTGCCCAGGTAACCCGCCGGATCGGTCAAGGCGGCAATCGCGGCCGCGTCCAGCCGTGCCGTCACCGCCGGCTCGCGGGCGAGGGCTACGGCAAGCGGGATGCGCTCGCGCAGCGCCGCGTCGCAGGCATGGTGCACCGCGTCGTGCGCCGCGCTCCGGCCCAGATGCGGCGCGAGGCCCATCATGACCGCCTCGGCCATGATCAGGCCGCCGGTGGCATTGAGGTTGCGGCGCATGCGCCCGGCATCGACCACCAGCCCCTCGGCCAGCGCGCGCGCCTGCACCAAGGCCCCGTGCGTCAGCACGAATGCCTGCGGCAGCGCCAGCATTTCCGCCTGCCAGGGGCCGGTGGCACGCTCGTGGTCCTGCGCCATGGCACCCTGCATGAGCGGCACGAGCGCCTGGACCCCGCGCGCGGCGGCCAGGATATACTCGCTGGCGATCGGGTTGCGCTTCTGCGGCATGGTCGAGGAACCGCCTCGCCCTTCTTCATGCGGCTCCGACACCTCGCTCACTTCGGTCTGAGCCAGCAGGATCACGTCGGTGGCGATCTTGGCGAGGCTGCCGGACAGCAGGCCGAGGAACGACACCGCCTCGGCCACCCCGTCGCGCGCCACATGCCATGGCAGCGGCGGCGCACCGAGGCCGAGTTCCGCCGCCAGCGCGGTCATCACGTCCAGCCCGTGTTCCCCCAGCGAGGCCAGCGTGCCGGCGGCACCGCCGAACTGCACCAGCTCGACGCGCGGGCGAAGCTGGTCGAGGCGGGTGAGGTGGGTGGCCAGCGGCGCCAGCCAAATGGCGCATTTCAGGCCGAACATAATCGGCAGCGCGTGCTGCAGATGCGTCCGGCCGGCCATCACCGTATCACGATGCACATCGGCGAGGCTGGCGAGCGCGCGCACGGTGGCCAGCAGATCATCGCGCAGCAGAACCAGCCCGGCGCGGATCTGCAATGCCTGGGCGGTGTCCATGATGTCCTGGGTTGTGGCGCCCCAATGCGTCCAGCGCCCGGCCTCGGCGCCCGATTGCTGCGACAACGCCCGCACCACGGCCACCACCGGATACCCCACACGGCGCACGCTGGCGGCCAGCGCCGCGCTGTCGAGCGCCACCATGCCGGCGGCTGCGCTGATGGCGGCGGCGGCGTCCGCCGGGATGATGCCAAGCCGGCCCTGCACCCGCGCCAGCGCCGCTTCAACATCCAGCATGCGGGCGAAAAACGTCGCGTCGTCGAACACCGCGCGCATGGCGTCCGAGCCGAACAGCGTCCCGAACACGGCGCTGTCTGCCGGATTGACCGCCATGTCAGGCCAGCCGCGCCAGGAACGCGGCGATGGCGCGGGTCACGTCGTCCGGTCGCTGCATGGTCGGAATGTGGGCGACTCCCGGCAGCTCCACCAACTCGGCACCCGGAATGGCGGCCTGCAGCTCCCGCGCCGCGGCCGGTGGCGTCGCCACATCGTGTTCACCCACGAGCACCAGCGCGGGCAGCCGCAGCGCCGGGGTCGAGCCCGTCATGTCGGCGACGGCGAGCGCCTCGGCAGCGCCGGCATAACCTTCCGGGGCGGTACGGCGCAGCATGGCGCGCAGGCCCTCGGCTTCGGGCGCATCGAGGAAATTCTCGGTCACCCAGCGCGCCAGCACCGGCTGGACGAATGGTTCCATCCCCTGCGCCCGTGCCAGCGCCGCGCGTTCCTGCCACATGGTCGGCGGTGAGATCGCCAGCGCGGTGTCGCACAGCACCAGCGAGCGCACCCGCGCTGGCGCCCTGGCGGCCATCGCCTGCGCGATGAACCCGCCGATCGACAGGCCGGCGACATGTGCCGCCGCCACGCCGAGCGCATCGAGCACCGCCGCCACATCGGCCGCCAGCATCGCCATGCTGTAAGGCCCGGCTGGAACGCTGGTCAGCCCGTGGCCGCGCATGTCCGGGCGGATGACGCGATAGCTGCCGGCCAGCGCGTCGGCCTGCGCGTCCCATACATGCAGGCTGGTGCCGAGCGAGTGCAGCAACACCAGCGGCGGCGCCTCCTGCGGCCCCGCCACCTGCACGTGAACCGTCAGATCGCCTGCGCGGACGAACATGCCTTTCCCCGATTACCCGTGCCCGACGACCGCATGCGGCACATACGGTTCCTCCAGCGCCGCGATTTCCTCGCCGGACAGTTTCAATGGGACCGCCGCCACCGCGTCGTCCAGATGATGCGGCTTGGACGTGCCGACGATCGGCGCCGTCATCCCCGGCTTGTGCAGCAGCCACGCCAGCGCCACCTGGGCCGCCGGCACGCCGCGCGCATGCGCCACGCGCGCGACGCGCTCCACCACGCGCTCGTCGGCGTCCTGCGTGCGGTCGTACAGCGTCTTCATGAACGGGTCGGTGCGCGTGCGCGTGGTGCCGGCCTGCCGGCTGCCGGCCAGCACGCCGCGCGCGAGCGGGCTCCACGGGATCAGTCCCACGCCTTCGGACACGCAGAGCGGGATCATCTCGCGCTCCTCTTCGCGGTACAGCAGATTGTAGTGGTTCTGCATGGTGACGAACCGCGCCCAGCCGCGTGTCTCGGACAGATGCAGGTACTGGGCGAATTGCCATGCGAACATCGACGACGCGCCGATGTAGCGGGCCTTGCCGGCGCGCACCACGTCGTTCAGCGCCTCCAGCGTTTCGGCGATCGGGGTGGTCGGGTCGAAGCGGTGGATCTGGTACAGATCCACGTAGTCTGTGCCGAGCCGGCGCAGGCTGTCGTCGATGGCGTGCATGATATGCTTGCGCGACAGACCTTTCTGGTTCGGGTCGTCGCCCATCGCGCCATGTACCTTGGTGGCGATCACCACGCGGTCGCGGCCCGGCCCCATGTCGCGCAACGCGCGGCCGAGGATCTCCTCACTGACGCCCTGCGAATATACGTCGGCGGTGTCGAAGAAATTGACGCCGGCCTCCAGCGCGCGCTGGATGAACGGGCGGCTTTCGGCCTCATCCAGCACCCATTCCCGCCACTGCTTGGACCCGAACGTCATGCAGCCGAGGCAGATCCGGGAAACTTTCAGGCCGGTGCTGCCGAGGTTCACGTATTCCATGCTCGATCCTCTTTATCTATCCCGCGGGCCGTCATGACCCGCTTTTATTCGGCGACGGCCGCCACCGCCGAGTTCATTGCGACCTCATCCTCAAGCAGGCTGATGCGGCCAAGATCGGCAATCGTATTGCCGTGCTCGTCAATCGAGACCGCGTCGGCGTAGCGCCTGCCGAACACCACCTGGTCTTTGCCGTAATCCTTCATGTCGTAGATCTGAGCCGCCAGATTAGGGTCGCGCGCTTCGATGGCCAGGAACAGCCTGATGTCGTGCTCGGCGAAGCGTTCCCCCATGTAGGGATGCAGCGGGCTGCGCTCATCGATCACATGCATGAGCGTCCAGGTCAACGGGAAGATCGGCAGACGATCGCGGGTCAGTTGCAGATCATGCACTCTGCGATAGTACGTGCCCTCCAGCGTGCGCTCGGGGATCATCGCGTTCAGCCGGGCCTTGCAGTCCATCAGCAACGTGACGCGACCGTTGCCGATCCGGATCATCAAAGTCGGGCGGCCGTTGTGGGTCGAGACGACGACGCTCTCGGCATATAACACTTTCGCGCGCGGGCGGGAGAAGCGCACGAAGGTCAGGCCGGTCATGATCGCAACGAACGCCATGCCGCAGATGATCTCGACCGACGTGATGATGTGCGCGTAGAAGGTCTGCGGCGCCATGACGCCGTAGCCCACGGTGGCCAATGTTTCCAGGCTGAAGAAGAACGCATCGGCCAGCGAACCAGGGTGGGCGTTGGCAATCGATCCCGGCTGCAACAGATACAGGCCGGCAAAGATGAAATTGATCGTTACTTCCAGGACCGCGAAAATCAGCAGGAACCCGGGCCAGCTTTGCGACACCGCGATGTGGTACGGGTCGGTCAGGTCGTACCGTGACGCGCCCGTCTTGGTCATCGTGAAGGCGCCCACACGGATGCGCATGGTGCCATGGGGCGTCCGCCGCCGCGGCGTGGGCGGCAGCATGGACGCGGACGGGCGCGGCGGAAGGTGCTGGATCATGACTGAATGTGTGCGCTCTGCGACGATGGAGGCAAGGGCGACGTTGCCCCCCGTTCGTCTGGGGTGTTATGGATGACCGATTGCAAACATTGCAGTGTCATGCACGATATCATCTAATCGGCTGTTGACGGCCTCGATCGTTCGGCCATCGTTGACATCAGCGCACGCGCCTGCCTTCTTGATGCATCACGGAGGCAGAATGACTCAACCGTCGACCGGACGGGCCACATGGCGGCAGATGACCCCGGCTGATCTGCTGGCCGTCGAGCGCGTCGGCGCCCAGGTGCATGCGTCGCTGCCGGAATCAGCCGAGGTGGCGGCGGAGCGATTGCGCCTGTTTCCGGAAGGCTGCCTGGTTACCGCGAGCGGCTACGTGATCGCCCATCCGTGCCGCCTCGGCGAGCCGCCCGCGCTGAATTCGCTGCTGGGCGCGCTGCCGGACGAGGCGAACGCATTGCATTTGCACGACGTGGCGCTGCTGCCGGCGGCGCGGGGCCTGGGCCTCGGCGGCGCCGCGCTGCGCCGGGTGATGGCCATCGCGGCCCGGCGCGAGTTTGCCCATGTCACGCTGGTGGCCGTGCATGGCACGCCACCGTACTGGGCGCGTTCCGGCTTCGTGGTCGCGCCGGCCACCGTCGCCGTCGCGTCCTATGGCGCGGACGCGCGCTACATGGTGCGCGCGGTGGCCGACATCACGCCCGGCCCCGCTGGATAAGAATGCGGCGGTTCAGCTGCGCGCCGGCCGCCAGAGTGGCAAGGTCCGAACCGTCCGCGTCTGGGACCAAATATTTCTGATCCGGCACCGAGGATGAAGGTGCGGTAAGCCTTCGTTCCCCCAATCTTAGCCGGACAGCCGCTCGAACGCCGCCGCCACCGCCAGCACGCCGGTGTCGTCGCCGCGCCGGCCGACGAATTGCAGGCCGACCGGCATGGCATTGTCGCCGAAGCCGCACGGCACCACGCAGGCCGGCGACTGGCTCAGATTGACCGGATAGCTGAACCCCGCCCATTCGGTCCATCGCTCCAGGCCCGACCCGGGCGGCACCTCATGCCCGGCGGCGAAGGCGGTCAGCGCCACGGCCGGCGAGACGATCACGTCGAGCGTGTCGAACAGCGCGTCGAATGCGGCGCCGAACTGTGCGCGTTTCGTCTGCGCGGCGATCAGGTCGGTGGCGCTGTAGCGGGCACCGATCTCGGCCACCTCGCGCAGCCCGGCCTCGATGACGGCCAGGCGATCGGGGGGAATGGCGCGCAGGCGGGCGGCGGCGCCGGTGTACCAATGCGCGTTGAACAGCTCCCACAGATCGGTGCCGGGCAGCGTCACCGGGTGCAGCACGGCGCCTGCGTCGGACAAGCGGGCGAGGGCGGCCGCAAACGCCGCACCCACATCGGCCGCCACGCTGCCCCTGGGCGGCGTGTCCCATACGCCCACGCGCAACCCGGCGAACCGGCGCGGCGCGAGCGGCATGGTGGGCGCGTAGGGCAGCGGAGACTGGTACCAGTCGCGCGTGTCACGGCCGGACATCACGTCCAGCATCAGCGCCGCGTCGGTCACGCTGCGCGCCATCGGGCCGACATGGGCGACGGTGCCGAACGGGCTGGCCGGATAGGCCGGCACCCGGCCGAAGGTGGGCTTGTGGCCGACGATGCCGGTGAAGCCGGAGGGGACGCGGATCGATCCGCCGCCGTCGCTGCCCTGATGCAGCACGCCGGCCCCGGTGGCCGCCGCCACCGCCGCGCCGCCGGAGGAGCCGCCGGGCGTGAACTGCTTGTTCCACGGGTTGCGGGTGATGCCGGAGAACGTGCTGTCGGTCAGCGCCTTCCAACCGAACTCCGGTGTGGCGGTCAGCCCGAGCAGCACCGCGCCGGCCTGCCGCAGCAGCCCGATGGTCGGCGCGTCCTCGGTGGCATTGACGCCGGGGACGGAAGTAGTGCCGTAATGCACGGTCCAGCCGCGGACCCACACGATATCCTTGATCGTGGTCGGCACGCCGTCGATGGAGCTGGCCGGCGTGCCGGCCCGCCAGCGCGCCTCGGATGCCCGCGCGGCTTCCAGTGCCCCGTCCGGGTCCAGATGCGTGAAGGCGTTGAACACCGGGTTGATCGCCGCCGCCCGATCGAGCGCCGCCCGCGTCGCCTCCACCGGTGAGAGCGAACCGTCGGCGTAGCGCGCGGTGAGCTGCGTGGCCGACAGCCGGCATAGCTCGGGTGCGTCGTCGAGCGGGGTAGGGCGCGAAGGGCTGTCGGACATGCGGCACCTGCTGGTTGCGATCCCGCGAGGCTAGGCAAATGGCGGGCCGCGGCAAGCTGGATTTTTCGCGGTCGTCGCGCGACAACATTGCTGCACGTTTGGGTGCGGAATCGAAGTCCAGATCCGGAGCATGACATGACACCGGAACTCGCAATAGTCGTCGTCTGGGTGCTGTGGTTCGGGTCATGGCTCGCCGCCGCGAGATGGTCGGACCCGGCCGCGAGCCGACCCGCGTTTGCCAGACAATGGCTCTATAGAACCGCGACAGTTGCGGGCGTGCTTTTGCTGTTCGTCGGGTTCGGCCCAATCGACGATGGCCGCTACAGGCTTTGGACCATGGGGCGAGGGATCGGCTGGATTCTCGTTGCGGTCGCGGTATTCGGCTTGCTGTTCACGTGGTGGGCGCGGCTTTATCTTGGCCGGCTATGGTCGAGTTCAGTCACGAAAAAGGCCGATCACCACGTGGTCGACACCGGGCCGTACGCGATCGTGCGCCACCCGATCTATACCGGTATTATCGTGGCCATCCTCGCGAACGCCATTCTGAAGGGCACGCCGGCCGGAGTTGCCGGCGCCCTGCTGCTAACGCTTGGCTTCTGGATAAAGGCACGGCTCGAAGAACGCTTCCTGCGCGAACAATTGGGCGCGGACGCCTACGAGTTCCTATCGCCGCAGGGTGCCGATGCTCATTCCCTTCGGACCGACATCAGTTTGAAATGCAGCGGCAGACACGGAATCCGCTCACGCGGCCGCGCTCAGCAACCGGGCTGCGCGTGCATTGATTTCGGCGCGCTCCTCGGCCAATACCGGATGATCGCTCTGCGATATGTTGTACGCGTCACCGCCAGCCGTGAACGCGATTGCGTTGTCGTCGAAGCCGCAGACGATCGTGCCCCGCGTGCGGATCGGTATAGCGCGACGGTACAGGGCGGCGTGCCTTGGTACTCTTAACGAAACCTCAATACCGAACAGTGCGGGTCGTTATCCCAGGCTGATCCGTTCGGCGATCGTGAACGGTTGCCCCGGCGCCAGCTGGACGAACAGGCAGATATCCGTCACCTGCCGTTCCTGCTCCAGCACCGGCCCGAACCAGTCCTCGACGGCGGGGCGCAGCGTGGCCTGTTCCCTCTCGGTCAGCTTGCGCGTCAGCGTCATGTGGAAGAACCACGTCGCGAACACATACGGGTAGCCCCAGCGGACCAGATTGGCGTCCTCGGCGCGGGCCAGCCCGGCACGACGGCGGCGGGCCAGTTCGGCCTCGCCGGGCGGTGCGCGCAGATGCTCCACGCCGGCGATGCAGGCATCGGCATAGGCCTGGAGCGCGGTGCTCGGCTCGGCTTCAGTCAGGGCGAGGAAGCCGAACAGGTCGGTCACCGTCAGCGCCGGCAACGCGAATTTCGGCACGCCGGCGGCGAGCGCCCGCGTTGCCGCCACCAGATCGGCCCAGGTCGCGCCGTCACGCAGGCCCATCGGCGGGCGCAGCGTGGCGTGAAAGCCGTAGGCGGCAGCCTCGGCCGTGATCTCGGGCAGACCGGGAAGCTCGGGCTGGGCGACCGCTGCATCGCTGGCCGGGTCGCGGCCCAGCCACGATACCGCACGCTCCCAGAGCGAGTCTGTCTCGGCCGGCGCGTAGTACAGCGCCACGCGCGCCTCGGGGCCGAACCCGTGCGGCACCGTCATGCCACGCGCGCGCCGCCGCGCCAGACCTGACGTACCACCGGCAACCCCTCGAACACCCGCACACGCACCAGATCGGCGTTTAACCCCGCTGCTATGCGACCCCGGTCCGGCAGACGGGCGAGGCGGGCAGGCGTATCGGTCACAAGCGCGATCGCCGCCGGCAACGAGATGGTGCCGCTGGCAGCACTGCGGAACGCGGCTTCCACCAGGCTCGCCGGCACGTAGTCGGACGCCAGCGCGTCCACCGCGCCCTCGCACACCAGTTCGGCCGCGGCCACGTTGCCGGAATGCGAGCTGCCCCTGACGATATTCGGCGCCCCGGCGATCACGGCCATCCCGTGCCGCTTGGCCGCGCGGGCGGCCGCGAGCGTCACCGGGAATTCGCTGATCTGGATGCCGTCGGCATGGTTCTGCGCGATTTCGATCTCGTCGCGGTCGTCATGGCTGGCCACCGCGATGTCCAGATCGGCGATGCGGGCGAGCAATGCGCGGCGGTTCGGCTCGCGCAGGCGGGCGCGCTGGTCGAGCAGGAATTCGATCTGTCGCTCGATCTCCTCCGGGCTGCGGCCCTCGCGGCGGCGTAGCGCGCGGAAGCGGTCGATGTCGGCATACTGGCCGACGCCGGGCGAATGGTCCATCAGGCTGACCATGCGCACCCGGTCGTGGTCGGCCACCGGATGCACCATGTCCACCACGTCGGCGGCCGGCATCTCGCAGCGCAGATGCAGGTAATGGTCGCTCTTCAGCAGGCCGGTGTCGCCCAGCACGTCCAGATCGGAGACGCCGTCGTGAAACGTCTGGATTCGATCCCGCTCGAACCCCAGGTCGCCGAGACACAGCGCGTCCAGCACCGTGGTCACGCCGGCGACGGCGCATTGCGCGTCGTGCGCGAGCAGCGCCGAGCGCGACGGCCAGCGCGCGTTGGTGCGCGGCTGCACCTGCCGCTCCAGATTGTCGGTGTGCAGATCCACCACGCCCGGCATCAGATAGTCGCCGTCCAGGTGGAGCGCGCCCGGCGCGTGGGAGCGGCCGGGCTGGATGTCGGCGATGTGCCCGTCGCGGACCAGCACGGTGGCGTCCTGTACCGATTCGCGCAGCACCACGCGCGTGTTTGTCAGAATGGTTTCGGTCATGCGGCGTCCTGTAGCGGCCCTACCTCGAACAATCGGTCGGCGACGGCATCGCGGACCGGGATGTCGTGGAAGATCCCCACGATCGCCGCCCCGCGCGATTTCGCCTCCTGGATCATGCCTACCACGATGTCGCGGTTGGCCGCATCCAGGCTGGCGGTGGGCTCGTCGAGCAGCAGGACCGGGTGGCCGGCGATGAACCCCCGGGCGAGGTTTACCCGCTGCTGCTCCCCGCCGGAGAACGTTGCCGGCGGCACGGCGTGCAGTCGGGCGGGGATGTTCAGCCGGTGCAGCAGGTCGGCGGCACGGGCGTCGGCATCCGGCCCGCCGCCGGCCGCCTCGGCCACGACCGACAGCGCCGGCACGCGCGGCACCACGCGCAGGAACTGGCTGACATAGCCCATGGTCCGGGCGCGGACCGCCAGCACGGTGCGCGGCGACGCCGTGGCGAGATCGACCATGGTGTCGTCGTGGCGTACCAGGATGCGGCCGCCATCGGCGCGGTAGTTGCCGTACAGCGCGCGCAGCAGCGTGGATTTCCCGGCACCGGACGGGCCGGCCAGCGCCAGGCACTCGCCGGCCCGCACAGAGATATCGACGCCGCCCAGCACCGGAATGCGAACGCCGCCTTGCAGGTGCAGGACGAACCCCTTGGTCAGCCCCTCGGTGCGCAACATGACCGTCATGCCTGCAACACCGAGCTGACCAGCAATTGCGTGTAGGGGTGGCGCGGGTCGTCCAGCACCTGATCGGTCAAGCCGCTCTCCACCACCTGTCCGCGCTGCATGACCATGACGCGCTGGGCCAGCAGCCGCGCCACGGCGAGGTCGTGCGTCACCAGCACGACTGCGATCGACAGATCGCGCACCAGAGAGCGGATCAGGTCGAGCAGCCGCGCCTGCACGCTGACATCGAGCCCGCCGGTCGGTTCGTCCATGAACACGAGGCGCGGGTGCGTCACCAGCGTACGGGCGATTTGCAGTCGTTGCAGCATGCCGCCGGAGAAGGTGCGCGGCAGATCGTCGATCCGCGATGGGTCGATTTCGACGCGCTCCAGCCACGACCTCGCCTCGGCGCGGATGTCGCCGTAGTGCCGCGCGCCCTGCGCCATGAGCCGCTCGCCGACATTGCCGCCGGCGCTGACATGCATCCGCAGCGCCGCGCGCGGCTCCTGATGCACGAACCCCCAGTCGGAACGGTGCAGCGCACGCAGCCATGGCTCGGGCATGGCATGGACGTCGCGCAGATGTCCGGCCGGGTCGCGATACCAGACGACGCCACTGTCCGGACGCAGCCGGCCGGAGAGAACATTCAGCAGCGTGGTCTTGCCCGAGCCGGATTCGCCGACGATGGCCAGCACCTCGCCGGGCCACAGCTCGGCGTCCACGCCGTCGAGCGCAACGATATGCCCGAAACGCAAATCAAGGCCGTTCGCGGAGAGAAGTGTATGATCCATCATCATTCGGCCGCGAACTGTTGGGAGCGTCGCGTTTCGCAGTAGTCGGTGTCGGAGCAGACGAACAGCCGGCCGCCGCGATCGTCGGTCACCACCTCGTCGAGATAGGAGTTGGCGGCGCCGCACAGCCCGCAGCGATGCGGCGCGCGGGTGGCGCGGAACGGATGGTCGTCGAAATCCAGGCTCTTGACGTGCGTCCACGGCGGCACGGCATAGAGGCGCTTCTCGCGGCCGGCGCCAAACAATTGCAGGGCAGGGCTCATGTGCAGTTTCGGATTGTCGAAAGCCGGGATTGGGCACGGCGACATCAGGTGGCGCGCGTTCACCATCACCGGATAGTCATAACTGATCGAAACATGGCCGAATTTCGTCATGTCCTCGTATAGCTTGACGTGCATCAGCCCGTATTCGGCAAGCGCATGCATTCGGGCCGCTTCCGGCCGGCTCGGCTCCAGTTTCGACAGCGGTTCCGGCATCGGCACCTGGTAGACGAGGATCTGGTCCTCGCGCAGCTTGTGTTCAGGAATGCGGTGGCGGGTCTGGATGATGCTGGCCTCGCTCGTGCGCGTGGTGGTACGCACGCCGGCAGTGCGGGCGAAGAAGCGGCGGATCGAGACCGCGTTGGTGGTGTCGTCCGCGCCCTGGTCGATCACCTTCAGCACGTCGTCGGCACCCAGCACCGAGGCGGTCACCTGGATGCCGCCGGTGCCCCAGCCATAGGGCAGCGGCATCTCGCGCCCGCCGAACGGCACCTGATGGCCAGGGATCGCGACGGCCTTGAGCATGGCGCGGCGGATCATGCGCTTGGTCTGCTCGTCCAGATAGGCGAAGTTGTAACCTTCGGTCATGGCTGCGCCTCGGCGCGGATGCGACGCAGCGTTTCCAGCTCGCTCTGGAAATCGACGTAATGCGGCAGTTTCAGATGCTCGACGAAGCCGGTGGCCTCGATGTTGTCGCAATGGGACAGCACGAATTCGGTGTCCTGCGCCGGGGCGGTGGCGTCTTCGCCGAGTTCCGCGCGCGCGCATGCCGCGATCGACCAGCGCCATCGCCATCGCCCGCCGCTCGCCATGGCCGAATGCGAGGCCGTAGCCGCGCGTGAACTGCGCAGGCTCGGTCTTCGAGCCGTGGAACTGGTTGACCATCTGGCATTCGGTGAGCACGAGGTCGCCGATGTCGATGGCGAAGCCGAGTTCCGGCGGCACGATCTCCACCGACACCTCGCCCATGCGGATTTCGCCGACGAACGGATGGTTGTTGCCGTAGCCACGCTGGGTGGAATAGCCGAGCGCCAGCAGGAACCCCTCGTCGCCGCGCGCCAGCGCCTGCAGCCGCACGTCGCGGCTGGCCGGAAAGGCGAGCGGCTCGCGCGTGAGGTCGCCGGGCTCGCTTCCGGCGTCGGCGTCGGGTTCGATCAGCCCCTCGTGGCCAAGGATGTCATGCACGCGCGGCATCTCCGTGGCCTCGGCCGATGCAAGCGGTGCTGGCTGTGGCGGCGCGTCGGAGAAGTCCAGCAGGCGGTGCGTGTAGTCCGTGGTCGGGCCAAGGATCTGGCCGCCGGGCAGATCCTTGAACATGGCCGAGATGCGGCGGCGGATGCGCATATGGCCGGTCTCCACCGGCAGCGAGGCGGCGAAGCGGGGCAGCGTGGTGCGGTAGGCACGCAGCAGGAACGCGGCTTCGATCAGGTCGCCCTGCGCCTGCTGGATCGCCAGCGCCGCGAGGTCGCGGTCATACAGCGAGCCTTCGGCCATGACGCGGTCGACGGCGCGGCCGAGCTGTTCGGCGATCTGGTCGACGCCGAGTGCCGCCACCTCCGGGTCGCCGCGCCGGGTCTCGGCGAGCCAGGAATGGGCATTGTCGATGGCGCGTTCGCCACCCTTGACCGCGACGTAGGCCATGCTCAGCCCCTCTCAATGGCGAGGCTGCGCGGCAGCGCCACCAGCGTCGCGCCGGCGCACAGGATCAGGTCGATCCCGCGCGGATACAGCGCGTGGTTGACCGCCCATGTCTCGACGAAGTTTTCCGGTATCCCGTCGACCATCAGCGTGCCCGGCACGCGCAGCCCCGGCCCCGTGAGACGAAGCTTCGTGCCGCTGCCGAAGCCGGCGACCTGGATGATCAGCGTGGCGGACGCTTCCGGCGCCACGTCGCTGCCGGCATCGAACAGCGACAGGTCAGGCAGCGCCGTGGCGACCGCGAAGGCGGCATGCGCCGGATTCTCAGTCACCGGGGCGCCACAATGGAAGGCGATCCAGTCATGCGCCGTGGCGCAGTCCGGTGCCAGCCAGAGCGTCGTGTCGGCGTCCGCAAGCGTCAGCAGCAGCGCGGCGGTGGCCTGGGCCAGCGGCGCGGGCGGGGTCAGCGAGACGCCCGCCCTGCGGATCTGGCCGGGCCGGCTGAGTGCGTCCAGCACGGCGCGGAACGTGGCTTGCGCGTCGGGGACCGGGTCGGCGAAGCCGGGCAGGTCGAGGCTCATGAGCGCATCGTCGCCATGGTGAAGAATTCGACGCGCGTGGCGGCCGCGCGGGCGGCGTCGCCGGCATGGCGCCCGGCCTCGGCCGCCGCGAGCGGGGCGATGACCGTGCTGGCATACAGCGGGTACTGCTCCGGGTCCTGCAGCACCGCATCCAGCCGGGCAGCCAATTCGGTTTTCTCCGGGTCGCGGCCGGCGACATAGGCGTGGCCGATACGGCCGCCGGCGCGGACCGTGCAGCGGGTGACAGTCATTTCGCCGAGGTTGAACGCATCGCCGCCGCCTCCGGTGCGCCCGCGCACCATGACCAGCCCGACCTCCGGCCCGCGCAGCCGCGCATGCGGGGGCAGCGCGGGCGCCTGCGCCAGACAATCCACGAGGGCCTCGGCCGGCGCGCGTGCCAGAACCGATATCCAATGCTGCCGCTCGGCGACGCTCAACTCACGCTGCATCTGTCATCCGTTTGTCATCTAGATGTCTAGACAGGTTGCCGCCGACCGGCCTATGTGTCAACCCATGCGAGCCGCTTCAGGATGACGTTGCCATGACGATGCCCGAACTGACGGCCGATGTGGCCGAGTTGCCGCGCGGGGAGGGGGTCACGCTGTGGCGGCAGATCGCCCGCACGCTGGAGCAGGAGGTCGCCGACGGCCGGCTTGCCATCGGCGACCGGCTGCCGAGCGAGGGCGCAGCTCTCCGGGCGGTTCGCCGTCAACCGCCATACGGTCCGCCGTGCGCTCGGCGAACTGGCGCGCCAGGGGCTGATCCGCATCGAGCAGGGCCGCGGCAGCTTCGTGGCCGAAGATACGCTCGACTATGAGGTCGGGCCGCGCACGCGGCTGTCGGAATGGGTGCGCAAGCAAAACAAGGAGCCGTCCGGCCGCGTTCTGGATCTGCGGGACGTCGCGGCGGACGGGATGGTGGCGGCGGTGCTGGGGCTGAAGCAGGGCGCGCGGGTGGCGCGTATGGAGCGGCTGGGGCTGGCGGACGGGCAGCCGGTCAGCCTGAGCCACCACCATTTCCCGCTGTCGCGCTTCCCCGACATGCTGGCGGCGTTGCGTGAGACGGAGACCATCACGGCGGCACTGGCCCGCTGCGGCGTCCCCGATTATATGCGCCAGTCGACGCGCGTGTCGGCCCGCATGCCGCAGCCGCGGGAGGCCGAATTGCTGAACATGCCGCGCTCCCGCCCGCTGCTGGTGGCCGAAAACGTCAACGTGGACCGTCACGGCGACGTGGTGGAATTCGGCCTGAGCCGGTTTCCAACCCCGCGCGTGCAAATGGTGTTCGAGCCATGACCGAACCTTTGCGTATCGCCGGCGGCCGGGTGCTGGTGGATGGGGCGTTCCGCCAGGCCGATGTGACCGTCGCGGACGGGTGCATCGCGGCGCTCGACGGGCCGGGCGGTGGCCGCACGCTGGATGCGCGCGGGCTGCTGGTGCTGCCCGGCATCGTCGACCTGCACGGCGACGCGTTCGAGCGGCAGATGCAGCCGCGCCCGGGCGTGAACTTCCCGGTCGACCTCGCGCTGGCGGAGACCGAGATGCAGTTGCTCGGCAACGGCATCACCACCGCCTACCACGGCGTCACGCTGTCCTGGGAACCGGGATTGCGCGGGCTGGCGGCGTGGCAGGCGGTGACGGCGGCGCTGCATGCCGGCGACTGGATCTGCGACATGCGGCTGCATCTGCGCTGGGAGGCGTTCAATATCGACGCGTTGCCGGTGGCGCTGGCCGATATCGCGGCCGGGCGTGTCGGGCTGCTGGCGTTCAACGACCACACGCCGGCGATCCTGCGGCGGCTCGACGATCCGGCGACGGCGGCGAAATACGCCGAGCGCGGCGGGGTGACGCCGGCCGAACTGCGTGACATCGCCGACCGCGCTGCCGCGCGCCGTGACGAGGTCGACGCGGCGACCGCGCAGATCGCCGCCGCCGCGCGGGAGGCGGGCATCCCGATGGCCAGCCACGACGATGCCAGCGTCGAGGACCGCACGGCATTCCGCGCGCTCGGCGCCCGCATCAGCGAGTTCCCGATGACCGAGGCGGTGGCGCACGCCGCCCGCGCGGCCGGCGACGCCGTGGTGATGGGCAGCCCGAACGTGGTGCGCGGCGGCTCGCATCTCGGCTGGGCCTCGGCGGCCGTGATGGCGGAGGCGGGGATCTGTACCGTGCTGACCAGCGACTACTACTACCCGTGCCTGCCGCGCGCGCCGTTCGAGCTGGCGCGGCGCGGCGGCCTGGATCTGGCGCGGGCCTGGGCGCTGGTTTCGGCGAACCCGGCGGCGGCGGCGGGGCTGGCCGATCGCGGCCGCATCGCGCCGGGGCTGCGCGCGGATCTGGTGCTGGTCGCGGAGATCGACGGGTTGCCGCGCGTGATGGCGACCGTGGCCGGCGGACGGCTGGCGCATGTCACGGCGCAGGCGGCTGCGCGGCTTGGCTGAATGGGGGCAGGCGGTCGGGTGGGTGGTGCGGTTGGGTGCCGGCTTGCGACAGTCGGCTTATGGTGCGGGGGGCCGGTAGGCGGACATCAGATGCTCAGCGCGTTGGCTCGGGCGGCAAGAGGCGGTCCGCTCGCCTGAGTGCGGGGAATGCAGTCATCCAGATGGCAGCGACGACAAGCGTGCCAACGCCGCCGAGAGCCACAGCCGGTACACTCCCCAGCAATGCGGCCATAACGCCGGACTCAAACGCGCCGAGTTCACCGGAAGCGCCGATAAACAGCATGTTTACCGCCGAGACCCGGCCCCGCATGGCGTCGGGTGTCGCAAGTTGGACGAGGGACGAGCGGATGTTGACGCTCACCATGTCGCTGGCGCCCAAAACGACAAGCGCCACCAGCGACAAGAGGAATGAAGCGGAGAACGCGAAGACCAGGGTGGCAACGCCGAACGCGGCCACGGCGGCGAACAGCTTCAGCCCGAAATGCCGATCCGGTGGGTGGCGGGCCTGCATGAGTGCGATGAGGCAGGCGCCTACCGCAGGGGCGCTGCGCAGCAGCCCCAGGCCGGTCGGTCCCACATGCAGGATGTCGCGCGCGTAGACCGGCAACAGGGCTGTCGCGCCGCCGAGAAGCACCGCGAACAGGTCCAGCGAAATCGCGCCGAGCACGATCGGCTCCGACCAAACGAAGGCAATGCCTTCGGTCACGCGCGCGATGCGGTCCTTGAGCGTCGCGTTTGCGGCCGGCATGGTCTGCCGCCCGCCGAGCAGCGTCGCCCCCAGCGCCGCCACGAGGAACCCGACTCCGCAGATCCCATAGGCGGCGGCTGGACCGAATCCATAGACCAATCCGCCCAGCGCCGGCCCGACGATGACGGCGACCTGCCACGCTGACGAACCCAAGGCGACGGCGCGAGGCAGTCGCCCGGCCGGCACGAGGAGCGGCAGCAATGCCTGGCCGGCCGGATCGGCGAACGCCCGCGCTGAACCGAGCACCAGCAACACAATATAGAACGGCCACAACGCCGGTGTCGGAACGATTGCAAGCGCGAGGAAGGCGATGGCGCAGAGGCCTTGGAGGATAAGGCCAGCGATCAAGACCTGCCGCGATGAAACCCGATCACAAAGCTCGCCCGCAGGAAGCGTGAGCAGGAACATGGGAACGAACTGCACGATGCCGACGATACCAAGCGCCAAAGGCGTATTCGAAAGCCTGTAGACCGTCCAGCCGATGGCGACCGATTGCGCCATGGCCGCCGTTTCCGAAAGGCAGCGAACTCCGAGATAGAGCGGCAGGTCCCCCTCGCGATGCTTTGTGCCAAGTTCGTTCACGGCCGCCATCCGCTCTGCCAGAAAATGTCCGCGCTCGTCTCGACCGGATCGAGAAATGCGAGCATATTGCTCATATTTCTACGAGGGAGGTATGCTTGGCTACTCGCATTCCAGCGCAGGCAAGTGCGATGAGGAAAGACCCGCGTCAGGCGCGCGCGCGGGCGACGATCGACGCGATCCTCGACGCTGCGGCTCACATTTTGGGGGAGCGCGGCTGGGTGGGCCTCACGACGAATGCGGCTGCGGAAACGGCAGGGGTCAGCATCGGCTCGCTTTATCAGTATTTCCCGAACAAGCTCGCCCTGGTCGAAGCCGTGCGTCGGCGGCATCTCGACGAAGTCCTGGCCGTGCTGCGCGTGGCGGCAGATGATAACGTGGCGCGCTCGCACCGCATCGAGGCTTTGGTCGACGGCATGATCGCGGTGCATTGCCGATATCCGGCGGCTCACCGAGTGCTCCTGGAAGAGAGCCCGCGCGGGGAGGACTCGCGCGGCGCTCACGATTTTTTCGAGATGGAATTCCGGAAGGGCTACGAGGCGATCTTCAAGGCGAATTCGCATCGTACGACTGATGCGCGCATCGGCGCGCAAGTGCTTGCGGGCGCCGTCGCCGGCGCCGTTCACGAGGCTGCACGGCAGGGGACGCTATCGTCGCCCATATTCAGACAGGAAATATTCGTTCTGGCCAAGTCATATCTTGCCAGTGTCTGATGCGATGCTGACCAAAATTTCGACCTGACAGCTTCGCTGGATACATTGTTTTCATTCTAGCAATGCGGATGTCCGGTTTCAGGCATCGCTGGCTTCGTCGAGATGGTCTCGATTGAGTTGAAAGCGTTGCTACGTCCCATCCCGGCTGATGTCGGCTTTTCGCATATTCGGCCCAGAAAGCTGCCGTTCCGCTTTCGTGAAGAGTTTCGGACGCCACTTGGCGTACGAAAGTCTCCGAAGAACGAACCCGCTGCGCGGGAGCGCGAGAGAGCAGTGTCGAGGATCGCAGATCAGTACTTGCCTTCGCCGTCGCTGACCGCGAGATGTGAACTGCCCAACCGCGTCCTTGGAGTCCCGACATGTTCGATCCCTTCGCCCCGTTCCGCCTGACTGGCCGCACCGCCCTGGTGACCGGCGCCCGCCGCGAAATCGGTCGCGCGATCGCCCTGGGTCTTGCCGGCGCGGGCGCGCGCCTGGCCATTCATCACGCCGGCACGACCGAGGAACTCAGCGATGCCGCCGCCGTCGTCCGAGAAATCCAGGCCATGGGCGGGGAGGCCGCCGCGTTCGGCCAGGATTTCACCCAGGATGACGCCGGCCAACATCTGGCCGCCGCCGTCACCGCATGGGCGCCGATCGACATCCTGGTGCTGAACGCCTCCATCGAATTGCCGGAGGACTTCCGCGCCATTACCCGCGAACGCTTCGACCGCCAGATCGCCGTCAACCTGCGCACCACGATGGAATTGCTGCAAACCCTGGTGCCACCGATGGCCGAACGTGGTTGGGGCCGGGTCGTGACCATCGGTAGCGTGCAGCAGGAGCGGCCACACCCTGCGATGTTTGTCTATGCCGGGACCAAGGCCGCGCAACTCAACTGGGCCCTGAGCCTGGCACGCCAGTTCGGCGGGCGGGGCGTGACGGTGAACAACCTCGCCCCCGGCGCGATCCTGACAGCGCGCAACCGAGACCAAATGGCCGTCGAGGGCGAGACCCTGGCACAATGCATCCCCGCCGGCCGCCTTGGCCGGCCGGACGATTTGGTGGGCGCTGCGATGCTGCTGTGCTCCGACGCTGGCCGTTACATCAATGGGGTCAATCTGTTCGTGGATGGCGGACGCGCGGCGGTGTGATGATTGGGCCGCCGCCGGTTGAACTGTGCCCTTTTCGGCGATTGCGGCTGGCGCCTGTGGCACGAGTCAGCCGGGCCGTCCGACACCGTCAACATCAAGGCGGGCGCCCGTCGATGCGGAACCATGATCGTGTACGCGGCGAGGCGGTTGATGCAGCCGTAAAGCGGGCGCGGGCTCCTAGCTGATCGTGGGCGTGACCCCACCGTCGACGCGCAGCGCGGCGCCGTTGGTCGCCGATGACAGCGGGCTCGCCACATAGGCAACCATGTTGGCGACCTCCTCCGGTTCGATCATCCGCTGGAGGAGCGAGGACGGCCGCCACTTGGCGAAGAACTCCGCTTCGATCTGCTTGGCCGGCGCTGCGGGATCGCTGGCGAGACTCTTCAGAAACTCGACGATGCCCCCGGAGCGCGTCGGTCCCGGCAATACCGAATTGACCGTTACGTTCGTGCCCTTTGTCAATTCGGCGAGACCGCGCGAAACGGCAAGTTGCGCTGTCTTGGTCATGCCGTAATGGATCATGGGGCCTGGGGTGGCGAGTCCGGACTCGCTGGAGATGAAGATGATCCGCCCCCGGTTCCGACCCAGCATGCCTGGCAAATACGCCCGTGCCAGACGCACACCACTCAGCACGTTGACCTCGAAATAGCGCCGCCACTCGTCGTCTGTGATGTCGGTGAAGCTCTTCATCTCGTAGATGCCGACATTGTTTATCAGGATGTCCACCTGCGGTGCCGCTTTCACCAGCGCGGCGGCGCCCTCGACGGTCGACGGGTCTGCCAGCACGCCGCTTACGTCGGCGCCGCCTGAGGCGCGGATGCTCTTGACCGCCTGATCAAGCTTCGCCTGGTTGCGGCCGGTTACGATCGCCTTGGCGCCCTCGACGGCCAGCTTGCGCGCGATCTCAAGGCCGATACCGGCAGTCGAGCCGGTGACGAGGGCCACCTTGCCATTCAGTTGCAGGTCCATTGCGGGAACTCCCATTATCGGGTGACGACGGTCGGGCCTGGCAAGCCTGTGATCTCCGGCGAGCCCCGATTGATACCCGGCGTGCCAGCGCGGTCGGCCGGAACAGAGCGCGCGATCTCGTCGGCTGGGATTGAAGCCACTGCTTCCCGCCACATTCAAACCAAGACGCTGTCATCCGTTGAATTGCACGCCCCGCTCCGTTTGAATGGTCCGTGATGCCGTTGCCGGTGGCCCAGGTGTCGCGTCGGGCAAGCGCCACGGCAAAGTCTTTGCACCAGGAACAAAAAGGGCAGTGCAATGCGAACAGGCCGTTGTCAGTGCGGCGATATCCGCTTCCAAAGCGACGGTGACGCCCGGGCGCTGTATATCTGTCACTGTCGGGAGTGCCAGAAGCAGTCGGCGTCCGCGTTCGGCATGTCGCTTCAGGTGCCGCGATCCGGCCTGACAGTGCTCAGCGGGACACCAAAATTCTGGTCTCGCGCCACGAATAGCGGCCGCCGGCTGAACTGTGCCTTTTGCGGCGATTGCGGCTCCCGCCTGTGGCATGAGGCGGAAGGGCCGTCGGACACCGTCAACATCAAGGCGGGCGCCCTGGATGCGCCAGTCGACGCCACGGTGGCTGTTCATATCTGGACAAGCCGGAAATTGCCTGGAATTCTTATCCTGGACACCGCCAAACAGTTTCCGGAAGAGCCGATGTGATGGATGGCGGACGGTTGCGGGGCGACACCAAATCTTCGCAAAACCGTCATCGTACTGTCACACATGACGGCTAAGGGCTGGGCGGCCAGAAACAGAGGCCAAAACCCATGATCTTCGATCGCCGTTCCCTCATGAAAACCAGCCTGGCCGCCGCTGGCGCCAGCCTTGTGGGTGACCGCCTGCTGAGCCCGCGCCAGGCGCTCGCCGCCGCCCCCGGCCCGAACGTCCCCGCCGCCCTGGTGGCCGCGGCGAAGAAGGAAGGCGCCATCAACGTCATCACGCTGCCGCGCGACTGGGCGAACTGGGGCGTGACGATGGATCGTTTCCAGGAGTTGTACGGGGTCAAGCTCACGGACGACAACCCCGATGGCAGCTCGGCCGAGGAACTTCAGGCGATCCGCAGCCTGAAGCATCAGAGCCGCGCGCCGGACGTGGTCGATGTCGGCCCGGCCTTCGCCATCTCCGGCACCAAGGAGAAGTTGTACGCGCCGTACAAGGTCGCGACGTGGAACGAGATCCCTGACGACGTGAAGAGCAAGGACGGGTATTGGTACGGCGACTATTACGGCGTTGCCACGTTCGCCGTGAACAAGTCCGTGGTGAAGAACGCGCCGCAGACCTGGGCGGACCTGAAGAAGCCCGAATACAAGGGCATGATTGCGTTGAACGGAAACCCGCTATCGGCCGGTGCGGCGATCGGTGCGGTGTTCGCGGCGGCGCTGGCCAATGGCGGCAGCTTCGACAACATCGAGCCAGGCATCGATTTCTTTGGCGAACTGGCCAAGCTGGGCAATCTGAACCCGGCCGCCGCCACGGGCCCGGCACCGCTGGTCGCCGGGCAGACGCCGATCGTGATCAACTGGGATTATCTAAGCCTGGGCTACAAGAAGGCGAACGCCGACAAGGTGGAAATCGAAGTGCTGGTGCCGAAGGAAGCGCCGCCGTTCGGCAACTACTACTGCCAGGCGATCAGCGCCTACGCGCCGCACCCGAACACCGCGAAGCTGTGGATGGAGTACGTGTATTCCGACGAGGGCCAGCTCAATTTCCTCGGCGGCTTCGCGCACCCGATCCGCTTCAACAGCCTGGTCGCCGCCGGCAAGGTGCCGCCGGAACTGCTGGCGCAGCTGCCGCCGGCCGACGCCTACAAGGGCATCAAGTTCGCCAACCCGGAACAGACCGACAAGGCAAAGAAGGCGATCGTGGACAACTGGCCCCGCGTGGTGAAGATCTGATCCGCACGAACTGAGAGCGGCAGCATGAGGGCGCCGATCGCGTGGCTGTTCATCGGCGTCTTCCTGGCGGTCTGCGCGGCCTTCCTGGTCGCGCCGACCGCGATGCTGGCGGTGCAGGCGTTCTCCGGTGACGATGGCTTCACGCTGCAGTACCTCGCCGAACTGGGCGATTACCGCTACCGCGTGGCGTTCGAGAATTCCGTGGAGTTGTCCGTCGCGTCGGCCACCGTCGGCGTCATCGCCGGCGGACTGATCGCGTTCGCGGTGCTCAAGCCGGGCGCGCCGGGCTGGCTGCGCTCGGTCGTCACCAGCTTCTCCGCGGTCGCGGCGAATTTTGCCGGTGTGCCGCTGGCGTTCGCGTTCATTTCGACGGTGGGTTCGCTTGGGCTGTTGACCGGGCTGCTCAAGCGGATCGGTATCGACCTGTACGGGATGGGGTTCAGCCTGTTCTCCATCACCGGCCTGACCATCACGTATTCATATTTCCAGATCCCGCTGATGGTGATCGTGATCACGCCCGCGATCGTGGCGCTGCGCTCAGCGTGGCGGGAGGCGGCGGAGAATCTGGGGGCGACACCTGCACAGTACTGGCGCCATGTCGGGCTGCCGGTGCTGGCGCCGTCGTTGTTCGCGGGCTGGATCCTGCTGTTCGGCAGCGCCTTCTCGGCCTACGCGACCGCCTACGCGCTGACCAGCGGCAATATCGGGCTGGTGACGACCGAGATCAGCGCCGTGCTGTCCGGCAACGTGGCGGCCGACCCGCAGATCGGCGCGGCGCTTTCGGTGGGGATGATCGTGGTGATGGTGACGGTGCTGGCGATCAGCACGATCCTGACGCGGCGCGCCTCGCGTTGGGTGGGACGGCCATGAACCGCATCGGGCTTGGCGGCTGGGTCACGCTGATCGTGGCCGCGCTGTATTTTATCGTGCCGCTGGCCATGACGGCCGCGTTCAGCGTGTGGGAAGGGGGAAACCATTACGGGTTTGCCGCCTACCGCATGCTCATCGCCTCCAGCGATCTGCCGGGGGCTTTGCTGCTGTCGCTGGAACTGGCGGTGGCGACGATGGCGGCGCAATTGCTGCTGCTGGTGCCGGCCATGATCTTCATGAACCTGTACGCGCCGCGCCTGCGCCCGCTGTTCGAGTTCATCGCGGCGCTGCCGTTCGTGGTGCCGGCGATCGCGCTGGTGGCCGGGCTGACCGAGCTGTTCACCGGCCCGGACTGGCTGATCGGCACGCCGTTCTATCTGGTGATCCCGTATTTCTTTCTCGCCTTGCCCTATGCGTACCGTGCGCTGGATGTGGGCCTGCGTGCCATCGACCTGACGACGCTGACCGAGGCCGGGCAATCGCTCGGCGCCGGGATGGGGCAGATCATCCGCATGGTCATCCTGCCGAGCCTGCGGTCGGCGTTGGTGGGCAGCACGCTGCTGACGCTGGCGGTGGTGATCGGCGAGTTCACGTTCGCCAATGTCTTGCTGTTCCATACGTTCGCGGTTTTCATGAACGAGATCGGGCAGCATGAAGCGACCGAGGCGGCGGCGCTGTCGTTGATGGGGTTCGTCATCACCTGGATGGCAATGCTGGGCGTGCTGGTCGCCGGGCGTGGGCAGGCACAGGTTTCAGGGGGACGCTGACATGGCGACTGTTGACGTTCACGAGGTCAGCAAATCCTACGCCGGGCGCGTGGTGCTGGCGAAGCTGGACCTGCAGGTGGGTGACGGCGAACTGGTCTGCCTGCTCGGCCCCAGCGGCTGCGGCAAGACCACGCTGCTGCGCATCATCGCCGGCTTCATCATGCCGGATTCCGGGCGCGTGGTGGTGGCGGGCAACGACGTGACGCGGCTGACCGCGAGTGCGCGACGCATGGGCATGGTGTTCCAGGCGTACAGCCTGTTCCCCAACATGACCGCGCTGGACAACGTGCGCTTCGGGCCGCGCGTGGCCGGCAAGCCGAAGCCGGAACAGATCAAGCGGGCGCGGGAGCTGCTCGATCTCGTCGGGCTGGCCGCGCATGCCGACAAATATCCGCACCAGCTCTCGGGCGGCCAGCAGCAGCGTGTGGCGCTGGCCCGCGCGCTGGCCGTCCAGCCGCAGGTGCTGCTGCTGGATGAGCCGCTGTCGGCGCTGGATGCCAAGGTGCGCGTGCAGCTGCGCGACGAGATCCGCCGCATCCAGCGCGAGACCGGCGTGACCACGGTGCTGGTGACGCACGACCAGGAGGAAGCGCTGTCGATCTCCGACCGCGTGGCGGTGATGAACGAAGGACGGCTGTTGCAGGTGGCGAACCCCGCGACGATCTACCGTGAGCCGGCGGACGGGTTCGTGGCGCGCTTCATCGGCTCCGGCGCCGTGCTGCCGGGCGTCGCCGAGGGTGGCAACGTACGCGTGGCCAATATCGCGCTGCCGGCCAGCGCCGCCAGCGCCTACGCGCATGGCAAACCGGTGGAAATGTTCCTGCGGCCCGAGCATGTGCGGCTGGAGGCGATGAACGGCCATGTGCCGCCGGGTGCCGTCGGCGCCGACGTGCGGGAGACGACGTTCCTTGGCTCGCTCACGCGCATCCGCATGGCGCTGCACGACATGCCGGAGGGCACCGGCCTGTGGGCCGACGTGCCGAGCGAGATCGCGCAGTCCTTCCAGGCGGGCAGCCGCGTGCTGGCGCGCTGGGATGAGAGCGCGCCGCGGGTGATGCCCAAGACTTGACGCAGGTCCTGAAGCCAGGCGGTTAAGTCCGCATTCATTTCCGACTGCTGTACTGCCCGCGCGGGCTCGGCACGATAACGCGGGTGCCGATCCGGCTTTGGGGATTCGGTTGACCGCCGTCCCCTCGGCGGACATGAGACGGGGACGAATGACATGGCCATGGCCCGCAAGCGCGCGCTGGTGACCGGCGGCGCCGGATTTGTCGGGTCGCATCTGTGCGACCGGCTGCTGCGCGATGGGCACGACGTGCTCGCGGTGGACAACTACCTCACTGGCCGGCGCGAGAACATTGCCCAGTTGCTCGACAATCGGCGGTTCGAAGCGATGCGCCATGACGTGACGATGCCGCTTCCGGTCGAGGTCAGCGAGATCTACAATCTGGCCTGCCCGGCGTCGCCGGTGCATTACCAGTTCGACCCGGTGCAAACGACGAAGACCAGCGTGATGGGCGCCATCAACATGCTGGGTCTGGCCAAGCGGCTGAAGGTGCCGGTGTTGCAGGCCTCGACCTCCGAGGTGTACGGCGATCCGACCGTGCATCCGCAGGGGGAAGACTATCGCGGCAACGTCAACCCGATCGGGCCGCGCGCTTGTTACGATGAGGGCAAGCGCTGTGCCGAAACGCTGTTCTTCGACTATCACCGGCAGCACGGCGTGCGCATCAAGGTGGTGCGGATCTTCAATACGTTCGGCCCGCGCATGCTTCCCAACGATGGGCGTGTTGTCTCTAACTTCATCGTCCAGGCGCTGCTTGGCAACCCGATCACGCTGTACGGGAATGGCTTGCAGACGCGCGCGTTCTGCTATGTGGACGACCTCGTCGATGGGCTGGTGCGCGTGATGGGCACCAAGGACAGTGTGACCGGCCCGATCAATCTCGGCAATCCGCAGGAGATGACGGTGCGGGCACTGGCCGAGCTGGTGATCGACCTGGTCGGTTCGCGTTCCTCGCTGATCTTCCAGAAGCTGCCGGCGGATGACCCGAAGCAGCGCTGCCCGGACATCACGCTGGCGCAGCAGGTCTTGGGCTGGCAGCCGCGCGTGCAACTGAAAGATGGCCTACGCCGCACGATCGAATACTTCGACGGCCTGCTCAGCGAACACGGCGAAAAAGCCCTGATCGCAGCAGCCTAAGTCGTGGGGCCTGACGGCCGAGATCGACGTGGACGCCCGCAGCGCGACCGCCTTCTTCATCCAGCCGATTCTGCGGGCCATGCATGAGAGCATGGCGGGGAGGGGTGGCAGCATCCACCGCCAGGGGCCGCTCTGCGAAGGGCGGCCCTTTACGCTTCCGGTCGGCATCATGACTGGGCTGCCATGCACGTGCAGATCCGAAAGTATAAACGAAGTCTACATGACGCATCTGTGCGGAGCGTGCGGCCGCCGTTCTTGTAAATATGCCGTCTAGGATGGAACATTCGACAGATGACACTGGCGAGCGACTTGCTGAGCTAACACAGCTCGTCTCGACGCTGCGGCACGACATTAACGGCGCACTGGCGCCAGCCCTGCTTGTGGCCGACAACTTGTGTGCCGATCCGAATCCACGCGTCCAGCGCGCGGGCGAACACATCAGCCGGGCGATCTTGCGCGTCGTTGCGATCCTCAAATCGACCCGCGACGCAGTTCCCCCCCAACACCATTAACACCCGGCGAAATATCGGCCAACGCAGGCCGCGACCGCCGCATCTTGCTGTCCGGATGTTGCAGCGCCGCCCGGGGGTGCTCAGGGGGTCAGGCAAGATCCTTGCCTAACCCCCTGATCCATTGGCTCCCAGAGTAGGACTTCGAACCTACGACCGAGCGGTTAACAGCCGCTTGCTCTACCAGCTGAGCTATCTGGGATCAGCGCGGGCGGTCCCTATAGCGGAGCCGCGCCGCCGACGCAAAGGGGGGTGACCATATTTTCCCATACCAAACCCATGCACGGCACTCTGGTTCCGGCCGTGCGATGCTGTATAAGCCACGGCCGCGCGAGAGTGGCGGAACGGTAGACGCAGCCGACTCAAAATCGGCCGACGCAAGTCATGGGGGTTCGAATCCCCCCTCTCGCACCAGCCGGCCACCTCCGGCCGGTCACACGGCAGTGCAACGACCCGGCGCAACTTTTCGCCTGCCGCAGTGTCTTGGATGGATCGCAATCCACGTCCGGGAGGTATCAGCCATGCGCCGTTTTCGTTGGCTTGTCCTGCTCGCCCCGCTCGCCGCCGCCAGCTGCATCAGCTACAGCAGCTCTCCGCCAGCTAAAACCACCATCGTGACGCCCCCGGGCAGCACCGTGACCTGCCCCAACGGCGTCGAGCCGCCGTGCACACAGTGACCGAATTTTCATATGCAGAACGACTCTAGCCGCCTGCGCGGGGCTGGTGTAGCAGGGGGACGCATGCCCGGTTGAGGGAGCGTTCCATGTCAGGCCATCAGTCCCGCCGCGTCGCATGAGCGCGGCACAGACGAGCAATGTGGCAGTGTTCCAGCCCGCAGCGCAGCCGCAGCCCGGGCTGCCGCAGGGAACGGTGCCGATCCCGCTGGGCGAGCTGCTGGCCGTCGCCCGCGAGTATGTCGAAGCTGCGCGCTACGACGCCGCCGAGCGCCTTCTCGCGCATGTCCTGGCAGTGGCCCCCCGCCACGGCGAGACGCTGCACCTGAAGGGCTACATCGCGTTCAAGCGCAACCGTGGCGTCGAAGCGGCCGCGCTGATGGAGCAGGCGCTTGCCTGCGGCGCCGGCCAGCCCCGGCAGTTGTGCAATCTGGCGGAAGTGTACCGCCTGATCGGCCGGCTCGACGAGGGGCTGACCATGGTTCGGCGCGCGCAGGCGCTGGCCCCCACCGATGCGGTGACGCATTTCAACGAATCGATGCTGCTGTACGAGCGCATGGAGCCGGAGCAGTGCATCCGCGCCACCCGCCGCGCGATCGCGCTGAAGCCGGACATGCCGGAGGCGCATATGCGGCTCGGGCAGACCCTGCTGCTGACCGGCGCGATGGAAGAGGGCTGGCGGGAATACGAGTGGCGCTACCAGATTGCCGGCGCGCAGCCGCTGATGCCGAAGAACGACAAGCCGCAATGGGACGGCGCGCCCCTGCCCGAGGGGCAGACGCTGCTGCTGATCGCCGACCAGGGCTACGGCGACGTGTTCATGTTCGCCCGCTATCTGCCCTGGGCGATGGCGCGGGCAACGTCCGTGGTCATCGCGCTCAGCACCGAGATGCGCCCGTTCATGGAGCGGCACTACCCGAACGCACGGTATTTCTCGCGCTGGGACGAATGCCCGCCCTATGTCGCCTATTGCCCGTTCTCCGGGCTGCCGCGCCTGCAAGGCACGCGGATCGAACTCGATCCCGCCGCCGACACCGGTGCTGACGGCGGAACCGGCACGGCTGATCCACTGGCGCGCGCGGCTGAACGACATCCTGCCGCCCGGACTGCGGCGCGTCGGGATCGTTTGGGCCGGGCGGCCGACGCATAACAACGATCGCAACCGCTCGATCTCGCTCGACATGCTCGCGCCGTTCGGGCAGGTGCCCGGCATCGCGCTGGTGTCGCTGCAGAAGGGGCCGGCGGCGGCACAGACCGCTGGTTGGCACGGCCCGGCGCCGCTGGTGAACCTCGACCCGCAGCTCGAAGCCTTCGACGACACGGCGGCCGTGCTGAGCTGCCTCGACGTGCTGGTGTGCGTCGATACGTCGGTCGGCCATCTGGCCGGCGCGCTGAACCGCCCCGCCTGGATCATGCTGCCGCATGCGCCGGACTGGCGCTGGCTCATGCAGCGCGCCGATTCGCCCTGGTATTCGTCGCTGCGGCTGTTCCGCCAGCAGGCGCCGCGCGCCTGGACCGGGCTGATCGGCACCGTCGCAGGCGCGCTTTCGGAATTCGCCGCCGGCCAGCGCCCGGCGTGACCGCGCCCCTCAGGTGCCGAGGATCAGCGGGTAGGGCTCCACCGACAGCACGATCATATGGTCGTGCACGGCGCGGACGCCGGGCGTGGCCTCGGCTGCGAGTTCCAGCGCCCGCTTCTCCTCGTCGGTGGCGGCGAGCCCCCACAGATGCACGATGCCGTCGCTCACGACCACGCTGTTCTCCGGCCGGTGGCTCCAGCTCTGGCGGCCCAGTTCCAGCAGCAGGGCCGCGCGGATCGCGGTATCGTCGGCCGTGGTGGCCGGCGCGTCGGCCGGAAGGGAGGCCCAGGCGCGCAACAGGTTGGCGCGGCTGACGATGCCCACCACTTTGGTGCCTTCCACCACCGGCACGCGGCGCACGCGATACTTTTCCATCGTGTCGGCGACCTCGGACAGCGGCGTTGCCGGCGCCACGGCGATCACGTCCGGGGTCATGATGTCGCTGACCTTGGTGGCGTGGCTGCGCACGTAGTCCCTGGCCATGGTGGCGGTGCCGGTGAAGAAGGCCAGCAAGCCGGTGTGCTTGCGGTCGGTACCCAGTTCCGCGCGGCGCACCAGGTCGCCCTCGGTGACGACGCCCACCAGAACGCCGTTGCCGTCCACGACGGGCACACCGCTGATGTTGCGGGTGAGCAGCACGTCCACCAGGTCCGGCACGCTCGTCTCCGGTGAGACGGTAATCACGTTGGCGGTCATGACATCGACTGCGTTCACGGAAGCCTCCTTCAAATGCGATTGCATCTTATGAGGAGGTCAGTCCGGCGCAGGCATTGATTCAGGCCATGCGGGCATGCCGCATCAGCACGTCACATCAGTTCACGGGCGGCAGCACGGCGGACAGCACCGCCTCGCGCACCGGCGGCGGCTGCCGCTCGACAGCATCCATGACGGCGCGCAGCCGGCGCCGCAGCCCGTACATCTGGTCGACCAGGGAGAGCACCAGCGCGACGCTGTCCTCCTCCACACCCATGCCGTGGCGCAGGTCGCGCACCAGGCGGATGCGCGCCACGTCGATCTCGGCGAACACCCAATCGGGCGACGTGCCGGCCGGCGCCACCCAGCCGCGCGCGATCCAGTCGCTCAGTTCCGCCGCCGGCACGTCCGGCACCAGCGTCACCACCGTGTCCAGATGGATCATGGTTCCTCCAGTTCCGCGCGCGGGTTGAAGGGCGCGGCGGGCGTCCAGGTACGCAGGAGCGCGGCCAGCGCCGGCTCCTCACCGGGCGGCAAGGTCGGCATCAGCACGACATATTGATTTCCCCCGGCGATGCCACGCCCCTTCAGCCGCAGCCGTGTGCCGGTGCCCGATCCGGGCGGAATGGTCAGCCGCACCTTGCCCTTCACGGTCGGCACCTCGACCGTGGCGCCGAGTACCGGCTTCCTTCAACGTGATCGGCAGGTCCAGCACCACGTCGTCGCCCTCGCGGCGGAAGAAGCGGTGCGGTGCCACGCTGACTTCCACCAGCGCGTCGCCGACGCCGCCCGACCCGCGCCGCCCCTGGCCCTTCAGCCGCAGGATGTGGCCGTCTCGCAGGCCGGGCGGGATGGTGACGTCCAGCTCCTTGCCATCAGGCAGCAGCAGGCGGCGGACGGCGCCGTTCGCCGCCTCCATGAACGTCACCGACACCGAATAATGCATATCCCGTCCACGCCCCGCGCCGCCGAACCGGTCGCCGAATGACTGGCCGAACAGCGTGTCCAGGTCGTCTGCCCCGAAGCCGCCGGCACCTGCCGCGTAGGGCTGCTGGGTGGCATGATGCTGCCAGCCGCCGCCCTGCGCCGCGGCCGTCTCGCGGCCTTCGGCATCGATCTCGCCACGGTCGAAACGCGCCCGCTTGTCCGGGTCCGAGAGCAGGTCGTTGGCGGCATTGATGGCCTTGAACCGCTCCAACGCCTCCGGCTTGCCGGGATTGAGGTCCGGGTGGAAGCGCTTGGCGAGCTTCCGGTACGCCTTGCGGATGGTCTCACTCGAATCGCCGCGCCGGACACCGAGGGTTTCGTAAGGATCTGCCATGGGCCGCAGTATAGTCTGCCCGGACCGCGCGGGGCAGTGCCGATCGTGGGCTTGACGGCGGGTCGTGCCGGCTTCCTAGATGCCTTGCAACAATGACCGGGAGGCGGCCCGAGGGGCGGCATGGACTTCGCGTTGTCGCAGGATCAGGCGGCGTTCGTGGCCACCGCGCGCGGCTTCGCGCAGGAACGCCTGCTGCCGCATGCCGGCCAATGGGACGAGGACCGGATTTTCCCGGCTGCCGCGCTGCGCGAGGCGGCCAGCCTGGGGTTCGCCGCAATCACCGTGGACGAAAGCCTCGGCGGCAGCGGGCTGTCGCGGCTCGACGCGGCATTGATCTTCGAGGAACTGGCCGCCGCCGACCCGTCCACGGCTGCGTTCCTGTCTATCCACAACATGGTCGCTGCCATGCTGGCGCGCTTCGGGAGCGCCGAGCAGCAGGCGCGCTTCATGCCGAAACTGCTCACCTGCGAGCATTTCGCCAGCTATTGCCTGACCGAACCCGGCTCCGGCAGCGACGCGGCGGCGTTGCGGACGCGCGCGGTGCCGGACGGCAACGCGCATTACCGGCTGGACGGCAGCAAAGCCTTCATCTCCGGCGGCGGAGCCTCGGACCTGTATGTGACGATGGTGCGCACCGGCGAGGACGGGGCGCGCGGCATCTCCTGTCTGGTGGTCGAAAACGGCACGCCCGGCCTGTCGTTCGGCAAGCCGGAGCGGAAGATGGGCTGGAACAGCCAGCCGACGACGACGGTGAATTTCGACGCCTGCCGGGTGCCGGTGGCCAACCGCCTGGGCGCCGAAGGCGAGGGGTTCCGGTTTGCCATGGCCGGGCTGGACGGCGGGCGCATCAACATCGCCGCCTGCTCGCTGGGCGGCGCGCGGGCCTGCCTGGAACTGGCGCTGGCCTATGTCCGGCAGCGCCGCGCTTTCGGCAAGACGCTCGCCGAGTTCCAGGCACTACAGTTCCGGCTGGCCGACATGGCGACCGAACTGGAAGCGGCTCGGCTGATGGTGCATCGCGCCGCCGTGGCGCTGGACAGCGGGGCGACGGACGCGACGATGCGCTGCGCCATGGCCAAGCGCTTCGCCACCGACATGTGCTTCCGCATCTGCGACGAGGCGCTGCAACTGCACGGCGGCTACGGCTACATCAAGGATTATCAGGTGGAACGGTACCTGCGCGACCTGCGCGTGCATCGCATCCTCGAAGGCACCAACGAGATCATGCGCGTCATCATCGCGCGCAAGCTGCTGGAGGCCGCATGACCGCCCCGGCCTTCAAGGCAGCGCGCGATTTGCTGCTGGCGTATCGCACCGACTACGCCACGGCCTGCGCGGAATTCCGCTGGCCGGACCTGCCGCATTTCAACTGGGCGCTGGACTGGTTCGACGGCGAGCTGGCAACAGGCGATTCGGCGGATCGCCTTGCGCTGCGCATCACCGGTCCCGGTGCCGAGGACCGCACATTTGCCGAATTGTCGGAGCGATCGAGCCGCGTCGCCAACGGGTTGCGCGCACTGGGCGTGAAGCGTGGCGACCGCATCCTGCTCATGCTCGGCAACGTGGCACCGCTCTGGGAGGTGATGCTGGCGGCCATGAAGCTGGGCGCCATACTGGTGCCGGCAACGACGCTGCTGACGGCGGCCGATATCACTGAGCGCGTGGCGCGCGCCGGCGTGCGTTTCGTGGTGACGGCGGCGGCGGATGCCGCGAAGCTGGCCGGTATCGACGCATCGGTGCGTTGCGTCGTGATTGGCAGTGCGCCCGGCTGCATCGATTACGCCGATCTGCTGCAAGCCAATGCCGCGTTTGTGCCGGATCGCGCCACGTCCTCCGACGAGCCGATGCTGCTGTATTTCACCTCCGGCACCACGGCGCGGCCGAAGCTTGTGCTGCACAGCCATGTTTCCTATCCGGTCGGGTCGCTGTCGACGATGTACTGGCTTGGCCTGCGACCCGGCGATCTGCATTTGAATGTCTCCTCGCCGGGTTGGGCGAAGCATGCCTGGAGCTGCTTCTTCGCGCCATGGAATGCCGGCGCCACTGTCTTCATGCACAACCAGCCGCGCTTCAACGCACGCGGCCTGCTGGACGCCATCGCGGCGTATCGCGTGACGACGCTGTGCGCGCCGCCGACCGTCTGGCGCATGCTGATCCAGGAGGATCTGGCGTCCTGGCAGATGGCGCTGCGTGAGGTCACCGGCGCCGGCGAGCCGCTGAACCCGGAAGTGATCGCGCGCGTGCAGGCGGCCTGGGGCCTGACGATCCGCGATGGCTACGGCCAGACCGAAACCACCGCACAGATCGGCAATACGCCGGGTCAGGTCGTGAAGCCGGGCGCCATGGGCCGTCCGCTGCCCGGCTACCGCATCCGGCTGCTCGATCTGGACGACAAGGATGCCACCGAAGGCGCCGTGAGCATTGCGCTCGATCCGCCACCGGCCGGGCTCATGCGTGGCTATCTCGCGGACGACGGCAGCGTGGTTCCGGTGGCGGGCGACGTGTACCGCACCGGCGACGTTGCCGCGCGCGATGCCGACGGCTACCTGACCTATATCGGCCGCGCCGACGATATCTTCAAAGCCTCCGACTATCGCATCAGCCCGTTCGAGCTGGAGAGCGCGCTGGTCGAGCATCCCGCCGTCGCCGAGGCCGCCGTGGTGCCGGCCCCCGACGCGCTGCGCCTCGCGGTGCCCAAAGCGTTCGTGTCGCTGGTTGCGAGCGCCGAACCGACGGCCGAAACGGCGGCCAGCATCTTCCGCCATCTGCGCGCACGTCTGGCGCCCTATAAGCGTGTGCGCCGGCTGGAGTTCTTCGAGCTGCCGAAAACCATCTCCGGCAAGATCCGCCGGGTGGAGTTGCGCAAGCTGGAGCAGGCTCGTACCGAGCGGCCCGAGGGCGAGTTCCGCGAGGACGATTTTCCGGAGACGCAAAGCTGATGGTCGCCAACACCGATTACGGCATGGACTTTGATCTCGGCGAGGAGATCGACGCACTGCGCGACACCGTGCGCCGCTTCGCTGAAGCCGAAATCGCGCCGCGTGCCGCTGCCATCGACCGCGACAACGAATTTCCGGCCGATCTCTGGCGCAAGCTGGGCGATCTCGGCGTGCTCGGCATGACGGTCGATGAGGAATATGGCGGCGCCGAAATGGGCTATCTGGCGCATTGCGTGGCGATGGAGGAAATCAGCCGCGCCTCGGCTTCGGTCGGTCTGTCCTATGGCGCGCACTCGAACCTCTGCGTCAACCAGATCCGCCGCAACGGCACGCCGGCGCAGAAGCGGCGGTATCTGCCGGGCCTGATCAGCGGCGAGCATGTCGGCGCGCTGGCAATGAGCGAGCCGGGCGCCGGCTCGGACGTCGTGTCCATGCGCACGCGCGCCGAGAAGCGCGGCGACCGCTACGTGCTGAACGGCACGAAAATGTGGATCACCAACGGCCCGACCGCCGACGTGATCGTGGTCTACGCCAAGACCGACACCGGACGCCGGTGCGCGCGGCATCACGGCGTTCCTGGTCGAGAAGGGCATGCCCGGATTCTCCAGCGCGCAGAAACTCGACAAGCTCGGCATGCGCGGCTCCAATACCGGCGAACTGGTGTTCGACGACGGCGAAGTTCCGGCTGAGAACGTGCTCGGCGCGGTCGATGGCGGCGTGACCGTGCTGATGAGCGGCCTCGATTACGAACGCGCCGTGCTGGCGGCCGGCCCGCTCGGCATCATGCAGGCGTGCATGGATGTGGTGCTGCCCTATGTCCACGAGCGCAAGCAGTTCGGCCAGCCGATCGGCGAGTTCCAGCTCATGCAGGCCAAGATCGCCGACATGTACACGACGCTGAATGCCGCGCGCGCCTACGTCTATGCGGTCGGCAAATCCTGCGACCGTGGCCGGACGACGCGCAAGGACGCGGCCGGCGCCATCCTGTACGCCGCCGAAAGCGCGACATGGATGGCGCTGGAGGCGATCCAGTGTCTCGGCGGCAACGGCTACATCAACGACTACCCGACCGGCCGCCTGCTGCGCGACGCCAAGCTGTACGAGATCGGTGCCGGCACCAGTGAAATCCGTCGCATGCTGATCGGGCGTGAGCTGTTCCGGGAAACCGCTTGATGCAGCTGGTGACGGAGCTTCGACTCGCGTTCCGAGGTCTTTCGGACCAACGCGGCGGCGATGGCGGAGCTGGTCGCCGATCTGCGCGCCAGGATCTCTGTCATTGCCGAAGGCGGCGGGGCGAGGCGGCGAAGCGCCACACGTCGCGCGGCAAGCTGCTGCCGCGCGACCGCGTCGCGGCATTGCTCGATCCGGGCACGCCGTTCCTCGAACTGTCGCAGCTCGCCGCGCTACGGCCTGTATGGCGAGGACGTGCCGGCGGCCGGCATCATCACCGGCATCGGCCGCGTCTCCGGGCGCGAATGCGTGATCGTCTGCAACGACGCCACCGTGAAGGGCGGCACCTACTATCCGATCACGGTGAAGAAGCATCTGCGCGCGCAGGAGATCGCGGCGCAGAACCGGCTGCCCTGCATCTATCTGGTGGATTCGCGGCGGCGCCAACCTGCCGAACCAGGACGAGCGTTTTCCCTGATCGCGATCATTTCGGCCGCATCTTCTTCAACCAGGCCAATCTGTCCGCCGACGGCATTGCGCAGATCGCCGTGGTGATGGGATCCTGCACGGCCGGCGGCGCCTACGTGCCGGCGATGTCCGACGAAAGCATCATCGTGCGCGGCCAGGGCACGATCTTTCTCGCCGGCCCGCCGCTGGTGAAGGCCGCGACCGGCGAGATCGTCAGCGCCGAGGATCTCGGCGGCGCCGACGTGCACAGCCGCATCTCGGGCGTGACCGATCACTACGCCGAGAACGACGCGCATGCGCTCGGCATCGCGCGCCGCATCGTCGCCAGTCTGAACACGGTCAAACGGCCTGACGTGGCGCTGCAAGCCGCCGCTGCCGCCGCGCTACGATCCGGCCGAGACTGTATGGCGTGATTCCGGCGGACCGCCGCAAGCCGTTCGACGTGCGCGAGGTGATCGCGCGCATCGTCGACGACAGCCGGCTCGACGAGTTCAAGCGGCTCTACGGCACCACGCTCGTCACCGGGTTCGCGCATATCTGGGGCATCCGGTCGGCATCGTCGCCAACAACGGCATCCTGTTCTCGAGAGTCCGCGCTGAAGGGCGCGCACTTCATCGAACTGTGCGCGCAGCGCGGCATTCCGCTGGTGTTCCTGCAGAACATCACCGGCTTCATGGTCGGCCGCAAATACGAAGCCGGCGGCATCGCCAAGGACGGCGCCAAGATGGTGACCGCGGTCGCGACTGCGGCCGTGCCGAAATTCACCGTCATCATCGGCGGCAGTTTCGGCGCCGGCAATTACGGCATGTGCGGCCGCGCCTATTCGCCGCGCTTGCTGTGGATGTGGCCGAACGCGCGCATCTCGGTGATGGGCGGCGAGCAGGCCGCCAGCGTGCTCGCCACGGTCCGCCGCGACGCGCTGGAAGCGCCGCGGCGGAGGACTGGCCGACCGAGGCGGAAGAAGCGTTCAAGGCGCCGATCCGCGAGCAATACGAAACCCAGGGGCATCCGTACTACGCCACCGCCCGGCTGTGGGATGACGGCGTCATCGACCCGGCCGACACGCGCCGCGTATTGGCGCTCGGCCTCTCCGCTGCCTTGAACGCTCCCATCGAACGCACGCGCTTCGGCGTGTTCCGGATGTGACCGCGCATGTTCGCAAAGCTGCTGATCGCCAATCGCGGCGAGATCGCCTGCCGCGTGATCGCAACCGCGCGCCGCCTGGGCATCGCCACGGTCGCGGTCTATTCGGACGCGGACGCCGGCGCCCGGCATGTGGCGCTCGCCGACGAAGCCTATCGCATCGGCCCGGCGCCGGCGCGCGAAAGCTATCTTCGATGCCGCCGCCATTCTCGCGGCGGCACAACGCTCCGGTGCCCAGGCCGATCCATCCGGGCTACGGCTTCCTCTCCGAAAATGCGGATTTCGCCGAAGCGTGCGCGCGCGCCGGCTGCGTGTTCGTCGGCCCGCCGCCATCTGCGATCCGCGCCATGGGCGTCAAGTCCGCGGCCAAGGCACTCATGGCAGCAGGCCGGCGTGCCGCTGGTCCCCGGCTATCACGGCGACGGCGCAGGATGCGGCGACACTGCACGCCGAAGTCCGGCGCATCGGCTATCCCCGTGCTGATCAAGGCATCGGCCGGCGGCGGCGGCAAAGGCATGCGCGTCGTCGAGTCGCGAGGCAGCCTTTGCCGCCGCGCTCGCCGCCGCGCAGCGCGAGGCCGCCAGTGCGTTCGGCGACGACCGCGTGCTGATCGAACGTTACCTGCAACGCCCGCGCCATATCGAAATCCAGGTGTTCGCCGACACGCACGGCAACGTCGTGCACCTGTTCGAGCGCGACTGCTCGATCCAGCGCCGCCACCAGAAGGTGATCGAGGAAGCGCCGGCGCCGGGCATGACCGGACGCGCTCCGCGCCGCGATGGGCGAGGCGGCCATCGCGGCGGCGCGCGCGGTCGGCTATGTCGGCGCCGGCACCGTCGAGTTCATCGTCGAGGACGGCCGTTTTCACTTCATGGAGATGAACACGCGGCTGCAGGTCGAGCATCCGGTGACGGAGATCGATCACCGGTCTCGATCTGGTCGAATGGCAGTTGCGCGTCGCGGCCGGCGAGACGCTGCCGCTGACGCAGAATGAGATCGTGTTGCGCGGCCATGCGATCGAGGCGCGCCTGTACGCCGAAGATCCGGCGCGGGATTTTCTGCCCTCCATCGGCACGCTCACGCATCTGCGCGCGCCGGCGGAGTCGCCGGATCTCCGCATCGACACCGGCGTGCGCGAGGGCGACGCGATCACACCGTATTACGACCCGATGATCGCCAAGCTGATCGTGCGCGGGGCGCGATCGCGCCGAAGCCGTCCGCCGGCTGGCGGCGGCGCTGGCGCACTACGAGGTCGCCGGCGTGCAGACCAACCTGCATTTGCTGCGCGCCATCGCGACGCAACCGGATTTCGCCGCCGGAAATTTCGACACCGGCTTCATCGCCCGCCACGCGGCCGAATTGCTGTCCGCGCCGCCACCGCCGCCGGACATCGCCATCGCGGCCGCCGCGATCGCGTTGCTGCGCGCCCTGCCAGCCAGCGCGGACCCGTGGGGCGCCACCAACTCCTGGCGGCTCAATCTGGACGGCTGGCAGTCGCTGTTGCTGCGTGGCCCGGCCGGCGACATCCCGGTGCGGGCACGCTGGACCGGCGAGTCCGCGACCCTGTCGTGGCATGGCGCCATCCATGCGGCCGCCGCCCGCGCGGACGGCAACCGGCTCACGCTGCACATGGCAGGCGCGGCCCACACGCCGACCGTGCTGCAAGACGGCGCCCGCCTCACCATCATCGTGGCCGGCGAGACCTACGGCTTCGAACATATCGACGTCCTGGCGCCGCCGGAGGGCAGCATCGCCGGCGCCGGCCGTGTCCTTGCCCCCATCCCGGGCCGCATCGCCGCCGTTCTGGTGGCCGAGGGGGCAGCTGTCTCGCGCGGGCAGGCACTGGTGGTCATGGAGGCGATGAAGATGGAACTCACCCTCACGGCCGCGGCCGATGGCACCGTCGCACTGGTGCGCTGCACGGTCGGCGAGATGGTCGAAGAAGGCCGGGAACTGGTCGAACTCGCCAGCGCCGTTGCGGCATGATGTTGTGTTGCAGTGCAACATGACGCACGAATATTGCGCGGACCGCGGACCGCGGTGGCGTCGCCGCATGCGGCAGATCCCGTCGCGCGACGGGAAGATGCGATTTTGCCGCGGCCCTTGGACATGGCGATGGCGGTGCTTATCGTCCGTTAGGTTTAGCACCTCGGGTGGGCAGCGCGCATGAAGCACTCCGCCGTGACGCTTGACGACAAATACCGCGTCGATGTTGAGAGCGCTTATCTGTCGGGCACCCAGGCGCTGGTGCGTCTGCCCCTGTTGCAACGCGCGCTGGATGTGGCAGCCGGCCGCAACACGGCGGGCTTCATCTCCGGCTATCGCGGCTCGCCGCTCGGCGGCGTCGACATCCATTGCTGGCACGCCCGCGAGCAGCTTGCCGCCAGCCACATCCGCTTTCAGCCCGGTCTGAACGAGGATCTCGCGGCCACCGCCATCTGGGGCACGCAACAGGTCTCGCTGCTGCCGGGCGCGAAATACGACGGCGTGTTTGCGTTCTGGTATGGCAAAGGCCCCGGCGTGGACCGCAGCGGCGACGTGCTCAAGCACGGCAATTTCGCCGGCACCTCGCGCAGCGGCGGCGTGCTGCTCGTGGCCGGCGACGACCACGCCTGCAAATCCTCGACCGTGCCGCATCAGAGCGAACCGGCGCTGAGTGCGGCATTGATCCCGGTGCTGGTACCGGCCGACGTGCGGGAAATTCTGGAATTCGGCTTGCACGGCTGGGCGATGTCGCGCTGGTCGGGCCGCTATGTCGGCCTGAAGACCGTCGCCGATGTCGTCGACACGTCTGCGAGTGTCGCCTTCGCGCTGCACGATTTTCATGTGCGTGCAGCCCGGCGGCACGCCGCCCGACCTGCAAATCCGCCCCAACGATCCGCCGATGGAGCAGGAAGCGCGCGTCCATGCGCTCGGGCTGCCGGCCGCACAGGCCTATGTGCGCGCCAACGGACTGGACCGGATCGTTCTCGATCCGCCGGGGGCACGGATCGGCATCATCACGTTCGGCAAATCCTATCATGACACACGGCAGGCGCTGGCGGACCTCGGCGATCCGCCGGTGCGGCTGCTGAAGCTGGCGCTGGCGTGGCCGGTCGAGCCGGAGATGCTCCGCCGCTTCGCCGCCGGCCTGTCGGAGATCATCGTCGTCGAGGAAAAATCCGCGTTCGTCGAGCGGCAGGTCCGCGACATTACTCTACGACCTGTGGGAGCGCCCGCGCGTGGTCGGCCGGCAGGACGAGAGCGGGGCGGTGCTGCTGCATGCCGGCGGCGATCTGTCCGCCGACGACATCGCGCTGGCGCTCGCGCGCCGGCTGCCGCAGACCGATGCGGTACGCGCCCGCCGCGCATTCCTGCAGACCGTGCTGCCGGCAGTCGAGGCAACAGTACGAAAGCCGTATTTCTGCTCCGGCTGTCCGCACAACACCTCGACCAAGGTGATCGACGGCAGCCGCGCGCTGGCCGGCATCGGCTGCCACTACATGGCGCAATGGATGGACCGCGCCACCTCGTTCCACAGCCAGATGGGCGGCGAGGGCGCGGCCTGGATCGGCCAGTCGCCGTTCACCGAGGAAGCCCATGTCTTCGCCAATCTCGGCGACGGCACCTATGTGCATTCGGGCATCCTGGCGTCCGCGCGGCGGTCGCGGCCAGTGTCAACATCACCTACAAGCTGCTGTTCAACGATGCGGTGGCGATGACCGGCGGCCAGCCGGTCGAAGGCCACTTCTCGGTCCCGCAGATCACGCGCCAGCTGGAAGCCGAGGGCGTGGCGCGGATCGCCGTCGTCAGCGACGAGCCGGACAAGCACGCGGGCCGCCACCGATTTCGCGCCCGGCGTCACGCTGCACCACCGCCGTGAGTTGCCGCTGGTCGAACGCGAGCTTCCGCGACACCACTGGCGTGACGGCGATCGTCTACGACCAGACCTGCGCGTCGGAAAAGCGCCGCCGCCGCAAGCGCGGCACGATGGCCGATCCGCCGAAGCGCCGCGCCTTCATCAATGCGGAGGTCTGCGAAGGCTGCGGCGACTGTTCGCGGACATCCAACTGCCTGTCGGTGACGCCGCTGGAAACCGCGCTCGGCACCAAGCGGCAGATCGACCAGTCAAGCTGCAACAAGGATTTTTCCTGCGTCGACGGGTTCTGCCCCAGTTTCGTGACCGTCCATGGCGGCAGCCTCCGCAAGCATGCGCCCGCTGCCGCCCGACGACTCGGCACTGCCGGACCCGCCGATGGCGTCCCTCGCGGCGCCATGGTCGATGCTGGTCACCGGCGTCGGCGGCACCGGTGTGGTCACCATCGGCGCGCTGCTCGGCATGGCGGCGCATATCGAGGACCGGCAAGTCAGCGTGCTGGACATGACCGGCATGGCGCAGAAGGGCGGCAGCGTCTGGAGCACGATTCGCATCGCGGCAACTCCGGATGCGCTGCACGGGCTGCATGTCGGGCGGGGCAGGGCGGATGTGCTGCTCGCCTGCGATCTCGTGGTCGGTGCCGGCGCCGACGCCCTCGCCACGCTGCAACAGGGCGCCTCCCGCGTGGTGCTGAACACGCATGAGGCGGTCACGGCGGATTTCGTGCTGGACCGCGACTTCCACCTGCCCGTCGGCCCGCCTGCGCCGCACCATCTCGGCGGCTGCCGGCGCCGAGAATGTGGATCTGCTGGACGCCACCGCGATCGCCACGGCACTGCTCGGCGACGCGATCGCGAGCAATCTGTTCCTGCTCGGCTATGCTTGGCAGAAAGGCTTGGTGCCGCTGCAACGTGACAGCCTGCTGCGCGCCATCGCGCTCAACGGCACGGCCGTCGAGGCCAATACCGCCGCCTTCGCCTGGGGCCGCTGCGCCGCCGCCGATCTGCCGGGCGTGCTCGCCGCCGCCGGATTGGCGCCGACTGTTGCGGAACCGCCGACCGTGGACGACGTCATCGCCGAGCGCACCGCGCGTCTGGTTGCCTACCAGAGCCGCCGCTACGCCCGCCGCTACCGCCGCCTGGTGGACCGCGTGCAGCGGATCGAGTCGCAGAAGTTCTCCGGCGCGTCGGCGTTGACCGAGGCGGTGGCGCGCAACTACGCCAAACTGCTGGCCTACAAGGACGAATACGAGGTGGCGCGGCTCTACGCCGCCCCGGCGTTCCGCGCGGCGCTGGAGGCGCAGTTCGAGGGCGTGGAGCGGATCGACGTGCATCTGGCGCCGCCGCTGCTGGCGCGCCGCGACCGCCGCAGTGGCCACCTGCAGAAGCGTGCCTATGGCCCGTGGGTCCTTCGCCTGTTCCGTGTGCTGGCCCCGCTGCGCATCCTGCGCGGTACGCTGCTCGATCCGTTCGGCCACACCGAGGAGCGTCGCGCCGAACGCGCCCTGATCGCCGAATATGAGGCGACCGTCGCCGAAATCCTCGATCGGCTCACGCCCGCCACGCTCGCGACCGCCGTGTCCCTGGCCAGCGTGCCGGATCGCATTCGCGGCTATGGCCACGTCAAGGACAAGGCGATGCGGGAGGCGGCGGCCGAGCGCGCGCGGCTGCTGGAGCGGCTGCGGGAGGCGGCGGCACCGGCGATGCAGATGGCGGCCGAATAACGCGGAGGACGTTGCCAAACGCGGTTTGACTTGTCCCGCTAGCGCGACGATTTCGCAAGGCATCATCATGCAGGCGCGCGTTCACCGCATTCCGGCCGCCGGGCCGGACGATTTTTCCGGCCTGCTGGCGCAGGCCCGGTCGCGGCGCATGCGCGACGTGCAGCCGTGTCATAATATATCACGTAAACGTGAGCATGGGACGGCGGAACGTTTCCGGGACGAATTTCCTGGAACGATACCGGCGTCACGTGTTGAGTGGTTGTTTCAGCCTAAAATCTACCGTGTTCGGACAAATTCTGACAAAACAACAGTATGATCCCCGTTCACATTCGATTAGGAGTGAGTTGCGAGTATGGTTCAACGGTTAAACCCTGCGGGGCAGACGGTAATGATCGACAAGTCAGTTTTCGTTCCCCCTCGTGCGCCGAAGGTGTCACCTGTCCTCGGCGATGATGTGTCTAACCTCGAGATTGCCGGCGTCGGCAATGCCGCGCTGCGGGCGTTGGCGTCTGACCCGCGCGTGGTCGTCCTTCACGGCACACTGCTGTCGCTGGTGCGCCGGGACGGGCGCGACCTCACCGCACGGCAACTGACCGCGTTTCTGTCCGTCTTTATGGACGAACAGACCCACACGGTCAGCAGCGCTGGCCGAACTGCTGCACATTTCCCGTCCGGGCGTCACACGGATCATGGATCGGCTGGTCCAGTTCGATCTCGTGGCGCGCGAGGAAGATCGGGAAGACCGGCGTCGTGTGCTGGTCCGCCGCACGACACGCGGCGCTGCCTTCTTCCGTGAGGTCGTCAGCATCAGCCGCGCGGTCGCCGGCGATGTGGAGAGCATTCAGGCCGACGTCGCCTGAACCGGTTCCGGTAACAGGCGGCGACGGGCAGCGGCGACACTACGGCAGCGGCGGCCGACAGAACGCGAAGTCGCAGCCGAGATCGGCCTGGAGAACTTGGTCGAGGAACAGTCGCAGATAGCCTCGCTCAGCCCCGGAAGGGGGCGGCGGCGCGGTCCATTCGGCCCGCCGCCGTGCGAGTTCTGCCTCGTCCACGAGCAGATCGAGTCGCCGCGCCCCCGCATCCAGCCGGATGCGGTCGCCGGTGCGCACCAGCGCCAGCGGCCCGCCCACCGCGGCCTCCGGCGTCGCGTGCAGCACGATGGTGCCGAACGCCGTGCCGCTCATGCGCGCGTCGGAGATCCGCAGCATGTCCTTGACGCCGGCGCGCGCCAGCTTGCGCGGGATCGGCAGATAGCCGGCCTCCGGCATGCCGGGCGCGCCCTTCGGGCCGGCGTTGCGCAGCACCAGCACGTCGTCGGCCGTCACGTCCAGCGCGTCGTCGATCGATCCGCGCCGCCATGTCCTGGAGCTGTCGAACACCACCGCGCGGCCCTCGTGGCGCAGCAGCGCCGGCGTGGCCGCCGAGACGTTTCAGCAGCGCCCCGTCGGGCGCCAGGCTGCCGCGCAGCACCGCCAGCCCGCCGCCGACATGGATCGGGTTGTCGCGGCTGCGGATCACGGTCTGGCCCGGCACGATCTCGGCTGCCGCGATCCGGTCGGCCAGTGTGCCGCCGGTGACGGTGCGGCGCTGAGGTGTCGAGCAGCGGCGCCAGTTCGGCCAGCAGGCGCGGCACGCCGCCGGCCCAGTGGAGATGCTCCATGTAGTGCGCGCCGGACGGTTTCAGGTCGACCAGCACCGGCACGTCGCGGCCAAGCCGGTCGAATGCCTCCAGATCGATGTCGATGCCGAGTCGCCCGGCGATGGCGGTGAAATGGATCAGCGCGTTGGTCGAGCCGCCGATCGCCTGCAGCACCGTCAGCGCGTTGCGAAACGCAGCTTTTGTCATGATTTGTTGAGGTGTCGGTGCCGTCGCGCGCCAGCCGCACCGCGGCCGCTCCGGACGCTTCGGCGAGCCGCACGCCGGTCGGCGTGGGTGGCGGGCGCCGTGGCCGCGCCCGGCAGCGTCATGCCGATCGCCTCGGTCATGCAGGCGATGGTGCTGGCGGTGCCCATGACCATGCAGGTGCCCTTGGTGGGGGCCAGCCGGCCGCTCACCTCGTCGATCTCGGCCGCGTCCATTTCGCCGGCGCGATGGCGCGCCCAGAGCCGGCGGCAATCGGTGCAGGCGCCCAGCACCTCGCCCTTGTAGTGGCCGACCAGCATCGGCCCGGTCGGCAGCACGATGGCCGGGATGCCGGCGCTGGCCGCTCCCATCAACTGTGCCGGCAGCGTCTTGTCGCAGCCGCCGATCAGCAGCACCGCGTCCATCGGCTGGGCGCGGATCATTTCCTCGGTGTCCAGCGCCATCAGGTTGCGCAGGAACATGCTGGTGGGATGCGCGAAGCTTTCATGGATGGAGATGGTCGGGAACGCCATCGGCAGGCCGCCGGCCAGCATGACGCCGCGCTTGGCCGCCGCGATCAGGTCCGGGACGTTGCCGTGGCAGGGATTGAAGTCGCTGTACGTGTCGGTGATGCCGACGATCGGCCGGTCCAGCGCGTCGTCGGAGAACCCCATCGCCTTGATGAAGGCGCGTGCGCAGGAACAGCGAGAACGCCGCATCGCCATAGCTGGTCAGTCCCTTGCGCAATCCGGTCGGCATGGTCGGCACTCCTGACTCGAGAGAGTCATGCTAGGCCGGGGACGGCGCGAGCAGGAGGGGGCGATGTATATTGGCAGCGTGGCGGAGATGGAGGTGCTGCGCGCGCTGCGCGACTTCACGCTTACCGGCACCGCCACGCAGGAAGTGGTGCATGACGGCCTGACCTACCTGCTCAACGAATACTGGACCGCCGGGCAGCGGCAGGCGCACAGCATCCACGAGGTCAGCTATCGCGCCTGCTTCAAGCCACAGCTGCCGGAATTCCTGATCGCCCGCCTGACCGCGCCCGGGGAGACGGTGTACGATCCGTTCTCGGGTCGCGGCACCACCGCCGTGCAGGCGGCGCTCATGGGCCGTTGCCCGGCCGCCAATGACATCAATCCGCTCAGCGAGATGCTGGTGCGGCCGCGCCTGACGCCGCCTGGCCTGGAGTCGCTGGCCGAACGGCTGGCCGCGCTCGATCTGTCCGCCGCGCCGGCGGCCGCACCGGATGACGATCTGCTGGCGTTCTATCACCCGGCGACGCTCGGCCAGCTTCGACAATTGCGGCACTATCTGCTGACACGGCAGGACGCGGGGCTGCTGGACGGCGTCGATGCGTGGCTGCGCATGGTGGCGCTGAACCGGCTGACGGGGCACTCGCCCGGCTTCTTCTCGGTCTATTCGCTGCCGCCCAATCAGGCAGTGTCGCTGGTGTCGCAGCGCCGCATCAACGCCGCGCGCGCCCAGGTGCCGCCGTTACGCGATGTGGCCGCCTTGATCCTGCGCAAATCGGCACGCCTGCTGGCTGACGGCCCGCCGCCGCCGCATCCGCCGGCGCTGCTGATGACCGGCCCCGCCGACGCCACGCCCGCGCTTGCGGACGCATCGGTGGCGCTGATCGTCACCTCGCCCCCGTTCCTCGACGTGGTGGACTACGAGGGCGACAACTGGCTGCGCTGCTGGTTTGCCGGCATCGATGCGCGCGCGGTGCGGCTCGACCGCCACCGTGGCATTGCCGCGTGGGAGGCGTTCGTACGGCGCGGCTTCACCGAATTCGCCCGCATCGTCCGGCCGGGCGGATTCGTGGCGTTCGAGGTGGGCGAAGTGCGCGGCGGCAAGCTGCTGCTGGAACGCCATGTCGTCGCCGCCATCGACGGCCTGCCGTTCGACGTGCTGGGCGTGATGGTCAACCGACAGTCGTTCACCAAGACGGCCAATTGCTGGGGTGTCGGCAACAATGCCCGCGGCACCAACACCAACCGCATCGTGCTCGCGCGCCGCCGCGCATGATTGCTACGCCGGCGGGTCGAACGCCTCATCGGCCAGCCGCGACAGCAGGCCGACCAGCACCTCCCGGTTGGCGCCCCCGAGACGGGCGGCGAAGCGGTCCTCATGCGCGCGTGCGGCAGCCGCGAGTCGCTCGCGGATCGCCTCGCCGGCCGGGGTGATGAACACGGCGGCGGCGCGGCGGTCGCCGTCCACGCGGCGGCGCTCGGCCAGTCCCCGCCGCTCCAGTTCGTCCAGCAGCGGCACCAGATTGGTCCGCTGAATTCCCAGCGCGGCGCTGGCCTGGTTCTGCCGCAACCCCGGATTGGCTTGCAGCAGCGACAATACCGCGAACTGCATCGGCCGGACGCCCTCGGCGGCGAAACGGGCCGTCAGATCCCGCGCGACAGCCGCCTGCGCCCGCCGCAACGCGAAACCGAGCGTGCCGCTCAGGGCCGCGACATCAACCGGATCGTCCTGGTTTAGATCGTTATCTGTCATCATAGTCATGCACTATAACGGATTCCCGGCGGCAGCGCCAGAGCTACCGCCGGGATATACGCAATCACGCGGCTGCGGCCTGGACAGCACCTGCCAGAGCGTCCTCGCCGTCGAGCGTCGCGGCGACCGCATGGACGACGGACGCGATGCGGACGGCGGCCTGCACCTGTTCGGCCGTCAGCCCGCCATGGCGGACCACCTTCTCGTGGCTTTCCATGCACATGCCGCAGCCGTTCACGGCCGAGACCGCCAGCGACCACAGTTCGAAATCCACTTTGTCGACACCCGGCCGCGCCATGACATTCATGCGCAGCTTGGCAGGCATGCTCGGATAGCTGCCGCCGACCAAATGTGTGAATCGATAATAGATATTATTCATACCCATGATCGCCGCTGCGGCCTTGGCGGCATTCAGGCCCTCGGCGCCGAGTTGTGGGCCGAACTCGGCGACCAGGGCGGCGGTGACCTCTGCGTTGCGGCTGGCAAGCGCGCTCGCCACGAACGTACCGGCCCGCTGCTGCACGGTCAGGCTCGGCTCGGTGGCCAGCGACCCGAGGTTCAGCTTCAGATCCTTCGCATACTCGGGCAGCCGGTTCTTCAGGGCTTCGACGGACATCGCCGCATCTCCTCATACGTAGCCTGGGTCGGCCGGGCGCGCGGGGCGCCCGGCCGGGTCGGTCAGGCGGCCTTGAACAGTTCCTGCGGCTTCAGGGTGTCCTTGCCCTTTTCCCAGTTGCACGGGCACAGCTCATCGGTCTGCAACGCGTCGAGCACGCGCACGACTTCCAGCGGGTTGCGGCCGACATTCAGGCCATTGACGCTGGCCCATTGGATGGTGCCGTCAGGATCGACGATGAAGGTCGCGCGCAGTGCCACGCCCGCGTCCTTGTCGAGGATGCCCAGCGCGTTGGCCAGCTCGCGCTTCACATCCGCCAGCATCGGGAACGGCAGGTCGCGGATGTCGTCGTTGTAGACGCGCCAGTTCAGATGCACGAACTCACTGTCAGTGGAGACGCCGTACACGACCGCGTCGCGGTCAGAAAAGTCGCCGTTCAGCTTGCCGAAGGCGGCGATTTCGGTCGGGCAGATGAACGTGAAATCCTTCGGCCAGAAGAACACGATCTTCCACTTGCCGGAGTCGGACTTATTGGTGATCTCGGTAAACGACTTGCCGGGGCCACCCAGACCTTCCTTGCCGCCCTTGACCGCCTGCAACGCAAACTCGGGGAACTTATCGCCAACAGTGAGCATCGTCTTCGCTTCCTACTTACCTTCACGCCGCCGCACGGGACGCGGCACCACGCGGGCTGTATGGCAGCCGGATTCCCGTATTCAAAATGAATGATTTTATCCGCGTTAATCGATTTTATCGATCAGCGGCGTTCACGTCCCGCGTCCGGCCGTTGGCCGCGGGTGCCCTGGAGCGATGAGGAGTCCGGCGGTGCGCCCTGCGGCGTGCCGCCGGTGGTACGTCGGCTATTCCGCTGCCGCGGCCACCTGGGGCGGCGATCAGCGGGGTCTGCTTGCCGACCGCCGAGAATAGCTTCGCCCGCGTGTATTTCGTGATGTCGTTCGTCACCGTCAGCGTGCCATGCGCGCCCCAACCCTTGGCATGGACCAACCGTTCGGGGATGCGTTCGCGGTTTTGGGCCGCCAGCTTTTCGATGAGCTGCCAATCCTGTAGCAGCACCGGACCGCGTGGGCCGGTCGTGATCGCGTTCTGGTTGTCCGGAACCGGCGCGCCGCCGGCCGTCGTCAGTTTGGGTGTATCGCTGGACATGAATGGACTCCCATGGATTGTCCTGCCGGCCTCGGCGGATCGGCTACCCGGTCGCCGAGTTGAAGATGGCCAGTGGCAGAGCCATCATCCGATGAATGATTCTTCCGGATTTGATCGGCCCAGTCGATGACACCCGTGCCTACCCCACAACAGCTCCGCTACCTGCTGGCACTTGCTGAACACCAGCATTTCGGCCGCGCGGCGGAGGCCTGCGCCGTCACCCAGTCGACGTTGTCGGCCGGCATGCTGGCGCTGGAGCGGCAGCTCGACACGCGCATCCTCGATCGCGACGGCGGCAAGCGGGTGGTATTCACGCCACTGGGCCATGAGCTGGTGGCGCGTGCGCGCACCGCGATGGCGGCGCTGACCGCGCTGGTGGAGGCGGCGGACGCCGCGCGTGCGCCGATGAGCGGGCCGCTGCGGCTCGGCGTGATCCCGACCGTCGGGCCATTCCTGCTGCCGCGCCTGATGCCGGTGATCCGCGCGGCATTCCCGAAACTGCTGCTGTTCCTGCGCGAGGACACCACGGAACGGCTGCTGGACCGGATGGATGGCGGGCAGCTCGACGTGGCTCTGCTGGCGTTGCCCTGCGACTGCGGCGGGGCCGACAGCATGGCCGTGGCGCGGGACGCGTTCGTCGCCGCCATCCCGGCTGGTCACACGCTGGCGTCACATGAGGAGGTGACAGTGGCGGAGCTGACGCGCGAGCGGCTGTTGCTGCTGGAGGATGGGCATTGCCTGCGCGACCAGGCGCTCGCCGCCTGCGGCCTGCTGCGTCGCGACGAGGCGGAGGGGTTCGCCGCCACCAGCCTGCACACTCTGGTGCAGATGGTGGCGAGCGGGCTGGGCGTGACGCTGCTGCCGCGCATCGCGGTAGAGGCGGGGGTGACGGCCGGGACCGACGTGGCGCTGCGGCCGTTGGCAGGGGCGGGGGCCTGGCGCACGCTGGGCTTCGCGTGGCGGCCGAACACGCCGCGGGCTGCGGATTATCGCGCGCTGGCCCCCGTGCTGGCGCAGGCGGTGGGGCAGGGCGTCACCGTTGTGTGACGCCCGCCGCGTTCGTGATGGCAAAACCTGCCGGGTGCTGGGCCGCTTCAAGCGGCGCAGACATCGCAAAGCATTCCGCCGTGATAACTCGACTGCTGCTGGTCGTCGCCTGTGTGTTCTGGACAGCTGGGCGGGCGCTCGCCCAGCCGGCCAATGCCCATGTTGAACCGTTCGAGGCGCATGGCCGATTCGAGGTGCTGCTGAACGCCACGTTCGGCAAGACCCGCCCGGACACGACCGTGCGGGACAAGCACGACCTCGACCAGATTGCGTACCTATCGGTACATTTATGGTGACGCCACCACCACCGGCAACGGCACCGATGGGCTGTACGGCAACTACCGCAGCCGGCATCGCGACTATCCGGAGGGCGATCCGCGCTCGTTGCACGTCTTCACCGCAGATGCGCTGGTCCTGAAGGCGCATTGCGGCCTGGAGACCCCGGTGCGGACCGATTGCGGGGACGGCAACATCGAGAGCGGCATCATGCGGTTCAAGCGGCCCATCTGGCCGGGCAGCTACATCGAAATCCGCTGCGAGATGCCGACCGGGATGTATGCGTGGCCGGCCTTCTGGCTGAACCCCGGCGAGGAAACGCCGCCGGCCACGCCGGGCGGCAAACCGCATATCAGCGCGCTGAGCTGGCCGCCGGAAATCGACATCTTCGATCAGTTCGGCTTCAACAACACCAAGCCCGGCCACTACCTGGTCAGCGGCACGCCGACCAATAATAACGATGCCGCCTATGGCAATCCGCACGATACCTACCGCGCGCCCGACTGGGGTGACAAATGGTACTACCAGCCCAAGCAGGACTTGACTCAGGGGTTCCACGTCTATGCCTTGGATTGGGGCAAGGACAACATTCTGAAGTTCCTGTTGGACGGGAAAGTGTATCGATCACGCTATTACGAGTGGAACAGCCACGGCATTCCGGCGCATTTGATCGCCAGTCTTCAAATCGGGCCGAAGTTCAATGATCTTTCGCACATTACGGACCAAGGTGGCGTGCCGCATGGATGGGATTGGGTGATCGACTATATCCGCGTCTGGAAATCTCCGGGGTGAGCGTCGCGCTGGAGATTCGACCGGCCGGAGCGCTGAATACCGCCCAGTCGATGTATCTGGACGTGGTGCGCGGCCTCGCGGCGCAATGCGTGCTGGTACATCACGCGGCGGTCTACTTCCTGCCCAATTCGCCGCTGCCGCAGCTCGGCCTGGGTGCGATCGGTGTCCTGGTGTTCTTCCTGCTGTCCGGCTTTCTGATCACCGGCAGCATCGCCGGGCGCGTTGCCGTCGGGAAGTTCTCGCTGGCCGAGTTTTCGATCAGCCGGTTCAGCCGCATCTTCACCCCGTATGTGCCGGCGATCCTGCTGGTGGCACTGCTCGATCATTTCACGATGCATGCGGCCGGATATCCTTACGCAGCCGACGACGCGCCCTCAACTGCCGTCGCCAACGTCTTCATGTTGCAGGATTTCCCGGTCTTCCAGATCCTCCGCCGGCTGCACATGCCGGAGCAGCCATGGTTCTTCCGGCCGTTCGGCTCCGGGCGGCAGTTCTGGACGGTGAGCATCGAGTGGTGGATCTACATAGCCGCCGGGCTGTTCACGCTGCTGCTGCTGCGCCGCCGCGCGCCGGCCTGGCCGATGCGGCTGCTGATGCTGTTCGCCGTGATCGAGCCTGCCTACAACCTGGTCGGCGGGCCGGGAAATTGCCTGACGCTGGCGTGGCTGTTCGGCGCCGGCGCGAACCTGCTGTACCGGCGCTGGTCGGCCGGCGCGCGGCTGCTGTCGTGGGCGAAGCCGGCCTGGGTCGCCGCGCTGGCGCTGGCCGCCACACGGCTGGTGTTCACGCATGGGGAGATCTACGACGCGGTGTTCGCGCTGTTGCTGACCGCGGTCCTGTTCCTGCCGTTGCTGACATGGGAACACGCCGTCCGGCCGCTCTGGACGCGGCTGAACTTGCACGGCGTCGCGTTCCACAGCTACTCGCTGTATCTGACGCATCTGCCGCTGTTGACGTGGTTCTATTACATGATCTCGCCGCGCTTCAGCACCTCGCTGGCGCTTGTGCTGGTGTTCGTCGGCTGCAACGCGTTCGCGGTGCCGTTCGCCCGGCTGTTCGAGGTGCCGCACGTCCATGTGCGGTCGTTCCTGCTGCGCCTGCTGGGGGGCGGGCAGCGGCGGGCAGGCGTGGTGGGCGGGCGGGAATCCGCCGCGCCTCCGGCCGCCTGACCCTTCAGCGGCGGGCTTTGCGGGCGGCGTAGCGCGCGTCCCGCGCCGCCTTCAGCTCTGCCTGACGTGCCAGTTCGCGCGCCGCCGCCTCGATGGCGGCCTTCGCGGCCTCGGCCTCGCGCGCCTTCTGTTCGAGCAGCCGCGCGGCTTCCTCGGCGCGCAGCCGGGCGGCTTCGGCTTCCTTGGCGGCGCGGCGCTCGGCGGCGCGCGCCTCGCGGGCGTCGGCGATCTCCTTCTGCTTGGCACGCAGCTCGATAATGGCGGGGTCGTCAGGACCGGGCTGGGCGCGGAACCGTTCCACCATCGCCTTGCGAGCCTTCGCCGCCGCGCTGCTGCGTTCGTTGAAATTATTGTCCTTGAAGCCAGGCATCATCCGTCTTTCCATCTAGTGCAAGGGGCCGCATAGCCTATCCGCTCGCGCCGACAAAGCCGGCGAAACGCCGAGCAGGTGGTGATGCGGCGTTGACATTACGAGGATATCGCCGGGCGGAACGTCCGCCAATGCTGCCAATTCGTTATCGCTGGCGGCGTAACGCCCGCTGCGCATCCGAGACCACCCTCCAGAACGTAGTGGCAGGAGGGCGCTCCATGGATAGACGGCAATGGCTCATGGCCGCGACGGCGGTGGCGTTAGCGGGTGTGGCGGCGCCCGCACGCGCGGGGACCACCGATCTGGCGGCGTCGTGCGAAACGGCGCTGCGGTTGGCGGTGCGCGCGGCGGCGGCTGCGTTCGCGCGGGCCGGTGGCGCGGACGTGCGGGTGTTTCCCACCATGCCCGGCCTGATCGTGCCGCAACTGATGCGTGAGATACAGAACGACGTCGTGGTCGCCCGCGCCGCGACGCTGGATGCGCTGGAGCAGGCACATCTGCTGGCCCGGCGTGGGCCGCGGCAGTGGCGCAATCGCTGGGTGCTCGCCGGCGGCGCCGATCGCCTGACGGACGACGCGCGCGTGGCCGTGACCGACCCGACGGCGGCCTCCGAAATCGACGGCGCAGCCGTGCTGGCGCGGTTGGGGGTGCGGGCGAAACAGGTGATCGGCGTGGTGGACACCGCGACGGTCGCCGATCTGCTGGTCTCCGGGGCGGCGGATGTCGGACTGATCTACACGACCGATCTGCGCGCCGATCCGCGCCTGAAACTGGTCGCCGCGGTGCCCGAGGCTGCCGCCCCGGCGGTGCTGCACGTGGCGGCCATCACCACGCTGGCCCGGCGTCCCAACCCGGCCGCGTTCCTCGATTTCCTGCAAACCGATGCGGCCGGCGCGCTGCTGGCGGCGCATGGGCTGGAGGCGGTGGCATGAACAGCGAATTCGCACCACGACAGGTGCACAGGCAATCCTTGCCGGTGCGTCTGACTCATTGGCTGATGGCGTTCGCCGTGATCTGTCATGATCGGCAGCGGCTGGCGCATCTACAACGCCTCGCCGATCTTCGATTTCCGCTTCCCGGAATGGCGGTCACGCTGGGCGGTGACGTCGAGGTCGCGCTGACCTGGCACAACGACCCGGGCGTCGCCAGCGCGATCGCCTGGCATTTCGCCGGCGATGTGGCTGCTGGCGCTCAGCTACCTGCTGTTCGTTGCTGTGGGGCGTGCTGTCGGCGCATTTCCGCCGCGATTTCCTGCCGGTCGGGCCGCGCGCGTTTCTGGCGCGACTTCATCGCCGCCGCGCGGTTTCGGCTGGAGCACCGGCTGGGCGAATACAACGCCGTGCAGAAGGTGTTCTACTGGGGCGTGCTGGCGCTGGTGCTCCTGATGCTCGTCTCCGGCATCGCGATCTGGAAGCCGGTGCAGACCTATCCGCTGGAGCTGCTGTTCGGCGGCTTCCAGGGCGCGCGGATCGTGCATTTCCTCGGCATGGCCGGGATCTGGCGGCTTCCTGCTGGTGCATCTCGCGCTGGTGGCGCTGGTGCCGAAGACACGTTCGTCGCATGGTGCTCGGCCGCGTCACCGCGGCCTGCGCACCGACGATCAGCACACGGAGCGGTAGCCATGAGCACGCTGCAACGGCGCGGCGCTGGTCTCGCGGCGCGGTTGTCGCTGCGGCGCGCTGGCCGATGCTGACCGGCTGCGACCTGAGCGACAACGACGCGGTGCAGGGCGTCCTGGCGCGGTTCTCGGCCTGGAACGATCGCGTGCAGGCCGCGTTGTTCAACCCGAACCGACTGGCGCCGACCTTCCCGGAAAGCGGCGGCGGTGAAGGATTTCCGCTACAACGCCTGGTACGGCCCGGAGAACGCGCCGACACTGGATGCCGCGAGCTATCGCCTGACGCTGGCCGGCCTGATCGCCAACAAGCAGCCATGGACGGTCGAGCAACTCTACGCCCTGCCGCAGGTCAGCGCAGGTCACGCGCCATGTCTGCGTCGAGGGCTGGAGCATGATCGGCAAATGGACCGGCACGCCGTTGCGAACGTTCTTTGAACGGATCGGTGCCGACACCACGGCGCGCTATGTCGGGTTCGAATGCGCCGACGGCTATTACGAGAGCATCGACATGGCGACCGCGCTGCATCCGCAGACGATCATGGCGTTCAAGCTGTCCGACGAGATCCTGCCGCGGAAAATACGGTTATCCGTTCAAGATCCGCATCCCGACCAAGCTGGGTTTCAAGAACCCGAAATTCGTGACGACGATCTACGTCACCAACCAGCGCCGCACGGGTTCTGGACCGATCGCGGCTACAACTGGTTCAGCGGGATCTGAACGGCATGACAGAATCGAGCCGGGCGGCATGCTGCGCGATCGGCGTGATGGCCAAGGCGCCGCGCGCCGGGCGCGTCGAAGACACGGTTGTGTCCGCCGCTGACGCCGGAGCAGGCCGCCGCGCTCAGTGCGGCGTTCCTGCGCGACGTGACCGAGAACGTGCTCGCCGGGCGGCTGGCGCCGATCCACGGCTGCATCGCCTACGCGCCGGCGGGCGCCGAAGCGCTGTTCGACGGCCATCTGGCCGAGCGGACACCGGGCTGGTCCTCGCCGATGGCTCGCCGCCGGTGCCGCCGCGCGTGCAGGGTTTCGGGCGCTGCCTGCTGCATGCCATCCAGGCGATGCTGGCGGACGGCCATCGTGCCGCCTGCGTGCTGAATTCCGACAGTCCGACCTTGCCGACGTCGCTGCTGGTCGCAGGCCGCACGTCGGTTGCTGGAGCGGCCGGATCGCGTCGTGCTCGGGCCGGCCGAGGATGGCGGCTATTATCTGCTCGGCATGACGCGCGCCGCATGCGCACCTGTTCGAGGACATCGCCTGGAGCACCGATAGCGTCGCCGCGGCGACGCGCGCGCGGGCGCGCAGCGCTGGGACTGGAGCTGGTCGAACTGCCGACCTGGTACGACGTGGATGATGGCGCCGCACTGGCGCGCCTGAGCGAGGAGATCGCGGCGGTGACGCGTGGCGACGGGCTGCGACCCTACGCGGCACCGGCCACCGCCGGCGTGTTGCTCGCAGGTCTGCGCCGCGCTGCGTCGCCGCTGGATCGCGCATGAAGCGGCGGCATGCCGCTGTATGCGCGCGACGACTCGGCGTCGCGCTGCTGGCGCTGACTGATCGGGCTGACTCGCGCTTGCACTCAGCCCGGCGCGCGCTCCGGGCGCCGACACGCCGGAGCGCATAGCGCGGAATGTTCGTCGCCCTGCTGGCTGTCGCTGCGGTCGCCTATCTGTTCGCCGTGGCGTGTGGTGCTGCGCCAGGCCAGCGCCGCGCGCTCGGTCTGCTCGTGCTCGCGGTCGCCGTCGCGATGCGCTGGCGGTGCTGTTCGGCCCGCCGTTCCTGTCCAGCGACATGTATCGCTACGTCTGGGACGGTCGCGTGCAGGTCGCCGGCATCAACCCCTATCGCTACGTGCCGGCCGATCCCGCGCTGCAATCGCTGCGCGACGACGCGATCTACCCGCACATCAACCGCGCCGACACCGCGCGCACGATCTACCCGCCGGTCGGCGCAGATCGTGTTCCGGCGGTCGCGCGCATCTCGCCGAGCGTGCTCGCGATGAAGCTGGCGATGGTCGGCTTCGAGGCGCTCGCCTGCTTGGCCATGCTGCGCCTGCTGGCGCTGGCGCGGCTGCCGCGCGGAGCGCGTGCTGATCTATGCCTGGAATCCGCTCGCGGTCTGGGCGTTCGCCGGCAACGGCCATGTCGATGCGATCGCGATCGGGCTTCTGGCGCTGCGCACTGCTGTTGCGCGCGCACGCGGCGTGACACCTGGGCCGGGGCGGTGCTCGGCGCCGCGGTGCTGGTGAAGTTTCTGCCGGCCGCGTGGCCCCGCGCTGTGGCGCCGCGGCGCGGCCTGGCGCGTGGCCGCTCGTGGCGCTCGCGGCGATCGTGGCGGCTGTATCTCCTGCTACATCGGGGCCGGCTGGCATGTGCTCGGCTTCCTGCCGGGTTATTTCGGCGACGAGGACCTGACACCAGGCACCGGCATCTGGCTGCTCGCCGGGCATTGGACCTGGCATCGGCCACGCTGCCGCCGTGGCCGCGAAGATCTACTGGCGGTCGTGTGCCGGCTCGTGCTGGCGCGCTCGCCGCCTGGGTCTGCGTTTGCGCCCGGCCGCCGCGTCGGCTCGCCAGCCGATGCGCCGCTGCTGCGGCGACGCGGCGATCGCTCGCCGCCGCCGTGACGGTCGCGATCAGCCCGCATTACCCCTGGTATTTCGTCTGGCTCGCGCTGCCTGTGCGTGCTGCGCCCGCTGGCGCATCATCTGGCTGTCGCGTGGCGCCGGTGCTGCTGTATCTCGATCCGTTCGCACGAACGGTTCTTCTGGCCGTCGCTGGTCTACCTGCCGGCGCTGCCGCGTTCGTGCTGGATGTGCGCCGCATGCTGGCTGCCCGCTCGGTGCCGCCACGCCGCCTGTCATCGAAGGAAGCCCCTGATGTCCGCCACCACCTTGCGCGATCCGCGCCGCTATTTCGAGGCTGTGCCGCGCAGCGTGGCGCCGACCACCGAGGCCGACCCGGTGTGCCTGTATCTGGAGGTCACCAACCGCTGCAACCTGCTGTGCGAGACCTGCCCGCGCACCTTCGAGACTCTGGAACCGCCGGCCGACATGAGCTGGGAGCTGTTCACCCGCATCGTCGATCAGGTATCCGAACATTGCGCGCGTCGGTGCTGCACGGCGTCGGCGAGCCGATGCTGGTGAAGGACCTGCCGCGCATGATCCGCTACCTGAAGGATCGCGGCACCTACGTGCTGTTCAACACCAACGGCACGCTGCTGCAGCCGAAGAAGTTCCAGGGCCTGATCGACACCGGGCTGGACGAGCTGCGCGTGTCGCTCGATGCCGCCGACCGCGAGACCTATCTGCAAGGTGCGCGGCAAGGATTTCTTCCAGCGCATCGTGCGCGACGTCGGCAAGTTCATTGCCTATCAGCGCGAGGTCGGCGCGACCGCACCGCGCGTGTCGCTGTGGCTGACCGGGCTGAAGGAGACGGTGGAGCAACTGCCGGACTTCGTCCGGCTGGCCGCCGCAGATGGGCGTGACCGAGGTGCATCTGCAGCGGCTGGTGTTCGACGAGGCGGGCTACGGCATGGCCGCGGCCGGAGCATTCGCTGTTCGAGCAGACGCGCGCCGACGAGCAGGCGGCGATCGAAGCCGCGCAGGCGATCGGCGCCGAGCTCGGCGTGACGCTGGATGCCTCGGGCGCGACCGAACCGGGCCTCAGCCTGAAGCGCCAGGCGGACGAGCAGCCCTGGTCGACCTGCCGGCGGCCGTGGTCGCTGATGTATTTCACCGCGCATGGCCGCGCGCTGCCGTGCTGCATCGCGCCGTTCTCGGCGCGCGACTACGCCACCTACACGCTGGGCGACGCGACGCAGCAGAGCTTGCGCGAGATCTGGAACGGCCCGGCCTATCAGGAGTTCCGCGACGTCGCTGCTGTCGCGACACGCCGCCGAAACCGTGCCAGAATTGCGGGCTGCGATGGAGCCTGTAGCCGTCATCATCCCGACGCTGAACGAGGCGGCGACGATCGGCGCCGTGATGGCGCGAAATTCCGTCGCGAGTTCGCGCGGCGACATCATCGTCGCCGATAGCGGCAGCACGCGACGGCACGCCGGCGGTGGCGCGCGCGCGCCGGCGCACGGGTCGATCGATGACCGAGCGTGGCTATGGCCGCGCCTGCGCGGCCGGCGCCGCGGCGGCGGACGCCGGCGTGCGTCGTCCTGGTGTTCCTCGACGGCGACGGCGCCGATCGCGGCGACCTGCATGCGACGCTCGTGCGGCCCGATGCTGGCCGGCACGCATGATTTCGTCTCGCCTCGCGCACGCGCGGCGAGCGCGAGCCGGGGTCGATGAGCTGGCACCAGGTGCTGGCGGGCCGGCTGGCCGGCTGGGGCATGCGGGCGCTGTACGGCGTGCGCTACAGCGACATGTGCGCCTATCGCGCCATCGACCGCGACGGCGCTGGCGCGGCTCGCACATGCGCGAGATGACCTATGGCTGGAACCTGGAGATGCAGATGAAGGCGGCGCGCGCCGGGTTGCGCATCCTCGAGGTGCCGATGCCGTATCGCTGCCGGGCGGGCGGGTCGTCGAAGGTGGCCGGGTCGCTGCGCGGCACGCTACGCGCCGGCACGCGCATCGTGGCCACCTTCCTGCGCGTGGCCGCCGCACGCGGCTGATCCTGGAACTCCGGATGAAACATTGTATTGGTTCTGATAGTATTCGTCGTGGAGGCCTTTGATGAATCAATCCGTCAAAATCGAGATCCCCGTCGGCGAAGCGACCGCCCGCGCGCTCAGTGATCCGCGCCGCCTGGAGTCCGTCGGGCGCCTGGTCGATCGCATGGTCCGGCCAAGCGCGGATGACCCGCTTGCTGCGATTCTTGAGACCACGGCGGCGGAGGCGCACGCCGCTGGCCTGACACACGAGGATATCGAGGCGGAACTCGCGGCATACAAGGCGGAGCGCCGCGCCTGAGCGTCTATGTTTTCGACGCGAGTACGGTCGTCTCCGCAGCGCTCAGCCCCTACCGAACGGCCCGGCGCGCCCTGATCGCCGCTCGTGCGCGGGGAACGATAGCGCTTTCGGACGCGGCCTCTCGCCTCAATCGGGTGGGCGGCGGGCGATATGCAGAATCGCGATACCGAACACGGCCGCCATGATCGTGACGACGCAGATCAACCAGCGGACGCGTGTGGCGACGGCGGCAGCTTCAGCCCGGAAGCGGAGCCGCATTGCCGCGCGCTCGGCGGCGATGCGGGCGGCCATGTCGCCGCCGACCGGCAGCAGCGCGGCGGCACTATCGTCTAGCCGGTCCTGCAGCGCCGTGATGGCAGCTTGCGGGTCCGGGCCGCGTGTGGCCGCCAGCGCGTCATCGAGCGCCGCCTCCCGCGCTGCTTCGCGTTGCAGCGGCAGCGGCACGGCGTAGCTGGCGAATACGGCGATCAGCCCGACTACCAGGAATGCCATGGCCAGGAACGCAATCCATGTTCCACCCACGCGATCCCGTCGTTGTTCGCCCATGCGTGGCTCCTGTTGCCCGGCGCTCATGGCGCCCGGCGGCGGCGGCGTCAACCGGGCGAGCGGCACGCCGGCAACGCTTGCTTAACGGCCCCCCTGCCACACCAGCGACGCGAGGGTGCGAGACATTCGATGCGGTTACTGACCTTGCGACGCTGGTGACGGAAGCCGAACTGTGGCTGCGCCGCGTACACCTGTCGCGCACCGGTCAGATCAAGGTGATGCGCTGGCATCTGACCAGCCCGGATTAAGTGTGGGGGCGGGCCCTCACAGGCCCAGCGTGTCGAGCCGGATGACGGAGACGCCGGCGCCCGCCGGGGCGGCGGGCGCGTGCGGGGCGCGCAGGATCAGCGCATCTGACTCCGCCAGCAAGCGCAGCATGGCGGAGTCCTGCCGCCCGAACGCAGTCGCCACCGGAATGCCGTCCGGCGTGTCGGTCAGGCGGGCGCGCAGATGGTCGGCGCGGTGGTCGTTGGCGGGCAGCGGCGCGCCGAGCACCGCGCGCGTGACCGGCGGCGCGGCGGCCGGCAGGCCGGCGAGGCGGGTGAGGGCGGGCAGCAGAAACAGCACGGCGCAGACCAGGACCGACACCGGGTTGCCGGGCAGGCCCAGCACCGGCAGCGCGCCGAGTTCGCCGAACATCAGCGGCTTGCCGGGGCGCATGGCGATCTTCCAGAAATCCAGCGTCATGCCGGCCTGGGCCAGACCGGCCCGCACGAGGTCGTGGTCGCCGACGCTGGCGCCGCCGGTCGTCACCAGCATGTCGGCGCCTCGCGCGGCTTCAGCGGCGGCGGCGACGCTGGCGAGGTCGTCGCGCGCGATCGGCAGCACCATCGGCTCGGCACCGAGCGCCCGCACGAAGGACGCGAGCGCATGGGCATTGGAGCTGACGATGCCGCCGGGCGGGATCGGTTCGCCGGGCAGCGCGATCTCGTCGCCGGTGGCGGCGATCGCGACACGGGGGCGGCGATGCACGGTGACCCAGGCATGGTTGCCGCTGGCGGCCAGCCCGACATCACGCGCGGTCAGCCGGCGGCCCGGCGGCACCAGCACGTCACCCTCGGCGAAGTCCTGGCCTTTGCGGCGGATATGGCGGTCCGCGGTGGCGGCCTCGTTGACGGTGACGAAGCCGTCCGCCTCGGCCGCGTCTTCCTGCAACAGGATGGCGTCCGCACCGGCAGGCACGAAGCTGCCGGTGAACAGCCGCAGCGCCTCGCCCTCAATCAGCACGCCGTCCCACGGATGCCCGGCCGGCGCGCTGCCGGCCACGCGCAGCCGCGCGCCCAGCGTGCCGTCCGTGGCGCGCAGCGCGTAGCCGTCCATGGCGGAGACATCGTGCGGGGGCTGGTGCAGCCGGGCCACCACCGGCGCGGCGGCGACGCGGCCCCACGCCTCGGACAACGCGACCATCTCGACGGCAGTCGGCTGCAAGCCGGCCAGGACACGCGCGCGGGCCTCGTCGACGGACAGCACGGCTCAATCCTGCCGGAACAGGCCGGACTTGCCGCCGGATTTCTCGACCACGCGCAGCCCCTCGATGCGCATGCCGCGATCGACCGACTTGCACATGTCGTAGACGGTCAGCGCCGCGACGCTGGCCGCCGTCAGCGCCTCCATCTCCACGCCGGTGCGCCCGGTGGTGCGGACCGTGGCCGTGATCGCCACGCCGTCCTCACCGTCGGCCGCCAGATCGACCGACACGGCAGTGATCGGCAACGGATGGCAGAGCGGGATCAGATCGGCGGTGCGCTTGGCGCCCATGATGCCGGCGAGCCGCGCCACGCCGAACACGTCGCCCTTCTTGGCGGCTCCCTCCAGGATCATGCGCAGCGTCGCCGGCTGCATCGCGACGCGGACGCGGGCGGTCGCACTTCGCGCGGTCTCCGGCTTGTCGCCGACATCGACCATGGCGGCGTTGCCGGCCGCGTCGAAATGCGTGAAGCCGGTCATCCGTGCAGCAGCGCGCTGGTGGCCGCCGTCACGTCGGGCTGGCGCATCAGCGCTTCGCCGACCAGGAAGCAGTGCACGCCCAGCTCGGCGAGCCGCACGACATCGGCATTGCTGCGGATGCCGCTCTCGCCGATCAGGAACCGATCCGGCGGCACCAGCGGGGCAAGCTCCATGGTCACGTTGAGATCAGTCTTCAACGTCTTGAGATTGCGGTTGTTAATGCCGATCAGCTTGGTCTGCAGCCCGAGCGCCCGGGTCAGTTCCCCGGCGTCGTGGACTTCCGCGAGCACGTCCATGTCCAGCGCGCGCGCGATGCTTTCCAGCTCAATCGCCTGCTCGTCGGTCAGCGCCGCCATGATGAGCAGGATGCAGTCGGCCCCCATCGCGCGGCTCTCGTAGACCTGCCACGGGTCGAGAATGAAATCCTTGCGCAGCACCGGCAGCTCGACGGCGGCGCGGGCGGCGCGCAGATGGTCCGGACTGCCCTGGAAATGCGGGCCGTCGGTCAGCACCGACAGGCAGGTCGCGCCGCCCGCGCGGTAGGCGCGGGCCAGCGCGGCCGGGTCGAAGTCCGGGCGTATCAGCCCGCCGGAGGGCGAGGCTTTCTTGACTTCGGCGATCAGCGCCAGGCGTCCGCTGGCCGTCGTCTCCATGAGCGCGCGGCCGAAGCCGCGCGGCGGCCCCACGGCGGCGCATTTGGCGCGCAAGGCTTCCGGCGACAGCACGGCCTTGCGACGGACCAGTTCGGCACGAGTGTCGTCGCAAATGCGGGCGAGTGCGTCCGTATTCGGCTCAAGCTTCGCATCAGCGGCGTCGGCAGTGGTCAAGGTCATGCGGTCTCTCTGCGCAGGGTCTCCAGGGCGTTCAAGGCTGCCCCGTCGTCGATCGCGCCGGCCGCCATGGCGACGCCGTCACGCAGGGCGTCAACGCTGCCGGCGACGATCAGCGCGGCGGCGGCGTTGAGCAGTACGGTGTCGCGATACGGGCCGGCGGCCCCCCTCAGCAACGCACCCAGGGCGCCGGCGTTCACCACCGCCTCGCCGCCACGGATGGCCGTGATCGGGGAGCGCGGCAGGCCGGCATCCTCCGGCGCCACCGTAAAGGAACGGATAGCACCGTCGCGCAGCTCGATGACACTGTTGTCCCCGGCGACCGTGAGTTCGTCGAGGCCCTCGCCATGCACCATCCAGCACCGCTCGGTGCCGAGCTGGGCCAGCGTCTCGGCCATCGGCCGCGCCCATTTCGGATCGAACACGCCGGTCAACTGGCGGCGCACGCGCGCGGGGTTCGCCAACGGCCCGAGCAGGTTGAAGATGGTGCGGGTGCCCAGCTCGACGCGCGGGCCGGCGGCGTGGCGCAGCGCCGCGTGGTGGCGCGGCGCGAACAGGAACGCGCAATTGGCCGCGCGCAGGATGGCGGGCAGCCGGTCCAGCGGCACGTCGACGTTCACGCCAAGCGCGGTCAGCACATCGGCGCCGCCGGTGCGCGAGGACAGCGCGCGGTTGCCGTGCTTGGCGACCGGCACGCCGAGGCCGGCCAGCACGAAGGTCACGGCGGTGGAGACGTTCAGCGTGCCGGCATTGTCGCCGCCGGTGCCGCAGACATCGATCGCGCCGTCCGGCGCCTCGACCGCGAGCATGCGCGTGCGCATGGCGCGCACCGCGCCGGTCAGCTCGGCGACCGTCTCCCCGCGCACCCGCATGGCCATCAGCAGGGCGGCGATCTGCGCCGGCGTAGCTTCGCCGGACATGATGATGCCGAACGCATCCTCGGCGTCGCCGGCCGACAGCGTCTCACCGGTGGCGAGACGGGCCAGTACCGGCTTGAGGTTGGTGGTCATTGTTGATGCGCGATGTCAGGCCGCGCGGGCGGGTGCATTGGCGCCGCTGGCGATGGCCAGGAAGTTGCGCAGCAGATCATGGCCGCATTCGCTGGCGATGCTTTCCGGGTGGAACTGCACGCCGAACACCCGCAGCACGGCGTGGCGCAGGCCCATGACCAGCCCGTCATCGGTCCGCGCGGTTTCCAGCAGCACCTCGGGCAGCGTCTCCCGCCGCACGACCAGGCTGTGGTAGCGGGTGGCGACGAACCCGTCCGGAAGGCCGGCGAAAATATCCGTGCCGTCGTGATGCACGCGGCTGACCTTGCCGTGCATGGGCGCGGGCGCACGGACGACCTCGCCACCGAATGCCTGGCCGATCGCCTGATGGCCGAGGCAGACGCCGAGGATCGGCACGCGGCCGGCGGCGGCGGCGATCAGGTCGAGGCAGATGCCGGCCTCGTTCGGCGTGCAGGGGCCCGGCGACAGCACGATGGCGTCCGGCGCCATTGCCAGCGCCTGGTCAACGCTGATGCGGTCGTTGCGGTGCACCTCGCAACGCGCGCCAAGGTCGCCCAGGAAATGCACGAGATTGAAGGTGAAGCTGTCGTAGTTGTCGATCAGGAGAATCATGGCGCATATCCTGCGCGGCGGCGGCCCGCCGGTCAAATGGGCGCACGACGCGCCCAGCAACCCAGTGTAACATCCGGGGCGACCGGCGAGACGTAGTGGGAGGGCAAGGTAGGAAGGATTACCAGCATGTTCATTCATCGCCGTCGCGGGTGGGAGATCCCGAGCAGTCGGATCACGCCGGAAGCGGTGGCGCTCGGTCGTCGTGGCGTCAGCCGCCGGGCCCTGGTGGGCGGGGTGGCGGCCGTGGGGATCATCGGTGCCGCCGGCACGGCACAGGCCGGGTGGTTCAGCAGCGCCCCGAGCGCGCCGCCGCCGGTGCTCAAGTCGCTGACCGCGCAGCACAACGCGCGCTATGTGGTCGACCGGCCGATCACGCCGGAGAGCGATGTGACTCACTACAACAACTACTACGAGTTCGGCGACTCGAAATCCGTCTCCGATGCTGCCGCCGCGCTGAAGGTGGAACCGTGGTCCATCGAGATCGCCGGCATGGTGAAGACCCCGCGTACCATCGGGTTCGACGACCTGATGAAGCGGGTGTCGCTGGAAGAGCGCGTGTATCGCCACCGCTGCGTCGAGGCGTGGGCGATGACGGTGCCGTGGATCGGCTTCCCGATGGCCGATCTGGTTAAGATGGCGGAGCCGCTGGGCAGTGCCACTTACCTGAAATTCACCACGCTCGCTGACGACAAGACGATGCCCGGTCTGCGTCAGTCGTGGTATCCTTGGCCGTATACCGAGGGCTTGACGGTGCAGGAGGCGATGAACGAGCTTGCGTTCCTGTCCGTCGGTCTCTACGGCAAGACCTTGCCGCCGCAGAACGGCGCACCGATCCGCGTTACCGTGCCTTGGAAATATGGCTTCAAGTCGGCAAAGTCGATCGTGAAGGTTGAGTTCACCGACCAGCGGCCGAAGACGTTCTGGGAGCAGCTTCAGGATAGCGAGTACGGTTTCTGGGCCAACGTGAATCCTGCGGTGCCCCACCCACGTTGGAGCCAGGAGCAGGAGCGGTTGCTGGGGAGCGGCGAAATGGTGCCGACGCGGATCTGGAACGGCTACGGAGAGTTGGTGGCCGCGATGTATGCCGACAAGACCAAGGAGCGTCTATTCGTTTGATCGCCACGCGCATCCTCGCTGTTCTCTCGGCTGCCTGCATGGTGGCGGCGTTCGCGCTGGCCACCTTGCTTCCACCCATGCTTACGCTCGGGCAGCTGATCGGCATCTATGACGCGCGCTGGCTGTACGTGGTGCACGAATTCGCCACCGCGCATCTCGGCGCCTGGGTGTGGCTGAATATCGCCCTGCCGATCCTGACGCGGCCGAGCTGGCTGCCGCTGGCGAGCCTGGGCATCGTGCTGGCGGGGGCGGCGATGACGGTGGCGTCGCGCCCCGGCGTGCCGCGCTCGCATCGGCGCCGGAGCTAAAGCGGGCGCGGGGGGGCGCGGCGCTAGAGCGACAGCAACCGGCGTGCGATGGCGATGACGCGGCGGGCTTCGGCCCAGAGGTCGTAGGCGTCGAACTGGTCGAAGGCGGCCCAGGCGATCTCGGTAATGTCGCCGCCGGCGACCGCCTCGCCGCCGTGCCAGCGCGCCGCGAAATCCAGGATCGTGTAGTGGAAGCGTATGCGGCCGTCGTCGTCGCGATGGATACTGTCCACATTGGCGGCCAGCAGCAGAGGCCCGACGGTCAGCCCGGTTTCCTCCTGCAATTCACGCCGTGCCGCCTGCTCGGCCGTCTCGCCCAGTTCCTGGGCGCCGCCCGGCAGGCTCCAGGCGCCGAGACTGGGTGCCCGGCCGCGCCGTGCCAGCAACACTGCACCGGGCCGCAACACGACAACACCGATGCCGACTATCGGGCGGGGCGGATATTCACGACTCATTGTGCGGTGACGAAGTAGACCTGTCGGCCGGAAAAGCGAAGCGCCGTCATCAACGCGAAGGGCGTCGCGGTCGCCTGCCCCTCAAGCGACATCGGCACGTCGGAGATGCGGGGTGAGGCGGCCGGTCGCGAACAGGAACAGCATTCGGTAATCGCTGACCAGTGACCAGAACGGGTGGCCGAACGTCGCCGGGCGGTTTCCCTCGATGCCGAAATGGGCGGCCCACGCCATCGCGTAACCGACCAGCGGTGCCGCGATCAGCCACCACCACTCCAACCGGATCACTGCCAGGGCGATGCAGATCAGCGCCAGCGTGCTGCCGACATAATGGAGCGTACGGGTCTGGGGGCGCCGATGCGCCCGCAAATATGTCAGCCAGAACTGATCACGGGTCATCGCTGGCCCCAGCAGGCTTATGAACCGAGCATTGCGCCCTTGCGATGCAAGCGCAAGGGCGCCGTTCCTAAGCCGCCTTGGCCTGCACGGCGATGCGGTTCAGATTCTCCACCACGTCGCGCGCCATGCGCAGCCGCTCCGCGACGTTCATCTCGCGCGCGATCGCCAGCTTGTGGTCGGGGCGCAGGCGGATCATCCCGCCCTTGCTCGATAGCCAGGCGATCAGGCCCGAGGGGTTGCGGAAGGCATTGCCGCGGAACGTCACCGCCATGCCCTTCGGCCCGGCGTCCAGCTTCTCCACGCCGGCCTCGCGGCACAGGCGCTTCAACGCGACCACCTGCAGCAGGTTGTCCACCTCCTCCGGCAGCGGGCCGAAGCGGTCGACCAGTTCGGCGGCCATCGCCTCGGTCTCGGCGTCGCTCGCCAGCGCGCCGATGCGCCGGTAGAGGCCCAGCCGCACCGGCAGGTCGCGCACATACGTCTCCGGGATCAGCACCGGCAGGCCCAGGCCGATATTCGGCGTCCAGTCGCGGTCGGCGGCCTTCTTGCGGCCCTTCTCGGCGCGCATCTCGGCCACCGCGTCCTCCAGCATCTGCTGGTACAGCTCGATGCCGACTTCGCGGATATGCCCGGACTGCTCGTCGCCCAGCAGGTTGCCGGCGCCACGGATGTCCAGATCGTGCGAGGCCAGCGTGAAGCCGGCGCCCAGCGTATCCAGCGTCTGCATCACCGACAGCCGCTTCTCGGCGGCAACGGACAGATGCTGCGTCGGCGGCCAGGTGAGATAGGCGTAGCCGCGCTGCTTGCCGCGCCCCACGCGGCCGCGCAGCTGGTACAGCTGGCCGAGGCCGAACATGTCGGCGCGGTAGATCATCAGCGTGTTGACCGCCGGCATGTCGAGCCCGCTCTCGACGATGTTGGTCGAGAGCAGGATGTCGTATTTGCCGTCGCCGAACTCGGTCATCACGCGTTCGAGCTCGGTCGGCGCGAGCCGCCCGTGCGCCTGCGCCATGCGCGCTTCCGGCACGATCTCGGCCAGCCGTTCGGCCATGCGGCCGAGATCCTCGATGCGCGGCACCACGCAGAACATCTGCCCGCCGCGGAACCGTTCGCGCTGGATCGCCTCGCGGATCACCACGGCGTCGAACGGCATGATGAAGGTGCGCACCGCCAGCCGGTCCACCGGCGGCGTCGCGATCACGCTCATTTCGCGCACGCCGGTCAGCGCCAGTTGCAGCGTGCGCGGAATCGGCGTGGCCGTCAGCGTCAGCACATGCACGTCGGCCTTCAGCGCCTTCAGCTTCTCCTTGTGCGCGACGCCGAAATGCTGCTCCTCGTCGACGATCACCAGGCCGAGATTGGAGAACGTCACGGCCTTGGCCAGCAGCGCATGCGTGCCGACGACGATCTGGATGTCGCCCTCGGCCACGCCTTGGCGTACGTCGGCCGCCTCCTTGGCCGTGACCATGCGGGAGAGCTGGCCGATCTTCACCGGCAACCCGGCGAAGCGCGCCGAGAAGGTGCGGAAATGCTGGCGCGCGAGCAGGGTGGTCGGCACCACCACGGCGACCTGGCTGCCGGACATCGCGGCGACGAAGGCGGCGCGCAACGCCACTTCGGTCTTGCCGAAACCCACGTCGCCGCAGATCAGCCGGTCCATCGGCCGGCCGGCGGCCATGTCTTCCAGCACGTCGGCGATGGCGCGGGACTGATCCTCGGTCTCGGCGAACGGGAAGCGGGCGCAGAATTCGTCCCAGGCGCCTTCGGCCGGCGCCATCACCTCGGCCTCGCGCAGCCGTCGCGCGGCGGCGACGCGGATCAGCTCGCCGGCCATGTCGCGGATGCGCTGCTTGGCCTTGGCCTTGCGCGTCTGCCAGCCGGCGCCGCCCAGCTTGTCGAGTGCCACGCCCGCGGTTTCGCTGCCGAAGCGCGACAGCATTTCGATGTTCTCGACCGGGAGGAACAGCTTGTCGTCGCCGTCGTAGAGCAGCCGCAGGCAATCGTGCGGCGCCTCGCCGACCGTCAGCGTCACCAGCCCGTCGTAGCGGCCGATGCCGTGGTCCTGATGCACGACCAGGTCGCCCTCGGCGATTTCGGTGGCCTCGGCAATGAACTGGTCGGCGCGCTTGCGGCGGCGCGGCGGGCGGCTGATGCGCTCGCCCAGCAGATCCTGTTCGGACAGGCAGGCGATGCGGCCGAGGCGCGGGTCGTCCGCCAGGAAGCCACGCTCCAGGCCGAGCGTGACCAGCGCGATGCTGGTCGGGGCGAGCTTCCGCACCGTCGCCCAGTCGTCGGCCGGCATCGGCTTGACGCCGTGCTCGCGCAGCAGATGCGCCAGCCGCTCGCGCGAGCCCCGCGTCCAGGCGGCGATCATCACGCGGCGGTTCTCGCCGGCCCAACGATCGGCGAGCGTCTTGAACTGGTCGAAGGCACTGACGCCGGCCTGCGCCAGGATCGGCGCCGGCCGCCCGCCGCCGTCGATCCCCTGGCCACCTTCCGGCACGCCGAACGGGCTGAACGCCGCACACCGGCCCACGCGACAGCATCGCATCCCAGTCGGCGCGGTCGAGGTACAGCATGTGGGGCGGCAGCGGGCGATACGGCGTCTCGCCATCGCGCGGCACCATGCGGCGCGCGGCAAAGTGGTCGGCGATCATTTCCAGCCGCGCTGTCAGCACATCCTCGGCCTGATGGTCCAGGCTGACGAAAGCGCCCGGCAGGTAGTCGAGCAGCGTTTCCATGTGGTCGTGGAACAGCGGCACCCAATGCTCCATGCCGGGATGCCGGCGGCCGTCGGAGACCGACAGGTAGATCGGGTCCTCGGCCGCCCCCTGCCCGAACAGTTCACGCCAGCCGGTGCGGAAGCGCGCCACCGAGTTGCGGTCCTGCGACACCTCACCGACCGGCCGCAGCGCGAAACTTTCGACGCGTGCGCCGCTGCGCTGCGTGGCGGGATCGAAGGCGCGGATGCTCTCGATCGTGTCGCCGAACAGGTCGAGCCGCACCGGCTCGGCGCGGCCGGCCGGAAAGATGTCGATGATGCCGCCGCGCATGGAATACTCGCCCGGTTCCATGACCGTGCCGGCGCGGCCGTAGCCGTTGGCTTCCAGGAAGCGGGCCAGTTCCTCGGGCTGCACGACGCTGCCCTGCTTCAGCGCGCGGCTGGCGCCCTGGAACGCCTGGCGCGGCGGCACGCGCTGCACCAGCGCGTTCACGGTGGTCAGCACGATGCGCGGCTTGCTGGCGGGCTCCAGCAGGCGCGCCAGCGTCGCGATGCGCTCGCTGACCAGTTCGGCGTTGGGCGACACGCGATCGTACGGCAGGCAGTCCCAGGCCGGGAACCGCAGCACTTCGGCTTCGGGCGCGAAGAACGCCAGCGCCTCCGCCAGCCGCGCCATGCGGCTGTCGTCGCGCGCGACGTGCAGCAGGGGGCCGGCCTTGTGTTCGCTCGCACGACGGGCGAGCAGGACCGCATCCCAGCCTTCCGGTGCCCCCCAGACCTGAAGCGGCGTCATGCTCCGCGTCTCATGGTAAGGTGTCTCATGAAAGGGCGGCCGCGCGGATGGCGCGCAGCATCGCGCTGTCCGATTCGGGCGGGATCGGGCGCCGCCCGGTCAGCCAGTCGGCGAGATCGGTGTCGGGCAATTCGAGCACTTCTTCGAGCGCGTCCATGTCTGGCCCGGTCAGGCTGTCGATCCGGCTGGCGACGTAGCCGCCGATGAGCAGATCGGTCTCATGGGTGCCGCGATGCGTGGCGCGGAACAGCAGCCGGCGCCGACGGGGATCGCGCGCTCCAGGGTCGGAACCGGGCGGCGGAGAGGTGGAGTTCAGCATGAGCGGGTTGCCATATAGACCCGGGCCTGATCAGTGTCAGCCGTGGAACACGACGACCTAGCCCCGCTTTTTGCGCCCCTGACCAGCCTTCGCGGCGTCGCCGAGACCCTCGCGAAGCTGATCGCGCGCGCGGCCGGCGGCAACCGCGTGATCGATCTGCTGTTCCACCTGCCCGAGTTGTACATCGACCGGCGCGAGCGGGCAACGCTGCGGCAGGTGCAGCCGGGCCGCATGGCGACGATTGCGGTGGAAGTGGTGCGCATCGAGCCGCCGGGAAATGCCCGCCAGCCGACCAAGGCCATCGTGACCGACGGCACGGGTTTCGCTGAGCTCGTCTTCTTCAGGGGCTTCCCGCGCAACAAGCTGCCGGTGGGCGGCAAGGTGCTGGTGTCCGGCACGCGCCGATGAGCGGCGCAACCTGGTGCACCCCGACCACATCGTCGCATTGGACCAGGCCGACCGGCTGCCCGGCGTCGAGCCGGTCTGGCCGCTCACGGCGGGGCTGTTTTCCTGGCACCTGCGCCGCCCGCTGGCCGAGGCGCTGGGGCGCATTCCTGCCCTGCCGGAATGGCACGATCCGGCCCTCGTTGCGCGCGAATCCTGGCCCGGATTCGCCGCCGCGCTACGGGCGTTGCACCTGCCGGCGGACCCGCCGCCGCCCGCCAGCGGCGGCGCCTCGCCTATGACGAGTTGCTGGCCGGGCAGGTGGCACTGGCGCTCGTGCGGCGGCGCGTGCGCGAGCGCCCCGGCCGGGCGCTGACCGGCGACGGCACATTGCGGGCGCAGGCCCTGGCCGCGTTCGGGCATCGCCCGACGCCATCGCAGGCAACGGCGCTGGCGGAGATCGATGCCGACCTCGCCGCGCCGCGCCGGATGCTGCGGCTGCTGCAAGGCGATGTCGGCTCCGGCAAGACGCTGGTGGCGCTGCTGGCGATGCTGCGCGCCGTGGAGGCCGGCGCACAGGCTGCGCTGATGGCGCCCACCGAGGTGCTGGCCCAGCAGCATCTGCGCACGCTGGAACGGCTGGCGCCGGTTCCGGTCGTGCTGCTGACCGGCTCGGTGAAGGGTGCGGCACGGACACGTATTCTGGCGGGGCTGGCAGACGGCTCGATTCCGCTGGTGGTCGGCACGCACGCGCTGTTTCAGGAGAAGGTCGAGTACCGCGACCTCGCCCTGGCGGTGATCGACGAGCAGCACCGGTTCGGCGTCGATCAGCGGCTGCTGATGGGCCGCAAAGGGGCGGCCACCGACGTGCTGGTGATGACGGCGACGCCGATTCCGCGCACGCTGCTGCTCACGCAATGGGGCGAGATGCAGGTCAGCCGCCTGACCGAGAAGCCCGCCGGGCGCCGGCCGGTGCGCACCACGCTGCATTCGCTCGCAACGATGCCCGACGTCGTGGATGCGGTCGCCCGCGCGCTGGACGGCGGCGCGCGCGTCTACTGGGTGTGCCCGATGGTGGCCGAAAGCGAGTTGACCGACCTCGCCGCGGCCGAAGCGCGGTTCGCCGAACTGCGCGAGCGGTTCGGCGCCGGCAGTCGGGCTGGCCCATGGCCAGCAGGACTCCGCCATGCGCGAAACCGCCCTGGCTGACTTCGCCGCCGGCCAGACGCAGCTGCTGGTCGCGACGACGGTGATCGAGGTCGGCGTGGATGTGCCCGAGGCGAGCGTGATGGTCGTCGAGCATGCCGAGCGCTTCGGCCTCGCGCAGCTGCACCAGTTGCGCGGCCGCGTCGGGCGCGGGGCGGCGGCCAGTTTCTGCCTGCTGCTGCACGATGACGGCCTGTCCGAGATCGCCCGCCGCCGCCTGCTGATGCTGCGCGACACCGAGGACGGCTTCGTCATCGCCGACGAGGATTTCCGCCTGCGCGGCGGCGGCGACCTGCTCGGCACCCGCCAGTCCGGCCTGCCCGGCTGGCGGCTGGCCGACCCGGTGGAGGATGAGGGCCTGTTGCACATGGCCGACCGCGACGCGGAACTGCTGTTGCAGAAAGACCCGAAACTCACCTCCGAGCGCGGCCGCGCGATCCGCGTGCTGTTGCGGGTGTTCGAGCGGGCCGCGGCAATGCGGACATTGCACGCCGGATGAACGCGGCCCGCGGCGCCGCGTTTGGCCGATACGGTTACGCGGGAGCGCCGCAGGCTGTCAGCAGCCCGCGCAGAGTGCGGATCACCGGGAACACTTCCTGGTTGCGATCTTCGCCCTGCGCGTCGTGCGCGCGCTGTTCCATTTCCACGATGTCGCGATCCTCGCGGAAGATGCGCTCGGTGAACAGCACCAGCAGCGGCCAGGCGAGGTCCAGCACATAAGGGATCTTCGGGCGCTGCACCGACAGCAGGCCGAACGTGCGGTTCGTGCGCTGGGCGCGGTCGAGCGGGACATAGGCGATCCACAGATCCATCACCGGCGTCTCGTTGTCGGTGCGGATGCGCAGCGTCTGGTATGGATACTCGGTGCGGATCGTCATCACGTCCCGCTCAGCCCGGCTGAGACTGCCGGAACGCCGCTGGCCGAAGATCGCCGCCTCGCCGAGCGGTTGTTTCCCGCCTGTCCGCGCAAAACTATACTTCGCCTCGAGCCAGTCATCGCCGCGGCTCTGTTCAAGGAAGCGCGGTCGGATCTGGCCCATTATTTTGCGGTGCAGGAACTGATGGTTCATATCCATCAGGTTTTCATGCATGAAACTGTAATGGCAGGCGATCTCGCGACCGAACCGGCGCGTCTTGTACCTTTTGTCCGCCACCGACCCCAGCCCCGGCAGCTGCACCGAGTCCGCCAACGCCGCTTCGCCCGGAAACACCAGGATCAGCCCTTCGATTTCGCGGCACGGATAGGAACGGACGCCGTTCGGCAGCTTGCCCTTGCCCAGATATGGCACGTCGGTGCATCGGCCGGAGGCGTCATAGCTCCACCCGTGGTAGCAGCAGCGGATGCCGGTGCCCTGCACCGTCCCCTTGCTGAGCGGCACCTGGCGGTGCGCGCATCGGTCCTCCAGCGCGAACAGTGCGCCGTCCTGCGAGCGCACCAATACGATTGGCTCACCTGCGAAACGTACGGCCAGCGATTTACCAGCTTTCAGTTCGCCGGACCAAGCAACGGGATACCAGTGATCCGGGTGAACGCCCACGCGCCGCAGGTCGCGCGCACAGGCATCGGCGATATCGTCCGGTATTAGTGAGATCTGATCCATTTTGATTTGCTATCGCCCCGATGCCGCGTTCGTGAGGACAATATCCTAGAGGAGCCACGCTGGCGAGCGATTGCTTCTTACATCAACAGTTCGGCAAACTCTCAGCAATGTCCCAGGTTTTTCATGTCATTCAAATGTAACACAATGCAACAAAGTTCGGCTAAAATAATCCCAGTGATCCAGGAGTAACGCTGTAGCGTACATCATCTTTGCGGAAACTCGCCAAGACCGCGGTCGCGTGCGCGCTGCCGCTCGAGGACCTGCGCGTTGTTCAGGCGCGCGTCGTAGATCGATCGTGGTTCAATTGTGCGTGCGACCAGCGTTGCCGTCGTGACGACGATCAGCAGCGGCACGACCGCGGCGCGCGCGTATCCTGTCAGTTCCATCATCAGCACGACCGTCGACAGCGGCCCCTGCGTGGTGGCCGCGAGCATCGCGGCGGCGCCGAGCAGCGCGAACAGTCCTGGCGGCACGCCGGGCCAGAGCCACGGCCAGGGCAGTCCCAGCACGCCGCCCAACATCGCCCCGACCGTCAGTGACGGCGTGAACAGGCCGCCGGGCGCACCGCTGCCGAGGCAAAGCACGGTGGCGGCCGGGCGCGACAGCAACAGCACAGCGAGCAGCGGCGCGCCAAGGCGGCCGTTGAACGCCAGTTCCGCCGCGTCGCGCCCGTTGCCGAGCAGTTGCGGGAACGCGATCGACGCTGCTCCCAGCGCGCCAAGCACCACGACGGGCGCCGCCACCCGGCGCCAGCCTTGCGGCTTGTGCTTGTCCGCCCATGCGACGGCCCGCACGTAGCCCACCGAGACCACGCCCACGACCGGCCCGGCCAGCAGCGCCCAGGCGGCAACCGAGAGTGAGCCGGCATACGCCGGAATGACGTAGGTCGGCCGGTCCGGCAGGAACGCCCAGGAGACCGCCGGTTGCGACCAGCGAGGTCACCAGCGCCGGCAGCACGAAGCGCAGCGCGAGCACGCCGCGCAGTACCTCCAGCGCGAACAATGCGCCGCCGAGCGGCACGCCGTACGCCGCTGCCATGCCGGCCCCGGCGCCGCAGGCGACCAGCAACCGCCGCTCGTCGTCGGACAGCCGCGCGCGATCGGACATGGTGTTGGCGATGACGGCCCCCGCCTGCTTCGGCGCGCCCTCCCGCCCGAGCGCCGCGCCCATGCCGACGATCACGATCGACAGCACGGCGCTGGCCAAGGTGCGCAACGCTGGCAGCCGCCCGGCCTGGAACCAGATGGCGGCCGTGATGTCGATGCCGTTGCCGCTTTCCAGCCGCCTGAGCAGAAGCTGACCGGCGCCGGTCACCAGTCCCGCCGCGAACAGGACCGCAAGATGCCGCCATGGCGCTGCGCGCGACGCCGCCTCCAGCAAATCGAGCCCGGCGCCGCCCCACATCAGATGCTGCACGAATTCCAGCAGCCCGGTGAGCGCCGCCGCGCCGAGGCCGGTGCCGACGCCGGTCAGCAACACCGCGAGCCAGAATCCAACCGCCCCGCGGCGCGCCAGGATCGGCGCGATCATGGGCCGGGGCGGCCGTTCATGTCGCCTTGGTTCTATACCGTCAACGCGAGTTACCGCTCATCCAGCCCGCGTCACCGCCACCGGCTTCGTCAGCGTATGGCGCAACGCTTGTGCCTGCATCGGCGCCGGGAAGCACGGGCGCGGCACGTAGCGGCCGGCGCCGCGCACCGTGCGCAGGTCGCCGTCCGTCCACACCAGCTTGCCGCACGAAATCGTATGGCGCGCCAGACCCGTTACCTCCATCCCTTCGAACACGCTGAAATCCACGCGCTGGTGGTGCGTCTTCACCGAGATCGTGCGGCTCGCATGCGCGTCCCACACCACGATATCGGCGTCCGCGCCCACTTCGACGGCGCCCTTGCGCGGATGGATGTTGAAGATCTTCGCCGTGTTGGTCGATGTGATCGCGACAAACTCCTCCGGCGTGATCCGGCCGGCGCCGACGCCGTGGTGCCACATTATGCCCATGCGTTCCTCGATCCCGCCCGTGCCGTTCGGGATTTTGGTAAAATCGTCGCGCCCCATCGCTTTCTGCGGCGCGCAGAACACGCAATGGTCGGTCGCCGTCGTCTGCAACGTGCCGGAGACCAGGCCGGCCCACAGCGCCTTCTGATGGTGCTTCTCGCGGAACGGCGGGCTCATCACGTAAGCGGCGGCGGTGGCCCAGTCGGGGTGGCGATAGACGCTCTCGTCCACCACCAGATGCTGCGCCAGCACCTCGCCGTACACGCGCTGGCCACGCAGCCGGGCGGCGGCGATGGCCTGCGTCGCTTCCTCGGTGGAGACATGCACGATGTAGATCGGCGCGCCCAGCAACGAGGCGATGGCGATCACGCGTTGCGCCGCCTCGGCCTCGACGGTCGGCGGGCGCGACAACGCGTGCGCTTCCGGCCCACGAATGCCAGCCGTCAGCAGCTGCTTTTGCAGATGCGCCACCGCGTCGCCGTTCTCGGCATGCACGTTGCAGATCGCGCCCAGTTCCAGCGCACGGCCGATCGAGTGCAGCAGCACGCCGTCATCGACCATCAGCGCGCCCTTGTAGGCCATGAAATGCTTGAAGCTGTTCACGCCGTGCTCGCGCGTCAGCACGCCCATCTGTTCGGCGACCGCGTCGGACCACCATGTCACCGCAACATGGAAGCTGTAGTCGGCGGCGGCTTTCTCGGCCATCGCGCTCCAGCCCTTCCAGGCGTCGATCAGCGAGGTGCCGGGGCCGGGAATGGCGAAGTCGATGATCATCGTGGTGCCGCCGGCCACGCCGGCCGAGGTGCCGGTGAAGAAATCGTCGCTCGCGGTCTGGCCCATGAATGGCATTTCCATGTGCGTGTGCGGGTCGATGCCGCCCGGCATCACGAACATTCCGTCGGCATCGACGATCTCGGCACCGGCCGGCGCCTCCAGGTTCGCGCCGACTTTTGCGATTTTGCCTTCGACGCACAGCACGTCCGCCGCCACACGCCTGTCGGCATTGACCACCGTTCCACCGCGCACCAGTAACATCGCAATTCCTCCTGTCATGTGGCTGCGGTCACGCCGCAGCCTTTCAGCACCATTGCCGTCACCGTGGCGGTGGCGGTCGCGAACACGTCATCGTCCAGATCGTCGCGGCCCAGCACGGCACGGATCTGAACGTCGAAATCGGCGTAGGTCTGCGTCATTGCCCACAGGCTGAAGAACAGATGCGCCGGGGCGACCCGGTCCATGAGGCCGCGCGCGCCCCATTGTTCGATCACGGCGCCCATCTCGGCCGCCCGGCAGCGTAGTTCGCCGCGCAAAAACGGTGTCAGCACCGGCGCGCCTCGAAGCAGCTCGGTGGCGAAGATACGGCTGTCGCCGGGGCGCAGCCGCGCATCCTCCAGCTTGGCACGAAGATAGCCGGCGAGCGCCTCGGCGGGATGGCGCTCGGGCACGAACCAGAGCGTCGCGGTCTCCAGCCAGCGCGTGACGATGTCTTCCAGCACCGCGCGATACAGGATGTCCTTGGTGCGGAAGTAATAATGCAGGTTCGCCTTGGGCAACCCGGCGGCGACCGCGATGTCCGCCATCCGCGCCGCCGCGAACCCGCCTTTCGCGAACACCGCCGCCGCTGCTGCGAGGATGGCAGCTTTGGTCTCGCGCCGGGCAATGCCGCGCTCGCTGTGCAACAGGCGTACGGACGTGTCCATGCGCCCAGCACAGCCGAATCTGACCGCGCGGTCAAGATTTCTGCATTGACGGCAACGCATGGCATGCCGTTAAGTCCGGCCTTCGATCGGATTGCAACGGAGACGCGTGCCGTGACCGAGACCGCCGACATTGCCGCCGGACGGCTCTCCACCGCCCAGATCGCGGCCAACTTTGTTGACGCGCATCCGCCGCTGACGCCGCACGAGGCCGTGGTGGAGGCCAGTCGTTGCTACTTCTGCTACGACGCGCCGTGCATGGAAGCGTGCCCGACCGGCATCGACATCCCCGGCTTCATCCGCAAGATCGCCACCGACAATCTGCGCGGCTCGGCGCTGAGGATTCTCGAGCAGAACATTTTCGGCGGCAGTTGTGCCCGCGTCTGTCCCACGGAGATCCTGTGCGAAGCCGCCTGCGTGCGCATGGCGGAGGAGGAGCGGCCGGTGCGCATCGGCGCGCTGCAACGCCGCGCCACCGACTGGCTCATGGAGCACGATCCGCAGCCGTTCGTGCGTGGCCCGGCAACCGGCAAGCGCGTCGCCGTCGTCGGCGCCGGCCCGGCCGGCCTCGCCTGCGCGCACCGGCTCGCGCTGCACGGGCATGAGGTGACGGTGTTCGAGGCGCGGCCCAAGCCCGGCGGCCTCAACGAATACGGCATCGCCGCCTACAAGGTCACCGATAACTTCGCCCAGCGCGAAGTGGATTTCATCCTTTCGGTAGGCGGAATCAGCATCGAATACGACAAGCGGCTCGGCCGCGATATTTCTGTCGCGTCGCTGCGCGCCGAGTACGACGCGGTATTCCTCGGCATCGGGCTGGACGGCGTGCGCGCGCTCGGGATCGCGGGCGAGGCGGTGGGTGGCGTGCTTGACGCGGTGGATTTTATCGCCGTGCTGCGTCAGACCGAGGACAAGTCGACCATGGCGATCGGCCGCCGCGTCGTGGTGATCGGCGGCGGCAATACGGCCATCGATGCTGCGACACAGGCCCGCCTGCTCGGTGCCGAGGAGGTCACGATGGTCTATCGTCGTGGCCCGGCGGATATGTCCGCAACGTTGGACGAGCAGGACTGGGCGCAGACCAACGGCGTGCGCATTCGCCACTGGGCCACGCCGCACGCCCTGCATGGCGCGGGCGGCCATGTCAGGGCCGTCGAATTCATGCGCACCGTGCCCGATGCCACCGGTCGCGCGGTCGCGACCGGCGAGACGTTCCTGCTTGAGGCCGACATGGTGTTGAAAGCCGTCGGCCAGGTCTTCATCGCCGACAAGCTCAGCCATCCGGCGCTGACCGTGACCGATGGCCGCATCGCGGTGGACGAAGATCGGCAGACCTCGGTGCCCGGCGTCTATGCCGGCGGCGATTGCATCGTGGGCGTGGACCTCACGGTGGCAGCGGTGCAGGACGGCAAGCTTGCGGCGGAAGCGATCAACCGGCAGCTGCGCGGCTGACAGGGGGCAGAGACATGGCCGATCTCTCCACGACCTTTGCCGGCATCCGTTCGCCCGAACCCGTTCTGGCTCGCCTCCGCGCCGCCGACCGACAAGGCCTACAACGTCGACCGCGCGTTCGAGGCCGGCTGGGGCGGCGTGGTGTGGAAGACGCTCGGCGACGACCCGCCCGTGGTCAATGTTCCAGCCGCTATGGCGCGGTCAGCTAGAACGGCCAGCGTATCGCCGGCTTCAACAACATCGAACTGATCACCGACCGGCCGCTGGAGGTCAATCTCGCGAGATCGGTCAGGTCAAGCGCGACTGGCCGGATCGCGCGCTGGTCGTCTCGCTGATGGTGCCGTGCAACGAGGACGCGCTGGAAGTCGATCCTGCCGCTCGTGGAAGACACCGGCTGCGACGGCTCGAGCTGAATTTCGGCTGCCCGCACGGCATGAGCGAGCGCGGCATGGGCGCGGCGGTCGGCCAGGTGCCGGAATACGTCGAGATGGTCACCGCGTGGTGCAAGCAGGACACGCAGGCTGCCGGTGATCGTCAAGCTGACGCCCAACATCACGCGACATTCTGCAACCGGCGCGCGCGCGCGCGGCCGGCGGCGCGGACGCGTGTCGCTGATCAACACGATCAAGTCGATCGTCGCCGTCGATCTGGACCTGATGGCGCCCGAGCCGGTGGTCGACGGGAAGGGTACGCATGGCGGCTATTGCGGCCCGGCGGTGAAGCCGATCGCGCTGCACATGGTGGCCGAGATCGCGCGCGATCCGGAAATGCGCGGCCTGCCGATCTCCGGCATCGGCGGCATTTCCACGTGGCGCGACGCGGCCGAATTCATCGCGCTGGGCGCCGGCACGGTGCAGGTCTGCACGGCGGCGATGCATTACGGTTTCCGCATCGTCGAGGATCTGATCGACGGCTTGTCGAACTGGATGGACGAGAAAGGGCTATCGCACGCTCGACGATTTCCGCGGCCGCGCGGTGCCGAACTACGTGACTGGAGCGACCTGAACCTGAACTCACGACATCGCGCGCATCGATCAGGACCTGTGCATCCAGTGCGGGCTGTGCCATATCGCCTGCGAGGACACCTCGCACCAGGCCATCGCGGCGCTGCGCGTGGACGGCAAGCGGCGCTATGAGGTGATCGACGCGGAATGCGTCGGCTGCAATCTGTGCGCCCATGTCTGCCCGGTCGATGCCTGCATCACGATGGTGCCGCAGCCGAGCGACGCAGCCGAAGCTGGTGTGGGCGCAACCATCCGAACAATCCGATGCGCGTGCCGGAGGCCGCCGAATGAGCGTCCCAGCCAACATCGCCATCAACGCCGAACGGCTGTGGGACAGCGATCATGGAGACGGCGAAGATCGGCGCCACGCCGAAAGGCGGCATCAAGCGGCTGACGCTGACCGATCTCGACCGGCAGGTGCGCGACTGGTTCCGCGCCGCCTGCGAGGCGGCCGGTTGCACGGTCACGATCGACGACATGGGCAACATGTTCGCCCGCCGCGCCGGCCGCGAACAATACGCTGCCGCCGATCGCCATGGGCAGCCATCTCGACACGCAGCCGACCGGCGGGAAGTTCGACGGCGTCATCGGCGTGCTGTCCGGCCTGGAGGTGCTGCGCACGCTGAACGATCTGCAGATCGAGACCAACGCGCCGATCGAGGTCATCAACTGGACCAACGAGGAAGGCAGCCGCTTCGCGCCGGCCATGCTGGCCTCCGGCGTGTTCGCGGGCGTGTTCGATCGCGCGCTACGCCGACAGCCGCGACCGATCGCGAGGGCAAGACGTTCGGCGAGGAACTGGACCGCATCGGCTATCGCGGCAACGAGAAATCCGGCGCGCCACAAGCTCGCGCGCGCATTTCGAGGTGCATATCGAGCAGGGGCCGATCCTGGAGGCCGAGGGCAAGACCATCGGCATCGTCACCGGCGTGCAGGGCATGCGCTGGTTCGAGGTGACGGTGACGGGCACCGACAGCCATGCCGGCTCCACGCCGATGCCGCTGCGCCACGATGCGCTGCTGGCTGCGTCCCGCATGATCGCAGGCGGTCAACGACGTGGCACTGCGCCATGCGCCGAGCGGCGGTCGGCACGGTCGGCCTGATCGAATGCCGGCCGAACAGCCGCAACGTCATGCCCGGCGAGGTGTTCTTCACGATCGATCTGCGCCACCCGAACGATGATCGTCGTCGCCGCGATGGAGAACGGAGGTCCGAGACGAGATTGCGAAGATCGTCGCATCCGGCGTCGTGCAGGCGCAGGTCGAGCGGGTGTGGGATTCGCCGGCCGTGCATTTCGATGCGGAGTGCATCGACTCGCGGTCGCCCGCGCCGCCGCCGCCGCCGGCTATCCGGCGCGCAAGATCGTCTCCGGCGCGGGTCACGACTCCGCCTATATCGCCCGCGTCGCGCCGACGACGATGGTCTTCGTTCCCTGCGAGGGGGGCCTCAGCCACAACGAGGCGGAAAAGAGCGAACCCGAGCAGGTGACCGCCGGCGCCAACGTGCTGCTGCGCGCGGTGCTGGAGACCGACCAGCGTCTGGCCGAGCGGATGCAAGGTGGCTGAACTGACCACGCTGGAGGCGGCGATGCCGGCCTCCGTGACGCCCAGCCCGACGGTGGTGCGCGCTGACAGCCTCAGCATCGTCTTCGATGCGGCAACGGCCAACGACGGTCGCCCTGTCGGACGTGTCGCTTGAGATCGCGCGCGGCGGTTTCGTCTCGCTGATCGGCCCGTCGGGTTGCGGCAAGACCACGCTGCTGCGCGCCATCGCCGATCTCGAGCGGCCGACCGGCGGCACGCTCCTGGTCAACGGCATGCACGCCGGAGCAGGCGCGGCACCACCGCGCCTACGGCTACGTGTTCCAGGCGCCGGCGCTGTATCCGTGGCGCACGGTGGAGCGCAACGTGATGCTGCCGCTGGAGATCATGGGCCTGCCGCCGCCGGAGCGGCGGGCGCGGCGCGGCCGCGCTATCTCGCGCTGGTCGGTCTGACGAATTCTCACCGCCGGTTTCCCTGGCAGCTTTCCGGCGGCATGCAGCAGCGCGTCTCGATCGCCCGCGCGCTGAGTTTCGAGCCGGCACTGCTGCTGATGGACGAGCCGTTCGGCGCGCTGGACGAGATCACGCGCGACGGGCTGAACCTGCATCTGCTGCGAGCTGTGGCGCAGCACCGGGATGACGGTCGTGTTCGTCACCCACTCGATCCCGGAAGCGGTGTTCCTGTCCTCGCGCATCGTGGTCATGTCGCCGCGGCCGGGCAAGGTGGTGGAGGTGATCGATGTCGATCTGCCCGCCGCGCGCGATCTCGATATTCGCGAGACGCCGGCATTCCTGAAAGTGGCGCAGCGGGTGCGCGAGGCGCTGCGGGCCGGGCATAGCTATGACTAGTGCGGTCCGGCGTGGCCTGCATCATGCCGGGCCCGTGCTTGTGGTGCTCGCCGCCGTGTTGGCGCTCTGGTACGCGGGTGCCGTCTGGCTGAACCTCGACAGGGCTCGCGATCTGGCCGACGACGACGCCACGCAATGGGACCTGGTTCTCGCCACCATGCAGCAGGATCGGCCCGCTGCTGCCGGCGCCGCATCAGGTCGGCGGATGAACTCTACACCTCGGTGTTCACCCGCGCCGTGAATAGCCCGAAGAGCCTGCGTCTATCACGCCGGCGTCACAGCGTTCGCCGCCAGTCGTCGGGTTTCTGATCGCGCTTGCGCTCGGCATCACGCTCGCCGTCGGCATCGTGCATGTGCGCACGCTGGAACGCTCGCTGATGCCGTGGATCATCGCCAGCCAGACGGTGCCGGTACTGGCGATCGCGCCGATGGTGGTGGTCGTGCTGGGCAATATCGGCTTCACCGGCCTGCTGCCGAAGGCGCTGATCGCCGGCTATCTCAGTTTCTTCCCCATCGTCACCGGCATGGTGAAGGGGTTGCGCTCGCCCGACCCCATGCAGCGCGACCTGATGCGGACCTACAATGCCACCGGCACACAGATCCTTGCCAAGTTGCGCTGGCCGGCCTCGATGGCGTTCCTGATGCCGAGCCTGAAGGTGGCGGCGACGTTCTCGCTGGTGGGCGCCATCGTGGCGGAATTGCCGACCGGGGCGCAGGCCGGCCTGGGCGCCCGGCTGCTGTCCGGGTCCTACTACGGGCAGACCCTGCAGATCTGGGCTGCATTGTTTGCCGCCTCGTTCCTGGCGCTGCTGGCCATCGGCGTCATCGACCTCGCGCGTATGGTCCTGATGCGCTCCCGTGGCGGGTGGCTGTGACGCCGTTGCTGGGCCTCGTGCTGCTGGTAGGGGGCGGCACGCTCGCGCTCACGCTGCTGTCGCGTCGGGCGGACCGGGCATCACAGATCGCCGCACCGCTGCTGTTCGGTGCGCTGGTGCTGGCCGCGTGGGAGATCGCCTGCGACGGCTTCGGCATCCCGCGCGTGCTGTTGCCGCCGCCCTCGGCGATTGCCGCCGCCATCGGCGCGCATCTGCCGACCCTCGCGGCCGATTTCGTGCAGACCGTGCTGCATGCCGTGCTGGCTGGCTGGCTCATCGGGTGCGGCAGCGGCTTGCTGGCCGCGATCGCGCTGGACCGGTCGGCATTCCTGCGTCGCGGCGTGCTGCCGTTCGGCAATCTTGTCTCCGCCATGCCGATCGTCGGCATCGCACCGATCATGGTCATGTGGTTCGGCTTCGACTGGCAAAGCAAGGCCGCCGTCGTCGTCGCGATGACCTTTTTCCCGATGCTGGTCAATACGCTGGCGGGTCTGGAAGGTGCGGGCGCCATGGAGCGCGACCTGATGCGTTCGTACGGTGCCGGATACTGGCAGACGCTGTTCAAGTTGCGCCTGCCGAACGCGCTGCCGTTCGTGTTCAACGCGCTGAAGCTGAATTCGACGCTGGCGCTGATCGGCGCCATCGTGGCGGAGTTCTTCGGCACGCCGATCGTCGGCATGGGCTTCCGCATCTCCACCGAAGTCGCGCGGATGAATCTCGATGTGGTGTGGGCGGAAATCGTGCTGGCCGCGCTGGTCGGTTCGGCGAGTTTCACGGCGCCTCGCGCTGATCGAGCGTGCGGTGACGTTCTGGCATCCGTCGTTTCGCCGCTGAGGCGAACCGGCTTTTTGGGGGGGAGACGAACATGACGATCAAGAAATGGCTGCTGGCGGCTGCGGCAACGCTGGGCCTTGCGGCGGTGGCGGCGCAGGCGGCAAGCGGCCGATCCGGTCACGATCCAGCTGAAATGGGTCGCGCAGGGCCAGTTCGCCGGCTACTACGTCGCCGCGGCAAAAGGCTTCTACAAGGATGCCGGGCTGGACGTAACGATCAAGCCGGGCGGGCCGGACATCGCGCCTGAGCAGGTGATCGCCGGCGGCGGTGCCGACGTGATCGTGGACTGGATGCCGGCGGCGCTGGCCGCCCGTGAGAAGGGTGTGCCGCTCGTCAATATTGCCCAGATCTTTGAGAAATCCGGCCTGATGCTGACCTGCCGCAAGGATAGCGGCGTGAAGACGCCGGCCGACTTCAAGGGCAGGACGCTCGGCGTGTGGTTCTATGGCAACGAATATCCGTTCCTGGCGTGGATGGCCAAGCTCGAAGCTACAGCACGACCGGTGGCCCGAATGGGGTGACGGTGCTGAAGCAGGGCTTCAACGTCGATCCGCTGCTGCAGAAACAGGCCGCCTGCATTTCCACCATGACCTACAACGAATACTGGCAGATTCTGGAATCCGGAATAAAGCCCGAGAGGCTCGTCGTCTTCAAATACGAGGATGAGGGCGTGGCCACTCTGGAGGACGGGCTATACACGACCGACGCCAAGCTGGCTGATCCGGCGATGGTCGAACGCCTCGCGCGCTTCGTGAAGGCCTCGGTGAAAGGCTGGCAATATGCCGTGGCCCATCAGGATGAGGCGGTGAAGATCGTGCTGGCCGCCGACACCACCGGCGCGCAAACCGAGATCCACCAGAAGCACCAGATTGCCGAAGTCGCCAAGCTTGTTGCCGCCCCGCAGGGCCATGGCCTCGGCTATCTTGATCCGGCCGCTTACGAGCGGACCGTGAGCGTGTTGCTGTCCAGCGGATCCGATCCGGTGATCACGAAGCAGCCGCAGGGCGCGTGGTCGCATGCCGTTTGGGACAAGATGGGCGGCGAATAGGCGTCGATAGCTGCGGCCGGGCGCAGGGGCGTCCGGCCGTCTGCCTTGTCGTTCCATGGTCTTGCGCACGCCGGGCCGGCGGTTAAGGTGCGCACCAGCAGGGAGGCAGGCGCATGGTCAACCAGAATCCTTCACCGCAGATGCTCGGGAAGATAGCCGTCGTCACCGGCGGCACGCAGGGGCTGGGCGAGGCGGTCGCACGCCTGTTCGCCGCGCGCGGCGCCGCCGGGCTGGTGATTTGCGGTCGCAATGCGGAACGCGGTGCCAAGGTCGCCGGCGAGATTTCGGCCACCGGTTGCCGCACGGTGTTCGTTCAGGCGGATCTGGCCGATGTCGACGCCTGCCGCCGCGTGATCGCCGGCGCCGACTCGGCATTCGGCACGTTGCACGCGCTGGTCAACGTCGCCGCGATCACCGATCGCGGCACGATTCTCGACACCTCGCCCGAGCTATTCGACGCGATGTTCGCCATCAACGCGCGCGCGCCGTTCTTCCTGATGCAGGATGCGGCGAAGCTCATGCGGCGCGGGCGCGTTGCCGGCACGGTGGTCAACATTCAAAGCATGTCCGGCCATGGCGGCCAAAGCTTCATCATCGCCTATTCGGCGTCCAAGGCCGCGCTCTCGGCACTCACCAAGAACGCGGCGTTCTCGCTGATGCCGGACCATATCCGGGTCAACGGGCTCAATATCGGCTGGATGGACAGCCCGGGTGAGGACCGCATCCAGAAAACCTACCACGCCAGCGATGACGGCTGGCTCGCAGCCGCCGAAGCCCGCCAGCCGTTCGGCCGCCTCATCAAACCCGCCGAAGTCGCCCGCGCCGTCGCTTTTCTGTCAAGCGATGAGAGCGGGCTGATGACCGGCTCGGTCATCGACTTCGACCAGCAGGTGCTCGGCGCCGGCGATGCGCCGGCGCATCCGCTCGCGCGCCTGGCCGACCCCGACCGACCGGCCGGCCGTCAGCGGCGGAAGGTGCCGTTGATGACGGCGGGGATGTCGGCGCGGCTGATGCCGAGGTCGAACAGCTCCCGTTCCGTGTAGCTCGCCAGTTCGCGGGCGACCCGCGCACGATTGGCCCGCTTCTGGCGCCACGCGGCGAACCGCTGCCGTGCCTCGGTCCAGCTGTTCGTCGAGCCGTGGACGGAATTGGCCGTAGAATCAATCACATGTGAGGCCATGACAGCCCTCCTTGCAGTGCAGCACAACTTTGCTGCGCTGCACCATATGAGCCAGCGGTCCTGCCGTTCAAGTGGAATGATAGCACGTTTTACGACGGGGACGCCGGCCTGTTGCGCGTACGCCGCATCGGTCGACCGGGATGTGACAGCCGGAACCGGCTACAGGCTCACCCAGCGCCGCTCGCGCGACAAGATGACGACGGCGTCCACCGCCGCCTGAAGCCGTGCCGCCTCGCCGAGGTGGTGGCCCGCGGCCGGCAGGAACGCACGGAAATGTGGGTAGTCCGGTCCGGACAGGATGGCCTTGAACCCCTCCCGCCCGCGCGGCTGGCCGATCGCATGGAGCTGGATCTCTTGGCTGGTGGCGTTCCAGGCATCCGCCCTACATTGTCGCCAGCGGGCGGGGATCGCTCCCCGCCCGCTTTTCGGCGTTCGTCGCTTACTTGCCGAAGCTGTCGACGTTCTCCGGCGTCACAACATCCAGGCCGGTGTAGGTCGGGTCGGTCGGCGACCCCTTGCCGTCCTTGATCTGCTGCAGGAACATCATCGCCTTGTAGCCCATCTCGAACGGCCGCTGGCCGACGTTGCCGGTGGCCAGGCCGAGCTTCAGCTCCTCGATCTGCATCGCCAGCGTGTCGGCGACCGCGACCACGAGGGCGCCGCTGGCGATCTTGTCCTTGTAACTTGCTGGCGGTCGACTTGTAGGCCTGCTCGATGAACTCCGGGAAGCCGCCGGTCGGCACGAAGGCGTCGAGCTTGCGGGTACTTGCCCAGCACGTCCTGCATCTGCTGCAGCGCGACCGTGAAGTCGTCGTTGGTGTACAGCGGGCAGCCGTCCACCTCGGTCCAGCCATGCTGGCCGGTCAGCCGCACGCCCGGCGCCTCGTTGCTCATCGTGCCGCCGGCCAGCGTGTCGCGGATGCCTTGCATGCGCTCGTTGTGGTTGGCGGCCGCCGCACCGCCCGACTGGATGCAGATCGTGCCGCCATTCGGCTTCTTCGCCATCACCAGCTTGGCCAGATTGACGCCGATCTCATAGTTGTGCGTGCCGACGAAGGCGATGCGCAGGCCCTTGTCCTGCGGCAGCAGGTCGGCGTCGAACGTCAGCACCGGAATGCCGGCCTTCTTGGCCTCGGCCAGCTCGTGGCCCATCGCCGCTGCGTTGGACGGCGACACCGCGATGCCGTCGACCTTCTTGGCGATCAGGTCGGCGACCACCTGCACTTCTTCGTCGCCGCCGCCATGCTCGTCCGGCCCGATATACAGGCATTCAAACGCGCCTTTGGATTCCGCTTCGGCCTTCTTGCAGCCGTCACGGGCCTGGTCGAAGAACGGGTTGTTGGTGTTCTTCGGCACCAGCGCGAACACGTATTTCTTGTCGGCGGCATGTCCGTCATGTGCGCCGAACGCGAGTGCCAGGCCGATCGCGGCGGCACCAAGCAGCAGCTTCTTCATCTCGTTCCCTTCCGTCCCACGTCTTTGTCCGCGAGCAGCGCGGCGTGGTTTCCGCGTCAGTCGCGCTTCTTGCCGCGCACCCGTTCCAGCAGCACGGCCAGAATGATGAATCCGCCCACGAAGATGCCCTGGTAGTTGGAATCCACGCCCGCCAGGATCAGCCCGTTGCGGATGACCTCGATCAGGGCGGCGCCGACGAAGGCGCCGAACGCGCCACCTTCGCCGCCCATCAGATTTGCGCCGCCGATCACCGTGGAGGCGATGACCCGCAGCTCATACCCGGTGCCCAGCGCGTTGATCGCCGAGCCCTGCCAGCCGAGCAGCATGATTGCCGCGACCGCCGCGCACAGCGAACAGAACACATAGGCTTGCAGCTTCACCCGCACCACCGGCACGCCAGTGAGCTGGGCCGCCTGTTCATTGCCGCCGATGGCGAACAGATGACGTCCCCACACCGTCTTGTTCAGCACGAAGGCGAACGCCAGTGTCATGATGATCAGCAGCCACACCGAATTGGCGACGATGAACTGGCCGCCGAAGATCTTGAAGAACTGGTCGGCATAGGGCCCGAAATCGTAGATCATCTTGTTCTGTGACAGCAGCACGGCGGCCGATCGCGCGATCGACAGCGTGCCCAGCGTGGTCACGAACGGCGACAGCCCGATGCGGGTGATCAGGATGCCGTTGAACAGCCCGCAGATCAGCCCGGTGCCAAGTCCGGCGGCCACCGCCCACCACCACGGCTCCTTGGCGTGCATCATCAGGCCGACCACGATGCCGACGACACCCATCACCGAGCCGACCGACAGGTCGATGCCGCCGGTGATGATCACCGCCGTCATGCCCAGCGCCATGATGCCGATGAACGAGAAGTTGCGCGTGATATTGTAGAAGTTCTCTTGCGTGCCGTACTGGTCGGGATAGCGCAGCGTCATCAGCAGCATGATGACAGCCACCGAAATCGCCACCCAGAACGCCTGGTTGGCGAGAAAGCGCTGGAGCAGCGTGCGCTCCTTGATGCCGACGATGTCGGCGATGGCGACGCTGCCAGGCTGCGACGCGCTGATGGCCTCACGCGGCATGGATCGCCCCCGTAATCAGCCCGGTGACTTCTTCCGGGCTCGACTGTCCGATCGGTTTCTCCGCCACCTTGCGGCCCCGCCGCATGACCAGCACGCGGTCGCAGACGGAAAACACGTCCGGCATGCGATGGCTGATCAACACCACGGCAACCCCCTGGTCGCGCAGCCGGCGGATCAGCTCCAGCACCTCCGCGACCTGCCGCACCGAGATCGCGGCCGTCGGTTCATCGAGCAGCACCACCTTGGAGCGTGACAACCGCGTGCGCGCAATCGCCACCGCCTGCCGCTGGCCGCCGGACATGCGGCGCACTTCGTCGCGCGGCCGGGTTTCCGATTTAAGCTCGGCAAATAACTCGCCGGCGCGCTCATACATCGCGCGGGCATCCAGCACTCTGAACGGCCAGACACCGGTTTTTAACTCGCGCCCGAGGAACACGTTGGCGGCGGCCGTCAGATTGTTACAGAGTGCAAGGTCCTGGTAGACGATCTCGATGCCCTTCTGCCGCGCTTCCACCGGCTTGTGGAACGCGACCGGGCGGCCGTCCTCCAGCAGAATTTCGCCCGAGGTCGGTGGGAAATTGCCGGCAATGATCTTCACGAGCGTGGATTTGCCGGCCCCGTTATCGCCCATGAGTCCAAGTACTTCGCCGGGTTCCAGCGACAGGTTCACCTCGGTCAGCGCACGGATCGCCCCGAAGTTTTTGGACACGTTCCTGAGTTCGAGCACCGGCAAGGTACGTCTCGCCCCCCTGTGATTTTTTATCAGCCTGTTGCTTGGACGCAGCGAGCATATGGCGTGAGGCCGGCCCCTGTCGAGCCACACCGCGTCGTTCGCCAATAAGCAATCTTCCGGCGGCGGTCAAACTGTTTGGCGGGATATGTCTGCTTTTTCTGGCGATGGCACCCGCTGGCGCAGCGGTCAGTCGCCGCCGTCGCGATGCCGCCGTTGGAGCGCATGATGCGCAGATCGCCGGCGAGGCCGCGGCTGGTGAATTCCTCGGAGAGACGGGAGATGTAGCGGCGGACTTTCGGGCCAATGAAGGCATTCATGGCGGCCGTCGTGAAGCGCTCGAATTCGCGGAACTGCGGCGCCACGTCGCTGGAGGCGCAGACGAAACAGCCGGGGTATTCCTCGCGAACGATGGCAGCGGCGCGGCGTTCGTGCGACGGGTTCAGGTAGGAGAACAGGAAGCAAACCGAAACCGCTTCCACGCCCGCCGCCGTCAGCGTGCATCCCCCCTGGTGTCGCGTCGCTGCACAGCCTAGCGTTTCCTGACAGGACCGCAGATTTCGCGAGGGGCATGTGACTGACACCGCGATCACCGCCGACACGATCACCGCCGACACGATCGCCGCCGCCGAGCGGTTGATGGGTGTGAGCTATACCGATTCCGAACGCGCAATGATAGCGGCAAGCATCGCGGCGCAGGTGGGGCTGGCCCGCCAGCGCCGTGCGCAACCGTTGTCGGTAGGCCTCGCACCGGCCACGAGGTTCGACCCGAGGCTGCCGGGGTTCGCGTTTCCCGACGTCGGTCCGTTTCGAATTCAAGATGGTGATGTGCCAGACCTACCCGCGGACGAGGCCGATATCGCGTTCGCATCGGTCACCGAATTATCGGGCTGGGTTCGCGCACGGCGCATCACCTCGGTACGGCTGACGCAAATCTATCTGGACCGCATCGCGCGCCTCGCGCCGACGCTGGAGTGCATCGCGACACTCACGCCGGATCTGGCCATGCAACAGGCCGAGCAGGCGGACAGAATGCTTGCGGCGGGGACATATCTCGGCCCGCTGCACGGCATTCCGTGGGGTTGCAAGGACATCATCGACACCGCCGGCATCACCACCGGCTGGGGCGCCGAGCCGTGGCGGGACCGCGTGCCGGCAACGGACGCGACCGTGGTGCGGCTGTTGCGGGATGCCGGCGCGGTGCTGCTCGGCAAATTGACGGTCGGCGCGCTCGCGTATGGCGACATCTGGTACGGCGGGCGCACGCGCAACCCGTGGAACATCGAGGAAGGCTCCAGCGGATCGAGCGCCGGCTCCGGTTCCGCCACCGCGGCCGGGCTCGTTGGCTTCAGCCTGGGGACCGAGACGCTGGGCTCCATCGTGGCGCCGTCGTCGCGCTGCGGCGTCACCGGCCTGCGCCCGACCTTCGGCCGCGTGCCGCGTTCCGGCGCAATGCCGCTGTGCTGGACGCTCGACAAGATCGGGCCGATGTGTCGCGCGGTGGAAGACACGGCGCTCGTGCTGCGTGCGCTGAACGCCGCCGACCCAAGCGATCCCTGCCAGATTCCCGCGCCGTTCGGTTACGACGCGGCCAAGCCGGTCGCCGGCATGCGCGTCGGATATTATGAGGCGGACTTCGCCGATGAGGGTGCCATCGACCTTGATCGCGCGGCGCTGGAAACCGCCAGATCGCTCGGCGTGGAACTGGTGCCGCTGGAGCGGCCGGCGCTGCCCTATGCCTCATTGATGAGCACACTGATCGCCGAAGCGGCCGCGTCGTTCGAGGACATGACATTGTCCGACCGCGACGACGAACTGACCTGGCAGGACCCGGGCGCGTGGCCGAACACGTTCCGCAAGGCACGATTCCTGTCGGCGATCGAGCATATCCAGCTCGACCGGCTGCGGCGGCGCATCATGCAGGACATGGACGCGGCCTTCGCCGGCGTGGACGCCATGATCGGCCCGGCGCTGGCCGGCCCGATGCTGATCATCACCAACTACACCGGCCATCCCTGTCTGGTGCTGCCCTGCGGCTTCCGCCAAGCCGAGACGCGCAGCCCGCTGTCGCTGGCACGCGCGCGGCTGGACCAGGGCGAGACGACGAAAGGGCCGATGCATACCGTGCCGCACACGATCTGCCTGTGGGGCCGGCTGTTCGACGAGGGCACGATCCTGCGGCTCGGCCGGGCGCTGGAAGCCGCCTTTGCCGTGCGAGGCCGCCGGCCGCCCGTGGCGTCAGGCGTGGCGTGAGGCATCGCGGCCCACGGCTTGCTTAAAAAGAAATGCCAGATACTTATGCGAAATCGGGGCTGCGAGCGGCGAATCCGCTCGGCCGAAGCGAGGGGTTCACGATGACCGAGTTGCGTGTGACGCGCCGTGGCGTGATGGCCGGTGCGGTAGCGTCGGCGGCGTTCGGGGCCGGCATCCGTCCGGTGTGGGCACAAACGCCGAACAACGTGCTGGTGATCGGGCATATCGCTGAGCTGCAGACGCTGGACCCGGCGCAGGCGGTCACGATCAGCGACTTCCGTATCCTGTGCAACATCTACGAGGGGCTGCTGCGCTACAAGGACGGCAGCCTGGACGTGGAGCCGGCGCTGGCGGAGTCCTGGACGCTGAGCCCCGAACTCCAAGACCTACACGTTCAAGCTGCGCCAGGGCGTCAAATTCCACGACGGGACCGACTTCAACGCCGAGTCCGTCAAATTCAACTTTGACCGCGTGACCGACAAGAACCATCCGTACGCCAACACCGGCCCGTTCCCGTTCGTGTTCATTCTCGGCCCGATCGAGAGCACCGAGGTGATCGACCCGTATACGGTCGCCCTGCATCTGAAGGAGCCGTATGCGCCGACGTTGACCTCGCTGGCCGGCGTGATCGGCGGGCTGGCCGGGATTTCGCCGGCGGCGGTGAAGAAGTTCGGCAAGGATTTCGCGCGCAACGGCGGCGGTACCGGGCCGTTCAAGTTCACGCTGTGGGAAAGCGGCCAACGCTTCGTGCTGGAGCAGAACCCGGACTGGTGGGCCGGCAAGTCCAAGCTCGCCGGCCTCGTGTTCCGGCCGATCATCGATGACAATGCGCGCGTGAGTGAGATGCTGTCGGGCGGCATCGATCTGACGGTGGAAGTGCCGCCGGACAATATCGCGACGTTCACCGCCTCACCGAAGTACACCTATTATGAGCAGGCCGGGCCGCATCTGTGGTACCTGATGCTGAACTGCAAGGAAAAGCCGTTCGACGACAAGCGCGTGCGACAGGCCGCGAACTACGCCATCAACAAGCAGGCGCTGGTCACCGACATCCTGAAGGGCACCGCGACCGTCGCCGCCGGGCCGACGCCGCCCGCGTTCGCGTGGGCGCATGACGATAGCCTGAAGCCGTACCCGTATGATCCGGCCAAGGCGAAGGCGCTGCTGGCCGATGCGGGTTATCCGAACGGTGTCGATGTGACGTTCTATGTCACCGAAAGCGGCTCGGGGATGCTGTCGCCGATCCTGATGGGCACGGCGATCCAGGCCGACCTCGCGGCCGTCGGCATCCGCGCCAAGATCGAGACCTACGAGTGGAACACGTTCCTGGGCAAGATCATTCCCGGCATGGCGGGCAAGGCGCAGGTGGCGGAATTGTCGTTCATGACGCAGGACCCGGACATGCATCCGTTCCTGGCGCTGCGCACCGGCGCGCCGGTGAATTCCGGCGGCTACAGCAACCCGAAGGTGGACGCGCTGATCGACGCCGCGCGGCAGGAACCCGACCAGGCCAAGCGGGGCGCGCTGTACAAGCAGATGCAGGACATCATCGCCGACGACGCGCCGTGGGTGTTCGTCTGCAACTGGAAGCAGAACGCCGTGTCCTCGGCGGCGGTGAAGGGATTCGAGCTGCATCCGTCGTTCACCACGCGGTTCTGGGAAACGTCGAAGGCGTGAGCTTGCGCCAATTGCCTCACAGTTCGGTTGCAATCCGCCTCGTCCAGACGGCGGATTGCATCCGAGCTACGTCCGCCCTGGGGGTTGGCTGGTGATCCGCTCGTACATCCTCCGTCGGCTCATCCTGATCGTGCCTGTGCTGTTCGGCGTCACCATCATCGTGTTCCTGGTGATCTCGCTGGTGCCCGGCGATCCGGCGAAGGCCATCCTCGGTACCTTCGCGACACCGGAAGCCACCGCACAGGTGCGGCACGATCTCGGGCTGGATCGTTCGCTGCCCGAGCAATACGTCATCTGGCTCGGCCATCTGCTGCACGGCGATTTCGGCCGCTCCTACATCCTGCACAAGCCGGTCATCGACGAGATCATGGCGCGGCTGTTTCCCACGCTGCTGCTGGCCGGCGTGGCGCTGGTGCTGTCGTCGGTGTTCGGCGTCCTGCTCGGCATCGTCGCGGCCGTGCGGCAGAACTCCTGGGTGGACAAGCTGATTACCGTCGCCGTGCTGATCGGCATTTCCACGCCGTCGTTCTGGCTCGGCATCCTGCTGATCTTCTGGTTCGGCGTGCGGTTGGCGTGGCTGCCGGTGGGCGGGATGCAGGAGATGTTCGGCGGCGGCGGCGTGCTGGATGTCGCGCGCCACATCGTGCTGCCGTCCCTGGCACTGGCTGCCGTGGCCGGCGCCGTGCTGGTGCGGCTGACCCGCGGCGCGATGCTGGAGATCATGCGCCAGGATTTCGTGCGCACCGCGCGCGCGAAAGGCCTGCCGGAACGCCGCGTGATCTTCGTCCATGCCTTCCGCAACGCGCTGGTCGGCATCATCCCGATCATCGGGCTGGAGGCCGGTTTCGTGCTGGGCGGGGCCGTCTATATCGAGACGGTGTTCCAGTGGCCCGGCATCGGCCGCATGCTGGTCAGCGCCATTTCCACGCGCGACATCCTGCTGGTGCAAGGCGGCGTGCTGGTGGTGGCGTTTGCGTACGTCATCATCAATCTGCTCGCCGACGTGGCGCAAAGCATCCTTGACCCGCGGATCCGCGCCGGATGAGCACGACGGTCGAGGCCGCGACGGTCGCCGTGCCGCTGGGCAGCGGCCGGCCCTCCGCGTGGAAGCTGCTGACCAGCAACGGGGTCGCCGCCTGGGGACTCGGGTTGCTCGCGGTTCTGGTCGTGATCGTGCTGGCTGCGCCGGTGCTGCCGCTGCTCGACCCGAACGTGACCGACGTGGCGCATCGGCTGCGCCCGCCGCTGACGCCGGGCCATCTGCTGGGCACCGATCAGGTCGGGCGGGACATCCTTTCGCGGCTGATCTGGGGCACGCGGCTTAGTCTGGCGGTCGGCGTCATCGCGGCGCTGGCGGCGGCGACGGTGGGCTCGGTGATCGGGCTGTCGGCGGCGTTCTACGGCGGGCTGGCCGACACGCTGCTGATGCGCGGCATCGATATGCTGATGGCATTCCCGTATCTGCTGCTGGCGCTGGCGATCGTGGCAGCCCTCGGGCCGGGCCTGTTCAACGCGATGATGGCCATCATCGTGGTCAACATCCCGTTCTTCGCGCGCGGCGTGCGCGGCGGCACGTTGTCGGTCGTGCATGCCGATTTCATGGCGGCGGCAAAACTTTCCGGCCTGTCGGATCTGCGCATCATCGCCACCGAATTGTTCCCCAATGTGTTGCCCGGCATCGTGATCGGCGTGTCCACAACCATCGGCTGGATGATTCTCGAGACGGCCGGGCTGAGCTTCCTGGGGCTTGGCGCGCAGCCGCCGCAGGCGGATCTGGGCGGAATGCTGGGCGAGGGGCGCAACCTGATCCAGGTGGCGCCGCATGTGGCGACCATTCCCGGGCTGGTGATCCTGCTGCTTGCGGTCGGCATCAATCTGGTCGGCGACGGGCTGCGCGACGTGCTGGACCCGAAGCTGAAATCCGGCGGTCTGGCGCGCACCCACGCCCGCACGGCGGCGTCGCCGCGGGCCGAGCGCGTCCGGGGGCTGCCGCGGGCCGACGGTGAGGCACGGATGCCGCTGGCGGTGCGCGGGCTGCACACGCAGTTCACGGTCGGCACGCAGGTTTACAAGGCAGTCGGCGGTGTCAGCTTCACGGTGCGACCCGGCGAGGCGGTCGGGCTCGTCGGCAAATCCGGGTCCGGCAAGACCGTCACGGCGCTGTCCATCGCCGGGCTGGTGGCAACCCCTCCCGGCCGGATTACTGGCGGTGAAATCCTGCATCACGGCGAGGACATGGTGGACGTGGCGCTGCGCCGCCTGCAGGCGGTGCGCGGCGGCACGATCGCCTATGTGTTCCAGGACCCGCTGACCACGCTCAATCCGCTGATGGCGGTCGGCGCGCAGGTGGCCGAGAGCATCCGCCGCCACCAGGGTGTCGGCCGCGCCGAGGCGTGGCGGCGGGCGGTGGCGCTGCTGGAGTCGGTGCGGCTGCCGGATGCGGCGGCGCGGGCACGCAGCTACCCGCACGAATTCTCCGGCGGCCAGCGTCAGCGCGTCGGCATCGCCATGGCGCTGGCCAACAACCCCGAGGTGATCGTTGCCGACGAGCCGACGACGGCGTTGGACGTGACGACGCAGGCGCAGGTGTTGAAGCTGCTGAACGATCTGCGCCGCGAGCGCAATGCGGCGCTGGTGTTCATCAGCCACGATGTCGGCGTGATCGCCGAGCTGTGCGACACTGTACATGTCATGTACGGCGGGCGGGTGGTCGAGAGCGGGCCGGTCGCCACCGTGCTGGAACGCCCGCTGCACCCGTACACCCAACGGCTGCTGGCCTGCGTGCCGGAGCTTGGCCGGCGCGACCGGCGGCTGAGCCCGATTCCCGGCCTGCCGCCGGCCACCAACGCGCTGCCGCCAGGATGCGCCTTTGCGCCACGCTGCGACCGCGCCAAGCCGCAATGCCGCGATGGTGAGATCGAGCTGACGGCGGTGGGCGAGGACCATCGCGCCCGCTGCATCCGGATCGGTGAGCCATGAGCGAGGCAGCTTTGGTGATCCGCGACGTGGTGCGCGAGTTCGGCGGCGGCCGTGCCTGGTTCGGTCAGGCGCGTCCGCACGTGCGGGCTGTCGATGGCGTGAGCCTGGACGTGCCGCGTGGCCGCACGCTGGGCATCGTCGGCGAATCGGGCTGCGGCAAATCCACGCTCGCGCGCATGATGGTGGGGCTGCTGTCGCCCACCTCCGGCGATATCGCGGTCGATGGCCGTTCGGTGGCAGAGCTGGCGCGGCGCGACCGCAAGGCGCTGCATCGCAAGGTGCAGATGGTCTTCCAGGACCCGCTCGGCTCGCTCAATCCGCGCAAGACCGTGCAGCAAATTCTGGAAGCGCCGCTGCGTGCGCTGCATGGCATGGCAGGGCCGGCCCGGCGCGCGCGGGTGGCGGAGCTGATGGGGCTGGTCAGCCTGCGCGCCGAGTTCGCCGAACGCTATCCGCACGAATTCTCCGGCGGCCAGAGTCTCAGCGAATCGGGATCGCGCGCGCGCTGGCTGCCAACCCGGAGGTGATCGTGCTGGACGAGCCGGTGTCGGCGCTGGATGTCTCGGTGCAGGCGCAGGTGCTGATGCTGCTGGCGGACCTGCAGGCGCGGCTGAATCTGACCTTCGTGTTCATCTCGCACGACCTGGCGGTGGTGGAGACGATCGCCGACGAGGTGGCGGTGATGTATTTCGGCCGCGTCGTCGAGCGCGGGCCGCGCGCGCGGGTGTTTGCCGAACCGGAGCACGACTATACCCGCCTGCTGCTCGCCTCGGTGCCCGGCGGCCGGCGCCGCCCGGCGTAGCCGTCAGCCGACCTCGGCGCCGAGTTCCACCACCAGGATATAGCCGGCGCCGCGCACCGACTGGATCATGCGGGCGCGGCCCTCGCCATCGCCGAGCTTGCGGCGCAGGCTGAAAATGAGCTGGTCGATGCTGCGATCCTCCGGCCGCCAGGGGCGGCGCAGGGCGACCTCACTGAGCCGCTCGCGCGACACGGCTTCGCCGCCGGCCAGCACCAGCACCTGTAACGCCGCGAATTCTGCCGCCGTGATCGCCAGCGCATTGCCATCCGGGTCGCGCACCACCCTGCGTTGCAGATCGACCCGCCATGCGCCGACCCGCACCGACTGCGCGGGCGGTGCGGCAGCCTGTGCCTGCCCGCCCGGAGGCCGGCGAAGCATGGAACGGCGGTGGACCGCGCGAATTCGCGCGACCAGTTCGCGCAGTTGTGGCGGCTTGGTCACGTAGTCGTCAGCGCCGAGTTCGAGCCCGACGATCCGCTCCGCCTCCTCACCACGCCCCGATACCACGATGATTCCGCAGTCGTGCTGGTCGGCCAGCCAACCGATCAAGGACACGCCGTCGGTGTCCGGCAGCTCGAGGTCCACCAACACCACGTCCGGCCTGAAGCTTTGCTTCAGTTCGATCGCCCGCGCTCCGGTCCGGCTCCAGGCAGTGACCATGCCGGAGCGTTCCAGGAACTGTAACAATGTTTCGGCAACCGACGAATTGTCCTCGATCAGGAGGACGCGGGGGCTCGACAGTGGTGAAGATTTGTTGATTGTCATCATGCATTTCTGCTGGAAAGCGCATGCGCGCAGCGCCTATCCACGATAACAATTACTTAGATTTCGCTTGCCCCGTCCACAATCGTCTCACGTGTCTCGGCTAGCGCCGCGTGTTGCCGGCGAGGGTAAAAGATATCACCAATGACGACGTGCCGGCGGGTGGGTTGGACACATCCAATGCAAGGGCACGATAATCTCGGCGGGCAACGCCTGCCAACGCCCGCTGGAGGCCGGGAATGAGTTTGGACGTAGTGGGCGCCGGAACGATCGAGCGGCGGCGGGGTGGTGCCCGCAATTCCCGCCTGGGGGGAGTTGGCTGGGCTGGCCGTCTGCCGTTACGGGCGCTGCTGTGCTGCGCCATCGTGGGTGGCTGTTGGCTCGGAGTTCTGTCGGAATTCGGGCCGCTCGCGCTGGGAGGCGGAAGAATTTTTGACACGCTGTTGCTGATCCTGCCAGCGGTGGCGCTGCTGGTCGTCGCGGCGGCGCTGCTGCGCCGCCGCGTACGCGTGCTGGAGGAAGCCGCGCAGCGGCGGGAGCGCCGACTCGCTGACCTGGTCAGCGCATCGGAACGGCTGTCACGCCTGCGCGATCCGATCGAGGTCGCCGCGCGCGGCGAGGCGCTGGTGCGCGACCTGCTCGATTGTGACGAGGCCCGCGTCGTGCTCGGGCGGGCGCCGCCCGAGTTGGCTGAGGATGCCGACGGGGGCGAACGGCAGAGCATCAACCTGAACGCCGCCAGCGGCGACCAACTCGGGCGGTTGACCGTCCGCCGCCCGGCTCTGCGCCCGTTCACCAACGAGGACGAATTGTTGCTCGACCAGGTGGGTCGGGCCGTGGCGGGGGCGCTCGAAGGCGCCAACCTGCTGGCCGCCGCGATCGCAGCGAAATCGGAGATGGAGGTGATCCTCAGCACCATGTCCGACGGCGTGTTCATGCTCGACCGCCACTGGTGCGTGCGTTACGTCAACAATGCCGTTCAGCGCACCCTGCAACGCACGCGTGAGGAGCTGCTCGGCGCCACACTCTGGAGCGTGTTTCCGGGGTTGCGGGAGGCGGAGGCGGGCAGGCGGCTGGAGCACGCGGTCAGCACCGGGCGGGATGTCGATTTCGCCACCTGGTATGCGCCGCTGAACGCCTGGTTCGACCTGCGCTGCTATCCGTTCTCGGGCGGGCTCACGGTGTATTTCCGCGACATTACCGCCCAGCGCGAGACCGAGGAGAAGCTGCGCCAGTCGCAGAAGCTGGAGGCGCTGGGGCAGCTGACCGGTGGCATCGCCCACGATGTGAACAACCTGCTGACCGTCATGCTCGGCAATCTCGAAATGCTGTCGATGATCGCCGAGGATCGCGGCGAGGCGGGGCGCGAGGAGCAGGACATGGCGCTGGCGGGCCTGCACGCAGGGCAGAGCGCCGGCCAGCTGATGCAACCGGATGCTCGCGTTCGCGCGCCAGCAGCCGCTGTCGCCTGCAGGCGAAGCATATCGGCGAGATGCTGGCCTCACTGGAGCCGCTGCTGCGGCGTGCCACAGGCGAGCAGATCGTGCTGCGGACCATCTGGGACGAGGCGCTGTGGCGCGCCATGGTCGATCCGGCTGAGCTGGAGAACGTGATCCTCAATCTCGCCATCAACGCGCGCGATGCGATGCCGAACGGCGGCAGCTTGACCATCGAGGCGGCGAATGTGCGGATCGATCCGCTGTATGCGACGGTCGCGGGGACTGGAGCGCACCGGCGATTTCATCATGCTGTCGGTCGCCGACACCGGCACCGGCATGAGCCGCGAGGTGCTGGCACGCGGCGTTCGACCCGTTCTTCACCACCAAGCAGCCCGGGCAAGGGCACCGGCCTCGGGCTGTCGATGGTCTACGGGTTCGCCAAGCAGTCCGCCGGCCACGTGATGATCGACAGCGAAGCCGGGCCACGGCACCATCGTCCGCCTGTATCTGCCGCGGCTCCGCCGACGCGGCGGCCGCGCCGGAGCTGGAGCCCGAGCGCGAGGTGGCGCGCGGCAACGAGACCATCCTGCTGGTCGAGGACAACGAGCTGGTGCGCGCGCACACCGAGGCGATGCTCGGCGGCCTGGGCTACGCGGTGATCGCGGCCGGCGACGGTCCGGCGGCGATGGGCTGTTGCAGGGCGGCGCGCGGCCGGACCTGCTGCTCACCGACGTGGTGCTGCCCGGCGGCATGAGCGGCCGCGATCTCGCCGACGCGGCGGCGCGCTGGTGCCAGGGCTGCGGGTGTTGTTCACCTCCGGCTATTCCGGCACGGTGCTGCTGGAGAACGGCCGCCTGGGCACCGGTGTCGAGCTGGTCGGCAAGCCGTTCCGCCGCGCCGAGCTCGCCGCGCGCATCCGCTCCCAGCTCGCCGCGGCCGCCGGATCGCCGGTCGCCGCGGTGGCCAGCCCGGGCGTGAGGCACCGGTCGCGTGGCGGCTACGATAAGGAACCATGCGGCGACGGGAGGACGCGTCATGGGCACGATGAGCTACGTCGAGCGGCGTCGCCGACCAGCCGCTGCTGGGCGACACGATCGGGCAGCAGTTCGACCGCACCGTGGAGCGCTGCGGCGACCGGCTCGGGCCTGGTCGTGCGCCAGCAGGGCGTGCGGCTGACCTGGCGCGAGCTGCGGGAGCGGGTGGACGGCGTTCGCGGCCGGGCTGCTCGGCGCTCGGGCTGGAGCCGGGCGACCGGATCGGCATCTGGTCGCCGAACAACGCCGAATGGGTGCATCACCCAGTTCGCCGCCGCCAAGGCCGGGCTCGTGCTGGTCAACATCAACCCGGCCTACCGGCTGCAGCGAGCTGGACTACGCGCTCAACAAGGTCGGCTGCCGCGCGCTGGTGACGGCGACCGCGTTCAAGAGCAGCGACTACGCCGGGATGCTGCCGCGCTGGCGCCGGAACTGGCGGCCTGCCCGCCCGGGCGGCTGCAGGCGGCGCGCGTGCCGACGCTGGAAAGCATGATCCAGATCGGCGCCCACAGCCATGCCCGGCAGCTTCGCGTTCGCAGGACGTCGCCGCGCTGCGGCGGGGCCGGCGGAGCAGGCGCGGCTGCGCGAGCTCGCCGACACGCTGCAGTTCGACGATGCGATCAACATCCAGTTCACCTCCGGCACCACCGGCGCGCCGAAGGGCGCGACGCTGACCCATCACAACATCCTCAACAACGGCTATCTTCACCGCCGAGGCGATGCGGCTGACCGATCAGGACCGGCTGTGCATTCCGGTGCCGCTGTATCACTGCTTCGGCATGGTGATGGGCGTGCTCGGCTGCCTGACGCACGGCGCCGCGATGGTGTTCCCGGGCGAGGGGTTCGACCCGCTGGCGGTGCTGCAAGACGGTCGCCGAGGAGCGCTGCACGGCGCTGTATGGCGTGCCCACCATGTTCATCGCCGAGATGGACGCATCCGGAGTTCGCCAAGTTCGACCTGTCCAGCCTGCGCACCGGCATCATGGCCGGCTCGCCGTGCCCGATCGAGGTGATGCGCAAGGCGATGAGCCAGATGAACCTGCGCGACATCACCATCGCCTACGGCATGACCGAGACCAGCCCAGTGAGTTTCCAGACCGGCCTGGACGCGCCGGTCGAGCGCCGTGTGGCCACGGTGGGCACGATCCATCCGCATCTGGAGGCGAAGGTGGTGGACGCCGAGGGGCGCATCGTGCCGGCCGGCACGCCGGGCGAACTGTGCACGCGCGGCTATTCGGTCATGCTCGGCTACTGGGACGACGCGCGAGCGCACGCAGCAGGCGATCGACGCAGCCGGCTGGATGCACACCGGCGACCTGGCGACCATCGACGACGAGGGCTATTGCACGATCGTCGGCCGCATCAAGGACATGGTGATCCGCGGCGGTGAGAACGTGTATCCGCGCGAGGTGGAGGAGTTCCTCTATCGTCACCCGAAGATCGTCGACGTGCAGGTGTTCGGCGTGGCGGACGCCAAGTTCGGCGAGGAATTGTGCGCCTGGGTCAAGCTGCGCGTCGGCGAGACGCTGACCGAGCAGGAGGTGCGCGACTTCTGCCGCGACCAGATCGCCCATTTCAAGATTCCGCGCTACGTCCGCTTCGTGGACGATTTCCCGATGACGGTGACCGGCAAGATGCAGAAATTCCTGATGCGGGCGGCGATGGAGCGGGAGTTGAGCGGCGAAGGCCGGGCGGCGGAATAGTGCGCGGACCGGTCAGACGTAGATCATCTTGCGCGTCATGCCGCCGTCGATGATGAATTCGGCGCCGGTGACGAAGCGGCTGTCCTCGCCGACCAGGTAGCCGACCAGCGAGGCCACATCGGCCGGCGTGCCGACGCGGCCGGCCGGGTGCTGGGCATGGTCCTGCGGCGTCAGGTCGCCGCCCGCCGTGTCGATCCAGCCGGGGCTGACGCAGTTCACCCGCACCTCCGGCGACAGGCTGACGGCCAGCGCATGCGTCAGCGCCAGCAAGCCGCCCTTGGAGGCGGAATAGCTCTCGGTGTCGCGCTCGGACATGTGCGCGCGCGTCGAGGCGATGGTCACGATGGCGCCGTGGGCGGCGCGCAGCAGATCCTCGGCGGCCCGCGCCAGCAAAAAGGCGCTGGTCAGGTTGGTGTCGATCACGCGCTGCCAATCGGCCAGCGTGAGAACGCGCAGCTTCCGGCGGATCATGATCCCGGCATTGCACACCAGCGCGTCGAGCCGGCCCTCCCGCTCGCGCACCAAGTTGACGGCGCGGGTGACGTTGTCCTCGCGGCCCGCATCAGCCTGCACGAACCACGTCCAGCCGCCGATACGCGACGCAGTGGCGGCGCCATCGGCGCTGATGTCCAGCAGCACGGCGCGCCAGCCCTGCCGCGCCAGATGCGCCGCGATGGCGGCACCGATGCCGTTTGCCGCGCCAGTGACGAGGGCTACTTTTTCCATCGCGAATCCTCCTGGAGTGCCAACGGCGGAACTCGCTACCGGATCGCCGGTTCCTGCCTCGTTGGAGGGGCCGACGTTGCCAGGAACTGCGCGCTGGGGGCAACGTGGACTGACAGCAACAAAGGATGCGCGCGATGCTGGGACGCGTGGCGGCATTGTTATCCGGTTTGGCGTTGTTCGCCTGCACCGCGGTGGGCGGGCCGGCGGCACCGGAACCGGGCTACACCGTGACCGCGAAACTGGGTGTCGTGGAGATCCGCCAATACGGCCCGCGCATCGCCGCCGAGACCGTCGTGGCCGGCGACGAGGTCACCGCCCGCAATGACGGGGTTGGCCGCCTTACCGGGTATGTATCTGGCGGAAATCAGAGCGGTGCGAAGGTCGCGATGTCCGCACCGGTAGCTCAGGCTCAGGAGAGCGCCGGAAGCTGGCGCATCCGCCTCTTCATGCCGCCGGGCTCGACGCTACAGACCTTGCCGCAGCCCGACGATCACCAGATCACGCTGGCAACGATTCCACCCGAGACGCTGGCGGTGCTGCGTTTCAGCGACGTTCCCACCGGGCAGGCAGTTGCCGACAACACCGGAAAGCTGGTGGCGGCGCTGGAAGGCACGGCATGGCGCCCGGCGGGGGAGCCCGTGGCGTGGTTCTACGACCTGCCCTCGGCTCGCCCGCCGGTGCGCAACGAGGTGGCGATCCCCGTCTCGCCGAACTGAGGTGCTTACTCGGCCGGGTGCTTCGGCGCCTTCTGCTTGCCCTTCTCGTCGTCCGGGTTCGCCGGAACGGGCGGCATGCCGCCATGCGGCTTCGGGTCTGCCTCGAAGCGGAAGTGTCGGCGCTTCGTTCCACGGGCCGCGCTCGTCATGGCCGTTGCGCGACAGGTCGAAGTAGACGTCGACGGTCTCGTCCGGCTCGATCGTGCCGAAGAACGGGTCGTCGAGCTTGCCCGAGCTTATCCAGCGCCTTCATGAACATGTGGTGTGCGATGATCTCGCGGGTCAGCAGATGCGTCAGCGCCTTGATCGTGCCGGCATCCTTGGTGTGGTGGATCAGCGCCTCATAGGTCTGGCGGGCGCCGGCTTCGGAGGCGATGTTGGCGCGCAGGTCGCGCACCACGTTGCCGCCCTCGTTGATGTAGCTCGCGGTCCAGGCCGAGCCCTGGCTGTCGACGAAATGCGGGCCGACGCCTCTCATGGCGAACAGCGGCGCCTGGTAGACCTTGGTCTGGTCCATTTTGCGAGGTGTGCTGCGTGATCAGCTGGCCGACCATTTCGAGATGGTTGAACTCCTCCAAGCGCGATGTCCTGCAGCATGTCGCGGATGCCGGCGTTCTCGACATGGAAGGACTGCACCCAGTATTGCAACGCGGCGGTCAGTTCGCCGGTGGCGCCGCCGAATTGTTCGAGCAGGAATTGTCCGAAGCGCGGATCCGGCGTGTCGACCTTGACCTGGCCGAACAGCTCCTTGCGATGGTAGAACATGCGCTACCTCCTTTGGTAGGTGGGTCCCCATAGAACGGATTGCGGACGCGGCGGGTTGCGCACGCGATCGAGACAGTCCCTTGAACGTCGGTGCGGTCGGCGCTCTACTGACGACAAGAACGACACGCCTCGGGAGGTACCGACATGCCGGCGGCCCACAACAATTATCCCCGTCTGCACAATGCGATGTGGCCGGGATTGGTCGGCAAGGGACCGGACTCCGAGCCCGCCATCGATCTGGACACGATGCTGGACCTGACGGCGGCGGCCGAGGTGAACGGGGAAAAATTCGACGGTGTGGACATCTTCGCCGCCGATCCGCACACCAGCGTCGATGCCGACGACGACGACGCTCGCGGCGCCTGGCCGACAAGGTGCGGGCGACGCGATCTGGTGATCGGCTCGATCGTGGCCCCGGTCTGGCCGCCGGTGGGCGGCGGCTCGGCGATGGGCAGTGCCGAGGAGCGTGCGCGCTTCGTAGACATGGTGCGCAAGGCCTGCCGCATCGGCGGCAAGCTGCGCGACCTGGGGGTGCGGCCGTACGGCGTGATCCGCATCGATTCCGCCGCCGGCGTGGCCGATTGGGCGACGGACCCGGCCGGCAACACCAGGCTGATCGCACAGACATGGCGCGAGGCCTGCGACGTGGCGGGCGATTACGGCGAGCGGCTGGCGGCGGAAGGGCGAGATCTGCTGGGGCGGCATGCATGGCTGGCGGCACATGCTGGACCTGCTGGAGCAGACCGATCGCCCGGACACGATCGGCTTCCAGGCCGACATGGCGCACACGCTGCTGTACACGCTGGGCTACAACGCGCCGGAGAACCGCATCGTCGCCGGAGAATTTCGCCTGGGACCCGGCCGGAACTGGACGCTGCGCTGCACCACGATGACGGACGCGCTGCGGCCGTGGACGATCGACTTCCACGTCGCGCAGAACGACGCGACGGTGAAGGGCATGGGGTCGCACGACAAGACCGGGCGACATTGCCTGCCGAACGACACCGAACGGCAAGCTCGACATCGCGCATGCCGCCGGCTTCTGGCTGCGCGGCGCAGACGGGCAGCCGACGCGGGCGTTCCAGCACATCTGCTGGGACGGCTGCATGTTCGCCAACGAGACGATGCTGCGGCCCGAGACCTGGAACGACATTCTGGCGGCCATGATCCAGGTGCGCGACGCGCATGGCTGGCGCGTGGAGGGAGCCGCGCCATGAGCGCCAAGACGCCGCTGCGCATCGGCATGGTCGGCACCGGCTTCATGGGCCGCACCCACAGCAACGCCTATCGCCAGGTCGAGCCAGTTCTTCGACGTGCCGTACCGCCCGGTGCTGGCCGCGATCTGCGCCCGCAGCCCGGGGGCGGCGCAGGCGTTCGCCGACACCTGGGGTTACGAGCTCGGCGGAGACCGACTGGCGGGCGCTGGTGGAGCGGCCGGACATCGACCTGATCGACATCGCCAGCCCGAACGACACGCACTGCGAAATCGCGCTCGCCGCGGCGGCGGCCGGCAAGATGGTGCTGTGCGAGAAGCCGCTCGGCCGGTCGGCCGAGGAGTCCGAGCGCATGGTGGCGGCCGTCGAGGCGGCCGGCGTGGCCAACATGGTCTGGTACAACTATCGCCGCGTGCCGGCCGTCACGCTGGCGAAGCTCATGGTGGACGAGGGCCGGCTTGGCCGCATCTTCCATTACCGCGCCAAGTTCCTGCAGGACTGGACGATTTCGCAGGATCTGCCGCAAGGCGGCGCCGGGCTCTGGCGGCTCGATGCCAGCGTGGCCGGCAGCGGCGTGACCGGCGACCTGCTGGCGCACTGCATCGATACCGCCATGTGGCTGAACGGCGGCATCAGCCGAGGTGTCGGCGATGACCGAGACGTTCATCCGCGAGCGGACCCACACGCTCACCGGCGCCGTGCAGCCGGTGACCATCGACGATGCCAGCGCCTTCCTGGCGCGCTTCGCGCAACGGCTCCCTGGCGACGTTCGAGGCGACGCGCTACGCGCGCGGCCACAAGGCGCTTGTACACGCTGGAGATCAACGGCGAGCACGGCTCGATCGCCTGGGACCTGCATGACCTGCACCGCCTGTCGTATTTCGACCATGGCGACAGCGGGCGCACGCGCGGCTGGCGGTCGGTGCACATCACCGACGGCGATCATCCTTATATGAAGCAGTGGTGGGTGCCCGGATTGCAGATCGGCTACGAGCACACCTTCATCCACCAGGTCGGCGGATTTCCTGGCGGCGCTGGGAACCGGCACGCCGGCCAGCCCGACATTCCGCGATGGGCTGGCGACCGACCAGGTGACCGATGCGGTGTTGTCCTCCGCACGGTCTCGGCAGTGGGAGACGGTGGCGGCTTAACGGCAGGGGGGCCGGAAGGGCCTCCGGCAAAGAACGCGGGAATAGCCTATTGCGCGGCTAGGGAATCAGGACCATCTTGGCGGTGGCTTGATTTACCTCCCTAAGCAACTGCGGGCGTCCCTGGTGGGGGCGCCCGATTTTGTGTGTGCGATGTCCTAAGCGGTGCGGCGCCCCTTCGAGACGGCCAGCACGCCGATGATGATCAGGCCGGTCACCACGTAGCGCAGCCCGGCGCTGACGCCGAACACGTTCAGCATGGTCACGATCAGGTAGAGGAACAGCGAGGCCGTCCATACCCCGGTCACCGTCGCCTGCCCGCCGGCGATGCTGGTGCCGCCCAGCACGACCACGGCAATCGACATCAGCAGGAAGTCCTCCGACATGTCGAGCGAGGCGCCGCCGGAATAGGCCGCCAGCAGCAGCCCGGCGACGGACGCCAGCAGCGCCGAAATGATGTAGACGGATGCCATGACACGCGGGATCGCCACGCCCGCCAGATAGGCGGCACGCGGGTTCTGCCCGATCGCCAGCACCGAGCGCCCGAACATCGAGCGCACCAGCACCACCGCGACCAGCGCCGGCCACCACCACGAACAGTACCGCGATCACGGGCACGCCCGCACATGCGGACGAGGCTGAAATCCTGACAGCACCGGCGCCGGCTTGGCGGTCGAGCCGCGCGAATAGGCGATCGTCATCGACTGCATCACGAAGCCCGCCGCCAGTGTGGCGATCATCGGCGGGATCTTCAGCCCGCGGATCAGCACGACATTGGCGATGCCGGCGCACAGCCCGACGCCGAGCGCCGCCAGCACGCCGAGCAGCAGCTCGGAATCCTGGCCGTGCATCACGCCCATCGCAAGATAGCCGGCCAGCGTCATCACCGACGGGATCGACAGGTCGATGTTGCCCGGCCCGGCCGAGATCACCAGCATCTGGCCGATGCCGACGATGACGTAGAACGTCGCGAAGCCGCAGCGCGGTGCTCAGCGTCTCGCCGGCGCCGCGCCCTTCGACGCTGGCCGCCGTCAGCGCCCACACCACCACCGCGCCGATCAGCGACCAGACCCACGGATTTGCGTCGAGCCAGCGGCGGGTCATGCGCCGTCTCCGCTGCAAGGCCCGCAGGCCGCCAGCACCGACAATCAGGATCGCCCCCTGGACGCTGAGCTGCCAGTCGGTCGAGACGTTCATGAACGACAGCAGCGAGCCGGTCAGCAGCATGATGAACGCGCCGATCACGGCGCCCACCGGCGCCACGATGCCGCCGAAGAACTCACCGCCGCCGACGATCACGGCGGCGATCGAGAGCAGCGTGTACGGCGCGCCGAAATTGGCGTCGCCGGTGGTGTTCAGCCCGGTCAGCAGGAGCCCGGCCAGCAGGCCGAAAATGCCGGCGATTCCGTAGAGCATGCTGCGCGCGACCAGCAGCGACCAGCCGGCGCGCTCCACGGCCCGTGGCGTGCTGCCGATGCCGCGCAGCACGACGCCGTAGGACGAGCGCATGAACAGCCAGTGCCCGACCAGCGCCAGGACGACGCCGACGATGATCGGCAGCGGCACGAACGGCGGCCTGAGCCGCACGGCCGCCGCCAGCCATCCGGGGGCGGCCCCGCCCGGGGTCGGCAGCACCAGCAGCGCCAGCCCCAGCCAGACGAACGAAGCGCCGAGCGTCACCACGATCGACGGCAGCCGTCGCGCCTCGATGAACGCGCCCATGGCGGCATAGGCGATCACGCAGGCGGCGAGCGCGGCCACGCCGAGCAGCGGCCGGTCGGTCAGCAGCAGCGCCGAGAGGCTGTTGACCAGGCCGATAAAGGTGCCCAGGCCGAGGTCGATGTCGCTCGCGGCGATAATGCAGAGCTGCGCCATCGAGGCGAACATCAGCGGCAGCGAGAAGCCGAGCAGCAACCGCATGCCGATGTAGCTCATCGCGCGCGGCTGCATGTAGAAGATCAGGCCGACCATCACCACCAGCGCCGCCGCCGGCAGCAAAACCCGCGCGTTGCCGCGACGGCGGCGGGGCGCACGCTCGGTATCCGGCGCGGGGGCGGCCGGGGGCGCGATATCCGGCGCGGCGTCAGGCGACATGGGGGCGCGCGGTCGCGTGGTTCGGGGGCTGGCCGAACGAAGCGCGCAGCACACGCTCCTCGGTCAGCTCCTCGTGCGCGATCTCCTCGGTGATGGCACCGCGATAGAACACGTAGACGCGGTCGCAATGCTGCAATTCCTGGGTCTCGGTGGTGTAGAGCAGCACGCATTTGCCGCCCTCGGTCGCGGTGCGGCGGATTTCGTTGAACAGCTCCTGCTTGGTGCCGACGTCGACGCCGCGCATCGGGTCGTCGAGCAGCAGGATGTCGGCGCCGCCGGCGAAGGCACGCGCGATCAGCACCTTCTGCTGGTTGCCGCCGCTCAGGCTCAGGATCGGGTTGTCCATGTCGGGCGTGCGGATGCTCAGGCGCTCGCGCCACTCCGCCGCGACGGCCGTTTCCTCGGCCGGGCTGACGAAGCCGCATGCGAGCAGGCGGCGCAGCAGCCCGATCGTGACGTTGCGGCCGATCGACCAGAGCGGAAACACGCCCTCGCGCGGCCGGTCGCCGCTGACATAGGCGACCGTGCCTTGCACGCGGGCATCCGCGCCGCCTCCGTGCACGGCGCGAACACACGCAGCAGCGTGTCGCGCTGGCCGTGCCCGTCCAGGCCGGCGAGCCCCACCACCTCGCGTGCGCGCGACCAGCAGCTCGGGGCTCGAGCGGCGCGGGTCTGATGTCGACGCGGATCGGCCGATCGGTGCTCGGTGGCGCCGTCTCTCGGCGCGAACGCGGCGGTGACATGGGCCACGCCCATGCTGCTCGACCAGCATCGCCTCGGACAGTCGCTGGCGTCGTTGCGCGCCACCACCTGGCCGTCGCGCATCACCACGACGCGGTCGGTGTGGGCCAGCACTTCCTGCAGCCGGTGCGAGATGAAGATGCACGAGATGCCGCGCGCGGTCGCGCGGCGCGTGTAGCCCAGCAACTGCTCCGCCGCCCGCGCGTCCAGCGAGGAGGTCGGCTCGTCGAGGATCACCAGGCGCACCGGATGGTCGGTGACCGTGAAGGCGCGCGCGATCTCGACCATCTGCCGCTGGCCGATCGGCAGGTCGTCCACGACGGCGTCGGCATCGATGCCGTGGCCGGGAAAGATGTCGTCCAGCGCCGCGCGCATCAGCCGGCGTGCCCGGCGCGGCCAGCCGAGGCCGCGCAGCCGGTGGTGCAGCACGCGAACGTTTTCGAACACCCGCAGATTCGGGCACAGCGAAAGTTCCTGGAAGACGCAGCGGATGCCCAGCCGGTGGGCGCGCGCCACATCGTAGCCGACGCTTTCATCCCGCCCGGCCACCGTGATGCCGCCCTCGTCCGGGGAAAGCGTGCCCGCCAGCACCTGCATCAGCGTGCTCTTGCCGGCACCGTTGTGGCCGACAATGCTCAGCGTCTCGCCGGAGCGGATGGCCAGATCCACCCCGGCCAGCGCCCGCACCGCGCCAAACCGCCTGGTGATGCCAGAGAGCACCACCAGGTTGTTGTCTTCGGTCATGGCCGCGTCAGGTCACATGTCGCCTTGCTTGGCGACCGGCGAGGCCGGCAGCGGGGCGTGGGCCACGGTGGCGTCGATCAGGTCGGCGGTCCATTGCTGGGTGTAGACCGGCGTCGCGACGGCACCGGTCGGCATCACCTTCAGCCACTGCTCCAGGTCCGCGGTGTCGATGCGCGGCAGCGGCAGCGTGATGGTGTTGGGCACCTTCTTGCCGGCCAGCACCTGCTGCGCCACCCAGAACGCGACCGAGGCACAGCCCGGCGCCGAGGATTTCGAGAACGTGTCGTAGCTCGGGTCGGTCTTCAGGATGTCGTGCCACAGC
>CAVXUK010000011.1:0-278678 GCA_963764895.1 uncultured Pseudomonadota bacterium
GGCGCACGGTCAGGATGCGGCGCTGCTGGCCAAGGGCGAATACCTGGCCCGGGCCGGCGACTGCATTGCCTGCCATACCAATCCCGGCGGTGCGCTGTTCGCCGGCGGGCTTGCCATGCCAACGCCGTTCGGCACGCTTTATTCGTCCAACATCACGCCAGACCGCGAGACCGGCATCGGCACCTGGACCGAGGATCAGTTCTACGCCGCCTTGCATACCGGACGCTTCCCGGATGGCGGGCTGATGTACCCGGCCATGCCCTACGGCTCCTACACCAAGGTTACGCGCGCCAATTCAGACGCCATTTACGCGTATCTTCGTTCGGTCCGGCCGGTGCATCAGCCGAACCGGCCGCAGGACCTGCGTTTCCCCTATGACAACCGCTCGCTCATCCTGGGTTGGCGCACTCTGTTCTTCGACGAAGGCGAGTACCAACCTGACCCGACGAAGTCAGCCGAATGGAATCGCGGCGCCTATCTCGTCGAGGGTCTTGCCCATTGCGGGATGTGTCACACGCCAATCAATGCGCTGGGCGGCAACTCGCAGTCGCAAGCGTTCCAGGGCGGCCTGATCCCGATGCAGAACTGGTACGCGCCGTCGCTTACCTCCAACAAGGAGGCCGGCCTCGGCGACTGGAGCATCGACGAGATCGTGGAACTTCTGCGCACCGGGGTGTCACATCGAGGCGCTGTCTATGGACCGATGTCGGAAGTCGTGTTCGACAGCATGCAATATCTGAACGACACCGATGTCCGCGCGATGGCGGTCTATCTGAAGAGCCTCGGCCAGGGCACGCCACCCGCGACGGAAATCACCAGCATTCCGACGCCCGAGAGCAGCCTGCTGGTGCATTTCGGCCAGACCGTTTACGAGGCACGTTGCGCCATCTGTCATGCGAGCGATGGCCGCGGCATGCCGCCCGCGTATCCGCCGCTGGCGGGCAATCCTTCCATTCAGATGCAGTCTGCGGTGAACCCGATCCGCATGGTGCTGAACGGCGGTTTCCCGCCGGGCACGCAAGGCAACCCGAGGCCTTATGGCATGCCGCCCTTCGCACAGAGTCTGTCCGACGACGAGGTTGCCGCGGTCGTCACGTATATACGGGCCGCCTGGGGCAACCGTGGCACGCCGGTATCCGCGCGCGATGCAAATCAACTGCGTACCGCACCTTTGGATTGATGCTGCCATGCTGAACTCGGAACCAATCGAAACCGGCACTGAGGACGCGTTCGTGCAACATACCCCGAGCCAAGGATCCGCCGGAGCAATTGCATTGGCTGGTATCGCAACGCTCATTGTCGTTGCGATCTGGTTTGCCTTCTATCTGCTGGTGTTCGTGCCGCGCGCGGGGGCACCGTGAGCGACGGCGCCCTGCCCGATCAAGACGAGAACCGAAGCGAGCGCCTCGAGCATCGTTGGGCGGCAGTTGCCACCTCCATCATGGCCCTGCTGATCGCTGATGGCCGTGTTCGCCGGCGTGCACCAGGCCGTGCTTCCGCAAAGTCGCGTTGAGACCGCTGATCCTCGCACGCTGCATCTCGGCGGCGAGTTCATCGAGAGCAACCTCGGCAGTGCCCTGCAACCTGACGGCTCGGTCATCGTGCGCGCGATCGGCCAGCAATACTCGTTCACGCCGCAGTGCATCCTGGTGCCGACGGATACTCCCATCACGTTCCGCGTCACCAGCGCCGACGTGGTGCATGGGTTCCTGATTACCGGGACCAGCATCAATCTCATGCTGGTGCCAGGCTACATTTCCAGCATTCCGGCGCGCTTCTCCACCCCGGGCGAACGGCACATGCCATGCCACGAATTTTGCGGCTTTGGGCATGAAGGCATGTGGGGCCGGATCAAGGTCATCGACAAGGCAGAGTTCGCGCGACTGGCCGCGGATACCAGGAGGTTGAGCTGTGTTGCCCAGTAGACGGATGATCCTGGCGCATTTCTGGCTGGCCTTCGGAAGCTTCGGCGCGGCGCTGCTGCTGGGCGAATGGCAGATGTTCGTGCGCAGCCCACTGCACGCGTGGATCGGCGATCCCGAACTCTATTACCGCTCTGTCACCGCGCACGGCACCACGATGGCCTACGTGTTTCCGACACTCGTCGCGATGGGGTTCGGGTACTTCGTGACCGAGGCTTCCTTGCACCGCCCGCTGGTTGGCTTGCGCTGGGCATGGACGGGCTTCGCCCTCGTCGCCATCGGTACGGTCACTGCCGTGGTCCCTGTCGCGTTGGGTCGAGCCTCGGTGCTGTATACCTTCTACCCGCCGATGATCGGCAATGCATTCTATTACATCGGGGTTGTACTCGTCGTTGTCGGCTCCTGGATCTGGGTCGCGCTGATGTCAGTGAACCTGCACATCTGGAAGCGACAGAACCCCGGTGCGCCGGTACCGTTCGCGATGTTCGCAACGGTCGCGGGATCCTACCTTTGGGGCTGGACGGCGGTTGGTGCCGCTCTCGAACTGATTTTCCAGATCATCCCCGGTGCCATCGGCCTGACCAACACGATCGACGCTGGTCTCGCGCGCGTCTTCTTCTCCTGGACTTTGCACGCAATCGTCTATTTCTGGCTGATGCCAGCCTACATCGCCTACTACACAATCGTTCCGCGAGCGATTGGCGGCAGGCTGTTCAGCGACCAGATGGGGAGGATCTCCTTCATACTGTTCCTTGTTGTCGCCATGCCGATCGGCGCGCACCACCTGTTCGAGGACCCACAAGTCGGCTCCGGGTTCAAGTTCCTGCACTCGGTGTTCACCGGACTGGTTACCATACCGACGCTGCTGACCGTGTTCACCATCTGCGCATCGGTCGAAATCGCGGCACGACTGCGCGGCGGCAGGGGATCGCTGGGATGGCTGACGAAATTGCCGTGGCGCAACCCGGTCATGCTCGGCGCGGCATTTTCCTTCATCATGCTTGGCTTTGGCGGCGCGGGTGGCCTTATCAACATGAGCTATCAGCTCAACAGCACGATCCATAATACGCAGTGGGTCACCGGGCACTTCCATCTGATCTTCGGTGGCGCCATCGTCATCATGTATTTCGTCATCGCCTACGACACGTGGCCGCATTTGACGGGTCGCACGCTGGACAGTCTCGGTCTGATGCGGACGCAGCTTTGGCTGTGGTTCATCGGTATGATCGTTCTGACGTTCCCGTGGCATTACGTCGGCATTCTCGGCATGCCGCGCCGCATGGCGTTCTACGACTACACCGATCCGGTCATCGCCCAGCAAGCGGCATCCGTCGTGATGTCGGTGATAGGCGGCGCCATTTTGGTTATTTCCGCGGTGCTGTTCCTTGTGGTGCTGGCACGCGGCCAGATATCGGCGCGCGTGGAGCCGGGCAACTACCGCTTCAGCGTCGCCATGCATCCGCCGCGCACGCTCCCCGCTGCGCTGAACGGCTTCGGTCTATGGCTCAGTCTGATGATCGGCCTTACTATCGTTAACTACGGCTTTCCGATCGCACATCTTCTCGCGACACCCGGCACCGAAGTGCCGGTAATACGCGTTGGAGCAGCACAGTGAACTGGAACTGGCTGCCGCCGCTGCGCGATCGTTGGGTCGCCACCAGCGTCGGAGTCACCGCTTGTATCACGGTCGTCGCCATCGTCGCAGGTTTCGCGTGGCTGCCGTACGAGCAACCCGGCGAGCGGTTCCGTGGCCTGTGGGATGCGATCTGCTCGGCGGCCGGCCTGATCCACGCTGTTCCAGCCAGTCAACCCGTCGTGCAAGCCGGTTATCCGATCACCCAGGTCGAAATCATCCCCGGCATGCTGCGTGACGCCAGTGCGGAGTCGATTGGTCGTGGTGCGACACTGGCATTGCGTTGCACCATGTGCCACGGCGCACGCGGCCTGAGCCGGGCAGATACGCCTAACCTTGCCGGGCAATATCCGAGCGCGATCTACAAGGAGCTGGCGGACTTCAAGAGCGGCGCGCGCACCAGCGCGATTATGATGCCTCTCGTGGCCGACCTGAGCGACCGCGATATGCGTGATCTCGCCGCGTACTATGCCTATTTGCCACGTGTCTACGACGAACGCGCCTCTGACGGGGGGACGCCACAGATCGTCGCGGAGGGTGCACCGATGCGCAACATCGCACCATGCGGTGCGTGCCATGGCGAACTGGGCAGTAAGATCGGCGCTCCGTGGCTTGAGGGCCAGCCCGTCACCTACCTGCACGCGCAGCTCGATGCCTTCGCCAACGGAACGAGGCGAAACGATATTGACCAGCAGATGCGCAACGTAGCACGAGGGATGACGCCGGCCGAGATCACTGCCGCGAGCCGCTATTATGCCGGCAGCCCATAGCGTACGGCATCAGGCTCCGCGGAGTGAGCAAGCGGCGCCTTTCCAAGCGGTTGCCGCCGAACTCGGGCAAATGTCCAACTTTGAGCCGTGGCGCGGCAGCGCCCCCGCTGTCCTGGTTCCCTCCGCGCCGCCGGTAACACCACGATAGGTCACCGCCCGGGCCTTCGGACTTGAAGTGGCCTTTTCATTCCGAACAGAGTGTAGAGAATATTGATGATGACGACGCCCATTACTGACGCCGTCACCATTTTGTGGCCTAATCCGAGAGTTCGTGCATCACTTTTATCAGGTCGGACTTACCTTCGAAACCGATGCCAGGGATTTCGGGCATGGTAACGCGCCCGCTTTCAACCCGCACACCGTCCGGAAATCCCCCGTAAGGCTGAAAGAGGTCGGGGTAGCTCTCGTTGCCGCCAAGCCCGAGCCCGGCCGCAATCATCAGAGACATTTGGTGTCCGCCATGCGGGATGCACCGCGACGGCGACCAACCGAATTGGTGCAGCACCTCAAGTGTCCGCAGATACTCGACCAGGCCATAGGATAGCGCGCAGTCGAACTGCAGCCAGTCGCGGTCGGGCCGCATGCCGCCGTAGCGCAATAGGTTGCGCGCGTCCTGGTGGGAGAACAGGTTCTCGCCCGTTGCCATCGCACCTGGGTAGAACTCCGACACCGCCGCCTGCAAGGCATAGTCCAGTGGGTCGCCGATTTCCTCATACCAGAACAAGGGGTAGTCGCGCAGCATCTTGGCGTAGGCGATGCCGGTCTCAAGGTCGAAGCGGCCATTGGCGTCGACGGCAAGCTGCGCTTGCGAGCCGATCTCCGCCAGCACTGCCTCGATCCGGGTGCGATCCTCGCCGATTGACGCGCCACCGATCTTCATCTTGACCACATTGTAGCCCCGGTCGAGATAGCCGCGCATCTCGGCCCGCAACGCGGAGTTGTCCTTGCCCGGATAATAGTAGCCCCCGGCCGCGTAGACGAAGACGCTTGGATTAGCTTCGCGGCCGTGGCGCTCGGCCAGCATCCGAAACAGCGGCTTGCCTTCGATCTTCGCAACCGCGTCCCATATCGCCATATCCAGCGTGCCGACCGCGACCGAGCGTTCACCGTGGCCGCCCGGCTTCTCGTTCTGCATCATGGCCGCCCAAACCTTGGCCGGATCGATGTTGTCACGCGCTTCGTCCATCAGGCTCTTGGGGTCAGCTTCAAGGATGCGCGGGCGGAAACGCTCGCGGATCAGGCCGCCCTGGCCGTAACGGCCATTGGAGTTGAAGCCATAGCCGACGACTGGTTTCCCGTCTCGCACCACATCGGTGATCACGGCCACGAGGCTCGTGGTCATTTTTGTGAAATCGATATAGGCGTTGCGGATAGGGGACGAGATCGGTTGAGTGATTTCGCGAACATCAACGATGCGCATGGTTGGTCTCCCTCGATTCTTCCCCTCTTAAAAGGGACAGAGCGTGATCTGGCAACGCGTCGCATCGGCTTGGTGGTGCCGGGCATGGGGGCGAACGCGTGGACACACGCAACCCGACCAGCAAGCTCATGTTAACCATCCTGGCCGGTGTAGCGACCTGGGAACGGGAAATCATGCTGGAGTGGCAGCGCGAGGGCATCGCGGCGGCGAAGGCTGCCGGGAAGTACAAGGGGCGCCCGGCGTCTCTTGACGCCAATGAGATCAGGCGAATTGCCCGCAAGGTCGGCACCGCCGCGGCTGCCGAACACCTCGGCATCGCACGCAGCAGCGTGTACCGCCTCATCGGGGAGGCGGGTTCGTGAGTCGCCTTCCACCCCGGTCATTGCGTTGCATGCGACGACGGATTGACCTTGGCCGCCCCTTCTGCCGGGCGCCGTGCTCCCTGCCCGATACGGTCGATGGCCAACCGCCCTCTCCGGCCTCCGCTGCCTGCCCGGCCACGCTGGATGAACTGCGAGCCGTGATCATCCGCGCTGCGACCATTGTCACCGTCATGCTGGTCGCGGCCTGCGCCCCGAGTGCTCCGCGCCCTGTTGTGCAGCACCGTCCGCAGCCGCCCCAGGACTGGTTCCATCAGCAACTCGCGGCAGCGGTCCGGGCCAAACGAACGCATCAGCCGGCAAGCGATGTTGCGGGAGCGCAGAAAGCGTACGACGACATCGTGCAATCGGCTTGCGTCCGCCTCGCGGTGTCTGGCTCGCGGCAGTACTCAGCGCGTTGCGACGCGGTTCTGCGGCACGCGGTGTCCCAGCCGCAATTCGACCCGGCCGTCTGTGACGACACTGAGACCGATCCGGCCGCGCTGCGCGCCTGCAACGACTGAACTGGGCCACCTACCTTGCGACCGTGGACGGTCTACTTGCCAAGACGTGATGGTGCGCGGGCCACGCCATTCAGCCCTTTCTGGTCAGCGCCGCGCGGATGTCGGCCAGCATCACGGTTTCGAGCCACCGCTCCGGGCTGTTGCCGGAGTTTGCGCTGTAGTCGTTCCAGCGCCGATGGGTGAGCCCCGCAAGCGCCCCGGTCGCATTGTCGATGCGCCAGGCGGCCTTGCCCGAAACCTCGTCCGGCCACCGCAGCAGGGTGCCGCAGATGACGCCGTCGAGCAGCACGTCGAAGCCGCGATATCGTGGCACACGCCCGTCGAGCCGGCCGAGACGCGGCGAATTGATCGTCAGCGTCCCGGGTACTGTTGGAAGAATCAGTTCGGTTGGTGGGAGGCGGTATCAGACAGACTCATCATGGATCATAGTAAACGCCTGCGCGGGGAACTGAAGATTCGCTGGGATCCCAGTGAGATACGGGAGGCCCTTCCCGGTGCGCCGGAGGATCAACCACAGGGACTATCTGGCTGCTTGCGTCCGCGACCATCTGCAAGCGAGGGTCGGAACCTGCTGAAATGACAACAACGGTCGCAAGAAGAACGACCTTGAATATATTGGCTGCAACGAAACTTCGGCGGAACATCGCGACGCTCCTTTGGTGATTTCTCCAAAGGGTATTTATGCTGCATCGCAGAATGTGCCAATGAATTGTGCGACTTCTAACCAGTCTGAACTCGAATAGTGTGCGCCCCGAGGTCCGGCGGGCTCGCCGCCATAGGCGCTCAAATAGCGCTTGACCTGGCGCGGATCGGCTTGATTTTGCGGGCGGCTTCCTGGTTTCTACGCGGTTGCTGGCTTTTTCCGCCGCCGCCGGCATCGCCCGTAACCCATTGAAGGCGTGGTGGGTGCGACAGGGATTGAACCTGTGACCCCCGCCGTGTGAAGGCGATGCTCTCCCGCTGAGCTACGCACCCACGCCCGCTGGCGACTCCGTGCTACCTACGAAGTCCGAGCGGCGCGCGCAACCCCCCTCCTGCCCATCGCCCCACCTGCCCCGGGCAGCCGCGCCGCGTGTACGACCGAAGCGGGGCCATGTGCCATGACCATCGACATCGCCATTTCCGCCGTCGGGGCCAGCGCCAGCAGCGCGGCCGTCAGCGAATCCCGGTCGCCGGCTCTGTGGCGGACCGGTCCTGCTGTTCGGGCACAATGGCATGCACCGCGTCCAGCGCCAGCAAGATCTGCTGGCGCCGCCACGCGGCGACCGGGCCCGCGGCGGGGCCGCGTGACAACCCGGGCAGCGCATCGCGCAGATGGGCCGCCTCGCGCCGCATCGCCGGCAGCCACCGCCCGCGAAAAATCCGCACCGCATCCTCGATCAGCGTGACCCGCTCGGCCGCACCCAGTCGCGCGACCGCGAACATCTCGACATGCGCGTAGGCCGTGGTGATCAGCGGCGTCATCCATCGCAGTTCCGCCAGCTCGTCGTCGAGCGTGAGGCCGCGTTGCGCAGCCTCGGTGCAGTCGCGCGCGATCCGGCCGACCGGCTTGCCGCCATCGCGCCGCCAGTACAGCACCTCCGGAACATGGCGAATTTCGCCGTACAGCGCCAGTTCGGCCAGCACGACATGGTCCCACCCGGCCCGGTAGCGAAATCGCGACAGACGCTCGACCGCCTCGCGCCGATACACGCCCCAGAAACTCGGTGCGCTGGTGTACTGCGCCATGACATGCCGCGCCCGCGCCAGCCGGTCTGCGCCGACCGCGTGCAGCCGGTGCGTGTCCGGATAGACCGAGCGCACGGCGCCCGCACCGGTGAACACCAGTCCGCCGGCATGGCACAGCACGCAGGCCGGATGCGCGTCCAGCACCGCCATCGCCTTCGCCACGAAATCGGGCGCGATCAGGTCGTCGGCCGTCTTCGGTAGCACGTAGTCGGCCGCACCGGCCATGAACGCCCGCTCGCAGTTGATCACCGCGCCCGCGTTGGCCCGCGCCCGGTGCAGGCGGATGTTCGGCACATGCGCCATATAGCGCCGCACGATATCGCACGTGGCGTCCGTCGATGCATTGTCGATGACGTGCAACGTGATGTCCGGCCAGGTCTGCGCCAGAACGCTCTCGATGGCCGCGCCGATCGTGTCGGCGCCGTTAAAGACGAACAGGTTGACGTCCACCGGGCTGCACGCCGATGTCACGGCACGCAGGCCTCGCGCCACGCGTGGCGCAGCGCCGCACCCAGATTGCGGCCGAAGCGCTGCTGATCGCAAAGCGGGCTCGCCTTCATCCGCGGCCGCAGCTCCGCGCGCAGCGCGCGCAGCCCGGCAATGTCCGCCGTCCGGCGCACGGCGATGTCGATGTAGTCGGCCGTATCGCCGGCGATCCACTCGGGCAGGCCGACATTGCACAGATGGCTCGCCGAATGCCGGGAAGCAAAAATCTCGCCCGGCATCGTCACCACCGGAACGCCCATCCACAACGCCTCACAGGTGGTGAGGCCGCCGGTGTACGGAAACGGATCGAGCATGATGTCGATCTCCGCGTGCTGCGCCAGTTGCGCGCGATGCGTGGACGAACCCCGGAACACGATGCGCGCCGCATCGACGCCGTGCCCCGCGAAGACCGCGTGCAGCCGTTGCGTCGTGGCGGCATCGGCAAACTGGTGCGTCTTGAGGATCAGCCGTGATGCCGGCACACGCGTGAGAATGGCCGACCAGACCGCCAGCACCTCCGGTGTGATCTTGGCGAGGTTGTTGAAGCATCCGAATGTGACCATGCCGGCCTCACCGGCGGGCAGCGGCGCCACGTCGGGCGCATAGGCCGGCGCGCTGTAGCAGACATATCCGTCGGGAAGTCGCAGCAGCTTTTCCGAATAGAATGCGTCCGCACCGTCCGGCGTTTCCCATCGGTCGGTCAGCATCCATTGCATTTCCGGCAGGCCGGTGCTGTGGTTTTGCATCCCGACCCATTTGACCTGGACCGGCGCCGGCTGCTCGGCACAGGCGCCCAGCATGCCCCTGTCCCCCCAGCCGCCCATGTCGATCAGCACGTCGATGCCCGCGTCGCGAATGGTCGATGCGATGCGCGGCATGCGATGGCCCCACACGCTATGCCACGCCGAGGCGGCGGCGCGGAAGCGGCGCTCCACCGCATCCTCGGAGGGCGGCTGACCGAAGCAGACCAGCTCGAAGCCATCCGGGTCCAGCGACTCGAAGCCCGCGACCGTCAGCCAGCCGACCGGATGCGTGCGCAGGCTGGCGGAGAGCAGCCCGACCCGCAGTCGCTTCCCGGGATCGCGGGGCGTCGCCACGGCGCCGCGTTCGTCCCGCGCGAGGGTCGCACTGGCTTGCCGGTAGACCGCCAGCAGGTCACCGGCCGTGGTGCCGGCGGTGTAGGACATGGCATTGGCCAGCGAGCGCCAGCCCAGATTGGCCTCCGGCGCGATCTCGGTCGCTCGGCGTGCCACCGCGACCCCCTCGCGCTGGAAGCCCAGCGAGACCAGCGAGACGCAGAGATTGCACAGCAGCGGCGCCCGATCGCCGTGATCGCGGAGCAACCGCTCGAGAATTTCCCGCCCCTCGCGATAGCGGTGCACCCGGTTGAGCGACGCGGCCAGATCGTTGCTCAGCGCGACGTCATCGGGTGCCAGGCCCACGGCGCGTTGCAACGCAGGCAGGGCCAGATGGAAGTCCCCGGCGTGCACATGGCCGTTGGCAAGGGCTGCAGCCGGCAGCGGCGCGTCGGGCGCCAGCGCTGCGGCCGCCTCCAGCACATCCACACCCTCCCGCGGGCGGCCCATCCGGTCGAGCAGGATGCCGCGGACCGTCAGCTGCACCACATCGAGCGGGTCTTGCGCCGTGACGATCTCAAGCCGTGCCAGCTCGGCCTCCGCCGTCCCGGCCGCAAGCGCCGCCTCGATCCGGCGCAACGCCACGCCCAGCACCCCCGGCCGCAGCCGATACGCTTCGGCATAGGCGGCCTCGGCAAGCCCCGGATCGGCGCTGGCCATGAACGCCAGCCCCAGCGCGTCCCAAACCTCCGGCGAGGCGGGCGACAACCCGCAGCAATTGAGCAGCAGCATCTGTGCCCGCGCGGCCTCGCCGGTGCCGAGCAACAGGGCGGCCAGACCCAGCAGCGCCTCGGTCCGATTGGGGCGGATATCCAGCGTGCGTTCGTAGTACCGGATCGCAGCCGGCCGGTCGCCCTCCCGCCGCTTCGCCTCGGCAAGCCGCAGCGGCGGTTCGTCCCAATCGGGACATGCCAGCATCAGCGCGTGCATGCGGGCCTGCCCGTCCAGACCCAGCCGGTCCTCCGCCAACGCCAGGTTCAGCGTTGCTGCCGGCGAGCCGTCACCAAAGGCGTGCGCCCGGCGCATCGCGCCATACGCGGCGCCCCAGAACCCACCGTCCAGACAGGCCATGCCCAGCACGGCATGGTCCGCCGCGTCCATCGGCACCGACAGCGCCGCGACCGCGCCGTCCCGGTCGCCGCCGGCCAGACGGGTCAGCGCGCGCTCTGCCAGGACGCTCACGCTGCCCTCGCCTGCAGCACCACGAACAATCCCTGCACCGGCACGCCGTCCTCGACGCGGATCACCTCGCGCCGCATCGCCGCGACCGTCAGACCCGCCTGCGCCGCTGCGAGGATGACGTGATCCTGCGTATGGGCGTACCGCCCGAGCCAGCCGAGGCGCCAGCCGTCCGCCTCCATTGCCGTCTCCGGCAGTTCCTCCAGCGAGAACATGAAACAGGCGGACCCGGTCAGGTGGGACGCGACGGAGCGCACGATCCCGCTCAGGTCGCCAAAATACGGCAGCACATCACCCGCCATCACGAGGTCGTATCGGCGTTTGTCCTCATCGAGAAAATCCTCGACATCCGCCTCGTGCAATTCGGCATACAGGTCACGGCCCTTGGCCTGCGCCAGCATGGCGGCCGAGAGGTCCACGCCGATCAACGGCCCGGTGAGCAGATCGGCCGCGACGACGGCCAGCAGCCCGGTCCCGCAGCCGAGGTCCAGCGCCGACCCGGCACCCGGCCCTGGCCGTGGGCGCGACGCGAACGCCTGTCGGCACAGGCCCGGAACTCGATACCCAAGCTCGATCAAATGCGCATCGAAGCGGGGCGCATAGCCGTCGAACACGGTTTTGACATACTCGCGCGTGGCGCGCGGCAGCTTCTGGGCCAGCCCTGCCGCCGCAGCCAGATGCCGCACATACGGATCTTCCGCCGCGAGCTTGCGGGCGTCCTCGTAGGCATCCGCCGCCGCGTCGTGCCGCCCGAGGCTGGAGCGCGCATGCCCCTGCAGCCCGAACACGCGCGCGTCCGCCGCCCCCCAGCGCCGGGCCGCCTCGGCCAGATCGTCGGCAGCCGCGAAGTCCCGCAGCCGGATGCGCAGCAGGATGGCCGAAATGCGCAGCCCGACATGATCGGGCTGCAACGCGATCCCCTGCTCCAGGCACGCGCAGGCGCCGGCGACATCGCCGCCCCGCTCCTGCGCGCATGCCAGCGACTGGCGGTAGGACGCGCAGGCCGGTTCCGCCCTGAGCGCCTCTGTCAGACATGCGCAGGCATCGGCGACGTACCCGAGTTCGAGCAGGGCCGCGCCCAGCAGCGCCTTGCCGTGGGCGCCGCGCGGGTCCAGCACCACCGCCTCGGCGGCATCGTCGGCCGCGGCGCGCGCGTCGCCCGCATGCAACCTGGCCTGCGCCCGCGACAGCCGGATGGTCCCGGCCTCGGGAAACGTTGCCACTGCGCGATCGAGCAGCGCGAGCGCATCGGCCGCACGCCCCTCGCTCTGCAGCAGGCGCGCCTCGAGATCCAGGAGCTCTGCGGACGGAGGCGCGCTGCACAGCGCGGCATTGAGCAGCGGCCGGGCGGCGCCGGGCCGTCCACGATCGAGCATCGCGGCCACCCGGCCGACCAGTTCGCGAACATCGGGAACGGAGGCGTACAGAGCGTTCATCGGATTGGTCCTTTCTGGACCGGCGACACGGAACCTGGACGCAGGCGGCTGCTAGCTGATTCCCGAGAGCCCGTCGGCCATGTTCTGATTGATGGTCAGCAGGAATTCGAAATCCGGCTCCGGTGCGCGCATCTCCCGCTGCACCGCCATGGCGACCGAGACGATGGCCGCGCGCAGTTCCGCCGGCAGCGCATTATCCGGATCGACCAGCAGAGTCGTCACCGTGCTCCAGAGCAGCTGGTTATCGGCCAGCGCACGCACGCGGGCGACGCCGCCCCGCTGCATCGCGCGGCGCAGCACCGCATTGGTGCGTTTGAAAACCTCGGCCTCCTGCTCACGCAGGCTCCGGTGAGACGCGGAGGCCGCATAGGCGTTCGACGCCTGCCGCAGGCTCAACATGGCACGCCACCCGAGTGCATTTTGTTCATCTCCGTCATGTCGAACGTTCGCGGCCGAGGACGGCATCCTCGTGGCGCATGATCCGCCGTGCCAGCTTCAGGGCCAGATAGCAGTCATCCGCCTCGGCAGCGGCCAGCGCGCGATCGAGAATCTCGCGCGCCAGCGCCGATGTTGTCGCATCCTTGAAGTCCGAAATCAGCGCGCGGGCGGCGGCCAGCCCTTGCGGCCGTTCCTCCTCGTTGCCGATATAGGCGGACTGGAACGCGAAATAGATGCGCCGCGACGGGGTATCCACCTCGTCGGGCGCCATGATCTGCTTGCCGAACAGGAAGCGCGCATGGGCGGTGAGTTCGATGCGGGATTTGGTCCGAAACCGGATTGGCGCCCCGTTGACGATCATCATTTCGCCCTGGCGTAGCTCTAGAACCAGCGTGGACATAAATCTCCCTGTTCCTCTCAGCCGGGCGACCCGCCCGCGCGCCAGACCTCGCCATCCGGCGTTTTGCCGGTCGACGCCAGGTTCACTTGAACAGGCTGAGAAGGCTCTGGGGTGCCTGGTTGGCAAGCGAAAGCGCCTGCGTGCCCAACTGCTGACGAATCTGCAGGGATTGCAGCTGCGCCAATTCCTGCGCGAGGTTCGCGTCCACCAGCGAACCCAGGCCATCGTTCAGCGCGGTGACCTTGTCGCTGTTGTAGTTGACCTGATTGGTGACGTAGTTCGTCGCCGAGCCATAGTAGTTCAGCTCGGTGCCGATCGTGTCGAGCTGGTTGATGAAGGTTCCGGGCGTGTTGGTCGCGCTGATGTAGCCCGCGACGGTCGTGGAGTTGTTCAGGGCGGTGGACGTGAACGCGATGGAATTGTAAAGCCCGGAGCCGCTGAACGTGCCGATTCCGTAGGTGGAACCGACCTCGTTGCGGATGACCGTGACGGCGCCGAATGTGCCGGAGCTGTCGCTGATATTGCCGATCAGCGTCTTGCCGTTATAGGACGCATCCTGAATGAACGATTTGATCTGGCTGGAGAGCGACTGGTACTGGGCGATATACTGCGTGCGCTCGGTGCCCTGCGTGTTGCTGTTGGCCAGCGCGATCAGCACATCGCGCGCGCTGTTCAGCGTGTTCGACACGTCGTTGAGGGACGAGACGGTGGTGGACAGCAAGCCTTGCACGTTGCCGAGCTGCGCGTTGGCGGCGCCCAGCGCGCCGACATCCGAGCGAACCCGCTGCGCGATGGCATAGGCGGCGCCATCATCGGTCGCATCGGCCACGCGATAGCCGGTGGAAATCTGCTTCTCCGTGGCCTGGAGTTGCGAGTTGGTCAGCTCGAGGGACTGAAGTGCGATTCCGGCGCCGATATTGGTGTTGACGGAGTTCAGAGCCATGGCCATTTTTCCTGTCAAGTCGAAGTGGTTGCTTGGCCCACTTTTGCGGAACCTGGGCAGGATGCCGCGTGGGAGTTAAGAACCGGTGAAGTGACGGGTATTCTAGGTTCCCACCGGCAGGTATTTCAGCAGCGTGGCGGACTGGAGCCCGGCGATCAGGTCGTACGAGGCCTCCAGTTGCGTCTCCGTCTGCGTCAGTTGCGACAGCGTGGACGCCATGTCCACGTCCTGCGCACCGCCCAGCTGGGTCTGCAAAGCGGTCGCGCTGTCGGCGATGCCGGTGGATTGCGTTTGCAGCGCAGTCTGCTGGTCGCCCAGCACACCTGCGTCCTGGTTCAACGCCGTGATCGCGTTGCCAAGACTGAGACCGACATTCTGAACCACGGTCGAGAAGCCGGCATCGTTGATCTGGCTGCTCGACAGCGACGCCAGCGTTGCCAGCCCGCACAGGATGTCGCGCGTGTACGACCCGGTGCTGGTGGCGGGAACCCCGGTCGAACCGACGAACGCATTGGCGCTCGCCAGAATGCCGACGGTGGCCTGCTCGCCTGGGCCGGTGGAGATCGTCGGCAGCAGCGTATTGACGGTGCCGGCCGGCTGCGACAGCGTCGCCGAGAATGGCGACGTACCGACCGCGTTCGACGCGGCGATCGTCAATGTCGCGGCCGTGGTGGCGGCACCGCCGTTGGTGGCCAGGCCCTGCACCGCCTGCTGGATCTGCGTATAAAATCCGGAGTTCAGAATGTCATCGGGACTGGGCACCGGGGGGTCGGCGCTGTCCTGTCCGGCGAATACGTAGACGGTGCCGTCCTGCTCATCGAGCAGGTTGGCCACCTGCTGGAGCGCGCTCTGCGCGTCCGAGGCGACGCTGTCGACTTCACTCGCGTCCAGGCCGTTCAGGTTGTCGACCTGCGCGTAGAAATTGCTCGCGATGGAGCTGATCTGGCTCAGCGCGTTCTGCGCCACCCCCATCTGGCCGCTGGCGGCCGAGATGTTGTTCTGCCACGTCGTCTGATCGGCAAGCACAGGTTGCAGCGCCAATGCCGTGGAAATGCCGCTGCCGAGGCCGGCATAGGTATCGGCGACCAGTCCGCTGCCCGCCTGCTCGGTGAGCGTATCGAGCTGCTGTTTGATGTTGGCGCTGTCGGTCAGCACGGTCCCGCTGACATTGCCGCCGAACGAGCCGTAATCGCCACTGGCGAGGGAGATCGATGCGCTCATCACGGCATCCCCTGAAGGAGCTGATTGAACATGGACTGCACCGCCGTCATCACCTTCGCAGTGGCACCATAGGCGTTCTGCAGGACGATCATCAGCGACATCTCGGTATCGATGCTGACCGAGCTGCCGGCTGCCAGCGTCGATTGCAGGCTGGTCTGCACGGCCTGCTCGGTGGAAAGCTGGCCGGTGACGGCGGAACTTTGCTGCGCCTCGGCACCAGTCACGGCCGCAGCCTGGCTCGCGAGGTCGGTCGGCGCCCCGAACCCCGCGGACAGCGTGCCGGATGGCCCAAGGCCGCTGACCTGCGGTGGCGCCTGTGCCACCCCGGGCTGTGCGTCGGCACCGAGCGCATAGTCCAGCACCCGCGTGATCATCCCGGTGAAGCCGGCCGGGCCGTCGGACGGGTTGGGCGTGAAGGCGGAGGCGCCGGTGGCGCTCCCGGCCACGGCGTCGGTGCCGTCGACAACCAGTTGCGGCGTCTGCGCGACCAGCGGATTCACCTGGATCTCGTTGGCATAGCCGATATAGCCGCCCTGCGCCGGCGTGCCGGTCGCGGTCGGCACAGCCCCCGCTGCGTTGGTGAACAGCGTCAGCCCCTGGGCCGCGAAACGCGAGGATAGCGTGTAGGAGAACTCGTCCAGATTCGCCTGGATCGTCGGCAGCGTCTGGTCCCGCAGCGTGATGTTAGCGCCCAGTGTGCCGCCGGTGAGCTGGCTGGTGACATCGTTGCCACCGAACGTGATCGCGGGGATGCCGCCGCCACCGGCATAGCTGCCGGCGCCAATGGTCGCGTTCGAGGTCGAGAAGGCGTCGCTGGTGCCGTGGATCGGCAGGCTCAGCCCGGAACTCGTGGTAACGGACAGGTCGCCGTTGGTCTGTTCGGAGAAGTTCACCGATATCAACTGGCTCAGCGTGTCCTCGGCCGCGTCGCGCTGGTTTTCCAGATCGGCAGTGTTCAGCCCCTGCGCCTGCGCCGAGACGATCTGGTCACTGAGCGATCCGAGCGTGGCCAGCGTCGTGTTGAGCTGGCCCACCTCCGCCACGATGGAATCCTGCGCGGATTGCCGCGCCGTGCCGACGGCGGTGGCGACGGCGTTGATCTGGGTCGTGAGGTTCTGCGCCGAGGTGACGACCTGCTGCTGCTGGGTCGGATCGTCCGGCTGCGTCTCCAGCGTGCTGAAGGCGTCCTGCAGCGTGCCCAGCAGGCTGCCGATGTCCGAACCGCTGCCGACCGGCCCTTCCACCGAATCGATCTGCTGAAGCGCCGCCTGCTGCGTCTGCAATCCGGCAACCGTGCTGTTCTGGCCGAACACTTCGGCCTGCACCGCCGTGTTGATGGCACGGCTGACCGGCGCATTCACCGCCCCCATGCCGACACCGCCGGCGGTGACGCTGATCTGGTTCACCTCCTCCGTTGCGTAGTCGGGCGTGCTGGCGTTGGCGACGTTCTGGCTGATCACGCCGAACTGCGCGTTGATGTTGGCGATCTCGGAGGACGCGATCGACAGCGATGTACTGAGGCCCATGGTTCGCGCCCCGCGGCGCCCGTTACGGCTTCATTTCGTCCGTCACTGCTTCATGTCGATGGTGACCTGCATCATCTGGCTCATCGTCGTGACCATCTTGGCGTTCGCCGAGTAGGCCTGCTGGGCCACGATCAGGTTGCTGAACTGGGTCGCGATGTCGACGTTGGAGGCTTCTACGGAGTTGGTCGTCAATGTCCCGGCGCCGTTGGTTCCAGCCGACTGCGCCAGCGGATCGCCCGAGGCGATTGTCGCGGAAAACGAGCTGCCATCCTGCTGCTGGAGTGCATCGGGCGCGTTGAACGTGGTCAACGGGATTTGCGCGACGGTCCGGGATTGCCCATTATCGTAGTGCACGACAACGTCGCCCGAGGTCTCCATCGTCACGCTGCTGAAGCTGCCGGGCGGCACGCCGTCCTGGCTGATGCCGTGCAAGGCGTAGGAGGTACCGGCGAACTGCGTCAGGCCGTTCGTGCCGCCGATGTCGCCGAGGTTGAGGTTGATCGTCTGGTTCGTCGCCGAAGCAGTCGGATAGACGGTGTCGAGCGTGAGCTGCGCGGCGCTGCCACCGGTGCTCGTGTTGTTGCTCGCGTTGTTGGCGTCGGCAATCGACTGGATCGTGCCGTCCGGCCCGAACGTGACGGTGCCCTGGCCGATCGTGTTCGCCGGCGTCTGATCGTCGGTGACCGAGACCTGCCATTGCGTCGTGCCCGTCGAGCTACCGGCGCCCTGGTAAAGAAAGCTCAGCGTGAGCTGATGCGCGGTGCCCTGCGCGTCATAGACACTCACGTTGGAGGTGACCGGCACCTGCGTGTTCGCCGCCGTCGTGCTGGGGTCACCGCCCGGTGGCAGGTTGGCGGACAGATCGATATTGCTTGTGGCCACCGGCTGATCGATCGTCTGGGCGATCTTGATCGGCGCGATGGTGGTCGTGTCCACAGTGCCCGATGAGTTGGCGAGCCAGCCGTTCAGATAACTTCCCGCGCTGTTCACCAGATAGCCCTGGGAATTCAACTGGAAATCACCGGCCCTGGTATAATCCTGCTCGGAGGAGAATGTCGTCGAGTTGTTCCCGACTGCCGTGGCCTGGCTGACCGAAAAATAACCACTGCCCGAGATCGCCAGCGCCAGCGGATCGTCGGACGCGGTCACGGTGCCTTGCACCGTGTTGGTGTACTCCGGCGCGGCGACCACCGCCCCCGGCTCGTTCTCGGTGGCCGTGCTGGCGGTGATGTAGTTCAGAAAGCTGGTATCGACGCCCTTGTATCCCACCGTCTGGCTGTTGGCGATGTTTTCGCTGATGTTGCCGAAATTGGCGGACTGCGCGTTCAACCCGCTTATGGCGGTGCTCATCGCCCCTAGTAGCGACATCAGAACTCTCCTGCTGCGGTGGTGGCCGCAGCGCAGATCAGCATGTTCCGTGCCAGCCCCATCGTCGCGGCCGACGCCGGTTTCGCGCGCGCAGCCCGGCACAAAATGCCCGGTCCGTCTTGCAGCGACGCGGCACATTGTTCCGCGCCGCCCGGCCTCGAGCGGCCGATCCGCTCGCGTTGGCGCTGGCCCACCGCTTGCTTTCGTGCTGCGCCAACGTCGTCTGCCCATCAATCCATGAGCGGTGGCCGCGTCGCATTCCTCGCGCCGGCGTCGGCGTGCGGGCAGACCGATCGGATTGGCCATGCAAGCAGCTACCCTGTCGAACGCTCCGATCGAGATTCCGGCACCGGAACAGACCGCCGGCGCACGCACGGCGCGCCGCGGCGGATTCATCGCGGCCTTCGAACAGGCACTGACAGCCCTCGCGCCGACCCAGGCTTCCGATCACGCAACGAACACGCATGTTCCGGCGTCAGTGCCACGCGGCGGCGGCATCGAACGTGCTGCGGCGGACACCGGCCAAACCCGATCAAGCCGCACGCTCCACGACAGGCCTGTCGCAGGCGCGAGCGGTCCCGGGCGCAGCGACCGCACCGGACGCGTCGCGGGCGAAATCACCGGACCGGCCAAAGACCGCGACGGCAGCCACCGGGTCTCTGACGCGGGCGGCCGACCAGGCTTCGACCGCGCCGTCCGTCACGACGCAGACGCCGGGCAGCAACAGTGTCCCGCCGCACGCCCGCGCTGCACGCATCGCCGATGCGGCGCCCCAGGCGACCGCAGCACCATCCGGGCCGACTGCGCTCAGCGTGCCGGGTCCGGTGGTGACATCCAGCGCCCTGCCCGCTCCGCCGACCGCCGCCCCCGCGCCGCCGGAACGCGGCCCGCCCGCCCGCACCGCACCCACCGCCCCGGTGGCAGTCACCACCACACCGGCCGACGTCACCACGGCGCCTTTGGTGGCCGGCAGCCTGTCCGCCTCCGGCCCGCAGACCAATCCGGCCATGGGGGCCGGCGCACCAACACCGGCAGCCGACGGCGCCGTCCTGTGCAGCGCCGACGTGTCGGCGGCCGCTCATGCCGCGCCGGTGGCGCCTCCGGCGACCCCCCTGGCTCTCCCGGCGGCCCAGACCGCCGGCACCTCGGCGACGCAAGCCGCCGCTGCGCCGCCGCCCAACAGCCAGATCACCGCCGCCGTCGTGCGGCTGGCCGCCGGGACGACCGGCCAGCAGGTGACGATATCGCTTGCGCCGCACGAACTCGGCCGGGTCCAGATCAGCATCGATCGCCACGCCTCCGGCAGCGCCACGGTCGCCGTCGCGGTCGATCGGCCGGAAACCCTCGATCTGCTGCGCGGCGACAAGCCGCAACTGCAGGCGGCCCTGGAGCGCGCCGGGCTGACGGTCGCCAGCGACGATCTCACGCTGCATCTGCGCCCGTCCGGCGACCATGCGGCGGCCGCCGGCACCCCCGCCCCGCAGACGCAGGACCGCACCGCCCTGCCGCTCGCCGCGCCTGGCATGCAGGCAGGGCCGGACGGCGAACGCGCGCAGGGCCAGCAGGACGGCCAGGGCCAGGGACCACGCCGCGACGCCCCTGCGGATGGGCCAGCCTTGGCGGACGCCGTTTCCGCCGCCGCGCCAGCCGCCGCGCCCCCGCCGCCGCGCGACGGCCTGGACATCACCGCCTAGAGACAGGAGCACGCCATGAGCACGTCCGTCACCTCCCAGGCCAGCTCTGCCGCTGCTGCGTCGTCGTCCAGCAGCGCCGGTCAGCAGGCCGCGCAGAATGCATTCACCTCGCTGACCGACAATTTCCAGGGCTTCCTGCAAATGCTGATGACGCAGTTGCAGAACCAGGATCCCACCAGCCCGATGGACAGCAGCCAGTTCACCACCGAACTGGTGCAGTTCGCTGGCGTCGAGCAGCAGATCAACACCAACAGCAACCTGACCACGCTGATCACGATGACGCAGGCCAACACGATGGTCGATTCCAGCCAGATCGTCGGCAAGCAGGTGCAGGTGACATCGAGCCAGCTCTCACTGCAGAACAGCGCGGCGGAAATCGCGTTCACCGCCCCCGCGGCCGGGCCGGTCGCCATCGCCGTCACCGACGCCTCGGGCAATCAGGTCTACAGCACCACGGTCAATGCGACGTCCGGCAGCAACACCTGGACCTGGAACGGCCAGACCGCCTCGGGCGCCACCGAGCCGGACGGCGCCTACACCGTCACGGTCAACACGGCCGCCTCCGGCACGTCTGCCACGGCCGTGCCGTTCACGGTGATCGGCACCGCCACCGGGGTCACGACATCCGGCTCCAACGTGATGCTCAGCCTCGGCGCGCTGTCGGTGAACATGTCCGCGCTGACCTCCGTCGGCAACTGACGCGCCCGCCACGCTCCTCCAGCCGCACCCCGTCGGGCGAATTAACCCGCGGGTAAGGCCGCCGCGCGACTTTCCGGTCGCCGCATCGTCGGTGCCACGAGGAGTGGGCAAGGAATGGCGCGAAAAAGCGGAACCTTCCATGAGCCGGCGCGAAACGCGGTCACGCTCCGCCGTGGAGCCGGCGCGTGAACGGGCTGTGGGAGGGGCTGAAGGCGCTCGGTCCGTCCCGGCTGATCGCCATGGTCGCCGTCGCGATCGGCATGCTGGGCCTGCTGGCGATCCTGGCGCTGCACAGCGGCAACCAGCCCATGGCGCTGCTGTACGCCGATCTCGACCTGCGGGAGGCGGGGCAGATCGCCGAGCAGCTGGACCGGCAGCACATCGCCCATCAGATCGGCGCCGGCGGCAGCGAAATCCTGGTGCCGGCGGAACAGGTCTCATCGGCGCGGCTGCAGCCTCGCCCGCGACGGGCTGCCCTCCGGCGGCTCCGTCGGCTACGAGATCTTCGATCGCGGCGATGGCCTCGTTGCCAGCCAGTTCCAGCAACCGATCAACCAGGCCCGCGCGCTGGAAGGCGAGCTGGCGCGCACCATCCGCACGATCAGCGGCGTGCGCGCGGCGCGCGTGCATCTGGTGCTGCCGCATCGCGAGCCGTTCGCGCGCGACCCAGCAGGACGCGCAGGCCTCGGTGCTGCTGACGATGGCGGGCAGCCAGCGGCTCGACAATCGAGGGCGTGCAGGCGGTCCTGAACCTGGTTGCCGCCGCGGTGCCGGGGCTGCGGCCGCAGAACATCGCCGTCGTGGACAGCCACGGCAACCTGCTGGCGCGGGCCGGCGAGCCGGTCGGCCCGGCCGCTGGTGCCGCCGGCGTCGAGGACATCAGGCGCGCGACCGAACTGCGGCTGTCGCGCGCCGTCGAGGAAATGCTGGAACAAAGCCTCGGCCCCGGCCGCGTGCGTGCCGAGGCCGCCGTGGAAATGGATTTCGACCAGGTCCACGAGACCGCAGGAGAAATACGATCCGGACGGTCAGGTGGTGCGCAGTACGCAGAACACGACCGACAACACCAAAAGCACGGAGGCCACGCCGTCGACGACGGTACAGAACAACCTGCCGAACGCCGATGCCAGCGCATCGGGCAGCGGCAGCCAGGATCAGCGCCAGGAGGAGACGACCAACTACGAAATCGGCAAGACCGTGCGCACGCTCGTGCGCGAACAGCCGCAGATCCGGCGCATCAGCCTCGCGGTGATGGTCGACGGCGTGGACGTCAGGAACGCCAAGGGCGAGGTGCAATGGCAACCGCGCACGCCCGAGGAACTGGAACGCATCGCCAACCTGGTGCACGGCGCGATCGGCTACGACGAAAAGCGCGGCGACCAGGTCGAGGTCGTCAACATGCGTTTCGTGCCGACGACGAGCTGGTGGCCGCCAAGCCGCCGTTGCTCGGTCTTCGCGCTGGAAAAAGCCGACCTGATGCGGCTGGCGCAGACCGGCCTGGTCGGCGTGCTCGGGACTGCTGGCGCTGCTGCTGGTGCTGCGGCCGATGATGCTGCGGCTGACCGACCTGCCCGGCATCGAGGCCGGCGCCCCGGCGCTCGCCGATGGCCGGCGGCGGTGACGCGGGCGGCGGCATGGTGGCCGGTGGCGAGATGGGCGCCCGGTGCGGTCGGATGGCGCCGGCGTGCCGCGCCTCGCCGGCGCCGGCCGGTCAGCCGGCCGCAGCGCCGCGGACGAGCATGGTCAACCTGTCGCAACGTCGAAGGCCAGATGCGCGCCTCGTCGATCCGCCGCATCGCCGAGCTCGTCGACAAGCACCCGGAGGAAAGCCTCTCGATCGTGCGCAGCTGGATGCAGCAGGAGGCGGCCTAGATGGCCCGCCCCGACGAGTACCGCGCAACCTGACCGGCCCGCAGAAGGCGGCGATCCTGATGCTGGCGCTCGGCGAGGAGCAGTGCGCGCCGGCTGTTCGCGCATGATGCACGAGGAGGAGATCAAGGAAATCTCGCCGACCATGGCCCAGCTCGGCGCCGGTCCGCGCCGACGTGGTCGAGCGGCTGTGCGTCGAGTTCGCCGAGCATCTCGGCGGCACCGGCACTCTCGTCGGCAGCTTCGAGAGCACCGAGCGGCTGCTGGTGAAGACGCTGCCGCGCGACCGCGTGTCGCAGATCATGGAGGAAATCCGCGGCCCGGCCGGCCGCACCATGTGGGACAAGCTCGGCAACGTGAACGAGGCGGTGCTCGCGAACTATCTCAAGAACGAATACCCGCAGACCGTCGCCGTGGTGCTGTCGAAGGTCCGCCCCGATCATGCCGCCCGCGTGCTGACGCTGCTGCCCGAAAGCTTCGCCATGGAAGTGGTGATGCGCATGCTGCGCATGGAAAGCGTGCAGAAGGACGTGCTCGACGGCGTCGAGCGCACGCTGCGCACCGAGTTCATGTCCAACCTCGCGCGCAGCACGCGCCGCGACGCGCACGAGATGATGGCCGAGATCTTCAACAACCTCGACCGCCAGTCCGAACGCGCTTCATCGCCGCGCTGGAGGAACGCAACCGCGAAGCGGCCGAGCGCATCAAGTCGCTGATGTTCACCTTCGACGATCTGCAACGGCTGACGCCGGGCCGGCGATGCAGGCGCTGCTGCGCGGCGTGCGAGAAGGACAAGCTGCCGCTGGCGCTGAAGGGCGCCTCGGAGAAGCTGCGCGACCTGTTCTTCAGCAACCTGTCCGAGCGCGCCGGCAAGATGCTGCGCGAGGAAATCGAGATGCTCGGCCCGGTCAAGCTGCGCGACGTGGACGAGGCGCAGGCCGACGATCGTCGCGCTGGCCAAGGATCTCGCGGCACAGGGCCAGATCGAGATCGGCGACAGCAAGGACGAGGAGCTGGTGTATTGACGTCGCGACGGATCGCCAGCATGCGCAAACGCCGCGATGCGTCGCTGTTCGCCGATGATTTCGACGACCCGCCGCCGGCGCCGCCGAGACGGTCGCCGGAGCCGGCGACCACCCGGCCGTGCACGCCGGCGTCGACCTGCGACGCCGCGCGCCGAGGCGTCCGGCGGACGGCACGGCACGCCATGGACGAGCGGCCGCCGCGGCGCGCCGAGCCGCGGCTCGGCCGCCGACGCTCGCCGACGATCGCGACGCGCTGCTCGGACGCGTCCGCACAGGCCGCGCGAGGTCGCCGACGAGTGCCGCCGATGCGATCGCGCAGCTGCTGCGTCGACGCGCTGCGCGTCGGATATCCCGACGCTGCGGGACGCGCCACGGCGAAGCCGAAGTCGCGCCGGCGTGATCGCTGCGTCGTGCCGGCGCTGACGCGCGAGCCGCGCATGGTGCTCGCGTCGCATCCGACGCTGGCCGACGCGGTGCGAAGTCGAACTGGCGACGCCTGGCGCTCGACGCACCAGGCGCACGGCTGCGAGATCGAGCCGCCGAGCGCGATCCCGCCCGGCGATGCGCGGATCGTCCTGGCAGGACGGCGCGGCGCGATGCGCGACAGCGCACGCCGCCTGGCCGGCGATCGCGGAGATCCTGCGGCCGATCGGTCTGCTGCCGAACCGCCGACGACGGCCGATGCCGCCGAGGCGAAATGAATCCATGGCCGAACGACCTGGAATTCACCGAGCTCACCGAGCCGACGCCCGCCCCGCCGCGGCGAAGGCGCCGCGCACGGCCAGCGGATCTGGAGGCGGTCTACGACATTCCGGTCACGGTCAGCGCCGTGCTCGGGCAAGGCGACGATGCAGGTCAGCCAGCTGCTGAAGCTCGGCCGCGGCGCGGTGGTCGAGCTCGACCGCAAGCTCGGCGAGGCGATCGACATCTACGTCAACAACCGGCTGGTCGCGCGCGGCGAGGTCGTGATGGTGGACGACAACCGGCTCGGCGTGACGATGACGGAAATCGTCAAGGCGGATCGCTCCAACTGATCGGGAGACGCAGGGGTTCGCGCCATGCGCGTCCTGATCATCGGCTCGCTGGCGCGGCGAACTCGGCCAGGCGGCCCAGATCGCGATGGCGCGCGGGCGCGCTCGCGCAGGCGACGATGCCGACGCCGGCGCTCGGCCGGCTGCGCGCCGACGGCGCGCGTCGATCTCGTGCTGTGCGACCTGCGCCACGACATCGGCGCGGCTGGTGCGCGCGCTGGCCGCGGAGCGCATCGCGGTGCCGGTCGTCGCCTGCGGCATCGGCGACGACGCCGACGCCGCGGTGCGCGCGATCCGCGCCGGCGCGCGCGAATTCCTGCCGCTGCCGCCCGACCCCGACCTGATCGCCGCGATGCTGCAGGCCGTCGTCGGCGAACAGCCACGCGCTGATCGTGCGCGATCCGGCGATGGCGGCGATCGTCCGCCGCGCCGAGCAGGTCGCCGGCGCCGACGCCTCGGTGCTGATCACCGGCGAGAGCGGCACCGGCAAGGAAGTGCTGGCCCGCCACATCCATCGCCGCTCGCGCCGCGTCGGCGCGGCCCGTTCGTCGCGCTGAACTGCGCGGCGATCCCGGAGAATCTGCTGGAGAGCGAGCTGTTCGGCCACGAGAAGGGCGCGTTCACCGGCGCGCTCGCCCGCCGCATCGGCAAGTTCGAGGCGGCCGATCGGCGGCACGCTGCTGCTCGACGAGATCAGCGAGATGGACACTGCGGCTGCAGGCCAAGCTGCTGCGCGCGGTGCAGGAGCGCGAGATCGACCGCGTCGGCGGCGCGCAGCCGGTGAAGGTCAACGTGCGCATCCTCGCCACCACCAACCGCGATCTCGCGGCCGAGGTCGCGCGCGGAAAGTTCCGCGAGGATCTGTATTTCCGCCTCAACGTCGTCTCGCTGCGCATCCCGCCGCTGCGCGAGCGGCCGCGGCGACATCGCGGCGCTGGCCGAGCATTTCGCGCGCCACTACGCCGAGGTGAACGGCGCTGCCGCTCCGCCCGGTCGCGCCGCAGGCGCATCGCGCGTGCTGACGCGCATGCCCTGGCGCGGCAATGTGCGCGAGCTGGAGAACACGATCCATCGCGCGGTGCTGCTGGCCACCGGCGACACGATCGAGGCCGACGCGATCGAGCTGCCGGCGCGCCCAGCCGGCAGCCGCTGCCGCCACCAGCCGCCGGTGCAGGCGGCATCGCCGGGCTGGTCGGCCGCCGCATCGACGACGTCGAGCGCGACCTGATCCTGGAGACGCTGCACGCACACCTCGGCAACCGCACGCACGCCGCCACCATCCTCGGCATCTCCATCCGCGCGCTGCGCAACAAGCTGCGCGACTACGCCGCCGCAGGGCATCGCCGTGCCGCCGCCGCGCCGCCGGCGTCGCGCGCCTGATGGCGCCCAGCTGACATGGCACCGGGCGCCGGCCTGCTGGCCGGGCTGCTCGGCGCGCGCTGCGCGGCCTACGCGCCCGGCACGCGACGTCGGGCTGGCGCTCGGCGTCGTCGCGCTGCTGTCGGTGCTGATCCTGCCGCTGCCGACGTTCCTGCTCGATCTCGGCCTGGCGCTGTCGATCACCGCGTCGGTGCTGGTGCTGATGGTGGCGCTGTTCCTGCGCCGGCCGCTCGACTTCACCAGCTTCCCGACCCTGCTGCTGCTGACGACGCTGCTGCGCCTGTCGCTCAACGTCGCCACCACGCGGCTGATCCTGTCGCATGGCAACGAGGGACCGACCGCGGCCGGCCACGTGGTCGCGGCGTTCGGCGGCTTCCTGATGGGCGGCGACGTGCGTGATCGGGCTGATCCTGTTCGCCATCCTGCTGGTGGTGAACTTCATGGTCATCACCAAGGGCTCCGGCCGCATCGCCGAGGTCGCCGCGCGGTTCAGCCTGGATGCGATGCCGGGCAAGCAGATGGCGATCGACGCCGACCTGTCGGCCGGCCTGATCGACGAGAAGATCGCGCGCCAGCGCCGCCGCGAGCTGGAGGAGGAGAGCGGCTTCTACGGCGCCATGGACGGCGCCGCGAAATTCGTGCGCGGCGACGCGATCGCCGGGCTGATCATCACCAGCATCAACATCGTCGGCGGGCTCGCGATCGGCCTCGTGCGGCACGGCATGCCGTTCGCCGACGCCGCCAGCACCTACACCACGCTGACCGTCGGCGACGGGCTGGTCTCCCAGATCCCGGCGCTGCTGGTCTCCACCGCCGCCGGCATCGTGGTGACCAAGGGCGGACGGAGGGCTCGGCCGACACCGCGCTGATCGCGCCAGCTCGGCGGCAGCCCGAAGCCGCTGGCGATGGCCGCCGGCGCGGCCGCGGTGCTGGCGCTGATGCCGGGCCTGCCGATGCTGCCGTTCCTGGCGCTGGCCGGGCTGAGCCGGCGGCGGCGCCTGGCTGCGCCACAAGAACCCGGCGCCGCAGGCCGCCGACGCCGGCGCCGGCCGCCCGAACCGCCGCCGGCCGAGCCGCCGATCAGCGACGCGCTGCGCATCGACATGATCCGGCTCGAACTCGGCTACGGGCTGCTGGCGCTGGCCGGCGGCGACACGCCGCGGCTGACCGAGCAGATCAAGAGCCTGCGCCGCTCGATCGCCGCCGAGATGGGCTTCGTGCTGCCGCCGGTGCGCATCCAGGACAACATGCAGCTCGGCGGCCGACGCCTATTCGATCCGCATCAAGGAGATCGAGGCCGGGCGCGGCGAGCTGCGGCCGACGATGCTGCTGGCGATGGACCCGAACGGCGGCGTGCCGGATCTGCCGGGCGAGCGCACCACCGAACCGGCCTTCGGCCTGCCGGCGCTGTGGATCGACCCGGCGCAGCGCGAGGAGGCGATCGTTCCGCGGCTGCACCGTGGTCGATCCGCCGAGCGTGCTGACCACGCATCTGACCGAGGTGGTCAAGCAGAACATGGCGGAGCTGCTGTCCTACGCCGAGACGCAGAAGCTGCTCGACGAGCTGCCGCGCGAGCAGCAGAAGCTGGTCTCCGACCTGATCCCGTCGCAGATCTCGGTCGGCGGCGTGCAGCGCGTGCTGCAGGCGCTGCTGGCCGAGCGGGTCTCGATCCGCGATCTGCCGACGATCCTGGAAGGCATCCAGGAGGCGTGCGCCGGCCAGGCACCGCGCCATCACGGTCGATCGTCGCGCATGTGCGCGCGCGCCTCGCGCGCCAGATCAGCGACAGCCACACCGGCGCCGAGCGGCTACATCCCGCTGGTCACGCTGTCGCCGGACTGGGAAGGCGGCGTTCGCCGAAGCGCTGGTCGGGCCGCCGGAGGACCGGCAGCTCGCCATGGCGCCGAGCCGGCTGCCGAGTTCATGCAGCGGTTCCGCGCCGCCTTCGATGCCGCGATGCAGAGCGGCGAAACGCCGGTGCTGCTGACCAGCGGCGCATCCGCTTCCATGTGCGCGCGATCGTCGAGCGCATCCGCCCGGCCACGCCGGTGCTGGCCCAGACCGAGATTTTCCCGCGCGCGCGCATCCGCACGGTCGGCAAGATCTGAATGCTGCGCGTGACGAATCCCACCCGCATGCCCCGGGTCGCAAGAAAGCCCCCTTCCCTTGCAGGCGGGGAAGCGTCGCCGGTGCCGCTGCCCTGCCCGGCAACCATCACCCGGACCGTCACGAGCCAGAGAAGGCGCGGGCGGGAATTCGAATGGCGCATGCCATGCGGCTGAAACTGTACCGGGCGGCCACGGTGCCGCAGGCGATGTCGCGGGTGCGCGCCGAACTGGGCGCGGATGCGCTGATCCTCGCCACCCGCCGGGTCGCCGAAGGCGTGGAGGTCACCGCCGCGCTCGAGCCGCACGCCCCGGCGTCGCCGCCGCGGCCAACCGGCATCTCGGGATGGCGCTGACCTACCATGGCGTGCCCGCCACGCTGGCGCATCGGCTCGACGGCCCCTCGCTGGCGGCCACGCTGACGGCGCAGTTCCGCTTCGCGCCGTTGCCGCTGGAGCCCGGCGCACGGCCGCTGCTGCTGGCCGGGCCACCCGGCGCCGGCAAGACGCTGACGACGGCCAGGCTGGCGACACGGCTGGTGATGGGCGGCGCGACGCCGATGGTCGTCACCGCCGATGGGCGGCGCGCCGGCGCCACCGAGCAGCTCGCGGCCTTCACCCGTCTGCTCGGCCTCGACCTCGTCGTCGCCTCGCATCCGGTCACGCTCGCCCGCGCCATCGCGAGCCGGCGCGACGACGCGCCCGTGCTCGATCGATCTGCCCGGCAGCGACCCGTTCGAGCCGCAGGAGCGCGAGGAGCTGATGGCGCTCGCCGACGGCCGCGGATGCGCACGTCGTCGCGGTGCTGCCGGCCGGGCGCCGACCCGGCCGAGGCCGCCGACCTTGCCGGCGCCTACTGCGATGGCCGGCGCCGGGCTGCTGGTCGCAACGCGGCTCGATCTCGCGCGCCGCCTCGGCGGCGTGCTGGCGGCCGCCGATGCCGGGCTGGCCATCGCCGAGGCCGGGATCGGCCCGGGCGCCGCCGACGGGCTGGTGCCGCTCACGCCGGAACTGCTCGCAAGGCGGCTGCAATCGATGCCGACCGATCCACGCGCGGAGATGCTGGGATGAACGCTGCGTCACGGACCGATGCGTCGTCTTCCGTCGCGGTCGCGGGCGGCCGCATCATCGCCATCGCGTCCGGCAAGGGCGGGCGTCGGCAAGACCTGGCTCGCGATCAGCGCTCAGCCACGCGCTCGCCCGCGCCGGCCAGCGCGTGCTGCTGTTCGACGGCGATCTCGGGCTCGCCAATGTCGACATCCAGCTCGGCCTGACGCCGGTCGCCGATCTCGGTGCGGTCGTCGCCGGCCGGCTGCCGCTGCCCGAGGCGTTGCTACACGCACGACGGCGGGTTCGACATCCTGGCCGGCCTGTCCGGCTCCGGCGCGCTCTCCGCGATCGAGCCGATCGCGCTGGAGCGGCTGCTCGCCGGGCTGCGCGCCGCCGCCCGCGGCTACACGACCGTGCGTGCTCGATCTCGGCGCCGGGCTCGACCGGTCGGTGCGCCGCATGACGAATTTCGCGGACCTGCTGCTGGTGGTCGCGACCGAGGAGCCGACCAGCCTGACCGACGCCTATGCGGTGCTGAAGCTGCATGGGGCCGAGGCCGGCGCCGGCAACCGGGACGCCCGCATCGTCATCAACATGGCCGCGAGCAAACCCAGCGGCGACCGCACCTACGAGACGCTGGCGCGTGCCTGTGCGGCGTTCCTCGGCCGCACGCCGCCGCTGGCCGGCATCATCCGGCGCGACGACCATGTGCGTGAAGCGATCCGCCGGCAATCGCTCCTGCTGTCGCGCCATCCCGGCTGCACGGCGGCGCAGGATATCGAGGCGGTAGCCGACCGGCCTTCTGCGCTAGTACCTGACGCGGCAGGCTTAGCCGACCCGCAGCAGCCGCGGGCCATGGTGGCGCAGCCAGGCCATGGCGGCATCGGTGTGCGGCGTCAGCTGCGCGACCAGCGCCCAGAAATGCTGGCCGTGGTTCATGTACCGCAGATGCGCCACCTCATGCGCGGCGACATAGTCCTGCACATGGCGTGGCGCCATCACCAGCCGCCAGCTGAACGCCAGGTCGCGGTTGGCGGCGCAACTGCCCCAGCGGCTGCTGGTGTCCTTCACGCTCACGCGCCGCGGCGTCACGGCGGCCAGCGCCGCCTTCTGCTGGACCAGTTCGCCGAAGTGGCGGCGGGCCTCGGCGCGGAAGAACTCGGCCACCCGCTTCGCCAGGACGGCCGGGTCGCCGGCCACCAGGATCTCGCCGCCCTGTACCCAGACGGCGGCGCGCGGTGCGGCGACATGGCGGATGCGATGCTCGGCCCCGTGCAGCGGCACCGTCGCGCCATCGGCGAACGCGATGGCGCCCGGCAGCGCCGCCAGCCGCGTGGTCACCCAGTCGGCATGGTTCATCAGCAGCGCCATGCCGGCCGTGCGGCCGGCGCGTGGCGGCAGCGTCACCACGACGGCGCCGCCACGCGGATCGATGCGCAGGCTCACCCGGCGGGCGCGCGTACTGCGCCGCCACTCCACCCGCGCCGACCCGCCCGGTAGCGTCAGCAACTCGGAGCTTTCCGAACACATGCCGACAGATTGGCGGCAATGCGGCAACGCAGCAACGGTATTACGCGCGGATTCAGCCGACCACGTCGACCATCACCAATTCGGCATCCTCGGTCGCGGTGATCGCGATCTCGGTCTCGCCGCTGATGGTCACGCCGTCGCGCGTGTTCACGGCCACACCGTTGACGGTCACCGCGCCCGTGGCGGCGACCAGATAGCCCACGCGGCCGTCGGCAAGGCTTTGCCGCACCGTCTGCCGCTTGCGCACCGTGCCGGCGAGCACCGCCGCGTCGGCATACAACGGCAGCGCGGTGCCGTCCGCGCCCGGCCGTCCGTCCGCCAGCGGCGTCAGCGCGCCGTCCTGCCCCTTGGGGAACACGCGTGCGCCCCAGCCCGGCGCCACGCCCATGCGGTTCGGCTCGATCCAGATCTGGAACAGCCGCGTCGGCACGCTCTCCAGGTTCCATTCGCCATGCACGATGCCGGTGCCGGCGTGCATCACCTGCACGTCGCCCGCCTCGGTACGGCCCTGGTTGCCCAGGCTGTCCTTGTGGGTGATCGCGCCCTCCCGCACGTAGGTCACGATTTCCATGTCCCGGTGGGGATGCGGCTCGAACCCGCGGCCCGGCGCGATCTCGTCGTCGTTCCACACGCGCAGCCCGCCGACCCCCATCCGCGCACCGTCGCGGTAGTGGCCGAAGCTGAAGTGGTGGCGGGCGTTCAGCCAGTCGTTGCGAAACCGGCCGAGGCTCTCGAACGGTCGCACCTCGATCATCGGTGGCTCCTATACCTATACGGTGACGAATAGTTCGACGCTGAACTAATTATCGTCGCCGGCCACCACAAGGGCGGCGGCAGGCGCCCGTCGCCCCGCTGACATGCCGAGCGCGCGCAGCATGTCACCGAGCCGCCGCAGTTCGCCGGCCTCAAGCCCGCCCATCGCACGGGCAATATCGCGCGGCATGGCGAGGGAACAGGGTTTCGATCAGCAGGCGCCCGGCATCGGTCAGTTCCACCCGCACCTGCCGCCGGTCGGTGGCCGCACGCACCCGCCGCACCAGCCCGCGCGCTTCCAGCTTGTCCACCACGTCGGTCATGTTGCCGGCGCTGGTCAGCACCTTGCGGCCGAGGTCGCGATGCGTCATCGGCCCCTTGTGCAGGATCACCTCCAGCACCCCGAGCTGGGTGAGCGTCAGCCCGTCGCGCCGCCAGCGGTTTCTCGATCGCGCCGAGACGGCGTGGCTGGCGCGCATCAGCTTCACATAGGCACGGACCGCCTCCAGCACCGCCGGGTCAGTCGACGCCATGCATGCTCAGCGGTTCATCATGATCGGCAGGCGCGACATGCTCCAGCACGTGCCGCGTCACGCCGCCCAGCAGCAACTGGCGCAGGCGGCTGTGCGAGTAGGCGCCCATGGCCAGCAGATCGGCGCCGAACTCCTGCGCGGCGCGCAGCAGGCCGGCGCCGACCTCGCGCTCGATCGGCCTGAAGGTCGCGATCTCCGCGGAAATGTCGTGCAGCGCGAGGTAGTCGGCCAGATCCTGCGCCGCCGGCCCGCGCCGCTGGTATTCGTCAGCGGTCAGGATGCGCACCGCCTGCGCCCGGTGCAGCCAGGGCAGCGCCGCCAGCACGGCGGAGGCGGATTCGGCCGTGCCGTTCCAGGCCGAGACAGATCCGCGTGCCGATCTGCGCGTCCTTGCCCGTCGCCTGCGGCGCGATCAGCACCGGGCGGCCGGAATCGAACAGCACCGCGTGCAGCGCGTCCGACGAGGACTCGTCGTCCGACGCTTCCGGGTGTGGCACGACGGTCAGGTCCGCGAGGCGGGCCTGCTGCGCCACCAGATCGTCCTCCCGCCCGGTCACGGCGGCGAAGCTGGCGGTGGGCATGGGCTGACCGCGCACCGGCTCGCCCACCCGCACGCCCTGGCTGGCGACGAAGCGGTCGAACATGGCGCGCACGGCCTGCGACCGGCTCAGGCTCTCCTTTTCGGTCGCCGTCATCATCTCCTCGATCATGGCGCCGGACAGGCCCTCGCCGGCCAGCGGCGCCACGTCGCGGCTATCCACGCGCACATGCAGCGCCAGCACATGGGCGTCCCACATGCGGGCGACGGTCAGGGCGGTGGCCAGGGCGGCCTCGCCGGCAGCGGTGCCGGTCAGCGGCAGCAGCAGCTTGCGGATGGTCATCCTCGTTCTCCCCCCACTTGCGCAATAACCTAGCACAACGGCCGCTGGCGCCATCACGGATACAGTTTGCCCACGTCCCAGCCGCCTGCCGACGCCGTATAGGTCGTCCGGTCGTGCAGGCGGAACGGCATGTCCTGCCAGAACTCGAAATAGCTGGGCAGTAAACGGTAGCCGGACCAGTGCGGCGGGCGCGGAACCGCGTCGCCGGGATAGCGCGCCTCGACCTCCGCGACGCGGCGTTCCAGCTCGGCGCGTTCCGGCAACGGACGCGATTGCAACGAGGCCCAGGCGCCAAGGCGCGAGACGCGCGCCCGGCTGGCATAATACGCATCGGCCTCCGCCTCCGTCACATGCTCCACGCTGCCCTCGATGCGGACCTGCCGGCCGAGCGTCTTCCAGTGAAACAGCAGAGCCGCGCGCGGGTTGCCGGCCAGTTCCTCGCCCTTGCGGCTCTGCTTGTTGGTGTAGAACACGAAGCCGCGCGCGTCCTGGCCCTTCAACAGCACGATCCGCGCCGACGGCACCCCGTCCGGCGTGCTGGTGGCCAGCGTCATGGCGTTGGGGTCGTTCGGTTCGCTGCGTGTCGCGTCGGCGAACCAGGCCTGGAAATGCTGGAATGGGTCCGGCTTGGCATCGGTCATCGCGTGCTCCTGCGCTGGCATACTCTATGTGCCCGTCCCGCGTGGCCGCGCCAAGTCGTGGCCGGGCGCCTCTTGCCGTCGGGCGTGCGGCTATGTCACGCATGCGTCGCAATGCCACCACTGGCGATCAGGAACATTTCCATGCCCGACGGCCAACCCGCGACACTTCCTGCCAGAGGGACATTGTTGGCCGGCAAGCGCGGCCTGATCATGGGCGTGGCCAACGACCGCTCGCTCGCCTGGGGCATCGCCGCCGCCTGCGCCGCCCAGGGCGCCGAGCTGGCCTTCACCTACCAGGGCGAGGCGCTGGAGAAACGGGTGCGTCCGCTGGCCGCCAGCGTCGGCTCCTCGTTGCTGGCGCCGTGCGACGTGGCCGAGGACGACAGCATCGACGAGGCCTTCGCCGCCATCGCCACGCGGTGGGACCGCATCGACTTCCTGGTCCACGCCATCGGCTACGCCGACAAGCAGTTCCTGCGCGGCCGCTACCTCGACACGCCGCGCGCGGCGTTCCTGCAGGCGCTCGACATCTCCTGCTACAGCTTCGCCGCCGTCACGCGCCGCGCCGCGGCCATGATGCCGCCCGGCGGATCGGTTCTGACGCTCACCTATCACGGTGCCGAGAAAGTGGTGCCGCATTACAATGTCATGGGCGTGGCCAAGGCAGCGCTGGAGGCGTCGGTACGCTATCTCGCCGCCGATCTCGGCAAGTCCAACATCCGCGTCAACGCCATCAGCGCCGGGCCGATCCGCACGCTGGCGGCGGCGGGCGGCATCGGCGACTTCCGCTACATCCTGCGCTGGAACCAGTACAACTCCCCGCTCACGCGCAACACGACCATCGAGGATGTCGGCGGCGCCGGCGTGTACCTGCTGTCCGACCTCGCCGCCGGCGTCACCGGCGAGGTACATCACGTGGATTGCGGCTACCATGTCGTCGGCATGAAGAACCCGGACGCACCGGACATCACCGTCGCCGACTAGTTATGATCTATCATAGTCATGTCATATAACACATTCGGCCATCTGTTCCGCGTCACCACCTGGGGCGAGAGCCATGGGCCGGCGCTGGGCTGCGTGGTGGATGGCTGCCCGCCGCGCCTGAAGCTGACCGAGGCGGACATCCAGCCCTGGCTGGACCGGCGCCGGCCCGGGCAATCCAGGTTCACCACGCAGCGGCAGGAGCCGGATGCGGTGCGCATCCTGTCCGGCGTGTTCGAAGGGCTGACCACCGGCACGCCGATCGCGTTGCAGATCGACAACGTCGACCAGCGGTCCAAGGATTACGGCGAGATCGCCGAACGCTTCCGGCCCGGCCATGCCGACCTGACCTACGAGCTGAAATACGGCATCCGCGACTACCGTGGCGGCGGCCGCAGCTCGGCGCGGGAGACGGCGGCGCGTGTCGCGGCCGGCGCCGTGGCGCGCGCGATCCTCGGGGCGGACGTGCGCGTGCGCGGCGCGCTGGTGCAGCTCGGCCCGCACCGGATCGACCGCGCGCGCTGGGACTGGGCCGCGACGCTGGAAAACCCGTTCTTCTGCCCGGACCCGGTCGCCGCCGCTGAATGGGAATTGTACCTGGCCGAGGTGCGCAAACGCGGCTCCTCCTGCGGCGCGGTGATCGAGGTGGTGGCGGACGGCGTGCCGCCCGGCCTCGGCGCGCCGGTGTACGCCAAGCTCGACGCCGATCTGGCCGCAGCACTGATGGGCATCAACGCCGTCAAGGGCGTGGAGATCGGCGACGGTTTCGCGGCTGCGGCACTGTCCGGCGAGGACAATGCCGACGAGATGCACATGCAGGACGGGCGCGTGGCGTTCACGGCCAACCATGCCGGCGGCATCCTCGGCGGCATCTCGACCGGCCAGCCTGTGGTGGCGCGCTTCGCCGTCAAGCCGACCAGCTCGATCCTGGCGCCCCGCGCCTCGGTGGACCGCTGGGGCCACGAGGTGGAAATCGTCACCAAGGGGCGCCACGACCCCTGTGTCGGCATCCGCGCGGTGCCGGTGGGCGAAGCGATGGTGGCCTGCGTGTTGGCCGACCACCTGCTGCGTCACCGCGCGCAGAACCCGGACGCCCCGACCACGGCTTTCCTGCCGAGAAACTGATTTACTGCAAATCAGGACCGCGCCAGTCCCCCTCTCGCCTGCGTCGCCATAGTATGCGATCAACGGTACCTCTCCGGCGGCCGACCAGCCGCGCGCCGATGCGGAAGCGGGGCCATGGTACAGCAAGTCACGAGCGGCAAAGCGAGCCAGGCGTTAATCGATATAATCGGCGCCCGCGCCTGGTCTCGGCGCATGGCCGAACTGGCCGGAAACGTGGGTGGCAGCCAGCATTCCGGCCGCGCGCTGGTGCAGCGCCATGCGCTGGAGCTGGCATTGGACCGGCTGCGCGGCGGCCTGAACCGCCCGATATCGGGCGCCGAGCAACGCCTGCTCGATCTGGCTCACGAGACGGTCGCGACCTACGCGGCGCTCAGCAAGGCCGGACGCGAACGGCTGCGCGCGCTGCTGCGCGCCGCAATGTCCGACAACAACACGCTGGTGCCGGTGTTTCACCTGATGCGGACCGCTGCGTTGCAACGGTCGCGTGGTTTTGATGTCCGGTTTGCCGGCCTTGAGCACGAGGCGCCATTCGATCTGGTGATCGCGCGCGACGGCGTGGAGGCCGAGATCGTCTGCGATGTGGTCTCCGCCGAGGCGGGCCGGGAGGTGCATCGCGGCGCATGGCTTCGGCTGATGGACCGCGTCGATCCGGATTTGCATATCTGGCTGGCGGCGCATCCCGGCCGGTATCTGCTGAAGATGACGCTGCCGCAGGGGCTGCGCACCGACAGCGACGGGCAGAGCCAGCTCGCTGGCCTGCATGTCCGCATCCGCACCATGCTGACCACGCAATGCCGCGCCGACCATGACGAGGCGGCGGTGCTGCGGCTCGACCCGCTGATGCTGGCGGCGGCGCAGGCCGACGAGCTGGGCCTGATGTCGTCGCTGCGACGGGAGTTCGGGCACGAGGCGCATCTGGCCGTCACCGCCGCGCAGGGTGGCGTTTTCGTGATGGCCGCGCGCGCCGGGCGGGAGAACGAGGTCGCGGTGGCGATCCGCCGCCGCATGGCCGAGGTTGCGCCGTCCCGCCTGTCCGGCGGCCACCCCGGCATCCTGGCGATGTTCGTCGAGGACACCGATACCGCCGAATGGCGCCATCTGCGCGACCGGCTGGAGCTGGAGGGCGAGGCGCGGCAATTCCTGACCCATCCGCAGGCACGGCGGGTGGTGGCGGTGACCTGCGCCTCGCGGCTGGAAATGCTGGGGGCGGCGGCGCCGGCCGGGGCGCCGGATGGCGAGCTGCGCTTCCGCAATCCGTCGCATCCGGCGGCCCGGATGCCGGCGCTGGCACCGGCGGTACTCTCGTCGGTTTGATAGTGCGTTCGGTGTACTGCGAAGTGACAGCTTCGCCGAACCGTCGTCGTGCAGCAGCGTTTGTATCGCCGGACCACAGGAATGCCGACGATGAACGATACCGAATATGCCTCCAAACTAGATGAATTGGAACGATTACTCAATGATCCGGATGTGCCGATGGACCCGGACCATGTCTGGGCCCTGCTGGCCGAAATTTCGCAGCGCGAGGTGACGACGCGGCTGCCGGCAGAGTTAGCGATGTAGGGCGGAAAAGCGAAGCGCATTCCGCCACTCTCTAAGGCGGCGCATGCTGCCCGCCTGCCCGATGATCGTCGCAACCGGGTTTCCGGTGCCACTTATACCGGCCGCCCTCATTGATGACCGCTTCGGCCCAAGGTCGGGAGGCGATTGATCGGATCCAACTGGGGTCTGCAACGACGGCGTACCAGGCACAAGCTGGGCTAGATGACCGTGATTCGGATTTTCTTCGAGACGACCGGAGGATCGAAGGGGATATGGTCAGCGTCGCCAAGAACCAGCTGGAGCGTGTGCGGCCCAGGCGGCAGATCGAGGCGCGCCTCTGTCTGACCTTTTCCGAAATGAAGATGCTTTCTGTCGCTCGGGATTGGTTCATTGGCAGCAGGGAGATCGTCGACATCGATCAAGAGATGGTGGTGTCCCGAATTGGGGAAATTATCTCCCGCGTGCGTCACTCCCATATTGCGCAAACCGAAGCGGCACCAAAACGCACCTTTGATGCGCTCGCCGTCCCCTGGCCATATGATATACAGATAGGCGTCCTTGGGCGCCGGCGTACTTGCCAACAACATTCGCGGCAACAACAACGACGTTGCAACTGCAAGCAGGGACCGCCTCGTCATCGCCTGTCTCCCCAGTCATCTTACTCCGGGCGCGCAACGCGGAAACCGTGCGTTGGATAGCGAATGACCGCTTCGTAGTACCTCGCGGTCGGATACTCGTAGCTCGTTCGGACCATCTCTCCATGATCCGCCGCGCAACACGCGATCGGTACAGCCCGGCATGTCCCATGACGAACCGTCGTCCGGTGCGCCGCGGTAGTCTCTATGCCAGCAGTCTGACACCCATTCAGCCACTCCGCCCACCATGTCAAAAAGGCCAAAATCATTTGCGCGAAAACTCGCGACTTTCATGGGGTGCTGAGCATCGTAGGCTCCGCCGCAGCCTTTACAATCGGCCATACCGCTTCCGATTGAATTCCCCCACCAATACTTCGTGCTGGTGCCGGCACGCGCCGCGTATTCCCATTCCGCTTCGGTGGGAAGACGATACTGCTTACCTGACCTCTGCGACAGCCAGGCGGTGAACTGCGTGGCATCGTTCCAGCTCAAGTTGGAAACCGGCCAATCGTCGTCGCCCTTGGCAAGATTACCGCAGGCTTTCGCGGCTACGCAGGCTCGCCACTCCTTGACGGTCACTGGAGTCTTCGCAATCCAGAATGACCCTACACTGACGACGTGAACGGGCTTCTCTACCGGATCGTCATTGCCGCCCATATTGAATTTGCCCCCCTTTATAAAAATCATTTGAGGCTCATTGACCTGGGCCGACTCTGACTTCGGTGAAGACGACGGCGGAAGCGAGACCATTGCGGTTTGCCGCTCGGTCCCTGGGGCAGGTGCGTTGCCCGCGGCGAGTTCCGACGAAGACGGCGGGGATGCGGCCCCGCCTCCGGTCGCCTGCTGTCCTGGCGCGACCTGAACGGGCGACGATATTTGCGGAGAAGACGGCGGAGCGGTGGTGCCTTCTCCGGCAGCGCCGTTCGTTGCTGGCGTCTGAAGGGGCGGTGACGGCTGCGGCGGGGCAGGTGCCGCCCCTTCTGCGGCCGCGCGATCGCTTGCCGGGGTTTGAGCGGACGGTGTTGACGGCGGTGCGAGAAGAGGAGCCAAGGTAGATGCTGATGTCGGCGACGAAGCAGAGCCGGCCAATCCGGGCGTTTCCTTGGCTTGGAGCCGCCAAAGGTACCACGCACCGACTATTCCGCAGGCTAGCACGACCGTTGCGAACAGGCCTCTGGTTCGCCACGCCTGCCGCCGCGCCGCTCTCGCGAAAGCCGCGGGATCCGGAAGCACCCGGTAAATATGGACCGGATCAGTGATGTTCTTGACTTTCCGGTCTCCGAGCGACTGATAGCCGCAAACAAGTTTATTTTTAATCTGTTCATAAATCCCGCCGGAGATGTAAACGCCGCCGGGATCTGCCATTTGTTCAAGTCTTGCCGCGATATTTACACCCTCACCATAAATATCTTCTTCATCTAGAATGACATCTCCGAGATTAACACCGATCCGGTACTGGATCCATTGCGCCCTGGGCAGCTCCAGATTGTGTCCCCTCATGTTTTGCTGGATAACGATGGCACATCGGACGGCTTCGACGGGACTGTCGAAGGTGGCCAAAAAACCGTCGCCGGTCGTTTTGACACGCTTCCCCCGATGCTCGGCAACCGTCGGATCGACGAGTTCGTAGATGATCTGACGGACCCGGTGATGGGTGCCCTTCTCGTCGGCTTCCATCAGGCGGCTGTAACCGGCTATATCGGCGGCCAGAATTGCCGCGAGCCTGCGTTGACTATCGCGTTCGACCACTTTAGTGCCTACCAAGCAACACAATAGTGCCTAAATAACACAATCATTGTCTTTGAGCCTTTGACATTCCTCTCGATGTCCGGAATGCGCCTTAATCGGGTCGTATTTTGCGGATTTTTGGAGCAAAGGCAACCTAGCCGCTCGTACAAGTTCTGGTTCATACAATGACCTGTGGTTGAATGCCATTGAAGTACAAGATGTCGGCTGACGCCCATGCTTGCCAGTCGGCGCGCAGACGGGAATCCCTCTAACTCATTGATCGAGTTGCTTGCGGTGGATGGTTCGCAATTCTTGATGGGTGGACGGCCCCCGCTCCCGGCATTGGAGTGCCTTACAGCGCCGTGCCTGGTCGGCATGGAGGCCTGCGCGACGCGCGTGACTGGGCACGCGAGTTGATGGCGCACCGAGCGGCCGGACATATGACTGCACCTGACCATCTCGCCGGCAATGCGCTCAACCCCTTCGCGGGTGGGAGCCGTCCACATTTGAACTATCCACTGCACCTCCTTTCGCCTGCTGGAGGCGGCTTTGGCGCAAATTGAAGCGGGCCTTCATCCAATGATGGACGACCTCCGGCAGAATAGTGTATATGCACGTTTATGGATCAGACAGCCATGCTCTTCCGTCCTTGTCGCGCATGCACCTGTTCGGCGCTGCGCCGGGTCGGCCGCGCAGTGACGCAGCACTATGAACAGGCGTTCCGGGGCACTGGCCTGCGGGCAACGCAGTTCACGCTGCTGGCGACGCTCATCCAGACCGGTCCGATTCCGCTCGGCCGTCTTGCCGACATGGCAGGCCTGGAGCGCACGACGCTCACCCGCAATCTCCGGCCGCTGGAGAAACGGGGACTGATCCGTTCCGAGAGCGAGGAGGACGGCCGGATTCGCCGCATCGCCATCACGCCGGACGGGGAGCGTCTGGCGGTCGAACTCTTGCCGGCTTGGCAGCGCGCACAGGCGAGCGTCGCCGCCGTCTTTGAGCGAACGCCCCTGCCGCAGCCGGCTTCCGGCTCCGCAAGCTGATGCTGTTGTCCAAACAGGTGCATATACACGGAGGGCACGATGATCTTTGACCTTGTCGGCGCCATCGAGTTGACGGCGAGCTCGGCCATCCTCATCACCGTCGTCGCCCTGGCGATGGCGGCGACACGGGATCGGCAAGCCCTACTCGCGGCGGCGCTGGCCGCCTGGTTCGTCGCAGTCGTCGCGCTCGGCGCGAGCCGCGTGCTCTCCTATGACGGAGCACTTGGCGTTCCGGGACTGGGGCTGGCCGTGATCCTGCCCATCCTCGTCATGACCACCCTCGCCTTCGGCACGACAGGCGGACGGCAGGCTCTCGCGGAGGTCCCAGTCCCGACATTGATCGGTGTCAACGTGGTTCGCGTTCTCGGCGTGGACTTCCTGCTGCTCCATGCGGCGGGGCGGCTTCCGGTACCGTTCGCCCCCGCAGCGGGGTGGGGCGACTTCGTGGTGGGCGCCGCCGCGCCGCTGGTCGCATGGATGGTCGCGCGCGACTGGCCGGGGAGCCGTCGCGTCGCCCTGGCCTGGAATGCGCTCGGCCTTCTCGACCTTGTCGACGCCGTCGGCCTCGGCGTCACGTCCTCGCCGGGCCCGCTCCGCGTCTTCGTCGGCGATCCGTCGAGCGCGATCATGAGCGAGCTTCCCTGGGTCCTGATTCCCTGCTTCGTGGTTCCCCTGCTCGTCTTCACCCACCTCGCGGTGTTCGCGCGGCTGGCAGGGTCGCCCCGACCGCACCGCCGCGCCGCCGTCGGCGCTGCCCATGGTTCCGGGGCGCCATGAGGGTTGGCGTCGTTGATCTTGTTCAAGCCACGTAGCAGAGAAGATGAGAAGGGATGAAGGCGCTGGGCCGCCGGACACAGAAAGCTGTGGGCGGCCGGAGCGTTTACGTGACACCCGTCAGGCCACTCTCATCTGCTGCGGTTGAACCACCGTCAGTTTCTCAGGGTTTCGGATGATGTAAATCGCAACGATACGTCCGTCCCTGATTTCCAGCGCAGTTGTCTGGGGCAGGCCGTCCGGCTCCAGCGTCACGTAGCCGGGCAAGGTGTTGATCCGGCCGAGGTGTAGAAGCCGCGATGGAGGTGCGGCCCGCTTGCGAGCGAGCCCGACAAAAAAGCGCCTGACTTTGTCTTCGCCGTTGATGGGGTTGAGGGCGGCCAGGCGGATACCACCGCCATCGGTGTGCAGCACGACATCCGCCGCCAGCAGGTTGCGCAGGGCGGTCTCGTCGCCGTTGCGGGAGGCGGCGAAAAAGGCAAGGGCGATGCGACGCGCCTCGGCGTTGGTGACGGCCTGGCGGGGAGTTGTCTCGTTCAGATGGGCGCGGGCGCGGGTCGCAAGCTTGCGGCAGGCTGCCTCGCTGCGGGCAAGGAGTGTCGCGATCTCAGTGAAGGGGATCTCGAAGAGGTCGTGGAGGATGAAGACCGCGCGTTCCGCCGGAGAAAGGCGCTGGAGGACGAGGAGAAAGGCAACGGAGAGATTTTGCACCCGCTCGTGGGCAACCTGCTGAGGCGGTTCTTCGGAATCCAGGATCGGTTCCGGCAGCCATGGCCCGACGTACCGCTCGCGGCGATGCCGGGCAGATTTGAGGTGGTCGAGGCTGAGGCGGGCTGTGGCCTTCAGGAGCCAGGCCCGGGGAATATTGATCTGGCCGCGATCGGCATCGTTCCAGCGAAGAAATGCCTCCTGGGCTATGTCCTCGGCGGTCGCGAGGGAGCCGGTCATGCGGTAGGCGAGCCCGATCAGCTCGGCGCGAAGTGGCGCAAATTTCTCGGCTAGAATCGGGCTCGCCCGGCATGCTCAGGCGACCGCCGCGACTTCGGCCTGGTGCGGGACGGCGCGGAAGCCGATGGCGAGACAATTCCAGGCATTTATCGTGGCGATCAGCAGGGACAGCTTCACGATCTCCTCCTCGGTGAAATGTGCCTTGAGGCCATCGTAATCGGCATCCGGGGCGCGGGTGGCGGCGACCAAGGTAAGGGACTCGGTCCAGGCCAGGGCTGCGCGCTCACGCGGGGTGTAATGCGGAGCCTCGCGCCAGGCGTCCAGGAGGTAGAGACGTGCCTCCGTCTCGCCGGCCTTCCGGGCGTCCCGCGTGTGCATCTCGATGCAGAAGGCGCAACCGTTGATCTGGGAGGCTCGGGTCTTCACCAATTCGATCAGACTGTGCTCCAGGCCGCTCGTGGCAACGGCCCTCTCCAGGCCGACCATGGCCTGCATGAGCTTGGGGGCGGCAGCGAAGTAGTCGAGGCGGGGCGTCATGGTGACCTTACCTTCTATGGGTTATCGACCATAGGACGAGCCAGGGTCGCCGGATGTGACAGGTGTGACCAAACTCGCCCTCGGGAGATTGAAGGAATTGCGGGCGGCTCCGACGCACGCGCTATGAGGAAGCCGTATCTCCCGTCATCGGTGTCCCCCATACGACGCTGGCAACCTCGGAGCGCCACTACGATCAAGCTGGCAGTCTGAAGGCCGGCCACCGAGTACCTGCGGCGCTGGCCCGGTGCCCCGGTCAGGGGGTCGGCGATGACGTGGTCAGTACGTCGGTGCCGGGAATCACGGAGTATCGCAGCTTCCGCACGCCATCGTCCGGCCGGCCGGGCGGCGGGTCGAGGACGGCGCCGGCGTACAACGCGCCGAACAGCGCGGCGGCGGCGAGGATCAGGCTCATGGCGGATCAGCCCCAGCCCTGGCCGACGTAGGCCGTCACGCCGGCGGCTTTGCCGGCCTGGTCGCCCGCCTGAACCGGCGGGATGGCAGCAGTCGCGGCAAGCAGAGCGAGCAGGGCGGCACCAAGCCATTGAGTGGGGCGGGCAGGAAAACGACGAAGCAAGGTGGCGGTCATAAAACCCTCCTGAAAGGGCCAGGGATCTGGTCGCCCCCATAACTGGGGCTTGACCGGTCGCCGGATAATGCGACGTAGCGTTTCAAGGCTTTCAAACGGGGTTTGACAATGCCGCGCGGCCAGTTCGATCTGGTGCCGGTCTTCCTGCACGTGGCCGAGCGGCGCAGCTTTACCGCCGCAGCGGCGGAACTCGGGGTGACGGCGGCGGCGGTCAGCCACGAGATCAAGCAGCTCGAGGCGCGCATCGGCGTCGCCCTGTTCGCCCGCACCACCCGCGACGTGGCGCTCACCGAGGCCGGCCGCCGCTTCCTCGAGTTGGCACGCCCGGGGGCCGAGCAGATCGAGCAGGCCTTCGCCGCCGCGCAGTTGCTGGGCAGCGCGCCCGCCGGCCTGCTGCGCCTCAACGTGCCCCGCGTCGCGCTGGCCGGCATCATCGAGCCGCTGCTGGACGGGTTCATCGACGCCTACCCGCAGGTGGAGCTGGAGATCGCAGTGAGCGACCATCTCGTCAATATCGTGGAAGAAGGGTTCGACGCTGGCATCCGGGTCGGCGAGATGATCGCGGCCGACATGGTGGCGGTGCGCCTGCTGCCGCCGTTCCGCTACTGCGTGGTGGCTGCCCCCGCCTACCTGGCGCGCTACGGCCGGCCGCAGCGGCCGGAGGATCTGAAGCGGCACCGCTGCATCAACTATCGCCAGCCCAGGCGCGGCACCCTGTATCGCTGGGAGTTCGAGGAGGGCGGCCGGGAGGTCGAGATTGCGGTCGCCGGCCGGATCGTCACCAACGACAGCGGAGTGATGATGGTGGCGGCGGTCAAGGGCAGGGGGCTCGTCTATACGCTGGAGCCGACCGCCGCGCCGCTGATCGCGCAGGGCAAACTCGAGCGCGTACTCGAGCCCTATTGCCCCACTTCGCCGGGCTTCTTCCTCTACTTCCCCAGCCGCGCGCAGGTGATGCCGAAGCTGCGTGCCTTCATCGACTACGCCCGTGGCCACTTGACAGGAGCTGGAGGCGGGGTGGTCGCCGAGTGAGCGTTGCGCCTCTCCTACCCGGACGCCGGACGAATGACTCAGGGATGGCGCCGGTCGGGTGAAGAGTGATCCTCGATGGTATGCAGTATGGTACCGGCATGAATGATGCAGAATCAGAGAATTTTATAAGGCAGCGCCGCGCAGGCATGACTGCCATCGCGGCAGCCATGCCGGTTGCACTCCTGCTTTGGCTCGCAATTGCTTATCTCGCACCGCCCTTGGCGGGAATGGATAGCTTAGGCGGCAGAATGCTTTTTACGCTGAAATGCTGCTGCCTTGCGGTTCTGCTTTGCCTCGTGACGGGCGTGGAGGCCGTGGCTCACGAGCGGCTGTCGTCGCCTGCATTCGATCCGCTTACCGGATTTACAACGAAGAGGCTGCGAGTGAATCAACGCTATCTGCAAAACACGTTGGAGCAAATCCTCGTGTTTGCGGCTGGGCTTTTTGGTCTCGCAGCCTATTCCCCGGATGGCTCCACGATGCGAGCAGTCCTTGCGACCTCGGTTGTTTGGATACTGGCGCGTTTCGCTTTTTGGATCGGCTATCATCGGAGCGCCGCAATGCGGGGCCTGGGTGCGCCGGGCATGGCGCTCAGCATGATTGTCCTTCTCTATGTGGCGGGTCGGATCGGTTTTGAAGTTGGCGGCTTCGTCGGGGCGGTTGTCCCGGTCGTGGCGTTTCTGGCTATCGAGGCATTTCTGTTCCGAGCGACGCGCGCCGTGAAGCGCGCGCTGTAGACGTGCCGCGGCTGTCGAAGTTTCTATTTGGTCTGGCGGACGATCGATCTGGCGAGGCGGTGTCGAGGAATGTCTGCATTGGGGTCTTGCCAAAGCACCATCGCCCCTGATGAGTTCGCTGCTCGCTATAGATCGCTAGCCATTCATCCAGGTCGGCCTGCAGGGCATCCGGGTCGCCGCAGACCTTTTTCGGAACGCTACCCTGTAGAACTCATCCAGTGGCGTCTTGTGGAAGCGCGGCTTGGCGGCCATGGCGGCGGACTGGCCGTTTTCCACCCTCCGCCGATGCGTCGAGCGAGGGCTCTATCCGGCGGATTGGGCCGGGAACCACGACGAGCCAACGGCAGCGGTAGAGCGGGCGTAATCGCCGATGGAGGAATACGCTTCGTTTTTCCAACCTACGGTTGCTATACGATGAGGCCAAGAAACGGAGAGCGCCGTGAACAAGGCCAGTTTGCAGCTCGTCGCGTCGTTCGCGCTATTGGTGGCGCTGCTATTGCTCGGCGCTTGTCAAGGTCGCAGGTCGGGTGTCTGGGTAGGAGCAGCCCAGCCCGGTGGCTATTCGGACCATCTGTTCCCCAACGGTAACTGATCTCGTCATTCCGCCGCAACCGGGGTCGCTGTGGAGGACCGGTGTCGGCCCGGAATCACGACGAGCCAACGGCGGCAGGAAAGCTGATGCGGTTGCAAGAGGCGGAACGCGCTTCGCTTTTCCGCCCTACGCGGGCTGAGAGAATACCGCTCCGATCAGGAACTCGCGGTTGCCTTCGGGCCCGGTGATCGGGCTTTCGGTGATGCCGAGCACCTGCCAGCCCGGCAGCGCCGCCCACCAGTCGCGCACCCGCTCGCACACCGCCACATGCACGGCCGGGTCGCGCACCACGCCGCCCTTGCCGAGCAATGCCGGCCCTGCCTCGAATTGCGGCTTGATCAGCGCCACCGCCCAGGCGCCCGGCGCGCACAGGTCCAGCGGCGCCGGGAGCAGCGTCGATAACCCGATGAAACTGGCGTCGCAGACCAGCGCCTGCACCGGCTCGCCGATCGCCTCGGCGGTCAGGTAGCGGGCGTTCAGGCGTTCATGCACCACCACGCGCGGGTCGTTGCGCAGCTTCCAGGCCAGTTGGCCGTGGCCGACATCGACCGCATGCACGCGCGCGGCACCACGCGCCAGCAGCACGTCGGTGAAGCCGCCGGTCGACGCGCCGATGTCCAGGCAGACGCAACCCGGCCGGCGACAGGCCGAAATGCGCCAGACCATGGTCCAGCTTCAGGCCGCCGCGCGACACCCACGGATGGTCCTGGCCGCGCACATCGAGCTGCACGCCCTCCGCGACGGGCTGGCCCGGCCTTGTCGACGCGCCGGTCCCCGGCGAACACCTTTCCGGCCAGGATCAGCGCCTGGGCGCGCGTGCGGCTTTCGGCCAGCCCGAGATCGACCAGACGCTGATCGGCGCGCGGCCTGGCAACCATCAGGCACGCGCGGCGCCCGTGGCGGACGAGGCACCGAGGGCGGCGAGAACAGCCGCCACGATGTCGCCGGCGGCGAGGCCGGCGGCGGCGATCTGCTTGGGGTGGCCGTCGTGGTCGATGAAGCGGTCGGGCAGCGTCATCGGGCGCACCTTCAGCCCGCCGTCCAGCAGGCCGCGCCATGCCAGATGGTGCAGCACCGACGAGCCGAAGCCGCCGACGCTGCCTTCCTCGATCGTGACCAGCACCTCGTGGTGCCGCGCCAGCTGCTCGATCAGCGCAGTGTCCAGCGGCTTGGCGAAGCGCGCATCGGCGACCGTCGTCGGCAGGCCGCGCGCCGCCAGATCGTCGGCGGCGCCGCATCGCGTCGGCCAGCCGCGTGCCCAGCGACAGGATCGCGACCTTGCCGCCCTCCCGCAGCACGCGCCCGCGCCCGATCGGCAGCGCCGTGCCGCGCGGCGGCACGGCGACGCCGGTGCCCTCGCCGCGCGGATAGCGCAGCGCGCTCGGCCGGTCGCCGATCGCCGGCCGCCGTCGCCACCATGTGCACCAGCTCCGCCTCGTCGGACGGCGCCATCAGCACGATGCCGGGCAGGCAGCCGAGATAGCTCGAGGTCGAAGCTGCCGGCATGGGTGGCGCCGTCGGCGCCCACCAGCCCGGCGCGGTCGATGGCGAAGCGCACCGGCAGCGATTGGATCGCCACGTCGTGCACCACCTGATCGTAGGCGCGCTGCAGGAACGTCGAGTAGATGGCGCAGAACGGCTTCATGCCCTCGGTCGCCATGCCGGCGGCGAACGTCACCGCGTGCTGCTCGGCGATGCCGACATCGAAGCAGCGGTCCGGGAAGCGTTGGGCGAACCGGTCGAGCCCGGTGCCGGACGGCATCGCCGCCGTGATCGCCACGATCGCGCGGGTTGGCCTCCGCCTCGGCGATCAGCGCCTCGGCGAACACCTTGCGTGTAGGTGGGCGGCCCCGGCGGCGCCTTGGCCTGCTCGCCGGTGACGACGTTGAAGCGGCTGACCGCGTGCAGCTTGTCGGCACTCGCCTCGGCCGGCGCGTAGCCCTTGCCCTTCTGGGTGATCGACGTGCAGCAGGATCGGCCCGCTGTCCTCGGCCTCGCGCAGGTTGCGCAGCACCGGCAGCAGGTGGTCGAGGTTGTGGCCGTCGATCGGGCCGAGATAGTAGAAGCCGAGTTCCTCGAACAGCGTGCCGCCGGTCAGGATGCCGCGCGCGTATTCGTCGGCGCGGCGCGCCGTGCGCTCGATGCTGCGCGGGAAAGCGCTTGGCCATGCGCGCGGCGAGGTCGCGCAGGCTGAGGAAGCTGTGCGACGACAACAGCCGCGACAGATAGGCGCTCATCGCGCCCACCGGCGGCGCGATCGACATGTCGTTGTCGTTGAGGATGACGATCAGCCGCGAGCGCAGCGCCGCCGGCATTGTTCATCGCCTCGTAGGCCATGCCGGCGCTCATCGCGCCGTCGCCGATCACGGCGATGACATGGCGGTCGTCGTCCTTGAGGTCGCGCGCGACCGCCATGCCGAGGCCGGCCGAGATCGAGGTGGAGGAGTGCGCTGCGCCGAACGGGTCGTATTCGCTCTCGGCGCGGCGGGTGAAGCCGGACAGGCCGCCGCCCTGGCGCAGCGTGCGGATGCGGTCGCGCCGCCCGGTCAGGATCTTGTGCGGGTAGGCCTGGTGGCCGACATCCCAGATCAGCGCGGTCGCGCGGCGTGTCGAACACTGCGTGCAGCGCCACCGTGAGCTCGACCACGCCCAGCGAGGCGCCGAGATGCCCGCCGGTGATGGAGACCGCATCGATCGTCTCGGCACGCAGTTCGTCGGCGAGCTTGGCGCAACTGTTCGGCCGAGAAATTGCGCAGGTCGGATGGATACGGAAACCCGGTCCAGCAGCGGCGTGGACGGGCGTGGCGGAATTTTGCTGGCGCTCATGGCATGTGCCTCAGTCAGCGGCGCGCAGCGTGAGGCTGCCGTCGCCGCTCGCGACGATGGCCTGCACGCGCTGTTCTGCGGCCGCCAGCTTGGCCTCGCAATGCCGGCGCAGCGTGCTGCCGCGCTCATAGGCGGTGATGGCGTCCTCCAGCTTCTGCTGGCCGCCCTCCAGGCCGCGCACGATGCGTTCCAGTTCGGCCAGCGCATCCTCGAACGACAGGTTTGCCGCGTCGGCGTCTGGGGGTGTGCCGGAAGAGGCAGCTCCAGAGGGGGCAGCTGAGGGGGCGGGCGGCATGGCAGGCTCCTGCGGGTGAGCCCCGCGGCGCGGGCGCGCGGGTCGGCGATCCCCGGTATCGATCACGCGCGCAACAACGTGCGAACGTGCAGCGCCACCGAGGCAGCCAATGCGTTAAGGTCGTAGCCTCCTTCCAGGACGGAAACCAGACGGCCCGCGCAGTGGTGATCGGCCACCTCCATGAGCCGCGCGGTGATCCAGCCGAAATCCGCCGTCTCCAGCCGCAGTTGCGCGAGCGGGTCGGCCTTGTGCGCATCGAATCCGGCGGAGACGATCAGCAGGTCCGGCGCGAACGCGTCCAGCGCCGGCAGCGCCACGTCGGCCCAGGCGGCGCGGAATTCCGCGCTTCCCGCGCCCGGTTGCAGCGGCACATTGACGACGTTGCCGCGCCCGGTCTCGCTGGCCGCACCGGTGCCGGGGTAGCACGGGAACTGGTGGCTGGAGGCGTAGAACAGGCTCGGGTCGCTCTCGAACATATGTTGCGTGCCGTTGCCGTGATGCACGTCGAAATCAACCACGGCCACGCGCCTGAGGCCCCAGCGTGCCTGCGCGTGCCGGGCCGCGACGGCAGCATTGCCGAACAGGCAGAACCCCATCGCCGATTCGCGCTCGGCGTGATGGCCGGGCGGGCGGACGGCAACGAAGACGCGCTCCGCCCAGCCCTCCATCACCGCGTCCACGCCATGCACGGCCCCGCCGGCCGCGCGCAATGCCGCCTCGGCGCTGCCGGCGCTCATCACGGTGTCGGCGTCGAGCGCGACGCTTTGTTCCGGCGCAGGGCGGATGTCCAGGATGGCGCGTACATAGGCTTCGGGATGCACGCGGATGAGCTGTTCGACGGTGGCGGCGGGGGCCAGCTCGCGCAGCAAGGCGGAAAATTCCTCGGCTTCCAGCGCGCGCAGCACGTGGCGCAGGCGGTCGGCGCATTCCGGATGCCAGGGGCCGGTGTCGTGCTCCAGGCAGGCCGGATGGGTGATCAGGGCGACGGACAATTTTTCCTCCGCGCGGCTATGTCTTGTGCGGCTCTTCCCGGCGGCGAATGACGAAGCTGAAGGTGCCGGCCTCCTCGCTCCAGGCCAGCAGCGCGTGGCCGGTCTCCCGGCAATAGGCCTGAAAGTCGGCGACGGCCGCGCGGTCGGTGGCCAGCACGCGCAGCCGCTCGCCGGGCGCGAGCGAGCGCAGCGCGCGGTTGGCCCGCAGCACCGGCAGCGGGCAGTTCATCCCCTTCACGTCCAGCAGCGTCTCGCTCATGTCCAGCAGTGTGTGCGCCCGCCGCGCCGGCCGCAACCAGTCGCCGGGCGCGGCCGCAGTATGAGCCGCTTGAGCAATGGGGCGCACGGGGGCAAAGTGCGCCGCCATGAGCCCTGCACCAACCGACTGTGATGTTCGCCTGGGAATCGACCTGGGCGGCACCAAGATCGAGATCGTCGCCCTTGGCCCGGACGGTGCGTTCACGCACCGCCAACGCATTCCGACGCCGCAAGGCTACGACGCGACCATCGAGGGCATCGCCGGGCTGGTGCTGGACGCCGAGCGGGAGCTGGGCGCGCGCGGCAGTGTCGGCATCGGCATCCCGGGCGTCATCAGCCCGGTTTCCGGGATGGTGAAGAACGCCAACTCGATCGCGCTGAACGGGCATTATTTCGACAAGGACATCTCCCAGCGGTTGCAGCGCGAGGTGCGCGTCGCCAACGACGCCAACTGCTTCGCGCTCAGCGAGGCGTCGGACGGCGCCGCGGTGGGCTACGACGTGGTGTTCGGCGTGATCGTCGGCACCGGCTGCGGCGGCGGCATAACGGTGAGCGGCCGGGTGATCGAGGGGCCGAACCGGGTGGCCGGCGAGTGGGGCCATATTCCGCTGCCCTGGCCGAGCCATGAGGAAGTGCCGGGGGCGAGATGCTGGTGCGGCCAGAACGGCTGCCTGGAGACGTTCATCTCCGGGCCGGCGCTGGCCCGGGATTGCGACGGGCCGGACGCGCACGACGCCTCCGGCATTCCCGCCCGTGCGGCCGTCGGCGAGGCGAAGGCGCAGGCGGCGCTGGCCCGGCATGCCGACCGGATGGGGCGCGGGTTGTCGGTGATCGTGAACCTGCTGGACCCCGACGTGATCGTGCTGGGCGGCGGCCTGTCCAACATGGACCACCTGTATGTCGAGCTGCCCAAGGTGATGAAGCGGCACGTGTTCTCGGACTTCGTGCGCACGCCGGTGGTGAAGAACAAGCACGGCGATTCCTCGGGCGTGCGGGGCGCGGCCTGGCTGTGGCCGGCGCCCGCGCCGCGCTGACAGACCTTCCATGTCCGCGCTGTGCCGCGATTGCGGGGCGGCGGCGGGCGACGGGCGGACATGCGCCGCATGCGGCGGCCATCGGATCGTGCGGCATGCCGAGCTGCTGACGCTGCACATCGCGCATGTCGATTGCGACGCGTTCTACGCCAGCGTCGAGAAACGCGACCGGCCGGAGCTGGCGGCGCGGCCGGTGATCGTGGGCGGCGGCGTGCGCGGGGTGGTCTCGGCCGCCTGTTACGTGGCGCGGCTGCACGGCGTGCGCAGCGCGATGCCGATGTTCAAGGCGCTGAAGGCCTGCCCTGACGCGGTCGTGATCCGGCCCGATTTTTCCAAATACGTCGCCGCCTCGCGCCACGTCCGTACGCTGATGGGGCGGCTGACGCCGCTGGTGCAGCCGCTCTCGATCGACGAGGCCGTGCTGGACCTGGCCGGCACCGAGGCGCTGCACCGCGCCCCGCCCGCCGCCGTGCTGGCCCGCTTCGCGCTGGATGTGGAGCGGGAGGTCGGCGTCACGGTGTCGATCGGCCTCGCGCCAAACCGGCTGCTGGCCAAGATCGCCGCCGGGCGGGACAAGCCGCGCGGCTTTGCCGTGATCGGCAGCGAGGCGCCGGCGCTGCTTGCGCCGGAGCCGGTGCGGCTGCTGCCCGGCATCGGCCCGGCGCAGGCGCGCAAGCTGGAATCGCTGGGCATCACGCGGCTGGCCCATTTGCAGGCGCTCGATGAGCGCGACGCGTTTCGCCGGCTGGGCGAGGATGGGCCCGCGCTGGTGCGCCGCGCGCGCGGCGAGGACGCCCGGCCTGTCAATCCGGAGCGGGAGACCAAATCGGTCAGCGCGGAGACCACGTTCGACAGCGATCTGACGCGGACGGCAGACCTGGAACGGCACCTCTGGCGGCTGGCCGAGAAACTGGCGCGGCGGCTGACCGAGGCCGATCTGGCGGCGGCCGGCGTGGTGCTGAAGCTGAAGACAGGCGGCTTCGCGCTGCGCACGCGCACGCAACGGCTGCCCAGCGCCACGCGGCTGCCGGATGTGCTGTTCGATGCGGCGCGCACGTTGCTGGCGCGCGAGGTGGACGGCACGGCGTGGCGGCTGATCGGCATCGGCGCGCAGCCGCTCGCCCCCGCCAGCGCCGCCGACCTGCCCGATCTGGCGGACCCGAACCAGCCGAAGCGCGTCGCCGCACAGGCGGCGATCGACGCGCTGCGGGGCCGTTTCGGCGCCACGGCGATCACCCGCGGGCGCGGCTTCGCGCGAGCGCCGCGCTAGCACCGGCGAGCCGGTGCCGACCGGGTGAAACACACCGCCGTGTTCCGAGTCTACCGGCAAGCTGAACGCAAGGGCGGGTGCGAATGAACGCGGTTGTTGAACTTTGGGACTGGCGCCGGCGCATCGCCGATCTTTATGCCGCCGTCCGGGCGGCGCACGAGCCCGCCGTCGCGTGGCGCCAGTGGCACGAGACCCGCGGCGCCTTATTCCGCAACCACCCGCAATCGCCGATCGATCCCGACGATCGTCACGGCTATCGCGGGCCCCACGTCTACCCCTATGACGCGTCGCTGCGCTTCACGGTCGGCCTGGCGCCGGCGCCACGCGAGAGACTGGACATCCCGACGGGCGAAGACGGCATGATGCATATCGAGGCATTCGCCCGCACCGACGGATTGCACGCGGCACTCGGCGGTGAGCTCACCCTGTACTGGATTGGCGGCTATGGCGGCGGCACCTTCCTGCCGTTTGCCGATGCGACGAGTGGCACTGAGACCTATGGCCTCGGCCGCTATCTGCTGGACACGATCAAGGGTGCGGACCTTGGCGGCACGCAGGACGGGCGCACGATCCTCGACTTCAACTTCGCCTATTTTCCGTCCTGTGCCTACTCGAGCCGCTACGTCTGCCCGCTCGCCCCACGATCCAACCGGGTGGATGTCGCGGTCAGAGGCGGTGAGCGTCTGGCCCGCGCATCGTCGGGGGCGACAGGCCTGGCCTGAACGCCTCTCCCACGATCACGGCGGCTTCAGCACTTCCCGGGCACGAGTTTGAACTCCGCCAGCTTGCCGGCCATGATGAAATCACCGAAATCCATGTCCAGATCGTCGGCGACGCCGTTGTCCCAGTAGTGCATTGAAACTTCGTAATCCGGCTGCTGGTTCTCCGGGCCGCGGTCGAAGAAGGCGATATGGAAGTGCCCGCTCGACAGCTTGGCAAGATCCGGCCATTTGACCGGCGCGGGACCGTGCCAGTTGCCGACCACGATCGAGCTGTCCTGCGCGCCGGTTGCCGTGGTGCCGTCGAACAGCGGCACGGCCATGAACTTCTTGCCCGCCTCGGCGGCCTTCAGCAGTGCTGCCGTGTGCATCATCGGGAACAGTGTGCCGGCCGGCAGATCCTTCGTGCTGTTGTCCGGGCTTGTGAAATGCACCACGCCGGGCTTGCCGGTACCGGCGAGGCTGGCATCGCCGGCGACCTCGCTGGTTACCGCCTGGTCGGTGGTCTGGCGCATCCGGAAGCGGATCTTCAGCCCGTCCTTGCTCTCCCAGGTCGTGTATTCGGAGAGCATCCGCACGTCCTGTCCATCACGGTTCGTCACCGTCATCTGCAGCTTCTGGCGTGTGGCCCAGCCGTCGCAAGCATCCAGCACCTCGTAGGCCATCGTGCCGCTGGCGGCCGACACGTCCCCACCGTGCGAGCTTTCGAGCTTCAGGTCGTAAATGGCGCGATGGGCCGCGAGATCGGTCGCGCCGGCAGACCCCGCAGCAACCATGCCCAGGAACATGGCGGCTGGAACGGCGGCAACCTTCAAGCCTGTGGGGTGCAAACGCATGCGTAGAACTCTCCCGAAAACGAGGCATCACCATAGGAACACGGCTCCACCGGCACCAGCACACCCGCTCGGCTCTGGCCGCGACGTGAACACCGCGCCGCCGGTCAGCCAAGCAGCCGGCCGATCACCCGCGCGGTGTAGTCCACCACCGGGATGATGCGGCCGTAATTGATGCGGGTCGGGCCGATCACGCCGATCGCGCCGACGATGCGGTCCTGCCGGCGTTGCGCGCCGGGGCCACCACCATGGACACGCCGGCGGCGCCGAACAGCCCGCTTTCCGCGCCGATGAAGATGCGCACGCCGTCGCGAGGTTTCCGCGAGGTCGAGCAGGCGCAGCATCGTCTCCTCGGTCTCCAGCCGCTCGAACAGCGCCTGGATGGCGCCGAGTTTCTCGAGCTGGTCACATCCGCGAGCAGCCGCGCCTGGCCGCGCAGGATCAGCGAGCCGGCCGCGGCCCTCGCCGGACCAGGTGGCGAGCCCGGCCTCGACCACGCTGCTGGTCAGCGCGTCCAGCTGCGGTGCGGTCGGCGGCCATGTCGTCGGCGACCGTGCCGGCGCAGCTCGCCGAGCGACAGGCCGGAGAGCCGGGCGTTGAGATAGTTGCTCGCCTGCTGCAGCGCCGAGGGCGGCAGGCCGGGCGGGGATTTCGATGATCCGGTTCTCCACCTGGCCGTCGGCGGAGACCAGGATCGACCAGCGCGCGGCCGGAGCCGAGCGGCACGAATTCGATATGCTTGCAGCGGCCCCTCGCTCTTCGGCGCCAGCACCAGGCCGGCGGCGGCGGAGAGGCCGGAGAGCATGGTGGAGGCCTCGGCCAGCGTGTCCTGCAGGCTAGCGGCCGGATTGCGCGAGGGCCGGTTGATGGTGTTGCGCTCCTCCTCCGACAGTTCGCCGAATTGCAGCAGCCCGTCGACGAACAGCCGCAGGCCGCGGTCGGTCGGCAGGCGGCCGGCCGAGGTGTGCGGGGCGAACAGCAGCCCGGCCTCGGTGAGGTCGGCCATGACGTTGCGGATGGTGGCCGGGCGACAGGCGCATGCGGCAGCAGGCGGGAGAGCGTGCGGCTGCCGACCGGCTCGCCGGTCTCGACATATTGCTCGACGATCTCGCGCAGCACCGCGGCGGAGCGCACGTCGAGTCCGGGGGGCAGCCGGGGCGGCTGGCTTCGGGTTCGGGAACTTGCTCCTGATGGTCCATGGGCACAGCCTCGCGTGCAATAGCACGCCGCATGCGAAAGACGGACAGGAGACTGCGTGATGCGCCCTATCAGGCAGAACATGCGCTTTCGGACGCGCTGCGACGCGCTGCGCGCATTCGAGACCGGCTTCTCCCACCACGCCGAGGGCTCGGCGCTGATCCGCATGGGCGGCACCGAGGTGCTGTGCACCGCGAGCGTCGAGGGCAGGGTGCCCGGCTTTCCTGCGCGGCCGGGCGAGGGCTGGGTGACGGCGGAATACGGCATGCTGCCGCGCGCCACCCATACGCCGCGGCGACCGCGAGGCGGCGCGCGGCAAGCAGTCCGGCCGCACGCAGGAAATCCAGCGCCTGATCGGCCGCAGCCTGCGCGCCGTGGTGGACCGCAAGGCGATGGGCGAGATGACGATCACGCTCGATTGCGACGTGCTGAACGCCGATGGCGGCACGCGCTGCGCCGCGATCACCGGCGCCTATGTGGCGCTGGCGCTGGCGCTTCCGCAAACTGCGGAGCGCATCAACGTGCTGAAGGCCGACCCGCTGATCGGCCAGGTCGCCGCGGTGTCCTGCGGCATGTTGCCAGGGCGTGCCGGTGCTCGATCTCGATTACGCCGAGGATTCCGCGCGCCGATGCGGATGCCAATTTCGTGCTGACCGATGCGCGGCGGCATCGTCGAGATCCAGGCCACCGCCGAGAAGGCGCCGTTCACCGAGGCGCAGTTCTCGCGAATTGCTGGCGCTGGCGCGGGCCGGCACGGCGCGCCTGTTCGCGGCCCAGCGCGCGGCGCTGGACGGCGGTCTGATGGCCCGCCGGCTCATGCCGCCGGCACGCGGCTGGTGGTCGCCACGCACAATCCCGGGCAAGCTGCGCGAGATCGCTGCGCTGCTCGCGCCGCATGGCGTCGCGGTGGTCTCGGCCGGCGACCTCGGCCTGCCGGAGCCGGAGGAGACGGCGCCGGATTTCGTCGGCAATGCGCGGCTCAAGGCGCTGGCGGCGGCGCAGGCGTCGCGGGCTGCCGGCGCTGGCCGACGATTCCGGGTTCTGCGTGGCCGCGCTGGGCGGCGCGCCTGGCGTGGTGTCGGCGCGCTGGGCCGGCCCGGCGCAAGGATTTCTGCTGCCGCAATGGCGCGGGTGCGGCGCGAGGTGGGCGAGGCCGGCGACCGCGCGCGCCTGGTTCGTCTGCGGCGCTCTGCCTTGCATGGCCGGACGGGCATACCGACACGTTCTTCGCCCGTGTCGATGGCACGATGGTCTGGCCGCCGCGCGGCGAACGCGGGCTTCGGCTACGATCCGATGTTCGTTCCGGCCGGCGGCACGCAGACCTACGGCGAGATGGACCCGGACGAGAAGCACGCCGTCAGCCACCGCGCCCGCGCCTTCGCGCAATTGCTGGCGGCTTGTCTGCCGACGCCGTAAATACGGAGACTCAGCGCGCTGGCCGGCATCCGCGCCGGCGATCTCGCGCCATGCCGCTGCGGGCGCTGCCCGCGCTCATCCTGCCCTGCACGGCGCCATCAGGTGATGCAACCTGCCGGCGCTTCGTGCGTTGCAAAAATGAGATGAGTTGCCCCCGCGCATTTCGTGCCCGGGTGTATCGCCGGAAAGGATTGTTACTATGCGCACGCGCATGACGATCGCCTGGACGTTGCTCGCCTTGTTGGCCGCCGCCCCAGTGCTGGCCGCCTGCCACACCGCCCAAGGCGCCGGCGAGGACATCTCCAAGACCGGCCAGGCCATCCAGAATACGGCCGAACACGCCACGCCGTAATCCGCGTGAACCGGCGGGCGGCTGACCGGCCACCGCCCGCTCAGAGCACCAGGAAAGCGACGCTGGCCACCAGCATCACCAACGTCGCCGACCATCCCACCGCCTGCATGGCCCACGGCAAGGTCAGCTCGCCCATTGCCTTGCGGTTGGTGGCGATCAGCAACATCATCGCCATCAGCGGCGCGGCCAGCAGGCCGTTGAGCACCGCGCTCCAGTACAGCGCCTTGATCGGGTCGATGCCGACGAAATTCAGCCCGAGCCCGACCAGCGTCGCCAGCGCGATCGCGCCGTAGAACGCCCGCGCGTCCATCAGCAGGCCAGCCCATAGCCGAGCTGGGCGCCGACCTGGCTGTAAGGTGGCAATGCCACTCGGGTCGTCGTCCGCCGCCCCCGTCACCAGGCCGGGACCAAGCGCGCGGAACAGCCGGCTCTGCCACCATGGCGGACTGACGACGACGACGACCGGGACGCCCGGCTCGATGTCCACGCCGCCGCTGCTCATCGTTTTTATTCCAGCGGCTTCACGCCGTCCTTTTCGCCCTGCACCATGGTTGCCTTCAGGCTGCCATCCGGCTGGCGCGACGCCAGCACCAGCACGGCCGCGCCGGGCACCAGGATCGCGCGATCGGCGACCACCAGCGCCACGATGCGCGTGCCCGGCGCCACATCGATGCTCTGCTCGCCACCCTTGTAGGTCAGATGCAGCGTGCGGCCATCGGCCGCACCCGCGACGCCATCGACGACGGCGTTGGTCATCGAGCGGTCCTGACCGGTCATCGGCCGGTGCCCCTCGCCCATGCCGCGCAGGTTTTCCGGGAAGATGTGGACTTCCTGGGCGTGCAGCTTGCCGTCCATGCCCTTCACGGCGGCCGAGCCGACGAAATCACCCGGCTTGATGTCGGCGAGGCTGCGGTTGACCAGGGCCGTCACCAGCACACCCGGCGGCAGCGTCACCACCGCATTGGTGCCGTCCGGTTCCCGCACGTCGAGCGTCGCACCGTCGAGCCGCGTGATGGTGCCGGTGATCCGCGCCGAGGGGCTTTGCGCCGACGCATGGAGCGCGGGCGCCACCAACAGGGCAAGGCCGATCAGAAGGAGGGAGGATTGTCGCACACGCTGCACTCCAGACGTTGGTCGGACTGCCACTGCACACCCATCACGCGACCAGGCGCGTGACGCACACCGAGGCAATCGCGTGGCGTCAGCGGCGCAACCAAGCGGCGGCGAAGGAGCGAGCCCGTGACAAAGCGGTCAGCGGCATCATAGCCCGGCCGCATTGAAAAACCAGCGGCCGGTTCGGCGGCCACGCGCGCCGGCCGCGGCGACGGCTACATCGTGCGGCCGTGGCAGTGCTTGAACTTCTTGCCCGAGCCGCACGGGCAGGGCGCATTGCGCGGGCTGTTGCGCCAGGTCGACGGGTCGTTCGGGTCGATCTGGTCGCCGCGCATCGGCAGCGCCGTGACCCGCTGCCGCCGCTCGGCTCGCGAAAGCCGCCTCGGCGCCTGCCAGCGCCAAGGTCGCGCTCGGGATGGCTCTCCACCATCTGCGGGCGTGGCGGCGGCGGCATCGGCGGCTGCTCCGGCGCCGGCTCGACCCGCGCGAGCATCATCGTCACCCGCTCCTTCAGCTCGTCCAGCATCGCGTTGAACAGCGCGAAGGCCTCGCTCTTGTATTCGTTCAGCGGGTCGCGCTGGCCGTAGGCGCGCAGGCCGATGCCCTGGCGCAGATGGTCGAGCGCCAGCAGATGCTCCTTCCACACCTGGTCGAGCATCTGCAGCAGCAAGCTCTTCTCCACGAAGCGCATCAGCTCCGGGCCCGAGATTCGCCGCCTTGGCCGCCATCAACTCGTCCGCCGCATCCTCGATCCGCTCGCGGATATGCGTCTCGTCGATGCCTTCCTCGCGCGCCCATTCGGCGACCGGCAGGTCGAGGTTGAGCACGCGCTGCACGTCCTGCTGCAAGCTCGACCACTTCCCACTGCTCGGCGAAGGCCTTTTCCGGAATGCGGCGCGCCACCAGCTCGTGCGATGATCTCGGCGCGCATGTCGGCGACGGTTTCCGACACGTCGGCGGCCTTCATGAACTCGCGGCGCTGCGCGTAGACCTCGCGGCGCTGGTCGTTCATCACGTCGTCGTATTTCAGCACGTTCTTGCGCGTGTCGAAGTTGCGCGCCTCGACCTTCTTCTGCGCCTTCTCCAGCGCCTTGTTGATCCAGGGATGGACGATCGCCTCGCCGTCCTTCAGGCCGAGGCGTTGCAGCATCCCGCCCATGCGCTCGGAGCCGAAGATGCGCATCAGGTCGTCTTCCAGCGACAGGAAGAAGCGCGAGGCGCCCGGGTCGCCCTGGCGGCCGGAGCGGCCGCGCAGCTGGTTGTCGATGCGCCGGCTCTCGTGGCGCTCGGTGCCGATCACGAACAGCCCGCCGGCCTGCTTCACCAGCCTCGTGGTTGCGCGCGATCTCGTCGCGGATTTCCGCCTCGCGCGCCGCGATCAGCGCCGGGTCGGCGATGCCGCGGTCTCCAGCTTCAGCCGCATCTCGAGGTTGCCGCCGAGCTTGATGTCGGTGCCGCGGCCGGCCATGTTGGTGGCGATCGTCACCGCGCCCGGCGCGCCCGCCTGGGCGACGATCACCGCCTCCTGCTCGTGGAAGCGCGCGTTCAGCACCGCGTGCGGCACTTTCTTCTGCTTGAGCAGCCGCTGATGAGCTCGCTTTTCTCGATGCTGGTGGTGCCGACCAGCACCGGCTGGCCGCGCTCGCGCGCCTCGTCGATCAGCTTGGCCACCGCCTCGTATTTCTCGTCGCGCGGTGCGGTAGACCTCGTCGTCCTCGTCCTTGCGGACGACCGGCACGTTGGTCGGAATCTCGACCACGTCCAGCTTGTAGATCTCGGCGAACTCGTCGGCCTCGGTCATCGCCGTGCCGGTCATGCCGGCGAGCTTCGGATACAGGCGGAAATAGTTCTGGAAGGTGATGGAGGCGAGCGTCTGGTTCTCCGGCTGGATGGTGACGAACTCCTTCGCCTCCAGCGCCTGGTGCAGCCCTTCCGAGTAGCGGCGGCCTTCCATCATGCGGCCGGTGAACTCGTCGATGATGACGACCTTGTCCTGGCGCACGATGTAGTCGACGTCGCGGGTGAACAGCGTGTGCGCGCGCAGCGACTGCTGCACGTGATGCACCACGCGACACGTTGAAGATGTCGTAGAGGTTGCCTTCGGTGATGATGCCGGCGTCGCGCAGCATGTCCTCGACGCGCTCGGAGCCGGCCTCGGTCAGCGCGACGGTACGGGACTTCTCGTCCTTCTCGTAGGTGCTCGGGTCCTTGACCAGTTCCGCGCACCACGGCGTTGACCTGGCGGTACAGGTCGGAGGAGTCTTCGGCGGGGCCGGAGATGATCAGCGGCGTGCGCGCCTCGTCGATCAGGATGCTGTCGACCTCGTCGACGATCGCGTAGGCGAAGTCGCGCTGGACCATGTCCTCCAGCCGGTACTTCATGTTGTCGCGCAGGTAGTCGAAGCCGAACTCGTTGTTGGTGCCGTAGGTGATGTCGCGCGGCATAGGCGGCGCGCCGCTGGCCGTCGTCCAGCCCGTGGACGATCACGCCGACGGTCAGGCCGAGGAAGCCGTAGATGCGGCCCATCCACTCGGCGTCGCGGCGGGCCAGGTAGTCGTTGACGGTGACGACGTGCACGCCCTTGCCGGCCAGCGCGTTGAGATAGACCGGCAGCGTGGCGACCAGCGTCTTGCCTTCGCCGGTCTTCATCTCGGCGATCTTGCCGTCGTGCAGCACCATGCCGCCGATCATCTGCACGTCGAAATGCCGCAGGCCGAGCGTGCGCTTGCGCCGCCTCGCGCACCACCGCGAAGGCCTCGGGCAGCAGGTCGTCGAGCGTCGCGCCGCCGGCCAGGCGTTCGCGGAACTCGGCGGTCTTGGCGCGCAGCGCCTCGTCGGAGAGCGCCGCCATCGCCGGCTCCAGCGCGTTGATCTGCGGCACGCGGCGCTGGTAGGCCTTGAGCGAGCGGTCGTTGCTGGTGCCGAAGATGGCGCGGGCGATGCTGGCGAACATGAAAGGCCTTCCGGGAGAGGCATCGACGGCCGCCGCACGGGGCGGTCCGGGCGGGACGCCGCCGGCAGCCCTTCGCCCCTGGGGCCGGCTTAGTCAGGGCTGTCAGATAGGACCGGGGCCGGTCCCGGTCAACGACGCTCGGGTCAACGACGCTTGGGCCAGCGACTCCCGCATCCGGGGCGGCCGGTAAAAGGACGGCTGCGGAAGGGCCGCCGGCCCTGCTTGTCGGCTCCGTCCGGCTTCGGCCATATTCCCGGCGCCTTAGGAAGGATACGCCCATGCGGACCATCCGCTTTACCGCCGCCGCTCGCGCGCTGGCGGCGCTCGCCTGCTGCGGCTACGCCCAGCGCTCGGCCACGCAGCCCACGGCGCGGCACCCGCGCCGGCGACGACGGCGCCTGCGGCGCCCCGGCAGCCGCCGCCACCGGCCGCCAAGCCGGACCCGGTGGTCGCCACGGTCAACGGCACGGAGATCCATCTCAGCGACGTGCAGCGAAGCCGATCGCCGGGCTGCCGGACGAATACCGCAACCTGCCGCCGCAGATGCTCTTCCCGATGCTGCTCGACCAGCTGGTCGATCGCAAGGCGCTGGTCATGCTGGCGCGACAAGCAGGGGCTGCAGAACGACCCGCAGGTGCAAGCAGCAGATCGACCGCGCCGACCGATTCCAGCGCTGCAGAACGCGCTGCTCAGCCGCGACGATCGGCCCCGCAGGTCACCGAGGCGACGGTCAAGGCGCGCTACGACGCGACCATCGCCAACAAGCCCGGCGAGGAGGAGGTGCACGCGCGCCACATCCTGGTCGCCAAGCGAGGACGAGGCCAAGGCGATCATCGCCGAGCTGGACAAGGGCGGCGATTTCGCGGCGCTCGCCAAGCAGCACAGCACCGATCCGGGCGGCGGCGCAGGGCGGCGATCTCGGCTTGTTCAAGAAGGGCGACATGCTGCCGGAATTCTCCGACGCCGCCTTCGCGCTGAAGCCCGGCGAGATCACGCCAGACGCCGGTGCATACGCAGTACGGCTGGCACGTCATCAAGGTGCTGGAGGACCGCCGCAGGCGCCGCCGCCGACCTTCGAGCAGGCGCATGACCAGATCCGCCAGGAGATGATCCAGGAAGGCGTGCAGAAGGTGCGTCGCCCAGGCGCGCGACGGGCTGACGATCGAGAAGTTCAACGCCGGACGGCAGCGCCGCCCAGCGCGACCGACGCGCGAGCCCGCCGCCGCCCGCCGCCGCCGACGACGCCTGCACCGGCGCCGGCGAAGCCGTCCGGCACTGGCCATGCATCCGCGCGTCTCGCCGCTCGCGGTGCCACTGCCGGCGCTGCCGCCGGTGGCGGGCGTGCGCCTCGGCGCGGCCGCGGCCGGCATCCGCTACCAGGGCCGCACGGACCTGGTGATGGCGGAGCTGGCGCGCCGGCACCACGGTCGCCGGCGTCTTCACCCGCAACCAGTGCCCCGGCGCGCCGGTCGACTGGTGCCGCGCGGCGCTCGCGGGCGGGCGGGCGCGCGCGCTGGTGGTCAATGCCGGCAATGCCAACGTCTTCACCGGCCGCGCCGGGCGCGAGGCGGCGAAGGCGACCGCCGCCGCCGCCGCCGGAGCTGGTCGGCTGCCCCGGCGAGCAGGTGTTCCTCGCCTCCACCGGCGTGATCGGCGAGGTGCTGCCGCACGAGCGGCTGACCGCCGCCCTGCCCGGCCTGCACGATACGCTCGCGCGCGGATGGCTGGGAGGCAGCGGCGCGCGGCATCATGACCACCGACACCTTCCCCAAGGCCGCCACGCGCACGGCCGAGATCGGCGGCGCCGAGGTGCGGATCACCGGCATCGCCAAGGGCAGCGGCATGATCGCGCCCGACATGGCGACCATGCTGTGCTTCGTCGTTCACCGACGCCGAAGCATCCCGGCGCCGGCGCTGCAGGCGGCTGCTGGCGCGCGGCGTCGACGCCAGCTTCAACTGCACCACCGTCGACAGCGACACCTCGACCAGCGACACCGTGCTGCTGTTCGCAACCGGCCAGGCGAAGCACACTCGCGCCGGTGCCGCCGGCCGGGCGGCGCCATGCTGCGCGATTTCCGCCGAGCGCTGGACGAGGTGCTGCTCGACCTGGCGCTTGCAGGTGGTGCGCGACGGCGAGGGCGCGCAGAAGCTGATCCGCATCGACGTCACGGGCGCGGTCTCCGCGACGTCGGCGCGGCGCGTGGCGCTGGCGATCGCCAATTCGCCGCTGGTCAAGACCGCGATCGCCGGCGAGGACGCCAATTGGGGCCGCATCGTCATGGCCGTCGGCAAGGCCGGCGAGCCGGCCGACCGCGACCGGCTCTCGCGTCGCCGTCGGCGGCGTCTGGATGGCGCGCGAGGGCGGCGTGGTGCCGGGTTACGACGAGGCTCCGGTGGTCGCGCACATGAAGGGCCGGGAAATCGAGATCGCCGTCGATCTCGGCCTGGGCAGCGGCCGTGCGACCGCCTGGACCTGCGACCTCACGCACGGCTACATCGACATCAATGGTTCCTACCGATCGTGACCCCGCGCTGACCGACCTCGTGGACGCGCCGGCGCCGGGCTTCGTGCCGCTGGTGACCGAGCGGCTGACGCTGCGCCCCTACGGGGCCCGAGGACGCGGCCGAGCTCCACCGGCTGATCAACGACTGGGAAGTCTGCCGCGCGCTGGCGGCGGTGCCCGTTCCCGTACGGCCGCGCGCTCGCCGACGACTGGATCGCGTCCGGCGGCACGGTCGCTGGCTGCCGGCACGGCCTACCACCTGGCCATCACCGGCCGGGAGGGCGAGACGCGAGGTGATCGTCGGCGGCGTCGGCCTGCGGGTGGACCGCGGCACGCGCAGCGGGCGGCTCGGCTACTGGGTCGGCAAGCGGTTCTGGGGCCACGGCGTGGCCTCCGAGGCGGCCGGGCGGCTGGCGCGCTGGGCGCTGGCCAATCTCGACCTCGACGCGCTGGAGGCCAATGTCGCCACCGACAACGCGGCCTCGATCGCGGTGCTGCGCCGCATCGGCTTCCGCGATCGCCGGACGCGGCACCGAGCATTTCTCCGCGCGCGGCGCCGATCAGCCGGTGCTGCGCTTCGACCGCGACCCGGGACGACCTGTTCGGCGTGCCGGATGCCGGCCCGGCCGCGGATGGCGCCGACAAGCCGCTGCTGCTGGTGGCCGCCTGCGCGCTGATCGACGCCGACGGGCGCGTGCTGCTGGCGCGCCGGCCGGAAGGCAAGAAGATGGCCGGGCTGTGGGAATTCCCCGGCGGCAAGCTCGACCCCGGCGAGACGCCGGAGGCGGCGCTGATCCGCGAGTTGCACGAGGAACTCGGTATCGAAGTGGCCGGCCATTGCCTCGCGCCATTCGCCTTCGCCTCGCACGCTTATGCCGACATTCCATCTGCTGATGCCGCTCTATCTCTGCCGCCGCTGGCACGGCACGCCGCAGGGCCGGGAGGGGCAGACATTCGCCTGGGTGCGGCCGGACAAGCTCGCCGAGTACCCCATGCCGCCGCCGACCGCCCGCTGGTGCCGCTGCTGCGCGACTTCCTGTAACCGGAGCCCCGCCATGTCCGACGGCATGTCCGACGCCCCCAATCCGACCGCCTGCCTGCTGGTCATCGGCAACGAGGTGCTGTCCGGCCGCACGCAGGACGCCAACATCAAATACCTGGCCACCCGGCTCGGCGAGATCGGCATTCCGCTGCGCGAGGTGCGCGTGATCCCCGACGTGGCGTGAGACGATCATCGACACCGTGAACGAGGTGCGGGCGCGCTTCGACCACGTGTTCACCACCGGCGGCATCGGGCCGACGCATGACGACATCACGAGCGAATGCATCGCCGCCGCGTTCGGCGTGCCGTGGGAGATGCATCCCGAGGCCTGGGCCATCATGGCGGCCGCGCTACAAGCCGGGCGAGTTCAACGCCGCCCGCCAGCGCATGGCGACGATGCCGCGCGGCGCGACGCTGATCGAAACCACGGCGACGATCGCGCCCGGCTTCACGCATCGGCAACGTGCACGTCATGGCCGGCGTGCCGCGCATCATGCAGGCGAAGTTCGAGAGTCTGGCGCCGACGCTGGAGGGCGGGCGGCCGATCGTGTCGCGCGCGGTATATGCGCTCGGCATTGCCGGAAGGCACGCATCGCCGAGGGTCTGGCAGCGATCCAGGCCCGCTATCCCGCGCTCGATATCGGCAGCTACCCGTTCTACCGCCCGACCGGCGGCGGCGTCGCCATCGTCGCCAAGGGCACCGATGGCGCGGCGGCCGAGGCGGCCGATCGCCGAGGTCACGGCCCTGATGACCGCGCTGGGGGCCAACCCGGCGCAAGGCGAGCCGCCGGTCGCCTGAGGCGCGCGCGCTTGAACGCCCGAGGCGGAGCCGCATATCCTACCGCAGTGCAGCATGCGCGGAGATGTATCCTATGCCCTTGAGCGAGCCAGCCGATCGCGAGTTGCTGCATCGGCGCGACATCGCCATTCGCGGCTATCGGCGCGGCGACGGGCTGTTCGATATCGATGCGGAACTGACCGACAGCAAGACCTACGGGTTCGATGTCGGCGACCGCGGCGCGCTGGCACCCGGCGACAAGCTGCACAACATGCTCCTGCGTCTGACGGTGGACGCGCAACTGACCATTGTTGCCAGCGAGGCTGTGACCGAAGCCGCGCCGTTCTCGGTCTGCCCCGGCGGCGCCGCCAGCTTCAGCCGGCTGGCCGGCCTGCGCATCAGCCCCGGTTTCCTGCGCGAAGCGCTGGCGCGGATCGGCGGCGTGGCGGGATGCACGCACATCCGCGAGGTGTTGCAGCAGATGGCGACGGTGGCCTTCCAGACGACCTTCGAGGCGCGGGCCAAGCAGATTGGCGATGCCCGCGTTGCCGAGCGCATGGTGAACTCCTGTCACGCCTACGCCGCCACCGGAGAGGTGGTGCGGCGGCGCTGGCCGCAGCTCTATTCCGCGCCGGCGGCCGATACCGCGGCCGCGCTTTAGGCCAAGCCACGCGCGGCGTGAGGCTGCTCGCCGTTCGTCTCGCCGCGCACCGCCGTCATGCCTCCCTCCTCCGCGCCTTTGCCCGGCTCACCGGCGATGACGCGGAAATAATCGACGATATGGACGCGCACGGCCGAGGTACGGCCGCCGGGGTGCCCGCGCCGCTCGATCTGGCGGACCAGGTCGCCGAGCGTGATCTGCTCGCGCGCGCAGATTTCGTTCAGGGCCGCCCACAGTTCCGGTTCCAGCCGCATGCTGGTCCGTCCGCGATCGGCGGTGATATTGCGATTGACCAGACGGCTGGGCACCTGACGGCTCCTCGTCCGTTACATGCCCAACTTGGCGCCGTCGATATCACCAAAACGTAAACATCTCTGCGATTCAGCGCGCCGGTATCACGGCCTCGTGTTCGACGGGCGTGCGAAGCGTCAATGCCAACGCGTGCAGGCCGCCCGCGAACTCGCCCGCCAGCGCGTCATGCACGGCGCGGGAGCGGGCGACGCGGCTTTGGCCGGCGAAGGCCGCAGAGACCATCAGCACGGTGTAATGCGTCTGGCCGCCTTCGGCCGCCCCGGCATGGCCGGCGTGACGGGCGCTGTCGTCGACGACCCGCAACAGCGTGGGCGCAAAGGCTTCGGACAGGCGGGCGGTGATGCGGTCGGCGCGTGTGGTCATGGCCTCTTATCGTGCAAGCCGGTGGTGCCGGAAAAGCCCCTTTGCAAAAGCGTCGGGGGGCCGCACATAACTGGCCGATGACCCGACGCACCCAGCGAACCCGGGCCTACGCGCCCGACCCGGGGGCGCCGGGCCGCCATCTGCGACATGCCCGGCTGCGGCGCGCCGGGCGAATACCGCGCGCCCAAGGGCCGCGCCAGCGCTGAACGACTACTGGTGGTTCTGCCTGGAGCATGTGCGCGCCTACAACGCCGCCTGGGATTTCTACAAGGGCATGTCGCCGGGCGAGATCGAGGCGCAGACTGCGCGCCGATACCGCCTGGCAGCGCCCGACCTGGCCGCTCGGCCGGCTCGGCGCGCGCGCTCGACGCCGAGCTGCTGCACGACCCGCTGCACGTGCTCAACGCCGGCCGGCCGCCGCACGCATGACGCCGAGCGGCGCGCCCGCGAGGCGGCCGAGCCGCCCACCGAGCTGCGCGAGCCGCTGGCGACGCTCGGGCCTGGGCTGGCCGCTGACGCTGGACGACGCTGAAGACGCGCTACAAGGAGCTCGCCAAGCGGCACCATCCGGACGCCAACAACGGCGACCGTGCGGCCGAGGAGCGGCTGAAGACGATCAATCTCGCCTATGCCGCGTTGCGCGGCCGGCTGGCCGGCGCCACGCCGATGGCCGCCGACCGGCATGATCGCGGCGCACTGATGCCGCCGCTCGTCTACCCAAATCGACAGAGGCCGGGAGTAGTCTGCGCTTCCGGAAACCACAGGATTGCTGGCCTATGAACAAGGTTGCCGCCATCGCCGAAAGCCGCACCACGCCGACCTCGGCGATCAACGTGCCGGACGACGGTCGTATCGGCCCGCGAGACGTTCGGCATCGACACCGACATGCAGGTGCCGGCGTTCTCCCAGCGCGACCGAGCACGTGCCGGACATCGACACGACCTACCGCTTCGACCGGGAGACCACGCTCGCGATCCTCGCCGGCTTCGCCTTCAATCGTCGCGTGATGATCCAGGGCTATCACGGCACCGGCAAGTCGACGCATATCGAGCAGGTCGCGGCCCGGCTGAACTGGCCCTGCATCCGCGTCAACCTGGACAGCCACATCAGCCGCATCGACCTGATCGGCAAGGACGCGATCGTCCTGAAGGACGGCAAGCAGGTCACCGAATTCCGCGAGGGCATCCTGCCCTGGGCGCTGCAGCATCCCTGCGCGCTGGTGTTCGACGAATACGATGCCGGCCGGCCGGACGTGATGTTCGTGATCCAGCGCGTGCTGGAGGTCGAGGGCAAGCTGACCTTGCTCGACCAGAACCGGGTGATCCGCCCGCATCCGGCGTTCCGCCTGTTCTCGACGGCCAACACGGTCGGCCTGGGCGACACGACCGGCCTGTATCACGGCACGCAGCAGATCAACCAGGGCCAGATGGACCGCTGGAACATCGTCGCCACGCTGAACTACCTGCCGCACGGGCAGGAGACCGAGATCGTGATGGCCAAGATGGGCGTCGACCCGACGACAAGGCCGCGCGCAAGCGCGTCGAGAGCATGGTGGCGCTGGCCGACCTGACGCGCGCCGGCTTCATCAACGGCGACATCTCGACCGTGATGTCGCCGCGCACGGTGATCACCTGGGCCGAGAACACGCGCATCTTCGGCGACGTCGGCTTCGCGTTCCGGCTGACCTTCCTCAACAAGTGCGACGAGGCGGAGCGCAGCACGGTGGCCGAGTACTATCAGCGCTGCTTCAACGAGGAACTGCCGACCGGCGTGCTGCCGCGCCGGGCGGGCTGAGGTTGGTGTGTCGGTTGACCGCGAACGGGTGAGTATTTGGAGCGTGGGGCGGAGGTATTCCGCCTCTTTGGATGCACGCTGCTCGTTGCAAGTATCATCGAGCCGTATTCCCGGCTCGCAGCCGTCGGCCGATGCCGAAGAGGCGGAATGCTTCCGCCCTACGCCGACTGTTTGAGGCCAAGCTGAGGGAGTGAGAACGGCATGACCGCCAGCAAGGACAACTCCCGCACCGAGGAGTTCAAGCGCGCCACCACCGGCGCGCTGCGGGCGATCGCCGAGAGCAGCGACGTGCAGGTCGCGTTCCAGCCCGGCCCGTCCGGCCTCGCCGGCAAGCGGGCGCGGCTGCCGCTGCCGACGCGGGCGCTGCCGGCCGCCGAGATGGCGCGGCTGCGCGGCGTCGCCGACAGCCTCGCGCTGCGCCTGCGCCACCACGACGACGCCGTCCACGCCGCCCGCATGCCGCAGCGCCGCGAGGCCAAGGACGTCTACGACGCGCTCGAGCAGGCGCGCGTCGAAGTCGTCGGCGCCCGCCACATGGCGGGCGTCGCCGCCAATCTGCGCGCCCGGCTCGCCGAAGAATGCGAGGCCGAGGGCTACGACCGCATGACCCGCAAGGAGCAGTTGCCGGTCGCCGCCGCGCTCGCCGCTGCTGGCGCGCGAGCGCATGTCCGGCGAGCCAGCGCCGGCCGCGGCCGCGCGCGTGCTCGACCTGTGGCGCGACACGCTCGGCGGCCGGCGCCGATCAGGCGCTCGACGAGATGGCGCGCGGCGCAGGACGATCAGACCGCGTTCACCCGCGCCGCCCGCAAGCTGCTCGCCGCCCTCGATCTCGCCGAGGCCGAGGTGGAGGCCGAACCGGAGCCGGGCGAGGACAGCGAGGAAGGCGGCGAGGAATCCGGCCCGCAGGACGCCACGCAGGACGGCGAAGGCCAGAGCCGCTCCGAAGACGAGAGCATGCTCGGCGCCCAGCCCGAGGAGATGGAAGGCGAGGCCGCCGAGGACGAAAGCAGCGACGGCGCCGACGATGACGCGGCCGCCGCCGAGGGCGAGGACCGCCCGGGCGGCCCGCAGCCACGCCGCGACAAGCCGGCGGCGGACAGCGAGGCCGATCTACCGCGCCTACACGCGCACCTGCGACGAGGAGATCGCAGCCGAGGATCTGTGCGACCCGAGGAACTCAGCCGCCTGCGCCAGCAGCTCGACCAGCAATTGCAGCATCTGCAAGGCGTGGTCGTCGAAGCTCGCCAACCGGCTGCAGCGCCGGCTGCTGGCGCAGCAGCAGCGCGCCTGGGATTTCGATCTGGAGGAAGGCATGCTCGATGCCGGGCGGCTGGCGCGCGTCGTCGTCAACCCGATGCAGGCGCTGTCCTACAAGCGCGAGCGCGACACCGAATTCCGCGACACCGTGGTGACGCTGCTGATCGACAATTCCGGCTCGATGCGCGGCCGGCCGATCACGGTCGCGGCGATGTGCGGCGACATCCTGGCGCGCACGCTGGAACGCTGCGCGGTGAAGGTCGAGGTGCTGGGCTTCACCACGCGCGCCTGGAAGGGCGGCCAGACGCGCGAGAACGCTGGGTGGCCGACGGCAAGCCGCGCAATCCCGGCCGGCTCAACGACCTGCGCCACATCATCTACAAGGCCGCCGACGCGCCCTGGCGGCGCGCGCGGAAAAATCTCGGGCTGATGCTGCGCGAAGGGCTGCTCAAGGAGAATATCGACGGCGAGGCGCTGCTCTGGGCGTATCGCCGGCTGCTGGCGCGCCCCGAGCATCGCCGCATCCTGATGGTGATCAGCGACGGCGCGCCGGTCGACGACAGCACGCTGTCGGTCAATCCCGGCAACTACCTGGAGCGGCATCTGCGCGAGGTGATCCACGAGATCGAGGCGCGCGACTTCGGTGGAGCTGATCGCGATCGGCATCGGCCACGACGTGACGCGCTATTACCGCCGCGCGGTGACGATCGTGGACGCCGAGGAACTCGGCGGCACGATGATGAAGAAGCTGACCGAGCTGTTCGACGAGGATGCGGCGCTGGCCTGGGCGCGCGCGAGCATGGAGCGGGCGCCGCTGGTGGCGTAGGCGCCATGCCATCCGCGGCGCGCTGCTAATCGGGGGGTTCCCACACCGACGCCAACTCGTCACTTTAGCGAGGTCCAAAGCTGCCGGAATGCCATGACCCCCTCTCCCGCCACCAATCCCGCCCTGATGACCGCCGAGGAGCTGCTCGGCCACTACGCGCGCCAAAGCCTCAGTCCCGTCGAGGTGCTGCAGGCGGTCACCGAGCGGGTCGCCAAGCTCAATGCGTCGTTCAACGCCTTCGCGGTCATGTCGCCGCAAGCGCTCGCCGCCGCGGGGGCCAGTGAGGCGCGCTGGCGGGCCGGGCGGCCGATGGGCCTGCTCGACGGCGTGCCCTGCACGGTCAAGGACCTGATCGATCTCGCCGGCCACCCGACGCGGCGCGGCTCGCGGCTCACCGATCCGGCACCGGTGGCCGACGACGCGCCCTCCGTGATCGGGCTGAAGGCCGAAGGGGCGGTGATCATCGGCAAGACCACGACCACGGAGTTCGGCTGGAAGTCGCCGGGCGACTGCCCGCTTCACGGCATCACGCGCAACCCGTGGAACACCGCGCACACGCCGGGCGGCTCCTCCTCCGGCGCCGGGGCAGCGGCGGCGGCGGGGTTCGGGCCGCTGCATATCGGCACCGATGCCGGCGGCTCGGTGCGCATCCCGGCGGCGTGGTGCGGCGTGGTCGGGCTGAAACCGACGTTCGGCCGCATGCCGCAATGGCCGCTCGGCGCGTTCGGCCATGTCGCGACGGCCGGCCCGATCACCCGCACGGTGCGCGACTGCGCGCTGATGCTCTCCGCGATGGCGCGGTTCGATCTGCGCGATCCGTTCGCGCTGCCCGATGAGCGCGCAACGGCGCGCGGATCGACTGGCGCGACGGCATCGAGGACGGCGTGGCCGAGTTGCGCGTGGCCGTGCTGCGCCGCCCCGGCTTCGACGCGCCGGTGGATTGGGAGAGCATCGCCGCCGTGGAGCAGGCGGCCCGGCTGCTGATGGAGGCCGGCGCCGAGGTGGAGGAAGCCGACCCCGGCCTGCCCGACACGCGCGAGATTTTCGGCCGCATCTGGGGCGTGGCGCTGGCGCGGCTGGTCAACGGGTTCCCGGAGACGCGCCGGCACATGCTGGACCCGGGACTGCTGGAGGTGGCGAAGTCGGCCGGCGGGCTGTCGGCCATCGAATTCCTCGACGGCGAGGCGCTGCGGGTGGCGGCGTCGCACGCGATGGCGCGCTTCCACCAGAAATACGATCTGGTGCTGTGCCCGACGGTGCCCGCCACCGCGCTGCTGGCCGACGCGCCGACCGCCGACCCGGCGCAGGCGCTGTGGACGCAATGGGCGCCGTGGACGTTCGCGTTCAACCTGACGCGCCAGCCGGCCATCACGGTGCCGATGGGCTTCGCCGCCAACGGCCTGCCGCGCGCGGTGCAGCTGGCATCGGCGATGTATCGCGACGACATCGTGCTGCGCGCGGCCCGCACGCTGGAGGTGGCACAGCCTTTCGCGATGCCGGAACTCGACTAGCGCGTCATGGCCCGGTTGCTTTATGCGTCCAGGAACACCGGCCGCGCCGTCTCGCGCACCGCGACCCCTGCCTCGGCCAGCGAGCCCAGCAGCCACGCGCGCTCCAGCCGCAGGTAGCGCGACAGCAGCCCGACATAGACGCCCACGAATATCGGTCCGTGGCCGTCCGAATGCCCGTCATGCGTCGTCGTCATCGCGTGGGCCAGCTCATGCAGCAGGCACCAGGAGGGCACGCGGTCGGGCAGGCGCAGCGTCAGCCGTGTCGCATCGGCGAGCCGCGTACTGGCTTGCCGCGGCAGCCGCTCGACACGCGGCGGGTAGGCCAGTCCGGTCTCGCGCCAGATCGCGTCCACCATGCCCTGGGCCGACGCGAACGCCACATGGCTGGCGTCGCGCGGGGCGATGACGGCGTCCTCCCAGGCATAGACGCGGGCACGCTGCCGGTCGGTCATCCCAGGCGCCGGCGGTCGTGGCCTTCGACGGGGCGGTTCAGGTTCACCCGTTCGCCCGCCGCCTGCCCGTGCCGGTAGGCGGCATTGCGCCGCGCCGCGAGGCCGCGCGTGGACACCAGACGCACCGATGTCGCGGCAAATGCCTGAGCCACCACCTGCGTCTTTGCCAGGATCAGCGCCGTGCCGTTGGAGCGCGCGGCAGCCATCGCGGCCTCGCGCTCGGCATGCATCGCGCCCAGCCGCTCGGCGACGCGGTGGGCCATGCCATGCTGGAAACTGTCCGAGGCGCGACGCAGCATGGTGCCGGCGAGCGCCGGATGGTCACGGCGGAACTCCGCCAGACTGGTGGTGATGGCGCGGTCGATCACCGTGAACAGATACCGCGCAAGGCTGACATCGGCCTCGAAGCCGAAGAACACGTACGAAGCCTGCTGCGCCTCTCGCGCCAGCCACACCTTGCAGTCGCAGAAGCGGCCGATGGCGGGCACGCAGCCGTCGATCGGGCGGCGGCGGCGGCCACCCAGCGGGATCTCCGTCCGCACGCAGGGTTCGGCGCGGACATCGACCTCGTCCATGGTCAGCGCGTAGCGTTCCAGCAGGCGGCCGACCATGTCCGCTGCCGCCATCGCCTCCGCCTCGGTGCAGCCACGGCTGACGGTGCGCTCGGCAAGCGCCTTGATGCGGGCCTTCACCCGCGCGCGTTCATCGGTCTGGCTCAACGTCGCCCCCGCTCTCCAAGGTCGCGCAACGGCTAGCAGGCCCGGCGGAGTCGGCGACATGGGCTGGAGCGGGCGAAGGGAATCGAACCCTCCTAGCTAGCTTGGAAGGCTAGAGCATTACCACTATGCTACGCCCGCAGCCGGGCAGCCGTGATACCGGCCGGGCGGTGCAGTTGCAAGTGACGCATCAGGCCACCTCCCCCGCGCACCAGCCGCTCGCCCAGGCCCATTGGAAATTGTAGCCGCCCAGCCAGCCGGTTACGTCCACCGCCTCGCCGATCACGAACAACCCGGGCACCGCGCGGGCGGCCATGGTCTGTGAGGACAAGTCGGCCGTGTCGACACCGCCCAGCGTGACTTCGGCCTTGGCATAGCCCTCGCTGCCGGCGGGGACGACACGCCATGCCTTCAGCCCGGCCATGGTCGCCGCGAGAACCCTGTCGGGTACGTCGCCGGCCGGTGTGCCAGCGACCTCCGCCGGCAGCAGCGCATCGGCCAGCCGTTGCGGCAACGCCTCGCCCAGCAGCGTGCGCGGCGTGGCCTTCGGGCGGGCACGCTTGCGGGCCGCCAGATAGCCGGCATCGACACCGGGCAGCAGGTCCAGCGTGAGCGCCTCGCCCTCGCGCCAATACGACGAGATCTGCAGGATCGACGGGCCGGACAGGCCGCGATGGGTGAACAGCATCGCCTCATCGAACGCACGCCGCCCGCACGCGGCCGTCACCGGCAGCGAAACGCCGCTCAGCGCCTGCGGTGAGGGCCAGATCGTCAGCGGCCAGCGTCAGCGGCACCAGCGCGGGACGGGGATCGACCAGCCCCAGCCCGAAGCGGCGGGCGATATCGTAGGAAAGGCCGGTGGCGCCGAGCTTGGGGATCGAGAGGCCGCCGGTCGCCAGCACGACGGATTCGGCCGCGATATCGCCGGCATCGGTGTCCACCCGGAAGCGGTCGGCACGGGTCACCTCGCGGATGCGCTGGCCAAGGCGGAGTTCCACGCCGGCGGCCGCGCATTCGGCCAGCAGCATGGCCACGATCTGGCGCGCCGAGCCGTCGCAGAACAACTGGCCGAGCGTCTTCTCGTGCCACGCGATGCCATGCGCCTCCACCAGCGCCAGGAAGTCGCGCGGCCGATACCGGGACAGCGCCGATTTGCAGAAATGCGGATTGGCCGAGACAGGAACCGCTCCGGCGCGCAGTCAAGGTTGGTGAAATTGCAGCGCCCGCCGCCGGAAATCAGGATCTTCGCGCCGGCCCGGTCGGCCTGATCGAGCACCAGCACGCGCCGCCCCCGCCGGCCGGCAGCGATCGCGCACATCAGCCCGGCGGCGCCGGCGCCGAGGATCACGACTTCGTGTTGATCCATCACTCATCGACCGTTTGTCACAATGGTCATCGCTCGGCCCCTGGTCGCCGCGACCCTAGGCGCCCCATGTTCGCGCCACAAACGAGCTTGGGAGTGAGAGGCATGCGGATCGGTGTGGTTGGCCTCGGCCGGATGGGGGGCAACATCGCCCGTCGCCTGATGCAGGCGGACCATGATTGCGTGGTGTTCGACGCCAATCCGAAAGCCACCGGTGCGCTGGCGCATGACGGCGCGGCGGCGGCGAGGTCGCTGGCCGATCTGGTCGATCGTCTCAGCCCCGGCCCGCGCGCGATCTGGCTCATGCTGCCGGCCGGCGCCATCACCGAGGCGACCGTGACCGAACTCGCCGGCATGCTCGGCGGCGGCGACATGCTGATCGACGGCGGCAACAGCTATTTCCGCGACGACATCCGCCGCGCCGCCCTGCTGGAGCCGCATGGCATCCAATACCTGGACGTCGGCACCTCCGGCGGCGTGTGGGGGCTGGAGCGCGGCTATTGCCTCATGATCGGCGGCAGCGCCGATGCGGTGGCGTATCTGGACCCGATTTTCGCGGCCCTTGCGCCGGGCCAGGGCGACATCCCGCGCACGCCGGGGCGCGAAGGGCATGATGCCCGCGTGGAGCAAGGCTACCTCCACGCCGGCCCCGTCGGCGCCGGACACTTCGTGAAGATGATACACAACGGCATCGAATACGGCATGATGCAGGCCCTCGCCGAGGGGTTCGACATCATGCGCAGCCGCGCCACCGCCCATGTCCCCGAGGCGGAACGGTACAAGCTCGACATGGCCGACATCGCCGAGGTGTGGCGGCGCGGCAGCGTCGTCACCTCCTGGCTGCTCGATCTGACCGCTTCGGCGCTGACCGACGATGGCGAACTGGAAAAATTCTCCGGCGTGGTGGAGGATCGCGGTGAGGGCCGCTGGACCGTGGAAGCGGCGGTAGAGGAAGCGGTGCCGGCCGAGGTGCTGACTGCCGCGCTGTACACCCGCTTCCGCTCCCGCCAGGACCATACCTTCGCGGAAAAGATGCTGTCGGCCATGCGGCTGGGCTTCGGCGGCCATATCGAGCAGGGCCGCAAGGCGGGAGCGGCGACGAGTGCGAGCGAGGCGGCCAAGCGCACAGCGGCAACGGCGGCGGCGGCGTTGGTGGAAAGCGGCATGCTGGTCGGCCTGGGCACCGGGTCGACGGTCCGCCACCTTGTCATCGCGCTGGGGCGGCGCGTGCGCGAGGACGGCTTGCGCATCGTCGGCGTCCCGACCTCTACCGAGACCGAGGCGCTGGCGCTGGCCAACGGCATCACGCTGGCCGAACTGGACACCGCGGTGATGGACCTTGCCATCGACGGCGCCGACGAGGTGGAGCTCGGCACGCTGCGGCTGATCAAGGGGCTGGGCGGGGCGCTGCTGCGGGAGAAGATCGTGGCCGAGTGCAGCCGCCGCTTCGTGGTGGTGGCCGACGCGTCCAAGCTCGTGGAGACGCTCGGCAGCCACGCACCGCTACCGGTCGAGGTGGTGCGCTTCGGCCACGGCGCCACCGCACGGCGACTGGCCGAGCTGGGCGGGCGGCCGGCGCTGCGGGCGGAGCCGGGCGGCACGCCGTTCGTCACCGACGGCGGCAATGTGATCTACGATTGCGCCGGATTCGCGCCGATCCGCGACCCGATGACGCTGCAGCGCCAGTTGCGCGCCATCGCGGGTGTGGTCGAGACGGGGCTGTTCCTGGATCGCGCCGAGCAGGCGATCGTGGGCGCGGCGGACGGCTCGGTGCGCGTCATACGGCCCGGCTGAGCCAAGGAGACAAAAATGAAGTCGGTGAAGTATCGGTCGGCGTTGATCGTCGGCACCGGTCCGGGGCTCTCGGCGTCGCTGGCGCGGCTGTTCGCGCGCAACGGGCTGGCGGTGGCGCTCGCGTCCCGGCGCACCGACAAGCTGGCGGACCTTGTCGCCGAGACCGGCGCGGTGGCGTATGCCTGCGACACCACCGATACGGCCCAGGTGGCCGATCTGTTCGCCGGGCTGGATGCGGCGAGGGCGACGCCCGATCTGGTGGTCTACAACGCCAGCGGCCGCACGCGCGGCCCGATCGCCGAGCTGGACCCGGCGGCGGTCGCCGACAGCATCGCGGTCAGCGCGTTCGGCGCGTTCCTCGTGGCGCAGCAGGCGGCGCGGCGCATGCTGCCGCACCGCCGCGGCGCCATCGCGCTGACCGGCGCCACCGCGGGCGTGAAAGGCTTCGCGCTGTCGGCGACCGTTCGCGATGGGCAAGTTCGCGCTGCGCGGCCTGGCGCAGAGCCTGGCGCGCGAGCTGATGCCGCAGGGCATCCATGTGGCGCATTTCGTCGTGGATGGCGGCATCCGCGCCGACCATCGCCCGGACCCGGCCAGACCGCGCCGGACAGCACGCTCGACCCGGACGCGATCGCCGAGACCTACTGGCATGTGCTGACCCAGCACCGCAGCGCCTGGAGCTGGGAAATCGAGGTGCGGCCCTGGGTCGAGACGTTCTGATCCGATAGTGGCCACTGGGGCTGTGGTGCCGGCTGGCGCCCGCGGCTTGGCGTAGTCGCTGCCCGGGCCACCACTCGGCATCATCTTGAAATCGTTTGATTGCGCGGATCGGTACACCGGTTCGTGACAGCTGGTGTTCCGGCAAGCACCAAGATTGCCGGAACGGCCTAGTCCGATTTATGCAATTGTCCGAATTCCGTAATGCGATACGAAGGCGTGCTTTTTACGCGGACGCTTAGGATGGAAACTGCAACGCGATGACAGGCAACGTCAGGTCGGTAAACGACGAGGCGACGTTTTGCTACCTCGCCGGCACCCACATACTCACCCCCTCCGGAGAAGTCCCCGTCGAACGGCTGCGGGCCGGCGATCTGGTGACCACCGCGTCCGGCGCCTACCGCCCGATCCGCTGGCTCGGCGCCGGCCGAACGCTGGTGACGCCACAGAACCGCGATTTCGCCACGCCCGTGGTCGTGCGCAAGAATGCGCTCGCCGACAACGTGCCCCATCGCGACCTGTACATCACCCGCGGCCATGCGCTGTACCTCGCGGACGCGCTGATCCCGGCCGAAGAACTGGTCAATCACCGCTCAATCGTCTGGTTCGATCTCGCTCAACTGGTCGAATACTATCATATCGAGCTGGACAGTCATGACCTGGTGCTGGCCGAGGGCGCGGCGGCCGAGACGTTTCGTGACGACAACAACAGCGAGGTGTTCTACAACGCGAACGAGCGCCCGCCCGGGCCGCGGGTGCCCCCCTATGCGCCGGTGCTGCACGATCATCCCACCGTCAAGCGTGTCTGGCGCAAGCTGAGCGACCGTGCCGGGCGGCCGAACATGGTGCTGACCGAAGACCCGGATCTGCATCTGCTGGCTGACGGTGTTCGACTGAAGGCGGACTCCGTCAAGGCGCGGGTCTGGCGTTTCCACCTGCCCGCGCCGGTCAGTGATCTGCGCATCATCTCGCGCAGCGCCATCCCGTCGATGATCGGCATCGAGCAGGATCAGCGCCGCCTCGGCGTGGCGTTGCGCCAGATCGTGCTGGCCCAGCGCGGCGTCCGTGAGGCGCTGCGATGGGACTATGCGGGCTTCGGCCCCGGCTTCCACACCCCGGAACGCGCCCAGCGCCACCGCTGGACGAACGGCGACGCGGCGGTGCCGGCCTCGGGTACTGGCGGGGTTCGGGGCGGGTGCGCGGGTGGAGCTGCACGTCAACGGATTGCTGCCGTATCTCGCACCGGACGGCGCGCCGGCCGCCGCCCCCGACAACCGGCTGGAACTGTTGCGGCGTGGCGCGCTGGCAGTCACCGAAGACCCCATGCTGCAATTCCTGGCCGACGATAACGAGATCATCATACCGCAACGGGACGGCGACTGGTTTGTCCTGGCTTTGCCCGACGGCACGCGCCGCCTGCGCATCGCCTCCAGCCTCGTGGTGCAGCCAGGGCTCGATCCCGCCCGCCAGGATCAGCGCAAGCTCGGGGTACCGGTCACGCAAATCCGCGTCGACGACGTGCCGGTGCCGCTCGTCCACCCGCGCCTGCGTCATGGCTGGCACGCGCCGGAAAATGGGTTACGCTGGACCGATGGCGCCGCCGCGCTGAACGTCGCGGATGCGAGCATCGTTGAACTGCGCTTCGCGGCGGTACGGCTGACCTACGCCGTGGCGGCGCCCACCCCGGTCCGCGCCGCCTGACGCCGATCGGTTGAAAAGGGGAATAGCGAGCCAGTTCGCACGTCTGCAACAGGTGGAGAAGCGACATTGGCAGGCGAATGGAGCCCAGATGAAGACTAACGTCTCGCTGTCCGCCGACGCTCCCAATCCATCCCTGCGGCATCGCGTGCAGGCTGCAGCACTGCGGGCGGGCATCCGGGTTGCGCGCTCGCTCAGGCCGGTGGCCGCCTCCAATCTCGGCAGCCACATCGCACGGACCATCGGACCCTGGCTGCCGGTCTCCCGGGTAGCGGAGGCAAATCTGAGCCGTGCCCTGCCCGAGCTGGATGCGCGGGCACGCCGTCGCGTGCTTCTGGGTGTTTGGGAAAACTTGGGCCGCACAGTGGCGGAGCTGCCCCATGTCGGAGCGCTGCAGCGAACGGCGGACGGCCCCGGTTGGGAATGCGAGGACGACACGGAGCTGCTTGCTCTGCGGGACCGGGGCGGTCCCGCCATCTTCTTCTCCGGCCACCTCGCCAATTGGGAGATCGGCCTGTCGGTTGCGGCCTCGCTCGGCCTGACAGTGTCATGGTTCTATCGCGCGGCATCCAACCCGCTGGCCGACGCGGCGATCCAAGACATGCGGCGCGAGGCCATGGGGGCAGGGGTGCCGATGTTTGCCAAAGGCAGTACCGGCGCACGCGGAGCGATGGCGCATCTGCTGCGCGGCGGAATGCTGGGCATGCTTGTGGACCAGAAACTGAACGAGGGCCTCGCAGTGCCCTTCTTCGGTCGGCCGGCGATGACAACGCCGGCTCTGGCGCAGTTTGCCCTGCGCTACCGCTGCCCGGTCATCCCGATCCATCCGGTGCGCCTTGGGCCAGCGCGGTTCCGAGTGATCTGCGAACCGCCGATGGCACTGCCCGACACCGGCGACCGCGCAGCGGACGTTTATGCGCTGAGCCTCGCGGTGAATGCTACGCTGGAGCGGTGGATTCGCGAGCAACCCGAATGTTGGTTGTGGCTGCACCGGCGCTGGCCCAAGGACCCGTCCTAGGCGCGTACAATGCCGGCCGGGTAAGCCGCAGGCACGGACATCCAAACTGGCCCGCTAGCGACAAGCGCGGCCAGATGACAAGTGGTGCGCCGCTGCTTACGCTACGCCGATGGCCGCTCCCGCACCGCTGCACGCCAGCGAACCCGACCCCGCGATCGCCGAGCTGATCGCCGCGCGGCCGCATCTGTCCATGCACGCCATGGACGGGCTGGTGATGGAGGACGTGCCGCTGAACGCCATCGCCGACGCGCTCGGCACGCCCGATCTGGGTCTATGGCGCCGGCACCATGCGCGCCCGGCTGGCGGAGCTGCAGCGGCGCTGGCCGGGCTGCGCGCGCATGTGCATTACGCGGTGAAGGCCAACGACCACCTCGCCGTGCTGCGCGTGTTCGCGGCCGGCGGCGCCGGCGCGGACGTGGTCAGCGACGGCGAGCTGCGGCGCGCGCGCGCGCGCCGGCATCGCGCCCGCCACATCGTGTTCTCCGGCGTCGGCAAGACGGCGGCCGAACTGCGCGCGGCGCTCGCCGAGGACATCGGGCAGATCAACGTCGAAAGCGCCGCCGAACTGGAGATGATCTCGGCCGTGGCCAGCGCCATGGGCCGGACGGCCGATATCGCGCTGCGCGTCAACCCCGACGTGGACGCCGGCACCCACGCGAAGATCACCACCGGCCGGGCGGACAACAAGTTCGGCATCCCGTATGCCGATGCCGCCGCGCTGTACGCTCACGCGGCGACCCTGCCCGGCATCGCGCCGGTCGGTATCGCGCTGCATATCGGCAGCCAGATTCTGTCGCTGGCGCCGTACCGCGCCGCCTACGCCCGCGCCGCCGAACTGGTGCGCGAGCTGCGCGCGGCCGGCCAGCACGTGCTCCGGATGGATTGCGGCGGCGGCCTCGGCATCGGCTATCGCGACGATTCCGGCGCCACGCCCGCCGCCTTCGCCGGCGCGCTGCGCGCCGCGTTCGCCGGACTCGGACCTGGAGCTGATGGTCGAGCCCGGCCGCTGGCTGGTCGGCCCGGCCGGCGTGCTGCTGGCCACCGTGCGTGCTGACCAAGGACGACGAGCGGTTCGTGGTGCTCGACGCGGCCATGAACGATCTGGTGCGGCCGGCCATGTACGACGCCTGGCACGCCATCGTGCCGCTCGCCGCCGACCACGCGACGCGGCCGACGGCGCCGGCCGATGTCGTCGGCCCGGTCTGCGAGACCGGCGACACGTTCGCGCGCATCCCGGGCCCTGCCGACGCTGGCCGCGGGTGATCGCGTCGCGTTGCTGGATGCCGGCGCCTACGGTGCGGTGATGAGCTCCACATACAATGCCCGTCCACTGTCGCCGATCGCGCTGGTCGACGGCGCGCGCTGGGCGGTGATCCGGCCGCGCCAGACACTCGACGATCTTTGGCGCGACGAAAGCGTTCCTGCCTTCCTCGACTGAGTCGAGATGCCATGACCGACCGGCCACGCAACGGCAGCGATCCGCCGACCGGACCGACCGACCCTGCTGCGCCGGCTGCTGCGGTGGCGGCGCCAGGCACGGGCCGCGCTGTTGTTCGAGCGGGTCTGGCCGGCGCTGTGGCCGGGGCTCGGCCTGCTCGGCGGCTTTCGTCTGCGTCGCCTTGCTCGATCTGCCGCGCGGCTGCCGCCCCTGCTGCACATCATGGCGCTGGTGCGCGCTGCTGCTGGCGGTGCTCTGGCTGCTGCTGCGCCGGCTGCTGGCGATCGGCATGCCCGACGCGGCCGACGCCGACCGGCGGCTTGAACAGGCATCCGGCCTGCGCCATCGGCCGCTGGCGGCGCTTGCCGACCGCCCGGCCCTGCCCGGGGCCGACGCGTTGTGGCACGCCCACGTGGCCCGCGCGGCGAAGCAGGTCGGCCGGCTGCGGGTCGGCCTGCCACGCCCGGGCCTTGCCGCGCTCGACCGGCGGGCGTTGCGCGGCGGGCTGGTGGTGGCACTGGTGGCCTGCTTCGGGATTGCCGGGACGGAGGCGCCGTCGCGGCTGCTGCGCGGACTGGTTCCACAATTGGCCCCGGCGGCCCGCGCGAGCGCCGACCGAGGTGCAGGCCTGGATCACGCCGCCCGGCTACACCGACCTCGCCCCGATATTCCTGCGGCCGGAGGGCGGCGCGGTATCGGTGCCGGCCGGCTCGCACCTGACCGTCAGCCTGTCCGGCGGCAGCGGCGCGCCTGGCGTTGTCGCTGGGTGGGCGGACTCTGGAGTTCCAGCCGCTCGACGCCAGCAGTTTCCAGGCCGACAAGGATCTGACCTCCGGCGGGCGGCTGGCGGTGCGTCGCGACGGGGCGGAGCTTGCCGGCTGGGACGTGACCGTGATGGCCGATACGGCGCCGTTCGTGCGCGTGGACCGAGCCGCCGGGTGCGGCGCGCGGAGACGCCCGGCTGCCGCAGACCCGGCTGCCGTGGCAGGTCTCGCACGATTACGGCGTGATCGCGCTGCAGGCCGAATTGCCGCCTGCGCGACCGGCCGGAGGCGCCGCCGCTGGTCGTGTCGATCCCGTTGCCCGGCGGCGCGCCGAAATCGGCCAAGGGTGTCAGATTCAGGATCTTGACTGCGCATCCCTGGGCCGGCCTGCCTGTGGTCGCGCCGGCTGGTCGCGCGTGACGCAGCCCGGCCTGATCGGCATCAGCCGCGATGCCGTCTTCACGCTGCCGGAACGTCACTTCGACAACCCGACGGCGCGCGCCCTCATCGCGGTGCGGCGCAAGTCTGACGCTGCACCCGGAGGCCCGCGCGCCCGGCGATCGCCGAACTCGACCGCATCGCCGGGCTGGACGACGTCTGGGCGAAGGATCCCGGCGGCTACATCAACCTGCGCGCCGCCACCGCCGAGCTGCTCGACGGCACACGACGAGGCCATTGTGCCGGACGCGCAGGCACGGCTGTGGCAGCTGGCGCTGCATCTGGAGGAAGGGGCGACCGAGCGCACGCTCCAGGCGCTGAACAGGCGCGGCAGGCCGTGCGCGACGCGCTGGACGCCCAGAAGCGCGGCGAGAAGGTCGACCCGGCCGAAATCGACAAGCGCATCGAGGCGCTGGAGAACGCGATCGAGAAGCACCTGCAGGCGCTGGCCGAGCAGCTGCGTCGCGATCCCGGACGCGCAGATGGCAGATCCGCGATCCCGCAGCTCAACGCCGAGGACGCGCAGAAACTCGCCGAGCAGACTGCGCAATGCCGAACAGCAGGGCAACCAGCAGGACGCGCAGCAGAAGCTGGCAGAGCTGGAGAAGATGCTCGACGAGTTGCAGAAGGCGCGCCCGATGCACCGCGACGCGCAGCAGCGCGAGCGCCAGCAGAAGCGCCAGCGCGGTGAGCAGCAGATGAACGCGCTGCAGGACATCGTGCAACGCGAGGGCGACCTGCTGGACCATGCCCAGGCGCGCGACACGGCCAACCAGCAGCAGGGGGACCAGCAACAGCGGGACCAGCAGCTGGGGGACCGAGCAACTGGGGGACCAGCAACAGGAAGGCCAGCAGCTGGCGGAGCTCCCCTCAGGGCGCCCAGCAGCCGGCGCCGCCCGGCCCGACGCAGCAGGCGCAGGACGCCGAACGGCAGACCGACCAGCGGGTGCAGCGGGCGCTGCGCCTCGCGCTGGGCGAGCTGATGCAGCAATACGGTGATCTGACCGGCCAGATCCCGCCCAATCTCGGTGACGCCGATACCGCCATGCGCGACGGCGTACGTGCGCTCGGCGATAGCCGGGATGGCGCCGCCGCCAGCGACGCGCGCAAGGCGATCGAGGCATTGCAGAAGGGCGGCCAGTCGATGAGCGAGCAGATGGCCCAGCAATTCGGCAGCGACGGCGATCAGCAGGGCGATGCGGACAGCAGTCAGGACGGGCCCGGCGTGGCGATGGGCAACCCCGACGGCAGCGATGGCCAGTCGACCGACCAGTATGGCAGCGACGGCTCGCGCCAGAGGGGAGATTCATTCGGCCGGCGCGGTGACCAGCGGTTGGACCCGCTGGGCCGCCAGCTCAAGGACGGCGGCTCGGGCAGCGACGAAAGCGCCGACCTCGCGTTGCCGGAGCAGATGGACCAGGCCCGTACCCGCGCCATCCAGGAAGAACTCCGCCGCCGCGGCGCCGAGCGCAGCCGGCCGCAACCGGAACTGGATTATATCGATCGGCTATTGAAGCAGTTTTGAGGCGCAACCGCGGCTCGGTTGACTGCGCCCGGCAGGGCTCGAACCTGCGACCAAGCCGTTATGAGCGGCCCGCTCTAACCAACTGAGCTACAGGCGCACCGGTGTCACCGCGCCCTCCGTATGCCGCCAACGCCCGGGCGAACGCAAGAACCGGCAGTGGTCATGGAGCGCCGGTGGGCGCGACATACGCCGCGCGCGGGCGGATTAGCCTTCCGTCGGCGCGCTGTTCCAGCGCGTGGGCGATCCAGCCGACGGTACGACCGACTGCGAACAACGCCAAGCCGCCGCCGGGCGGCAACGGCAGCGTGTGTTCCAGCATGGCCAGCACTACGTCGATCGTCGGCCGCAGCCCGGTCAGCGCCGCGGCTGCGTCGATCATCGCTTGCCAGGACCGGCCGGGCGGTCGGATCGCCAGGAGTGCCGCCGTGCGCGGATCGCCATCCGGATAGAGCCGGTGGCCAAAGCCGGGCAGCGACTCGCCGCGAGCCAACCGGGCGCTGAACGCCGCCAGCGGATCGGCGACCACCTCCGGGTCGGCCGCCAGCGCGCGGACACGGTCGGTCATGCCGCCATGGCGCGGGCCGGACAGCGCTGCCAGCCCCGCCAGCACGCATGCCGCGAGCGACGCGCCCGTCGATGCCACAACGCGCGCCGCATAGGCCGAGGCGTTCAGCTCATGGTCGGCACACAGCACCAGGGCGCGGCGGATCAGGTCGGTTCCGGCCGCGTCAAGGCCCCAGGCGGCAGCGATCCGCGCATGCACGCTGGCCGTGCGGATGGCGGCCGGGGAACCCGCGGCCGCAAGGGTCACCGTGCCCAGCAGCCGCGCTGCCTCCGCGCCGATCCGGGCCGGGTCAAGGGCCCAGTCACCGCGCGCCGCGTCCGCCGCGACCATGCGCAGGCATCGCTCAAGCGGCAGCGCTGATGGAATGATACCGGCGACGTGCGGGACCACCGGCACGGCACTGCCCCAGAGCAATCCGGCTACCGCCTCCAGCGTCGCCGTCTGCGACAGCGTCGCGGCGTCCTGGCCGCGATAGCTCAGCGCGCCGTCGGCGATCCGGGACAGCGACGACCGCATGATCGGCTCCCCCCAATCCGTGGTCGAGGCGGCGACGTCGCGGCGGGCGCGGCCACGGCTCCGCCGTGCCACAAGCTGCGCCACGTCAGCGCCGTCGTAGACGCTTCGGCGCGGATCATCGGGGTCCGGCCAGGCGCGCACGAGGCCGCGGCTGACGTAGCTGTAAAGCGTCTGGCGCGACACACCGAGGCGCGCGCTTGCCGCCTCCGCGCTCAGCCGATGATGGGTGGTCGGCGTCATGTTGATGATGTTGATCAAGATTGACGCTGCGTCTTGCCGTGGCTTCGCTGTGCCGGTCAACCCGATGGAGCCCGCCCCGATGGAACCGTCCGCGAGCCGCCCAATGCAGGAGGCCAATGACCAAGCTGTGCTCGCCGCTTTCGGCCAGCAGGTCGGCTGGTGCGACCGCCTCGGCTCGCCGTTCACGGCGCGGCTGCTGGAGCTGCTGGCCGACGACGTGCACAACAACGGCCCCACCGCCGATCTGGTAGGCGGTTGGCCGGGCGATCCGGTGGCGGACGCCTTGCCGCTGCGGCTTGCCGGCGGGCTGCATGCACTGGTGTTGGCCGGCATGGCGCCGGCGCTGGCGGCCTGTTACCCGCCGCTTGCCGCACCCGACGCGACTCGCCTCTGGCCCGTGCTGCGCGGCGCGGTCATCGAGCACGCGGCGTTTCTGCGCGACGTTCTGCGCTCTCCGCCGCAGACCAACGAGGTCGGGCGTTCGGCGGTGTTGCTGGGCGGCTTCCTGCATATCGCGGCGGCGGCCGGGTTGCCGCTGCATCTGCTGGAAATCGGCGCCAGCGCCGGCCTTAATCTGGTCTGGGACAGCTACGCCTACCGCCTCGGCGGCGGCCATTGGGGTGACGCGACAAGCCCCCTGGTGCTAGCGCCCGATTGGCAAGGAAATTCGCCGCCGCTCGACGCGAAACTGAGCGTGGCCGAGCGGGCGGCCTGCGACGTGGCGCCGATCGATCTGGAGGACGATGCCCAGCGGCTGCGGCTGCGGTCCTATGTCTGGCCCGACCAGCGTGACCGGCTGGCGCGGCTGGACGCGGCGATCGCCGTCGCGCGGCGTGCCGGCCACCGTGTCGCGCGTGCCAATGCGGCCACCTGGGTGCGGGGGAAACTGGCGGCGCTGCCGGAAGGGTGCGCGACCGTCCTCTACCACTCCGTCATGTGGCAGTACATGCCCGCGAGCGATCAGGCGAGGATCGCGGACAGCATTGCACAGGCCGGCACGCGCGCCTCACCGGCGGCGCCGTTCGCATGGCTGCGCTTCGAGCCGGCACCGGGCGAGGTGCGAATGGTATTGAGCGTCACCCGATGGCCCGGCGGCGACGAGCGCCGCCTCGCCCTGGCGCATCCGCATGGCAGCAGCGTGACGTGGCTGGGCGGCTGATCGCCATCACCAGCGCGACCCCGAACCACGCGCGTCAGGTCTTGCCGGTCAGCTCCGCTACGGTCGCGGTCATCTTGGCGATGTAGTCCTTCATGTCGAGATGGCGTTCCGCATAGCGCCGCGCGCCGGCGCGCAGCTTGCGGCTCAGCTTGCTGTCCTCCAGCAACGCCAGGATCGAACGTGCAAGATTGCGTGGGTCCAGGCCCGGCACCAGCACGCCGTTCTCGCCCGAGGTGATGAACTCGGCCACCGACTCGACATCCGCGCCGATCACGGCGCAGCCGCAGGCCAGCGCCTCGCGCAGCGACCAGGAGGCGACGAACGGGTAGGTCAGGTACACATGCGCATCGGAACGTTGCAGCATGCTGATATAGGTCGCGTACGGGATCTGGCCGGGCAGCAGCACACGGCTGGTGTCGTAACGGCCGGCCATCTCCTTCTGAAGATGCTCCCGCCATGTTGAGTTCGCCAACCGCGCGCCGTAGCTCACGTCATCGCCGCCGACCATGATGACCTTGACGTCGCTGCGCGCCTTCAGCAGATCCTCAAGCGCGCGCATCATCACGTGGAAGCCGCGATACGGCTCCAGATTGCGGGCGACGTACGTCACCAGCTTCTCGTTCGGCGCGACATGGAAGTCGCCGATGGCGAACGGCCGCTTGCGGGCGGCCGGATCGGGGCGACAAACGTCCAGTTGTGCGCCCTCGCCGATCACCCGCATGCCGCCGCGCGCCCATTCAGGATAGCGCGTCAACTGCCACCGGGTCGGCGTCTGGCCGTGCTGTTCCAAGCCGATGGCGAGGTTGTTGACGACGTTCATCGCCCGGATACGCGCAAACCGGTCCACCCCGACCGGGAACTCCGGGTCGAAATCCACGTCCTGCCCGTTGGTGCGATAGTAGAACTCGAAGTAGCCGAGGATCGGCACATCGGGCCACACGTCGGGAATGTTCAGCAATTCGCCCCAGCCGTGGTGGCCGATGACGATGTCCGGCGTGAAGCCGAGCCGCTTGAGGTTGCCGGCCAGGGTTGCCACCAGTTCGGCACGCCGCGCCGCCAGATCGAAATCCCGGGCGACCGAATGCACGCCCTCCTGGTCGGGTTTGGGCGGCGTGTAGAGAACGCGGCGCACTCTCTCGATAGCGTTATGGTTCGGCTCGGATATGAACACGGCATCATTCGCCGGGTCATCCATGAGGTGACGCAGGATATGCAGGTACTGGCCAGGAAAGTTCTGGTGAACGAAGAGATATTTCACGCGATGCTCACAAGCGATATGTCCGCCGCCGGAGGCGGCGGCGGCGTGATCGCCGGACTTAGCGACGCTTGGCCGGCACGGCGGGCTTGGCGGCTGGCTTGGTGGACGGCTTTGCCGCCGGTTTGACCCGTGCGGGCGCCGCCGCTATCTCCGGCTCGTCGCTCCTTTCCGCCTCCGGCACGGCCGGCAGACTCGGCTTGGCCGGAGCCACGACACCGCGCGGCCGGACGACCACCTGAAACGCCTCCATGGGCGCCAGACTGGCCGCTTCGCAGGCCTCACCGGCCGCCACCGGACCTACCGCCGTGCCATCGGTGAAGCTCGCGGCGTACGCGACATCGAACAAATTCGCCGCTTCTCCGCACAGCCGCAGACGCAGGCCGAGGATCGGCAGCGCCATACCGCGGCTGCCGCAATACTGGCCACCTTCGACCCATGGCGAAAGCCAGCCGCGTCCGAGCACCGCCTGATATTCGATGTCCTTCGGGCCGAGCAGCCGCGTGGGCGCCAGGGCGAACCCCTCGATCCAGCGCTTGCTCCCCTTCTCGCCCAGCCAATCGCCAAGCATCGCGCCGACATCGCCGCGTTCCTGGATATGCGCGACCATTTCCATGATCGCCGGCGCCTTCTTCCCTGGCGCCGCCGCAGCCCCAGGCGCAGCCGCCACGACAGCGGCGCCGACCGGCGGCGGCGCCGCCGCCGGCGCCTGCGCCGGTTCCAGCAGGCGCAGCACTTGCAGGTTGGGGGCGGCGCCCGCGGCGGCGCTCGCCGACTGATAGATCGTCACCATCACCTGCGCCTGGCCACCGAGCACGCGCACCAGCGCCGCGTCGCCACCCGCCAGCAGCCATCCATCCGGCCGGAACGTGCTGATCGTCACCGCATCGGGCCGGCCCGACGGAGTTGGGGCGTGGGAAATCCGCACGCCCGGCAGCCCGCTGGCGGGGTCCGACCCGCGCGCCGGCGTCTGCACGATGCAGAACAGGCCGGGGTCGAGTGTCATCAGGTGACCGCTCACCTTGAGCTCGGTGATGACGTTCAGCGCCGGAGCCTTCTCGGCTGACGTGGCTTTGGCTTCGGGCATTCAAGATCTCGCTGTGAAGGATCGCTGAGGACTATTGCATCGGCGCCGGGAGACAATTGCATTCATTGCCTGCCAACCGTACGTAACGCAAGCAGCGCGTTGTTGATGGCCGGCGCGGGCAGACCAAGCGGCAATAACCAGCCGCGCCCGGTCGTGCGTATGCGCTCCGCCTGCGCGCCGATATCGAACACGGCTGCGCCCAGGCCGGCGCGCAGCGCCAGCCCCAACGTGTAACACCACGTCTCCGGCCAGACCGAGGGCAACCACGCCAGATGCAGATCCTGTTGCCGTATCAGCGCCACCGCATCGAGCTCCTTGTACGGGCCGGTAACGAAGACGCGGCCGGTCGCATGCAGACGATCGTCATCCTCGCTATGGCCGACCAGAATGAATGTAAGGTTAAGATTGCGCGCGGCCGCATCCCGCGCGCAGGCGAGCACGACGTCGTAGCCCTTGGCGACACCGATCGCACCGATGACGCCGACGCGCCGTGACCCCTGGCCCAAGGAAGGGAGCGGTGGCAACGGGCGGCCCGGCGGCAGATCGTCGTTGCCCTCGTGCGCCAGCACCTCGGGCCGGATGTGCGGGAAATACCGGCGCAACCGGATCGCGGTGTCCTGCGACGGCGTCACCACACGCCGCGCGCCGGCCATATCGGCGGCCGAGCGCGCGCGCAGCGCGGCGGGCGCGATCATCTCTTCCAGCAAGCTGCCGGCATCGGCCACGCATGGCACGCAGGCGGTCACGTCCGGTTCGCCGCAGTAGCGACCGGCCCCGCCGACCAGATTGATGCGCGGGCAGATCCAGGCGTAGTCGTGGACGCGAATGTCGTAGGCGATGCCCAGCGCCGCGGCCAGATCGATGACGCAATGGTGCAGGCCATGAAGATGATGCACCTCCAGCAATCCCGGCCGCTCGGGGCGCAACAGTGCCGCCAGCGCGTCGAACTCCTCCGGCAGCCGGAAACGCAGATTGGGAAAACCGCCCTCTGTCCCGTCGCCCACCACACACAGCCCGGGCAGATAGCGCCGCTGCAACGCCTCCGCGCCGCCGCTGCGATCCACCACCGGCCGCAGCACGATCGCGCGCCGCCCTTGCTCGCGCAGCTCCGCGCAGCGCTCGCGCACCGCCCGTTCCACGCCACCGCCGCCATCATGGGTCACCAGCACGACCGCGCCGCCCTCGCCGGCCGGCGAACAGGGCGCCGCCGCGCCGGGCCGCGCCGCCCAGCGCGCTGCGTCCAGCGCCCGGCGCGCTGGCGCCAACGGGTCGGCTGCCTGCCACGCCGCAATCATCGCGCGATAGCCGGGATGCAGCGCCTCCAGCACATCGAGGTTGCGTGCGAGCAGATGCGCCCGTGCGTCGCCGAACGACCGGCCGCCGACATGCGCCACATAGGCGCCCGGCACCGCCACATGGCGCCAGCCGAGATGGCGGGCACGCACGCAGAAGTCGTTTTCCTCGCCGTAGCCCTGCGCGAACACGTCGCCACGCAGCACCCCGGTGGCCAGCAGGCATTCGCGGCGGATGTACATGCAGAACCCGACCGACGTCGGAATCTCGACCGATGCATACCCATGCACGCTGGCCGCCAAGTCTGCCAGTTCACGCAAGGCCTCGCCTGTCGGCAGCGGACCCGGCTCGGCAGGATCGGGGTAACTCAGGATCGTGGCGTCGTTGGACAGTGGGGCGGCAGTGCCGATGTCTGCGGCCGCGTGGACGGCGCCGCGCAGCCGGTCGAGCCAGCCCGGCGTCGGGACCGTGTCGCTGTTCAGCAGCACGACGTCCGGGCCGCTGGGCAGCGCCGCCGCCGCCCGCAGGCCGGCATTGGCCGCCGCCGGGAAGCCGAGATTGCGGCGGTGACGCATCAGCCGGATCTTGCCGCGCCCGGCCAGCGCATCCAGCGCGGCGGCCAGCGCCGGCTCGGGCGAAGCGTCGTCGACGACGATCAGCGTCGTTCCGCGCGGTGCCGTCGCGAGCACCGCGTCAAGGCAGGCGACGGTGACCGAGAGCCCGCGATAGACCGGGACCACCACGGCCACGCGCCGGGCCGGGCGGCTTGACGCGGCGGCGGCCGGCCCGGCGAGGCCGGCCGGCGTCGGCAGCCAGGGCGGCCTGGAACCGCGTGGCCGCCGCAGCGCCGGCAACGCCCGTGCGACCGCCAGCGATGCCGCGGCGGCGGCCCGGACTTCCATCGTGGGGTCGAGCGGGCTGCCGGTCAGCTCTCGCCCATCCTCGCCCCGGACGCTAACCGGCCCGGCGAACGCGGCGAGGTCGGCGGCCGGCACCACGAAGCGGCGCGGTTGCGAGAGCGGCCGCGGCACCGCCATCGAGGTGTCCCTCGCCGTCAGACGCAGCAGCGGTGCGTCCTTGCCGGGCAGCGTCAGCGTGACGACCGGATCGCGGCCGGCATCACCCGGATGCCAGGCCCAGCCCTCGATGCCGCCGTCACGCGCTGTCGCCACGCCTTCGACACGGCGGATACGCGCAACGTGGATCGGGCTGCCAAGCAAGTGCCGACCGCCGCGCATGACCGCAATCACACGAGCCCCAGGCGGCGACCGGCGCGCGCGGCAGGCAAGCCCATCGGCGGTGATCCGCAGCCTTTCGCCGCGCCCGTCTTCCCCGCGCCCGTCCGGCACCACGCGGGCCAACACGGTGCCGTCGCGGCCCAGGCCGCACCAGCCTTCCGCGGCCGCCCGCGCCGCAATCGCGTCGGCAACCGCTTCAATCGTCGCGGCGTCCGCGAGCAGATGCGACGACAGCGCGCAGGCCAGCGCCGTGGCGGCGGCCTGCGCCTGCCCCATGCGGTGCCGCACGGCGGCCAGCCCGAGCCATACCTCGCGCACGTCATGGCGGCGGGACAGGCTCTCGAACAAACCCGCCGCAGCCGCATCGCCAAGCGCCAGCAACGCCAGCGCACGTGCAAGCAGAACGGTATCATCCTCGGCCGCGATGCGCCCGGCCCGTTCCAGCCAGGGCAGGGCGCCGGCCGCATCGCCCGATGCCAGCAGCGCCTCGCCCTGTCGGAGCGCCGAGCGCGCCAACTCGGCTTCCACCTCGGCCCGCGTGCGGGGTGTCGGCTCCGGCGACGGGGGGCCGCTCATGCCGGCAACGCGGACTCCGGCCCTGGCGTCATCCTGGCGGTGCGGGGCTGGCGAGCGCGCGCGCGGGCGGTGGCGCTCCGGCCTTGGCGCCCGCCGGCGGCAGCGCATCCAGGTCCGACTGCGCCTCCTGCAGACCTTGCGCGATGGCACGTTGCAGCCAGACCCGCGCCTCGGCGAAATCCTGCTTGCCGGCAAGGCCCCGTGCCAGATAGCGCCCGAGCATCATCTGCGCGTGCGCGTGGCCGCGCTCGGCGGCCGCGCGAAAGCAGGTCTCGGCGGCCGGACGGTCCCATGGCACGTCATGGCCGCCACCGAGCAGCGCGCCAAGGGCGAACATGGCACCGACATGGCCGTGATTGGCGGCGCGCTGGAACAGCGCCTGCGCTTCCGTGTGGTCGCGCTTGCCGCCACGGCCGTTCACCAGCATTTCGGCCAGGGCCACCTGCGCATCGATCATGCCGGTACTTGCGGCCTTGGTGATCCAGACCCGCCCCTCCGTGACGTTCTGCTCGACGCCACGGCCCTCGATCAACATCCGGCCATACCAATATTGCGCGTTCACCACGCCCTCGGCAGCGCGGCGCAGCCAGCGCGCCGCCTCCTGGTCGTCACGCTGCACGCCGACGCCCTCGGCCAAGCAGATACCGAAATTATAGGCCGCCACCAGATCGCCAGCGGTGGCCGCCTGCTCGAACCACTCGCGCGTGCGGATCGAATCCTCGGCCTCGCCCTTGCCCTGCAGGACCAGCGAGGCGAGATCGTAGCGCGCCTGCACGTCGCCCGCCTCGGCAGAGGCGCGGAACCAGCGCGCCGCCTCCGCCTGGTCGCGCGGCACGCCGGCGCCTGTCAGGTGCAGCAGTCCGAGCGCACGTGCGGCCGTCTTGTGGCCAGCCTCGGCGGCGCGGCGGAACCATACGGCGGCTTCGGTATGGTTGGGCGGCAGTTCACCGCCGCGGGCATACAGATCGCCGACGACGGCGGCCGCTTCCGGGTCGCCCGCCAGCGCCGCGCGGCGCAACCAGGACTTGCCGTCCTGCAGGTCGCGCGTCACGCCGCGTCCGTGCAGCAGCGCCAGGCCATAGCGGGCCTGGGCAGAACGCACGCCTTTTTCGGCCGCCTGACGATACAACTCCACGGCAGCGGCATCGTCCTGTGCTACCCCCTGCCCCTGCGCCGTCAGCACGCCGAGCAGATATTGCGCCGTCCCGATGCCGAACTCGGCGGCACGGGCAAGCTGTTCCGCACCCAGCCGATAGTCCTCCGGGGTCTGCGCGCGGCGCAGCAACGCCATGCCGTAGCCGAGGTGTCCTTGCGGCGAATTGCTCTCGGCGGATTTGCGGTACCACGCCTCGGCGGCCGTCAGATCCCGCATGTCCTCGGGGCCGGACGTTAGAATATAGGCGAGCAGCGCCTGCCCGTCGGCGGAGCCGCCCTCGGCGGCTCGGCGCGCCCATTGGGCGGCCCGCGCAAAATCCGGCGAGACGCCGCCCGCCGCGCCAAACAGCGCACCGGACGCGGCGGACCCGGCATCCGCCTGCGGCGTTGCGGCGACGCCGTGCAGGTACACGGCGCCGAGCAGCGACTGTGCGGCGATATAGCCGTGATTGGCCGCACGCTCGAGCCAGCGCGCGGCCTCCACCGGGCTTGGCGGCACGCCGCCAGCTTCCAGATAGGCACGTCCGACCAGATATTCCGCCTCGGCAATACCGGCGTTCGCAGCCTTGGCAAGCAGCGGAAATGCGTCCGCACGCTTGCCCTCCTCGATCAACTCCTGCGCGCGCCGCAATCCGGCCGCGGGCGACCGCCACCCCGCGACTTTACTCAGCAAGCCAGCCACCGCCTATCCCTCCGTCATGCCGATCTCCGATCAGGCCGATGCCCGGTTACGGCTCGCGCATGCCTTCGGACAGGAACGGCATGACCCTCTGCAGCAGGTACGCCATCACCGTACGTTGTCCGACCTTGATGTCCACCTGCAGCGGCATGCCCGGCATCAGTCGGAAGGACTTCGGCGGATGCCGCAGGTCCAGTTTGTCGATCGAGACCGTCGCCCGGTAATAATAGACCGGTGCGGCACCGCTGTTCTGGGGCGAGGTCTGAGCGACCACCGGCGACGTTCCTTGCGGATTCGACTGGCCGGATGTCGGGTCGGCGAAGCTGTCGTCACTGATCTTCGTCACATGACCGACCGCGTAGCCGAAGCGCATATATGGCAGCGTATCGAACTTGATGGCCACGGTATCGCCGACGGAGATGAACCCGGCATCGCTGCCGTCGACAAGAGTTCGCCACTTCCAGCGGCGCGTCCAGCGGCACCGTGGTCATCAGCTGGGCACCCGCCTGCAGCACCGTGCCGGGCGACACGCGCGAGACGCTCAGCACCACCGAGTCCGATTCGGCGCGCATGTCCACCAACTGCCGCCGCAACTGGTTCTTCTCTGCCTGACCCTGCATGTCCGACAGCAGCCGTTCCTGCGTGCCTTCGAGCGTCTGCGTGTCGGAATACCAATGATGAATCCAGCCGTCCCGTTCCGCGACCATGGCGTTGGCGGTCTTGGAATACTGGTCGAACATATGCTTGGCATCTTCCAGGTTCTGTTCGATCTGCAGGCGGGCATCGGTCGCCTCCAGCGTGTTCAACTTGCTGCCGACCTGCATCCGTTCCAGGGTACGCCTCACATCCTCGGTTTGCCGCGCACCGGCCAGACGCTGGCTGAAGCCGTCTACATCGGCTTTGGCCTGGTTCATCTGGGCCTGGAAGCTTTTGATCTTCTGGTCGTAGTCCTCGACCGTGGAGACAAATTCCTGGTGGCGCTGCAGGTAGGCCAATGCTTCGAGCTGGCTGTACTGGCTACCGTCGGAGGCATAAGGCTTGTTGGCCAGTTCGGCCTTCAGCCGATTCACCTGCGCCTTCAGGCTGTCCATCTGCGCCGTCGTCGCCGAGGCGTCGCTGGCCGCGAAGGTCGGGTCGAGTTCGGCGAGCAGATCACCTTTCTTCACGATCTGCCCGTCCTTGACGAGGATCTTCTTGACGATCGCTTGCTCCAGCGGCTGCACGATCACGTTCGGTGCTTCGGACTGCACCACGCCGGCTGTGCTCACGACGCGTTCGATCGGTATCACCGAGATCAGCGCGAAGGTAATGAAAACCAGGCTGGCCAGCAGCCACAACGTCATCCGGGCCGAGAACGGCGCCGGCGCCGAAATCAACGTGAGGGTGGGCGACTGAAACTCCAGGATGGCGTTGGCGGAAACAGCCTCGTCTGAGCCGATCGCCGGCACGGGCGCCTGGTTCGCGGTCACTTTGGTGATGCTCTTGCCCATCGTCAGTCTCCCTGCGCCAGCACGGGGGCAGGCACGCCGGCCCGCTGGGCGGCGCTCTCAAGGTGCCGGTTCTGTTGCAGCCACAGCTGCCGATAGACCGAGCACCGCTCCACCAGCACCGTATGCGGTGCCATATCGAGCACCTTGCCGCGATCCAGCACCAGGATCAGGTCGCAATCGGTCAGCGAGGTCAACCGGTGCGAGACGATCAGCATCGTCCGCCCCTTGCCCAGCCGCGTCAGGTTGGCGTTCACCAGCGCCTCGCTCTCCGGGTCGAGCGCACTGGTCGCTTCGTCGAGGATCAGCAGGCGCGGATCGTGGATCACGGAGCGCGCAATGGCGAGGCGCTGGCGCTGGCCGCCCGACAGGTTGGGCGAGCCTTCCTCGATCCAGGTCTCGTACCCGTTCGGCATCCGCTCGATGAACTCCTCGGCGCCGGCGAGCCGTGCCGCACGCACCGCGTCGGTCAGTGTCAGGCCTGGCCGGCCGGCGATCAGGTTCTCGCGCACCGTGCCGCGGAACAGGAAGTTCTCCTGCAGCACCACGCCGAAATTGCGCCGCATATGCCCCAGGTTGATCTCGCGCAGATCATTGCCGTCGATCTTCACGAAACCCTCGTAGTCGCGCGTGATGCCTTGCAGCAGGCGCGTGATGGTGGACTTGCCCGAGCCGCTGCGTCCGACCAGCCCCAGCATGGTGCCGGCCGGCACCTCAAAGCTCACGCCGTCCAGTGCCCGCGTCTTGGCGCCAGGATACGAGTAGTTGACCTTGTTATAATCGATCGCGCCTTCGAATTTCGGCCGCAGGCCGGCACTCGGGTTCACCGATTCCGGCGGCTGGTTGACGACCGATTGCACGAACGCCACTGAGACGCGCACCTCCTGGAAATCGTCCATGATCCTGGCCAGACCGCTGAGCGGAGATGCCACGCGGCCGGCGATCATCATGAAGCCGATCAGCATGCCGGGATCGACGCTGCCGGGTGACGCGATAGCGAGAAACGCCCCCAGCAAGATCGTGCCACGAGACATAAAGGCCTCGATCGGCGCCACCAGCGTCTGCGGCCAGTTGGCGATCTCCGATGCCTCCAGCTTCATCTGCACCGATGTCGCGGTGCGGCGGTCCCACACCTCGCGCTGTTGCGGCTCCAGGGCCAGGGACTTCACGGTGCGGATGCCGTGCAGCGTCTCCACCAGCACGCTGCTCTTCTGCGTCTCGGACGCCACGTAGCGCGCCACGGCGCGGCTGACCGGACCGATGAACGCGGCGATGATGATACCGATCAACCCCGCACAGGCCAGCACCACCCATGAAAGGGTCGGCTGCATCAGGAAGATGACCGGGATCAATACCAGCAACGAAACCATGTCGAGCATGGTTTGCATCATTCTGCCGGTCAGGAATTCACGGATCTTGTTCACCTGCGCAACGCGATAGATCACGTCGCCGGCCTGCTGGCGTTCGAAGAAATCAAGCGGCAGTCGCAGCATCCGCTTGAACACATGCAGGCTGATCTTGGCGTCGACGCGCGCACCGATGATGTAGGTGAGCTTGCGGCGCGTATAGCCCAGCATCGTCTCGTACGTGACCATCGTCAGGATGAACAAGCTGACCAGTGCGAGTGTGGAAATACTCTTGTACGTCAGCACCCGGTCGATCACCACCATCACCACGAGGGGCGGAACCAGGGTCAGCAGGGTAAGGGCGAACGACGCGATGAACACGTCCCTGAGGAGCCCGCGCTCCTTGCGCACCACGCCCCAGACCCAGCCGAAGCTGAACGGCGCATTGTCGTCGGTGATGTCGTGGACGCGGCGGACCAGCATCACCTCGCCGGACCAAACCTGCGACAGACGCAGCTCGTCCACAGCGACCGGGGGGTCGCCGGACGGCGCGCGCGGGTCTTTCAGCCATACGATGTTACGCGCCGGGTCCACCGTGGTCAGCAGCGCCGCACTGCCATCACGCAGCAGCAGGATCACCGGGGACGACGCCTCGACCTTCAGCAACTGCGAGAACCGCATGCGCACCGCGCGGCACCACAGGCCGCCGTCGCGCACCCACTCCACGAGCGCCGCCGGCGTCGGGGCCGCCCCCTGAGGCAGCCGCAGCTCGTCGCGGTCAAGCTCGGTGTTATGGAAGCGTGCCGCCGCCTCGATCGCCATCAGGCGGCTTTCCAGCGCCTCGGTCATCGCAGCACGGTCGGCGGCCGCAGAGTTCGTTCCCTGCGTCTGCGCGTCATTCAAGCTCACAGCGTCAAACCTCCTTTGAGGAACAGCCGATGACAAGGCGGCACGAGTACGCCCATCATCACGCCCGGCTCACGACGAGGATTCCCAGCGCTTCCCTCACGCCGAACCGGCCCAGCCCCATCCGGGCCGCCCCTGCCTTGCCCAATACCACCGACCTTTCAGACGGGTATCAGCACCTGGCTCGCCTACCACGCCATGAATTAGCCCTTCCCAGGACATGAATCTCACAGCACGCTACGCTGCGTATCACGGGAGCGAGACTGATGGAACTGCAAAGTGACGGGGCAGGTGTCTTCATCCCTGGGCCGCGCGCCACGCAACGAATTCAGCAACTATCGTTGGCGGGGTATGCTGCTGGCCGGCAGAGCAATCGTCGTCTATCCCACCGGCCGGCGCACCGTCCCGTTGCTGACGACGACGCAGGCCGCAAAGGTCTGATACGGGAGGCGTCTGACCTGACTGGAGCCCAAGGATGAACATCCGCCCCGCCACCCAACCGGACCTGCCAGAGAATTCAGGGCATCTATGCGCATCATGTGCTGAACGGCACCGGCACGTTCGAAGAGGTGCCCCCATCGGTCGAGGAAATGGCAACGCGCCACAGTGTCATCACCAGCCGCGGCTGGCCCTGGCTGGTCGCCGAGGACGCGACCGGGCTACTGGGTTACTGCTACTATTCGCAGTTTCGGGACCGCGCCGCCTATCGCTTCTGCGTCGAGGACGCGGTGTATGTGCGCCAGGACGTGCGCGGCCAGGGTGTCGGCAAGGCGCTGGTCGGCAAGCTCCTCGAGGCGGCCACGCAAGCCGGGATGCGCCAGATGGTCGCAGTGATCGGCGATTCGGAAAATGTCGGCTCGATCGGCGTGCATGCCAGCCTGGGCTTCCAGCGCGTCGGCGTGCTGCGTGCGGTGGGCTGGAAATTCGGCCGCTGGCTCGATGCCGTCCATATGCAGCGCGCCCTCGGCGCGGGCGACAACGAAAGCCCCGAACAGACCTAGTCCGGCAGCCGGCCGGCAAAGCGGAAGCGGGCGGCGGAGACCGGGTCAGCGGCGATCGCCGCGGCCACGGCGCCCTCCTCGCCGATCGGGCAGGCCACGATCACGCGGCCAAAGAACGCCATGTCGCCGCGCGCCCGGGCCATGAACAAGCGGGCGAGCGCGCGCGCCAATGGCGGACGCGGACGGCAGCAGGCGCAGCCGATGCCATGGGTCGGGGCGACCCCAACCTCCCCGCGCAGCACCGCATCCCCCGGCGCCGCGCGCGCGGGGTCGCCGGCAAAGACAGGGATGCGTGAGTCACTGGCGGCGCTCATCCACTGGACATAAGCATATCTTTATGCGATTGGAAGTCATGGAAGAGCTTCTCGCCGCCCTGCGTGCCTGCGCCGAGCCGACCCGCCTGCGCATCCTCGCCCTCGCGGCCCGTGGCGCATTCTGCGTCACCGAGTTCACCGAGATCCTGGGCCAGTCGCAACCGCGCCTGTCGCGGCATTTGCGCCTGCTGTGCGATGCCGGGCTGCTGGAGCGGCTGCGCGAAGGGGCCAACGCCTGGTTCGGCCTGCCGCCGGAGGACCGGCCTGGTTACGCGATGGCCCGCGCCGTGCTGGACCGGCTGCCCGCCAGCGATGAGGTTCTGGCCGCCGACCGCCGGCAGGCCGCCCGCGTGCTGGCCGAGCGCGCCCGCGTCGCCACCGAGACATTCCATCGCAAGGGCGCGGACTGGGACGAGATGCGCGCGCTCGATCTGCCGGCCCAGGCGGTGGAGACGGCCTTGCTCGGCCTGCTGCCCGAAGGCGGGATCGGCCGGCTGCTGGATATCGGCACCGGTACCGGGCGGCTGCTGGAACTGCTTGCGCCGCGCGTGGCCGCCGGCCTGGGCGTCGATGCCAGCCGCGCGATGCTGGCGCTGGCCCGCGCCCGCCTCGCCCGCCCCGGGTTGACGCATTGCGCCGTGCGGCTGGCTGACATGTATCGCCTGCCGCTGCCGGATGGCGGGTTCGATCTGGTGGTGTTGCAGATGGTGCTGCACCACGCCGAAGACCCGGCCGCCGCCATCGGCGAGGCCGCCCGCGTACTGCGGCCCGGCGGACGCCTTATCGTGGTGGATCTCGCCCCGCATCAGAACGCCGACTGCCTGCATCGTCTGGCGCATCGCTGGCCGGGCTTCGCCGATAACGCCATGCTCATGCTGCTCGGCGAGGCCGGGCTGACCGCCAACGCGTCGGTCACGGTGCCCGGTGCATTGGCCGTGCGACTCTGGAGCGCCGAACGCGTCACGATCCGAGCCGATCGCATCCTGGAGCCCGCACGATGACCGGCCCGCATCTGCTTCAGGCGTTGCGCGACCAGGTGCTGCTGTGTGACGGCGGCATGGGCAGCCGCGTGCAGGCACTGACGCTGGATATCGAGGCCGATTATTGGGGCCGCGAGAATTGCACCGACATCCTGACGCTGTCGCGCCCGGACCTGGTGCGCGAAATCCATCGCGGCTATTTCGCGGCCGGCGCCGACATGGTGGAGACCAACACGTTCGGCGCCTCGCCGGTCACGCTCGGCGAATTCGATCTGTCGGAGCGCGCCTTCGAGATCAACCGGCGCGCCGGCGAATTGGCGCGCGAGGCGGCGGAGACATTTTCCGACGGGCGGCATCGCTACGTCCTCGGCAGCGTCGGCCCCGGCACGAAACTGCCGACGCTCGGCAATATCGGCTATGACGCACTGGAAACGGCCCTCGCCGAGCAATGCCGGGGCCTGATCGCGGGCGGCGTGGACGCCATCCTGATCGAGACCTGCCAGGACACGCTGCAGATCAAGGCCGCCGTCAATGGCGCCAAACTCGCGCGCCGCGCGGCCGGCACCGACACGCCTATCTTCGTGCAGGTGACGGTGGAGACCACGGGCACGCTGCTCGTCGGCCCGGACATCGCCGCCGCCGCGACCGTGATCCAGGCGCTCGATGTCCCGCTGATGGGGCTGAACTGCGCCACCGGCCCGCAGGAAATGGCCGAGCACGTGCGCTGGCTGGCCGCCAACTGGCCCGGCCTGATCAGTGTGCAGCCGAATGCCGGGCTGCCGGAACTCGTCGATGGCCAGACGCATTACCCGCTGGGCGCGGCCGACATGGCGACCTGGGTGGAGCGCTTCGTCGCCGAAGACGGCGTGAACCTGATCGGCGGCTGCTGCGGCACCTCGACGCCGCATATCGAGGCGCTCGATGCCATGCTGCGCCGGCGTGGCGGGTTCCGGCCGGCGCCGGTCTCGCGCAGCGTCGTCTGGGTGCCGTCGGTCGCGAGCCTGTACCAGCAGGTGCCGCTGCGGCAGGAGAATGCGTATTTCTCGATCGGCGAACGCTGCAACGCCAACGGTTCAAAGAGATGGCGCGAGTTGCAGGAGCGCGGCGACTGGGACGGCTGCGTGGCGATGGGCCGCGAACAGATGGGCGAAGGCTCCAACAGCCTCGATGTCTGCACCGCCTTCGTCGGCCGCGATGAGCTGGCGGAAATGGATGAGGTCGTGCGGCGGTTCACCTCCTCGGTGAACGCGCCGCTGGTGATCGACAGCACCGAGGCGCGCGTGCTGGAAAGCGCGTTGAAGCTGCATGGCGGCAAGCCGATCATCAACTCGATCAATTTCGAGGACGGCGAGGCGCCGGCCGACGCCCGCATGGTGCTGTCGCGCCGCTTCGGCACGGCCGTGATCGCGCTGACCATCGACGAACAGGGCATGGCGAAAACGCCCGAACGCAAGCTGGAGGTGGCCAGCCGTCTGGTCGATTTCGCCTGCGACCGCTACGGCCTGCCGCAATGCGATCTGCTGATCGACCCGCTGACCTTCACGATCGCGACCGGCAACGAGGATGACCGCAAACTCGGCCAATGGACGCTGGAGGGAATCAAGCTCATTCGTGAGCGCTTCCCCGACATCCAGATCATTCTGGGCCTCTCCAACATCAGCTTCGGGTTGAACCCGGCGGCGCGCGCAGTGCTGAACAGCGTGTTTCTCGATCATGCGGTGCGGGCCGGGATGACCGGCGCCATCGTGCATTTCTCCAAGATCCGGCCGCTGCACCAGATCGCGCCGGAGGAAGCGCAGGTGGCCGAAGACCTGATCTTCGACCGCCGCCGCGAGGGCTACGACCCGTTGCAGCGCATGCTGGAAATCTTTGCCGACCGGAAGGCCGGCGACGCCACCAAGAAGAAACGCGCGGAGACGGTCGAGGGCCGGCTGAAGGACCGCATCGTCGATGGTGACCGCAAGGGCCTGACCGACGAGCTCGATGATGCGCTGCAAATCCACAAACCGCTAGACATCATCAACAACATCCTGCTCGACGGGATGAAGGTGGTGGGCGAGCTGTTCGGCGCCGGCAAGATGCAGCTCCCGTTCGTGCTGCAGAGTGCCGAGACGATGAAAGCGGCCGTCGCGTATCTGGAACCGATGATGGAGCGCGTGGAGGGGCAGCAGCGGGGCACCATCGTGCTCGCCACCGTCAAGGGCGACGTGCATGACATCGGCAAGAATCTTGTCGATATCATCCTGACCAACAACGGCTATCGCGTCGTCAATCTCGGCATCAAGGTGAAGCTCGCCGACATGCTGACCGCCGCCAGCGAGCACCAGGCGCATGCCATCGGCATGTCCGGCCTGCTGGTGAAATCCACCGTCGTGATGCGCGAGAACCTGGAGGAGATGACGCGCCAGGGCGTCGACATTCCGGTGCTGCTCGGCGGTGCCGCGCTCACGCGCAACTATGTCGAGGAAGATTGCGTGCGCGCCTATGGCAGCGGGCGCGTCGCCTACGCGCGCGATGCGTTCGACGGGCTGCATCTGATGGATCGCGTCACCGGCAACGGTTTTGACGACTATCTGGCTGCGATCCAGTCCAAGCGCATCGGCAAAGCGCGCAACACCAGCCGCACGCTGGGCCAGGCGGATACGCGCGCATTCCAGCCGGTCGATGTGCTGGCCGTGCAGCAACGCCGCCGCCGGATGACCCGGGATGAGGCGCCGGTCGAACCGCCGTTCTGGGGCGCCCGCGTGCTGTCGGCCGTGCCGAAAGCCGTCGTGCCGTTCATCAACGAGCGCAGCCTGTACCAATTCCAGTGGGGCTTTCGCAAACAGGGCCGCAGCCTGGAGGATTTCCTCGGCTGGGCGAAGCAGGAGCTGCGCCCGGTCATGAGGCGCATGCTGGCGTTGTGCGAGGCTAACGACATCCTGCATCCGCAAGCCATCTACGGCTACTGGAAGGCCGCCGGCCAGGGCAACGACCTGATCGTGTTCGACACGGATGGCAGCACCGAACTCTGCCGCTTCACGCTGCCGCGCCAGCCCAAGGAGGACGGCGAGTGCATCGCCGATTTCTTCCGCGACGTGGATGACGAACAGCGCGACGTGATGGGCATGCAGGTGGTCACTGTCGGCCAGAAGGCGAGCGACATCGCACGGCTATGGTTCGAGGACAACCGCTACCAGGACTACCTGTATCTGCACGGTCTGTCGGTGGAGATGGCCGAGGCGATGGCCGAATACACGCACAAGCGCATCCGCGCCGAACTGGGCTTCGCCGCCGAGGACGACCGCGACATCGAGAGGATGTTGCAGCAGAACTACCGCGGCTCCCGCTATTCCTTCGGCTATCCCGCCTGCCCGCACCTGGAGGATCAGGCCCCGCTGCTGCGCCTGCTGGACGCCGAGCGGATCGGCGTGTCGCTGTCGGACGAATGGCAGTTGCACCCCGAGCAATCGACGAGCGCGATCGTGGTCTTCAATGCGAGGGCGAAGTATTTCTCGGTGTGACGGCGACCTTCTCTGGCGGAGGGATAGTTACGTCAGGTTCGCGATGAGCGCATCAGGGCGGTCGCGACCGTCCCCGGCACACCCCGAGCGATGAGGCCAGCCTCACCGCACCGTCAACGCGGGTGACGCCGCGACCTTCCGTCTGCTAGACGCGCCTGCGGCACAACGGGTAGGGCTGGGTGGCACAGGCACAGTATATCGCGGGGGGCAGCATCGCGCTGGGGCTGGTCGTGCTGGGGCTGAAGGCCGTCGCCTGGGCCGTCACGGGCAGCGCCGCGCTATTTTCCGATGCCGCCGAAGTCGGTGGTCAACGTTGCGGCGGCGGGGATCGCCTTCGGGGCGCTGCATTTCGCCGCCAAACCGGCCGACGCCAACCACCCGTACGGCCACGACAAGGCCGAATTCTTCGCCGCCGTCATCGAGGGCGTGCTGATCCTCGGCGCGGCCATGCTGATCCTGGATCACGCCTGGAGCGTCTACCGCAACCCGAAGCCACTCACGGCGCCGCTGCTCGGCATCGCCGTGAACGCGGCGGCAACCGTGCTGAATGCGGTGTGGGGCGTGGTGCTGCTGCGGCGCGGACGTGCGCTGCGCTCGGCGGCGCTGCGGGCCGACGGGCAGCATCTGCTGTCGGACGTGGTCACCTCCATCGGCGTGGTCATCGGCGTGGCCCTGGTCGTGCAGACCGGACGACCCTGGCTGGACCCGGCGCTGGCGGCGGCCACGGCCGCCTACATCATCTTCGCCGGCCTGCACGTGATCCGCGAATCGGTCGGCGGCCTGATGGACGCGGCTCCCGCCGACGAGATCATCGGCAGCGTGCGCCGGGTGGTGGCCGAGCACGCCTCCGGCGCGCTGGAGGCGCATGATCTGCGCATGCGTCAGGCCGGGCGGCTGACCTTCCTGGAGTTCCATCTGGTGGTGCCCGCCGCCATGACGGTCGCCGCCGCGCACGAGATCTGCGACCGGATCGAAGCGGCACTGCGGCAGGAGGTGCCGGGGCTGATGACGACGATCCATGTCGAACCCGAGGGCAAGGCCAAGCATCACGGCATCATCGTGCTGTAGGTCTTAACGCCCCGCCCATGGTCGGCCGCTAGGCTGGCCGGATGAGGCGGGGGCTGACGCTGTCACTGCTGCTGCACGCCGCCCTCGCGGCCACGCCGCTGCGCCTGCCGGTGGCCCGGCCGCCAAGGGCCGACGAGCCGGCACGGATCGAAATGCTGTTCGGCAGCAATGGCACAACCGCCACCCAGGCGTCTGCGTCCGCCCCGACCGCCATCACCAAGGACGTGCCGCCGGCGGCCGCGCAGGCACCGGCGCACCGGGCGAGCGCCGATCCCGGCGTGGTCGTGGATGGCCCGGACCCGTCGCTGATCCCGGCGAGAGTAGACCCCGGCAACCATGCGCCGGACTACCCGCAAGCCGCCTGGCAACGCCGCGAGCAAGGCACCGTCGTGCTGCGCCTGTTCATTGCCGCCGATGGATCAGTGGCACGACTGGAGAAACGGGCGTCCTCCGGCTATGCCGCGCTGGATAGTGCGGCGGCGGCGGCCCTCTCGGGCTGGCATTTCCAGCCCGCGCGCCGACATGGCCAGCCTGTGGCATCATATCGTGACCAGCCCATACGCTTCTTGATCCAATAGGCAGGTGAGATAGGTATGATACGTATCGATCGGGTCGTGACGCGCGGCGGCGACCGTGGCGAAACATCGCTCGGCGACGGCGCGCGGGTGCCGAAGGATGCGGCGCGGGTGGAAGCGTTCGGCGCGGTGGACGAGGCCAATGCCGCCATCGGCCTGTTGCGCCTGCATCTGGCCGGCGACACGGCGGCCGACGCGATGCTGGCGCGCATCCTGAACGATCTGTTCGACGTCGGCGCCGATCTCTGCGTGCCCGGCACCGCCGGCGACCGGCTGCGCCTGACGGACGCGCCGAGCCTGCGTCTGGAACAGGAAGTCGCCGAGATGAACGCCAGCCTGCCGCCGCTGACCAGCTTCGTGCTGCCCGGCGGAACGCCGGGCGCAGCCCACGCACATCTGGCTCGTGTGGCGGTGCGCCGTGCCGAGCGGCGCGTGGTGGCACTCGCCCATGCCGAGACGGTGAACCCGGAGGTCATACGCTACCTCAATCGTCTGTCGGACCTTCTGTTCGTCCTCGGCCGCCGGCTGAATGCCAACGGCGCGCTGGACGTGCTGTGGGTGCCCGGCGCCAACCGCTGAGCGGCATCGGATTACCCGACAGGAAAAATTTCGCACCCTTGCGACAGCGTCTGCGATGCCGCATTCTGATTAACACCATAGCTGTGGCCCGGGAGATCGTGCGATGAAACCGACCGTCCTGATCACCGGCAGCGGCATCGGCATCGGTCGCGCCACCGCCCATGCGTTCGGCCGCGCCGGCTACCGCGTCATCGTCACCGATGTTCTGGAACGCGAGGGCCGCACCGTCGCCGGCGAGGTGAACGATGCCGGCGGCGAGGCGGAATTCCATGCGCTCGATGTTCGCTCCACGCCGCGCGCGGAGGCGGTGGTGGGCGACGTGCTGGCGCGGTTCGGCGCCATCGACTGCGTCGTGGCCAACGCCGGCATCGCGCACAAGGTACCGCTGTCCCAGCTCACCGACGAGAAATGGGATTTCACCTTCGACATCGACCTGAAGGGGATGCTGCGCGTGATCCGGCCGGCCGTGCCCGCCATGCAGGCACGCGGCAGCGGCGCCATCATCTGCCTGTCCTCGATCATGGGCACCACGTACGGCTGGGACGAGCATGTGCACTACTCGTCGGCCAAGGCAGGCGTGGTCGGGCTGGTACGTGGGCTGGCCGTGGAACTGGCGCGGACCGGCGTGCGCGTGAACGGCATCGCCCCCGGCTACATCCGCACCGCGCAATTGCTGTCCGAGGAACACTCGCTGGGCGAGGCCGGTGCCGACGCGGCCGCCGCCATCGTGCCCATGGGCCGCGTCGGCCGGCCCGACGACATCGCCGATGTGGCGCTGTTCCTCGCCTCCGACGCCGCGCGCTACATGACCGGGCAGGTGCTGGTGGTCGATGGCGGGCTGCTGGTCGGCCGCTACTGAAACTGGAGATGCGATGACCACGGATACGGAGATCGGCGGCCGCTCGGTGCTGCAACTGGCCGGCATGCTCGGCGGCGGATTCATCGACGCCGAGGAGGTGGCCGACCGCGCGCTGGCCGCCGCGCGCGCGTGCGACGATCAGGCGATCTTCATCCGGCTCACCGACGACCGCGCTCGCGACGAAGCCCGTATCGCCTCTCGCCGGCTGCGCGCGGGACGGCCGCGCGGGCTGCTCGATGGCGTGCCGGTCGCCTGGAAGGATCTGTTCGACCTCGCCGGCATCACCACCACCGCCGGCTCCCGTGTGCTGGCGCCGGGGCCAGCCGCCGAGCGCGACGCAACCGTGGTGGCGCGGCTGAAGGCAGCCGGCATGGTCTGCGTCGGCCACGTCAACATGACCGAATTCGCCTTCTCCGGCATCGGCCTGAACCCGCATTACGGCACGCCGCGCAATCCGCATGGCACCGGCGAGCCACGCATCCCGGGCGGCTCCTCGTCCGGCTCGGCGGTGGCGGTGGCGCGCGGGCTGGTGCCGGTGGCGATCGGCTCGGACACTGGCGGGTCGGTCCGCATTCCGGCCGCGTTCAACGGCATCATCGGGTTCAAGTCCTCCACCGGCCGCTATCCGATGGAGGGCGTGTTCCCGCTGTCGCGCACGCTCGACACGGTCGGTGTTTTCACGCGCACGGTGACCGACGCCGTCATCGTCGACGCGGCCCTGTGCAACCGTGCCGGCCCGCTGCTGCGGCGCGGCACCGGTGCAGGGCCTGCGCATCATCGTGCCCACCAACGTGGTGTTCGACGGCGCCGAGCCGGCCGTGGTGGCGAATTTCGAGCAGGCACTGGCGCGGCTGGAGGTGGCCGGCGCGGTGGTGCAGCGCATTGCCCTGCCGGTGTTCGATGAAATCCTGGCGCTCGGCGCCAAGCGCGGCAGTATCGCGACCGCCGAGGCCTATGCGCTGCACCGCGACCGGCTGCACGGCCCCGAGGCGGACGCGATGGACCGCCGCGTGGTGGACCGCGCGCGCAACGGCGCCGGCATCGCCATGGTGGACTACGCCACCGTGCTGCAGGACCGCCGGCGCATGATCGCGGACTTTGCGCCGCACTTCGCCGGCCGCACTGCGATCGCCTTCCCCACCGTGGCGCACACCGCACCGCCCATCGCCGCGCTGGAAGCCGACGACGCGCTGTTCCATCGCCTCAACGCCAAGACGCTGCGCAACACCATGCTCGGCAATTTCCTGGACTGGTGCGGCGTGTCGTTCCCGACCGGCACGGACGCCGACGGACTGCCGACGGCGCTGCTATTGTCGGGGCCGCCAGGGGGCGACGACGAGCTGCTGTCGCTGGCGCTGTCGGCGGAACCAATCATTCGCGGAGCAACCGACGGCGGCGACTGAAGTGCCGCAGGCCCCGCACTGGCCGACAGATCATGAGACGCTGCGAAAAGGGACAACGTCATGGCGAAGGAGATTTTGTGTGGGTTCGGCGTCGATGTGGACGCGGTGGCCGGCTGGCTCGGCTCCTACGGCGGCGAGGACTCACCCGACGACATTTCGCGCGGCTTGTTCGCCGGCGAGGTCGGCGCGCCGCGGCTGCTGAAACTGTTCGAGCCGCTTCGGCATCAAGACGACGTGGTTCATCCCCGGCCATTCGATCGAGACGTTTCCCGACCGAGATGAAGGCGGTCGCCGACGGCCGGCCACGAGATCGGCATCCACGGCTACAGCCACGAGAATCCGATCGCGATGACGCCGCGAGCAGGAGGAGGAGGTGCTCGACAAATGCATCGACCTCGTCACGCAGCTCTCCGGCAAGCGCCCGACCGGCTATGTCGCGCCGTGGTGGGAGTTCTCGCGTGTCAGCAACGAACTGCTGCTCAAGAAGGGCATCAAATACGATCACTCGCTGATGCATAACGACTTCCAGCCCGTATTACGTGCGCGTCGGCGACAGCTGGACCAAGATCGACTATTCGCAAGAAGCCGAGCGACTGGATGATGCCGCTGCAGCGCGGCGCACGAGACCGACCTGATCGAGATCCCGGCGAGCTGGTATCTCGACGACCTGCCGCCGATGATGTTCATCAAGAAGGCGCCGAACAGCCACGGCTTCGTCAATCCGCGCGACATCGAGGAGATGTGGCGCGACCAGTTCGACTGGGTGTATCGCGAATACGACTACGCCGTGTTCCCGATCACCATCCACCCGGACGTCGCCGGGCCGGCCGCAGGTGCTGATGATGCTGGAGCGGCTGTTACCACCACATGATCCGCCATCCGGGCGTGAAGTTCGTCACCATGAACGAGATGGCGGACGATTTCGCGCAAGCGTTCGCCGCGTCAGAAGTGATGCGTCAGACGTAGCATGTGCGCGCTGTGCGGCGTTCTGGGCGGGTCGGACCACTGGACCGATGCGACGGCGCGCGCCGGCGTGTTCACGCGCAATGGCGGACCCGCTGGAGCGGCGGCGGGAGCGGGCACGGCGCGTCAGCGTGCGCGAACCGCATCCTCGCGCCATTTCGGCATGCAGGCTATCCGACTGGCAGGGCGCGTCGTTCCTGCTCTCGACGGCCACCGGCAAGACCGAGATGGTGGAGAACCTGTCGCATCTGTGGTCCGTGGCCGAGCGCCTGTCCGGCCGCCCCTGCGACCCGCTCGATCCGGCCTTGCTCGCGCCGCCTTGAGGCCGCGCATGACTGACGCGATTCCGCACTTCACGCCGGTGAACCTGATCACCGGCTTCCTCGGCTCCGGCAAGACCACGCTGCTGCAACGCCTGCTGGCCGATCCGGCGCTGGCCGACACCGCGGTGCTGATCAATGAGTTCGGCGAGGTCGGGCTCGACCATCATCTGCTCGAGACGCATCGATGAGCGGATGGTGCTGCTGCAATCCGGCTGCCTGTGCTGCACGATCCGCGGCGAACTCTCCGACTGCGATCCGCGACCTGCATTCACGGCGCGCGCGCGGCACGGTGCCGCCGTTCCAGCGCCTGGTGATTGAAAGCACGGGCCTCGCCGATCCGTTCCCGGTGCTGACGACCATCCATGCCGACCCGGTGCTGAAACACCATTTCCGGCTCGGCAACGTGGTCACGACCGTCGATGCGGTGAACGGGCTGGACCAGCTCGCGCGCCAGACGGAGAGCGTGAAGCAGGTGGCGGTGGCCGATCGGCTGGTGCTGACCAAGACCGACCTCGCCAGTACGGACGCCACGCAGGCCGTGACGGTGCGGCTGCGTGCGATCAACCCGGCGGCGCCGCTGGTCCTGGCCGCCGGGCGCGCTTTGGACGCGGACCTGCTGCTGGCCCGCGACGCCTTCGACCTGGACGCCAAAAGCGACGCCGCGCGGGCATGGTTCGGGCAGGAGATGGAGCGGGAGGCGCATCATCCCCACGGACACGGGCACGATGCGAACCGGCATGGCACCGATATTCACGCCTTTGCCCTGGTGTTCGATCGTCCACTGGACTGGACGGTGTTCGCCATCTGGCTCACCATGCTGCTCAACCGGCATGGCAGTGCGGTGCTGCGCGTGAAGGGCATTCTCGACGTGGACGGCGTCTCCGCGCCGGTGGCGATCCACGGCGTGCAGCATCTGGTGCATCCGCCGGTGCATCTGCGTGCATGGCCGGACGGCGAGCGGCGGTCGCGAATCGTCTTCATCGTGCAGGGACTGAGCCGGGATGCGATCGAACGCTCGCTGCTGACCTTCACCGGCCTCGCGCCGGCCTACGTGTGACGAATTCGGCAAGGGGAGGCAAAACGATGGCGAAAACGCCCACCAAGGCCAAGCCAACGCCGGACGCCAAGCCGCGGCGGCCCGAACCCGGGCGCGAAATGCCGATCGACCCGATCACGCTCGCGGTCGTGCGCGGCGTGCTGGAGACGACCCAGCGCGAGATGACTTTGACGCTGGAGCAGACCGCGCGATCCTCGGTGTTCAATCTGGCGCACGACTACTCCAACGCGATCTTCGACCACATTCCCGAAATGGTCATCCAGGGCCAGGACATCCCGATCCATCTCGGCTCATTGATTCCGGCGATGAAGGCTGTCGCCGGGTTCTTCGGGGACGATATCGCGGCGGGCGACGTGATCTATCACAACGACCCGGCTTATGCCGGCAGCCATATCGTCGATTGCTGCATGTACAAGCCGGTGTTCTACGGCGGCGAGCTCGCGTTCTGGACCGTGTGCAAGGGCCATGTGACCGATATCGGCGGCCCTGTGCCGGCTGGCTACAATCCCAACGCCACCGAAATCTACGCCGAAGGCTTGCGCATCCCCCCCGTCAAGCTCTGGGACAAAGGCAAGCGGCGGGAAAACGTCATCAATTTCATGCTGACCAACATGCGCGCGCGCTCCGACCAGGAAGGCGACCTGAACGCGCAATATGGCGCCTGCACGGTCGGCGAGCGCAACCTGATCGCGCTGCTGGACAAATACGGCATCGTGACCGTGCGGGCCTGCATTGCCGAGCTGAAGAACATGGCCGATCGGCACATGCGCGCATTGATCGGCTCGGTGGAGGATGGCGTCTATCATGGTGCCGCGGTCCTTGAGGATGCCGGCCACGGCTTTGGCGATATGGAGATATCGGCCGAGATCACCATCAAGGGCGAGAATTGCCATATCGCCATCACCAGCCCGCCGCAGATTCCTTATTTCATCAACTCCTATCCGGGCAACTCGATGTCCGGCGTGTATCTCGGGCTGATGATGTTCGCCCAGGTGCCGCCGCCGTACAACGAGGGCCTGTATCGCTGCGTCACTGTCGACCTCGGCAAGCGCGGCACGCTGTGCAATGCGGTCGAGCCCGCACCGCATGTGAACTGCACGACGACGCCGATGGAAACGCTCACGGACGCCGTGCGCGTGGCCTTCGAGCAGGCGGCGCCGGAGCGGGTGCTCGCCTCCTGGGGCCACGCCAACGGGCTCAACATTGCCGGCAAGAACCCGCGCCGCAACGGCGGCGATTACGTCACGATGGTGTTGGCGACCATCATCTCCGGCGCCGGCGCCACGTCCAAGCTGGATGGCTGGCACGCCTGCGGCCCGTTGTGCTGCTTCGGAGCGCTGACCTCGGGCGACGTGGAGCTGCTGGAATATTCCTATCCGATCATCATCCATCGCTACGGGCTGATGACCGACAGCGGCGGCGCCGGATATTTCCGTGGCGGTTCCGGCACGGCGTGGGAAGTGGAACCGATCGGCCACGACATGACGGCGATCATGTTCGGCGAAGGGCGGCGCATTCCGGCAATGGGTGCGGCCGGCGCGGCGTCCAGACTGGTTTCGCGCAAGGTCGGCCGGCTTCAGGTGGTGCGCGGCGACCAGACCGAGGTGATGACGAAGAACGCAATCCTTACCGTCTGTCCGGGTGAGCGCGTGACCAACATGAATCCGGGCGGGGGCGGCTACGGCAATCCGCGTGAACGGCCGGCGGAGACAGTGGCGCGCGATGTGCGCGACCGGATCGTCTCCGTCGAGGCCGCCCGCGAGGAGTATGGTGTGGTGATCGACCCGATCACGCTGACTGTCGATGCGGCGGCAACCCACGCGCTACGCGGCGCGGCCTGAACATCGGACAGGGACAGGCAGCACATGGCCCATCGCTATCGCCTTGGGGTCGACGCGGGGGGCACCTTCACCGACTTCGTGCTGTCGATCCGCGACGGCGACGTGCGGCTGTACAAGACGCCGTCCACCCCGAAAGATCCGACCGAAGCCATCCGCGCCGGGCTGGAACTGATCTCCGCCGATCTCGGCGAGACGATCGAGGATATCGTGGCCGCCTGCGACCTGTGCATCAACGGCACCACGGTCGGGTTGAACGCGCTGATCCAGCACGCCGGCGCCAAGACCGGCCTGATCTGCACTGCCGGCCATGAGGATTCCATCGAAATCCGACTCGGCCACAAGGAAGATGGCTACCGCTACGACGCAGAATATCCACCGGCCAAGATGCTCGCGGAACGCTATCTGCGTGTGCCGGTACGCGAGCGCGTACTGATCGACGGCAGCATCCACACGCCGATGCAGGAGGAGGACGTGCGGAGCGCCTGCGCGCTGTTCATGCGCGAGGGTGTCGAGGCCGTGGCGATCTCGTTCGTCTGGTCGGTGATGAACGCCGCACACGAACGCCGCGCTGCGGAGATCGTGCGGGAAATGCTGCCGGACGTGTTCCTCTCGGTCGGCTCGGACGTGTATCCGCAGGTGCGCGAATACACGCGAACCTCCACGGCCGTGGTGAATGCCTATCTCGGGCCGATCCTTGAACGCTATGTGCAGCGTGTGGACCGTTACTTCAACGATCTCGGCGCGCAGCAGCCGGTCCGCTATTTCCAGTCCAATGGCGGGCTCGCCGAAGGGCGCGTGCTGGCGGCGAAATCGGTCTACGCGATCAACTCCGGCCCGGCATCCGCCCCGCAGGCCGGATTGTACCTGACGGAGCCGACGGGCGAACGCAACGTAATCACCGTCGACATGGGCGGCACGTCGTTCGACATCACGCTGACCTATCAGGGCGTCACCAACGTGACGCGCAATATGGACTTCCTGCGCTACCGCATCGGCGTGCCGATGATCCAGGTGGAAAGCCTCGGCGCCGGCGGCGGCTCGATCGCCTGGATCGACGATTTCGGATTGCTCAATGTCGGGCCGCAATCGGCCGGCGCCGATCCGGGGCCGGTGTGCTACGACAAGGGCGGCACGCAGCCGACTGTCTCCGACGCCAATCTGGTGCTCGGCTACCTGTCACCGGAGGGTCTGCTCGGCGGCACGTTCCGGCTCGATCGGGTGGCAGCCGCGCGGGCCATCAAGGAGAAGGTGGCCGATCCGCTCGGGCTGAGCCTGGAGCGGGCCGCGCACGGCATCTTCACGATCGTCAACACCAACATGGTGAATGGCATCCGCCGTGTCTCGGTCGAACGCGGCTTCGACCCGCGCGATTTCGTGCTGGTCGGCGCCGGCGGCGCCACGGCGGCGCATATCACGGCGCTGGCCCGCGAGATCGGCATCAAGCGCGTGCTGATCCCCAAGCTCGCCTCCGGCTTCTGCGCCTTCGGCCAGATCATTGCCGACGTGAAATACAACTATCTCGCGACCCGGCCGATGCGGCTGGAGGCGGATGCGCCGTTGGAAGACATCGAAGCGCGCTTCGTCGATCTGGAAGCACAGGCGCGCGCACAGTTGCACGACGACAAGTTCCGCGACCGCGACATCAAGCTGGCACGCTCGATGGATATGCGATACGCGGGCCAGACGCATGAATGCACGGTGGATCTCGCGACGTTCAAGATCGACCGCAAAACCATCGAAAAGGTGAAGGCGGCGTTTCACGAGCGCCATAAGCAGCTGTTCACGTACGCGGAACTGCAATCGCTGGTGGAGATCGTCAACCTTGAAGTGCAGGCCATCGGGCGGATGCCGAAGCCCACGCCGCCAGTGCTGCCGAAGGGCACGCGGCAACCGCCGATCGCCGCCAGCCGGGGCACGCGCAAGCTGATCCTGTCGGCGTCCGGCAAGCCGACCACGGCGCCGATCTACGACGGCACCAGGCTGAAGGCCGGCAACCGGATCAAAGGCCCGGCCGTGATCGAGGAGCCGACGACCACGATCCTGATCGAGCCCGACTGGGTCGCCGAACTCGACGAGCGCGGCACCTACATCCTTAGCGACGTGGGGTAAAAACAATGCCGACGACGACGATCAATTGCGACATGGGTGAGAGCTTCGGGCTGTACCGCCTTGGCGACGACGCGGCGCTGATGCCGCTGATCACGGTTGCCAACGTTGCGTGCGGCTTCCACGCCTCCGACTTCAACCACATGCGCGCGACCGTGAAGCTTGCCAAGCAACACGGTGTGAAGGTTGGCGCGCATCCCTCGCTGCCGGATCTGCAGGGGTTCGGCCGCCGGGAAATGAAGATCGGCCGTGAGGAGTTGGCGAACTGCCTGATCTACCAGATCGGCGCGCTGAAAGGATTTCTCGACGCCGAGGGCATGACGCTGAACCACATCAAGCCGCACGGTTCGCTGTACGGCATGGCCGCGCGCATGGACGATATGGCGCACGCAATCTGCGATGTCGCCGATATCTTTCGCGTGCCGCTGTTCGGCATGGTCGGCACGCTGCACGAAAGCATCTACGCCGCACGCGGCCATCGCTTCGTCGCGGAATATTACGCCGACCTGGAATACACCGACGCCGGCGGGCTGATCATCACGCGCGAACATCCACCGGTGGACGCGGCCCGCGCCGCCGGCCGCTGCGTGCGCGCAATCGAGGTTGGACTGACGGAGTCCGTGGGCGGCCATGACGTGAAGGTCGGCAGCGAGACCATCTGCGTGCATTCCGACACGCCGAACGCGGTGGACGTCACGAAAGCCGTGCGCGCGGCGGTAGCGCCCTGGCTGTGAGGACATTGCTGGTCGCCAACCGGGGCGAGATCGCCTGCCGTGTGATCCGGGCTGCAAAGTCGCTCGGGCTGCGGACGGTCGCGGTCTACTCGGACGCCGATGCATCCGCGCTGCACACGGCGCTGGCGGATACCGCGATCGCGATCGGCGGCGCCAAGCCGGCGGACAGCTATCTGCGCATTCCAGCGATCCTGGCGGCCGCGCTGCGGGCCGGCGCGGACGCGATCCATCCCGGCTATGGCTTCCTCGCCGAGAACGACGATTTCGCCAGCGCGGTGCAGGCGGCGGGCCTGCTCTGGGTCGGCCCGGACCCGAAATCCATGGTCGACATGGGCGACAAGGAACGCGCGCGCCTGCTCGCCAAGGCGGCCGGCGTGCCGGTGCTGCCGGGCTCCGCCCGCTTCGCGCCGGGCGATCTGGACGGACTGGAGGAGGCCGCCGAAGACGTCGGATATCCGCTGCTGGTCAAGGCGTCGGCCGGCGGTGGCGGCATCGGCATGCGGCTGGTGGAAGGTGCTGCCGATCTGCGCAAGACCGTGGAAACCACGCAAGGGTTGGCCGCCCGCTCATTCGGCGACGGCACGGTGTTCCTGGAACGCTATGTGCGCCACGCACGCCATGTGGAGATGCAGGTGTTCGGCTTCGGCGACGGGCATGCCGTGCACTGCTTCGAACGCGAATGCTCGATCCAGCGGCGCTTCCAGAAACTCGTCGAGGAAAGCCCCTCCCCCGGCCTGTCGCCCGACGCCCGCGCCGCCATGTCGCGCGCCGCCGTGGCACTGGCCCGTCAGGAACGCTATCGCGGCGCCGGCACCGTCGAGTTCGTGCTCGATGATGATACCGGCGCGTTCTATTTCCTGGAGATGAACACGCGCATCCAGGTCGAACATCCGGTGACGGAGATGCTGACCGGGCTCGATCTGGTCGGCATGCAGATCCGATTGGCGATGGGCGAGCATATCGGCGCTGCATCAGGGCGATGTTCGCGCGGCGGGTCACGCGATCGAGGTACGAATCTGTGCCGAGAACCCGGCGAAGATGTTCCTTCCCTCCCCCGGGCGCATCACGCGACTGGCATTGCCCACGACGGGCGATGGCGTGCGCGTCGACACCGGCGTGCGCGAGGGCGATACGGTGACGCCGTATTACGATTCCATGCTGGCGAAACTGATCGTCCACGCCCCGGACCGCGACGCGGCGATCGCAAAAATGCTGGCGGCATTGGACGAGACCGTTGTCGAAGGCATCACGACAAATATTGCGTTCCTGCGCCGGGTGGTCGACCATGACGCCTTCCGCGCCGGCCGCACGCTGACCGGGTTCGTCGAGACGCACAAGGCTGATCTGATCGGGGCCCAAGGGACTCCAGCCAGGGGGACGTCATGATCTATCAGGAGCCGCGCTACCTGCCCGGCGGCGACCGCTACATGCTCATCGAGTTCGGCAACGAGATGAACCTGGAGCTGAACTTTCTGGCCCAGGGCCTGGCCGGGGCGATCACCGCGCAGGGCATCAAGGGCGTGCTGGAAACCGCGCCCTGCTTTGCCTCGATGCTGATCCATTACGAGCCGGAGGACATCTCCTACACCGATCTGCAGCGCGAAATGACGCGGCTGGTCGCCTCGCTCGGCCCATCGGACGACATCGAGCTGCCGAGCCGGCTGTTCTATTTCCCCACCGCCTATCTCGATCCCTGGACGAAGGCCGCCATCGACGACTACACGGCCAGGATCAACCCCGACAAGGAATACGATGCCGCGTTCGTGGCAAAGCTGAACGGGCTGTCCGGCCCGGAGCAACTGGTGCGCGTGCATTCAGGCACCGAGTACTGGGTCGCATCGCTCGGCTTCTGGCCCGGCCTGCCGTTCATGATGGCGCTCGATCCGCGCTGCATCATCACGGCGCCGAAATACAACCCGCCGCGCACCTGGACGCCGCAAGGCACGGTCGGCATGGGTGGTGCATCGACCGCGATCTATCCGGTCGCCACGCCCGGCGGCTACCAGATTTTCGCCCGTATTCCGGTGCCGATCTGGGACCCCAAACGTCGCTTCGCGGTCTACGAAGATTCCATCTGCCTGTTCCGGCCCGGTGACCGGGTGAAATTCGTGCCGGTTTCGGTCGAGGAGTTCGAGGACGTGGAGCGACGCGTGGCCGATGGCAGCTACGAGTACAATGTCGTCGGCTACCAGAAATTCTCCGTTTCCCAGTACAAGGCCTGGGTGGCGGGCCTCGACCGCTCCAAGCGTTTCTGAGAGGGGGACCGAGCATGTTCGAAGTCATCAAGCCCGGCCTGGAAACGTCGGTGCAGGATTACCCGGGCCGCATCGGCTACTGGAACCAGGGCTTCCCGCCGTCCGGGCCGATGGATTCATGGTCTTTCCGCCTTGCCAATGTGCTCGTCGGCAACGCGCCGGGCGCGGCCGGATTGGAGTGCCAGTATATCGGGCCGACGCTGAAATTTTCCCGGGATGGCGTCATCGCCATCACCGGCGCGGATATGTCGCCGACGCTCGACGGCGCGAAGCTGCCGTTGTGGGAATCGGTTTCGGTCAAAGCGGGTCAGGTATTGGCGTTCGGCGCGGCACGGACTGGTACGCGGGTGTATCTGGCGATTGCCGGCGGCATCGCGACCGACCCGTGGCTTGGGTCGCGCTCGACATTCCATCAGGCCGGCGTCGGCGGCATGGAGGGCAGCGCGCTGAAAGCGGGGCACGTGGTGCCGGTCGGCGCGGGCAGCGGCGTCGCCGGGCGGCGCGTGAAGGACAGTGCGCGCCCGCCGATCCGCACCGACAAGCGCTGGGAGGTGGAAATCTGCGCCGGCCCGAATGACGATTGGATCGACGCGGCCGGCCAGGAGCGCTTCCTCACCGCCGACTGGAAACTGTCCGCCAAATCCAACCGCACCGGCTTCCGGCTGGACGGGCCGCAATGGACGTTCGCGGAAAAGGCCACCAGCAAGCCGCCGGAACACGGCAGCCTGCCGTCGAACATCATCGATCAGGGCTATCCGCTCGGTGCGATCAATCTTGCCGGCCAGACGCCGATCATTCTGGTCAATGACGGGCCGAGCATGGGCGGTTTCATCAACCCCTACACGGTGCCGTCCGCCGCGTTCTGGAAACTCGGCCAGTCCAAGCCCGGCGAGATCTACAATTTCAAGCAGATCAGCGTGGACGCGGCGCAGGCCCTGGCGCGCGAGATGAAAGCGATCTGCACCGAGGCATCGATCATCTGAACAAGGAGGCAACAACGATGCCGACCGAAGTTTGCACGCAGACGGCGGGCAATATGTGGAAGGTGCTGGTCAAGCCCGGCGATACCGTCAAGGCCGGCGACACGCTGTTCATCATGGAAGTGATGAAGATGGAAGTCGCGCATGAGGCCCCCGCGGACGGCACCGTCACCGCCGTGCATGTCGATGAGGGCGCCGAAGGGCTGGACGCCGATCAGGTGGTTGTCGAGATCGGCTAGGCCGGGACGGGATAGCCGGCCAGCAGCGCCGCGTCGTGCCATGCGCGCGTCGGCGCGTAGCTCTCCAGCGTGACGGCGGCAAATCCGTCGATCAGCAATGCATCCGCGATCGCCGGAAACCATGTCCGGTCGCGGGCGCCGGCAAACGCCAGCCGCAGCGCCGCAACGTCGCGTTCCGGCAATCCCGGTGCCGCGACGAACGCCGGCATGGGCGCCGTTTCGGTCGATTCGAGGACACGCACGCCCTCCGTGATGTCCGGCCGGTAATGCCGGATCAGCATGTGCCAATAGGCGTCCAGCGGTCCCACATCGATCGAGCCATCGAGGACGCTGTCGAGGACACGGCGCGCGGTCACCAGGTCGCCGCGCACGTCGCCATACAGCGCCATGCGGCCCGGCGTGCGATAGTGCAGCAGATGATGGCGCAGCGCGTTGAATCCGGAATGCGAGTGCGAAACGGTCCAGCCCAGCCGCAGGCCGAACGTATCCGCTAGCGTGCGGAACGGCGCATCCCGGCGCACGATCAGATCGGAGCGATACACCGCCCGGCCGCAAGCCCAGTCGGCGCGCGGAAACGGCGCCGCGATCGGTACCACGTCCGCCACGCGCATGGCGATCGGGTAGCCGCACATCTGCACGCAGCCCAGGTCCGGCCGCGTCCACAACGCTTCCAGCGGTTGCGGCGCCGGGTACGGCAGATACGCCAGTGCCACGCCGGCTTCGTCGCAGACCCGCGCAAGCAATTCGCGCCATGCGGCTTCGGCCTCCGGCGTTACGGCATACATGCGCGCATTGGCGATGAAGCCGTTCATGCCGCGCCGATCTCGGCCTTGCGACGTGCGATATAGTCGTCGATCGCCTCACGCACGCCGGGATCAAGCGGCGGCGGCACATAAGCCTCAAGCACCTTCTGCCACACATCGGTCGCCCGCTCGGTCGCGGTCTTCGCGCCCGCATCGCGCCAGTTTTCGAAATTCGACCAGTCCGACAGGATCGGCCGCCAGAACGCATGTTCGTAACGCGCGATGGTGTGCGGCGAGCCGAAGAAATGCCCGCCGGGCGGAATCTCGCAAATCGCCTCCACCGCCAGATCCTCGTCGGTGAACGACCGCCGCCGCAATATCTCCGCCCAGCCGCGCAGCATCTCCGCGTCGATCACCAGCTTCTCGAACGACGCCGACAGCCCGCCCTCCAGCCACCCCGCCGCATGGTTGATCAGATGGCTGTGGCTCATGATCGAGGCCCACAGCGAGAACGAGGTTTCCCACGTCGCCTGCGCATCGGCGCAGGGTGAGGCGTTCACGGCGCTCGACCGATACGGAATGCGCAAATGCCGCGCGATCTGCGCGCCGCCGAGCGTCGCCAGCACATATTCCGGCGTGCCGAACGCCGGCGAGCCGGTTCGCATGTCGACGTTGGAGGTGAAGCCGCCGAGCACCACCGGCGTTCCCGGCCGGATCATCTGGATCAGCGCGATCACGCCGAGCGCCTCGGCCGTCTGCTGCGCCAGCGCGCCCGGCAGCGTTATGGGCGCCATGGCGCCCATCAGCGTGAACGGTGTCACGCACACGCATTGCCCCGCCGCCGCCATCGCCATGATGCCGTCGAGAATCTCCGCATCCACGCGGCGCGGCGAGTTCACGTTCGTCACGATCAGCAATGTCGGCCGTTCCGCGAGGGCCTCCGGAGTCGTGCCATGCTCGATGGCGCTCATCGCGATCGCATCGCGCGCCTGCACGCCGCCGACGCCACGCCCGGCCCAGACGACGTCCGAGCAGGCAATGTGCGCCTCATACATGTCCAGATGCCGCGTCGGCACCGGCAGGTCCACCGGTTCCAGCACCACGCCGCCCTGCCAGTGCAACACACCGAGCGCGTGCGTGATCTTCAGCAGGTCGCGGAACGCGGCGATGTCGCCGTAGCGGCGGCCGTGCAGCAGGTCGGTGACGTTCGGCGCGCCGTTCACCGGCCCGAAATTCACCACGTTCCCGCCGACATGCAGGTCCCGCTCCGGGTTGCGTGCGTGCAGCACGAAGTGGTCCGGCGCGTGGCTGCACTGTGCCCGCACCAGTTCGCGCGGCAGCCGCACCATCTCGCTGGCTTCGTCCACCTCGGCGCCGTGCCGGCGATAGATATTGCGGGCCGCCGCACTCAGTACCTGAAGCCCGACGCGTTCCAGAATGATGTGCGCCGCCGAGACGATGCGCTCCACGTCCCCGGTGCTGAAAATCTCGACCGGTGGAAATGGGTTTTCGATGCGTGGCGCAAGCCTCGCGGGAAGTGCGAACTGATTGGAGCGCGGCGCACGCGCGCGCTCCCGCCTGCGGGTCGGGGTGTTCTCCACGCTCACGCGCGCAGCCTCGTGCCGGCCGGGTCGTGCAGCGGCGCCAGACGGATCACGGACGTGCAGGCGCGGCCGAGAATATCGATGGTGAATGTCTCGCCATCGCGGGCCAGCGCCGCCGGCACATAGCCGGCTGCAAGGCTCTTGCCGATCCAATGCCCATAGGCGCCGGAGGTGACGTAGCCGACAGCTTCCCCGTCCTTCAGCACGGATTCGTAGCCGACCACGTCGGCATCATCGGCATTCACCTCGAACACCACGAATTTCCGCTTCGCCCCGCGTGCCCGTTCCGCCAGCGCCGCCTCACGCCCGACGAAATCGGGTTTCGCGAAATCGACGAACCGGTCCAGCCCGGTCTCGCCCGGCGTGTAGTCCGGCCGGAAATCCTTGTTGAAGGAGCCATAGCCTTTCTCCAGCCGCAGCGAACTCAGGGCCCGCCCACCGAAATGTACCAGGGCAAGATCGCTGCCCGCCTCCAGCAGATCCTCGTACAACGAGAGTTGGTAGTCGGGCGTCACCCAGATCTCGTAGCCCAATTCGCCGGTGAACCCCGCGCGCGACAGGATCGCCGGCGACATGCCAACCGCCGTTTCGGTCACGTCGAACAGCCGGAACGCGTTCGCCGACAAATTGGTCCGCGTCAACCGCGACACCAGCATGCGCGCCTGCGGCCCGGCAATGGAAAACCCGGTCAGCGTGGACGACGCCGCGCGCACGAACACATCGGCCGGCGGGTTGCTGTCGGCGAACCACCGCATGTGGAATGTTTCGGCGAAGCCCGAACCGACGATGAGAAAACGGTCTGCCGCCAGCGCCGCGATGGACAGGTCGCCGACGATGCGCCCCGCCGGGTTCAGCATCGGCGCCAGCGCAATCCGCCCTGGCTTCGGAATGCGGCAGGCAAACACCCGGTCCAGCCACGCCCGCGCGCCCTGCCCCGTGACCTCGTACTTGCCGTAATTGGACGTTCTGTACAGCCCGACCGCCGTGCGCACCGCATGGCATTCGGCCCGCACATGGGCAAATGCCTCGGAACGGCGATAGGTCGGCGTCTCGCTGCGCGCCACGCCTTGCGGCGCGAACCACAGCGCGCTCTCCAGTCCGACTGCGGCCCCCATCACCGCGCCGGCCGCCACCAGACGGTCGTAGACCGGTGTGCGCCGGAACGGGCGGGCCGCCGGCAGTTCCTCGTTCGGGAAGCTCAGCCGGAACCGCCGCGAGTAATTCTCGCGCACTTTCAGGTTGGTGTATTTCGGTGTCGCGAACGCGCCGTAGCGCGCCACGTCCATGGCCAGCACGTCCTGGCCGGGGTCGCCATGCGCCATCCATTGCGACAGCACCAGGCCGATCCCGCCACCCTGGCTGAACCCGGCCATCACCGCGCAGGCCACCCAGTAATTGCGCAATCCCGGCACCGGGCCGACCAGCGGGTTGCCATCCGGCGCGAACGTGAACGGCCCGTTGATCGCCTTGCGGATGCCTGCCCGCCCGATCGCCGGAAAATGCCTGAAGCCGACTTCGAACGACGGCGCCAGCCGCTCCAGATCGTCCGGCAGCAACTGCATCGAAAAATCCTCGGGCGTCGTGTCCGGCGCCCAGGCGATCCCGTCCGGCTCATAGGTGCCGATCAGCGCGCCGCGGCCCTCCTGCCGCAAATAGATTTCGCCGGAATAATCCGTTGTGTTGACAATCTCGCGGTCCAGCCCGTCGAATTCCGGAATCGCCTCGGTCAGCAGGTAATGGTGCTCCATCGCCAGCACCGGCAGCTCGATGCCGACCATGCGGCCGACCTCCCGCGCCCACAGCCCGCCGCAATTGACGACGTGCTCGGCGTGGATCGTTCCCTTGTCGGTCACCACGTCCCAGCTCGAATCCGGCCGCTGTTTCAGCTCCACGACGCGGGTGAACCGCTCCACCTCCGCGCCCAGGCTCCGCGCCGCCTTGGCATAAGCATGCGTGGTGCCGGAGGGGTCGCAGTGCCCGCCATCGGCCCGCCACAGCGCGCCGATAAAATAGCGTTCGTCGATCAGGCAGTTCATGCGCTTGGCTTCGGCGATGGAAATGATCTCCGTCGCCATGCCGAGGTAGCGCGCACGCGAGGCCAGCAGCTTCAGGCTGTCCATCTCGCCCTGCGTGGAGGCCAGCATCAGCCCGCCATTCGGATGCAGCCCGCAGGACTGGCCCGACAGTGCCTCGATCTCCCGATACAGATCGATCGTGTATTTCTGCAACCTGGAGATATTGGCGTCGCCGTTGAACGTGTGCATGCCGCCGGCGGCGTGCCATGTGGAGCCGGCGGTCAGCTCGCTCTTTTCCAGCAACACGATGTCGGTCCAGCCGATACGCGCAAGGTGGTACAGCACGCTCGCACCAACCACACCGCCGCCAATCACCACCGCCTGCGCCTGCGACCGCATTTCCCGCCCCCAAAGCAAGCGGCGATTAGCGGTCGCGCTGCGGCTGGCGTCAACGCTCGTCGCGCGGCGGCGCGCGTTAACGCTCGGCGTGCAGTGCCCGCCAGACCTTCTCGGGCGTCGCCGGCATGTCGACGTGCCGCCCCAGCGCATCGGCCACCGCGTTCATCACGGCCGGCAGGCTGCCGGCGCATCCGGCCTCGCCGCAGCCTTTCACGCCGAGCGGGTTGGTCACCGCCGGCGCCGGCCGGCTCACCACGCCGAACACCGGCGCATCACCCGCACGCGGCAGCGCGTAATCCATGAACGAGCCGCTCAGGATCTGGCCCGATTCGTCGTAGCGCACGGATTCCCACAACGCCTGACCGATGCCCTGCACCACGCCGCCATGCGCCTGCCCGGCCACGATCATCGGGTTCACTTCCACGCCGAAATCGTTGGCCATGGTGTAGCGCACCACATCGATATGTCCGGTCTCCGGGTCCAGCTCCACCTCGGCGATATGGCACCCATTGGGGAAGGCGCTCGGCACGCCGGCGTTGACCAGCGACGCATCCAGGCTGTCCGGCACGTCCGGCGGCAGGTCCAGCCCGCTACGCAGCCGGGCGGCCAGATCCATGATGCCGATGCCGCGATCGGTGCCGACGATGTTGAAGCGCCCCGCCTCGAAGGCAATATCCGCCTCCGCCGCCTCCAGCAGATGGGCCGCGACGCGCTTGCCGTTCTCGATCACGCGCTCGCTCGCGGCCAGGATCGCGGCACCGCTCTGCATCAGGCTGCGCGAGCCGCCGGTGCCGCCGCCGGCCTTCAACTCGTCGGAATCGCTCTGTTGCAGCCGGATCGCCGAGAACGGCACCCCCAGCGCGCGCGACAGAACCTGCGCGAACGGCGTCGCGTGGCCCTGGCCGTAATCCAGCGTGCCGGTGATGATCGTCACCGTGCCATCCGGCTCGAACCGCACGCCGCCATGCTCGGGCGAGGCCGGCGCGGTCACCTCCAGATACTGCCCGACGCCGCGCCCCCGCACGCGGCCGCGCGCCCGGCTGTCCGCCTGCCGCGCCGCGTAACCGTCCCAGTCCGCCGCCTCCAGCGCGCGGTCCAGCAGCCCCGGGAAGTCGCCACTGTCATACACCTGTTCGGCCGGCGAGGTGTACGGCAGCTGTTCCGGCAGAATGTGGTTGCGGCGGCGCAATTCCAGTGCGTCGATGCCCATTTCCCGCGCGGCGGTCTCCACCAGCCGCTCCATGTAGTAGTTGCCTTCCGGCCGCCCGGCACCGCGATAGGCGCCCACCGGCGTGGTGTTGGTGAACAGACAGCGCGTGGACACCTCCACCAGCGGGGTCCGGTAAACACCGATGATGTTGCGGGCGATATTCAGCGTCTGCGGCAGAGTCAGCGCGTTGCTGAGTCGCGCGCCGACATTGCCGTAGCCGGTCACCCGAACGGCCAGAAAATGTCCGTCCGCATCCAGCGCCAGCTCCGCCGTTACGTCGTGGTCGCGGCCGTGGCTGTCGGAGAGGAAGCTGTCGGACCGTTCATCGGTCCATTTCACCGGCCGCCCGAGCAGCCGCGCCGCGTGCAGCGCGCAGATGTATTCGGGATAACAGGTATACTTCATACCGAACGACCCGCCGACATGCCCGGTCAGCACGCGGATGCGGTCCACGGGCACGCCGAGCGGGCCGGACAGCAGGTTACGCATGGTGAACACGCCCTGCGTGCCGGCGCGCAGGATGTAGCGGCCATCCTCGGCATCGTAGTCGCCGATGGCCGCGCGCGGCTCCATCGGGCAGACGATCACCCGGCTGTTGCGGATATCCAGCCGCGTCACGTGCGCCGCACGCGCGAACGCGGCCGTCACCGCCGCGCTGTCGCCGTAGTGCCAGTTCAGCAGCAGGTTGCCCGGCGCCTCGCTGTACAGTTGCGGCGCGTCCGGCGCATCGGCGGCGCGCGCGTCGGTCACGGCCGGCAGTTCGTCGATGTCCGGCACCACCCATTCGGCGGCGTCCTTGGCCTGTTTGACCGTCTCGGCCACCACCACGGCGATCGGGTCGCCGACGTAGCGCACCCGGTCGGTCGCCAGCGCCATCTGCACGGGCTTGGGGATCGGCGCGCCGTCGCGATTCTGGCCGAACACGCTCAGCGGCATCGGCTTCAACCCGGCGGCCACCAGATCCGCCCCGGTCAGCACTGCCAGCACGCCCGGCATCGCCCGCGCCGCCTCCGTTTCGATGCCGCGCAAGCGTGCCGTGCGCCACCCGGCTGCGCACCATCACCGCGTAGGCCTGTCCCGGCAGGTTCAGATCGTCCGTGTAGCGCCCCTCGCCGCGCAGCAGCGTCGGGTCTTCGTTACGGGGTACGGGCTGGCCGACGGCGAACCGCTCTGGCGAAAGGTCGATCTGGGCATCCATTCGCGGTTCTCCAGGCTGGTCAATGTTTGCAGATAAGGCGGCATCGCTCTCCCGGAAGGGTCGCGCGAAAGCCGCGGCGCTTGCAATTCCGCCACCGTTCCGCATTTTGTGAGCTGACGCTCCAGGACGTCCCGCATGCCAGCCACCGCCCCATGACTCCGCTCGACGCCCTGGTCGGCGGTGCCACGTCCTACCTTGCGGACGCCGCGCTGATCGGCGGCGAGATCGTCGAGCGTGTGCGGATCGATATCGCCGCCGACGGAACCATTGCGGCCCTGCACCGCAACGCGGAGACCGCCAGTGAGCGGCTGGCAGGGCTCGTCGTGCCCGGCATCGCCAATCTGCACAGCCACGCCTTCCAGCGCGCCATGGCCGGCCTCGCCGAGCGCGCAGGGCCGGATGGCGACAATTTCTGGCGCTGGCGGGAGGTGATGTATCGCTTCCTCGCGGTGCTGACGCCCGAGGACGTGCAGGCCATCGCGGCCCAGCTCTACGTGGAATGCCTGCTGCACGGCTACACCGCGGTCGCCGAGTTCCATTACCTGCACAATGCGCCGGACGGCACGCCGTACGCCGACCCGGCCGAGACTGTCCTGGCGCATCGCCGCGGCGGCCGAGGCGGCGGGGATCGGCCTGACATTGCTGCCGGTGCTGTATCGCCAGGGCGGCTTCGGCGCGGCGCCGCCGCGCGCCGGGCCAGCGCCGCTTCGTGCTGGACCGGGACGCCTACGCGGCACTGTGCCATGCCATGGCACGCCACGTGCCCATCGGCATCGCCCCGCACAGCCTGCGGGCGGTGACCCCCGACGACCTCGCGCATGCCGTGGCGCTGGCGGACGCGCTGGGGCCGGCGACACCGCTGCATATCCACGTCGCCGAACAGACGGCGGAGGTCGCCGACTGTCTCGCATGGTCGGGCGCCCGCCCGGTGCAATGGCTGCTCGACCACGCCCCGGTCGGGCCGCGCTGGTGCCTGATCCATGCCACCCACATGGACGACGCCGAACGCGCCCGCCTCGCCGGCAGCGGCGCGGTCGCCGGGCTGTGCCAGACGACGGAAGCCAATCTCGGCGACGGCATCTTCCCGCTGCGCGCGTATCTCGGCGGAGGGCGGCAGGTTCGGGATCGGCAGCGACAGCAACGTCTGGCACCAGCCCGATCGAGGAATTGCGCTGGCTGGAATATGTCCGCCGCCTGGAAACCCGCGCCCGCAACGTGACGGAGACGCGGCAGGGCGCCTCGGTCGCGGCCGGGCTGCTCGGCCGGGCGGCGACCGGCGGCGCGCAGGCACTCAACCGCCACGCCGGAGAGATCGCACCGGGCCGGCTCGCCGATCTGGTCGTGCTCGACCCCGATCATCCGGCGCTGGTCGGCCGGCACGGGCTGTCGCTGCTGGATGCCTGGGTGTTCAGCGGCAATTCCACGCCGGTGCGCCATGTCATGGTGCGCGGCGCCTGGGTGGTACGCTACGGCGCTGCATCCGCGCGGCCGCGAGATCGCGGCGAATTTTTCGGGGGTCATGCGGCGGCTGGCCGGCGCCCTGTAGCGCCTGCCGACCGGTCAACGCGCGAATTTCGCCTGCAGCGCTGCCCGCGCCGGCGGTGGCGATAGCCAGGTCAGGCCCGTCACGGCGCATCCAGGATGGCGCGGCAGGCTTCCGGCGGCGCCGGCGGCACGGCAGGCGCGCTCGGCGGCTTGGCTGGCTGGTTCAGCCGGTCGAACCACCACTGCAACGTCGCGTCGCAGCCGTCGCCGGCCGGCGGTGGCGCCTGTTGCGGGCAGTCGGGCTGGTCGGCGGGGCAGCGGAAATGGATGTGCATGTGGCTGTCGTGGTCGGACCATGGCCGGATCAGGTGCAGCCACGCCCGATCACCGGTGACATCCTCACAGAGTTTCTTCTTGATCGCGGGGTTCACCAGGATGCGGTCGACGCCCGGCATCGCGGCGGCCAGCCGCAGCAATGTTTCCTGCGCCGTCGACCAGTGCGCCGGGTCCACACCCCGCCCATCGGGCAGCACCATGCTGGGCGGTTCGATCGCTTCGCGCTGCTCCGGCGACAACAGCGGGCGCGGCGACATGTCCAGATAGATGTCGGCATCCAGCCCCATCTGATGGCTCATGTGCCCGCCCGCGAGCGGGCCGCCGCGCGGCGCCGATATGTCGCCCATATACATATCCGGCAGCCCGGCCGCGCGCACCCGCCGGCCGAGGTCCAGCAGTGCCGCGATGGTGTCCGGATGCCCCCAGAACGAGCTGTGCGACTGCCGGATGGTCTGCAAGCCCGGCGCCGTGTCCGCCAGCCGCACGGCGCCCGCGATGCAGCCACCGCCGTGGTTGCCGATCACCCGCACCGGGCCGGGTGCGGGCGTCTGCGGCCCGGCGGCGGCCGCGAACAGCAGCAGAAAGGGCAACAATCGGCGCACCCCGTCTGCGTGACGCGCTGTGCAGGCCGCGTCAAGCGCCGGTTGCATTTACTCCACACCTGCACAAGCCTTCATCCTCTCAAGAAACTGGAGGCCCCCATGGGCAGCGCCACCGACGCCACGCACGCCGCTCTCGCCCGCATTGCGCGGCTCGACCCCACCTTGCACGCCTTCGTCACGGTGGTGCCGGAGCACGCACTGGAGCAGGCGCGGCATCTGGACGCGATGGCGGCACTCGGCACGCCGCCGGGGCTGCTGGTCGGCATGGCGGTGGGCGTGAAGGACATCATCGACGTGGCCGGGCTGCCGACCCGCGGCGGCTCGTTCACCCGCGCGGGCGCGGCGCCGGCCACCCGTGACGCACCGGTGGTGCAACGGCTGCGCGCGGCCGGCGCGGTGGTGGTCGGCAAGACTCTACACGGTCGAATATGCGTTCGGCGGCTGGGGCACCAATGTCTCGGTCGGCACGCCGCTCAATCCGTGGGATCTGACCGCCCCTCGCGCGCCGGGCGGTTCGTCCAACGGCTCCGGCGTGGCGGTCGGCGCGGGGCTGGTGCCGGCGGCGCTGGGCACCGACACCGGCGGCTCGGTCCGCCTGCCGGCCGCGTTCTGCGGCGCGGTCGGCCTGAAGACCACGGCCGGGCTGCTGAGCATCGACGGCGTACTGCCGCTCAGCAAGCAGTTCGACACCGTGGGGCCGCTGACGCGCACGGTGGCCGACGCCGCCCGCCTGCTGACCGCCCTCGTCGCCGAGGATGTTTCCCGGCTGACCGGCGGTGCCGCGCTGGTGGCCGAGCCGGCCGCCGTCCTGTCGCGCGGCGTCGCCGGGCGGCGCATCGGCGTGCTCGCACTGCCGGACGTGCCGTTGCACCCCGACACCGCGCGGGTGTTCGCGCAGACCCAGGCGCTGCTGCAATCGCTCGGCGCCACGCTGGTCCCGGCCAGCCTGCCGCGCCCGGTCACCTCGTACCTCGCCGCCATGGGCAAGGTTGCGTCGGTTCACGGCTATCTCGAATACGAGACGCTCGCCGACGCCGAACCGAACCTGCTCGGCGCCCCGGTGCGCCGCCGCATGCTGGGCGGGCGGGAGGTATCGGCCGCGTGGATGCTCGCCGAACTGGAGCAGCGGGCGCAAGACATCGCCGCGATGGCGGAGATGTTCGCCGACCTGCACGCGCTGCTGCTGCCCACCACGGCCTTCCCGGCGCCGAAGCTGAGCGAATACGACGAGGACGCCAGCCCGGCGACCTTGACCCGGTTCGTGAACTACCTGGAACTGGCCGCCATCACGCTGCCGATGGGATTGTCGGCGGAGCAACTGCCGATCGGCATGCAGATCGTGGTTCCCGGCTTCCGCGAGGTGCGGGCGCTTTCCATCGCCGCGGCACTGGAGGACGCACGCGGCGGGCCGCTCTCGCTCGACATGTCCATGCAGTAGCGGCCGCTTTCCCCTGGACCGATGCGTGGCGGCGGGTGACACTTTTGCATGTCCCGCCTCCAGCCGCGTACTAGCCATACCAATTCGATACTGAAGGAGTGTTCCGGCCAGGCGCTGCTGGCGGGCGTGCTCGCGGCATTCGTCGGCTTTGCCAGTTCGTTCGCCGTCATCATCCGCGGCCTGACCGCAACGGGGGCCACGCAGGCGCAGGCGGCGTCCGGCCTGATGGCGCTGGCGCTGGCGATGGGACTGTGCGGCATCGTGCTGAGCCTGCGCACGCGTCTGCCGATCAGTGCCGCATGGTCGACGCCCGGGGCGGCGCTGCTGGCCACCACGGGTGCGGTCCCGGGCGGGTTCCCGGCGGCGGTGGGGGCGTTCCTGGTGTGCGGCCTGCTGATCGTGCTGGCCGGGGCATGGCGCCCGCTCGGCCGCGGGATTGCGGCCATTCCGGCGCCGCTCGCCAACGCCATGCTGGCCGGCGTGCTGCTGAGCCTGTGCCTGGCGCCGGTGCGCGCTGTGGCGGAGGCGCCGCTGCTGGGCTTGCCGGTGGTGCTCGCCTGGGCCGTGATGGCGCGTATCAACCGGCTGTACGCCGTGCCGGTCGCGGTGGTGGTGGCCGTGGTGCTGATTGCCGCCACCGCGCATACCGGGCGGATCGGCTCGCCATGGCCGGCGGCGGTGCTGGTGGCGCCGCGTTTCTCGCTGGGTGCCGTGGTGGGCATCGCGATACCGCTGTTCATCGTCACGATGGCCTCGCAGAACATCCCCGGCATCGCGGTGCTGAACGTGAACGGCTACCGCCCGGCGCCGGGCGGGCTGTTCTGCGTGACCGGCGTGTTCTCGTTGCTCGCCGCCCCCTTCGGCGGCCACGCGGTGAACCTCGCGGCCATCACGGCGGCGATGTGCGCCGGCGAGGACGCGCACGCCGACCCGGCGCGCCGCTACTGGGCGGCCGTGGCGGCCGGCGCGGCCTATCTGGTGTTCGGCCTGGGCGCCGGCGCCGCGACCGCCTTCATCGCCGCGTCGCCCGCGATCCTGATCGAGGCGGTGGCCGGCCTCGCGCTGCTCGGCGCGTTCGGCGGCGCGCTGATGGGCGCCGTGGCGGATCCGCAGACGCGAGAGGCGGCAATCGTCACCTTTCTGGTCACCGGCTCGGGCGTGACGCTGCTGGGCGTCAGCGGCGCGTTCTGGGGGCTGGTGGCCGGCGGGGCGATGATGGCCGGCGGACGGTTGCGGGCACTTGTGCGGTCTTGAGCTGACTTCATCCTTTTGGATGACCCATACGTGATTCCAGCGGGGACTTTGCCTTCCATTTCCGGCCCGATTGGCGATATTCTGGCCACGTCGGAGTCCGATGTTTGCCGGGCCTGGATCTGAAGGACCAGATGTGTTGACGGGATGGGCCGGTGAAAACTCCTGCGCTATCCCCATGCGGCCCATTCGATAGCCGCGGCCGATCCTTAGCGAACCGGCCATGACACGGCGGCGTGGCCCAGACCCGCAGCCTCAAGACGGCGGCAGTCAGGCCGACGACCGGGCTGATGCGCGGGCGTTTCTTGGTGGCAATGGCGAGATGGCCCGGCTCATGCGGGCGTATCGGTGGGACGCATCCGCGCTCGGCCCTGTATCGCTCTGGCCGCAATCCTTGCGAACCGTCACCCGCCTGATGCTGAACACGCACCACCCCATGTTCGTGTGGTGGGGCCCATCGTTGGCATGCCTGTGGAACGACGCTTACACTGCCTTCATCGGGCCGGAGCGCCACCCGTCCGCGCTCGGCCAGCCCGCCCGCGAGGTCTGGGCGGAGATCTGGGATACGATCGGTCCGCAAATAGAATTCGTCATGTCCGGCCGCGGTGCCACCTGGCACGAGAATCGACTGATGCCGATCACGCGCCATGGCCGCCACGAAGATGCGTATTGGACATACGGATACTCGCCAATCGATGACGATTCGGCACCGACAGGCGTCGGCGGGGTGCTTGTCGTCTGCACCGAGACGACCGCGCAGGTGCTAGCGGAAAAGCGACAGGCGGAGCGTGCGGCAGCCCGGACGGCCGAACGCGATGAGCTTGCCCAGTTGTTCGCCCAGGCGCCGAGTTTCATGGCGATGCTGGGCGGGCCCGACCACAGGATCGAGCTCGTCAATCAGGCCTATCTCCGCCTGATCGGGCATCGGGATGTTCTGGGAAAGACCGTCGCCGAGGCGCTGCCCGAAGTGGTGGCGCAAGGCTATCTCGACCGCATGAACGAGGTTTTCCAAAGCGGCCTGGCATTCCGCTCCAAAGGCGCGAGATACGCCGTCCCGACCACGCCCGGCGGTCCCGTCGACGAGCGTTTCGTGGATTTCATCCTGCAGCCAGTCAAGACCGACAGCGGAGACGTGACCGGCATTTTCGTCGAAGGTATGGACACGACCGACCGGACGCTCGCGGAGAGGGATCTGCGCCAAACGGTCGAATTGCTTCATACCATCATCGAGGCGGCCCCTTGCGTGATCTGTGCCAAGGACGCGCAGGGCCGGATGCTGATCGCCAACAGTGCCGCGCTGGATCTGATCGGGAAACCCTGGTCCGAGGTAAAAGGCCGTACCGACAGAGAATTCCTGGAAGATCCAGCACTGGCCGAGCAACTGATGGCGAACGACCGACGCGTCTTCGCCAGCGGACAGACCCATCAATTAGAGGAGCTGATTGGAACGCCAGGCGGCCCGTGGCGTCTGTACTTGTCTACGAAAACCCCGCTGCGCGACGAACACGGAGCCATCATCGGCCTCGTCACCGTGTCGGTGGACATTACAGGCCGCAAGGAAATGGAGCGAGAGCTTCAGGAAGCTAACGCCACGCTGGAAGCACAGGTCGCCGAGCAAACCGCCGAGCGCGAAAGAATCTGGCGCCATTCGCTCGACCTGCTCGGTGTACTCGATTTCGACGGCATCATTCAGGCATCCAACCCCGCCTGGGAGGCCACGCTCGGATACCGCGAGGATGAATTGGTCGGGCGGCCCTTCTCGACGCTGTTTCATCCGGACGACCGCGCCACGGCTTTCGCGATCATCGGCCGGCTGAAAACCAAGAGCGTGCGGCAGGCCGAGAACCGCTACCGCCACCGCGACGGGTCCTGGCGGTGGATTTCGTGGACGGCGGTGGCCGAGGGCAACAAGATTTATGCCGTTGGCCGCAACGTCACGAGCGAGAAATTGCAGGCGGAAGCGCTCGCCCAGACGGCGGACGCGCTCCGCCAGGCCCAGAAGATGGAGGCCGTTGGCCAGCTCACCGGCGGGATCGCGCACGACTTCAACAACATGCTGCAGGGTATCACCGGCGGGATCGATCTCGCGGAACGGCGAATTGCGACGGGGCGGACCGAGGAGGCGCAGAAATTCCTCAAGGCCGCACAAGCGGCGGCCGCGCGCGCCGGGGCGCTGACGGCACGGTTGCTGGCGTTCGGACGCAGACAGGCGCTCGACCCCAAGCCGATCGACCCGGAAGATCTCGTTCAGGGCATCGCCGGGCTGATCGAGCGGACCGTCGGCCCTGCCATTCAAGTTGAACTCCAGCTGAAGCAGGATTGCTGGCCCGTGCTGTCCGACCGGAACCAATTGGAAAGCGCGTTGCTCAATCTCGCCATCAACGCGCGCGACGCAATGCTGCCGGACGGCGGGCGGCTGGTGATCGAGACGGCGCATGTCGCGTTGAACAAGACCGACACGGCCGACTGGGAGGGCGCCAATCCCGGCGACTATGTTCGCATCACGGTTGCCGACACCGGAAGCGGCATGACGCCCGACGTGCTGGCCCACGCCTTCGAACCGTTTTTCACGACCAAGCCCGACGGGCAGGGTACCGGCCTTGGCCTGAGCCAGCTCTATGGCTTCGTGAGGCAGTCGCAGGGGATTGTCCGGCTGGAGAGCGAGGTCGGCATCGGGACGGCGGTGCATCTGTACCTGGCCCGCAGCCATGACAAGCGGGACCGGGAGACGAACGGCCCGGCGGCAGCGGACAGCCGGGCAGTAAGCCGCACGAAGGGGACGCCGACGGTGCTGCTGGTCGATGACGAGGCGTCCGTGCGCAGTTTGGCGGCCCACACGCTGCAGGAATTGGGCTACGAGGTCGTCGAGGCGGGTAACGGCCCGGACGCTTTGCAGATTTTCAAAACGGCGCTGCGCGGCTCCCGTCGCGGTAACGGGATCGATCTGCTGGTGGCCGATATCGGCTTGCCCGGAGGGCTGAACGGGCGTCAGCTTGCCGATGCCGTGCGGGAACTGGATGCCGATCTGCCCGTGCTTCTGATCACCGGCTACGCGGGCGACGCGATCGCGGGACAGGGGCGGCTTGGACCGCGCATGGAAATTCTCGGCAAGCCGTTCGCGCTGGACGCTCTGGCCCAGCGCGTGGCCGGCATGGTCGCGGACGCGCGGCCGGCATCCTCCCGTCGTCACCCAGGCTGATCGCGGCTTGCCGCGCTGAGACGCTGCCGCGGCACACGGCGGCCAAGCCGGCGCCAACGTTGAACAGCAGAGCGCCGGGCGGGATCTCGCCCGCCCGGCGCAAAGGCCCGTCTCAGCCGGTTAGCCGGCGCTTATTGGCACGTGGCGTTCGCCGCAAGCTGCGCCTGCTTGGCTGCGTCGGAGTCGCCGTTGACGGTGCCACGCGAGGCCAGCTGCGCCTGCTTGGTCGCGTCGAACTCGCCAGTGACGGTGCCACGCGAGGCCAGCTGCGCCTGCTTGGTCGCATCGGATCTCGCCGTTGACGGTGCCGCGCGAGGCCAGCTGCGCCTGCTTGGTCGCGTCGGATTCGCCGTTGACGGTGCCGCGCGAGGCCAGCTGCGCCTGCTTGGTCGCATCGGATTCGCCCGTTGACGGTGCCGCGCGAGGCCAGCTGCGCCTGCTTGGTCGCGTCGGACTCGCCAGTGACGGTGCCACGCGAGGCCAGCTGCGCCTGCTTGGTCGCGTCGGACTCGCCAGTGGCGGTGCCACGCGAGGCCAGCTGCGCCTGCTCGGTCGCGTCGAACTCGCCAGTGGCGGTGCCACGCGAGGCCAGCTGCGCCTGCTTGGTCGCGTCGAACTCGCCAGTGGCGGTGCCACGCGAGGCCAGCTGCGCCTGCTTGGTCGCGTCGAACTCGCCAGTGGCGGTGCCACGCGAGGCCAGCTGCGCCTGCTTGGTCGCGTCGGACTCGCCGGTGGCGGTGCCGCGCGAGGCCATTTGGCCCGGGGGGCAGGGCTTCACTGTCGGGTTGTTCTGCGCATATGCGCCAGCCGACAGCAGCAGAAATCGCAGCGGTGCCTGCGGTGACGGGAAAGAGCTTCATGGTGATGTTCTCCTGGAGGCGAGCATGGCAGATATTCGGCCGTTTGACGGACATTCAGGCCGTCTGGTGCCGCTCTGTCGTCAGAGCAATCGGACACGAGGCAGGCCAGCACAGCCAACTTCGCGATATGTTGGCCGCTGACGGATTACCGACGGTCGCCACGGGTTGTGAGTTCCGTGTCATTCATCGGCATTATATATGCCCGACGGACCCGCGATCCAATATTGACCTGACTCAAGTTGCCTGATTCCGGCTGACGACAGACGAGCCTTAGTCAAACCGTAGAGCTGCCGGATGTAAGAAACGCATCCGAGGGCCGGCAGTTCGACCGGAACATCACCATTTCGTGCATGCGCCGGCGCCTGGCGCAAGATGCGCGGTCAGCGCCCGCGTCCACCTTGATCTTCCCCAATCGACAGCGCCCTTTGTGTCGTCATCACCGCCGTCATGCGCCCCCTGGACCGCTGCGCGCGCTGCATCGATCGGGGACATCCGCCGACGTGAACTCCATCTATGATTGATCTGCCTCAATGTCGCTAACGTCTCCATTCTGAAGGACGCTGCGGCTTTTGCATTGCTGCCAACACTTCCGTGAAGGACCAGTCAAGGACATCACGAACATGCTGGATGGTTTCCTCATGTTCTGGAATGTCCGACGGGCGTAGCTGGGTCGGGGCCTAGTCCAGCCACTTCGCCACCAGCTTCGCGTGTTCCCCGCTGGCGTCAAGGCCGCGCAGCCACGCGTCCACGAACAACTTCAGCGCCATGTCGCGTGGCAGCATGTAGCCGAGTTCCGAGGTGGTGAACGGCGCATCCGGGTGAATCGCGCACAGCTCCGGGTGCAGCTTCTGCTGCACGCGCGTCTCCACCTCGTCGGTAATCATCAGGTCGGCATGGCCGGCCACCAGTTCGTCGAAGATCTTCGCATTGTCGGGAAACACCAGAATTTTGGCCGCGTGCAGCGTGGCACGGTCGAAGCTTTCGTTGGTGCCGCCGGGATTGGTGATCACCGTCACCCCCGGCCGATCGATCTGCGCCAGCGTCTGGAACGCGTCCTTGTTGGCGCAGCGTGCGATCGGCGTCTTGCCGGCGTGCATCACCGGATCGGAGAAGAACGCCGTCTTCAGCCGGGGCAGCGTGATGGTCACGCCGCCCATCGCGACATCGAACTTTCCCGCCGTCAGGTCGGCGGTCAGGCTGCGCCAGGCAGTCGGCACGACCACAAGCTTCACGCCCATGCCGTCGGCCAGCGATTGCGCCATGTCGACATCGAGGCCGGAGAAGGTGCCGCTGTCGGGGTCGCGAAAGGAGAACGGCTTGTAGTCCCCGGTCAGCCCCACGCGCAGCACGCCGCGCGCCAGGATCGCGTCCAGCCCGGCCGGCATCTGCGCCGCGGCCGAACCAGCCGCCAGCAGCCACAGTACCGACAAGCCAGCCCAGGCGGCGACCGACGCGTGCCATGATGTTCCCCCTCCGAAATGCCTGCGTGGCCCCAGTCGCCCGCCGTATCGTCTTGTATCCGCAAAGCGCCAAGATTGCATTGCGCACGGCGGATCGATTCTGTAGCGGTGTTGCCGATGTCCTCCGCCGCCCCGCCCGCCGCTGTTCCCGTTGAGACGATCCAGGTAGAGGAGCTTGATGCGCCGGCCCGCATCACGGTGGACCGCTGGGGCATTCCGCATATCCGCGCGGAAAACCTGCACGACCTGTTCTTCGCGCAGGGTTTCAACGCCGCGCGCGACCGGCTGTGGCAGATCGACCTCTGGCGCAAGCGCGGCCTCGGCCTGCTCGCGGCCGAGTTCGGGCCGGGGTTCCTGGCGCAGGACTATGCTTCCCGCCTGTTCCTCTATCGCGGCGACATGGCGGCCGAATGGGTGTCCTACGCGCCGGACACGCAGGCGATCTGTGCTGCCTTCACGGCCGGCATCAATGCCTATGTCGCGCTGACCGAGCGCGAGCCCGCGCGCCTGCCGCCGGAATTCGCGCTGCTCGGCACGCGGCCGGCCCGCTGGCGGCCGGAGGATGTCGTGCGCATCCGCAGCCACGGCCTGACGCGCAACGCGCTGTCCGAGATCCTGCGTGCGCATGTGCTCGCCCGTGCCGACCTTGCCACCGACCTGCTGCGCAGGGACCTCACGCCGCCGGTCGTGCCGCACGCGGCGGCGGGGCTCGATCTCGGCGCAATCGCGCTCGACGCCGCAACGGTGTTCAAGCTGGCGACCGCGAGCGTCACCTTCACGCCGGAACGGCTCGCGGCGCGGCTGGACGACGCGTGGCGCTGGACCAGCGTGACAGACCTGGGCGAGGTGATGCACGCCGCCGAGATGGAGGGGTCGAACAACTGGGCGGTCGCCGGCAGCCGCACCGCCACGGGGCGGCCGATCCTGGCCAGCGACCCGCACCGCACCCACGCGGTCCCGTCGCTGCGCTACATCGTGCATCTCAGCGCTCCCGGCTTCGATGCGATCGGCGCAGGCGAGCCGGCGGTGCCCGGCATCTCGATCGGCCACAACGGAACGGCGGCCTTCGGCCTGACGATCTTCGGTGCCGACCAGGAAGACGTCTATGTCTACGAAACGTCTCCCGATCGCCCCGACGCCTACCGCTACGGCGAGGGGTGGGAGGAGATGTCGGTCGTGCAGGAGCGTTTCGCGGTCAAGGGCGCGCCGGAGCAGACCCTGGAGCTGCGCTTCACGCGCCACGGTCCGGTGATCGCCACGGATGCGGCGCGGCGGCAGGCGGTCGGCGTGCGCACCGTCTGGTCGGCGCCCGGCGCGGCCGCCTATCTGGCGAGCCTGTCGGCCATGCGTGCCACATCGGTGGGGGATTTCCGCACCGCGTTGCGGCGATGGGGTGCGCCCTCGGTCAACCACGTCTACGCCGACACCACGGGCGCGATCGCCTGGATGCCGGCCGGCTACACGCCGCTGCGCCCGAACTGGGATGGGCTGCTGCCAGTGCCGGGCGATGGGCGCTACGAATGGGCGGGCTTCCTCGACCCCGACCAGTGGCCGCGCGAGGTCGCCCCGTCGCGCGGCTTCGTCGCCACCGCCAACGAGATGAACCTGCCCGAAGACTGGGACCACGCGGCCCGGCAGGTCGGCTTCGAGTGGGTCGAACCGTCGCGGGCCACGCGCATCCAGGAGCAGTTGCGCACGGAAGCTGCGCACAGCGTGGCCGCCTCCTGTGCCCTCCAGACGGATGTGACATCCCTGCCCGGCCGCCGCCTGCGGGCACTGCTGGCCCCGTTGCGGGCCACCGACAGGGATGAAGCGGGCGGGCTTGCCCTGTTCGCGGACTGGGATTGCCGGCTGAGCGCGGAGAGTGCCGCGGCGGCGCTCGCCGAGCTGTGGTGGACGCGGCACCTCAAGCCCGCGCTGCTGGAGCGTCTGGTTCCCGATGCCGCGCTGTGCGCGCTGCTCCTGCCCGGCGACGTTGCCGGCCTGCTGCGCGCGCTGGAGCAGCCGGATGCGCGGTTCGGGCCGGCGCCGGAGAGGGCGCGCGACCGGTTGCTGCTGGAGACGCTGGCAGCGGCGATGCGCGACTGCGCCGCGCGGCTGGGTAAGGACAGCGCCGGCTGGGCCTGGGGCCGCCTGCATCACGCGCTGTTCCAGCATGCGCTGTCGGGCGCGGGCGCCGACCCGTCCTTCGACGCTGGCCCCTGGCCGATCGGCGGCAGCGCCTCCACACCAATGCACACCGGCTACCGGCCGGCCGATTTCCGGGTGATCGCCGGTGCCTCCGTGCGGCTGGTCATGGATGTCGGCGACTGGGACAACAGCGTCTGCATCAACGCGCCGGGGCAGTCGGGCGACCCGCGCTCGCCGCATTACCGCAACCTCGGCCCGGCTTGGGCGGCCGGGTCCTATGTGCCGCTGCTCTACGGCGCGACGGCGATCGAGCACGCGGCCGAACGTGTCATCGTGCTGGAGACGCCCCGCCAGTCAGATCGGCGCAGGTGACGCGGGACGATTGCACAACTTGGTCTTGAATGACGCCAGGCTGACAATCCCGTCGCGACGCAACAGGTCCGTCCGGGGCGGAGCCTGACACGGCGGGGGCACCCATTGACATCGGGGAACGCCGGGAACCACTATTTCGAGGGACACGCCCGAGAATTTCGACCACACGTTTGCGACGTGTCTTCATGAACCAATATGACAATGACCGGTGATATCTCCGGCAGCAAAAGTCTTGGGAGAACAGGACATGGATCTCGCGGTTGTGACCCCTGAGCAGGCGACTGGTTCCACCCGCGCGGGGACCCATGGCAGCCTGCCTTTCAATGCGGACCACCTCGATCGGCTGATGGACGAGGCCGGGCTCGACGTGCTGGTGCTCAACAGCAAGCACAACATCCAGTATCTTCTTGGCGGATATCGGTTCTTCTTCTTCGACGCGATGGATGCCATCGGGGTCAGCAGATATCTTCCTGTCCTCGTCTACGCCAAGGGGCGGCCACAGGATTCCAGCTACATTGCGAACACGATGGAATCCTACGAACGCGATCTCGGCAAGTTCTGGATGCCGACCGTTCAGACCAAGAGCTGGAGCAGCCTGACCTCGGCGCAGCTTGCCGTCGAACACATCCGCAAGCTCGGTCTGGAAACAAAACGGATCGGCGTAGAAATGGCGTTCCTTCCCGCGGACGCCTTCCTTGCCCTGCGGGAGGGCCTGCCCGGCGCGACATTAGCGGATGCGCTGCTGCCGCTGGAGCGGCTACGCGCGGTCAAGACGCCCAACGAGCTGACGCTGTTGCGCGAAGCGTCCGAGAAGGTCGTCGACTCCATGCTGGCGGTGATCTCGAGCCACGGGCCCGGCAGCACCAAGCGCCAAATGGTCGAGGCTCTCAAGCGCGAGGAAGTCGCTCGCGGCATGACCTTTGAATATTGCCTGATCACCGCCGGCCAGAGCCACAACCGGGCGCCGTCCGACCAGGTCTGGCGCGAGGGTGAGGTGATGTCGATCGACTCCGGCGGCAACTACAAAGGCTACATCGGCGACGTCTGCCGCATGGGCATTCTCGGTGAACCGGACGCCGAACTGGTCGACCTGCTGGGAGAGATCGACGCGATCCAGATGGCCGCGCGACAGCCGATCAAGGCAGGCGCACGCGGCGGTGATGTGTTCCCGCCGGCGCTCGCCATTCTCGACCGCTCCAGGCACAAATCCTACACGCATTTCACTGCGCACGGCATGGGCATCATCAGCCATGAAGCCCCACGGCTGACCGGCACCGGGTTCGTGCCCTATCCAGGCTATGACGAGGACAGGCCACTCGACGCCGGCATGGTCATTTCCATCGAGACGACGATGCTTCATCCGACCCGCGGCTATATCAAGCTTGAAGATACCGTCGCGGTGACCGAGACCGGCTGGATCGGCTTCGGCGATGGGGGACGCGGCTGGAACCGCGGCGGCACGAAGCGCTGAGAGCCTCTTGCGGCCGCGGTACGACGTTCCGCGTCCGCGGCCGCAAGCACACCTTGGCATCTTCGTGGCGGTTCCCATCGTTAAGGTGGCAGTCCCCATCGTAAAGATCGTGCCATGCTCCGATTTGCGCCGCTGCTGTTGCTGGCCCTTCTCGCCGCTGTGCCGCGTGCGCATGCGGCGGACGGCGTCGATGTGGCGCTGGTGCTGATCGACGACGTCTCGGGCAGCATCAACGACGACGAGTTCAAGCTGCAGAAGCAAGGCTATCACGACGCGTTCACCGACGCGAAGGTACTGGAGGCAATCCAGAGCGGAACGGCGGGGCAGATTGCCGTCTCCTATGTCGAATTCGCTGCCGACTTCCAGGTCAGGACCGTGCTCGACTGGACCGTGATCAAGGACGCAGCCTCGGCGCGCGCCTTTGCTGACGCGATGGTCGCCGCGCCACGCTCCTTCCGCGGCCGCACGGCCATTGGCGCGGGAATCGACGAGGGCATGCACGAGCTGTCCAAACTGACCGTCAGCGCGGATCGCCGCGTGCTTGACGTATGCGGCGATGGCACCAACAACTCTGGCCGCCCGGTCACGGATGCGCGTGATGACGCGGTAAAGCAGGGCGTCACCATCAACGGCCTGGCTCTGGCCAACGAGAGCGGCCTGCCCTGGCTACAGGCCCATACGCACCCGCCCGGCGGCCTGGGCAATTACTATCTGCAGAATGTTGCGACCGGCGAGAGCAGCTTCGTGCTCGAAATCCATAGCTATCAGGACTTTGCCAAAGCGGTCACCCGCAAGCTGATCGAGGAAATTTCCAGCGCCGCACCGCAATGGGTTCCGCTGCAAACATCGGTCCGGCCTGGTTGACGGCGCGATGGACGCAACCACGTCGGCGTCACGCCAGCGGAAACGGGCGGCGTTCAGGGGGCCGGGCAAGACAGACCAGCCCCGCACCGCTGCCCTTGCGCCGGCCGCGCCCGGCATGGATGTTTACGCCTTCCGGACCAGGGTGCGACCCATGCCCATCACCGCCCGCGTGTTCATCGACGGCGAAGCCGGCACCACCGGCCTCGGCATCCGCGAGCGTCTGCGCGCGCTGCCGCAGATCGAACTGATCAGCCCGCCCGCCGATCGTCGCAAAGACCCGGCAGCGCGACGCGAGGCCATGCGAGGCGGCCGACCTCGTCGTGCTCTGCCTGCCCGACGCCGCCGCGCGCGAGAGCGTGGCGCTGGCCGACGCATTGCCCGGCGGCGGCCCGAAGCTGCTGGACGCCAGCACGGCGCACCGTGTCGCTCCCGGCTGGACCTACGGTTTCCCCGAACTGGACGCCGGACAGCCGGCGCGCATCGCCGCCAGCCGCCGCGTGGCCAATCCCGGCTGCTACCCCACCGGCGGCATCGCGCTGCTGCGTCCGCTGGTCGATGCCGGGCTGCTGCCGCGCGACTACCCTGTTACCGTCAACGCGGTCAGCGGCTACTCCGGCGGCGGCAAATCCATGATCGAAGCGCATGAGCGCACCGGCGGGCCGGCGTTCGAGTTGTACGGGCTTGGGCTGGAGCATAAGCACGTGCCGGAACTGCAAGCCAATGCGCGGCTGACACGCCGGCCGATCTTCCTTCCCTCGGTCGGGCATTTCCGCCAGGGCATGCTGGTGTCGGTGCCGCTGCATCTCGATCTGCTGACCGGCCAGCCGGATCGTGCCGCCCTGCACGCTGCCCTCGCCCGCCACTACGGCGGCGCCGAACAGGTGCGCGTGCTGCCGCCGGCGCCCGATGGCAAGCTGGAGGCCGAGGCGCTGAACGACACCGATCTGCTGGAACTGCGCGTCTACGCCCGCGAGGCCCACGCCGTGCTGGTGGCGCGGCTGGACAATCTCGGCAAGGGTGCCTCCGGCGCCGCCGTCCAGAATATTTCTCTGATGCTCGGCCTCGTGCCCGCAACGCGGGAGGCCGCGTATGTCTGACGGGCCATTGTTCACGCTGGACGGGGTCAGCCCGCGCGTCGCCGCCGATGCCTTCATTGCGCCCACGGCGGTGCTGATCGGCGACGTCGAGATCGGCGCGCAAAGCAGCGTCTGGTTCCATTGCGTGCTGCGCGGCGACAGCAACTTCATCCGCGTCGGCCGCCGCAGCAACATCCAGGACGGCAGCATCGTCCACGTCAACGCCGGCCAGTTCCCGACCATCATCGGCGACGACGTCACGATCGGCCACGCCGCCATCGTCCATGCCTGCACACTGCACGACCGCGCTTTCGTGGCCATGGGTGCCACGGTGCTGGACGGCGCCGTGATCGAGGAGGGCGGCGTGCTGGCCGCCGGCGGCCTGCTGCCGCCCGGCAAGCGGATCGGCCGCTACGAGCTGTGGCAGGGCTCGCCGGCCAAACTGCTGCGCGTGCTGGATGCCGACGAGCGCGCCCGCAAATTCGACAGCACCGCCCCGCATTACGCCGAACTCGGCGCGCGCTTCCTGCGGGGACTGAGCCGGACGTGATCGCCATGCGCTCGCCATGGTGAGGTGCGGCCGATAGAGTGCGCAACGGCCCGTAGAGGCCGGACAACAAATGCGGAGGACTTCCAATGACTCACCGCCTGCGCTTCGGCATTTTCCTGGCGCCGTTCCACAAGCCCGGCATCAACCCCACGCTGGCGCTGGAACAGGATCTGGAGCTCGTGCGCTGGATCGACCGCTGCGGCTACGACGAGGCGTGGTTCGGCGAGCACCATTCCGCCGGCTCGGAAATCTTCGCCTCACCGGAAATCCTCATCGCGGTCGCAGCGGAGCGCACCAGGCATGTCAGGCTCGGCACCGGCGTCGTCAGCCTCTCGTACCACAACCCGCTCTGGGTGGCCGAGCGGATCGTCATGCTCGACCACCTCACCCGCGGCCGCGTAATGTTCGGGGTCGGCCCCGGCTCATTGCCGACCGATGGCGTGATGATCGGCCTGTCGCAGTCTCAGACACGGCAATTGCTGGAGGACAGCCTCGGCATCATCATGCAGCTGCTGACCACCGATACCCCGGTCACGTTCCATAACGACCGCTGGGACCTGCACGAGGCGCGGCTGCATCTGCGGCCGTATTCCAACCCGCTGTTCGACGTGACGGTGGCGGCCGTCGCCTCGCCCACCGGCGCCAAGCTGGCCGGGCGGCACGGGGTCGGCCTGCTCTCGGTGGGTGCCACGATGGCGGCCGGGTTCGACGCGCTGGCGCTGCACTGGAACGTGTTGCAGGCCGAGGCGACCGCGCACGGCAAGCAGGTCGATCGCTCCAAGTGGCGCCTGGTCGGGCCGATGCACATCGCCGAGACCACCGAGCAAGCCTATCGCGACGTGGCCTACGGCATCGAGCACTGGTTCCATTATTTCCAGAACGTGGCGGCGTTCCCGCAGATGCAGGTGCTCGGCGGCAACCTGACCGAGATGATCAACTTCATCGACGAGTCCGGTGTCGGCGTCATCGGCACGCCGGAGATGGCGGCCGCACAGATCGACCGGCTGTGGAAGCAGTCGAATGGCGGCTTCGGCGCCTTTCTGCTGATGGCGCACAACTGGGCGGATTTCGACGCCACCAAGCGCAGCTACGAACTGCTCGCCCGCCATGTGTTCCCGCGCTTCCAGGGCCAGGATCTTGCGACACTCGCCGCCGCCGACCGGGCGAGCGCGGCACGGCCGGATCTCGCGGCCACGCATGTCGCGGCGGTGGAGGCCGCACGCGCACGCTACGCGGCCGAGACCGCCGGGCGGCACTGACGCCGACGCGCAGGTTTATCCTGTCTGGCGTTTCAGGATCTCGCGTGCGTGGCGGTCGCTGCCGGCTTCGGTGATTTCGTAGCGGCCGTCCGCCCGCTCCCGCGCCAGGGTCATGCCGGCCAGCCGTTTCAGGCAGGGGCCGTCCTTCAGGCCGGGCGGCCGCCCGGCGTCGCCGCACAGCGTCAGCCGGTGCAGCGCCGAGCGGCAGCAGGTTTCGAGGTACGGTTCATGCCACATCGCGGCAGAGATGTGCGGCCAGACGCGCCGCGCCGCAAGCCTGCCGCTTCCCTTCCGCGCGGCACTCGGGCACGTAGCCACCCATGCCGTTCACGGTCCAATCCGCCGCCATGCCGCTGCTGCGCCTGCTCGACCCGGAGCAGGCACACCGACTGGCCCTGTTGGCGTTGCGTCTCGGCCTGGGCGGGCAGGACACCGTGCCGGACGACCCGGCGCTGGCGGTGCAGGCGCTGGGCCTGAGCTTCGCCAACCCGCTCGGCCTCGCCGCCGGCTTCGACAAGGATGCGGCGGCGGTCGCGCCACTGATGCGCCTGGGCTTCGGGCTGATCGAGGTCGGCACCGTCACGCCGCGCCCGCAGCCGGGCAACCCGCGCCCGCGCCTGTTCCGTCTGGCCGAGGACGGCGCCATCATCAACCGGCTCGGTTTCAACAACGGCGGGCTGGCCGGCTGCCTGCCCCGCCTTGCCGCCGTGCGCCACCGCGTGCCGGTCGGTGTGAATGTCGGCGTGAACAAGGACGGTGCGGTGCCCGAGCGCGATTACCCGGCGCTGGTCGCGGCCGTGAGCCGCCATGCCGACTACGTGGTGGTGAACGTCTCCTCGCCCAACACGCCTGGGTTGCGTGGCCTGCAGGCCGCCGACCGGCTGGCACCGATCCTCGCCGCCATTGCCGCCGAGGCGCCGCGCCATCCGCCGCTGCTGGTCAAGCTGGCGCCCGACCTGAATCGAGTCCGAACTCGCCGGCATCGTCGAGGCCTGCGTGGCCGGCGGCGTGGCTGGGCTCGTGGTCTCCAACACCACGATCGCCCGCCCGGCGGGGTTGCGCTCACGCAATGCGACGCAGGCCGGCGGGCTGTCCGGCGCACCGCTGTTCGCTCCGTCCACGGCGCTGCTGGCACGGGTGGCCCGGCTGGCGGCCGGGCGGCTGGTGCTGATCGGTGTCGGCGGCGTGGCCAATGGGCGGCAGGCGCTGGCCAAGCTGCGGGCCGGCGCCAGCCTGGTACAGCTTTACACGGGCTTCGCGCTGCACGGGCCGGCGCTGATCCCGCGCATCAAGCAGGAACTGGCCGCCGCGCTGCGCCAGGATGGTTTTACGTCCGTCGCCGACGCGATCGGTGCCGATCTGAGGAAATAGGTATGCAGCATTACGACCGCTTCGCGGACCTCGCAGCGCGCTACGACGGCTTCATCGTCGACCTATGGGGCGTGATCCACGACGGCGTCACGCCTTATGACGGCGCGGTTGAATGCCTTGCGCGGCTGCGGGCCGGGGGCAAGCCGGTGGTGCTGTTGTCCAATGCCCCGCGTCGCGCGGCGGCTGCCGCGGCGGGCATGCGCGCGATGGGGATCGGCAACGACCTGTACACCGGCGTGATGACCAGCGGCGAAGTCACCCATCGGCTGCTGCGCGACCGCGCCGACCCGGCCTTCGCGGCACTCGGCCGGCGGCTCTACCATCTGGGGCCGGAACGGGACCGGAACGTCTTCGAGTCGCTGGACGTGCAGGCTGTTTCCCGGCCAGCCGACGCCGAGTTCGTGCTCAACACCGGCCCGGACGACAGTCGCAGCCCCACCGATGTGGGCGAATACGAACAGGAATTGCAGGACTGTCTTCGCGTCGGGCTGCCGATGATCTGCGCGAACCCCGACCTGGAAGTGATCCGCGGCGGTGCGCGGCTGATCTGTGCGGGCGCGCTCGCGCTACTCTACGCAGAGTGGGGTGGGCAGGTGATCTGGATCGGCAAGCCGCACCCTGCCGTCTACGAACCGGTTCTCGGCAGTCTCGGCCTGCGTCCGGATCGTGTGCTGGCCGTCGGCGACGCCCTGCGTACGGACATTGCCGGTGCCGCGGCCGTCGGCGTGGATTCCTGCTGGGTGCTCGGAGGCATCCACGCCATCGAACTCGATGGCACGGACGCGGCCGAGGCTGCGGCACGGGCCGCCGGACTGTCGCCTGCCGCCACGCTTCCGGCGTTTCGCTGGTAACACCGAAAGGTGGCGGTTGGCCGACAGGTTACTTCTTTTCCGGATCGATCGGACCGCCGCTCACGTTGGGCGCACGCTGCGTGTCGTTACCGGAGACACCGGGGCCGTTCGAGGTCTGCCTGCCGGCCCCCGACAGTTCACAAGGCGTACTGCCAGCAGCACCGGTCGCAGTATTCGCACCTTGCGCGGAACTGGTCTGGTTGGGCGGCGAGAGGGTACCACAATTCTGGTCGGCCTTGGCGCTGGTTGGCAGCAACGTGCCGGCCGACATCAGTGCAAATGCGGCGGTGGCCGCAAGAATCTTTAACATTTGTCGTTTCTCCTTGGACCGCCTCAATCGAGGGCTTGTCCTATTTGCGTGACGATGAACAGTAAACTGCTCACGTGACGAAAAGTTTCGCCGGTAACAGCGCCGTTATTGCCGTTACGGTGGTGATATCAAATAGACCATTACCGTCCGCTAATGGACGTGCTTGAAGTCGGAACATCCTCGTTGCAAAATAATTCGAAGTTGCGGCGATCGCGAATTGTGTCGGTCATCATCTTGCCGGTTCGATCCGGCGTGCCGACGAACGCGAGCGCGAGCGCGATCGATCAGGCTTGTTCCGGCCGAAGAGCAGGGGAAACGACCGTCAGCGCCGGCTCAGGCGCGTCCCGCCGCGGGTGATAGCAACAGCGGGTCCACGTGCAGCTTGGCCAAGGCGCGGCGCCACTTGGCGTCGTGGTCATCGTCGAACAGCAGGCCGCGATCGGCGGGGGCGGACAGCCAGGTGTTCTGCTGGATTTCCTGATCGAGTTGGCCGGGCCCCCAGCCGGCATAGCCGAGCGCCAGCATGCCGCATTCAGGCCCGCCGCCGGCCGCGATCGCCTTCAGCACATCGAGGCTGGCCGTCAGCGCCATCTCCTCGTTGGCGCGACCCGCGCGCACCAGCAGGCTGCCATCGCCGGTCCAGTCGGTGGTGTGCAGCACGAAGCCGCGCGCATTGTCGACCGGGCCGCCCTGGCACAGCCTGATCGATCGGGCCGGCGGCACCGGATCAACCTCCAGCTGCTTGAGCAGGTCGGCGAAGCTGGGCGTGACCAACGGCCGGTTGAAGACGATGCCCATCGCGCCTTCCTCGCTGTGCGCGCAAAGGTAGATGACGCTCTGCGAGAAGCGCGGGTCAGCCATGCTCGGCATGGCGATCAGCACCTGCCCGATCAGCGACGTTCTCATCAACGGAGAACACCGGCCGGAGCGGGATCTTACGCGCGGACATGGGGGCTCTGCGTGGCATAGAACCTATCTTGCAAGCGAATGGCCCGAGCGCAAGCGTTCTAACCACGGCGCCGCGGCACCGTCGCGGTCCGGCGTGACTTCGGGGCATGGTTGGCGCTAGGTGTCGACGGCAAGAGGTACGGCCGCGTCCGGCCTCCGGCGTTACGCCAGCGTTCGGCTTTTTCAACCGCAACCCGATTGTTCAGGGAGCAGCAGCCATGGCTATAAAGGTGGGGGATACGATCCCGTCGTTAAAACTGATGACCGCGACGCCGGACGGCCCGAAGGAAATCAACACCGACGATATCTTCAAGGGCAAGAAGGTGGTGCTGTTCGCGGTGCCCGGTGCGTTCACGCCGACCTGCAGCGCCAAGCACCTGCCGGGCTTCGTGCAGCAGGCCGACGCGATCCGTGCCAAGGGTGTCGACACCGTCGTCTGTATGGCCGTGAATGATCCATTCGTGATGGGCGCCTGGGCCAAGGAGCAGGGCACCGGCGACAAGATCGTCATGCTGGCTGACGGCTCCGGCGCGTTCACCAAGGCGCTTGGACTGGAACTGGACCTGGTGGCGCGCGGCCTGGGCGTGCGCAGCCAGCGTTTCGCGCTGGTTGCCGATGACGGCAAGGTGACGCATCTGGCGGTCGAACCCCCCGGCGGCTTCGATGCCAGCCGTGCCGAGGCGGTGCTCGCAGCACTTTGAGGTTGGGCAGCCGCGGCGGCCAGAGCGCCCCCGCGGACCTATACGATCAGCCGGTTCGGCCATCGCCAGGGCCAGATCAGGCCGGAGCGGAGCCGGACAAGACCGCAAAACCGGCATCCTGAGCGATCCGATACGCTCGGTCCGGGTGGCGCCGCCCTCGTCGGCGGCGCCACCAGCGACCCGCTCTATCTCGTTGTAGACGGCACACCGTGTGGCCTGCGCCGGACGCCGGGCCAACCACCGTTACGCGATCGGCCGCCGAGATCGCGACCGGTTCCAGGCACGACCCAGACCGTAGGCGATCGCGCCGAGGGCACCGACGAAGAAGCCGATGGGCCACTCCGAAACATAAGACAGCGCGATCGCGGCCCATACGACGGCCAGGGAAATGCCGACGGACAGGAGCGCCGCAACGAATGGCCGGTCGGTCAGCGACCGCGCGGCGGCGGCTGGCCCGACCATCAAGCTGAATACCAGCAGCGCGCCGACCACCGGGAGCGCCATCGCCGTCGCGAGCGCAAGGATGGTCAGGAACCAGAGGTCCATCCGGCGGCTCGATATCCCTCTCGCCTCTGCCAGCTCCGGAGATAGCGAACTCAGCAGGAGCGGCCGGAACAGCATCGCCGTCACCGCGACCGCGATCGCGCTCATGGCCGCGATCGGCGCGACATCACCGTCGCTGATGCCGAGCACTTCGCCGAAGAGAAGGGCAAAGACCTCCTGGGAATATTCCGTGGTCATGCTCAGGAACAACGCCCCCAGTCCGAGCAGCATCACGAGGCAGAGCGCTGTCGCGACCTCGTGACGTCCCCGGCGGCCGAGCTGGCTGATGCCGATCACCCCAAGGCCGGAAAATACGACCAGGCCGAAGAGCGGGTTGATGCCGAGCAGAGCCGCCGCCGCCGCGCCGGGAAATGTGCCGAGCGGCAAAGCGTGCGCGGCGAACGAAGCACCACGTATGACGACGAAGAAACCGACAAAACCCGCAACCGCCGCAACGATGCTGGCGACGATCCAGGCATTGACCATGAAGCTGGAGAACATCGTCAGGCGTCGCCTTGCCGGATTCGTGCGTAGCGACCGGTGAGGACGTAGGACACGAAGATCAGGGTGACGACGAAGAAGCTCACAGGCCAGCCGTGCCCGGGTGTCCAGTCGTAGCTGTCATAGGCGAGCAGGATTCCGCCCCAGGTGGCACCCAGCGCGATCAGGACGGCGAAAAGCACCGCCAGACCTGGCCGCTTTGCCACGCGCAGGGCGATCGCGGCCGGGCCGATCAGCAATGCCGTGGACAAGATGGCGCCGACCGTGATCGCGGACAGCGATACGGCGAGCGCCACGACCAGCAGATGCAGCAGCCCCGTCAGACGCACCTGCACGCCCCGCACCTCGGCCAGTTCCGGATCGAGCGAGCTGAGAAGCAGCGGGCGATAGAGAACGGCGACCACCAGGAGCGCGCCGACGCCGGTGGCCAGAGCAGCAGGAATGATCGATGCCGGAATGGCGAACATCGACCCGAACATGACCGTGATCGCGGCACCGGTCGTGCTCATCGAAGTCACGTCGAGATACAGAAACAAGGCTGTGAGGCCGAGCCCCGCGCCCAGCACGATGCCGGTCATGAGGTCGCGCTCGCGCGCGCGGCGGACGCCGACCAACTCCATCCCGCCCGCCGCCATCACCGCCATGACCAGGAAGCCGACCAGAGGGTTGATTCCGAAAAGAAACGACGCCGATCCGCCCGCACTGCTGACATCGGCCAGCGCATGGCCGGCGAAGGATTGACCCCGCATGACAGTGAACACGCCGACCACCGCTGAGACGATAGCGGCGCCGCCGCCAACGACCATGGCGGTGTGCACAGGTTCGCTGGTGAAGAAGCCGGGCGCGAAGATCGACATAAACAGGACATTCATGGCGGATCACGGAATCTGGGCGACGTGGGCGGGCTCTCGTGCGATGGCCGCGCGCACTTCATCCGCATCCCGGGCGGCGATCACCAGCACCCTGCCATGAACGCGGATGACGTCGATGTGGTAGCCGTACAGCGCGCTCAGCACTTCGGTCCGCACGACCTCGTCCGTCGGCCCGCTCGCGGCGCGGCCATTGGCCAGATACACGATGCGATCCATGACCGGGAGCAGCGGATTCATGTCGTGGGCGGAGAGCAGGATGGTGATCCGATGCGCCACGCAGAGGCGGCTCAGGAGCGCCACGATTTCCGATGCACTGCGGATGTCGAGATTGGCGAGCGGTTCGTCGAGCAACAGCAGCCGGGGCCGGCGGATCAAGGCATGGGCGATCAGCACCCGTTGCTGCTGCCCACCGGAGAGATCGCCGACACGTTGGTCGGCGAAGCGCGCGGCGCCCACGTCCTGCAATATCGCGTCGACCAGCCGCCGGCGCTGCTTCGAAAAGAGCGGCAGACCGTGCCGGTGACCGTCGAGGCCGAGGGCGACCACATCCCGCGCGCGCAGCGGCATGTCGGGGTCAAGAAGGATCTTCTGGGGCACGTAGCCCACCGACCCCAGCCGGCTGTGGCCATCGATCCTGATGCGACCCGCCCCCGGCATCTCGAAGCCAAGAATGGTGCGCAGCAACGTCGTCTTGCCCGACCCATTGGCGCCGATGAGGCCGCAGAACTCGCCCTGCCCCAGTGTGAAATCCACATCCTGGAGCACTCTGCGTCCCGAGAACGAAACGCTCACCTGCTCGACGGCGAGCACTTCGTTCCCAGGTTGCATGATCACTGAGTCCGGGCCAGCAACGTCTCGGTGGAGACGTTGTCAGTCACCGCTTTACGCAGGGCGATGACTTCCGCCAGCATCCACGACTGGTAGGTATAGCCGGGGGTCGGCATCGTCTCATAGACGCCGACAACCGGAATCCCGTTCTGTTTCGCGAGGTTGAGGAACGACTGGGTGAGCGAGTCCGTCACCTGCTGGTTGTAGACGAACACTTTCACCTTGTGGCCGCTGAACAAGGCGTTTTGCGTGGTGACGTCCTGCGGTGACGGGTCGGTGCCGTTCATGATCGCCGTCTGCAAGCTGAAGGGCGTGGCGATGTCCGTGCCGACGGCCTCAAGCATGTAGTCGGCAACCGGTTCGGTCACCGCGACCGGAGTGTTTGCGTAATGCGCCTTGAACGACGCGATCGCATCATTCCAGGCCTTGAGCGAGGCGTCGAACTTCTTCGCGTTGGCTTCGAAGTAGGCGGCCTGCGCGGGTTGCAGGGCGGAGAGCGAGGCGGCGACCGCCTTTGCAACGGCCGGCATCGTCTTCGGGTCGTACCACAGATGCGGGTTCGGCGTGCTGTCGGGCAGGCCCAGCAAATGCTGGACGTTGATGACCTTGCGTGCGGCATTGGGAGCAGCCGACATGATCTTGTCGGCCCAGTAATCATAGCCGACCCCGTTCTTGACGATCAGATCGGCGCCGGCGATCTGCGTCGCGACCTTCGGGCTGACTTCGAATGTGTGCGGGTCGGTATTCGGGTCCGTCTCGATCGCCGTCGCACGGACATATTTGCCGCCGATCTGCGAGATCACATCGGCGTACTCGTTCTCGACACCGATGACGTTGATCACCCCCGGCGTCGCGGCAACGGCGGCCCGGTGATGCGCGGCCGTCATGGCCAGCGCTGCCAATGCGCCGCAGATCACCGTTCTTCCACGAGCAGACAGCAAGAATTTCGACGGCATGCGAGATATCATCAGAGTGCTCCAGGTTCATCGATGCAGAGAAGAAGGCGGGACCGCCGCGATGGCGGCAGGTGTTCGACCGGCGGAGAGCGGTGCAGGACCCGGGTGGCCGTGTCCGGAAAGGCCGAGCCCTTGAACACACCGACCTCGAATGTCGCCATGCGGCGGGCCTGCCCGCCCGGGTCGATCCATTCAGTGCCAAGCCCGGCATAGGTGCAGAGCAGACGCAGGCCGACCGCATCCACGTGATGCCGGCGACAGGCATTGTCCGCGATGTGTTCGAGGCGAAGCCGGACAGTGGAGGAGCCGGTCAGTGTCGCGAACAGGCGGCCCAGAAGGGCCACGTCCTCGCCCAACGGACGGCAGGCGACCGGCAGGCGACGCAGCAAGATCCGCGCAGCCTGGTCCGGAGCGGCTTCGGCAGTCAGGCAAAATGGCGGAAGGCCCAGCAGGGCTGCGGTCGCCTTGTGCAAACCGGGGCGCGCCGACCGTCGCCACAGCGCCAAGCCGGTCCCCGGCGCCAGCGCATTGAGCAGTATGGAAGGCGACAGGCATTCCACAACGGTTGCGGCCGCCGCGGGCGGCGCCGACACGATGGAGTAGCAGGCGCTCATCTGGATCTGCGGCGATCGGGATGGGCTGCGATCAGTGATCGGGCGGCGCGCATCGAGGAACCCTATGCAGCGAAAATGATATGTTATATCATCTCCTATATCAGATCCGCCCGGCCCGCAAGACTTGATATAAAGTCTCAATTGACGCCGACCGGGACGGTTCAACCTTGGAGGCCGCCATGCCGCTGACCACCCCATCCGAGCTTTCGCAGATCCCCGTGACGGTGCTGACCGGCTACCTCGGTGCCGGCAAGACCACGCTGCTGAACCGCATTCTCTCGGAGAACCACGGCAAGAAATATGCAGTGGTGATCAACGAATTCGGTGAGCTGGGCGTGGACAACGACCTCGTCGTCGATGCCGACGAGGAGGTTTTCGAAATGAACAACGGATGTATCTGCTGCACCGTCCGCGGCGATCTCATCCGCATTGTCGGGCAGCTCGTGAAGCGCAAGGACCGGCTTGACGGCATCATCATCGAGACGACCGGCCTCGCCGACCCCGCGCCGGTCGCGCAGACCTTCTTCGTGGACGATCAGGTCAAGACCCGCTCGCGGCTGGATGCGATCGTAACGGTGGTGGACGCCAAGCATCTGCTCGCGCGGCTGCTGGATAGCCATGAGGCCGAAGAGCAGGTCGCCTTTGCCGACGTGATCGTGCTGAACAAGACCGATCTGGTGACGCCCGAGGAACTGGAAGGCGTCGAGGCCCGCATCCGCTCGATCAACCGCTATGCCCGCGTGCTGCGGGCCGAGAAAGCCAATGTGCCGCTAGCCGAAGTGCTGGATCGCGGTTCCTTCGACCTCAACCGCATTCTGGAGGTCGAGCCGGACTTCCTGTCCGGCGAGAATGACCACGTGCACGACGAAGCCGTGACCTCGGCCAGCCTGATCTCGGACGCCCCGCTCGACAGGCAGCGCTTCAACGCATGGATCGGCACGGTGCTGATGGAGAAGGGTCAGGCCCTTCTCCGCACCAAGGGCATCCTGCATTTCCAGGGTGACGACCGGCGGTTCGCCTTTCAGGCCGTGCACATGATCGCCGACGGCGACTATATCGGTCCGTGGAAGGCCGGCGACGCGCGGCAGAGCCGGATCGTCTTCATTGGCCGGGACGTCGACAGCTCAGAATTACGCCGCGGCTTCGAGGCGTGCGCGGCGCGTTGAAGAGGCCGGCAGGTCCGGCCCGGTTTCGGAGCGCGCCCGCGAAACCAGGGGAGACCGCAATGACGACCACGCCGGACAACCCTCGCCTGCTCGACGAACTGGAGACGATCTGCCGGGCGCGGGGCGGCCGGATGACCCGCCAACGCCGGGCCGTGCTGAGCAAGCTGCTATTCGCCAGACGACCGCTGTCGGCCTACGAGCTGCTTGACATGCTTCGGCCGGCAGATGCGTCCGTCACCCCGGCCAGCGTCTACCGGTGTCTCGACTTCCTGGTGGCGCACGGCCTGGTTCACCGTCTGGAGACGACACGATCCTTCGTTGCCTGCGAGCACCCGGACCATCCCCATGCCGTGCAGTTTCTCATCTGCCGCCGATGCGGTACGGTGGTGGAGGCGGAGGACGTCTTGATAGCGACAGCGACCGAGAAATCTTGGACAGCGCCTGGGCTTCGCGCTGGATCAGCGGACTGTCGAACTGACGGGCGTCTGCCCGACATGCAAGACAATGGGAGTGGACTCCACGGCTCCGCACGCCTGAAGGTCCGATCCATGCAGCGATTTTCCTGGGCGTGGCGTGATCGGCCGGTCGAGGCGGTCTACGAGGTACTGGGGTCGGGTCCGCCGGCTCTGTTGCTGCCGGCCTTCAGCACGGTGTCGAGCCGCGAGGAGATGCGCCCGCTCGCGTCACTCCTGGCAGCGTCCGGGCTCGCATGCACGCTTGTGGACTGGCCCGGCTTCGGGTCTTCGACCCGCGGCCGACTTGGCTATGGCCCGGCTCTGTATCATCGCTTCCTGGCCGACTTCGTGGCCGCAACGATGCCGGAAGATGGCGCGGTGATAGCTGCCGGCCATGCAAGCGCCTACGCGCTGGCGCTCGGCCACGAGCGGCCGGGGCTTTGGAAGCGCGTGGTCCTGCTGGCGCCGACCTGGCGGGGACCGCTGCCGACCGCCATGGGACCGCACCCGCAAACCTATGGGCTGGCGCGGGCTCTGGTCGGCGCACCCGTCGTCGGTGAGGCGCTCTATCGTCTGAACATTCATCCCCGGATCATCCGCATGATGTACAGGCGCCATGTCTATGCGGATGCCACCCAGGTCACGCCAGCGTTCGTCGCAACCAAGCGCGGTTTCGCGTGTCGGCCCGGTGCGCGCTTTGCGTCGGTTGCCTTCGTGACGGGTGCCCTCGATCCGCTGCAGGATCGGCGCGGCCTGCAGGCTCTGCTGACGCCTCCACCGGCATCGACGCTGGTTCTGTGCGGGACGTTGACGCCGCCGAAATCGAAGGCGGAGATGGCAGCGATAGCCCCCGGTCCGGACGTTCGCGTACAATGGGTGCCGGGGTCGCTGGGCCTCTATGAAGAGTTGGCCGGGTCCATCAGCGGGCCGATTGCAGCCTTCCTGACTGGTTGAGCGCACCAGGGGCCGCCCGCGCAGCCGGCGCTCAATCCAATCACGATTCGCCAATCGCACGCGCGGCGCATGCTGCAGGACCCAGGCCATGCTAAGTGGGCGGGACGTGCCTGCCGGAACCTCCGAACCGGGCCGCCGGCGGCCTGGTTCCATGCCTGCGTCATATCGATCGCGAGGGTTTCATGAGCAGCAGCGACAGTTCCTCTCAACGTTTTCCGGGCTCAGCGGCGACCGTCGAGCGCGTGGACGTGCCGACGGGGCTCCCGTATGACCGGCTGGTCAGCGGCTTCGAGCGCGAACTCGGGTACCTGGACAACGCCGTCGTCGGTTATCTGGTGAGTTGGAACGCTCCATGGAGCGACGTTCGAACGCGAGGTCGATCGCATGGCCGGCCCCCGTGGCCTGATGATTATCTTCCGCGCCAATCAGGGCGCCATCACGTCACTGTCCGGCCGTGTGAAGCAGTGCTCGCTTTACGTGGTCGGCAATCCGGTCATCGCTGACCGGATCATCGGCATCGATCCGCGCGCAAGCCTGTATGTGCCGTTCCGTGTCTGCCTGTACGATGCCGGCGGGCCGGGGGGTGCCGTCATTGGCTTCGATCGTCCGTCCTCGTTTCTCGGTCTGCTCGGACGGCCGGAGCTGACGGAGTTCGGCCTGCTGCTGGACCAGAAGCTCGACGGCGTCGTCGACGCGCTGTGCAACTTGTCGAAGGCGGCACCGTCATGATGCGCCCGCTGGGTTGACGGTACCAACGATCAATAAGAAAGCCGCTCGCTGCCTTCGAATCCGCTGATCGGCGGATAAGCGCGCTGATCGGTGACGACGTTGAGCACCGTCGTCCTGTCCGCCGCGAGCGCACGCCGCAGCGCGGGCAGGAAGTCCGCCGGCGTCTCGATCCGTTCACCGGCGCAGCCGCAGGCGCGTGCGATTGCCGCATGATCGACGGCCGTGAAGTCGCAGGCATCGCTGTAGTCGTTGAACAGAACCTTTTCCGCGTGCTTCTGGTAGCCGAGGATCTGGTTGTTCAGCACAGCGACCACGACGTGCAGCGCCATTCGCCGCGCGGTTTCCAGTTCCGACCAGACATGGGCGAAGCCGCCGTCGCCCACCAGGCAAAACACCGATGCGTCCGGCAGCGCCGCCTTCGCACCCAGCGCGAACGGCAACCCCCAGCCCAACCCGGCAAGGCCGCGCGGCGTGATGAAGCGCATTCCCGCCTTGCGCGAACGCAGAAAATTCGCAATCCAGATCGAGGAGTAGCTCGCATCGGCCACCATGATGGTGTCCGGCGTCAGGATGCTGTCGAGGTCGCGCATCAGCCGCTCCGGCCGCACCGGCGTCTGATCCATGTTGCCGAGTTGCGCAACGTCGTCGTGCCACGCAGCCAATCCGCCGGCGATACGCCGCTCCAGTGCCGGGCGCGCCGCTCTACGTTGCGTCAGGTCGCGCTCGGCCAGGGCTGCCGCCAGCGCTGCCAGAGTGAGCCTGGCATCGCCGACCAGCCGCAACGCCTCGTAGTTGCGGCCGATCTCCTGGCCGTCGATGTCGATGTGGATATAGCGCGCCGATTTCGGGTACAGCGTCCAGCTATCGGTGCCGTTCTGATTGGTGCGGTTCCCGACCAGCAGGATCACGTCGGCTTCCTCGACCAAGCCGCGCAGATGCCGGGTGCGGCCGCGTGTGCCCATGAAATAGCCGACCACGCCGAGCGAGAGCGGATGGCCCTCGTCGGTGCTGCCCTTGCCCATCACCGTGGTGGCGACCGGCAAGTGCGCGACATCCTGTAGCGCCGCGAGTTCCGCGGCGGCATCGGACAGGTGCACGCCACCGCCGGCGATCACCAGCGGCGACTTCGCGGTGGCAAGCAGGTCCGCAGCCTGCCGGATCGCCGCCGGGTCGGCCACGCTACGGTCGAGCGGATAGCGGCCGAATGAAGCACCACGACGCGGCTCGGCAATGCGCGGGCTCTCGGCGAACAGATCGATCGGCACGATCAGCACCGCCGGGCCGGGCCGTCCGGAGGCAGCGGCCGCGAAGGCCATGTCGACATAGTCATCGATCCGGTCGGCCTCGGTGACACGGCGGATCCACTTGGCGCAGCCCTTGAACAGCTCCAGGTGGTCGAGTTCCTGAAACGCGTTCTTGTCGGTCTGCCGCCGATGCACGTCCTGCACGATGGCCAGGACAGGCACCGAGGCCCGCAGCGCCTCCGCCAGTCCCGGCACCAGCAGCGTGGCGGCGGGACCGTTCTGCGCAGTGACCACCGCCACTTTGTGGGACACGCGGGCGTAGGCATCGGCCATGGCCGCACCGGCATTCTCGGTGCGGTAGCCGATCTGGCGGATGCCGAATTCCGGCGCCACAAGGAACAGCGCCGAGGGAATGCTCTGCCCGAAGATCGTCTGGACGCCGTGACGCCGCAGCGCCGCCGCCAGCGCGTGCGCGGCAGTGTCGTTCGGCCGATGGTCGGTGCTGTCGGGGGGTGGGCACATCGTGGCGTCTCCTGCGGGCAATCAGTCAACGACGCGCGCCATCGCTGGCGCCGTTGTGTTGCGGATGATCAATTCGGTCGGAAAGATGCGCTGCTGCGGCGGGCGTGCTGCATCCGGTTGCTGAATGCGCCGTAGCAGCAGTTCCGCGGCGGCTGCGCCCACCTGCCGCTTGGGCTGGCGGATCGTGGTGAGGCCAATGGGCGGCAAGGCCGCGAGGTAGATGTCGTCGATGCCGACGACGGAGAGCCCGCCCGGGATGACGATGCCCTGTTCGGTTGCGGCGGCGATCATGCCGAGGGCGGCAAGATCATTGCTGGCGATGACCGCGCTGGGCCGCTGCGGCAAGGCGAGCAGACGGCGGCCTGCCGACAGGCCCGCCTCGTACGTGTAGCCGCCCGGCACGATCCAGTCGTCGTTGCTCGGCTGCCCCAGCTCGACCATGGCGGCGATGAAGCCGAGCCGACGCTCCTCCGCCGTGGTCGAAAGGTCCGGCCCGCGGATGAAGCCGATGCGGCGATGGCCTATGCCGGCAAGGTAGCGCACCGCCTGCTGCATCGAATCGGCGTTGTCGAGGCCGACATAATCCATGTCGCGCAGCCGGCTGCGCCGGTGCACCAGCACGGCCGGCGGCCCGCCATCCAGCAGCGCCTGAATCGCCGGCACGTCCGTGTGCTGCGAAACCAACACGAAGCCGTCCACCTGGCGGTCGAGCATATGGTGCATGTACTGCACCTGACGTTCCACGCTGCCGTCGGTATTGCTGAGGAACAGCGCGCATTGATCGACGGACAGTGCATCCTCGATGCCGCGCAGGATCTCGGGGAAGGTCGGGTTGGCGATGTCGGCCATGAGCACGCCGATGCTGAAGCTGCGCTGCTTGCGCAGGGCGCGCGCCACGGTGGACGGCCGATAGCCGAGGCGTTCGGCAACCTCCTGCACCAGCCGTCGCGTCTCCTCGCTGACATGCGGCTTGCCTTGCAGCGCGTTGGAAACCGTGGAGAGCGCCACGCCGGATTCGCGGGCAACATCGCGGATGGTCGCGCGTGCGTCGCGGGGCGTGTCGGCGCTCACGCGGCGCCGACCACTCTGGCGGCCTCGAGTTCGTCGATGGCCGCTGCGTCCAGGCCGGCCCAGTCGCGCAGCACCTCGCGCGTATGCTGGCCCACCGAGGGTGCCGGACGGCGGATGGCACCCGGCGTGTCGGATAGCCCGAGCGTGATGCCATGCATCGGCAGCTTGCCGATGCTGGGATGCTCAAGCTCGACTACCAGATTCTGCTGGCGCACGTGCGGATCGTCGAGCATTTCGCCAATGGTGGCGACCTTGCCGCACGGCACTTCCGCCGCGGCCATCTTGGCCACCACCTCGGCCGCGCTGTGCTGCGCCACCCAGCCGGCGACGATGGTCTCAATGGCCGCCGCGTTGGCCACGCGCGCCGCATGGGTCGCAAAACGCGGGTCGCTGGCAAGATGCGTCAGGCCGGCTTGCGCGAGAAAGCGCGGGAACAACTGGTCGTTGCCGGCCGAAAGGTGCACCCAGCCACCGTCACTGGCCTGGAAGTTGTTGGCCGGTGCCGAGTAGCGGTCGCGCGCGCCACGCCGCGTGCTCTCCACGCCCAGCAACGCCCGCTCGGGAATCGCTGTCAGCAACAGCGTGATTGCGCTGGCCATCAACGACGTGTCCACCAGTTGGCCACGGCCGGTGCGCTCCCGCGCCTGCAGCGCGGTGACCGCGCCGAGCGCCGCGTACAGGCCGGTTACCTGGTCTACGATGAACGCGCCCGATGGCAAGGGCATGCGGCCCGGCTCGCCGGTGATCTCCATCAGCCCGCTCATCGCTTGGGCGATCACGTCGAAGCACGGGCGTTCGGCGTAGGGTCCGCTTGGGCCGAAGCCCGAAATGCTCACCATCACCAGCCGCGGGTTCGCCGCCGATAGCGCGTCCCAGCCGCAGCCCATGCGTTCCATGGTGCCGGGACGGAAGTTCTCGATGACAACGTCGGCCTGCGCCGCCAATTCGCGCAGCAGGGCCTGGGCGCGCGGATGCCGGAAATCGAGACTCATTCCGCGCTTGTTTCTGTTATACATCATAACATAGAGGCTCTCGCCGCCGACCTGCGGCGCGATAGCGCGGGCGTCCTCGCCTTTTCCCGGTCGCTCGATCTTCACTACGTCGGCGCCCATGTCGCCCAGCACCATGCCGCACAGCGGGCCGGCGATGAAGCGCGACAGATCCAGAACCTTCAGCCCATCGAGCGCCCCTGCCATTTCCCCTGTCTCTCCCCGGTGCGTGCGCGGCGACGTGGTCACGCGCAGATGTGGTTGACGCAATCCGGGTAGCATGAGTAAGTTCCGGGAACAAGAAACGTTTTCGGAAATCGTTTTCTGGAACGGGCTGCGGTGCAATACGATAAGGATCTGGAGGGGCGGCAGATGGGCAGGATCAATCCGGCGTTGCGCGAGCCGACGTTCGAGGCCGTGCAGGTCGGCGAGCCGATCGGGCCGGTGGTCGTCGTCGCCGACGAGCACTATCGCCGCAACGGCAGCTTCGCGATGGACGACTACGCGCCCGGGTACACGTCGCACGACCCCGCCATCGAGCAGCTGGTCCCGGCGACGGCCGTGGCGCGCGATCTGGTGGCACTGTTCTGCAGCATCTACGACCCCAGCCGCGTCGTGGGCCTGCACCAGAAAGAAGAAGTGTGGTTCCACAGCCCCATCCGGCTGGGCACCACCATGCATTATACCGGCCGTTACACCGACAAATATGAGCGCCGCGGAAAAGGCTACGTGGTGTTCGAGAGCGAGGCGCGGGATGCGCGCGACGGCACGCTGCTGGTGCGGCAGATCAGCACGGAGATCATGCGCGTGCCCGCACAGGTAACGCTCGGCGAAGGTTCGGCAAAGCCGGACGGCGAGCGCGTGCGCGGGGAATGGCCGGCGAACGTCACGCCGGTCGCCGGGGCTTCGGCCGATCTCGCCCCAGGCACGCCGATCCCTCCTGTGGTCAAGACCGCGCATCAGGATCAGATGTCGGTGTTTTCCGGGGCCGGGAAACAGTGGTTCAATATCCATACCGATGTCGGCATCGCGCAGGCGGCGGGATTCCGCGACACGCTGGCTCAAGGCATGATGGAAACCTGCTGGATGGCAGAAATGCTGGCCAGCTTCTTCGGCCCGCGCTGGATGCGCAGCGGCTGGATCAAGACCGCGTTCCTCAAACCGGTGTTCCGCAACGATGTCCTGACCTGCCGCGGCGTGGTGACGGGGCGGGCGGCCGAGGCCGGGGGCACGCGCCTGCACCTGGAAGTCTGGGCCGAAAATGCGGACGGCGTGATGACGGCGGCCGGTTGGGCCAGCGGCTTGGTCGGCTGATGCAACCCGCGTGGGAGATCACACAATGACGCGCAGCAGATTGCGGGCCGATGCGGCGGGGTCGCGCGTGGCGCCGATTTCGCTCGATGCGCTACGCATTCCGCGCATCGGCAAATCGTATGATCTGTCCTCAGGGTGGTGGCCCGGCATGCCGCTGGCCGCTGGGCATCCACCGTTCCAGGTGCTGACCTATCGGACGCCGGCGGGGCAGCGCAACCAGAAGGATCTGGCCTTCCTTGATGACAACCGGGTGAATTTTGGCTTCATCTCCGAATTGCTGATGGGCACCGTGCACACCGGCACGCATATCGACGCCCTGTCGCATGTCACGTGCGGGCCGCAGTCCTGCTGGCATGGCGGCCACAGCGCGGCGACGGAACTCGGCGACTTCGGGCCACTCAGCAAGGACGCGGCCGAATTGCCGCCAATGCTGTCGCGCGGCGTGATGCTCGATATTCCCGCTTGTCTCGGCGTCACCCAGCTTGCCGCGCACCAGCCGGTCGGGCGCGCCGACTTGCAGTCCGCGTGCAAGCGGCAGGGCGTTGCGATACGCAGCGGCGACGTGGTACTGCTGCGTACCGGAACGATGCGGTTGTGGCCTGATCCCGAGCATTTGGCAGCATGCGTCGGCACCGGCCTGTCGCTGGACGGCGCGGAATGGCTGGCCTCGTTGGGGGTTGCCGCAGTGGGCGCCGACAATGTCGCGCTTGAGGTCGACCCCTCCGGCATCGCGGGCGATCCGCAGCCGGTGCATCGCTTTCTGCTCCAGGAACGCGGCATCCCGATCCTGGAGTGGGTCGATCAGGAAGACCTCGCCCGCGACGGCGTTGGAGAGTTCCTGTTCGTGTGCCTGCCTTTGCCAATCACCGGCGCGACCGGCTCATTCGTGCGGCCGCTCGCGATCGTCTAGCCTAAGGATGCCTTGACTGCCGCTTGCGAAGCGATAGCTTGACGATTGCAAAAGTCAACAAGAAAGAACGAGGGAAATGGTCCATTTCGAGAAATTCCGACGCCAGCTGTCGCGCAGCGTTGCCGCACGCCGCATCGCGCTTGCCATGGCACTGGCGCTCGCCGCCGGAGGCACCGCGGCCGCTGACGACGCGTCGCTGCAAGCCGCGCGGCAGATGACACCGCCCGATTACGCCGGGCCGACGACGCCCGCGAAGGCACCGAAGAGTTTGAAGGTCGCGGTCGTTACCTGCCTGTCGGTGTTGCATGGCTGCGTGTCCCCCGCGGACGGCGTACAGCACGCTGGCCAAAAACTCGGCTGGACCGTCACCGTGTATGACGGCGGCGGAACGCCCAGCAAGCAGAACGCGGCGATCCTGGATGCTATCTCGTCAGGCGCCAACGTCATCGTGACCATCGCGATCGACCCGAATCTGATCCAGCTCGCGTTGAGCGAAGCCAAGAAGGCAGGCATCCCGGTCGTCGCCGGTTCGAACGGCATCGACACGCCCAACCCGGTGAAGCTCACCAGCCAGGACGGCCTCGGCTTCGTGTTTGATGTCGGGCCGGACTACGCCACGCTCGGACGCCACGCGGCGGAATGGATCGTCGCCGATTCCGGCGGGACCGCGAATGTGGTGGTGTATTCCGACAAGGAATTCCCCTCCGTGATGGCGTTCCAGGTCGGATTGCTCGACGGGCTGAAGCAGTGCACGAAATGCACGATCTCCGCGCCGCAGTATTTCACCGCCACCCAGATCGCCAACCAGCTTGGCCAGATGACGGTGGACTATCTGCGCACGCATCCCGACACGAACTACGTGTTTGGTCCTTACGACCCGGCGGCCGCGGCGCAGGTGATCGCCATCGCGCAGGCCGGCATGGGCAGCAAGGTGAAGCTGGTGGGCGTGCTGGGCGACCAGCAGAATCTGAACTTCATCCGCGCCGGGCGCGTCCAGGCCGCCGATGCGGCCTACGAGAACGAGTACATGGGCTGGGCCATCGTCGACCAGACCATCCGCATGCTGAACAAGCAGCCGCTCGTCGAGCCGCACAACGAGAACCTTCCCTTCGTGGTGCTCGACAAATCCAATCTTCCGAAGCCGGGGGCCGACTGGCGCGCACCGACCGACTACGAGGCGAAGTTCCTGGCACTCTGGCAATAGGCGCGATCGATGGCGGTTGGCGGCGTTGGCTTGAGCAAGGCGTTCGCCGGCGTGCGGGCGCTCGACTCCGTCGACATCCAGGTCGGGCGTGGCGACATCCACGCCCTGCTGGGCGCCAACGGCAGCGGCAAGTCGACGTTGGTCAAGGTGCTGACCGGCGTGTACCAGCCCGACCAAGGCCAGATCTCGGTCGGGTCGCGCTCCTTGCCGGCAATCGTCTCGCCGCATCAGGCGGGGCAACTCGGCATCGCGGTGGTGCATCAGGAAGCGCCGCTGATCGACACGATGACCATCGCCGAATGCATCGCGCTGTTCCGCGGCTATCCGGCGCGCGGCGGGCGCGTGCTGTGGGGCCGCCTGCATGCCGAAACCGCCGACATGCTGGCCCGCTTCAACGTGCATGTGGACCCGCGGATGCTCGCCGGTCGGCTCAGCCCTGCCGAGCGGGCACTGGTGGCGCTGGTCATCGCGCTCGATCAGGTCAAGACCGGGCTTGAACTGCTGATCCTGGACGAAGTGACGGCCTCGCTGCAGGAGGATCAGGCGCATTCGTTCCTGGAGCGCGTCTCCTCCATCGCCGCGGCCGGCACGCCGGTGCTGATGGTGACGCACCGGCTCGCCGAACTGCACGGACGCGCCACGCAGGTCACGGTGTTGCGCGATGGTTGCGTGGTGCACGAGGCCCCGGCCGGCGAGGTGGACGACCACGCGCTGATCGGCCTGATGATCGGCCGCAAGACGACGCCGCTGCCCGGAATAGCGCCCCAAGCCCCAACGGGCAGCGTCCGTCGGTTGTGGGGCGAACCCCCGAGCAGCACGCCCAAGCCCGAGATCGGCGAGGTGGTGCTCGACGTCGCCCATCTGGCCAGCCGCTTCATGGACGACGTGAGTTTCAGCGTGCGGCGCGGCGAGATCGTCGGCGTCGCTGGTCTGGTGGAAAGTGGAATCGCCGAACTGCCGCAGATCCTTGGCGGGCTGATGCCGCGGCGGGCCGGCAGCGTGACTATCGACGGCCATGCGCTGTCGGTCCGGTCCAGCCCGCGCGAAGCCATCGACGCCGGTCTGGCGTTGCTGCCAGTGGATCGCCTGCGGTCGGGCGGCATCGCCACGCTGACGGTGACCGACAACGCGCTGCTGCCGAAGCTTGGCCGCTACTGGCACGCGGCGGGACGCGAGCGGGACGTGCTCGCGCGCCTGATCGAAGGGCTGGACGTGCGCCCCCCGTTACCGACAACGCTGTTCGGGCGGCTCAGCGGCGGCAACCAGCAGAAGGTGCTGCTGGGAAAATGGCTGCTGCTGCGGCCGTCGGTGCTGGTGCTGGAAGACCCGACATCCGGGGTGGACCCGAACGCCCGCGCAAAAATCTTCGAAGTGCTGCGCGATGCCGCACGCGAAGGCGTGGGCATCCTGTTTCTGTCGACCGAGCCCGAACAACTCGCCGATATGTGCGCGCGGGTGCTGATCCTGCGCAGCGGCGTGGTTGCGACCGAGCTTTCGGGCGGTGCACTCAGTCAGGAGGCAATCAGCCGGTGGTGCTACGCATGAACACGTCCGCCGACCCGGCAGGCGCCGCCGTGGGAAGCGCCGCGCCGGCGCCTCGGGCCGCCGCGCCGCAGTCCAAATCGGTGCTGCACGCGCTCGGATCGCAAATCCTGACTCGCTATGCGACGGTGCTGCTGCTGGCATTGCTGATCCTGGCATTCTCGCTCGCCAGCAACCGGTTTCTGACCAGCCAGAACTGGCAGAACCTGCTGGTCGTGCAGGCAGTGGTCAGTTGCACCGCCTTCGCCGCCATCGTACCGCTGGTGGTCGGGGAGTTCGATCTGTCGCTCGGCAACATGCTCGGGTTCCTGACCATGCTCGGCGCGTTCCTGGGCGGCGAAGGCTACGATGCGCGGCTCGTCATACCGGTGATGCTGGTGGGCGGCGTGCTGGCCGGGCTGATCAACGGCGTGCTGACCGTGGGCTTCCAGATCAGCTCGTTCATCGCGACACTCGGCACCGGCATCCTGCTGAGCGGCCTGACGCTGGGCCTCAGCGGCGGCCAGGTACTGTTCGACGGCATTCCGCCGACGATTCTGGAAATCGGGCAGGGCCATTTTCTCGGCCTCGGCGTCACCGTGTGGCTGACGCTCGTGATCGCCGTCATTTTGCTCTACGTGCTGGAGCACACGCCGTTCGGGCGCAAGCTGTACGCCATCGGCGGCTCGGAACGGGTGGCGTTCCTGGCCGGCATCCGCACCGGCGCGCTGAAGATTGCCGCCTTTGCCACCGCCGGCCTGCTGATCGGCATCGGCTCGATCTTCGCGCTTGGCCAGAGCGGCGCGGCCAATGCCGGGTTCGGGCCGGACCTGCTGCTGCCGGCCTACGCGGCGGCGTTCCTGGGCGTGACCACCTATCGGCCGGGCTACTACAACGTGCCCGGCGCCGTGGTCGCCATCGTGCTCATGGCGGTCGGTTTCAACGGGCTGAACCTGCTGGGTGCGCCATTCTGGATGCAGCCGATCTTCAACGGTGCCGTGCTGGTGATTGCCGTCATCAGTGCCCGTGCCGAATCGCGCCACGTGCGCAAATAGGCTCAGGGAGAGTCCCCGTGCAACTTCAACAGCTGGCCGAAGCCGCGGACACGCTGGCCGGCAAGCTCGGCGAATTCCGCGCCATCGATCTCAGCCGCCTGCTGCTGCCGGGCATCCCGACCTATCCGACGCATCCGAAGTATTTTCAGATGAAGTGGTGCTCGATGGGTGATCCCGCCGAGATGAACCAGCTCGTGCTCGGCGAACACACCGGCACGCATCTCGACGCGCCGTCGCATTTCGTCCCCGGGCTCGACGATCCGGCCCGCAAGCACATCCACGAATTGCCGCTGGAGCGGTTCTACGGCCGCGCGCTGAAGCTCACCTTCGGCCCGTTCGCGCCGACCAACGCGACGGTCACGCTTGCCGATATCCGGCGATGGGAAGCGGACCACGTGCCGATCCGCCGCGGTGACGTCGTGCTGCTGGACTTCCAGTGGGGCGAGCGGTGGCAGCCCGGGCCGGAGGGCTTTGCGTTTCTGGACAGCTGGCCCGGTCTGGCCCGCGACGCGTCCGAATACATGGTCGAGCGGCAGGTCAAACTGGTTGGCACGGACTGCATCAGCCTCGATCCGGGCAACGGCGGCGATGGGCTGCCGGCGCATTACACGTTGTTGCCGCAAGGCGTGCTGATCCTGGAAAATGTCGCCAACCTCGCGTTGCTGCCGGCGATCAGCGTGTTCATGGCGCTACCGCTGCATATCCATGGCGGCACCGGCTCGCCGGTGCGCGCCGTCGCGTTCGTGCCGCGCGAATAAGCGTCAGGCGACCGGGAAATTCGCAGAGATCAACGGCCTGCCAATCATGCCGCCTTGCTCGGCTGCTTAGAATCGACCCAACGCCTGCCGCAAGAGTTTTTCACGATACGGAGAAGCGGCAAGCGCCCGTGTGTGCCCCAGCAAAAGCTTCAGCCTGAACGAGAGCGACTGCGGGTGTTCCGGGGCAACTCGCCCGGATCGCCAGGCCACTTTATGAAATTCGATCCTGGTCTGGTCGATCCCCTCGTGCTCCTGAAACGCCATGAGCTCGTCTCTCGGTGACTGGCCCTTGGCGCGCATGGCGTCGTAGTTTGGTCCGCCAAGCGGGCGGGTATGGCGGATCACCACGTCGTCGACGACGGCAATGCCCGTTTCGCGGTTCAGGACCATCCGGGGCCAGACCCAGTCGATGCCCCAGCCACTTTGGGTTCCGGAGAACGTGGGCAGCACGCGCTTGAGGCAAGCGGCGCTGAAGCAGGGTGCCATCACTTCAACGAAATTCGAAAAGCGGAGATAGCTTGCGGTATTGTTGATAAGGAGCGGATGGGTCATCGGGCTGTCCGTCGTCAGCGACGGCTGGGCCAGTTCCAGCTTGTACTCGCTGCAGATGTCGAAGAACCGGTTCATGTCCTGCTTGGACATCTCCAGGTCGTCGTCCGGCAGCCAGATGTACTCGTAGCGCTCGAAATATTCCGGATGTTCAAGAAGCAGTTGTTGCAGGGGGCGCCACTTCGGACCCGTGCTGTCGATGCGCACGACATCGTCCCCGCAGTAGATGTCGGGATCTTTGCCGAAATAACTTACCACGAGATCCCAGTTCCGGCTCCCCTGCCCTGCAAGCCAGCCGGGATGAAGCGACGAATCTCCCGCACGCACGATGACCAGGTTGCGGCGATGCTCACGCATTTCGGGCGACATAGGCACACCTCCCGCTCTCGGTTCTCGCATCGCTCAGGATGCCAATCCTTCGGCCCGCAGCCACGCAACCGAGTCGACAAGGCCGGCCGCGATGGGAACCGACGGGCTCCAGCCCATTGCGTCGCGCGCGGCGTCGGTCGGATAGGTGGCATGCAGCGCGAACAGCGACAATTCACTGCGCCCAGGAGCGCCGAGCAGCCAGTTTCGCCCCAGTTCCGGCCGCAGCCGCGCCAAGGCCTTGACGGGCAGCGACGCGTAAGTGCGGGCGCGCAGAGCGGCGGGAGATATGGCACGCAGCGGTGACGCACCCATGGCTCCGGCCAGCGCCGTGAACCAGCCATTCCAGGTCGTGGCTTCGGGACCATTGACGTTGAACACCCGGCCCGCGACCCCGGGCGCCGACAAAGCGGCCGCGATGGCAGCCGTAACGTCGGAGACATGGACCAGGTTGCATGTCCCTTCGCCGGCGGCACCGAACACCGCCCAGCGGCCCGACCAAATCCGCGCGGCCATTCGCCCCACCCACATCGAACTGCCCGCGCCATACACGATGCTTGGACGCAGCATGACGATCTCAACGTCTTTTTCCGCCCGGCACGCTTGCTCGGCCGCCGTTTTCCAGGCGGCGTAACCGTCGCCATCGGGCGATACGGTCGGCGCATCCTCCGCCAGCCGGCCCGTCGCGGCGCCGTAGACCGCGATGGAACTCAGATGGACCACCCGGCCGACGCCCACTTCCGCCGCCGCACGTAGCAGCGCACGTGTGCCGGCCACCGTCACGGTCCGGTCGCCGACCGCGCAGTGCACGACCGCGCGGACCCCTTCCAACGCCGCGGGCAGCCCGGCCGGGTCGCGAAGGTCCAGCCGACGCGATCCATTCCGCCCGTCGCGCGTAGCGGCCACCACGGAAAATCCCTGTTGTTCCAGATGCCGAACCGTGTGGCTGCCGATGAAACCACCGGCGCCTGTGACCAGGACATCGATCATGACACGTGCCCGAACGGCCGCCGGCGGGCACCGGGGCGTGCAAGGGTCCGGGCGGCTTTCTGCCCGAACGACTTCAGCAGCGTCGAGACGTAGGCCGAGGGCGGCAATCGCCTCAGCTTGCGGTGGAAGAGACTTTGGACGTTCAAATAGCCCATGAGCCCCACTTTGAACTTGAACAAGCTGTTGATGTACCGCGCCTGGTCGAGCAACGGGTGGATGACGGGGTTGTCGGCCATCGCCGGAAGGTCGGTTTCGACGAACGGAGGCCAGGAGTTATAGGCGTCGGTGTCGACATATTCCGACAGCTCCACCGTCTTGAAGCTGCTCCGCCCCATCTCGGTCGCGATGAAGCCCTCGCAGAAAGGCCATGTCGTGATAACCAACTCCTGCAATTGCCTGGACATCTCCAATCGGCGTGCCGCCAAAGACTGCAATGCCCGGCGCGAAAACAGGCTGAGACAGATGAGCTGCCATTTGACCTCATCGAGGGAATAGGCTCCCGCACAGGTATGCCGCCAGGGCCACTCATGCACCGGCTCGCCTTTGGTCAGTCCGACGAAGTCCGCATGATCGGCGGCGGCGCGCGTTATGAGGCTATCGACATCCGTGTTGAGCACGAACGTCATATTCAAGCTGAAGATAGTAGTCGTACGCACCATGCTCCCGCACAAAATAATACAGCGGATAATCCCCGTTGAACCAGAGCAGGCTCCCCGTGCCGGCTCGGGGGAACCCCATCCCGGTCAGGAGCTGATCGGTGATGCGCACAACTCTGTCGTGGTTGATGCCACCAACCGCACCGTTCGTCTCGTCCACCAGGATGTAGAACGTCGCCCGCGCCGCCCCTTGAGAGCAGGCGGTCAAATTGACGCTGCGCGAAATCGTCCCAGAAGTGGGTTCGGAATATGACGGCGTAGTTAGGCATGATGGGCATCTGATCGCGCATGGTCATCACGTCAGGCCAAAGCCCGTACCGCGACCTCTGTCGGGGCTCGCGCCTTCGCCCGCTGCTTGAGCGTGTCCGCAAGTCGTACGGCCAAGGCGACGATCATCTGCGTCGGGTTGGCGTGGCTCCCGGTCGGAAACACCGAGCTGCCGGCGATGAACAGACCCTGCACGCCGTGTACTTGACAGTTGGTGTCGACCACACCGAACTCCGGGTTCATGGACATGCGCGTGGTTCCGATGTGGTGCGCGACATCGCCGAATGCCGGCGGAAAGTGCTTGCCCGCGACGACCCAGTCGTCCAGCACCGGTGCGGGAACGCCGAGGCGGGCAAGGCTGACCCCGACAATCTCGGCCGTTCGCCGCACGGTGTGCTCCTCTTGCTCGTTGATGCACCAATGAACCCGCGGCAGCGGCACGCCATGCCGGTCCGTTCGATCGGACAGCGTTATCCGGCTGTCCGGATCAGGCTTCTGCTCGACCGTGCAATTCAGCTCCAGCCCGTCGAGTTTGCGCGGGATGTCGCGGTTGGTCAGCGTGTGGTGCAGTCCCTTGGCAAACAGACCTGCGTTTGACAGGATCGCAGCGGGGTCTCGCCGCCAGTTGGCCTGGCCGCGAGCGATGCGCTTGACGGCGCTCCACGGGTCGTCGCGCGCGACCAGTTCGCTAAGCCAGACAGCACAGTTGAGAAGCCCTTCACGCTCCTGGACCACCGAACTCAGCCTCATTCCCTGACAGAACAAGCGACGACCACGCGGCGTCGGCACCATCCCGAACTCCGAAATGTGGTTCCAGGCGCGCCGCCTGCCTGGGGTCGAAGCTCGCGACGGAGCCGCGCGGATGATCCATCAGAAAGCGGCCGACAACGTCGTGATCATTGCCGAGCCCGGCGGGACACACACGATTCGAGGCGAGCAGAAGACGGGCGTTTTCGATGCCACCGGCGCACAGCACGACCATCCGCGCCGTGATCGTCCTGCGGCTATCATCCGGGGCCGCGACCTCGACCAACGTCACGTCGGAGCCGGTTCCGGTCGTGTTGATATGCACCACGGTGGCATCGGTGATGACGCGCAGATTCTCCGCGTTCTCGGCCAGAATGCGAGGGCCAAATCGCATCGCATCATGACGGTTGGTAAAATGGCTGCTGAATTGCCAGAAGAACGGCAGCAGCAGGGTTTGGTCGACGCCCGGTCGCGGCGGCTTTCGGCCGGACATCGACCAGAATCCGCCACCAGTGAAACCGCTGCCCACCCCCAGCCCGAGATGGTCCATTGACCGGTCAAAAAACGGGATCAACTCGTCGCCATCAATCGGCCAGCCTGAATACGGAACCCAGTGGCGACGCTGATAATCCGTCTCGTCGAAAGGCGCACACCGGCCGGTCCACAGCAGCGACGTGCCGCCCAGTATGCGGCTGCGCATCGCGGTTTGGTCCAGCACGCGCGGAGCACCCACGTTGTCGATCTCGCTCAACCCGTCGGCAGACGCCTGTATGCCGATGCCTCCGCTCTCGACCAGAACAACGTCCAGGCCGCTGTTCGCAAGCTCCAGCAGGATCGTGGCGCCGGCCGGCCCGCTTCCGACAAGGCACACATCGGTCCTGATCGCTTCATCGGCAGGGACGTTAGGCAGGGATCGTATCTTCAACTGGCTTTCACAGCGGCGCTGCTCCTCGGTCGAAAGCGTCGACGGCTGATACTCGCGACCGGTGTAAATGTTGCACCGCACCGTGCCAATTCACCTGCATTTGACGGCCAATAAGTGACACTTACGGCGTCAAATGTACTCTATCGTACACCACGAAGGATTTCGAACTCCGGACAATATTATCGGCAATTTATTGCCGATGCATTTTGACGGCGGCGTTAGCCGAGGCTCACACCTCGATCTCGACCCGCCCGACCGGCCGCGTACAGCAGGCCAGAACAAGCCCCTCGGCGACCTCGTCCTCACGAATGCCGCCCTGGTGCGCCATGACCGTCTCGCCCGACAGGCAGCGGACCTTGCAGGCGCCGCACAGGCCCATCGTGCACCCGCTCGGTATGTTCAGCCCGGCGCCGCGTGCCATCACCAGGATGGTCTCGCCGTCGCCGGCGGCCACTTCCACGTTCGAGAGCGTGAAACGCACGCGACCCAGCGGCGCATCGGCCGGCGCCATCACCGGCAGCGGAAGGTCCGCTTCGGGCTGAAAGCTTTCCTCGTGATAGCGCGAGGGGTCGCAGCCCGCCTCGGCCAGCATCGCGCGCACGCCGGCCATGAACGGTGCCGGACCGCAGCAGAACACCTCCCGCTCCCGCAGGTCGGGCGCCATCAGCCGCAGCATGGGAAGGCTCACGCGGCCACGATAGCCGGTCCAGGCAGCGTCCGGGTCCGGTGCCTCGACGACGAACGACAGGCCGAAATGCCGCGAGCGCGCGGCCATCGCCTCCAGTTCGTGCCGGGCGATCAGGTCGCGCGGCTGGCGTGCGCAGGTGACGAAATTGATGTCGGCATGATGGCCGGTATCCTGCGCCCAGCGCGCCATCGACAGCATCGGCGTAACGCCGGAGCCGGCGGAGACGAACAGGTATTTGTCGGCCGGATGCAGATGGAACGAGAACACCCCGGCCGGCCCATACGCCTGCAGCCGGGTGCCCGGCACCAGATGGTCGAGCATCCAGCGCGTGCCGAGGCTGCCGGTCTGCGCCTTCACGGTGACGGAAACCGTCAACGGCCGTGATGGGCTGGAGGACAGCGTATAGGTGCGCAACAGCACGCCGTGCGGCGTCGGCAGTTCGAGCGTGATGAACTGGCCGGGCAGATAGCGGAACCAGCCGCCATCGGCCGCGCGGAACGTGAAGGTCGCAACGTCCGGCGCTTCGCGCGCCACCGCCACGACCTCCAGTTTCTGCGTGCGGTCATGCCACGGCGGCAGCTCGCCGAACGGCCGTGGCAGCTCCCGCATTGGCGTCTCAGGCCACCCGGCTCAACCGGGCCGAGGTGCCCAGCGCGCGTTCCAGCGCGCCGCAATACCAGTCCACGAACTGCGCTACGCCGCCCTCATGGGTCGGCGCATACGGGCCCGGGTCGAACGCCGGGGAGTTCACGCCGCGCTGGTTCTCCTCGACGATGCGGCGGTCCTGGTCGTTGGTGGCGGTCCAGACCTTCGTCAGGTCGTCGAGCGTGTAGTCCACGCCCTCGACGGCGTCCTTATGCACGAGCCACTTGGTCGTCACCTGCGTGTCTGTCGGGCCGAGCGGCAGCACGCGGAACGTCACCGCGTGGTCGCCCAGGATGTGGTTCCAGGTGCTCGGATAGTGGAACAGCAGCAGCGCGCCGATGTTCTCCGTCGTCACGCCCGGGCTGAGCGGCCGGTGCACGGCGGGGCGGCCCGACATGGTATAGCTGACCGTGTCGCGCAGCAGCGGCATCCGCGTGGTGCGGTACTGGCCATGGCCCGAGATCAGGAAGCGGCTGGGCAGGTTCGCCAACTCGCATTTCTCCCAATGCGCCATGATGGCCGGATCGCTGGCTGCACCGTCCACGCCGGTGACGGTGGGGGTTTCGGGGAAGGTGCGGCACAGTTCGGGGTGGTTGCCGCCGCAATGGTAGCACTCGCGGTTATTCTCCCACACCAGCTTCCAGTTGCCCTTCTCGACGATCGTGCTCTCGAATGCCACCTTCGCGTCGGTCAGGTGATGCGGCGCGAAATACGGCTCGATATCGGCACGAAATGCGGCGAAATCGGGTGCGTGCGGGGCGAGGCAGATCCAGATATAGCCGGCAAGGCTCTCGCAATGGACGGGCTTCAGGCCACGCTGCGCCGGGTCGAAATTCACCCCCATGTCGCGCGCGTATAGCAGCTTGCCGTCCAGCTCGTAGGTCCATTGATGGTACGGGCAGACCAGCTTGGCGACGGTGCCATGCTCAGCCGCGCACAGGCGCGAGCCGCGATGGCGACAGGAATTGTGGAACGCGCGGATGCGACCGTCGCCGGAGCGCAACACGATCACGGGATATTCGCCGACCTGCACCGTGAGATACGCGCCCGGCTTGGTCAGTTCGCAATCATGGCCGACGAACAGCCATTCCTTGTACCAAATGTGCTCCAGATCGAGCTGGTAGTACTCCGGGTCCGCATAGAACTCCCGCTCCAGCGTGTAGCCTTGGCGGCGGTTGGCCAGCTTGCCGATCATGTCAGAGCGCGCGTTCATCTTGTCATCCCACGTTACCAGTCACTGCGGAGCGGGCACTTTCCTGGCTATTTCCCGGGTGCGAACGCAGACCGCGCCGCATATTTAAGCATGCGGCGGGGCGCTGCGGAAAGAATTCGGCGCCCCGCAATCGAGGCATGGCCGCCTGCCTTTTCCAGATGCGGGCTCAGTGCCGCCCGCCGTCCGTGTCCCGCAACTCGCCCGCGCGTACGCTGGCAATGGCGTTCTCCAGCACCTTCACGACGGCGTCGTCACCCATGCTGCGCACCAGCATTCCCAACGCGCCGCCCAGCAGCGCCGAGGCGATCGCCAGGGAGCCGATGTTCTGGCTCACCATGTATTCGATCGCCTTGTCCACCACCGCACCGGCGTGGGTCAGGTCGGCGGCGTGGGGGCGTGGTGTCGTCCATGCTGTGCTCCTTCTGCGTCAAGCGGCAACCGGCTCGTCCTGCTGCTCCGCCTGCATCGCCCACATGCGGGCATAGACGCCGTCACGCGCCAGCAATTCCACGTGCGTGCCGCGTTCGGCGACACGGCCATCGACCAGTACCAGGATCTGGTCGGCATCGACGACGGTGGACAGACGGTGCGCGATGGTCAGCGTGGTGCGATGCCGCGCCACCACGCGCAACGCGGCCTGGATGTCCTGCTCGGTGCCGGTGTCCAGCGCGCTGGTGGCCTCGTCCAGGATCAGGATGCGCGGGTCCTTCAGGATGCGTGCGGGCGATCGCGACGCGCTGCTTTTCGCCGCCCGACAGTTTCAGGCCGCGCTCGCCAACCCGTGTGTCGTAGCCGTCCGGCAGCCGCAGCACGAAGTCATGCACCTGCGCAAGCCGCGCCGCATGCTCGATCTCGGCGCTGGCTCGCGTCCGGGCGGCCATAGGCGATGTTGTAGCGGATCGTGTCGTTGAACAGCACGGTGTCCTGCGGCACCACGCCGATCGCGGCGCGCAGGCTGTCCTGGGTCACGTCGCGGATGTCCTGGCCGTCGATCAGCACGCGCCCGCCGGTGGTGTCGTAGAAGCGGAACAGCAGCCGGCTGATCGTGGACTTGCCGGCGCCGGTCGGGCCGACGATGGCGCAGGACTTGCCCGGCGGCACCCGGAACGACACGCCGTGCAGGATTTCGCGGTCCGGCCGGTAGCCGAAGCGCACGTCGTCGAACACCACCTCGCCGGCACCGCTCTCGGCCGAGGTGCGGCGACCAGGCCTGGTCGCGCCGGGCCGATCGGCGACATCCTCGTTGGCGGCGAGCAGGCGGAACATCTGTTCCATGTCGACCAGGCCCTGGCGGATCTCGCGATAGACGAAGCCGAGGAACGTTCAGCGGCTGGTAGAGCTGCATCAGGTAGGTGTTGACCAGCACGAACTTGCCCACGGTCATGCGCGCCGGACTGCACGCCGTGGGCGGCCATCAGCATGACCACGCCGAGGCCGACGGCAATGATGCTCGCCTGGCCCGATGTTCAGCATGTTCAGCGTCACCTGGCTGCTCACGGCCGCCCGCTCGTAGTGCGCCAGCGCCTGCGTCGAAGCGGCGCGCCTCGTGGTCCTCGTTGCCGAAGTATTTGACCGTTTCGTAGTTCAGCAGGCTGTCCACTGCCTTGGAGTGGGCCTCGCTGTCGCTCTCGTTCATCATGCGGCGGAAGCGGACGCGCCAGGAGGTGAAGCCGAGCGTGAAGCCCATATACGAGCCGACCGCCAGGAACGTCAGCACCGCATAGCGCCAGTCGAACAGCCGCCACAGGATGGCGGTGACCATCGCGACTTCCAGCAGCGTCGGCAGGATGTTGAACACGGCCAGCCGCAGCACATTCTCGATGCCCGCGGTGCCGCGCTCCATGGCGCGCGACAGGCCGCCGGTCTGGCGGTCGAGGTGGAAGCGCAGCGACAGCCGGTGCAGATGCGTGAAGGTGCGCAGCGCCACCCGGCGCACGGTGCGCTGCTGCACAGCCGCGAACACCGCGTCCCGCAGCTCGCCGAAGCCGCCCGAGGCGACGCGCAACAGCCCGTAGCCGACGATCAGCGCCACCGGGACGGCCAGCATCCCCTCGGCGCCCTTCGGCGCCAGCGCAGTCGACCACGCGCGAGTAGATCCACGGCAGGTAGACGGTGGCGACCTTGGCCGCGATCAGGCACAGCGCCGCCAGCACGACGCGGATATGTGCGTCGGCTCGCCCTTCGGCCACAGATACGGCAGCAACGAGGCGATGGTGCGCAGGACGGAACGCTGTGGGCCGGCGATAACTGGCGCGGACGTGACGGAACCGGAGTGTCTCATGCCACGCATGTGGCTCGGCCTTGCCGGCTTGGAAAGATATGGGCGCCGGTTCCGCCACCGCGCTTGTGGCGCCTGGTGGCGTCGGCTACGCCGAGCCGATGGAAACCCTGCTGCATCACATCGCCATCTGCAACAATGCGCGGTTGCCGGGGGACCGCACGGCATTCCGGCTCGGCGGGGATGTGGTCGGCTGGCTTGCGCCGGAGATGGTGGCGGCGTTGCGCGGACTGCCCGGCGTGACCATGCAGGCGGACGCCGTCATGCTGGACGACCCTGCCGCGCTGCCCCGCGTCGCCCGCACGCTCGCCGAGCGGGGCGTGCTGCGCTGGCGCGGCGAGGCGTTCGACGTGCGGGCCGCGCCGGGCGGCCCGGTACTGGCGCAGATCGATCGCGGCGCCCTGCCGAAATTCGGCATCGCAGCCGAGGGTGTGCATCTGAACGGGCTGGTGCGGGGGCCGGACGGCGTACGGCTGTGGGTCGGCTGGCGCGCACGCGACAAGCAGCTGGACCCCGGCAAGCTGGACCATCTGGTCGCCGGCGGCGTGGCGGCCGGGATGACGCCGTTCGAGACGCTCATGAAGGAAGCCGGCGAGGAAGCCGGCCTGCCGCCGGACCTCGCCGCCCGCGCCGTGCCGGTCGGCCGCATCGCCTATGCCATGGAGCGGCAGGAGGGCCTGCGGCGAGACGTTCTGCACTGCTACGACCTTGACCTCCCGGACGACTTCGTGCCCCGGCCGGTCGATGGCGAGGTCGAGCGGTTCGAGCTCTGGCCGGCGGCACGGGTTCTCGCCGAGATCCAGGCAGGTGACGCTTTCAAGTTCAACGTCAGCCTCGTGCTGATCGACCTGTTCCTGCGCCTGGGGCTGATCGCGGGCACGGATGCGCCCGCGCTCCGCGCCGCGCTTGACGGCATGCGCTGAGGCTAGCACCCCACCGTTGGCGGGGCGCCGGATCAGGTGTTGGGCGGCGCGGCAGCGATCGGAATGTCCCGCGCCTCGCCATTGCTGGTCGGCTGATCGCCAAGGCCGGGCGGCTGCTCGCCGTCTTCGCTCTCCTGCTCGCCGCCACCTTCGCCAGCACTGCCGTCAGCGGTCTGCGGCCGGCGGGGCTGCTGCTGCTGGCCGTTCTGCTGCGCGGCCTGTGCCATGGCATTCAGAATGCGGAAATAGTGCTCCGCATGCTGGAAATAGCTCTCAGCCATGACACGATCGCCGGAACTGGTGGCGTCGCGGCCAAGCTGAAGATATTTCTCAAACAGTTGCTGGGCGGTGCCGCGAACGCGCAGATCGGGCCCGTTGCTGTCGAAGACGTGGTTGCGGTTGAGCGGAACGCCGCCGCCATGATGGCGAATCGGGCCACCGCCGCCACCCCCGCCGGCTCCACCACCCCCGCCACCACCACTGCGGTGATTGCGTCCGCGCATACGTTTCATGTTCATGCGTTTGCCAGTACGCTTTCCTGTTCGCAGGCCCCAGCCGGGCCATGCGCCGTTGAACGAAGGCCTTCGTTCGCCCACGCACTTCCGAGACCGGGCGAACGGCGCCCATGGGCGCCATCGCCATAACCCGAACGCCGGGCCGTTCCGTTCCGTTGGCTTCCGCGCGGCGCCCCCGCCACCCGTCTCGCGCGCGGCGGGCTATGGCCCGCTGGCGACGTTCGATCTGATGGAGCCGGACCACCGCGTCGGGTGATCCGTGCCACGCGAGGGAAAGCTAGCCCCGAGGTCGGTCGCTGCCAAACGATTTTTACGCCAACCCGGCCCGCAGCACCACGGCCCGCGCAATGCCGCCAAGATCGGCACGCAATACCGGGGGTCCGAACCCGGCCGCCACGGCCAACGCGGCGACCGGATCTTCCTGCCCCTGCCCGATTTCCAGAACCGCGACTCCGCCCGGCCTCAGCAGCGCCGGCAGCGCTGGAATGATGGCACGATACGCCGCCAGCCCATCCGCGCCGCCGTCCAGCGCGGTGCGCGGTTCATGGGCCGCGACCTCCGGCATCAATCCGGCGATCTCGCCGCCGGCGATATAGGGCGGATTCGTCAGCACGAGGTCGAATTGCGCCGCGATCGCGGCAGCCCAATCGCCGCACAGCAGCATCGCACGATCGGCCAGCCCGCAGTCGCGCGCGTTGCGGGCGGCGAGCGCGGCGGCCTCGAACGAGGCATCCACGCCGATGCCCCAGGCCGCCGGAAACTCGCTGAGCGCCGCCAGCAGCAGCGCGCCCGTGCCCGTGCCGAGATCCAGCACCCGCGTCACCTGGCTGCGATCGGGAAACGCGGCCAGGGCAGCGGCGACCAGCGTCTCCGTGTCGGGGCGCGGGATCAGCGTGGCAGGCGAGACCGCCAGATCGAGCGTCCAGAACCCCTGGCGGCCCAGGATGAACGCCATCGGCTCACGCCCTGCGCGTCGTGCCACCAGCGCATCGAACGCGGCAGGATCGATCAGGGCCGCGCGGTTCAGCATCGCGCGCCGATCAAGCCCGAGCACATGGTGCAGCAGCATCCGCGCCTCGCGAGTCGCATCCTCGATCCCGGCTTGCGCCAGCGTGCCGGCGGCCCTGCGCAAGCAGGCGCCGATGGTCTCGCTCACGCATCGGCAGCGAGGCGCGCCGCCTGGTCCTCGGCGATCAGCGCGTCGATGAACTCGTCCAGTTCGCCCAGCATCACCCGGTCGATCTTGTGCAGCGTCAGATTGATGCGGTGGTCGGTCACGCGGCCCTTGCGGGAAGTTGTAGGTGCGGATGCGCTCGCTGCGGTCGCCGGTGCCGACCTGGCGACTTGCGGTCGGCCGCGCGCGTGGCGTGCAGGCTGCGCGCGCTGCTGCTCATAGATGCGCGCGCGCAGAATCTTCATCGCCTTGGCGCGGTTCTTGTGCTGGCTGCGCTCCTCCTGCATCGCCACCACGATGCCGGTCGGGAAGATGCGTGATGCGCACGGCGCTTTCGGTCTTGTTGACGTGCTGCCCGCCGGCGCCGGAGGCGCGGTAGACGTCGATGCGCAGATCGCTCTCGTCGACCTCGCACATCCACCTCCTCCGCCTCGGGCAGCACCGCGACGGTGACGGTGGAGGTATGGATGCGGCCCTGGCTCTCGGTCGCCGGCACGCGCTGCACGCGATGCACGCCGGATTCGAATTTCAGCCGGCGAACACGATTGCGCCCGGTGATCTCGGCGATGCCTTCCTTCAGGCCGCCCAGCTCGGTCTCGCCATATTCCAGCACCTCGAAGCGCCAGCCCTGCAGGCCGGCATATTTCTGGTACATGGCGAACAGCTCGGCCGCGAACAGCCCGGCCTCGTCGCCGCCGGCCGCCGGGCGGATTTCCAGGATCGCCGAGCGCGTCATCCGCCTCGTCCTTCGGCAGCAGCGCGAGGCGGATCGGCGTCTCCAGCTCCGGGAGGCGCTGCTTCAGCTCTGCCAGTTCGGCCTCGGCCAGCTCCTTCATTTCCGGATCGGCGAGCATCGCCTCGGCCTCCGCGGCGTCGCGCTCGGCCGCCGCGCAGCTCGTCGATGCGCGCGACCGATCGGCTCGAGCTCCGACAAGTTCCTTCGAGGCTTTCACGAAGGCGTCGCCGGTCAGCGCGCTCGGAGAGCAGCGCGCGCAGCTCCTCGGCGCGGGCGACGATGCGGTCGAGTTTCTGCGTCGAGCTGGTCACTGATCCGCTCATGCGAGGGCTGCGGCAAGCTCCGCGAGGGCCGACCTCGGACTGCGTGCCGCTGGCAAAATCCTTCACCTGGGCGACGCCGCGTGCGAGCTCCGCCTCGCCGACGATCACGGCGGCGCGGGCGCCGCGGCTTGTTGGCCCGCTCCATGCGGCGCTTGAGATTGCCGCGATAGCGCCATTTCGGCGCGGATGCCGGCGTGGCGCAGCGATTGCAGCACGTCCAAGGCGGCCGCCTCGGCCGCCGTCGCCCACCGGGATCACCGCGACCGGAGCGCGGCGGCGGCGGGCGGTTCGGCGAGCAGCATCGACAGCCGCTCGATGCCGGCGGCCCAGCCGACGCCGGGCGTCGGCGGCCCGCCCATCTCCTCGACCAGCCCGTCATAGCGCCCGCCGGCCAGCACCGTGCCCTGCGCGCCGAGCGCCGTGGTCACGAACTCGAACGCGGTGTGGTTGTAATAGTCGAGCCCGCGCACGATGCGCGGATTTTCGCGCGAACGGCACGCCGAAGGCGATCAGGTGCGGCCTTCAGCTCGTCGTAGAAGCCGCGGCCGCGTCGGTGAGATGCGCGTCGATCGTCGGCGCGGTGGCGATCGACCGGCTTGGTCGCCCTCGTCCTTGCTGTCGAGGATGCGCAGCGGGTTGCGCTCCAGCCGGATGCCGGCTGTCCTCGCAGAGCGCGGCTGCGGTGCGCGGTGAAATAGGCCACCAGCGCCGCGCGGTAGGCGTCGCGGCTCTCGCGGTCGCCCAGCGTGTTGATGCTCCAGCACCGATGTCCCGCGCGACGCCGAGCGCCGTGCAGGATGTCCCAGCCGAGCGCGATCACCTCGGCATCGGCCAGCGGCTCGGTCGGCGCCGATCAGCTCGACGTCGATCTGGTGGAACTGGCGGTAGCGGCCCTTCTGCGGCCGCTCGTAGCGGAACATCGGGCCGGCGTAGAAAACCTTCTGCGGCAGGGTCTGCGTCAGGCCGTTGGTGACCAGCGCGCGGCAGATGCCGGCGGTGCCTTCCGGCCGCAGCGTGACGGAATCACCGCCGCGATCCTCGAACGTGTACATCTCCTTCGTCACGACATCGGAGGTTTCGCCCGAGCGTGCGGGCGAACACGCGCGGTGTCCTCGAAGATCGGCGTCTGCCCATTCGTCGAAGCCGTAGAGCGCGGCGACGCGCCGCGCGGTCTCGATCACATGGGCGTAGCGGCGCTGCATCCTCGCCGATCAGGTCGCGGGTGCCGCGGACGGGTTGCAGTGCTCGGCCATGACGAGCGAACTTCGACTGAAAGCGGAATGTCGGCATGGGCGTTCAGGCCCCGCTCGCTCGCCGGCGATGCCGTCGGCACCGCTCCGCCATGTGCCTTACGCCGCGCTGGACTCTGGCGGCGGCCTCAGCGTCCTTCAGCTCGCGGCCTTGGCCTCCACCAGTTCGACGATGTGCTCGACCATGTCCGCGCCGCTCGATCGTGTGGTCGGTCTTGCCGGCGGAATAGATCATGTGCCGGCCGGCGCCGCCGCCGGTCAGGCCGAGATCGGTCATCAGCGCCTCGCCCGGCCCGTTCACCACGCAGCCGATGATCGAGAGCGTGATCGGCGTCTCGATATGCGCGAGCCGCTCTTCCAGCGTCTCGCACCGTCTTGATCACGTTGAAGCCCTGCCGCGCGCAGGACGGGCAGGAGATGATGCGCACGCCGCGATGGCGGATGCCGAGCGACTTCAGCATGTCCCAGCCGACCAGCACCTCTTCTTCCGGCTCGGCCGAGAGCGAGACGCGCATCGTGTCGCCGATGCCGGCCCAGAGCAGCGAGCCCAGGCCGATGGAGGATTTCACCGTGCCGGCGCGCTTGCTGCCGGCCTCGGTGATGCCGATATGCAGCGGGTGGTCGCACACCTCCGCCAGTTGCTGTAGGCGGCGACCGCCATGAACACGTCGGACGCCTTCACGCTGATCTTGAACTCGTGGAAATCGTGGTCCTGCAGGATTTTCGCGTGTTCCAGCGCGCTTTCCACCAGCGCCTCGGGGTTCGGCTCGCCGTATTTCTCCAGCAGATGCTTCTCCAGCGCAGCCGGCATTGACGCCGATGCGCATCGAGCAGTTATGGTCGCGCGCCGCCTTGATCACCTCGCGCACGCGCTCCGGGCTGCCGATATTGCCGGGATTGATGCGCAGGCAGGCCGCCCCGCCTCGGCCGCCTCGATGCGCGCGCTTGTAGTGGAAATGGATGTCGGCGACGATCGGCACGTTCACCTGCGGCACGATGTGCTTGAGCGCCAGCGCGCTCTCCTGGTCCGGGCAGGAGACGCGCACGATGTCCACGCCGGCGCGCTCGGCGCGCAGGATCTGCGCGACCGTGGCCGCCACGTCGGTGGTCAGCGTGTTGGTCATGGTCTGCACGGTGATCGGCGCGTCGCCGCCGACCGGTACCTGGCCGACGCTGATCTGCCGGGATTTGCGGCGGTCGATCTGCTGGTATCGGCGGTAGTTCATGCGTCTGCTCCGGTCTGCATGCCCGATCGCCGAACGCCGGGGTCAAACCTGGCGCAAGGCTCGGCGCGGCGCACCATGAGGTCTGGCACACCGGTGGGTCAACGCCTCGCCGCCCTCATCGCGACACATAGGCGTGCCGCGCAGCCAGCGCTACCGGTGGATTATGGATGCCTGACCGGGGGCGGCGGTGCCAGCTTGCCGTCCTTGATGGCCTGCGGATCGAGCGGCAGATCGCGGCGCACCGCGCCGTCCCCGCCCAGCGGGGCAGAGACAGCACCATCCACCAGCAATTCCGTGCCGCCGGCATTGCCGGTCGGTCAGCAACAGCGCCGGCTTCGGCCGGCACCGGCCAGCTCTCGCCGTTGCGCAGCACGCGGTTGAGCAGGATCTGGCCGCTGCTGTCGCGCACCTGGATCCAGGCATCGGCCTTGGCCCGCACCACGATACGGGCGCCTCGGGCTTGCCGGATCGGCGCCAGTTGACGGCGCAACCGGCGGGGGCGACGCGAGCGCCGACGCGCTGGCGGCTGGTGCTGCCGCGGGCATCGGCGGCGGCGGGGCAGCAGGCGCCGGTGTCGAGGCGTAGCCGCTCTCCGGTCACCGCGGCAGCGGCGGAGCTGGGCGGGACGGAGGGCATACTGCGGCGGCGGTTCGCTGGCGCTGCCACCGTCGGCGGCGCCGCGGGTGCCGGCGATGCGGCCGGCGGCGGGGCGTGCCTTGTCGGCCAGCGGCGCCAGCCGGCCGGCACCGGCTGCACCATCTCCGCCGCCGGCTGCCGATCGGCCGACATGCGATACCAAGCCGACATAGGCCCCGATCGCCAGCACGCCCGCCGACCAGCACGATGGCGCCGGCCGGCACGCCGCGCTCGGGCACCGGGGCCGGAAATTTCAGTTCGGTCTTGCGGTTCGCCTCCGCCGCGTCGGCGCGGAAGCGGCGGCGCAATCTCCTGCGGGTCGAGGCCGAGCGCCTGCGCATAGGTGCGCAGGAAACCGACGGCGTAGGCCTTGCCGGGCAGATTGCCGGTGCGGCCGGCTCGATCGCTTCAAGATAAGGCCAGACGGATGCGCAGATGCGCTGCAATCGCGGGCAAAGTCCAGCCGAGCCGTTCGCGCGCCGCGCGCAGATCCGCTACCGACCCTGCGCCGCTGAAGGTACCGAGCCTGTCCGAATCTCGTCGTCATGGACGACATCATCGCTTGGTCTTCCGCCAGACTGGACTTGCGATCCTGTAGCACGACGGTGTCCATCCCGAGCAAATGGTTCGAAAATCTATTCCCGCCGTAAAGCAGGCCGCGACACAATCTCAACTTCTGCTTGTAGACCTGCGACCGGAAAATGCCAACGGGGTCTGTTTCGAAACAACCGGCAGCCGGCTATGAAGCTCTGCAAGACTCGCGCAGGCTGTCTCAGATCGGCAACCCATGTTCGCGCGCCCAGCCGGCGATCGGTTCGCGCAGGCTGGCCGCGCCGCCCGATGTGCGGCGGATGGACGCCAGAACGGCGCGGAACGTCGGCAGATCGAGCGCCGACAGCGCCTCCTTCACGGCGAACAACGTCGAGGCCGACATCGACAGCGTCGAAATACCGAGGCCGACGAGCGTCATCGCCTCCAGCGGGCGCCCGGCCACCTCGCCGCACACCGATACCGGCACGCCTGCGGCACTGGCCCGCGACCTGCAGCTGCGTCAAGCAGATCGAGCATCGGCGGCGAAAGCATATCGTAGCGGCCCGCCAGCGCCGGCGTGCCGCGGTCGGCGGCGAACAGGAACTGCATCAGGTCGTTGGTGCCGACCGAGACGAAATCCACCTCCGCGCAGCAGCTCGGTCAGCTGCCACATCAGCGCCGGCACCTCCATCATCGTGCCGACCTCGAGCCGCTCCGGCGCCGGGCGCACGCGCGCGGCCTCGGCCGGCCAGCAGCGCGCGGGCGGCGCGGAATTCGGCGACCGTCGCCACCATCGGGAACATGATGGACAGCGGGCGGCCGCCGGCGCGCCAGCAGCAGCGCGCGCAACTGCCGCCGCAGCACGGCCGGCCGGTCCAGGCCGATGCGCAGGCTGCGCCAGCCCATCGCCGGATTTTCCTCCTCCGGCGCCGCACTGCCCGGCAGCAGCTTGTCGCCGCCGAGGTCGAGCGTGCGGAACACCACCGGCCGCCCCGCCGCCGCGTCGAGCACGCGCGCATAGACCGCCGCCTGCTCTGCGACATCGACAACGACGCCGCGCGCCAGCATGGCGATTTCGGTGCGGAACAGGCCGATCCCGTCCGCCCCGGTGCGCGTCCAGCTGGTCCAGTTCCAGCGCCAGCCCGACATTGAGCATCAGCTGCACCGGCGTGCCGTCGGCGGTGACCGACGGGCGGTCGCGCAACGCACGTCCAGCGCGCCTGCCGCTCGCCGCGCGCCTGCCAACGGCGCGCTGATAGACCTGCCGCACCTCCTGCTCCGGCCGCAGCACCAGCAAGCCGTCGTCGGCGTCCAGCAGCGCCTCGTCGCCGGGCTCGGCCGCCTCCAGCGCGCCGCGCGCGCCGCCCAGCGCCGGCAGGCCGAGCGCGCGGGCCAGGATCGCGGCATGGCCGGTGGCGCTGCCCTCCTCGATCACCACGCCGGCGATGCCGCGCGCGTGCCAGTCCAGCAGCTCGGCCGGGCCGAGCCGGCGGGCGAGCAGGATGGCGCCCGGCGGCACCGGCCTGCGGTCGGCGCCGGCATCCAGCGCCGCGCAGCAGCCGTCCGACCATGTCCTCGAGGTCGGCGAGCCGCTCGCGCAGATAGGGGTCGACGACGCGGCGCATGCGGTCGCGCAGCTCGCCGCGCGACGCGATGCACGGCGGCCTCGGCCGACAGCCCGCCGCGGATCGCGTCGCTCACCGCTTCAGCCAGCCGGCATCGGCGCGACCAGGCGATACGCCTCCAGCACCTCGCGCGGCGCGTCGCCGGCCGGCAGCGGCGCACGATCAGCTCGTCGAGGCCGCGCTGCATGGTCTCCACGCCTGGGCCAGCCGCGCCAGCTCCGTGGCCGGATCGTCGGCCAGCAGCGCGGAGCGGCGGCGTGCATCGCGCCGTGCAGCACCACCGGGCCGATCGCGATGCCCGACACGAGCGCGTGCCGCCGAAGCGGCGCGGCACCGTGGCGCCCAGCCCTTCCTCGGCGCCATCGGTCGCGCCGCTGGCGGCCAGCATCTCGGCCAGCAGCATCGCCACCGTCTCCAGCACCTCCACCTCGTCCGCGTCGTAGCGGCGCGGCGCGCGGTTCTGCACCGCGAGCACGCCCAGCGTGCGGCCGGCGCGGCGCACCGGCACCGCCAGCAGCGAGGCGTACGGCTCCTCGCCGGTCTCCGGGCGGTAGACGAAGGCCGGATGGTTCTGCGCATCCGGCAGGTTGAGCGCCTGCGCCGGTCGCGGCGACCAGGCCGATGATGCCCTCGCCGACCCGCAGCCGCGTGCGCCCGACCGCCTCCAGCTTCAGCCCCTCGGTCGCGGCCAGTTCCAGGATGTCGCCGGGGCGCAGCACGTAGATCGAGCAGACCTCGCTGACCAGTTCGGAGGCGACCAGCCTGCACCAGTTCCGGCAGCGGCGCGGCGCCATGCGCCATCATGTGGCGCAGCCGGGCAAGCAGACGGCGCGGTGCGGACACGACGCCCGGTGCCGTCAGAGGCCGGTGCGCGCCGCCAGGGCGGCAACGGCCTGGGCGACCAGTTCGGCGATGATCTCGGCGGTGGGCTGCACCGACGTGACCATGCCGACCGACTGGCCGGCCATCACCCTGCCCTGCTCCACATCGCCGTCGATCACCGCGCGGCGCAGCGCGCCGGCCCAGAAATGCTCGATCGCGAGCTGCGCCGCCTCGCGTGTCAGTTCGCCCGCCTGGAACTGCGCGATCGTCTCGGCCTGGTGCTGCCAGGAAGCGCGGCGGTCCCGGCATTGGCCAGGCCGCGCACCGGGATCACCGGGAAGCGCTCGTCGAGCTGCACCGACGGCACCGCATCGCGCGCGTTCGCGCGCACGAACGCCTGCTTGAAGTTCGGGTGCGCGATGCTCTCGGTGGCGGCCGCGAAGCGGCGTGCCGAGCTGCGCGCCGGCCGCCCCCATCTCCAGATAGGCCAGGATCGCCTCGCCGCGCCCGAGCCCGCCGGCGACGAAGACCGGCACCTCGCGGAGATGCGGCAGGATCTCCTGCGCCAGCACGGTCAGCGAGACCGGACCGATATGGCCGCCGGCCTCGCTGCCCTCGATCACCAGCGCGTCCGCGCCCGAGCCGCACCAGCCGGCGTCGCCAGCACCAGCGCCGGCGCGAAGCAGATCAGCTTGGCCCCGCCATCCTTCACGGCCCGCACCGGCCGCCCGGCCGGAATGCCGCCCGCCAGCACGATATGGCCGACCCCGGCGCGCAGACACACCTGCGACCAGATCGTCGAGCTGCGGGTGCATGGTGATGAGGTTGACGCCGAACGGCTCGGCGGTCAGCGCCTGCGTGCCGGCGATTTCCGCCTCCAGCAGCGCCGGTGACATCGCGCCGCAGGCGATCACGCCGAAGCCGCCGGCGTTGGAGATGGCCGCCACCAGATGCCGCTCGCTCACCCAGCTCATCGCCCCGCCCATCACGGCATGGCGGCAGCCGAGGAACGCGGTGCCGCGCGCCCAAAGCTGATCGAGCCGCGCCCGGGCCGCGAGCAGGCCGCCGTCAGGCGGGGCAATATCAGGCGACATCGAGACCGTAGGCGCGTGTGCAGCGCGCGCACCGCAAGCTCGGTGTATTCCGCGCCGATCAGCACGCTGACCTTGATCTCGCTGGTGGAGATCACCTGGATGTTGATCCCCTTGTCGGCCAGCGTGCGGAACATGGTGTTGGCGACGCCGGCATGGCTGCGCATGCCGACGCCCGACGACGCTGATCTTGGCCACGTCGGGGTCGGCGACGATTTCCGCAAAGCCGATCTCGCCGCGATGGTCGTCGAGCGTCTTGCGCGCGCGCGGCAGGTCGGTCTCGCCCGACCGTGAAGGTCATGTCGGTGGTGCCGTCGGCGGAAATGTTCTGCACGATCATGTCCACGTTGATCCGGCGCTCGGCCAGCGGCCGAAGATCGCCGCCGCGATGCCGGGCCGGTCCGGCACCCGGCGCACCGTGACCTTCGCCTCGTCGCGCGAATACGCGATGCCGGCGACGATTTCCTTTTCCACGATTTCGTCCTCGTCCACCACCAGTGTGCCGGGCAGGTCGCTGCCGAGCTGGGTCGTCCGCGAAGCTGGACAGCACCTGCACGCGCACGCGTTCCTTCATCGCCAGCTCGACGCTGCGGGTCTGCAGCACCTTCGCGCCGACCGAGGCGAGTTCCAGCATTTCCTCATAGGTGATCTTAGCAAGCTTGCGCGCCTTCGCAACGATGCGCGGGTCGGTCGTGTAGACGCCGTCCACGTCGGTATAGATGTCGCAGCGATCCGCCCGCAGCGCCGCCGCCAGCGCCACCGCCGAGGTGTCCGAGCCGCCGCGGCCGAGCGTCGTCACCCGGTTGTCCGGCCCGATGCCCTGGAACCCGGCGACCACCGGCACCTGCCCCGCCGTCATGCGGCGGATCAGCTCATCGCCCTCGATCGTATCGATACGCGCCTTGCCGTGCGCGCCGTCGGTCTCCAGCGGGATCTGCCAGCCCGTGCCAGGACCGCGCCTCGACGCCGATCTCCTGCAAGGCGATGGCGGTCAGGCCGGCCGTCACCTGCTCGCCGGTCGCCACCACGGCGTCGTATTCGCGTGCGTCGTGCAGCGGCGAGAGTGCCTGGCACCAGTCGACCAGCTGGTTGGTAACGCCGGCCATGGCGGAGACCACGACGGCCACCTCGTTGCCGGCCGTCGACCTCCGCGCTTCACGCGGGCGGCGACGTTGCGGATACGGTCGAGATCGGCGACGGAGGTGCCGCCAAATTTCATCACGATGCGGGCCATCAGGCTCTTCCGTTAGACGGTGGCCGGGCTGGGCCGGCCCCAAAGGCGTTGCGGGTGGCGTTGCAGGCGGAACGGGGGCGGCACACATACTGGGCAGCGGAGGTGGCGGCAACATGGCGCGAACGAGCGGGAGCAGTGTGCTGGCGGCGGAGGTTGCGCGGTTCGACGCGCTGGCCGGGCGCTGGTGGGAGCCGAACGGCCCCATGCGGCCGTTGCACAGCATGAATCCATTGCGGGTCGGCTGGATCGACCAGCGCATCCGTGCGCGCCTGGGCCACGCGGGTGTGCGGCTGCTCGACGTCGGCTGCGGCGCCGGATTGGCCGCCGAGGCGCTGGCGCGGCGTGGCCATACCGTGTTGGGCATTGATGCCGCCGGCGCCGCGCTGGCCGCCGCGCGCGCCCATGCCGCCGGCAGCGGCCTCTCGCTGACCTACCGGGACGCAGACGCCGAAACACTGGTGGCCGAGGGCGCACAATTTGCCGTGGTCACGGCGCTGGAGGTCATCGAGCACGTGGCCGACCCGGCCGCGTTTCGTCGCCAGCCTCGCGCGGCTGCTGGAGCCGGGCGGGCTGCTGTTCCTGTCGACGCTGAACCGTACGCCGCGCGCGTTCCTGACCGCCAAGCTCGGCGCGGAATACCTGCTGCGACTGTTGCCGGTCGGCACGCATGACTGGCGCCGGTTCGTCACCCCTGCCGAACTCGGCGCCCATCTGCGCGCGGCCCGGCTGCGGACGGTGGATATCACCGGCATGGCGCCCGACCCGGTGCGCGGCGGCTGGCGGACCACACGTGACGTGGCCGTGAATTACCTGCTGATGGCAGCTGCCTGACCCACCGGTCAGGCGGCCGCGTGGTAGGCGGTGTTGCGCAATACCTGCCGCTCGATCCAGGCATAGGTCGTTTCCAGCCCGGCGCGCAGCGGTTGCTGCGGCGCCCAGCCGAGGCGTTCGCGGATCAGGCGATTGTCCGAATTGCGCCCACGCACGCCCTGCGGACCGTCGATATGGCGCTTGCCGACCGGCTTGCCGGCAATCTCGGCGACGAGATCTACCAGTTCGTTGATCGTTACCATCTCTTCCGAACCGATATTGACCGGCCCGGCGAAGCCCGAGCGCATGAGTCGCAGCGTTCCCTCCACGCATTCGTCGACGTACAGGAACGAACGCGTCTGCCGCCCGTCGCCCCAGATATCGATGCTCTCGCCACGTCGCGCCGCGGCGATCTTGCGGCAGATGGCGGCCGGCGCCTTTTCCTTGCCCCCGGTCCAGGTGCCGAGCGGGCCGAAGATATTGTGGTAGCGCGCGACATGCGTCTGCATGCCGAAATTGTGGCGATAGGCCAGATACAGCCGCTCGCAGAACAGTTTTTCCCAGCCGTATTCGCTGTCGGGCGCGGCGGGATAGGCCGAGTCCTCGGCGCATTTCGGGTTGTCCGGGTCGGTCTGATTATGGGCCGGGTAGATGCAGGCGGACGACGAATAGAACACGTTCTGGATGGATCGCTTGTGGCACGCTTCCAGCACATTCAAATTGACCGAGGCGGAGTTGTACATGATGTCCGCGTCGTGATCGCCGGTAAAGATGTAGCCGGCGCCGCCCATGTCGGCGGCGAGCTGATAGACCTCATCGAATCGCATGTCGATGACGGCGCGGCAGAACGGCTGGTCGCGGAGGTCGCCGACCGCGAAATCGTCCGCTTCGCTTTCGGCATGCTCATGGAACTTGATGTCGACGCCACGGACCCAAAACCCCTCCCGCTTCAGGCGGGAAACCAGATGGCCGCCGATGAAGCCACCAGCGCCGCAAACCAGAGCTCGTTTCATGACATCCTCATTGTAAGGCCGTGGTCGTCGGGGGGTCTGCCGCCACGGCGGGTGGCGTCGGCTCCGGCACGCGGGCCGAGGCAACCGCCTCGGTGAGCGCCGCAAGGCCCTTGCGCAGACTTCCGATCTCGCTGATGCGGAAGCCGTTCTCGCGCTGCAATTCCTTGATGATGCGCTTGGCCGCCGCGATATCGGCCGGCTCCATCGTCTGTGTCAGATCCGTGTTCTGGCGCCGGACCCAGGACAACGGCGGCAAGAATGTTCCGCCGTAGCCGAAGAATTCCAGCTCGTCGGCGAACAGCTCGGTCAGATAGAGTGTCGTGTTGCGCGACAATTTGCGCTGGTGGTTACGCGGCCGGCCCTGGCGATGGTGCTGGCTGGCATCTTCGCGACCGGGCTCAAACACCGCATCGACCAGCGCCTGATCCAGCGCATCGGCAGGGATCACGACGCGCAACCGTGCAATGAGCGCAGTCAGCCAGCCGGACGGATCCGCGTAGATGTCCTCGTAGCGAAACACCAGCGTTTCGGGATACTGCCGACAAATCAGGCGCATCGACGCCATGCAGAGGCGCACGGGATCGGCTTCGCGGACGCAGAACTGGTCGATCGACTCCGGCGTGTCCAGCGGCGTCGGCAGTTGCATCCGCCCTCGGCGCAGATCGCCACGATCGTGCGGGCCATGCTGCGCGAAGTAGCTCGACACCAGGCAATCACGGGGATCGCGAACGACGACGATCTTGGTCAGCGCCGCCAGATCGGCCAGCCGCATGCCGGAGGGGTAGGACCGGAACGGACCGTAAAACGCACCAAACGGCGCCAGCGCCTCGAAGAATGTCTGCGGAATGTCCGAGTCAAGATATCCCGCGTCATAATAGCGCCGGGACTCGTCGACAAGGTTATACCCCGCCGCCCCGAGAACCCGTTGCAGCAACTCCGCAATGATCGAGCTGCCGCCGCGATGCATGCCGAACAGCAGCACGCTGGCGCCGGCGGTATCGATCTGCTCACTCATGGCGTTTCATCCGGGTCAAACCTTGACACGGCCGTCGACCCTCTCCGGTGCCCTGGTCACGCGCCCATTGCTGTGCTTGCCGGAGATCGCCGCCGCCGTCGCATGGGCCTTGTTCCGCCGGCTTGCCTTGCGAATCACCGCATCCAGCGCTGCCGCAGCAGCCTCGCGCGGAGAGGCACCCCGGTACGCCGTCTCCGGCAAGGCCATCGCTTCGATCGCAGGCGCCTCGACCGTCGGCAGAAAATCGATGGAGAGCGCGATGATCGCGAGCGACAGGGACCGCGAATCGCCATAGGCGGTGAACGTGCGGTCACAGACGAACTCCACATGCCATGTCTGCGCCGTCAGCGGCCGTGGCGGCACGATGTCGCATTGCAGTTCACGCGGCCCGCCGCCGGCGACCGAGATCGAACGCGGGCAGGCCACACCATTCACCGTGATGCCGAGACAGGTTCGCTGCAACTCCTCGCCGGGTGCCAGCGCGAGCACGCGCAATCTCAGGGCTGCGACGGGAAATTCGATGGCGGCGGCGAATTTCAGATCGGCCTGCACACCCTCGATCCAGACGCCGAATGCCTCATCGACACTCCAGCCACCAGCCAGCAACGGCCGCGCCGCGCCGTTGGCGAAGGTGAGGGCAATGGTGGCGGAATCGTCCGTCTTCCGAGGCACCACCGCGACCGGGAGCTTGCGCCGTTCGGCCAGCACCTTGCGGCCGCGGATGGTGGTTCCCATCGCTGATACGGCGTCGCCTTCGGTTGCGATCTGGCGAGAGGCAAGCAAGGGCAGCAGCTTGACGAGGGATCGCTCGTAGATCTCGCCGCCGGCGAGATAGGCCGATACCAGGTCACGCTGGATCTGTGCAACCAGCCGTGGTTCGGCGGGGCGGTAGCGCGGCGTCCCTTCAATGAAGCTCAGCACGGCGTCCGCCGACGCGAGCCAGCGAACATGGCCCTCCTGCGCAGTGCGCCACCCCATCCTGGCGATCGGCGCGACGGCCGAGAAGTCCGCCCAGCCGGGATTGGCCGCGTTGAACAGAACGCCGTTCACCCAGTTGCAAATATATTCGTTGTGGCTGGGCAGATCGTTGCCCAGGACCAGCAGCCCACGCGCCATCGCCTCCAGCATGGCCATGCCGATCCCCTCTGATGGGCGCGGACAGATGAAGACGTTGCATGCTTCCAGAACCCGATAATAGTCGCTCCGGTCCGCGAACCACTCGGACACGGTGACAGGCGCGTCGCCGATGCGGGCTGGCGGCGTCAAATGGCCGGCCAATGAGGGGTCGTCAGGGACGTTGTGTACGTGCAGCAATTCGAGCTGCTCGCCGAACAGGCGCCCGACGAGATCGGCCGTGATGCCGTCCTGCGGGCGGCGCTGCCACAGGAAAGCGCGCAGGCCATCGAAACGGGGAAGCTGCTTCTCCGCGACCGGTTCCGGGAAATACTTGACGAGCAAACTGTCGAGACCGAGCAGGCGCACCCTTTCGTGCAGCGACCTTGAAAAATTGATAAATCGCGCACCGGTGGCGGCGGCCCAGTGCACCTGTGGCAGGATGGCAGAGCCATCGTACATCGGCACCACCACCGTACGATGCCCGCGCGCGAGGAACAGTGGCGCCAGAAAGTCGAGCTGCCATACAACGATGATGTCGAACGCGGCGACATGATCCCAGTCGATCGCGCCATGGCGTTGTGGCACGAGATGCAGACAGGAGACATCGAAGCGGGTCTTGAGCAAGGCCAGGAAGAAGTCACTCGATGCGGTGGTGCGGTGCAGGGCGTGATCGACAAGCAGGACCCTAAGCATCGCACGCCTCCATCCAGACATGGTAGGCGTTGGCGGTGTCGTTCTGATAGCGCGAGCGGGCCATCGTCAGCTGTCGATGCAAAACGTCACGCGGCAACGCGGCGGCCTCGACGATCGCGTTGGCAAAGTCCTCGGCGGTCGAACACAACGCCCCATTGTTGTAGTAGGCGATCTGGGACGAAAACCCCAGCCCGGTGCGTGCAATGGCATACCGGCCGTAAGCGACGGCCTCCATCAGCACCGCCGAGCCGCGCATCTGGTAAATCTCCCGTTCATACGGCAGCAGCACCGCATGACAATCGGCATACAGGGCGTGCATCTCCTCGTGCGACAGGATCGACGGCAGCAGGACCAGGCCGGGAGCCGCATAAAGCTGATTGGTGTACGCCTGGTGACGCGCGATCTGCCTGTCGGTCAGTCCCTGAATGCGAAATTCGATGGCAATGTCCTTGTCCAGTCGGCGCGTCGCACAAACGATCGCCAGCAGATCGAGATACCCCTTGTCGAATCGTGCCGAACCGGCCGAGACAACGACGAACGGTCCGGATGTCGGCAGCGAAATTGCGTCCGCCAGCAGCGGATACGGCAGCATGGCGACCTCGATGTCGAGGCGCGCTGCCAGATCATGCGCGTAGGCCGGCGTTTCGGCGGCAACCTGAATCCGGTAGCCGGCCTGCCGCGCCGCAGCGATCGCTCCACAGAGCTGCTTGAGCGGCTCGATCACGACATGGTTGGCGTTCTCCATCACGCCGATCAGGCGCAACAGCACGCCAGGCGCGATCGCGGCAGGCAATTCGCGAAGCGCCGCGAGCACGCCGTTGACGGAATGGAAATCGGCGCTCGGCAGGAACACCATGTCGCGGCGCCCCAGCGCCTCCTGCATCATCAGCTTCAGGTAGTCCTGTTTGGCGACGCGGGAGGCAGCGTCGTTGGGCCATGGCGCCTCGTCGGCGGCTGCAACGGCCTCCTCCGGATCGGCGCGATGGTCCAGCGGCATCACGTCGTCATAGAGATAGGAAAAGAACCGGCGGAACCCGAACGCGGCCGCGGCTTGCGTGTCGAACGGCAGGCCGACGCAGCATTCGATGCGGTCGAATGCGGGCGCGAAGAAGGTCCGGAAATACCGCATCGCCGGTGGATTATGGCCGAACGGCAGCACGCAGATCGGGTCACAGATGAACATGCGCCGACCCGTGCCAGCCGCAGACGGCGGCGGCGCGAAGCCGCCAGGCGGAAAGGCCACGCCGATACCGGACCCGTTGCCCACCTTGCCGATCGGTCCGGATCTGGTGATCTGCATCGCGTCCCGCCGCTTCCTGCTGCGCAGACGGGTGTACTGCAGGGCGGTAAACGGCTGGTTAACGGACCGAATTGATCTCGGCCTGGGCCGCCGGGCTCAGGCCGACGGCGCGCCCAAAACATGCGGCAGGAGGCCGCGCGGGTCGTCGACAAGGACACGTCTTCATGGCACCACGGCGTAAACAACGTGCCAGATCGGCACGCCCGACCAGGAGAGCGCGATGCGCATCGAATCGTCCCCGTCCCGCCCCGGCCTGCAGCTGCGCCGCGACGACGGCAGCACGCTGCCGATCCATCCGCTGTGGCTGCGCGAGCGGTGTGACGGACCGGACGACATGGATCAGGTCAACTGGCAGCGGCTCTACAACCCCAACGAACTCGCTGCCGACCTGTCGGTGACCGAGGCGGCCGAGGTCGCCCCCGGCCAGTGGCGGCTGCGCTTCAGCGATGGCGCGCGGGGGCATTTCAGCGCGGCGCGGCTGGTCGAGGAAGCCAGCCGCGACGCCGCCCATACCGGCCTGCCGGAGCGCACCGCCTGGGCAGCGACGCTGGCGCCGCTGCCGGTGCTGCCCTGGCATCATCAGCCGGGCGGCGAGACGCTGCGGGCCATGGTCACGACGTTCCTGCGCCTGGGTTTTGTCATCCTGCGCGGCGTGCCGAGCGTGCCGGGCAGCGTGCTGGAGGTGGCGCGCGTGTTCGGCCTGCCACGCGACACCAATTTCGGCCTGCTGTTCGATGTCCGCTCGGTGCCCGATGCCAGCGACCTCGCCTATACCGGGCTCGCACTGGCACCGCACACCGACAACCCGTATCGGGACCCGGTGCCGGGCGTACAGCTGCTGCACTGCCTGACCAACCGCTCCACGGGCGGCAAATCGACACTCGTGGACGGGCTGGCCGTGGCCGAGGCGCTGCGCGCGCGCGATCCGGCGGCCTATCGCATCCTCTCCACCACGCCGGTGCGCTTCGCCTACACCCACGCCGACACCCATCTGATCGACTACGCGCCGATCATCGAGCACGACGCCGGCGCCCAGGTGGTGGGCATCCGCTTCAGCCCGAAGCTCGACTTCGTGCCGCTGCTGCCGGAGGACCAGCTCGACGCCTTCTACCGCGCCCGCCGCCTGCTCGATGCGATGCTGGTCTCGCCGGAATTCGAGATCCGCTTCCTGCTGGAAGACGGCGACCTGGTGATGTTCGACAATCGCCGCCTGCTGCACGGCCGCACCGCGTTCGACCCGCAGGAGGGTTTGCGGCATCTTCAGGGGTGTTACATCGACATCGACAGCCTGCGCAGCCTATACCGCGTGCTGCACCAGGGTGCGCGGCGGGCGGCGGCGGAATAAGGACGGGGCACGGGCGATGGAACAGGTCAGCTTCAGTCAGATGGTCGACGGCACCCGCGAGGACTATCTGCTGCTGCAACGGCTGGAGAAGCCGCACCTCGCCGGCACCGCCGAACGGGTGCTGCGCGAACTGGCGCGCCAGGACGAGGAAACCTTCGAGGGCTACAAGATCACCCGCCTGGGCCACGCGTTGCAGACCGCCACGCGGGCCGAGCGCGACGGCGCGGACGCGGATTGGGTGGTCGCAGCCGTGCTGCACGATATCGGCGACGGGTTGGCGCCGCAGAACCACGATCGCTTCGCCGCCGAGATGCTGCGCCCGTTCGTGCGCGAGGAAGTCACCTGGACCGTGGAACATCACGGCGCATTCCAGATGTACTACTACGCGCAGCATTACGGCTGGAATCAGTTCGAACGCGAGAAATACACCGACAGCCCCTACTATCGAAGCTGCGTCGATTTCTGCGCGCGGTGGGATCAGACGGCGTTCGACCCGGAATACCCAACCGAAACACTGGCGCATTTCGCGCCGCTCGTCCGCGAAGTGTTCGGGCGCAAGGCGTATGATCCGGACGTGGTGCGCGCGGGCGTGGTGCTGGGGGTTCCGGGAGCCGCGTAGGGTGGGTTGCGAAGCGCAACCCACCCTACAGCTTGCGCAGCTGAAACAACCCCTGCTCGCCGAACAGATTGGCCAGCGCCGGAGAACCGCCGCCAGGGCGCGCGCTGCGCCTGCCTCGTCGACGGCCAGCCAGTCGCTCGACCCGGTAGCCGTCGGTCTCGCACAGCGCGAAGAAATCGCGGATCGTGCAGGGATGGATGTTCGGCGTCTCGTACCAGGGGCGGTTCCAGGTCGAGGTCATCGGCATGCGGCCCGGCCAGCAGCAATTGCCAGCGCAGCAGCCAATGGCCGAAATTCGGGAAAGCTGACGATGGCGTGCGTGCCGATGCGCAGCATCTGGCGCAGCACCTCGCGCGGTTGTTCCACCGCCTGCAGGGTGCGGGACAGCACCACGTAGTCGAAGGCGTCGTCCGGGATAGGCGGCGAGGTCGGTATCGGCGTCGCCCTGCATCACCGGCAGGCCGTGCGTCACCGCGTGGGTCACCCGCGCCATGTCGATCTCCAGCCCGCGCGCGTCGCACTGCTGGTGCGGAACAGATGCTCGATCAGCGCGCCGTCGGCGCAGCCGATATCCAGCACGCGCGAGCCCGGGCGCGATCATGCTCGGCGATCAGCGCCAGGTCGACGCGCATGTTCTTTGCGACGTAGCGCACCGGATCGACCGGGACGTTCATCGTCAGCCCGGCATGCTCGGCGCAGCCGGCGAGGAAGCCCGCCAGCGTGCGGTGGAAATCCGGCTCGTCGAGCAGGAAGGCGTCATGGCCCTTGTCGGAGGCGATTTCGACGAAGCAGACATTGGCGGCGACATGGTTGAGCGCGCGCGCGATGGCGCGACTGTCGCGGTCGGGAACAGCCAGTCCGAGGTGAAGCGAGACCAGCAGGAAGCGGGTGTTGCGTGCCGGCGAAGGCGTTGGCCAGCGACGCCGCCATGATCGGCCGCGAGGTCGAATAGATCCATGGCGCGGGTGATGGTGAGATAGGAATTGCGCATCGAAGCGGCGGACGAAGCTGGCAGCCCTGGTATTGCAGGTAGCTCTCCACCTCGAAACGGTCGCCGAACGAGGAGAGTCCGCCTGCGCGTCGCGCAGCTTGCGGCCGAATTTGCGGGTCAGCGGCGGCTTCGCGACAGGTAGGTGATGTGCGCGATCATGCGCGCCACCGCGAGGCCGCGCGCCGGCATCACGCCCTGGGCCCAGTAGCGGCCGCCGTAACCAGTCCGGGTCGGCGAAGATCGCCTGCCGGCCGACTTCGTGGAAGGCGATGTTCTGCGCGGAATGATAGGCGGCGGTCGCGATCGGCACGGCGGCGAACACCGCGTCCGGGTAGAGCGCCGCCCATGCGAGCACCTGCATGCCGCCCATCGAGCCGCCGACCACGGCGAACAGCCTGTCGATGCCGAGATGGTCGATCAGCCGCTTCTGCGCGCGCACCATGTCGCGGATCGTGACCGGCGGGAAATCGGTGCCCCAGGGCGGCGGTCCGGCGGTCGGTGTCGTCGCGCGGGCTGCGCGGCCCGGTGCTGCCCATGCAGCCGCCCAGCACATTGGCGCAGATGACGAAGAATCTGTCGGTGTCGACCGGCCGGCCCGGCCCGACCACCACGCTCCCACCAGCCGGGCTTGCCGGTCACCGGATGCGGCTCGGCGACATACTGGTCGCCGGTCAGCGCATGGCAGATCAGGATCGGCGTTGCGGCGCGCGGCGTTCAGCGTGCCATAGCTGCGATAGGCGACGGTCAGGCCGTCGCAGCGCCACGCCGCAATCGAGCGTCAGCCCTTCGGGGAAGGTGACGCTCTGGTGCTGCGATCTCGGGCAGGTCGGCCTGGTCCATTGAGCGCCGATATGCGCCCGTGGCCTGCAAGCCTGCAACGGTCGCGGCGACGCGGGCAGCGACCGGGCAGCCGTGCCGCTTTGCAGCGGCGGGCGGTATCGGCTATGCCAGCCGCCCTGCTATGACGCGCCATGTCCAGCACAGCCCGCGTATCAAGCCGCTGCAATCGATCGCTGCCGCCGACCTCTCGCCGCCGCCCAAGCCGCTACGCTCGAGCCGTTGCGGGCGCAATTGGACGCACTCGACGACCCGATCCACGACCTGCTGATGCGGCGCGCCGAGGTGGTGGAGCAGGTCGTGGCGCTCGGCGGCGGCAAGAGTGGCCGATCCGGCCGGGGCGCGAGGCGAGATCATCCGCCGGCTGCTGGCGCGCCACGAGGGCGCGCTGCCCGCCGGCGTGCTGTCCGCTTCTGGCGGGAGATGTTCGCGCGCCACGACCGTCATGGAGGGCGGCACGTCGATGGCGGTGTGCGACGGCGACCCGCACCGGCGCTTCGCGCCTGGCGCGCGAGCATTTCGGCCGCTGACGCCGCTGCGCGGCGCCACCGCAGCCCGGCGCAGACGCTGGCGGAGTCAGCGCCGACGCCGCGCAGCCGCCGTGCTGCCGCTGCCGGCCGAGGATGAGCCGGCGCGCGCGGCTGGTGGACCCGCTGCTGCACCGCGACAGCCGCGCATCCTGTCGGTCGCCAAGCTGCCGTTCTGGGCGCCGCGGCCGAGGGCGCGCCGCCGGCGCAGGCCATGTGGTCGCCGCCGCGGCCGCCCGACGCCTCGAGCGGCGACGACCGCTGCCTGATCGGCTTCGAGCTGCCGCCGGCGAGAGCCGCGCACGCGGCTGGCCGGCGCGCTGCACGGCGGCCGGCTCCGCGCCGGCGATCGATCTGCGCCGCGACGCCGGCCGGCGCAGACGCGCGCATGGCGCTGGTGGAGGTGGAGGGCTGGTCGCGGATGACGATCCGCGGCTGGCGGCGATCGGCGGAGCTGCGAGCGCCGCCCGGTGGTGATCGGCGGCTATGCCGTGCCGCTGGACGGACGAGCCGCGTGAGCGCGCCCGCAGCCCGCGTCCCGACGTCTGCTCGGTCGCATCCTATGTCGGCGGCGAGTCGAAGCTCGCCCGGCGTCAACCGGGTCATCAAGCTCTCCTCCAACGAAGGCGCGTTCGGCCCGCCGCCGGCGCCGCAGGCGGCGTTCGCGCGACGTGCGCGCGGAGCTGCACCGCTACCCGGATGGCGGCACGGCGAGCTGCGCGCGGCGATCGGCGCGCGCGTTCGGCCTCGACCCGGCGCGGATCGTCTGCGGCAACGGCTCGGACGAGCTGATCCAGCATCTGCTGATCCAGACCTATGGCGGGCCGGGCACCGAGCTGATCATGAGCCGCGCACGGCTTCTCGATGTACGAGATCGCCGGCACCTATGCCGGCAGCCGCGTGCTCAAGGCGCCGGAGCGGAACCTGACCGCCGATGTCGACGCGATGCTGGCGCTGGTCACGCCGGCGACGCGGATGGTGTTCCTCGCCAACCCGAACAACCCGACCGGCACCCTGCTGACGCAGCGCGAGATGGAGCGGCTGCGCGCCGGGCTGCCGCGACGACGTGCTGCTGGTGATCGACGCCGCCTATGCCGAATATGTCGACCGCGCCGGATTACGATCCCGGCGCGACGCTGGTCGATGCCGGCGAGAACACGGTGATGATGCGCACCTTCAGCAAGATTTTCGGCCTGGGCGGCATGCGGCTCGGCTGGGCCTATGCGCCGCCCGGCGTCGTCGATGTGCTGAACCGGGTGCGCGGCGTGTTCAATGTCAGCATCGCCGCCCAGGCCGCCGCGGCGATGGCGGCGCTCGCCGAGCCCGGCTGGGTGGAGCGCAGTCGCGCGCCATAACACGCGAAGGCGCGGCGGCTGGCCGGCGCGGCTGACGCAGGCGCGGGCATCAAGGTGTGGCCGACCGAGGGCAATTTTCTGCTCGCGGATTTCGCCACGTCGGCGCGGGCGGACGGCGGCGAATGCGTGGCTGCAAGTCGCGCGGCATCATCGTGCGCGCCATGGGCTCCTACGACCTGCCGCACTGCCTGCGCATCACCATCGGCACCGACGAGGAATGCACGCTGGTGGCCGAGACGCTTGCCGCCTTCATGCGGCCCATGGCTGAGCCGCTGTTCCAGCGCCTGGCGCTGATCGGCATCGGGCTGATCGGCAGTTCGGTCGCCCGCGTCGCCAGCGAGCGCGGCGACCTCGCCGGCGAGGTCGTGGCCAACGCGCGCACGCCAGAAGACGCTCGACCGCGTGCTGGAGCTCGGCATCGCCGACCGGGTGGAGCTGGATCCGGCGCGCGCGGTGGCGGGGCCGATTGCGTGATGCTGTGCACGCCGGTCGGCGCCTACGCGGCACTCGCCGAGGCGATCGCGCCGCATCTGGCGCCCGGCACGATCCTCACCGATGTCGGCTCGACCAAGCAGTCGGTGATGCGCGATGTCGGGCCGCTGGTGCCGGACGGCGTGCATTTCGTGCCGGCGCATCCGATCGCCGGCACGGAGTATTCCGGCCCGGATGCCGGTTTCCTGACGCTGTTCCAGGGCCGCTGGTGCCTGCTGACGCCCGCCGCCGGCACCGATGCGGCGGCGGTGCGAGAGAGTCGCGGCGCTGTGGCGCCGCTGCGGCTCAATGGTCGATACGCATGGAGCCGGCGCATCACGACCGGGTGCTGGCGATCGTCAGCCATCTGCCGCATCTGCTGGCCTTCACGATCTGCGGCACGGCCGACGATCTGGCGGACGAGAGCCGCCAGGAGGTGCTGCAATTCGCCGCCTCCGGCTTCCGCGATTTCACCCGCATCGCGGCGTCCGACCCGGTGATGTGGCGCGACATCTTCCTCAACAACCACGAGGCGCTGCTGGAGATGCTGGCGCGCTTCACCGAGGATGCGCAGGCGATGGCGCGCGCGGTGCGCTGGGGCGATGCCGGCTATATCGAGGACAAGATCAATCCGCGGCCGGAAAATCCGGCGCAGCCTGATCGACCTGAAGCAGGCGTAACCGCGCGACCGGCGATGCCTTCGCAGTCGGCAGCGCCGCGGCCGCAATGCCATTCGCAGATGCCTGGGCAGCCAACGAAGATCAGGCAAAGGCCGCGTAGGCGGGGCGCGGCGCCGCGATCAGCTCATGGCCCGCGCCGCCGCCGTTTAGCGTGTCGGCCCGACCATCGCGAACACGGCCCCTTGCGGGTCGACGCAATGGGCGATCCAGCTCCCGCCGGGCACCTGATGCGGGCCGTTGACCACCTGGCCGCCAGCCTTGCCGACGCGCGCCATGGCGGCGTCGACGGCATCGACGTTGAAGTAGTAGAGCCAGAACGGCGCGGGCGTCGGCGCCATCCTGGTCATCATGCCGCCGACCGCAGTGCCGCCCGTTGCGAAGGTCTGGTAGATACCCATCGCACCCATGTCGACGGCCTCCGCCTTCGTCCAGCCGAAAAGATCGGAATAGAACGCAAACGCGCTTTCACGATCGCCCGCGTGCAATTCGTGCCAGCCGACATGGCCCGGCGTGCCAGACGCGGTTTGCGGGCGCTGCGACTCATCCGCGCTGCTGAACAGGACGAACGCCGCGCCATGCGGATCGGCGACGACGGCGAAGCGACCGACACCGGGAATATCTTCGGGACCGTGGTGGATCGCGCCACCGGCGGCTTTGACACGCGCCGCGTAGGTGTCGACGTCGTCGACCCCGATATAGCCCGTCCAGTGCGGCTGCGCGCCCATCGCGCGCGCCGATTCAGGGATCGGCATCAGCCCGCCAACCATTGTCGGCCCGACGGAGAACATCGTGTAGGAACGATCGGACATCCCCAAATCCTTCGTATCCCATCCGATCACGTCTCGATAGAACGACTCAGCGGCTTTGCTATCGCTGGTCATTACGTCATACCAGACGAATTTTCCTTGCTGTTCGGACATGGGCGTCTGCTCCTCTTTCTTGGTTTTGAGTAAACGGCATCTCCGGATACCGCTTGGCCGGAGCATGAGCGAAGCCCGGCTTCGGCAATATCCCGGCGACCTCGGCGGCGTGCGTGCTGATGTGCGTGCCACATGCTGCGCGAATGGCGGGATAAGAGTCAAAGGTCTCCTGAATCATCGTGTCCAGGGCAACGGCCGGCGCTTGGTCAGCGGCATCGTCCCCGTGCTCCGCTCGGGTGCGCATCGCAGGGGACCGATTTGACCGGATGCAGTGCCGCCCATAGCATTGCCGCTCGACCGGGCTGGATCGCTTGGCAAGGAAGCAGGCCACAATGAATAAGTTTCGTGCCGTACTGACCGGAGCGTTGTTTTCAGGCATTTTGACGGCGCCCGCTATTATCGCCCAAGCGGCCTGCCTGATGGGAAATGCGTCAATCCCACCCGGTGCGAATACGAGGGATCGGTCCGCTCCGTTCTTCATTGACACCACGGGTCTGAATTTGAAAACCACGCCGCCCACCCGCGACCCATCAAATCCGAACTACCCACCGGCGACAGTGCTCCCCGATGGGACGCTGCCATCAATAGATGCCGAGGGAAACTTCATTATCGGGCCGACACACGCTGCGGCGCCGGAAACCACCGTTCGCAGCGATGTCCAACACGGGTCAGTTTACTCGTTCACAATGTCTTCGAATGACAGCGTGACCTACAACCCTGGCATGATTCGCGATGACCCGCAGGGCTGCCTCAACGCGTCCGTCTACACTGCGCACACTGCTCCGGGCGATCGTTCCAACCTGATCGTGACCACGAGCCATCCAGGCATTTGGACGCGCACGGTCGACGTATATGTTCCCGCGCAGTATGTTCGCGGCACTGAAGCCCCATTCATCGTCTTTGGCGATGGAGGCCCCACCGGCTCCTTTTCGGAAAAGCAATTCTTCGCAGTCCTTGACAACCTCATCCAGCAGCACCGCATACCGGCGATGATTGCCATTGGTATCGGCGCAGGGGGACAAGACGCCCAGGGAAGCGAGCGCGGGCTCGAATACGACGCGGTGTCCGGCGCCTATGCGGACTGGGTGGAGAGAGAAGTGCTGCCTCTCGTCGAGCAGCATGCCAATGCGAGGCTTACCAGGAATCCGGACGGCCGAGCGGCGATGGGTATCAGTTCGAGCGGTGCCGCAGCGTTCACCATGGCGTGGTTTCACCCGGAACTCTACCACCGGGTTCTCGCCTATTCGCCGACCATGGTAAATCAACAATGGCCTCACAGCCCTGCGCTGCCCGGTGGCGCATGGGAGTACCACGACAAGTGGGCGGGTCCGGCGGGACCCAGCCTTAACGTGAACGGCGACAACGTCACGAAATCGGATGTGCCCGATGGCTCACCGCTCATTCCCAATAGCCCGCCGAAGCCCATCCGATTCTGGTTCGAGGTCGGCGACCAAGACCTGTTCTATCCGCTTTCCCCGGTCGCCGATGGCATGCACGACTGGGTATTGGCGGATGAACACATGGCGAAAGTCCTGGCCGCCAAGGGCTATCATTACCAGTTCATCTTTTCCCGTAACGCCAGGCACGTTGACAAACCGACGGTCGCTCAAACCTTGCCTGAGGCGCTCGAATGGCTTTGGAAAGGCTATCCAGCGCCATAGCGGCGAGGAAATTACCAGCCGCGGCCGGTCGCGAACTCCGAATCCCGGCCGTCACACATGCGTCAGGATATTGACCAGCCGTCCGAAAGGATCGCGGACAAAGAAGCGCCTGACTCCCCAGGGTTCGGTAACGGGACCGTATTCGGCCGCAAGTCCCGCTGCCAGCATCCGTCGATATACGTCATCGATGTCATCCACTTCGACGGACAGGTCCGGAACCGGTGTTCCGGACCCGCCTTCCGTCGCCACGCTGATCTGCGGTGCTGCGCTGGCGTGTGATGCGAACGTCAGAATCCACCCGTGGTCCATGACAACCTGCATGCCGAGCATGTCGCCATAGAAGCCCCTGGCGGCGTCGACTTTGTCGACCGCAATGTTTGCCACGATCCGCTGGACCGACATGCGGGCCTCCAAATCTGCCGTGACCGTCCACCACGCGCCCGATGCATCGCGCGGCGGATCATTCCGCCCGCTTCCCTTCCGGCGTGCCGAGCGACAGCATCAGCCGGTTGGCCCAGTTGAAGAACGCGGCGCTGTGAATGACATCGGCGATCTGCAGCTCGTCGAGGCCCACGTCGCGCAGGCGGGCCACATGCTCCGCCCCGAAGGCAACCGGTGTCGACGACAGCGCGACGGCGGCCGCGACGATTGCGTTCCAGCGTTCGTCGAGATCGACGCCCACCCCTTCGTCCAGCAGGCGCCCGACATCGGTGGTGCGCTTGGAATAGTGCGACGCGAAACGTGCGTGCACCGATGCGCAGAAGATGCAGCCGTTGAAGCGTGAGGCAGCGGCGGCGGCAAGTTCACGCTCTGCGCGGGGCAATCCGCCGCTCGTGTTGTAGAAGATGTCCTTGTCCGTCTTCGTCCGGGCGCCAAGGATGTCCGGGTCGCGGGCCAGCAGCATGAAATACGGCGATTTGGCCCGCGAGGCGTCGACCAGCCCTGCCCAATGCCGCTCGGTCAGGTCTGCTTCCGGCAGCGGTGCCAGCCATGGCAGCCAGCCAAGCTCGTCCTGGGTGAACGCAACCGGCGGCGTGTGGGCTGGATAGGCGATGGTGGACTCTGGCATGTCAGACCTGTCCCGTGACATTTGCGGCAAGCACGCGCAGCCCGGCAACCACGCGGATCTGGAACGACAGGAACGCCACGAGCTGCGATAGCGTGACGATGCCGGTGGTCGACCAGCCGGCATCGAGCAGGTGCTGCAATGCCTCCGGTGCCGCGTCGCGTGGATGCAGCACCAGCAGATGCGCATGCTCGAAGCCGGCGCACAGGCGCGGGCCGAGCACCGGCCGGTGTTCCGCCGCCACGCGATAGACGGGGCCAGCCTCGGTCTCGCCGCTCAGCGGACCGGCCGGATAGCTGCCGTATGGGCCTTGCGCGGCGACACGTTGCGTCTCGGACGCGATCAGTTCGGCAAGACCGCCATCGGCGATCCCGGCCGCATAGAACGCCGCGATTCCGGCGTCACGGTGCAGCCCGGCGACAAAGACGGCGAGCGCATGGCGCTCCACAAGTGTCACCTCGCCTGGCTCGGCCGGCCTGAACAGGGCCAGGTAGCTCGCCTGCGCGTTGTCCCGCGCCTGCGGCCGTTGTGCGCGGACCGCTTGCAGCCGGGCGGCGGACGCAGTGCCGAGCAGCAGGTCGATCACGTCAGGGGTGGCGGCGGTCGTGCTCATCCCGGTCAACCCGCGGCCGCGAGCCGGGCCGGCGCCGGTGCGCCGCGCCCTTTCCAGCCCAGGGCCGGCGCGACCTTGCTTGCGACCAGTTCGATCGACCGCAGGATGAACGGATGCGGCGGATCGACCGAATGCACCTGGAACACCAGGTCGGTCACGCGATCCAGCGTGCGGTCGGTTTCCAGCGAGGCGATCACGTCCTCGGCGGTGCCGATATGCGTGTCGGATGCGAACAACAGCTCCTCCAGCGTCTCCCCCGACACCACATGCCCGGCCGCCCGCATCTGGGCCACATGGCGGCGCAGGCCCAGCAGCGCGAAGCGCCGCGCGTCCGCCCGGTCGTCGGCGACGAACACGCTGCGCGACCCCAGGATGCGAACCTCCCGCCCCGGCGGCAGCGCCGCGAGGTAGGCGTCGATGATCGGGTTCTGGATGTCGGCCAGCGTCGCGTGCGGGGCACCGTCCGGCCGCGGCTGGGTGCGTGAGAGCATCAGCCCGTCGCCCGCAAGGCCCGCCCGCCGCCCGCCGGCCACCGAGAACGTCGCCTGCCAGACCCGATCGACCAATTGCGGCGCAGCCGGATAGAGCCGGTTGACACCGCCGGTGAGCACCTCGCCGCGCCACGCGGCGCGGAGCGTATTCATATGCCGCTCGAACACCTCGGCGCGATTGGCGCTGTCCTCGCCGAACGAGGTGAACGCCGATGGCGTGCCGCCGGTGCCGACGCCGACTTCCAGCCGGCCCGCCGAGAGCGCATCCAGTACCGCCAAGTCCTCGGCCACGCGCAGCGGGCTTTCCATCGGCAGCGTGACCACGCCGGTGCCGAGGCGGATCGTGGCGGTGCGCGCCGCGACGTGGGACAGGAACACGAACGGAGACGGCAGGCCGCCTTCGTCCTCATTGAAATGGTGCTGCGCCACCCAGGCGGAGTCGAAGCCGCACCGCTCCGCCCGGATGATCTGCTCCAGCGCCAGGCGATAGCGCTCGCCGGGCTCGGCCTGATCCAGCACCCGGGTGAAGAAGCCCAATCGTTTCGATGTCACGGGTACCGCTTTCTCCACATGTGCCAGACCGACTGTCGCGACCAGCCCAAGGATATGCGCACGAGCTTCCCGAGCACCAGCCCACGGGCCGGGGCGCCCTTGATTCCGTGACGACACGAGGGTAGGGTAAATTACCGCACTGAGTTGTGATATTTTGTGGCCACCAAGGAGATCCACCATGCTTGGTCGTCGTAAGCTGCTTGCCGGCACCACCCTCGTCGCCGCCGCGGCTGCCCTGGCGCGTGGCCGCTCGGCGATGGCCGCTGACACGCCGGTCCTGGTCGGCATCAGCGGCCCGCTCACCGGGCCGAACGCACAGTATGGCGTGCAATGGAAAGCCTCGTTCGATCTCGCGATCGAGCAGACCAAGGCAGCCGGCGGCCCGGCGATCGAATACGATTTCGAAGACAGCCAGTCCGACCCGCGCCAGTCGGTCGCCATCGCGCAGAAATTCGTCAACGACGACCGCATCATCATGGAGATCGGCGACTTCTCCTCCACCGCCTCGATGGCGGCCTCGCCGATCTACCAGCGCGGCAAGCTGGTGCAGTTCGGCATGACCAACTCGCACCCGGATTTCACCAAGGGCGGCGACTATATGTGGAGCAGTTCGATCAGCCAGGCCGAGGAGCAGCCGAACCTCGCCGAGTATGCGGTGAACGCTGCTCGGCCTGAAGAAGCTCGCCGTCCTGCACCTGAACACCGACTGGGGCACGACCGCCAAGAACCTGTTCGTCAAGGCGGCGCAGGACAAGGGCGCGGAGGTGGTCGGCGACCGAGGCCTTCCTGCCCGGCGAGAAGGATTTCCGCTCGACGCTGGTGCGCCTGCGCGACGCCAACCCCACCGGCCTGATCCTGGAGGCCTATTACGCCGATGCCGCCGTGATCGCGCGGCAGGTGCGCGACCTCGGCATGAAACAGCCGATCGCGGCGGTCGGCTCGGTCTATTCGCCGAAACTGCTGGAACTCGGCGGCGACGCGGTGAACGGCATCTACACCCAGTCAAATTTCTTCCCCGGCGACCCGCGGCCGGAGGTGCAGAACTTCGTCAAGGCGTTCGAGGCCAAGTACAACCGCGCGCCGGACGGCTTCAACGCCACGGCCTACGACACGATGATCCTGGTCGCCGCCCTGGTGAAACAGTTCGGCGCGACGCGCGAAGGCGATCCACGACGGGCTGGCCAAGATCAAGGACGTGCCGAGCGTGGTCTATGGCAGGCATGACCTTCGACCCGGCGACGCGCCGCGTCTCCGGCGCGCATTACGAGCGGCTGGTGGTGAAGGACGACAAGTTCCAGCTCTGGGACGGCAGCAAGCCCAGCGTCGGATGATTTCGGTCCCTGGCTCGACTACACCGTCAACGGCCTGATCATCGGCAACATCTATGCGTTGCTGGCGGTCGGGCTGGCGCTGATCTTCGGCGTCGCCAACCTGATCAACTTCGCCCACGGCTCGGTCTACACCGTCGGCGCCTATATCGGCTGGGCGAGCATCACCTATCTGCACACGCCGCTGCCGGTGACGCTGCTGCTGGTGGTCGCTCGGCTGCGCGCTGCTCGGCATCGCCATCGAGCGTCTCGGCCTGCGCCCGCTGCACGGCCGCTCACGCATCGCGCCGCTGCTGGCCACCATCGGGATTCGCTGGTGCTGGACCAGCTCGTGCAGCTCGTTCTGCTCGGCCGATCCGCGCGCGCTGCCGAGCCAGTTGCCGGACCGGCGCTTCCAGATCGGCGGCGGCACCATCGGCACGCTCGACCTGCTGATCGCCGGCATCGGCCTGGGCAGCGCCGCCCTGCTGTATGTGTTCCTGCGCTACACCAAGCTCGGCTGGGCGGTGCGCGCGACCGCGCAGGACCAGGACGCGGCGCGGCAGATGGGCGTGGATACCGACCGCGTGAACCTGACCGTGTTCGCCATCGCCTCGGCGCTCGGCGGCGTCAGCGGCGTGCTGGTCGGCATGTACTACAACAGCATCGACCCCAACATGAGTTTCGACGCCACGTTGAAAGGCGTGGTGGCGATGATGATCGGCGGGCTCGGCAACGTGCCGGGCGCGATCGGCGGCGGACTGCTGCTCGGGCTGACCGAAAGCTACGGCATCGCGCTGTTCGGCAGCAGCTATCGCAACCTGTTCGCCTTCGCGCTGCTGATCCTGATTCTGGTGCTGGCCCCGAACGGCGTGTTCAGCCGCCGGCGCAGCCTGCCGCCGGAGCCGCTGACCGGCACCTTCATCGCGCCGAGCCGCCCGGTCGCGCTTGCCCTCCTGGGCGCTCGCCGCGATCACGCTGGCGGCGGTGCTGCTGCCGTTTCTGTCTGCGTTCATACCTGTTGCAGACTCTCACCAATGGGCTGCTCGCGGCACTGCTCGCGCTGAGCCTGACGCTGGTGGCGGGCACGGTCGGGACAGGTATCGCTCGGTCAGGCGGCGCTGCTGGCGATCGGCGGTTATGCGTCGGGGCTGCTGTCGCTCGATCTCGGCTGGCCGGTGGCCGTCTGCGTGCTGGCGGCCGGATTCATCACGGCCGGCGCTCGGCACGCTCGTCGTCTATCCGGCGTTGCGCATGCGCGGGCATTACGTGTCCATCGCGACGCTCGGGATCGGCCAGATCGTGGCGCTGGTGATCCTCAACTGGACCGGTCTGACGCGCGGCGCGATGGGGCTGACCGCCATCCCGCCGCCGGACATTTTCGGCGTGGACCTGACCTCGGTGCGGTCGGTGTACTGGCTGGCGCTGGGGCTGGTGGTGGCGATCGCGCTGCTGCAATCGCGGCTGCTGGCATCGCATCTCGGCCGCGCGTGGCGGGCGATCCGTGACGACGAGGTGGCGGCGCGCGCCTATGGCGTGGACGCCAACCGCTACAAGGCGCTGGCCTTCGCGTTCGGCGGCTTCGGTGCCGGCATCGGCGGGGCGGTCACGGCGCATCTGTATTCGTACATCGACTACCAGACGTTCAATGCACAATTGTCGATCGTGGCACTGACGATGGTCATTCTCGGCGGATTGGGCAACGTGCCCGGGGCCATCCTGGGCGCGGTGGCGCTGACCGGCCTGCCGGAGCTGTTCCGCGCCGCCGCCGAGTATCGCATGCTGGCTTACGGCCTGGTCCTGCTGCTGCTGATCCGCTACCGCCCGCAAGGGCTGCTGGGCACCGTGTGATGGCGGCCCCGCTGCTGGAGGTCCGCGGCCTGGCGCGGCGGTTCGAAGGCGTCACCGCCGTTGCCGGCATCGACCTCGACGTGGCCGAGGGCGAGTTGGTCAGCATCATCGGCCCCAACGGCGCCGGCAAGACCACGCTGTTCAACCTGCTCAGCGGCCTCGACCGGCCGGACGCGGGAACCGTGCGTTTCGCCGGCGCCGACGTGACCGGTGCGCGGCCGGAGCGGCTGGCTGCACGTGGTCTCGCGCGCACGTTCCAGCATGGCCGCGTGTTCGGCAACATGAGCGTACTCGACAACGTGCTGGTCGGCGCCCATACCCGCCTGCGCCGCGTGCGGCCCGCCATCCCGGTGCTCGGCCCGCTGCTCGAATTCTGCCTCGCCGCCATCCGACCCGCCGGCGTGCAGGCAGAGGAACAATCGCTGCGGGCGGAGGCGGAAAAAATCTGCGCGCTGTTCGGCGACCGGTTGCTGCCGCGGCTCAACGATCCGGCCTACAGCCTGTCCTACGCCAACCGGCGGCGGGTGGAGATCGCGCGGGCGCTGGCGCTGCACCCGCGCCTGCTGCTGATGGATGAGCCGACCGCCGGCATGAACGAGAGCGAAACGGCGGAAATGCAGGAGATCATCGGCCGCCTGAAGGCCGGCGGCCAGACGATCCTGCTGATCGAGCACAAGCTCGAAATGGTGATGCGGCTATCCGACCGCGTCATCGCCATGGATGACGGGCGGAAGATCGCCGAGGGGCCGCCCGGCGTCGTGCGCAACGACCCGGCCGTGATCGAGGCGTATCTTGGCCACGCGGCACTCGGACAGGCGGCGGAATAATGGCCGCGTTGCTCGAACTCGACCGGATCAACAGCTTCTACGGCCCGGTGCAGGTGCATTTCGACCTGTCGCTCGCGGTGCCTGAGGGCAAGATCGTCTGCCTGCTCGGCGGCAACGCCAGCGGCAAGTCGACCACGATGAAGGCCATTCTCGGCCTGCTGCACCCGCGCTCGGGCACGGTGCGGTTCGCCGGCGAAGACATCACCCGTCAGCCCACGCCGCGCATCATCCGCCGCGGCATCGCCTCGGTGCCGGAGGCGCGGCGGCTGTTCCCGGCGATGACCGTGCGCGAAAACCTGCTGATGGGCGCCTATGCCCGCAGCGACGCGGCCGCCGTGGCCAGCGACCTCGACCGCGTCCTGGCACTGTTCCCCCGCCTGCGCGAACGGCTCGGCCAACGCGCCGGCACGCTGTCGGGCGGCGAGCAGCAGATGGTGGCGATGGCGCGCGCGCTGATGGGCCGGCCGAAGCTGATCTGCATGGACGAGCCGACCATGGGCCTGTCGCCGCTGTTCGTCGACCGCGTGCTGGAGCTGATCGCGGCGATCAATCGCGAGGGCGTTGCGGTGTTCATGGTCGAGCAGAACGCCAGCCTCGCACTGCGCATCGCGCATGAGGGCTATGTGTTGCAGACCGGCCGGATCGTGCTGTCCGGTCCGGCTGCGAATCTGTTGCGCGATCCGCGCATTCAGGATGCCTATCTCGGCGGGCAGGCCGCCTGAACCGCCGCACGGCGCCGGTAACAATCCCGCTGCGGAATCAAGTAACGCTGGATTCGTGACGCTGCTCCTGTGTTATACGGCGGGCGGCGTCTCCCGCTCTCTTGGCGATACCGGCAGCCCTTGTCACCTTCGGCAGACCTCCCTCTCCCTCGGCGAGACCGGCACGGCCTTGCGCCTGGACATTCCCGGGCCAGATCGGCCCGGGTCCTGATCGTTCTGCTGGCCGGTGTCTGCGCCGGATGCGCCGGCGGATCGTATCACGCGGCCTACTGGGACGGACGGCGCGGCTACGACGGCAACGGCGACTATGGCTACGACCCCGCGGCGTCGCGGTCCGAGGCGAGCGATTACCGGATGAAGGCGGCCGGGCACTATCCGGTGCCGGGCACGCCCGACGATCCCTGGGGCCCCTACATCCGTGAGGCCGCCGCACGCTTCCAGGTGCCGGAACGCTGGATTCGCGCGGTCATGCGCCAGGAAAGCGGCGGTCGCCAGTCCGACGCCGACGGCAACCCGATCACCTCGTCGGCTGGCGCGATGGGGCTGATGCAGGTGATGCCGCGCACCTACGATATCCTGCGCCAACGCTATGGCCTGCGCGACGACCCCTACGAGCCGCACGACAACATCCTCGCCGGCGCCGCCTACATACGGGAAATGTTCGACCTCTACGGCGCCCCCGGCTTCCTGGCCGCCTACAATGCCGGCCCGGATCGTCTGGCGGCCTATCTCGCCGGCAGCGAGTCGCTGCCGGACGAGACGGTCAACTATGTCGCCAGCATTGCGCCCCGCCTGGGCACCGAAGTCGCGATGAGCGGCCCGCTCGCCGTCTATGCCGGCGGCGGCGCCTCCGGCTCCGCGCAAGGGTTCGGGCAAGCCGACGCCGCCGACCGCGCCTACGCGGGCGGCGGAATGACCGGCCAGCAATATGCCGCCGCGACATCGGGCGCGGCCGCCGCGGACCCGTCCGACCGTGCATTCGACGGCGGCGGACTGGTCACGCCCGACGCGCCCACCGGCGTTCTGGCCACCCCATCCAGTGGCGGGCCCGTGGCGGCGCCCGCTCCCGTCGCCGTCATACCTGCCGCCGTCGCGGCGCCGGCCCGCTTCGACGCCGACATCCACCTCGCTTCGGCGACGGTGTCGCATAATGGCGCCTGGAGCATCCAGGTGGGTGCGTTCGGCAGCCCGGCGCTCGCCCGCGCTGCCCTGGCGGCCGCCCAGGCGCGCGACAGCGAGCTGCTGGTCGGCGTGCCGTCCGCGATCATGCCGGTCCAGCATGCCGGCCTGCTCTACCGTGCCCGGTTCATCGGTCTGTCCGCCGAGACCGCGACCGACGGCTGCGGCAGGCTCGCGAGCGCGGGCGTCGCCTGCTTTGCGGTCCCACCCGGTTCCTGACACGCCGCGGACGCTCCGGTAGCCTTCCGATCAGCGGTCGCCGCGTGACGAGCTGAGCCACCGCGAGTTCATCGTGCAGGGCACGACGCTGTGGCAACTGTTCGGCTACACCACCTCGCCGAACTGCAACGCCGCGAGCCGGCCATACAGGCCGCCCTCGCGCGCCAGCGCCTCATGCGTGCCCATCGCCACGATGCGGCCACGCTCCAGCACCACGATCCGGTCAGCGCGCCGTACGGTGGCCAGCCGGTGCGCCACCACCAGCGTGGTACGGTTGCGCGCCAGCGCCGTCAACGCGAGCTGCACCGCCTGTTCCGATTCCGCGTCCAGCGCGCTCGTCGCCTCGTCCAGCAGCAGCACCGCCGGGTCGCGCAGGATGGCGCGCGCGATCGCCACGCGCTGACGCTGGCCGCCCGACAGCATCACGCCCTTGGCGCCGAGATAGGTGTCGAAACCACGCGGCAATTCGTCGAGGAACCCGGCGGACGCCGCCTCGGCCGCCGCGCGCACCTCGGCGTCGCTGGCGCCCGGGCGGCCGAAGCGGATGTTCTCCCAGGCATTGGCACTGAAGATCATCGGCTCCTGCGGCACCAGCCCCATGCGCGCGCGCAGCTCGGCGGGGTCCGCCATCGCGACGTCGATGCCGTCCAGCCGCACCACGCCCTCCTGCGGGTCGTAGAAGCGCAGCAGCAATTGCAGCACCGTCGTCTTGCCGGCGCCGGACGGCCCCACCAGCGCCACCGTCTCGCCCGGCTCGATGTCCAGCGAGAACCCGTCGAGCGCCGACTGGCCCGGCCGCGTCGGGTAGCGGAACGACACCTCCTCGAACGATATGCGCCCGCATGCCGGCCGGGGCAGCCGGGCCGGCACGGGCGGCGCCATGATCGTCGGCACTTCCGCCAGCAGTTCCAGCAGCCGCTCGGCGGCACCCGCGGCGCGCTGCACGTCGCCCCAGATCTCGCTCATGGTCGCGCCGGACGTGGCCAGCAGCACCGCGTACAGCACGAAGGCAGACAGTTCGCCGGCGGTCATGCGCCCGGCGATCACGTCGTGCCCACCGACCCACAGGCTGAACGTGACGGCGCCGAACCCCAGCAGGATCACCACAAGGATCAGCGTGGCGCGCGTCAGCACCCGCCGCAGCGCGGTCGCGAAGGCGCGCTCCACGGCCGCCGAGAAGCGCATCCGGTCCACCGGTTCATGCGTGAACGCCTGCACCGAGCGCAGGCCGTTGATGATCTCCTCGGCAAAGGCGCCGAGATCGGCCACCCGTTCCTGCGACGCGCGCGACAGGCGCTTCTCGCGCCGGCCGAACAGGATCAGCGGGCCGATCACGAGCGGCAGGATGACGGCGATGATGCCGGCCAGCTTGGCGCTGGTCACCACCAGCATCACGAAGGCGCCGATGCACATCAGCGCATTGCGGATGCCCTGCGACACCGCGGAGCCGATCAGCGCCTGCAGCACGGCGATATCGGCGGTGAGCCGGGACAGGATGTCGCCGGTCCGTGCGGTCTCGAAATACGCCGGCGACAGCGACAGCACGCGGTCGAACACGTCGCGCCGCAGATCGGAGGCGACTCGCTCGCCCAGCCACGACACGAGGTAGAAGCGGCCGAACGTGGTGATGGCGAGCGCCGCCACGATGGCGAACATCACGAACGCCGCCTGATCGAGCTGGCTTGGGCTGCCGCTGACGAAACCGTTATCCACCAGCCGGCGCACGCCCTGGCCCATCGCGAGGATCAGCCCGGCGGCCAGCAACAGCGTCAGCGCCGCGCCCGCGACGCTCCACTTGTAAGCTCGTACATATGGCAGAAGGAGCCGCAGCGATCCGAGCCTGGGGCGGCCCGGCAGCAGCACTGGTGTCGGCATCGAACCTGCGTCTCCGGATCACGGCGTCGTGCTTTGCGGCAGCAACGGCCGCCCTGTCCGCTACATGCTCCTAACCATGCCGCCCAACAATGGCCGGAGACGCCCCGTGGCCGGGTTGTTTCACGACTGCGTGAAATCGGCTACGCCGGTTTCGGCTGCGGCGCGTCGCCTCCGCAACTGTCACCAGCCGGCAACGTTGTCGCCTATCGAAGACTGAGCGAAACCTTGGGGGATCACCGTGCCCAGCACTCAAGACGGCCTGCTTTCAACCCTGCTGCGCGTCGATCAGGCTGCGCTGCTCACCGCCTGGCTGAGTCAGCTCGGTGATGCAGGCGGGCGCCTGCGGGAGGCCGAGTTGCGCAGCCAGTGCGACGGCGTGCTGTCAAGCCTGGTCGACGCCGTCGCCGATGGCGGACTGGACATTCGCGCCGGATCGTTCGCCCCGCTGCGCGAAACGCTCGACGGTGTCGCGCGCTCCCGTGCCGTCCAGGGGTTCACGCCACGCGAGGTGGCGACGTTCATCTTCTCCCTCAAGCAGCCCCTGTTCGCCCGCGCGCAGGCCGAGTACGCCAGCGATGGCGCGCGCCTGACCCGTGAGATCTGGCTGCTGAACCAGTTGCTCGATGAACTCGGCCTATACAGCGTCGAGGTCTACCAGAAGACCCGCGAAGAGATCATCGCGCGGCAACAACAAGAGATCTCGGAGCTTTCCACACCCGTGGTCACGCTGTGGGAGAACATTCTGGCGCTGCCGCTGATCGGCACATTGGACAGCGCGCGCACCCAGGTGGTGATGGAAAATCTACTTCAGGCGATCGTTGATCAGCAGGCCGAGATCGCCATCATCGATATCACCGGCGTGCCGACAGTCGACACGCTGGTCGCGCAGCATCTCATCAAGACCGTTTCGGCGGCGCGGCTCATGGGGGCGGACTGCATCATCAGCGGCATCCGCCCACAGATTGCACAGACCATGGTGCATCTCGGCGTGGAACTGAACGTTACCACGAAGGCCACGCTCGCGGCCGCGCTGGCGGTGGCGCTGCAGCGCACCGGCCAGGTCGTCGGCAAGCTTGCAACCGCGCGGGCGTGACGCAATGGATCGCATCCCGATCCTCAGGGTCGGCCACGCGTTGCTGGTGTCGGTGCAGGTCGAGATGCACGACCGCATGGCTCTCGCGCTGGAAGAAGACCTGACCGAAAAAATCGTTCGCACCGGCGCGCGCGGTGTGTTGATCGACATTTCAGCCCTGGAGATCGTCGATAGTTTCATCGGACGCATGCTCAACACCGTCGCCCGCGTCTCACGCGTGCTGGACGCCGCGACCGTCGTGGTGGGGATGCGCCCAGCGGTGGCGATCACCCTGGTCGAGCTCGGCATGGCGCTCGATGGCGTGATGACGGCGCTCAATGTCGAACGGGGACTGGCGCTGATCGGTCGCGAGATCGAACGCCAGAACGGAGGTGCGAAGGCCGGTGATGTCGATCCCGGCCGATGAAATCATGCGGATCGGCCTGTCGGACGATGTCTCGCGGGTGCGCCAGGAAGTACGGCGGCGGGCCGCCGCGGCGGGCTCAGCATCGTCGATCAGACCAAGCTCGTGACCGCGACCAGTGAACTGGCCCGCAACACGCTCGAATATGGCGGTGGGGGAACGGCGCTGGTCCAGACCGTGTCTCAGGGGGGCCGTGCCGGCGTGCGCGTAACGTTCGAGGACCACGGGCCGGGCATCGCCGACATCGCACAGGCGCTGAAGGACGGCTACACCACCGGCGGCGGCCTTGGGCTCGGGCTGGGCGGCGCCAGGCGGCTGTGCAACGAATTTCATCTCGAATTGGCGCCGGGCCAGGGCACCCGTGTCGTCATCGCGCGTTGGAGGCCTTCGTGATCTCGGTACGCGTAGCGGAGGTGAGCCAAGTGGCGGAGGCCCGACGGGAAGCAGGGCGCGTTGCGGTGTCCCTTGGCCTTGACACGGCCGAGGCGGGGCGGGTCGCGATCGCGGCCACTGAACTGGCGACCAACCTGGTCCGCCACGGCGGCGGCGGTGATGTGCTCGTCGGTGCATACGACGACGCCCTCGGCCGCCGGCTCGACCTGCTGGCGCTCGACAAGGGTGACGGCATGGCCGATGTCGACGCGTGCCTGCGCGACGGGTATTCGACGGCCGGCAGCGCTGGAACAGGCCTCGGCGCGGTGCGGCGACAGTCCAGCGCGTTCGACATTTTCAGCCGCCCCGGCGGCGGCACAGCCGTGCTGGCGCGTTTTCAGCCGCGCCTGCCGCCCACGCCGCGGGCCATCCGCGTGACACTGGCCGGAGTTTGCCTTGCCAAGACCGGCGAAACGGTATGCGGCGATGCCTGGGCGTTTGCAGCCGAGGGCGATGTCGCCACGGTGGTGCTGGCCGATGGCCTTGGCCACGGTCCGTTTGCGGCGGCGGCATCCGGCCTGGCAAGCGCAACCTTCGCGGAGCGCAGCCACCAGAAGCCGGCGGAGATCCTGGCCGCCGTCCACACCGCCCTGCGCGTCACGCGCGGTGCCGCGGTGTCCGTCGCCCGGCTGGATTTCGCCTCCGGAAACGCAGTGTTCTGCGGCGTCGGCAACGTTGCCGGCACGCTGCTCGGCGGTGGGCGACTCCAGCACATGGTCTCGCTGAATGGCACCGCCGGCGCCGCGGCGCGGCGCATGCAATCGTTCACCTATGCCCTCGATCGGGACAGCGTGGCCGTGCTGCACAGCGACGGGCTGGTATCGTCATGGTCGCTCGATGCATATCCGGGTCTGCTCTCCCGGGATCCGGCACTGATCGCAGGCGTGATGTATCGCGATTTCGTGCGTGGCCGCGACGATGTCACGGTCGTCGTCGTCAAGGGGGCCGCATGACGGACCCGGTGACGACATGGCCGCTCATGGCGATGTCGCTCGCCTCTCACAATGACGTGGTCGCCGTGCGCGCCCACACGCGGCGCCTGGCAGGCGCGATCGGATTCGACGCGCATGACCAGGTGCGAATTGCGGCCGCAGTTTCGGAAATCGCCCGCAACGCGGTCAGTCACGCCGGCGGCGGCCAGCTGGAATGCGCCATCGACGCCGGCGGCCCGGCCCAGTGCCTGGTGGTCTCGGTGTCGGATTGCGGCCACGGCATCGCCGATCTGGCGGCCGTCTGGGCCGGCGGAGAGCGTTCCGGCCTGATCGCCGCGCGGCGGCTGATGGACACGCTCGATGTCGTCACCGCGCCCGGCAGTGGCACCAGAGTGAGCCTGCGCAAGGCGCTGCCACGCCGTGCCGCGCCACTGACGTCCGCCGGCGTGGCAAATGTCGCCGAGGCGCTGGCGCGCGAGGCACCGCGCGACCCCACCGCCGAACTGCGCGAGCAGAGCCGCGAACTGATCCTGGCGCTGGCCGAACAGCGCCGCCAGCAGGACGAATTGCGCGCGCTCAACCGCGAACTGGAGGAAACCAACCGCGGCGTGCTCGCGCTGTACGCCGAGCTGGAAGACAAGGCGGTGGCCGTGCGGCAGGCCAGCGAGGCCAAATCCCGCTTCCTGTCAAATGTCAGTCACGAGCTGCGCACGCCGATCCAGAGCGTGCTGGCGATCGGGCGACTGTTGCTCGACCATGTCGATGGCGAGCTGACGCCCGAGCAGGAACGTCAGGTACGTTTCATCTACGAGTTGGCGCGCACACTATCGGGGCTGGTGGACGATCTGCTCGATCTGGCCAAGGTGGAAGCCGGAAAGATGGATCTGCGCCTGCGCCTGTTCGACGCGGCTGACCTGCTCGGCGGGCTGCGCGGCCTGCTCAAACCGCTCCATATCAATCCGGCCGTGAAATTGGTATTCGATGACCCGCCGACGCGCGCCGATGGCAGGGGGCTTCACCTGTTTTCCGACGAGGGGAAGATCGCGCAGATCCTTCGCAACCTGCTCGCCAACGCGCTGAAATTCACGCCGTCCGGCGAGGTGCGGGTGCTGGTGCACCATGACGAGGCGAGCGGCGATGTCAGCTTCGCCGTGGCCGACACCGGCATCGGCATCGCGCCGCGCGATCAGGAACGCATCTTCGAGGAATTCGAGCAAGTGGCCAATCCGCTGCAACGGCAGGGGGCGGGGACCGGCCTGGGGCTGCCGCTGGCGCGCCGTCTCGCGCAGCTGCTCGGCGGCACGGTGACAGTGGCCAGCGCGCCGCAGCACGGCGCCACCTTCACGCTGCGGCTGCCCCGCCGCTTCAGCACGCTCACCCAGTCCGCTGGCAGCGCCGACCAGGCGACGATCCGGCTGGAAGGCGCGCAACGTGCCCTGGTGATCGACGATGATGCGGGCTGGGGCTACGTGGTCGCGCAGGCCGCCCGCGCGCGCGGCCTGACAGTGCATGTGACGGCCGATGTCGCCGCCGGCCTGCAGCACGCAAAAGAATGCGCGCCGGACGTCATCTTCCTCGATCTCGCGATGCCGGGGATCGACGGGTACGAGGTGCTCGATCGCTTGCATTCGGACCCGGCAACCCGCGACATCCCGGCCGTGATCGTCAGCGGCTCCGCCCCGCCGCGCGGTGAGCGGCACAGCCTGGGGCACGCGCTTGCGATCCTGCCGAAATCCTCGGAGCTGCGCGAAGCGGTGGAGAGCCTGCTGGCCGGAAGCATGTCCCATGCCTGAGCACCATCCGCTGATCCTGAATGTCGACGACACCGACGCCGCGCGTTACGCGAAGAGCCGCCTGCTGAGCCGTGCCGGGTACGAGGTGATCGAAGCGGCAACCGGGGGCGATGCGCTACGTCTGGCCAGCGAACGCTCGCCCGATCTGGTGCTGCTGGACATGAAGCTGCCCGACATCGACGGCATCGAGGTCTGCCGCCGCATCAAGCAGAGCGACCTCGGTGTGCTGGTACTGCAAACGTCTGCCACTTTCACGGCCACCGGCGACCGGGTGCGCAGCCTGGACGGCGGGGCAGATTCCTACCTCGCTCAGCCGGCCGAGCCGGAAGAATTGCTGGCCGCCGTGCGCGCGCTGCTGCGCCTGCGCAGCGCCGAAAGCGCGCTGCGCGAGAGCGAGAAGCGCCTGCGCCTCGCCCAGCAGGCCGCGGATATCGGGGTGTGGGACTGGAACATCGAGAATAACCATGTGCGCTGGTCGGATCGCCAGTGGCAGCTTTTCGCCGCCACGCCGGTGCCCGACGATCAGACGCAGGAGGTCTGGCGCCGCGCGCTGCATCCCGACGACCTTGAACGGGTCGAGGCCGCGTTGGCAGCCGCAATCGCCGATCCGGCAACGGCCTTCGACACGGAATACCGCATCATCGCCGGCGGCGCCGTGCGCTGGGTGATCGGCCGCGGCGAGGTGGTCCGCGGGCCGCTCGGCCGCGCCGTCCGCATGGTCGGTGTCAACATCGACACCACCGCGCGCAAGGACATCGAGGCGGAGCTGGAACGGCTGGTCAGGCTGCGCACGCGCGAACGCGAGGACGTGCTGGTGAAACTGCACGAGTTGCAAAAACTGGAAGTGCTCGGCCAGATCACCGGCGGTGTCGCTCACGACTTCAACAACCTGCTCATGACCGTGCTGAGCAGCCTGGAGATGCTGCGCCGCCGCCTGCCGGACGACGCGCACGTGCAGCGACTGCTCGACACCGCGGTGCAGGGGGCGGAGCGCGGAACCGCGCTGACCCAGCGCATGCTGGCCTTCGCCCGCCGCCAGGATCTGAAGCCCGAACCGGTGGACGTTGCGGCCCTGGTCGCGAATATGGCGAATTTGCTGCGCCGCTCGCTCGGCCCCGGCGTGCGGCTTGAGACCGACATCCCCGATGGCATCCAGCCGGCGCGGGTGGACGCCAACCAATTCGAACTGGCGCTGCTCAACCTCGCGGTCAATGCGCGGGACGCGATGCCGACAGGCGGCCGGATGACGGTGGTGGCACGCAATGAAACCCTGGCGTCGGGCGATCGTCGGGTGGAATTGGCACCGGGCAACTATGTGCGGATCGCGGTGACCGACACCGGCATCGGCATGGATGCCGAGACGTTGCGGCGGGCCACCGAGCCGTTCTTCACCACCAAGGGGCCCGGCAAGGGCACCGGCCTTGGCCTGTCGATGATCCACGGCCTGGCCGGTCAATCCGGCGGCGCGGTGCGGCTTACAAGTCACCCCGGCGTTGGTACCACGGTCGAAATGTGGCTGCCGGCCAGCACGGGCGTCGCTGCCGGGGCGCCGGAACCGGCGCTGGCGGGAAACCACGAGGACGACGACGCCGGATGCAGCCGCGTGCTGCTGGTGGACGACGACGCCCTGGTGGCGATGACCACCGGGGCGATGCTGGAGGATCTCGGCCACACGGTCATCGAGGCATCGTCGGCAGCCAGGGCGCTGGCGATCCTGTCCGGCGGCGAGGCGGTGGATCTGGTCATCACCGACCACGCGATGCCGGACATGACCGGGGCGGAACTCGCACGCGAGATCCACGCCCGCTGGCCGCGGCTGCCGGTGATCCTGGCCACCGGCTTCGCCGATCTGCCGGGCGGCCTGGACTCCCAGACCCCCCGCCTGAACAAGCCGTACCTGTCGGCCGAGCTGGCGGCGGCGATCGAGCCGTTCGTGCGGCGCGGGAAGGACGCGCTGGTGCCCACGGGCTGCGGCCAATAGGCCGCTCTCCCGATACGCCGCCCCTCCCGCCGTCGTTCGGAGATTACCGCTTGCTGAACTGGAAGCTGCGGCGGGCCTTGGCGTGGCCGTATTTCTTGCGCTCGACCACGCGGCTGTCGCGGGTGAGGAAGCCGGCGACCTTGAGGATGCCGCGCAGGTCCGGCTCGTAATGCGTCAGCGCCCGGCTGATGCCGTGGCGCACCGCGCCGGCCTGGCCGGACAGGCCGCCGCCGGTCACCGTGCAGTACACGTCGAACTGGTTGTAGCGGTCGGCGACCAGGAAGGGCTGGGTGATCAGCATGCGCAGCACCGGGCGCGCGAAATACTGGCCGACGCTCTTGCCGTTGACGATGATCTCGCCCTTGCCGGGCTTGATCCACACGCGCGCGACCGCGTTCTTGCGGCGGCCGGTGGCGTAGGAGCGGCCGAGCGCGTCGCGCTTCGGCTCGCGCTTCGGCTGGTCGCTCGGCTCCGCGGTGGCGACCGCGAGGTCCTTCAGGTCGGCGAGCGTGCGGGTTGGGTTCCGGACATGGCTCAGACTCTCCGGTTCTTGGGGTTCAGCGCGCCGACATCGAGCGGGCGCGGCTGCTGCGCCGTCATGCGGGTGCTCGGCCCGGCATAGACGTACAGGTGCTTCATCTGCTGGCGCTGCAGCGGGCCGCGCGTGATCATGCGCTCCACGGCCTTCTCGAGCACGCGCTCCGGGTGCGCGCTGTCCAGCCGCTGGCCGCAGTGCTGCGGCCCTTGATGCCGCCGGCGATAGCCGGTGTGGTAGTAGAACACCGACTGCGTCGGCCTTCTTGCCGGTCAGCTTCACCTTGCTCGGCGTTGACGACCACGACGTTGTCGCCGCAATCGACATGCGGGGTGAACTGCGGCTTGTGCTTGCCGCGCAGGCGGGTGGCGATGACGACGGCGAGGCGGCCGAGAACCAGGCCCTCGGCGTCGATCAGCACCCAGTCCTTCTTCACCTCCGCGGGCTTCAGCGAGAGGGTGGTCTTCAGCATGTATCCCTACCGGGTGGCCGTCGTGAAACAGGCGGCGGCTTATGCGGCGCGAAGCCACGCTGCGTCAAGAGCTTTTCCGTGTGGTAGCACCATACCACAGCCCTGGCCGGTGCGCCGGGGCAGCGATATGCTGGGATTTTCGCCGCGGCGGAACACCGGTTTGGCCGATCCTGTCCATGTCATCGGCGCCAACGGCCGTTCCGGTGCCGCCGTGGTGCGCGCATTGCTGGCGGCCGGCGTGCCGGCGATTCCGGTCGTGCGCGATCCGTCCCGCTGGGCGCCCGCGCCGCATCCGCTGCTGGCGCCGCCGCGCGTCGCCGACCTGGCGGACGCGCCGGCCGCCCGCGCGGCGCTGGCGCGACGCCACCCGCATGGTGTCCACCGCGCATGCCCGAACCACGGAGTTGCTGCTGGCGGCGACGCCGCCGGCGGCGCGGCTGGTGCTGCTGGGCAGCACGCGGCGCTTCACGCGCTGGCCGGACGCGCATGGCACCGGCGTGCTGCGACGGCGAGGCGGCGCTGCTCGGCCTCCGGCCGTGCCGGCGTGATGCTGCACCCGACGATGATCTACGGCGCCGCAGGGCGAGGACAACGTGCAGCGTCTCGCCGGCCTGCTGCGTCGCCTGCCCGTCGTGCCGCTGCCCGGCGGCGGGCGGGCGCTGGTGCAGCCGATCCACCAGGACGACGTGACGCGCTGCGATCCTGGCGGCGCTGGATATCGCCTGGCAGGCGCCGGCGCACGCTGGTCATCGCCGGGCCGACGCCGCTGCGCCTACGCCGATTTCGTCCGCGCAATCGCCGCCGCCGCCGGCCTGCGGCGGCCGCGCATCGTGACGCTGCCGGCCGGCGCTGCTGATGGCGGCGGCCCCGCTCGCCGCCCGCCTGCCCTTCCTGCCCCGCGTCTCGGCCGACGAAATCCGCCGGCTGCAAGAAGATAAGGCGTTCGACATCGCCCCGATGCTTGCCACACTGGGCATCCATCCGATATCGCTGGAGGCGGGACTTGCCCGCACCATCGCCGCACAGGAAACGCCATGCCGTCATCAACCGCATCACCGCGTTCCACGACGACATGACCGCATGGCGACACGACCTGCACGAGCACCCCGAGCTCGGCTTCGCAGGAGCATCGCACCAGCGGCGTGGTGGCCGAGCGGCTGCGCAGCTTCGGGGTGGACGAAGTGGTGACCGGCATCGCCACCACCGGCGTCGTCGGCGTGATCCGCGGGCGCCAGCCGGGCGGGGCGATCGGGCTGCGAGCGGACATGGACGCGCTGCCCATCCTGGAGGACACCGGCCTGCCCTATGCCAGCAAGACGCCGGGCGTGATGCATGCCTGCGGCCATGACGGCCACACCACGATGCTGCTCGGCGCCGCGCGCTATCTGGCCGAGACACGCAACTTCGCCGGCACCGTCTACGTGATCTTCCAGCCGGCCGAGGAAGGCCTCGCCGGCGGCAAGATCATGGTCGACGAAGGCCTGTTCGAGCGCTTCCCGATGCAACAGGTGTTCGGCATGCACAACTTCCCGCAGATGCCGGAAGGCACGTTCCAGTGGCGGCACGGCCCGATCATGGCGGCCTGCGCCACCATCGACATCACCGTGACGGGGCGCGGCACGCATGCCGCCATGCCGCACACCGGGGTCGACCCGATCGTGGTCTCCGCGCAGATCATCTCGGCACTGCAAAGCATCGTGGCGCGCAACGTGGAGCCGGCGGATGCGGGCGTGGTGACGATCGGCCACATCTCCGGCGGCGACACCCACAACGTCATTCCCCAGACGGTGCGCATGCTGGGCACCGCGCGCTGGTTCACACCCACCGTCGGCGACGTGCTGGAGAACGGTGTGCGGCGGCTGGCGACCGGGATCGCCGAGAGCTACGGCGCACGGGCCGAAGTGATTTATCGCCGCACCTACATCGCCACCGTGAACGACCCGGAGGCGACCGACCTGACGGTGCGGGCGGCGCAGGCCGTGGCAGGGCCTGCACGGGTGCAGCCGATGCCGCTGCCGACGATGGGCGGCGAGGATTTCTCGTTCATGCTGGCGGCCAAACAAGGCAGCTACATCGGGCTCGGCGGCCAGCGCGGCGCCGGCGACCCGCAGCTGCATCACCCGAAATACGATTTCAACGATGCGATCCTGCCGGTGGGCGCCAGCTATTGGGCCACGCTGGCCGAACAATTGCTGCCGGCGGGGTAACCGCTACTTCGTCTTCGGCACGCCGAGATCCTGGTCCACCTGCACCGGCACCAGCAGCGTCGTGGTGCGCGGCGGCGCCGGGTCGCAGCCGGGCGGCGCCTTCGTGCAGGCGACGGTGCTGAGCGCCACGACGGTGTTGGGCGCGAAGTCCAGGCCGTATTTGGCGTCGAGCTGGATCGACACGCCGAACAGCAGCACCAGCTTCGGCCCGTTCGCCGTCGGGTTCGTCAATGGCGCCACATTGGTATAGGCGCCGCCGGCATAGTTGATCAGCACGCCGTCCTTGCTGAAGATGCCGATATTGGCCGATACGCCCTGCAACACATCGGCATGGGCGGAGACCACGCAGGCCGACACGGTCATGACCGGGGAGGCGCCGCCGACGTGGAAATGCACGTCGCGCACCACCGGGTCCGGCGAGCCGGCGGCCAGCGGCGCCAGGCACACCTCCGAGGCCACCGGGTCGGCCGCATGGGCGACACCGATGGACAAGACGGGGGCGCACAGGGTCGCGCAGGCAGCGACGAGGATAGCGGCGGCGATGCGATGCAGCATGACGGCTCCCAGGGGCGGTGTTCGCGGCGTGTTCGCCGGCGGAAAGACTAGCGCGAAGTGAGGCCCCCGCACAACGCGCCGCCTATTTCACTGCGCCCAGTGTCAACCCCTGCACCAGATAACGCTGCAAGGCGGCGAATATCACCGCCACCGGCAACGTCGCCAGCAGCGTCGCCAGCATCACCTGATTCCACTGCACGCTGTAACGCCCGGCGACAAGGTTCACCACACGCAGCGTCAGCGTGAGCTTGCCCGGATCGCGCAGCATCGTGAGTGCGACGGTGAACTCGTTCCACGCCGCCACGAACGTGACGATGGCGGTGACGGAGATCGCGGGCACCGCGATGCGGCAGGAAGATCCGCAGCACCGCGCCGATGCGGGTGCAGCCGTCGATCCAGGCGGCTTCCTCCAGGTCGCGCGGAATGGTGGCGAAATACGAGCGCCAGCATCCACACCGCGAAGGCGATGTTGAATGCACCGTAGATCACGATCGACGACCAGCCGCGTATCCACCAGCGTGCCGTCGCCGCACGGGATCGCGGCCGCCATGCGGAACAGGCCGAGCACCAGCAGAATCGGCGAGAGCATCTGCGTCACCAGCAGGAATTGCCGGTACAGCCCGCGCCCGCGAAACGGCAGCCGCGATCATCGCGTAGGCCGCCGGCACCGCCACCGCGATCGCCAGCACGGTCGCCATGATGCTGATGAACAGGCTGTTCGAACACCGCGGTGCCGAAATCCGCGGCCACCCACATGTCACGAAAATTGTTCCAGGCGATGCGTGTCGGCAGCCAGCGCGGCGGCCACGCCATCACCTCGTCGATCGGCTTGAGCCGCGGTCGACAGCATCACCGCGAACGGAAACAGCACCAGCACGATCAACGGCGACAGCGCGAGCCAGCACAACACGCTGCGCCGCACCAGTTGCCCGCGCGCGCTCACGCCTGCTGCTCCTTCGCCTGCATGCGCAGATAGATCATCGTGAACACGAACACGATCGCCAGCATCGCCAGCGACACCGCCGCCGCCTGGCCCGGCCGGCCGAGCCGGAACGACAGTTCGTAGAGATACGTCACCAGGATATGCGTGGAGTTGTCAGGCCCACCCTGCGTCATCACCCAGATGATCGGGAACGAGTTGAACACGTAGATCACGTTCAGCACGACGGCGATGTTGATGAAGGCGCGCAGCAGCGGCAGCGTCATGTAGCGGAACGATTGCAGCCGTGTCGCGCCGTCGATGCTCGCCGCCTCGTAGATGTCGTCGGGGATCGAGGCCAGCCCGCCGAGCAGGATCGTCACGCTGAACGGAATCGACACCAGGATGCCGACCGCGATCTCGACCGGAAACGCGGTCTCCGGCCGTGCCATCCACTGCACGTTGCCGGCCATCAGGCCGAGTTGCATGCAGCGTGGCGTTGACCATGCCGTGGTCGCCGTTGAACGCCCACAGCCACACGATCGCGGCCATCGACAGCGAGATCGACCATGGCAGCATGACGATCGTGCGCGCCAGGCCGCGGCCGATGAAATCCTGGTGCAGGATCAGCGCCACCGGGATCGAGATCACCACCGTGCCGCCGACCACGGCCAGCGTCCATTCCAGCGTGCGCATGCAGCGCGCCGGTGAACACCGGGTCGGCGAAGATGCGGTGCGAAATTGGCCAGCCCGGCGAAGCCGCGCATCTGCCCGAAGCGCGACACGTCCGACAACGACAGCCGGACGATCTCGTAGAACGGATAGACCGATGACGGCGATGCGCGAGCACCAGGCTGGGCAGGATCAGCAGCAGGGTGTCGCCGCGCGCCGGCCCTTCATGCGGCAACGCCGTCCCGCCGGCTTGCACCGGCGGGAGCGGACTCGGATCAGGCCGCGACTCATTTGCCCAGCGACTGGTCGGCCGCCGCCGCCGCCTGCCTTCAGCGCCGGCTCCGGCTCGGCCTTGCCGAGATAGACCGACTGCACGGCGTCGGAGACCGCCTTCGCGGTGTCTTCCCATCCGGTGACCGTCGGCGCGAAATGCGCCGTCGGCAGCAGGCTCGACGAAGGTCTGCAACCGCTCGTTCTCGGTGAAGTACGGGTCGGTCGCTTCCGCCTTGGTGGTCGGCAGGAAGCCCTCGTTCTTGGTGAACTCCACGCGCGGCTGCTTGGTGAACAGGAAGTCGAGGAACTTCCATGCTGCCTGCCTTCACCTTGGAGTTCTTGAACAGCACCACCGAATCGGTCACCGCATAGGTGGCGTTGCGCGTGCCCTTGGGCACCGCCGTGATGCCGTAGTTCAGGTTCGGCGCCTCGGCGGCGATCTGGTTGATCAGGAACGGCGCGGTGATCACCATTGCCACGCGGCCCTGCTTGAACAGGTTCTGCAGGTCTTCACGCGTGTAGTTGGTCGACGCCGTCCTCGGTCAGGCCCTTGTCGATCATCGACTTGTACATGGTCAGCGCCTTCACGCCGGCCGGCGCTAGTCGAAGGCCGCCTTGTTGTCCTGTGCCGACCACGTCGCCGCCGTACGGTCCACAGCGCGTAGTACCAATAGACGTCGGTCTCGATCGCCTTGCCCTGCAAGGCCGAAGCCGGCGATGCCTGCGGCCTTCAGCTTCTCCGCGTCGGCAACCAGCGTCGTCCCAGGTCGCGGGCGGCGCGGTGAGGCCGGCCTTCGCGAGCAGGTCCTTGTTGTAGTACATCGCCCGCGCCGAGGCGGCGATCGGCAGGCCGTACGTCTTGCCGTCGATCTGGCCGGGTGCCAGGAACGGGCCGATGAAGCGGTCCTTGAACTCGGCGGACATGTAGCCGTCGAGCGGTTCGGCCTGATCGTCCTTGACGAAATCCAGCAGCCAGCGCGTGCCGATGATGGAGATGTCGGCATTGGTGCCGCCGGAGATGTCGGTTTGCAGCTTCTGCAGCAGGCTGTCCCAGTTCACCACTTCGATCTTCACGTCGATGCCGGGATTGGCCTTGTGGAATTCGGAGGCCATCTTCTCGAAATACGGCCCGGTCTTGTCGCTGTAGTAGGCGACGGTCACACGCACCGTCTCCGCCCGCGCGTCCACCGCCAAAGCCCCCGCGCACCCGAGGCCAATGGCCAAAGCGATGCCGCGCAGCAACGTTTTCCGTCCCAGTTTCACGAAACCCTCCCCCAATCTGACGTCGCCGCGAACGTTAGCCGTGCCAGCGCCGCCGCGCACCTGGAAATCGGCGGCCAAGCGCGTATCATGTGGGAGCGGAAACGTTCATCCCAAAAAGAAGGAAAACCAAGGTGCGCAAACTCGCCCTCGCCTGCTTTCTGTCGGCCCTCGCGCTGACACAAGTGGCCGCCCCGGCCCGCGCCGGCGGCTTCACGCTGACCAGCCCGGATATCAAGCCGGGCGGCACGCTGTCCGACAAGTATGTGCTCAACGATTTCGGCTGCACCGGGCAGAACATTTCCCCGGCGCTGTCCTGGAGCGGTGCGCCGGCCGGCACCAAAAGCTTCCTGCTGACGATCTACGACCCGGACGCACCCACCGGTGGCGGCTGGTGGCACTGGCTCATGTTCAACATCCCGGCTTCCGTCACCAGCCTGCCGGAAGGCGCCGGCGTACCGGGCAAGGAGCCGGCGGGGGCCGTGCAAAGCGTCACCGATTTCGGCAAGCCCGGCTTCGGCGGCGCCTGCCCGCCAAAGGGCGACAAGCCGCACCGCTACGTCTTCACCGTCTATGCGCTGAAGACCGACAAGCTGGACCTGCCTGCCGCCGCGATGCCGGACGCTGTTGGCTTCACGGCACATTTCGCCATCATCGGCAAAGCGAGCTTCATGGCCAAGTACGGCCACTAGCGCGCCGCCCACGCCATCCCGGCCGGCCGCCGGGATGGCGTGGTCACACGCGCGCCGCCGCCAGTTCCGGCAACACGCGCGTCCACGCCACCAGCCCCTGATCGAAGCTTGCAAGACGAAAGAATTCGTTGGGCGCGTGCGCGTTCTCGTCGGCGACGGCGTAGGACAGCATCACCGTCTCCAGCCCCAGCGCGCGCTTGACCATCGCGGCCACCGGCAGCGTGCCGCCGAGGCCCACGCGCACCGGCTTTTCGCCGTGCACATCGGCGATCACCCGGCCCACGGCTGCCAGGAACGGGTCGTCCTCCGGCACCGCGTAGGCCGTAGTGCCGCCGCGCGGATCGTCCACGGTCAGATCCGCCCAGGGCGGACAATGCGCGCGCAGATGCGCCACCACCGCATCGGCCACCTTCAGCGGGTCCTGGCCGGGGCCGAGGCGGCAGGTCAGCTTGGCGCTGGCCTCGCACGGGATCACGGTCTTGCCGCCGCGCCCCTGGTAGCCGGAAGTCAGGCCGTTCACCTCGACCGTCGGGCGAAACCACAGCGCTTCGAGCATCGCGACGCCCGGCTCGCCGGCGCCCGGACGGGCGCCGATCGCGGCGAGATGCGCCGCCTCGTCCAATGCGAGCGCATCGATCGCGGCCATGTCGGCATTGCCCGGCCGCTTCAGCCCGTCGAAGAAGCCCGCCACCGCGATCCGGTTGCGCTCATCGTGCAGCGTCGCGAGCAGCCGGCACAGCGCCATCGCGGCATTGCCCAGCGCGCCGCCGTAACGGCCCGAATGCACATCCTGCGCCGCCGTGCGCAGCGTGACCTCCAATGAGAGCACGCCGCGCAGCGAGGTGTTGACGCTGGCCCGATCGGCGCGGAACCGCCCGCCATCGGCCGACAGCATCACGTCGGCGGCCAGAATGTCGCGGTGCGCCGCCAGAATGGTCGGCAGGCTGTGGCTGCCGCATTCCTCCTCGCCTTCCAGCAGCAGCGTCACGTTCACCGGCAGGCGGCCATGCACGGCGAGCCACCCCTCCAGCGCCGACAGCGCGATCCACAGCGGCGATTTGTCGTCCGAGGCGCCACGCGCATACAGGCGGCCGTCGCGGATCGTCGGCTCGAACGGCGGCGACAGCCATTTGTCGAGCGGCACCGGCGGCTGCACGTCGTAATGGCCGTAGATCAGGATGGTCGGCGCGCCCGGCACGTCCCGCCGCGCCGCCGTGACGGAGGGATGGCCGCCGCCCTCCAGCAGCCGCACATCCTGCATGCCGATGCGTGCCAGTCGTGCCGCAAGCAACTCGGCCGCCGCCCGGGTCGGCGCCGCATAGGCGGGATCGGTCGACACGCTGGGGAGCCGCAGGAAATCCAGCAGCTCGTTCAGCAGGCGCGGCGTCTGGTCCGCCAGCCACGCCTCGACGGCGGCGGTCCCCTCACCACTCATCGAGCAGCGCCCGCGTTTCGGCGACGGCCACATCCCAGATCGCCTGCATATCGGCATCGGCGCGGCGCAGCTGCCCGCCGAAACTGCCGTCCTCCAGCACGCCGCGCACCTCGAACGGCGGCAGGGCAGCCAGACGGCCGCGATCGATCATCGGTTTCTCGCCCTCGTCCGGCGTGGTTGGCAGGCGCGTCCAGGGGAAATTCTCCATCCAGTTCGCATGGCTGGGGTTTTCCGCGACCTCCAGCGCGCGGGCGCGGGTCAGCGGTGCGACCCACCAATCGGTCACCCGCACGCGGCAATCGGGATTGTCCATCATCCATTCCTGCGCGAACGACCACGCGGCGGCGTTGCCGCCATGACCGTTGACGATCAGGATGCGGCGGAAGCCGCTGCGCTTCAGGCTGTCCAGCACATCGCGCAGCATCGCGCACAACGTCTCGACGCGCAGCGTCACGCTGCCGGGAAAGGCGGCGAAGGCCGGTGCGACGCCGTACGGAACCGCCGGAAACACCGGCACGCCGAGCGGCGCGGCCGCTTCGGCGGCCAGACGCTCGGCGAGGATGGTGTCGGTGGCAAGCGACAGTCCGGAATGCTGCTCGGTGCTGCCGATCGGCAGCACGGCGCGGTCATCGCTCCGCGTCCAGTCCTCGACCGTCTGCCAGTCCATCTCGGCGATGCGCATGATGCCTCCCTGTGGGCGTGCTTATCGACGCAGCTTTCCCACACAGGGCGGACGCGTCAACCGCGCGCGGCGAGGGACGTCAGTGTTTGACGAAAAGGGTGATGGCGCAATTGTTGCGACCGGACATGAGGCAATCTTCGATTGCTGCCTTGGCCTGAAGCTGACGGACCAGGAACAGTCCCACCACGACCAGAAGCAGGGCAATCGCCAACCCGGCAAGGCTTGCCGTCTGGCGATCCGCGCCTTCCTGATCGTCGTCTACCGAAATTACCAGCCGACTTATTCGATGCATGGCACTACGCGGACCTTGACCCTATGTAGCCGATTTCGCCCATCCGGGCGCAAGTATTCCGGCGATGACGATTTCGTGCCAGCAGCCCCTTTCCAGCGGTTGGCGAACGCGCCCGTCGGTGGGATGCTGGCACGATGCGCGTCGCTATAACCCATTTGCGAGCAGCCTGCCCCCGCTTCAAGGAGCTGATTGCCCGCACCGGCCCCTGCCGGCTGGTGGTGGAGCGCTCGCAGGAGCCCTACACCGCCCTGGTGCGCGCCATCGCGTTTCAGCAGCTTCACGCCAACGCCGCCCGCGCGATCCTCGGCCGCTTCGTCGCGCTGTATCCAGGCGTGTCGTTCCCCACGCCCGACATGGTGCTGGCGACCGAACCGGAGGCCATGCGCGCCTGCGGCTTCTCGGCCAGCAAGGTCGCCGCCATCCGCGACATCGCCGCCAAGGCCGCCGACGGCGTGGTGCCGACCCGCCGCGCCGCCGCGAGACTGTCCGATGCGGCACTGATCGAGCGGCTGACGACGATTCGCGGCGTCGGCCGCTGGACTGTTGAGATGCTTCTCATCTTCACGCTCGGCCGGCCCAACGTCCTGCCGGTGGACGATTTCGGCGTGCGGGAGGGATATCGCCGGCTGCACGCGCTGAACAAACAGCCGACACCGAAGATGCTGGCCGATCTGGGCCGCCTGTACGCACCGCATCGCTCGGTCGCCTCGTGGTATCTCTGGCGCTGTGCCGACGAGGCCAAGCCGGCGCCGACACAGGGCACGGCACCGTAGCGCCGACTGCGGGTTGTCAGCCGGCCGGAATGAACGCTTCCGCGATGCCGGCGAACCCGTCCGGGTCGTCGGCGTGGAGCCAGTGGCCGGCACCCTTCAGCGTGACGATCCGTGCCGCCGGGAACAGCGCCTGGATGGAAGGGCGATAGTCCGGCTGGATGTAGTCCGAGCGCCCGCCCGCGACGAACAGGGTCGGACCGTCGTAGGCTTGCCAATCCCGCGCCGGCCAGCCGACCAGTTCCGGCAGCGCCCGGGTGATGGCCGGCAGGTCGAGCCGCCAGGATGGCGCCGCACCCAGTTTCAGGTTCATCAGCAGGAAGCCGCGCGTCGCGGCGTCCGGCACCGCCGGCGCCAGCGCCGCATCGGCCTCGGCGCGGGTCAGTCCGGGATGCAGCTCCAGGGCTGCCATCGCGGCGAGGTACGGCGCATGGATGTGGCCGTGGTCGTAGGCTACCGGCGCCACGTCGGCCACCAGTAGCCGGGACACCGACTCAGGCGTCGCCAGCGCCGCGCACATCGCCACCTTGCCGCCCATCGAATGCCCGAGCAGCGCGCAGGGCAGCGCGCCCAGCGCCCGCAGCGTCTCCAGCACGTCGCCGGCCATGTCCGGATACGCCATGGTGGGTGCGTGCGAACTGGCGCCGTGGTTGCGCAGGTCGATCGCGATGACCCGGCGGCCCTCGGCCAGCCGCCGCTGCACGGTGGCGAAGTTGCGGCTCTCGCCGAACAGCCCGTGCAGCAATGCCAGCGGCGGTCCGGCGCCGCGTTCCGTCGTGTGCAGGATCATGCCGAGCGCGCCCCTACGACCCTTCGCCTCGTGCGGCCAGCACCGCCGCCACCTCATCAAGGATCGCCGGGTCGTCGATGGTCGGCGGCGGGTTGGGCGGCTCGCCGTCGGCCATGCGGCGGAGGCTCGCGCGCAGGATCTTGCCCGAGCGCGTCTTGGGCAGCCGGCCGACCACCACGGCCGAGCGGAACGCCGCCACCGGGCCGATCCGCTCGCGCACCAGCGCCACCAGCTCGCGCTCCACCTCGGCCGCGTCGCGCGCGACGCCGGCTTTCAGCACCACCAGGCCGAGCGGCGACTGGCCTTTCAGCGCGTCCCTGGCCCCCACCACGGCGCACTCCGCCACGTCCGGGTGCAGGGCCAGCACTTCCTCCATCGCGCCGGTGGACAGCCGATGGCCGGCGACGTTGATGATGTCGTCGGTGCGGCCCATGACCCACACGTCGCCGTCCGCGTCGACGATGCCGGCGTCGCCGGTGCGGTACCAGCCCGGGAAATCGACGAGGTAGGCGGCGCGGTAGCCCTCCGCGTTGTGCCACAGCGTCGGCGCGCAGCCGGGCGGCAGCGGCAGACGGATGGCGAGGTTGCCGCTCTCGCCGGCCGGCAGCACCGCGCCGGCGTCGTCCAGCGCCCGCACCTCGTAGCCCGGCCCCGCACGGCCGCCGGAGCCGGGCTTGAACGGGAACAGGCCGAGGCCGCGAAACCCGGCCGTGATCGGCCAGCCGGTTTCGGTCTGCCACCAATGGTCGACCACCGGCCGGCCCAGCGCCTCCGCCGCCCAGACCGCGGTCGGCGGGTCGCAGCGTTCACCGGCCAGGAACAGCGCCTCCAGCCGGCTCAGATCGTGGCGCGCGAGCAGTTTTGCCTCGGCGTCCTGCTGCTTGATGGCGCGCAGCGCGGTCGGCGCGGTGAACAGCACCTTGACGCCGTGCTCGGCGCAGACGCGCCAGAACGCGCCGGCGTCCGGCGTGCCGACCGGCTTGCCCTCGTACATCACCGTCGTGCAGCCGGCGAGCAAAGGTGCGTACACGATATAACTATGCCCGACGACCCAGCCGACATCGGAGGCGGTCCAGAATACGTCGCCTTCATACAGGCCGTAGATCATGCGCATCGAGGCATGCAGCGCCACCGCGTAGCCGCCGCAATCCCGCACCACGCCCTTGGGTTTGCCGGTGGTGCCCGATGTGTACAGGATATACAGCGGATCGGTCGCCAGCACCGGCACCGGCGCGTGCGGCGACGCAGCCGCCTCCGCCGCGGCGAAATCGTGGTCGCGCCCCGGCGTCAGCGTGGCGGCCAGTTGCGGGCGCTGATGGATCAGACACGCCTGCGGCTTGTGCGCCGACAGCCCGATGGCCGCATCCAGCAGCGGCTTGTAGGCGACCACCCTGCCCGGCTCCAGCCCGCAGGACGCGGAGACCACCACACGGGGCTGCGCGTCCTCGATCCGCTTGGCCAGTTCGGCGGCGGCGAAACCGCCGAACACGACCGAGTGGATCGCACCGAGCCGGGCGCAGGCCAGCATCGCGATCGCCGCCTCCGGCACCATCGGCATGTAGATCACCACGCGGTCGCCGGCCCGCACGCCAAGCTGCGCGAGGGCGCCGGCCACGCGCGCGGTGCGGTCGCGCAACTGGCGATAGGAGAACCGTTCGACGCACCCGGCCATCGCGCTGTCCCAGATCAGCGCCGTCTGCTCGCCGCGCCCGGCGTCAACATGACGGTCGAGCGCGTTGGCGCAGATGTTCAGCCGCCCGCCGGCGAACCACTGGCCGAACACGCCCAGCGACGGGTCGAACACGCTGTCCCAGCGCCGGTCCCAGCTCAGCCCCTCGGCCGCCGCCGCCCACCAGCCCGCCGGGTCGGCGCGCCAGGCGGCATAGGTGGCCGCATGGTCCATCCTCAGACGCCCAGATGGCGGTGCAGCAGCGACGGTGTCTGACGCACCGAGGCCGCCGTCATTTCTTCGACCATATGGCCATTATTGATGATGTACAGCCGATCCGCCAGCGCCATCGCGGCCGTCACGTTCTGCTCGACCACCAGGATGGTCAGGCCGGAATCGGCCAGTTGGCGGCAGATCGCCAGCAGATCGCGCACGATGATCGGCGCCAGCCCTTCGAACGGCTCGTCGAGCAGCACGATCCTCGGGTCGCGGACCAAAGCGCGGGCGATCGCCAGCATCTGCTGCTCGCCGCCCGACAGGTCGGTGCCACGGCTGCGCCGGCGTTCCTTCAGGCGGGGGAACAGCCCGTAGATCCGCTCCAGCGGCCAGCGCCCCTTGGCGGTCAGGCCCGCCAGGATGATGTTCTCCTCGACATTGAGGCTGCCGAACACGCGACGGTCCTCAGGCACGAGCTGGATGCCGCGCGCAGCGATCGCGTGCGGCGGCAGGTGTTCCAGCGGCGCGCCGTCGAGCAGCACGCGGCCCGAGCGGGGACGCACCACGCCCATCAGCGACTTCAATGTCGTGCTCTTGCCCGCGCCGTTGCGGCCGAGCAGCGCCACAACCTCGTTCTGCTCCACGCGCAGCGACACGTTGAAGAGGATGTGGCTGTCGCCGTAATAGCTGTTGATGGCCTCGACCGAGAGCAGGCTCATTCGGCGGCGACCCCGCCGAGATAGGCTTCCTGCACGAAGCTGTTGCGCTGCAGTTCCGCCGGCGTCCCTTCGGCCAGCAGCCGCCCCTCGTGCAGCACGCTGATCTTGCCGGCCAGCGCGAACATCGCATCCATGTCGTGCTCGATGACGATCATGGTGCGGTCGCGGCCGATGGCTTTCAGCAGCTCCACGGTCTCCACACGCTCCTGCGGGCTCATGCCCGCGAGGGGTTCGTCGAGCAGCAGCAGCGACGGGTCGCTGGTCAGCGCCAGCCCGATCTCCAGCCGCCGCTTTTCGCCATAGGCGAGTTCGATGACCGGCGTGTCGCGGCGCCCGTCGAGGCGCACCAGCCGCAGCGTATCGTCGATCAGCGCCGCGAGGCCGGGCACGCGGTCGAGCCGGCGCAGCATGTCCAGGCGAAAATCGCCGCGCAGCTTGGCCAGCGCGGCAATGGCGACGTTCTGGGCCACGGTCAGCTTCTCGAACAACTGGTTGACCTGATAGCTCTTGGTCAACCCGGTCTGGCAGACGTCGCAGACATCGCGCCCCGTGATCTCGCGGCCCTGGAAGAACACCTGGCCTTCCGACGGCACCACTTCGCAGGTCAGCATCTTGAACAGCGTGCTCTTGCCGGCGCCGTTCGGGCCGATGATGCCGCGCAGTTCGCCCTGCTCGACCGTGAAGGTGATGTCGCTGTTGGCCACCAGACCGCCGTAGCGCCTGGTGAGGTTGCGTACGTCCAGCACCGGCCCGCGGAAACTCTCCCCGGCCCGCGCGGCATGAGCGTGGCGGGGCAACGTCTGCCAGGGCTGGGGCGTGGCTTCCGGTGCCGGGGCCTCCGGCATGCTCCGCCGGCGGCGCAAGGCGGCGAGGTCGGCGAATCCGCCGATGATGCCGCGGCGCAGGAAGCACACCAGCAGCACGAAGATCACGCCCAGCGCGAGCTTCCAGGCGGCGCCGAGCCCCAGCCCGTCCTGCAGGAAATCGCGCAGGTACAGCCAGACGGCGGCGCCGACAAGCGGCCCGAACAGCGTGCCAGTGCCGCCGATCACGGTCTGCATCACGAGTTGGCCCGACGTGTCGAAGGTGAACGCGTCCGGCGGCATGTAGCCCTGCAACACGCCGAGCAGCCCGCCGGCAAACCCGGCATAGGCCGCAGCGACCACGAACGCGGTCAGCTTGTAGCGGTTCACCTTGTGCCCGAGTGCCCGCGCGCGCAGCGGATTTTCACGGATCGCGACCAGGATGGCGCCGACCGGCGAGCGCACGATGCGCCGCGCCAGCACCAGTCCGACCAGGAAGCAGCCGGCCATGAACGGGTACAGCGCCCACGGGCTTTCGGTGCGCAGATCGAAGCCGGCAAACGAGAAATCGGGGCGCGGCACGCCGGGCAGGCCATTTTCGCCGCCCGTGTAGTCCGACAGCGGCGAGTTTTCGATGAAGAAGAACGTTTCGGCGATGGCCACCGTGATCATCGCGAAGTAGATGCCCGTGCGCCGCAGCGCGATCAGGCCGACCAGCACGCCGGCCACGGCGGCAACCACGGTGCCGATCAGCAGCGCCAGCATGACGTTGGTCAGCACCGGCTGCGTCAGCAGCCAGGCCGCCACGAAGCCGCCGGTGCCGAAGAACGCGGCCTGTCCGAACGACAGCAGCCCGACATAGCCGAACAGCAGGTCGAACCCGATGCCGAACAGGCCCCACATCAGGATGCGGTTGATCGTGTCCGGCGCGAAGCCGAGCGGCGGCAGCACCCAGGGCACTGCGGCCAGCGCCGCCAGCGTCAGCAGATCCGGCAGCCATCCCGGCAGCTTCCTGCGGACGGCCGCGCCGGCCGGCGCCGAGGCAAGGCTCACGCGCGGCCCCGCAAACCGAGCAATCCCTGCGGCCGCAGCATCAGCACCAGCGTCATGATGACGAACAGCATCACCTGCGAGTAACTCGGGTCGACCATCGAGGTCAGGCTCAGGATCTCGCCGGAAATCAGCCCGCCGAGGATGGCGCCCGGGAACGACCCCACACCGCCGATCACCACGACGACGAACGTCTGCACAAGGATCGCGTCGCCCATATCCGGCGTCAGCGCCACCACGGGCGCGTGGATCACGCCGGCGAACCCCGCCGCCATCGCGCCAATGCCGAACACCAGCGTGAACACGCGGTAGACGTTGATGCCGAGCATGTCGACCATCGTGGAGTCCTCGATGCCGGCGCGCACGATCATGCCGAGGCGGGTGCGGTAGAGCACGATGTACAGCGCCGCCAGCGACACCGCGGCGACCGCCAGCACGACGATCCGGTAGGTCGGATACAGCACGAAGCCCAGCGACGTGACGCCGGCCGCCCAGGCCGGTGGCGGCAGCGGCAACGCGAGGCTGCCGAAGCCGAGCCGGATCAGTTCCACCAGCACGATGCCGAGGCCGAAGGTCACCAGGATCTGGTCCTCGTCCGGGCGCCCGTAGAAGTGGCGGACCACCACGCGCTCCATCACCACGCCGAGCACCAGAACCGCCAGCGCCCCGCACAGCACGGTCAGCACGAACGAATGGGTGGCTTCGTAGGCGACATAGCCGGCGTAGCCGCCGACCATGAACATCGCCCCGTGCGCGAGGTTGAGCACCCCGAGCGTGCCGTAGATGATCGTCAGGCCCGAACTGATCAGCGCCAGCAGCGCGCCCAGCGCGAGCCCGTTGAACAACTGCGAGAAGAAGTTCGGCCAGGTCAGCATGCGTCGCCCCTCATGCGCCCTCCCCCGTATCGGTGCGACGCAACGGATGCTGGCCAGGAACGTTCCGGCACGTCGGTTAGACGACCGGGCCGAGCTTGCAGCCGAAGGCATCCGGCGCCTGCATCAGCGGCGCGCCATCGACCACCTCGACGATGTCGTAGAAATCCTCGCCGCCCTTCATGTCCGCCGGCGCCTTGCCGCGGACGATGACGACGGGGCGGACGAGCTGGTGGTCGGCGGCGCGGAACCACACCTCGCCGACCGTCGATTGCAGATGCTTGCCGGCCTCGTACGCCTTGATGACCTCGCCGGGATAGAAGCTTTTGGCCCGCTCCACGGCGTCCGCCCACATGGCGATCTGCAAGTAGGCGACGTTGGCGCCCCATTCCGGCTTGTAGTTGTATTTCGCCTCGAAAGCCGCGACGAAGGCCTTGGCAAGCGGGAACCTGTCTTCCAGTGTCCACCAGAAATCGGTCGCGGCATAGACGCCCTTCATGATGTCCGGCCCGACCTGCTTGGCCAGGAACGGCGTGTTGTAGGGCACCACCAGCGTGCTTTTGTCGAGCACGCCGAACTGCTTGGCCTGCTTGGTCGAGACCACCGCATCGTTGCCGAAATTGATGTTGATGAACACATCGGCGCCGCTGTTGGCGATGTTCAGGATGTAGGAGCTGAAATCCGGCGCGCCGAGCGGGCTGACCTGATTGGTCACCGTCGTCCAGCCGCCCTCCTTCAAGAACTCTTCCATCGATTTCTGCACGGTGTGGCCGTACGTGTAGTCCGGCGTCAGGTAAGCGACCTTCTTGTTCTTGCCGAGCGCCTTGATGATGACGGGCGAGATCGCCGCGGCGGCGGTCTGCGCGTAGAAGCACGCGCGAAAGCCGTAGCGGACGCAATCCTTGCCGGTGGTGTCGTTGGAGCCGCTGATGCCCGGCAGGTAGATCACCTTTTCCCGCTGGGCCAGCTTGTTGAGTGCCACGGCAACGGCGGAGGACACCGAGCCGGCGATCAGCACTGCCTTGTTCTCGCTGATGAAGCGCGTCTGCGCCTGCACGGCCGTGTTGGGCTTGGCTTCCGAATCGGCGAAACCGGCCTTCACCTGCTTGCCGAGCACGCCCTTGCTGGTCAGCGGCGAAATCTGCCGGATCAGCTCGTTGCCGACGTTGAGATGTTCGACGGCGAGCTCGAAGCCCTTGCGCACATCGTCGCCCGGGACGGCATAGGTGCCGGTCATCGGCACGGTGATCCCGATGAACACCGAAATCACCGGCGCTGCCGGCCGGATAGGTGCCGAGCGGCGGGAAATCCGCAGCGCGCGCCGTGCGCGCGCCGGCCAGGGCCGCGGCGGCCAGCGTGCCGGCGCCCGCCCACAGCGCATCGCGCCGCGACAATCCTCCCGCAGTCGGCACTGTTTTGCCTGTCATGACAAAATCCTCCGTATTTTTTCAGCATTCAGGCAGCGGGCGTCACTTGCGAAGCGCAGCACCCTGATGCCCCGAACAGGGCTGGTTGTCGCTACCGTTTCGCGCGTCCCGCGCCGCTCGTCACCTCGCAACTCCGTGTTCCGCCGGGTGAAAATCGGCTGCGGTAGCGTCACTATACCGCTGATCGCTCATAACGCCGGCGCGCCGAGCGTGCAACCCTCGCTGTCCGACGGCCGGCCGACATGCGGGCGCGGTCGGCAGGTCGTTCGTATACAAACAAACAACCCGCCGCGCTGCGATCAGTACCTCCGCATATTGATATATTGCCAAGGCGGCCACAAAACGGAATACAGCGGCAAACTCTTAGTCCAGCGTAACGACAGACGCAACTCGAATCGCGCCGACAAGGGGGAGGACGGGCGGCATGAAAGCCGACATCGCGAGGCGTATCGAGAACGACCCCAACTTCATCGAACTGGTGACCGGGCGTGCCCGCTTCGGCTGGACGCTGGCGATCATCATGCTGGTGATCTACTACGGGTTCATCCTGCTGGTGGCGTTCGACAAGCAGCTGCATCTGCTCAGCATCGACGTGGGCGGCGGCATCACGCTGGCGTTCCCGCTCGGGCTCGCTGTCATCCTCAGTGCCATCGTGCTCACCGGGCTGTATGTCCTGCGCGCCAACGGCAGGTATGACCAACTGACCCGCCGTATCGTCAAGGATGCCCATTGATGCGCGCGCTCCGTACGGCCGCGATTGCGGCGTGCCTGCTGGCGGCGACCCGGGCGCAGGCCGATGAAGGCGTCGGCCAGATCAACATGCGCGCGACCAACTGGACCGCGATTGCGATGTTCATTCTGTTCGTGGCGGTCACGCTGGGCATCACCTGGTGGGCGGCGCAGCGCACCCGCTCGGCCAGCGTCGTTCTACACCGCCGGCGGCGACATCACCGGTTTGCAGAACGGGCTGGCGATCGCCGGCGACTACATGTCGGCGGCGTCGTTCCTTGGCATTTCTTCGCTGGTCTATTCCAACGGCTATGATGGCCTGATCTATTCGATCGGCTTCCTGGTCGGCTGGCCGATCATCATGTCGCTGATGGCCGAACGGCTGCGCAATCTCGGCCGCTTCACCTTCGCCGACGTGGTCAGCTACCGGCTGGCGGCCACGCCGATGCGCACGCTGTCGGCCTGCGGCACGCTCGTCACCGTCGCGTTCTACCTGATCGCCCAGATGGTCGGCGCCGGGCAGCTCATCAAACTGCTGTTCGGGCGATCTGCTCGACTACTGGCAGGCCGAGGTGCTCGTCGGCGTGCTGATGATCCTGTACGTCACCTTCGGCGGCATGCTGGCGACCACCTGGGTGCAGATCATCAAGGCGCTGACTGCTGCTGGCCGGGGCCAGCTTCATGGCGCTGATGGTGCTGTCGCATTTCGGGTTCGACATCGACGGCACTGTTCGCCAAGGCGGTCGAGGTCTCACCCAAGCACGCCGCCATCATGGTGCCGGGCAGCTTCGTGGCGGACCCGGTGACGACGATCTCGCTCGGCATCGCGCTGATGTTCGGCACCGCCGGCCTGCCGCATATCCTGATGCGCTTCTTCACGGTGCCCGACCAGAAAGAGGCGCGCAAGAGCGTGTTCTACGCGACCTCGTTCATCGGCTACTTCTACATCCTGACCTTCATCATCGGTTTCGGCGCGATCACGCTGGTGCGCACGAACCCGCAATACCTGGACGCCAAGGGCGCGCTGCTGGGCGGCGCCAACATGGCGGCGGTCTGGCTGGCACATGCGGTCGGCGGCAATCTGCTGCTCGGCTTCATCTCGGCCGTTGCTTTCGCGACCATCCTCGCGGTGGTGTCGGGGCTGACGCTGGCCGGCGCGTCCGCGGTCAGCCACGACCTGTATGCCAGCGTCTTCCGTCACGGCCGGGTGGACGAGCGGACGGAGATGAACTTCTCCAAAGGCGCCACGGTCGCGCTCGGCATCGTGGCGATCCTGTTGGGCATCGCGTTCGAGAAGGAGAACGTGGCGTTCATGGTCGGGCTCGCCTTCGCCATCGCCGCCAGTTCCAACTTCCCGGTGCTGCTGCTGTCGATGTACTGGCGGGGCCTGACGACGCTGGGGGCGGTCGTCGGCGGGTCGCTCGGCCTGCTCGTGGCCCTGGTGTTGACGGTGCTGAGCAAGGGCATCTGGGTCGTGGTGCTGGGCAATCCGGCGGCGATCTTCCCGTATGACAACCCTGCCCTGTTCTCGATGCCGCTCGCCTTCCTGGTGTGCTGGGCAGTCTCGAAGCTGGACACCAGCCGCCGCGCCCAGGCGGAGGAAATGGCATTCGACGAACAGTATGTCCGCTCGATGACCGGCATCGGCGCCGAGGAAGCGGTCGGCCACTGACGCACCAACGGCGGGAACAGTCGTGTCCGCCCGGCCGGCAGCCGGGCGAACATGACATTTTGCAGGTCATGCGCGACATGGTTTCGTCACGATTGGCTGGCTAAAATGGATCCGGCTCACGACCGGAGATTTGCTATGATCGCAACCACTTTTCGCCGGATCGCGCTCGCGCAAGGGTTGCTGCCCGAAGCGCCCACGCGCGGCGAGCCGGCGCCGGACGCCGAGCGCCCGCAGCGGCCACAGACGGCACCGCGCCCCGGCGAAACCGAAAGGCCGGCCGAGCAGACAGCTTGAAACCGCCGGGTCGTTTGCATACAAACAACCCGGCGCGCATCCCCGCGCGATCTGGAGATCCGGGTGGCAGGTACGGGGCTGGCGTTCGGCCGGGCAGCGACGGCCGGGACGCATGACGAGGCGCTGGATGGCTACGTGGTGGAGGATCAGGTCGGTTTCCTGCTCCGCCGTGCCCATCAGCGCCATACAACACTGTTCCAGGACGGTATCGGCGACCACGAACTGACGCCGACCCAGTTCACCGCCTTGATAAAAGTGGTGGAACTGGGCCGGGTGACGCAGAACCTCCTGGGGCGGCTGGCGGCGATGGACCCTGCGACGATCCAGGGTGTCGTCAAGCGGCTGATCGCGCGCGGCTACGTGCGGCGCTCGCCGGACCCGCTGGACCGCCGCACTGCCGTGCTGGCGCCGACCCCGGAGGGCGTGGCGGCGGCCAGCCGCGCCGTCCCATGCGCGCGCCGCATCACCGAGGCGACGCTGGAGCCGCTGGACGCCGACGAACGCCGCCGTCTTTTAGCGTTGCTGCGCAAGATCGCCTGAGCACGGACAAGGACTGCCGATGGACGCTGCGACCCGGTTTGCCGACCTCTCGACCCGCGATGGGCTGATCGATCTCGACAAGCGCTTCCTCGGCGCGCTGCAAGCCGACGATGCGGCCCTGTACGCGCCGCCTGCTGGCCGCCCGCGCCGAGCCCGACGCGCTGGACGCCAAGGCCGAATCCGAGCTGATCATCGCGGTCGGCCCGCATCTTGAGACGTTCGTCGCCGACGCTGTTCGCAATCGCCGACGAGGTGGCCGCGATCGCCGCGACGACCCGGCTGCTCGACCCGATCCATGCCTGCAAGCGGCTGTTCGTGCAGCGGCAGGCGGTGAAGAAATATCCCGATCCGACCGGCTTCGACGGCCCCGCCCTGCGCGCCGGCGCTGGACGGCCGCCATGGGCGACGAACTGACCGAGCGGAGCTTCGCCGCTGCATGTCGAGCAATGGCAGAACGAGGCACGCGCCGAGGCGCTCGACCTCGCGCATGCGCTACGCCGCCTGGGCGACGCTGACGCCGACGCGGGCCGCGAGCACCATCGCGGCGGCACGCTGTTCCATGTGCCGCGGCAGATCGATCCGGCAGCATCTGGTGCCGGTCGAGACCATCGAGCGCGACGGCGTCACGATGCTGCGCCTGCCGGAGCATGACTGGCGGCACCGCGACGGGTTCGCGCTGACCGACACCGGCATGACCACGCAGCAGGCGCTGGACCAGGTGAACTACTGCATCTGGTGCCACGTGCAGGGCAAGGATTCGTGCAGCAAGGGGCTGAAGGACCGCAAGACCGGCGCGTTCCAGAAGAGCACCTTCGGCGTCACGCTGGCCGGCTGCCCGCTCGACGAGAAGATCAGCGAGATGCACACGCTGCGCGCCCAGGGCTGCGTGCTCGGCGCGTTCGCGACGATCGCCATCGACAACCCGATGATGGCGGCGACCGGCCACCGCATCTGCAACGACTGCATGAAGGCCTGCATCTACCAGAAGCAGGAACCGGTCGACATTCCCGCAGGCCGAGACATCCGTCCTCAAGGACGTGCTGGGCCTGCCCTGGGGTTTCGAGATTTACGCGCTGCTGACGCGGTGGAATCCGCTCGACATCCGCCGCCCGCTGCCGCGGCCGGACAGCGGCAGGAAGGTGCTGATCGTCGGGCTTGGGGCCGGCGGGGTTCACGCTCGCGCATCACCTGATGAATGACGGCCACACCGTGGTCGCCATCGACGGGCTGAAGATCGAGCCGCTGGGCTTCGACCCGCGCCCGCCGGTGCGCGAGACCGCCACGCTGTACGAGAACCTCGACGACCGCGTCATGGCGGGGTTCGGCGGCGTGGCCGAATACGGCATCACGGTGCGCTGGAACAAGAACTACCTCAAGCTCGTGCGCCTGCTGCTGGAGCGCCGCGACGCAGTTCGCCATGTTCGGCGGCGTGCGCTTCGGCGGCGGCGGCACCATCGGCATCGACGACGCCTGGGCGATGGGCTTCGACCACGTGGCGCTGTGCATGGGCGCCGGCCGGCCGACCGTGATCGACATGCCGAACGGGCTGGCGCGCGGCGTGCGGCAGGCCAGCGACTTCCTGATGGCGCTGCAGCTCACCGGGGCGGCGAAGATGTCGTCCATCGCCAACCTGCAACTGCGCCTGCCGGTGGTGGTGATCGGCGGCGGGCTGACGGCGATCGACACGGCGACCGAAAGCCTCGCCTACTACGTCCGCCAGGTGGAGAAATTCGCGCGGCGCTACGCCATGCTGGTCGCCGAGCAGGGCGAAGCGGCCGTGCGGGCGCGCTGGAGCGAAGAGGAGACGCTGACTGCCGAGACGTTCCTGGCGCACGCCGAGGCGATCCGCGCCGAACGCGCGGCGGCGGCCAAGGCCGGGCGGGCGCCGCGTCTGGCGGAACTGCTGGAATCCTGGGGCGGGGCCACGATCGCCTACCGCCGCAAGCTGACCGACGCGCCGAGCTACACGCTCAACCACGAGGAAGTGGCCAAGGCGATGGAGGAAGGCGTGCGGTTCCGCCGAGGGCCTCGCGCCGCTCGCGGTCGAGCTGGACCGCTTCGGCCATGCCGCCGGGCTGCGCTGCTCGCACGCCGACGGCAGCGAGGTGGTGCTGCCGGCGCGGCGCGGTGCTGGTCGCCGCCGGCACGCAGCCCAACACCGTGCTGGCGCGCGAGGACGGGCGCATCCGGCTGGACGGCAAGTATTTCCAGGCCGTGGACGACCAGGGCAATCCGCGCACGCCGGTCCGCGCGCTGTCCAAGCCCGACCACGCCGACGTGCTGATGCACCGCGCCGAGAACGGCCGCTTCCTCAGCTTCTTCGGCGACCTGCACCCGAGCTTCTTCGGCAACGTGGTCAAGGCGATGGGCAGCGCCAAGCGCGGCTATCCGGTGGTCAGCACGCTGCTGGCGCGCAGCACGCCGGCCTCCGCCCAGTCGGGCGCCGACCTGATCGCGCGCTGCCGCGACGAGTTCGCGCCGACCGTGCATGCGGTGCACCGGCTGACGCCCACGATCGTCGAGGTGGTGGTGCGCGCGCCGGCGCAGGCACGCGCGTTCCGCCCCGGCCAGTTCTTCCGCCTGCAGAACTTCGAGATGCATGCGCCGCGCGTCAGCGAGCCGGGCGTCGGCGCCACGCTGCTGGCGATGGAAGGGCTGGCGATGACCGGCGCCTGGACCGATCCCGCGCGCGGCCTGGTCTCCGTCATCGCGCTGGAGATGGGCGGCAGCTCGGACCTGTGCGCCACGCTGCAAGCCCGGCGAGCCGGTGGTGCTGATGGGGCCGACCGGCACCGCCACCGAGATCCACGCCGACAGCACGGTGGCGCTGGTGGGCGGCGGCCTGGGCAACGCGGTGCTGTTCAGCATCGGCGCCGCATTGCGCGAAGCCGGCTCGAAGGTCGTGTACTTCGCCGGCTACAAGGCACTGCGCGATCGCTACAAGGTCGAGGAGATCGAGCGCGCCGCCGACGTGATCGTCTGGTGCTGCGACGAGGCGCCGGGCTTCGCGCCCAGCCGTCCGCAGGACCGCAGCTTTGTCGGCAACATCGTGCAGGCGATGGCGGCCTACGGCGCCGGCCGGCTCGGCGAGCCGACCATTCCGTTGCACGACGCGAACACTATGATCGTCATCGGCTCGGATCGCATGATGCAGGCGGTGGGCGCTGGCGCGGCATGGCGTGCTGGCGCCGTATCTGATGCCGGGACATTCCGCGATCGGCTCGATCAACTCATCGATGCAGTGCATGATGAAGGAAGTGTGCGCGCAGTGCCTGCAACCGCACATCGACCCGGTGACCGGCGCGCACAGCGTGGTGTTCTCCTGCTTCAACCAGGATCAGGCGCTCGACCGGGTGGATTTCCCGGCGTTGAACGAACGGCTGCGTCAGAACGGCGTGCAGGAGAAGCTGACAGCGCAATGGATCGACCGGGCGCTGCGCGTACTGCACGCGAGGCCCGCCCTCGCGGCCGAGTAAGCGGCCGCAACGGGACGGCTTCGCGCCTCGTGCCATGCTGATACACTGAGCCCGCACGCGAAGGAGAAACAGGCATGGCCCTGGCCGCCGCACCCGAGACGCAGCTCGGCAAGCTCGTCGTCACCAATATCGGCCTGCTGCTCATCCGGCGCGCTGGAGGCGCCGCTGCGTGATGCCGACACCATCGTGGCCGAGGCCGGCAAGATCGCCGCGATCGGCAGGCATGCGGATTGCGACACGGACGGCGCGCGGGTGACCATCGACGCGCATGGCTGCGCCGTCTCGCCCGGCCTGATCGACAGCCACGTGCATCCGGTGTTCGGCGACTGGACGCCGCGGCAGAACCAGCTCGGCTGGATCGAGAGCTTCCTGCATGGCGGCGTCACCAGCATGGTCTCGGCCGGCGAGGTGCATCTGCCCGGCCGGCCGCGCGACATCGTCGGCGTGAAGGCGCTGGCGATCACGGCGCAGCGCGCCTTCACCGGCTTCCGCCCCGGCGGCGTCAAGCTGCTGGCCGGCGCGCCGGTGATCGAGAAAGGCATGGTCGAGAGCGATTTTGTCGAGCTTGCCGCCGCCGGGGTGCACGCTGCTGGGCGAGGTCGGGCTCGGCTCGGTGAAGGCCGGCTACGAGGCGAAGGAGATGGTGGCCTGGGCGCGCAAGGACGGGCATCCAGAGCACGATCCACACCGGCGGCCCCTCGGTCCCCGGGTCCGGCTACATCGACGCCGACACGGTGCTGGAGGCCGACGCCGACATCATCGGCCATATCAACGGCGGCCATACCGCGCTGCCGCTGCAATCAGATCCGCTGCCTGTGCGAAGGCTGCCACCGCGGCATCGAGATCGTGCACAACGGCAACGAACTGGCGGCGCTGTCGGCGTTCCGCTACGCGCGGGAGCTGGACCAGATGCACCGCGTCATCCTCGGCACCGACAGCCCGGCCGGCTCGGGCGTGCAGCCGCTCGGCATCCTGCGCATGATCGCGCTGCTGTCGGCGCTCGGCGACGCGCCGGCTGAACTGGTGTTCGCCTGCGCCACCGGCAACACCGCGCGCCTGCGCAAGCTGGGCGGCGGGCTGATCGAGATCGGCCGTGCGGCGGATCTCGTGTTCATGGACCGCGCGCAGCATTCGGCGGGCAAGGACCTGCTGGACAGCGTGCGCCAGGGCGACCTGCCCGGCATCGGCATGGTGGTGATCGACGGCATCGTGCGCTGCGGCCGCAGCCGCAACACGCCGCCGGCCGAGCGCGTCCCGGAGGTGCTGTCATGACCAACCCTGGCCCGCAAGACCGGCCGATCGGTCCGCTGGTGGACACCACGCCGCGCCAGTTGCCATCGCGCGCGCGGCTGCGCGGGACGCATGTGGAGCTGGAGCCGCTGCACCCGCGCCACGCCGCCGAACTCTGGCGCGCGACGGCCCACGGCAGTGCGGCCGGTGACGCGAGCTGGGCGTATCTCGGCTACGGCCCGTTCGCCTCGCCCGAGGCGCTGGAAAAATTCCTCGGCGACTTCACCGCGCGCATGGATCACGTCGCCTGGGCGGTGCGCCCGGTCGCCACCGGCGCCGCCTCCGGCTGGATGACGCTGATGAACATCGAGCCGCACAATGCCGCCGTCGAGCTGGGGAATATCTGGCTCGCGCCGGTGATGCAGCGCACCCGGGCGGCGACCGAGGCGATGTTCCTGCCGTTGCGCCATGCCGCCGACGACCTGGGCTACCGCCGGCTGGTATGGAAGTGCAACGCGCTCAACGCACCCTCCCGCCGGGCCGCCGAGCGGCTGGGATTTCATTTCGAAGGCGTGCATCGCGCGCATCTGGTGGTGAAAGGCCGGCTGCGCGACACCGCGTGGTTCAGCATCGTCGGCGACGACTGGCCGCGCTGCCGCGACGCGATCCTGGCCTGGCTCGATGCGGACAATTTCGCGCCCGACGGCACCGCGCGGCGGGGGCTGGCGGAGATCCGCGCGGCGCACCGGGACCCCTGATCGTCACCCGGGTCGGGTGCGACGGCCTCGGCCGGCGCACCCCGGCAGCCGGGCGGCCGTCGGCCCGGTCGACAAGAAACGCGGCATCCTGCGCTGCTCCTGCGACCGGTTGCAGACGGAACACCGGACGACAGTCCGCAACGTTTCGGCACCCACCGCCGAAACACAGGCACCCGACAGCCGGAACGATACGCGATATAATCCGAATTAGGATTGTTTGTGAATCGCTACGCAATCTGTAAAGTGCCGGCTGGAGACACGGGGAAATCGCAACTGCGTCATTTCACGGCACCGATGCTCGCGCGGTGACGCGCCGTTGTTTCTTGCGACGGTTTACGGTCAGCTCCCGCATTGCTCAGCGGCAAACCGCTGCCTATGCTTGTCTCGCCCAGATCAATCTGGCCGGGCGTTACGACATGTGCGCCTGTCGCGGTGACGCTCAGACGGGCGGGAGATGAGGAAATCGGATGAATGGCCGGGATGACGGTCGGAACGGCGACGATCCGGGCCAGGCCGAAGATCCAGAAGATCCATATACGGTGGGGAATGTGACACTCCTCGCCGGACTGTTCGACCAAACGGTCACCGGTGTCGCCGAGGTTGACCTGCGCGCCGGCCGCGTGATCCGCATGAACGACGCGCTGACGGCGCGGCTGGGATTCACGGCGAACGAGGCCCTCGCAACGCAGCTGGTATTGGCGGCCGGGTCGAAGGGCCGCGCGCATGGGCACGACGCGACAACGATGCTGCGCCGTGGCGACGGCGGCTCCATGGCCGCACGGCTCGCGTGCCTCGCGCTGTCGCCGGAGCGCGTGCTGCTGCTGGTCAGCGCCGGGGGTGCCGACTCCGGAACGGCGTCGAACTATCGCGATCTGTTCGAGAACGTCAGCGACGGAGTGTTTCGGTCCAGCATCGATGGCCGGCCGCTCCAATCCAATCCCGCGATGGTACGCCTCACCGGCTTCCAGGCCGACGCGGACGATGAGGTGCCCTATGTCGCCAGCCAATGGTATGTCGACCCGAACCGGCGAACGGAATATCGCCGCTTGCTGCTGGAACATGATCGTATCGAGAACTTCGTCTCCGAAGTGTACCGCCGCGACACCGGCGAGCGGATCTGGGTCAGCGAAAACGCCCGCGTCGTGCGGGACGCCGCCACCGGCGAGCCGCAGTATTTCGAGGGCACTGTCCGTGACGTGACCGAAATGATGCGCCGCCTGCAACTCGAACGACGCCTGCGCACCATCATCGACACGATCGCCGACGGTGTGGTGACGACGGACGCCGATGGCGTGATCGAGTCGGCCAACCCGGCGGCCGAACGCCTGCTCGGTTGGCCAACCGGCGCGCTCGCCGGGCGGAATCTGGGCGAGAGCCTGATCGACGCGCAGGTGGGCCGCAGCATTGACGGCGCAGGCCTGCGCCGGCCCGACGGCAGCGTCGTGATGGCCGATATCGCGGTGGCCTGCGCCCAGGACGGACCGGGCGCCATGCTGATCCACTGCCTGCGCGACGCCACGGCGCGGCTCACCTACGAGGAAGGGCTGCGCCAGGCCAAGGAAGCGGCGGAGCAGGCCAACCGCGCCAAGTCCGACTTCCTGGCCATGATGAGCCACGAACTGCGCACGCCGCTGAACGCTGTGATCGGTATGGCCGGGCTGTTGCTCGACGGGACGCTGGACCAGCAATCCCGCCGTCATGCCGAGACATTGCGCGACGGCGCCGACCATCTGATGCAGGTCATCAACGACGTTCTGGATTTCAGCAAACTCGACGCCAACCGGCTGCAGTTCGAGGCGATCACCTTCGAGGTGGATTCGGTAATCCACAGCGCGCTCGATCTGCTGGCGCCGCGCGCCCATGCCAAGGGGCTGGAGATCGGTGCCTATATCGGACCGGGCGTGCCCGTCCACCTCGTCGGCGACCCGGGCCGGCTGCGCCAGGTGCTGATCAACCTGATCGGCAACGCCATCAAGTTCACCGAGCATGGCGCGGTGTCGGTGGAGGTGGAACGGCTGGCGGCCGACGATGGGACGGTGGAACTGGGCATCGAGGTGCGCGACACCGGTATCGGCATCGGCGCCGACCGGTTGCCGCATTTGTTCAAGGCGTTCGATCAGCTCGACAGCTCGATCTCCCGCCGTTTCGGCGGCACCGGCCTGGGGCTCGCCATCAGCCTGCGGCTGGTGACCGGCATGGGCGGCACCATCACCGCGCGCAGCCAGCCCGGGTCGGGCAGCGTCTTCCACTTCACGCTGCGGCTCGGCACGCCGGACGGTCCGTCGCCGCCGGTACGAACACCCGAGCAGTTGTCCGGCGAGCACGTCCTGGTGGTGGACGACAACCCGGTGAACCGCTCGATTTTCGCCCGGCAACTGGAGGGGCGTGGCGCACGCGTGCTGGCGGTGGGCGATTCCGGCCAGGCGCTGCGTGCCTTGCGCGACGCCGCCGGGCAGGGAGAAGCATTCGAGGCCGCCGTGATCGACCACGTGATGCCGGACACCGACGGCCCGAACTCTCGGCCGCGCGATCCGCGATGACCGCGCCGTACCGGCACTGCGGCTGGTGCTGGCAACCTCGTCCGTGGTCAGCAACGGCGCGCGCGAGGGCACGGACAAGGTGTTCGATTCGGTGCTGACCAAGCCGGTGCCGGTTGATCTCCTGGTGCGCGCCGTGCGCGGTGTCGCGGGCACCGGCGTGGCCCCGCCGCTGCCGGTCGCTCCGCCGGCGCCCCTCAGGGCCGACGGCCGCCGGGTGCGGGTGCTGGTTGCCGAGGACAACCTGACCAATCAGGCGGTGATCCGTGCCATGATCGAACGTCTTGGCCACCACGCCGACGTGGTCGGCGATGGCCAGGCAGCCGTGGCGGCGGTTGCCGACGTTGAATACAACGTCGTGCTGATGGACGTGATGATGCCCGGCATGGACGGGATGGAAGCCACCCGGCGTATCCGCGCGTTGCCCTGGCCGCAATGTGCCATCCCGGTGTTCGGGCTGACCGCGCATATTTCGCCGCAGGACCATGCCAGCTTCCGTGCCGCCGGCATGGACAGCGTGATGACCAAGCCGCTGACCGCCAAGGCGCTGGCGGCGGCGCTGGCGCCCGTGGTGGAACAACTGGCGCCCGTCAGCGACTGAGGCGCAGCGCCGGGCGCCCGGCTGGAACCGAGCGCCGAGGCTTGGCCCCGCCGATGGTTACGCGGGCACCAGCGCCAGCACCCGCAACGGGCTGCCGGAGCCGCCGAGGATCTTGAGCGGCGGGGCGATCACCAGCGCGCCGGTCGCCGGCAGCTGGTCGAGGTTGCACAGGCATTGCAGCCCGTACCGCCCCTTGCCGTGCATGAAGAAATGCGCCGGGAACGGCGGCTGGAACGCATAGGCCTGGCCGGCATCGGTGCCGATCGTCTCGGTGCCGAAGCCGATCACGTCGCGCTGCTCCACCAGCCAGCGCACCGCGTCCGCGTCCGGGCCGGGTGTGTGGGCGCCGTCCTGCTGGACGTTGGCGTATGCCGCGCCGGACCGCTTGGACCAGTCGGTGCGCAGCAGCACCCAGGCGCCGTCGGGAATGCGGCCATGCTTCGCCTCCCACGCCTCCAGCCCGGCCACCGTCAGCAGATCGTCGGGGTTCTTCGCCACTTCGGCCGAGCGGTCGATCACCACGGCGGGCGCGATCAGCTTCTCGGGCGGGATCGTGTCGGTGGTGTTGTTGGGGAAATCCTTGCCGCTGACCCAATGCACCGGCGCATCGAAATGCGTGCCGGTGTGCTCGTTCATGGAAATGTTGTTCCAGTACCAGGCCGGCCCGCGCTCATCGTAGCGGGACACTTCTTCCATGCGGAACGGCGCGCAGGCGCCGAATTGCGGCGGCAACTGGATGGTCGGGAAATCCGGCGAGAGCGTCTGCGTCAGGTCGATCACGCGTATCCGGCCGGCCAGCAGATCGGCGGCGAAAGCGTCCAGGCTGCTCATCGGTCATCCCCCTTCATAGCGTCGCGACGGTCGCCAGCGCGCCGTCGAGCATTTTGCCATCTTCATCGGCCAGCGCCGCGTCGCGCAGACGGCGAATCCAGTCCGCCGCGTCAGCCCGTCCGGCGAGTATCGTGGCCGCACCCGTCACCTTATCGAACTTGCTCTGGCCGCGCGCGTGGGTATCGCTGTAGCCCTTCACCAGACGGCGGCATTTTGTCAGCTCCAGCGCCAGCCGGTAGTCGCTGGCGGCGTGGCGTTCGACCAGCGCCAGCCAGGCATCGAGATGCGCCTGTTCGCGCCGATGCCGCAACAAGCCGCGCCGCCAGCGTTTCATGCCCGCGATGGCATACAGCGGAAGGAAGCCGAGCAGCGTATCTGTGCGGATGCGCCGGCCGCGATCGACCAGCGGCCGCAACAACCGCGCGGCCAGCTTTGACCGCTCAATGGCAAGGCCAAGGCCAGCCGGCAGCGAGGCGCACACTTCCTCCAGGCGCGGATGAAAGAACTCGGTCATGCCGACGAGCTGGTCGGGCTTTGCGAGGACCTCGGCGCGCACCCGGTCGAACCGGCTGGCACGGGTCTTCAGGTCGGCGACCCGGATCACGTCGTCATACGACATCGCGACGGCCACCTGCTTCGCCGCCTCGACGGTCAGCGCGAAGCCGTGTCCGGCATCGTCCAGCGCCCGGACGCGGGCAATCCGATCCAGATATTCGTGGGCGTAGGCGATGTCCTGAAAATCGATCAGGCGCCGTACCCCGTGCCGTGCCATCGTCTGTGCCGGCGCCGGCACGTCGTCCGCGACGCGTTGCAGTGCCCGCGCCAGTTCGGCCCGCTCCGCCGCGCTGCCGCCGGCCACCGTGGCGGGCTCGACAATCTCGACGGGCGGCTGGTTGCTCGGCGTGACCACGGCGTCGAACCCGGCGGCGAAGGCACGCAGGCTCGCTTCCACGCCGACGCCGGCCGCGCGCACCGTGTCCTCGAACGCCGCGCGGGCGAACGGCAGCGCGGCCGAACCGGCCAGCGCGCCGAACAACGCGGCCGAGATCACGCTGCCGTTGCGCTCGGCGAGCGCCTGCATGTCGGCGGCCAGATACCGCCGCGCCACCGCCTGGGCGGCCAGTTCCACACCGGCCGGATCGGCCCGTCCGTCGCCCGGCTTGCCCTTCTCGGTGACCGCCAGCGACCGATGCGAGGAGGCGATCAGCGTCGTGCGGTCGGGCGAGACGAGGCCGCGCATGATGGCGCGCCCGGCCTCCATCATCTCGGCCGCGATCACCACGTCCACATCGCCCGGCACCGGCATCAGCGACAGCACCGGCTGACGGCCGGGCTGCGCGCGGATCAGTTCGACATAGTAGATCGTGGCCCCGGTGCGCTGCGCCACGCCGGGCACCGAGGTGGATTGCGCGTGCCACCCCTGCCCTTCGGCAAGTGCCACGATCCAGTCGGCCAGCACGCCGCCGCCCTGCCCGCCCATCGCCATGATGGCGACGCCGAGCGGGCGCTCCGCGACCGTGAGCGAGCCGTCCACAGCTATACCAGAGCCAGCCGCCTGGGATCGCGGCGGCGTTGCAGCGCGCCGATCACCCCCGCGCGGACACGCTGCATGAACAGGTCCCACCGGCTCGGGTTGTGCACGATGTCGGCACGGTAGAAGCTCGGGCACAGCACGGCCGCCTCCGCCACTTCGCCGCAGTTGCCGCAGCCGACGCAGGTATTGTCGATCGCGGCCACCGGATCTTCCTTGAGCGGATCGTCGGACTGTTTGACCGACAGGCTCGGGCAGCCGGACAGGCGGATGCAGGCGTGGTCGCCGGTGCAGATGTCCTCATCCACGCCGAAGCGCGGCCTGACCATCCGCTTGCCCTGCTTGACCGCCGCGTTGAACAGCGGCCGCTCGCGGCGCTGACGGTTGAGCATGCATTCCGAGGAGGCGATGACGATTTTCGGCCCCTCGTCCTGGCTGGTCAGGGCCGCACGCAACGCGTCGCGAACCTTCGATACCGAATAGGTATGGTCGATACGCTTCACCCATTTCGCACCGACGCCGCGTACCGCCGCTTCGATCGGATGGTTGGTGCTGCGCGAGGGATTGTCGGCGCGCGACGAGGGGATGTCCTGCCCGCCCGTCGCGGCCGAGTAGTGATTGTCCACCAGCACGATGACGCCGTCATGCTTGTTGAACACCGCGTTGCTGACGCCGGTGGCCAGCCCGTTATGCCAGAACCCGCCATCGCCCATGACCGAGATCGGCCGCTTCTTCGCACCGACCTGCAACGCCGCCGCCGACGAGGCGCCAAGCCCGTAGCCCATCGTGGTGGCGCCGAGGTTGAACGGCGGGTTGATCGAGAACAGGTGGCAGCCGATGTCGCAGGCGATGTGGTGGGCGCCGAGCTCCTTCTGCACCAGCGTCATCGCCGAGAAGATCGGCCGCTCCGGGCAGCCGGTGCAGAAGCTCGGCGGGCGCGGCGGGACCACCTGGGCCAGTGCCGCGACTTTCGGGTCGGCCAGCACGGCGGCCGGGCTGGGCGGCGTGCGCGCCTCGCGCAGCAGCGACGGCTCGTGGCGTTCGAGGAATTTGCGGATGCCGTCGACCAGCACGAGCGCCGTGTATTCGCCGCCCATCGGCAGCACGTCCTTGCCGCATAGCGCGGTGTCGACGCCGGCTTTGCGCAGGATGGCGTGCAGCGCCAGTTCCAGAAACTCCGGCTGGCCCTCCTCGACCATCAGCACGGCGCGCTTGCCGCGACAGAATGTGACCAGATCCTCATCGACCAGCGGGTAGGTCACGTTCAGCACATGCAGCGGAATGCGCGTGGCGCCCCAGACATCGGCAAGGCCGAACAGGTTCAAAGCGCGCATGACGCCGTTGTACATGCCGCCCTGCATGATGATGCCGATGTCTTCGACATCACCGGCGAACGTCTCGTTCATCCCCCGCGCGCGGATGAAGTTCACGGCGGCGGGCCAGCGCTGCTTCACCTTCTCCTGTTCATGGATGAAGCTGGCGGGGGGCAGCACGATGCGCCCGGTATCGCGTCGCGGCTGCTCCAGGGCTTCGTTGAGCGTGAATTTGGGCCTGACATTGTCCTTGGCGATGAAGCTGCCGTGGACGTGGCAGGCGCGGATGCGCAGCTCCAGCATCACCGGCGTGTTGGACGCCTCGGACAGCTCGAACGCGTCCTCGACCGCGCGCACGATGCTGGGCAGGTTCGGGCGCGGGTCAAGCAGCCAGATCTGGCTCTTCATGGCGTAGGCATGCGTGCGCTCCTGCATGATCGAGGAGCCTTCGCCGTAATCCTCGCCGATCACGATCACCGCGCCGCCCAATACGCCGCCCGACGACAGATTGGACAGCGCGTCCGAGGCGACGTTGGTGCCGGCGGTGGACTTCCACGTCACGGCGCCGCGGATCGGGTAGTTCACCGAGGTGGCAAGCGTCGAGGCCGCCGCCGCCTCGCTGGCGGAGGCTTCGAAATGCACGCCGAGATCGGCAAGGATGTCCTGCGCGTCCGACAGCACGTCCATCAGGTGGGAGATCGGCGCCCCTTGGTAGCCGGCGACGTAGCCGACGCCGGATTGCAGCAGCGCCTTGGTGACGGCCAGGATGCCCTCGCCGCGAAACTCCTGGCCGGCGGATAGCTTCAAATCCTGGACTTCGCGGGCGAAGGAACGCTCGGCCATGGTGCCCCCGGGGGTTGGCGCGACAGTTCAACCTTCAAGGGTTGCCATGTCAACGCGCCACACGGGCGCTAGACGATGCCTAGCGAGCGGACGGCGGCCTCGAACTCCGGCAGTAGCGTGTAGCGTACACTTGTACCGGTCTTGTCACGGCGGATCAGCACGTCCGATTGCGCGGCGCCGGCCAGCAGGTGCTTGAAATAGCCGAAGCGGTTGAACACAAGATGGCCGATGACGAGGGACAGGTCGCCCTTGCCATAGGCGGCCGACGCCTCCTGATACGTGGCCCCTGGATGTCCCGCCAGCCAGGACAGCACGCGCCGCTCGGTAGCGTCCGGCGGCACCTGCGAGAATGCGATCTCGGCCGCCTCGGTGACGGTTTTGCCTTGCACGGTCTGGCTGGCTGCGGCGGCGCGCACCGCATCCTCGGCGCTGAGTTTCCACGAGCCGCGCGCCCGCAACTCCTGCTCGCAGGCATCGGTGAGGGCCGCGATATGTTTGCCGCGCGCCTGCGCCAGCACCGTCTCGATCTGCTGGTTCGATTGCCGGGGCACGCGGCCGATGGCGTCCTGTACGTGCTTGGTGTCGAACGGCGGCATTTTGGCAGGCTCCAGGAATGAATTTGGAGCATGGTCCCGAACGCGCGGCCGGGCTAGCCCTGCCCGCACACGGTCAGGAGAGCGGCATGAAGCTGTTGCGCGCGATATTGCTCATCCTGGGCGCCCTGGCGGTGCTGGGCGGGCTGGTGTGGATCGGCCAGGGCACCGGATATTTCCCCTATCCGGCCGGCAGCTTCATGATCGATCAGACGCCATGGGCGTGGCGCGGTCTGGCCTTGGCGGCGGTGGGCGTCGTGATGGTGGTGGTCTCGCGCCGGGTGTGATCCCGGCCGTCAGGCCGGGCGGCGCATGTCGAAGCGGCTGTCCGGGGCGATCTCGGCGTAGGCGGTGGGGCCGCCGGCACGCAGCACCACCTGGGCGCCGAACGTGTCGAAAATGCCGTTCTTCAGCAAGCGGCGGGCGATATGCACCGCCACCACCTCACCCAGCACCAGCCACGCCTGTGCCAGATTGCCGCGGTACCCCTTGAGCTGCACGATCTCGATCACCTTGCACTCGAAATTCACCGGGCTTTCCGCCACGCGCGGCACGCCGACAAGGCGCGAGGCGATCGGGGTCAGGCCGGCCAGCGCAAACTCGTCGGTGCCATAGGGGACGGTGGCGCAGGTCTCGTTCATCTGCGCGGCAAGCGGCTTTATGGTCAGGTTCCAGCAGAATTCGCCGGTCTCACGCGCGTTGCGCAGCGTGTCCTTGGCGCCGGTGCTGGAGAAGCCGATGATCGGCGGCGTGTAGCAGAACGCGTTGAAGAAGCTGTATGGCGCCAGATTGAGCGCCCCGCCCTCGCCGCGTGTGGAAATCCAGCCGATCGGGCGCGGCCCGACGATCGCGTTGAACGGGTCATGCGACAAGCCGTGGCCCTTTGACGGCTCGTAAAAGTGCACGTCGTCCTGATCCGTCATGCGCGGCGCCTTTCCGGTACGGCCATGACCGGCTTACCATGCGTCCGTGCGTGCGGTGAAGGAGAGGCCGATGGCCACGGAGCAGACCGACAGTTGGCTCGGCCGCGTGTTCGAGGCGACCGACCGCACCACCCAGATCGGCAACTACGATGGCTGGTCGGAAACCTATGACGCCGACATCGTGCAGGTCGGCTATCTGACGCCTTCGGTCCTGACCGCATTGCTCTGCCGCCATGTGATGCCGGAGACCGGGCCGGTGCTGGATGCCGGTGCGGGCACCGGACTCGTCGGCGCCATCCTGTCCGTCCTGGGATTTTCCGACATCGTCGGGCTGGACATGTCCGACGGGATGCTCGCACGGGCACGCCGGCGCGGCGTGTATCGGGACTCTGCGCAACCGGGTGCTGGGCGAGCCGCTCGACTTCCCGGACAATCATTTTGCCGGCTGCGTCATCTCCGGCGTGTTCAACCGCGGCCATGCGCCGGCCGCTTCGCTCGACGAGCTGGTGCGCGTGGTCCGCCCCGGCGGCGTGCTGACCTTCAACATCGGCGAGCAGTCCTGGGTCGCCGACGGATTCAAGGCCAAACTGGAAGAGCTTGAGGCGGCCGGGCGCGGCCGCCTGCTGAGCCGCAGCGCCCCCTACCGCACCATGCCGCTCTCGGTCGCCGACGGGCATTTCACCGCGCAGGCCTTCGCCTTCGCAGCAATCTGAGCGACGGGATCATCATGACGCGTCTTGCGCTGTCGGGCTGCGCCCTGCTGTTGGCAGCCGGTCTCACCTGGCCCGCCCTGGCCGATGACGCGGCGGTGGTGACGATCGGGCCGCCCTCCAGCGACAACGTCGCGGCCTACGCGCGCCCGCTCGCGACGCCCGCGTTGTCGCACGCGGCCAAGCTGGCGCTGCTGCGCCAACGGGTCAAATACGTGTTCGTGCTGTTCCAGGAAAACCGCTCCTTCGATCAGCATTTCGGCACGTTCCCGGGCGCGGACGGGCTGTTCAGCAAGCCCGCCGCCAGCACGCCGGGCTTCGTGCAGCCGATCGTCAACACGGACGGATCGGTCGGCAGCATCTCGCCGTTCCTGATCACGGCGACGGTGCCCGACAGGAACGGCGCAGCCGTGCCGCTCTACCCGGCCGATACCGACACCGTGGACCATTCGCATGTCGGCATCGACAACGGGCTCGACCTCGACGCGGCCGGCGTGTCCCGCAACGACCGCTATGCCCTCAACGAAGAAAGACTGACGACCACCGCCGACGGCAAGATCGTGGCACTGGCCACCGGATTGCCGCCCACGGCACCGCCGACGCTGGCGCAGAAGCAGCGGGCCGAACTGGTGATGGCGCATCTGGACTGCGACACGGTACCGTTCCTGTGGCGGCTGGCCGACCGGTTCACGCTGTTCGACAATTTCCGCCAGACCGTGATCGGCCCATCCACGCCGAACGCGATCGCGATGATCGCCGGCCAGTCCGGCGACACGCAATGGGCGCTGCATCCCGAGCAATCCAGGGCCGTGCCGCTCGACGTCCGATCCGGGGCCGTTCGCCGGGTCCGATCTGGACAGGTCGCCCATCAAGCCGCCGTACGGACCGAACGACGTGAGCGCGGCAAAGCCCACGCTCAATCAAACCTACGCCTCGCTGCCGCTGTCGTTCATGGGACCGGACATCGCGTCCACGACGGCCGCCGATCAGAACCCGGCCGCCGATCTGCCGGACGTGCAGCAGGACATCAAGGCCATCGCCGGCAAGAACGCCAACGCGATTCCGTGGGGCTGGTATCAGGCCGGCTACGACCATGAAGTCGACGGACGGCAGCGGCGCTGCAAGCAACGCCGCCTACATCACCCATCACAACGCCCCGCAGTATTTCGGCTATGTCGGCGACAACCCGAAACTCGTCCGCAGCCTGCACGGACTGGGTGATTTCTTCAGCGATCTCTCGGCCGCGCGGCTGCCGACGCCCGGCGGCGTGTTCTATGTGCGCGGCGGCTTCGGCAACCAGGCCGGCATGGTGCCGGTCGATCCGAACCCGACCGTGCGCGCCAACTTCGCCGGCAACGACGACCATCCCGGCTATTCGGACGCGCAGATCTCCGAGGCGCTGATCGCGCAGGAGGTCAGTGCCATCGCCGCCAGCCCGTACTGGGCGCAGAGTGCTGTCATCGTCACCTATGACGAGACCGACGGCCTGTACGACCATGTCGCCGTCAAGCCGCGCAGCCGCGATCCAGGCGGCTTCCCGCTGGACGGCGGACCGCGCATCCCGGCCATCCTGATCTCGCCGTTCAGCGTGGCACACGGCATCAGCCACGAATTTTCCGAGCACAGCTCGGTCATCAAGTTCATCGACGAGCTGTTCGCGCTGGTGCCGCTCGGCGACCTGCCGGACGAGGTGCGCGGGCGGGCGCTGGGCATGAGCCAGTTCCATCAGGCCGAGCTTGGACCCGCGGACACCGTCGCCGGCATGGGGGACCTGTTCAGCGGTTTCGACGACGCGAAGCTGTCCGGCGCCGCGCCGCCGCTGCCGCCGGCCTACGCCAGCATCCCGGCGGCCGACATTGCAGCCCTTCCGCCCTATGGCGGCCAGGGCTGCCGCGCGCTGCATATCGCGCCGACCGATTACGTGAACGGCAAGCTGATCGACCCGCCGCCGGCCGATTTCAACCCGCGGCCACGCACCACGCCGGGCCTGCCCGCGTCAGGGACCTGGACGCCGTAGCGGCCCCGTTGCCGGTGCACCGAGCGGGTTAAGGTTTCCGCCACTCTTTATGTGGAACAACGACTTGCCCACCACCGCGAGCGGGACGATGGTCCGGCCGACCGATGACGTGAAGAACTGGATGCATATGTTCCGCTGGATCGTCAAACTGATCCGCGACGAATGCGAAGTAGACGAAGCAAAACTGACCCGGACCGCCGTGCTGAAGACCGATTGCGGCCTGTCGATCGAAGATGTCGAGGCGGTGATGGGCACCGTTGCGGAAAGTTTCCAGATCCGCTTCCCGCCGGGCACGCTGGACGAGGTGGTGAAGCTGGAAGAATTATGCGTGCTCGCCAGTTGGATGAAGGGTTTCTACAAGCGCCCCGATTTCATCTCCGATGCATTCGCGACGCGCTGCGCCGGCGCCAATCCGGGTTGCGTGCTGTAGCGCCTTGGGATGCCAGAGCGCCCTTATGGGCGTATATTATTGCCTGACCGACCTCCGGGGGTGCGACCGTGCCGGACGACCTCTACCACCACGATGCGCTCGCCTGGGCGGAGCAACAGGCGGCCCTGCTGCGCCGACTCGCCGGCGGCGAGCGCGTGAACGACGCCGTCGATTGGTCGCATGTGATCGAGGAGGTGGAGGATTTTGGCCTGTCCGAGCTGCGCGGCTGCCGCAGCCTGCTGCGCCACGCGCTGGTGCACCTGCTGAAGCTGCACGCATGGCCCGCCAGCGAGGCCACCGCCCGTTGGCGGGGCGAACTCGCCGGCGTCCTGACGGACGCGCGGGATAGCTTCACGCCCTCCATGCGGCAACGGATCGACGTGGCGGAGCTGTATGCCGATGCACTATATGCGGCCCGCGCCGGAACGGACGCCTCCGGGGCAGCACGTAAAATGCCCGATTCCTGCCCGTTCCAGCTCGACGACCTGATTGCCGCGCGGCCGGCGATCGATGCGCTGGTCGCCAGATTGAGCGACTAGCCAGCCCGCGCCCGCTTGTGCCCGGCGAACGAGCGGCCCGGATGGCTGCGCGCCGGCTGTGGGCCGGGGGCGGTCGCCGGGCTGATGCGGACATCGCCGCCAACCGTATCGGGCGCCATTTCGGCGAAATGGGAAGCCAGATCGGCGCGGATCTCGAAGCGGGTTTCGCGGTCGAAGATGCGGATCGCGCCGATATCGCGCTTGGTCACGCCACCGGCGCGGCAGATCAGCGGCACCAGCCATTTCGGGTCGGCCTTGGCCTGACGGCCGACATTCAGACTGAACCAGACGGTCCCCTCCGTCTCTCCGCGCGTGCGCGGCGCCTCACGCGGGCGGGGCGCCGGCGGCGCGCTCAGCTCCACCGGCGCCGGCAGGCGCGCGCGATGCAGGCGGATCAGCGCGGCGGCGATCTCGACGGCGGTGCGGCCCTCCAGCAACGCGGCCGCCAGCGCGGTGTCGCGCGGGTCCGGCGCTTCGGTGAGGATGGCATCCTGCAACAGACGCTCGCTGTCGAGCGCGCGGATGGCGTCGGCGGTCGGCGGGTTGCTCCAGGCGGCCGTCACGCTGGCGGCCTGCAACAATTGCTCGGCGCGGCGCTGGCGACTGGCCGGCACCATCAGCACGCAGACGCCCTTGCGACCCGCCCGCCCGGTGCGGCCACTGCGATGCAGCAGCGTTTCGCGGTCGGTCGGCAGGTCCGCATGGATCACCAGCCCGAGATCCGGCAGATCGAGCCCGCGCGCCGCCACGTCGGTGGCCACGCAGACCCTCGCCTGCCCGTCGCGCAACGCCTGGAGCGCGCGGGTGCGTTCGTTCTGGGTCAGCTCGCCCGACAGCGCCACGGCCGCGAAGCCGCGTTCCTGCAAGCTGGCATGGAGCTGGCGCACGCCGTCACGCGTGGCGCAGAACACCAGGGCGGTCGGCGCCTCGAAGCAGCGCAGCACGTTGACCAGCGCCGCCTCCGCCTCGCCCTGGGCGACGCGGATGGCGCGGTATTCGATGTCGGCATGCGCCTGATTGCGCACCAGCGTGTCGATGCGCAGGGCGTCACGCTGATACTGGCGGGCGAGTGCCGCGATTTCGCGCGCGATGGTGGCGGAGAACAGCAGCGTGCGCCGGTCCGCGGGCGTCGCGGTCAGCAACTGGTCGAGCTCGTCACGGAAGCCGAGATCGAGCATTTCGTCGGCCTCATCCAGCACGACGACGCGCAACGCGGACAGGTCGAGCCGCCCGCGCGCGAGGTGGTCGCACAGCCGGCCGGGCGTGCCGACGACGATGTGGCAGCCGCCGGCCAGCGCCCGCGCCTCCATCCGACCATCGGTGCCGCCGATGCAGGCCGCGATGCGGGCGCCGGTTTCTTCGTACAGCCAGGACAGCTCGCGCTGCACCTGCATGGCCAGTTCACGGGTGGGCGCGATCACCAGCGCCAGCGGCGCGCCGGCACGGCCGAATGTCGTCTCGCCGCCGAGCAAGGAGGCCGCGAAGGCCAGCCCGTAGGCGACCGTCTTGCCTGAACCGGTCTGCGCCGAGACCAGCAGGTCGCGCGCGTCCGCGCCCGCCAGCAGCACGGCTTCCTGCACCGGCGTGGGGTCGGTGTAGCCACGCGCGGTCAGGGCACGTTCGAGGGCGGGATTGGTCGATGGAAATGGCATTGCTGATCCACGAAACGGCGCTGCCGTTCGCTGGGATCGGCGGGGCGGTGCTGGTTGAGGGAGTTTCGCCGCTCTATAACCGATCATGCGCCGATCCCCCACCGGAATCGGCGCATGACAGGCGGCAGCGTGGCGGGTGGCGGCCGGGCCTCTTACGGGGCCGGCGGGAAGTGTTCGACATGCATCTCGGCGGTGGCGCCGTAATAGACCGCGCGCCGCCCGGGCATCGAGACGAGATAGCCGACGCAACCGGCCGCGAGGATAGCCTCGCAGAATTCCCGATAGTTCTGCTTCCCCGCCTGGACGGCCCGCACCGCCGCCTCGACGCCGGGTGCGGAGAACGCGAGCGGCGGGGTTCCGGCGACCGGCTCGGCAGCAACGACGACCGATTCGCCGCTTGGCATGTAGTAGATTTTTTCGGCGCGGCGCAGGTCGGCGTGATAGCGCTCGACGCCGGCGGCCATGAGTTTCATCACGACTTGCGGGAACTTCAAGGTTCCGTTCTCGGAACCCGTAGTGCATTCCTCGACGACTGCCTTGATGTTCGTATCCATGATCTGTCTCCTTGTCTGGATCAGGGGCGGCGGTTATTCGACGGGGATCGTTCGCATATCGTGCCGCCGGGCGATGTCCTTCAGCGTGGTTTCCAGAAGCGCCTCCAGCGGGCCGACCATGACGACCTCTCATTGGTTGACTAGGAAACTACCTCCGCACAGTTTCCTTGTCAACCATTTTTGCGCTTTATGTGGATTGCAAAGGCTCCGCCTTTGCCGGGTCCAGGGCAGCGCCCTGGCCTTAAGCTTCCTACAGTGTGGCGACGATGGTCCGCCGCAATTCCTGTGTCACCTCCGGCATCACCCCGAACCATGCGGCGAAGCTGGGCCGTGCCTGATGCAGCAGCATTCCGAGCCCGTCGGCCACAGGGTTGCCGCGCGCCCGCGCCGCCGCCAGCAACGGCGTTTCCAGCGGCACGTAGACCAGATCGGCGACGGCGGCCGAGGGCGGCAGAGCTGACAGGTCGATGTCGAGCGGCGGCTGGCCTTGCATGCCCTGCGTCGTGGTGTTCACCAGCAGCCCCGCATCGGCCAACGCGGCCGAACGACGGTCCCAGTCCAGCACGCGCACGCGCCCGCCGAGTGCTGCAGCCAGGGCTTCCGCGCGCGCCCGGGTGCGGTTGGCGAGGCGGATTTCGGGAACGCCGGCGTCCTGGAGGGCCGCAATGACGGCGCGTGCGGAGCCACCGGCGCCCACCACCACCAGCCGGGCCATCCGCGCGCCAGGACGGCACGCGGTCACAGAGATTGGCGATGAAGCCGAACCCATCGGTATTGGACCCGTGCAGCGTGCCGTCGGGCTGGACGACGACCAGATTCACCGCGCCGATGCGCCGCGCCAGCGCGTCGGCGTGGTCCACCAGGGCCAGCGTCGCCTCCTTGTGCGGGACCGTCACGTTGCAGCCGGCGAACCCGAGCGCCGCCAGACCGCGCAACGCTGCCTCCAGCCGTTCCGGGTGCACCGGCAGCGGCAGGTAGGCGCCGGCGATCTCGTGCTGGCGCAGCCAGATGCCATGCAGCAGCGGACTGCGCGAATGCGCCACCGGCCAGCCGATGACACCCGCCGCCCGAAATTGTGTTCCAGCCATTCCGCCCCCCGGTCGCGACAGGGCGCTTCCGCTGCCGCGCCGGCTGTCCTAGGCTGACCGCGCGATAAACGAAAGCAAGGGGGAAGCGGCATGCAGCTCAATCGCGAGCAACTGCTGGCGGCGTACCGCATGATGCGGACGATCCGCGACTTCGAGGACCGGGTGCATATCGAGTTCTCGGCCGGCGACATTCCCGGCTTCGTGCATCTCTACGCCGGCGAGGAAGCCTCCGCCGTCGGCGTCTGCATGAACCTCGACGACCGCGACAAGATCGCCAGCACCCATCGCGGCCATGGCCACTGCATCGCCAAGGGCTGCGACCTGGACGGCATGATGGGCGAGATCTTTGGCACAATCGAACGGGCTTTGCGGCGGCAAGGGCGGCTCGATGCACATCGCCGATCTTAGCAAGGGCATGCTGGGCGCCAACGGCATCGTCGGCGGCGGGCCGCCGCTGATCTGCGGCGCGGCGCTGACCGCGAAGACGCTGAAGACCGGCGGCGTGGCGGTCGCCTTCATCGGCGACGGCGCCTCGAACCAGGGCACCACGATGGAGAGCTACAACCTCGCGAAAGCACTGGAAGCTTGCCGGCGATCTTCGTCGTCGAGGACAATGGCTACGCCGAAGCGACCGCCAGCAACTGGTCGGTCTCCGGCAGCCAGCTCGGCCGCGCCGCCGGCTTCGGCATTCCGGCCGTCCAGGTCGACGGGCTCGATTTCTTCGCGATCTACGACGCGGCCCACGACGCCGTGGAACGCGCGCGCAGCGGCGGCGGCCCGAGCCTGATCCATGTCAAGCTCAACCGCTACTACGGCCATTTCGAAGGCGACGCGATGACCTATCGCGGGCCCGGACGAAGTGGCGAAGCTGCGGCGCGAGCAGCGACCCGCTGGCATTCTTCCGCACCCGCGTCACCGAGGCCGGACTGCTGGAGGCAGCACAGCTCGATGCGATCGATACGTCGGTGGCCGCCGAGATCGACGGCTGCGGTGGTCGAAGGCGAAGGCGGCAACGATGCCGGCGGCCGCCGATCTGCTGACCGACGTTTACGTCGCCTACTGAGCCGCTGGGGGAAGAGAAAGTGTCCAAGAAATGCTTTCGGCAGGCGATCAACGAGGCGCTTGCGCAGGAGATGCGGCGCGATCCATCGCGTCGTGCTGATGGGCGAGGACGTGGCCGGCGGCCAGGGCGCGCCGGGCGAGGACGATGCCTGGGGCGGGCCGTTGGGCGTCACCAAGGGGCTGATGCCGGAATTCGGCCGCGACCGCGTACTCGATACGCCGATCACCGAAAGCGGCTTCATCGGCGCTGCGATCGGCGCCGCCGCCACCGGGTTGCGCCCGGTCGCCGACCTGATGTTCGTCGACTTCATGGGCGTCTGCTTCGACCAGATCTTCAATCAGGCGGCGAAGTTCCGCTACATGTTCGGCGGCAAGGCGGTCACGCCGGTGGTCATCCGCACGATGTACGGCGCCGGGTTCCGCGCCGCCAGCCAGCACAGCCAGTGCCTGTACCCGCTGTTCACCCACATCCCCGGCCTGAAGGTGGTGATCCCGTCCAACGCCTATGACGCGAAGGGACTGCTGATCCAGGCGATCCGCGACGACGACCCGGTGATCTTCTTCGAGCACAAGATGCTGTACGACGACATCGACGAAGTGCCGGACGAGCCCTACACGATCCCGTTCGGCGAGGCGAATCTGACGCGCGAAGGGCGACGACGTGACCATCGTGGCGCTCGGCCGCATGGTGAAGATCGCCAACGAGGCGGCGGACGCGCTGGCCAAGCAGGGCGTCTCCTGCACGGTGATCGACCCGCGCACGACCTCGCCGATGGACACGGACACGATCCTCGAATCGCGTGGAGGAAACCGGGCGGCTGGTGGTCGTGGACGAGGCGCATCCGCGCTGCAACATGGCCACCGACATTTCCGCGCTGGTGGCGCAGGAGGCGTTCGAGCGCGCTGAAAGGCGCCGATCCGCATGGTGACGCCGCCGCACATGCCGGTGCCGTTCGCGCCGGCGCTGGAGGACATCTACATCCCGCACGACACCGCGCGCGATCGATGCGAGGCCCGCGCGGGGGGAGAGGCGATCGCGCGGTGGGCGACGCCTACGACGCTGAGCCGACGCAGATGAGCGACGCGATCAAACCGATCGGCATGCCCAAATGGGGCCTCGCGATGACCGAGGGCAAGGTCAACGCCTGGCTGGTCGGCCGAGGGCGGCGGACGTCAGCGCCGGGCGACGAAATCCTGGAGATCGAGACCAGCAAGATCACCAACGTGTTCGAATCCCCGGTCGCCGGCCTGCTGCGCCGCCAGCGTCGCGGCAGGAGGGCGAGACGCTGCCGGTCGGCGCGCTGCTCGGCGTGGTCGCCGACGCCGACGTGGCGCGACGCCGAGATCGACGCCTTCGTCGACCAGTCGCAAGCAGGCCCAGGCCGAAGCCGCCGCGAGGCGCCGCCGCCGGAGCCGATGCTGGTGCCGGCCGAGGGCTGGACCGTGCGCGTGCTGACGCATGGCGCCGGAGGAGACCGACGCGGCGCCGCCGTTGCTGCTGATCCACGGCTTCGGCGGCGACCTGCAGAACTGGCAGTTCAACCAGCCGGATCTCGCGGCCGATCGCGCGGTGTACGCGATCGACCTGCCGGGCCATGGCGGTTCGACGAAATCGCTGGTGGCGCGGCGATGTCGTGGCGCTTGCCGACGCGGTGCGCGGCGCGATGGCGGCGTTGGAGATTTCCCGGGTCCATCTGGTCGGGCACTCGCTGGGCGGCGCGATCGCGCTGCAACTGGCGCTCGATGAGCCGGTGCGCATCGCGTCGGTGACGCTGATCTGCTCGGCCGGTCTCGGGCCGGACATCAACATGCGACTACATCGACGGCTTCATCGCCGCCGAGCGCCGCAAGGAGATGAAGGCGACCGTCGAGACGCTGTTCGCCGACCCGGGTTTCGTCAGCACGCGACATGGTCGAGGACCTGTTGAAGTTCAAACGGCTCGACGGCGTGCCGGCGGCGCTGCGCACCATTGCCGACGCCGTGTTCCCCGGACGGGAAGCAGGCGGCCGTGTTCAGCGGCCGGCTGGGCGCGCTGGAAGTGCCGGTGCAGGCGATCGCCGGCGCGGACGACCGCATCATCCCCGCCGCCCACACCGGCGCTGTGCCGGAGGCGCGGCGGCATGTCTCGGCGGTGCCGGGCACATGGTGCATATCGAAAAGCCGGCGGAGGTGAACCGGCTGATTGCAGAGTTTGTGAGTTTCGCGGACGGGTAAGCTTCAGCGCCGGCCCTCCGCCCCAAGCACGCCCGGTTTCATCGAAATTTCAGATCATTCCAAACGCCAACATGCATTGGAATGATCGGCTCTGGTTGCCCAGTCTTTCGCCATGCGTATCGGCGAGGCTGTCATGTCCGTCACCCTGCATGGGTCGCGATCTTTTTCGTCAAGCCATCCGGTCCGGCAGCTTGCGCCGGGGTTGACGCTGTGCCTCGCCGTCACCGGCGCGGCGCTGCTGTTGCAGCACGCCGAGATCCTGCTGGCCGGCCGCGCGTGGCTGGAGGCGCTGGTGCTGGCAATCCTGCTTGGCATCGCGGTTCGCACCGCCTGGACGCCTGGCCGGATCTGGCACGCGGGTATCGCGTGTGCCGAGAAACCGCTGCTGGAAGTGGCCGTGATGCTGCTGGGCGCCTCGGTCAGCGTGCAGGCGTTGGCGGCCGTCGCGCCTGCACTGCTAGCCGGCACGGTGGCGGTCGTCGCACTCGCGCTGGCGATCAGCTATGCGATCGGCCGCGCGCTGCGGCTGCCGCATCGCCTCGCCGTGCTGGTGGCCTGCGGCAATTCGATCTGCGGCAATTCCGCCATCGCCGCCGTGGCCCCGGTGATCGGTGCCGACGCGCGCGACATCGCCGCGTCCATCGCATTCACGGCCGTGCTCGGCGCGACGGTGGTGCTCGCGTTGCCGGTGGCGGCGCCGTTGCTGCATCTGTCCGGCGCACAATACGGCGTGCTGGCCGGGCTGACCGTATATGCCGTGCCGCAGGTGCTGGCGGCCACCGCGCCGCTCGGCACGCTCGCGGTGCAGGTCGGCACGCTGGTCAAGCTGGTGCGGGTGCTGATGCTCGGCCCGGTGGTGCTGGCACTGTCGCTCGCCCGCGGCGGCGCACCGGGGCTGCGGCTGCGTCACATCGTGCCCTGGTTCATCGCCGGCTTCCTTGCGCTGGCCGTGCTGCGCTCGCTGGGCCTGCTGCCACCGGCGGCGCTGCCGCCCATCGCCGCCGCGGCCAATCTGCTCACCATCGTCGCCATGGCGGCACTCGGGCTGGGGGTGGATGTGCGTGTCGTGGCACGCGCCGGCGGGCCGGTCACCGTCGCGGTCACCGCCTCACTGCTGGCGCTTGGCGCCATTGCGCTGGGGCTGATCCGCCTCCTGGGGCAGCCTTAGCGATCAGCGCCAGCAATGCCTTGGCCGCGCTGCCGTGGTGGCGCTCCCGGTGGCGCAGCACGCAAAAGGCGCGGTCCGGGAGGTCCAGCCCGACCGCACAGAGCAGGCCCGCCTCCAGGCCCGAGGCGGCGACCGATGCGGAGACGACGGTTGCCCCCATCCCGGCCTGCACCGCCGCGCACACCGCCTCGTTGGAAGGCAGGTCCAGCACCGCGGGCAGCCGCCCTTCCGCGGCTGTCCCGACCAACGCCGATTCGAACGCCGAGCGTGTGCCGGAACCGGATTCACGCAGCACCCATTCGCTGTCCGGCAGGTCGGCAAAAGCGACCCCCGCGCGCCCGGCCCAGGGATGCTCCGGTCCCACCACGAGCATCAGCCGGTCGCGGGCAACCTCGATGGATTCCAGCGCCTCGTCCTCTACCACGCCCTCGACGAAGCCCAGTTCGGCCGCACCGTCATGAACGGCGGCGGCCACCTGCACGGTGTTGCCGACCGTCAACTGGATTTCGACGCCCGGATAGGCGCGGCGGAACGCCACCAGATGGCGGGGCAGCCAGTAGCTGGCGATGGTCTGGCTTGCCGATACGCTCAGCGTGCCGCGCCGCAACCCGCCGAGATCGGCCAATGTGCGTTCCGCCGCCTCCGCGCGTGCCAGCACGCTGCGGGCTTCGACCAGGAATACCGTGCCGGCCTCGGTCAGTTCGATGCGCCGCCCGACGCGGTGGAACAGCGTGGTGCCGTGGCGGGCTTCCAGCGCCGCGATGGCCGCACTCGCGGCGGACTGCGCCAGATGCAACGCCTCGGCCGCCCGCGTCACATGCTGGCGCTCCGCCACCGCAACAAAAATGCGCAATTGCTCGAGTGTCATGCTTTGGCCAATGCCTGCAACTTCGTCGCCGGGTCGGCCAGGGCGGCAGCCTCCACCACCGTGCCGCTGCGGATCAGCGTCATCGCCGCCCGCACCTCGCGCGCCGCGTTCACCCCCGTTGCCGCCACCACGCGGCCCGCCTCGTCCAGATGGAATGCGGCGAAGCTGCGCGCCGTGTCCTCACCGCGCAAGACGGTGCCGACCGCCTCGTTCGGCAGTCCTGCGACCTGGATCGTGACGCCGTGCTGGTCGCTCCAGAACCACGGCACCGGGTCGTACGGCTCTGCCACGCCCGCCATCACGCGGCCGACGGCGATGCCATGGTCCTGCGCGTGCCGCCATGTCTCCAGCCGCAGCCGGCGATGCAGACGCGGCACCCAGAACGCCGCCGCGTCGCCGGCGGCATAGATGCCGTCCGTGCCGGTCTGGCCGAACTCGTCCACCATGATGCCGGAGTCCACGGCCAGCCCGGCCGCCTGCGCGAGCGCCGTGTTGCGCACCATGCCGACTCCGGCGACCACCAGATCGGCCGGCACCGTCAGGCCGCCGGCGCAGACCACCGCGTCCTGCGTGATCGCCTCCACGGCGGCGCCGAAATGCAGCACCACGCCGGCGGAACGATGCAGCCGCGCCACCCACGCCGCCATGCAGGGTGTCAATGACCGGCCCATCGCGGACGGTCCGGCCTCCAGCACCGTCACCTCGCAGCCCCGCTTGCGGGCCGACGCCGCGGTCTCGAGGCCGATCACGCCGGCACCGATGCACACGACGCGGGTTCCCGCCACCAGCAACGGCCGCAGATGGCGCGCGTCGTCGAGCGTGCGGATCAGTCTTACCCGCTCCGCGCCGGGCACCGACAGCGTGCGCGCCCGCCCGCCGGTGGCCAGCAACAGCCGGTCGAACGGTACCGGGGCGCCATGCGCCAGGTCCAGGCGCCGCGCAGCCACGTCGATGCCGATGACGGCCGTGCCGAGCCGCAGTGCGATATCCAATTCGGAAAATTTGGCCGGCGAGTAGAACCAGGACGGCTCGGGCGCCGGATCGTCGGTCAGTGCCGCCTTGGACAGCGGCGGGCGCTCATATGGCGGGTGCGGCTCCTCGCCCAGCAGCACGATGCGGCCGCCGAACCCGGCCCCCCGCATTGCCACCGCGGCGCAGGCGCCGGCCTGTCCGGCCCCGACAACGACATGAGTCTCGGCCGCCATCACTCCTCCCCATCGCCACGCCCGGCAGACATTGCGCGTTTCATGCGGCATGATCCGGTACGGTTCAATGTAACGGGAGGCAATGGCGATGGGCGAATCGGCGAACTGGGTACGGGTGGCCGCGACCAAACAGATCCGCGCCGGCGAAATGCTGGCCGCCGAGGCCGGCGGCCGCAAACTGGCCATCTTCCATCTCGACGACGGCTCCTGGCACGCCACCGACAATGTCTGCACGCACGCCTTCGCGCTGCTCACCGAGGGCTGGCTGGAAGGTGACTGCGTGGAATGCCCGCTGCACGCCGGCCGCTTCGACGTGCGCAGCGGCCATGCGACGGGCGCGCCGGCGGAACAGGATCTCGCCACCTATCCGGTGCGCGTGGAAGGCAGCGACGTGCTGGTGGCGCTCCCGTCATGACAGCCCTGGTCACGCCGGCCTGGGTCCGGATGATGGCCGACTACAATGCCGAGATGAACCGGCGGCTCTACGCCGCTGCCGCCCGCCTCGATGATGCCGAGCGCCGGCGCGAGCGCGGTGCGTTCTGGGGTTCGATCCACGGCACCTTCAGCCATCTGCTATGGGCCGACCGGATCTGGATGTGGCGCATCGACGGCTGGCAGAAGCCGGCGGTCCCGCTCAAGCAAAGCGGCGCCATGGAGCCAGATTTCGGCGCCCTCGCCGCGGCCCGCGCGCAGGCGGATGCCGGGTTGTCCGATTGGGCGGCGCGGGTCGATGCCGCGTGGCTGGCCGGTGAATTGGCCTGGTACAGCAGCGCCATGCAGCGCGATGTCGTGCGCCCGCGCGCGATGGTCGTCACCCACCTGTTCAACCACCAGACGCATCATCGCGGGCAGGCGCATGCGCTGCTCACCCAGAGCGGTCAGCAGACCGATGACACCGATCTGCTGTACGTCGTGGATGCCCCCGTGGATGGCCCGTCCGAACCGGCCGCTCAGCCGTCGGCGCGCGGCACCCAGGGGATGCGCGAGACATCGACGCCTTCCTCGGCCAGCGCCTCCGCCTGCTCGGGCGTCGCCTCGCCGTAGATGCCGCGCGCATCGGCCTCACCGCGATGGATGCGCAGCGCCTCGTCGGCGAACTGATTGCCCACATAGTCGCAGGATTTCTCGACCTCGGCACGCAGGCGTTGCAGCACGGCACGCACATGGTCCGGCATCTGGTCCCCGGTGATCGCCACCGCCCCACCGGCCGGCTGGGCCGGAGCGGGGGCAGGCGCGGGCGCGGCGCGGGTCTCGGGCGCCGGCGTCCCGGGCTGGCGCGTGCGGGTGACCGCCGGCGCCATCAGCGCGCGTGTCACGGAAGTGTCGGCGCAGGCTGGGCATGCCACCAGCCCGCGCGCCGCCTGGGTGTCGAAGGCGGCGCTGTTGGGGAACCAGCCGTCGAAGGCATGTCCCTGCCGGCATTGCAATTGATAGTGGATCATCGGCACGTCCCAAGGCGCATCACCGGCTCATCCATGACGGAGCAAGTCCGCGCCGGCAAGACTTGCGGGCAAAAAACTCAGGCCGCCTGCAACAGCGGGTCGAGCCCGCCGGCGCGGTCCAGCGCCATCAGGTCGTCGCACCCGCCAATATGCTGGCCGTCGATGAAGATCTGCGGCACCGAGGTCCGCCCACCCGAACGACTGATCGCCTCCGCGCGCGCCGCCGTGCCGCGCTCGGCGGAGATTTCGCGATACGCCACGCCGCGCTTGTCGAACAGCTGCTTGGCGCGGACGCAGTACGGGCACCAGTCCTGGGTGTAGATCTCGATCTCGGGCATTACTGTCTCCTAAGCCAAACAGAAAGGGTTGGCGCGCCGGGCCGCCGCCGCAAGGGGGAGTCAACGCAGGCGCGGGTCCGGCACGCGCGCGGCGACCAGCACGTCCACGCCGAGCACGCCGGCCGCCAGCAGCACCTCGGTGCAGGCCGCGGCGGTGGCGCCGGAGGTCATCACGTCATCGACCAGCAGCACGCGGGCGCCGGCCAGCCGCGCGGCGCGCGTCGGCCGCACGGCGAACACCCCGGCAACCGCCGCCGCCCGCGCGCTGGCGCCCAGTTCGCCCAAAGCGGCGGTGGGACGCGAGCGACACAGGCCATCGGGCACATCGGGCACGCCGGACTGGCGCGACAGGGCACGGGCCAGCAATGCCGCCTGGTTGTAGCGGCGCGTGAACAGCCGCCGCCGGTGCAGCGGCACCGGCACCAGCAGATCGGCGCGGGCCAGCAGCGCCGCCCCGGCGCGCGCCATCATCGGCGCCAGCGCCGCCGCCAGCTCCGGCCGGTCGGCGTGCTTGAACGGCAGCAGCAGCCGCTTGGCATGGCCGTCATAGCGCAACGCCGCCCGCGCCTGCGCCCCAGGGCGGCGCATGCAGGCGGCAGCCCGGACACAGCTGCTCCGTGCCGCCCTGCCCGGCATGCGCGAACGGCACGCCGCACGCGACGCAGCACGGGTGGCTGATGAACGCGACTTGGCCGAAACAGGCAGCGCAGAACTGCCCTTGTGCCGCCACCGGGCGGTCGCAGGTGAGGCATTGCGGCGGCAGCAGGAAGTCCAGCGCCGCACGGCCGGCGGCGGCGATCCCTGGCGGCAGGCATCCGGCAATGGCACGCATGACGCAACCCTAACGGAGACGCACCGATGAGCGCCAGCATGACCGTGTTCGACCGCCGCGCGGTCCGCCACCACCGCGACCGCGCGGCGACCGGCGTCTCAGGCGTGGCCGACATCCTGCGCGACACCGCCGAACGGCTGCTCGACCGCCTCGACGACACGACCCGGACTTTTACGTCGGCGCTCGACATCGGCGGGCGCGGCGTGGTGGCGCCGCTGCTCCGGCACGCGGCATCGCCACGCTCGGCCTGCGACCTCTCGCCGCGCATGGCAGCGCAGGCGGGCGCGCCGGCGGCGGCGGCCGACGAGGAGTTCCTGCCGTTCGCGCACGGCAGCTTCGATCTGGTCGTCGCGAATCTGTCGCTGCACTGGGTCAACGACCTGCCCGGCGCGCTGATCCAGATCCGCCATGCGCTGCGGCCGGACGGGCTGCTGCTGGCGAGCCTGCCGGCACTTGGAACGCTCGCGGAACTGCGCGCGGCGCTGACCGAGGCGGAAGCGGGGCTGACCGGCGGTGCCGCGCCGCGCATCTCGCCATTCCCGGATCTGCGGGACTGCGCGTCCCTGCTGCAACGCGCCGGCTTCGCGCTGCCGGTGGCGGATGTAGAGGACATCCGGCTGCTCTACGCCGACCCGCTGCGGCTGCTGCATGAGTTGCGTGCCGCCGGCGAAACCAACGCCGTCATGCTGCGCGACCGTCGCATACCGCCTCGGGCGCTGTTCCCGGCCGCGTTGGCGGCGCTGCCGACGCAGGACGGACGGGCGGTGGCGACGTTGCGGCTGGCGATCATGACCGGGTGGGCGCCGGGACCGGGCCAGCCGGTGCCGCTGCGTCCCGGCAGCGCCACGCATTCGCTGGCCGATGCGGTACGGGCGGACACGCCGCCGAACCGGAGCCGGAACTTTTCCTGAGGCCGCGCGTAACGCAACGAGACGAGTTTCCTAACCACAACGCGAGGCGCAGGATGCCGACCCGCATATCACGCCTGCTGCTGCTGGCCGCTCTCGGGCTGCCGCTGGCAGGCTGCTTCTCCTACAGCGAACAACCGCAGCAGCCCGCCCCGGTGGTCGTGCAACCGCCGCCGCCGCCCTCCGGCTCCGTGGTCGTGGAGCCGCCGCCGCCGCCCTCCGGCTCCGTAGTCGTGCAGCCGAGCCAGTGATGCCATAGTGCGGCCCTCTCCCGGGCCGCCCGTTTACTTCGACCCAACGAACGCATCGTCACGAGGCACCCCGCCGTGCGGGTGCAGGAGCCGGTCGTGCGAAGTAATCAAGAACCGGCGGGCCACATCGAAATACCCGTCATAGACAAGACCGCCATTCCCGGCTACGAACCGGTCGCGATACTGCCGATAGATCGCAGGAATACGATACCATGGCAGTTCTGGCCATGCGTGATGCACCAGATGCAGATTGTTATACAAAAACAACAGCCCAAACACCGGCGCGTGTTCGACGATGGCGATGCGCTCGCGCACGCCCCGCGCCGCCTTGTGCTCGGCGAATGAACGGATCAGCAGCAGCGCCACGGCCGGATATGCCACGAAGACGACGTACAGCAGCGGGTTGAGCCGGCACACGCCGCCCAGCCACACCACCATCAGCGCCACGCCCAGCAGATGCGGCCCCCAGACGCGCCACGCGCCGGGATGCCCATGGCGCAGCGCGCGACCCTGGAAATAGAAGAACCGGCCGATGCTCCAGGCCGGCCCGATCAGCAGCCGGCCAAGAAACGTGTTCTGCACCGTGACGATGAGCCGCCCCGGCCGGCTCAACACCGCCCATTGCTCGGGCAGCCAGTAGCGGCTTTCCGGGTCGTCGAGCGGGTCGGTCAGCCGCGGGTCGTCATGGTGGCGCAGATGCGACGGGCGATAGATTCCGTAAGGCAGCCACAGCGACAGCGGCGGAAAGCCGATCGCATCGTTGATCGCGCGCACCCGCGTCGGGTGGCCATGCAGCACTTCGTGCTGAAGCGAACTCTGCCACGCCACGAGCCAGACGAGAGCAGGAAAGACCACCCAGGCCGGCAGCGCCGCATGCCACCATGTCAGCGCCAGCCAACCGCCATAGATCGCGACGGCCAACAGGATCGTCGGCCATTCGATGGCCGCCACCCCGTCGCGCGGCGCCACCACGACCCCCGGAGGGGCCGCCACCCGTGCCTGCACTCGTTGCCTCGCATGTTTTGTCGATCAAACTTACGTTAACAGTGGAGCCGTTGGTCTGGCAAGACGAATGATTGCCAGATGGGCGCGAATCCGCGACCGTTTCAGTCACCCGCAAATATTTGACACAAATAGCCGATACGCCGTCAGTCGGCACCTTTGACGCGCACCACCGCGTGCGCGGCCCCGCCGTCCGCGTCCAGCACGGTGACGCGGTAGAACCCGGAGGCGCCCGGTGTCCAGGCGGCTTCGCGGCGCGCCGGATCGCCGGGCAGCGGCGCACCGTCGATCAGGAACGTCAGCGGCCGCCGCCCGCCCATGGCGCGCAGGACCACGGGACCGTCGCCGCTCAGCACCGCGCCGGGCGGCGGGAACAGCAGGCGCAGCGCATCCGCCGGCACGGCACCGTCCTCCCGCCGCGGGCTCGGCGGCCATCGGGCGCGGGGCCGGCGGCAGCAGATCGAACACGCGGGCCAGCATCGGCAGGGCGAGGCTGCGGCCGGTGGCGCCCGGCAGCGGCGTGCCGTCCGGCCGGCCGATCCAGACGGCGACGACGTGGTGCGCGTCGAACCCCAGCGCCCAGGCGTCGCGCCCGCCCCAGCTCGTGCCGGTCTTCCAGGCGACGCCGCGCCGGCCGCATCCGGGAACGGCTGCGTCAGCACGTCGGCGACGGTCGCGGCGTCGCGCGCGTCGAGGAAGGGCGCACGGCGCCTGCCGGTCCTCCGCGCGCAGAACCAGCGGCGCCGCGTCGCCATCGGTCGCCAGCGCGGCATACAGCGCGGCCATGTCCCGCAGCGTGATGCCGGCGCCGCCGAGCGCCAGCGGCAGCGACGGGTCGGCCCCGGGCGGCAGCCGCAACGCCTGCCGGCGGCGTGCAGCCTCGCGGCGAAGCGCAACGGCCCGACCTGGTCCAGCAGCGCCACCGCCGGCAGGTTCAGCGAGCGGCGCAACGCCTCGGCGGCGGTGACGTCGCCGGCAAAGCCGCGATCGAAATCCTCCGGCGCGTAGCGGCCGAAACGGCGCGGCGTGTCGTCCAGCACTGTCGGGGGCCCGGCCAGCCCGTCCTGGAACGCCAGCGCGTAGATGAACGGCTTCAGCGCCGAGCCCGGCGAGCGCACCGCCCGGGTCAGGTCGAGGAACCCGCGGCGCCGCTCGCCCCGGCCGCCGCCGCCGGACACAGCGCGCGGATTTCGCGTGACGACGCATCGGCGATCAGCACGGCCAGCGAGACCCGCTCCGGCAGGTCCGCGATGCGCTCGGCGGCCAGCCGTTCCAGCGCCTCTGCAACGGCAGGTCGAGCGTGGTCGCGACCCGCGCCGGACCGGCGAGCGCCGCGACCACCTGCGGCGCATGGCGCGGCAGGGCCAGCCGGCGCGTCGGCATCGGCGCCACCATCGGCCTGCAGGATGCGGTCGCGCAGCGCGCGGGCCCGCTCGGCGTGGCGGTCCGGGCGCAGCGCCTCCGGCCGGCGCGGGATGGCCACCAGCAGCGCCGCCTGCGCCGGCGTCCAGCTGCCGCGGCGAGGACGCCGAACCACGCCAGCGACCCGGCCCGCACGCCCTCCAGATTGCCGCCGTACGGCGCCAGCGTGAGCCAGATGCCCAGAATCTCGCGCTTGGAGAAATGCGCCTCCAGTTGCACCGCGCGGGCGATCTCGATCAGCTTGCTGCGCAGCGTGCGCGGCCGCGGCTCCAGCAGCCGCGCGGCCTGCATCGTCAGCGTCGAGCCGCCCGACACGATCCGGCCGGCGCGCACGTCCTGCGCCAGTGCACGGAGCAGCGCGATCGGGTTGACGCCGGGATGGTGCCAGAACTGCCGGTCCTCGGTGGCGATCAGCAGTGTCCAGGAACGCCGGCGAGACCTCGTCGACGGTGGTGCGAAAGCGCCAGACGCCGCCCGCCGCCGGCAGCAGCGCGACCGTGCGGCCCTGGCGGTCCAGGATCTCGGTGCCGACCGCGCGCAGCCGCGACAGATCGGGCGGAAAGGCGCGGTCGAGCGCAAGCGCGAGGCCGGCGGCCACCACGGCGACCAACGGCGCCAATACGACGATCCGGCGCGCGGCCGCGCCAAGCCGTCCGCCGCCCCGCCACCATGCCCGCCCCATCCGCCCGCTCGTCCTGCTGCCGCACGCGGCAGATCAGCACACGCGGCGCCGCCAGCGCGAGCGAAACGGGCCTGGGATCAGTAGCCCGTGGTCTGGCCGGTCGCCGGGGCCACGACGCCGTTGGGCGTCGGGACGCGGGTGTCGGGATTATCCCATACCGGCTTGCCGAGGTTCACGTCCTTCGGCTGCGTGGTGGCGCCGGCAATGGCGCCGGCACCACCACCGATCAACCCGCCCGCGACCACGCCGACCGGCCCACCCACCAGGCCGATGCCGGCGCCGGTCGCAGCCCCCGCCGCGGCCCCGCCCTCGGTGCGATCACGCTCGTCGGTGCCGCAGCCGACCAGCAGCGCCAGGCCGCACAGAGCGACCAGACCCAATAAAATTTTCATCGTGTCTTGCCCCGAATTGTCGCATTCCGGAGCCCTTAACGCGTCGGCAACATACGGTTTCATGACGAGCGCCCAGGCGATGAGACCGCAGCGGCTATGGTCACGGTGTCCCACGGGGGTTATGACTCGGCAATGACAGACACGGCCGATGCGCCGCCCGATCCGCCCACCCCGGAATCGCCTCGCCTGACCCGCGAACTGCTGCTCGGCGGCGGCCTGTCCGACATGATCGCGCGTCGCCTGCCGCATATCCGCGTGCTGACGGACGCCGAGCGCCACGCCTCCCTACATGCGGCCCTGGCCGAACGGCCGGAGGTTGGCGACGGCATTTGGCTGTTCGCGTACGGGTCGCTGATCTGGAACCCAACGGTCAACATCACCGGGCAGCGCGTGGCGCAGGTGCACGGCTGGCACCGCGCGTTCTGCCTGAAAACCCCGATCGGCCGTGGCTCGCCTGACAATCCGGGGCTCGTGCTGGGGTTGCGGCGAGGCGGCGACTGCATGGGGGCGGCGCTGCGTCTGGCGGAGGACGGGCTGGAGCATGAGTTGGACGTGCTGTGGCGCCGCGAAATGGTCGCCAGCGGCTATGTGCCGCGATGGCTGGCGATGACGGACGCCGACGGCGCAGCGTTCGGCCATGGCCTCACTTTCACCATCGACCCGGCCGGGCCGGGCTATGAGGACGAATTGCCGGAGACGGAAGTGGTGCGCCGGCTGGCCACGGCGCGCGGCGAGCTGGGCAGTTCGGCCGAATACCTGTTCCGAACCTGGCACGGGCTGCGCAGCATGGGCGTCCGCGACCCGCAGATGGAGCGAACTGCCGCACTCGTGCGCGCGTGGCAGGGCATCGACACCAAAGGCTAAACGGCAGCTTCCTGGCCCGCGGCAGCACATGGCCGAGAAACCGGCCGGACGTTGCATTTCAGGCCGACTCGCTGTCGTCGCGGAGGTCGCCGCGTGCGGCCGAGCCGTAGAGCAGAAAATGCCCGCCCAATTCGCCGCCAAGGCTGGCCAGTTCGGGACACAACCGCTCGACGGCGACACACCTGGCGGCGACGGCAGCCGCCTTGGCTCCGCCAGCGTCCGCACCGCCATGGAGCCTTCGATGATGTTGCGGGCGGCGGGCGCGGATGAAGGGGGTTGCGCCGCCCGCCGTGAGACCGTAGGAAAACCCATACCGACGCGGCTTGTGGGCGCGTAGCTCAGCGGGAGAGCACCACCTTGACACGGTGGGGGTCACAGGTTCAATCCCTGTCGCGCCCA
>CAVXUK010000012.1:0-140000 GCA_963764895.1 uncultured Pseudomonadota bacterium
GCCACGTATTGCGATACCGTAAATGCTCGGCAACTGCCCGGTCGCAGGCCGATCGTCCACCGACCTCCTACCGGCCACGCGGTCCCCTGAGGCCGCTGGGCTACCAAAAGCCGTTATCCGGCTCCGAAACAGTGTTACACCGCTGCCAAAAGGTGTTGCACGGCACAGATAAGGCGTTACCCGGTTCCTGAAAGTTGATTCCGCGTGCGGCGAAGCCCTTGGATCAGCGTAACCTTTCGAAGAGATGGCAAACCCGGATCGAGAGTCCTCGCTCCTGGGCACGTTGGCAGTCCTGCCGCGCACCAACTGTTCAGGGCTTCCAGCCCGACTTGACGGGTCTGCCTGTGGGCGCCGGCGTCCGCTTCGCTTCTGCGCCGGGCCGCGGTGGTGGGGATCACCTGGCCGGTGCCGACGGGGAAGCTCGACGACACGGCGCTGGAACGCATGCTGTTCACGCCGCCTTGCTTCATCGCGGCGGAGAAGCTGCGAGCGCAGCCGGACTGGGTGCACATCCACGCCGAGTTGCGCCGTCCCAGCGTCACGCTATTGCTGCTGTGGGAGGAATACCGAGACGGGCAACCGGAGGGATACGGCTACAGCCGGTTCTGCGATCTCTATGCCGCCTGGCGCGGCCGCCAGTCGCCTACCATACGGCAGAGGCACCCGGTCGGAGAGCGGCTGTTCGTCGACTAGTCCGGACAGACGGTGGAGGTCATCGACGCGATCACCGGCGAGATGCGCACGGCGCACATCTTCGTCGCCGCTCCTGGTGCCTCCAACCTGACCGACGCCGAAGTGCGCTGGAGCGAGGGGCTGGCGGATTGGTTGGGCTTGCCGAGACCCTTATGGGCAAGCGCGATGTCGGCCAACTGTCCCAGTCGGGCCAGTACCGGGTCGCGGCCTACGACGGCGTCATGGCGAACACCTACGAGGCGCTGGCGTTCATCGAGTCCCGGGCAGCTCGACCAGGCGCGGGTCGAGTTCAACCGCGCGGACGACCGCCAGCGCAGGGCCGAGGACGAGTTCGAGGCCGAGGCCGCGGAGAACCAGAAGAAGGTGGAGGCGGACGCCAAGAAGGCCCAGGGCGTGAATTTCGCGGGCCTCTTGCAGACGGACCTGTCCGCGTACGCCAAATATCAGCCATTCATCAATCCGCTCGCCTATTACCTGCATGGCGTCTTCTTCCTCGCGACCTCGCAGGGCCAGTCGGATTACGAGAAGGCCCGGGCGTCCTTCGAACGGGTAAGGGGACTGATCGGGCCGAAGTCCGCTGATCGACGCCGAGATCGCTCGGACGAAAGCGTGGGCGAGCGGCGGCAAGCGTGCGCCCAAAATTTGGGTGGTCGTCGAGGACGGCCAGAGCGCGACCATTGGCGAGTACCGGGTCGTCCTTCCCGTGCCCATCGTCGCGGGCGCTCAGAAGGGCGTGAAGACCATGACTATCGCCATGCCACGTCTGCAAATCGCGCCGCCCTCCTACCCGGTGTTGACGGTCGGCGACGGGGCACGCACCGCGCCGATCGGCAGCTTCGACGCCGTGATGGCCAGTGAGTTCAAGAAACGCGCGCCGGGCGTCATGGCCGCGGCGATCGGCGAGGCTGTCTTGAAGATCGCGATGGAGAACGTCGCCGCAACGTCCAACAACGCGATCGTCAACTTCGTCGCCGACACGGCGGCTCAGGTTTCCACGGTGGACACGCGGTCCTGGGTCGCGCTGCCCAAGGACTTCCAGGCCGCCTGCGTTGATCTCCCGACGGATCGGAACCTGAGCCTGCGGACCGACGACGGCCGCGACCTCGGTCCAGTGAAGGTGGCGCAAGACCGCTCCTCTATCGTCTATGTGAAGCTGCGCTCGGGGACCGCCGCCCCGAGCGTCCAAGTCCTGCCGCTGTGATCAGGGCTCGCCTGCTGGTCGCGCTCGCGGCCACAGCGGTCCTCTGGGCCTGCGCGCCGCCCCCGGCAGCCTCGTTGCCGCCGCGGGCGTCCGCGGACCCGCGGGTGACGGTGACGGACGGTAGCGGTGTTTTCGCCGGGCCGCCGCTCGTGACCCGCGAGGGTGGGCTGCTCCGGCTCTCCGTGCGGCTCGAGAACCCGTGGCCGATGGACGCTCGGATCGTCCAGACGACCGATTGGTTCGAGGCGTCCGGCCACCCGATCCGCAGCCTCCTGTCCGCACCGCAGGTGTTGACGGTGGCCGCCCACGGCGACGCGGTCGTCGAGAGGATCGCGCCCCGACCGGAAGCCGTCGACTTCCGCATGCACGTCGAACCCGACCCCACCTCTTACGCGCCCAACCCTCTCTAACGGAAACGAACCCGATGACCATCCCCCGTCCTGCCGCGGCCCTAGGGACCGCGCTCGCCGCCGCGATGTGTCTACCTCTGCTTGCGTGCGCGACCGCCCCAGCGGGCCCGGTGACCACGACCGCGATGATCGATGGCCGCGCCGACCGCACCGCGATCGGCATGGGCTTGGATTCGCGGGACTTCGAGGCCGCGGCCGCCGACGCCGTCCAGGACATGCTCGAATCCGGCGCCGTCACCAAGCCGGGCGGCGGCCGCTATGTCATGGCGGTTTCGCGCGTCACCAACGACACCATGCAGCGCATCGACACCGACCAGTTAATCAAGCGGATCCGGGTCGAACTGCTGAAGTCCGGGAAAGTCGTCACGACGACGGCGGTCGGCCTCGCTGGTGCCGAGGATCCGATGGCGATGCAGGCGCGCGAACTTCGCGAGTCGGCCGAGTTCCGCCAGTCGATGGTGCCCGGGCAGGGGCAGATGATCCCGCCGGAGCTGAGCCTGAGCGGGCGAATCATGCAGCATAACTCCCGCCTCGGCGACGGCACCCAGCGCGTCGATTACGACTTCCAGCTGTCGCTGACCGACATCAAGACGGGGCTGGCGCTCTGGGAGGGCGAGAAACCGATCTCCAAGCACGGTACCAATGCGACGGTGGCGTGGTGAGCGCGTATTTCCGGAGGAGCCACATGCCCGTTCTCGACCGTCGCCACTTGCTCGGCGGCCTCGCCGTCGGTCTGATCTTGCCGTGGGGCCGGGGCTTCGCGGCAGAGGCCCAGGCGGCTGGCGCCGTGCCAGCAGCCGCCATCGCGGAAACCGCCCCGCCGACCCTCAACGTCGGAGCCACCATCCAGGAAAAGATTGACGCTTACCTCCATAAGACGGGCCTGCGGGATGACGAGGCGAACGGTGTATCGGTCCTCCAGGGGATCGGCATCGTGCCCGTCAAGTCCGACGACCCGCACTGGGTGCAGCAGAGAACGATGGCGTACGAGGATGCCTTGCTCAGTGCCCAGGCGTCCTACATCGCGAGCCAGCAGACGAAGATAGCGTCGGAGGCGATCAGAAGCGTGTACCAGGCGGCCAGCATGGAGCCGCCCCCCTACGACGAGGGTGCGCTGGGAGATCCAGGGAAGGTTGCCGAACTCGCGCGAAAGGCCCTCGCCGTCTCGGGCGGCACGATGGACAAGGCGCTCGAGCAACTCGGCATCGATCCGCGGAGCCTGGAGAAGACGCCCCCGGCGCAACGGCACGTCCAGTTTGAGAAATCTCTGGCCATCGCGGGCATGGAGAAATCGTTCGGGTCGCTGACCGGCATGATCACCCGTTTCACCGTCGAGGCGCGGAACGCGGTGGGCGACACCCAGATCGGCGTGATCGCCATCGTGTCCCCGAAACTGAGGGATCTGGCGCAGTCGGTACCTCTCGCGGCGCGGCCTGTTTACGCCGGACGCAAGCAAGGCACAGGACTTCAAGGCGGTGGCGGCCGACAAGGCGGCGCTCGTCGACTGGTTCGGCGTGCGCTGGATGTACGACAAGCAGGGGTTGCCGGTCATCGTCTCCTTCGCGCAATGGGGCGCAGAAAGAACCGGGTCGAAGGACACGGCGATGATCGCCGAGTTCGAGGAAGCCGCCATGCGGCAGGCCGAGATGCGGGCTGGAGAGCAGATCGCTGAGTTCCTCGCGGCGAGCGGCGAGAATGATTCGAACTCGGAATTCAGAAGCCGCATGCAGCAGGTCGCCGAGCGGATGGCGGACGGCTACATCGCCCAAAAGGATCCGGCCAAGTCGATCAAGGCTCCTTTGAGGGACGCCATGCAGCGGCGTGCCAAGCTCGACAACTTGACGGGGCTGATGACGCTCATGAAGTGGAAACGACAGCACCCGGAGGTCCCGCAACAGATGATCTACGGAGCCGTGCGCTACTGGTCCGCCGCTGGGGAGGCTGCAATTAGGCAACAACGCGACGGCACGCCCGACCAAGTGGCGCGCCCGACGCCCGCGGGCAGGCCGGTGTGAGATCGAGCAAGGACATCGGCGATTTCTGAGGGTCGCAACATGAACCTCAAGGGCTTGGCGGTCGTGGCCGCGCTGTCGCTGCTCCCGCTCGCCGTGCGGGCCGATCCGGTCGAGGTGGACGCGATCGGCAGCGGCGCCACCCGCGAGGAGGCGGTTGCCCACGCCTTGGCCAGCGCCGTCGCTCAGGTCAGCGGAGTTTCTGTTTCGGCCGTCGAGGCGACCAGCACGAAGCTGGCCGCCCAGGATTTGGACGGCGGGTCGACCGTCAGCCTGAACAAGGAGGCGCAATCCGAGATCCAGTCCGCGGCGGGGGGCTGGGTGCGCTCCTACCAGATCGACGGCGTCGACCCGGTCGAGGGCGGGCGGCTCGAGGCCCACTTGCACGTGACCGTGGAGACGTTCAAGGCCAAGACCGCGGGTGCCGAGACCCGCCGCAGGATCGCGGTCGCCGCGTTCGCCGACGGTGCGGGCGGCCGGGGGAGCGGGACAGCGCTGCGCGACAAGATCACCGCAGACCTGGTCCAGAGCCGCAGGTTTGCGGTCGTGGACCGATCGAACGATGATGCCTACAATACCGAGATGGCGCTGCTCCAGGGCGGGGACACGCCGCTCACCGAACGCGTCCGCGTCGGGCAGGTGATCGGCGCCGACTATGTGGTCGTCGGCAAGCTCAGGACGACGGCCCCGACGCGCTCGAAGCGGACGATCTCGCTGACCGGCGAGGTCGTCGCGAGCACAACGCCGGGCTCCGCGGACGTGGATTTCCAGGTCATCGAGATCGCGACGCGACAGGTCAGTTGGGCGGGGTCGGTGCACGGGGGCGGAATCGACCAGCTGGCCGGGAGCGTCGCGGACGATATCATGCTGGCCATCTACCCCATGAGGCTGATCGGCTTCGACGACCCGTCCTCTCTGATCCTGAACCAAGGCGGCGGCACGCTGCGGACGGGCCAGCGCTTCCTTGCCTTCTCTCTCGGTGAGGCGCTGGTCGATCCGTACACGAGGGAACCGCTCGGGCAGGCGGAGCAGCAAGTCGGCGTGGTCGAGGTGACGCGCGTCGACACAAAGGTGTCCTACGCACGCCTCGTCACCGGGAAACTGCCGCCCCCGGGCGGGGACCCGCCCACGCAGATCGTCCTGCGCCCGGCACCTGCGGAGGCTGCGGCGCCCCCGCGCGCGTCGTCGTCCGGGCAGATGCGGCAGGGACAGGGCCAAGCCTCGAATGTCGTAAAGTTGCCCTTCGACAAGTGAAACCCCGAGCAACCGCTTTCCATTCCCAACATCCCATACCGAACAACTCCCTGAATTGCTCGGCTTACCCCGGGCTGCACGCAAAGCGCGTCAGAGCCCAGTTCAACTCCGATTTACGCAGGGTCCGTGGACCGTCGGCGGACGACAACCCAGGCCGTCTTACTGCTTCCCATGCCGCGAGAGTGTCGTTACGACATCGTCCCTTCTACTTGGATTACAAGATGAGCGTTTTCCGACGTCTGGCGTGCGGCATTGGTCTGGTCCTCATGTGCGTATCCGGTGTGGCGGCACAGCAGCCCGACGCTGGGCTGTCGTTCAGCTTCAAACAGTTCGATTTCCGCCGCCTGAACATGGGCATGCCGAAGCTGGTCTACGCCAGCGGCGAGATCAATGCGCGGGACCTCGCGCGACTTACGGCCTTCAATGCCCAAAACGCGGTCGGGTGCGGCGCAGTGCTGGTACTCGACAGCCCGGGCGGCAACGTGTTCGAGGCGATGGCCGTCGCCCGCTACATCAGGTTGGTCGGCATGGATACGTGCCGCCTATTGTGCGCTTCATCCTGAGATGCCTGGCGGCGATTTGGCCTCCGCCGAATCGGGTGGCGAGCCCGCTTCTGACCTGCCGCCGACCGAATTCTTTGCAAGCTCTCTAGATCCGCTGGGCGGTGAGCTACCCTTCTGACGCGGCCCGCTCGGGTGGCAGGCGCCTGATCGACCATGCGCAGCCGTCGTTGGAGCGGAATGCGTCTTCGTCGTTGTCGCCACGGGGGACCGCCTAGACCACCGCCGGGTTCCGGGCCATCCGGTCGCGGCAGGCGACCGGCTAGGACGTTGTTCGTGTAATTTTCTGGATTGGCAGATCGTCTGCTTCATGTCAGCCCTAAATTCACGTTTCCGTGAACTTCGGTGGACCACACCGTGCCGACAAGTGTTCTCCTGCCCGCCACCCCATCGGCCTTCGACCTAGCCGCATCTGCGGCAATCAGCCGAATGGGTCTCGTCCGGCCGCCCCTGAGCGGGTTCAAGGGACCGGCTCGGTCTCGGCGCCAGCGGTCAGAGTTTCTGCGGTCGGATGACGTGGCGCGCATCCTGCCTTACTCGGTTCGGCAAATCGAGCAAATGGCGGCCGAGGGGTCGCTGCCCGCATTCAAGCTGCCCGGGTGCTCGGTCTGGCTGTTCGATGAAACCGTTGTGCGAGAGAAAATTTCGATCTACGCCAGTACCTTGCTCTAAACGAGGTGTGACACCGTGCCGCAGCCGAAATCCACGGTCGACCCCGACCACAACCTCCTCGAACGGAACGGCATCTGGTACGTCCGCTACAAAATCGGCGGGAAGTCCCGTTGCCAGTCGCTTCACACAACTGATGTCCGGAAGGCGAGGAAGGAGCGCGACCGCATCCTCAAGGGCGTAGCGGCCCAACGAGAGGGCCACGTCATCGAGGCGGAGAAGACCTGGGCTGATGCCGTCGAGGGCTATCTGGCTCGGCAGCAGGGCTTGGTGCGGGCGGGGGAACTTGCGGCCTCTGCGGCCCAGCGGTACGGCGTCAGCATTGTGCAGATCACGCTCGCTCTAGGGTGGGAGCCTGGAGACGGGGAAGACGGCGACCCTGAGCGCGCGGTGCCGCTGTCCGCAATCACAAAGGGGACCATCACCGAGTTCGTCGACGCGCGCCGCGAGGAAGGCCGGGCCACCTCAACGATTCTCAACGACATCACGGCCTGGAGTCACGTGCTGTCGTATGCTGAGAACCGTGACTGGATCGACGCGAACCCGCTCAGGTCCATCGAGCGACGAAAACTCGTTGGCAACCGTCGCACTGTTCTGCGCCCTCCGACGGACCCCGAAGTCGACGAACTGATCCGCGAGGTCGCGGAGTGGTCGCCGGATATCGCGCGCCTCTTCGGCTGGCTCCGGGAGACGGGGATGCGCTTGGCCGAGGCGTTAAACCTCCGCGCGTCCGACATCCACCCCTGCGGGACGCAGGCGACCCTGCGAGTCGGCGTCAAGCGGAACCGTGGCGATGGTGGGCCGATGACTCGCACCATCGACCTTGGTCGCGCGGCGGCGCTGCTTTCTGATCTGCCGACGAAGGGCAGGTTGTTCTCGGCGCTACCGGCTGACAGCGCCGTGGTCTCCACTCACTACGGTCAGTGGCGGCGGCAAAAGCAGGGGCGCGAGAACCGGGCGGCGGAAAAGGAGGACCGCGAGCCGATCATCCTTCCCGAGTTTCGAATTCGACGACCTCAGGCATTCGTTCGCCGTCGCGTCACTGGTGGACGACGACACCTGCATCTACCGGCTATCCGAGCACCTGGGACACACTCAGGTGGCAACGACTGAAATTTACACCGGCCACCTGAGGAAGGACGGCGCCATGTGGCGCTACTCCAGGAAACCAGAGCTGTTCGGTTCGCTGCCGCTGCGGCAGGAAGCCCGCGGCGCGGCTGCCTGAAGGCGCGCGTGGAGGGTGTCGCAGACGGGGCACACGGAAAGGGGGGTGTCACACGAGGTGTCACAATGCCTCAAAAACCGTTATGTCATACGAATGGTTTTTTGTCACACGCGTAACCAAAATATGAAGCAAAAACAAATGGCTGGCGGAGGGGATGGGATTCGAACCCACGTAGCGGGTTAACCCCGCTAAACGGTTTAGCAAACCGTCGCCTTCAGCCGCTCGGCCACCCCTCCGCCGGGAAGAGATACGCACACGACGTTTGCTGCACGGGTTCTAGGGGGTCGGCATCCGGGCGTCAAATTGCCGATGGCGCGCCGGACGCGATTCCGGCGTGCCGCTTGCCGCGGTGCAAGATGGACAGCGCGGTCGGTCGCTGCCAAGCATGCTGCCGACCCGACCACAGGCAGCCACCGCATGGCAGAGCAACCGCAGCAGACGCTTTCGCCCGAACAGGCGGTCGATCGCCTCGACGCGCTGCATGCCGAGGCGATGTCCGCCCTGCGCACGGCGCTGGCACGGTTCGTGGCGGATGGCAGCGTACCCTCGCGCCGAGGAACGTGCCCGCTTCCGCTATCCGCAATTGCGACTGGACTGGCAGCCCTATGGCACGCTGCCGTTCACGCGCCGGGCCTGGGGCAAATTCCAGGTACCGGGCGCCTACGCCACCACAGTCACCCAGCCTGACGCGTTTCGCCCCTACCTGCTCCAGCAGTTGCGGCCACTGGTCGAAGAATACGGCGCCGTCATCAGCGTGCGGCCCAGCGACACAGGAAATCCCTTATCCCTACGTCCTGGACGGCGGGGACGAGCTGTTCCAGGGCAAGACCTCGCCCGGCGACCTCGCCCGCCACTTTCCGACGCCGATGCTGTCCGCCGTGGGCGATGAAATTGCCGACGGGCTGTGGGAGTTGCCGGCCGGCACGCCGTTGCCGCTCGCGCTGTTCGATGCGGTGCGGGTGGATTATTCGTTGCGTCGTCTGGTGCATTACACCGGCACCGACTGGCGTGCCGTCCAGCCATGGATCCTGCTGACCAACTACCAGCGCTATGTCGAGCAGTTCGTGCGCGGCGGGCTGGCCGAACTGGCGCGGCCGGACAGCCCGTATGACCGGCTGGTGCTGCCGGGTGGCGGCGTGGTGCGGCGCGGCGACGATCCGGACGAGGCGGAGCGGCGCGTGCTGGCGGCCCCTTGGCATCGCTTCCAGATGCCGGCCTACCATCTGTGCCGCACCCGTGACGGCGCGGACGACGGCGAGGCGAACGGCGTGACCATCGTCAACATCGGCGTCGGGCCGTCGAACGCCAAGAACATCACCGACCACCTGGCGGTGCTGCGGCCGCATTGCTGGCTGATGGTCGGGCATTGCGGCGGCTTGCGGCAAAGCCAGACCATCGGCGACTACGTCCTGGCGCACGGCTATCTGCGGCGCGACCGCATCCTGGACGACCTGGTGCCACCGGAGGTGCCGGTGCCGGCATTGGCCGAGGTGCAGGTGGCGCTGCAGCAGGCCGCGATGCAGGTGACCGGCGAAGCCGGCGAGGCGCTGAAGCGCCGGCTGCGCACCGGCACCGTGGTGACCTACGACGACCGCAACTGGGAACTGCGCTGGGCCCAGGAGCGGCGTCGCATCAACCTGTCACGCGCCATCGCGGTGGACATGGAGAGCGGCACGCTCGCGGCGCAGGGCTACCGGCTGCGCGTGCCGTACGGCACGCTGCTCTGCGTCTCCGACAAGCCGCTGCATGGCGAGATCAAGCTGCCGGGCGCGGCCAGCGCGTTCTACCAGCGCGCGGTGGGCGAGCATCTGGCGATCGGGCTGGCCACGCTGGAGATCCTGCGCAACCAGTTGGGCGCGCTGCATTCGCGCAAGCTGCGCAGCTTCGACGAGCCGCCGTTCCGCTAGCCTCCCACTTCCGAGCGGGCGCGGATGGCGGTGACGATGGCCGAGAAATCCTGGCCCGCATGGCCCTCGGCGGCGAATTGCTGGTACAGCGTCGCGGCGTGGCGGCCGAGTTCGGTCTGGGCGCCCAACTCGGCCGCGGCGTCGCGGGCGAGCGTCAGGTCCTTGGCCATCAGCGCGGTGGCGAAGCCGGGGCGGTAGGCGTTGTTGGCGGGGCTGGCAGGGACCGGCCCGGGCACCGGACAGTAGGTCGTCAGCGCCCAGCACTGGCCGGAGGAGGCGGACGCCACATCGAACAGCGCCTGATGCGACAGCCCGAGCCTTTCGGCCAGCACGAACGCCTCGCTGACCGCGATCATCGAGACGCCGAGGATCATGTTGTTGCAGATCTTGGCGGCCTGCCCGGCGCTGGCACCGCCGCAATGCACCACGCGGCGCCCCATGGCTTCCAGCACGGGCCGCGCGCGGGCGAACGCTTCCGCGGACCCCCCGGCCATGAAGGTCAGTGTGCCCGCCACCGCGCCGCCGACGCCGCCGGAGACCGGCGCGTCCAGCGACTCCATGCCGGCCGCGCCGGCCGCCATATGCGCCGCCCGCGCGCTGGCCACGTCGATAGTCGAGCAGTCGACGAACAGGCTGCCCTTGGCTGCTGCATGCAGTGGTCCGGCCGGATCGGCATACAAGGCACGGACATGCTCACCGGCGGGAAGCATCGTGATGACCAGGGCTGCCCCTCGCGCCGCGTCGGCGGCCGTGGCGACGGTCTCGACCCCCGCGGACCGCGCCGGCGCCAGGGCCGAGGCCAGCAGATCGAAGCCCTGGACGCGATGGCCTGCCTTCACCAGATTGGCCGCCATCGGCAGGCCCATGTTGCCGAGTCCGATAAAACCGATGGTTGCCATGTCTCTTCCCCCCGCGCGGTCCGAAACCCAAGACAGGACCCGGCGCGCCTGTCCAGACCATATTGGGTCATCGACGGCGCCAGTAACTGCCATTAAGTGAACGCTTCGCCAGTGCGGGCCGACGCTTTGCGGGTGACGCAGGCGTCGTTCCGTGACAGGGTGCAGCGTTGATGTCGTTCGAAATGGCCGGGGTGACCGCTTCACGACGTCAGGTTAATGTAAGCAGCCGTTACCGACCATTTGCGAGAGCACGAGATGGCTAAGCCCGATAGCTGGCGCCAACGTCCGACGCGGAAGCGCGCCTTTGACGACGATTTTGCACCGGAAAGCAGCCGGTCACCGCCGATACCTTCGTTCCCGCCGCCACGGCAGGGGCCGATCGCGTCTGGACCGGAACTGGACGCCGTGGTGAAGTGGTTCAATGCCGAGAAGGGCTTCGGCTTCGTCGATCTGGCTGACGGGTCGGGCGACGCGTTCCTGCACATCAGCGTCTTGTCGGGGGCCGGTGCCACCACCGTTGCGCCGGGCTCGAAGCTGCGTGTGCGCCTCGGCCAAGGGCCGAAGGGGCCGCAGGTGACCGAGGTGACGGACATTCGGGCGGGCGAGGCCCCGGCGCCTTCCACCTATCGATCGGCGCCACGGTCCCCTGGCCCTGCTAGGGATTTCCATAGCGGCCCCAGCCAGGATACGCGCGGGACCGTGAAGTGGTACAATGCCCAGAAGGGCTTTGGCTTCGTGGCGCCCGACGGCGGGGGCAAGGACGTGTTCGTGCATGCCACCGCGCTGGAGCGCGGCGGCGTGGCCGGCCTGTCCGAAGGACAGTCGGTCCGTATGCAGGTCGTGCAGGGCAAGAAGGGGCCGGAGGCCGCGTCGATCAGCGCCGAGTAAAGACGGCGCAGGGGGGACGGTGACGCGCGGTTGACGGCGCCGCGCCACCGTCCCCTGTCGATAGTCGCTGCTGCGATGAGACCGCCGCCGCTTAGGCGGGTACTATGATGGGCCGCCAGGCCCGCGCCCCCTGTGCCGGCGGCAGCGGCAGTGCGGGGGGTTGGGCGTTGGTCGTGGTTTTGCACGTCCAGCAATACCAGCCGTCCCGTGTCGTCGAGCGGGATCGCCAAAGCTCGCGACGCACGACGACGACTGTCTCGCGTTGCGTGCGGCCGCCGCATGACTTACAAAACATGACCCCCTCCGTTCCTGTCTCGCCCTCGTCTTCATCAAGGCCTTTCATCAAGGCTAGGCGAGGCGCGCGAACAAAACAAGAACTTTCAGTCGCCGCGTCTGCGCCCGACTCGGCGTGGTACGCTATCCGGCGAAGGTCGTGCCACCGCAGCCTGGCGCTGTCTGGTCAATCACGCGAACCCGAAAGGGGCTTGCAGACGCGATGCAAACGGATGCGAACGCAACACGGCTCACCGATGACCATATCCGACGCGCTGTGTCGTTCAACGCCTACCGTGCCGGCGCCGACTACGAACTCGGCGGGCGTGTCCGCAACCTCGCTGTCAGCGATGACGGAACCATCGTCACGGCACGGGTCCAGGGCAGTGCCCGGGCGCCGTATCAGGTCAGGGTTCGGCTCATCCGGGCGCACCCCAATGGACCGCTGATCGACGGTACCTGCAGCTGCCCGGTCGGGCGCAACTGCAAACACGTTGCCGCGGTGCTGTTCGCCTGCCAGAACGAGGACCTGGAACAACGGTTTGCGGCCGATATCGCCGCCGCCGCGGCTCGCCGGAGCCAATCGCCGTCCCGCCCCACCGCCATCCGGTCCCTTGCCAGCCTGCCAGCCGCGGCGTCCCCGGAGGCGATCGCGCCGTCGCCAGAAATCACCGCCTGGCTGAATACGCTGGAGCGCGCGCGCGAAGTAGAGAGCGAGGCATACCCTGAGTCGGTCCGCCGCCGCCTGCTCTATCTCCTGCGGTCGAACCGGATGACCGGTGAGGTAAAATTCGAACGTCGTGTCGATCGAGCTGCGCCGCGACGGCACGCCGATGGACCGCGTCAAGCAATACCAGCCCTATCAGATCCTCCAGCCGACGCAGCAGCCCAAATTCCTTCGCCCGTCCGACCGGACGATCATCCGCCGCCTGTCCGCGCTCGGCATCACGCCTGCTGCCGGCGAAGATTTTTTCGACGTGCTGCGCGGTATCATCGCGACCGGGCGTGGCCACTGGGACACGGTGAACGGCCCGGTCCTGACCGAGGGTGCGCCGGTCGCCGGCCGGCTCGTCTGGCGGGCCCAGCACGACGGCAACCAGCGCCCCGACCTCGACCTGCCTGACGGCCTCCTTGTGCTGCGGCTGGCGGCACCATGGTATGCCGATCCTGCCTCGGGACGGATCGGGCCGGTCGAGCTCGACATGCCGGCGCGCCTCGTGCGCGCGGTGCTGGCGGGCCCGGCGGTGGCGCCCGAGCTGGTGCGCCATGTCGGGGAGGAGCTGGCGCGGCGGCTGCCCGGCGTCGCCGTGCCACCGCCGGCCGAAGTGGCGCCGCCGCGCCAGCTGCGCGGACCAGCGTGCCCGCATCTCGATCTGTTCGCGGCCGAGCTGCGAGCCGACCCGCTGAGCCACCTGCGGCCACGCGGGCCGCGCGGCGCGGTGCCAGGCGGACCCGTGCGCGTGCCGCTGGCCCGGCTGTCGTTCCGCTACGGTCCGGTGACATTGCCGGCGTTCCGTCAATCGCCGCCGACTGCGCTGGTCGACGGCCAGCTCTACCGCGTGACGCGGGACCAAGGCAGCGAAATCGCCGCCGTGGACCGTCTGCGCGCGCTGTTGTTCACCCGGCTCGGCAGCGTGGCATTCGGCCTGGCCGCCAGTGAACTGCTCGATGCGCAGATACTGGCCGATCCGGACGGCGGCGCCTGGATCGATTTCATGATCGAGGAGCTGCCGGCACTGCGTGCTTCAGGCTGGAGCGTCACGATCGCCGAGGATTTCCCGGTGCGCGTGGCCAGCCTGTCCGGCGGGATCACCGCCGAGATCCGAGAGGGCTCCGGGATCGACTGGTTCGAGCTGGAGCTGGGCGCGATGGTGGACGGCGTGCGGGTGGATCTGTTGCCCGCGCTGCTGGAGGCGATCGGCGATGTCACAAGCCTGAATGGCGATCTGACCGACGACAGCGAACCGCTTGTCGTGGCGTTGCCGGACGGCCGGCTTTTGCCGCTGGATGCCGAGCAGCTGCGGCCGTTCCTGGCGACCATCCTGGAACTGTTCGCCGGCACCGCGGTCGACCCGTCGAGCGGGCGCATCCGCCTGTCGCGCCATAGCGCCGCCGACCTGGCGCTCGCAGAGGCGGCCGGTGCCGAGGCAGGGATCGTCTGGCAGGGCGGCGAGGCACTGCGGGCGCTTGGCCAGCGGTTGCGCGCGACCGAGGGTATTCCGCCCGCCCGTCCGCCGGCGAGCTTCACGGCGGAATTGCGGCCGTATCAGGCGCGCGGCGTGGACTGGCTGCAATTCCTGCTCGCCGCGGGGCTGGGCGGCGTGCTGGCCGATGACATGGGCCTTGGCAAGACGGTGCAGACGCTGGCCCACCTTGCCATCGAACAGCACGCCGGCCGGCTGGACCGGCCGGCCCTGGTGATATGCCCGACCAGCCTTGTCGCCAACTGGTGCCGCGAGGCGGCGCGGTTCGCGCCTTCGCTGCGCGTGCTGGCGCTGCATGGCGCCGAGCGGCGTACCCGGTACAACGCGATCGCGACACATGACGTGGTGGTGACGACCTACCCGCTGCTGACCCGCGACCATGCCGTGCTGGCGGCGCAGGAATGGCACATCGTGGTCCTGGACGAGGCGCAGACCATCAAGAACCCGGACGCGGAAACCACCAAGCTGGTCGGTCTGTTGCGCGCCCGCCAGCGGCTGTGCCTGTCCGGCACGCCGCTGGAGAATCACCTGGGCGAGCTGTGGTCGTTGTTCACCTTCCTGATGCCGGGCTTCCTCGGCGACCGGCGCGGCTTCCAACGCGCCTGGCGCAGCCCGATCGAACGCGGCGGCGACGCGGAGCGGCAGGCCATGCTGGCGCGGCGCGTCGCCCCGTTCCTGCTGCGCCGGACCAAGACGCAGGTGGCCGCCGATCTGCCGCCGAAGACCGAGATCGTCGAGCACATCGACATGGAGCAGGCGCAGCGTGCGGTCTACGAAGGCATCCGCCTGACCATGCATGCGAAGGTGAAGCAGGCGGTCGCCGAGCGCGGACTGGCGCGCTCGGGCATCATCATTCTCGACGCACTGCTGAAGCTGCGGCAGGCCTGCTGCGACCCGCGCCTGCTGAAGCTGACCACGGTTAAGGCCAGCCGCGCCAGATCGGCCAAGCTGGATCGGCTGATGGAAATGTTGCCGGAACTGCTGGAGGAAGGCCGGCGTATCCTGCTGTTCTCGCAGTTCACGTCAATGCTGGCGCTGATCGAGGCGGCGCTGGCGGAATCCAGCATCCCCTACGTGCTGCTGACCGGCGATACGCGCGACCGCGCCACCCCGATCCGGCGCTTCCAGCAGGGCGAGGTGGCGTTGTTCCTGATCAGCCTGAAAGCCGGCGGCGTCGGGTTGAACCTGACGGCAGCCGACACGGTGATCCATTACGATCCCTGGTGGAACCCGGCGGTCGAGGATCAGGCGACCGACCGCGCGCACCGCATCGGCCAGGACAAGCCGGTGTTCGTCCATCGCATGATGACGCGCGGCACCATCGAGGAAAAGATGGAGGTGCTGAAGGCCCGCAAGCAGGCACTCGTGGCGGGCATTCTGGGCGCCGGCGACGGCCGCACGCTGGCGATCACCGAGGACGATATCGAGGCACTGTTTGCGCCGGTGCCAAACACCTGACGCCTGTTAGGCAATGACCCTGCCGCATGCTAGGATAATTAACAAGCGACGTGCGTTGCCCGAGCGCCGGACCGGCTGCTTGCATCGCGTCGGCAAGGCATCCCATGCAAATTCGTGTCGGCTACGAACTGGTCTATGACTGCGTGCAAGCCACACCGATGCTACTGATGCTGAACGTGCATCATTCGCGCGCGGCCGACATCGTGGTGCCGGACCTGTTGACGACCGACGCCAGTGTGAAGGTCCATGCGTATTTCGACGGATTCGGCAATTGGTGCAGCCGGATCCTGGCGCCGCAAGGCCGCATCCGGATTGCGGCGACCGGCGTCGTCAACGATTCCGGCCGGCCGGACCCGGTCGTCTCGTCCGCACAGCAGCACGCGGTGCAGGATCTGCCGGACGATGCCGTGGTGTTCCTGCTCGGCAGCCGTTACTGCGAAACCGACCATTTGTCGGAGACCGCCTGGCGCCTGTTCGGGCAGTCGCCGCCCGGCTGGGCGCGCGTGCAGGCGATCTGCGACTTCGTCCATGACCACATCACCTTCGACTATGCACTCCGCGCGTCCGACACGGACGGCGTGGGAGGTGTTTCACGAACGTCGCGGCGTATGCCGGGATTTCGCGCATCTGGCTGTCGCGTTGTGCCGCTGCATGAACATTCCGGCGCGCTATTGCACCGGCTACGTCAGCGACATCGGCGTGCCGCCGCCATGGTCGGAGATGGATTTCGCCGGCTGGTTCGAGGCGTATCTGGGCGGGCAATGGCACACGTTCGACCCACGCAACAACGTGCCGCGCATCGGGCGCATCCTGATGGCGCGTGGCCGCGACGCGGTCGACGTGGCGATCAGCAATACGTTCGGCCCCAACACGCTGGTAAGCTTCAAGGTCTGGACTGAGGAGATTACGTAACGGGCGCCGCTGGCGGAGAGCGACATGAAGCGGAAAGTGGCATTCATCGGCACCGGCGGGACAATCTCGTCGGTCGGCAAGGGGCCGCTCGATATCACCGATTATGGCGCCAACAAGATGATGCTGGAGGCCGACGGCATCCTGAGCGCGTTCGCCGACGTGCAGACGGTCGCCGAGGTCATTCCGGTGCCGTACATGGCGATTCCCAGCACGGCCATCTAGTTTCCCGAATGGAAGGAACTGGTAAAGCTCTGCGACCGGCTCGTGCAGGAGATCGCCGATCTGAGCGGCATCGTGATCGGCCACGGCACCGCGACCCTCGAAGAGACGGCGTATTTTCTCAACCTCACGCTGAAGGTTCCGGTCCCGGTTGTGATCGTCGGGCTCGCAGCGTCCGTTGAGCGGCTTGTCCACCGACGCAGCCTGAATCTCGTGGCGGCCATCCGTGCGGCGGCGAGTCCCGAGTCCGCCGGGCGCGGCGTGCTCGTCGTGCTCAACGACGAGATCCAGGCGGCGCGCGAGGTGACGAAAGACCTCGACCTTCCGTCTGCAGACCTTTCGAACACCTGATTTCGGCGTGCTCGGCAGCGTCGACGGCGACACGTCCGCTATTACCGCAGGACGGAGCGGCGGAACGCGCCGGAGACGGAATTCGACGTCAGGCATATTGACGCCCTGCCGCGGGTGGATGTCGCCTACGCCTATGCCGGGTCGGATGGCGTCGGCCGTCCGGGCCTTCACGGCGGCCGGCGCGAAGGGCATCGTCGTCGCCGCCTTTGCGCCCGGCATGGTTACGCCGGGCGACGCCGAAGCCATCAAGGACGCGGTGGCAAGGCGTCGTCGTCGTGCAGTCGACACGCGCCGGAAGCGGCGTGGCCCTCGACGGCGCGCGACTGCGCGCGCTCGGCTTTCTGCCCGCCGACAACCTCAATCCGCAGAAGGCTCGTCTGCTGCTCGCTCTCGCTCTCACGGTGACACGGGACGCGACGGAGATCGCGCGGATCTTCAGCGAATACTGAATCCCGGCGACGGCGGCGTCGAGGAAGCTTCACGGCCCGCGAAGCGTAGCCGTCGTGCGAAAAAGCAGAGCAGACGAAGGCTCTACATCGCGCCGGCCGCCGCCGCGATGGCCGTGTTCAGCGCGCGCACGCCGGCCGCAGGGCCGTCCGGGTGGCTCCAGACCGCGCTGACCACGGCGAGGAAATTCGCACCTGCCTGGACCAGCGGTGCGCAATTTGCCGCCGTGATACCGCCGATCGCCACGCACGGCGGTTCCATCAGCTCCGACCACCATTGCAGGATCTCCGGCTCTGCCCGTGAGGTCTCGTCCTTGGTGGGGGAGGGGAAGAAGGCGCCGAATGCCACGTAATCGGCACCGTCCTCGCCGGCGCTCATCGCGAGGTCGCGGCTGGCGTGGCAGGTGACGCCGAGCATCAGATCGCCCAGCACCTTGCGCGCCACGGCGGCGGGGGTGTCGGTCTGGCCGACATGCGCGCCGTCGCAACCGTGCTTCACGGCCAGGTCCGGCCGGTCGTTGACCAGGAACGCCACGCCACGTGACTGCGACACCGGTCGCAGCACGTCGATGGCGCGGCGCACCGTGTCGTCATCCACGTCCTTCAGCCGCAGCTGCACCGCGCCCACGTCACCGGCATCCAGCGCCCGCGCAAGGTCGTCGGCGAACGGGCGCGGGTCGAGCGCCGGCGGGGTGACCAGATAGATCCGGCAATCCGGTTCGCCCGCCATATCAGCGCGCCGTTCGCTCAGTCATCGCTGATGCCTTTCTTGAGGATGCCGATGATGGTGCCGGGCATGGCCAGCGCACCCCTGGTTCACCGGCAGGATCACGAGCCGTCCGGTACCGCCGAGTTGACCCTGGCCGAGCATGCGCGCAAGGTTGGCCTTGGTGCCGGGGTTGTCGCTCTCGTAATGGTCGAGGATGGTTCGGACGCGCTGCGTGATCTGCATCGAGAAATTTCCGTGCCGCGTGGTGCTTGGAATTGAGGCCCTGCTTGCGTGGTAGCCCAGCGTGGCGGCGCCTGTCACGCCACGGTGCTGCGAAGCCACGCAAGCAGCTGGCGCACGGCACCAGGCTGGGACAGGTCCAGCGCCGGCGGGCGTTCGGTGATGACGACCGCCCCCAGCGCCGCCGCCGCCGAGGCTACAGCGGCGAAGGCCGGGCAGGGGCCGAGCACCAGCACACGCTGGCCGGCGCGCAGTGCTGCCATGGCGAGGCCGGGGGCAATGCCGCAGTCCAGCAGGTCGTGCGCCGGAGTCGCCGGATGGAAGGCGCGGGCGGCGGCGACCAGTTCGCGCCACCACAGGCAGCCGGCGAATCCGGCCGCACCGGGGGCGGACAGCAAGGTCACTGGATAGCCCGGTCGCAGGGCCGTGCGCGCCTGGTTCAGCCCGTTGACAACGATTGCGGGCGGCAGCGTCATAGCGTCAGTGAGGAGCAAGTTGATCTTGAGTCCATCATGGCTTGACCTTCCAGGCGCCGGCTGGTTGAACCTCTAATCATAAGAAAGCAGCCGGAGGATTGCTTGGCTGAACAGGATGATTCGGCCGCCGCCGCGTTGCGTCTCGAAGCGGCGCTGGAGCGGATAGCCCGGCTGGCGCATCGGCCGGACGCCGAGGCGCCGACGGCGGACGTATATCTGATCGCAGCCCGGCTCGACGCGCTGATCGCGCAGCTTCGCGCGGCCCTCGGCGGTGCCGCGGGCTCCTGACACCCGCCTTCTGACACGGGGACGCCGCCATGGCTCAAGTTACCGTCAAGATCAATGGTTACGCTTACACCGTCGGCTGCGAGGACGGTCAGGAGCCGCATCTGCTGGCGATGGCCGAGCAGGTGGAAAAGCGCGTCGACAGCATCAAGGCGATCGGCGGCAACAGCGGCGAGGCTCGGCTGCTGGTGCTGGTGTCATTGCTGATGGCCGACGAGCTCCATGACCTGCGGATGGAAGTGGATTCGCTGCGTAGTGCCGTCGCCCGCGCGGCGCGGATGCCCGGCAAGGATCGCCCGGCCGAGCCGCCGGCCAGGATGGACCCGGAATTGGCCGGCAAGCTTGGCCGCCTGGCGGTGCGCGCCGAGGAGATTGCATCTGGCCTCGAACATTCCTAAATTGCCATGCGCGGGGCTGCCCGGTGCGTCAGGTACTTCATCCCCGGGGCCGATAGCACACTCCCGGGAACTGGCTCTGTCGTGATCCTGGTCACGGTACCTGGTGCCCACCTGCAAACGCAGGCTCTGGGAGGGTGAGAACGCCAACGGCCATGGCGGCTCCGCACGGTTTCTCTCCGTCGGGTGACACCGACGAGTCCGGTTCGTCGGCTGACACCGACGCGGCCAAGCGTGCGGCCCGGGCACGCGCGCTGGCGGCGCGGGCCGGTTGCGATCCGGCCGAAGGCGACCGGCTGGCGCAGCACGTTCTGGCCCAGATGCCGCCGCCGCCCGGTGCCGTCGTCTCAGGCTTCTGGCCGATGCCCGGGGAGATCGACATCCGCCCGCTGCTGCTGGCGCTGCACGCGCGCGGCCATGCGGTGCTGCTGCCGCACACGCCGCCGCGCGGCAACCCGCTGATCTTCCGCCACTGGCATCCCGAGGCCGAGATGGTGCGCGAGCGGTTCGGCACGTTCCGGCCGACCGGTCCGGTTGCGGTGCCGACGATGTTGTTCGTGCCGCTGCTCGCGTTCGACCGCGCCGGGCGCCGGCTCGGCTACGGCGGCGGCTATTACGACCGCACGCTCGCCACGCTGCCGGATGCCATCACGGTCGGCTGCGCCTTCGCCGCCCAGGAACTCGACGTGGTGCCGGAAGCAGAGTACGACGCCCGGCTGCATGCGGTGGCCACCGAACAGGGTGTGCTGCGATTCAAGGACGGCTGAATGCGCATTCTGTTTCTGGGCGACGTGGTCGGGCGGTCCGGCCGCGACGCGGTGCGTGCCGCGCTGCCCGTGCTGCGCGCGGCTTTGCGGGCCGATCTGGTGGTGGTCAACGCCGAAAACGCCTCGCATGGCTTCGGCCTGGCCCCCGACATGGCGCGCGACCTGTTCGAGGCCGGCGCGGACGCCATCACGCTCGGCAATCATGCCTGGGACCGCAAGGAGCTGATCCCCTACATCGCCGAGACGCCGCGGCTGATCCGTCCGCTGAATTTTCCGCCCGGCACGCCCGGCGCCGGCAGCGTCGTGGTGGATCTGCGTGACGGGCGCCGCGTGCTGGTGGTCAACGCCATGGGGCGGCTGTTCATGGAGTCGCTGGATTGCCCGTTCCGCGCCACCGCCGTGGAGCTGTCGCGCCACCGGCTCGGGGGTTCCGTCGCGGCCACCGTGATCGACTTCCACGCCGAGGCGACCAGCGAGAAGATGGCGTTCGGGCATTCCTTCGACGGGCAGGCCAGCCTGATCGTCGGCACGCACACGCATTGCCCGACCGCCGACCATCAGGTGCTGCCGGGCGGCACGGCGTATCAGTCCGATGCCGGGATGTGCGGTGATTACGACAGCGTGATCGGCATGCAGAAGGAGGTGGCTGCCGCCCGCTTCTGGCGCCGCATGCCCGGCGAGCGGCTCGCCCCGGCGGAGGGCGAAGCCACTCTGTGCGGCGTGTTCGTCGTGACCGACGACGCGACCGGCCTGGCCCGGCACATCGAGCCGGTGCGGCAAGGCGGGCGATTGTCGCGCGCGCTGCCGTCCGTATAACAGTGCCGTCATACCCGTCTTGCGTCACCCAAAGGAGCGACTCCATGAGTTCGGCAACCACCCACAAGCCGGCCGTTCCGCGTCCGTTGATCGGCACGCTGGCGATCGTGCTGACGCTCTCGATCGTGCTCGGGCTGTCGGCGCGCATCCAGGTGCCGTTCTGGCCGGTGCCGATGACGATGCAGAGCCTGACGGTTCTGCTGATAGCGGGCCTTTGCGGGGCGCGCCTGGCCGGGCTGGCGATGCTGGCCTATCTGGCTGAAGGCGCGCTTGGCCTGCCGGTGTTCGCCGGCACGCCGTTGCACGGCGTGGGACTGGCCTACCTCGCCGGGCCGACCGGCGGCTATCTGGCCGGCATGCTGGTCGCCGCCGTGCTGGTGGGCGAGCTGGTGCGGCGGGCGGGCGTGAACCCGCTGGCGATCGGCGGCGCCATGCTGCTCGGCTCGCTTGTAATCTATGCCGCCGGGGCCGCGTGGCTGGCCAGGTTCGTCGGCGCCGAGCACGCGCTGACGCTGGGCGTGGTGCCGTTCCTGCTGGGCGATGCGGTCAAGACGACTCTGGCGGCCTGCGTCGTGCTGGCAGCCGGGCGGCTGCGCCGGGCCGCCTGAACCGGCGCGAGAAAGGCTTGGAGACGCGGCATGGCCGGGCATTCGCAGTTCAAGAACATCATGCATCGCAAGGGCGCGCAGGATGCGCGGCGCGCCCGGCAGTTCGCCACGCTGATCCGCGAGATCACGGTCGCGGCGCGCAGCGGCCTGCCCGACCCGGCCACCAACCCGCGCCTGCGCGCCGCCGTGGTGGCGGCGCGCGAGGCGAACATGCCCAAGGACACGGTCGACCGCGCCATCAAGAAGGCCACCGGCGCCGCCGCCGGCGACGACTACGTGGAGGTGCGCTACGAGGGCTACGGCCCGGCCGGCGTCGCCGTGATCGTCGAGGCGCTGACCGACAACCGCAACCGCACCGCGTCCGACGTGCGCTCGGCGTTCAGCAAGCACGGCGGCGCGCTGGGCGAGACCAATTCGGTGTCCTTCCTGTTCGCCCGGCTCGGCGTGGTGCGCTACCCGGCGACGGCGGCGAGCGAGGACGCGATGCTGGAAGCGGCCATCGAGGCCGGCGCCGACAATGTCGAAAGCGGCGCCGGACGGGCACGAGATCACCACCGCGCCGGAGAACTTCTTCGCCGTGCGCGACGCGCTGGAAGCGCGCTTCGGCGCGCCCGAAGAGGCCCGCTGGAATGGCGGCCGACCACGACGGTGACGCTGGACGAGGACACCGCCGCCAGCGTGCTGAAGCTGCTCGACGTGCTGGAGGAGAACGACGACGTGCAGAACGTCTACGCCAATTTCGACATCCCCGAGAGCGTGATGCAGACGCTTTCGGCCTGACCGCGGCCAGTGTCGGTGGCGCGGCTGCTGGGCATCGATCCGGGCCTGCGCTTCACCGGCTGGGGGCTGGTGGAGGCGGACGGCAACCGGCTGCGCCACGTCGCCGACGGCGTGATCGCCACCGACGGCGATGCCAGCGTGCCGGAGCGGCTGTGCGCCTGCACGACGCGCTGGCGGCACTGCTGGCCGAACTGCGCCCGGACGAGGCGGCGGTCGAGGAGACCTATGTCAACCGCAACGGCACCGCGACGCTGAAGCTCGGCTATGCGCGCGGCGTGGCGTTGCTGGCGCCGGCGCTGGCCGGGCATCCCGGTCGACCGAATATGGCGCGAAGGCGGTGAAGAAGGCGGTGGTCGGCACCGGCGGCGCCGACAAGGCGCAGGTCGCCGATGATGGTGCGCCGCCTGCTGCCCGGCGCGCGCATCGCGCCGCGCCGACGCCGCCGATGCGCTGGCGGTGGCGATCTGCCACGCCCATCACCGCGCCAGCCGGCTGCGCTGGGCCGCCGGGGCGCGCATGGCGTGATCGCGCAAACTTACCGGCCGGATCGAGGCGCTGGAGGACGGGCAGCTGCGTCGTCGACGTGAACGGCGTCGGCTATCTGGTCCACGCCTCCACGCGCACGCTGGCGGCGCTGCCGCCCGGCGGCGTCGCGGCGCTGCTGATCGAGACGCATGTGCGCGAGGACGCGATCGTGCTCTACGGCTTCGCCGAGCGCGGCGGAGCGCGACTGGTTCCGGCTGCTGACCACGGTGCAGGGGGTCGGCGCGAAGGTGGCGCTGGGCGTGCTGTCGGCGCTGTCGCCGCGCGAGCTGGTGGCGGCGATCCAGGCCGGCGACCGCGCCAGCCTGACGCGCGCGCCGGGCGTCGGGCCGAAGCTCGCGGTGCGGCTGCTGACGGAGTTGCGCGAGAAGGCCGGCGCGATGCCGATCGGCAGCGGCGTTCTCGCCGGTCATGCCGCTGCCGCCGGGCGGCGTGGCGGCCGATGCGCTGTCGGCGCTGCTCAATCTCGGCTATCGGCGGCCCGAGGCGCAGGCGGCGGTCGCGCGCGTGGTCGAGCGGCTGGGCGAGGGGGCGGCGCTGGACGCGGTGATCCGTGACAGCCTGAAGGAGCTGGCACGGTGAGTGGCAAGGTCAGGGATGACGGCGAGGCGCCGCGCAAAGTCTCGCCCGCGCGGGCCGAGGAGGATGCCGCCGAGGCCAGTCCTGCGGCCGCAGACGCTCGCCGAGTTCATCGGCCAGCGTGCCAGCCGCGAGAATCTCGCCGTGTTCATCCAGGCCGCGCGCGGCGCGCGGCGAGGCGCTCGACCACGTGCTGCTGCACGGGCCGCCCGGCCTCGGCAAGACCACGCTGGCGCAGATCGTCGCGCGCGAGCTCGGCGTCGGCTTCCGCGCCACCTCCGGCCCGGTGATCCAGCGCGCCGGCGACCTCGCCGCCATCCTGACCAACCTGCAGCCGCGCGACGTGCTGTTCATCGACGAGATCCACCGCCTGCAGCCGGCGATCGAGGAGGTGCTGTATCCGGCGATGGAGGATTTCCAGCTCGACCTGATCATCGGCGAAGGGCCCGGCGGCGCGCAGCGCTGCGCATCGACCTGGCGCCGTTCACGCTGGTCGGCGCCACCACGCGCGCCGGGCTGCTGGCGACGCCGCTGCGCGACCGCTTCGGCATTCCGCTGCGGCTGGTGTTCTACACGCCGGAGGAGCTGGAGCTGATCGTCGCGCGCGGCGCGCGGCTGCTCGGTTTCGACCTGCACCGCGACGGCGCGGCCGAGATCGCCCGGCGCTCGCGCGGCACGCCGCGCATCGCCGGGCGGCTGCTGCGCCGGGTGCGCGACTTCGCCCCCGTCGCAGGGCGACACGCCGGTGGACCGCGCACGATCGCCGACGCCGCGCTGCGCCGGCTGGAGGTCGACGCGCTCGGGCTGGACGCGCATGGACCGCCGCTATCTGCGCCGCATCGCCGAGCACCACGCCGGCGGCCCGGTCGGCGTGGAGACGCTGGCGGCGGCGCTGGCCGAGGCGCGCGACACGCTGGAGGACGTGATCGAGCCGTATCTGATCCAGGAGGGGCTGGTCCTGCGCACCAGCCGCGGCCGGATGCTGGGCGAGCGCGGGCTGGCGCCATCTCGGGCTGCTGCCGCCGGCCGGCATGCAGCCGCAACTCGACCTGCTGGCGGAGGATGAATGAACGTTGATCCACTGCCCACCATCGCGGAATGGCGCACACCACTACAGAGTGCGGTCTACTTACGAGGACACCGATGCCGGCGGCGTCGTCTATCATGCCAACTATCTGCGGTTCGCCGAGCGCGCGCGCACCGAGGCGCTGCGGGACCTGGGCGTACCGCATGCGGAACTGACCGCGCAGTATCGGCCTGATCTTCATGGTGCGGCGCGCCAAAGTGGACTATCTGCGCTCCGGCGCGGCTCGACGATCGATCTGATCGTGGTGACGCGGCCGCTGGTCGATCGGTGCCGCGTCGGTCGAACTCCGGCAAAGCGTTCCACCGCGTGGCGGCAGCCGGGGCTGACGCTGGCGGTGGCCGAGATCCAGCTGGCCTGCGTGCGCCTGAGCGACATCCGGCCGGCCCGGCTGCCGCCGCGCTGGCGGGCTGACGCTGGCGAACGGCTCGCCGTCACTGACGGGCGGCGCGGCTAGGTGAGAGGAACGGAAAGAGTGGACCGAGCGGTCGATGCCGTGAACCTCGGGCAGCGCGGCCGTCGAGCGACCTGTCGATCTGGGGCCTGTTCCTGCAGGCCGACATCGTCGTCAAGCTGGTCATGATCGCCCTGCTGTTCGCCAGCGTGTGGGTCTGGGCGATCGTGTTCGAGAAGATCACCAGCCTGCGCCGCGCCGAGCACGGCCGCCGACGGCGTTCGAGGACCGGTTCTGGTCCGGCGGCAGCCTCGACGAACTGTACGAGGACGAGGGCGCCAAGCCCGACACATCCGATGGCCGCCGTGTTCGGCGCCGCCATGGGCGAATGGCGCCGCTCGCTGCGCGTCGCCGGCGCCGACATCAGCCGCAGCGGCGTGCGCGACCGCGTCGAGCGCGCCATGGGCGTGACCATCCAGCGCGAGATGGAGCGGCATGGAGACGCTGGATGATCTTCCTCGCCTCGGTCGGCGTCGACGGCGCCGTTCATCGGCCTGTTCGGCACCGTCTGGGGCATCATGCACAGCTTCTCGGCCATCGCCGCGATGCACAACACCAACCTCGCGGTGGTCGCGCCCGGCATCGCGGAGGCGCTGTTCGCCACCGCGATCGGCCTCGTCGCCGCGATTCCCGGCCGTGCTGGCCTACAACAAGATCAGCACCGATCTGGCCCGCTTCGCCGCCCGGCTGGAAGGCTTCGGCACCGAGTTCGGCGCCATCCTGTCGCGCCAGAGCGAGGAGCGCGCCTGACATGGCCGGGCGGACTGAACGGCGGCAGCAACGGATCGCGCGGGCGCTGCGGCGGGCGGGGCGACCGCTACCGTCCGCTGGCCGAGATCAACGTCACGCCGCTGGTCGACGTGATGCTGGTGCTGCTGATCATCTTCATGGTGACGGCGCCGCTGATGAGCAGCGCGCGTCAACGTCGATCTGCCGAAGGTCGCGACCAGCCCGGTCAATCAGGACAGCGAGCCGCTCACCGTCTCGATCGATGCGCAGGGCCAGGTCTATCCTGCAGGACCAGAAGGTCGATCTGCCGGATCTGGTCAGCAAGCTGCAGGCGCTGTCGCAGAACAACAAGGATCGCCGCATCTTCGTGCGCGGCGACAAGGCGAATTCCGTACGGGCGCATCATCGAGGTGATGGGCACCATCGTGCAGGGCGGCTTCACCAAGGCCGCCCTGATGTCCGAGGCGCCGGCCGGTGTTGCCCCGACCTCCGCGCCCCTTCCGCTGCCCCCGCGCCGGCACCGGCCGCGCCGCAGCCCCAGCAGGGCGGCGGCTGAGCCGGGCGTGCGATGAGCCCGCAGCTCAAGCGCAGCGCGGCTGCGTCGCTCGTTCTGCATGTGCTGCTGCTGGCCGCCTGCTGTTCGCGCTGCCGTCCACGCCGCCGGAGCGAGGCGCCGCCGGAGACTGACGTGGAGATGACGTTCGTGCCAGGGCCGGTGCAGCCGACCACGAAAGGCGCGGCGCCGTCGGCCACGCCGGCCCCGGCCGAGGCGCCGGTCCCGACACTGGAAGCACCTGCGCCCGAGCCGCAGCGGCCCGACCTGCCGACCGCCGCCACCGCCGCCGCCTCCGCCGCCGCCACCCCCGCCGCCACCGCCGGCGCCCACGCCGCCGGTCCCGCTGCCGCCTGCCGCGGTGCCGCCGCCGCCGTCGCAGGCGTCGCCGTCGCCGCCATCCGTGCCGACGCCGCCGACTCCGACGGCGCCCCCGTCGCCACCGCCGCCGCCACCGCCGAGGAGTCGCTGGAGCCGTCGCCGCCGCCGCCGCCCAAGCCGCTGCCGACGCCGCCGTCGCCGGCGACACCACCGGCACCGCCGACACCGCCCGCGCCGCAGTTGCCGACACCGCCGGCGCCGGCGGCGACGGTGACCTCGCCGCTGCCCACGCCGCCATTGCCGGTGCCGCCGCCGCCTGCGCCGACACCGTCCGCGCTGGCGCCGTCCGCCTTGCCCGCGCCGTCGGTGGCGCTGCCCACGCCGCCGGTCCGGTACCTGCGCCACCGGCACCGCCCAGCCAGACCAGCCAGCCGAACCCGACCAAGAACGCCGCGCCCGAAAGCAGCGAACTGAACAACACGCTGGAGAAGCTGCGCGCGCTGCAGAGGCAGACCAAGCCGCCGACGGCAAGCGCGCCAATCCGGTCAACGGCGGCGCGCCGAAGGCCGGCGGCGCACCGACGGGTGACATCACCGCGCAGCTCTCTGCCGAGCAGCGCGGTGCCGATCGGTGACAAGGTGCGCGAATGCTGGACCAAGGATGCTGGTGCGCTGGATTTCGAAAAGATGAGTGTGCTGCTGAAGGTGACGACCGACGGCACTGGCGTCGCGCGTGACGCGAAAGTCGCCGATGAGGATCGGCTCGCGATTGGGCGATCCCCGATTTCGTGCGTTCGCAGAACGCGCGGTTCGTGCCGTGCTGGATGCACGCTGCGCCGCGTCTGCCGCTACCGAGAGACAAGCTCGGCCGCGTCAACGAGCTGACGTTCCGCTTTCGTCCCTGACATCAGGGGGAGTCCCATGACACAAAATGATGGTAGTCCAATGAGCCTGATCCGTCCCACCGCACCGACGCTGCTCATGCCGCAAGGCATGGGACGGCGGAGCTTGGTCGCCGGCACCGCGGCCCTGCTCGCTGTTCCGCTCGCCGCCCCCCCGGCCGCCCGGGCGCAGCAGGCGCCGGCGGTACCGACCGGCCCGTCCGCTGCGATCGACGTCGATCGCGCCCGCGTCGCACCGATCCCGATCGCGATCCCGGCGCTGTCCGGCTCGGGCGGCGACACCGACCGGCTCGGCCGCGACATCGCCGTGGTCATCACCAACAATCTCGGGCGCAGCGGCCTGTTCCGCCCGATCGACCCGGCCGCCTATATCAACAGCCCGCCGGTCGGCGACACGCCGAACTTCCAGAACTGGAAGGCGATCGGCGCGCAGGCGCTGGTGACCGGCCGCGTCGAGAGCCAGGGCGGCGACAAGCTGCGCGTCGAGTTCCGGCTGTGGGACGTGCTGCCGCGGCCAGCAGATCCAGGGCACCGCCTACACCACCACGCAATCCAACTGGCGCCGCATCGCCCACATCATCAGCGACGTGATCTATGAGCGGCTGCTGGGCGAGAAGGGCTATTTCGATACGCGCATCGTCTATGTCGCCGGCACCGGCCCGCGCGACCGCCGCACCAAGCGGCTCGCGATCATGGACCAGGACGGCGAGAACAACCGCTTCCTGACCGATGGCAGCTTCCTGGCGCTGACGCCGCGCTTCCATCCGACCCGCGACGAGATCGCGTTCATGAGCTACGCGAACAACCGGCCGCGCGTGTATCTGTTCGATCTCGGCACCGGCCATCAGCAGGTGCTGGGCGACTTCAACGGCATCACGCTGTCGCCGCGCTTCAGCCCGGACGGCGGCAGCGTCATCATGGCGCAGACGCGTGGCAGCGGCTCGGACATCTATGTCATCGAGCTGGCCAGCATGCGCGCCACCAAGCTGACCGATTCCGGCGCGATCGACGTGTCGCCCTGCTTCAGCCCCGACGGCACGCAGATCGTGTTCAACTCCGATCGCGACGGCGACCAGCAGCTTTACGTGATGGGCGCCGATGGCTCCGGCGTGAAGCGCATCAGCTTCGGTCAGGGTCGCTATGCGACGCCGGTATGGTCGCCGCGCGGCGATCTGATCGCGTTCACCCGCCTCAACGGCGGCACATTCGCCATCGGCGTGATGCATCCCGACGGCACCGGTGAGCGGATCCTGTCGGAAAGCTACTATGTCGAGGGGCCGACATTTGCACCGAACGGCCGTGTGATCATGTTCTGGCGCGAAACACCGGCGCAGGACAGCCGGGGGCGCGGATTCTCGGCCCGTCTGGTCTCCATCGACATCACCGGCTTCAACGAGCGTGCAATCACGACCCCCACCGATGCGTCCGAACCGGCGTGGTCACCCCTGTTGTCGTAAACGACACGGTGCTGCGACGTTTCGCGCGACATGGACGGAATGTGTTGGGGCCATGGTACAGGTTCTTGACCGCGTTTGTTTCGCCGGGCTAATCGCCATTCGTGTATGGCGAACGGCGGTTCGGAGGGAGCCGCCGCTCCGTCGATGCAGCCGTCGCTACGTCACTGCGGCCTTCAATGGGGCATCCCAGGGAGGCTGCGTCCGTTCGGACCTCTTCCAGGGAAGCAACTGCAATGAACATGAAAACTCTGGCCGCCTTCGCCGCGCTGGCGCTGCTGGCCGCTTGCTCGAATGAAAAGCCGGTGACCACGGCTGGCAGCAACGGCACGGGCGCCACCACGGCCGCCCCGGGCGTCGTCCCGGGCAGCGAGGAAGACCTCGTCGCCAATGTCGGCGACAAAGTTTTCTTCTCCACGGACAGGTCGGCCCTGACCAGCGACGACCAGGGGACGCTCGATCGTCAGGCCGCGTGGCTCGGCAAGTTCGCCAGCAACAACGTCCAGATCGCCGGCAACTGCGACGAGCGCGGCACCGAGGAATACAACATCGCGCTGGGCCAGCGCCGTGCCAACTCCGCGCGTGACTACCTCGTTGCCAAGGGCGTCGCCGCCAGCCGCATCACCACGATCAGCTACGGCAAGGATCGCCCGATTGCGCTCGGCTCGAACGAGGATGCCTGGAAGCAGAACCGCAACGCGATCACCTCGGTTCACTAATCGGGGTTTGCCGCGCCGCAGCTCCCGAACGGCACGGACCTACGGCCCGATGGCCGGCGGGTTCGGCAGTGATCCGGCGGCCTTCGGGTCGCCGGTTTTTGCGTCTTACGATGCCGGTCGGGTTCTTGCGTCGGCGTTCTTACGTCTATCCGCCTTCTTGCGTTTGCCGGCGTGCGCCTGTATCGCGCTGCCGGCGCTGTTTCGCGTGCTTCGGCCAGGGCGGGCGGCCCGGCCGAACGGCCGGAGCGGGCCGGGGAGAAGCATCATGAAACGCTTGTCGATCGCCTGTCTGGCGCTGGTCTGCGCGGCGGCGCTGCCGTGGTCGCCGGCGCGGGCGCAGGTTGAGAGCCGCGAAGGGATCGCCCTGCAGAACCAGATCCTCGAATTGCGGCAGGAGGTGCAGGGGTTGCGCGACGCAATCGCGCACGGGCAGTCGGCCCCCGGCGGCGGCAGTTCGCTGGGCGGCTACCAGACGCCACCGCCGCCGTCCGCTCCGTCCGGCGACATGAACGCGCAGTTGCTCGACCGCGTGCAGCGGCTGGAGGATGAACTACGCACGCTGCGCGGCCGCATCGATGAGGTCGACAACGCCCGCCAGCGTCAGGGCGACGATCTCGGCAAGCAGATTGGCGATCTGAATTTCAAGCTGGGGATCGGCGCCGGCGCGACTCCGCCCGGCACCGCGCCGGCCGCTGGCGGCGGGCTGCCGGGCACACCGCCGACCGGCCTCGTGCCGCCGCCGGAGGCCGGCCAGGCCCACGTCGACGTGCCGCCGCCACCCCCACCGCCGCCACCCAGGCGGACGCCGGAATTGCTCCTCCAGGAAGGCTATTCTGCCTACGCGCGGCGCGATTATACGGTAGCCGAGGCCGATGCGCGGCAGGTGCTGGCGGCCGGCAAAGGCCCGCGCACGGCGGACGCCAATTTCCTGCTGGCGCAGTCGCTTGCTGGCCGCAAGGACTTCTCGGCCGCGGCCGTGGCCTACGACGACGCCTACGAACGCAGCCCCACCGGATCGCGCGCCCAGGACAGCCTGTTGGGATTGGCCAACTCACTGACCGCGCTGTCGGACAGGAAGGCGGCTTGCGAGACGCTGGAGAAGCTGCGCGGCTCGTTTCCGAGCCCGCGGGCCGATCTGCGCGAGTCCATCGCCGTCGCCCGGCGCAACGCCGGCTGCCGCTGAGGCGGCGGCCCGCGCGCACGCAGCAGCGTGACCCCGCTGGCGCCAGCGGAATTCGCGACCCTGATGGCGCCGCTCGGGCCGTTCGAGGCGGCGCCGCGTCTGGCCGTCGCGGTGTCCGGCGGCGCGGACAGCCTGGCACTGGCGGTGCTGGCCGACGGCTGGGCGCGGGCACGCGGCGGCGACGTGCTGGCGCTGATCGTCGACCACGGCCTGCGTCCGGCCGCGGCCGCCGAGGCGGCGGCGACGCGTGACCGGCTGGCGGCTTGTGACATCGCGTCATCGGTCCTGGTGCTGCGCGATCTGGCGCATGGCCCGGCGCTGGCGGCGCGGGCCCGGGCCGCGCGGTATGCGGCGCTGACGGCGGCCTGCGCCGGGACGGGGCGGCTGCATCTGCTGCTCGGCCACCATGCCGGCGACCAGGCCGAGACGCTCGCCATGCGGATGCTGGCCGGCAGCCTGCCTGCCGGCCTTGCCTGCATGCCGGCGCTGGCGGAGACCCCGCAGGTCCGGCTGCTGCGGCCATTGCTGGCGGTGCCGCCGGGCCGGCTGCGGGTGACGCTCGTCGATCGTGCGATGGCGTGGGTGGAAGACCCCTCCAACGCCGACCCGGCCGCGCTGCGGGCCCGGCTGCGTGCGGCGCGCGGCGACAGGGACGGGGCGGGGCCGGCGACGCTCGGCGCCGTCCAGGCCGCCGCCGCGCGCGGCCGGGCGCGCGCGGCGGCGGACCGGGCGCGTGGTGCGATACTGGCGCGGCGCATCAGCCTTGCACCGGAAGGCTACGCCATCCTGACCCCTGGGGCACTGCCGGCGGCGGCGCTGGCCAGCGTGCTGCGGGTGGTCGGCGGGGCGGCGTGGTCGCCGGCCATGGCGCAGGTGGCCGCGTTGGCCGAGGCGCCGCGCGCGGCGACGCTGGGCGGCGTGCGTGTGCTGCCGGCCGGGCGGCTGCGACCGGGGGCATGGCTGCTGGTGCGCGAGGCCGCCGCGATGGCGCCGCCGGTGCCAGCACACGCTTGTGTTCTTTGGGACGGCCGTTTTCGACTCACGGTCGATGGCGCACTGCCGGACGAGGCTGTATTCGGCGCGCTGGGCGATGATGCGGCATACGTGCGCGGGTACTCAAGTCTGCCGGCCGTGTTACTTAGGACGCTGCCGGCGGTGCGCTTGCAGGACAGGCTGGTGGCTATTCCGCACCTTGGTTACCGAGATGCTTTGCTCGGCGCGCGATATCGTGCAGAGTTCGTTCCCGCTGGTGCCATGGTCTGCGCACCGTTCGTGCCGGCGAACGCTTTTGGTTCGTCGGCGTGATGATGGCGGGTCGATGAAGGCTTGGGGGTGCCAACGGGCGACCGGCACCCTATGTTAGTCGTATCCGGGCGAACGCGGCAGATGTGCCGGCCCTGTGGGGGAGGCTGGCGCGAACGTCGCGCCGGTGGACTGGTTGGCCGCATTGGCCAGGGAACGAGATGAGCAATTTCGGCCGCAATCTTGCGCTTTGGGTCATCATCGCACTGCTGCTGGTGGTCCTTTTCAATCTATTCCAGCCGGGTTCCGGCCGGAGCGCCGACCAGCAGATCGCCTATTCCGACTTTGTCGGTGAGGTGAACGCGGGGCGGGTTCGTGACGTCACCATCCAGGGTCGCACGATCACCGGGCACCTGACCGACAACCGCACCTTCCAGACTTACATGATGGAAGATTCGGCGCTCGGCCAGCGGCTGCTCGACAAGGGCGTGCATGTGAATGCCCGTCCGGAAGAGAGCGATGTGCCGCCGTTGCTGCACATCCTGCTCAACTGGTTCCCGATGTTGTTGCTGATCGGCGTCTGGGTGTTCTTCATGCGCCAGATGCAGGCCGGTGGCGGGCGGGCGATGGGATTCGGCAAATCCCGCGCGCGCATGCTGACCGAAAAGCAGGGCCGCGTGACGTTCGAGGACGTGGCCGGCATCGACGAGGCAAAAAGCGAACTGCAGGAGATCGTCGAGTTCCTGAAGGACCCGCAGAAATTCCAGCGGCTCGGCGGCAAGATCCCCAAGGGCGTGCTGCTGGTCGGCCCCCCCGGCACCGGCAAGACGCTGCTCGCCCGCGCCATCGCGGGTGAGGCGAACGTGCCGTTCTTCACCATCTCCGGCTCCGATTTCGTGGAAATGTTCGTCGGCGTCGGCGCCAGCCGCGTGCGCGACATGTTCGAGCAGGGCAAGAAGAACGCGCCCTGCATCATCTTCATCGACGAGATCGACGCGGTCGGCCGCCATCGCGGCGCCGGCCTGGGCGGCGGCAACGACGAGCGCGAGCAGACGCTCAACCAGATGCTCGTCGAGATGGACGGGTTCGAGAGCAATGAGGGCGTGATCCTGATCGCCGCCACCAACCGCCCCGATGTGCTGGACCCGGCGCTGCTGCGCCCGGGCCGGTTCGACCGGCAGGTGGTCGTGCCGAATCCGGACGTGAACGGCCGCGAGAAGATCCTGCGCGTGCACATGCGCAAGGTGCCGCTGGCCAGCGATGTCGACCCGAAGGTGATCGCGCGCGGCACACCCGGCTTCTCGGGCGCCGACCTCGCCAACCTCGTGAACGAGGCCGCCTTGCTGGCCGCACGCATGGGCAAGCGCGTGGTGGCGATGGCGGAGTTCGAGAACGCCAAGGACAAGGTGATGATGGGCGCCGAGCGGCGCAGCCTCGTCATGAGCGAGGCGGAGAAGCGCATGACCGCCTACCACGAGGGCGGCCACGCGCTGTGCGCCATGCACGAGCCGGAATGCGACCCGGTCCACAAGGCCACGATCATCCCGCGCGGCCGCGCGCTGGGCCTGGTGATGAGCCTTCCGGAAGGCGACCGCTATTCGAAAAGCAAGTCCAAGCTGCTGGCCGAGCTGACGATGGCGATGGGCGGCCGGGCGGCCGAGGAGCTGATCTTCGGCGCCGATAAGGTCTCCACCGGCGCTGGCGGCGACATCAAGGGCGCCACCGACCAGGCACGGCGCATGGTCACCGAATGGGGTATGAGCGACAAGCTCGGCATGATCGCATATGGCGACAACAGCCAGGAAGTGTTCCTCGGCCATTCGGTGACGCAGAACAAGAACGTCTCCGAAGTGACGGCGCGCGAGATCGACGCGGAAATCAAGGCCTTCATCGACGGGGCTTATGCGAAGGCGAAGCAGATCCTTACCGACAACATCGAGGAACTGCACCGTCTGGCGCGCGGTCTGCTCGAGTACGAGACGCTGTCCGGCGACGAGATCAGGCAGGTGCTGCGCGGCGAGCCGGTCATCAAGAAAGTGATCGACGAGCCCGCGCCGGAGAACAGGCGCGCGTCGGTGCCGCCGGCAGGCCGTCCGGCGGCGCCGCCGCCGACCGGGTTCGGCACGGCGCCGCAGCCGGGCTGACGCGCTTGGCTATCGGAAATGGGCCAGGGGGCGAAAGCTCTCTGGCCTTTTTTGTGACAGAACCGAACGATTTGCTCGAGCCTTTGGCGCTGGCACATGGTCGTGCGGCAGCCGAGGCGGTGGCGGCCGGGCTGGCTGCTGGCTGGCCGGTGGGCCGGCGGCGTTCGCGCTGGTGCGGCTGGCCGGCGACGGGCGAGATCGTGTCGGTCGCGCGATGTGCCGTGCGCGTATCGGGCAGCGCTGGCGCGGCTCAGCCGCGGCGCCGCCGCCCTGGGCCGGGCTGCCCGCCGACCGGCCGCTGGTGATGGGCATCCTCAACGTCACGCCCGACAGTTTTTCCGACGGCGGCCAGCATGCCGAGACCGGCCGCGCCATCGCGGCCGGCCGCGCCATGGCGGAGGCTGGCGCCGACCTGATCGATGTCGGCGGCGAGAGCACGCGCCCGGCGATCGCCGCCGACTCCGCCGGACCAGGAGCGTGCGCGCGTCCTGCCGGTGATCCGGGCGCTGGCGGCGGAGCGGACTTGTCGTCTCGGTCGACACGCGCAACGCCGCGACGATGGCTGCGGCGCTGGATGCGGGGGCGCGCATCGTCAACGACGTCTCCGCGCTCGCGCTACGATCCGGCGGCAGCACCCCTGGTCGCCGCACGCGCGCTGCCCGGTGGTGCTGATGCACATGCGCGGCGCTGCCGGCGACCATGCAGCACCTGACCGATTACGGCGACGTTGCTGTTGATGTGGCGCGCGAACTCGCCGCCCGGCTGGCGGCGGCCGAGCGCGGCCGGCATCGCGCCGGGCGCGATCGCGCTCGACCCCGGCATCGGATTCGCCAAGGGGCCGGGCCAGAACGAGGCGCTGTTGATGCGGCTGCCATTGCTGCTCAACCTCGGCTGCCGACTCGTGGTCGGCGTCTCGCGCAAGGGGTTCATCGGTCGGCTGGGCGCGCAGGCCGACCCGCAGGCGCGTCTGCCCGGGTCGCTCGCGGCCGGATTGCTGGCGTTGCTCGGCGGGGCGGCTGTCCTGCGCGTGCACGACGTGGCGGCAACCGTGCAGGCGGTTCGCGTCTGGTCCGGTATCACTCGGCTGGCATGAAGCGCTTTCGCCAGCCGGCAATGTTAGCCTTCGTAAGGACATCCGCTGATTGATAGGACGTCGCATGTCCCCCACACGACGCCTGTTCGGCACCGACGGCATTCGCGGCACCGCCAATACCGATCCGATGACGGCCGAGACCGCGCTGCGGCTCGGCCAGGCCGCCGGCCTGCTGTTCACCCGCGGCGCGCATCGCCATCGCGTGGTGATCGGCAAGGACACGCGGCTGTCCGGCTACATGATCGAGCCGGCGCTGGTCGCCGGCTTCATCGGCGCCGGCATGGACGTGGTGCTGGTCGGCCCGCTGCCGACGCCGGCGATCGCCATGCTGACGCGCAGCCTGCGCGCCGATCTCGGCGTGATGATCTCGGCCAGCCACAACCCGTTCGAGGACAACGGCATCAAGCTGTTCGGCCCGGACGGCTTCAAGCTGTCCGACGAGACCGAGGCGGAGATCGAGGCGCTGATGGCGACCGACCTTTCGGGCCGCGGCTCGCCGCGCCGGCTCGGCTCGGCCGCGCGGCGCGTCTGGACGACGCCGCCGGGCGCTATATCGAGGCCGTCGAAGATGTCGTTCCCGCGCGGCTTGCGGCTGGACGGCCTGAAGATCGTCGTGGATTGCGCGCAACGGCGCCGCCTACCGCGTGGCGCCGACCGTGCTGTGGGAACTCGGCGCGGAGGTGATCCCGATCGGCGTCGCGCCGGACGGCTTCAACATCAATCGCGACTGCGGCTCGACGGTGCCGGAATTCATGTGCGGCGAGGTGCGCCGGCATGGCGCGAATCTCGGCCTGGCGCTGGACGGCGATGCCGACCGGCTGATCGTGTCGCGACGAGAACGGCGCCATCGTCGACGGCGACCAGATCCTGGCGCTCATCGCCCGCTCCTGGGGCGAGACGGGCCGGCTGGCGGGCGGCGGCGTGGTCGCGACCGTGATGTCCAATCTCGGGCTGGAGCGGTATCTCGCCGGCGCGGGGGCTGACGCTGCACCGCACCCGCGTCGGCGACCGCTACGTGGTCGAGAAGATGCGGGCGGGCGGCTTGAACGTGGGCGGCGAGCAGTCCGGCCACGTGATCCTGTCCGACTACGCCACCACCGGCGACGGGCTGGTGGCGGCGTTGCAGGTGCTGGCGGTGCTGGTGCGAGCACGGCGGCCCGGCCAGCGCGGTCACAAGGCTGTTCGAGCCGTTGCCGCAGCGGCTGAAAAGCGTGCGCTTCACCGGCGCCTCGCCGCTGCAGGCACCGAGCGTGCGGGCGGCGATGGCCGAGGCCGAGGCCGCGCTCGCCGCCTCCGGCCGCCTGCTGATCCGCGTCAGCGGCACCGAGCCGGTGATCCGGGTCATGGCGGAAGGCGAGGATTCGGAGCTCGTCGACCGTCTGGTGGACCAGCTCTGCGCGCGCATCGCCGATGTCGCGGCCCAGGAAGCAAATGCCGCCTGAGCGGGCAGGGCTGATGCGTGGCCGGGTGCTGGTGGTTGCCGGCTCGGATTCCGGCGGCGGAGCGGGCATTCAGGCGGACATCAAGACCATCACGGCGCTGGGTGGCTACGCCGCCACCGCGATCACGGCGCTGACCGCGCAGGACACGCGTGGCGTGCAGGGCGTGCACCCGGTGCCGCCGGAGTTCGTGGCGGCGCAGATGCGTTGCGTGCTGGACGACATCGGCGCCGACGCGATCAAGACCGGCATGCTGGGCGAAGCGGCAACGGTCGCTGCTGTGTGCGACATGCTGCAGGCGGTCAGGGGCATCCCGCTGGTCGTCGATCCGGTGATGGTCGCCAAGGGTGGCGCGTCGCTGCTGTCGGATGCGGCGCTGTCGGTGATGCGGGCGCGGCTGCTGCCTCTGGCCGGAGTGCTCACCCCGAATTTGCCCGAAGCCGAGATGCTGTGCGGCATGGCGATGGCCGACGAAGCGGCAATGCATGCGGCGGCGGCACGGCTATTGGCGCTGGGGGCGCGGGCGGTGCTGCTGAAGGGTGGGCACTTGGCGGGCGACGATCTGGTCAACGTCCTGGCTACGCCGACCGGCACCGTGGCGTTCCGCTCCGCCCGCATTGCCACGCGCCATACGCACGGCACCGGCTGCACGCTGGCGAGCGCGATTGCGGTCGGGTTGGCGCAAGGTATGACGCTCGTGGACGCTGTCGCCCGCGCCCGCGCCTACGTGCTGGCGGCTTTGCGCACGGCTCCGGGCTACGGCGGCGGGCACGGGCCGCTGAACCACGCGGTCACCGTTGATCCCGCCGCGTTGAGCGGCGCCTGACGACTACGCGCCCAGTTTCACGCGATACGTCGCCGTGCGTCGTGCGCCCGGCGGGATCAGCAGCAGGCCGGGCTTGTCGGCAAATTCGCCGTCGAACCCGACCGGGCTGGCGAACCCGGACCACGGCTCGATGCACAAGAAATCCGCGCCCGGCTTCATCCATAGCCCAAGCTCGGAGAAACCTTCCCACGACACTTCGATGCCGGGCGCGCCCGGGGCAGTGAAGCGCAGCGATGTGCTGGCCAGCTTGTCGAAAATCATCGCATCCGCGGCAAACAGCGTCTCATCCAGATGCAGCGTGCGGCCCGCGACCGGTGACGGCACGGGCTCCGGCGCCAGCAGGTTGCCGGCAAGCCGACGGATCGGCGCCGGCTCGGGGGCCGCGAATTCGATCACGTGCGCCTGCTTCGCCACGCCCTCGGCAAGCGGCCAGCGGAACGCCGGATGCGCGCCCATCGATGCGGGCAGCACCTCTTTGCCGGGATTTTCGATCTCATGCGAGACGGACAGTGTGCTGCCGGCCACCGCAAAGGTGAGCACGAAGCGGAACGCGAACGGGAACTGCGCCCGCGTCGCGTCATTGTCGGTCAGCACGAGGCGGCAGGCCGACGCACTGCGTTCCTCCCACGCGAACCGGCTGTCGCGGGCGAAGCCGTGGCGGCCCATCGTGTAGGTCTTGCCGCGATGGTGCAGCCGGTCGCCCGCCAGTTCGCCGACGATCGGGAACAGCACGGGCGCATGCCGTGGCCAGGCGGGCAGGGCTTGCCAGAGAAACTCGCGGCCGCCCGCGTCGCGCAGCGAGCACAGTTCGGCGCCCTCGACCGTGATGGTGGCGGAGACCGCGTCCGTGGCGATGGTGTGGCTGTCCATGTGTCGCCCTCCTTGTGCCGCGACAGCCTGCCCCGATCGGAGGATTTTGGCCAGCCGGTCCGCCAGCACGCGGCCGATGCCGTTCATCCGGCCAATCCACTTGCGAGCCAGCCAGTGCGTGCGCTATCAGGGCTGCGGGTCACGCCCCCCCACCGGGGCGCTTCTCTTCTGAAAGGGAGAGCTGCATATGGCACTCGCCACCGAAACCGGAATTGCGTCCGGCCAATCCCAATTTCTCATCCGGCCCCTGCGCCAAGCGTCCCGGCTTTTCGCTGGCGGCGCTCGAAGGCGCGATGCTCGGCCGCAGCCATCGCGCCAAGGAGCCGAAGGCGCAACTCGCCGAGGTGATCGAGCGCTCCCGCGCACATGCTCGGCATGCCGGCCGACTGGCGGCTCGGCATCGTGCCGGCGTCCGACACCGGGGCGGTCGAGATGGCGCTGTGGTCGCTGCTCGGCGCGCGCCCGGTCGATGTGCTGGCGTTCGAGAGTTTTTCCGAAGCCTGGGCGACCGACGTCGTCAAGCAGCTGAAGCTGACGGATGCGCGCGTGCTGGCGGCGCCCTACGGCAAGCTGCCGGATCTGGCGCAGGTCGATCCGGCGCATGACGTCGTGCTGGCCTGGAACGGCACCACCTCCGGCGTGCGCCTGCCCGACGGCGACTTCATCGCCGACGACCGCGAAGGGCTGGTGATTTGCGACGCCACCTCGGCGGCCTTCGCCATGGAGCTGCCGTGGGACAAGCTCGATGTCGTCACCTGGTCCTGGCAGAAGGTGCTGGGCGGCGAGGCCGGCGCACGGCATGCTGGCGCTCTCGCCGCGCGCGGTGGAGCGGCTGCTGAGCTACAAGCCGGCCTGGCCGCTGCCGAAGATCTTCCGCCTGACCTCAGGCGGCAAGCTGATCGAGGGCATCTTCAAGGGCGAGACGATCAACACGCCGTCCATGCTCTGCGTCGAGGACGCGCTGGACGGGCTGCGCTGGGCCGAGCGCGTCGGCGGCCTGCCGGGGCTGATCGCGCGCAGCGAGGCGAATCTCGCCGCCATCGCCGCCTGGGTCGCCGAGCGCGACTGGGTGGCGTTCCTGGCCGAGGACGCCGGCGACGCGCTCCTGCACCTCGATCTGCCTGAAGATCACCGCGCCCTGGTTCGCGGCGCTGGACGCGGCGGGCGCAGGCGAAGGCGGCGAAGCGGATCGCCTCGCTGCTGGAGAAGGAAGGCGTGGCGCTACGACATCGCCAGCTATCGCGATGCGCCGCCGGGCCTGCGCATCTGGGGCGGGGCCACGGTGGAGACCGCCGACATCGCGGCGCTGCTGCCGTGGCTCGACTGGTCCTACGCCCAGGCCGAAGCCGCCTTCACCAAGCAGGACGCTTAGCTCACCGTTCCAATCGAAATCGCGGGTCGCGTACGGCGGATTCAATCCGCCTTATGCCAGAGGCGGATTGCATCCGCCCTACGACCGACGCATGCAACGTAGGACCACCACGATGAAAGTCCTGATCAGCGACAAGCTTTCGCCCGCCGCGATCGAGATCTTTCGCGCCCGCGGCATCGAGGCGGACGTGAAGACCGGCCTCTCGCCGGCCGAATTGCGCGCCATCATCGGCGACTATGACGGGCTCGCCATCCGCTCGGCCACCAAGGTCACGCAGGGAGTTGCTGGATGCCGCGCCCAACCTGAAAGTCGTCGGCCGCGCCGGCATCGGCGTCGACAATGTCGACGTGAAATCCGCCACCGCGCGCGGCGTCGTGGTGATGAACACGCCGTACGGCAACGCCATCACCACGGCCGAGCATGCCATCGCGATGATGTTCGCGCTCGCCCGCCAGATCCCGGAGGCCAGCACCTCCACCAAGGCCGGCAAGTGGGAGAAGAACCGCTTCATGGGCGTGGAGCTGACCGCGAAGACGCTCGGCCTGATCGGCTGCGGCAATATCGGCTCGATCGTCGCCGACCGCGCCGCAGGGGCTGAAGATGAAGGTGATCGCCTACGACCCGTACCTGACCGAACAGCGCGCGCTCGCGCTCGGCGTGGAGAAGGTCGAACTGGCCGACCTGCTGGCGCGGGCCGACATCATCACCCTGCACACGCCGCTGACCGACAGCGACCCGCAACATCCTCTCGCGCGAGGCGATCGCCGAAGACCAGGAAGGGCGTGCGCATCGTCAACTGCGCGCGCGGCGGGCTGATCGACGAGGCGGCGTTGGCCGATGCGCTGAAGTCCGGCCATGTCGCCGGAGCCGCGCTGGATGTGTTCGAGATCGAGCCGGCCACCGACAGCCCGCTGTTCGCGCTGGAGAACGTGGTCTGCACCCCGCATCTGGGTGCCGCCACGACCGAGGCGCAGGAGAACGTGGCGCTGCAGGTGGCCGAGCAGATGAGCGACTTCCTGCTCACCGGCGCGGTGACCAACGCGATCAACATGCCCTCGGTGTCGGCCGAGGATGCGCCGCGGCTGAAGCCGTACATGGAGCTGTGCCGCCTGCTCGGCGCCTTCGCCGGCCAGCTGACCAGCGCGCGGGAGGGCGTGATCCGCGCGTGACCGATCGAATACGAGGGCGCCGCCGCGCCGCTGAACCACCGCCCGCTGACCGCCGCCGCACTGGCCGGGCTGCTGGCGCCGGTGATGGCCGGGGCGAACATGGTCAACGCGCCGGTGCTGGCGCGCGAGCGCGGCATCGACGTGGCCGAGACGGTGCATGACCGGGCCAGCGAGTATCAGACCCTGGTGCGCATCACGGTGACCACCGACCGGCAGACGCCGCGCGGTCGCCGGCACGCTGTTCGCAGGTTCGCGCCCGCGCCTCGTCGAGATCAAGGGCATCAAGGTCGAGGCCGATTTCGGCCGCCACATGCTGTACGTCACCAACCAGGACAAGCCCGGCTTCATCGGCCGCTTCGGCGCGACGCTGGCCGATGCCGGCATCAACATCGCCACCTTCCATCTCGGCCGCGCCGAGCCGGGTGGCGATGCGATCTGTCTGGTCTCGGTGGACGAACCGGTGGCCGAGGATGTGCTGGCGAAGGTGCGCACGCTGCCGCTGGTGGTGCAGGCGACGCCGCTGGCGTTCTGAGAAGCCAACGGCTTGGCTGCTGCAGCGTATCGTTAATCGTTGGTCTGTACACCGGTCCCTTCCTCAACGGTCCACAAGGCCGGGAAGGGGCAGGCACCGATGGATCTTGCTGCCCATGGCGATCTTGCGGAACCGCTGCGGACCGCGATCCGCAGCGAGTTCGGGGCGGTGTTCGACGATCTGCGCCGCTTCGTCGACCGCCGCACCGCCGGGTTGGCATGATCGACCCGAAGGTGGCGCCGGTACCGGCCGAGCCGCCGCAGGCCAACATGCCGGTGTTCCGCGGCGACGATCTGGTGAAGCAGGACATCGATCGGCTGCTGAATTCTGAAGCCTGGCCGTACGCGTTTTCCGCCCCGAGCGTGGTGGCCGCTGCCGGCGCACCGGCTGTTTCACCGTCGATGTCGAGGCACGACCGCCAGGCACAGGGTTGACATCGCCGCGTGGCGGCCCAATAGTTTGCTATATGGTGAACTATCAACAGGCAGAGCTCAGCCGGACGTTCGCGGCGCTCGTGGATCCGACCCGCCGGGCGATGCTGGCCCGGCTCGAGCGGGAGCCGGGACTGTCGATCAGTGAGCTCGCCCGGCCGTTTCCGCTGAAATTGCCGGCGATCATGAAGCACCTGGACGTGCTGACCGATGCGGGCCTGGTCTCGCGCAGCAAGAGCGGGCGGACCGTTTCGGTGGAGCTCACGCCTGGGCCGATGGAAGATGCGATGGCGTGGCTCAGGCGCTACGAGCGCTTCTGGTCCGGCAGCCTCGATCGCCTCGCCAAATACGTGGAGGAGGATCCGGAATGATCGCCGAGAAACCCAGCCTTACGCTCGTTCGCCGCATCAAGGCGCCGCCAGCCAGGATCTATGCGGCCTGGACCCAGCCCGAGCGGATGGTCCGCTGGTGGGGGCCGGACGCCGGCCCGGTGTTGAGTGCTGAGGCGGACCCGCGCCCGGGTGGGCGCTTCCGGGTCGTGTTCCGGACGATGGACGGCGAACAGCACGATTGCCGCGGCATGTACCGTGAGGTGGAGCCGGAACGACGGCTCGTCTTCTCGTGGCAATGGGTCACCATGCCGGAGCGCGAGTCACTGGTCACCCTCGAGCTGCGGCCAATTCCGGAGGGAACCGAACTGACGCTCATTCACGCCCAGTTCTACGACGAGGCGGCGCGCGACGGCCATCGCGAAGGCTGGAGCGGGGCGCTGGACAAGCTTGCAGCGTTCGTTGCCGAACCATGAGAAGAAATGGAGGAGATCCACAAATGAAGCTCTATTATGCAGAGACGCTTGCACCCCGGAAGACCTGCGCGCTTGCGAAATACCTCGATGCGCCGATCGAGTATGTCTATGTCGATCTGCAAAAAGGCGAGCAACATGCGCCGGCGTACCTGGCGATCAACCCGAACGCCAAAGTGCCGGCGATGCAAGACGGCGAGCGCAACCTGTGGGAGGCGGACGCCATCATGTGCCATATGGCAGAGCGGATGGGCTCGGACCTATGGCCTCGGGATGCGCGCCAGATCGATGTCGCCCGCTGGTTCAGCTGGAACGCGCATCATTTCTACCCGTCCGGCGGTGCGCTCTATTTCGAGCATATCATCAGGCCTCATTTCGGATTAGGCAGTCCCGATCCGATCGCGGTGGAGCAAGCGCTCGGTGGGTTCCGCAAATGTGCCGCCGTGCTGAACGCGCACCTCGATGGGCGCAAGTGGCTCGTGGGGGACGGAATGACGGTCGCTGATTTTTCCGTGGCAGTGGCGCTTCCTTACGCCGCGCGGGCCAACCTGCCGCTGGACGAGTTTCCCGAAGTCCGCCGCTGGCATGATCAGCTTAACGACATCGAAGCATGGCGGGAGCCGTTCCCGGCCAGACAGACGGAAATCGCACATATGGCCGCATAGGGTCGCTGCGCGCAGGGAATGGCTCGCTGCGCGCAAACCCGCGTCCCAACTCGGAACGCTGATTGTGGTCCCGGGCCGCGGCCGGGTCAACGTATCGACTGAACCTCCAACTCCAGGCGGCACGCCTCGCCAAAGTCGTGCAGGAAATTCATGGCGCCCGTTTTCGCCAGGATTCGTATCTCGTGCAGGGTGCGGTTGGGCGCGAGATAGGTTTCTATGATCGTGGTCAGGACTTGGTCGGCGGCGGTCACGACGGCGGGGGATGCCACCAGCCGCATCCTGGCGATCAGGGCATAAAGCTGCACCAGGTCGGTGACGTCATCCTTGTCGTGGCTCAAGGCATCGCCATAGAGCCGGGTCGCCTCCGAAATGAATGCGCTGAACAGATCGTGGCGCATGGTCCCCGCCGCCTCGCGATGCCTGTAACGCTGCTGCGAACTCTGCACCAGCCACGTGGTCGCGAAGGACGTCAACCCGCCAACGATCGCGCCCGCCAACCCGAAGAAAGCCGAGACATAACCTGCGTCCAATTGGGCCCCCTGGCGGAGAAAGCGCCGCGCCGTCCGTCTCGGCCGGCGCGGCCCATTGTTATTTCAACGGCGAGTGCGCCGCCGGCAGAAGAATGGAGACATCCTGGCGGACGACCATCTGTTGCCCCCGGCTTTTGCCCAGGAAGTCCTGCCAGGCCGGGTCCTTCAGCGCCGCCGCGCGCACGGAGGCGCGGGTGTTCAGGTCGGGATAGTTCCAGATGTGAATCACTTCGTCCGGCTCTCCGGGCTCGCTCGCGAGCAGGGCGACGATTTTGGAGTATTTCTCCCGCGCCGGAAGTGCCGCGGTGAAGATCGCGACCCAGGACGGCGCCACGCCAGGCCGCAGCCTGTAGTGGCGCATCTCGTAGATGCCGGCTGAAACCGCCGGTGCCACGGGGCCGACGACGCCGGTCAGGGGCCGGGACACCCGTTCCAGCGGCGCGTCGCCCGCCGACGACGGTCGGGGGTGGGACCAGAGTTCGACCGTCTGGTTGAGCGTGCCGATCTCGGTCACCCAGTAGCCCGCGAGGCCTGTGGCCGGCCCGGCCTCGGCAGCCGCTTTGGCGACCGCGTTGGCATGTCCCGGCAGATAGGTCGTCGTCACGAGGTCATAGCGCATTAAGGCATTCCTTCTGGTCGGCTGTTTGCTTTGGTCATCGGATGAAGTTGAGCGGCGGCAGGTGGGTGGTTCGTCGATGTTCCGATCACGGATTGCCTGCAGCGGTTCAAGAGAGCCTTCGTGATCGGCACCAGCATATCTCAAGCCGGTGGCATCGTGTCACACCGGCCTGTGTATGACGCCGCCCTGCGTGCGGCAGCCTGTCGTCTTTGGCAACCAGTTACCCGCGCCGATGCGCTGGTTCTGGAGCGGTACGACGACGGGCCGGACTCGAATTGGGACAAGCCGCTTTGAACCGTCTCGTTCGGGCCGGCAAGATAGTCGTCAAGGTTGCGACCTGCGGTGAACGCGCGATCCGTTCGGCCGCACGCCGCGCATCCCGGAGATATCTGGCAGCGTCGGGGAGGGGAGCCGTCATCGCGAGGAAAACAGGATTTGCCGCTCCGCGTCGATGCGGCGACGCAAATACGGGTTCTCGGGAGCGCGGCCTCGGTCACAAGGTCGATCGGCCTCCGGTGCGCGGAAAATGGTTTTGGCAACGATCATGGCCAGTCCTATGGCATTTATCGTCCTGACTGCGGAAATTCGCGGCCCTGTCGCGCTTCCGCCCCGGCGATGCCGGTGCTATAGCGCCGCGCCGCTTTGGAACCCCCAGCACGCGCCATGACCGACGATCCGCCGCCCAGTCCCGCCCTGCTGCCTGCCGGCCTGCGCGACCTGCTGCCGCCGGACGCCGAGACCGAGGCGTCGGCGGTCGAGGCGCTGATGGCCGTGTTCGCCGGCCACGGCTTCCAGCGTGTCAAGCCGCCATTGCTGGAATTCGAGGACAGCCTGCTCGCCGGTACCGGTGCGGCCACCGCCGACCAGACGTTCCGGCTCATGGACCCCGACACGCATCGCATGATGGGGCTGCGTGCCGATATCACGCCGCAGATCGCCCGCATCGCCGCCACAAGGCTGGCCGGGGCGCCGCGCCCGTTGCGGCTGTCCTATGCCGGCCAGTGCCTGCGCGTGCGCGGCACGCAACTGGCGCCCGAGCGGCAAGTGGCGCAGGCCGGCATCGAGCTGATCGGCCATGACAGCCCGGCGGCGGATGCCGAAATCGTGCTGGTTGCCGCTGAAGCCCTGGCCGACGTCGGCCTGACGCGCCTGAGCTTCGACCTGACGCTGCCGCCGCTGGTGCCGACCCTGGTCGAGGCGGCCGGCGTGCCGCTCGCGGACCGGGGCCTGCTGGCCCGCGCGCTCGACCGCAAGGATGCGGCGGCGGTCGGCCGGCATGGCGGCGCGCTGGCCGCGACCCTGACCGAATTGCTGCTGGCCGCCGGCGCCGCCGACCGGGCGCTCGCCGCCCTGGCCGGCGCCGACCTGCCGCCGGCAGCCGCGGCCCTGGCCGAGCGGCTGGCGGCGACCGTTTCCGCCATCCGTGCCCGTGCCCCGGAGCTGAAGCTCACCATCGATCCGGTCGAGTTCCGCGGCTTCCGCTACCACACCGGCGTGTCGCTGACCGTCTATGCGCCCGGCCGCCATGAGGAGCTGGGGCGGGGCGGGCGCTACGTGACCGGCGAGAGCGAGCCAGCCACCGGCCTGACGCTGTATCCCGATGCGATCCTGCGCGCGGCGCCGCCCCGTGTCGCGCGGCCGCGCGCCTATCTGCCGGTCGGTCTGGACGGTGCAGCCGCGCGGGCGCAAGGTTTCGCCACCGTCGTCGGCCTGGAGCCGGTCGCCGATGCAGCAGCCGAGGCACGGCGGCTGCGCTGCACGCATGTACTGACCGGTGATGGCCTGATCGCCGTGGATGAGGAGAACGCCTGATGGCCAACGTCGCCGTGATCGGCGCCCAGTGGGGCGACGAAGGCAAGGGCAAGGTCGTCGACTGGCTGGCCAGCCGGGCCGATCTGGTCGTGCGCTTCCAGGGCGGCCACAATGCCGGCCACACGCTGGTGGTCGGCAACCAGACCTACAAACTCTCGCTGCTGCCCAGCGGCCTGGTGCGCGGCAAGCTCGGCATCATCGGCAATGGCGTGGTGGTGGACCCGGAGGCGCTGCTCGCCGAGATCGCGCGGGTCACCGCCCAGGGGCTGGACGTATCGCCCGCGACATTGCGGCTGGCCGACAACGCGACGCTGATCCTGCCACTGCATTCCGCCATCGACCGGGCGCGCGAGACGGCGCGCGGCGACCGCAAGATCGGCACCACGGGGCGCGGCATCGGCCCGGCCTATGAGGACAAGGTGGCGCGGCGGGCGATCCGCGTGGCCGACCTCGCCGAGCCGGAGACACTGTCCGACAAGCTCGACGAATTGCTGCTGCACCACAACACGCTGCTGCGCGGGCTGGGGGCGGAGACGTTCGAGAAGCAGGAATTGCTGGACCGCCTGCTGGCGCTGGCGCCGCAGATCCTGCCATACGCCGAACCGGTCTGGGAACGGCTCGACGAGGCACGCCGCGCCGGCAAGCGCATCCTGTTCGAGGGCGCGCAGGCCGTTATGCTGGATGTTGATCATGGCACATACCCATTCGTTACCAGCAGCAATACCGTATCCGCAACGGCTGCGTCGGGGTCCGGCATGGGGCCTTCGGCCGTCGGCTTCGTGCTGGGCATCGCCAAGGCCTACACCACGCGGGTCGGCTCCGGTCCATTTCCCACGGAGCTGATGGACGCCACCGGCGCCTTGCTGGGCGAACGGGGGCACGAGTTCGGCACCAACACCGGACGGCGCCGCCGCTGCGGGTGGTTCGATGCGGTGCAGGTGCGTCAGGCAGTGAAGGTCGGCGGCATCCAGGGGCTGGCACTGACCAAGCTCGACGTGCTGGACGGTCTGGACGAGCTGAAGATCTGCACCGCCTACCGGATCGGCGATGAGACTTTCCGCCATTTGCCGGCCGCGCCCCGCGCCCAGGCCGCGGTCGAGCCGGTGTATGAGACCATGGAAGGCTGGAGCGGCAGCACGCAGGGCGCACGGAGCTGGGCCGACCTGCCGGCGTCCGCGATCAAATATGTCCGCCGCATCGAGGAGCTGGTCGAGGCACCGGTGACGCTGCTCTCCACCAGCCCGGAGCGCGATGACACGATCCTGATGCGCGACCCGTTCGAGGGCTGATCGGCCACACCCCGGCGGTGATCACGGCTGGGTGTGATATGGATCACACGTACGACAGCCGCCAACGAAGTAACCATCCGCCGGGACGTGTTGCGACAAGGGGGAACGCATGTCGCAGAGCATCGCTGGCGAAGGGGCGACCATACTGCCGTTCGTGCCCAGGGTGCGGCGGCCGGCTGGGCTGAGCGAGGCCGAGCGGATCTCGGCGCGTTTCTGGGCGCTTGCGGCGCAGCCCTTCGGGGTGCGCGCGGTGCAGGTCCACGATCCCGAGCCGGGCGACGACCCGGCCATGGGCAGCTTCCTGCTGATCTATTGCGGCGATGCGCTGTGGGCGCGCTGGGGTGTCGCGGTCGGCGGCGGGCGCTACGAGCTGTGGTGCTCGTCACGCGGGGTCACGATCGGCCGCTTTGCGACGCTGGCCGAGGCGCTCGCGGCGATCAGCGACAGTCTGACACGCGCGGTGACACTTCGCTAACGCGCGCCGGATAGAGTTGGCCTGGTCCGCGACCCAGGCCATGGCAGCACCGCAACCCGCCAAATCATCGCCCGCCAAATCATCGCCCGCCAGACCGCCGTCCCAGGCCGGTGCCGCTGCGGCGGTGCCATCCAACTCGGTGATCGCCGGCCGCTTTGCGGTGGACCTGACGCGGCCGCTGCCGGGCGCCGGTGGCGGGATGGCGGCGTTTGCGGCGACGGACCGCCGCGACGGCCGGGCTAGGCTCATGGCCGTGCAAGTACGTGCGGGTGCGCCCCCGCGCACCGTGCCGCTGGCGCAACTGGCCGGCGTGACGGGGCCCGGCGTGCTGCTGCCGCTCGCACACGGGCCGGCGTCCGGGCCTGATCGCAAGCCGGCCTGGTTCGTGATCTGCCCGGCCCCGCCCGGGCCGGCGCTGTGGCCGTCCGGGGCCGCGGCGCCGCGCGCCTGGAGCGACGGCGACCTGATCGGCCGGCTGCTGCGGCCGGCGGCGGCGGCGCTGGCGCTGCTGGCCGCACAGCGCGTGACCCATCGCGCGCTGCGCCCGGACAACATCTTTCTCGACCCGGCCCCGGCCGGCGGCGGCCTCACGCTGGGCTGCGCCTGGGCCACGCCACCGGCGCTGTTGCAGCCGGCGCTGTTCGAGCCGCCGTATGTGGCCATGTGCCCGGCCGCAGCGCGTGGCGACGGCGTGATCGCCGATGACGTGTACGCACTGGGCGTGACGATCCTGGTGCTGGCACTCGGCCGCCTGCCGCTGATCGAACTCGACGACACCGCGATCATCCGCCGCAAGCTGGAGCAGGGCTGCTTCCAGGCACTGGCCGGAACCGCGCGGCTGTCGCCGGTGATCGGCGACCTGGTCAAGGGCATGCTGGCGCAAGACCCGCAGCACCGGCCGCAGCCCGCAATGCTGTCGGACCCGGCGGCGGCGCGGGCGCGCCACGTCGCGGCCCGGCCGCTGCGCCGCGCGCCGCGGAGCCTCGATATCGGCGGCATCACCGCCTGGGATGCCCGCACGCTCGCCTTCGCGATGGCCGGGCAGCCCGACCAGAGCCTTAAACTACTCCGCCTCGGCGTGGTGGACCACTGGCTGCGCCGGGTGCTGGGCGACTCCGCGCTGGCCTCCCGGCTGGAAGAGGCCATGGCGCGGCGAGGCGTCGAAGGCGGCAAGGACGATGCGGAGGCGGACGCGAAGCTGGGCATGCGCGCGGTGGCCATGCTCGATCCGCTGGCGCCGTTGTGCTGGCGCGGGCTGGCGATCTGGCCGGACGGGTTCGGCCCGGCCCTGGCGGCCGACGGCGCCGAGACAGCCGAGTCGACCCGGCGCGAGTCCGGCCTGCGTGACAGGATCGAGGAAATGATCGGCTGCGAGGCGGTGTCCGATTGGGCGCCGGTGCGCGCCGAGCATTGCGATGTGCAGGGCCTGCGCGCGCTGGGTCGGCAATACCGGGCGGCACTGCGGCTGCGCGGCTGGGCCGGCGGCCTTCCCCGGCTGATCTACGAGCTGAACCATTTGCTGCCGTGCCGCAGCCCGCTGCTGGGCACCGCGCTGGTGGCGCGTCTGGCCGAGTTGCTGCCGGCGCTGGAAGCCGCCGCGTCCCGGTCGGAGGTGCGGGCGCTGATGCCGATCGATCGCGAGATCGCCGCCTTCATCGCCGCCCATCAGGGGCAGCGGTTGGAGGCCGACATCGCGGCCCTGCCCGAAGCCGGCGCGCCCGGCGTCCCGGCGCTCGCGCAGCTGACTCTGCTGGCGCGCTTGCAGGAGCAAGTGCGGCCCGGGCCGTTGCCGGGGGTGGCCGGCTGGGTGGCGTCCCTGGCCGCGCCGCTGATCGAGGGCTGGCACAGCCGCGGTGCCCGGCAAGCCCGGCAGGCGGCGCTGACCGCGGCCATCCCGGCCGGCGACCTGTCGGCACTGCTGGCGTTGCTGGACGACCCCGGCGCGCGGGAAGCGGATCGTCGTGCGTTCGATGGCACGCGCGCCGGGCTGCGGCGCATCGACGGCCGGCTGGCGGCGATTGCCGGCGGTGCGGCCGCGCGGGCGGAGACGGCGCGGCGGCTGGGCCAGGAGATCGCCGCCGCCCTGGGGCTGGCGGCGCTGGCGGCAACCGCCGTCGCAATGGCGTTGCGGTGATGGCCAAGCCGGCGACCGCCCCACGCCGAGGCACCGCGATGTGGCTTCAGGGCCTCGTCTTCGGGGTCCTTGTCGTCCTGTCCCCGCCGACCGCGGTGCTGCTGGGCGTTCTGCTGATGCCGTCCCTGACCATCATGTTCGCCGACCGCTCCCCCGGCAAGCCGGTGGCGCGGGCGGTCCTGCTGTATGGGCTGGCGGCTGCGGCGTTGCCGGTGATGGATCTCTGGAGCGACGCGCATGGCATGGACGAAAGTCTCGCCCTGGCGAGCAACACGCATGTGCTCGCCATCGCCTGGGCGGCGCAGGCTGCCGGCTGGCTGATGGCGGAGCTGCTACCGCTGCTCGTCGGTCTTGTGCTGGATGTATCGGCCGCGCGCCGAGACGGCCACGCTGAAGCGCGAACGGGCGGCGCTGGCGGCGAACTGGGATGGAGACGGCGCGCAGGCGCAGGCCGACCAGGCCATACGCTGACAGACGATACAAAAGGCGGCCGGCACAAAAAAAACCGGACGAACGCTCGCGCGCCCTCCGGCCTCTTTTGCGTCGTCGCGTACGTCAGGCGGAGGCGCGCGCCTCGCTTTGCGCCGCCGCGCTACGCCGGCGCTCGGCGACTTGCGTGTGCATCGCCTTCTGCAGCTTCTCGAATGCGCGCACCTCGATCTGGCGCACCCGCTCGCGGGAGATGCCGTATTGCTGCGACAGGTCCTCCAGCGTGGTCGGATTGTCCTTCAGCCGGCGCTCGATCAGGATGTGCCGCTCGCGTTCGTTCAGCGTCTTGAGCGCGCCGGCCAGCAGCGCCTTGCGGCCGGTCAGTTCCTCGCGGTCGCTGATGGCGGTTTCCTGGCTGTCGGACTCGTCCACCAGCCAGTCCTGCCACTCGCCCTCGCTGTCGGCGCGGACCGGGGCATTCAGGCTGTGGTCGGGCGCGGACAGGCGGCGGTTCATGCTGACCACGTCCTGCTCCGGCACGCCGAGCGCGTGGGCGATCTTCGCCACCTGCTCGGGCTGCAGGTCGCCGTCGTCGATCGCCTGCATCTGGCCCTTCAGCCGGCGCAGGTTGAAGAACAGCTTCTTCTGTGCGGCCGTGGTGCCCATCTTCACGAGCGACCAGCTGTGCAGGATGTATTCCTGGATGGCCGCGCGGATCCACCACATGGCATAGGTGGCAAGGCGGAAGCCGCGATCCGGGTCGAACCGCTTGACCGCCTGCATCATGCCGACGTTGCCCTCGCTGATCAGTTCACCGACCGGCAGGCCGTAGCCGCGATAGCCCATCGCGATCTTGGCGACGAGGCGTAGATGTGAGGTGACAAGCTTGTGCGCCGCCTCCATATCTTCGTGGTCGCGCCAGCGACGGGAGAGTTCCAGCTCCTCCTCCGGCGCGAGCATCGGGAATTTACGGATCTCCTGAAGGTAACGGGTCAGGTTGCCTTCAGGGGCAACATTGATGACGGCAGAGACCATCGTAGGCTCCTTTCGTCTGCGCGGCAGGCGTCGTACCCATTACGGCGCACACGACCGGCCGGTTTCTTGCACGTTCGAGCGTAGACAGGTCGAACGTGGGTGCGAGGTGGGGGAAAATCTCTGGGTGCGGTCCCTAAAAAAAGGCGACCGCAGACCGGAGTTGCGTGCTGCGGGCACCCGCCGCTGGTAAACGCCTGCACTTTATAGCGAGTTTGCCGCAGTGCGTCAAATCCGTACTAATTAAGTCAGGATTAAGTTTTGGCCATGCCGAGGGCCAACAGCAGCGGCCTGCATGTCGGCGGGCGGCGCCGTCGTGAAGGCGAGCGGCTGGCCGGTACGGGGATGAGTGAAACCGAGGCGTGCGGCATGCAGCGCCTGACGCGGGAAATCCAGCAACTGGCGCCGCGTGGCATCCGGCAGCAGCCGGGCGGCGGCGGGGATGCGGCGCAGATACACCGGGTCGCCCACGATCGGGTGGCCGATGCTGGCCAGATGCACGCGGATCTGGTGGGTACGCCCGGTCGCCAGCCGGCATTCGAGCAGCGACACCGCGCCGCCATGCTGCGCCAGCGTGCGGTAGCGGGTCAGCGCCATCTTGCCGCCACGGCTGACCAGCGCCATGCGCTTGCGGTCGCGCGGGTCGCGCCCGATCGCACCCTCGATCTCCCCGGCGGACGGATTCGCCAGCCCCCAGGCCAGCGCCATGTACGTCCGGTCGATGTCGCGCGCCGCGAACGCGGCCGACAGCGTGGCCAGCGCCTGCTCGGTCTTGGCGATCACCATGACGCCCGAGGTGTCCTTGTCGAGCCGGTGCACGATGCCGGGCCGGCGCTCGCCGCCGATGCCCAGCTGGTCGCCGCAATGCGCGATCAGCGCGTTGACCAGCGTGCCATCCTCGTTGCCGGGTGCCGGATGCACGACCAGGCCGGGCGGCTTGTCGAGCACCAGCAGGTCGCGAATCCTCGTAGAGGATCGGGAACGGAATTGCCTGCGCCTGCGGGACGGCGGCGACCGGCGCCGGTGGCGTGATCGTGTAGACGGCGCCGGCGCGCACCGGCTCGGCCGGCTCGGTCAGGCGCATGCCGTCGCGGGTGACGTGACCGGATTCGATCAGCGCCTTGATGCGCGAGCGGGAGACGGCGCCGAACGCCTCGGCCAGGAACCGGTCCACGCGCTGCCCGGCCGAGTTCGGCATCGGCCTGCACGGTCAGGGTTGCCTCGGCGGCGGTTTCGTCGGACATGGCGCCGGCATAGCGCGGATCGGCCGCGTGCGGGGAGGCGGCATGCGCGCGTTGCAGGCGTTGGTCATCGTGATGGGCGTGCTGATCGTGGCCGGCGTGGCCACTATCGCGGTGGTGATCGTGCATCGCCTGTCCGGGCCGGGAGCCGTGGCCGGTGGCGTCCGGGCCGTGCTGGATGAGCCGGCGGGCACCCGCATCGCCGGCGTGTCGGCGGCGGCCGACCGGATCGCACTGCAACTCCAGGGCGGTGGGCCGGATCGCGTGCTGGTGCTGGACACCCGCACCGGGCAGGTGCTGGCCCGTGCCGCGCTGGCGCGTTGACCCGCGCTTTCCATTCCTGCCACGGGAAGCTAGAACGCCTGCGAACGCCTGGGGATACCAATGACCACCGTCCTGCTGCTTGTGCATCTGTTCGTCACCATCGCGCTGATCGGCGTCGTGCTGATCCAGCGCAGCGAGGGCGGCGGGCTCGGCATCGGCACCTCGCAGGGCATGGGCTCGTTCATGACCGGGCGCGGCACGGCCAATCTGCTGACCCGCACCACCTCGATCCTCGGCGCGATGTTCTTCGGCCTGTCGCTGGCGCTGGCGTTGATGAACCGGGGCACCGGCGGTCAGCCGCTCGATCCTCGACGTGCCGGCCTCCACGGCGCCGGCCGGCCATGCCGGTTCCTTGCCGGCTACCCCTGGCGCCGCACCGACAGGAACGCCGCCAGCCGCCGCCCCCGCGAAGCCGGCGGCGCCCGCCGTGCCGACGAACTGATCCAGCCGGCTGGACATATGCGTCCAGCGTATACCCGCAGAAAAATCGCGCGCATGCTGTCATGCTTTCCGCAGACTCGGTCGCGCCTGTATACTGAGCTTCCATGACGCGGTTCGTATTCATCACCGGCGGCGTGGTCTCCTCGCTCGGTAAGGGCATCGCCTCGGCGGCCCTCGGCGCGCTGCTGCAGGCGCGCGGCTATTCAGCGTGCGGCTGCGCAAGCTCGATCCCTATCTCAACGTCGATCCGGGCACGATGAGCCCGTACCAGCACGGCGAGGTGTTCGTCACCGATGACGGCGCGGAGACCGATCTCGATCTCGGCCATTACGAGCGCTTCACCGGCGTCCACGCCACGCAAGGTCGACAACGCGACCACCGGGCGGATCTATTCCGAGGTGATCGCCAAGGAACGGCGCGGCGACTATCTCGGCGCCACCGTGCAGGTGATCCCGCACATCACCGACGCCATCAAGGAGGCGATCAGCCGCGAAGCGACCGACGCGCAGGGCCGCCGGTGGATTTCGTGCTGATCGAGATCGGCGGCACGGTCGGCGACATCGAGAGCCTGCCGTTCCTGGAGGCGATCCGCCAGCTCGGCAACGAGCTGGGCCCGGAGCGCGCGATGTTCGTGCACCTGACGCTGGTGCCCTATATCCGCTCGGCCGGCGAGCTGAAGACCAAGCCGACGCAGCATTCGGTGAAGGAGCTGCTGAATGTCGGCATCCAGCCGCACATGCTGATCTGCCGCTGCGACCGGCCGATCCCCGACAACGAGCGCCGCAAGATCGCGCTGTTCTGCAACGTGCGGCCCGAGGCGGTGATCCCGGCGCTGGACGTGGACACGATCTACGCCGTGCCGGCGAGCTACCACGCCGAAGGGCATGGACCGCGAGGTGCTGCGCCATTTCGGCCTGCCGCACGAGCGGCCGCCCGACCTGTCGCGCTGGACGCGCATCGTCGAGGCGGTGCGCGCGCCGGAAGGCGAGGTGCGCATCGCGGTGGTCGGCAAATACACCAACCTGCTCGACAGCTATAAATCGCTGGCCGAGGCGCTGGCGCATGGCGGCATCGCCAACCGGGTGCGCGTGCGGCTGGACTGGGTGGATAGCGAGGTGTTCGAGCAGCCGGACACGGTGCAGCGGCTGGACGGCGTGCACGGCATCCTGGTGCCGGGCGGCTTCGGCGAGCGCGGCACCGAGGGCAAGATCGAGGCGGTGCGCTTCGCCCGCGAACGCCAGGTGCCGTTCTTCGGCATCTGTTTCGGCATGCAGATGGCGGTGATCGAGGCGCGCGCGCAACCTGGCCGGCATGCCCGGCGCCTCCTCGACCGAATTCGGCCCGTGCGAAGACCCGGTGGTCGGCCTGCTGACCGAATGGGCGCGCGGCAACGAGATCGAGCGCCGCGCGCGCCGGCGGCGATCTCGGCGGCACGATGCGGCTCGGCGCCTATCCCGGCCGAGCTGGCCGGAGGTCGCTGGTGCGCGCGAGGTCTATGGCGACGCGAGCGCAGATCAGCGAGCGCCACCGCCATCGCTACGAGGTCAACATCCACTACCGCGAGCACCTGGAGGCGACCGGCCTGCGTTTCTCCGGCATGTCGCCGGACGGCGTGCTGCCGGAGATCGTCGAGTATGCCGGACCATCCCTGGTTCATCGGCGTGCAGTACCACCCGGAGCTGAAATCCAAGCCGTTCGAGCCGCACCCGCTGTTCCGAGGGCTTCATCGCCGCGGCGGTGCGCCAGGCGCGGCTGGTATGACCGCGCCCGTCGCACCGTTCGTGTCGGCGGCATCGACGATCGCCAACGACCTGCCGTTCGTGCTGATCGCCGGCCCCTGCCAGATCGAGAGCGTCGGGCACGCGCTGGAGGTGGCGGCGGCGCTGGCCGAGATCTGGCCGCGGCTCGGCATGCCGCGTGATCTACAAGAGCAGCTACGACAAGGCCAACCGCACCAGCGCGCGGCGCCGCGCGCGGCGTCGGCATGGCGCAGGGCCTCGAGATCCTGGCCGAGGTGCGCGAGCGCTTCGGCATGCCGGTGCTGACCGACGTGCACGACGCCGAGCAGTGCGCACCGACGGCCGAGGCCGTGGACGTGCTGCAGATCCCGGCCTTCCTCTGCCGCCAGACCGATCTGCTGCTCGCCGCCGGCGCGACCGGCCGCGCCATCAACGTCAAGAAAGGCCAGTTCCTGGCGCCCTGGGACATGGACGAATGTCGCCGCCAAGATCGCCTCCACCGGCAACGACAACATCCTGCTGTGCGAGCGCGGCGCGAGCTTCGGCTACAACACGCTGGTCAGCGACTTCCGCGTCGCTGCCGATCATGGCGCGGACCGGCTACCCGGTGGTGTTCGACGCCACGCATTCGGTGCAGCAGCCGGGCGGGCAGGGCGGCGCCTCCGGCGGCGCAGCGCGAGTTCGCGCCGGTGCTGGCGCGCGCCGCGCTGGCGGTCGGCGTGCGCCGCCGTGTTCATCGAGACGCATCCGGACCCGGACCACGCGCCGAGCGACGGGCCGAACATGATTCCGCTGCGCGACATGCCGGCGCTGATCGCGCGGCTCAAGCGGTTCGACACATTGGCGAAGGCTGCTTGACCAAGCGAACGTGAGCGGCGACCGGCCGAACCGGCACGTCGTCGCCACGTTGCCCTCCGGCTAAGCCGAGGGGCGAATGATGACCCGTTTTGTGCTGCTGGTACCGCTGTTCGCGCTGCAAGCCGGCGCCGCGCTCGCGATGCCGCCGCCGAATGCGGACCCGGCCCTGTCGCCTTGGTTCCAGGATCTGCGCCAGCCCGGCACCGGCCAATCCTGCTGCTCGATCGCCGATTGCCGGCCGGTGGATTCCCGTGTCGTGCAGAACCATTACGAGGCATTCGTGGACGACCAGTGGATGACCGTCCCGGCCGACAAGGTATTGCGCCGGCTGGACAACCCGACTGGCCGTGCGGTCGTGTGCTGGACGCCGGCGCTCGGCATCATGTGCTTCGTCGAGGGGCCGGCGACCTGACGCGGCGGCCGTTGCGGTTCAGACGATATTTTTCTCCCACATCGGCCGGTTGTTGAGCAGCCGCTGCCAGCCGAGCGGCGACAGGTCCAGCGTCGCGTAATCGCCATCGACCAGCAGTTCGGCAACGCCGCGCCCGGCGGCGGGCGAGTGCTGCATGCCGTGGCCGCTGAAGCCGGCGGCGAACACCACGTTGGGTGCGGCGGGATGGCGGCCGACGACGCCGTTATGGTCGAACAGGTTCAGATCGTAATAGCCGGCCCAGGAACTGGTGATTTTCACCGACTCGAACGCCGGTACACGCTCGGCCAGCGCCGGCCAGACATGGTCGAAAAACATGTCCTCGGTCACGTCCAGCGGCGGTTCGTCCGGGTCCGGTTCGCCGTCGCCCGGCGAGCGGCCGCACAAAAAGAGCTTTCCTTCCTGGCGGAACCAGTTGCCGAGCGGGTCGATCACCAGCGGGCAGCCGGGCAGCTCTTCGCGGCAGGCGATCACGTAGACCATGCGCTTGCGCGGCACGATCGGCAGGTCGATCCCGAGATATTTTGCGACGTTGCCCGACCATGCGCCGGCCGTGATCACGGCTTCGTCGCAGTCCAGCACTGCGCCGTCCGCGAGTAGCACGCCGGTCACGCGCCGCCCCGCGCGCACGAAGCCGGTGCAGCTTTGCGGGACGTAGCGCACGCCGAGCGAGATCGCCTTGCGCCGCATCGCCTGCAGCATCGCCGGCCCGTCGAACGAGCCTTCGCCGCTCATGCCGAACGAGCCGGCGGCAAGCCCGGTGCTGGCGATCCATGGAAACCGCGCGCTGATGCCGTCAGGGTCGAGCAGCGCGATATCCGCACCCTCGTCGCGCTGCACAGCGACGTTCTCGCGCAGCACGTCGACGCCGGATTCGGTGGCGAGGAACAGATAGCCGTGTTCCCTGAACGCCAGCAGCGGCGCGTCGCCATCCACGGCGAGTCGGGTCGCGGCGGAGCGGATGAAGTCCAGCCCGTATTGCGACATGCGGATGCTGACCGGCGTGGAGAATTGCTGGCGGATGCCGCTCGCCGACAGCATCGAAGAGGCGCGGGCATAGGTCGGGTCGCGCTCGACGACGGTGATCTCGCCGCGAAATCCCTTGTGGGTCGCGAGATGGTAGGCGGCGGAGCTGCCGATGGCGCCGCCGCCGACGATGACGATCTTCATGCAGTTCCTATCCCAACGAGGGCAGTTCCAGCCCGAATTCCTGTGCGCAGGCGATGGCGTCCGGATAGCCGGCATCGGCGTGGCGCATCACGCCGGTTGCCGGATCGTTCCATAGCACGCGCTCCAGCCGCCGCGCGGCTTCCGGCGTACCGTCCGCGACGATCACCATGCCGGCGTGCTGCGAATAGCCGATGCCGACGCCGCCGCCGTGATGGATCGACACCCAGGTGGCGCCGCTCGCGCAGTTCAGCAGCGCGTTGAGCAGCGGCCAGTCGGACACGGCGTCCGAACCGTCGCGCATCGATTCCGTTTCGCGGTTGGGGCTGGCGACGGAGCCGCTGTCGAGATGGTCGCGGCCGATCACGATCGGCGCCTTTAGTGCGCCCGACGCGACCATTTCGTTGAACGCCAGTCCGAGCCGGTGGCGCTGGCCGAGACCGACCCAGCAGATGCGCGCCGGCAGCCCTTGGAATTTGATTCGCGCGCGCGCCATGTCGAGCCAGTTGTGCAGATGCGGGTCGTCCGGGATCAGTTCCTTCACGCGCGCATCGGTACGGTAGATGTCTTCCGGGTCGCCGGACAGCGCGGCCCAGCGGAACGGGCCGATGCCACGACAAAATAGCGGGCGGATATAGGCCGGCACGAAACCCGGGAAATCAAACGCGTCGGCCAAGCCTTCATCCTTGGCCATCTGGCGGATGTTGTTGCCGTAGTCGAGCGTCGGCACGCCGGCGCGATGGAAATCCAGCATCGCCTGCACATGCACGCGCATCGACTGTTTCGCCGCGGCCTCGACGGCGGCCGGATCGTTCTCGCGGCGCTGCGCCCACTCCGCCAGGGTCCAGCCGGCCGGCAGGTAGCCGTTGAGCGGATCGTGTGCGGATGTCTGGTCGGTCACCACGTCGGGGCGTTCGCCGCGCCGGACCAGTTCGGGAAAGATCTCGGCGGCGTTGCCGAGCAGGCCGACCGAGATCGGCGCTCCCCTCGGCGCAGGCGTCCTTCACCCAGCGCAACGCCTCGTCCAGATCGGCGGTGTGGCGATCCAGGTAGCCGGTGGCCATGCCGCATCTCGATGCGGCTCGGCTGGCATTCGACGGCGAGCATGGAGGCGCCGGCCATCGTGGCCGCGAGCGGCTGCGCGCCGCCCATGCCGCCGAGACCGCCGGTGAGCACCCAGCGGCCTTTCAGATCGCCGCCGTAATGCCGGCGGCCAACCTCGCAGAACGTTTCGTAGGTGCCCTGCACGATGCCCTGGCTGCCGATATAGATCCACGAGCCGGCGGTCATCTGGCCGTACATCATCAGCCCGGCGCGATCGAGCTCGTGGAATTTCGCCCAGGTCGCCCAGTGCGGCACGATGTTGGAGTTGGCGATCAGCACGCGCGGCGCGTCGGCGTGGGTGCGGAACACGCCGACCGGCTTGCCGGACTGCACCAGCAGCGTCTGCTCGTCGCCCAGCGCGCGCAGGCTGGCGACGATGCGGTCGAACGACTCCCAGTTGCGTGCCGCGCGGCCGATGCCGCCGTAGACGACGAGTTCCTGCGGCCGCTCGGCGACCTCCGGGTCGAGGTTGTTCATCAGCATCCGCAAGGCGGCTTCCGACTGCCAGGAGCGGCAGGTTCGCTCCGGCCCGCGCGGTGCATGGAGGACACGCTGATTGTCCAGCCGGCTGGGCGATTCCATGGCGGGCTTCCCTAGACCGGCGCGCCGGCGAAGATGGTCGCGGCGCGAGTGTTCAGGCCGATGGCGTAGGACAGCTCCGCCGGATGCGAGATGCGCCACAGCACCGCATCGGCGCGCAACCCCGCGCGCAGCACGCCGCGATCCTCCAGGCCCAGCGCGGCTGCGGCGTGGCGGGTCAGGCCGGCAAGGGCTTCCTCCGGGGTCAGGCGGAACAGCGTGCAGGCCATGTTCAGCACCAGCAGCGGCGAGGTGAGGGGGGATGTGCCGGGGTTGCAGTCGGTGGCCAGCGCGATCGGCACGTTCAGGCGGCGCAGCAAGTCCACCGGCGGCACGCGGGATTCGCGCAGCACGTAGAAGGCGCCGGGCAGCAGCACGGCCACGGTGCCGGCGCGCGCCATGGCGGCTGCCCCCGCTTCATCCAGCCATTCCAGATGGTCCGCCGACAACGCGCCGAATTCCGCTGCCAGCTCGGCGCCGTGCTGGTTGGAGAGCTGTTCCGCGTGCAGCTTCACGGCCAGCCCGCGCGTCTGGGCGGCGGCAAACACGCGGGCGGTCTGGGCCGGGCTGAACGCGATCGTCTCACAGAACGCATCGACCGCATCGGCCAGTCCCTCCGCCGCGACCCGGGGCAGCATCTCGGTGACCAGCAGATCGACGTAGCCGTCGGCATTGCCGGAAAATTCCGGCGGGACGGCGTGGGCACCGAGGAACGTGGTGCTGACATCCACCTTCCGCAGTTGCCCGAGCCGGCGGGCGGCGCGCAACTGGCGCAACTCGGTCTCGGCCTCCAGCCCGTAGCCGGATTTGATCTCGACGGTGGTGACGCCCTCCCGCAGCAGCGCGTCCAGCCGGGGCAGGGCGGCTTGCACGAGCCCGTCCTCGTCCAGCGCGCGCGTGGCGCGGACTGTGGCGAGGATGCCACCGCCGGCGCGGGCGATGTCCTCGTAGGTGGCACCGTTCAGCCGCATATCGAACTCACGGGCGCGGTTGCCGCCGTAGACCAGATGCGTGTGGCAATCGATCAGCCCCGGCGTCATCACGCCGCCGCCGCCATCCATGACCTGGGTCGCCAGCGCGTCAGGCGCGTCGGGCAGCGCCGCGCGCGGGCCGACATAGGCCAGACGCCCACCGGTAATGCCGATGGCCGCGTCTGCCACCAGCCCATACGGCGCGCCGTCCGGCTGCATCGTGGCGGCGGACAGGTTCAGCCACAGCGAGTCCCATCGCCTGGTGCCCATGGGGATCAGTGTTCCTCGCCGCGCGGCACGGCGCAACCCGCCATCGCGCCGGTCCCTTCTAGGCGATAGACTGGCAGCGATTACGAACGATGGGGGGAACACATGGCGGCACAGACCGCAGTGCTGGCGATCGATCAGGGAACCACGTCGACCCGCGCGATCCTGTTCGATACCGCCTTGCGCCCGGTCGCCATGGCCCAGCGCACGCTGCCGCAGATTTTCCCGGCGCATGGCTGGGTGGAGCACGACCCGGAGGAAATCTTCGCGGCCACGGTCGCCGTTTGCCGCGAGGTGCTCGCGCAGGCGCCCGGCCCCGTCGCCGCGATCGGCATCACCAACCAGCGTGAGACCGTCGTGGTGTGGGACCGCGCCACCGGCCGGCCCGTATACAACGCCATCGTCTGGCAGGACCGCCGCACCGCCGAACGCTGCCGGGAGATGGCGGCCGCCGGTGACGAGGCGGAGGTGACGGCGCGCTCCGGCCTCGTGCTGGACCCGTATTTCTCGGCCAGCAAGATCGCCTGGATTCTCGACCACGCCGGCGTCCGCACGGCCGCCGAGCGCGGTGCGCTGGCCGCCGGCACGATCGATAGTTTCCTGCTGTGGCGGCTGACCGGCGGGCGCGTGCACGCCACCGACGCCACCAACGCCGCCCGCACCGCGCTGTTCAACATTTTCGACGGACGCTGGGACGAGACATTGCTGCGCCTGTTCGCCATCCCGGCATCGCTGCTGCCGGAGGTGCGCGATACCGCCGCCGATTTCGGCACCACCGACCCGGACGTGCTCGGCGCCGCGATCCCGGTTGCCGCGATGGCCGGCGACCAGCAGGCGGCCCTGGTCGGCCATGCCTGCTTCACGCCTGGCGACCTGAAATGCACCTACGGCACCGGCGCGTTCATGATCGCCAACACCGGCGCGCAGCCCCGCGCTTCCGCCAACCGGCTGCTGACCACGATCGGCTACCGGCTGGGCGGCGCCGTCACCTACGCGCTGGAGGGCAGCATCTTCACCACCGGCGCCGCCGTGCAGTGGCTGCGCGACGGGCTCGGCCTGATCCGCGACGCCGCCGAGACCGCGGCGCTGGCGGCGAGTGTGCCTGACAGCGACGGTGTGTACATGGTCCCGGCGCTGACCGGCCTGGGCGCGCCGTATTGGGACGCCGAGGCGCGCGGACTGATCTGCGGTATCAGCCGGCAAACGACCGCCGCGCATCTGGTGCGCGCGACGCTGGAATCGGTGGCGTTCCAGACCAGCGACCTGATCGCCGCCATGCGCCGCGACGGGATCGCAGGCGGGGCGGCGCTGCGCGTCGATGGCGGCATGACGGCGAACCCGTGGCTCATGCAATGCCTCGCGGACCTCACCGGCCTTGCGGTTGCGCGGGCGGCGGTGGCGGAAACCACGGCGCTCGGCGTCGCCTGCCTCGCCTTGCTCCAGGCCGGGCTGCGCGGCTCGCTGGCGGAGATTTCGCAACTCCACGAGCCGGCCCGGATCTGGCAGCCGCAGATGCCGGCGGCGGAGCGCGAGGAACTTACGCGCGGCTGGCACGCGGCTGTGCGCCGGGCGCGCGGCGCGGCGCCAAGAGTGTCCATCAAATCATCCCGGTGTTGATGCCCGCGCGTCGTCTTGTATGGTTTTCGCTGCTGGCTCTATGGATGTCGCAATCCGCGGCGGTTGCACAGACGCCAGAACCATCATCTGCCCGATCGCCACCCTTAATTCCGCTTGCCGCGTTCTTCGCCGCCGGGCCGCCGCGCTGGCGGTATCAGATATCGCCGGACGGGTCCGTGCTCGCCTGGATCGAGACCGATCGCGGCAAACCCACGATCCGTTTTCGGCAGTTCGACAGCCAAAAAATCGAAAGCCTGGCGGCTGATCGGCCCGTCTCCAGCTTTGAGTGGGCGGCGGACAGTCAGCACATCCTCATTCGCGAAAGCCAGCGCGGCAGCGAAGACGAGCATCTGCTCGTGGCGAGCCTTGCGCATCCCGAGCAGCCACCGGTCGATCGAACGCCGTTCCCCGGCGTCACCATGCGGTCTCCGCAGATGCTACACGACGAATCCCCGCACATTCTATCCGGCGATCCGGCCCATGTGCTCGTTCTGATGAACCGGCGGGACGCCAGCCTGTTCGACCTCTATCGGCTGGATCTGGAGACCGGCGCGCTTGCGTTGGTGGCCGACAATCCCGGCGACGTGGTCCGTTGGGTCACCGATCGGATGGGCACCGTCATCGCGCGCATGCGCAGCCGGACGGACGGCGGCTGGCTGCTGGAGGTACCTGACGGCACCGGATGGCGCATGTTGCTGGATGGCCCCGCCGACGCGGTATTCACACCCAGAGGCGTGAGCCGTGACGGCCAATTCGTTTGGGCCGTTTCCAGCCACGGCCGTGACAAAGCCGCGCTGGTGCGCCTGGACCTGCGATCGGGTGACGAAACCGTCGTCGACGCAAACGCCGATGCCGACGTCCAGGATGCCTGGATCGACGATGACGCCGCCGCCGCCGTGTCGACCGTCTCTTGTCCGGATTATTGCGTCGAGCATTATTTTGATGCGGGGTTGGCACGCGACATCGCGCGCTTTCGGCCCGACGGGCCTGCCGAAGTGTTCGTCATCAACGCCGACATCGCCGTCAGGCATTTGATCGTCCGAGTGTCGACCGCTCGCGCCGGCGACAGCGATTATCTGTTCGATCGGCAGACCGGCACGATGACGCAACTGACCGAGTCACCGATTGCCAGGGATAGCGCTGCGCTGTCGCCGATGACCCCGGTCGCGTTTCCCGCGCGCGACGGGGTGGCGCTGCACGGCTACCTGACGCTGCCACAAGGCATGCCCGGCAAAAATCTTCCGATGGTGTTGGTCGTGCATGGTGGCCCGTGGCTCCGCGACTATTGGGGCTATGACCCAATGGTGCAGATGCTGGCCAATCGCGGCTATGGCGTGCTGTCGGTGAATTTCCGTGGCTCACTCGGTTATGGTCGCGCCTTCCTCCGGGCGTCCCGCCACGAGTTCGCCGGCAAGATGGAAGACGACGTGATTGACGGGGCACGTTGGGCGGCGACGCAGGGGCTGGCCGATCCCGCGCGGATCGCCATCATGGGCGAAAGCTACGGAGGCTACGCGACGCTGATGGGCCTCGCTGTCGCGCCCGACGTTTTCGCGGCCGGAATCGACGGCTTCGGTCCGACCGATCTTCCGGCGCTGCTGCAGGAGTTTCCGCCTTACTGGAAACAGCGGCTGAATTTCTGGCGTGCCTATGTCGGCGACCCGGCCGACGCACACGACCGCGCCGAGATGGCGTCGCGTTCCCCGATCAACCTCGCCGACCGCATCAAGCGCCCGCTGCTGATCTTTCAGGGGACCGACGATGTCCGGGTCGGACAGCAGCAGCCGGACCGTTTTGTCGAGGCGATACGCAAGGCCGGTGGCGACGTTCGATTACGTCGTGTTCCCGGGCGAAGGCCACGGCATCCGCAAGACGCGGGACAGACTGGCCATGGCCAGACGCATCGAAGCCTTCCTTGCGACGCACTTGGGCAGACACGAGGCGCCGTGATGGTTCGGCCCGGCCGCGTTACTCGGCGCGAGATCGCCCTTGAGCGGTTCCGGATTCCGAGCCCCGAAAATGGCGAGCGACGTGCATCCTTGATGAGCGGATTGTTTCTCGACGGCATCGCCGCGTCGTTGCCGCTGCGTGACCGTATGGTGTTCGGCCCTTGCCGCTAGCCCGGACAAGCGCGCAGCGGCTGCACACCATCTTGCACGTCTTAAAGTCCATCCGGGATCATATCGGGGTTTGAGAGAGCTTTCTGAGCATCAATCGGATGGAGGCCCAACGCAGGAACGCAAGACCGTTTCGGTTCAGGCATTCCCAGTCTTTGGCCAGGCGGCGGCACCGGTTGAGCCAGGCGATGGTTCTCTCGACGATCCAGCGTTTGGGCAACACCACGAACTTACTGCAATCGGATCGCTTGACGATCTCGACGTTGATCTGGCGGAAGGTGGTCGACAATCCTTCCTCGAACTTCGGTCCCTGGTAGCCACTATCGGCGTAGAGTTTCAGCAGGAAGGGAAACGTGCCGAATACCGCGCTCATCAGAAGCACGCCGCCATCGCGGTCTTGGATGTCGGCCGCATGGATGATGGCGTGCAGTAGAAGGCCTTGCGTATCTACCAAGACGTGGCGCTTCTTGCCTTTGATCTTCTTTCCCGCATCAAAGCCGGGCGGGTCGATCGAAAGCCCCCTTTTTCTGCGCTCTTGACGCTCTGGCTATCGATGATCGCCGCCGTCGGACTGGCGTCTCGTCCAGCGCGTTCTCGGCATTTCACGTAGAGGGCGTGATGGATGCAATCGAGCGTCCCGTCATAATCCCAGCGGCAGAAGTAATCGTTCACGGTGCTGCGCGGCGGCAGGTCCTTGGGCAGCGAAGCCCACTGGCAACCCGTGCTCAGGATATACATCAGCCCGTTGACTATCTCTCGCTCGTCGACGGTCCGCTTGTTGCCACCTCTCTTGGCGGGCGGGATCAGAGGCCGGATCAATCCCCACTCCTCATCAGTCACGTCACTCGGGTAACGCAGCTTGCTGCGGTCATAGCGACCGCGGTTTTCGTTCGTCCACACCAAGCGGCTCCTGCGAATCCGATGGCCGCCATCGAATCACAAATGACTCCAACGATTCAAGATGTTCCCGGATGGACACTTAGAGAAGCCCACGGGGATGCGGGCCACCCCCGATGAAGTCTGGTCTGTCCAGTACCGTGCAAATCTCAGGCAGACCGTGGGAAAAGTCTGGACCGTAACGGCAATAAGCAATCGCGTTGCGCTCCACCGGATTGCCTTGAATTTATTGTTTGTCGTTCGCTGCCTCGACGATAGAATTGTTCGCGGCAGCCGGTGGCAATCGGGTTTTTACACACTCTGCAAGAATTTTGCAATTTGAAGAAATATCGACGGCGTCACGCACATTCTCTAAATGTCCCTATGGGGATAGTCCCGCGCTTGAGCTCGTGAACGCCGTCGGAGATCCAGCACCGTGGCCGCTCCGAATACGAGAAAGGACGCTGCCCCGCCTCCGATGGTGACGCTGGTGGACACGGCGCAAATTTGCCCGTCAGTGCGGGTAACGAACCGCGTGCTTCCCTTTAATTCCCGTGGTTCTGTGTAAACCCTATTTGGAAATCTTGACGAAGCATGGAATAATTCGTGCTCGCAGTATCCATTGCCTAGCAATCCGACCATCAAGATGCTCCCAACGACGGGAACCAGCGCCCGTAAAGGCTGCGGCACGTCGGATAGCTGTAGCTTTCGTAGCCCTCGTGATCGTCGGGGTTCGCTGATGATATTTGGATCGCCCGTCCAGCGACGCGAGTCATAGCCCTCGTTCGCACCCTGCCGTTGGCCGCTCATCAAACCGATTCCCTTCCCAACTACGCTAGCGGATTTGGGCAGTTTGGGCACCCTCTGCCCGTGTTGGCGGAATGGAGCGTGCAAATATTAAGAAAAACGCAGCAAGGCGAGTTGCCATGCGACAGCCCCGGCTAACCGCCAGACACGCAGGAAACACGATAACATTCACCTGCTGGGAATATTGGCGTCCCGTAAACGTTTCATACCATCGGGAAGCCGCGTCCACGTGTGCTTCGATTCTTCGAATATGGACACCGATGGTGGGGGAAAGCCCGGATCAGCGAACGCTCCGACAGCAACGAGATACCAGTCCGGCCGGACATCAGCCTCCCAATACAAGGATGTTCCACAGTTGGGGCAGAAATAGAATCGAACCTTGCGACCTGCCTGCCCGTCTCTCTCGAAGACCTTGCTGGGCCCTTCGATCCTGACCTGTGTCTTCGCGAAGGCGGCTCCACTGCCTGCTAGTGCCCCAGTCCTACGCTGGCAAGCCTTGCAGTGACACATGTTGACCAATAACGGATCGCCGGATGTTGTTGCACGTAGTGAGCCGCAGTGGCATTGACCAAGCCTTTCCATCGCCTCTCCTCCGATCGACCGGCACAATCCAACTCGGGCTGCATACCGGCAAAGGCACCCCCCTTCGTAAGAGTGCTACTCCGCATTAACGCTCGGTTCGTCGGCGCAATCGAGGATGGCGCCGAAATCGCGGTCGCGATTGTGACGAAAGTGGCCATCGCCGACGAAAGCGGGGGCGTCACAGCACTCGACCTCACGATAAAGTCCGCGCGCCGGTTCCTTGAGAATGCTGCTCTCATCGCAGGGACCGGCGTCGACATTGAAGTCTTGAACCGGGGGGAGATGGGCGCCTAGGCTGACCACTGGTCCATCATATACGGCTGCCGTATGGGCATGACTGCCCGTTACCGTTGCCCTGCCCTCCGTTGCGGGAATCTTCCGCATCATAAAGTCCTTTATCAAACAATGGCCTAACTCACACTAAATCCCCGCAAACACCCGTAGAGCGCGGACAGAGTAAATTGAAACAAATCCACTGCCGTCGAGCAGATGTCCAGCACCTCGGCTATTTTCCGGAAACCCGTGCCTCGGACCAAAACGCCCTCAGTACTGCACGCCCCGCGTCAATGCCCCATCCACCACCAAATTCGTCCCGGTAATAAAACTCGCCGCCGGGCTGGCCAGGAACACGGCGGCGCGGGCGATTTCCTCGGGCTTGGCCATCCGCCCGGTCGGGTTCAACGCCATCGCCTTGGCGAACAGGTCCGGTATCCCCTGCTCGATCTTCTCCCACACCCCGCCCGGGAAATACGTGTTGCCGGGGGAGACGGTGTTGGCGCGGATGTTCCTGGCCGCCAGGTTGAACGCCAATCCCTGCGCGTAATGGATCAGGGCCGCCTTGAACGCGCCATACGGCCCGGCGGCGAAGTCGATCTCGCGGCCCGACACGCTGGAAATGATCACGATCGACCCGGCGTCGGATTTCTCCAGGAACGGCATCGCCGCGTCCACCGCGTGCACGGATCCCATCATGTCGATCTCGAACCCGGCCTTCCAGCCGGCATCGTCGTTGGAGATGGCCAGCGCGCTCACGTTCGGGATCACGATGTCCAGCCCGCCGAGTTCGTCGGCCGCATCGACCACCCAGGCGGCCAGCGCCGGCCCGTCCGCCACGTCCACCGCATGACCAGTGGCGGGCACGCCGAGGCCGGTCAGATACGCCACGGTCTCGCGCACATCATCGGCATTGCGCGCGCAGATCGCCACACCGGCGCCCTCGCGGGCCAGCAATTCGGCGATGGCGCGCCCGATGCCCTTGGTGCCGCCCGTCACAAGCGCTTTCCGGCCCGTCAGACCCAGATCCATGATACCGCTCCCGACTGTCCCGTTGCTGCCGAGTTGACCGCGCCCGGCGGCCCTGCGCAAGACGCTGGATGGCGCGCGGCTTGCGGGCCATGCAATATCGACTACCGAGAGGAAACCGCCATGTCGCGCCATCATGTCATCCCCGCCACGCCCGAGGCGACCGTCTGGGGCTATTTCGACGCCGCCGAAGCGCCGGTGATCGAGATCAACTCGGGCGACACCGTATCGGTCCGCACCATGCCGGCCGGAGGGCGGCCGTTCACGCCGGCCAATCCGGCGCTGATCCCGGCTGAGTACGCGGCGATCCTCGACCATGTGCCGCAGCGCGGCGCGCACATCATCACCAAGCCGGTCTATGTGCGCGGGGCGGCTCCCGGCGACGTACTGCAGATCGACATCCTGGATATCAAGCCGTGGATGGAATGGGGCTTCGTATCGATCATGCCGCTCAAGGGCACGCTGCCCGACGAGTTCACCGAGTACGAGACCATCCATCCGCATATCGACCTCGCCGGCCAGACCTGCGACCTGCCGTGGGGGACGAAGATCCCGCTCGATCCGTTCTTCGGCGTGGTCGCGGTGGCGCCGCCGAAGGCGTGGGGGCGTGTGGACACCGCCGTGCCGCGCGCGTTCGGCGGCAACATGGACAACAAGGAGCTGAAGAAGGGCGTCACGCTGTTCCTGCCCGTGTTCAACGACGGCGCGCTGTTCTCGACCGGCGACGGCCATGGCGTGCAGGGCGACGGCGAGGTGTGCATCACGGCGCTGGAAACCGGGCTGGAAGGCACCTTCCGCCTGACCGTGCGCAAGGATCTCGGCTACAGCTTCCCGTTCGCCGAGTCGCCGACGCATCTGATCTCGATCGGGCTGGACGAGGATCTCGACGACGCCGCCAAGCAGGCGGTGCGGGAAATGGTCATCCATGTCTGCGCGCGCACGAACCTGTCGCGCAATCAGGCCTACATGCTGTGCTCGCTGGCCGGCGACCTGCGGGTGACGCAGACCGTCGACGGCAACAAAGGCGTGCATATGATGCTGGCGAAGGCGCATCTGTAGGCAGGCGATGTCACGCGAAACGCTGCGCGTGGCGCTCGGCCCGACGCCGTATCGGGTCGAGCGGCCATAGGGCGCGGTCCCGATCGGCGCCGGGCTGGTCAGCGACGTGGCCTGCGACGCGCGCGGCCACGTCTTCGTGCTGATCCGTCGCGACAGCTATTTCGACCCGGACGGCCCGGCGGTGGCGGAACTGGCACCGGACGGGTCGCTGCTGGCCGCGTGGGGCGGGGCGGAGATCGCCGACGGGCACATGCTGGCGATCGGGCCGGACGGGCGCGTCTACGTGGTGGATCGGGACGCCCATCAGATCGTGTGCCGCCCGGTGCTGAACGGCGCACATGGGCTCTGGGGCGACAGCGCCGGCCGCCTGTATCTGGCCGAGCTGTCTCCGACCCGGATCACGCGGCTGGTGCCCACCGCCGACGACTAGAACAGCCCCGCCACCTTGGTCACCGCGATATACAGGCCGACGAAGAATGGCAGGCCGACCGCGAGCCAGGCCAGTACCCCGACGAGTCCGAACCTGCCGCGCGCGGCGGTATCTGCACCGGCAGCCACGCGATCCTCGCGCTGCAACGCACGTTCGCGCGCGAGTTCGTCCTCGCTCATGTGACGGTTGCTGGAAACGGGCCTGACGAACGCGTTGCACACAAGGCCGCACAGCAGCAGCAACGCCATGACATACAGCGTGACGTCGTAGACCCGGTTATGGGCGATGCCGTGGTCGATCTGGAACTGCCGCAACCCGGCGATCAGCGCCGGCCCGACGACGCCGGCGACCGACCACGCGGTAATCAGCCGGCCATGGATGGCGCCAACCATCTGCGTGCCGAAGATATCGGCCAGGTACGCGGGCACGGTCGCGAAGCCGCCGCCGTACATGCTCAGGATGACGCAGATCGACAGCACGAACAGGATCGGCACGCCAAGATGGCCCCAGGTCGGCAAGAGGCCATAGACGACGATGCCGAGCAGGAAGATCACGACATACATGGTCTTGCGGCCGATCTTGTCCGACAGCGAGGCCCAGAAGATGCGGCCGAGCGCGTTGAACAGGCTGACCAGGCCGACAAGCCCCGCCGCAGCCGCGACGACGGCCGCCTTTTGCGCCGGCGTCAGCGCTGCACTGGTATCGACACCGACCAGCCTGGCACCGAACACGTCCTGCAACATCGGGCTCGCCATCGAGATCACGCCGATGCCGGCGGTCACGTTCAGGCACAGCACGCCCCAGATCAGCCAGAATTGCGGCGTCTTCCATGCGGTATCGAGATGCACGTGCCCGCGCGTCATCATCGCGTTGCCCCTGCCGGTGCTCAACGGCACCCATCCGGCCGGCCGCCAGCCGCTCGGCGAGACGCGGAACCCCAGCGCGCCCGCCGCCATGAACACCAGATAGATCACGCCGAGTGCGGCCAGGGCTGGCGCCACGCCGGGAATGCCGTCGTGGGCGAAACGGGCCATGAGCCAGACGGCGAGCGGGGCGCCGATCAATGCGCCGCCGCCATATCCCATGATGGCGAGCCCGGTGGCCATGCCGCGGCGGTCGGGAAACCATTTGATCAGCGTCGAGACCGGGGTGATGTAGCCCAGCCCCTGCCCGATGCCGCAGATCACCGACGTGAGGTAGACCAGCCAGAGCTGGTGCAGCGAGACCGAGACCCCGAGCAGCACGAGTCCGCCGCCCCAGCACAGCGCGGCGATGATGCCCGCCTTGCGCGGGCCGGCATGTTCCAGCCAGCCGCCCCAGATCGCCGCCGAAATGCCGAGCACGGCGATGAATATCTCGAAGATATGGGTGACGGCCGGAACCGACCAGTTGCAGGTCGTGGTGACCAGCTCGGCAGCAAAACTCTGCGCGGCACAGGCCGTCGCGTCGGTGTTCGGGATCAGCCGCGTCATCGGCAGCCAGAACACCGAGAAGCCGTACGCCATGCCGATGCAAAGGTGGATCGCCAGGGCCGCCGGCGGCGCCAGCCAGCGGTTGAAGCCGGCGCCGGCGACGATCCGCTCCCGATCCAGTATGCCCGCGGTTGCGGCCCTGCCGGTTATTGCCACGTCCATGATCTTCGCCCCCCCGAAGCCGGCATGTCATCTAGCCGTGACAATTACCGAATCCGGAGTATCGTCGAAAATCAAGCCCGTGGCCAGGGCCTGACGGCGGTCAGTAGACCACGACGGCCCGTATCGACTTGCCGGCCGTCATCAGGTCGAACCCCTCGTTGATCCGCTCCAGCGGCAGCGTGTGGGTGATCAGGTCGTCGATGTTGATCTTCTTGTCCATGTACCAGTCGACGATCTTCGGCACGTCGGTGCGCCCGCGCGCGCCGCCGAACGCGGTGCCGATCCAGCGGCGGCCCGTCACCAGCTGGAACGGCCGCGTGGCGATTTCCTGTCCCGCGCCGGCCACGCCGATGATGGTCGACACGCCCCAGCCCTTGTGTGCGCATTCCAGCGCCTGGCGCATCAGCTTGACGTTGCCGACGCATTCGAAGCTGTAGTCGGCGCCGCCGCCGGTCAGTTCCACCAGATGGCCGACCAGATCGCCGGCCACCTCGTTCGGGTTGACGAAATGCGTCAGGCCGAATTTGCGGGCCAGCGCTTCGCGGGCCGGGTTGAGGTCCACGCCCACGATCATGTCGGCGCCGGCCATGCGGGCGCCCTGGATCACGTTCAGCCCGATGCCGCCGAGGCCGAACACCACGACATTGGCGCCGTACTCGACCTTCGCGGTGAACAGCACCGCACCGATGCCGGTGGTGACGCCGCAGCCGATGTAACAGGCCTTGTCGAACGGCGCGTCTTCGCGGATCTTTGCCAGCGATATTTCCGGCAGCACCGTGTAATTGGCGAATGTGCTGCACCCCATGTAGTGCAGCACCGGCTTGCCATTGAGAGAGAACCGGCTGGTGCCGTCCGGCATCACGCCGCGGCCCTGGGTGGTGCGGATCTTCTGGCACAGATTGGTCTTGCGGCTCAGGCAGTAGTTGCACTCGCGGCATTCCGGCGTGTAGAGCGGAATCACGTGGTCGCCCTTGCGCAGGGAGGTCACGCCCGGCCCGACATCCACCACCACGCCCGCGCCCTCATGGCCCAGAATGGCCGGGAACAGGCCTTCCGGGTCGGCGCCCGACAGCGTGTACTTGTCGGTGTGGCAGAGGCCGGTGGCCTTGATCTCCACCAGCACCTCGCCTTCGCGGGGTCCGTCCAGTTGCACCGTCTCGATACTGAGCGGCTTGCCGGCCTCGAAGGCAACGGCGGCGCGAACGTCCATGTGGGGGCTCCTCGCTGCGGAAAATGCAATCAGGCGTTCGCCATGCCACGAACCATGCCGGTCGCGCCATCCCCCCCGTCAGGCGACATCCGCGGTGGGCTCGCAGATGATCCGCCCGGCGCCGGAGAATACCTCGAATCCGTCATGGCGGGCTATGGCGACCAGTGTCATGCCGGCCGCTTCGGCCAGCCGCACCGCGTGGGCCGTGGGGGCGGAGACGGCGACCAGCAGCGGCACGCCCAGCGCAGCAGCTTTTTGCACCATCTCGATCGACACGCGGCTGCTGAGCAGCACGGCCTTGCCGGCCGGCGCGATGCCCGCCCGGGCCGCGGCGCCCACCAGCTTGTCGAGCGCGTTGTGCCGTCCGACATCCTCGCGCAGCGCCAGCACGCCGCGCCCCGGCGCCCACAGCGCCGCCGCGTGGACGGCGCGGGTCGCCGCGTTGAGCGCCTGGAGCGGTTCCATTGCCCGCATCGCCGCGGTGATCGCCGCGGCCTGGAACACTCCGCCCGCTGCCACACGGCGCGGCGCGCGCGCGGCCTCCGCCAGGCTGTCGATGCCGCACAGGCCGCAGCCGGTCGGCCCTGCGATGCGCCGCCGCCGCGCCGTCAGCCGCTCCAGCAGCGGCAGCGGGAGTTCCATGCGCAATTCGATGCCGTGCGCATGTTCGAGCACCTCAAGCGAGGCGATCTCGGCGGCGCTGGCGATGATGCCTTCGGTCAGCGCGAAGCCGACCGCGAAATCCTCCAGGTCGGCCGGCGTGCCCATCATCACCGCATAGGTCTCGCGGTTGAAGGTGAGGGCGAGCGGCGTCTCCTCGGGAATATTCCGCGCCACGTCCGGCGCGGGTGCGCCGTGGCGCCAGACCATGGGAAAGGCGGAACGGGACGGCTCAGAGTCGGTGCTGCGGCGTGCCTGCGCGTTGTCTTGACTGCCGATCATGCGACCCTGCCCCCTGGTAAGCGATTAAGCATTCGGCCCGCGTTCGCGGCTACCATCGGAGCCCTCTGGAGGAGGTGCCGCATATGACAATCTATACCGGGCCGGTGTTCGACATGGCCCGCACCCAGTTCTACCGCATCGCCGATCATCTGGAGATCCCCGCCGACGAGCGCGACCGGCTGCTGTATCCCAAGCGCGCGATCACGGTCTCCTGCCCGATCCACCGCGAGGACGGCAGCACGGCCGTGTTCCAGGGCTACCGGGTGCAGCACCATCTGACGCTTGGCCCGACCAAGGGCGGCACGCGGTTCTCGTCCACGCTCGACATCGGCGAAGTCGCGGCGCTGGCGGTCTGGATGAGCTGGAAATGCGCGCTGGCCGGGCTGCCCTATGGGGGCGCCAAGGGCGGCGTGACGGTCGACCCCCGCGCGCTGTCCCGCCGCGAGCTGGAGGCGGTGTCGCGCCGCTACATGCAGGAGATGATCCCCTTCGTTGGCCCGCACACCGACGTGATGGCGCCCGACATGGGCACCAACGAGCAGGTGATGGCGTGGTTCATGGACACGTATTCCATGTACCAGGGCAAGACGGTCACCGAGATCGTCACCGGCAAGCCGGTCGCCACCGGCGGGACGCTGGGGCGGCGCGAGGCGACGGGCAACGGTGTCGCCTACCTGATCGACCGCGCGATGTCGCGTATCGGCGCGGCGATGATGGGGGCCACGGCCATCGTGCAGGGATTCGGCAATGTCGGCTCGGTGACGGCCGCGGCGCTGGCGGCGCGCGGCGTGAAGCTGGTGGGCGCGTCGGACCATACCGCCTGCTATTTCGACCCGAAGGGTCTCGATGTGCCGGCCCTGCTGCGCCACGCGGCGGCCCGCGGCGAGTTGGCCGGGTTCTCGACCGAACTGGCGTCCGACCCGGCGCAGTTGCTCGCCCAGCCCTGCGACATCCTGGTGCCGGCGGCGCTGGAACGGGTGATCGACGCCGACATGGCCGCCCGCCTGCAATGCCGCGTGCTGGCCGAGGCCGCCAACGGCCCGACCACGCCCGACGCCGACGAGGTGCTGGACTCGCGCAGGCGCGAAATCTTCGTCTTGCCGGACATCCTGTGCAACGCGGGCGGCGTGATCGTCAGCTACTTCGAATGGCTGCAGGACCTGCAGCAATTCTTCTGGGACGAGGCGGAGGTCAACAACCGCCTCAACCACGTGCTGGAGCGCGCCTTCGTCGAAGTGATGGAGCGTGCGTCCCACGACGACATCTCCCACCGCACGGCGGCGATGGCGATCGGCGTCGCGAAGGTGCGGGCCGCGAAGGTGGCGCGGGGGTTGTTTCCGTAGCGTTTTGACAGAACGCTGCGCCCTATCCTACCTCTTTTGAGTGAGCGCAGATGCGGATGAGTGGTGGCGTGTCGCGATGGAAGAGCTGAAGTCAGCTCAAAGCCTGAAGGCTGCGGGGCAGGCGCGGCAGGCGTATCATCATCCTGGGCAAGCGGTCGAGTTTGCGCTGAAGGCGATCTATATACGAAGGAAGGGTCTCCAAACCCTTCCGGACGACTGCAAGGGCGCGAAATGGCATTCGCTCCCGCACATTGCAAAGCAGGCCGGGCTGGATGGCGACCTCGCGCAGTTGGCGAGGCGCCACAAAGGCAGATACAGCAGTTGGATGACAGCGCGAGATTGGGACAGCAATGGGCGGTTCCCGGGGAACAAGCTGCCCGCTCGGGAACTTAATGACTTGTTCGTGGCGGTATGTCATGATCAAGACGGGGTCATGAAATGGTTAGAGAGCATCTTTCAGAAGAGCTGAAGATCGCCGGAGGCCAGCTCCTAGCCATCACTGATGGTCTGGAAATGCAGGCGCAGGGTGCAGTGTGGCTGTACGACCACCAGTTACAGGATTGGCGCTACTATCTTGTGACTTCGCTCGTAGACACGATCGGACGTTGCAGGACTTATCGCCTCCTTTTGGATGCGCTCGAAACCGTTGTGTTTCCGGGCGACATGACGATTGAGGACGTGCATCTCGGCAGCCCGGCTGATGACCTCTTTCGGATCGTATCACGCGCGGCCCGTATTGATGGTGCGATGGCGGAATTCCAGAATTGTGTATTCGGCGCCCATTGTTTCGATGGGGTCCTTTATCGTTCGGTTAATGAGATTCCAACCATGCAGCAGGCTCAGCGTATTGAAAGGTGCTTTGTCAGGCGTGTGAGGGGCGTACCCGGCGACGACCGCGAAGCCAGAAAAATCAGAGCGCAAGCCGGGGTTTGAGGACGCAAAGGTCGAGGCAGTCCTACCCCGTCACCCCGGCCCAACCGCCTCCGCCACCTGCCGTTGGAAATACGCCACCGACTGTTCATGGCGCGGGCTGAGCGGCCCCGGCCGATAGCCGCCCGAGGCGTAGTTGCGCTGCGTGTGTTCGCAGATCCCGAAATCCTCGCGCACGATGTCGCAGTTGGTCTCGATCGTGCGCGCCCGTGCCTCCGCCGTCGCCTCGCTGCGGTCGGCGAAGTAGAAATGATAGACCAGTTCGGTCTCGGTCTCGCTGATCGGGTTGATGCGACTGGTGTTCATGCCGCCGGGGAACGTCGACAGCGTCCAGTTCGGCCACATCCACAGCCACTTGCCGCCGTAGATCGAACCACCTTTCTGTGGCGCCGTCATGCGCACCATGCCGTCCAGCGCCACCGCCTCGAACGCCGCGAAGTCGATGACCTTGATGAAGGACGGGTGGATGCCCGGGATGTGGTAGCCCTCGACGAAATTGTCGGTGTAGGTCTTCCAGTTGCTGCGCATGGTGAAACGCCGCTCGGCGACGACGCCATAACTTTCCATCGGCGCGTCGGCCAGTTCGCCGGGCAGGGCGCCGAGCTGTTCCGGCAGCGAGCGTTCCGGCGCGATGGCGACGAACAGCAGGCCACGCCAGACCTCGACCGAGATCGGCTCCAGCGGCCAGTCCTCGGTGCGGAAGCCGGGGTCCTCGCCGAACCAGGGCGCGCGGCGCAGCGCGCCGGTCTCGTCGTAGACCCAGAGATGGTACGGGCAGCGCAGCGTGTCGCACTGGCCGGCGCCCTCTTCCAGCAGCCGTGCGCCGCGGTGGCGGCAGACATTGTGGAACGCCCGCAGCACGCCGTCCCGGCCGCGAAGGGCGAACAGCTTCCATCCGGCCAGTTCGGCCGCGACATACTGGCCGGGCGCGGCCACCTGGGCGGCCGGGCCCAGCATCTGCCAATGGGTGCGAAAAATCCGCTGCCGCTCGCGCTGATACGCTGCCGGGTCCACATAGGCCCCCGGCGCGAGGTTCATCAGCATCGGAGCGACATCGCCATCATCGGCCTCACGCCACCTGGGCAAGTTCCTCGCCGCCCGCCATTTGCGCCCGCAGCAGATCCCGGTACGGTCCCGGCCGATGCGCCAGCTCCTCCGGCGCGCCGTCGTCGATCACCTCGCCCGCATCCATGACCACGATACGGTCGAAGTTGCGCAGCGTCGACAGCCGGTGCGCGATCGCGATCACGGTGCGCCCGCGCATGAGGTTGTCCAGCGCCGCCTGGATCGCCTGCTCGCTCTCGCTGTCCAGCGAGCTGGTGGCCTCGTCCAGCAGCAGGATCGGGGCGTTCTTCAGCAGCGCGCGGGCAATCGCCAGCCGCTGCCGCTGGCCGCCCGACAGCCGCACGCCGCGGTCGCCCACCATCGTGTCGAATCCGTCCGGCAACGCCTCGATGAAGTCGCGGCAGCGCGCGGCCGTGGCCGCCTGCATCACCTCCATGATGCTCGCATCCGGCCGCGCGTAGCGGACGTTCTCCAGCACCGAGCGATGGAACATCGAAATGTCCTGCGGCACCACGGCCACCATCTCGCGCAGGCTCTGCTGGGTGACGCGCGTGATGTCCTGCCCGTCGATCAGGATGCGCCCACCCTGCACGTCGTAGAAGCGTTGCAGCAGCGCCAGGACCGTGGACTTGCCGGCGCCCGAGGCACCGACCAGCCCGACGCGCTCGCCCGGCCGGATCGTCAGGTCCAGCCCGTTCAGTACCGGCCGGCGGCCCGGATAGGCGAACCGCACGTCCTGGAACCGCACGCCGCCGCTGCCCGGCACCAGGGCCGTGGCGTCGGTGCGGTCCGGCAGGTCGTGGGGCACCAGCAGCGCGCCGATCGCCTCCTCCAGCCGCGCGACCTGCTGCGTCAGGTCCACCAGCGCCACCGCGAGGTCGCGCGTGCCGTGCAGGATGCCGAACCCCAGCGAGCAGATCAGCACCATGTCGCCGGCCGAGGCGCGGCCGTGCTGCCACATCACCACCCCCCAGGCGAGCAGGCCGGCCGTCAGCACCGCCGTCATGGCGGCATGTATAAGCCGCAGCCGCTCCATGTAGATCAGGCTGCGGCGGCGCGCGGTCAGTTCCTGCCCGATCGCCGCCACCACGCGGCCATGCTCGCGCAGCGTGGCGCCGAATGCCCGCACCACGCCCATGTTGGAGATCACGTCCACCAGTTCGCCGTCCACCGCGGCCGCGCGGCCGGCGTAGGCGCGGTGCAGCGGCGCCCCGTTGCGCGCCAGCCGGTAGATGATCGCCGCGACCGCAGCACTCACCGCCACCAGCACCAGCGCCATGACCGCATTGATCGTACCGATCAGCAGGATCGCCACGCACACGGCCAGCGTCGGCGGGATCACATTCCAGGTGGTGGTGGACTCGGTCTGGAATGCTGCGTTGGATGTCGCTGTGATCCGCCCTGCCAGCGTGCCGGGCAGACGCTCGGCGTAGTAACTGGGGGAATGTCCGGCGAGATGCAGGAAAAGATCACTGCGGATATCGCCGGTCACCGCCACGAACACCCGCGCTGCCACCCATCCGGCCAACCGCCAGGTGAAATTGTCGGCCGCGATCAGCGCGCACAGCACGGCGAACGCATACCACACCGCATTCCCGGTGCCGGCGCCGTGGGAGACGACGTCGATCAGCCGCTTCACGCCGTACTGCGTGCCGACGGCGCTCATCACCGCTACGGCGACCGACACGAGCACGACCGCATGCCCGATTCCGTGGCGGCGGACGTAGTGCAGCAGCAGGCCGATCGGACGGCCGCGATAGCGCAAGAGATGATCTGTCTGGGTGGTCACTGGCATGGGCCTTGGCGGGCGGCAGCCTCGGTGCTGCCGGCAGGCGTAGTCTGATCGCGCATTGCGGCTCAATTTTGTCCGAAATCTTACCGGAACCGCAATGCCGCCTCAGGCGCGCCGCGGTTTCGCCATGATCGTTGCGTAACTGGGCGATAACGAGGAATTTCCCCATGCGCATCGCCCAGATCGCCCCGCTGTTCGAGGCGGTGCCGCCAAAGCGCTACGGCGGCACCGAACGAGTGGTCCACTGGCTGACCGAGGAACTGGTCGCCATGGGTCACGACGTGACGCTGTTCGCCACCGGCGACAGCACCACATCGGCCACCCTGGTGCCCGCCCGCGATCGCGCAACGCGCTTCGTCCCGAATTTCGAGATCAACGGCGCGCCCTATATGCGCCTGCTGGAGCTGGTCCGCCGCCGCGCGCAGGAATTTGACGTGCTGCATTTCCACATCGATTTCTGGCCGTTCGCGCTGTTCGCCCGCCAGCCCACGCCGTTCGTCAACACACTGCACGGCAGGCTCGACCAGCCGTTCGTGCGCGAAATCTATGATCTGTATCCGGACGTGCCGCTGGTCTCCATTTCCGACGCGCAGCGCGCGCCGATGCCGCATCTCGGCTGGGCCGCCACGGTACTGCACGGCATGCCGGAGCACCTGCTCATGCCGCTTCCGGCGCGCCAGGACTACCTGGCGTTTCTCGGCCGCATCTCGCCGGAGAAGGGCATCGAGGCCGCCATCGATATTGCCGCCGCCGCCGGGCTGAAGCTGCGCGTCGCCGCCAAGGTGGGCCAGGAGGACGCCGAGTACCATGCCGCCACCGTTGCCCCGCGCCTGAACGGCCCCGGCGTGACGTTCATCGGCGAGATCGATGACTCGCAGAAGTCGGAATTCCTGTCCGGTGCCCGCGCGCTGCTGGTGCCCATCGACTGGCCGGAGCCGTTCGGGCTGGTGATGATCGAGGCGATGGCCTGCGGCTGCCCGGTGATCGCGTTCCGGCGCGGCTCGGTGCCGGAGGTGGTCGAGCACGGGCTCACCGGCTTCATCGTCGACGACGTGGCCGGGGCCGTCGCCGCCATCGGCCAGTTGCACCGGCTGGACCGCGCCGCCATCCGCCGCCGCTTCGAGCAACGCTGGACCGCGCGACGCATGGCCGAGGATTACCTCACGGTGTATGAGCGGCTGGCGCGGACCGCCCGCCCGATGCTGCGCGCGGTCGGCGGCTGACATGTCTGAATGCGCGTGGCACGCCGCGTTTTCGCCATCTTGGTCGCATAATCCATGATCGACGGGCAAAACTTCGATGGCCGCGCGGACTGCGCGACTGCGACGTGCGCCCAATGCCATTGAAAGGGCTGTCCGGCCATGTTGCGTATCGCGCAGATCGCGCCGCTGTTCGAGGCGGTGCCGCCCAAGCTGTATGGCGGGACGGAGCGCGTAGTCTCCAACCTGACCGAGGAACTCGTGGCCATGGGCCACGACGTGACGCTGTTCGCCAGCGGTGATTCCGTCACGTCGGCAAAGCTGGATGCACCCTGGCCGCGCGCGTTGCGCCTGGACCCGGGCATCCGCGACTGGGTGGCGACCTACGCGGTCCTGGTCGAATATGTCCGCCGCCGCGCGCACGAGTTCGATGTGCTGCATTTCCACATCGACTATTTCCCCAACGCGGTGTTCTCGCGCCAGCCGACGCCGTTCCTGACCACGCTGCACGGACGGCTCGACCTGCCGGAACTGGGCGCGGTGTATGGTTTCTTTCCGAACGTGCCGGTGATCTCGATCAGCGACAGCCAGCGCAACCCGGTGCCCGATCTCGGCTGGGCCGGCACCGTGTACCACGGCATCCCGCAGACGCTGCTGACGCCCGTGCCGGTGGTCGCGGAAGAACCGTATTTCGCCTTCCTTGGCCGCATTTCGCCCGAGAAGGGGATCGAGCGGGCGATTCGCATTGCATCCGCGGCCGGCGTGAAGCTGAAGGTTGCCGCCAAGGTCGATAAGGCCGATCAGGTCTATTACGACACCGAGATCGCGCCGCTGCTGGCCACCGCCAATGTCGAATTCATCGGTGAGATCAACGATCGCCAGAAGCCGGCCTTCCTGTCCGGCGCGAAGGCGCTGCTGTTCGCCGATCGACTGGCCGGAGCCGTTCGGGCTCGTGATGATCGAGGCGATGGCCTGCGGCTGCCCGGTGATCGCGTTCCGCCGCGGCTCGGTGCCCGAGGTGATGGAGGACGGCGTCAGCGGGTTCATCGTCGACAATGTCGAGGAAGCGATCGCTGCCCTCGGCCGGCTCGACGAACGATCGACCGCGCCGACGTGCGCCGCTAGTTCGACCAGCGGTTCACCGCGCGGCGCATGGCGGAGGACTACGTTGCGGTCTACCGCCGCCTGATCGATGCCAGGCGGCCGCAGCTTCGCGCCGTCGGGGACTGACGGCGCGCTCCTGCGGCGTAGCCTTCCCCGAAACGGGGGAAGCGCATGGGTTATCTCGGGCTGGACATCGGCACGTCCTCGGTGAAGGCGTTGCTGGTCGATGCGGCGCAGCGCGTGGTGGCGGTGGCCGCGATCGCCGCTGGAGGTGTCGCGGCCGCACAGCTGTGGTCCGAACAGGACCCGGAGGATTGGTGGCGGGCGACACTGGCCGCCGTCGCCGGGGTTCGCGCGGCGGCGCCCGAGGCGTGGCGCGGGCTGGCCGGCATCGGGCTGTCGGGCCAGATGCACGGGGCGACGCTGCTGGACGCGGCGGGGCGCGTGCTGCGCCCGGCCATCCTCTGGAACGACGGCCGCAGCTTCGCCGAATGCGAGGCCCTGCATCGGCTGGTTCCCGACTTCACGCGCCGCGCCGGCAACATCGCGATGCCGGGCTTCACCGCGCCCAAACTGCTCTGGGTGCGCGAGCACGAGCCCGACATCTTCGCGGCCACGCGAACCGTACTTCTGCCCAAGGACTACATCCGCTACCGGCTGACCGGCGAATCGTCTCGGAGATGTCGGACGCCGCCGGCACGCTCTGGCTCGATGTCGCCGCCCGCGCCTGGGATGACACGCTGCTTGCCGCCACCGGGCTCAGCCGCGCCAACATGCCGACGCTGGTGGAGGGCTCGGCGGTGTCGGCGCATGCTGTCGGCCGGGCTTGCCGCCGACTGGGGCGTCGGCCGCGTGGCCGTGGCCGGCGGCGGCGGCGACAACGCGGCCTCGGCGGTGGGGATCGGCGCGGTGCGCGCGGGCGAGGGGTTCTTGTCGCTCGGCACGTCCGGCGTCCTGTTCGCGGTGACGGATCACTACGTGACGGCGCCGGAGCGTACGCTGCACGCATTCTGTCATGCGCTGCCCGGTCGCTGGCACGGCATGACGGTCGCGCTCTCGGCGGCGGCGTCGCTGTCCTGGGTGGCGGAGATCGTCGGCGCAACCGACATCGGCGCATTGCTGGCGCGGGTGGAGGCGTGGGCCGCCAGCGCCGCGAACCGTATGGGGGCGCCGCTTTTCCTGCCGTATCTGAGCGGCGAGCGTACACCGCATAATGATCCGATGGCGAACGGTCTGTTCGCGGGTCTGCGCGCCGGCCACGGCCAGGAAGCACTGGTGTATGCGGTGCTGGAAGGCGTGGCATTTGCGCAGGCCGACGGGCTGGACGTGCTGAGCGCCGCCGGCGCGCCGCTGACCAGTTGCCTGCTGGTCGGCGGCGGCGCGCGCAGCCGGATGTGGTGCCAGATGCTGGCCGACGTGCTGGGCATCGCGCTGCAACTGCCCGAGGGGGCCGAAACCGGTGCCGCCTTGGGCGCGGCACGCCTAGCCATGCTGGCCGCCGGCGCGGGCGACGAGACGGCCGTTTGCGTCACGCCCAGCGTGGCGGAGGCGTTCTCGCCGGACGGCGCGGCGCACGCGGCCTACGCGCCACGCCTGGCGCGCTTCCGGGCGCTATATCCGGCCGAGAAGGGCACGCGGGGCTGACTGGCGCCTCGCGCCGGGTGCCCTCAGGACCGGCGCCAACGTTGCTGCGGCTGATCGAGGCAGACCCTGAGGCGGTGATCCGCGCCCTCCGCCGGCGTCGGATCGCCTATCCATCTGCCAACTTCCGCGGGGCTTGCAAACGGTCATCCGCCATCCATCTACCATCCGGTGGGATGGTTTTAGCCGGGGCAGGCGACGATGGCGGTACAGGAACTTCGGCCGAAGGCGGCGGACAGCGAGAAGATCACGATCAATCTCGGCTATGTCGACCTCGGCCATATCGACCTGCTGGTCGAGGGCGGATTCTACGCCAACCGGACCGACTTCATCCGCACGGCCATTCGTAACCAGCTCGAACGGCACGCCGACGCGCTCCGCAAGTCGATCGACCGGAGCACATTGGAACTCGGCCTGCGGCACTACAGCCGGGCCGATCTGGAAGCCGCGCATCGGAACGGCGAAACGCTGCACATCAACGTGCTCGGCCTGGCCCGCATCGCCGAAGACGTGACGCCGGACCTGGCACGCGCAGTCATTTCCGGGGTGAAGGTGCTCGGGGCCCTTCAGGCCAGTTCTGAGGTCAAGGCGGCCCTCGCCGATCGGACACGCTAGGCACGGCGGGACGCCTCTTACTGAAAGCAAAAATCGTGAAATATCAAGTTCCAGCGGGCCTTCTTGAGGCCACGCGCCTGACGAATGCCGGTCAACTCACAGACGCCACGGCGGCCCTGCAGCGCATGCTCGGCGGAAAAACGGCACCCGGCGGCGAAGGCCGGCGATCTTACAAAGACGGCCCGACCATCGACGGGCTGGTCGAGAAGGCAGGCCGATCCGGGTTCCAATGGCCCGGCGGCATATTGCCGGCGGCGCCGGCGTCCACCGAAATGCCGGACGGCGCGCAATTCCTGGCGCGGGACTTCGCCAATGAGGCGGGCAGTCGTCCATACAAGCTGTATGTGCCCTCGGGTTATCACGGGCAACCGGTTCCGTTGATCGTCATGCTGCACGGCTGCACCCAGTCGCCGGACGATTTTGCGGCCGGTACCCGCATGAACGCGGCCGCCGAGGCGCAGACCTGCCTGGTGGCGTACCCCGGGCAGACCAGTGCCGCGAACATGCAGAAATGCTGGAACTGGTTCAGTGAGGCCGACCAGCGGCGGGGCACCGGCGAGCCATCGCTGATCGCGGGGATCACGCGGGAGGTGATGCGCGACTACGCCGTCGATCCCCGGCGTGTCTACATCGCGGGGCTTTCGGCCGGCGGCGCGACGGCCGCGATCATGGGCGATGCCTACCCCGACCTGTATGCGGCGATCGGCGTCCATTCCGGTCTGGCCTGCGGTGCGGCGCGTGACGTGACATCAGCTTTCTCGGCCATGCAGCACGGCAACGGTGGTGCCCCGACGCGGTCAGGACACGCGCGCGTCGTCCCGGCCATCGTCTTCCACGGCGACCACGACACGACGGTCAACCCGCGCAACGGCGACGCGGTGGTGGCACAGTCGGCGCAGGACGCCGCCGTCACGATCCGCACTGAGACAGGCCAGGTGTCGGACGGGCATGCGTATCGCCGTACGCTCGTATATCGATCGGAACGGCGAAACCGTCATCGAGCAGTGGCTGGTGCATGGCGCCGGCCATGCCTGGTTTGGCGGCAGCGCGGCCGGCTCCTACACTGATCCGCGCGGACCGGACGCCACGAACGAGATGCTGCGGTTCTTCCTGGAGCATCCGCGCCCCGACGCCCGGTAGTCCGTCAGGCGGGCGGCAGGTCACCCGCGAGGTCGGCGTCGGCCGCACACAAGGCGGCCGGCCCGACGGCGTTGTATTTGGCCCGATCATACGTACGTTCCCGCTCGGCGGTGGCCACGGCACCCTTGCAAGCTGGCCGTGCCAGCGCTGGCCGTTTGCTGTAGAATGGGACCATGGACCAGAGCGCCACTTCAGCCACCGGCACCGCCACCTCGGCGCATATCCTGGTCGTCGACGACGACCGGGAAATCCGCGACCTGCTCGCCCGCTTCCTGGAGCGCCAGAGGTTCCGCGTCACCGCCGTGCGCGACGCGCGTGAGGCGAGGCGGGCCTGGCCGAACGGGCATTTCCAGATGGTCGTGCTCGACCTGATGCTGCCCGGCGAAAGCGGGCTCGATTTCGCGCGCTGGCTGCGCGGCCAGTCCGACGTGCCGATCGTCATGCTCACGGCCATGGGCGAGGAGACCGACCGCATCGTCGGCCTTGAGCTGGGGGCCGACGACTACCTCGCCAAGCCGTTCAACCCGCGCGAATTGCTGGCGCGCATCCGCGCCGTGCTGCGCCGCGCCGGCGATGCCGCGACGCGCCAGGAAGCCGCCCCCCGCGCACTGCGCTTCGGCGGCTGGATGCTGGAGCCGCCGCGTCGGCGGCTGCTCAACCCGGAGGGGGTCGAGGTGCCGCTGACCGGCGGCGAATACGATCTGCTGCTGGCCCTGGCCGAGCGGCCCAATCGGGTGCTGACGCGCGACATGCTGCTCGATCTGCTGCGTGGCCGGCAGGCCGGGCCGTTCGACCGCGCCATCGACGTCGCCATCAGCCGGCTGCGCCGCAAGCTGGAGGATGACGGGCGGCAGCGCGCAGCTGATCAAGACCGTGCGGGGCGGCGGCTACGTGCTGGCCGTCGAGGTCGAACGCGGAATGATCCGGCACCCATGACGCTGCGCCTCTGGCCTGCCAGCCTGGGCGGCCGCACGGCCCTGGTGCTGCTGGTCTCGCTGGTGTTGGTGCAGGTGCTGGGCCTGACGATCCATGCCTTCGACCGGATCGACGTGATCCGCCTCGCCCAGGAGCGCGATGTCGCCGTGCGCGCGATCAGCCTGTATCGCAGCGTCACGCTGGCCTCTCCCGAGCAGCGCGCGGCCATCGTGCACGAATTCAATGACCGCGATGCCGGTACTGCGCAGCTGGCGGAGCTGCCGCCCACCCCCGAACTGCCGCCGGCCGAGCCCGATCTGCTGCGCCAGTTGCGCGTGAATATGCAACTTGTGCCGATGCCGTCCGCCGAGCGGCCTAAGGAGGCGGTGTGGTACGGCGGCCCGCACGCCCGCATGGTGGTGGCCGGCATGCAACTGGCCGATGGCCGCTGGCTGACCGTGAGCATTGCGATGCCGCCGCCCCGGCCGTGGCATTCGACGACGTTCCTGATCTCGTTCGTGTTGATGACGGTGGCCGCTGCCGGGCTGACGCTGTGGGCGGTGCGGCGGCTGATCGCGCCGGTGGCGACGCTGGCGGCGGCGGCCGAGCGGCTCGGCCGCGACGTGAACGCCGCCCCGTTGCCCGAGGACGGGCCGGCGGAGGTCGCCACGGCCGCCGCCGCGTTCAACACGATGGCCGGGCGCATCCGCCGGCTGATCGAGGATCGCAGCTTCTTGCTGGCGGCCATCGGCCACGATCTGCGCACGCCGATCACCCGCCTGAAGCTGCGTGCCGAATTCATGGAGGATGACGAACAGCGCCGCAAAATGCTGTCCGACCTGGACGAACTGGAGGCGATGGTGTCCGCGGCCCTGGCGGTCGGGCGTGACACCTCGATCGACGAGCCACCCGCGGCAGTGGATCTGGTGGCGCTGGTCCGCACGGTGCTGGACGAGGCTGCCGACGCGCGCCCGGAAGCAGTCGAAAAGCTGAGCTATCACGGCCCGGAGCATCTGACCGTGCGCGTGCGTCCGTTCGCGTTGAAGCGGGCGCTGACCAACGTGATCAACAACGCCCTCAAATACGGCGGCTGCGCCCTGGTGACGCTGGAGGGCGCCGTCGGCCGGCAGGTGACGCTGGTCGTCGAGGATGAAGGGCCGGGCATCCCGCCCGACGCGATCGAAAAAGTCTTTCAGCCGTTCCAGCGCCTGGAGCCCAGCCGCAGCCGGGAGACCGGGGGCGTGGGGCTGGGGCTGACGATCACCCGCAACATCCTGCGCGCCCATGGCGGCGACGCGACGCTGGGCAACCGCCCCGGCGGCGGCGCGCGCGCGACCATGACGCTGCCGGCGTAGTCGCCGGCCCCCGGTCACCGGGCCGGGCAGCGGACCAGCGGCTCGGGGAAGTCGGCACAGCCGGGAAAGGCGATCTCGTTCTCGCCACGCCGCTGCACATGCAGAACATTGGGCGTCTCGCAGCCGAAGCCGGCCGCCGCCGGCGGCGCAGTGACGCCCATCAGGCCGCTGCCCATCGCAGCGGTCGGATCGACGGCCGGGGAGAATTGGAAATCCGTTCCGCCGGCGCTGGTACGTGCGGTCTCGACCACCCGCTGGCTGTAGCTCGGCGCGATCAGGCTGGCGCGCATCACAACGTCGCGGGTGAAGATCACCGTGGGCTGGGCGAGGCAGCTCTGGGCCGTCAGCGTGGCCGGCGGCGGGAACAGCCCGCCGGTCCAGGCGCCGAACAGCCACGCTTGCGGCGGGCCGCCCGACTGGGTGGGTTTGGCGTGCACGGGCGTGGGCGTGGGGGCTGCCAGCAGCAGGGCGATGGCAAGGGCAACGGCAGTGGCGCGGCGCATGGCGGGCGGGTCCAATTCGTGACGGGTACGGAGTCTAACGGCTTACGCAGATGCGATCGATGTTCTGTTGCGTGATGACGGACCGCGTGGCATGGCCGGGTGCGTCATCGAGGACGGGACGGGATGCTTCAGCGCCTATATCAGAGAGTCCTGGCGTTGTCGGCGAGCCGCTATGCGCCATGGTGGCTGGCGGTCATCAGTTTCGCCGAAAGCAGCGTTTTTCCCATTCCGCCCGATGCGCTGCTGATCCCGATGGCGCTCGCGCGGCCGCGCCAGGCATGGCGGCTGGCCGCGATCTGCACGCTGGCCAGCGTGGCCGGCGGCATGCTGGGCTACCTGATCGGCTACGCACTGTTCGACCAGCTCGCCGCTCCGCTCCTGCATACCTACGGCTACGACGCCGCTTTTGCCCACTTCCAGGCCACCTATGCCACATGGGGGCTGTGGGTGATCCTGGTGAAGGGGCTGACGCCGATCCCGTTCAAGATCGTCACTATCGCCTCGGGCGCGGCGCATTTCAATTTCGCGATGTTCGTCGCGGCCTGCGTGGTCACGCGCGGCCTGCGCTTCTTCCTGGTGGCGGCGTTGCTGTGGCGCTACGGCGAGGCAGTGCGCGACTTCATCGAGCGGCGGCTCACGCTGGTGACGAGCCTCGCCGCCGCCAGCGTCGTCGGCGGGTTCCTGCTGCTGCGCCTGGTGTGACGGCTATCGCGCCGCTTGCGGCGGCGGCGTGAGCACGCGGGCGAGGAATGCCGCGAAGTCCCGGTTGGAGCGTGCCCGCACGACCTCGTCGCGGCCGATCGGGTAGGGCCGGCTGCCGGTACACAGGCCGAGAATCAGCTTGCGCAGGAACGGCCCGGTCATCGGCAGCAGCGTGTTCTGATCGGTCACCGAACCGTCGCGGTTGACCATGAAACGGCAATCCGCCAGATGCCGGCCGATCGTGCGCCGCATCATTTCGCCATCCCATTGATGCACGGCGCCCGGATAGGCGATGATCTGCACGTCGCTGCCGCCGCCGCGCAGGTCCTGCGCGATCTGCGCACAGCGATCGGGATGGATCAGTTCGTCATCCTGTCCATACAGCATCAGCAGCGGTGCGCCCGTGGTGCGGCTGTCGCGGAAGCGGGCAATGCAGGGGGCGTAGAACGCCGCATGACCGACGAAGCGCAGCCCGGGCGGCGCCAGCCGGTCGGCCAGCTGGGCGTACAGCGCGTAGGTGGTCGCCATGCCGCCATACGAGAAGCCGGCGAGTGCCACATGCGTGGCGTCGATGTCCGGCCGGGCCGCCAGCGCGGCCAGCCCGGCATAGGCGTCGGCCACGAACATCGTCTCCGTGATGTGCAGGACGCGGGCGATGTAGCTCGTGCCGAGGTCCGGCCGCCCCTCATAGGTATGGACGACCAGGACCGCGATGCCCATGGCGGCGAGGTCCGGCCCGTACCGCTCGCCGCGCTCCCAGGGATTGCCCGCCGAGCCGTGCAGCAGCACCACGGCCGGCACCTTGTGGTCGGGACCGGCATCCGGCGGCAGGAACAGTTGCGCCGCGACATCGCGGCGGCGCGCATGGCCGATATCCTCCGGCGTGAATGGGTCGCTGCTGTGCAGCGTGATCATTTCGTTGCGGATGCCGGTCAGCGTCGCGGGCTCGGGCCATGGATCGAGGATGCGCACGGCCCAGGCGGCGTGACTGGCGAGGCAGAACAGCAGCAGCAGCAGTGCGAGGCGGGTGGCGATCAGCACGCAGCGAAGATGGGGGGCGCGGCGGCGGCGGCAACCGGGCGGCGGATTACGGCCATTTTACCTCGGGCGGCAGGCTCATCAGGATCGCCTCGACATTGCCGCCGGTCTTCAGCCCGAACAGTGTGCCGCGGTCATGGATCAGGTTGAATTCGACATAGCGGCCGCGACGGACCAGTTGGTGCTCGCGCTCCGCCGGCGTCCAGGGTTCGGCCATGCGGCGGCGCACGATTTCCGGATAGATGGCCAGGAAGGCGCGCCCGACATCCTGGGCGAAGGCGAAATCGGCGTCGGCATCGCCGGTGAAATGATGGTCGAAGAAGATGCCGCCGGCACCGCGCGGTTCGTTGCGGTGCGGCAGGAAGAAATAGCGGTCGCACCAATCCTTGAATTTCTCGTAGTAGCCGGTGTCATGGCGGTCACAGGCGGCGCGGAAGGCGGCGTGGAAGCCGGCGGCGTCCTGCCGGGCTTCCGGCGTCTCCAGCCGCATCGGCGTCAGGTCGCCGCCGCCGCCGAACCAGCCGCGCGTGGTCACCAGCATGCGCGTGTTGAAATGCACCGCCGGGACGCGCGGGCTTTGCAGGTGGGCGACCAGGCTGATGCCGCTGGCCCAGAAGCGCGGGTCTTCCGCCGCCCCGGGGATCTGGCCGCGAAATTCCGGGCTGAAATTGCCCCAGACCGTCGAGACGTTCACGCCCACCTTCTCGAACACCCGCCCGCGCATGACGCTGATCACGCCGCCGCCGCCGGGCGTGCCGTCATCGGTCGGGCGGTCCCATGCGGTGCGCTGGAAGCGGCCGGCCGGCCGGTCGGTAAGCTGCACCGCGTCATCCTCGATCGCTTCGAAGGCGGTGCAGAGCTGGTCGCGCAACCGTTCGAACCACGCGCGCGCCGGGGCCTGCAAGGCCGTGTGCGGCGGTGGCGAGGCGGGAGCGGCCATTGACGAGTGCGACATCCGCGAAGCGTCCTGATCCATGCGCGACATGCTAGCGGCCCCGGCGCGCTCGCGGCAGGGGGAGGGGGCCGTGTTGCAGGCGCGAACAGCGGGTCATAATATCGCGCAGGGCGGGTTGCGGGCCTGCCCAGGTTGCCGGTATCACCGCCCGGCCGAATGAGTGAGAGGATGGCCGAACCGATGTCAGCGACCGCCCACCCAACAGGTTATACGCCGAGCGGTCACGGGTCCGCCCCGGATGCTGGCAAACGCGATTTCCTGAAGCTGGTTCTCACCGCGTCCGCCGCCATCGGCGTCGGCGCCATCGCGTGGCCGATCATCGACAGCATGAACCCGGCCGCCGACGTGCTGGCGCTGTCCGCGGTGGAGGTCGACCTGACGCCGATCGCGGCCGGCTCGGCGATCACGGTGCTGTGGCGCGGCAAGCCGATGTTCATCCGCCACCGCACGCCGGTCGAGATCAAGGCAGCCGAAGACGTGAAGCTCAGCGAGCTGATCGACCCGCAGGCCGACTCGGACCGGGTGAAGGCGGGCCACACGCAATGGCTCGTGGTGATCGGCATCTGCACGCATCTGGGCTGCATCCCGCTCGGCAACAAGCCGACCGACCCGCGCGGCGAGTGGGGGGGCTGGTTCTGCCCCTGCCATGGCAGCCAGTACGACACGTCCGGGCGTGTGCGCCACGGTCCGGCGCCGCTGAACCTGGCGCTGGCGCCGTACGAGTTCGAGTTCGACACCAAGGTCAAGATCGGCTGACCAAGCCGCCCGATCCCGGAGCACCGCACCCATGGCCGGCCTGCATAAGAGTGATGTCAAGAACCCGGTTCTGAACTGGATCGACACGCGGCTTCCCGTCGTGACGATGATGCAGAAGGAATACGCGGTCTTCCCGACACCGCGGAACTTCAATTACCTCTGGAATTTCGGCGCGCTGGCCGTGGTGACGCTGGTGGTGATGATCGCCACCGGCGTGTTCCTGGCGATGCACTACACGCCGGAAAAGACCATGGCGTTCGACAGCGTCGAAGCCATCATGCGCAACGTCAACTACGGCTGGCTGCTGCGCTACGCGCACTCCAACGGCGCGTCGATGTTCTTCATCGTGGTCTACGTCCATATTTTCCGGGGGCTGTATTACGGCTCCTACAAGTCGCCGCGCGAGCTGCTGTGGATGCTGGGCGTGGTGATCCTGCTGCTCATGATGGCGACGGCCTTCATGGGCTACGTGCTGCCCTGGGGCCAGATGTCGTTCTGGGGTGCGACCGTCATCACCAACCTGTTCTCGGCCTTCCCGGTCGTCGGGCCGCACATCGTCACCTGGCTCTGGGGCGGCTTCTCGGTCGACAACGCGACGCTGAACCGCTTCTTCGCGTTGCACTACCTGCTGCCGTTCGTGCTGGTCGGCGTGATCTTCCTGCACGTCGCCGCCCTGCACGTCACCGGGTCGAACAATCCGCTCGGCATCGAGGTGAAGGGGCCGCAGGACACGCTGCCGTTCCACCCGTACTACACCTCCAAGGACAGCGTCGGCGTCTGCGTGTTCTTCCTGGTGTATGCGCTGATCGTGTTCTTCATGCCGAACCTGTTCGGCGAGCCGGACAACTACATCCCGGCCAACCCGTTGCAGACGCCGCCTGAGATCGTGCCGGAATGGTACTTCCTGCCGTTCTACGCCATCCTGCGCTCGGTGCCGAACAAGCTCGGCGGCGTGTGCCTGATGTTCTCATCCATCCTGGTGCTGTTCGTGCTGCCCTGGCTGGACACGAGCCCGGTGCGCAGCGCGAAGTTCCGCCCGCTGTACCGGCCGTTCTTCTGGGTGCAGCTGCTGGCCTGCGTGGTGCTGGGCGTCGTCGGCAAGCACCGGCCGGAGGGGATCTGGGTGATTCTGGGCCGCGTCTCGACCGCCTGGTACTTCCTGCATTTCCTGGTGATCCTGCCGGTGCTGGGCAAGCTGGAGCGGCCGCTGCCGCTGCCCGAGAGCATCAGCCAAGCCGGTGATCGCGCGGGGCGGCGGGCCGCTGCCGTCGGGTGCCACCGCCAAGCCGATGGAGAAGATGTGATGCGTCGCCCCACCAACAGCCTGCGTCTCGCGGCAATCCTGGGCGCCGCCGTCCTGGGCGTGAGCGGTCTGCTTGCCGCCACCGCACCGGCCATGGCGCAGGAAGAAGGCCTGCTGAAGCAGAAATGGAGCTTCGACGGCCCGTTCGGCACCTTCGACCGTGCCTCCGCGCAGCGCGGGTTCGAGGTCTACAAGCAGGTCTGCTCGAACTGCCATTCGATGCACGAGGCGTATTACCGCAACCTGACCGGCATCGGCCTGTCGGACGACGAGGTGAAGGCGATCGCCGCCAGCGTCAGCGTGCCGACGATCGGCGATGACGGCCAGCCGACCGAGCGCCCGGCCACGCCGGCCGACCATTTCAAGTCGCCGTTCCCCAACGAACAGGCGGCGCGGGCGGCGCTGAACGGCGCGCTGCCGCCGGACCTGTCGGTCATCACCAAGGCACGGGCGGGCGGGCCGAACTACGTCTACTCGCTCATGAATGGCTACGGCGACCCGCCGGCGGGCATGAAGATGGGCGAAGGGCTATACTACAACAAGTATTTCCCCGGCCATCAGATCGCCATGCCGCAGCCGCTGCATGACGACGCGGTGACCTATGCCGACGGCACCAAGGCCACCGTCGAGCAGGAAGCCCACGATGTGGCGACGTTCCTGACCTACATCTCCAACCCGGAGATGGAGGAACGCAAGCGGATGGGCGTGAAGGTGACGGTATTCCTGGTGCTGCTGACCGGCCTGACCTACGCCGTCAAGCGCAAGGTGTGGTCGGACGTTCACTGACAGCCCACGTACACGCCGCGCCGTTGACACCGGCGCGGCGATACCGGCCTGGAGGAATGGCACATGGCCGACACGGACCCCGAAAAAATCCAGCCGGTGATCGGCATCATCGGCGGTTCCGGCCTGTACGACATCGAGGGGCTGGAGGGTAAAGCCTGGCGGCGCGTGCATACGCCCGTGGGGCGACCCCTCCGACGAGTTGCTGGAGGGCTGGCTTGCCGGCATCCGCTGCGTGTTCCTGCCGCGCCACGGCCGCGGCCACCGGCTGTCGCCCAGCCATCTGAACTACCGCGCCAATATCGACGCGCTGAAGCGCGCCGGCTGTCACCGACGTGATCTCGCTCTCCGCCGTCGGCAGCCTGAAGGAGGAGTTGCCGCCCGGGCATTTCGTCGATCGTCGACCAGTTCATCGACCGCAGCTTCGCGCGCGAGAAAGAGCTTCTTCGGCGACGGGCTGCGTCGCGCATGTCTCGATGGCGCATCCGGTCTGCCCGCGGCTCGGCGACGCGCTGGAGGCGGCGGCGCGCGCGAACTCGGCCTGCCGGTGACGCGCGGCGGCACCTACCTGGTCATGGAAGGGCCGCAATTCTCCACGCAAGGCGGAGAGCGAGCTGTATCGCAGCTGGGGCTGCAGCGTGATCGGCATGACCAACATGCCGGAAGCGAAACTCGCCCGCGAGGCGGAGCTTTGCTACGCGACGGTCGCGATGGTGACCGACTACGACTGCTGGCACCCGGACCATGACGCCGTGACGGTGGACATGGTGGTGAAGGTGCTGTTCGCGAACGCCGCCAAGGCGCGCAATCTGGTGCAGGCAGGTGGTGCCGACGATCGGCGCGCACGCGCGGCCCGTGCCCGGCCGGCTGCGACCGCGCACTGGAATACGCCATCATCACCGCGCCGGAGCGGCGCGACCCGGACCTGCTCGCCAAGCTCGATGCGGTGGCGGGGCGGATGCTCGGCGCCGCCTGATCCTTCCGGGCCAGATCCTGCGGGATCGGACGGCGCCGCAGCGTCAGATGCGGCCGAGTACCAATAACACGATGACGACGACCAGCACGAGGCCGAGGCCGCCGGAGGGGTAGTAGCCCCAGCCGCCGCTGTACGGCCAGGTGGGCAGGGCGCCCAGCAGCAGCAGGATCAGGATGACGAGAAGTATCGTACCCATGGTGCGTGACCTTTTCGGTGGCTGAATGACACCAAAAACGCCGCACCGTCGACATGGTTCGGGGCGCAAAGCGGTGAGGCCGGCGGCGCGCCGCCGGCCGGCCGGTCAGCCCCGAATCAGATCAGCCATGGACCAGATGAGTGGCGAAGAACGCCAGCGTACGCTGTTGCGCCAGCTGCGCGTCCTTGGGGCTGAAGCTGCCGCGCTCGTCGCAGCCGAAGCCGTGGCCGGCGCCGGGATACACATACACCTCCAGGCCCGGCTGGGCGGCGCGGATTGCTTCCACATCCGTCATCGGAATGGAGCCGTCCTGGTCGCCGAAATGCAGCTGCACGGGGCAGTTCGGCTTTTCGGTGCGCGTGGCGGCGATGCCGCCGCCATACCAGCCGGAGGCCGCCTTGAAGTGGTGCGTGCGCGTGGCGCCCCACCATGCGACCGTCCCGCCCCAGCAATAGCCGACGATGCCGCGTGCGACGCCGGGCAGGGCGGCGGCGGCGGCGTCGATATCGGCCATCGTCGCGGTGTCGGCGATCTTGCCGCGCAGGTCGCGGCCGATGGCGATGTCGTCCGGCGTGTAGGACAGTTCGATGCCCGGCCGCACGCGATCGAACAATGCGGGGGCGATCACGGCGTAGCCCTCGGCCGCGAAGCGGGCGCAGACGTTGCGGATGTGGTGGTTGACGCCAAAGATCTCCTGCACGACCACGAGGCCGCGCGTGGCGCCTTCCGGGCCGTCCCGCCACGCGGACAGTGTGTGGCCGTCGGCGGCGGTGAGAGTGACGCTGTTTGCCATGCTGGCTTCTCCTTGCGGGACGTGTGTGGCGGCGCGAGGATGCCGGGATGGCCGAGATCGTCAACCTTCGTCGGGTGAAGAAGCAGCGGGCGCGCGAGGAAGCGGACACGCTCGCCGCCGAGAACCGCGTGCGCCACGGCCGGACGGGCGCGCAGAAGCGGGCCGACCGGCTGGCCGAGGAGCGTCGGCAGGCCCTTCTCGATGGCAAGCGGCGGGAGGATGACGGCGCCTAGCCTGCGTCCCGGGACAGCCCTCCGTACACCGAATCTTTACCAATGTAGTTTACTACCCAAAACTACTTAGTGGCGGCAAAATTCCGCCCGGAGTATGGTATCGATATCGCACGCGATTGGATCGACGTTGCGAATCGTCTCCGGAGCGTTGGGTGATGGTCAAGGTAATCAGGCTTCGTTGCGTCGCGTTGGCTTTAGGTTTGTTGGCGACACCGGGGGCGGTTCGCGCCGACACGATCCTGGGCCTGCTGGATAACTTCAACCTGATCGATTACGGCAACCTGTCCACGAGTTCCGAATCAGAGGGCCGCATGTGGGTGGGCGGCAGCTTGGCCGGCAACCTGTCGAATGTCGGCTTCAACGGTGGCCTGACCAGCGACGGGGCGTACGAGACGCTGACGGTTGACGGTTCGATTTCCGGCGGCAATGCGAACGTGCAGAATGGCGGGATCTCGGTCGGCGGCAGCGTGTCCGACAATGTCACGCTCAATAATAGTGCCGGCACCACGAGCAGCGTCGCCGGCAGTATTTCCGGTACCTTCAGCATGACAGGCGGGGCGCTCAACTACGGTGGCAGCGTCGGCAGCGTGAACGCCAATGGCGCCACGGTGACTGCCGTATCGGGGCTTCAGGCCGGTATCCCGGCCAGCAATTTCGCTGCGGTGAGCGGCCTGACGACCACGCTCGATTCCCAGGTTGCGAATGGCACGTTGAGCCTCAGCAACGGCACGGCCACGTTTACAGGCCCGACTACCGGCAACGTGGCAGTATTCCAGATCAGCGACGGCGCCAGCTTCTTCAGCAACCTCGACCAGATGATATTCTCGCTCGGCAGCAACATCACCAGCGTCTATATCGATGTGAACTGTGCTTCGTCCTGCGCGACTGATACCATTACGGATTCGGCGAACATGCTGGACGGTCAGGCAACGCTGCTTTCGAATATTCTGATCTGGAATTTCAACGATGTCGGGACACTGGACATCGATCGGGAATTGGGCGGCGTTGTGCTGGCGCCGGACGCGACGGTAACCAACACCAGCCCCATCGACGGCACGCTCGTTGCCGACAACGTGGTCCAGGACGCGGAACTGCATGCCCATTACTACACCGGCGTTCTTCCCGGCGACCCGATCAACGTCCCCGAGCCGTCAAGCGTTGCCGCGATGGCCGCTGGCCTGCTGGCGCTCGGCGTCACGGGACGGCGCCTGCGCCGCCACGGGAAGCCGGCCCATCCTGGCGATGGGCCGGCCTAGCGCCGTGGCGGCGGCGGCACCTGCAAGGCGGGCGGTCGCTTACCCCACGCGACTGACCCGCCCCTCCAGCGGATAGGCCGGGTCGTTGTAGTTCGGTGTCGAGGGGTGGCCGGGCGTGACGAGCCGGTCCACCAGCGCCTCGTCCTCGGCCGTGAAGCGGTAGTCGAGCGCGCCCATGTAGTCTTGCCACTGCTCCAGCGTGCGCGGGCCGGCGACGGCGCCCGTCACCAGCCGATTGTTCAGCACCCAGGCGAAGGCGAATTGGCCCGGCGTGATGCCGCGCGCGCGGGCGTGCTCGGCGAGCGTCTGGGCGATATGCAGGCTTTCGGGGCGCCATTCCGTCTCCAGGATGCGCTTGTCCTGGCGCCCAGCGCGGGTGCCCTGTTCCGGCGGCACGTCCGGACGGTACTTGCCGGTCAGCACACCGCGCGCCAGCGGGCTGTACGGGAACACGCCGAGGCCCAGATGCGCGCAGGCCGGCAGATGCTCGACCTCCGGCATACGGTTCAGCGCGTTGTAATAGGGCTGGGAGATCACCGGCCGGTCGATCCCGGCCGCATCGCACAGCCGGCAGATCTCCGCCACCCGCCAGCCGCGGTGGTTGGAGACGCCGAAATAGCGGATGCGCCCGCTGCGCACGAGGTCGGCGATGGCGTGCACCACTTCCTCCAGCGGCGTGTCGTGGTCTTCCTTATGGAGATACAGGATGTCGATGGTGTCGACGCCGAGCCGTTTCAGGCTGGCATCCACGGCAGTGAAGGCGTAGCGGCGCGACAGGCCGCGCGCGTTGGGGCCGGTGCCGGTCGCGTTGGCGAGCTTGGTCGCCAGCACCCACCAGTCGCGGTGGGACGCGATGGCGCGGCCGACGATGCGCTCGCTGTCGCCCTCGGTGTACACATCCGCCGTGTCGATGAAGTTCACGCCGCCGTCGCGGGCGTGGTTGACGATGCGCACTGCATCGGCCTCGGTCGTCGCACCCCCGAACATCATCGTGCCGAGGCAGAGCGGGGAGACGGCAAGCCCGGAGCGGCCGAGTTGGCGATAGGCGATCGGTTGGGTCATGGTTACCTCGTCGAGAGGCGCGCAGCATTGCGGCTGCCTTGTCGCGGCGCAAGCCACGCACGCCTTGCCGTGGCGCAGGTCACGCTCAATTTGCCAGGGCAACCGATGGAGGAACCGTGATGCTCAGACTTGCCGCCCTTCTGCTCGCCACCTGCGCGCTGACCGGGGTCGCCCACGCGGCTGATCCGGCACCGGTGCGCATCACCATCATCGCGGACCTCGACGACGATATCTATGACGCGCGGGCCGGGCGCGGCGGCGTGGATGCCACGCGCATGGCGGTGGCGGATTTCGGCGGCAGCGTGCTGGGCCGGAAGATCACGGTCGATGCGCTGAACGATCACAACAAGCCGGCCGAGGCGCCGGGCCTCGCCACGCAGGCCTACGATGCCGGGGCCGATCTGCTGATGGACGTGCAGAACTCTCCGATCGCGCTGGCCGTGGCGAAGGTTGCCACCGAGCGTCACAAGCTCGCGATCACCACGGGGGCCGCCGTGCCGACGCTGACGCGCGCGGCGTGCAGCAAATACGTCTACCATTATTCATTCGATTCGGTGGCGATCGAGACCGCGACGGCGGCCTACATTGCGGGTCAGCCGAACGGCAAGCACTGGGCCGTGATCGCCGCCGACGCCGGTTTCGGCCGTGGCGCGCTGGCCACGGTGACCCCGGTCATCGCGGCGCATGGCGGCGACATCGTGAAGTCGTTCATCGTGAAGCCGGCGACAAAGGATTTGGGCGACATCCTGGCGCAGGTGAAACCGTTGCACCCCGACGTGGTGGCCGTGTTCAACGCCGGCGCCAATGCCGACGCCGAGATCACCGCCGTCACCCAGGCAGGCCTGCCGGCGCAGGTGACGACGGCGCTACTGTATCTGTCCGATGTGGACCGCACCCGCGACGGCTACGCCGGCGTGCAGGCGGCGGTGCCATGGTATTGGAACCTCGATGCGACGGCGCGCGCTTGGTCCGACCGTTTCGCGGCCAGCCATGGCGGATTGCGTCCCACTGCGGCGCAGGCGGCGGACTATTCGGCGACGCTGCAATGGCTGCAAGCCGTCGCCCGCGCCGGCACGACCGATGCCGAGGCAGTGGTGCGCGCGCTCGATGGGCATGATTTCGACGACATGTTCGCCCGCCATGCCGAGTGGCGCGCGAGCGACCATGCGGTGGTGCATGACCTGTATATCGTCGAGGTGCTGCCGTCCGCGAAGCTGAGCGAGCCGCATGCCTGGTATCATGTGCTGGCCACGGTTCCGGCTGCGACGGCGTTCCCGGCCGGATCGGAGTGTCATATGCCGGGTTGAACGGGCCGCTTCCGCGTCAGGCCGTCGGCATCCGGAATGTGAAGCGCGTTTCGTCGGGCGTTGAGACGACATCGAGCGTGCCGCGGTGCGCGTGCGCGATTTCAGATGCGATATAGAGACCAAGCCCCAGGCCTTGCTGGCCGGGGCGCACCGCACCGCGAAAGAACGGTTCGAACAGGCGGTCGAGTGCCGCGGCAGGGATTGGTTCGCCGGCATTTGCAACCGAAAGCTCCAGAACGCCTGCGTCCGTCGTGGCTTGCACGCGGACCGGCGTGTCCGATGCTCCGTGCGTCAGGGCATTGCCGACAAGATTGGAAAACAGCTGACCGATGCGATGGCGGTCGCAGTTGATTGGTTCCAGCAACGAGAAGCGCACTTCGATCGCGCGCTGGGGCGACGCTTCGCGTAGCTCGGCGATGACCTGGCTCAACGCCGGCTCAAGCGGCTCGGTGGCGTCGACGTCCAGGGCAAGGCCTCCGCCCAAGCGGCCGCGGGCGAAATCCAGCACGTCGGACGTGAGGTGAGCCATCCGTTTGACGCTGTTCTGAACCATTTCGACAATGCGCGATGCCTTGTCGTTCAGCGGGGTTTTGCGCAACTGCTTCATGCCGGCCTCGATCGCGGCGAGCGGATTGCGCAGGTCGTGCCCGAGCACGGCGATGAACTCCTCGCGCAAGGTCGCCGTACGGCGCTCGTCCAGAAGGCTCGCTTCGCTCGCATGCATGCGCTCCATTGCGTCGAGGTGCGACGCGATGAGATTCGCGAACATTTTGAATGTGTTGATCGTGCTCGGCGTGTTCACGCGGGCGGGGCGTGGGTCGATCGCACACAAGGTACCGAAGAACTTGCCGTTGGCCAGGACAATCGGCACCGAGATGTAGCTCCGAAATCCATACATGGCCGGAGTGGCATGCTTGCAGTAGGCAGCATCCTCCGCAACGTCATCAATCACGACAGCCTGTCCGCTCTGCCGGATTTCGTGACAGATCGTCGTGTCGACCTTCAGTTCGCCGCCGGGCTTCAACCCGAACGCGATATCATCGCGCACGCTGCACGCAATCCAACGGTCCTCGGTCACGCGCGCGACGGCACTGAAGCCCATGCCCGTGAGGCGGCAGACGACATCAAGTATTGTCGGCACCACCTCGATTGACGCGACAGCCGCAACATCGGCATCAAGCCCCGTTGCCATTTTCTATCCAGATATCATGATTTTCCATATCTTATCTTATTGCAACCAAGTACGCGTGTCACTCCTGGACTGGTTTAGCGACGCCATGCCACGGTAAGGCATGCCGATTCCCGAACCTGACATCGACACCAACGCTTTCCACGCGCTCATGGCGGAGGTCTCGACCTTCGGCGCCACGGCGGCCGGCGGCGTGCATCGCCTCGCCTGCTCGGCCGAGGATGGCGTTGCGCGCGACTGGTTACGGGGCGTGTTCGCCGAATTGGGGTTGCGCGTGGTGGTCGACCCGATCGGCAATCTGTTCGGCGTGCTGGACTGGGCAGGGGCGGACGCGCCAACAGTGATGACCGGCTCGCATCTGGACAGCCAGCCGAATGGTGGCCGGTTCGACGGCGCATACGGCGTGGTGGCCGCCTGTGCGGCGGTCGCAGCCATACGTCGGCATGTGGCCGAGACCGGCGCCACACCGCGCTGCAACCTTGTCATCGCCGATTGGACCAATGAGGAAGGCGCCCGCTTCCAGCCCAGCCTGATCGGCAGTGCCGTCTATGCCGGCCAGATGGAGCTTGAAAGGGGGCTGGCCTGCCGCGACGGTGCCGGCATCAGCGTCGGCGAGGCATTGGGGCGCATCGGCTATCTGGGCAGCGGGGCGGTGGCGCATCCAGATGCGTATATCGAAATACATATAGAATGTACGGATCGGCTGGAGGCCGCGGGCGAGCGGTTCGGCGCGTTCGTGCGCTATTGGGGCGCGACCAAGTACCGCGTCGCGTTCCTGGGCGAGCAGGCCCATACCGGCCCGACCCCGATGCAGCGCCGCAAGGACGCGCTATTGGGCGCCGCCTATCTGATCGCCGATCTGCGTGCGCTCGCGGACCGGGCGGCGGGGACGCTGTACACGTCAGTGGGGCGGCTGGAGGTGGTGCCGAATTCGCCCAACGTGGTGCCGGGCGAGGCCCTGGTGTTCGCCGAGCTGCGCTCGCCGGACGCGGCGGTGGTCGATTGGGCGGAGGCGGAGCTGGCAGCGTTGATCACCAACAGCGCGGCGCGCGCCGGCGTCGCCGCCGAGGTGCGCGCCATCGACCGGCGGCGGCCCGGCGCCGCCGACCCGGCGCTGGTGCGGCTGGCCGCCGACTGCGCGGCCTCGCAGGGCGTGGCCACGATGGAGCTGGAGACCATCGCCGGGCATGACGCGATCAGCCTGATGGCGGTCTGTCCGGCGATCGTGGTGGCGGTGCCGAGTGTCGGCGGCATCTGTCACAATCCGGCGGAATTCACCGCGCCGGAGGACCTGGCGCTCGGCGCGCAGATCCTGACGCGCATGCTGTGGCGGTACTGCACCGGCGCCGCACTGTGACGGCCGAAGTGCTGGCGGCCGTGCGCGATGTCGCCGGCTGGGCGGAGCGGTCGCCGGTGGCAGGGCCTGCATTCGCGGTGCTTGCCTCGCCGGGATGGCGCGGCGTGGACGGCGAGCATTGGCACGTGCTTGATCCGGCCAGCGGCGAGACGCTGCACGCCAAGGCCATGCACGAAGACGCGGCCGGCTATATCGACATCGCCTGCGCGTTCGCCGCCGCTGCCGCGGCCGGCACGCTCGGCATCGGGCCGCGCGTGCTGAACGCCGATGCGGCGCGTGGCGTACTGGTGATGGAGCATCTGGACTGGCGAACGGGCACGCTCGACCGGCTGCACGAGCGGCCCATACGCGCCGGCATCATCGCGGCGCGCAAGGCGTTCCATGCCGCGCCCCGCCTGCCACGCACGGTCAGCGCGTTCGACGAAATCGACCGCTTTGCCGACGCCGCACGCACGCGCGCGGCGCGGCTGCCGCCGGATATCGGGTGGCTGCTGAATAATGCGCGCGACGCCGCTGCCGCGGTCGCGGCCTGCGGAGCCGATACGGTGCCGGCGCATGGCGATGGCACCGTGTCCAACGTGCTGATTGCGCCGGATGGCGCAGTGCGGCTCGTGGATTGGGATTGTGCCGCGAACATGGACCCGTTCGCCGATCTCGGCAGCTTCCTGGTTGAGGCATGTGCGCAGGAGCCGGAGGCCCGCATGGTGTTCACCGAATGGCATGGTGGGTGGGACGAAAAACTGTTCAACCGGGCAATGCTGTACGGCGTGGCGGACGATCTGCGCTGGGGCCTGATCGGCGCGCTGCTGGCCGCCACCTCCGCCCGGACGTTGCTGGAATTCCTGAAATACGCCAATTGGCGCTTCCTGCGCTGCCGGATGGCGATGCGTGATGCGCGCTACATGGAACGTTGCCGGAGCGTGGCATGACGGTGGAACGCGCCCTGGGGGACGCATCCACGCCGGCGGAAGCGGCGATCGAGGGGGCGATTGCGCGCGTGCCGCTGTTCCAGGCTGGCGCAGTCCGCTACCGGATGCTGGTGGGCGGGCTGACCAACTACAACTGGTGCGTCGCCGTATCCGGCGACCCGCGCCGCTACTTCGTAAAGATCCCCGGTGTCGGCACCGAAGCGTTCATTGACCGTATCGCGGCGAACGAAGCGGCGCGCAACGCGCATGCGCTGGGCATCGGGCCGGAGGTGGTGTTCTTCGATCCGTCGGATGGGCTGGAGGTGGCCGTGTTCCTCGACGGCTATCGTGCCTGCACCAATGCCGATTTCGAGGACCATGCCGTCCAGATGGACGTGATCGCGCTGTACCGCACGCTCAATGGCGGCAAGCGGCTGTCGCTGACCAAGACGATTTTCGACATGATCGACGAGCATTTCGTACAGGCGCGTGCGCTTGGCAGCATCCTTCCGGCCGATTTTGCGTGGCTGGAACGACAATACGGCCACGTGAAACGCGCCTTCGCCGCCTCCGGGCTCGATCTGGCGCCGTGCTTCAACGATCCGATGCCGGGCAATTTCCTGGTCAGGCAAGGTGCTGCGATGCAGCTCGTCGATTACGAATTCGCGTCCAACAACGAGCGTGCGTACGAGCTTGGCGTGCTGCTGGGAGAGATGTTCTTTCCCGAAGATCGCAGCCTGGAACTGGTGGAAGCCTATTACGGCCACACGCGGCCGGCGACCGTCGCGCGCGTGTGGCTGGCGCGGGCGCTGGCCGACCTGAAATGGGCGAGCTGGGCCATCGTCAGCCGCCGCCTGTCGGACTGGGATTTCGACTACCAGAGGTACGGCGAGTGGAAATACATGCGTGCCCGCTCCGTCATGCTCGATCCGCGTTGGGAGTGGTGGCTGCGGAGCCTGTGACAGAAATCTGCCGCGGTTACGCGGCGTGCACGGCGGTCAGGACGATTCGGGCGTGGACTTGGGCACGGGGACGTTGAATGCGTTCAGCGTCACCGAAACCATGCAGTACAGCCCGACAAGGTATGTCAGCTCCGCCGCCCCGTGCGGGCCGAATTCCTTCACCGCCGCACGCCACGTCAATTCCGGCAGCACGCCACCATTGACCAATGCGGAGGCGACGTTCGAACGCCACGGCTTCCTGCCGGGTCAGGTCGGCGGGGCGCTGGCCGGCGACGATGCAGGCCAGTTTGTCGTCGGGGAGGCCGCGATTTTCGGCGACGACGACATGCGCATACAGCTCATAAGCCGAGCGGAAATGCGCGCCCGTCACCAGGATTGCGACCTCGCGCACCGGGGCCGGCAGTAACGGGTGATCGGCGACCGCCTTGGTCAGTTCCCATACAGGCTTGCCGAAGTGCGGCTCATGCAGCCACGGGTTCCATGGCCCGAGCAGTGCGCCGTCATCGCCGACGCTCACGAACCCTTGAAAACTCTTCGCGATGCCCGCGCGCATGTCATCGTAGAGCGCGCGTTGCTCGGCACTGAGCTTGGCAGGTGGAATGGTTGGCAGGCGCATGTTGCATCTCCTGAAATCCGGGTCGCGTCGCCATCATTTTTTGCTGAGTTGCGAGGCGAAGCTCGTCCTTCCGCAACGCTCAGCCTCCAACGCCGGTTCAAGGTGGCCGGCGCCATCGGGTATGTTGGCAACTGGCGGGCGACGGCTATATTGATATGCATCAGCAAGACGTGGAGCGGCGCCATGCGTGACAGTCCGCCAAACAAACCGGAACGCGGCAGCAAGCCGGACCCGTCCGACAAGCCGCAGACCGATCGGGACGAGCCGGGACCGGGCGACCCGGAATTGCTTGACCCCGCCGAGCGTGAACAGTTCGAGGATGACGCGATGCGCGAGCGCGACGCCTGATCGCGCCGCGCTCATCAGACGGACCTGGGTCGGACGGGGGCGCCCGTCTCACCACACCCAGCAACGCGCCGGACGCACGCCATAGGGTGAGATCGAACCTGGTCGACAGGCACAAGCACCGAGCGATGCCGCCAGGATCACGACCACCGCCACCGCAAGAACACGCCGCATATATCGCCCCCTTGTATGCAGGGCGCACGCTGTCGCGACGCTGTGGCGACGGTAAGGCAACCGGCGTTGCGGTCGGAGCTACGGGGTGTCGCCATGCGTCGGCTGAGTTCGCCGGCTTCCGCCTTGCGCTGCTGCTCCCTGGTCATCGGCGTCTCCCGCCAGTCACCCTGATCGGTAAAACGGTCCGGGAATTCGCCGAGATTGTCCTGGATCGCGGCTTCCTCGATCGTCACGCCGGGCAGCACCTCGTGCTGCGTGATGGGATTGGGCAGCAATCCGGCGTCCGGATTCTCCTCCATGCCGACCAACTCGCGGGCACGCTCCCAGGTACTCGACGTCCCGACCATGCGGGCGGCCGTCCGCTTCCCACAAATGGTAGGCCCGTTCGCGGATGCGGGCCACGCGCTCCGGCGTGTCCTCCAACGGGTTTTTGCTCATCGTGCGTCTCCGGCGTGGGGCAGACAAAGCGCGTGACGCCCCCCGCGAGTTGCCTCGCCCTTGCGAGGCAGCCTGTCCGCCGCGGTGATGGCGTTCCTGTCCAGCTTCGAGAACGACAACACGACGACGTTTGCCATCGGCGCGTAGCGCTGCCGGGTCAACCGGGACAATCCGCTCGACGCCGTCGATACGCGTGCCGCCATTGACGCTATGCTGCGCGGCGAGTTCGGCGTTCCTGCCCCCAAGACCCGAGGTGGTTTGCTTGTCGTTGTTTCTGCCTTCCTTGGGCCAGGCCGCCGTCGCGGCCGCAACCGGCGTCGTTGCAGCCATCTGTGTCGGTCTCGGCCAGTTGGCCGGCGCGCGCCGGCCGGCCGTGGCGCTGGTGGCCGGCTGGGGCGTGGGATGCCTGGCGTTGCTGATCGCCACTACGATCATCGGCCTGTCCATCCCGATCGCCATGGTGGGCGTCGCCGTGTTCGGGCTGGCCGGCCTGGGGCTGGTCGCGCGGGGATCGGTCGATGAAGACGCGTGGAATTCCGCTGGCCGCACGTTGCTGCTGGCCGTCCCGTTCCTGCTGATCGCCAGTTCCATCGTCCCCGGCGGCTTCGACGAGTATTCCCATTGGCTGCCCAATCTTGGGTATCTGTACCTGCACGGGCATTTCCCGACACTGGCCGAGCCCAACAGTGTCTCTGTGCGACCCGGTTATCCGTACGGCACGGCGTTCATCGGGCTGGCCGCGTCGCTGCTGGTGTTCCGGCTCGCCGAGGGTGCCGGCATCTGCTGGAACGCACTGCTGCTGGTGGCTTTCGCGAGCCTGTGTGCGGACATCATCACCACGCAGATCAGGCTGCGCCAGGCAGCGGATGCCACGCACCACACGATCGGCCGGCGCGACGCCTGGGGCATTTCCGCCCTCGGGCTGTTGGCCGCGACCATGGCCAGCCCGTTCTTCGTGGCGCGGCTGTTCCTCTCCAACTACGGCGACGGCCCGGTCGGCTCGGTCACCGGCATAACCGCGGCCGCCGTCATGCTGTGGGTGGCCGCCGATCCCCGCACCGCCGTTCAGGTCCGGATGCGGCTGGCCGTCGCCATCGGGATGTGTTGCGTGGCGCTGGTGAATATTCGCCAGGACAGCCTGCCGCTGTTCGGGTTGCTGTTCGTGGCAGCCGTGGCAACCATACCGCTGGAGCGGCGCGCGGACAGGGATGTGCGCCCGGCGACGCTGCTGCTGTTGCTGCCGGCACCGCTGCTGGCCGCCCTGCTGTGGCGCGCGTATCAGGGGGCGGCGATCCCGGGCGGCGCCTTTTCGGTCCTGCCTTTTGCCGACTGGCATTGGGCGGCGCTGCCCCCGGCCCTGTGGAACATGCTGCGGGTCGCCATCTCCAAGATTGGGCTGTTCGGCCTGCTGCTGATCGAGTTGGGTGTCGCGCTCGCGGCCATCGGCAGGCCGGAGCGATTCACGCCGTTGCGGCGCAGCGGCGTGGTCATGGCCTCGGTGCTTGGCCTGGGCAACAGCGCGATGTTGCTGTTCCTGTATCTGGCCGCCGATTTCTCGGAAGGGCAGGCGGCTTCGGCCAACGAGTTCTGGCGCTTCACGGTGCATATCGGCCCGGCGGTCGTGGCCGCCGGCGTGAGCCTGATCCCCATCGGGATCTGGCGCCAGCCGCGCATGGCGCGCTGGATCGCAATTGGCGCGCCAGCGCTGGCTGTGCTGCTGCCGATCGTGTTCGTGCGCAATCTGCGCGTGGATTCGCCGCGCCAGTCGCACGCGGTGTATCTGCGCGGCGTGGCTGCCGATCTCGCCAGACTGACCAAGGGCGCGTCCAGCGTCACGCTGGTGCAGCTGGACGATGCCGTGCTCAACCTCGGCGATGTGCTGCCGGTGCGCTACGAATTGCTGGTCGGATTGCGGCCGAGCCTGGCGGCGCCGGCGCCGAAAATCGAGATCATTGCCGGCGCACCGCCGACGCATATCGTGGTCGATGGCGCGCTGCCGGTGGACGTGGACGCTGGCCTGCCGCCCGGGCAACGGCAGGCGGATATGCGGGCGGTGCTGAATGCTCCGTTCGTCTGGTTCTACAATGGTGGCGCGGTGGCCAGCAGATTGGCCGGCATGGATCTGCCGGCAGGCTCCAGCTACCTGCTGGCGCATCACGACGGAACGACGACGCTGATGCGGAGCTGGGCGCTGCCGCAATGGCGTCAGGCGGCCCGCGCGTCCAGATAGGCCAGTGTGGCGTCCTCGTAGCCGGGCAGCGTCTTGTAGCGGCGGACCTCCACCGGAATGGCGCGTATCGCCGCCGCCAGCCGGGCCGCGATCTCCGGCCGGGTGGCGACGCGGCCGAGCGGGTAGACATGCACGCGGATGCCGAACAACACGGTGCCGGAGGTTGGCAGCAAGGATAGCGTCTGCCGCTCGACGCGAAGGAACACGCGCGTGGCGACGTTCTCCGGCGTATATGCCGCATCCGCCTCGTCGCGGAACCGCCGCACCGGCTGAAACAGCGCCGGGTCGTCGAGCACGCTCCAGTTGAGCCGCTGCACCAGCTTGCCAGGCCGCAACTGGCTCATGAACCGGTCCACCGGGTTGGCCAGTTTCTCGGCATAGAGCGGCACCGGGCCATGCACGTCGGCCAGCTTGCGGCCGATCTTCTCGCCCAGACGCCAGCGGCTCGGGAAGCACAGCACGGCCGCGATCAGCACCGGCCCATCCGCCGCCGGGCGGACCAGGCACAGATCCTCCTGCACCAGCCGCCCGGCCAGTTCCAGCGGGTGCAGGCCTGGATCCATGAGGTTCCAGGTCTCACCGGTCAGCCGGTTGTGCAGCAGGTCGCCGTCGCGGCCGAACCATTCCGGGAAGCGGTCGGGCAAGAATGCGGCCAGCCGCTCCAGCAGTTCGGCGCAGGCCGGTTCCGCGCCGGGCACGACGGCAAACACCTCGCCGCGGCGCGTGGCCAACAACTCGCGGCGCTCGGCCATCTCCTCATGATAGCGGTCGTCCAGTTCGAGCAGCGCGGACGGATCCTGGGCGATCAGGCCCATCGCCATGCGATACGGCCCGGCCTCGAACGGCAGGTGAACGGTCTGCGGCGGGAGCGGGGTCACTTGGGGGCGAGCGCGAGCAGGGCGAGGATCTCGAACATCATCTGCGCGCCGATCTGCGCGGTGACGGTGGTGGCATCGTATTGCGGCGCCACTTCCACCACGTCGCCGCCGATCACGTTCAGGCCGGCGAGGCCGCGCAAGAGCCGCTGTGCCTCACGCGGCGTCAGGCCGCCGACTTCCGGCGTGCCGGTGCCGGGCGTGAAGGCCGGGTCGATGCCGTCCACGTCGAAGCTGACGTAGAACGGCTGGTCGCCGACCACGGTCGCGGGCGCGCGCGATCACGGCCGGGATGCCGATGGCGTCGACTTCCTCGGCATGGATCACCGTCATGCCGGTCTCGTAGGAGAACTCCCAGAGGTACTCGCCGCCGCCGCGGATGCCGATCTGGATCGTGCGTGCGGGGTCCAGCACGCCGTCCAGCACGGCCTGGCGGAACGGGCCGCCATGGTGGAAGCGGCTGCCCTCGTAGACGCCGCTGGTGTCGCAATGGGCATCGATATGCACCATGCCGACCGGCCGGTCGCGGCCGAGCGCGCGCAGGATCGGGTAGCTGATCGAATGGTCCCCGCCGGCCGACAGTGGTTTCACGCCGGCCGCATGGATGCGGCTGTGGAACGCGTCGATATCCTCGATGCTCTGTTCGAGGCTGAAGCGGCTGCGGAACGGCACGTCGCCGATATCGGCCGCATCGAGCCGCGCCATCGGCGCGAAGCCGTGGCCGTGATGGAACGGGCCGATGCGCTCGATGTTGCGGATGGCGCGCGGGCCGAGGCGGCAGCCGGCGCGGTTGGTGACGGCCAGATCCATCGGCACGCCGACCAGCGCCACGTCCAGCCCGCCGAAATCCGCATCCGGGCGGTGCGCGGCGCCGAGCAGCGTGGCGATGTCCGAATAGGGCAGCTTGCGCTGGCCGGCGCCCTTGAAGCCGAGCGAGGCGGCCTCGCGGTTGGCCTCGCCTTCGGTCTGGTGCGGCCGGTCGTTGGTGAACCTCGTCCGCCATGCGGCGAGCTTGTCAGGGTCGATCATGCTTCTCTCCTCTACGCCGCCTCGGCCCGACCATAGATCGCCGGCAGATCAATGGCGATGCCGGGCGGGTCCAGCAGGACACGACCAGTCGGCCGCGCCGGGACGGCGGCGCCGCATGACCAATGGATCACGTCGAGCCGGTCGGCGCGGAAAATCAGGTAGTGGCTGGCGACCTTCAGATAGCGGTCCACCTTGACCGAGGTGTCGATACGCTTGGTTGATGGCGAAAGCACCTCGATGACCACCACCGGGTTGGGGATGACCAGCGACGTGCGGGGGATCGGCGGGCCGCAATGGATCGCCACATCCGGCTCAAAATCTGTATCGTCGTCCACGGCCACCGTCATGCCGTCCGGCACGACGCGGCAGGTCGGATGGCCCGCCAGCGCCGCATCCAGGGCACGCCAGATTTCGGCCTTCAGCCGCGCATGTTCCCATCGCTCCGGCGACATTGCGACGATTTCGCCGCCCAGCCGCTCGAAGCGTCCGCGCGGCTGCGATTCCGCCCAGCGCTGGAAAGCCATGCGGTCGAGCATTTTGCCGCTCATTTGGCGATCTCCTGTCGTGAACACGCTGGCAGCAATTCCTGAACGATGGTGTCAATCCATGTGGAACATCTCGGGCAGGGCACCGCCACCGGCACGGCGCCATCGTAGCGCATGATGTCGGCCATGTGGTCCCACCAGCGGCGCATCACCGGCTCATGCGGGAGGCTGTCCATCCGGTGGTCGTCGCTGCGCTCCAGGTAGGCGAACAGGGTGTTCGTCTCCACGTCGAGATAGATCGAGTAGTTGCGCACACCGGAGGCTGTCAGGAGTGCCGAAAGTTCGGGCCAGATGGCGTCGTGGCGGCGCTGATATTCCGCCTTCTGGCCGGGATTGAGATGCATCTTGAACGCGAAGCGTTGCATGGCGGGCTTCCGGGCAAGACATTCCTCGGTTATCCCAGTCGCCAGTACGCGAGCAAGCGGAAGTGGAGGCTGGGATGCGGTTTCGCACCAAAGTGGCCATCATCAGCGGCGGCGGCGACGGGATCGGCCGCGCCACGGCGTTGCGGCTCGCCAGTGAAGGCGCGGCGGTGCTGGTGATGGATATTTCCGAGACCGCAGCCGCCGGCACGGTTACTGCTATCGAACAGTCGGGCGGGCGGGCGGCGTCCAGCATCGGTTCCGTGACCGACGCGGCCGCATGCAACACCGCCGTCGCGCTCGCGCTGGAGCGTTTCGGTGCCGTCGACGTGCTGGTGAACAACGCTGCCTTCACCGAGGCGCCGACACTGGCCGAGGTGACGCCGTCCGGCTGGGACCGCGAATTCGACGTGACGCTGCGCGCCGCCTGGCTGTTCGCCCACGCAGTGCTGCCGCACATGATCGAGCGCGGCAGCGGCGCCATCGTCAATATCGGCTCGATCAACGGCCTGATGTATTTCGGCAATCCGGCCTACAGCGCGGCCAAGGCGGGGCTGCTGAGCCTGACCCGTTCGCTGGCCGTAGAGGCCGGGCCGCGCGGCGTGCGCACCAACATGGTCAGCCCCGGCACCATCCGCACCAACGCTAAGTCATGGACGCGGCGGCTGGAGCGCGACCCGAAGGTCTTTGAGAAGCTGGCGCGCTGGTATCCGGTCGGCCGCGTCGGCCTGCCCAACGACATCGCCGCCGCCGTGGCCTTCCTGGCGGCCGATGAGGCCGGCTTCGTCAACGGCACCAACCTTGTCGTCGACGGCGGGCTGACCGCCGGCATGCCGGTGATGGCCGACGAACTGCTGGCCGAACGCGGCTGACCGGGCGGGGCGCCGTGGCGCCCCGCCCGACCGGCTCAGGCCGCCTCGCGTTGCAGCGCCGGGTAGTCCGTGTAGCCGTGGGAGCCGCTGGCGTAGAACGTCTCCGGGTGCGGCTCATTCAGCGGTGCGCCGCTCTGCAACCGCGTCGGCAGGTCCGGGTTGGCGATGAACTTGACCCCGAACGCGACCGCGTCCGCCCGGCCTTCGTGCAGATCCGCCTCGGACTGCTCAAGGGTGAACCGTTCGTTGACGATGTAGACGCCGCCGAACGCCTTGCGCAGATCGGGGCCGAGGCGGTCGGCTGCGACATGCTCGCGGGCGCAGATGAAGGCGATCTTGCGGCGGCCGAGCTCGCGCGCGACGTAGCCGAACGTGGCGGCGCGGTCGCTGTCGCCCATGTCATGCGCGTCCGCGCGCGGGGCCAGATGCATGCCCACGCGGTCGGGTCCCCAGACCGAGATCACCGCATCGGTGGCCTCCAGCATCAGGCGGGCGCGGTTCTCGATGCCGCCGCCGTAGCCGTCGTCGCGATGGTTGGTGCTGTTCTGCAAGAACTGGTCGAGCAGATAGCCGTTGGCGCCATGCAGTTCCACGCCGTCGAACCCGGCTTTCTGCGCGTTCTCCGCGCCCAGGCGATAGGCCGCGATCACGCCCGGCAGTTCGGCCGCCTCCAGGGCGCGGGGCAGCGGGTAGGGGCGCTCGGGCCGCAACAGGCTGACATGGCCGCGCGCCGCGATGGCACTGGGGGCGACCGGCGCCAGACCGCCGAGGAAGGACGGGTCGGAGATACGGCCGACGTGCCACAATTGCAGGAAGATGCGCCCGCCCGCCGCATGCACGCCCGCCGTCACGGCGCGCCAGCCTTCGACTTGCGCCGCCGACCAGATGCCCGGCGTGTTCGCGTAGCCGACACCCATCGGCGCGACCGACGTGGCTTCGGACAGGATCAGCCCGGCGGAGGCGCGCTGGGCGTAGTACTCGACCATCAGCGGCGTCGGCACACGGTCGTTGGTGGCGCGGGCGCGCGTGAGCGGCGCCATCAGCACACGGTTCGGCAGGTCGAGGTCGCCGATGCGGATCGGGTCGAAAAGAGTGGGCATGAGGTGTCCTCGGGTTGCGGTTATTCGATGTTCGACGAATATAGCGACAATGAGGTAGGGAGGCAGCGCCATGACGCAAGACGGCTACCAGCATCCGGCGATTGCGGACGTGAGCCTCGCGGATGTGTTGCACGCGCTGAGCGATCCGCTGCGCCTGTCCATCGTGGCCACGCTGCGCGATGGCGGCGCGCGCGGCTGGGGCGAATTCGAGGCCCCGGTTGCCGCTTCCACGTTGAGTCATCACATGAAAGTGCTGCGGCTGGCCGGGCTGATCCTGACGCGCCGCGACGGCACGCGCTGCCAGGTGTCATTGCGGCCGGAGATCGAGGAGCGTTTCCCCGGTCTGCTGGCCACCGTGGTCGGATTGGCCGATACGGTGTAAGAGCCTTTCACATGGCAGGCATGGCATGAGTGCCGAGCGCGACCGCGATGGCGCGCGCGGCTACCATCACGGCAATTTGCGCGAGGCGCTGGTCGCGGCGGCCCTGTTGTTGATCCGCGAGCGCGGCCCGGCCGGTTTTGCCTTCGTGGAGCTGGCGCGGGCGGCCGGTGTCAGTGCCGCCGCGCCGTACCGGCACTTCCGCGACCGCAACGCGCTGCTGGCCGAGGTGGCGCGGCGCGGCTACGAACGTCTGGCCGCCGAACTCGAACGCGGCTGGAATGACGGCCGGCCTGATCCGGTGACGGCCATCGAGGGCTGCGGCCGCGCCTATCTGGCGTTCGCGCGGCGCGAGCCGGCGTTCTACGCTGCCATGTTCGATACGACCTTGCAGATGGACGACGAGCCGGAACTGCGCCAAGCCGCCGATGCGGCGTTCGCGGTGCTGCGCCGTGCCGCCGACGTGGCGGTGGCCACCGCGCGGCAGAACCGCCCGCCGGCGCTGATGGTGGCGCTGCACCTGTGGTCGTTCGCGCATGGCATCGCCTCATTGTTCATCGGCCCCGGCGATGTCGGTCGGCGGAAGCTGCCGATGGCGCCGGAGGATCTGCTGGAGGCGGGAACGCTGATCTACATGCAGTCGCTCGGCCTCGCCCCCGGTTCCTCTTGACACGGCCATGGCACGACCCCACGATGTGAATGCCATTTACATTGAGCGGGAGGCTCCGATGCTGGCAGCAAAAATGGACGAGTTCGGCAGGGCTGGCTGGGTTGCGGCGACGGTGCTGGCGTTCATCGTCTGGTGGCCGCTGGGGTTGGCGAGTTTGGCGTTCATCATCGCTACCAAGCGGTTCGGCCGTTGTGGGCCGGCTGGCGCCGGGCGCTGGTATGCCGCGGCGGGCCAGGACCGGGCCGGGCCGTGGGGCCGGGGTGGCGGCTGCGGCTGGGGACGGCGCAGCCCGCCCCCGAGCGGTAACGCCGCGTTCGACGACTACCGCGCCGAGACTCTGCGCCGGCTTGAGGAAGAGCAGCGCGAGTTCGTGGAGTATCTTGATCGTCTGCGGCGCGCCCGCGACAAGGCGGAATTCGACCAGTTCATGGCCGAACGCCGCCGCAACGGTGGCCCGGCGGCGCCGGAGACTCCCGAGGCGGCCTGACGTTTGGCGAATGCCCTCCCGCGCCGATGGTGCGGGAGGGTTTTCGTGTCAGCTGCTCAGCGAATACCCGCGTCGATCAACGAGACCAGTCCCCCGATCGTCTTCGGCGTCACCACGCCCGCGCCGGTGTTCAGCGACAAGCCCGGCATCTTGTATTTCGCCGAGACCACGCACTGCACGACAGGCATGAAGCCCTGCATGTACAGCAACTGGTCCAGCGTGGCCGAGACGTAGCCGCTCTTCAGCCCGTCGATTGTCGCCGGGCCGAGGTCGATGCCGCCGACGGTGATCTGGCCCGGCTTCTTGCCGGCCTTCTTCAGCACATCGGCCAGCACGCCCGTCACGCCGCCATGCTGCGTGCCGATCGCCTTCAGGTCGGGATGCGACTGCACGTAGGCGGTCAGTACCGGGATCGCCAAGGTCGGGTCGGAGTTCGCTTCCTGCGTGATCTCCAGCCGGTCCACCTTTAGCCCGGCCTTCTCCAGCGTGTCGGCGAGGCCCTTCTCGGACTGGCCGCGCTCAGCCTGGCTGAACACGCCATAGACCATCGCCTGATCGCCCGACTTCAGATCCCCCGGCGGCGATCATCGCATTGGCCGTCAATGTGCCGCCGGCATACAGATCGACGCCCGCATAGCCGAACCCGGCTGTGCCGAATTCCTTTTGCAGCGGCGTCAGCGGCGAGTTGCCGTCGGTGACGACGATGCCCTCGTCCACGGCCTGCTTCACGAGGTCGTGGAACGCATCCGAACCCGGATGGCCCATGATGACGATGCAGGACGGCTTGGCGGCCATCGCCTGCTTGAACTGCTGGATCATCGTCTCCGGCGCCCAGGCCGAGAACTGCGCGTTGAGCTTGACACGCCAGCGCGGTGGCGGCGGCGGCCGCACCGGTCTGGCGCGCCAGCGTGGCGCCGTCGCCGGCATTGCCGCCCATCTGCATGTAGATCGTCACACCCTTGCCCGGCGGATCATCGGCGCGGGCGACGCCCGCACCGAGCAGCAATGCCGCGGCGGCCGTGGCGTACAGCAGGTTCGATGGCTTCATGTTTGGTTTCCTCCTCTGGTGGAACTCAGCCGTTCGGTGGTCGGGCCCCGCCGGACGTTGCGGCGGGGCCGAGCCGGGCGGACTGCGGTGTTGGCCGGAAACGGCCGAAAAAGCTTGCGCGCCGCGCCGGTTCCTCGACAAACAGGTAGAAGATGATGGCGGTCAGGAAGATCAGCCCCTGGACCGTGCGCACCCAGGCGCCCGTGAGGCCGGAGGCGACCAGTCCTGCTTCGACCATCCAGATGATGAAGCAGCCGAACACGGTGCCGACCAGCGTGGCGCGCCCGCCGAAGATCGAGGTGCCGCCGATCAGCACGGCGGCGATGGCGGTCAGCAGGTAGCCTTGGCCCTGGTTGCCGAAGTAGTTCTTGTTCTCCAGCGTCAGCATCATCGCCGCGACCGAGGCCAGCGCGCCCATCAGCGTGTACAGCCGGATCTTCTCCCAGCCCGACGTCGATGCCGACCACGCGCGCGACATCGTTGGAGTCACCGATGAACAGGATATGCTCACCGAAGCGGTGGCGGTTGAGCAGGAACCACAGGAATATCACGATCAGCGCCGTCCACACGGCCTGGACGGAAATCTGGTCCTGCCATGCGATCGAGTTGGGATCACCGAAGTTGCCGACGAGGAAGGTGTAGACGGTGCTGTCCTCGGCGCCGCGCAATGCGTAGGATTTTCCCCCGGACAGCACCGTCGCCATGCCGGACCAGAAGAACTGCGTGCCCAGCGTGGCGATGAAGCTCGGGATGCCGATGCGCGCGATCAGCAATCCGTTGATCACGCCGACAAGCAGGCCGGAAGCGAGGCCGCCCAGCACGGCTAGCCAGCCGAGATTGTATTCCTTGAACAGATCGCGAACACGAAGCCGGAGAACGCGATCACGGCCGGGAACGACAGGTCGATCTCGCCGGCGCCGATGACATAGGTCAGCCCGGTAGCCAGCAGGATCAGCGGCGGCGCGGTGGAGAGCAGCGTGGTGTAGATCTGCGGCGCCAGGAACACGTCCGGTGCCGTGTACATGAACAGCGCCAGCAGCAGGGCGAACACGATGATGATCGGCAGGCCCTCGACGCGGGCGAACAGGCCAACGCCACGTCGGCGATTATCCGCCATGCGGTTCACCGCTCCCACGAATATCACGGAGGACGATTGAAAACGTCGCATCAGCGATGCTCTTGCAACGCGATCAGGTATTCTGTCAGTTCCGGCACCGTCATGTCCTTCGGCTGCACGTCGGCAACGATCTCGCCCCGGTCGAGCACCAGCAGCCGGTCCGCGACTTCGTGGACATGCGCCAGGTTGTGTTCGATGTAGATGCAGGCACGGCCGGACGCTTTGATGCGGCGCACGAAGTCCAGCACTTTCCGGACTTCCTTCGACCGCGAGCGCCACGGTCGGCTCGTCGAGGATGATCAGGTCGGAGTTGAAATGCATCGCGCGGCCGATGGCGATGCCCTGGCGCTCGCCGCCGGATAGTTGCTCGACACGTGGAATCGACGCCGATGCCGACGCCGCGAAAGCCGATCGTGTTGAGCAGGATCTCCTGCGCGATCCGCTTTTCCTCGCGGATGTTGATGAAGCCGAAGCGGTTGGTGATCTGCCGGCCGACGAAGAAGTTGCGCCAGAGCGGCTGCTTCTCGCCGAGCGATTTGTCCTGATAGACGGTCTCGATCGACATCGCGTGCGCAAGGCTGACCGAGTGATGCGCGAGGTCGACTTCCTGGTCGCGGACAAAGATCCGGCCGGCGCTGGGCGGGATCACCCCGGTCAGCACTTTGATCAGCGTGGATTTGCCGGCGCCGTTGTCGCCGATCAGGCCGACGATTTCGTTGCGGCCAATGGCCAGGTAGATGTCGCGCAGAGCATGCACGGCGCCGAAATATTTCTGCACGCCTTCCATGCGCACGATGTGTGTGAAGTCCGCCGGACGTGCTTCTGCCGTCCTCAGTTGCGGTTGGACGTACGCCACCGTTCCTCCCTCCGCTGGTCCCTGGTCCTGCCGGGCCGCGAATTTGTCTGTCATTTATCGTCGGGAATCGGCGTCCAAGTCAACCGCCTCTGCTTGGCGGCGCGCGCGGGCCGCGCCAGGATCACAGGGACGTGGCGGCGGACGAGGGAGACAGGCAATGTCGTGGCTGGAAACATCGATCATGGCCCGCAAGGGCGTCGCGGGCGGTAAGCCGGGGGCGGAGCACACGCTCAGCGAGGCGGCGCAGGGCCAGTACCATTATGTGTATGGCCCATACGCAAGCCCGGCGCTGACGGTGCAGCCGGGCGCGGTGATCGCGGTGGAGACGCATGATGCGTTCGGGGGCGTCATCAAGACCGAACAGGACATGCCGTCGCAGAAACTCAATTTCCCCTACGTGAACCCGCAGAACGGGCCGATCTTCGTCTCGGGCGCCGAGCCGGGGGATTGCCTCGCGGTCTACATCAAGTCGATCGTGCCGCGCGGCCCGCAGCCGGCCGGCACCACGGCGCTGATCCCCGAGTTCGGCGGGCTGGTCGGCACCGGCACGACCGCGATGCTCAACAAGCCGCTGCCCGAGCGGGTCAAGAAGATGGTCGTCACGCCAGAGGGCGGCGTGGTGTACAACGACAAGATCACGCTGCCGTACGAGCCGTTCATCGGCACCATCGGCACCTCGCCGAAAATCGAGGCGATTTCCTCGCTGCAACCCGATGCGCATGGCGGCAACATGGACCTGCCGGATGTGGCGCCGGGGGCGATCGTATACTTGCCGGTGAATACCACCGGCGGGTATCTGTACCTCGGCGACTGCCACGGCACCCAGGGCGACGGCGAGTTGTGCGGCGTGGCGGTGGAAATCCCCTCGGTGACCACGATCCAGGTCGATGTCATCAAAGGCTGGCCGATCGCGTGGCCGCGCCTGGAGAACGAGAAGTTCCTGATGACGATCGGCTCGGCAAGGCCGATGGAGGACGCGGCCCGCATCGCCTATCGCGAGCTGATCCGCTGGATGGTCGCCGAGTACGGGTTCGAGGAGCTGGACGCCTATCTGCTGCTGACCCAGGCGGGCAAGGTGCGGCTGGGCAATATGGTGGACCCGAAATACTCGCTGGGGGCATCGATTCTGAAACGCTACCTCGGTTGATTTTCTTGCCCTGACCGGGCCGGATCGGCCACGCTGCGGCGCAGGCGCGGGGGCCTCAATCCGGCGCAGGAGGGACGGGACGTGGTGGTGGACGAGCCGCTCCGGCGGAAGCTGGTTCAGGCGGTGGCCGAAACGGTCATCGCCCATGCCGAGGAACTGACCGCGCTGGATCAGGCGATCGGCGACGGCGACCACGGCCTGAACATGAAGCGCGGTTTCGCCGCCGTGCTCGCCGACCTCGACAACATCGCGCCGCAACCGCTGCCGCAGGCGCTGCATGCCGTAGGGATGAAGCTCGTCATGACGGTGGGCGGCGCCTCCGGCCCGCTGTACGGCACGCTGTTCATGCAACTCGGAAAATCGCTGCCGGAGGCGCCGACGCGGGCGGATGCCGTGGCGGCGCTGACCAGTGCCATCGAAGCGGTCAAAGCCCGGGGAAAATCCGATGTTGGCGCCAAGACGCTGCTGGATGTGCTGGTGCCGGTACTGGCGGCGTCGCGGGATGGAGCCGCCGATCTGCCATCTGTGGCCGATGCCGCCGCCGCGTCCACGCGTGACATGAAGGCACTACGCGGCCGGGCCTCGTTCCTCGGTGAGCGCAGCATCGGCCATGTCGATCCCGGCGCGCGCTCGGCGGCGCTGATCGTCCGCGCAATTTGCGGCGTGCTGGCGGGGGCGCCATGAATGTCGGGATCGTGATCGTCTCCCACTCGCCGGAACGTCGCGCGCGGGGCGGCGGAGATGGTGCGGCAGATGGTCGGCACCACGGTGCCGCTCGCCTGGTGCGGCGGCAACGGGGAGGGCGGGTTGGGCACCGATGTGGCCGAGATCCTGGCCGCTATCGATCGGGCGTGGTCCGAGGCCGGGGTCGCCATCCTGGTCGATCTCGGCGGCGCCGAGACGAACAGCGAGATGGCCATCGAAATGCTGCCCGGCGACCGGCAGAGCCGGGTGGTGGTGTGCAATGCGCCGGTGGTGGAGGGCGCGGTGGTGGCCGCGACCGAAGCCTCCGGTGGTGCGACGCTGGCGCAGGTGCGCGCGACGGCCGAGGAATTGTCGCCGTGAGCGCGGCGGCGGTGGAGATCACCAACGCCACCGGCCTGCACGCCCGCCCGGCCGTCAAGCTCACGCAACTGGCGAAGCGCTTCCCGGGCGCCATCGTCGAACTGGCCACGGCCGAGGACGGGCCGTGGATCGACGCCAAGAGCATCGTCAAGGTCATGAAGCTGAAAGCCCCGCCCGGCGCGATCATGCATCTGCGCGCCAGCGGCGAGGCGGCCGAGGCGGCCGTCGCCGCCCTCGCCGCCCTGGTGCGGCGGGATTTCGACGAGGGGGGAGAACCATGAAAAAGTTCCTGAATTCGCCGGAAACGCTGCTGCGTGAGAGCCTGGACGGCTTCGCCGCCGCCCATTCCGACATCGTGGTGCTGGGGGACGGCGGAAAATTCGTCCGCCGCGCACGCCTGTCGCCGGGCAAGGTCGGCCTGATCTCCGGCGGCGGCAGCGGGCATGAGCCGCTACATGCCGGCTTCGTGGGGCTCGGCATGCTGGACGCGGCCTGCCCCGGCCAGGTGTTCACCGCGCCGACGCCGGACCAGATGCTCGCCGCAGCCGAGGCGGTGGAGACCGGCGGCGGCGTGCTGTTCATCGTCAAGAACTACGAAGGCGATGTGATGAATTTCGACATGGCGCGCGAAATGGCATCGGGCCAGATTGCGACCATCATCATCGATGACGATGTCGCTGTCGAAACTTCCACCTATTCGACCGGGCGGCGCGGCGTGGCCGGAACCATGGTCGTCGAAAAGCTCGTCGGCGCCGCCGCCGAGCGTGGCCTGGGCCTGCCCGCGCTTCAGGCCCTGGGCGAGCAGGTGAACCGGGCGACCCGTTCGATGGGCGTGGCGCTGACCAGTTGCACGGTCCCCGCCGCCGGCCGCCCGACCTTCGACATCGGCGCGGACGAGATCGAGATCGGCGTCGGCATCCATGGCGAACCCGGGCGGCGGCGCGAAAAGCTGGGCACGGCCAACGCGCTGGCCGACGAAATGGTCGCGGCCATCGTCGGCGACTACGACCCCAACGCGGCCGGCGACATTCTGTTGCTTGTCAATGGCTTTGGCGCCACTCCGTCGATGGAACTTTACCTGATGTACCACGCGGCGCGAAACGCGCTGGAGGCACGCGGGCTGAGCGTCGCACGCTCGCTGGTGGGCAACTACGTGACCTCGCTGGACATGGCCGGCTGTTCGATCACGGTCACCCTGCTGGATGACGAATTTGCCCAGCTATGGGACGCGCCGGTGCATACGGCCGGGTTGCGCTGGGGCGTCTGATCAGCTTCCCAGAATCTCCGCGGCCGCTGTCGCCAGCACCTGGCAGCCGAGCACGATGTCGTCCGGCGCGGTGTCCTCGGCGACGTGGTGGCTGATGCCGCCGATGCTGGGCACGAACAGCATCGCCGCCGGCATCACCTGGGCCAGGATCTGCGCGTCGTGCCCGGCGCCGCTCGGCATGCGCTGATGCGCGCCCGGAGCATGGCGCTCGGCGGCGTGGTCCAGCGCGGTCTGGAACGCGGGTTCCATGAGCTTGGGCGTCGAGCGGAAGATGTTCTCGATGGTCACGGGGCAGGGGCCGGCGGCGTTGGCTTGCGCCACCAGGTCGAGCAGGAAGGCCTCCATGCGGTGCAGCACGGCCGGGTCGGCGTCGCGCATTTGCAGCAGCATTTCGGCGCCGCCGGGAATGATGCTCGGCGCGCCGGGGGTCAGCGTGATGCGGCCGATGGTCCAGACCGAGCGCGGCGCGGCGACTTCCGGGAAGCGCCGTTGCACCTCGGCGGCCAGCTTGACGAGCGCGACGCCGGCATCCTTGCGGATCGCCATGCGCGTGCTGCCGGCGTGGTTCTGCACGCCGCTGAACCGGATGGCGAAGGTCCAGATGCCGACGATGCTGGTGACGACCCCCAGGCGCAGCCCGGTGGCCTCCAGCTCGTCACCCTGTTCGATATGCGCTTCCAGGTAGCCGCGATAGCGGCCGGGCTCGACGGTCGCGCGGGGCAGCCCGGCGAGGCCGGCGTCGCGTAGCGCGTCGCGCATCGGCTGGCCGGTATGGACGTTGCGGGCGCGGTCGATCTCATCCTCGCGGACCTCGCCGACGAACGAGCGGCTGCCGAGGAACACGCCGTAATGGCCTTCCTCGTCGGCCCAGGAGGCGACATCGACATGGCCGGGCAGCACGCGCGCGATTTCCAGCCCGTACATCACGCCGAGCGCGCCATCCAGCCAGCCGGCATGGTTCTGCGTTTCGCTGTGGCTGCCGATCAGCAGGCGCGGCCGGTCGTCACCGGGTTCGCGGCGGGCGCGGCCGATGATGTTGCCGATGCCGTCGATCTCCGGCTCCAGCCCGGCCTCGCGCATGCGCTCGGCGATCCAGCGGCGGGAGGCCGTGTCCACTTCGGTGTAGGTCGGCCGATGCACGCCGGTTTCGTAGGTGCCGAAGCCGCGCAGGCGGGTGAGGTCGGCCAGCAGGCGGGCACCGTCGATGGCGGGGGCGTTGATGGGCATCGGTCCTCTCCGGCTGGGCTGGGCCATCAGCTTACACGGCCACTCGCCAGACGGAACCCCGCGTCCGGGCTACAGCCCGGCGAACAGCGAGGTGGACAGGTAGCGTTCGGCGAACGAGGGCGCGATGGCGACGATCAGCTTGCCGGTATTCTCCGGGTTGCGTGCCAGCCCCAGTGCCGCGTGCAGGGCAGCGCCCGACGAAATGCCGATCGGCAGCCCCTCGATCATCGCGCAGCGGCGTGCGGCAGCGAGGCCCTCGCGTTCGGAGACGCGGATCACGCCGTCCATCAGGTCAAGCTGCAAGACCGACGGCTGGAAGCCGGGGCCGATCCCCTGCAAGCCGTGCGGACCCGGCTCGTCGCCCGACAGTACGGCGCTCTCTGCCGGCTCCACCACGAAGCATTGCAGCGACGACTTGCGCGGCTTCAGCCGGCGGGCGATGCCGGTCATGGTGCCGCCGGTCCCGGCGCCACCCACCACGATGTCCACGGTGCCGGCCGTGTCGGTCCAGATTTCCTCGGCCGTGGTCGCTTCATGCGCGGCAGGATTGGCCGGGTTGTCGAACTGCCGCGGCATCCAGGCGCCCGGGGTCGCGGCCAGGATCGCCTCGGCGCGGGCGATGGCGCCGGCCATGCCCTGGCGCGCCGCCGTCAACTGCACATCCGCGCCCATGAGCCGCAGCATCTTGCGCCGCTCGATCGAGGCGCCTTCCGGCATGGTCACGATCAGCCGGTAGCCCTTGGCGGCGGCGGCGAAGGCCAGCGCGATACCGGTGTTGCCGGAGGTCGGTTCGATCAGCACCGAACGCGAGGGATGGATCAGCCCCTCCGCCTCGGCCTGTTCGATCATGGCCAGCCCGATCCGGTCTTTCACCGAGCCGAGCGGGTTGAAGAATTCCAGCTTCAGCGCGAGGTCGGCCACCAGCCCGTCCTCGGCGGCAAGCCGCGGTACGCGGACCAGCGGGGTCGCACCGATGATGTCGAGCACGCTGCCATAAATGCGGCCCCGCGCTTGCGGCGCCTCCCTGGCCGGGGGGGAAAGGCGCGAGGAATTTTCTGTATCGAGACTCGGCATACGTGCTTCCTATCACAATTGGCGGTAGTAGTTTCATTCCCTCTGGAATGGCAGGCATTTTGGTGCGCGCATGTTGATTTGTCGAGACCGGGCCATGGTGGCCGTGACCGTGATGCTGGACGTCGCCTTTCACGGAGGACGGGCGGCGACGGTGAGCGCCGCCGACATCGCCGAGCGACTCGGGCTGGCCCGGCGCGGCATGGAGCCGTTGCTGCAATCCCTCTCGCGCGGCGGCCTGTTGGAAAGCGTGCGCGGGCCGCGTGGCGGCTATCGGCTTGGTCGGCCACGGCGCGATATCCGCCTGTCTGACATCGTGGCCGTGGCGGTGGCCGACGATGCCGACCCGACCGACGGCCCTTCCGGCCGGCTGCAGACGGCGGTGGTGGACCGCGTCTGGGCGGATCTGGAGACGGCGGCCCGGACGCATCTGGCATCGCTGACGCTGGACGATCTGATGCGGCGGGCCGCGGCGGCCGGGTTGCGGCGGCCGACCGCCGAGCCGATCACCTTCGCAATCTGACCCGGCGCAATCTGACCCGAATTTCACGTTGAAAAATCGTCCGTTCGTTTGACCGTCCGCACCCGACGTGGTTCCGTATACCTGAGGAACGAAGGAGGTGTCCGCATGGCCATTCAGCTTGGGCAGATCGCCCCGGATTTTGAGCAGGATAGCACGCTGGGCCGCATCCATTTCCACGAGTGGCTAGGCAATTCCTGGGGCGTGCTGTTCAGCCACCCCAAGGATTTCACGCCGGTCTGCACGACGGAACTGGCGGAAGTGGCACGGCTGAAGCCGGAATGGGACAAGCGCCACGTCAAACCGATCGGCCTGTCGGTAGACCCGCCGGACCGCCATGCCGCGTGGGAGTCCGATATCGAAGAAACCCAGGGCACGGCAGTGAATTTCCCGATGCTGGCGGATACCGATCGCAAGGTGTCCGACCTGTACGGGATGGTGCATCCAGAGGCCGACCCGTCGGTGACCGTGCGCAGCGTGTTCGTGATAGACCCGAACAAGAAGGTGCGTCTGACGATCACCTATCCGCCGAGCACCGGCCGCAACTTCGATGAAATCCTGCGGGTCATCGACAGCCTGCAGTTGACCGACGCGCACAAGGTGGCGACCCCGGTGAACTGGACGGACGGCAAGCCCGTCATCATCGTGGCGAGCCTGTCCGACGAGGCCGCGAAGGAACGGTTTCCAAATGGCTGGAAGACGTTGAAGCCATATCTTCGCGTCGTCGATCAGCCGCCGCTGCCGCGCTGATACGGGCTGGACCAAGGCGGCCCGTCGCGCATTGCGCGGCGGGCCGCCTTGCTTTCCGGCGCGCGCTCAGCCGACCAGCAGCGCCAGCAGCGTCGCCCCGATCATGGCCAGCGCCAGCAACACCACTTGGCGCAGCGGCAGCACGGTGTCTTCGATGCCGAGCCAGGGATAAGCGTCGGCAGGAATATTCTCGGCGTGAACGGCCATCCTGTTTTCGCCGCCAGGGGGCGCGTCGGTACTCGACATCACGTGAATTCCTTATTGGACGTTTCAATTTAGCGTATTCATAAAATTACCCAATGAACAAGTGCCATCTACCTCCGATGGCACGCAACGCTGGCCAATTCACGTACGTTGCGACATCGATGGCTGTCATGGAAGCTTCACAAAACTGCAATCTTGCGGTCGCCATGTCTGCGTAGGGTCCACCGCGTTGAGCGGCTGGCAGGTATCCAGCTGCAATGTCGCGCGCGTATTTGCGCAGCGGCGCATGAGATCCATTTGGAGGGACTATGAACAAGCTATCCACGGCGCTGGCCCTCGTGCTGGCCGCCCCGTTCGGCGTGGCGGCGGCGCATGCGCAGGTGCGGATCACCGGCGCCGGCGCCACGTTTCCCGCCCCGGTCTACAGCGCCTGGGGCGAGGCGGCGAAGGCGGCTGTCGGCGTGGAGTTGAACTATCAGGCCATCGGCTCCGGCGGCGGGCAGAACCAGATCCTGAACCGGACCGTCGATTTCGGCGCCTCCGACGCGCCGATGGCGCCCGAGAAGCTGGAGAGCGGCAAGCTGCTGCAATTCCCCACCGTGATGGGCGCGGTGGTGCCGATCGTGAACATCCCGGGTTTCAAGCCGGGCCAGCTGAAGCTGACGGGTGACCTGGTCGCAGCGATCTATCTCGGCGAAGTCACCAAGTGGAACGATCCGAAGCTGGCCGCGCTCAATCCAGGCGTGAAACTTCCGGGCACCGCTATCGCGCCGGTGTATCGCGCCGATGGGTCCGGCACGACCTATGTATTCACCTCCTACCTCTCGGCCGTGTCGCCGTCCTGGAAGGACCATGTCGGCGCCAGCACCAGCGTGAAGTGGGTTGTCGGCAACGGCAGCAAGGGCAACGACGGCGTGGCGGCGACGGTGCGGCAGGTGCGCGGCGGCATCGGCTATGTCGAATATGCCTATGCGGCCAAGAACGGACTGACCACGACCCAGCTGCGCGACCATGACGGCCAGTTCGTGGCCCCGACGCCCGCGACGTTCGCCGCCGCCGCCGCCAACGCCAACTGGGCGGCCGCCAAGAACTACGCCGTCAGCCTGGTCGACCAGCCGGGTGCGACGAGCTGGCCGATCGTTTCGGCGACCTTCATCGAGCTGCCGAAGGACCCAACCGACCCGGCCCGCAGCGCGGCAGTCATGAAATTCTTTGACTGGGCGTACAAGGGCGGTGCCACGCTGGCGACCGACCTGCAATATATCCCGCTGCCGGCATCAGTGCAGGACGCCGTGCGCGCGAACTGGCGCAGCGAGGTCAAGGCGCCGGACGGGTCGGCGATCTACAAGTAGGCATTCGATAAGGCGGCGCCGCATCGCCACGAGCAGCAAAGGTCAGCGTGTCCCAGATCACAACCTCGGCGGCGCCGCGCCGCGCTTCCATCGTCTCCGGCGACTCGGTGTTCGCGGCGGTTGCGGTCTGCTCCGGCGTGTTCGTGCTGGTGCTGCTCGGCGCGATCATCGTCTCGCTGTTCATCGGCGCGCTGCCGAGCTTCCGCGCGTTCGGCCTCGGGTTCCTGGCCAGCACGGACTGGGACCCGGTCCAACAGGTCTACGGGGCGGCGGTGCCGATCTACGGCACCGTCGTCACCTCCGTGCTGGCGCTGCTGATGGCGGTGCCGCTGGCGTTCGGCGTGGCCTTCTACCTGACCGAACTGGCACCGCCCTGGGTCCGCCGGCCGATCGGCATCGCCGATCGAGCTGCTCGCAGCGGTTCCCTCGATTATTTATGGCATGTGGGGTTTCTTTGTGATCGTGCCGTTCATGGCCGACAACATCGAGCCGCATGTGATCGACACGTTCGACGGCATTCCGATGTTGCAGGATCTGTTCGCCGGTCCGCCGTTCGGCACCGGCCTGTTCACCGCCGCCCTGATCCTCGCGGTGATGGTGATCGCCGTTCATCGCCGCAACGATGCGCGACGTATTCATGACAGTGCCGCGCGGTCTACAAGGAATCGGCCTACGGCGTCGGCTGCACGACCTGGGAAGTGATGCGCTCCATCGTGCTGCCCTACACGCGCGCATCGGTGGTCGGCGGCATCATGCTCGGGCTCGGCCGCGCGCTGGGCGAGACGATGGCGGTGACGTTCGTGATCGGCAACACCAACCGCATCACGGCCAATCTGTTCGGCCCCGGCAACACCATCGCCTCGCTGGTCGCGCTGGAATTCGGCGAGAGCGAGAACGGCAGCCTGAAACTGTCGTCCTGCTGGCACTCGGCTTCATCCTGTTCGTCATCTCGTTCATCGTGCTGGCGATCTCGCGGTTGCTGCTGCGGCCGCGCGGAGCGGCGCATGAGCGCCGCCGTACAGCCGACGGGGGCGCCGAGCCGCGATGCCCGCGTGGCAGCCATGCTGTCGCGCCGGCGCCGCCGATCGAGCTTCGTCGTCAAAGTGCTGTGCGTGGCGGCGACCGTGATCAGCCTGCTGTTCCTGGCCTCGATCATCTTCACGCTGGTGCGGCTGGGCATCGGCGGGCTGCGGCTGACCGTGTTCACGCGCATGACGCTGCCCTCCGGCGACAATGGCGGGCTGCTCAACTCTATCGTCGGCAGCATCATCCAGACGGCGATCGGGGCTGCCATCGGCACACCGATCGGCATCATGGTCGGCACCTACCTGTCCGAGTACGCACATCGGTCGGGGCTTGGCAACGCGGTGCGCTTCGTCTCCGACGTGCTGCTGTCCGCGCCGTCGATTTTGATCGGCCTGTTCATCTATCAGCTGTTCGTCAATGGCCGCGGTTATTCCGGCATTGCCGGTGCGCTATCCCTGGCGGTGATCGTAATCCCGATCGTGGTGCGCACGACCGAGGATATGCTGCGGCTGATCCCGGTGGCGCTGCGTGAGGCGGCCGTGGCGCTGGGCGCGCCGAAATGGAAGGCCGTCGTATTCATCTGCTACCGCGCGGCGCTGGATGGCATCGCCACCGGCGTTCTGCTGGCGATCGCCCGCGTGGCCGGAGAGACGGCGCCGCTGCTGTTTACCAGCCTGGGCAACGATAACTGGTCAATCGACCTGGGCGCGCCGATGTCCAGCTTGCCGCTGACGATCTATAAATACGCGGGCTCACCGGCGGACGACTGGGTGCAACTGGCCTGGGTCGGCGCGTTGCTGATTACCTTCGGCGTGCTGGCGCTGAACATCCTCGCGCGCGTTGCGCTGCGGCCGCGACGCTAACTGGACAGACAGATAATGAGCTCAGCAACAAGCCAGACGGCGGCGACGGCGGGAATGGCGCGGCCTGTGGCGCGCTCGTCGGTGGACCTGAACCCGCCACGCATTGCCATTCGCAACCTGGACTTCTTCTACGGCACCAGCCAGCGCGCTGAAGGGGATTTCGCTCGATCTGCCGGACACGCAGGTGACGGGCATGATCGGCCCCTCCGGCTGCGGCAAGTCCACGCTGCTGCGGGTGCTGAACCGGATGTACGATCTCTATCCCGGCCAGCGCGCCACCGGCGAGGTGCATGATGGACGGCGAGAACATCATCGCCGCCGGCGTCGACCTCAACCAGCTGCGCAGCCGCGTCGGCATGGTGTTCCAGAAACCGACGCCGTTCCCGATGTCGATCTACGACAACATCGCGTTCGGCGTAAAGCTGCACGAACGGCTGTCGAAGTCCGCGATGGACGAGCGCGTCGAATGGTCGCTGACCCGTGCGGCGCTGTGGGACGAGGTGAAGGACCGGCTGCAAGCCTCGGCGATGGGGCTGTCCGGCGGGCAGCAGCAGCGGCTCTGCATCGCGCGCACCATCGCGACGCGCCCGGAGGTGCTCCTGCTGGACGAGCCGACCAGCGCGCTCGACCCGATCAGCACGCTGAAGATCGAGGAGCTGATCGACGAGCTGAAGCACGAGTTCACCATCGTCATCGTCACCCACAACATGCAGCAGGCGGCGCGCTGCGCGGACCAGGTGGCGTTCTTCTACCTCGGCGAGTTGGTCGAGGTGGGGCCGGCGGCGCAGATGTTCACCGCGCCGCGGCAGAAGCGCACGCAGGAATACATCACCGGCCGATTCGGCTGAGCACGGGGCGCGGCACATGGCATCCGACACGGCTGGTCATATCGTCAAGAGCTTCGAGCAGGAGTTGACGCGGCTGCGTGCCCTGATGACCGAGATGGGCGGGCTGGTGGAAAGCCAGGTGGCGCTGGCCTGCCAGGCGGTGCTTCAGCGCGACGGCACGGCCGCGGCGAGCCGCGGTCGAGACCGATCCGAAAGTCGATGCGCTGGAGCGGGATGTCGAGCAATTCGTGATCCGTCTGCTGGCGCTGCGCCAGCCGATGGCGCAGGATCTGCGACTGATCGTGGCCAGCCTGAAGATCACCGGCGATCTCGAGCGCATCGGCGACTACGCGGCCAATGTCGCCAAGCGCAGCCTGGTGCTGGAACAATTCAGCCTGTCGTTCTCGCTCACCGGCCTCGCGCACATGTCGCGGCTGGTGCAGGAGAACCTGAAGACGGTCATCGACGCGATCGGCGAGAGCGACGTCGACAAGGCGGTCGAGGTCTGGCGCTCCGACGAGAGCGTGGATCGAGATCTACAACGCGCTGTTCCGCGAGTTGATCACCTACATGATGGAAGACCCGCGCAACATCACGCCGTGCACGCATCTGCTGTTCATCGCCAAAAACTTGGAACGAATCGGCGACCATGCCACCAATGTCGCCGAGACAGTCTACTACGCGGTGACCGGCGAGCCGCTGGCCGGTGCGCGACCAAAGGGCGATACGTCAGCCTACGCCGTGGCGAGGCCGCCACGCGAATGAGTTCAGTCGGTCTGGTAAGAGAAACGGAGGGGCGAATGCCCGACGGTACGACGTTCGACTGTCCAAGCCTCTGGTACTCGTCGTCGAGGACGAGGCTGCGCTGGCCACCATGCTGCGCTACAATCTGGAAAAGCAGGGCTTTCGCGTCGAGGAAGCGGCGGACGGGCAGGAGGCGCTGACCCGCATCGCCGAGACTCAGCCCGATCTGGTCCTGCTGGACTGGATGCTGCCGGTGATGTCGGGCATCGAGGTCTGCCGGCAGATCCGCCGGCGCAGTGCCACGCGCGATCTGCCGGTGATCATGGTGACCGCGCGCACCGAGGACCAGGATTCGGTGCGCGGCCTCAACACCGGTGCGGATGACTACATTACCAAGCCGTTCAACATGGAGGCGCTGCTGGCGCGGATGCGCGCGCTGCTGCGCCGCGCCAACTCGGTGCCGGCCAAGGGGCGGCTGATTTTCCACGACATCAACATGGACCTCGCCGCCCACCGCGTGCAGCGCAACAACCGCGCGGTGCATCTTGGCCCCACCGAGTTCCGCCTGCTGGAGTTCTTCATGCAGCATCCGCGCCGGGTGTTCTCGCGCGAGGAGTTGCTGGATGCGGTGTGGGGACCGGATATCCATGTCGAGCCGCGCACGGTCGATGTGCATATCCGCCGCCTGCGCAAATCCATCAACGGCGATGGCGAACTCGACGTGGTGCGCACCGTCCGCGCCGCCGGCTACGCGCTGGATACCGAGGCGCTCTGACTAGGCGACGAGGTCGCCGCCCTGCCACACGGCGGCCACGCGCAGGGCCGGATCGAGTGCGACCAGATCCGCCCGCGCGCCGCCCGTGATGCGGCCTGTGTCGCGCAGGCCGAGACAATCCGCCGGCGTCGCGGTGGCCATCCGCAGCGCGTCCGTCAGCGGAATGCCGGCGGCCGTCACCGCGTAGCGCAAGGCCTCAGCCATGCTCAGATGCGCGCCCGCCAGCGTGCCGGCGTCGTCGGTCAGCCGGCCATCGGTCAGCGCGATGCGCCGTCCGGACAGCATGAAATGCGTGGGCGAGTCGAGGCCGACGGTTGGCATGGCGTCCGACACCAGGAACAGCCGCGCGGCCCCCAGCGCACGGTAGGCGAGACGGATGGCGGCGGGATGCACATGGTGGCCGTCGGCAATGATCCCGGCATATGCCGTACGGTGGTCCAGCGTCGCGCCCACCGCACCCGGTGCGCGCGAGGTGAGCGGCGACATTGCGTTGAACAGATGCGTGGCGCCGACCGCGCCGGCATCGAATGCAAGCCGTGCCGCCTCGCAGCAGGCATCGGTGTGGCCGATGAAGACGGTCACGCCTGCCGCCGTCAGCGCGCGGATCTGGTCTGGCGCCACGACGTCGGGCGCCAGCGTCAGCAGCAGCGGTACCGGCACGTCGCCGGTGAAATCCTGCATGTCGGTGTCCGTCAGCGGCGCCAGTGCGTCCGGCGGATGGATGCCGCGCCGGGCGTGGGCGATGAACGGACCCTCGATATGAATGCCGCGCAGCCCTGGAATGCCGAGTGTGCGCCCGACGCGCACCGCGTCCAGCGCGCGGCGGCGCAGCGCGGGCGCGCCGCTGATGAGCGTGGCGAGGATCGATGTGGTGCCCAGTCGCGCATGCGCCATCGTGATGCGCCGCAGCCCTTCCGGCGTCGGGTTGTCGTTGAACAGCACCCCGTCGCCGCCATTCACCTGGGCATCGACGAAACCGGGCGCCAGCATCATTTCGCGCGGAAGACGATGCACCGGCACGCCGTCCGGCGCGCCCGGCAGAATGTCGATGACGATTCTGTCCTCGATCAGCACGGCGCGCGGGCCGAGCGTCGCCTCGCCATCGAAAAGATGTTCCGTTTCGATCGCGATCACGCGCCGAGTTCCAATAGCGCCGAGCGCAGATGGCCACCGTGGCGTTGCAACAGATCGAGAGCGGCATCCACGCTCAGGCCACGTAATGTCAATACCGCCAATTTCACACGTCCCCCGGTCGTCGCCAGTGCGGCCCTGGCGGCCGTTTCATCTGCGCCGGTCAGCTGCCGTAACATCCGCACGGCACGCCCACGTAACTTATCGTTACTTGGCAACATGTCGACCATCAGCCCGCGATGTATACGCCCGAGTCGCAGCATCACCAACGTGGAGAACAGGTTCAACACGATTTTTTGAGCTGTTCCGGCTTTGAGCCGAGTCGAGCCGGCGAGCGGCTCAGGGCCTGTCGCCACCAGGATCGAATGCTCCGCCAGCGATAGCAGCGCGCCATTTTGGCTGTTGGCCACTGCAATCGTCAGGCAGCCGCGCGTACGGGCCGTTTGCAGGCAGGCGCAGGTGAATGGCGTGCCGCCGCTTGCCGCCACGCCGATCACCACATCCGGAGGCCCAAGCGCATGTCTGTTAATTAATGTTGTTGCAGCGTTCTGATCATCCTCAGCGCCCTCGACGGCGCGGGTGAGGGCCTCCGCGCCGCCGGCCATCAGCAGCAGCAACCGGTCGCTCGGCCAGCCGAATGTCGGTGGCAGCTCGGCGCCATCCTGGGTTGCAATGCGGCCGGAGGTGCCGGCACCGGCATAAACCAGCCGTCCGCCCTCCGTCAGCCGCGCTGCCGCCGCGACCGCCGCCTGTTCGATCGCCGGCAGGGCAGGGCCAACCGCGGCGGCGGCGGCCAGTTGCGCCTCCCATAACGCGTGCAGGGCGGTGGCGGCGTCCCAGGCGTCGAGATCCTGGTAGCGTGGATCGACCGACTCCGTGGCGGGCAATGGGTGGGGTGTGTCCACGGTGTGTCCTGCAACCTTGGCGACACGACCAAAGCATTCTGTATCGCCCTGGGCAAGCCGGTGGTGTCACGGCAGCGGCCATGGCGGCGCTGGATTGCACAATTCTATCGGAAGGGATCCAGCCGGCATGAAGAAATCTTTTGCTCTCTACGGAATTCGCTGTTAGGAGGCGCGCTCTTTCAATTACGCTAGCGGTGTTGGCGATTCGCGCCATTACCGGCTGGCGGATACGCTCCTAGAAGGAAGCAGAGAGGCATGTCTAAAGCCTTCATCGCCCAGGTGATCCAGGAATCGGCCGAGCTCACCGGCACGGCCGCGAACCGCGCGGCGGGCGACGTGGTCGCTGCCATCGTGCGCGAGTTGAAGAAGAATGGCCGCTTCACGTTGCCCAGCTTCGGCACGTTCATCGTGCGTAAGACCAAGGCACGCAAGGGTCTCAATCCGCGCACCGGCGAGTCGATCAAGGTGAAGGCCGGCAAGACCGTGCGCTTCAAGGCCTCGCCGACGCTGAAGAAGACTGTCTGATCGGCTGGTGTGTGGCCGGGGCATATCGCCCCGGCCATTCGCTCAGACGTCAATGTCCTCGACGGTGCGTGCGCGCTCCTGGATGAACGCCAGCCGCAGTTCCGGCCGTCGTCCCATCAGGCTTTCCACCAGTTCGCCGGTGCGGGCGCGCTCTTCGGCCAGAGCCACGACTTTCAGCAAGGTGCGCCGTGCCGGGTCCATCGTGGTATCCTTCAGTGCCGCCGGCGGCATTTCGCCAAGGCCCTTGAAGCGGCTGACATCGACCTTGGCGCTGCCCTTGAACAGCTTCAGCTTCTGCTCCCGGTCCAGGTCGTTCATGGCGTAGACGGATTTCGCGCCCTGCGTCAGCCGGTACAGCGGGGGCTGCGCCAGATACAGATGGCCGTGGCGGATCAATTCCGGCAATTCGCGATAGAAGAATGTCATCAGCAATGAGGCGATGTGGGCGCCGTCCACGTCGGCATCGGTCATGATGATCACCCGCCCGTAGCGCAGCCGCGAGCGGTCGAACCGCTCGCCGACGCCGCAGCCCAGCGCCTCGATCAGATCCTTCAGTTCCTGGTTCTGCCGCAGCTTTTCGGTGCTGGCGCTGGCGACGTTCAGGATTTTGCCGCGCAGCGGCAGCACCGCCTGCGTGGTCCGGTCGCGCGCCTGCTTGGCCGAGCCGCCGGCGCTGTCGCCTTCGACCAGGAAGATCTCGGTGCGTTCGGCATCCTCGATGGTGCAGTCGGTCAGTTTGCCGGGCAGGCGCAGCCTGCGCGTCGCCGATTTGCGGGCGGTGTCCTTCAGCTCGCGCCGGCGCAGCCGTTCCTCGGCACGTTCGATGACGAAGGCCAGCAGGTTGTCGGCCTGCGTCGGATCGCCGGCGAGAAAATGGTCGAAGCGGTCGCGCAGCGCGGTTTCCACCAGCCGGGTCGCCTCCGGGCTGGTGAGTTTTTCCTTCGTCTGCCCCTGAAATTGCGGCTCGCGAATGAACACCGAGAGTTTGGCTGCGAGCGGCACGAGCAGGTCTTCTGCCGTCACCTGTGCCGCCCGGCGGTTGCCCCGCTGTTCGCCCCAGGCGCGCACGCCTTTCAGCAGGGCGGCCCGGAAGCCGGCCTCGTGGGTGCCGCCCTGCGTGGTGGGCACCGTGTTGCAATAACTGGTGACAAACCCTTCACCGTTCTCCAGCCACGCGACCGCCCATTCCAGCCGGCCAGTGCGCTCGCCGTTGGCGCTCGTCGGCAGGTCGGCGTCGCCGGACCAGGCTGGCACCACCTGGGCGGCGCCGTTGATGTCCGCATCCAGGCTGTCGCGCAGGCCGCCCGGGAAGTGCAGCACGGCTTCGGCCGGCGTCTCGTCCCTGGCCGCGATCAGCGCCGGGTCGCAGGCCCAGCGGATCTGGACGCCGCGGAACAGGTAGGCCTTGGAGCGGCATAGCCGGTACACGCGGGCCGGGGAGAACACGACCGGCCCGAAAATCTCGCGATCGGGGCGGAAGCGGATCAGCGTGCCGCGCCGGTTCTGCACCGGGCCGGCATTGACCAGCTTGCTGGTAGGCTTGCCGCGCACGTAGCTCTGCCGCCACAGCACGCGATCGCGCGCCACTTCCACCTCCAGCGACTCGGACAGCGCGTTGACCACCGAACTGCCGACGCCGTGCAGGCCGCCCGACGTGTCGTAGACCTTGCCGCCGAATTTCCCGCCCGAATGCAGCGTGGTCAGGATCACTTCCAGCGCCGACAGCGTCTTGAACTTGGGATGCGGGTCCACAGGGACGCCGCGGCCGTTGTCGCGCACCGACAACGTGTTGCCGGCGTCCAGCGTCACCTCGATGAAGCTGGCATGGCCGGCGACGGCCTCGTCCATGGCGTTGTCGAGGATTTCGGCGGCCAGATGGTGCAGCGCGGTCTCGTCGGTGCCGCCGATATACATGCCGGGGCGGCGGCGCACCGGCTCCAGCCCCTCCAGGACCTCGATGTCCTTGGCCGAGTAGCTGTCGGAGCCGTTGATGGGCGCACTGGCGGCTGCCGGTGCGGGTTTCGTGTCGCGGCCCCTGGTGTCCTTGCGGCCTGACGGGGTCCGGATGGTGCCGAACAGGTCGTCGTTCATGCTGTGTTCCCGTAGCGTGGGCGCACTCTACCGAGCGTTGGCGCGCCCGGGCAAGTCTCGGGTGGGCCTCTTGGGGTTGTTCATTCCGGTCCTATGACGATGCACGCGACGAGTTTGGTGGCATCCGGCCCGTTGCCATGACCGGCGGCACGGCCCGCCATAATCGAATTACCACCAATTCCTCGCCGCGCTGCGATCCCGCCTGCGGGGGACACAATGCTCGTATTTGGGGGCTCATATTTGGGGCCGGACCTTGGCGCCCGAACAACCGGTGACAGCATCCGCTTCCCCGACGCTCTGACTACACGCACGAAATTTCCCGACACCGAGCGGATTGCGCCCGACGTCGTGGTGATCTTTGAGGTTCTGAGTCCGAACTCCGGACGCCGTAATCGCATCGAGAAGGTGCATGAATACCAGGCCGTCCCTTCGATGCGCCGCTTTGTGATCGTCGCGTCTGCAACGGGCGGCCCGCTCGTCGAGATCCTGGCGTTGCCCGAGGTCGGGATCGAAATACCCGTCTCGGAACTCTATGAAGAGGTGGATTTTTCGGAGGCCTCGGCAGGCGAATAACGGCCGCCCGCCTCGGCTGCTTCATCGATATTGACGCGAACGCCCGCTCAAACCATCGTGATCGCTAGGACGCCGGCACTGTGGTGCTGACGCTGATGCGTACGTTTCGGCCCGCCAGCACGGGCTGCCCGGTGATGCCCCAATCGGTCCGCTGCAGCGACGCATGGGCGCGGTAGCGGTCACCCTCCCGCGTCGTGATCAGGAACAGCGGCCGGGTCACGCCATGCAGCGTCAGGTCCCCGGCGATGCCGTGGCCATCGCAGCTGCCTCTGTAGCGCAGCGTTGAGAACGCGGCGGCGTTCAGCAGCCCAGGCGACAGCGTGTCGTCAAGGATGCCCGGGTCGCTCATCCGTAAGCTGGCGACCTCGACGGTCACGTCCACCTGGCAGGAGTTCGGCACCGCCGGGTCGATCAACAGTCTTCCGTGAAAGCGAGTGAATATCCCGTCGACCGGCACCAGCCCGAACTCGTAGGCACGAAATCCGACCACCGCATGCGCCGGGTCGAGCGTGAGGCGCAGCGGCGTCGCCATGGCCCTGGTAACGGCTGGGCCGAGCAGCAGCAGCAGCAGCAGCACGAGCAGCAGGGCAGATCGCATTGGTCACCCCTCATTCGTCGGCACGGTGGACGTCGTGCATAACGATGCCGATATCGGCTGCCGGCAGTTGCAGCCAGTCACGATGTCGCAATGTGCGCTCGGTGTCGCGATAGCCGCTCTCCCAGTGTTCGCGCATCGATGTCCCGCTGAACTCGTAGTCCTTGGCGTCGCCTTCGTAGGCAGCCTGCTGGTAGATGAGTTGCAGCAACGTCAACCGCGACTGATTGTCCAGCCGGTGTTTCAGCGCGCGCTCCGCCTCAGTGAGATCCGCATCCGCAATCCGCTGCAGCAGGCTGTGAAGCTGCCGGTTGAGCCGGAATATCTCTTTGTAGTGGTCGGTGGTCAGCCGGGTGCGGCTGGAATACTGGATGTCCTTTTGCCGCGCCAGCACATCGTACATGTCGCGCGGCACCGGGCCGCGCGCACTGAACAGATCCACCTGGAACACCAGAGCGTTCCTGTCTTCGATGTTGTCCACCAGATGTTGCAGCGGGGTGTTGGAGACCAGGCCGCCGTCCCAATAATAATCCGTGCCGATCTGCATCATTGGCAAGGCCGGCGGCAGCGCACCGCTCGCCATGACATGCTCTGGCACGATGTCATGCCGCGTGTTATCGAAGTATGAAAAATTGCCGGTCTCGACATTGACGGCACCGACGGCGAAGCGCGTGTCGTTGGAATTCAGCCGCTCGAAATCGACCAGCCGCAGAAGTGTCTCACGCAATGGCTTGTTGTCGTAGAATGACGTTGCCTGCCGTCCACCGCGTGGGCTGAACCACGGGCCGGGCGTGTGTACTGAGAAAAAGCCAGGCTGACCTTGGGTCATTGTCAGCAACGATGACCAGGTGTTGCGCGCCTTGCGCGCCGCGTCGCCATCCATCGGCAGGATGCCAACGTGCCGGGCGGTGATGAGCTCCCAGAATTCTCGCAGCCGCTGTAGCCGCTTGTCTGGCGGGTTGCCGGCAATGATGGCCGAGTTGATGCCGCCGATCGACACGCCAGCCACCCAATCCGGCTCCAGCCCCGTCTCGTGGAGTGCTTGATAGACACCGCCTTGATACGCGCCGAGTGCGCCGCCGCCCTGCAATACCAGCGCGATGTGGTGGCAGCCCTCCGGCCGCCGGTCCGCCGAGGTCGGGATGTGTTCCTGGGGCCGGGTGGGCCACGATCCGATGTCCATACACGGAAATCCTATGGTGGTGAGCCGATGGTGGTGAGCCATGGGGCTCACGCCGCGATAGCATGACTTCGGCGTTTGCTGAAAATGTCACTCGTCATCATCACTTCATGATATTGTTGAACGGGTGTGCCCATAACGTCCTGCGCCCAGAGCGGAGGCAAAATGACACGCGACGAGATCCTGGCGGCATCGTCCATGCCACTCGCCAGCCCGAGTTACCCGAAGGGGCCTTACCGGTTCGTCAACCGTGAATACCTGATCGTCCATTATGAAACCGATCCGGACGCGCTGCGCGCGATGCTCCCCGAACCGCTGGAGCCGGACGGCAACCACGTTTATTGCGAATGGATGAAGATGCCGGACAGTACCGGCTTCGGCAGCTATCAGGAGAGCGGCGTCGGCATCAACGCATTGTGGCGCGGCCAGCCCTGCAACTATGTTGCGCAAATGTATCTGGATGATGAAGCGCCAACCACCGGCGGGCGCGAGATCTGGGGCTTTCCCAAGAAGATCGGCGAGCCCAATCTGCGCGTGTCGCATGATACGCTGAGCGGCACGCTGACGTACGACGAGGAGCGGGTGGCGCTCGGTACCATGGGTTACAAGTATCAGAGCCTCGCGGCCGATCATGACGCAACCGTGACGGCGCTCGGCAAGCTGGGCGTGAACCTCAAGTTCATTCCGGACGTGGACGGCTCGGCCAAGATCGCGCAGCTGGTCGGCTACCGCATGACCGACATCGAGCTGAAGGGCGCCTGGGCGGGGCCGGCGCGACTGCATCTGGTGCCGCACGTCAATTGCCGGGTAGCCGACCTGCCGGTGCGCAAGATCCTGTATGGGCGTCACTTGATCGCCGACCTGACACTGCCTTATGGCGAGGTGCTGCACGATTACATCGTTGAGCGAGGAATGAAGTCATGAGCCTCAAGGGCAAGGTCGCATTGGTCACCGGCTCCACCAGCGGCATCGGTCTGGGCATCGCCCACGCGCTGGCGGCCCAGGGGGCGGACCTGATGATGAACGGCTTCGGCGATCCCGCGCAGATCGAACAGCTCCGCGCCGGGACGGCCGAGAAATTCGGCGTCCACGTCGGCTTCAGCGGCGCCGACATCAGCAAGCCGGCCGAGGTCACGTCCCTGGTCGCGCAGATCGAGGCCGATTTCGGCTCGCTCGATATCCTGGTCAACAATGCCGGCGTGCAGTTTACCGCGAACGTCGAGGATTTTCCCGACGAGCAATGGGACCGCATCATCTCGATCAATCTGTCGGCCGTGTTCCACGGAATGAAGGCGGCGATCCCGGGCATGAAGAAGCGCGGCTGGGGCCGCATCATCAACATCGCCTCGGCGCACGGCCTGGTGGGCAGTCCGCAGAAGGTCGCCTATGTCGCCGCCAAGCATGGCGTGCTGGGCGCCACCAAGGTGGCGGCGATCGAGCTGGCGAATGACGGCATCACGGTCAACGCTATCTGTCCCGGCTGGGTGCTGACGCCGCTGGTGCAAAAGCAGCTCGACGACCGCGCCAGGAAGAGGGCAAGGACGTCGAAGCGCTGAAGCACGAGTTCCTGGTCGAGAAGCAGGCGATGGCGAAGTTCTCCACGCCCGAGCAGATCGGCGCGCTGGCCGTGTTCCTGTGTTCGGACGGTGCGGAGACCATCACCGGGGCGCCACTGTCGATCGATGGCGGCTGGGTGGCGCAGTAAGGCGGGTCGTCTTAGCGTAACTTGACTTTCCTGCGCGGGATGACGCCGCGATCGTGCCGCGACGTTCCGCAACGGAGACCGAAAATGCGATATCTGGCAGCTCTGGCTGTTCTCATCGCCCTTCCGATCGCGCCGGCGCTGGCCCAGCAGGCCACGCCTGCCAATCCGGCGCCGACGGGCGCCGTGCCGGGCATGACTGCGCCGGCTGGCGGCGACACCAGCGCCTCGTCGCAGGCGTTCAAGGCCGCCAACGAGCGGATGATGCAGCGCATGAACGTGCCGATGACCGGCAATACCGACCAGGATTTCGTCGCCGGGATGATTCCGCATCACCAGGGCGCCGTCGACATGGCGGAGGTGGAACTCAAATACGGCAAGGACCCGGCAATGCGTCGTCTGGCGCGCAACATCATCGCGGCGCAGAATCGCGAAATCGCCCAGATGAAGGCCTGGCAGGCAAAGCATCCGCCGTCGCAGTGACCGCCGGCCGCGGACGCTACGCGGCGCGCGGGGCGACCGCCCGCGCGGTGCCGCGCGCGACCACGTCGCCGATCAGCACCAGCGTCGGGCCGCCGCGCGTCCAGGACGGCGCACGGGCGACCAGTTCGTCGAGCGTGCCGTGCAGCGCGCGGTGGTCGGCGGTGCCGCCGCTTTCGATCAGTGCCGCGGGCGTCAGCGGGTCCAGCCCGTGCGCCAGCAACCCGCTGCGCAGCTGCGGCAACGAGACGATGCCCATATAGACCGCGAGCGTGGTCTGGCTGCGCACCAGCGACGCCATGTCCAGTTCGAGTTTGCCGTCCTTGGTATGGCCGGTGGCGAAGGTCACGCTGCGGGCGACCTCGCGATGGGTCAGCGGGATGCCGGCCTGGGCCGCGCAGGCCAGCGCGGCCGTGACTCCGGGCACCACCTCGAACGTCACGCCGGCCTCGAGCAGCGCTTCGGCCTCCTCGCCGCCGCGGCCGAAGATGAACGGGTCGCCGCCCTTCAGCCGCACGACCTTCTTGCCGGCGCGGGCCAGGCGGATCAGCAGCGCGTTGATCTCCTGCTGCTTCATGCAGTGGTTGGCGCGTGCCTTGCCTACGAAAACCCGCTCGGCGTCGCGCCGCGCCATATCGAGGACTGCTGCGGTGCCGAGACGATCATGGACTATAACATCCGCCTCACCGAGCAGCCGCTGGGCGCGCAACGTCAGCAGGTCGGGTGCGCCCGGGCCGGCCCCGACGAGGAACACCATGCCCTCGTCGGGGCTGCCGGCGTCGAGCGCCCGGGCGAATTCGGCGCGCGCCGCGTCCTCCCGGCCGGCGAACACCAGTTCGGCGGCGCGGCCGGTGAACAAACGCTCCAGCACGCGCCGACGTGACGCGAGGTCGGGCAGGCGGCGGCGGATCTCGGCTTGCAGCGAGCCGGCGAGGGCGGCCAGCCTGCCAAAGGCGGGCGGCACCACGGCCTCGATGCGCGCGCGCAGCAGCCGTGCCAGCACCGGCGCGGTGCCGGACGAGGACACGGCGACCGTGACCGGATCGCGGTCGATGATCGCCGGCATGATGAAGCTGCACAGCTCGGGCCGGTCCACGACATTGACCGGGATGCCGGCCGCCCGCGCCGCCTGGGCGAGTGCCTGCAACTCCACCTCCGCCGCGTCGGTGCCGACCGCGATAGCGCAGCCGGCGAGCGCCGCCGGCTCGAAATGCGGCGCGATTGTCACCTCGGCGCCGGCCTCTCGGAGCATCTCGGCCTTGCGCATGGCAACCTCACCGCCGCCTAGAACGAGGGCACGGCGGCCATGGAGGTCCAGAAAAATCGGAAAATGCCGCATGGCCGTATGTCCGTGTGTCCTTCCGCCACTTAGGCGGGCCGGGGCGTCGCGGCAATCGTGTCGCTTGCCGCGGGGTGGCGGCGGCCTCTAGATGCGCCACCTGCCATCGGATGGTGACATGCCTGTCCTGCTGACCGGCGCCGCCGGCTTTATCGGCTATCACGTCGCCGAGGCGCTGCTCGCGCGCGGGGAGGCGGTGCTCGGCGTCGACAACCTGAACGCGTATTATGACGTGCGGCTGAAGCAGGCGCGGCTGGAGCGGCTGCGCGCGCGGCGCGGCTTCACGTTCCAGCATGCCGACATCGCCGACCGCGGAGCGATGACCGCGCTGGCGGCGGCGC
>CAVXUK010000012.1:145000-195817 GCA_963764895.1 uncultured Pseudomonadota bacterium
TGGGAACCAGGTGAATATTCCTGGGCCTGCTGGAAGTGACGAACGTGAAGTCTGGTGTGTGCTTATCGGATTGTGCATGCCATTGGATCGTTCCAGGAAACAGCTCCAGCGTAGAGACCGTACCCTAAACCGACACAGGTGGACTGGTAGAGCATACCAAGGCGCTTGAGAGAACGATGTCGAAGGAACTAGGCAAATTGCCCGCGTAACTTCGGGATAAGCGGGACCTTGTTGAGGGCAACCTCGGCTGGGTGGCACAGACCAGGGGGTAGCGACTGTTTAGTAAAAACACAGGGCTCTGCGAAGTCGAGAGACGACGTATAGGGTCTGACGCCTGCCCGGTGCCGGAAGGTTAAGAGGAGGTGTGCAAGCACTGAATTGAAGCCCCGGTAAACGGCGGCCGTAACTATAACGGTCCTAAGGTAGCGAAATTCCTTGTCGGGTAAGTTCCGACCTGCACGAATGGCGTAACGACTTCCCCACTGTCTCCGGCATCGGCTCAGCGAAATTGAATTCCCCGTGAAGATGCGGGGTACCCGCGGTCAGACGGAAAGACCCTATGAACCTTTACTGCAGCTTTGCAGTGGCATTAGGAGAGTGCTGTGTAGGATAGGCGGGAGGCTTTGAAGCATGGGCGCTAGCTTGTGTGGAGCCACCCTTGAAATACCGCCCTGAACTCTTCTGATGTCTAACCGCGATCGGTCATCCCGATCCGGGACCCTGCATGGTGGGCAGTTTGACTGGGGCGGTCGCCTCCCAAACAGTAACGGAGGCGCGCGATGGTGGGCTCAGGCCGGTCGGACATCGGCTGCTGAGTGCAATGGCATAAGCCCGCCTGACTGCGAGAGCGACAGCTCGAGCAGAGACGAAAGTCGGCCATAGTGATCCGGTGGTCCCGCGTGGAAGGGCCATCGCTCAACGGATAAAAGGTACTCTAGGGATAACAGGCTGATCTCCCCCAAGAGTCCACATCGACGGGGAGGTTTGGCACCTCGATGTCGGCTCATCACATCCTGGGGCTGGAGCAGGTCCCAAGGGTTCGGCTGTTCGCCGATTAAAGTGGTACGTGAGCTGGGTTTAGAACGTCGTGAGACAGTTCGGTCCCTATCTGCCGTGGGTGAAGGAGACTTGAGAGGATCTGTCCCTAGTACGAGAGGACCGGGATGGACGCACCTCTGGTGAACCGGTTGTCGCGCCAGCGGCACCGCCGGGTAGCTATGTGCGGACAAGATAACCGCTGAAAGCATCTAAGCGGGAAACTTACCTCGAAACCAGGTCTCCCCGAGGGCCGTGATAGACCATCACGTCGATAGGCCGGGTGTATACGTGGGGCAACCCACTCAGCTAACCGGTCCTAATCGCCCGATCGGCTCGAGATCGCCTTCCATGCACAGCAGCAATCCACACCCCATCGCTGCCGTGACACACCATCCCATCCCACCACATGCACACAACCCCACCAGAACCTGCGATACCACCCCGACACCAACGGGGTGGGTTGGACGACCTGGTGGCTTTGGCGGGGAGACTGCACCCGATCCCATCCCGAACTCGGCCGTGAAAACCCCCAGCGCCCATGGTACTGCGTCCCAAGACGCGGGAGAGTAGGTCGCCGCCAGGTCTTCCAACCCACCCCACCCCGCTCAACCCCAGCGGGAAGCACACAACCACACACACCCTCACCCACGCGGGGTGGAGCAGCCCGGTAGCTCGTCAGGCTCATAACCTGAAGGTCATAGGTTCAAATCCTATCCCCGCAACCAAATCACCTAACGAAATCAGCTGGATACAAGCCGTCTCGGAGAGACTCTCCGCAGGCGGCTTTGCCGTGTCCGCCCTCCAATAGGGGGCAGTTTTCGACGCCGGATGAAAGACGGCGTACGCACGGTGCTCCGCGCCTTCGGCCCTGTGCCAACTGCGTCCGATCAATTTGACGATGCCGCAGCGCGTGCATCGGCCTCCTGTGGGTGCGCCGGCACCGTAAACTGAAAGATTGCGCCCTGCGGTTCGTTCGCCTCGGCCCACAATCGTCCCCCGTGCGCCTCAATGATCGAGCGGGAGATCGACAGGCCCATGCCCAAACCGCCGGGCTTGGTCGTGTAGAAGGCCTCAAACAGCCGCTCGAGCTTCGCGGGATCCAGCCCGGGACCGGAATCCCGTACCGCGACGCGCACGTCGCCCGATGCGGTCGTCTCGGTGCTGATCAGCAACTCGCGGGGCCCTGCGCCGACGCCGCCCATCGCTTCGACGGCGTTGATGATCAAGTTGAGGATCACCTGCTGTAGTTGGACCCGATCTCCCAGAATGAGCGGCAAGCCCGCCGCGAGCTGCGTCTGCACCGCGGCGCCGTTCCTGGCTACTTCGCCACGGGTGAGCGCAATGACCTCATGGATCGCGTCGTTCATCGCCACGCCATCCGTGCGTGGCGGCGCCTTCCTGATGAGCGCACGGATCCGGCCGACGACCTTGCCGGCTCGATTGGCGTTCTCGACGATTCGACCGAGCGCCTGCCTGACCTCCTCGAAATCTGGCGGTTGCGCGCTCAGCCAGCGCAGACCGGCCTGGGCATTGGTAGCCGCCGCGGCGATTGGCTGGTTGACCTCATGGGCAATCGAAGCGGAGAGCTGCCCTATCGTCACGACGCGGTTCGTGTGCGCGAGCTCCATCTCTACTTCATGGTATCGGCGCTCGCTTTCGCGGGCTTTTTCCTCCGCCCGCTTGCGTTCGGTCAGATCCAGAATGAAGGCGACTCCGTGTTTCCCGGTTTCGTCGAAGCCTGCCACGCCGATCAGTACGGGCACGCGGCTGCCGTCTTTCCGGAAGTACTCCTTCTCGTACGGTTGCACGCGTCCGGTCATCTTTACCTCGGCTACAGCCCGCGTGTCGCGGTCGCGCCATTCCAGCGGCGTCAGGTCTGTCCAGCGTATGCGACCCGCGACGAGATCTGCACGGTCGTATCCCACCATGCGGAGAAACGCCTCATTGGCGTCGATAATTTGACCATCGAGATCCCGGATAAAGATCCCGATGATGTTGGCGTCGACCAGGCGTCGGATCTTCGCTTCGCGCTCCGCGAGGTCGCCATACAGATGGGCATTCTCCAGCGCGATCGCTGCCTGCGAGGCAAGCAGCTTCAACACCGCGGTCCGGCCTGGTGCGAAGACCCCTGCGGCCAGGTTATTTTCGAGGTAGAGCAAGCCGATGAGCTTGGTCTGGGTGATCAAGGGCAGGCAGAGGATCGAGCGGGCATGATGCTGCTGAATGTAAGTGTCCGCGGAAAAGCGGTTCTCGGCTGAAGCGTCGTCAAGAAGCACCGGCTCACGTGCGCGCATGACGTAATGGACGATCGACTCCGGCAGCGCGACCGCGGCCATGGGCTCATTGCGCAGGAGCACGCTGACGGTGTCGCCGCCGATGGTGGCTTCCGCCTCAATCTGCAGCTCGGCCCCTCGTGACAGGATCAACAGGCCGCGCTCAGCGCCGGCGTGCGCAATCGCGGTGCGCATGAGCGTGTCGAGTAGTCTTTCCAGTACGATCTCGCTCGACACGACTTGGGACACTTTGAGCACCGTCGCGAGGTCCAGGTGTTCGACCGGTGTCCCGATCGTGCCTGTCGGCCTGGAAACCGGCTCTGCCTCCCGGAGCTGCGGATACAGCTGATCGAGTTGCCGTACCTTGCCTGTGGCTCCCCAACGGACGTAGCCGTAGTAGGCGTCCTGCAGACATACACGCGCGAACCTCTCGAACCCACGCGCCGCGTAGAATCGCGCGGCCAGCTCGTTGGCGAGCGCCTCGTTGTGGACAAAGCCATTTGTCTGGGCTGATCGGATGGCCTGTTCGTAGAGATCCATGGCATCCCGATCGCGGCCTTCGATGCGGGCGATCTCCGCGCCGACCAGCGCGGCACGGTTCTCGAAGTTCTCCGGGCAATGCTCCGCCCAGACTTCAAGCACTCTGTGGTGAGCGACCAGAGCCTCCAGATGCTGCTGTCGTTGGTCAGGCGGCGCGGAGGCGTGGAATGCCGCTCGGGAAAGCGCTCCGTAGAGATGGATACTCCGCCGTTTCCAGAGTCGTTAGCGATGTCCAGAGTAGATCTTGCGCCTTTGATGAGGCCGCGATAGCCGACGCATAGTCGCCGGCGAAAAAGCGCGCCTGCAGCTTGCGGATCCAGTACCAGCACGCAGCGAGCTGTAAATCTGGGTTGTTGGCAAAACGGCGCTCCAGTTGAAGCTCGTCATACTGCGCATCATCGAAGGAGCCAAATTCCGGCGTCAGCCCGCGCAGTGTACGAGCCAGCCCCAGCTGCGTACCGATGATGTCAACGAAGAGACCGAACTGCATCTTCTGGACAAACGCCAGACCATGCTCGGCTTCGCGCTCCACCTCGACGAGCGGATCGCCCGCCGCGAGAAGGTTCGAGTTCAGATTGGCAGCAGCTGTACCCCTCAAAAGTAAGGTCGCCGATCTTGTTTGCGGCCTCGAACGCCCGATGCAGCAGATCGCGGGCAACCTTGAAATGTCTCCTCCAGGGAAGGACGTGAACGCCAAAGTTGTTATAGGTCCTGGCCTGAAAGCGCTTCAGTCCGCGCTGTTCGACCAGGTCATAGCCGAGCCGGCCGAAGCGGTATGCGGCCTGGAAGTCACCGAAGCGCGCGCCGGCAACCAAGCCAAGCTGTTCATAGGCGACGCACGAAGCATCGCTGTGGCCGCGCTCAAGGCTCAGATTGATCACTCGGCAGGGGACCAGGTAATGCAGGTTGAGATCCGTAAAGAATGCAACCACTGCGAGTTTGGTCAGCACATCCAGGGTCGCGAGCGATGCCGGGTCGCTCATCAAGGGGAGATCGATGAGCTCCTCGATTGTGCGGCCTTCGAGCTGCGACCAGATCTGCTCGTATTCGCGGCGCGCTTCGTCGTCGGTCGGGTGCGGTGACCACTCGATGCCCAGATGCCGCAGATAGTCGAGGCCGATCTCGATCGCGCGACCGCTCTGATCGAGGGTCACGTACAGATCAATGCGCAGGCACGCGACCGTCGCTTGTTCGACCGTGTTTGCGGCGCGGGCCGACAGCGCCGCCAGGCGTTCCTCCGCTCCCGTCAGCGCGCCGGTCAGGAATTCGCATTCCGCCCGGTCCAGCTCCAGCGCGAAGCTAAGCTCGTGCCGGCGCTCCCAGCGGTCCTCCATCAACAACGCCGCACCAGCGGTGAGATAGGTCAGCGCCGAGGCGTAGGCGGTCGAGGCCTTGGCACGCTGGCCGGCGATCAGGTTGAGCTTGGCCAACTGCTCGCGTTCGTCTCGCGAGGTGATCAACGCGACGCCACGGTTGAGCTGGTTGACGATGTCGAGGATCGCTTCCTCGCGCTGCTCTGGCGGCGTGTGCGCCACGAGCAACCGGCCGATGCGCAGATGCGCCGCGGCGCGCGACGCCTCCGGGATCAGCGAATAGGCCGCCTCCTGCACCCGGTCGTGAACGAACTTGCACGTGCCTCCCAACAGCAGGACCAGCTCCTGCCGGACCGCCTCCCACAGATCCGCATGGACCTGCACCTCGACGGTCCCGAGGACGATGGCAAGCATCCGGATGGCAGCGCTGTTGCCGAGGCAGGCCAGTTGCTGCAACGCGATCCGGGTTGTCAGAGGCAGGCGATGCAGCCTGCCGACCAGCAGGTCCACCACATTGTCGGTGTAGCCCTTGGCGTGAATGCGCGCGAGATCCCAGTCCCAACGCGCCGCGCCATGCTCGAAGCGGAGCAGGTCCTCTTCCGCGAGCGCAGAGAGGAACTGGATGGCGAAAAACGGATTGCCGGCGGTCTTCTCGTGCACCAGGTCTGCCAGAGGGGCGGCATCTGCCGGCGTCGCAGCGGAGAGCATCGGAAATCATCTGCCCGATAGTGGTCACGCGCGAGCGGCGCCAGCGCTGAGGTCCTGCACTTTCGCGCCCGCCTGGCGGATCGCCGCGAGCGTGCGCGTCTCAGCGGATGAGCGGCGTCGATCTCGTTGTCGCGATAGGCGCCGATCAACAGCAGATGCCGCAGCTCCGGCTGGGCGAGCAGATCCTCCAGCAGATCCAGCGTCGCCGGGTCGAGCCATTGCAAATCGTCGAGGAACAGCACCAGCGGATGCTCGGCCCGCGCGAACACGCTGAGCAGCCGACGGAACCACCAGCTGAAAGCGCCGTTGCGCATCCTGCGGGCGGCAGCTCCGGGACCGGCGGCTGCTCGCCGATGACGAGCTTCAGTTGCGGGACGAGGTCGACCATGAGGCGGCCATTCGGCCCCAGCGCCTCGGTCAGGGCCGCGCGCCAGCGGCCGATCGCGGCATCGCTCTCGCCCAGGATTTGGCGGACCAGGCCTTGCACGGCCTGCGCCAGGGTTGCGTAGGGAACGTCGCGTCTGGACTGATCGAACTTGCCGGCCGCGAACAGCCCGCGCGGCGGCACCAGCGCCTTGTGCAGCTCATTGACGACGGCGGACTTGCCGATGCCGGAATAGCCGGAGACCAGCACCAGCTCCGGCCGGCCGCTGGTGACGACGCGGTCGAAGGCGGCGAGCAAGGTCTCGATCTCGCGCTCTCGCCCGTATAATTTCTCGGGAATCAGAAGCCGGTCGGGCGTGTCCTGTTCGACCCAGCGGGAAGGCGTCGATCCGGTGCTGCGTCTGCCCATGCGACCAAGGCAGCGCCGCAGATCGCGCTCGACGCCGGCGGCGGTCAGGTAGCGCTCCTCGGCGGTCTTGGCGAGCAGCTTCATGACGATGTGCGAGACCGGGGGCGGGATCTTCTCCAACCGTTCGCTTGGCGGCACCGGCTTTCTGGCGATATGGCAGTGAACCCACTCCATCGGATCGGACGCGGTGAACGGCAATGAGCCCGTCAGCATCTGGTAGAGCGTGACGCCGAGGGCGTAGAGGTCGCTGCGGGAGTCGATCGAGCGGTTCATCCGTCCGGTCTGTTCGGGCGCCATGTAGGCGAGCGTGCCGGCGATGAACTCGGGCGGCGCAGGCGGCAGCCGCTCGCGCGGCAGCCGCGAGGTGAGGCCGAACCCGGTGAGCCGGACCTGTCCGTCCCGGCAGTTCACCAGGAGATGGGCAGGCTTCAGGTCCTTGTGCACCAGACCGCGCGCGTGGAGCTTGCCGAGGGCCGCGGCGATGCCGACGGCCAAGGGCAGGAAGCTGCCCATCGCCATGGGGGCGCCGAGCAGCCGCTCGAGCGGCTCGCCGCCCGGATCCTCGAGCACCAGCATGCTGCCCCCGCGTGTGCGCTCAAGCGCCAGGGGCCGCACCGCCCACGTCTCGTCCAGCGCGTCCTTCAAGCCGTATTCGTGGGCCAGGCGATCGAGGCAACTCGGGCTGGGATGCTCAGAGGCGGGCACCACGGCCAGCACGGCGCTCCGCTCGCCGTCATTCGCCTCACGCCAGGTTCTGCAGAAGACGCGTTCCCCATCCGCCCACAAGACCTGGAGCTGGCCATCTCGCTCTGCGCCAAAACGAGAGAACAGGTTCAATTGCCGAACTCCGCCGGCAAGCTGGTTGTCGCCAGCGGGCTGGCGAACTGGTGCCCATGCACACACGGGCCATAAGCCGCTTGATCTGGCAGTTTGCCATAGCCAAGCCGGCACGACGATGCCTTTTCCGAGCGCTTGTAGGACCCAACGTGATCTAAGCCTAAAGCTAACTCCGCACGGCGATGCGAGTTCACCTCTCGGCCCGCCGAGGCTACTATCGGGCGGGAGACGACCCAGCATCTTCGTGGGCCTGCGGCAAGCGACCCTCGGCGGGAGACGTTGCATGGACGATGCCGCGCCCATTTGGCCCGATCTGCCGTATCCTCTCTGGCGCGACACAGCCGCAACCTTGCAGCTCTGGACCCAGATCGTGGGGAAGGTCCGGCTGACCCTGACCCCCTGGCTCAACCATGGCTGGCAGGTCCCGCTTTACGTCACCGCACGCGGGCTTGGCACGTCGCCGATCCCGGTCGGGAACGAAATCCTTGAGATCGAGTTTGACTTTATCAGCCATCGTCTGGTCGCGCGCACCAGCCGTGGCGAGGAACGAGCGCATCCGCTTGCGCCGCAAACGGTCGCCGACTTCTATCGTGCGGTTATCGATCTCCTGAGCGGCATGGGCATCGCGGTGGCCATCAACGAGATGCCGAACGAGGTTCCCAACCCGATCCGCTTTTCGCAGGACCGAACCCACGCTGCCTATGACGCCGTCGCGGCCCATCGCTTCTGGCGCGCACTCGTCCAGATCGATCGCATCTTCAAGCTCTTCCGCAGCGGGTTCCTAGGCAAGGCCAGCCCCGTCCATTTCTTCTGGGGCAGCTTCGATCTCGCGGTCACCCGATTCTCCGGACGGCCGGCACCGCTCCATCCCGGCGGCGTGCCTGGGCTGCCGGACGCGGTCACGCGCGAAGCCTATTCGCACGAGGTGAGCAGTGCCGGGTTCTGGCCGGGCAGCGAAGGCTTTCCCGCGCGCTGCCGTTGTACTCCTACGCCTATCCCGAACCGGCCGGCTTCCGCGACCGGCCGGTCACGGCGGGCGCCTACTTCGACACGACGCTTGGGGAGTTCATCCTGCCATACGAAACGGTCCGTGCTGCCGCGGAACCCGACGCCTTGCTGCTCGACTTCCTGTCTACCACCTATGCGGCCGCAGCCGAGACCGGAGGCTGGGACCGCGCGGCGCTGGAGTGTCCGATGGGTGTTCCGGCGCAGGTACGTCGGCTCTAGCGTACTCTTCGACAAGCTCCGTTGGCGGCACGTCGCTGACGATCCGGCTGCCGCGTCAAGAGTTTGCGCAGGATCGAATGCGGCCGTCGCAGCAGGTGTTATTGCGTGCATCGTGGCGTATATGACGGCATGATGACATCATGGATACCAACCCCGTCCATGGACATAAGTCGATGGCGACCCGCAGTCCGGCCGAACGCCGGAAGGCCGGGGCAGCGCTCCGCCGCGAAGTTCCGCGCAGCGCACAGGGCGAGTGGTCGCCGCCAGCCGAACGGGCTGACCCGGTCGATATCCTGATCAAACAGGGCGAGAACCGGATTCAGGAACTGCTGCCGATCCGCTATGGGCGGATGCGCGCCGATCCCTTCGCTTTCCTGCGCGGCGCTGCTGCCGTGATGGCCGCGGATTTAGCTGGCACGCCAGCGACTGGCATTCGCATGCAGGCCTGCGGCGATGCGCACCTTGCCAATTTCGGCTCCTACGCGACGCCGGAGGGATTGCCGGTCTTCGACATCAACGACTTCGACGAGACGCTGCCGGCTCCGTTCGAGTGGGACCTCAAGCGGCTCGCCACCAGTCTCGTCGTGTCCGGTCGCGTCGCCCAGTATTCCGAGAAGGCCGCACGCGGGCTCGCGCACATCGCTGCCCGATCCTACCGCGTGCACATGGCAGAGCTGGCCCGGCTATCGCCGGTCGATGCCTGGAACGAACACATCGATCTCGCCCGGGCGATTGCCGACATCGACCAGTCCAAGGTGCGCGACGCGGTGGAGAAACACCTCGCCCAGGTGCTGGAGAGCAGCGCGAAGCACTTCGGCCTGGCGGAAGAGAAGGATGGCCGGGTCCATATCCGCGAGAAGCCACCGCTGGTCTATCATTTGAGCAAGCATGACCTGCCGGCCCGCGACGCCTTCGCGTCCTATGCGGAGACGCTGCAGGAGGACCGTCGGGTGCTGCTGCACCGCCATATGCTACGCGACGTGGCGTTCAAGGCGGTCGGGGTCGGCAGTGTCGGGACGTTCTGTGCGATCGGGCTGCTGACAGCGGGCGATGGCTCGCCGCTCTTGCTGCAGATCAAGGAGGCGCAGGAGTTGGTGCTCGCGCCCTTTGCCGGCACGTCCGACTACGCAAATCATGGTGAACGGGTGGTGGTCGGCCAGCGCATGATGCAGGCGGCGACCGATGTGTTCCTCGGCTGGACGCGCGCGCCGATCGACAAGCGGTATTTCTACATCAGGCGGCTCAAGGACTTGCGGCTGGCCAATATCGGAACGCAGCTGCAGGCGGCGCTGCCGTTCTATGCCTCACTTTGCGGGCGCACTCTCGCACGGGCGCATGCACGCGCCGGCGACTCGGCCCTGGTGTCCGGATATGCCGGCAACGGCACTGCCTTCGAAGAGGCGATCAGCGGGTTTGCCGTGGCCTATGCCGACCAGACCGCGAAGGATTGGCACAGCTTCTTGGCGGCGATCAAGGCTGGCCGCATCGTCGCGGCCACGCCGGAAACCAAGAAGAGCTGACCCGCCGGGTCCTATGCCCGCACAGGGCGGACCGGCGGCACCTGCCGGCCCGACGATAAGGCGCCTCGGACCTCCGGCGGTTCGGCCGGCTGGGTTGCAGGGCGACGCAGGCCCTCAGCCATGAAACTGGTCGAACTCCGCCCGGCCCAGGGCCGCTTGGGGTGGCACGCGGACCTTTATCTGCCATCCTGCGCCACCGAACGAGCGTACGATCGCTCCGGCGGCGATAGTAGGAACGTGACTCTCGGGGGTGGAGATGACGACTGATGCTGTGATCCGTCACATGAACGACGAAGATGCCGAGCAAGTCATTGCCGTCTGGCACGCGTCCGGTGTTGTGCGGCCATGGAACGATCCGGCAAAGGACATTGCGTTCGCCCGCCGGGACTTACATTCGACGGTGTTGGTCGCTGATCTGTCCGGTCGCATTGTCGCTACTGCGATGGTCGGTGAGGACGGGCATCGTGGCTGGGTGTACTACGTTGCGGCCGACCCGGACTACAAGGGTAGCGGCTTCGGCCGCGCTATGATGGAGGCGGCCGAGAAGTGGCTGGCCAGCCGTGGCGTTTGGAAGGTGCAACTCCTCGTCCGGGAAGACAACCTGGCGGTCAGGCAGTTCTACGAGCACCTCGGGTATCACGATGCCCGATCAGCCTGCTTGCAGAAGATCATTGGATAGACCCAAAGCTAAAGGACCGCCAATGGTCGAGACCTGCGGTATGGAAGCCTGACCGAGACGATGATGATATCGCACAAAATATGACAGAAAATGACAGGCGCCGTTGTTTACGGTGGCGGAATCTCGAGGTAGATTTTTCGCGAAACACGGGTCCGGCAGTGGCCTTACCAGCGCTGTCGTGACCCGGGGCGTTCCGGTCTGGCACCGTCATGTCATGTGCGAACAAGAGAGCTGGTTCTCCCCGGCTCCCTTGTTCGCATCCCCATATCGGTCGACCGCGGTGCTCGGGGAGCGGTTGTCACTTCCGAGGCCAATCGGGGGTACGTGTGATGTTGGCCGCGAAGCGCCAGGCGTCGTCCAGCGTCATTGCTCTACCGTTGATACCCCGCGGGTCATCCGTGCCGTAGACGAACGCCACGATCACGCCGTTTGCGTCGTCAACCTACCAACGGCCCGCCGCCGGCGGACGCCGATGTAGCGCATAGTGGTATACTGGATCAGGAACAGGCCGAGCTTGCTGACGACGCCGTAGACCGACATGGACGACGCCCAGGCCACCACGCTGAAGTTCAGGGCAACGATGACATTCAGCGCGGCAGAGAAGAACATCAGCCCCGACCAGACAAACCCGAAGATGAAGACGAGGTCTGGCACCACCTCCATGGCAATGGGTGGCAGATAGCGATTCATCCACCCTGGCTTCAGCATCACCATGCCGACGACGATGTAGATCAGGCTCGGCTTGACCATGACAAAGCGCGGATCAGCGGTGACCAGAGTGGCCGCACCCGACCCCACCACCAAGAAGAGGCTCATCCACTGCATCGTGTCGATCGGCTTTTTCCGCGCGAACTCCCAGCCGATCTGGGCTATGCCCAGCGCGATGCCGAGGGCCACCGACAACGGGATATTCTTGGTCAGTAGATAAAGGCCGAGGAAGAAGAACGTCGACGCCATGTCGAGGAGCAGCAGTTTCGCCGCTTTGAACAAATTTTTCACCGGAGGCTCACCTCTCTCTGTCAGGTGCGATGGCTATTTTTTCTCATTGATTGCCCTCACCCCAGGGGTAAGAGTAGCAGGATATGCGGGATCCTACACTTTATCCCAACATGACGATGCCTTGCGCCGCATCGGAAGTCCCAGAATGGCAGTCGGGTCGATCTGGGGACTGACCATCACCCCCCGCCCGAGGCGGTCAGTCGATGTCGGCGGTGGGCGTGCGGTGCGGCTTCATCGGCGGGCGCTTCATGACCACGAACCCGGACATCTCCAGGGGTCTCCCCAAAGTCCCGGCGCGCCCTATTACCACCCCCGCCATCGGCAACTTGCACCCGGCAATACAGTTTATAACGGCAACCACAGGATCATGGGGTATTCATCATGAAATGGTCGTGGCTCGTCGTTCTGGCGCCGCTGGCGTTCGGTGGGTGCTTCACGTTCAGCAGCAGCGATCCCCCGCCGCCGAACCACACGACGGTCGTCGTCCCGCCATCGGCGCCCGCGGCGCCCGCGCAGTAAGGCTGGGCTGCCGCTCTATCGCTCGCCGCCGGACTGCTACGCGACAGGACGCGGCAACTCACTGGACGGGCCGCGGCGTGGCCGACGCGGTGGGCGTCAGCCTGAGCGCGGTTCAGCGCATCTGGCAGGTCAATCGTCTCCAGCCGTACCGCATCAGGACCTTCAAGAAATCCACTGATCACCACTTCGGCGATCTTGTCGTCGCCAATTTTGCGTGGAGCTCCTGGCCGAGGTTCATCGGTCAGATCGTCCAGCCGCTTCACCGCAAATCGCTTCCGCCACGACGCTACCGTGACGCGCGTGATGCCGAGCCGCTCGGCGACCGCCAGATTGCTCATGCCCTTGGCCGCAAGCAGCACGATCTCCGCGCGCATCGCGTCCGCACCCGCGACCTTGCGGCGCCGCAACCGGGCCGACAGATCGGCACGCTCGTCTTCAGTTGGCTCGATGCCAACCGCCGACCGTCCAGCCATTCCGCCTTCCCCGCGCCAGCCTCGGAGATGGAATGGCTGGAAATTTCTCGAACGGGACAATAGCCCATCTTTGTCCCTTACCTCCGATGAAGGCATGCTGCTACTTGGAGAGGAACCAGCACGGGCTCTGGCAAGACGTGCTGCCCATTCCGATGCTGCACAGGTGTTCACTCGGGCGGACGAAGGCCAACGGAGAAGAGCGTCATGGCGGATGTCCTGGTGGTGGGTGCCGGCCCGGTTGGCTTGACCCTGGCTGGCGAACTCGCGCGGCACGGAGTGCGCTGCCGCATCATCGATCGGCTGCCGCTTCCATTGCCGTACTGCCGTGCCATTGGCGTCACGCCGCGCACACTCGAGGTGTGGGAGGACATGGGCGTTGCCCGTGAGATGATCGATGCGGGGCTTTGGCTCGAAGGGAGCCGGTCGATCATCAACGGCGGCCCTGCCCACGACGCCCGCGAGCCGTTTCCCGATTTGCCCTACGGCAGGCTCGGCCTGCCGCAATACGAGACGGAACGGATTCTCGCCCGCCATCTCGGCGGGTTCGGCGTCGAGATCGAGCACGGCGTGACGCTGACGGCACTGGCCCAGGACGAAGATAGTATCACCACGCAGCTCGGGCGGACGGGCGGCGAAGTGGAGGACGCGACCTTCGCGTACGTGATCGGCTGTGATGGGGCGCACAGCGCAGTGCGGCGCGCCCTCGGCATCGCTTTCGAGGGTGACGCCTATCCGATGCAGTTCATGCTCGGCGACGTGCATATCGCCTGGGACCTGCCGCGCGGCCTGATGTTCAGGGCGCTTCGGCCAGTCGAAGGCGGGGCGCCGGACATGTTCATCGCGATCCCCCTGCCGGAACGCGGGCGATACAGGGTGACCATACTGGCGCCGGCCGAACTCGCATCCGCTGGCGACACCGACCACGGAATCCAATCCGAGGCGCGCGGCCCGACGCTGGAGGAGATCCAGGCGGTGGCCGACAGGCTGGTGCCCGGCCGGCCAGCGGTGTCCGACCTCCGCTGGTCCTCGATCTTCCGCATCAGCATGCGGCTCGCCGAGCGCTACCGGCAAGGCCGCGTCTTCATCGCCGGTGACGCAGCCCATATCCATCCGCCGACCGGAGGGCAGGGGATGAATACCGGAATTCAGGACGCCTACAATCTCGCCTGGAAGCTTGCGCTGGTGGTCAAGGGTGCGGCGCCGAAGGTCTTGCTCGACAGCTACGAGGCGGAACGGCGGCCCGTTGGCGTCGAGGTCGTGGCCCGTACCCGCGCGGCAACCGAGAGCTATGGCCGCGAGGCCGGCGGCAAGCCGGATCGTCTCGCCGACACGCAGATCCGCGTATCATATCGTGGGACCGACTGGGTTCGTGACGACGCAGATGACCTTGGCGACGCCGTGCCGGGGGCCGGCGATCGCGCCCCCGACGCCTGTGGACTGACGCGGCATGGCATCGGATTTCCGCTTCGTCTATTCGATATTCTGCGCGGTACGGAGCATGTTCTCCTTGTTCATTTCGCGAGAGTGGACTCGGGCAGAGAGTGGCAGATCTGACAGATTGGGCGCAGAAGACGCGCGCCCAACTCGGTTCTCACCTGCGAATCGTCGCCGTCGCGGTGGAGGACGGCATTTCGGCTCAACCAGGCATTGCCCTGTTCCATGATCGGCGGGGCGCGTTCGCGGATGCCTATGGTTCGCAGGAAGCGAGTTTTCTTGTGCGGCCTGACGGATACATTGGCTGGCGAGGGCTATCGTGGCAGGATCCAGGACTGCTTTCTCATCTGGGCAGGATCTTTCAGTCGCTCGGGCTGCTCGGATAGCGGCGTCGACTTCGTCGTATGCGACAACCCACATGCTGCCGCACGCGGTTAGGCGTTGGGGGCGCCCCGGTTAATCTGGCAAGGCGTTGGGTGAAACCGGGCGCCCCGCCGCAGGCAAACGTTCCTCCTCCGAGCAGCCCATGTCCGCCCGCGCGCACGCTCGACCGCGTCGATCACGGTCGCCGGCTTCGAGCTGATGCATCGCATCCGTAAGGGACAGTTCGGACTGGCTTCTGTGGGCGTTCAAGGTCGAGTTGCGCCCGCGGTCTGGAACGCCGTGCCCGAGGTTTGAAGTCCCGCCGCTCGGCATGGGACGCTTGCTCGCGCCGGATATTTGCACCAGAGCCGTCGCTACGAGCAGGCCTTTCCCGCGGCGGCCCGGTAACCCTTGGCCATGGCATCGGACTGCGACATGTACGATCCGGCGACCGTGTTGCCGTAGGTACTTGTCGCCGGGGCAGTGATAGACCTTCGTGCTGGTATTGACCCACACTTGTCCAGGGCCGCCACCGGCGGCGGGCGGCTTCACGGCCGGAGTCGAGGTTGACGCCGGCGCCACGGCTGCACCTGCCGGCTTTGCGCCGCCGCTCGTTGCTGTGCCCCAGGTCTTAACGCCGCCATGGCCGGCACATGCCCCTGATTTCTTCGTGCCGGAGAAGGCGCTGCCGTCCTTGCATGTCGCGGTCACGGTTGGCGTGGCCGCGCTGGTTGTCGCAGGCGTCGCGGCCGGAGCAGGCGTCGCCGCGGTGGCGCCACTGCTTGTCGTTGCGGTCGTCCAGGCCTTGACGCCCCCATGACCCGAGCACGCGCCAGACTTCGTCGTGCCGGAGTAGCTCGTGCCGTCCTTGCAAGTGGCGGTCACACTGGGCGTCTGGGCTTGGGCCGCAATGGCGAGCAAGAGACCCAATGCACTCGTTACGTAAAGAACGAAAGCGCGCATAACATGTCCCTTCCGATTTTAGAAACGGAGGAGGCAAAGACAATATGTTCTTATAGATATATTTCCGCATGATCAAGCCGAAACTGTCCGTTAAACATTGCTCTGACATCACACGCGTCGTAAAAGGATGTCGGGAGCATATATGTGAGGGCGCCATGAGCGGATTGTTGGGGCAATTGCTTGGCAGCATGTCGAGCACCCAGGCGGGACAAACGTCACCACTCGTCGGTATTCTCGAGCAAGTTCTGGCGATGAAGAGCGGCGATCAGACCGGGATCGCAGCTCTCATAACCCGTTTCCAGGGCGCGGGACTGGGCGAGCACGTCCAGTCATGGGTTGGCACCGGCGCTAATCTCCCGGTCACCGGAGAGCAGATCGGCAAAGCGTTTCCCGCCGAGCAGATCCAGGCCTGGGCACAACAAGCGGGCACGACCCCGGAGGCGCTCCAGGGCGTTCTCGCCCAGGCGTTGCCGCATACGGTCGATCACATGACGCCCGATGGCCAGCCGACCGCAACGGGAATGCCGGACATTGCCGGCCTCCTCGGTCGCCTGATGGGTGGTCAGCGGACCGCGCCGTAATGCCCTGCCGGCCGGAAACGGCCGGACGTGAATATTTGTGTTCGGACCCGGAAGGACGAAGCCCTGCACACCGGGCGGCGTTCATCCACGGCTGAGGCGCGGCGGGTGCTAGGCCGATCCGGCCGCGCTGCGCGCTTGCAACGACTGAACGGGGCCGGCTGCCCTGCGACCCTGGACGGTCTACTTGCCAAGGCGTGATGGTGCGCGAGCCACGCCATTCAGCCCTGTCGGGTCAGCACCACGGTTTCGAGCCACCACTCCTGGCCTCGGTTCGGCGGTGATGTGGTAAGTCGCCATTTTTGCCTCCATTGCCGGTGACCCACGCGGCCGGCATTACGCCCCGCCCGAGTACCGGATCTCCACCACGCCCGGCGGGTCCTCCGGTGCCCTCGGCGAGCGCACTCAGCCCGACCGGCAACACCCGATGCATCTCGGCCAGCATGACGGGCCGTCAGTACGCACCGCACCGGGCCACGGCCAGCTGCGACCGGGTGGCGCGAAGCTGGGCAATGAACCAAAGCGGCGAGGGGGAGCAAGGCGCCGCGTAAACGCCTTCGCGACGAACGTGCTGCCCGTCATCCGGCAGACACGGGCGTTGGCGCCCGTGGCTTCCGGCGGGATGGCCGGCGCCCTCACTGGCAGTTGCATTTCCGCGCTGCGTCGACATTGACACGCGACGACGGAGCGGAACCTGATGGTGCGTCGGTTCGCGACCCGTGCTTAGGTGGATCGCGCCTCGCGCTTACTCTGCCATTTGCTCTCCGGAGCCACCGAACTCCGCAGGAACATCCTTGAACTTTGGCAGCCCATCCCGGATCGGCAGCACCGCCTCTGCGTAAAATACATGAAGCTGCGGCTCGAACCTGTAGTCCGGAATCGTGGCGGCATACACGTCGATCAGATCGAAGCCCGGGTGCGCTGTCATCAGATGTCCGCCGCATGTCAGGCAGAACTTGCGATCACTTTTGTCGGTCTTGGCGTAGGTTCCGATCTGCCCGCCGCCTTTCGTAACCTTTACGTCGGCGGGCTTCCACAAGGAGAAGGCATTGACCGGGGCTGCCGACCACGACCGGCAATCGCCGCAGTGGCAAAATCCGGTTGCCACCGGCTCACCCGTCACCTCGACCGCAACGGCACCGCAGAAGCATGTGCCCAAATATGTTTGGCTCATGACCATTCCTCCTGATCCCGGCAGCGCCGGATTTGGGATTTCCCTGATGAGCAGGTTATCGGCTCCCGGCGCACGCGCAGTTTATGCGCCCATCCCTGCATCCTTCAACATCCGGATCGCTCGGGAGCCATGCGCCCTCCGGCCGGTAAAGCGTCGACGCCGCCAGCTACGGCGGTCAGGCGCTCTGGGGCGTGCGCTTCATGACCACGGACCCGGACATCTCCAGATGCCTGACCAGCGTTGCCGCCGCGATGTCGGTCATGCTGTCCATCGCCCGCCGGTGCAGCTTGCCGTACTCGTTGAACCTGAGCCCATAGGCCAAGGCTTGCCTCAGGTCATCTCGGGTGGCGGGGGCCAGGGGTTCATCGTCGGGTATGGCGGAATGGTAGCGTGGCAGCGCGAACTAATCAAGAACACGGGGCGAGATCCGGCATCCCCTACCGACCTCGCCGCCGGCTAGATCGAAATCAAGCGGGGGAAGTCATCGGCTGACACGATCATTCTGAGCAGAACAATATGTTGGTTGGATACGACATGCCGACCTATCTCCTGGACGATAAACAGGAGACCGACGATGAAAACCACAGTGATTGCCGCTACACTTGCCCTGTTGCTTGGGGCCCCGCTCGCGGCTTCGGCTTCCGAAATCGTGCCAAGCACGTCTAGCGCGGCGGTGCTCGGCTGCGACGGGATGCTCGTGGGTCGGGACGCAGGGCAATTTCCGAATAGCTGCGGAACAAAGGCGGAGCAGTCAGCCCCGGCGCGGTTCGTCGGCCCATTCGAGTTGCACAATGGTTTGCTGCCCAACGGGCTGACGCCGACGCCGTTCAACTACGGCTGATGCTCGCACACGAGGCATCCCTGGCCCTTTCAGGAGGGTTTTATGACCGCCCCATCCAATGGCTTGGTGCCGCCCTGCTCGCCCCGCTTGCCGCGACCGCTGCCATCCCGCCGGTTCAGGCAGGCGACCAGGCCGGCAAGGGGACCGGCGTGACGGCCTACGTCGGCCAGGGATGGGGCTGATCCCGCCATGAGCCTGCTCCTCGCCGCCGCCGCGCTGCTCGGCGCAAATGGCCCATGAATGAAGCGGGCTAGACGAAGGTTTAGATTACTGCCGTTTCTGGATTAGGTCGACTTTACCATTGGTCAATATCTTTAGCCCGGTGCTTCTGCTCTTATCTCACTGTTTCCTCCCCTCGGCCGGTATACCCATTCTTGCCGGCCTATCTCGGACCCGCCGCGTTCGGCGGGGCCTTTTTCCCGCTGTGGGCGGAGGAGATGAAGGAGCTTTTCGAGCGACATGTTGCGATGAGTTCGCGCCACAAGAAGCATGCACGACAAGCACGCCGCTCGGTGTCGCCGCGCGGCACAGAACGGCACCCCGAGATCGACACGGCGATACTGGTGCAGCAGTCGCCTCCAATCGCGTCAAAGTTCGAACAGGACGGATCGTCAGCATTGTAGGGAGATTGGGATACGAGGCCCGAACAAATGGATATCATGCTTGAGCTTCGTCGCGCGGGATACCATGTCGCCAGCATCATATCCTTGCTGGCGCTGTACTGCGTGCTTGCCGGGAACGGCGCGTTCGGCGGAATGCTTGCCTCGGCCGGTGCCCTCTTGTTGGCGGCCCTGGCAAGGAGCGGCCGTCGCGTGCACGCTCGCGATCTACGTTGAACCGGTCAACATCATCATGCGACGTGGAGTGATCGCGAATTGAACGACCTTTGACGTTGCGGACATGGCGCCATGGTGAAGGGGGGGCGCAGAACGCGATGCGCGGAGAGACACGCGCCCGAACAGCGCGCAGGCTGCCGCGCCATGTGCGGCCGGTATGCTTCAGTCCTGCCCCCGGAGCTGATCGCGCGGATGTTCGGCGCGGTGAACGCGACCCCGAACGCGGCGCCGACCTGGAACATCGCGCCATCGCAGACAGCGATGGTGATCCGCCGCCATCCCGAGACCGGCGAGCGCCACCTGGACCTGCTGCGCTGGGGGCGGGTGCCGCACTTCACCAAGGGCCTGATGACGGCGCGTAAGTCGATCAACGCGCGGGCGGAGACAGTCGCCGGTTCGGGCATGTTTCGCCGTGCCAGAGAAAGCGGTCACTGAGGTGGACCCCTTTGGTGGGACAGTTTGGCGGCTTTGCTAAGCTTGGTTCTGGGTCATGTCAGGCCGCCAATTTCGCCGTTTCCTCTCCGTGGTGAAGGACCGGCCCGAGTTGAAGACCGTCGAGCCGTTCAGGACGGTGCTCTCATGCGATGGAGCGGCGATCGCCCGCCTTTCCTTGAAGGATTTGGAGCCGATCGCCGAGGCCACGCATACCGGCATGACGGTGGAGGCGTTCGCCGCCCATGTGGCCGAATGGGTCGCCAAGGCCCGGCACCCGCGCTTCGGTCGCCGATACACCGATCTCACCTACCAACCGATGCACGAGGTGATGGCCTATCTGAGTTCGGCAGGCTTTTCGGTCTACATCGTCACCGGCGGAGGGCAGGATTTCGTGCGCGTTTTCGCCGAGGAAACCTACGGCATTCCCCGCGACAGGGTCGTTGGCAGCGTCATGGCGACGAGATTCGGCCACGACGAGACGGGCGCACCGACGCTTACCAAGATCCCTAGCCTTACCCTCAACAACGACCTTGCCGCCAAGCCCGAAGGCATCCACATGATGATCGGCCGCAGGCCCACCATCGCCGTCGGCAACTCACTCGGCGACGAAGCGATGCTCGATTTCACGACCGGTGGCGGTGGATCAGGAATGGGGTTGCTGCTGCTCCACGACGATGCGACGCGAGAATATGCCTATGGCCCGGCGACGGGCCTGCCGGACAGCAAGATTGGATCCTTCCCTCAGTCGCTTTACGATGAGGCGCGCGAGAGGGGCTGGACGGTGATCAGTATGAAGAACGACTGGAAGCGCGTGTTTGCGTTCGAATAGGAGCGGTGTTTTGTCGATCCGCATGAACGGGAACTATCCATGTCCGGACATTGGAAGGCGTTTCTGGGCCTCGCTGTCGGTGCGGCCATGACGCTCAGCTCGGCGGAGCGCGCCAGCGCACAGCAGAGCCCGATTACCGCCATCGACATCGCCCTGGAGCCTGATACCGTGATGATGAGCCGCGCCCGCGCGGACAACGCCGCCTTGCGCGAGAACTTCCCTCAAGGCTTCGCGCTGGACGCCACTCATCATGCGCACGTCACGCTGCTGCAACGCTTTGTGCGCACGGCCGATCTTCCGAGCATCTACGCGGCGACCGAAAAGGTGTTGGCGAAGGAAAAATACACCGACTGGAAGTTGACCGCGTTCAAATACTACTACGTTCCCGCCGGCCCCATCGGTTTGGCTGGCATTGTGGTCGAGCCGACGACGGACCTGATCAGGCTACAGCAGCAAATCATCGAGGCGGTGGCGCCCTACACGGCGAATGCGGGGGCGGCGACCGCGTTCTACACCACCCCAGGGGAGCCAGACATCCACCCGTCGTTGATCCCCTACGTCCGCGACTTCGTGCCGGACCACACCGGCAAGAACTACAGTCCCCACGTCAGCACCGGGGTCGGCACCACGGCGTTCCTCGATGCGCTGCTGGCGAAGCCGTTCGGAGCCTTCACGTTCTCGCCAGCGAGCGCTTCCGTCTATCAGCTCGGCAACTACGGCACGGCGCGCAAGGAACTCAAGGCGCTTCCGGCCAAACCTTGAGGCTAGGACCGCTTCGAGTGGGGAGCGAGATTCGTACGCGGACGGGCAAAATAGACGTTAGCGTCGAAACCAGGGAAGTTCAAAGTAAACGCACCCGATCATTCCGCATACGGGAAGCGTCCACAAGCCCACCGGCCAGAGCCACCGCGTCCACCGGTCGGGCAACACGGCGGCGCCAAGGCCGAACGGGAGCGCTGCAATCGCTGCCGTGGCGGTCCAGCCGTACCAGTACATCTCCGCGGCAAGGAATCCCAATGCGGGGTCCGCGACATCGCGGGAATGGTGTGTGCCCCACATAACGACGCCGAGCGAGGGGTAGACAGTGAAAAGCGCGACATCGCGGAACAGCGCGATCACGTAGACGACGGGGAACGCCACGCCATAGGCGAAGGCGAACCTGCGCAATGACGGGGCTAACGTCATGACCCGAAGCCAAGGATGTTGTTCATGACGTGACCCATCAGAAAACCCCACCAGACGATGAAGGCAAAGATCGCGGTCAGGGCCGCGCGCGGGCGACCGAACTCGCCGGCGAACGGCCGCCGCCAGCACAGCCAATAGGCCGGCAGCAATCCCAGACCGATGGCGATGAAGTGTTCCTTGAGGTCGAACAGGCCGATGGCCTGCCAATGGTTATCGCGCTCCAGTACCGGCCTCACATCGATGCGGAAATACAGGTAGACGGTCCCGCCCAGCAGCACGGAAACGATGTAGAGCGCCACGATGGCGTCTGCGAACGCGGCGGACGGCACGGCACGGAAGCGGGCGAAGAAGGACCTCGGTCGCGCGCCGGCCGGCGCCAATGTCGCCAGCGTCTGGTGGGTGATCGCGCCGAGCAGCGCGACCGCCACCAAGCCATGCACGATCAGCAGCGCCGTGATCAAGGGCGTCGGCTCCGCGTCACCCCTGCGATCGCTACGTGAACAGTGCCTCGGTCGCGAACGGCTCTGCCGAGGTTGGGCGGAAGCGGCTGAGGGTGAACTTGGTCTTCTCGCCGGGCGTCACGTCGACGAGAACATAATTGTAGTCCTCCTGTGGCGGCTTGCCCCTCCAATACAGATCTTGCGGATAGTCCGCGGGCACCTTGAGGTTGGTACGCCCGGGTAGGATCGGGTCCTGCTCCGCGCCGCCGCCGCCCAGCAACAGGTATTTCACGCCGTCCACGTCATACATCTCAGTGGTGTGGACATGGCCGTTGAACACTACGAGGTCGAGGTCTTTCGCATACGCGGCGATCACCTTGTGCGGGTTGTCGGGTCCCGGGATCGGGCCGAGGCCTGCGCGCGCGAACACTGGGTAGTGGAAGGTGATGAACGCCTTCTGGATGCCCTTCGCCTTGGCGTCGTCGAGCCACTGTCGCAATTGGTCCATCTGCTCGGCGTATTTCGGCCGGTCGCCGTCCCACAGCGACGGCGAGCGATAGTCGTACTTGCCGGTCCACAGGAAGATGAAGCGGGCGCCCTTGAAGTCGAATGTGTAGATCAGCCGCTCCGGCGTCACCCCGAGCTTCTTCAGATACGGTACCGCCGCCAGCGTGCCCTCGATCTTGGGGTCGCCCCACACCTCGTGGTTGCCCACCGAGATGTACCAGCGCCCGTCAAGCCCCGCCGCGCGCATCTCCTCGTCCGACGGCGGCAGCAGTTTCAGCATGGTGTCGTTGACGCGCTTCCAGTAAGGGCTGTCATCGACCAGATGTCCCTGGTTGCCCCACCACACCACGTCGCCACTGTTGACCACGAAGTTCGCACGGCCGGCCTGGACATGGCGGACAATCTCGCGCGCCACCCATTCGCCGCCCTGCAACTGGAACATTTCTCGGTGCACGCCCGGCAGTAGCTTGATGTCCTCGACAGTCGCGCGCGTGACCCAGCCCTGATCGACCGACAACGTCATGACCTCGCTGCGGGTCATGAACGGCATGATGACCTGGACGAGGTCCTTGGTGTCGGGATCGAAGATCATCTTCACATCCCGCTTCACCACCTCTTCGGCGACCTTCTCAGGCATGACCAGGCCAAACATCTCGACGAACAGTCGGACAAGGTCCGGATGCCCGTCCTTGTAAGGCAGGTACATCATCGGCCGCGAATCGCCGCAGGCGGCGAAGGAAAAGCCGCCTTTCGCCGCGGCTGAGTCGGCGCGCGCGGCACCGGGCAGAAGCGCTGCCGACAACGCCGGCAGCGCCGCCATGCCGGACAGGACGCCGCGCCGGTCAATACCGGGGGCGGCAGGTTTCTCTGTCATCGTCGGTCCCCTTCCAAATCTGCTTCGACGCGGCCTATTCCCGCCGTCGGAGTTCGTCGCTGCCGCCGCGGCTCCGACGGCCGACCGGCGCCAGAACCGTGCTGGTTCACGGCGCCTACTCGAGCGCGTGGGCAATCTGGCCACTTGCGATGCCCGCGAGGTCCCGGACACACCTGCTGGCGGAAGCTGCGCGCGTCCGACCCTGCAACCGATGTCGGTTCACCGCTATGCAGGTTTCGCAGGCGCGTCGCACTTGGGAGACAACCGCGCCGCCCTTGACCCCCGCCGCGAAGGTCCCGGCGTTTGGAGCCACCGTGGCGCCACACGAGACTTCCAAATCCGCTTGTGAGTGTGGAATTCCGAACGAGCGGCAGCGCGCAACGCTCCCGCTCGGATGTCCGTATAGAATGTGCGTCATCGGACACGGAGAGGGCGCGATGCGGCAGGTGGTGGCATATATCAGGGTGTCGACCGAGCGGCAGGGCAAGTCGGGGCTAGGCATCGAGGCGCAGCGCGCCGCCATCGCGCGTTTCGTGGAGGCGGAGGGCTGTACCGCGCTGGGCGAATATGTCGAGGTCGAGACGGGAAAGGGTGCCGATGCGCTCGACCGCCGCCCGCAACTCGCTGCCGCTCTAGCAGCCGCTCGCAGGGGCAAGGCGGCGGTGCTGGTGGCCAAGCTCGACCGCCTCTCACGTGACGTGGCCTTCGTGTCGGGGCTAATGGCGCAGCGTGTGCCATTCATCGTGGCGGAGCTTGGCGCAGACGCAGACCCGTTCATGCTGCATCTGTACGCCGCGCTGGCCGAGAAGGAACGCTACCTGATCGCCGATCGGACGCGGGTGGCGCTGGCCGCCAAGAAGGCGGCCGGCGCCAAGCTGGGCAACCGGACCAATCTGGCCGAGGAGCAGGCCAAGGGCGCCGAGGCGCTTTCGAAAGGCGCCGACGCCTTCGCGGCGAACGTGCTGCCGATCGTACGACAGATCCAGGCGGCGGGGGCCGCGACACCTCGCGCCATCGCGGTGGCGCTGAATGCGCGTGGTGTGCGGACGGCGCGGGGCGGGGCGTGGCATGATAGCACCGTGCGCAATCTGCTGGCGCGGGCGGAGGGGTGACCAAAGCCTTGCGTGCGCGAGGGCACACTATCCGCCAACTCGGTAGCGGCCCGGGAGCATCCCGGTACTTTGTGGTAGCTATGTGGTAGCTATTACGTACCGCAGCTTCGGAGAATTCCCGCTAACGGCTTGAAAAGATTGGCGGACCCGACACGATTCGAACGTGCGACCTTCGCCTTCGGAGGGCGACGCTCTATCCAACTGAGCTACGGGTCCAGCAACGCCTGCATAGCGCGGAAGCTGGCGGAGGGGAAGCGGCGAGCAATGCCTCGGCGGCGGGTCCAGGCGAGCTGGCGGCTGTCACCTCTGCGGCAGCGCGCACGAGCTCCGGTAGCGACGGCAATGGGCTTGATCCGAGACGACGATCCGTCCGCCATCCTACCCCGTCACACCTGTTGACGCCGCCGCCGATTTCGTATTGCAAGCTGGGGGCTTAGGCCACAATATGAACAAAAGTGCATAAAATCTCGGTCAATAGCAGTAAAATGTCGAGATGCTGATGAATAATAATCCAAAAACTCACGGCAACATCTACGGGGATCCCGTCCAACGACTTTTGCACGTGGGCGAGGCCACCGATTGTGATCCCGCCTCATGGATCGATTATCCCACCACATTTGGACTCGGCCCGGAACATGTTCCCGAGTTGATCCGCATGGCCTGTGACCGGGCGTTGCATCATGGCGACCCGGGACGCAATCCGGTCTGGGCGCCGTTGCATGCGGTGCGTGCCCTGGGGCAGCTCCAGGCCGCAACAGCCGTCGCCCCTTTGCTGGCGTATCTGGTGACCGATGGCGAAGACACGGCGCCCGAGGAGGAACTGGCCGACGTACTCGGCATGATCGGCCCCGCCGCAATCCCATTGATTGCGGAATTCCTGGCTGATCGGTCGCGACCAGTCTTCGCGGCCAACGGAGCGATGGAGGGGCTGATGAAAATCAGTGCCCGGCATCCCGCGTACCGCGACGACTGCGTTGGCATTCTGGTGGCCGTGTTGGAGCAGCATCCGCGAGCGGAGCCGACGGTCAACGGCTTCGCAATATCGAACCTGATCGATCTGGCGGCCGTCGAGGCGATCGACGCAATTCGCGCGGCGTTCCGGCGCGATGCGGTCGATGTCTCGATCGCCGGCGACGAGGAGGATGTGGAAATCGCGCTCGGGCTACGGGACCGCCGCGTGACGCCCAAGCCGTTCTACTCGTTGTTCTCGCCGCACCGGGCGGGGCAGCCGGATGCCGCGCCGCTCCACGCCGCCCAGGTGGTGCCACCCCGCGTCAAAGTCGGGCGCAACGATCCGTGTCCGTGTGGCAGCGGCAGGAAATACAAGAAGTGCTGCCTGAATTAACGGCTGGGCCCGCGTTCCGTGTCGCCGTGAGTCATGCCTCGTGTGCCAGCCACTCTGCGGCCGCCCGGTCGGCGCCGGAGGGCAGCGGGGCCCGGTCGTCGCGCACCCAGGCGATCACGTCCCCCAGCGGCACCGAACGATGCAGATCGCGCAGCATCAGATGATAGTCGTGCGGATAATATGCCTCGCGGATTTCGCCCGGCGGCAGCCGGCGCCACATCGCGGCCATCGCGCCCTTGGGCACCAATTCGTCATCGCCGCCATACAGGAACAGGCTCGGCGCCCGGAACGACGCCGCCGAGGCCAGCGCCGCGTCCATCAGGTCCACCAGACCGCGCAGCGTGTCGAACCGCGTCTCATGGATCGTCAGCGGGTCGCGCGACAGGCGGACCAGGGCGGCGCGGTTGTCGCTCGCCGTCACCCGCACCGGCCCGCCGCTCACCGCCAGCCCCGGCACCACGGTAGAGGCCAGCCACAGGCCGCTGCGCAGGAATACGTTCATCGTCGCCCGGCCCCACACCGCCGGTGCCACCAGCACGTAGCTCGCGTCCGCCGGCGCGCGCCTGCTGGTCGCCAGGCACATCAGCACCGCGCCGCCCATGCTCTCGCCCATCAGCACCAGCCGCGCCTGCGGGTGCAGCGCCCGCACCAGCCGCGCGGTCTCGGCGGCGTCGTCCACCAGCGTGGCGATACCGGGCCACAGGCCGCGATCCGGTGCCGCGCCGAAGCCGCGCTGGTCCGGCGCATACACGGCCCACCCGGCGGAGGTGAGGTCCACGGCCGGGATCTCCCACGCATCGCGGCTGTCGTTGAAGCCGTGCAGCGCCAGCACCACCACCTCCGGCGGCGCCATCGGGCAGCCAGCACCGATACGGCAGCCGTGTACCGTCATGCAGAACAAACGCATCCGCCTCTTCCGCGACGCGGGGCTGCAACAGGTCGTTGGGCGCGAACGTGGCATCGCAGCCACCCAGCGCCAGGGCGGACGCGGCTGGCCATCAGCGCGCGGCGGGTCACCATCGGGGCGGACGGGCGGATGAGGTTGAAAGCACGGGAGCCATCGTTATCATGGAACGGCCCGCCTTGGGCATCCCCGACCGTCAGAGGATCGCATGCCCAACTCCATCAGCGTTCGCACCGCGCCGCCCGGCGCGCCGCCGATCACCGAGACCATCCACGTCGACGACCGCGTGGTCGCCTGCGACGGCGGCGACGGCGTGCTCGGCCATCCGCGCGTCTGGCTGCGCATCGTCGGGCGGGAGACGGTTTGCCCATACTGCTCGCGGCTATACGTACTGAACGAGGGCGCGGGCCACGACCACGGACATTGAGCCGGCGGGCACGCCGGCGCAGCTGATCGTGCCGGCGGAACCGCCGCACCTGATCCTGATCGACGGGTCGGGCTTCATCTTCCGCGCCTTCCACGCACTGCCGCCGATGACCCGGCCGGACGGCACGCCGGTGAACGCCGTGTTCGGCTTCACCAACATGCTGGCGCGGCTGCTGAAGGACCATATCGGCACGCATTTCGCCGTGATTTTCGACGCCGGCCGCCACACCTTCCGCAACCGGCTGTACGACCAGTACAAGGCGCAGCGGCCGGAGCCGCCCGAGGAACTGCTCCCGCAATTCGCACTGGTGCGCGATGCCACGGCCGCGTTCGGCGTTCCCGCCATCGAGCTGGCGGACTGGGAGGCCGACGACCTGATCGCCTCCTATGCCCGGGCCACCTGCGAGCAGGGCGGGCGCACCACGATCGTGTCCTCCGACAAGGACCTGATGCAGCTGCTCCGGCCCGGCGTGGAGATGCTGGACCCGATCAAGCAGAAGCCGATCGGCGCCCGCCGAGGTGATGGAAAAGTTCGGCGTCACGCCGGACAAGCTGGTCGAGGTGCAGGCGCTGATGGGCGATTCGGTCGACAACGTGCCCGGCGTGCCCGGCATCGGCCCGAAGAACGCCGCCCAGCTGATCACCGAGTTCGGCGATCTGGAGGCCGTGCTGGCAGCCGCCCCGGCCATGAAGCCGTCCAAACGACGGGACATGCTGATTGACGCACGCGGACGATGCCCGCATCTCGCGCCAGCTGGTCCAGCTGCGCGACGACGTGCCGCTGCCGATGCCGCTGGGCGAACTGGCGGTCCGCGCGCTGGACCGGGAGCGGCTCGCTGCCTGGCTGCACGGCGCAGGGGTTCCGCTCGACGCTGCTGCGCCTCGGCCTGGAGGCGCCTGCCGCCCCACAGCCGGCCGCGCCCGGCGAGGAGCCGCCGGCCACCGTCCAGCCGCTGCCGACGCCGGTGCCCGGCCCCGCCGCGCCGTTCGGCCCCTATGTCTGCGTCACCACTCCGGACGCGCTGGCGGAGTGGATCGCGGCGGCGCGGTCGGCCGGTGTGGTGGCGATGGACACCGAGACCGACAGCCTGGACGCGCAAAGGGCCTCGCTGGTCGGCTTCTCGCTCGCCACGGCCCCGGGCCGCGCCTGCTACGTGCCGCTGCGCCACGAAGGCACGCTGGAAAACGTCATCGCCGCCCAGCTCACGCCGGAGCAGGCGCTCACGGCGCTGGCGCCGTTGCTGACCGACCCGGCGATGCTGAAGATCTTCCACAACGCCAAATTCGATCTGGCGGTGCTGGCGCGGGCCGGGGCGCCGCTGGCGACCCCGATCGACGACACGATGCTGATCTCCTACGCGCAGGAGGCCGGCGCGCATGGCCACGGCATGGACGAGCTTTCGACCCTGCATCTCGGCCACACGCCGATCACCTACGACGAGGTCACCGGCACCGGCAAGGGGCGGGTCCCGTTCGGGCAGGTGCCGCTCGACCGCGCCACCGCCTATGCGGCCGAGGACGCCGATGTGACGCTGCGGCTGTGGCAGGTGCTGCGCCCGCGCCTGCGCGCGCAACCATGCGCTCGGCGCTGTACGAGCAGATCGACCGCCGGCTGATCGCCGTGCTGCTGCACATGGAGCGCGCCGGCGTGAAGGTGGACGCCGCCGACCTGCGCGCGATGTCGAAGGATTTCGAACAGCGCATGGCGGTGATGGAGCAGGACATCCATCGTCTGGCCGGCGAGGCGTTCAACGTCGGCAGCGCCAAGCAGCTCGGCGAAGTGCTGTTCGACCGCATGGGGCTGCCCGGCGGCAAGCGGATGAAGACCGGCGCCTGGGGCACCGATGCCTCGGTGCTGCAGGCGCTCGCCGAGCAGGGCCACGACCTGCCGGCGCGCGTGCTGGACTGGCGGCAGCTGGCGAAGCTGAAATCGACCTACGCCGATGCGCTGGTCGAGCAGATCAACCCGGAAACCGGGCGCGTGCACACCAGCTTCGCGATGGCGATCGCCAGCACCGGGCGGCTGTCCTCCACCGATCCGAACCTGCAGAACATCCCGATCCGCACCGAGGAAGGCAGCCGCATCCGCCGCGCCTTCATCGCCGAGCCGGGCCACGTGCTGGTCAGCGCCGATTATTCGCAGATCGAGCTGCGGCTGCTGGCCCATGTCGCCGATATCCCGGCGCTGAAGGAGAGCTTCGCGCCGGCGAGGACATCCATGCCCGCACCGCCAGCGAGGTGTTCGGCGTGCCGATGGCGGGCATGGACGCGATGACGCGGCGGCGCGCGAAGGCGATCAATTTCGGCATCATCTACGGCATCAGCGCCTTCGGCCTGGCGCGCCAGCTGCAGATCGCGCCGGGCGAGGCGCGCGCCTACATCGACGCCTATTTCGCCCGCTATCCCGGCATCCGCACTTACATGGAGCGCACGCGCGAGGAAGCGCGCATCGACGGCTACGTGCTGACACCGTTCGGCCGCCGCTGCTGGATTCCCGGCATCGCCGACAAGAACCCGGCCCGGCGCGGCTATGCCGAGCGGCAGGCGATCAACGCGCCGCTGCAGGGCGGCGCCGCCGACATCATCAAGCGCGCGATGGTGAAGCTGCCGGCGGCGCTGCGCGCGGCCGGGCTTGTCGGCGCGGATGCTGCTGCAGGTGCATGACGAATTGCTGTTCGAGGCGCCCGAAGCGGAGGCCGAGGCGACCGCCGCGCGTGGCCCGCGACGGTGATGGAGGCGGCGGCGAGCCTGTCCGTGCCGCTGGTGGTGGAGACGGGCACGGGCCGGACCTGGGCGCAGGCGCATTAGCCGGCGCATCGCTGCGACAAGATCGCAACCAGGACATTGAACAGGCGATCACTCGCAAGAACGTGATCGCACGCGCCGGCGCGCGCGATGGCATGTTGTCGCGCAATGAACACGATTTTCCGCGGCGATCTGGTATCCGCGCGTGGGCGGGCCCTGGCCTGGGCCGACAGCCTGCTGGTCGACCATGCGCTGCTGCGGCTGGTCTGGACGAATTTCGCCGCCGTCGTTCCGGGCCGCCTGTATCGCAGTAACCATCCGACGCCCGGCCGGCTCGCCGCCCTGGTCCGCCGCCACGGCGTCCGCACGCTGGTCAATCTGCGCGGCCGTTGCGGCAACGGTTCCGATGCGCTCTCGCGCGAGCAGGCCGCGCGCGGCTCGGGGTGCGCTTCGTCGATGCGCCGTTCAGCAGCCGCCGCGCGCCGTCGCGCGAGCAGATCCTGGCGCTCACGGAGGCCTTGCGCACGGCGCCCGAGCCGATCCTGATCCATTGCAAATCCGGCGCGGACCGTGCCGGTTTCGCGGCCGCGCTGTTCCTGGTGCTGGAGGGCGCCAGCGTGAGCCATGCGGTGCGGCAGCTTTCGCTGCGCCACGGCCATTTGCGCCGCTCTCGCGCCGGCCAGCTCGGCGCCGTGCTGCTGCGTTACGCGCGGGAGGCCGAGGGGCGCCGCTCGTTCATCGACTGGCTCCATTCCGACTACGACCCTGTGACGCTGGCCCGCGAGTTCGTGCCGGGCCGTCTGACGGACTTCGTCACCGCGCGGGTGCTCGCCCGCGAGTAACACGAGGGAGGGCGCGATGGATTTCGACCGGGTGGATGAACTGCCAATCGATCATTGGCAGGGACCGTTCATGGCCGAGGCTCAGGACAGCGCGCTGGCCACGCTTGAGGCTGGGCGGGTGCTGGTGCTGCCGCGCCTCGGTTTCACGTTCGAGCCGGCGGAGGCACGGTTCCTCGCCGATGGCGGCCTCGACGGCAGTCGCAAGAACATCAGCCTCGACCCCGCCACCGGGCGTTGTCACGGGTCGGCGTTGCAGGGTGAGGACCTGGCGCAGCTCACCGCGGTGCTGGACCGGTTCGCGCGGCAGGCCGAGACGTTGCTGCGCGATCTGCTGCCTCGCTATGCCCCGGTGCTGGAACGCGCCCGCACGAGCTTCCGCCCGGCCGAGATCAAGGGGCGGGACTACGCGCCGCGCAAGGACGACCGCCGCCTGCACGTCGATGCCTTCCCGACGCGGCCGATGCGCACCCGGCGCATCCTGCGGCTGTTTACCAACGTGGCGGCCGACGGCACCGCGCGCGAGTGGCGCATCGGCGAGCCATTTCCCGAGTTCGCCGGAAAATTCCTCTCCCGCGTGCGTCATCCGCTGCCCGGCGAGGGGTGGATGCTGGCCCAGCTCGGGCTGACCAAGGGCCGCCGGTCGCAGTACGACCACCTGATGCTGCGGCTGCACGACGCGGCTAAGCAGGACGACAGCTATCAGACGGGCGCGCCGGCACTGACCATCGCATTTCCGCCCGGCACGAGCTGGCTGTGCTTCACCGACGAGGTGATGCACGCCGCCCTGGCCGGCCATCACGCGCTGGAACAGACGTTTCATATCCCGGTGGAGCACATGGCCATGCCGGAGCGCGCGCCGCTGCGCGTGCTGGAACGGCTGAGCGGCCGGCGGCTGGTGTAGCGGGGGCCTTCCGTGACCGTGACGACCAAGGGTCAGGTGACGGTTCCCAAACCCGTGCGCGACTTGCTCGGTATCGTACCCGGCAGCACCGTCGCATTTGAGCTAGCCCAGGACGGGCGGGTGTTCCTGACCAAAGTGGATCGGGACGGCGGGCATCGCGTGACCCCCGAACGTTCGGGAGGCGCGTCGCTCGCGTAGCATCGATCGCCGTGCGGAGAATCCTCGTCACGGCCGCCTGATGCGAAACAGCTGGAAATCGCGGCCCCTGATCGATCAGCTCCAGCCGGTCCGGTGCCGGGTTTGCTGCATCCTGTCGGTCGAGCACATACAGGTAATCGTAGCGTATGTACCCAGTCCGCCCAATAGATCCGGCCGGTCGGGTCGAAGAATAACGGGCCGGCCTCCTTCGGCGGCGACAAGACAAGCGCCAACGGGATCGGGTCATCGTCATAGCCGCCCGTGCTGGCCCGATACGGCGGCTTGACCACCAGGATCTGCTGCTGCGGGTGGGAAAACGCCGTGGAGACCAGACTGGACCGTTCGATCATCGCCAGGCAGGGAAGCCCCTGGATGGCGCTGAGCGACGGCTCGGCATGGTCCCAGTCGCGCGCCACCAGCACCCGGCTGCCCGGCACGATGAACTGCAAGGAGGGCTGGAACGCTGCCGCCACCGCGTCGAAGCGCCGCCATGCCGCCTCGGCCGCCGCGCTCCGGACCAGCGCCAGCGCCATCAGCACGGCGAGGAACACGCGGCGGCGGCGCGGTTTGGAAAAATCCCAGTCCAGCAGGCCGATCAGCACGAACAGCACTGCCCAGGGCAGCCTGATCGCGGCCCCCCAGCCGCCCATTGCCTCGTTCGGCACCAGCGCGAACGCGGCCAGGCCGACCAGCAGCACGGCCCAGCCGCTCCCAGGCAGGCGCAGCATGCGGCGTTCCACCGCCACCACCACGCCGACGACCATTGCGATCGCAACAGCCAGGTCGATGCGCCACGCGTAGGCCGCCAGCATGTCGCGCAGCCCGTCACGCCGGGCCTGAATGCCGCCCCATCGCAGCGGCGCCGTGAACCCCGCGTCGCCGTCCGGCCCCAGCAGCAGCAGCGCCACGGCCGCCAGCGCGGGCAGAACCAGCACGGCGCCGTCGACCACCCACCGGCGCGGCGCCACCGGCTCCGACAACGCCCAGAATATCGTGAAGCCGGTAATGGCGACGCCGTACAGAAGCAGCGCGCCGGCGTGGCAGAAGAACAGCACCACAACCCAGGCCAGCGAAACCAGCAGGCGCCACCACGGCGCGGCCCGCCGCAGCGCAATCCAGCTCGCGACGGCCCACAACGCCAGCCCGACCCCGAACGCGTAGTTCACCAGCCCGAACTTGGTCACCGCGCTGTAGACGAACAGAACGCCGGTCAACGGCCCGAGCGACCACCGCCGATACAGCGCCAGATGGATCGCCAACGGCCCGCTGACCAGCAGCAGCGTATAGGCAACGATAAACAGCTTGCCGGCGGCGAAGATGCCGACCACGTGGGCCAGCGGCGGCACGATCAGGTCCATCGCCAGATTGGGGATGACCGCCCAGCGGATATCGTAGAACTGGCGCAGCGCCGCATCGCGCCCGGCGTCTGCGATCACGGCGCTGCGCGCCAGATGGTTCAGATAATCGTCCAGCGCCGGCAGATGCGTCGTCAGAACCGGCATCAGCGCGAGCAGGCACGCGGCACCCCAACAGGCTGCCAGCAACGCCGGTGGCGTCAGCTGCGCAGCAGCCGAATCAGTTCGCGCCGCACCGCCTCGGATTCCGCCACCGGCGCCTGCCATGCGACCCGGATCGTCCGCTCGTCCTGCGCCAGATCGCAGCCGTCCACGTCCGCGGTCACCATCCGCCATGCGCCCGCCGCTCCGGAAGCTTCGCCCTCCCAGACGAGCCATCGCGTCGGCATGGTCTGGTTGCAGTGCCCGATGATGTTCGCCTTGGCCGCATCGCTCAGCGCCGCCACGGCGGTAGCGTCGAGCGTCAGATCCGCCTGCCGCAGCCGCGTCGCGCGCGCGAAGCCGCCGACGAACAGCGCGGCAAGCGGGCGCGACGCGCCAGAGGTGGAAATCGCCGAAATCGGCGTACATCGCGGCATAGGGATGTACCGCCAGCCAGCGCGCCTTCAGGCCGGCATCGTCGACCTGCTCGGCCAGCCCGGTCACCGTCACGCGCGGCGCGGTCTGCGGGTTGGCGCCCGCCGCCGCGCCCGGTCACCATCACCGCGCAGCGCGGCTCGGCGCGCAGGTGCCGCGTGTGCTCGGACAGGTCCGACAGCAGCATCAGCACGGACAGATCGGGCGCGCAGGCCGGCGTGACCAGGCTGGCGAAGGGCTGGCCGTCGGCGGCTGTCGCCAGCGTGCCCGCCCGCGCCGCGCGCAGCAGCTTGCGGGCCGCTCCAGGCCGGTGCCTCCGCGATATCGGCTCTGCCATATTTTGTTCACCCTCCATCCTAGTTGCGCCACAATCGGGCGCCATATCCGCCGGGCCGGCCGCGCATGGCCAGGCGAGGAGACGCCACGATGAAGCAGACCATCGCCCTGGTCGATGACGACCGCAACATCCTCACCAGCGTGTCGATGACGCTGGAGCAGGAGGGGTTCCAGGTCCGCACCTATACCGACGGCGAGAGCGCGCTGCAGGGCCTCATCGCACGCCCGGTCGATCTCGCCGTGCTCGACATCAAGATGCCGCGCATGGACGGCATGGAGCTGCTGCAGCGCCTGCGCCAGCGCAGCGCCCTGCCGGTCATCTTCCTGACCTCCAAGGACGAGGAGGTGGACGAGCTGATGGGCCTGCGCCTCGGCGCCGACGACTACATCACCAAGCCGTTCAGCCAGCGCCTGCTGATCGAGCGCATCCGCGCGCTGCTGCGCCGCAACGAGAGCAGCCGCGCCGAAGGCTCCGGCGCCACACCCAGCCGGCGTGATGGTGCGCGGCGACCTGGTGCTGGACGAGACCAAGCACCAGTGCCTGTGGCGCGGGCAACGACATCCAGCTCACGGTGACGGAATTCCTGCTGGTCAAGGCGCTGGCGGCGCGGCCCGGCATGGTGAAGTCCCGCGACCAGCTGATCGACGCCGCCTATGGCGAGAACATCTATGTCGACGACCGCACCATCGACAGCCACATCAAGCGCGTGCGCAAGAAGTTCCGCGCCGCACGACGACAGCTTCAACAGATCGAGACGCTCTACGGCATCGGCTACCGCTACAAGGAGGCATGAGAGGCAGCCGATGCCCGACAGCGGCGTCCTTCCCGTCGGTTCTGCCAAGGTCACGCGGCCGGCGCCGCGACCGGCCTCGCGCGCGCGCCTCTCGCCGCTGCTGCGGCGCATCCTGCTGGTCAATCTGCTGCCGCTGGCGCTGCTGCTGGCGGCGCTGCTGTACCTCGACCAGTACCAGAACGGCCTGCTGCAAGCCGAGGTGACGACACTGCGCGAGCAGGCCCGCATCTACGCCGGCGCGCTCGGCGAGATCGGCGGTGCGCGAGGACGACGCCGACAAGCCGCAGCTCGTCCCCGACATCGCCCGCCCGCTGCTGCGCCGCCTGACCGAGCCGACGCCGAGCGCGCAGGCGCGGCTCTATGCGCCGGACGGCCAGCTGATCGCCGACAGCCGCGTGCGCGAGGGCGCCGGCGGCGCCGTCACCACCGAGCCGCTGCCGCCCGCGGTCGACCGCGGCGAGGTGCTCGGCGCCATCGGCCAGGTCTACGACCGCGTGCTGGCCTGGCTGCCGCATCCGGACGAGGGGCCGCGTGCTGGATATCCGGCCCCTCCGCCGCCGGGCCGGACTGGCAGCCCGACGTGCGCGAGGAGCTGCGGCTGACCGGCGCCGACCAGAGCCGCGAGATGCCGCCCTATATCCGCCGCACCGCCGACGACCGGCTGCTGGTCACGGTGTCCGAGCCGGTGCTGCGCAACCGCCAGACGGTCGGCATCGTGCTGCTGACGCGCGAGGCGCGCGAGGTCGACGACAGCCTGTTCGCGGTGCGGGTGTCGATCCTGGCGCTGTTCGCGCTGGCGCTGGCGCTGACGGTGATGCTGTCGTGGTACCTGTCGCTGACCATCGCGCGGCCGATCCTGCGGCTGGCGCGGCGCCGCCGAGCAGATGCGCGAGGGCCGCGGCCGCGCCGGCACGGTGCCGGCCGCGCTGCTGATCGCGCAGCGACGAGATCGGCGAACTCGCCACCGCGCTGGCGGAGTCGGCGCGCGCGCTGTGGGACCGCATGGACGCGATCGAGCGCTTCGCCGCCGACGTCGCGCACGAGATCAAGAACCCGCTGACCTCGATCCGCAGCGCCATCGAGACGCTGCGGCGCATCGACGACCCGGTCAAGCAGCGCCGCCTGCTCGGCCATCATCGCCGAGGACGTGGCGCGGCTCGACCGGCTGATCAGCGACATCAGCGACGCCTCGCGCATCGACGCGGAACTGTCGCGGCTGGCGCACCGAGCCGGTCGATGTGGCGCCGATCCTCGCCACGCTGGCCGAGATCCACGAGACGACGCGCGACGAAGACGAGCCGCGCCTCGAGCTGACGCCGCCGGAGGGCGCTGCGTGGTGCAGGCCGTGGAGGGCCGGCTGGTGCAGGTGCTGCGCAACCTGATCGGCAACGCGCAATCCTTCTCGCCCGGCGACGGCCGCATCGGGCTGTGCGGCGCGCGAGGCCGGGCGGGGTGGTGGAGATCGCGGTCGAGGACGAGGGGCCGGGCATCCCCGAGGCACAGCTCGAGCACATTTTCGACCGGTTCTACTCCGAGCGGCCGCAGGGCGAGCAGTTCGGCCAGCATTCCGGCCTCGGGCCTGTCGATCAGCCGGCAGATCGTGCGAGGCGCTGAAGGGCCGCATCAGCGCCGAGAACCGCCGCGACGCCGAGCGGACGCGTGCCGGCGCCCGCTTCGTGGTGCGGCTGCCGCGCGGCCTGATCCGCGAAGCGGCAGGCGGAACGTCGCCGTCGGGCACGTTCGCCGGTCATGGATCACCCGCCGACCGCCATCGGTCCCCGCAAATGATGCCGGGCGATGCAGGCACGACCATTCGGCGAGGCGTGGCACGGCAGGAGGTCGCGCACGCGCATCCGGGTGCGGCCACGATCGCGCTGGTCACGCTGACGTGCTGGCGGTGTTCTACACGCTCTCTTTCGCCGCCGGCATCCTGCTGCCGCTGCTGTTCGCCTCGTGTTCACGCTGCTGCTGCGCCGGTCAAGCGCGTGCTGACCGATCGGCTGCGGCTGCCGGCGATGCTCGCCGCGCTGCTGCTCATCCTGCTGCTGTTCGTCGTGATGTCTGGCGGTGGTGTACGCGCTCGCCGTGCCGGCGTCCAACTGGGTCGGCAAGGCGCCGCAGCTCTGCGCAGCTGCAGCAGCGGCTCGGCTTCATCCGCCGGCCCGTCAACTTCCTGCGGCACGGCATGGAGCAGGTCGAGCACGCCATGCAGCCGGCACGCGCCGCAGGGCCAGCAGATCGTGACGGTGCAGTCGCAGAGCGGGTTCGGCGGCGTCGGCCTGTTCGTGCTGCAGGGCACGCGCGCCGCCTGGGCCAGGTGTTCACCATGGCGATCATGCTGTTCTTCCTGCTGTCGTCCGGCGATTCGCTGCTGCGCCGGCTGGTGGAAATCCTGCCGACCTTCGGCGAGAAGCGGCAGGTGGTGGAGATCGCGACCGAGATCGAGCGCAACGTCTCCGGCTGGCTGCTGACCATCACGGCGATGAACCTGCTGGTGGGGACGGCCAACGGCGTGTCAGATGTGGGTGCAGGGCATGCCGGACCCGCTGCTGTGGGGCACGCTGGCGTTCCTGCTGAATTACGTCCCGATCCTCGGCCCGTTCACCGGCATCGTGATTTTCTTCTTCGTCGGCCTGTTCAGCAAACCGGACGATCTGGCAGGCAGCTGATCCCGCCGGCGATCTACCTCGCGATCCACACCGTCGAGGGCGAGACGGTCACGCCGATGCTGCTGGCGCGGCGCTTCACGCTCAATCCGGTGCTGGTGATCCTGTCGCTGTTCTTCTGGAACTGGCTGTGGGGCGTGCCGGGCGCCTTCCTCTCGGTGCCGCTGCTCGCCATCACCAAAATCGTCGCCGACCGCATCCCGACGCTCACGCCGCTCGGCCACCTGCTCGGCGGCCCGCCGCGTGAAGCCCCGCCCGTGCGGCTCGACGCCGCTTCGAAGGGGGGGCGCATTCCCCTGGAAAGACCCCTTCCATTGCCTCTTGGCACACGCCACATTCCCGCCTCATGCAGGTGCACGGAGCTGCGCCGCCCGTGACGGGGCTGGCCTTTTGCTGTTGGGACCGCCGGGCGCCGGCAAGTCCGATATGGTGCTGCGTCTGCTGGACCGCGGATTCACGCTGGTCGCGGACGACCGGGTCGAGATCGCGGACGGCTCGCGCGCCCGGCCGCCGGGCTGGCCGGATTGCTGGAGGTGCGCGGCCTCGGCATCGTCCGCCTGCCCTACGTCGCGCCGGTGCGTCTGGCTCTCGCGGTGGCGCTGGCGCCGCCGGCCGAGCGGCTGCCGTCGCCGGCGCGCTACGACGGGCGGACCTGCCGCTGCTGCGGCTCGACCCGGCCGCGCGTCGGCCGCCGCGGCGGTCGCGCGTCGCGCTGGACTGCGCGCCGGCCGCGTCTGCCAGGTCGCGGGCGCCTTCGCATGAGTGCCGAGCGCGACTCACCGCCAAGTGGTGCTGGTCAGCGGCCTGTCGGGGGCCGGCAAGTCGTCAATCTGCGTGCGCTCGAGGATCTGGGGTTCGAGGCGGTGGACAATCCGCCGCTGCAGCTGATCGAGGACATGGTGGCGCGCGCCGGATCGCGGCGCCGACGCGCCGGATCGCCGTCGGCGTCGATGCCCGCACGCGCGGCTTCGATGCGCCGCGGGTGCTGGCAACGCTGGCCCGATTGCGCGACCAACCCGGCCTGCGCCCGGAACTGCGTCTTCGCCTGGGCGGAGGAGGCCGTGTTGCTGCGCCGCTACACCGAGACCCGCCGCCGCCACCCGCTGGCCCCCGCCGGCCGCGTGGTCGACGGCATCGCCGCCGAGCAGGCGCTGACGGCGCCGCTGCACGCGGCCGCCGATCTGCTGATCGACACCACCGACCTGCCGCTGCCCGCCCTGCGCCGGCTGATCGAGTGCCGCTTCGGCCCGGATGCCGCCGCCGCGCCGCGCGACGGGCTGGCGGTCGCGCTGCTATCGTTCGCATTTGTCGCCGGGCTGCCCCGCGAAGCCGACATGGTTTTGGATGCACAATTCCTGCGCAATCCGCACTATGTCTCGGCCTTGAAGTCGCGCACGGGCCTGGATCGCGGAGGTCGCGGCCTATGTCGACGCGGACCCGGATTTCGCAGGCGTTTTTCGCCAAATTGGTGGATCTTCTCGGGCTGGTCTTGCCGCGCTTCGTCCAGGAAGGCAAAAAGTATGCGACAATCGCGATTGGGTGTACAGGCGGACGTCACCGGTCGGTTCACATTGTCGAAAGGTTGGCGTCCAGACTGACTGAGGCGGGCTGGCGCGTCAGCGTTACGCACCGAGAACTGGCCCGGGAGTCCACCTGGAAAGCCTGACCAGTTTGCACGACCTGGGCCTCTGGAACGACCCCCATGTCACCCCTGTCGGACTGGGCCGCCTCAATAACCTGACGAAGCTCGAGCGTGTCAGCTATGGCAATCGCGATTCCGACCAGGCTTTTTATCAGCAGATCGATCGGACCCTGCCCGGGACGATCATCCATCGCGAGTCGTCCGATTGAGCTCAACGCCCGCCAAGTCTGCGTCAACCCTCCCGTCGACCCGATCCACTTCCCCGGCGATCGCCAGCCGAGGCCAGCCGGCCAGCCGAGTCGAAGGCAAGTTGCTAGTGTAAGCCGGGCGAAATTCGGCTCTAATGGTCATAGCGACGCCGGCCCTGACCGGGCCGGGTCCTCCCCGACTGGCAGACGTCAACAGCCACGATCATCATGACAAAGACCCGCGCTCCCTACGATTTCGACGTGGTCGTGGTCGGTGCCGGCCATGCCGGGCTGGAGGCCGCGCTGGCGTCGGCGCGGATGGGGCTGCGGACCGCGCTGCTTGACGATCAACTGCGACACGGTCGGCCAGATGAGCTGCAACCCGGCGATCGGCGGGGTGGCCAAGGGGCAGATCGTCCGCGAGATCGACGCCCTGGGCGGCGCGATGGGCGTGCTCACCGACGCGACGGCGATCCAGTTCCGCCTGCTCAACCGCGGCAAGGGGCCGGCCATGCACAGCCCCCGCGCCCAGTGCGACAAGAAGGCCTACCAGTTCCTCGCCAAGCTGACCGTCGAACGCCAGGAGAACCTGACGCTCCGCCAGGAGATGGTCGAGTCGATCCTGGTCGAGGGGGGCCGGGTCGTCGGCGTCGCAGTGCCGCGGCGGCGGCCGATACCACGCCCGGGCCGTCGTCCTCACCACCGGCACGTTCCTCCAGGCCCTGATGCACACCGGCGAGGTCAAGACGCCCGGCGGCCGCGGCGGCGACGTGGCCGCGGTCGGGACTGTCGCAAAGCCTGCGCTCGCTGGGCTTTGAGCTGCGGCGCTTCAAGACCGGCACGCCGCCGCGGCTCAACGGCCGCACGATCGACTTCTCCCGGCTGGAGCCTCAGCCGGGCGATGCCGAGCCGGTCCCGTTCTCGTTCCTGACCGACTCGATCGACGCAGCCCCAGCTCGATTGCCACATCACCTACACCAACCCGGCGGTCCACGACGATCATCCGCGACAACCTCCACCGGGCGCCGATGTATTCGGGGCAGATCCAGAGCACGGGCCCGCGCTATTGCCCGTCGATCGAGGACAAGGTGGTCCGGTTCGCCGACCGCGAGCAGCACCAGATCTTCCTCGAGCCCGAGGGGCGGAACACGCTCGAATACTACTGCAACGGCATCTCGACCAGCCTGCCGCGCGACGTGCAGGAGGCGATCATCCCGCTGATCCCCGGCCTGGAGCACGCCGAGATCATGCGGTTCGGCTACGCGGTCGAGTACGACTACGCCCCGCCGGTCCAGCTCCGGCCGACGCTCGAGACCAAGCCGGTCGCGAACCTGTTCTTCGCCGGCCAGATCAACGGCACGACCGGCTACGAGGAGGCGGCCGCCCAGGGACTGATCGCCGGCATCAACGCCGCGCTCGCGGTCAAGGGCGAGCCGCCGCTGGTCCTCGACCGCTCGCAGGCCTATATCGGCGTCCTGATCGACGACCTGGTCACCCGCGGCGTCGACGAGCCTTACCGCATGTTCACCAGCCGCGCCGAGTATCGCCTGATGCTCCGGCACGACAACGCCGACCTCCGGCTCACCGAGCTGGGCCGGCGAGGTCGGCCTGGTCGACGACCATCGCTGGGGGCGGTTCGAGGCCCGCCGCGATGCGATCGACGCAGTTGCGCACGCATCCTGACCGACACCCGGGTCGCAGGGCGACACCCTCTACCAGGTCCTGCGGCGCCCCGCGACGACCTGGGACGAGCTGCTGGCGCTCGACCCCGGCCTCGGCGAGCCACGACTTCGCCGCCGACGTGATCGACCAGGTCACCATCGAGGCCAAGTACGACGGCTACATCGATCGCCAGCTCGACCAGATCGAGCGGTTTCGCCGCCTGGAGAACAAGCCGATCCCCGCCGACCTCGACTACGCGGTCGATCCCCCAGCTTCGCGCCGAGGCCCGCGAGAAGTTCGAGCGCGTCCGGCCCCTCTCGCTCGGCCAGGCCGGCCGGATCAGCGGAATCAGCCCGGCCGACATCGCCACGCTCCTCATCCACCTCAAGCGAAACCGCCCCGAATTGTCAGCCGAACGCCCCTGGCCGTGAACTGGCACCACCGCTCGGACTGCCGGCGTGCATCGGCGTGGACGATCTGTCAGCACGGACGCGACTCCGAATTGATTTCATTCTTCGGCGATTCGTCGTCATCAACTCTTGATCTCCCAGGTTGTTCCGTTCATCGATCCTTCTCAATCCGCTGACACTTTGCCACTTGCGAGCGCGCCCTCGTCGCCTGGCATTGCCACCGTGCTGTCCTGGCCTTCTCTCTTGTCAATTTGACCGGGACCCGCCATTTTGAATGCGACTCCAGCTCGGCTCCATGCGCCTATTTTTCCCCGGGAAGAGATTGTTAGACTTCGTGAAGAGGACTCCGAGTCTCTTTCTTGCAACTCCGGTGAGGCTGGTCGAGATCCGGCGATTGACGCATTCGCATTGACAAGGCCGGGGCTCATTATACAATTGGTGAGATTGGTAATATTGGTAATCTCTAAAGGTTTCGTAGATTTTAACAATGGCGTGTTACCGAGAGGTTGGTGCGAAGCGACGCGGCGAGGCGAGTCGGTTCGGGCGTGGCTGAGTTCGCGTCGTGAGCAGGACTAGCAAGGAGGCCGATCAGGCGTTGTCTTCTTCTTCCGATCGAGTCTCGAGTGATCGCGAGGAGGGACCTTGTCCTTGATCTCGCAAGATGGGACGTACCACGACCATGAAGACCGTTTTCACGACGGGCGAGGCGGCCAAGATCTGTAAGGTGAGCCAGCAGACGATCATTCGCTGCTTCGACTCGGGCCAGCTCAAGGGCTTCCGGGTCCCCGGCTCGCGGTTCCGGCGGATTCCTCGCGATGCGCTCTACCGCTTCATGAAGGAGAACGGCATCCCGACGGATGCGCTGGAGAGCGGGAAGCGGCGGGTCTTGATCGTGGACGACGATCAGGCGGTGGTCGACTTGATCTCCGAGGTCCTGGCCGGCGATGCGCGGTTCGAGACGCGGGTCGTCAACAACGGCTTCGGGGCCGGGATGCTGGCCAAGGAGTATCATCCCGACCTGATCATCCTCGACGTGATGCTGCCGGACATCAACGGCCAGGCGGTCTGCGAGCTGATCCGCCGCGACCCGACGATGGCGGACATCAAGATCATCTGCATCTCGGGGATGGTCGAGGAGGACAAGATCGAGGAGCTGCGCGAGTCGGGGGCCGACGATTTTCTGCACAAGCCGCTCGATATCGATGAACTGATGCGGCGGGTCTGCCGACTGTTGGATATGGAGGCCGGCGTGGCCGGCTGAGCTCGAGTCCGGCAGGTCAGCGACGCTGGACATCCGGCATCGCCGAACTGATTGTCCCGTCGGCACGCGGAGCGGGAAGGAGTCCCAGCGCGGTGCGAGTCCACCCACGTCGGAAACCTGCTCCGAGGAGATGGCGACGCCGCCTCGTGCGGCTCGACGGGTCTGCCGCTGCGCCCGACCACCGCCCGGCCGTTGATCGGCTCGCTGCCCGACGAGCCGGACGGACGACGATCCGGAGCCGGTCGCGGCCGCCGAAGGCCCGATCGACCTGCGGGACTCGACCCCGGGCTGGGTCCTCGCCGGCGCGACGGACATCGCGCGGACATCGGGCTCACTGGCGCTGATCGCCGAGCGGCCCTGGTGGCCCCGGGCGCTGTCATCGGGCCCGGCGGCGGAGTTCCTGGACCGGCTCTGGCGGCATTCGGTCGCGGTCGGGATCGCGGCCCGCCGGACTGGCGCGCGAGGCCGGCGATCCCGATCCCGAGGCCGTCGCCCGGGCGGGGCAGCTCTGCGGCCTGGGATGCTGGGCGGTCGCGGCCGTCGACCCGGAATGGCTGGTCGGCCTGGTGGCGCCAGGAGGACCCGGCCTCCGCGACGGCAGATGGAGCGGGACGACCTCGGCACGGACCTCGGCGACCTGGGACGTCGGCTGGCCGAGCGCTGGGGCTGCGATCCCCTGGTCGTCGACGCCGCCTGGCTCCACGCCGATCAGGGCGGCGCGCTGAATCTCGCCGCGGCGTCGACCCGACCGGCTGGCGATCATCCAGGAGGCGTACCGATGGGCCGAGCAGACCCCCTGGTCGCTCGGCCGGCCCGACCGCGAGCCGATGCCGAGCGAGCCCCGGCTGCGGATCCTGATGGCCGAGGTCCAGGCGCGTTGCAGCGGCGCCGTTCGTCGACGCCGACGCCACGCCGCACGAGGAGCGGGTGACGCGGCAGAACGCCCGGCTGCGGCTGCAATTGACCGGCCGCTGCGGCAGAGCCAGGATCGCGGCCGATCGCTTCCTCGAGCTCCTGGCCGAGTCGCCCCCGGGCGAGATCGCCCGAGGAATGGGCCGACCGCGCCGCCATGACCTGGTGTGCCGAGCCCGAGCGTCAGTGCGGCCCGGGTCGTCTGGCTCGACGCCGGAGACGCCGGGCCCGGCCTGCCCGCGAGCCCGATCGAGGGGCCGGCCGACACGCCCCAGCGGAGACGGCCTCGACGCCCCGCGGGGCCATGCGGCGTCCTCCGACGCTCGTGGTCCCGCTCAACGTCCGACGGGCGCGCGCGGGCCGTCGATCGAGCTCTGGTGCCCTCGGAGCCGACGGGCCGGAGGTGGCCCGGCATCGACGCCCCCGACGGTCCGGCGCGCCTGGGAGTCGTGGGCCGCCTTGCTGGCCGACCGCGCGCGGCTGGAGCGCCGGCTCCAGGCGGTCGTCGGCCTCGCTCCGGCAGCAGGTCGAGACCGAGGACGAGCGGCTGCGGCAGGCGGAAGCTCGACGCCCTCGGCGAGTTCGCCGCGGGCGCCGGCCACGAGCTGAACAACCCGCTGGCCGTGATCGTCGGCCGCGCCCAGTTGCTGCTCGCCCGGGCCGAGCGACCCCGAGGTCGCGCGCTCGCTCCGCATCATCCTCGACCAGGCGCAGCGGGCCCACCGCATCCTCCGCGACCTGATGTTCGTCGCGCGACCGCCCGCCCCGCGGCCGCGGTCCTGCCAGCCGTCCGAGGTGCTCGGGTCGCTGCTGCCGCGAGTTCGAGCGGGAGTGCTCACGCGCGCGGGGTCCGGCTCGTCGCGGAGCTGGACGACGTCGGCGCCGACGGCCTGGGCGCGACCCGGACGGTCTGCGCCACCTCGCCGAGATCCTGCTCCGCAACGCCCTGCAGGCCACGCCGCCCGGCGGCCGGATCCAGGTCCGCTCGTCGCACGAAGGACGACGAGCTGATCTGGTCGTTCAGCGACACCGGCAAGGGGATCGGCGCCGTCGAGGCGACCCACCTCTTCGACCCGTTCTACTGCGGCCGACAGGCCGGCCGCGGGCTGGGCCTCGGCCTGCCCCGCGCCGCCAGGATCGTCGAGCAGGCCGGCGGGCAGCTGCGCTGGACCTCCGAACCCGGGCCATGAGACGACCTTCCAGGTCCACCTCCCCCTGGCATCGCCCGACCGCCGGATCAGTCCGAACCCGATCCGCCGCGACGAGCCAGCCGGCGATCCCCGGCCGAACGGCCTGCTGAAAAGCTAGGCACTGGCTGCCCGCACGACCATCGCGTCGGCCAGGTCGTGGCACTCGACGCAGAGGAACGTCACGTTGAGCGGCTCGCTGTAATCCCAGTGATGGCGCTCCAGCCGGGCATGCCGGCGGCACCAGGCACAGACCTTCGGCCGATGCGATCAGGCCCAGCCGCTCGCCGAGCGCCGCGGCGTATCGGGCCGATCGCGTGCGGATCCGCCGGGGCTTCAGGCTGTCCAGGCTGATCTCCAGGTGACGTTGAAGGCGGGTCAACAAGGCACGATGCCGGTTGCGTCTGCCCTTCCGCATGGTTGATCACCTGTGTGGAAGATCTCGATCACCACCCCTGATCCGACGATGTGAGGACGGTCGATTCCACTCCCTTCGCGGGGCCATTCGCGTCGCCTGGCCCTCCCGGCGATCCGCTCCATGTTAGCCGACTGCGAACGGTGTACCAAACGGATTCGACGCGGCAAAAGCTGCATCAATCGGCTCACGTTAACACGGGTTTGACGATCGCATCGATTCTGTGGGGCGGCGATCCTCTCGGGGCCTGCCGGCGACTTGACATGCGCGATTCGATCGACGCGGCGTCGTGTCCGAACATCTCTTCGCTGGTGGCCTCAGATGAATAACCGGACTCTATCGGCTCGGTTGCATGACCCTTCGACACCAGGGGCACGGCCCGTGGTTCACCGGCGCGACCCGACGATGGACAGTGGCAGGCCGATCGGCGATACTCATCCCCGGGGACGTCGCGTCGTCCTCGGCTCACCGCAGATCGTCCAAGGAGTCTGTTCCGAAGTCCTGTGGACGGTTATACGGCGGGTGAACCTCGCCGGATCAAGCCTGGGCACTCGTCGCGGTTCCACCCGCCCACAAGACGGACCCCGTCTCGCTCCTGGGGAGGGAAGCTCCATGATGGATCCTGCGAGGGGACAGGCTCGCCATCACCACGATCTGACCGACCATCTGTGCGCGAGTCATTCCCTCCGACGGCCATCAGTCGACGCTCGATGCTTCGGCTGGGGATGCTGGGTGTCGGGGGCTCACGCCTGGTCCTGCGCGTCCGGCCGCACGTTTGCCGACGATGTCGCTGCCGGATGATCGCGCGTTGATCGTCCGCAGCCAGCGACCGCTGAACCTGGAGAGCCCGATCGCGGCGCTCGACCATCCGCTGACGCCGAACGATCGGTTCTTCGTCCGGAGCCATTTCGGGGCGCCGGCGGTCGATCTCGGGCCGTGGGAGGTCGAGGTCGTCGGCCTGGTGGATCGGCCGTTGCGGCTGAGCCTTGCCGAACTGGCCCGGCTCGAGCAGACGATCGACGGACAGCCGTGCTCCAGTGCACCGGCAACGGGCGGGGCCTGTATCGGCCGCGCGTGCCGGGCGTGCCCTGGGAGCGCGGCGCCGTCGGCCAGGCGGAATGGTCGGGCGTCCGACTGGCCGACCTGCTCGAGCGTGCCGGGCTCCAGGCCGGGCGCGGCTCACGTGCACTTCTTCGGCGGCGATGCGCCTCCTTCGCCCAAGACGCCGGCGTTCGTCCGAAGCATCCCCCTCGACCGGGCACTCGACCCGGGCACGATCCTCGCCACCAGGATGAACGGCGAGCCCTTGCCGGCGCTCCACGGCGGACCGTTGCGGCTGGTCGTCCCCGGCTGGACCGGCAACAACTGGTTGAAGTGGGTGCGAAAGATCGTCGTCGCGCGCGAGGAGGCGCCGGGCTTCTACATGCAGACCGCCTACCGGATGCCTCCGCCCGCCGGAGCTCCCGGGACCGGCTCGCAACCCGCCCGGCCCGATGCCGGTCACCTGGATGAACGTCAAGTCGCTGATCACCTGGCCGCGAGCCGGGGCCAGGTGATCCCGGCCGGCCCGTCGAGATCCGCGGGATCGCCTGGACCGGGCAAGGGCACGTCACCAAGGTCGAGGTCTGGATCGACCGCGACGGTCGATGGGTCGAGGCGACGCTGCTCGGGCGAGCCGGAGCCGGGGCGATGGCGGCCCTGGCGGCTGAACTGGGAGCCGGACCGCCGGGGCCGTCATGTCCTCGCGGCCCGCGCGACCGACTCGATGGGCCAGGTCCAGCCGGAGACCCCGCCCTGGAACAAGAGCGGGTATCTCTGGAACGGCATCGATTCGGTCGATTGTGAGATCGGTTGAGGGGTGCCCGATGATGATCCGCTCGCGTACACGCGATTGCCTCGTTCCTCCTGCTGGCGCTGGCCTGGATTGTCTGCCCGGGTGATCCGCTCGCGCCGGGTGGTCCGATCGTCCAGGAGTCGACGCAGGGCGGGCAGCCGAGCTCGAAGCGGTCCCGGCGGTCGCCTGGTCCCGCCAACCGCCCAGGTGAGCCCGACGACGATGATGAGGCGTCCTTCCGGGAGGCCCTGGCCCGGCGGAGCCTCCAGGAGAATTGCCTGATCTGTCACACCGAGGACATGATCGCCGGCCAGCGACTGACCCCGGTGCAGTGGAAGGCCGAGATCGAGAAGATGGTCAACTGGGGCTCGCCGCTGCCGAAGGAAGGCGACGGTGCCGCTGGTCGACTACCTGGCTCGTCGCTACTCCGACCGGACGGCGCCACCCGTCCCGGCCCGGGCGACGCTGAAGGACGTCGGCTCGCTCGAGGTGCCCGATCGCCGGCGCGAGTCCGGCCCCGGTCAGCCGGCGATCCGGTCGCGGGGCGAGCGGCTCTACGCCGCCGAACTGCGCGACCTGCCACGGCCCGACGGCACTCGGCGGCGACCTCGGCCCCAGCCTGGTCGGCAAGGCGATCCTGGACCATCCCCGCGAGTACGACCAGATCTTGCGCCAGGGCCTGCGGCGCATGCCCGGGTTCCAGGCTGTATGAACGCCCAAGGATCAGGCCGATGTCCTGGCCTGGCTACGGAGTCGGACTTACCCCGAGTGAGGTCTGCTGGTTGGCACCTCGGCTCGGGACGGTCGCTCGGAGCAGCACGGAGAAGTCGTGGGCCGGGTGCACCGAGGCCGGAGCGGTATGAGGAAACCATGAGCCCACAGGCGGACTCGCTGGCGAGCCTCCCACTCGACGCGCACGAGCAGATCGATCGGATCTGCGTACGGTTCGAGGCGGGATGGACTCCACGAGTAGCCTGAGCGTGATTTCCGGCAACGACGGTCGGTGTTGGCGTGCTCCTGACCGGCGACGCGGCCACAATGGTCCGGGGTAACTCTATTGGCCTGGACCGTACAGGATCGCGGAGCATCGGGAACGACCTCGGCGGCGTCGTGGTCGGATCGGGCTCCACGAACGACACCATCGGGGGGACTGCCCTGGTCGCCGGCAACGTGATCTCCGGAATCGGGATCAATTCCAGCGGCGGTGGTGTCATGGTCGAGGGCAACGCCCTGGGGACGCTCAGTACCGGATCGAGTTCTTCGCACAGGCCCGCCGGCGACCCGTCCGCCTACCCGCAAGGGCAAACCTATCTGGGTTTCGCGACGGTGATCACCGATTGCGGCGGCAATGCGGTCATCAACGTGACGCTGTCCGGGGTCAACGTGCCTTCGGGACAGGTGATCACGGCAACGGCCACGGACGCGAGCGAAAACACCTCGGAGTTCTCTTCGGGGATCACCGTAACCTGAGTCCCAGCAGGAATTCTACCCCTGTGGGATCTCTGCTCCGCGGTGCGCATCTTGTTAGGATTCCAAGATGGCGGATTCGAGATGGGGCTTCCCCGATCCATAATCCGCGATCTGTCATCTGCCATTCCTCTTCGCTTGCGACCGAAGGCCGCGTCAGGGTTTCCGAGGACTGTCGCCATGGAACCGACACGCGCACGGGGCTGGAAGTTCTACATCGGCCTGGCCCTGTTCGTCTACTCGTTCGGGACCTTCGGCATCGCCGCGCTGGTCCCGTTCCTGTTCTCGCCAGCCGTGGCCGCGACGCTGGTCACCGGCGTGGTGTTCTCCGGAGAGCTCGGCTTCTGGGTCAGTGCCGCTCTCCTGGGCAGGCCGTTCGTCGATGCCCTGAAGGCCAAGCTCGCGGCGGCTTTCGGCGCCGGGAGTCCCGAGCACCACGGGCCATCAGCAGGCCCAGGCATGTGCTCGGCCTGGTCCTGTTCTCGGTGAGCTTCGTCACCTATTAGGTCGCGATCGCCACCCCCTTTCTGCAACCGGACAAGAGCACGGAGCTGACGGTCATCGTGGTGGTGGCCATCGCGGGCGAGCTGTTGTTCGTCTCCAGCCTGTTTGTGCTCGGCGGAGAGTTCTGGGGGCGGATCAAGGCACTGTACCGATGGCCCGGGCCACTGGACACACCGTGAATGACAGCTCAGACATCCCCTGTGTCCGCCAGTGCCGATCGACAGAGGGCGCAGGGGAGCGAATAGGGGACTTGACCAATCGATCAGCCTCATCGTGTAGATGGGGCAATCCCATCTGTTTGTTATGTACCCTTTTCGTCCTCTTGGAACGGACGCTTTGCGTACAGGCGGGATCGAACAATTCCGAAGACCTCTCGAATGGTGAAAAAAAACAACACGTCCGAGATTCTCCTTTTTTTGGTTGTAATCGCAGCCGATTGCGTTCTAATACCTGGAAGTGGCCAGTCGATCGGCTCGACCCAAGGATCCGATCGATGCGTCGGCAATGTCATCGCCGAGCACATCGCGTTGAACGTGTCGCCAAACGGTGATGATAACTATGAATCAAAAAATGAACACATGTATTCATTTTTTGTGTGTGCAAGATCAAGATTTACGAGAAGAAATCAACACATGATACGTATCTGGAATCAGTTGGGGCTCGTCGTGGCGGTGTTCGGCCTGATGTTCGGGGCGACAGGGCCGGTGCGGGCGGGTATCCTGCTCGACCTGATCGACGCCGCCGGTCAGACCGACACCCCCTACGCCCTCTCATTCACCGCATCAGATTCTACCACGACGATTTCCATTGCGGGCTACCAGATCCCGGCTGAGGAGACGAGCACGGATAATGGCCTGTTCCTCGGCGGTGCCGGCCCGAACCTGCTCGGCAGTACCTGGGTCTTCACCCCTGCCGCCTCGGGGAGCCTCGCCTTTACGATTAACGATGGCAGTTCGGTCCCCGGCCTGGCGTTGGCCGGGACCACCACGGGTAGCTACGACACTTTTTCCCAGATGATTGCGACGACGCCCGGTCAGTCATACACGCTCGATCTTCTCTACAGTAACTCCTCTTCGAATAGCCCGAGTGGTTTCCTCGTGACGACCAGCGCCATCCCCGAGCCGTCGTCTCTGGTCCTGGCCGGCAGCGGCGCCTTGGCCGTCCTGATCGTCCTGACCCGCAGCCGCAAGACGAGTTCCGTCGCCTGATCGGATCCTTGATTCCGACCTTCGACGCACCCCTGTCGCCTTGGCCGGGGTGTTCGCATGTCGCGGCGGTACGCCTCTGATCCGCTTGGCGGTATCAGGCGTGCACGAATTCCTCGCGGGCCAGCAGGGCGGCGCCGAGGATTCCGGCGTTGTCGAAGAGCGCGCACCGGCTCGAAGTGGGTCGTCGGGTCAAGTCGATGCCGAAGGTTGAGCGGATCCCTGGGCCACCAGCCGATCGAAATCCTCCGCGTCCATGAGCCCTTTCGCATCCAACATGATGCGCACAGTGATGAGGTGATGGGGGTAAACCCTGGAGTTGCTCCGGTAGTACCCAGGTAACACGATCAGCGTATCGGACTCGTCGTGTTGGAATCCGATCGACGTTCTCTTCACGGGACCGTCCCGGAATTCCTGGTCCCACAGCAATCGGTGTTCCTTGAATCCCAGGTCCAACAACAGTCGGCGCAGGCTGGAGAACCGGAAGTGGGATTTAGTCATCGCGAGGAACCCTGGATTGAAGACGCGATCGCATATCATTCTTGTTTTGTA
>CAVXUK010000013.1:0-200614 GCA_963764895.1 uncultured Pseudomonadota bacterium
CCATTCCCGATGGTTCACGCCTGATGTGCGTGGGGGTGACGCAGGTCCGGGGAGTGCGGGCGACGGTGCGTCACCGGCGCGCGCCGGTACACGTGGACGTGCGGCTCACCGGGCGGATCGTCCCGTCCGTGTGCATGGTGGTGGTGCCCGTCGTGCACATGGGCATTCTGATGCACCATCTCCTCGTGCGCATACTTATGCTCGACGAGGTCCAGCCGCAGGCCAGCCCACGCCCTCGGCCTGTCCCTGCCAGGACAGTAGGACGGCACCGGACAGCATCCCTTTGGCCAGCTCGGCCAAGGGGATGCTCGCCCCGAACGACACGGCTGACGCCATACGAAGAGCGGCGCCGGGCAACCCCCAGAGCAGGAATGGGCAACGGGTCCTCCCTCGCCAAGCCCAGCAGGCAGCGGCGCGTCGGGTATCTCTAAACGTTGCCGTCCGGCTTTCGGGGATACTGCCGCGCCGGACTCTCCAGCTGGCGAGGCAAGAGCTGGCGAGGCAAGCCAAGCCGGTCGGCAGCCCTCGGCGGGGGCCAGGCCCGCCGGTCCGAGCCTGGCCAGCCGCCCGAATCAGGCGTCCCTCGATTCTTCTAAGATTCAAGAGCGATTTTGCATGTCGGCTCAATGGGTTGGCTTGCATTTCCCCTACGAATCGCGCTGAAGTTCCCCACATTTCGCGCCGCGTAACGACCGGGCCGCCTCCCCTGGTTGGCGCGTCCCCGCCATGTCCACTGAGGTCGGCATGGTTCTGCAGTCCATCATCACGTGCATCACGTGCCCGGTCTGCGGGACGGAATAGCTCGAGATGATGCGGACGGACGCCTGCCAGTCCTTCTACGACTGCTCCGGGTGCGGCGCGGTGAACCGCCCTGAGTGTCCAATCCTGCGCGATCTCGAGGGACCGCACAGGAGCATCCCCCGTGGACCGGGCAGGCCAGATACATGAACATCTCTTATCTTGACATCGCCAGGCAACAGAGGAATTTGTCTGTCATGGGTGCGGCACTTCGCAGGGCCATCACGATCTTGTTGATGCTCGTGGCGCTTTATTTAGGCGCGTCGACGCAGGCTGGCGCTGCCGTCTCGGAGATGCGGCAGCCGTGCCAACTTATGACGATGACCCACGGCACCTTGGTCGACACGCCCTGCAAGCCAGGAGCATCCATCCCCGGCATGCCGGGATGTCCCTTCGCTCCTGCCTGCGTCGGGGTCATTACCCTCGAGCCGCCCGCGCCGCAGACGCCGTGGCATGCCGCGACCTGGACGCCGGTCTGGTACGGCCGCCCGTCCAACCTTGGAGCGGGCCGCTCCATCGCGCCTGACCTCCTTCCCCCCATTCCCTTCGCCTGAGCTGCTGGCTGCCGTGGAAAGTCACGGCAGCCGTCCTGACCCTGCCATCGGACGATACGCATGGACGAAGCGCTCCGGCGCTGGTCCGGGCACCGACCGTCGGCAGGGACGAGCACTCTGTCCGGAAGGAATTGACCTATGAGCAATACGTTCACCCAGGCCCGCGGCCCGATGGGGACGATGGGCCGCCCTGGTGTGCCTCTGGCGCTGCCCCGCTGGCTGCGCGGCCGCCGCGCTGTCGTCGTCGCGGCCCTTGCGGCCGTCGGGGCCGGGCTAGCCCTCGGCTGGCCCTCTCTCGTGGTACTCGGCGTCGCACCCATTCTGGTCGCGCTCCTGCCCTGCGCCGCCATGTGTGCGCTCGGCGTCTGCATGATGAGAGCGGGCGGCCGATCCTGCCGGGAAACCAGCGCGAGCGACGCCGCATCCGGAGGCAATCCGGCACCCGTGGCCGTCTCCGCCTGGAATCCCCGCGGGGACGCCTGAAGGCGCTCACCTGTTTCCCGCGAAATCCCTACAAGCTGACCAAGGAGAAAACCATGTCGCTGAAACCGACCCTGCTTCTCGCCGCGGCCGCCGTCGCGAGCAGCCTCGTTCTCGGCCCGCGCGTCTTCGCGCAGCCTGCCGAGGCCCCGTCTTCGCCACCGCCCCCGTCCGGGCAAGGCATGATGGACGGGCGCGGGCTGATGGGCCGCAACGGCATGCCCGGGACGATGGGCATGACGAGCGAGATGAACCGGATGGCGGAGAACTGCAACCGCATGATGGAGAGCATGAACACCGGCCGGAACCTGGATGGCCCGAAAGGGAATGCTGAGCCAATGAGACCGCGCGGCTAGCGCGATAGCGGTGGCCGCCTCGGCGGCCACCGCATGCCTCCGCTACCTCAACCGTGTGCATCCCGTGCACGCCAGCATCATGAAGAGCGCGCCTTTGTCCACGCCAGCGGCTAGAATTGAGGTGATGACCAGGTCCGGCGGGTTTACTCCGATGCCGTTCGCCCGGCTCGCCGCTGCGCTTCACATGCTGGATCCTGCTTGGAGAGGCATAGCAGGGGGCTGCCGACTGAACAGGACGGTGGACGACCCGGCAGGGGATGCGGGTTTCCGGCTCAACGACCTCCGGACGCGGTATGCCCGTGGGCCGCGGCCGATGGCGTTCACGTATAAAGAACGGGCACGGCTGCAATGATAGAGGGATTACCCGGCAAGATCGGCGACGCGCTGCTGATGGCGTTCGGCATATTCTGGGGCGTGAGCTGGAGCCTCGTGTTGGGCTTCGTGCTGTCCGGCCTGATCCAGGCGCTGGTCTCCAGAAGCGCATGCGCGGGTCCCGCGAAGCTGCCAGGAGGAAATGGAGTGCGATTCCATAAATCATGCAATGAGCCAGATAGAAGCCGCGCTCGGCATGGCATTTGCCATGGGCTGGGAAATTCTTTGGCCGCTCGTGCTTGGCTTTGTGCTCTCTGGCATCGTCCAGGCCGTCGTCACCAAAGGCGAGATGAGTCGCCTATTGCCGGATAGCAGTGCGCGCACAATTCTCATTGCGAGCGGACTTGGAGCTGCCTCGTCCTCCTGTTCCTACGTCGCTGTTGCTCTGGCTCGATCACTATTCCGTAAGGATGCTGACTTCATCGCCGCCATGGCGTTCGAATTCGCATCGACCAATCTGGTGCTCGAGCTTGGCATCATTGTTTGGGTACTGATGGGCTGGCAGTTCACGCTTGCCGAGTTCGTCGGTGGTCCGATCATGATCGCACTTTTGGTGTTGTTGCTGCAACGTGCAATGACGCCAGTACGCCTGGCAGAAGCTCGGGCGCATGCCGAACGTGGGATTGCCGGGCGCATGGAAGGGCATGCCGCGATGGACATGTCGCTCTCCGGCGGCAGCGTTCTTTCTCGCACGCTCTCGCAGCGCGGCTTCACAGCGATCAGCCATTTCTACGTGATGGACTGGGCAAGCATCTGGCTTGAGATCGTGGGTGGTCTGCTGATCGCGGGTGCGCTTGCCGCCTGGGTGCCGCAGTCCTTTTGGACTGGCCTGTTTCTCTCGCACAGCCCTGTCTGGTCGAAGGTTGTTGGGCCGTTGATCGGTCCGGTCGTGGCGGTGATCTCCTTTGTCTGTTCGGTCGGCAACGTGCCGCTGGCAGCAGTCCTGTGGAACGGTGGCATCAGCTTTGGCGGCGTGGTCTCCTTCCTGTTTGCGGACCTGATTGTCCTGCCGATACTCAATATCTATCGCAAGTACTACGGACTGCCGGTGACATCGCTGCTGTTCGTCCTGTTCTATGCGGCGATGGCGGGCGCGGGATATATCGTCGAACTTGTGTTCGGCGTGCTCGGTTTTGTGCCAAGCAAACGTCATTTGCAAGTTCTACAGGCAGGCGTCAGTTGGAACTACACCACGGTGCTAAATATCGTGGCCTTGTTAGTCTCGGCCATTCTTGTGTGGCGCTTTCTTCGGACTGGTGGACTCAACATGCTGCGAATGATGGGGAGCGTGGGCGAATCCCGGCCGAGCGGCGAACACGTCCACCATCATCATCATCCGAAGTGAGTTTAAGAATCCCGGCTCCTTTGTCTGCTCCATCGGCAATGTGCCGTTGGCTGCGGTCCTCTGGGGAAGCGGCATCAGCTTCGGCGGCGTGCTCGCCTTCCTCTACGCCGACCTGATCGTGCTGCCGCTGCTGGACGTCTACCGCCGCTACTACGACTGGCGGATGGCCGCCTATATCGCCGCCGCCTTCTTTGCAACCATGGTCCTATCCGACCTGGTGATGTACGTGGCTTTCACCGCCCTCGGTCTGGTCCCACCGCCGAACCAGAACATTCGAAGGGAGATGGCGCATTTCAGCCAGACCTATACTGTCTGGCTAAACATCGTCTTCGGTGCTCTCGCGGCTTGGCTCTACCTCCTGAGCCGGAAGCATCCCATACGCATGCAGCATCATGAAGGACAGGCGCGTGCACCTTCGCATGGAGAGCTGTAGGATGTGTCACTCGATTTTCCGTCCACTGATGGAGACCCTGTTGCGGCTCGCCACTGCGCTTCTCTTGGCCTTGCTGCCATGGGCAGCCCGCGCGGCAACTGGCCCTTGGGTGTCCGAGACGAACGTGCGCGCGCGCCTGCTCGCCGCTACGGATGGCGCCGGACAAGGCGGCGACATTCATGCCGGACTCGAGATATCCCTGAACGACGGCTGGGACACCTACTGGCGCTCCCCGGGGGACGCCGGGGCGGCACCGACCATCGACTGGTCCGGCTCGACCAATGTCGCTTCGGTTGGCTGGCGCTGGCCCGCGCCGACGCGCTTCGTGCTCCTCGGCCTCGAGACCTTCGGCTATCTGCACGAGGTCCTCTTTCCCCTGACGGTCCACCCCGAGCGGCCGGGGGAGTCGGTCGCGCTCCGGGGCGCGCTCGACATCCTGGTGTGCAGCAACGTCTGCATCCCGAAGCACCTGGAGCTCTCGCTCGCCCTGCCCGCGAGCGCGGCGGCGCCCGACGCAGACGCGGCCAATCTCATCGCCCGCTTCGAAGCCCGCGTACCTACGGACGGGAGCCGATCCGGCCTTTCCATGGACGGCGCCCAAGTCGAACCAGGCAATCCGGCATTCCTGAATGTCCGGATCGCCTCGCGGCAGCCCCTGTCGCCGCAGGCGGACCTCATTGTCGAGAGCCCGAAATGGAGCTTCGGGAGGCCCGCGTTCTCCTTCGACACCGACGGCAGGACCGCGACGGCGACGCTGCCGGTCACAAGCGGGCCGGAGGCCGTCACGATGCCGGGCGCCGACGTCACCGTGACCCTGGAGGACGGGCCGCGCGCATCGGAGACGTAGACCTCCATCAGACCGGGGGCCGCCCGAGACGAGGGAAGGCTCGGCGGCCTGCTCCCGTACCTCGGCGTCGCGTTCCTCGGCGGCTTGATCCTGAACCTGATGCCCTGCGTCCTGCCGGTGCTCGGCCTCAAGCTGATGGCTGTCCTCCGCCACCAAGGACGGGCACGCCACGAGATCCGCCTCGGCTTCCTGGCGACCGCGGCGGGCATCATCGCGTCGATGCTCGCCCTCGCCGCAGTCCTGGCCGGACTCAAGGCGGCCGGGCTGGCCGTCGGTTGGGGAATGCAGTTCCAGCAACCGGCCTTCCTGGTGCTGATGACCGGTGCCCTTGTGGTCTTCGCCGCCAATCTGGCAGGTCTCTGGGATTTCGCACTTGTGCCGCGGTTCGCGACGGCCTTGGGGACCGCAGGCGGGAATGGCGTCGGCGGCAATTTCCTCGCTGGCGCCTTCGCGACGGTGCTTGCCACCCCGTGTTCGGCGCCCTTCGTCGGAACCGCGGTCGCCTTCGCGCTGTCGCGCGGCCCGGCCGAGGTCCTGGGGATCTTCGGCGCCCTCGGGGCGGGCCTCGTGGCCCCACATGTCCTGGCGGCCGCGTTCCCGGGGTTCGTCCAACTCCTCCCGAAGCCGGGCCGGTGGATGCTGCTGGTCCGCCGGGTGCTTGCCGCGGCCCTGGCGGGCACGGCGGTCTGGCTCCTGACCGTGCTCGCGGCTCAGACCTCCTGGCAGGCAGCAGCGTCCCTGGTGGTTGCCCTTGCGCTACTGGCGTCGGCGCTGGCGCTGCGCGCCCGGATCGGCACTCCCGCTCTTGCGGTGGCGGCTACCGTCGCCCTGCTGGTCGCCGCGATCGCGCCGATCGCGCTCCGAGCCACACCGCAGCGTGCCGCCGCTTCGGCTTGGGTTCGGTTCGACGAGGCGGGCATCCGGAAGCTCGTGGCCGAGGGGAAGACGGTGTTCGTCGACGTGTCGGCGGAGTGGTGCGTCAACTGCAAGGCGAATGAGGCTTTGGTCCTCGCCCGACCCGAGGTGGCGAGTGCTCTCCGACAGCCGGACGTTGTTGCGATGCGGGCCGACTGGACGCGGCCGGACGCCCGGATCTCCGACTACCTCGCCAGGAACGGCAGGTTCGGCATCCCCTTCAACGTCGTCTACGGGCCTGGCGTCCCGCGCGGCGTCATCTTGTCGGAGATCCTGACGCGGGACGCCGTTCTGGACGCGGTCCGGCGCGCTCGCGGCGACGGCAGGCTGTCGTCCCGGTGAACGCCGCCGGGAAGGGCTTGCCCCGCCAGGCCGGGCCGCCGTATCGTATGCCGATAGGCATGCCCGTCCCCTGGCGCCTGATGTTCTTCCTGGCCGCCGCCGCCTTCATGCTCGCGGCTGCCTTGCCCGGGACTGCCCCGGCGATGTCCATGCCCAATGGCACCATGATCGCGGGAAGCTCCGGCCAACCGTGCGACGACTGCCCGGACAAGCCTTCTTCCAGCCATCCTGGTGCCAAGATGATGCCCTGCGGGGCTCTCGCCTGTGCGGGCGTCGTGGCGGCCGTGCCGATTCCGCTGACGCTGGAAGAGCCGTTCGGCACCGGGTTCGAGTATCCGGCGCAGGCATCCGCCAGCCAGTCGAGCGTCGCGCTACCGCCCGACCCGTTCCCCCCAGACCCTTCCTCCTCAGCTAACCGCCGACCGCTTATCGCGGGCGGCGGCAGAAGCTCTTTGAGCTCGGCCTTCGCCGAGCCTGCGTCACGCACCCGTCGTTCGACGGTCTGCGCGAAGCGCGATGAGGACAGAGTCTATGCCGAAAACCTATCCGCCTTTTGGCCGTTGGCAGTTTTGCCGGGCGACCGGCGCCCTGGCTGTCGTGTCCACCCTGCCGCTCGGACGGCACGACGCAGTCGCCGCCAGTGAGCCGTACATCAGTCACCTCACCGCCGCACCCGCACGTGCGGCTATGGTCGGCGAGGGTTATCCGGAGACGGGGGTATGGACCTACAACGGCTCGTTGCCCGGGCCCGGCCTCCGGGTTCGTCAGGGAGTTCCATTCCGGGCCATTCTCCTGAACCGCCTGGACGAAGAGACGACGGTCCACTGGCATGGCATCCGGTTGCCGAACGCCATGGACGGCGTGCCGGGGCTGACCCAGCCGCCGATCAAGCCGGGCGACAGCTTCACCTACGAGTTCACGCCGCCCGATGCCGGGACGTTCTGGTACCACTCGCATGCCGACAGCCTGGTGCAGATGGCCCGCGGCCTGGCGGGCGCCTTCATTGTGGAGGAGCCCGAGCCGCCCCGGGTGGACCGTGAACTGCTTTGGGTCGTCCAGGACTGGCGGCTGACGCCGGATGCGCAGATCGACGCACACTTCGCCAGCCGGATGCAGGAGGCCATGGCGGGCCGGATCGGCAACACCGTCACGATCAACGGGCAGGTGCCGGACACCGTCACCGTACGCGCGGGCGAACGAATTCGGCTTCGCGTCATCAATGCGGCGACGGCGCGCATCATGGCGCTGAGGTTCGCGGGCCACCATGCGACCGTAATCGCGCTCGATGGTCAACCCTGCGACCCGCACGAGCCCGCGGACGCGCGGCTCCTGCTCGGCCCCGCCATGCGCGCCGACGTTATCCTGGATATGAGCGGCGCGCCGGGCAGCCACCACGCCGTGACGGACGACTTTTATGGCAGCGAGCTCGCCTACCGTCTCGTCGAGTTCGCGTACGATCGCGGCCCGCCGCTACGCGCGCACCTTTTGGACGCGCCGGTCCGGCTGCCGTCCAACCCGCTGCCAACGCCGGATCTGGCCTCCGCCGAGCGGCACGTTCTCGCGCTCCAGGGCGGGACGATGGGCGGCATGGGCATGATGGCAATGGGCGGGTCAGCCGCCTGGGCAATCAACGGCATGTCGATGACCGGCGACGGCCAGGCGGGCATGCCGCCGCTGATGACGCTTGCGCGCGGGCGGACCTGCGTGCTGTCGCTGCGGAACGAAACCGCCTGGTGGCATCCGACGCACCTGCACGGCCACAGCTTCCGGGTGCTGACCCGGCAGGGCGCCGCGGTCGCCGGGGCCGTCTGGGGCGACACGGTGCTGGTGCCACCACGTGAGATCGTGGAGGTCGCCTTCGTCGCCGACAACCCGGGCGACTGGATGCTGCACTGCCACGTCATGGACCACCAGGTGTCGGGCCTGATGGCCGTGCTGCGAGTGGCCTGATCCAATCCGGAAAACACGAGAAGAGATCGACCATGAAGCCAATCGCGCGCCGGGCCGTCCTGTTGATGGCCGCCTGCGCACCGCTGCCTGCGCTGGCGGCCTCGCCGACCGGAGTGACGCTCTGGAAGAACCCGCAGTGCAGCTGCTGCGAAGCGTACGCGGACTACCTCCGGCAGAACGGCTTCGCCGTCGATGTGAGGCCCACTAACGACCTCGACACGATGAGCCGCCAGGCTGGCGTGCCGGACGAGCTCGAGGGCTGCCATCTCTCGATCATCGACGGCTAGGTGGTCGAGGGTCACGTTCCAATCGAGGCGATCCGCAAGCTGCTGGCCGAGCGCCCGCCCATCAGGGCCGTCACGCTGCCCGGCATGCGGGCCCGGAATAATGGGGACCAAGCAAGGACCCTTCACCATCCTCGCCATCGCGGAGAACGGCACCTCCAGCATCTACATGACCCTCTAGGAGTCTGGCCATGACGACGCATTCTGGCCTTGCCGCATCGGATCTATACTCACGTCGGATGGCCGACAGCCTTGGGCTGATGCTTCGCGACCGACGGGCGTTGGCGCTAGTCGGGCTCGTCGCGGTGGCGGCGGGGCTTGCGTGGCAGTGGACCTGGCTGGCTGCCATTGGTGCGGCACCCATTCTGGTCAGCGTGGCTCCCTGCGCCGCGATGTGCGCCCTGGGGCAGTGCATGACCGGGCGGGCGGGCCGTTTCCTGCCGCTCAGGCCAAACTGCTGCTGAGCCGCCTGCCATCCTGTGCGGTGTGCAAGCCCAAGGCACCACTGAACCTCCCATAGGGAAAACCTGAAGGAGACTGACCATGACAAGGCATTCGAAGCACTTTCTTGCAGCGTTCGCGCTGCTTGCCACCGCTGCATCTGTCATCCCGGCGCTCGCCCAGAACGACGGGAATGACACGATGGGGCGCCATCGAATGATGGATGACCGCGTGATGGGCGATGGAATGTCCGGAGGCTGCACCGAGATGATGCAGACGATGCAGACCGATCGGCGCGGCGGCCGCCCAAACCAGCAGTGGCGACATGGCTCCGCATCGGCGCCGAACCCTGGCTGATGAATCGGGAGAAGCCCTGCGCGGGCGGGAGCGGACCATGATGCACGGCATGATGGACGGCATGATGTGGGGCATGGGCCTGGTATGGCTCGTCGTCGTCGTCCTGCTCGTCCTCGGTGTCGCGGCGCTCGTCAAATACCTGCTCTCCGGCGACTGAGCGGGGCCGCGGAGCGCCATGGGCGTCGATGACCGATTTGTCCTGCCTCGCCTGCTGGCGTTGGACATGCGGAACAAGGAACACGTGCAGTTCCTGGAGCGGACCGGCCGGGCCGCGCAAGGCCGGGTGCTGGAGATCGGCATCCGGTCCGTACGTGACCTGCTATTCCGCGGCCAGAACGTGCGCGGGGTCGTCGGCATCGACCCGTCGCCCGCGATGGCCGACGCCCGGTGTGTGAGCACGCCGTTCCCGGTCGAGCTCCCGGAGCGTGGGAGCGAGCAGTTGCCTCTCGACGGCGCCAGCGTGGAAACAGTCGTGACGACCTGGACGCGGTGCAACGTCGGCGGCCCGCCCCAGACGCTGCGCGAAGTGCGACGCGTCCTGCCGCCCGGCTGTAAGCTGCTGTTCGTCGAGGATCGCGGCGCAGCCGATGCCAGCGTGAGAAGCTGGCAGGACCGCCTCACCCCGCATGGAAGAGCATCGGCGGGGGGGTGCCATCTCGACCGCAAGGCCGACGCCCTGGTCCTGGCAGCGGGGCTCCGAATGGATAGTCCGGAGCTCGCTATTTGCGCGGGCCGAGGCCGATGACCTTCATCTACGAGGGCAGGCTCGGCCGGGATGATGAACAAACTGGCATCGCATTGCGGGGGCTGAACCAAGCGCGCGAATGTCGCGCGCTCCATCTCCGCCGAATGCATTGCCTCTGCACACCCCATTCTCGGAGGCACCCATGCATCCCACGATGACTGCCACCCTTACCTTCCTGATAGCGGTTGCGCTCAGCGGCATCGCTCTTGCGCACGCGCTTCTCCAGAGTGCCATGCCGACAGTTGGATCAACTGCGCAGACCGCGCCCGCCTGGGTTACCCTCGTTTTCGGCGAAGCCATTGAGCCGCGCTTCAGCCGCATTGAGGTTCGCGACGACAAAGGCCAACGCGCAGACAAGAGCGATTCCCGTTCGACGCCGGACGACCCCAAGCGGCTTGTCGTGGACCTGAAGCCGCTCGGCCCCGGCACCTACAAGGTGACCTGGCATGTGGTCTCGGCGGACACGCACAAGACCGAGGGATCGTACGAGTTCAGGGTCGGCGGCTGATCATGTCCGTCGACGAGGCCGAGCTGTGGACAGCCCGCGGGACACACGCTGCCGCGGTCCTGTCGCTGTTTGGAGGCATCGTGTTCCGGGTCACCGTGGCACCGGGCGTCCTCGCGCGCCTCGACGCGCGGTCCAGAGACTTGACTGAACGCCGCTTAGCCCATGCCGTCTGGCTGAGCTTGCTGGCGGCCTTTGTCTCGGCCGGGCTGTGGTTTGCCTTGGAGGCAGCAGCCATCTCCAGTTCGGAGAGTTCTGATAGACTGGGCAGCGGCGCGTCGGCCAGTATTGCTGGAAACGCACTGCGGCCGCCTGCTTCTGCTCCGCTGCGGGTTGCTGCTGGGAACGGCGATCGCGTTCGGGGCCGGGCGCGACGGACGGCGCGTCACAATCGCAGTGTTGCTCGCCGCCGGAGCTGTTGCGGCTCAGGCATTTTTTGGGCACGGCGCCGCCATGCCGGGTCCGGCGGGCGTCACCGTCGTCGTCGCCGAAGCGGTCCACGTGCTGGCCGCAGGGGCCTGGCTCGGCTCCCTTGCACCACTGTTCCTGGTCGTCAGTGCGGAGCCTTCCGGCACTGCCGCGGTGGCTTCGCGGCTTTTCTCGCCGCTCGGAATCGGGTGTGTGGTTCTCCTGGCGTTGAGCGCCGCGACGTTGGCCTGATTGCTGGTGGGCAGCATTCCGGGCCTGCTGGACAGCGACTACGGGCGGGTGGCTATGCTGAAGCTGGGCCTGTTCCTGGCACTCCTCGCGCTCGCGGGGGTGAACCGCATGCTGTTCGCCCCCGCCCTGCGCGGCAGAAGCCCCGATCGCTCCACGAGGTGGCTCAAAAGTGGCCTGGCGATGGAAGCCGTCGTTGGCCTGGCGGCGGTCCTTGCGGCTGGCGCGCTCGCATCGCTGGCGCCGGGGATACAGGAATAGCCGGTCAGCGCGTCCGGCCGTCCGCACGGAACATGACCCCGCTGCATCTCATCAGATCGACAGGTGGAGGCGAGAATGCCTACCGGGAATGAACGGGAGCCTCCGACGGAGAAAGCCTTCCGGATGGGACCATCTCGGCGCCAGCTATGGATTCTCGTTGCGGTCGGCTGCTTTGCCGTGGCCCTCTTCGCAACCGGCGCGTTCCTGATGCCTGGAAGGCGGGCGGGCGACACGCAGTCGGTGAGCGGAGTGCCCGACATCGGTGGACCATTCGCGCTCGTAGACGGCAGCGGGAAGCGGGTCACCGACCGCGACTTGCGAGGCAAGTACCTGCTCGTTTACTTTGGATACACGTACTGCCCCGACGTATGCCCGAGCACGCTCAACGAGGTGTCCGCCGCCCTGGACAAACTCGGCTCGAAGGCCGCGTGGGTGCAGCCGCTGTTCATCACCGTCGACCCGAAGCGCGACACGCCCGAGGTGATGGCGAAATATGCGGCAGCGTTCGGCCCCCGCATCATCGGCCTGACCGGCACGTCCGAGGAAATTGCCGCCGTCGCCAAGGAATACCGCGTCTACTACGCCGCCCACAGCACCGGCGCCGGACGGGACGACTATGCCGTCGATCACAGTTCCATTCTCTACCTGATGGGGCCGGACGGCCGCTTTGTGGCACCCATCCGCTCCGACGAGTCCGGTGCCGAGATGGCCGCCGAGATCTCGAGGCGCCTTTCCTAGAGCGTGATGATGGCGCCTATCAGACATCATCGCGCTCTAAGCAGCACGGGAGCCAGTTGCCATCCGCCGCCGCTCTCTTTGGGCCCTTGCCCTCTTTCCGGCCCACCGTCACGGTTGCCAACTCGAAGACCAAAACCCCGCGGCCCGGCGACCCAAGCGACACCACCGTCGAATCGAGGAACACACGCGTCAGAGGGCGGGCAGCGCCGATGGCCAGTGCATCGCATGCCACAGGCCGCAGATCGAGGAGACCGTCGTCGACGTGAACGTACGCGCCCGTACGTTCCGCTTCATGATCCCGGCTGAGACTGACGCGTATGGCATCCCCAACCCATGCACGACTTGCCACAAGGACAAGTCAACGGCGCGGGCGGCCTCAGTCCTGAGGTTCAGAGATCGCCGACGGCCCGCAGCAGCCTGCCGTCCTCTCCGCCTGCACGGAGGGGCATGGCACAGAGCCATACGAGCAGAACACGCAGCAGTCGCCCGGCTTTGGCCGCAGCAGCGCGCCGCATCCGGTGCAATCATAGAAGAACTGGCACGCGTCGCTGGGCATCATCTCGAGTTTCTTCGTGCCGCAAAGCGGACAGGTGACGGTGGACTCGAGGGTCATGGCAGCCTCAATGAAGGGTGCCAGGAAAGGCAGGGCGGCTCCTGAGCGTGGAGCGCTTCTGCTTGCCACGTTCAAAGCCTGCGGCGCCGCTAGCAGGCGCAGCCCCTTCGAGGTCGCGCAGGATGGGGCATTCGGGGCGATGGTCGCCATCGCAGGAATTGGCGAGATCTCCGAGGGCATCGCGCATCGCGGTGAGTTCGGCGATCTTCCTCTCCAGGTCCACGACGTGCCCCAGGGCGACCTGCTTCACCTCCCGGCTCGGCCGTTTGCCTTGCCAGAGGCTGACCAGCCGCCTGATGCGGTCGATCGGCATTCCAAATTCGCGTGCCCGGTGAATGAAGCGCAGGGTGTTCACGTCCGCGTCTGCATAAACGCGGTAGCCTGCCTCCGTGCGCACGGCCTTCGGGATCAGGCCGACGCGCTCGTAGTAACGGATCATCTTGGCGTTGACACCCGACGCCTTCGACGCCTGTCCGATGTTCATGCTGTCCTCGTCAGAATGCGCGCGGGCGCCACAGGCGCAGCGGCAACGCGTTCGTCACGACCGAAACGCTGCTGAGGGCCGTCGCGGCGCCCGCGATGACCGGGTTCAGGAAGCCCCGCGCCGCGAGCGGGATGCCCACGACGTTATAGAGGAAGGCCCATCCGAGGCCCTGGCGGATCTTGCGGTAGGTCCGCCGGGAGATGTCGATGTCGTCCACGATCAGCGCCTGGTCTAGGCCGCGCCGGTGACATCCTGGGGCGGCGGGTCGTTCAGGTCTGATGTGCATGCCAAGTTCTCCTGTCCATCTCCCCTCGTGCCGCGCCCTTCGGACCACGCTCCTCAGTCGGCGGCGGCAGCGCCCGACAGGACGGCGAGATCCGCTGCCCTCTCCTTGGCCGCCCACTCCTTCCGCTCGCTGTAGCGGTCGGTCAGGTAGCCGGAGCTGTCGCGCAGCAGCAGCGTGAACTTGACCAGTTCCTCCATGACGTCCACCACGCGGTCGTGGAGTGGCCCGGGCTTCATGCGGCCCGCCTCATCGAACTCCTCGTACGCCTTGGGCACCGAGGATTGGTTCGGGATCGTGAACATGCGCATCCAGCGGCCGAGCAGCCGCAGCGTGTTCACCGCGTTGAAGCTCTGCGACCCGCCAGAGACTTGCATCACCGCCAGGGTGCGCCCCTGGGTCGGTCGGACGCCACGGCTCTCCAGGGGGAGCCAGTCGATCTGGTTCTTCAGGACGCCGGTGACAGCGCCGTGCCGCTCCGGGCTGCACCAGACCTGCCCCTCGGACCAGAGCGAGAGTTCCCGTAGCTCTGCGACCTTCGCGTGGTCGCCCGCCACGCTGTCGACCACCGGCAGGCCGCGCGGGTCGAAGACGCGGGTCTCGGCGCCGAACCGGCACAGGATCCGCTCGGCCTCCAGCGTCAGAAAGCGGCTGTAGGACCGCTCGCGGAGCGAGCCGTACAGGAGAAGGATCCGCGGCGGATGGGTGGAAGCCCCGGCGAGGTTCAGCTTGCCGACACTCGGGACGTCGAATTCGGCTTCCGAGACATTGGGCAGCGACAGGTCCGGAAGGTTCGCATCAGGCATACTGTTCTCCACTCAAGGCGCATCCGCAGGCGCGGCGTCCGCCACTGCTTTCCGAATCTCCTGCACGGCGCCCCGGGCCGCCCGCGTCACCCCGGCGAGCGTTACCGAGGCCGTGCCGGTTCAGTTGCCGTAACCGACGAGGCAGAGCCGTGGCTCCCGGACGGAGCGGCCGGTGTCCGTGACCGCGATCCCCCCGTCCGGCTCGACCACCCCGAGGGGTGCGAAGTGCTCCCGTGCGGGTTTGAAGCCCGTGCACCAGATGGCCGCGTCCAGCTGCCGTCCGGCCGACCACGCCGTCCGGCTCGAAGCTCACGAACGGCCGCACGCTGCGCAGCACGCCGCGGGCGCGCCTCGCGGACCGGCGGACGAGGTCGCCCAGGCCGCCCGCCGTGGCGTCGGGCCCGCACCCCTCCTGCTGCGCCTTCCAGCGCGCGATGGCCCGCTCGAAAAGCACGCGGCCGTCCACGTCATCGGGCAGGAACACCGGCGGCGCCAGCGACACCCAAGCCGCGTCGGCGACCTTCGACACCTCAGCCAGGACCTGGGCGCCGGAGTTGCCGCCGCCCGCCATAAGAACCAGTTCGCCCGCGAATTCCTCCTGCGACGGCAAATAGCCGACGGCGAGGCCGAACGGCCGGGCGCCAATGACGACGACGTCTCGGGCGGGCGCCTCCGTCACGCCGCCCGGCGCGCGCCGCGGTCGTACCAGCCGCGCGTGGCCATCACGATGCGGACCACGGACAGCATCACCGGCACTTCCACGAGCACGCCGACCACTGTGGCCAGCGCCGCGCCGGACTCGAACCCGAACAGGCTGATGGCGGCGGCCACCGCCAACTCGAAGAAGTTGCTGGCCCCGATGAGGGCGGACGGCCCGGCGACGCTATGCGCCGAGCCGCACTGCCGGTTCAGCAGGTACGCGATGCCCGCGTTGGCGTAGACCTGGATGACGATGGGTACAGCGAGCAGCAGGATCACCAGCGGCTGAGCCAGGATCTGCTGGCCCTGGAAGCCGAACAACAGCACCAGCGTAGCCACCAGCAGCGCAACCAGCGACACCGAATGCAGCGCCTTCAGCGTGCGCTGCAGGGCCGCCTCGCCGCGGGAGGCGAGCAGCGAGCGCCGCCACAGCTGCGCCGCGATGACCGGCACGATGATGTAGAGCATCACGGAGAGCAGTAACGTGTTCCAGGGCACCGTGATGGCGGAGAGCCCGAGCAACAGGCCGACGACGGGCGCGAACGCGACGACCATGATAGCGTCGTTCAACGCGACGTGGGACAATGTGAAGTTGGGCTCGCCGTCGACCAGGCGTGACCACACGAATACCATCGCCGTGCAGGGGGCCGCGGCGGCACTGAGGTGGACCCGGAATCTGGGACAGGATGTTAAGCTTGGTTCGCCCTGGCTGGAGGACGGACCCGATGACGGGCAAGCGGCAGCGGTATTCGGCGGATTTCAAGGCGAAGGTTGCGTTGGAGGCGCTGCGCGGTGAGCTGACGACGGCGCAACTGGCGGCCAAGCACGGCGTGCATCAGACGATGATCAGCGAATGGAAGCGCCAGGCGGTGGACGGGCTGGCAGAGGTGTTCGCCGGCAAGACAGAAGCGAAAGCGGGCATCCGGGAAGGAGAGCTGGCGACGCTGCACGCCAAGATCGGGCAGTTGGTGGTGGAACGGGATTTTTTATCGAAGGCATCCGGTCGATGAGTGTCGAGCGGCGGCGGGCGATGATCGATCCGGCGCATCCGCATCTGTCGGTGGTTCGGCAATGCGCCCTGGTCTCGATCGGGCGCTCGACGTTCTACCGCGCCCCGACGCCGGACACGGCGGAGCACCTGGCGCTGATGCGGCTGCTCGACGAGCAGTTCCTGGAGACGCCGTGGTATGGCTCGCGTCAGATGGCGCGGCATCTTCGCCGGCTCGGTCATGCGGTGGGCCGCAAACGGGTGCGGCGGCTGATGGCCCGGATGGGCCTCGTGCCGATCTATCAACGACCGCGCCCGACCGTTCCGCATCCCGAGCATAAGATCTATCCGTATCTTTTACGCAATGTCGTGGTCGATCGGCCGAACCAGGTTTGGTGTGCGGACATCACGTATATTCCGGTGCGCCGAGGCTTCTTGTATTTGGTTGCGGTGATGGATTGGGCAACGCGGCGGGTGCTGAGCTGGCGATTGTCGAACACCATGGACGTGGATTTCTGCATCGTAGCGCTACAAGAGGCGTTGGCGCGGTTCGGCCGACCGGAGATTTTCAACAGCGACCAGGGCAGCCAATTCACCTCGCCGCAGTTCACCGAGGTGCAGATCGGAGCGGAGGTGCGGATCTCGATGGACGGCCGGGGCCGTTGGATGGACAATGTGTTCATCGAACGGCTCTGGCGCAGCCTGAAGTACGAATGCGTCTACCCGCATGCCTTCGAGACCGGCTCTGAGCTGCGCGCCGGGCTAACGGGGTGGATCGGCTACTACAACACGAGTCGGCCACACTCCGCGCTGGGCGGCCTCACGCCGGACGAGGCCTACACGGCGATCGGGGCAGGAGGAGAGGAAACGGCGAAATTGGCGGCCTGACATGACCCAGAACCAAGCTTAGCAAAGCCGCCAAACTGTCCCACCAAAGGGGTCCACCTCACCCGAAGGGCAGACAGCGATCGCCAGCTACACGAAGGGTGGGCAAAAGCTCTTTCATCCAGAAACCGATCCGAAGCCATGAACGTGCGTTAGACCGCATCCGGGTTCCGGCATGGTTGACGCGCCTGCAACCATAGATCCGGGGACCGAGATGGCAGCCTCGCGCCGATCGTGGTTCGCCTGGAACCTCGACGAGGTTTCTGGCGCGCTCGGCGACCTGGGCACCTTCCTGCCGCACATCATCGGCGCGGTCACGGTGGTGGGGATGGATCCGACCGGCATCCTCATGACGTTCGGGTTGTTCTATGCCTTTTCGGGTGCATTATACGGCATCCCGATGGCGGTGCAGCCGATGAAGGCGGCGTCGGCCGCGGTGCTGATCCAGCCCATGGACCCCGGGTCGGTCGCCGGTGCCGGGCTGGTCATTGGCGGGCCTTTCCTTGTGGTTGGTGCGTCTTCCGGTTGTCCACGCTCGCCACTCGAACCGGACAGGCGGCCTTCCACCCAAAGCAGTCTTTCCGAAAGGGACTGAACTTTCTCCGAAGCCTGGCGGCGAGTGGTCGGGAAGCCAGGAAGTCAGCTTTGGCAACCTGTCAAAACCTCTGTGACGGGGTATAGCTCCGGCGGCGAAGCGCGTAGCGTGTCCCCACGCTGACCGCCAGGACTACCAGGGTCATAATGAGAGCGCCCGCCCAGGCCAGTGCGTGCCAGCTATCGTATGGGCTCAGCGCGAACTGGAAGATGACCACCGGAATGTTGGCCATCGGGTTCGCGGGGTTCGATGTCCAGGTACTGGTTGTTCAGTGCCGTGAAGAGCAGCGGCGCCGTCTCGCCGCTGATGCGTGCGACGGCCAGAAGTATTCCAGTGGTGATGCCGGTGCGTGCGGCGGGCCAGAGGACCTGGGTGATCATTCGCCATTTCGGCGCGCCGAGCGCCAAGGTGGCTTCCTTCAGGCTGATCGGCACCAGCCGGAGCGTCTCGTCGCTGGTCCGGACGACAACCGGGAGCAGGATGAGTGCAAGCGCCAGTCCCCCGGCCCAGCCAGAGAAATGCCCGACCCGACGGACGACCAGCTCGTAGACGAAGAGACCGATAATGATGGACGGCGCCGAGAGCAGAATGTCGTTAACGAACCTAATGACTTCGGCAATGAACTTCCCGTGTGCGTATTCAGCCAGCCAGGTTCCGGCCATGACGCCGACAGGCGTCCCGAGCGCGGTGCCGATGACGATCATCAGGAAGCTGCCGTACAGAGCGTTGAGCAAGCCGCCGTCCGAGCCTGGCGGCGGCGTCATCTCGGTGAACAGCTTCGGGCCGAGGGCAGCGAATCCGTGGCCGAGCGTGGCTCCGAGGATCCAGAACAGCCAGAGGAGAGCGAACAGCGTGGACGCAGTCGCGAGACCAAGGCCGACGTTGTTGACGATGGTGCGACGACGGCGCAGGCGCGTGTTGACCGCCGCCGCGGCTTTGGCGCTCATCCGCGTGCCTCCCGCCGGGCGATCCGCAGCAGCATCAGCTTGGCGCATGCCAGCACGATGAAGGTGACCACAAAGAGCAGGAAGCCAAGCGCGATCAGCGACGACAAGTACATCGGAGAGTCTGCTTCGGTAAACTCATTCGCGATCGCCGCGGAGATCGAGTTGCCCGGCATCAGCAGGGAGACGTTCAGTTCGTGCGCGTTGCCGAGGACGAACGTGACAGCCATCGTCTCGCCGAGTGCGCGGCCGAGACCAAGGAAGATCGCGCCAACCACCGCGGTGCGCGTGTAAGGCACGACCACCTTGCGGACCACTTCCCAACGAGTTCGCGCCAACGCCGAACGCGGCCTCGCGAATCTGTGGCGGTACGAGCGAGAAGACGTCACGCATCACCGAGGAGATGAAGGGGATGACCATGATTCCCAGGATAATACCTGCGGTCAGCATCCCAATGCCGAGCGGCGGCCCGCTGAACAGCGCACCAATGACCGGGAGGTCGCCGAGGTTGTCATTTAACCAGGGCTCGACATAGTCCGACATGATAGGAGCGAAGACGAACAAGCCCCACATGCCATAGATAATGGAGGGCACCCCTGCGAGCAGTTCGATGGCGGCGGCGACCGGGCCTCGCATCCAGCTCGGCGCAACCTCGGTCAGGAAGACTGCGATGCCGAAGCTGATCGGTACGGCGATGATCATGGCGATCGCCGACGTCACCACAGTGCCGTAGATCGCAACCCCCGCAGCGAACCGCTTCGTGACGGGATCCCATTCCAGCCCATAGAGGAAGTGGAGGCCGAAGGCGCGAAATGCAGGCAGGCCGCCTTCAAGCATGGACAAAGCCACCATCCCGAGCAGGATCAGAACGAGGAAGGCGGCAGCGGCGGCGAAGGCGTGGAAGATACTGTCGCCTCGCCTGCGACCCGTGCCGCGTCTTTTGCCAGGCGGCCGAACGGCGGCGGAGGTGGTGGACAGGGGTGCGCTCCTATGCGGGGAGACCAACGCCGACCGGCCACGCGGGCCTGCCGGAGCTCAACTCACTGCGTATGGATCTGGGAGCCGATGTAGCTCTCAACCGGAGTCACGAGCGTCGGCGGGAGCGGCACATAGTCGAGGCTCGATGCGATCTCCTGCCCGTGCTCGAGCGACCACTTGAAGAAGTCGATGGCGATCTTGCTGCGCTGCGCGTCCTTGGGCTGCTTGTACATCAGGATGAACGTCGTCGCCGCGATCGGGTAGGCTTCCTTGCCCGGCGCGTTGGTCATGACGAGGTCGAAGTCCTGCGCATGCCCCCAGTCGGCGCTTGCCGCAGCGGTCTGAAAGCTCTGGACGTTCCGGGCGGACGAAGTCACCCGCAGCGTTCTGGACGAGCGTCCAAGTCATCTTGTTCTGAACCACGTAGGCATACTCAACGTAGCCGATGGAGCCCTTGATCCGCTCCACGTAGGCAGCGACGCCCTCGTTCCCTTTGCCGCCGACCCCGGCGGGCCAGGAGACGGAGGTGCCCTCGCCAACCTTGGTCTTCCACTCCGGGCTGACCTTGGAGAGGTAGTCCACCCAATTGAAGGTCGTCCCGGACCCGTCGGAGCGGTGGACCACTGTAATGGCGGTGCCGGGCAGCTTGAGTTCCGGGTTCACCTGCTTGATGGCCGGGTCGTCCCACTTCCTGACCTTGCCCAGGTAGATGTCGGCGAGCAGCTGTCCTGTCATCTTCAGGTCGCCAGGCTTCAGGTCCGGCAGGTTGACGACGGGTATGATGCCGCCGATGACGACAGGGAACTGCGCCAGACCGGCGGCCCGAAGGTCCGACGGCGACAGCGGAGCGTCAGAGGCGCCGAAATCGACCGTTCCCGCCTTGATCTGCGCGATGCCGCCGCCCGAGCCTATGGACTGATAGTTGATCTCCACATGGGTGACCTTGCTGTACTCCACCGACCACTTTGAGATTACCGGGTAGACGAAGGTCGAGCCTGCCCCCGTGATCTGCTGCGCGCTGGTGCCTCCTGACGCCAGCGCGCACAAGCCAACCACGGTCGCCGCGAACGTGAGAACCCTCAACCGCATCATTTTTCTCTTGCTAATTGCTAAGCGTACCTGACCGGCGGTGGTCCCACCGTGCCGCGTGAGCCCGACCATAGAGCGAGGCGCGGGGAAATCCGATAATCGAATCATGACAATTCTATGAAACCGGAAAGGCCGATGCGTAGGTTGGACCCGCGGCGGGCGCTTGGCGTCCAAACCGCCGAAACATTCGGTCGCCCGCGGCCAAAGGTGACGCCGCCCCACCTCCAGATCCGTCGGTATTGGCAGGTACACCCCAGATACCCGTCCCAACTTCGGCGACAACACGAGAAGAGAAAATAGGTTGCTCGAATATATACTTCCCGTTGTAGCTTCTTACAGGGTTTTGACGCAATTCGCCAACCGTTATTCCTGATGAAACACGACGAAAATCCATCGCACCGAATGTAATTTCGCCTTCCTATTGGAGCCGGTATTGCTCTACAACACTTCTAGAACCCTGGAAATGGGGTCGGGAGGAGATAAACCATGAAGCGATGCGACGCACTCGTCGACGTCGGGCGTCGGGCGTCGGGCATTCTTCGCCCGAACCGCCGCGGTGGCCGCCGGTGCAGCCGGCAACCGCCGCCCTGCCGACGGGGCCAGCGAAGGCCGCCCCGACTCTGGCGCTGGTGACATATCCCTCGACCAGGCTGGCGAACGTCAAGGACCTCAAGGTCGACGAGCCGGTGGACATCACCTACCCGGACGGCGACAGCCCGGGTGTGCTGCTGAAGCTGGGCAGCCCCGGTGGAGAGCGGCGTCGGCCCGGACCGCGACATCGTCGCCTTCAGCACACTGTGCCCGCACAGGGGCTTTCCGCTGAACTACTCGGCGGTGGACCGGAGCCTCAACTGCCCCGGGCATTACAGCCGCTTCGACGTTGAGAAAGGCGGCCTGGAGATCTGGGGCCACGCCACCCAGAACCTGCCGCAGTTCACGCTGCGTCGTGGACCAGGCGGGCGACATCCACGCCGGTGGCGTCGACGAACTGATCTACGGCCGCCTCAGCAACGTCCTGAAGTCCTGAGGGAGGGAGCCATGGCCTACAAGCGCAACATCGACCGCCTTCCGATCCCGCCCAAGGACGCCAAGGTCCAGAACGTCGTCTGCCACTTCTGCATCGTCGGCTGCGGCTATCACGCCATCTCCTGGCCGGTGGACCGGCAGGGCGGGCCATGCGACCCGGACGAGAACCTCTTCGGCGCGGACCTGACCAAGCAGCAAGGGCCGCATGAGAGCGCGCATGGTTCAGCCCGGCGATGTACAACATCGTCAAGCAGAACGGCCGGGACGTCCACCTCGTGGTCATGCCGGACAAGAACTGCGTGGTGAACTCGGGCCTCGCCTCCATCCGCGGCGGCCGCATTGGCGAGCTCTCCTACTCGACGGTGACCGGCACGCTGCGCGACCGGCTGACCGAGCCCATGGTGTGGCGTTACGGCACGCTGACACCGACGTCCTGGGACGACGCGGTCGATCTCGTCGCCGAGGTAACGCGGCGCGTCGTCGAGCCGCAGGGCGAGGACGGCCTCATCGTCTCGGCGTACGACCACGGCGGCGCGGGCGGCGGCTACGAGAACACCTGGGCGACCGGAAAGCTCTACTTCGAGAGCATGAAGGTCAAGAACATCCGCATCCACAACCGCCCGGCCTACAACAGCGAGGTCCACGGCACGCGCGACATGGGCGTGGGCGAACTCAACAACTGCTACGAGGACGCCGAGCTCGCCGACACCATCTTCGTGGCGGGCGCGAACTCGCTCGAGACGCAGACCAACTACTTCCTGAACCACTGGGTGCCGAACCTGCGCGGCACCAGCCTGGACAAGAAGAAGGCCGAGTTCGGCAGCGAGCCGGTCGCGCCGCGCGCATCGTCATCGTCGACCCGCGCCGCACGCCGACCGTCGCCGCCTGCGAGGTCGAGGCGGGCAAGGACAACGTCCTGCACCTTGCCATCAACTCGGGAACCGACCTCGCGCTGTTCAATGCGCTGCTGACCGAGATCGCCGCCAAGGGCTGGGTCGACCAGGCGTTCATCGACGCTCACACGAGCGGATACGACGACGCCGTCCGGGCGAACCAGACCAGCGATCGAGCAGGCAGCGCAGATCACCGGCCTGACGCCCGACGACATCCGCAAGGCGGCGGCGTGGATCGCCGAGCCCAAGCAGGGCGGCGCCCGGCGGCGAACGATGTTCGCCTACGAGAAGGGACTCATCTGGGGCAACGACAATTACCGGACCAACCAGGCGCTCGTGAACGTCGCGCTGGCGACCGGCAACGTCGGCAGGCCCGGCGGCGGCTGCGTGCGCCTGGGCGGACACCAGGAAGGATACGTCTCGGCCCGACTACCCCGGCGGGAAGCCCGCACCCTATGTCGACCAGTTGCTCATCAACGGCCAGGGCGGCGTCCACCACATCTGGGGCTGCGACCACTTCAAGACGACGCTGAACGCCTCGGAGTTCAAGCGCGTCTACAAGCGGCGCACCGACCTCGTGAAGGCGGCGATGGATTCCGTCCCGGCCAGCGACCGCGAGGCGCAGGTCAACGCCGTCATGGACGCGATCAGGCAGGGCGGCCTGTTCGTGGTCGACGTGGACATCGTGCCGACGCAGATCGGCTCCTGCGCCCACGTCATGCTCCCGGCCGCCACATCCGGCGAGGCCAACCTGACCAGCATGAACGGCGAGCGCCGGATGCGGCTGACCGAGCGCTACATGGACCCGCCCGGCAGCGCTCTGCCGGACAGCCTCATCGTCGCGAAGATCGCGCAGGCGCTGGAGCGCAGTTGGCGCGCCGGCGGGCAAGAACGACGTCGCCGACAAGTTCAAGGGCTACGACTGGAAGACCGAGGAAGACGCGTTCATGGACGGCTACCACCAGCACGCGACGGGCGGCGAGTTCGTCACCTACGACCGCCTCCGGGCGATGGGCACGAACGGCTTCCAGGAACCGGCGACCGGGTTCCAGGACGGCAAGATCGTCGGCACCAAGCGCCTGTTCACCGACGGCAAGTTCAAGACGCCGGACGGCAGGGCCAAGTTCGCGCAGGCCCAATGGCGCGGCTTGCAGGCGCCCGGCAAGCAGCAGGAGAAGGACAAGTATCCGTTCCTGGTGAACAACGGGCGCGCGAACCACGTCTGGCAGTCGGTCTACCTCGACCAGCACAACGACTTCGTCTGGGACCGCATGCCGTTCGCCTACATCCAGATGCACCCGGACGACATGGCGGAGCTCAAACTGAACCCCGGCGATCTGGTGGAGATCTCGAACGATAACGGCAGCACCCAGGCGATGGTCTGGCCGACGCCGACGGCCCGCCGCAAGGAGACGTTCATGCTGTTCGCCTACCCGACCGGAGCGGTCGGCAACGTGGTCAGCAAGGCCATGAACGAGCTCATCATCCCGAACTACAAGCAGACCTGGGGCAACATCCGGAAGCTCGCCGACGCGCCCGCAGGTGACGCAGCACCTATCGTTCAAGAGCCAGGAATACCGGGTGGCCGCAACCTGACTCTGCCGAGGGCCAGCTGCCCGGAGCAAGCCCGGGCAGCTTTCTCCCCGGCGGCGCACCACGGCGTTGGTGCTTCGAGAGTTGCGGGCAGTATGGAGGTTAGCCCACATGGACGAAGACAAGTTCAATATTGCCGTCCGGAAGTTTCTCAAGGAGGTCGGCGTCACGTCGCAACGCGAGATCGAGAAGGCCGTCCGGGAAGCGGTGAAGGCCGGGAACCTTCAGGGCAACGAGAAACTCCGGGCAAAGCTAACGCTCGAAATCGGGGCATTGGACCTTACACACGTCGTCGAGAGAGACATAGAGCTCGGCTAGCCGCTGCCAGCGTGGCATTGGGCAAGCACGCCAGGTTCGTCTAAGGTTCACTGCGCGCAACGCTCCGGGGACCGGCGGCGCTCAAGCAGTCACGCGTCGCGCCTCGGTGCTTGTCGGCAGAAGGAACGTCATCGCCAGGCAAGCGGCCAGCATCGCGGCCGAGCCCCATAGGCAGCCTTGCAGCCCGGCGACTGGGTCAGGACGCCGGACAGCAGGATGCCCATGAGCCGCCCGGCGGCGTTCGCGGCGTAGTAGAACCCGACGTCCTCCGCCGCCTTCTCCGAACCCGCGTAGGCAAGGATCAGGTAGGAGTGCAGCGAGGAAATGACGGCGAAGGCGAAGCCGAAGATCGCCAGGCCGACGCACCACGCACCAAGGTCCGGACGCCCGATCGTTGCGAGGCAGCGAGCAGGGCCAGCGCGACCGGGATGGCCGTCAGGACCGCGCCCCAGAGCTTCGCCTCCGGCACCTCGCGGGACAGGCCGTCCGCGCTGCGGCGGACCAGCTGAGGGCGCCAGCGCCTGCACGCCGCCATAGCCGATCGTCCAGGCGGCCAGGAACCCAGCGACTGCCATGTATTGCCAGCCGTTCGCATAGAGGAACACCGGCAGGCCGACCACGAACCAGACGTCGCGCGAGCCGAACATGAAGATGCGGGCGGCGGCGAGCAGGTTGATCGCCCGGGTCTTGGCGAAGAGCTCACGGAAGCTCTTCGAGGATTTCGCCTTGCCCAGCGTGCGCGGCAGCGACAGCGACGACGCCCGCCAGGACGACCGCGAGCATCGCCGCCATCAGCCAGAGCGCCGGGACGGAATCCGACGAACTGGAGCAGCGCGCCGCCCACGAAGAAGCCGAGCCCCTTCATCGCGTTCTTCGAGCCGGTGAACCAGGCCACCCACTTGAACAGTTGCCCGGCGCCCTGTTGCGAGGTCGCCTTGATGGCCGACTTCGACGCCGTCTTGGTCAGGTCCTTGGCAACCCCGGCGATGCCCTGGGCGGCGACCACCCAGGCGACCGATGACGACGGCGCTCCAGCCCGGTTGAAGCCCGGACAGCATCAGCAGCCCGACAGATCTGGAGCGTCAGCCCGACCGCGAGCATGCGCGGAATGCCGAAGCGCAGTGGCCAGCCATCCGCCGCCGAGATTGGCGAAGATGCCTGCCGTCTCATAGAGCAGGAACAGGAAGGCCAGGGTGAACGGCGTGTAGCCAAGCTGGTAGAAGTGCAGCAGCACCAGCATGCGGATGCGCGCCGTCCGTGAGCGTGAAGCTCATGATAGCTTGCCGTCACCACGGCATAGTTGCGGACCGCGGACATCAGACGCCCCGCTCCATGACGATGTTGGCCAGGTCCACCATCCGGCAGGCGTAGCCCATCTCGTTGTCGTACCAGGCGTAGACCTTGAGCAGCGTTCCGTCGGTCACCATGGTGCTGGGACCGTCGACGATGGAGCTCCGGGTGTCGTTGGCATAGTCGGCGGACACCAGCGGGCGTTCCTCGAAGCCGAGGATCCCAGCGAGCGGTCCGGCCGCTGCCGATCGGAACAGCTCGTTCACCTCCTCCTCGGTGGTCGGGCGCTCGAGCTCAAAGACGCAAGTCGGTCAGCGACGCGTTGAGCACCGGCGCACGGACGGCGTGGCCGTTCAGGCGCCCCTTGAGTTCGGGGTAGATGAGCGCGATGGCGGTGGCGCTGCCGGTCGTGGTCGGTTGCAGCGAGAGCATGGCCGAGCGGGCACGCCGCAGGTCCTTGTGGGGGGCGTCCACCACCACGTTGGTGTTCGTCGGGTCATGGATGGTGGTGATCTGGCCATGTCGGATGCCGATGGCCTCGTGGACCACCTTTACGACCGGCGCCGAGGCAGTTCGTGGTGCAGGACGCGGCGGTCAGCAGCCGGTGGCTGCTCCGGCTCGTAGCGGTCGTCGTTGACCCCGACCACGACGTTCAGGGCGGACCCGTCCTTGACCGGCGCCGCGACGATGACCCGCCGCACGCCGCGGTCGAAGTAGCCCTGCAACTGCTCCGGCTTCAGGAATTTGCCGGTGCATTCCAGGACGATGTCGCAGCCGAGGTCGCCCCAGGGCACCTCGCCGGGAGTCGCCGCGGCGCTGAAGCCAATGCGCCGGTTGCCGAATGATCAGGGCGCGGTCGTCCTCCGCGCGCGATCTGCTCGCGCCAGCGGCCATGAATGCTGTCGAATTCCAGCAGGTGGGCCGCGACCGCCGCGCCGCCCTTGAGTTCGTTGACGTGGACCACGTCCAGGCGCTGTCCGGCCCGCGGGTCGCCGTCCGTCGCGCACGACGCCGCCTAGCGCGGCCCGAAGCGCGAGCCTGCCGATGCGGCCCAGCCGTTGATGCCGACGCGCACGCTCAGCGGTTCCGCTCGAAGCGGCCATCGTGCCGCCGCCGAGTTCGTCCAGCCGCGCCTTGAGAGCCATCCGGTCGAGCGAGGCGAAGGGCAGGCTGATGAAGATCTCGATCCGCCGCCTGCAGGCTGGCGTAGAGTTCGTTCAGCAGGAGGCGCCCGTTGGCTCGCGCTGCCGGTGAACTTCGCCGGGTCGGGCAGCGGCCACGCGGCGGTTACCGCGGTGTTTCCGAGGTCCGGGCAGTTCTGACCGTGAAGCGTGTCGCAGAGCGCAATGACGAAATCCATACGCGGGGCATCCGGGCCGACGAATTCGTCCCAGGACTTGCTGTGCAGCCCGGAGACGTCGTGCCCGAGCCGCTGAGCGTCTCCAGGACTTCCGGCATCGGCCGTCGAGCCGGATCGGACCCGGCGGAGTAAGCACGGAAGCGACCGTCTCCGACCTTTTCCAGGATGGCCTCGGCCATGATCGAGCGCGCCGAGTTCCGGGTGCACAGGAACAGTACAGTTGAAGGCCGGGGTCATTGGTGTGCTCTCCTCGGGCATCGGCGGGCATCAGAAAGGCGATGTCGCCGCACAGCTCCGGGCGCCCGGAGCAGCAGGTCTCGGTCAGGAAGACGATGAGCTCCCGCAGGGCCGCGATGCGGACGGCGTGAATGATCTGGCGGCTCTGGCGCGTGGACTGGGTCAGCCCGGCCCGTTCCAGGGCGCTGAGATGAAAGGAGGTCGTCGAGGCCGGGATGCCAAGCCGGTCGGCGATCTCTCCCGCGGGAAGACCGTTCGGCCCGGCGGTGATCAGCAGCCGCAGGACCGCGAGCCGGGTCTCCTGAGACAGCGCTCCGAAGATGAGCGAGGCATCTGTAGTTTCCATGTTTCCAGTGTAGTGGATACCGGACCGAGCCTCCATGACAGTTTGGCGACATGGCGGCTCTGGCAGAGCGGCTCTACGCGACGGCTGCATGGCTATGTAGGCAGGCGCAGGCGCTCGCGGATCTCATGAGTGCGGTGAACGACACCCAGGCGCACGACATCGAGGTTGCCCGGGCTTCGAGCAGGCGGAAGTGAGCCGTCTGGACCCGGGCAAGATGACGGCGATGTCGGTGTGGTACCTTGCCGACCCGGCATCGCCGCGGCTCGTTTGACGCGTCGTGCTCAAGCACGAGCGGATGCGCGGGGCGAGCAGCATGATTGATCTGATCCCTCCGCCGAACCTCACTGGGCCGTTCGTCGGTACCGTGGAGGTTGTCTGCGGCGTCCTCATCGTCCTCGGTCTGCTGACGCGGCTGGCGGCCATGCTGTCCGTTGTTCACATCGTCCGCCGGGCGTGCCCTCGGTATGCGGCGGCGCGCGTTGGTGAACGAAGCGGCCGAACGGACTGCGGCAACAGAGCGCCCACCGGTTCCGGCGTTCCCCTATTTCTACGAATATCGAACTACCCCTTGCTCTGCCATAGGGGGCAGGTCTAGATTATTTCCATGGATGTCGAACAAGTCGCGAAGCAGCTTGAGGCACTGGGTAACCCTACCCGGCTACAGGTCTACCGCGCGCTGGTACGCGCCGGAGATCCCGGGCTACCGGTGGGGCGTCTTCAGGAACGGATCGGGATCGCCGCCTCCACGCTGTCGCATCACCTGCACCGTCTGATCCTCACGGGCCTGGTCACGCAGGAGCGTCAGGCGACGACGCTCATCTGCCGCGCGAACTACGTGGCAATGGATGCGCTGCTCGGGTTCCTCGCCGATGAATGCTGTGCGGATGCCACCCGGGCGCCGGAAGGCGAGGCCGCGGCGTGATCCTCATTTTGTCCGTTATTTCTGTGTTTCTGGAATGAGCGAAGGAGACGCCGCATGACGCCTGAAAACCTCCCAGTCGCCATTATCGGCGGCGGCCCGATCGGCCTTGCCGCCGCCGCGCACGCGATCGCGCGCGGCCTGCCGGTGAAAGTCTATGAAGCGGGGGCCACGGTCGGCGCCAATCTCCGGGATTGGGGCCATGTGCGCGTCTTCACGCCGTGGGATCTCAACATCGACGCGGCGGCTCGGACGCTGCTGGAGCGCGATGGCTGGACGCCGCCGCCCATGGCCGAGCTGCCGACCGGCGGCGATCTCTATGCCCGCTATCTCAAGCCGCTTGCCGAAACCCCGGAACTCGCGGGCGCGATTGAAGCCGGTGCGCGGGTCGAGGCGATCTCCCGTCATGGCGTCGACAAGGTGGTGACCAAGGGACGCGAGACGAAGCCGTTCGAATTGCGGATCGCAATGCCTGGCGGTGCCCGCCGCACGGATCTGGCGCGTGCCGTCATCGACGCGTCCGGGACATGGACGAATCCCAACCCACTCGGGGCGACCGGTCTACCGGCGCCGGGCGAGTTGGAAAACGCCGGACGCATTGCCTATGGCATGCCGGATGTTCTCGGCCGCGACCGTGGCGCATACGCTGGCCGCCGGACGCTGGTGGTCGGCGCGGGCTACTCGGCGGCGAATGTCCTTCTCGATCTCGCCCGGCTCGCGCAGGACGTTCCGGCGACCTCGGTGGTGTGGGTCGTGCGGGGCACCGACCTCGCTCGTGTTTATGGCGGCGGCCTCGCGGACCAGCTTCCGGCACGGGGCGAACTTGAATGGCATCTCAAGGCGCTGGTCGACCGCCAGGTCGTCTCACTCGTTCCCGGGTTCGCGGCAACGGCTGTTCGCGCTGCTGGCAATGGCCTGTTGCTGGAAGGAAATACCGCTGAAGGCCCGGGCCGGTTCGGTCCGGTTGACCGCATCGTTGTCGCCACGGGCCAGCGCCCCGATCTTGCGATGACGCGCGAGCTGCGGCTCGAACTCGATCCCTGGCTTGAAAGCGTGCGGGCGTTGGGACCGCTGATCGATCCGAATGTTCATTCCTGCGGTGACGTTCCGCCGCATGGGCACCGCGAACTCGCGCACCCAGAACCCAACTTTTACACCATTGGCGTCAAGGCATACGGGCGCGCTCCCACGTTCCTTCTGCTGACGGGCTACGAACAGGCGCGGTCCGTCGTGGCGGCGCTCGCGGGCGATGTCGCTGCGGCGGACCGGGTGCAGCTTGCGCTGCCGGAAACCGGTGTCTGCAAGGTGCAGTTTGAGGATGACGGGACGACCAACGGCTGCGGCGGCGGACCGGCACCGGCACCGGCACCGGCAGCATCGGACGCCTGCTGTGTCGCTGATGCCATGGCCAAGGACGCGGGCAAGGCGGGGTGCGGGTGTGGATTGCCCGCGTGAGCACATCACTGCCGGTCTTTCCCCCGACCGGCTCGGCCGGGCCTCCGGGCTTCGGCCCCGTGATCACGGCGCTTGGCGTGGCACAGATTTTCGCCTGGGACTCCTCCTACTATCTTCCGGCAGTCCTGGCGAAACCGATCTCGGACGGCACCGGGTGGCCGCAGGGATGGGTGGTCGGCGGCCTCTCCCTCGGCCTGCTTGTGGCGGGTCTGGTCTCGCCGTGGATTGGCCGTACGATCGCTCGTCGTGGCGGACGTCCAGTGCTTGCCGCCAGCACGGTTCTGCTTGCGGCAGGGCTCGGAGTCCTGGCAGTCGCCCACACACTCCCAGAATATTTCTCCGCATGGATCGTCCTCGGGGTCGGCATGGGTGCCGGGCTCTATGACCCGGCCTTCGCTACACTTGGGCGCCTCTATGGCCAGGCGGCGCGATCGGCGATCACAACCCTGACCCTGTTTGGTGGCTTCGCCAGCACGGTATGTTGGCCGCTGTCAGCATTTCTGGTGACGAATCTCGGGTGGCGGGGCGCCTGCCTGGCCTATGCCGCCTTCCATCTCGGGGTGCTCTTGCCAACCTATCTATGCTTTTTGCCACGCGAGGCCGTGGACCAGATCGAGCAACCTGCCAGAGCCGAACCAATGGAGAAGGTGCCGACACCGAGCACTGTCGGCTCTCCGGTCTTCTTTGGTCTGCTGGCAACCGCAATCACGCTTAGCGCGGTAGTCTCGACGCTCCTCTCAGTTCACCTGCTTACCATCCTTCAATCGCGCGGTATCGGTCTCGTGGCAGCGGTCGCGCTCGGGGCGCTTGTGGGACCGTCTCAGGTCGGTGCGCGGACAATTGAGTATTTCATTGCACGCTATCATCATCCGATCTGGACCAAGCTCGCCTCCACCTTGCTGGTGGCAATCGGGGTCATAGCCCTGTGGGCATCGCTCCCGGTGCTCGCCGTCCCTCTTGTCTTCTACGGTGCCGGAATTGGGTGGGAATCCGTTGCGCGCGGCACGCTGCCGCTCGCCCTGTTTGCGGGGCCCGGGTATGCGGCAGTGATGGAGCGCCTGGCGATGCCAAGCCTGATGGCGCAGGCGGCCGCTCCTTCGATTGGGGCTGCCCTTCTCGCGGCCTATGGCACCAATGGCACCCTCGCGACCGTAGCTGCCGTGGCGGTCTTCAATTTCCTCCTGGTCGCCACGATGTTCGTTGTGTTGAAGCGAACCCGCAAAAGGATGGCGTGACATCTTGCCATGCTGGAGTCGAACCTGGTCGACGAAGCGACCAACTCTCATGCACTGAGTTCGACCGCGGGGCAATTATGTCGCGAAATACGTCACTCCGCTTGGCGGCAACTGCTCCATAATGCCATTAATTCACAGTGCCTTACGTGCTCCGAGGGTAGCCGGGGCAAAACCCCGGGCGAACCGCATTTTTGGGGTTCCCCCGACGCGGTCGGGTACGATTCGCTCTGGACATGTCCCCGCCCGCCGATCTCGCGAGTATTCCTCGCGCTGACCTTGAAGCACTGGTGATCCGTCTGTTCGGCGAGTTGGCCGAGCTCAAGCGCGTGGTGGCGGAGCAGCGCGAGGAGATCGCGCGCCTGAAGGGGCTGAAGGGCCGCCCCGACATCAAGCCAAGCGGGATGGACGATGCGACGACGCCGAAGCCACCGCCGCGCCACGGCAAGCATCGCCGGCGCGGCAAGTCGGCCCCGCGGGTCAGCATCGAGGATCGGGTGGTGAAGGCGGCCCCGCCGCCGGGGTCGCGCTTCAAGGGCTACGAGACCTTCGTCGTGCAGGATCTGGTGCTGCACGCCCGGGTCATCCGCTACCGCCGCGAACGCTGGGTGGCGCCGGCCGGGCAGACGGTGTTGGCGCCGCTGCCATCCGGTGTGGCTGGACATTTCGGCCCGGAACTGCGCCGCTTTGTGCTCGCCCAGCACCACCATGGGCAAGTAACCGTGGAGCGGCTGACCACGCAACTGCGCGCCTTCGGCCTCAGCATCTCCAAACGCCAGGTGATGCGCCTGCTGATCGACCGCCACGATGGCTTCCTCGCCGAAAGCCGCGACGTGCTGCGGGCGGGCTTGCAGACCGCATCCTGGGTCACCGTCGATGACACCGGTGCGCGCCACGCCGGCCGCAACGGCTTCTGCACGCAAATCGGCAACGACAGCTTCACCTGGTTCGGCACGCGCGCGAGCAAGAGCCGGCTCAACTTCCTCGACCTGCTGCGTGCCGGCCACAGCGATTACGTCGTCAACGACGCGGCACTGGACTACATGCGCGGTCGTTCGCTCGCCGGCCCAGTGATCGGCCAACTGGCGGTCGCGCCGCAAAGCCGCTTCGCCGACCACGCTGACTGGCAAGCGCATCTGCAGCGTCTCGGCATTGCCGACCTGCAGGTCACACCCGACCCCGTGTGCATCGCTACCGAAGGCGCGCTGTGGGGGGCTGTGGCGGACCACGGGTTCCTGCGCGAAGCAGTGATCGTCAGCGATGACGCCGGTCAGTTCAACATCGGCCTGCACGCGCTGTGTTGGGTGCATGCGGAGCGGCTGGTGCACAAGCTCGACACCTTCACCGACCTGCACCGCGCCGCCCAGGCGCACATGCGCGCGCTGATCTGGTGGTTTTACGCCGATCTCAAGGCGTATCGTGCCGATCCTGGCCCACGCCGCCGCGGCGAGATGCGGGCCCGGTTCGATCGCATCTTCGCCCGCCGCACCGGGTTCGCCGCGCTCGATCGCCTGCTGGCGCGGCTGCACGCCAACAAGCCCGAACTGCTGATGGTGCTCGACCGACCGGAGATTCCGCTGCACACCAACGGCTCGGAGCGCGACATTCGCTGCCAGGTCATCAAGCGCAAGATCAGTGGCGGCACCCGCAGCGACGCCGGCCGTGATTGCCGCGACGCCTTTCTCGGACTGATGCACACCTGCGCCAAGCTCGGCATCGGCTTCTGGGACTATCTCGGTGACCGGATCGGTATCGCCAAGCACGCCGACGTGCCTGAACTCGCCGATCTTATCCGGTGCCGCGGCCGGCCTGCCTGACGCCTCGTGCCCGGCGTTTTGCCCCGGCTACCTCCGAGGTTTACCGTCCGCATATAGTCCGCCGCACGGGAAGGCTAAAGAGCTTGGACAGGCTGATCGGCGCGGCCTGACCGGTGACCAGAACCTGGCCGCTGTGCACCGAAATTCCGCCCCGCACGTGTCGCGGCGCCAGGTCCCTTGCGGGCGGCTCGTCGGCGACGACCAGGTCGTAGGCCGTCAAAGCGGCATTATGGAGCAGTTGCCACCAAGCGGAGTGACCAAGGTCGCGGCATAATATTCCCGGTGGTTCGGGGACTTACGGCATGTCTGCGGCAAGCGACGAGTTGGTCGAGCGGCGGCGCGGCCTGGTGGCGCCCGCCGCGAACTGAAAGTGGAGCTGACCAGGCTCGGGCAGGACATCGCGGCCCTCGACAAGGTGCTGCTGATGCTCGACCCGGACTACAGGCCGGGGGCCGGACACGCGAACCGCCGCGGGCCGTCGGGCGGCAACCCATTCAGCCATGGCGAGATGAGCGCGGCGGCGCTGCGCGGGATGGGGCGCCCCAACACCTCGGCCGAGTGCGCCCGCTCGATGCTAGAGGCGAAGGGACGGGCCGACGACGAGCTGCTCCAGGTTCAGATCGCGTCCCGGGTCGCGGCGGTCTTCTCGCAGAAGGCGTCCGCCGGGCAGCTCCGCCGCGTCGGCAACGGAGATGGTCGACAAGTGCTCTGGCAAATAGAGCGCTGAGCCTCAGCGCCTGCCGGGTGCAGGGGAAGTGGTCTCGTTGCGCTCGGCACGTCATCGTTCCCGCGGCTGAGGAACGCCCTGACTTCCTCGCGGAAGAGGGCGAACCCCGTCATGGCCTCGTGGCCTCTCTCGACGACAATATCGAAATCCAAGTGGATGCCATATGTGTTGCGCTCTCGATGCCGGAAAGCACGCAGTTTGTCCAAGACAGCGTAACAGTCTTTCGAGATGATCGCGTCCCGGACAAGCGGGAACGGGTTCGCCATCCTGCGCAACAGCGCTGCATGCCATCCATCGGAATGCGCCACCGGAGAATGGTCAACCTCGGTCGCCAGCCTAGCCATCACACGCTCGCATCCGGTGTAGATCTTCTCCGCAGCCGAGGCGCACACGTGGGTTGCCTCCCATTTCTCCTGCATGTCCAAGAGCGTGTCCTCGACACCGATGCGCGCGAGCCGGTTCGAGAGATGATCCGCCTCCCAGGCGATTTCGGCGAACTCGTTCTCGATATCAACGAAGCTCGGATGCATCGATGGCGCCCTCCGTGAAGCGGACCGCTTTCCAGGAAGGAAGTTCATCGAGGTAGACGACATCGAACGGCATTCCATGGAGCGCGTCCTCGACGCTGCCCTCAATGGCATACTTGAGATGGCGCGGGCAGAAAGTGACGAGAAGATCGACATCCGAGTGCATGCCGAACCTGCCCCTGGCGAGGGATCCCGTGACTACGGCCCGCACGCCAAGCTCCGCTAGCGCGGCAATGGCCGCTTGCGCGCCAGCAACCGCCAGGCGACGGTAGTCATCCAACCGCATCTCAACTTCGACGGCCATCACCCATCTCCCTCAGTGAAGAGATGGCGTCGGGCCGGGCATAGGTCAATCCAATTCGACCGCCGAGCCCAACCCTGCCCGCTGAGCGGGTTCCAGCCGACCAGCGGGCGCTTGGCCTTGTTGGTCCGCTGCGAGTAGCCCGCCATGTTCCGGCTGACCGGGTGCGCCACCGCCGACCGAAGGACGGACTTGGCCTGGGCCCGGAAATCGGTCCGGTGCCGGTCCTCGCGCCACGCGAGGTCGGCGGCGTACCAGTCGAGGTATTTCCCGGCCATGCTGTGGAAGATGCCGATTTCCGCCCGCCGCGCGCGGGGGAAGAAGCTCTCGACCTGGTTGGTGCTGGCGTCCTCCGTCTCGACGTAGGCGCGGCCGTGGTCGTCAAAGGGCCTTGTATTAGGGTCTTACCGCGTCTTTGTTTCACCCTGCACGAGGTGGCGGCTGCTCGCGACACTGGAGCACATTCCTCCGTCCGAACGCCGTGACGGGTTGAAGTTCGCGGCGCTCGGCAACCTCCTGTGAGCCGCTCGGTGAAAATTTTCGACCACATTCTGCCGCCGTGCAGCGGAAGCGGCGGCTCCACAATTGGATGCGGACCAGCTGTCCTTGTGACGGCAAATCCGGCAAGCGGCGCAGGTTTTTGCTGTGGACGCGGGCCGAGACGCCACCGCAGGCGGGACAGGCCGCAGACTTCGACACCGGTTGAGCGACCATGAGGACAGTGTCTCCCCTCAGCATCGAGCCGCTCGATGGCAAGGCCACAAGGTGCAAGCGACAAACCACAACTGACGACGGTGACCCTCCAGCAAGAGACCGCCTACGATCCCACCGGATTGCACCAAGATTGAAGTCAAAGCCCCGCTTCGATGCTGATTTACACCGCCAATTACCTAGCCCACATCAAGCTCGCCGCAATGCGCATCTGGTTGCGGCATAACGAGCCGGTGACCTAGGTTGGGCTCTGCAACCCGAGCTGCATGATTCTACGGATTATGTCGTGCGCTCCCTCTTGGCCACGCCGGGATATCTGCTCAAGAGGAGTGGCGCTCTTGAACGGCGCCGCGGCGATCGGCTGCCGGAGCCAGACGGCCGGTGCCGTCCCGAAAGGCTCGAGGGCCGCATCAATTTCCTGGAGAAGACCGAATAGTTTGGCTTCGTCGCCGGTTACCCTGAACCTCGGGCGCGTCCCCTTCTTGGTGAGGCCGCCGGGGTGGCCGATGAGTTCCAGCGCGGTCAAGTCTGGCATCTTCCAACGATCCGCCAGTGACCAGAACGCCGTTGATGACATCTCGGCCGCTCGACGGCTCCGCCGCGGCGGCTCACCGGCGACGGCTCTCACCTGGTCAGGAGGCGCTGGAATCGGGAGAGATGGCTCACTGTTGCGATTTGGCAACCTCTTGGGTCGTCCGACAATCCGTGCCACTGTGCGCGCCGGTCGACCCGGCGGCGCTGGGGCTGGCAGTTGTAGCGGCTCTTCGACAGCCGCTTCGGGAGGAGATGCCGCGGGCGTGGTCGCTCTCTTGCCGTCGATCCGGGGAGACACCATTCGCGGCGCTGGCCTGACTTTCGTCGGCGACGACCGGTTCACGACAGTCGGCAAGCGCATCCAAGCCGGTTCCCGATCACGCTCCCGGGGAGGCGGTCCAGGGATCGGGGCCGGTGCAGCAGGTACCCGTCGCTCCCGCGCGTGTCCGACGACCCGGGTCCGGGTAGGCGGTTCGGGTTCCTCCGGTTCCGGAGGCGGTTCCGGCCGGATGGGAGCGACGTGTCCCGCGGGGCCGGTCCCCGAAATCACCACGTCGAACGCCTTCGCGATGGTCTTGACCGTTGATGCGACCAGTTTCAAGGCGCGGGAGACTTGATCCGCTCCCGGTTCGGGCACCAGCGACCCGTCCGACCGCACCGGGGTTTCCGGAGGCGCGACCGCGAGGGCGCTCGCTGCGGCAAGCTCCGCCCTGATCGCGTTAGCCAGCGGCACCGCGCCGATGCCCCGTTCCCCGCGGTCACGGCCCCATCCATGCTCTGAGGCGACGACGGCGCGGACGACGCGTGCGAGCGCCGCGTTTACCATTCCGGCACCATTGCGCGTCCGCCCTTGCCGCAGGAGCAGTCGTGCGTCGTCAAGATCGGCCATGGCAAGGCGCAGCAAGTTTGCGACCGCCAAGCGCAGCGCCGTGGGTCCGGTCGGCTTCGTGAAAGGAGCTGTCCGGCCTGCCATAGCTGGACAAGCGACAGATCCTGGCCGAGGTTCCCTCTGGGAATCTTCCTTTCGCGCCAACTCACCAGCATTGGAAGTCAGAGAGGTCCAGTTCGGGCGGGCGGCCAAAAGCTGCGGTCGGTGTCCCGGCGAGCGCCAGTTCCTCACTACCCCGGCGCCTCCGTCTCACCAGAGACTGCTTCTTGGCGTGAGACGCTCAGCAGGACAACGCAGCAGCAGGCAACGGCGCATCCGGTGCAGGCTCAAGGGGTCGGCGAAACCGCAACTCATCGCTTACCGTGCGTGTTCGACGCCTTCCAAAAAGCGGATATAATGTTCAGGTAGCTTGTGGGTCCGCGCGCCGTCGCGCAGCAGCGTGATGTAGCGGAGCGATGGCCTGCCGTCGCTCTCCTTGCCCCGGGCGATGTACGTCGTCGCCCGAAGCGGCCTGCCATTGATATCCTCGGCTTCCAGCCACAGCGGTCGATACCGGCTCCATGGGATGCCTTCCGTGGCGTCCAAACGGACGAGGTCGCGTCGTGTGAGCTTATAGAGGACGCCCCACACCTCCGCCTGGGGGTCGGGGAAGACGTTGGCGGGCGCAGACTTGCCCCTGGGGCGCCCCTCGAGGTTGAAGCGCAGGCGGTAGCCACGCACTCGGCCGGGGCGCCAGTCGAGCGGTCGCATGCCGCGCCACCCACAAAAGATGCTGAAGTGCATATTGGCGCCATAGGCGAAGTACCAGACCTCCTCCCGGGGCGGCCCGACGAGCGGCAACCCGTGAAGTCGGTAGAGGCACCAAGACACCCACCACGACCGGGCAAGAAGGCTGCGGAGCCTGAGTAGTTGCCGGATCAGCAGCATCAGTCACCTCCGCCCAGGGCCGCGGCGGTGCGCCGATGGCCCATGAGCTGAAACTCCACGCGATCTCAGCGGCGGCATCCAGATAATTTAAGGCTTCCGGATGCGTCGGCAGACGCCATCGCCAGCTTCCCTTCGGACGAGGGCGTCCCTGCTCAGGCAACTCGGCGACGCCCTGAGCATTCCGAACACCTTGCCTTTGGCCGCCACGCCACGAATTGCCGGATACGAGCGCCGAAGTGCGGTTGGCCGGGCGCAACCGGCGCTATCGATCGGCCTCGCTCGTCGTGGTGTCCCATACGCCCGTTTATGATCGCTGCTGGCGAAGTGTTCGAAAAACGTACAGTCATGCCTGTTAAATTCGGAACTCAACTCGGATAGTGCCGTCCACCGTCTGCTGAGTTTTCAGGGCTTAGGTGGTTGAGAGACCCTATTTGTGCTCTTGCCCTTCTGGGGAGATTTATGCCGGGCGACCCACCTCATCGTCAAACATCCAATCGGATTCTAGCGCGCCTGTCGCTATCGGATTTTGCCTTGCTGGAGCCTCATTTGGAGGCACTCGATCTTCCGCTCCGAAGACGGCTGGAGATCCGCGGCAGCCCGATCGATCACGTCTATTTCATCGAAGGTGGTTTTGCGTCCGCTGTTGACGGCCACAGAGGGGAAGTTAAATTTCCGGCCCAAATTAGCCTAGCTCCAAGGATAGCTCGCCATGCATGGGACGACAGAACAGGTGCGACTGGACACCAAGCGTTTCGACCGGGCGAACGCCCTTCTCGGCGTGGGCAAGATCCGAGGCCACTGCGACGACCGCCAAGTAATGGATGCCCTCGCTGCCGCAGTCTATGTGACCGACGCCCACGGCAAAATCACCTACTACAACGATGCGGCTGCTGACCTGTGGGGACATAGGCCGGAGCTGGGGCAGGCCCAGTGGTGTGGATCCTGGAAGCTCTATTCTCCGGACGGGAGTCATCTTCCCCACGAGCAATGTCCAATGGCCGTGGCGCTCAGAGAAGGCCGACCCGTTCGAGGTGTGGAAGCGATCGCGGAGCGTCCGGACGGAACGCTGGTGCCGTTCATCCCCTATCCGACGCCACTGTTCGACGCGTCCGGGCGGCTGGTCGGCGCCGTCAACATGCTGATTGATATCAGTGATCGCCGGGAAGCCGATCGCGCCGCACAACGGCTCAGCGCGATCGTGGAGTCCGCTGAAGACGCCATCCTGGCCAAAGACCTCAATGGTGTGATCACGAGCTGGAACAGCGGGGCCGAGCGGCTGTTCGGCTACACGGCGGGCGAGGTTATCGGCAAGTCCATCACCATCCTCATCCCCGATGACCGGCTCGACGAGGAGCCTCAAATCCTGGGCCGCATCCGCAGAGGCGAGCGCGTCGAGCATTTCGACACGGTCCGCCGCCGCAAGGACGGGAGCCTCGTCGAAATCGGGTTGACCATCTCGCCCATCCGAAACGCCGCGGGGCAGATCGTCGGTGCGTCGAAGGTCGCGCGCGACATTACTGAGCGCAGGCAGGCCCTGGAACAGCAGCACATGCTGCTCAGGGAGATGGATCACCGGATCAAGAATCTCTTTGCTCTCGCGAGCGGCATCGTGGCCTTGAGCGCACGTTCCGCTGCCACGCCCGCACAACTTGCGTCGGTGGTGCAGGCGCGGCTATCGGCGATGGCGCGCGCACATGCGCTGACAATTCCCGCAGTGTCTGGATCTGATCGGGCATCCGAGCCGTCGACAACACTTCACGCGCTGATCAGTGCGATTGCGACGCCTTACGGCGAGGATGGGTCGGACGGCAGCACGCGGATCGCGGTCACTGGTCCCGACGTGCCGATCACCGGTCGGGCCATGGCGAGCTTCGCCTTGCTGCTGCATGAGTTTACGACGAACGCGGCTAAATATGGAGCGCTGTCCACGCCCTTCGGTCGTGTCGACGTGGAGTGTTCCGAGCAAAGCGAAGAGTTCACTCTTGTGTGGACGGAACGGGGCGGTCCGCCCATTCTATGCCAATCGACCTGTGAAGGCTTCGGCAGCCTGCTTGAGCGTGCCATCGTCTCAAGCCGCTTGGGCGGCCACCTCGCCCGCGACTGGCGGCCAGAGGGCTTGGTCATACGGCTGACGCTGATTTCGAGATCGACTGGCCAAGTAAGCGCCACCAATCACGTCTCCGTCCATCGGCACCCGGAGAGTGCTGCAGCGACTTCCGCCTGCGGACTGATCGCACCAACTTTGAGCCAGAGCCCCGTCTGGCGCTGATTTACAGTCCAGCCGTTCGCGCACGGCCGAAAGCTTCAGCCGCGCCAGCATCGCGGCCAGCCGGTCCTCCATGGCCGCGGGCATCACGGCGCCCCTCCCAGCAGCCGCTCATACTCGGCCAGCGGGCGCAGCGGTTCCGGCGGTGCGACGGGCGTCATGGCGTGAGCAGCACGCCGCGACAGGCCCACGATTCCCGCCAGGTGCTCCGGCAGCACCGCGCTCCCGCCGCCCGCACCGCTCGCCGTGGCGGGCAATTTCCACCCCGAACGTGGCTGACGAAGCGACGGCTGGACAGACTTGGCCACCACGCGAATCTACTTCACGCGGGGTAGCCGCGCCCTGTGAGCGGCGTTTCCACGGGAACGATCACTTTTCCGATCGGCCACAGCGCAATACCGGCCAGCTTGAGGTGGGCCCAGGCAAACGGGATGCCGATGATGGTGATCGCGAGGGGTACAGTCGTCATCAGGTGGCCGAGAGCCAGCCACCAGCCTGCCAACACGAGCCAAATCAGGTTGCCCAGGAACCCAAGGGGGCCGGTCCCAGGATCGCGGCTGCCCGCATATTCGTCTTCGCGTAGACACGGGTGCCGTAATTCGTCACACCGGCGGCTATGGCAGCCTTCATAGACTCGTAATCCGTGGCGCCGCTCGTGAGGCCGGATGTGTGCGTCATAAGGTTGCGGAAGGTTATCAGGTTGATGTCGGGACCCTGCTGCCAGTAAGCCGGGGGGTATCCGCTGATCGGGGTGTCGAAGGATAGGTTGCGGTCATTGAACGCTTGCGTCACCGCCATCGCAGTCGGCATCTTGCTCAAGCTCGCAATGTGCATGTGGACGTTGGTTGTCCACGCCTCCCCGCCATCGGCCGGGATCTGACCCCAGCCTCCCGATAGTTCCAGGACCGCAACGCCGTGCTGGCGTAACTCCAAACCGAATCCCGTGCACTGGTCATTCAGCGCCTGCGATATGGCGGCACTGAATTCGTTCACTTGCAAGGTCGGCACGAACGGAAGGATCAGTTTCGGCGGCATGGCGAGCGGCGGGACGAATCCGGTTTGCGGACCCCGGTCGCTGATTGCTTCGGCGACGTGCCGCGGTCGGAAGACATGGCGCAATGCCACGGATCCCGTTACCGAGATTGGACTGTCCTTGCCGAATACGGAAGCTTGTGGCGTATCCATCTGAGGTCTCCCGAAGGAAGGTGTGGGTCGGCCCGTCTTGCGGCTTCCAGCGCTTCTTCCGAATTCGTCCGATCCCCATCGATGGTCCCACCGTCGGGACCGCGGTCACGCTGGTCAGGTTTGGGTCGCTACGTTAAGTGCGGACGACGCGATTACGCCTGCCATTCTCATCAATTCCATTGTGTCAGGAACTTCATGCGACCAACCTTGTGGGCGCAGGAGTCGTCGACTGCGCGATGGTGCTCTGGGTGGCGCGAGAGGTGACTGCTAGTCGTAACCTGAAAATAGAGTGACATGTGGGCTCGTCCCGCCCGTCTGCCACACGCCGGAACGACTGACTTTCTTCGCGCCCTCGTCTTCCCTGCAGCACCCGAGCTCGGCATGGAGACGCCCTTCGTCCGCTCTTTTTGTGTCAGACGTTGCTTGATTTGCACTTCACCGAATCTTGTGTAGCGTCGCCGATTGAGCCCCCAAATCACATAATGGTGACAAATGTGGGAATATTTACAATACAATACGGCATCAGTCGAAGATGGTGTTGGCTGGCAAACATGAGGTAAAGTGCGATATACTGATTGATATTTTCGAGAATTCTTCTGCGATCCGGTTATCTGCGGTCCGAAGGAAACCCGGGCATCGGCGCAATCCGGTGTTGGACACGTAGGGGATTCCCACCGTTTCCGCTCCCCGCAACGGCCGCTTATCCTGCCATACGCGCACTTGCGGGGAGATCCGCGACTTGCCGAGCCAGGGGGGGGCCATGTCACTGAAATATTTCAGATCCCCTGCCACGGGAAAATGCGATAACGCATGCCTTCGGTCTCAATCAGAAGGAGTACCAGAATGGCCGGACATCCACTCCAGGGAAGCGAACGCAAGCCATTGCCGGGGGCAAAGTCCGTCGGCAGGGCCGACCCAGCCGAAAGACTAGAGGTCAGCGTGCTGCTGCGCCGCCGCGGCGGCACCGCGCTGGATGACCATGTCAAGAAGCTCGCCAACCGAGAAAAAGGCGTCGACTATCTGAGCCGTCGGGAGTTTGAACGGCAGTTTGGTGCCGATGATGCCGATGTCGCTGCGGTCAAAAAATTTGCTGGCAAGCACGGGCTCGCCGTCGTGCAAGAGCATCCTGGGCGGCGTACCGTCGTCCTGTCGGGGACCGTGGCGCAGTTCAACGATGCGTTCGGTGTTGACCTACAGCGATTCGAGCATCCAGGTGGCTCGTATCGCGGACGGGTGGGCGCCGTGCAATTGCCGGATAATTTGCATGGTATCGTCGAAGCGGTACTCGGCCTCGACGATCGACCGGTCGCCAGGCCGCATTTCCGTGCGCGTCCCTCGTCCGGCAATGTGCACTGGCACGCTAACGCCGATGGTGCGACCTCCTTCACGCCACTCCAGATCGCTTCGCTCTACGACTTCCCTCCCGGAACCGGGCAAGGAGAGTGCGTGGCGATCATCGAGCTCGGCGGCGGCGAGCGGATGGCGGACCTGAGCACCTACTTCTCGTCGCTTGGTATCCAAGCGAAGCCGAAGGTCACCGTCGTTTCGGTAGATCAGGGCAAGAATCATCCAACCGGTGATCCCAATGGGCCGGACGGGGAGGTGATGCTCGACATCGAAGTGGTCGGCGCCATCGCGCCGGGCGCGAATATCGCTGTCTATTTTGCACCCAATACGGATGCCGGATTCCTCGATGCCGTCACGACAGCCATCCACGACACGACCAACAATCCGTCTGTCATCTCCATCAGCTGGGGTGGGCCGAAATCGTCCTGGACGCAGCAGTCGCTGACTGCGTTCGACTCGGCGTTCCAGGCGGCTACGGCGGTCGGCATCACCGTCTGCGTTGCGTCGGGCGACAGCGGCTCGAGCGACGGCGTCAATGATGGTGCCAATCACGTGGACTTCCCGGCCTCCAGCTCTTACGCACTCGCCTGCGGAGGTACCAGTATCCAAACCTCCGGGACCACGATCACCAACGAGACGGTCTGGAACGATGGTGCACAGGGCGGCGCCAGCGGCGGTGGCGTGAGCAGCGTCTTCCCGTTGCCGTCCTGGCAGGATGGGCTGCGAGGTGACGCTGGCATCGGGCGGCACCCAGACGCTGACCATGCGCGGCGTGCCGGACGTCAGCGGCGATGCCGACCCGGAAACGGGATACGATGTGCGGATCGATGGGACGGATACCGTCATCGGCGGAACCAGTGCTGTGGCGCCGCTCTGGGCTGGGCTGGTCGCGCGCATCAACGCGGCGAAGGGCAGCCCGGTCGGGTTCATCAACCCGCAGCTCTATGCGGCGCCTTCCGCGCTAAACGACATCACGAGCGGCAATAATGGGAGCTTCGATGCTAGCCCCGGCTGGGATGCTTGCACGGGCCTCGGCAGCCCGGACGGCACCAAGGTCGCCGCCGCGCTCGGGGAGGCTCCGGCGAGTTGAGGGACACGACTGACGCGCGGGGAGGCAGGTGTCCTCGACACCTGTCACCCCGGCTCTTTAGATGGCGGCGTCCCAGAATACCTCAACTTCGTTTTGCGACGCGTGAACGTTGCCGGTAGCGAGCGTGATGCTGCCGGAAATTGTGTCTACCGTGAACGCCTCTAACAAGTTGCTCGGCGCCCCGGATGCGGCGTGCCCGGACGACGACAACGTCGAGGTTGCGGACGGTGAGGGTCCCCACCGGCGTGCTCCTACTGCGGTTGCGGTCATCGCTAGCATGTAGATCAGGAAGCTCCGCGAAACACCTGATCTCTCTCGCCTCCAATTGTGAAAATCTGAATTCATGCGGCTCAATAAGTTCCAGATCTCCAAAAATGCCGCGGACCAAATTCATCCCGCTCGGTATGAGGGGGACTTTGACATATGATCATGACCACCTCGGGGCGCTTGCTCGGGGAGCTTTCCTGATTTCGATGGACGGCGTTGCGGATCAGCCTGGCAGCGAATTGAGTCCTGCCGCCAGCCCGCGCCTACAATGACCCTCAGCCAGGGCGGAGCCCCAGAGGGCGAGCTCCAGGGACGCGGCCACGCCAATTCCGAAATCGGGTGACGAGTTGATGGCGCTCGTCCAAACCGGCGTGTACAGCGCGGCCAACAGCAGGCAGACGATGGCGGCGTTCACGCCGCCCAGCGCCGCCTACACGGCCGTCCGCCTGCGCCGCCTTTCCCAGAACGGCAGGATACCGATCAGCAACAGGAACGACGGCAGGTAGATGGCAACCAGGCAGACCAGGCCGCCGAGCCATCCACGGGCAGCATGACTTGCGGCCAGTGACACGTTGTCGGCAAATCCGTTCGCCTAGCGACAGCTTATACCAGAATCAGTGGCAGATTATGTTTCAACGGGCCACGGTGATTTAAAGCCTTACGCGGACGACAGTGACACGTTATGCGAGAACCTACATGTCGGTATCCGATGCCCCGACAGATGACACGAATGGTCTTGGCGTCGCATAAGGCAATATCTCCGGCCATAAAACAAATGAGATTGTGAAGTTACGCGTGCGTGGGACGCCACTATTGTGATCCGGCCGATCTTGTTGAAGCTATGCGCGAAAACTTCCGCTTTCGATGATATGCGAGCTACTCGGTTTACCGCTTGCCGACAGGTCGAAGTTCACTTCTTGGGCGGGCAGCTTCACACGCTTCACGGGCGTCTTTGGCGCGCTGAGCGTGATACCGAGCATTTTTTCGATGAAGCGCTATATGGACGATCGCAGGAGGCCGCGCGACCGTGCGGCCGCCGTGCGTATCGATGTGAGCGTTCGTGGAGAACGGGTATGACCGAAGCATCCAACTCCGGCTGCGCACCGCCAGGCATGGCCGAACCAGATGGGTTGACGTTCCGGCCTGCCTGGGTGCCGATCCTGGCAACGCTCATCGCAGGGACTGTTTACTCGTTCGTACCAATGCTCGGCTTGCTACCGTTCCCGCTTGGGCTGCTCGCAGGCATGATTTGGCTGCCCGTCACCCTCGTCCAATTGGTCCGTGCGGCGCGGCGACTTTTCTGGCGGCGCGCTGCCTCGCTGCTGGCCATTCTGGTCTGCGCGGGGCCGGTGGCCGTGGCTGCGCCCTACGCAGGTGACTACATTCATCTTGCGTTGGCTTACCCGTTCTACGCGGCCAAAGTCGCTGATTCATTCGATGCCTCCTGGCCAATCGCGTTCAGGTGGGGCGGCACGGCGTTCGGCGGTACAGGTTCTGAGAGAGAGAGCTGGCATATGATCCGGCGGACAGTCTCGCATCGGAACTCGGTGCAAGACCAGTGCCAGCTGAACCGAATATTTTGCGGTCGGTGAGGCACCTAGTTGGGCACTTCTACCTTGTAGAAATTTACTGGCGAATTCGCCCACTTTCTTCTCTTGCTGACATCCAGGACAGCGAGACGCCAACCAGACCCCGTGTCACCGGGAGCCAACGGGAGCAGCGTTACGCAGGCATGTCAAACTCTTCCAATCGCCCGCGCTCAAGCCGTCAACAGATGCTCACCGGTTAATTTCCCTCGTGGATGAAAAACCCAGAAAAGCGGACGTTCAGGCCGCCACAGGCTCTATTGTCGAGGGCCAAAAGCAGATGACCAAGCAGAAGAAGAGACACTCGGCACCCAACTCCGAACTCCTCCTTCCTCAACGAACGCGGCTGTGCTCCCTGCGGGTATTGCGGTGGCATCAAAGGCCCCACTTCGACGTGCATTGGCTGCGCTCGGCCACCATGCTTCGCCCTCTGCATGGAGGGCTTCATTGTCAAACGATCGGAGCACGATAGTGGCGTCCGTCGAGATGCCTCGCCAGGTTCCGAGCCAGGAGCCGACAGGGACCGCGATCTTCTTCGGGTCTTCGATCTTTACCCGATCGAACGACAACCAGCCGTTTGTCTCGGAGGTTCCGCCCGGGCGGTGAACACAAACAAAGCCGGACACCTCCTGACCAACGACGACAATATCGCCCGGATCGGCATAGGACTTTGGTAGGCCGCTGCAATCCTCGGGGGCACGCTCACACGATGACGGCAACACAACAAACATTTCGGCGCGCGCGGTGCCGGTGACGCGACCAAGCCTTAGTCCGTCGTCGGTGCCGTCGAAAGTCGGCAACCCAAAGCACATTTCGGCGACACCGATTGGGGTGGCGGCGTTCGCGTCGTGAACGTACAACAAGCTCCCAAAAATCATGGCCGACAAGACTCAACCTCAAATGAAACGCCAATTCATCGGGCTGGCACTGGATCGCATCATGAGTTCCGTTCATAAGCGATTCCTTTCTTCGTCATCCCTCTTTCTCGCAATGGTATCTCATCAGATCATGTGAACAAGCACCGATGCGGGACCACGTCTCAAATAGTCCATAACATATTGACGTTCTGAAAGGAATTCCGTTCGCGATAGGATCGCGACGGGCGCTGATCCCGACCCTGGTGGTCTGTCAGTTTCTGCCGTCGAGTCAGTGCGTTGGTCCGGCTTCGGCGGACAGCCTCGGTGTTGATCCACTCAGGCATCCATCCGCAACCGCATATCGCGATCTGATGTCATTTCAGATCGATTTTTCCATCGGGTATGCTGGGGGCTCGTAATCCGTCACCGGTGGCGATATATACGTGGCGAAACGAATGCACACGTTTCGGATCCTCGGCTGTTCGCTGTCGTGGCAACCATAGGGAACACAGATACGATGCAAAAGCGGCTCTTTGCGACGACGGTATCGCTTCGCCCACGAGTTTCGATTGCCTAGCTCACCAGGCAGCGATGCGTTCAGCCACACATCCGGCTGAGAAGTGCTACTTGGGCAGTTCAAGTTGCGGCTCTCCTGTTGGGCGTCTACGCCTCAGATGTGACCGCAATGGCGCAACAGCCCGCACGCCTGTGTCAAATTGTAGCGGATATCCGTCCATGAGAAGCTCATGACGTCACGGACGGACCGGTGGGACCCGGTGGGCGCGTCGTCGGCGCTTGGTGATCCGTCAGTTCGGTCCACCCTTGAAAAATCAAATGGCTGGATGTCAGGTGCAGCTTACGCCGCCCGGCTTCGTCGGGAGCATGCAGTCCCAGATGACGTAGTTCGGGCTGTCGAGAATTTGGGCAAGAACGTAAACCTTATCGAATTACCTGGTATTCCGGTCTCCATCTTCAACTCGAGCGGGGGATCGCTTGGATGTCACCGCTTGGTTGCTGTCTCATTGCCCTCGGGAACCGCAGCACGACGGATCAACCTTCCATTCGGGAACGGGGAAGCCGAGCTTTGCCAGACAAGAATGAGCGGAGGCGAAATCGGCGGCCAACCGGTATTGATCGGTGAAGAGGGCACTTTTGAAAGCGACCAGTATCTTGAAACCGATGTCAGCGTGACTCCCTTCGGGGCGTCTAGCGTCGGCCCATCTTGCAGCGTGTCGGTTCGCTATACCCTGGTCCTTGCCGCTGGTAGCGCATTTTGCCGCGATAGTGTGGATTGTGGTGCTATCATCCACGCGGCCGAGGGATTTGCTCAGAAACGAAGCTCCGGGGCGGATGCGGCCGCCCTAGGCAGCAACGTCCCTGAAGACATAGCGAACCGCCTTCACGCGGCATACGACCGAATGCTGCAAACGGATGGAGCAGCGGAAAATTTTGAGGCGATCCCCAATTTCCACGACTATATCAGCCTTGGTTATTCGAGTTTTGGGGACAATTCCATACTCTTTCCGTTTCGAATTTGGACTGGGGATATCTATATGGCGCGGCTCGGACACGGCTTCCGCGGCGCGAATGAATCGCCCGGTTATGTGTTCGCTGCGTATGGCCTGAACGGCGACCGAATGACCCCTGCTGCCGGGGTTTCGATCGCTCCTAACCGAGGCCCCATTACTTCGGTGGTAGTTAAGTGACCCCCTTCTGTTCGACTGTGGCCTGCACGGGCAAACCACTTACGTCGTCATCCACCGTTGCGGAACGACGCCGCGGAGGGGCATTGGGCGCAGACTGAAGTTGGTGCAATTTGGCCAGACCATGAGCGGCATCTCGAAGGAAAATCGCCGTCATGAGCCGTGGACTCTCGTTGGCACCGTGTGGGCTTGTCATAGAGCGCGTCGAACCCGAAACGGACAAGCTACTCCTTGTAGCTCGACCGATATCGAAGACGGCAGCTTGTCCGCCTGTGGCGGCATTTCGCCGCGTATCCATAGCCAGTACCGGCGAGCTTTGGCGGATCTGCCGCCGCAGGGGCGGCTCGTCCGCATCGGACTGTGGACGCTGAACCGCGCCGGGTTTGCCGGAGGCTCTGACCCTTGAGAGGTTGGAGCGATGGAGAAATCAAAGACGGCGAACCGGTATTCGGCTGAGGTCCGTTCGCGTGCGGTTCGGATGGTGTTGGAGCACGCGGCGGACCACGCCTCGCAATGGGCGGCAATCGGCTCGATTGCGGCAAAGATCGGCTGCACGGCGGAGACGCTGCGTGGCTGGGTGCGGCAGGCGGAGCGAGACCAGGGTCTGCGGGCCGGACCGAGCCGCGAGGAGCGTGAGCGCATCAAGGCCCTGGAACGCGAGGTGCGCGAACTCCGCCAAGCCAACGAGATTCTGCGTAAGGCGTCGGCATATTTTGCGATGGCGGAGCTCGACCGCCGGTCCAAGCCATGATCGCGTTTATCGACGATCACCGCGCTGCCTACGGGGTCGAGCCGATCTGCCGGGTTCTGCCGATCGCCCCACGCACCTACCATGCCGATGCGGCGAAGCGCGCCGATCCGGGCAAGCTGTCCGCCCGGGCAAGGCGCGATGCAGCCTTGCAGGCTGATATTAGGCGGGTTTGGGAAGCGACCTTCCAGGTCTACGGCGTGCGCAAGGTCTGGCGGCAGCTTCAGCGCGAGGCTGTCGCGGCGCCGCGCTGTCAGGTGGCACGCCTGATGAAGCGGATGGGCTTAGCGGGCGCGGTGCGCGGCAAAACGGTGAAGACGACGCACAGCGATCGTTCGACGCCTTGTCCGCTCGACCGGGTAAACCGGCAGTTCCGGGCGCCAGCACCCCACGTCTTGTGGGTGTCGGACTTTACCTATGTCGCCACTTGGCAGGGCTTTGTTTATGTCGCTTTCGTCATCGATGCCTTCGCCCGGCGCATCGTCGGCTGGCGGGTATCGCGGTCAGCCCGCGCAGACTTCGTGTTGGATGCGCTCGAGCAGGCGCTGTATGACCGCCGCCCAGTCCGACAGGGCGGCCTGGTGCACCACAGCGATCGCGGCGTGCAGTACGTATCGATCCGCTACACCGAACGTCTACTGGAAGCTGGAATCGAACCTTCCGTCGGAAGCGTCGGCGACAGCTACGACAACGCGCTCGCCGAGACGATCAACGGCCTGTTGAAGGCCGAGGTAATCCACCGGCGCGGCCCGTGGCGTAGTGCCGAGGCTGTGGAATTCGCCACCCTCGAATGGGTCGACTGGTTCAACAACCGTCGCTTGCTCGAACCGATCGGAAATGTCCCGCCCGCAGAAGCAGAAGCGCGTTACTATGCCCAAGCTGATGAGTGTGCCATAGCGGCGTGACTCAAACCAAACAGCCTCCGGAAAACCCGGCGCGGTTCAGGTGCGCAATGGTGGGATGAAACGGGCGAAGTCGTTCGCCTCCCAAGCGTCCCCGTCGTTCGCTTCCAATGCCGCTGGGCCGCCGCTCGCCACGTCGCCCGATGGCCCAAAGACATACCTTCGAAGGCATGCACCTGCCTGCACAGCAGCAAAGTGCATTGGTCGGTCTTGTAAACTGGTTGGTCCACAAGAATGCGATAGATACCTGTAAATGCGGGCGGGCTGAACTCCGAGTTGAACTCGATGACGACAGAACCCGGCGGCGGCGGCTCGTCAACATCCTGCCAGCACAAGATATCGTCGCCGAGGTTATCTTTTGCTTCTTCGAGTGCCTTTTGAGCAACGTCGTCAAGTTCCTCGTGCTCCCAAACCCACACGTAGCAGATTCCTATCCCTGTAGGATTGCGGTTCGGTGCGCAGGCCGGTCAACAGGTCGCGGTCCCTGCTCAGTGGGCGTATAGCGCGGTGCCGCTCTCGCAGCTTCCTCGCCCGGCGTAGGTCGGACTGCAGTTATCGCCCGGGCACCCGTTAAGATCCCTTCGGTCCACCACTTCTTCATCGCAGCCAAGGCGTTCCGGTCATCCACGACGAGGTTCGCCTCGACGAGCGAGGCGGCTTCTTCTCCCTCGAACCCGAGGCCGTTAGAGGATGCGTTCGAGGAACCCACAATGGCAGACCCGGCGGCAAGCCAGACCTTCGCATGTAGGCGGTCGTACGTAAGCACGCGCTTGTCCCCGAGGACACCCAGGAGTTTGCGGATTTCCGCCGGGTTGCAACCACCACTCAGAACGTCGCACACGATGGTGAGATCCTGGTTCCGTGTGATGCCCAGCGAGTCCACTGCACCGTCACCCCAGTATGAGACAGCCACTCTGACCACACCGCCACCGTTAAGGAGATTTCGGATCTCCGATATCGTGTCGGATGTCGTAAGGAACTTCACTCCTTGCCTCCGCAGGTTGGAAGAAGGAAATCATCCAGTCGTGTCGTATTTGGACTGATAGCTGATCGTAATGCAAGAGTTGGGGCGAGTGGAGATCCTGCTTTGGCTGCAAAAGTACCGCCCCGCCATACTCGCGTTCGGGGTTGCCGAGACGGTCGTGCCTGCATGGGTTCATCGCCGCGACGAGCAGCAGGCTCGCCGCATAGATGACGTGGGCCTTGGCGCGCCACCGTGGTGCGTCCGGTCTCAATCGGTTGGCACGACGCCATCAGGGCCGCGCGCGGGAACGTCGGTATTCCAGCTAGGAACAGCATGCGGCGGTGCGCGAAAGAGACCTCGCCGGGCCGCGCCAGTGTGCCGCCGCCGGTCAGCGCGGCTTGCCTCGCGGTACGGCGGCCTCAGGAACAGCCGGTCAGGCCCCCCCAGGGTGAACGAAATAGAGCAATTTTAGCCAAAGCTTCGGGCGCCTTAGCCGGGGTCCAACCAAGCGGGGCAAAACTCCGGGCAGGCGGCAGTTTTCCTCTTCCCCCGGCGCGGGCGAGTACAATTCGCTCGGTGGATGTCGCCCCCCGATGACCTCGCGAGCATTTCCCGCGCCGATCTGGAAGCCCTGGTGATCCGCCTGTTCGGCGATTTGACCGAACTCAAGCGCGTCGTGGCGGAGCAGCGAGAGGAGATTGCGCGGCTGAAAGGCCAGAAGGGCCGTCCCGACGTGAAACCGAGCGGCATGGACAAGGGCACGGAGCCGAAGTCACCGCGCCGCGGCAAACACCGAGGCCGCGGCAAGTCCGCTCCGCGCGTCAGCATTGAGGATCTGGTGGTGAAGGCCGATGTGCCGCTAGGATCGCGCCTGAAGGGGCACAAGAGCTTTGTCGTGCAGGATCTGGTTCTGCGCGCCCAGGTGATCCGCTATCGCCGGGAACGTTGGGTGACGCCGGACGACCAGACCGTGGTTGCACCGTTGCCCACCGGCATCGCTGGACATTTTGGACCGGAGTTGCGTCGCTTCGTGCTGCAACAACACCATCAGGGCCAGGTCACGGTGGAGCGGATCACCGCGCAGTTGCGCGCGCTCGGCCTGAGTATCTCCAAGCGACAGGTGATGCGGCTGCTGATCAAGCGGCAGCACGACTTCCGCGCGGAGAACCGTGATGTGCTACGTGCCGGACTGCAGAGCGCGTCCTGGATCAGCGTGGACGACACCGGCGCGCGGCACGCCCGCCAGAACGGCTTTTGCACGCAGGTCGGCAACGCCGACTTCACTTGGTTTGGCACGCGGCCAAGCAAGAGCCGGTTGAACTTTCTCGACGCCCTGCGCGCCGGTCACACTGACGACGTGGTCAACGATGCGGCGCTGGACGACATGCGCAGGCGAGCGCTTTGCGGCCCGGTGATCGGCACCCTGGCGTCCGCGCCGCAGGCGCGCTTCGCCGACCACGCTGCCTGGCAGGCACATCTGCAGGCACTTGGCATCAGCGACCTCCAGATCACGCCGGACCCGGTTATCATCGCCACCGAAGGCGCACTGTGGGGTGCCGTGATGGCGCATGGTTTCCTGCGCGGCGCCGTGATCGTGAGTGACGACGCTGGTCAGTTCGCTGTCGGGCAGCACGCGCTGTGCTGGGTCCACGCCGAACGCCTCGTGCACAAGCTCGATACCTTCACCGCACTGCATCGCGCGGCCCAGGACCGCATCCGCCAGCTGATCTGGTGGTTCTACGCCGATCTGAAGGCATACCGTAGGGAGCCGACGACACGACGACGCGGTGAGATGCGCTCGCGTTTCGATCGCATCTTCCGTCGACGCACCGGCTTCGCCACGCTGGATAGCCTCCTGGAGCGCCTGCTTGCCAACAAATCCGAGCTGCTGATGGTGCTGGACCGGCCGGAAATTCCGCTACACACCAACGGTTCCGAGCGCGACATCCGTTGCTACGTTACCAAACGCAAAATCAGCGGAGGAACGCAAAGCGAGGACGGCCGCCATTGCCGGGACGCGTTCCTTGGCTTGATGCACACCTGCGCCAAGCTCGGCGTCTCGTTCTGGGACTATCTCGGCGACCGGATTGGTGTCGTCACCAATGCTGCCGTTCCCGCGCTCCCCGATCTCATCCGCTGCCGTGGCCAGCCTGCCTGAAACCACTCGCCCGGAGTTTTGCCCCGCTTACGAGTTCGGAGCGGGTTCCCGCTTCGGCGCTGATTTACAATCTGGTCCGCCTGCCCCGGCTATTGGCCGTCGCGGCGTGACATCCGGAGTTTGTTCAGAATGGGCCGCCGGAGGAGAAATCGACCCCACGGAGGCTGCGACAGACCAAGCTGACAGCGCAAAACCCCTCCGGATGATCAAACGCGTCCGCCACGGGCGCACATTTCAGCAGCCTGCTAGTGGTCGCGCGCGGCTGCGGCCCAGCCGGTACCAAACGTCAGATTTTATCCACTAGCGCCAGCGTCATAGCGTGCTCGCCGCTGCACGGCCAGCCCGCTCGCGGGCGCTTCGCGTCCGGAACACCGCCTGCGCACGACGGCTCAGGCACTCACCGGCTCGAGAGGACGAGCCGTCTCCGGTCTCTCAAGGACCGCCTTGGACCGAGTAATCCTCGTTTCGGGCCATCTTATCAAAGATTCCCGAAGAGAAGAAAATGTGACTCCCAAGGAATATACGATACAATTATCCAGAACTTATAGCATATCTAGCCATTAGATCGACTATTCTGCGGCGATCTTCTTCCCTCTCTCGCCCCGCACGCTCGAGCTCCTCCGACAGTTTTTGCACAGCGGCGACCATTGCATGCAGCTTGGTCTCAGCAGCAGCACGCATATCGTCCGCAGCTTTCGCCTCGCTATAAGCGCGATCGCGTACCTGCTCAGCAGCGCGCGCTGCATTCCTGGCTAGTTCAGCCTGAACATTAGCTTCCTTACGGAGGCGGCGCTCCTGCTCAAGCGCTGCAACAGCGGCAGTTTGTTCCGCTCGTGCCTGGTCGGCATCCTCGATGAGGTCCTCTCTATCCGCGAGTAGGCGAAGCAATTCGGCAGTCTCGGCCTCCAGAGCCGAGATCCGACGACGTAGGGCTTCGGTCTCAATAGCAACCTCTTCAAGCAATAACCGCCCCAATTCATCGCGGTGGCGCTCCATTCGGCCGAATACCGCATCCACGCCATGACGGACTCGCATTGGTAGGAGGTCCGTATGGAGTTCCGTGCTGACGGCTGGCTCAAATCGTTGTCCCGGACGTGGCTTGAGGCGCCGCAAGACGTCGTTTTCGCGCACATACCTGGTGAGCGAGGGGCCGATGTCCCGGTAGCTCATTCCCCGACCGTCGCGGGAGAGCAGCGCCTCGCGAAACTCTCGAGTTGACGGCACGTAGAGCAGTGCCTCGGTCTCTCCGCGCGCAAGATGCTCACGATTCAGCCGTTCACGCTCACTAGTCATCTGGTCGAGCAGAGCCGAAACGCGGTCCCAGCCGTCACTGTCACCTGGAACATCCATTCGCCCCTCCCTCGCGTGGTAGCGGTATCATATATGCCGTCTGCTACCGGCTGGTAGCACGCATTGACGGCGGGAATCACGCTTGATCCTGCCAGCGGCGGCGCCGCGGGGCCTTCAACAAGCTCGGCAGGCGGCCGTGCCTCTGGTGTCAGATCAAGGGGCAACTAGATCTCGGGCAATGACCCCAATTTCCCATAAATCTGGAAGACACGCCGTCGGCCGAGCGACCCGCTGGAGGCGCACGATTATTTATTCGACGGGCCTCCCCCGCGCCCCGCGTTGCCCACCTTGTCGGCAACCTGCTCGTGCTGAGCAATCCGGACTCGCTGGAGAAGGCGATCGGCGTGCGTCTGCGCAGCTTCCAGCGCCGCCGCGACTCGGCCGCCAAAGCCAGGCCGCTCGCCGCGGAGCAAAGCGGGCGCACTTGGAAGTTCGCTGAAATCCTTGCCAGGGCCACGGAGGTGTTCGGCCCGCAGGCCGAGGCCGAGACATGGATGGAACGCCCTGCCATCGGTGTTGAGCGGTGCCGCCCGCTCGACCTGCTCACCACCCACGGGGGCGTTGATCGTCGAGAACTTCCTCCGCCGCCTCGAGTACAGCGTCTACACCTAACCGTCGGCACACCGTGACGCCACTACCGCCGCCGCTGGGCGGCTCCGAATGCGCGGCCTGACACCTCGGCCTTATGTAGCTGCCGCCACTGCGAATGCGGGGTTGTACTTTGTGGCCGACCCTGGCAGGAAAGCGCTGGTTAGATCCTGTCACGGTGGGCGAAGATGGCGCAGCACTTTCTGCTTTCGGCTGCGGCGCGTTGGCTCAGCACTGCCAAGATCATGCGCATGTCCGACCGCGGCGTGGAGAATGTGTTCCTGCGCCTGCGTTGGCCGGGCACGGACGGCAAACCAGTCTGTCCGAGCTGCGGCTGCATGATCTGCTACGATTGCCGTCGTTCGGCAGATCGGCCGCGGTGGCGCTGCAAGGCGTGCCGCGGTGATTTCTCCATCACCTCTGGTACCCTGTTCGCTTGGCACAAGCTGCCGCTCAGGACCTACCTGCTTGCCGTTGCCATGTTCTGCAACGAGGTCAAAGGCAAGAGCATGCTCGCTTTCTCTCGTGATCTCGATGTCCAGTACAAAACTGCGTTCGTGCTGGCGCACAAGCTGCGCGAGGCCGTGGCGTCTAGCGTCAAGGCGTTGCGCATCGGTGGCGAAGGTCGGACGGCCGAGATCGACGGGGCCTATTTCGGCGGCCACCTCCGTTCAGCCAATCTGGCGACCGACCGGCTGGACCGGCGGCTTGCCGAGAACCGGTCGGGCAAGCGCCAAGTCGTCGTCGTCATGCGCGAGCGCGGCGGCCGCTCGCTAGCGCAGGTATTCCCGGCCGAGGCGGACGCTGTGGCGGCGATCCGACGGCGGATTGCCAAGGGCACTATGGTTCATGCCGATGAGAGCCCCGCCTGGAACAAGCTGCATGCCAGCTTCGCCATGCAGCGGATCAACCACCAGGACGGCTACAGCATCGACGGCGCCTGCACCAACGGCGCCGAGTCCTACTTCTCCCGCCTGCGTCGCGGCGAACTGGGGCATCACCATCACATCGCCGGACCGTATCTCGTTCGCTACGCCCAGGAGGCGGCCTGGCGCGAAGACCTGCGCCGGGTCAGCAACGGCGAGCAGGCGCACGGCGTCGTCCGACTGGCGATGCGATGCCAACCCTCGGTCGACTTCTGCGGCTATTGGCAACGAGCGCATGCCGCCTAACGAATGCGCCAACTGACCACGCCCGCCGCCTCGATGCGTTCAATCGTCTCCTTTGCCCGGTTGAGCGAGCCCAGGATGGTCTTCTGCACCAGATCACGCTGCCGCTCATCGGCCGCCGCCATCGCCTTCACCCGCATGATCTGCTCGGCAAGCTCGCGTGTGGTCAGCGGCCGCACCGCGTCGCGCAGCTCGTCGTAGATCAGCCGCAGGCATTCACCCGGTCGGAACCAGGCACTCCGAGCACGCTGTTGCCTGGCGTGGATCTCCTGGGGGCGGCTATCGGGATCAAATAGCCGCATCGTCGCGTCGACATGCGTCAGACTGCCCCGGTGCTGCGCCAGCTGGCGCTCCAGCTGGTTCACCATTCCGGCCAACTCCGATCGCTTGTCGCGCAAAGCATTGATGACGTGCGGCTCAGCCATTACCGCTCTCCTCCCGAAACACCGGCAATCAGGATGGTAAACGGCAAGACGCCCGCCACGAACACGCGCGTGGTGGCCGTTGCTACATGATACCGTGAAAGTGGTAGATACCCGAACGCGTATTGACCCACACGAGCCGATCACCGGCGCATGTCATACCCGTCGTGGGCACATGCACGGCCGTCTGTGCGAAGGCGTCCAGGCCGCTCGCCCCAAGCCACCCCATAACGACAGCGGCGAGAATTATGCCTGAAGGAAGCCTCATTGCGTTCATCCTGTCGATCGCCTCCGGCCTATTGTTGCCTTAGTGTCCATCCGGGAACATCTTAAATCGTTGGAGTCATTTGTGATTCGATGGCGGCCATCGGATTCGCAGGAGCCGCTTGGTGTGGACGAACGAAAACCGCGGTCGCTATGACCGCAGCAAGCTGCGTTACCCGAGTGACGTGACTGATGAGGAGTGGGGATTGATCCGGCCTCTGATCCCGCCCGCCAAGAGAGGTGGCAACAAGCGGACCGTCGGCGAGCGAGAGATAGTCAACGGGCTGATGTATATCCTGAGCACGGGTTGCCAGTGGGCTTCGCTGCCCAAGGACCTGCCGCCGCGCAGCACCGTGAACGATTACTTCTGCCGCTGGGATTATGACGGGACGCTCGATTGCATCCATCACGCCCTCTACGTGAAATGCCGAGAACGCGCTGGACGAGACGCCAGTCCGACTGGCGGCGATCATCGATAGCCAGAGCGTCAAGAGCGCAGAAAAAGGGGGCTTTCGATCGACCCGCCCGGCTTTGATGCGGGAAAGAAGATCAAAGGCAAGAAGCGCCACGTCTTGGTAGATACGCAAGGCCTTCTGCTGCACGCCATCATCCATGCGGCCGACATCCAAGACCGCGACGGCGGCGTGCTTCTGATGAGCGCGGTATTCGGCACGTTTCCCTTCCTGCTGAAACTCTACGCCGATAGTGGCTACCAGGGACCGAAGTTCGAGGAAGGATTGTCGACCACCTTCCGCCAGATCAACGTCGAGATCGTCAAGCGATCCGATTGCAGTAAGTTCGTGGTGTTGCCCAAACGCTGGATCGTCGAGAGAACCATCGCCTGGCTCAACCGCTGCCGCCGCCTGGCCAAAGACTGGGAATGCCTGAACCGAAACGGTCTTGCGTTCCTGCGTTGGGCCTCCATCCGATTGATGCTCAGAAAGCTCTCTCAAACCCCGATATGATCCCGGATGGACTCTTACACCGGGTGTCAAGCTCATCCGTAGAGCCATGCGACAGAGGGCCAGCCAGGTGTCAAAGGTGATGCCCAGCGTCCGTCCGGCAGGCGTCCGAGGCAACGGATGCGGATGACCAACAGACCGGGTTCGAGTTCGTTCGATGGTATTCGCCGCCAGTCGCTACGGAACGGCCCTCATTGCCCTCATGGCACAGGCATTGGCCTTTCAGGATTCCCTCTGCCGAACATTTTTCTGGCAGCGAGCGGTAGCGACCAGTATCGACCACCAGGAACCCGCGGCACAGCCCGCTGAGGCTATTGCAACGGAACTGCCATCCCATATGTAATTTGCATGGAACGGCAGTTTCATAGCAGAGGCCGCGTGGCTGGTGGACGGTCCCCTTACGGCTTTGTCGCTGACTTTGTTGCCTCCGTCCAGGGGAGTGGCAGGCTGACGTTCTCCGTAAGTGTGAATCGGACCCGGAGTGGGACCCCGGCAAAAAGCGCGGAATGTTCTTGATAGAATTATCCTAATTCGTTCGCCCTGGGGTTCCGATCGGTGCAGATCGGGACCCAGGGCGAACGAAATTCCTGCAGCAATATTAGTGCGTTATACCTGACCGGAGGTAGGGTCCCACTTCGGGGCCGATCCATATCGCGGCCAAAGCCGCCGACACGCCGATTGGTGGCGTTCGATCGTCAATGCGCTGCTGGAGCAATTGGACGGTCTGGCCGGGCGCGAAGGCGTCATCGCCCTCGCCGCAACCAACGATCCGCAGCATCTCGACCCGGCGTTGCGCGCGCTCCGGCCGGTTAGACCGCATGATCATCATTCCGCGACCGGATGCGGATGCACTGAAGGAGATTTTCCGGGCTCATCTCGGCGCGGATCTGGCGGGCGAGGATTTGTCGGCAGCGGCGCTCGCCGCGCTTGGCGGGACGGGTGCGGATTGCGAACGCTGAGTGCGTGGGGTTCGCAGGCGCGCCTGCGAAGCCGGGCGGCCGCCCGTGATGCACGACTTGCTCACGGAAATCCGCGGCAAGGGGAATCGCAGGACCGAACGCTGCCAGTAGGTCGTCGCGGTCATCACCCAGGCGGCAGCCATCCAGAGCCCGCCAGACAGGATCCAGAGGATGTTGAGGATGAGGCGCACGAGGGACATCGGCTCGGACCTCCGGAACGGCAGTGGGACTGCACCACACATGAGGTTGCCCGCGGCGCCACTATCTCGTTGGTATAGATGGCTTCTGGTCGCGCCCGGCATCAACTCACGGACGTGCAACCGCGCAGTTTTTGATCGACCCTTCGCGACGCTGATCAGGCAGGTTGCGCTTGCTGCCTCCGGGAAACCGGGTTCCAGCGGCAGTGAGCCCAATTCGGCCGGACACTGGGGTAACCATCTGCCCACCCCGCCCGCCCCATCCTTCACCGAATTGCGGTCACCGGATCCACCCCGGGCGCAAAGGTTTACACAAGATGATATCGCTTCAACGTATCCGCCAGCGCCACGACTGTCGTGTATCGGTGTCCCTGCAACCCAGCCTGTTCTGCTCCGGCGATGTTGGCGGGGCTGTCATCCACAAACAGCGTCGTCTCCGGCTCCGCTCTGCACGCGGCTACACACCGGCGGTAGACTTCCGGTTCCGGCTTGCGGGTCTGGAACTCGGCAGAGACGTGAATGGCGTCAGCGAACACCGCCCGGAGATCAGGGAACACAACGTCGATCTGCTGGCGCGTGAGCATGTTGTTGTTCGTTAGAACGCCAGTCCGTATCTTCATCCGCTTCACCAGCGCGAGGACTTCCGGTACCGGTGTGATCGCCACCTTGAGCGCCGTTGTCCATTCGTCCAGTGTCAGCTTGCAGCCGATACGCTCGCCGAAGCCGCGCAGGTACTCGTTCGCGTCAATTAACCCGGCATCGCCGAGATCCTCATAGCCTGACTTCCAGATCGCCGCCTCAACTGTGTCCGGTTGCCTGCCAGACAGGCGCGCGAGACAGGCAACGCGGGCCGCCTTGTCGTAGCGGCAAAGGACATCGTTCATGTCGAATAGAGCCAGGGAGATTTGGGTCATCGGCCAGCCCGCGTGCGCAGCCGCCGATGTTAGCACACAGAGGCGCGCCAGCCCTCCACTTGGACGGCGCGCCTTCAGCCGGTGCTCGCGCGTCCGTCTTAGAGCAGCGGCCACGCCACCTAAGAGCATGTCACCTACGATCCTCGCAGAACGCTGCGAGGCCCATGCCGGGCGCGCCTCTGCCATGCGGCCCGAACATCGGACCTGAACGGTCGCATGAGAGGAACCGTGGTCTCAGTGTGAATTAGCGCCGATCCGGGACGCCGCTCCGACTCTTAATAGTCCATAACTTTCCCCAGTGAACTCGTTCGCGGTGGGTCCCGATCGGCGCCGATCGGGACCCTCGAACGAAAGTCTTGCTGACGTATCAATACTTTGAGGCCGCTCAAAACCGGAAGCCCGCAGCGCTGCTGATTTACAGGAGCTTGAGCCTCGCGGCTGGGTTCTGCGGCGTGTGCACGTACCAGCGCGGAACTTGGACCCTGCCTAAAACAACGACAAACCGTTACAACACCTTCTACAATCGACCACGGGCCTCAGTCACCCAGCGCGCCGCGACCTCAGAGGCGCGACGGCCGACGTCCCGCCACAGGCGCATTTCGCGACGGGCGTCATCGAGGGCCCGGTGCGCGGGCGGCTCCTCCTGGGCGGCGCGCCGGGCGGCCCCGAGGATATCGTCGAGCAGGTCGCGGCGGATGCCGACCGGCACGCCCGCGCTTTCGAGCGCCGCGAGGGGCGAGCCGTTGTGCCTCTTCGGTGTCGTGCAAGTGCAGCGCGTGGCGCGGCAGCCCGGCCGCGCGTAGCAGTCTGCTCAGCCAGTGCCCGTCCCAGGACGGCGCCGACGTAGAACTCGTGCCCGGTCAGAACGTCTACCATACGGTACCCGACGGTTTCGTGCGGTGCCCCCTCGCGCAGGAGCTGGTCCAAGGGAATCCCGTGGACCCGCTCCGCATCCGCGCTCCACTCCTCCCACCCTGGGGCGGGCCTTATCAGATGGCTCACCTCCGAGTTGTCATCGGCAGCCCAGCCGACCTCGATGGGAAAACCGCCTTTGCCCAGGCTGCGGACCTCGAAGTCGAGAAAGGCGATCACCAGCTCGGTCCTCTTTAGCTCATGAGCCAAATGCCTTGGTCCCGAATTTGATCAGGTTTGTCGGCCTAGACGAGAGATTCGGGCGAGCAATTGGCTATTGTCCACCAAGCTGTAAGTAGGGAGGACAGCCAGTGTCATACGGACAGAGACCAATTACCTGCCCGGCCGACGTGGATGCAGTAGAGGAATACGGTGGGTGCTGGCCGAGCGACCGGCCGTTCCCGCTAACTCCCGACGAGGCGCTCTGGGTGCTTATGGGTTACGCAGTCAGGCCAGCGAGCGGTCCGTTGTCATTGGAACACCATGAACTCCTCCCGGGAAACTCGAGCTTTCAGGAGATGGGCGCCTGGTTCTCTGGCGCGGTTAAATGCGCACCGAGTGAACGCGTGCGCCGCTCGGAAGCCCGAGGCGCGTTCTCAGGCTGTGACGCAACGCCCGTTGGAGCGCGATCGGGCGTCTCGCAGGGAACGGGCATTCGCCGCGGCCGGACCTGCGGAGGGCGCAAGGTCCTGGCTAAGTTGCGGTTTTCTCGCCGTTTAAGCATATCCTCCCGTATCGATCACATCGAGATAGCGCAGCACATGGGCGCCGCGTCCCTCGCGGATCAGGTCGCTGGCCGTCTGACCGCCAAAACTCGGAAGGGGCTGGGAGCGAAACCACACCATCACCGCAGCAGCCGACCCGCACCACGGCAACACGCGCTCTGCGATCAGAATGAACTCTCGCAGGCGCGCCTGGATCGCTGGCGATGCCCAATCCGCAGGCGTCGAGAGGTCAGGAAGGGGTAGCCCAACCGCAGTCGCCAACTCGCCCGCCGAGAACTGCAGGGCGCGACCCAACCGGTCGGGCTCTATCAGCCCTTCCGGGCCTTGGATGCCGTCCAGGAGCGTTGGTACGTCGGATGACATGCCGGGCCTCACTGAAGGCTCATCAGGTCAGGACTGTGTAGCAGCACCCAAGTGGGGCCCCACCCTCGACAGTCCATACCACATTGATGTTCTCAGTGGAATCTCGTTCGGGGTGGGGTCCCGATAGGCGCCGACCGGCACCCTCGCAATCTGCTGGCTTCGCGAAATGTTGCAATGCCTTCGTCGGTTCCTCGCCGGGGTCCCCGTCGGTGCTTATTCACGCGCGAGCCGAGGTGATTTGGTGATCCGTCTGATGGTGACGGAGGCCGAGGTGTTACTTTCAATCACGACCGATCTTTCGACGATGGAACTGCGGGCACATGCGCGACATGCGCCGACGGCGCGGGCGACTACTACCTGCCGATGATGGACTACATCGCCCAGCACGCTACGGGGACGTTAATGCGCTCGTGGCCTTCTGCGGGAACAAGAATGGGCACACGTGCCAGCCGTGCCACCGGTCAATTCAGACCAGCAGGTTCGACCGCGGGTGCCAAAATCTTGACGCACCGCAGGGTCACAGATGACTAGAATTAAATGATTTCGGAATTAATTCAACAAGAAACCAGACTTTCTTGTCAACATTACTTTTCTTTGTCAATATTTCATTTATAGACCACATAATTATACACTCACCGTATCAGAATACTCTAGGTATGGCAAGCTAGTTGATTCCGCCATTCCTAATTTATACTCCCCCACAACACACCGGAATTTTACTTCCGGCAGCCGAGGGGGACACAACGTGCAAGTAAGCGACAGTAGCAGGGACCAGGCGGTGTTGTCGGCGTGCGCCCCCCCCCGGGTCCACCGCTGGTAGCCCCCGGTGCCGCGGGAGGGAGGGGCCGCGCCGTCCGGCAGGGCGAAACGGTGTGGGCGCCAACCGTCCGCGAGATCAGGGCCGAGATGGTGAGCCGCTACGGCCGCGGCCTGTCGTTCCGAGACATCGGTCGGTTCTCGGACCGCTACTTCGCCGAGAGCGACGCCGCGCGCCAGCTGCCGGTCCGAACACGCCAGCGCCAGGCGGAGGTGCCCCCGGAGGGGGAGGAGGCCGACGCGCGGCCCGCCCGCGTGCGCCCGCGTGTGGACCGTGCCCTCGGCGCCATGGACAACGCGCGCGCGGCCCTAGCTCGGGTCCTCGCGGAAGAGGTCACCGCGGAGACACAGGCCGTTCGGCGGCGCATCGCCCAACTCGAGGCCGAGGTCGCGGAACTAAACCGGTTGCTCGCCGACCCGGACGACGTCCTCGCCGCCGCCGACGAGGCCGAGGAACGCGTGGAGGCGGCCAGGCGTGACGCCAAGGTGGCACGCGAGCTGACGGGTCGGGTCACGCTGGCGGTGGTCGCCGACCGTACTCGCGCCGAGCAGACCGAGGAGCGGCTGGCCGCCGCCCGGGCGGGCCGGGAGCAGGCCGCGGCCGCGCTGGCGAGCGTGACCGCAGCGCTGGACGGCGAGCGTGAGGCCCGCGCCGCGGACCGGCGAACGATCAAAGCACTGTCCGCGGTGCTCTGGCAGGCCGGTCTCCAGCCGTCCAGCGACGCGACCCGGGCGGGACGGGGCACGAGGACCGGGGGCGAGAGGACGGTCGACGGGTAGTCCGACTTCTGGGCTGGGGCGGCGGACCGAAGCGGCGCCTCAGCGAGGCGGCTGCATCCTACCACCTCGTCGGACTACCAAGTGCGATGTGCCGCACTCACTTGTCGAAGCATACCTCTTCTGGAAGGCGCTCGATTATCAGGCAGCCCCGTTGCCCCTCTCGCCAGCACGGCCTCGCCCCCTCTCTACTTCATCAGTGGACACCTTTGTGGCTTCCGAACCTTGTGGCGGCGCAAGATTTTTTCCTTTGGCACCCGCCTGAAAGCCGCCGGAGGCAGTCCGAAGAACCGTCCCGGGGCAGACGGGCGCCAGCGTCCTTTGGGACGGCATTGACCTGTGGATTACTCCTTCCGCCGGGCGCCCGAAGGATATCCAAGGGAGAGAACATATCAAAAACAAACTGCACGGATTTTGCACGGCTTTGGGCCTGTTTTGGCCCCCGTTTATCCGCCCTTATCACACGTCGGTTGCGACATCTATCCACTAAGTCACTGAAATATATTCGGTTGTTTTCATCGCAAAGTATGATGTCCGAGGCGACCCAATCCTTGCCAAGGTTGGGGTCGAGGGTTCGAATCCCTTCGCCCGCTCCAGATTTTCTTAAGGAAATCAGAGCGTTATGAGAAGGCCGCCGCGAGGCGGCCTTTCGCTTTTGATCCCTGGTGTCCACATGGTGCCCACGCTGGCGCAGGAACGCCACCATCGGCGCCGTGGATTATGGCCTCGCGCTCGACAGAACCGGGGCTCCGAGTGCGGCCCTGCCTACCCCAGCGCATACCAAGCTCCCCGACCGGCTCCGTGGCGGACTAGAAGCCCCTGCCCTGCGAGTGCTGTGACATGGTCTTTGATGGTGTTGCGGCTGGCACCAGTCACCTTCACCGCATCGGCGACCGTCACCCGGCCGCGCTCGCGGGCCAGTTCCAGAATCTTCACCGACAGTTCCGGCAGATCGCCCAGGATGATCCGCTCGCGCTCGATCTTCTTTTCGAGACGACGCTTCTGCTGCTGTAGCGCGCGCAGGAAGAACCCAAGCCACGGATTCCAATCGGGGTCAGGCGACCTGATCGTCCCCTGAGTTCGCCTCAGGGCGAGATAATAACTATCTTTGCTCTGCTCGATGATGCTTTCCAGCGAGCTATAGGGGACATAGGCATAGCCGGCCCGGAGAAGCAGCAAGGTCGTCAGCACCCGCGAGATGCGGCCATTGGCGTCCTGGAACGGATGGATCTCTAGAAACACGACTATGAAGGTCGCAATGACCAGCAGCGGATGGAACGTCTTTGCCTCTTCCTGGGAACGCACCCAGGACAACAATTCGGTCATCAGGCGCGGTGTATCGAAAGGTGTCGCCGTGGCAAACACCACGCCGAGGCTTTTTCCGTCGTCGTCAAACGCCTCGACATGGTTGGCGAGTGTCTTGTAAGCCCCACGGTGGCGCTCGTCCTTGCCCGAATGGGCCAGAAGATCACGGTGAAGCTGCTTGATGTGGTTCTCGGTGAGCGGAATCGCCTCCCAACGGGCGAAAACAGTCTCCATAACCTCGGCGTAGCCGACGACCTCCTGCTCGTCGCGGGTCTCGAATGAACGCAGTCGGAGATTGGATAGGAGTTGTTCGATCTCGCGATTGCTGAGCTTCGCGCCCTCAATCCGGGTCGAGGAACCGATGCTTTCGATGGTCGCAATGCGGCGCAGGGCAGAGAGCCGCTCTGGGGCGATTCGGCCGATTGCCCGCCACGCGCCCTTGAACTCGTCGATCTCGGCGATCAGCGACAGGATCTCAGGCGTAATGCGCACCGCCGGGAGGTCGAAGGGCTCCGCCATTTTCTCATCCATTTCCATCCAATCAACCTGCGCACGCCACCTCCATTTGTCTATCCATTTCCATCCAATTCGTCGCGCTTGACCCTCGCCCATCTTTGAAGCCGGCACGGTTCTCGGCGCCGTCTTGTCCTGACCATCGGCACGACCGTCTGGTCAAAATCCGGACGATTTCCCGCGCCGTCATCGGGAACACGGTGCCGATGACCGTGGCCATGGTCTGGCGCCATGTGGCACTTACGGTGCCGTGCATTTCGCCGGGTGCCGCCACATCAGCCTGTCGTGGTGAAAATCCGACGGATGATACCCAGTGAGCGCGCGCCGCTCGCGAGCATCCCGCCTCGACCCATCGCCGACCTTAACTTCACCGCGCGCCTGACTGCCAAAGTCGGGCAGGCAACTTGGATAAACTCCCGCCAGACCTGCCCGACAGAAAATGAATGTAATATGTCGGCCATCCGGCCTTACTGTGGGGATGGAAGAGTTCTCTGATGTCAATGTCGTGCCTTCGAGGCAGCGAAAGCGGAGACAAGCGATGAGTGCTACAGTTGAAATGGTCAAATACGCCTGTAGCGACTGTATCTGTGTCGTAAAGGTGGACAAAGGCATCCAAAGGGATGGGCGCATATATTGCAGTGATGAGTGCGCCGATCACCACAAGACCGGCGGCGGTTGCCACCATGCGGGCTGCACTTGCCACGGCTAGCCTGGTGGTAGACATCCGAGCCTGGTCCGCTCTCCACGCGAGGCGGACCACCAGCGTGCGGGTACCGTCTGTCTGATTTTCACCGGTAGCACCCAATCGTCGTGACATGAGGGTCGGGAACATCGCGACGATGCTGCCGCGTCAATTGTTCGTGGCCGTACGCAACGGCGCGGTGGAAGAAGTTCTCCATTGGCGCGTTGTCGTAGCTGCATGCGGTCCGGCTCGTCGACGCGATGGCGCCGATGACGGTGAGCTGGTCGACGTAAGCGCCTGCCGACGCGTGAGCTATGCGGACGTTGCCGCGCTGTCCGTCCGCGCCGACAGCGCACATACGTCACACGCTTATTGGAAGCGTCCCAGTAAAGTTGTGCGTTCGGTCGATTTCCTCAATGAGTTTGAACGCAGACGTTAGAGTTTCAACATCGACTTTCGTACCTGACCAAGGATCAACTACAGATATTATAATCGATCCGTCCAGCATCTTCCTGATTGTCAGAGCGTCCCACTCCTTTGGCGTGGTCATGACCTAACCTCCTTCGGCAATCCGGCCGCTGGTGTCGGTAATGGCGGCTCTTTCCCCGCTTGAATAGTCCGTGCGCGGCAGCAACCAGCGGCCGGATGGCTGATTCCACGGCTATTCTTCGTCAAGCGGTGCCGCCCGACGGCGGCAGTCTGCTCAGTCTTCGAGAATGAAGGTAATCTCCATCGTCACGCGGTATTCTGCAATCTTTCCACCTGCGACGCTGGCCTTCTGATCGATGACATGAAGTCCGGTAATGCCCCGCAGCGTCTTGTTGGCGCGAGCCACTCCCTCCCTCACAGCATCCTCGAAGCTTGTCGGCGAAGACGCCGTTAGCTTAGTCACGGTTGCTACTGCCATTATAACCTCCCTTTGGTCAGCGGCCCGCTGGCCGCCGCCACTTTTACCATACGCCAGCCAGTAGGGGCCGTCCGCCGGCAAGAGACATTTGCGTCTGAGCCCGATTTGGGCTGGGCTGCCAAAAGGACGGCCATAGCCATCCATCCGGATAGTTGGTGCCACCGCCCCAGATCCTAGCCATCTGACACGATCAGCGGCGAGCTGACGACATGATCGCCCAGGTGACGAGACATGTCACCCTTCATCGAAATACAGGCGCCTGTGCCGGTGATGGGTGACGGTCAGGCGGAGGGGCCGGCAGTGCGATGCGTGGCAGGACTACCCGGCACCCATTTCCGCTTTGATCAGCCCGAGGTAGTCGGTATCGGGCACTGGACCGACCAGCGCCACAGCGGGCCTGGTCTCAAAGATCATATGGGCAGCCTCGATCACGTCGCTGATCGTGACCGCCTCCACCGCGCGCTTCTCCTCGTCTGGCTCGATCAGCCTGCCATGGTCGAACAGGTTCGACGCCAAAAATCGCGCGAGTCCGAACGGCTTTTCCTTGATCGTGGCCAGCGACACCAGTTCGCGATTCTTGGCGCGCATCAGATCGTCAAGGCTGATTGCCGTAGATGCGTCGCGAAAGACGCCACAAGAAACCTGAACCACCTCGTCCAACTTGTCCGGGGTCGTCCCGGCGAAAAGCAGAAACTCGCCATAATCGGGGCCGCTGTCGTGGGAGCCATTGACTGTGTAGACCAAGCCACGCTTTTCCCGGACTTCCTGAAATAGCGGCGACGACATGCCGCCACCGATTGCTGTCGCCAGCAGCCGGTGTGCGTGAACACGGTCATCGGTCTCAGGAACCGAATTCCAGCCGATCAAAGCGGTCACCTGCTCGAACTTGCTAGATGCCGTGCGATCGTAGCCGCCAACCCACTTTGCAGGCGTCTCGGCGGGGACGCTCGGTCGGCTCGGGATCGCAGCGAAGTAGCGCTCAACCATCTGGACAAACGCGGTGTGATCGAGGTCGCCAGCCCCAACGACGACGATGTTTTTAGCCACATAGAACCTGTCCACGAATGACCGGAAATTGTCGCGCGTTACCGTTTTGATGAAATCGGGTTGCCCAAGAATTGCGCGACCCAGCGCCTGACTGGGGTAGGCCGTCGATCCATAGCTGTTGTAAGCCAGACTGCTCGGATTATCGTAGCTGCGGCTGATCTCTTGCAGAATGACACCTTTTTCGGTGGCGATCTCAGCGTCGTCAAAGACCGAGGCGGTCAGCACGTCACCGATTATGGCAATCGACTTCTCGACGGTAGATGCCAATCCGGTAACGAAATACGCCGTCATGTCATGCGAGGTGAACGCATTCATGTTCGAGCCGAGGCTCTCGACCTCGCGGGCGATGTCCAGCGCACTGCGGCTGGTCGTGCCTTTAAATGCCATATGTTCGAGAAAGTGAGCTATGCCGTTTTCTTCGGCCGCCTCATTGCGTGAACCTGAATCGACGAACGCGGCCACGGCAGCGGAGTCAAAGCCGGGCAGGCTGGCGGTGACGACACGAAGACCGTTCGGAAGGGTGGTCAAGCGGATGTCCATAGGGTGGACTTCCCCTGCGGGTGGAGGGACAGCATCAGAGCATCACGCTGCGAGCGGCATGATGTTCTGGCTTATCAACAGTACGCACGCCTCAACCACAGTGCGTCTGCAAACGGCTGAATGCAAGCGCTGCCGAGTGTAAAACACCTTGATGTAATCGAGCATAGCTGCCTTTGCTTCGTCGTGGTTCGGCAATGCACAACTCGGCCTTCAGGTGATCCGCCATCGTCCAGCCGATGATCTGGCGGCTGGCCATGTCCTTGATCGTGGCCAGGTAGAGCCAACCCTCGCCGGTCTGGACATACGAGATGTCCGCCAGCCAGACCTGGTCCGGCCGCTCGATCCGTCGCCGCCCCCCCCGGCGCAGTTCGGCATGCTACCGCGGCGAGCCGTAAACAGCGCGTCTTGTGGAAAAGATGCGGCCAATTCGGCTGCGCAGTTCGGCCTCCGCCTCAGCGCGGGTCTGGCATCGGCTATCTCTCACCGATCGCCTACGAGGTTAAAATGAACAAAGAAGCCGAAACAATCTAGGCAGCAGAGTGTCCACCGAACCGGGTCAACTCCAACTCAAGGCAGCCACCGGCGATGCGGGCGCCAATTTGGCGCTCGGGGCTGGTAGCCATGCCCTACCTACCGGATCGGCGATCGCCCCGCTAATGCTGGTGACCGGCACGGTTGAATGAGTCACGCATCTCGCATGACGACAATTGCTGACGACAGCGGAAGACTTCCGAAAGCGTGTTGCGCGGTTCCGTTTTTGGGTTTCGCCTGATCGTCATTCGCGCCCCGGAAATGTGTTTCGTGGCTGGGCGAATGGTGTTGTCGAACAGCTGTGTTTGCCTCAGGCAGACTGAACCGGGCGGCCTTCAGCACAGCTTCCATGCGGTTGCGCGCGCCGAGCGCTCGATACACGCGGGCCAGATGCACCTTGACGGTACCGACGCCGAGATTCAGGTGTCGGGCGATGTCCTTGGTCGGGCGTCCTTCGGCCAGCAGAGCAAGCACGTCCAGCTGCCGCCCCGTCAGATTTTGCCGCCCCGTCAGATTGAAGACGTGACTTGCCGGGCTGGGCGGTTTCACCACCGCGCGGGCCGCCTGCATGCTTCGCGCCAGCGTAGCGGGGACATACACGCCGCCGCCGGCAACCAGGTCAATAGCCCGCAGCAACTGATCCGAGTCCTGGGATTTCAGCACGCAGCCGTCTACGCCGGCGGCAAGACATTCCAGAATCGTCTCGCGCTGGTCGGTCACGGTCAGTACCACGATCGCCAGACCGGGATACATTTCGCGCAATGCCGCCAGACTGGCTCCCCCGTCCATTCCCGGCATCTGCAGGTCGATCAATAAGAGATCGGTTGCGCCCGCAGCAAGATGCCCGAGCACTTCATCAAGCGTGCCGGCTTCCTGGAATGCCCACTCAGCGTTGCCTGACCGGAGCAGTGCGGAAACACCTTGCCGAACCAGCGCATGGCCGTCAGCGACGAGGACTAGCATGGCGACGATCTACTCCGTTACAGCTTTACGCAAGAGGCTCTAGTCATCGGCCGCCAACACGCTCGACATCCAGTATCCTCGCGACCCCCTAGGGATGCGAACACCTGACATAACGGTGCCAGACCGGAACGCCCCGGGTCTCGACAGCACTGGTAAGGCCGCCGCCGCACCCGTGTCTCGCGAAAAATTTATCGCGACGTTCCATCACTGTAAATAACAGTGGGTGTTACTTTTTTGTCAAATTTTGTATGGCTTCGATATTGCGCATTTGTACATTTTGCGATTTTCGTACCGTTGCCTACGGCGATCTGCCGATGTGTGCGGAACGACTGCCAAACCTGATGGCGACGCTTCTTGACAGCGATCAATGTCGATCGCGGGCGATGATGGCAGACTGCGTCGTTGGCCGACGATGAACTGCTTACCACCCTGCATCGCTTCGAGACATCGCAGGCGCGCAGGGTTCAAACATATGGAAGCGGGGAGATGTAGTTATGCGTGGGTTGTTCGCTCTATTGGGAATTGCGTTAGGGATTTTGCTGGTTCAGCCCGTCGCGGCGGCAGCGCAAACACCGGACGGCGTGATCGAACTGTCGGGCGGCTCCGTGGCGGCGGGCATCGGCTTTACGTGGGGCAGCGGCACGCTGATCTTCGAGGGCAACCGCTACCCGCTCAAGGTCAGCGGTCTGCAGCTCGCCAGCGTAGGCGCCAGCGAATACACCGCCGGCGGAAGCGTGGAAGGGCTCAAAAGGCCTCAGGACATCAACGGCATCTACACCGCAGTGGGCGCCGGAGCAACCCTGGGCGGGGGCGCAAGCATCGCGGCACTCCGCAACCAGAACGGCGTGGTAATCCATCTGACCTCCACCTCGGCCGGCCTCAGCCTCACACTGGCGGTCGGAGGCGTGCAGATCGCGCTTGCCGAGTAGCCGACGCGCGAACCGCCGTGCCTGCCCCGGGCGGCACGGCGCGGTTGCGTGAGGCCATGGGCAAGGCGGCGCGGCCACCAGCTCGCCGTCATGCGCCGGTTGATCGATCTGGTTCGAGCGGCCATGCTCCGCGAAAGCGTATGGTGCACGCGTGCAGGCATTGCTCACAACGGCTGAACGGCTTGGCGCGCGTCTGCGCTCGCGGGGCGAGACCGTGGCCGTCGCGGAGTTGTCGGCCGGTGGCTTGATCGCTGCCATGCTGCTGGCGCAGCCGGGTGCGTCGGCCTTCTTCGTTGGTGGGGCGGTGGTCTACACCCGCAAGGTGCGCGAGGCGCTGCTCGGCATCACGCCGGCGGAGATGGCCGGGCTGCGCTCCGCAAGTGAGCCATATGCGTTGTTACTCGCCCGGCGCGTACGTGAGCGCCTGGGTGCGACATGGGGGCTGGCGGAAACCGGGGCAGCCGGGCCGACCGGGAACAGCTACGGCGATGCGCCGGGGCATAGCTGCCTCGCGGTGTCGGGGCCGGCCGAAATGGTCCGCACGCTTGAAACCGGTTCCGCCGATCGCTTCGCGAACATGCAGATCTTCACCGCAACGGCGTTGGCGCTGCTGGCGGAGATGTTGTGATCGCTGCGGCCTGCCCGCTGGCACTGGGAAGGCAGCGGCTTCGGCGACGCCCGCCTCACCGGTCGCGGCAGCTACCAGCCAGGTAATCGCATCCCTTCCCTGTCTGCTCCAGAGTCCCGCCTGCCACGCCGCCGCCTCAGATACTCAACGCGCGGCTGCTGCAAGTGCGGGAGATAGCCATGCGCTTCGTCTCATTTCACGCCGCAGGACGCACACTCGTGCGGTTCGTGTCCGTCAGCGCCGTCAGCATCTCGCTCGGCGCTACCTTGACCACTTGGCAACCAGCCCTTGCTGGCGACACTGCCGCGGCACAATGCGCGTCCCGTGTTCTTCCCGCGGGACAGGCAGACTGCGTTGCCGCTGAACCGGTGACGCCCGACGAGCCCGTGCCGCCACCTGGGTTTGCTGGTGTCGGACCAGGTTGGGGTTGATAGCGCGGGATGCTCAGGGGGAAATCCATATGAGCTTCCTGATCGCCATCCTGGCGCTGATGATCGCTCTTCTTGCAGGAGCGCTCATCGCACCCGCTGCCCGCCAACCAGCCCTGACTTACTATGTCCCGTCGGCCTCCATGCCACGGCAGTCACCAGCGTGTCCGCGACGATGCACAGGGTTGCTGCGGGGCGATCCGTTCTGATGCCGACCGTCCCGACAGTTATCCCCAGAACGGGGGATGATTCTGGGGATATGTCGGTAGATAGACGCGATGGGAGGCTGTCATTCCAAGCCCCTAGGAGTCCGCATCCTATGCTTTCTTGCACCCGATCACTAATGACAACCGAATGACAGTTCCAACGACTGATGGTTGAAGTGCCGATCAGGAGAAATTTCGTTTCGATACCAGGCCGTATACCGCACCGCGGCGCCGGCACGTCCCGACCTTCGTCGTCCCGGCTTGGGGCATCAGCAACCTGTTACGGGCTCGTGGTCCAGCCAGGAATATAGCTGTCCGGCTCGAATGGCGGCTTCCGCGGTGGCGCGGCATCGGCCGAGGGACGCACGGACAACACCGTCACCCGGCACTCCGGCTCCGGGCTCGTCGGCAGGTCAAACCGCTGTGTCACTTCCGCCGCATCTGACAGCCGGCTGATGAATGCGTCGCGCGTACGGTTGGAGGCGACGCCCTGATACCAACCGGTGACCGTGTCCGGAAGAACGACATAGTCGAGTTGCCCGGCATCGCGCAGCATCTTGCCCCAGTCGATCCCGTTGGAAGAGCTGTTGGAGAACTGGACGATCTTCGACGGCACGCCGGCGCGCAGATAACCGAGCTCCAGGTCGTATGGATTCACCCCTTGCGTCTCACCGTAAACGCCGACGCGCACCGGCCCGTCTCGCTGCGGCGTCAGCCGCGCCAGCGTGCGATAGTCGCAGGCGAAATTCGGCCGGCTGATGGCATAGCGCAGGCCCGACAGCAGTGAATCGTCGGCCAGCACCTGCGTCATCGGCGTGCCGAAAGCGAACGCCCCGCTTAGCGCGATCTGCGCGCAGCCGGCGGCCGTCACGATCGCTGCCGCCACGCGCCCGCCCCGGACAGCGTGGCGCAGGGCGGTCCCGAAGCCGATCGCGGCGGGTACCGCGAGCAATAGCACCGATAGCGCCATGTAACGGTCGGTCTGGTTGCGCGACAGCAGGTAGGCTGCCAAGGTCGGAATGCCTCCCAGGCCGCACAGCACCGCAAACACCCGCGCCTGCACGGCGGCCATACGCCACGTCACCGTCAATAGCGCGAGGCCGGCGACAAGCGTCAGCGCGCCCGCGAGGCCGAATACGTCACCCAGCAGCGCCACCACCACGCGCTGCGCAAAAGCGATGCCCTGTTCAGGAAATTCGGCATAGCCGAAGCCGAAACCCGCAGCGGTGGCATGGGCATAGGCCAAGTACCGCGCGCCATTCACCACATAATGCGGCCAGGCGAGCAGCAGCAGCATGGCGCCGGGCAGCAGCAGGCGCAGCAGCAACGCACCGGTATCGCGCCCGCGCCACCACAGCCACACGGCGACACCCAGCCACATCACGCCCAGAGCGGGCAGGAAGGTCAACTTGGTCAGCGTGCCCCAACCCAGCATCAGCCCCAGCACGACCAGCCGGACAACGGCCGCCACGGAAATCGGCCGTTCGCCGGCCAACAGTTCGGCCGCCAGCACCCAGATCGAAACGGCGGCGCAGGGAAGCAGCACTTCCTCGGTCATAAAATTCTGCGCTCCGGTCAGGTTCAGCGGTGACAGCGCGAAGACCAGTACCGCGACGGCCGCACCGGCGCTGCCAGCGATCCGACGCAGGCCGCAGAACAGCAGCAGAGCGGTCAGCACAAAGCTCGCTGTTGCAGTCAGTCGCAACGCGGTCAGCGCCGAAGACCAGAATAACAGCGCCACCGGCAAGCCCAGCAGGCGCAGCCCCGGCGGCTCGAACCGGTCGAGCAGGAACAGCTGATCGCGCAGCGCGCCAAAATCATGCGCCCGTACCAGCGCCGCATCGGAGAGCGTGACGTTGACGTGGCTTAGATAGTCCCAGCCGGTGACCAACGGGTGGCGGAAGATCCACAGCAAGGCCAAGCCCGTGCCGGCCAGCACGGCGGCAGCGGCGACAATCCATATCGCCCTGGCCACCCAATCCGATTGCCGGAGATGCCGGCGCTCGGCAGCGATGGCGGGCGGCACGGATGTGACACGATCGAACATTGGCGCACTCACCCGGAGGTCCCCACACGTGCCGGCCTTGCATGCTCGCTGGGCAGGGCGCCGACCGCCGGCACGGCCAGATAGGCGAGGCGCTTGATCTCCTTGCGCCCGCGCGCCACCGAATCCAGGATCAGCCCGCAGGCAAATGACAGGAAAGCGAGCAGCATCAGGCCGGTCGCCAACACCGCCGTGGGCAGTCGCGGCACCAGGCCGGTGTGAACGAATTCCGCGATCACCGGCACGCCCAGCGCCAGCGCGGTCAGCGCCAGCGCCAGGCCGACCATCGCGAAAAACTGCAGCGGCCGCTCCTCCTTCACCAGAATGACGACGGTGCGCAGGATACGCAGCCCATCGTGATACGTGCGCAGCTTGGAGGCGGAGCCGTAGGGGCGGTCGCGGTAACGCGTCAGCACCTCGCCCATCGGCATTGCCAGTTCCAGCGCATGCACCGTGAACTCGGTCTCGATCTCGAACCCGGCTGCCAGCGCGGGGAACGACTTCACGAAACGGCGAGAGAACACGCGATAGCCGGACAGCATGTCGCTGACGCGCTTGCCGAAAATGCCGCCCACCAATCCGGTCAGCACGCGGTTGCCGAGCCGGTGGCCCGGCCGATAGGCGGCGACGATGTCGGTAACGCGCGTTCCGGTGACCATGTCGAGTTGCTCGTCGACCAGCATCTGGACCATGCGCGTCGCGTCGCGCGCTTCGTAGGTGTCATCACCATCGACCAGAACGTAGATATCGGCCTCAATGTCGGCAAACATCCGGCGCACCACATGGCCCTTGCCCTGCAGCGTCTCCCGCCGCACGACCGCGCCGGCCGCCCGCGCGACTGCGGCGGTGCGGTCGCTGGAGTTATTATCATAGACATGGATCGCTGCAGCCGGCAGGACGGCGAGGAAATCTCCCACCACCTTGCCGATCGCGACTTCCTCGTTGTAGCAGGGTATGACTACGGCGATATGCATGCGGGGTGGCACCCCAACCCATCCGGGATACAGTGGCACGCAAGCATAACTGTTGCGCGCAGCAGATGACGTTCACGAAGCGTCGCGAATGGAATTGTGATGATAGCGGTTGGCGATCATGTTACCGCGAACCGACCCGAAGGGCGCACACGTGCTTGAAGGGCCGTCCTGAACGACGGCGAGGCCGGCGTACGGCTGCGTTCGAGAGCGGTGGAGTAAGGATGCAACCCGGGCGCAGAACCGATGGTTAGCCCGCTGCCGGGCCTCGATGCCGGCGACGCTGTCGATAGCGTCGCGCATGTCATTCAAGTCGCCCTGACGCCGGCGTTCCTGCTGTCGGGTATCGGTACGTTGCTCAACGTGTTCAACACGCGGCTAAGTCGGGTATCCGATCATAGGGAGCACGCGTCGGAGTTGCTGCGCCACGAAGAGAACGAGGACGAGCAGGTGCTGCTTCGCGCTCACCTGGCGCGGCTGTCCCGTCGCACGCTGGTGCTGGATGCATCGGTCGTGCTCAGCGCGATCGGCGGCGCGTCGACCTGCAGTGCCGCCTTGATCCTCTTCCTTGGAAGCCTGCGCGATACGGCAATCGCTTCATGGCTGTTTGTGCTGTTCGGGGTCGCGCTCAGCTGCACCGCATGCGCTCTGGTGACCTTCCTGATCGACAGTGTGCTGGCCTGGCACGGTATGCACCGGGAAGGCCCCCTACCCCACTCCAAGAGCAGGTAAGCGTCAGTCCCGGTCATGGCGGAATGGCTGCGGACGGAGAGCGGCCTATTTTGCCGCTTCCGCATTCCGCTTCCGCGTCGCGGCTGCCTTCTTGGCCGCGGCAGAACGCGCGGCGGCGGGCCGTTTCGCCTGTGCGGCACCGCCACGGGCGCCACCTTTGCGCGCCGGGCTGTGATCTTCCTTCGTATCGCGGCCGGAGCCGCTGCGCTGGCCGCCATGCGTTTCCTTGTTGACCGTCGCCCAAGCCCGTCGTTCCGCCTCGCCCTCCGAAACGCCCCGCTGCTCGTATCCCTCCTCGATATGCTCGGCCATCCGCTTCTGCCGACCGGTATAGGCAGACTTGTCGCCCCTCGGCATGTTCCTGCTCCTTCGCAATCGATGCCGCCAACCTGTTGCGGCAATCCCGAAAAATCCAAATCACGAGGCCGCAGTTGGTTGCATGTGACATCCGCCGTCGTCGGAAAAAATCCCGCGTCGTGGCCGGAGCTTTGAACAACGACCTCCGGTCAAGGCCGGGCAATGTTCTCCACCACAGCCCGCAGGGGCTCGAAGTCGACCGCGACCGGGCCCGTGAACGGATGGTTGACCGAGAGCACGACCATTAATCCCATGAACAGGACGGCGGCCAGCAGCCCCGTCATGAGCACCTGCGCCCGCAAGTTGGGCGTGCCGAAGAAAAAGGTGAAGCCGACGGTCGCGATGGCGCCGAGCAGCAACACCGTCCAGATCTCGCCAGGAACGACACCATGTGCCAGTGCGAGCCGGGCCCGGCGCGCCTGGGTCAGCGTGTCCAGTTGCGACAGCATCTCGGACAGCACGGCGACGCCGCGGCCGTCGTTCGGCCGATCCGCCATCACCGCGGTATAGAGATCGTTCACCGCGTGTGTGACGCCCGAGCTTTCCCGCCCGCGGGCCATCGCCGGCCAATCCTGTTCGATCGCCGTCTGCGCATATACGCTGAGCCGGCTGCGCAACGCCTTGCCGCCATCCTCGGTCAGTCCGTCGGACAGGCGATACAACGCGACAACGGTGCCGGCCTCCTGGGCCACAGCGGCCTCCGCGTCGCGAAACTTCTCCCAGACGACGATCACCACGAACCCGAGCAGGACAGCATAGACGACGCCCAGGACGGCAAACTTGAACCCCGCGACTTCATTGTTCGCCGCCAGTTGGTCGAAATGCACGCGCCGGCGGATCAGCACGCAGCCAAGCATCGCCAAGCTCGTCGGCAAAACGACGACGAGAATGGCCGACAACCAGAGCGGCAATGATGCCAGCCAGAGCGTCATGGCCTTGCCCCGAGCGAAAGGTTCACGGTCTTACGGCAGCGGAATCTCAGATCTCAGGCCGACTTGTCGTTTCGCCCGGCACGCAACAGCGTCACCGCCGTTCCGGCAGTCGCAGCAGTCTGATAAGGCAGCGCCGGGCTCGAAAGATCTACCTTCGGACAAGCCGGTTTCGAAACCGGTGGCCGCCCGGGCTATCGAACGGGTTGTGCCTTACCGCTCGAACCGGGGCCGCCGTTGCCTGGCGGTGAACCCGGTACAGACGCCCCTAGGCGTCGAGGCTATGGCCTCGCCAGACCACGCGGTTGCCGCAGAAGCCGGCACCGACCTGTAGCACGGACAGCAGGTCGCGCAGCGGCAGCAGCCAGGGTATGACGGCAGGAAACCGCACGGCGTAGCGCGCATGCAACATGCGGTCGATGCTGAACGAGGTGCCCGCCCGCAGCGCCCACGCGACGGCGAACAGGCCGAAGGACCAGCCGGCGCCGAAGCTGGCGACGCAGGCGAGTGCGCTCCAGAACAGCGGGAACTGCAGGATCGAGGCGGCGAAGGCGGTCGGCTGCAGGGCCGCGATGGTGCGCGACCAGCGCAGCTCATGCCGCCAGACGGCCGCGAACGTGACTTCCGGGACGGTCGCGGCGGGGAGCGTGTCGGCCAGCCGCACGCGCAGGCCGAGCGCCTGCACACGCTGGCCAAGCACGTTGTCGTCGGCCAGGTGGCCGACCAGTTCCGCCAGACCGCCGGCGCGAAGCAGGGTCGCGCGGCTCAACGCCATGGTAGTGCCCAGGCAGTCCTGACGCCGCAAGGCGCGGGAGAGCAACACGCCGGGCAGGAAGTGGTGGTTGATGTGCGCCGCGGCAAGCCGGGCGGCCAGTCCGGTGCGGGCGGGGCGGCCGACGCACAGTGTCGTCACCAGGCCGGTGCCGGGCTCCGCAAGGGCGACCGCCAATTGTTCCAGATAGTCGGGCGCCACGTGCAGGTCGCTGTCGGAGAACACCAGGATGTCGTGGCGGGCGGCCGGCAGCATGTTCATCAGGTTGCTGACCTTGCGGTTCGGCCCGTGCAGCGCGGGATCGACCACCACGGCAATGTCGCAGCCTGGGTAGCTTGCCTGCAGGCGCCGTGCGGCGGCCAATGCCGGGTCCGCCGCGTCATGGACGCCGAGCACGATCTGGAACACGGGGTAGGCCTGGGCGCAGAGGGTGGCGAGCGCCGCGTCCAGCAGCGGTTCGTCGCCGCAGAGTGGGCGCAGGATTGTCACCGCCGGCAGGTCGACGGCACGGCGGTCCGGCCGGGCGACGAAGCGGTACACCAGGAGCAGGCCGACCAGACCGACCAGCAGGCCGGCGACGGCGAGCGACGCCAGCGCGACGGCGACTAGCTGCATCGCCACAGCCCGAGCCCGATCAGACCGGTCGAGATCTCGCGGGCGCGCTTGACCAGCGAGAGCGACAAGGCCGGGCCGATCGGCAGGCCGAGTGCCGCGGCGGCCAGCACGAAGCCACCTTCCTGCACCCCCAGCGCGCCGGGGACGGCGAAGCCGGCGCTACGCGCAGCCATGCCGAGGCTCTCGATCGCCAGCGCCTGCAGCGGCGCCACCGGCTCGCCGAGCGCGTGCAGCACCAGCCAGGTCTCGACGGTGCCGAGCGCCCAGGCCAGGACGTGCAGCGCGGTGGCGCGGGCCAGCGGCCCGGGGCGGGCATAGATGGCGAGCGCTGCCCCGTGCAGCCCGGCGAAGCCGCCCACACCAAGCGCGGGCCAGCGCTCGGCGATCCGGCGGGTCAGCGCATCCAGGAGCCGTAGCAAACCAAAGCGCTGCGCCAGCAGCAGCGCCACGGCGATCGCCAGCACCGGCAGCAGGACGGCAAGGGCGCGCGCGGCGGCGAGATGATGCGCGAGCATTGTCGCGGCGGCGATGCCGGCGAGCAGGAACAGAACCTGGGTGAGCAGCTCGACGGTGACATCGACCACGACACTGGCGCCAGCCTCGGCCGCGGCAACGCCGTGGCGGGCGAGGCGGCGGGCGCCAACCACCTCGCCGCCCATCTGGGCGACCGGGAGCAGCGAGTTCGATGCCTTCGCGGATCAGTCGCAGGCGGTAGACCAAGCCGATGGCCGGCGGGTCGGCGAGCAGCTCGCGCCACGCGAGACCGGCGAGAAAGAGCTGCACAAGATGCAGCGCCACCAACGCCGGCAACAGCGGCAGCGCCCGCCAAGCGCCGGCGCCGGCCGCCGCCACGCTCGTCCATGTCGACGCGCCCATCCAGGCGGCTGCGATCAAGGCCACCGCGGCGAGGGCGACGGGCAAGCCGGCGGAGCGCGGCGCAGGGCTAGGCGAAGGAGTAGGCGAAGGGGTGATGGCAATTGTCCTGCGGAATCGACGGGCCGTGCGACGCAGCCGCCGGTTTTCCGCCGACCAACGATGATGTCAAGAAATCATTTCGCCTTTCATTTCACGGAGCACGTCGCCCAGTACGCCCATGAGTGATGATGGAGGCGCAGGACAGCGCCGATAAGCTTGGCGAAATGCCGGCGGGGCTGCCGGTCCGGGAGAGGTTCACGGTCAGGCCGTTTCGCGCGGACTGGACCCTCCGGGATCATGACGGCGGCCCAGCTGGGCATCATATAGCCGCCGTACGGTTTCTATGTCATTGAAAAACGGAGGAAAACCATGCGCATCGTCGCAGCGTCACTGGTGGTTGCGGGTTCACTGGGGCTCGCGGCCTGTGCGGTGCAGCCACCCGAGGGGCCGACGGTGGCAGCCATGCCGGGGCACGGAAAGACCTTTGAACAGTTCCAGGCCGACAATGAGCGCTGCCAGCAGGTCGCCGCCCAGGCGGCCGGGCCGCTGACGCCCAGCCAGGCCGCGACCCAGAGCGGCGTCGGAAGTGCAGTGGCTGGCACCGCGCTCGGTGCGGGGGCCGGTGCGCTGGTCGGCGCGGCGGCCGGTGGGGCCGGTGTCGGGGCGGCGGCCGGCGCCGGCGTCGGTCTGTTGGCCGGCTCCGCCATCGGCGCCAACGCTGCACAACAGTCGGCAGCGGCACTGCAACGCGCCTATGACACCGCGTATATCCAGTGCATGAGCGCGGCCGGCAATAAGGTGCCGGACCTGGCGACAAGGCCTGCCGGATATCCGGCCGACGACTACCCCGCGTATAGCTACGCCCCACCGGTAGTCGGATATGTCTATCCCCCGCCGTATTACTACTATTATGGTCCGCCGGTGTATTTCGGCGGCCGCTGGGGCTGGGGCTGGCGTCGCTGGCGCTACTAGAAGCGGCGCCAGAAACGGCCCGAGACGAGCGTCTTTCTGCGCGCTCGTTCACACCCGACCGCCATTCCGGGCGCGGACGTGTGCCCGGTCGGCGATCTCCGTACGGCATCCGCCGGCTGCGCTGCATGCCAGACTATGCGACCGGGATGTTGTCAAGCAGCCGGACACCGCCGAGACGCGCGGCGGCAATCAGACGGGCGCCGGATCGTGGCGCCTCAAGCGGCGACAGGCTGGGGCCGTCCACCAGTTCGAGATAGTCGACCCCGAATCCCTGTTCGCTCAGTGCGCCCCTTGCGTCGTCCAGCGCCGGTCCGGCTCGGTCCCCCGTGCGGAGGCGCGTGGCCGTCGCCGCCAGGGCACGCAGGAGGAAAGGGGCGCGGGCGTGGTCTCCCGGGCCGAGATAGCGATTGCGCGATGACAGGGCCAGCCCGTCCGGCTCACGCACCGTCGGCACGCCGACGATCCGTACCGGCAGCAGCAGATCGGCCACCATGCGGCGGACGACCTGCAATTGCTGCCAGTCCTTCTCGCCGAAGCAGGCGATATCGGGCCGTACCTGGCCGAACAGCCGCGCCACCACGGTCGCCACGCCCCGGAAATGCCCGGGGCGGATCTCGCCCTCCCAACGCTCGGCCGGGCCCCGCACCTCGATCGTCGTGGCATCGCCGTCCGGATACATTGTCGCCACGCCCGGCAACCAGACGAGATGGCAGCCGGCCGCTTCGAGCTTCGCCAGATCGCCGGCCTCGTCACGCGGATAGCGTGACAGCTCTTCGTTCGGCCCAAACTGCAGCGGATTGACGAAGATCGAGGCGACGACGGCGGCGTCCGACGGTGCGGCCGCCAAAAGGGCCAGGTGGCCGTCGTGCAAGGCGCCCATCGTCGGGGCCAGCGCAAGCGTCTTATGGCCGGCACGCAGCTCCACACACGCGCGGCGGAGGTCCGGCAAGGTCCGGGCGATCAGCATCGCGACATTGCTGGCTGACGCGCACGCCGGACGGAGGCCACGTCGACGGTCCTTGCACGCCGCCGCATCAGTTCGACCAGGCGCAGTAAGGATAGGCGTAGGGAGACATGCAGCTATACGCGTAGGGGTAACCGCCGATCCCGTAGCCGTAGCCACGGCCGTAGACCCAGGGATGATATCCCCAGCCGCCACCCCAGGCGTAGCCGCCGGAATGGCCGTCGTCATGACCACCAAAGTGACCACCAACGTGGCCACCGCCGTAGCCACCACCGCCGTAACCGCCGCCGCCATGACCACCGCCGCCATGACCACCACCACCGCCACCGCCTCGGACAAGCTGCAGGACAGCAGGCGAATCCGGCGTATGGGCGGCCATCGCTACGGGGCCGATCGCCGCCGCGGCTAACAGTGCCGCCGCACCGACGAGAACTTGAAGAACACGCATGACAACCTCCTGTCACGCATGCACATGGGCAGGTACCCAGGCATTAGACCTGCGGAACGTGCAGGCCTCATCTGCCGGCAATTTGGCGGCATCTGCAGATTGTCTGGCGGTTGCCTGCTAGCGATTGTCCACGGTCGGCTCGATCTGCACGCTGGCGGTCTGGCCGGCGACGAGGCTCACGCCGTCAGGCACCTGGTCTATCTGGATGCGCACCGGCACACGCTGCGCCAGCCGCACCCAGGTGAAGATCGGGTTCACGGTCGGCCAGGCCCGACTGCCCGGACGTCGCGTTGGCGACCGTGATGCCGCGGGCGACGCTGTCGACATGGCCTTGCAACAAGGGCGCGGTAGCCCATCAGCTTGACCGTCGCCCGGTCGCCGAGATGGATTGCGCCGAGGGATCGTCTCCTCGAAATAGCCGTCCACCCAGTAGGAATTGGCGTCGACGATGGAGAACACACTCTGCCCGGCGGTCGCGTAGTCGCCCAGCTGGACCTGCAGGTTGGTGATGTAGCCGTTGACCGGAGAGCGGATCGTCGTGCGCTCCAGGTTGACGCGCGCCTGCGCCAGATTGGCCGACCGCCTGGCGCTGCGCCGCCGCCGCCGCGATCGCGCGTGGTCCGGTAGGTCTGCTTCTCCTCCTCCGACGCCTCCAGCAGGCGTCAGCTCCGCGCGCCGCTCGCGCCTCCCGCTGGGCGTTCTCGGCATTGGCAGCCGCCTGGTCGGCGGCGGCTTGCGCCTGTTCGACGGCGATCGCGTAGTCGGTCGGGTCGATCACCATCAGCAGGTCGCCCTTGTGGACGAACTGGTTGTCGGCGACCGGGAGTTGCACGATGTTGTCGGAGACCTCCGGCGTGATGGTGACGACATAGGCGCGCACCGTGCCGTCGCGCGTCCAGGGCGCAGCCATGTAGGCCTGCCACATCGCCCAGTCGCCGATGCCGGCCAACACGAGCCCGATCAGCGTCACCAGCACCGGCACGGCGCGCAGCCGGCTCGTCGGCGTGACGCTGTCGGCGGCCGGCGGCACGGGCGGGGGCTCGCGCGCTTGGCGTCTTCATCTGGACATCGGCGTCGGCCATCAGCCGGCGACCCTGCCGACCAGAAGCACGATCGCCGACAGCAGAATCAGGTAGAATGGCGAACAGGAACAGCGCCGGGTGCCAGACATAGCGCAGCAGCCCGAAACGGTCGGCAAAGCGCCGCAACGGGATCAGCAGCACCCAGGCGGCGACGATCATCGGCGCAATCGGCGCGACGTAGACGCCGAACAGGTTGATCTCCGTGTACCTCATGCCCGCACCTTGGCGTCTAAGTAGCTGGCGTGCTGGGTGAGCGATTGGGTGAGCGAGCGGATCAGTGCCCCGTGCGCGCAACCGCAGCCTCGCCCCTGGCTGCGCGGCCGGCACCTCCGCAAGTGCCTGGTCGAAGCGGTGCGAGTTCGCGGATCGCCGCCCTGCTGTCGCCGGCGGCGATAGCGGCCATCGCCGCATTCAGCTTGGCGCTGACTGCAAAGCGGTGCGCGATGCGGCGCAAGCGGATGATGTCGATGCCGATCGACAGCACCGCCGCCAGCCGCGCGCCCTGCAGCGTGTCGACCGAATTAGGGATCGCGAAGAGCCGGCTGAACACCCGCCCCTCCCATCGGGCTGAAGATGGCGGCAGCTTGCCGCGGGTCAGGCGGCGCAGGTCGCGCAGAGGTCAGCGTCAGCAGCCGCCGTGCCCGCGTCGCCGGCGGAATCGGCGGCAGCAGCCGCATCGCCAGCATGGCGAACGCGACGCCGCCGACCAGCGCGGCTGCCGAATTGTAGTATTGCTGCGGGTCATAGGTCATCCGGTTCGTCGGAGCGAGCAGCGGCATGAAGATCGACTCCAGCGCCACGAACATGCCCTGTTGCCAGGGCTGCGCCGATAGTGCCCCGGCCGGCACCAGCACCAGGCCGAGCGCGGCGCAGAAGCCGGCGAAGCTCGGCTGCTGCGGCAGCAGCGCGAAGGCGACAACGGCAGCGCAGACAGCGGTCAGGGCCGTGCCGATCGCGAAGTTCCTGACCAGGACGCGGGCCGCATCCTGCTGCGGCGCGAACAGCAGGATCACGATCGCTGCGAACGTGATGAACGTGGCTCCGCCCGGCCATGCGGTCCAGATCCAGATGAGCGCCGCCGCACCGATGGTGAGGAAGGCACGCACGGCGCTGATCAGCGCCGGCAGCACGTCGGGCACACGCAGCCGGGCGACGCGCCGCGGCATCTGCGCCAGCCATGGATGGCCGAGCACCAGTACGCCGGTGGCGGTGCCACAGAGCGCGAGAAGCCCCTCGGCCGTGCGGTCGCAGAGCAGCCGGAGAGACGGTGTCTCCGCCGGCAACACCACCAGACGCCGCGCCGCCGTCCGCATGGCGGCGCGCATCGCCAGCGGATTGTCCCGCCAGCGCGCCTCGTCGCCGATCGCCTCCGGGCTCGCCAGCACACCCGGCAGGCAGTCTCGCACCCGCGCGGCCTCCGCTCCGGCCTCGGGCGCGAGTCCCAGATAGTTGGCGACCGAGCGCCAGGCGATGAGTGCGATGAACAGGTCGTCCGCCGCGGCCTGCAGCACGCGCGGGCGGAACGGCAAGGTCGCGATCTCGCCGGCCGCCTGGTCGATCACCGTGTCGAGACTGGAGAGCCGCATGATCGTCCGTCTGCGCACCGCCCGCGACTTCAGCTGCACCGGGCCGGCCAGTTCCAGTGCGCGCACGAGGCCGCCGGCAATGTCGGCCGACAGGCCGGCGAGCAACATCGCGAGCCGCCGGCGCGCACCGCCGAGATCGGTCGTGGCGAGCACGAAGCCAGCACAGACGATGCCGATGCCGATCTCGGTGCTGCGGGTGACAGCGAGGTTGAAGGCGTCGCCGTTGGCGCCGCCCACCGCGCCGAGTTCGTCGCCGGCAATGACCGCCGTGGTGAAACCGGAAAGGGCGGCGGCGTAGGCGGCGAAGTTGTGCAGCAGCGTCGCCATCAGCGCACAGACCCCGCCCCAGATCGCGAGGCCGATCAGGAAGCCGGCGCGGCTCTGCGGGAAGCAGGCACTGAGCACGACAGCCGCGATCGCGCCGATGACGGTCCCGATCAGGCGGAACCAGCCTTTGCGCAGCGACGCGCCGAGCACCGGCTGGCAGACCATGGCGGCGGAGGTGCCGGCCCAGGACGGATTGTTGAGCTCCAGCTTAAAGGCCACGAACAGCGCCAGGCAGACCGCGACCCACAGGCGGATACCGTAGAGCAGCAGCGGCCGGGCCGCGCGAAACCAGCGGTCGAGTGTCTGGGCGGCCCGGTGGAATGCATACGGGCTCGTCGTCAGCGGCGGCGCTCCGCCTGGCATCACCGGGCCACCAACTTGGGTCGGTTGGGGTTCGCTGGCCATTCTGAATCCCGTGATCCGGTGGCTGGGCACACGTCGCCGCGCTGACGTTGCAGCCTGCGGCCGATCCCGGCAAAGCAATTCCTCACCCGGCCGCAACACTTGATCGCCTCCCGCCGCCGCGGGTGCGGCGTCAGTCCAGGCGGTCGGCCCAATCCCCCGAAGCCACGCTCAGCGATCCGCCTCCAGCGGCAATGCCACCCAGCGCGTGCTCCGCTCGCCCGCGACGAGCAGCGCCGCGAACGGGATGTGGCGATCGCTGACCTCGCGCAGGTGCTGCTGCACATCCAGCGGCCTGGTCACCGCCTTGCCGTCCACCAAGACGATCACGTCGCCCACGACCATCCTGCGCTCGGCCGCGACGCCTTTCGGTTCCACGCTGGTCACAACGACGCCCTGCAGGCCCGGGTCCAGCCCGAATTTCCGACGGGCCTGCGGGTCGATGGCCGACAATCCCATGCCCGGATCGGACGGGGTGGCGAACATCTTGGACTGCTCGGGCGCGTGGCCGAGCAACGCCGTCGCCTTCTTCGGGTCATTCTCCGACATCCCGACCGTGACGGTGACGGTCTGCTCCACGCCGGCATGCAGCAGCCGCACGTCGAGCCGCTGACCAGGAGGCGTCGTGGCGATCAGCCGGGCGGCCGCGCGGGTATCCGAGGCATCCTGGTCGCCCACCCGCAGGATGATGTCGCCCTCATGGATCTTCCCCGCCGCCGGGCCCTTCGGCGTCACACCGGTGACGATGGCACCTCGCGCACTGTCCAGGGCGAACGCCGCCGCGAGGTCCTCGGTCATGTGCTGCGCGCGCACGCCCACCGTGCCGACGACCACCCGGCCGTCGCGCAGGTACTGGTCGATGACGAACTTCGCGTCGTTGATCGGCATCGAAAAGCCGATGCCGACCGAGCCGGTATTGCCGGGCGAACTGTCCAACCCCGTGTTGATGCCGATCACCTCGCCCGCGGCATTGAACATCGGGCCGCCGGAATTGCCATGGTTCAGCGCCGCATCGGTCTGGATGAAGTGGTCGTACAGCGTCTCGCCGATATCCCGGTTGAGTGCGCTGACCACGCCGAAGCTGAGCGACTCGCCGACGCCCAGCGGATTGCCGAGCAGCAGCACCCGGTCGCCGATGTGAACAGTATCGCTGTCGCCCAGCTTCACCGGGGGCAGCGGCTGGCCGGCATCGATCTTGAGCAGCGCCAGGTCGATCCCGTCGCTGATAAAGAGCGGGGTCGCCTTCCGCGGCTGCAGGCCAGGCACCGTCACCGTGATCTGGTAGGCGCTCGCGATGACGTGGCGGTTGGTGGCGATGATGCCTGAAGGCTCGATGACGAAGCCGCTGCCCTCGAAATACATGCGGCCTTGTGGCGTCGTGGCGACGGTCCGGACCGTGACGACGGAGCGCAGCAGTGAGGCCGCCAAGCCGGCCAGGTCCGCCGGCGGCACGTCCGCCGCCGCACGCGACAGCGGCAATCCCAGGCTCGCCAGCAAGACGGCGATACGCAGGATGCTGCGGAGACTGTGTTGGCACATCTGCGTGCCCCCCCTTTGACGCTTCCCCCGTACGCGCAGCATGGCGGACCGCGGACGGAGCGGCAAGAGCAAGCCTCTCGTCCCAAAAGTATTTCTCAATTAAAACAAAGGATGTGAAGCGCGGCAATCATTTCCGGCGTTACTCGTCGCCGTATTCGGCCACCATCCCCGCGCCCGGACTGTAGGTGTAGTGCACGTCCGTGGCGTTGCCGGTCTCGTTGAGAACCTGCCAGTGAAAGCTCAACGAGTGCGGCACGCCCTGATAGCTGAAGTCCAGATCCTCGATCGTCACCTGGATCTTGCGCTGGACCGCGTTGTCATTGCAGGAAACATTGAACAATCGGGACTCGGCCTGATGCCACAGGCCGAGCGGGAATTTCACTTCGTCGATGCAGTTGCGGCCGTAGCGGCTGTCCAGAGTTCAACCGGAATGAAGCGGGCCTGCGCCGCCGGATCATAGGCAGCGTCCCAGGCCGTTTGCGCGAACGCCGGCACGGCCGTCAGCAGCCACGCGCCAAGCAGCGCGCCCCGCAACGCATGCCGGTTCATTCCGGTTGGCCATATGAGCCGCCGCCCGATCGCGGTCGCCCGGTCCGCACCGCTTCAAGGTAGGCGTCGTCCACGACACGGCCCGGTGCATACGGTGCCAGATCGGTGCTCGGCACCAGCCCGACAGGCAAGCGCGGGCAGTCCTCGGCGGCGCCGACGACCGTGCGCAGCGGGATCACGCCCGCCCAGACCGGCCAGGTGAAATCCGCCTCGTCGTCGCCCGGGCTGGTGGCGCGGATTTTGGCCGACGCCTGCTCGATCTCCATGGCCAGGATGGCGGTGGCCTTCACCTCCTGCGTGGTCGGCGGGCGCAGTGACGCCGCACGGCCGGGAAAATAACGGTCCACGAAGGCATCCATGGCGCGCAGCTTCGTCGCCTCGTCCTCGATGCGCCGCGCGGTCCCGAACGCCATCACCGAGCGGTAATTGACCGAGTGGTTGAAGCCGGAGCGCGCCATCACCAGCCCGTCCATGTGCGTCACCGTCAGGCACACCGGCACGCCGTCCGCCTGCGCCCGCAACATCCGGCTGGCCGAGGAGCCGTGCCAGTACAGCGTGTCGTCCTCGCGCCAGAACCCGGTCGGCGTGCAGAACGGCTGGCCGTCGACGACATAGGCGATGTGGCACAGCATGGCCGTGTCGAGGATCGGATGGATCGTCTCACGATCGTAATGCGCACGCTTGCCCATGCGCCTGACCCGGTTGCGGTCGTCGATCGGAAATGCGTCGCTGGACGTCATGGTCATCTCACATCTGCATGGCACGGAGCCTGATACCGGTTCGTCCGGCGGACAAGCCTGGATCATCGCGCCAGCGGCCGGATGTCCTGCGGCGGGAGCGCCGCGATCAGGTCCGCGACCCATCGGCCAAGGCGCGGATGCCGCCACTCCGGCGCCACGTCCGCCAGCGGGATGAGCACGAACGCACGGTCCTGGGCACGCGGATGCGGCAGCACCGGGTCCGGCGCGTCGCGGACCAGACCGTGATGGTCGATCAGGTCCAGGTCCAGCGTGCGCGCGGCGTTGCGCACGCCGCGCCGGCGCCCCGCCTGCGCCTCGATGGCGTGCAGACGGGCCAGCAGCCAAGCAGGATCGGCATCGCCTTCCAGCCGCGCGACGCCATTGACATACATCGGCTGCCCGGCCGGCGGCAGCGGCGCCGTCTCATACCAGTGCGATACGCCAGCCAGCCGCAGCCCCGGCAGCCCGCGCAACGCCTCGACGGCCGCACGGCACACCACCAGCGGGGTGGCGCCGGCAGGGCCGGGCAGGTTGGCGCCGATAGCGATCAGGATCACGGCTCGAACCCTATGATACGCAATTTCTCAACCCCTTACCGAACAGCTTTACAAAACCTCATCGAGACTTCATGGTTTGGCAACAGGCGCGGCTGATTATAGGCGTCCGGACGGACGCACACGATTTCATCGGCAGCAACGCATCGTATTTGTGAAAGAAGGTTAACCATGCATTTCCTACCTAACGAGCGCACCGCGTTGTTCATCGACGGTGCGAACCTCTATTCCGCTTCGCGCAATCTCGGTTTCGATGTCGATTACCGCAATCTGCTGGAGTATTTCCGAAAGAGGGCGCACATCATCCGCGCGTATTATTACTCGGCCGTGGTTGAGACGGAGGAGTATTCCCCGTTGAAGCCGCTCACCGACTGGCTTGCGTACAACGGCTACACGCTGGTGACCAAGCCGGCCAAGGAATTTACCGACGCAACCGGCCGCCGCCGCATCAAGGGCAACATGGATATCGAGCTGGCCATCGACATGCTCGAACTGGCCGACAAGATCGACCATGCGGTGCTGTTCAGCGGTGACTCGGATTTCCGCCGGCTCGTGGAGGCGGTGCAGCGGCGCGGCGTGCGCGTGTCCGTGGTGTCGTCCATCCGCACCACGCCGCCGATGGTGGCCGACGAACTGCGCCGGCAGGCCGACCAGTTCCTCGATCTGGCCGACATCGCGCCCGAGTTCACCCGCCGCCAGATGGAGCCGCGCCCGCCCCGCCCGCCCGTGCGCCAGACCCCGGCCGAGCCATATACCGACTCCCCCGATGCCGCCTGAGGCATCACGGGACATGTACGCGGGGGTTGCCGGTCCGGCGATCCCTGCGCCGCCGCATGACTGCGGGATCTGCCCTCGCCTCGCCGCGTATCGCGCCGCCAACCGGCAAGCGCATGCGGATTGGTTCAACGGCCCGGTTCCGAGCTTCGGGCGGATCGAGTCGCGGCTGCTCGTGGTGGGAATGGCGCCGGGCGTGAAGGGGGCCAACCGCACCGGCCGTCCGTTCACCGGCGATCATGCCGGCCTGCTGCTATACGCCACGCTGCTGCGCTTCGGGCTGGCCGAGGGCACCTATCGCGCCGACCCCGATGACGGCGTGGTGCTGCACGACTGCCGCATCGCCAATGCGGTGCGCTGCGTGCCGCCCGCCAACCTGCCCGAGCCGGCCGAGGTGACCGCCTGCAACAGCTTCCTGCGCGGCGAGCTGCACGGCATGCCCAATCTGCGCGTGGTGCTCGCGCTGGGCGTGCTGGCCCACGCGGCGGTACTGAAGGCCTGCGAGCTGTCGCCCAGCCGCATCCGCTTCGCCCACGGTGCCATCCACACGCTGCCGGACGGGCTGCTGCTGGCCGACAGCTACCATGTGTCGCGCTACAATACCTCCACCGGCCGGCTGACGCCGGAGATGTTCGAGGCGGTGGTGCTGGCCGTGCAGCAGCGCCTTAACCTGCCGGCCTGAGCGGCGCCGCCGGCGCCTGATGACACTTGCCCGATGGTCCAGCTTCAATGATACGAGACGGGGAGATCGCCGCAGCCATTCTGCGGCTCGCCGAAGCATCCGGCCCGGATGCCTCGATCTGCCCGAGCGAGGCGGCAAAAGACCTGTCTGCCGAATGGCGGCCATTGCTCGGCCCGGTGCGGCGGGTTGCGGCACGGCTGGCGCAGGACGGGCGGATCGACATCCTGCGCAAAGGCCGCGCCATCGCGCCCGCCGAGATGAAGGGCGTGATTCGCCTGCGCATCCGTCCCGAGTCCGGCGCATGACCGGCGTTCTGGCCCCCCTGCTGGGCCGTGTGTTCCCGGCCTGTGCGACGGAGGGTTCGGCCGGCCTGCCTGTGCCGCCGCCGCTCGATTTTGCGACGCTGAAGCGGCCCCGGCCGAAGAACAGCGCGCTGGCCGCGGCGCCCGGCCTGCACGTGCTGCCCGACATCATCACCCGCCCCCGCGACGTGCCGCCGCGACGGCTCTACACCGCGCTGTGCCGTCTGGCACTGGCGCAGCCGCGCACCACGCTGCATGTCGCCTACGACAATTTGTTACAGGCGCATTTCGTCGCCCGTGGCAGATTGAACCTTCCGGATCTGATTGCTGTGCAGGTCACGCCTGATGCCATGCCGATGCTGTATTCCCGTAGTGTCTACGGCAGCATCGATTTCGGCGTAAACCGGCGACGATTGGTCGAATGGCTGACCGCGCTGGACGCCACACTCGAACACGCCTGATCGGAGCAAACGCAGAATGCGTGGGGTATTACCGTTCCTGAAAGATGCCTGGCGATTGGCCCGGCCCTATTACAGCTCCACGAGCGACGAGCGCTGGTTCGCGCGCGGCCTGCTGCTGGTGACCGTCGCCATGCGCTTCATCCTGGTCGGCATGAGCGTGCTGTTGAGTTATTGGAACAACGCCTTCTTCACCTCGCTGCAGGACAAGGACGCAACCTCGTTCATCAATCTGCTGTTCTGGTACAAGCCGTCGCATCTTGGGCTGTTCGGCTACCTGCCCGGTTTCTGCGAAATCGCGGTCATCTACATCCTGCTCTCGGTCTACCGCGTCTATCTGGTGCAGTTGCTGCAAATCCGCTGGCGCCGCTGGATGACACGGCATTTCCTCGGCGAATGGATGGCCGACCGTGCCTATTACCGTATCAGCCTGCGCCATGGCACCGGCGGCACGGCCTTCACCGACAACCCCGATCAGCGCATTGCCGAGGACTTGTCCGCTTTTATCGGCGACGCGGTCAATGGCACCCAGGGCATTCTCTATCTTGGCGTGGACTTCATCGCCAACATCATCTCACTACTGTCGTTCCTGACCATCCTGTGGACGCTGTCGGGTAACTTCGCGCTGTTTGGCTATTCGATCCCCGGTTACATGGTCTGGGTCGCGATCATCTATGCCGTGGTCGGCACCGTGCTGACGCATTTCGTCGGCCGAAAGCTGGTGCCGCTGAATTTCCGCAAGCAGCGGGTCGAAGCGGATTTCCGCTTCGCGCTGGTGCGGGTGCGCGAGAACACCGAAGGCATCGCGCTATACGGCGGCGAGGAACTGGAGAAGCGCACGCTGCTCGACCGCTTCTCGGCGCTGGCCGCCAACTGGTACGACCTGATGAAGCGCTACAAGTTCCTCAACGCGCTGACCGCCGGCTACGGCCAGGTGGCGTCGGTGTTCCCGATCGTGGTCGCCGCGCCGCGCTATTTCGCCGGCCTCGTGCCGCTCGGCGCACTGACGCAGACGGCGGATTCATTCGGTCAGGTGCAGGGCGCGATGTCCTGGTTCGTCGACAACTACAGCACGATCGCCGCCTGGCGCGCCACCGTGGAGCGGTTGACGACCTTCCAGCGTGCCATCGAGATGGCGCATCAGGCCGCCGCCGAGGGCGTCCGCACGACCCCCACCCCTGGCGAAAGCTACGCGCTGCGCGACGCCCGCATCGACTTGCCGGACGGCCATCCGCTGATGGCCAACGTCAACGTCGAACTGTCGCGCGGCCGGCCGATCCTGATCACCGGGCGCTCCGGTGCGGGCAAGTCCACGCTGTTCCGGGCATTGGCCGGCATCTGGCCGTTCGGCGCCGGCCAGGTGCAGCGCGGGACGGGCACAACGTTGTTCCTGCCGCAGCGGCCGTATTTCCCGCTCGGCACGCTACGCTTTGCCGTCGCCTACCCGCACGACGCCAATGCCTACAGCGACGCGGACATCCGCTCCGCGCTGGAGGATGCCGGGGTCGGCCATCTGGGTGCGCGGCTGGATGAAGAAGATAACTGGACGCTGCGGCTATCCGGCGGCGAGCAGCAGCGGCTGGCGCTGGCCCGTGCGCTGCTGGCCAAGCCCGACTGGCTGTTCCTCGACGAGGCCACCGCCAGCCTGGACCCGGAATCGGAAGCGGCGCTGTACGAAACCGTCAGCCGCCGCCTGCCCGACACCACGGTGGTCTCGATCGCCCACCGCCCTGCCCTTTCTGCCTATCACGACCGCCATCTGGTGGTGCAGCGCGGGCCGGAGGGGCCGGGTCGGGTCGCCGACGTGCCGGCCAAGGCGGCGGAGTAGGCTATCCGCCCGCCACGCCCTGCGTATTGACGTATAGCGCATACAGCGAATGGCTGGCCGCCATGAACAGCCGGTTGCGCCAGCGGCCGCCGAAACAGACGTTGGCGCAGCGTTCCGGCAGGTCGATATGGCCGATCGGCGCGCCCGCGGGATTGAAGATGCGCACGCCGTCCTGCTCGGCGTTGCCCATGCCCCAGCCGCACCAGAGATTGCCGTCCACGTCCACCCGGAACCCGTCCGGCGTGCCGCCCGGCCCGGCGTTGATGAGCGTGCGCCGGTTCGCCAGCTTCACGCCGTCGATCACGTCATACGCCAGGATCTCGCGCGGGTCGGCACGCGAGGCCACGATGTACAGAATGCGTTCGTCGGGCGAGAAGGCCAGGCCATTCGGGGCGAGAATGCCGTCGGCCACCAGCGATGGCGCCATCGTGTGCGGGTCCAGCCGATAGACGCCGTGCGGCAGCTCCTGCTCGGCGATGTGGCCTTCGTAATAGCTCATCACGCCGAACGGCGGGTCGGTGAACCAGATTGCCCCGTCGCGCCCCACCACAACGTCGTTGGGCGAATTCAGTCGCTTTCCGTTATAGGTATCACACAGGACAGTTATGGACCCGTCGTATTCCGTGCGGGTGACGCGGCGGGCGTCGTGCTCGCAGGTAATCAGCCGTCCCTGGCGATCGCGGGTGTTGCCGTTGGCGTAGTCCGACGGACGGCGGTAGGTGCTGACCGCGCCGGTCTCCTCGTCCCAGCGCAGGATGCGGTTGTTGGGGAGGTCGCTCCAGAGCAGGCACCGCGAATCGCCGAAATACACCGGCCCCTCGGACCAGCGGCAGCCGTCGGCCAGTTTCTCGACGCTGGCGAGCGGCAGGCGGTAGCGGGCGAAGCTGGGGTCCAGGATGCGTACGGCGGGATCCGGGTAGCGCTGGCTCGGTTGCCACATGATTGCTGTTCTCCCTGACAGGCCCCTACAGTCGCGCGAACCGGCAAGGACGCCAAGATGACCGATCGCTACGATGCCGAACACCTGACCAGCTTCGCCGCCACGCTGTTCGCGCATGTCGGTCTTGACATTGAGAAGGCGCAGACGACGGCAGAAATCCTGGTCGAAGGCGACCTGATGGGCCACACCACGCATGGTCTGGCGCTGCTCGGCCCGTATCTGGACGAAGCGGCCTCCGGCCGCATGCTGGGCGTCGGCGCGCCCGAGGTGGTGGCCGAGGCGGCTGCCTCGCAGACCTGGGACGGCCGGCGCCTGCCCGGCCCGTGGCTGACCGTGCGGGCCGCCGAATGGGCGGCGGCACGGGCGGCCGAAAGCGGGATCGCGGCGGTGTCGATCCGGCGCAGTTGCCATATCGGCTGTCTGGCCGCCTATCTGCGCCGGTTCGCCGAGCGTGGGACCATGCTGGTGATCGCCTGTTCCGACCCGGCGGTCGCGAGCGTCGCCCCGTTCGGCGGCACGCGGCGGTTGTTCACGCCGGACCCGCTCGCCGCTGGCTGGCCCTCGCCGGATGGGCCGGTCATGATCGATGTCTCGATGTCCATCACCACCAACGGCATGACCAACCGGCTGCGCGCCGAGGGCCGCTCGTTCGAGCATCCCTGGCTCATGGACGCGGCGGGCACGCCCACCGCCGACCCGAACGTGTTCTTCGCCGACCCGCCCGGCTCGTTGCTGCCGTTGGGCGGGATAGAGGCGGGACACAAGGGGTTCGGGCTCGCGCTACTGATCGAGGCGCTGACGTCGGCCCTTGGCGGCTACGGGCGGGCGGATGCGCCGACCGGCTGGGGGGCGGCCGTGTTCGTGATGGCGATCGACCCGGCGCGGTTCGCCGGCCTGCCGGCGTTCACGCGTGAGACCGGCTGGATGGCCGATGCGGTGCATGCCAACCCGCCGCCGCAGGGCGCCCGACCGCCGCGCCTGCCCGGCGAACGGGCGCTGAACCTGCGTGCCGAGCAACTGGCGAACGGCGTGGTGCTGCATCCCTCGATCCCGCCGGCGCTGGCCGCGCGCGCGGCGGCGGCCGGGGTTGCGGCGCCGGTGCCGCTGGCGTGACCATTCGGCTCGCGACCGCGAGACCGGGCGGGCCACGCAAGGCGGTTTCCGGCGGGTGTATTTCAGCAAGCAGGTGGCCCGCGAAATAGCGGGTTGATCGGCTGGCCGGCGTGGGCTATCTCCCCCGCCTTCGACGTGCCCACCCGGCTTGTGCCGGCGATGCCCAGGTAGCTCAGTTGGTAGAGCATGCGACTGAAAATCGCAGTGTCGGTGGTTCAATTCCGCCCCTGGGCACCATTCCCTCTCTTCCCCGCACGTCCAACTTCCCTATCTGCTACGACCTGGCGACCGTAGCACGCTGAACATTGGCGGCGGCGGCTTCGGGCTGTCGGCTCGCAATGTCGCCTTGCGCCGGCATGGCTACGGCGACGACCAGATATTGTGCTTGTCCAAGCAGGGAAAATAGTGATGCCCCATCGCCGCTTCAGGGAACCCACATCCAAATACACTTACGGCGTTCTTGTGGGACGGATAACTGATGGCCAGGACAATCCCGGCGGCAGATCCCCGCATTACGAGATCCTGGTCGATGCCGCCGGCACACCGTATCGCGTGGCGGTCAATATCCAGTCGGTACAGGGCAGTGAGGTGCTGGCCTATTTCGACCGATCCTATCAAAGCGAGACCAAGCTCGATCTAGCGGCGCTCGCGGCAGGGCCGCACGGCTTTTCCGCGCTTACCACCGGTCCGGGCGGCACGGGGCTGGACTATGTTCGCGACAACCTGTTCCCGCTCGATCAGATGAGAGCCATTCCGCCCGACGGGAACGGCGTCACACTCGCCGCCCTGATTGATGCGCAGGTTGAACGCGCAAAGCAGGACGCTTTGTCGGTGGTGATCGCCGTGGGCGACGGGTTCGACGACGATCAGACGACCGAAAAAGTCGGCTTCGCACTTGGTCGCGGCGTCCACGACATACACATGATGCAGGGCAACACAGGCGACTTCGCGCGCGACAACCGTATCAACGGCGACGGCGCGCTCTTTGTGCGATTTGCCGGCGGGGAAACAGTGGCTCTGTTCGTCCGCTTCGCTTCGCAGGCGGTCGATACAGACGATAGGGGCAACCCGAAGGGCGGCTAAGAACGGAGATCATGTCGAAAGCGTTGGCGTACGGTGGCGCATCGCCGAATTTGAAAGCAAGGACCGGAGTGTGGCGCGCGCGGGGCGGCGGCAGGATCGCCCCATACCACCCATGGCGAGTGAACCGAGATGACCATGATGCTCGAGAGGCAGCAGACTATCGCCCGGACAGCCTTGGCCGATGACCCGCGCTGGGCCCGTATTGTCGCCCGCGATAAGACCGCGGATGGCAGTTTCTGGTATTCGGTCGCGACAACCGGGGTTTATTGCCGCCCGTCATGTCCGTCGCGGACCGCGAACCCCAGGAATGTCCAGTTGCACGACACGCTCGCCGCCGCCAAGGCGACCGGCTTCCGCCCGTGCAAGCGGTGCAATCCGGACGGAATTTCAATCGATGGGGAAAATGCCGCGATCATCGCGCAGGCTTGCCGGCTGATCGAGGAGAGCGAGGAAGAACCGTCATTGATCGATCTCGCCGAGGCGGTCGGGCGTAGTGCCAGCTATTTCCATCGCATGTTCAAGGCCACCACGGGGCTGACCCCGAAGGACTACGCCGCCGCGCATCGCGCAGCAAAGGTCCGGCAAGGATTGGAGGCCGGGAACAGCGTCACCGAGGCGATGTATGATGCCGGCTTCAACTCAAGTGGACGCTTCTATGAGAAGTCCACTGACCTGCTGGGGATGACCCCGACGCAATATCGCGCCGGCGGCGTCAACGAGGAGATCCGCTTCGCCGTCGGTGAAACCTCGCTCGGCGCAATCCTGGTCGCATCGAGCAGGAAAGGCGTCGCGTCGATCCTTCTCGGCGATGACCCCAACGAACTGGTGCGCAATCTCCAGGATCGCTTCCCAAAGGCTCGTCTGATCGGGGCTGACAGCGATTACGAAGCCCTGGTGGCGCATGTCGTCGGCTTCGTCGAAGCGCCGAAGCTCGGTCTCAACTTGCCGCTCGATGTGCGCGGCACCGCCTTCCAGCAACGGGTCTGGCAGGCGCTTCAGGAGATCCCGGCCGGTCAGACGGCGTCCTATGCCGAGGTCGCCCGCCGGATCGGTTCGCCCAAGGCGGTCCGGGCCGTCGCCGGCGCCTGTGCCGCGAACAACCTCGCGGTCGCGATCCCGTGCCACCGGGTCGTGCGGAATGACGGCGCGCTTTCCGGCTATGCCTGGGGGGCGGAGCGCAAGCGCGTGCTGCTCGATCGGGAGGCCGCCCATCGTGAACGACCTCTTTGACAACCTCGAACCCGTAGATCCACCGCGCGAAGTCATGGCCGAAGGCGCCATGCTTCTGCGCGGCAAGGCTCTCCCGTTCGAGGCCGATATCCTGAGCGCGCTTCAGGCGATCATCGCCCGGGCGCCATTCCGGCACATGACAACGCCGGGCGGCTACGTCATGTCGGTGGCGATGACCAGTTGCGGAACCGCCGGGTGGGTCACGGACCGCACCGGCTATCGTTATGATCGCATCGATCCCGAGAGCGGGCGGCCGTGGCCTGCGCTGCCTGATTGCTTCCTCGAACTCGCCACCTCGGCCGCCACCGAAGCCGGCTATCCGCACTTCGTGCCGGATTCCTGCCTGATCAATCGCTATGAGCCAGGCACCCGCCTGTCGCTGCATCAGGACAAGAATGAGCGCGATGTCACAAGTCCGATCGTGTCGGTATCCCTGGGCCTGCCGGCCACTTTCCAGTTCGGCGGCCTGAGACGCAACGACCCCGTCCGGAAGTTCGCAATGCGCCACGGCGATGTCGCCGTCTGGGGCGGCCCGTCGCGCCTCTCCTACCATGGTGTCCCGGAGCTGAAGGACGGCGAGCACGAGACGCTCGGTCGCATGCGGATCAATTTGACATTCCGACGTGCCCTGTAAGCGGGGCCTCCAGGCGACGACGGAACATGTCGGACAACGGCGATGTCGAACTGGGCTCGTCACCGGCAGAGCCTTTCTTCTCGCCGATACGACCATGACGCACGTCTTGTGACGCAATCTCGAAGATCGCCGACCCATGTTCAGGCCAGCTACTTTAAATTCCACCATTTTCTTGCGCTCCGCCGCCCTTAAACAAATCCCGATTTGAAAGCAAAGACCGGAGTGAGAGCCGATGGCAGCAGCTCTAATGTCGATGGTGAGGAAAGATTATGGAGTTACGGACATGGACCTCGTCAGCACCGATATTTCTTCACGGCCAGCTCCGGCGGCGAAGAACAAAGACACAGCTACCTCCAACGACATCGCCTTTGCGGTTGGCCCAAGCGCCATCGGCGAGATTCTTGTCGCTCGCAGCGCCGCCGGGGTCTGCGCGATCCTGATCGGATCGGACGCCGAGGACCTGAAAAGCGATCTCGCCGCACGCTTTCCAGACAGCAAGCTGGTTGCGGCCGGGCCTGGGCTTCGCCGCGATCTCTCCAAGGTAACGCGGTTCATCGAGGCACCGAGCGAAGGGCTCGACCTTGCGCTCGACATGCGCGGAACCCCGTTCCAGCGCCGCGTATGGGATACCCTCCGCGCGATCCCGGTCGGGACCACTGTGACCTATACCGAACTCGCCCGTCGCGTCGGTGAGTCGACATCGGCCCGTGCGGTCGCCGGCGCCTGCGCCTCCAACGTCATCGCGCTGGCTATTCCGTGCCACCGCGTCATCCGGGGCAACGGCACGCTGTCCGGCTATCGCTGGGGCGTCGAGCGCAAGCGGATGCTCATCGACAGGGAAGCCGCTGCATGAATGCCCTTGCGACGATTATCCCCACGGCCTCTGCGGTCAAGTCCGCAGAGGCGCGTGTCGCCAGATACGACTGGCAGGAATTGTGCGAGGAGCTGAGCGGCTTCGGCTGCGCGGTGATCGAGAAACTTCTTTCGGCCGCGGAGTGCCAGCAGATCGCCGACCTCTATCCGCAGGAGGGCCATTTCCGCAGCCATATTCATATGGCGCGCCATGGTTTCGGCAGGGGCGAGTATCGCTATTTCAAATACCCGCTGCCGGACCTGCTTGGCGGCCTGCGCACGGCGCTCTATCCGCGCCTGGCCAGCGTCGCCAACGACTGGAACGGCCGCATGGGCATCGATCAGCGCTACCCGGCCGAACATGCCGCCTTCCTCAAGCAGTGCCACGACGCGGGCCAGACGCGGCCGACGCCCCTGCTGCTGCAATACGTACCCGGCGACTTCAACTGCCTGCACCAGGATCTCTACGGCGACCTCGCATTCCCGCTCCAGGTGGCGATCCTGCTTTCCGAACCGGGGCGGGACTTCACGGGCGGAGAATTCGTCCTGACCGAACAACGTCCACGGATGCAGAGCCGTGCCGAGGTCGTCCCGCTGCGTCAGGGGGATGCCGTCGCCTTCGCGGTCCATAACCGGCCGGTTCGGGGCTCGAAGGGCAGCTATCGCGTCAATCTCAGGCACGGTGTCAGCCGTCTGCGCTCCGGCATGCGCCACACCGTCGGCATCATCTTCCACGACGCGAAGTGATGGCGAGCATCGTATCTAGGCTGCGTCGCCGCGCCGTGGCTCCCCGGCCTCCAGCAACGTCGCAGCCTCATCGTCGTCGAACACCCGGCTGCGGGTCAGGAAGCGCACGCCTTCCGGCGCCTCCAGCGAAAACCCGCCGCCGCGACCCGGCACCACGTCGATGATCAGTTGCGTGTGGCGCCAGTAGTCGAACTGCGCGGCCCCGATAAAGAACGGGGTGTCGGCAATCTCGCCCAGGAACACGTCCTGGGCCCCGGTGCGGAACTCCTTGCGCGGATAGCACATGGGCGCACTGCCGTCGCAACAGCCGCCCGACTGATGAAACAGCAGCGGGCCGTGCAGCGCCCGCAGCTTTTCGATCACCGCCGCCGCTGCCGGCGTCACCTGCACACGATCGACCATACGCATCCCTCCGAAGCACAAGCCCAGCCCACCTTGCGGCGGGCTGGGAATGTCCAGGCTCAGAAGAAGCCCAGCGCCTTCGGGCTGTAGCTGACCAGCAGATTCTTGGTCTGCTGATAGTGGTTCAGCATCATCTTGTGCGTCTCGCGCCCGATGCCGGACTGCTTGTAGCCGCCGAACGCCGCGTGCGCCGGGTAGAGGTGGTAGGAGTTGGTCCAGACCCGCCCGGCCTGGATCGCACGGCCGAAGCGATACGCGCGCGTGCCGTCGCGGGTCCACACGCCGGCGCCGAGCCCATACAGCGTGTCATTGGCGATCGCCAACGCGTCCGCATCGTCCTTGAACGTCGTCACCGAGACGACCGGGCCAAAGATCTCCTCCTGAAAGACCCGCATCTTGTTGTGGCCTTCGAAGAATCGTCGGTTCGACATAGTAGCCGCCGGCGAGATCGCCCTTCAGATGCGCCTGCTTGCCGCCGATCAGCACTTTCGCGCCCTCCTGCCGGCCGATGTCGAAATACGACAGGATCTTCTCGAGCTGGTCGTTGGACGCCTGCGCGCCGATCATCGTGGCCGGATCGAGCGGGTTGCCCTGCACGATCTTTTTCGTCCGGGCAATCGCCCGCTCCATGAAGCGGTCGTAGATGCTCTCATGGATCAGCGCGCGTGACGGGCAGGTGCAGACTTCGCCCTGGTTCAGCGCGAACATCGTGAAGCCTTCGAGCGCCTTGTCGAAAAAGTCGTCATTCTCGGCGGCCACGTCGGCGAAGAAGATGTTCGGCGACTTGCCGCCCAGTTCCAGCGTCACCGGGATGATGTTCTCGCTGGCGTACTGCATGATCAGCCGGCCGGTCGTCGTCTCACCGGTGAAGGCGACCTTGGCGACGCGGTTGCTCTGCGCCAGCGGCTTGCCCGCCTCCACGCCGAAACCGGTGACGACATTGACGACGCCCGGCGGCAGGATGTCGGCGATCACTTCCATGAACACCAGGATCGAGAGCGGCGTCTGCTCGGCCGGCTTCAGCACCACGCAATTACCCGCGGCCAGCGCCGGCGCCAGCTTCCAGATCGCCATCAGCAGCGGGAAATTCCACGGGATGATCTGGCCGACGACACCCAGCGGCTCGAGGAAATGATATGCGACGGTGTCGTCGTCGATCTGCGACAGCGTGCCTTCCTGCGCGCGGATCACGCCCGCGAAATAGCGGAAATGATCGACCCCGAGCGGCAGGTCCGCGGCTGTGCTTTCGCGGATCGGCTTGCCGTTGTCGATGGTTTCCACCAACGCCAGCAGATTCAGCTTCTCCTCCAGCCGATCGGCGATCTTGTTCAGGATGCGCGAGCGTTCGGCGACAGGGGTGCGGCCCCAGGCATCCTTGGCGGCATGCGCGGCGTCCAGCGCCAGATCGATGTCCTCGGCCGTGGAGCGCGCATGCACGCTCACGATCTGGCCGGTGACAGGCGATGGATTTTCGAATGTCTGCCCTTTCACGGCCGGCACCCACTTGCCGCCGATCCAGTTGTCATAGTGCGAGCGGATGGCGATGTGCTTCGCGAGATCGCTCAGGGCCTTGTCGACCATGTTTTCCTCCAATCGCGCATCCAGGTTCGGGTACGCGTTATATCTGGTGGAATATAGCCGACTATCGAACAAGTCACAAGTTCTCGGGCGGGAGCGCAAAAGGCGGACGGCGCAGCGCCCGCCCTCGCCCGTCGTCGCGATTCGCACTCAGCCCGGCAGCAGCACCTTGTCGATCACCTGGATGACGCCGTTGGACTGGTTCACGTCGTAGGTGGTGATCTGCGCCACGTCGCCCTTGGCGTCGGTCACGGTGATGTTGTGATCGCCGTTCATCATCAGCGTCAGCGGCGCCCCTTCCACCGTCGTCAGCGTCGCCTTGCCGCCGCCGGCCATGATCATCTTCTGCATGTCCACGAAATCGAGGTGACCCGGAACCACGTGATAGGTCAGCACCTTCGTCAGCATCGGCTTGTTCTCGGGCTTCAGCAGCGTCGGCACGGTGCCGGCCGGCAGCTTGGCGAACGCCGCGTTGGTCGGCGCGAACACCGTGAACGGCCCCGGTCCCTTCAGCGTCGCCACCAGGCCGGCGGCCTTCACGGCGGCGACCAGCGTGGTGTGGTCGGCGGAGTTCACCGCGTTGTCGACGATGTCCTTGCCGGCATACATCGGCTGGCCGCCCACCGTCACCGGCGCACTGTCGGCCATCGCCATCGTCATCGGCTGGCCGGCATCGGATGTCTGGGTGTTCGCCATGCCCTGGCTGCACGCGGCCAGCAGGCCGGCGGTCATCGCCATCGGAACGAATTTGCGCATATCCATCGCGGATCTTCCTGTCTCGCTGGGCCGCACCGTGCGTCCCTTACCCGGGCGATACGGGCCGCCCTGCGAACCGGATGCAGATTTGTTAATGTCACGCTGTCGTGAGTTATCCCGGCGGCAGCCAGAGCACCTGATCGATGCGGTCCGCACCTGCCGCGATCATGGCCAGCCGGTCGAGCCCGAGCGCAATGCCGGCGCATGGCGGCAGACCGTGCGCCAGGGCGGCGAGGAGATCCTCATCCATCGGCCAGTCCGAGGTGCCGTTCAGCGCGTGGCGGCGGGCGCGGTCGGCCAGGAAGCGGGCGCGCTGCTCGTCCGGGTCGGTCAGTTCCACGAATGCGTTGGCCAGCTCCATGCCGCAGACGAACAGCTCGAACCGTTCGGCCACGCGCGGGTCGGCCGGGTCGCGACGGGCCAGCGCCGCCTGTGCTGCCGGCCAGTGCGTCAGGAATGTCGGGTGGGCACGGCCCAGATGCGGCTCGATACGTTCAAGCAGCAGGCGGAAGAACAGATCCTCCCACGTCTCCCGCTCACGCAGCCGCGCGCCGGCCGCCCGTGCCAAGGCCGGCGCGTCATCGGCGGTCGCCAGCACGTCGGCGCCGACATGCCGCGCGAAGGCATCGGCCATCGTGAGCGTTTCGGCATTTGAGATATCCGTTTCGATGCCCCGTGAGCGGACCACCGGCGGCAGCACGGCACGCAGCAACGCCAGTGTTTCGGCGATCAGATCCGCCATGCCGGCATGTGGCCGGTACCATTCCAGCATGGTGAATTCGGCCGCGTGCAGATCGCTGCCCTCGCCGTTGCGCCAGACGCGGGCGAGCTGGAAGATCGGCCCGCCCCGCCCGCCAGCAGCTTCTTCATCGCGAACTCGGGCGAGGTGTGCAGCCACAGCGGCACCGCCTCGCCGGTCGGGCTGACGCGCTCGGTGCGGAACGGGGCCAGATGCACTTCCTCGCCCGGCGTGGCCACCGCGTAGGGGGTTTCCACCTCGGTGTAGCCGCGCGCGGTGAAGAACGCCCGCACCGCCTGCGTCAGCAGCGCCCGGCGCCGCAGGAAGGGCAGCCGTGCGGCCAGCGAGTCCGGGGTCCAGGCGGGTTGCGGCATGACGCCGGCCAGACTACACGCCGCGCCATGCCCGATGGCAGCCCCCTCCACGCCACATTGCGCGACGCCGACGCGCTGGTCGCCGCCGGCCTCGTCCCACCCGACCAGCGCGACGCGGTGGCGGCCGTCGAGGCCCGCTATGCCGTGGCCATCCCGCCCGCCCTCCAGGCCCTGATCACCACGCCCGACGACCCGATCGGCCGGCAATTCGTCCCCGACTCCGCCGAGCTGCTGACCGCCGCGCACGAACGCGCCGACCCGATCGGTGACGACGCGCTCTCGCCGGTCAAGGGCATCGTGCATCGCTATCCGGACCGCGCGCTGCTCAAGCCGCTGCTGATCTGCCCGGTCTATTGCCGCTTCTGTTTCCGCCGCGAGCATGTCGGCCCGGACGGCGGCCTGCTGACCGAGGCGGAGCTGGAAACGGCCTACGCCTGGCTGCGCGCGCATCCCGCCATCCGCGAGGTGATCCTGACCGGCGGTGACCCGCTGATGCTCTCGCCCCGACGGCTCGGCACCATCGTCCGAACGCTCGCCGCCATCCCGCACATCGACATCCTGCGGGTTCACACCCGCGTGCCCGTGGCCGACCCGGCGCGGCTGACCCCCGAGCTGGCCGACGCGCTCGACACCGACAAGTCGATGTTCCTGGTCGTCCACGCCAACCACGCCCGCGAGTTTTCCCAGGCTGCCCGCGCCGCGCTGCGGCTCGTGCAGGCCCGGGCGATCCCGGTGCTGGGCCAGTCGGTGCTGCTGCGCGGCGTCAACGACAGCGTCGCCGCGCTCGAAGACCTGTTCCGCGCCATGCTCGCCGCCCGCGTCAAACCCTACTACCTGCACCAGGTCGACCCGGCGCCCGGCACCGCCCGCTTCCACGTCCCGATCGCCGAGGGCCAGCGCCTGCTCGCCGGCCTGCGCGGGCGCATCACCGGGCTGGCGTGGCCGACCTACGTGCTCGACATCCCGGGCGGCCACGGCAAGGTGCCGATCGGCCCCGATTACCTTGAGGCCGGCGGGACAGTGCGTGACCCCTGGGGCGGGCGGCACCAGGCCGAGGATCCGGTCAGCGATTGGTAACCGGCGGCGAAATACGGTGCAGGGACCGGCACGTGCCGTTATGTTCTCTGGTCCGTTATGAAACATGCCCTCGCAACGACCGCCGGTGCCGCGTGGCGCGCCGAACTGGAACGGCTGGCGTTGCCAGCCGCACCGCCGGTCCCGGACGCGCCGACGCTCGGCCCGGACGCATTGGCGGCGCTGCTCGCCACCGCCTGCATCGCGGCGCGCGGCATCGTCGTCGCGTTCAGTCACGGTCGCTATCTGGACGCCCCCGATCGCCATCTTCCATCCGCTCGCCAACCTGGAATCGCTGCTGGACGCTGCCTCGGTGGTATTGACGCCGCATCAAACAGCGCCGAACAACTCACCGGTCGCAATCAGCAACAACGAATTGTCTTCGATGCGCCACTGCATCTTCAATCTCGGCTTCATCGCCGTGCGCAGCGACACCCAAGGCCGCGAGTTTGCCGCGTGGTGGGCCGCCCGCCTGCGCGACGCCTGTTTCGACGCGGCGAGTGGCTCGTTCACCGACCAGAAATACTCCGATCCGGTACCTGCGCTGTTCGACCGTGTCGCCATCGTGCGTGATCCCGGCTGGAATGTCGCGAGCTGGAACCTCAGCCGCCGGCTCGTGCGCGTCACCGACAGCGGCGACATCACGGTGAACGGCGTACCGCTGGCGTTCTACCATTTCACCAGGCATGGCGGCCTCGGCGACGCGATGACGGAGCGCAACGCGCGCGGAAGCCCGGAGCCGCATGAACTATGGCGCTGGTACGCCCGCCGCCTCGCGGCCCACGCCGACCCGGTGCTGGAAACCGCCGAATGGCATTACGCGCGTTTCAACGACGGCATGCCGATCTCACTCGCCATCCGCCACTACTACCGACAGCGCCCACACCTGACGGCGTATTTCGACGATCCGTACGACGTGACCGGCGACAGCCTGCGTGGCTGGCTCGAACGCAACGCGCCGGAAGTCTTCACGTCGTAGGGCGGAATCCTTCGGCCCTGCTTCGTTCAGCCAGCCAGAATCTGCCGCGCAATAATCAGCTTCTGCACTTCCGACGCACCTTCATAGATGCGCAGCGCGCGGATTTCGCGGTACAGCTCCTCGACCTTCACGCCCTTGGTCACGCCAAGCCCGCCAAAGATCTGCACCGCGTCGTCGATCACGCGCTGCGCCATTTCGGTCGCGTGCAGCTTGGCCATCGCGGCTTCGCGTGTGATGCGGCGGCGCTGCACGTCGCGCGCCCAGGCGGCGCGATAGACCAACAACGCGCTGGCATCCACGGCCAACGCCATGTCGCCGAGTTTCGCCTGGGTCATCTGCAAATCCGCCAGCCGCCCGCCGAACATTTTCCGCGCAGTCGCGTGCGCAACGGCTTCATCCAGCGCGCGCCGCGCGAATCCGAGTGCCGCCGCACCGACGCTCGGGCGGAAAATGTCCAGCGTGGTCATCGCCACCTTGAACCCCTCACCCGCCACGCCGAGCAGATGCAACTCCGGCACCACGCAGTTCTCAAACCGCAAGGTGGCAAGCGGATGCGGTGCGATCACCTCGATGCGCGCCGCGATGGCGAGCCCGCGCGTCTCCGCCGGCACCAGGAACGCCGAAATGCCGCGCGACCCCGGCGCCTCGTTGGTGCGCGCGAACACCACGTAATGCCCGGCGATGCCGCCGTTGGAGATCCAGGTCTTCTCCCCGTCCAGCCGCCAGCCATCCGTCACGCGCGCGGCCGTCGTCGTCATGGCCGCCACGTCCGACCCGGCATCCGGTTCGCTCAACGCGAAAGCCGCGATGCGCGTGCCGGCTCGCGCCTCCGGCAACACCTGTGCCCGCAACGCAGCCTGCCCGAACAACGCGACCGAGGCCGTGCCAAGCCCCTGCATGGCGAACGCGAAATCGGCAAGGCCGCTGTGCCGCGCGAGGATGTCACGCGCGAGGCAGATGCGGCGCACGTCGAAATTCTCCGGCCCGTCGGCCACCGCCAGCCATCCCGCGTCACCCAGGCGGCGGACCAGATCGCGGCAGGTCGCGTCGACATCCGCATGCGAACTCATGGCCGAGATTTTCCGCCGCCCAGGCGTCCAGACGGCGCGCGAAATCGCGATGCGAGTCCTCGAAGAACGGCCAATCGAGAAACGAAAGATCGCTCATCAATCGCCTTCGAACACCGGCTTGCGCTTGTTGGCGAACGCCTCATAGGCGCGCGCAAAATCACGCGTCTGCATGCAGATCGCCTGCGCCTGCGCCTCGGCCTCGATCGCCGTGTCGATGTCCATGCTCCATTCCTGGTGCAGACAGCGCTTGGTCATCGCATGGGCAAAGCTCGGCCCCGCCGCCAACCCGGTCGCCAGCGCCGTGCGCGTCTTCAAGCAACGTTTCAGGCGCGCACAGGCGATTATAGAACCCCCAGCGCTCCGCCTCGCCGCCGTCCATGGTGCGGCCGGTAAACAGCAATTCCGCCGCGCGGCCGGCGCCGATGATGCGCGGCAGGATGTTGCACGCGCCCATGTCGGCGCCGGCCAGCCCGACACGGACGAACAGGAACGCCACCTTGCTGCGTTGCGTGCCGAAGCGCAGATCGGACGCCATCGCCAGAATCGCCCCGGCGCCCGCGCACACGCCGTCGATTGCGGCCAGGATCGGCTGCGGGCAGGCCCGCATCGCCTTCACCAGATCGCCGGTCATGCGCGTGAAATCGAGCAGCCCCTGCGTGTCGCCTGCCCGTTGCAACTGCACCAGCGGCCCGATGATCTCATGCACGTCGCCGCCCGAGCAGAAATTGCCGCCCGCGCCCGTCAGCACGACAGTGCGCACGTCCTTCGCGTGGCGCAACGCCCCGAACAGATCGCGCAGCTCCGCGTAGCTCTCGAACGTGAGCGGATTCTTCCGCTCCGGCCGGTCCAGCGTGATCGTGGCGACGCTCTCTCGCACGGCAAGGCGCACGTGTCGCGGCGCAAAATCGGCAATCGTTACCAAAAGGCCCCTCCCCGCCGGGGTTCACCCGGCGGGGTCATGCTGACGCACGGCAGGGGCGGGTTCAATCCCGTTCGATCAATAGGCGGGCGGCGGCGGGGGCGGCGGCTGGTAATACACCGGCGGCGGCGGGGGCGGCGGCGGATGCGGCGTGGTAACCGCCCCGGTGACCGCGCCCGCGGCGCCACCAAGCAACGCACCAGCCAGCAAGCCGCGTCCACCGCCCAGCACACCACCGAGCAACGCACCGGTGCCGGCGCCGATCGCGGCGCCGCCGGCAGCGCGCTGGCCGGGGTCATAGGGATTCGTGCAGGCGGACACACTGAGGGCGATCCCCAGCGCGGCAGCACAGGCTGCAAGCTTCATCAAATTTCTCCTCACGCGGTCATTTACCAGACCGCCTCGACACTTACGGGAGAAACGCGGCAACACAGTGTCGGCTTGCCGCTATCTCACCGGTGTAGATGTCACCTTTTTGCGACGGATCAACCGAGCAGCGCATCAAGGATCGTCGCTTCCAGCGCCGCCGCCTCGGCGTTGACGCGCCCACGCGGGCGCGGCAGATCGACCGTCAGGTCAAGGCTCACGCGGCCGTTGCGCAGCACCAGCACCCGGTCGGACATCGCCACCGCCTCTGCCACGTCGTGCGTCACCAACACAGATGTGAACCCGGCCTGTCGCCAGATGCGCTCGATCAGCCGCTGCATCTCGCCGCGCGTCAGCGCGTCCAGCGCACCGAGCGGCTCATCGAGCAGCAGCAACCCGGGCTGGCGCACCAGCGCCCGGGCCAGCGCCACGCGCTGCCGCTGCCCGCCCGACAGCACCGAAGGCCAGTCGCCCGCCCGCTCCGCCAAGCCCACGGAGGTCAGCGCCGCCAGCGCCTGCGCCCGCCAGTCCGGCCCGCGCGCGATGCCGACATTGCCCAGCACGCTTTGCCAGGGCAGCAGCCGCGCATCCTGGAACATCACGGTCACGTCGGGCGACAAGCCCGTGACCGGCGCGCCGTCGAGCAGGATGGACCCGGCATCCGGCGCGGCGAGCCCGGCCAGCAGACGCAGCAAGGTGCTTTTCCCCTCGCCGCTGCGGCCGACCACACTCACGAAACTGCCCAGCGCGATGTCCAGGTCCAGCGCGTCCAGCACCGCGCGCCCGCCGAACGCCTTGCCGACGCCGCGCAATTGCACCCGCGTACCGCCGGAGGCCACCGGCAGCGTGCGCGCGGCGGGTCTCGTCCTGGTGTCCTCGGTGAAGGCCAGCGACTGTTCCAATGTGGTTGCCAGCATCGGTCAGCCCCTCCGTTCAGCCGAGAAGTTCGGATGCCAGGCGATCGCCCAGCGTTCCAGCGCGCGGGCCATCACGTCGGCCAGCTTGCCGAGCAGCGCGTAGAGCAGCACGCCCACCAGCACCACGTCGGTCTGCAGGAATTCACGCGCGTTCATCGTCATGTAGCCGATGCCCGAACTGGCCGAGATGGTCTCGGCCACGATCAGCGTCAGCCACATGATGCCCAGGCCATAGCGCACGCCGAGCAGGATCGAGGGCATCGCGCCCGGCAGGATCACGCGCCAGAACATCGCCCAGCGCGTCAGCCGGTACACGCGCCCCATCTCGATCAGCCCGGCATCGACCAGCCGCACGCCGTGATAGGCATTCAGGTACAGCGGGAAGAACACGCCCACCGCCACCAGGAACACCTTCGCCGGCTCGCCGATGCCGAACCACAGGATCACCATCGGGATAATCGCCAGATGCGGAATGTTGCGCAGCATCTGGATGCTGGAATCGAGCAGCCGCGAAGCGATGTCGGACAGGCCGGTCAGCACGCCGAACGCCAGCCCGAGCCCGCCGCCGATGGCAAAGCCCAGGAAGGCGCGCTGGCAACTGATGGCGGCGTTGCGCAGCAACTCGCCGCTGAGCGTCAGCGCATAGGCCGCCCGCAGGATGCCGAGCGGCGGCGGCAAGGTGCGCTTGGTGATCCACCCGGCATCGGCCGCGATCTGCCATGCCACCAGCACCAGCACCGGCACGATCCACGGCAGCAGCGGCTCCAGCCGCACCCGCCAAGCCATGCGCCGGTTCGGTTGCTCGTTCTGCGGGGCCGCCAGCGACATGCTCATGGTACAGCTCCGGTCACGCGGGCGGCGACCAGAGCGCGTCGCGGATCGTCACCGGCACCGGAATGAGGCCGAGGTCATGGAACGTATCGGCCTCGCGCTGCTGTTCGGCGACGGTCTCCGCCGTCATCGGCCCGACGCCGTAGGTCAGGCGCGCCAACGCGGCGGAAATCACCGGCAGCGGCAGGTTCAGGCTCGGTTCCAGGATCTTCGCCACCTCAGCCTGGTGCTGCTCGGCCCAGTGGTCGACGCTGACGATCTCGCCCAGAAGGGTCTTGATCAGCGCCGGGTTGGCGTCCGCGAAGCTCTTGGCGGCCAGGAAGAACTGCCGGTTGCCGGCCAGTCCGGTCGCATCGGCCAGCACCCGCGTTTGCGTCGAGGCCTGGGCGGCCGAAAGGTACGGGTCCCAGATCGCCCAGGCGTCCACCGCACCTTCCTCGAAGGCCGCGCGGGCATCGGCCGGGGCCAGATACACCGGCTCGATATCGGCCGGCTTCAACGCGACCGATTTCAGCGCCTGCACCAGCAGGAAATGCACGTTGGAGCCCTTGTTGAGCGCCACGCGCTTGCCGCGCAGATCGGCAAGATTGTGCAGCGGCGAGGCTGCCGGGACCAGGATCGCCTCGCCCTTGGGGGCCGGCGGCTCGACGCCGACGTAGACCAGCGGCGCGCCGGCGGCCTGGGCGAAGACCGGCGGGGCGTCCCCCGTGATGCCGAAATCGAGGTCGCCGACATTCAGCGCCTCCAGCAATTGCGGGCCGCCGGGAAACTCCGTCCAGCGCACGCTCCAGCCTTGCTTGGCCAACAGCGGCTCCAGCATGTGGCGTTCGCGAAGGATGACCAGCGTGCCGTATTTCTGCACGCCGATGCGCAATACCTTGTCGGCCGCAGCAGCCGGACTGCCGCGCGCTACCGTGCCAGTGGCTGCCGTCATCACCAGCCCGCCGAGCAGCGCACGGCGGCGCAGGGTAACCGTCAATTCACGGGCAAGCGGAGTGGAAGCGTCGCCGTTGAGTGATGCTTCGGGCATGGACAGCGCCGTTCCAATTCACACCGCAGGGCGCGGTTACGTGGCGTCATGTCACGACAAAATACCCGAATGTCAAGTAGGACAGAAATTACGACATAGAATCGTAAATCGTGTCGCCTAGCCCAACAGGATTTCCTGCGCCGCGTGCCGGCCGGCTGGTGCCACGAGGTCCGACAGCGAGCAGTCCTCCAGCACGGCGGCCACAGCATCGCGCGCGCGCTGCATCAGTTCGCGCATCCGGCAGATCGCCAGATCGGGGCAGTCGTCGCAGGCGCGGAACTGGCTGCGGCTGGCGCAGGGGGTCAGCGCCAGCGGGCCATCGATGATGCGGATGATATCGGCGATGGCGATCTCATCGGCGCGCAGGCGCAGCCGGTGGCCGCCGCCGGGCCCTCGCCGGCTTTCCAGCAGCCCGTGAAGGCGCATCTCCACCAGGATCGCCTCAAGAAACTTGCGCGGGATGCTTTCGCTCGAAGCGATGTCAGCGGTTGGTATCCAGGCCATCTCGTCGTCCCGCTCCGCCAGATGCAGAGCAGCGCGGACGGCGTATTTCGCTCGAACTCGACAGCATTTCTGGCCTTGGGGTGTGCGGCGGACGGGTATTGCAACGTAGCGCAATACCCGGCCGCCGCACATCGTCACCTCGGCGATGGCGTAGTCTCAGCGGCGGGCGATCAGCATCCCGGCGATGAGCCCGACGCCCGCGGCCAGCAGGACCGCGCCGATCGGCTGGTCGGCCACGAAATCCCGCGCCTGGTCCGCGGCACCGCCGAGCGCACGGTGCGCCTGACCGGCTGCCTGATCGTATTTGCCGCGCATCTGCGTGCTGCTGTCGCCGGTCAGGCCGCCGGCTGCGTCCTCGACCTTGCCGGCCATATCGCGGACGGTGCCTTCAAACTGGTTTGTCGCCATGGTCTGGGTCTCCTTCACGGAGGTGAACGCCCCGTGGCGGAAACGGTTCGGAATTGTGTGCTGTCAGATCTCCCCGTCGTCGCGCAGCATTTGCAGGCTCGCCCGCAACGCCGCCGCCACCTCGGCGATGTCCGCCGCGTCGTGGGCAATGGACGTGAAGCCCGCGAGCCGGACGCCCAGATCCACGCCGTGCAGCAGCAGCGACAGCCGCAGGCGGGAGGCAAGGCGCGCCGGCTGGGTCTTCAGCTCCTCCATGCTGCACGCGAACGGGTCGAAACCCGCCGGCGTGATCGCCCGCCCCTTCGGGTTGAGGAAAAAGTGAAATCCGGAGGAGGTGCCATAGACCGCCCAGGGCACTGCCGCCTCGGCGAGCACCTCGTTCAGCGCCGCGCGCAGGTCGGCGGCCGAGCGGGCGGCATGGCCGCGAACGTCGCTGCTGGCGATGATCTCAAGCGCCGCCGTGCCGGCCGCCGCGGCCACCGGGTTGGCGTTGTAGGTGCCCTGATGGCCGATCTTCTCGCGGCCCTTGGCCGGCGCCTCGGTGAAGTCCAGCAGGTCGAGGATGTCCTTGCGCCCGGCCACGGCCGCGCCCGGCATCCCGCCGGCGACGATCTTGGCGAGGCTCGTCAGGTCCGGCATGACGCCGAACGCGGCCTGCGCGCCGCCCGGCGACACCCGGAAGCCGGTCACCACCTCGTCCATGATCAACAGCGTGCCGTGTTTCTCGGTCGCACGCCGCAATTCGTGCAGGAATTCGGGCCGCAGCGGCACCTGGCCAAAGCTCGCGCCGGTCGGCTCGATGATGGCCGCCGCCACGTCGCCGGCGGCCAGCAACCGCTCGACATCGGCGATGTCGCCGGGATTGGCCAGGACCAGGCTGTCCGCGACGCCCGACAACACGCCCGGCGTCGGCGTGCCGTCGAAATGGCTGGCGAAGCCGACCGTCATGTGGTCGTTCCAGCCATGGAACATGCCCTTGAAGCGCAGCAGCTTGGGCCGCCCGGTGAAGGCGCGGGCCAGCCGCACGGCCAGCAGCGTCGCCTCGGTCCCCGAGGAGGTGAAGCGCAGCCGCTCGGCGGAGGGCACCAGCCGGCGGATGATCTGCCCCCAGCGCACCTCGCCGGCATGGCTGGCGCCGTACTGGGTGCCGGTGGCCGCCGCCTCGGCGATGCGCGCGGTGACCACCGGATGCGCCTGCCCCAGGATCAGCGCGCCGTGGCCGCCGTAGAGATCGATATAGCGGTTACCATCCACGTCGAACTTATGGCCGCCGCTGGCGCGATCTATGTATGGACCATACGGATCGGTCAGCCGCCCATCATGCGTGATGCCGCTGGGGAACAGTTTCGCGGCTTCGCGCGCCAGCGCGGCCGAGCCGGGCGTGCGCTCCAGCCACGCGGCGACGATGCGGGAGTTGGTCTGCGGCGCCGTGGCGGCCGTGGCAGGCATATGGGTCATGGGGGGTCCGTTTACGTTTACCTCAGGGCTGCCAGCCGCCGCTCCTGGCGGGCGAGCAGCCGTTCGACGTCGTCGATATCCTGTGGCGTCAGCGTCGCGCGCGGCAGCCGCAGGGCCGCGCTGGCGATGGCGCCGCGCTTGGCCAGCAGGTATTTGCGCGCGGCCAGCCCGATATTCGGCTGCTGCTCGTAGCGCGTCAGCGGCAGGTAGGCGTCGTGCAGCTCGCCCGCCCGGTCCAGGTCGCCCGCCTCGTGGGCAGCGACGACATCGACCATCATTTCCGGGAACGCGAAGCCGGTCATCGCCCCGTCGGCGCCGCGACGCAGCTCCTCGGGCAGGAACACCGCGTTGTTGCCGACCAGAATGCTCAGCCGCCGCGATGGCGCCGGCGTGCGCACGGCGGTGATCTTGGCCAGCCCGGGCCAGTCCTCGGCCTTCAGCATCACGCAGGTGGGCATCGTATCGGCGATCTGGCGGATCACGGCGGCGGAGATCTGCACGCCGTTGGATTGCGGAAAATCCTGCAACACGAACGGCACGCCCGGCAGCGTCTGCGTCACCTGGGAGAAATAGGTCAGCACCGCGCCGTCGGTCTTGGCTGCCGTGGGCGGCGCCACCATCACGCCGGCAGCACCCGCCGCCATCACGGCGTCGGTCAGTTCGCGCATCAGCGCGAAGCCCGGCGCGCTCACGCCGACCACCACCGGGACCCGCCCCGCGGTGCGCGCCAGCACGCGGCGGGCGAAGCTGACCAATTCGCTCGACGTGAGCTTCGGCGCCTCACCCATGATGCCGAGGATGGTCAGCCCATGCACGCCGCAGCGCAGATAGAAATCGACCATCGAATCGGTGCTGTCGAGGTCGAGCGCCCCATCGTCACGGAACGGCGTCACCGCGATGGCGAAGACGCCCCGGGCGGAAGTATCCAATAACGCGGCCACGGTTTTCTCCTGCTCGAACGGCTGTGCGGTTCATCCTATGGCGCGGAGAAGCGCGCCGCCAGGGCCGGATCGATGCCCACCTGCTCGCGCGCCGGCAACGCCGCGTAGCTGCCGGCACTGGCTTTGGGCAACCGCAGCTTGGAAAGCCCTTCCGCGAGCATGACGGCGCAGCTCACCCCCTCGATGACGGGCACCGGCACGGCTGGCTGCACCCGCGCCGGCATGGCTGCCATGACGGCACCGATCAGCACGATCACGTCGACCATGTCGCGCGCCACCAGGTCATTGGCCTGTTCGGCCAGCAGGCTCGCGACGCGCGCCGGGTCGGCGAGCAGATCGAGCGGCGTCACGTCCACCAGCCGCGTCCCGCCGCAGCGCGACGCCAGCCCGTAGCCTTCGATCATCTCGCGCAACGGGTAGGCGCTGCGGCGCGAGACGGTGATGGCGCCGAACCGCGCGCCGGTCAGGCAGGCGACATGCAGCGCCGACTCGGTCAGCGCCAGCACCGGCACCGCGAGCATCTCGCGCGCCGCACGCACGCCGCTATCCACCGAGGCGCCGATGATGACGCCATCACACCCCGCCGCCTCGCGTGCGAGCAGGTCGAGGGCCGCGTGCTCGGCAATGGCCATTTCCGTGCGCGTGCCGATCACGCGCGCGCCGAACCGGGCGGTGACCGGCACGATCTCGGTCCCCGGTGCAGCGACCACGCGGGCGGCCGCCGCCATGGTGTCGGTGACGGCCTGGGTGGTGTTCGGGTTGGCAAGCAAAATCCGCATCCCGCTCAGCTCCCCCGATACGTGGAGTACCCGAACGGCGCGAGGATCAGCGGCACATGGTAGTGCCCGGCCGGGTCGGCAATGCGGAAGCGGATCGGCACGTCGTCGTAGAACCCGGCACCCGCCGCGCCCCGCCCCGCCCGCCATGCGCCGACTGCGAAGACGATCTCGTACACCCCCGCCGTCAGCGCCGCCCCGGCCAGCAGCGGCGCGTCGCAGCGGCCGTCGGCGTTGGTCCGGAAGGTGGCGAGGTGATGCCGCGCGTCGCCATCCAGCCGGAACAGGTCGAGCCGCATCCCCGCCGCCGGACCGCCGGCCATCGTGTCCAGCACATGCGTGGTCAGCCGGCCTTGGCTCATGGTCCCGGCGCTCCCGATTGCACCCATTTCGCCAGCTGCGGAACGCTCCTGCGTCGGTGATCTCGGTCACGTTGCCCAGCGGCATCGTCCGCGTCGCCACCGCCTGCTGATAGATCTGCGGCGCCAGTTGCGCGATGCGGGCCGGCGGTGTCCAGCATGATGCCCTTCGGCGCCTCGGCGATGCCCCTCGAAGGTCGGGCGGGCGGCGTGGCAGGCCGGCGCAGCGCGTCGCGACGATCTGCTGCACCTGCGCGAACGTCACCGTGCCCGCGCCGGCCTCCACACGCGGCTGCCCGACCACCGTCAGCACGGCCGCCAGCACCATCGGCACCGCCGCCGCCGGCCACAGCCGCCAGTCCGGCTTGGCGCCCGTGTGCTTGGTGTTGAACCAGTGCCGCACCAGGAAACTCGCGATGAACACGGCCGCCAGCACCAGCCAGCTCCAGCGCGTCGTATAGGTGAACGCATAGTGGTTGCTCAGCATCACGAACACGACCGGCAGCGTCAGGTAGTTGTTGTGCAGCGAGCGCTGCTTCGCCTCCTCGCCCAGCCGGGCTCCGGCACGTGCGCCCGGCGATCAGGTCGCGCACGACGATGTTCTGGTTCGGAATGATGATGAAGAATACGTTGCCCACCATGATCGAGCCGACCAGCGCGCCGACATGGATGAACGCGCCGCGCCCGGAGAACACGTGCGTGTAGCCGAACGTCGCCAGCCACCAGCAGCACGAAGCCGACCACGGCCAGCCGCAGCGTGTCCTGCCCGATCCAGGACTTGCAGAGCTGGTCGTAGACCACCCAGCCCACCGCCAGCGACGCGACGCCGACCGCCACCGCGTCGAACGGGATGGATCGCCAGACCGAGCGGTCGATCAGATAGACCGTCGGGTTGAGGTAATAGACCAGCACCAGCAGCAGAAAGCCGAAGATCCAGGTCGAGTATGCTTCCCACTTGAACCAGGTCAGGTCGGGCGGGCAGGTAGTCGGGCGCGACGACGAATTTCTGCATCTGGTAGAAGCCGCCGCCATGCACCTGCCAGGCCTCGCCCTTGACACGCGGGTCCAGCCTGGGATGCGATTGCAGGCTGGCGTCCAACGCGATGAAATAGAACGAGCTGCCGATCCAGGCGATGCCGGCGACCACGTGCGTCCAGCGCACCAGCAGCTCCGCCCAATCCGTCAGCGATTCCCCAGCTCATCGGCGCCTCCGCGTCCCGTCGCCCATGCATAGCGCGGGCCGACGCGGTGCAACATCCCGTGATGCGCTCACGCAGGCGCCGGCACGCGCCGGCGTTCCAGCGTCACCACGGCGACGCCCACGGCCGAAATCGTCAGCCCCAGCCAGCCCAGCGGCTGCACCGTCTCACCCAGCACCAGCCAGGCAAGCAGCGCCGTGGTCGGCGGCACCAGGAAGAACAGCGGCGGAGCGCCGACGCGCAGCAGGGCCTCGCGCGGGTGCGTGCCGTCCATACCCACCACCCTGCCCTCCGCCGCGTCGGTGGGTGCGAGCTAGCGCGGCCAGTGGCGGGTTGTCGACCGGCGCTGAGCGGTCGCCCGCGCCGTCGCAATGGAAATGACGCGCTGCAGCCTCAGACCCGGATCACCAGCAGCAGCCAAGCCCCCAGCAACACCAGGATAGCCAGCAACGCCGACGCCTGCCGGGCTCGTGCCGAGCGGGCCGCCCGGCGCTCCGCGACCTGCGCTCGCACGCCCATGGGCGACCGAACCTGTGCCATCGTCATCACCGTGTCTGTCACTTCCGCAATTGTCTCACTACGCGTGCGACCGGTGAATCATCTCTTAGGGGGATGGCCAGATGATGGCGTGTGATGGCCAGATCATGGCACCGAATATGAGGGGCCCGTCACGTGTTCGCGGCGTAGACCGCGCGATACAGCGCCACGATTTCCGCCGCGTCCGGGTACTCTCGGGTTGTTGGCCGGGCTGCCGGAGGCGAGGGCCTGGGTCGGCCATCAGCTCCAGCTTGGCCTCCCACACCGCCGGGTCGATGCCGTAGGCGCGCGGCGTCGGCACCGCCAGATCGGCGTTCAACGCCGCCAGCCCATCCGCCAGCGTGTCGCACGCCACGGCGTCCGGGTCGGCGGCCGAGGCGAAGCCGATGGCGCGCGCGGCCGTCGCGTAACGCGCTGGCGCCTCGGCCATTGAGAAGCGCGTGATCGCCGGCAGCAGCATGGCGTTGGACAGGCCGTGCGGCACATGGAAATGCGCGCCGATCGGCCGCGACATGCCGTGCACCAGCGCCACCGAGGCATTGCTGAACGCCAGCCCGCCCAACATCGCGCCGAGCATCATCGCCTCGCGCGCCGCGGCGTCCTGCGGGGACGCGTAGGCGGTGCGCAGGTTCGCGCCGATCAGCGCCATGGCAGACAGCGCCCAGCTATCGGTCACCGGATTGGCGCGGCGCGATACATAGGCTTCCAGCGCGTGCGTCAGGCTGTCGATGCCGGTATCGGCCGTGATGCGCGGCGGCAGGCTGAACGTGAGCTCGTAATCGACGATCGCGGCCAGCGGCATGCAGCCGAGGCCCATGATCAACATCTTTTCGTCATGTTCCGTATCGGTGACGACGGTGGCGCGCGTGGCCTCGCTGCCGGTCCCGGCAGTGGTGGGAATGGCGATCACCGGCAACGCCGCCCGGTCCGGCGAGGCCGGCATCTTGTAGGCACGCAACGGCACCTCACCCAGTGCCAGCAGCGCCATCGCCTTGGCCGTGTCGATCGAAGAACCGCCGCCGAAGCCGATCAGGCAATCGAATTTGTCGCCGCGCAACGCGGCCACCCCGGCCTGCACCACCGTGTCGGTCGGGTCGGCCACCGTGTCGCTGAACACACGAACCGGAATGCCGGCAGCCTCCAGCGGGCCAAGGCAGCGCCGGACCAGGCCGGAGGACACCATGAACGGGTCGGTGACAACCAGCGGCCGCATGAGACCGAGCCGCGCCAGCGTACTGGCGATCTCGGCGACGGTGCCGCCGCCGACCAGCATCAGGCGGGGGGACAGGAGCTGGAAGGACATGGGTTGCCTCGTGCGTTCAGCCAGCCTGTTGCCGGCCCGGCCGGACATTATGACCCGCGCCACCGGACGATGCCACAGGGTCCGGGAACGCGCCGCGAGGGCACGTTGCCGCGCCGCACAATTCCAGCCGGTCAATTCATGGGCACGTCCTGCACCGTGGGATGCAATCCCGGCAACGGCTACCACTTCGGTGTTTGCCCCGGACGTCACCGGACATCAGGTTGCGATGCAGCAAACCCGCGCGGCTCTGGGGCCGCTCCGTAACTATGGCGACACGAAACTTTCAGCCAACTGACGCACCGCAGCGGTCGCGGTACGGCTCGTGCATTTTGCCGACGACGGCTTATCTGCTGGCACGGTTCGCACCGCGCCGACGATGAGCCGGACGCAGTGATGCTTACATCCCGTCATGGTTGTGACCCGACCATGACACATGACCACGTGGGAGGAGCGCCCGCCGGTATCGGCGCGGCTGAAAACGGCTGTCGCCGCTGTCTCGCAGAGGAGATAACCGACGTGCTGAGTATATTCGCCCGGCCGCGCGCCCATTCCGATCACGCGGTTTTTAGCCTGGACGCCTGCCGCCTCCAAGCGAAACGGCAGCGAGATCCCCGGGCCCGGACGGCCACGCTCGCCGCTCCCGCCTTCGCCCTGGTCGCCGCGCTCGGCATCGCCCACGCTGCCCATGCCGCCCCCCCACCGGTTGGCAGCGACGACTGGCAGATCATGCACCCCTACGCCGAATGGGTCACCTCGCAGCATGATCGCCGCGGCTACTGGTGCTGCGACATCGACGACGGCAGGCCGGTGGACGCAAAGATCGTCGGTGACCATTGGGAAGTGCATATCACCAAGGCGCACTTCCCGGACGAACCGGACCATTGGCTGGCGGTGCCCGAGACCAAGATCACGGCCGGCGGCAACCCGACCGGAACCCCGATCGTCTGGTTGCTGCACGGCCATGTGCAGTGCTTCGCCCCGCCCGACGGCGCCTGACCGGACGGCGAGCGCCCGACGTTCCACGCGGAACCCAATACCGCCCGCAGCATTGATACCGTGGTATGCCGCGGGCGGATTGCGCCCGGACCAGGCCGAACGTAACGTCCGCCGCGCCGCGATGGAGATCAGGACACAATGGACATGACCGGCGAGCGGCGCATTCCCGCGCCGCGGCTGAAAGTCTGGAACGCGCTCAACGACGCGGACGTGCTGAAGGCGTGCATCCCCGGCTGCGAGAGCCTGGAGAAGACGTCCGACACCGACATGAAGGCGACGGCCTCGGTGAAGATCGGCCCGATCGCGGCGCGCTTCAGCGGCAAGGTGCAGTTGCTCGACCTCGATCCGCCGAACGGCTACCGCATCGAGGGCGAGGGCCAGGGCGGCGTGGCCGGCTTCGCCAAGGGCGGGGCCGCGGTGCGGCTGGCCGAGGATGGCGACTTCACGGTGCTGACCTATGACGTGAAGGCGCAGGTCGGCGGCAAGATCGCCCAGCTTGGCGCGCGGCTGATCGACGCGACCGCGAAGCAGATGGCCGACGCCTTCTTCAATCGCTTCGTGGCCGAAGTCTCCGAGGTGCCGGCCGAGGCGGCCGCCGCGGCCGCCCCCACCGTTTCGAGGCCGATCAGCGAGCTGGGCGCCGACGGTACGTCCGGGCTGCTCTCGGCCGTCACCGGCGAGCCGCCCACAGTGCCGGAGACGGCGGCCGTGCCACGGCCGCCCGAAGCCCCGCCGCAGATCAGCCTGTTCAGCCTGCTGCCGCGCGAGCCTTTTGGCATGCCGCGTTGTCTTCTGGATCGCGGGGGCATCTGGTCTGCTGATCTTCATCCTGATCTTCGGAAGCTATCTGTAGTGAAGCTGCCTACCTCCATCGCCGAGACCGCCGCGCTGCTCGCCGCCGGCGGCTATGTCGCCGATCCTGCGCTGTGCCACCACCGTGCATCTCGCGCTGGCGATGCAACGCCCGCTGTTCCTGGAGGGCGAGCCGGGCACCGGCAAGACCGAGATCGCCAAGGTGCTGGCCGCCGGGCTCGGGCGGCGGCTGGTGCGGCTGCAATGCTATGACGGCCTGGACCTCTCGGCGGCCGCCTATGAGTGGGACCATGCGCGCCAGCTGATGGCGATCCGCATCGCCGAGGCCGCGGGCGACACCGACCGGCACGCGCTGGCGCGCGACATCTACACGCGCGAATTCCTGCAGGCCCGCCCGCTGCTCTCGGCGATCGACCCGGACCTGCCGCCGGCGGTGCTGCTGATCGACGAACTCGACCGCGCCGACGAGCCGTTCGAGGCGTTCCTGCTCGAAGTGCTGGCGCGATTTCCAGCTCACCGTGCCGGAATACGGCACCATCCGATGCGCGCGACGCACGCCGGTGGTCGTGCTCGACCTCCAACCGCACGCGCGAGGTGCATGACGCGATCCGCCGGCGCTGCCTGTATCACTGGGTCGACTACCCCGATGCGGCGCGCGAGCGCGCGATCCTGGCCGCGCAAGGCGCCCGGACGTGCCGGCGCAGCTGTCGGCCCAGGTGGTCGCCTTCGTGCAGCGGCTGCGCGGCGAGGACCTGTTCAAGCTGCCCGGCGTGGCCGAGACGATCGACTGGGCCGAGGCGCTGACGCCATCTCGACCAGCACGAACTGGCGCCGGCGGCGGTCGACGAGACGCTCGGCGTGTTGCTGAAATATCAGGACGATATCGCCAAGGTCCGCGGCGCCGAGGCAGCGCGGCTGGTGGCCGAGGCACGCAGCGGCGGCGGCGGCATGCAGACCCGGTCGGCTGACCGTGGTCCGCGTCGGCCACCGACGCTTCGCCGCCAACGTCATGCACTTCGCCCGGCTGCTGCGCCGTGCCGGGCTGCCGGTCGGGCCGGCCGACATGCTCGCGGCGCAGCAGGCGCTCACGCTGGTCGACATCGGCAGCCGCGCGCAGGTCCGCACCGCGCTGCGCACCAGCGATGGTGCATCGCCACGAGCACGCCGACGCTGTTCGACCACGCCTTCGCGCTGTTCTGGCGCGACCCGGAAGCGGCGCAAGGCCGCCGCGGCGCTCGGCGCTGATGGGCCGGCAAGCAGCCGCCGCCGGAGCGCGCCGCCGCCCGGCAGCCGCCGGCTCGCGGAGGCCATGGCAGCCGGCCGCGAGCAGCCGCCCAAGCCGGAGGAGACCGCCGCAGGAGATCGACGCGGTGTTCACCGTCTCGCGAGCAGCGAACGCCTGCAGACGATGGATTTCGAGGCGATGAGCGCCGACGGAGATCGCCGCGCGCCAAGGCGCGAAATCCGCAAGCTGACGCTGCCGCTCGACCTGCGCCGCACCCGCCGCCGCCGCCCCGACCCGACCGGCCCGCATGTCGATCTGCGCGCCACCATCCGCAGCAGCCTGCGCCAGGGCGGCGAGATTCTTCGAGATCGCGCGCCAGCCGCACGCGTCACGCGGCCGCCGCCGCTGGTCGTGCTCTGCGACATCAGCGGCTCGATGAGCCGCTACGCGCAGATCCTGCTGCATTTCCTGCACGCCGTCGCGAACGACCGCGACCGGGTCTCCGTCTTCCTGTTCGGCACCCGGCTGTCCAACATCACCCGCCAGCTGCGCCATCGCGACCCGGAGGTCGGCGTTCCAGATGGTGGCGCCACGCGGTGCCGGACTGGTCCGGCGGCACCCGCATCGGCGAGGCGCTGGCGGCACTTCAACCGCGACTGGGCGCGCCGCGTGCTCGGCCAGGGCGCGGTCGTGCTGCTGGTGACCGACGGGCTGGACCGCGAGGGCGCGCAGCGGTCTGGCCGAGAACATGGAGCGGCTGCACCAATCCTGCTGCACGGCTGATCTGGCTGAACCCGCTGTTGCGCTGGGACGGGTTCGAACCAAGATCGCAGGGCATCCGCGCGATGCTGCCGCACGTGGACGAGTTCCGCCCGGTGCACAATCTGGCCAGCCTGCGCGCGCTGGTCGAAACGCCTGTCCCGTCCCGCGCCGCGCGGCGGCGATGGAATGCATGGAGGCTCGCCGCATGAGCACTCCGACCGAAGCCGAGGACGTGCTGACCGTCGCCGCCGCGTGGCGCGCCGCCGGCGAGCAGCGTGGCGGTCGCCACCGTCACCGAGACCTGGGGCAGCTCGCCGCGCCCCGCCGGCAGCCAGATGGCGGTCACCGCGTCGGGCCGCATGGCCGGCTCGGTGAGCGGCGGCTGCATCGAGGGCGCGGTGGCCGAGGCGGCGCAGCAGACCATCGCAGCCGGCGCGCCGCAGCTGCTGGATTTCGGCGTCACCAACGAACGCGCCTGGGAAGTCGGCCTGGCCTGCGGCGGCAAGGTGAAAGTGTTCGTGGAGAAGCTGTCGTGACACCCGAGCTGCTCGCCGCGCTGACCGCGGCGCGCGCGGCGAAGCGGCCGGTGGTGGTGGCGACGCAGGCTGCCGGACGGCGCGCAGATGCCTGCTGCCCGTCGCCCGACGCGCCGGCCGAACTGGCCGAGGCGGCGGCGACGCGCGCTGGCCGCGACGAAAGCGGCACGGTCGAAACTGGCCGACGGCGACTGGTTCCTGCACGTCCACAATCCGCCGCTGCGGCTGGTCGTGGTCGGCGCGGTGCATATCGCCCAGGCGCTGGTGCCGTTGGCCGCGCAGCTCGGGCTGCGCCGTCACGGTGGTCGATCCGCGCCGCGTCCTTCGCCACCGACGAGCGGTTTCCCGACGTGACCATCAGCACCGACTGGCCGGACGAGGCGATGGACGCGCTGCGCGCCGGACGCGCGCACGGCCGTGGTGACGCTGACGCACGACCCGAAGCTCGACGACCCGGCGCTGGATCGGGCGCTGAGCAGCGCGCGCCTTCTACATCGGCGCGCTCGGCAGCCGGAAGACGCACGCGGCGCGGCTGCAGCGGCTGCGCGAGCTCGGCCACGACGACGGCGTCGCATGGCGCGCATCCGCGGCCCGGTCGGGCTGAACATCGAGGCGGTGACGGCGCCGGAGATCGCGCTGTCGATCGTCGCCGAACTCGTCGCGGTCCGCCGCGGCGCGCCGCTGGCGGAGTCGACCGGCGGCCGAAGCGCGCATGATCTTCGGCGCCTTGCCGCTGGAGCGAGGCGCTGGGCGCGGTGCTCGCGCACAGCCATCGCCTGCCCGGTCGCGTGCTGCGCAAGGGCGCCGTGCTGGACGAGACGGCGCTGGCCGCGCTGCGCGAGGCCGGCCGCACCGACGGTGATCGCCGCGCGGCTGGAGACCGGGCGACGTGGCGGAGAACGAGGCCGCCGACGCGGCTCGCCACGGCGCCTGCGTTCGCCGCGGCTTGTCCGCCGGCCGCGCCGGCACCGGGCGGGTCAACCTGCACGCCGACGCGCCGGGCCTGCTGCGGGTCGACGCCGACGCGCATCGACGCGCATCAACCTGCTGCGACGAGGCGCTGACCATCGCGCACGCTGCCGGATTATTCCGTGGTCGCCGCCGCGCGACATGGTGGCGACGATCAAGGTGATCCCGTTCGCCGTGCCCGGCGACATGCTCGACCGCGGTCGAGGCAGCCTCGCGCGCCGGCGGCGCCGGCGCTGGCGCTGCATCCGTTCCGCGCCGCTGACGCGTCGGACTGGTGCTGACCGAACTGCCGGGCTGAAGGAGAGCGTCACCGAAGGCACCATCGAGGCGACGCGGGCGCGCGTGACGGCGCTCGGCGGCACGCTGCTGCCGCCGCTGCGCTGCCCGCATGCGACCGAAGCCGATCGCCGCCGCGCTGCGAGCCACTGCTGGCGCCAGGGCGCGGAGCTGCTGCTGGTCGCGGGCGCCTCGGCGACCGTGGACCGGCGCGATGTCGGGCCGGCGGGCATCGTGCGCGGCGGGCGGCGAGATCGCTGCATTTCGGCATGCCGGTCGATCCGGGCAACCTGATCTGCCTCGGCCGGATCGGGCGGTGCCGGCCCTGGTGCTGCCCGGCTGCGCGCGCAGCCCGCAAGGCCAACGGCATCGACTTGGTTCTGCCCCGCCTGTTCGCCGGCCTGCCGATCGGGCCACGGAGATCATGCGCATGGGCGTCGGCGGGCTGCTGAAGGACACCGACGCCCGCCCGCTGCCGCGCGCCAAGGCGGTGCCGACGCCCGAACGGTCGAGCCGCAAGCGCCTCGGCCGATCGCGGCCGATCGTGCTGGCCGCCGGCAAGTCCACGCCGCATGGCGCCGTACAACAAGCTGCTGGTCACCGACCGCGCCGGCAAGCCGATGATCGCGCGCGTGGTGGACAACGTGCTGTCCAGCCGCGCCCGCCCGGTCCTGGTGGTCGTCGGCCATCGCAGCGCGGACGAGGTCAGAGCCGCGCTCGGCGGGCCGGCCGGTCCGCTTCGTGCGACGCCGCGGATTACGCGCGACGGCCTCGTCCGCCAGCCTCAAGGCCGGCGTCGCGGCGCTGCCGCCAGACGCCGCGGCGGTGCTGGTGTGCCTGGGCGACATGCCGCTGGTGACCGGGCGGATGCTCGACCGGCTGATCGACGCCTGGGACACCGACGAAGGCCGCGGCATCGTGGTGCCGACACACCAGGGCCGCGCCGGCAACCCGGTGCTGTGGAGCCGGAGCTTCTTCCCGGAGATCCTTGATCTTGCAGGAGATACCGGCGCACGCTGCTGCTGAAGCGGCACGAGGAGCAGGTCAGCGGAGGTCGAGATCGGCGACGACGCGGTGCTGCGCGATTTCGACACGGTGGACAGTCTGGCGACCCTTCCCCGGCACTTGCGGCCCGATCTCGATACCGCGGATGCGGCGGTGGACGCGGAATAAGCCGGCGGCAGCACGGGACGGTCACAGGTTTGCCGTCGTCAAGGGGTGGCGCCGGCGGCGGCGGCGCGCCATTGTCGGGCGATGTCTGAGACGCCAAACGCGCGCGCCGTCCGTGTGCAGGCCCGTACCGACGGGGCGCTCTCCTACCTCGTCGACCTGCCGCCCGAGGCGCTGCCGCTGGTGCGGCGCGCGCGACCTCGCGGCGGCGTGGGACGCGGCGCGCGCGGCGGCGACGGCGCCGGATTGGGGCGACGCCACGCTTGTTCCGCTTCCGCCGCGCCGATGGCACCAGCACCGACCTCGCGCTCGCCGACCCCGATGCCTGCTGCTGGGCCGGCGCCGTCGACGGCACGGTCGGCATGGGCACCGCTACGGCCTGTCGCTGTGCCTGCGGCTGCTGGCGCTGGTGGACCTGCTCGCCCGCGCCGCTGGGCCGAGCCGGTCTGGTCTCGCTGCGCCGCGACGGGGCGGAGATCGAGCCCGGCGCTGCTGCTGCCGCCGCGACGCTGCCATTGACGCGGGAGGCCCGGTTCGACGAAATCCGTGTTCCGGGCCGCGCGTCACGCCACGCGGCGCCCGCCCCGTCGCCCGCCGCCACAAAGCCGCTCCGGGCGCTTCCCCATCGGCGTCAGGAGCCACGTCATGACCCCGCGCGTGCCCGCGCTTTCGCCTTGCCGCTCGCCGGCGCTTGCCCCGTCGCTGGCGCTCGGGCCGTCCGGCTCGCGGCCAGCCGAGCGCATGCCAGCGCCGTCGAGCGCACCGCCTGCACGCGTCGCGCCGACCAAGTCTACACGATGCGCAATCCCGACCAGGTCTATCGCCAGCGACACCTACGCCACCTCCACCGCGCGACGCGCCGTTCGCCGCCAGCGGGCTGCTCGGATGTGCCCGAGCCGCGGGCTGAGCGGCGAGTATGAGCGCGACCAGATGCTGCGCGACTGCCTGAACGGCAACGGCCGGCAACGTCGGCGCCGACCCCGGCGCACGCCCCGGCGCCCCGGCCGCAACGCCGCCGCCGTGATGCCCCTGACGGAGCGCCCTTCAACGCCCAAGAGCAGGATCTCCGCCATGAGCAAGATCATCCGCACCGAGCCGAATGCGGTTCTCGCCAAGGCCGTCGAGTATCATGGCTTCGTCTTCGTCCAGGGCTGCACCGCCCGGGACCTGTCCAAGGACGTGGTCGGCCAGACCGAGCGAAGTGCTGGCGCAGATCGACGCGATCCTGGAGACCCACGGCACCGACAAGACGCGGCTGCTGCAGGCGCAGATCTGGCTGAAGGACATCCGCGACCGCGACGCGATGAACAAGGTCTGGTCGGCCTGGCTGCCGCCGGGCGGCGCACCGGCGCGCGCCTGCGTGCAGGCCAACATGGCCGACCCGCGCCATCTGGTCGAGATCATGGTCACCGTTTGTAAGTGAATGTAAAGACGGCTCGCGCCGACTCTATGTTGCGGCAAATTTGCCACAGGCAAGAGGTTTTCTGCAACAGTCGTATTCACGGACGCGTTATTAGGGTAGTTTTCCTGAATTCGGCAGCTTATCCACAGGCCGCTTTCGACAATCTGCATAGCCAGAGCGCTTAAACTACGCGTTCATGGATTGTCAGCCCCGTAAACCCGCTGTTAACGGCGATCGTGAAGCGCGACGGCAACAAGGGACATGCGGTATGCGGGCAAAATGGCGCGGCGGGAGTTGCCTCGTTAGTCGGTGCGATTCCTATTTGCTTCGACCTGTCTGATTCCGCTGCCCATGCCGATACTGCCGTCAGCAAGCACCAGCGCTCGGCGAGCCACTCCCGTGACGCCGGCTAGCGGCACGCATCTCGACGCCAAGTATGCGCTCAGCAAGTCCGGCAAGGCGCGCTACGCGCCGCTCCGGCGGCGGCATGGTGCAATGCGTCCCGTTCGCCCGCGCGGCGTCCGGCATCGCGCTGAAGGGCAATGCGGCGAACTGGTGGGACGCCGCCGCCGGCGTCTATCGAGCGCGGCAGCCGGCCGGAGGCCGGCAGCGTGCTGAATTTCCGCGCCAACGGCGCACATGCGGCTCGGCCATGTCGCGGTCGTCAGGAAGGTGGTCGGCCCGCGCGAGATCGAGATCGACCACGCCAACTGGGCGTCGTTCGGCGACGCCAAGGGCAATATCAGCCGCGGCGTTCGCGTGATCGACGTGTCCGCCGACAACGACTGGTCGGCGGTGCGCGTGGCGCTCGACCACAACGGCGACTTCGGCAGCGTCTACCGACCTATGGTTTCATCTACGATCGTCCGGACACCGGCACGATGCTCGCCAACACCCCGGCCGAGCCGCAGCCCGCCACCGACCGCGCCGGCGCTGGACACGGACGAGGTGGCGGAGGCGCCCAGCGCCGTGGGCGTGGTGCCCGTGGTTGTGCCCGACACGGGCAGCGAGACGCCCCCCGTGGCCCTGTCGCTGGACGCACCCGACCGCGGCTTCCGCTGAGCGGTAAAATCCTCCGCGCGGCCTGAGGCCGTCACCCGGGGGCACGCTGCGCGCTGTTGTGCGCGTCGCCTGTCGTGCCGCTTGCGCCCGGCGCCGGCACGACTGTGGAGTTGCTGCCGCGCGCGCCGGCCGGCGCTGGCCTGGCTGCGCGGGCCGGGGCGCATCGACGTGCTGTTCTCCGACATGGTGATGCCAGCGAAATCAACGGGCCCGATCTGGCGCGTAAAACCCTGCGAGCGTGGCGAACTGGCCCGCCCGCTGCACGCCGTGCTAAACGGCTGAGCTTGAGACGGCCCGCGATGGGCCACCAAATTATTCGCCGCAACCGTGGCGTTTACCTGGCCGTGGCGAACAGGACTGCGTCGGCGTCACGGTGACCTGACGGATACCTTGCGGTTGCACTGGTCGATAGCGACATCGTCGAGCGACCTATTCGCGCACCCATCGGGCGGCGTCGACACGAAGGAGGATGGGTGAGCACGACCGCCGCGGCCGACCCCCTGCCCGATTGGCGCAAAACGGGCGGTGGCAAAACGGGCGCGCTGATCCGCGCGCATGACTGGTCGGCCACGCCGCTCGGCCCGATCGAGGCGTGGCCGCAAAGCCTGCGCACCGTCGTCGGCATCCTGCTGACCTCGCGCTTCCAGATGTGGATGGGCTGGGGGCCGGACCTGCGCCTGCTCTACAACGACGCCTACGCGCCGACCTGGGGGTCAAGCACCCATGGGCCATCGGCCGCCCGGCGCGCGAAGTGTGGGCGGAGATCTGGCCCGATATCGGGCCGCGGCTGGAAGCCGTGCTGCGCACCGGTGAGGCCACCTGGGACGAAGCGCTCGTGCTGTTCCTGCACCGCAGCGGCTACCTGGAGGAGACCTACCACACCTTCTCCTACAGTCCGTTGCGCGACGACGCCGGTGCCATCGCCGGGCATCTGTGCGTGGTGATGGAGGAAACCGAGCGCGTGATCGGCGAACGCCGCCTGACCACGCTGCGGGAGCTGGCCTCGCAACTCGCCGGCCTGAGCGAGGAGCGGGACGTGCTGGCGGCGGCGTCGCGCACGTTGGGGGCCAATCTGCATGATCTGCCGTTCACGCTGACCTACCTGTTCGATGACGATGGCGGCACGGCAAAGCTGGCCGGCGCCAGCGGAATCGCGGCCGGTCACGCGGCCGCGCCGGACGTGCTCGACCCGGCGGACGCTGACGCGCCATGGCCAGCGGCAGCACTGCTGGCGGGCGGCGAATCGGTGCTGGTGCCGCATCTGCCGCGGCACTTCCCACCCCTGCCCTGCGGTGCCTGGGACCAGCCGGCGCGGGGCGCCAAGCTGGTGCCGATCGCCCGCCAGGGCCAGGGGCGGCCGGCCGGGTTCCTGATCGCGGGCCTCAATCCCTATCGCCGGCTGGATGAAGAGTACAGCGGGTTCGTCCACCTGATCGCGGGTCAGCTCGCCGCCAGCCTCGCCAACGCCCGTGCCTATGAAGCGGAGCGGCGGCGGGCGGCCGCGCTGGCCGAGATCGATCGCGCGAAGACGGCGTTCTTCTCCAACGTCAGCCACGAGTTCCGCACGCCACTGACCCTGATGCTGGCACCGCTGGAGGATCTGCTGGCGCGACCGGAACAGGATGCGCTGCCGGCCGAGGTGCGGACATCGTTGCTGATCACGCACCGCAACGCGCTGCGGCTGCTCAAGCTGGTCAACAGCCTGCTGGATTTCGCCCGTATCGAGGCCGGGCGTGCCGAAGCGAGCTTCCAGCCCACGGACCTCGCCGCAGTGACCGCCGACCTGGCAGTCAATTTCCAGTCGGCCGTCGATCGCGCCGGGCTGACGCTGACAGTGGACTGCCCGCCGCTGCCCGAGACGGTGCTGGTGGACCGGGACATGTGGGAGAAGGTGGTCCTCAACCTGGTCTCCAACGCCTTCAAGTTCACCTTCGAGGGCGGCATCACGGTGCGCCTGCGGCCGTCGGCGGACGGGCGGGCCGCCGAGCTGAAGGTACGCGACACCGGCACCGGCATTCCGCCCGGCGAGCTTCCGCGCCTGTTCGAACGGTTCCATCGCATCGCTGGCGCGCGCGGCCGCACCTTCGAGGGCAGCGGCATCGGGCTGGCGCTGGTGCAGGAGCTGGTGCGGCTGCATGGCGGCGATATCGCGGTGGCCAGCCAAATGGGAAGCGGCAGCACGTTCACGGTCCGCGTCCCGTTTGGCGCGGCCCACCTGCCGGCCGATCGCGTGCGCGGCCCGGACGGGCCGGACCCGACCGCCGCCCACGTCGACTCCTTCATCGAGGAGGCGATGCTGTGGCTGGATGACAGCGCCGAACCCGTTCTGGCCGTGGCGGAACCCCACTTGCCGCCGGCACCGGCCGCCAGGCCGGGCGGGCCGCGGGAGCGGGTGCTGGTGGCCGACGACAACGCCGACATGCGCGGCTACCTCGCCCGCCTGCTGGCGTCGCAATACGAGGTGGAGGCAGTGGCCGACGGCATGGCCGCACTGGCGGCGGCGCGGCGGCAGCGGCCAGACCTGCTCCTGAGCGACGTGATGATGCCGCGCCTGGACGGCATCGGGCTGGTGCGGGAGGTCCGCGCCGATGCCGGCCTGAGCGACCTGCCGGTGATTCTGCTGTCGGCGCGCGCGGGCGAGGACGCGCGCCTGGAAGGGCTGCAGTGTGGCGCGGACGATTATCTGGCCAAGCCGTTCTCGACGCGCGAACTGGTGGTGCGGGTTTCCGCCAACCTGACTCTGGCGCGGGTGCGGCGCGAGTTCCACCGAACGGCTGCGGCTGGCGCTGGAGGCCGGCGACCTCGGCAGCTTCAGCATCGATGCCGTGACCGGCACCGGCAGCATCTCGAAGCGCACGGCATCCATGCTCAACCTGCCCGCCGAGGTTCGGACCCTCGGGCGGAGCGAGCGGGTGGCGCTGGTGCATCCGGACGATCGCGCCCGCTTCATCGCGGCCCACGACGCCGCTCTGCGCGGGGAAAGCCCGCTTCGCGAGGAGTACCGCGCGCCGCGTGCCGACGGTACGGTGCGCTGGATACGCGCGGAAGCGGTCCTGCAACGCGGGCCGGATGGCCAGCCGCGTGAGCTGACCGGCGTGATGCGCGACATCACCGACCTGCGCGCGGCCCAGGACGCGCAGAGCGAGATGAACGCCGCACTGGAGCGCCGTATCGAACTGCGCACCCGCGAACGTGACCGGATCTGGCACCTGTCCCACGACCTGATGACGGTCTGGACGTTCGATGGCGTGCTCGTGGCCGCCAGCCCGGCCTGGACCACCACGCTGGGCTGGCCGGAGGAGGAGCTGATCGGCCGCAATGCCGCCGAGCTGATGCATCCCGACGATCACGCCGTCACGGCCGGACGGCGGGCGCGGATCGCGCTCGGCGAGAGGGCGCCGACGTTCGAGAACCGCATCCGCCATCGCGACGGCACCTATCGCTGGATCGCCTGGACAGCCGTGGCAGCCGACGGGCTGACCTACAGCGTCGGGCGCGATGTGACCGAGGCCATGGTCGCGGCCGAGGAACTGGCGGCGGCCAACCGCCAACTCACGGCACAGATCGCCGAGCGCGAGCAGGTGGAGGCGACGCTGCGCCAGATGCAGCGGCTGGAAGCCGTGGGGCAGCTCACGTCCGGCGTGGCGCACGATTTCAACAATCTGCTGACGGTGATTCTCGGCAACCTGGAGTTCCTGCGCAAATCCCCGGCCGCGGCGGCGCTGTTGCGCCGGCTGGAGATGATGCAGCAGGCCGCCGAGCGCGGCGCACGGCTGACCGGACAATTGCTGGCCTTCTCGCGCCGCCAGCGCCTGGAGCCGAAGCCGGTGGACCTGACGACCGTCATCGGCGGCATGCTCGACCTGTTGCGCAGCACGCTCGGCGGTACCATCGGGCTGGAGACGGCATTGCAGGAGGCGCCCAGCATCGCGCAGGCGGACCAGACGCAGCTGGAACTCGTCATCCTCAATCTGGCAATCAATGCCCGCGACGCGATGCCCGATGGCGGCACGCTGCGGCTGCTCACCGGCAGCGCCGGCATCGCCGATGCACCGCAGCGGCCGGAGGAGCCGGCGCCGGGCGATTACGTGACGGTCACCGTGGCCGACAACGGCTCCGGCATGACCCGCGACGTGCTGGCCAAGGCGTTCGAGCCGTTCTTCACCACCAAGGAGATCGGCAAGGGGTCCGGGCTGGGCCTCGCGCAGGTGTTCGGCTTCGCCAAGCAATCGGGCGGCGGCGTGCGTATCGACACCGCGCCCGGGCACGGCACCGCCGTCACGGTGTTTCTGCCGCGCGCCGAGACCGCCGCCATGGCCGAGCCGGACCTCGATGCCGGAGCTGCCGCCGGGCCGGGGTGGGTGCATGTGCTGCTGGTCGACGACGATGCGGCCGTGCGCGAGACGACCACCGCGATGCTCGGTGCGCTCGGCCACCAGGTGACGGAGGCCGACAGCGGCCCGGCGGCGCTGGAGGCCCTGGCCGATCCGGGGGTCGGGCTGATGCTGCTGGATTTCGCCATGCCGGGCATGACCGGCGCGGAGGTCGCGCGGGCCGTGCGGCTGCGCCGGCCGGGCCTGCCGATACTGTTCATGACCGGCTATATCGATGCCGCCGCGCTGGACGATGTCGGCGAGGACGCAATCCTGACCAAGCCGTTCACGCAGGACCAGCTGTGCCGCAAGATCGCGCAGGCACTGCACGCGCCGAACGCATGGGCCGGGGGCGGCCGCCTCTCGGCCGCTGGCTAGGCGGCTCACTCCAGCGCCTGCCCGATCGCCGCCGGCAGCCGCGCCGACCGGCCCAGGCCGGCTGCAGCCGACCGCACGCCCTTGCCCTGGCTGACGCCGGAGGCACTTGCGGCTGCTCGCCTGTCGGCGGAATGCGGCGTGCCGGAAATCGGCGAGCCACTCGATGGCGTGGTCCCCGACGACGAGGACGAACCGGCGGCGATCAGCGCCCTACGGCAACAGCGCCCGCAGCGCTTCCAGCTCGCGCAACGTGTGCGACAGCACCGCGCGTAGCCGCTCGGCCTCGGTCTCGGCGCGTGACCGCGGCGGCGGCGCCAGCAGGCCGGGCATGGGCAGCTCGATTTCCGGCAATCCGCTCGCGGCTTCCGCCTCGGCCTCGGCACGCTCGTCGGGCGTGGCGGGCGGGATGTCGTCGGACAGCTTGCCGCCACCCTCGCGCAGCAGGCGCTGCACGCCCTTGATGGTATAGCCCTGAATGTAAAGCAGATCGGAAATCCGCCGCAGCAGTGCGATGTCGTCCGGCCGGTAGTAGCGCCGGCCGCCGCCCCGCTTCAGCGGCTTCACGAGGGGAAATTTCGTCTCCCAGAACCGCAGGACATGCTGAGGGATATGCAGCTCATCGGCCACTTCGCTGATCGTGCGGAATGCGTTCGGCGCCTTCTTCGGCCGCGCGCGTGCGGCGTCGCCTTCGTCGGCGAATTCGCCGCCGCCGGAGGGGCCTTCCAGACCTGCCTCCGCCATCATGGCGCCGCCTCCCGCACTACTCCTCGTCCCCGCCGCCGAGCGACGGGACGGTGCCGTTGACATGTGCCTTCAGCACATGGCTCGGGCGAAACACCAGCACACGGCGCGGCATGATCGGCACTTCCACCCCGGTTTTCGGGTTGCGGCCGACCCGACGGCCCTTCTGGCGCACCGAAAACGTGCCGAAACCGCTGATCTTGACGGATTCGCCGGTCTCCAGCGCATTCGACATGCGGGCGAGCACCGTCTCCAGCAAATCGGCGAATTCGTTCCGCGACAGGCCGACCTGTGTGTAGATTGTCTCGGTCAGGTGTGCGCGGGTCACCGTGTTCATGAAACGACGGTAACCAGAGACGGGTTTGGCGTCAACAAAACAGAAAAAGCAATTGGTTGGGAGCGACGCCGGTTCCCCCTGCTCAATACAGGCCAGTCTCGGCTCCTGGGATGCCTACAGCCGGATCAGGGCCGCCCCCCAGGTCAGTCCGCCACCGAGCGCGCTGAGCAGCACCAGCTGCCCCGGACGCAACCGGCCGGCGGCATGCGCATCGGCCATCGCCAGCGGGATGGAGGCGGCCGAGGTATTGGCGTGGCGGTCGACGGTGATGACGACCCGCTCCGGCGGCAAGCCGAGGCGGCGGGAGATCGCGTCCACGATGCGCAGGTTGGCCTGATGCGGCACCAGCCAGTCCACATCCGTCCGGTCCAGCTCGTTCGCCGCCAGCGCCTCGTCCACCGACTCCGACAGGCGCGTGACGGCGTGGCGGAATACTTCCTTGCCGTTCATCACCAGATGCCCCGGCCGATCGGCGATGCCGACCGCGCCATCGACATACAGGATGTCGCCCAGCCGCCCGTCCGAGTGCAGATGTGTCGACAGGATGCCGCGATCGCCGCGCCCGCCGCCACCGCCCCAGCCGGCGCGCAGGAACACCGCGCCGGCGCCGTCGCCGAACAGCACGCAGGTGCCGCGATCCTGCCAGTTGAGGATGCGCGAATACACCTCGCTGCCGATCACCAGCACGCCACGCACCTGCCCGCAGCGCAACATCGCGTCGGCCACCGACAGCGCATAGACGAAGCCGCTGCATGCCGCCGAGACATCGAACGCGAAGCCGCCCGCGCCCAACGCCGCCTGCACCCGCGTGGCGGTGGCAGGGAATGCCTGGTCGGGCGTGGCGGTCGCCACGATGACCGCATCGACCTCGGAGACCGGCGCATCGGCGTCGGCCAATGCGGCCCGCGCGGCAAGCGTCGCCATGTAGGCGCAGGTCTCGTGCGCCTGGGCGATGTGACGCTGGCGGATGCCGGTACGTTCGCGAATCCAGGCGTCCGACGTCTCGACCGTGCGTGACAGCTCATCGTTGGTGACGATGGTCTCGGGCAGATAGCCGCCGATACCCGCCAGCACGGAGCGGATCACCCCGTCCCGCGGCCGGGCGCTCGCGCTGCCGTCAGCCGGCCGCGGCGAGCCGGGGGCCGCCGCTTGCGGTGCCAGGTCCATCGCTTGGTCCTACTCCGGGCTCCAGGGAAACGATTCGCGCGAGTCCCTCTCGCATGCGGTCGTTGAAGCGGTGAACCACCATGTCCATGGCCACGTCAACCGCGTGGGCGAAACCGGACGCATCGGTGCCGCCATGCGATTTCACCACGACACCGTTCAGTCCCAACATCACCGCGCCATTGTAGCGGCGCGGGTCGAGCCATTCGCGCAACCGGTCGAGCCCCGGGCGCGCCAGCAGGTATCCCAGCCGCGCCGAAATCGACGAGGAGAACACCTGCCGCAGCAGCGCGCCGATCAGCTTGGCGTCGCCCTCGCGGGTCTTCAGCGCGACATTGCCGGTGAAGCCGTCGGTGACGATCACGTCGGTGGTGCCGGCGCTGATGTCATCACCCTCGACGAAACCGTGGAACTGCGGGGCCAGATGGCTGTCACGCAGCACCTCGGCGGCCTGCCGCACCCGCTCGTCGCCCTTGACCTCTTCCGAGCCGATATTCAGCAGCCCGATGGTCGGCTGCCGTCAGCCCCAGAACGGTGCGCGCGAACACGTCGCCCATCACCGCGAACTCGACGAGGTTGCGCGGATCGCAATCGATGTTGGCGCCGAGGTCGAGCATCACCACGTCGCCACGCGCCGACGGGCCGATACTGGCCAGCGCCGGCCGGTCGATCCCCGGCAATGTCTTGATGACGATCTTGGCCAGCGCCAGCATCGCCCCGGTGTTGCCGGCCGACACCACGCCCGCCGCCGCGCCCGCCGCCACGGCGTCGATGGCCACCCGCATGGAGGCGCCGCGCAGCCGCAAGGCCGCCGTGGGCTTCATGTCGCTGCTGATGGCGTCGGGCGTATGGCGCACCGTGCAATGCTGCGCCGCGCGCTTATGGCGCGCGAGCAGTCCCATCAGCTTGGCCTGATCGCCGACCAGCAGGAATCGCGCCGCCGGGTGCCGTTCGGCCGCCAGGGAAAGACCGGCGACCACGATGTCGGGCGCGCCGTCACCACCCATGGCATCGACCGCCAGCGTGAAGGTCTCGGTCACGTCCGCCAACGCCGGACGGCCTTCGGGGGGTTGGTCCGCGCTCAGGCGCGAACGGTGTGCGACAGGGCCTTACCGGCGCCCACCACTTCGCGGCCATCGTAGTGGCCGCAATGGCTGCACACATGATGCGGGCGCTTCAGCTCGCCACAGTTCGAGCATTCGGTATACGCCTCGGCCGTCAGCGCCTCGTGGCTGCGTCGCATGCCGCGACGCGATGGCGAGGTCTTTTTCTTCGGTACGGCCATCAGACAGAACTCCAGACCAAGTGACGCCCGGGACCGCGCCGATCTGGCCTTCCGGCCGGCCGGGTACGGTCACATTTCGGCGTCTATGTGAGCCGCGCGCTGTAGCAGAGGCCCCCTGCCCCTGCAAGTCGCCACACATCATGCCAACCCGTCCCGCAGGCGAAGGCGAAACGGGTCTTGATGCTGCAAGGGTAATCCGTTCCACTCTATGCCCGAGCACGGCGTTGGCCGCTTGGCGCCGGATCAGGCGGGTCAAACACCAGCGCCTCAGCCAGCTTCCAATGCAAAGCGCCAGGAAACCGGGATGCGGCCATGCCCGTTTCGCGCGCGGCGCGGCGGACGGCATGCGGATACGCAGCGGCGGCAATGCCCTCCGCCTGCCGTCCCAGGCTCGGGATGCCTTCGACGATGGCGCGGATTTCATCCTGCTGCTCGATAATTGTCGATAATGCGTGACGTCGGCTCGCGCCGGTCGCGAATGGTCATCTCGGTGATGTACTCGATCAGGTTGGCACGATCGAGACGATCCATTCGTGCGGCGTCACCAACCCCCACGGCCACGGGCCGAAAGCCAGACCAAACGCCCGTCGATGGCCAATTCGCGCAAACCTAGTTTTCCCGCTGCCGTCGCGACAGGCTCGCGAACGGCGATTCGAGCGGCTCGGACGCCGCCTCAGGCAATGCCACGCCCGGCTTGTGCGGATACGGGTCGAGGCTCAGCGCCAGCTGCTCCGCCGCCGCCTCGCCCAGGTCGATGGCGCCGCCGGCGTAGGGGATTTCGTCCTCGCTCTCCGGGTCCAGATCGTCGCTTTCCTGCCCTTCGGGCACGAACGCCACCTGGAAGTCCTCGGCCACGTCCATTTCGAACGGGTCGAGCGAGATGACGCAGTCGCGCACCAGCCGTGCGCGCAAATTTCCGTCGGCGGCGATCCGCCCGCCCTCGGCGCGCCGCAGCCGGAAGCGGCACTCCAGGCTCAGCACCGCCGGGATGCCGAGCCGCGGCGTCAGCGCCGCGCATTCCGCCGGCGTGGCGGTGACGCTGTGCTCCAGCCCGGCCGGCCCGATGCGATCGACGGCCAGCGGGCGATGGAATTCGGGCACGGCCACCGTCATGCCGCTGCCGCCTCGGCCGCCAGGAACGCGGCGTGGCCGGCCGCCAGGACCGCGGCGTCCTGAGTTGCGAGGTGGAATTCTGCGCCCGCGCGATGCGGGCCAGTGTCGCGGCATGCCCCTCCGCGGTGGCGGCGCCCCGCCAGACATTGCGGGTCAGCGCAGCCGCGAGCAACACGGGATCGTCGGCCGCCAGTGCCGCCTCGTAGGCGGCGGAGCGACCGTGGAACGCCTCCCACATCGCTTTCACGCGCTTGGGTACCGACATGTCGCCGACGCCCATTTCGCGCAGATTGATGTCCATGTCGCTGAACATGGCGTCGAACACCGCCTGTGCGAGGTCGCTCGCCGGCGGCGACAGGCGGTTGAGCGCGCGGATCAGCAGGAACACATGCAGCCCGACCAGATCGAAGCGGCCGTCCAGCGTGTCCGGCACGCCAGCGCGGTATAGAAGATAAGGGTCGCGCGCCGCCGCGACCGCCGCGCCGTACAGCTCAAACCCGGCGCGCTCATGCCGGCCCCGGCGCAGGAAACTCAATACCATGCTACTCCCCTGATCGGCGCCGGGCCTTGCCACGAGATACGTTGACACACGCCTGCCGCCATGAGACCCGACACGTAGCGCCGCCACGGCCCCGGTCAATCGGGCCCGGCGTCGCCAGCCACGAGGATCGCATGCCGCGCCCCACCACGCACCATCGCTGCCACCAGATCGCCCTCGGCGCCGCCCTCTCGGTGCTGCTCGCCGGTTGCTCGCTGCCCGGCTGGCTGAGCTTTCCCGAGCAGGTGCGCGGCAACAAGATCGACCCGGATCAGCTCAGCCAGCTGGTACCGTGGCACCTCTACCCGGCAGGATGCGACGGCCTTGCTCGGCTCGCCGACGGCGCACGCGACGTTCGATGACAACACCTGGATCTATATCTCGGAGGTCACCAAACCGCTGATCGGCGGGTTCCAGGGCGTGGAGGATCAGCATGTCACCGTGCTGACCTTCGACGGCAAGGGCGTGCTGACCGGCATCCAGAAAAAAGACCAGGCCGATTCGCTGCCGGTGAACGTGGTCTCGCGCACCACCCCATCGCCGGGCAGCAATGCGACCTTCCTGCAACAACTGCTCGGCAATGTCGGCCGCTTCAACCCAACACCAACCCAGTCCAGCGGACCGGGGGCGACAGTCGGCCCAGGCAGTTACTAGCCTGCGCCTGAATATCAACGTCTAATGCCTTGATCTTAAACGAAATGGCTCCAGCCGCCTGATGGCAGCGGCATGGCGCTCCCGTCCGGCTGCCGCACGACCACGCGCGGCGGGCCGGCGACGAAACGGCCAATGCGCGTGACCGGGACGCCCACCGCGCGCAACGCCGGCGCCTGCCCCTCCGGCGCCGCCATCGCCAGTTCGTAGTCGTCGCCACCGGTCAGGCACAGCGGCAGCAGTTCGGCGCCGGCCGCCCGTGCCGCGACCGAAAGCGGCACCAGCGCCGCCGCGATCTCCGCGCCGCAACCGGAGGCGCGGCAGAGATGGCCGACATCCTGCACCAGCCCGTCGGACACATCCATCGCCGCCGACACCACGCCGTGCCGCGCGACCCCGAGCCGGGGGCGCGGCAGCCGGTAGCGGTCGACGAGGAACCCGGTGGGGTCGGCGAGCTTGCCCTGGGCGGCCAGCAAGCCGAGCGCGCCGTCGCCGATGGTGCCGGTCACGAACAGCGCATCGCCGGGCCGCGCGCCGGATCGCCGCACCGCCTCGCCCGGCGCCACCGTGCCGAGCATCGTCAGCGACAGACTGACCGGGCCGGGCGTCGAGGTCGTATCGCCGCCAAGCAGGAAAATACCGAACTCGGCCTGGTCGCGCGCCAGCCCGGCCGCGAACGCCGCGAACCAGGCGTCGGGCGTCGCGCCAGGGACCGAGACCGTCATCAGGTAGCCGAGCGGCGACGCCCCCATCGCGGCCAGGTCCGACAGGTTCGTGCGCAGCAGTTTGCGGCCGATCAGATCGGGCGGGTCGTCTGGCAGAAAATGCACGCCGGCCACCATCGCGTCGGCCGCCACTACCAGCTCCCGCCCCGGCGGCGGCGCGAACACGGCGGCGTCGTCGGTCAGGTTGAGCGACCCGGGGCCGGCCAGCGGCCGGAAATGCCGCGCGATGCGCGCGAACTCGGTGGGAAGCCCGTCCCCGGTCACGGCTGGTCGGAAAACTCGGCCGGGCGCAGCAGATGCGCCAGACGGTCCAGCACGCCATTGGCCATGCGCGGCTCGTCGCCGGCGAAGAAGCCGTGCGCGACGTCCAGATACTCGTTGATGACCACTTTCACCGGCGGCCCGTCGGTCATCCACAATTCGGCGGCGCCCGCGCGCATCACGGCGCGCAGCACCGGGTCGAGCCGCAGCAGCGGCCAGTCGGCCGTGAGCGCCTCGACCAGCATGCCGTCGATGCCGTCCTGCTGCGCGTGGCGGTGCGCACGATGCGGGCGAACAGCGGCACCTGCGCGTCGGGCGTCCGCCCGTCCTCGAACCCGCCGGCCCGGCAATTCGCCGAGGCGGTGGCGCACGAACTCGTCGATCACCGTTTCCGGGCTGGTCTGCCCTGCTCGCTCTGGAACAGCGCCTGCACGGCGGCGACGCGCGCGGCGGTGCGAGGCCGACCGCGCTCGCCTTTCGGCCGCGGCGGCTTTCGCGATCGCTGGCATCAGACCGCTCCCAGCCAGCGCGCGGCGCGATCTGCCGCAGGGAGGCCACCGCGGCCTCGGCGCCCTTGTTGGGGCCGTCCGCGCCCGGACCGCGCCAGCGCCTGCGTCGAGCTGTCCACGGTCAACAGCCCGTTGCCGAGGCAGAGGCCGAATTGCAGCACGACGGCATCAGCCCGGCCATCGCCTCGCGGCAGACGAACTCGTAATGGTCGGTCTCGCCCTTCACCACGCAGCCGAGCGCGACATAGCCGTCGAAGCGCCGCTGCCCGCGCAGGCGAGGCGACGCGCCCCGGCCAGTTCCAGCGCGCCGGCGACATCCAGCACGTCGAACGTGCCGCCAGCCTCGGTGAGGATCCGCGCGGCGCCATCGCGCAGGCCGTCCACCACTGCGGTAGTAGGGCGCGCCGCACGACCAGCAGATGCGGCGCCGGCCCCTCGATGCGCGGCGCGACCGGCAGCGGGGCGTCGGCGGTGCTCATCAGCCAGTCCTACGCCTTAGGGCCGAGCGGTCGCTGCTCGACGACGTTCAGCCCGTAGCCCTCCAGGCCGACGATGGTGCGCTGCGTGGTTGGACAGCAGGATCATGTCGCGCACGCCGAGATCGAGCAGGATCTGCGCGCCGATGCCGTAGTCGCGCAACTCGCCGGGCGGCCGCGCCGCGCCGCCCAGGCGGCGGACGCGCTCGGACAGCCGGGTCGGCCGCGTCTCGCGCATCAGCACGACGACGCCGCGCCCGCCTCGGCGATCATGGCGCATCGCCGCCGTGCAGCGCTCGGCCGCAGTCGGTCGCCGAGCGAGGTCGTCGATCATGTCGACGGCATGCATGCGCACCAGCACCGGGCCGGCGCTGGAAATGTCGCCCTTCACCAGCGCCAGGTGCTCGGCATAGTCGACCGTGTTGGCATACGACCATCAGCCGCCAGTCGCCGCCGATCTGTGGTGCAGCGCACCTTCCTCGACGCGCTTGACCAGGCGCTCGGTGCGGCGGCGATAGGCGATCAGGTCGGCGATGGTGCCGAGCTTCAGGTTGTGGCGCTGCGCGAAGGCCACCAGATCCGGCAGCCGCGCCATGGTGCCGTCGTCGTTCATGATCTCGCAGATCACGCCCGACGGGTTCAGCCCGGCGAGCCGCGCGATGTCCACCGCCGCCTCGGTATGCCCGGCGCGCACCAGCGCGCCGCCCTCGCGCGCCATCAGCGGAAAGACATGGCCGGGCGTGACGATGTCCTCGCGGCCGCATTCCGGATTGATCGCCACCGCGATCGGTGTGCGCGCGGTCGGCGCGGAAATGCCGGTGGTCACGCCGTCGCGCGCCTCGATCGAGACGGTGAAGGCGGTCTGGTGCCGCGTGCCGTTGGCCTGGCTCATCAGCGGCAGGCCGAGCTGCTCGCACGCGATGGCGCGTCATCGCCAGGCAGATCAGGCCGCGCGCGTGCTGGGCCATGAAGTTGATCGACATCCGGCGTGGCGAACTGCGCGGGGATGACGAGGTCGCCCTCGTTCTCGCGGTCCTCGTCGTCGACCAGGATGAACATGCGGCCGTTGCGCGCCTCCTCGATGATCTCGTCGGCCGAGGAGATATACTCGTGCAGGCCGACGGTCATGAGGTCGCGGGCTCATCGGTACTCCTGCAGCCGCGCCACGTAGCGCGCCAGCATGTCGATTTCGATATTCACCGGGTCGCCCACCTGCAGCGCCCCGAAACTGGTCACGGCGGCGGTGTGCGGGATGATGTTGACGCCGAAGCTCGCGCCTTCGCACCTCGTTCACGGTGAGCGACACGCCGTCGACGGCGACGCTGCCCTTCGGCGCGACGAAGCGCGCCAGCGCCTCGCGGCACATCGGAACAGCCAGCGCGTCGAACCGTTTTCCGGCGTCGCCGACAGCACCTCGCCCACGCCGTCGACATGGCCGGAGACGATATGGCCGCCCAGTTCGTCGCCGACGCCGCAGCGGCCGCTCCAGATTGATCCGCGTGCCCGGCCGCCAGGTGCCGAGCGTGGTCTGCGAGAGCGTTTCGGCCGAGGCAGTCGACGGCGAACCAGTCCGGCGCCGACGTCGACCACCGTCAGGCAGCAGCCGGAGCAGGCGATCGAGGCGCCGAGCACGGTCGCAGCCGTATCCGCCCAGGCGGCAGTTGGCCGGCGTGGCGATGACGAAGCGCATGTCCTGGCCGGCGCCGATCGGCTACGATCTCGCGCACCGTGCCGACCCCGGTGATCAATTCCGGTGAACATGTCGCAAGCTCGCCTTGCCGCATAGCGTTCGGTCAGCATGTCGTCGCCGACCGGCGCTCGCCGCAACGCGCACGAAGCGCGGCATGGCGGCGAGCCTGGTGACACCGAACGCCTGCGCCGCCGGCCAGCCGTCGCCGCCGATGACCGCCGGCGCATGGAACCAGGCGAGCCGGTCCACCAGATCGGCGCGCAGCAGCGCCGCCGCGAGCGCGCCGCCGCCTTCGCACCAGCACCCGCGTCAGCCCCGCCTCCGCCAGCGTCTGCGAGCGCCTGCCGCGAGATCGACGCCCGGCTGCGGAGGCCGGCACTTCGATCAGCTGTCACGCCCGCCGCCTGCAGCGCCGCGCGCGCGCGCCGGGTCGGCGCCGTCGCGGTGCAACGATCCAGGTCGGGGTGCTCGCCGCGCCGTCGCCACCAGCCGCGCCGTCAGCGGCGTGCGCAGATGGCTGTCGACGACGACGCGCACCAGCGGCGCCTGCCGGAACCCGGCGATCCGGCAGGTCAGTTCCGGGTCGTCGGCCAGCACGGTGCCGACGCCGACCATCACGGCATCGTGCCGGCCGCGCAGCGCATGCGCCGCGCGCCGCGCCGGCTCGCCGGTGATCCACGGCTTTCGCCGTGCTGCGTGGCGATGCGGCCGTCGAGCGTCGAGGCGAGCTTCAGCGTCACCAGCGGCCGGCCTTGCGCGCACGCGGCATGACGAAGCCGGCGATGACCTCGTCCGCCTCCTGCGCGCAGCACGCCCGTCGTCGACGTCGATCCCGGCCGCGCGCAGGCGGGCAATGCCCGCGCCGTTGACCCGCGGATCGCGGATCGCGTCGCGCCGATCACCACGCGGGCGACCCCGGCGTCGATCAGCGCGTCGGTGCAGGGCGGCGTGCGGCCGTGGAATGGCAGCAGGCTCCAGCGTGACATAGGCGGTGGCGCCGCGCGCCGGCTCGCCGGCCATCGCCAGCGCCAGCGACTTCGGCATGCGGCCGGCCGCCGGTGGCGGTCGACCGCGCGGCCGACCACGCGGCCGTCGCTGGACGATGACGCAGCCGACCGACGGGTTGGGCCAGTCTCGCCCAGGCCCGCGCCGCGCCAGCGCCAGCGCGGCGCGCATATGTGACGTCGATCGTTCATGCGTCACTCACGGTTATGTGCGGCTTCGCCGAGTCGCCATATCGCCGAGGAAGGCCTCGAAATCCTTGGCCTCGCGGAAATTGCGATAGACCGAGGCGAAGCGGACATAGGCCACGGCATCGACCTCCTTCAGCGTCTCCATCACCAGCTCGCCGATCTGCTTGGCTCGGGATGTCGCTCTCGCCGCGAGGCCTCGAGCTGGCGGACGATGCCGTTGACGATGCGCTCGATCCGCTCCTCCTCCACCGGGCGCTTGCGCAGCGCGATGCGGATCGAGCGGGCGAGCTTGTCGCGGTCGAACGGCACGCGGCGCTCGTCCGCCTTCACCACGATCAGCTCGCGCAGCTGCACGCGCTCGATCGTGGTGAAGCGCTGGCCGCAGGCGGGGCAGAAGCGGCGGCGCCGGATCGCCGCGCCGTCCTCGGTGGGGCGGCTGTCCTTCACCTGCGTGTCTCGTGGCCGCAGAACGGGCAGCGCATCGGTGTCGGCTCGCGTAGCGCCGGCGTAGATCGGGAAGCGCGCGCACAGGCTCCAGCACGCGCGCGCCGACCGCCTGCTCCGCCGCCGCGTTGGTGCCGTCATTGGACTTCGCGAGCCCGTCCAGCACCTCGCCGATCATCAGGCCGATCTCGCGGAACTCGGCGACGCCGAAGCCGCGCGTGGTGGCCGCCGGGCGTGCCGAGGCGGATGCCGGAGGTGATCGCCGGCTTCTCCGGGTCGAACGGAATGGCGTTCTTGTTGGCGGTGATGTGGGCGCGCTCCAGGCTCGCCTCGGCCGCCTTGCCGGTGACGCTCTTGGGCCGCAGATCGACCAGCATCAGATGGCTGTCGGTGCCGCCGGTGACGATGGCGAGCCCCTGCTCGACCAGCGTCGCCGCCAAGCGCCTTGGCATTCGTCCACGACCGCCTGCTGATAGGCGCGGAATTCCGGCCGCAGCGCCTCGCCGAAGGCGACGGCCTTGGCGGCGATGACATGCATCAGCGGGCCGCCCTGCAGGCCCGGGAAGATCGCCGAGTTGATCTTCTTGCCGATCTCCTCGTCGTTGGTCAGCACCATGCCGCCGCGCGGGCCGCGCAGCGTCTTGTGCGTGGTGGTGGTGACGACATGGGCGTGCGGCAGCGGCGTCGGGAAAATGCCGGCCGCGACCAGGCCGGCGAAATGCGCCATGTCGACCATGAAATACGCGCCGACCTCGTCGGCGACGGCGCGGATGCGCGCGAAATCGATGACGCGCGGATAGGCCGAGCCGCCGGCGATGATCAGCTTCGGCTTCTCCGCCCGCGCCAGCGGCTTCCAGCTCCTCGTAGTCGAGCAGCCCGTCATCCCGCGCGCACGCCGTACTGCACGGCGTTGAACCATTTGCCGGACAGGTTCGGCGCGGCGCCATGGGTCAGATGGCCGCCGGCGGCGAGGCTCATGCCGAGGATCGTGTCGCCCGGCTGCAGCAGCGCCAGGAACACCGCCTGGTTGGCCTGCGCGCCGGAATGCGGCTGCACATTGGCGAAGGCGCAGCCGAACAGTTGCTTCGCGCGGTCGATCGCGAGCTGTCTCGGCGACGTCGACGTAGTCGCAGCCGCCGTAATAGCGCCGGCCCGGATAGCCCTCGGCGTATTTGTTGGTCAGCACCGAGCCCTGCGCCTCCAGCACCGCGGCGGAGACGATGTTCTCGCTGGCGATCAGCTCGATGCCGTCCTGCTGGCGCACCAGTTCCTGGCCGATGGCGGCGGCGAGTTCCGGGTCGGTCTCGGCCAGCGGGGCGGCGAAGAAGCGCTGCAGGCTGGCGGCGGGCGACTGCTCGTTCATCGGGAAGACCTCTCCGGGCGGCGCTGCGGTGATGAGCGCTGGCTCTATCATGTGTACAAGCCCGCGTGAAATTGCCGATCCACGGGCCGGCCCGCATGTCGGCAATGCGCGCCAGCCACGCAGTTTACCCGGCTTTCATCCGCTGCCGAGCAGTCTTGCGCCCTCGCCGCGCAGGATTTCTTGCGATGTCATCGTTGTCCCCCGCCGAGCCGGCCACCGGCGGCCACACGCAATCGCCGCTGATCCAGGTCGCCACCGGCCACGGAATGCTGCGTGAGGGCCGGGCAGACGCGGCGCTCGCGGCGGCGGACGCGGCGTTGGCCGCCGAACCTCTGCTCGTCGACGGGCTGCTGCTGCGGGGCGCGGCGCTGAAGGCCATGGGCCGATTCGCCGATGCGGTCACGGCGCTGGAGGCGGCGCTGGCCCGCGACCCGACTCGGGCCAGCGCCTACGTGAGCCTGGCCAACGCCTATGCCGAGCTGGACGCGCTGCCGGCGGCGGAGGCCGCTCTGCGGGCGGCGCTGCGGCTGGCGCCACGGCTGGCCGCGGCCCATGCCAGCCTGATCACGGTCTGCGCCCGCATGGGCCACGACGACCTGACCGAAGCGGCCTGCGGTGACGCACTTGTGATCGACTCGCAGTCGGTCACCGCGCACCAGCATCTGGCCGAACTGCGCGCGCGCGCCGGACAGCATGCGGCGGCGCAGCGGCACCGCGAGGCGGCATACCGCCACCAGAACGTGTTCGTCACGCCGGCGCTGCGCCCCGCGCCGGTGGCGCTGGTGCCGGTGACGGCCGAGGACGGCAACATCCCGCTGCGCTACCTGCTGTCGCGCGACCGCTACACGGTCATCAAATGGCTGGTCGACTACGGGCCGCCCGATCAGGCCGGCCGCCTGCCGCGCCACGATTTCGTTTTCAACGCCATCGGCGAGCCGGAACTGCCGACGGCGACGCACATGGCCGTCAAGCGGTTTGCCAGGAACTGCCCGGTGCCGTTCCTGAACCGGCCCGACCGGGTGGCGCGCACCAGCCGCATCGTGCTGCCGGACCTGCTCGGCGACCTGCCGGACGTCGTGGTGCCGCCCGTGGTGCGCTGGCACGCGGACGAACCGGTACCCGCCGTGGCGCTGCCGGTGCTGCTGCGCCCGGTCGGCGCGCATGGCGGCACCGGGCTGGTGCGCGTGGCGACCGCCGACGCCCTGGCCGACGCCGCGCGGCCGCACGCCGCCTGCGACCTGACCGGGTTCCACGATTTCGCCGGGCCGGACGGGCTGTATCGCAAATACCGGGTGATCTTCATCGACCGCCGCCCCTACCCGTACCATCTGGCCATCGGCGAGGACTGGCTGGTGCATTACGTGACCGCGCTCATGCAGCACCACGCGACGCGGCGAGCCGAAGAGGCGCGTTTCCTCGCCGACCCGGCGGCGGCGCTGGGCGGGCGGGCGATGGCGGCGCTGGCCGCGATCGGCAAACGCCTCGATCTTGACTATGCCGGCGTGGATTTTTCGCGGCTCGCGGACGGGCGCGTGCTGGTGTTCGAAGCAAACGCGACGATGGTGGTCCACCCGGAAACGCCCGGCAGCGCATTCGACTACAAGAACACGGCCGTGTCGGCCATCCTGGCGGCGTTCGATACGTTCGTCGCGACGAGGATGCACAGTTCGGCCGCGACGCCACCGCCGACCTCGTCACCCCGGTCAGGAACCTTCGCACCTGGGCGCTCGCGTTCGGCTTCCTGAACAGCGGGCTCAACGATCTCGATACTGATAGTTTATGAACGCGGAGGAACCTGCCAAGCCTATCTCCTCGGTCGGCAGACTTGGCAAAGAGCTGCACCATGAGACCTCCATCTCCGGTGAGAATCTCATCTCCGGCCGCAGAGCCTCAGGATCGTCCAGGCTGTTTATCGTCAAGCTGATATACGGCGCACCGACCTTGCGATATGAGAGCGGCGTTCCACAGTCCCGGCAGAATCCGCGCTCGGCAATATTGGAGCTGGCAAATGTCGCCGGTGCTTGCGACCAATGCACGCGCTCGACAGCGAAGCGCACGAAAACCATGAAGGGCGCGCCGGACGCTTTCTGGCACATACGGCAATAGCAAACGCTCGCACGATCTCGCGGCGCCTCGGCCCGATATCGAATTTTACCGCACTGGCACCCTCCAGCATATTCCATGGCATGTATCCTCATTGCAGATCTGGTTTCACCGGCGACGCGTCATGCAGCCCCGCGACCCTGCTCAAGAAAGACTAGCCGCCCGCGATGGCGCCGACGACAAGGAACAATTCCGTGCCCTGGGCGACCTGCTTCGGGAACCGGATCGTCCGGAGGCATGTGCGACAGGTCTTGCTGGCAGGCAAAGAAACGAATGTATGGCCGACGCCGCTTGCTGTTGCGATCCCGGATGGCGCCCCGCAGCACCGGATAATTCGCCTTACGCGCGTCCTGGATCGCTCGCCGGGTCACCGGGCCGTCGAGTGAGACCTGCACCTCACGACGTATGCCGGCCACCGAGGCAGCCCCCAGGCCGGCTGGTGCTATTCCGCCGCCGCCGTCGTCACCACCCTGCCGCGCACCCGCACCCGTTCCAGCGCCAGATAGATCGCCGGCGTCGTGTACAGCGTCAGCAACTGGCTCAGCAGCAGCCCGCCCACGATCGTCACCCCGAGCGGAAACCGCAACTCGCTGCCGGTGCCGTGCTCCAGCACCAGCGGCAGCGCGCCGAGCAACGCGGCGGCCGTCGTCATCATGATCGGGCGGAAGCGCAACAGGCAGGCCTCGGTAATCGCCTCGCGGGACGACAAGCCGCGCGTGCGCTCGGCGTCGATGGCGAAGTCGATCATCATGATGGCGTTCTTCTTCACGATGCCCATCAGCAACACCACGCCGACCAGCGCCACCAGCGACAAATCCGACCCCACCAGCATCAGCGCCAGCAGCGCGCCGATGCCGGCCGAGGGCAGCGTGGACAGGATCGTGATCGGATGGATCAGGCTTTCGTACAGCACGCCCAGCACGATGTAGATCACGACGACGGCAGCCAGGATCAGCCAGGGTTCGCTGGCCAGCGAGCGCTGGAACTCGGCCGCATCGCCGGAATAGCGGCCGGTGATCGTGTTCGGCAGCCCGATCGCCCGCTCCGCGGCCGCCACCGCCCGCACCGCGTCACCCAATGAGCCGCCCGGCGCCAGATTGAAGCTGAGCGTGGCGGACGGGAACTGCCCGTCATGCATCACCGCCAGCGGCGCGACCGTGTGTTCGACAGTAGCGATCGCGCTCAGCGGCACCTGCGCACCGCCCGTGCCCGGCACGCGCAACTGCGCCAGCATGGACGGGTCACGCAGCCACACCGGGTCGGCCTCCAGCACCACGCGGTACTGGTTGGACTGCGAGAAGATCGTCGAGATCTGACGCTGGCCGAACGCATCATACAGCACGTCCTGAATCGCCTGCATCGTCACGCCGAGCCGCATCGCCGCGTCCCGGTCCACGCGGATGAACGCGCGAAACCCCGCATCCTGCTGGTCGCTGGCCACGTCACGCAATTCGGGAGAGGTGCGCAACTGCGTCAGCAGCCGCGGCGCCCATGCCGCGAGTTCCACCGGGTCGGTATCCACCAGCGTGTACTGGAACTGCGTGCGACTGACGCGCGTGCCGATCTGGATGTCCTGCACCGGCTGCATGAACACCGACAGGCCGGGAATTTCCGTGAGCTTCGCTTGCAGCCGGTCGGCGATCTGTTGCGCGTCGGCGTCGCGCTCACGGCGCGGCGCCAGCACGATGCTCAGCCGCCCGGTGTTCGGCGTGGGATTGATCGAACCGGCGCCGACAAAGCTCATCACGCCGGTCACCGCCTTGTCGGCCATCGCGATCTCGGTGGCGCGCGCCTGCAATTCGACCATGCGCCGGATCGAGGCGCTCTGCTCGCCCTGCGTGACGGCGACGAGCAGGCCGGTGTCCTGCAACGGCAGAAAGCCCTTCGGCACGATCACATACAGCGCCACGGTGCCGGCCAGCGTCGCCACCGCCACGATCAGCACCAGCGCCTCGTGACGCAGCGACCAGCCGAGCGTGCGCCGGTACAGACGTCAGGACACGATCGAACCCGGCTTCCATCGCGCGCGCGATGCGGCCTGGCCGCTGCTCATCCAACGGGCGCAGCAGCCGCCCGCACATCATCGGTGTGAGTGTCAGCGACACGACGGCCGAGACCACGACGGAGACAGCCAGCGTCACCGCAAATTCGGAAAACAGCCGTCCGACCACGCCGGACATGAACAGCAGCGGGATGAACACCGCGACCAGCGAGACGGTCAGCGAGACGATGGTGAAGCCGATCTGCGCGGCACCCTGGTAGGCCGCCCGCAACGGCGGCACGCCGTCTTCGATGTAGCGCACCACGTTCTCGATCATCACGATGGCGTCGTCCACAACAAAGCCGGTCGCGACCACGAGCGCCATCAGCGAAAGATTATCGAGCCCGTAACCCAGCAGCGCCATCACGCCGAACGAGCCGACCAGCGACAGCGGCAGCGCCACGGCAGGAATGATGGTGGCGCGCCACGTGCGCAGGAACAGGAAGATCACGCCGACGACGAGCGCGATCGACAGCAGCAGCGTCGCCTCCACGTCGGCGACGCTGGCGCGGATGGTCTGCGTGCGGTCGCTCGCGATCGTCATCGTGATGCCGGAGGGCATGGCGCGTTGCAGCTCCGGCAGCGCCCGGCGGATGCGCGCCACGGTCTGCACGATGTTGGCGCCGGGCTGGCGCTGCACGTCCACCACCACGGCCGGCCGCCCCTGATACCAGGCGCCGACGCGCTCGATTCTCCAACCCACCGACCACATTGCCGACATCCGACAGCCGCACGGGCGCCGCGTTGCGGTACGCGATCACCAGCGAGCGATACGCCTCGGGCGACAGCAGCTGGTCGTTGGCGCCGAGCGCCATGGCCTGTCGCGGCCCGTCGAACCCGCCCTTGGCGCCATTCACATTGGCCGCCGCAATCGCTGTCCGCACGTCCTCCATCGACAGGCCGTATGCTGCCAGCCGAGCCGGATCGACGCGCACCCGCACGGCCGGGCGCATCGCCCCTTGCACCGTCACACGGCCGACGCCCGAGATTTCAGCGAGCTTCGGTTGCAGCAGCGTGTCGGCGGAGTCGCTGACCCGGTCGAGCGTGATCGCGTCCAATTCCAGTGCCAGCGTCAGGATCGGCGTGTCGGCCGGGTTCACCTTGCTGTAGACGGGCGGATACGGAAGGTTGCTCGGCAGCGTCCCGGCGGCGGCGTTGATCGCCGCCTGCACATCTTCCGCCGCGTTGTCGATGTTGCGATCCAGCGCGAATTGCAACGTGATCTGGCTGGTGCTCTCGGAACTCACCGAGGTCATCTCGGACAGTCCCTGGATCTCGCCGAACTGGCGTTCCAGCGCCGCCGTGACCAGGGTGGCCATCGTGTCCGCGTTGGCGCCGGGCAGTTGCGTGGAAACCTCGATGGTCGGGAAGTCCACCTGCGGCAACGCCGCGACCGGCAGCGCCCGATAACCCATCAGGCCGCTCAGCAGCACCGCGACGGCCAGCAGCGCGGTTGCGATCGGTCGGGCGATGAACGGGGCCGACAGGCTCACGTCGGGCACCGCTGCCGGCGGGTTTGCTGGCCGTCGCCGGCGCGCCGTCCAGCGGCGCGGCGATGCGCACGGCGGCATGCTCGGTCAGCCGCGCCGCGCCATCCACCACCACCGTTCGCCCGGCTTCAGGCCGGCGCTGACGATGGCATCGTGAAGGTCTTCGTGGTCGATGGTCACCGCCCGGCGGTTGGCAATGTTGTCGCTGCCCACGACATACACGTAGGGTCCGGCCGGGCCGCGCTGCACGGCCACCGGCGGCACCACCACGGCATCCGGCCGCGTCGCCACCTTCAGCCGCACGGTGACGAAGGCGCCCGGCCATAGCGCCAGCCGCTCGTTCGGAAAATTGGCCTTCAGCTTGATGGTGCCCGTCGTGGCGTCCACCTGGTTGTCGAGCACCGACAGCGTGCCGCGATCGATCGGCGCCGCATCCGTCCGCATTACCCTGCGGCAGTGCCAGCACCTCCGGGCTGCCGTGCGCCTGTGCGGCCGTGACATCGGGCAGCACCTGCTGCGGCAGCGTGAAGATCACCGAGATCGGCCGCAGCGTGGTGATGACGACGATGCCCGTGGTGTCGGCCGCATGCACCAGATTGCCCTGGTCCACCAGCCGGATACCGGTGCGCCCATCGATCGGGGAGGTGATCGTTGTGTAGCTCAGTTGCGCTCGCGCAGTGTCGATCAGCGCCTGATCCTGCGCCACCTGCGCTTCGAGCTGGGCCACCATCGCCTTCTGCGTGTCGGCCTGCTGGGCGGAGGTGTAGGCCGTCGCGGCCAGCTTGGTGTAGCGCGTCAGGTCGACGCGGGCGTTGGCCAGATTGGCCTGGTCCTGCGCCTTCTTCGCCACCGCCTGATCGACGGCCGCCTGATAGGTGCGCGGGTCGATGCGCGCCAACACGTCACCGGCGTGCACGTCCTGGCCTTCGCGGAACCGCACCTCGGTCAGCATGCCGTCGATCTGCGGCTTGACGGCCACGGTGGCGCTGGCCTGCACGGTGCCAAGCCCGTCCAGATAGATCGCCACATCGTGCTGCCCGACCGGCGCCACCAGCACTGGAAGCGGTTTGGTCGCCTGGCTGTCGGCGGCGGCATCCCTGGCGTGGCCGGCGAACCACCACCAGCCGCCGCCCAGCAGCGCCACCACCAGCGCGATCAGCACGCCATGACGCATCTGCCTCATTCCCGCGGTCACAGCACGCCGTTGAAGATGGGGGTGCCGGGCGGCAGCACATCATCGCGGGTCCAGCCGCCGCCCAATGCCTGATACAGCGTGATCAGCGCCTGCACCCGCGCCAGCCGCGCCTGCGCCAGCAGGTCGAGATCCGTGAACAGCGTCGTCTGCGTCTGCAAGGCGGTCACGATGTCCAGCGTGCCGACCATCACCTGCGCGCGGGCGATGTCGGCGGCGCGCTGCGCGGTCACCACCGCCTCGCGCTCCAGCTGCTCCTGTTCGGTCGTCTCGCGCCATTCGGTCAGCGCGTTCTCTACGTCCACGAACGCCTGTACCACGGCCTTGCGGTAGTCGGCGAGCAGTTCGTCGTAGCGCGCGCGGCTCTGTTCGTACTGCGCCGCCAGCTTGCCGTTGTCGAAAATCGTCTGCGTGGCGCTCCCGGCCGCACTCAGCAGCAGCGATTGCGGCGAGATCAGTGTCTGGAGCGCGGTGTTCTCCCACCCCGCCGAGCCGGTCAGCGAGACAGTCGGGAAAAACGCAGCGCGGGCGACGCGGATATTGGCGTTCTGCGCGATCAGGTTGGCTTCCGCCGACGCCACGTCCGGCCGACGTGCCAGCAGCGTCGAGGGCAGCCCCGGGCCGACCTCGGGCAGATCCAGCGTCGTCAGCGTCCCGGTGCGCACCTCGATCCGCTCCGGCACGCGCCCGACCAGCACGGCGAGGGCCGCGATCTGCTGTTCCTTCTGTTCGCGCAGGGCCGGGAACGTGGCGCGGATGCCGGCCACCAGCGATTCCTGCTGCGAGACGTCCAGCAACGAGGCGGTGCCGACATCCTGCCGCGCCTTGATCGCCTTCAGGATCTCCTCGGCGTCGTGCAGGTTGCGCTCGGCCACGTCGATGCGGTCCTGCGCCGCCAGCGCCGTCACCCAGGCGGTGGCGACGCTGCTCAGCACGGTCAGCGTTACGGTCTGACGGTCATAGCGGCTGAACAGCGCGCTCGCCGCCGCCGCATCCCGCGCGGCCCGCACCGCGCCCCAGAAATCCAGCTGATAGCTGGCGTTCGGGCTCACACTGTAGGACCGCGTCTCGAAGGCCTGGTGCGCGCTGCCGACCAACGGCTGGGTCAGCGTGCCGCCGAACGTCTCGGTGGTGATGACGCTGCGGGTCCAGGTCGCCTGTGCCGAGCCGTTCACGGTCGGCAACAACGGACTGCCGGCCACGCGCAGTTGCGCATCCGCCTCCCGCACGCGGGCGATGGCGGCCTGGATGTCGAAACTGGCCGCCAGCGCGTCCGCCATCAGCCCGTCCAGCTCGGTCGAGCCGAACCCCTTCCACCAGTCGGCGGCAGGCGGGCCGGCCTCCGGCGCTGGGGCGCGGTAGACGGACGGCGCGTCCTGCGCGGGCGCCTGATACGTTGGCCCGAGCTGGCAGCCGCCAAGGCTCACCGCCAGCAAAAACACGAGCGCGCCTCCGCGCCGCGACATGTGCGATGTCATCGGCGCGGCTTATAGCGCGGTTCGGCCGTCGCGTCGCCTAAACCGGCTTGTGCGCGGACGGCCGGTATGCAACTCAACCAACAACTATGAAACGTCGAGGACGTCCGGGTTGAGCGACCCGATTTTGGAAACCAGTGGCCTGACCCGGGAATTCCGGGGCTTCGTCGCCGTAAACGGCGTCGATCTGCGAGTCATGCCCGGCACGATCCACGCGCTGATCGGCCCCAACGGCGCCGGCAAGACCACCTGCTTCAACCTGCTGACGAAATTCCTCCAGCCGACCCGCGGCAGCATCCGCTTCAAGGGTGAGGACATCACCGGCCGCCGCCCGGCCGAGGTGGCGCGTCTCGGCCTCGTGCGCAGCTTCCAGATCTCGGCGGTGTTCGGGCATCTGACGGCCTTGCAGAACGTCCGCCTGGCGTTGCAGCGCAGCCGCGGCGACAGCTTCGATTTCTGGCGGTCGGACACGGTACTGCGCAGCTACGACGCCCGCGCCCACGCACTTCTGGACGATGTCGGCCTGCACGCCTTTGCCGACGTGCCGGCCGGCCAGCTCGCCTACGGCCGCAAGCGCGCGCTGGAGATTGCCACCACGCTGGCGCTCGACCCGGAGATGCTGCTGCTGGACGAGCCGACCGCCGGCATGACCCATGACGACGTGGAGCGCGTCGTGGCGCTGATCCGCCGCGTCCGCCAGGGCCGGACCATCCTGATGGTGGAGCACAACCTGTCGGTGGTGGAGGGGCTGTGCGACACGCTCACGGTATTGACGCGCGGGCGCGTGCTGGCCGAGGGCGACTACGCCACGGTCTCGCGCAACCCCGACGTCGTCGCCGCCTATCTGGGCAGCACCGATGGGTGAGCCGCCGATGCTGCCCGTGCCCATGCTCAGCGTCGTCGGGCTGAACGCCTGGTACGGCGAAAGCCACATCCTGCACGGCGTCAATTTCGACGTGGCCGAGGGCGAGGTGGTGACGCTGCTCGGCCGCAACGGTGCCGGCAAGACCACGACGCTGAAGTCGATCATGGGGCTGGTCGGCAACCGTCGCGGCAGCGTGCGGTTTCGCGGCGCCGAGATGGTGGCCATGCGGTCGGACCGGATCGCGCGCGCCGGCATCGCGCTGTGCCCGGAAGAGCGCGGCATTTTTGCCTCATTATCGGTGTTCGAGAACCTGATGCTGCCGCCGGTCGTGGCGCCGGGCGGCCTCGACGTGCCGACGTTGTACGAACTGTTCCCGAACCTGAAGGAGCGCGCCGGCAGCCAGGGCACGCGGCTGTCGGGCGGGGAGCAGCAGATGCTCGCCATCGCGCGGATCCTGCGCACGGGCGCGCGGCTGCTGATGCTGGACGAACCCACCGAGGGGCTGGCACCGGTGATCGTGCAGCAGATCGGCCGCATGATCCGCGAGATCAAGCAGCGCGGCTTCACCGTGCTGCTGGTGGAACAGAATTTCCGCTTCGCCGCCACGGTCGCCGACCGCCATTACGTCATGGAGCACGGGCGGGTCGTGGACATGATCGAAAACGCGCAGCTTGCCGCCTCGATGGACAAGCTGCACGACTACCTGGGGGTATGATCGCCCGCGGGGTCAATTCCGAAGGAGACGTGACATGCACCTGACACGCCGAGCACTGATGGGTTCCGCCGCCGTCGCCGCAACGCTGCCGATCGCGCGCGCGCGAGCACAAACGCCGACGCTGAAGTTCGGCGTGCTCACCGATCTGTCCGGCCCGTACAAGGATATCGGCGGGCCGCTATCGACCGACTGCGCCCGGCTGGCGGTCGCCGATTTCGGCGCCGCGCACGGCCTGACGGTGGAGGTGGTGCAGGCCGACCACCAGAACAAGCCCGATATCGGTGCCGGTATTGCGCGCCAATGGTTCGACCGTGACGGCGTCGACGTGATCCTCGACGTGCCGAACTCCGGCGTGTCGCTCGCCGTGTCCGGTGTCGCCAAGGAGAAGAACAAGATTTTCCTGGCCAGCAACCCCGGAACCTCCGACCTGACCGGGACGAAGTGCAACGCCAACACGATCCACTGGGTCTATGACACCTGGATGCTGGCACACTCCACCGGCGGCGCACTGGTGAAGAAAGGCGGGGATTCCTGGTATTTCATCACCGCCGACTATGCCTTCGGCCATGCGCTGCAACGCGACACCACGCAGTTCGTCACCGAAGCCGGCGGCAAGGTGCTCGGCTCGTCCGCCTATCCGTTTCCCGGCACCAGCGATTTTTCCAGCTATCTGCTGCAGGCGCAGGCAAGCGGCGCCAAGGTGATCGGCATCGCCAACGCCGGCGCCGATACGGTCAACACCATCAAGCAGGCGAAGGAATTCGGCATCACCCAGACGCTTGCCGGCCTGCTCGTGTTCATCGCCGACGTACATGGCATCGGGCTGGAGACGGCGCAGGGTCTGGTGGTGTCCTCGACGTTCTACTGGGATCTCGACGACCGCAAGCGCGCATTCTCGAAGCGGCTGTGGGAGAAAGTGCCGAACGTGCGCGCCGGCATGGGCCATGCGGGAGTCTATTCCAGCGCCCTGGATTACCTGAAGGTCGCCGCCGACATGGGCGCCGCACAGGCCAAGGCCGACGGCGCCGCGACCGTCGCGCGCATGAAGGCGATGCCGACCGACGATGACTGCTTCGGCAAGGGCAGCATTCGCGTGGACGGCCGCAAGATCCATCCGAGCTATCTGTTCCAGGTGAAGACGCCGGCGGAGAGCAAGGGCCCGTGGGATTACTACAAACTGCTCGCCACCGTGCCCGCCGACGAGGCGTTCCGGCCGCTCAAGGACGGCGGCTGCCCACTCGTCAAAAGCTGAACGGCCCGGTCAGAGGCCAGCAGGGAGGCAACACCATGACCATTGCCCGCCGTACGCTTCATCGCCGGCAGCGCCGCAATTGCGGCGCTGCCGGCACGCGGTGCCCGCGCGCAGGACAAATCCACCATCCGCATCGGCGTGCTCAACGACCAGTCCGGCCCATACCGCGACACCGGCGGCCTGACCTCGGTCATCTGCACCAGGCAGGCGGTGTCCGAGTTCGCGGCGCAGGGCTTCGACGTTGACGTCATCGCGGCCGATCACCAGAACAAGCCGGACGTTGGCGCCGGCATCGCCCGCGAATGGTACGACCGTGGCGGTGTCGACATGATCATCGATGTGCCCACGTCATCGGTGGCCCTGGCGATCAGCGCCGTGGCCAAGGAAAAGGACAAGGCGTATCTCAATATCGGTGCCGCCACCGCCGACCTGACCGGCAAGCAATGCGCGCCGAACAATGTCCACTGGTCCTACGACACCTACATGCTGGCGAAATCCACCGGCGGCGCGACCGTGCGCTCCGGCGGCGATACCTGGTTCTTCATCACGGCGGACTATGCCTTCGGCCATCAGTTGCAGGAGCAGACGACACGTTTCGTGACGGCGGCCGGCGGCAAGGTGCTCGGCTCGGTCGCCTATCCGTTCCCCGGCACGTCGGATTTCTCCAGCTATATCGTGCAGGCACAGGCCAGCGGCGCAAAGGTTCTCGGCCTGTGCAATGCCGGCGCCGACACCGTCAACAGCATCAAGCAGTCCAAGGAATTCGGCCTGAACACGCGCATTGCCGCGATGCTGATGTTCATCACCGATGTCCACGCACTCGGCCTCGACGTGGCGCAGGGGCTGACACTGACCGAAAGCTTCTACTGGGATCTGAACGACCGCACGCGCGCCTTCACCAATCGCGTCCGGCCCAAGACGCCGAACAACTGGCCAAACATGATCCATGCCGGCTGCTACGGCGCCACGCTGCATTACCTGAAGGCGGTGCAGGCGATCGGGGTGGCGGCCGCGAAGCGCAGCGGTGCCGCCGCGGTCACGCAGATGAAGGCAATGCCGACCGATGACGACGCGTTCGGCCACGGAAGCATCCGCGAGGACGGGCTGGCGATGTTCCCGAGCTATCTGTTCCAGGTGAAGACGCCGGCGGAAAGCAAAGGGCCGTGGGATTTCTACAAGACGCTGTCCTCGTTCCCACCCGACCAGGCATGGCGGCCATTGAGCGAAGGCGGCTGCTATTTCATCAAGACCTGAACACGGATATCCCACATGGTGATGATTTTCGGCAAGCCGCTGATCCTGCTGTACGGCCAGCTCACGCTGGGCCTCATCAACGGCGCGTTCTACGCGTTGCTGTCGCTGGGGCTGGCGGTCATCTTCGGCCTGCTGAACATCATCAACTTCGCGCATGGCGCGCTGTTCATGCTCGGCGCCTTCCTCACCTGGGCGCTGCTGCAATATTTCGGGATCAACTACTGGGCGGCGCTGGTGCTGGCGCCGCTGATCCTCGGCGTGTTCGGCGTGCTGCTGGAGCGGCTGCTGATCCAGCGTATCGCCGGACTCGACCATCTTTACGGCCTGCTGCTGACTTTCGGCTGCGCGCTGGTGATCGAGGGACTGATGCGCAACCGGTTCGGCAGTTCCGGCGTGCCTTACGATATTCCGCAATCGCTGCAAGGTGCGCTCAATCTCGGTTTCATGGTGCTGCCGCGCTACCGCGCCTGGGTCGTGATCGCCGCCGCCGCGATGTGCCTGGTGACATGGCTGCTGATCGAGAAGACGCGGCTCGGTGCCACGTTGCGCGCGGCCACCGAGAATGCGCCGCTGGTGCAGGCGTTCGGCGTCAATGTGCCGCGCATTGTCACGCTGACCTACGGCGCCGGCGTGGCGCTGGCGGCGTTCGCAGGCGTGCTGGCGGCCCCGATGAACTCGGTCAATCCGAACATGGGCTCGAACCTCATCATCGTGGTGTTCGCGACCGTGGTGATCGGCGGCATGGGCTCGATCCTCGGCGCCATCGTGACCGGGTTCGGGCTCGGCATCATCGAGGGGCTGACCAAGGTGTATTACCCGGAGGGGTCGGCGACCGTCGTGTTCGTGGTCATGGTGATCGTACTGTTGTTGCGCCCTGCCGGATTGTTCGGGAAAGCCGCCTGACATGATGGGGTTTTCGCGATCGCAGGCGTTCGCGCTGCTGGCGATGGTGGTACTGATCGTCGTGGCGCCATGGGTGCTCTACCCGGTGTTCGTGATGAAGGTGCTGTGCTTCGCGCTGTTCGCCTGCGCCTTCAATCTGCTGATCGGCTATGTCGGGCTGCTATCATTCGGTCACGCCGCCTATTTCGGCCTGGGCGGCTACATCGCCGCGTGGCTGGCGAAATCCATGGGCGTGTCGGCAGAGGTCGCGATCCTGGCCGGCGGCGCGGCCGGTGCGGCGGTGGGGCTGGTATTCGGCTGGCTCGCGATCCGCCGCCAGGGCATTTATTTCGCCATGATCACGCTGGCGCTGTCGCAGATGATCTATTTCCTCGCGGTCGAGCTGCCTTTCACCGGCGGCGAGGACGGCATCCAGCAGGTGCCGCGCGCGAAGCTGCTCGGCCTGGTGCCGATGGACAGCGACATGGCGCTGTACTGGCTGATCGCCGGCATCTTCCTGGCCGGTTTCCTGCTGATCCATCGCATCGTGCATTCCCCGTTCGGCGCCGTGCTGACCGCGATCCGCGAGAACGAGTCGCGCGCCATTTCGCTGGGCTACCGGGTGGATGACTACAAGCTGCTGGCCTTCGTGCTGTCGGCGTTCCTGGCCGGCATCGCGGGCGCGGCGAAATCCCAGGTGTTCGGCATCGCCACGCTGACGGATGTGCATTGGTCGATGTCGGGCGAAGTGGTGTTGATGACGCTGCTGGGCGGCATCGGCACGATCTTCGGCCCCGTTGTCGGGGCTTTGGTGTTCGGCGCGCTGGAGACATATCTGGCCCAGTTCGGCGACTGGGTGACGGTGACGCAGGGCGCGATCTTCATCGCCTGTGTGCTGGCGTTCCGGCGCGGGATCATCGGCGAACTGGGCAACCGGTTGAAGCTGGCGCTGTAGTCGGCGGCGCCGGTCGGCCGAACCGCCCCTTTCCATTGTTATGCTTCGTCGGATATAACGCACGTTGACCGCCGGGCCGCGAATCGTCCCGGCCAGATCGCAGGAGACGTGGCATCATGCAGCACGAGCGGCAGTTCTATATCGACGGGGCCTGGGTCGATCCAATCTCGCCCGCCCTGCTCGACGTGATCGACCCTTCCACCGAGGAGGCATTCACCCAGATCGCGGTCGGCGACGCCGCGGATGTCGACCGTGCCGTCGCCGCCGCCCGGGCCGCCTTCCCGGCCTTCGCGCGCACCACCCGCGCGGAGCGCCTCGAACTGCTGCGGTCGATCCTGGCCGAGTACAACAAGCGGCGCGACGACATCGCCGCGACACTGTCGCGTGAGATGGGCGCCCCGCTGAAATTCGCGCGCGAGCGACCAGGCGGCCACCGGCACCGCGCATCTTGAGCGCATGATCGAGGTGCTGGAAACCTATCGCGTTCGAGTGGATGCAAGGCACGACGCTGATCGCGCGCGAGCCGATCGGCGTCGTCGGACTGATCACGCCGTGGAACTGGCCGATCAACCAGATCGTCTGCAAGGTCGCGCCGGCCATCGCCGCCGGCTGCACGATGGTGCTGAAGCCGTCCGAGGTCGCGCCGCTCAACGCCATCATCTGGTCGGAGGTGATGCACGCAGCCGGGGTGCCGAAGGGCGTCTACAACATGGTCCAGGGCGACGGGCCGATGGTCGGCGAGGCGATGTCGGCCCATCCCGACATCGACATGATGTCGTTCACCGGCTCGACCCGCGCCGGCATCCAGGTGGCACGCGGCGCGGCGGCGACGGTCAAGCGCGTGTCGCAGGAACTTGGCGGCAAGTCGGCCAACATCCTGCTGCCGGACGTGGACTTCCAGGTCGCCGTGACCAAGGGCGTGGGCGGCATGATGCGCAATAGCGGCCAGTCCTGCAACGCGCCGACGCGGATGTTCGTGCCCGCTGGACCGCCATGAGGAGGTCAAGGCCATCGCCAAGGCGGCGGCCGAGAGTCGTGGTCGCAGCCAACGGCGAACGTACATCGGGCCGGTGGTCAGCGAGGTGCAGTTCAACAAGATCCAGCGCCTGATCCAGGCCGGCATCGACGAGGGCGCCGAACTGGTCACCGGCGGGCCGGGCCGCCCGGAACACCTCAACCGCGGCTACTTCGTGCGGCCGACCGTGTTCGCCAACGTGCGCAACGACATGACCATCGCGCGCGAGGAAATCTTCGGCCCGGTGCTCTCGATCCTGCCTTACGAGACCGAGGCAGACGCGATCCGGATGGCGAACGAGACCGTCTACGGCCTCGCCGCCTACGTGCAGTCGGCCGACATCGACCGCGCCCGCCGTGTCGCCGCCGAGATGCGGGCCGGCAACGTGTATCGTCAACTATCCGGCGTGGCGACACGGCCGCGCCGTTCGGCGGCTACAAGCAGTCCGGCAACGGCCGCGAGTACGGCAAGTGGGCGCTTGAGGAGTTCCCGGAGATCAAGGCGGTGATCGGCTACGAGGCCGCCTGATCAAAAGCTGCGTCCGTCCCCGGCCAAAACTGTAGGACGCTGGGGGCGGACGCCAAGGCGGTGTAGGATCCACCGCCTCATGATGATCCCTCGTGCGCCCAAGCCCGGCCGGTTTCGCCCGGAGCACCTGTTCCGTCCCACCTCGGTCGCCGTGCTCGGCTGCGAGACCGAGGCGGGGGTTCATGTGCTGGCCAATCTGCGTGCCGGCGGGTTCGCCGGGCCGATCATGGCCGCGCCAAGCGGCGATGACCTCACCGGCCTGGAGACGGCGCCCCAACTGGCCATCCTGTGCAACGACGAACCCACGGTGGCCCAGGCATTCACCGCCCTCGGCCGGCGCGGCACCACGGCGGCGGTGGTCGTCGGCACGGCCGGCGGCCTCGCGGCACTCGGCCGGCAGCACGGGGTGCGGGCGCTCGGCCCCGGCTCGTTCGGTATTTCCGTCCCAGCCATCGGCCTGAACGCCAGCCGCGGGCATCTGCCGCCCAGGCCCGGCCGCGTTGCGCTGGTGTCGCAATCGGCCGCGTTATGCCGTGCGGTGCTGGACTGGGCGGAGCCGAACGGCGTCGGCTTCAGCCACATCGTCGGCATCGGCGGCAATGACGATATCGGCTTCGGCCCGGTGCTCGACTGGCTGAGCCGCGATTCCGGCACCGGCACCATCCTGCTCGACATCCGCCGCATCCGCGACGCCCGCGTGTTCCTCTCCGCCGCCCGCGCCGCCGCCCGCCTGCGCCCGGTGGTGGCCATGCGCGCGGGCGGACGGCTGCTCGACGCCAGCGGCGCCGCCGACGCGGCCATCGAGGCCGCATTGCGCCGCTGCGGCGTGCTGTACGTGACGCAACTGGAAGACCTGTTCGGTGCGGCCGAGACGCTGACGCGCGCCCGCAGGTTGCCCTCGGAGGCGCTGGCGATCGTCACCAATGCGGTCGGCCCGGCCTGGATCGCCGCCGACGCGGCGCTGCGCGACGGCGTCTCGCTGGTGGAACTCTCGCCCGCCACCCGCGCGGTGCTCACCGGTGTGCAGCCGAACGCGCTGTGCCCGAACCTGTATCGGCCGGACGCGCGCGCGTCCGGCGACCTGATCTACACCGGGGCCGACAATCCGATCCATCTGGCCGAAACCGCCTCCCTGCTGGCCGGCGCGCATGAGGTGGGGGGCATCCTGCTGGTGCATTCCCCGGTCGGCGCGGCCGACGACATGGGCATGGCGGCGATCGCTGCCGCCGCGAAAGCCATTCGGGTGCCGCTGCTGGTCTGTGCGATGGGCGAGACGACCGGCGCCGGCCACCGGCGCCGCCTCGCGGCCGCCGGGGTGCCGGTGTTCGCCTCGCCCGGGCAGGCCGTGCGCGGCTTCCTGCATCTGGTACGCGACCGCCGCAACCGCGCCGCTGCCGCCGAACTGCCGCCCAGCGCCGTGCTGCGCATCGCGCCCGACAAGGCGTCGGTCACCGCCGCCTTTGCTCGCGCCCGTGCCGACGGGCGGCTGACGCTGACGCAGGACGAGGCGCTCGCGGTCCTGGCCGCCTACCACATCCAGCCGGTGCCCGGCGGCTGCGCGCCCGATGCCGCCGAGGCGGTGCGCGTCGCCGCCGGCCTTGGCTTCCCGGTCGTGCTCAAGCGCCGCCGCGCCGAGCGGTCGCAGGAAGGCGGGCGCGGCGGGCTGGTGCTGGATCTGCGCGACGCGGCCTCGGTGGCCGAGGCGGCGCGCCTGCTGGAACGCCGCGGCGCGGCTGCCCCGCGCGGCTTCCTGGTGCAGCGCCAGGTCGGCCGCAAGCGCGAGTTGCAGGTGCGCGTGACGGAGGATGCGGTATTCGGCCCCATCATCGGTTTCGGCCAGGGCGGCACCGCCGCCGCCGTGTTCGCCGACGTGGCCGTGGATCTGCCGCCGCTCAATTTGCCGCTGGCCCGCGCATTGATCGAGCGCACCCGTGTCGCCCACGCGCTCGGCGCGCTGCACGACCTGCCGGCGGCCAATGTGGAGGCGGTGGCGGAGACGCTGGTGCGGGTCAGCCAACTGGTCGTGGATTTCCCTGATATCGCCGAGCTGGACCTGAACCCGCTGTTCGCTGACCCGGACGGCGTGCAGGCCGCCGATGCCTGGATCTGCCTGCGCCCGGCCGACGAGGCACCCGGCCGCCTCGCCATCCCCCCCTACCCCGCCGAACTGATCGAACCCTTCATGGCGGCCGGTGAGAGCTTCACGATCCGCCCGATCCGACCGGAGGACGCCGCCGCCCACAGCGCCTTCTTCAACCGTCTGTCGCCCGAGGACGTACGGTTCCGTTTTTTCAGCGCCCTCCGCGAACTCTCCGCCGAGCAGACAGCGCGGCTGACGCAAGTGGATTATGAGCGCGAAATCGCCTTCATCGCCGTGCGCGACACAACCGGAGAGACGGTCGGCGTGTCGCGGCTGGTGCGTGAATTCGGGCACCACCGAGGGCGAATTCGCGATCATCGTGCAGCCGGACGCAAAGGGGCACGGCATCGCCAGCCGGCTCACGCAGCGCCTCATCGACTGGGGGCGCGAGCATGGCGTGACCGAGGTGATCGGTCAGGTGCTGGCCGACAATGCGCCGATGGTCGCGTTCGTGCGCCATCTCGGCTTCGTCGTGCATCGTCCGACGGATGAGCCCGGCGTACTGGACGTGCGGCTGACGCTCGCTCCGCCGACGTAAACCGCGCGGGGCTACCGCACCGCGCCAACCCGTACCAGTTGGCGCCGCTGCCCGAGGCCGGCGGCCAAGGCGGCGCCGCCGCAGTGGCAGACGGCAACCGCCAGCAGCGTGGCCGAGAACGCGCCGCTGACCGATATCGGATCGCTATGCGTGCCGAGAACCGTGAAGAACAGCCCGCCCAGCAACGCCACGCCGATCGCGGCACTCACCTGCAGCGTCGAGTTGACGATCCCGCCAACCAGACCCGCCCGTTGCGGCTCGACCCGCTCGACGATCACCCGCACCATGGTCGGGATCGAACAGCCCATGCCCAGCCCGATCAGCGCCAGCGCGGGCGCCATCAACGGCCACGGCGGGATCGTGCCGGCCGGGAACCGGGCGATCAGCAGCGCCGTCACGGCAGCACCGGAGGCCGACAGGCAGAAGCCGGACGACGGCGCGGCCGTCCCCATCACGCGGCCCAACATGGGGCTGAAGGTCGACCCAAACAGGAAGCCGGTCGAGAACGGCAGGATCGCCAACCCGGCCTGCAGGGCGGTGAAATCCAGCGCCGTCTGCAGGTAGATCGAATAGGTCAGGAAGAAGGCCGCCATGGCGTAGAGCGTCAGGATGGCACCCAGGCCCCGGAGCAGGCCGGGCGACTGGAACACCTCGATGGCGATCAGCGGGTCGCCGCCGGCCCTGGCCAGCCGGATCTCGTAGCGCCGGAACAGCTCGACGAACAGCGGCGTGGTCAGCAGCATGACGATGGACCACCAGGGCCAGCCGCGCTCCCGCCCCTCGACCAGCGGCAGCACGAGGGCCGTGAGTGCCAGGCTCGACAGCACGACGCCGCCGAAATCAAGCCGGGGACGGGTGCGGCCGCGCGTCTCGCGCAGCAGCGGGATGGCGGCCACGAACGTGACGACCGCTATCGGCAAATTGATCAGGAAGACCAGCCGCCAGCTCAACCCGCCGATATCTGCCGCGACCAGCGCGCCGCCCAGCAATTGGCCGACCACCGACGACAGGCCGAGGGCGACGCCGTAAATGCTGAGCGCCCGGCCGCGCTCGCGCGCCGGGAACAGCGCGTGCACCGACGCCAGCGCCTGCGGCGCCATCGCGGCCGCGGCCAGCGCCTGCAGCAGGCGCGCCAGAATCAGCGTGCGCGGCGACCACGCCAGCCCGCAGAACGCCGAGGCCAGCGCGAAACCTGCGAGCCCGATCATGAAGACCGACTTGCGACCGAAAATATCGCCGAGCCGCCCGCCGGTGATCAGCAGCACCGCGTACACGACGGCGTATCCGGAGATCACCAGTTGCACGTCGGCCGCCGTGGCGCCGAGCCCGGCCGTGATCGACGGCATGGCGACATTGACGATGAAAAAGTCGAGCGGTGCCAGGAAGGCGCCCGTCAGCAGCACCGCCAGCGCCGCCCAGCGATTGGGATCGAGCGTTTCACCCGGCGTCGTCATGATCGTCGTCGTTGTCATCGTCTGACAGGCCTTCGTAATCGATGCGCAAAGAAAATCCCTCTCCTCCCGCGCTTGCGAGGAAGAGGGATGGAGACGCCAGCTGGCAGCGAACCGGCGTCTATCGGCGTCCGCGGGATTCCGGAACGGGACGGACGGCAATCCCGCAACGATCCGAAGGGCTCACGCAGCTGCGGTCCCGCCGTCGACGCCAAGGATCTGTCCGGTGATAAAAGAGGCTTTGGACGATGCCAGAAACACGATGGCATCGGCAATCTCCTCGGGCGTGCCGACACGCTTCATCGGCACACCGCCGACCAGGCCGGCCTTGCGCTCGGCGGTGCCCGTGAACCGGTTCAGCATCCCGGTCTCGACAGGGCCGGGGGCGACCGCGTTGACACGCACGCCGTGCTCCGCGCCTTCGAGCGCCGCCGCCTTCGTCATCCCCTCCACCGCGTGCTTGCTGCCCGTGTAGACGGACGTGCCGGCAAACGCTTTCGATCCTACGACCGACGAGACGTTGATGACGCTGCCTGCGCCTTGCGACTGCATCACGCGCAGCTCGTGCTTCATGCACAGCAGCGTGCCAAGCACGTTGGTATCGAAGGTCGCGGCATAGCTGGCGGCCGATTGTTCCGTTACCGGGCCGGGCGTGCCTTCGGTGCCGGCATTGTTGACGGCCACGTCCAGGCGGCCGAAGCGCGCGACCGTCTGGTCGACCAGGCCGCGCACGTCGTCTTCGTGGCGCACATCGGCGCGCACGAACTCGGCCTCCGCACCCAGTTCCCGCAACTCCCTGGCCAGCGCGGCGCCCGCATCATTGTTGCGGCCAGAGACGACGACACGGGCACCTTCGCGGGCGAAGGCAACGGCGGTCGCACGGCCGATGCCAGCCAATGCGCCGGTGACGAGGACGACTTGGGTGCTCATGGAACCAGTCCTTCGCGTGAGAGCCGACGGTGATGCGTCGCTCCGGCGGCAATATGGACATCCATCTTAAGACGGGCAATTCAAAAATACGTACATCCATATTTTCTTTTCGTGAACGACGCGGTGCGCACGCCCGGCTTAAACGGCCGCGCTCACCGCAGAACCTTCGAGAACAAGACCCGCTTCAGATGCTCGACCGGCGCCGGGCTGCGCTCCGCCTTGGCCAGAAGATTGGCCCCTTGCAGCGATGAGAGGATGACGCCCGCTGTCTCATCGCAGTCGAAATCCGGCGGCAATTCGCCAGCGTTCACCGCCGCCCGCAGGCAATAGGCGATGGACTGCCGTATTTCGGCGAACACCTCGAGCAGCCGGTGCCGGATGGCTTCGCTGTGGTCGCTGGAATCTGCGGTGAAATTGCCGAACAGACAGCCATTGCGCATGCTGTCCCGGTTGAGCCGGTTCTTGCCGGCATCGATGTAGGCGCCGAGCCGCTCGAGCGGCGGCAGCGAATCATTGAGCAACGTCTCGCGCATCGTATCGCAGCTTTTGGCGAAGTAACGGTCGATCACTTCCAGGCCGAACGCTTCCTTCGATGCAAAATGATTGGTGAACGACCCCTGCGGCACGCCGGCGGCCTGGACGATATCGCGCACGCTCGCGCACGCGAAGCCGCGCTCATGCACGACTCGCATTCCTTCGGCGAGAATCTTGTCCCGGTTCGAGAGCTTGGACATGGCGCTAATATGTCCGTCCATAGTGGGCTGTCAAGCCGCCAGTCTACCATTGCCGAGGCTGGACCGTGCGACCAGCCCGAGCCTAGGTTGTACGGTCATGAGAATGTCTGCCGCGGCGCTGCCCGCCCCTCCCCTGTCAGTCGCCGCAGCCCGCCGCCGCGCCATCCTGTGCGTGCTGAGTGCCGGCTTTTTCTTTGCGCTCGCCGCCGCCTTCATCAAGGCAACCGGGGATTCCAGCATCCCGGTCACCGAGATGGTGGTGTTCCGCAGCGTGGTGATTTCGCTGGTCATGGGGCTGTTGTTGCAGCGCCAGGGCGGCGTGCTGGAGGCGTTGCGCACCCGCCGCCCGTTTGGCCACGCCGTGCGCATCGTATTCGGCTTCGTGGCGATGACGACCTCGTTCGTCGGCTACTTGCGGCTGCCGCTGGCCACCATCACGGCGCTCGGGTTTGCCATGCCGCTGTTCCTGACCGTGCTGTCGGTGCCGCTGCTGGGCGAGCGCGTCGACCGGCGGCGCGGCGGCGCGGTGCTGGCCGGGCTGTTGGGCGTGCTGGTCATCATCCGCCCCTGGCGCGACCTCGCCGACGACGCGGCCGCCCACATGCCGATGGACGCGGTGGCGATCGTGCTGCTCGGCGTTCTGAGCTGGGCGCTGACGATGATCACCATCCGCAAGCTCGGCGCCACCGGCGAGCGCAACACCACCATCGTTCTCTGGTACAGTCTCGGCAGCCTGGTATTGTCGCTGTGCCTGTCACTGCCGGTCTGGGTGATGCCCGGCCCGCGCGACACATTCCTGCTGATCGCCGCCGGCCTCGCCTCGGCCGGCGGGCAGTTGAGCATGACGGAGGCCTATCGCGGCGGCGAGACCACGCTGATCGCCCCGTTCGAATATGGCGCCATCATCCATGCCACGCTGCTCGGTGCGCTGCTGTGGGGCGAATACCCGGATGCATGGAGTTTCGTTGGCATCGCGATCCTGGTCGCCGCCGGGCTGTATATCTGGCGGCGCGAGGTCGTCCAGCCAGTCCGATGACATGGGGGCCTGATCGTGAAACTCGTTGCCGTGACGCGCGTGCTGAACGAGGAAGACATCATCGAGCCGCTCATCCGCCACCACGCGGCGCTGGTCGATCATCATATCATCCTCGACAACGGAAGTGACGATCGGACAATTTCGATATTACATGCTTTGATTAAAGAAGGAATGCAACTCTCATTACTGCAAAATGTCTCAGTGATATTTTCTGAAACACAGTTTAATACATACCTATATAGACTGGCTGTCGACCAACTTGCGGCCGACTGGGTCTTGTTCCTCGACGCCGATGAATTCATCGATCAGCGCGGCAGCGAGAGCCTGCGGGTGTTCCTCGCGTCGGTTCCCGCCGAACACGCAAGCGTCGGATTGGATCTCATCAACTACGACGCCCCATCCCAGAACACGCAATACGAGCTGAATGTCGTCAAGAAATTCGTCCGCCGCGGGCGCGCACCGATCAACGCGTGGAAGGTCTTCGTCCGTGGCGACATCGGCGCGGACCGGGTGACCGTCGATGCCGGCAACCACCACATGTCCATCGACGGCGTCTATCAGCCGCCGATGAAGCAGACCGACCTGCGACTGGCCCATTACCCGACCCGCTCGCCGTTCCATTGGGCTGGCAAGGCGGTGACAGGCCGGCTCAAGGTTCTGGCGGCCGGACAGCTTGAATTGCGGCAGAACCGCGCGCTGCATTACGTCGATTTCGTCGAGCTGCTGCAACGCGATGCCCATGGTTGGAGCCGGGGCACTAACGCCGGGTTCGAGCGACTGATGACCACCGACACGCTCGTGGACGACCCGATTGCCTATCTGGGCGGCGAATTGAAGTATACCCGCCCGGTCGACTACGGCTGGCGCGCGCTGAGCCTGACGCTGTCCACCATGGTCAAGCTGGCCACGCGATTCGGCGAAATGCTCGACGCGCACGAAGCGGTCCGCGACCGGATTTATGTGGAGCTGCACGACGTCCGTCTGATCTCTGGCTCGATCAGCTTGCCACGTCGCGAGACGGACGCCTCAGAAGCGGCCCGCCCCGCGCTGACGCGGACCGAGACGCGGCAGTATCAGCCAGCCCCGCTGAGCGAGTTGGCGCTGGAATACAAATCGCCACAAGCAGCCAATGGATGGCCGGGCCGCGTGCCGCCGCCAATACCGCCGCTCGCATTCGGCGAGATCGGTCTTGATGCCAGGGCCAGCGTGCCGCCGGCCGATTCCGGCGCGTCACAGGCCTTCCTGTTGCGCGGCGTCGTCCTGCATGGCGATTCCGGCATCATGACGGTGGGTGACAGCGTGGTGTCCGAGCAACTGGCGACGATCACGCTCGACACGGTGCCGGATGCGTCCTGGACACGCGACGGCCGAGTGCAGCTGCCGGAACTGCCGCTGTCGGGTAATATCCATTCCGGCTACCATCTGTTGCCGCGCCGCCTGGACAGCTATCGGCAGTGGCTGGTCGATGCGATGTCGCGCTTCCGGCCCGACGTGTTGGCGGCGTTCGCACGCGATCCGGACTCGAGCGGCGCGCCGACGCTGCTGCTGCCGCAGCTCGACGTGTTTTGGAAATGGGAAAGCCTCGGCCTGCTCGTGCCGCCCGGCACGGCGTCTTTCGCCGTATACCCGCGCGGGCGCGTATACGTGCAGCGCCTGCTCTGCGTCCCGCCCTCGGCCGAGGGTGCCATACCCCTGGTGCTGCTGGACGCCTTCAACCGGATGCGTGAGGCCGTACTGTGCGGCGTTCCCGCGCGACCATGGCGGCGCATCTACGTCGCGCGTACCGATACCGACAAGCGACTGTTGGCCAACGAGGCCGCGTTGATCGCGCGCGCCGAACAGGCCGGATTCACCGCGGTCGTGCCGAGCAAGCTGTCGGTGGCTGACCAGGTTCGAATGTTCGCCGAAGCCTCGCACATCCTGGCCCCACATGGCGCGGGGCTGACCAATATCGGCTTCTGCCAGCCAGGCGCCGTGCTGTGCGAACTGCACATGGACAGCCATATCGACTGGACCTATCGCCGCCTCGCCGCCCAATGCGGCGTACGCTATGGCTGTCTGACCGGCGTTGCGATTGGCGACGCGCTGGCGCCGGTGGATCAGCGTGTCTGGGCTATGGATCTCGACGAGCTGGACGCCGTGCTGGCGGACCCTCGGTTCATGACCGGATAGAATTCTGCCTCGTCGCGGCAGCGCGGGTCCAGGCACCGGGCCTCCGCCTAACGGGTGCGCGCGGCCTCGGCAAAGCGCAGAAACGCGGGTAGCTCGCGTGCCAGCTCCCGGCAATCGACGCTGAAGCGGAACACGCCCGGTTCGCGGTGCTCAGGCGGGTAGATCAGGTCGCAGTCGCTCGGCCGCATAAAGGCCAGTGGCTGACCGCGCAGCGCGGCGATCCCGGACTGGCAGCGGTTCATCCAGCCGAAGCAGAACACCGACGTGCCGAGCGGCGCGAAGATCGCGTTGTGCGCGGCCGAGCTGTACTGGGAAACGATGCACGCCGCTCCGGCGTAGAGTGCCAGTTGCGAGCGCAGCGGCATATCCTGCGGTTGCAGGACAGTGAAGCCGAGGTCGGTCAGCGTCGCCTCCACCTCTGCCTCGTTCGCGATCGCGTGCCAGCCGTCATGCCGGGCGCGAGAGAGATACAGGTGTCGCAGCGCGTCCGGCCGGGGCAGGCCGGGACCTGGACCCAGGACACGATCCAGGAGCTGCTGCACGACGGAATTCAGCACGGGATGGAAATAGTAATGCTCCATCATCATGCTGGGCAGCACGAAGCACGGTGCCCTTACGCGCTGGCGCTCAGAATTGTACGTCAGCATCTCGTCGGCTGAAAAATACAGCCCAATAAACTCCCGGGCCCAGCCGGGAGCGTCGCTTGGCACAGCAATTCGCATTGGCCGGCCAAGCGTGCGCAACGTCGCCAGCAAGTGTACCCGCGCCATCATCTCCAGCAGGAAATGCCCCCACACCAGATGCGCGTTCAGCGCGACACCGACCGGCATGTCGCTCTCGATGATATCGGCGTCGGGTCTCAGCAGGCCCCGCACCCAATGAGACGGCATCTTGTCCGGCTGGATCATCTGGTTGAAGCCGTACGGTTGCACCCGGTCGTCGACGAACACGCGCCCGCGGCGCTGGAGCAATCCGAAGCTGCCCAGTTCGTATCCCGTAACAGCAGTAAACTCCGGCCCCGGCACAACTGGTCGCCCGGCATGGTCGACAGTTACGCGCTGCGGCAGCGCCGCCGCGTTGAAGAGTGGCGAAGGCGGCCGGCTAGGCATCGGTGTCCCCAGCCGGAGTTGGTGCGGTTCGGCGAGCGCGCCCAACTCCTCCAGATCGGAGATGTCGCGGAAACGGGGGATGACATCGGGGCCGGCATAGCCAGCCAGAATATCGGCGGCGCTCAAGGGCTCGCTAGACCGCCCAGGCCGCCGCGATGACGGTCAGCACGCCCAGGACCAGGTTGATACGGATCAGCCCCCGGATGCGGTCCGCAGCCGCCGCCGCAGCGGCGTTGTTGCCGGCGGCGGTGGCCGCGCGCATCGCCCGCCATGGGCCGAAGAAGATCACCAGGAACAGTACCGTCATGATCAGCCCGAGCAGGTGCATCACGTTCACGGCCCAGTTGACGCGCGGCGAACCCGCCGAGCAGGCCGAACACCATCGCATAGCCGGTCGCGAGCAATATCGGCATGGCGTGCCAGATGATCAGGAAGAAACGCCGGAACACCTGGCCGTGCAGCGCCAGCCGCTGCCGGCGGCTCCAGCACCGTGAGCGCTTGGCCGCAGCACCAGCAGCGCGAACGCCATGCCGCCCACCCAGGTCACCGCGCCCAGCAGGTGCAGCGCCAGCAACACGCTCAGCACGGTCGTCATCCGATGATCCCTTCGATTTCCGCCAGCAGCGCACGCAGTTCCACGGCCGCCACCGATTTGGGCGCGGTTTCGGTGATGCCCAGCCCCTGCGCGAAGGCGATGGCGAAAACCGGTGCGGTTGCCGAGCATGGCCGTCAGCATCGTATAGCCGCGTCCGCGCGATGTCCGCCTCCACGCCTGCGCGCAGCCGGCCCGATGCGGGCGCGCGGTTCAGCACCAGCCGCGCCGGTCGCCGCTCCGTCGGCCGCCAGCTTCAGCGTGCCCTCGGCCGCCCACAGATCGGGCGGGCTGGGTTGCAGCGGCACCAGCACGAGGCTCGGCGGCCGCGCATGGCGAGCTTGGCGTCGGTGTCGATCTGCGGCGGGCTGTCGACGATCAGCACGTCATAGGCGCGGCGCAGCCGGTCGAGTTCGCCGGCCAGCCGCCAGCCGGACACGTCCGAGAAGCGCGATGGCCACGGCACCCGTTGCGCTTGGCGCGCAGGCCGTGCCAGCGCGCGAGGCTGCGTTGCGGGTCGATGTCCAGCAGCGCCACGCGCCGGCGCGGCCGCGAGTGCCGCTGCGAGGTTGGCCGCCAGCGTCGTCTTGCCGGCGCCGCCCTTCTGCTGCGCTACCGTGATCACCACCGCCATCGCCCCCGGGCATGCTACAGGAAGGCTGCCGCGTCGCGGCAAGTGTCCTCACGCGGGAGCGAACCGTCATCATGCTCCCATCGCCGATCGAAGTGCTGACGCCGTCGCAGATGGCGGCGGCCGACCGGACGGCGGTGGCGCTCGGCCGGCCGGTTGCGTGGCTGATGGAGAACGCCGGGCGGGCGGTCGCACGCGCTGTGCGCGCGCCGCTTCGCCCCCTGCCGCGTGCTGGTGCTGTGCGGCCCCGGCAACAACGGCGGCGACGGGTTTGTCGCCGCGCGGCTGCTGGCGGCCGCAGGGTTGGCCGGTGGCGGTGGCGGCCCTGGCGTCGGTCCCGGCCGCCTGGCGCGGCCCGGTCGTGCCGTTCGCAGCCGCCGAGGCGGCGCGCGCCGAGCTGGTGATCGACGCGGTGTTCGGCGCCGGCCTTGCCCGCGACGTGGAGCCTGCCGTCGCCGACGTGCTGCGCGCGGCGCGGCGCGTGGCCGCCGTGGACGTGCCGAGCGGGCTGGATGGCGCGACCGGCCAGGTTCGCGGCTTCGCGCCGCAGGCAGAGCTGACGGTCACGTTCTTCCGTCGCAAGCCCGGCCATCTGCTGCTGCCCGGCCGCGCGCTGTGCGGCGAGACAATGCTGGCCGATATCGGCCTGCCGGACGCGGTACTCGACGCCGCGCGGCCGAATACGTTTCATAATGGGCCATCGTTATGGCACATACCCGTTCCGAGACCGGATGGACACAAATATGGCCGCGGCCACGTCACCGTGCTCGGCGGTGCGGCGATGACCGGGGCGGCGCGGCTGGCGGCGCTGGCGGCGCGGCGCGGCGGGGCCGGCATGGTGACCATCGCGGCGCATGACGGCGCGGCGATCTACCGGGCCGGGGAGCCGGGCACGATCGTCGACGACCATCCGCTCGACGCGCTGCTCCAGGATGTCCGCCGCAAGGTCTGGGTCTGCGGCCCCGGCCTCGGGGCCGAGGGCGCGCGCCGCGCGCTGCCGGCGCTGATCGCGGCCGGGCGTGCCGTCGTGGCCGACGCCGACACGTTCACCGCGTTCGCCAATCAGCCGGACGCACTGCGCGGTGCCGCAGTGCTGACGCCGCACGAAGCCGAGTTCGCCCGGGTGTTCGGCCCGGCCGGCGCCGACCGGCCGGCGGCCGCCCGTGCGGCGGCCACGCGCACCGGCGCCGTCGTGCTGCTGAAAGGCGCCGACACCATCATCGCCGCCCCCGATGGCCGCGCTGCGATCAATGACAGCGCGCCCGCCTGGCTGGCCACCGCCGGCTCCGGCGACACGCTTTCCGGGCTGATCGCGGCCTTGCTGGCGCAGGGAATGCCGCATTGGGAGGCAGCCTGTGCAGGTGCGTGGCTGCATGGCCGCGCCGGTGTGCATGCCGGCGCCTACTTGATCGCCGAAGACCTTGCCGACGCCTTGCCGGCCGCGTTTGCAGACGCAACATCGGAAACGCACGCATGAGCGACATCGCCAGCCCGGGCCTGTTCGACCGCACCATCCGCCGCATCGCCGGCGTCTGGCGCGACATGGCCTCCGGCGTTGCCCGCACGGAGGACGACAGTATCGCGGCCCAGATGCGCGCCTGCCTCGCCGGCCGCGGCGGCGAGGTCAGCGCCCGCAACCGCGCCGCCAAGCTGGCGCAGGCCTACCTGCCGCTGGACGACGCCGGGCGCCGCGGCTTCCTGGCCACGCTCGCCGAGTTCGACTCCGACCCGGAGGCGGTGGCCGCCGCCGCCGACACGGTGCGCAACGCCGCCGACCCGGCCGAACGCGCCGCCGCCAAGACCCGGCTGCGCCGCGCGCTGGAGCCGCCGCGCGCGAAACTGCTGACGCAGTTCACGGCCATCCCGGATGGCATGAAATTCGTCGTCGATCTGCGCGCCTCGCTGCTCGATCTGATGCAGGACGACCGCATGCTGGCGGCCCTGGAAAGCGACCTGCGCACGCTGCTGGCGAACTGGTTCGATGTCGGCTTTCTCGATCTGCGGCGGATCGACTGGAACAGTTCGGCCGCCTTGCTGGAAAAACTCGCCGGCTACGAGGCGGTCCACGGCATCCGCTCCTGGCGCGACATGAAGAACCGGCTGGACTCCGACCGCCGTTGCTACGCCTTCTTTCATCCGCGCATGCCCACCGAGCCGCTGATCTTCGTCGAGGTCGCGCTGGTGAAGGGGCTGGCCGACAGCGTGCAGCGCCTGCTGGACCCGCGCGCGCCGCTGGTGGACACGCGGGAGGCGGACACCGCGATCTTCTATTCCATCAACAACTGCCAGCGCGGCCTCACCGGCATCAGCTTCGGCAATTTCCTGATCAAGCGCGTCGTCGAGGTGCTGTCGGCCGATCTGCGCAACCTGAAGGTGTTCGCGACGCTGTCGCCGGTGCCGGGATTCCGCCGCTGGCTCGACGCCCAGCTTGGCGAACCGGACGTCAATCTGTTGAGCGAGGAGGAATCGTCGGCGCTGCGCATCGCGGCACCGAAGATCGGGCCGGCGCTGGAGACCGGGCGGGAGGCTCTGCTGTCCATCCTGGCATCGCGCGCCTGGTGGCGCGACGAACCGACGCGCAAATCGGCCGAGCCGGTGCTGGTACGGCTATGCGCGCGCTACCTGCTCAGCGAGGGACGCGGCAAGCGCGCGCTCGATTCGGTGGCGCATTTCCATCTTTCGAACGGCGCGCGGCTGGAGCGGGTGGTCATGGGCGCCGACACCTCGGAAAAAGGTGTCAAGGACAGCGCCACGATCATGGTGAACTATCTCTACGACCCGGCCAAGATCGAGGACTACCATGAGGACTATGCCGGCGAGGGCAAGCGCAACGCTGCCACGACCGTGCGCCGGCTGGCGCGCGGGTGGACATGATAACGACTGCGATGTAGGCCGCGCCGACGGGAGGGATCAGAACCCCTCACGCTCCAGACGCTTGCGCTCCATCTTGCGGGCCCGGCGGACGGCCTCGGCAGCCTCGCGGGCGCGGCGTTCGGAGGGCTTCTCGTAGTGACGGCGCAGCTTCATCTCGCGAAATACGCCTTCGCGCTGCATCTTCTTCTTGAGCGCCTTGAGCGCCTGATCGACATTGTTGTCGCGAACGATAACTTGCACTTGGCCGCCTACTCCTCTGTCCTGTCGCCGCCCGACCATCGGGATGCGCGCGCGCATGCGGGGGCAGTCGCCTACTCCCGCGGGGCGCGTCCTATAGCATGGCCGGCGCACCTCGCCAAAGTCTTTTGCGGCCCCATCTGACGGGCCAACAGCCGAACCCGGAGGCATCATGGCCATTCTGAAGATCGCCCGCATGGGGCATCCCGTGCTGTTGCAACGCGCGGAGCCGGTCGCCGACCCGACGGCGCCCGAGATCCGCCGGCTCGTGGCGGACATGATCGAAACGATGGACGACGCCTTCGGTGCCGGGCTGGCGGCGCCGCAGGTGCATATTCCGCTGCGCCTGTTCATCTTCCGCGTGCCGCCCGCCCGTGCCACCGACGACGCGGACGACGTGCCGCAGGCAACGTCGGTGCTCATCAACCCGCAGGTGGAGCTGCTTGGGGACGACGTGCGGCTGCGCTGGGAGGGTTGCCTGTCGATCCCCGGCCTGCGCGCAGCGGTGCCCCGCGCGTGGCGCATCCGCTACAGCGGCGTCGATACCGAGGGCCAACCGGTGGGCCGCGAGGCAACTGGGTTTCATGCCGGCGTTGTTCAGCACGAGTTCGACCACCTCGATGGAATACTGTACCCCATGCGCATGACCGATTTCAGGCTGTTCGGCTTCAATGAGGACCTGGACCGCGCCGCGCAGATGCAGGCGCGGGCCAATGCGGGGGCCGGCACGTGATCGCGCCGCCGGAGCGGACGGCCGAGCGCGACGCGGCGCTGGCCGCCGTGCTGGTGCGGGTGCCGTCGCAGGGCTGGACGATGGCCACGCTGCGCGGGGCACTGACCGATATCGGCGGCGATCCGCTCGACGCCGAGCTGCTGTTCCCGGGTGGCCCTGTGGCGATGGTGGAAGCTTTCATCGACTTCGGCCGACCGGCGCATGATCGAGGGCGCAGGCGACCTGTCCGGTCTGCGCACCGGCGCCCGGGTGCGCGCGTTGCTGGTATTGCGCCTGCAACAGCAGCGGCCGAACCGCGAGGCCATAAGGCGTGCGGTCGGCATGCTGGCTTTGCCGCACCATGCCCGCCTGGCCGCGACCTGCACGGCCCGGACAGTGGACACGATCTGGTATGCGGCGGGCGACCGCGCGGCGGATTTCAGCTGGTACACCAAGCGAGCGACGCTGGCGGCGGTGTACTCGACCACGCTGCTGTTCTGGCTGCGAGACACCAGCGAGGACGATGCGGCTACCCTCGCCTTCCTCGACCGGCTGCTGGCCGGCGTAGGGCGCGTCGGCACATTGCGCCGGCGCGCGCAGGAGGCGGGCGCGCGCCTGCTGCCGGCTGGCAAGCGGGGACAGGCAACAGCGTGATCCGAGACGATTGCATGGGGCGGCAACTGCCGTGCGACCGCGCGCGTTGTTGGGGAGGAGTGACCATCCCAATACGGAGACGCATCACATGCGCGGCATTCTGCTGTGGGTTCTCGGCATCCCGATCCCGGTCATCATCCTGCTCTATCTGTTCCACGTGATCTGAGCGCGTCTCGCGGGTCCAGGTCGTCCGCGGCACCGTCCACCGCTCCGCAAACCCGGTGCAATTCACCATGCACCGGGTGATGTTGCGCTCGCGCGATCTACGACGAGGGCGCGGGCGACAAGACGCTCGGCGCGGTTCCGCCTGCGCCGCCGAAACAGCCGGCCCGATAGCGACCACTCCTTCTGGGTTGCGGGATATGGCAGGGGGCAGGCTCGGTTATCCTTTTGCCTCTCCGGTTCAGTCCCTGCTGTGTTCCGCTTAAGGTGAATCCAGACCCGTCCTATACTGACTCCACAAGGATTGTTGTTACCAGCCTGTTTCGGATAGAGTTGCTCGTCCAGCAAGGCCGAACGTCGATGCCGACGACCGTGTACTTTGCGAGTAACCGCATTCTCACCGGCGACCCTACGGCTGTGACAAGCTACGGCCCGAATATCCAGCCCCCTTCGGACACGACAGACATCACTTACGGCACAGCTTTCGTGGATGGCACAGACATCAAGGCGAACCAGCAGGGCTCAGTCACGTCCATACAGAACACAAATACGGGCGCATTCGCCCCGGATGTAGCGGGCGACCTGTCCGATGCGCGCCGCAATCTCCTCGTCTTCATCCACGGTTTCGACAACACGTTCGAAGACGGGATCACCCGCGCCGCATTCAACCGGGAGTTCCTTGCCGCCTCCGGCCAACCCGGGACCGACACAACCGTCTTGGTCTTCAGCTGGCCGTCGCTCGGCAAGATTGTCAGCTTCCCCGTATTGGACGGAGACTATCGGCACGACCAGAACATGGCTCGGCTTTCCGGTGTCCATGTAATGAGCTTCTTCGCTCAGATCGAGCCTTTGCTGCGCATGGCGCGGGCCAACGGATGCCGGACGTATTTGCTCACGCACAGCATGGGCAATCTTGCGCTTTCAAGCGCCGTGGAAAACTGGTTCCTGCATGGGAATGGCAATGCCGAGCTGTTCAATGTCTCTGTTCTTGCTGCCGGCGATTGTCGCTTCGATGCCTTCGCGCAGCCCAACCTTGCCGGTCTGGACGGGCTATCGCTACTGTCTTCGCGAATATCCACTTACTTCAGCACGGCTGACCGGGTGCTATTGCTAAGTGCTATTTTGAATGGCGTTCAACGACTCGGCCAGAAAGGCCCCAAGGATCTCGATAACCAGGTTGAGTTTCCGCCGTCTACTTACAAAATGTTTGATGCGAGCGCGATAGACGACTACGAACGGAATTTTCTCACGTCCCACCAGTACTATCGGCTATCTTGCACCGTTCGGAATGCGATTGCCGCTGATATGGCGTCAGCAGCCGTCTAGAGGTAGTTGCGGCATTCGGAGGGCGTGAAGCGATCGCGCGTCGTGCCGATCGTTTTCCACAATCCCTCTTTGGCCCGTTCAGAAGTCGCGGCCGGCGGTAACCTCGAGGCTTGTTCCGTCTGCGCCGCCGTCGCGTCCCCGGAACGTCCCTCTCCCTCGGGTCGCGGAGCGGCGGTGGCGGAAATGCACTTCCCGTCGCATTGGCCAACGTGTTAACCTTAACACCTTGGAAACGAAGTTACTAACCGTTCAGCTCGAAGGGACAACAAAATGAATTCGCGGCCAGGTCCGGACGAGCGTCGATGACTGAGGGTGATCAGACCGCCGCAGCGGACGTCGCCGATGAACTCTGTGACCGGCGCGCCCATCGAGCTACAGTATAACTTAACATTATCCACGGACGACGATCGGTCTTCAAATACATTAGCTTATGCGGCTGCCGCGGGCGGTGGTAATACCGTTAACCTTGATGGGATGGACGATTCGGTAAATATAGCCGGCAACCCTGATGGAATCGTTGCCGGCGTTACGATCTCGGGATTCAGAAACACCGACTCCCTTATAACTGGGGCCATCAACTCAATTGATAAGGTGTCGTTTACGCAGATTGTTGGTGGAAGTAACGGATATGGCTCTCTTGGTTTTTATAGTACAAAGTATTATTATGGGACGATAGAACTCATCGGGGACTACACGAATTCCGAATTTTCCGTCCTGCCCGGTGGCATCGTCACATACTCGGGGCCCTGCTATCGCTCCGGCACGCTGATCTGCACGGACCACGGCGAGACGCCAATCGAAACGCTGCGCACGGGCGATCTCGTAGCGCTTGCCGGCGGTGGGACAGCACCGGTGAAATGGCTCGGTCACCAGCATGTGGATTGCGCCCACCATCCCAAACCGGTGGACGTTTGGCCGGTGCGCGTGGCTGCCGGTGCATTCGGCTCTGCGCAGCCGCGCCGCGACCTGTGGCTCTCGCCCGATCACGCCATCCATGCCGCAGGCGTACTGATTCCGATCCGCTATCTGGTCAACGGCGCCACCATCACGCAGGAACCGGTGGAGTCCGTCACCTATTGGCATCTCGAACTGCCGGCGCATGACGTGATCCTCGCGGAGGGACTGCCCGCCGAAAGCTACCTCGATACCGGCAACCGCGGTGCCTTCACAAACGGCGGTGCGGCCACCCACCTGCATCCGGACTTTGCACGGCGTATCTGGGCGGAAAAATCCTGCGCGCCGTTGGTGCTCGACGGCCCGCGTCTGGCTGCGGTCAAGTTCGAGTTGCTCACGCGGGCTACCGAGCTAGGCCACGCGCTGACGGATGCTCCGGATTTGCGGGTGGTGGCGGACGGTCGCGAGCTCGCCGCTGAATCCGATGGGCAACGATGGCATGTCCGCCTGCCCGCATCGACCGAGAATATCCGCCTGATATCCCGTGTCTGGAAACCGGCGAACACACGACCCAACGAAGATGACACGCGGCTCCTTGGCGTGGCTGTCTCGCGCCTGTGGCTGGATCGGCGTGAGGTGAGCTTGGAGAGTCCGGGTCTGCATTCCGGGTGGCACCCGCCGGAACCTAGCTGGCGCTGGACGGATGGCGACGCCGGGGTTGCGGTTGCAGGCGCGCGCGAACTGGCATTCGAGGTGGCGATGACCGGCACATACTGGCAAGCGGAAAAGCCCCGCGCGAGTGTCGCTGCATAGCGCCCTCGGTCAGCAGTCTGCGACGGCTGGTATCAGCAAGCGCAGGGTGGAGGGGCGGCAGGGGCAGACCCAGCATTCAGATCAGGCCCCACCATGTCCCCCGGACTTGCCATACGGCGATGCCCGATGCAGCAAAGGTCATCGCCACCAGGGAGCCGACACATGAAGCTCATTGTCATGCTGATAAGTCTCAGCGTCCACTACGGCCCGGCGACGATTTCCGGCTTCGATACGCTGGCGGGTTGCCGGGCGGCGGAGCCGATCGTCGCCGCCTTTTACAAAAAAACCACGACCAGTACCGTAAAGACCGAGTGCGTCGAACTACCCAGATAGCAAGCGTAGGGCGGATAAGCGAAGAGCGCGCCTTGGCCGGACGGTCACGGCTTACGACATCGGCATGTGGAAAGTGCGCGCTCTCACCCCGCGCCCACCACGAACTGACGCGTCCAGCCTACAGCGCGCGACCATCCGCATCGAAAGCGTAGATGTGGCCGGAGCCGAGCGAGACCGGCAAGATTTCTCCGGGCCGGACGGACGGGCGACCGCCGGCCATGACGATGATGGTCGGGCTGTCCGGTGCATTCGCATAGATCTGCGTGGCGCCGCCGAGGTTTTCGGCAAAATCGGCAGTCAGCGACAACAGCGGCGCGGCGCCGCCGAGCACCAGATGTTCGGGACGAAGCCCGATCGTCACCGGGCTGCCGACCGCTGCGCCGTCCGTGGTCAGCGGCACATCCAGGTCGCCGCCGACGAACGCCGGATGCGACACCCGCGCGATGCGGCCCTGAACGCCCGCGATGGTCGCGGGAATAAAATTCATCTTCGGCGATCCGATGAAGCCGGCGACGAACAGATTGGCCGGGCGGTCGTACAGCTCGGTCGGTGTGCCGATCTGCTCGACGCGACCGGCCCGCAGCACCACGATCCGGTCGGCGAGCGTCATCGCCTCGATCTGGTCGTGCGTGACATAGACCATGGTGGCACCCAGCGCGCGGTGCAGCTTGGCGATCTCGACGCGCATCTGCGTGCGCAGCTCGGCGTCGAGGTTCGACAGCGGCTCGTCGAACAGAAACAGCTTCGGGTGGCGCACGATGGCGCGGCCGATCGCGACGCGCTGGCGCTGGCCGCCGGACAGTTGGCGCGGCTTGCGGTCCAGCAGCGGCTCGATCTGCAGGATGCGCGCGGCCTCGGCGACGCGGCCGGCGATCTGGTCCTTCGGTGTCTTGGCCATCTTCAGGCCGAACGCGATGTTGTCGCGCACCGACATGTGCGGATACAGCGCGTAGCTCTGAAACACCATCGACACCTCGCGGTCGGCCGGCGCCACGCCGGTCACCACGCGACCGTCGATGGAGACGTCGCCGGCGGTGATCTCCTCCAGCCCCGCCACCATGCGCAGCAGCGTCGACTTGCCGCAGCCGGAAGGGCCGACGAAGACGACGAACTCGCCCTTCTCGGCCGACAGGCTCACGCCATCCACGACCGTCAACGCGCCGTAGCGTTTGACCACATGATCGAGTTTCAGGAACGACATGCTCAGGCGTCTCCATGGGCGGGGATGGCGGCGGCCTGCAGGCCGCGCGCCCGCGCCTCGATCTCGTTGCGGATGTCGAAAACCTTGCGGTAGACGGCGAACGCCGGGTCGTGGACGGCAGGCCGGCGCGGGTCGGCGGGCAGATGCGCCGCTGTCACAGCAGCCCCTCCCCGGTCGCTTCGTCGGTCACCAGCCGGCGCACATAGCCGCCGCGAAGAATCCCGCGCACGATCGGCAGCTTCTCGCTGCCGCCGGAGGCCAGGATCGACAGCGGATAGGCCTTCAGCTCGGCCACCGGCAGCGCCATCACGCGGCCGTTGAGCGGATGGTCGACCGGGCGGCCATCGGCGTCGAGGAACGTGCCGAGCAGGTCGCCGACGGCGCCCGCGCGCTTGAGGTCGGCGATGCATTCGCTGACGATGTGGGTCGTGGCCAGCAGCGAACGCGAGGTGAGGTCGCCGCAGGAGACCAGCGCCACGTGGCCGCCGCGCGCACGGCGCATCACCTCGGCAAGCCCGTAATGGGTCAGCAGCGTCGAGCGGCTTTCGGTCGAGGGGCAGTAGATCGGTGCGGCGACGTAGTAGCATTCGGCGCCGATCACGCGGGCGAACTCGGTGGCGACCTCGAACGTGTTGATGCCGGAGCCGCGCGTGAGGCCGCCCATCAGCGTCGCCACCCAGCTTGCCGACAGGCGGCGCGGCGTCAGCCGGCGCACCGCCGCACGCAGCGTGCGGCCCCAGCCGACTCCGAGGCCGATGCCGTTGCGTAGCAGCGGGTCCAGCATCGTGCCGGCCGCTTCGCCGATCGCCTGCTGCAGCGCGTCGGCATCGGGCAGCGTCGGCACGACGGTGACATCGTCGAGGCCGAGACGCGCCTTCAGCTTCTCCTCCAGCGCCACGCAGCTAGCCAGCGGCAGGCGGATGTCGATGCGCACGAGGCCGTCGGTGCGGGCCTGGCCGACCATGCGGTTGACGCGCAGGCGGGTCAGGCCGAGCCGGTCGGCGATCTCCTGCTGCGTCATCGCGCCGACGTAGTAGTACCAGGCAACGCGGGCCTGCAGTTGGGCTTCGGCGTCGCTGAGCGCAGCCGGAGCGTCCGGCAGCGGGACGGGCTGGGGGTCTTCCAAGCGGGCTACTTGGTGGCGCCCATCGTCAGCCCGCGCACCATGTGGCGGGAGACGACGAGCGCGAAGATCGTGACGGGCAGGACGATGACGGTGCCGGTCGCCATGATCTTGCCCCACGGCAGTTCGTAACCGGACATGAAATTGGTGGCCACGACCGGCGCGGTCTTCAGGCCCTGGCGCGTGATCAGCACCAGCGCGTACAGCAGTTCGTTCCACGAGAAAATGAAAGCGAAGATCGCCGAGACGGCCACGCCCGGCAGCCCCAGCGGCAGATAGATCCGCCAGAAGATGTTGAACTGGTCGGCCCCTTCCAGCCGCGCCGACTGCTCGATATCGGGCGGGATCGAGCGGAACTGGTCGGTGCAGATCCAGATCACGATCGGCAGGTTGAAGGTCAGGTCGATCAGGATCAGCACCAGCCGCGTGTTGAGCAGGTCGAGCTGGCGCGCCAGCAGATAGACCGGCAGCGCCAGCACGATCGGGCTGATCATGCGGTTGGAGATGAACCAGAACCACAGATCGGCCTTGCCGCGGAACTCGAAGCGGGCAAGCGCATAGGCGGCGGGCGTGCCGATCACGACCGCGAGCAGCGTGGTGCTGGTTGCCACCAACAGCGAATTCAGCACGGAGTTCATCACCGTGCCGTCGGCGAAGATCGCCTGGTAATTGGCCAGCGTCGGCGTGAACAGCCACAGCGGCGGCGATGCCAGCAGGTCGGTCTGCTGCTTGAAGCTCGACGACACCATCCAATAGAACGGGAACAGCGCGATCGCGACGACCAGCAGCAGGCCGAGCGCGTGCAGCAGGCGGCCGGCACCGAGATGCCGCATCATTGAATCTCCCGGTAGAACAGGCGGATATAGAGCCGGCTGAGCAGGATGGTCATGATCAGCATCAGAATCGCCTGCGCCGAGCCGAGGCCGAGATCGAACACCTTGAAGCCGACGCGCTGCACATAGACCGAGACGAGATCGGTCGCGGATCCGGGGCCGCCACGTGTCATGACGAACACGGTGTCGAACAGCTTGAGCACGTCGGCCGAGCGCAGGATCAGCACCGCCGTCAACCCCGGCAGCATGTACGGCAATTGGATAAAGCGCAGCAGCGGCCAGTGCCGCTTGGTTTCCAGCCGTGCTGCTTCCTCGACCTCGACCGGAACCATCGACAGCCCGGCCAGGAAGATCAGCGCCACGAACGGCGTCCATTGCCAGACATCCATGACCACGATGGCGATGAACGCGCCGGTCCCGTCGCCGAGCCAGTCGAAGCCGGGAATGCCGAACCAGCTCAGGAACTGGTTGGCGACGCCGAAATCGCTGTTGAAGATCAGCCGTCCGATCAGGCCCACGACGGCATAGGTGGTGGCGAGCGGCACCACCAGCGACACGCGGGCAAGGGCCCGAAGATAGCCGAGGCCCGGACGGTGCAGCATCAAGGCGATGACCATGCCGAGCACGATCTGCAACGGAACGACCGTCAGGTAGAAACGCAGGGTCAGCAGCAGCGCGTCCCAGAACGTCTGGTCGGTCAGCGCGTTGATGTAGTTCTGCAGGCCCACGAACGGAAACCCGTCCAGCATGTCCTGCCGGCGGGTGATGTTATAGCTCCGGAACGAGGTCACCACCGCGAACACGGTCGGATAAATGCCGATCGCGAACAGCGCGACGACGGACGGCGCGAGGAACCACAGCGGCGTCCAGCGCCCGTAGCCCGGATTGTGTCGCGTGACCGGCTGGCTCATTCGAGGTTGGTATGATTGGCGCGCATCGCATCGGGTGTCACGTCGAGCCGGTCGCGCAGTTTCAGGACCATGACTTCGAACAGGATGTACTGGGCGCCCTCGAACAGCGACCCCATCGGCAGCACCGACACGGACGGGCCGCTGTCATCGGCCATGGTCTGCGCCGGGATCGGCAGCACCGTGTCCGCAAGGCGCGCGGCCGAGCCGTTCGGTTGCGCGGTGACGACGAGCGTGCGGGCACCGGCGGCGCGCGCGACGCCGAGCAATCCGTCGACGGTGGAAAATCCGCCCGGCCCGGCCGACGCGATCAGCAGATCGCCGGTGCCGAGCGGCGGCGTGGTCATGTCGCCGACCATCGCGGCCCGCAGCCCGAGATGATACAGGCGCATCGCGAGGCCCTTGATCTGCAACCCCTCGCGCCCGACGCCATACAAGGCGATCCGCCCGGCCGCGGCGATTTCGGCGACGGCACGGTCGACGGCGCTCTCGTCGATACGGTCGAAGACGCGGCCGAGGTCGTCGAGCGCCGCGCGGTACAGACTGGTCATCGAATCCCCCGGCAGTTACGCGACGGTAGCATAATCCGCCCGGCGGCAACGCGGAGCGCTGCACCGGGCGGACGACGTCCGATGCGAGCTTACTGAAGCAGCGGCTTCTTGCCGTCGTAATAGCCTTCCTTCGCCAGGATCGCTTCCATGCGCGTGCCGATTTCCTTGGCGCCCTCCTCCGTCGTGACCTGACCGAGCTGCATCTTGGTGCCGAACTCGGCAATGACTTCCGAAATCGCCGGCCACGCCGGGAAGCGAGGACGGAACTCCGGCACGCCCTTCTGCCAGGAAGCAACCATCGGATCGACGAACTTGTACTTCGCCTTGATGTCCGGCTGCTCGTAGATCGACTGCCGGGCCGAGACGCCGCCCGCATCGACATAGGCGCGGGCGATGTCTTCAGATGTCGCCCACTGGATGAAGATCCAGCCGGCCTTCTGCTGCGCCTCAGTGGCCTGGGAGGCGACGGCGAGCGAGAAGCCGCCAAGCGCAGGCAGGCGCCCGGCCGGGCCGGCCGGCTCCGGCGCGACGGCGAGGCAGTCGCCGATCTTGGAGGTCTTCGGGATCGGTCAGCGTGCTGTAGAACGCCGACCATTCGGTGATCATCGACACGTTGCCCTGGGCGAGCGCGTTGACCGACTCCGAATGATCATAGGAGACGATGCCCGGCGGCATGTACTTCGCGAGGTACTGGCGGAACTGGAGGCCAGTCTGGCTGTCCTTGCGAGAGCAGGTTGGAGTGGAAGGTCTTGTCGAGCAGCGAGCCGCCGAACGGCCACAGCATGCGCATGAAGCTGTCGGCCGATTGCGTCTCGCCGCGCAGCGATTGCAGCGCGAACGCGTAATGCTTCTTCGCCGGGTCGGTCAGCTTCGGGGCATAGACGTCTGTACAGCTCATCCCAGGTCGCCGGCGGCTTGTCGAAGCCTGCCGCCTTCAACTGGCACTGGTTGTAGAACAGCAGCCCGGAGTAGTTGTCGAACGGCAGCCCGTAGACCTTGCCGCCCCAGGTGCCGAACGCATCGAGCAGCAGCGGGAAGAAACCCTTGAGGTTGAGGTTCGGGTCGGTGATCGAGGCATCGCCGCTGAACTTGCTGATCGGCACGATCCAGCCGTTCTCCGCGAACTCACCGAGCCACACCAGATCGACCAGCGCCAGCGTCAGGTCGCCGCTGGAGTTGAAGCTCAGGACTTCCTTTTCACGCGTGTTCTCGTACGGGACGATCTCGTAGTTGACCTTGATGCCGGTCCGCTTCTCGAATTCCGGCAGCAGCTTGATGATGGCGTGATAGCCGGGACGATCGAGGAAGATGACATTGAGCTGGGTGCCCTTGTAGGGCGCGGCAGCCTGTTCAATGTTCCACGGCGCGGCGGCGGCGGGCGCCGCCGTCATGGTCATCGCGCCGGTCGCCATGGCGACCGCGCAAACAGTGGCAAACAATAGCCTTCTCATCGTTTTCTCCCTCGAGGTCATAGTCCGTTTGGATAGATCAGAGCCTTTACGTAGCCCGGTTCGTTGTCGGCGAGCGCCCGGAACACGTCTGGCGTCGCTGCCAGGTCGACGCGGTGGGTGACGAGCGTCGACACGTCCACCCGTCCCGAGGCGACCAGGTCGATGGCGCGCGGATAGACCTCTCCCATCCGCCGCGCGAACTTGATCTTCAGCGCACGCCGGCGCGCTTCCGCTGCCGGCAGCGTATAGGTGTCGCCGTCGGGAATGCCGACCAGGACGATGCGCCCGCCGATCCGCGCCGACAGCACCGCATCGCGGAAACCGAGCGGGTTGTTGGTGGCCTCGACGACCAGCGGAAAACCCTTGCCATCGGTCCAGGCAGAGACCTCGGCGACAGTCGCCGCAACCTCTGCCGCGCCAAGCCGGGCCGCCATCTCGCGCCGATGCGCGAGCGGCTCGACGACGCAGACCTCACCGGCACCCGCGACCTTCAACACTTGCAGGATCAACAGCCCGATCGGGCCGGCGCCGAGCACGACCACCCGCTCCAGCAGGCGCGGTTTGGCCAGATCGACGGCGTGGATCGCCACTCCCAGCGGCTCCAGCATCACGGCCGCCAGCGCATCCATCGTCGCCGGCAGTTGCACGATCTGCGAGGTCGGCACCCAGAGCTTCGCGGTCATCGCCCCGTCGACCGGCGGCGCACCGATGAAGGCGACGTTGGGGCACAGGTTGAAGTGGCCTTCGTGGCACCAGTCGCAGTGGCCACAGGCTTTGTTGGGATCGACCGCGACCAGCGTGCCGCGCGCCAGGCCCAGCGCCGGCAGATCTTCGACAAGCCGGCCGCCGAACTCGTGGCCTGGCACGAACGGCTCGCGAATCTTCGCGGCGCCGATCCCGCCATCTTTGTAATAATGCAGATCGCTGCCGCACAGACCGACGGCCGCGACGTCGATCAGCACCTCGTCCGGCCTGCCCTCACGCAGGTTGAAGGGTGCGACCCGGGCATCGCGCGGCCCACGCAGATAGAGCGCCTGACTCATCGCTGACTTCTGACCACTTTCCCTGGACCGATCCGTACCACCGCCGACACGCGCCGTCTCCCTGCCGCCAGGGCTTACATGTGTAATTCTACGGAATCAACTACTGTATCTTTGTGCACGCAAAAGTTTTGCGTGCCCACGTACCACGACTTATGATGCAACGAATGCCGGGCGTCGTGCCCGCCGACAGGAATCTGCCTCGTGCCATTGTCCTTTGCCCCCGACGATTTGTCCCGCCGCCTCGACGCCGCCGAGCGGATCGCTCGCGAAGCCGGCGCGCTGTCGCTGTCATTCTTCCAGGCACGCGGCGGCCTCGTCGTTGAACGCAAGACCGACGCGCAGGATCGCGTGTCCGAGGCGGATCGCCGGGTGGAGGCGCTGATCCGCGACCAGGTTGCGGCTGAATTCCCGGAGGATTCGTTCCTTGGCGAAGAATCCGGCGCCTCGGCCGGGGCCTCCGGCTTCTGCTGGGTCATCGACCCGATCGATGGCACCTCGCCGTTCCTGTCCGGGCTTGCCGATTGGTGCGTGTCGGTGGCGGTGGCGTTCGATGGAGAGCCGGTGATCGGCGTCATCGCTGCACCGCGCCATGGTGAGACCTGGGTGGCAGCGCGCGGCCGGGGCACGACGCTGAACGGCCAGAGGCAGATGCGGGCGGCCGATGTGGGCATCACCGACGGGTTCCTGGCCGTCGGTGCCAGCCTGCGCGCCGGCGCCGAGCAGACCGGCCGGTTTGTCACCGCGCTCATGCGGGCGGGCGGCGTCACCTACCACAACGGGTCCGGCGCGCTGATGCTCGCCTACGTCGCGAGCGGCCGGCTGGTCGGCTACTACGATGCGATGATCAATGCCTGGGACTGTTTCGCCGGCATGGTGCTGGTCGAGGAAGCCGGCGGCCATGTCACATTCGGCGGCCCCGACCGGATGCAGGCCGGCGGGGCTCTCATCGCGGGCTCGCCGGCCGTGATGGGCGCGATCACGCGCATGCTCGACCCGATCGAACCCTGAGCCCCGCGCCTCTCAGCCGGCCGCCCGGCGCGACGGCGCCACCACGTTGGCGATGACCTCACCGAACGGGCCGGCATTGCGGGCGGGGCCAAGATCGTTGCCCGTGGTGGATTTCAGCGGCAGCAGCGGGAACACCAATTCGGCGAAGCGGTAGCATTCTTCCAGGTGCGGGTAGCCGGACAGGATGAAGCGGTCGATGCCGAGCGCCATGTATTCGCGCATCCGCGCCGCCACCTGCCGCGGGTCGCCGACCAGCGCGGTGCCGGCGCCGCCGCGCACCAGACCGACGCCGGCCCAGAGGTTCGGGCTGATCTCCAGCTTGTCGCGCCGCCCGCCGTGCAGCCGTGCCATGCGCTGCTGTCCCACCGAGTCGAAGCGGGAAAATGCCTTCTGTGCCACCGCGATCGCCTCGTCATCGACATGGCGGATCAGGTCGTCGGCGGCGCGCCATGCCTCCTCGGCGGTCTCACGCACGATCACGTGCAGGCGGATGCCGAACTGCAACGTGCGGCCGCGCGCGGCGGCGACCGCGCGGGCCTGGGCGATCTTGGCCGCGACGTCGCCCGGCGGTTCGCCCCAGGTCAGGTAGACATCGACGTGTTCGGCGGCGACCGCCTGCCCTTCCTCGGACGACCCGCCGAAATACAGCGGCGGGTGCGGTTGCTGGAGCGGCGGATACAGCAGCTTGCCGGCCGCGCATTTCACGTATTTTCCCGTGAAATCTACCGTCTCGCCGCGCAGCAGCGCGCGCCACACGGTCAGGTATTCATCGGTCGCCGCGTACCGTTCGGTGTGGTCGAGCCACACGCCGTCGCCGTGCAATTCGGCCGGATCGCCGCCGGCCACCACGTTGACCAGCAACCGCCCGCTGGACAGCCGGTCGAGTGTGGCGGCCATGCGAGCCGTCATCGACGGTTCGGACAAACCGGGCCGCACCGCCACCAGGAAGCGCAGACGCTGCGTCAGCGGCACCATCGCCGACGCAACCACCCAGGAATCCTCGCACGACTTGCCGGTCGGCAGCAGCACGCCGAAATAGCCCAGCTCGTCCGCTGCGCGCGCGACCTGCCCTAGATAGCTGAGCGTCACATGGCGCGCGCCCATCTCCGAACCGAGATAGCGGCCGTCGCCGTGCGTCGGCAGGAACCACAGCACGTCCGTCTCGGTTGCGGGCGCGGGGGTATCATTCGCTGTCTGAGCGACCATCGTACATTCGCATCCTTTGCGTGAATCACTATAACCACTATTAATTTCCGTTCAAGTACGGGTATCACGATATCGGATCGTACCCGCGGGGTCCGTGGGGAACATGCGCCTGAACGCCTTAGCGACAGCCGATGCGTTCGGCCCGTCGCCGAGCGACGCGATATCCGCTTGTGAAGTTCCGCGAAGTTTCACCTGCCCATCGGATTCACTGGTTGATCGGATGGGCGATGCGGCCCATTGATCGGCCTTGGACTGGGCGGCTGGCCGGGGGATGACCACGGACGGCGAGCGGACGGGCCTGTACGTATGGCGGGGTTTACAGGCGGCGCCGCGGTTCCGGCCGAGGCTGACCGGCGGCGTGCGAATATCTTCCAGCGACTCGCCGCACGAATGCGGCGCGGCTTCGCAGCCGTGCCCGAAGCGGTGCCGGCAAGCCAGGACGCCAGCGCCCGCCATCGTCGCGCCGTGGCCGACTGGGTGCTGCATGCGCCTCGGCGGCTGCGTGCGCTCGTGCGCACCGACGAAATCTGGCTGCTGGTGCTGGCCGGCTTCGTCGGCCTCGGCGCCGGGTTGTCCGTCACTGCTATGGGCATTGCCGCCCAGGCCATGCACGAACTGCTGTACCGCCTTGCGCCGCATGACCGGCTGAGCGGACAGGTCAGCCTGACATTTCCGCGCGCCGCGCTGGCGCTGGGCGGGGGCGGGCTGCTGGTGGGGCTGATTGGGGCCGGCATCATCCGCTGGTGGCCGCGCCGCGCCATCGACCCGATCGAGGCCAACGCGCTTTTTGGCGGGCGCATGTCGCTCAACGACAGCCTGATCGTGGTGGCGCAGACGGTGCTGTCCAACGGCGTCGGCGCTTCGGTGGGGCTGGAGGCCGGCTATACGCAGATCGGCGCCGCCTTGGCTTCCCGCCTCGGGCGGGCGTTCCGGGTCCGACGCAACGATCTGCGGCTGCTGGTGGGCTGCGGCGCGGCCGGTGCCATCGCGAGTGCCTTCAACGCCCCGCTGACCGGCGCCTTCTATGCGTTCGAACTGGTCATCGGCACCTATTCCCTGACCACGCTGGCGCCGGTCATGGCGGCAGCCATCACCTCCGTGGTCGTGGTGCGGCTGCTGACGCCGGAGTTGTTCGGGTTCGATATCCTGGTGCCCAACAGCCTCCCAACCGTGGACTACCTGCCGGTCCTCGCGCTGGGCATGACGGCCGCCCTGGTCGGCATCGCCATCATGCGCGGCGTGACGCTGACCGAGGAAGCGTTCCGCCGCAGCGGCGTGCCGCCCTGGCTGCGCCCGGCGATCGGCGGCCTGCTGGTGGCGGGCCTGGCGATGATCTCGCCGCAGGTGCTCTCCTCCGGGCACGCGGCGCTGGCGCTGGGAATGGATGCGCAGTACCCGCTGCGCCAGATCGTGTTGCTGATCGTGCTGAAGGCGGTCGCCTCGGCGATCTCGCTCGGCTCGGGGTTTCGCGGCGGGCTGTTCTTCGCCTCGCTGTTCCTCGGCGCGCTGCTGGGCAAGTTGTTCGCGGCCGTTCTGGCTCTGCTGACGCTCGCCCACGCCGTGCCGCCCGTGGTATGCGCGCTGGTGGGCATGAGCGCGCTGGCCGTCGCCATCGTCGGCGGGCCGCTGACCATGGCGTTCCTGGCGCTGGAGAGCACTGGCAGCCTGCCGCTGACGGTGGCCGTGCTGATGGCATCCGTGGTGTCCTCGGTGACCGTGCGGCGGACGTTCGGCTACAGCTTCGCCACCTGGCGGTTCCATCTGCGCGGCGAGGCGATCCGCGGCGCCGTGGATGTCGGCTGGGTGCGCAACCTGACCGTGGCGCGGATGATGCGGCGCGAGGTGCGCACGCTGCGCGCCGACACGACCGTGGGCGCCTTCCGCCGCGACGTGCCGCTGGGCTCCACAAGCCGCGTCGTGGTGGTGGATGCCTCCGACCGCTATGCCGGCATCGCGCTGGTGGCCGAAGTCCATGCGCCGGACACGCCTGACAGCGCGCGGCTGACCGACCTGCTGCACGACACCGACGACGTGCTGTTGCCGCAGATGACCATCAAGGACGCGGTGAGCATGTTCGAGACGGCGGAATCGGACGCGCTGGCGGTGGTGGACGGCAAGGACAGCCGGCGCGTGATCGGGCTGCTGACCGAAGCCTACGCGCTGCGGCGCTACAGCGAGGAATTGGAGCGGCGACGGCGGGAACTCTCGGGCGAATAACCCGGCGCCTATGTTGGCGGCTTGGCTGGCTTCGGCCCGTGGTCCCGGCCGATCGCGCGCATCGTGAACAGGCGTAGCCGGTCGAGATACAGGTAGACGATCGGCGTGGTGTAGAGCGTGAGCGCCTGGCTGACGACCAGGCCGCCCACAATGGAAATGCCGAGCGGCTGGCGCAGTTCGCTGCCTTCGCCGAAACTGAAGCACAGCGGCAGCGCGCCGAGCAACGCGGCCGTCGTCGTCATCATGATCGGGCGGAAGCGCATCACGGCGGCGTGGAAAATCGCCTCACGGCTGTCCATCCCCTCCTCCCGCTCCGCTTGCAAGGCGAAGTCGATCATCAGGATTGCGTTCTTCTTCACGATGCCGATCAGCAGGATGACGCCGATCAGCGCGATGATGGTGAACGGAATGCCGAACAGGATCAGCGCCAGCACCGCGCCCACGCCGGCCGACGGCAGCGTGGACAGGATCGTGACCGGATGCACGAAGCTTTCGTAGAGCATCCCGAGCACGACGTAGATCGCCGCCAGCGCGGCGATCACCAGCAGTTGCTCGTTGCCGAGGGATTGCTGGTAGACCAGCGCCGTGCCGGCGAACCCACCGGCCAGGTCCGCCGGTGGATGAACTGCCTGCATGGCGCGGCGGATCCCAGCCGCTGCATCGCTCAGCGACTTGCCGGGCGCAAGGTTGAACGAGATTGTCGTCGCCACGTACTGGCTCTGGTGGTTGACCGCGAGCGGCGTGTTCGCCGGCGCGTAATGTGCCACCGCCGAGAGCGGCACCATCGTCTCCGCCGAGGTCGCCACCGCGGCGCCGGTCGAGCCGACGCTGTTGCCGGTCGTCGCGAGCCCCGCTTGGGCCGCCGTCCGCACGGCATTGTTCGCCGCCGAACTCGTCGTGTTGCTGGTGCTGGCTGTCGTGAGGGCAAGCGAGACCGTGTTGTTGGCGATTGCCGCGGAGCTGTTCGCTGCCGAATCGCCGGTTGACGACAGGCGCTGCGAAACCGGCGGCGTCGCCGCCACCGATGCGGTGGTTACGCCCATGATCGAGCCGGCGCTCACCGATCCCGCGCTGAGCTGTGATGTGGCCGAGCCGCTGGGCAAGCCACCGGATGTGCTGATCCAGATCTGCCGCAGCATGGACGGACGCTGCCAGTATTTCGGCGCCACCTCCATGACGACGTGATACTGGTTCAGCGCATTGTAGATCGTCGAGACCGAACGTTGCCCGAAGGCGTCGTACAGCGTGTTGTCGACCTGGTACATCGTCAGCCCGAGCCGCGACGCGCTGTCGCGGTCCACCACCACGTTCGTCTCCAGCCCTTGCTGTTGCTGGTCGGAGCTCAGGTCCGTGAAGGTCTTGTCCTTCTCCAGCGCCGCCAGGATCTTCGGCGCCCATTCATAGACCTCCGCCGTGTTGTCACCGAGGACGGTATACTGGTACATCGCATTGCTCGACCGTCCGCCCACGCGGATGTCCTGCACCGGCTGGAGGTACAACCGGCCACCCGGAACTTTCGCCAGCGTGCGCCGCAGCCTTGCCATCACAGCGCCGACCCCGGCCCGCTGGCTGAGCGGCTTGAGCGATATGTAGACCGTCCCGGTGTTGGTCTGCGCCGAGGCGCCGCCGCTGCCGGAACCGGTATAGCCGACGACGTTCGCCACCGCCGGGTCCTGCTGCACGATGGTCATCATCTGCGTAAGCTTCTTGCTCATGAGCTGGAACGAGATGCTCTGGTCCGCCTGCAAGGTGCCGGTCAGGCGGCCGGTGTCCTGCTCGGGGAAGAAGCCTTTGGGAATGATGTCGATCAGCACCACGTTCAGCGCGACCGTGCCAATCAGGACCAGCGCCACGAGCAGGCTATGGTCAAGCGCCAGCTTCAGCGAGCGTGCGTAGAAATTCTGCATATGCTGGAAGAAGCTGGGCTTCGCCGTGAGCTTGCGCGGCTTGTCCACCCGCAGGAACAGCGCGCACATCATCGGCGTCGTCGTCAGCGAGATCGCCATCGACACCAGGATCGCCAGCGACAGCGTCATGGCGAACTCGCGGAACAGGCGCCCGACGATGCCGCCCATCAGCAGGATCGGAAGGAATACCGCGACCAGCGACACCGTGATCGAGACGACCGTGAACCCCACCTCGCGCGCGCCGCGCAGGGCGGCCTGCACACGGGGCACGCCGTCCTCGAGATGCCGCGAGATGTTCTCCAGCACGACGATGGCGTCGTCCACCACGAACCCGGTCGCGATGGTCAGGGCCATCAGCGAGAGGTTGTCGAGCGAATAGCCCAGCAGATACATCGCGCCGAATGTGCCGATGATCGAGATCGGGACCGCGAGCGCCGGGATCAACGCGGCGCGTCCGTTGCGCAGGAACACATAGACCACGCCGACCACGAGCAGCACGGCGATGATCAGCGTCCGCTGCGTATCATTGAGCGACGCGCGGATCGTCGTGGAGCGGTCGGAGGCAAACGTGATATCGAGATCCGTCGGCAGCGCGGCCTTGAGCTGGGGGACCGCCGCCCGCACGGCGTCGACGGTCGTGATGATGTTCGCCCCCGGCTGGCGGAACACGATCACCAGCACGGCCGGTTTGCCGTCGGCCAGTCCGAGGTTGCGCAGATCCTGGACGGAATCCTGCACGTCGGCCACGTCCCGAAGGCGAACCGCATCGCCGTTGCGATATGCGACGACCAGATCGCGGTAGTCCGCCGCGTGGTTGGACTGGTCGTTGGTGTAGATCTGCCAGCGATGCGCGCCAAGATCGATGTCGCCCTTCGGGCTATTCGCATTGGTGCTGGTAAGCGCGGAGCGGATATCCTCCAGCCCGACTCCGTAATGCGACAGGCCCAGAGGGTCCAGCTCCACGCGCACGGCCGGCAGTGCCGCGCCACTGATGATGACCTCGCCCACCCCCGAGATCTGCGAGAGCTGCTGCTGGAGCACGCTGCTTGCCGCGTCGTAGATCTGCCCGCGTGTCAGTGTCTGCGAGGTCAGCGATAGGATCAGCACCGGCGCGTCAGCCGGGTTAACCTTGCGGTAGGTGGGTTGGGAGAGCAGGTTCGTGGGAAGATCGGCCTGCGCGGCGTTGATCGCCGCCTGCACGTCCTGCGCGGCGCCGTTGATGTTCCGGTCCAGGCCGAACTGCAAAATGATGCGCGCCTGACCGGTCTGGCTCTGCGATGTCATCTCGGTCACGTCGGCGATCTGCCCGAGATGCCGCTCCAGCGGCTCCGCCAGGCTCGTCGCAACGACGTCCGGACTGGCACCTGGCAACTGCGCCTGCACCATCACGGTGGGAAAGTCGACCTGCGGCAACGGCGAGACCGGAAGCTCGAAATAGCCGAGAATGCCGACCAGCGCGAGCGCGATCGTCAGCAGGGTGGTGCCGACAGGCCGCGCGATGAACGGTGCCGAGAGATTCATGCCGTCATTCCGCCGGTGCCTCGCCGGCCTGGGTGTTCGGCCGGCGGCGGAACAGGCGCAGGGCCACGCGATGGACGGCGAGATAGACGACCGGCGTGGTGAACAGCGTCAGCAGCTGGCTGACCAGCAGGCCGCCAACGATGCAGATGCCAAGCGGGCGCCGCAGTTCGGAGCCGGTTCCGGTCCCGAGCATCAGCGGCAACGCCCCCAGCAGGGCCGCCATCGTGGTCATCAGGATCGGCCGAAAGCGCAGCAGGCACGCCTGATGGATCGCGTCGCGCGGACTCTTGCCCTCGACGCGCTCGGCCTCCAGCGCGAAATCGATCATCATGATCGCGTTCTTCTTCACGATGCCGATCAGCAGGATGATGCCGATGATGCCGACGATATCGAGGTCGGCATCGGCCACGCGCAACGCGAGCAGCGCGCCCACGCCGGCGGATGGCAGCGTCGAGAGGATCGTGATCGGATGCAGGAAGCTCTCGTACAACAGGCCCAGCACGATATATACGGCCACCACGGCGGCGATGATCAGCAGCAGCTCGTTCGACAGCGATTTCTGGAACGCCGACAGGGCGCCCTGATAGGCGGTTGCGAAACTGGCCGGCAAACCGATGTCGTGCTCGGCCCGCTTGATCTGGCCCACCGCGCTGTCGAGGGACGCACCGCTCGCGAGATTGAATGAGATCGACGTGGACGGAAATTGCCCGAGGTGCTCGATCTCGAGTGGCGCGTTCTTCTCGGAAAGAGTGACGAGCGCCAGCAACGGCACCTGCCCCGGCCCGCTCGTGGAGGTGGAGGACGGCAAATAGATCCCGGCCATCGCGTCACGGATGCTGTGCAGATCATGCATGTCGGCATTCAAGATGACGCGGTACTGGTTGGATTGCGTGTACAGCGTCGAGGCGATGCGCTGGCCGAATACGTCATAGAGCGCATTGTCGATCGTGGTCGGCGTAATGCCGAAGCGGGCCGCGGTGGCCCGGTCGATCGTCATCAGCAACTGGCGTCCGTTCTCCGACAGATCGCTCGACACGTCCTCGAATTGCGGAAGCTGTTGCAACCGCTGTACCAGCCGCGGCACCCAGGTAGTGAATTGCGACTGGTCCGGATTCTCCAGGAAGAACATGTATTCGGCGCGTCCGACCGTGCTGTCGATGGTCAGATCCTGTACCGGCTGCATGGCGATCGAAATGCCCCGCACGTTGCGTGTCTCATGTTGCAGCCGGCGAATGATCTCACTCGCGCTGTCGGTGCGCTCATCGCGCGGCTTCAGCGAGATGAGCATGCGGCCATTGTTCAGTGTCGCGTTCGTGCCATCGACGCCGATGAACGACGACAGGTTGGCGACGTCGCGGTCTTTCAGGATCACGTCCGCCAACGCCTGCTGCTCATGGACCATGGCCTGGAACGAAATGTCCTGAGCGGCGGTGGTGATGCCCTGGATCGCCCCGGTGTCCTGCACCGGGAAGAAGCCCTTCGGGATCTCGGCATACTGCGCCGCCGTCACGGCCAGCGTCAGCGCGGCGACGACCAGCGTCAGGCCTTGATGGTCCAGCACCCAGATCAGCCCGCGATCATACTGCACGATGATCCAGTCGAATCCACGCTCCGCCGCCAGATCGAAGCGCCCACGCTGGTGCGCCGGCCGGTGGCGCACGATCAGCGCGCACAGCATCGGCACCAAAGTCAGCGACACGACCGCCGACAGCACGATCGTGACCGCCAACGTCACCGCGAATTCGTGGAACAGCCGGCCCACCACATCGCCCATGAACAGCAGCGGGATCAACACCGCGATCAGCGACACGGTCAGCGAGATGATGGTGAAGCCGATCTCGCCGGAACCGCGCAACGCCGCATCCAGCGGCTTCATGCCCTGCTCGACGTATCGTGCGATATTCTCGATCATGACGATTGCATCGTCGACGACGAAGCCGGTCGCGATGGTCAGCGACATCAGCGAGAGGTTGTCGAGCGAGAAGCCGAACAGATACATCCCGGCCAGCGTGCCGACGAGCGAGAGCGGGACGGAGAGGCTCGGGATCAAGGTCGCGGGCAGGTTGCGCAGGAACACGAAGATCACCAGCACGACGAGCACGACGGCCAACCCGAGCTCGAACTCCACGTCGTTGACCGAGGCGCGTATCGTCGTGGTCTGGTCGGACAGGATCGCCACGTCGAGGCCCGCCGGAAGCGACTGCTCCAGCTTCGGCAGCAAGGCTTTGACCGCGTCCACCACCGCGATCACATTGGAGCCGGGCTGGCGCTGGACGTTCAGGATGATGGCCGGAGTCCGGTTGGCCCAGCCGGCAAGCTCCGAATTCTCCGGCCCTTCGACGACCGATGCTACGTCGGACAGCCGCACCGGCGCACCATTCCTGTAGGCGACGATGATACGCCGGTAGTCCTCGGCGCTCTGCAACTGATCGTTGTCGTTGATCGTGCTGTCCTGGGACGGCCCGTCGAAATTTCCCTTCGGCGTGTCGGTGTTCTCGTTGCTGATGTCGGTGCGGATGTCGTCGATGTTGAGCCCGTACGCGGCCAGCGCGCGCGGGTTGATCTGGACGCGGACGGACGGGCGCTGGCCACCGGCGATGGACACGAGGCCGACGCCCGACAACTGCGAAATCTTCTGCGCCATCCGCACATCCGCCACGTCCTCGACCTGCGTGAGCGGCAGCGTCTTCGAGGTGACGGCGAGGGAGATCACCGGCGCGTTGGCGGGATTGACCTTGGCGTAGACCGGCGGGGCGGGCAGGTCGGAGGGCAGCAGGCTGGTCGCGGCGTTGACCGCCGCCTGCACTTGCTGCTCGGCCACGTCCAGCGACAGGTTCAGATCGAATTGCAGCGTGGTCACCGACGCGCCGGCCGAGCTGATGGAGCTCATCTGCGTCAGCCCAGGCATTTCGCCGAACTGCCGCTCCAGCGGTGCCGTCACCGCCGTCGTCATCACCTCGGGGCTTGCGCCCGGGTAGAAGGTGGAGACCTGGATCGTCGGGTAGTCCACCTCCGGCAACGCGGAGACCGGCAGAAACTGGTAGGCGACGCCGCCGACCAGCAGCATCGCCAGCATCAGCAGCGTGGTGCCGACGGGCCGCAGGATGAACAGGCGTGACGGGCTCATGGCACGCGGCTACTTCCCGCCACCCGCTTGGCCATCGGGTGATGCCGGTGTCTGCCCTTTCGGCTGCGGCCCGCCCGGCGCCCCGACGCGCTCAGCGTGCGGGACGGCCGATGCGTTGCCGGGCTGCTCGCCCGGCGGGGCACCGGGCCCGTTGTTCACGGTCGCAGCCGCGTCGGCCTGATCCGGCGTGATGCGCACCTTGGCGCCATCGCGCAGCCGGTCCGCGCCATCGACCACCACGGTGTCGCCGGGCTTCAGGCCCGAGAGGATCTGCACCTGGTCGCCGTCAGTGACACCGGTCGTCACCACCTGGACCGTGACCGTGTCGTCCGGCTTGATGAGATAGACGAACGCCCCGGGCGCGCCGTGCTGGACGGCCGCCACCGGCGCCACCGTCACGCCGGGCAGCGTGCGCACCAGCAGCCGTGCGTTGACGAACTGGTTCGGGAACAGCGACCAGTCCTTGTTCGGGAACGTGGCGCGCAGTTTCACGGTGCCGGTCGTGGTATCGACTTCATTGTCGATGCTTTCCAGCGTGCCGGTGGCGATCAGCGTTGAATTCGTGCGGTTGTATGCCGAGACCGCCAGCGTCTGGTCGGCCTGCACCTGCTGCCATACCGCCGGCACGTCATCCTCGGGCAGCACGAAGATCACGGAGATCGGCTGCAACTGCGTCAGCACCACCAGACCCGTCGTGCTCGTCGTCTGCACATAGTTGCCGGGGTCCACCAGCCGCAGCCCGACGCGCCCCGTCACCGGGGCCGTGATGTGGCAGTATGCCAGGTTGAGCTTGTCGGTCTCGATTGTGGCGTGATCCTCCTGGACGATGCCCTGGTCCTGCTTCACGAGGTATTGCTGATCGGCCACCTGCTGCTTGGCGATGCTGTCCTGCCGGCTCAACTGGACGTAGCGCACAAGGTCGGACTGGGCCTGCTCCAGCAGCCCCGTGTCATGCACAAGCGCCCCTTGCGCCAGATCCAATGCGGCCTGGTATGGCCGCGGGTCGATCTGTGCGAGGAAATCGCCCTTCTGGACGATCTGCCCCTCCTTGAACCCGACGGACATGAGCTGTCCGTTGATCTGCGTCTGCACAGTGATCGCGGCAAGCGGCGTCACCGTGCCGAGTCCCGACAGCACGACATGCACGTCGCCGGTGCCGATCCGCGCCGCCCCCACTGGCTGCACCTGTACCGCCTGCCCCGCCGGCTTGCTCCCGGGCGCGCCCGACACAACCAGCCGCCAGACGCCAAAGGCCAGCAGGAGCAGCGCGATGAAAAAGAGCACCGGTAGCAGCCGATGCCGCTGACGTACAGGATCGCCGAGACAGCGTATCGGTATCGGCCTCGGCCCGCCCTACCTGTTCATCCATGAAGCGCCTGAACCCCCAGTCTCCCGGTGCCGAGCTACCGGGACGATCGCGGCGAGGCGGTCAGACCCTCACCGTCGGTGACACCCATGCGCGCGAACACAGATCTGATATCGCGCCGATGGCTGCGGTGGGCCCGTGGTCAAACGACTTTGTGAGCCGTGGGCATCAACGCACCGTCGCACCAGCCACGGCTATATCGCCGCAGGGGATTGCGCGTTCGCATCTCATTTCATCGCTAAGTGTATCCGCCGCCAACGATGTCGTACGGCTGCGTGAACCGGATGCGGCGGATTACGTGACGGGCCGGACCTTCATCATGGATGGCGACCTCACCATGAACTGGGGTGGCGCCTGATCATCACAGCCGGCCTCGGCCGCCGCGAGGCGCGTGTCATAGCGAAGTTTTTGACGGCAGGTCGGCCGTCGTCCAGCCACCGCCAAGGGCGCGTATCAGCCCGACGCTCGACTTCAGCTGGCTGGTGCGCAGGTCGAGGGCCGTGATCTCGGCCGTCAGTTCGGCGGTCTGCGCCGTGACGACCTGCAAGTAGTTCTCCGCGCCGTCGCGATACAGCGTCAACGCCAGATTGACCGTCCGCCTGGCGGAAGACACCGCCGCGTCCTCGTCCTTGGCCGCCTGTGCCAGCCAGTGCAGCCGAGCCAGACTGTCCTCAACGTCCTGGAAGGCGCTCAGCACGGTGGCGCGGTAATTCGCCGCCGCCTGCGTAAACGCCGCCTTGGCGCCGGCCAGTTGCGCCTGGAGCAGCCCGCCCTCGAAAATCGGCAGCGACACGCTGGGGCCGAGCGACCAGATGCTGTTCGGCAGGCTGTACAGGTTCAGCCCGGTGTCCAGGACCCCGCCGAGCAGGTTCAGCGTCAGCGTCGGGTAGAACGCCGCTTTGGCAACTCCAACCAATTGGTTGGCCGCCGAGACCTGCCGCTCGGCGGCGGCGATGTCGGGCCGGCGTTGGAGCAGCGTCGATGGCACGCCCGGCGGGAAGTCCGGCTGGGCAATCGGCGTCGCGGATGGCGCCAACGCGAACGCCCCGGCGGGCTTGCCGACCAGGGTGGCGATAGCATGTTCCATCAACTGGCGGCTTACGATGACGCTGGAAACCTGTGCCTTTGCACTCTCAAGCTGGGTCTGCGCCTGCGCCAAGTCGACGCCGGAGGCGATGTCCCCCTGATAGCGGTTCTGCACCAGGGTCAGCGCCTTGCCATAGGCGTCGACGGTGGTGTTCAGCAACGCGACCTCCTCGTCCAGCCCGCGCAGCGCCACATAGTCGTTGGCCAGTTCGGCGTGCAGGCTCAGCCGCAGCGTCTCCAGGTCGGCCGCGCTGGCCTGCGCCTGGGCCTTGCCGGCGGCCACCGAATCACGGACGCGGCCCCAGATGTCGACCTCGTAATCGGCCTGCGCGTTGATCGTGTTTGCGCCGTAATAAGTTGGTTCGTTGGCGCCGCGCAGCGGCCGGTGCTGGGATTGGCGGTTCTGCGTCAATGCACCGCCGATGCCGACAGTGGGGTACAGCCCGGCCTCGGCCTCTTGCGCATAGGCGCGCGCCTGATCGTAGATCGCGACGCTGGCAGCGAGCGTCGGGTTGGCGACGTTCACCTGCGTCTCCAGTTCGTTCAACGTTGCGTCGTTGAACAACTCCCACCACTCGCCGCGTGGCGCCGCGTCAGCCGGTCGCGCCGTCTGCCAAGGGCCAGTCTCTTTGAAGTTGGTCGGCATGGCCACCGCCGGCGGGTGGTAGGTGGGTGCCAGGTTACAGCCGGACAGTCCTATCGCGCCGGTGGCCATCAGCAGCAACGAACGCCTCATTCGCCCACTCCCGCCGACGGCTGGTCGCTCGCCAGTTCCGCGGGCGCGGCCGCGACCTTTACGACATCGCCGGCGGACAGCGAGTCCGGGGGGCTA
>CAVXUK010000014.1:0-23648 GCA_963764895.1 uncultured Pseudomonadota bacterium
CCCACGTATTGCTAGTCCTCTGCCTTCGCTTACACCAGCCTCTGCCTTCGCTCACCCCAGCCTCCGCACCTCGATCCGCCGGCTCCGCGGCAGCAACCCGGACCTCGAAGTGATCGGCCTGCACCACGTCCACCACGTTCCGCGGCCGGTGCACCACGACGTTCACCCCGCCCGCATGCCGCACGCTGTCGTACAGAATCCCCGCCCGCCCGCTCGCCCGCATCTCCTCGCCGAGCACCTGTGACGCCGCGTAGCTGTCCGGCGCATACACCGTCCGCCAATGCCTCCTGCCGGCCCCGGATATCGAGATACGCCCCGATCGACCGTGCCGAGTATTGCCGGAACTGCCGCTGCACGCCCGCGAACGCCCCGCGCCACCGCCTCCCGCCGCATATGGTGCGCGACTTCGGCCGCCGCCGTGACCAGCGCCGCCGAGGCGTACCACGCCCCCAGATCAACCCCATTGAAGCGCCCGCCAGCCGGGCCGACATGCAGGAAAGCCGCCATCACGATGCTGGCGTTGGCGCGCCCATAAACCCAGTCCGCCTGCGGCAATCGGGCGATGCGTTCGGCGACCAGGCGGTCGTTGGTCCAGCCTGCCAGTTCCATGACCGCTGCAAGATCGGCTGCGGTCGCCACCGTATCGAACAGCCCGATCGGCGGGAAGCGCGACGGAATCAGGCGATGGGTCGGTTGCGGCGACGGGCGATAGACCTCGGTCACGAAACCACCACGTCGGAATCGGTATAGCGCGCGAACCCGGCGTCCACCTCGTTCGGCTCCATGTAAATCCCGCCGCGAGCGGCATCGAGAAACCGCCGCACCGTCAGCAGGCCGTCCTGCGTGCCGCTGGTGACGAACGCCAACGGCGGCGAACCGCCGAACACCATCGCCCGATGCGGGGTCCGCAGCCAATCGACTCCGTCATTCTCGTTCTGGAACAAGATGCCGAGCGCCTGGTGGATGCCGAGAAGCGCCGCCGAGATGCGCAGCAATACATCGACACCCAGCGTGATCTCGCCGTGTTCGCGGACGGTCTTGACCCAACTGTGGTAAGTGGACCGGGACGGCAATCCAAGAATCAGGCGCCGCTGTTCTTCCGTAGCCCCCATAGATCGGCGATCGCGAGAAAGCTGCGCAATCCGGGTCCGCTGAGGCGCCGCCGGTTTGCCGGAGCGAAGCGTGTCGCATCCAGCCGATCCGGGCCCTTTGCCTTTGCCTCATCCAACCGCCGGCGCGTCGCAACCATGGCTTTCTCCACGTCCAGAACCGGACATAGTGCCGAACCGGACATAAATCAACGGCGATCACGACTCGTGTAGCTCGCTCGCCGCCCCAGTCGAAAGCAAAGAAACCGGGGATGTAGCCCAAGTCAGGATCGCGCCAGACCAGCGGGTCGGTGTCCCGCGTCAGCCGTTCTCCGCCCGCAGCAAAAGCGCCGCGAAGGTCAGGTCGAAGCCACCGGCAGGATCGTCGAGGGGCGGCATAGAGTTTGACCCCCCAATCTCAGCTCGACAGCGGCTTCAGCATCAGCAGACAGGGGTTATGGACATTCCAAAGGGTCGGAAATACCTCTACGGAAGGAATCCGACGGCCTCATAGAAGCTCCGTGTCGCCGCGTAATAAGGATCAGGATGTGAAGGCGCCAGCGTCTTTACTGTAAGAAACGACGCTCCCCTCGCCTTGGCAAAATCCGCCAGCACCCTCGACGAGTGAACGCCCGATCCCTTGCCGATGAAACTTCCGCTTCACCCCGAGCACATACAGTTCAAGGGCATAATTCGTATGCAGTTTCAGGGACACGATCCCCGCAAGTTGGCCCGCCTGACGGGCGGCTATCATAGGCAGCCCGGAAGCGGCTTCGATATAGCTGGCCTTCGCATCCGGTATGCCAAACCATTCCGGCAAATCATCGAGGATTTCCCGGCACAAATCCGACTGTCCTTCATATACGTCGATGATGGTCATCGTCCGCCACCGGTTTCTCCCGCGGTCACGCTGCGTCCGGCAGCAACTCGGGCAGGCGGCGGATGATGCGGTCCGGCCGGCCGGCTTGCGGGCCTAGCCCACCGGACGGCCCGCAGGCGGAAAGAATTGTGTCGTCGAGGTCGAACAGGATCGCCCGCGGCAGCATCCTTGCTCCCTACAACTCCGCCCGCAGCCGGCTCGGCAGCAACTCCCCCTGGCCCTCCAGCACCGGATAGGCCGCCGCCGCCACCAGGTGGCCGTTCACCCGCTTCAGCTCGCGCAGCAGGTCCAGGTTCAGCGCGCCGGCGTCCTCCGCCCCGCGCCGTGCCCGCGCAGCCGGGCGAAATGCGCCGCGGTGGCCGCGGCTTCGAGCTCGCGGAACGCCTCCTTCTCGGCCACCAGCAGCCGCGCAGCGCGCGCGTCCTCGGTCATGAACACCGCGGCGGCGGCGCGCACCGTTGCCGCCAGCCGCTGCAGCAGCTTGCGCGCCTCGGCCAGCTCGGCGGCCGACAGCGGCAGGCCGCGCTTCAGGCGCCGCGCCACGTGGCCCATCACCGCCCGGTCCACCACGTCGCCCGCCGCTTCCAGGTTGGTGGTGAACACCAGGATCTCGGTCAGCCGCCGGTGATCCGCCTCGCTCAGCGCCTCGGGATCGAGCGCGTCAGATACGCGCGGATCGCGCTGTTCAGCCGGTCCAGCACGTTGTCCAGCCGGCGCACCTCGGCGATGCGCTGGCGGTCGCTGCCGATCAGCGCGTCGGCCGCGCCGGTCAGCATCGCCTCCAGCGCGTCGGCCATGCGCAGCGCCTCGCGCGCCGCGCCGGCCAGCGCGATCGGCGGCGTCTCCAGCGCCGCCTGCGTCCAGATAGCGCGGCCGCGCCGGGATCGTCCGGCCTCCACCCGGGCCGGCAGCAGCCGGCGCAGCAGCGCGCGCCCACGGCCCCAGCACCGGCAGGAACACCACCGCCAGCACGCAGGTTGAACGCGGTGTGGAAATCCGCCACCTCGCGCACCGGGTCGGGGTCGATCGTCACCATCAACGCGCGCCAGCCGCGGCAGCAGCACCAGCGCCACCACGCACGCCCAGCGCCGGTTCAGCAGGTTGCCGATCGGCAGGCGGCGCGCCACCGGATCGTCGCCCGACACGCCCTCCAGCACCGGGTTGATCGCGGTGCCCAGGTTGGCGCCCAGCACCAGCGCGAACGCGGCCTCCGGCGGCACCACGCCCTTGGCGGCGAGCGACATCACCAGCAGCACCACCGCGACCGAGGAATGCGCCGCCCAGGTCAGCCCCGCCGCCAGCAGCACGTCCAGCACCGGCTGGGTCGCGATCGCGCCGAGCAGCATGCGCAGGCTCGGCGTGTCCTCGTACGGCGTGATCAGCGTGACCAGCTGTGCGCAGCGCCATCAGCATCAGCCCAAGGCCGATCGCCACCCGCCCCAGATCGCGCGTGCGCGTCGACGCCGGCGCGGCGGAACAGCAGCACGCCGAGCAGGATCAGCGCCGGCGCGACGCCGGCGACGTCGAACGACAACACCTGCACGATCAGCGTGGTGCCGACATTGGCGCCCAGCATCACCGCCAGCGCCGGCACCAGCGCGACCGCGCCGCCGGCGGCGAAGCCCGCGACCATCAGCCCGGTCGCGGTGCTGCTTTGCAGGACCGCGGTCACGCCCAGCCCGGCGGCGAACGCCGCCAGCCGGTTGTGCAGCGCGGTGCCCAGCCAGCGCCGCAGCTCCGGCCCGAAGGCGCGCTGGATGCCGGTCTGCACCATGTGCACGCCCCACAGCAGCAGCGCGACGGAGCCGGCCAGGTCGAGCAATGTCCAGGTCATGACCCCTCCTCATGGCGGCCCTGGGCGGCAGGATAGCGGAAGGCCAACGATACCGGATGAAGTCAGCGATGGATGGTGGGCGCGACAGGGATTGAACCTGTGGCCCCTGCCGTGTCGAGGCAGTGCTCTACCGCTGAGCTACGCGCCCATCCGCCGCAGCGACGCGTTTTCTAACGCGCACCCCCGCGCTTCCGCAAGCTTGCCACGTGACACGGCGCCGCGGTGCCGCTTGAATAGGGAAATGGACCTGCCCGTCGCCCTCACCCTGCCGCTGGAGACCGCCCCGGTCATGGTCTCGCGTCCGGCGCACCAGACGGTCCCGGTGATTTTCGCCTCGCCGCATTCCGGGCGCGCCTACCCCGCCGACTTCCTCGCCGCCGCGCGGCTCGACCCGCTCAGCCTGCGGCGCAGCGAGGACAGCTTCGTCGACGAGCTGTTCGCCGCCGCCCCCGAGCACGGCGCGCCGCTGCTCGCCGCCACCTTCCCGCGCGCCTTCTGCGACGCCAACCGCGAGGCCTGGGAACTCGACCCGGCGATGTTCGCCGACCAGCTTGCCGCCCTGGGTGAACACCACCAGCGCGCGGGTCGGCGCCGGGCTCGGCACGATCGCCCGCGTGGTCGCCTCGGGCGAGACGATCTATCGCGGCAAGCTGCGCCTTCGCCGAGGCCGAGCGCGCGGGTGCGCGCTGTTCTGGCAGCCGTTCCACGACACGCTGGCGGCGCTGATCGGCGGCACCCGCGCCGTGTTCGGCGCCTGCCTGCTGATCGACTGCCACTCGATGCCGTCGCACGGCATCGGCCGGCGCGCGGCGCTGACGGCCGACTTCGTGCTGGGCGACGCGCACGGCACCGCCTGCGCCCCGCGTGGTCACGCGGTTCGTCGAGCGGACGCTGATCGACGCTCGGCTACGTGGTGCGCCGCAACGACCCCTATGCCGGCGGCTACATCACCCGCCATTACGGCCGGCCGCGCGAGCACGTGCACGCGCTGCAGATCGAGATTGCCCGCGAACTCTATATGGACGAGGCGCGGATCGAGCGGCTGCCGCGCTTCGCCGCCGTGCAGCAGGACATGACGGCGCTGATCGAGGCGATCGCGCGCGCGGCCGCCGGCCTTCTCGCCCGCTGATCCGCCGCGCCTCGCCGGCGCTGCCGCGCGGAACAAGCGCGCAGAAAAAAATGGCGACCCTTGTGGGGCCGCCAAGTTTAGGGAGGAAACGTCCAAGAAAGCAGACAGCGCGACCAAGGGGCCGCATTGCTGCGATGCACAATGTAGGCGGTCGGTCATTCGCCTGCAAGCAATTTTTTGCAACGCAGCATTGCAGTTGGGTTTCGGCTGCGTTGCGCGCTCCGCGACAGCAGAAAGGTTTTGTTCATCCTTTCCGCCTAGCCTGCCGCCATGCGACGGATCATCTTCGCCCTGGTTTTCTGCCTGGCTTCCCAGCGAGGTTCGGCCGATCCGATCGCATTGTCCGCCGGCCAGTCCGGGCAGCTTTGCCAGCAGGCGATCGAAATCGGCAGGGCAGGCGCATGCCGTTCCCCAGGGTCTGATGGCCGCGATCGGCCAGGTGGAAAGCGGTCGGCGCGACCCGGTCAGCGGCGCCCTGCGTCCCTGGCCCTGGACAGTGGACGCCGAGGGCCAGGGCAGCTTCTACGACACCAAGGCACAGGCGATCGCCGCGGTGCGCGCGCTGCAGGCGCGCGGCGTGCGCTCGATCGACGTCGGGTTGCATGCAGGTCAACCTGATGCACCACCCGGACGCCTTCGCAGCCTGGAGCAAGCGTTCGATCCCATGGCGAATGCCGACTATGCGGGACGGTTCCTGGTGCAACTGCACGGCCAGTCGGGTGCGTGGCCGAAGGCGACCGCGATGTACCACTCGACGACGCCGGACCTGGGGGCCGCGTACGAGCAAAAGGTGATGGCGGTCTGGCCGGAACAGCAGCTTACGGCCGAGGCCGCGCCGCGCATGGCCACATCGCCGGGTTGGGGGACGCTGGTCACTCCGGGCCTGTTCCCGCCGGCGCCTCGCCGCGTTGCCGGCGCGCGGGTCCTGCCGAGGATGCCGCTGCCGGGCGGAGCGCCGCTGCCGCCGGGCCGGGGCCTGGCAGCCTATCGTGCGACGCCGATCGCGATGGGCTGGCGGCGCGTGGGCGGGTAGGACGGCGCCCCGCATCACCGTCGGCGCGCCGGCCGCGATACATTGGGGGGCGGTGCTGCCACGACACCGAGGTGCAGTGCCGCCGTGACATGTGCGCTGTTCCACGTTCCGGTGCGCCACGTTCCAATGCTCCACGTTCCGGCGCTTGCCACCACCGCGCCCGACCGTCCAGGATCACCCCCAAGCAACGACATGGAGCTTCACGCGGGTGATTCTGCTGCAGGTGGTCGTCAGTGGCCTGCTGATGGGGGCGGTGTACGCGCTGTTCTCCTCCGGCCTCACGCTCATCTGGGGCATGATGAACGTGGTGAATTTCGCGCACGGCGACTTCGTCATGCTGGCGATGTACGTCGCCTTCTTCGCCTACAGCCTGTTCCATGTCGGCCCCATCGTGTTCATCCCCGCCGCCGCGGTGCTGCTGTTCGGCCTGGGCGTCGCGGTCTATTTCGGCCTGGTGCGCGACATGGTGAAGGGGCCGATGCTGGCGCAGATCCTCGGCACGTTCGGGCTCGCGCTGGTGCTCCGCTACGCCGCCTTCTGGGCATTCTCCGCCAATTTCGTCTCGCTGCCGGACAATCTCGTCGGCGGCACGTTCGCCGTCGCCGGCCTGCGCATCGAAGCGTCCCGGCTTCTGGGCGGCGTGCTGGCGCTGGTCATCACCATCGGCATGCACCTCGTGCTGACGCGCACCATGCTCGGCAGCCGCATCCTCGCGGTGGCCGAGGACCGCAACGCCGCGATGCTCATGGGCATCCGCCCCGACCGCATGCAAGCCCTGGCCTGGGGCGTCGGCGCCGCGTCCACCGGCGTTGCCGGAGCGCTGATCGCGTTGTTCTTCTACATCTCCCCCACCGTCGGCGAATCGCTGGCGCTGATCGCGTTCGTCGTGGTCTGCCTGGGCGGCTTCGGCTCGGTGCCGGGAGCGTTGCTCGCCGGCCTGTCGATCGGCGTGATCCAGGCGCTGTCCGCCTACCTGATCGGCGCGGTGTACCAGGACGTTGTCGTCTATGCGCTGTTCCTGCTGGTGCTGTGGGTGCGGCCGCAAGGCTTGCTCGGCACCACATGAAGCAATGGGTGCTCGTCCTGATCGGCTTCGCCCTTCTCGCCGCCTGGCCGCTGCTGACGCAGGATGTGTTTCTGCAGCGTATCGGCGCCCTGGTATTGCTCGCGGCGATCTCCGCGTCCGCCTGGAATTTGCTCGGCGGCTATGCCGGCCAGGTCTCCGTCGGCCACGCGGTGTATTTCGGCGCCGGCGCGTACAGTTCGCTGGTGGTCTATACCGATTTCGGCTGGCCGCCGATCGCCGGCGTGCCGCTGGGCGTGCTGGTGTCCTGCGCGCTGGCGCTGGTGGTCGGCACGCCGACTTTTCGACTCCGCGGGCACTACTTCTCCATGGCCACGATCGCCGCCGCCGAACTGACACGCATCGTCGCCGGCAACTGGAAGCTGGTCGGTGCCGCGGTCGGCCTGATGGGGCCGCCGACGCCGCGCACGGTCGCCGATCTGTCGTTCATCAGCCCGGTGCCGTACCACTATCTGTTCCTCACGGTGCTGATCGTGCTGCTGGCGCTGACCTGGCAGATGCAGCGCAGCCGTATGGGCTACTACCTCGCCGCCATCCGTGGAGGCGACCGCGCCGCACGCAGCCTCGGCGTGCCGGTCCTGCGTTACAAGCTGTACGCGCTGCTGCTGTCGGCGAGTTTCACCGCGGTCGCCGGCTCGCTCTATGCGGTGATGGTGGGCTTCATCGATCCGGACAGCGCGCTGGGCATCCTGATCTCGGTGAAGATGGTGATCACCGCGGCGCTGGGCGGTGCCGGCACGTTGTTCGGCCCGCTGGTCGGCGCGGTGATCCTGGTGACCGTTGGAGGAAACCACCAACGCCTGGTTCGGCGGCAGTGGCACCGGCATCACCTTCATCGTCTATGGCGCGATCATCCTGCTGGATCGCCCGCTTCCAACCTGGCGGTATCGCGGTGATCTGGCGGCACGTCACGACGCTGGATTGCAGCGTCGCCGCGCCGCCGTGCAAGGCAATGACCGTGCCGCCTGAGGCGCCCCTGCTTCAGGCCACGGGCATCGCCATGGCCTTCGGCGCGTTCCGCGCGGTGGACGGCGCCGACCTCGACGTGACCGAAGGCGAAATCGTCGGCCTGATCGGTCCCAACGGCGCGGGAAAAGTACGTTCTTCAACTGCCTCGCCGGCGATGCGACGCCGACGAGCGGAAAAATCCGTTTCGCCGGTCGCGACGTGACGCACGCGACGCCGGAAGAGCATGCGCGGCTCGGAATGGCACGCAGCTTCCAGGTGCCGGTCACCTTCGAGGACATGACCGTCGCCGACAATGTCATGGTCGGCGCCTTCCTGCGCCATCCGCACCGCGTCGACGCCCGCCGCGCCGCGGCCGAGGTGCTGGCGTTCACCGGCCTGGCGCCGCTGGCGGAATGGGCTGCCCGGTCGCTCGGCACGCCCGGCCGCAAGCGGTTGGAGATCGCCCGCGCGCTGGCGACCGAACCTAGGCTGCTGCTGCTGGACGAGGCGCTGGCGGGGCTGACCCGGCCGAGACGCGGCTGGCGATCGAATTGGTGCGGCGGATCAGCGCGCGCGGGATCACCATCGTGATCGTAGAGCACGTCATGGAGGTTATTCTGTCGTTGACCGAGCGCGCTGTGGTGTTCCATCAGGGCAAGGTCATTGCGCAAGGCGCTCCGCGGGAGGTTGTCGAGGATCCGGCGGTGATCGCGGCGTATCTTGGCCACCACGTGAAGCGCCACGCGGCGGTAAGCCGCTGTCGTCGCTACTCGCCCCGAGGTAAGTGGTGCATTGCGCGGCGTACGCGCGGTCCAGCGGTTTTCACTGCCTTCCGTTCAACGACGACGAAGCTTTCGACCAGCATACCGGCAGTACATTGCACCGAATAATAATCTCCCAAGATCACCAGTTTACGCGCGGCGTCTCCCGTGCCGGTCTGCTCAATGCTCCCATAATATTAGCCCGCGTAAGGAATGACCGGTACAAGCAATGACTCGTCGGCCAAGCCCGATCGTCACGACGGGCGAAGGCCTGCCATCCACGCCCGATCGTCATGGCAGGCGAAGGCCCGCCATCCGCGACTTTATCGCGCACAACGCGAAAAGTCGTGACTGCCGACCGCCGTCGGCATGACGAGGTGGGCACCGTCCGTGTGTCAACCATTTCGCGGGTTGGTATAATACCAGGCGCCCTAACGATTGACACACGGACGTCGCCCACATCGTCATGCCGACGCAGGTCGGCATCCACGACTTTGCCGCGCGCAGTAAGGGAAGTCGTGGATGCCGACCTGCGTCGGCATGACGGGGAAGGCGATGTCCGGTGAGTCAGCCTTTCAGGCGCCTTAGTATACCCACGCGCCGGGGAATCCGGGACATTTGTTTGAGAGCGGAATGGTCGCCACCATTCAACGGCCGGCGGAGTGTCATCGCGTCGCCTTAGCCGCGGCGACGTCGGCCCGCCGGCTTCCTCAGGGCGCCTGCGGATTGAATTTGCCAATGAAGTGGAATTTGTCCGTGACCAGGCTCAGGATTTCGTCCCGGTAGTCGTCGAGTCTGGCGAAGAACCCGTCAACCGCCGCCTTGAAGTCCGCAAAGGTGGCAAAGTACTCATTGTAGATTGCCGACTTCTTGAACAGCCACCAGAAGCGCTCGATCAGGTTCAGGTTCGGCGCGTAAGCTGGCAGGTAGATCACTTCAATGCGGCAATCGTCGCGCGCCAGCCACGCCTTGAGTTCTTTCGAGTGGTTGTACCGGGCGTTGTCCAGCACCACCCGAATCGCGCTCGCCGTCGGATGCCGCGCCTCGCAGGTCCTTGAACAACAGGATCATCTCGGCGCTGGTGATCCGCCCCGTCTGCCGATGCACGAACTCACGACCGGGCCAACTCAACGCACCGTTGATGCTGACGTTGGTCCGGCCGTGATTGCTCTTCAGTTCCCGGGTCTCGCCCTTGCGGATCCAGCCGTACGCGGCATGCGCCGTGTACGAAGGATGGGTCCCATCGCCGAAATACAGCGGCGTGTCGTCATTGGCCGCCTTCATCAATGGGCCGAGAACCTCGTCCACGAACTTCCGCTGCACATCCTCGTTCGCTTTCGCCGGCACCTTTTTCGGCATCTTGTAGACGAAGCCCAGCCGCTTCAGCACCTTGGCCATGGCGTGCGGCGTGTAGTCCACGGTGAAAGTCCGCTGCACGAAGGCACACACCGCTTTCGCCGTCATATAAAGACGGGAGTCGAGTTCAGCTCCCAGCGCCGCAAGCTGTTCCTCGTTGAGCGCGGGTTCCGCGCCCTCGTATTTCAAACGCTCGACCCCGGTGACACCGGACGACCGATACAGGCGGAGGTGTTCGCGGACTGTCTCGGCGTCGATGAACAGAACCTTCGCGATCTGCTCCGCGCTCAGGCCATCGTCCAGCAGCAGCAACGCGTTCATGCGCCGGTGCACCGGGCTCGGCGTCTGGCGGCGCATCATCAGAAGCAGGTGCGCCCGGTCCTCGGGGGAGAGAAGCAGTCCGCTCATGAGGGGAGAGAAGCCGGGTTCTTGACCGATTCCTAGCCCCCCGGGGCAGATTTCTTCGGAGTCGGGGTATACCAGGCGCCCGAAAGCTGACTCTCGAGGGGATTCCCAACTGCGCCTGATTGGGGTCGGATTCCCCACCGCGTCGATTCGCGGCAAGGAGGAGGCGATGGGGCAGGCGATCGCGATCACACGGACCGAGCATACGGCCGAGGCGCTTCGTGAGTTTGCGGCGAACAGCCGTGATGGCGCTCAGGTTCGGCGTCTGCTGGCAATTGCTCTGATCCTGGAGGGCCGACTTCGCACGGAAGCGGCGGAATTGTCCGGCATGGATCGTCAGACCCTGCGCGATTGGGTGCACCGCTACAACGAGGAAGGGATCGCTGGCCTGGCGGACGAGCGGCGCAGCCCTGGTCGACCGCCGTTTCTCGGCACGGCGCAGATGGCTGAACTGAAGGCACTGGTGCTCAAGGGCCCCGATCCCGAGACCGACAATGTCGTGCGTTGGCGATGCCTCGACCTGCGGAGTAAGGTGGCCGAACGGTTCGGCGTGACGGTGGACGAGCGAACCATCGGCACGTGGCTGCGGAAGCTGGATGTCACCCGGTTGCAGCCGCGCCCTTTTCATCCGAAGAAGGATGCTGAAGCGCCGGAGGCATTTAAGAAAAACCTCGCCGGCCTGCTGAAGTATTACCTGCTCTCCAGCGTCGCCGACAGCCCGATCGAGATCTGGTTTCAGGACGAAGCCCGGGTCGGGCAGAAGGGCACCCATGCCTATGTCTGGGCGCCAATTGGCTCACGACCGCCCATGGTCCGGGACAACCGCCACGATCCCGCATATCTCTACGGTGCGATCTGCCCCGCCCGTGGGGTCGGCGCGGCCATCATCATGCCGGCTGCCAGCGCCGAAGGCATGAACGAGCACCTGAAGGAGATCAGCACCCAGGTCGCTCCTGGCGCTCATGCCGCGCTGATCTGTGATGGTGCCGGCTGGCATCAAACCGGCGAGAAGCTGCAGGTTCCCGACAATATCACCTTGGTATCCTTGCCGCCCTACGCGCCGGAGCTGAACCCGATGGAGAACGTCTGGGAGTACCTGCGCGCCAACAAACTCTGCAGCCTCGTCTGGGACTCATACGAAACCATCGTCCAGGCGTGCAAACGCGCTTGGGACTTCCTGATCACCGACCCCGGCCGGATTCGCTCAATCGGCACCCGCGAGTGGGCATGTGTCAGTCTTTAGGGCGGTTGGTATAATATCACTTCCGTGAGCAGAGTGTAATTGCGGAGAGGGTGGGACAGGCGATGTCCGAAAACAATGAGCAAAAGCCTCTTTGGCCCCGGCAGCGCATATTCGCAATACTGTGGGCTTCCGGTCCGCGCGTGTTCTTGGTAACGATAATATTGGCGAGCTTGACCAACGTTCTAAACGTTCCAATAACATATCTTATTGGACTTCAGCTTCCAGGTCATTATGATATATTTCTTAATTTGGTTCTTCGCTGTTTCACGTGGGTAGTAACGTCCTCAAGCGGGAAGCTTGAGGTCGAGCTTGCCAGCGAGCAAGTAGACCATGGCCTTGAGGTTGCGGCTTGAGCGATAGCCGCGTGCTTTGGCCTTGGCAGCCTGCGCCAGGCTGTTGATGCCCTCGATCAGTCCATTGGCGATCTTGCTGTCGAACCAGCGCAGTATGCCGTCCCAGTGACGCTTGACGGTGCGGGCGGCCTCGATCATCGGGTCCAATCGACTGTGGGTGGCCCAGAAGTACCACGCCTTGAGGTAGCCGGCGCCCGCTTCGAGCGAGGATTGATCGTAGAGTTCCTGGAAGGCCAGCCGGATCTGATAGGCCCGTCCCGTCTTGAGATGGCGCGTCGGAAGACTTTCCAATGCGGCCCGTTGGCGGCCCGACAGGTTGGTTGGATTGCGCAGCCAGAGGTAGCGGGTACCGCGCAGCACGGTCTGGCTCTTCTGCTCGGCGCGGCGCACCTGATCGACCGCATCGTTGACGATCTTGACGGCATGGAACTTGTCGAACGTCACCGCCGCTTTCGGCAGACTCTCGGCGGTACCTTTGATGAAGGCAGGGCTCATGTCGATGCAGACCTCGGCGACAGCATCGGGATCGCCGCCATGCGCGGTAAGGTCGTCGGCGAAGGCGGCAACGGTCTCGGCGTCCTTGCCGTCGGTTGCGAACACCACGCGGGCCTGGTCGATGTCGACAAACAGGGTGATGTAGTCGTGGCCGCGCCGTGCGGCGGTCTCATCGATCGCAACCCGGGTCACTTCCGAGGCGTCGCTGTTCGCCCGGGCCTGCTCAACATAATGATGCAGGACACGCCACAGCCTGGTGTCATGCTCGCCCACCTGCCTGGCAACCGCATTGACCGGCATCGCCGGAAACATCGCCATGACCAGCGCCTCGAACAGCAGGGTGAAGCCGCTGCCCGCGCGCGCCCAGGGGACGCCGACCTTCTTGACCCCGCACTTGCTGCACCGCACGCGTGGCACACGGGCATGCAGCCAGGCCTGGTGCTGGAAGAAGTTGAGATGACGCCAAGCCATTTGCTCGGTGTCGTGAGCCGGACAGTTCGCGGCGCCACATTCCGGGCAGGAGAAGCGGCTGCCCGCCGGGAAGTCGATGTGGATGTCGAGACGCTTTGCCTCGGGGTCGAACTCGCTGCCGGTCACCGTCCAGGGCGGCGTCAGCCCGAGTGCCAGTTGCAGCAGGTTAGTGTCACGCATCGCCGTGCCTCTCGTGACCCGGCCTGCCCGAGCATGGCGCCGCGCACAGCCCCCCTCAAGGACGCTTCGCGCCGCGCGAGCGCGGTGGCCCCGGCAAACGGCCGGGGCCATCCTTGACCGGGGCTGTGTGCGGCGCCCGGGGGTCGTCAGGCCGGGACGAAGAAACGGCCCCTTTCAGCCGAACAAAGAAACATCACCAAATGGGCAGGGCGCCTGGATGAGACAAGGGACGGTCGTTACCACCCACTCAGAACAGCGACGAGGCCTTAATTTCCTATTTAGTCTACTCGTGGCCACAGCTTTCGAGGTCTACGCTAGATCTCGACGTCACGATCCCGAGACAATCCGCAAGCCTAGACGTCCGCAGACTCCAATAGAAACAACTGGGATGACGGCCGATCAGGAAAGTGATACCGAAGAGCCGTATTGGAACGTGTCGGAAAATTTGAATACGCGGGTAAAAAGTCTCCAACGAAGGGCGACCGTGATATTCTGGGCTAATGTTGCAGTGTTTGTCGTCGGGATCTCGGTGATTATTTTTTCAGGGTATTTAGCACAGGTGCGCCGGGAGACCGGCAGGAAGGAGAGGGTGCGAGTCCCTTACGATGAAGGCAGAGCGAACCACATCGGCCCCGGGTCATGCGTGCCAGACCGCGAGGTCTGGGGCGAAGCGTTGACAGGGGAGGCGCTGGGCCAGGCATTGAGCCACGTAACAAGACCTGTACGGGATGCCGACGCTTTCTGTGTAGCGGAAGGCAATATGGTGGGGTGCGTTATCGCCAGTGCCCCGTCGGTCCCGCGTGGTCAGAGACCCTGGCACGGCGCTGACACTTTCTGCACGGGAACCGGGAGATCTCATGGCTGGCCGTCTGAGGAAAGGCGGTCCGCATCGGGAAGGCTGGAGAGCCGAAGCCGGTGATGCACGGTCATGAGAAGTCAGACCTCGCCATAGTAGCTGTGAAGTCGGCGAACAAGGACAGGCGACTGTCCGCGGAGCCAATGGAGCCAAGGGCGAGGGCCGAGGGGAACGCGATCGAGCACGGCATGCGCCGGACACCGGGCCGGGAAAGCATGTCCCACGGGCTGGACCGCGTATGGCAAGCAGCGAAGGAACAGACGGGTGAACGGTTCACCGCTCTGCTGCACCATATCGATGTCGAACTGCTGGGGTCGGCCTACGGCTGGCTGCGGAAGGAGGCAGCGGCGGGTGTGGACGGGGTGACCTGGGAAGCATACGGCGACGGTCTCGGGCGCAAGCTTGCAGACCTGCACGACCGTATCCACCGGGGTGCCTGCCGGGCGCAACCATCACGGCGGGTGTACATACCGAAGCCGGATGGCCGAGAGCGTCCGCTGGGCATTGCGGCGCTGGAGGACAAGATCGTCCAGCGCGCGCTGGTAGAAGTGCTGAACGCGATCTGGGAGGAAGACTTCCTGGGGTTCAGCTACGGATTTCGACCGGGGCGCGGCCAGCACGATGCGCTGGATGCGCTGGCGGTCGGGATCAGCCAGCACAAGGTGAACTGGATACTGGACGCCGACATCGCCGGATTCTTCGACGCGGTCAGCCATGACTGGCTGATCCGCTTCATCGAACACCGGGTCGGCGACCGGCGGGTGGTCCGACTGATCCGCAAATGGCTGAAAGCCGGGGTGGCGCAGGACGGGCAGGTGACACCGGGGACGGTCGGGACGCCGCAAGGTGCGGTGATCTCGCCGCTGCTGGCCAACATCTACCTGCATTACGTCTTCGACCTGTGGGCGAAACAATGGCGGCAGCGCCATGCCAACGGGGACGTCATCATGGTGCGCTACGCCGACGACATCGTCGTTGGTTTCGAGCACCAGGCCGATGCCGAACGGTTCTGGGAGGACATGCGGGTGCGTCTGGCAGAGTTTGCCCTGACGCTGCACCCGGGGAAGACGCGGCTCATCGCGTTCGGACGCCATGCGGCGAAGAACCGGCGGGCCCGCGGTCTCGGCAAGCCGGAGACGTTCAACTTTCTTGGCTTCACCCACATCAGCGGGCACAGCCGGCGGGGAGATTTCCAACTCAGGCGGAAGTCTCGCAGCGACCGGGTGCGCGCCAGGTTGCAGGTGGTCAAGGAGACGTTGCGTCGAAGGATGCATGAGACGGTCGATGAGCAGGGAGCGTGGCTGCGCCGGGTCGTGATGGGCTTCAACGCCTATCACGCTGTCCCGACCAATGCAGCGGCGCTCGGGGACTTCCGCCACAACGTCGCCGATCTCTGGCGGCGGACACTACGTCGGCGCGGCCAAAGAGGCGCGGTGACGAGGGAGCGGATGACCGTGCTGGCAAATCGATGGCTTCCAACACCGCGTATCACCCATCCCTGGCCCGAGAGACGCTTCGCCGTCAAACACCCAAGGTGGGAGCCCGGTGCGGGAATACCGCCCGCCGGGATCTGTGCGGGGGGCACGCGGTGACGCGTGTCCCTACCGCGATTACGATTTCTTAGCCTCCACTATACAGGATAGGCTCGACAATGAGGAAAAGAGCATAATGGACACGGTCATTGTGTATGGCCGACGTGGCACAACCGCACACCAAGACATACCCGATACCGTTAAGGCAGAATTCGATGGCGTGTTAAGCGACATTAAGATCAGGCAGGGAAAGCTAGAGGATGCTGTCATTGAGAACTCTTAAAAATAGGTCTTCAGATCGCGGCATAAGCTTTGGCGGAACGATGATCAGAGTCTGCATACTTGGGCTAGTTATTTTTCTCGTGCAGATAATGATGCAATTGTATCGGTATAACTCACGACTGATTGCATTTTATGGTTCGCGTAGAGATGCCATTCTTCTTGCGAAGGGCAATGCGCCGGATATGGAAAAATACGCCAAGCAATTATCCCCGGATACTCTTGATTTCGGCAAGGAACCCAACAGTTTTCTGCAGGAGCTACTAAAATTCTTTTCACAGAGACGCAGTGGTTGATTGTCGCATTTGTAATGCTCCCGCTTATCTCTGTTCCGGGTGGCGGTCGGGCGGATATAGCCCGATCCGCTCCACCTCGTCCTCCGTGAGCCGCCCCTGCGTTTGGTCATAGGGCTTGGTGATGCGAGGGCTAGTACCCACAATCGGTGAAGCGTGAGTCGTGCCCACCCTGAACGGGTAGCCAGTAGCCAACACCGAGGTTGGGTTCCGCCCTGTGTCGCACTTCACTGATTTTGGGTACTAGCATACACCGCCATCGCCTGCTGATGCTCGAGCGCGCCGCCGTCCGAAAGGTAGGCAGTTTTGGGCACGCGCGCGGGGATTGGGCGTCCGCTCACCACCCCAAGCGGACTTTCCACTGCATAATTCGAGCAGAATCGCGGTAGGGACACGCGTCACCGCGCGCCCCCCGCACAGATCCCGGCGGGCGGTATTCCCGCACCGGGCTCCCACCTCGGGTGTTTGACGGCGAAGCGTCGGTCGGGCCAGGGATGGGTGATACGCGGTGTGGGAAGCCATCGATTTGCCAGCACGGTCATCCGCTCCCACGTCACCGCCCCTTTTTGGCCGCGCCGACGCAGCGTGCGCCGCCAGAGATCGGCGACGTTGTGGCGGAAGTCCCCGAGCGCCGCTGCATTGGTCGGGACGGCGTGATAGGCGTTGAAGCCCATCACGACCCGGCGCAGCCACGCTCCCTGCTCATCGATCGTCTCATGCATCCTTCGACGCAACGTCTCCTTGACCACCTGCAGCTTGGCGCGCACCCGGTCGCTGCGAGACTTCCGCTTGAGCTGGAAACCTCCCCGCCGGCTGTGTCCGCTGATGTGGGTGAAGCCGAGAAAGTTGAACGTCTCCGGCTTGCCGAGACCGCGTGCCCGCCGGTTCTTGGCCGCATGGCGTCCGAACTCGATGAGCCGCGTCTTCCCCGGGTGCAGCGTCAGGGCAAACTCCGCCAGACGCGCCCGCATGTCCTCCCAGAACCGCTCGGCATCGGCCTGGTGCTCGAAGCCAACGACAATGTCGTCGGCGTAGCGCACCATGATGACGTCGCCATGGGCATGGCGTTGCCGCCATTGGTTCGCCCACAGATCGAAGACGTAATGCAGGTAGATGTTGGCCAGCAGCGGCGAGATCACCGCACCTTGCGGCGTCCCGACCTCCCCGGTGTCACCTGCCCGTCCTCCGCCACCCCGGCCTTCAGCCATTTGCGGATCAGTCGGACCACCCGCCGGTCGCCGACGCGGTGTTCGACGAAGTGGATCAGCCAGTCGTGGCTGACCGCATCGAAGAACCCCGCGATGTCGGCGTCCAGTATCCAGTTCACCTTGCGCTGGTTGATCCCGACCGCCAGCGCATCCAGCGCATCGTGCTGGCCACGCCCCGGCCGGAATCCGTAGCTGAACCCCAGGAAGTCTTCCTCCCAGATCGCGTTCAGCACTTCCACCAGCGCGCGCTGGACGATCTTGTCCTCCAGCGCCGCTATGCCCAACGGACGCTCTCGGCCATCCGGCTTCGGGATATACACCCGCCGTGATGGTTGCGCCCGGTAGGCACCCCGGTGGATACGGCCGTGCAGGTCCGCCAGCTTGCGCTCGAGGCCGTCGCCGTATGCTTCCCAGGTCACCCCGTCCACACCCGCCGATGCCTCCTTCCGCAGCCAGCCGTAGGCCGACCGCAGCAGTTCGACATCGACATGGTGCAGCAGGGCGGTGAACCGTTCACCCTTCCGTTCCTTCGCTGCTTGCCGTACACGGTCCAGCCCGTGGGACATGCTTTCCCGGCCCGGTGTCCGGCGCATGCCGTGCTCGATCGCGTTCCCCTCGGCCCTCGCCCTTGGCTCCATTGGCTCCGCGGACAGTCGCCTGTCCTTGTTCGCCGACTTCACAGCTACTATGGCGAGGTCTGACTTCTCATGACCGTGCATCACCGGCTTCGGCTCTCCAGCCTTCCCGATGCGGACCGCCTTTCCTCAGACGGCCAGCCATGAGATCTCCCGGTTCCCGTGCAGAAAGTGTCAGCGCCGTGCCAGGGTCTCTGACCACGCGGGACCGGCGGGGCACTGGCGATAGCGCACCCCACCATGTTGCCTTCCGCTACACAGAAAGCGTCGGCATCCCGTACAGGTCTTGTTACGTGGCTCAATGCCTGGCCCAGCGCCTCCCCTGTCAACGCTTCGCCCCAGACCTCGCGGTCTGGCACGCATGACCCGGGGCCGATGTGGTTCGCTCTGCCTTCATCGTAAGGGACTCGCACCCTCTCCTTCCTGCCGGTCTCCCGGCGCACCTGTGTCAAAACGCGATTGTGGCGAGACGCCACGAAGCTTTCTGTTGCCTTATACCAAGCGCCCTAACGATTGACACACGGACGTCGCCCACATCGTCATGCCGACGCAGGTCGGCATCCACGACTTCCCTTACTGCACGCGGCAAAGTCGTGGATGCCGACCTGCGTCGGCATGACGGGGAAGGCCATGCCGGTGAGTCAGCATTTAGGGCGCCTGGTATTAGAGACCGCATAGGCATGAATGATTTAAAGCGTTGGCAGACACAGCAACGAGATTGCTTGTTGCCGTTACGGGACGGAGTTTTCACACGGGCTGCGAGATGTTCGCATCAAAACCAAGTCGCTGATCGGATTGGGCTTTTCCGATGCAAGTTTCGGATACACACTGGCGAAAAGAACCAGCTTACGGAGCGATGGCATGCTGCCATTCTGCGATCGAACCGGTACACGCAAGCTGAACGTGCGCGGCCGAGTGCAGGCTGCCACGAAATCAAGACAGTCGTGGGCCTGCCCGCCATCGCGCGGACGCAACGGCCACCAAGTCTGCTCCACACGCAGCCAACACGATGCGGCCCCGATCCCGCCAACCCCCATTCATCCTGGATATAGTTCCTAGGAAATGATACCATACGCCTCCAAGGCACTCGCCAGGAGCGCGCCCATGTCTCTCCCGTCCCTCATTTGCACCGCAATCCCCGCCGATCCGCCACCGGCTCCGGACCCCACCAAGCCGCCCGGCCCCACCCGCAAACGCCGAGGCAACCCCAACCTCGCCCTTGCTCCCCGCTGCGGCGCCCGCACCCGCTCCGGCTGCCCTTGCCGCGCCCCGGCGATCCGAGGAAAACTCTGCTGCCGCGCATGCATGGCCTGGCCGCAGCACCGGCCCACGCACCCAGGATGGCGCTGGCGCCCGCATCGCCGCCGCGCGCACCATCCACGGCCGCTACGGCTCCGAGTGGCGGGCCCACGACCGCCGCATCCTGAGCCTCGCGCGCCGCGGCCGGGTGTTTCGGGCCGTGATGGACTGCCTCGACCGACTGCCGCCGGACCTGCAGCGCGTTTCCACCAAAGGCCCTGGGAACTGGAGATGCCGGCTTACACGCCCGGCGGCATCACCGCGGCGCAGGACCGCGCGATGCGGGAGGCTGAGGGCAGAAGCCCTTGCACCGTGGAGGCTCGCCGTCGCCGCCATCAGGAGCGCCAACCGCCGGACCATGGCTGCGCGTACCGAAGCGCGCCAGGCTGCGCCGCCGGTAGCGACAGAAGCCCATGCACCTGCGCAGGACGGCGCCGTCGCCCGGTTGCCGGATGCGCGGCAGACCGGAATCGCGACGACGGCAGAAGCCCTGGCACCAGAACCGGTCCAACCGGCAGTCCCGCGCGGGGCGAACGCTCTTCCGCACGCACAAGCAGAAGCCCTTGCACCAGAAGAGCCACGGCGGTCAGCGGGCTCCGCACCCGCAACCCGCGCGCCGGCCGCCACGACCGGCGCCGCGGCGGAACCCCATGCACCAGAACGCGCCCGGCCGGCGGCGCCTCCGACCGTCGACCCAACCCCTTGCATGACGGCAAGAGCACCAGGGCAGGCGGGCCGGGCGGCCGGGCCGGCGAACCTCGGCGCTGGGCAGAGCACGGCAAAACCCCATGCACCAGAGCGCGGGGCCGGCGACCATACCGGGTCGCTCGGCACAGCGGACGCAACGCCCGCCAATGCTGCGGCAAGACCTCATGCACCAGAACAGGCGTCGTGCCGACGGAAGGCAGCTTGGGTCGCACGGCCCAAGCCTGCCCGAGCAAACGCGCGGGCACGGACAAAACCCCCTGCACCAGCGAAGGTCGCCGCAGCGCCGCTGAGCCGCGATGCCGCCGGCCGCATCGCCGCCTGTAAATGGCGCCGGCAGCGTTGTAAGTTCACCTGGTCATGGCCCAGCACCGCATCGGCATCGACCTCGGCGGCACCAAGATCGAGATCGTCGTGCTCGCGCCCGGACGGCAGCGAGGCGCTGCGCCATCGCATCGCCCACGCCGCCCGGCTATGACGCGACGGTCGCAGGCGATCGCCAGCCTGGTGCGCGACGACCGAGGCGCAGCTCGGCGTCACCGCCACGGTCGGCATCGGCATCCCCGGCGTGATCAGCCCGGCCACCGGGCGGGTGAAGAACGCCAACTCGACCACGCTGAACGGCCACCCGTTCGACCACGACATCAGCCGCGCTGCTGGACCGCGAGGTGCGGGTCGAGAACGACGCCAACTGCTTCGCCCTGTCGCGAGGCGACCGACGGCGCCGGCGCCGGCTACCGGCGTGGTGTTCGGCGTCATCCTCGGCACCGGCGTCGGCGGCGGCATCGTCGGTGGACGGGCGGGTGCATCGCGGCGCCGCACGCGCGTGGCCGGCGAGTGGGGCCACAATCCCGCTGCCCTGGCCGCGCGCCGGACGAATTCCCCGGCCCGCAATGCTGGTGCGGCCAGCGGGGCTGCCTGGAGACCTTCGTCGCCGGCCCCGCCCTGGCGCGCGACTGCGACGGCCCGGATGCGCACGACGCCAGCGGCCTGCCGGCCCGTGCCGCCGCCGGCGAGCCGCGCGCCCAGCAGGCGCCTGGCCCGCCACACCGACCGCCTGGCGCGCGGCCTGGCGCAGGTCATCAACCTGCTCGATCCCGACGCGATCGTGCTGGGCGGCGGGCTGTCCAACATGGCAGCACCTCTACACCGAGCTGCCGCCGCTGCTGCCGCGCCACGTGTTCAGCGACGTGATCGCCACGCCGATCCTGCGCGAACCGGCACGGCGATTTCTCCGGCGTGCGCGGCGCCGCGTGGCTGTGGCCGGCCGGACATGACATGCCGGCGCTCTGCCGCGATTGTTTCGCGATCGCCGACACCGCGCGGCCACCTGCCCGGCCTGCGGCGGCACGCGCGTCGTCGCGCATCCCGGAACTGCTTCGCCTGACGATCGCCCACATCGACTGCGACGCGTTCTATGCCAGCGTGGAGAAGCGCGACCGGCCGGAACTGGCGTCGAGGCCGGTGATCGTCGGCGGCGGCGTGCGCGGCGTGGTGACCGCCGCCTGCTACGTCGCCCGCATGTACGGCGTGCGCAGCGCCATGCCGATGTTCAAGGCGCTGAAGGCCTGTCCGGACGCGGTGGTGATCCGGCCCGACTTCGCCAAATACATCGCCGCGTCGCGCCAGGTGCGCGCGCTGATGGCGGCGCTGACGCCGCTGGTGCAGCCGCTGTCGATCGATGAGGCGGTGCTGGATCTCGCCGGCACCGAGGCGCTGCACGGCGCGCCGCCCGCCGTCGGTGCTGGCGCGCTTCGCCCGCGCGCGTGGAGCAGGAGGTCGGCATCACCGTCTCGATCGGGCTGGCGCGCGAACCGGCTGCTGGCCAAGATCGCCGCCGGCCGCGACAAGCCGCGCGGCTTCGCGGTGATCGGCGCGGCCGAGGCGGCCTCGCTGCTGGCGCCCGAACCGGTGCGGCTGCTGCCCGGCATCGGCCCGGTGCTGGCGCGCAAGCTGGAGACGCTGGGCATCACCCGGCTCGGCCAGTTGCAGGTGCTGTCGATCGCGACGCGATGCGCCGGCTGGGCGAGGACGGGCCCGCGCTGGTCCGCCGCGCCCGCGGCGAGGATGCGCGGCTGGTCGACCCGGCCCGCGAGACCAAGTCGATCAGCGCCGAGACGACCTTCGACACCGACCTCAGCGAGGTCGCCGACGCTGGAACGGCATTTGTGGCGGCTGGCGGAAAAGCTGGCGCGGCGCCTGAAGGAAAACGATCTCGCCGCCGCCGGCGTGGTGCTGAAACTGAAGACCGCGCAGTTCGCCACCCGCACCCGCGCCGCGCGGCTGCCCAGCCCGACCGTGCTGCCGGATCGCCTGTTCGCCGCCGCGCGCGACCTGCTGGTGCGCGAGGCCACCGGCACGGCGTTCCGCCTGATCGGCATCGGCGCCAGCCCTTGGTGCCGCGCGACGACGCCGATCGTGGCGATCTGGCCGATACGGAGACCCCGCGGCTGGCGGCGGCGCAGGCGGCGATCGACGCGCTGCGGGAGCGTTACGGGGCGAGCGGCGATCGGGCGGGGACGGGGGTTAGGCGGAGGGACGGGAGGGGGCGCGGAGAGGGATAGCGGTGGTGCTGGCGGCACCCTCACCTGCCGCTGGGGAGCAGCGACCTCTCCCGCCTCAGGCGGGAGAGGTTTTCTTTAGCACTTGTGCGGCTGCAGGGCGAACTGGGTCATCTTGGCGTTCATCACGAAGTCGCCGAAATCCATTTGCAGGTTGTCGGCGACGCCGTTCTCCCAGTACCGCATGCCGACCTGGTAGTTCGGCGTGATCGTGTCCGGCTTGCGGTCGAAGAACGCCAGCCGCACACGGGTGCTGGGCAGCGACGACAGTGCCGGCCACTTGGTTGCGAACGGCTGCTTCCAGTCGAGGATGGCGATCGAGCTGTCCTCCGCGCCGTTTTCGTCGGTGCCGTCGAACAGCGGCAATGGCGATGAATTTCTTGCCCTCGCGCGCGGCGGCGATGATCGCCGCGGTGTGCGCCATCGGGAACAGCGTGCCGGGCGGCAATGCCACCGTGGTGTCGCGCGGCATCGGTGTAGTGCACCGCGCCCGGGCCGCCGAGCCGTTGCAGGCTGGCGTCGCCGTCGGTCTGCGTGGTGATCGAGGAATCGGTCAACTGCCGCATGTGGAAGCGCAGTTTCATGCCGTCCTTGGATTCCCAGGTGGCATAGTCGGACACCATGTGGATGTCCTGGCCGTCGCTGTTGGTCACCGTCATGTCGAGGCGCTGGCGGACCGCCCAGCCGTCGCAGGCGTCGATCACCTCGTACGCCATGGAGCCGGTCGCAGCGACGACGTCGCCGCGTCGCTCGTGGGGCTGTCCAGGGTCAGTGTGTAGAAGCGCGTGATGGGCGGCGAGCGGCACCGGTGGCGGCAACGGCGCCGCCGCGAGCTCATCCAGGGCAGCCGGCAAGGCTCCGTCAGTGTTCGTCATCGGGGATGGCCTCCTACCCGCGTGCCTCGCCTGGTAGGGACCGTTGGCGGCCGCCGCCGCGTTCACGCAGACCCAGCCGGACAGCCCGTGCGGCGCACGGCGAGCCCCTCCGCCGTGCCGATTCCAGGATAGCCGCCGTGAGGTT
>CAVXUK010000015.1:0-10554 GCA_963764895.1 uncultured Pseudomonadota bacterium
GATCGGCGCCGGTGGGCGCGGCCTCGGCATTCCAGACGGTGACCATCACCAACACCGGCAGCGGTCCGGTCTCGCTTCAGGGTCTGGCCACGCTGGGCGACTTCGCCTCGGCCGGCACGAACTGCCTGGGCTCGGGCGGGGCGGCCTTGACGCTCGGGGCGGGCGACGATTGCATCGTCAGTGTGGAGATGACCGCATCCAGCACAGGCTCGCGCACCGGCAGGCTCGAAATCTTCAACAGCGCCAATGGAGAACTCGATGTGGCCCTGGAGGGCATGGGCGCGGGACCCGGCGTGGCCGTTGCGCCGACGCAGCTTTGGTTCGGGAGTCAGCCGATACCCGGCAGCATCGTCCCCGTGGCGGGCGCGGCGCAGACCGTGACCGTGAGCAACAGCGGCAATTCTCCGCTCAACATAACCTCGATCACCACCGCGGGCGGCTTCAGCCAGAACAACAATTGCACCGCTTCACTGGCGCAGGGCGCGAGCTGCACCGTCAACATCAGCTTCGCGCCCACCGCGCTCGGCCAGTGGACCGGAACGCTCACGATCACGGACGATTCCGCCCAGAGTCCGATTCAAGTGGTCTCGCTGCAGGGCTATGGCAGCCCCAATGGACTGGTGATGACGCCCCCCGTCCTCAATTTCGGCGGATCGCCGGTGGGTCAGACCAGCGCGCTGGCGACCGCAACCCTCACGAACAACACCGGCCAGGCGATCGTCTCACTGGCGATTTCGGCAAGCGGCGAATTCAGCGAGACGAACACATGCGGCACGACGCTGCCGAACGGTTCGGCCTGCACGCTGAGCGTGACCGTAACGCCGCAGATGAGCGGCGGCGTGATCGGATCGATCGACGTCGCCGGCGCCCTAGGTGGCACGTCGGGCGGCATGCGGGTGGCAGACGCGCGCTCCCGCCCCGAAACGGTTGGGACAGGGGCGCCCCTGGGCGGCGATTGCGGCGAAAAGTCTGGGCGCGCCCGCCGGGCTGAGCCTGGGCGCCTCGAGCCTGGTCTTCGCCTCGACCGCCGTCGGCGCGGCCAGCGCCGGCCAAGTGGTGACCGTGACTAATGCCAGCTCCAACTCCGCGATTTCCGGGCTGGTCGTGGCTTCCACCCCCGACTTCCCCGTCACCACCAACTGCGGAACTTCGCTCGCTGCCGGCGCTTCCTGCACGGTGACGGTGACGTTCAAGCCGGTCGCCGCCGGCAACCGCACCGGCACGCTGACCGTGTCGGCCGCCGGCGGACTCATCGACACCACGGTACTTAGCGGCGTCGCCACCGGCGGTCTCTGTCCGCCTCCACCGGGACGCTCAGCTTTGCCGGCGTGGCGCCGGGCGCCAGCGGCCAAGCCGAGACGGTCACACTGTCGAACGGTGGGACCGGGCCCATCATGCTGCAATGGATCACCTCGTCGAATCCGGATTTCGCGATCTCGGCCTCGACCTGCGGCACGCTGCCAGCCACGTTGGCCGCCGGCGCCGCCTGCACGGTGTCGATCGTGTTCACCCCATCGGGCAGCGCCGCGGAAAGCGCCACGCTGGCCGTGGTTTCGAATGCAACCAACGGCAATGTCACGGTGGCGTTGAGCGGCGCGGGGGCGACGGCGGGCGTCCAATTGTCGGCCGCTGCGCTGGCCTTCGGTCTTCAGGGCGTGGATTCAACCAGTTCCATCCAAACGCTGATGCTGACCAACGCCGGCAATGCCGCGCTCGCCATCGCCTCGATCGCCGCGACCGGCGCCGATGCCGGCGATTTCGCCGCCAGCGGTTACCGGCCTCGCTCGCCGCGGGCGCAAGCTGCAGCCTCGCGGTCACCTTCAAACCCGGTGCGACCGGCGTCCGCACCGCCGACCTGACCATCGTCGATGGCGCCGCGACGCAGAACGTTCCGCTCAGCGCGCCGGCTCTCGATTTCAGCCTCGCCTACACCGGCCAGGCCGTCACGTTCGGAGACGGACAACGAACCGACTACACGCTCAACCTTGCCAGCCTGAGCGGCAACACTCAGACCGTAAGCCTGACGTGCGCCACGCAAGCCGGGTTCAGTTGCGCCATCAATCCCGCCAGCGTCAGTGTGGGATCGTCCTCCGCCTTGGCTGTCGTGACGCTGTTCGACAATGGCGCCAGCGCGCAGCTCACCGCCGCGATCCAGTGGCCGGGCGGCGGAGGCCTCATGCTCGGTGGCTTGCTCGGCTTGGCATTCCTGATGCTGCGCCGACGCAGGTGGCTGCTAGCCGGATTCGCGGGAGCCGCGCTGCTCTTCGCCGCCGGCTGCGGCACCGCCGCACCACAGAACGGCGTCACCACCCAGGTCAACGTCACCGCCACCTCTTCGGCCGGCAATACACACACCGTAACGCTCAATCTGGTCACGCGGTGAAGCCGCGTCCGGTACTTGGCGGAGCCTCGCGTCTGGCGTGAGTACGGTTCGGAATCCCTTTTGGACCCTGAACGGACCCCCGGCGGCAAACCTTCCCTCCGAGGCAGAGGCTGTAGTCGCCAAGGAAACCAGCCGTTTACTGGCAACCCGCCTGGAAAAGGGCGGCCCGATGCGGCTTCGGATACTCGATGGCGAATCGCCGGGCGTGCACGGTGAAGCTGCCGGCCGCGGCGGTGGCGCTGCTGGTGCGCATTCTCGAAGAGATGGCGCGCGGCAATGCCGTGACGCTCATCCCCGTGCACGCGGAGCTGACGACGCAGGAAGCGGCGGACATGCTGAACGTGTCGCGGCCGTCGCTGATCCAGTTGCTGGAAGAGGGCAAAATCGAATACCGGAAAGGAATCATCCAAGCTGGCATCGCTTGGCGCGGCCGACGACGACCCCCAGCCGCCTGAATTCAACCGCGCGTGCTTTCAAAAAGCACCGCGCGCCATCCGATAGGCCTGCTACAAATTCACCGGCACCTCCAGTAGTGCAACATTCGTTCTGTAGATTCGTTCTTTGACGGCCGAGCGGGGCCGGGCGTAGCGGAGGCGCGAAGCGCCGCAGCGAAGCCCGGCCCCGCTCGGGGCTTGATTTTGGCGGGTCAAATCCGTTCTCCTTTTAGTCGCTTCAACCGAAGGGAGAAAACAGACATGACCCACGAATCCGACCATACCCCGCTGGAGCCCATTCTGCAACTGCTCATTCAGCACGGCTTTGACGGCGCTGCCGAGGCGCTCGAGATCCTGCTGAACGCCGCGATGAAGCTCGAGCGCACGCTGGCGCTCAAGGCCGAGCCCTACGAGCGCACGCCCGAACGCCAAGGCCATGCCAATGGATTCAAACCGAAAACGGTGCGCACTCGGGTGGGTGAGCTGGACCTGCAAATTCCGCAGGTCCGCGACGGAATCCCGTTTTACCCCTCGGCGCTTGAAAAAGGTTTGCGCAGCGAGCGCGCCCTGTCCCTGGCCCTGGCGGAGATGTACGTCAGCGGCGTTTCCACCCGCAAAATGCGCTCCGTGCTTGAGACCATGTGCGGCAGCGACATCACCAGCACCCAGGTCAGCCGCGCTGTACAGCAGCTCGACGCCGAGCTGGAGCAATGGCGCCGGCGGCCTCTCGGGCGTTTCCCCTTCCTGGTGCTCGACGCCATCTACGAGAAGGTCCGTATGAATGGCGCCGTAGTCAGTGCCGCGGTTCTGATCGCAATCGGCATTGACGAGGCGGGTCGCCGCTCTGTGCTCGGGGTTTCTGTTTCCACCAGCGAAGCCGAGCTTCATTGGCGATCGTCTTTGCTCGCCCTTCAGCAGCGCGGCCTTTCCGGCGTCCGCTACATCGTCAGCGACGACCATGCCGGGCTCACCGGCGCTCTCGCGACCGTCTTTCCCAGCGTGCCCTGGCAGCGGTGCCAGTTCCATCTTCAGCAAAACGCCCAGCGCTTCGCCACCTCGCTGGCCATGCGTTCCCAAATCGCCGCCGACCTCCGCGGCGTGTTCCAGGCCCAGTCGCGCGCCGAGGCCGATGAGCGCCTGCGCCTGGTGGTGATCAAATACCGCGCCAAGAACCCTGGCTTTGCCGATTGGGTCGAGGCCAACGTGCCGCAAGGGCTCACGGTCTTTACTCTCGCCTCTGTCCTTCGTCGGCGACTCCGAACCAGCAATCTCATCGAGCGCCTCAACCGCGAAATCCGCCGCCGCACCCGCGTGGCCACACTCTTCCCCAACGAAGCTTCTCTCCTCCGCCTGATCACTGCCATCCTCGTCGAGTTCAGCGAGGACTGGGAAACCAGCCGCGTTTACCTTAACCCTGAGACCGGAGGTGAACCCGCCTGACCAGCCAATTTACAGAAAGGATGTTGCTTTATCTCCGGGGTATTGGAGATGCAACGGGGTAACGTTAAGCCGTTTGATCGAACTTGCCTTCGACATCGAGCCCTATAGGCTGATCCACCCAGGCTGGATGGAAAACGAAAGTTTCGACCTTGAAGCGACCGTGCCAAAGGGCACAAGCGCGGCCGACTTCCACGCTATGGAGCAACGGCTGTTGTCCCGAACGCTTCGGACTGGTGGTCCATCACGAAACCAGACAGCTAATCGCGTGGCAGCTGGCTATCGCAAAGTCGGGGCTCAAGATCAAACCAGATGCTAACTTTACGGGAGTCAACGTTATGGGATCTCCAGGCATGATGACCGGCGATCCAGATCCAAATTCAAGGCCACCGACCGATTTCGGCGACGGCCTCGAAATTCCGACCCAGGCAAGACAGCTGTGTCCTGGTTCCAGCATCAGCATCACAACCGACGAAGGTGGCGTCAACGGGGTGCGCACGCACATGACGCAGGTAACGATGGATCACTTCGCATCATTGTCTATCTGGAAAGCTTAATGCCCAGGTGACGAACATAACGGCGCTCACTGGTACATACTCATTCGGTTTCGGCTACCCGGAGGCGGGCACGCCGAAGGACGGGTTGGAACGCTACACTGGCCTGACACTTGTCGAGATTGCGGCAGCGACAGACGTCTTGGTCGTAGACCATTGCACCTTACGGCCGAGCGACAATTGACCGCGATTCGGCTCAGGCGCGCAAGAGTTGCGGTATGCGCTCGAAGTGTCGATCGCGAGTGAGCAGCACCAGATCGTGCTGCAGGACGAGCGCGGCAATCCAAATGTTGTTGTCGGGATGGGTGAATCCGCCCGCTTCAGTTGCGCGAAAACACGGGCGTAATGCTCGGTGATGTCGCGGTCGGGAGCAACAGCTCGAAACCGCACGTGGCAAACTGTTCCGCCAAGAAGGCTCACGGTTGCGCCAGCGCCTGATCGAGCATCGCCGTCAGGACGTCCGGGGAGGGCGCTTCCACGCCGTTCATTAGTACCGTGGGAGTGTGGGCGACGTGGTCCACATCGGCGCGGGCCTGATCGGTCTGCACCAGTGCGCGCAAGTCCTCGCGTTGCAGCGCAGCCGTCAGCTCCTGCGGCGTTACACCGTAACCGCGGCCAAAATCCGCTGCCTGCTGCATGAGGTTGGAGGGAATGATGCCGTTGCGATGGGTGAAGCAATAATCGCGAAACGCCATCCCCACCGCCGCACCCCTGGTATCGAAGTAGCGCGCCAGCACGGCGGCGTCAAACGCCCAGGGATGAAGATCGAGCGGAAAATCGCGAAACTCGAAGGCTACCCGCGAGCCATAGCGCGGGATGGTGTCGGCTACGAAGGCGGCGTGCCACTGCGCGCAATAAGGGCACTCGAGGTCCTGATAGACGATGACGCGCACTTTCGACTGCGCGTTGCCGAGTACCGGATCGTGACTGGAACCCGACGAGCGGTGGCATCCTGCCACCGCCAGCGACGCCGCGACCGCCATTATCCACACCAAAAATCGTGCCCGTTGCATGGCCGATTGTCCCACGGCCGCACGCCCTCCGTTCACTATTCCCCACCCCGTCCCCGCCCCGCGGGGATGGGTGCGGCCGGTGGTACCGCGGCGGGCGGCGTCGCCGGGCGCACGGTCACTACCAGCGCATCCCCGGTCAGCCCCACTGCGCTCGCCTCGACCCGAATCTCGCCCGGCGCAGCTTTCGACTGCACCAGCGCCATGCACAGGCCGTTGAAGGCGCTGCGAATATCGGCGCGATCGGCCTCGTGGCAGGCCGGATCGCCATTCCCCACACCCAGGATCGTCCCCGGACCGCTTAGCGCGAATTGCACCTTGTTGGCCGCCAGCGGCGCGAGCCGGCCCTGCGCGTCCTGAACTTCCGCTGTGATCACGACCACGTCCTGGCCGTCGCCCTGCATCGCGGTTCGATCCACCCACAGCGCCAGCTTCGCCGGCGCCCCGGCGGTCTCGCGCCGCTCCGTCAACACCACCCGCCCGCCCTTGCTACCACGCGCCTCGATCGCGCCCGCCGCGTATGGCACTTGCCACTCCAGGTGCCCGTTGGCTTCGACCGTTTTTGAGCCCAGGGAGGTTCGGTTCACCAACAGCTCCACGCTGTCGAGGTTGGTGAAACACCAGACCGCAATCGGCTGACCCTCCTTGCCCGTCCAGTTCCAGTGCGGAAACAGGTGCAGCGCCGGCCGGCCGCCCCACCACGCCTGGTAGTAATAAAACGTGTCCTTGGCGAAGCCGCAGGTGTCGAGAATGCCGAAATGGGAGCTGATGCAGGGCCACTGCGACGGGCTGGGCTCGCCGCGGTAGTCGAAGCCCGTCCATGCGAATCCGCCGGCCAGGAACGGACGCACCGCATAAAATTTCCACCACGCCTCCGCCGTCTTGGCATAGCTGCCAGGAACATTGGTGTCGTAGGCGCTGACGTAGCCGTGCTCCTTGTCGGCGGCATAGACGCCGCGCGTGGCCACGGCGCTGGCCGTCTCCGAACCGATCATCGAGGTATGGGGGAAATCGGCGTGGTATTTGTCGATATTGTCTTCCCCGTAATTGAAACCCTGCACGTCGACCACGCCCGAGACCCCGAGGCGCGCCGCCGCGCCGTTGGCGTTCTGCTCCCAGCCGCCGTTCATCGCCTGCGTCACCGGCCGTGTCGGGTCCAGTTGCCGCACCAGCCGTTTCATCGCCGTGGCCACGCGCGCGCCCGTCGCCGAGCCCTGTTGCGGCTCTTCGTTGCCCATCGACCACAGGATCACGCTGGGATGATTGCGGTGCGCCCGCACCATGCGTTCCAGTTGGCTCAACCCTTCCGGCGTCGACGACATCATGCGCGTCTCGCACATCACCACCATGCCCAGCGCGTCGCATGCGTCCAGGAACGCCGGCGTCGGCGGGTTGTGCGAAGTGCGGCAGCCATTCGAACCCATCGCCTTTAGCCGTCCCACGCGGTAGTACTGGATGGCGTCGGGCACCGCCGTACCCACTCCGGCATGGTCGTGGTGATTGCAGGTGCCTTTGATCTTTACCGCCCGCTCGTTGAGAAAGAAGCCCCGCTCGGGGTCGAAGCGGATCGTCCGCACCCCGAAGCCGGTCTGGTCCTGGTCCACAGGTTCGACGCCGTCGAGCAGTTTCAGCTCGATGCGGTACAGGTTGGGCGTCTCCAGCGACCACAACGCCGGCCGATCGAGGCGCGCGCCGGCTTCGAAGGTATGCGTGGACCACGGCGCGAGCCGTTGCGCCGCCGCCGTCACCGTCGCGACCTGCCGTTGCTGCCCGTCAAAAATACGCCACTCGGCGCTACACGTGCGGTCCAGGTCGCTCTCGTTGACCGTCTCCGCCAGCAGCGTGAGCGCGGCGGCGCCATTGGATACGGTCGAGCGCACCACCAGCCCGCCCGGCGCCACATGCAGCGGGTCGGACTTCACCAGCCAGACGTGGCGGTAGATTCCGGCGCCTTCGTAGAACCAGCCTTCGCCCAGCGTCGCATCCACCCGCACCGCAAGCGCGTTGGGGCCAGGGACGGCGAAATCGGTGAGGTCGCAGCGGAAGGGCGCGTAGCCGCTGAAATATTGCCCGATGTACTGGCCGTTGAAGAATACCGTCGCGTTTCGGAATACGCCGTCGAACTCCACTGCGATGCGCCGGCCGGCGTCGTTGGCCGCCAGGTCGAACGTCCGCCGGTACCAGCCGATGCTGGTCTCCGGATACTCCCGTCCCAGCGGCTTGCCGCCATGGTCCGGAAGCGGTGGATCGTTCTGAAACGGCAACTCCACCGCCCAGTCGTGCGGCAGGTCGAGGCTCCGCCAGGCCGTGTCGTTGTAGTTCGCCCGCGACGGCGCCGCCAACCCGGTGGCCTTGGCATAGGTCAGGTTGCCCCGCCGCATCTGCCCGAAGCCGGTGTCCTTGACCGGATCGTTGGCGTTGCCGAGAACGAACTTCCACCCGTAGTCGAGCAGCAACCGTTCGCGTCCCAAACTGGGCGCCGCCGAAGCCGAAGCCTGGGGCGACGACGACGCCTGCGCCCCGGCCATCGCCTGCGCCTGGGCCGGAGGTAACAGCCGGCTCCCGACAGCGCCCGCAGTGGCTGCCAGCCCGGTCTTGAGCAGATCGCGTCGCGTCCAACGCGTCATGATGCCCTCCTGCGATGGGAGTATAGCGCTCGCGCTACTCCGCCAGCCAACCCAGCGCGCGCAGCTCGTCCAGCGGTATTTCGAACGAGCATGAGCCCCATCCGATGAAGAGCCGGCGGGCGGCTTGTGCCGAGCTGAGGCAAAAGGCCTCCGGGCCGCCGGCCTCGATCGCCTGGCAAGCGGCGGCGGCATCGCCGCCACCCGCAAGCACCGCCGACGCGGCCAGCAGGTTGAGAAAACCGTGCATGCGCGCCGGCGCGCCGGTGGGCCGGTCGTCGAGGGTGTGTACGCCGCGCACGGCATGATGGAGCCCGGCTGTGGCCTTGTATGGCAATTTGCGGCGGTGGCACTCCGTCAGGAACTCCGCCAACGCCGCGGCTTCGGGAATGGCGCCCGGCTGCAATCCTCCGGTGCGGACCTTGGCGCGTATGCCCGCCGCCTGCAATGCATCCAGCCGTTGCGCCAGCCCCTGGCCCAATGCGACTTCGCCGTAGCAGGTGAGCCCGGCCACGGACACCAAGGGCACCGCAGCCTCCACCGCGCCGATGCGCGCGCGGCCGGCGGAGCGCCCATTGAAATCTTCGATCACGCCGGCGCTGGCGACGCCGATAAGTCCCACCGGCCACACGTCGCCCCGGTTCGGGGTCGAGGAGAGCACTGCGTCGAACTCGCCCAGTCGCGCGCCGGGGACCAGGAACCGGCCCAGCGCCCAAGCGTCGCCGCCGCCGCGGTAGCGGGCATAGTTGGCCACGGCGGTCTCCATCGCCAGCGCGGCGGGCGGAAACAGACCGGCGTAGTCGATGGCGCCGGCGAGCAGCGCGCGCATCGCCGCCGCCTCGGGCGTGCTCACAGGCCGCCGGTCAGCGGATGGCCGACGCCCGACTCGGTCCACGAAAGATAGTATTTCGGATCTTCCACCTCCAGCGCCGTAGCCGCCACGCGCAGCGGACGGAAGGTATCCATCATCACCGCCAGCTCTTCGGTGCGCGGTTTGCCCAGCGACTCCTCAGTGCGCCCAGGATGCGGACCGTGCGGGATGCCGTCCGGATGCAGCGTTACCGAACCGTACTCGATGCCCTTGCGGCTCATGAACTCCGAGTTGGCGTAATAGAGAACCTCGTCGGACATCACGTTGGAGTGGTTATACGGCGCCGGCACCGACGTCGGATCGAAATCGAATGGACGTGGGCAGAACGAACACACCACGAAGCCACCCGCCTCGAACGTCTGGTGCACCGGCGGCGGCAGGTGGAAGCGGCCGACCCGGGGCTCGAAGTCGGCGATGTTGAACCGCCAGGGATAGTAATACCCATCCCACCCCACCACGTCGAAGGGATGGTGATCCAGCTGCCACCTCGTGCAGCGCGTGCTGCTTCTTGACGATCAGCCGGAACGTGCCCTTCTGGGTGTAGACCGGCAGACTCTCCGGCGCGTGAAAATCGCGCTCGCTGTAGGGACTATGCTCCAGCAGTTGGCCAAACTCGTTGCGGTAACGCGCCGGGGTGCGCAAGTAATCTTCGCTCTCGAACACCACCGCCCGCATCGGCGCCGCGAAGCGGAAACGGTGCAGGATGCCGCGCGGAATCACCACATAATCGCCGCTCCGGAACGGCAGCTCCCCCATCTGCGTCTCCAGCACGCCGCCGCCTTCGGTCACGTAAACCAGCTCGTCGGCGCTGGCATTGCGGTAAAAAAAATCGTCGCTCTCCCGCGGCCGCGCGTACCACATCGATACGTCCTGGTTGAACAGCAGCGGCACCCGGTCCAGCGAAAAGCTGGGGCCCGGCGTCATCTGCCCGGTGCGGAAATGCCGGTGCTTGAAGACCGGTTCGGTCTCCGCCACCAGCGGCGTCGCCCGTAGGAACTTCACGCTCGTCATCCGCGTCGGCGGATGCAGGTGGTAGAGCAGGCTCGATGGCCCGACAAAGCCGTGGTCGCCCACCAGTTCCTCCGGATAGAGCGAGCCGTCGGGCTGGCGGAACACGCTATGGCGTTTGGCGGGAATCTGTCCGAGTTGGCGGTAGATGGGCATGGAAAGGTGTCCTGTCTCTGAACCGGGCCTTTTACAGGTTGCCGCGCGCCGCCTGTTCGCGCTCGATGGCCTCGAAC